>NZ_JARXVF010000022.1 GCF_029892515.1 Pseudaminobacter soli (ex Li et al. 2025) | reverse complement strand
CGCACCGTGGCGACGATGACCGCTGCCGCCGGCTTCAGCCCCGCCTTGCGGCACTTGATGTCGAAGAACTTCTCGGCGCCGAGATCGGCGCCGAAGCCGGCCTCGGTGACGACGTAGTCGGCGAGCTTGAGCGCGGTGGTGGTGGCCATCACCGAGTTGCAGCCATGCGCGATGTTGGCGAACGGGCCGCCATGCACGAAGGCCGGGTTGTTCTCGAGTGTCTGCACCAAATTGGGCTGCATGGCGTCCTTCAAGAGCACCGTCATGGCGCCATCGGCCTTGATGTCGCGGGCATAGACCGGGGTCTTGTCGCGGCGATAGGCGACGATGATGTCGCCGAGGCGGCGTTCGAGGTCCTTGAGGTCGGTGGCGAGGCAGAGGATCGCCATCACCTCCGAGGCGACGGTGATGTCAAAGCCGGCTTCGCGCGGATAGCCGTTGGCGACGCCGCCGAGCGAGCAGATGATTTCGCGCAGCGCGCGGTCGTTCATGTCCATGACCCGGCGCCAGGCGACGCGGCGGATGTCGATGCCCTGCTCGTTGCCCCAGTAGATGTGGTTGTCGATCAGCGCCGACAAAAGGTTGTGCGCGGTGGTGATGGCGTGGAAGTCGCCGGTGAAGTGGAGGTTCATGTCCTCCATCGGCACCACCTGGGCATAGCCGCCGCCGGCGGCACCGCCCTTGACGCCGAAATTGGGCCCGAGCGAGGCCTCGCGGATGCAGATCACCGCCTTCTTGCCGATGCGGTTCAAGCCATCGCCCAGGCCGACGGTGGTGGTGGTCTTGCCTTCGCCGGCCGGGGTCGGGTTGATGGCGGTGACCAGGATCAGCTTGCCGTCCTTGTTGGCCTGCACCGACTTGATGAACTCGGCCGAGACCTTGGCCTTGTCGTGGCCGTAGGGCAGCAGGTGCTCCGAGGCAATGCCGATCTTCGCCCCGATCGCCTGGATCGGCTGCTTCTTCGCGCCGCGCGCGATCTCGATGTCAGTCTTGAATTCGGGCATTGGT
>NZ_JARXVF010000021.1 GCF_029892515.1 Pseudaminobacter soli (ex Li et al. 2025) | reverse complement strand
TTGGCCTCCCAGCGGTATGGCGTGTTGTCCATCCACATTCGATGCAAGATCACGGCCAGCCGCCGTGCCACCGCCACAACGGCTTTCGCCATCCCTCGGCGTTTGGCGATCTCCAGCCCCCATTCCCGGAGAGGGGACGACTTCTTCGAGAGCCGCAGGATGATGCCGGCCGCCTCGACTAGCACCCATCGGATGCTCGGATCGCCACACTTCGAGATGCCCTTTTCCTGGTCGATCTCTCCCGATTGATATCGCGTTGGCGTCAAACCGAAGTGAGCAGGGACTGATCGTGATCGCCCAAACCGGCTCGGCTCATCGACCCCAGCGCGAAAGCTCAAGGCCACCATCGATCCGACACCAGGCGCAGTCATGAGGAGTTGGCAGACATCGTCGGCTTCCGCCATTTGCTCCATAGCCTTGTGCAAACGCTGATACTGTTCCCGCAGAACCCGGCGAACTTCCAGGAGAGGTTCAATGACCTGTCGCAGATGAGGAGATTGCTCCAACAGCTCAAGAATGCGCTGCCCGAACTTGAGGCGGGACACCACCCCAACCTTGAGGCCGAAGTTGCGCAAGAGGCCGCGGAGATTGTTCTCCGCATCCACGATCTTGCTCTGGATGAATTTGCGCGCAGTGAGAAGCATCCGGATCTCCTGACTCCGGATGGTTTTGACGTGCACAGGCTTGTAAAGCCCGACCCTCATCATCTGGGCAATGCCGCGCGCGTCGTTGCGGTCAGTCTTGTTGATCTGAGCCGACAGAGCCGCCTTCATATGCCGCGTCTCGACGCAGATGACCGGGTACCCCGCTGCTGCAAGGCCACTGTAGAGCCATTGCGACAACGGGCCAGCCTCGAGGCCGACCCGCTTAAAATGCCCACCGATGGCATGGAGAAGAGCGCCGATTGCGTCCGGCTCGGTCTCGACCTTGCCCTCCTTGAGGATCTGACCGGTAGCGTCCATGACGCAGACGCTGGTGGTGCGAACGGACACATCGAGACCGACGAATAGATCCATGGGCGGGGCTCCTTGACCAATTAAGCTTGAGGAGCCTGCCCGCAGATTGAAATCCTGTCACCCCCGCAGCGGGAGCGCCACGG
>NZ_JARXVF010000019.1 GCF_029892515.1 Pseudaminobacter soli (ex Li et al. 2025) | reverse complement strand
ATGAGCATTGATAATGAGAACGATCAAGCCAATCGAGCTATTAGTACCGATAAGCTTCACACATTGCTGCGCTTCCACACTCGGCCTATCAACGTGGTCGTCTTCCACGGCTCTCAGGGAATACTCGTTTTCAGGTGGGTTTCCCGCTTAGATGCCTTCAGCGGTTATCCCGTCCGTATATAGCTACCCTGCAATGCGGCTGGCGCCACAACAGGTCCACCAGAGATACGTCCATCCCGGTCCTCTCGTACTAGGGACAGATCCTGTCAATATTCCTACACCCACGGCAGATAGGGACCGAACTGTCTCACGACGTTCTGAACCCAACTCACGTACCGCTTTAAATGGCGAACAGCCATACCCTTGGGACCTGCTCCAGCCCCAGGATGCGATGAGTCGACATCGAGGTGCCAAACAACCCCGTCGATATGGACTCTTGGGGGTCATCAGCCTGTTATCCCCGGCGTACCTTTTATCCGTTGAGCGATGGCCCTTCCACACGGGACCACCGGATCACTATGACCGACTTTCGTCTCTGCTCGACTTGTCAGTCTCGCAGTCAGGCAGGCTTATGCCATTGCACTCAGCGACCGATTTCCGACCGGTCTGAGCCCACCATCGCGCGCCTCCGTTACTCTTTAGGAGGCGACCGCCCCAGTCAAACTACCCACCATACATTGTCCCGGACCCGGATGACGGGCCGCGGTTAGACATCCATAGAGATAAGGGTGGTATTTCAAGGGTGGCTCCACCAAGGCTGGCGCCCTGGCTTCAAAGCCTACCACCTATCCTACACATGCCACTACGAATGCCAATGTAAAGCTATAGTAAAGGTGCACGGGGTCTTTCCGTCTAACCGCAGGAACCCCGCATCTTCACGGGGAATTCAATTTCACTGAGTCTATGCTGGAGACAGCGGGGAAGTCGTTACGCCATTCGTGCAGGTCGGAACTTACCCGACAAGGAATTTCGCTACCTTAGGACCGTTATAGTTACGGCCGCCGTTTACTGGGGCTTCGATTCAGAGCTTGCACCCCTCCTCTTAACCTTCCAGCACCGGGCAGGCGTCAGACCCTATACGTCGTCTTGCGACTTCGCAGAGCCCTGTGTTTTTGATAAACAGTCGCTACCCCCTGGTCTGTGCCACCCCCATACACTTGCGTGCAAAGGGGTCACGCTTCTTCCGAAGTTACGCGTGCAATTTGCCGAGTTCCTTCAGCATAGTTCTCTCAAGCGCCTTGGTATACTCTACCAGTCCACCAGTGTCGGTTTCGGGTACGGTCTATAAGTGGGAGCTATTTCCTGGGACCACTTCGCTGCCAGATCAATCCGATAAGACCTGACAACACACATGATCCGTCACTACCCACAGGCCCACGAATATTAACGTGGTTCCCATCGTCTACGCATGTCTGCCTCGACTTAGGGGCCGGCTAACCCTGCTCAGATTAACTTTAAGCAGGAACCCTTGGACTTTCGGCGGGGGTGTCTCTCACACCCCTTACGTTACTCATGTCAGCATTCGCACTTCCGATACCTCCACCGCTCCTCACGGATACGGCTTCATCGGCTTACGGAACGCTCCGCTACCGCTTGCAGTAAACTGCAAACCCAAAGCTTCGGTGCATGGCTTTAGCCCCGTTACATTTTCGGCGCAAAGACCCTTAATTAGACCAGTGAGCTGTTACGCTTTCTTTAAATGATGGCTGCTTCTAAGCCAACATCCTGGTTGTTTTGGGATCCTCACATCCTTTCCCACTTAGCCATGACTTGGGGACCTTAGCTGTTGGTCAGGGTTGTTTCCCTTTCCACGACGGACGTTAGCACCCGCCGTGTGTCTGCCGACTAGTACTCCCAGGTATTCGGAGTTTGGTTAGGTTTGGTAATCCGGTGAGGACCCCTAGCCCATCCAGTGCTCTACCCCCTGGGGTATTCGGTCGACGCTCTACCTAAATAGATTTCGCGGAGAACCAGCTATTTCCGAGTTTGATTGGCCTTTCACCCCTAGCCACAAGTCATCCCGAACTATTGCAACAGTTATGGGTTCGGTCCTCCAGTAAGTGTTACCTTACCTTCAACCTGCTCATGGCTAGATCACTCGGTTTCGGGTCTAATGCGTCGAACTGAACGCCCTGTTCAGACTCGCTTTCGCTGCGCCTACACCTACCGGCTTAAGCTTGCTCGACACACTAAGTCGCTGACCCATTATACAAAAGGTACGATGTCACCATTTCAGGCTCCATCTGTTTGTAGGCAACCGGTTTCAGGTACTCTTTCACTCCCCTCGTCGGGGTGCTTTTCACCTTTCCCTCACGGTACTAGTTCGCTATCGGTCATGCACGAGTACTTAGGCTTGGAGAGTGGTCTCCCCATGTTCAGACAGGATTTCACGTGTCCCGCCTTACTCAAGGACTTTTGTTCGCATTACGCGTACGGGGCTGTCACCCATTCTTGCCCAACTTTCCAGATGGTTCCGCTTGTCTCACAAAAGCCGCTGGCCTGGTCCGCGTTCGCTCGCCACTACTTGCGGAGTCTCGGTTGATGTCCTTTCCTACAGGTACTTAGATGTTTCAGTTCCCTGCGTTCGCCACTTTATCCCTATGTATTCAGGATAAGTTACCTAATCTCGATACTTGTAAACCACAGCGGCAAACCGAACAAAAGTCCGACCTGCCGCTCTGATTTTACAAGTATCTTAGGTGGGTTTCCCCATTCGGAAATCTACGGATCAAAGGGTATTCGCACCTCCCCGTAGCTTATCGCAGCGTATCACGTCCTTCATCGCCTGTGCATGCCAAGGCATCCACCAATTGCCCTTAAGACACTTGATCGTTCTCATTGCCAATGCTCACCGCGCAAACCCGAAGGGTTTGTCGCGCCCCGGCGCAATCTCGAAGAGATTGTCGCCATCGCACGACCCTAACAGGTTGCTTGATGCCATCGGCACAAAAAGACCAGCTTCTCGAGATCGGTTCGAGGGTGCGGTTAGGCAAACCCATCATATGCGGGAGATTGAGCGTCTCACCGCGACAAACCAATGTTTCCATTGGAGTTCGAACAAATCTTCTCTTTACGATGTCAAACAGAACAGGCAACGAGCTCGAAAGCCACGTCGCAAACCTTGTTAACGAATGATTGCTTTATCCACCCTCTCAACACCAGGTAATGGTGGAGCCGGACGGGATCGAACCGACGACATCCTGCTTGCAAAGCAGGCGCTCTCCCAGCTGAGCTACGGCCCCTGATAA
>NZ_JARXVF010000018.1 GCF_029892515.1 Pseudaminobacter soli (ex Li et al. 2025) | reverse complement strand
GGCTGGCAGGAGTTCTAAGCCAAGATGACGACGGTTTGTGACCCGACGCCGCAGATCTTCGAGCTGCCCGCGGTGCTTGATCTGAGGGCCGCGCCCGCGCTTGCCGCCTGCCTGGCGGCGCTGCGCGGCGCCCCGCTCGCCATCGACGCCAGCCGCGTCGAGCGGCTCGGCGGCCAGTGCCTGCAGGTGCTGTTGGCGGCCGCGCAGAGCTGGCGCACCGATGCCGCGGCGCTGACGCTGAGTGCGCCGACGCCCGCCTTTGTCGACGGGCTGCGGCTCATGGGCCTCAGCCCCGCCGCGCTGACCACCGAGGAACCCGAGGCATGAGCATGACCATCCTGACCGTCGACGATTCGCGCACCATGCGCGACATGCTGAAGCTGGCGCTCGGCGAGGCCGGCTACCGCGTCGTCCAGGCCGAGGACGGCGTGCACGGGCTCGAGGTGCTCAAGGGCGAGACGCCGCGGGTGATCATCACCGACATCAACATGCCGCGGCTCGACGGCTTTGGCTTCATCGAGCAGGTGCGCGCCGAGCCCGCCTATCGCGGCATCCCGATCCTGGTGCTGACCACCGAGAGCGACGCGGCCAAGAAGGACCGGGCGCGGCGCGCCGGGGCGACCGGCTGGATCGTCAAGCCGTTCCACCCCGACAAGCTGATCGAGGCGATCCGGCGCGTCGCGGCGTGAGCGGCGGTACAGGGCACACAGGCGTAAAGGCGTAAAGGGAGACTAGGCACGTGGACGCGATGTCAGCCATCAAACAGACGTTCTTCCAGGAATGCGAGGAACAGCTCGCCGAACTGGAGGCCGGTCTCCTGGCGATCGAGGCCGGCGAGGCCGAGCCCGACACCGTCAACGCGGTGTTCCGCGCCGTGCATTCGATCAAGGGCGGCGCCGGCGCCTTCAGCCTCGCGGCGCTGGTGCAGTTTGCGCATGTCTTCGAGACCGCGCTCGACCAGCTGCGCTCGGGCACGCTGGCGCCGACGCCGGAGCTGCTGAAGGTGATGCTGCGCGCCGCCGACCTGCTCGCCGACCTGGTGCAGGCGGCCCGCACCGACCAGGTGGTCGACGAAGGCCGCAGCCAGGTGCTGATCGACGAGCTCAACACCATCGGCGGCGGCCTGGCGACAGACGACGACGGCGGCGACGGCGACATGGACGGCTTTGTCTTCAACCCGGTCACGGTCGGCTTCGACTTTCTCGACAGCGTGCCGGCCGCGCCGGCCGCGCAAAGCTTCAGCATCCGCTTCAAGCCGCGGCCCGAGCTCTATGCCAAGGGCAATGAGACCGCGCTGGTGCTGCGCGAGCTCGAGCGGCTCGGCGCCATCGCGGTCAGCTGCAACACGAGCGAGCTGCCGGAGCTGGGCGAGCTCGACCCCGAGGGCGCCTATCTCGACTGGAGCGTCGAGCTGACCACCGACAAGGGTGAAGAGGCGGTGCGCGAGGTGTTCGAGTTCGTCGAGTGGGACTGCGAGCTCGCCATCCAGGCCGCCGGCGGCGCGGCCGCCGACGCCGGCTTCGACGTCGAGGCGCTGCTGCGTTCGATCCAGGCCGAGGCCGCCGCCGAACCGGTATTTGCCGAACCGGAGCCGCTGGCGCTGCGCGAACCGCTGACCATGGCCCCGGCGCCTGGCGCCGCGCCGGCCGCCGACGCCCCTTCCCCGGCCGCCAAGCCGGGCCAGGCGCGCGGCGAGGCCACTGCCGGCGCCGGCGCGCCGCAGACCATCCGCGCCGACCTCGAGCGCGTCGACCGGCTGATCGACCTGGTCGGCGAGCTGGTCATCAACCAGGCGATGCTGTCGCAGCGGGTCATCGAGGCCGGCCATGCGCCCGGCTCGGCGGTCGCCATCGGCCTCGACGAGCTCGAGCAGCTGACGCGCGAGATCCAGGACTGCGTCATGGCGATCCGCGCCCAGGCGGTCAAATCGGTGTTCCAGCGCATGCCGCGCCTGGTGCGCGAGGTCGCCGGGCTGACCGGCAAGGAGGTCAGGCTGATCACCGACGGCGAGGCCACCGAGGTCGACAAGACGGTCATCGACCGCCTCACCGACCCGCTCACCCACATGATCCGCAACGCCATCGACCACGGGCTGGAGGCGCCGGAGGCGCGGCTGGCCGCCGGCAAGCCGGCGGAAGGGGTGGTGCGGCTGTCGGCGATGCACCGCTCGGGGCGCATCGTCATCGAGGTCGCCGACGACGGCGCCGGCATCAACCGGCCCAAGGTCAAGCAGCTGGCGATCGCCAAGGGGCTGATCGCCGCCGACGCGGTTCTGTCCGACGAGGAGACCGACAACCTGATCTTTTTGCCCGGCTTCTCGACCGCCGCGGAAGTGTCCAACATCTCCGGCCGCGGCGTCGGCATGGACGTGGTCAAGCGCTCGATCCAGTCGCTCGGCGGCCGGCTGTCGATCGCCTCGCGGCCGGGCAAGGGCTCGACCTTCACCATGAGCCTGCCGCTGACCTTGGCGGTGCTCGACGGCATGGTGGTCACCGTCGCCGGCCAGACCCTGGTGGTGCCGCTGACCGCCATCATCGAGACCTTGCAGCCCAAGGCGGCCGACGTGCACGGCTTCGGCGGCAGCGCCCGCGTCATCGCCATCCGCGACGCCTTTACGCCGCTCATCGACATCGGCCGCGCGCTCGGCTTCCGCGCCCAGGCCACCGACCCGGCCGCCGCCGTCGCCATCCTGGTCGAGACCGAGGGCGGCCGCCGCAGCGCGCTGTTGGTCGACACCATCCAGGGCCAGCGCCAGGTCGTCATCAAGAGCCTGGAGACCAATTACGGCGCCGTGCCCGGCATCGCCGCCGCCACCATTTTGGGCGACGGCCGCGTCGCGCTGATCCTCGACGTCGACGCCGTGGTCGCCGAGACCCACGCCGACGCCACGCTCGAACCGGTTCTCAAAGCAGCAGGGTAAGGACATGACCGAGACCTCAAAGCATACCCGCGAACTCATCGCCTTCCGCATCGGCGAGCAGGAATTCTGCGTCGACATCATGTCGGTGCGCGAGATCCGCGGCTGGACGCCGGCCACCGTGCTGCCGCAGGCGCCGGCCTATGTGCGCGGCGTCATCAATTTGCGCGGCGCGGTGCTGCCGATCGTCGACCTCGCCGCCCGCCTCGGCTTCGCCCCGCCCGAGCCGACGGTGCGCCACGTCATCATGATGGCCCAGGTCGGCCACCAGGTGGTCGGGCTGTTGGTCGACGCCGTCTCCGACATCCTGTCGGTGACCGACGACGCCATCCAGCCGACCCCCGACGTCGCCTCCGACATGGCGTCCAGCTTCGTGCGCGGCGTGCTCGCCATCGAGGGCCGCATGATCAGCCTGATCGCGCTCGACAACGTGCTGCCGACCTTCGAGCCGATCGCCGCATGAGCGAGCTCGAGAGCGGCGGCCCAGGCAACGCGCGGCGGCGCAGCATCGTGGCGGGCGAGTTCGTGCTGACCAGCGAGGACATGCGCCAGATCGCCGCCATGCTGCACGCCGATGCCGGCATCTATTTGACCGAGGCCAAGGCGACGCTGGTCTATTCGCGGCTGTCCAAGCGGCTGCGCTCGCTCGGGCTCGAGAGCTTCCGCGACTACTGCGCCCTGGTCGCCTCGGCCGAGGGCCTCGACGAGCGCCAGAAGATGCTGGCGGCGCTGACCACCAACGTCACCAACTTCTACCGCGAGCCGCACCACTTCGAGCATCTCGCCAAGACCGTGCTGCCGCCGCTGCTCGACCAGGCGCGGCGCGGCGGCCGCGTGCGCATCTGGTCGGCCGCCTGCTCCAACGGCGCCGAGCCCTACACCATCGCGCTGACCATTTTGGGCCTGCTGCCGGAGGCCGCCGGCCACGACATCAAGATCCTGGCCACCGACATCGACACCAACATGGTCGCCCACGGCCATCAAGGCGTCTACAGCGAGGCGGCACTCCGGCCGGTGCCGGCCGAGTTGCGCCGGCGCTGGTTCGTGCCGCTGCGCGGCCAAGGCGCGGCCAAGGACTGGGGCGTGGCCGACGAGCTGCGCCAGCTCGTCGCCTTCCGCGAGCTCAACCTGATCGCGCCGAGCTGGCCGATGAAGGGCCGCTTCCAGGCGATCTTCTGCCGCAACGTCGTCATCTACTTCGAGGAGGCGACGCAGGCGCGGATCTGGAGCCGCTTCGTGCCGCAGCTGACGCCCGGCGGCCACCTCTATATCGGCCATTCGGAGCGGGTGTCGGGGCCGGCGGCGGCCGACTTCCAGCCCGCCGGCATCACCACCTACCAGCTCAAGGGGGCCGGCCGATGAAGTCGATCCGGGTCCTGGTCGTCGACGATTCGGCCACCATGCGCAGCCTGTTGTCGGTGGCGCTGCGCCGCGATCCCGCCATCGAGGTCGTCGGCCACGCCGCCGACGCGCTCGAGGCGCGCGACAAGATCAAGGCGCTCAATCCCGACGTCTTGACCCTCGACGTCGAGATGCCGAACATGAACGGCCTCGACTTCCTCGACAAGATCATGCGGCTGAGGCCGATGCCGGTGATCATGGTCTCCAGCCTGACCAGCCGCCACGCCGCCGCCACCTTGACCGCGCTCGAGATCGGCGCCTTCGACTGCATCTCCAAGGCCAGCTTCAGCGACGAGCACGCCTTCGAGGCGCTGATTGCCACCGTCAAGGCGGCGGCGCGCGCCCGCATCCGGCCGCGCGGCGACGCCCCGGCCAGCGCCGCGCCGGCACCGGCACCGTCCGGCTACGCGCCGAACGGCCGCGTCGTCGCCATCGGCTCCTCGACCGGCGGCGTCGAGGCGCTGCTTTCCATCGTCGGCCAGTTCCCGGCCAACTGCCCGCCCACCGTCATCACCCAGCACATGCCGCCGCTGTTCACCAAGAGCTTTGCCGAGCGGCTCAACCGGCTGTGCCGGCCGACCGTCAGCGAGGCCGTCGACGGCGCCCCGCTGCTGCCCGGCCACGTCTATCTGGCGCCGGGCGGCGCCAGCCATCTCGAGGTCGCCGGCGGAGCGGGCGCGCTGCGCTGCCGGCTGCGCGCCGGCGAACCGGTCAACGGCCACCGGCCGTCGGTCGACGTGCTGTTTGCCTCGGTCGCCAAGAGCCTGGGCAGCCACGCCGTCGGCGTCATCCTGACCGGCATGGGCCGCGACGGCGCCGCCGGCCTGTTGGCGCTGCGCCAGGCCGGTGCCGCCACGCTTGGCCAGGACGAGGCGACCAGCCTGGTCTATGGCATGCCGCGCGCCGCCTTCGAGGCCGGCGCCGTCGAGCGCCAGCTGCCGCTCGACAAGATCCCCGCCCACCTGCTCGGCTTGACCCGGGCACCTTCCCCTGCACGGAGCTAACCATGTCTTTCCTTCAACACTTCAAGGTGCTCGTCGTCGACGACACCACCACTTCCCGCATCCTGATCTCCGAATCGCTGCAGGACATGGGCATCCGCCAGATCACGCTGGCCAAGGACGGCGAGCACGCGCTGCGCACCATCATGGCGCAGCCGCAGCATCTGGTGATCTCCGACTTCAACATGCCCAACCTCGATGGCTTGGGCCTGCTCAAGGCGATCCGCTCCTACGCCCCGACCCGCAACACGCCGTTCATCATCCTGACCGGCAAGAGCGACCGCGCCCTGCTCGAGCGCGCCGCCGCCCTCGGCGTCAACAACTATCTGACCAAGCCGTTCACCACCGCCCAGCTCAAGCGCGCCATCGAGCAGATCGTCGGGGACCTCAGGTGACCAAGGACGCCGCGCCGCAGCGCATCACCGTCATGCGCGGCGAGTTCCATGTCGTCGACCGGCCCGAGGTGGTGCTGACCACCATCCTCGGCTCCTGCGTCGCCGCCTGCCTGCGCGACCCCTACGCCGGCGTCGGCGGCATGAACCACTTCCTGTTGCCCGGCACGCTCGGTGCGGCCCGCCGCGACGCCGAGCGCTACGGCGTCCACCTGATGGAGCTGTTGGTCAACGGGCTGTTGGCGCGCGGCGCCCAGCGCCAGCGGCTCGAGGCCAAGCTGTTCGGCGGCGCCCGCACGCTCGA
>NZ_JARXVF010000017.1 GCF_029892515.1 Pseudaminobacter soli (ex Li et al. 2025) | reverse complement strand
CCGACCGTCGTGGAATCGTCAAGGTTGGCGTCGGTGTTGCCCAGCGCAACGCCGACGACCCCGCCGACAGCGTCCTTGCCGTCCGCGCCGAACACATCGTTCGACAGCACATCACCCTCGATCGCCTCGAAGCTCCCCGCGGCAACATCGGTCGTGTCCGCATGCGCCGTCGGCACGTCGTCGACGATGTTGATGGTGATGGTGGCTGGCGCTGACGATGACTTTCCATCGGAAACGATCAGCGTGAAGGTGTCATGTTCCGTCTCGCCAGGAACGTCCGTGGTGGGGCCGCTCAGTTCGTACTTGTAGGTTACAACGCCGGTTGCGGGATTGTAGCCAGTTATCGTGAGTGTGCCATAGCCAGAGGCACCGACGAAACTTTGGCCGGCCAGAGCCGAGATGTTGACGGTCGTGCCGTTTATCGTGAGCGTCTTGAGGTCGCTAAAGCCGTCGGGATCTGACAAGCGGAACGAGCCTTCATATATGTGGCCCGCGGTTGAATTGGCGGAATTCGAGCCGATGTTCGGCAAGTCTGATTCATAGACGATACCCGTATCACCAAGCTCGATGCCCGGCGCGTGATTGATTGCCGGCGCCGGTTCGCGCGCGATCGTCGGGTAAAGGTCGCGTTCGTCGAGTTGCGAAAATTGCAGAGCCGTCGGCGGCAGCAAGTCTGAGAGATTGAAGCCCCGACCGATCCCTCCCAACGGCATTTCGAAATTGCCACCGGAGCTGTGGGAAGTTCCGCCGGCCGACATGGAACCATTGGGACCATAGGCGACGTTCACGCCGCTAGCTTCCAAAGCCGCCAAAAGCGCAACACGCGGCACTTCCACTTCGCCCAAAACGAAGGTAGGCACATTGGCGGCCGCATTCTTGATGACGATCTGTGTGCCGTCGGCTTGTTCGAGGACCAGGTTCTGGCCGTCGACCTTTATGTTGTCGATCGAGACGTTGGCGGGCAGATGAACGACATTGCCGGCTTCCGGCGCATATTCGTGCGCGACAGCCGGCGTCGATTCCTGAGAAGGTGTGGAAGCGCCCTGCTGGACAGGCGCTCCGCTGCCGGCATCGACCGGAACAGGGTCGACCGCTTCGGCCTGGCTGGTGGTGGAAGCTTGGGCGACCAGCGTCTGCGCCGGAGAGGCATGCGATCCTGCTTCGGATGATCCGCCCTCAAAGGCCCGCGCACCCGCCAGATTGTCAACTTCCATGCTCATCTTGAACCCCCGCCAACTCTATAATGGCCGGGACAGAAACACCTAATAATCAATGAGGCAATACTGCCTATACTCAAAACATATAGATATGTATGTTTCTCGTGTAAAAATTCTGTTTTGGTAAAAGCCTATCATATAGCATACTATGCATTTCGGACCTCATCGAAGCTAGCCCAGGCCGAGTGCTCGCACACGGAAGTCCCGGGCAGGAAAAACAATTAGAATTTTAGACAATTTATCTGAAGTAAAATTTTGAATCATTAGCCACGCCTGTTTGCTGTATTTTCGCCTCTTCTGAATAACTTCCTCCGTAGCGAGGGCGTTATGAAAAGAAAAAACAGCAACTCCAAGTATTCTAAGAATAGTCTTGTGATTCTTACTGCTCTTCTTGCTGGATTGGGGCAAGGCGCGACGGCACAGGCGGCCACCGGCCTGCGTACAAGCACTGCGCTGCCAGAGGCGACGAAGGCTTCAGCCTTTTTGGGGGGCGTGGCGTTGAAGATGCCGCCAATCACTCAGAAAGCGGCTTCGACCTACAACTTCGTGTCCGGTTGGAGGGTCTATGGCCCGTCGGGGAACGGGGCTCCGGTCGCACCGGAGACCACCAAGCCAAGCCTGGATACGATGAAGACTGCATCGATCATGCCAGGCGTCTTTGGTTCGATGGCTCTTCGGATGAAAAGCTTCCCGGTTTCAGCCCGTTGGTCGCCAATTTACCAGGCGGTCAGTACTTGCATTTCGGACACCGGTTGCGGCGACGATCCGGAGTTCCAAAACTTGGTGGACAGCGCCCACGGCAAGGGTTTCAAGGAAAAGCTGTCGCTGATCAACAGCGGCATAAATCGCATGATTACCTACCGGTCGGACCGCGAAGTCTATGGCCAGGAAGATTATTGGGCAAAACCGGGCGAAACTCTTCGTAAACGCCTGGGTGACTGCGAAGATTTCGCAATTCTGAAGATGGCCGCCCTGCTCGAGGCTGGCGTACCGGCGCAGAGCATGTCTCTGGTGGTGCTTCAGGACAAGCGGCTGCGCGTCTTTCACGCAGTCCTTTCGGTGAGCACGGCAAGCGGTAACTTCATCCTGGACAATGTGAGAGATGCGGTGATGGTCGACAGTCAGTTGCCGAACTACATGCCGCTCTACTCGTTCAGTCAGGAGAGGGCCTGGATCCATGGCGGGAAGCCCGGCTCGACGCAGCTTGCCGACGTGGCGGGTGGCTTCGGCAGAATCGCTCCCGGCGAAGGTCCGGTTTCGGCTGATGGCACGGCGGTGTCCGAAGAGGGTAAGTAGCGCGCACCGGAGAACACCCGGCCAAGATCCTGAAAGTTGCAGACTTTTCGAAAAGGGTCGTGCGTTAGAACAAAGGCCAAGAGCACGAAGGCGATTAAAGCAAAGGCGATCTCGATCTAGCGATCATGGCCTCGACACGAACGCCATCAGCAGTTCCGGCTCCATCACCGGCGCGCGCACAGCGTTGATCTGACCGCGATAACGGCGGTCACCCGCCCCCAGAACGAAACCCGTGACAACCGGCCCTTCGAGGTTTGCGTCGAGCTTGCTGAATATTTCCGGCAGGCTGAGATCCAGCGATAGCTTTAGATCCTGCCTGCCGTCGCTGCCTTGCGGCAGGTGCTGTCGCACCAATTGCTGAAAAGGCGCGTTGAAATTCAGGATCCGCTTGCTAGAAGACAGGGTGAAGGCAGGCGACGGGCATGCGCCTAGGATGGAATTGACCGTCTTTATGGACGCAAGTCTGGAAAGCTCCGCATTTTCGCCGGTCAACCAGCGTATGCAGGTCACGCGGATCGCCGACGTCGCGTTTTTGGAGTCGCCATGGGTCTTGGCTATTTCATCAACCATTGCGCCAAGCGTGGATTTCCGGCTTTCGGCAACCCTCTTCAGCACCTTCCAGAAAAGGCGTTCCAGGCGAAGCCCCCGACGGGCGCCGCCATGCGAGACCACCCTGAACTCGGGCTGCAGGTCGGTCGACGGAACCTCTGAAAGCGCCTGGTCAAACATCTCCAAAGGCGCGGTTTCATCTTTCACGCATTGCCTCTTCGCGTGCTTTGTTGATGGGCTTCAAGAGGTAGGTCAATATGGTCTTGCGTCCGGTCATGACGTCCACTGAACAGATCATGCCCGGAATGATCGAGTAGGACTTTCCATCCTTTTCGAGCGCCGCCGTATGGGTCGAAACCCGGACCTGATAGTAGGGCTCCCCGGTATGTTGGTCGAGGAGGCTGTCGGCGGTTATGTTTTCGACCTTACCTTCGAGGCCTCCGAAAACCGAAAAATCATATGCAGTGATCTTGATGAGCGCTTCCTGGCCTGGGCGAATGAAGGCGACATCGCGCGGCGATACACGCGCCTCCACCAGAAGCGTATCCGACGTCGGCACAATACCCGCCACAACGGCGCCGGGCTGCACGAAGGCGCCGAGCGTATTGACCTCCAGCGTATTCACAATGCCGTCGACGGGAGAGCGGATGTCGGTTCGCGCAACTTTGTCCTTCGCTCCGCGAAGGGTCTCCTGCACAACCGACAGTTCGGCCAGGGCTTGCGTCAAATCATCGAGCGCCTGCTGCTGAAACTCCAGCCCGATCTCTTCCACCTGAAGCTTCGCCTCGGTGAGCGCGCCCTGTATCCGTCCGATGGACTCCGCGGAAAGCTTGATTTGCCCCTTGAGCTCGACCTGCTCCCGGTCAACGCGTATCTTTTCAGTCTGCGCTACCAGGCCGCGCTTGGCGAGCGAATCGACGAGAGCGGCCTCTCGATCGCTGACGCTGAGGTTTTCGGCCAGCCGCTGCGAATTGGCATTGGCCTCTTTGAGCTCTCCTTCGCGCTGCTCGACACGCGCTTTCAGGACTGACAGCTTGTTTTCGAAATTTTCCCGTTTTGCCACCAGCAGCTTCTGCTCGTTGGCACATATTTCGGGAGCGGAGGAAAGAATATCGGGAGGACACTCAAATGAGCTGGAGATATTGCCGCTTTGCTCGTGCTTCAGGCGCGCGATGCGGGCCGCAAGCGCCCGTGCTTTTGCCTGCTGCTCACCGAGGCTGGAGACATTCAAAGTATTGTCCAGCCTGATGATGAGATCGTCCTTCTTTACCTTCTGTCCGATTTTTACCGCGATGTCCTGCACGACACCTGGTTCGCTGGACTGGATGATCTGCGTCTTGGATGCGGGAATGACCTTGCCATCGCCGCGCGCAATCTCATCCACCTGCGCGAAAGCCGCCCAGGCAACGAACGTGGCGAAAAGCGCACCGATAATGTAGACGGAGGCCGACGCGAACAACGGCGGGCGGTCTTCTCCAATCAGCATTTGCTAAACACCCAATGTATATTGGTTCGACCAATGCGCCACTGATCAGGCACTCTGTCTTTGCAGGGCCTGAACAACCTTTTCCTTCGGCCCGTCGGCAACGATCCGGCCCTGCTCCACCACAATGAGGCGATCGACGATCTCCAGCATGCTGTATCGGTGAGTGGATATGATCAGCGTCGTGGTTTCATCGAATGCGACTTTCAACTGGCGGATAAGCTGACGCTCCGAAGCGAGATCCATCGATCCTGACGGCTCGTCCATGAACACGATCTTGGGCTTTGTCAGAAGCAAGCGTGCAATCGCCACCGCCTGCCGCTGGCCACCCGAAAGGTTTGTGCCGCGTTCGCCGACATTCATGTCATAGCCGCGGGGATGGCGGGATACAAACTCGTCCACGCCGGCGGCCTTCGCCGCCGCGATGATTTCCTCATCGCTGGCCTCGGGACGCGCCATCAGCAGGTTTTCCTTGATCGTGCCGGAAAACAGGTCGCCTGCTTGCGCGACGATGCCGACGGCCGCCCGCACCTCCGATGGGTGATACTGGCGGATATCGATGCCGTCGATCAGCAATTCGCCCGTTGTCGGCAGGAAGAGCCTGCCGATCAGTCGTCCCAGTGTAGTCTTGCCCGAACCGATACGGCCGATGATTCCAACGCGCTCGCCCGGTCTTATCGAAAGCGTCAAGCCAGTCAGAACCTCGTTTTCCGATCCGGGATACGCGAAGCCGACATTCTTGAACATCAGACCACCCGACTGCACCGGGCGGTTGACGAAGCCGAGTGTTTCGGGCCGATCCTCGGGCTGCGCCATAATCGAGTCCAGCACCCGCAGCGACAGCATTGCCTGACGAAAGCGTGAAAGAGTTATTGCGATCTGGCCGAGCGGGGCAACAGCTCTCGAAGACAGCATGACTGCTGCAATGATGGCGCCCGAGGAAACGTTTCCGTCCGAAAACGAATAGGCGCCGGCAACCACGATGCCCACCGTCACCAATTGCTGGATGAATTGGGTCGCGTTGGCCGCTGCTGCCGACAGTTCCTTTATCTTCTCCGAGGTGTTGGCCGCATTCTTGGTATGCTCGCGCCATTTCCTGAGAAGATATGCTTCCGCGCGGAGCGATTTGATCGTCTCGGCAGTGGAGATGGATTCGACCAGCAACGCCTGGCGCTGCGACGCTTCGTTCATCGAGGCGGCGACCCGTTTGCCGATCCGGTGCTGGGTCACCAGCCCGACAAAGATCGAGGCGACAAAGGCAAGGGCCGGGATCACGACGAGGCTGCCGGCTACGGCATAGATGACCAGTAGGAACACGACCACGAAGAAGGTGTCTATGAAGACGCTGATTGTATTGGACGTGAAGAACTCCCGCACGAACTCATACTGCGTAATCCGGTTGGCATATTCGCCCGTCGAAGACGGCCGGGCCGAAAGCGAGCTGTTCAGCACCTTTTCGAACAGCATATAGGAGATGCGGAGATCGGCGGCGCGCCCGGCATGATCGATCAGAGAAGCACGGGCGGTCTTGAGCAGCAGGTCAAACAGCATCGCCAGAGCGACGCCCAGCGCCAATACCCAGAGCGTCGCAATCGCCTTGTTGGGCAGGATGCGATCATAGACGTTCATCGTGAAGATGGGCGAGGCCAACGCGATGATGTTAATGAAGATCGCCGCCAGGGCCACCTGTGTATAGGTGCGCCAGAACAGTCCCATGGTGCCAAGCAACCAGTGGCGCCGCTCGATCTTCTGTGCGGTGCCGGTGACTGGCGCCTCCGCCGCATTCCTGTAGGTGATCGAAAAAGAGACGCCGCCGATTATTCCACCTGCGATCAGACTTTCCTTACTGATCGTCGAGCGGCCATTGTCCTGCGGCGTGGTGAGGAACTCCTCTCCCGCCTCGGCGAGCAGGCCAATCGGATAGCCGTTCTCCAGAAACACGATGGCGGGGAGATCGAAACGCCCCCTCGACAGCTCCCGTTGGTCGAAGAAATGAGTATCGAGACCGATCCGCTCGGCAAGGTGCTCGATGTCGTTTGCTTCGATATGCGTCTTGGAGACCGGAACCCCGGCAAAGAGCACGGTTTCAGCAGAAGGCCTACCCAGATAGGCCGCTACGCCGGCGAAGCAGGCCTTGAACGCATCGCCGAAAGACTGAATGTGAGAGTGTTGGTTCACGGGCCGCCGGCTGCATTGACAAAACGGGCTTGTGCTCTGCTTTCTCTTTGTTCGTTTCCTAGTTCTTCCTCAGGGGCGCCAGAATATCGAGCGGCAGATTGTTGTTCTGCTGTGACGGCTCCCTGGTCTGAGTGTCCGTTACGGGTGCCGGCGGCACGTTGAACTCGCCGCGCGCATATGCGGCGCTCTGCTTGGGCGCAGCAATGTTCATGGTTTTGAGCATCTGTCCCGTCGCAGCCAGCAAGCGGTATTCCGCGAAGAGCGAAGCGTAAGCTGCAGTATCGGCGAGCGCCGCCGTGTTGAAGCGCGTGTTCTGCGCATCGAGAACGTCAAGCAACGAGCGCTGGCCCACCTGGAACTGCGCCCGGTAGGATTTCACGATCTGATCGCTGGTGGCCGCCTGCAATCTCAAGGTCTTGGCAAGGTCTGCCTGCCTGAAGCGCCGGTCCCAGGAAGTACGGACGGCCTCCTCGATTTCGCGGAAGACCTGATGCTGCACCATCCGCTGCTCGCTCAGACGACGAACCTGTTCCTGCTCATTGGCCTTGTCGATGCCACCGCGATAAAGGTTCCAGCGGAGCACGAGGCGGGCTTGCAGGTCATTCGAATGGCCGTCGACGCCGTCAACGCCCGTCCACGCACGCGCGCGCCCTTCCGCGAAAACTTCCGGCCCGTACAAAGCACGGGCAGCGTTTACATTCGCAGCCGCCGCATCGATGTCGCTATTTGCCATGTGGACGCGAGGATTGTTCGTCCTGGCCAGGCCTATCGCCTCCTCAAGCGAGCGAGGCAGCGCTTTGGCGACGGAACCGGGATAGGTCGCGTTGGTCAGAGGCTTTCCGACGGTTTTGAAGAACTGGATCTTGGCAGTCTCCAATTCCTCGGATGCCTCCTTCAATCGCGCTTCAGCTCCGTAGAGGCGTTCTTCCGCCTGCTGCAGATCCGCCTCCGTCAGTCCGCCGCCAGCGACAGTATCCCGGATGTTGCCCAGGATGGACTGGTGGAAGGCGAGGTTCTTCTTGGCCTCACCCACGATTTGCGCCTGGAGCATATATTCCAGATATTGCTGAGCGACCGACAGAGCGATGAACTCCGACCGCTCGAGAACCCGGAACGAAGCGCCGTCGACACGGGACGCCTGTCGGTTCAACTCCGCTCGCCGCGCTCCGTTGTCGAAAATCGACTGCGTCACGACCAGGCTGGCTTCACTGGGATGGAGCGTTTCATTCTTGATCGAGAAGGCACGCCGAGCAGGGGTGTCCAGTCGGCCTACGCCAGTGGAAGCCTCGAGGTCGACACTGGGGAGAAACAGGCCCTTGGCTTGCCGAAGCTCAAACTCCACCGCTTCGCGGTTTTCGATCGCCTGCCCGATCTCCGGGTTCGAATCGACGGCCACCGCGATCGCTTCTTTCAGCGTCAACGCATTCGAAGTACCGGTCGACAGAACCGTTGCGGCCAAAAGAACCGCCACGCGCAAACGCCTGAATTGCCTTGCAGCCATATTCCCCACTACCCCCAATAAAACTGCGGCAACCTTGTTGATAGCAAGGCCCCCTCCAAATACCTCAAAATTAGCAAGAGTCGACAACCAATCGGTGTCTTCTCAACTACGAATATCGCCCCTAAAAGTGAATAGGCATACTGTGTAGTAAAAAGAGCACAGAAATCAGAACTGATTTGCCGTCTTTCGAAAAACACAAGTGATGAAATCGGAAAGTATTTTTCCGGCCTGTATCGATGAACCGGAGGCTGCGAAAACAAGCGAAAAGCGTTGAAGTCGAGATTATCCTACTTTGCGACTGGATCGAGACGGGAATGGAAC
Source organism: Pseudaminobacter soli (ex Li et al. 2025) (assembly GCF_029892515.1). Taxonomy (GTDB): domain Bacteria; phylum Pseudomonadota; class Alphaproteobacteria; order Rhizobiales; family Rhizobiaceae; genus Pseudaminobacter; species Pseudaminobacter soli_A. Next base: position 5,112 of record NZ_JARXVF010000017.1, on the reverse strand, counting down.
CGGAGCCATCTGTCCTGCTCAGTCCGCCTCGAAGATACTACTGCCGATCGACCTCCTCAACGACGATTGCATTTTTTAGCTTCAATATGAACGATCATCGAAACGAAGCCTGAACGCCTCATACCCTATTGATGTTTCGACTTGATGGAGGGAATGATACGTGGCAGGCAGGGAAGCGCGGAATCAAGGTTTGTGGCCGATATTTCAGTTGGTGTTATTGGGCACGCTCGGCTGCGTTGGGCTGTCGCTCCTCTTCAACTACCTGCTGCTGTTCAGTGCGCTTACTTCCTTCGGTAGAGGCGTCGTCGCATCCATCGCTCTGCCTCTCTTGATCGGGGTGCCGATGCTAGCGGTTATCGGTCTCAAGCTAAGAGAACTCCGCGGCCTTAGGAATGAACTCAATCGTTCGGCAAGCTATGACAGGGTAACCGACACCTATCATGGGGATGTATTCTCGTCGCTGGTCGAGCGCAGAATGAAGTCCAGAAATCCGAAGTCCGGTCTGCATGGCGCCCTCCTCGTCGTGAATGCCGAGCATCTCAACTCCATCATTCAGCAACATGGTTTTGTATGGGGCAACGAGGCCTTGCGCCTGATTGCCGGGACAATCCGTTCGTCGATCCGGCACGACGACTTCGTCGGGCGCATCGGAACGACCGAGTTCGCCATTTTCCTGCACCACGCCACGGAACAAGACGCCGTCGATGTCGGTAGCCGCATTCGAAGTGAGATCGCGAAGGTGTATTTCGCCCCCGAAGGAGAAAAGGACATCCTTACGGTGCGGGTCGGGGGTGTTGCGTTTGATGAGGCAACGGATTTCACCGCGATGCACCGCGCTGCTGAAGCGCAGATGTCCGCCACGAACCGCAAGACCGATGATGTGGAAGTCACGCTGCTAAGAGATTTGACGTTTGAAGAAAGCCGCATGGTCTGATGGCGTCGGCCCGCTGCTTCCGCTCGTTTGTATCATGGTGGGCGGGCCACAACGCGACGGAACGCCACTTTGTTACGCGCGGCACGGGGTCTTTGCAGCAATGCGGCGGCCTGTTTTCGCTGCTACGAGTTGAAACTGTTGCCCGATAATTTTCCGCTTATCCATTGGTTGATTTGCTTCAGAGGAAGCTGCGGTATTCTGCCAGGGCTCAGAACAATCGCTGATCGAGCGAGAAGGGCTCCTGGCCAACTATTCGAATGTCCGCTGCGGCAGGGTGACTGTGGTTGATCAGCACGTTCAGATCTTGAGAGCCGAGAACCGGCACGATGGCTGAGGGGACGCGCAACAACGGCGTTGAGCGCCTCTCTTGCCATGCATCGCCCCTCTGCTGGCTCCAGGCCTCGTTTCGGCGCCAGTCGGCCGGGAGATCGGTTAAACGGATATCTTCCACAGCGACGCTGTCGGACACTTCATAACGGACCATGACAAGCTCCGGCAAAAGCGCTGGATCTTCGACATGGACGAGCTTTTCGAGGACACAGAGGGCAGGAGAAGTGGCGCAGTAAGTTACAGCATGGCCAACGGTGTTCCAGCGACCATCAAAATGCAGCCCATAACCACCGGCGAGCGCCTGAGCATGTTGCTTGCCTGACAGGCGCCACAGCAACATCAGGCAGCCGCGCCCCAGGCGATCTTGCCGAGGATGGTCTCGATCACGCGCGCGCCAGCTTCTGTTTGTGCGACTACTAGCGGCGTTTCGCCGCCGAGCTCAGTCAGAGGACGACGAAGCCAGTGATTGGCCTTGTTCTGATCACCGAAGGTCTGTTCCGCCAGGGACTGGATGCGCAATAGGCGGACGGCACGATCAGATTCATCGACCGTCAGCGGTTGGTGCTTGTCGGCGCGATGACGGCGTGTCCGCTGCGGAATTACGAACCTCTCGATTTCCTGCTCCGTCATCCCGGCCTGGCTGAGCCCGCGCAGAGCAGACAGCGGAAGCCTATTGCGGACGGCCAAGGCCAGATCGGCTTGCGAACGCACGACCCTGCCGAGCACGCTTTGGCCGCCGAGCTTTCGTGCGACTTCCTCCACAATGGCAATCGACATGACAGTCTCCATGCTGCGAACGGCAACTTGCCGCCAACATAGGCAGCATATTGCCGATTAGCAAGAGCCGGGGGACCTCCTGCAAATTGCACTACCGCTGCAATTGGGTCACGGCGCGGCTGATGAGTCCGAGATTTGGGCGATAGAGCTATCATTATCTCTTAAGGCTGCCTTAAGGAGGAGTTACAAAGCGCGCGCCGGTCCAAACGGAAAATGGGTCATGCGAATACTGATCGTCGAGGATGACGATATCCTCCGCGACGGGCTGAAGGTTGGCCTGTCGCTTGCTGGCTTCACCGCCGATGCGGTTGCCACTTGCGAAAGCGCGTTGGCAGCACTGGCGGCGGGAAGCTTCGATGCCGTCGTGCTCGATCTGATGCTGCCCGACGGCTCCGGGCTCGACGTGCTGAAATCCCTGCGGGATGGGCGTGACGAAACACCGGTGCTACTGCTCACCGCACGAGATCGCGTCGCCGACCGCATCGCCGGCCTTGACAGCGGTGCCGACGACTATCTGGGCAAGCCGTTCGATCTTGACGAGGTCGCAGCGCGCCTGCGAGCGCTCACCCGTCGCTCCAACGGCCGCTCAAACGCCGAACTGCAATGGCGTGACATCAGGCTGGTGCCTGCCAGCCAGTTGGTGGAGCGGGCCGGCAGGCAAGTGCGCCTGTCCCGGCGGGAGTTTGCGACCCTGCAAGTGCTGATGAGCCACCCGGGTTCAATCTTCTCCAAGGCCCAATTGGAAGACAAGCTCTACGGTTGGCAGGAAGAGGTGGAAAGCAACGCCGTCGAGGTTCACATCCACCATCTGCGCGCCAAGCTGGGGCCGGGCCTGATCGAGACGGTGCGGGGCCTAGGCTATAGGCTCGGCTCCGAGACTTGAGACCTTAAGCCTGACTTAAAGCGATCTTCAAAAAAATCGTTGAAGAACAGTGCTCTACGAGGAGCCCGTTACCGCGCGTTACCGCTGCCGTTACCGCTCTGTTCACGGCGTTTCAGGCGGGCTTCCGCAAAGCGGTCAGCCACTTCAAGAACCGCACGATCGTAGACGCTGGCGGTTGTTCGCTTGCTGCTATGACCGGCAACCTTTGCAGCGTCATCGGTCGATACGTTGGACGCCCTGCCCTCGGTAATGCCTGATGCTCGCAGATCCCGCGCCCATAAGTTAGCGGGAAGCCCTGCCGCTTTCCTGTCGACAGTCCAGCGCCGCGAAAAGATGCTCGACCTGTAAGGCAGACCTGATTCCTCGGAAACTATCATTGGGCCGCGGCGAGCTTCTGGAGGCCAATGCTGCAGTTCTTCCATGACCATCGGCGCCTTGGTCAACGGGTACGAGATTGCAGCTCCGTTCCTCTCGGAGGTTTTCGACGGCGTGTAGTGGAGAACAAGATTCTCGTCGATGTCTTCCCACCGAAGACCGAACCATTTCAGATCGCGGCCTGGGTCAAGAACGTCGGAGACACCGCCCTCGTCCATCTTCCACCATTGCCCAATGATGTCCCAAAGTCGTAGGGTCGTTTCAAACTCCAGCGCATAGACTAACGCTGAAGACGGGCGCCCGTTAGCATGTGCAGCTTGCCTGGCGGCTGCCACCTGCTCCGAACTAACCCGTTAAACACGATTTCCGCAACCTGGTGTTGATTTTGTTTTGGTGCAGCGCGGACTGGCTTTGATGCACCTCCTCAAAAGAAAAAGCCCCAGCTTTCGCCGGGGCCAGAGGTCACTGCGGGAGTCGCAGATCAGAACTTGTAGGCGATGCCTAGGCGGATGTCGTTGGTCCGGAACTTGATCCGTTGCGACTCATTTTGGTCACCCCAGAAATCGTCGGAGTTCCTTCTGCCGTAGTCCGAATAGCGGTATTCGGCTCGTAGGATCAGATTGTCGGTCGCGGCATAGTCCAAGCCCACACCGAGGTTCCAACCGTTTCTGGTGGTTTTCTCCGAGAACTCGCGATTGAAGGCGGCGTCATAAAGGCTCATTTCGAATTGGGCCGCCGAGTAGCCGCCGGCGATATAAGGCAAGAAGCGGTCCATTGCGTAGCCAAGGCGGGCTCGAACGGCGCCAGTCCATTTGACCTTCGAAGAAGCGTCGATGCGGTCGTTGTTGAGTTTGCCTTCGAAATAGTAATCGCTGCCTCTCCTTATGTCCGCAGCATTGATGTCGGCGTCCACGCCAATAACGACATCGTTCGAGAACTGATAATTATAGCCGCCATAGATACCGCCAAAAAACCCGCGCGGATTTAGGTCGGAAGAGTCACCGTAAGAGTTTTCAAAGCGCGCATTGGCCCAGGCATAGCCGATCTGAGCGCCAACATAGACACCCGACCAGTTGTAGATAGCAACAGGCTCCTGAACGACCACGTCGGCAGCCTTGGCGCCGGTGATGCTAGCGGCGATAAGCGCCGAGGCGATGATATATTTCCGCATGATTATCCCCTTCTGATTTCAAATAGGTAAGACATTTGCGCAGAAACAAGCAATCCGTATATATCGACGCCGTTACATCGGCGGCACTCTGTTGCAATTTTGCTACTTCTTTCAGAGTGCAGAAGCAGCCTTTCTCCTTACGTGATTTTCGACTCGGTCAGAGTTAGTTTGCTGTCGCCAACACTACCAAATTACCCCAGTAGCCCGCCTCGTCCCCCACGAGGTGGGCTATTTTACTTTGATCGTGACAGGAAATTCGAGCAAACTCAGATTTCTCTTGTGCTTCTTGGTCTTTTACCTGCTCTCGACTGCCGACCTCAGACTCCAGGCTGGCGCTTTATTTTATGCGACAGCACCCAACGCCGTTAAGACATTCTTGACCATGTCTGGCCACGATATGGCGTCTACGGTTGAGTACTGAGTACCGCGGCATTAGATGCCCAGACACAAGCCCGTCGTCTCACCGGAGGCGGCGGGCTTCTCTTTTGGGGCGGGAACTGTCAAGCGCAGAAAAGTGCCCCGGATAGCAAGCTCCAGGCTCTAACGAATGCGCACAAAGGATCGTGTCAGCAATTCAGGTGCTGCCGCGTCGTGCTTACGAGCTCCCGCCAGGGGTCTTGCTTCTCTCCGAAGTCGGCACCG
>NZ_JARXVF010000016.1 GCF_029892515.1 Pseudaminobacter soli (ex Li et al. 2025) | reverse complement strand
GGCACCGAGATGGTGATGCCGGGCGACAACATCACCGTCGACGTGACGCTGATCGTGCCGATCGCCATGGAAGAGAAGCTGCGCTTCGCTATCCGTGAAGGCGGCCGCACCGTCGGCGCCGGCGTCGTGGTCTCGATCACGGAATAAGTCTGCAAGCATACTGCTTGAGGAAAGGGCGGCTTCGGCCGCCCTTTTCGTTTTTCGGAAGTGGCATCTACTTAAGGTTAACACCGCAATCATAGTGCGGTGATTGAAAGCGTCCCCGGCGTTGCTAGTATAGATGGCAATAGCGAGCTGTGGGGTTGTGTAGTGGCCAAGCGGCGTTTTCGCGTTACTCGCCTGATCATGCTCACTGCGTTTGCGGCGGCGTTTCTGTTCCAATTCGCGTTCGCGGCCGGAGCTTCCGCAAAGAAAGCCTCGAACGAGGCGAGCGATTTCCAACCGATGAAGTTTGTCGTGGTGCGGAGCAGCAGCCCCGCCTGCGAGCCGACCTGTCCGCAATGGATATGGGCGAATGGCGAGATCGTGGGCGACACGCCTGCGCAGTTCCAGCGCCTGCTGAAGAGGATCGGCCGACAACGCCTGCCGGTCGTAATCAACTCGCCAGGTGGCAATGTCGAGGCTGCGATCAAGCTTGCGCGCATGATCCGGGGGCGGGGGCTGGACACTGCGGTCGGCGGCGCGCTCCTGGTGGGATGCCTGCCCGAGCGCAAGGACTGCCTCGAAACGCAAAAGGAAACCGGCGTATATCTGGGAGTGCTCGTGCGCGGTATCTGCGCTTCGGCCTGCCCGCTCATGTTGGCCGGTGGTGTCGAGCGATTGGCCGGTGAAAGTTCCTACGTGGGTGTTCACCAGATCACGACCACCGTCAGCCGGGAACAGGTCTTCTACCGTGAGCGCTACCAGCTCGTGAATGGCAAGAAGCGAGTGACCGAAAGGAAGGTCGTTCAGCGGAAGAAGTTGAAGAGCTACAAGACCACGAAGCTGGCCAACCAGACGAAAACGCTGATGCTTGGCTTTCTCAAGGAAATGGGTCTTTCCCAGTCCTATCTGGCGGTGGCGCAAGGAACGGCAGCTGCCGACATGAGGCAGCTCACCTGGCCGGAGTTGATTGATCTGAAGGTGATTACGGGGTTTCAGGCGCCGGAATCGCTCGTTCAGCCCGGTCGTTGCCTGGAACTGCCGAGCGGCGACAACTGCATCGATCTCGTCGACGCCGGTTCTTCCGGCAAAGACATTCGGATGGCGCTGAACCCGGAAGGGCTCATGAAATTCGTCGTGGTCCGATCCGACGAAACCGGCTGCGAACCCAATTGCCCGGAGTGGATCGCCGCCGAGGGTGTGATCGATACAAGGGCGCCAGAGCGGCTTGAGAAGCTCCTGAAGGGCTTGGGTCAGCGCAGGCTGCCATTGGTGCTGAACTCCTCCGGCGGCAATCTGGCGGCCGCAATGGCCCTCGGGCGCCTGGTCCGAAAGGCCGAGTTGACGACTGTCGTCGGCAGTACAGCCATTAGCGGGTGTTTGCCCAGCTCGGACAACTGCCGACCGAATCGCGACCGCTATACTGGCAACGCCGTCTCTTCCGGCGGGGTTTGCGTTTTCGGCTGCGTGCTCGTTCTTGCTGGAGGCACCCAGCGACTCGCCGGCTACCATACCGCCGTGGCATGGAGCCCTCCGGGCGGGTTGAGCAACAATACAAGGTTCGCCGTGGATGCCTATCTGGGTGAGATGGGTGTGCATCCCGGTGCGCTGGAAGAAAAAATTGCCGACAGCCTTGATTCGTATTCTCAGTGGCGCCTCTACCTGCGGCGGCTTCTGACAACCACGAATCTCACCGTCGATTCGGTCGTTGACGGGGGCATCTGTCGGCAGACTCCCAAGCCGGCCAACTGCAATGGGTAGCCACAGATCAACGGCGACCTGAAAAAGGGCAGGGCGTGGATAGTGCTTGCGCGCCAAGGGGTGCCGCACCCATCCACCGGGGAAGTCCGTGCGGTAGGGCCGCAAAATCTTTGCATGGCACTTGCAACGCCGCGCTCTTTGTGAAATGAAGCAGCCGCGTTAGGGGTATAGCTCAGTTGGTAGAGCGGCGGTCTCCAAAACCGCAGGTCACAGGTTCGAGCCCTGTTGCCCCTGCCAGCATCGCCTTCGGCGATAGCGAATGTCGATATAGCCGTTGTCGGCACGATTGGATGGTTCCGACAAAAGGCGTTTGGCAGGTAAGACAGGTTTAGGCACTTGCACGTGTCGAGAATCGGTCTTATGTAGGGACAACAGACACGCGGCGCGTGGAGCTGGATAGCCGGCTTTACGCGCCCCAAATGCATGGGCGGGGTAACCACATTGATTCGTGTGGGGAGCCGCAGCCAGGCAAGGCAACTCCCGGTCGACGGGAACATCCATGGGGTCCGGTTTCCGGGTCTTTGAAAGCAGAGCGGCAGATGGCGTCAAAAACCACCAATCCCTTTACCTTCTTCCAGCAGGTCAGGTCGGAGACGGCAAAGGTTACGTGGCCCTCTCGGCGCGAGACATTGATTTCGACGATCATGGTTATCGTGTTCGCGATAATCGCGATGATCTTCTTCTTTGCGGCTGACCAATTGATGGCTTACGCAATCTCGTTGCTGCTCGGCATCGGTCGTTGAACATCGGCGAATACGGAGAAGTCTTGCAATGACCGCGCGTTGGTACATCGTCCATGCTTACTCGAACTTCGAAAAGAAGGTCGCCGAGGATATCGAGCACAAGGCCAAGCAGAAGGGCCTGAGCGAACGCATCGAGCAGATCGTCGTTCCGACCGAGAAGGTCGTCGAAGTCCGTCGCGGCAAGAAGGTGGACGCCGAGCGCAAGTTCTTCCCGGGCTATGTGCTGCTCAAGGCCGACCTGAACGACGAGATCATCAGCCTTGTGAAGAACACCCCGCGCGTGACGGGCTTCCTGGGTGAAGACAAGCATACGGCCAAGCCGATGCACATTACCGACAAGGAAGCCGATCGCATCCTGCACCAGGTGCAGGAAGGCGTCGAGCGGCCCAAGCCGTCGGTTACCTTCGAGATCGGCGAGCAGGTTCGCGTCTCGGATGGTCCCTTTGCCTCGTTCAACGGTTTCGTCCAGGAAGTGGACGAGGAGCGTGCGCGGCTCAAGGTGGAGGTTTCGATCTTCGGGCGCGCCGTGCCTGTCGATCTCGAATTCGGGCAGGTCGAAAAGGGCTGACCCGGATTGCCGCACTCCCGTTTGGGGCGGTGCGGCTGGCGGCGGGTGCGCCCGTTCGCCGAAACGGTGGGAGGATTGTCCGGCTTAGCCGGCCGCGACCGTCCAAACCACCAAACTGCAACCGCTGGAATAATCCGGCTTTAAGAAGCAAGGCAGATAGAGATGGCTAAGAAAGTTGCAGGCCAGCTCAAGCTCCAGGTATCCGCGGGTTCGGCCACGCCGTCGCCCCCGATCGGTCCTGCGCTTGGTCAGCGTGGCATCAACATCATGGAATTCTGCAAGGCGTTCAACGCCCAGACGCAGGAAATGGAAAAGGGTTCGCCCGTTCCGGTCGTGATCACCTATTATCAGGACAAGTCGTTCACCTTCGTCATGAAGACGCCGCCGGTGAGCTACTTCCTGAAGAAGGCTGCGAACCTGAAGTCGGGTTCGAAGGAGCCCGGCAAGACGAAGGCCGGCCAGGTCAGCCGCGAGAAGGTTCGCGAGATCGCCGCAGCCAAGATGAAGGACCTGAACGCAAACGACATCGAAGCGGCCATGCGTATGGTCGAGGGCTCTGCCCGTTCGATGGGCCTGGAAGTGGTGGGCTAAGACGATGGCAAAGATTGGAAAGCGCGTAGTCAAGTCCCGCGAAGGCATCGACCCCAACAAGGCCTATGGCCTGGGTGAGGCGATCCAGCTGCTGAAGGACCGTTCGACCGTGAAGTTCGACGAAACCGTTGAAATCGCGATGAACCTCGGCGTCGATCCTCGCCATGCCGACCAGATGGTCCGTGGCGTCGTCAACCTGCCGAATGGCACGGGCCGTACGGTTCGCGTCGCCGTGTTCGCCAAGGATGCCAAGGCTGACGAAGCCCGCGCTGCTGGCGCCGACATCGTGGGTGCCGAGGATCTGGTCGAGATCGTCCAGAAGGGCGAGATCAACTTCGATCGCTGCATCGCCACCCCGGACATGATGCCGCTCGTCGGCCGTCTGGGTAAGGTGCTCGGCCCGCGCGGCATGATGCCGAACCCGAAGGTCGGCACCGTGACCACCGACATCGCCGGCGCCGTCAAGGCATCGAAGGGCGGTGCGGTTGAGTTCCGCGTCGAGAAGGCCGGTATCATCCATGGTGGCGTCGGCAAGCTGTCGTTCGACGTCAAGGCCCTGGAAGAGAACGTCCGCGCCTTCGCTGACGCCGTCAACAAGGCCAAGCCGACCGGTGCCAAGGGCGTCTACGTCAAGAAGGTCTCGCTGACCTCGACGATGGGCCCGGGCCTCAAGGTCGACGTGGCCACGCTGGTCACGGCTTGATCTGATGAATTGGGATCAGGCCGCAACGGCCTGATCCCTAACGAATTCCGGGCCTCAGGGTCCGGATACCGGAAGCGGTAAAACGTTTCCGGACATCCTGTCCGAGATTGCAGGCGGCTCGCCTTAATTCATTTGAGCCTGCATGAGACGGGTGAAGACCCGACAAAGGAGCGAATGCTCCAATGAAAGGTTCGAACCGTGTTTGCCTTTTGCTGCGTCCGGCCTGGCTGGATGGCGAAAAGGGGGCAGGATCCTCGAGCGCCGTTCGGGAGATCCGGAAGTTCTGGATAGCCTGCCCGGCAGAAGGCAACCCGGCAGTTGTTCGCAAGAATGACTGTCAACTGGAGATAGGCAGTGGATAGAGCGGAAAAACGCGAGCTCGTCACGAACCTGAATGAAGCGTTCTCGGGCGCTGGTTCGGTCGTCGTGGCCCACTATGCCGGCATCACCGTTGCGCAGATGAACGATCTTCGTTCGAAGATGCGCGCAGCCGGTGGCACCGTCAAAGTCGCGAAGAACCGCCTCGCCAAGATCGCTCTTCAGGGCACGGATTCCGAAAGCATCCAGAGCCTGTTCATTGGACAGACCCTGGTCGCCTATTCGGAAGATCCGGTTGTCGCACCGAAGATCGCGTCCGAATTCGCCAAGGGCAATGACAAGCTTGTCATTCTCGGTGGTGCAATGGGCTCGACCTCGCTCGACGCGGATGGCGTCAAGGCTCTCGCGAGCCTGCCGTCGCTCGACGAGCTGCGTGCACGTCTGGTCGGTATGATCAGCACGCCTGCAACCCGGATCGCCCAGGTCGTCAACGCACCGGCAGCTCAGCTTGCCCGCGTGTTTGGCGCTTATGCCCGGAAGGACGAGGCGGCATGAGGCCGTTCCTCGCTGTCATCAACAATTGTTCGAACTTTCAATAAGGAACTGAAAAATGGCTGATCTCGCCAAGATCGTAGAAGACCTGTCGGCCCTGACCGTCCTCGAGGCGGCTGAGCTGTCGAAGATGCTGGAAGAGAAGTGGGGCGTTTCCGCCGCTGCTCCGGTTGCTGTCGCCGCTGTTGCTGGCGCTGCTGCTGCCGCTCCGGCTGAAGAGAAGACCGAGTTCGACGTCATCCTGGCTTCGGCCGGCGACAAGAAGATCGAGGTCATCAAGGAAGTCCGCGCCATCACCGGCCTGGGCCTCAAGGAAGCTAAGGACCTGGTCGAAGGCGCTCCGAAGCCGGTTAAGGAAGCCGCTTCCAAGGCCGACGCCGAGAAGATCAAGGCCCAGCTCGAAGCTGCTGGCGCCAAGGTCGAACTGAAGTAAGCGTTACGCTTGCTGGCGGACGGCGATCAGCCGTCCGCCGTTCCGCTACGGCGGGCGTGACGCGCAAGTGTCTGGAAAACCTCTTTCCTGAGGGCCGGAAGCCGGCTTTCAGGAAACGGGTTTTCACCCGTTTCAGATGAACCGCCGGGCAGGGCGGTTAGAAGTTGCAAGGCGCGAGAGGCCGCGCCCCAAGAGAGGCAGCAAGGAGCGACGATGGCCCAGAACCAGACTTTCAATGGCCGCAGACGCGTACGCAAGTTCTTCGGGAACATCCCGGAGGTTGCGGAGATGCCGAACCTTATCGAGGTTCAGAAGGCATCGTATGACCAGTTTCTCATGGTCGAGGAACCGAAGGGTGGGCGCCCTGACGAGGGGCTCCAGGCTGTTTTCAAGTCGGTCTTCCCGATCTCCGATTTCTCCGGCGCGTCGATGCTCGAATTCGTCAAGTACGAGTTCGAGGCGCCCAAATTCGACGTTGACGAGTGCCGTCAGCGCGACCTGACCTATGCCGCGCCGCTCAAGGTGACGCTGCGCCTCATCGTGTTCGATATTGACGAGGATACCGGCGCCAAGTCCATCAAGGACATCAAGGAGCAGGACGTCTACATGGGCGACATGCCGCTCATGACGTCGAACGGCACCTTCATCGTCAACGGCACCGAGCGCGTCATCGTCTCCCAGATGCACCGTTCGCCGGGCGTCTTCTTCGACCACGACAAGGGCAAGTCGCACTCGTCCGGCAAGCTGCTCTTTGCCGCGCGCGTCATCCCCTATCGCGGCTCGTGGCTCGACATCGAGTTCGACTCGAAGGACATCGTGCACGCCCGTATCGACCGTCGCCGCAAGATCCCGGTGACGTCGCTGCTCATGGCGCTTGGCATGGATGGCGAGGAAACCCTCTCCACCTTCTACAACAAGATCGAGTACAAGCGCTCCGGCGACCACTGGCGCGTGCCCTACAGCGTTGATCGCTTCAAGGGCCTGAAGGCGGTTGACGACCTCATCGACGCCGACACCGGCGAAATCGTTGTCGAGGCCGGCAAGAAGATCACCGCGCGTCAGGCCCGTCAGCTTGCCGAAAAGGGCCTCAAGGCCATCAAGGCGACCGAGGACGATCTGTACGGCAACTATCTGGCCGAGGACATCGTCGACTACCGCACCGGCGAGATCTTCCTCGAAGCCGGCGACGAGATCGATGAAAAGACGCTGAAGACGCTGCTGTCGACCGGCGCCGAGGAATTCACCGTCCTCGACATCGACCACATCAACGTCGGCGGCTACATCCGTAACACGCTTGCCGTGGACAAGAACGAGAGCCGTCAGGACGCGCTGTTCGACATCTACCGTGTCATGCGCCCGGGCGAGCCGCCCACGCTCGACACTGCCGACGCGATGTTCAACTCGCTGTTCTTCGACGCCGACCGCTACGACCTTTCGGCCGTGGGTCGCGTGAAGATGAACATGCGTCTCGACCTCGACTGCCCGGACACCGTGCGCGTTCTGCGCAAGGATGACATCATAGCGGTCGTCAAGACGCTGGTCGAACTGCGTGACGGCAAGGGCGAGATCGACGACATCGACAACCTCGGAAACCGTCGTGTCCGTTCGGTCGGCGAGCTGATGGAGAACCAGTACCGCGTCGGCCTGCTCCGCATGGAGCGCGCGATCAAGGAACGCATGTCCTCGATCGAGATCGACACGGTCATGCCGCAGGACCTGATCAACGCCAAGCCGGCGGCTGCGGCCGTGCGCGAGTTCTTCGGTTCCTCGCAGCTGTCGCAGTTCATGGACCAGACCAACCCGCTGTCGGAAATCACCCACAAGCGCCGTCTCTCGGCTCTTGGACCTGGTGGTCTGACTCGCGAGCGCGCTGGCTTCGAAGTCCGCGACGTTCACCCGACGCACTATGGCCGTATCTGCCCGATCGAAACGCCGGAAGGCCCGAACATCGGTCTGATCAACTCGCTCGCGACCTTCGCCCGCGTCAACAAGTACGGCTTCATCGAGACCCCGTACCGCAAGATCGTGGACGGCAAGGTCACGCAGGACGTCGTCTATCTGTCGGCGATGGAAGAGGCCAAGCACTACGTCGCACAGGCAAACGCCGAACTAGACGCTCAGGGCGGCTTCGTTGAAGAGTTCGTCATCTGCCGCCACGCCGGCGAAGTGATGATGGCTCCGCGCGAAAACGTCGACCTCATGGACGTGTCGCCCAAGCAGCTCGTTTCGGTTGCTGCGGCGCTCATCCCGTTCCTTGAGAACGACGACGCCAACCGCGCTCTGATGGGCTCGAACATGCAGCGTCAGGCCGTGCCGCTGGTGCGCGCCGAGGCTCCGTTCGTCGGCACCGGCATGGAGCCGATCGTCGCCCGTGACTCGGGTGCTGCGATCGCCGCACGCCGCGGCGGTATCGTCGACCAGGTGGACGCGACCCGTATCGTTATCCGCGCGACGGAAGATCTCGATCCCGGCAAGTCCGGCGTCGACATCTACCGCCTGATGAAGTTCCAGCGCTCGAACCAGAACACCTGCATCAACCAGCGCCCGCTGGTGAATGTCGGTGATCCGATCGAGAAGGGCGACATCATCGCCGACGGTCCGTCGACCGACCTGGGCGATCTGGCGCTCGGCCGCAACGTGCTCGTCGCGTTCATGCCGTGGAACGGCTACAACTACGAGGACTCGATCCTCCTGTCCGAACGCATCGTCGCCGACGACGTCTTCACCTCGATCCACATCGAGGAGTTCGAGGTCATGGCTCGCGATACGAAGCTCGGGCCTGAGGAAATCACGCGCGACATTCCGAACGTTTCGGAAGAAGCGCTGAAGAACCTCGACGAAGCCGGTATCGTCTACATCGGTGCGGAAGTGCAGCCTGGCGACATTCTTGTCGGCAAGATCACTCCGAAGGGCGAAAGCCCGATGACGCCGGAAGAGAAGCTTCTGCGCGCCATCTTCGGTGAAAAGGCGTCCGACGTCCGTGACACCTCCATGCGCATGCCGCCCGGGGCCTACGGCACCGTCGTGGAAGTTCGCGTCTTCAACCGCCACGGCGTGGAGAAGGACGAGCGCGCCATGGCGATCGAGCGCGAAGAGATCGAGCGTCTCGCCAAGGACCGTGACGACGAGCAGGCGATTCTCGACCGCAACGTGTACAGCCGTCTGGCTGACACGCTGCAGGGCAAGGAAGCGATTGCCGGTCCGAAGGGCTTCAAGAAGGGTACCGTTCTGGCCCGCGAGGCTCTGACCGACTATCCGCGTTCGCAGTGGTGGCAGTTCGCCGTCGAGGACGAGAAGCTCCAGAGCGAGCTCGAGGCTTTGCGCGGCCAGTACGACGACTCCAAGAAGGCGCTCGAACAGCGCTTCATGGACAAGGTCGAGAAGGTGCAGCGCGGCGACGAGATGCCCCCCGGGGTCATGAAGATGGTCAAGGTCTTCGTGGCTGTGAAGCGCAAGATGCAGCCCGGCGATAAGATGGCCGGCCGTCACGGCAACAAGGGTGTCGTGTCGCGCATCGTTCCGGTCGAGGACATGCCGTTCCTCGAAGACGGTACGCATGCCGACATCGTGCTCAACCCGCTGGGCGTGCCGTCGCGTATGAACGTCGGCCAGATCCTGGAGACGCATCTGGGCTGGGCCTGCGCTGGCATGGGTCGGAAGATCGGGGAGCTGATCGAGGCGTACAAGGCAGACGGCGACATCAAGCCGCTGCGTGAGACGATCGAGAGCATCATCCCGAACAACGACCGCAACGAGCCGGTTCGTAGCTTCGATGACGCGAGCGTCGTTCGCCTCGGCCAGCAGATGAAGCGCGGTGTGTCGATCGCGACCCCGGTGTTCGACGGTGCGCACGAGGCTGACATCAACTCGATGCTGGCCCAGGCGGGTCTGCACACGAGCGGTCAGTCGCAGCTCTACGACGGACGCACGGGCGAGCCGTTCGATCGCAAGGTGACGATGGGCTACATCTATATGCTCAAGCTTCACCACCTCGTGGACGACAAGATCCACGCGCGTTCGATCGGCCCGTACTCGCTCGTCACCCAGCAGCCGCTGGGCGGCAAGGCGCAGTTCGGCGGCCAGCGCTTCGGCGAAATGGAGGTCTGGGCGCTCGAGGCTTACGGCGCCGCCTACACGCTGCAGGAAATGCTGACCGTGAAGTCGGACGACGTGGCAGGCCGTACCAAGGTCTACGAGGCGATCGTGCGCGGCGACGACTCTTTCGAGGCAGGCATTCCCGAGAGCTTCAACGTTCTCGTCAAGGAAATGCGCTCGCTGGGTCTCAACGTCGAGCTGGAAAACACTCGCGTCGAGGATGCTCCGGCGCAGTTGCCCGACGCGGCCGAGTAACAGGCAAATGGTGCGCCGCGGAGCCGAAAAGCTCCGCGGCGAAGCCGCCAGAAATTCAGGCCGGGACCGCTCGGCCGCATGCATGGATCCGGTAGCGCCAACGAAGCGGCGGCGTTCGGACGGATCACCAAGGGTTTGACGCCCGCCTATTTTCGATTGGGGCCCCGGGTCCCGAGAAGGAGAACGACATGAACCAAGAGGTCATGAATCTCTTCAACAACAACGC
The DNA here is from genome assembly GCF_029892515.1 of Pseudaminobacter soli (ex Li et al. 2025). Classification (GTDB taxonomy): domain Bacteria; phylum Pseudomonadota; class Alphaproteobacteria; order Rhizobiales; family Rhizobiaceae; genus Pseudaminobacter; species Pseudaminobacter soli_A. The sequence continues at coordinate 8,546 of NZ_JARXVF010000016.1, read as the reverse complement.
CCCGGCACAGGTGTTCGATTCCATCCGGATTTCGCTCGCCAGCCCGGAGAAGATCCTTTCCTGGTCGTTCGGCGAGATCAAGAAGCCGGAGACGATCAACTACCGTACGTTCAAGCCGGAACGTGACGGCCTGTTCTGCGCGCGCATCTTTGGCCCGATCAAGGACTACGAGTGCCTGTGCGGCAAGTACAAGCGCATGAAGTACAAGGGCGTCATCTGCGAGAAGTGCGGCGTGGAAGTGACGCTGTCGCGCGTTCGCCGCGAGCGCATGGGCCACATCGAGCTCGCCGCGCCCGTCGCCCACATCTGGTTCCTGAAGTCGCTGCCCTCGCGCATCGGCACGCTGCTCGACATGACGCTCAAGGACATTGAGCGCGTTCTCTATTTCGAGAACTACATCGTCACCGAGCCGGGCCTGACGGCGCTGAAGGAAAACCAGCTCCTCTCCGAAGAAGAGTACATGATCGCCGTCGACGAGTACGGCGAGGACCAGTTCACGGCCATGATCGGCGCCGAAGCCATTCATGAGCTGCTGGCCAGCATGGACCTGGAGAAGATCGCGGGCGAGCTGCGTTCGGACCTTGCCTCGACGACCTCGGAGCTGAAGCAGAAGAAGCTGCTCAAGCGCCTGAAGGTGGTCGAGAACTTCATGGAATCCGGCAACCGTCCGGAATGGATGATCATGAAGGTGGTCCCGGTCATCCCGCCGGACCTGCGTCCGCTGGTGCCGCTGGACGGTGGCCGCTTCGCGACGTCGGATCTGAACGATCTCTATCGCCGCGTCATCAACCGTAACAACCGTCTGAAGCGCCTCATCGAGCTGCGCGCCCCGGGCATCATCATCCGCAACGAAAAGCGCATGCTGCAGGAAGCTGTGGACGCGCTGTTCGACAACGGCCGCCGTGGCCGCGTCATCACCGGCGCCAACAAGCGCCCGCTGAAGTCGCTGTCCGACATGCTCAAGGGCAAGCAGGGCCGCTTCCGTCAGAACCTGCTCGGCAAGCGCGTCGACTATTCGGGCCGTTCGGTCATCGTGACCGGTCCGGAGCTCAAGCTGCATCAGTGCGGCCTGCCGAAGAAGATGGCGCTCGAGCTGTTCAAGCCGTTCATCTATGCGCGCCTTGACGCCAAGGGCTACTCGTCCACCGTCAAGCAGGCCAAGAAGCTGGTCGAGAAGGAAAAGCCGGAAGTCTGGGATATCCTGGACGAGGTCATCCGCGAGCACCCGGTTCTGCTGAACCGCGCTCCGACGCTGCACCGCCTCGGCATCCAGGCCTTCGAACCCACTCTGATCGAAGGCAAGGCGATCCAGCTTCACCCGCTCGTCTGCACGGCCTTCAACGCCGACTTCGACGGCGACCAGATGGCCGTTCACGTGCCGCTGTCGCTCGAGGCTCAGCTCGAAGCACGCGTTCTGATGATGTCGACCAACAACATCCTGCACCCGGCCTCCGGCGCGCCGATCATCGTGCCGTCGCAGGACATGGTGCTGGGTCTGTACTATCTGTCGATCGTCAACCAGAACGAGCCGGGCGAGGGCATGGTGTTTGCCGACATGGGCGAACTCCAGCACGCTCTCGAGACCAAGGCTGTCACGCTGCACGCCAAGATCAAGGGTCGCTTCAAGACGGTCGACGCCGAAGGCAACGTCGTGTCGAAGATCTATGACACGACCCCGGGCCGCATGATCCTCGGCGAACTGCTGCCGAAGAACGTCAACGTGCCGTTCGAGACCTGCAACCAGGAGATGACCAAGAAGAACATCTCCAAGATGATCGACACCGTCTACCGCCACTGCGGTCAGAAGGAGACGGTCATTTTCTGCGATCGCATTATGGCACTCGGCTTTGCCCATGCCTGCCGCGCCGGCATTTCGTTCGGCAAGGACGACATGGTCATTCCGGACACTAAGCACAAGCTGGTCGCCGACACCGAAGCGCTCGCGAAGGAATACGAGCAGCAGTACAATGACGGCCTGATCACTCAGGGCGAGAAGTACAACAAGGTGGTCGACGCCTGGGCCAAGTGCTCGGAAAAGGTCGCCGACGAGATGATGGCCCGCATTAAGGCCGTCGAGTTCGAGGACAGCGGCCGTCAGAAGCCGATGAACTCGATCTACATGATGTCGCACTCCGGTGCGCGTGGCTCGCCGACCCAGATGCGTCAGCTCGCCGGCATGCGCGGCCTCATGGCCAAGCCGTCGGGCGAAATCATCGAGACGCCGATCATCTCGAACTTCAAGGAAGGCCTCACCGTTCTCGAGTACTTCAACTCGACCCACGGCGCCCGCAAGGGTCTCGCCGACACCGCGTTGAAGACCGCGAACTCCGGCTACCTGACCCGTCGTCTCGTCGACGTGGCGCAGGACTGCATCGTCAACTCGGTTGATTGCGGCACCGACAAGGGCCTCACCATGCAGCCGATCGTCGATGCCGGCCAGGTGGTCGCCTCGCTCGGTCAGCGCATCCTCGGCCGCACCGCGCTCGACGACATCAATCACCCGCTGACGGGCGATCTGATCGTCAAGGCCGGTACGCTGATGGACGAGCGCGACATCGAGCAGATCGAGAAGGCTGGTATCCAGACCGTCCGCATCCGTTCGGCACTGACCTGCGAGGTCAAGGTCGGCGTCTGCGCCGTCTGCTACGGTCGTGACCTTGCCCGCGGTACCCCGGTCAACCAGGGTGAAGCGGTCGGCGTCATCGCCGCGCAGTCGATCGGCGAGCCGGGCACCCAGCTCACCATGCGTACCTTCCACATGGGTGGTACGGCGCAGGTGGTGGACTCCTCGTTCCTCGAAGCTTCGTATGAAGGCACGGTCCAGGTCCGCAACCGCAACGTCGTGCGCAATTCCGATGGCAACCTCGTGGTGATGGGCCGCAACATGGCGATCCTGATCCTCGACGAGGCCGGCAAGGAGCGCGCGGCACACCGCGTCACCTACGGTTCGCGCGTCTATGTGGACGATGGCGACAAGGTCAAGCGCGGCCAGCGTGTCGCCGAGTGGGACCCGTATACCCGCCCGATCATGACCGAAATCGAGGGCCGCGTGTCGTTCGAAGACCTGGTCGACGGTATCTCCGTTCAGGAAACCGCCGACGAGTCGACCGGTATCACCAAGCGTGAGGTTATCGACTGGCGGTCCACGCCGCGCGGTACGGACCTCAAGCCGGCGATCACCGTACTCGACTCGAAGGGCAAGGTCGGCAAGCTGTCGAAGGGCGGCGATGCCCGCTTCATGCTCTCGGTTGAGGCCATTCTGTCGGTCGAGCCGGGCGCACATGTGAAGCCGGGTGACGTGCTGGCGCGTATCCCGATGGAAAGCGCGAAGACGAAGGACATCACCGGCGGTCTGCCGCGTGTTGCCGAACTCTTCGAAGCCCGTCGTCCGAAGGATCACGCCATCATCGCCGAGATTGACGGTACGATCCGCTTCGGCCGCGACTACAAGAACAAGCGCCGCATCATCATCGAGCCGCATGACTCGACGCTTGAGCCGGTCGAATATCTGATCCCGAAGGGCAAGCCGTTCCATCTCCAGGACGGTGACGCCATCGAGAAGGGCGACTACATCCTCGACGGCAACCCGGCACCGCACGACATCCTGGCGATCAAGGGCGTGGAAGCTCTGGCTTCCTACCTCGTGAACGAAATCCAGGAAGTCTACCGACTGCAGGGCGTGTCGATCAACGACAAGCACATCGAGGTCATCGTTCGTCAGATGCTGCAGAAGATCGAGATCACCGCTCAGGGCGACTCGGTCTACATCCCGGGCGATCACGTCGACGTCATCGAGTTCGACGAGGTCAACGATCGTCTGGTCGAGGAAGGTAAGAAGCCTGCGGAAGGTCAGCCGGTGCTGCTCGGCATCACCAAGGCCTCGCTGCAGACGCCGTCCTTCATCTCGGCGGCCTCCTTCCAGGAGACGACGCGCGTGCTGACCGAAGCAGCAGTTGCCGGCAAGACCGACATGCTGCAGGGTCTGAAGGAAAACGTCATCGTCGGCCGTCTCATCCCGGCCGGCACCGGCGGTCAGATGAATCAGATCCGTCGCATTGCGACGCATCGCGACGAGCTCATCCTCGACGAGCGCCGCAAGGGTTCGGGCGTGGAAGTTGCAGAGCCGATGCTGACCGACATGGTCAACGCTGCCCAGTAAGGGCACGCGGACAAAGCTTGAAAATGAAAGGCCGCCGGGGTGACCCGGCGGCCTTTTTGCTGCGAACTGTGTACTTTCTTCATACGAAAGCGAAGCGGCCCCCAAATGGGGGGTGACGGTTACAGCTTTAGTTTGATATTAGTGATGAAGGGTTGCCTAGGGTTGCAGGCAGTCTGCGCCGGACAGGCTGTGGGGAGCACATCCGGAATTTAGAACTGAGACGTGTCGCGAATCCGCCGGCAGGGGTGTTGGGGGGGCGACTGAATTCGATCACGCGGCTTCGACGAGCGGCTTTGCCGCTTCGACCGCGCTTTGACCGCCCGGTTGTGCCCCATCCGGGCGGTCTTTTTGTTTTCGCTTTTCCGTTCGTCTTCGTCGCACGCAGGGCAGGGCTATGAGCTCACGGTCCTGGGATTCGGCTGCCCGATCGAGCAGCTCGGCAATCAGCGATCTTCGTCGAAGGTAATGATGGAGACTTCGCCCTCGAGCGCGCCTTGGAAGGCGGAGAAATGCGGCTCGTCATCGGGTTCGCCTTGCATGTCGCCGATCTGGTCGAGCTCGGCTTCGGCATAACCTTCCTTGGCAAGGGCCTCGAGCGCCTGGCGCACGGCTGAGTCGTCGTCCGGCGCGACCAGCATCACATGCACACCCTCTGATTTGCCGCCTTTTTGGCGCCAAACGCGTCCGGTGATGATGGTGACGGGCCGTTCCTCATTGTCGTTCATAACGTGATTCCTTGCTTGCAGGGCCTCGGCGGCATCGCTACACCGTCCTTATCCGGCTTTTCGCATGAAGCTAGAGCCGGGGACAGGCCAAAGCGGGTCACATTCTGCTTCGCAGATGCGAAATGACGCAAGATTATTTCGCCGCGTTCAGCTGGACACGCCAAAGCGCTGTTTTGTTAACGTTTCGCGCGCTGTGGGGTTGACGATACCCGGTGTTGCGCGTATTACCCGCCTCGTCTGAACCCATGTGAGGTCTGGCTTTCCGGAGCGACGCGCTCTGGAGTTTGCCTCAAACAAGGTTCGTTTTACGAGCGCATACACATTTCCGGCGTGCAAGAAGCGTTACAGCTTCCTCTGCTTTTTGTTCGGGCGCACCGTGATAACGCGGTTTGTGGCCCGAATTTGCGTATGGGAATGACGCTTGAAGCCGCCCGTGAATGGGCTCGAGACACGAATTGAGAGACAAGAGGGTTTAATGCCTACCGTCAACCAGCTGATCCGCAAGCCGCGCATTGCGCCGGTGAAGCGCAATAAGGTTCCGGCCATGCAGGCCAATCCGCAGAAGCGCGGTGTCTGCACGCGCGTCTATACGACGACGCCGAAGAAGCCGAACTCTGCGCTGCGTAAGGTCGCGAAGATTCGCCTGACCAACGGCTTTGAGGTGATTGGTTACATCCCCGGTGAAGGCCATAACCTTCAGGAGCACTCCGTGGTCATGATCCGCGGCGGTCGCGTGAAGGATCTTCCGGGCGTGCGCTATCACATCATCCGCGGCGTGCTCGACACGCAGGGCGTGAAGAACCGCAAGCAGCGTCGTTCGAAGTACGGCGCCAAGCGTCCGAAGTAAGATTTATCGGCTACGGCGCACTGCAGTCGCGTCGAGCTTCGAAGTTGAGAGACGAGAAACATGTCCCGACGCCACAGTGCAGAGAAGCGTGAGATCAACCCGGACCCGAAGTTCGGCGATCTGGTTATCACGAAGTTCATGAACGCCGTTATGTACGACGGCAAGAAGTCGATCGCCGAAACGATCGTCTACGGTGCGCTTGACCAGGTTCAGGCCAAGACCAAGCAGGAGCCGGTGGCTCTGTTCCATCAGGCCCTTGACAACGTCGCCCCGCACATCGAAGTGCGTTCGCGTCGCGTCGGTGGTGCGACCTACCAGGTCCCGGTCGATGTCCGTCCGGAGCGCCGCCAGGCTCTCGCCATCCGTTGGCTGATCACTGCCGCTCGCAACCGCAACGAGACCACCATGGTCGATCGTCTGTCGGGTGAGCTGCTGGACGCTGCCAACAATCGCGGCACCGCTGTCAAGAAGCGTGAAGACACGCATAAGATGGCTGAAGCCAACCGCGCCTTCGCGCACTACCGCTGGTAACAGCGCGAACGAACGAGTGAGAGGCACCTCCCATGGCCCGCGAATATAAAATCGAAGACTATCGCAATTTCGGCATCATGGCGCACATCGATGCCGGCAAGACGACGACGACCGAGCGTATCCTTTACTACACCGGCAAGAGCCACAAGATGGGCGAGACGCACGATGGCGCCTCGACCATGGACTGGATGGAGCAGGAGCAGGAACGCGGCATCACGATCACGTCGGCTGCCACCACGACCTTCTGGAAGGGCCGTGACGGCAAGCAGCGCCGCTTCAACATCATCGACACGCCGGGCCACGTGGACTTCACCATTGAGGTTGAGCGTTCGCTGCGCGTTCTCGACGGCGCGATCGCGCTGCTCGACTCGAATGCCGGCGTTGAGCCGCAGACCGAGACCGTCTGGCGTCAGGCTGAGAAGTATCATGTCCCGCGCATGATCTTCTGCAACAAGATGGACAAGATCGGCGCCGATTTCTATCGCTGCCTCGACATGATCAAGTCGCGCCTCGGTGCGATCCCGGTTGCCATGCAGCTGCCAATCGGCGCTGAGAGCGAGTTCAAGGGCGTTGTCGACCTGATCGAGATGAATGCCCTGGTTTGGCGCGACGAGTCGCTCGGTGCTGCCTGGGACGTCATCGAGATCCCGGCGGACCTCAAGGCCAAGGCCGAAGAGTACCGCGAGAAGATGATCGAGGCTGCTGTCGAGATGGATGAGGCCGCTATGGAGGCCTATCTCGAGGGTAACCTGCCGAGCAACGACCAGATCCGCGAGCTGATCCGCAAGGGCACGATCGCAGTCAAATTCCATCCGGTCTATTGCGGCACTGCCTTCAAGAACAAGGGCGTGCAGCCGCTGCTCGACGCCGTCGTCGACTTCCTGCCGTCGCCGATCGAAGTGCCGGCGATCAAGGGTATCGACCCCAAGACGGAAGCCGAGATCGATCGCAAGTCGTCGGACGACGAGCCGCTGTCGATGCTCGCGTTCAAGATCATGAACGACCCGTTCGTCGGCTCGCTCACCTTCTGCCGCATCTACTCGGGCAAGCTCACCAAGGGCATCTCGCTTGAGAACACCGTGAAGGGCAAGAAAGAGCGCATCGGCCGTATGCTGCAGATGCACTCGAACTCCCGTGAGGACATCGAGGAAGCCTTCGCTGGCGACATCGTTGCGCTGGCCGGCCTCAAGGAAACCACCACGGGCGACACGCTTTGCGATCCGCTGAAGCCGGTCATCCTGGAGCGCATGGAATTCCCCGAGCCGGTCATCCAGATCGCGATCGAGCCGAAGACCAAGGGCGACCAGGAAAAGATGGGCCTCGCGCTCAACCGCCTGGCTGCTGAAGATCCGTCCTTCCGCGTCAAGACCGACGAAGAGTCGGGCCAGACCATCATCGCCGGCATGGGCGAACTTCACCTCGACATCCTCGTCGACCGTATGCGTCGCGAGTTCAAGGTTGAGGCGAACGTCGGTGCTCCGCAGGTGGCCTATCGCGAAACGATCACCCGCTCCCACGAGCAGGACTACACCCACAAGAAGCAGACGGGTGGTACCGGTCAGTTCGCCCGCGTCAAGCTGGTGTTCGAGCCGAACGCCGAGGGCGAAGACTTCGTGTTCGAGTCCAAGATCGTCGGTGGTGCGGTTCCGAAGGAATACATCCCGGGCGTCGAAAAGGGTATCCGCAGCGTTCTGAGCTCGGGTCCGTTCGCTGGCTTCCCGATGATCAGCGTCAAGGCGACGCTTATCGATGGTGCTTTCCACGACGTCGACTCGTCCGTCCTGGCGTTCGAAATCGCTGGCCGCGCCGCTCTCCGCGAAGCTGCCGGGAAGCTCGGCGTCCAGCTGCTCGAGCCGGTCATGAAGGTCGAGGTTGTCACGCCGGAAGACTATGTCGGCAGCGTGATCGGTGACCTGAACAGCCGTCGCGGTCAGATCCAGGGTCAGGAGACCCGCGGTATCGCCGTCGTTGTCAACGCGATGGTTCCGCTCGCGAACATGTTCAAGTACGTGGACAGCCTGCGCTCGATGTCGCAGGGCCGCGCCCAGTACACGATGCAGTTCGACCACTACGAGCCGGTTCCGACCGCTGTTGCTCAGGAAGTTCAGAAGAAATACGCGTAATTCCGAGGAATTACACCAGTAACCTAATTCAATGCCGTAAGCGGCGGATAAGAATGGAGACTTCACATGGCTAAGAGTAAATTTGAGCGCAACAAGCCGCATGTGAACATTGGCACGATTGGTCACGTTGACCATGGCAAGACGTCGCTGACGGCTGCGAT
>NZ_JARXVF010000015.1 GCF_029892515.1 Pseudaminobacter soli (ex Li et al. 2025) | reverse complement strand
CACCGTGTGCTCGCCCGCCGCCAGCTTGCGCATCGCCTCGGTCATCCGGCTCACCGGCCGCGCAATCTGCAACGACAGCCACCAGCCAATCACAACGAGGATAGCGACGATACCGATCGAACCGCCAAGCTGGACATCCTTGACGACAGATGCGGCGTCGTTCTTCTGCACCGCGACGTCATCCAGCCAGCTAGCGATCTTGGCCTGCACCTCTGCAATCGCCGAGCGTGCCATGGCTACCTTTTCCGACCCTGCCGAGGAGGTGATCAGCTCGCGTCCTCGAGCATAGGTATCTGGTTTTGACGCGAATTCGATCCCCGGATCGCCGTATTCGGAGGTCCACTGACGTGCCATGGTGCGAATATTTTCGATGGAGTCCTGGAGCAGCTGATCGCCGGCAGCGTCCTTCTTCGCAGCGTCGATCGCTCTGTCGAAGTCTTTGGTCGTTGCGTAATAGCGCTTCTGGATATCGTCCCGCAGCGACAGCAAATAGAGACGCGCGAGGTTCATCCGATCGATGTTCACGGCCTCCGCCTTGCCGATATTGGTCAGCAGGCGGTTGGCGATCTCATAGTCCTTCCCGGCGGCTTCCATCGTGACGACGGACCGCATCACCAGGAATGACACCACGACGCTGATCAGGATCACAACCGAGAAACCCAGCGCCAGCTTGCGCGTGATGTTGAGATTGGTGAGCGAAAAGCCTCGTCTCCGCCCCGGGGCTTGGAGGTGGGGCGCAGGCGCTGCCGCGTCGAATGGGAGGGAACTCATCGGTTGTTTCCTTGGCATCGGATTAGGATTCGGGGGTGCTCCCGCAAAGCGGCCGTTGGGGCGCGTTCTGTCGTGCGGTGAAGGGCCTGCGCCTTTGCACCTTGGGCAACTTTGCGGGTTGTAAAAGGGAAGTTGGGGGCTTCGAAATTGCCGGCATGCCTCGTCAAGGAGGCGGATCCGCCGGCGGCGTTTCAGTACCTGCTATATTCCGTGATGAGTTTTCGGCTTCGTCAGCCTGTTCCGCTCATCGATGCGCTTATGTTCGATCACTCCTGTCGTGACCTGCCCCTGACATGACTCAAGGGTAAGCACACCGCGCATTACTGAAACGTAAAGACCCCTAATATTCCCGTTAGTTTACACATAGATAGCACCTGCCCGATCCTGAAGGGCGGAACTTCGTATCTGTGGTTGTCTCACCTCCTGTCTGCGCAACCTACCGGAGCGCACGCTTTGGAATGATGCCGTAACGGCACTACAACCTTCGGTATCTGGCCCCGGCTTGTGGGCGGAAACCGATCCTAGAACTCCTGCCAGCCGTCGGCGGCCGGGGTGGCGGCGCGGGCGGCTGCGCCATAACCGCCACTGGCAACCCGAAGCTCGGGCTTGCCACGTTGCGCGGGCTTTGTAGTCGCCGGGCGGATCGTTTCGACAGTCGCCAGCTTACCCAGTCGGAAGCTGCTGATCTGCCGAGACAGTTCTTCGGTCTCCTGCGCCAGCGAGTGGCTGGCGGCGGTCGATTCCTCGACCATCACCGCGTTCTGTTGCGTCACCTGGTCCATCTGGTTGACCGCCGTGTTGACCTGATCGAGGCCTGCCGACTGCTCCTGCGCTGATGCCGCGATGTTGGTGACCACGGCGTTGATCTCGGCGACCTGGACGACGATGCGCTCCAGTGCCTTGCCGGTGGCGTCGACCAGCTTGACGCCCTCGCCGACCTGGGTCGACGAGGCCGAGATCAGGTTCTTGATCTCGCGCGCCGCTTCCGCCGAGCGCTGCGCCAGCGCCCGCACCTCGGAGGCGACGACGGCAAAGCCGCGCCCGGCGTCGCCGGCGCGCGCCGCCTCGACGCCGGCGTTGAGCGCCAGGAGGTTGGTCTGGAAGGCGATCTCGTCGATGACGCCGATGATGCGGCCGATCTGCTCGGACGACTTCTCGATCGTGCCCATTGCCGCGATCGCCTGGCGCACCACGGTGCCGGACGTCTCGGCGTCGCCCTTGGCCGACGACACCACCTCGCGGGCGTGGCTGGCGCCCTCGGCGGTCTTCTTCACCGTTGCGGTGATCTGGTCGAGCGCGGCGGCGGTTTCCTCGAGGCTCGCCGCCTGCTGCTCGGTGCGCCGCGACAAATCGTCGGCGGCCGACGAGATCTCGCCGCTGCCGGCATGGATCGCCTTCACCGAAGTGGTGATGCTGAGCATCGTCTGCTGCAGCTTCTCCACAGATTCATTGAAGTCGGAACGCAGCTTGACGAGCTTGTCAGGAAACGGCGCGTCGATGCGGAACACCAAATCGCCGCTCGACAGCCGGTCGAGCCCCTCGCCAAGGGCTGAGATCGCCACTTGGTCCTGGCGGTCTTCCTCGGCCTTGGCGGCCTCGCGTGCGGCGCGCTCGGCCTCGGCGCGGCGGCGGCTGTCCTCGGCCTCGGTTTCGAGGCGCAGCTTCTCGATCGCCGCGTCCTTGAAGCTCTGCACCGCGGTCGCCATCTGGCCGACCTCGTCGCGGCGGCCGACCGCGGGGATGATGATGTTATGGTCGCCGGCGGCGAGGTTGCGCATCGCCCCCGTCATCTGGCTCACCGGCTTCGCGATCTGGCGCGACAGGATCCAGGCGATAAGGGCAAGAGCGGCGACCGTGATAACCCCACCGGCGACCTGGAGATGATCGGCTGAGGTCAGCGCATCGTCCTTGAGCGTGCGGATGCCTTCGAGCCAGTTGGAGACCTGCTTCTGCACCTCGACAACCGCCGGGCGCACGGCCTGCTGCGCCTGCGCTGCGCGATCGGACACCGCAAGCTCGCGGGCCTGGAACACGGTTTCAGGATTGCTGGCAAGCTCGACCATCGGGTCGCCGGCATCGAGCCGCCATTGCCGCGCCGTCATGTGGAACTTTTCGATGACCGAGACGAGTGCCTGATTGTCCTTGGCCTCAGTCTTCGCATTTGCGATCTGCTCTTCGAAGAGCTGCGTGGTCTCGCGATAGAGCTTGAGCACGTCGGGCTTCTGCGCGAGCGTGTATTGCCCAGCAAGGTTCACGCGGTCGAGATGCAGGGCTTCCGCCTTGCCCAGATGCGTCAGCAGACGGCTTGCCGCCTCGAATTCAGCACTCGCATGTTCGACGGTCGAGAGGGATCTCGACATGAGAAGCGCCACCGCGACGCTGATGATCATGATGACCGAAAAGGCCAGGACCAATTTGCGCATGATGCTGAGATTGGCGAGCGAGAGACTCCGTTTCTGCGACCGGGTGCTGACCTGCGGCGCGGAAACTGCATCGAATGGGATGGAACTCATCGGATTTCCTTAAAAATACGTAATTAGAAATGTCGCGTTCCTGCAGGCCGTCGCCGCCGGGAAAAGTCCGGCTGCGCGGTGAAAAGCCTTTAGCTTCGCACCGTGTGAACATGCGGGTTGTGAAATAAAGACGCCCGACGCGAGGCCGGAGACGACTTCCTATGATGAAACTAGAGTCAGATGAGAAGCTTTGGCCCAGAGCGTATCGCTGGCCGACTACCTTATAAAATTTGATACTTTAGCTTTATAAAAAATACATCGGAGGAATGCTCCGAACTTAATACGTCAATATTTAATGACGGCAGCCTATGCATAAGATATTACTTAATTGTAAACGAGGAATATCGTGGTATTTCAATTGGATGACCCGAACAATCAGTGAGTGGATTTACCGCCTCGGCGGCGCGACGCAGGAACCGAGTCGGACGCCTGTCCAGTTCGAGCGTTCGACCATTTGCCATAGCGAGACGTTTGCTCGGCGCATGTCGGCGTATTAGATTTGCAGCGCGGGGAGGGGTGAGTACCCGAGCGCGCCCATGTTCGTGAAGGAAATGACACGAGCCGATTGCACGGCCCTGCTTTGGGCATGCCGGCTGGGCAGGCTGGCCTGTTCCTACAATGACCAGCCCTATGTCGTTCCGATCTATTACGCCTTCGACGGCCATCACCTCTACAGCTTTTCCATGCCCGGAAAGAAGCTGTTGTGGATGCGCGAGAACCCGCGTGTCTGCGTGCAGATCGACGACTGCTCGAAGCATCTGGGCTGGCGCAGCGTGGTGGTCGACGGTGTCTACGAGGAACTAACCGGCCCGCGCGATCGGCACTATGGCTGGTCGCTGCTGCAGCAGCATGCCAACTGGTGGGAGCCGGGCGCCCTGACGCCGGATCAGCCGCTGCTATCCAGCCATTCCGACCATCTCTTCTATCGCATCTGGATCGAGCACATCACGGGGAGGCAGGCGGCCTGTGGGGAGAGGGCGGTCTGAACCGGTCGCCTGCGGATGGCGGTCGCGAATGCCGCCAGTTTACCAAGCGGGTTCAAATATTTCAGGGCGCCTAGTCCCGTCATATTCCCATGTTCACGCACTGCTGTTATCGAAATCCGGCCCAATTACGGGCAGGGGTGAACATTTCCATGACATTTAACGTTCGTGCAATTGCTGCCGGCGCTGTGGCGGTCTGTCTGGCCTCGGCAGTTTCCGCCAAGGCCGAAGATCTGGTCTTCACGCTGACCAACGGTACGAGTTCGGTGCTGACCGAGTTCTATACGTCGCCGACCGGCGTCGACAATTGGGAGGCCGACGTTCTGGGCCGCGACGTGCTCAATCCGGGCGAAAGCGCCACTGTGACCATCTCCGACGGCCGCTCGGTCTGCAACTACGACATGCGTTTCGAGTTCACCGAGGACTCCGATCTCACCACGACGACCGACACTCAGAACCTTTGCGATCTCGGCGACTACACGATCCACGAGTAATTCGTGCATCATGGCCCTCGCCTTTTGCGGGGCGAGGCCATTCCTTCAGGCGTGGTGACGTACAAGTTTCCGCGCCATGACCTTCCCCGTCCAGATCACGACACGCTACCAGACATTTGCTTAAGAGGGGCTGGTAAAGGGGCCGCCTTGCGACGCACTATATTTCCTTAGTGCATGCTGCGAGGAAAGGATCTGCACCGATGGCGGATCAGGCACAAGGCAAGTCGAAAACCCAACCGCCCGCCGGCATCGAAGAAAGCCTTGCCCGGCAATTGATGATGATGTGGCGAGCTTTCATGGCTTCGCCCGTCCGCTACGTCTTGTTCGGCTTGATGGCGGGAATGATCATCGTCGTCACCGCGACGGCGTATGGACAGGTCCTGCTCGTCACATGGAACCGGCCTTTCTACGACGCGCTGGAACGGCGGGACCTGCACGAGTTCTTCCACCAGCTTTCGGTCTTCGCTTACATCGCGGTTTTCCTTCTGCTGCTCAACGTCGCGCAGACATGGCTCAACCAGATGCTTCGGCTGAAGCTGCGTGAAGGGCTGACGCTCGATCTGATCACCGAGTGGATGCGCCCGCGCCGCGCCTTTCGCCTGGCCAATGCCGGGGCTATCGGCGTCAATCCGGACCAGCGCCTGCACGAGGATGCTCGCCACCTCAGCGAGCTTTCCACCGACCTCGGCGTCGGCCTGTTCCAGGCCTCGGTTCTGCTATTGAGCTTCATCGGCGTGCTGTGGTCGCTCTCCGGCGGATTTTCCTTTCATGTGGCCGGCAAGGCGATCACCATCCCGGGCTATATGGTCTGGGCGGCGATCATCTATGCAGGGACAGGCTCGTGGCTGAGCTGGCTGGTCGGCCGCCCGCTGATCAAGCTCAATGGCGACCGCTATGCGCGCGAGGCCGACCTGCGTTTCTCTCTGATGCGTGTCAACGAACACATCGACGCGATATCGCTTGCGGCAGGCGAAGCGGATGAGAAGCGGCGGCTGGAGTTCGATCTCGGGAGCGTGCTGTCGGCATTGCGCAACATCGTTGTGGCGACCACGCGGCTTACCTGGGTCACCGCGAGCTATGGCTGGCTTACGGTGATCGCGCCGATCATCGTTGCCTCTCCGGTCTACTTTCACGGGGATATAAGTTTCGGTGGGCTGATGATGGCGGTCGGAGCCTTCAACCAGGTTCATGCTTCGCTGCGCTGGTTCATCGACAACATCAGCAACATCGCGGACTGGCGCGCCACTCTGCTGCGCGTTACGGCCTTCCGGATGGGTCTGCTCAAGACCGACGATCTGCACGATATGGAAAAGCGCATCGAGCTGGTGCCGCTGGATGGCGAACGCATGACGTTCGACGGTCTTGAGGTCGCCTCGCCCAGCGGCTGCACGAGGCTGGTCGACAAGCATGTTGAGATATTGCCCGGCGAACGGGTGCTGGTCACCGGCGACCCGGGAGTGGGGAAGACGCTGTTCTTCCGCGCGGTCGCAGGGCTCTGGCCTTGGGGCAACGGGCGCATCGGCCTGCCGTCGGGCAAGCCGCCGATCTTCGTGCCGCGCACGCCCTATCTGCCGCCGGGCACGCTGCGCGAGGTTTTGTGCTATCCGCGAAGCTCCGAAACGTTCACGCAGGCCGACCTGACGGCGATTCTGGTGGATTCGGGGTTGGGCAGACTGATTGAGTCCCTCGACCGCACAGCGCGCTGGGACCGGGAACTTGTCGACAGCGAACAGCGCCTGATTTCCTTCGCCCGGCTGGCCCTGCACAAGCCGGATTGGGTGGTGATCGACGAAGCGCTGGACATGCTGGAAAGCGATGCGCGTCACCGTATCTTCGCGCTGCTCGAGAGCTACCTGGCCGACGCCGCCATCATCAATATCGGTCGCGGGACCAACGGGCACTTCTTTACGCGTACCCTGCATCTGGCACGGGATCCGCGTGGCCAGACGCTTCGGCCTTTCCGCGTCGCACCAGCCCAGCCGGTCGACATGGCCGCGACGGGGTCGTGAACGGGCGAGGGTTGAGGCTGATCGGTCAGCGCAGGCGTTGTCTCGATGCCTCGTGATCAATCAGCCAGCGCTTGCGCTCGATGCCGCCGCCATAGCCGGTCAATGCGCCATTGGCGCCCACCAGCCGATGGCAGGGAATGATGACGGAGAATGGATTGGCGCCGTTGGCCGTGCCGACCGCCCGCACCGCCTCGGGCTTGCCGATGCGGGCGGCAAGCGTCGAATAGGGGATCGGGTTGCCTGCTTCCACCGTGCGTAGCGCGTTCCAGACTTTGTTCTGGAACTCCGTGCCGTCGAGGACGACGGGAATGCGGTCTATGGCGCCGGCGTCGCCGCCGAAATAGTCCCGGAGCGCCGAGCTGATATTCGGCGGCGTTGCGCCTTCCACGAGTTCGAAGTCGCCGCGGGCGAAACGCAGGCCGAGCGACCGGTCCAGACGGTGCCGGCGATCGGCGAACTCTGAGGCCCGCAACAGGCCATCCCGATCGGTCGCGACCATGAAGCCGCCCAGCGGTGTGTCCAGCGTCTCGAGGACCAGCGCAACCTGTCTTGTGGCTTGGCTGCTGGTTGTCATTCGCATCCTATTTGGCGTCATGGAAGATGATGCCGAGCGTATGCCGCCGGCCCGAGCGCAGGCGACTGACGCCGTGGCGCAGGTTGACCCTATAGGCGCCTCTGGTGCCATTGACGGGCCGGTTGTGCACGGAAAATGCGACCGCATCGCCCTGCCTGAGCGGGACGACTTCGGCACGGCTCTGCATGCGCGGGCGCTGCTCGGTCAGCACGAATTCGCCGCCGGTGAAATCGCGACCCGGCTCGGAGAGCAAAATGGCCACCTGCAAGGGAAAGGCCAGATCGCCGTAGAGGTCCTGGTGCAGGCAGTTGAAGTCGCCCGGCACATATTGCAGCAGCAGCGGCGTGGGGCGGCTCTGGCCGGCGTCATGGCAAAGTTTCAGGAAATCGGCATGGCTTTGCGGATAACGGGCATCTACCCCCATGCGCTCGTTCCAGCCATTGGCGATTGGTGCCAGGCGGGGATATAGCGCAGTCCTCACCCCGGCGATCAGGTCGGGCAGGGGATATCTGAAATAGCGGTACTCTCCCTTTCCGAAGCCATGCCGCGCCATGTGGATGTGACTGCGGAAATGCTCCTCATGCGGGTAAAGGGAAGCGATTTCCGCGCACTCCTCGGGCGTCAGCAACCCTTCGATGACGGCGCAGCCAAAATTGTCCAGCTCGGTGGCGAGCGCGGCCCAGTCCTGGGCAGCGATACGGTCTTCGGCGGACCTGGTCGTCTGATCGGCGAGGATCGGTTTTGGTGGGGCATTCATGGGCAGGTCTCCTCGTATGCTGTCGTATCGGTACCTGCCAGAATCCTTGCACTCCGCTCTCCGATTGAAAATCCGATTCTTGCCGCCAAATTCCCCTCAGGAACGATTAGGTGGTCGCTCCGTTTTTATCGGACAGCCTGCGGCATCCGCTGGCGCGCGTATTCTTTCGGAATCGCCGGCAATGACATCGAACAGATTTTTCTCCTCCGTTGCCAACAAGGTCGCGCACACAGCGGGCATGCCGGCGACCTTCATCGTGTGCTGCCTTGTGATCGTGGTCTGGGCGGCGACAGGGCCGTTGCTCGGTTTCTCCGATACCTGGCAGCTCATCATCAACACCGGCACCACCATCGTCACCTTCCTGATGGTGTTCCTGATCCAGAACACTCAGAACCGCGACAGTGCCGCCATTCAAGCCAAGCTCGACGAGCTCATCCGGGTCGGCGCGGGGCAAAACCGCTTCATCGGCATCGAACATCTTGCCGAGGAGGAGGTTGAGGAATTCCGGTCGCTCTGCGAGCGCGCCGCAAAAAGAGCCGAAAGTGCCGCCACAGCCTCCAAAAAGGCAAACCGCGCAGCTGCCGCGAAATGACGGCGAATGAGGATGGCGGCGGCTACTCGACCATCCAGCCTTCCAGCGTCGCATAGCGGACGAGCGCCGCCCGGGTGCGCAGGCCAAGCTTTTCGGCGGCCCTGGCCCGGTAGGTCTCGATCGTCTTGACGCTGAGCGACAGCTGCGCCGAGACCTCCTTGTTGCTATAGCCCTTCGCCACCAGCTTGATGACCGAGACTTCGCGATCGCTCAGCGACTCCGTGTTGGCGATCGGGGTCTTGGGCGTGCTGAGGATCTTGGCCGCCATCACCGGGTCGATATAGATGCCGCCGGCAAGGACCGAGCGGATAGCGTGGATCAGCTCTTCGGCGGCGGACCGTTTGAGGATGAAGCCGCGCGCGCCGGCCTGCAGCAATTGGTGAACATAGGCCGACTCCTCATGCACCGTCAGCGCCAGGGCCGCCAGTGCCGGAAAGCGCTGGCGCAGGCGTTCGATGAGTAGGACGCCGTTGGTTCCCGGCAAGGACACGTCGACCACTGCTATATGCGGGCCGGTTTCCTCGATGCCCCGCATGGCGCTGTCGGCTTCACCTGCCAAGCCGACGACCTTGAGATCGCGCTGGGCTTCGACCATTGCTTTCACGCCGGCCAGAACCACGGGGTGGTCGTCGACCAGAAAGACACGTTTTTGTTGCGACTGAGTCATTGGCTAGCTCAAAGTTGGAACGATGGGGAGGTCGGGAGTGCCGCATAAACAGTGGTGCCCTGTCCGGGTGCCGTTTCGACACTCAGATAGCCGCCGACGAGCGCCAGGCGCTCGCGCATGCCTGAAAGGCCGAGACGGCTCAGTTGCTTGTCATCATTGGCCGCCGGTTCAGCCGGGTCGAAGCCACGACCGTCGTCCTCGACGGTCACCCTTACGATGCCGTCTGCCCACTGGGCGGTGACGCTGACGGAATTCGCGCCGGAGTGCTTGGCTATGTTGGTGAGGGCCTCCTGGACGACGCGATAGATGACGACCTGTCCCTCGTCGCTCAGCCGCTCGTCGAGCGCTTCGAGATGCGCGTCGGCGGCGATGCCCAGCCGCTCGGCCCAGGAGGCGACTAGGCAGTCCAGCGCCTGGCGCAGGCCGAGATCCGTCAGCGAGGTCGGGCGCAACGAAGAGGCCGTGCTGTGGACCTCGACGCTCATATGCTCGACTATCGACCGCAGCTCGGCCAATTTCGTCAACATTGCCTGTTCCTGCAGCACGGGCTCCAGGCTCTTCAGGCCGAGTGACAGTGCCGTCAGATCCTGGCCCAGCTCGTCATGCAGTTCCCGGGCGATGCGCAGGCGTTCTTCCTCCTGTGCCTTGAGCAGCCGGCGTGTGAGCCGGTCGCGCTCGGCTTCTGCAGCCTTGCGGTCCGTGATGTCGGTGAGCGCGATGACGGCCGCACTGATCTCGCCATTCTCGTCCCGGATCGGGGCCGCATTGGTCGAGACGCAGCCGCGCGTGCCGTCGCCGCGCTTTATCCAGATTTCCTTGTCGAGCGTGACTTCGCCGTGTTCGAGCGCGCGGGCCAGCGGCCAGTCCTTGGTCTCGTAGGCGCGGCCGTCCGGGCGATAGCCGAGGTCGGCGCCGCTGGCGATGCTCACCTGCTCGCTGTCGCTGACGCGCCAGAGGTGGCGGAACTGGTCATTGCTGAGCACGACGCGGCGGCTCGAGGCCTCGGCGACCGCGACGCCGACTGGCAGGCTGCGCACGACGGCATGAAGCCTCGCCTGGCTTTCCTGCAGGGCGCGCTGCACGTCCTGCCACTCGGCTTCCGCCGCTGCCACCCGGCCCGCCGAGCGAACCAGGGCAAAGACCAGCATGACGATCAGCGACAGGGCGAAGATCAGCAGCCAATCTTCCTCCCCATAGCGCTGATAGGTCGGCGACAGGAAGCTGACCCAGAGAACCTTGCTGATGAGGACGGTGAAACCGATGGTCAAGGTCAGGCTGGCGATCAGCTTCTGCCGGCCGCCGAGGTTCCGTGCAGGATCCATGCCGCGCAGGTCGGGAAAGCGGAATGTCTCCGACATTACAAGCACCCTCTTTCCTAGGCGAAGCCATATATCGATGGCTCCGATGCCGTGGGGCGATCATGGAATGCGTCGCGGTCCCCGCCGACCGCCCGTGTTCCTAGGACCCTCCGCCCCTGCTTGATCCAAACAACTTTTCGCTCAAAAGCACCTGATTTCTGGATAACCCGATTATAGCTCAGGAGTTCCACAATTGAATGCGGGACAAACCGCATTCTTCCATTCCATTATCTTTGATCCCCCTTGTCAGGTTTTTCCCTGACCGGTCGGCGCTGCGACGAAGTATGAATTCGTCCTCTGCCTGACAGATAAACGTATTTATCCCGAATTGTTATTCATCTGCTTAGAAGCAACGATGGCAGAATTGCGGACGAAGCTCCAGTAACTCTGGCTTTGTAGGGCAATTTATCTATTGAGAATCCTCTCAATTAACTGACACTGAAGGGAATCCGTCATGAGAAAGATCCTACTCGCAGCGACTGCGCTTGTCGCCATGACTGCCCTCGCCGCTGCTGGCGGTGGCGGCGGCAATGGCGGTAGCGGTAACGGCAACGGCAATGGCAACGGCAACGTTGGCAGCAACAACGGCAACAACAACGGCAACGCCAATTCCGGTTCCGACAACGGCAACAATAACGGCAACGGCAATCACGGCGACGGAAACGGTAACGGCAACGGTAACGCCAATTCCGGGTCGCATAACGGCAACGGAAACGGCAACGGCAACTCGGGCAGCGGCAACGGCAACGGTAACGGTAACGGCAATTCCGGGTCGCATAACGGCAACGGGAACGGCAACGGCAACTCGGGCAGTGGCAACGGCAACGGCAACGGTAACGGCAATTCCGGGTCGCACAACGGCAACGGCAACGGCAACGGAAACTGGGGCAGTGGCAACGGCAACGGCAACGGCAACAGCAATTCCGGGTCGTGGAACGGCAACAAGAACGGCATCGACAATTGGGGCGACGGCAATGGCAACGCCAACGGCAATGCCAACTCGGGCTGGTACAACGGTTGGTGGAACGGCAACCGGAACCGCGGTTCCTGGAACGGCAACTACAACGGCAACATGAATCGCGGCTGGTACAACGGCAACTACAACGGCGAGGACAACTAATCAGCCTGCGATCGGGGTCGCCGCCTCTGGTTCGGTGTGACGGCGGCCCCGAACACGTTCAGCCAAAATTCTATGCAGTGACGCAGTGGCCTGCCGCTGCGCTCAGCCTCAGGAGTGTGTCATGAATTATGTGAAAGCATCTTTTGTCAGCCTAACTGTCGCTGCCGCCTGCCTGGCGTCCATTGGAACCGCCTCGGCGGTCGATGTGTCGGGCGTGATGGCCGAGGCCGCCAGGGTGGGCGGGCCCCAAGGCGGGGCCAATTGGGGCTACGGCAATACCGGCTCCGGCAATATCGGCGCGTTCAATGGCGGTAACGGCAACGTCGGTGCCATGAACGGCGTCGGCAATACCGGCGCCAACAACGGCAACAACAATGTCGGCGCCTACAACGGTAGCTTCAACAACGGGTCGAACAACGGTAGCGGCAATGTCGGCGGCATGAACGGCAGCTACAACAACGGGTCGAACAACGGCAACGGAAACGTCGGCGGCGTGAATGGCAGCTACAACAACGGCTCGTCCAACGGCAATGGCAACGTCGGCGGCCTGAACGGTAGCTACAACAACGGCTCTTCCAACGGCAGTTGGAACGCAGGCTCCAACAATGGCAGCTGGAACGCGGGCTCGAACAACGGCAACCGTAATGTCGGCTCGTGGAACGGCTCCAAGAACCGTGGTTCGAAGAACGGTAACGGCAACGTTGGCTCCAACAACGGCAGCTGGAACTTCGGGTCGAACGACGGCAACGGCAATATCGGCTCTTGGAACGGTAGCAAGAACCGCGGCTCTCACAATGGCAACGGCAACATCGGTTCGAGCAACGGCAGCTGGAACAACGGCGGGTCGCATAACGGCAACGGCAATGTCGGTGACCACAACGGCACCCACAATGGTGGTTCCCGCAATGGCAACGGCAACGTTGGTAGCAATAACGGTAACAATAACGGAAATAGGTGAGTAATCGCCGCGAAAATTGCAGGAGGCGAAGATGTATAGAGTTCCTATCGCCATACAACGCTTGCCAGTTGTTCTGGTGACGACGTTGTTCTTGTCTGCCCCACTCCTCACGGCTGTCCATTCCGCTGGCGGTGAAGGCCACGGGAGCAGCAGCGGGAGCGGCAACGGTAACGGCAATGGAAATGGCAATCTCGGCAACGACAACGGCAACGGGAATGGCAACGGCAATTCCGGAAACGGCAACGGTAACAACAACGGCAATGGCAATTCCGGAAATGGCAACGGCAACGGCAACGGCAACGGAAATTCCGGAAACGGTAACGGCAACGATAACGGGAACGGCAATTCCGGAAACGGCAACGGTAACAACAACGGCAACGGCAATTCCGGGAATGGCAACGGCAACGGAAATGGCAATGGAAACCATGGCCATCACGGGCATCACCCGAAGCCGCCCAAGCCGCCCAAGCCGGAGCCCACGCCGGAGCGGGTGATCAATCTGAATCAACGCGATCGAAACGGCGGCGGTCCCTTCTCCTTCTGCATGCCCGGCAGCACCGGGGCCTATGGCTTCGGCGGATTCTACGGCTGTCTCTTGCCGATACCCGAAGCGGTAGCACCGGTGGTGGTGCCTGCCCCAGCCAAGTAAGCAGCATTCGCTATGGAATAGGACTGGCCGCTAACGGTCCTATTCCCGCCCGCGCCCGTCCCCCGCGCCGGCGCGAAGACCCGGTGGCCCAAGGTAGCGCCTTTTCCCAAAAGGTGGCCCTTGGCACCGGGTCTTTGATTCTTGTGGGTGCGCATGGAAATGACGTGCTCCGGTTGACGCCCGAGCCATGCCGTCCTTATCTGCGCGTGCCGGAGACAAAGCCGGCTCATCCACGGGCGCAGACAAGAAATTCATGCTCGAACGGCGCGACGACTATGCGAGCCTCTACGGCGATTTTCGCTGGAAGATCCCGCAACGCTTCAACATCGGCGTGGCCGTGTCCGATCACTGGGCCGCGCGTGAGCCGGATCGTCCGGCGCTTTTCGACTATGCTGCCGACGGCACCGTTGAGCGCCTGAGCTTCGGCGCGCTTGCGGCAAGATCCAACGCCTTCGCAAATGCCTTGCGCGGCCTCAGCGTCCGGCGCGGCGATCGCGTCGCGCTGCTTCTGCCCCAGTGCTTCGAGACGGTGATTGCGCATCTTGCCATCTACAAGCTTGGCGCTATCGCAGTGCCGCTGGCGCTGCTGTTCGGCGTCGAGGCGCTCGAATACAGGCTGCAGACCGCAGGGGTGAAGCTGGTCGTCACCAACTCCGCCGGCTGCGGCAAGCTTGTGCAGATCGCCGGCCGATTGGGCGAGTTGGAGACCATCGTTTCGATCGACGGTGCCCAGAATGGCGCGCTGGATTATCACCGCCTGCTAGCCCGCCAGCCTGCCGCCTTCGCGGCGGAGGACACCTCTCCCGACGATCCGGCGCTGATGATCTTCACCTCCGGCACGACAGGGCCGCCCAAGGGCGCGCTGCACGGTCATCGCGTCTTGCTCGGCCATTTGCCAGGGGCGCAGATGGCCTATGAGTTCCTGTCACAGCCGGGCGACCTCATGTGGACGCCGGCTGACTGGGCCTGGGCCGGCGGCCTGCTCAATGCCCTGCTGCCGGCGCTCTATTTCGGCGTGCCGGTGGTGGCGAGCCGCTTCGAGAAATTCGATCCGGAGGCGGCTCTCATTCTCATGGAGCGGATGAAGGTGCGCAACGCCTTCATCCCGCCCACGGCGCTCAGGATGCTGAAGAGCGTGCGCGGCATCGGAAGCCGCTTCCGGCTCGGCTTGCGCAGCGTCGGTTCGGCTGGCGAGGCGCTGGGACGCGAGACATACGACTGGACGCGGAGCGAGCTTGGTCTTGCCGTCAACGAATTCTACGGCCAGACCGAATGCAATCTCGTGCTTTCCTCCTGTGCGGGCATTGGCGTGTCGCGCGGTGGCGCGATCGGCAAGGCGGTGCCGGGCCACACCGTTGCGATCATCGACGGGGAGGGCAGTCGCGTCGCGCCCGGCGAGGTCGGTCAGATCGCCGTGCGCCGGCCGGACCCGGTGATGTTCCTCGAATATTGGCAGAATCCGGAAGCGACGTCGAAGAAGTTCATCGGCGAGTGGATGACAACCGGCGACCAGGGCATCGAGGATAGCGACGGCTATGTCTGCTTTTTCGGCCGCGACGACGACGTCATCACCTCGGCCGGCTTCCGGATCGGCCCCGGCGAGATCGAGGATTGTCTGACCGGCCACCCTGCGGTGGCGCTGGCGGCCGTCGTCGGCAAGCCCGACAAACTGCGCACCGAGATCGTGAAGGCCTATGTGGTGCTGAAGGAAGGTTTTCCGCGCAGTGCCGGGCTGGCCGAGGATATCAGGCTCTGGGTGCGCGAGCGGCTTTCGGCGCATGAATATCCGCGCGAGGTCGAGTTCGTCGACTCGATGCCGCTGACTACCAGCGGCAAGGTCATCCGGCGAATATTCCGCGATCGCGCCCGGCGCGAAGCCGGGCTTTGAGCGAGGCCAGCGTCACCGCCGCTTGAGCAGACCGCGCACCCGATTGCGCAGCAGGCGCGCGATATTCCGCGTTTCCCGATAGAGATGCATTTGGGAGGCCGCCTGGCGCGTGGCGCGGTCGGCGTCAGGGGTCAGGCCGACGAGGATGGTTCCTATCCGTTTCCGCTCCGACCACAGCCGGTCCATCATCGGATGATCAGGTCTCGCACAGGAGTCGGTCGTCATGATGTTGGGATCGTCGAGGTGCTGCTTGGTCACCTCGATCATAAGCAGCGTGCCCGGCGAGAAGGCAGAGAGACGCTCGTCATATGCGGTCTTCCAGGTATAGGCCACGCCGGCCTCGATGAAGACGAGCAGACAGGCGATGGTCTCGCCGTCGAGTTTCAGCGAATGCACCCGGGCGAGATCGCGTTCGGCCAGGCGATGCATGGCTTCGCGCGCGAAGGCGGCCTGGAAGCGGTCGATGGCCATGGCGGTGCGGCGGCGGCCCTTCCAGCCGGCCGCCTCGATGGTCAGGAAGGTTTCGACGCCTTCGCGGATCTCGTCCGGTCCTCTGGCCACGACATGCTCGAGCTTGCCCTGCTCGGCCAGCCGGCGCTTCAGCCGGCGGAACTCGCGGTAATGGTGCTGCCTGAGCGAAGCCTTGAGATAGTCGTCGCCTTCGAGCTCGCTTTCCAGGAACGCGCGCTCGACCTCGTTGGCCGTGGTGATGGTCAGGCCACGCGTCTCGGCTACACGGCGCAGCACGCTGGCGAAAGTGCCGTCAAGCATCATGTCGGGCAGCGCGAATACCTTCGGCAGTTTCAGGTGCGGCCGCGCCATCATGTCGAAAAAGTCTTCCAGCACGCCTTCGGGATTGTCGCGGTCGACGAGCGGCGTGCCGAGCGGCCCGAAGGGATTCGCCCAGGTGCGCAGGATCGGAACGCCAAGCGGAACGTTCGGCCTTTCGATGGAATAGGGCAGCAGCAACCGCAGGCGGCTGCGATTTTCGTTGCCGTCCCGCATTACGGCGAGCCGCACCTCGCGGTCTTCCAGCCGCGGCATGGCCGGGGCGAGGAAGCGCGGGTTGAAGAAGACGTTGGGCTCGATCGTGCGCGCGCACAGATAGTCCAGCTCTTCGATCAGGTCGAAGCCGGCGGAGGCCGAATAGATCGCCAGCCGCCGCTGCGGGCGATTGTTGGCCAAAAGCTCCTCATGCGCCGGATCGACGGCCCGGCTTCCGAGGCCGACAAAGCCGGAGATGATCGCGCCGGCGGGGCCGCCGCTGGTTTCCTCCAGAAGGGGGATTGCCACCATCAGTGGGCCTCCTGCGCTTGTCTGACGGGCACGAAGAATGCCACGCCGGCCAAGGTAGCGTAGATGCGGATAAGCAGCGGCCGCGCGCGCAGCACCAGCGGCGCGGGCAGGAGACGCTCAGCCGTCGTTGCCGCGGAAAAGCGCACGCACTACTCTCCGATCTTCCACATATCCCGTCCGCGATACGCCAAACTCTTTAAGAAACGGTTCGGGCTCGCTGGAGCACCGAACCTGTCACGAGTAGAAATCTCCTCTTGACCTCAACTTAACTTGAGGTCGTACAGCCCTTCTCCGTCAACGTGATGAGAGGAAGAGATTTATGTTTGGGAATACAGACAAGGCGCAGCACGTCTACAGGGTAGACAGGTTCGTGGTCCCGAATTCCATAAAAGCGGAATTTCTCGACAAGGTGCGGCAGACGCATGAGGTGCTGCGCGTTCAGCCCGGCTTTCTGCAGGACATGTTGCTCGAGCAGCATGCCGGTGGAGAGCACCGTATCGTGACGATCGTCGAGTGGGAGGATGAAGGAGCTGTCGCTTCGGCGAAGTTCAATGTCCAGGCGATGCAGCGCGAGATGAACTTCAATCCGCAGGAATTCCTGGCGCAGAACGACATCAGAGCCGAGATCGGCAACTACCAGCACATCTGACGCGGGTCCGGAAACGAAAACGGCGGCCACCGGACCGCCGTTTCGAACTTTCAGCTTTCAAATGCCTCAGGCGAAAGCGCCGTGGCAGTGCTTGTACTTCTTGCCCGAGCCGCAGGGGCACGCCTCGTTGCGGCCAACCTTGCCCCAGGTTTCGGGGTTCTTCGGGTCGCGATCTTCGGCAGCCACCACGCGGGTGTCTTCCAGAACGGCCATTGCAAGGCCGCCGTCGCCATCGATGAAATCGTTCTCGCCGGTGGTGGCATCGATATGCTGACCGAAGGTTTCAGGCGCCTGCAGCGGCGGAGCGTCGGCGGCCTCGCGCACCAGCTCGACGCGCATCAGCTGTGCGGTCACTACCTGGCGCAGATTGCCGAGCAAGGCCTGGAACAGCTCGAAAGATTCGGACTTGTATTCGTTGAGCGGATCGCGCTGGGCATAGCCGCGGAAGCCGACCACCGAGCGCAGATGCTCCAGATTGACCAGATGCTCGCGCCACAGATGGTCGAGCGTCTGCAGAACGATCGAGCGCTCGACATAGGCCATCACCTCGGGGCCGAAACGCTCGGCGCGGTCGGTGGCTACGGAGTTCGCCCGTTCCGTGATGCGCTCGCGGATGTCGTTCTCGCCAATGCCTTCTTCCTGCGCCCACTCCTCGATCGGCAGGTCGAGATTGAGGAACTGCTGCGCCTCCTGCTTCAGGGCCTCGGCATTCCACTGCTCGGCATAGGCATTTTCCGGAATGTGCTTGGCAACGAGATCGTCGATCACGTCCTGGCGCATTTCGGCGACGGTCTCTGTAAGATTCTCGCCGTCCATCAATTCGAGACGCTGGGCGAAGACGACCTTACGCTGGTCGTTCTGGACGTCGTCATACTTGAGCAGGTTCTTTCGGATGTCGAAGTTGCGCGCCTCGACCTTCTTCTGCGCCTTTTCGAGGGCCTTGTTGATCCAGGGATGGATGATGGCCTCGTCTTCCTTCAGGCCGAGCTTCTGCAGCATGCCGTCCATGCGCTCGGAGCCGAAGATGCGCATCAGGTCGTCCTGCAGCGACAGGAAGAATTTTGAGCGGCCGGGGTCGCCCTGACGGCCAGAACGGCCGCGAAGCTGGTTGTCGATGCGGCGGCTTTCGTGGCGCTCGGTGGCGATGACGTAAAGGCCGCCGGCGGTCAGCGCCTTTTCCTTGAGCTTGACGATGTCGTCGCGGATCGCCTGTTCGCGCGCGGCGCGCTCCGAGCCCTCCGGCATATCGCCCAGCTCTTCCGCGATGCGCATCTCGGCATTGCCGCCGAGCTGGATGTCGGTACCGCGACCGGCCATGTTGGTGGCGATGGTGATGGCGCCCGGCTTGCCGGCCTGGGCGACGATGGACGCCTCGCGCTCATGGTGGCGGGCGTTCAGCACTTCGAAATTGTTGAAGCCTTCCTTGCGCAGGCGCGCCGCCAGATGCTCGGACTTCTCGATCGAGGTGGTGCCGACGAGCGTCGGCTGGCCGCGGCCATGGGCCTCGCGGATCTCGCGAACGATCGCCTTGTACTTCTCCTCGACGGTCCGGTAGACCTCGTCGTCCTCGTCGATGCGCTGCACCGGCAGGTTGGTCGGCACCACGGTCACTTCCAGGCCGTAGATGTTGCCGAATTCCTCGGCTTCCGTATCGGCCGTGCCGGTCATGCCGGCCAGCTTCTCATACATGCGGAAGTAGTTCTGGAAGGTAACCGAAGCCAGCGTCTGGTTTTCCGGCTGGATGGTCACGTGCTCCTTGGCCTCGAGCGCCTGGTGCAGGCCTTCCGAATAGCGGCGGCCGGGCATCATGCGGCCGGTGAACTCGTCGATGATGACGATCTCGTTGTCCTTGACGATGTAGTCCCGGTCGCGCTGGAACAGGCGGTGCGCCTTCAGCGCGTTGTTGACGTGGTGAACCATGGCGACGTTCTCGACGTCGTAGAGCGACTCGCCCTTGAGCAGGTCGGCGTCGCGCAGCAGGTTCTCGATCTTTTCGGTGCCTTCTTCGGTGAAGATCGCCGTCTTCTGCTTCTCGTCGACCTCGTAGTCGGCCGGGACCAGCGTCTTAAGGAAGGTGTCCACCGTGTTGTACATCTCGGAACGGTCCTCGAGCGGACCGGAGATGATGAGCGGCGTGCGCGCCTCGTCGATCAGGATCGAGTCCACCTCGTCGACGATCGCGTAATTGTGCGGGCGCTGCACCATCTGCGCGCGCTCATACTTCATGTTGTCGCGCAGATAGTCGAAGCCGAGCTCGTTGTTGGTGGCGTAGGTCACGTCGCAGGCGTAGGCGGCGCGGCGCTCCTCGTCGCTCATGCCATGCACGATCACGCCGACGGTGAGGCCAAGGAATTTGTAGATGCGGCCCATCCACTCGGCGTCGCGCTTGGCGAGGTAGTCGTTGACGGTGACGACGTGGACGCCCTTGCCGGTCAACGCGTTGAGGTAGACGGGCAGGGTGGCCACAAGCGTCTTGCCTTCGCCGGTGCGCATCTCGGAGATGCCGCCGTCATGCAGGACCATGCCGCCGATCAGCTGCACATCGAAGGGCCGCAGGCCGAGCGCGCGGCGGGCGCCTTCGCGCGCTATTGCAAAGGCCGGAACCACGTAGTCGTCGATATTCGCGCCATTGGCGAGTTCTTCGCGATACTGGGTGGTGCGGGCGCGCAGCTCTTCATCCGAAAGCGCGCGTATCTCGTTCTCGAGCGCATTGATGGCCACGACGCGTGGCCGCGTCGCCTTCACACGGCGATCGTTGGAGGAGCCGAAAATCTTACGGGCGATGCCGCCGAGACTGACCATCAAAAGGCCTTTCAGTTCGAAACTTGCCGACAGGGTGCCGGCGGAACCCGCCAAGGTTCATCTTAGAAGGTAACACCGAAAAGCGTCCGGAAAAGGGTTCTGGACGCGAAGTCGAAGGACAGATAAGAGGGGCCTCAAGCGATGTCAACGTGGCAGCGTTGCTCTTGCCCGCGCCGAATTCGGCCATATTTGTGCTGACTTGAAGGTTTCTTCCATTCCCACTGGAGAATTTCTGATGCCCTTATCGTTCCGACGCGCCTCGCTTGCCGGCCTGGGCGTGATGCTTGCGCTGTCTGCGCCGGCTGCCATGCAGGCTTTTGCGCAGGAGACGCCGCCCGCCGCCGAGGCGCCGGCCAAGCCCGTCGACCCCGCTGCCGTCGTCGCCACCGTCAATGGCAAGTCCATCACCGAAGGCGACCTTCAGGTCGCTGAAAGCGATCTGGACCAGCAATTTGCGCGGCTTCCGGCCGATCAGCGCCGTGCTGCCGCTCTTTCCGCCGTCATCGAAATTCGTCTCCTGGCTGGCGAGGCCGAGTCCAAGGGCCTCGACAAGGATCCCGATTTCCAGCGCCGCATGGAGTTCCTGAAGGACCGCGCGCTGCACAGCGAGGTCGTCGAGAAGGAAGTGTCGAAGGCGATCACCGACGATGAGGTCCGCGCCCGCTACGACAAGGAAATCGCCGCCGCACCGCCGGTCAACGAGGTTCACGCCCGTCACATTCTGGTGAAAACCAAGGAAGAGGCCGACGCGATCATCAAGCAGCTCGATGGCGGCGCGAAGTTCGAAGATCTCGCCAAGGAAAAGTCGAGCGATCCGGGTTCGGGCGCCAATGGCGGCGACCTCGGCTATTTCGGCCCCGGCCAGATGGTGCCGGAATTCGAGAAGGCCGCCTTCGCGCTTGAGCCGGGCACCTACACCAAGGAGCCGGTGAAGACCCAGTTCGGCTGGCACGTGATCAAGGTCGAGGACAAGCGCACCCAGCAGCCGCCGGCATTCGACCAGGTGAAGGCCCAGGTGCGTTCGCTCCTGCTGCGCGACAAGTATTTCGAGCTGGTCAAGTCGCTGCGCGGCAACGCCAAGGTCGACGTGACCGATCCGGACCTCAAGAAGGCCGTCGATCAGATCGACAAGTCGAAGTAAATTATTTGCCGGGGCGATGTCCCGGCAAGAAAAACAAAAAAGGCAGCGCCACGTGCGCTGCCTTTTTTGTTTGGTTCCCTGTTGGGTCAGGCCTTGACGGCTGATCCGGTCAATCGCCGGACGGCGAAGAAGCCGGCGATCGCCATCGGTAGGGCAGTGACGAACACCCACACAGCCGTGGCTTCCGCGCTGGCGACCGTCAGCCCGGCACCGAAGCCGACGAGATTTGCCGTTGCGCCCGCAATCGCCGCGCCGACCGCGCCGCCCGACTGGCGCACGGCGATGAAGGCCGAAGCGCCGATGGCGCGGTCCTCATTGGACAAGGCGCCCAGGATGCGCCGGTTCATCAGGCTGGAAGAGAAGCCGAAGCCCGCACCGACCACCACTGCGGCGGCGATCACCAGGGCAAGCGGGGCGCTCTTCATCAGCAGGGCAAGCAGGATGACGCCGACAAGGATGCAGGCGGCGCCGCGCCGGATCCAGCGCAACTCGCCTTGCCCGCCGGTCACGCCCGCCACGGTGAAGGCTGCGAGCGTCCATGACAGGGCCTGCACGCCCACCGCATAGCCGGCGGCCAGTGGCGACAGCCCGCGCAAGGTTTGCAGGATCGCCGGGCCATAGACGGTCAGTCCCATGGAGGACGCGGTCAGCGCGAAGATGGCCGCATAGCCCGAGCCGCAGATGGTGCGGAGGTCGCCGGCGCGGTGCGGCAGCAGGCGAATTTTGGCCTTGCCGTCGATCTTCAGGACGAGCGCCAGGATGACGAGCCCGACCGCGACCAGCGCGATGGTGATCGCCGGCAGGGGAATGGTGTCGGCGAGCGAAATGGCGCTGACGCCGAGACCCAGCGTGATGAGCTGGAGCCAGGGCACGCCGGTATGCCCCTTTGATTTCACCGTGCCCTTGAGCAGGAAAGGTGCGGCGGCGCCGAAGATCAGCGCTTGCGCGGCGAACATCCAGAACACCGAGCGCCAGTTGCCGGATTCGGCGAACAGACCGCCGACCAGCGGGCCGAGCACGGTGGCGATGCCCCAGACGCCGGAGACCGAAGCGAATACCCGCGCCAGATGCCGCTCTGGAAACAGAACCGCGATGGCGACCATGGCAAAGCCTGCGATCCAGCCGCAGCCGATGCCCTGCAGGAGGCGGCCGAGGAGGAAGACGCCGATGTCGGGCGCGGCGGCACTGAGCACGCAGCCGAAGGCCAGCACCAGGCCGGCTATGGTGGTGGCAAGGCGCAGGCCAAGGATTTCGGAAAGACGCCCGGCGCTTGCACCGGCCAGGATCGCGCCGATCAGGAAACCCGCCACCGCCCAGCTGAAATAGGCATAGCCGCCAAGCTCGGCGCCCACGCTCGGCATGATGGTGGCGGTTACCAGCGTGTCGGCGGCGTTCAGCCAGATCCCGAGGCAGATCAGGGCAAAGCGCGGCAGCCTCCCGTCCGCCAGCAGGTCAGCCCATCCCGTTTCGGCGCGTTCCGACAGTTCTGTCATGAGATGATCCTTGAATTGAAAGGGGAAGGGTTGGCCTGAAGGCCACTCGCGCGCAATGTTTCAGTCCGCCGGAAAAGGCGGGTCCAGTTTTGGGATTGGCGTCAGCTTGCCGGCGTGGCGAGGATGCCGCGAACGATGGCGCGAATGGCGACTCGGGTGGTCGCCCCGTCCTCATTGATGCGGCCGGTCAGGAGGTGCACCCACGCATAGGAGGCGACAAGGTCGGCCACCACTGTCGGCTCGATATCGGCACGCACCTCGCCGCGCTCTATGGCGCGGGCCACCATGCGCCCGGTGTGGGCGCGGCGGTTGTGTGCATATTCGGTCAATGCGGTCGCCGCCGTCTCGTCTGTCTGCGCCTCAGCGATGACGGAGCGGAAAATGCTGCCGGCCGGCGTGTCGCGCCAATGCTGGAACAGCGACTGCAGAAACTGCACCAGGTCGTCCTCGAGATTGCCGGTGTCGGGATTGTCGACGCGTTTCTGGCGCTGGTAGACGTCGATCAGCAGGGCCGCCTTGCTCGGCCACCAGCGATAGATGGTGGGTTTGCCGGCGCGGGCGCGGCGCGCCACCGCCTCGATGGAGAAGCCGGCATAGCCAGCCTCCAGCAACACGGCCTCGGCCGCCTCGCGAATGGCGTCGGCGCTGGCCGGGTTGCGCCGGGCGCCGATGGAGCGGCGGGTTTCGTCTGCGGTTTCGGTCATGTCATTGCGCCCGGATTTGCCGAGCCCCCTCATTTTCTTTCGCGCCAGCATAGCACAGGGGCTTGACGAAACGAAACGGTCC
The DNA here is from genome assembly GCF_029892515.1 of Pseudaminobacter soli (ex Li et al. 2025). Lineage (GTDB taxonomy): Bacteria > Pseudomonadota > Alphaproteobacteria > Rhizobiales > Rhizobiaceae > Pseudaminobacter > Pseudaminobacter soli_A. The sequence continues at coordinate 28,371 of NZ_JARXVF010000015.1, read as the reverse complement.
GTTCTATTTAACGGAACGTTCCGTTTCGATGGAGATTGTCATGAACGCTTCTGTCCCCACCCGCTTTTCCCGCCCGCGCTTCGCGCTGCTCGTCTTGCTCGGGGTCTATCCGCTCATCACAACGCTGCTCTACGTCGTGTCTCCCCTGACCGAAGGCTGGTCGATCTGGCAGCGCACGCTGATCATCGTGCCCATCATGGTGACGTCGATGGTCTGGGGGCTCATTCCCGGCGTGCACAAACTGTTCGCTGGCTTCATCAATCCCCAGCGCTGCTAGGCGATCTTGCGCGAAAACGCCTTGCGCGGTTTCGCGCTATCGGGCAAACGGGGCCTCGGTTTGCGCTCTACGCCTGACGAGGTCCCATGTCCGAGACGATTTCCCCCCTCGCGCCCAAGAAATATCCCAAGATGCCGGCCATTGAAGGCGTGCGCATCGCAACTGCCGAAGCCGGCATCAAGTACAAGAACCGCACCGACCTTCTGGCCATGGTGTTCGACGAGGGCACCGCGGTTGCCGGCGTGTTCACCCGTTCGAAGTGCCCCTCGGCGCCGGTCGATGTCTGCCGTGAGAACCTTTCGGGCGGCAAGGCACGCGTGCTGGTCGTCAACTCCGGCAACGCCAATGCCTTCACCGGCAAGAAGGGTCGCGAGACCACGAGCATGACCGGCAAGGCCGCGGCGGAAGCCGCCGGCTGCACGCCGGGCGAGGTGTTCCAGGCCTCGACGGGCGTGATCGGCGAGCCGCTCGACGCCTGCCGCTTCAGCCATCTCCTGGCCGGCATGGTGAAGGACGCCAAGGCCGAGGTGTGGACCGAGGCCGCCAAGGCGATCATGACCACCGACACCTATCCGAAGGTGGCCACCGCAACCGTGAAGCTCGGCGATGTCGACGTAACCATCAACGGCATCGCCAAGGGTGCCGGCATGATCGCGCCCGACATGGCCACCATGCTGTCCTTCATCGCCACCGACGCGCCGATCGACGCGGCGGCGCTGCAGGCGCTGCTTTCCAAGGGCGTCGCCCCGACCTTCAATTCCGTGACGGTGGACAGCGACACTTCGACCAGCGACACGCTGCTCCTGTTCGCCACCGGCGCTGCCGCCAAGCGCGGCGCGCCGAAGATCACCGATGCCAAGGACGCGCGACTGGCGCAGTTTAAGCGCGCGCTGAACAAGATCCTCAAGAACCTTGCGTTGCAGGTGGTTCGCGACGGCGAGGGCGCCCGCAAGCAGGTGGAAGTGACCGTCACCGGCGCCAAGTCCGCGCGTTCGGCCAAGCGCATCGCGCTGTCGATCGCCAATTCGCCGCTGGTCAAGACCGCGGTTGCCGGCGAGGACGCCAATTGGGGCCGCGTCGTCATGGCCGTCGGCAAGTCCGGCGAGCCGGCCGACCGCGACCGCCTGTCTATCTGGTTCGGCGACAATCGTCTGGCTGTCGATGGCGAGCGCGATCCGGACTACTCGGAACAGGAAACCTCTGCCTATATGAAGCGCGACGATATCAGCATCCGCGCCGATATCGGCATCGGTCGCGGCAAGGCCACGGTGTGGACTTGCGACCTCACCAAGGAATATGTCGCCATCAACGGCGACTATCGGAGCTAAAACCCCGCGTGGCAGACGAACAGCGCCCGACGCCGGTATTGGCGAAAGTGCGCCGCCTCGAGGCGGCGGGCTTTCGCGCCTGGCCGGCTGCCACTGTCCATTATGACGGCACATGGCTGGTGCGCCTCACGGACGGGCATTCGGCCAAGCGGCTGAACTCGGTCAATCCGCTCGACCCGAGCGACGTCGGCAATCTCGACGAGCGCATCGCGCGTGCGGCCCAGCGCTTCGACGCCAGCGGCCGGCCGCTGACCTTCCGCATCTCTCCGCTCTCGGGATCAGAGCTGTCGCGACATCTCGACGGCAAGGGCTGGAGCACCTTCGAGGAATCGATGGTCATGCGGCTGCCGCTCGAACAGGCGGGGGTGGAAAACGCATTGGACCAGATCCCGCTCAAGGATGTAGGCCGTTTTGTCGCCGCTTCGGCCAAAGTCCACGCAACGTGGGAAAAGCAGGGAGACGGCCTGGCCGAAATCATCGGCGCGATCCGGCCCGAGGCTGGCCTGTTCGTGCTGGAGGAGGATGGTCGGCCGCTCGCCACCGCCATCTGCGTGCATGACGGCGACCTTGCCGGTCTGTTCGAAATCGCGACTGATCCTGCAGAGCGCGGCAAGGGCCATGGCCGCCGGCTCATCCGCTCGGCCCTGAAATGGGCGCGGCTGCGCGGTGCGCGCGAGGCATGGCTCCAGGTTGACGCCTCGAACGACCCCGCCCGCCATCTCTACGAGACGCTCGGCTTTGACGAAGTGTACCGCTATCACTATCGCAGACCGCCGGAGGTCAAGGCATGAGCAAGCGCATCCTTCTCGTGGCGGCCTGCGCGCTTGTTGACGCCGATGGCCGGGTGCTTCTGGCGCAGAGGCCCGAGGGTAAGGCGCTGGCCGGTTTGTGGGAATTTCCCGGCGGCAAGGTCGAGCCCGGCGAAACCCCGGAGGAGACGCTGATCCGCGAATTGCGCGAGGAGATCGGCATCGAGACCAAGGTGGCGTGCCTGGCGCCGCTGACCTTTGCCAGCCACTCTTACGAAGACTTTCATCTGCTGATGCCGCTCTATGTCTGCCGCCGTTTCGAGGGCACGCCGCATCCGCATGAGGGGCAAGTGCTGAAATGGGTGCGCCCGCGCCAGATGCGCGACTACCCCATGCCGCCGGCCGATGAGCCGCTGATCCCCTTCCTGATCGACCTGCTCTGATCTTCGCCAGGTAATCCCGGCCAGGCGAAGCTCTCGCTTCAGTCTAGCAGCCAGCGAAACGCCCGGCGCAGTTCCTTGGCGCCGTCGCGTTCGTACCAGCGGCCATGCGCGAGGATCACCCGTTCCGGATTCCAGGAAAGCATCGTCTGCACCGCTTCCTTGAGTTGCTGGCGGCGTGGCCTGAAGGTGCGGCGCATGTCCTTCGGCATCTGGCCATCCGGGTCCTGCACGCCGCCGAGCCGGGTCAAAAGCCGCATGAACCATGAGTTCAGCTTGCCGGGCTCGAAATTCTCGACGAGATCGGTGAGCACCAGCGTGCGGCTCGGCCGGTGGAAGAATTCGGCCTCGGTCATGTAGCTCCCGGTCACACGTAACGTGACTATGTCGGCGTCCCAGGGATAGCCGCCATCGCGATCGAGCGTGAAATGCTCGAAGGCGATGCGCCCGTGCGATTGTTCGTCGACGCGCGGCGCAAGATAGACGCTCGCATGCGGAAAGGCCGCCCGCCATTCCGGGATCCACCAGTAGTGAATGCGGTTTGGGCCGATGATCCAGCGTGGGCGCCCGATCGCCTCGATCTCGGCCTTGAGTTCGGGCACCAGCGGCGTCGGCGAATGGATCATCAGTTCGGCGCCTACGCGTATGACGGTCATGCGCGTCGGGAAGTGCATCTTCGGCCAGGGCAGGCCGAAGCGGATGATCGGGCCGTCAACGATCCAGACATTGTCGCAGACCGGCTTCAACGTGTTGAGGGGTGGGTAAGTGCCTGTCGCGTGTCGCTGCATAGGTCGATCCCGTGGCCCGTACTACGCGGATCGTCTTCCGGTTTCGGTTGAATTTATGGCGGGTCAAGCCATGTCCACAAACGTTTTTGCGCACGCCGTGCCGGACGGGACTTGCTCACTCCTGAAGGCATTGTTATGGGATACCAAATTGGTATCCCAAGATGGTATCCAAGCTTTGATTGATGCGGCCGCGTGGCCGATTGGAGCGCCCATGTCGCAGATGCAGCAGATCCACGACCAGTTGCGGGAAATGATCCTGTCGCTGGAACTCGCCCCGGGCGAGCGGCTGACCGAGCGCTGGCTCGAAAGCCGCTTTGGCGGATCGCGCACGCCGGTGCGTGCAGCACTCGTGCGGCTCGAGGCGGAAGAACTGGTGCGTCGCCACGGCCGCAACTGGATGGTCGCCCCGATCGAGCTGGGTGAGATCGCAGCCCTTGCCGAATTCCGCGAGGCGGTGGAGGCAAGCGCTGTACGGCTGGCCTGCCAGCGCGCCTCCGAAGCCGATATCGATGCGGTTGCCGAGCTGCTCGACGCCTGCGAAATGGATGCGCCACGCGAGGAGTGGCATCGGGTCGGCACCGATTTCCATGTCGAGGTGGCGCGGCTCTCGGGGAATGAATTCCTGGTCAAGGCGGTGGCAGGCGCCATGACGCGGCTGTCGCGGGCGCGCTGGCTGGAACTGCGCACCGAACAATCGCGCGACCATGCCTGGGCTGAGCATCGGCAGCTGCTCGATCTCATCCGCCGTCGCGACGCCGATGCGGCGGCACAGACTGTCTGCGAGCACATACGCGACACGCGCGACCGCCTCCTGGCCTCGCTGGAAGAGGATCGCCGCGGCCTCAGGGCGCGCGGCTTCGCGATAATCGGAAAGGCCTGATCATGGACAGCGGAATACAGAAGGCGCCGACGGTCGACGAACCGGCCGTCGAGGACGGCCAATCTGTTCATTGGCGGCGAAATCTCGTGGTCTGCCTGCTGGGCTCCTTCACCACCATCGTCGCCATGACGCTGCTGTTGCCGTTCCTGCCGCTCTATGTCGAGCAGCTCGGTGTCACCGACCATGCGGCGATCGTGCAGTGGTCGGGCATCGCCTATGGCGCGACCTTCTTTTCCGCTGCGCTGACGGCACCGCTCTGGGGCCAGCTCGGCGACCGCTATGGCCGAAAATCGATGCTGGTCCGCGCCAGCCTCGGCATGGCGGTGTCGATGTCGCTCATCGGCATGGCGCAGAATGTGTGGCAGCTGGTGGGCTTGCGGCTGTTTGCTGGCATTGCCGGAGGCTATGCCTCAGGCTCCGTCATCCTCGTTGCCACGCAGACGCCAAAGCAGCGCTCGGGCTGGGCGCTGGGTATGCTGTCGTCGGGCGTCATGGCCGGCAATCTGGTCGGCCCGTTGATCGGCGGCGCCCTGCCGCAGCTCATCGGCATTCGCGAGACCTTTCTGCTGGCCGGCGGCGTGATCTTCATCACCTTCCTGGCGACTACCTTCCTCATCCGGGAGGAGGCGCGGCCGCGGCACAAGAAGGCGGCGAAAGAGCAGGGCGGTTGGGCCGCCATCCCAGACAAGCGACCGATCCTGGCCATGCTGGCCACCGGCATGTTGCTGATGGTCGCCACCATGTCGATCGAGCCGATCATCACTGTTTATGTCGCGCAGCTTGTGCAGGATGCAGCCCATGTCACCATGGTGTCGGGGCTTGCCATGTCAGCGGCAGCGCTCGGCGCCATCCTGTCGGCTTCGCGGCTCGGCAAGCTGGCCGATCGGATCGGCCACTGGGCAGTCATAACCGGATGTCTGGGCCTTTCCGCGGGTCTTCTGGTTCCGCAGGCCTTCGTCACGTCCGGCTGGCAGCTGGTGGGCCTGCGCTTCCTCATGGGTCTGGCGCTGGGCGGCCTGTTGCCCTGCATCGCCAGCGTCATCAGGCACAACGTGCCAAACCGGATCGCCGGCAACGTGCTCGGCATCTCCACCTCGGCGCAATATGTCGGGCAGGTCGTGGGTCCGCTCGCAGGCGGCTTCATCGGCGGCCACATCGGGATGCGCGCCGTGTTTCTGGGCACTGCCGTGCTTATGGCTGCAGGCGCGGCTTACAATTGGCTGGCGCGGCCCTCGGAAGCGGCGACGCAGGCCGACGCGGCTGTTCAGGCAAAGCGTTAAGCGAATCTTTAACCGATCGTGAAAGATTGAGCCAAACGCTGGCATGGCCGGCGACTGGCGCAAGGGGATGATCGGATGAAACCCGAGGAGCAGTGGGAACTGGTTCGCGGCGGTCGCGGTTTCAGTATCGAGGAAGCCGGCATGGGAGCCCTGCGTGTTGCCCTGTTGTTCGGTTCCGCCGCGGTCGCCTTTGCCCTGCTGGCAGTTCCCTTGCTGGACTCCCGCATGCGCACGCGGGTAGCGCGAGCCAACCTCGATATGACCACCACCGGCTCGATCGGCGGAGGTACCACCAAATACACGATCCGGCGCAGCGTGCTGCAAGCCTCGCCTAACGCCGTCTGCATCATTCGCGAGAACGACGCCCGCCGCGGCAACTGCTGACGGATCTTTCACAAGTACGCGAAACTTTTTATGTTCCTAGAGGCGATTTTTGCTGGTTCACCCACCGTTAAGGCTGTTCCGTTAACCTTTCTTAATGGCTTGTCCTTATGGTCGCGGCAAAGGGATAGAGAACCGATGCGATCATTCATCAGGCGATTCCTAAAAGACCAGCGCGGCGCCACCGCCATCGAATACGGGTTGATTGTCGCGGTCCTGTCGCTGACGATCGTTGCCGGGGTCGGCAAAGCCAGCGACGCGATAGACTTCCTGTTCACCAACACTGACAGCAAGCTCGTCGAGGCGTTTGGCAGCGGCGGCTAGTAGGCCCGGGCCGCTCTTGCGGCTCACTTCTCCTTGCGTTCGTCCAGAACCTGAGCCAGCGAAACCTGCGCCGATCCCGGCTTGAGCGGCTTCTGCTGCGAGGCGTGCGGAGCCCAGCCCGACAACCATACGAAAGAGAAGGTGGCGCGCACGCGCCCGTCCGGATCCGAAAAGCGTTCGGAATAGATTTCGGCCGCACGCGCGAAAAGCGCGCGCGTTGCCGGCCGGCGCGAGCGGTCGATCAAGGCATTGGTTGCGCCCATGGCACGCAAATCCCTGATCAGCGCGAACATGTGGTCGTAGCGCACCGTCACCGTATCGATGTCGGCGACCGGCAGCGCAAAGCCCGAGCGTTGCAGCAACGCGCCAGCGTCGCGCACGTCGGTGAAGGGACTGACACGGGGGCTCACTCCACCGAACAGCTCGGTTTCGGCCGCAAGCAGGCTTTCGCGCAGTTCCGTCAGCGTGTCGGCGCCGGCCATGGCCGCTAGGAACAGCCCGTCCGGCTTCAGCGCCCGGCGCGTCTGGATCAGCATGCCGGGAATGTCGTTCACTTCCTGCAATGCCAGAAGCGAAACCACCAGGTCGACGCTCTCAGGCTCGAGCGGCAAGGTTTCAGGCGTCGCGACCAGCCCGTCATCCGTTCCCAGAAAGGCCGCATCGGCCTCGATGCGCAGCACATTTTCTGTCTTGCCGCTCGCCAGCATCGCATCGCGCGCAGCGGGCGTGACGCAGAATGTGGCAACGGCATTTTCGAAGCGGCGCTCGACCGTTGCCAGCCGGTCGGAAAGCTCCTCTGCCACGCGAGCCAGCAGGAAGTCGGCGCCAGCAACGGGACGCGCGAGGGCTCGGCGCTTGCGCGCGATCAGGAGCTTGGTGTCGAACAGCGGTTGCAATGCCGAAATCCTTGATGTTGTGGTTGCCCCCGGCCTATGGTCGGTAAAGCAGCCTGAACCTCGTGGCCGATCCGATGCCGCAATTCAAGAGCCTTGCCCTTGCTGCGCTGGATTGGCCGGCGCGCCTGCTGTTTCCGCCGGTCTGTGCCGGCTGCCGGCGGCATGTCTCGCAGCCGGGCTCCCTCTGTGCGCATTGCTGGCCGCAGCTACGCTTTCTCGAAAAGCCCTGGTGCGAGGTGATGGGCACGCCCTTCACCCATGATATGGGGGCTGGATTCCTGTCTGCCGAGGCCATTGCCAATCCCCCGCCTTTCGAGCGGGCGCGGGCCGCCGTTTCCTATTCGGGGGTGGCGCGCCAATTGGTGCAGGGCCTGAAATATTCCGACCGCACGCATCTGGCGCCATGGATGGCGCGCTGGATGCTGCGCGCCGGCGCGGAACTGGTGGCCGATGCCGATGTCGTGGTGCCGGTGCCGCTGCATTGGCGACGCTTCCTGCATCAGCGCTTCAACCAGTCGGCCGAGCTTGGCCGCGTGGTGGCAAAGCTCTCGGACCTGCCTTTTGCGCCGATGGCGCTGGTCCGCGTCAAGGTCACGCGCCAGCAGGTGGGGCTGCAGGGTCCGAACGCGAGGACAATGTGCGTGCCGCATTCCGCGTGCCGCCGGAACGCGACATCGAGGTCCGGGGTCGGCGGGTTCTGGTGATCGACGACGTCTACACCACCGGGGCGACCGTCGGCGCCGTGGCAAAGGCGCTGAAGAAGGGTGGGGCCAGCGCTGTCGATGTGCTGACTTTCGCGCGCGTTCTGCCGGGGGACTTCCGGCCCGGCAAGGCAGAGACTATATAGACTCTCGATAGCCGGCGCGCGGGATGCTCCCTTTCAGGGCATGTCGCGCGCCGGTGGCTTGATTTGTTTGCGCATTTTCGCTTGATCGGAGGGAACCCTCGAACAGGACGGAATGCGCCGGGAACGTTGATGATGGTCGATGTAACGATCTATACCCGTGCCATGTGCGGCTATTGCAGCGCCGCCAAGCGTTTGCTCGAAAAGAAGGGTGTCGCCTTTGACGAGCGCGATGCGACCTCCGCGCCGGAACTGCGGCAGGAAATGATCGAGCGCTCGGGCCGGTTTACCTTCCCGCAGATTTTTGTCGGTAGCTTCCATGTCGGCGGCTGCGACGATCTGCATGACCTGGATGCGCAGGGGCGGCTCGACAGCCTGCTTGCCACCGGAACGCTGGCATAAGCGCCGATCCCCGAGGAGACGATCATGAGCAAATTCAAGGCAGCCGCAATCCAGATGCGGTCGGGCACCGATCCGAAGAAGAATGCCGAGACGTTCGAGGCACTGGTGCGAGAGGCGGCCGCCAAGGGCGCGACCTATGTGCAGTCGCCGGAAATGACCGGGGCAATGGTGCGCGACGCCGAAGCCCGGGAGGCGGCCTTCACCACAGAGGACAAGGATCTCATCGCCGCAACCGCCGCGCGGCTTGCGCGCGAACTTGGCATCTACATTCATGTCGGCTCCACCGCGATCGTGCGCGAGGACGGCAAGCTGGCCAACCGGGCGCTGCTGCTTTCGCCCGAAGGCAAGACCGTTGCCACCTACGACAAGATCCATATGTTCGACGTCGATCTCGACAATGGCGAGAGCTGGCGCGAATCCTCCGCCTATGAGCCGGGCACGCAGGCGGTCGTCGCCGACCTGCCGTTCGCAAAGCTGGGCTTTGGCATCTGCTACGACGTGCGCTTCCCGCAGCTCTTCCGTGCCGAGGCCCTGGCCGGTGCCAATGTGATCACCGCTCCGGCCGCCTTCACGCGCCAGACCGGCGAGGCGCATTGGCATGTGCTGCAGCGCGCCCGCGCCATCGAGAACGGCGCCTACATGATCTCAGCCGCGCAAGGCGGCAAGCACGAAGACGGCCGCGAGACCTATGGCCATTCGATCATCGTCGATCCGTGGGGCAGGGTCCTCGCCGAGGCCGACCATGAAGAGCCGGGCGTGATCGTCGCCGAGATCGACACCTCGCTGTCGGCCGCCGCGCGCGGCAAGATCCCCAATCTGAAGAATGCACGCGAGTTCTCCGTCAGTTCCGTGACGGCGGGCGAGGGAGAGCCGCTGCGGGGAGCCGCGTCTTGATCAGTTTTTCGCTTACCTGCGAGAGCGCCCACGAGTTCGAAGGGTGGTTCCGCAGCAATGACGATTTCGAGGCGCAGAAGAAGCGCAAGCTCGTCGGCTGCCCGGTTTGCGGCTCGCACAGGATCGAAAAGGCGCTGATGGCGCCTGCCGTTTCCACCAGCCGCAAGCAGGAGAAGATCGCGCTTGCCGTAAATGCGCAGCAGCGCGAGGCGTTGGCGCAGCTCAAGGCGCTGTCGGAAAAGGTCCGCGAGAATGCGGACTATGTCGGCGAGAAGTTCGCCGAAGAGGCGCGAAAGATTCATTTCGGCGAGACCGAGGCGCGCGGCATCTATGGCGAGGCAACGCCGGAGGAGGCCAAGAGCCTTGCCGACGACGGCGTGGACTTCATGCCGCTGCCGGTCTTCCCGGACGACCGCAACTGAGCTCATGCCGGCTGGCTTGCCCGACCTCGGGTTCCGGGCGGGCCACTTTCGTTGCCCCTCACATTCCCGCCTTCTGGCGCATTCGTCTCTGCCGTTTTTCCCGTCAGATCGCGCTCAAATTGATTAGGGACGCGCGATGAAAGCTCTGTGGAACTCGGCCATCGGCCTCCTGCTCGTCAACGGCTTGTTGCTGGGTCTCACCCTGCCGTTCGGCAAACTGGCGACGGCGGCCGGGATTCCGCCGGCCATCTGGGCTTTTGTCATTTCCTTCGGCGCGGGCGCGGTGCTGTTGTCGGCGCTGCTGATGAACGGCGGCAGCCTCGGGCTGGACCGACGCAAGCTTCGCTATTTCGTCGTGGTGGCGGCGGTGTCCTATGCGATCCCGAACCTCTTGCTCTTCGCTTCCATCCCGCATCTCGGCGTCGGCTTCACCGGCATCATGTTCACCATGTCGCCGCTGTTCACGCTGGCGTTTTCGCTGATGCTGAAACTGCGCCGGCCGAGCATGCTGGGCCTTGCCGGCATCGGCGTCGGCTTCGTCGGGGCGCTGGTGGTCGCCACGACGCGCGGGGAGGCGAGCCAGCCCGCCGACCCGATCTGGGTTGCCGCCGGCCTGCTCATCCCGGTCAGCCTGGCGGTCGGCAATGTCTATCGCACGGTGGACTGGCCGAAGGGCAGCGGGCCGATCCAGCTTGCTGCGGGGAGCCATCTTGCGGCGGCGGTGATGCTTTTCGTAGCGGCCGCGTCCAGCGCCGGCAGCGGTCTTTTCGCCCCGCTCGCCGTCGTGCCCTGGCTGGTCGTGGCGCAGGTGATCGTCTCGTCGGCGATGTTTGCCGTCTTCTTCCGCCTGCAGGCGGTGGGCGGGCCGGTCTATCTCAGTCAGATCGGCTATGTCGCCGCGGCAATCGGCCTGATCTCCGGCATGCTGTTCCTGGGCGAAAGCTACCGGCTCGAAACCTGGCTTGGAGCGGTGCTGATCTCCATCGGGCTGGTCATGACCACCAAAGCGCAGTTGCGGGCGGCCTAACGTAGCCGGAACCTGTCAGGCAACCCGCCGCTTTTCCGTCAGCACCATGTAGTTGACGTCCATGTCCCTGGAGCGCTGCCAGCGGTCGGCAAGCGGGTTGTAGGAGACGCCGGCGCGGTCGATGATCATCATGCCGGCATTGGACAAGTACTGCTCCAGTTCCTCGGGCCGCACCAGCTTGCTGTATTGGTGCGTGCCGCGCGGGAGCCAGCGCAGGACATATTCGGCGCCCAAAATGGCCAGGCCCAGCGCCTTCAGCGTGCGGTTGATGGTGGCCACGAACATGATGCCGTCCGGCTTCACCAGCTCGCTGCATTTGGTGATGTAGAGCTGCGGGTCCGAAACGTGCTCGATCACTTCCATGTTGAGCACGACGTCGAATTTCTCGCCGGCGTCGGCCAGCGCCTCGGCCGTGGTGGCGCGATAGTCCACCTTCACGCCGGATTCGGCCGCGTGCAGCTTGGCCACCTCGATATTGGTCTCGGAGGCGTCGGCGCCCACGACCTCGGCGCCCAGCCGGGCCATCGGTTCGCACAATAGGCCGCCGCCGCAGCCGATGTCGAGGATGCGCAGGCCCTCGAACGGGCGCGCCTGATGCGAATCACGGCCAAAACGCGCGGCCACCTGGTCGCGCACATAGGCCAGCCGCACGGGGTTGAACTTGTGCAGCGGGCGGAATTTTCCGTTGGGGTTCCACCATTCGGCGGCGAGGGCCGAAAAGCGTTCCACCTCTGCGGTGTCGATCGTCGATCGTGTTGCTTCGGGCATGTCTCGTCTCCTTCACTCCAAGGAAGTCGGCGGTGCGACGCGGATTGTCAAGGCACCATTTTTTGCGGGGTGCTTTGTGGCGGCCGCCCGGCTTTCCTGGGGCAGGAATAGTCGCGCGTTTCAGCCCGCCCTCGTGGTTCGAGGCTCGCCCTGCGGGCTCACACCTCACCATGAGGCACCCGCCTCCCGGGGTTGCGGTGGCGCCGGCCTTCCTCATCCTGAGGAGGCGCGAAGCGCCGTCTCGAAGGACGCACCTATTCATCGCCACGCCCGGTTTTCACCGTCTGGCCATTTCAAAGAACCTGGGAAGACGGGCGGTCGGGAAACGCGCTCATCTAAGTAGTATCTGCGGTCTCCACGACCGCCCGTTCGATGCGCTTGCCCGGTTCGTTCGCCTCCGCATTCGCGCGGCCAGCCGCTCCCTAGGCCCGGACTTGGGGGCTCATCGCCCAGCAGCGCCACCGTTAGCGCCACCAGCCCGGACATCGTCGCCCTCCACGCTCATCCGGTTCATGACCCGTGTTCCCGCTGAGGCCGATGCGCGTGATTATGCGGGAGGTGGGAAAGTGGGGGATGAAAGAGGCTGCGGTTTTGTTTGCGGATCAATGATTTCAAATGGTTGGCGCAGGCAGTGCCGTGAATTCATCCACAAACCGTGTTGCGATCGGGGGCGGCAGTGTCTGCGCCGCCGTGGCAGCTTCAATCGACCGGCATGGATCCCCGGGTCCTGCGCACTTCGCTGCGCTCATGCTCCGGCCCGAGGATGACGAAGTGGGGCGGGCCGGCGCAACGAGGATGACGAAGTGGTGGCGGCGGGTATTGCCCGATCAGGCCGGGCCGGCGACCCCGATCAAGTGTCCTTCGGGGTCCTCAAAGTGACCAACCACAAGAGTGCCGTTGGGCGAGCGGATCGGACCCAGGCGGCGCGTGCCGCCAAGGCTTTCGGCCCTCTGCAGCGCAGCTTCGACATCGGGCACGCCGACATAGAAGATCACATGGCCTTCATAGCCGCTGCCACCGCCGATCCCGCCGGCAATGCCGGCGCCGTCGCTGGTGGCGATGCGCTGGATGAAACCGTAGTCCGACGGTTCGGAAATCGCCTCGGCAACGAGCGAACTGGTATCGAACTGCCAGCCGAACAGATTGCCATAGTAAATGCGCAGCCTGGCCGGGTTCTTGCCGATGATTTCGAAATGCACGACCGGGTGTTCCATCGCGTTTGCTCCCTATCTGATCTCGAACCTTTGAAAGACGATTTAGCGCCGCGGGTTCCGACATGAAACGCGCCTTTGCGGGGGAGGTGACGGGCGCTGCGGTGACTGCCCGTGCAATGCTTTGCCGCATATCGGCCGCGGCAATGCGCGACTTGCGAAACAGCGAGCTTTTGGCTATGGAGGCCGCGACTTGGCGCCCCGGATTCCGCGGCGCTATCGTTTGGATTTTCCGGTGCCTGTGACAGGCCCTGGGGACAGTGTGAAGGGCGACCGGTTTCCATGGCGCGTATTGTGATGAAATTCGGCGGAACTTCCGTCGCCGACATCAGCCGCATCCGCAATGTGGCCCTCCATGTCAAACGCGAGGTCGATGCCGGCCACGAGGTTGCCGTGGTCGTTTCGGCCATGTCCGGCAAGACCAACGAGCTGGTTGCCTGGACCCGTGAAGCCTCGCCGATGCACGACGCGCGCGAATATGACGCCGTGGTCGCCTCGGGCGAGCAGGTCACCGCAGGTCTACTGGCAATTACCTTGCAGAACATCGGCGTCGACGCCCGCTCCTGGCAGGGCTGGCAGATCCCGATCCGCACCGACAATGCCCATGGCGCCGCCCGCATCCTCGATATCGACGGTTCGTTCCTGGTCGAGCGCTTCAAGATGGGCCAGGTCGCCGTCATCGCCGGCTTCCAGGGCATTGGGCCCGACAACCGCATTGCCACGCTCGGCCGCGGCGGCTCCGACACCAGCGCGGTGGCGATCGCCGCCGCCGTGAAGGCCGACCGCTGCGATATCTACACCGATGTCGACGGGGTCTATACTACCGACCCGCGCATCGAGCCCAAGGCGCGGCGCATGAGCAAGATCTCCTTCGAGGAAATGCTCGAAATGGCCTCGCTCGGCGCCAAGGTCTTGCAGGTGCGCTCGGTCGAGCTTGCCATGGTGCACCGCGTGCGCACCTTCGTGCGCTCCTCCTTCGAGGACCCGAATGCGCCTGGAATGGGGGATTTCGACAATCCGCCCGGAACGCTTATTTGCGACGAGGAAGAAATCGTGGAACAGCAGGTCGTCACCGGAATCGCTTACGCCAAGGATGAGGCCCAGATTTCGCTGCGCCGCGTCGCCGACCGGCCGGGCGTCGCCGCCGGCATCTTCGGTCCGTTGGCCGAAGCCAACATCAATGTCGACATGATCGTCCAGAACATCTCCGAGGACGGCAAGTCGACCGACATGACCTTCACCGTGCCGTCGGGCGATGTCTCCAAGGCGCTGGCCGTGCTCGAGAAGATCAATTCCGAGATCGGCTTCGACGCCGTGCAGCACGACGAGGGCATGGCCAAGGTGTCGGTCATCGGCATCGGCATGCGCAGCCACGCTGGCGTTGCCGCCACCGCCTTCAAGGCGCTGGCCGACAAGGGCATCAACATCCGTGCGATCACCACTTCCGAGATCAAGATCTCGATCCTGATCGACGGCCCCTATACTGAACTCGCCGTTCGTACTTTGCATTCCGTCTACGGGCTCGATAAGCAGTAGACAGACGATTTTTCGTCCCGCGTGTTAACCGGCGTGTGGCACAATGCACGCCGGCCAACAATATTTTGGAGCGACGCCTGATGCGTGACACGGCTGGCGGTCCCCGCGTTCTGTTGAAACGGCTCCGCGAGCTCATGGCAGAGCCGCTCGAGCCGCAGGAGCGGCTCGACCGTATCGTGCGCGACATTGCCCAGAACATGGTGGCGGAAGTCTGCTCGCTCTACGTGCTGCGCGCCGACTCGGTGCTCGAACTCTACGCCACCGAAGGCCTCAATCCCGGATCGGTCCACCTTGCCCAGCTGCGGCTCGGCCAGGGCCTGGTCGGCACCATCGCCGCAAGCGCAAGACCGCTCAACCTTTCCAACGCGCAGGAACACCCGGCCTTCGCCTACCTCCCCGAAACGGGCGAGGAGATCTACCATGCCTTCCTCGGCGTGCCGGTGTTGAGGGCAGGGCGCACGCTGGGCGTTCTGGTCGTGCAGAACCGCACCAAGCGCCACTATCGCGACGAGGAGGTCGAGGCGCTGGAGACCACCGCCATGGTGATCGCCGAGATGATCGCCACCGGCGATCTGGCGCGGCTGTCACGCTACGGTGGCCTGGAGCTCGACCTGCGGCGTTCGGCGACCATCAAGGGTCACGCCTTCAACGATGGCGTCGGGCTCGGCCACGTAGTGCTGCACGAGCCGCGCATCGTGGTGACGAACCTGTTCAACGAGAACAGCGAGCAGGAACTGCGCCGGCTCGAGCTGGCGCTCGGCTCGCTCAGGCTGTCGATCGACGACATGCTGGAGCGCCGCGAAGTGGCCTTCGAGGGCGAGCACCGCGAGGTGCTGGAAGCCTACCGCATGTTCGCCAACGACCGCGGCTGGGTGCGCCGGCTGGAAGAGGCGATCCGCAACGGCCTGACGGCAGAAGCGGCCGTGGAAAAGGTGCAGAGCGACACCCGCGCGCGCATGATCCACATGACCGATCCTTATCTGCGCGAGCGGATGAGCGATTTCGACGATCTCGCCAACCGGCTGCTGCGCCAGCTGATGGGCCGCGCGCCGGAAGACGTCGCTGCCATGCTGCCCAAGGACGCGATCATCATCGCGCGCTCGATGGGCGCGGCCGAAATGCTCGACTATCCGCGCGACAAGCTGCGCGGCCTGGTTCTTGAGGACGGCGCGGCCACCAGCCATGTCGTCATCGTCGCGCGCGCCATGGGCATTCCGGTGGTCGGTCAGGCCAAGGGCGCGGTGTCGATGGCCGAAAACGGCGACGCCATCATCGTCGACGGCGAGGACGGCACGCTGCACCTGCGTCCGCAGGCGGATGTCGAGGCTGCCTATGCCGAGAAGGTGCGGTTCCGCGCCCGCCGGCAGGAACTTTATCGCGAGCTGCGCACCAAGCCTTCCAAGAGCAAGGACGGCGTGCATGTCGACCTCCTGATCAATGCCGGGCTGATGGTCGACCTGCCGCAGCTGGCGGAAGCCGGCGCGGGCGGCATCGGCCTGTTCCGCACCGAGCTGCAGTTCATGGTGGCTTCGACCTTCCCACGCGCCGAGGCGCAGGAGGGGCTATATCGAGACGTGCTCGACGCTGCGGAGGGCAAGCCCGTGACCTTCCGCACCATCGATATCGGTGGCGACAAGGTGCTGCCCTACTTCAAGAACACCGCGCATGAGGAAAACCCCGCACTCGGCTGGCGCGCCATCCGCCTGACGCTCGACCGGCCTGGCCTGCTGCGCTCGCAGGTTCGCGCGCTGCTGAAAGCGGCCGGCGGGCGCGAGCTCAAGCTGATGCTGCCTATGGTGACGGAGCTTGGCGAAATCGCGCAGGCGCGCGAAATCATCGACCGCGAGGTGCGCCATCTCTCCCGCTTTGCGCATCTGTTGCCGACCAGCCTCAAGGTCGGCGCCATGGTCGAGGTGCCTTCGCTGCTGTGGCAGATCGACGAGCTGATGAAGTCGGTGGATTTCGTCTCTGTCGGCTCGAACGACCTGTTCCAGTTCGTCATGGCGACGGATCGGGGCAACACCCAGCTTGCGGACCGGTTCGATCCGCTGTCGGTGCCGTTCCTGCGCGTGCTGAAGCACATCGCGGATGCCGGCCGGCGCAACCATACGCCGGTGACGCTGTGCGGCGAGCTTGCCGGCAAGCCGATTTCGGCCATGGCCCTGATCGGGCTCGGCTACCGCGCCATCTCGATGTCGCCGGCCGCGATCGGCCCGGTGAAGGCGATGCTGACCGAGTTGCCGGTGAACGAGATCAAGGCGTTCCTCGAGGACAATCTCGGCGGGCCGCGCGTAGACCTGCCGATGCGCGCGCTCTTGCAGACCTTTGCCGACGACCACGCCATCCCGCTTTGAGATTCACGTGAGGACGGCCTGCTGACGTGAATCCAGTCGAGTATCAATGCCTATGATCAATCTGCCCCGCGACCGCATGGACCAGGTAGTCAAGCGTTTCGACATGCTCGAAGCGCAGATGGCGGCCGGCCCCGATCCGGATGCCTATGTGAAGATGGCTTCGGAATATGCGGACATCCAGGAGATGGTCGGCAAGATCCGCGAGCTGCGCGCGGCCGAGCAGGAGGTGGTCGACCTCGAGGCGATGCTCTCCGACAAGGGCACCGATGCCGAGATGCGCGCGCTAGCCGAAGGCGAATTGCCGGCGGTGGAGGACAAGATCGAAGGGCTGCAGAAGGAGATCCAGATCCTGCTGCTGCCCAAGGACGCGGCCGACGAGAAGAACGCCATCCTCGAAATCCGCGCCGGCACCGGCGGCGACGAGGCCGCGCTGTTCGCGGGCGATCTGTTCCGCATGTATGAGCGCTTCGCGGCCGAGCAGGGCTGGCGCATGGAAGTGGCCTCGACCAGCGAGGGCGAGGTGGGCGGCTTCAAGGAAATCATCGCCACCGTTTCGGGCAAGGGCGTGTTCGCCAAGCTGAAATATGAATCGGGCGTGCATCGCGTCCAGCGCGTTCCGGAAACGGAAGGCAGCGGCCGCATCCACACCTCGGCGGCGACGGTGGCCGTGCTGCCGGAAGCCGAAGAGGTGGACATCGAGATCCGGGCGGAGGACATCCGCATCGACACGATGCGCGCCTCGGGCTCGGGCGGCCAGCACGTCAACACCACCGATTCGGCGGTGCGAATTACCCACCTGCCCACCGGCATCATGGTGGTGCAGGCGGAAAAATCGCAGCACCAGAACCGCGCGCGCGCCATGCAGATCCTGCGTGCCCGCCTGTTCGACATGGAACGCTCGAAGGCCGATGCCGAGCGTTCCGAATCGCGCAAGGCGCAGGTGGGGTCGGGCGACCGCTCCGAGCGCATCCGTACCTACAATTTTCCGCAGGGCCGCGTGACCGACCACCGCATCAACCTGACGCTCTACAAGCTCGACCGGGTGATGATGGGCGAGATGGACGAGATCGTCGACGCGCTGATTTCCGACCACCAGTCGAAGCTCCTGGCCGAGTTTTCGGAAAGCTGAGCAAGGCAACGCATATGACCGAGACCGGCGCGACGGCTACCCCGGCTACCCTGGGCGGACTGCTGCGCGCCGCGCGGCTCCGGCTCGCCACCGCCGGTATCGAAGACGCCGGACTCGATGCGCGGCTGATCGTCGAACATTTTACCGGCACGACCCGCACCGACGCGATCACCTCACCCGACCGCGAGCTCACGCCATCCGTCCTGGCCGAAATCGAAGCAGCGCTTGCCCGCCGCATTGCGGGCGAGCCGGTGCATCGCATCCTGGGCTTCCGCGAGTTCTATGGCCTGAAGCTCTTCCTGTCGCCGGAGACGCTCGAGCCGCGCCCCGATACCGAGACACTCGTCGATCTGGTGCTGCCTTTCGTGCACGAGACGGCGGAGCGGGAGGGCATTTGCCGCATCCTCGATCTCGGCACCGGAACGGGAGCCATCCCGCTCGCGCTTCTGAGCCAGGTACCGCAGGCAACGGCCGTCGGCGCCGATGTCGCCCCGGGCGCGCTGGCGACCGCGCGGCGCAATGCCGAGCAGCTTGGGCTCTCCGATCGCTTTGAAACGGTCGAATCTGACTGGTTCTCAAAAATTTCCGGGCGTTTCCATTTAATCGTCTCAAACCCGCCTTATATAAAGAACACGGATATTGGCGCTCTCCAGCGCGAAGTGCGGGGCTTCGATCCGGTTCTTGCCCTTGATGGTGGGGATGATGGTCTCGACGCTTATCGCGTGATCGCCGCCGGGGCTGCGGCATATCTGGAAGCTGGCGGCAAAGTCGCCTTGGAAATCGGGTTCGATCAGAGAACAAGTGTAACGGACATTTTCGGCCTGGCCGGATTTGAACTTCTCGCAGCTGGAAATGACCTTGCGGGAAATGATCGGACGTTGTTTTTCCAGCGCCGAATCAAAGCGTTGTAGTAGATCGAAAAAGTACTTGGCAACTCTCGGGAATGCCGCTAGGTTCGAAATACCGGATGAGACGAAGCAGGCAGTGCTGTTATCGATTCGGTTCCCTTGGAACAAAACTGCCTTCTTGCGTAGACGACGCTTTTGCTTCGTGCGGGGATCACCCGGCAAGTGACATGAGACCGGAACGGAATGGTACGTGACGCCAACGCAAGCAATGCGGGCGAATACCGTCGGAACACCACGAGACGGCTGGCCGCTGACGCGCCCCGCTCGCGGAACTTTTTCAAAATGAAGAGAGTCGGATGAGGCCACAACAGCAGAACAGGCGTATGCGCGGCCGTAACAATGGCGGCGGCGGCAACAATAACAATAACAACAACAATGGCCGCAAAGGACCTAATCCGCTTACGCGCAACTACGAGAGCAACGGTCCGGACGTCAAGATTCGCGGGTCCGCCCAGCAGATCGCCGAGAAATACGCGACCCTCGCCCGGGACGCGCAAAGCGCCGGCGACCGCGTGATGGCGGAAAACTATCTGCAGCACGCCGAGCACTACAACCGCATCATCGCAGCCGCACAGGCGCAGGTGCAGCAGTTCCAGAACAATCGCAACGACGACTTCGACGACGACGATCAGGATCGCGAAGAGTTTGACGGCAACAATGCCGGCAGCGTTCAACCAAGCGGTGGGCAGCAGCAAAGCGCCCCGGCAGCGGCGCCGGAGCAGGTCGCAGCGCCGGTCGTGAACAATGGTTCGGGCCCGCAGCCGGTGATTGAAGGCATGCCCGCCGAGGTCGCGCTCAGCAACGAAGTGCCGGCTGACAATGCCGGCCATCGTGGCGACAACCGCGGCCGTGGTCGCGGGCGCCGCCCTAGCCCCATGCAGGTGCAGTCACAGTCCCAGCCCGTCGATCAGCCGCAGCCGGAAACGGCGGCGGAAGCTAACGGCGGCACGGCCGAGACCGCAGAGCCGTCCGAGGAAAAGGCCGCAGCACCGCGTCGCGGCCGTCGTCCGCGCCGCGAGCAGGCGGCCGAAGCTGCCGGCGGCGAAGCTGCGGCAACCGATGGTTCGGGTGACGACACGGCTCTGGCAGCCGCCAACGGCTGATCCGGTACGGATAATCAGAACGATGAACGGCGGAGAATCAGGTCTCCGCCGTTTTTGTTTGCGCGGCCAGAAAATCCGTCTTGAGGAAATTCCGCGCATACCCATATCTGGCTGGAAATGAGCCCGGCTCTCCGGAGGGGGTTCGTCACCGCAATCTGATCCGGTGCCGCAAAGCGGGCCGGTGATGGAAGGAGACAGATATGAACTTAGAGAAATATTCCGAGCGGGTGCGGGGATTCATCCAGTCGGCCCAGACGCTTGCCCTTTCCCGAAACAACCAGCAGTTCACGCCTGAGCATATCCTGAAGGTGCTCGTCGATGAAGACGAAGGCCTTGCCGCGTCGCTGATCGAGCGCGCCGGCGGCCGCGTCCGCGACGCCAAGCTCGGCGTCGAAGCAGCGCTCGACGCGCTGCCGAAGGTCGAGGGCGGAAATGGCCAGCTCTACATGGCCCAGCCGCTCGCCAAGGTTTTTTCGACTGCCGAGGACCTGGCCCAGAAGGCCGGCGACAGCTTTGTCACGGTCGAACGCCTGCTGCAGGCGCTCGCCATGGAGAAGTCGGCCAAGACCTCCGAGATTCTCGCCAAGGCCGGTGTGACGCCGCAGGCGCTGAACCAGGCGATCAACGAGATCCGCAAGGGACGCACCGCCGATTCGGCGAGCGCGGAGCAGGGCTATGACGCTCTGAAGAAATATGCACGCGACCTGACCGCCGACGCCCGCGCCGGCAAGCTCGACCCGGTCATCGGCCGCGACGACGAAATCCGCCGCACCATCCAGGTGCTGTCGCGGCGTACCAAGAACAATCCCGTGCTGATCGGTGAGCCAGGCGTCGGCAAGACGGCGATCGCCGAAGGCCTCGCGCTGCGCATCGTCAATGGCGACGTGCCCGAATCGCTGAAGGACAAGCAGCTGATGGCGCTCGACATGGGCGCGCTGATTGCCGGCGCGAAATATCGCGGCGAGTTCGAGGAGCGCCTGAAGGCGGTGCTTTCGGAAGTCACCTCGGCTGCCGGCGGCATCATCCTGTTCATCGATGAGATGCACACGCTGGTCGGCGCCGGCAAGGCCGACGGCGCGATGGATGCGTCGAACCTCTTGAAGCCCGCACTGGCGCGCGGCGAGTTGCACTGCGTGGGCGCAACCACGCTCGACGAGTATCGCAAATATATCGAGAAGGATGCGGCGCTTGCCCGCCGCTTCCAGCCGGTGTTCGTCGACGAGCCGACCGTGGAGGACACAATTTCGATCCTGCGCGGCCTGAAGGAGAAGTACGAGCAGCACCACAAGGTGCGGATCTCGGACTCGGCGCTGGTTTCGGCAGCGACCCTGTCCAATCGCTACATCTCCGACCGCTTCCTGCCCGACAAGGCGATCGACCTGGTGGACGAGGCCGCGTCGCGGCTGAGGATGCAGGTCGATTCCAAGCCCGAGGCGCTGGACGAGATCGACCGCCGCATCATGCAGCTGAAGATCGAGCGCGAGGCGCTGCGCGTCGAAAAAGACGAGGCGTCCAAGGACCGGCTCGCCCGGCTCGAGACTGATCTGGCCTCGCTGGAGGAAGAATCCGACGCTCTGACTGCCAAATGGCAGGCGGAGAAGCAGAAGCTCGGCCTGGCCGCCGACCTCAAGAAGCAGCTCGAGGATGCGCGCAACGAACTGGCGATTGCCCAGCGCAAGGGCGAGTTCCAGCGCGCCGGCGAGCTTGCCTATGGCAAGATCCCTGATCTCGAACGCCAGCTGCAGGAAGCCGAGTCGCAGGACAAGGACGGCAAGGGCGGCATGGTGCAGGAAACCGTGACGCCCGACACGATCGCCCACATCGTCTCCCGCTGGACCGGCATTCCGGTCGACAAGATGATGGAAGGCGAGCGCGAGAAGCTGCTCAGGATGGAAGACGAGCTGGCCAAGCGCGTCGTCGGCCAGGGCGAGGCTGTGCAGGCCGTGTCCAAGGCGGTTCGCCGTGCCCGCGCCGGCTTGCAGGACCCGAACCGGCCGATCGGCTCGTTCATGTTTCTCGGCCCCACGGGCGTGGGCAAGACCGAGCTGACCAAGGCGCTGGCTTCCTTCCTGTTCGACGACGACACCGCGCTGGTGCGCATCGACATGTCGGAGTTCATGGAGAAGCACTCGGTCTCCCGGCTGATCGGCGCGCCTCCGGGCTATGTCGGCTATGAGGAAGGCGGCGTGCTCACCGAAGCGGTGCGGCGCCGGCCCTATCAAGTCGTGCTATTCGACGAGATCGAGAAGGCGCATCCGGATGTCTTCAACGTGCTCTTGCAGGTGCTGGACGACGGTCGCCTGACCGACGGACAGGGCCGCACGGTCGACTTCCGCAACACGCTGATCATCATGACCTCCAACCTGGGTGCCGAATATCTGGTCGGCCTTGGCGAGCATGAGGATGTCGACAAGGTCCGCGACGAGGTCATGGCCGTGGTCAGGTCGTCGTTCCGGCCGGAGTTCCTCAACCGCATAGACGAGGTGATCCTGTTCCACCGCCTGCGCCGTCAGGACATGGACAAGATCGTCGAGATCCAGCTCAAGCGGCTGGAGAAGCTGCTCGTCGACCGCAAGATCACGCTGCAGCTCGATCACGAGGCGATCGAGTGGCTGGCCAACAAGGGTTACGACCCGGCCTATGGCGCGCGGCCGCTGAAGCGAGTGATGCAGAAGGAACTGCAGGATCCGCTGGCCGAGAAGATCCTGATGGGCGACATCCTCGACGGATCGACGGTGAAGATCACCGCCGGCTCCGACAGGTTGAACTTCCGCACCAAGGCGGCAAAGCCGGTGGAAGAAGAAAAGGCCGCCTGAGGCCAGGCGGATAATCGCAGACAGATGGCCGCCTCCGGGCGGCCATTTTCATGCCCGGTTCATGTGAGAACCGTTAGGCGGGCGATTGGACAATCGAATTATATGCGGAGGGCTGCCGAGGGAGCAGCTTCGTACCGGGGAAATTTGGCGAATATGATCAGCAGGATTGGTTTTCTTGCGGCGGTTGCGGCCGGATTTTGGGCCTATGCCGCCGAAGCCGCGGCACCTGACATGCGCGTCGTCGAGGCGGCGCGAATCAGCAAACGAGCCGATGCAGGCGTGCAGCTGGCGCAGTCGGGCGACGTCCAGGTCTATTTCGACGGCAAGGGCAACCGCATCATCGTTGATTCCTATACCGGAGAGATCATCGCCGTTCAGCCGCCGCGTGGCGTGATCGGCAGCCGCAACGGCCAGCGCGCGGTGCGCCCGCAGCCGCGCGAGCGCAACTATGACGACTATTCCTACGAGACCGACAGCCAGCCGCGCGGTCGCTATCGCGAGCGCTATCCCGACGCGCCGGCCTATGAGGACGACAACCAGGATTATTCGCTGGGGCAGGACCATTTCCCGCCGCCGCCCGGCGCATTCCCGGACGAGCAGTCCTATCCGAACTATCCGCAGCGGCCGCAGGTGGTGCGGCGCGAACCGGTGACGCGTGCGCCGCTCGGCGATCCGGATGCGAGCCAGCCGGACAATTCCGAGCAGCTGACCATCATCGAGGCGCCTTCGGCCGACGATAACGCAGTGACCGAACCGCCCACGACGTTTACGGCGCGCGAGGACGTGGCCTCCATCCAGATCCTGATGGACAGGGCAGGGGCTTCGCCGGGCGTCGTCGACGGCAAGTTCGGCAGCAATGTCGACAAGGCCCTGCTTGCCTATCGCGAAATCACCGGCGTCAGCCTGAAATCGACCGATACGGCCGAGATCAAGGCGCAGCTCGCGGCCACCGGCGGCGATCCGTTCGTCAACTACACGATCACGCCCGAAGACGCGGCCGGCCCGTTCGTCGCGTCGGTGCCTTCCGACTACAGCCAGAAGGCACAGCTCGATCACCTGAGCTACACCTCGGTGCTCCAAATGCTGGGCGCGCGCTTCCATATGGACGAGGGCTACCTGAAGGCGCTCAATCCGGGGGCGAATTTCAATCGCCCCGGCACCATCATCCGGGTGGCGAATACGAAGCGGCAGGCCGCGAGCAAGGTTGCAAGCATCATCGCCGACAAGGCGCGCAAGCAGGTCCGCGCCTATGACGATGCCGGCAAGTTGGTTGTAGCCTACCCGGCTACCATCGGCTCGTCTGACACGCCGTCGCCGACGGGCACCCATGCGGTGACCCGCGTGGCGCTGAACCCCAACTACACCTACAATCCCAAGCTGAACTTCAAGCAGGGCAACAACGACAAGATCCTCACCATCCCGCCGGGGCCGAACGGCCCGGTCGGTACGGTGTGGATCGCGCTCGACAAGCCGACCTACGGCATCCACGGCACGCCCGATCCATCCAAGATCGGCAAGACCGAAAGCCATGGCTGTGTGCGCCTGACCAACTGGGATGCCGAGCAGCTCGCAAAGCTGGTCAGCCCCGGCGTGCCGGTAGAGTTCACCGAATAGAGTTTTTCCTACGCCGCCAGGCCGAAAAAGGCCTGGATGGCGGGGCTAGTAGCGACAATTGCGCCGACATAGACTTCGGCGATGTCTGCACGGGGATCATCCGATTCGACCATGGACACCGCGCCGGCGGTGGCCCGAACCTTTTGCCCGCCGCAAGGCCGCCGGTTCGTCATGCTCTCGGCGATCCTCGCATCGAGCATGGGCTTCATCGACGGCTCCGTCGTCTCGCTCGCCATGCCGGTCATCCGCAGCGATCTCGGCGCAACGCTGATCGATGCGCAGTGGATAAGCAACGCTTACATGCTCTTTCTATCCGCGCTGGTGCTGCTCGGCGGGGTGGCCGGCGACGTCTTTGGCGTGCGCAACATCTTTGCCGGCGGCATAGCCATCTTCATGGTCACGTCGCTGCTTTGCGCGATTTCGGCCGATGCCGAGACGCTGATCCTGATGCGCGCCGCGCAAGGAATCGGCGCGGCCTTCATGGTGCCCGGCAGCCTCGCCATCATCGCCAAGGCCTACCCGACCGACATACGCGGCGCCGCGATCGGGCAGTGGGCTGCCTATTCCTCGCTGGCTACAGCTATGGGACCGTTCATCGGCGGTGTCGTGCTGTCGTTCGGCGAACCCTGGATGTGGCGCCTGATCTTCGCCATCAACGTGCCGATCGGCATCGTGACGCTGGCGATGCTGCTGACCCGCGTGCCGGCCGACCGGCCTTCGGCCAAGCGGCGGCTCGACATACCGGGCGCCATTCTGGCGACCGTTAGCCTGGGCATATTGGCCTGGGGGATGACCAGCTTCGGCGTTCCCAGCGAGGGGCAGTTGCTCAGCCCCGGCGCTTGGCTGCTGATTGGAGCACTGCTCTTTGCTGGCTTCATTCTCTGGGAAAGCCATACGCGGCAGCCGATGGTGAAACTCCAGCTTTTCCGCTCACGCATCTTCTCCGGCGCCAATGTCTACACGCTGCTCCTATTCTTCGCCTTCACCGCGGTGCTGTTCTTCCTGCCGATGACGGTGATCACCGGCTGGGGCGCGAAGGAGTGGCAGGCAAGCCTGCTGTTCCTTCCGCTGTCGCTGTTCATCGCGCTGCTGTCGGGATATTCGGGGCGGCTGGCGGATCGCTGGGGCCCGCGCCTGCCGCTGACGCTGGGGGCGGCGATCATGACCGTGTCTTATGCGCTGCTGGGGCTGACCATGCCGATGATGCGGCTGTGGGAGATCACCTTTCCGGTGCTTCTGCTCAACGGGCTCGGCATGGCGATTATCGTCTCGCCGCTTTCGGCGGCGGTCATGCTGGCCGTTTCGGACGACGATACCGGCCTGGCCTCGGGCGTGAACAATGCGGTTGCCCGCGCTGCCGGCCTGATGGCGGTTGCCGCACTTGGCGCGGTTGCCGGTCTGGTGTTTTCCGGCGTGCTCGGCGCTCCGGTGGCGGGCGTGGAGTTCGGCGCGGCGCCGCAAGTAGCGCTGGCTCCCGAGACCGAGGCCCTGCGGGTCGAGGCGACCAATCGGGCTTTTGAGGTGATCGCCTGGGTGTCGGCCGCACTTTGCGCGGCATCGGTGGCGGTGGCCTGGCTCACGCAGCCTTCATGGCCGGATCGCAAGAGCTGAAGCGCTCTACTCGCTGGTCTTGGCGCTTGCCACTTTCAGCGAGGCGGTTTTCTTGTCTTCCTTGAGCAGGTCGTCGATGCGTTCGCGCTCGCCCTTGAATGCAACGAGGTCATCGCCCTTCAGCACCTTGCCGAGCGGAAGGCGTACACGCATCGGGTCAACCTTGGTGCCGTTGACCATCAGCTCGTAGTGCAGGTGCGGGCCGGTCGCCAGGCCCGTCGAGCCGAGATAGCCGATAACCTGGCCCTGCCGCACCTTGGCGCCGGGCACGATGCCGGAGGCAAAACCGCTCTGGTGGTTGTAGGAGGTCTCGTAGCCGTTGGGGTGACGAATGATGGTCTGCTTGCCATAGCCACCGGCCCAGCCGGCCTTTTCCACGACGCCGTTGCCCGCGGCGATGATAGGCGAGCCGGTGGGGGCTGCCCAGTCGACGCCGGTATGCATGCGCGTGTAGCCGAGGATAGGATGGCGCCGCGCGCCAAAGCCCGAGCGGAAGGTGCCGTTGGGCAGGGGGTTGCGCAGCAGGAACTGCTTGGAGCTGCGGCCTTCCTCGTCGAAATAGTCGAAGCTGCCGTCGTTCAGCTGAAACCGGTAGAAGTTCCGCGTCGTGCCGCTGAAGGTGGCGGACACGTAGAGAAGTTGCGAATCGTCGGAAGCCTGGTCGTCGCCATTGGGCTCGGAGAAAAGCACTTCGAGCCGGTCGGACGAATTGAGGCGCGACTGGAAGTCGACATCCGAAGCCAAAAGCTTGATGAGCTGCTTGGTCATGTCCTTGGACATGCCGTAGGAGAAGGCCGCCCGATAGATGCCGTCATAGACGCTCGGCAGATTGCCGCGCGCAACCGTCGGCGCCGAATCGTCGAAGGCGGTCAGCAGTTCCGGATTGGGGTCGGGCTCGTTGGTCGTCACATATTGGTGCTGATCGTTCAGCGCGATGGTCAATATGTGCTGGGTGCGGTCATAGACGCTGGTGCGCACGATGCAGGCCTCGTCGCCGCGCACTTCCAGCCCGACGCGAAGCACGGTGCCGGCCTTGAGCGTCGAGCCGTTCATCATCTTGGAAATGGCCTCGGCCATGTCGGCGGCGTCCTGGCCGGTGTAGCCTGAATCGGCCAGCGCATCCTCGATCTCGCGCTCGGCGGAGAAGGGGATGATCTCCTCGGCATAGGCCATTGCCGAATCGTCGGCAGCACTACGCTTGGTGACCGAGACGTTCTCCGGAACTATGCGCACGCCATAGGAACCGGTCAGCGCCTGCGTGGCGAGCGAATCGCCGAATCGCTCGGGGTCGACATAGTGAAGGGCGGCCACCTGCACGTCGCCATCGGTGAGGATGGCGCCGGTGGTGCGCACGACTTCTTCCACCTCGTCGGCAGAGAGATCGCTCTTTTCGTCGAAGGCGGCGGACTCCATCGGGAAATCCACCGTCTTCAGGCTCATCTCGCTTTCGACCTTCACGCCGTAGATCTGTCCGGCGGGGGCTGCGGTCTGGGCCGCGCCGTCCTCGGCGAAGACGTCGAGCGGATCGAAGGGCGGATAGGAGCGGCTGGTCTTGTAGCCGGCGGCGAGCGCCATCTTGATCTGGACGAAGGGAACGGTGCGGACCACGTCGCGGTCGCCGATACGACTGGACATGGAGACTTCCATGCGCCGGCGGTCTTTCGCCCGGGCGATCTGGCGCGGCTGGACGAGGCGATCGGCCTTGGCGTTCTGGCCGCCGTCGTCGCTACCCGTGCTCATGGCCGCAAGTTCGGCGATCTCGGGCGGGGTTGCCAGCTGCTCGCGGCCGTCGAGGGCGGCAAACAGCGCCACGCCCATCAGGACGCTGGAGGTCACGCCCGTCAGGAAAGTGCCCGACAGCCAACGCGCAGAGACCTCGCGCCGATCGGGCGGTCCACTGCGGCCGTCCGCGATCAGCGGCGACTCATTGCCGAGTTCGGCTATGGCTTTGTCCACATCCTGCATGAAGAGCGGTGGCTTATCCCGTCCCTGATCGCACCGGTTCAAACTTATGGCCGCGACAATTGCCTGCCGCGGCGGTGTAAGTCAACGAAAGCTCCCCCCGTTGGCGCTCCTTATAGAAGCGGTCCCCCAATCAAGGAACGCGCGCGAGGCCGGAAATTGACCTGCGTTAGGTAAGAGAGAGACCTCGATTGGGGCTGCATTAGGGCTCGGCGTGGGCCCCGCTGGGGATAAGTTGCGGCCCGCTCCGACCTTCCGCAAGGTTTTGCTGGGTTATGCGCTTTGTGTCGTAAAAAGTTCAAACGGGGAGCAGATTGGCGTTGACAGTTTGAGAGGGTGGGGCCTATATACGCCTCAACAACGAGGGCGGTGCGCCGCTGGCGGCGAGGAAGTTCGCTTCTGAGAAGCCCTGGTTGACGAAATCAAG
>NZ_JARXVF010000014.1 GCF_029892515.1 Pseudaminobacter soli (ex Li et al. 2025) | reverse complement strand
GATCCTTTGTGCGCATCGTTAGAGCCTGGAGCTTGCTATCCGGGGCACTTTTCTGCGCTTGACAGTTCCCGCCCCAAAAGAGAAGCCCGCCGCCTCGGGTAAGACGACGGGCCAGTGTTTGGCGAGAAAATGGCCTGAACCGCTAGGAGCGGCCGACCTTACCGGACGCGCTTAATATCCCCGACGATATCCTGGATAGCAGGGGCCGTAATAGGGGTTGCAGTAAGGACGCGGATATTGGCCGAACCCAAAGAAGCCGCCGCCTCCTACACCGCCGCCACCTATGCCGCTGCCGCCGGCGCTGTTGCCGCCCGTGCTGCTGCCGCCCATGCCTCCGCCCGTGCTGCCGCCGCCGCCCATGCCGCCGCCGTGTCCGCCGCCACCGCCACCGCCGCGGACGAGCTGCATGCCGCCAGGATCATCGTTTTGCTTGTGTAGAAGGACGCCGTGTATGCCGCTGTTCACCGGTTGTGCCGGAAGAGCCCTGAAAGCCACGCCTATTGCGTTCACGGTCGGGACAATCTCGGGAATGGAGCTGGGAAAGGTCGCGGCAAACGCAGCACCGTGGAGCGACGCTCCAATGCTCATCAATCCCGAACATGCGAGTGTTGAAAGATAGCGTTTCATTGTCTTCCCCAAGGGAAATCGTCCGTGGATCCCAATGCCCGCTGATCGCAGGGGGAGGATTGACCTTGATGCGATGATCGTCGGGGTTGGGTCTCTACCGGACCTCCTAGACAAACGCATCGCCAACGAGAAAATTCCCGGAGATTGGACATTTCTAAAGGCACGCCTTGGAGGTGCCGTCCGGCCCGCGCCATCGAGGGACAAAAGTGCCCACCGCCTCGGGCGAGACGACGGGCCTATCGCTAAACGGCACGGGCCGTAATCATTGCGCCAGGATCCTGAAGCGAAAGGCGAATTCAGGATAATTGCTGCGCCGCCAGCAGGTGCCGCCGTGTTTTAATGGAGATTGCGACCGTGTGCGTGGGGACGATCTGCAGCATTCACGTTAGGGTGAGTCGAGCGGGGGTGCGTGATGCCGTGGGTTCGTTTGTATGTCCTGCCGTGTGTCCTACCACCTGCCGTGCGACCATTATGGTGATTGGTGGGGGCGGTGATCCCGGTTGCACCGCCAACTCCCGTCGTCAACGTAAGAACCATGAGGCCCATGGAAAGCGAGAAAAGCAACGTGCGCATGGTCGTCACCTCCTTAGCCTTTGTTTCGCAAAATGCGCCTGCCGAAGGATGCGCCACTCAAGAATGCCCGCCATCTGCGGACGACGGGCCAGGCGCCGACGGCTCATCCGCAGGTTAGCCGCCAGCATCCAGTGGCGATATGGCACGCCATTGCTGAGGTTCCAGGGGCATTCCGAAAATGTGAGCCCGCTAAGCTCTGGACGCGCGCATCGATAAGGGCATTTTACCAAGCAGAGCATCGTAGCCTGGGGAGCCTGCCGCCTCGGGTGAGATGACGGGCGCGATTCTTGGCTGATCTGGTGCGTCGCGCCCTCGGCAGCCGTTCTGTCGCACGACCCGACAAGCCATGTCTCGTCCCTTTGATATCAACGTTTTTTGGATTCCGTGTTCGATGGCCAGATCCACTTGGAAATGAGGGCGCCCGATGGAAGATCATCTGCAAGCCATCGTCACCCTCTTCTCGCTGGTCAATCCCATGGTCTGCGCGATGATGTTCACTGGCCTGACTGCCGGGCGGACGGGGGCGCAGCGCGTTTCGGATGCGACAAGGGCGATCCTTACCATCGCCGTGGTCCTGACCATCGCGGCGCTTGCGGGCGCTCGCATACTCGACATCTTCGGAATCCCGCTGGATGTGTTTTCCGTGGCTGGCGGGATCGTCCTGTCCTTCATCGGTTTCACCATGCTGTCCGGATCCAGGTCGGACAACGCGCCCGATCCCGCAACTCAGAATCCCGATCCATCTGCTGCGGGTGCGGCGCTGGCACCGATGATCCTGTTCGCGGCCAGCCCCGGCACCATCACCGGGGTCATCACCATCGCGGCGGCGCATTCGCGCAGAGGCATCCCTCTTCCAGCGCTAACTGGCATATGCGTGGTCTTGGCCATCACCTGGGTACTGCTGCTGCTTGTTGCACGCAGATCGAAAAGCCCCAAAGGGCCAAGTCTGGCTCACGATATGGTCACCCGATACATGGGCTTGATCGTGATAGCGATGGGGATCAAGTTTGCCCTGACCGGATACAAGGCATTCATGACTGGTTGAGGCCAGCCATCGACAGAGCCAATCTGTCCGACCAGCGGCATGGCTCGAACCGTCTCCATTTCGAAGCTCAAGGCGACTTACCGATCTGAGACGCGCTCGTCTGTCGTGCCAATATCAGCGGGCCGCTTGCTGCCGTGAGCAGATGCACCGAACTATCCAATGAAACCGGACAATGGTCGATCAGAGGGTTGCGGCTAACCACCGACGAACGTGACCGTCTCCTCGATCGGGGCGCGGCCCGTACGGGCGTAACTCACCGTGGGGTCCTCGTACCTGATCGACATGCCGCAGAAGAGGTTGAGCCCGTCCGAGGTGACAGGACCTCCGCGACGTCTCGCGAACCTGCGACCACGCCATCTGCGGGCACGTGCGCAAGGTGCGCATCAGCGGGCAGCCAATCAATGCGACCACCGGGGCGCATCTGTGAGCCGAGCGCTTCGAAAGCGCGCTCGACGATATTTTCGAGCTACACGATCAGGTCACCGAGGCCGTCGTCGGCGCGATCGCCGCGCAGCTCGAGCGGGCCGAAATCGAGCGCGCGAAACGCAAGCCAACCGAAAGCCTCGACGCCTACGACTACTATTTGCGCGGCGTGGCGTACATCCATCTGGGATCCAGGGAGTCGATCGACGTAGCGCTCGGTCAGTTCAACCCTGCGCTCATGCGCGACCCAAATTTCGCGTGGCGCGGAAGAAGGCAAGAGCCAAGTCCACTGCGACGGATAGGGCATTTTTGCTTTACTGCACCACCACGTTACGCCACATGGGCACCACAGGCCCCATCTCATAAAAGTGCATAAAAATCAATTTCTTACAGACAAATTTGGCGGAGGGAGTGGGATTCGAACCCACGGTGACATCACTGCCACGCCGGTTTTCAAGACCGGTGCCTTAAACCGCTCGGCCATCCCTCCAACTAGTTGTATTCTAAGCGCTTTTTGACTTTTCGCCGGTTAGTCGAAATGCCGTTTGCTACGCACTTTGCAACTATTTGGTTTTCTGACTTGCGCTTATAGCGGCCTGCAACGCGGCGTCAACTTGTTCTGCAGCATCTGCCTGCATTCCCGGCATAACATGCGAATATAGGTCAAGCGTGATCCCGATCGACGAGTGCCCCAGCCTCTCGCTAGCCACTTTCGGATGCACGCCGGCTGCCAGCATCTGGCTTGCATGTGTGTGGCGCAAATCGTGGTAGCGGATGCGCGGGAGATCTGTCTTCGCCAACAGCCGCACCCATTCGTGAGTGAGCGACCGCGGCTGCAATGCGCTGCCATCGACCTGGGCCACGACGAAGCTATCTCGATCGGGACGGATGCCAAGCCTGAGCTGCTCCTCCGCCTGCCGCGCCCTATGCGCCTTCAGTTCGGCCACTGCGGTTGAGGACAGGGCAACAGTGCGCGCCCTCCCCGACTTCGGCTCCTTGTAGCGAACCCCATCCTTTGTCTGTTCGGCACTCTCTACGATCGCCAGCGACTTGCCGTCGAGATCGACGTTGCGCCACCGCAGCGCCAGCACCTCGCCACGGCGCAGCCCGCACATTACGGCAAGCACCACGGGGATGAACATTCGTGTTGGCCGGAAGGCTTCCAGGAGCGCTGCCGTCTGCCCGGCGTCATAGGCGAGCATCTTCTGGCGCTCGACCTTCGGCGGTGTCGTCGCAGAAGCTGGATTGCGGGATAACCTTTCCCACGTCACAGCCTGCCCCAGCGCCTTGATAAGCACTCGGCGCATGTGGTGGACCGTACGGGGCGAAAGACCGCCCTTCCCGTCCCTGCGGCCCTCTGTGAGCGCTTTTGAAAATGCGCCGTCGATCCTGTCCGTCTTCAGCTTTGATAGGATGACTTCGCCAATCAGGGGCGCGATGCTCTTCCGACAGATTTCGGCATAGCGTTCGTGAGTCTTGGGCGCCACGGTCGGCTTGATGAAGGTCAGCCACTCGTCCAGAAACTCGCCCACCGTCTGCTTGCTCGGCTCGACGTAGTTGCCTTCTTTAAGGGTGGTTATCAGCTTGGCGCACTCTGCTTGCGCCTGCCTCTTGGTGCCGGTGAAACTGTGCCATTTCCGCTTTTTCTTGCCTGTCTTCGGATCTGGCTCGCCAACGTCAAGGACGATGGCCCATTTGCCGGGGCTGCGTTCGCGGAGATGGCCTTTCATCGCTGGTCTCCATTAAGCTGACTTAAGGCATAGGCCAGTTCGGCTTTGATTTCGTCATCAGCGAGTTCGGCGAGAGCGAGTGAGGCGTCGAACGATTCGCCTGACCTGTAGGACAGCAGCGTCCGAAACAGCAAAAGCGTCCCCAAGATCAAGCGCGCGCGATCCCCATCTTGTTCCATCTCGCGCATCACTGATGAGCGCTCGTCGGCGGAAGCCTCCGGCTTCGCCATGTCCATCAGCGCTAAATACTCCCGGTCGGTGAAAGTCCGAACCAAGTGCCAGATACCAGGAACCGCTTTGTCGGCGGCCAACCCTAATTGACACAACCGCCGTATCGCTTCTGCGCGGGTTCCGATTCGGTTGGAAAACCGCCATTCGTCGACGGCCGAAAGCTCGGAGTCCGACATCATGAATGGAATGCGGTTTTGTCTCGGTTCGTCAGCTTTCATCCCGCGACTATACAAAATCGGCACAAAAGGCACAAGTGGCCATTGACACAGTCCAAAGCATAGTTAACAGTCAAAAACGGCACAAGTAGCGCCGATAACTACCCTGAAAGGACTACGTATGACGCTGAATGATGCACTATCCCGGCCGACCATTTCGGTCCCCGATGCCGGCAGGCTGTTCTTCGGGCTCGCCCGAAACGCAGCCTACGATGCTGCCAAGCGTGGCGACATTCCAACCATCAGAATCGGAGGCAAGATCATGGTCCCGATCGCGCCGCTGGCGGAGAGGCTTGGTTTGCGGGCAAACATCGGGAGAGCCGCATAGCCATGGCTAAGCCCGACCGGAGGATATTCCTCGAAAAATCGCCCTATGAGGCAGATGCGGGCACTCTCATAGGGCGCGATCCTCGCGAAATTCCACTGGCGGAAATTCGCCTGCTGGAACATGCGGAGAGCCCGATCAAGGCAATCCGCGCCAAGTGCATCGACTGCTCCGGCGCCAACGTTGCCGAAGCTCGCAAGTGCGTGACGGTAAATTGCCCGCTCTGGCCGTTTCGAATGGGCGTCAACCCATTCCATGCGTCCAGCGCATCGGCCAAGCGCGAAGTGGCGAATTTCGCCAGCCCCAACGAAACGGGTGGCATCCGCGATGTCTGATGCCATCCAGAAACAGAAAGGCCCGGCATCGGCGGCAACCGATCCGGACCGTGGTTCCAGCAAACCCTTGGGGGATAAGCAAATGAACGTGCAGACCAATACCACAGCCGCACCGGCGGCGCCAGACTTCCCAATCCCGTACTGCATGCAGGGGCCACTCGACGACCTCCGCGATGCGCTCGCTCTCCTTTCCTTGTTCGACCGCTTCCTCGACGAGGGCTGGCAGAAAGGCATCACCAAGGAAGCCGTCGCCGCCCTCTCCGTCGCCTTCAGCAAAGCGACTGACAACGTCAAATTGGTCACCGCCTTCCTCCACGCAGATGACCGGGACGGAACGCTTGATCTCTATCGCCGTGTCCGCCGCGAGCAGATCAGCAAGTGCTATGAGAGGGGGATGGCATGAGCATCACCCGCCGCCTGTTCCTCCGTCACACCGCCGCTGTCGGCGCCACAGTGGCTATTCCGCTGCCGGTGGCCGCCGAACCTCAACCCACGATGACGCCTGACGAGCAAGTCCGATGGCACCTCAACGAGGCTCACCGCCTCATGGAGCAGATCACCGGTCACCATTACGACGCTGCGATCGAAGAGGATTTCAACTTCGCGCTGCTCATTCAGCGGGACAAGCCAAGCAAGTGGCATGCGGCACCTAGCTCCGACGGTAGGAGCGAAACCGTGTTCTGCACCTATCCGCTACCCAGAGGCGGAGGCCGGTCATGAGGCTGATCCGCTCCATCCTGGCGCTGTACCACGCCAAGCGCGCCCTCGACCTTCTTCGCCGCGGCAATGCCCATGCCGATCATGCCGGGGCCCTGATGCGGAGAGCTGGCAGATGACAGATCTTGCGTGGATGAAAACCTATATCGGAACAGAGACGGCCCTCACGGGCCATCTCACCGCCGAGGAGTTCGGAGCCTATGAGCGTTTGCGTCGCCACTACTGGCAGCATGGCGGGCTGCCCGACGACGACGGCCGGCTGATGCGCATAACTGGCGTTGATGTCGATCGGTGGGATGAGGTGCGATCAGCCATCTGCAGCCTTTTCGAGGACGGATGGCGTTTGCCCCGCCTCGACCAGGAGCGGGAATCCGCGGCCGACAAGCGAGTGAAGGCGATCGAGAAAAGCCAACGGGCAGCACAGGCCAGATGGGGCAAAAATGCTCGGGGCAATGCTCCAAGCAATGCTTGCGGGATGCAACAAGGAATGCATGAAGCAATGCTTGAGCAATGCCCATCAGCATCAGCATCAGATGAAGAACGCTATGAGGAAGGGTTAGCGCCTGCGCGTGCACACGCGCGAGAAGTCGGTACCGACACTGAGCAGCCGATTGAGCCATTTCCGACAACGGATGAAGCAGAGGCGTTCCTTCGCCGGAAGGGCGTTCCCGACATGGAGATGCCGCCGCTCGTGGTGAAGTTGCAGGCGTGGCGGCTTTATCTCAGTGAGTTGGACAAATTCGGGAGGCAGGCGGCATGACCGACGCCGACGATCTCGGCCCTCTCAAGGAGAACATCGCCGCGACCCGTGCGTATTTGGCGAGCTTGGAGGCGCAACTCGCCGCCAAGCTGAACGCGGCCGTGCCTGAGCCGAGCGATGACCTTGGGCCATGGCTGACTGCACAGCGCGCTGCGGGGCTGGTAGGCGTCGATGAGTCAACCCTCCGGCGCTGGGCGCGCCAGCACAAGATCGGGCGCTACAAAGGCGGTCGCCACGAGATTTCGAAGCACCTCCTGGACAAGCTAATGGGCTGGAAATAATGCCCGTTTTACCCGTTTAAGGGCGCCCGTTTTGCCCGTTTAAAGGGCTCAAAAGTGGCCGCGTGCGCGCGTATCTTTCTTGTCAGAAAGGATCGCTGGCATGGATGTGCTCGACAAAGTTATCAACCTGATCGCCAAACCGAAATCATCGGTGGCCGAGCTTGAGGCTGCATTAAGCCGTTTCAATATCGATGAGCTGGAATCTGCTGCGGACAAGCTGGAGGCGGACCGCCGCCGCATCCTCCTCAATGGCAGCGACAGGGAATTGGAGGATATCGAGAGCAAGATCACGGGGGCAAACAGGAAGATCGAGCGTGCCCTGGCGGCCAAAGACGAACTTGAAAAGCGGCTGCGCGAAGCTGCGGCTGCCGAGGCGGACAGCGTAAGGCTCGCCCGATATCGAGCGGCGAAGAAGGCGGGCGAACTCGCCGCGGCCAGGGCTGCCGATGAATATCCGAGGCACGCGGCGGCCATCGTCGAACTCATCCGCGCGCTGGCTGAGGCCACGGCTGCGGTTGAACTTGCCAATGGCGATCTGCCTGCGGGCCAAGATCCGTTGCCCGATCCCGAGTTTGCAGCGCGTGGCAAGGCCGGTCTGCCGCAGAAGATCGTGAGCGAAGAAGAGGTGGATCGCTGGTACAATATCAACCAGTGCGGCATCGCGCCCGAGGCGCTGTGGTCAAAGCTCGACCGGATGGATCATGGCCGGACGGGCGTCGTCAATGATGCCGGCTTCGGATGCGTCTTCGAGAAGCGGCGTTTCATCAGGCGCGAGTACCTCGAGGCGGAAATGATGGTCCGCCCAGATCGCCTGGCTGGGATCAACCTGCCTGGCTTTGCTGGCGACGATGGTCCGATCTGGCGAGCTGTCACACCCTCCAATGACGTTCGCACCATTCTTGCCCGTCTGTCCGCAGTCGCCCAGCACATTCCGGTATCGCGTGAGGATCGGCGAGAAGTGCGCGTCGAATTCATCCCGGTCGAGGACGAGGTAGTTGATGCCCCTGTTCCGGGCGATGTTGAGGAGCAGGCCGCATGACGTCGGCAGGGCTCGTTCACAGTTTGAATTGCCGCAGGGGTGTGTCTCCTGGCTCGTGCGGCAATGCCGGCGGAACACGCGCTATGGCTTTGGCGCCCGCCGGCGATCTTTCCGGCCCGACTGCGGGTCCTTCCGAGCCAAAAACCAATGCGGGTGGGGCGGCAGCGCGACGCTTTTCTAGAGACAGAAACCGCCAGGGGGGTTCCGCCGCCACATTGTTCGAGCCGACGACAAAGAGGCAGTCCATAGGCATCCCCGAGATCAACGGAGAGGTCCCCCAATGACGATGCCAAGCTCATTCCCTTCGCACTGGCGCGCGGCGGTCCAACACCGCGATCTATCCGGCTTTGCAGAGCGCGAGGACCTAATCGCGTTCTTCGACGCAACCAGCAATTACGAAGGCTTCATGGCCCTTACCGAAGAGCAGCGGGCCAATGTTGTTGAACTACGCTCGGAGCCGTCGGGCGCGTGCCTGGAAGCCACCATGCGGCGACACCAAAAACTCGCCCAAGAGGAACGCTTGGACAACGCCAGGCGCACGCAGCCTTCCCCCAGAAACGAAAGCCGCCGCACCGAAGAAAAGGAACCGGCCGTTCCGGCAGCATTGGCAGGCCCAGCCATCGCAGAGCCACCGAGCGCTGGCACGGCCAGCGCCGATAAGGCCAACAGTTGGGACAAGGTAATCGAGCGCGTCAACAAGCGGTTTGGGCTTGAGGCAGGCAAGGGGGCGATCTGATGCCGATCGACGTCGAGTTCAATGAGTGGGTGGTGTTCTTCCGTCTCTTCGCAGTGAGGGAGACCGATTGCGAGGCTCGGATCGAGGCGAGGGAAAGACTTGCGGCACGCCGGCCGGATGAGTTTGCGGCCGCGCAAGGGATGGGCCCGATGGGGCGAGCCGAGGAGCGCGCATGGGCTCGCTGGCGGCGCCCGTTGTCAGGCACCAACGTCGCGCCAACGATGCAGTAGGAGGGCCAGACCATGTTTCGGATGGGACTTGGACTCGGCGGCTACAGCTTCGGCTACGGGACGAAGCGTGTCAGCAAAGACACGCCACCGCCCACCAAGGCCTTTGCCCTGCTTCTCTCGTCGATCGACGAGCTAGATCAACCAACTGCGTTGCTGCTGTCCGGGACAGAGACCGGCGCACTCAAGCTTGGAGACGCCTCATGACCATTGAACTCGGCAAGGAACTCCTGCAGCTCGGCGGTGGTACCGGCCTTACTTCGGCCGAGGTGGCTGGCGCGAAGGGCCTCTATGTTGTCGACGCTGACGGCAACTCTCGCTTCGTCAGCTTCGCAAACCTGAAGACGGCCATCAACACCAGTCCGACGGTGGTGCCATCGAGCGTTCCACATAGGGGAGCGCGGGTTGTGAGAACCGGAACGTTGGTTGTACCAGACACTAACGAGAACGCGATCTCTTGGCAGTCAGCGGACTTCAACACGGATTCAATCTGGTCGTCGGGGGCACCTACGCGCCTGATCGTTCCGGTTGGGGTAACAAAGGTATCTCTCACCGGAGGGGTCAGATCAA
Organism: Pseudaminobacter soli (ex Li et al. 2025); assembly: GCF_029892515.1. Lineage (GTDB taxonomy): Bacteria > Pseudomonadota > Alphaproteobacteria > Rhizobiales > Rhizobiaceae > Pseudaminobacter > Pseudaminobacter soli_A. Next base: position 70,247 of record NZ_JARXVF010000014.1, on the reverse strand, counting down.
CGGCTTCCTCTGCCACCAATAACTACGCAGTCATCCGAAAGAACGGAACGACCTATTTCGCTAGTTCTGGGATGTCGACCGGCTTTTCCAACGGATCAGTTGGCTTGGCGACCGGTGTTATTGCGGTTTCTGCGGGTGACTATTTCGAATTGCTGTATGCGTTCAATTCAATCACCGGCTCGCGAACGATAGTCAACGAGCCGCGCACCTTCTTTTCCATGAACGTCGTGGAGGCCAGTATCTGATGGGCGTCCTCGTCGTCATCAAGCAGGAGCAGGATCGCGGGGAATGGATTGCTGCGCTCGACGCATCGGGGCTGACCTGGGCCGACTTTGAGAGCCTGCCGTGCATCTTCAGGATCGAAGGCACGACGCCCGCCGATTTCCCCCTGAAGGATCATCCCGGCATTGAAAGCATCGAGCCCGATGATCTTACGGGTAAGCCTGCCGAGCAAGCGATCACCATTGACGTGATGCTGGATCAGGGATCGTGGGCGCTGCCGCGTATCATCCGGCGCCGGGCACCGTGGAACGTCGATCGGCTACAGCACCCAATTGACACCTATTTCCGCTGCAATCGCGACGGCACCGGAGTCGATGTCTACGTTATGGATACGGGCATAGACACGGCCCGCCCCTGCTTCGGCGGACGAGCGACAAACATCTACGAGTTTTTCTCGTCAGGCGGCAAAGGAGACGACGTTGGGCACGGAACGGCGGTGGCGTCCTGTGCAGTTGGGGATGAGGTTGGTATCGCGCGAGGAGCCCTTGTCTGGGGTCTAAAGATTGGTCAGGCACCTAACGGCAACAGCGCCCCTTCAGCGCTGATTGCGGCCATTGGGCAGATGCTAACCCACTACAACGGAAGGGCCGGCACCAACCGACCGGCTGTCTGCAACGTTTCCTTCTCCTTTGCCACGTCGACAGCCGTTCTTAACGCCATAGCCGGCGCCATCGACGCCGGCATTGTCATGGTCGGCTCTGCTGGCAACGATGCCGTAAATCTATCGACGGGCGATGTCTTGCCGGCCATGGCACCAGACGCCGTGTGCGTCGGGGGCAGCGGGATGGCTGACCTCCCATACTACGCCTACAACGTCGGGTTTTCCGGGCTCCCCACCTACGGCACCAATTACGGCATTGCGGTTGATATTCTCGCTCCATCGCAACGTGTCAGGCAGGCCGCCGCTTCCGTAATGGGTGTCGGCAGTTGGCGCACCGGGACCGGAACTTCCTACGGCTCACCACTGACTGCGGGTGTGATTGCGTGCATGTTGCAGGGGAATCCGCGCCTCACAAGCCGTGCTAAGGTGCAGGCGGTAAAGGCGAAGCTCACCTCCAACGCGACCAGTGGCAAACTGCGCAGCGACTTCGGGCTCTCGCCGCTTCCCGACCGCATCCTCTATCTCGACCCCAATCAGGCAGCGCCGGAACCGATCCCGGGCCTGCAGAACGTGGAGGCCTGAAATCATGTCCGGACGTCAGACAATCCGCCAGCGCATCGCCTTCGACGGCGGCGAGGAAATGAAAGCCCAGCTCAAGGCCCTTGGCGAGGTCGGTGAGAAGGCGTTCCAGAAGATCGAAGCGGCTACCAAACAGGCGGATTTCGCCAAGCTGGGTGCCTCGCTAAACCGCGTCGGCGCCGATCTTGCCACCGTCGGCAAGCGCCTCGCGCTGGCCTTCGGAGCGATCACGACCGCAGCCGGCGCGGCCGGTGCTGCTGTGCTTGTCATGGCCAAGTCTGGGGCGGAAGCCGCCGACTCCGCCGGCAAGGCTGCCCAGGCCGCTGGCATGCAAGTCGATGCCTTCGGCAGGCTCGCCTATGCGGCAAAACTCGCTGACCTGTCTCAGGAAGAGCTCGGTGCCGGCATGTCGCGCCTGAACAAGGCCATCTCTGCGGCTGCATTGGGATCGAAGAACGAATCCGATCTGTTCAAGCGGCTCGGCGTTTCGCTCCGTGATGCCAAGGGTCACCTTCGTCCGACCGAGGCCGTCCTTCAGGACGTCGCGCAGGCGTTCAAGCGCATGCCTGACGGTGCCAGGAAGTCGGCGCTGGCCATGGAGTTGTTCGGCAAGAGCGGCGCCAAGATGCTGCCGTTCCTCAATGCCGGCAAGCAGGGGCTGATCGACCTCGGCAAGGAGGCTGAGCGGCTCGGGATCGTCTTCACCAAGGAACAGGTGGCGATCGCCGAGGACATGAACGACACGCTGACCGGGCTCGGCAAGGCCGTGAGCGGCGTCCGCATGCAGATGGGGCTGCTGTTTGCGCCGGCAATCACGACTGGCACCAAGGCGCTGCGCGATATGATCGTCCGCAACCGTGCCGCTATCCTCGACTTCGCCAATGGCGCGATCCGGCAGGCCACCGTGCTGGTCGGTGATTTCTTCGCCGCGCTCAGCGGGCGAGACGCCGACGTTCAGAACCGCTGGATCATCGAATGGCGGGACTCGATCGTCCAGTTCGGCAAGGATGCCCTTTCGGTGGTCAATGGCGTGGTGCTGCCCGCCTTCAAACTGGTCCGTGAGGCTGCCACAGGCGTCACCGCGGCGATCAACAGTCTGTTCGGCACCAATCTGTCGGGCGGGCAGCTGCTGCTCACCGCGTCGCTTATCCAGTTGATCGGCGGCTTCCGCCTGCTGAAATCGACGATCATGCTTGCAGTGGAGGCGATTGCCCTACTCAGCCGGGCGATGCTGGCCAACCCGTGGACAATCGCGCTTGCGGGTGTTGCCGGCGGAATCGCGCTTTGGGCGACCCGGACAGGTGAAGCCACGCGAGCCTTGCAGGTCCACCAGGATTTGGTGGGCAAGGTCAGGGACGCCTATGACCAGGCCGGCCGTAAAGTCGCGGAGATGACGCAGCAGGTGAAGGATCAGGCATTGATCCAGGCGCGCCTGTCTCAGGAAGCTGCCAACAAGGGCCTCTCTGCGGCGATCGATGACGCGATCAATGCGATTGAACAGTTCGACGGCCTCCTGCCTCATGCCGCCGATAAGCTCTTTGAAGTGTTCAAGCAGTTCAAGAACACACGGGATGTGCAGGCATTTCGTGAGGAGGTTTCGAGGCTCGGCGCGGCCAGCCCGGAACTTGGCAAACTGGCGCAACAGTTTCTTGATCTGACACAGGCGCCTCATAAGCTCGCCCAGGATGCTGCCGAGAGCGCCAACTGGATAAATCTGTATACTGGCGCGATCACCGACTCCCAGTTTGCACAGCGTCAAGCTGCGCTTGGCATTGCCGGTTATTCCGACTCGATTAAGAACAGCGCCACCGACATCAGGACCGCCGGCGAAGCGGTCGCGCAGACCAATGCCAAGGTCGAGGATCTCGGCAAGACCATCACCGTCACTAAGTTCGGTGCCAACGGCCCAGTCAAGCAGGTCTATGAGTTCGTCGACGGCGTTGCTCGGGCGGTCGATCAGTCCAAGACTTCCCTAGGCGATCTCGAGCAATCCGCATCGCAGACCAGCCAAGCAATTCAGGGCGTTTCCTCGGAGGTCGCGGGCGCCATCAGGTCGGTGCCGGAAGCGTTTCGATCGGACACGGCCACGGCTGCCGTCGATAGCGTCGTTGCCGACGTGGACCGGATCGCACCGGCCGCTCAGCAGGCCGCCGGACAGGTGCAGACCGCACTGGCTGGAATTGGCAACATCGACAACGGCACTGCTGCCCAGGCCGCAGACGCAATCCTGAAGCCCTTCGAGGATCTGCCCAGCAAGATCGACGCGATCCTCACCTCGATCAAGGGTGTGGCTCAGGGTGGTTTCTCTGCCCTGGCTGCGACGGTGCGACAGATGAGCGGCGAGATCACCACCATGATCAACAGCATCATTTCCGCTCTACGTCAGGCAGCTGCCGAGGCCTCCAAGCTGCGATCCTCCGCCTCCTCGTCCTCGTCGTCGCGCTCTGGCCGCGGCTTCTCGCGTGGCGGCTTCCTCGGGTCAGGTCCGGGCACATCGACCAGCGATAGCATCCCGGCATGGTTGAGCGTCGGCGAGTTTGTCGTCCAGGCGGCGGCAGTGCGGAAGTTCGGCGTCGATTTCTTCGCCGATTTGAACCGCGGCCTCATGCCAGCGATCAAAGGCTTCTCAGGCGGCGGGATCGTGAATGGGCTGCGCGCGCGGCTTTCAAGCTTCAACATTCCGCAGTTCGCCAGTGGCGGCCTTGTCGAGCACGCGCTGGCGTCGGCTGGCGGCGGCGCAGCGATGAAATCCTTCGACCTGCATCTTCACACGCAGGGCGGCACGCAGGTCTTCACAGGCTTGATGTCGCCCGCAGAAACTGCCGCGCAGCTGCAGCGTCACGTCGCCGGCAAGACCAGGATTTCCGTAGGCCGCAAGCCGGGATGGTACAGATGAGCGACGCGAACGAGCTATTCGATCCCGCCACGATCCCGACGCACGGCCAGCAGCACGCGGCCGGCGTGCGGGCAAACCAGGCCGCGTTTCAGGAGAAGTTCGGGGATTTCAGGAAGCACCACATTGTCGGATGCCAGATCGGACCGGCACCCCAGGGTGAATGGGTCGGAATTCAGTTCGAGAAGGAGGACGGCGACGTGGTGAAGATCGCGATTCCCTACACACTCTGGCAGGGCTTCGGAAACGAATATTGCCTGGCGATCATGAGCGCCGGCGAACTGCTGCAAACGGCTTATGGCGAGGCGCGTGGCAATGGCTGATCAACTGGCTGGCATGATCGTTGATCCCCAAGTGCAATTTCTGTGCGATGAATTTTCGGTACGGATTATCTCGAAGTCTGCCTATCCAGGGCCCGGCGAGACCAGGGCGGTAGCCACGATCGGCCGGCTTATTCGCAACCATGGCGAAGCGCATGCTCGCCTCGTGTTGACCGTTCTGATGGAATGCAAAGGCAACCATGCGCTCATTGACGAAATGGCACTCAAAGCCGTCTCCAGCATAGTGTTGGCTTGCGCCGACATGATTGAGGACGATGCGTCGGCGTTCCTCGACCTGTTCGACAAGATCCCTTTTGGCCATCTCATGATGCTGGCGAATGAGCTGCGCGGCATTGTTCCTCAGGGCCATGCACTTTCGGGAATGCTTTACCTTGTGGCGCGACGCTCGGCGACGTTGACGGGCCGAGAGGCTTCTCCGGGCATGCAGACCGCAGCGCGCATCAGCGAGGCCGCCAAGGGGCGGGAAATGCCATGCCGGCGTCGCCTTCGCGAAGAGGAGAAGATCGCGCTTGGCCGCAGGCTGATCGAGGTGAAAGCCACCTTGCCGCACGGTCATTGGGGCTCATGGCTGAAGAAGCAGGGCGTCCCGATAAGCTCTGCGCACCAGGCGATGAGGCTGGCGAAAGCCGCCTGACGGTATGCCGACTACTTGATGCTGCGAAATATCACGTAAATGGTGAATGCAGTAAGAACTAGGAAGACAGCCGCCTGGATGGTGAGCCATCCGCGGTGTTTCGACCAGCGGCCGTCCGTCATCCAAGTCGTCAGGCTGCCGAGAAGATCCAGAAGATCAAGCATCAGTGATGCTCATGCATCTTTGCCGATCTAGCAGGAAGTGTTGCATTCTTGCTACGTCTATCCAAGTTGCTGGCTTCCTGCTCTATGCGCTGAGTCAAAAACGGGATGAGGCGCTTCACGCGAGATAGTGTATGCTGAAATATGTCGGTATTTATTTCTCTGCAATATTAATAGCTTACAGTATTGCTGCCGTCTTTCTATCTGCCCAGTGCAAAAACTGGGAGGATTTTACGCCCAACAATAATAGCCCTAGGGACTGCAGCTATGCCTCGTATTTTGTACCTTCATTTGTGCGCGGTGCAAAATGAGCAACTGCGAAGCTCGCGGAACTCCTACAGGGTCCCTTGCTCAGGTATCAGTTTCCTCTGTCTCATTGCATCCAGACGAGATTGGGCGTCGGCATTGCCCTGAGCAGCTGCCTTGGTGAACCAACGGGCAGCCTCTTCGTAGTCCCTCTCCACGACGATGCCGTCGTAGTACGCTGCGCCAAGATTTATCTGTGCGACAGCATTGCCCTGATCCGCGGCCTTGCGCCACCAACTCAGGGCGGCTTCGATGTTTCTGGGAGCGCCTTCACCGTAATAGTACGTATTGCCCAGTTTCGCCTGGGCCTCGGCATTGCCATGATTTGCGGCCTTGAGCCACCACAAGACTGCGGACGAACTGCTCTGGGGTACGCCCTTGCCATCCGAATAGCTGAACCCAAGTTGCAACTGGGCCTCCGGATCACCCTGTTCTGCAGCCTTACGGAACCATTTTGCAGCCTCAGCGTCGTTCGCTGATACTCCTCTGCCAAGCGCGTACATTACCGCGATGTTTAGCTGCGCTTTTCGATGGCCCTGATTGGCCGCCTTGGCCGTCCACGCGAAAGCTTGGACGTCGTCGTTCGGCACGCCTTTCCCCACAGCATAGTATGTGCCGAGACTGTACTGTGCCTGCGCATATCCGTGATCTGCAGCCTTGCGCAACCATTCGATCGCCAAACGGTCGTCCTGAGGCAGCCCTGCTCCTTGGGCATATAGGTAGCCAAGGAAGTACTGAGCCTCAATCTGTCCCGCCTGAGCGGCCTTACGAATCCATTGTGAGGCTGTTCCAAAATCCTTTTGGACGCCCTGGCCGGAAAGATACGATCTGCCGAGGCCATAAGCTGCATTTACATCGCCAGCTTCCGCAGCCTTGCGCCACCAGTATGCCGCTTTTGTGTCGTTCTGGGCGACGCCTTGTCCATGTGAATATAGCGCTCCCAGATTGTACTGCGCATAAGTGTCGCCTGCCTCCGCCAACCCCTTCCACTGATTGAATGCCTCGACATAGCTTTGGGCTTCGTAAGCGGCGAACGCCTTTCGGTTCTTGATGTAACCGCTGTTTAGAGCAAGGTAAGCTGAACCGACTATCAAAAGCACTGCGATAAGCGCCTTGATTGCCCCAAACTCTCTCGGTGAAATCATGAATGATCGCAATCGCCAGTCTGCAGATATTCTGTGCAATTCAATAGATTCGACTCTGCGCCCTTCCGCAAGGGGTCTGCAGGTTTCAGTTTCCGCGCTGGCGTGATGGGATAAAACTTCCCTCGGTAGTATTCGGAGGCAGGATGAGACAGCGCACTCTTCCGCACCCGCCTTGGGTCCTTCCAAGCGTCCCGCCAATGCGGGTGGGGCGGCAGCGCGCGCTGTCTCTAGGTGCGGACAGTGAAAAGGTGTCCGCAGTGTCCGCAGACGAGCGCCTACGGCCGCAAATCCGCGTTTGGGAGGTGTCCGCACCTGTCCGCAGTGTCCGCACAGAGGTGCTTATCCGATCTCCTATAGGTGGCAGGCGCGCCAAAGAAGCGGCCCCAGCTTTCGCCGGGGCCAGAGATCTGATCCACATAAGCCCGTTGTCTCACCCGAGGCGGCGGGCTTCACTGAGGAATAAAGCTGGCCTAGTCCACTTTGATTACCTGCGGAATCTTCCAGCTGCCGTCGAGGATTGAGGGCTGGGTCTCCTTGGGCCAGTACATTCTCAGCATCGCCAGGAAGTCGCCCTTCGGAGCCGGCAGCCAGTTGGCCTCCTTGTCCGCGCCGGGCGATTCATTCTGGAAGTAGAGCGTCAGCGAACCATCGGCGTTGAACTTCGGATTGTTACGCAGGCTGGCGGTGAACCTGTTCAGTGGATTGGGAACGAACCACCAGCCTTGGTCGATCATGTACATGGTAATCGACCAGAAGCCATTGACCGGCGGCGTCGCATCCTTGGCGAAGGTCAATGTATATTTGTGCGCACCTGTCAATTGCTGACCCGTAGCGTCTACCTCGGTGTAGGGATAGACCGCGTCAAGCTGCTGGTTCGCGGGCCAACCGAAGGCCGCGACAGTGGCGCGCTTGAGGTAGTCGGTGCCGTAGGTTCCGAGTCCCTTCGAGACGACCCAGCCGTTCTCTACTCCTCCCATAGAGGCTTTGTTGGCCTCAATCTTCTTCAGGGCAGATTGCGGGATGTCCTTCAGCGCCGACTGTACGGCCGGGTCGAGCTTGCTCATCTCGAAAGGTTGCCCAGGCACAATGCCGAGCGTGGCCATACGCGCGACCATTGGCGCATCCTCGGCTGCCGGAGACGCATCCTTAGCCATGAGCATAGCCATCAGATTGAAATAGCCCTCTGTCCCCATGGCAAGAATGACCGCCTGCGGTTTGTCGGTCATGCTGAATCCGGGATTCGGGTTCACCGGCGGTGCGATGGGTGTGTACGGTTTGCCCCAGGCGGAAAGCGGGGTGATCTTGTATTGCGCCTGCAGCTGGTTGACAGCTTTGTAGTCCTGCTCGGTGCCGTCAGCGTAGGTACGGCCCAAAATGACCATGTAACGCGTGGCGATCGGGAAATGCTTCATCCCCGCCGGGACCTCGCCTTCCCAGCCTGGGCCGGTGAACAGGTAATTGGCAGCCTTCCCGTCCGCGGTGCGCGGACTCGGCGATGACTTGGAATCCGCCATCCACAGGTCAGTGATCTCGAAAAGGTGGTAGCGGCTGCCCATATCGGGGTGGCTGAACACCTGAGGTTCGGTCAAGTCGAGCCAGGCAACCGAATACAATGTGTCGGCATTGGGGGCCGAGACGCCGCGGTAGTCCGCCGGTGGGTAACGGGGCACATTCACGAACTGCCCCATAGGAGCAGTAAGCCCCTCAATTTTTGGCACATTGCTCATTTGGACGCGCGTGACCTCGGTCGTCATAAGCGAGTAGCCGTAGATGTAGGCGTCTTCCGCGATCTGCTGCGCTTCCGCCGGCGACAAAGATTGGGCTTTTGCCGGGAGCATCTTCAACGTCCCGGCGGCGGCAGCGAGGCCGGCAGCACATGCTCCGTACATGAAAGTTCGTCTGGTGGCTTTCATCGTGGTTTCCTTTCGCAGGTCGCAAATCGAGGAGTTGCGCTGATGAAGACCTCACGACGATCGGTGCCTGCGAAAGGCTCAGCGGCGGTCAACTTGACCGCGCACGACAGGTCACCAAGCCCGAGAACACAAACCTCGGCGCAAAACTCATCGCCAACTACCCAACGATGGCTGCAACGGGCATGAGGAGATTTCGTTCCGACCGGTCTCGGCCCATTGAGATATTGCTGCGTTACCATCGATCTGGCGACAGTGATTTCAGAATATTCCGATCCCTATCAGAATAGTCCGATACGATCTTACGCCATATTGGTCTTTGACTTCCTGCCCTTCGGAGGTGCGATGCCTTCCGTCTCCAAGCTCTTGCGCAGGATGCCGGCGAGATCGTTCACGAGCGGCAACGGGGTTGGGCCGCTGACTCCCACCGGGATTTGGCCGCCGTCCCGATCCCCTGGGTTGCGACGGGTGTCAATGGCGAAATTTCGCAATTGAAGCGAGTTTTCCTTTGCTGATGATCAACGCTCGAAGGAGCGTGAACCAGATGGCACTGATCAGTTTCACTCTTGCCGAGGATCGCATAGGCGCATGGCATTTGGCGTTCGACCCGGATGAGCTTCATCTATTCGTCGGGCAGGCAGAGCCGGAATGCCTACCTGACCCGAAGAAAGGGATGATGATCGAGGATTTCTTGATCACAATCCCTCGCGGCGCACTTCATCGCCGGGCACACGAACGGCTGATCGAATTCCTTACGACGACGCTGTCCTGAACAATTTCCAGGCCGCGCGGGAGATCATCTAAACTCTGACCGGTGCCAAGCCACGGCGGAGTTTGAGGCTTAGCCTTTGATGTATTCAATGTTGTAGCGGATATTGGCACGCCCGCCATCTAGATCGATTACCGTGTTCCAGTGGCCATCACGAGGAATGACCACCCTAGCAGGGAAATGCGTGAAATAGCGTCCGTAGTGGTGGAAGCTGCGTCCGTGACAGTAGTGCTGGAAACTGGCATCATTCATGACCATGACGTTGCATTGGTGCGAACACTGGACGACGACAACGTCGCCGCTTTCTAGGTATTCGCGAGCGTGGATGAAGTCCGCCATCTCCCCCTCCTTGTAGACATCGCCATCAAAGCAAAGGCTGCCAAGGGAGTCGAGTCAGATGGACCCGAGCCTAAGTCACGCGAAACTTCGTCCTCAACTTGGGGGGGGCGCTACTCTGGAACCCGCCAGTCCGGTGACCCGCGCCCCTCCATTTCTATTGCAGACATCCCCACCGGGGATCAGATGCCATGAACCTGATCGAAGGCACCGGCGCCATCCTCCCCCCCTCCCGCCTTGGGTCCCTCCAACACAAAACGCAATGCGGGTAGGGCGGCAGCGCAAGCATCTCTAGGTGCAGAGGTCGAAAAGGTGTCCGCATGCGGCGTGGCATATCAGTTCGCGAGTTTGCCAGGCGGGCGGGCTGCGATGAAAAGGTTGTTCGCAGAAAGATCAAAAGCGGGCATCTCCCGGCTTTTTCAGACGGAAAACTCAATCCAGCCCATGTCGATCTTGACTGGCGTAATGGAATTGATGCGGACACCGTAAGTGCGGACACTGCGGACACTGCGGACACCGAAACGCTCGCAGCGGAGGCTGATCGAATTGTAAACCTTGAGGGACGCGCCCCGTATACCAAAGCCGAGGCGGAGCGGGAGCGTCAATGCGTCAGTAGTAGCCGCCAGCCTCACACGAATGGACAAGCCCGTTTAGCCCCAGGCGTCGTTGCGTCTGTGATCGCCCTTAAGCAAGTATTGGCTGCTGCTTCCCCAGCAGCACGAGACCCGGAGCCAGTCATACCCCTAGCCCCCCGTACCCCGGTGGCTTCGGGTCTCACCCCCGCAGGGCCATGCGGCCAAACCGATCACGAGCGAGTAAGGTGGCCCGACAATCCGCAAGGCAGGGGTATGGGGGAGCCTGCGACAGCCGGGCCTGCCCCGATTGGGGAATCGGGACAGAACATTCTAGCAGTTAGAAGATCGCAGCGGGCCCACTCCCGAAGGAAAAAGCCCCAGCTTTCGCCGGGGCCAGAGGTCACTGCGGGAGTGCAGATCAGAACTTGTAGGCGATGCCGATCCGGATGTCGTTGGTTCTCAGCTTGATCTTACCTTCGTCTTCGGTCCAGAGGTCGTGGAAGGTCTTGCTGCCAAAATCGGTGAAGCGATATTCTGCCCTCTTGGTATTTGCGCATCAGAAAGCGCGCAGCCTCGTCGGTGTGTGATGACAGGCGGGCGCCGGCGAGAACGCGTTTGATCTTTGCGAGGTCGGACGAGGATAAATACTGATGACTTGTAGGCACATCTTTCCTCCCGGGTTGTTGTTATTATCCCCCGAGGGCCACGATGCCCTACTTGGTAAAATGCTCCTATCGATGCGGGCGTCCAGAGCTTCGCGCGCTCACATTTTCCGAATGGCCCTGGAAGCTTGGATTTGCAGCGGCCTGCAGATAATCGGAACCACTACTCCGGCCGAGAGTTTTCTTGGGTGCACTTGTTCATGACCTGACAGGTGCTCCCTGGTGAAGCCCGTCGTCTCACGCGAGGCGGCGGGTTTGTTGCATTCAGGCAGACGTGCTCCTGGCAACGACCGGTGCGATAATTGCGCCGTCCTAGGCGGCCGGACCGATTCTAAGCGTCTGTCATCTCGTAACGGCATCTTCGATTGCTTGGCGCACGCTTTCGACCAACATCGCGTCATGAGAGCCTAGAGCGGTCACGTCACCACTTGTCGTCTTCAGGATCAATCTGCGTTTTTCGGGGACATTGTTCGCCAAAAATAAAAATGCGACAAAGGCAATCAGTCCAATCATCTCATGTATATTTGCCCCTACGATGAGACCTGCGATAATTGCAACAACGCTCAGGACGAATAAGAGTGTATTCTCTCTCTCGATTATGACGCTTCGAATGGTCACAATTGGGTAAGTGGCATTGCCGAACTTGGCAACGAATCTAGTGACCGTAATGTCGCCTGACTGAAACAGGACGCCTGCCATCTCAGAAACCCTCGCTTTTCCAGAATGATGCGCACAATCTCCTCGGCCGTGTCAATCGTTCTAGCCCCCCACCGTCTTGGGTCCTTCCGGCCGAAAAACCAATGCGGGTGGGGCGGCAGCGCGAACTGTCTCTAGCTACAGAAATTCCAGAGCACGTTTTTTGTTTATGTCTGCCAGGTTCAGAGCGGGCCAATCAGTCGGCGCGCAGGCCTCGGAAGGCTTGGGCCGCAAGGGCTTTCGGCGATCGACGGCATGGTTCGGCGTGGGTGTCGCGCCCACCTCGGAAGTAAAGGGGTGTGAACCCCCCCGCTTTACTTTACACTTTTGTCAACCTGGTTGACGCCTCGACGCTGCGATGATTGGCGGATTTGCGCCTGTTTCATGATTTAGGTGTCAAGTGTAAACCACCTTTGAACCGTCACACCTAGAGACAGCATGCGCTACCGCCCCACCCGTGTTGCCTTTTGACCCGGGAAGGACCCGCGACGGGGGGCCACCAGCCGATTGTCCAATGGACATTTGCCCCACCCGCTCTCATTCTCGACCATGCCCTCGAGGGAGGTTGCAATGACTAAGCGCAGCGTTTTCCACTCAGTGCCGACCAACACGGGTTGGAGGGTGCTCGAAGGCGGCAGGATGGTCTCCGCGCATCATACCCAAAAGCAATCTGAAGCAGCGGCCATAGCCGCAGGGCACGAGGCCCAAGATGCCGGTGGTCTCGGTCAAGCGGTTCTTCACAAGAGCGACGGGACAATACGCGAAGAGCGCACCTATGGAGCCGATCCCCGCAGGACGAAGGGTTGATCTCCCTAGCAGTCTCGACGATCGCAAGGCATCATGACGACCTTGTGCGTGCCCGCACTCTTGCCCGCCGCAAGGGCCTGGGCGAAGCTCTCATGACGAGCATTGTTCAGGACGGGCATGGCCTGACTTTGGGAGGATGAGGTGGTCGTCTCCACGGTTGAATTGCGGAACATTGCTGGAACTGAAGCCGCCTTGGGATGGGCGGGCAGCCATACGGTCGTTGTTGATCGGCCGGATGGCAAAGCGGGTGGGAAGGGCTTGGGTTTCAACGGTGCCCAACTGCTCGGTTTGGCGATCGGGGGATGCTACTGCAATGATCTTCGGTACGTCGCTCACGACCTCGGACAGGAGATCGGCGACATATCCGTTCGGGTCACTATCGATCTGGAGGGATCACCTCTCATCGCGACCAAAGCAGATGTAGCGGTTCATCTTGAGATGACGGATGGCAGCGACCCTTCAAACCTCATCAACAAGGCGTGGGAGGTTTGCACAGTCGCCAACTCCTTACGAAACGGCATTCCGATTTCATTGGCGAACTGTTAGAGCCGTGCCGCCTACCCGCGGAGGCGGCACGGCCGCGCCTCCCGCATATTTCGGATTTTTGAATTCCAATTTCGGTTTCGCTAACTAGGCAGCTAAGTGACTGAAAATATTCAAGTCACGATGTCAGATAACGAAATGGCGCGGTTAGCCGCTTCCAGAGGCTTTTGCTCGGATCCGGCTCCGGCACCGGTGGCAGCACCCCGAAATCTCGAGCCTCCTCCCACTCTTCTGGGCTAAGGATCGGAATCCCACGCCAGCGCGCAAAATCCATCTTTGCGGTCGCGCTGTGTGGATCTGAGCTGACCATCACCGTGATCTTTGAATGGACGCGATTGACCGGCTCCCAACCTGATTTCTCAGCCTCGGCCAAAAACTCCTTTCTTGGCCTGTCCATAGCTCCGGTGAAGCACACCACTGGCCTGCCGCTAAGTCCGACAGTGGACGGCACAAATTTGCGGGTCGCCAATCCCCGCCACCTCATGTTCCGGCGCCAGGAGGCCTTCCAGTCGTCTGGTGCTTTCAGTTTGCCCCTCAGTCGAGCCGATGCTCGGGCTGCCAGATCAAGATCGTCCGGGTGGACCATGGCGCGCTCACCGCAGACGATCGTCGCGTCAATATGGCTGCACCATCCCTCAAAGTAGCCATCGCATTGGCACGAACACGATTTCGACCCGGCAGAGATTTCGTAATAGACGTCGGCAAAGCGCTGCGAAACGCAGCGAAATTTGATGATCGACATGCTCCCCTCCCATATCCCGGAGATATCCGGAGCCGGAAAGGCGCAGACGTCAATTCATCCGAAAGGGGGATGCCATGGGCGGCCGGGTGCGAGAAATAACGCCGGGCGGCAAGCACACATAGGCGGAACGGTAAGTGAACGGTTGCTACGCTTTTTGCTACGCAACTGCGTAGCACCGACAGTGACGAAGGCGGACAGAAAGATCAAGCTGACGAGCTAATGGCTTGATTATACGAAACAAATAAGGATGGAACAAAACAGGAAGGTATGACAGTGAGCGAATTTCAAGACCGGTGCCTTAAACCGCTCGGCCATCCCTCCCGGCATTGATTTCGTTAGTTTTTATGGATTTCCTGCAGCCATGCGCAAGATCCATTTTTGCTACCGAATGTCTTTGCAGTTCGCCTTTACCGCGCCCCGGATCGCTGCGTCAACCTGTTCTGCGACATCTGGGACACTACAACTACCCACACGCTCGACTTGCTTTAGGGCGAACTGGGCCGCTCCGCCACTCTGACCTAGGCTCAGGATCCGACGAGCCCCCAGAGAAATATCCCTGCGCCAATAATGCCGAGCGCCACCGAACCGCGCCAAGCGAGGCGCTTTCGCGTCAATGCAGCCACCGCGCCCAGGGCAATGGCGACTTGCAGAAGTGCCACCGCGTTGGCGAAGAAGTGGTGGCGATGGATCAGTTGATCGGCCTCCAAGCCCTTCTCGTCGCGTTGGCTCTCGAGTTCCTGCGCCTTCTTCTGCGCTTGCCGCTGCTCGTCATTGTAGCGGGCAAGGTTCTTTTCGAATTCTGGCGGGATTGGCTTGTCCAAGCTCGAAAGAAGGCTCTTCTGGGATTCGAGGACGACGGCTTTGATGCCCTTGGCCTGGTAATAAGCCCATTGGTCCGACGCTTGCGTTTGCAGTTGTGTTGCTTCGGTCTTGAGTGCGAGCGCCTCATTGACCGAGCTACCCGCGAGCAACGAGGCGACCGCGGCCAATGCAGCAAACAGCGCGGTGGTCAGCGCTATCGTGCGAAGCAGCGCGGTGCCCTCTTTCTCCACCTCTTCGTGGATTGCCTCGTGCAGTTTTTCGGTGTCGACTTCGATCTCTTCTGGCATGGCGGCCCTCACCGGTTGCGTATCAGCGTAGCCTAAAATTGCGCTTGGTTGTAGCCGGCTCTCGTCGCAGGCCAGGGTTGCCCGGCGATCGCTCGCCAGGAGAAGGCGCCAATTGTTGTCAGTAGAGCGCTGACGCATATAGTGTTGCGCACAGGAGAAGGTACGCTCGGGCAACGATACACGCGTGCCGGTGCCGATATGCTCGAAGGGCATAATCCATATCTCGTCGCGCTTTCCATTCTGGTTGCCATACTGGGTGGCTACACCGGTTTTGGTCTCGCAGCGCGTATTCGCGGCACGCCAGGTTTTAGGCGCAGGCTTCTTCTTGCCGGCGCCACATGCTTTCTGGCACTCGGAATCTGGACCATGCATTTCGTGGGCCTGCTCGCTACCCAGACGCCGCCGGGCACCAACTATCTTGTGCTGCCGACTGTCGTGTCCTTCCTCATTTGCGCGCTGGTCGTCGGCGTCTCGCTGTTCTTCATCAGCATGGGCGAACCCTCGGAAATGAGGGTCGCTGCCGCCGCTCTCCTGCTTGGGGCGGGCATCGTTTCAATGCACTATGTCGGCATTCGTGGTCTCAATGGTCCATTCCGGATAGAGCATGACCGCGTGATGGTCCTGCTCTCCGTCCTGATTGCCGTTGCCACGGCTTATGGCGGATTGCACATCTTCATGGCGCACCATGTCGGCAGGCGGCTGGCGCTCAGCGCCATTGCATTCGGCATCGCCGTTTCGGGCATGCACTACACCGCAATGCACGGCATGCATTTCATACCCGCGGCCGAGGCGGCGCATCCGTTGTCAGGAGTTGAGGTGTCGCCGCAGGATCTGTCGCTGGTCGTTGCGCCTCTGTGCTTTCTGATCGCGGCCGGCTTTCTCCTCTTTCTCGTCCCCGAACCGCGTGCGCCGTTAGAACCAGGGCTGCCCGATGAAACTCCGTCATCGCCCGACACCATTGTCGAAGGCCCGGCCTTCGAAAGGTCTGGGCGCGAAACGAGTGGGCCGCATCTTGCCGCGTCCCCGCTGGGCGGTCTAGGGCAGCCACGCATCCCTTCCGTATCGCGCCTGCCCGTGGAGGGCGTGGGAGGCACGCATTTCATCGACATCGGCGATATCCGCAGCGTGCGTGCCGACGCCCATTACACGCAGATCCATGACGGTGTGCGCGAACGTATGTGTCTGTGGTCGATCTCGGATGTGGAGGCGCGGCTCGATCCGGACCTGTTTTTGCGCGTGCACAGGAGCCATATCATCGCCATTCCGCATGTCGTCTTCATGCGTAGGGAGGGCGATGGAGCGATGGTGGAGCTCGATGGCCCTCACCCGCATATCGTCCCGGTGAGCCGCGCAAAGATTGCCGAACTGCGCACCCGTCTCGGCTTGGCCCGGAGAAACACACAGTCCGATAGGTAAGCTGACCTGACGCAGTTGGTGCTCGGCTCGCCCCATTTCGTGCGATTTTCCGACGCTCGTGACACACCCAGTTTGGGCGGATTGCACACCTGCGGCCCGAGGAACACGGTTCGGTCAGACGTTCGGATTCCGGGCATCCGGAACAAAGAACGGGTGGAGGAAACGATGATTCCAGGCCCTTTCGAATATCACCGGCCGACGACCATCGCCGATGCGGTCAAGCTCCTGTCCGATTTCGGCGACGAGGCGCGTCCGCTCGCCGGCGGCCACAGCCTCATCCCCATGATGAAGCTCAGGCTGGCAACGCCGTCTCACCTGATAGATTTGCACGCCCTGGAAGCTCTCAAGGGCATCCGGCACGAGGCCCAGAACATCGTGATCGGCCCGATGACCACACAGCATGAACTGCTGGGCTCAGACATCATCTCAAATTCCTTGCCGATCCTCCATGAGGCGGCATTGGTGATTTCCGATCCACAGGTTCGCTATCGCGGCACCGTCGGCGGCAATGTCGCCAATGGCGATCCCGGCAACGACATGCCGGCGCTGATGATGACACTGGGCGCAACCTATCGCCTCGTCGGCCCTGACGAGACGCGCGAAGTCGCCGCACGCGACTTTTACCAGGGCGCCTATTTTACGGCGCTGGAGCCGGGCGAAATCCTGACCGCCATCACGGTTCCCGTACCGCCGGCCGGACACGGCTATGCCTATGAAAAGCTGAAGCGCAAGGTTGGCGACTATGCCACGGCGGCGGCCGCAGTCGTCTTGACCATGTCGGACGGCAAGGTGGCAACCTGCTCGATCGGCCTCACCAACCTATCCGAAACACCTCTCCTGGCCGAAGACGCCGCGCAATTGGTGATTGGTACCGCGCTCGACGACGAAACGTTGAAAAAGGCGGCTGCCGCGGCCGAGGCGATCATGTCACCGGCCGCCGATGGGCGTGGCCCGGTCGAATACAGGAAGCATGTCGGCGGCGTCATGGTCGCACGCGCGCTGAAACGCGCGGCGAGCGTAGCCATTTGAGGGAGGCAGGACGATGACCAAAATCCATGTCACGATGACGGTGAACGGCACGCAGGTCGACGGGCTCGTCGAGCCGCGCATGCTCCTGGTGCACTTCATCCGCGAAAACCTGCAACTCACCGGCACCCATATCGGCTGCGAGACTTCGCATTGCGGCGCCTGCACCGTCGATCTCGACGGCATGTCGGTCAAGAGCTGCACCATGTTTGTCGTGCAGGCCGACGGCGCCAACATCACCACCATCGAAGGCATGGCCAATGCCGACGGCACGCTTTCGGCGCTGCAGGAAGGTTTTCGCATGATGCACGGGCTGCAATGCGGCTTCTGCACGCCCGGCATGATCATGCGCGCCCACAGGCTGCTGAAGGAACACCCGAACCCGACCGACGAGGAAATCCGGTTCGGCATTTCGGGCAATCTCTGCCGCTGCACCGGCTACCAGAACATCGTCAAGGCAATCCAATACGCTGCCGCCAAGCTGAACGGCGTCGAATTCAAGGAGGCCGCGGAATGAACGACATCACCCTTACGCGCGAGCAGCGCGAAGCCAAGCTTGAAGGTCTTGGTTGCAAACGCAAGCGGGTGGAGGACATCCGCTTCACTCAGGGCAAGGGCAACTATGTCGACGACCTGAAGCTGCCCGGCATGCTGCATGGCGATTTCGTGCGTTCGCCTCACGCCCATGCGCGCGTCAAATCCATCAACAAGGATGCGGCATTGAAGGTGCCCGGCGTGCTCGCCGTGCTGACGGCCGAGGATCTGAAGGGCGTCAACCTGGCCTGGATGCCGACGCTGGCTGGCGACGTTCAGATGGTGCTGGCCGACGGCAAGGTTCTGTTCCAGGGTCAGGAAGTCGCCTTTGTGGTCGCCACCGATCGCTATGCCGCCGATGACGGCGTTGCGGCCGTGGACGTCGAGTATGAGGCATTGCCGGTTCTTATCGATCCTTTCAAGGCATTGGAGCCGGATGCTCCAGTTTTACGTGAAGACATCAAGGACAAGAAAGACGGCGCGCACGGCCCTCGCCGGCATCCCAACCACATCTTCGAATGGACGGTGGGCGACCAGGAACTCACCGACGCAGCCTTCGGCAAGGCGGAGGTGACGATCAAGGAGCTGATTTCCTATCAGCGCGTCCACCCCTCGCCGCTCGAGACGTGCCAGTGCGTCTGCTCCTTCGACAAGATCAAGGGCGAGCTGACCATCTGGGGCACCTTCCAGGCCCCGCATGTCATCCGCACGGTGGTGGCGTTAATCGCCAAGCTGCCGGAGCAGAAGATCCACGTGATCTCGCCCGACATTGGCGGCGGCTTCGGCAACAAGGTCGGTGCCTACCCCGGTTACATCTGCTCTGCGGTCGCCTCGATCGTCACCGGTAAGCCGGTGAAATGGGTGGAGGACCGCATCGAGAACCTGACGGCCACCTCATTCGCCCGCGACTACCACATGACGGCCGAGATCGCGGCCACGAAGGAAGGCATGGTCACTGCGCTCCGCGTACACGTGCTGGCCGATCATGGCGCCTTTGACGCCTGCGCCGACCCGTCCAAATGGCCGGCAGGCTTCTTCAACATCGTCACTGGGTCTTATGACTTCCCGACTGCCTATGTCTCGGTGGACGGCATCTACACCAACAAGGCGCCCGGCGGCGTTGCCTATCGGTGCTCCTTCCGGGTGACGGAAGCCGCCTACTGCATAGAGCGCGCGATGGACATTCTCGCCCAGAAGCTCGGCATGGATCCTGCCGAACTCCGCATGAAGAATTTTATCAAGCCCGAGCAGTTTCCGTACCACTCCGCGCTCGGCTGGGAATACGACTCTGGCAACTACCAGACCGCGCTCAAGAAGGCATTGGAAACGGTCAAATATGAAGACCTCCGCAAGGAGCAGGCCGCCAGGCGCGAGGCCTTCAAGCGCGGCGAGACGCGCGAAATCATGGGCATAGGCGTGTCCTTCTTCACCGAGATCGTCGGTGCCGGCCCATCCAAGAACTGTGATATCCTCGGCATCGCCATGTTCGACAGCTGCGAGATCAGGCTGCACCCGACAGGCGCCGGCATCGCCCGCATGGGCACCAAGAGCCAGGGCCAAGGCCACGAAACGACCTATGCACAGATCATCGCATCCGAGATCGGGATACCTGCCGACGACATCACGGTCGAGGAAGGCAATACCGACACGGCGCCCTATGGTCTTGGCACCTATGGCTCGCGCTCCACGCCCGTAGCCGGTGCTGCGATCGCCACCGCCGCGCGGAAAATCAAGGCCAAGGCGCAGATGATCGCGGCCTACAAGCTGGAGGTCCACGAAGACGACCTTGAATGGGACGTCGATGGATTCCGGGTAAAAGGCTTGCCCGAAAAATTCATGTCGATGAAGGACATATGCTGGGCAGCTTACAATTCAGTTCCGCCCGGCATGGAGCCCGGATTGGAAGCGGTCAGCTACTACGATCCGCCCAACATGACCTATCCATTCGGTGCCTATGTCTGCGTCATGGACATCGACGTCGACACCGGCGTCTACAAGGTCCGCCGTTTCTACGCGCTCGACGATTGCGGCACTCGCATCAACCCGATGATCATCGAGGGACAGGTCCATGGCGGGCTTACTGAAGCCTTTGCCATCGCGATGGGCCAGGAAATCCGCTACGACGACACGGGCAACGTGCTGACCGGTTCGTTCATGGACTTCTTCCTGCCGACGGCTGTGGAGACGCCGCACTGGGAGACGGATTTTACGGTCACGCCCTCGCCGCACCATCCGATCGGCGCGAAGGGCGTCGGCGAAAGCCCGAATGTCGGCGGCGTGCCGGCCTTTTCCAATGCCGTCAACGACGCCTTTTCGTTCCTTGGCTCGACGCACATCCAGATGCCGCACGACTTCTGGCGCAACTGGCAGGCGGCAAAGCGGCTGGGGGTCACGGGGTAAGGAAACGCCATGCCCCTCTCCCGCGAAGAAATTGCCGAGCGCCTTGCGGAGGCGGGCTACATCGCCGACGACGAACTCGCCACCGCAATCGCCATCATGCAGCTGCTGAAGCGGCCGCTGCTGCTGGAGGGCGAAGCCGGCGTGGGCAAGACCGAAGTGGCCAAAGCGCTCGCCTCGGCCTGCGCCACCAGGCTCATTCGCCTGCAATGCTATGAGGGCCTAGACCAATCCGCCGCCCTCTATGAGTGGAACTATCAGCGGCAGCTGCTGGCGATCCAGGCGCATCAGGGCAAGGATGCAACCCAGATCGAAGACCACATCTTTTCCGAAAAATACCTGCTGGAGCGCCCGCTGCTGGCGGCAATCCGCCAGGACAATCCGACCGTCCTGCTGATCGACGAAGTCGACCGCGCAGATGAGGAGTTCGAGGCTTTCTTGCTCGAAATCCTGTCGGACTTTCAGGTATCGATCCCGGAATTGGGCACGGTGCAGGCGGTTTCGATCCCCCACGTCGTGCTGACGTCGAACGGAACGCGCGAACTGTCGGACGCCCTCCGCCGGCGTTGCCTCTACCACTATGTCGACTATCCCGATGTCGAGCGCGAGACACGCATCATCATGACGCGCATTGCCGGCGCGAGCGCGACGCTGTCATTACAGATCGCGCGGATGGTCGAAAAGATCCGCAAGGAAGACCTGCGCAAGGTGCCTGGCGTGGCCGAGACGCTCGACTGGGCGGCGGCACTGGTCGGGCTCGACGTTTCCGATTTGCACGACCGGCCGGAACTGGTGCACGAGACCCTGATGTGCCTCTTGAAGACACATGAGGACAAGACGCGCATGACCCGCGAGGTTACGGAGCGCCTGCTGGGGAGGGTTGCATGAGCGACAATGCCGCCTCCGCTGTCGTCGGACCTGATGACGTCCCGCGGCTTGTCTCGGCCCGGATCGCCACCTTCCTCCAGGTCTTGCGCGAGAACGCCTTTGCGGTCGGCCCCAGCGAGGGACAGGACGCCCTCACCTTGATCACATCCGGCTATGCCGCGAGACCTGCCCTGCTGCGGTCGGCCTTCAAACACTTGTTCTCCGCCAACAGGGCGAATTGGGAAAAGTTCGACAGGCTCTTCGACGCCTTCTGGCTGCGCAAGCACGTTCGTTCCCGCTCGGTAGCAACCGGCAGCCTCGCCAACTCGCCTTCGGTCAGACGGCTGTTGAGCGGCAGCGGCAAGGATCAGACAAACGGAGCCGCCTTGATGGACGAAATGGCGGCTGAAGGCGACGCCGACCGCGAAGGCGCCGGCGAAGGCCGCATGGAAGGCGCCTCCGGTGCAGAAAACCTTGTCGAGACCGATTTTCGCAAGATCGCCGATCCCGCTCAAATGGAGGAAGCCCATGCCGTTGCTGCGCAGCTTGCGCGCGCCATGCGTATCAGGCTCACGCGCCGCGACCTGGCGCGACGATACGGCTACAGGCTCCACCTGCGCCGAACCATCCACCGCAACATCAGCCATGGCGGCGTGCCGATCAGCCTGGTGAAGCGCCAGCGCAGGGAAAAGCCGTTGCGGCTTGTCGTGTTGCTCGACGCGTCGGGCTCGATGAGCATGTATACGGCGGTTTTCCTGCGTTTCATCCACGGCGTGCTGGATACGTTCCGTGAAGCAGAAGCGTTCCTCTTCCACACCCGCCTCGCCCACATCTCCGATGCGATGCGGGACAGGAATCCCGCCCGCGCGCTCGACCGGCTTTCCATCATGGCGCAAGGCGCCGGAGGCGGAACGAAGATCGGCGAAAGCCTCGAAACCTTCAATCGCTGGCACGCCCAGCGCGTTCTGCATTCGCGCAGTTGCGTGATGATTGTTTCGGACGGCTACGAGACCGGCGACGCAGCGCTTCTCGGCCGCGAGATGGCCCAGTTGGCGAAACGTTGCCGTAGCATCGTCTGGCTGAATCCGATGATGGGCTGGGAAGGCTATATGCCTGAGGCAAGCGGCATCAAGGCGGCCCTGCCCCATGTCGACCTCTTGGGCCCGGCGAACACCCTGCGCAGCCTGGCCGATCTCGAACCCTATCTGGCGAAGCTATGAGGGAGGCGCCGGTGACCGTTCATCTGGATGTGCTGGAACTGATCTCGCGCCTTAAGGCGGCCGATGAGGCCTTCGTGCTGGCAACGGTCGTGCGCACCGTGTCGGTGACAGCGGCAAAGGCAGGCGCAAAGGCCGTGATCCGCCCCGACGGCACCATCGTGGCCGGCTGGATCGGCGGCGGCTGCGCCCGTGGCGCGACCCTGACGGCGGCGCGCGAGGCCCTCGCCGACGGCAAGTCTCGGCTTGTGTCCATCCAGCCGGAAGACCTGCTTGCAGAACTCGGCGTGAAACCCGGCGAGGACCGCGAAGGAATAAAATTCGCCAAGAACATGTGCCCCAGCCAAGGCACGATGGACATTTTTATCGAGCCCATATTTCCTCGCCCGGCGCTGCTGATACTTGGGTCCAGCCCGGTGGCCGAGGCGCTTGCCGAAGAGGCCCGTCCGCTCGGCTATCACGTCACCCTCGCCGCTCCACTGACGGAATTTCCGACCACTCCCGAAGCCGATGTGCTGATTGACGGCTTCGAAATCGGCGAGCTTACCGATACGCGCCGTTTCGTCGTCGTCTCCACTCAAGGCAAGGGAGACGAGGCCGCATTGAGAGCAGCCCTTTCCATCGATGCCGAATATCACGGCTTCGTCGGCAGCCGTCGCAAGATGTCGGCACTAAGACAAAAACTCGTCGCCGAAGGCTTTGATGCCGCCACACTCGACCGCATCAAGGCACCGGCAGGCCTCGACATAGGGGCGATCACCCCGGAAGAGATCGCAATGTCGATCCTGGCCGAAATCACTGTCCGGCGCCGCCTTGGTCAAAGGGGTGAAAGCGGCCTCAAGGGCGTAGTCGCTGCCCCATCTCACGCCTGATTGCTTATTTCGGTCTCAAAATCGCCCGACTGCGGTGGCGCGATCGGCTTGAAGAGCGTCCGGTCCGGCTTGAGGTCGATCAACGGCGTGCCATCGAGGCAATCCAATCCCCGGACAAGAATGGTTGCCCCCTCCACGCCAACTAACGTCGCGATCGAGGTGCCGATTGGATTGGGTCGAACGGGAGAACGCAGGGCGAAGGTTCCGTATGTGGTGCCGTTCTTTGCCGGGCTTTGCCTGACGAGATCACGGCGCGACAGATGCAGCCAGTACAGCACCTCCAGCCGCTCATATTTTTCGATCCCGCCTATGGCCTGTCGCCAGGGCTCGAAGATCTCAATCCTGCATATAGGCCCGTCCGCCCAGCCCTGGCGCGGAGTGGTCAGCCGCGATGTCCATGGGGTAGCTATGCGCCCGATGAAGACGAGCCCAGCATCGGTGGCAGGAGGCGGATCGATGGCGACCTCGCCCTCCCGAACTTCATTTTCTCGTACCATTGTGCCTGCTTAAAACCTCTCGCCACCACACCGGCCGACCATCATCGTACACCGACGCAACTGATCGCCATATTTACTTAGATATATCCGATTGAACATAACGATCAATCGCCGCCAGAATCCAAAAGCCTCCTTAGTCCATTAGTCCAGCGTGTGGAATTCATGCGATAGCGCTTGCAAACCGCCAACTCTGTTATATTCAAGGAAATATATCGTGAAGAACCAATCCATGGAATTGCGATCAGATTGCCCCTGTCTGCCCGGGGACGGCAGGCAGCGGGAGCGCTTGAAAAAAGAGAACAAGGGGGCATTTCGCAGTGCGTTATATTTTACTGAACATATCGATTGTGTTGCTTGGCAGCACTTTTCTGGTGCAGCAGGCAAGTGCACAGGCTGCTCAGGCCGTGACGCAATCGCAAGGCGACAATGAAAGCAAGGCCGAGAATGAAAAGAAGCCGCGCCTCAAGCCTGCCAAGGACGACGTGTTCGAGCTTGGTCGGATCGTGGTGCACGGCGGAGACGGCGCCGAAGGCGGCATCAGCGGCCAGGCGATTTCCCAGAGCATTGTTACAGCCGATGACGTGCGCAAAACGAACCGCGACACACTCGATGACGCGCTGAGCGTCGTTCCCGGCGTCAGCACGGCGAACACTGGCGGCAGCCGCAACGAGCGCCTGATTTACGTCAGAGGCTACGATCGTTTCCAAGTGCCGCTCTACATAGACGGCATTCGCGTCTATCTGCCCGCGGACAACCGTCTGGACTATGGGCGCTTCCTCACGCCCGACCTGTCCGAAATCCAGGTACAGAAAGGTTATGCCTCGGTTCTCAACGGACCTGGCGGCATGGGCGGCGCGATCAATCTGGTGACCCGAAAGCCCACCAAGGAGTTCGAGGGTGAAATCCAGAACGGAATCGACGTCGGCAACACTGGCAACCTGGCCGCCTATACGGGCGTCGGCTCGGTGGGCACGCGCCAGGAGAACTTTTATCTTCAGGCTGCTGGCGCCTATCGCAAGAGCGACGGCTGGTTCCTTTCGCGCAATTTCGAACCGACTGCCGTTGAGGATGGCGGACGGCGCGACTTCAGCGACTTCAAGGATTGGCGCATCAATCTCAAGGCCGGCTACACGCCAAACGCCACCGACGAATATGTCATCAGCTACACGCGGCAGGCGGGCGAGAAGAATGCGCCCTATGGCGTGAACGATCCGATCCGGCGCTCACCGACCCCACCGAAGCTTCCGAACGGGTTGACCTACCAGCGCGACTGGCGTTGGCCCGCATGGAATCTCAGCAGCCTCGCCTTCTATTCCCACACGCAGATCGGCGATGATTCCTACATAAAAACAAAGGCGTATTACAACACCTTCTACAATCTTCTCTCTGCCTATGACGATTCGAATTTCAACAGTCAGGCGCAGAGCCGGGCCTTCAACAGCTACTATGACGACAACGCCTATGGCTTCAGCGTCGAGGGCGGCACTGACCTCATCCCGATGAACAGCCTGAAGACTGCGGTCCACTACCGCCGGGACAATCACACCAACTGGGACCACAACCAGCCGGACGTTTCGAGCTTCGTCGACCCCAAGCAGACCAAGCTTGAGGACACCTGGTCGCTGGCGCTGGAAGACACCTTCCACGCCACCGACACGATCGATTTCGTCGGCGGCGTCAGCTACGACCAAAACAAGCTATTGCGCGCTGAGAAATATGACAGCGGCACCAAGAAGATCTTCGAATATCCGCTTGGTGGCAGCGATGCGGTAAACTGGCAGGCTGCAGCCATATATCGCCCTACCGACACGGCAGAATTCCACGCCAGCGTCTCGTCACGCACGCGCTTCCCCACGCTCTTCGAGCGCTACAGCACGCGTTTCGGCGACGCGCTACCAAATCCGGACCTCAAGCCGGAACGCGCGACCAATTTCGAGCTGGGCTGGTCGGACACAGTCTTTAATGACGCTCACGTCGGCGCCGCCGTGTTCTACAGCAATGTGCAGAACGTCATTCAGTCGATCGGCGTCGGCAACAGCAAGGTTCAGAACCAGAATGTAGGCGACGGCCACTATTATGGCTTCGAGATCGTGGGCGAGTGGGATGTCCTGCCCGAGCTGTCGATCGGCGCCAACTACACCTACCTGAAGCGGCAGCTGGTCGATCCGGTCCGTGAAAACCTCCAGCCGGTCGGCACCCCGCTGCACAATGCCTATCTCTATGCCAATTGGCAGCCTTATGAGAACTTCACCGTGTCGCCGGGCCTGCAGCTGTCGAGCTCCCGCTGGTCGACCGATCGCCTCGAGAACAGCTTCTTCGAAACAAGCGGTTTTGCGCTCGCGAACCTCGACTTCCAATACGACTTCAGCGATCGGGTCACGGCAAACTTCGGGGTTCGGAACCTGTTCGACACGAATTACGAACTGGCGGACGGTTTCCCCGAGCCCGGCAGGACGTTTTTCCTGACGACGCGCGTGCTCTTCTAAGCGCGCCGAAATGAAGAAGCCCGCCGCTCTTCACGAGTGGCGGGCTTCGCTATTTCTCTGGGCTGCCGATTGGCACTTTGCCGTCAGGCATAGTTTTCGCAGCAGACAGGCGTCTCGTTTCCCTGCGTCAGCAACGCAGCATCGTCCGCCTTCGACGGCTTGCGCCCCGGCTGATCGAGAGCTGCGAGTATGGCGCTGAGGATAGCCAATGGAAGCACTTGATGGCGGCCTTCCACGCTCTCGGCCATCCAGCGAGGCAACTGCCATCTGCTCACGAGCGTGCAGTACCACTCGCCATCTTCATGATCGAGGCGCGACAGCGTCCAATCGGGCAGTTCCGCCAACGCCATGGCCGCCTCGGTCCAAGCGCCTGCTTCGACGAATTGTTCAACGGGATTCGACGCGTTGAACCACGGGCCCCGCGAACCAATCCGCGCCATCACGTGACGAATGAGCTCGGGCGTAATGCGATCTGAATGCGCAATCCTTGTCGACAGCCGGGCAAGGTCTGTTCGATCCATATCCAACATGACGTGACCTCGCCAAAAAACTTTGTGGGACCAACCACGTAGTAAAAATGAGGATTTCTGCATAGGAAAACGAGAGAACCTGCCATGGCTCGCCATGTGGAAACGCATAGAAAAATCCTGCCACGCAACAGCGATCTTTCGCTCCGGATCCAGCGTTCGGCAGTCTCGAACCAACTTCCGGACTTCCCTACCCCAACGTCTTGACCCGCTTGCTTGACGCGGAGCGACTTGGCGCGCTACGGGCATGGCTGCGGGGAGCTGAAAGGCTAAGGGTGCCGGTCGATGGAAATTTTCACAGCCGCGGGTTTCACGGCTCTATTGCAGGTCGTGGCTATCGATCTGGTCCTGGCCGGAGATAACGCCATCGTCATCGGCCTGGCCGCAGCCGGCCTCCCTGCCGATCAACGCAAGAAGGCTATCCTAATCGGCGTTGCTGCCGCCACCGTCCTGCGCATTGTCTTCGCGGCCCTGACCATACAGCTGCTGCAGATCCTGGGCCTGCTCCTGATGGGCGGCATCCTGCTTTTGTGGGTTTGCTGGAAGATGTGGCGCGAACTGCGCATTTCCCGCGCCGAACAAAGCGCCGCAGTCGAGGACGCAGAAAACGATGCCGCCACAGCTGCCGCAGCAGGCAAGCCGCGCAAGACACTGGCCCAGGCCGCCGTGCAGATTGTCATTGCCGACGTGTCGATGTCGCTAGACAACGTCCTTGCGGTTGCGGGCGCGGCACGTGACCATTTCACCGTTCTGGTCTTCGGCCTCATCCTTTCCGTGGCGCTGATGGGGCTAGCGGCGAACTTCATCGCCAAGCTGCTGAATCGCTACCCCTGGATCGCCTATGTTGGCCTTCTGATCATCCTCTACGTTGCGCTGGACATGATCTATCGCGGCTACATGGATATTTCGCCCTTGCTGCCGGACCCGCTATAGGTTCGGCCAAGTCATGCGGAATGCCGCGGTTGATATGATTTCATTGCAGAGAAATCTGTGATATTGCGCCGCAAGCTTGCGGGTCCGCCGCGTTGCCGACGCTGATCGGTCCGCGCTCCCGCCCTCTTCGCAAGATGCTCAATGCAGGCCCCGACAAACGGGGTCCAGCCCAAGAATCCCGGATTTTGTCTATGTCAGCGCCTCGCGTCAGTTTCGTCAGCCTTGGATGCCCGAAAGCACTCGTCGATTCCGAGCGCATCATCACGCGGCTTCGTGCCGAAGGCTATGAGATCGCCCGCAAGCATGACGGCGCCGATCTCGTCGTCGTCAACACCTGCGGCTTCCTCGATTCCGCCCGCGACGAGTCGCTGAATGCCATCGGCACCGCGCTCAAGGAAAACGGCAAGGTCATCGTCACCGGCTGCATGGGCGCAACGCCGGAACTGATCCGCGAGAAGCACCCCAACGTGCTCGCCATCACCG
Organism: Pseudaminobacter soli (ex Li et al. 2025); assembly: GCF_029892515.1. Taxonomy (GTDB): domain Bacteria; phylum Pseudomonadota; class Alphaproteobacteria; order Rhizobiales; family Rhizobiaceae; genus Pseudaminobacter; species Pseudaminobacter soli_A. The sequence goes on along the minus strand of NZ_JARXVF010000014.1, from coordinate 41,901 downwards.
GCCCACAGGCCTATGAGAGCGTCATGGCGGCCGTGCACGAGGCAGCCCCGCCGGCGCACGACCCGTTCGTGGACCTCCTGCCGCCGCAGGGCGTCAAGCTCACGCCGCGCCATTACGCCTATCTCAAGATCTCGGAAGGCTGCAACAATCGCTGCACCTTCTGCATCATCCCTGACCTGCGCGGCGACCTCGTCTCGCGCCCGGCAGCCGACGTGCTACGCGAGGCCGAGAAGCTGGCAGAGGCCGGCGTCAAGGAAATCCTGGTCATCTCGCAGGACACCAGCGCCTACGGCATCGACGTCAAATATGCCGCCAGCACCTGGAAGGACCGCGAAGTGCGGGCCAAATTCCTCGACCTGTCGCAGGAACTTGGCGAACTGGGTGTCTGGGTGCGCATGCACTATGTCTACCCCTACCCGCATGTCGCCGACGTGATCCCGCTGATGGCCGAGGGCAAGATCCTTCCCTATCTCGACATCCCGTTCCAGCACGCCTCGCCGCAAGTACTGAAGAACATGCGCCGGCCCGCGCATGGCGAAAAGACACTCGACCGCATCCGTAGCTGGCGCGAAATATGCCCGGATCTCGCCATCCGCTCGACCTTCATCGTCGGCTTCCCCGGCGAGACCGAAGAGGATTTCGAAATGCTGCTCGACTGGCTGGATGAAGCCAAGATCGACCGCGCGGGCTGCTTCAAATACGAACCAGTCGGCGGCGCCAAGTCGAACGATCTGGGCCTCGAACAGGTCCCAGAAGAGGTCAAGGAAGCGCGCTGGCATCGGTTCATGCAGCGCCAGCAGAAGATTTCGGCCGTGCAGCAGCAGAAGAAGGTCGGCAAGCGCCTGCCCGTCATCATCGACGAGGCGAACGGCCTGATGGCGAAGGGACGCACCAAATACGACGCGCCGGAAATCGATGGCTCGGTCCACATCCAGTCGCGCCGCCCGCTGCGGACCGGCGATATCGTGACGGTCAAGATCGACCGGGCCGACGCCTACGATCTCTACGGCACGGCTGTCTGAGAAACACCGGCGTGCGGCTCACGCCGCCTGCTTCGGAAGCTTGGAAAACAAAAAGGGCGCCGTCTGGCGCCCTTTCTTTTTACGACTGTGCAGTCCGATTACTGCGGCAGCTTGTCGTCCACGCCCTTGACGTAGAAGTTCAGGCCAAGAAGCGTGCCGTTGTCGGCCACTTCGCCAGCCTTCAGCCACTCGGAGCCGTCCTGCTTGGTGATCGGGCCGGTGTAGGGATTGAAATCACCCGACTTGATCTTGGCTTCGGTTTCCTCAGCCAGCTTCTTCACGTCGTCAGGCATATTGGTGAAGGGGGCCATCACGACGTTGCCCTCCTTCATACCGTGCCAGACGTCCTGCTGCTGCCAGGTGCCGTCGATGACCGCCTTGACGCGGCTGATGTAGTACGGGCCCCAATCGTCGACGATTGCCGTCAACTGGGTGTCAGGGCCGAACTTGATCATGTCGGTGGCCTGGCCGAAGGCCTTCACGCCGCGCTCGGTGGCAACCTGCATCGGAGCGGTGGAGTCCGTGTGCTGGGTGATGACGTCGACGCCCTGGTCGATCAGCGCCTTGGCGGCGTCGGCTTCCTTGCCGGCGTCGTACCAGGTGTTGGCCCACACGACCTTGACCTTGAAGTCAGGGTTGACCGACTGCGCGCCGAGCATGAAGGCGTTGATGCCGAGCACCACTTCCGGGATCGGGAACGAGGCGATGTAGCCTGCAACGCCGGTCTTCGACAGCTTGGCGGCGATCACGCCCTGCACATAGCGGCCTTCATGGAACTTGGAATTGTAGGTCGAGACGTTCGGATGCTCGCGCTTGTAACCGGTCGCGTGCTCGAACTTCACGTCGGGGAAACGCCCGGCAACCTTATTGGTCGCATCCATGAAACCGAAGGAAGTCGCGAAGATGATGTTGCAGCCGGAGCGTGCGAAGCGCTCGAGCGCGCGCTCGGCGTCAGCGCCTTCCGGAACGCTTTCGAGATAGGCCGTCTCGACCTGATCGCCGAACTCCTTCTGGACCGCCAACAGCCCCTGATGGTGCTGGTAGGAATAACCGAAATCGCCGATCGGGCCGACATACATCCAGCAGGCCTTGACCTTGGCCTCAGCGGCCATCGTGCCGAACGAAAGCACGGCGGCTGCCGCGGCAATCGACAGAATGGTTTTCTTCATGAAGTTGATCCTCTCAGTGGTTGCCCAGGGGCACTTTATCCCGTTTTTTTAGCGATCTGGCACAAACGGCCGCCCCAACGAAGCCGGTGTGTTTATCATTGTCAGTCGCCGATTGCCCGAGATTAGAACAAGTACGATGACGGTCGCCAGATAGGGAAGCGAAGAAAGTAGCTGCGACGGCACGCCGATGCCCAAGGCCTGCGCGTGGAGCTGACCGATGGTGACAGCGCCGAAAAGATAGGCGCCGGCAAGGACGCGCCACGGGCGCCAAGAGGCGAACACCACCAGCGCAAGCGCGATCCAGCCGCGCCCGGCAGTCATGTTCTCCACCCATTGCGGTGTATAGACGATCGACAGATAGCCGCCGGCAAGTCCCGCACACGCACCGCCGAACATCACTGCCAGATAGCGGATAAGGATGACGTTGATGCCGAGCGCATGAGCCGAGGCATGGTTGTCGCCCACAGAGCGCAGCGTCAGCCCTGCCCGCGTGCGGAAAAGGAAATAGGCCACGCCGCCGGTGAGCAGCAGCGAGAGGTAGAATATCGGGTCCTGGCCGAACAGGAGCTTGCCGACCAGCGGCAGATCGGTCAGGAACGGAATGTAAATGCTGCCGAGCTTCACGCCGGGCATGCCAACGAAGCTTTCGCCGATCATGCCCGAAAGGCCGAGCCCAAGCAGGGTCAGTGCAAGGCCCGTCGCCACCTGGTTGGTGACCAGCGTCAGCGTCAGGAAGGCAAACAGCAGCGAGAACAACGCGCCGACCGCTATCGCGGCGAGAAAGCCCAGCCAGGGCGAGCCGGTCATCAGCGCCACGCCGAAGCCGGTAACGGCGCCCATCACCATCATGCCTTCAACGCCGAGGTTGAGAACGCCGGAACGCTCGACAACCAGTTCACCGACCGCCGCGATCAACAGCGGCGTGGCCGCGGTGGCGATCGTAATCAGGATCGCTTCAAGCATTCCCATGGGAAACCTCCGCGTTGCGGGGCGGAGAACCGACGAAGCGGATGCGATAATGGATCAGCGTGTCGGCACCCAGGACAAAGAACAGCAGCAATCCCTGGAAGGCGCGCACGACCTTGTCGGACACGCCGATGGAGATCTGCGCCGCTTCACCCCCGAGATAGGACAGGGCAAGGATAAGGCCTGCCGCGATGATCCCAAGCGGGTTGAGCCTGCCGAGGAACGCCACGATGATTGCCGTAAAGCCATAGCCGGGCGAAATCGTCGGCCGCAGCTGTCCGATCGCGCCGGACACTTCGGAAATGCCGGCAAGGCCAGCCAACGCCCCCGAAACGATGAAGGCGAAGAACACCATCTGCGACGAGGAGAAACCGGCGAAACGCCCCGCCCTCGGGCTCTGGCCCAGAACCTTCACCTCAAAGCCGCGCAGGGTACGCGTCAGCATGAACCACACGATCACGGCAGCAACCAGCGCAAAGACAAAGCCCCAATGCGCCCTGCCCGACGCCGACCAGATTTCCGGCAAAATGGCGTATTGGTGGAAATCCCGGGTTTCAGGGAAGTTCATGCCAGCCGGGTTGCGCCAGGGACCGCGCACCACCCAGTCGAGGAACAGCTGCGCAACATAGACCAGCATAAGGCTGGTCAGGATTTCATTGGTATTGAAGCGCGTCTTCAGGAGGGCCGGAACAGCCGCATATGCCGCGCCGCCCATCATGCCCATGATCAGCATCAGCGGCAGGACGACCCAGCTCTGGAAATCCGGGTACATCACCGGCAGGATCGAGCCCGCCAGCGCGCCGGCAATGAACTGCCCCTCGGCGCCGATGTTCCAGTTGTTCGACAGGAAGCAGACCGACAACCCGACCGCGATAAGGATCAGCGGCGCGGCCTTGATTGCCAGCTCATGCAGCGACCAGACCTCGCGGAGCGGATCGACAAAGTAGTAGTAGAGCGCGTCGAGCGGGCTCTTGCCGAGCATCGAGAACATGATCGCGCCGGCCACCAGGGTAAGTACCAGTGCGATGAAGGGCGACAGGGCGCTGAACAGTTTGGATTGTTGCGGACGTTTGACGAGTTCGATGCGCATCAGGCTGGCTCCGCCACATGTTCGACGTGACCGGGTTCGGCGCCGCCCATCAGCAGGCCGATCTTTTCCAGCGTCGCCTCGGCTATCGGAATTGGCTTTGACATTTCGCCGTTGTGCATGACGGCAATCGCGTCCGAGATTTCGAACAGCTCATCCAGATCCTGGCTGATGACCAGCACCGCCGAGCCGCTGCGGGCAAGCTCGATCAGCGATTGCCGGATGCGTGCGGCCGCGCCCGCGTCGACGCCCCATGTCGGCTGATTGACGACCATCACCGCCGGCTGGCGGTCGAGTTCGCGGCCGATGATGAACTTCTGCAAATTGCCGCCGGAGAGCGAGGCGGCTTCCGGGTCGGTTCCGCTCTTGCGCACATCCATGGCTTCTACGATGCGCTGCGATGCAGCGGCCACGGCGCCGTCATGGATCACGCCGGCCGCGCCCAGAAAGGCCCTTTTGTCGGTGGCATAGCGCGAAAGCAGCAGGTTCTCGGAGAGCTTCATGCGCGGCGCGGCGCCATGTCCGAGCCGCTCCTCCGGCACGAAAGCCGCTCCCAGCAGGCGACGTCCGGTAATCGACAGAGTGCCGGCATCCTTGCCGCGAATGCGAACAGTGCCGGCTTCCGCCTGCCGCACTTCGCCCGAAACCGCCTCGAAGAACTCGCCTTGGCCATTGCCGGCAACACCAGCAACGCCGATGACTTCGCCGGCCTTGACGTCGATGTTGATGTTTCTGAGCGGGATCGAAAACGGCGTCGCGGGAGTCCGCGACAGGTTCTTCACCTTGAGAAGCACCGTCGCCTTGTCGGCACCCTCGACGGGCGTGCGAACAACGGCCTGCACCTCGCTGCCGACCATCATCCGCGCCAGCGAAGCCGCGGTTTCCTTGCGCGGGTCGCAGTGGCCGACGACCTTGCCGTGACGCAGCACGGTGGCGCGGTCGCACATGCGTTTGACCTCTTCCAGCCGGTGCGAAATGTAGAGGATCGATTTGCCCTCGGAGCGCAGGCGCTCGAGCGTCTCGAACAGCTTGTCGGCTTCCTGCGGCGTAAGAACCGCGGTCGGCTCATCGAGAATGATCAGCTCCGGCGCCTGCAAGAGGCAACGGATGATCTCGATGCGCTGACGTTCGCCAACCGAAAGGTCGCCAACCAAAGAATACGGATCGAGCGGCAGGCCATAGCTGTAGGACAGCGCCTTTGCCTTGGCGGCGATCGTCGAAATCGGCGTCTTGTCGTCGAGCGACAGGGCGATGTTCTCGGCCGCGCTCAGCGCGTCGAACAGCGAGAAATGCTGGAAGACCATGCCGATGCCGAGCTTTCTCGCGGCATGCGGGTTGGCGATCCGGACCGGCTGGCCGTCCCAGCGAATCTCGCCGGCGTTCGGCTCGAGCGTGCCGAACAGCATTTTCACGAGCGTGGATTTGCCAGCGCCGTTCTCGCCCAACAGCGCATGGATTTCACCCTTGGCTATGGTGAGATCGATGTTGTCGCAAGCTTTCAGCGCGCCAAAGACTTTCGTCAGCCCGCGAACCTCCAAGAGGTTGGCGCTTGACGTCTCCAGGGTCGTCGTCACGAGGCCCCCATTGATATGTTTTTATGTTCCCGGCCTTAGCGTATGCGCGCGCTTTGGACAACGCAAAGCGCGGTGAATCTTGAAACTCCTTCAAGAATTTCAGGGTATAAGGATCGTAGTCCCCGTGGTTTTCCGGCCTTCGAGATCGCTCTGCGCCTTGGCAGCCTCGCTCAACGGATAGCGCTGATTGATGATGATCTTGACGGCGCCACTGGAAACCACATCGAACAGGCCCTTGGCGGAGGCCTCGAGATCCTCGCGCTTGGCGTTGTAGACGAAGAGCGTGGGCCTGGTCGCATAGAGCGCGCCCTTCTGCGACAGGATGGACATGTCGAAAGGCGGGATCGGTCCGGAGGACTGACCAAAGCTGACGAACATGCCCATCGGCCTGAGGCAATCGAGCGACCCCGGGAATGTATCCTTGCCGACCGAATCATAGACGACGTCGCAGCGCTTGCCGCCGGTGATCTCCTTCACTTCGGCGACGAAATCCTTTTCGCGGTAGTTGATGACATGGTCGAAGCCGTGCGATTTGGCGAGCGCGATCTTTTCCGGCGAACTCGCCGTACCGATGACGGTGGCGCCAAGATGCTTTGCCCACTGCCCGAAGATCAACCCAACCCCGCCCGCGGCCGCATGGTAAAGCACGATGTCGCCCGGCTTCACCTTGAAGGTGCGAAGCAGCAGATATTCGGCGGTCATGCCCTTCAGCATCATCGCGGCTGCCTGCTCGTCGCTAATGCCGTCCGGAATTTTCACCAGCCTGTCGGCCGCTATCACGCGTTCTTCGCTATACGCGCCAAGAGCCGTGAAATAGGCAACCCGGTCTCCTTTGTGGAGCCAGTCGACGCCCTCGCCGGTCCGCTCAACCACGCCAGCCGCCTCGCTGCCGGGAATCAAAGGCAGGCCTGCCGGCGGCGGATAAAGGCCGCTGCGAAAATAAGTGTCGACGAAGTTCAGACCGATTGCAGTGTGGCGGACAAGAACCTCTCCAGGGCCGGGACGGCCCGGATCGACATCTTCATAAACGAGTACTTCCGGACCGCCATTGGCATGAATGCGAACGGCTTTGGACATTGTCAGGTCCTCTTGGCACCGAGTTTGGGGAAAAACTGCATGACGCCCCCAATGAAGAACAGATAAATGCCGGTCACCGCGATGCCGACCTTGACGAACTCGCTTGCATCCATGGCCTGCGCCAGAGCGATGGCGCCGAAGGCGCACCAGGCAAGGAATACCGCGAGATTTATCTCGCGCAGCCGCTTAACGCGGACGGGGTGAAGAAAATACATCGGCACGAAGGTCATGACAGCCGCAACCAAGACGACGGCGAAGGACACCCATTCGCCCGGCTGAATGACAAATAGCGTGAACACGAGCATGTTCCAGACGACGGGGAACCCTTTGAAGAAGTTCTCCTTCGTCTTCATGCCAGTGTCGGCATAGTAGATCGCGCTCGTAACCACGATCAACGCCGCGGACAGGAACGACAGGCGATCCCCCATGAAGCCGCGCTGATAGAGCGCAAAGGCCGGGATGAGCACGTAGGTGACGTAATCGATGATGTTGTCGAGCAGCTCGCCGGACCAGGTCGGCAACACCTCCTTGACCTCGAGCTTGCGTGCGATCGGGCCATCGATGCCGTCAACGAAGAGCGCAAGCCCCAGCCACCAGAACATCGCCGTCCAGCGCTGTTCGCTTGCCGCCACCAGGGACAGGAAGGCAAGGAACGAACCGGAAGCGGTCAGCAGATGAACGGAAAAGGCCTTTGCTTGCGGCCAGGTAACTTTTTTGGGTTTCACGGGCCTCGCCAGTCCAGTTTGCAGATTTCGGCCGAACGGCCGGCAAAATTCCAATTTCGGCCGAAGGCGCGCATCCTGCTCTTGTCGGACTTGGCCACGATGATCTCGGGCGCGATCCAATACTCCGAGTTGGAGATGACCGTGTCGCCTTCCCTGCTCTTACCGGGGATCGGCGTCACCGCACCATCGATGATCTTCGGAATCTGGAAGATGCGCGTCTTGTCCTGCGTCTCATAGCTGATCGGAACCTGTTCGACACCGAGAAAATTCCCGACGAGGATCGAAAGCAGCGACGTGGTGCCGCCGGCCTTGCCGGTGAAGATCTTGGTGAATGCCTTTACGGCATAGATCGAAGCGCGCTTGTCAATGAACAGGCCGGCCGTCCAGTTACCGCGGCTCATATAGCCGGGGATTTCCATTACCAACCCGAGGTTGAGACCCGAGAGATCGACATCGCCGTAATGGCCGGCATCGACGCGGAATCCGGCCCAGGTCTGGCAATAGCCCTCTGTGGGAGGATGATTGCCGAGCGACAGCACGCAAGGACAGAAAACTGTGCAGTTACAGGAGAGTACCAATTCCCCTTTCATCGCCCAGCTTTGGTCGGCCATGGAATGTCCCCCTTCCCGGTCAGGCGGAACTTACTAGAAGCACAACCGCCCACACAAGCAGTATCGCACCCGCGAGCCGCGTTGGAAGGCGCTTTGTTCCTTGTTTTTCGACCAGCGTAAACAGCGCAATCAGCGCCATCCAAAACAAATTCATGATGCCGACGGCAAACATCACCAGCATCAGCGCCCAGCAGCAACCCAGGCACCAGATGCCTTGCTCCAGGCCGAGCTTGAAAATACGCGATGGCTTGGCGCTCCAGCGGGCAAAGAGGATCGAGAACGGGTTGCGGCACTTCTTCAGGCAGGCCTGTTTGAGCGAACTGAACTGATAGAGCCCAGCAATGCCAAGCGCGACGCCACCGGCCAGGCCTGCGAGCGGAGCGCCCGGCTGCCCTGCTGATGCGACCTGGACTGCGAGCGACAGGCCTGAAAACAGTATCGATGCGGCCAGCCAGGCGGACAGATACCCTCCGACGAGCACCAAGGGATGAACCACTGGCTCGCCTTTCAGGCGAGCGGTATCGGCGATCTCGCAATAGATCCGGATCATTGGCGCCGCCGATGGCAACATCATCGCGACCGACATCAGCACCCACATCAGCGTCAACGCGAAAAATGTTTCCAGCGCGAAGCTGCCGAACGGTGCCGGTGTCAGGCACAGCATGAAAAACCGGTCGAGAAAAGCCGGTAACGGCAGATCGGGCAGCATGCGCATCAGAAAGTCGCCCGGAGCGCCGCTGCCCGGCACGCGAAGCTCGGCCCCCCGTAACGCCATGACGGCAAGCAACGTCCACGACAGAGCGATACCCAGTCCCAGGAGAAGGTACACCGCCTCGCGCGGATGGCGCGCGATCGTCCCTGTTGCACGCCCAGCACGATCGAGATTGTCGAAACCGTCAATCTTGTTGTTCATCACCAATCGATGGGCTGAATCGTCACGTTGATCAACATGATCGCCGCAACCTATATGAGAATACTGGTCGGACTCTGTTTCCGGCTTGCGTGAATGCAGATGGGGCGTCGCCATGGAACCTGCCGAAACTGCCAATGTCATCGTTGCGGGCACAGGTCCCGCAGGTTTGATTGCCGCGCTGGCGATGGCGCGAGCAGGCTTTTCGGTCCAGCTCGTCGGCCCGGCCGTCACAGGCAAGGACCGCCGCACCACCGCCCTCATGGTTCCAGCCCTAGAATACATGGAATCGCTCGGCGTTTTGAGCGCAATCGAACCCAATGGCGCGCCGTTGCGCACCATGCGAATTGTCGACGCGACGCGCCGGCTGATCCGCAGCCCGGTGGTGACATTCCATGCTACTGAGATCGCCGAACCCTATTTCGGCCTCAACATCCCGAACCAGCATCTCAATGATGCGCTCGAACAGGCTGTGAAGGCGCAGCCTGGCATCGTGTGGCACGAAACCATGGTCGAACGCTGGGAGCCGTCAGCCGACCGCGTGCGCGCCATTCTGCCCGATGGAACGGCACTTACCGCGGCGCTGGCAGTAGCCGCGGACGGACGCCTGTCGGCAGCACGCGAGGCGGCCGGCATCTCAACATCCACGCATCCCTATCCGCAGGCCGCCCTCGTCATCAATTTCGCGCACAACCGCGAGCATGGATTTGCTTCGACGGAATTCCATACCGAGACAGGCCCCTTCACTCAGGTGCCGTTGCCTGGCAACAGGTCGAGCCTGGTTTGGGTCGTAAGGCCCGAGACCGCTGATGAACTCGTTGCGCTCGATGACGAAACGCTGTCGATGCGCGTTGAGCAGCGCATGCAATCCATGCTCGGTCGGGTCACCGTCGAGCCCGGTCGGCAGGTGTATCCGCTGTCGGCTCGACTGCCGGCGCGCTTCGCGCAAAACCGCATCGCGCTTGTCGGCGAAGCCGCGCACGTCTTCCCGCCGATCGGCGCGCAAGGACTGAACCTCGGCATCCGCGACGTTCAGCAGCTCGTGGATATCGCGTCCGATCATCGGTCAGATCCGGGTTCTTCGTCGGCCCTTTCGACCTACGACCGTCGACGCCGCCCGGATATTCTCGCTCGCACCGGGGCGGTCGGCCTGCTCAATCAGTCGCTATTGTCCAACCTACTACCAGCCCAGTTGCTGCGTAGCGCGGGGCTCAGCGTTCTCGGCGGATTTGCTCCGCTCCGGGCGCTCTTCATGCGCGAGGGGCTCAAACCCGGCAGCGGCCTCGCGGCACTCGGGTCGACGCTTCGCGACGCCTTTCCGCCTCGCCTCGGCACACACTGAAAGAGGCCTGCATCGCGAGACAATATCCCTCGCCTATGATTCAACGGGCTAAACCCTTGTTTCCGAACGCCTCGAGCGGATCGGGATTGAATTGCTGCAAACGCTGCGCCAAATAACTTTCGAGCAGCAAGCCTCGACGGTTCGAGGTCAGGAACGTCCGGCGCTCGCCGGGCTACGGGAATTTGCAGACGTGACTGAACAAAAGACGGCAAAGTTTGCGATCGGCCAAGTGGTACGACACCGCTTGTTCCCCTTCAGGGGCGTCATTTTCGACGTCGATCCCGAGTTCAACAATACCGACGAATGGTACGAGGCGATTCCAGCGGAGGTTCGCCCACGCAAGGACCAGCCCTTCTACCATCTGCTCGCCGAGAACGACGAGACGGAATACATCGCCTATGTGTCGGAGCAGAACCTGCTCGCCGACCAGTCCGGAGATCCGATCCGGCATCCGCAGCTGCGCGAGTTCTTCGACAAGGCCGCCGACGGCAGCTATGCACCCAAGCGCCAGGCGCGCCACTGAAATCGGCATCAGCCTTTGAGGCAACAAAAAAGCGGGGCTAAAACCCCGCTTTTTCATGTATCTGGCTTGAAGATCAGTTGGCCGTCTTGGCCTTGTCCTGCTCTTCCTTGAGCTTCTTGGCGAAGTCCTCGTTGTTCTTGGAGACGAACTCCTGGAGCTTCTTCTGGCGCTCCTCGAGGTCCGACTGCTGCATGGCCGGGCCGTCGAACACGCCGGTGAAGCCCTGCAGCGAAACCTTGACCGGGTTCTGCTGGTTCTGGAAGTTCACGGAGGTCAGCGTCAGCTCCGAGCCCTTCTTGAACGTGGCGATGAGCTGGTCGGTCATCGGAGCTTCGGCAACGCAACGGTCAGGGAAGCAGATCACGTAGTCGAGCTTCTGCGCCTTGCCGCCATCAATCTGCAGACCGATGCCCGGAGGAACGAGGCGGCCGGTCGGGACGGTGACCTGGAAGACCTTGCGGTTGATCTTGCCCTTGAGCTCGATCAGGCTGATGCCGGTGACGAGCTGACCGGAAGCGGCGGTGGAGATGTTCTGCACGTTGCAGATGTCCACGTCTTCCTGCTTCGAGCAGGCCTTGAACCAGCCCTGCGGAATTTGCTGAGCTGCAGCCGGCGCCGACGCAAAACCAGCGGCGAGCACGCCGACCACGCCTGCGGCCATGACCGAAAGACGGGCAGTGTCGGTTTTCAGGCTCGTCATCTATCTCAATCCTCTCAAATGATTCCGGGACCGGCTCGCGGTGCCGTTGCCACGCTACCTGTTTGGCAATTGAGGCAACAGCATGACTTTTGCCGGCGTGTTACACCGCCCCGAGGCGCGAATCCAGCCCCGTCCACTGTGATTATTGGGGGAAGCCTCAACTAAGCTCATAATACCGCCGTCATGATAGATTCAAATACGAATCAAATCGAAGTTGCTTATGTCGAGGAGGCTGGTGATAAGCCGTACATTCCTTTCGCTCTGCACCGGGGCGACCATGCTGTTTGGAACCGTTAGCGCTGGCCTGTCCGAGCCGTTGCATTCGATCGCCATGCAGGGTGAACCAGCGCTCAAGGACGATTTCCGCAATTTTCCCTATGTGAATCCCGATGCGCCCAAGGGCGGCAGCGTCACCTATTGCGTTGTCGGCAGCTTCGACAATCTCAACCCGTTCATCCTGAAAAGCCTGCGCACCACCGCGCGCGGCATGATCGACACCATCTACGGCAACCTGGTGTTCGAGCCCCTGATGCAGCGAAGCGCCGACGAGGCTTTCTCGCTCTACGGCCTGCTCGCCGATTCGCTCGACATCTCGCCCGATCGCAAGGTCGTGGAGTTCCATCTCAATCCGAATGCCAAATGGTCGGATGGCGAGCCGGTGACCGCCGACGACGTGCTCTTCACCTACGACGTCTTCACCGCCAAAGGGCGGCCACCCTATAGCGACCGCATGAAGAAAATCGCCAAGCTCGAGAAGACCGGCGACCGCAGCGTGCGCTTCACCTTCAACGAGAACGCCGACCGCGAATTTCCGCTCATCATCGCAATGACGCCGATCATCCCCAAGCACGCGTTCGACAAAGAAACCTTCGACCAGACGACGCTCAAGCCGCTGGTCGGCAGCGGACCCTATCGCGTCGAAAAGGTCGAACCAGGGCAGCGCATCGTTTTCCAGCGCAATCCCGATTACTGGGCGAAGGACCTGCCCACCAAGCGCGGCTACGACAATTTCGACCGCATCACCATCGAGTATTTCCTCAACGCGAACTCCCTCTTCGAGGCCTTCAAGAAGGGGCTGTGTTCGCTCTACGAGGAGCCGGACCCGGTCAAGCGCGAGCGCGATCTGGACTTCCCGGCCATGCGCGAAGGCAAGGTGGTGACCGAGACCTTCGAGAACGGTCTTCCGCCCATCGTCCAGGGTTTCCTGTTCAACACGCGGCTGCCGAAGTTTGCCGACCCCCGCGTCCGTCGCGCCCTCGCCCTGCTCTACGATTTCGAATGGGCGAACAAGAATCTGTTCGACGGACAGTTCAAGCGCACGGCAAGCTACTGGCAGAATTCGGAACTCTCCGCGCTCGGTCGCCCGGCCAGCGAGGAGGAGCGGAAGCTTTTGGCGCCCTTCCCCGGCAAGGTGTTGCCGGAGGTGATGGACGGCACTTACCAGCCCCCCGAGACCGACGGTTCCGGCCGCGACCGCACCGAACTCAAGGCCGCGCTCGATCTCCTGAAGAGTGCCGGCTACCACATCGAAGACGGCCGGCTGCTCGATCCGCACGGCGTGCCATTCAGCTTCGAGATCCTCACCGCCTCGCAAAGCGATGAGCGGCTGGCCGCTCTTTACCAGCGCACGCTGGCCAAGATCGGCATTGCGGTCACCATCCGCGCGCTCGAAGGGGACCAAATCCAGATGCGCAAGCAGCGCTTCGATTTCGACATGCTGATCGGCACGAGCGGTTTCGTCGGGTCGCTGTCGCCCGGCATCGAGCTGCTCGGACGCTGGGGCTCGGAATCCGCCAATGCCGAGGGATCGTTCAACCTGGCCGGCGCGTCCGATCCGGCGATCGACGCCATGATCGAGGCATTGCTCAATGCGCGCGACAAGGATTCCTACGTTGCGGCTGTGCGAGCGCTCGACCGGCTGCTGATCTCCAGCGCCTACATGGTCCCGATGCAGTACGACAACCGGAAATTCGTCGCCTATTGGAACTATATGGCGCACCCGGACCGGACACCTATATTCGGGTATCAACTTCCCACCTGGTGGCACAAGCCGGACTGACCGGCAGGAAGGTTCCTCGCCATGAGCGCGTCCCAGCAGTCCCTCACCGTCGACGTCGTCTCGGATGTCGTGTGCCCCTGGTGCTTCATCGGCCAGAGGCGGCTCGACAAGGCGGTGGCGGCTGTGCCGGAGGTGAATGTCGAGATTAATTGGCGGCCGTACCAGCTCGATCCGACCATTCCGCCCGAAGGCAAGGACCGGCAGCAATACATGCTGGCCAAGTTCGGCAGCGCCGATCGCCTGCGCGAGATCCACAGCAGGATCAAGGAGCTGGGGGCGGCCGAAGGCATCGCTTTCGACTTCGGCGCCATCACCGTCTCGCCCAACACGCTCGACGCCCATCGCGTGCTGCGCTGGGCCAGCGCCAATGGCTCCGAGGTGCAGGGCAGGCTCGCGCGCCGGCTCTTCCAACTCTATTTCGAGGAAGGCAAAAATATCGGCGACCATGCGGTGCTGATTGAAGCCGCCAGCGAAGCTGGCATGGACGCGCCGGTGGTGGCGGCAATGCTTGCCACCGATGCCGACAGCGAGGCCGTCGCCAGCGAGGTCGCCACCGCTTCGCGCATGGGCATCACCGGCGTTCCATGCTTTCTGTTCGAAGGCAAGTATGCGGTGATGGGCGCGCAGGACAGCGACACGCTGGCCGACGCCATCCGCCAGATCGCCGCCGCCAAGGCTCGCGGCGAATTGGCCGCCGGGTAGGCTGGCGGCGCGAGGCGCTTCACCTCCCCCGTCCTCGTGGTTCGAGGCTCGCCTCTCGCTTCGCTCGAACCTCGCACCTCACCATGAGGGCTTCTGTCTGCGCCCACCTCTCTCCTGAGTTGATGGGGTCGCCGAGCCGGCCCTCCGCTATGGCTCCGGGCGTTCGTCATTCGAAAAGCCAAATCGTTGGCTTTTCGTGCGCTCCGCGCACCATTCCTCACCCCTCATCCCGAGGTGCGAGCGTAGCGAGCCTCGAAGGACGCACCTATTCGTTGCCACGCCCGCTCTTGCGTCTGGCCATTGTCAAAGAACCTGGGAAGACGGGCGGTCGTCGGACGCGCTCGTTTAGGTAAATCTTGCGGCCCTTGGACCGCCCGTTCGATGCGCTTGCCTGGGTTTGTTCGCCTCCGCATTCGCGCGGCCAGCCACACCCTGGGCCCGGACTTGGGGGTTCATCACCCAGCAGCGCCACCGTTAGCGCCACCAGCCCGGACATCGTCGCCCTCCACGCTCATCCGGTTCATGACTCGTGTTCCCGGTGAGGCCGATGCGAGCATTATGTGCGAAGCCGAGATGTGGGGGATGAAAGAGGCGGCGATTTTCATTCGAAACGAATGATATCAAGCGGTTCGCGCCAGAGGTTCGGCAAATCCACAGACCGGGTTCCGATCGGTGCGGCTGTTGCGCCGCCGCAGCGGTTTTGGCCGACCGGCATGGATCCTCGGGTCAAGCCCGAGGATGACGAAGTTGGAGCGGCCCGAGGATGACGAAGTTTTGGGCGCGCCGGCTCTATCCCGCCCAACCCTTGCGCGCGAAAAGATCGCCGAGGACCGGCCGTAGCGCCGGCGGCAGGTCTTCGGCGATGAGGCCCGGGCCGAAGTGTCGCGCGGCCTCACTATGGATCCACACCCCCGCGCAGGCCGCTTCGAAGGGCGGCATGCTCTGTGCCAGGAGCCCGGCGCAGAGACCGGACAGCACGTCTCCAGAGCCCGCGGTCGCCAGCAAGGGTGTGCCGTTGCTGTTGATTGCGGCGCGTCCGTCGGGTGCTGCAATCACCGTATCCGGCCCCTTGTAGACGATCACGGCGCTCGCCCGGACGGCAGCGGAACGCGCCTTTTCCACCTTCGATAGTTTCGGATCGTCGGCTAAACCCCGGAAAAGACGCCGGAATTCACCTTCATGCGGCGTCATGATCGCCTTCGGCGCCCCTTCCGCATGCAGAGCCGCAAACAGCGCTTCGGGCTCGAACGCAGCCGAAGTCAGTCCATCGGCGTCCAGAACAAGGCTTTCGGGCGCGCCATCGACTTCGGCGAGCAGGTCGAGCAGGAAATTGGCGACCTCCTGCTCCGGCCCCAGCCCCGGCCCATAGACCAGCGCCTGCGGCTTGCGCGCGTCGAGAAAGCCCAGCACCTCGTCCAGCGTATCGGCCTTGCGAAGCATGATGGAGGTCAGATGCGCGCCGTTGACGGCCAGCGAGCGCGTCGGCGACAGCACGGTGACCGCCCCTGCCCCGACACGCGCCGATGCCATCGCCGAAAGCCTTGCCGCTCCTGTCGCCGTTGGGCTGCCCGAAAAGACGCCGACATGGCCGCGACGGTATTTGTAGGTGTCCGATGCCGGCACCGGAAACTTTTCCAGCCAGATGTCGGGCAGGTTTTCGAAGCAGCGCGGCCCAATCTCGGCGATGACCGCATCGCTTATGCCGATGTCGACCACAGCGATGTCGCCGCAGAGCGTCCGGCCGGGTTCCAGGAGATGGCCGGGTTTCTTGCGCGCGAATGTGACGGTCACGGCAGCGGCGAATGCGCTGCCGAGCACCTGGCCGGTCTCGCCTGAGACGCCCGACGGCAGATCGACCGCCACCACGGGCACGCCTGTTTCCTTGGCAACACGCACTGCGCGCGCGGCCGCTTCTGACAGCGGCTTGGAAAGGCCGGTGCCATAAAGCGCGTCGACGACAAGATCGCCGGGCTCGGGCATGAAATCCTGAAGCGGGCGCGGCTCGACCGGATAGTCGGCAGCGGCAATCGCGGCATCGCTGCCTGCGCGAGGTTCTCCCTCCTCCCACAAATGCACGTCGACACCGGCCTTGACCAGCAGGCGGGCGACCACATAGCCGTCGCCGCCATTGTTGCCAGGCCCGCAAAGCACATGCGCGCAAAGCATCGCCGGATAGCGCGCCAGGATCAGCGTGGTGATCTGCCTGCCGGCATTCGACATCAGCCCATAGCCGTCGAACGGCCCGCGCCGCATCGCGAGCTTGTCGGCTCGGCCCATTTCGCTCGGGGTCAGGATTTCATGCGACATGCCAGACGTCATCCCAAGAGGTCGGAACGCATGATGACTATCATATCGCGGCCTTGCCCAAAATGGCGACTGAGGGCCGACGGCCTGCTCTGGCACATCTGCCTAATCTTTAGGCCACTTGCACAAAGTTTCATCTTTCGATTGAATTTTGCCTGCCGTCCTTCAGCGGGGCCTGCATCGAAAGTGAACAGATTGCCTCCGGAGTGCAATATTTCGCTTTCTTTTCCGCCTGAAGGAAAAATCCTTGCGCAGACTGGCGACTGGCACGCTTCCTGCTTAAAGAAGCACAGCCGGGGTCTGCACCCGTTCATTCCCAGCGGAGGCCGAAAAATCAAATGAAGAAGATCGAAGCGATCATCAAGCCGTTCAAGCTCGACGAAGTGAAGGAAGCCCTTCAGGAAGTCGGTCTGCAGGGCATCACCGTTACCGAAGCCAAGGGTTTCGGCCGCCAAAAGGGCCACACCGAACTCTATCGCGGCGCCGAATATGTCGTCGACTTCCTCCCCAAGGTGAAGATCGAGGTGGTGCTGGGCGACGATGCCGTCGAAGCGGCCATCGAGGCGATCCGCAAGGCGGCCCAGACCGGGCGCATCGGCGACGGCAAGATTTTTGTCTCCAACATCGAGGAAGTGGTGCGCATCCGTACCGGCGAAACCGGCCTGGACGCCATCTGAGGCCCACGGGTCAGCCCCCCAAACGAGATTTTCCCGTTTCACCGTCATTGCACAGGAAATCAAACATATGACGACAGCCAAAGACATCCTCAGGCAGATCAAGGACAACGACGTAAAGTTCGTCGATCTGCGCTTCACCGACCCGAAGGGCAAGCTGCAGCACGTCACCATGGACATTGCCGAGGTCGATGAAGACATGTTCGCCGACGGCGTCATGTTCGACGGCTCGTCGATCGCCGGCTGGAAGGCGATCAACGAGTCCGACATGCTGCTGATGCCGGATCCGGACACCGTCCACATGGATCCGTTCTTTGCCCAGTCGACCATGGTCATCCTGTGCGACATTCTCGATCCGGTTTCGGGCGAAGCCTACAACCGCGACCCGCGCGGCATCGCCAAGAAGGCCGAAGCCTACATGAAGGCCGAGGGCATCGGCGACACGATCTTCGTCGGCCCCGAAGCCGAGTTCTTCGTGTTCGACGACGTCAAGTACAAGGCCGACCCCTACAACACCGGCTTCAAGCTCGACTCGAGCGAACTGCCGTCCAACGACGACACCGACTACGAGACCGGCAACCTCGGCCATCGTCCGCGCGTCAAGGGCGGCTACTTCCCGGTTCCGCCGATCGATGCCGCGCAGGATATGCGCTCGGAAATGCTCACCGTGCTGACCGAAATGGGCGTGCGCGTCGAGAAGCACCACCACGAAGTGGCGGCAGCCCAGCACGAGCTCGGCGTCAAGTTCGACACGCTGGTTCGCAACGCCGACAAGATGCTGCTCTTCAAGTATGTCGTGCACCAGGTTGCCAATGCCTATGGCAAGACCGCGACCTTCATGCCGAAGCCGGTTTTCGGCGACAACGGCTCGGGCATGCACGTGCACATGTCGATCTGGAAGGAAGGCAAGCCGACCTTCGCGGGCAATGAATATGCCGGCCTGTCGGAAAACTGCCTCTACTTCATCGGCGGCGTCATCAAGCACGCCAAGGCCATCAACGCCTTCACCAACCCGCTGACCAACTCCTACAAGCGTCTGGTTCCGGGCTATGAGGCGCCGGTGCTGCTCGCCTATTCGGCTCGCAACCGCTCGGCCTCCTGCCGCATTCCGTTCGGCTCCGCGCCGAAGGCCAAGCGCGTCGAGATCCGCTTCCCCGATCCGGGCGCGAACCCGTACCTGGCCTTCGCTGCCCTGCTGATGGCCGGCCTCGACGGCATCAAGAACAAGATCCACCCCGGCCAGCCGATGGACAAGGATCTCTACGACCTGCCGCCGAAGGAGCTGAAGAAGATCCCGACCGTCTGCGGCAGCTTGCGCGAAGCGCTGCAGAGCCTCGACAAGGATCGCGGCTTCCTGAAGGCCGGCGGCGTGTTCGACGACGACCAGATCGACAGCTTCATCGAACTGAAGATGGCCGAGGTGATGCGCTTCGAAATGACCCCGCATCCGGTTGAGTTCGACATGTACTACTCGGTCTAAGCCCCGAGAAACCCAAAAGAAAAGGCCCCGGAGCAATCCGGGGCCTTTTTTCATTGGAGGGTCAGTTCGGCGGCGACGCTCCGTTGGATATCGCGACCCAAAAAAGAAAGGCCCGGAGTTGCCTCCGGGCCTTTCCAGCGTTCCCCTGCCTAATTCTTAGGCTGCCGCCTTCTTCTCCTCGACGGTCGGCACTTCCGAGATCGTCTTCAGCACCTGCGAGGCGATCTGGTAGGGGTCGCCCTGGGAGTTCGGGCGGCGATCCTCAAGGTAGCCGCGATAGCCGTTGTTGACGAAGCTGTGCGGGACGCGGATGGATGCGCCGCGATCGGCCACGCCATAGCTGAACTTGTTCCACGGCGCGGTTTCGTGCTTGCCGGTCAGGCGCAGATGGTTGTCCGGGCCGTAGACGGCGATGTGATCGTCAATGTTCCGCCCGAAGGCAGCCATCAGCGCCTCGAAATACGCCTTGCCGCCCACTTCGCGCATATGGGCGGTCGAGAAGTTGCAGTGCATGCCCGAGCCGTTCCAGTCGGTGTCGCCCAGCGGCTTGCAGTGGAACTCGATGTCGATGCAGTGCTTCTCGGTCAGGCGCAGCAGCAGGTAGCGGGCGATCCAGATCTGGTCGGCGGCCGTCTTCGAGCCCTTGCCGAAAATCTGGAATTCCCACTGGCCCTTGGCAACTTCGGCGTTGATGCCTTCATGGTTGATGCCGGCGGCGAGGCAGAGGTCGAGATGCTCCTCGACGAGCTGGCGGGCGATGTTGCCGACATTCTTGTAGCCGACGCCGGTGTAATACGGGCCCTGCGGGGCGGGATAGCCCTGCTCCGGGAAGCCGAGCGGACGGCCGTCCTTGTAGAAGAAATATTCCTGCTCGAAACCGAACCAGGCGTTGTCGTCTTCCAGGACGGTGGCGCGCGAGTTGGACGGATGCGGCGTGACGCCATCGGGCATCATCACTTCGCACATGACCAGCACGCCATTGGTGCGGGCAGGATCGGGATAGAGCGCAACAGGCTTCAGCACGCAATCCGAGCTGCGGCCTTCGGCCTGCATGGTGGAGCTGCCGTCAAAACCCCAGAGCGGAAGCTGTTCCAGCTTCGGGAACTCGGCAAATTCCTTGACCTGCGTCTTCCCGCGAAGATTGGGCGTCGGCGTACATCCATCCAGCCAAATATACTCGAGCTTGTACTTCGTCATGGCGAACCTCTCATCATCTGCATTGGCCCCTGGCGGCCGTCCGCAGATCTAAAAGCAAGCTGCGTGCCAATTGAAAAAGCCCGCGTCTCCGTGGCTTTCGGAGACGCGGGCTTAAAGACGAAGCACAAAAATTAGGCAGATACAGGCATTTGGGCGGACATTCTGCACAACAGACGTGCCGCCCCGAGCCTCCAATCAGCGCTGCGAGAGCGCGTCGAGCAGATTGACCGCCGCCATCATGTCGCGCTTGCGGTTGTTGCGCCGCGCGATCGCCTCGGAGTCCTGGCCCCACTGCGAGATCTGCCAGTCCTCGTCGACGTGAGCTGCCGCCCAGGCGGTCTCGGCGTCGAGTTCGCCCGCCTCCACTGCGATCGCCAGCAGCGCCGACCCGGTCAGCGTCGTCATCAGGTGAAGCGCCGCGAGCCTGTTCGGCTCGGTCCGGTGGCTGAGATGGATGCCGATGGCGCCGATCGCCTCGCGCGGCTGGTCGACATGCATGACGCCCTCGGCAAGCTGGAAACGCGCGCCAAGCGAGGCGCGTGCCCAGTCCAGAACGCCATCCCAAGCCTCGGCCTGCCGCGCAACCAGCCCTTCGGGACTATCGGCCCGGTAGCACAGCAGATCGGTCGAGGAGAAGCGCAGGATATCTTCCAGGACCGCCTGCGGGTCGGCAGCAACACCGTCGATGGCGGTGTTGACCAGCCGCGTGACCGGCATGGTCATCGGGTCGATGTGCTCTTCCTGCGCCGCGAACTCGTCGGCCACCAGCTGTGCCGCAGCAGCGGTCGGCAGTACGAGCAGCGCCCTGGTAGGCGTGCGCACGGACTTGCCGTCCAGATGCACGGCAAAGCCCTCGGCCACCGGCGCGACCGTCACTTCCTTGTAGAAGCGCTTGGGCAATTGCCGCTTGAGCTGGCCTTGCGCCCGCCGCACCGGATCGGGGTCGGACAGGAAATCGGAAGTTTCGAGATCGTTCAGAATTTCGCGCATAATTTCCTCACACTGGCGGGCGGCGGATGCGCCGGTTGACGACAATGATGCCGCAGACAATCAGCCCAAGTGCCAGATACATTCGCTGTCCCAGCGGCTCTCCCAGCAGCGCGCCACCGAACAGAACGCCGAAGGCGGGGGTCAGGAAGGCGAAGCTGGACAGCCCCGCGGCCGGATAGCGCCGCAACAGCCAGAACCATACAATATAGGTGAAGGCGACCACATACACAGCCTGAAAGAGAACGGCCGTGATCGGCACCCAGGTGATGTCACGGAAGACGGGACCGGCCACCGGCAGGAGCGGTATGGCCGTCACGGTTGCCACGACGAGTTGGTAGAGCAGCAGCTTTTCCGAACCCACATTGGCAAGCTTGGTAGACCTGATCACCAATGTGGTCGCCGCCCAGAACCCGCCGGCAAGCAAGGCCATCACATCGCCGGTCAGCGCCTGCGGCCCGGGGCTGCTGAGCTTGTCGGAAAACACCACCACCACGCCTGCGAAGGCCAGCGCAAGGCCGAACCATTTCTGCAGGGTCATCCGTTCGCCGAGCAGGAAATGCGCGCCGACCAGCACCCAGAACGGCATGGCGTTCAGAAGCAGCGTGCTGCGCGCAACCGTCGTGTACTGGAGCCCTATGAACACAAGCAGGAATTCGCCGCTGAACAAGAGCCCGGCCAATATGCCGGCCGGCAAGGTGCCGTCGCGCTCGAACAGTCGCACGCCCCGATACCAGCACCATGCATAGACAATCAGGCCGCCGATGGCGGATCGCGCCATCGACAGGAACACGGGGCTGAAGCCGATATTGGCGAACTTGGCGGCAACGCCGTTCAGACCCCACGAGACCGTGAGGAAGATCATGATCGCCGCAGCGGTGGCATCGATCGCCTCACGCCGCTGCGGCGTATCTGTAACGCTCATTCCTCGCTCTCGCCGCTCGCCTCATCGAAACCGAGCAGGTTCCAGCTCTGGCGCATATGCGGCGGCAGCGGTGCGGTGACGTCGATCACCCCCTTGTCGGGATGCGGAATGCGGATACGGCGTGCATGGAGATGCAGGCGGTTCTGCATGCCGCCCGGAAAATCCCAATTGGTGTCGGCCTCGAAATATTTCGGATCGCCGATGATCGGGCAGCCGATATGGGCGGCGTGAACGCGCAGCTGATGCGTGCGGCCGGTGTGCGGCTCCATCTCAAGCCAGGCCAGGCTTTGCGCCGCCTGTTCGATGACCCGGTAATAGGAGACGGCGTGATCGGCGCCGCGCTCGCCATGCTGGGCAACGCGCACGCGGTCGCCATCCGGCGTCGCCTCCTTGATCAGCCAGGTGGAAATCTTGTCTTCGCGCTTCTTGGGAACGCCCTTGACCAGCGCCCAATACGTCTTCTTGGCGTCGCGCCCGCGAAACGCCTCGGCAAGCTTCATCGCGGCAAGGCGCGTGCGCGCGACAACCAGAACGCCGGACGTGTCGCGGTCCAGGCGATGGACAAGACGCGGCTTCTCGCCCTTCTGGTTGCGCCAGGCTTCCAGCATGTCGTCGACATGCCGCGAGACCCCCGAGCCACCTTGCACGGCCAGGCCTGCCGGCTTGTTGAAGACGAATACCTTCGGGTCTTCATAGAGCAGCATCTGCGCCAGCACGTCGCCATCGTCCTGGTTGCGGATGGTGCGCGCGGTCAGCGGGCCCTCGCCCTTCTTGTCGACGCCGAGCGGCGGCACGCGGATCAGTTGCCCCGGCTCGATGCGCGTATCGGCCTTGGCGCGACCGCCATCGATGCGGACCTGCCCCGAGCGCAACAGCTTTTGCAACTGCACGAAGCCCAGCCCCGGAAAATGCGTCTTGAACCAGCGGTCGAGCCGCATGCCCGCCTCACCGGCTTCAACCTTGATCTGCTCTACGCCTGCCATTTCATCCAGTCCAAATCGCCCGGGATATCAGCATCGGGCAAGTTCATGCGGCCTCATCCGAAATGAATACCGCCCACGGTACGGGCAGGCCCAAAAGCCTAGCCTCAACCATGGGCAGCGATGCCGCTTGTTTTCGTCTTCATATCGTTCCGAACCGGTTCGCACCTTTTGGAACGATGTTCAATGGGCCAGAAGGCCAATCCGCCTAGAGCGGAATGACTTCTGTCGCCATCTCGCTCCAGGCTCTTGTTTTTGGAGCATGACCTTGTCCGAAAAGTCTGCAACTTTTCGGGATCATGCTCTATTTGGCCGGCGCCGACTTGGGGTCGCGCGAGCCGATCATCTTCCAGTTCTTGTAGAACATGGCCTTCATGCGGTCGACGCTGATGGAAATGCCGGCCAGCAGCATGGACAGGAAAGCCGGCACCGGAGACGGGCGGATGACGTCCATGAACACGCAGTAGCGACGGCCGTCATGCTCGTTGACCGAGCGATGCATCAACGTGTCGTCGAAGATGAACAGCGGATTCTCGTACCAGAAGTGTTTTACGTTGCCGCACTCGATGAAGATCTGGTCGGTCTTCGCCGGGCGCAGATTGTAGAGCACACGCAGCGTCAGCCGCAGCGGGCCATAGTGGAAAGAGGTCGATTCCCGGCCGCTGAACACCGATACCGCAATCGTACGGATATATTTGAACTTGCGGGTGAACTCGGGAACGTTGTCGATGTGCTGCTTGCCGTACCACTGGTAGACATACATGCCGCGGCGGCCGCTCTCGAAATTCGCGTCGATGTCCGAAATGATCTCGGACTGCCTGGCCTTGAACACATCAAGCACCTCCTCGACCTCGCGGCGATAGTCGTCGGGGAACTGCTCCAGCTTCCACACGCCCCAGTTCTTGTAGGACAGAAGATCCACGAACAGGTTGAAGGGCGACAACAGCCAGGTGAACAGGCCGTTGCCGGCAAAATAGAGGCTGAAGAGCCTGGTGTCCTGGCGGTCATTGCGCATCACATCGATCAGGCCGCACAGGATGAACAGGGCCGTGATGATCGGAATGAAATAGAAGGAGACCGCCAGAACAACTACGGCAATGCCGATCTTTCGAACGGTCTTGAGAGACTTCTTGTTCATTTTTCTACCGGGAAATGGGGGTGCAGTTTGCTGTGTGTACGAAATTCGCGGGCTAAAGACCAGCACCATACCGAAGGCGGGTCCGTGTCATCGCTCTACTTGCCGCGGCTCTTTTCGCTGCGCAGCTTCGACCAGTAGTCGAGGCGCTTTCTGATCTCGCGCTCAAAACCGCGTTCGGGCGGATCGTAGAAGGTGTGACGGCCCATCTTCTCCGGGAAATAGTCCTGTCCGGAAAAGGCTTCGGGCGTGTCGTGGTCGTACTGGTAGCCCTTGCCGTAGTCCTCTTCCTTCATAAGCTTGGTGGGCGCATTGAGGATGTGGCGCGGCGGTAGCAGCGAGCCATACTCCTTGGCGGCGCGCATCGCGCCCTTGAAGGCGGTGTAGACGGCATTCGACTTTGGCGCAGTAGCCAGATAGACGCAGGCCTGCGCAAAAGCGAGTTCGCCCTCGGGCGAACCCAGATAGTCGTAGGCGTCCTTGGCGGCATTGGCGATGACCAGTGCCTGCGGATCGGCAAGGCCGATGTCCTCCACCGCCATACGCACCAGCCGGCGGCCGATATAAAGCGGGTCCTCGCCGGCATCGAACATGCGCGAAAGGTAATAGAGCGCCGCGTCTGGGTCGGAGCCGCGCACCGATTTATGCAAGGCTGAGATCAAATTGTAGTGGCCGTCCTGACCCTTGTCGTAGATCGGCGCGCGCCGCTGCACGATGCGCAAAAGACCTTCCGAATCGAAGATCTCGCCGGGCTTTGCCGCGCGCCAGATTTCCTCGGCGAGCGTCAGCGATGCGCGGCCGTCACCATCGGCCATGCGCGTCAGCGTCGCGCTCGCCTCGTCATCGAGCGGCAGCGGCCTGCCTTCGGTCTCTTCGGCGCGCTTGAGCAGCTTGGCTATGCTGTCCTCGTCGAGCGAGCGAAAGACCAGCACCCGCGCTCGCGACAGAAGAGCGGCGTTGAGCTCGAAGGACGGATTTTCCGTCGTTGCCCCCACCAGGATGACGGTTCCATCCTCCATGACTGGGAGGAAGGAATCCTGCTGGGCTCGGTTGAAGCGATGGATCTCATCGACGAACAACAGGGTCTGGCGACCGTTCGCACGACGAAGGCGCGCGCTGTCGAACACCTTCTTGAGGTCCGCGACGCCTGAGAAGATCGCGGAAATCTGCTCGAATGCCAGATGCGTCTCGCCGGCCAGAAGCCGCGCCACGGTGGTCTTGCCGGTGCCTGGCGGGCCCCAGAAGATCATCGAGCCGAGCGAGCCGGAGTTGATCATGCGCGTAAGCGCGCCGTCCTCACCGGTCAGATGCTCCTGTCCGACAACCTCGCCAAGGCTCGCCGGCCGCAGGCGATCAGCCAGCGGGCGCCCGGGCGCTGCCTTTTCCGGTTCGGCCTGGAACAGATCGGCCATGCTCGTTTCAACCTCAGTAGCGCAGAACCTGGCGCATCAGCTGGCCGTTGCGCTCCACGGTGAAGCGCCACCAGCGCGTCTTCTCCGCAGCAGCCAGCTTCAGCTTTTCAGGCGTGTCGATGGTCGCGCCATTGACCTCGCGCACGATGTCACGCGGCATGAAACCAAACTCGCCGGCACTGGAGCCGCGCTGGATGTCGATAATCGCCACGCCCTTTGCTTCCGACGGCATGCCGAGCCGCTGTGCGAGCCGCGGCGAGAGCGCGGTGACCTTGGCGCCCGAGAACGGGCTTTCGCCGTCGATAGTGATCTCGGCGGCCGACGCGCCTTCAGGCGGGCGCACGGGCGTGATCTCGACCTTTTTCTCCGCGCCCTGGCTCAGGATGTTCAGCGTTGCGGGATTGTCGATCGACAGCGTCGCCAGGCGATATCCGAGCGCGTCGACATGCTCGATGGCGATGTCGTTGAGCGAAAGCACCACGTCGCCCGGCTTGAGGCCGGCCTTGGCTGCCGGGCCATCGGCAGATACGGCCGAAACGAGCGCGCCGGCCGGCTGCGCCATGCCGAGCGACTCGGCGATTGCCGCCGTCACAGGCTCGAAGGTCGCGCCGATGAAGGGCCGCTCAAAATAGTCCCTGCCTTGCTTGGCTGACTCGACCACCGCGCGCACCATGTTGGACGGGATGGCAAAGCCGATGCCGATCGAGCCGCCGCTGCGGCTGAAGATGGCCGTGTTGATGCCCACGAGCTGGCCGCCCATGTTGATGAGCGCACCACCCGAATTGCCCGGGTTGATCGCAGCATCAGTCTGGATGAAGAAGCCGAAATCGGACACGCCGATATGGCTGCGAGCAAGCGCCGAAACGATGCCGCTGGTCGTGGTCTGGCCGACGCCGAAGGGGTTGCCGATGGCCAGCACGAGGTCGCCGACCTCGAGCGCGTCGGAATCGCCGACCGGAATGACCGGGAACGGCTTGCTGTCTTCGATCTTGAGCACCGCGAGGTCGAGTGAATCATCCTTCAGCAGCACCTTGGACGGGAATTCGCGCCCGTCCGAGGTTGCGACCTTCACTTCGTCCGCGTCCTTGATCACGTGGTTGTTGGTGACCACGATGCCGCTCGGATCGACCAGCACGCCGGAGCCCAGTGCCGACTGCAGGCGCTGCGGCGCCTGGCCGCCGCCAAACTGACCGCCGAAGAACTGTTCGAACAGCGGATCTCCCGCGAAAGGCGAGCGCACCCGAACCTGCTGCGAAGCGTAGACATTGACCACGGCCGGCCCAGTCGTCTTGACCAGAGGCGCGAATGAAAGCTGCAGTTCGGCATTGCCGAGCGGCAGGCGCTTGCCCTGCGTCGGCAGGCTCTGCTCCGCCTTGCCCAGAAACTCCGACAGGACTTCCTTGAGGCCGGGTTCTTCCTTGGGCGCGGGCGGCGCGTCTGTTTTCTGTTCCGGCGCCTGCGCCGGCGGCGGAGGCGCGTCTTCAGCCCAAGCCGGCGCGGCCATCAAAGGCGCAGCGGCGAGCCAAGCGGCAGTCAGAACCAGGGACAGCTTTTTCGCAACCATGCGAATCCTCCTGAACGAGCGGACGCCATTGTCACGACGATTGTGCAAAATGAAAGGCTTCTTGCCGGAAATTCAAACGCGTCCTTCTTAGCAAGAGCGCATTTCCGGATCATGTAGAGATCGCCCAGAAAAGCAAAAAGGGGCCACGAAGGCCCCTTCCGCGAATCCGATAACCGGGGCCGATTAAGCGGCTTCCGATTCCGAGGCTTCCGCAGCAGTACGGGCCTGGTCGGCAGCGCCCTTGGCGGAGGTGTCGCGTTCGACGAACTCGATCACGGCCATCGGGGCGTTGTCGCCGTGACGGAAGCCCGCCTTCATGATGCGCAGGTAGCCGCCGTTGCGGGTGGCGTAGCGCGGGGCAATCGTGTCGAACAGGCGCTTGACGACCGACTCGTTGCCGATCTGGGCGATGACCTGACGACGGGCGTGCAGGTCGCCGCGCTTACCGAGCGTGACGAGCTTCTCGACGATCGGACGCAGGTCCTTCGCCTTCGGCAGGGTGGTGGTGATCTGTTCGTGCTCGATCAACGAGACGGCCAGATTGGCAAACATTGCCTTGCGGTGGCTGGAACTGCGGCCCAGCCGGCGGCCGGCGAATCCATGGCGCATGGCTTACTCCTTCAAATCTTGGTTCGAGAGGCCTACGCCTCAGTATTGGTCTTCGTAACGCTTGGCGAGATCTTCGATGTTCTCCGGCGGCCAGTCGGCCACTTCCATGCCCAGATGGAGACCCATCGAGGCCAGAACTTCCTTGATCTCGTTCAGCGACTTGCGACCGAAGTTCGGGGTGCGCAGCATCTCCGCCTCGGTCTTCTGGATCAGGTCGCCGATATAGACGATGTTGTCGTTCTTCAGGCAGTTGGCCGAACGCACCGAAAGCTCGAGTTCGTCGACCTTCTTGAGCAGCGCCGGGTTGAACGCCAGTTCGGTTACCTGCTCGGCGGCAGCTTCCTTCTGCGGCTCTTCGAAATTGACGAAGAGGCCGAGCTGGTCCTGCAGGATGCGAGCCGCGAAAGCGACGGCGTCCTCGCCCGAAACCGAACCGTTGGTCTCGATGGTCATCGTCAGCTTGTCCTTGTCGAGCTCCTCGCCGTGGCGAGTGTTTTCGACCTTGTAGGACACCTTCTTGACCGGCGAGTAGAGGCTGTCGACCGGGATGAGCCCGATCGGAGCGTCTTCGGCGCGATTGCGGTCAGCCGGCACGTAGCCCTTGCCCGTATCGACGGTGAACTCCATGCGGATCTCAGCGCCCTCGTCCAGGGTGCAGATGATGTGGTCGGGATTGAGAATCTCGACATCACCCACGGTCTGGATGTCGCCTGCCAGCACCGGGCCAGGGCCCTGCTTGCGAACGACCATGCGCTTGGGGCCATCGCCTTCCATGCGGATAGCGATTTCCTTGATGTTCAGCACGATGTCGGTGACGTCTTCACGCACGCCGCCGATCGAGGAGAACTCATGCAGCACGCCATCGATCTGCACGGCCGTAACAGCGGCGCCGCGCAGCGACGAAAGCAGCACGCGACGAAGCGCGTTGCCGAGAGTGAGGCCGAAACCACGCTCGAGCGGCTCTGCGACCAGCGTCGTCAGTGTCTTGCCCTTGGACGAGAACTCGATCTTGTTGGGCTTGATCAGTTCCTGCCAGTTTTTCTGGATCATCTTGTCATCCTTCCGGTTCCCTGCACTATCCAATCGTGACAGGCGATCTGGAAAAACCGCATGAGCGCGGAATTGCGCCCATGCGGCATTAAAACAATGAACTTAGACGCGGCGCTTCTTGCGCGGACGGCAGCCATTGTGCGGGATCGGCGTCACGTCGCGGATCGACGTGATGGTGAAACCGCCAGCCTGCAGAGCGCGCAGAGCCGATTCACGACCCGAACCCGGACCGCAAACCTCGACCTCGAGCGTGCGCATGCCATGTTCCTGCGCCTTCTTGGCGACATCTTCGGCAGCCATCTGGGCAGCGAACGGGGTCGACTTACGCGAACCCTTGAAACCCTGAGCGCCGGCCGACGACCAGGCAATGGTATTGCCCTGCGCGTCGGTGATGGTGATCATCGTGTTGTTGAAGGTCGAGTTGACGTGGGCGACACCCGACGAAATGTTCTTACGTTCGCGACGGCGAATACGTGCGGCTTCCTTGGCCATTTTTGTCCTTTCAAGTGATCTCTACGCCGCCGTAACTCCAGCGGCTACACCTAAGATCCCATTGATGAAACAACGACCAGCGAGCGGGAAATCCCATTCGCTGGCCGCATTGCACCAAAAGATCTTACTTCTTCTTGCCGGCGATGGCCTTTGCAGGGCCCTTGCGGGTGCGCGCGTTGGTGTGCGTGCGCTGGCCGCGGACCGGCAGCGAGCGGCGATGACGCAGGCCGCGGTAGCAGCCGAGGTCCATCAGACGCTTGATGTTCATCGAAACTTCGCGGCGCAGGTCGCCTTCAACCTGGTAGTCGCGGTCGATGGTTTCGCGGATTGCCAGAACTTCAGCGTCCGTGAGCTGGTTGACGCGGCGATCGGCCGGGATGCCTACCTTCTCAACGATCTCGGAAGCGAACTTCGCGCCGATGCCGTGGATGTACTGAAGCGCAATGATCACGCGCTTGTTGGTCGGGATATTGACGCCAGCTATACGGGCCATCTTCTTCTCCATCTAAGCCGGTAATACCGGCGATTGCGTTGCCCCGCGTCCGGTGGAGGCCGGCCCTTGCGGGTGTTCCTTCTTCAATACGATCGGCATGTCCTCAAGGGACCAGGCGGATCGCGCCAGATTGGGAGACGCGCCGCTATAGTCCACAAGACCGAATTAGTCAACTGCGACACCCTTATCGGGCGCGTGCAGCGGCTTCTCCGAGGATATTCTCGATCTCGGCGGTCACGGTATCCATGTCCGCCATGCCGTCGATCGTCTTCAACTCGCCCGTGCCGGCATAATAGGCCGACAGCGGAGCGGTCTTCTCACGATACTCGTCGAGGCGCTTCTTGAACGACTCGGGATTGTCGTCCGCCCGGACCTGACCGCCTGCGGCGATGGTCTCGGCGACGCGATTCTCAATGCGCTTCAGCAGCGCAGATTCGTTGACCTTGAGCTCGATCACGGCGTCGAGGCCCTGCCCCTTCCCTGCCAGGATCCCGGTCAAAGCCTCGGCCTGCGGAACGGTGCGCGGATAGCCGTCGAGGATGAAGCCTTTGCGGCAATCCGGCTCGTCGACGCGCTCGGAGACGATCTGGTTGACGATCTCGTCGGAGACGAGCTGTCCTGCATCCATCACGGCCTTGGCGCGCTTGCCGACTTCGGTGCCCGCCTTCACAGCCGCACGCAGCATGTCGCCGGTCGACAGTTGCGGTATGCCGTGCTTCTCAACCAAGCGCTGCGCTTGCGTTCCCTTACCCGCCCCGGGCGGTCCGAGCAGTATCAGCCTCATCTTCCCCTCTTGCCCCCGCGGAGCTTCGACTTCTTGATCAACCCTTCATACTGATGGGCAATCAGATGTCCCTGAATCTGTGCAACTGTGTCAAGTGTGACACTTACGACGATCAGCAGAGAAGTACCGCCGAGATAGAACGGCACGCCGGTCGCCGAAATCAGAAATTCAGGCAGAAGACACACGAGAACGAGGTAAATGGCGCCAATGACGGTGATGCGCGTAAGCACATAGTCGATGTACTCGGCCGTACGCTCGCCGGGACGATAACCGGGGATAAAGCCGGAATGCTTCTTCAGCTGGTCGGCGGTCTCCTTCGGATTGAAGACGATCGCCGTGTAGAAGAACGCGAAGAACACGATCATCGAGGCGTAGAAGAGCATGTAGAGCGGCTGGCCGTGGCCGAGCGCGGACAGGATGCTGCTCGCCCAACCCGGCATCGACTGCGAGTTGGAGAAGCCAGCAATGGTGGCCGGCAGCAGCAGCAGCGACGACGCGAAGATCGGCGGGATGACGCCCGAGGTGTTCAGCTTCAGCGGCAGGTGCGAGGTGTCGCCCTGGAACATGCGGTTGCCGACCTGGCGCTTCGGATACTGGATCAGAAGGCGACGCTGGGCGCGCTCGAAGAACACGATCGCGGCGATGACGACGACGGCCAGGATGATGATGCCGATGATCAGGCCGGTCGACAGGGCGCCGGTGCGGCCCAGTTCCAGCGTGCCGCCGATGGCGTGCGGCAGGCCGGCCACGATGCCGGAGAAGATGATCAGCGAAATGCCGTTACCGATGCCGCGCGCCGTGATCTGCTCGCCGAGCCACATCAGGAACATGGTGCCGCCGACGAGCGTGATGACCGTCGAGGCGCGGAAGAACATGCCCGGATCGGTGACGATGCCGTTGCCGCTCTCAAGTCCGACCGAAATACCGTAGGCCTGGACGAGCGCGAGGAGCACCGTGCCGTAGCGGGTGTACTGATTGATGATCTTGCGGCCCTGCTCGCCTTCCTTCTTCAGCGCTTCGAGCGACGGAATGACCGACGTCATCAGCTGCATGATGATGGAGGCGGAGATGTAGGGCATGATGCCGAGCGCAAAGATGGCCATACGGCCAACGGCGCCACCGGCGAACATGTTGAACATGCCCAGCACGCCACCCGACTGCTGGGTGAAGGCATGGGCAAAGGCTTCCGGATTGATGCCGGGAAGCGGAATATAGGTGCCGAGTCGATAAACGAGCAGCGCGCCGAGGGTAAACCAGATGCGCTTCTTCAGGTCTTCGGCCTTGGCGAAGGCTGCGAAATTCAGATTTGATGCAAGTTGCTCAGCAGCCGATGCCATGCAAATTCTCCGCTAGCTCACGTTCGAAAGCCCGCACGAGGCGGGCACGTGTCGACGAAGCCTCGAAATAGGCTTCGGGCGGTAAAGATGCAAGCGGCCACCCTACTGGGCAGCCGCTTGATCACGGATTGTTATTCGGCGGAAGCCGCCTCAGGCAGCTTCACCGAGCCGCCGGCCTTCTCGACCTTCTCGACGGCAGCCTTGGAGGCGCCGGCCAGATCGAAGGAGACCTTTGCCTTCAGCTCGCCGTCGCTCAGGAGGCGGACGCCGTCCTTGGCGCGGCGAATCACGCCGGCGTTGACCAGGACTTCAGCCGTCACGGTCTCCTTGGCGTCGAGCTTGTTGGCGTCGATCGCAGCCTGGATGCGGCCCAGCGACACCGTCACGAATTCCTTCGCGAAGATGTTGGTGAAGCCGCGCTTCGGCAGGCGACGATAGAGCGGCATCTGGCCACCCTCGAAGCCATTGATCGCGACGCCCGAACGGGACTTCTGACCCTTGACGCCGCGGCCACCGGTCTTGCCCGAGCCCGAGCCGATACCACGACCAAGGCGCTTCTTCGAGTGAGTGGCGCCTTCGTTGTCACGCAGTTCGTTGAGTTTCATCGTTCTTCTCCTGCGTCCGGCTTACTTCTCGTCGACGACGCGGACGAGATGAGCCACGGTGGCGATCATGCCGCGCACAGACGGAGTGTCCTCGAGCGTGCGGCGACGATGCATCTTGTTGAGGCCGAGGCCGATCAGCGTTGCGCGCTGTTCCTGCGGACGGCGGATCGGGCTGCCGATCTGCTCGACCGTGATGGTCTTGTTAGCGTTCTTTGCCATTGTCGTAATCCTTCCCCGTCAGGCTTATTCGTCGGCCGCAACGGCTGCGCCGCGACGGGCCTGGAGGGCCGAGTACTTGATGCCACGCTGAGCAGCGACATCCTTCGGATGCATCTGGCTCTTGAGGGCGTCGAAGGTTGCGCGAACCATGTTGTACGGGTTCGACGAACCCATGGACTTCGCAACGACGTCGTGCATGCCGAGCGTCTCGAAGACAGCGCGCATCGGACCACCGGCGATGATACCGGTACCGGGCTTGGCAGTGCGCAGCAGGACGCGGCCAGCGCCGTGGCGGCCTTCAACGTCGTGATGCAGCGTGCGGCCCGAGCGCAGCGGCACGAAGATCATGTCGCGCTTGGCAGCTTCGGTGGCCTTGCGGATAGCCTCCGGCACTTCGCGAGCCTTGCCGTGGCCGAAGCCGACGCGGCCCTTCTGGTCGCCGACGACGACGAGAGCAGCGAAGCCAAAACGACGGCCACCCTTGACCACCTTGGCGACGCGGTTGATGTGAACGAGCTTATCGACGAATTCGCTTTCGCGCTCTTCGCGATCACGGCCGCGATCGCGACCGCCGTCCCTACGTTCTTGTGCCATTTTCCTGATCCTTGTTCTTTTCCGGAAGCACGGGTTAAAAATTGAAATCCGGCGTCTATAACGTCGCCGGATTTATTGCAACTGCTGATCGTGCGACGAGGCGCCGCGCGCCTCGTCAAGATCCCAGTCCTTAGAAGCTGAGGCCAGCCTCACGAGCGGCGTCGGCAAGAGCCTTGACGCGGCCGTGATAGATGTACGGTCCGCGGTCGAAGACCACTTCCTTGGCGCCGGCCTTGAGCGCGCGCTCGGCAACCAGCTTGCCTACGGCGGCAGCGGCAGCGGTGTCGGCGCCGGTCTTCAGCGAGCCCTTGAGTTCTGCCTCGAGGGTCGATGCAGCGGCAACGGTGTGGCCCTTCGAATCATCGATGAGCTGAGCGTAGATGTGCTTCGACGAACGATGAACCGACAGACGCAGACGATCGCCGGAGACCTTCTTGAGCTGACGACGAATGCGCGCGGCGCGGCGCTGGGTGGATTCCTTGGAAGCCATTGTAGTTGTTCCTTGCCTTCTGAAACGGGCACGGCCATGTGCGGTAGGCGAATAAAATCGCCTCCCGCGACCGAGCACCGCGGCTTACTATTACTTCTTCTTGCCTTCTTTGCGGACGATCGTCTCGCCAGCGTACTTGACGCCCTTGCCCTTGTAGGGTTCGGGGCCACGGTACTCGCGGATTTCAGCCGCGACCTGGCCAACCGCCTGCTTGTCGATGCCGGACACGATGATTTCGGTCGGCTTCGGCACGGTGATGGTGATGCCTTCCGGCGTCTGGTAGACAACGTCGTGGGAGAAGCCGAGCGCGAGCTGCAGGTTCTTGCCCTGCAGCGCGGCACGGTAACCGACGCCGCTGATCTCGAGCTTCTTTTCGAAGCCGTCCTTCACACCGGTCAGGATGTTGACGATCTGGGTACGCGACATGCCCCACTTGGAGCGTGCTTCCTTCGAGTCGTCACGCGGCTGGACGGCGATTTCGCCGTCCTCGAACTTGACGAGCACTTCATCGTTGACGACGAACTGCAGCTCGCCCTTCGGGCCCTTGGCGGTGACGGTCTGACCGCTGACGGTTGCAGTCACGCCGGCGGGCACCTGAACGGGTTTCTTGCCAATACGAGACATGTTTTTGTCCTCGTTCTTTCTGTCTTATGCTCGCCGGATCAGAACACCTGGCAGAGGATTTCCCCGCCAACGTTCTGTTCGCGCGCTTCATGGTCCGCCATCACGCCCTTCGGCGTCGACAGGATCGAGATGCCGAGGCCATTGGCCACGTGCGGGATCGACTTGACCGAAACGTAGACGCGACGGCCCGGCTTGGAAACGCGAGCGATCTCGCGGATGACCGGTGCGCCATCGTAGTACTTCAGTTCGATCTCGATTTCCGACTTGCCATTGCCGAAGTCGACCTGGCTGTAGTCGCGGATATAGCCTTCCGCCTTGAGGACTTCCAGAACGCGGGCGCGCAGACGGGAAGCCGGGGTCGAAACCTTGGTCTTCTTGCGGCCGTAGGCGTTGCGGATGCGGGTCAGCATATCGCCGAGAGGATCACTTAGAGACATAGCGTGTGCTCCTTACCAGCTCGACTTGACCAGACCGGGCACTGCGCCCAGCGAGCCGAGTTCGCGCAATGCAATGCGCGACATCTTCAGTTTGCGATAATAGGCGCGCGGACGGCCGGTGACCTCGCAACGATTGCGGATGCGGGTCTTGGAAGAATTGCGCGGCATCGCGGCGAGCTTCAGCTGAGCGCGGAAGCGCTCTTCGATCGGAAGACTCTTGTCCATGATGATGACCTTGAGGGCCTTACGCTTCGCAGCGTTGAGGTCCACAAGCTTCCGGCGCCGGTTATTCTTCTCGACTGAGCTGGTCTTTGCCATTTCAGATTTTTCCTTTTCTCGCTGCCGTTACTGCCGGAAGGGGAAGTTGAAGGCCTTGAGCAGCGCCCGGGCCTCGTCGTCCGTCTTAGCAGTCGTACAAACGATGATGTCCATACCCCAGATCTGGTCTACCTTGTCGTAGTTGATCTCGGGGAACACGATGTGTTCCTTGATGCCCATAGCGTAATTGCCACGGCCGTCAAAGCTTTTCGGGTTCAGACCGCGGAAGTCGCGAACGCGCGGCAGCGCAATCGTGACCAGACGGTCCAGAAACTCGTACATACGCTCGTTGCGAAGCGTAACCTTGGCGCCGAGCGGCATCTGCTCACGCACCTTGAAGCCGGCGATCGACTTGCGGGCGCGGGTGATGACCGGCTTCTGACCGGCGATGAGCGCCAGGTCAGCAGCGGCAACCGAGGGCTTCTTCGAATCAGCGGTAGCTTCGCCAACGCCCATGTTCAGGACGATCTTCTCGAGACGCGGGATCTGCATCTCGTTGTCGTACTTGAACTGTTCGAACAGCGCCTTGCGGATGGTCTCTTCGTAAACCTTGCGCAGGCGGGGCTGGTTCTCTGCCTTAGCCATTGATCACTTCTCCCGAGCGCTTTGCGACGCGCACCTTGGTGCCGTCTTCCTGGGTACGGAAACCGACGCGGGTCGGCTTGCCATCCTTGGGGTCGGCCAGCGCGAGGTTCGACAAATGGATCGGCGCTTCCTTGCTGATGATCCCGCCCTCTTGGGACTGGGTCTGTTTCTGGTGGCGGCTCACCATGTTGACGCCGCGCACGACGGCCTTGTCGTCCTTAGGCATCACGCGGAGCACTTCGCCCGAGCGGCCCTTGTCCTTGCCGGCGAGGACGACGACCTTGTCGCCTTTGCGAATCTTCTGCATTTTTCCGGCTCCTTACAGCACTTCCGGCGCGAGCGAGATGATCTTCATGTGGTTCTTGGCGCGGAGTTCGCGCGGAACCGGTCCGAAGATACGCGTGCCGATCGGCTCTTTCTTATTATCGACGAGAACAGCTGCGTTCTTGTCGAAACGGATCACGCTGCCGTCCGGACGACGGATGTCCTTGGCCGTGCGAACCACGACCGCCTTCATCACGTCACCCTTCTTAACGCGGCCGCGCGGAATGGCTTCCTTGATCGACACCACGATGATGTCGCCGACGGAGGCGTACTTCCGCTTCGAACCGCCCAGCACCTTGATGCACATGACACGACGGGCGCCGGAATTGTCCGCGACGTCGAGGTTTGTTTGCATCTGAATCATGACTGGCCGCCTTCTTTATTCATGGGTAGTGCGCAGGGCCCTACCTGGCTTGTCCAAATATTTCGTTACTGCGACGCCTGGGCGTCGGTGATGACGACCCAGCGCTTGTCCTTGGAGATCGGAGCCGATTCCTGGATGAACACCTGGTCGCCGACCTTGTGGGCGTTGTTCTCGTCGTGCGCCTTGTACTTCTTCGACATACGCACGGTCTTCTTCATGACCGGATGCGTGAAACGGCGCTCGACCTTCACGACAACGGTCTTGTCGTTCTTGTCGCTGACGACAGTGCCCTGCAAAATGCGCTTTGGCATGTTCTTCGTCCTTAAGCCTTCTTGCCGGCCGATTTCTCGGCGGCGATGGTCTTGATGCGCGCGATGTCCTTGCGGACCTGCTTCACGCGGGCGGTCTTCTCAAGCTGACCGGTGGCCTTCTGGAAGCGCAGGTTGAACTGCTCCTTCTTCAGGCTGCCAAGTTCGTCGTTCAGCTGGTCGGCGGTCTTGGACCGGATTTCTGCGGCTTTCATGACTCGTGACCTTCCTTATTCGGCAATGCGCTGTACGAAGCGCGTCTTGACCGAGAGCTTGGCAGCGCCGAGGCGGAGCGCTTCACGCGCAACTTCCTCGGACACGCCGTCGATCTCGAACATCACGCGGCCGGGCTTGATTCGGCAGGCCCAGTAATCGACAGCGCCCTTGCCCTTACCCATACGAACTTCGGTCGGCTTCGAGGTGACCGGAACGTCGGGGAACACGCGAATCCACACGCGACCCTGACGCTTCATTTCACGCGTGATCGCGCGGCGGGCCGCTTCGATCTCGCGGGCGGTGACCCGGTTCGGCTCCAACGCCTTCAGACCAAAGCCACCAAAATCGAGGTTGGTGCCGCCCTTGGCGGTGCCGTGGATGCGGCCCTTGAACTGCTTCCGGAACTTTGTGCGCTTTGGCTGCAGCATCGTTCTTACTCCAAAATTCTATGCTTCTCAGGCGTTCTCACGACGGCGCGGCGCACGTTCGGGGGCCGGCTGGTGATCGCCCTCGGTCGCGCGGCGTTCCGAAGCCATCGGGTCGTGCTCCAGGATCTCGCCCTTGAACACCCAAACCTTCACGCCACAAATACCGTAGGCGGTCTTAGCTTCTGCGGTGCCATAGTCAACATCCGCGCGCAGCGTGTGCAGCGGAACGCGACCTTCGCGGTACCACTCCATACGAGCGATTTCAGCACCACCCAGACGCCCCGAGCAGTTGATACGGATGCCTTCGGCGCCGAGACGCATGGCCGACTGCACGGCGCGCTTCATGGCGCGACGGAAGGCGATGCGGCGCTCGAGCTGCTGAGCGATCGACTGAGCGACCAGCGTGGCATCGGTCTCCGGCTTGCGAACCTCGACGATGTTGAGGTGCGTTTCCGCCTTCGTCATCTCGGTCAGCTTCTTGCGCAGCTTCTCGATGTCCGCGCCCTTCTTGCCGATGATCAGGCCAGGACGGGCGGCGTGGATCGTGACGCGGCACTTCTTGTGCGGACGCTCGATGACAACCTTGGAGATCGCAGCCTGCTTCAGCTCTTCCTCGAGATACTTGCGGATCTTGAGGTCTTCGTGCAGCAGCTTGCCGTACTCGTTGGTGTTCGCGTACCAACGCGAATCCCAGGTGCGGTTGATGCCGAGGCGCAGACCGATCGGATTGATTTTCTGACCCATCAGGCGGCCTCCCCTTTCTCTTCAACTTCACGAACCACGATCGTGAGATGCGAAAACGGCTTTTCGATGCGGCTGGCGCGGCCGCGGCCACGGGCATGGAAACGCTTCATCACGATCGACTTGCCGACATAAGCCTCGGCTACGACGAGGGAGTCGACATCGAGGTCATGATTGTTCTCGGCGTTCGCAATAGCCGATTCGAGCGTCTTCTTGACAGTGTCGGCGATGCGCTTACGAGAAAATTCCAGATCCGACAGCGCGGTGCCGACCTTCTTGCCGCGGATCAGTGCCGCAACCAGGTTCAGCTTCTGGGGGCTGACGCGGATCGTGCGCAGAACGGCACGTGCCTCGTTGTCAGCAAGCCTGCGCGGAGCTTTGGCCTTGCCCATTGTTACTTCCTCTTCGCCTTCTTGTCCGCGCCGTGGCCGTAGTAGGTCCGCGTCGGAGCGAATTCACCGAACTTGTGGCCGACCATGTCTTCGGACACGGAGACCGGGATATGCTTCTGGCCGTTGTAGACGCCGAAGGTCAGGCCGACAAACTGCGGCAGGACGGTGGAGCGACGGCTCCACATCTTGATCACTTCGTTGCGGCCACCCTCGCGCACTTTCTCTGCCTTCTTGAGCAGAAAGCCGTCGACGAACGGGCCTTTCCAAACTGAACGGGTCACGTCAGACTACCTTTCTTTAGCTCTTGCGCTGATGGCGCGAGCGCACGATGAACTTGTCGGTCGCCTTGTTGGACCGCGTCTTCTTGCCCTTGGTCGGCTTGCCCCACGGGGTGACCGGGTGGCGACCGCCCGAGGTGCGGCCTTCACCACCGCCGTGCGGGTGGTCGACCGGGTTCATGGTCACGCCGCGGTTGTGCGGGCGCTTGCCGCGCCAGACCGTGCGGCCGGCCTTGCCGTCGTTGATGTTGGCGTGGTCCGGGTTGGACACGGCGCCAACGGTGGCGAAGCACGAACCATGGACGATGCGCTGCTCACCCGAGTTGAGGCGCAGGATGGCCATGCCCTGGTCACGACCGACCAGCTGGGCGTAGGCGCCAGCCGAACGGGCGATCTGACCGCCCTTGCCCGGCTTCAGCTCGATGTTGTGCACGATCGTGCCAACCGGCATCGCCGACAGCGGCATCGCGTTGCCCGGCTTGACGTCGGCGCTCTCGCTGGCGATGACCTTGTCACCTGCATGGAGACGCTGCGGAGCAAGGATGTAGCTCAGCTCGCCGTCCTCGTACTTGATCAGCGCGATGAAGGCGGTGCGGTTCGGATCGTATTCAAGACGCTCGACCGTGCCGGCGACGTCAAGCTTGCGACGCTTGAAGTCGATGATGCGGTACGAACGCTTGTGGCCGCCGCCGATGAAGCGGGCCGTAATACGACCGTAGTTGTTGCGGCCGCCCGACTTGGTCAGACCTTCGGTCAAGCCCTTGACGGGCTTGCCCTTGTAAAGGCCCGAGCGGTCGACGATGACCAGCTGACGGGTGCCAGGCGTTACCGGCTTAAATTTCTTAAGTGCCATTGTTCTGTCCTCGCGACCTAGCTCAGAGACCCGTCGCGACGTCGATCGACTGGCCTTCGGCCAGCGTCACAACCGCCTTCTTGACATCGCTCTGCTGGCCAATCGTGCCACGGAAGCGCTTCACCTTGCCCTTGCGGACCAGGGTGTTGACCGCCGTGACCTTGACGCTGAACAGCGCTTCGATCGCGGCCTTGATTTCCGGCTTCGTCGCCTTGCGAGCGACATTGAAAACGACCTGGTTGGCTTCCGAAGCCATGGTCGACTTTTCGGTGATCACCGGGCTGACGATCACGTCATAGTGGCGAAGATCCGTCATTTGAAGCGCTCCTCGAGGGCCTCGACGGCGGCCTTCGAAAGGACCAGCGTGCCGCGGCGCAGAATATCGTAGACGTTGATGCCCTGGATCGGCAGGACATCGATGTTCGGGATGTTCGACGCAGCGCGCTTGAAGTTCACGTCAAGCTCGGCACCGCCGATCACCAGAGCGTTGGTCAGGCCGAGCTTCGCGAAGCTGGCGACCAGCGCCTTGGTCTTGGCTTCGGTGATCGCCAGATCATCGATGATGATCAGGTTCGACGCCTTGGCCTTGGCCGAGAGAGCGAGCTTCAGGCCGAGGGCACGGACCTTCTTGGGCAGGTCGTGCTCATGGCTGCGAACGACCGGGCCGTGCGCCTTGCCACCGCCGCGGAACTGCGGAGCGCGAGCCGACGAGTGACGGGCGCGGCCCGTACCCTTCTGCTTGTACATCTTGGCGCCGGTGCGGGCGATTTCCGCGCGGCCCTTGATCTTGTGGGTGCCCTGCTGCTTCTTGGCCAGCTGCCAACGCACGACGCGCTGCAGAATGTCCTCGCGGGGGTCAAGGCCGAAAATCTCCTCGGAGAGTTTCACCTTGCCGGCATCTTCGCCGCCAAGCGTAGAAATCTTGAGATCCATTATTCGGCTCCTTCCTTGGCCGAAGCTTCATTCTTCTGCGCGGCACGAATGCCGGCCGGCTTCGGAGCGTTCTCGGGAAGCGCTTCCTTGACCGCGTCGCGGACCAGGATCCAGGCGCCCTTGGTGCCCGGAACGGCGCCGCGGATCAGGATCAGGCCACGATCGGTGTCGGTGGAAACGACCTCGACGTTCTGAGTGGTGACGCGGGTGGCGCCCATGTGGCCGGCCATCTTCTTGCCCTTGAACACCTTGCCGGGGTCCTGGCGCTGACCGGTAGAACCGTGCGAACGGTGCGACACCGAGTTACCGTGGGAGGCGCGACCACCACCGAAGTTGTGGCGCTTCATGACACCCTGGAAACCCTT
Source organism: Pseudaminobacter soli (ex Li et al. 2025) (assembly GCF_029892515.1). GTDB lineage: Bacteria > Pseudomonadota > Alphaproteobacteria > Rhizobiales > Rhizobiaceae > Pseudaminobacter > Pseudaminobacter soli_A. The sequence continues at coordinate 937 of NZ_JARXVF010000014.1, read as the reverse complement.
ACCGGTGCTGGTACCGGTGACGTCGACCTTCTGGCCGGCGACGAAATGGTCAACCGTGATCTCTGCACCGACGTCAAGCATGTTCTCGTCCGACACGCGGAACTCGGCAAGCTTGGCCTTCGGCTCGACGGAGGCAGCGGCGAAGTGACCGCGCATGGCCTTCGACGTATTCTTGACCTTGGACAGGCCGACGCCGAGCTGAACGGCGGAGTAGCCGTTCTTTTCTTTCGTGCGCTGCGCCACGACCTGGCAGTTCTCCATGCGGAGAACCGTAACGGGCACATGCTCGCCAGCGTCGTTATAGACGCGGGTCATGCCCAACTTCTGTGCGATAACACCTGAACGCATCGGTTCAATTTCCTTTTCAGAGTTCCCTGTCGGGGCTTTCGCCCCTCCACGCCTCTTTTCACTCGCCTTAGAGCTTGATCTCGACGTCGACGCCGGCAGCCAGGTCGAGCTTCATCAGAGCATCAACGGTCTGCGGGGTCGGATCCACGATATCAAGCAGTCGCTTGTGCGTGCGCATTTCGAACTGCTCGCGGCTCTTCTTGTCGACGTGCGGCGAGCGGTTGACAGTGAATTTCTCAATCCGCGTCGGCAGCGGAATGGGGCCGCGAACGTTGGCACCGGTGCGCTTGGCCGTCGAAACGATCTCGCGCGTCGAGGCATCGAGAACCCGGTGGTCGAACGCTTTGAGGCGGATGCGGATATTCTGTCCGTTCATCGTCATTTCCTTGTTCTGGCGCGGCGCGGGCGTCTATCCGCGCCCGCGACAGATCGGTTGTTCTTATTACTCGGTGATGCTCACGACGACGCCGGCGCCGACGGTGCGGCCGCCTTCGCGGATAGCGAAGCGCAGCTTCTCTTCCATGGCGATCGGCACGATCAGCGTCACGTCGACGGTGATGTTGTCGCCCGGCATCACCATCTCGGTGCC
>NZ_JARXVF010000013.1 GCF_029892515.1 Pseudaminobacter soli (ex Li et al. 2025) | reverse complement strand
CGGCGCACCGCCCTCGTTGTTGAGGCCTATATGGCTCCAACCTCCCAAACTGTCAACGCCAATCTGCTCCCCGTTTGAACTTTTTACGACACAAATCCCAAACCCCAGCAAATCCCTGCGGAAGGTCGAAGCGGGCACCTGTCCGATGATGGGCGCACCCGGGCTCGACGAGCCGAACAAAAGCAAACAGGGCCGGAATCAGGCATCCAAATGCCGACTCGGAGCCCTCCCCGCAGCATTTCTCGCGAGTCGACTTCCAGTCGATTGACGAGGTCGACGACATTGAAGAACCGACCGCGTGTGCCGGTGCGGATGAGCGCTCGTGCGATGGCTATGGCCAGATGGCTCTTTCCCGTTCCAGTGCCGCCGACGAGGACGACATTGCGCTGGTCGGCGACGAAGGTGCCGGTAGCAAGCTCCCGGACCAGGGATTCATTGACGGGAGTGTTGGCAAACTCGAAGTCGTCCTTGGCGAGTGGCAGTTTGGCGATGCTCAGTTGGTATCGGATCGACCTGGCCTGCTTCTCGGCGATCTCGGATTGCAGGAGATCGCCGACGATACGCGGCGGCTCGTGCTGGCGCTTGATCCCATTGCAATGATCTCGTCATAGGCGCTGCGCATGCCATAGAGCTTCAAGGTGCTCATCAGTTCAAGAACCTGCGTGCGTTCCATCAGCTTGCCCTCCTCAGGCTGTCATAGCGTGCGCAGTCGGCGACCGGTTCATGGGTCATAGGCCTCGGCCGTCACGGCTCCGCGGTTCTTCGACCAGCTCTTGGCATATCGGCGGATTGCGTCATAGCTGCCGTCGTAGCCGAGCGCCCGAAGCTCTTCGTAAATCCGGATCAGCGTCAGCCGCTCACGCGACGGCTTGCCTTCATTGGCTGCTAAGAACCGCTCGTTCTCACCCTTCCAAGCCCCGGTCTTCGGCACCGGCTGCCGCTCCCGGGAGAAATCGGTCTCATCGGAGCGCAGTATCTTGCGGACCGTGTTGCGCGACACATGCAGTTCCCGGACGATCTTCTTCACCGACCAACCCTGCACATGGAAGGCCCGGCGAACACGCGCAATCGTATCCACTCGCTTCAACTCCCTCTCCGTCCGCCGTCAAAAGGCAGATGGTCAGACGAAATCTGAGGGGGGTCAAAATTGGACGCCGATTACCCCGCCAACGGGGTCAATCTTGCACGCCGGAATACATCAAAGTGAAGCATCCGAAAGGAAGCCCGCTCTTTCAGGCCGTTCCGAACAAAGAACCAGAGAGTTATACGGGATTTGAAAGTTCCTTATAACAGGAGATCGGAGAGAGACGGCTGTGCCCGCTTTCAGGCCGTTGCGGAGAAAAGGCGGCGGAGTTATAAAGGTTTTGCTAATTCCTTATAACTGGAAGGCCTCGAGCAATGAGTAGTGGTCTCGGCATCTGCGAACGTTGCGGTAAAAATCCCGCCGAAGCTGTCCTCAAGGACGGCGCACCCTTCAGCAGCATGACCCCAACAAAGGATCGTCATCTGTGCCTGGAGTGCGTCGAGATTGAACGATAGGACGCCCCGAAAGCCGATCGAGCGAGGATGGCGCTCGAAAAGGCGACGGCGGACATGGCTGCCGAAGGTCGGTTTGGCGGCCTTGAACACAAGTCATCCGAATTCGAAATCAAGGAAGAGGCCACAGCCCTCTCGAAAGCCGCCGCAGAGGATCGCAAACAGATGAAGCAGATCGACCTGGTGTATCGCACGGCGTTCGCTAAACTCGCGCAGCGGTCCTTCGACGCCCACCAGTTTCAGGCCGACTTCTCGTTGGACGGTCGGTTCGTCAACGTGCCCGTGAAGGGAAAAGGCTACTGGTATTTCGAATTCCCCACGCCCGAGGGCGACAAGCGGCGTTATGTGGGGCCGGAATCCGATGAAGAGATCACGTCTCGGGTGAAGGCCCATCGGGAAATCAAAGACGACCTCCGCGAGCGCCGGAATCTCGTAGGGATGCTTCGACGTAGCGGTGGCTTGGCGTCCCCTGACCGCTTCGCGGGCGACATCACCAAAGCTCTCGCGGATGCTGGCCTATTTCGCCTCCGGGCCGTATTGGTCGGCTCCGTGGCCTTTGGCTGCTATTCAGGCTATCTCGGTGTCCGTCTCCCTAATACTGCCCTCCAAACGGGCGATGCGGACTACGCCCAGGACTTCGCGATCTCGGCTGGGGTCGAAGACAGCCTGCCGCCCATTCTAGACGTCCTGCAAAGCGTCGATCCGACATTCCGTGCGATCCCGCATCAGGCCGACAAGGTGAAGGTCGTCGCCTTCCAGAATGCGCAAAGCTATCGGGTGGAGTTTCTGACGGGCAACCGGGGGTCGGATGACTATGCGGGCAAGCCCTCCCCTATGCTTGCCCTTGGCGGCGCGTCGGCGGAAAACCTCCGGTTCCTCGATTTTTTGATCTACGAGCCTGTCAGGACCGTGCTGCTGCACCGGGAGGGCGTATCGGTCAACGTCCCCGCTCCCGAGCGGTATGCCGTCCATAAGCTCATCGTGGCCTCTAGGAGGAGCAAGGACGGGCTTGGGAGAGCGAAGCGGGACAAGGACGCCCTGCAAGCCTCGCTGCTCTGTGAGGCGCTGATAGACACGCGCCAAGGCGATCTTCTGGCCGATGCCTACCGAGAAGCATGGGATCGCGGGCCAGCGTGGCAGGAGGCCATTGTCTACGGCATCGGGCTGATGTCCGATAATGGCAAGACAGCTCTGGCTTACGCCCTCGGGGTAAAACCCGACGAACTCGGCAAGGTGTAGGGACATGGAAGCGAAAATCGTCCCGGCGGACTTCCCCGGCCTCGCTAGCCTCTGTTGGAACAGGAACCCGGCCCAGCCCATCGATCGCGAGATTGCATGGGAGCTGTATCGGCCAACTGGCGGTTCATCTACCAAGACGAGCTGACAGATGACGAGCAGGCTTTGATCGAAAGCCTTGAGGTCGAGTTCGGCAATGGAGAACGGCTGCTTGGCACGGAAGGGCCGGCGCCCGGATTCGCTGGTCGGGAGATCACACCGGAGGAAGCGGCCGATATTCTCGGGATTGATCTCGTGCTGCTGCAACGGCGGATCGACGCTGGAGTCCTCCCTTTCCGACAGGATGACGTCCACATCAAGCTTAGCCAGGTCCACGTCCTAGATTTGAAGAAGACCGAGGGTGCGCGAAACGCCCTGATGGTCGAAATCTACGAGGACATGGACGGCATCGATAAGCCTTCAAATGAACCTCGGCGGTGAATCCTGCTTCCGGCTCAGCCCCCACTTCCACCGCCACCGCCGCTGTTTGGATCGGCGCAGGACGGCGGCGCGAATTGGCTGCTCACGGCGGTCATGCCCCCGAGCAGCGCGAAGGCCAGAAACGCAAGCGCGATCAGCTTCCTCATCTGTATGGCGAGTTGGGCACGCTCATCAATTGGCTCGCACGCCACACTGCGGGCAAGCCACCAAACAAAAACACTCCCGGCGGGGGTCGCGCGGGAGTGTTGGTATTTGGTTGCGGGGCTAGCAACCACCGATACCGACATTTGCTTCAGACAGCAGTTTGATACGAGATCGCCCCAATTCCCCTGTATTGCGCGCACGCGACGGACCGACAAGGCCGTCGCGCATAGGAACGCCGTGGGGCAGCGTGACCCAGGCACGGCGCGCCTAGAACACGCCCGCAGAACTAATCTGACTACTGTTCAAGTTCCCGCTGCGCGAGCGGCGCCTGACGGGCTGCCGGCGTCTCCGGGTGACATTTTGCGATGCAACCCGCTATCCGAGCCGTGAACTGATCTTGCACAGATAGCAGAGTTCGGTGTTCACCGTGGCGGTCTTGCCCGCGAAAATGACGGCGCCGTCATAAGGCGCGACGATTTTTCCGCCGTCTGCGCGAAAGCCGATCACATCGCCCTCGCTTATCTCCTCGCCGGTGCCAAACTGGCGTACCAGCCGGTCCTCTTCATGGTCGGCTAAGATGACATCGGTGATCTCCAGCGCGCGTGGGAGCCTTATTTCCGGAGCGGGCGAGGAGATCATCCCCAGATGCGCCAGCCCGTTGACGACGCAGTCATAGCCCACCTGCGGAGCGTCAGGCGCGAGATGCTGACCGCATTCCACCGTGACACCATAGCCGCCGGCAAACCGCATGAACTCGGTCGTGCCGACACCGTGGAGCGACGACAGGCCGGTGACACCAGCCGCCTGCTTCTGCCGAAGGGCCTTTTCATGTCCGGCGAGCCAGCCATGCACCACCAGCGGCAGGTTCATCGCCTTCACGAGCGCGACTTCCGCATCGGCATGCGCGAAGGGCTCCAGCGGGCCGGTATTGTCCTTCGGTCCGATCAGGCCAAAGGCTTCGCCCTCGCCGCTGAACGAATGCAGGTCGATGAGCACGTCATGCGCGCGCAGAAGCGGGCACAGTACATTGGCCACGCGATCCTCATTGTCCTGCGGGATGGCGCTTTCGAACATGTCGCGGTTGAGGTTGCGATCGCCCATGCGCGTGTGCTGGCGGAAGGCTAGCCCGTTGACCACCGGCACGAAGGTCAGCGTGCCGCGCTCCAGTTGCCGCGCACCGGTGCGGAATTCGGCGATCAGGCGAGAGATGGCATAGGGGCCTGCCGGCTCGTTGCCATGTACGGCTCCGGTGACGATGACTTTCGGCCCTGGCCGAAGTCCGTGGAATGTCACGCTTTCAATCGATTGCGGAGCCTCGGCGACCAGCGCCGCAAGAGGCCTGGCAGCGTGGTTCAGCGGTGCGATGTCTATCACCATGCCCGGGCGGAGCCTGCGGCCCAGTTCCAGAAGGTCGCCATGCGCGACGACCACGCATCCGGCCGTGCCGGAATAATCGGGACGCGCGGCATGCATGAAGATGGCGGAACCGCCGGCGGCAGCCGTAATGGAATCGTTCCAGCCGACCGGGATGAACAGGTCGAAGAGCCGCTCGCCGCGCCGCGAAGGCTGGGTTTCGTCGGTTTCGAAAACGAGCTGGTTGTAGAACGGGCTGTCGCGATCCTCGATCCACCGATAGTTCGGTGGCTTGGGCAAGAACGGAAAATCGAAGCCCCGCGGCTCATCGCCGAAAACGTCCGGATCATAGAAGCCGTAGCGCAGCGGATAGCGGCCGATGGGCGTCTTGCCGTCGCTCTCGCGCTTGTGCTGCGGCTCGACCAGGCCGTTGCGTCCGACGGCGCATTTTACCGTCCAGTCGTCGATGGTGAGCGTGCCGATGTGCGGCGCGTCGGGGTCGTGACCGACACGAACGACAATCGTGTTCTGCTCCAGGGTCCCGACCATAAAGGGGTTTTGGCTCATTCTATCGACCTTGGTCTAGCAAATGACAACCGGCGTGAAATCCGGAATGTCGCCCAGGCGGCAGGCGTCTAATGCCGCAGGGCAACGGGGATTGACGGCGCAGCCAGGTGGCGGCCGCAGCGTCTCCACCGGCGCGATTGGGGGAGCGAGGCTATGGCGCCTGCGGGTACGGGTGGGCCGTCGCCGCAACTCCTGCGCGTCAAACAACGAACCTTATGGCGCGCTGGATGTCGAAGAAATTGTTGGCTTTGAAGCGAAGCGTCCGCGCTGCGGGATGCTCGATGCCCGGATACCAGCTTCCCCGATACGCGTCGATGGGGTTGGTGTACTCAACCACAAGTTCGAAACTCTCCGCCAGCTTCGGCAAGCATTTCGACAAGTCGCGTGACAGCGCAGCCTCAACCCCGTCGCGAATGGCCCTCACCGCAGCTTGCGGCGACAATGACGACGTGGCTGGGCCAAAACCCTCACTGGTGGCGACAGTGGCGATATCCGGCACCAGTTCTTTTGCCTCCGCGCACATACCTGCGTCACCCGAAAGGAAAACCGAGGGCACGCCGTAGCGGGCCGCGCAGTGCGAGTTCAGCGTGTATTCAGATGCGACCTCCCCATTGATAAGCAGCCTTGAGACGGTCCCGGTCAGCGTGTGCGCCAGTGGGTTGGTGTCGGTGCCAGCCTTGTTGTGGTAGCCCGTATAGAGCGCTGCATGGAAGCTTCCATCGATGCCGAACATCATCGCGTCTGGGTGTCCGCTCCAGCCGCGTACGATCCGCACATAGGTCGGCAGTTTGGAAAGGATTAGGTTACGGGCGGTCGAATGGGCGTCCTTGACGACCACCTCGGTGGCGCCAGCTGCCTTGGCACCCTCGCACGCCGCGACCAATTCGTCGGTCATGTATTCCCGGAACTCGGCGTAATCTGGGTTCCCCTTGCGCGCCTCATCCCAGTTGGTGATGCCTGCCGTGCCCTCAATATCGGCGCTGATGAATACCTTCATAACCTTGCCTTTCTCAATCTCATAGAAGTTCGGCTATCGACGATAGCAGCCGGTCGATCTGCTGCGGCGTATGCTGTGAAAACACGGCAAGCCTCATCGTAGGTACGTCAGGCGCATCCGAGTAGCCAGATGCCGGCGTGACCTTCACCACGATGTCGCGTTTGTCGAGTTCTGCATGAATTCGTTCAAGATCCACGTCTCCACGCACCGAGACGATAGGAACCGGGGTATCCTCGATCTCGAAACCCAGGCCGCGGAGGCCGCCGCGCATATGCTTCACATTGCGTTCGAGGTTTGTGCGCATCTGTGGCGTCGTTTCCAGCAATCGCATGGCAGTGATCGCGGCCGCGGCCGCTCCTGGTGGAGGCAGTGATGCACCACGTAGAATCATGGCGTTGCTTTTGATCCTGTCGGCAAGCGATGCATTTGCAGGAACGATACCACCAAGCGCGCCGAACGCTTTGCTGAGGGTTCCAGCAAAGAAATTCCCCTCGCCCTCAAGGCCCGCATGCTGCAGGGAACCACGTCCGCTCCCCCCCAGGACGCCAACCCCATGAGAGTCATCAACGCACAGTATGGAGCCCTCATAGGACTCCATGGCTTTCCTGTAGTCTGCCAAGGGAGCAAGACCGCCGGTGGACGGGAAAACGCCGTCGGTCACCACTGACGCACGCTGTTGCGGCGCCATGTGGCGCAAGAGTTGCTTGGCAAGGCTGTCGGCATCGAGATGGCGGAAGCGATGAACGGGTTTGTTGAGCGAGGGTATTGCATCGCGCGCGCTGTAATGGGTCGCCTCATCGATGAAGATGAGGTCGAAATCGTCGCGCAGCCCCTGCAGCATCGCCATCGGGCTGGAATAGCCCGATATCATAGTCACGACCTTCTCGGTCCCGAACCAATCGCAAAGTCGGCGCTCCAGATCGGCATAGACCTGCATTTGCGCCAGAGTGCCTGGACCAAGGCCGAACTGCCGTGTGGCCGCGCATGCGGCCTCGATCACCTCCGGATGGCCATGCAGGCAGAAATAGCTGGTGCCGCAAAAGTAATCGACCTCACGGCCATTTATCCGCATACGCGCGCCGAGCGGCGTTTCCATTGAGACCGGCGTAACCATGGTCAGCCTTCGGCCTGCCTGCGCTCAAGGAACATCGGTCCGACCCGGATGCCGCGATGCCCGTTCTCGTCGACAGCGTCAAGCTCGAGGATTTCCTCCTCATAAAGCAGGCCGCGCATGCGAAAGCGACTAGCATCCACCGGCTCGCAAGTGTGCGTACAGAAATACTCTATCAGACACTTCAGTTGGCCGTGGCTGTATGTGAGGTAGGTGATGTTGAAATCTGGCCCGTATTCACCGAGATGCGGCACAATTTCGGCTGGTATCCTTTCGACAGGCAAGGCATCGACCCTCGACCAGCCCTCCCCCTTCCAGATGAGTTCGTCGGCAGCGGGAAAGGAAACGTTCATGTGCGGATAGTCCGCCCCGCGACCGTAGATGCGCCCGTCGATAACGAAATCATTGCCGGATACGGGACGAATCTGCAGAGGCACGCCCTCGCCCATGAGATAGAGCTTGCCGCCCTTCTCCTTGACCTCCACGACCTCGCCGCTTGTCTCATGCCGATAAAGCCCGGGCAAAGTTGAGAATTGATCCTCGGTGATGGGCGGCGGGGTCTGGGTACGCTGCGGCAGCTTGCCCATTCCTCGCTCCGCGAGGGCGATGCGCAGACCATCCCCGGCAAGACGGGAGGCGATTTGATTGGCGAAATCCAGCGTCGCGAAGATGAGTACACCGACCCCGGCTTGCGGCAGCAGCATCATCTGCGACGCATAACCGTAGACCGCACCGCCATGCCCGACGGATGTCCAGCCGTCCATGTCGCCTATGCCGAAGCACAGGCCATAGCCGTTCAAAGCTTTGTCATGGCCGGCAGGCCGCTTGCCGATGGGGGTCCACATTTCGCGCAATGAAGCGGGACTGATGATGGCGTTTCCGTCCGGTGCAAACCCGCCTCTCAATAGGCATTGCGCATAATTTGCCATGTCAGCTGTGGTGGAAAAAATGTTGCCCGCCGGCGAGCCGCCCAAGCTGAACACCGGCGCGGGGCTATCGCCGTCCAGCGTCCACATGTCGGCCGGGGCAAGGCGCACGCGGATACCTGGCGCCATGCCCGAGGATGTGTCGCTCATGCCGAGCGGCATCAGAATGTTCTCGGTGATGTAGTCGGCATAGTTCTTGCGAGTTGCCCGCTCGATCACCATACCAACCACCGCGATGCCCGCATTTGAATAATGCATGACGCCGGCGCTTGGGTCTTGCTTGAGCGTAGACGTGGCAAGCTCAGCGACTGTGTCGGCCAGAGGCGGCCTGTGCGCGTCGAGATAGTGTCCGCTCTTGGGTTCACGCACGATTCCGGCCGTGTGGCTCATCAACTTGCGGAGACTGATGTGTGAGCCATAAGGCCCGCTTTCACGCCCTGCAAACGGATTGAGCGGCTGGAAACCGGGCAGATATTCCGAAACGTCCGCGTCGAGATCGATCAGCCCCTCTTCAACCAACTGCATGATTGCGACAGCCGTGAAGGTCTTGGTTATGGAGCCGATGCGGAAGCAGGTGTCCGACCTCATGTCGAAATGGCAATCGTGACGTTGGACATGCCCCTGGGCCAGGAGACCATCCCTGTCGACTAGGGCGTAAGAAATGGACGGAATAGCCTTGTCTTCGACCTCATGGCGGATGAGGTCCTCGAAGAGTTCAACGGCGTCATGTGAAAGCGAAGGCACAGCATTCCTCCCAGGATTTCAGCTTGTGTGGCGAGGGTCGAGGATGTCGCGCAAAGTATCGCCGACGAGATTCCACGACAGCACGAACAGGAAAATCGCAGCGCCCGGGAAGGCGAGCGTATACCAGTACTGAAACGGATTGCCGGGCTGGCCGACGATCCAGTTGCGCGAATAGGCGATGAACTGCCCCCAATCGGCATAGCCTTCTTCGGTACCGACACCTAGGAAACTGAGCGCTGAGGCCGAAAGCACCATCGAGCCGGTGGCCATGGTGGCAAGCACGAGGACCGGGAAGAAGGCATTGGGCAGGATGTGAAGTACGATCAACCTAAGGTCGCTTGCGCCGTAACTCCTCGCCGCATGCACATAGTCCATCTCACGAATTCGCAGGATTTCGCTGCGAACGACACGCGCATAGCCCATCCAGCCGAAGGTAGTCAGGGCGATCGTGATCGGGCCTATGCCCTTGCCGAGCAACGCCGTAAGCACCATGGCAGCGATCAGGAATGGTACGGCCATGAAGACATCGACGATGCGCATCAGCACCTCGTCCACGGCTCCGCCATAATAGGCGGCAAGCGATCCGACGATTGTGCCGATCAGCAAAGAAATCGCAACGACCCCGAGGCCTATCTTGAACGCCGTTCGGGTACCCCAGACGACGGCGTAGTAGATATCGTATTGGCCTTCGGTGGTCCCGAAGACGGCATCGGCCGAAGGTGGCTGGGGCGTCGCAAGAAAACCCGCACGCGGCGTATCGTAGACCGACATCTGGAATTCCTGCGGCGGCGCAAGAACTGGCGCGAATATCGCGACAAGTACAAACGCCAGGAGTATCAGAACCCCGACCAGCGACATCGGATTCCGCAGCAGATAGCGAAACAACTTCATCGCGTTTTCACCCTCGGATCGAGCAACGGATAGATCAGGTCGACAATGAGGTTCATCAGGACAAGGACGATCGCGAAGTAGAGGCCAAAGCCCAGCACCGCGGGAAAGTCCAGATTGGCGGCGGACTTTGCTGCGAACTGGCCGAGGCCCGCATAGTCGAAGATGGTTTCGGTGATGACGACGCCACCCATCATCGTGGCCAGTTCCATACCGGCGATTGTAGTGACAGGAAGCAGAGCATTGCGGCGCGCATGCCGAAGTTCCACCACGCGGCGAGGCATGCCCTTTGCTCGCGCGGTGCGGACATAGTCCTGACGTAGCGTTTCCAGCATGGAAGTGCGCATCACACGCGTCATGCTGGCAAGGTTGACATAGGTGAGCGTAATGACAGGGGCGGCAAGGTGACGAAGCGAGTCACCGAAGACCGCCAGATTGCCGTTGAGCAATGCATCAACCGTATTGGCCCCGGTGTATCGGGTGAATTCGGGCGACGTGACCACTGCCTGAGCCCACTGGCTGAGCCGCCCGGGCGGGAACCAGTCGAGCGCCGAATAGAAGATCAGGAGCATCAACAGGCCGAAGACATAGACCGGGAACGACCAACCCAGGATCGTGAAGATGCGGATGATGTGATCTGGCCAGCGGTTGAGATAGATGCCGGCACGAGAACCCAGATAGATGGAGAGCAGAAATCCCGGTATGAATGCAAGCAGCACCAGTTCCAGCGTCGCCGGCAGCAGCGATGCCAATGCATGAGCCACCGGCTGGCGCGCGGTTTCCGACCAGCCCAGATTACCAGTCAAAATGTTGCCGATCCATCGGCCGTACTGGACGTGGAAGGGATCGTTCAGGCCGTACTGCTCGATCATCTTGCGGATGCTTTCCTGCCCGCCCTTAAGAAAATCGGGCGATGGCGCGTAGGCAGCCAAGCGCTGCGTCGGCGACAGCGACATCTGCAATGCGAAGAGCATCAGCGACAGGGCAAAGAGAACGACAGGCAGCAACAGCAGCCGCCGCAAAGCGTAATTCAGCACACCAGGACTCGTTGCTTGAGGAGTGGAGGAAACCTGCCGGGCAGCGGTGCCGCCCGGCACTCTTCAACGTGGCTCAATCCGCTTTGGTAACGGGATAGAAGTCCCAGGCACCATAGAGGATCATGTTGTGCACGTAGCCGTCTATGTTGCTACGGGTGACGATGTAGCCGAAGTCCTCCCAGAGGAACTGGGTTGTGGCGTAGTCGTAGGACATTTCCTGCAGCTTGGCGTAGATAGGCTCACGAACTGCCGGATCGCTTGACGCCCAGGCTTCATCCAGCAGCGGCTTGAACTTCTCCGCCATCAGGTCGCGATAACCTTGGCCGAGCATGCCGCCGACAAGTCCAGTCGGGGAAAGGTAGTAGGTTGCCGCACCGAGCGGACCACCGGGATCTGAATAGTCCGGGCCCCAGCCCATATAGGTTAGCGGCGATGCCGGCTTCTCGCGATTGTTCAGCTTGTCCGAAATCGACGCCCAGGGCAGCGACTGGATCTTCATCTTGAACTTTGGGTTGATGCGCTGCAGCCCCTGCTGGAGCGCCGACAGCGCGGCCGTGCCCTGCGGCGTACCTTCCTGCACATAGGCCGTGAAGGTGAAGCCGGTGTCCCACAACTTTCCGCCGAGGGCCTTCTTGAAGTGCTCCGCGGCCTTCTCAGGATCGTAACTGTAAATCGGCGAGTCCGGCCGATAGCCCATGATGCCACGTACCGTAGGGCCTCGCGACTGGACCGTCTTTCCGAGCAAAACCTGCTTCAGCAATGCATCGTAGTTCTGCGCATAGTTAAAACCTTTGCGCACATCGATATCAGCGAAGAAATCCGATGGGATGCCGTTTCCATCCAGCTTGCCACTGCCGATGGCGGGATTGTCGGCCTCATCCACGGGCCAGGCGAAATAGAGGCCACGGCCAAAGACCTTCGGCAGGCCGTCGATCACTTTGACGCCGTCAGTCTTACTGAGTTCATCGAGGAATTCGACCGGCGAAGTGACAAAATCGGCGTCGCCGGAAAGCAATTGTAGCCGTCGCGTGGTCCATTCCGGCACCGTGCGCATAACAACGCGTTCGAGCGACGCAGGCCCCATGAAGTAATTGTCGAAACGTTTCAGAGTGATGCGGCGATCCGTGCGGTCCCACTCATCGAGTATGAAGGGGCCGGTGCCGTTCTCCTGCGCAAATAGGGGGTCATCGCCAAGCTCAGGACGATAGTACTTCTTCCAGGTATCGCCATCACCATCCCATCCACCGACGGAGGCAACCCATTCCTTGTCAACGATCGATGCGCCGAACGGAAGAGCCAGGACGCCGAGCGTTGCGGGAAACGATTTTGGTAGCTTCAAAGTGACATTGTCACCCTCGACGGTGATCTGCGAAGCAAGCTGGTCATAGACCTTGCGAAGTGCCTCGGAGCTCGCATCGTTGATATTAGAGACATTGCCCTCCGTCTCGACCCATTTGGCGACATCGGGGTATTTGCCGGCGGTCATCACTTCCGTGATCGCGTTGGACATCCACGACTGACCCATCAGAATTGCGCGCAGCAGCGAATAGCGCACATCTTCCGGCGTGATCTCGCCATAGCCTGGTTCGATTTTGGCTTTCTGCTCGTCGGTCAAGCCATCGTAATATTGCCAGGTGACCTTACCTTCATCTCCCTTGATGCCGACCTTGTGCGCGTGGACGCCCTTGCGGATCGGGAAGGTGTAGCTGATCGAGCCGTCGTCACCCTGCTTTATGAGGCCATTTTCAAGGGTGGGCACGTCGGTTGAAATCGAGGGCACGAACTCTGAAATCTGGGAGCCGTTGTAGTTGAGCAGTCGGCTGTAGACGTTCAATACCCCATAGGAGCTCGGGGTATTTGCGATGTAGGCGGGATCGAATGACTGGACGTCGTCGGTCCAGAGAAAGACGAATGTTCCGGGATTTTTGGTTTCGGCCATGGCAGGCGCAGCTGCCATGCCAAGGCCTATACTGAGAGCGAAAGCCAAAGCACGTTTCATGGAGGTTGTTCCCCTATAGTGGACACGGACGGTCTTCTTGTTGTTGGCATGGAGGCTAGGGGCACACTTGCATTGCTGTCCAATGCGTAGATAGGATCGGTTATGCAAAGAACGCATGAGGTCGGAATGGAGCTGGCGTGGCTCGAAGACTTCCTGGAAATCGTTGCTACGCGGAACTTCTCCACCGCGGCTGCGGCTCGTCACATCTCGCAGCCGGCTTTCAGCCGTCGAATCAAATCCTTGGAAACTTGGGTCGGGGCCGACCTTATCGACCGCAGCACCTATCCGATCCACCTCACCAGCGCAGGGAACATGTTCGTGCCGCGCTGTCAGGAGATGGTGCGCGACATGTATCGGTTACGAACCGACTGCCGCAATGTCGCCGGCGCCAGTTCGCAGCTCCTCACCTTCGCGGCGCTGCATACGCTTGCGATCTACTTTTTTCCGAATTGGATCAGCACACCTGACATGCCTAATGCTCCAGTTCGTAGCAGCATGCATACGGCCGACTTTCTTGAATGCGTGGAGCATTTGTCGTCGGGGAAGTGTGACTTCGCGATCATCTACGACCACCCCGACGGCCCGCCAGTACTGGAGACCGGCCCTTTCGAATCTCTCCAGATTGGCAAGGATCGCCTGATACTGGTGTCTGGCACCGATCCGACTGGGAAGCCACTTTTCAGCATAGAAGCGCCCGAAGGTACAAGGATTCCTTATCTTTCCTATTCCTGGAGCGACGGCTATCTCGGCAAGCTGATCTCACTCATCCAATCGCGCTGGCGGCACCCCCTCAATCTTAGCACGGTATACCAATCGTCGCTCGCGGAAGGTCTCAAGCAGATGGCCATCGCAGGGCGCGGTATTGCCTGGTTGCCTCAGATTTGCGTCCAAAAGTCGGTTAGCCAGGGCGAGCTCGTTCAGATTGGAGGCCAGCAGATGTCACTGGAGATTGAGATCAGGATCTTTCGACGGGTGGGAACACGTAATCGCGACGGAGAAGCCCTCTGGAAATACCTTTCCCAGAAATCGGAATTGCAACGGGGCCGGAGCATCATCGATTCCACGTTGACCATGCGCTGAGGTGATCGAGAAACTTGGGATGGCAATGGCTCCGATAGCAGCTATGCGAAAAGCGAGAGAGCGATGCAAAAATCGCATAACATTGCCTCCAATTCGCGAGACGCCAGTCTTTTCAAGCTGTCGCCTCCCCCCTGCTTGAATGAGCAAACCGCTGACGCACCCAACCCGAAGGTCGGGCAGTATGTCCCCACCAACACAGCGCTATTGACAGCTCGTCATCTCATTGCGTTCGATGCCCCAGGACGTGATCCACCGCGCTACGGGGGGCTCTCATTTGACTACGACATCTGCCAGTGCCGTTGCGCTCCCTGACGATGTAATTCTCTCAGTCGAAAATCTGGAAGTTGGCTTTGGCCTTCGCGCGACGCGACCGGTGCGTGCGGTGCGCGGGGTGTCATTCACGATCAAGCGCGGTGAAACGTTGGCCTTGGTCGGCGAATCCGGCTCAGGGAAATCCGTCACGGCCATGACCGTGATGCGCCTCACAGAATATGACGGCGCTAGGATCACGGGCGGCCGCATTGTGATGCGCCTAAAGGACGGAAGCATCACCGACCTGACTAAGCTTTCGGAAAAGCGCGTCGAGGCGCTTCGCGGATTTGAGTTGTCCATCGTTTTCCAGGACCCGATGTCGAGCCTCAATCCCGTCTTCACGGTGGGAGATCAAATCGCCGAGGCTGTAATTCGTCATCAGGGCAAGACACCGCGCGCGGCAAGGGAAATCGCCCTGAATGTGCTGAAGCTCGTGCGCGTTCCTGATGCTGCGCGTAGGCTGGACCAATATGCACACCAGCTTTCAGGCGGCATGCGCCAGCGCGTGATGATTGCTATGGCGCTTGCCTGCCGACCGTCGCTGATGATCCTCGATGAGCCCACCACTGCCCTGGACGTCACCATTCAGGCGCAGATCCTCGACCTTGTGAGGGCGTTGCAGCGCGAAATCGGCATGTCGGTTCTATTCATCACACACGATATGGGCGTCGTCGCGGAAATCGCAGACCGCGTTTGCGTCATGCTGCAAGGCGAGATCGTCGAGTCGGGCTCAGTGAACCAGATCTTCGCCAGCCCCCAACACCGCTACACCCGTGCACTGATCTCAGCCGTGCCACGCCTCGGCAGCATGGCCAGCAAGGACGCTCCCGAGAAGTTCCCCCTCGTCCTATACCAAGCCGAACAAGAGCTGACGGAGACCGCCGAATGAGGACCGCAGCGGAAGATGCGACCGGCAAGAAGCCGCTGATGGAGGTTCGCAATCTCGTTACACGCTTCGAGCTGAAGGGAGGTGTTTTCGGTCGTGTCGCAGGTCGCGTGCATGCGGTCGAAAACGTCTCCTTCGATATTTTCCCAGGTGAGACACTGGCTCTGGTGGGAGAGTCCGGTTGCGGCAAATCCACGGTTGCACGAAGCATCATGCAACTGGACAAGCCCCAATCCGGCTCGATCCTCTACGATGGGAGCGAGGTCATCGGCATGCCGCGCCAGGCGCGCGCTCGGTTCCGGCGCGAAGTGCAGATGGTATTCCAAGATCCATTCTCTTCGCTCAATCCGCGCATGACGATTGCGCGGGCTCTGATGGACCCTATGCGTGTCCATCGTGTTGGCTCAACAGCCAAACTGCGCGCTCGCGCGGCCGAGTTGCTCGCCAAGGTAGACCTATCGCCCGAGCATCTGGAACGATATCCGCACGCCTTTTCCGGAGGGCAGCGCCAACGTATCTGCATAGCGCGTGCGCTAGCGCTCGATCCCCGGCTGATCATCGCCGACGAAGCGGTCGCCTCGCTCGACGTCACCATCCAGGCGCAAGTCATCAACCTCTTGATGGATCTGCAACGCGATATGGGTATTGCCATTCTATTCATCAGCCATGACATGGCCGTTGTAGAGCGCATCGCCCACCGTGTTGCAGTCATGTATTTGGGCGAGATCGTGGAAATCGGAGACCGTCGTTCAGTCTTCGGCAACCCGCAACATCCCTACACCCGTAAGCTGCTCTCAACGGTTCCCATCGCCGATCCGACGAAACGTCCGGTTGGCCGCGAGCCAATGTCGGATGAAATTCCAAGCGCTGTCCGAAGCCTCGATTTCATTCCGGTCAATCTTCCGATGAACGAAATATCCCCGACGCATTACGTGCGGCAGACATCGATCCTCTTCTGAACCGAAGTGTGCCCGGCTAGACTGGGCCGGATGCAGGGCACCGTGACAATATCTGGCACGGATGCAACAGTTGAGAAGGCTCGAAAGACTTGCTCTGGCGCACTGGATCGCAGTTTTTGGCTACTAAGGGATACCGTAGCGTTGGAAGCGTTGCGGGGGCCCGCAACTGCCGGTACCGACATATGCTACAGGAAGCGGTTGACGTGAGGCTCCCCCCAGCGGATGCAAGAGGAACAACGCATGATCAAACGATTGCGGCGACGCGCGCCCCGCTCGCCCGCCGCCTCACTCGGCCGTCACCGACATGCCTGGCGTCAGCGCAACGTGCTTACCATGCGCTTCGATGGGACTGCATGAGCATTTGAAACGGGCGCGGCTGGTACCGCGCCCTCGCGGCGAACGGCTCAGTTTGCCTGGGACGGTTCGGCCGACAGCTGCGACTGCAGGGCCAGTTGCTCTACTTCGGGGGCTTCTTCCTCCTCGTCGATTTCCTCGGCGATCACCTCCTCGGGCTTTGCCGAAACAAGGTCCTTCAGGGAGCCGCCGGCACCGGCAATGCCGGCCTCGGCCAAAAGCGCGTCGATGAGCGGCTTGTTGCCGGTGAAGCGCAGCAACTGGTCGGCCAGATCGCCGGGGCCCGAGCGGCCACCCGCCTCGCCCGAACGGCCGCCGGTGAAGCCGGCCGTGTCGAAGACGCGGATGCTGTCGATGCGGCTGGCAGGCTCCATCAGGGCTTTCAGCGCCTCCGGCAGCATGGTGATGCGGGCCTGCGTGAGCTCAAGCTGGATCACCTTGTCCGACAGGGTGTTGCGCGCCTCGTTACGGGCGCGAATGTTGGCGGCATCGGCCTCGCCCTCGGCGACCAGGCCTTCGGCCCGCACCTTCATCGCTTCGGCCTGCGCACGCGCCTCGACCAGAATGGCCGCTGCGCGATCTTCCGCCGCCGCCTTTTCGGCGCTGGCACCGACGGTAACCGAAATCGCCTCCGACTCGGCCGCTTCCTGAGCCTGCAGAACCGCAATCTGGCGATTACGGTCGGCGATTTCGCGGTCGCGGGCGGTCTGCACCTTTTCTTGCGCGGCCACGCTCAGCGCCTCGGCCTCGCGGGCTTTGGCCTCAGAGCGGGAGGTCTCCTCGCTCTTCTTGGCAATCGCGACCGCCATGTTTTGGCGACTAAGCTCCACATCGCGTTCGGAGTTGATGCGGGCCTCTTCCTTGGCGCGGGACGCCTCGGCAGCGCGTTCTGCGATCTCCCGCTCACGCTCGATCTGCGCCGACTGCTCGGCCAGCTTGGCAGTTTCCTCGGCCTTGGCCATCTCGGACCGGGTCGCGGCCTGCTTGGCGGCGACGTCGCGCTCCTGCTCGAGACGGGCCTCTTCCTCTTGGCGCTTCAACGCGAACTTTTCACGCGAGGCATTGAGGTCCTGCTCGGCGATCGCGACCTCGGTTAGTCGCGTTATCTCGTTGCGCTCCTTGCGCCGCTGCTCAGTGATGCTGGTGAGCTTGGCGAGGCCCACGGCGTCAAAGGCATTGGTCTCGTTGAAGAATTCGCGCGGCGTTTGGTCGAGGCCGGTGAGGCTAACCGATTCTAACTCCAGGCCGTTGGAGCGCAGGTCCGTCTCGACGGCGTCCTGCACGGCCTTGACGAAGTCCGAACGATTTTCGTGCAACTGGTCGAGCGTATTGCGCGCGGCGACGGAACGCAGTGCGTCGACCAGCTTGGCCTCGACGAGATCCTGAATCGCCTTGGGATCGTTGACGCGGTCGCCAAGGGTCTGCGCGGCAAGGCCGATGCCGTCATCCGTACCATCGACGCGGACGTAGAATTCGGCGCGGATGTCGACGCGCATGCGGTCCGACGTGATGAATGCGTCCTCGCGCCGGCGGTCCACCACGAGCTTGACGGTGTTGAGCTTCACCTTGGCCAGCGCATGGACGATAGGAAGAATGATGGCGCCTCCGTCCTTGACGACGCGACGGCCGCCGACGCCGGTGCGCACGAAGGCCTCGTCGCGCTCCGCGCGCTGGTAGAGCCGGCCGAAGATGAAGCCGATCACGGCGATCGTGAAAATGACGATCCCCGCCCAGATCAGAAATTGTATGATGCTGTCCATTTCCCACTCC
This sequence comes from Pseudaminobacter soli (ex Li et al. 2025), assembly GCF_029892515.1. Classification (GTDB taxonomy): domain Bacteria; phylum Pseudomonadota; class Alphaproteobacteria; order Rhizobiales; family Rhizobiaceae; genus Pseudaminobacter; species Pseudaminobacter soli_A. The sequence goes on along the minus strand of NZ_JARXVF010000013.1, from coordinate 81,272 downwards.
CGGTTTCGAATAATCTAGGTCGTCGTGCGGGGTCCTCCCCGACCTAAAGCTCCTCTTCGAATGGCATGACGAGGTAGACGCGGCCCGGCTGAGGGGCTGCCTCAACAACCACCACCTCGGCGCCCTTGTCGATCCGCCCGCCGGCGTCCGCCGGCCGCGCCCGGATGGTGTGCAGCTCGCCATGTTCGTCGCGGACCCGCACGCTGCCGGGCGGTCCATCGTCCAGCGGCCCAAGCGTGACGACGCCACGTCGGCCGATAAGCTGTTCGTGATTGACGGCGTAGCTTTCATCCTGTGGCAGCACACGCGCAATCCAACCGCCGACGTGTTTGGTGACTAAAACGCTCGCCGGCGCCGCCGCCATCGCATAGCCCCAGTCAGGCAGACCCGGCAGGAGCTGAAAGAGCGCGATGCCGGCCGCGCCGAAGACCACCAGCAGCAGCATGGCGAGGACGGAGAACGGCACGCGGCCGAAATTCAGCCAGTCGAATACCTCGCCGAGATGCGAGCCCTCGAACATGTCGGCCACGCCGCCGCCCGCACCATGCCCCAGATGGACCGCGCCGACGAAGAAGAGGACGATCTGAAGAACTCCCAGCACTAGGCCTGCCAACAGTGGATAGAGATAGAGAGCTGGAGCACCGAGGAAGCCCGTCATCCATCACTCCTTGCCTTTGAGTTCAATGCGCAGGGCCGCCAGCCGGTCCTCGATGCGCCGGCGACGGCCGAACTCCTCAAGCTCGGCAAGATCGGCGTCACGTGCCTTGCCGGCAGGTAGGTCCGTGAGGCGTTCGACGCTGGCCAAGGCGGCGGCAATCCTGTCTTCTGGAGCCGGGTGGCGGATGGCCAGCCCCTCCTGGCCGGCTTTGCTTTCGCGAACTCGTCGAGCGATCTTCACTCGCTCCTCGGCATCGCGCCGGGCGGCAGCGGCCGCACTAAGAGCGCCGCGCGCCTCATCGATGCGCACATCGACATCATGGATCAGCTTGTCGATCGAGGTGACCTGCGCGTCGATGTCATCCTGGCGGCCGATGCCGGCACGGGCGAGGTCCTCGCGGTCTTCCTGCAGGGCGATGCGGATATTCTGATCGAGCCCGTCGCGTTCGGCGGTGAGATCGTCCTTCTGAAGTGTGTAGCGCTTGCGCTCCGCCATCAGCGCAGCGAGACCGGACTTCAACTCGTCCGCCGCCTTGTCGATCTCACGGATCGCCTGTTCGGCCACAGCCTCCGGCGCCTTGCGCTCCAGCCCGTCGATGACGGTGGTGACCAACCCGGCGGCGAGGCGCGAGACGCGTCCGGAAATAGATTCGGTCTGCATGCCTTTGATCTCCCTCTGCTGCATGTCCCGCGACAGCGGAACGGTGAGTGAATAGCTGCCATTCTCCCAAATGAGATAAGACAGATGGCGTTTCTCATGGCTCTCGCTGTAGCCGGTGGCCAGAAAACCGGCGACCACGCGCCGCTGGATGGTGGCGACGGACACCTTGTCCACGCCCTTGAACGACAAGAGCTTGTCATCCAGCGGCAGGCGGTTGGCGGACCACGTGCCAGCAGCATATTCACGGATACCGTTAGTCACCAGCCTTGCCGGCAGGCCCGTCTCGCTCCGGATCGTCTCGTAGGCCAGCCGCTGTAGTTCGAAGGTATTGGTCCGCTTCCCCGTATGTGTCAGATCGAGGATCGCGTGCATCTCGGCATAGGCAGCGAAAGTGGCCGCGACGTCGCGCCGGCCTGCATCGTCCAGGATCAGCTTGTAATGCGCAGTCTTCATACAAATTCCTCTGTACAATCACTTAATTGGTGATTGATGAACTTTCAAGCTAAATCACTATTTTGGTGATTTGAAGTGTCCGGTCAAAGGAATTGGGCTCCAAGCTCTCTGCGGCAGCGCCCAAGGAATGGGCCGCAAGCACCTCGACCGCATCGATGGCACCATCGGAAATCGTGACATGTATGTAATCTGTGATGCCGAGAAAAACTCAGCCACTGCTTGAGGCTTGCCAATAATTTCTCTCCGCTGGCCGTAGCGCTAACAAGTCGCTGATCCCGGCCTTCCCGCAAACCTCCCCAACCGGTGTGCGCGCCCTGCGCCTGCTTCAGCACGACTCCGATCATCGCCTCCTGCGCATTCCCGGATTGGAGGGTACAAACTAGGGTAACTTTTTTCAGTATTTCGCGCAGAACAAATTCCTATGGGCGCGCCGCCACTCCCTTTCCACGCCGCGAAAATTCGTGTTTGGCATGAGATCAACTACAACACCCTCGCCCGGCGGCGAGCACGCTCGTGTCGCCGCCGGTCAATGGATACTTGCTAGTCCACGCGGACTCAGGCCTCGAGCCAGACCCGACTAGTGATGCGGCCGTTGGAAAGGTCGTTGCCGATATCCGGGACGTAGCCCTTCAGGCGGCTCGAGCAGGCGTTGATGTAGTCGTTGAACACCGGTAGGATCAGCCCGCCCTCGTCGCGCACCATCAGCGCCATGTCGCGGTAGAGCGCACGCCGTTTGACCTCATCGAGTTCGCCACGCGCCTTGACCGCCATCTTGTCGAAGTCGGGCCGCTTGAAGCGAGTGTCGTTCCATTCCGCGTTGGAGACGTAGGACGTAGAATAGCGCGCGTCCTGCGTCGGGCGCCCACCCCAGTAGGAGGCGCAGAACGGCTTGACGTTCCAGACTTCCGACCAGTAGCCGTCGCTCGGCTCGGGCCGCACATCGACCTTGATGCCGGCTTTCTCCGCGCTTGCTTGAAATAGCTGAGCCGCGTCGACCGCGCCAGGGAAGGCAGCCTCAGAGGTACGCAGCAAGATCGGGTCCTGATGGCGCGATTTCTTGAAGTGGAAGGCGGCCTTATCGGGATCGTAGGTGCGCTGCTCTATATCGGTAGGCGCAAGCGCGTAATTGGCGTTGACGGGATAATCGTTGCCAATCGTGCCGAACCCGCCCAGCACCTGCTTGAGGATGGCCTCGCGGTCTACCGCATATTTGAGCGCCAGGCGCAAATCGTTGTTGTCGAACGGGGCGGTGTCGCAATGCATCAGGAAGGAATAGAAACCCTTGCCGGAGGTGCGCAGGATCTCGACGCCCGAAATCTGCTTCAATAGCGGTACGACCTTCGGCACGATGGTATTGATGAAATCCACCTGGCCGGACCGCAAGGCGCTGGTCCTGGCCGTCAGGTCATTCATCACAGTGATGAGGACGCTATCGACATGGCCCCGGTCATGACGCCAATCGTCCTTGTTTCTTTCAAATTCGGCACGAACACCCGGTTCAAATGCAACCAGTTTATAGGGACCGGTGCCGATTGCGGCTGTCGGTTTGTCCACACCGCCGCCCGGCTGAATCTGGAGATGGTAGTCGGTAAAAATAAGCGGCAGGTCGGCATTGGCCTCCTTCAGTGTCACCACCATGTCGCCCGCACGCTCTTCGATGCGCTCTATCCCCGACAACAGGCCGAGCGCGCCGGATCGCGATGTTTCGCCGGCGTGGCGGCGTAGTGTCTCGATCGCATCGGTGACGGTCATCGGCGTGCCGTCGTGGAAACGAACGTCCTTGCGTATCTTGAATGTCCACTCCTTGACGTCGGCCGACGGCGACCAGCTTTCGGCCAACGAGGGTATCGCCGCGCCCGTCTTGGGATCGGATTCGACCAGGGTGTCGCCCCAGCAATGCGCGACTACAAAAGCAACGGTGGCAGTTGCCAAGGCGGGATCGAGCGTATCAGCGGAGGCACCGCCGTCCAGTCCCATCCGCAATTGTCCTCCCTTAACGGGCGTTTGAGCCCGGGCTGGTGACGCGAACGAGCCCGTAGCCGCCGAAAGGGTCAAAGCGGCGCCTGCTTGAAGCAGCCCGCGACGCGTGATGTTGAATGTATTGCCAGACGCACTCATGCAAGTCCCCCTATGATGTTGGAGCGTTTCGCTCGATATTAGGTGGCGGCAGCGCCGCATTCGCAGTTTGACGCATAATTAAGCAGGCTTAGGCCCGACGTTCCATGGCTACCTCATGCCTTTCATCATTTCGATATAAGATGCTGCCTCTGCATCACCATTTTCTGCAGCCCTTTGAAACCAAATTGCGGCCTGCTGATAATTTTTCTCCACCCCCGTTCCATTGAAAGTAAGCGGTGTTCTCAGGCCACGGCCTTAAGCTCGGGATTGGCGATGTAGGCCCAAGGCAGGAGATCGTCGATCTGACTGTTTGGGTGGCCGTTGACGATCCTGGTGAGCACGTCGGCGAGGTAGCCGAGTGGCTCGACGTGGTTGAGCTTGCAGGTCTCGATCAGCGAAGCGACGACGGCCCAGTGCTCGGCGCCGCCGTCAGAGCCTGCGAAGAGGGCGTTCTTGCGGTTGAGCGCAATCGGGCGGATCGACCGCTCGACGGTATTGGAGTCGAGCTCGATGCGGCCGTCATCGCGGAAGCGCGTAAGCCCCTCCCAGCGTGACAGCGTGTAGCGGATGGCCTCGGCGAGCTTGGTCTTCTGGCTGATCAGGCCGAGCTTCTCGCGCAACCACGGCTCGAGCTCAGCCAGGATCGGTCGACTCCTTCCCTGGCGCACGGCAAGACGTGCGTCTGCCGGCTGGCCGCGGATGTCGTCCTCGACGCGATAAAGTTCTGCGATGCGCCGGAGCGCCTCGCTCGCGATCGGCGCTGGGCCGGCCGCGGCAAGTTCGTAGAAGCGCCGGCGCACGTGTGCCCAGCAGAAGGCGAGCGTTGCGCCGTTCTTCTCGGCCAGCACACGATAGCCGCCATAGCCGTCGACCTGCAGGATTCTGGCAAAGCCCGCCAGATGGGCGATCGGTCGCTCAGCCTTGCGGTCCGGCGCATAGACATAGGCGACGCCCGGTGGGTCGTTCCCGTCCCATGGCCGGTCGTCGCGGGCGTAAGCCCAGAGCTGCCCGGTCTTGGTCTTGCCGCGGCCGGGATCGAGCACCGGCGCCGTGGTCTCGTCGGCAAAGAGCTTCGGCGAGGCCTTCAGCTTCTCCAGCAGCCGCTCGTGGACCGGACGCAGGTGCCAGGCGGCACGGCCGACCCAATCTGCGAGCGTGGAGCGATCCAGATTGATACCTTGCCGGGCGTAGATCTGCGCCTGACGATAGAGCGGCAGGTGATCGGCATATTTGGAGACCAGAACCTGGGCGACCGTCGCCTCGGTCGGCAGGCCACCTTCGATCAGCCGGGCGGGCGCCGGCGCCTGCACGACCACGTCCTCGCAGGCACGACAGGCGTATTTGGGCCGGCGCACGATGATCACGCGCAGTTGCGCCGGCACGATGTCGAGCCGTTCGCTGACGTCTTCGCCGATCCGATGAAGTCCGTTGCGGCAGCATGGGCAGGCATGGTCCTCGATGTCGACGACCATCTCGATGCGCGGCAGATGCGGCGGCAGCGCGCCCCGGTTCGCTCGCCGCTTTGCGGTGCGCTCCCTGCGCATGGCCGGATCGGCACGTTCGGCCTCTTCCTCGCCGGCCGCCTCGATCTGCTCGGCCTCCTCGAGGCCAAGGAGCAGTTGATCTTCGGGCAGGCTCTCGGCGCGGCGGCCGAAGCGGTGGCGCTGCAATTCCTTGATGATCTGGGTCAGGCGCGCATTCTCGACGTCGCGCGCCAGGACCATCGCCTTCAGCACATCCGGATCATCGGGAAGCTGGTCCGCCGTCATCGTCATGATCGGATCAGACCATATTCGCCAGTTCCGGGCGACAGCGGACTTCAAGCTGATTCACTTGGTCGCAGATCAACCCGCCTGCGCCGGCACGCGCGTCCGCCGGGCTTCATGGACCCGCCGCCAATCAAGCCCTTCAAGCAGCGCCGACAACTGCGCGGCCGACAGCCGCATCACACCATCCTGCACTTTTGGCCAACGGAACTCGCCATCCTCCAGCCGCTTCGCATAAAGGCAGACGCCGGTGCCGTCCCAGAAGACCAGCTTGAGCCGATCGGTCCGTTTCGCCCGGAAGACATAGACTGCACCGCTGAACGGATCGGCGCCCATCGTCTCGCGCACCAGCGCGGCCAGACCCTCCGCACCCTTGCGGAAGTCCACCGGCTTCGTCGCCACCATGACCTTGACGGCGCCCGTCGGCCCGATCACGACGTTGCCTTCAGCGCACGGATGACCGCCGCCACCGTCTTGGCGTCGGCGCCCCGGCCAACCCGCATGGCGATGCCGTCGATCTCAAGCTCGATGACACCGGGCGCGTGGGTCGCTTTGCGCTGGCGCGGCCGTGCTGGACGCGTCGGTGCGGGTTCCGGAAGCGCCGCCGTCACCACCGCCGGAACAAAGAGCGGTTCGGGTGCCGACGATGCCACAAACGGCTGACGAGCGGCCCGACGCCACGCGAACAATTGCTGTGGAGACAAGGCATAACGCCGGGCCACCGCGCTCACGGTCTCGCCGACCTCGTAGCTTTCCGCCACGATCCGCGCCTTCTCATCCGGCAGCCATTCCCGCCGTCGACCGGAGCCGGTGAAGATCTCCAGCCGACGAACCGGCTCTTCATCCCTGGACTTAAGCGTAAGCTCTGAAATCGTCATGTGTCGAAGCCCTCACAGGCTCCGAACATCGTTCCTTACGGTCACGCGCGAAAGGTGCGGTCGGAACAGCGCTTACCATTGAAATACGCCACACCAAGACTATGCTGGGCTACAGCGTTTCCTCTGGCTGCAGCTTCGCGCCACCACATGATCGCAGCTTGGACGTCTTTGGGGGCCCCATCTCCATTTACATAGGCATACGCTAGATGTATCTGAGCCTCGACGTCGCCTTGTTTGGCCGCTTTTGAGCCGCCATGAAACGGCGACAGAACTACTCTTCGGCACCCCTTGGCCTTGGGCGTGTATTGCTCCCAAAGTCCTTTGGGCCTCAGCGTTACCCTGATCTGCAGCCTGGCGCCACCAAGTTGCAGCCTGAGCGCTATCTTTCGACACCCCAACGCCAAGCGAATACATTGTTCCCAAGTTGTATTGTGCCAAAGCGTTACCCTGAGCAGCCGCCTTGCTTATCCAGTGAAACGCCTGAACGTCATCTTTAAGCACGCCGTTCCCTGAATGATAAGCTCTGCCGACGAAAGGAAGTGGCTAGATTTTCGCTGACCGGGCTACTCAGGCCGGTTACTCGAGGCTAATGATCGATGCTGGGGCGAACGTCATCATCTTCTTCAGGCCGCTGGTCATACCATCGCCATAACGCGGGGTGCCGGCAGCACCCTTCAGCCAGCATTCCTTTTTGCGCTTGAGGTAGGTGAATGCGACGCACCGGTTATCGCCAACACAGGCAAGCCGGCATTGCTGAGCGTTAATGCTTCTTCCGAACGGTCTCGTGGAGAGATCCCCGCCTGGCAGGTCGACGTTGTCGAACAGTGCTGTCTTCGGATCAATTGTGCCGATGGAAAATGGTTTCGGATCGGGATCCGCGCCGCTGAGAAGTTGCCCGGAGATAGCGACTGCATTGCCATCGGCCGTGCCTTGGCTTGCCTTGAGGAAACAATTTGGTCCTCGCATGGCTTGGGGATCGATATTAAAGGTGAATGCCTTGCATTCGCCTTTCATCGTCAAACAGGCTCGAGCGCAATCCGCCGCGTCATCCAGGCGCACAGATGTGATATCGTCGCCGAAGAGATCCAGACCCGTAAACACAGCCATGCGTGTCGGACGACGAGTGTATTCTTCAATCGCTGAGAGCCTGGGGAGCGATGTGCCCTCAAGAGAGGCGACAGCGCTCGCTTCCGGAGGAGATGACGGTTCTATCACCGCTGTAGTCGGATTTGACTTATCGCTCGGCTGAACACCACCGTCCTCAGCGACTGCGCTCGCTGATGCTTCTTGGCGCCGATTAATCCGATAGCGCGCGACCTCATCTGGCGTGAATACATGCATCTCTTTGGGAGGAGTCTTGAACATCGCCGTCAGCACTTCGACTGGCGTGTCAAAGCGATTAAGCAGGTCGATAATGTCAGAGATGGATAGTTGAGCGCTTACGAGATCGGCGGAGTCCGACGAAATCTGATGAACACCAAGCTCCCCCTCGGCCTGTCGTTCGATGCCAGCAAGAAAGATATAGGCACACGCGGAATAGCAGCCAGCCTTCTGCGGGATGTAAGTTGCGAGCTTCTTCTGGTGCACATCGTCAGCGATCAGAAGTGCGATTTGCACCAAGCCGCCAGGGCTGTTGAGAACGACGAGCTTGGCATTGGGAGCAGCCGCTATCGCTCGGCGAAAATTGAGCGCAGATCCGGCGTCTATGTCACCATCAAGTGAAATGATATCTGGATGGGCGTCGTCGACCTTGAACGGGCCGAATGTCTGAGGCGCCGCCTGAGCGTGCCAAGAAATGAACGCCATCAGCCAGGCTGCTGCCAGCAGCCGACCTACACAACAAGACAACGAACTCAGCACTATCGCCCTCCCCGCGGCGAATCCACTTAGATCCAACACCAAGCGACCCAAGGTTGCAAGTTACCCCCGGGACAGCAAATTCAACGTGTCTAATGAATGCTTGAGGCCGAGGCCTGCCACCTGTTCGCAGGGGCGCTCAAAGACAGGCAGTAATTGTCGAACACTCAGTTCAGAATCCAAGATGCTGACGCTCACCAGCGAGCTTCTCGTGAGTGGACTTCTGTTGCAGCCGAATCCAGCAGATCACGCGCAGCCGAACCGTCGGCGTGGCGCCTAGCTCGGCCTCCAATGTCGAGAACATCGCGCTGAGCCTGCTTGATCCTCTCTTCCCGACCGTGAAAGGAATCCGCCTGATCGGCGTTACGATCTCGTCTTTCGAGGAGGATCGGCACGATGAGCCGGACCAGCTCAGCTTGTTGATCTAGCGACTTGCGTCAGGGATGGCCGCTCGGACGGGTGAAGACCCGCTAGGGGCTTCAGCTTTGCCAACAGCTCGCCCCGAAGGGAATGCCCAATACCTTCAAACGCTCCTTGCACAGTGTCGAGCGACGATTCATGGCGAGCTTGACTTTCGGCAGACGCGGGTTTGGGGACAGGAAGTATTGCGACGATCCTTGTGTCATCTCTTCGCGCGGCATTCCCAATGGATGGCAATCGCCGGGATCAGGAAAAACACGACGTTCAACACCTTCCAGAAGCCAATGATGTTGGCCATGTAAGCGCGCGTTTGATCAGCACTGAAGCCGAAGAATGCAGACATCGCATTCGTCGCGACACCGCTGAGCGACATCAGCCAGGCGAGTATGATGACGAGCAAATTGATGATGAAGGCTTTGAACAGGACATTTCTGATTTTGAGCGCCGTTTCCAACGAAGGACTCCTTCCTGGCGGACAAACGTGAACTTCTCGGTTCCACGCGAGATTTCCAATTGTAGCGCCTTATTCGCCGGAAAGCGCGCACCGGCACCCCGGACGCGCCCTGAAGGCTAGTCACGCGGCCCTCCTCGAGCCGCGGCGAACCGCTTTGACGCGTCCGGGGGCGGAATTGCTTGAAATTTTCGCCCGGCAATATATATTCCGATCCATCGGAAGATTTAATTTGGAGGCGAACATGGCCGCGGTCGCGGAAATGCTAAAGCCGAGCGAGGCGGCGGTTGTCTCGCGCGTCACCCTGCGCGAGGTAAACCGAGCAATCGATGAGCACATCCTGCCCGACGCCTTCGTGTCGGCCGACAACGGCCGCCACGTCCTGGCCGCCGCCTGCTCCCTGATCACCTTCTATTTCGAGAGCGCGAAGCGTCTGACAGCTGAAGAGCGAGTGCTTGCAATTCGCGCGGCGGAACCGCGGATCGCTAAGGCTCGATCGCTCGACTGGGCAAAAGTGATGCGCGAGGACTGGATGGTCCATCACGACTTCCTGACCATAGACCTGAAGCCCTTCGTGCAGCGAGTGCGGGATCGGCTTGCCGATCTCGAGGCGGCACGGGAGGCCGTCGAGAGCGCTCCGGATATCCTCTCCGGCACACCTGTTCTCAGGGGTACACGCGTCCCGGTCTATGACGTGGCCGCCTCTGTTGCGGCCGGTCGCACAACCGAGGAAATCTTGACGGCTTGGCCGGGCCTCGACGCGAACCTGGTGTGGCTGGCCACCATTTATGCGGAAGCCAATCCACCACGCGGGCGTCCTCGCGGCATCCCCGGCTTGCCCAAGGGTGCGGTCATCATCACGAACAAGCGCGTCCCCCGGCGCAGGAACGCCGGATGAAGTTTCTTGTCGACGAATGCCTCAGCCCGGACCTCGCGAAGATGGCCGTTCACGAGGGCTATTTCGGATCAAGCCATGTCGTATGGCTCGGGCGGGCCGGGCTGAAGGATTGGGAGCTGAAGCCGATCATCCTCGCGGATGACTGGACTTTCGTCACGAAAAACTCGGTCGACTTCAGGGGGCCGAAGGACCGGCCTGGGACCAAAGGGCAATATGCCGACGTAGCGATCCATGCCGGCTTGGTCTGCCTGAACGGGCCGCCCGGCATGGACCTCCCAATGCAGACGGAGCTGTTCGAAGTTGCTCTCGCCGAGCTCGCAGTGGCGCTCGATCTCGTCAACCAGGTACTGGAAGTCACGGCAGAGGACGACGAAGAAATTAACGTGCTGCGCTATGCGCTGCCTGTCGATTGACGGCACGGCGCGACGATCGGCTGACCGCAACCAGGGTACGCTGACGAATTGATGGCGGGGAAAATGCAAAGGCAGCAAAGACGTCTAAGAGCCGAACGAAACGAAAGAAACGGATTCCGCAATACGAGCACCGGATCGTGCTCTTCATCGACTTCCTAGGTTTCAAAGAAATCGTTGATCGAACAGCAAACGATCGCCCCTACCTCGCTCAGCTTGTTGCAGCGATGGATCGCGTCGGCGAAATTGGCCACGACGACAAGGAATTCTCGAAGAGCCAGCGAGTCACACCAGGCAGCGGCGCTGCGGGCACTGATCGAGAAGATCGTGCTGACGCCCGGCGCGATCGAGGCGACGCTGCATGGCGAGTTGGCACGCTCATCAATTGGGTCAAGCGTCAAACTGCGGGCAACCCGCCAAACAAAAACACTCCCGGCGGGGTCCGCGCGGGAGTGTTGGTATTTTGGTTGCGGGGGCTCGCAACCACCGATACCGACATTTGCTTAAGATAGTGATTTAATGCGGGATAGCTCCAATTTCGTCTAGGTCCAGATGCACACCAGCTTGGTTTAGCTGAGCCTTGGAACCTACGCATTGCGTAGCCCGCGAGGGGCAGCCGGTGCAATCTTCCTAGGCGATTGGGTAAGGCCTATGAAGAACAGTCCCAACAGGTTTGCTTTGCTCATGATGAGGGGCGTTTGCCCCCCTGGACCACAAGAAGTCCAGGAGAACCGCCAGATCAAAGAGCGCCGACAGACAAAGCGCTGCGGCGGCAGTAACCAGAGCGCGGTGCGCCGCGATGGCACTGTCGAAACGGGCCTCGTCCAATGCGTCCGGACCGGACCGGCCAAGGTTCAGCACCGCCAGCGCGTAGCCGACGAAAAGCGCGATGAGGGCTGCGTCGATCAGGCCTGGCGCCAGGCATTGTCCGCAGAGGCCTTGGCTGTTGATGTCGTGTAGGGCTTTCTTTGGTCCAAAGTCCGCCACCTCAAGCACCATAGAATATGCGAATGAGTGCTTTCCAGAAATACGACGTATCTGACCAGGTCTGACTTCGGATCTCCACAAGGCGTACTTTTGTTTTTGAGAGCGCGTGGATCGTTCCGTAACTCCTTTGGCTAACACTGGACCGCATACGATGCACGCTCTGGGGAAGCGCTACAGGACATCTTTGCTGCAAGCTCATCTTTCTAGATCGGTGTCCATTTCCATTGCGCCGTGAAAGTTGTCAGCCATGAGCTTCAACAGGAATCTGTATTCCTCTTTTGGCAAATGCGGATGTTCGAGAAGGTTTCTTGGACACCAATGTAAATCCCGCGCCATCGAGTTTCGCTCTCTCTCTTTTTGTCAACGCGACCTAAGGTTTCGGTTGACTTGATCAAATGATATTTATATTTTCTTCCCCAAGGGAATGGGTGCTGCCGCCTGGATATCCAGGGTGACGCAGGCTGTCCTGAAGGCTAAAGATGGAGGGTTCCAGTGATCAAGAGAATGCTGCTCGCCGCCACCATATTGGGCGGTCTTTGTGCCGGTCAGGCCCAGGCAGACACGACGTTACGGTTCGTTCAGACCAACACCAGCGACGAGTCGCTCGCCGTCCTCAACACGCTGATCAAGAAGTTCGAGACGGAAAACCCCGGCGTCAAGGTAGAGCTCATCTCGATCCCGTGGGACAACTCCTTCGAGAAGTTCGCCACGATGATCGCCGCCGGCGACATACCTGATGTTGCGGAAATGCCGGACAACTGGGTGGCGCTCTACGCCAACTCCGGACACCTCGAGAACCTTGAGCCCTACATCACGAAATGGGAGCACGCTGGCGATCTCAATGGCCGCGCGCTGGAGCTGGCGCGCAAGGTCAAGGACACCGCCTACGTCATCCCCTACGGCTTCTTCGTCAAATCACTCTATTACAACAAGAAGCTGCTCGCCGAGGCGGGTGTTGCTGGGCCGCCGAAGACGGTCGACGAATTCATGGACGCCGCCAAGAAAGTATCGGCGCTTCCCGGCAAGTTCGGATACTGTCTGCGCGGCGGCTCGGGTGCCTTCAACGGTTGGGCCATGATGGGAGCGGCGGCCAACGGCGACAATGCCTTCTTCAACAAGGACGGCAAGTCCACCCTGGGCGATGCCGGCTGGGTCTCAGGCTTCCAGAACCAGATCGACATCTACAAGAGTGGCTGGGCGCCGAAGGACAGCGTCAACTGGGGCTACAAGGAAACCGTGGCGGGTTTCTATACCGGAACCTGCGCAATGCTCGACCAGGACGCTGATGTCCTGGCGCCGACCGCCGAACACATGGCGCAAGACGAGTACGGCGTCATACCGATGCCGAAGGGCAAGAACGGCAAGTCATTCCCGATCCTGACCTACGGCTCCTGGGGCATCATGGCCAAGAGCGAACACAAGGATCTGGCATGGAAGTTCCTGACCCTGATCGACGGGCCTGAAACCGATCCGATATGGACCAAGGCTGTCGGGGCGCTGCCGGTCTTCAAGAGCGCCGAAAAGGATCCCGCCTACGCCGATCCGAAGTACCGAGCCTGGTTTGATACGCTCGCCGACAAGGATGCCATTCCCACCATCACACCGGCCTACCTGCCGGAGTACAGCCTCTTTGCCGGCTCTACCGCCGTGAAGCTCGGCCAGCAGGCGCTGCTCGGCCAGATCACCGCGCAGGATCTCGGCAAGCAGTGGGGGGATATACTCTCCAAGGCCCAGCAAAAGTACCTCGCCAAGAAGTAACCATGCTTTCATCCCTGTAGTGACGACGCCTCAGCGCATCGACACTACATGGCCACAATCCGGGCCGAGTATGACCGTTTCAGTTCCTTCCGCCAGCACGCGGCAGCGCCTTGCTGTGCTCGAACCCTATCTCTACAGCGCTCCCGTGCTGTTGCTAATTACGGTGACGACATTGGTGCCGATCGTCATCGGAATCTCCTACGCCTTTCGCAATGTCATGCTATTGGACCCGACGTCCGGCGGGCTTGTCGGGCTCGACAATTTCCGCGACCTGATGAGCGACGCCAGCTTCTGGAACGCGCTGAAGAACACCATCACATGGACGGCGAGTTGCGTCGCCTTCCAGTTCATATTCGGCCTTATCCTGGCGCTTATGCTCAACCGGCCCTTCCCAGGCCGCTCGATCATCCAGCCCATCGTGTTCCTGCCCTGGGCGATCCCGACCTTCCTCATCGGCATGAACTGGTCGTGGCTGCTCAACCCAGCGATTGGACCGCTGCCGCACTGGGCCTACGCGCTCGGCCTGATGAGCACGCCCGGGAACATCTTGTCGGATCCCGACTATGCCCTGCTCGGCCCGGTGATCGCGGGCATCTGGTGGGGCACGCCCTTCTTCGCCATCACCTTGCTTGCTGCGCTGCAATCGATCCCGCGCGAGATCTACGAGGCGGCCGAAATCGATGGCGCCAGCAACTTCGAGCGCTTCCGTTCAATCACCGTTCCTTTCCTCGCGCCCACCATGGTGGTCACGGTGATGCTGCGCACCATCTGGGTCGCCAATTCGCCGGAGCTCATCGTGGTCATGACCAAAGGCGGACCGGCCGATTCCTCTCAGATCGTGGCCAGCTATGTCTTCACTCAGGCCTATCAGGGACTGAATTTCGGCTATGCCTCGGCGATCGCGACGGCGTTGGTGGTTCTCCTTCTCATCTACGCGCTTCTGCTGATCTCGATCCGGCAGATGATGCTGCGCGCGAGGTAAGATCCGATGCGCGGTACCCTTCGAAGCCGGACGATCAAGTGGACCTTGCACTACGCGGTCCTGCTGATCTATGTCGTGGCGGCCCTCTTTCCCCTCTATTGGCTGGTCAAGGTCTCGATCACCCCCAACGACATCCTCTACAAGCAGGGCACCGACCTGCTTCCATCGCGGTTCAGCCTCGAGCATTATGCAACGGTGGTCGGCAAAAGCGATTTCCTGCTGTTTTTCCGCAATTCTATCATCGTCTCCGGCGTCACCGCCATCGCGTCGACGCTGCTCGCAACAGCCTCCGGCTATGCGTTCTCGCGCTTCGTCTTCAGGGGTAAATTCTGGATCGTCGGCCTGATGCTCCTCACTCAGATGTTTCCGCTGGTGATTGTGATCACCCCGATCTTCAGCATCTTCGGCGTGCTCGGGCTGACCAACAGCCTTACCGGGCTGATCATTATCTACACCGCCTTCAACATCCCCTTCGCCACCTTCCTGATGCAGTCCTTTTTTGACGGCATTCCGAAGGAGCTCGAGGAAGCCGCGATGATAGACGGCGCCACGCGCTTCAAGGCGCTCGTGCAGATCATCGCGCCGCTGACGCTGCCCGGCATCGTGGCCACGGTCGGCTTCTGCTTCACCGGCGCATGGGGCGAGATCCTGTTCGCGTTGCTGCTTAACTCATCGGCGTCGACAAGCACCTTCCCGGTCGGGCTGCTGCTTTACTCGACCCGAGCGACGGTCGAGTTCGGTCCGATGATGGCGGCTGGCGTGCTGGCGCTGCTGCCTGTCTGCGTCTTCTTCTTCCTCATCCAACGCTATCTCGTGCAAGGCCTGACGGCTGGCGCGGTGAAGGGCTGAAACGGCAGGTATCTGACCATGGCTTCCATCGAGATCGCTAATGTGCGGAAGGATTTCGGCGCTGTATCCGTACTCAACGGCGTCGACCTCTCCATTGCGTCGGGAGAGTTCGCGGTGCTTGTCGGCCCCTCCGGCTGCGGCAAGTCCACACTTCTGCGGCTGATCGCGGGCCTGGAGGACGCCTCCTCCGGAGAGGTGCATATCGACGGCCGGCGCGTCAACGACCTGCCACCTCGCGACCGTGACATCGCAATGGTGTTCCAGTCATATGCGCTCTATCCGCATATGACTGTCAGGGACAACATGGCCTACAGTCTCAATCTGAAGCGTACGCCCGCGGCGCGCATCGCCGAGGTGGTCGGCGGAGCTGCCGCCAAGCTCGGCCTAGAAGCGCTCGCCGGGCGCAAGCCGCGCGAGCTTTCCGGCGGCCAGCGCCAGCGTGTCGCCATGGGCCGCGCTATCGTACGCAACCCGAAGGCCTTTCTGTTCGACGAGCCGCTGTCCAACCTCGACGCCCGTATGCGCGAGCAGATGCGTTTGGAGATCCGCAAGCTGCACCGCGACCTCGACGCCACCTCTGTCTATGTCACCCATGACCAGATCGAGGCAATGACAATGGCCGATCGTATAGTGGCGATGAACGCCGGCGTCATCCAGCAGGTGGGCACGCCGCTCGAACTCTATGATGATCCGGCCAATATGTTCGTCGCCGGCTTCATCGGTTCGCCGGCGATGAATTTCCTCGATGCGCGGGCACGTCGCACCGAGCATGGCATTGCAATCACGGTCGGAGATACCGCCTTCTGTACGCTGCGGCAGTCGCTCCCGTTGCCCGATGACGGACGCATCAAGGTCGGCATCAGGCCGGAGCGCATCCGGATCGGCGCGGGCGGAGGCCAGCCGGTGGAAGCCGTGGTGGATCTGGTGGAAGCGACAGGAGCCGCGAGCGTCGCCCACCTCGACCTTACCGGGCAGCCGCTGAAAGTCTTCACCACCGAGAGGCTGCAATTCGTTCAGGGGCAGCATGTGCCGCTCGCTTTTGATGCCGGACATGTCTGCTTGTTCGACGGCTCGAGCGGAGATCGCCTGCGTTAGAGCAGCTCAGCGTTGGTAGAAATCGCTGAGCCGCTCTGAACCGCTACCTGATGCTCCCTGGGATTGCTCCGATCTCAATCCCGCCGGTTGAAGCGGAAGAACTCCACCGTGTAGCCGCCCGGATCGCGAAGCATAAAGCTGGTCACCATCTTTTCGTCGGCGCGGGCGAAGTCGGGATGGTTCTTGAAGGTCGCGCCACGCGCCTTGGCCTGTTCGTACCAGTCCTCCAACTTGGCGGTCTCCATGCTGAGCATGACGCTGTTTTCCTCGGCCGTTTTGTGGAAGCCTTGGCTCTCGTCGACCAGCCCGACATACGACGTTTCGGTCAACCGGAAGAACTTCACCCAGCCCTTGTCGAAGGTCTTCTCAAAGCCTAGCGTCTCGCCGTAGAAGCGTTCGGCCGGCGCAAGGTCACCGTAGTAGAAGAACGTCACCTGAGCCGAGACCGGCAACATTCCAGGCTTCGCTTGCGTGTGCATTGGTATTTTCTCTCCGAAATTGGCTCGTGTGTCTCTCATCGGTCCTATCGGCGCTTGAGCGCCGTCATCTCCAGCTCGACCTTGATCTGCTCGTCCGGAAAGCCACAGATGATTGTGGTGTTGGCCGGACGCGGCGCGTCAAACGTCTCGCCGAGGATTTTTGACACTGCCATCACATCCGCGCGGTCGGCTAAATAGACACGCACCCGCACGACATCGTCTAGATCTGCCTCGGCTTCAGCAAGCGCCGAACCTACGATGGCCAGCGCCCGACGCGCCTGCTGAACTGTTTCGCCCGAAAAGCTGCCGTCGACCTCTGCACCGGCCGTTGCCGATATGAAGATAAATTCACCATCAACGACGGCGCGGGAATAGCCGGCCAGTTTCTCGAATCTTGACCCAGATGAAATCGCTCGTCTTTCAGGCACTTTTCACTCAGATGATTAGTTGATCAATTTGTTGGTGATAAGCCGTGTGGAACGCCAAATGCTTTCCGTCGGGTCAGGCTCGTTCTTCCAGGATCAAGCCATGCAACAGGTCACACGTCACCTCGATATCGGCAATGATGCCGGCGCGAGCAGCGCCCACATCCTTGGCCTTCAGCGCGGCAACGATCTCGTGATGGTGGACCGAATAGGTGCCGCTGCTGTCGGATTTCAACAGCGGTTCGATATGCTGGGTCAACAGGCGCATGTAGGGGCCGAAGCGCAGCCAAAGCGTTTCGATAAGCTGGATGAGCACTTCCGACTGCGAGGCACCGTAGAGGTGGAAGTGAAACTCCTGGTTTTTGCCCAACATGGCGTAGACGCTCTCTGTCCGACCGACCGTTTCATGCTCCCGGACGACGCCTTCGAGTTTGGCGATATCGCGAACTGTGATGTTCGGCACGGCAAGCTCAGTCGCCAGGCTCTCCACTGCGATGCGCGCGCGGCAGACATCATCGAGCCTTGCCCGGCTCGTTGCGGGGATGCGGGCAGAGCCGTTGGCCGCCACTTCGAGGGCGTTTTCCGCTGCAAGCCGCCGCAGCGCCTCCCGCACAGGCATGTGGCTGGTGCCGAACGACTCCGAAAGTGAGGCTATCGTCAGCGTCTGGCCGGGTTCGAAGAGGCCGATCATCAGCGCATGCCGAAGCTGGCGGTAGACACCATCCTGGATTGTGCTGCGCGATGCGATCGGTGCAAAGACGTCCACTGCCACGAAAATGGTCCCCGTTCGAATGACTGCTACGTTTCGGGGCGCATCGGCCCATGTCCCTGATCTTCAACGGTCGTAGCCACCCGCAATCCTAGAGACAAGCGGATGATTTTGTCGCGCTGAACCGGCATTAGGCTGCGCCTCATGAGCCTTCGTTCTTGTGCATGTTGTTTCTTCAGAACCATTGAACGTCATGCATTAGCTTCGGCAGACCCTGCCCAGTTCACGATCGAGAACGTCAAGCTTGGCCCCTCTGGTAATCAGTCCTGGCGACCATCGCATCCGTTCCGAGCGGGTGTCGCAGACGATACCCGCTGCCATTAGCCCGCGCTGGATATCGGCCGGCGCATGATCGGCTGGAATTTCGACCACCACCGTTCCGCCGCGTTTTTCGGCACTGCGGGGGCTGACCACACGCAGGCGATGATTGTCGGCAATCTGGATCAGCCGCTCGCCTAGCTGCAGGTTGTGGTCGCGGATCGTCCTGATACCCGTTTGCGTCAACCATTTGAGACCGGGCAGCGAGGCGATATAGGGCAGATAGGACGGTGTGCCGTTGTCAAAGCGGCGCGCATCGGCGGCGAACGTGAACCGGTCTAGCTGCCAATTGAAAGGATCCGGCTGGCTGAACCAGCCACGCAGTAGCGGTTCGAGACGTGGCAGCAGCGCGGGTGA
Source organism: Pseudaminobacter soli (ex Li et al. 2025) (assembly GCF_029892515.1). Taxonomy (GTDB): domain Bacteria; phylum Pseudomonadota; class Alphaproteobacteria; order Rhizobiales; family Rhizobiaceae; genus Pseudaminobacter; species Pseudaminobacter soli_A. The sequence continues at coordinate 62,684 of NZ_JARXVF010000013.1, read as the reverse complement.
AACATAGGCCATTCCCGCGCCCGGCATGCCGCACAACCATTTGAGTGGCGTCGAGGCGGCAAAATCGATGGCGGGAGCGTTGACGTCAAAGGGCAGGCATCCTACGGCCTGGGTGATATCGAGCGTGACGATCGATCCCATCGAACGTCCATGCGCGACAAGGGCGTCCAGGTCGCAGCGCCGCGAGGCGGTGGAGGTCACCCACGTGATGACGGCAACGGCGACCTCTTCGTTCCATGCGGCGAGGAAGTCTTCGTCTTCGACGAACGCCGCGTCCGGACGCTGCCTGACGGTGACCAGTTCGAAGCCGAGCCGCGGCGCCAGACCGGCAAGCAGGAAGTGCAAGCTCGGGAAACAGTCCTCGGCGATGATGACCTTGCGGCCGGCTAGAGCATGGCTAGGCAATGCCTCGAAGAATGCGTAATAGCATTCGGTGACGTTCGCAGCCGCCATGACGGAGCCTCGCGGCGCGCCGATGAGATCGGCCCAGCAGTTGAGCATTTCACGACGACCCTGGTCGATCAGGGTCCAGCGGCCTTCATCGGGAGCGCACCATTGCTCCGAGAAGGTCGCCAGTGCAGCCTTGACGGCTTCTTCCTGGCCGGAGAACTTGCCGACCGAGTGGAACATGAGCCAGCCACTTTCTGCGTCGTCCGGCTCGCAAGCAGAATTTTCGGTTGGAAGCACGTTGGGCGCCATCATTGTATCGATCATTGCTGACTGAGCACTTCGACCATTCATCGTGCCGCATGCGGCCAGTTTGGCGCACGCATTTCAAGCACTTCGACTGTGTGGCCGTCGGGATCAGTGACGTAGAGGATATAGATGCCGAATTCCGGCTTGAAGATCGGCGGGCCTTTCGTCTCGACGCCAAGCTGCGCCAACCGCTGCGACCAGCCATCGACGTCGGACGAGACCAAGGTCATGGTGGCAATCCGGGGCTGGCTGGTTGGTAGTTCGCCGCTGACGAAACCGAAAAAGCTGGCATCGGTGACCTTGAGGATCAGCACCTTATCCTTGCGCGCGAAAGCAGGCTGCAATCCGAAGGTCCGCTCATAGAATTCGCGCGTTCTGTCAAGGCTTCCGACGCGGACGAAACTGATTGTTTGATCGATTGGTGGAATGCGTGTGGTCATCGAATGTGCCCCATGCGGATCTAACCTAAGACGATATATTTCGTGCCTACCTGCTCGGCGAGCTCGCGACCAAGTCATAGAGTGGGCTTTGCATGGGTTAACCCCGCTAAAGGAGCATTCCCTATTATGTATTGCGTCAATCATTATGTATTGCATCAATCGATCTTTTGATCAACGATGAAATTGCGCGCAATCTGCCGCGTGACAACCACGTTGCTAAGCGCCTACCATAGCCTAATGAGGAAATACCAGTATTCGCATGATTGAATGATCAAACCTCTTTGCGAACTCCTTGTTTCTTGCGGAAAGCGCTGAGATTTCAACCTTCAGGCCCCGGTTGGTCAGGTTGTGAGAATTGTTAGGCATGGACCGGCGCGGAGGACGAAGCCGAACGACCAACTATACGGTCATCAGACGCTGAAGGTTTTCACGACCTCGAGGGACGAAATGGCTCAGCTATTGGACAAGCGGAAGTTTTACATAAATGGCGAATGGATCGCCCCTTCCAGACCGAACGATTTTGAAGTCATCGACCCGTCGACTGAGGAAGCCATTGCTGTAATAAGTCTGGGCAATCAGGCAGACACTGATCGCGCGGTGGCGGCGGCCATTGGCGCCTTCCCGACGTGGTCGCAGACATCGCCGGCGGAGCGCTTGGCCTATGTCGAAAAGATCCTCGAGATTTACAACGCACGAGCCACCGAGATGGCCGCGGCCATTACCTCGGAAATGGGTGCCCCAAGAGACATGTCACTGGCCTACCAGGTCGAAGCTGGCACCCACCATATCGAAAATTTTATCACGGCTTTCAAGAATTTTGAGTTTGTTCGGCCGCTGGGCGACCATGCTCCAAGCACGATGGTAGCTTGGGAGCCTGTCGGTGTCGTGGGCCTGATCACACCGTGGAACTGGCCAATGAACCAGCTTACACTTAAGGTGATCCCCTCGCTGCTTGTCGGTAACACCGCCGTACTCAAGCCCTCCGAAATCGCGCCACTGTCCTCATTGCTCTTCGCCGAGATTGTCCACGAAGCTGGAGTGCCGAAAGGCGTCTTCAACCTCGTCAATGGCGATGGGGCAGGTGTAGGCACACAACTATCGACGCATCCTGGTGTCGACATGGTCAGCTTCACCGGCTCGACGCGCGCTGGCATCGCAATCACCAAGGCCGCAGCGGACACGTTGAAGAAAGTCACGCTCGAACTCGGCGGCAAAGGGGCCAATCTTATCTTCGCCGATGCTGATCAGAAAGCAGTGGAGTGGGGCGTATGGCGTTGCTTTTTCAACAGCGGCCAGTCTTGCAATGCGCCGACACGCATGCTCGTGGAGCGTTCTGCCTACGACCTAGCGGTCGAGACTGCGGCACGCCTGGCCAGAGAAACCGTGGTGGCATCTGCCCATCAGTCCGGAGACCATCTCGGCCCTGTTGTCAGCAAGCTACAATGGGACAAGATTCAGGATTTGATCCAATTGGGCATCAGCGAGGGCGCACGCTTGGTCGCCGGCGGCCCTGGGTTGCCCGAGGGGGTCAATCAAGGTTATTTCGTACGCCCAACGGTTTTTGCAGACGTCAACAACCGGATGACGATAGCTCGCCAGGAGATCTTCGGGCCGGTACTTTCGATCATCCCCTTCGACAGCGAGGAGGAGGCGATCGAAATCGCCAACGACACGATCTATGGGCTGACGAACTTTGTCCAGTCGCAGGATGGCGCACGTCGCAACCGCGTTGCCCGTCGTTTGCGTGCCGGTATGATTGAAATGAACCGCGAATCCCGAGGTGCAGGCTCCGCGTTCGGCGGCATCAAAGCGTCCGGCCGCGCCCGCGAAGGTGGCATTATGGGATTGGAGGAGTTTATGGATGCCAAGCATATCTCAGCATGGGACACTGGTGTCAGCCCCCTGAAGCAGTGAGGTTGGACACCGCGTAGGCAAGGCCCATCGTCTGGATCGCCACCAGCGGCCAGCGACTTGAGGGCCACGCAGAAGCTGACCTGGAACATATTCGATCTCCGCTACCGCGATGGTTTCGATGCCGTGTGGGTCGAAGTGGCGACCGGTCTGACCTACGACTTCGACAGCTACAATGCGGTCTACGCCCGGCAAAAGCTCGACACGACCAGCCCGCCCTACAACGCGCTCTCCGGGGACAAGATCAACATCACGCGGGCTACAAGCGCCGCAATTGCGCAGCATGGGCAACCCTGCACGCTCGAGAGCTTCGGCCTCCCGGCTCCGCAAACCGCTGTCAGGCAAAGGCCCTCTTAGTCAGCGACCTCCCGTATTCATTCCAACCACCGATACCGACATTTGCTTCAGGTAGCAGTTTGATACGATATCGCTCCAAGTTTCGCAGAATTGCTGGCTCGCACCGGACCACAGACTTGCCGTGGATGAATGGCTGGATACCTCCGAAGCCCGTATGCTCTCGCGAACGCGGTCTGGAACCGCTGTAATGTTAGGGGCGCGACGCGACCCAGCTGACATTGTCACCAGGGCAACTGTCTCGACACTTGGTTAATTTGGCAGGCCCTACTCCAACTCTACCAAGAGGTTGCCGTGACCATCGATCTGCCCGTGCTGCTTTTCGAGCAGTAGGATCGTGGTGGTCGGCATTTCAAGCACTGCTGGCCCGCTCAGCCTGGCACCGGCGCCGAAGGCCTCCGCGTTATAAACCGGAACGTCGCAGAAATCCTTGCCGAGATAGATCTTACGAGTTGACTTCGGTTTAACTTTTCCGCGCTGTGACGGCACCATTGCGCCTCGACGCCCACCGCCACCGGTGTCGCCGATGGCCCTCACCTTCCAAGTAGTGAACTCAATCGTGTCGGCTTCGTCTTTGATAGTATAGATGCGCTCGTGCTGAGCGTGGAAGGCCGCGACAAGATCGGCCAGCGCGCGCTTGCCGAGCCTGCCCTCGGGCAAGTCGAACGGCACCTCTATGTCCCAAGACTGGTAAAGATAACGGGCCTGGAATGCGAATTCGAATCGCTGTGACTGCGAATCCAGTCCTGACCGCTTCAGGAAGGACGCACCCTTGCGCTTTAGCAATGCCAGAAGTCGATTGACGCCGTCGAGATCGAAATGGCGGTCGGTGGTATTCAGGGTTCCCGTCTCCTCCCAGCGCACGTCCGAGATGAGCCCCCCATAGGCGCTGAGCCCTGCCGCAAAACGCGGCACCATGAAGCGCTTGATGCCTAGAATGCGAGCCATATCGCCAATGTGGCAGGCCGTGGCTCCGCCGCCGCTAACGACATAGCTGTCCCGTGGATCGATGCCCTCGTTCACCGTAATGTCTTCGATCGCACCGATCATGTTGTGATTTGTCGTGGTATAGATGGCATAGGCTGCCTCGGTCAGGCCGATCTTCAGCTGCCTTGCGATTTTGCCGATCGCTGCCTCTGCTTTAGCGCGGTCAAGCTTGATCCGCCCGCCCAGGAAATAGTCCGGATCGATAATGCCTAGCACGACATTGGCGTCAGTGACAGTCGGCTTCGTGCCGCCACGACTGTAGCAGGCCGGACCTGGCTCGGCACTCGCGCTGTGAGGACCGACCTTGAGCAACCCCCCCGCATCAACCCAAGCAATGGAGCCGCCGCCGGCACCCACAGAACGCACGTCGATCTTCGGAATGCCCAGCATTTCAAGGCCAAACGTCGCTTCAGGTGTGATCACCAGGTGGCGATTGCGCAGAGCCGATACGTCGAAAGTGGTGCCGCCCATGTCGACCACGATGACATTGCTCTCGGTGGTAAGATTGACTGCAGCGATCGGCGCGAGTGTTGGCCCTGACATTACGCTATAGATCGGTCGCTCGATGATCTCTTCCGGAGGCATCATGCCACCGACGCAGTTGGCGATCAGCAACTCGCCGGCATAGCCGGATTGGCTCAGCGCGCCGGTCAACTTTTCCACATATTCGCTGACGATCGGGAAGAGCGAAGCGTTGATGGCGGTCGAGATTGTCCGCCGATATTCGCGTGGTATCGGATTGAGTTCGTGGCTGAGCGTGACCGGGACGCCCGGCAGTTCCTCCAGCAGAATTTCGCGCACGCGCCGCTCATGGATGGGGTTGACGATCGACCACAGCAAGCAGACGGCAATGGTCTCCACATCGCATGCTCTGAAGTGACGTGCCGCAGCGCGAACGTCCTCTTCCGCCAGCGTCTCGATCTCGTTGCCCATCGCGTCGATGCGGCCGCGCACCTCACAAGTGCGGCTGCGATGGACATAGGGCGGCGGGAAATCGACCTTGATGTTGAAGGCCCGCTTCCTGGGTGACTCGCGCAGTGTCAGAATGTCGGGGTGACCGGCGTTGCAGATGAGGCCTGTGGGCGCCACCTTGCCTTCGACCAGCGCGTTCGTCGACACGGTGGTGCCGTGTACGATCATGTCGGTCTTCGACAGGAACTCGGCCAACGACATCCCGTGACTGCTGGCGGCGACACCAAGGACGTCAATGAAACCGCGCTCGAACATTCCGGGCGTCGTCGGCGATTTATGGATTTCGAGATCGGCGCCCTCGCGGTGCAGCACGAGATCGGTGAAGGTACCGCCGATGTCGATACAAGCGACAAACATGGTCATTCTTCCTGTTCTGCGGCCATCAGGCGGCCTGTAACTTGGCGTTTAGGCAATCCGATTTCGTAATCGCCGAGGAGTCCCGCGGGCCGCAGGATCAGGATCGCAAGAAGGATGACCGCCAGCGCAATCTCCTGAAGGCCGGGCGGTGCCGAGATCACCTCGCCGCCGAGCGACACGCCGCGTTCGAGCGAGCGGAACAGTTCCGAGATGATGGATATCAAGGCGACGCCGACGCACGCGCCGGTGAGGCTGCGCATGCCACCCGCAACCAACATCGTCAGCGTGACGAACGTGAGATCGAGATAAAAGCTGTTGGCCGTAATGGTGCCTATGAAGTGACTGAACAGCACGCCGCCCATCGCCACCACCATGGCGCTCAGCACGAATGCGGTCAGCCGCTCGCGCTCGAGGTCGATGCCGGTTGCGGCCGCCGCCACCTCGCTTTCGCGCGAGCAGCGCAGCATCAGGCATTGCCGTGTCGTGGCATAGGCGGCGGCTATCAGTATGGCTATTGCGGCGCCACCAAATGCCACCCAAAGGCCTGTGAAACGCGGTAGTCCGACCAACGCCTGTCGGCCACCGGTAACCTGCTGCCAGTTCGAGGCAACGACATAGGTGATGATCAGCATGCCGAAGGTGGCCATGGGCAATGCGATCCCGCGAAGCCGGCTAAGCGGCCAGCCCACCACCAGCGCTACGAGCCCAACGATCGCGACAACAATCAGCATGGCCAAGGGCCATGGAAGCTGCAGCGCCTCAAGCGCGCCCGGCAGGCTGAGCAGTGTATGCTTTCGCTCCGCCGACAATGTCAGAATCGCGGACATGTAACCGCCGATGGCCATGAAGGAGACGTGGCCGAACGAGAACACCCCTGAGTTGCCGACGAAAATGAACAGGCCAACCACGACGGTGAGCTTCACCAGGGCCTCGACGACGATGCGCTGCATGGCGGGTGGAACCTGCGTTGCAACCAGCACGACGGCCAGCAGGATGCAGATCAGAATACACGCCGTGTGCAGCGGGCGGAATACGGGATCGCTCATGGCTTAAACACGGTCCCTGTCGGCGCGGCTCATCAACAGGCCGTCCGGGCGCCAGAAAAGAAAGAGAATGAAGAGCATGAAGACAAATGCATCGCGATAAGGCCTGAGATCCACCGGCAGGTAGGCTTGCAGCGACACTGAGATGATCCCGACGAGGAAGCCGCCAAGTGCGGCGCCGGCGACCGAGCCCATCCCGCCGATGACGGACGACACGAAGGCGATCAGCACCATGTTGACGCCCATCTTGTAGGAAACCGAACCGGTCTGCGCGACGAGATAGAACGACACCATGCTGGCCAGGATTCCGGAGATCGCGAAGGCAAATGCGATCACTCGATTGGCACGGACGCCGACCAGCCGCGCCATCGTGAAATCCTCTGCGGCTGCGCGCATCTGCAAGCCGATACGCGAGAAGCGGAAGAATGCGACCAACCCGACCATCAGCACCAAAGTGGTGATGACGGTCACGAGCTGCAGCCGCGGTATCCTGAGACCAAGGAATTCGATGCTGGTGCCGAGCTCGGGAAGGAACGGTACTCCCATGGCGCGTGACCCGAAAATCATCAGCACCACATGTTGCACCAGATAGGAAACGGCGAAGGACGAGATCAGCAGTGTTGCGGGATTGGCCTTGCGCAGCGGCCGGAACGCGACGCGTTCCATTCCGAGTGCCAGAACCGTGCTCACTATCAGAACCGCAAGGATGACAACCAGCAGCGGCTGTCCAACCAACGCATAGAGGCAGAAGCCGCCCGCCATGATCAGCTCGCCATGGGCGAAGTTGATCAGGCGCATGACGCTGAAAATGAGACCGATGCCGAGCGCGGCCAATGCATAGACTGCTCCGAGGCTGACGGCATCGATGGCGTTCTGCAGGACGATCATTCTTGTTCGACCTCGCGCGAAACACCGAAATAGGCAGTATCGAAGGCGGCCGTGCCGGCAAGCTCGGTGGACCTGCCCGACATGGCGATAGCCCCGAAGCTCAGCACATAGGTGCGGTCGGCCACGGCCAGGGCGCGCGTTACGTTCTGCTCCACCACCAACACGGTCACGCCGGATTGCCTGAGGTCCATAATGGACTGATAGACTTGATTGACGATCAACGGCGCCAGCCCCAGCGACGGCTCGTCCAGCAGCAGAAGACGCGGGCGCGCCAGCATCGCTCGGCCGAGCGCCAGCATCTGCTGCTCGCCGCCGGAAAGCTTGTTGGCGCGCTGGCGGTAACGGTCCTTCAGCACCGGGAACATGGCGAGCACCCGGTCGATGTCGGACGCGATCGCCTGCCGGTCCCGCCGCACCGTCGCACCCAACGCCAGGTTTTCGGCCACGGTCAGCGAGCCGAAGATGTGCCGGCCTTCCGGAACCAATGAAATGCCTTCGGAAACCAATGCCTCGGCCTGCTTGCCGGTAATATTCCTGCCCGCGAATTCTATACGGCCGGAGCGCGGCTTGAGCACCCCTGCGATACTTAGGAGCAGAGTAGACTTGCCGGCGCCGTTGGGGCCGATTACCGCCACGACCTCGCCTTCGGTGATTTCGAAGGAGATGCCCCGCAGCGCAGTGATGCTGCCATAGGCAACGCTGAGATCGGTCACCTTCAGCATGCCGCCGCCTCCTCGCCGAGATAGGCCTTGCGGACATTTGGATCGTTCCGGATTTGGGTGGTCGAGCCCACGGCAAGCGTGCGGCCGAGCTGCAATACCTGGACCCGGTCGCACAGCTTGAACACCAGCGACATGCGGTGCTCTATGAAAAGGATGCCGCAATTGAGCCGGGCCGCTATGCCCCTGATGATGTTGTGGAGCTCGCTGCACTCGACATCGTTCAGCCCGGCCGCGGGTTCGTCCATGAGCAGGAAGCGCGGGCGCATGGCGATCGCGCGGGCGATGCCGATCCTGCGCACCTCGCCGAAGGGCAGTGTGCCGGCCTGCCGGTCGGCCTTTGCCGAGAGCCCCATGTCGGTCAGTATCCTGACCGCCTCGGCGCGGGCCTCGCGCCGCCCCAAGCCGATGGCGACGCCGCCGGCCTCGACGTTCTCGAGCGCGGTGAGACCGGCGAAGGGCAGCACGCCCTGGAAGGTCCGTACCAGCCCGCGCCGACTGCGCTCGTGCGGTTTCCAGTCGCTGATGTCGACGCCGCCCATTTGCACGCTGCCCTTCATCACCGGCTGGAATCCGGTCAGCACGTTGATCAACGTCGTCTTGCCGGCGCCATTGGGACCGATCAGCCCCAGAATCTCGCCGGACCTCAACGTGAGGCTGACGTCTTCGATAGCCCGAAGTCCTTGGAAGTCGACGACGACGCTGTCGACTTCTAGGGACGATACGGTAGGTCGATGCTGTTCGCCGGGATGCGTGCTCATCATGCTTTGCTCGAGCCTGGTCGTGGTCTTACTTAGGCATCTGATGGGCCTTGATGACGTCCACGACATTGCCCGCCTTGCCATCCTTCACTTCCAGAAGGATGAGGTCGCGCTGCATGTTGATGTGCGTATCCTTGGTGAAGGTCGTCGGACCGGCCAGCAAGGGTTCGTCGGCGAAGGTTTCCAGCACCTCCCGCACCTTGTCTGCGTCGATTGTTCCCGCCTTCTCGACTGCCTTCGTCCAACCCTGGATCACGCTATAGCCTGTCAGGGCGTGCGAAGTGACCGGGGGCGCACCGAATTTGGCGGTGAACTTCTTCATGAAATCCGCCACTTCCGGCCTGGGGTCGTTGCCGAACACCGAACCGTAGGTCACCAGATAGGCATCGGTGAGATTGGGTATCGCCTCCAGCCAGAAGTCACCATCCCATGACTCGGAGAGCAGCAGCGGCTGGTTGACGCCAGCCGCGCGCAACTGGCGCATGGCGCTTGGGCCGCCGGGCGGGAACGAGCACAGCACGACAAAGTCAGGCTCCTTTGGCAGGCCTTTGACGCGCGTGATCTGGCTGGCGATCTGCGGATCCTCACCCCCGAACGTATCCTTGCCGATCAGGCCGTCGGCGCCGGCAAGTTCCTTCCACCTGCGCTCGAAGAAGTCGGAGAAGCTGGCATCGAAGGCGATGCTGGTGTCGAGGAGCACATAGGCGGACCGCCAGCCCTTGACGTTATACGCCCATTCGGCGAGCGCCACGGCTTGGCCAGGCGCGCCGGTAGCCATGGTGAAAGCGTTCGGGCCGATGCCCGACGGACCGAATTTGGGATCGCCGGCGCAAGTCGAGAATGTGATCAGGCCTGCGGCATCAGCCACTGACGCGGCGGCGCTGCCATAGTCGTAGTCGCAGGTGACAACCACCATCTGGGCGCCCTTGTCGATGACATCCTGGGCGGCGGTGGCGCCATAGGCAATATCGGACTTGGTGTCCGAATAGATGATCTTGAGTGGGCGTCCGAGGACGCCGCCCTTGGCATTGATCTCGTCCACTGCGATCTCCATCGCCTTGGCCGGACCCTCGTCGTAAGGCGCGATCGCACCGCTCTGGGCGATCGCGGCGCCGATGATGATCGGATCCTCTGCCCACGCAGAGGAGAGGCCGGCAGCGAGCATGAGCCCCGCCAAGCCAGTTCTCAGAAGATGGTGCTTCATTTGATTTCCCTCTGTGGTTTCTTGCGGCGGTCGGCACGGGGCCGCCACCATTCTTTTTACGATCAGGCTGCCACGTCGCGGCCGCGCAGCTTGGCCGTCGCGGCCTCGTCGATCTCGTAGTCGATGCCGTTCGCACACTGCGTCAGCGCCACGCCAAAAACGTCGGCAGCGACAGCGACGCTCAACCATTTCCGATTGACGTCCTCGACAACCCGTTCGGGGTCGCGCAGCCGCGGATCGCCATAGCCGCCGCCGGCGCAGGAGCGATAATGAACCGCCTCGCCATCGGCGAAGGTACCGCTGTAGAAATCCGCCACCCGCTCGACCTGTCCGTCGACGTCGCGTCGCCATGTTCCGCAATGCGCGCCGGCCATGCCGCCGAGCACACCCTTGGCCGGGAAGACGCCGCCGTCGCCGCAGACATAGAGCATCATGTCGCCGGTCAGCGACCGGTAGGAGCCCTGCACAGCCGGCGCGCCATTCCAGCGGCCGAAGCCCATGCTGTTTTCGCTGACGCGCCGCTCCTCGATAAGGATGGGATAGGTGGCTTCGTCCACCTCGACCGAATCCGTGACCATGATGCCGTTGCCGACCGAACATTCGTAGGTAAGCCAGCCGTCATGACCGTGGTTGGCCGGGCCGCCCGAAAGCGCCAGCATCAACTGGGTGATGTATTCGACATGCTCCTTGCGCCGCTTGTCGATGCCCGAGACGACCCCAAGGGCCGCCGAAAAGTTGCCGCCGCCTTCGGCCATCCCATAGGGCTCTCCCATATGTGAGAATGCACACTGAACCGCGTTGGCGAGGCGCTCGTTGACATTGCTGGTCGCGCAGGAGGTGCCGGTGGGATGGCTCGGCCTGCCAACAACGCAGCCGTCGCGCAGAAGCGGCACGATACGACTCGAACTGCCTTCGTTGTGCGGCACGCCCGCGTCGAGGTTATAGTAGACCCCGATGCGGCAGGAGGCGACGGCGCAGGCTTCGGTAAGGTTGAGGCCGCCCGGAACGCAGTCCGGGTTGTCGCGGACGTCGACGGTGATCAGGCCCTTCTCCGGGTCGACCGTCACCTTGGCCTTGATGGGAATGCCCTCGTTGGCAACGCCCGTCACCGGGTCGTGCCGAACCTCATAGACATAGGTGCCGGCCGGCAGTTGCTGGATCGAGGCGATCGCCCGACGTTTGCCATACTCCATCCACGCTTCGATGAAGTCACGCACCGTATCGATGCCATATTGTGCGACCAGTTCCTTGAGCCGCCGCTCGCCGGTCCGGCAGGCACCGACCTGTGCGCGATAGTCGCCATACCAGATGTTGCTGACCCGGATCTTCTGCAGCCCGATACGGATCAGATCGTCCTTGTCCCTGAAGTTCTCCTGAACGCGCACGCAGGGAAAATGCACGCCCTCCTGGTAGATGGTCGCGGCAAAGGGCAGATACGTTGAAGGTTCCGGAGCGCCGATGTCGGCATGGTGCGAGCGCGAAAGCGTCCAGAACAGCGGCGTTCCATCGAAGAAGACCGGCACGCAAAGCGTGAGGTCGGCATGATGGGTGACGCCATAGAAAGGACTGTTGTTGAGGAAGGCGTCGCCTTCCTTCACGTCGTCGAACAATTCCGTGATCGGCTTGGTGGTGAGTTCGAGCGCATTCACATGGATCGGCAGCGCCTCTTCCACCGAGATCAGGCGATGGTCATACGTCAGGATGCCGCAAGACATGTCCCGCGCGTTCTTGATGACGCTCGAACGGCTTGCCTTCATCACCGTGTTCGTCATCTCGCGGATGATGGATTCGAAACGGCTGGATAACACCGCAAGCAGTGTGGGATCGAATGTGGCAACCTTCTTGGCTTTGCCCGACCGCGCCATCCTCCATCCCCTCCCGAATCGAGAATACATTCCTGACCGCCCGACCATTCCAGTCACAGTAGCGGTACATCAAAGAAGACTTTAAAATGAATATGAAGTCAATATCAGTTTTTCGCGACGCTGGTCGATTTGTTGGCCCAGCGATGTTGTCAAGGCTGCCGATCAGATGGCGGCTGGAACGCTAAACACGTCGACGAGCGACCCACCGTCGGCGAGTTGGGTCGTCCACTGCTCTTCCATGCGTGCCCGCTCCTGCGCGAGCGCAAGAAGTCTCCCAGAATCGCAGATAGGTATGATCGCGAGGCCGTCATTGTCGCCGAGCACGATGTCGCCCGGTCGCGCGGCAACCCCGCCGAAGACGATTTCACCATTGACCGAACCGCATTCCTTGGAGAGTGGTCCCTTTGCCGTGTTTCCCAATGCAAACACCGGAAAATCGTCCCAGCTGGCGAGCATGTCGATGTCGCGGACGGCGCCGTTGACGACGAGCCCGGCGACCTTCCTGCGCCGCGCGACGCCGCAGAGGATTTCGCCGCAGCAGGCCGTTTGCAGATTGCCGCCCGCATCAACGGTCAAGATCTCGCCTTCACCGGCAAGATCGATGGCATGCAACATCGATCCGAAGTCGGAACGGTCACACCAGACCGTCACCGCCTGGCCGACCATGCTATTTGCGGATGCAAGCGGTCGCAACGGCCTGATCCTCGGATCGGCGATAACGCGACCGCTCGTGATGTCCGAGACGATCGTAACAGGAATACGCGCCCACGCGGCGAGGATATCAGGGCCCAGGCGTTCGTGGTTGGTGGCATGGATTGCCGTCGGCATCTAACCCCTCCTCAACTGCGAGACCGCAGGCATTTATCGCCACGGTAGCCCGCCCAGTTCCAATTGCGAGGCAAGTCTGTCGATGAACAGCCGACAGCGCTCGACCTCGGACAGCGCGATATATTCGTCGGGCTTATGCGCCTGCTCTATCGAGCCGGGGCCACAGACGACCGAGACTACTCCAGCGACGATGCTGAACAAGCCCGCTTCCGTACCGTAGGCGACTTTGGCGTGGTCGTTGCGACCGGCAAGCTGCTTCACAAAGGTCACGGCCGGGTGCTCGGCCTCTGTCGCGAGGCCGATGAGCTGCACCACGTCTTCGATCACGATGGAAGCTTCGGGTGCGACCGCTTTCATGCGGGGCAGGATAACCGACTCGGCATGCGCACGTATCCGGTCGATCAGCGCCCGCGCATCGACTTCCGGCAGCGAGCGGATATCGAATCCGAACTCGCAATGGTTCGGAATGATGTTGAGCGCAGTGCCACCGGAAATGGTGGTCACCGAAAGCGTCGAGTGGGCAACGTCATAGCCCAGGTCGTGCGGCCCGAAATGCGCATGGGCTTGCGCCAGATTGTTGATATAGCCGATCAGTTCAGCAGCATATTCAATGGCGTTGACGGCCGAGGGAGCCAGGCTCGAATGGGCACTCTTGCCGGTTACGATGACGCGGAACATGCCGCCACCCTTGTGGCCGATGATGACCTGCATGCTGGTCGGTTCGCCGACGATGCACAACGCCGGCCTGATCTTCATAGCCTTGACGCGCTCTACGAGACTTCTGACACCCGTGCAGCCCAACTCCTCGTCATAGGAAATCGCAATGTGGATCGGCGCCTTGAGGGGGCGTTTTGCAAGGCTCGGTACTGCGGCGAGCACGACGCCGATAAAACCCTTCATGTCGCAGGCCCCGCGGCCATAAAGGAGCCCGTCCATTTCGCGCACTAGGAATGGATCACCCGTCCAGGCTTGGCCTTCCACGGGAACGACATCGCTGTGGCCAGACAGGATGACGCCCGGAAGGCCTGCAGGGCCGATCGTTGCCCAAAGATTACCCTTCGTCCCCTCCTCATTCCAGAGAATGTCGCTGGCAACGTCATACCGTGCCAGATAGGCCTGGACGTAAGCGAGCAGGTCTCGATTGGAACTGCTGGAAACGGTCGGGAACCCAATCAGGTCACCGATGATCCTGACACAATCGGCCGTTGATTTTGTCCCCATGGACATCTTTTACCGCCCCGCAGGTTTAAAAACGGGCAGCGGCGGCAGGCCATCCCTGGCGCGCCACGCGACTGCGACGCGGTCGCCGATACAAGCTTGGGCCGCTTCTATGTTGGTCAGCAGCCTCGGCCCCTCGTCGAGATCGACCAGTGCGAGAAGATAAGGTGGCACCAATTCCTCGGAGACCGGAATCCGAACCGTAGTCAGGGAATAGATGGTGCCAGTGCCGCTGGCGTCGACCCATTCCAGCGCCCCGCTCTCGCAGGAGAGGCAGAACGGCCGCGGATAGAACTGATGGACCCCACAACTCTCGCAGCGCTGGACTATCAGCCGCCCCTCGAGGCAGGCTTGCCAGAACGGCTCCGTGGTGGGATCGGCGGCACCGAGGTCGGAGAAGGACTTCTTGTCAGTCACGGGCGAGCACCACTGTCGAAGCTGTCGAGAAAGCAAGGCCGCCGGTGCCATGCGCCACCGCGATCTCGGCGTCCGGTACCTGCCGGTCACCCGCCTCACCGCGCAACTGGCGCACCGCTTCGACGAGCAACAAGATACCAAGCGCGCCCGGGTGGCAGTAGGAAAGGCCGCCACCGGACGTCATGGAAGGCAGGCTACCGCCCGGCCTGAGATTCCCTTCCGAAACGAATGCCCCTGCCTCGCCCTTCCCGCAGAAGCCCAGATCTTCCAGGTAGAGCAGCACCGCATGGGTGAAGTTGTCGTAGGGCTCGAACACGTCGACGTCCGACGGCTTTATGCCGGCCATTGCGAACGCGTCGCGACCCGAGAAAATGCCGGGTGTCACGGTGAGGTCCGGACATTGCGAAACGTGCCATTGAACATGGCTTTCGCCGACCCCCAGCACCCGAATGGGTCGCTTGGCCGCGTCGCGGGCCCTGCTCTTCGTGGTAACGACGATTGCGCCGCCACCGTCCGTGACGAGACAGCAGTCAAGCTTACGCAGCGGATCGCACAGCATTGGCGAAGACATGACGTCGTCGATGGAGAGCGGATCGCGCACCCAGGCCTTCGGATTGAGCGCGGCCCATTGCCTCGCCGCCACGGCGACTTCAGCCAGATGCTCGAGCGTTACCCCGTACTGGTGCATGTAACGGGCGGCACTGAGCGCGTAGTGGCCGATGGGAAAATGGATGCCAAATGGCGTCTCGAACTGCGCCGCCAGCGAGCCATCGAGCGCCGACGCGGCCTTCTTGCGATTGCGGCGGCTTCGCTGGCGCGAGGCGTAGCCGATCAGAGCGACTTCGCAGCGTCCGGTGGCGATGGCGGTCATCGCATGATGAACAAAGAACTCGAATGAAGCGCCGCCCATGTCAGACGACTCTGCATATCGTGGACGCAGGCCAAGATATTCGCCGAGCTGCACCGATCCCTCTTCGCCCATGTAGTTGGTGAAGAGCGCGTCGACATCGCGAAAGCCAAGCCCCGCTTCCGCCAGCGCCTCCCTCGCCGCGAGGGCAACCATCGAGAACTCGTTCTGGTCGGTGACCTTGCCGAGTGGCGTCTCTGCGACACCGGCGATATAGACGGGTGACGTTGTCAGGGCGTGCGTCATGAAGGCGTCCAGTCACCCGTTAGTTGCGATCTGACGAGACTGATCGGAGCGTCGCGCTACCAACCTCCCTGCCAGATAGGCGCCTGAACACGGACGCAAGGCAAACCTCCCCTCAAACGGGGGAACGGCAGCATCATCGCTTGCATCAGGCTTCGGAATCAGAGATCATTACAATATGAATATGAAGTCAATATCATTTTATTGCCTCCCTGCTTGCACCGATCGGCAAGCAGGTTGATATCAGCGATCCGGGCGCAATATCGCCCCGAGGAGGTTTCCCATGGTGCAGGCCAAGCAAGAACAGGATTCTGCGGTACAGGCAGTTCGCGGCGTCAAATACGCCGACCATCTGGCGAGCGGCCTTGAAACCCTGTCTTTTGCTTCCAAAGGCGACAGGACCAAGTATCGCCTGAAGATAGCAGCCGCGCGGGCTTTGGAGGAAATCGGCTACCAGGACATCAAAGTCTCCGACATCTGCACCTATGCCGAAGTCGCGCTGGGCACCTTCTATGTCTACTACCGCGAAAAGAACGAGATCGCGACCGAAGTTGTGCTGGAATTCGACGAGTTCCTGTACGAGCAGGCGAGGCAGGTCGGCCGCGGCACCACTGAATTCGAGGCGATCCTGAACACCAATCGCTCGTTCATCGACGCCTACCGCGCCAATCCCGGCCTCATGCGATGCCACGTTCAGTTGCAAAGCCAGTTGCCGGAATTCCGGGAAGTTTGGCGACCAAGGCACCAGAAGTGGATCGAGAATCTGGCCCGCTCGATCGAGCGTCGTGGCAACTACAAGGAACACATGCCGGGCTCGCCGCTTGCAGTAGCGCATGCGCTGGAAAGCATGGTCTTCCACTACCTTTATTCGATCATCGTCAATCAGGAGTCCCTATTCAACGAGGAAGATCCTTCGCATGCCGAAGATCTCGCATTGATGCTGTCCACGCTGTGGTACCGGGCCGTCTATTGCAAGGATCCGCCTGCGCATTGAACGGAAGCAAAACCGGGCTTTCAGCAATTGCTACCCAGATAGCGCCTCGTTGCCACGGCAAGCCGCGCGATGCCTTCTTCCAGCACCGCGGGCGCATTCCTCGTGAAGTTCACCCGCATGGCCGAACGCAGCTTCCCAGCGGGATCGAAGGCGCTTCCGGGAACGAATGCGACCTTCTCGCTCAACGCGAAACCGTAAAGTGCGTCGGTGTCGATTGCAGGATGCCGGCTGCGCATCCAGACGAACATGCCACCTGGCGGCATCTCCCATTCGAACCACTCACCAAGCTCGGTCGCGGCGGCGGCGCAAAGTGCATCTCGCCGGGATCTGTAGTGACGCACGATTTCCGGCACATGCGCCTCTTCTAGGCCAGCCTCCAAGAGTTCGAGCGCAAGCGCCTGCGTCAACATTGAACCGCTCAGGTCCGCCGACTGCTTGGCAAGTACCAGCGCCTGGATCATGTCGGGCGAGGCAATTGCCCAGCCGACACGTAGACCGGGAACCAAGCTTTTCGACAGTGTTCCAAGATAGATCACCGGGCCCTGGTAACTTCCGGTCTTCTCCATTCGGCCATGCAGTTCGAGCATGCTTGGTACCGCTGTCCCGTCGAGCTGCAGCGCCAGATAAGGATCGTCCTCCACCAGCCATATGCCGGCCTCCATCGCCTTTTCCAGCAGCGCCTGCCGCGCCGCGATCGAAACAAGCGCACCGGTCGGGTTGGAATAATTCGGTACGGTGTAGATGAACTTGGCACCGCGCAGCGCGTCCGCGGTAGTAGCTCCGTCGACGTCCCAATCGAGCGCCTGGTAGGACGGGCTCCGGGGGCGCCAGGCATCGAGCGCGCCGACATAGGTGGGGAACTGCGCGACGACGCGCTCATGCGGATCGATGAGAACCTTGCCTAACAGGTCCAGTCCTTGCATGGCGCCGACGGTGAGCAGCACATTGTCGGTCGTGAAGGAACGGACCGCCTGCCGGCTCATTCTCTCGGCGATGTGCTGGCGCAGCGGCAGAAAGCCTTCGACCGGGCCGTATTCCAGCGCCTTAGAGCCCCAGCGGCTGAGGGCTCTTTCCATAGCCTCGGAAATCGCCGCATTGGGGTAGAATTCAGCTGCGGGGAGTCCTCCAGCCAGGCTGATGAAGTCAGGCTGGGCACCAATCGACAGAAACTGCTGGGTGATATCGTTACTCGCGGAGAGCCAGCGCGAAAATGCAGGACGGGAGGTGGTGGAAGACGCCATCGCCTGCAATCTCCGTTTGAGCGGCTGCGTGGAGCCATCGCCCCGACCCTTGTCGTCAAAAATGATATTGACTTCATATTCATTTTATCTACCACTGTCAACATTGGCAAGGAGTTGCAGGAGGGGCAATCAACCCCTGCGAAGCCGGCCGGCCCGATCGCATTTCAAGAAGTGGCGAGGCGAATTTGACAGGCCATAGGATACCATTGTCCGCATACCTCGCCGATCAAGCCGGGGAGATGCGCTGATGACCTCATCCCGGCTTCAAGGAAGAGTAGCGATCGTTACCGGCGCGGGCCGCGGACTCGGGCGTGCCTATGCCCTGGCGCTTGCCAAGCAAGGCGCGGCGGTCGTCGTCAACGATCTCGGCGCGGATCTACATGGCGACGGCCGCGACACCTCCCCGGCCCAGTCGGTCGTCGATGAAATCGTCGGCGCCGGCGGCAAGGCTGTGGTTAGCGGCCACGACGTTGCCGACTGGACGGACGCGAAGTCTCTCGTGGAGACGGCCCTATCGGCCTTTGACGGCCTCGACATCCTGAT
This sequence comes from Pseudaminobacter soli (ex Li et al. 2025), assembly GCF_029892515.1. GTDB lineage: Bacteria > Pseudomonadota > Alphaproteobacteria > Rhizobiales > Rhizobiaceae > Pseudaminobacter > Pseudaminobacter soli_A. The sequence continues at coordinate 44,096 of NZ_JARXVF010000013.1, read as the reverse complement.
CAACAATGCCGGCATCCTGCGCGATCGGCTTTTCGCCAACATGTCCGAAGAGGAATGGGACGCCGTCATCCGCGTCCATCTCAAGGGCCATGCCGCGCCGGCCCGCCATGCAATGGAGTATTGGCGCAACAAATCCAAGGCCGGCGAGAAAGTGGCGGCTTCCATCGTTCACACCACGTCGCTTGCCGGCCTCGTCGGCAATTTCGGCCAGGCAAACTACGCTTCTGCCAAGCTCGCCGTGGTAGGATTGTCGCGTACGCTGGCGTTGGAGGGCGCGCGATACGGTGTCCGATCCAACGCCGTTTCGCCCTCTGCGCGCACCCGCATCGAAGCTTCGCTGGAACCGCCGCCGGAAGGGAGCTTCGACATCTTTTCGCCGGACAACGTCTCGCCGCTAATCTGCTGGCTAGCCCTTGCCGATTGCCCGGCGACCGGCCAAGTTTTCCAGGCCTATGGCAATCGGATCGAGGTCATCGCGCCAAGCGCCATCGAGGTCGACGTCCGCACCGAAGGCCGCTGGCAGCTAGAAGCCGTGGAACAGGCTTTGAACCATCGGCTGCCGAGACTCCCGCAGCTCGGAGATTTCGTCGAAGGGCTTCCGTCATGAACGCAAATGCGGCGATGGCCGACGTCTTCCCGATTGGCTTTTCGCGGGACTCGGAAGAGTTTCGCACCAATACCCATAGGATCGCTCAGTTTGCGCGTTCCCTAGACGACCGGAACCCCAGGCACCTCGCCGGCGAGTTCGCTCCACCGGTGTTCTCCCACATACCGGTCATGCAGAGCATGGTGGAGGTGCTTGGCATGGCCACGCCCGACTTCGTCCTGCACGGCGAGCATGACTTCCTCTTTCACGCCCCAATAGTGCCAGGGCAACGCCTCTTCACCGTTTCCACCTTGTACGGCGTCCGCGGCAGCCGGGCCGGAACGGCTATTATCATACGGTCCGACACCGCGACCCATGACGGCAAGCCGGTGTGCACCCAGTACAGCACCTGCTTGCGCCGCGGCGAACCGTCGACGCTCGCGCTTGGGGAGCGCCCGCCCCAGCGCCCGGCGCCGGCAAAGCAAGACACTGCCACCTCCTCCTATGCACTGACGCCAGACCAGACGCGTCGCTACGCCGACGCTGCCCGAGACTATTCGCCCTACACGATCGACCCTGTTGCTGCGGCCCGAGAGGGATTTCCGGCGCCGATAGTGCACGGCATGTGTACGCTTGCCTTCGCGGCCCGCGCCATCGTCGATCTCCATTGCGACGGCCTGACGCCACGCCTGCGGCGCCTTGGCTGTCGTTTCGCCCATCCGCTCTTCCTGACAAATGGCCAAACGCTCGCTGTCGAACACTGGGCAGGTGCGAACGGCCTCGTCGGCTTTGAAGCGACCGACGTGGCCGGTAATGTCGTCATCAGGAACGGATATGCCGAGGTGTCCGCATGAGTAAGCCGGTGGCAGGCAAACGCATGGAGCTTGGCGCCGCCGGCGTGCCTGAGCGGCCGCAGGGTTGGGTCCGGCACGAGAACGTCGCGCCGGACTGGTCGGCACTGCCTCAGCAGACCGTGATCGAGATCGTACACAAGGCCTGCCTCGAAGATCCCGAGCGCCCGGCTATCATCATTGAGGACGGCCCGACGCTGACGCGCCGTCAATTCCTCGACAGCTGCCAGCGCTTCGCCGGTTACCTTAGTGGCATCATCAAACCGGGCGATCGCGTCGTCGTCATGCTCGACAACCGGCTCGAGTTCATGATCGCGCTGTTCGCGATCATCGCAAACCGCGGCACGCTGGTCTCGATCCCTCCGACGGCCATGGCCTTTGATGCAGGCCATATCGTCGATGACGCTCGGCCCGTCGGCGCTATCGTCGGCAAGCTGCAGCTCCCAGTGATCGAAACCCTGCGCGCCGAGGCGCCATTCCTCAAGCACGTCCTGACTATCGACGGCGCCGAGCCAGACGGGCTTGCCACTTACGAGAGCGCTGCCGAACCGCTCGACTTTGCTACCGTGAAATGCGAGCGCGACGACATCGTCACGGTTTACTACACGTCGGGCACAACCGGTGCGCCGAAGGGCTGCATGCTGCATCACGGCTGGTGGTTGCGCGTCATCGATATAGACCTTCGCCTCTTCAGGCGTGGCTGGCAGGATCGCCAGCTCTGCTGCCTGCCCTTCTACTACGCAGATCCGGCGATACAGCTGCTGACGTCACTGGCCTCGCGAGGCACGTTGATAGCAATGCGCCGGTTTTCGGTGTCGCGCTTCTGGGATGTCGTTACGAAGTACGACGCCACCGAGTTGCTCTCCATCGCCTCCATCCCCGCGCTGCTGTTGAAAGGAGAGCCGGGCCCGGTCGATCGCGACCATCGTGTCCGTCTTGCAATCCACGCCGGCCTGCCGAAGGAACTTCATGAGGAGCTGCTGCAACGGTATGGCTTCCACTGGCACAACCAGTACGGCAGCACTGAGGGCGGCCTGATGAGCCGGGTGCCGGACCATCTTGCCGACGAGCTCGTCGGAACCGGTACGATGGGCGTCGAACCACCGGGCGTCACGATCCGCCTGGTGGACGACAACGGCAACGACGTGCCTGACGGGGAGCATGGCGAATGCCTCATCGGCGGTCCGGACCTCTATGCTGGCTACCTCAACCGGGCGAAAGTGACGGCCGAGGCAAATCGCGGCGGCTGGTATCATTCCGGTGACATAGCAAGGCGTGACGAACGCGGCCTGCTCTATTTCGTTGGACGCAAGAAGGAAATCATCCGCCGCTCCGGCGAGAACATTTCTGCTGCCGAAGTCGAGGGTGTGCTGCGCTCACATCCGAAAGTGGTCGACGCCGCGGTGGTGGCCGTTCCCGACCAATTGCGGGGCGAAGAAGTCAAGGCCTATGTCCAACTGAGACCGGGCCAAAGCTTGCCGCCTACGGAAATCATCGAATTCTGCAAGACGAATCTTGCCGGCTTTAAGCTGCCTCGCTTCATAGAATATAGGGACACGGACTTCGTGCGCACGCCTTCCATGCGTATCCAGAAGCAGGCCTTGATCCAGGCGAAAGCCGACCTGCGCCAGGGCGCGTGGGATCGGGAAACCGGCAAGTTCGGAGAGTAGGTTAATGGCACTCGCATGATCGGGCCGGGCGACATCATCGAGGAATGGGACTTCACCGTTGAAGCGGGAAAACTGCGCGAATTCGCCCGTGCTGTGCGGGATGTACACTGGCTGGACAGCGACATCGCCCCGCCGACCTTCCCAGTCGTTGCATCCGCTGATTTTGTCGAACGCTTGGTCACCGACCTGCTTGCCTTGGATCGCGCGCGCACTGTGCATGGCGAGCAGCATTACGACTACTTTGAACCGATCAGGGTTGGCGACCGTCTTCGCTGCACAGCCCGCCTCGCCGCCGACGAGCTCAAGGCAGGTCGACGCGGCGGCAAGATGCGCATCGTCACCACCGAGGTTGAATTCCGTTCGGTCGCGACAGGCAGTCTCGTATGCCGCGAGACTATGACGTCGATCGAGAAGGCCGCGGCCGAAACATGATCCTCCCCTGCCCCGATCCCCTCGTTTATCCGGCACTGACGCGCACCGACTTGGTGCGCTATGCGGGCGCGTCAGGCGACTTCAACCCCCTCCATCACGACCATGAAGCCGCCACACGGGCAGGCCTGTCCGATGTCATGGCGCAGGGAATGCTGTCGGCTGGCCTGTTGGCGTCCGCCCTGACTAAATGGTTCGGTGCCGGGAGCGTCGCCAGCTATTCGGTTCGTTTCCGCAGCCCGGTATGGCCGAGCGACGTGCTTTCCGCCCATTGCCGTAGGCTGGAAGCGCTACTTGCCGAGGACGGAACCCGGATGGCACGGGCCGAGCTTGAGCTCGTGCGCTCAAGCAGAGAGATTGTGCTGTTAGGCACGGCGTGCGTGTGGACAGATGCCGTGACGGCCAACCCATGAAAGGCTCACGATGTCGAACAATACTCTAACTATACGCCCGGCCAAAGCTGCGGATCGGGAAGCCTTTCTGGAGATGTGGCGGGATTTCGTTTCCCTGGCCCCCGGCGAGCCCGGCAACCACCAGATGGGTGAGACCAACTGGGACCGGATCATGGACCCCGGTCACGACCTCAAGTGTGTTGTTGCGGTTGGCGATGACGGCTCATTGGCCGGCTTCACGCTGTTCCTGTCGCTCGCCTTCACATGGAGCACTGGCGATGTCTGCTATCTGCAAGACATTTATGTGCGGCCCCAAAGCCGCGGGAAGGGCATCGCCCAGGCCATGATCGAGCGCCTGCGGCAGCTGGGCATCGAAGCCGGATGGTTCAAGATTTTCTGGATGACACAGGCGGACAACTATTCGGCCCAACTCGTTTACGACAAGGTCGCCAAGCGTATGGACTATTTGCGCTATGACTTGAACGTCGGCGCACCCTAAAAAAAATCGATTAGGTCTGTTACAACGGCTTAATGGGTGCGCAGAGAGCACCTGACACCCGCCACTCACACGGTAAGGATTTCGAATTGCTCGGCCAAGTGCCCGACCTTCGCTAACCCATCCGAGAGAGGCGCTTTCATGGCCGTATGATGCAGTTGCTTGTCGGTCTGGAGGAAGAGGCCGCCGAAGCCTGTGCTGTTCGCTCAGCACCTGACGATTTTTGATTTTACGTTTTCTGACAGTGATTCAACAGTCGTTTATGGCGCACTGGATCGCAGTTTTGACTGCTACAGCGTGCTGTAGCGTAGTGTTGGTTGCGGGGCAGGATTTCATCTCAACTTGCGACCTCCGAAGACCCCGAACTTGATACTCAAACTTCTGATGAACGCGAACCGCATCGGTCTTTTTCGTAGCTTGGCGTAGGCATCGCGCTTCTTCGCCGTTTCAAAATTTATGATGAAGCTATGGCGATAGCCGCGGCCAACCCCTCCGGCTAGTCTGCCAGCCTTTGTATTGACAACTGTCCGACATCAGCGCCCATGAAACAGAACTGGCTTACTTGAGAAAAGAGGATTTTCGGCTCATCGTAGCTCATTCAAAGGAAGCGAAGATGAGACAAAAATCCGAGCCGCAGACGTCGGCGGCCGAGAAGACGATCAAGGACATACGCCGCGTCACGCGCAAGCACCATTCAGCCGAGGACAAAATCCGTATCGTGCTTGACGGGCTGCGCGGCGAAGACAGCATCGCTGCGATCTGCCGCCGGGAAGGGATCGCCGAGAGCCTGTATTATAGCTGGTCGAAGGAATTCCTCGAAGCAGGCAAGAAGCGGCTTGCCGGTGACACCGCCCGTTCGGCGACCAGCGATGAGGTGCACCAGGTGACGCTCATTCGGAAGCAATCCGAGTGAAGGAGGTCGGTTATCCGGGCATTCGGAGCCAGGACGCCTGGGCGGGCGATGGCACTGTGTAACCACGGGCTTTCGATCACAAAATTACATCTATCCAAGGAGCGTGAGTCGTCAGTTTTTCGAAATCCGTCCGAGGCGGCTGGGCCGATGCAAACGACTGCTCTTCGTACTCCTTATACAGCTTGATGGATTCCGGCTTGATACCGGCACCCTTAAATACCGTGGCATATTTCTTCGAATTTCCGATCCGTCCGCCAAGGTCTGCAAGGAGCCGCGCCTCCGGAATTGTCTTGTATCGGCCACGCTCCGTCGACGCAGCAGCCTGTGCCTTCGATCCCGTTGGCAGTATGGCATTCAGAATATCGACCGGTTCATAAGAAGTGCCAGCAGGACGCTCAATCCCCTCGCCCCACGGCGTAGCGTTGATGCTGCCGTGATGCCCGACCTTGAGGAAGTCGACCGGCTTGTCAATCAGGGTCCGTTGGCGGTTCCAGATCGTATTCCAGGAGCTGTTTCCTTTGCCAGCCTTGAACCTCGGCTGCCATTCAGCGTCACCGACGAACAAGAGTCGTTTCCCATTCCACTCGATGAGCAAAACGACGCTGGTGTTGTTTACAAGTGCACCATCTCCCTCGGAAAAGGCCAGAGCACTCGATAGCATTCTGCTCTGCAGATTTAAGAAGTCGATGGGCGCAACATTGGCAGGTAGAGCCTCAGACCGGCGGTGCGCTGAAATGAAACTCTCGACCTTTCCTTCATCTGCGAGCTGAACAAGCTTGCTGATCGACGAATCCTCTGGCTTTCCCAGATACCAGTGATCGATATCCTCTTCCGGCCCCAAGATACGGAACGTCGCTCCACTCAGTGGCAACTTGAGGTCGCTATCGGTCGACTGACCAGCGTGGACGTAGACTGGCTCTATTCCGTTCGCGTTCGGGAGGTTCTGCGTCAGATTTTGAACAGCGGCGTCGTTGTCGGCGGCATAAGCACCGAAGAGTGCGTCAAACTCCGGACCAAGATTGAGAGCGGCGGCTTGCGTCAGTGCTTGGCCCGCCAGTTCATGGAGCTTTTTAGCCCGCTGCGCTTGCGGGTTCCCGGGCTTCATCGCCGCGCTCATCCACATGGCCTTGATTGCCACGTCGTCCCATAGGGACAGCCCGAAGCCCGCCATGTGGTCTTTGTGCTTGTGCGTTACGATCAGAAGATCGAGCCGTCGCTTGCCATTTTCTTCCGGCAGCTCCTTCTTCAAAAGGGGAACTGCATCCCTCAAGTACCCCTCGCCGCTCAACGTTCCGCAGTCGATCACTATATGGAAGTCGCCCCCGTTTTCATGGGCTCCTGGAATTCGGCAGTAGATGAAGTCGCCAAGGCCGACGTAAAACATCCGGATTAGGAGCTGATCTGCCACTGGCGTCCTCCAACTTCCTGGTCATCGTCGTGGTTGAGATTAAAATGCGGAGACATGCCGAAGGTCAGGAGACCGTCTCGACGGCTGACCTCGTAAGGTGGAATGGCGCGAGCAAGAACTCCGAGAGGACTGAACTGGGTGTCCCCGATCATGCCAAGCTTGATCCGCTTTGCCAGGTCCTCAAGGAACTTGGACCGACGGGCGAGGCCATCAGCCCTCTCGGCTTTCCGCAAGTCATCGGTACCCAGCACCTCCGTCCCTGGCTTGCGTGCCCAATGGATGAGGTTGCCGTTCTGGTCGAGCACGATAGTCCCGCCGCACAACATGGCGGTCCGCTCCCCATCGAATTTCCCAAACTGGGCACCATTCAGGGATATCTCTTCCTTCCAAATGTACTGTAGGACGATCTGGTCTGACTGCTGCCGCCCTTCTGTCGTGAGTTTCCGAGCCCGCGCGATATCAGCGACCGTTAGATCAGCGGTCGGGGGTATCAATAGCTCACGCCGGTTATCATCGAGGAAGCGATAGGCGCTGCCCCGTGACGCAGAGATATCATCGATGCTGTTGAATACCGCCAGGCCGGGGCGCGTAAAGACGGGCGTCGGATCAAGAAGGCTGCGGTCCGCCTCTGTCAATATCTCCCGGCAGAGGAATGCTTCGAAGATTGCCTTGCGAAAGCCGTCCGGATCGACCGGGTTTGTAATCTTTTCAGCTCGGAGGATCGCCAGAGCATAGTCGCGAAAGGTCACATCACATGGCGGCAGGAAATCCAGTGGTTGGATGGCGCACATCTGCATGTGATCGACGGTGTACCAGAACAAGCGTTCGAGCGACGCCAATTTATAAGCCGGATTGGCCTCTTTGCGATCTAGCTCCCGGGCTTTCCTTATATTCAGCAAGGAAATCATTACGTCGAAGACGGCGCCTGTCAGGACCTGCGACATGGTGTGAGAGTTGGCACTAGCCGCCTCTGACATCTTCTTCTTATTAAGCGCAGTGCGGAGATAGGGTTGATCGGTTACAGCCTCCCCGAACTGCTGAGCCAAAGAAGCCAAGAGCGTTGCGTCCGCGAGATCACCCTTGCTCTGCTCGACGATCTTCTTGCGAAAAACGTTGTTTCTAAAGGCCATCAGCAGTGCCGTCAGATCACCCATGAACTCATGGAAGGCACCTGTCTCGGTGAGGATGCTCTCGAAATAGTACGGCCGCAGACCGTCCAGCACGGCATGTCCGAATTCGTGGTTCACGATGTCGCTGGATTCGCAGGTGTTCACCCTGCCAGCATCTGCCACGAACCAGTAGAACTGCAGGGATTTGCTCATGCGGTCGTAATAAGCATTTTCGCCGTATCCGGCTGTCGGGACCAAGAGCAGTCGATTGCCTTCAAAGCCCCATTCGATCCGCCTTCCAAGGCCGTGCCCGCCCTCGAAGAAGTCCAAGGTATGCTGCACAGTTGCCCAGACACTGACCTGACGGAACTGAGCCAAACTTCTCCCCCTGGATGAATTCAAGTCTGCGCCTTTGGGGCCAAGGTATGCGCTCAACGCCTCGTCCCACTGCGCAGGCTCTTCCAGCTTACCAGTGCTGGAGTCGTAATCGACGACCGCGAACCTGGCACTTGTTGGACCATGTGTGATGCCCGGCTCCCACGGAACTTCGAAGTCCTTGTCGATATCGGCGCCCGGATTGTTCTTGGCGACGAGCGGGTCCTTGAAATAGACATTCACGTTGAAACGCAGGCCGACATCGCTCTGGACCGACAGTGGCAGAGTTCGCCGGGTCGCGTAGAGCCGAGTTCTTGTTTCTCTACTCAGCTTACCTGGTGTGGTTCGTTTCGCCATCGACCATCTCCCCTCTGATCGATTTTACTGGCAGGAAACTGGATCGTTCAGCAGTTTCGCGAGCCGAAGCCCTGCGCGGCCGAGCTGCTGATCGACGACCCCGATTTCTTTGTCGAAGTATGCGTCGTCGAGGAAGTTATCAGCTGGGGTCTCGGCATAGACTTTCATCGCAACGCCGTGAGTTTCGACCGCCCAAGCAGCCGTATCACCAGCTTGAACGGCGGTCACGTTCGCCGTCTTTAGCCAGCCATTCTCCAAGCGATCGACATATGCGCCCCACCCGTAGACTTCCTTCTTGATCAGGCTGCTGTCCCATACGGTATGAAGGTTCTCGTCGGTGGATTTCAATTGATGGAAAGCGCAGCTTTTACCGCAAGTTTCGCCGCCGATCCTCGTTGTCACCGAGTGGTTGTTCATGCCGATCTCTTCCAAGATGGTATGAAAGGGCTGATGAAGATCGCCAACGAAGTGAACGAGGAATTTAAGGGCCTCCGCACGCGCAACTGGCTCGGTCGCGCAGTTCATTTCCTTGCGTGCCCTTTCAACCTCGGCCACCACGCAGTCGCCCTTTGCAGCGTCAGGCTTGCAGTCAGTCATCGGATCATAAGTCGCCCGGCCGATAGGAATGGACACGAAGTGCCAGTTGTACGTCGTTGGCCTAGCATCGCGCACATCATCGGCCCAGCTGGCGATGGACCCCAGCGATACGCCCGGGCCCAGCAGTGTCGAAACCATCGCGGCAGCCTGTGGTGACAGCCTCCGCTGGGCGATCTCGGCAACGATCGAATGGCCCTCCTGCCCCCAGGCGAACGCGCTGATCGGTGCGATTATGATGAGAAAAATCGATAGAGGAAACCTACGCATGCCGCATCCCCTCGACAAGTATACGGCGAGTATTGATCAGCTCTGCAACATTAGCAATACGGTTCCAATCGCGCAGAATGGATATTCCAAAGCAATTTTAATTTCGTTCTAGCATCAGGAATTCCATGACGATTTAAGTGTGAATCATGCGAACGATTAAGGGAACCGCCTAGACGCGGGAAAGGTGTTATTCTACCACCGACTGTATCGCAGATCATGGCTTTGTTTGCCACGCGGGAGCACAGATGCCCACACTGAATACCGATCTCATCGGCCGCGTGAGGCGCTTGCCACTGAAGCCCTCTGCGACATCAGCTCTCATGCCGCTGTTCGAAGCAGTCTCCAACGGCCTGCATGCTATAGATGACCGCCTCAAAGCTAACGCTCGCGAGCAAGGCAAGATTGTAATTGAAGTTCTTCGCCACGGCCCCAAGGAAACCGCTTCGCCGGTAGTCGGGTTTGTGGTCACCGACAACGGCATCGGTTTGAATGATGACAACTACAACTCGTTTCTGAAACCCGACTCTCAGCACAAGTTTAACCGGGGCGGCAAAGGTGTAGGCCGCCTTGGCTGGCTGAAGGTATTTAAGGAAATCCGCGTTGACAGCACATATCAAGATGCTCAAGGCAATGCGGCCGTTCGTTCATTTGATTTCGTTCTGAGCGACGACGAGCAAGTTCGTTGGAAGCCCGGCGCGAAGCCCTCGCCTACCGGTCCAGGTACCCGCGTCTCCCTGCAGGTCTTTGACACCCTATACGGTTCGAAGTGTCCGGTGGAGGCGGCGACGCTGCGCCAACGCGTTATAGGGCACTTTATGCAACTCTTCGCCGCCAATGCAGCTCCGTCCATAGTGATGCAAGACGGCATAGAGAGCATCGATTTAAGAGAGGCCTTCAAGGAGCTTATTCAGAACACGTCGGAGGAGACAGTTTCTGTCACGCTCTCTGACGATGAGAAATTCGACCTTACAATCCGTCACATCCGCGCAGCTAAGGCGATTCGACCTGACGTAAACAAGAAGGCTTACAACTGGCTGTTCCTCTCCGCGAATGACCGCGCCGTCGAGGAAACGGTGATTGACGACCAGATCGGGCTAAAGGCTTTGGACGGCGGTGACGTCTATATTGGGTGCGTGTCCGGCTCTCATCTGGACCAGCATGTCAACCAAGAGCGAACCGGCTTCAGTTTCGACGCCAGCGAGAGCCGCGAAATCCGTCGCGCACTACAAGCGTCCGTCATGTCCTATCTGAGTGCCTACGTGTCGCAGCAGCGCGAAAAGAAGGTCCGCCTGGTCGAGCAAGTTATCGCCGAGTATCCTCAGTTTCTCTATCTCAAAGGCGAGATGGAAGCATTTATCACGAAGCTCGCGCCTGGCGTTACATCCCGAGAAGCCGTCTACGTTGAGATGTGCCGCCACCGTTACCGGCGAATGAATCAAGAGCACAACAAGCTGGAAGAAGCATCCAAGCCTGGATCTGCTCTACGAAAGGAGCTTGACGCCCGGGTGAGCGAGTACCAGAAATTCGTGCAGGAACAGCAGCGCGGTGTCCTCGCCGAATACGTCCTGCTCCGCAAGGCGGTGATTGATATCCTTGATCGATACTCGGAATATCAGGAAGGGACCGAGAAGCACCATCTTGAAGAGGCCGTGCACAAGCTCATCGTTCCAATGAGAACCGACTCCGCAGCAATGGAAATCGGTGATCATAACCTTTGGCTCATAGATGACCGTTTGGCGTTTTTCGCTCACTTTTCATCCGATCGCCCCTTCAAAAGCTACACCGACAACCCTTCTCTTGACCGACCGGACGTCGCCTTCTTCTACGATACCTGCTTTGCCTGGCGGGAGCAGGAGACGCCAAACACGGTCGTTTTGGTGGAATTTAAACGTCCGGCCCGAGACAATTATGACGGTGATGAAAACCCACTTCGTCAGGTCATCAGCTACATAAAGAAGTTTAAGACCTCCACATCCCTAAAAGACTCGAAGGGGCGCATCTTGTCGCCTCATCTGCAGAACGCGGCCTTCCATTGCTACATCGTGGCCGATTTGACGAACTCGTTGATGGACGAGCTAGGAGGATACCGCTTTGAAAAGACGCCAGACGGAATGGGACTGGTCGGCTATCTGACGAACCCTGACGCCTACGTTGAGATCATCTCGTACCCGAAACTCTTGGCTGATGCGAAAATGCGAAACAGCATTTTCTTCAAGAAACTTGGTATCACCAACGTCGATCCTGGAGCAGAGCGAACGAGCGACGCCATCGAAGACGTTCTCGATGAAGTCGATGAGGAAATCACGACTGCGGCTCAATAGGCTCGCCAAGGCTTTCGAGCCCATGACAAAAATCGATAGTGAGTCGGGCGCTACGCCGCCGATGACGCTTCTTCCTCAACAGGCGTTATACCGTCGTAGAAGAACTTCATGACGTATCTGTCGAAGGTCGTCAGAGACTCGATCTTCAACATCCGTTCCAAACCGATCTCCTGGAATTTCTCGATGGCGTCGTTCAACCCGAAATTTGCCGTCGTGAAGTCGATGAGCTTGCTTTGCTGAATCTTTTTCGAAATCATCCGGGGCAGCTGACGTTGCCCCCAGCTCTGGTACTCGACTTGAGAGAAGGCTTCTGGAAGTGGATGGATAGAGAAGATTTGCCTCGCAATCAAAGTGGCGCCGTAGAAATCCACCCAATTGTTGAACTGACCTGCAACAGGGCGAAACCCGCCCTTGCCCTCCGCAAAGCCTTCTACCTTGTTTGGCTTGCCAGTGGCAAAGGCAAAATATACCTTTACCGACGATGCTACCGCGTCAAAGCTTAATGGGGACAATAGCAAACCCTGGCCGGGGGGCTGTAGTTCAAAGATGAATGCGGACGCACTAGGCGTGTATGTCACGAAAGAGGCGCGGTGCGACGCCGAAGCCACGCTGAGATCCTCCACGAGACGCGCGGGCGGGAAGAGGCCGAGTGCGCCGCGATCGATTTCAGCGATAGCGATGGAAGGTGCGACGACCTATGCTGCCTCGACGACCAACGGCGTTCGCATCGTGCCCACCGGGCGGACGCGGATGGCCGGAAGGCCAGCGCGTATTGTCCTCTCCCGAGATGAAGCCGGCCGATGCGCTCGACCGCGTACTCGACGCGGTCGCCGCTAGCGCCGCTCGACACGAGCCTGATCGCCCCATGCCAGGATGGCGGCTGTGGGCGTCACCATTGGGGAAGCTGAGTTTCTTCCGGCAAGAGTCCGCGACTTGCTCTATGCCACGCGCACGACAGAGTCCTGGGCAGGCCCTAGCGTTCGAAGTATGAGATGTTCTTCGTCTATCATATCAGCGATCATTGATGAACCGATGGCCTCATAATCGCAACCCATCAGAAGCGCATGGCGCGGCCGGCTAACTGCCACGTAAAGCGAATTCCGACCCACGGCGTCCGCGCAATCGAACGCTGATAAGTTCGGGATCACAACCGCGTCGAATTCAAGTCCTTTGGCTTCTACCGGGGTTGTGAAATGAGTGTGAAACCGCATCGTCAGCTTTGAATGGTCTGAGATCATTGGATTTCGGAAATTCGCATCGAGATCGCCCTCCATCAATGTGAACCACCGATCAACATCCTGGTCGTCTGCACAAATCACAGCAACGCTTGCGGTCTCTGGAAGCGCAACGATGCGGTCGATCGCCATCCGGGCGAATTCCGCGGGATCCTCGTACACATCCAACGGGGCATTGCAGGCACCGACTACGCGCCCGCTGTCTTCCTCTGTTAATAAACGAAAACGCGCTGCTAGCCCGGCTAGGGAACCGGTCTGACGCATGTTGCGGTCTAGAAGGACGGATGCATGGCGCATTGCAATTTGAGGGAATGCCCGCTGCACCTCTGCAAGACCATCGCGATGAAGTCGCTGACTGGCATCTCCAGAAACGGTGACCAGCCAGTACTTCGGGAGCGCCTTGTAACCCATCAGGAGCACCTGCAGTTCGCTAAAGTCTTGATATTCATCGATGAAGACACCAACTCGCTCTGCAAATGTCCGCAGATATGGAATAGCTCGGATGTCGCGCTCGAATTGATCGCAAGACAGTGCGTTCAGGCAAAGCGCGCAGATGACATCGTCATCAGTCACCAGGTTCTGATTAAGGCGTTCGACTATCGGCTCGACGACGTCTTTGGACGGAATGCCCACGCTCAGAGCAAGTTCCTCGATCCGAATACGGTACGCAGGATCGGTAAATATGCGGACGTATAGTTCTTGCGGATTAAGAAGCCTGAACAATCGCTGTTGCGCGTTCTCGATGGCTTCGCGGACAATTCGCCGCTCGCCCGATTCTAGGCCGCGAGATTCATTTTCCCCAAGACGCACGCGGCGATCGATCTCGGTCGCCACCTTGCGTAAGACGAATGTCCGCACGTCGAGGTCCGGCGCTCCCTCCAAGCTTCTGATTAAGCTGTGCAGTCGAGATGTGAGAGGTCCCTTGCTCCACGTATCTGTAACGAGTTGCTCCCAGCGTCGCTCCGATATCTTTTCGGCTCCAGGAACGGCGGGCTTTGCCAGAGGAGCCGCTGCTATCTCCCTCATGCCGTCTGCAACGCACCCAGCCGCAACTATATCTAGAATCTTCAGCCAGCGAACCGACTTTTGCTCCGGGTGGCAGGGGTCCGAAGATTTTTTGAACGGACGACCGTTAAACACGCGACGATGCATGCGTTCCACGTTCAGGAATTCGGCGAAATCTTGGATTCTCATGGCTCCTATGTCCAAGCTCTCCGCCGTCTGCTTAAGATATGATACCAGGCTTGGGCTGAGCACGAACCCAATCATGCCGTTGGCGTCAAAGTCGGCAAAATCCCTCTCGTGCAACCCGTATTCGGGCAGATGCTCAAGTGATCTGAAATTGGCGAAGAACTTCAGCCGACCAAGGGCAACCGAGGTCTTGCCGCTGCCCGCAATGCCATGAACAATCTGGAGGCCTCTCACGGTTTGGATGCCGGCTTCCTGGTTGGCTGTTGTCTGCGTGAAGAACTGGGTACCGAGCGAGACCTCAGCGTCATCACCAAAGAAAGCGTTGCGACGGATATCCCAGAATGGATCGGCTCGAGCATATTCAGATACTTCGCCTGAAAGCGACACCTCGGATTCCGGCACAGGCGTCGGTTGAACTATTTCTTCTGAATGACCGATAATCGATAGAGATCCATTGACTTTAGTAGGCGAGTCCTTGGCGCCGACAGGCTCACCTCCGACCTCTTGCGGATCTGGAGTGCGTGCGGGACCTGGCAATGAGCGGACAAACGACCGAAGATTGAAAATCTCCTCATCCGCGAGCCCGTCACCGACCCTAAAAAGGAGTCTCTTGGCGTCAGGATTTTCGCGGAGAAGGTTGCTCATGCCGGTTATGTCGACAATTCCAGTAACGACGATCGAGCGTTCTCCACTTGGCACTCGAACGGAAATCTCTTCTCCGACAGCACAAGACGCTATTTGGCTTCCAACTGGGGAATTGCGAGCCACGAGGCGGACGGGTCTGTCCGGAAATCCGGCATTCGCTTGCGAAACCCGATAATAGGTAGCGCCAGCGTAGTCCCCGTTTTCATCATACTCGTCCGCGAACACGACACGTCCGTATCCGCGCTTCGCTACTTCCTCGAATGCCCTTGTCAGGCCGTCGTTGATATTCACGAGTTCGACTTGCTGAATATCCCGGATCACTTCTGGTCGCGCTGCCCGATAGCCTTCGCGAATCCTTTCCGAAAGACGCACGCTGAGTTCGCTAAGAATGTCAAACTCATCTTTCGCGCGATCAAATGTTTGCTGGCGCACTTTGAAATCCCTCCCACCTCGAATCGCCTTGGATAGTCTACCAAATTTTGGTTCCCTGGCGTCTAGGATCGACTTGTCTAAGGATACAACTGGAAGCCACCATGAATTGACGTAGTTTGACTGTTCTCTATCCTATCGAACCTTCTATGTTGTTCAGGATGAGGCTTGACGGCAGCACCCGCGAGCAAAGGAACTAAGAGGGCCTTGAACATCCTATCCGGTAGCTATCCATCGGCAGCGCCATCGGACAAGTTGCATCCTTCACTACGAAGGAATTCGACAAGTCGCTAAGCAGCGCCTTTCTTGGAGGCGGCCAACAACAAAAAGCACTTAAGATCAAAGCGATCCTCGGTAGCCGGCGTGATCCGAGCCCTTTTTTTGGCGTTTCATGTCCGTCGCCAAGCTGGCGATAGGCGCATCCCAGAAGCGGACTTCCCAGTGACTAGGCGATGCCGCACGTTTGCACCCCTGTCGCCATCGCTATCGAGCTTGAATTTGGCCCGCCAACAATTAGACCGTTGCTTTATTCGTGCTTATCTTTGAACGTCCATGTTTTCAGGGGCGCATTAAGATATGAGCGAATTAGCGGTTCTTCCATCACCGATTGCGGCCGATAGTGATGCCGACCTGGGCGCTCGCGCCGCGCGGATGATCTGGGACGATCAGCCGGGTGTCGATGATCTGATCGATCCGCGCACTCCCGAATTTGCCGATGCCGTAGTCATGGGATTGGCGAATGCTTTGGCATCTTCGCCTGGTGCCTTAAAAAAGATGATGCGCGGCGCAGCCGCCGCCGCCGAGGATTTGAACGTCGAGCCGTTTCAGGGTCTGACGGAAGTAATCCAAAACGCGGATGATCTACACGCCTCGGAAGTGCGCTTCGCCCTCCGAAACACGGATGCCAGCCGCGAGCTATTGATCGTGCATGATGGTCAGCCGGTTGCCTGCCAGCACGTGCTGGGCATGGCGCTGCCATTCGTGACTACCAAGACTAACAGAACCGATCAGCGCGGTCGGTTCGGCATTGGCCTGAAGACACTCAAGCGCATCGCGGATGTTCTCGCGATCCATTCGGCCCCGTATCATTTTTCCGGGGATCAGCTTTCGGTCCAAGTCGTGCCAGCGGAAGGACCGCTGCCCGGCTTCTACGATCCCACGACCGACACGATGATCGTCCTGCGCCTGAAACCGGATTTCAGCGAGGAGGCCCTGAAAGCCTGGTTCGCGGAGTGGGAGGACGACGGCCTAATCTTCCTGACCTGGGTCGCGAGTTTCCGCTGGTGCGATCTCAACGGTGCGACCCTCGAAGGCCGCAGCCTGAGCTTCGGCGCGTGGGAGAACATCGCCCTAGTTGGCGGTCGCGCCTCCATCGCCGCGCTGTCGAGACGCGAAGTGCAGAGCACGGGGGCGTCGTGGACCGTGTGGCGCGCGACCTTGCCGGTACCGGATCATCTGCATCCAGCTCACAAAGCTCGCGCGGAGCAGACGCAAATTTCCATCGCCGTGCCGAGCGAGGCGGGCGCGGGAAGTCTTTATATCGGCTTCAAGACGCGCGTCGCGGTGGACCTGTCTTTTTCGCTCGACGCGCAATTCGACCCCAGTGCCACGCGCGAGGCCTTAATCGAAAGCACGTGGAACAACTGGCTGATCGAGCGATGCGGCGATGTGCTTGGCGAGATCGCGCATGGCCGAATGCTGGCCGAGCCCAAGGAAGCCTGGCGCTTTGTGCCGGTCGCAACCGAGTACATCGGCAACGAGCGGGACCGTTGGCTGCGTGGTGGCTTCGCGAAATCATTTGAGACCGCGCGAGCTTGGCTTGGCGATCGTGCGGAGATCCTTATTGGCGGAGCGCCCGTCGCCCTGTCGAACATCGCCTATGAATATGCCAATCTCAGCGATCTTCTGACCGACGCCGATATCGAGGCGCTGGCCGAAGGATCGCGGGCGCTGCCGCGCGATGTTCGCGATGCGGTCGGCAGATGGCGGACTGTACTTGATCAAATCGATGTCTGCGCCACTGTTGGCACCACGGAGCTGCTTAAGGGCTTCAAGCAAGCGCTGTTTCAACCGAAGGGACCGAGTTGGTGGGTTAAGGCCGCGCGCGTGTTGGTGGAGACTCACGCCGATGAGGAACTATTCAATGTTCCGTTCTGGCTGACTGATGAAGGCTGTGCGGTGGTCTGCAAGCCTGAAGGCGCTACGGCCAAGCCGCTTGTTCTAGGCGGAGAGTTTTCATTGTTTTCCTTACGGTGGAACCTGCTTGATCGCCTGCACGCCGTATACGGTATCGAGACGGATGGCGATGTCGCCATTAAGTGGCTGGATAAACACGCGGCGTTCCGAACAAGTGTCGATGCATCAACCGAACTCGCGGCCTTTGCGGAGCGATTCGCGGCGACGCCGCTAGAGATCGAGGACGCGGATTTGCGCGAGCTTCGCAATCGCTTCGATGAGCTGAGCGATCGTCGCGCGGATGAGATCGGCCATGCCGTAGGCGCGGCGCTGATGGTGGATGGCTTCGTTTATAAGAGTGGCAAGATGCACCGGCAGAAGGTGCGTCCAACGGAAGCCTATCTGTGCAAGACGTTGGACAGCGATTTCCCAAATTGGCCGACTGCGGCCGGGAACATACCGGGCATTCAATGGATCTCCGCCAGGTACGATGAGAAACTGAAGACTGGCGCCACTCGCGCGCAGCGTAAGCGCGCTGATGGAACCATCTCGCGAGGCCCGCGCAAGTTCTTCGCTCTGCTTGGCGTGGAGAACGCGCCGCGACTGAAGCAAACCGGGTTGGTCCGTTGGGGCGGCACCACGCGGACCCGGGAACTCCGCGCGGCCCAGGCCGAGCAAGTGCCGGTCGATTGGATCAGTCCCGATCTCGAACGCGTTCTAGCCGCATTCCCCAAGCTTTCCAAGAAGGACCTACGCAAGAGAAGCCCCGCCTTGTTCAAGGCGATGGCGCGCGCCTGGGAGCGGTCCTACGCCAATCGCAAGATGGTGACCTCACAGCATGAGGCGCGTGTCTACGTTTACCCGAGGGCACCTGTCACCACACAATGGCTGATCCAATTGCGTGAGACGCCGTGGGTGGCGATCGGCAATGGTGAGTTGGTGACGCCGAACGAAGCCGTGGTGAAGACTCAAGAGACGCAAACGCTCTATGCTAGCACCGCCTTCGCGGTCGGCATCGATCTGGGGGACTTTAGCGCGAACTTCGCGGCGACGCTTGGGTTGGTAACCTCGGTGCGTGTCAGCGATCTCGTCAAGCTACTGCGCGAGACGCGCGATGGGGTCGAGGCCGTCGATAACGCGCAGGTCATGGCGATCTATCGCAACATCGCGAAATACGTGTCCCGCACGGTCGCGTGGAACACCCGCATCGGCGACATGACCGCCCAGGATCTGCGCAAGGCTTTCACGGAAAACCAAGGGCTTATCCACGTCGGCGGCAGTGTTTGGCGTAGGCCAAACGAGCTGATGCGCGGCAAGGATATCTTTCATGACGGCTCACGCTTCGTGCCGGGTCAACCGGCCTTGGCTAGCCTCTGGTCGGCCTTGGATGTGCGTGAGCCTACGCTCGATGACTGCCTTACGTTTCTGAAGTCGCTGGCGGGGCAAGCGCATGACGTGGGGGTCACCTCACGCCTGATTGACGTATATCGCTATATGGAGCCCCTGCTGGCCAATGCGGAGCGGCGGCAACGCGAGCGCGCGAAAGCCCTGCCGCTGTATTGCGGCGATCGTTGGGAGTCCGAGCGGCCCATTTTCCTGGTCGAAGAATTCGAACTTGGATCGCAATTGGCGAGGGCTTTGCCTGCCAAGAAATTCTGGACGCCGCCTTGCGATCTTCGCGAGTTGGCGTCGTTGGTTGTTTTCACAGGGGTGACGCACAGCGAGCCCACCTTGGTCGTTACGGACGATCGCGAGACGGCGCTGGATCGCGACGATGGCATGCGAGCGCACTTCCGGCAGGCGGTCGATCACCTCTCCGATGAACTAGCGCGCAACGACCCAGAGGTGCGCAAGCGCATGGCGATCAGTTGGGACGCGCTGCGGGAGATTCCGTTGTTCGTATACTCCGGTCCGATTGCGGTTCGGGCAATGGACGAGGAATTGTCAGCGGTGAAAATTCCGATCCAGCTTCAGGCATTGATCGTGCGCGATCCGCTCGAATTGCATGTCTGGGACGAGGCCTTGCCCAAACGCGAATACGGTGGCCACGCGATCGCATCGTTGTTCCCGCACGCCTCGCGCCGAGGCATCGAGGCCGAATGGGTGGTGGCTTGGCAGGAAGCGCGCGAGACCGCGGCCGAAGCCATTCGCCTCGCATCGGACGAGGAACATGCGGAGGCGATGGAAGACCGCGCCGCAAAGATCAACGCCGCTCCGAAAAAGAAAATCTCGGTGAGCACACCCGGTGGGAAAGGTCCCGCCGTGAAGCCCCGGACCCTTAAGAATAGCGTTGGCCCCATTCTATGCGCCACGGTAGTGAGGGGTAGCGATCCGAAGCCGGCACCACCACCGGCAAAACCGAAGCTGCACAACACGCCGCCTCCGCCAAAGCCGTACGATCCCGGATCGCGCGCGGCGGCGACTGCCTATACAGATCGCGATCTGGAACAACGTGGCTGGGAGTTGCTGACGCAGGCGTTAGAAACCTCGGCGGAGGAACTGCTGGTTGATTTCCGCAACCGACATGGCGTGGGTGCCGATGGCGCTATCGACTGGAAGATCTTCGTCGAAATGAAAGCGACTGGCCGCGCACCACAAGGTTCGATCGAGATGTCCAACGCCGAGTACGAGCGCGCCAAGGAACGCGGCAACGACTTCATTCTGGCTTTGGTCAGCGGCCTCGAAGAGGGGTATCAGGACGAGGTGCGGTTGATCTTCGACCCAGCCAATCGCGCGACCGTCCGTCCCTTGAACGGCGTGAAGCTAGTCGCGTTGACAGAAGCGCCTCAGGTCCTGATCCCGTTTGGGAACTCAGAGGAATGACCTAACTTCCTGTTTCCATGTTCGAAGTTTGTTGCTCTCATTTGTTTATTGAACGGCGGACGTGTCCCCGGAGCGTCAACCGGCTGCGTCTCTGTCGGGCAGCGAGCGTTTGCTTAGGCCAAACTAAGACGTTACCCTGGATGGCTTGGATGTCCGCTATTCGCTCACGGGACATCCGAAGCCGACAGTCCGTTAACGGCCGATACTGTTGAAAAACGCGCTGTTGCTGGCGCTTGGGACGCATGATTCAATCCTCTGAGTGATTTGCAGGGGATCATGCGAATGATGGGATTTCAGGCGGCTCCGGCGCAGCTCTTTTACGATTTCAGTCTCGATGAGCACGTGCCGGCCGATCATCTCCTTCGCCGCATCGACCACCACTTGGACCTTGAGGGCATCCGCACGCAGTTAAAGCCTTCAGCAGCACAGGTCGCCCCTCGATCGATCCTGACCTGATGATGCGAATGCTGATCGTCGGTTACAGCATGGACATCCGATCGGAACGACGGCTGTGTGAGGAGGTCCATCTCAATCTCGCCTACCGTTGGTTCTGCCGGCTGGGACTGGACGGCAAGGTGCCCGACCATTCGAGCTTCTCGAAGAACCGCCACGGGCGTTTCCGGCAAAGTGATATCCTGCGGCATCTGTTCGAGACGGTGGTGGAGCGCTGCCTGGCACAGGGGCTGGTCGGTGCGGAAGGCTTTGCCGTCGACGCCAGCCTGATTGCCGCCGACGCCAACAAGCAGCGCTCGGTGCCTGGCGTGGAATGGAACCTCGATGAGGCGAAGGACGGTGCCAGTCGCTCGGTGCAGGAATATCTGGAAGTGCTCGATGATGCGGCCTTCGGCGCGGCCTCGCCGGTGACGCCGAAGTTCATCTCCGCTTCCGATCCGGCGGCCCAGTGGACCGGAGCCCATAAGGGCCATGCCTTCTTTGCCTATGCCACCAACTACCTGATCGACACCGACCATGGCGTCATCCTCGATGTCGAGGCGACGCGTGCCATCCGTCAGGCAGAGGTCGGAGCATCCCGCACGATGATCGACCGAACCGAGGAGCGCTTCGGCTTGAAGCCGGATTATCTGGTGGCCGACAGCGCCTATGGCTCGGCCGAGAATCTTGCCTGGCTCGTCAAGCACAAGACAATCGCACCGCACATCCCGGTCTTCGACAAATCCACCCGAGCCGACGGAACCTTCTCGCGCGCCGACTTCGTCTGGGACGGCGAACACGATCGTTACGTCTGCCCGGCGGGAAAGGAATTGCTGCAGTTCCATCGCCGCTATGCGACGCACGATCGGGCATCACCAGTGAAGGCACCCGGCTTTACCGAGCCCGCAAGCAGGATTGCGATGCGTGCGAACTTAAACCACGCTGCTGCCCGAACGCGCCCACGCGCAAGGTGTCCCGCGATCTCCATGAAGACGCACGCGATGTCGCCAGAGCAATTGCTGGCACGCCGGCCTATGAGCGCTCGCGCCACCGGCGCAAGAAGGTGGAGATACTGTTCGCTCACCTCAAGCGCATCCTGCGGATGGCTCGCCTGAGGCTGCGAGGCCAGTGCGGGGCACGCGACGAATTCCTCCTTGCCGCAACCGCCCAAAACCTCAGGAGACTGGCAAAGCTCAGGCCGCCGTGCCGCTTGGCCGCGGCAGCAGCCCTGTGAGGAGCGCGTCGAACTCCCGCCGCCGCCGCGAGCGATCGCCAGTTCGGTAAGATTCTAGTACGCCTCGGCGGCCTCAGCGCTGTGAGCGATCTCACCGTCGAGTTTTTCAACGAAATCGGCCCGAAGGCGACATTTCGGGACGGCTCGGTCAAGATAACTCTGCTGCATCAGCCCTACAGTATCCGCGGATTCACAATCCCGATGATCTGCTCATCCGAGAAGCGGCTGCGTTTCATGTTCTGGTCCTCTCTCTAGGCCAGAGCGAACTTCAAACCGGATTAAGTCAAAGGGGCAGCGTCAGGATCTGTTTCTTCACGACCCTGAGCTGCGCCTCGAGCATGCGCAGGCATAACCGTGCATCAGCGGAGATCCTAGCGTCGCTCTCGTCGTTGATAACCACGAGCAGTTGCTCGATCCCATTCCGCCCGATCGGCGCTACGACCCCGAACTCGGATAGGTGTGCCCGCAACGCGTTCGATATCTGTGTCCGCTGGCGGTTGAGCATCAACCGGACCCGGTGAAGCATCATCACACTTTGCTGTTCGGGCGACTTCACCGGCACGAAGCGCATGATCGGCCGTGTCACCGCCTCGCAGATCGCCTCTGCGTTTGCAGCATTATTTTTCTGCCGCTTCAGATATACCGCTATGAAGGCGCTGGGATGTCGTTCTCACATCGTGCCGCGCAACGCGACAAACTGATTGCTTGCCCCTTCGCTTCTCACAGCTAAATGTTCGCTGTTTGACACCAAATAGGCCAACGGCCGCGTTAGGTTGAACGGGAATAGCACGGGCTGCGATTGCAGGGTTGATATTGCCAACGGCTTAGCCGTGTAGCGCAAGACGGCTTCTATCAGCCATACCGTGATTTCATCGTTCTCCACTACAGCGGGCGGTAGGCGGGATACTCGCTTGCCCTTTTCGGCTCGCGTCACGGCACCCCAGCCAGCCTGGCTCTGGATGACCATGTTGGTCATTCGGTAGGTGCCCTCGCGTTCGCCGTAGGCTTCGCTCATGCGCCGGTGGATTTCGGCGGAGGCACAATCGCCTTGCAGAGCGGACAAGCGCCCGATCAGTTCGGCTACCTTGCCGAAGAACGGATAGGTGGCGACCGCCATGCCCCAATTCACTGCCGCGACTGGCACATCCGGGTGTGCCTTGAAGATCGCCGCGCCACGATCCGCGTAGTCCATCAGCTCTATGCGCGGTTCCAGCCACAGGCGGTTCAACACCGTGCGCGTTTTTGTTCGTGCGGCGATCCCCAACCCGGCGGCATTCAACAACGTTTCCAAGTCTTCAAGCCGCGCCATGCCAGCGCGAACCTTCAGCGCGGTCGTCGCCCATTCAGGAGCGATGAACCGATCGAAGCCTATTCGGGGAGCCTGCGTCATCATTCAAACTCACCTTACATTTAAGACTCTCACGAAGGGGACGATCAGTTCCTCGACAGACACGCCGCCATGGACAACCACCTGATCGCCAGTGTGAACGAACGCACTGCGTCCTCCAGCGAATAAAGGTTTGAAGTTTGTAGGCAGCCCCGCGATGTCCAAAGCGAGCATACCCGGATAAGCGGCGGCCAATTGGGCGCGTAACGGTTCGCTTCGGTAAACCCGCACGCGCTCGCCGCGGGTCTCCGCGATTATACCCTGATTGGGCCTGCCGATCCCTACAGCATCGACATTGCCATGGTCCGCCGTGACGTAGATGCTGAAGCCTTCGGCCAGCAGAAAGGCGAAAAGGCGCTCAATAAATCCAGTGTCGAGCCAGCGCCCGATCCACAATGCTACATCTTCTTTGGATCGCTCCTTGTGTAGCCGTTCATCCACTTCATCAATGACTAGGCCCAGCACCTTGGGCTTGCGGTTCACGATTTCGGCTTCCAGGGCGTTCAGTTGCTCGACCTGGTGCAATGCACGCCGGTACATCACTTCGTTGGGCGCAACGCCGCCTTCGTTCTGCCAGTAAGCCTTCCACAAGGTTTCTTCCTTGTTGGTATGGTCTATCGAATCCTCGAACTCGCGCGGTCGCAAGCCCGAGAACAACGCCTGACGGGACACCGATGTTACTGTGGGCAGCCACGCGAAGGCTGTGCTCTCATCGAATGCCAAGGGCCGCGGGCTGGTGATCAGATGTTCCCTGATCTGCACCCATTGATCGAAAGACAGCCCGTCGAACACGAGCAGCGCCACCTTGGATTCGCCCGCGCTGCGACGCTGCCGCAGGAAGCGCGGAATGTGATGCACCATCACCGGGCCTTTGATCGCCGGTTGCAGGATCAGGTCGGCGTAATGGCCTGCGGCGACCCACGCCTGCAATCGTTCGTCCGCGAGCGCCTGGATCGCCTCGATGCGCTCTCGGATGGCGATCATCCGCTCGCTGGCATCCTTGCCCGGTAGCTCGTGAGCGCGGCTCAACATCTCGCCATAGCGTTTTGCGAAGTCACTCCACAGCTTATGCGGGGCGTCCGCTTCCGGCACCGCTGTGGCAAGGGCATCGATGCCCTTTTCTGCCAACGTGAATTGCGACTGCACATCCTCAACGATGCCTGCCTTGATCCAGGCGGGCATCGTGGTGGGAACGTCGGATACCGCCAACGGATGCAGGCTGCCGTCCAGGAACATCGTGTCGATGACTGCCCGCACGTCGGTGTGATCGAAGGGAATCTCGATTTCCGTGCTGATCTCGCCTGCGCCGTAAGGTGGGGGATCAAGCTCGGACATACGCCTGCCTTCCAGCTTCAGCTTTTCCAGATAGCGATACCAGGCGTCCTGCACCACGCGCAGCAGCGCGCTCCTGGAGGACAGCCACTCTGCAACCGGATGGCCGGCACACAAGCCTTTGCCGCTCAGGATAGTCGCTACATGCTTGGCAAATGATCCCGGCAAGGCACGGCCGGCGAAGTGTAGCCGTAGCGTTTCGCGCCAGAAGTCCACAGGTGTGCGGATGGACCGAGGCGTCAGTTGATAGACATGCTCGAGGATGAAGTCCTTCGACTCGCTTTCGCCGCGTGGCGACTGCAACTCGGTCTGATGAGCGTCAAAAAGGGTTTCCAACCGTTCTGGTTCCACTTGTCGCACTGCGCCGTAGGCCAGCTTTGGGAACAGTTCGGCTAGATTTAGCCGTACCGCAGGGCGAGCATTATGCACGATGTCCCACGGGAGATCGTTCGCGTTGTCGTGGCGCAGATGCACGATTAGCGCCGGTGATGGTGGCTGCTCGTTGGCATCCCACGCTGCGCGATACCGTTCCTCGTACTCCGCGCGGAATCCGAACGGGTCGTCGTATCCCATCACCTCGAAGCCACGGGTACGCAATTCGGACAGCAGCTTTTCGTCCAGCAGCACGCCGTCCGGATCGCAGGCCACCCACAACCGGGAAAGATCGGCCGTGAAAGAGCCAAGAATGCGCTGATGCCATTGGTTCATGACGCAAGCTCGCTGGCTTTGCCGGCTATGGCGTCGATCCGCACCATCGCCACGGCGTTCAGCTCCGGCACGCTAGATTTCATTTCGTCCAGCGCGGCCAAGCGTGCCTCATGCTCGATTTGCAGACGGCGGCGGCGGAACTGGCGCACGGCCGGCAGTCCGATGCGTCCGATAGCCTGATTGCGGGCATCGAAGGCGTAGGTGGCGCGATCTCGCTCTTCCGCGATACGGGCGCGGTGTTCTTCCGCCAGCATCGCGAACAGGGCTTCGCCTTGCGCGCCGGCCACGGCAAACGACGCCTCGAACCAGCGCGCCGAATCTTCCGCGTCCGCCACCGACTGCACGGATACGGTTTCGGTCAGCAGCAAATCCCAAACCCGTTTGGCGGTGGGCACGAAGGGGCGGCCTTCGTCATTGATGAAGACCGGAAGGAAACGCTTGCGGTTCGCGCCCGGCGCGGCGAGCCCGACCTCCCACAACGACCAGATACCGTTGACCGAGTCGGGCAAGCCCGTCACCCTGATCACCGGCAAGGGTTGGCCTGCCACGAAGCGTGGCACGTCGCTAATGATGGCTCGCGCTCGCGGGTCTTCCATCGTCAGCCATTCCGCCGCTGGGTTTTCCCCAGCCGCGCGCGCATCGAAGCAGGCCTGCAGCGTCTCGGCGCCGTCGGCCCAGCGCACGCGCCAGATGTTGCCATCTTGGGTCGCCGATCCGCCGCGCGCCGCCAGCCCGTTGACGACGGCGCGCTCCAGCCAGAACTGAGCCGGATGGTCGCGCCATTTGCGCGCTTGCTCCGCATCCAGATCGTGCGGTACGGCCAGTAGATCGCTGTTCCGGTTCGACTCTACCAGCGTAGCACGCAACTGCGAGACCACGCTGTCGCATTTGCGTTCGATGGCTTCCGGATGTTGCAGGCTCTGAACGAACAGTTCATCGAACACCGGCTCCACTTCCGCGGAATCCATGACGTCCGCCGCCTTGTCCACGCCGAACTCCTCGGCGATGACGGCGAGCTTTTCCTCCAGCACCTGCCGCACGCGGTGCTCCACTGTGTCTTCCAGCACGAAGTTCAGCGCACGCACAACGTGCTTCTGGCCGATGCGATCCACACGGCCAATACGCTGCTCGATGCGCATCGGATTCCACGGCATGTCGAAATTGACGATGACGTGGCAGAATTGAAGATTTAGACCTTCGCCGCCAGCATCGGTGGAAATCAGCACGCGGGCGTCCTGCGCGAATGTCTGCAAGGTCCGTGTACGGGCCTCCATGTCCATGCCGCCATTGAGCGTGGCTACCGTGAAACCTCGGCTTTCCAGATAGTCCGCGAGCATCGCCTGTGTGGGCACGAACTCGGTGAAGACCAGCACCTTCAGAGCCGGGTTGCCTTCTTCTTGTTGCAGCTTGTAGATCAGTTCGAGCAGGCTTTCGGCCTTGGCGTCCGTGCCTGCCGCTTCGGTGGAGCGCGCCAGCGCCAGCAGAGTTTCGACCTCTGATTTCTCCAACTCCAGACCGTTGGCTTGCAACGCCAGGTCCACCTGAGCTTCCCCGTCAAGATCGGCCCATTCATCGGCGCTGAGAGTGTCGAATAGGCGCGCCTGGGTCTGGGGCGTGTCCAGCACCGCCTGGCGCTTTTCCAGCGTTGCGCGGATCGCGGCGGTGCTGGACGTCACGAGCCGCTGCATCAGGATCATCAGAAAGCCGACGTGGCGCTGTTTGGCCGCCAGAGCCTGATTGTAGCCATGGCGCACATAGTCGGTGACGGCTTCGTACAATTGCTGCTGCGCCGCGTGCCGCGCCTGCCACGCGACGGCGTGCAACCGAGTCAACCGGGGGCGGAACAGCGGTTGCCCCTCGGCATTGATCGCCGCGCGCTTCTCGGTGCGGATCACGAAGGGCTGCACGCGCTCACGGCTGACGCTGGTCTCGTAGGGGAATGTGTCCCTGTCCAGCAACTGCATCAGGCGCATGAACTGGTCGGTTTTGCCCTGATGCGGTGTTGCCGAGAGCAGAAGCAGATAGGGCGAGGCTTCCGCCAGAGCCGCGCCCAGCTTGTAGCGCGCTACCTGCTCCGTGCTGCCGCCCATGCGATGCGCTTCGTCGATGATGACCAGATCCCAGGCCGCCGACACCAAATCCTCGAAGCGCTCGCGGTTGTAGGACTGGATCTGATCCAGGCTCCAGCCGCGCCGCGTTTCCAGCGGCTTCACCGAATCCAGCGCGCAGATGACCTGGTCGTGCATCCGCCAGGCATTGTCTTCCGCGTTATCCCCACGCCATTGCCTTAGGGCCGCCAGCGATGATGGCTCGACGAAATGGAACGGCTCACCGAAGTGCTGGCGCATTTCCGCCTGCCATTGCCGCACCAGCCCTTTTGGCGCGACCACCAGGATACGCTTGGCGCGTCCGCGCAGCTTCAGCTCGCGCAGCACCAACCCAGCCTCGATGGTCTTGCCCAGGCCCACTTCGTCGGCGAGCAGGTAGCGGATGCGGTCCTGCCCGACGGCGCGGTTCAGCGCGTAGAGCTGGTGGGGCAGCGGAATGACACTGGACTGGATCGGTGCGAGCAGAAGGTTGTCTTCGAGCGCATCCTGCAACTTGGCCGCAGCCGTGGCGTGCAGAATCTGTTCCACCGCGGGCCGCACGCTGGAAAGCACCGCCAGTTCTGCCGCGCGCGCCCGCAACACGGTATCTTTCGCGGGCAGCCATACGCGGTAGGTGGCTTCTCCCCACAGCGCCAGACGCTCCACCACGCGGCAAGGCGTAGCCTGCCGCGTATGCCAGCACCAATCGCCGATGTTGAAGCCGCCCTCCGTCACCGCTTACGCCCCATCTTCGCTGCGCGTCAGCGCCATGTCGTAAAGGGTGAGCAACCGCTCATCCTCTTGCAGGGTTTCTTCCGGCAGTTTGTTGGCGATGGCGAGGATGGTGGCGTAGTCCTTCGCCGCCCACGCTGCGTTAAAACCTGCACGCAGCACTTCCAGCCGCGATTCCTTGATCTTGCGGCCGGTGAACGCCTTGTAGGTCTCGAACTCCTTGAGCAGCGCCTTTTCGCGCTTCTTTTCCAGGTCCTGCGCCTTGTTCGGATCGGGCACATACCAGCGGTCCTGCGCGCGGGCGTTGAGGCGCGGATCGGTTTTCTCTAGGCCGCGCAGGTCGTGGTAGTTGGTCGAGAGATAGCGGTGAATCTGGCTCGGCACCTCGCCCGCGCCGTCATAGCGCAGGAAGTTGGCTTCCAGCAGCGCCGAGAGTTCCGGCCGCGTCTCGTGCTTCTTCCAGCCCGCCCCCAGTTGCTTAATGAACTCGGGGTGGATGTCCTGATAGGTGGACGGCCGCGCCTTCAGGAAGTCCGCCACCCAGTCGATGGCGCTGCGTTCGTCTGAGACGAACAGTTCCATCTGCGGCGCCTGGGCGGTCTGTGCGCGCTTCTTGTCGTACTCTGTGACTTGCTCGGGCAGAAAGACCATACCGTCGCGTTCAGGGAAGCGGCTGCGAAGACCAGAGAGAAATTCGTCGCTCGAAAGCGGTACGGGCGCGTCATGGCGCACGAACCACGCCACCAGCCGATCATAGATGCGGCGTGGATCGCGCTCGACGATGAATTCAAGTTCACCATCTTTCACCTTGGTGACGGAAAGATTGCGCAGGTGCGTCTGCACAAAATCCCACGCTGAATCTACCGTCGCGCCGCTCTTCTCGAAGCGATCTTCCAGCCCACCATTAGGTTTGTAGGCGGAAATCACCAGATCCTGCTTCACGGCGGTGGTGGACGTCACTTGCCGATAGCTGCCCTGCACCTTGTCCAGGGCCGTTACCTCGGCCACCACAAAGCCCGCCTGCTGCAACGCGACCTGAATCGCGTTCCACACCGCCGCCTTGCTGTTGGAAAACACCACTGTCATCCAGCGACCCGGCTTGAGCACGCGGTGATATTCAGCGAAGCAGCTTTGCATCAGATGCTGGTATTCGGGCAGTGCCTTGTCCTTGAACCTATCGATGATCGCCTCCGGCTGGGCGTCGGTGGCGACGCCGTGCCATGCCTCGACTAGGAAGTTGAGGTCGGCATAGTAGATGTTCTCACCGAAGGGCGGATCGGTGAAGATGTAGTCAATTGAGCCATCCGGCAGCGGCAGCCTCGCGGCTGTGCCCGTCGTAACAGCCACATTTGAGGCAGACTTGAAGGCTCGAAATGTCTTAGCTAGCCGGTCGAGCTTTCCATCAAGGATGTACCAAGGGCTGCACTCGGCATGTTGAGATGCAACATAGTACACGCCGGTCAGATACTGATTGACTTGCGAGAAGCCGGTCGGACGGTATCGGTTCAACAGCGTAGCCGTCCAAATCGCTTGCTCCACGAAGAACTCTAGAAACAAGCGGATGCGCGGATCAGGATGCGCTTGCGCTTTGGTCCACAACGCGCCCATCGCCTGCGCAGCGCGCGGTAGGAAGAAGTGGTGGATGTGGGTGATTCCCGCATAGTCCATTCGCGCCCGCTCATGCGTCATGTGCATCGGCGGAATTTCGATCGTAGGAACCTGCGGCGGAAGCGGCAGTGCTTCAATGCGCTGGATGACCTTCAAATCATCCTCTGACGGCTTCTTTTCGTACCGCGCCTTTCCAACTGAATAAACAATCAGCGTCGCCGCACGTTTGGGCACTTGAATCGACTTCCCGATGCTGGGATCAGCCTGCGTTGTATAGAGACGCTCCAGCCGGGTCTTGGTCAGTTCAGCGCCGCAATGCGGGCATGGAAACGTATCTTTGATACGCTTGGATTCCCCGTCCAATGCTTCTTCGGTGAAGTTCACTTCGCCAGCGCAGTCCGGGCAGCTATAGAGCTGACTCCACACCGTGTATTCGATGCGGCCCTTGGTCTTGCCGTCGCTGTGCAGCGTTTCGTACATCCAGCCGACGTCCTGCTCGACAGCCTTGAGCAGTTTCTTGCCCGCCTTGGCGAAGGCATCGACATCGAAAGGGATGTTGTAGTTGGCGCCGATGAAGGTGGCGGCTGGCGACAGGTCGTTGAGCACCGCGCGGCGCGCCCCCCATTTGGGCGCGGCCCGGCCTTCTTTCTTCCACGCCAATTCCAACTCATGCCGGTAGCTGGACGGAGCCGTGCCGCACCATTGCGCGGCCACACCGGTCATGCCCGAACCGGCAAAGCCGTCCAGCACCACGTCGCCAGGCTGGGTGTAGTGCAGGATCGACGGTACGATGGCCAGGTGCGGCACTTTGGTGTGGTAGCTGTGCGCCTTGTAGATGGCGTCGGTCTTGCCGACGCTCACGTCGATCGCCAAGGGCTCGCGGTTGTATTTCACCGTCGGGTCGTAGAGCTTGCCGTAATGAGCCACGAACTCCGCCAGCCACGGGTTCGGGCAAGTGGTGTAGTACGGCGGATCGGACATGGCGAGGATGGCCGCGTCCGTTCCCTTCGGAAAGCCTTCCTGCTTGCGAAATGCCGGGTCTTGCAGCTTCTCGGCTAGCAACTTCAGGAAGTGCTCGCGTCGTTCGCTGTTGCTGGCGAACGTCTGACCGAGGCATTCAACTGGGCCGACAGCTTCGCTGCCTTGGCTTTGTAGTAGATCGCTCATATTAATCTGTCTTCCCAGTTATTCGTCGATCGGCGATTTTGGTTCGCCGTGATCTTCAGCGTATTTCTTCATGCCGTCGCGAAGAATTTCGAGAAATGTGTGGTTCCGGCATTCAGCATCCGCCACGATTGCGTCGAATGACACCACAAAAGTTGGTGTAGGAATGACGCGCCCATCAGGATGCGGGGTATCAAATTCTTGGTAATAAACCCTGCCTTTTGAAAAGAAAGGTGTCCATTTGAATTGCCGCAGCCGAAATGCCGTGGCGTCATTGACGTCCATGATTGCGTAGTACCAAACCCTTTGAATGTTCGGGCAATGCGCTACGAGTTTTCCGGCTCGATCTAATAGCTGGTTGACTGCGTAGAAATTGTCTTTTTCCTCGTCAGTCTTCTTTTTTATTTCGACTACCACCACATCCACAGGCGCGGAGTCGTTAGGGTCTGCCGAAAAAATCATGGCGATATCTGGTCGGCCTGTGTCGCCCACGCTTTCATCATCCAGGCGGATAGCGTTGATGACGGCGTCCATGTGCTTCTCACTCAGGATCGTTCGAAACACCATGAACTTGTCGTCCAGTAGCCAGGCATTGTTTTGGTAAATTTCTGAAGACAGGTCGCCTTGTGAGAATTCCTTGAATCTTGGAACAATAAGATTGTGGATCTCGGCTTCGGCGTTATCGGCCGTCATATCCTTCATTCGGCTAATAATTTTTTCTCGATACAAAATGTATTCGGTCAATGTGCGAGATGACATCTCAAGAGATTTTTCGTATGCAGCTTCACTAAGCTTATCGCTCTGGAGTATCTCTTTCTGAATTTTGAAAAACCGCTGCTGGGCGATTGCCAACGCATCATCCCGATCGATCAAGCCAACGGTATCATCCTCGAAATAACCGAGCAGATGAGGAAATTGCTCCTCGAATTTCTCTTTAATTGTTTCATTTCGCTCGGTTATCTGCGGGATATTTTCGGACAAGACCTTACCCAGCTCGCGGCGAAGCACACGGAAGAGGCGAGCCTCCGGTGTGCCTTCTGGCAGGACGAGCTTTTGACGCGAGCTGTCGGCGTTGGAATGAAAGAGTTCAGATCCGAATAAAAATACGCAAAGATAGCCCGGCGGAAACGACGAAGGGGGTATCAGGCTGGCGGGTATCGTTCGGCCGTCGATACTAAAGGCGACGAGCGAGCTACCTTTTCCCGGCACGGATGCGACATGATAGTGCATATCAATGGTCGAGATAGCATCCAGTAAATTGTCCTGGATGGTGATCTTGGTCATTGACGGCAAATCATCAGATGTTATTTCAGTCGCCTGCGGGAAGAATTCCTTCTGTGCATTGCTTTCATTGGTCGTCAAATTTATCGAAATTTTAAATGCTTTGCCTTCCCTCTTGCGCGCGTCAAGCGTCGGCAGAAACTGCTCAATAAGAACCGGTTTAAGTGCATCCGGCTTCAGATCGTCATAGGACTTAACACGTTCCTTGGCAAAGCCGCTGAACACTAGCGTAGTTTTCGTCTCTTGCTGATCCGCAAGGACCTGTAGCGGCGCATTGCCGTCGAAGCCGTCCTTGAAGATGAAGGTTCTGCGCCATTTGTCGCGGGCGCTGTCGACCTCCACGCGAGTGAAATAGTTGAGGAATACGAGGCGGCCGATGCCCTTGTGGAATTTATCTCTTGGTCGAAGCAGTTTCCTGAACCGCTCAAAATTCTCGTCCGTGAATCCATCGCCGTTGTCCGAAACGGTAATTTTCAACGTGTCCGGCTTATCAAAAGCTTGAACGTCGATATCGATCGATACTTCTGTCGCGCCCGCATCCAACGCATTGGCCAGTGCTTCAAAATAGACCAACGTCAACGACGGATTGGGGAAAAACAGTTTGATCGCGCCCGAGGTTTCAATGTCCATTTTCGTCGTTCGGCTTGGCCACTGTCTGTTCGCGCAGTAGCTTGAGTTGGATTCCTGCTTCAGTGAGCACGTAGCGTTGTAGCGATGAGCGTGGCTTGTCAGGAATGGTCGGTCGCAGTACGCCGCCGGTGAGGAGTGGCGCCAGGTGGGCGGCTACGAAGTGCGGACGCTGGCGGTAGCCAGCATGGGTCATCAGCTCGGCCAGCGAGCGGGGGGCGTCGGCGTAGCTGACGATACGCCACTGCACCTCCGTTAACCGATCAAGTGACTGATCAAGTTCGGCTTGCTCTGACGCAACTTGATCGGTGACTTGATCGGTTACCCCCGTCGCTGCCGCACCTGCGCCAGATGGTTGATTTTCATCAGCATTGTCAGTCAGTTCGGCGGTAAAGCGGGTGCGTAGGTGGGGCGCCAGCCGCCATGTATGGGCCGCTTCACTCAGCGGTTCCGTCAGAACTTGCACGGTCAGGCGCTGCGCCAGATCCAGCGCCTGAGCGCCGGTAAGGCCGGTCAACGCCTTGATGTCGGCAAGGTCGACCTGGCCGTTGCGCATCAGCAAGGCGAACACTGCCGCCTCGTGTTCGGACAGGTGTGCGCCCAGGCTGGCCTGCGCCAGAAGCTGGGCTTCGGTGATGAGCTTCTCCTTACGTAGCCGCAGGCGGAAGCTCTTTTCGGCTCTATGGTTCTCGATCTCTGGCGGCAGATAGCCTAGCTGGCGCCAGCCATCGAAGATAGCGCGCACACCAGTGCCACCTTGGTCGGAGAGGCCAATTCGGCGGAACGCATTGACGATGCTGGGGTTGCGGACTTCCTTGTCGCCGGGATCGAGCAGTTGCTCACGCGAGGCAAATGCATCGCCAGGATTGAAGAACTCGGTCTGGTCGCGGAAAAAGCGGATGACCGGCACGCGAGTGGTGTCGCCGAAGTCCTGGTGGATCAGCAGATTGATAGCGGCTTCGCGAAAGGAGATGTAGTCCGGCGGATCGTCGTCACGCCGCAAGGTGGAGGCGTCCACGGCAAAGGGGCGCTCGCTGTGGCGAAAGTAGAACTCGACGATGGCCTGCCAGGCCTTGATGAGGTTGTCCTCCACCGTGAGGCGGTCGGCCCAGCGCACCGCGGAGTCATATTCGGTGCTCGCATTGCGGTAGAGTTGCATGTCCGTGACCATGCGCGGCAGCACCTGCCGGACATACTCACCGCTGCCCAGCACCAGAATGGCGGCGCGGGTGGGGCGTAGCACTCCGCCTTGCTCGACGAGGAAACCCCATGTCCGCAGGAAAGCGGTATCATCGGCGGCGGTGTCCCTGCCGGGATTGCTGGCGGCAAAGCGTGTGCGATACCAGCGCACCGAACTTTCATCGAAACAGCGGGTAACGTCCACGTCGAGCGGCTCGGCGTCGTACCGGATGTTCGAAGCATCACGAATGAAGCGCAGCAACTCATCACCCGTGCAGGTGTCATCGCGTCCACCACGGCGAATATGAGCTTTTTTCGGATTGCCGTCGAGATAGACGGGTTTCTGATGCCGCTGGGCTTCGGGAATATAGAAGGCCAGAACAGTGCCTTCAGCAAGGTCGTGAACTGTGCCGTCTATCGGCAAAAACACGCTGACTTTGTTTGAGTCTCGAACTTGGCCAAGAAAGTCGTTTTGCATTTTATCGGCGTTGGTGACGCCGGTGGTAGTGAACTTGCCATTGGCTTGCTTAACGCCGAACACTATGTGCCCGCCCTCCGTATTGGCGAAGGCGCTGACAGTCGAAAGCGCGTCCTTAGGCACAGCCCAAGTCGCTTCTTTAAATTCGATGTCGCTCCATTCGATGGATTGAAGCTTGGCGAGCAGTTCGTCTTTGGTCATGGCGTCACTCGATCACGAACCGCAGCTTGGTGGTGTCCTTTCCCTTGCCGCGCTCGCTGATAAGCGCGTCGAACCGCTTGCGCAGTTCATCCGGTGTGGCCGGCGAGCCGCCTTGCAGCAGGGCCTGGCGCAGTTCATCTGCCTTGACCGTGATCTTCTCGAGCCCGGACAGGGCTTCCTGTACAGCGCCGGCGAAATCGGTGGTGACAGGCTCCGGCAGCATGCGCGCGGCGAGAAAGGTGTCGATCAGCGTCTTCGAAGCGGGCGGCACCAGGCCGAGGCTGTCCTGCGTGACGGGGTCTTCGAGATTTTCCAGCAGAGTCTGCTGCCAGTTGGCTTGCAACTGATCGAGATCGTCGTCCAGCTTGTTCAGGCGACTGGCGGCGGGCAGCAGTTCCAACTGCTCGGCAGACGGGCGGAACTGGCAGTGGGTGCAC
Source organism: Pseudaminobacter soli (ex Li et al. 2025) (assembly GCF_029892515.1). Classification (GTDB taxonomy): domain Bacteria; phylum Pseudomonadota; class Alphaproteobacteria; order Rhizobiales; family Rhizobiaceae; genus Pseudaminobacter; species Pseudaminobacter soli_A. The sequence goes on along the minus strand of NZ_JARXVF010000013.1, from coordinate 8,940 downwards.
ACCGGAGTTCTGAGCAGCGTCGGCTCGTCCAGCGCGGAGCAACTCTTCAGGCCGTTGAGCGCATCCTCGAAGGCGGTGAGTTGGCTGGTGGGCATAAGCGAGACACCCGCCAGCACACGCAACGAAAACAACCGATCGTCGCGGCGCAGCGCGTTGCGGGTCTTCTCTTCGGCGACGCCCAGCCGCGCTTTGCTGTGGCTGGCGATATAGGCCGTGATGTAGTCCTTCTTGAGTTGGCCAAGCGTCTGACGGCCTTCACCGAGGATGGCGGCGACATGTTCCGCCGTGCAGTCTTCGCCCAGCTTGTCGAACAGAGCCTTGCGTACCGCTTCAGCCTTCTTCACCCAATCGTGGTCGGGCTGCAAGACCATCTCCGCCTGAGAGAGATAGGATGCGGTGCTGCCGAGTTCGGCAATCAGGTCCAGCAGGCGCTCAACACCAGTGAGCACGGCCAAATTCTTCTTCTGGACATCGATGTCTTCCTGCGTGACGCGCAGGTTCTTGAGCTTGCCGACAGTGTTGTAGGGCGACAGCGCTTCGGTAAACTTCTTGAGCGCGTCGAGCCGCGCATACCAATCCTTGGCTTCCTCCTCGCGTAGCAGACTCTGGCCCCAGAAGCCGAGTTTGCCCTGCTGGAGATCAGAGCCTGCCTTGAGTACGCGCGGCACCAAGGCGCTAATCTTTTCCTGCAAGGCGATGACCGGTTCCGTGTCGCCTTGGCTGGCTTTCTGCGCCAGACCGGACGGCAGGCCGAGCAACTCAAACAGCGCGCGTAGCACTGCGAGATTGATTTCCTTTGGCGCCTCGATGTGTTTGAACTGCTTGAGTTCATCAAGCGAGCGTTCGGCCAGCAACGCGAGCTTGCCGGAGTCGATCTTGTCGCCTGTAATCGAGAGAACGATGTCGCCGGAATAGACCAAGACGCCCAGCACGACGACGAGCAGATCGGGTTCGAGCCGGTGCTTGACCGGGGAGAAATACTCCACGTCGGTTGCGCCGGCGATGAATTCGTTGCGGTTGAGCACCTGCCCATGACCCTTGGCCTTGAGGCGGTTCAGCACTTCCTTCGCATAGCGGGAACCTGCCGGGTCTATACGTTCGCCATCGAGCACTTCCAACGCATCAAGCACGGCGGTGGCGTCCTTCGTGCGCGTGCCTCCCGCCAATGCGCGCAGCGTGGCGCCGATCAGGGACTTACGATTTGCCTCGGTGACGAGTACCGGAAACTTGGGATACTCGGGCGCAATGTCAGCGAAATGCTGGGACAAGACCAAACCCGAGACGATGTTCACAATGTCGCGGAAATTGATTTTCTCTTCTGGCCCCAAGCGGGCGCGATCGCGCAGCGACACGCCCTTGGCCCAGTCTTGCAGCGTCCTGGCCTTGCCCTGATGGGTGACTTCAAACGCGGTCAACTGCTTTTCTTGCAGCCACTTGCTCATGCCGCGCAGGGCATCCTGGGCCTTGCGCTGATAGACAGCCTTCGCGCCGCCGCTGGCGGTGGATGCCAGGTCCAGCGAGGCCGCGTATTGAGACAGGTGGCGCCTGTAGTCCTCGTCCGGCGATTTCAACCGGAAGAACACTTCGTCTGACTGCTGCGAGTCGGTGAAGCGTGGCTTGTCGAAAGGCTGGATGAAGTAGATGTAGAAGTCGCGCTCGGGCTGAGCCGTAGGGCGGTCGTTCGGCGCTCCGAAGAACAGATAGCCTAAGCGCTCGACGCGGCGCTCCTGCCACTCGATCTGGTATTGCCAGATTTGGAAGCCCGGATAGCGGAGATCGTCGCTGCACTCCATCAGCGCCTTGATGGCGCTATAATAGGCGCGATCGAGTGCATCGTCGGACAAGGCTTCGGCGCGCTTTTCGATCTGAGCGTCGTAGTCGACGTCCTTCTTGAGATCGAGGTAATACTGCTCCGTGTCCGCCGCCTTGGAGATGAACTGGCCGTTGACGGTCTTCAGCACCTCTCGCATCACTGTCTGAACCATCGACAGCAGGTTCTCGGCGGGTTCGCCGGGCATGTCCCCGACGCCGGGCTGGAAGAGGCACAGGGAATCGGTCAACTCGGCGGCGGTGGGACCAATCGGAACGTGGATATCGCCGCCGGTGGTCAGGCGATGCACAGCCAGACCATTGATGACGCGCAGCGCCATCGGCTTGTAAGCTGGCCGTGTGAATGCCTGTTGGATGCGAGACTCCAGCACTTCGGAGACGCGCAACACCTCCTTGATGTTGGGATCGGCGCGCAGCACCTGATTGCTCTTCACCGTGTTCCAGAAGCTCTCATAGGCGATCAGTTGCGGCCGGTCGGTAGGCACGTCCTGATCGAGAATGGCCTGCATAGCGGCTTCAATCGTCTTCAGCGCGCCGCGTTTTTCGGTGAAGTGGATCTGCTCGAAAGTTTTGAGGTAGTCCGGGTGAACCGGGAACAGCCGGACGTATTCGTCCATGCGTTCGTTCATAGACCCGTAAAATTTAGCGAAAGGCTTGAGGTATTCGCGGATTTTGTATTGCTGGTCGGCAGATTTCTTGAGCAGGCGCGCGGAGACGACGAAGCTCACGTCCTGGCGATCGATCAGGATTTGCGTGAAGCGTTCGTTGACGCGCCGAATGCTGTCGGCCACATGCTGGAATCGGCCACTATCGAAGATGGCTTCCTGAACACCCGCTACGAAGCGGAATTTCAGATGTTTGGCGACCTCGCCGATCTGACGCAGGATAGCCAAATCGAGTACCAGCTCGTGATCGCGACGCGATTGCAGGTATTCGAGAAACTCGTCCACCACGAGCAGCAGCCCCTGGTTCGGAAATTTCTCTCCGAACGCTGCCATCATCTCCTCGAAGGAATCCTTGTTGTTCAGTTCCTGATCGGCGCTCGGGAAGGTGAAGTCGACACCGAGCTTTTTGAGGAAGCGCTCGATCTGCTGAGTAATGATCTGGCGCAGCGGCATTTCCAGGCCACCGACCTCGATGCGCAACACCTTGAAACGGCCGGCGACAGACGCGACCGCATCCTTCACCTTGGGGTGTTGGATCATTGACGCATAGGTCGCGTCCTCGGCCACCAGCGACAGCACCGACATCAAGTGCGATTTACCGGTGCCGTAGTTGCCGACGATCAGCACGCCTTTGTGGTCGACAGCTTCGTCGAACCCAAGCTGCGGCACCATAAGCTTGGCAATGCGGTCAGCCATGTCGTCGGAGATAACGAAGGTCGATACGAGCTTTTTGGCTTCGTCTGGTCGCTCGGCGTCGAGCAGTTGAACAACCGACTCGATCTGTTCGAACTGAATGAGGTCTCTATATTTCATATTCTTGACCTTCCGGTCCCTTGATGGCTTTGCACCGATTCGAAAAAAACAACGCCATCGCGGGTGTAGTCGCGGTGTTCGGGATGCCCCATGTCGGCGTAAATCAAGCGGTCGTTGCGCATTTCACCAGGCCACGCGGCGACAACTCGACGCGAATGTGCGAGCCGCCTGACGACATTTAGTGGATTGATCTCCAGGCTCGGCTCAAAGAGCACTTCGAGGTTATCGAGCAATAACGGCCTATCGCCACCCACATCGTCCGTGATTCCGCGCAGCAGCTCATTCGTCAAGAAGCCGCGGTCGGAGACGGGCGTGGCTGCCAGACGGTGTCCCAGCTCCGCGCCGACATTGAGTGGTGCGCCGTCTAACCGTCGCGCTAAAGCACACAGGAGTTGGGTCTTGCCACGGCTGCCAACCAGCAGGATCAGCTTAGTCTGAAGAGAGTTGACTTCCTCTATGAGCCGCTCAAGCGTCGCGAGATTGGTGATATCTGTGCACAATGCACACGCCTGAATCATGGTTTCCCCTCATCTGGCTTGGGCGTTCCTTCCTTTGTGCATATGCGGGCGGCGATCCACCGATCCAGTTCGGCGCGTCGGAAACGCCATGTACCGCCCAGCTTGAAGGCCGGGATCTGCCCATTGGCAGCAAGACGATAGACCGTGCGCCGCCCGGCCTTGAGGTAGGCGGCGACTTCCTCGATGGTAAGGATTTCATCGGGCGGTTCGATCATAAGTCGGCCGACTTACTGGTGGCGAATTTGTGGTGTCTTGGCATGAGTTGGCAAGAGTTGGCAAGTCCCTGCGGCTACCGTTCGAAAGCCCCGTCGCTTCGATGCGTCTGCTATGGCACAAAGAGCATTATGCCGATCCAGCGTTTCAATGGATGCGCGGATTACTGCAGGAGCAAGTGCAAGACGGGGCCGCTAAAGTTCGGTTGCGAAACTTCAGCTCCGTTCGCATTCTGCCGGTCAGATACGAAGCCTCCCTTTCCGTGAAGCATCGTAGGTGCACAGGTGTGATTGCAAGATTTTGAATCTTTTGGAAACAAATCGAAACGGCAGTGAGATGCCTGAGTGGCATTGTTGGGTTTGACCATTCCGACGCGTTGGCGCCGGCCGTCGTGGAATGGAATATGCATAAAACTTTAGACGCCTTCACAACGAGCTTTCCACGAGTCCGCGGTATCCGGATGCCCGGGCAGGTGGTGTGCTGGCCGATAGACGGAAAATGCGCGTCGGGAACCGGATTCTTCATTTCGAGCGCGACGAGTTCGAGTCGGTGCAAGGCATGTTGAAGGTCAGGAACCCCAAAGTGACGCGGCCGCGCGTCGTGACGGGGCCGATCTTGCTGACGGGGCTTGCGACCTGTGTCCTGCGGGGGCGGTATGACATTGCGAATGGGCACCTCCAAGAATGGCACTGTCCATCGCTACTATACCTGCTCGAACGCCGCCCGCACCGGCAAGAGCGTCTGCGCCGGCCGCTCGATCCGGATGGATACGCTCGACGAACTGGTCATCGAACATATGTCGGATCGCCTCCTCACCTCGGACACGCCTCACCGAAATACTCGCCGCAATCTCCGCCGGCCGCGCCGCTAAGGCCGCCGAGGTCGATTGCCGGATCGTTCGTTTGCAAGGAGAATTGACTGAGGCGGCGTCTCAAGCGCATCTACACGATGATCGAGAACGGGATCGCCGAAATGGACGACATCCTGCGCGAGCGCATTGCCGCCCTCAAGATCGATCGCGAGCGCATCCAGGCCTCCCTCGATCGCGCCAGAACGCATGCCGTGCCCGCATCGGATATCCCACCCGCCGTCGTCGAAGAGTTCGGCAGGATGATGCGCGAGAACATCACCTCCGGCGACATTCCCTTCCGCAAGGCCTATATCCAGGCCGTCGTCGATCAGGTCGAAGTCGGGGACAGAGATGTCAAGATCATCGGATGCAAGACCGCTATCCACCAGGCTATGACGGGAAGCAAAAAATTTTTGGCCCGGTGTTCGCAGTTTTGAACGGAAATGGCGCACCGCGGGGATTCGAACTGCTGTGTCAAATATCTCGAGTGGCAAAGTGGTCGGCTAACAGCCAAAGCAGTCAACCAATCGCGAAAGTTGTAGCACGCTCAAGGCGGCTTCGACCCGCAGCACGTGACCGGCAATGTCTCCTGTGGATGGCTCCCGTCTTCTTCCGCTCGGCAGTTCAGGGTCTTTTTGGTTGAAAGCCAAGCGCCAGACGCACGCCCCGCCCTCCACCGTTTTCCGGTATAAATTCAACGCCAGCGGCTTCCAACGCTGACGACAACGCGGCGAGCGTTGCCTCTCGGGGCACCGTTTGAGAACTCTCAACTCTGGCAAGTGTACGAACTGTCACTCCGGATGCTTTAGCCAGATCCTCCCGCGTCCAGTCAATCAGACCTCGGGCTGCTCGGATCTGCTCGGCAGATATGTCCTTTTTCATGACATTTTCGCTTGTTAAAGTCACAAAAAGTGACATATTACCCGTTCTGTAAGTACGCGACCGCACAAGGTGCTCGCTACACCCCCGTGCGGCCTGACCACAATCTAAGCTGTTGAGGAGCTCGGATCATGGCTGATTCCGACCATAGCATGAGTTTGGCCTGCGTCACGCGGCGGATGGCGATTGCGGGATGGATTGCGGCGGCGGCCGGCTGGCAGTTGGGTGGCGTGGCGTCGGCGCGCGACGGCATAGCGCCTGGGACGCTCCCCGACCCGGCACTGGAGCTGTGGCGGAATTGGGCGGCTGCGCATCAACGGGCGCAGCGACTTTGTCGGCGGCAGCAGGAGTTGGAGACAGAGCTGGCCGAGCGGATTGACTTTGTCGGGACGGTGGTCAGGCCGCCCGGCGGCGAGGAGACGGTGATCTGCTCGCTGGAAGCGCTCGACCGCCTTGTCGGCGCGCGGACGGATATGGCGACAACCCGCGCGCGGGCAGCGGCGGAGCTTGCCGCGCGGCAGGCGTATTTCGACGCCGCTGCTGCGGAGATCGGCTACTTCACGGGGCTTCGAGCCGAGCGCGCAGCGTTCGCGCGGGTCGAAGCGCTGCTTTCGGCGCTGGCGACGACGTCGGCCGTTTCGCTCGCCGGCGTCGCCGGCAAGCTCGATGCCATCCTGCACGAAGGCGAGGTCTGGGAAGACTGTTCGGCCTTTCCCTGGCCGCAGATCCGCGCGGCACGCGATGACCTGGTGCGGATCGGCCGCCAGACGGCGCCAGGCGCCTTTTTCCCGGACGACTAGGCGGTTCGGTTTTACCTCCCCTGCCCTGCGACGACGGACAGACGGTAGTGGCAGGCATTTTCGCCGGCCGGCTTCATTGCAGGGGAGCCGTCCGGCGTGGCCGATCAAGGTCAAGGCGGGGTGGCGCCACGACCTTGATCGGCTTTACAGGACCAGAGGCAGATCTCCGGAGGCTCGGTCTGAACATTGGGCTGGCGGAGCCGGTCAAGGCCAAGGCCGGTAGGGCGGCAAAGCCTTGACCGGTTTTTCTTATGACGACCCTATGCCCCTTTCCTACCCCACCGGGGAACACGCCAAATGCAAGTTTTTGCACGCCAGGCTACGACGCCGGCATATTCCCCTTCCCGGCCGCTCAATTTGCCGGCTTCATGCCTGCTTCGAACAACGGAAGCGAGGATCGTGATGGCTAAAGACCGCATGACCGCGCCACCCGGCGGCGCTCCGGTGCCGATTGCCTGGCGAAGAAACCGGCAAGACCCCACCCGGCACTCCTGGCGCTCGCTCGGCTGATCGGCCGGCACATGGCGCGCGAGCGCTGTGCAGCGCGACCGGCCCCTAACGACAGCCGCCCCTCTGGCCAAGCCAGCGCCGCCGGGCGACAGAACCGGGCCCAGCACCCCGGACACCAGCTAGACCGCAAGGGAGAGACCACCGCATGACGGCGCGCGTTGCGCTTTATGCCCGCTACTCCTCCGACCAGCAGCGGGAGGCCTCGATCGCGGACCAGTTACGGCTCTGCCGCGAACATGCGGCACGCGAAGCCTGGGAGATCGCCGGCAGCTATCAAGATGCCGGCATCTCTGGCGCCAGCCTGGTGCTGCGCCCCGGCATCCAGCAGCTGATGCACGACGCGCAGGCCGGACTATTTCAGCTGCTGCTGGCCGAGGCGCTCGACCGCATCTCACGCGACCAGGCCGACATCGCCACGCTTTACAAGCAGCTGCAGTTTTGCGGCGTGCCGATCGTCACTCTGACCGAGGGGGCGATTTCCGAACTGCATGTCGGGCTCAAGGGGACGATGAACGCGCTGTTCCTCAAGGACCTGGCCCTGAAGACGCGGCGCGGCCTGCGCGGCCGCGTCGAGGCCGGCAAGTCCGGCGGTGGGCTGTGCTACGGCTACCGGGTCGTCAAGCGGCTCGACGCGCACGGCGCACAAGTCACGGGCGAGCGCGCCATCGACGCCAAGCAGGCCGCCGTCATCCGCCGCATCTTTCGCGACTTCGCCGCCGGCGTTGGCCCGCGCGCCATTGCCAAACGCCTCAACGACCAGAACATCCCCGGCCCCGCCCGCCAGCTGTGGAACGACACCACGATCCGCGGTCAGGGCCGGCGCGGCACCGGCCTCATCAACAACGAACTCTACATCGGCCGGCTGGTGTGAAACCGCCAAAGCTACGTCAAGGACACGGTGACCGGCAAGCGCGTGTCGCGCCTCAACCCACAGGCGGCCTGGATCGTGACCGACGTGCCGGAACTGCGCATCGTCGACGATCAACTCTGGCAGACGGTGAAGGCGCGCCAAAGCGAGATCGCCGACAAGCGCATCAAGCTGAGCGCGGCGCTCCAGGCGCATCACCGCCGCAACCGGCTGAACGACGCCCGCCGGCCGAAGTCGCTGCTGTCGGGCCTGGTGGTCTGCGGCTGCTGCGGCGGCCCCTACGCGCTGCGCAGCGTCGACCGCTGCGCCTGCTCCAGCCATACCAGCAATGGCGGCTGCGCGAACAGGCGCACCATCGCGCGTATCGAACTCGAGCAGCGGGTGCCGGCTGGCCTCAAAGACCGGCTGATGGCGCCGGAGGCGGCGGCGCACGCCTATGCCGAAGCGACGAACCGGCTCAACCGCCAACACCGGACCAACGCCAGCGCCTGGAAGGTGGAACTCGTTAAGGTGGAGAAGCAGATCCGCAGCGTCATCGAGGCGATCAAGGCCGGCATGTTCCACGCCAGCATGAAGGCGGAGATGGACAGGCTCGAGGCGCGCAAGATCGAGCTAGTTGACCTGCTTGCCACTACCCCGCAAGACACGCCAGACCTGCTGACAAGTATTGGTGGCGCAGCTGACCGAGGCGCTCAACTGTCTGGAAGACCGCCAGGCAGCGGCAGCGGCGCTGCGGACCCTGATCGAGAAGATCGTTTTGACGCCCGGGGCGAAGCGCGGCGCGATCGAGGCGACGCTGTATGGCGAGTTGGGCACGCTCATCAATTGGCTCGAGCGCCAAACTGCGGGCAAGCCGCCAAACAAAAACACTCCCGGCGGGGTTCGCGCGGGAGTGTTGGTATTTGGTTGCGGGGGTTGGATTTGAACCAACGACCTTCAGGTTATGAGCCTGACGAGCTACCGGGCTGCTCCACCCCGCGTCAAGTATTGTGCA
>NZ_JARXVF010000012.1 GCF_029892515.1 Pseudaminobacter soli (ex Li et al. 2025) | reverse complement strand
CCGAGGCAATGCCGATCTTCGCCCCGATCGCCTGGATCGGCTGCTTCTTCGCGCCGCGCGCGATCTCGATGTCAGTCTTGAATTCGGGCATTGGTGTCCCCCCTCGAAGTGAACCATTCATTGGCCACCACGCGGCAGAGGCAATCGCCAGATTGCCTGAAGAACTGCACGACAATGCGAAGTGTCCGGCCGAGGTCAGTAAGCCATCATGTGCTGCAGGCGTCAACTGAAATGAAAGAAAATTTCATTTCAAGAATTATCGCAAAAGCCCGAATGGCTCAGCTTGCTACGGCACGCAGGGGCGGCTCGGCCGCCAGATCAGTTTCCGAGAGGCTGCCGTGATAGAGCGCAGCGATCAGGTCCGATTGAGTGACGATGCCGACCAGCTTGCCGGCGGCGTCGACAACAGGAAGATGATGCAGACCCGCGTCAGCCATCATCGGAACCAGCCTTGCGATCGGGGTGTCCGGATCGGCTGAGCGAACCGGCGTGCTCATGATTTCGCTGACGGTCTGCTTGAGACCCTTTCGCGGCCGCATTGCGTGACGCAGACGGCGTCCCCAGCCGAAATGCAGCTCGCCGTGCGGTCCCCAAGAGGCGCTTTCCATGAAGTCTGTCTGGGTGACGATGCCGACGACGCTGTGGTTCTCGGCGACGACCGGAAGCGCCTTGATGCGGTGCTCGCAAAGCAGCGCCCATGCGTCGCGCAGCGGGGCCTGCGGTGCGACAGTCGCCACGTCGCGCGACATGATGTCGGCGCAGCGGATCTCGCCGAAGCGGCGGTGGTAGGCCTGCATTTCGGCTTCGTGCAGCAGCGTGTCGAGGTCGTCTGCCGCCACGTCGATGACTTCGCCATGGCGCTTCAATACCGCTTCGAGGTCGGCGGCGGTGAAGCCGACGCGCTGCGTCGGAACAGGGTCGGCGGTGCCATGCGGGTTGGCAGCCGGCAGCGGAGTTAGATGCGGATAGCGCCGGCCGGTGAGATTGTTGAAGACGAGCGCGGCGGTCAGCATGAGCAGGGAATTGACGCCTACTGGCCAGAGCGCAAAACCATAGCCGGCCGCGTGAACAGCCGGACCGCCGAGAACCGCCGTCAGCGCCACAGCACCGCTTGGCGGGTGCAGGCAGCGCAGCAGCAGCATGGCGCCGATCGAGAGGGACACGGCGAGGGCGGCGGCGATGAGCAGGTCGTCGATCCACAAGGCGCAGGTGATGCCGATGAAGGCCGCGACCGTGTTGCCGCCGATGATCGACCAGGGCTGCGCCAGCGGGCTAGACGGAACCGCAAAGAGCAACACGGCCGACGCGCCCATTGGTGCGATCAGCAGCGGCGAGGCCGTGGTGGAGCCGGCGGCTATCTTGGTAAGCAGCCCGGTGACGAAGATGCCGATGAGTGCCCCGCAGAAAATGCGCAGCCGTTCGGCGTTGCCGATCTGCGGCAGGGCTGGAAGCAGCCTTTTCAATGAACTCAGGAAGTCAGGCATCTGCGACGGCTCGATATGCGGCGCGTGAGTTATGCCTGCCGGTGCCTCTGTCGCAAGGCACGATTTTGCGTTTTCAGCCGATTTTCAGCAACTGTGACCTTAGCCAGATCGGCCGCTTCGGCCGGTCAGCTTTCGGCTTTCTTGAAGTTGGACGTATCGGCTGACAGCAGCACGGCGATCCAATGGCTCGATGGGATCTGCGCGCAGTAGACCATGAAGACGATCAATATCGGGACGCCGATGAATGCGCCCGAAATGCCCCACATGAAGCTCCAGAAGAACACCGCGAAGATGACGGCAAAAGGTGAGATCGCCACCGACGCGCCGGTCAGCAACGGCTCAAGATAACTGCCGATGATGAACTGTATGAGATTGAGGCCGAGGAAAATGACGAGGGCCGTCTGCCACGAACCGAACTGGGCGATGGCAAAGAGCGTCGGAAAGATCGTGGCAATGAAGGGACCAACGAAGGGGATGTAGTTCAGCGCGAAGGCAATGGTTCCCCAGGCGGCGGCCAGTTCGAGCCCGGCGACCAGCGCAAAACCCCAGACGACCAGGCCGGTGAGGATACTCGCCAGGCTGCGCACCACCATGAAACGCCGGAGCTTGATGCCGATTTCGCGATTGGCCAGCAATATCTTCTCGCCATAGGGCTGGGCGGCAGGCGAGCGCAGTCTTTCGTTGAAGTCATCGACCTCGAGCAGGCCGAGCATGACGAAGATGAACACAAGGATGGCAAAGCCCGCAAAGCCGTTCAGCTGTCCGGCCACCCCTTGCGTGAACCCGATAAGCCAGGACACGTCGAAATGATTGGCCAGGGGGCCGGCGACCGCGATGCCGCGCTCGTCGAGCCAGTCTGTCCAGTCCGTATATATCGCCTGGAAACGCGCGGCATGGACGATGAGCCAATGGCCGAGCTTCCCAAAACCCCAGATGACCGAGGAGCCGACGGCGATGATCACCACGATGGTTGCGGTGAGCGTGATGAGGAGCGCCAAAAGTTGCGGCATGTGCCGCTTCAGCGCCGCCTGAATCGGCCAGACCAGCGCGATGATGAACAGAGAGAAGGTGAGCGGGACGAATATTGAGTGGGCAAAGTAAAGAAGCGCGATGACGAGAATGCCCGTCGACAGTGGGCTTATCGAGCGTCCACCGGCTATTCCCGCCATGCTTTCTCTCCACGCCTGAGCGCATTGCCTGGCAAATGGGTATCAGCTGGAGCGGCTTCGCTCAACGGCTCCAGCTTCATGATTGCCCTGAGCGTCCTTGTTGGCTGCTCGAGGCCGAGCCCGCCCGTTCAATGCGGCAGCGATCAAAGATGCCGGTTGCGCGGGCGATAGCGCGCGATCAGCGCGTCGTTGACCTCCTTGGCGCCCGGCATATTGGCGCTGAGATAGATCGGGGCATCGGTGCCCGACGATTGCAGCCGCACCCCCACCTCGGCGAAAACGGCGTTCATCAGTGCCGCGCCGATGGAAGTCGAGATCGGCCCGACGCGAAGCTCGCTGCCGGGGACATTCATGATCGCGTCGCCGGGAGGCGCACCGTTGTCGAGCACGATGTCGGCGACTTCGGCAAGCCGCGTCCGGCCGCGGGCGGCCTGCTTCGAATACTCCACCGAGGTGATGGCGATGACGGTGGCGCCGCGCGTCTTGCCGAGCTGTGCCGCCTCGACGGTGGCGGTGTTGACGCCGCTGTTGGAAACGATGATCAGCACATCGTTCGGCCCCATCGGGTAATGCTCGAACACCGGGATGATCACGCCGGGGATGCGCTCAAATGCGGTGCTGGCCACTGCGCCTTCGTGCACCATCAGCGGGGTGGACAGGATCGGGACGGTCAGCGCCAGCCCGCCGGCGCGGTAGTGCGCCTCCTCGGCCATGGTGTGGCTGTGGCCGGTGCCGAAGATGTAGACCAGGCCGTCAGCTTTGGCGGCATGTTCCACCGCGTCCGCGGCGGCTGCGATCGAAACGGCATTTTCTTCGACGAGCCTCCCCATGCGGGCGGTAAGCTCGGTCATGTAGGCGGCGGCGGTCGGGGTCTTGGTCATCTGATTTTCCGACTGTGAGGAGGTCCCGTGTCGCCGGATCATGAGTCCATGATCCGAGACTATCCCCGATGTGTACGACTTGGATCGAGACTGTAAAGCGGATTTCCGTTTGCCTGTCAGGATCTTGCGGTGTCCCTGGAGGCCTTCGCAGTCCTTATGGTTTTCCTATGAGTGCTTTCCGGCGCCCACATTGCCTTTTTATGTTCGGAGGATAGATAATATCCCACTAGCAGATCGGACGCTTTACATGCCGTTCGGTCTAGTGGAGGCATCGATGTTCGCAACATTTCTGATGCTGCTTATTCTGATCATTTCCTATCTACTTCTGCTTAGCCTGGTTGGTTTTGCCGGGCGCGTGATCCGCCCGCGCGATACTGGGGCAGGCAGGGAGATACGTTGAGACGAGGGAGGCAGTGATGGTTGCGGTTTACATACTCGCCCTGATCGTCGTGCTTCTCGTGCTTTATCTCTTCTACGCGGTGGTGAACCCGGAACGCTTCTGAACGCCGGAGGCGTCCCCGCACGGATTCGGAGAAGCTCCTATGTCCGTACAATTCTGGCTCCAGATCATTCTCACACTGCTGCTGGTCGTTCTGCTCAGCATACCGGTCGGGCGCTTCATGGCCCGTGTGTTCACCAACCAAAAGACAACATGGGACGGATTCTTCGACCCTATCGACAACTTCATCTACCGCCTCATAGGCAGATCAGCGACGAGCCAGGCAATGGATTGGCGGACCTACACGATCCACATGCTCGTCACCAATCTCATGATGGCGATCATCATCTTCCTCGTCCTGTCGTTCCAGAATTTCCTGCCGCTGAACCAGCTGAAATTTCCGGGCGTCGATGCTCTGCTTGCCTTCAACACAACGGTCAGCTTCGTCACCAATACGAACTGGCAGGCCTATGGCGGTGAAACGACCTTGTCGAACTTCAGCCAGATGGCGGCCATCACCTTCCCGATGTTCACTTCGGCAACGACGGGCTTCGTGGTGGCAATGGCCTGGATCCGTGCCTTCACAATCCGCGACGGCAGTAGCAACCTGGGCAATTTCTACCGAGACTTCATACGCTTCATCACCCGCGTCCTGATACCGGTCTGTTTCGTGGTCGCCCTCTTCATGGTGCTGCAGGGCGCTGTGCAGACATTTGACGCCAGCGTCTCGGCGCACCCGATCCAGGGAGGCGGCGATCAGACGATCGTGGTGGGGCCCGTCGCGTCGCAGGGCACCATCGAGCTGCTCGGCACGAATGGCGGCGGCTTCTACAATGTGAATGCTGCCCATCCCTTCCAGAACCCGACGCCGCTCACCAATGTCGTGCTCATGGTCCTCATGGCGCTGCTGCCGGCGTCCATCATCATCACCTTCGGCGACATGATCGGGAACCGGCGCCAGGCCTGGATCCTCTATGGGGTCTTGGGAACCTTGATGATCCTTTTCATGCTGACATGCGTCATTCCCGAGCAGCAGGGCACACCGATACTGGCCAATGCCGGCATCGACACGCATTACAGCTTGACGCAGCCAGGCGGCAACATGGAGGGCAAGGAGGTCCGCTTCGGCATTTCGGGCTCGGCGCTATTTGCAGCCATCACCACGGCCTTCACGACCGGTGCCATCAACTCGGCGCATGACAGCTATACGCCGCTTGCCGGCGTCACCATGCTCGGCCAGATGATGCTGCAATGCGTGTTCGGCGGAAAGGGCGTCGGGTTCCTGAACGCGCTGATCTACGGCTTGATCGCGGTGTTCATCGCCGGCCTCATGGTGGGACGCACGCCGGAATTTCTGGGCAAGAAGATCGAGAAGCAGGAGATCATTCTCGTCTCGCTGGCGTTGCTCATTCACCCGCTCGTCATCCTGGCGCCGACGGGCTGGTCGATCCTGGCACCGTATGCGCTGTCCTCGCTAGGCAACAACGGCATACATGGCTATTCCGAAATCCTGTACGCCTTCTCGTCCTCGGCCGCCAATAACGGCTCGGCCTTTGCCGGCCTGAATGCGAACACACCCTGGTTCAACCTGGCCACCGCAGCGGTCATCTTGATAGGGCGCTATCCGCCGATCATCTTCCTGATGGCCGTGGCAGGCTCCATCGCGCGCAAACCCATCACGCCGGCGACCACGGCGACGCTGCGCACAGACACCCTTGCGTTCGGATTCTTCTGGTTCGCGACGATCCTCATCGTCGGCGCACTGACTTTCTTCCCTGCGCTCGTGCTTGGCCCCATCGCCGAGCAGGCGGCTATGCGGGGTGGACTGGTGTTCTGACGGACACGTGTCCCTCCAGGAGGCTTTCGATGGCAAATTTGCGTGAAGGCACTTCCAAGCTTGGGGTATTGGGGCCGGAATTTCGCGGCGTCCGTGTCGCTGGCGGGTACAATTTCGAATTGTTCTGGCAGGCCTTCAAGGATTCGATCGCCAAATTCGATCCCCGCGTGCAGATCCGCAACCCAGTTATGTTCGTGGTCTGGGTAGGATCGCTCGTCACCCTTGCCCTTACCGTTGCCCCCAATCTGTTCGGCCCTTCGAGCGCCTCCCGTCTCTATAACGGCGTCGTCACCATCATCCTGGTGCTGACCGTCTGGCTCGCGAACTACGCCGAAGCGCTGGCGGAAGGGCGCGGCAAGGCCAAGGCGGCCACCTTGCGCCAGACCCGCGCGCACCTCTCAGGTGTGCGCGTTGATGAGGATGGGCGTCGCGAAACCGTTCCCGCATCCGATCTGCGGCGTGGCGATCTGGTGCATGTCGAGAAGGGCGATACGATACCGGCCGACGGCGAAGTGGTGGACGGGGTCGCCTATGTCAACGAATCCGCGATCACCGGTGAATCGGCACCCGTCCTGAAGGAGCCCGGTACCGACATCTTCTCTTCGGTCACCGCCGGCACCACGGTGATCTCCGACTGGCTGCGCATTCGGGTGAGCGTCAATCCGGGCGAAACATTCCTCGACCACATGATCCGCCTCGTCGAGAGCGCCAAACGGCAGAAGACGCCAAACGAGATCGCGCTCACGGTCGTGCTCTCGGTCCTGACGCTCATTTTCCTCATCGTGGTCGCATCAATCGCGCCCGTTGCCGCATACCTCAACGCAAACATCAACGTGGCCGATCTTGTTGCGTTGCTGGTTGCGCTGATCCCCACGACGATCGGCGCGCTGCTCTCGGCCATCGGCATTGCGGGTATCGACCGCACCATGCGGTTCAACGTGCTGGCGACTTCCGGCAAGGCGGTCGAGGCTGCGGGTGACGTTCAGACCCTGATCCTCGACAAGACCGGCACCATCACCATGGGCGAGCGCAAGGCGACCGATTTCCTGCCCGTGGCGGGGCAGACGCAGTCCGCCCTGGTCGAGGCAGCCTTCCTCGCCTCCTATTTCGACACGACGCCGGAAGGGCGCTCGGTGGTCGCCTACAGCCTCTCGCACGGCGCCGAGCCGGTCCCCGGTCTCGATGCGGCAAAAGGGCTGGATTTCTCCGCCGAGACCCGAATGAGCGGCAGCGATCTGCCCGATGGGCGCATCATCCGCAAGGGCGCGGTCAGTGCCGTTGTCCAGGCCGCACGTGAAGCCTTCCGGCGCGAGCCGCCCCCCGATCTCCAAGTCATTGCCGACAAGGTGGCGAAAGAGGGCGCGACGCCGCTGGCCGTAAGCATCGACGGCCAGATACTCGGCATCGTCGTTTTGTCGGACGTGCTCAAGCCGGGTATTCCCGAGCGCATGCAGGAACTGCGCAAAATGGGGGTGCGGACTGTGATGGTCACCGGCGACAATCCGCTGACGGCATTTTCGATTGCCGCCCAGGCCGGGGTCGACGACTTCGTCGCCGAGGTCAAGCCGGAGCAAAAGCTTCGCCTGGTGCAGCGGGAGCAAAGCGAGGGGCGGCTGGTGGCCATGACCGGTGACGGCACCAACGACGCTCCGGCACTGGCGCAGGCGGATGTCGGCCTGGCCATGCATTCGGGCACCATGCCGGCCAAGGAAGCGGCCAATCTGATCGACCTCGATTCCGACCCGACGAAACTTACCGACCTGGTGGCGATCGGACGCCAGATGCTGACCACGCGCGGCGCGCTGACCACCTTCTCGATCGCCAACGACGTGGCGAAATATTTCGCCATTATCCCGGCCATGTTCATCGGCGCGCTGCCAGGCCTGGCCGCCTTGAATGTGATGCATCTGGCAACGCCGCAAAGCGCGATCTTGTCCGCACTGATCTTCAATGCGCTGATCATTCCGCTCCTTATCCCGCTGGCGCTGAGAGGGGTGCGCTTCCGGGCACAGTCGGCGGAAACCTTGTTTTATCGCAACCTCTGGATCTACGGCGTGGGCGGCCTGATCACCCCGTTCATCGGCATCAAGCTGATAGACCTGCTGATCTCGCCCTTCGCCTGATGGAGCGCGTCATGCTGAGCACAGTTGGAAGCGCACTGCGTGTATCGCTGGTCACACTCATTCTGTGCGGGGGCCTCTATCCGGCCGCGTTGACCGTGGTGGCGCGATTGATCCTGCCCTATCAGGCCAATGGAAGCCTGGTGACGGATGGTCAGGGTGGCGTTCTCGGCTCGCGGCTGGTTGGTCAGCAATGGCAGGGACCGGAATGGTTCCATGGTCGTCCCTCGGCGACGACGACGACAGATCCAAACGATCCGAACAAGACCATCCCGGCTCCCTACAATGCGGCCAACACGACAGCCTCCAACCTGGGGCCGACCAGCAAGGCGCTGCAGGACCGCCTCACCACAGATCGCAAGGCTCTGGATGAAGCGCAGCCCGACCTTGCCGGCAAGGTGCTTCCGGCCGATGTGCTGACGACTTCGGCTTCCGGGCTCGACCCGGACATCACGCCGGCGAATGCCGCGCTGCAGGTCGAGCGGGTCGCCAAGACGCGAGGGGCTACGCCGGATGAGATCACGCAGCTCGTCAGCCAGAATACCAGTCGTCGCACTTTGGGAATTCTCGGGGAGCCGCGGGTGAATGTTCTGGAGCTCAATCTTGCGTTGCAGCAGAAGTTCCCGATGAAATAGGGTAGATTTGCTTTCGCCTATTGTAGCAAGCAACAGCAATGATGGCGTGTAAGACGCTCGGTTGATTTAGTTCATTAGAATTTTCCGCAGGAAATTACCGAATCTTTTTCAGTTTCCTGCCATCTTGGTGCCCCTGATAGCGGGGGGTAGCCATGTTAGCGTTCTTGCACAGGTTCGGCCGCAGCAGGTCAGGCAATTTTGCCACCATGGCTGCAATTTTGATGATCCCGGTTGTTGCCTGCGCCGGGGTCGCGCTCGATCTGGCGGATGCCTATAGTCTCAAGTCGCGCCTTGAAGATGCAGCGGACGCCGCCGCCGTGGGTGCGATCGCAAAGATGTCTCCCGGGGTTCAGGCCGCTCTGCAGATGACCGGCGACGGACCCATCAATGCGGGCAACGACGACGCCTCGATGCTTTTCAGAGCCAATCTCACGGGCACTGACATCGACAAGGTGCTAAAGTTCACGCCCAATGTCAGGAAGACCAGCGGGGAGGTGGTGGCCGACGTCGTGTTCAACGCGAGCATGCCGACCACGCTCTTGCGGATTATCGGCATCAATGAGGTCAACCTTTCGGGAACCGCATCGGCGTCGATCCGCACGGACTTCTTCGCCGACTTCTACATGCTGCTGGACAACACGCCGTCGATGGGCATCGGTGCGACGCCGGCGGATGTCAAACAGATGGTCGACAATACGTCGGACAAATGCGCATTTGCATGCCATGAGACCAAAAACCCCAACAATTACTACAACTTGGCGAAAAAACTTGGTGTGACCATGCGCATCGACGTCGTGCGTCAAGCCACGCAGGCGCTCATGGATACGGCGCGCACGACCCAGCAGTTTTCCAACCAGTTCCGCGCCGGCATCTATACGTTCGGCCAGTCGGCGACCGACACCAAGCTCGATGAGATCACCCCCATCACCGCAGATCTGAGTGGCGCGAAGGTCAAGGCCGCGCAAATCGACCTGATGACGATTCCCTCTCAGGGCTACAACAACGACCAGATGACCAGCTTCGACGATGCGTTCACCAAGCTGAACGCTAAGATCGACACGCCCGGCACCGGCACATCCAACACCAATCGCGCAAAGTATGTCTTCTTCGTCGCCGATGGTGTCGGCGACAGCTACAAGCCCAATACCTGCACCAAGAAAACCATAGACGGGCGCTGCCAGGAGCCGATCGACACGAAATACTGCGATGTGCTCAAGAGCCGCGGCATCAACATCGCCGTGCTGTACACCACCTATCTCGATCTTCCGACGAATAGCTGGTGGAACACCTGGATCAAGCCGTTCCAAAGCGAGATCGGTCAAAGGATGCAGGCCTGCGCATCGGACGGTCTCTATTTCGAGGTGAGCCCCACCGAGGGCATTTCGGACGCCATGAACAAGTTGTTCAAGAAGATCGTTCTCAACCCGCGCCTGACCGGCTGAGCCGTCTACCGGCGCAGATGACGAACATCAGAACCCGTCCTATGTCTGGGGCGGGTTTTTGTTTCGTGCGCCAAGATGAAGCAGGCGCAGCGCGGTGTCCTTGCCGTAAGTGGGTAGTCTTGGACCTGGCAGACCCGAATGTTTTTCTACCAGATGGGTTGTGGCGCCTAAAAAGCACCTTCTCGGCGCTTCATCGTCAATGTAGACGGTCAGAGTTTTTTTGAGTGCTTGCCGCTTCGGCCGAGCCCGCGAACGCCTTGAGATAAAATGGACTGGCTTTTCATCACTGGATTGGCAATTGCCTCAAGCATCGACAACCTCGCCGTTGGCCTGTCCTACGGCGTGCGGGGTATTCGGATCGGCTTAGGCGCCAATCTCATCATTGCCGTGATCTGCTTCGTGCTCAGCGAAGCCGGTATCCTGTTTGGCGAGTGGATCGGCGCGGTCCTGCCCGGCGATCTGCCCGACATCGTCGGCGCGGTACTCCTGTTCCTGATCGGCGTTCGCATTCTGCTGCTGGTTCTGCCGCGGGAGAAGGCGGCACGCTCAGCTACATCGCGCGGCATTGCTGGCTGGTTCTCCCGCGTGCTCGCAGTCGAGAACGGGCGGATTGGCTTGGTCGAAGCGCTGGTTCTCGGGGTGGCACTGTCCGCCAATGCTCTCGCCAACGCCGTCGGCGCCGGGCTCCTTCACATGCCGTCCTTCGCGATCGCTCTCTCTGCCTCTATAGGCAGCCTGCTCACGATCTCGCTTGGCGTCGCGCTGGGCTTGCGCGCCATGCACGTGAGCATCGGCCGGTTCGATCTCGGCCGCTTCGGAACGCTCATCAGCGGCATGATCCTCGTCGGTCTAGCCATTGGCCAGATTTGGTAGGCTGGCTTACCAAACCCAGAACAGCACGACCCAGTTGACGGTCCCGAACAGGATTGCTGCGGAGCCGGCGACGGTCGCGGCAACCCTGCGCCAGGTCGACGCCGTATAGCGGCAGATCACGGACCACATCAGCCAGACGCCCCATAAGGCGGCGCCGGCCAGCAGACCCATGCGCAGCAGGTCGACGAAGTCGAGCGACAGGCCTTCAGAGCGCAGCAGGGTGACGGTGGTCATGGAAAGGCCGAGGAAGACGCCGCAACCGGCCATCGGTATCAGGCACTGCGCCAGGTGATGGAAGCGGCGAGCCTGGAATGAGCCGAGGGCGCCTACCGCCAAGGCCAGCGCGCCACCCACCGCGATGGTTGTCACGCAGGCGGTGACGAGCACATAGGCGATCATGAGGCCGCCATCGAGCGGCGTCATCATGTCGTTCTGGTCGGGGTAGTTCGTCAGGATCCACCAGGGAAGCCGAGGCTCAAGGAGCACAGTGCCGGCATGCTCGACCAGCCATTCGGCGATCATCTGCTTGGCTGTCACGTAAAGCGGGCTGGACGCCCACTGGAAAGCGCCCGCGGCAATGCCCATCAGGCCGAATATGATGAGAACGGTTTCCCATGGCTTCGGCTCGTCGCCGGCGACGTTCACGATTTCATGGGACGGCGACCTGGGTTCGAGCGCGACCGCCTGCTTGAAGTCCGCGCAGCGTCCGCACATGTGGCAGGCCGAGCCGCCGCGCATCGTCCGGATCGGCACGAGCGGGGCACAATTGACGAAGGGAGGCGGCGTGCCGGGTTCGCGACGCCAGTCGTTCCAGGCTTCCTTGTCCACGCGGTAGTGCAGGGGCGCGAGCTTCGAGAGAAGGCCGAAGACGCCGTTGACCGGGCAGAGATAACGGCACCAGACGCGCTTGTCGCGTCCGTACAGGAGGCCGACGACGACGGCAGCGAAAGTGGAGCCGCCAAGCACGATGATCACCGGCATGGGATACTGATAGACGCTGACCATCTGCCCGTAGATCGTGGTGCAGGCAAAGGCGACGAAGGGCCAGCCCTTCCATTTGATCCAGTTGGGTATCGCGCGCCCCAGCCCGTGGCGGCTGGCCGCTTCCGCAAGTGCGCCTTCCGGGCAGAACAGGCCGCACCAGGAGCGGCCGACCAGCACCATGCTGACCAGCACGAAGGGCCACCAGATCCCCCAGAACGCGAACTGGGCGAACAGGACGACGTCGGACCAGATATGCGACAGCCGCGTGGGCATCGGCGCCAGCGCCGGAATCACCAGCAGGGCCACATAGGACCCGACGATGCCCCACTGAAGCCAGCGGATGGCGCGCTGATGATCGCGGAGCCATTCGCCCGCGCGCATCGTCAGTACCCGCACTTTGCCGGCGCCCGGACGGGCGTTCATGCCGGTCGAAGCGCCCGGGGCCGATACAGAATCCATAACACGAAAGTCCAGTACGCAGCGTAAACAAGCAGTTCCATCAGAACCGGCTGGGCACGATAGCCGGTCAATCCCGCGATCAGGCCGCCAAGCATGCCGTTGTCGGGTATCAGTCGCGACGTATCCCACAGGCGCGGCGATAGCGTCGGCAGCACGTCAAGCGAGATGAGGTGATCCACACCCGACATCAGCAGCGAAGCGGCCAGGAATAGCAGCATCACTTCAGTGACGCGGAAGAATGTCCGCCACGACAGAACCTTGCTGCCCACCTGCAGCAGCCAATAGGTCGCGAATGCCGCAACAAGGCCCAGGCCGGCGGCTATAGCGGCGCCAAAATTCGAGCCGGAAACGCTGGCCATGGTTCCGTAGAGAAAAACGGCCGCCTCGCTGCCTTCGCGCAGCACGGCAAGTGCTGCCAGCGCAAACACACCGAACCAGTTCGACTTGTCGGCGACCTGATTGAGCGAGGCGTGCAGGTCGGACTTCAAGGTGCGGCCATGCCGGCGCATCCAGAACACCATCTGGACGATCAGGGCAGCCGCGATAAGCACGATCGCCGTCTGGAAATATTCCTGCGCCTCGTCGCTCAACGCGTCGCCGATCATCAGCAAGGTCGCAGCGAGCGCCACGGCGCCGATCAAACCAACGCCGACGCCCGACCAAAGCCACATGCGCCCGACCCGGCGCTCGGCCGGTGGGCGATGTGCCAGCCAGGCATTCAAAATGCCAACGACGAGCAGCGCTTCAATGCACTCTCGCCAGATAACGAACAGGATGTTGAAGTCTTGCGTGGTCATCGCCGTTATCTCGCGACGAGAACCGCAGGCGCTTGGCCTGGGTGGAAGTCGTCAAAAAACGCATACTCACCAGGGTCCAGCGTGCGGATCACCATCACGGTCTCGGCCTGCGGTGCGATCACCTTTTCCTTGCGCAGCTCGAGGCTCTCGAACTCGGCCGGAGTGTCGCCAAGGTTGACCAGCTCCAGCCGAAAGCGCGTCTTGGCCGGCACCTCGAGGCGCTGCGGGTTGATCGCCCCATCCTTGAATTCGATGCGAAAGGTCGGATCGTCCGCCAGAGCGACGGACGCCGATGCCGATGCCAGGAATAATCCGGCCAGAACCGCAGTTATATGTCCGCGCAAGACCATAATATCAGTAGGCGCCCTTCTTGCCCGTTCCGGCATAGACGAAGTCGTAATCGACGGTGAACGGCTGGAACCATTCGCCAACGCCCGTTTCCTTGTCGACATGGCGGCCGAAATGCGCGTGCGCATTGGCCGAAGGCGCCGAGATCGTCAGCTTGAGCTTGTACTTGCCGGGGCCATCGAGCTTGACGTTGTCGCCATAGTGGGGGCCGTCATTGGCGACCATCGGCATGAAGTCGCCCTTCTGCGTCTGGCCGTTGTCGAGATGGGTCAGCTCGTAGGAAACCACGAGGTAAGGGATCCAGTCGCCCTCTGCGAAGCCGTTGGTGTTGTCCTTGGCGGCCTTGATATCCGCTTCCAGATGGACGTCCGAATCCTTGGCGGCCCGCATCATGCCTTCCGGTTCCATCTCAATCGGCTGCAGATAGACCGCGCCGATTTCCATGCCGGAAACGGTTTGTGGCTTTCCCACCGGAATTTCCTTCGCCAGAGCGGTGCCGGAACCAAGCATGAGGAGGGGGAGAATGAGTGCGCCCCTGTTGATCGAGATTCTCATCGGCATGCTCGCTATTGGAGTGGGTCAGCTTCTTCGTGTTCGAGGCTTCGCCTCGGTGGTCTGAGGCGGTTCAATACCTGCCTCAAACGGTCAGGTTTATGCAGCTTTTCCTCGTTTGCCGGCGATGAGTCAAGTAAAAACAGTAGTTTAGATCAATTCTAAACTAGAGGTGTTGCCGTCAGGACAGGTGTGAGAGGCGGGCCAGAGAGTCCTTCCGCAAGGTCTCCTGCCAGCACCGGGCAGCCGATCCGGCTCGGCTGGCCTATGCCTTGGCAAATCGCGCCAGGACTAGGTCTTGCGCGCGCTCGGCGAGCATCAGCAACGGGGCGCCATATCTATCCATGATCCAGAGCGAGGCCATGGCCGCGATCGTGCCGACGACGATGGAGCCCACCATGTCGAACGGGTAGTGGACGCCGATATAGATTCGCGACCAGGCGACGATGACGCCCACTGCGGCTGCCGACCAGGCAGCTCCCTTGCGCCGCACCATGAAGAGCAAAACCGCACAGACGGCAAATGCGAGTCCATGATTGCTGGGGAAGGAAGAGTTGGGTCGATGCTCGACCAAGGCATTGCCGAGGCCGACCATGAAGGGCCGGGGCCGGAAAGCGACCAAGCCGATCATGAAGCTCATGACTATGGCGATCCCGAGCGCGACGCACAGGGCTATTGCGGTCAACCGGTTCCGACGCCCGCCGCTTACCCACAGCCAAACGAGGTAGATCGGAATCAGCAGCATCAGGAACTTGGTGGCGAAAAGCGCCAGCCCAGCCACGATTGCGCTGGGGTTCGGTCCCGCGTTCAGGAGCAGGAAGAGATCGTTGTCGAGTTGTAGCATGTCTTTGGCAGCGCGGTTTCCCAAGGCTCCGGCGATGATCGTCACCGGATGCTCAACAATTCATTAATCGACCAACTAATTTGGCGTCCGCGTTTCGCTCAATCAAGCGGTGGATGCCACTCGTCGAAACGTGGGATTTCAGCCGTAAAAGCCGGCTTTAGCGGAATTATGGCCGGCACAGATCGATTTGCCGACAATGGGAATTCGTTAAAAAATTGAGCAGTTTTTAGGTCAAATGTAGCTTCGCGATTTTGCCTGACCGAAATCGCCGCATGCAATGGTGTCGTCACTTAGGGACGGCATCATGCAAAACAATAAGATCAATCTTTTCATTTCGTTAGTAATAATTTTTGCGGCCTGCCTGGCGGGCCAGGCGAATGCCAAGCAGTTGTTCATGCCGACGGGCGGATACACGTCGCAGCCGATCGGGCATTATGAGTTTTGTCAGCGTCTTCCTGCCGAGTGCGCCATCCGCACCGCTCATGCTCGTCCGCTGGAGTTGACCAGAAGCGTGTGGAAAACGCTGGTGGACGTCAACAATCACGTCAACACGACCATCATCCCCAAGACCGACATGGAAGTGTGGGGCCAGGAGGAATATTGGGGCTATCCGGTTAAGGGCGAAGGCGACTGCGACGACATGGTGCTGGAAAAGCGCCGGCTCCTGCTCGAGCGCGGCATACCGGTGAACGATCTCCTGATCACCGTTGTTCGGCTGCAGAACGGGGAGGGCCATGCCATCCTGACCGTCACGACTGATCTTGGCGACTTCATCCTCGACAATCTCGAGCCGCGAATCCTGCTGTGGACGGATACCGACTACGAGTACCTCAAGCGCCAGTCGGAACTCCATACCGGGCGCTGGGTGTCGATCAAGGAACGCCCGGATGAATATGTCGGCAGTGTCAAATAGGCCGCTCTCGGAACGATATGCACGGTGGCGGGCCTGAAGCCCGCCGGCTAGAGCGACGGGCATTCTGACGAATGCTATTCCGCCGCTCTAGCCGTTTCTTAGCCGCATTTTTGCGACGCCAGACGATTCCGTCTGGCTGCAAAATGCTCTAGGCATTGTTAATTCGGCTGGCAGGCGCTTGCGGGTTGACAAGGATCAAGAAGTGATCCAATTCCAAAAAGCTCGGCTTGGTCGAGTCATTTTTCAAGAAACGAAGCAAACGATGGACAGCAGCTCTAGCTGCGCCTGGACTGCCCGCAACGCGGCAGACCGGGCGTCAGAAATGATTGACGAGACAGGACTCAATCCGATCCTTCGGATGGGCGACGTTCGGGCCTAGTTCCTTCGTTGCTCGCCCTCGGTCGGCAGTGGTCCGATCGGTGAGGTGAGTTATGAACTTCATATTCGCAAAGCTTCTTGGCGCTCGCGTCCGTCCGATACGCACGGAGCGACGGGCTGCCACTCGACCGGGCAAGCTTGTCTGGACCTCCCGCGTTCGCGGCACGCCGATCTATGCAAGCGGCGGCTTCACGCGCAGCCATTATCTGACCTGGCATTTCGACCCCGCTTCGGGGCGGCTTCTGTCACGCCTGTTTCCAGAGCGAAGTTGAGCGAATACGCGGCTGCCTAAAGCAGCCCGTCGCATGACCTTCCGTTCCAGATTTCCATTTCCGGCCAATCATCCGCATCGATTCCCGCTCGCATAGTGAGCTTTCGACGGACAGTTGTGCCTCCATTTCATTCGCAAGGGCGGGCGATGCCCAAGCCGAGGGAGCAACATCATGGACGACTATCCTAGTAGGCCCGCTGTGCCCTTCAGCGATGGCAGGGTGCAGCGGGCAATCGATTTCAACGCAATTCATAACAAACCGACCGTGAACATGACGGCTCGGCACGGGTTTCTGCGCCCTCGCTTGGGGTGACCGAAGTCTTGTGCCTCTGCCGCTGTTGCACGGCAGGAGGACAAGACGATGAATGTCATGATCAAGGACTCCGCTCTCAGCACTGAGCGGAAAGACAACAGAAAACTTTCGATGCGGGCGGTCAAGGAAGCCCGTAACAGCGTCGACACGACGCTCGCCAGCGTCAAAGGAAGCCTCAAGGGCCTGACGACGGCAGAGGCAGGTATCCGCCTCGCAGAGCAAGGCCCGAACCAGGTTGCGCACGACAAGCGGCCGCATGCGCTTGTTCAACTCCTGCTGGCCTTCAAGAACCCTTTCATTGCCGTCTTGCTAACGCTGGCGGCGGTCAGCTCCATCACCGACATCATACTGCCGCTTCGCGATGGCGAGGATCCTGATTACACCGGCGTTACGATCATCGTCACCATGGTGATCCTCAGCGGTCTGCTGCGCTTCTGGCAGGAATATCGCTCGGGCAAGGCGGCCGAGGCGCTGAAAGCCATGGTGCGCACCACGGCAACGGTTCTGCGCCGTGCCAGCTCGGCTTCGCAGCCGGCCGTGCTGGAAGTGCCGATGTCGCAGATCGTGGTCGGCGATATCGTCCGGCTTTCTGCTGGCGACATGATTCCGGCCGACATCCGACTGCTCGACTCGCGGGACCTTTTCGTCAGCCAGGCAGCGTTGACCGGCGAGGCTCTGCCCGTCGAGAAATACGACGCGCTCAGCGCCGTCTCCGAGAAGTCGGCCAATGTCGTCGCTGGCGACCAGATGGATCTGCTGGATCTGCCGAATGTCTGCTTCATGGGCACGAACGTGGTCAGTGGCACGGCGACGGCCATCGTCGTCGCCACCGGCGCACGCACCTATTTCGGCTCGCTCGCCAAGGCGATCGTCGGCTCGCGCGCCGAGACGGCTTTCGACCGCGGCGTCAACAGCGTCAGCTGGCTGCTCATCCGCTTCATGCTGGTCATGGTGCCCATCGTGCTGCTGGTCAACGGCTTCACCAAGGGCGACTGGATGGATGCCTTGCTCTTTGCGCTGGCGGTCGCCGTGGGTCTGACGCCCGAAATGCTGCCAATGATCGTCTCGTCCAACCTCGCCAAGGGCGCGGTGGCGATGGCGCGTCGCAAGGTGGTGGTGAAGCGTCTCAACGCAATTCAGAATTTTGGTGCCATGGACGTGCTGTGCACCGACAAGACGGGCACGCTCACCCAGGACAAGATCATCCTCGAGCATCACGTCAACGCCCGCGGCGATCGCGACGACAGCGTCCTGCGGCTGGCCTGGGTGAACAGCCATCATCAGAGCGGCGTGAAGAACCTGATGGACCAGGCCGTCGTCCGCTTTGCCGAACAGGCGCCGGAGACGCTTCGCTTGGCGTCGGCCTATCGCAAGGTCGATGAGTTGCCGTTCGACTTCGTGCGCCGCCGGCTTTCGGTGGTGGTCGAGGGCGACAAGGGCGACCATCTGCTCGTCTGCAAGGGCGCCGTCGAGGAAATGCTGTCAATTTCGAACCGCGTGCGGGAAGGGGATGTGACCCGCGATCTGGACGATGCCGAGCGCAAGAGGCTGGCGGCCATGGCACGCGCCTACAACGCCGACGGTTTCCGCGTCCTGGTCGTGGCCACGCGCGAGATCCCCGGCGTCCAGTCCAAGGCTCGTTATGGCATCAGCGACGAGAAGGAGCTGGTCATCCAGGGCTTCCTCACCTTCCTCGATCCGCCCAAGGAGACGGCCGGCCCCGCCATCGCAGCACTTGCCGAACATGGTGTGGCGGTGAAGGTCCTGACCGGCGACAACGAGGTCGTCACCACCAAGATCTGCCGCGAGGTGGGGCTTGAGCCGGGTATTCCTGTCCTGGGCCGGGAGATCGAGCAGATGGACGATGCCGCGCTGTGCGTCGCCGTCGAGGAAAGGACGATCTTTGCCAAGCTGACGCCGCTGCAGAAGTCGCGCGTGCTTAAGGCCCTGCAGGCCAACGGCCATACGGTCGGTTTCCTGGGCGACGGCATCAACGATGCACCCGCCCTGCGCGACGCCGATGTCGGCATCTCCGTCGACAGCGGGACGGACATCGCCAAGGAATCGGCTGACATCATCCTCCTGGAGAAGAGCCTGATGGTGCTGGAGGAGGGCGTCATCAAGGGACGCGAGACCTTCGGCAACATCATGAAGTACCTGAACATGACCGCCAGCTCGAACTTCGGCAACGTGTTCTCGGTGCTGGTGGCAAGCGCCTTCATTCCGTTCCTGCCGATGCTGGCGATCCACCTGCTCATCCAGAACCTGATGTACGACATCTCGCAGCTTTCCCTGCCGTGGGACCGCATGGACAAGGAGTTCCTGGCAAAGCCGCGCAAGTGGGACGCACGGAACATCGGTCGCTTCATGCTCTGGATCGGGCCGACGTCGTCGATCTTCGACATCACGACCTTCGCGCTGATGTGGTACGTCTTCGGTGCGAACTCGGCCGAGCATCAGGCTCTGTTCCAGTCCGGCTGGTTCATCGAGGGGCTGCTGTCACAGACGCTGGTGGTGCACCTGCTGCGCACCCAGAAGATTCCGTTCATCCAGAGCGCTGCGGCGCTGCCGGTGATGCTGATGACCGGGCTGATCTGCGCGCTCGGCATCTACATCCCCTTCTCGCCGCTGGGCGCGATGGTCGGATTGCAGCCGCTGCCGTGGGAGTACTTCCCCTGGCTGGTCGCGACGCTCTTCGGCTACTGCGTCGTCGCCCAGACCATGAAGTCGTTCTACATCCGTCGCTTCGGCCAATGGTTCTAAGCACTGCCGGACAGGATGGGTGGCCCGTCGGGGCCGCCCATCACGTCCGGGTTTTGGATCATGCCCTGCGCCGTGGCCGGTCCGCCGGCACGGCTGGGGGGAAGAGACCGAAGGAGAATTCTCATGGCATTTCCCATCTCCATTCGCCGCTGGCCGCCATGCATTTCAGTCAATCGCCGGCGGGGCAGGTCGAATCCGCGGCTTTCCGGCCATCCGCCTTCCTGGCGGGGACGGCCGGGTGCTTGGCTGAAGGAGCAGGCGCTGCGTTACGCGAGCTGGTTGCTCAGAGCCTTTTCCGCGCTGCTGCTCAAGGTCTCGGTCAGGCTCGCAATTTGGGGCGTCGTCAGCTGGCACAACGCCGGGCGCCTCGTTCGCCGCTCGTCCTGGCTCGACCAGGCCGCCATGCGCCTGCTTCGCAGCGGCCGCGGCTAAATTCGATTTGACATCTGAAGAGGAGCAAAACCATGCGTCTTCTGATTTGCGGTGGTCGGCATTTCGACGAAACCGCCACCATTCTCGATGAACTCAACCGTCTTCACGCCCACCGACCAATCACAGTGCTTATCCACGGCGGCTTGCCCCTGATCGGGACGCCGGCAGAGGCATGGGCTCGGCAGAACGACGTCCATGTCATCCGCTATCCCGCCAACTGGACACTTCTTGGCAAGCAGGCAGATACCAGGCGCAACCTGTTCATGCTCGAAGACAGCCGGCCGGACATGCTCCTGGCATTTCCCGGCGGCAGGCATACCACTGACATGCTCCTACGGGCTCGCAGCATCAATGTCCCTGTCATCGTGGCAAAGGCCACCAGCCGGGACGCTGAAACCTCGGATTCCTCGATGGCGAGCGATTGCGTCGATGATCCGGAGGGGGACAAACGGTGGTGCATGACGCCCAGGTCGGGCACCGCGGTTGCGGCGTTTCACTGAAAGTCGGACTCGCTCCTCCGACCGGGCTTTGTCCCCGACCACCCAGGTAGATCGGCCTGTCATCTTCCCGTTGGCAGCCGCATGTTAGCTGCCCCGGAAATTCCGGCTAAGCATCCTTTGGGGAAGCTCTTTTCATGCAATTCGTCCATACGTTCGAGCTCTACCCGTTCCTCGACACTGCCGTCAGCTTTACTGCCGCCTTCATCCTCGGCACGCTGATTGGCGCCGAGCGTCAGTATCGCCAACGCACGGCGGGCCTGCGCACGAATGTGCTGGTGGCGGTCGGCTCTGCGGCTTTCGTGGATCTGGCGCAGCGCATCGCGGGGACCGCCGAAGCCGTTCGCGTGATTTCCTACGTCGTTTCGGGAATTGGCTTTCTCGGCGCCGGCGTGATCATGAAGGAGGGCATGAATGTCCGCGGCCTCAACACCGCCGCCACCCTATGGTGCTCGGCGGCAGTGGGTGCGTGTGCCGGAACGGACATGCTCGCCGAAGCAGCGCTGCTTACGGTGTTCGTCCTTGCCGGCAACACCTTGCTGCGGCCGCTGGTCAACGTCATCAACCGCATCCCGATCGACGAACAGGCAGCGGAAGCAACCTATGAAGTCAAGGTCATTACCAGCCGCGACGCGATGCCGGAAATGCGCGACCTTCTGGTCGAGCGGCTAGAAGATGCCGATTATCCGGTCGGTGACGTCGAGATTACCGATCGAAGCGGAGACAGCGTAGAGATCGTCGCCACGCTCGTCAGCACCGCTGTCGATCCCGAGGAGATCGATGCCGTTACCTCCTATATGGAAACCCGGCCCGAAATCGCCAATGCGACCTGGGAGGGGAGCACGAAGGACTAGCCCATCGATCGGTGCGGCACAGTTCTTCCCAAGGCGCGCCTCTTGTCGGCTGGAGGGGGGGCGATAGATATCCTCTGGTCGCCTTTTGTCCGGAGCGGACAAGCCAGCAGCGACCCGAGGCGGACTTGCCGCCATTCCCCTCAATGACCCTGCGAACCGTGACGAGCAGGCAAGCGCAAAGGGAAAAACAATGCCAAACCAAGCCTCTCATGCCGAGCCGCATCGGCACGGACCGGGCTGCGGCCACACCGCGATCCGCCACCATGGTCATGTCGACTATCTACGCGAAGGGCATCTCGAGCACCCGCACGGAAAGAGCAACGATGAGCATGTGATCGAGGTCAGCGAGCGCAATCCCGACCGGTGCTCACCAGAGCACAGATGTTCCGGCGCTGCCGGCCACGTGCACGGGCCCGGCTGCGGCCATGAGGCAGTTCCGCACGGCGATCATGTCGACTACATCGTTGAAGGGCGACTTCAACATCCACACGGCGATCATTGCGACGACCACGGCCCGGTCGAGGTCGTGTCAGGCCGCGCCTGACCGCCTTCCGCTAGGTCTTCGGATCTGCCGGTATCGGAACGAAAAGCATATATTTTCGGTCCTCGGCTATGGGTTTGACCGCTTCTCCGAAACGGGCGAGGAACCCGTCATATTGCCCCTTGGGCACCAGAACGCCATCGCCAGGAGCAAGCCAGGGGGCCAGCGTCTCCAGGGTTTTCATCCTGGCGATCTTGCCCTGCGTGTAGAACTCGGCCGAGAAGCTGCGCGAATCCAGGATGGCCAGACGGCCCGAGTCCGGGAAGGCCTTGATCAGGCGGGCTTCGGAAGGCAGGGCCGAACGGTCCAGGCCGAACGCGGCGACAACCACTATGCCGGCCGAGACAACCACAACTTCCGCTATACCTATCTTCAGCCAGAAGTCACGCGCCGGGCCGGTCCGGGCCCATAGCATCACGGCCAGAAGTGCGGCAGCCGGCAGGCCGGGCAGCACATATGCCCACAGCACATTCGCCGCCAGGGTGAACAGCGCCAGCGGCGAAAGCGCAAACAGGAACAGGTAGAGGTACAGCCCGCCGCTGCCGCCGTCGGGTATGCCCTTGCGCAGCCGCCAGATCAGCACAGGCAGCAGCGGGCTCCAGGGCAGGGTGGCCGCAAGCCAGTACAGCCAGATCGTGCCCCTCGGATGGGCACGTCCTGCACCGTAAAGGTCACCTGTCCAGCCAGGCTGCAGGAAGCGCTGGATGTGCTCTCCGATGATGAAATAGTTCAGGAAACCCGGCGTTGCGATCTCTGCCGCAACGTACCAGGGGATGACCAGCACTAGGACCAAGGCGACGCCGCCAATCCACGGCAAGCGCAAAAGGTCTTTCCATCCGCCGCGCCATATCATCCATACCGTGATTGGCATGAGCGACAGGACGGTCGCCACAGGTCCCTTTGCCAAAAGCCCGATGGCAAGCCCGAGGAAGAACAGCCACCCCCAGCGCCGGTCTCCTTGCAAACCGCCGTAAAAACCGGCCATGCAGGCAGTGACCCCGAGCGCCAGCACCATATCGGTCTGAACGAAGGCCGCGGAGCCGAAAAACAGCACCGAGCTGGCGGCAATCAGCACTGCGGCTGCGGCGATCCAGCGTTCGGTCACAGTGCATGCCCAAAGCCACAGGATCGCCAGCGTGGCGACGGCCGAGAGCAGAATTCCCAGTCGCGCGGCAAACGCCGTCGGGCCGAGGATCAGGATGCCCGCCGCGGACAGCCATGTGTGGAGCGGCGGCTTGGCCCAGAACGGAACCCCATAATCGAACTGCGGCGTGATCCAGTTGCCGGTCTCGACCATCTTGCGGGCGATCTCGGCATAGCGCGCCTCGGTCGGGTCGGTCAGCGGCACCCAGATCATAGCGAGCAGTCGCACCGCCAGCAGCAAGATCAAGCCCCAGAGGATGGCGCGATTTCTGGTCATGCTTTTGCGCTTTCCATCAGGATTTCGGTTTCGGCTGCACGGCTTTCAGGTGCATGGCCGGAGCATTGCATCAAATCTGTGGCGTCGCCCGGATGCAGCATCATCAGGCAGTCCGGTCCCGCCGCCGATAGCAGGCGGGGGAGCCACAGTCGAACCTTCGTCGGATCATCGAGGCGGAGAAAACCTGAAAAGTCGACATTCATTCGCAGCCCCGCGCGGGCGAAAACTTTTCGCGCGCGCGCCGCAAACGCCATGATCGCCAATACCTTGGCGCCGCCTGCTCGAAGATTGGTCCAGCGTCCCGCCCAGGTGGCGGGCAGCGGCACACGCACCCATGTCTGGGGTCCGTATGGCAAACGCGTCACCAGCGGCGAGATTGCCGGAAAGCTATGGCAGTGCTGATGGCCGTCGTAATAGTCGGGCAGGCTGCCGAAGAGCGCGACGAACTCATTCACCTGCCGATCGAGCGAAGCAGCGACGCCATCGGGCAAACGAACGCCCATCAGCGTGGCCAGAGGCCAGACCGGCCCCTGCTTGGGGAATGCCTGCGTCAGGTTCAGATGCAGTCCGACCTGTACACCTGCTTCACGCAGTTCCCGCAATCGGTCTATGTCGCTGGGGTCGATCCCTTCGTTGACCATGACGGACGTGCTGTCGAGCCGTCCGGCCTCCAGTAATGAGAGGATGACCTTGTCGTGCCTGCGGCCCAGTCCGAAATCATCCGCGATCCGCACCAGGCTCCCCCTTGCGGCTTATGTCTTCGGCCAGGATGTAAGGGGGACGCTTCTTGGCCTCCAAAACGGCCTTGCCGACATACTCGCCCAACAGGCCGAGAAATATCATCTGCATGCCGCCGAAGAACGAGATCAGCGCCAGGACCGAGGCGATCCCGGTGGGGACGCCTGGGAAGAAGAAATGCTGGACCACGACATAGATGCCATATCCGATGGCGAGCATGGCAATGGCGATGCCCGCCAGAGCCATCAGACGCAGCGGGGTCGTGGTGAAGCTCGTGAACGCGTCGAGCGTCATCGTCAACAGGCGCAGCGGATTGAAGCTGCTCCTGCCGCTCGTGCGCGGAGGCGGATCGAGCGGGAGGCCGCTCTGGCGAAAGCCGACCCAGCCGTAGAGACCCTTCATGAACCGGTCGCTCTCGGGCAGGCTGCGCAGAGCGGTCATGAAGCGACGGTTGATCAGGCGAAAATCGCCTGCACCCGGCGGGATCTCGTAGCGAAGATCACGATTGATGGTCCAGAAGAACAGCCGTGCAAAGGCGGCTTTCATAAATCCTTCCGATGAGCGGCGGCTTGCCTTGTAGGCATAGACGCTGTCCACCCCGGCGGTCAGCCAGATGCGAACGAAATCGAGGATCATTTCAGGCGGATGCTGGAGGTCAGCGTCCATCAGGACCGCCGCATCGGCGCTACCCGCGGCGTCGATACCCGCGGACAGTGCCGCCTCTTTGCCGAAATTGCGCGAAAACTGCAGAAGCCGAACGGGTCGCGCGCCGAAATCATGGCCCTTCAGCAGGGCAAAGCTGTCATCGCTGCTGCCGTCGTCGATGAAGATGTAGCCGACCTCGAGAGGAAATTCGGCTGAAATCCGGTCTGCGATCGAATTCAGTCGATCGAGAAGATGCGGCAAGCCCTCGGCCTCGTTGTATACCGGAATGATGATGCAGAGGGTCTTTGCGGTCATGATGGGTTCTTTGCGAAAATCACCGCCGACGAAATGGCGAAATTAATGATCGAGGCCAACCCGATTGCGACAAGAAGCGCCAGCGCCAGGGGCAGGCCTATATACAGGAACGCCTTCAGCAGAAAAGCACGCAGGATGTAGATCAGGCCGCTCCAGCCCATGAACATGACGTATCGCCGGACGACGTTGCTCGTTGCGCCCCGGAAAGTGACGCGGTCGTGGAAGAAGAACACGACCGATGCACTGATGATCATCGCCAGCCCCAGTGCCAAGGCCGGATCAAGTTTCAACCAACTGGTCGCGGCCAGCGTCACCACGTAATCGATCGCCGCGCCAATGGTGGAGCCGCCAGCAAAGATGGAAAAGCGTTTTAGCATGGCCTGACTGAATCTGGTTTTCTACACCTGCAATACCAGTTGCCGTCGGTTCCTTGGAGAGGCTGAGGCTCCCGTTTCCGACTTCATTTAGCTTTTTCACCACGAATTGGCTGTGGAGGTCATACCCGATGCGAAGCCGAATGCCTCAGATCGTGGTTCGGGCAGGTCAAATCGGTTTCACGCTCGAGCCGCCGCCATGAAGGGTCGGAGCTGCGGACGCGGACTAATCCTGCGAATTTCAGGCGCTATTTGGGCGCGGCCAATGAGAGCAAAGGGCCCTGCCGAAGTGATTGTGGCTGGCACCGCAATCGCAGAATGCGCGAACTGCAGTTCTAGCGAGCCTGGTAGCGCGTCAGGTGGCGCTCAAGACCGCGGATCAGGGTGATCAACACCAGGTTGGTCGCCAGATAGAGCACGCCGGCAATGGCGAAGATCTCGAAGACCGCATAGGTCTGGCTCATCAGCCGCTTGGCGTAGCCGGTCACTTCCAGCACGGTAATCGTCGAAGCCAGGCTGGTACCTTTCACCGTCAAGATGAGCTCATTGCCGTAAGCAGGCAGCGCCTGGCGGATGGCGAGCGGAAACTCGATGCGGCGGAAACGCAGGGCACGCGACATGCCGCAGGCCTGTGCTGCCTCGACAAGGCCCGCCGGCACCGACATCAGGCCGCCGCGCAGGATTTCCGAGGTGTAGGCGGCAGTGTTCAGCGCCAGTGCCAGAACCGCGCAGCGGGCGCCGTCGCTGACCACCCACCACAGGGCGGCGTTGTCCTTGATGAAGGAGAGCTGCCCCAGACCGTAATAGAGCAGGAATATCTGCACCAGAAGCGGCGTACCACGGAACACGGTGCTGTAGCCCTTGGCAAAGCCGGAGACGATCCGGTTCGACGACAGCCGCATGATGGCCAGCCCAAGGCCGAGATTGAAGCCGATCAGCACCGAAAGGAAGGTGAGGATCGCGGTGATCTTCAAGCCTTTGAGCAGGACCGGAACCGCCTGCCAGAAGAGTTCGATATCCATCGGGCTACTTCCTTGAACGGAGCCTGAGCAGGCGTTCGGCCTGGTCGATGCCGGCTTGGCTGACCAGCGTGATCGCGAGATAGACCACGGCTGCAATGAGATAGAAGATGAACGGATGGCGGGTCGTGTTGGAGCCGACAAACGCTGTCCGCATCAGCTCCTGGAGCCCGACGACCGAGACCAGCGCGGTGTCCTTGATGGTAACCTGCCAGACGTTGTTCATGCCGGGGATGGCGATGCGCAGCATCTGCGGCAGGATGATGCGTCGGAAGATGCGCAAGCCCGGAATGCCGAGCGCGCGTGCAGCCTCGATGTGCCCGCGCGGAACCGCAGCGAGGGCACCGCGCACCACCTCTGTGGAATAGGCGCCGGAAATAGCGCCGATGGCGATTACGGCGATCACGAAGGCATAGCCGCTTTCGGCGAACCCCGCGTAGCCAAAGGCCGTCGCTACCCTGGTGACGAACTCGACCGAGCTGAAGAACAAGAGATAGATGATGAGAAGCTCCGGCACGCCGCGCACAACGGCGGTATAGCCGTCCACCAGATAGGTCAGCGGGCGGACGCGACCCCATTTGATGAGACCGCAGACGACGCCGACGACGAAGCCGCCCAGCATGCTGGCGACGGCCACCGCAACGGTGATCGCCGCTCCACGCATGATGGCGCCTACCCAGCCGCCTTCCCATACCTGCAAGAGACCGAATTCCATCGGAACTGCCCAAGTCTGTTTGATGCTTGTGTGGCTTGGGCGGCACGCCGCCGCCCGAAGCCGGTCAGGCGCTCGCCGGCGCGTCCGCGCAGGCGATCGCCCAGGTCAGGTGTTCAGTGGCAGGGAAGAGAAATGTCTGACTTGAACCACTTCTCGCTCGCCTTGCCGATCGAGCCATCGGCAACGAGTTCGCACAGCGCCTTATCGATATCGGCCTTGAGTGCCGTGTTGTCCTGCGCGATGCCGACGCCGATGCCTTCGCCGAGCGACGGATCGAAGGTGCTCTGGATCTTCACATCCACGAGCTGGAAGTTCTGGCCATCCGGCTTGGCGAGGAAGTCCTGCAGCGCCGACAGATCCGCAAAGGCCGTATCGATGCGGCCGGTAGCCAGGTCGATCTGCATCTGGTCGAGAGTGTCGTAGGTTCTGAGGTCAGCGCCGGGCACGCGCTTTTCTAGGAAGTGCGCATGGGTGGTGCCGGCCTGGACGCCGACCTTCTTGCCGTCGAGCGACTTAAGCAGCGTGTCGATGTCCTTGATGCCGACGAGGTCGGAATCCTTGGGTGCCACGAACATGTTGGCCAGTTCAGCGTAACCGACGGAGAAATTGATCTCCTTCTTGCGGTCTGCCGTGATCGACATGCCGGAAATGATGACGTCGAAGCGCTTGGCCTTCAGCGCGGGGATCAGCCCGTCGAAGGCTTGCACCACGAAGTGGCATTTCTTGTCGAGCTTGGCGCAGAGCAGGGCGCCGACATCGGCATCGAAGCCGGTGACGTTGCCTGCGGCGTCGGACATGCTCCAGGGCGGATAGGCTCCCTCGGTGCCGATGGAGAGTTCGCCTTCCGCAGCGAGCGAGCCGCTGACGCCTGCGGCGAGGAAGGCGAGCAGCGAAAATACCTTTAGTTTCATTTATATGTTCCCCTTTGTTGAACTTTATTGGTTTGCATCGGGCCATTGGCCCGTTTGCTTCTTGGCTGCGCCTCACAACGTCCTTGCCAGGAACTGACGCAGACGTTCGGACCGTGGATTGGCGAACATCTCCGCAGGCGCTCCCTCCTCCTCCACCTTGCCGCGGTGCAGGAAGAGGATCTTGTGGGACACCTCGCGCGCGAACTGCATTTCGTGCGTCACGAGGATCATGGTGTTGCCTTCCTCCGCGAGCTGGCGGATGACGCGCAGCACTTCGCCCACGAGTTCGGGATCGAGGGCCGATGTCGGCTCGTCGAGCAAAATGACCTTCGGCCGCATGGCGAGCGTGCGGGCGATGGCCGCGCGCTGCTGCTGGCCGCCTGACAACTGGCCCGGATATTGGCCGTGTTTCTCGGAAAGCCCGACCTTCTTCAGCAGAGCGTGGGCGCGGTCGACCGCCTCGTCGCGGTGCTCCTTGAGCACATGCACCGGCGCTTCGATGATGTTTTCAAGCACGGTCATGTGCGGCCAGAGATTGAAGCTCTGGAACACCATGCCGACGCGGGCGCGAATGCGCTCGACCTGGCGCATGTCGGCCGGCAGCGCACCGCCGTCCGGGGTTCGTTTCATCCTAATCTCTTCGCCGTCGACGATGATGCGCCCGTCGTTCGGCTGTTCGAGCAGGTTTATGCAGCGCAGGAATGTGCTTTTGCCTGAACCGGACGAGCCGATCATGGACACGACCTCACCGGCACTCGCCGACAGGCCGACCCCGCTCAGCACTTCAAGCTGGCCGAAACGCTTGTGCAGATCGACAACTTCGATGGCCGGGATCGACCGCGTCGGTGCCGGTTCGGCTTGGACGATCGGTGCGACCGGCACATCCCGCTGCGCTGGCTGTTTCCCGTCCGTCGCTGCGTCGACCGCCTTGAGGTCGCTCAGCGCCCGGTCGAAATAGCGCAGGCTGGTCGCCAGGCAATTCCATTGCCAGTCCGGGTCCTCAGGTATGAAGGCCGCGCGCAAAGTCGCCTTGATGCGCTGGCCGAGCGCGGAGTCGACCTTGCCGTATAGATGCAGCCAGTTGTCTGCCTGCACGGCGTCCATGACGGCGGTGCCGTCGAGCGTGCCGCATTCGATCACCAAAGGCAGGACGTGCGCGTTGGGCATCGCCTTGCGGACCGCCGCCGAGACGTAGCCGGTAGCGGTGGCGGCAATTCCGGTATCGGTGGTGGCGTCCGTGCCGGTGAGCACGACCGAAAGGGCGGGGCCGAAGATCGACTGGCCCCAGGCCAGCCCCGGGTGCTCGCTTTCGCCGACCGAAAGCAGTGCCGGATAGCCGTAGGGCCCGGCTCCCGTATGAAGGTCGAAGACGACGACATGGCGGGCGTGTCCGGCAAAGCTCTCGAGGATTGCGTGCAGCGTACGGTTCGACCACACAGGCCCGGAACCGCCGTAGAACAGCCCGTCCGGAAACTCATATTGGCCGGCCTCGACGATCGGTGCCAGCCCGGCATGACCGCCGAGCTTCCGTTTGGCTTCGGCGAATGTCTCGTCGGCCTTGATGCGGACCGGGCCTTCCCATTCGCGGCAGACAAGCGCCTCGTGCAGGCTCGCATATTTCTCGTTTTTCGGCGTGCCGGCCTGCCAGTCGACGAAATTGCGGTTGAGGTCGACATTGTCCTCGTTGACCCGCCGCGACCACGCCGTCCCCCAGGGATTGATGAGGTGGATCGCGAGGACCGCGGTGTCCTCCGGCAGTCGACAAGGCGTGTTCTCTTCGAGCCAGGCCGTTTGGCAGGCTGAACCGAACTGGCCCTCGACGCCGTGGGTGCCAGAGACAAGCACCATCAGCTTGGGTGCGTTGCGGCGACCGATGAAGGCGACGTCGGTGGCGAGGACTTCGCCGGCCGGGCCATGGAGCGGATGTACATATTCGGTCAGTTCCGCGCCGGCCCTCTCGGCGGCATTGCGAAACCTTTGCCTGAGCTCGGCAAAGCCCACGGAGTAGGACCGGGGGGCGGACACGTCACGCATGGGCTTCGGCTCCGCGCTGGTTGCGGTCGTCGGCAGGCAGTGAAGCAAGGGCCGACACCTTTCCCGATTTCGTGGATGCGTTGAGGGCACACAACGCCCGCAGCAGCGAGGCGTGATCGTGCAGGGAAAAGGCGCGCAGTGTGCGTTTCATCGGGGTGTCACCCTCCTGAGCGCAAAGATCAGGCGGTCGTTCTCGGCGGGCGTTCCGATGGTCACACGCAGGTATCGCTCGTTTCCGCTCTCGCGCCACGCTTTGACGATGATTCCCTCCTGCAGGAGCTTGGCTGCAAGGGCGGAGCTGTCCCCGCCGCAATCGAAGAACAGGAAGTTGGTCTGGGAGGGGGCGACCTTGAAGCCAAGCGCTTCGAGGGCCGCTGCGACTCGCCCGCGCTCGGTCCGCAGCCGGGCCACCGATGCCTGCATCCATGCCTCATCGCCGAGGGCGGCGAGGGCCGCCGCCTGGGCGGCGGCATTGACGTTGAAGGGCGTCTTGGCGGCGGCGATCACCCGCGCCAGCTCGGGATGCGAGCAGACGGCATAGCCGACGCGCAGACCGGCGAGTCCATAGGCCTTGGAGAAGGTGCGCAGCAAGGCGAAGGCAATGCCGCTTGAGCGCAACACCTCCAGCCCGTTCGGGCAGCTGGCATCGGCGAACTCGAAATAGGCCTCGTCGAGCACGAACAGCGTGCCCGGCCTGACCGCCGCGACCAGCCGCTCCAAGGATGGCCTGTCGAGCGCCGGCCCGACCGGGTTCCACGGCGACGACAGGAAGACGATTTGCGGAGCGGCGGCAATTGCCTTTTCAAGGGCGTCGAGGTCGAAGCCCAGATCTTCCGTCATCGCCACCTTGGTGACCTTCGCACCCTGCGCCAGTGGTTCGATCTCATGCAGGCCGAAGCTCGGGACCACGGTGACGACGGACGATCCCGGCACCAGCATGGCGCGTGATATCGCGGCGATCATTTCCTCGGAGCCGTTGCCGACGACGATGGTGTCGGGTGCCACATCCAGTTTGCGGCCAAGCGCAGCACGCAACGCGGTGCAGGCGGGATCGGCATAGCGCCAAGGCTCCAAGCCGGGCGAGGCGAGGGCAACTAGAATCGCCGGCGAGCAGCCATCAGGGTTTTCGTTGCTGGCGAGGCGGGCGATGTCGTCGCGGCTGGAGATCGACCGCGCGACCGCAATGCTCATGCCGGCATTGTAAGGCGGCAGGGCGGCGACATGCGGATTGAACGCAAGCCCGTGCTTCGAAGCTTCATCGACCGATTTGTCCACGCCAATGCTTCCGTTCTCTGGGTTTCTGCCTGGAGCTCGTGTTGCGTGCAGACCGTCATATGTCCAAGACGATCGGCCCTTGCGGCTTGGAGCAGCACAACAGCACCTCGCCTGGGGCGAGATCGTCGAGCGGCTCTTCGAAATAGGCGACTTCGCCGGCGAGCAGTTTTGACTTGCAGGTGCCGCAGACGCCGGCACGGCAGCTGAATTCGGGCTCGAGACCCTGATCCTCGGCGAAGGCGAGGAGCGACTCTGCTGCCGGATTCCACACGCCCTTGCGGCCGGATTTGCGGAATTCCACCGTCATTGCCCCGTCCAGAACCGCCGCCGGTGCCAGGGGCGGCGTTTGAACCGGCGCTGGCTCGGCCGGCGCTTCCAGCAGGGTCGCCGGACCGAAGAACTCGTAGGAAATGCGCTGTCTCGGAACACCCAACCCGCGCAGTATGCCGTGCACGGCCTGCATGAAAGGCGAAGGGCCGCACAGATAGAAGTCGTAGTCGTCGAGCGGCAGCAAGCTTTGCAGCAACTCGCGCGTGATAACGCCCTCGCTGTGGTGGCATCCGGCGGCTCGATCCGCGTCCGTCGGAAAACGGTAGCAGAAATGCACCGCCATCCCTGGCCGCGATGCTGCCAGCGCCTCGACCTCATCACGTAGTGCGTGCACCTCGCCATTCTCGCAGGCGTGGATGAAGAATACGCGGCGCTGGGTACCTGCGAGCGCATGCAGCATCGAGACAAGCGGCGTCAGTCCGACGCCACCGCTGAGCAGAACGACGGGACGGCTGCTTTGCCGGTCGAGCACGAAGTCGCCGCGCGGCCCTTCAGCCGTAAGCACATCGCCAACCTCGACGTGGTCGTGCAGATGGCAGGAGCTGACGCCGCCGGGCACGTCGGCACGCGGCGCCGCCTCGCGCTTAACCGTGATGCGGTAGCTGCCCTTGCGCTCCGGCGAGCTGGAGACGCTGTAATTCCGCAGAACGAAATCCTTGCCTTCCCGCACCGGAAACCGGAACACGAGAAACTGTCCGGCTTCGAAGGGGCGCCAGCCTTCCGGCTCGACCGGTTCGAGGTGAAAGGACGTGATGATGCTGCTTTCGCGCACCTTCGTCACAACCTTCAGCTCACGAAACCGGCTTTTGCTTGCGCTGGCCGGCGTGGCGAAGGCGTTCATTCGGCGGCCGCCAGCTGCTGTTCTTCGGCTGCAATCAGTTTGGCCAGGCTGCGGCGGAAGCGGAGCGGGCCGACGTCGATCTTCAGGTCGAGATTGGGCGTGCGCATGTTGGCCATGCCCTTCTGCACGGCATTGAGTACGACACGGTCCTCGTCGAAGGCGCCACGCACCGACTTGGCGAACTGGCGCGAGACCTCCTCGTCGTCGGGCGCGAAATTGCGCATCTGGAACCAGTAGTATCTGGTGTGGCTCTCATCGACCGGCGTCATGAAGTTGTAGCTGTCCATGAGGAAGACATCTTTATGGCGGGGCTTGCCTTCGCCGCCGGTGTTGGCCGGCACGAAGATCGCCTTGATGATGGCGGCGCTGGGGTAGCGCACCTCATAGTGCTGCTTGCGGTCGCAA
This sequence comes from Pseudaminobacter soli (ex Li et al. 2025), assembly GCF_029892515.1. GTDB lineage: Bacteria > Pseudomonadota > Alphaproteobacteria > Rhizobiales > Rhizobiaceae > Pseudaminobacter > Pseudaminobacter soli_A. The sequence goes on along the minus strand of NZ_JARXVF010000012.1, from coordinate 67,593 downwards.
TTGCCGGAGAATTTGAGGTAGGGCGCGTAGAACGGAGCGGGCTCGACGTCGATCATCCAGCGCCAGACGGTGACGCCGTCCTCGCCGACCGTGGTTTCGAGCGGGGCTTCCCCGGCCGCAGCATTGCCGAAGGAACTCTGGTGGACCCAGGCCACATGCGATGGGTCGAGCAGATTGTCGGTCATGTAGAGGTAATTGCATTCGAGCAGCATCGACTCGCCGCGATTGACGCCCCAAGCCGGGTCGCCCCAATGCTCGACTTCGAAGATCTTCGCCGGATCTGCCTTCGCGGCGTCGCCCATCCAGATCCAGAGCAGGCCGTAGCGCTCGGCAATTGGATAGCTGCGCACTTGCGCCACATGCGGGATCTTCTCGGCGCCGGGAACGCGGGTGCAAGCGCCGGTGCAGTCGAAGGTCAGCCCATGATAGCCGCACTCGACATTGTCGCCCTTGATGCGGCCCATCGACAGCGGAAGCTTGCGGTGCGGGCAGGCGTCCTCGAGCGCGGCCACGACGCCGTCCGACTTGCGGTAGAGGACGATCTCCTCGCCCAATAGCTTCACGGGCTTCAGCTCGTTTTGGCCGACCTCGTGGTCCCACGCGGCAACGTACCAGCAATTCCTCAGATACATGGCCGCTTCCTCCCTCGAGACCTGGTCTAAGTGGGGAAAGGCTAATGTCGCGGCGGCCGCGCAAAAAGGGCTTGCACCTGCGTTCTATTTTAGAAAAACTAAAGCAAATCAGTTTGGAATGTCATGACGAAATCGCCTCCCTTGCGCGCAATACAAGCTTTCGAGGCTTTCGGCCGGCTTGGCAGCGTGACGGGTGCGGCGGAGGAGCTCGGCGTCTCGCCCGGTGCGGTCAGCCAGCAGATTCGCAAGGCGGAGGAGGCGCTCGGCCTGCAATTGCTGGAGCGGCGCGGTCGGACCGTGAAGCTGACGTCCTGGGGGCGCATGTATCACGCCGACATTTCGGTCGGCTTCGATCATATCAGGGGTGCGCAGGAGGCGCTGGAGCGTGCGCGGTCCGAGGGAGCGCTCACCATTTCGTGCTTGCCTTCGCTCGCCAGCAAATGGCTGGCGCCGCAGCTTTTCGATTGGCAAGCACGCCATACCGGCGCGACCGTACGGCTGATCGGCGCCGAAGTCGAACCGCAACTCGGTGAAGAGCAGGTCGATTTCCGCATCTCCTACGGCACCAAGATCCGCGACTACGCCCACTATACGGAGCTCTTCACGGACTGGGTGGTTCCCGCCTGTTCGCCCGCATTGCTGGAACGGCAGCCGCTGCGCAGGCCCGCCGACATACTGGATCGCCCGCTGCTCGGCATCGAATGGGCGAAAGACCACCGCTCGCCGCCGGCGTGGGCCGAATGGGCGGCAAGCATTGGCGAAAAATACCGCCGGGCGGCAGGGGAGGTGGCCTTCTCGTTGTCGAGCGCGGCCATTGATGCAGCAATCAATGGCCGCGGCTTCGTGCTGGCGCAATTGTCCATGGCGGCTGAAGACATTGCCTCGGGGCGCCTGGTGGTGCCCTTCAACCTGCCGATGCGGCTGCCTTTTCCTTATTTTCTCGCCTGGGATCGCTCGGCGTTGCAAAAGCCGCTGGGGTCGGAGCTTCGCAACTGGATCGTTGCGATCGCCAGCCGCCAGGAAGCGCTCCCGGTTCAGGTTTGACCGGATAACGGCTTTGGCTGGCAGCTATTGCACCGGGCTGAACGACAGAATCCGGGTCAGCCAGGTGTAGTCGGACTCCAGCGCCATGATGACCAGGAAAACCATCATCAGAAGCGGTGGCACCAGAATCGCATAGGCAAGTGCCAACCGCTCCCACGCCATGTGCATGAAGATCGCGACGATCAGTCCGGCCTTCAGCAGCATCAGGGTGACGATCAGCGCCCAGCGCAGATAGCCCTGCAGGTTGAAGTAGTCGACCAGGTAGGAGCAGGTGCTCAATATGAACAGCCAGCCCCAGACGACGAGATAGAGCTTGATCGGATGCTGCTGTTCGTCGGCGTGCGCTGCCGTCGGTGCGTGAGCCACCTGTGCCTGAAGCCCCTGATCTTGCGCCTCTGCCTGTGCCATCGCTCCACCTCACCAAAGATAGAAGAACGCGAAAATGAACACCCAAACCAGATCGACGAAGTGCCAGTAGAGCCCCATGATCTCTACGTTTTCGTAGCGGCCACGACGGCTGGTGAAAAACCCCGGCGTGCCGCGATCGAAGTCGCCGCGCAGCACCTTTCGCGCGATGATCAAAAGGAAGATCACGCCGATGGTGACGTGCGTGCCGTGAAAACCGGTGATCATGAAAAAGGCCGGGCCGAACTGCGCCGCGCCGAACGGGTTTGCCCAGGGCCGAACGCCTTTCATGATCAGCTCGGTCCATTCGAAGGCCTGCATGCCCACGAAGGTCGCCCCGAGGGCTGCGGTTGCAAGCATCAGCGCCGCGGTCTTCCGGCGGTCCTTGCGGTAACCGAAATTGACCGCCATCGCCATCGTGCCGCTCGAGGAGATGAGCACGAAGGTCATGATGGCGATCAGAAGAAGCGGCACGGAATGACCGCCGATATGCAGCGCAAAGATCTCGGCGGTATTCGGCCACGGCACCGTGGTCGACATGCGGACCGTCATATAGCCGAGCAGGAAGCAGCCGAAGATGAAGGTGTCACTGAGCAGGAAGATCCAGATCATGGCCTTCCCCCAGGAGACGTTCTTGAACGCCCGCTGGTCCGACGCCCAGTCGGCGGCTATGCCGCGCAGCCCCGGCGGCCGCGACGCGGTGTGGGGGGCATGTTCAGGCGTTGTGTCGACCATCCCACGTCTCCTTCTAGCTCAGCAGCCGATGGCAAATGTCGATGAAATTGCTCGCCCAGCCCATGAGCACGGCAAACAGTATCAGCCAGATGACGAGCAGGGCGTGCCAGTAGGCCGCGCACAGTTCGGTGGACAGAACGAGCCCCGCGGTCCCTTCGCTTTGCCACGCGCGGATGTTGGTCCGGCCCAGTGCCACCAGCCCTCCAATGACGTGCAGGCCGTGCATCGCCGTCAGCAGATAAAAGAAAGTGACCGCGGCATTTTCGGTGACGAAATAGCCCTGCGCGGCGAGGTCCTGCCATGCCAGCAACTGCCCGGCCAGGAAGGCGATCGAGGTCAGGCCGGCAGTGAGCAGGGCAAGCCGGAGATTGTCGAGCTCGCCTCTATGGGCGGCAACCACCGCGCATTGCATCGCAAAGCTCGCCAGTATCAGCGTGCCGGTGTTGAGCCAAAGCAGGCGCGGCATCGGCGGCGCCTGCCAATCGGCATAGGCCATGCGCATGAGATAGGCGCCGATCAGCAGCGCAAACAATGCACTGACCACGGCGATAAATACGCCGAGCCCGATCTTTGCCGGGTGCGTGTCGGGTGCTTCTGTTTCCGGAAAGGCCGTGACGGGCCCCGCCTCGAGCCAGGGTTTTGACATCAGCCTCTGGCGCGACAACCACCAGCCGACAATGGCGAGTATGGCGGCGAGGAAAATGAGGATCGCGGTCATGCCGGCCCGCCTTGGGTCAGCGGGCGGGGATCGTTCTGCGGAATGAAGTCCTCCGGCGCGCCGGGCACGCTGTAGTCATAGGCCCAGCGATAGACAACCGGCAGCTCCTTGCCAAAATTGCCATGCGGCGGAGGCGTGCCTGCCGTCTGCCATTCAAGCGTCGTCGCCCGCCAGGGGTTGTCGCCGGCCTCCTTGCCGTAGCGCAGGCTCCAGAAGAGGTTGAACAGGAACACCAGTTGCGCGGCGCCGACCACCAGCGCGGCCACGGTGATGAACTCGTTCAGCGTGTACACCGACGGCGGAATGAAGGCCGTGTCGCCAAGCTCGGGATAGCGGCGTGGAATGCCGATCAGGCCGATGTAGTGCATTGGGAAGAAGATCAGGTAGGTGCCGATAAATGTGACCCAGAAGTGTATCCGGCCGAGCGTCTCATTGAGCATTCGGCCGGTGATCTTCGGATACCAGTGATAGATCGCCCCGAAAACGACCAGGACCGGTCCGACGCCCATCACCATGTGGAAATGCGCCACCACGAACATCGTATCCGACAGCGGCACGTCGACCACGACATTGCCCAGGAACAGGCCGCTCAGCCCGCCATTGACGAAGGTGACGATGAAGGCGAGGGCAAACAGCATCGGCAAGGTCAGGTGGATGTTGCCCCGCCACAGCGTGAGAACCCAGTTGTAGACCTTGATCGCCGTAGGCACCGCGATGATCAGCGTGGTGGTGGCGAAGAAGAAGCCGAAATAGGGGTACATGCCGCTGACATACATGTGGTGCGCCCAGACGACGAAGCTGAGCGCGCCGATGATGATGATCGCCCACACCATCATGCGGTAGCCGAAGATGTTCTTGCGCGCATGGGTGGCAATGAGGTCGGAAACGATGCCGAAAGCGGGCAGCGCGACGATGTAGACTTCTGGATGCCCGAAGAACCAGAACAGGTGCTGCCAGAGCAGCGGGCTGCCGCCGTTATGGTCCAGCGGCGTGCCCATGTCGACGACCGCGGGCATGAAGAAGCTCGAGCCTATCAGCCGGTCGAACAGCATCATGACGCAGGCCACGAACAGGGCCGGGAAGGCGAGCAGCGCCATGACGGTCGCGGTGAAGATGCCCCACACCGTCAGCGGCAGGCGCATCAATGTCATGCCGCGCGTGCGCCCCTGCAGCACGGTCACCACATAGTTGAGCCCGCCCATGGTGAAGCCTATGATGAACAGGATCAGCGAAATCAGCATCAATATGATGCCCCAGCTTTGCCCGCCCGGCGTGCCCGAGGTGATGGCCTGCGGTGGATAGAGCGTCCAGCCCGCACCGGTAGGTCCGCCGGGAGCGAAGAAGCTGCCGACCAGAACCAGCACCGCCAGCAGATAGATCCAGTAGCTCAGCATGTTGACATAGGGGAACACCATGTCGCGCGCGCCGACCATCAGCGGGATCAGGTAGTTGCCGAAGCCGCCGAGGAACAGCGCGGTGAGCAGGTAGATGACCATGATCATGCCGTGCATGGTCATGAACTGGTAATAGGCGTCAGGCGTGATGAAGGAGAAAGTGTCCGGAAAACCGAGCTTGAGCCGCATCAGCCAGGACAGGACAAGCGCGACAAAGCCGATGGCCATGGCCGTGCTGGCGTACTGTATCGCTATGACCTTCGCGTCCTGCGAGAATACGTATTTCGTCCACCAGCTGTGAGGATGGTAGAGTTCGACCTCGGCCACTTCTGCGGGCGGGATGAACTCTGCTTCCTGAGGCGTGACATCGGTCATTGAACACCTCTTCGTTGTCGCGATCCTGCTTCCGGCGCGGCCGCCTCTCGGCCGACACGGCTAGTTCGCCTTTGCCGCCACCTCGTTTGTCGATCCTGCCGGGTGCTCGAGCGCCCCGGTCTTCTGCGCGGCGGCGGTCATCTGGGCAAAGGTTTGCTGTTGTTGCAGCCATGCCTGGTAGTCCTGCTCGGTATCTACCTTCACGACACCGCGCATGAAGGCGTGGCCGACACCGCAAAGCTTGGCGCACAGCACTTCGAATGTTCCGGTCCTGGTCGGCGTAAACCAGAAATGGGTGACCATGCCGGGCACCAGGTCCATGCGGGCGCGGAACTCCGGCACGTAGAAATCATGCAGAACGTCGATCGAGCGCATCACCATATTGACCGGCTTGCCGATCGGCAGATGCAGGTCTGCTGCGATAACGATGATGTTGTTCTTGTTGTCTGGGTCGTCGGGATTGATGCCGAGCGGGTTGTCGGCGCTGACCAGACGGGTGTTCGATGTGCCAAGCTTGCCGTCAACGCCCGGCAGGCGGAAGTTCCACTGCCATTGCTGGGCGACGACCTCCACTTCGGTGGCATCCTTGGGGACGGTGATGAAGTGGCTCCAGACGACGAGCCCAGGCGCCAGCAACGCTGCCACGCCAACTGCCGTAACGATCGTCAGCCAGGATTCAAGTTTCCGGTTTTCAGGCGCGTAGTCCGCCTTGGCCCCTTCCTTGTGGCGGAAACGGTAGACGCAATAGGCCATGAACAGCACAACTGCAGTGAAGACAGTTCCGGTGATCCAGAAAGTTATGACAAGAGTATTGTCGATATAGCTCCAGTTGGAAGCTATCGGCGTCGACCACCAGGGGCTCAGCACATGGAAAAGAACTGAGCCAACTACGACCAGAACGAGCACAAGCGCAATGGCCATCCTCGCTTCCTCCGGCGATCCCGGAGACACCGTCCCCGCAGGAAAGCCAGAGGCATTATAGCTTGATATGGCGCGGATGTACTAGAGAAAGAACCGAGCGCGCGTGTGGTAACGCGCTGTCGCCAATATGCCGCAGGCTCTAATAAGATGCCGCGGCCTAGAACATGCCGAGATTTCCTCGGCTGTCATTCAAAAAAGTCACAACGGAGACGGTGCCTCAACATGTCGTGACTGCTGCATTCGACGTAGTTTGTCTTACCCCACCTTCTCCACATAGTACCTTGGAATGCGCTTGTTCTCCCGCCCACGATAGAACTCGACGCAGAACTCCACGAATGCCTTGAAACGGCGGGAAACGTGCCGCCTTCGCGAATAGATGAGGTTGATCGCCGTCTCGGGCGAACGCCATTGCGGCAATACGGGAACCAGGAGATCGCTCTGGCACTCGGTCTCGACGAAGAAGCCGGGGAGATAGGCTACACCTTCGCCGGCCACGGCAAAGTATTTGAGCGTCCAGTAGTCGTTGGCCGTGCAGGTGACGGGGGGCAGGACATCCACCTCCGAGCGTTCGTCTTTTGCGAGATACCAGGATTGCGGCCGGGTCGGCTGGCGGAAGATCAGGCCGCGATGGGTCGCAAGATCGTCAGGCGTCTGCGGCGTGCCGTGGCGGGCCAGATAGGCCGGGCTTGCATAAAGGCCGTATGAGGCCGTTGCCAGCCGCCGGCTGATATAGTCGACGTCCGACGGTTCGCCCCAGTGGAAGATGCCGTCCAGTGCCATTTCCGTGACATCGGTGAAAGGCTGACGCGAAGTCAGGAACATCACGTCGAGCGCAACCTGGGGGTATTGCTGGCGGAAGGCGTAGAGCAGCTCCGACGTGATCGTGGTGCCGAATTCGCCGGTGGAGCCGACGCGCAGCGTGCCCGCAACCTCCTGGCGCATCTCGGCCATCGCGGTCGCGGCGTCGTCGCAGCTTGCCTGGATACGCCTGGCATGGCGCAGCAATTCGGAGCCGGCGTCTGTGACGTGCAGGTTGTGCCCCTCGCGCACGAAGAGCTCGACGCCGAACTCGTCTTCCAGCTGCCTGATCCTGTGGCTCAGCGTGGATTTAGGCAGGCGATGCAGTCGCGCTGCGGCCGAGATGGAGCGCGCGTCGGCAACCTTCACGAAGCAATCGATGACGGAAAGGTCCATGTGGAGAGGCCCTCCATTCGTTCAAGAAGTTGGACGATCTGTCCGACAAATATCCAATTTCGGCCAGTTGTGCAAACGATCCGCAGTCGAAATACTCCCGGCCAAACTAGGGAGACTCTCAGTGACGGATATTCGGGAATTCATTCGTGCGGCATCGGGCAAGGAGGCCAAGGCCACGCTGGCAATCCGCGGCGGGCGGTTGGTGAGTGTCGTATCGGAAGAAATCTATCAGGCCGACATCGCGATCTATGGCGAGCGCATCATCGCGGTGGGCGACATTTCCGACCACATTGGACCTGACACGAAGATCGTCGACGCCACCGGCAAATATCTCGCCCCCGGCATGATCGACGGCCACTTGCATGTCGAATGCTCGAAGCTTTCGCTGACCAGCTTCGCCAAGGCCGTGGTGCCGCTTGGCACTACTTCCATCGTTTCTGGCCTCGACCAGATCATCGTCGTGGGCGGCCCGGCGGCGGCGCGCGAATTTTTGGACGAAGCCAAGCAGACGCCACTGAAAGTGTTCTGGGGCGCGCCGTGCAAGACGCCCTACACGATGCCGCGTTCGACCGTCGGCCATTATTTCGGCCCCGAAGACCATCTGGCCACGCATCACTGGCCAGAATGCGTCGGCATTTGGGAAACGGTTCGCGAGTTCATCCAGGAAGAGGACGCGGACGTGCTCAAGGCGCTGGAGATCGGCGAGGCGAGCCGCCTGCCGGTGCTCGGCTGCTGCCCGATGACGCGCGGCGCGCGCCTCAACGGCTACATGCAGTCGGGCGTGCGCGCCGACCATGAAAGCTACACGCCCGAGGAAATGCTGGAGAAGCTGCGCGCCGGCATGCATGTCGTGGTGCGCGAATCTTCCATCTCGCACTTCCTCAACGACAATCTGCGCATCGTCACCGAAATGGGCGTGAAGGCGCTGCGCCGCATCAGCTTCTGCACCGACGACGTGGTGGCGAGCGACATCCTTTCGCGTGGTCATCTCGACAACATGGTGCGCATGGCGATCGCCATGGGCATCTCGCCGATGGCGGCGATCCAGATGGCGACCATCAACGGCGCCGAGGCGCTGCGCATTGACCACAAGGTCGGCTCGATCTCGCCCGGCCGCATTGCCGACATCCTGATTGTCGACGACCTGCGTAATTTCGGTATCGAGGCCGTCATCGCCAATGGCGCGGTTGCCGCGCGCGACGGCAAGATGGCGGTGAAACTGACGCCTCCGGCCCGCAGCGAGGGGTTGCTGAAGTCGGTGAAAGTGAAGCCGGTCAGCGCCAACGACATCGTTGTGCCCTACACCGGCAGCGGCGACACCGCCGATGTGCTGGCCATCGCAGTCACGCCGGAAAAGATCTTCGTACGCACGCGCCGCGACGTGAAGCTGCCCGTCAAGGACGGCAAGGTGCTGGCCGATCTCGACCAGAACGTCCAGTACGTCACCGTTGTCGAGCGTTATGGCAAGACGCAGAATCGCCCGGTCGCTTTCACTAGCGGCTTCAGCCTGAAGACGGGCGCTATCGCCAGCTCCACCGCGCCGGACGACAACAACATCATCTGTATTGGCGCCAATCCCGAGGACATGGCCGTCGCCATCAACCACCTCATCGCCAACAATGGCGGCCAGGTGGTGGTGAAGGATGGCAAGGTCATAGAATTCCTGCACCTGCCGATCGGCGGCATCGTCTCCGACATCGACCCGCAGGAGATGGCCGAGCTGGAAACCCGGCTCGACGACGCTGCGCGCACTCTGGGCTGTGATTTGCCGTGGCCGTTCATGTATATGTTCGTGCTGCAGATCACCGCGATTCCAGACTATGCGATCACCGATCTCGGCGTTGTGGACTGCGTCAATCTCAAGATCATCTCGCCGCTTCTCGAGGGGATCGGCGAGGGCAGGGCCGCCGCAGCGGAGTAGGCACCTGTTGCCCAACTCGATGAAGTTCACTAATGGGAGGAGAAATGAACTATCAGTCGAATGTTGCGGTGAGCGCTCGAAGCCAGGAACAATCCTGGCTTCACGGCTTTCTCGACCGTTTTTTTGAAGTCAGCCGGTACGGATCGACGGTCCGCACCGAGATTCTTGCAGGTCTGACGACGTTCTTGGCGGCATCGTACGTCATCGTCGTCAACCCTTCGATTCTGCAGCACGCCGGGATTCCGTTCTCGGCCGGCGTGACCGCGACCGTTCTCGTAAGCTTCATCGGCAGCTGTGCCATGGGGCTCTATGCGCGCAGCCCGATTCTCGTGGCACCCGGCATGGGCATCAACGCGCTGTTCGCCTACACGATGGTGATCGGCGCCAAGGTGCCGCTCGAAATCGCACTGGGTTGCGTTCTCTGGGCCGGCGTTCTGTTCACGATCCTCGCCCTTCTCAACCTGCGCACGGCGGTCATCGAAGCTATCCCTGCCGACCTGCGCTACGGCATTGCCTGCGGCATCGGCTTGTTCATCGCGCTGATCGGCCTGGAGAATGCCAAGTTCATCGTCTCCAACCCCGACACGATCGTCGGGCTGACAAACTTCAACCCCGTCACGATGACCTTCATCGCGGGCTTCATCATCACCGTTGCGCTGGTGGTGCGCCGCGTGCCCGGCGCCATGATGGCCGGCATGGTCATCACCACGCTGCTTGCCATTCCGATCGGCCGCTTGTGGGGCGATGGCAGCGCCTTCTGGCCGGATACGCCGGACCTGCACACGCTGGTCAACTGGGATGGGCTTTTGGCCGCGCCGGACTTCAGCTTCGTCGGCAAAATCGACGTGATGGGCGCGCTGCAGGTTGCCTATGCGCCGTTTATCTTCGTGTTCCTGTTCACGAATTTCGTCGAGGCGCTGTCGACGTTCCTCGGTCTGGCTGAAGCCGCCAACCTCAAGGACGAGGACGGCATGCCGCGCAACGTGAAGGAATCGATGCATGTCGATGCCGTCGCCGCGCTGATCTCGGCACCGCTTGGCACCAGCCCTGCAACCGTCTATCTGGAATCGGGCGCGGGCATCCAGCAGGGTGGACGCACAGGCCTGGTGGCTCTCGTCTCCGGCCTCCTGTTCCTGCCCTTCCTGTTCCTGTCGCCGCTGCTCTCGCTGGTACCGGCGATCGCCACCGCACCGGTGCTGATCCTGACCGGCCTGTTCATGTCCGAGCCCATGGGCCGCATCAACTGGTCGAGCATCGAGGATGCCATCCCCGCCTTCCTGGCGATCGTGCTGATCCCGCTCACCTTCTCCATCACGCTCGGCCTGTCGCTCGCGATCATCGGCTTTGTCGTGCTGAAGCTGGTGGCCGGCAAGGCGCGCGAGGTGAAGCCGGTCATGTGGTTCGTGGCGCTGCTCGCCGCCATCCTGGTGATGCAGGTCCAATACTGACCACGAAGGGCGGGGTCGCGTTGGCGATGCCCGCCCTTATTGTATCCGAAAATTGAAAGGACATGCAGGATATGCTGCAGCCATGGTTTGAAACCGCCCCGCGTCTGGTCGACGTGGCGATGGGGCGCACGCCGGCCGATCTGGTGATCCGCAATGGCCGGTGGGTCAATGTCTATTCCGGCGAGATCGTGCCCAACACCGATATCGCCGTCTCCGCCGGTCGCTTCGCCTATGTCGGGCCGGACGCCAGCCATACGATCGGCGAGGGCACGCAAGTTGTCGATGCCGCCGGGCGCTATCTCGTGCCGGGCCTGTGCGACGCCCACATGCATGTCGAAAGCGGCCTGGTCACGGTGACCGAGTTCGCCCGCGCCGTCATTCCGCACGGCACCACCTCCATGTTCATCGATCCGCACGAGATCGCCAACGTGCTCGGCCTTGCCGGCGTGAAGCTGATGAATGACGAGGCGCAGAGCCTGCCCATCAACATTCTCGTGCAGGTACCGAGCTGCGTGCCAAGCGCTCCGGGGCTGGAGCGAGCGGGCGCGGAACTCAGCGCCGATGACGTGCGGCAGGCGCTGAGCTGGCCCAACATCATCGGCCTCGGCGAGATGATGAACTTCCCCGGCGTCGCCTCCAACGATCCCAAGATGACGGCCGAAATCTCTGCCACGCAGGCCGCTCGCCTGACGGTGGGAGGGCACTACGCCTCGCCGGATCTCGGCCGCGCCTTCCATGCCTATGCTGCCGGCGGGCCGGCCGACGACCACGAAGGCACCACGGTGGACGATGCCATTGCCCGCGTCCGGCAGGGCATGCGCGCCATGCTGCGCCTTGGCTCGGCCTGGTACGACGTTGCCGCTCAGGTGAAAGCGATTACCGAACGCGGCGTCGACTCGCGCAATTTCGTGCTCTGCACCGACGACAGCCATTCCGGCACGCTGGTCAATGACGGCCACATGAACCGCGTGGTGCGCCATGCCATCGCGCAGGGCCTGAAGCCGATTACGGCAATCCAGATGGCGACACTAAACACCGCCCAGCATTTCGGGCTCGAGCGCGAGCTTGGGTCGATCGCACCGGGCCGTCGCGCCGATCTCATCATCACCTCGCACCTCGCAGAACTGCCGATCGAAATGGTGTTCGCGCGCGGCAAGCTGTTGGCGGAAGGCGGCAAGCTTTCCACCGACATTCCGGCTTACGACTATCCGGACAGCGCCAAGAATACGGTGAAGCTCGGCAAGAAGCTGACCGCCACCGATTTCGACATCGCTGCTCCGGGCGCATCCGAGGTGAATGTGCGCGTGATCGGCGTGGTGGAAAACCAGGCGCCGACCAAGGCACTGGAGCGCAAGTTGCAGGTCGAAAACGGACTGGTGCAGATGGATCGCGTCAACGACGTCTGCCAGATCGCGCTGGTCGAGCGTCATCGCGCTACGGGCGAGGTGGTGAACGCCTTCGTCTCCGGCTTCGGCTACACGAAGGACTGCGCCATGGCCTCGACCGTGGCCCATGACAGCCACCACATGATCGTGGTGGGCACCAACAAGGCCGATATGGCGCAGGCGGCAAACCGCCTGCAGGAAGTCGGCGGCGGCATCGTCATGATCTCCGAGGGCAGGGAGCTTGCGCTGGTCGAATTGCCGGTTGCCGGGCTGATGTCCGACGAGCGCGCGGAAGCGGTGGCTGTGAAGGCAGGGCGACTGGTCGAAGCCATGCGCGAATGCGGTTGCGAGCTGAACAACGCCTATATGCAGCACTCGCTGCTGGCGCTTGTCGTCATTCCGGAACTGCGGATTTCCGACATGGGCCTGATCGACGTGACGAAGTTCGCCAAGACCGACGTCATCATTGCCTGATCTTGTTGATCCGACCGGCGGCGTTCCGACGGCGCCGGTTGGATGAAGCTAGCTGTGCTTAGCTGAAGGCGACCCACAGCACGATCGCGCCGAGCAGGACGCGGTAGAAGATGAAGGGCCAGGCCGAGAAGCGCTCAAGAATGCGCATCAGGACCCAGAGCGCCGCAAAGGACGACAGGGCACCGGCAACCAGGCCGACCAGCAGGATCATCCAGCCCTGCAGATCGAGATGAGCATGAACAAGGGTGCCAATCTCATGCACCCCGGCCAGCGCGATGGCGGGAATACCGAGCAGGAACGAGAACTTTGCGGCTTCCTCGCGGGTGAAGCTGCGGCACAGCGCTGCCGTGAGGGTCGAACCCGAGCGCGAGACGCCGGGAATAAGCGCGCCCACCTGGGCAAGTCCGACGATCAGCGCGTCGCGCAGGCGCATGTCCTCGACCCGGCGCTCATGCCGGGCTGCCAGTTCGGCGATGGCGAGGAGGCCGCCCATGACTAGGCAAGAGATGCCGATCACCGGCAGGGTCCGCAGTGGGCTGTCGCAACGATTGAGCAGCGGCGCAAGCAGCAGGCCTGCGATCACGATCGGCACCGTGCCCAGCACGACACCTACCGCAAGGCGAAACTTCGGCGAGAACCAATCCCCGGTCCGTATGGCGGCGATCGATCCGCCCGCAATGGAGCGGATGTCCGTCCAGAAGTAACAGAGCACGGCGCTGAGGGCGGCAAGCTGCATCGCCGCCGAGAAGGCCGAACCGGGATCCTGCCAGCCGAGCAGCGCCGGCACCAGCCGCATATGCGCGGTGGAGGAAATCGGCATCAGTTCGGTGATCCCCTGCACGATGCCCAGAAAGGCGACCTTCGCCGCGCCTAAGGCTACGAAGCCAGTATCCACGCCTTCCGTGCAAGCAGCACTCATATAGACCTCCTGTCCTGACGATATCGGCTATATCCGAAAAACGCAGGACTAGCACGGGAATCGCCGCTCAATATGACAACTGCGTGGCCCGTAAGTGGCGGCGCGACGTCGGAGCCAGTCAGGCGGATACAAGGGCCAATACGATGATGCGCGGGGACACGCAGTAGGTGAGCCAGGCCCTGCGGCCCGTCCTCGTCGTGGCGTAGCCGGTGGTCAGGTCTACGGCGATGTCTTCATAGCCCAGGACCTCGCGATCCAGCGGGTACACCGCTTTGTAGACCGCCTCTTTCGCGGAAAAGAGAAGGCGACCGGCGAGCCGCGGATCTATCGCTACACTCGCCACATCCGCATCGATGGTCACGAGCGCGGAAATATCGTCCGAGAGGGGCTCGGCAGGCTCGACGTCGATGCCGAGCGACCTGATCTGAGAGACGGGCGCCACCGCTGCGACGGCCATTTCGTCGTCGTGAGCTAGCGAACCCGTGATGCCCATGGGCCAGACCGGCGCGCCGGATGGCTCGCGCAGGATGGCGAAGTCGTTTATCCTGAAATCCGCAAGCAGCCCGCGCGCGACCCATCTGGCTGCACCGCTCGCCCGCCGCATTTCCAGACGGCGCGTCGGAATGGAGCGAGCTTCTTCGGGGAGCAGATGGGTTTCGTCCCCATCGCGTATAGTCCGGCATCCGACCCGAACACCGTCCGGTGCAATGGCCTTCATCGCCAGCAACAGGGATGTATCCCCTGACGAACTTGCAGGCGTGCGGAGCAATTGCGTCACAGATCGCCCATCTATGCCCGCAGGACGAGGTCGGCAATCATCTCGCCGTCCTCATCCAGTCCTTGTTCTACGAAACCGGCGGAGCGATAGAGGTGCCGTGCTCCTTCATTTTCGGGGGCATAGCAGATCGAAACGTGCCGCACGTGGCCGAGGCCCCTGATCTCGTCCAGAGCCTGACGGAGGGCAGCTCTGCCATAGCCTCTGCCCTGATATGTGCGGTCGATCATGAAGCGATAGATGCGGGCTTCGTCGTCGTCGTCCGGCGCCTCGTACATGAGAAACCCGACAACGCGATCTTCCATCATGACAACGCGCGGGCGCGCGTCGCTGTCCTGTTCGGCTTCTTCCAGAGAGTCCGCGTTGCTGGCGACGAAGTCGATCTGATCCGGCGAAAGCTGCAAAGCCAGGACCAAGGCCCGGTTGGCCTCGGTCACGGGTGCCAGGCGGATCGCCACCTCTTTGCCGGCATTCGCCGTCAAGCTACCTCCTCGTAGGCCGCGGGCGCGGCAACGGCTTTTTCCGGCGCGGATGGACGGACGCCAGACCGTTTGTGTGAGCTCCCGACTCGGTTCGGCTTTACGAAGCCGTGCGGCTTGGCCGGGTTGGCGCGCCAGATGGAGTTGGGCTCCAGCACCTCGCCCTTCATCACGAAGGAGTCCACATCGGCCACCGAGTTTTCGCCCATCACCACGCCATAGTGGATGAAGGCAGCCGGTCCGATCGTACAGCCCTTGCCGATGCGGATATAGTCCGACTTGAACGCGCCTTCTTCCAGGGAATGGGCCTGAAGAACGCAACCTTCGTTGAGGGTCGCATCGTCGCCGATCTCCACCAGCGAACGCTCGGTGAGGTTGGCGCCGCCGTCATAAACACGCCGGCCCACCTTCACGCCCAGCATCCGCAGGATCATCGGCCGGAACGGCGTGCCCGCAAACAGGCGGGTAATCGGCGAATCCGACAGTTTCCAATGCCGCTCATGGTGCCAGAACGTGGGGTCGTAGATGGTCGTCATCTGCGGCTTCAGCTTGCCGAAGCCAAGGCTCGCACGTTCGATCAGCATATAGAACGGAATGGTGATCGCCGAGGTCAGGAGCACTGCGACGAAGAGCGCGATCTCAGCCCAGTCGGTGTAATAGTTAAGCGCGCGGTCCCAGATCGCCACGGTGGCGAACAGCATGAACCATTGCGCCGCCAGGAACAGAAGCGCGGTCACCGTGTTGTAGCGGTTCTTGTACTTCAGGCGGGCGCGGCGCTCGTCCTCACTGATACCGGCGATAAGCTCCTTGTCGCGGTTCACGATGCGCGGGATTTCGAAGGACGGCGAGCCGAGAAGGCCCGTGTTCTCCCGCACCGGTCCATCGATGGGCACCATCACCTTCGTGCCGAGCAGGCAGTTTCGGCCCGTCCGGCCATCCGGCGGATAATAGATGTTGTTGCCCAGGAAGTTGTAGTCGCCGATTTTCGTGTGCTCGAGGCGGAAGGCGGAGGCGGATTTGTGCATGTTGATCATGAACAGTCCGTCCGACACCATCGTACCGGAGCCGATCTCGCACAGAAGCGGATTTTCGTGCTGCTGGTTGCTGCCGAAGTTGGAACCGGTTTGCACCACGTTGTTGAGGTTCCAGCCGATGCTGCGGATGTAGTGGACGATCGCCGAGCTGTCTCCGAACAGGAGGTTGAGAACGCGCGAATTGCTGCTGAATTCGACGACGGTCTGCAGCCAGTAGCGGAACCCGTAAAGGGTATACGCGCGGCCGGGCTTCAGGATCACTCTGATCAAACGCGGCAGAATGGTAGCAGCCAAGAAGGCCACGACGATATAGCCGAGCACCGTGATCGCGGTGCCGTAAGCGACGATGCCGATCGTCTCCTGATAATCGTCGCTGACGTTCTGCCAATAGCTGTGGAACAGAAGCGGCAGCGGAGTGACGACGGTCAGCAGCACGACAAGCTGGGCTGCCTCGAAGAGGATGCGCCGGATATTGGAAGCGTTGACATTGCGCACCTTGCAATAGTCCGCCGAAGTGGGGACGGCCGGCGATCCGTGCCAGTGCTCGCCAGCCGGGATGCTCTGTCCGCGCTGGAGCGAAGAGGCATGACCAAGCTGGGAGTTGTCGCCCATGCTGGTGTCGATATCGATCGTGCTCCCGACGCCCACGAAGGCGCCGCGGCCGATGGTCAGCGGTCCGGTATGGATATAGCCGGACTGTGCGCGATAGCCGAGAATCATCGATTCCTTGCGCAGGATCGTGTTGTCGCCGATCGAAATGAGGTCGGTGCAGACGGGCACCGTGCGGCACTCGATCACCGTGTTGTGCCCGAGCTTGGCGCCGAGAAGCCGCAGATAGATGCTGTAGAGTGGGTTGCCTCGGAACAGAACCACCGGCGCGGTGCGGATCAATGTCTGCACCACCCAGAAGCGATAGTAGCGCCATCCCCAGATGGGGAAGGCTTCCGGCTTCCAGCGGCCCACAAGCAGCCATTTTGCGATGATGGCGAAGCCGGACATGCCGAAGAAGGCGCCGGCGGACAGCAGCACGCAGCGAAGGTAGAGCTGTACCGGCTCGTCGAGCTTGTCGTAGACCCAGTTGAGGCCGTAATTGAAGACCCACAGGCTGACGTAGCTGTAGACGCCGTAGAACAACAATTGCGCCAGGCCAGAGACCCAATAGGCGAAATTGGATGCCCGGTGCGTGAGAACCGGCTCGAAGGTGGCCGCACTTGCCTTTTCCGGCACCTTCAGGTGCTGCGCGAGGCGCGCGATGGTGGGGAGGAGGTAGATGTCGCGCATCGATGTCGTCGCCCATTCCGGCCGGGTACGAACGCGCGCGCAGAAGCGAGCCATCAACAGGGAGTTGGCGCCGAGATCGTCGAAGAAGTTGTCCTCCACCGACACCTCTTCGATTTTCAGCACCTCGGCCAGGGCCGCAACGAGGAAGCGTTCATCGTCGTTGCTGGGCGGCACGATCGTCCGATCGGTCGAAAGCCGCAGGCTGGTGGGTTTCGGCAACTTGCGCAGATCGGCCTTGTTCGAGACCGTCATCGGGATCGCCGGCACTTCCTCCAGATAAGACGGCACCATGTAGTCAGGCAGTCGCCGCCTCATGTCCGCGACGATGTCGGAGCGGGAAATCGGCGGCAGGCCCTGTTTGGACGCATAGTAGGCAACGAGTTCCACACGGCCGGGCTCCACCTCCCAGGTCGTGACGGCGGCCTGCGCGATTGCCGGCTGGTCCAGCAGCACGGCCTCGATCTCGCCAAGCTCGATGCGATAGCCGCGAATCTTGACCTGCGTGTCGATGCGCCCGCGATATTCGATCTTGCCGTCATCGTTGATGCGGCCAAGGTCGCCGGTCCGGTAGATGCGCTTCGAGGGATTGTTCGGCAGATCGAGGAAATCGTGAATGAATTTCTGCTCGGTCAGGTCCGGCCGGTTGAGGTAGCCGACGGCGACGCCCATGCCGGCGATGCCGATCTCGCCCAGTTCGCCGGGCGGAGTAACCTCTGGTTTCTCCGGGTCGAGGATGACTATGGAATAGGTGGGCAGCGGCGCGCCGATGGTCACCGGCTTGTCCGCGGTCAGAAGCCCCATCGTCGCCGTGACGGTGGCCTCGGTGGGGCCATAGGTGTTGAGGATCTGCCGGCCCGGCTTGTCCCAGCGCACAACCAGATTGTGCGGACAGGCCTCGCCTCCCACCAGGATCGCCCGCAGGTTCGGCACTTCGCTCTCGATGGAGGACAAAAGCGTCGGGCTGCAGGCCATGCAGGTGACTTCGTTGGCGCGCAGGAAGTCCGCGAGTTCCTCGCCCACCAGCGGCTGCTGGCCGGGCGCGGGTACGACAGTCGCGCCGGCGGCAAAGGGCACCCAAATCTCCTCTGAGGAGAAGTCAAAGGCGATGGTCATGCCCTGATAGATGCGGTCGCTCGGCCGATAGCCGTAGGATTCCGCCGCGACCCGCACGAAATTGCAGAAGCTCTGGTGCTTTACCGCCACGCCCTTGGGCCTGCCCGTGGTGCCCGACGTGTAGAGGATGTAGCAGGTGTCGTCGCCGGAGGTGTCGGGACGCAGCGGCGTGTCCGGCCGGGCCGAGATTTCGACGGAAGCGCTGTCGATCAGCACGTGTGGAACGGGCATCCGTTCGGCACGTGCCGCGTAGTTCGAAATGGTGATGACCAGCCCGACGCTGGCGTCCTCGATGATGAGCGTCATGCGCTCTTCGGGGAATGCGGTGGCGAGCGGGACGAATGCGGCGCCGGCCTTCATCACCGCGAGCACGGCGATGTAGGTCTCGGCGGATCGGTCGAGCAGCAATCCCACCCGGTCCCCCGGCCGGACGCCACGGTCGGCAAGCAGATGCGCCAACTGGTTTGCGCGCTTATCGATCTCCCGGTACGTCCACGCACGCCCGTCCGAGATCACGGCAGGCGAGGGGCCGAACTTCTCGGCAAGCTGCTCGAAGAATCTGTCGAGGCGTTCGTCCGGTTGCCCAATTCGAGCAAAATCAGCCCCTGTCAGAATCTGAGGGCGCCCAATCGTAGTTGAGGCGGCGCTTTCTGCCGTACCGCCGGTCTCGACTGCAGCCCCCTGCTGGTTGGTCGCCGCGCCCTTGTCGAGCTTGGCGCCATCAACACCGTGATCCATTTCCACTCTCTCTAGTTATAAGTCGAGCGTCGCGGAGCATATCTCTGCGGCGTCATGCCATGTCTTGGGGCAGGCGTTGTCTATCGGCTGAACATGCACCGCTTTTGCGACTGACCTCTCCTTGTCAAAGCGGAATAGCCAAAGCCTTCGTAAAAGAAAAGCTCGTGCTTTTCGAAGCAACATGACCGTTGGGAAAGACCATTGCGGTCGCCCAGCTCGTTCACTGTCCCCTCAGGGCGAACCCCTTCGCTCCAGATCAAAGATCGACATTCACTCCGCACCTCTCGCCAGCCCTCTACGGCAAAATCGTGACACCAGGCTGAACTTTGAGGGGGTAGTCGTAAACTTCTGTCTGGGGTGTGGGAAGCCGGTCACTAAAGCTAACGTAAAGGCAGCATGGCCGCATTTGGGGGCCAAGCCGATTGGCCCGCGTCAGAACCGACTGGTCACATTCGGCAAGATGACGTCGATCAATGGCGGTCGGCGTCGATCACTGCTTGGGCGAAGGCCTGCGGCGCTTCCTGCGGCAGATTGTGCCCTATGCCACCCGTGATCAGCCGGTGTTCGTATTTGCCGGTGAATTTGTCGGCATAGGAACTGGCCTCAGGGTGTGGCGCGCCATTGGCGTCGCCTTCCATGGTAATGGTCGGCACGGTGATGACCGGAGCCTTGGCAAGCCTTGCTTCCAAATCGTCGTATTTCGGGTCGCCGGAGGCCAGGCCGAGTCGCCAGCGGTAATTGTGGATGACGATGGCGACGTGGTCGGGATTGGTCAGGGACACCGCGCTACGGTCGAACGTGGCATCGTCGAACTTCCATTGCGGCGAAGCGAGCTGCCAAATGAGCTTGGCAAAATCCCGCCGGTTTTGGTCGTAGCCGGCCCGACCGCGGTCGGTTGCAAAATAGAATTGGTACCACCATTGGAGCTCGGCCTTGGGCGGCAATGGCTTCTTGCCGCCTTCCTGGCTGCCGATCAGGTAACCGCTCACCGAAACCATTGCCTTGCAGCGCTCCGGCCAAACTGCCGCGACGATGTTGGCCGTTCGCGCACCCCAGTCAAAACCAGCCAGGGTTGCTTTCTGGATATGGAGACCGTCCATAAGGGCAATGGTATCGACGGCAAACACGGACGGCTGACCGTTCCGGAACGTTTCATCTGAAAGAAACCGGGTCGAGCCATAGCCGCGCAGATAGGGGACGATCACCCGATATCCGGCCGAAGCCAGAATGGGCACCACGTCCACAAAGCTGTAAATGTCGTAGGGCCAGCCGTGCAGAAGAATGACCGCGGGGCCGTCGGCCGGACCGGCCTCAACATATCCGACGTTCAGCTCGCCGGCATTGATCTGCTTCGCCGAATTAAAGGACGCATTCGTCCCCGGTGCCGGCGAACCCGACACACTTCCTCCGGCGGTCTGCGCTTCCGCCGGACCGACTTTGAGGAGTTCGGCTGCAGCGACGGTCATGGCCGCAGCACTCAGAAAGCGGCGGCGATCCTGGTCGATATTGTCGGAGGTCTTGATCCTAGCCATCGTGCAGTCTCCACAAATGGTCGCAACCAGATTTGCGATTCGACTCGGCTATTGCAGGCAATGCACTGCGCGCGCTCCACGCGAATTGAAGTCATATGAGATCGAGATGCGGCAATCGCGAGCCAGCGCAAAGACGCTGCTCGTCGCCGGCCGAACCGTCAAAACGTCGCTCTGTGTAAAAGAGTTCCTGCCAACGTCGGTCGGAGAAAGGTCCGCTAGGCTCAGGATCTATTGATCGGAGCTAGAAGACAACTGGAGCAAGGATCCAGAGAGCCGTATCGCTGGTGGCGGAGGCGCGATACGCGAGAAAACCCACGCGCATCAATTGTTCGAAGTTCCGGTGGGGATAAGTGGTAGCGGAGGTCCGCTACGCTCAGTCCCCCCGACAGGCAATTGCCTTGTTTTCCTACAGATCAAACTAGAGATCGCTTAGGTCAGCCACTCCTTGTGCGATTTCCTGTGACATGGAACGCGCTGGTCCCCAGCAGCCGCGCGAAGCGATTGTGTGAGGCAAAAGAGAAGGGGCTGAGCACAACCGGCATCGCAGAGGGAGGCCATCGGCGAGTGATTTCGTTCCCCGGAGGCAAAAAGCAAGGCCCGGATCGCTCCGAGCCTTTTCAGTTTCACCGGTGAAACGTGTCTTTCGGGCAACACCCACTCGTAGGGTCGCCTTAGTGAGCCCAACCGGTTTCATTCTCCGGGGAATGATTTCACTCCCCGGTGGGTGATTTTACTCCCAGGGAGTAATTTCACGCGCCGAGAAAGCAAAGGCCCGGATTGCTCCGGGCCTTTTCAGTTTCTCCGAGGAAACGTGTCTTCTATGTCACACCGCCTATTCGCCGCGCGTAAGAGCCATGAGTTCGTCGGTGGTTATGCCCCCGCCAGCATGGCCTCGGAAGCTGGCGAAACGGCTCGGATTATCCTGACGGGGAGTGTCGTCCTTATCGGGCTCAGGCTTTCCTTCAGGCTGTCCCTCGTGGTTTACTGCGGGCTTATCGTTTGGCATGGCATCCTCGTCCGGTGGTGAGCTACCCTATCACTTCATCACGCCGCGCGCCCCACCAAGTGGACCCATCTCGTGATGGTCGAAGTTCGCGATGAACCAAACTCCTCCGTAAGAACATCGACTGAGCAAGCCCGGTTCGGTAGCTTCTGTATGTCGGCATTGAATGCCATCAATTGCTTCTTTTCGGAGAATTTTCATGGATAGACAGCACCATCAATAATGGGGCTGCACGAACAAGGGGGACCGATGCGGGAAACACTGGCACGTATCTGTGAGCTTCAACCTGAATATTCTCCAGAAAACACACCCGCCATGCAGGAGCGAGGGCGGTTGGTGAGGAGCGATCTAAAATCGGAGATTGAAGGGCTTCGCCCTCGGTTGGCTGCGGCTTTGGGTTCATTCGGTCGCGATTTCCTTTCGGAAGCCTCGGACGGGATTGGCCGAAAGACGGAGCTTCCGTGGGTGAGGTTCTGCTCGCGCAACATGTCGCCAAATCCGACCGAGGGCTTCTATTGCGTCACGCACTTTTCGACCGATGGATCAGCCGTGCACATCACTGTCGGGTGCGGCTCCTCGCGCTTTCACAAGGGAAGTTCGGTGCCGCTTCCAGATCATGAGCTAGACGCGCAAACTGAATGGGCGCGCGGGGTAGTTCTGGAGGAGTTCGGAACCTTGGCCCCGTTCGACGATCCCGCCGAGTTCGGAGCACGACGGCCCCTTCCGCTTTCGTTTCAGCGAGCTACTGCCATATCCCACCGCGTTGCATATTCCGATATCAGTGCTAGCGACTTCGACGACCTGTTTCATCAAGCCGCTCAGCGGCTCCGGCCCATCTATACGGCGCAAGCCAGCGGGCGCGACCTTACAGATGCGGATCAACGTGAGTTGGAAATCAGTGCCGCGCTGAACCCGCTTCATCGACCCTCCGGGCGACAGGGATACGGGCTATCGGCACCAGCAAGAAAGGCCGTGGAGCAGAGAGCCATGGACGTAGCTGCGCAATTTCTGCGCTCCAAGGGCTATGCAGTTCGAGACACATCGGCCTCGAACCCTTTCGATTTCGAGGCGACGTTGAGCGGGAAACAAATAAAGGTCGAGGTCAAAGGCACGACCAGCGACCGTGCTGACGGCATTTTCATGACGGCCAACGAAGTCGAACTTCATATGAGTGAGAAGGGAAATACCGGCCTCATCATCGTGTCGAGCATCCGGCTGTCCGAGAATAGCGGTGTCTTTTCTGGTTCCGGGGGCAATGTGGAGTGGCTGCTCGGCTGGGACATTGATGCGTGGCTCCGTGAGCCGACCGCCTTTCGTCTAACTCGGTCCGGTATCTAAATGCCTCACTGCATCATGAGACAGTGCTGAACACGTTACCTCTACGCGACAGTTCGGGTAGCCGCTAAGCACAATCCTTAAACAAGGCTCTCGATCTGGATGCTCGCCCATCGGCCTATCTGAACTTCAGCGCAAATATGGTGCCGGTCGGCAGGTGCGAGAATCCGAACCTGATCTCACCTGTGTCGCAGATACGGCACCTACTCCATTGATGGCCGAGGCTGTGGTCCACGTTGTCTCGGCACCAGTTCTGCGGCTCATCCCAACTGCCGAACTCCTCCCGGAAGCTCGTCGGAGCAGGAAGGGTCACGACATACGGCAATCGGTGATTAACAGGATCGGTTGGCTTACGTCGTGCAGCTATCCGCGCCCTAAGCGCAGTAATGTCGAATAATGGCATCATGGTTTCTTGTGGATACGAGAGTTCAGTGCAGCCATTTTGGAACGATGGCGTTTGTATTCGTCGGTCTCCTTCTGGGAGATGCGGGCAAGCTCTATCGAACGCTCGGACGGGTCTTTGTGCAATGCAGCTTTCTGGCGTTGCAAGAGGAAGCCACTCAACGCCGAACGGTGTCGATCACGCTCCTCGGCCTGTTGCTGCCTGACCGTAGCGGTGCGCTGGATTTCTCCGTAGGCATCGCCGGGGCCAATCGGCTTGCGGGGCTTTCTGGGTTTCATGCCTGGAACCCTCGACGGAAGACCGTGCACTTGAAGCCTGCCGAAGTATTCACCGCGTTGAAGTACCAAGAAAGCTCTGTAGCTGAGCACCCACGCAGGCCGCGCATGTTGTCTATGGCGTAGTGAACGTATGAATGAACGTCGATTTTCAGCACGTCCTTCTGGAACGGTTCCAAGTGGATCGAGAGCAATTTCTCGAAGGCATTCAAAAACGTGAGTTCGTGTATCCGACCCAGATGAACGACGCCCAGGAGAACGGCGCTCCAGTTGCCATTCTCACACCTGGGCGAGAACGATCCGTAAAATTGCATGGACGCCCACCGGTTGTTCTGGCGTTGGTGACGATCACAGATGCCCCGTAGGCGTCGGCGCATACCATGGATGCCTGCCAGGAGGGTGTCTGGATCGGAATATGAGGGCATCTCGATCCGGACTCTATGCAGCCGATAGCTCGACTGACTTTCGGCCCAATCTGACACCGCATCGGCAATGATGCGGGCGCGGAACTTCCGGCAGCGGTTACATGACGGGGAACGGCACCAATGCCAATGTCCGTTGGTGGTCTTGCTGCCACACATCTGCAATTTGCGCCGGAGCGATGGTGATGTTTCTGGTGATTCGATAACTTTCGTAGTGGTCTTCATCTTGCGAAGTGGATGTACATTGTATCCCTATTTATCTTCGCGTTCATGATGCGGTCGTTCGGGGGGGCTATTCGCTAACCGGAGCCCACTTCTTTGAGGTCAGTCTGCCTGCGCCAGTAAACGCGCAACCTTCTCCGCCGAACAAGCTTCGGCTGACTGGCAAATCCTAGCCTCTTAAGGCTCTGTACAACTCCTGACGGTAATGGAAATCCCGTCTATTACACGAGCCACGGCCAATGCGGTCTTGGATGAAACATCGAGGCCATAATGCGAATCTTCCTAATTTTGCTCACGTTTTTAGGGCTCACGTCGCCTACCCTGGCCGACGGTCGCCAATGGCATTACAGTGACGAAGTCAAAGCCGCATTCTATGGCACGCCGGAAACGGATGATGTGCTGGTTCGCATCACCTGCGGTGAACGGAAGGGCGAGATAACCCTGGAGATTCCCTCTTACGCGTCCAAGCCATATACGCGCGCGGAGATTTACGATCTCGCCAACCCATGGAACCAAGTCGTCCTGGGGCTCACCAAGCAGAATGAGGAAATGCCCATCGCCGGGGACGCCACGCCGTACACGGAAAACGACGAGCCCGCTGGCTGGCAGTGGTCAGTCACCGTTGAAAGAAATGATTCCGTCTTCGATTTCCTCTCGACGGGTGGCACAATTCAGGCGGATGGCTATGACACGAAGTTCAGCTTCCCTGCTAAGGCTGGCGCTGTCCTGAAGCGCTTGAAAAAGGCATGTAGGTAGAGCCTAAAGAGATTGTTGCCGCAGCCGAGCCTGACGATGCTTCGTACGCACCGAGGGCTACCTACCTCATCACTACCCAGGTCAGCTTTCGACCATTGCCTTGATGACGGATGACGAGAACGGGCGACCGCTGGCGCTGACATAGCCCTGGCCTGCAAGTTGTTTCGCGATTTCGCGCAGGGAGCACCGTCGTCCAGTTTTTGGCGACCGGCGACGGAGACGTTTGGCCTCGGTAACGATCTCAGCGCCGTCCTTCCTTTCGGCTACGCGTTTCCTACCCTCGACCTTGCGTCCAGTCTCGCGCTTCTTACGCTCTCGTGCAGCCCTGAGCTTCAGGACGAGGCGAGCCTTTTCGAGTTGGGAGAAAACGCCTGCAATCTGCCGCATCGCAACCTTGTATGGGTCATCGGTTTCGGTGAGATCGTCGCCGGAAGCTGTCAGGACACGCACTCCACGATCCACCAGGGCGAGAATGCCCGCCTCTTGTACGACGAGTTGTCGTGCGAACCGCGAGGCGTCCTCAACTAGGACGACCCTGACACCATTGGACTCGATCCGGTCGAGGAGCGCCATGAAGCCGGGACGGCTCTCGATAGGGTCGGCACCGCTTATGGACGCGTCATAGAACTCGTCCTCGATGACGAAACCAGCGCGTTTCGCGAACGACTGAACGGCATCACGCTGACGGCGCTCGCTGTCCTTGTCGGGGCCGACATTCGCGGCGCTCGACGTGCGAAAATACGCCACGGCCTTAGTCATTTCTTCTAGGCGCTTTCCCTTGGCCTGCTTGGCTTTCATCGCGATATCCGTGCTGATTTCTTCGGAAATCAGAACACGCAATGCGACTGGTCGTCAATAAGCCCAGGCATTTGGCTGTTCACGAAGCAATTGCAGTGGAGAATTCGGCCCAGCGGTGGACAGGTACCCGGTAGTGGAGTTGATTGCGTACGGAACTGTAGGTGCTGAGGGCTAAGTGGAGACGGGGGCAGTCGAACACACTACGTACCTGTGGGTGGCCGAAGCTGTCCTCCGGCGGCATCGCCGCCCACTCACGGCACGACAGATTGTGACATTCGGACTGGATGACGGGCTATTTGCCGATAAGGACATCAGCCGAACACCGCAAAAGTCTATGCAGGCCCGCCTCAGTATGGAAATTCTGAAGAGAGGAGAGGCTTCGCGGTTCCTTCGCACCGAACCCGGCAAATTTTATCTAAGGGAATTATTACAGACACCCAAAGCCGATCCGAATGTTGAGGTGGCTTTGAAGGAATACACCGCGATCCGTCGCGCGCCTGCTCCCGCATCAGAGCAAGTTCTGGTTGTTCCAAAGGACGCATACAGACATGTCCTTGATTTCCAGGGTATTGACGTAAACTACAACGCCATCCTGGAGCGCCTCATCTCATCGGGCCGACTTACGCACCTGCCAAGAACTGAGGCTGAGGTAAATTCGGAATTTAAGCAGTTTGTCACCTACACAATCATCCAGCAGCGGGACAAAATCCTCTCGTTCCGGAGGGGACAGTATAATCGTGCAGCCTCCTTCCTGCGTGGCGCTCGATGTGTTGGATTTGGCGGACATGTTACCGAGGACGACCTCAGCATTCTGACGTTCTCCGACCGTGGCATTAAGGCCAACGCCGCGCGCGAGATTTCGGAAGAGCTAAAGCTTGGGTCCGATAGGCCAGAGGTTGACCCAGACGAGATCGAGGTACTTGGTTTCTTAAACGACGACTCGTCAGATATCGGTATACGCCATGTCGCGGTTGTCCTCAGATATTGGGCTCCTGAAACTCCAGAGTGGAAAAACCCTCAGAGAGGCGAAGCGTCCATAAATCAGCTTCGCTGGATGAAAACTGTCGGCTCCGAGATAGACCTTCTCGACTTTGAGTACTGGTCACAGCTTGTTTTGCGAACCTTTTTCCAGGGAGTTGTGATCAGTCGCCCCTCGTTGAAGGTGCTTCGCCCAAATGCGTTTCGAGAACCTCATATCCTATGTGTCGCAGGCTCCATTGGGTCTGGAAAGTCAATCACGACTAACCGTCTGTGCGAACGGGCTGGATACCGGCAAGTCAATACAGGACAGGTCTTAGCAAGGTTGCTCGACATTCCTCCCGTCCCGATCACTCCCCGTTCCGAGTTTCAAGTCAAGGCATACGACTTCATTACACAGCAAAACGGTCCTCGTAGACTTGCGGAAGCCATCCTCGATGACGTGGCTGCCATGCAAGAGCCGCGCATCATAATAGATGGAGTTAGACAGCTTGAAACCCTCGAACGTTTAAAGGATATTTCTACGCGGACGGTTTCTACGATTTTTGTATATACGCCGCCAGATGTCGCATACAAGTTGTATAGTATAAGGGAAGCAAATTCTCCTGGAATGTCTTTATCGGAGTTTATGCGAATATATAATGCACCAGTCGAATCGGAAGTTAGGCTCCTGATTCAAGACGCTGATGCAGTAATATATAACTGGTTCGGATTGGATGACTATGAGCTTGTTGTCGAAAGGCTCATTGCAGAACTTGGGCTATGATGTGAAGCAGGAATTACATGGCGGAGGGTATGACGACGGATATATGGCTGTGCCATGCCTTTGGGGTACTCAGCCGGGTTCTCTCGTCCAGGAAGTGCTTTCAACTGGCAATTTCGGATCATCAACGAAGGTGCTGGACTTAGGTTGCGGAGAGGGGAAGAACTCTGCTGCCTTTGCACGCGCGGGATGCGAGGTCGATGCAGTCGATTGCTCATTACCTGCGATCACTAATGGAAGAAACGCCTTCGCTGACGCGCAGATCAGGTGGTTCAACCAAGATGTGCTTGACTTTGTTTGTGGGCGCGAGCGGTATGATGTCGTCATCTGTTACGGGCTTTTTCACTGCCTTCGCGCTGCCTCCAGCATAGAAAGCATAATTGCCCGCGTGCAAGATGCCACGCGAAAGGGTGGCCTCAATATTGTTTGCGCGTTTAATGACCGCTCTCACGATCTCTCGGCCCACCCTGGGTTCTGTCCAACACTCCTGCCGCACACTTGGTATGTCTCTAGGTACGCTCGTTGGAGCCTCTCCCACGCATCGGATTCGGACCTTCATGAGGCGCATCCGCATAACGGAATTCCGCACCACCACTCACTAACCAGAATCATTGCCAGAAAGCCGTGATGCCGCACACCTGTCCCGCAGAATTGAAGCGCCTCTACCGCCAGAGCCGCGTGCTGCCCTTCGTGGGGGCCGGAGTTTCTATGTCTGTGTCTTGGAACGACGGGGCAGGCAATCCTCTGAGGGGGCCAAGCTGGAGCGAGATGGTCAACGAAGCGGCCCGCATTCTTGGCTATGACGACCCTGAGCTTATCCGCATGCGTGGCACGGATTTACAAATCCTAGAGTATTTCAGGGTCAGGAAGAAAAATTTTGCACCCCTAATAAACTGGATGGTAAAGCAACTTGATACGCCAGAAAGTGTCTTGAAAGATTCAATTCTACATAGGACGCTTGCCGCGCTTTCGAGTTGTCCAATTTTTTACACTACAAATTATGATGATTTCTTAGAAAGGTCGTTTTCTGCGCTCGGGAGACCTGCTCATGTCATAGCGACCGAAGAGGATATGGGGTTCAACAGTACAGATACTCAAGTTATCAAGTTTCATGGCGACCTAAATCACCCGGACGAAATGGTCATGTCGGAAGGTCATTATTACAGAAGGATGAGGCTGGATGGACCTATGGACTTGAAGCTGCGCTCAGACCTCTTCGGAAGAGCCGTGTTGTTCATCGGATATAGCTTCCGTGATATTAACATTGCTCATCTATTCCAGACTGTAAACGAGACGTTCCAACAGCTACCAAACAGCTTCTCGGGCAGACGTGCCTACATAATCGTCCAAAATCCATCTGACTTCGAAAACAGGCTGTTCCACCAGCGCAACATCGAAGTTATCCCGGCCTATGGCAATGACCGCACAGCGGCTGCCGCCGAAATCCTGACCGATATGGCGTCATGAACAAGATCAGCATTTACTACGCCACCCGGAGTGAATTTAAGAAACAAGAGATCGCTGCAATCGAAGAGGCCACTACTTATAAAGCGGAGGACGCCACGGACCAATTGGTCGGGGAAAGGTTCAAGTTCGTCTTCTCCGACGTAAAAACCGATGAGCCTCTTGAGGTCGATCTTGCGACAATGGTCCGCCACAAGGCGGTTTCTGCTTACAAATCACTGCTCATGCCGTGCATTGTCGAGCACGCTGGCCTAATTCTCCTCGATCACGCCAATTCAGGCTACCCCGGCGGCTTGACGCAGCCGATGATGGACGCGCTTGGTGCCGAGGATTTCGTGCGTCGTATATCGGCGGCTGGTGAGCGGGCAGTCGCCAGGGCAGTCATCGGTTACTGCGATGGGATGTGCGTACACATCTTCACTGGAGATACGGAGGGCGCAATTGCAGACAAGCCAAGAGGTGGTCGAGAGTTTTACTGGGACACCATCTTTGCGCCTGATGGATATGACGGTGCTACCTACGCGGAGATTTCCGCGAAGCTAGGCATACGTGAAAAGATGAAGGTGTCTCAATCACGAAAGGCGCTCCAGCAGTTCTTGGATTTTCGAGTTCGTCGGGGTGCGAACTCTCTCTTCATGGACTTCGACAGGTAACCCGGCTTGATGTCGGCAGCCCGTCAGAAGCCGAATACCCGGAAAACGGAAATGTCGTTTACATAGTTCGGACTAGGCTCTGCGCCGAGCGCTTTTGGATTTCAACGAGCAAAGCTTCGAAATCCTTTTGTAGATGACTATTTCGCACTATCCCAAGGCCGAGCGCCCGCGCCCTCTTGATGAACTGAAAATGCGCCTCTTCGGATGCCGAGAGCATGGTCACATGCACGCGGGCGATGTGCTCTGCCAAATGGTGCTTGCACCGGATAGCAAGCTCGCAAGAGGCCGCGTTAGTTTCTGGATGGATGATCAGTAGATCGACATCATTGGCTGCGGCGACATCGGCGAAGGCGGAACCAAAGCCATAGACCGTGACGCTGCGCGTCACAGCCAACCCTGCTTCCTAAAATACTCTTCTTCTTTGTCGGTCAGGTATGCCCAATGGTCGTCACGGTGGAGCGCCCCCATAAACTCTCCTATGCTGAACAGACCGACATTTTCATCGCGGCAATGGCGTTTGGCATCGGGTGAGTAACCGCACCATGCGGAATTGATGATCACGGCATCGAGGCGGCCAAGCTGCTCGATGGTCTCGAAATATTCAGCAATTCCAAAGGCGTAACACTCGCAGATGAATACGCGCAGCGCGTCGCCTCGCGTGCGGGTCAGTTGATAGGCACCGCTCCCTTCTGACTTCAGAGAAGCAACCTTACCGTGCCGAATTATCTGGCCTTCAAAAAATCTGTAGTGACCGTAATGACTCGGCCACGGAAAAATCGCGCTATGCGCCGCCACCTGAAATCCCCCTGATCAGTTCGTCGAAATTCAGCGGGAATCGCCTCACCGCTGCATATGGTATTGAATCTTCTACCCATTGTTCGTAGCTGCGCACATGCATCAGGAATGCGGCAACGGCTTCTTGTTCGCCTGTGTCGAACAGCGCTTTGTGCTCTTCAATCAGGCTCGCGATCTTGCGGTTGTTCGGTATGATGACGGACAGCCGCTCGGAGAGCCAAACCGCATGCGCGGCTTCGTTGTGAGGCTGGGTGCGCGCAAGTTCGGACATCGGTCCATATTGCGCCCAGGACTGCCTGTTTTCTTCCAGCAGCGGCAGGATCGTGCGGGCAAGCTCTGCCTTCGTCAGAGATTCGTCTTTGTCCAATCGCTCCAGCACCCGTGCTTCGTGCGCGGCTTTCATCTCGTGCAGCACCGCGACTGTATAGGCGGGCTCGTTTTCCTTGCGGTCGATAAGCGTGTGATGTGTAGGGCAAAGCAGAACTAGGTTCTGATAGTCATCCCGTTCGGCGTCCGTCTGATCTGGATCATGCCGATTGGCATCGGGCTTGTCCCCGCAGATATGGGCCATCTCTCCCAGCGTATAGGGCGTGGCCCCCTTGGCTTCGTGGTAACAGAGCCGTTCCCAGCAGCCAGGGAACGCGCAGCGCCCACCAGCGGCTGACCAGAGAATCTTGATGGATTTCTGAGATATTGCCATGCCGTGCAGGGTTATCATATCGGGCGGCAGTGTCACTGCTTGGCTCGTCGAAAATTTGACCATCGAATGCTTCGCGCCGCTCAGCCGACATCGTGTGGCACTTCGGAGAATGGCCGCCTCCACCCAGCCTCGCTCAAACTGACTCTGCCCTTAGATGAGCCAGCCAATGTGATCCAAAAGGCATGAAGCCGCGTCTCGCGTCGTGTCTATGCCTATAAAGGTCGGGCTTGTTACAGATCAGGGATCATGAGCCCAAGCTCCACTTCGTTTCGCCGGGCTGTTGTCTGGTCTGAAAGCTGGCGCTTATCAGCCCATCCAACCATGCGATGGATGATTCTTTATCCAATTCGCTAGATTAAGGCTCACTTCTATCCCCCTGCTCCTGAAAAGGCATATAGACCCCGGTCCACGGGTGTCGTCCTCGTTCAGGAGCAGGGAGAGAAGTTGAAGGGTCATATCCTTCGCTGAGTATCAGCCGGGAACTGGCGACGTACCGGCTTTAATCCGGAGCAGGTGGCTGCCCGAGCCCTGCTTGTGTTCGCCCTTCTCGATGAGCGGCGCGCCCATCCAGCGGTTACGTGCCTTGCGGCACGAGCTTCCGCACCAAGCCAATTCCTCTCGACCGGGTGCGGACGGATCGATGTCAATTGTCAGACATAGCGATCCTCTTTTTGACGCCTTGGCGGGGTTGAACCCGTCGCGAGCAGCGTCGATCTCGTCGGCCCCCCTGCCTCATCGCGCCGGTCTGCGGCGTTCGGCATCACCCGTTCTCGCCTCGTAAAGTCCCAGCTACTGGTTTGGGGTGGCGGTGGCCCCCGATAATCCGCCAGAGGGTATATGTGCCCTGATGGGGCGATGCTCGTATTTAGTCATACTGCGAGAGCCCCAGCAATATTGTCGGCAGCCGCGAGCCTCATCGGAAGAACTTCACTCCGACGCCACGTGCGAAGATCGCTCGGTCGATCAGGATCGAAGTACCGGTGTGAGTATTGTCGGTCACGAACTTTGAAGTTCGTGGCGTGAGGCTCACATGATGGTTTCTGTTGACCGTGCCCATCGGCAAAGGTTACAAAAGAACATAATCTAACTAATCATTTATCTTACAACTGAATTTAAAGTATTTTTATGACTATTGATGAATTTGAAGCAATCTACACTGAAATTCTCGGAGCCGATTTCTCCATTAAGTCAGCAGTTGGAAAATCACTCTTTCCAGATGACTGGTTCGGTCACCTGATCGAGGCTGATGAGGACCTCCTCATCTCCAGCGACAATAATGGGCCGTACATCCGGCTCTGCGACGAAATTGAGGAGTGGTGCACCGAGAATGGGATGACGGTGGAGTGTGACAGCCTACCGATCATTGTCGTGCCTCACCCTGACGGCTACGATCAGCCGATCATGGTGGAGGTGCTGCGGTTTGAGACAGTCCGCGAGATGGTCCACTACAAGCTCCGTTGGCTCGACAA
This sequence comes from Pseudaminobacter soli (ex Li et al. 2025), assembly GCF_029892515.1. Lineage (GTDB taxonomy): Bacteria > Pseudomonadota > Alphaproteobacteria > Rhizobiales > Rhizobiaceae > Pseudaminobacter > Pseudaminobacter soli_A. The sequence goes on along the minus strand of NZ_JARXVF010000012.1, from coordinate 35,040 downwards.
CTGATATCTGGGCTGGGCATTTTTCTCGTGCCGAGAGGCGGTCAATTGTGTCCGCCGGTTGAGGAACATCGGCCAAAGATTCTGTCAGCCTCTGGCGCAGCCCTCTCATCCGGCTGCGCCAGACACCTCTCCCCGCATCGAACGGCAATTCGTTATCCCGTCAGGACCCCGCACACATGAATGTAGAGCTTCGGAGCCGTCTGTCCGTCGAGTCTCAGAGACCGGGTAGCCATCCCCGGTCCCGCCCATTAGGCGGTGCACCTCTGAGCATTTTCAATGACGACAATATGTTCTGGCAATTTCAGCCAGGAGAATCAGAACCAAAACCAAATGTTTCCGGAAGCGCTTGCTGGTTGGCAGCGCTTCTTGGAAGCCCTCGCTACCCGTATCGTGCGTGAAGAGCACGAAAAGCACCAAACTCGGGCAGGTGAATAATGAAGCGGGTAGGGATTTACGGGCGGTTTTCACACGACGGTTCGGATGAGCGGTCCAACGACGATCAGATCGAGTACTGCCGCAAATATGCGGCGGGCCAACCCGATTGGACAGTCGTGAAGGAGTTCCGCGATGATGCCATTTCTGGGAGTGCATTCAAGGGCCGTAAGGGAGCCCAAGCAGCCATTCAGGCGCTCCTGGATAAGAAGATCGACATTCTTCTGGCTGAGCATACGGATCGCATCAGCCGCCGCGCCGCAGATATGACGGCCCTCATGGATGAAGCCGAGTTCCACGGGTTCGAGATTTGGGCTGTGAACAACGGGGGCAGGCTCACAAAGATGACGGCTGGTATCCATGCCGTTATGGCCCAGGAACAGCGCGAGGAGACAGGCCGCAAAGTCCATCGGGGCATGAAGCCGAAGTTTGAGCGCGACGGACTGCACATGGGTGGGCGTCCGTACGGCTACCATTTGAAGCATGAGATTACGGACAAGCTGTCCGATAAGGGCCGCCTTCTGGTCAACGAGGCCGAGGCGGAAGTCATCCGCCGCATCTTTGCAGAGCGTCTCGCAGGCCATACGGCTCGGGAGATTGCGCAAGGTCTGAACAAGGACGGCATTCCTGCCCCTCGTGGAGGTCACTGGAATGCCTCCACTATCAACGGGACGAATGCGCGGGGGACGGGTATCCTCAACAATACACGCTACGTGGGCCGCCCGACCTGGAACAAGAATCAGTTGCGGAAGGTGGTTGGCGAAGCTGAGAAGCGCGTCATCCGGCCACGGGACAAGAGTGAGCATGTCACCCGCGAAGAGCCTGACTACCAAATTGTCGATGACGAGACGTTCTACGCGGTCCAGCGGCTGAAGGAAGAGTGCGCCCATGTGCCTCCTAGTAAACAGCGGAGGGCCAAACGGCTGCTTTCTGGCCTGCTGCGGTGCGGCTGCTGTGGTGGCGGCATGTCCGTAAAGGGGCGCGACAAGACCGAAAAGATGCGCATCCAATGCTCGCGACACCATGAAAGCGGTAGCTGTCCCGACCCGGTCATGACCTACGTCGAAGTCGTAGAGCGCAAGGTGATCGACATGGTCATTGGGCTCTTTTCATCGCCCGAGGACATCAACGTGCTTCTGAAGAATGCGCGGGCCGAGGCTCGGAAGGAGTTGGGCGACAAAGTCAGCGAGCGGTCGAAGCTGGAGCGGCAGTTGGGTGAATTGAACCATGAGGTCGAGAAGCTCACTGACCTGCTCATGCGCGGCGTCGGCGTTGAGGCGGTGCTCGATGGGCGCGTGAAAGCAGCACACGCGAAAAAGATGGAGATTGAGAACAAACTGGCCGACCTCGGCAATGAGCAGCCGGAAAACGTGATCGATATTCACCCTGCCGCCCTGAAGAAGGTTTTGAACTGCGCAACAGAGTTGCGCGCAATGATGGAGCGGGGCGACATGGAAGGTGACCACGCTCTGTCAGAAGCGTTCCGGTTCTTTCTGGACAGCGTGGTGGTGCACAAAGCCGACGGATGGCGCAAGGAGCCGACCGTCGAGATTCGCAGTCCGTGGATGGCATTTAACGCCACACCCCCGGCCATTTGTGCTACTGCACCCGGCCTGTCGGGGGGATTGATGGTAGCGGAGGAGGGATTTGAACCCCCGACACAAGGATTATGATTCCTCTGCTCTAACCAACTGAGCTACTCCGCCCCACAGCAGAAGACACTGAAACTCGCCGGAACCGGCAGGACGTTTCGAAGCGCTTCGCTAAGGTCGGGCGGATATAAGGTTGCGATGCCGGGCCTGTCAAGCGCAGAGCGCATGTCCGTGGAAAGAAATCACAGCAGCCGAAAAACGGCCATGTTTGACGGTTTCCAACGGGCGCCGGGGTTGAGTTCCAACCTGCGTGCCTTTATGTCTCCGCCAGCTATCTGTTGAGTTCAAAAGTCTGATGAAGCCGCGAATTGCCGTCCTGGGATGTGGATACTGGGGCTCGAACCATATCCGCACCCTGAAGGGCCTGGGAGCCCTGTATGCGGTTTCCGACGCCAACCGCGCGCGCGCCGAGGGCTTTGCGAGCGAACAAGAATGCCTGGCAATCGACCCCGATGTGCTTTTCACGCGGCCGGATGTCGATGCCATCGTGATGGCGTTGCCGCCGCAATATCATGCCGAGAGCGCAATCAAGGCCGTCGAGAACGGCAAGGATGTGCTGGTCGAAAAGCCGATCGCGCTTACCGTGCCCGATGCCAAGCGCGCGGTAGCTGCGGCGGAAGCCAATGATCGCGTCTTCATGGTCGGCCATGTGCTGCGCTTCCATCCGGCTTTCGAAAAGCTGAAGGAACTGATCGACCAGGGCGAACTCGGCGAGGTGAAATACATTCACTCGCACCGTCTTGGCCTCGGCAAGTTCCATACCGAGAACGATGCGCTGTGGGATCTTGCGCCGCACGATCTGTCGATGATCCTCGCGATTACCGGCCAGGCGCCGATCGAGACGCGCGGCGAGGGGGCTGCGGTCCTCGACCATCTCAGCGATTTTGCGCATCTGCACATGCGATTCCCCAACGGCCTGCGCAGCCATTTGTTTGCTTCGCGGCTCAATCCCTATCGCGAGCGGCGTCTCACCGTCGTTGGCACCAAGGCGATGGCCGTGTTCGACGATGTCGAGCCGTGGGAGCGCAAGCTGGCCGTCTATCGCCATGCCGTCTGGCAGGACAGCGGCCATTGGGCCTTCACCGCCAACGAGCCGACCTACGTGCCCGTTGGCGAAGGCATGCCGCTGACGCGGGAACTGGAGCATTTTATTTCCTGCATCCAGACGCGTGCGACACCGCGAACTAGCGGCGAAGAAGCCATCACGGTGCTGGGCATCCTGACCGCCGGTTCGATCGGGCACGGCTGAACGGCAAAAGCCCCGCGCGAGAGCGGGGCAGAAACCTACCAAAACTGGATAGAGCATGTCGCTCGGTTGCTGGCGGTTATTCCGCGGCGACCGGGCCTGAAGTCGCTGCAAGCCTCGACAGCATGGCCTCGGCTTCGGCGCCCCGCTCCGAGCGCTCGATAAAACCGCCGCCCAGCACGCGGGCGTCATTGCCGTCGTCTTCATAGAGAACGCAGGCCTGCCCCGGCGCGATGCCCGACTCACCGTCGCCGAGCTCGACCCAGGTGACGCCGTCGCGATTGTGCAGCATTGCCGGGCGAGGGGGGCGCGTCGAGCGAACCTTCGCGAACAACTCGATGCCTTCCGGTCCAATCTCGCCGATGGGCGTGTCGCCCAGCCAGTTGATGTTGCGCAGGAAAATCTTGTGGGTTTCCAGTGCCTCGCGCGGGCCGACGATGACCCGGGCGCGCTCGGCATCCAGATGCACCACATAAAGCGGCTCGCCGGAGGCGACGCCGATGCCGCGACGCTGGCCGATCGTATAGCGCAGGATGCCGTCATGCCGGCCGAGCACGCGGCCATCAATGTGGACGATGTCGCCGGGATTGGCGGCAGTCGGCTTCAGCTTGGCAATGATGTCGGAATACTTGCCCTGCGGCACGAAACAGATGTCCTGGCTGTCCTGCTTGTTGGCAACGGAAAGGCCAAGCTCCTCCGCAATGGCGCGAACTTCGGGCTTGGACATCCCGCCGAGCGGAAAGCGCAGATAGTCGATCTGCTCCTGCGTGGTGGCAAACAGGAAATAGCTCTGGTCGCGGTCGGAATCGACCGGGCGATAAAGGGCGCGGTGCGCGCCATTGGCTCGGCTGCGGATGTAGTGACCGGTTGCCAGCGCATCGGCGCCGAGTTCGCGCGCGGTCTCGAGCAGATCGGCGAACTTGACCGTCTGGTTGCAGGAAACGCAGGGGATCGGCGTCTCGCCCGACATGTAGCTGGCAGCAAAGGGGTCGATCACCGCCTCGCGAAACCGCTTCTCATAGTTCAGCACATAATGCGGAATGCCGAGGGTTTCCGAGACGCGCCGTGCATCATCGATATCCTGGCCCGCGCAGCAAGAGCCGGCGCGATGAGTGGCTGCGCCGTGATCATAGAGCTGCAGCGTTACGCCGACGACGTCATAGCCCTCGCGCTTCAGAATGCCGGCGACGACGGAAGAATCGACGCCGCCCGACATCGCAACCACGACGCGGGTGTCTTCAGGCCGTCCGGGCAGGTCCAGGCTGTTCATTGAAGGTAGTCCGTTTCAGCTTTTTCGGGCGTTTCATGCCAACGCGCCGAATATAGGTCAAGCGACGGCAAAGTACCACCGCCGCCGATCGGGCCAGTTCCGGGCGCTCGTCCGGCACAGCTCGGCCCACCGAATGGGGGCCTTGAGGGGCGGAATTATGGTGAACGAAAGGTTTACGTTTATTAATCAAGCCTTGTTGCGGGTTTAGGCAATTTTTAAAGCTGGGGCGGTAAGGTGGTCCCGATTGGGTCTTTGAGTTTTGTGTAGAGAGTACTATGACCGATCTGGTTAGACCGCGTGTCAAATACGTTATTGGGCCTGACGGCAGCCCGCTTACGATTGCCGATCTTCCACCCTCGAACACGAGGCGCTGGGTTATCAGACGTAAAGCAGAGGTCGTGGCGGCCGTGAGAGGCGGCCTTCTCAGCCTCGACGAAGCCTGCCAGCGCTATAAGCTGACCACCGAAGAATTCCTTTCCTGGCAAGCGTCGATCGACGAATACGGCCTGGCCGGGCTGCGGACGACCCGCATTCAGCAATATCGCCACTAAAGGCCAAAACGGCCCTTCGGCAGATCCAACAAAAGAGCATCCGGCCGGGCTTTTAGTCCGGCCGCTGCCGTTTCAGGCTCCCGCCGCCGGCCGGGCTTTTCATGCCCCAACCAGCCACTACATCGCGTGTCGTGTGTGGATTTTGTCCGCACGGGCTGAGTTCAGCCGTTCTGCTGCTCGGAAGCTTCGGCATGCCCATAGCAATTGCGCCTTGAGCGGTTCCTCCCGCTCAAGGCGCAATTGGTCTAGCTTATTTTCTCGGGGATCGGGCTTTCCTTGGTGGAAAGCCGCAGGCGGCCAGGTTGCCGCCGCGATGTGCGACTCCACTGCCTGCCCCGAAACCAAATGAATGCTCGACCATGGAGCCGTGGTTCCGGGCAGGGGGAATGCGAGTCGCGATCGGATCGTGCTTAGTCAGCCGATCATGGCGCTGCGAGTGTCGGGAGCGTCGCGATTCTTTGAGTCGCGCGACTCCAGCAGCTCCGCTTTGGAAAGCTCCGCTTCAGCCTCAGCGAGTAATGATTCGGCGACGGCCCTCTGCTGCATCAGGTCGGCTTGCGAATTCTTGAGATTGTCGCGGCGCAAGCGCGCTGCCTTGGCGAAGGTTGGATAGGCGAAATGGTTGATATCGGTGATACCGGCCTTTTTCTCCTCGGCAACGATTTGCGCATCAAGCTCGCCGGCCATGCGGTCGAATTCGGCGATCATCATGTCGAGTTGCATCAGCTGGCGGCGTTTTTCGCTCACCTGAAACTGCTTAAGCCTAACGAGGTTCTCACGTGACTTCATGCTTCGACACTCCCGGGCACGCATACACTCCAAACAAACCGCTTCATTCGGCCCAGTAGGCCCGACCGTTCGCGATAGGCCCTGCTACCGTCGCGAAAGGAAACAAATTCCTAAAGATTATTCGCGTCGGTAACCATTCGTTTACGGGCATTGTTAATCATACGGCCCAGGGCTTAAGGGCCGGTAAAAATTCAGCTTCGAAAGCTAACGACCGTAAGCGGAATCGAATGAATCGCTTATTGCCATTTGTTAAGGTAGCGCGTTAAGAGTTCGGCTCTGAGATTCATTATTAGATTCAAGAGGGTGTATCTAAGGGTTAAAAAATCTGATATGGCTTGCGAAGCGAAATTAGGTTTTGTTAACCATTAGATGGCAGCCTGTTGGCCAGGCAATCACTGCCCCGGGGTTGGCGAGACGGTCTGGCGGCAGAAAAGGGGATTGAAATGCGCGTTCTGCTGATTGAAGACGATAGTGCGACCGCACAGAGCATCGAATTGATGCTTAAGTCTGAAAGTTTTAACGTCTACACGACGGATCTCGGCGAAGAGGGCGTCGATCTCGGCAAACTCTACGACTACGACATCATCCTCCTGGACCTGAACCTCCCCGATATGTCGGGTTACGAGGTTCTGCGGACGCTGCGCCTGTCCAAGGTGAAGACGCCGATCCTGATCCTGTCCGGCATGGCCGGCATCGAGGACAAGGTGCGCGGTCTCGGCTTCGGCGCCGACGACTACATGACCAAGCCCTTCCACAAGGATGAGTTGGTTGCCCGCATCCACGCAATCGTTCGCCGTTCCAAGGGCCATGCCCAGTCGGTCATCTCGACGGGCGACCTGATCGTCAATCTCGACGCCAAGACGGTAGAGGTCGGCGGCCAGCGCGTGCACCTGACCGGCAAGGAATACCAGATGCTGGAGCTGCTCTCGCTGCGCAAGGGCACCACTCTGACCAAGGAAATGTTCCTCAACCACCTCTACGGTGGCATGGACGAGCCGGAGCTGAAGATCATCGACGTCTTCATCTGCAAGCTGCGCAAGAAGCTCGACGTTGCCTCCGGCGGCCAGAACTACATCGAGACGGTTTGGGGCCGCGGCTATGTGCTGCGCGAGCCCGAGGAAATCCGCGAAAGCGCCTAACGCTTCGCACAAAAACAGATTTTCCCCTTTTAAAGACCCGGCTTTGCCGGGTCTTTTGCTTTTGGGGCTGCCTCAGGCGGCGTCGAGGTTCCGGAAACGGGCGAGAAGCTGGGAACGGTCGAACGGCTTCAGCAGATAGTCCTGCGCACCGGCGCGCTTGGCGCGCATGATGGCACCAAGATCAAACTCGATCAGACAGATCGCGATCCGCGGCTTGATCAGGCTCGGAATGGAACGAATGCGCCGAATCACGTCTTCGGTGGGCATGTCGGGCAGGGCACCGTCGATCACGATGATCTCCGGCATCTGGATGCTGCACATGTCGATCGCTTCGGCGCCGCTCGCGGCTTCGATCACGACCATGTCCGGGCCGCCAAGTATGCGCTTGGCGACTTTACGTACGACGCTTGAATCATCGACGAACATGCAGCGTTTCATGTCCCGTTCTCCTTGCCTTCCCTGCCTGAGCCGAGAGTGTCGGGTGGTATTGACTGCACTTTAGCCGGGTGACGTAAAAAACCGGGAAACCGGTTAGGTAAAGTTTCAGTAAAATACTGAGTTTGGGGGCGTCTCGTACGCCGACCAGGCCGTTCTGGCGAAAGCAAGCGCATAAAAAAGCCCCTGAAAAACAGGGGCTCTTCTTGTCAGACGCGGTCTTAGCCGGCTTGGAAGCGAGGAATCAGTTGGCGGATTCGGTGCCGGCGGATTCAGTGCTAGCGGATTCGGTGCTGGCCGTTGCAGCAGTGAAAGTGATTTCCTCGGGCGTTGCGTGGATCGAGATGGTCATGCCGGCCTCGCGCGCCAGAAGCAGCGTGTAGTAAGGCTGGATGGCATGCGCGTCGATGGCTTCCTCCGGCTTGTTCCCGGAGTGGAGCTCGAGGAACTTTGGCGGGACGCGGAGCATCGGGCCGCTGCTCCGGATCAGGAACTTGGGCTCGGTGTCAACGTCATCAAGCGTCACGTCGATCTTGCCGCCGCGCGGAATGGCGGCATTGGCCACCAGAACCATGTTCAGCAGCAGCTTCACCTTGTTCTTGGGCAGCAGCGCACGGCGTCCGTTCCAGACGAGTTCCGGCTTTTCATTCTTGAGGAAAGCGGTGGCGACCGCCTCGGCGTCGCCGGTGTCGATCAGCATGCCGGCCGAACCCGCCGCGCCGAAAGCGATGCGGGCGAATTGCAGCCTCGCCGAGGCATTGCGGGCGCTGGTGCGGATCAGGTTCATGGCGTCTTCGTCGGCGCCGCCTTCGTCGAGCAATTCCAGGCCGTTGTTGATCGCGCCGACGGGCGAGATGATGTCGTGGCAAACCCGGCTGCACAGAAGGGCGGCAAGGTCGGGCGCTGACAGGGCAAAAGTTTCAGCCATGGAATTTAGTCCCCAAAATCAAAAAACGGGCCGGTCGGTTTGTCGCCCGGTCCTGACGAATCATTTCGCCGCCATGATACAGCCTGAACCGGGATGGCGGTATTTCCCGACCATCCCTCAACCAGGTCGCAAGCCCGAAAAACCAGCGGCAAGGGTCTCTGCCAGCCTTCGATCGGCCATCTTCATGTGAGAGCTTAATGGTTGAAAAAGGATTACGACATAGTTTGCAGGAAACGCCTTAGAAGCGGCCGAACAAGAGCCGCGAAGGGCAGAGGCGTCGGCGGGTGTGCTCGCGGACGGAGAAATTGGAAGTATGCTTTTCCGACTTTTGGACCGGACCCTTTTCCGGATGATCGCAGTGATGTTTGCCGTGTCGAGCATCATGGCATTCTCATCATCGGCGCTGCGGGCGCAGGAATATACCGCACAGGAGATTGTCGATTCCGGCCATCGCTTCTTTGGCGCCACCTCCGGTGGGCTGGCCTCGGCGATAGAGAAGATCTTCTCCTCTTATGGGCTGCCGAACGGCTACATTCTCGGCGAGGAAGGCTCCGGCGCCCTGATCGGCGGCCTGACCTACGGCGAAGGCACGCTCTACACGAAGAACGCCGGCGACCACAAAGTCTTCTGGCAGGGGCCGTCGCTTGGCTGGGATTTCGGCGGCCAGGGCTCGCGCACCATGATGCTGGTCTACAATCTGGACGACGTGTCCAATCTCTATGACCGGTTCGGCGGCGTTTCGGGTTCTGCCTATGTGATCGCGGGCGTCGGCTTCAACGTGATGAGAAACGGCAATATGTTGCTCGTGCCGGTGCGGACGGGCGTTGGCGCGCGGTTGGGCGTCAATCTCGGCTATCTGAAGCTCACGCAGCAACCGACCTGGAACCCGTTCTGAGGTCGGCCGGCGGCGGCCTCAATCGTTGTTTCGGAACTAGCACACGGGGTGCGGCGTTCTGGGCCGTTATATCGGCCGCCGCACCCGCTCTCGTTTACTGCGTCTGGCATCGAACATTGTCCCGCTTGCGGGGCTGTGGCAGAGAAGAGCGGGTAGGCGGGCCGATCCCGCAACGGATAGTGTGACGTGATCCAGTCCATCCTGTTCTTTGCCCTCGGCTTTCTCGTTGCAGGCTTCATCGCGCTGCTGGTCGCGCCTGCCGTCTTGCGGCGGGCAGCCAATCTGGCGCGGCGGCGGGTCGAGGCATCGATGCCACTCACGCGGGCCGAGATCGAAGCAGACAAGGACCGGATCCGCGCCGAGGCGGCCATGTCGATCCGAAAGCTGGAGGTGAACGCTTCGGCGCTGCGCGAGAAGGCGACGACCCAGCTGATCGATATCAGCCGGGGGCTGGAGCAGATCAAGGCGCTCGGCGCCGACGGTGATGCCAAGGCCAAGACGATCGCGATGCTGGAAGCGCAGGTCGGCACGCTGAGCGCCGACCTTGCCAGGTGCGAGGAAGAGCTGCAGCGCGTTTCCGAACGCCTCGAAGAGACCGAAGGCGCCAAGGCGGTCCATGCCAAGGAAATGGAAAAGCTTGGCGCCATGTATGACGAGGCCAGCTTCTCTGCCAGCAGCCGGCAGATCGAACTGGTGGCGCGCGAAAGCGAGCTCGAAAAGCTCGCCAATGAGGTGACCCAATTGAAATCGAAGCGCAAGGACGCCGATGCGCGCGCCCAGGCCCTGTCGCTGGAGGCAAGAGCCGTCCGGGACGAGACCAAGGCCGAGCGGAAGCGGGCAAACGAGGCCGAACGGAAGCTTGCGCAGGCCACCTCGAAGTTGGCCGACCGCGAAGATCTTATCGAGCGCCGGAACGCGGAGATCGAGCGGTTGCGCGGGGCACCTGTGGCCCAGGCGGAAAGGTCTGGACCGATCACCTCGGCGCCCAAGGTCGTTGCGGCACAGGCCAGTATCGACGAGGCGCTGGCAAAGCTCTCGGCCGATCGCGAGCGGCTTGAAGAGCGGTTGACCGCGCTTGCCCGCGAAAACAAACGCCTCAAGGAAAAGGCCGCCGCAGGAGGCCCCGCCGCAAATGGCGGTGATGCGCAGCTGCGCGAACAGATGAACGAATTGGCGGCCGAAGTGGTGAACCTTGCGGCCATGCTCGACGGCCCGAACTCGCCGATCCACAAGGTGCTGGCCGAAATGGGCGTCGATGGCGAGCACGCCGGCAAGGCCCTCAGCCTGGCCGACAGGATACGGGCCTTGCAGAAGGCTTCCTCAACCGACTGAGGAAATCCGATTGGAAAAGTGGTGCAGGGTGATCGCCGAAGCCGCGGCGACATTCAGGCTGTCAAAACCTTCGGCCATCGCAATTCGCACCGTCTTCAACCGGCCGAGCAATGCGTCGGGCAGGCCATCACCTTCCGTTCCGAAATAGAGGGCCAGCCGTTCCGGCCGCGCCATGTCGCGACAGTCCATGGCGCCTCCGGGCGACAAGGCGATCTGGTCGAAGCCATGCGCCGCAAGCGTCTCGACTAGTCCGGCCGCCCCGCCGGCGGTCACGAATGGCACTTTCAGCGCCGCGCCCACCGAAACGCGGATCGCCTTGCGATAGAGCGGGTCGCAGCAGGTTTCGTCCAGCAGCACGGCATCGGCGCCGAAGGCTGCAGCATTGCGGAAGATCGAACCCATATTGTCGTGGTTGGAGATGCCGACCAGCACAACCACCAGTGCGTGCTGGGGGAGGGCGGCTAGCAAAGTCTCGACGTCCTCGGCGGGACGCTTGCGACCAATCGCCAGCACGCCGCGGTGCATGTGGAAACCGGAAATCCGATCCAGCGCCTCACCCGAAGTGACATAGACCGGGACGCCTGCCGGGGCGAGGCTGAGCGTATCAGCCATGCCGGCAAGGCGGTTTTCAAGCAGCAGCACGGATTCGACCTCGAAGCGCCGCGCCGAAAACAGCACGTTGAGAACTACCTTGCCCTCGGCGACGAAGCGCCCCTGCCGCCCCGCGAGGTCGCGTTCGCGGATATCCATATAGGCGGCGACGCGCGGGTCGGCCGCATCGTCGATGCGAATGGGTTGCACTGCAAGGCGCCTGAAATCGGTGATCGTCAGACTCCGTTAAAGGACGGAGCCTGTGCCGCGGTCAAGACCGCAGCAGGTCGTCATCCATCGGAACTGCCGACACATCGCTGACGGTCACGTTCGGTACCATCACATCAGATCAGCTTGTAGCCGGCGGCTGGCGTCAAGCAGCCGTGAAGATACCATCCAGCGTGCCGAGCAGCTGCCGCACTGCGTCGGAGTTGCAGGAATAGTAGATCATCTGCCGATCACGACGCGTCTCGACAAGATCGACGCTGCGCAGCTTTGCCAGATGCTGCGACAGTGCCGATTGGCTGAGATCCACCTTCTCGGCAATAGCGCCGACCGACATCTCACCTTCCAGCAGATGGCTGACTATGACCAGCCGCTTTTCATTGCCCAACAGAGACAGCAATGTTGCTGCTGCGTTGGCATTCCGAATGATTGGCCGCGAAACCATTGGTCCCCTACAAATTCGCTCCGCAGACGTTATGGGGGCAAATAACGTCGTGCGGTCCGCCTGCACCCACATGGCACGCGCAGGAAGCTTGCGTTCAGCTCGGACTCAGCCGGAGCATCCCCGTTAACGCCCGCATCCTGCACCAGGGGAAACCAGCGGAGCTTGGCCTGGGCCTATTCCGCTGTTTTTCCGATTCTGGCCATTTCTATTAGTATTTTTCTAAATTCCCCGGCATCCGTCAACTTGCGCGGGAAAAATATACGCCTGATTGTGTCGCCAGAGGCGAGATCCATGCCTTCGAGGTCGAGGCCGGTCAGGGTCCAGTCGTTGCCTTCGGCCTTGGCAAAGTGATGTGCGTAGACGGCAATGGCGTCGCGGTGATCGGCGTTCATGTGGTCAAGCGCCGACTGCTCGCTCTCTGCCAACGCTTCCAACGCCGGACCCTCCGAAATCAGGTCGTTGCGGGTCAGATTGTAGGCGCGGCCGAAGCCGCCGTTCAGGCTGGCGCCCTGAATTTCGAGGCGGAAGAAGGAGAAATCGCCCAGGCCGACATAGAGCTGGGCCTTCGGATTGCGGTTGAGATAGCGGCGCTGGGCGCGCGCGTGCTCGGGCGTGTCGCGTTCAAGTTTTGCCGCTCGGCAAGCGAGGGAGAGGCGGGGGTGTGCCAACGGATCGCCCTTACCTGGATCACCCAGAAGTAGCGAGCAGCGCGGATCGGCAAGCAGTGCCGGCGTGTGAGCCGCCAACATGGAAATCAGGATCAGCGGGGTGCCGTCGATATCGGTGGCCGTGCCGACCCGGCTTGCCAGCGGCGCGCCGGTCTGCGGCTCGAGAACGGCTATCGCGGCATAGCGCGCGGTGCGCAGCAGCGTCTTGCCGAGCGTGATTGCATCCTGCGTGGTCTCCAGGACGCCGTCCTTCTTCTTTTCAACCTTTTCCACGACGCGGCCTCACAAAATCATGATTAAGATTGTCAGCTTATCGCCCGACTATTCCGTCCTTTGCAAGGGCTTCCGCCTCGGCCTCCGAGAAACCGAAGCGGGCCAGGATAGACGCCGGGTCGCAGGCTACTGCAGACGGTACGCCCACGAGCGCAGACTCGGTCCGCGAAAAACGCGGCGCCGGGCGAGGGCGGGTAAAGCCGCCTGCGTTGACGTGGCTTTGCCTCTCCCGGTTGTGCGGATGCGCCGCAGCCTCACTGAAGGACAGGACCGGCGCGACGCAGGCCTCCGTGCCTTCAAAGAGGGCGGTCCACTCATCCCGGCTCTTCTGACGCACCCGTTCAGCTATCGCTGCCCGCATGTCGTCCCAGGTGCTGCGGTCATACTGCGCCGCTGCGAAGCGTGCGTCGAGCGGCAGCAGGCGCGCGAGCTCGGCGAAGAAGCGGGGCTCGAGGCATGCGACCACGATGTACCTGCCATCGGCGGTCTCGTAGGTGTCGTAGAACGGCGTGCCCGAATCGAGCAGATTGTCGCCGCGCTGCTCGTTCCACGTTCCATCCGCCAGGAAGCTGAAATAGGGGGCGGCCAGCATCGAGGCGCCTTCGACCATCGAGGCGTCGATCACTTGCCCCTTACCCGAGCGAGAGCGCTCGAACAGCGCGGCGAGCAGGCCGGTCATCAGCATCATCGTGCCGCCGCCATAGTCGGCAACGAGATTGAGCGGCGGCACCGGCCGGTCGCCCTTGTGGCCGATGGCGTTGAGGGCGCCGGTATAGGCCAGATAGGTCAGGTCGTGCCCCGCGCGCTCTGCAAGCGGCCCCGTCTGGCCGTAGCCGGTCAGGCGGCCGTAGATCAGGGCGGGATTGCCCGAGCAGGCGACATCAGGCCCGAGGCCAAGGCGTTCCATGACGCCGGGGCGAAAACCTTCAATCAGCACGTCCGCCCGATCGAGCAGGCGCAGCACGAGTTCGGCCCCTTCGGGGCGTTTCAAATCGATGGTGAGGATTTCGCGACCATGGCGGTCGAGATCATATTGCGGTGATACGCGCATGAAGACGCGGTCGTTGCTCGGCCGTTCGATCCGGACGACCCGCGCGCCCATCTCGGCCAGCATGAGGCCCGCAAGCGGCACCGGCCCAAGGCCGGCCATTTCCACGACCGTCAGCCCGACGAGCGGACCCTTTCCGGGGTTGCCGGCCGGTGCGATAGTCATGGCGCGAAGCCTATTTCGGCGCCATGCGGATCGCGCCGTCGAGGCGGATTGTCTCGCCGTTCAGCATCTGGTTCTCGACGATATGCAGGGCCAGCGCGGCATATTCCGAGGGCTCGCCCAGTCGCGGCGGGAAGGGCACCGCAGCGCCGAGCGAATCCTGCACCTCCTGCGGCATGGCCGACATCATCGGCGTCTTGAAGATGCCGGGTGCGATCGTCATCACGCGGATGCCGGAACGGGCGAGGTCGCGGGCGATGGGAAGCGTCATGCCCACTACGCCGCCCTTGGAAGCCGAATAGGCGGCCTGGCCGATCTGTCCGTCGAAAGCCGCAACCGAAGCCGTGTTGACGATGACGCCACGCTCTCCGCCTTCCAGCGGGTCGAGCTTGGCCATGCGGTCGGCCGCAAGGCGGATCATGTTGAAGGTGCCGAGGAGGTTGACCTCGATTACCGTGCGGTAGACGTCGAGCGGGTGGGGTCCATCCTTGCCGATGGTCTTCATGCCGACGGCAATGCCTGCGCAATTGACGAGGATGCGCGGCGTTCCGAGCTTCTCGACCACCTCGGCGATCGCGCTTTCGGCGCCTTCGGCACTCGCCACGTCGCATTTGACGGCCACGCCGCCGATATCGTCCGCCACCTTGTGGGCGCGGTCGATGCCGATGTCGAGAACGCCGACTTTGACGCCGCGGGCGGCCAGCGCGCGCGCGGTGGCCTCACCCAGGCCCGAGCCGCCGCCAGTAACGATTGCGATCTGGTCCTTGGGGTTCATGGCGCTTCTCCCGGGCTGTTTACGTCATGCTACGGATGCTTGCGCGGGTTCGCAACCTGGCTCTTGGCTGAGCTTGCCGTCCACCTGGTAGGCGTGGTGGACATCGCCGGTAAGCGAGGCCACGCCGCCGGCCTTCAGTTCAACGGCGAGCAGGCGGTTGGGGTCGACCGGACGGGGCATGGTGATCTGGCCATGCGGAATCTTCTTGAAGCCAAGGGGGCCGTAATAGGGCTCGTCGCCCACCAGAACCACGGAAGCGGCGCCTGCCTGCCGGGACGCATCGATGGCCATTGCTACCAGCTTGCGGCCGATGCCGAGGTTCTTGAAGGCGGGGCGAACGGCCAGCGGCCCGAGCAGCAAGGCGCGACCCTGGCCGGCGGCGATCCAGGTCATCCGCACCGAGGCGATGACGATGCCGTCATGCGTGGCGACGAAGGAAAGCTTGCGATCATGCGGTCCGCCTTCGCGGATCTTGTAGGCCGCACGCGTGAACCGTCCGGGGCCGAAGGCCTCTTCGTTGATCAGCTCGATTTCGGAGTCATGCGCCGGCATTTCCGGCAGATAGGTCACGGCAAGGGTCATCGTCTTTGTATTCCGGTCGAGAAAGACTAACCGCTGCGCATGGCGCAACGGTGGCGGTCCGCGCAGCTTAGGCGCGGTCGCTGATTCGTCGTCGGTCGAACCGGATATGTGCAAAGACAGTTGCCATTGATCACCCCGCTAGCATCGTTTTGGTGCGGCGTCCATCATGCATTTCGCTGGTGACGGCAGATTGACGAAGTGTTCAGCCCTTTGGGGTTTCCGCTTGCGCCTCTCCACGCCTAAATAAGGTGAAACACGAAGGAGCCTGCCATGGGATTGCTGGTCGACGGTAAGTGGGTGGATCGCTGGTACGACACAAAGGATACGGGTGGCCGTTTCGTTCGCTCGCAGTCGCAGTGGCGCGACTGGGTCAGCCCCGACGGCACGCCGGCGCCGGGCAAGACGCGCGGCTTCAGGGCCGAGCCGGGGCGCTATCATCTCTATGTTTCCTGGGCATGTCCCTGGGCGCACCGCACCTTGATCTTCCGGGCCTTGAAGAAGCTCGAAGGCATAATCTCGGTGTCTGTCGTGCACCACTACATGGGCGAGAACGGCTGGACCTTCCTCCAGGAGGACGGCGCCACGGGCGATACGCTCTACGGCCGCGACTATCTCCACCAGATCTACACCAAGGCCGATCCGCACTATTCCGGCCGTGTGACGGTGCCGGTGCTGTGGGACAAGAAGGAGCAGACGATCGTTTCCAACGAATCGTCCGAAATCATCCGCATGCTGAATTCGGCCTTCGACGAATGGGGCGACGCATCGTTGGATTTCTATCCCGAGGGGTTGCGGCAGGAAATCGATGCGGTCAACGAGATGGTCTATCCGTCGATCAACAACGGCGTTTACCGCGCCGGTTTCGCCACCACGCAGGCGGCCTATGAGGAGGCTTTCAAGGAGCTTTTCGGTGCGCTCGATACGCTGGAGGACCGCCTGTCGCGGCAGCGCTATCTGGTGGGCGACAGGCTGACGGAGGCCGACTGGCGCCTGTTCACGACGCTGGTGCGCTTCGACCCCGTCTATGTGGGGCACTTCAAGTGCAACCTCAGGCGGATTGCCGACTACCCGAACCTGTCGAACTATCTGCGCGAGCTCTACCAGATACCGGGCGTTGCAGGCACGGTGAACATGCTGCACATCAAGTCGCACTATTACGGCAGCCACGTCACCATCAATCCGACGCGCATCGTGCCGGTCGGCCCCCAGCTGAACTATTCGGCGTCGCATGACCGCGACCGCTTCAAGAAGGCCGCCTGATTACCAGTCTGGCGAGGGCGGCACGCCGTCGAGTGCTTCGGCAATGCGCCTCAACGTTGCGGGTGTGGTATCCTTCGGGAGTGTATCCAGCGGAAAGAAGCCGGATTCGGCGATTTCATGATCCGGCTGTTTCGGTGACGTCTGCTGGAACGCCTCGATCAGGTAAAATGCAACGTGGTCGCGGCGGCTGGCCTGCCGGTTGAAATGGATGGATTTGAGCTGCGGCGGCGCGGTGAAGGTGATGTTGCCTTCTTCAAGCATCTCATGCTCGAGGGCCTCCAGCACAGTCTCGCCGGTTTCGACCCCGCCGCCTGGAATCTGCCAGCCGGGAACATAGGTGTGGCGGATGAGGAAGACGGAATTGTTCGCCCTGTCGTAGACGAGCCCGCGCACGCCAAGCGTCATCGGCCGTTGCAGCAGGAAATAGGCATGGAAAAGCTTGGACCGCAGCCACGGCCAGCCGTTCTGGCGAAAGCGGTCACGTGTGCTGCCCGCGCTCATATGACAGCAGCCGATGGGTGGAAAGCCGAGGTCGCGTGTCCTACAAGAGAACCATGTTCAGGCTTGCGCATATTTCCGACGTCCATCTGGGGCCCCTGCCTCCTGTAACCTATCGCGAACTCGCCTCCAAGCGTGTCACGGGGTATGTCAACTGGCAGCGCAACCGGCGGCATTTCCTGCATGAAGGCGCCCTCGACACGATCGTGGCCGACCTGCAGGCGGCCAAGCCCGATCACCTCGCAGTGACTGGGGATCTGGTCAATCTGGCACTTAACGGCGAGATCGAACTGGCGCGGCTCTGGCTGGAATCGCTCGGCAATCCCGCTGATGTTTCGGTCGTGCCCGGAAATCACGACGCCTATGTGCCCGGCGCTTTCGACAAGATCTGCATGGCCTGGGCGGCCTGGATGAAGGGCGATGAACAAACCATTCCCGTTGGTCGCCATTCCTTTCCCTATCTCAGGGTTCGCGGCGATGTGGCGCTGATCGGCGTTTCCACGGCGCGCGCCACCGCTCCATTCATGGCCAACGGCTTTTTCCTCGAGGGCCAGGCACGGCGCCTTGGCCGATTGCTCGACGAGACGGCCGAGCGGGGCCATTGCCGGGTGATCATGATCCATCATCCGCCGGTGCGCGGCGCGGTTGCCCAGCACAAGCGCCTGTTCGGCATCAGCCGCTTCCAGCGCGTGATCGAACGCCACGGCGCGGAACTGATCCTGCACGGGCATTCGCACCTGCCCTCGCTTTTCTGGATCGGCACGGCTAAAAAGCCGGTACCGGCTGTGGGGGTCTCTGCGGCAGGGCAGGGCATAGGCGGCCGCAATCCGGCGGCCCAATACAATCTTCTGGAGATCAGCGGGCAGGCCGGTGCCTGGCAGATTCATCTGGCGCGGTACGGCCTGACGAAGGTCAACGCACCGCCGTCCAAGCTCATCGAGATGGACCTGACGCCCTATTCGGCGCGGGTTTCGCAAGCAGCGGGCTGATCAGAAATCGAATAATTTCAGCGCGGACAGGCCGTCGCGCAGCCATGCCATCGTCAGGGCAAAGCCAACGATCGCACCGGCTGCAAAGAGGCCGAAACCGGCAAAGAAGCTTTGCCAGCCATTGGAGTGCGGTGCCTGGAGGGCTGCGACGGCTTCCGGAACCGCAGTCTCGCGCCCGAAGGCGCGGTCGACGCCGCCATCCATCATGCGCTGGCGCTCCACGATGCGCTCGGCGATGTAGCGGGTGACCTGATCGGCCACCGGCTTTATGTCGGTGGATTCTGCCAGGACCACGCGGCCAATGCGGGTGTCCTTCAGGAAGCGGTAGGTGCGACGGTCGCGCCCCAGCGAAACGTGGCTGATGGCGTCGATCCAGAGGCGCGGCTGCAGGCCCGAGGAGACCGCAAAATCGAACATGTCGATGTCGGCCGGCACTTCGGCGAATACGGGAGCCAGCTCCTGCGCCAGGAGATCGAGCCGCATGCGGCTGGCTTCGCGCAGTTCCACCACCACATCGTCACGGTCCGCCACTGCGTTCTTCACGTCGCGAATGGCATCGGCCAAGCGTCGCGACGGATCTATCGGCGTTACATTTTCACCTGCATCACTCATGGCAGGACACTCCAACCCGAATGCGTACGTTAAGAAGCTCTTAACATAGCAGGGTCGTCAATGCACCTGCCCTAGAGGCAACGGTCGGCGCAAACGCGTGGCGATTACGCTGGGCCGATCGCTTGGCGGATCAGGTCGGCGACGAGGCCCGGCCGTTCCTCGACCAGCATGTGGCCGGCGGCCGGCACCGGGTGCAATTTGAAAAACGGCGGCAGGTTGCTGGTCTGGGAAAAGGGCAGCATCGGATCTTCCGTCCCCCAGACGACTGTCACCGGTATGGAGAGCGTGGCCAGCCAGTCCTGCGGGATAACACCCTGCCTGCCATCCCGGGCGATGGCGTCGGCGATCTTCGCCAGCATCTCCTTTTGTCCCGCCTGAGCCCGCATCGCAGCGAGCGCGTCAACGGCTTCGGGCGGCGGCGAAAAATCCGGTGTCGACATCGCGACCAGGCAGTTGCGAAGCTCTTCCGCCGAAGTGGCCGCTCCGTAGCGGCGGAGCAGGGGAGCGTTGATTTCCTCGCCAAAGCCGCCTGGCGCAAGCAGCATGAGCGAGGCAACCCTTTCGGGGCTGGACAGTGCTGCGAGCGTGGCTATCGCGCCGCCCATCGAATGACCGACGAAATGGGCCTTCTCGACGCCGCGCGTCTCGAGGTCGGCGAGAACGGCGCGCGCCGCTGACTTGGGGGAGGGTGTCTCCGGCCAGTCAAGTGATTGCCCATGTCCCGGCAGGTCGTAGGCGATGACCCGGTGCTGCGTGCCGAGGTCCGCGGCGATTGCGTCCCAGACGCCGGAGAATGCTCCGAACCCATGCAAAAGCACGATCGCGGGAGAGCTGCCGCCATGGACGCGAGCGAAGATCATTTCACAACCTCTTTTCTCATCCGGCGCTTGGGACCCTTCATGTTTCGCCGCACTCTGATCAGATCGGCTGTATCAGACCGGCCTTGTGCAGGGCGGTCACCAGCTTGTCGACCATGTCCGGCGGATAGTTGGAGCGGGCGAACACCACGCGCGGGTTGGCTGCGAATGCGGGAAATTCCTGCTCGATCTCGGCGATAAGAGCTTTGGCCAGTTCCTGGTTGCCGACGCGGTCGGCGACGATCAAGCGGGCGGCGAGGTAGTGGGACTTCTTCGTCGAAGCAAGCGCTTCGGTAGCGCGCGCGGCGCGATCCTCGTCGCCGGTCATGAATTTGGCGACGAACAGCCCGTAGTCCCACCAGCTCGGATGCGCGCTCGAAGCTTCGACGGCGCGCTCCATGATCGGCGCGCCGGTGGCGTAGTCGCCGGCGAAGATCAGTGCGTAGCCATATGCGGCCGCCATGCTGAGGTCGTAGGTGTTGAGCTCGTAGGCCTTGCGCATGAAGCGAATGGATTCGGACACGTCGCCGACCCGCGAATTCAGAAAGCCGTAGGCGCGGTGTGCGTAAGGGCTGGTCGGGCCGGCCAGCACCGCCCGATACGCCATCGACAATGCCTGTTCGGCGCTCGGGTTGAGCGGGTAAGGGTGGCCCTCGGTGAGGGCTTTGAGGTGCAGAGACGCGAGCTCGGCAAAGATCAGCGGAGACTTGCCGCCACGGTCTGCCATGTCGGCGAAGCAGCGATAGGCGGCCTCATGCTTCTCCGAGGTCGGGTCGAGATAGTATCGGTCATTGAGGATCAGGCAGTTGACCAGGCCGGAGGCAAGCTTGTTCTGCTCGATATAGCCGTAGATCGCGCCAGAAGCCGGGATCGTCGAGCTGAGCAGGTTGGCAATGCGATCGTCCAGCGTTTGCGTATCGAGATCGTTGGGCAGGAGCACGCGAGACACCAGCACCTTGCCGGTGGCGCTGTTGGTGAGATTGATCGCGACGGTTCCCTCGGCCGGTCCGGGAGCCACTTCGAATACGAATTGCAACGGATCGACGAATGCGTTTATTCGCGGCGTTGGCTCGCGCGCGATCAGGTCGACGGTGTCGAAACCGGACAGCGCTATCCGTATTACGGCGGCGACGCGCGTGACGTTGTCGTCCTTCGCTTCGGCCTTCACATAGACGGGTGGCATCGCAAGTGCTGACGGCGAAACCGTTTCGCTGGAGCTGGCGGAAACTTCCGTAGGATCGGTGACGTCGCCGACCGTCCCGGGCGTCAGGATGCGGAGGATCACGAAGCCCAGCATCGTAATGACGACCAACATCGTCGCCCAGAAAAACCGCAGGTGGCGCATCATTCGCGCCTCTGTAACCAGCGGAGAGGCAGGTGCCGGCGCATTCGCCGCGATGCTCGCCGGCTGCTCCTGCAGCGGCAGGACGATTTCGTCCGGACCTGCCGCGGCCAGAGGCGGGACGTTCGTCACACCGACGAATTCGTAACTGGGAATGTAGCTGCCGCGCGGAATGCTGATGCGGATCGGCTCGGAAGCGCCCTCGGTGGCGAAATATTGGGCCAGAAGTTCGCGCAGGCGCCCGGCCTGCACGCGCACGACAGCATCGGCGGAGGAATCGAAGTCGGCGTCACGGCCGAAGACGTCTACTGCAATGGTAAAACCCTTGAGACGCTCGGCCTGTCCGGCCTGCTCCTGCTCGACCAAATAACGCAGCAATTTGCGGGCACGTTCGGACCGGCCAAAGGTCCTGCTAGCCAGGACTCTCTTCAGCGTGTCTAGCACTGCGGGGGCGGCAGGCTTGTTGTGCAGCAAGCGTCGGACCTTTCGAGAGCGGCGCCTAGGGAAGCCCGATCATAACGCTCCGGCGGTCCTGCACAAGCAGTCAACGCCTGATTGTCAACAGGCCCAGCCCTCAATTTGAGCGCTGGGCCTGATATGGTTAACAGCGTACTGCTTAGCCGACGATACGATTGGCGGCAGAGATCACCGCCTCGAGCGATGCGGCCACGATATTGGTGTTGATGCCGACGCCGAAGGCGCGACCGCCCGGATGCTCGATCTCCATGTAGCAGACGGCAGAGGCGTTCGAGCCGCGCTGGATCGAGTGCTCGGAGTAGTCGAGCACCGAGAGCGGCACGCCGATGTGGCGCGAAAGTGCATCGACGAAGCCGTCGACCGGGCCGTTGCCAGTGCCGGTGATGGTCACTTCCTTGCCGTTGTCGATGATGGTTCCCTCAACCACGCGCTGGCCCTTGTTGGCGGTATCGGGATAGGTGTGGTGGTCGACGAACTTCAGTCGCGCGCCGGGCTGCTCCACATAGCGCTCGATGAAACGCTCATGGATGCGCTTGGGCGAGACTTCCTTGCCTTCCGAGTCGGTGATCGCCTGGATGTCCTGGCTGAACTCGACCTGCAGGCTGCGCGGCAGGTTGAGGCCATAGTCGGCCTGCAGCACATAGGCGATGCCGCCCTTGCCGGACTGCGAGTTGATGCGAATGATCGCCTCGTAGGAACGGCCGACGTCCTGCGGGTCGATCGGCAGGTAGGGCACTTCCCACAGCGGCTTGTTGGCGGTCTTGATCGCCTTCATGCCCTTGTTGATGGCGTCCTGGTGGGAGCCGGAGAAGGCGGTGTAGACCAGTTCGCCGACGTAAGGGTGACGCTCGGCGATCTTCAGCTGGTTGCAGTATTCGTAGACGTCCTTCATCCGGTTGATGTCGGAGCAGTCCAGTTCGGGATCGACGCCCTGCGTGTACATGTTCAGCGCCAGGTTGACGATGTCGACATTGCCGGTGCGCTCGCCATTGCCGAACAGCGTGCCCTCGACGCGGTCGGCGCCGGCCATCAGCGCCAGTTCCGTGGCCGCAACGCCCGTGCCGCGGTCGTTGTGCGGATGCAGGGAGATGATCAGGTTCTCGCGGTTGTCGAGATGCCGGATCATCCACTCGATACGGTCGGCATAGGTGTTGGGCGTCGCCATCTCGACGGTGGAGGGCAAGTTGAGGATCAGCTTGTTGTCCGGCGTCGGCTTCACGATCTCGGTGACCGCGTTGCAGATCTCCAGCGCCACTTCCAGCTCGGTGCCGGTAAAGCTCTCGGGCGAATACTGGAAGCGATAGCCGCCGCCTGCCTTGGCGGCCATGTCGGTGATCATCTTGGCAGCGTCAGTGGCGATCTGCTTGATGCCGGCGACATCCTTGGCGAAGACGACGCGGCGCTGCAACTCACTGGTGGAGTTGTAGAAATGCACGATCGGCCGATGCGCGCCCTGCAGCGCTTCGAAGGTGCGGGTGATCAGCTCCGGCCGGCACTGCACCAGCACCTGCAAGGACACGTCCTCGGGGACGTTGCCTTCCTCGATGCACCAGCGGTTGAAGTCGAAATCGGTCTGCGAGGCGGACGGGAAGCCGACTTCGATTTCCTTGAAGCCCATGTCGAGCAGCAGCTTGAACATGCGCACCTTGCGGTCGTGGCCCATCGGGTCGACCAGGGACTGGTTGCCGTCGCGCAGGTCGACCGAGCACCAGATCGGCGCCTTGTCGATGGTCTTGGAGGGCCAGGTGCGGTCAGGCAGATCGACCTTGGGATAGGGCTCGTACTTGGCGCCGGCCGTCGGCATGCCGTGGCGGATCGATACACCAGGTTCGGAAGTCATCTTGTTCATCTCGGTCTCGTTCTCTCTGCCGCCATGCGCAAGCGCGCTTCGTCAGGCGGTCTTAAACCAGAATTTTAGTTCGGTTGTGAAGAGCAAAAGGAGCAACTGCCTGGCGGCAATTTCGACCGCCGGACGCTCCTTCAACGAGCCCGGCGATCGCCGATAAGGCCGAGAAGAAGAAGCGTTGCCGAAAGCGCGCGCGCGGTCTCGGCCGCGAAAGCGGTCGGACGGGCAGCGGGCTTGTTCGGACGCGAGGTCATGCCGGGTTTCATATAGGAGCCGCGCTACGGTTGCAAGGGGTGGGGAGTGGTGGGCGGGGCCACGAAGAGCCAACGGTTTGGCTTTTCGCACGACGAACGCCCGGAGCAATGGCGGAGGGCAGGGTTGGCGCGCTTCATCCCGCCCTCGTGGTTCGAGGCTCGCTACGCTCGCACCTCACCATGAGGGCTAATGCTGGCGCCCACCTCCGTCTCCCGAGGTTGCGGCTGCACCGACCTGCCTCATTCTGAGGTGCCGGCACCAACCTACCTCATCCTGAGGTGCGAGCCCGCAGGGCGAGCCTCGAAGGACGCACCTATTCATCGCCACGCCCGGTTTTCACCGTCTGGCCATTTCAAAGAACCTGGGAAGACGGGCGGTCGGGAAACGCGCTCATCTAGTAATTTATCTGCGGTCTCCACGACCGCCCGTTCGATGCGCTTGCCTGGGTTTGTTCGCCTCCGCATTCGCGCGGCCAGCCACACCCTGGGCCCGGACTTGGGGGTTCATCACCCAGCAGCGCCACCAGCCCGGACATCGTCGCCCTCCACGCTCATCCGGTTCATGACCCGTGTTCCCGGTGAGGCCGATGCGGAGGATTATGTGCGAGGCGCAAAGGTGGGGGATGAACATTTCGTTCGGAGTAAATGATTTCAATGCGTTAGAAATGAATGCGTCCCAATTTCATCCACGTCTTGCATTGCCGGCCGTCCGGTCTTGTCCTTCGGTCGCAACCGACATTGGCCGCTCGCCACCTCTTCCTCATGTTGGATGAAGCCCGTTTCAGGTCTATTCTGACAACCCTCGGATGAGGGCAGGCAGTGATGAAGATGACCTTCGGATTGGCGCTGTTCAACTTGGTCGGGACGCTGGCCTTTCTGGGCCTGGCGATCCTGGGGAAGGGCGGTTTTGCCGCCTTCTTCGGCAATCCCGCACTGGTCGCGCTGACGGTGGTGACGTTTGTGATGAGCGGGGTTGCGCTTTTCACCGAGGGTAATATCAGTTCGGGCGAGCGCGAGGACCGGGGCAACCGCTGGGTGCTCGTCGCCTTTGGGGTGCTCAGCGTGGCCGCAGGCTTTTTGCCGGCCTATACCGACCGGATCGGCTTCTGGACCATAGACGGCGAGGCTGTGCGCTGGCTGGGAGTGGTGCTGTTTGCCGTGGGCGGCGCGTTGCGCCTATGGCCGGTCTTCGTGCTGGGGCGCAGGTTCAGCGGGCTGGTCGCCATCCAGCACGACCACAAGCTGGTGACGACGGGCATCTACCGCATCGTCCGCAACCCCAGCTATCTCGGCATGTTGATCAGCTCATTGGGATGGGCGCTGGCGTTCCGCTCCGGCGTCGGCGTTCTGCTGGTCATCTTGCTCGTGCCGCCGCTGATCGCGCGCATCCACGCCGAGGAGGCGATGCTGCGCAGCCAGTTCGGGGCCGAATACGACGCCTATTTTGCCAGGACCTGGCGGTTGGTGCCGGGGGTTTTCTAGGACCGCGACAGGGCTATCGTGGCCCGGGCAAGCAGTCTTGCGCTTGGAGGGGGCAGATGAGCGGGTTGCCAGTTCTGGAGGGGGCTTCGGTAAGGCTTCGGCCTCCAGAGGAAGCGGACATCGATGCGCGGCTGGCATTAGGACGCGATACAGAAATCGCCGAAATGTTCGGCGTGAGCACGTGGGATGTTTCGCCTCTCACGAGGGAGGAAGTTCTGGGCTGGTTCCAGGCGCTTTGCAATCATCCCCACGCTTGGGTCATCGAGAACGGACAGACGTTCATCGGCGAAATTCGTCTCGACCGGGTCGATTTTCTGGACCGCCGCGCGTCGATAGCGGTCGGGATCTTCGATCCGGCTTCGCTCGGGCGAGGCTTGGGCAGCGAGGCAATCAGGCTTGCGTTGTGCCATGCCTTCGGAACGATGGGGCTGCATCGCATTGGCATCCGGGTGCTGGCCTATAACGAGCGCGCGATCCGCGCCTATGAGAAATGCGGCTTCAGAATCGAGGGGCGGGAGCGCGAGACGGCATTCGTCAATGGCGCATGGCACGACGACATCATGATGGGGCTGCTGGAGCACGAGTTCCAGGCGCTGGAGGCTTGACGCCTCAATCCTTCACCAGCCGTGCCACCAGGCGTGCGACCGAGGGTCCGAAAATCAGCACGAACAGGAAGCGGGCGGTCTGCAGCGCCATGATGAATGAGAGGTTCACGTTGCTGGAGGCGGCGGCGATGATCGCTACCGAGTCCATGCCGCCGGGGCTGGTCGCCAGATAGGCGGTGAGCGGATCGATACCGAGATAGTGGCTGAGCACCCAGGCCAGTCCGCCGCAGAAGACCATCAGCGCCAGGATCGACATGACGATCTGCGGCAGGGCGCGCGTGGCGTGGATGAGGATGCTGCGCGTGAAATTCAGCCCGACGGTCCAGCCGACCAGCGCGTAGCTGATGGCCAAGAGCCATTGCGGCAGCTGGAAGGTGACCAGGCCGCCGAGATGGAGCGCCACGCCCAAGATCATGCTGCCGAGGAAGAAGGGCGACGGCAGGCGCAGCCAGCGGCCGACAAGGCCGCCGACGATCGCGACGCCGATTGTAGACAGGAAGGGCAGCCATTGGATTGCCGGAAACCAGGGCACGGGCGGCAGCTGGACGCCGGAAGTGTCGACCCAGAGCCGGGCGATGACGGCGGCGCTGACCGAGACGAAGATGACGCGCAGATATTGCATGAAGGCGACCAGCCGCGCATCCGCGCCGAAGGCGCCGGCCATCAGCACCATGGCGGTGGAGGCGCCTGGTGCGGTGCCCCAGACGGCGGTGGTGCCGGGGAGGATCTTCCAGCGGCTGATCAGCCAGCCGAGAAAGCTCGAGGCCATCAGCGTTGCCAGCACCGCGCCGACGAAAAGCGGCCAGTCATGTGCGAAGGAGACGAAGATCTCGAACTCGATGGAGGAGGCGACCAGGCAGCCGATGACGGCTTGCGCGGAGAAGAAGATCGGGCGCGGCAGGCGCACGGTGGCGCCGTTGATGCCCGCGACGATCGCCGCGACCATCGGGCCGATCAGCAGTGCTGCGGGCAGGTGGCCGAGTTCGAGAGCCCCGGCCAGAATGGCGGAAAGCAGCAGGATAAAACCCCATTGCAGACCGGGCGCCAGGTCGGACATCGGCTCCGAGGCGGTGGGTTGCGCTGGCGTTTCCATGGATGCTCCGTGCTTCGGCCGGGCGAGGAGCTCGTCCGGCGCGGCCTTTTGGCCGCCATGACGGCGCATCCCGGCGGGACGCGAAGTCGCCCCTCCTTACGCGATTCCTCGCGTCAGGCGAACGGTGAGAGCGCGCGGCTCGATCACGATTTCGGGTTCCGCGCTATGGCCTGATATAGGCGTAGCCCTGCGATTGCAGCTCGGCGAGCTTCACCACGCCGCCGGTGTCGGCGTTGGCAAAGCCCGGCAGGAGGTCGGTGAGCATCATCCCCATCGACATCATGGTGTTGGCGCAGGCGAAGGGAGACAGGCCGTCCTTCACCAGCCCGGCAAAACGGTTGGAGAGGCCGGACGACAGGCCCTCTCCGCGGAAGGCGGCCAATGCAGGGCCATGCACCACCAGGGCGATTTCGACGCGGCCGTCGAGGCCTGTGTAATGGTTGCGGATGTTGCCGAGCACGAAGCCGACCTTCTCGAGATCGGCCAAGTGGTAGGCGACTTTTGGCACGAGCGGCGGGGTGTCCGGTGCTGCCGCTGCACTTGCCTGGCGCAAGCCGACAACAGCGCCGGCGCCGGCCAGTATCGCGCGAAACATTTCCCTGCGACGCATGAAAACCTCCTTCGCCCAAAAGCGGAAGCGGCGCAAATCGCGCGCACCGCGCATTTTTCTAGCATGAAACGGCTTGGCGGCGAGGGGCAGGACGCCATTTCGATCATATTGAAAGGTTCGTGACCCTAGTGCGACCTTGGGAGGTGCCAGTGTCGTTTGGCAGGGCAATGATCTGTACTGCGTTTGTCTGCGCGCTGGCCGTATTCGTCGGCGGCCGCGCGGCCTTTTCTCAATTGAGCAAGGCCGAATTCGCCCAGATCGAAGAGCCTGACAAGGCTCTTGGTGAGCCGCTGCACAAGCGGCTGAAGCAGAACGAGCCGTTCTGTTACGGCAGCGACTACGATGCCGCCCATCTCGATCAGCATCCGGACCAGCAGGTGACGTCGATCCGGTTGTTGCGCGGTCCGATCGAGATGGCCGCTACCGGCAAGCGGCAGGAATGGCCGGAGGGCGCGGCGGTCTCGGTGTCGGTGACGACGCGGGACGGCAATGGCGCGGTGCAGCAGCGCTACAGCTGCTCGCCCGAGGGTGATCAGTGGCGCTGCACGTCCAAGGCTTCGGCCGATGCCGGCTGCAGCATGCTGACGCGGGAGGTTTTCTTGCGCCGGGGCACCGAGGACACGATCACGCTTGCAAATCCGAGCGACGGGCTGCCGAGCCTCGATTTGTGTTCCAAGCTCGACATCGCCAGTTCGGACGACAAGATGTTCAAGCTGAGCCCGATGGCGCTTTCGGAATGCGGGCTCAAGAAGGATTGGTAAAGTTCAGGCGAACGGTACCGCCACCGTACCCTTGGGCAGCTTGGCCTCGTCGTCCGGCTCGACATGGATGGTGATGCGCACGGAAGGGATCTCGGCCTTCAGCGCATCCTCGATGCGGTCACAGATGACATGGCTGTCGCCCACGCTCATCTCGGAATCGACCACCAGATGGAACTCGATGAAGACGGCGCGGCCGGCAATGCGCGTCTTGAGGTCGTGCACCTCCAGCGCGCCCTTGGAGTTGGACGAGATGATGTCGCGGATGCGCAGCGTCTCCTCGTGGTCGACGGCGACGTCCATCAGGCCCTGCAGCGAGGCGCCGATGACGTGCCAGCCCTGCCAGAGGATGTTGAGCGCGACGATGACGGCGAGTGCGGGGTCGAGGAAGTGCCAGCCGGTAACGACCGCCGCGACCAGGCCGATGGTGACGCCGACCGAGGTGACGACGTCGGTCATGATGTGCTGGCCATCGGCGAGCAAAGCGGGCGAACGATGCTGCCGGCCGGTGCGGATCAGCAGCATCGCCCAGCCCGCATTGATGACCGTTGCGGCCCCGTTGATGGCAAGGCCCAGCCAGGGCTGTTCCAGCGGGCGCGGCTCCTGCCAGGCGAACCACACCTCCCGCAGGATGAGCAGCGCCGCCAGAACGATGAGCACGCCTTCGAGCACGGCGGAAAAATACTCGGCCTTGTGGTGGCCGTAAGGGTGGTCCTGGTCCGCCGGCTTATGGCTGACGCGGATGGCCCAGAGCGCGGCGGCAGACGCGAT
Organism: Pseudaminobacter soli (ex Li et al. 2025); assembly: GCF_029892515.1. Taxonomy (GTDB): domain Bacteria; phylum Pseudomonadota; class Alphaproteobacteria; order Rhizobiales; family Rhizobiaceae; genus Pseudaminobacter; species Pseudaminobacter soli_A. The sequence goes on along the minus strand of NZ_JARXVF010000012.1, from coordinate 6,148 downwards.
GACGTTGACTACCGACTCCAGCGCGTCGGAGTAGAGGGCCACCGAGCCTGTCACGTGGTAGGCGACGTATTTCAGCCCCATGACTCCGAAGGCGATCACGATCGACCAGGCGGCCAGTCGCTCGATCCTCTGCTTGGATGACAGGGTGCGCTTCGCTTCGTTCATCAGTCGGCCTACCGCCAAATAAATCGAGGCATGGTTGCTGCCTTCGACAGCCACCATGCCTCATTAAGTCAATTGTGTTTGCGGGTCGACCCCGCGCGGGTTCAGGCGGCTTTTTCCTTCGCCTTGCGCGGCAGGTGGGCCACCACATTCTCGATCATGCGCATGCCGGCATTCTGTCCGAGCGTCATAATCGATTCGGGATGGAACTGCACCGCCGCGATCGGCTCGTTCTTGTGCTCGAAGGCCATGATGACGCCGTCATCCGTCTCCGCGGTAACGATGAAATCCGGCGGCAGTCGGGCCGGATCGGCAAAGATCGAATGATAGCGGCCGACCGTGACCTCCGAAGGCAGACCCGAGAAGATGATGCCGGGCTGCGACACGCGGATGCGCGAGGGCTTGCCGTGCATGGGCACGTGCAGATGCCGCAGCTCGCCGCCATAGGCTTCGGCAAGTGCCTGAAGACCGAGGCAGACGCCGAAGATCGGCAGGTCGCGCGAACGCGCCTTCCTGATCGTGGCGGCGGTGTCGAAATCCTTCGGCATGCCCGGCCCGGGCGACAGCACGACGAGATCGGGCTGGAGGCGGTCGAACAACTCGTCAGGCACCGGCGCGCGCACGGTCGACACATCCGCGCCCGTCTGGCGGAAATAATTGGCCAGCGTGTGGACGAACGAGTCCTCGTGGTCGACCAGCAGGATTTTCACCCCGTCGCCGACGCGGGCGGACTGGCGTTCGGTGGCGGCTATGTTGCCGGCCTTGGCGTCGCGGATGGCGGAGAGCATGGCGGATGCTTTCAGTTCGGTTTCGGCTTCTTCTTCTTCCGGGATGGAATCGAACAACAGTGTAGCACCGGCGCGTACCTCGGCGATCCCGTCCTTTATGCGTATCGTGCGCAAAGTGAGGCCCGTGTTGAGGTCGCCGTTGAAGTGCACCATGCCGATGGCCCCGCCATACCAGGCGCGCGGGCTCTTTTCATGCTTTTCGATGAAGCGCATGGCCCAGAGCTTCGGCGCCCCGGTGACGGTAACGGCCCAGGCATGGCTGAGGAAGGCGTCGAAGGGGTCCATGTCCTCGCGCAGGCGGCCCTCGATGTGGTCGACCGTATGGATTAGGCGCGAATACATCTCGATCTGGCGCCGGCCGATGACGCGCACCGAGCCCGGCTCGCAGACGCGGCTCTTGTCGTTGCGGTCGACGTCCGAGCACATGGTGAGTTCGGACTCGTCCTTCTTGGAGTTGAGCAGCTTGATGATCTGCTCGGCATCGGCAATGGCGTCGTCGCCGCGCTTGATGGTGCCGGAGATCGGGCAGGTCTCGACCCGGCGGCCAACGACGCGCACGAACATTTCGGGCGAGGCGCCGACCAGATATTCGCCTTCGCCCAGATTGATGAAGAAGGAATAGGGCGAGGGGTTTATCCGCTTCAGCCGGCGCGAGATCTCCGAGGGCGCCGTCTCGCAGCGCTCATAAAACATCTGGCCGGGCACGACCTCGAACAGGTCGCCGCGTTCAAAGCTTTCCTTGGCCTTCTCGACGATCTTCGCATATTCGCCCGGCTCATGGTCGCCGCGCGGCGGGATGCGGTCGGACGGGCGGAAGGGCTCGATGTCGCCATAACGCGGCAGGCCTTCGGTGGAAAAGCCTTCGCCGGAATAGTCGTAACGGTCGTGCCAGGCCTTGGCGGCGTGGTGGTCGACCACCAGGATTTCGTCGGGCAGATAGAGCACCAGGTCGCGCTGGCTTTCGGTCCGCTTCAGCGTGTGCTCGATGGGATCGAACTGGAAGGCGAGGTCGTAGCCGAAGGCACCGTAGAGGCCGAGATTGCTGTCGTGCTCGCTGCGGAACAGGGCGGTGATGGCGCGTAAGACCGTGAAGACGGAGGGCGCGCGGGAGCGCTCTTCCTCGGTGAAGGGGCGGTCTGCCTTGGCCACATCAAGCGTTATCAGCCGCTTGGTCTCGCCGGTGACCTTGACCTCCGGCAGCGCCTTGATTGCCGGGGCGATCACGACCAGCAGCGCCTCGCCGCGTGCATTCAGCGCCTCGATGCGCATGGCGCGGCCGCGCGCGCTGATGGCAATCGGCGGGTCGATGATGGCTGTGTCCCAACGGGTGTAGCGGCCGGGATATTCGTAATTGGAGGAGAAGACCGCACCGCGCCGCGTGTTCAGCCCATCGATATAGGCTTCAATCGCATCGCGGTAGACCGCGTCATGACGTTGGCGAGTGACGGCTATGCCACTCGCGGTGACGTAGCGTTCCGAACCATCTTCCAGGGTTTCGACCGACATTTCCCGTTTCCTTCCCATTTTTCGGCAGGGATCCGGAAAGCCCAAAAAACCAAATGGCCGCCCGGATTACTCCTGCGGCCACCAAGTTTTTCGCGCGCACGCGCTTACGAGGCCGCTTTTAGCAGGCCCGCCACCAACGCTTCGTGTGCGACATCGTCATCATGGGAGTTTACATAGCGGCGATAAGGCAGGTCGGCAAGAGGATTCCTCGCGCTCAGGTGGTGCTGCGCAGAGGATCGGCATAGTCGAGCGTCGTGCCGCTCCGGTCGAGCCGGGCCGAGACGAACGCCACGCCAAGCGCGATCACCGCAGTGGCCGTGCCGACCAGCGGCAGGTACTGGTAGGGCACGCCGAACGAGATCGCCAGGCCGCCGAACCAAGCGCCGGCGGCATTGCCCATGTTGAAGGCGCCCTGGTTGAGGGTCGAGGCAAGGTTGGGTGCCTCCGACGCGGTCTCGACCACGCGCATCTGCATGGGCGGCACGATGACGAAGGTGAGCACGCCCCAGAAGAAGACGGTGAGGATCATCGCAGACGGCATGTCGCTGATCTTGACCATGACGACGAACATCAGCGCCAGCAGCGCGAGCGTGCCGAGCACGGTGGGCATCAGCTTCCAGTCGGCCAGCTTGCCGCCGATGATGTTGCCCACGGTCATGCCGGCGCCGAACAACAGAAGCACCCAGGTGACGGCGGGTATGGAAATGCCGGTGACGTCGGTGAGGATAGGCTTGATGTAGGTGAAGACGGCAAACAGGCTGGCCGAGGCCAGCGCCGAGATGATCATGGAGAGCCACACCTGCAGCTTGCCCAGCACCTTCACCTCGCTGGCGATGCCGCCGGCACTGGGTGGGGCGACGCCCGAGGGGACCAGCCAGGCAATGGCCGCGACCGAAAGCAGGCCGATACCCACCACCGCATAGAAGGTTGCACGCCAGCCCAGCGCTTCGCCGAGCGCGGTGCCGCCCGGCACGCCGAGGATGTTGGCCAGAGTCAGGCCCGCGAACATCAGGGCGATCGCGCTGGCCCGCTTGTTGACCGGCACAAGGCTTGCCGCCACCACGGAGCCGATGCCGAAGAAGGCGCCATGCCCCAGCGCGGTGACGACGCGCGCGGCCATCAGCAGCCAGTAGTTCGGCGCGATCGCGCAAAGCAGATTGCCCACCACGAAGAGCGAGGCGAGGCCAATGAGAACCGACTTGCGCGGCAGATGCGCCGTGCCGATGGCAATCACCGGCGCGCCGAAGACGACGCCGAGCGCATAGCCGGTGACCAGCAAGCCGGCGGCGGGAATGGAAACGCCGAGATCCGCCGCGACTTCCGGCAGGAGGCCCATGATCACGAATTCAGTGGTGCCGATGCAGAAGGATGCAACGGCAAGAGCGAGAATGGGCAGTGGCATTGATTATCCGGCAAATAAAACGATTTAAATGCGATGTTTGAACAATCCGCGGATGCGGACAAGTGCTCATGCCGCAATACAGCAATGCATTTCAGGAAGGAATCGGTCGGGCCGGAAAAATGAGCGGTAAGGCGCCGCGGGAACGGCGCCTTACCTTTTAGAAACGGATCAGTCCTGCTTGAGGAAGCGCTTGAAGACGTAGCCTTCCTTGCCGTCGTAGGAGATCTTGCACCAGCCCTTGCAGCTGATGACCTGGACCGAGGCCTTGGCCGGAAGCACGGTCACGACGTCGGAATTGTTGTCTTCGCTGGCGCGCATCTTCACGCCCATCGTGGTCACCGCACTGCCGGCGCTGGGCGTCGGCGTCGGGGCTGCCTTGGCGGGCTTGGGCTTCGCCGGCTTGGCATGGGCGATGCCGGCCGTCGTCGACGAGTCCGGCTTGGCCGCTCGCGGCTCGGGCTGGTCGGCGGCGGCGTTAGCCTGGTCAGACGACTGGTCGGCCGCGGCCTGGTCCGGCTGGGAGGGCGAGGCATCGGCGGTCGCCCCAGCGCCCGTCCAGCGCGCATTGTTGCTGTCAATCAGGTTTGTCGCCGGGGCCGAAGCAGGCGGCGATGCCTCAGTGTCCATCATCGACGTGCCGGCATTTGCAGGAGCGGGCGACGGAGCGTCGGTGGCAGCCTGAAACTGCGGGGCGGCAGGTGCCGTCGTGGCGGGCTCGGCGGCCTGAGGTGCGGCTGCGGTCGGCTGATCGGCCTGGGGTGCCTCGGCGGCTGGGGCCTGCATCTGCGGAGCTTCCGCGACCTGCTGCGACTCCGGAGCGGCCTCAGCTGCCGGGGTCGCAGGCTCGGCTGCGGCGACCTGGGCCGGATCCTCGCCACGCTGCGGGTCGAACATCAGGGTGCCGCCGATGCCGACCAGGATCGCGATGCCGGCGACACCGGCAGCACCGATCGCCCAGCGGCGCGGGGTGATGTTGCGAAGCAAGGCGGTCCTGTCGGTGATCACGCGCGTCGCCTTCACCGCCGTCTCCGTGGCACCCAACGCCCTGTCGAGGAAGGACGGAGGCGTGAGCTTCGGCTTTTCGGGGGCCGGCATGATCTGGGAAGAATCCCAGTCGTAATGGCGCGCAGCGACGGCATTGTCAGCCGTGGCTTCCTGAGCAGGCGTCTGCGGCAGGTTGCGCGGGAGTTCGGCGCGGGGGCCTTGCGGCAGGTTGTGGGCCAGCTGTGCTGCCGGGGTTGCCGGCGGGCGGGGCGCAAGCGGCGCCTGCGAGCCGGGAGCTGCGGTTACGGGACGCTGCGGGACAGGCGACTGCGGGCGCGGGGCGTCAGCGCGGGGCATCTGCGGCTGCGCGGATGGCTGACGAAGCTGGGGCGCTTGCGGGGCCGGGGATGCGCCGGCGGGGCGCTGCGGGAAGGGCGGCAGGGGGCGTGACGCGTCGGCACGAGGCGCCTGCGGCTGAGGAGATGGCTGCCGGAGCTGCGGCGACTGCGCGGCCGGAGATGCGCCAACGGGGCGCTGCGGGAAAGGCGGCAGGGGCCGCGCTTCTGCGCGAGGCGCCTGCTGTTCTGGACGCGGGCTCCCGGCGCGCAGGGACTGCGGCTGTGCCGGAAGCGTCTGCATGACGACGGACGTCATCGCGGGACGGGGCGACAGCGGCTGGTAGGATTGCGGCTGCTGGGCTGCCGGGGCAACCGGCGGCGTGCTCTGGTTGGCAGGCGAGGGGAGCGGGCGGCTGAGCGCCGCCGCTAGCGGGCGCTGCTCGGCGGCCTTTTCGGGCGGCGTCGCTGCAGGCGTCGGCTGGCTGGTCGAATTAGAGACGCTCAGCCAGAGCTCCTGCTCGAGCGAGCCTGCGTCATTGGGGGCATCAGCGAGTCTGGTAGCTTTCAAAGGGATGTACTCCACGCACAAAACTTGCCTGGAACAACCGACGCTTACCTACTCGTATTCGCGAGGAATTCCATGCTGCGAACCAAGGTGCGCTTGCGATGTTCGGCAAGTTCCCCCGCACCCACTGGGCCTGCACATTCATCGGCAATTGTGGCCTTACTACGCCCGTCTTCCGGCGATCCTTGGGTATTATCCCGGCCGCGAGCTCCTTGCCGGCATATTGAAGACGTTTCGGCGCGACCTCAGAGAGAAATCTGTGCGAGGCGCATGCGTCGCCAAGCAAAAAGAAACGCCGCGCGGAGATGTCCGCGCGGCGTTGATGATTGCGGTGGCTGCGGGCAGGCGGCCCGCGGCGCACTCGGATGCGGCTTAGAACAGGCCTTCGATCTGGCCGTGCTCG
>NZ_JARXVF010000011.1 GCF_029892515.1 Pseudaminobacter soli (ex Li et al. 2025) | reverse complement strand
GGGCTTCTCAGAAGCGAACTTCCTCGCCGCCAGCGGCGCACCGCCCTCGTTGTTGAGGCGTATATAGGCCCCACCCTCCCAAACTGTCAACGCCAATTCGCTGCCCGTTTGAACTTTTTACGACACAAAGCGCACAACCCAGCAATTCCCCGCGGAAGGTCCGGCGTGGCACCCGCCCAATGACGGACGCACTCAGGCTCGACGACCCGAACAAAGGCAAACAGGGCCGGAATCAGGCATCCAAAAGCCGACGCGCCACCCTCCCCCGCGCGCCACATCGCGCGAGTCACCACGACAAGCCGGGCCTGCTTTATGGAAGCCCCCCAGCCGCCCCTGCCCTGGCGGGAACCGATTCCCGCAGAATCGCCAGGAAAGCCCACCTTTCAGTGCCGGAACCCCGGCCACGAGCGCTTGGCAACTCGAATCGGAACCGGTGCGGTTCGAGAAACTGCTAGCTCGTGTGCGGGTGCCGGATCTGGGCTACTCAACGGGGACGTGCTTAGCGGCCAACTCGGCCATACTGCAGGAGAGAACGACTTCCGTTCCAAGCCGCCCCTCAAGGGGGAGGCCAAGATCTTTGAACCCGCAGCGCAGGTAAAGTCGACTTGCACCGGTGTTGTCCACGTTGACGCTGAGCATCAATTTGGCAACGCCGGCACGACGTACGGCTACCCAACGCGCGGCAAGAACTAGCGCCGCGGTTCCGTATCCTTTCCACTGCATTTGCTTGCTGATCCGGAAATTGTGAACGGTGATCGCATCCGGGTCTGCCCAGGGCGGCAGTGCCGACCCTTCGCGTAACATGAAGAATCCTACGACTTCGCGCGCGACGATGATCACGAATGGATGGTGTGTTCGTATATCGGGCCCTCCCACCCTTTCGAGCACCCTCTCCATATTGCCGCCGGCAAAATCCTCGTCGCCTTCATCCAGCTCGATGCCATCCACTGGCGCAATTTCATCGAGTTCAAGCAATCTGAGAGCGATCTTCATACCCACGCTCGAATGAAGGCCGGCTTCGATCCGGTTGTCGTGTCAGCACGACAGACGTCCGCGAAGCTGTTCCACTCCCTGTTCAGCTTCATGCGATCACGCTGGCGTCATCCAACCCGTAGGCAAGACGCGTAGACGCTAATGCCTCTTCGCTAACCTGGATGAGCAGGGCCAGAATCCTGCCATCGGGATGATTGAGCACCTGCCCCAGCCGCGTTACCGACCAGCCAAGCTGCTCCAGCCGAGCCGGCCAAAAGGCCTCGCAGACAACGCTGAGCTGGCCTATCCCGAGGCTCAAACTTGCCTCTTGAAGTCCGCACAGCACGACGCCCGCTGCCCGCGAGGGGCTGCCAGACCTGCGCAAGGACGGTGAAATGAAGAACCGCGTCCATTCGTAAATGTCAGCACCTCTGGGCGGCTCACCATCGACGAGCATAGGGAAAACTTCAGAGAGCAAATGCGGTTTCAATGTCGGAACCAGACGGGAGCCGCCGGCGATGGTGCCGTCATCTTCTATGCCGAGCAGATAGATCGCGTCGTTGGTGTCGAACGCATCGATCTCCAATGGAATCGGCCGCTCGATCTGTCGCCACTGTCGTCCGCTGACGTAAATTTCGTGTCGGACGCGAAAATAGCGTTCGAGCTGATCTTGATACGCTTGGCGATTGGACCAATCCACAATGTGCATTTTGAACATGGCGCCCCCTGCACGAGGCGTATCCAAACGTAGCGTGTCCATCCATACCGAGATTTTGGGATTGTCAGGGCTGAATTTCCCCGCGCCGCATGGCTTCCACCACCGCCTGAACAGTATTTGTGGCGCCGTCCTTTTCTCGAATGTTGCTGAGGTGGCGTTCAACGGTGAACTTCGAAATCCCCAGAATACAGGCGACGTCCTCGGCCGCTTTGCCAGCCGCAATCCACGTCAGAACTTCTCGCTCTCGGTCGGTCAGCTTGTGATGAAGCGACCCATCGTCTCCCATATGCAATCTGCGAATGGCCCTGAAAGCCTGCACACACAGCATTTCAAGGGTTGGCAAGTCCTCTGCGGCAAGCTCAATCCATTCTCCTGCTGCGGTGACGACCGCTGGGGCGCGAAGGGGTGAATGAACGGGAACACATAAGCCATCCTTCAGGCCGAATTCTGTAGCCTCGTCCATCACACGCAACTGTCCGTCCGTCATGCGCTCGCGCGATAGTTCGTTCCAGAGAAAAGGTTCGACAGTGTAACGGCAGCGCAAAGCACAGGGATCGTGGAAGAAGTGGCCGCTGGCTGTGTACCGCTCAAACCATTCCCTAGGCCAACCATCATACAGAATTTGCTGCTGCCATGGCCCGTCCCTCGGCAAAGGCAATCCGGTAATCAGAAGGTGATGCAAACCGAAGGATCGAAGGACCGTGGAAAGTTCTTCTAAAATCTCTGTCGGTGCAGTTGCGGCGGCAATTTTCTCGAGAGCCCCGTCAAATCTCGAGAGCGCACGGATGTTCATCGCCGCGTCGAGACTCAGTCCATCACGCCACCTCCGATTTGGATAGTGGCAGCGTAAGGCGCGGCTTCGGGTTCTTTCAACCTCGTGGGGGCGGAATGTTGCCTATAGGTCGCATTTCGATCACCCACTTTTACGTGATGCTACGCACCCAAACAGACTTGCTCCGGCGCCGACTTACCTCTCCTCGTGTCCCGCCGCCGGATCCTTCAGAAGATCCGCTGGATCCACTTCCAACACCTTTGCCAACGCCTCGACCGTATCGAGCGTTGCATTGCGCCGTCCGGCTTCTGCGCCACTGAGATAAGCACGCGCGCAGCCAGCCAGATGAGCCAATTGCTCTTGCGACAGACGCCGCTCCCGGCGCAGTCGCTGAAGGTTCAAGCCGAATGTACTTCGAAGATTCATGCCTTGAGAATCCCTCATGTGCACTTTAATGCAACGCACTATAGTGCACATTTTCGTTGACACCTTTCGAGCATCCTGTTTGAACAATCGCAGCCTTTGAACCGGATGGAGACTGCCGGGACCTGACGAGGAGGGTCGATGCGGTAGCCCCATCCAAGACGCCGCCTGACGGGCCGAGAGATTTCGAAGAGAGGTTTCACCGACATGGCTACGATTGCCGGATACCGCTGCATCCGTTGCGGCGCCGAGTATACATACGACATCAAAATAGATTCCCGAGGCTGCCCCAAGTGCCTCGATCAAGCCCCCGCAAACCTCGAGCCGTTATATACCCGCGACAGCAATGCCCCTGGCTTCCCCGGCGCGGGAGGCGTTCTTCAAAATTCCCTATGGCGGTACGCATCTTTTCTGCCTCGCTCCGGCAGCCAGGTGGTCTCGCTCGGCGAAGGTTTGACACCACTACTGCACGCCGAACGAATTGGCGAGGCTCTGGGAGTGCCGCGGCTTTTCATCAAGGACGAAGGGCGCAATCCGACCTGGTCGCATAAGGATCGATTTTCGACGGTCGCGGTGACGACTGCCGTTGGTCAGGGCGCAAGAGTGCTTGCAACCGCATCATCAGGCAATGCGGGAGCATCACTGGCAGCTTACGCTGCTAGGGCTGGGCTCGGTTGCGTCGTTGTGACATTTGCCGGAGCTGCAGGCCCGATGGTTTCCCAAATCCGCGCATACGGCGCGTCCGTGGTGCCGATGGCCCACAAAACCGACAGATGGAAGCTTCTTGAGCGCACCGCCGATCGTCTCGGCTGGTTTATCACGTCTCCCTATCACAATCCCGTCGTGGGCAGTCACCCGATCGGCATCGAAGGGTACAAAACGATCGCCTATGAGATCGCGGACCAGTCTGACGGACATTTGCCCGACTGGTGCGTGCTTCCAGTTTGCTATGGAGACGCGCTCGCAGGGGTCATAGCCGGATTCCGCGACCTGCTCACTATAGGCAGGATCGCTCGCATTCCCCGGCTTGTTGCTGCCGAAGTGCACGGATCGCTGACAACCGCGCTTGAGAAAGGCCTCGATCGGATAGAGGAACGAGAGCCCTCCTTCGAAACGGTTGCTCTATCGATCGGCACGACGCGCAGCACCTACCAGGCTGTGAAAGCACTCCGTGATACCGAAGGTCGCGCTGTCTGCGTTTCCAACGGGGACCTCTTGTGCATGCAAAAGACGCTGGCGACCAAGGAAGGCCTTTTCGCCGAATTGGCTTCGGTCGCCCCCCTTGTCGCCATCCGACATCTGCGCGAGCGCGAGATCATAGGGCGCGATGATCGGGTGGTGGCAATCGTGACAGCAAGCGGCCTGAAAGACCTCGACATTTCGGCCAAGCCGACTGCCCCGTCGGCTTCGTTTGAAAATGTCGAGGATGCCTGGCAATGGGTAAGCAAACGGGCGGAGGGGAAGCGGTAAGCCGCCTGAAGCGTTTTCCGGCTCCGGCCTATTCAGCCCGGCGGTTCTGAGACCGTTGGACCTCGTCCAAAGATCTTCGTCTCCAATCAAACCGTGTCCATTCCCATTCGGCGCCGGGCTCGATTACAGAAAGTGCCTCTGGCTCGCTAGTGGCCTCGCACGGCCAGCCGGGAAGGGACGACAACCACTGGTCGTTGTAGACCGTATTTGCGTGACGAAATCCCTCGTCAGGCATGATTACTGCAACCACTGCACCCGGATTTGTCCTGGCTATCCATCCGCCTACGAGAGCAGCCGCTCCGCTCGTCGGCCCCATGAAAATGCCGTGATTGCGCAACAGCGAATGGGCCGAATGATATGCAGCGTATGCGCCAACCCAGTGGACTTCATCGACCAGGTGATGTTGGACGTTTTTCGGGATGACACTGTTACCGAGCCCCCGAAGCATGCGCTTGCCGACAGGCTGGCCGAAGAGCACGCTCCGATGCGTGTCGACGGCGGCAATCTTCAAATGGGGATAGAGCTGACGCAGAAAGGTGCCCGTCCCGCACAATGAGCCGCCAGTGCCGACACAGCCGACAAGCCAGTCCACCTGTCCCATCGACCGAACGAACTGCTCGGCGAGCCGGGCATAGGATAACCAGTTGCCTGCGCTGTCATATTGCCGCGTCCAGAAGGTGTCTGCCTCGCTTTCCATTATCGCCTGGAGATGCGCTAGCCTTCCAGACTGATTGCCATCACCACGTTCGTCTTCTATCGGCACGACGTTCGCGCCCAATCGTTCGAGCCTGTGCTGATAAGCCTGGTCAATCAACGTGGCGGCCGTCACCAATGTCAGCCGGTAGCCTCGCGCTGCTGCAAGAAGTGCTACCGCCATGCCGAATGTACCGGAGGTCGTCTCGACAATGTGGACGCCTGCCTTCAGTTCGCCAGACTTTTCCGCCCGATCGAGAATGAACCGCGCCGGCATCAGCTTCATCAACGGAAATGCAGCAGCGACAATGTTTGGGCCAAGCCGCGCAAGACGCGGTGTTTCCAAAGCTCGAAAATAGTCGATCTCAAAGTTCATGGGTGCCCCCTGCCCCATTGACCGAGAAAACGTCGATGTCTTGAAAACCGGCGCTCTTCAGAGCGGCAACGATCGCGTGAATATCCGCCCTTAGACTCACGGATCGAGGGTCCAGCATGAGGCCGAAAAGAGACCCGCTGTGCGCAACCTGGATTCCGAACGCTTGATGATGATGCGCAAGACCAATCACAAAGTCGAAGAACGGTTTGGGAAGATGCCGCTGGCTGATGTGCGCGCTCAGCGTCGCGGCCCGGCCGAGAAGACGAGGATCCTGGTATTGCACGGCTCGCGCGATCATGCCCCGCAGCACCCGGAACAGCTGGATCTCCTGGCCACTGTATCGAGCTGGCGCCAGCTCAATCGTGTTAATGCCAGAAGTGTCGTTAGCTTTGAAGCCCACGAGGACAAACGGCGGCAACGCACCGCCAAAGTGCTCCAGGACCACCCCTTCCCGTTGCGCAAAAAGCAAGGCTTCAGCTTCAAATGCGATCGCATCTGACGCAGTTTCGGCAGCCACCGCCAAACGACTGATCGTGGAAGGCAACAGTTTTGTCCCAAGAGCGGCCGCTACCGCACGGATTGAAGCAACGACATCGGCCGTTGACGAGCCATAACCGTGTCCCACCGGAATATCGCTCTCGATGCTGAGGCGACCACCAAATGTTGGATGCCCAAAATGCTCCAACGCCAGTTGCGCGGCGCGCAACGCCTTCATCCGAGTGCGCGGCTTGACGCTGAGTAAATTGTCCTTCTTGAGTTTGATGATCGCGGTAGATCGCAGACTGTCGAGTGGAAGCGTTACCAAACCGCGATGGAGGCGCCCCTGATCATCTTCGAACGCCCCCTGAAGGAGTTCGCCGTGATGTGCGTGCGCTTGCCCCTTTGCTGGCTTACCTAACGCGGCGCATTGCGACCGCGGACTTTCGGCGATGCATGTCATGACCCCATCTCCGAACTATAAGTCGTTGTTCGAATGATGGGCCTGATCGTTCGCTGCGTCACCTCCTGGAAACTGGTATTGACCTGGCAGACAGTCGCCTACTGTGCTGAAACGGCGATACCTCCCTGACAGGGTCAGAACGGCGGCTCGGAAGCTTTGCCAAGCCACGGCTTGGTACATGGCGCATGCGCGGTAGCTCGCGAGGCGTTAGCGACATTATCCAGCAGCACAACCACCCACAGCGCTGGCAGTGTGTCCCATGAGGCGGGCGCTGTTAGGGCAGTCGATGCCGAGTGGAACAGCGGAAGGACTATGCTTCAATAATCGCCTGACGTCGCTGGACTAAGAATTTATCAAATATTTGGTGCGTACTTTGACCACTACTGTTTTTGGCACAGGGTGATCGCAATGCGAATAAGACATATACTTTCTGTCGCATTTCCCGTAGTCGTCATGCTTGTTCTTGCTGCGGAACGTCTTGCTATGGTGTTGCTGGGGACGTTTCCCAACAGCCCTGAATTGTGGCGGGTGTGGCTCGTCCTCCGTCAAGCATCCGGTAATTTCTGGATGCTGGTGCACCGTTTCGTTGCGGTTTCGGTCTTTTGGGAAATCGCGGCCGTTGGCGTTGCAACACTCGCCATCTGGACGTTCCTATCGGTAACCAGACCCGTAGCGGTCCGGTTCCTTGCAAATCACGCCGCGCTGGTAGCGTTCGGCGCTATGGTGTTTGCCGGCCAGCAATCGATGGTCGCGAGCATCTTTGACCGCGTCCCGGTGCTAGAAGGCTTCCGCTTTCCTGTTGCAATCGACATGAACGGGCTAACAGTCGCAATGTTCATCATGGGCCTGTGCGCCTGTGCCTATTGCCATTTCTTGTTCCTGAGCACATCGCGGCAACGCGCGCGCGTCAAGCGGTTTGCACTGCAGGCGGTCGAGCGAAATCTCTGATCAGATCCTGGGCCAGGTTTCTACTTCACCTTGCGATAGTAGACCTTGCCGTCCGCGGTTTCGATCCGTTGATAGGCCGAACTCGGCGCAGGAAGGGACTGCTGCCCTTGAGAAGATGGCGCAACTGCCGGTTCGACAGCAACCTGGAATTCCGGCGCAGCCTTTTCGAGCGGCACGGTATCGTCTGATGCCGCGTCAGCTACCGGCGGCAAGCTCGTTTCCATTTTGCTCGGCGGGCTCGAACGCTCAATCTTGTCGAAGTGGTCGTTGATCTCGCTAAATCGACCCTGCAGGCCACGGTCGAGCTCCTCGAGCCGGGTCTGCATGCCGATATTCACCTTATCCATCTTTGCAATGATCCGGGCCTCGAAATCGGACAGCCCCTGGAGACGCTGCTCAGCCGCGCGTAATTCGCCAATGCCGCGAAAGAAATAGACGGCTGCGGCGAGATTGATGCCCGTCATCACGGCAGCTGCCGCGCAGACACATGCCACCAGCCGCCCAGTGCTGATCTTGCGGTCGAACAGCGAGTCCACAGTACCGGCGGGAGGCGCTTCAGGATCAGTTATCGTAGTCATTCGACAATCACCTTTGTGCCGACTGGAACGCGCCGGAAGAGGTCGACCACGTCGGTATTGGTCAGCCTGAAGCAGCCGGAGGTCCCGTCGAAGCCCACGCCCTTCGGATCATTCGTCCCATGAATCCGGTAAAGCGTATCTCGGCCGCCATCATAGAGATAGAGCGCACGCGCCCCCAAAGGGTTGTATGGGCCGGCAGGTACAAACTCGGGGAGACCATGCTGGCGACCGCGCATTTCGGCTGGCGGTCGCCATTCCGGCCATTCCTTCTTATCTCCGACGCGCACCGTTCCCGTCCAGGCGAAGCCTTCACGACCGACGCTGATGCGATAGCGCAGCGCCTGATCCCGAGCGACGACGAGATAAAGAGCTTTCTCGTTCTTTCGGATGACGATGGTGCCGATGGTCTCCGCGGTCTGAAAGGCTACCGAACTGCGCAGGCTCGGTCCCATTGCCGGCAGCGGCGGGCGATCGCCCCGGCTTTCGCCCTGCGCTTCAATGACCGTCGCCGACAGGGCCAGAATCCCACCCAAAGAAGCCTTCAGCAACAAGGCCGCGGCACCTCGGTTAGCGCGCATTGCCGTCTAGCCTGTCGCGAAGTATCGCCTTGACGTCCTTGTTGAAACGGGCGCGAGCATCCACTTCGGTGGGCAGAATGGCGCGATTGAGAGATTCTGTCAGCAACTCTTGGTCGAAGCTGATCGACCTGATGTCAGAGGTCTTGAATACTTTCTCCAAATCCTTGCGGGAAAAATGATTACCGAACCATTTGCGCTTCTGCTTATTGGCAACCAACGTGATGCTGGCGGCGTTGCCGCGCAGTTCGCGAATCCTGCCGTAGAGACGTTTGGCCTGGCGCATAGCTGCCAGATTGAGCTCGAAGACGATGAAGACCTCGTCACTGGTCGAAAGCACCGGGCTCTGCCAGACCGTTTCGATATTGGGCAGGTCGATGACGATATCGCTGAACCGGTAAGCTGCCAAATCAAGCAGCTTGAACACGAATTCGCTTCCACGTGGCTCGAACGGCAGTTGCGGCCGTTCGAATGAATAGATTGTCAGGCCGTGCGGTCGCGAGAGCTTTATGACATCCATCAGTTCGACATCGAGCCGATCCGGTTGAGCAACAATGCCGCCGAGGTCGAATTGGTTGAACAGATTGAGGTAGGCGCCGCAGTTGGCGTTTTGATAATCGAGATCGATAAGGCAGGTGGAAGCGGCGCGATCCGGCGACTTGGCTGCCAGATACTCCGCAGCGGCCAAGGCAAGCGTTGTGGCGCCGGTGCCTCCGCTCGCTCCGATAAAGGTGATAATCCGGCTCTTGTTCGCCTGGTTGCCACTGTCGTGGAAGGTCACAGCATTGAGCAGTTCCTTGCTGTCGAGCGGCCTGTGCAGCCAATCCGAAGCGTTAAGCCGGACAAGGTTACGCATCTGGTCGGGTCGCAGTTCGCCGGAAATGGCGATCAGCGGCACCTGCGACCACGCCGCCCGCGCTTCCATCAGCCCTGGGCTTTCGAGGATTTCGCCCTGAGCGAGGTCAAGGATAATGATGTTTGGGCGCCCGCCAGCCGTCGCCCCCTTCAGGAACGCATCGGGCTCGGCGACCTGGACATCGTAGATTGCCAAAGCCTCGAGCCGGGCGGCAGTTTCATGCCTCAAGTTCGGATCGCTGGAATACAAGGCAATCTGCTTCCGGCGGGTCGGAAGAACAGCGGGATCGATCGCGTTCATTATGTTGGTGCTCCGCTGCTAAGATCTTCGCCTGTTACTGTGCTCGACATGGAGGGCATGTTGATATCTTTGAACCCCAGCAACCCGCTCAGGAAGAAGAAGTGGAATTTGACGTTCTGCAGGCGGACTGTGATCGTCGGCACGGGCCCAGCTCAGTTCCACCGCCGCCGCGAGTGCAAAGGCGTCTGCCGCCTTTTGCAGGTCGTTGTGCAGGGTGTTGGCGCGGCTCATGTCGATGACCAACAGCGAAAAGCCGATGATGACCGGCAGCAATATGGCCACCAGGATCAGCGCCATCCCTCTTTGATCTTGCCAAAACGCTCGAAGTGTCTGCAGCATGACGACAGCTCTTTCCTGAACCTGACGCCCCTCGCGCCTCGTTCGCGCGCGCCTTTCGCAATATCTATTCCGTTAGGAGCCTTCCGATCCGGCGTCTCCATTCGTCGAAGTGTCGGCCGCTGGTGCCGGCGCCATTGGCCGCGGATGTCCAAGGAGCACAGCCTGAATCCTGCTGCCGCTGGTCGTGAAATGGTTGTCCTGCGCAGCCGGATTGAACGGGTTGGCGGTCTGAAGAAGCATGTTGTATTTCTGTGCGTCGCCGGCAGCGAGCGTTACCGTGTCGTAGCGGTTGAGATAGTCCGCGCAGCCAGACAGCAATGCGGCGGCCGCGACCAGGATGAGGAGCGCGCTATTTCTTGACATAGACCAGCTGATCCTTGGATTTGAGGTCGAGCATGTGGCCGTAAGGGCCGACTACGCCCTCGCCGGTTTCAAAGAAACGGATCATGTTCTTGGTGACTTCAAGCTCGCCCAGCGCGAAGAATTCAGGATCATTGGTCGGGCGGGTCTTGTCGAGCGGGGTGGCCAGTTGCTGTCCCGGCGTCGTCGGTCTCACAAGGCGCGGCGTGACGATGATCACCAGGTCCGTCTCGTTCTTTATGTAGCTCGACGAGCGAAACAACGCACCGATGATCGGCAGCTGGCCGATCCATGGCACCTGACTTTGCAGCTTGCGGTTGGTCGCTTGCAGCAGACCGGCGATCGCAAAGCTCTGGCCGTCGCGCAACTCGACAACCGTCGAGGCCCTGCGAGTACTGAAGCCCGGAATTTCGAGGCCGTTGGCGTTAATGGATGTCGTCGGATCGACCTCGCTGACCTCCGGGTTGAGGCGCAGATTGATCTTACCGTTCTCCAGCACGATCGGGATGAAGCGCAGCTTGACGCCGAATTCCTTGAACTGGATGGTGGTGGTGGTGCCGTTGCCGTTGCTTTCGCCTGCAACGGGGATCGGCACTTCGCCGCCGGCGAGGAAGCTGGCCTCTTCGCCCGAAAGCGCGGTCAGGTTGGGCTCGGCAAGCCGGCGCGCCAGACGCTTGTCCTCAAGCCCCCTGATCATGACGTCGACATTGATGCCGGAATCGATCACGCGTGCGATCAGCGACGCGAAAGGTACGTTGCCGGTGGCAAATGGGGCAAGGATGGACGCGGGACCTGTAGCGAAGCCGTTCGCCGACTTCGGGTTGTCAGCGCTCTTGGCGCGAATAGATACGCCCAACTCCCGCCCGGCATTGCGCGACACTTCCAGCACACGCACTTCGAGATTGACCTGCTGGCTATCCTCGACCTCGATCGAGTTGATGATCGCCTCCGGCCCATACTGCTGGGCGACCTTGAGGATTTCGGCGAGCTGGGCGCCATCCTTGACCCGGCCGCCGAGCCGCACCCGGCCGTTGACCGAGCCAATGGTCACGCGCGATCGCGGCGCCACCTGCCTGATGGCCGCGGCCAGGTCGTCGATATCGACGCCCACCTCGACTTCGATGACGCCGAGCGACTGACGCTTATCCGAGAACAGATTGATCGAGGTGGTGCCGGCAGACTTGCCGATGACGTAGAGCGTCCGGTCGGTCATCGGCTGGGCATCGGCGATCTTGCTGTCGGCGACGACCATGTCGCCGAGGTTCTGGTTTACCTGGATCGTGACCGATCGCGAGACCGGCAGGAAGATGCGGTGAACGCCCGGGCTGGAGACATCAATGCGCCGGTCGGCCGCAGTGGCCGGGTCCACAGAGAGCATGGGCAACACGGCCAGGCTCAAGAGCGCCACCAGAAATCTCAAGCCAAATCGCAGCATAATATTTCAGTCCCCCCGGCCTGACGGCCCTGCTTCAATTCACGAACCGACTTTGCGGTTCTTGCCCCTCAGTTCACTCGCGGCACGTCGTAGGTCACACGCTCCACGCCCCTGAAAACACCGACCGTCGCATGAGAAGGCGGCTCGGGCTGCAGATAACGGACAACCTCCTTGACCACCTCCTGCGTTTGAGGTGCCGCAGGCGGCGGCGCCTGCTTGGCCTTGCTGAGCTCATCGAGACGGCTGTCGACCTTCTCCACGGCCTTGAGCAGGCCATCGAACTGCTGGTCGTTGCGCTGGCGGTCGGCGTCCTGCGCCGCCTGCCGGGCCGCAACGGTTTCGGGCGTTTCGCCCGTGAGATCGGAAAGGGTAATACGCGCGGTGTTTTCACCCTGGTTCGCCGCCACCTGGCGCAGCGCCAACGACAGCTGGCCGGCGCCTGCGGCCAACGTCAGCTTCTGCGCGTCCTTGGTGGAGACTTCCAGCGTCACGGCCTTGACCACCGTCGGGCTCTCCGTGCTTTCGTCGGCCACCTGGTCCACCGCAAGCACCTTGATGCTTTGCAAGAGCACGTCGACAAAACTCTGGTCGCCACCTTCAGCGGAGCGTACGGTGCGGGTGAGAAGGATGTCGACGCGGTCGCCGGGGAAGACGAAGCCTGCAACGCCGAGCACGTCGTTGACGCGGATGGAGACGGCCTTCATGCCGTCAGCCAGCACGGCCGAGAGCGTGGCACGCTGGCCCGGACCGGTGATCTTGCTGGCGAGAATAGGTTCGTTGACGCCGATCGCCTGCAGCGCCTGGCGCGCGCCTTCCTTGGAGACCAACTCTTGAGCGGTCTTGAAAGCTCCTTGCGGGATAGCGCCCGCCGGCCAGGGGATCTGGCGCAACTTGTCTGCGCTGATCTGGTCGCCGAATTTCAACGGCTCAGCCGCAACGACGATTGTTGTCTCCGGCTTCTCACTGGCAAGAGCCATCTGGTTGCGCTGGTTGGAAAGCCACATATTGGCGAGCACCACGGCGAGCACGCCGAAGATGCCGGCCAGCATGATCATAATGATCGAGTTCGCACGCATAGTCCCCCACCTACACTCTTACTGGATAACCGGCGCCATTACCGATCCGCCAAAGGATCCAGGTCCGGGTCGACAGACCCGGACCTGGTGTCGACTTATCATCCGTTCTTGGCGCAGGCGGTGCCGCCGGTGCCGCCAGCGCCCTTGCCGTCTAGTGCGTCGCAAAGGCTGCCAAATTGGTTATTTACCCAGCCGCCGATCGCAATGACCGCCGTGATCGTAGCTGCGGCGATGATGCCGAGCAGAATAGAATATTCGACCATGGCAGCGCCGTCTTCTTCGTCGCGGAACTGCCGGGCCATCGTCATGATCTGCTTCATTTCAATTACCCCCTATCAAGACAAAACGACGAGCCGAATGAGGATGTAATCAAGACTCCAGCACCCCCCGTCGCTCATAATGTTGTTCGACGTTATTTCGTCTGTCAAACGCATTTAACGTCCTGTTAACCACTTGATACACGAAAATCAAGAAAAACCCCTCCATCGACTCGCCAATAACTTGATGATTCGAAAGGAATTTCAATTGTATTAACCATCTGTTAAGAAGATGCATTTGTCGAAGGTGGAGGAATGCACACCTAAAAGCAGTAGATAACCGAATATATGCTGAGTTATCCCGATATTCCCTCGCCTATCGAGATTTTCGCGAGCACTGGACCAGTGGTCCGGAAGGTATCGTTCGCGATAGTTGTGCTCGCAACTGTGGCCGCCGAGTGACTCGTCTTTACTATAGTTACAAGTAAATCGCCGAATCGATCGCTGCACGCTTGCACACGCGATGGTTAGCAAATAGTTTGCGCGTGGTTGTGGGATGCGAGGCCTGCCATCGAATCGGGGTCCGGTTTAGGGCATGCGGCTTGCGATTATCGGGGGGGTGGCCAACGCCAGTAGCCAATGGCGCGGCCGGCATAGCCTCATCACAGACTTGCATCCTGCAAACCATATGCCGCCGCGAGCCACCTACGGCGCGGGGCAAAAAGGGGGAGTGGGGCGTAACTATGCTTGGCCGCTTTACCAATCAACCCAAGCGGAAGGAGGAGGTCCGTCTGGAGCCCTCCCTTGCGCCCTTGGTTTCGACGCCCGCCAATGAGCCGGGCGACACCTCCCAGGCCGACGAAATGCTCGCGCTCAAGGTGGACATTCATCGCCACCTGATCGAGCGCTTCAACCTTGCGGCTCTGGATACGGCATCCAAGGAAGACATCCTGCGCGAGATCCTTCCACTGGTGCGCGAGTTCGTCAGGGCGCGCAACGTGCCCCTCAATTCCCGCGAACTGGACCAGCTTACCAGCGACACCGCCGACGAGATGCTTGGGCTCGGGCCCATCGAGCCGCTGCTCAAGGACGATTCCATCGCTGACATCATGATCAACACACACAGGCGCGTGTTCATCGAAAGGCGCGGCGTCATCGAGGAAACGCAGGTCCGCTTTCGCGACGAGGCGCATCTGATGCGGGTGATCAACAAGATCGTCTCGGCGATCGGCCGCCGCGTCGATGAATCCTATCCGATGGTGGACGCTCGGCTCGAGGACGGATCGCGCGTCAACGTTGCCGTGCGGCCGATTTCGGTGGACGGGCCGCTTGTGTCCATCCGCAAGTTCTCCAGGCGCCCATATTCATTGGAGCGCCTGGTCGACTTCAACTCCATCCGGCCGCCGATGATCGATCTGCTCAGGATCGCCGTGCAGTCGCGCAAGTCGATCCTGGTGTCGGGCGGCACCGGCAGTGGCAAGACCACGCTGCTCAACGCCCTTTCGAGCTACATTTCAGACCGCGAGCGCCTGATCACCATTGAGGACGCGGCCGAACTGCAGCTGCAGCAGCCGCATGTCGGTCGGCTGGAAACGCGGCCTCCAAACGTCGAAGGCAAGGGCGAGGTGCGCCAGCGCGATCTGGTCAAGAATGCGCTGCGCATGCGCCCAGACCGCATCATCGTTGGCGAGGTGCGTGGCGAAGAGGCCTTCGACATGCTGCAGGCGATGAACACCGGTCACGAAGGCTCGATGACCACCATCCACGCGAACACGCCACGCGACGCGCTTTCAAGGCTGGAGCAGATGATAGGCATGGCCGGCATGCCGATGAGCGCTGAATCCATCCGCGCCCAGATCGCCTCGGCCATCGACATCATCGTGCAGACACAGCGCCTGGCCGACGGCGGACGGCGGGTGATTTCCATCTCCGAGATTACCGGCATGGAAGGCAACGTGATCCAGCTGCAGGAGATCTATAACTTCGTTCGCCGCGACGTGGCGGAGGATGGCAAGATAATCGGCGACTTCCGCGCAACCGGCGTGCGCCCGCGTTTCGCCCAAGAGGCCGCGACCCTCGGGCACCACTTCGCGAAGGACGCATTCAATCCGCAGGTTCCGCTCTAGATGCTCACCGGTCAGACGCTCCTTTACGGAATTTATGTGCTGGCAGCAGCCGCGGTGATCCTGCTTGTCGAGTCCTTCTACCTGTCCTTTGCCGCGCGCCGGCAGGCGGCAGGGGCAGTGAACCGGCGACTGAAGCGTCTTGCAGAAGACGCCCCGGCCGAACAGACGCTTCGCGGGCTGCTGCGCGAACGCGGGCTGACCGACAATGGCGATTTCCTGTTCGGCATCATCGCGCTCAATCGCCTCTATACGCAGTCTGGCATCACAGGGAGCCCGCTGGCGTTCGCCGCCATGTTCATCATGGCCGGGCTGGTCCTGGCTCTGGTGCTGGTCGTGTTTGCCTTTTCATCACTGCTGGCGCTGCTGGCCCTCCTCGTGGTCGGCTTTATTTTGCCACTTCTGGTGCTCCGCCGAGCCCGGAACAAGCGCATAGCCAAGTTTGCCAAGCAATTGCCCGATGCACTCGACATGATCATCCGCTCGCTGCGGGCCGGTCATCCGACCACGGTGGCGATAGGCCTGGTGGCGCGCGAGATGCCCGACCCGATCGGTACTGAATTCGGCATTGTCTCCGACGAGATAACTTTCGGCCTCAGCCTCGAGCAGGCGGTGAAGAAGCTCTCCCACCGCGTGGGTTTTGAAGGGCTGAACCTGCTTTCCGTGTCGCTGTCCATACAGGCGAAGACCGGCGGCAATCTGACCGAGATCCTGTCGAACCTTTCGGCTGTGTTGCGCGAACGGCAGAAGTTGCGTCTCAAGATCCGGGCCCTGTCTGCCGAGGGACGCGTGTCGGCCTGGATCATCTCGCTCTTTCCGATCGCGATGTTCCTCATCCTCCAGCTGATCGCGCCGAGCTATTACGGCCAGATCTGGGGCAACCCGCTCATCACTCCGATATTCGTCACCTTCGGTGGGTGGGCGCTCGTTGGCGACTACATCATGTATCGCATGGTTAATTTCGAGATCTGAGGGCTGGATATGAACCTTCCAGCCAGCTTTCAGGATTTGGACCTTCTGATCTCGCTTGCGGTGTTCGCCGCCGCAGCTTCGCTTTTCCTGTTTGCGGCACTGCTGTTCCGGCCGGTCCTTCAGACCAGGCGCATGCTCGCCCAAGGCCTGCTGTCCGATTCCTCCGTCGACCGGCGTTCGCTTGCAGCACAGGAGCAGCTGGCCAAGCTTGCCGCACAGCGCCCAGTGGATGCCTATTTCAAGGCGCTCGAAAAGGAACGCGGGCAGCCCGATGCGCTGGAAATCAAGCTGTTTCGGGCAGGCTTCTACCAGAAGAGCGCGCCATTCATTTACCTGCTGTGCCGGATCGGCGCCGTTCTTATAGGGTTCGCGGCAGCGTATCTCGGCCTGCTGAGCGTCTTGCCGAAGCAGCTTCCCGGCTTCTTCGCCTTCGCCGGCGGCGGTCTGTTCGGGCTCGCCTGCCTGGTCATTCCCAGCATTGCACTCGACCGCTTCGAGCGTGCGCAGCAGCGACAGTATCGCGTCGGCTTCCCCGACTTCATGGACATGATGATCACCTGCGCCGATGCCGGTATGAGCCTGGAAGCAGCAGTCGAGCGTGTAAGCAGCGAACTTGCGGGAACGCACAAATGGCTGGGTGTCCAGCTGTCGATCATGAATCTCCAGCTGCGGGCGGGAAAGCCGTTGCGCGAAGCCCTGCGCGATCTGTCGGATCGGATCGGGCTCGACGAGGCGCGGTCGCTCGCGGTGCTGTTTCGCCAGTCCGAGGAGCTGGGCACCAGCCTAACCGAAGCTCTGCGCGTCTACAGTGGTGAAATGCGCAGCCAGCGAATCCTGCTCGCCGAGGACCGCGCAAATTCGCTGCCGGTGAAGATGATGATCCCGCTTGGACTCTGCATCTTTCCGGTGGTGCTGATGATTATCATGCTGCCCGTTATCATCCGAATGAGGGGCGTATTCTTCTGATCCGATCGGGCCAATGCGAGATCAATAATTGCACCAAAAAGGTGCTGAGGGGACGAGAATGACAAGGCCAATCCACATTGCCATCGCCGCGTGCCTCATGGGGATAGCGCTTGCCGGCTGCAAGACCGACGGCGTCGTCCTCAACGATGGGATCGTCCGCACCAACGAGCCGACGCCCCCGGAGCTCACTGCCTTCGGCGACACCTTCAAGGGACTGAAAACGGTTTCTGACGTCGAATTCTACGCCTCCGACGAGGCGGTGGCCCAGGCCACGAACCAGTTTCGGCAGAGCAATTACGGAAATGCCGGTGCGTTCTTCTACAAGGCCGTCCTTCTGGCACCCAATGATGGGGTTGCGTGGCTGGGTCTTGCCGCATCCTGTGATCGCATTCGTCGCTTCGACCTGGCGGACAAAGCCTATCGGCACGCGTTCCAGCAACTCGGCCCAACTCCGGAATATTTGAATAACTACGGCTATTCCAACCTGCTACGCGGCAATCTCCAGGCGGCCAGGAACAATTTCCTGCGCGCCTATGAATTGGCGCCCAACGACCCCACGGTGAACAATAACCTGCAGCTGCTGTCGTCAAGCGTTCACAACATCGAGCGCTGACATGCTTTTGGTCGCGTCAATATTGATGAAACTCATGGCGATGCCGCTGCTGCTCAAGATCGGCTGGAAAGACTTTACCACTCAAAAGATCGCCAACAGCGACGTCCTGCTGTTGCTCGCTCTCGGCTCTGCATCGATGTTCCTCGCCGCCTTGACCGAGAACTCGTGGTGGAACCTTGGACTGAGCGCGATTGCGGGCGCCCTGCTTCTCGTGTTGCTGTTTCCGTTTTGGCTGTTGCGGAAAATCGGCGCTGGCGACGTCAAGCTGATGGCGGTGGCGCCGCTTGTCTCGAGTGGGGCCGATTTGCTGGTCTTTGCTGTTGCGCTGCTAGTCTTCACGCTAGTCACCGCGGCCATCGTGCGCAATCCGATGTTGCTGCCATCGCCTGCATTCCGCGGCTACATCAAGCACCTGGATCGCCAGCGTGTTGTTCCCTTCGGTGTGCCCATCTCGGCCGCGTTGATTGTGACTATCAGCCTTCAACTTTATGCGCTGATGGTAGCGCCGCACTATTCCACATTGCCAATGCTGTGAGCCGGATAAGATGAATCTGGAAAGCTGATTGTTTGATACGGGGCGGAATGAAATAGTTTCCGACAGCGAAGAAGATCGAGACGAACTTCGTTAGCCCGGCCATTACGGCCAATGCATCGCAACGGATCGGACAAAGAGGGCAAGCACCAAACAACAGAAAGCCCGCCGAAGCGGGCCAATGCTAAGGAAAGCAGCAAGCGAAAGGCTCACGCTGCAGCGTTACTTTACCAGCGTGACGTACCGGCCTGCCATCTTCGAACCACGAGATGAGAGTTCTTCACCCTGTCGTTTAGGTTTTTGTGGGATTCACGTCGGGCATGAGATTGTCGAAAACCCAATCGCCGGGATACCGGTCGGAGGCGGGGAGAGGTGCTCCGGCATCGGCACAGTGTAAGCTGCCATGTGCAGAACGCTTTCGAACCTGTCAAAGCCGACGACACTGAAAACGGGCCTGCCCCAATGGGGGGCTCCCTTCGATCCCGCACAGAATCAAGAAGTTAGAGCCCGCGCGAATTTTCCCACTCTTGGCCAACGGCTTGATCCGCCGATCATAGACAAAAAGACTGGAGCCGAGCCCCACGGGGTATGGAGTAGAGGCGCTCCACGCTTCTCAAGTGGCGCGGCAGATCGCACTTCATGCCCCTATACTGTTTTTGCATGTGAATTTGCAGAAATAGCATTTGCCTTTGACTGACCGTCGCCGGAAATCTGCACGCCGACAGGCTCATTCACCGTCGGGGAGATTCAGAACATGAGAATATCGTTTCGCGCCAAAAGCTACTTGGGCGTAGCCGCTGCCTTGCTGCTTGGCGCAAGCGCGCTTGGTACGACATGCGCTTTCGCAGAGGATACACCGCAATCGGGCGGGGATCTGGTGATGGTGCACGCCGATGCAATCCTGACGCTCATGCCGACGGTGGCGGCCGAGAACGCCTCGATCTGGGCTATTGAGGAGATTTTCGACACGTTGCTGTTTCCGACCGAGGACGGCAAGGGCGTCCAGCCGGGCCTTGCCACCGAATGGAACCAGTCTGCCGACGGCCTCGAATGGACCTTCAAGCTGCGCCCGGATGTAAAATTCTCGGACGGCACCCCAATGACGTCCAAGGACGTGAAATTCTCGCTGGACCAGGCGGCAAAAGAAGCCAACCCGTTCGGTTTCATCAACACCTCCATTCAGGAAGTAACGACGCCCGATCCGCTGACTGTCGTGGTGCGCACCAAGGGCCCTTATGCGCCTCTGCCGTCGGTGATGGCGATCTTCTCGAACTCCATCGTGCCAGATAATTACGGCGGCAAGACTGCCGAGGAATTCGCCAAGGCCCCGATCGGCACCGGCCCGTTCAAGCTGGCCGAACGCACGGTGGGTGTCGGCACTCGTCTGGTCCGCAACACTGAATATTGGCAGAAGGGTAAGCCTTACCTGGATTCGGTCAGCATCAACGAAGTCGCAGACGGCAATACGCGCGCCAATCAGGTGTTGGGCGGACAGGCACACATCAACGAGTTTCCCGCCTATTCGAGCGCCCAGGCGCTGCTGGCAGGAGGCGGCGACGTCACTCTCGGCGTCTTCCCGTCGAGCCGAGTGGATTTTGTCGTTTTCAACACGAAGAAAGCACCGTTCGACGACCCGCATGTCCGCCGCGCCATGGCTGCGCTGATCGACAAGCAGGCCCTTGTCAAGGTTATCCTGTTTGGCAACGGCGAGCCGGCCGGCGCCTATATGTCGCCAAGCTCGTGGTCGCACAACGCCGACATCAAGGGCATGCCGTTCGATCTGGATGCTGCGAAAAAGGAACTCGCCCAGTCGAAGGTGCCAGATGGCTTCAGCACAACGATCACGGTAAGCAGCGGCAATTCCGACGAAGCCACGATGGCGCAGATCATCCAGGCACAGGCCGCCAAGATCGGCATCGAGCTGAAGATCCAGGTGCTTGACCCGGCGGCATCGTGGGATGCGCGCCAGGCTGGCAACTATGACATGGCCTTCACCTACAACACCACCGACATCGTGGATCCGGACGAGATCATCCGCTTTGCCGGCGTCTATAACGGTGGCTCGCAGGTGCAATTCTCGTTCTACGACAGCAAGGAAATCGCCGAGAAGGCGGAGCAGGCCTCCGCAATCAGCGACCAGAACGAACGCAAGAAAATCTACGACGAGATCCAGGTCCTATGGGACAAGGACCAGCCGATGGTACCTTTGTATTATTCGCCCGAGCTCTACTCCTACTCGACGAAGGTTCATGGTTTCCATCCTTACGTGACGGGCAACTACAACCTCGTCAATGTCTGGCTTTCGAACTAACGTCCGCTCGCGGGAAACCCGTCCCATCGTTACCCGATGAACGGATCCCGACCTGACGAACAATCGCGACGGGTTGTCCGCGTTCCTGCTTCCATGGAACCGGACAGCCCGTCTCTGTCTCTTTGAGTTTGATTTTACATGTCGAGATTTTTGTTTCGAAGGCTTGTGCTACTGGTCCCCGTGATACTCGGAACGGTAACCCTGACCTTCCTGCTAATGCATCTCACGCCAGGCGATCCGGCGCGGACCTATCTGGGCGAGCATGCTACGCCAGAGGCAATTGCCGCGCTCAGGCAGCAATGGGGTCTCGATCAGCCATTGGCGATCCAGTATCTGCATTTCCTGCGCGATCTCGTGACCGGCCAGCTTGGCGAGTCAATGTTCTTTCATGAACCGATCATCGATCTGCTTGCAACGCGTTTGCCGCCAACACTACTGCTGATGCTGATGAGTGCAGTCCTTAGCCTGATCATCGCCGTTCCACTGGCTGCCTGGAGCGCGGTTAGCAAATCCGGGCTCTCTGATATGGTGGCGCGCGCCCTTACCGCAGTGTTTCAAGGAACACCGATTTTCTTCATCGCGACCATTTTCATCCTGGTCTTCAGCATCCGGCTGAAAATCTTCCCCGTTGCCGGATACGGCAACAAGCCGTGGGACCATGTCGTATCACTGTTCTTGCCGGCGCTGACGCTGGCGCTTGGCATCGTGCCGGTGCTGATGCGCAGTCTGCGCACGGCGCTGATCGACGCTCTGAACAGCGAATATGTCAACTTCGCACGCGCCAAGGGACTGCGCAGCCGCACTGTCTGGCTGCATTACGCGTTGCGGAACGCCAGCATTTCCGGCTTGAGCATTCTCAGCATCCAGATTGGCTTTCTCGCCGGCGGTTCGCTTGTGGTCGAAAACGTTTTTGCCATTCCTGGCATGGGCACCTTCCTGATGAAGGGCATTCTGAACCGCGATTTCCCGGTCGTGCAGGCTAGTGCCCTGGTCTTCGCTCTTCTGGTGCTGCTCGTCTATCTCATAACCGACATCGCCTACACGCTGCTCGATCCCAGGGTGAGGCTGAAATGAGCGAACGCGAAATGACCGCCACTACCGCCTCAGGGGATATTGCCCGATCGCCCGGCCCGCTCAAGCGGCTCCGGCGCGACAACCCGCAGCTGCTGTACGGATCGTTGATCGTCGGGGTGATCGTGCTGATGGCGCTCTGCGCGCCTCTGCTCACCAGTTATGATCCAACCGCGCAGGATTTCATGTCCACGCTGCAAGGGCCGAGCGCCGACCACCTGCTCGGCACCGACAACCTGGGACGCGATCTGTGGGCGCGGCTGCTCTATGGCGCACGGGTCGATCTATTCCTGGCAACGATCGCGGTCGTGCTTCCCTTTGTCATTGGCTCGACACTCGGGGCGCTCTGCGGCTATTTCGGCGGCTGGTTCGATACGATCGTCATGCGCATCGCCGACATCGTGGTCGCCTTCCCATTCTATGTCCTGGTCATCAGCCTGGTTTTCATTCTAGGCAACGGTGTATCCAGTATCATCATAGCGATCTCCATTGTGAGCTGGATCGCCTATGCCCGCATCATTCGCGCCGAGGCGATGGTGCTGAGCTCGACCAATTTCATGGATGCGCTGCACGTAGGCGGCCTTGGCGTTCCACGCATCATTTTCCGCCACCTGATGCCGAATGTGCTGAGCCAGGGCATCGTTTATGCGATGAGCGACATCGTGGCCAATATCGGGGTGATCGTCACGCTGAGCTATTTTGGTCTCGGCATCGTGCCGCCGACGCCTGACTGGGGCAATATGATGTCGGAGGGACAGCCCTTCTTTGCCGGCGGGATCTACAGCCTGATGCTGATCCCCGCCGTAGCGGTGATCGTGACGAGCTACGGACTGTCGATGATCGGCGATGGATTGGCAACGGCGCTGAGGGTAAAACGATAATGCAGCAGGCGATAAAGGCAGATGCCCTTCAGATTGAGGGGCTAAGCGTCGCCGCGCAGATCGGCGAGAAGAGCTACAAGGCACTCGACGGCGTGACGCTTTCGGTGGCGCGTGGCGAGGCGCGCGGACTAGTGGGCGAATCCGGCTCCGGCAAGAGCTTGACCTTGCGCGCCGTGATGGGACTTTTGCCGGCTAATCTGACCGTTACTGCCGGAGCAATCCGTTTCGACGGACGCGATCTTCTGGGCGATGGCGGCAAACTCCTGCATGAAGTCCGGGGGACCGGCATTTCGATGGTGTTTCAGGAGCCGGCCGTCGCGCTTAATCCAGTGATGAAAGTGGGCCGGCAGATCGTCGACGGTGTGGCTTGGCGGCGTGGGCTGAGCGGCCGGCAGGCCAAGGAACTGGCGGTAGAGCTTCTGGCGCAGGTCGGCATCAAGGACCCCGCACGATGGGTCGATGCCTATCCGCACCAGCTTTCGGGCGGGATGCGGCAGCGCGTGATGATCGCCTCGGCCATTGCGAGCAAGCCGGACGTCATCCTGTGCGACGAACCGACGACGGCACTCGATGTCACGATCCAGGCTCAGATTCTCGCATTGTTCAAGGCGCTGAAAACCGACCTTGGCGCGGGACTTCTCTATGTCACGCATGATCTGAGCGTGGTGGCGGAATTCTGCGATTCGCTGACCGTCATGTATGCCGGACGCACGGTGGAGCAATCGGACGATCTGGGCGCGCTGATCGCCTCGCCTGCGCACCCCTATACGCGCTCCTTGCTTGCGGCAGTCCCACGCATCCGGGGACCGATACGGCGTCTGCGTGGGCTTTCGAGTTCCGCGCCATCGCTGACCGAACGCGACCAGAAGCCGGCGCCGGCGCTGGTCGCATGCGGACCAGGGCGGCAGGTCGCGCCGTTTACCGCAGAAGACGAACGCTTTTTTGCAAGGGACGAGGAAGTATGACGCGCAACGAGCTTGTGGCGGAAGGCCTTTCGGTCACTTTCCCCGGCGGGATGCAGGCGCTGCGCAACGTGGATATCCGCGTCGGGGCGGGCGAGATCGTCGGTCTTGTCGGCGAATCCGGATCGGGAAAATCGACGCTCGGCCGAGTCATCGTTGGGCTTCAGAACAGCTATTCCGGCGCGCTGCGTTTTGCGGACGAGGCGCTCACCCCTCGCCGCACGCGGCCGCAGCGCTGCGCCATCCAGATGGTGTTTCAGGATCCCTATGCCTCGCTCGATCCGCGCATGACGGTCTGGCAACTTATTCATGAACTGATGGTCGTGCACCGGATCGGAACGGGGCGAGAGGATCGCCGCCAGCGCTGCGAAGACCTGATGCGCCGCGTCCACTTGCCCGGCGCGCTGCTCGACAGTCGCCCGACGAGCATGTCGGGCGGGCAACGCCAGCGTGTCGCCATCGCCCGGGCGCTTGCCGTCAATCCGCGCTTTCTGGTTGCGGACGAGCCGACGGCGGCGCTTGACGTGTCTGTGCAGGCGGGGATCATCAACCTTTTCGCCGACTTGCGCCAGGAGATGGGGCTTTCGCAGCTATTCATATCCCACAACCTTGCGGTCGTGCGGTCGCTGTGCGACCGGGTGGCAGTTATCTATCGTGGCGAGATCGTCGAAATGGCGCCGACCGGCGCGATCTTCGATGCCCCCCAACACGACTATACCCGCCAGCTGCTTGCCGCAGCGCCCGATCTCCCGTGAGCAGAGAGGATTAATAATGCTGTCTTTCAACAATCTTTCGCGACGGGAAGCGCTTACGGGCGAGATCGCCACAATCTTTTCCGAGCGTCTGGCCCAAAAGATAACGCCGGGGCTCCGGTTCGCGATTTTCGATGCCGAGGGCATTGTGCATGAAGAGGGACTGGGTAGTGCAGGTGCGGCGGGCAGCCCGCCCGGACCGCGCGCCCGGTTTCGCATCGCCTCCTGCACCAAGAGCTTCACGGCCGCCGCCGTTCTGCTGCTGCGAGACAGGGGGCTCCTATCGCTCGATAGCTCCGTAACGCAGTTTGTGCCTGCGCTGGTCCCCACACTGCCCGCAGGCCGGCCGGAAGCGCCGACGGTGCGGATGCTTTTGTCCATGGCGGGAGGCTTTCCCACCGACGATCCATGGGCCGACCGGCAGGAATCACTATCCAACGAGGCGTTCCATGCCGTGCTGCGCGCCGGCATCCGTTTTTCCAGCGCGCCGGGAACCCGCTTCGAATATTCCAATCTCGGATATGCGTTGCTTGGGCAGGTGATCGAGGCCGTCAGCGGCCAGACCTACCAGGAATTCGTGACCGACAATCTGCTCAAGCCACTTGGTCTGCAGGAAACGGGTTTCGATCCAGCGGCAGTCGCTCCGGAAGCGCTCGCCACGGGTTTCCGCAAAGTCGGTGATGACTGGCTGCCACTGCCTTTTACTGGGCCGGGGGCGTTTTCGGCGATCGGCGGTGCCGTCACCACGATCGGTGACCTTGTCCGGTGGGCGCGCTGGCTATCGGCAGCTTTTGCGCCGGAAAATACAGATGACAGTCCGCTGTGCGCCTCCAGCAGGCGCGAAATGCAGCGGATCCAATGCCCGATCGCGTGCGAACCGACGGAGGAACAGCGACTCAAGGGATATGGCTTCGGCCTCATGGTCGAACACAATCCGCGCTTCGGCCCGATTGTCAGCCATTCGGGGGGCTATCCCGGCTTCAGCTCGCATATGCGGTGGAACCCGCAGACCGGGCTCGGTGTCGTGGCCTTCGAGAATGCGACCTATTCGGGCGCGTGGGTACCCACCGCGGCAGCGCTCGAGCTATTGCTTGGCGCAGCCTTTGCCAAGGCTGCGCCGGCCGGCGAGCCGCCGGCGGCCGTGCGTGACCTATCCGCGGGATTGTCGCGTCTGGTGCTGGAGGGCTGGGATAATTCGATCGCGGATGCCATCTTCCTGGAAAATGTGGCGATGGATCGGCCCTATTCCGAGCGTGCAAAGGCGCTCGCGGAGCTTTGTGAAAAGGCCGGGGCACCGGTTTCCGACGCAATGAAAATCCTGCCGGCGGATGAGGGCGCCGCGAACGGCGGTTTTGGACGCTTCCGACTGCAGATCCCCTGCGCGCACGGCGAGATCAAGGTTCGCGTTCTATGCGGCCCGACTGAACCGATGAAAATCCAGTCACTTGAATTCGAGCTTTCGAATTGAGGTGACGGGGCGTCGCTTCCGGAAGCCCGCGGCGCCTGCTACGATTCTAGAAGCAGATGGCGGGTCCTAGCGGCCCGGCCATCTCTTAGCCGGAAGCGCCCTCGCGGCCCATATAGCGCCCGAACCAGTCTCGCGCTGCCTCGACCACGGCATCGAGCGCCCCGGGTTCGGAAAAGAGATGCGTTGCGCCAGGAATGATTGCCAACTGGCTGGGGCCGGCAAGTCTGGCAAATGCCGCCTTGTTCAAGCGGATCACTTCGGTATCGTTGCCGCCGACAATCAGGAGAGTGGGCGCCCGGACTTCTTCGAGGGCGGCTCCTGCCAGATCGGGACGTCCACCGCGTGAAACCACGGCCGCGACTTGATCCCCCAGCCGCGCGGCTGCAACAAGTGCCGCCGCGGCCCCGGTGCTTGCCCCGAACAACCCCATCGGCAATCCCATCGTCTGCGCGGCCTCTCCCGTCCATTCGACCGCGGCAGTGAGGCGGCGAGACAAAAGCGGAATGTTGAACACATTGGCTCGGTTCAGTTCCTCGTCCGGTGAAAGGAGATCGAAGAGCAGCGTGCCAAGACCGGTCCGACCCAAGGCCTCCGCAACGTAGACATTGCGCGGACTGAGCCTGCTCGAGCCACTGCCATGTGCAAAGACGACAATCCCGAACGGGTTCGGAGGTAGGCGCAAGCAGCCCGGAAGATGAAGTGGCACGATCTCCACATCGGTGACGTCAGGGCCACGGGATGAGTTGCCGCCTTCACCATGTTTCATGACCTTGCTCCTTTATGAAGAAGGAACGGTTTCGAGGCAGCTTTCGTTCATTAGAATTATGAAACCGGGCGCCTGTTGCGGTTGGAATGAAAGCTATGCCCTGTGTCCCTCAATTCAAGCCGTGAGCCCGAGTCTGCAGATGAGGCCCACACCAGCGGGCCAGTGCGCCTCTTCTTATGCGGAGATGTCATGATTGGACGTGGCATCGACCAGATCATGGCCAACCCATGCGATCCGGCCTTGCACGAAAGAGCCATGCTTTCGGCGACCGGCTATATCAAGCTGGCCGAGAGGTTGCATGGTCCGATCCCGAGGCGTGTGGCACCGACTTATATCTGGGGCGTGGCCCTCGAAGAATTGAGACATAGCAATCCTGACGCATGCATTGTCAACCTTGAGACCAGCATCACGCGCAGCGAAAGCTACATACCAAAGGGTATCAACTATCGAGTCAGTCCCGAGAATGCAGACTGCCTTGTCGCCGCGGGGATCGATTGCTGCACGCTTGCCAATAATCACGTGCTCGATTGGGGGATCGCGGGCCTTCTGGATACAATGCAGGTGCTCGATCGGCTTCACATCAAACATGCTGGCGCTGGTCGCGAACGCGATCAGGCCAGCGCGCCGGCAGTGCTCGATCTGGCAAACAAGGGCCGCGTGCTTGTCTTCTCTTTTGCGTCAGTCACGAGCGGCACGCCCGAGAATTGGGCAGCAACATCGGAAGCTCCCGGCGTTAACGTCCTGCCGGATTTGTCAGAAGCCACCGCTACCGCGGTCTCGGAAGGTATTTCAGCTGCTCGGCAGCCAGGAGACGTGATCGTCGCGTCCGTGCATTGGGGTTCGAATTGGGGTTACGAGATCCCCGACGATGCACGGAGATTTGCCCACCTGCTCATCGAAAAAGCAGGCGTGTCGGTTTTTCACGGACATTCCTCGCATCACCCAAGGGCCATCGAGATCTACCGAAACAGGCTGATCCTCCACGGGTGCGGGGATTTCGTGAACGACTACGAAGGCATCGCCGGCTATGAGGAATTCAGAGACGATCTGCCCCTCATGTATCTGGTCGACATAGATGCAAAGAGCGGCGACCTTGCCAAACTTGAAATCGTTCCCTTGCGGATTCTGCGGTTTCGGCTTGCGCATCCCTCGACCGAGGACGCCACATGGATATGCCAGACCCTTGATCGCGAAAGCCGACAACTCGGAACGCGCGTTGTGAAGTCGCGCGACGGACACCTCACCGCCTCCTGGTGACGCTGGCTAGCACACCACCGCCGCGCATCGCAGGACGTAACCATGGAGCGCTGCCCTGCGAAATCGGTTGCACATCCTTTTCGGACAAGTGCAACAGGGAAGGCCACATCGTGCTTCAAGCCTTGCATTCTGGACAGGTCATCATCATTTGATATATAAATGAACCATCAAATGATGGAGAGTGCAATGCTAGCAACTGCTCATCCAATTTCAGCTCTTCCCGAACGACAGGACTTCTCGGCCGAAGCTGATCGGCAGCGGCTCTCGAAAGTGGCACTCAAGGCATACAAGCGCCTGGTCGAAAGTTGGGGCCTGACGGGTCAACAGGCCGCAGCACTGCTCGACGTTTCTACAAGCACCTGGGAGCGTTTGAAGCAGGAGGGAAAAGACAAGCATCTCAGCCAGGACCAGTTGACCCGCATCTCGGCAATGGTCGGAATCTACAAGGGGTTGCATCTGTTGTTTGCTGACGACATGGCTGACCGCTGGCCGAAACTCGAGAACAGGGGGCCACTCTTCGGGCGGATGAGCCCGATCGCGTCGATGCTGAAGGGCGGCATTCCCCAAATGCTTGAGGTGCGCAGATATGTCGACGCAGTTCGTGGAGGCCTTTGATTGTCGATCGAAGGTGTACCTGTCGTCACCGAGGCGTTCCCAAAGACTGTCCGGCTTGTGACGACTGCCCGCCTTCGCGAGGCAGTGCTTCTCCCACTGGTCGATGACCAGGATGAACTGGAACTTCTGGCTGAGATTGAGGGGGCAACCAGCACGAGGTTGATCGCACAGGACAAAGGGATTTCCGGACTGGCAGCCAATGAACTCGTCTACGACGTGCCGCATGCGCCATTTATCAACGCGTCGTTCGCCTATGCCAAACCCCGGCAACCGAACCGTTTTAGCGGACCGGACCGTGGCGCCTGGTATGCGGCGCTCGAAGTTGAAACCTGCCTCCACGAGGTTGGCTTTCATTTGACCAACGCCCTCGCAGAAGCCGGCGACTATAACGCTACGGTCGAGTATGCGGAGATGTTTTGCAGCCTCGCTGGAGACTTCCTCGATCTTCGACAAGTGCCAGATCATCCATCGCTTGATCCCGACCAAACCAGGGCCTACCCAATAGGAAACGCACTTGCTGACAGCGCTCGCGCCGAGGGACTAAATGGCATCATCTATCCTTCTGTGCGGCACGAGGATGGTATCTGCCTCGTTGCGCTAAGGCCTGCAGCGGTGCAGTCGGTCAGGCAGGGATCCGTTTATCGCATGATCTGGAAGGGCGATCCCACGCCAACGATAGAAGGGCCGCTATAGCGCCGGATGGAGATGTCATGTTAGGATGGCGCCCTCGCCGCGTCCGTGGGGTGATGCAGACCGTTCCGCCTCGCTACAAGCGTTCAGCCTTCCGGGGCCTGAACGGTGCTCCCAAGCCGAGCCTTAAATTTCAGACGTTGACCTGACAGCCCCCTGACCAGCGACATGGCTGCCTGAGCCCGCAGTTCTCCCAAAAAGTTTCAGCCCCGCGAAGTTAACTTGACATCTCTCAGGAGGCTACTGCACCAACGGGGTGTCAGCAGCATCAATCTCAACCCCCAGGAGTTCCGCTCGCCCTGCGAGGATGGCGATATATTGGCGCAGCGCCCGTTCCTCCACAGTGGCACTAAGCGCTTCAGCGATCTGCTCGCGCGCGTGCTCGAAGGGAATGTCCACGCCTGGAATGCTCCGGTCCACTGAAACGATGTGAAAGCCGAAACGGGTTTTCACCAGATGCGGCAGAATGCCGAGCGCGTCGATACGGAACAGCGCACTCTCGAATTCCGGCACCATGTCGCCGCGGCCGATCTGGCCGAGATTGCCGCCCTGCTCGCCCGACGGGCAGTTGGAAAGCTCGCGCGCCATCTCGGCAAAGCGCTCCGGGTCGGCCAGAAGCTCGTTGAGTGCCTGCTCGGCGCGGGCGCGAATGACGGCAATGTTCACCGAAGGCGTCACCTGGAACAGGATGTGGCGCGCGTGGACCAAATCGCCCGAGCGGAATTCTTCCAGATGCGCTTCATAATAGCGTTGGCATTCGGCTTCGCTCGGCGTCGGAACCTGCACGTCCTGCGCCAGCAGCTTTTCGATTGCCGCTTCCACAACCTCATTGTCGATGGCACCAGGGTCTAGAAAGCCAGCCTCGACTGCACGTTGCCGCAGCAATTCACGCACGACAGCGAGCTTCGCATCTTCCACGTCACCCGGAACCGGGACGCCATTCACATAAGCGGTCATGGGCGTATCGGCTCCTTGGCGCGCGTCTGCGGCGTTCGCACGATCTGATAGGGCCGGAACAGGTAGGCAAGTGCGCCCACGCCGCTCCAGATGTGGATCATGCGGGTGAAGGGCGAGATCAGGAACAGGGTGAAGCCGAGCAGAATGTGCAGCTTGTAGGTCAGCGGCACGCCGATCATGTAGGAAGAGGCGTTCATGTCGAGCGTGACGATGCCCTTCACGTAGCTGGTT
This sequence comes from Pseudaminobacter soli (ex Li et al. 2025), assembly GCF_029892515.1. Lineage (GTDB taxonomy): Bacteria > Pseudomonadota > Alphaproteobacteria > Rhizobiales > Rhizobiaceae > Pseudaminobacter > Pseudaminobacter soli_A. The sequence goes on along the minus strand of NZ_JARXVF010000011.1, from coordinate 96,654 downwards.
AACGTCTCAAACAGCACGCCGTCCATGTGAAAGGCCGAAAGCGGTACGGTGAGCAGCCCCAGCGCAAGCTGCAGCCAGATCATGACGACCACGGCGATGTCCCATTTGCGGCTGTTGAGCCTGATGCGTGGGTCCGCCAGGCGGCGATAGATGAGCATCGACAGACCGATTATGGCGATCAGCCCTGCGATGCCGCCGACGATCATGGCAAGCAACTGGTGCATGATCGGCGAAAGGAAGGGCGAGACCAACCAGTGCGGCGCGAGAAAGCCGACGAAGTGGCCGAGGATGACCACGATGACACCGTAGTGGAACAGGTTGGAGCCGAGGCGCAACTGGCCCGCGCGCAGCATCTGCGAGGAATCGCTCTTCCAGGTATAGGGCTCCCGGTCGAAGCGGATCAGGCTGCCGAGCAGCAGCACCACCAGACAGACATAGGGATAGATTCCGAAAAGAAGCGTGTTGAGATGGTTTTCGGACACGGCATTCCTCCCTTTCCTCAGGGCTTGGGGCGGCCGCCAGGCGGCTCCTCGAAGGCCGGCTGTTCGGCCCAGTCGCGATCGAGCGCGGCATGATGCTCCTTCACCGGCTTGATCTCGGCTGCGTTTAGCGGCTTTTCTCCGGCGATCACGAGCAGCGCCTGTAGGACAGCCGCATAACGGCTCTGTCGGGCAATCAGCGAACGGGTGATGGCGGCCAGTATATGGGCACAGTCGGCCAGCAGGTCGCGCGCCTCGCTCAGGTCGCGGCAGCTCAGATATTCCAGCACCACCGGCAGGTAATCCGGCAGTTCGTGACTGACCAGCTCGAAGCCGGCGGCTTCGTAGAGCTGCTTCAGCTCCACCATCGCTGCGCCGCGATCCCGGCTTTCGCCATGCAGATGTTCAAAAAGATGCAGCGAAAGCGACCGCCCTCTGTCGAACAGATCGACATAGCGGGCCTCGGCGGTGAGCGTGTCCCCTTCGCCCAACTCGCGCATCAGCGCCCCTAGTTCACGTTTCTCCCTGGCCGAGATCAATGGCGAAGCCTCGACCACGCGAGAAATCTCAGCCAATGCCGCGCGCATATCGGCGGTGGGATAGGAAAGCAGCGCGCTGAACGCCTTGAAAAGGATCATCGGCATAGCTCAAGTGTCCAGAGGACGAATGGGATTGAGCTTGCGACGTCCCATTTTGCCGCCGAAGAGCGAGGAGTGCGGCGGGCCAAAATCGCAGCCATTGCCGAAGGTGAAGCCGCAGGAGCCTTTCAGGCCGTAGGCATCCTCTGCCAATTCGCGGTGGCCGGTGGGGATGACGAAGCGGTCCTCGTAATTGGCTATGGCGAGATAGCGGTGCATCTCCTCCACCTGCGCGAGCGAGAGGCCGGCCTGGTCGAGTACTGTCTGTCCGTCGCCCTCGCCGAGCTGGCGCTGACGGAAATGGATGCGCATGGCGAACAGGCGCTCCAGCGCACTGACGATGGGAGCTTCTTCGCCCGCCGTCAGCAGGTTGGCGAGGTAGCGCACGGGAATGCGCAGCGAACGTACATCCGGCAGTTCGCCCACCGTCTCGATCGCGCCTGAATTTGCATGGGACTGGATCGGCGAAAGCGGCGGCACGTACCAGACCATCGGCAGGGTGCGATATTCCGGGTGAAGCGGAAACGCCACGCGCCAGTCGACCGCCATCTTGTAGGTGGGAGAGCGCTTGGCGGCCTCGATCCAGGCATCCGGCACGCCGTCCGCGCGTGCCTGGGCCTCAATTTCGGGGTCATTCGGATCGAGGAACAGCTTCAGTTGCTCTTCGTACAGATCCTGTGTGTCCTCGGTCGAAGCAGCCTTCTCGATGCCATCGGCATCGTAGAGCAATACGCCGAGATAACGGATGCGCCCAACACAGGTCTCCGAGCAGACCGTGGGCTGGCCGGCCTCAATGCGCGGATAGCAGAAGATGCACTTCTCGGCCTTTCCGGAGGTCCAGTTGTAATAGATCTTCTTGTAGGGGCAGCCAGACACGCACATGCGCCAGCCGCGGCACTTGTCCTGGTCGATGAGGACGATGCCGTCCTCTTCGCGCTTGTAAATTGAGCCTGACGGGCAAGAGGCGACGCAGCTTGGATTGAGGCAGTGCTCGCAAATCCTCGGCAGATACATCATGAAAGTGTTTTCGAACTGGCCGTAAATGTCCTTCTGCACGGCCTCGAAGTTGTAATCCTGCGAGCGCTTGTCGAACTCGCCGCCGAGGATCTCCTCCCAGTTCGGCCCCCACTCGATCTTTTCCATCGGCTGGCCCGAGATCAGCGAGAGCGGCCGCGCCACAGGCGTGGTCGCCAGCTCCGGCGCGTTCTGCAGATGCTCGTAGTCGAAGGTGAAGGGCTCGTAATAGTCATCGATCTCGGGCAGGCGGGGATTGGCGAAGATCTTGGCCAGGATAGAAAGCCGGCCGCCTTGCCGAGGCACGATCTTGCCGTTCTTCTTGCGTCGCCAGCCCCCCTGCCAGCGTTCCTGGTTTTCCCAATCCTTCGGGTAGCCAATGCCAGGCTTGGTCTCGACATTGTTGTACCAGGCGTATTCCATGCCCTGGCGCGAGGTCCACACATTCTTGCAGGTGACCGAACAGGTGTGACAGCCGATGCACTTGTCGAGATTCATCACCATCGCGATCTGCGCGCGAATTTTCATGGTGCCGCCTCCTTCTGCGCCGGATCGACCGGATTGGAGTGATCGAGCCAGTCAATACGATTGAGCTTGCGCACGATGACGAACTCATCACGGTTCGAGCCAACCGTGCCATAGTAATTGAACCCATAGGAAAGATGGGCATAGCCGCCGACCATATGAGTGGGCTTCAGCACAGCGCGCGTCACCGAATTGTGGATGCCGCCGCGCTGGCCGGTGATCTGCGAGCCTGGCACGTTCACTATCTTTTCCTGCGCGTGGTACATCATGCACATGCCGGGCTGGACGCGCTGGCTCACCACCGCGCGCGCCACGATCGCACCGTTCAGGTTGAACAGTTCTATCCAGTCATTGTCGACGATGCCGGCGCTCTTAGCGTCTGTTTCCGAGATCCAAACAATCGGCCCACCGCGCGATAGCGTCAGCATCAGCAGGTTGTCGGTGTAGGTAGAGTGGATGCCCCATTTCTGGTGCGGCGTGATGAAATTGAGCACGATCTCGGTTTCACCATTGCCGTGCTTGCCTAGCATGCTGTTCACCGTGCGGGTGTCGACAGGCGGCCGGTAAAGCGCAAAGCCTTCGCCGAAATCGCGCAGCCAGCGGTGATCCTGATAGAACTGCTGGCGGCCTGTAACGGTGCGCCAGGGGATCAGCTCATTCACATTGGTGTAGCCGGCCGTATAGCTGACATGCTCGCTTTCGATGCCCGACCAGGTAGGCGAGGAAATGATCTTGCGCGGTTGAGCCTGCAGATCACGGAAGCGGATTTTCTCGTCCTCGCGCGTTTCGGCGAGATGGGTATGATCCCGACCGGTCACCTTGCCAAGCGCCGCCCACGCCTTCACCGCCACCTCGCCGTTGGTTTCCGGCGCGAGATAAAGAATGGTCTCGGCAGCATCTATGTCGCTTTCGATGCGTGGGCGCCCCTGGGTCGGCCCGCCATCGTTGACGCGGTAGTTGAGGTCGCCAAGGCCCTTCACCTCGGCCTCGGTATTCCAGCTTATGCCCTTGCCACCATTGCCGAGCTTGTCAGCGAGGGGACCAAGCGATGTAAAGCGGCGGTAGACATTCGGATAATCGCGCTCGACCGTGACGACCTGCGGTGCGGTGACGCCAGGCACCAGATCGCACTCACCCTTCTTCCAGTCTTTGACGTCGACCGGCTGGGCGAGTTCACCGGGCGTGTCGTGCTGGATCGGTGCCAGCACGACGTCCTGCTCGACGCCGAGATGGCCGACGGCCAGTTCCGAAAAGCGCCTGGCGATGGTCTTGTATGTCTCCCAGTCGCTGCGCGCCTCCCACACCGGATCCACCGCTGCCGACAGCGGATGGATGAAGGGATGCATGTCGGAAGTATTTAGGTCATTCTTCTCGTACCAGGTGGCCGTCGGCAGCACGATGTCGGAGTACAGACAACTCGTGGACATACGAAAATCGAGCGTCGTGACGAGATCGAGTTTGCCCTCCGGAGCCGGATCGCGCCAGACGACATCATTGGGCTTCTCGCCATCGGTTTCGCCCAGATCCTTACCCTGCAGGCCGTGGCGCGTGCCGAGCAGATGACGAAGAAAATACTCGTGCCCCTTGCCGGACGATCCGAAAAGGTTCGAGCGCCAGATGAACAGGTTGCGCGGGAAATTGACCGGATTGTCGGGGTCTTCGCAGGCCAAGCGTATATCGCCTGACTTTAATGCAGCCACAACATGGTCCTTGATCGGAATGCCTGCCTTCTCCGCCTGTGCGGCAATCCCCAGCGGGTTGACGTTGAACTGTGGCGCGGAGGGCAGCCAGCCCATGCGCTCTGCCTTTACGTTCATGTCGATGAAGCTGCCGCGATAGTCGGCAGGATTCACGAGCGGCGAGAGAATTTCGGAGACGTTCAGACGCTCGTAGCGCCACTGGTCGGTATGGGCGTAAAAGAAGGAGGTGCCGTTCATCTGGCGCGGCGGGCGCGCCCAGTCCAGACCGAAAGCGAGCATAGTCCAGCCAGTCTGCGGCCGTAGCTTCTCCTGCCCGACATAATGGGCCCAGCCGCCCCCGGAGACGCCGACCGTGCCGCACATCATCAGCATGTTGATGATGCTGCGATAGTTCATGTCCTGGTGATACCAGTGGTTCATGCCGGCACCGATGATCACCATGGACCGGCCCTTGGTCTTCTCGGCATTTGTGGCGAAGCCGCGTGCGACGGTTATGGCATGCTCCGACGGCACACCAGTGATCGTCTCCTGCCAGGCCGGCGTATAGGGCACATTGTCGTCGTAGGATTTCGCTGCAGCGCCGCCAAGGCCGCGGTCCAGCCCATAATGCGCACACATGAGATCGAAGACCGTGGCGACGCGCGCCTCGCCCCTCGCCAGCTTGACGCGGCGTACCGGCACGTTACGCGTCAGCGTATCGCCGCCATCCTGCGGATTGTCGGTGAAGTGCTCGTGCGCGCGTCCGCCGAAATAGGGGAACGTCACGGCAAGCGTGTCGTCATGTTTGCCCAGAAGCGAGAGCGCCAGGCTGACATCCTCGCCCGTCTCGCCGTCCTTCGGCTCCAGATTCCACTTGCCCGCGGGGTCCTCGTCTTTCGGCCAGCGGTAGCCGATCGATCCCTGCGGCACGACCAGCTCGCCGCTTTCCTCGTTCAGCGCCATGGTCTTCCAGGCGGAATTATCCGACTTCGGTGCCCCCGGCAGATCGCTGCGGCGTAGGTAACGATCGGCCACCCAGCGGTCGCCCTGCTGTTTGAGCATGACCAACATGGGCAGGTCGGTGTAGCGGCGGCAATAGTCTTGGAAGTAGGGAACCTGCCGGTCGAGGAAGAACTCCTTCAGGATCACATGCCCCATGGCCATGGCGAGAGCCGCATCCGTGCCCTGCTTGGGGTGCAGCCACAGATCGGCGAACTTGGCGACCTCGGCGTAGTCCGGCGTCACCGCAATGATGCGGGTTCCATTGTAGCGCGCCTCGACAAAGAAATGCGCATCGGGCGTGCGGGTCTGCGGCACGTTCGAACCCCAGGCGATGATGTAGCCGGAATTGTACCAGTCGGCGGATTCCGGCACGTCGGTCTGCTCACCCCATGTCTGCGGGCTCGATGGCGGCAGATCGCAATACCAATCGTAGAAGGAAAGCAGGGTGCCGCCGAGCAAACTGATGTAGCGCGAGCCTGAGGCATAGGAGACCATCGACATCGCCGGAATGGGTGAGAAACCCACCACCCGGTCCGGACCATAGGTCTTGATGGTGTAGACATTGGCGGCGGCGATGATCTCGCTCACCTCTTCCCAGTTGGAGCGGACGAAGCCACCTCGCCCTCGCATGGATTTGTACGACCTTGCCGTCCCGGGGTTCTCGACGATCGCGGTCCAGGCCTCCACGGGCGCAAGTGTCTTGCGCGCCTCGCGCCATGCCTTGACGAGGCGGCCGCGTACCATTGGATATTTGATGCGGCTGGCACTGTAGAGATACCAGCTATAAGAAGCGCCGCGCGAGCAGCCACGTGGCTCGTGGTTCGGCATTCCGGGACGGGTGCGCGGATAGTCGGTCTGTTGCGTCTCCCAGGTGACGAGCCCGCTCTTGACGTAGATCTTCCACGAGCAGGAACCGGTACAGTTCACGCCGTGGGTGGAGCGTACGATCTTGTCGTGCTGCCAGCGCTCGCGATAGCCTTCTTCCCAGATGCGATCCTCGTCGCGCAGTTCGCCAAGCCCATCGGCGAATGTGCCACGGCGACGGGTGAGATAAGTCATCCGGTCGAGAAAATGGCTCATTGCGCGGGCTCCTTGTTCAAGCGCGGCGACACCACCATGTCGTGGTCGTCATGCCCCATGACCGGCGCCTGGCGTACCTCGGTCAGGTAGCTGAGCATCAGCGACACCGAGACGACGCCATAGAGCAGCATGAAGCAGCTCGAATTGAAGCCGAGCCAGTCCAGCAGGCCGCCAAACATGATCGGCAACAGGAAACCGCCGAGTCCCCCGACCATGCCGACGAGGCCACTGACGACGCCCAGGTTCTCCGGAAAGTCGTCGCCGATATATTTGAAGGTGGACGCCATGCCGAAGGCAAAGGTCACGCCAACGACGAAAAGCAATGGCGTAAACACCCAAGGCGTCAGTGCTATCGTGAATTGGCGATAGCCGTCGACCGTGCGAATGGCGAATTCGGTGTGCGGATAGGACAGAAAAAAGAGGGCAACCCACGCCACCCACAGGACCCACCAGGTGACGTTGTGGGCGCCGAACCGATCCGCGAGCAGGCCGCCCACGGCGCGAAGCGCACCACCGGGCAGCGAAAAGCAAGCTGCCAGAAGTGAGGCAACCGCAATCGAGAAGCCATATTCGCGCACATAATATTGCGGCATCCAGATCGACAGTGCGGTAAAACCGCCAAAGACGATCGAATAATACTGGCAATACTTCCACACTCGACGATCGCTCATGACCGCAAGCTGTGATCGGAGCGAGGTGGCTTTACCTGCCCCAGGATCGGGCGCGGCGAGGAACCAGAATACGATTGCGATGATGAGGAGCAACACCGCATAAAAACGCGGCACCGCCTGCCAACCGAAATTGTTCATCAATACTGGCGCGATGAACATGTTGAGCGCGGCCCCCACCGTGCCGGCTCCAAAGAAGCCCATGGCAAAGCCGCGGCGTTCCGGAGGGAAGAAGCGGGCGACATAGGGCGTGCCGACTGAGAAGGATGCGCCAACCAAGCCTAGCGCGAGCCCGAGCAGGAGAAACTGCCAGAGTTCGCTGGCATAGGAGGCGAGCCACAGCGGTACAGCGCATATGATCAGCAACAAGAACATGACAATGCGGCCGCCGAAACGATCGGTCCAGATACCGAGTGGCAGACGAAAGATCGAGCCGGTCAACACCGGCGTCGCCGTAAGCAGCCCGAACTCCGTCGAGTTGAGCTGCAACTGATCGCGCAGTGGGATGCCTATAACGCCGAACATCATCCATGCGGCAAAGCACGCCATGAAGGCGGCTGTGCTTACGACCAAGACCGTCATGCGTTTAGCCTCGGACATGGCTGCCCCTCGACAAACGTCAGCGATAGATCAATGATTTATAGGGTAGAATTAATTGCGTGACAGTCCCCGTTGCTAATTGCAGGGAGTTTCAGCTCGGCAACGACTTTCTCTAACTCATCGCCCGTGATCACAATGGCGGGGCCGGCGTTCAAGGCAGTATCGTCATCGGGCTGCTTGTCGCCATCGCATTCGTCGCATCTGCAATCATTCCCGACTGACCGCGACCCACGGCCTTGTAACGCATCTAATGCCCGCTGAACCCTGGGAGATTGCCTTTTGCTTCGTGAGCGCGAGTCGCCATTGGCATAGGGGCGGCCCTTTGCATTACGGCGATGGCCGCGCCCGAACCGAAAAGGCAGGACATCGTGTGAGCCTGATCGCAGAGCAAGGCATGGTGGACGGAGCACACTCGAGCGCACGGACCTGATCATCGAAGAGGTTGGCGCAAGGCGCCGTTGAGGAGCAGTCAGCGTTCGGGCCGGCTCCGACACGACGCCCCTTATCGAAGCGAGGACCGGGGCGGGCAGCATCAGGGACGACAGTCGAAAACGGCCATGGCACCAAGGGCGTCATCCAATGGCGCGAACCACCCCGGCGATAGGCGCCAGCAGAGGCCAGCCGTCGAGCATCAGACAATCCGAGGGTGAACCGCCATTGCCGGATAGGATCAGGATGCGGTGAGGCCGCTAGGCTGGTCGCCCCGATGCCCATCCGTCACAGTGAGCGCATCAAAGCGGTCTCATCGATGGGTGTATCTGGCCGAAGACCGGCTGAAGCCTCGATCGCCTTTGACGCAACGGCGCAGCACGGCTTTCTTCCCCTGCCGGCTGCGCCGGCATTCCTCGCCCCCCAACAAAGCCGCGCCCGCGCCATCCTCCGCTTCGCTGCGGCCCATGGGTGCGCCGGCGATCGCCTTCGGCCTGCCGATTCCCATCTAGACCGCAATGGTGCGGGCTCGCAATAGACAGGATCAAGGAGAACCACCATGGCGACCATTGGCACCTTCAAGAAGACCGGCAACAACGAGTTCACCGGCGACATCGTCACCCTCAGCGTCCGGGCCAGGGGCGTGCGTATCGTCCCCGAAACCCGCACCAGCGGCGACAGCGCCCCCAGCCACCGGGTCTTCGTCGGCCGCGCCGAGATCGGCGCCGCCTGGGCCAAGCGCTCCAACGAGGGCCGCGACTATCTGGGCCTCAAGCTCGACGATCCGAGCTTCAACGCCCCGATCTTCGCTAACCTCTTCAACGACGATGACGGCGAGACCTACAGCCTGATCTGGTCGCGGCCGAGCCGCCGCAGCGGCGAGTAAGCCGACCCACAGAGGCTCCGCCCGGTTGATCCGGGCGGGGCGCTGCAGGTTGCAGGCAATCGCCGTTCATTGAGGCGGAAAGTTGTACTCTTGATCCCGCCGCTCGTTGTCATGTCGGCAAATTCACGCTCGTTCCGCCACACGTCGGCTCACAAGCCGCGTTGTCGGTCGATATTCAGGGCCATCACCTGCTGAAACTTGTGAGCTTGCGGTCTTACTTCAGAAGGGCTGCGGAAAAATGGCGCTCTAATTTTGCATCCGATGACCGAATCTTTTGCACCAATGTCGAAATCACTGGATCAAGGCGACTCGCGAACGGCTTCTTCGTCGTCCTCGCTCGCTGCCTGGCTCGCGCGCTTCAGTAGCACTCCGTTTTCCGCCACGAACTCGATACCACCCGTTTCCAAAGCCCGACGTATCGCAGTGAGATTGCTTCGATGGGGAATGCGAGCTCCTCGTTCAAAATCAACAACAGTAGCTCTGGAAACTCTTGCCGCTTCAGCCAGCTCGGTTTGGCTCCAACCGAGCATCGCTCTAGCACCACGGCATTGCTCCGCTGTAATAACACCCATCAATAAAGTCAGTCTTTCTGGTTGACTTTCCGGTAAAAGTCAGCCTAATTGGCTAACATAAGCGGCTGAGCAAGGTGTTGCTGCACCTTGCCCAACCTAGCCGCAACCCAAGCTGAGTGGAGCTCGGATCATGGCTGATTCCGACAATACCACGACTATGGCTTTCGTCACCCGCGGACGAAAGACAATAAATATCATGGCTACGGATATCCGGCAGTGTGAACCGGATACCCGGAGAGGAGGTGCGGAGGCCAAGGCGGACCCGGCTTTCACTTTGGCTCGCGCTTGGCGCGATGCCCACGCCAGATGCCTAGCCCTGTGCCGCCGCCAGCAGCGGCTGGAGAACAGGCTCGCTCGGACGGTAGGCTATCCCGCCTCCCCTGCCCCCGACGACCTCTCTGAATCTGCCCGTTGGGAAAGCGGCGATCTCCGCTATTCGAAAACGAAGGATGCCGAAGAGCGTGCCGCGGAAGCGGCTGAGCTGCTGCTCGACGAGCTCGCACGGACACCGGCGCGGTCCGTCGACGGGCTAATCGCCAAGCTGGAAGTCGTCTTGCTGGAGAGCGAGGTCGGTGACACTCCGTCTGGCTTTCCTTGGCCGCAGCTTCGTTCGGTGCTGGCGGACTTGAAAACGCTCACCAACCGGGACCGGTGTTCGCCGCCATCGCTCACATCGCGGCGGTCATCGTCACAAGGGCGCGCATAGCGACAGCCCGCGCTTGCCTTCGATCAGAGGAGCACCTCCAGCCCAAGACCTTCGTCGCAGCCAGAAGGCCTCAAAAGCACCGCCGCGGCAGCAATTCACAAAATGGGAGACAACAATGAAACGTGGATTTCGCGCGATGCGAGCCGGGCTATACATGGCCCTGGCGATGTTTGCGCTGGCAGCCGCCAGTGGTGCGGCCTTAGCCGAAACGACGAAGGAGCGCATACTGCGCGAAGGCAAGATCGTCGTTGGCATCCACAACCGCTCGCCCTGGGGCTATCGCGATGAGGTGACCGGCGCAGCTACCGGCTGGCATCCGGATTTGCTCAAGGCAGCCTTTTCCGGGCTCGGCGTCAAGGAACTCGACATAAGGGTGACCGAGTTCGGCGCCCTGATCCCAGGCCTGCTCGCGGGAAGGTTCGATGCCGTCGCGTCGGGCTTGGCGATCACGCCGGAACGCTGCCAGCAGGTTTTGTTCGGCACGCCGGACCTCAAGGTGCCGGATGCCGCGATCGTACTTGCCGGCAACCCGAAGCAGATCCACGGCTATCAGGATATCGCCGCCAATCCGAACATCGTCATGGGCGCAGGCCGTGGCAGCGTCGTCACCCGGAACGCCATTGAGGCGGGCGTACCCAGCGATCACATGCTTCTGTTTCCCGACATTGAATCGAACGTCTCGGCCCTGCGTGCCGGTCGCATCGACGTCGCGGTTTTGTCCTCGCCGACAGTGATCGGCCTTTTGGCGGGCGGCAAGGCACCGAGCCTCGAACGCGCCAGCCCCTTCGTGGTCGCTGACGAACAGGCCAACTATGCCGCCGTCGCCTTTCGCAAGGAGGACGCGGATTTGAGAACACTCTATGACGAACGGCTTGCCACCCTGCGGCGGGACGGAACGGTCACCCGCATCATGGCCAAATACGGCTTTGGCGAGCCGGAAACCGTTCCTGAGATGATGACGGCCGAGCGGCTCTGCGGCGGCGGCAAACAGGCAGGCGCTGGCCAATGAGCATGCTCGATGTCTGGCTCAGCACACTACCGCATCGCTGCAGTGATCGAAGTTTGGCGCAGCTTCATCGTCATCATCCTGCTCTTCGTCGCCTGCCCTGCATTCTCGTCGCGGTCAGAAGGCCCCAAAGGCACCGCCGTGTCAGCAGCTTCACCAAATGGGAGACAAGAATGAACCGTGTATTTCACTCGCTTCGGGCCGTCCTGTTCATGACTCTGGCTGTGTTTGCTCTACCAGTCGCCAGCCACACTGCACTTGCAGAAACGACGAAGGAACGCATCTTGCGCGAGGGCAAGATCGTCATCGGCATCCATAATCGAACGCCGTGGGGCTATCGCGATGAGACGACCGGCGAGGCCACCGGCTGGCATCCAGATTTGCTGAGAGCCGCATTTGCCGGACTCGGGGTCAAGGAGCTCGACATAAGGGTGACTGAGTTCGGCGCCCTGATCCCCGGCCTGCTAGCGGGAAGGTTTGATGTCGTCGCCTCTGGCCTGTCGATCACACCGGAGCGCTGCAAGCAGGTTTTGTTCGGCATGCCCGACCTCAAGGAGCTGGATGCTGCGATCGTGCTTGCCGGCAATCCGAAGCAAATCCACGGCTATCAGGATATCGCAGCCAATCCCAATATCGTCATGGGCGCAGGTCGTGGCAGCGTGGTCATCCGGAACGCCGTTGCCGCGGGCGTACCCGACGATCGCATGCTCCTGTTCCCCGACATAGAATCGAACGTCTCGGCCCTGCGCGCCGGTCGTATCGATGTCGTCGTCCTCTCCTCACCCACGGTGATAGGCCTTCTGGCGGGCGGCAAGGCACCCGGCCTGGAACGCGCCAACCCTTTCGCGGTCGCCGATGACCAGGTCAACTATAACGCCGTCGCCTTTCGGAAGCAGGACGAAGACTTGCGGGCGCTCTATGATCAGCAGCTTGCCGCTCTCAAGAAGGACGGGACAGTCGCCCGCATCATGGCCAAATACGGCTTCGGCGAGCCGGAAACCGTTCCCGACACATTGACGGCCGAGCAGCTCTGTAGCAGCGGCGCAAAAGCAGGTCCTGGCCAATGAGTATGCTCGATATCTGGCTCGGCATCCTGCAGGGGTTCCGTGTCACCGCTTCCGTCACCCTTTACGGCCTAGTGTTTGCGATACCCTTCGGGCTGGTCTTCGGCGTCGCGCAATATCTGACGACTGGCTTGGCCCGCGTTATCGTCACCGCAGTGATCGAGTTCTGGCGCAGCTCGGCCGTCATCATCCTGCTTTTCGTGTTCTACTATGCCATGCCGGTGATTGGGGTGACGCTGCCGGCCATGGCCGTCGGCGCCATGGTACTGGGGCTCAACGTCGGCGGATATGCCAGCCAGGCAGTGCGCGCCGGGCTGCAGGCGCTCGACCGTGGTCAGAAGGAGGCCGGACAGGCGCTCGGGCTGTCGCGCCAAGCAATCCTTTTGCGTATCGAGCTGCCGCAGGCGCTGGTTGCCATGAGCCCGACCTTCATCAACCTGGTCATTCAGTTGGTCAAAGCGACATCGCTGGTGTCCCTGATCACGCTGACTGACATGACCTTCCGCGCCAAGGAGATTGCCCAGATCGCGTATGAGCCGGTGCCGATCTACCTCTCGCTGCTCCTGGCCTATTTCGTCGCCTGCTATCCGATCGCGCTTGTGGGGCGCTGGCTAGAGCGCCGCGTAAACCCGGCACGGGAGGCGCGCCATGGGCTTTGATATCGACTTTGCGCTGTCGACGGTGCCGGCGATCCTGGGCGCCATCGGCATGACACTGCTTGTCGCCTTAGCAAGCTGCCTTGGCGCCGCCACGTTCGGCTTTTGTCTCGAGATCCTGCGGCGGCCAGGCGGCATTCTCGGCCTTGTCGTCCGCTTCCTGATCGACTTCATCCGTGCCACCCCAGTGCTGGTTTGGCTCTACTGCCTCTACTTCATCCTGCCCTTTTACGGCCTGCGCCTTAGCGCCCTGACGGTCGGCATCACCGGCCTCAGCCTCTACTACAGCGGCTATCTCGCCGAGGTGTTCAAGGCCGGGATTGATGCCATCGCCAAAGGCCAGCAGGAAGCGGCGAGAGCCCTTGGCCTCGGCCGGCTCGACTCGATCATCTTCGTCATCGCGCCGCAGATGCTACGCAACATCGCCGCCCCGATGGGCAATTACTTCGTCTCGATCCTCAAGGCGACGCCTTATCTGGCAGTGCTGGCCGTGCCCGAGATGCTCGGCCAGGCCTTCGATATCGCCTCCGAGACCTACCGCTACGCCGAGCCGCTGACCGTCGCCGGCCTCATCTTCCTGGCGCTCGCGCTGGCGATCGCCCAGGCCGTCAAATGGCTCGAGCGTAGGCTGTCGGCGCCCACTTCGCGCTAGTTTCTGCGGCACCAGCGCCATCCTCAATTCCGTTCAGAAGGATCTTTATCCAATGCAGGACACGTCCCAAGACCTCGCCGTCGAGATCACCGCGCTGCACAAATGGTACGGCGCCTTCCATGTGCTGCAAGAAATCAGCCTCAGCGTACAGCGCGGCGCCCGCATCGTCATCTGCGGCCCATCCGGCTCGGGTAAATCCACTCTAATCCGCTGCCTCAACGGCTTGGAAACCTATCAGCGGGGCACCGTGCGGCTCGACGGGATAAGGCTGGGCGATGATGCCCGGCAGACCACGCTTGCCCGTAGGCGGACTGGCATGGTGTTCCAGAGCTTTAACCTGTTTCCGCACCTGACGGTACTTGCAAACTGTACCCTCGCCTTGCGCCGTGTGGCCGGCATGGCCCGTCACGAGGCCGAAAGCCTAGCCTATCACCATCTCGATAAGGTGCGCATTCCCGACCAGGCGCGCAAATATCCCGCCCAGCTATCGGGCGGCCAGCAGCAGCGGGTGGCGATCGCCCGCGCCCTGTGCCTAAACCCGCACCTGATGCTGTTCGACGAGCCAACCTCGGCGCTCGATCCCGAGATGATCAAGGAAGTGCTCGAGGTCATGACTGGGCTTGCCCAAGACGGCATGACCATGATCTGCGTCACCCATGAGATGGGCTTTGCCCGAGAGGTCGCAGATGAGGTGGTGTTCATGGATCAGGGCCGCATCGTTGAGCAGGCCGCGCCGTCCACCTTCTTTGCGACCCCCAGCCATCCGCGCGCCCGCACCTTCCTCAACACGCTGCTGCATTGACATGACGGCGGCGCTGGCGAGCGAAACACGCCTCTGGACAACCCTCGACTTCGACCAAGACGGCAAGCGGCACGACTGGCTGCGGCTACCGTTCTCGAGCGACCTCTCCGCCTATGGCACCATCCCCATCCCGATCACCTACGTCAAAAATGGCGACGGCCCGACGGCGCTGCTCATTGCCGGCAATCACGGCGATGAATATGAAGGTCAGGTGGCACTGAGCAAACTCGCCCGTCAGGTCGAACCGGGCGAAGTGCGCGGCCGCCTCATCGTCCTGCCTGCGCTCAATTACCCCGCCGTCGCCGCCGGCCGGCGCCTGTCTCCGCTCGACGCGGGCAATCTCAATCGGCTGTTTCCGGGCGACCCCAACGGCACCCCGACACAGATGATCGCCCACTACATCACTAGTGTCCTGCTGCCCTTGGCCGATCTTGTCATTGACCTGCACTCAGGCGGCCGGTCGCTGGCCTACCTTCCCTGTTGCCTGGTCCGGGGCGGCACTGAGGCCGAAACGGCATGGCTGATCGAGCTCATGCAAGTCTTCGGCGCGCCCATCGGATCGATCAGCGACGGTTCAGGCGGCGGCGGGGCCACGACCCTTTCTGCCGTCGCTCAGGCGCTCGGCGTTCCGACCCTCACCACCGAGCTTGGCGGCGGCGCCACCTTCTCCCGACCCGGCGAGGCCATCGCCACGCAGGGCCTCCATCGCGTCCTCAAGCACATCGGCGTTCTGCCCAATGCCGCAACCGAACCGGCGCCACCCGTCCGCCTGATGCGGGTCGACGGCCGGGGCGCCTTCACCTACGCGCCCAGCCACGGCCTCTTCGAGCCCGCCGCCGAGATCGGCGACACGGTATGCGCCGGCCAGTGCGCCGGCGTCCTCCATCCGATCGCAGGCCCCCAGCAGCCGCCAACGCAAATCCGCTTCAGCCAGTCCGGGCTCGTCGCATGCCGTCGCGCACCGACCCTCACTGCGCCCGGCGACTGCCTGTTCAAGCTGGTGACCGACGTCGAGCGCATGTGATGCAAGACGGGTGTGGTCGCTTATGACAAGGCCAGCAGCGATTAGAGGCTGATCTGGCATCGTGCGCGCTGCCCAACCCGGGCAACCGCCGAGCCGGCCCTTGCAGCCAGTCAATCCCAACTTTCAAGGATAGCTTCTTTCAAGGATAGCTTCGCATTTTACCCTGTCCTACGGGGATGATCCGTGATCGCAGGGGGGATGGATGAAGCCGAATTCGACGCAGTGGCGGAGCCCGACCGCTTACGATTTCACAAGCCATGCAACGGCCGATGCGCTCGCCTGGGAATTCTTGCGCAGGAACCCAATCTATCAGCACGAGTTCGCAGAATTACTGAGTACAGGCGTCAAGCGAGATTCCCCATCTCTGGACAGGCTTCGGCGACGGTGGGGCTTGCGATTTCCCAGCCAATCCTGAGCGACCCGCAACGGCACAGGCGGTCTACTGGACGCCCGAGATCGATCCCGGCGTCATTCTGCTCATTAACACGCCGGCGCTGCTGGCCGAGGACAACGATGCCCTGCCCACGCTGCCGGCGGCAGCTGCTCAACGCGATGAGCTCGGAGAGCATAGGCGTCCGCTATCGGGTGCAAATGGCTGCCAGCTTGCGCTTCTTCGCGGCACCAAGAGCAAACGCCCCCTCGCAATCATCGTGCCGCTCGACGAAAAGGCGCCGGAACGGCTTTCCGCGATCGGTCGGTTCATCAGGCTGGCCCATGGACGCGGTGTGCCCGACAAGCGCCTGACGTCTTCGCAGCGCAGGCGCCTTGGCCACATGCTGCGCGCCCTCGACGGCCGCAGCGAAGGTGCCTCCTATTTCGACATTGCTTACGCGCTGTTCGGTCCACGCTTTGTCGTCGCCTCGGACTGGCAGGACTCGCCGTTTCGCTATGCAACGCTTCGCCTCGTGCGGGACGGCTACAAGATGATCGATGGTGGCTATCGCCAGCTGCTCCGATTTCGGCGGCGTCACTCCTAGCTATGTCACGGTCGCAGATACTGCCCTGTGCGCAATGGCGCCCGGTCATATCGCACCTGAACGCCGCCGCACCCCTTCTCCATCATCGCCCGTGTCCGCCGCTTAACGTCAACAGCCCCCACAGACCGCACGGAGACGCCTGATGAACAGTCGTGACACTGATTTGCCGCAGCGCTTCTTGTGCACGAAGGAAGCGGCTACGTTTCTGAGCTTGTCGGCTAGAACGCTCGAAAAACACCGCACCTGCGGAACAGGTCCCACCTATCGCAAACTTGGCGGCCGCGTCGTCTACGCCGTCGACGATCTTAAAGCCTGGGCCGATTGCGGCGCGGTGACCTCCACCGCCGATCCACGCAACACCGTCCTGTCGTCCAAGCGCCACACGCCCATCCCGCCGGGCCTGCGCCGATCGTAACGCGCGCCGATGACGCAGTGGCTCCTCATCGGTCGCGGCGTCGGGACCCGCCACTTCCAGCGTCAGAAGACGGCCCTTGGGTCGCCTCGGTGCAAGAATGCCGCCATCAGCCCCGCTGCGGCCAATCCCCTCCATCTTCGTCACGACGAGGTACGGCTCATGTCTTTCCAAGGAACTCTCGCTAACGGCCGTACTTTGGAACGCGGCAGCTCGACGCCGACCGTACGCCTTGCTGACCATCTCACTCAGGTTGAGCTGACCTGGGTGGGAAAGAAGATCGAGCACTGGGTTCGTTTCGGCTTGCCCGCGCACGACCGGATCCTCGACCGTCACCGGCACATCCTCTTCTTCCGGCCGGGCACCGTCTTCGCCCTGGTGCGCAACGAGTTCGGCGCGGCCATTTCGCGCCTCGACATTGTGGCGACCGTCGGCCGCGACCAAGCCTATCAGACACTGCCCTGCGTTCACCCCGGCGGCGACATCCTGCTCAGGTCCGAAGGCTGGCCAAAGGTCGAGCGCGTGCTCCAGGCGATCGACGCCATCGAGCGTCTCAAGATCGATCCGGAGGCGGTTTCATCGGACTATTGGCGGCACGTTCACAACCGTCTGACCGCAGGACAGGAACCACGCGGCTACTCGATCGACCAGCATCGCGCCTTCCTTCTGCGCCAAAGGGCCGCGCCATGAGCCGCGCGAGCATTCTGGCAGCGACCGTGCTCGCGACGATGAGCTCCGGCTATGCGGCGCTCACGCCAATGCCTATCAAGCTCCTCTGGAACGCCTCGGCGAGTGCGCCGATCGGGCTCTACACGATCGCCGTGGACGGCCCGCTCGAGGTCACCGATCTCGTTGCCGTCCACGCATCAGAGCCGCTTGCGACATTCCTCGCCGAGCGCGGCTATCTGCCCAAGGGCGTGCCGCTCTTGAAGCGCGTTCGCGCGGTGTCTGGTCAAACCGTCTGCCGTACGAACCTCACCATCACAGTCGACGGTGTCGAGGCCGGCGCTGCGCTTGAGCGCGATCGCGCCGGCCGCGATCTGCCGGTCTGGCAGGGCTGCCGCCGCGTCCCGACCGGCGAGATCTTCCTCATGAGCTGGAACGTCCGCGACAGTCTGGACGGGCGCTACTTCGGCCTCACCGTCACTGACCAGATCATCGGCCGCGCCGTCCCTGTGTGGACCGACGAGGATGGCAATGGCCGCTTCGAATGGCGCGCACCGACGCGGTGAGTGCGCGACCGGCGGCGCATCTCCTGCCGCCAAACTTATTCACCGCTCATCAAAAACAGGAGCTACCCATGGCACAGATCGGACAGTTCACACGCGCGGCGACCGGCTTTGTAGGGCGCATGCGCACCCTCACCGTTGACCTCGACCTCGCCATCGTTCCCACCGAACCTAGCACTGCCGAGAATGCGCCCGACTACCGCGTTCATCGCGGCGCCGAAGACGGGCCAGAGGTCGGAGCGGGCTGGACGCGCCGCAGCGACAAGGCGGGCGAATACATCTCGCTGCAGCTTGACGATCCAACCCTCGACGAGCCGATCCGCGCCCGCCTGTTCCAGAACGGCGATGATGCGATGTCCTGGTCGCTGCATTGGAACCGCCCGCACGAACGCGGCGAGAATGCATAAGCGATGATGCGCCGCTACGCGCCAATCGCTCCCCGGCTGCGCTTCTTGCGCAGCCGCTCGGACGCCGAACGGCTAGCTCCTGCCCGCCGTCTTGCCCGCCTTCTCCGTTTCGCCCTCATCCTGGCGGCCGGCACAACCGCGCCCACTGTAGCGCAGGCGGTCGCCGATGAGCGGTCGGCGTGCGTCGACTGCTATGACGCTTATGTGGCGGAAGCGTCGAAGCGCTTCGGCGTACCTATCGCATGGATACGCGCCGTCATGCGCCAAGAGAGCGACAGCAACGTCCGCGCCGTCTCCGGCGCCGGCGCGCGCGGTCTGATGCAGATCATGCCTGAAACCTGGGAGGAGCTTCGCGCCCGATGGTCGCTCGGCCACGACCCGTTCGACCCGCGCGACAACATCCTCGCGGGCACCGCCTATCTGCGTCAGTTGCACGATCGCTTCGGCGCGCCGGGCTTTCTCGCGGCGTACAATGCCGGGCCGGCGCGCTACGCCGCCTACCTTAGCGGACGCCCGCTGCCCGCCGAGACCCGCGCTTATGTCGCAGTGCTCGCCCCCGTTGTCGGCAGCGAACCGCTGACCGATCCTGCCCCGATCTCCGCCGCTTTGCGCAGCGTAGAAGCGCTCGCGTGGCGCCAAGCCCCGCTCTTCGTTTCAGCCGCCTTGCGCATCGCCGTGGCAGTACCGCCCCAATCTGGCGGTGACAATCGCAGTGCCAGCGAGACGGCCACCGCGCGCACTGTCACCGCCATCACGCCGCGCGCTCACGGCCTCTTTGCCGCGCGCACCAGCGCAGGAGGGCTGCACTGATGGCTTTCGCAGTGAGGCGCGGCCTGGTGGGCTTCTGGAACGGGCGGGCAGAGTTCGGGGGTCGGGCGGGGAGAAGCGACAGGCGAAGGCAAGATAAAAGCGCCAGCGCGGTCGAAGACCAAGTCATTGACATGACTTGTCTTTCTCCCCGCACGGCGGTCGGTCGCGGGCAGGATGCCCGGATTTATCCAACGATTACAACGGCTCTGAATGCACAGCCTGCTTCCGCCATGGGGAGGCGGCCGCGATGAGCGAGGGCGACAGCGAATTTCGGATCAGGCCGGGCCGCATCCGTTCGACGCGAGCGCCGAAGCCCAAAAGATTCATCCAGCAGGTTCTGCGCGCCGCCCAGAAGGCAGGGCATATGGAGGGCGGCTTTTGCAAAACTGCAACCAGCTTGCGACGCGGCCATTCCACCTTCGGGCGCGGCCGCAATGCCTTTGGCCGTTCGCGACTGTTCGGCGGCTCTCGCCGAGTTGTGGTTGCCGCACGCGTCGCGCGTCACCGGGGCCGAGCGTTCCGCGCCGCACCGCTCATCGCGCACGTCTCCTATCTCAAGCGCGAAGGCGTCAGCCGCGACGGCGAGAAGGGCGTGATGTTCGATGCCAATACCGATCGCGCCGACGACCGCGCCTTTGCCAATCGCTGCCAGGACGACCGACATCACTTCCGCTTCATCGTCGCGCCGGAGGACGCGGCCGAGATGACCGACCTCAAGGCGTTCACGCGCGATCTCGCCCGCCAGATGGAAGCCGACCTCGGCACGCGTCTCGACTGGATCGCCGTTGATCACTGGAACACCGACAACCCGCATGTGCATCTGCTCGTGCGTGGCGTCGACGACGCCGGCAGCGATCTGGTGATCGCGCGCGACTACATCAGCCACGGTCTGCGCTCCCGCGCCGGAGATCTTGTCGACATCGAGCTTGGCCCCAAGCCCGAGCACGAAATCCGCAACGCGCTGGAAAACGACCTCACCGCCGGGCGCTGGACGCGGATCGACGCGGAAATCCAGCGCACGGCCGACGAGACCGGCTACATCGATCTCAGACCCGACCCGACCGGCCCGTCCGATCCCGAACTTCGCCGGCTCATGATCGGTCGACTCCAGCACATTGAGAAGATGGGGCTTGCCATACAGGGCGAACCCGGCCAGTGGGTCCTCGGGCTCGAGGCGGAACGCACCTTGCGCGACCTTGGCATCCGCGGCGACGTCATCAAGACCATGCATCGCGCCTTCACCGAGCGCGGCCAAGATCGCGGCGTCGCCGACTATGTTGTCGACGGCGGCGCGCCCGGCGCTACGATCATCGGGCGGTTGGTCGATCGCGGCCTCTTCAACGAGCTGACCGGCGAAGCCTACGCCGTCATTGACGGCGTCGACGGGCGCGCCCATTACCTCCGTTTCCGTGGCGTCGAAGCCTTCGATCAGGCGCCGGCCAATGGCGGCCTCGTCGAGGTCCGCCGTTTCGGCGGCCCGGACGATCGGCGCCCGACGCTCGTCCTCGCTGTCCGTTCCGATCTCGACCTTCAGGCCCAGGTCACCGCGCCCGGCGCGACGTGGCTCGACCATCGCCTCGTCGATCGCCCGTCCATGCCGCTCGCCCAGAGCGGCTTCGGCCGTGAGGTCCGTGACGCAATGCAGGCACGCGCCGAGTATCTCGTCGATCAGGACCTCGCGCGGCGCGACGGCCAGCGCATCGTGATGCAGCGGGACCTCCTTGCCACACTGCGCCGCCGCGAGCTCGACGCCGTCGGCGAGAAACTTTCGAAGGAGACCGGCTTGCCGCATGTGAAGGCACATGCCGGCGAGCATGTCGCCGGCACCCTACGCCGACGCCTTAGCCTTACCTCCGGGCGCTTCGGCATGATCGAAGTTCTTGGCGAAAGTGGAGGCCTCGGCTTCCAGCTCGTGCCCTGGGCGCGCGATCTTGATTGCAGGCTCGGCCAGCACGTCACCGGCGTCACCAAGCACGGCGGCGGCATCGAATGGTCGATCGGCCGCAAGCGCGACCTCGGCTTCTGACAACGACAAGAAAGGATCTCGCCATGTCAGCGACCAAAATCCTCTGGGGCCAAATCGCGGTAGTTTTCCTTATAGTGATTGCTACCACCTGGGCCGCTACACAATATGTCGCGTGGAAGCTCGGGTTTCAGTCGCAGCTTGGTACGCCCTGGTTCGTGCTCGCCGGAGTCCCCGTGTACTATCCGCCCACGATCTTCTGGTGGTGGTATTTCTACGATGCTTACGCACCGGAGATTTTCACGAAGGGCGGGATTATCGCGGCCTCCGGCGGCTTCATCGCGATCGCGGTCGCCATCGGCATGTCGGTCTGGCGTGCCCGCGAGGCCAAGAACGTCCAGACATACGGCTCGGCGCGATGGGCGGAGAAGAAGGAAGTGAAAGCGGCAGGGCTACTAGGCGCCGATGGTGTGGTCCTAGGTCGGCTGGAGCGGGACTACTTGCGCCACGATGGACCCGAGCATGTGTTGTGCTTTGCCCCGACCCGCTCGGGCAAGGGCATCGGCCTTGTCGTTCCGACTCTGCTGACCTGGCCAGGATCCGTCATAGTCCACGACATCAAAGGCGAGAACTGGAAGCTCACTGCTGGCTTCCGCTCCCGACACGGCCGCGTATTGCTGTTCGATCCGACCAATCCCAATTCCGCCGCCTACAATCCCCTGCTGGAGGTCCGGCGAGGGGATTGGGAAGTCCGCGACGTGCAGAACGTCGCCGACGTTTTGGTCGATCCGGAGGGCTCACTCGACAAGCGCAACCACTGGGAAAAGACCAGCCACTCGCTCCTGGTCGGCGCGATCCTACACGTCCTCTATGCCGAGGAAAACAAGACACTCGCCGGCGTCGCCGCCGTCCTGTCCGATCCACGCCGTCCGATCGAAGCAACGCTTGTCGCTATGATGACCACTCGCCATCTGGGCGAAGCCGGACCGCACCCGGTTGTAGCTGCGACTGCGCGAGAGCTCCTCAACAAATCCGACAACGAGCGCTCGGGCGTACTTTCGACCGCCATGTCCTTCCTCGGCCTCTATCGCGATCCCGTGGTTGCGGAAGTAACAAGTCGCTGCGACTGGCGCATCGCAGACCTCGCCACGGGCGCAAAGCCGGCCACGCTCTACTTGGTGGTGCCGCCCTCGGATATTTCCCGCACCAAGCCACTCATCCGACTCGTCCTTAACCAGATTGGGCGACGGCTCACCGAGGACCTGCATGCCAAGGAACGCAAGCACCGCATCCTCATGATGCTCGACGAGTTCCCCGCCCTTGGGCGTCTCGACTTCTTCGAATCTGCCCTCGCCTTCATGGCCGGCTACGGCATCAAGAGTTTCCTGATCGCTCAATCGCTGAACCAGATCGAAAAAGCCTACGGCGCCAACAACTCGATCCTCGACAACTGCCACGTGCGCATCAGCTTCGCGACCAACGACGAGCGAACTGCAAAACGCGTGTCAGATGCCCTCGGTACAGCAACCGAGATGAAGGCTATGAAGAACTATGCCGGACATCGCCTCTCGCCCTGGCTCGGTCATCTGATGGTCTCTCGCTCCGAGACGGCCCGCCCACTTCTCACCCCAGGTGAGGTGATGCAATTTCCGCCGGCCGACGAGATCGTCATGATCGCAGGCACCCCGCCAATCCGGGCAAAGAAAGCACGCTATTTCGAGGACGCCCGCTTTCGCGAGCGCGTACTTTCGCCACCGGACCCGAAGAAGTCTGGCAGGACAATTCACACCGATAACTGGTCGCCCCTTCAGCCCCAGAAGCCCGATGCGGTGCCGATGGCGGCCAAGACCCCCGATGGCGCTAATGCAGGCCTGCGCCGGGAGCCCGAACTTCCCGATCATGTTGCCATCGTGAGGGAGTCTACTGACCAACGCCCCGCCGATGAGTTTGCGCATTTTGTCGACGACGAGCCGGAAGACGCTGCGCTTCAACGCCAGGCGTTGCGCCGCCAGATTGCTCGCCAAGCCGCACTCGATCCAGGCGACGGTATGGAGCTCTAGGAGGACACCATGCGCAACCGTATCAACCTCACTCTGCCGGTGGAGCTAATCGGCCGCATCAACGAACTGGCTGACCGGAAGAAGCTGCCGAGATCCGCGATTGTCGAAGCCGCTGTTGCGTCGTTTCTGTCGCCAGACCACGCCGACGCTCGGGAGGCAGCGTTCGCCCGACGCCTCGATCGTCTCACGCGACAGGTTCAGCGCATGGAACGAGATCTCGGCGTCACGGCCGAAACGCTCGCCCTTTTTATACGTTTCTGGCTGTCGATCACCCCGCCCCTGCCGCCCGAAGCGCAGGCCGCGGCCCAAGCGAAGGGGCGCGAACGCTTCGACGGCTTCGTGGAAACCCTCGGAAGGCGCCTGCAGAAAGGCCAGAGCTTCCTGCGAGAAATTCCCAACGATGTTCTCGGCGGCCCACCAAGCGGTATACGGGAATGAGCGCGGGCGAATGCACGTGGATCCCCCGTATGCGAATGGTACTGGTTTCGACGACTTGGAATGCGCCGGCGCGATGGCCGAGATAGCGCCGACAAATACGCTCGTAACGCGAGTTGTTCGCTGGGGTATGCCTCGTTTACTTAGGGCCGTGGCTTCTCCGCCAGGAATGCGACGAAGCGGCGAAACCTTCACCGCAATATGGCGATTGACCGGATAGACCGCCTGCAACTGTATCGTGCTGATATCCCGACCGCGTACGAGCCGGCCCTGGCTGATGTCCTCCCCGTCCATGAAGTCGGGCAGAACGACGATACCGACCCCGAGCAAAGCGGTATCACGCAGACTCAGACTGTGGTGTCGTCGGACAGCACTTGCTCCACGTACAACTCCGCCGTTCGCCTGTATTTGCACGCTACACTACGACGACCGCTCAAATCTATTGAAGCGGCCAGATATCTGGCTCCATTAATTATCCCCGATCCAGGGTCGCGCGCCGCGCCACCCGCACAAGGACGGGGACGACGTGGCGACTTCCCAAGAAAATTCCGAAGCGACTTTGCGTGGTGCGCGCATGCTGCGCACGGCGCTCGGTCCGGCGATCGCCGGTTTCCTCGAGGAGCCGTCAATCGTCGAAGTGATGCTCAATCCCGATGGGCGGCTCTGGATCGACCGTCTCTCCGGGGGGCTCGAGGACACCGGCCAGACGCTCTCGGCAGCCGACGGCGAACGCATCGTTCGCCTGGTAGCTCATCACGTCGGCGCCGAAGTTCATCCAGGCAATCCGCGCGTCTCTGCCGAGCTTCCCGAGACGGGAGAGAGGTTCGAGGGCCTTTTGCCTCCGGTGGTGGCGGCGCCAGCCTTCGCGATCCGCAAGCCGGCAGCCGCCATCTTCACGCTCGACGACTATGTCGCCGCTGGAATCATGAAGGCCGAGCAGGCGGTGGCGCTGCGCGAAGCCGTCGCCGCCCGGGCCAACATCCTCGTTGCCGGTGGGACATCGACCGGCAAGACGACGCTTACAAACGCGCTTCTCGCCGAGGTGGCCAAGACCTCGGATCGCGTCGTTCTGATCGAAGATACCCGTGAGCTGCAATGCGCGGCGCCCAATCTCGTGGCGCTGCGCACCAAGGACGGAATTGTCTCGCTCTCCGATCTCGTCCGCTCCTCGCTACGCCTGCGCCCCGACCGAATCCCCGTCGGCGAGGTGCGCGGCTCGGAAGCGCTCGACCTGCTCAAAGCCTGGGGGACCGGTCATCCCGGCGGCATCGGTACTATCCATGCCGGCTCGGGCATCGGTGCGCTCCGCCGCCTCGAACAGCTCATCCAGGAAGCCGTCGTCACCGTCCCACGCGCTTTGATCGCCGGGACCATCGATCTCGTCGTCGTGCTCTCCGGCCGCGGCTCGCAGCGCCGGCTGGCTGAACTCGCCCGTGTCGAAGGGCTTGGCCCCGACGGCGACTACCGCATCACCTCCATCACCCCCGCCAACGAAGGAGCCTCCGCATGACTCTGTCCTCCGCCCGCGCAGCGCGCCGTATCGCGGCATTCAGCTCGGTCACCGTCTTCGCGCTCGCCGCCGCGCCGGCAGCACACGCCTCGGGCTCGTCCATGCCCTGGGAACAGCCGCTGCAACAAATCCTGCAGTCGGTCGAGGGGCCAGTGGCCAAGATCATCGCGGTGATCATCATCATCGTCACCGGCCTAGGACTTGCCTTCGGGGACACCTCAGGTGGCTTCCGTCGCCTGATCCAGATCGTCTTCGGTCTCTCGATCGCCTTCGCCGCATCGAGCTTTTTCCTGTCGTTCTTCTCCTTCGGCGGCGGAGCGCTAGTCTGATGGAAGAGCCGGTCATTGGATTCAGCGCGCCCGTCCATAGGGCGCTCACCGAACACATTCTCCTCGGCGGCGCGCCGCGCTCGATTGCCATTTTCAACGGCACGCTGGCCGCTGCCCTTGGCCTAGGTCTGCGGCTTTGGCTCGTCGGAATCGCGCTCGGCCTCATCGGACACCTAGGGGCCGTCTGGGCGGCCAAGCGCGATCCGATGTTCGTCGACGTGGTCCGCAGGCATTTGCGCATCCCCGGCCACCTCAGAGCGTGAGGTGGCAGCCATGATGAACCTTGCCGAATATCGCAACCGCAATGCCCGCCTATCGGACTTCCTGCCCTGGGCAGCGCTGGTGCGCCAAGGCATCGTCCTCAATAAGGACGGCAGCCTCCAGCGCACAGCCCGCTTCCGCGGCCCCGACCTCGACAGCGCCGTTGCTGCAGAACTCGTTGCCGTTGCTGGCCGTCTCAACAATGCCTTCCGTCGTCTCGGCTCCGGCTGGGCGATCTTCGTCGAAGCGCAGCGCCACGCCGCCAGCTCCTATCCGGAGAGCACGTTCGCCGATGCCGCCTCCGCGCTCGTCGATGCGGAACGGAAGGCCGGCTTCGAAGAGGCCGGCGCGCATTACGAGTCCAGCTACTTCCTGTCCTTCACATATCTCCCTCCGACCGAGGACGCCGCCCGCGCTGAGGCCTGGCTCTACGAAGGCAAGACCGAACCCGGCGTCGATCCGCATGAAATCGTCGCCAACTTCATCGACCGCACAGACCGCGTGCTGCAGCTCGTCGAGGGCTTCATGCCCGATTGCGCCTGGCTCAATGACGCCGAGACGCTGACCTTTTTACATGCCTGCGTTTCGACCAAACGCCATCGCGTCCGCGTTCCCGAAACGCCAATGCATCTCGACTCGCTGCTCGCCGATCAGTCGTTGACCGGCGGACTGGAGCCGCGCCTCGGCGATCAGCATCTTCGCATTCTCACCATCGTCGGCTTTCCGACCGCCACAACGCCGGGGGTTCTCGACGAGCTCAACCGTCTGGCCTTTCCGTATCGCTGGTCGACGAGGGCCATCCTGCTCGACAAGATCGACGCAACCCGCCTGATGACAAAGATCCGCCGCCAGTGGTTCGCCAAGCGCAAATCGATCGCGGCGATCCTCAAGGAGGTTATGACCAACGAAGCGTCCGCTTTGGTCGACACCGACGCCGCCAACAAAGCGGCGGACGCGGATCTCGCCCTTCAGGAGCTTGGCGCCGATTACGCCGGTCAGGCTTACGTGACCGCCACGCTGACCGTCTGGGATGCCGATCCGCGCACCGCCGACGAGAAGCTGCGGCTTGCCGAGAAGGTCATCCAGGGTCGCGATTTCACCTCGATGGTCGAAACCATCAACGCGGTCGACGCCTGGCTTGGCTCCTTGCCCGGTCATGTCTACGCAAATGTCCGGCAACCGCCGATCTCCACCATCAATCTCGCCCACATGGTTCCGCTTTCGGCGGTGTGGGCGGGGCCGGAACGGGACGAGCACTTTGCGGCTCCACCTCTGTTGTTCGGCAAGACCGAAGGGTCGACCCCGTTCCGGCTCTCATTGCACGTCGGTGACGTCGGCCACACGCTGATTGTCGGCCCGACGGGTGCGGGCAAGTCCGTGCTGCTCGCGCTGATGGCGCTCCAGTTCCGCCGCTATGTCAGCTCCCAGATCTTCGCCTTCGATTTTGGCGGCTCGATCCGCGCCGCGACGCTCGCCATGGGCGGCGACTGGCACGATCTTGGCGGCGGATTAAATGGAGACGTCAGCGAAGCCGTCCAGCTCCAGCCACTCGCGCGCATCCATCATATCCCGGAGCGCGCCTGGGCCGCCGGCTGGGTGGTCTCGATCCTCACACGTGAGAACGTGAAGATCACGCCGGAGGTAAAGGAACATCTCTGGTCGGCGCTGACGTCTCTCGCCAGCGCCCCAGTCCTCGAGCGCACAATCACCGGCCTCGCTGTCCTGCTCCAATCGAACGATCTGAAACAGGCGCTTCGCCCCTATTGCGTCGGCGGTCCATATGGCCGCCTGCTCGACGCAGAATTCGAGCGTCTCGGCGCCGCTTCGGTCCAAGCCTTCGAAACCGAGGGTCTGGTAGGCACTGGCGCCGCCCCCGCCGTCCTTGCGTACCTCTTCCACCGCATAGAGGACCGGCTAGACGGCTCGCCGACGCTCATCATCATAGACGAAGGCTGGCTTGCGCTCGACGATGACGGCTTTTCCGGCCAAATCCGAGAATGGCTGAAGACGCTGCGCAAGAAGAACGCCAGCGTCATCTTCGCCACGCAGTCGCTGTCCGACATCGATGGTTCGGCGATTGCGCCCGCAATCGTCGAAAGCTGCCATACGCGGCTACTGCTACCAAACGAACGCGCGCTCGAGCCGCAGATCACGGCAATCTACCGCCGCTTTGGCCTCAACGATCGGCAGATCGAGATTCTGGCCCGGGCCACGCCAAAGCGTGACTACTACTGCCAATCTCGTCGCGGCAATCGGCTCTTCGAGCTCGGCCTGTCCGAAGTCGCGCTCGCGTTCTGCGCGGCCTCCTCCAAGCAAGATCAGACACTAATCGGCCAAGTCCATGCCCGTACCGGTACGAACGGCTTCCTCGCCGAATGGCTGCGCGCCCGTGAGCTCGCTTGGGCCGCAGATCTAATCCCGAACCTCACCAATGTCGCGCCGGCCTGTATCCAAGCGCCCGGCATTCCACCCCCTACCGAACAGGAGATCTTGTCATGACGTTCCGCCATCGTCCCCGCATGCGCGCCGCCCTGATGGCCGCCACGATGTTCATCGCGCTGACCGCGGCTATGCCGGTCATGGTCACACCAGCCCACGCACTATTCGTCTTCGACCCGTCGAACTATGCCCAGAATGTGTTGACCGCCGCTCGTTCGCTCGAGCAGATCACGCATCAGGTCACCTCGCTTCAGAACGAAGCGCAGATGCTTATCAACCAGGCGCGCAACCTCGCGAACCTGCCCTTTTCCGCTCTCCAGCAGATACAGCAGTCCGTCCAGAAGACGCAGCAGCTTTTGCAGCAGGCGCAGAACATCGCCTACGACGTTCAACAGATCGATCGCGCCTTCCAACAGTCCTACAAGAACATCTCGCTATCCACCTCCGATCAGCAGCTTGTCGCCGACGCGCGCTCGCGCTGGCAGAACACGGTCGGTGGCTTGCAGGACGCCATGCGCGTGCAGGCCGGCGTCGTCGGCAACATCGAGGCCAACCGCGCGCAAATGTCGGCGCTGATCGGCCAGAGCCAGGGCGCGACCGGCGCTCTCCAGGCGACCCAGGCTGGCAACCAGCTTCTCGCCCTTCAGGCGCAGCAGCTCGCTGACCTCACGGCCGTCGTCGCGGCGGCGGGCCGTGCCCAGGCGCTGACCGAGGCCGAGCGCGCCGCAGCCGCCGAACAGGGCCGCGAACAGCGACGTCGCTTCCTGACGCCCGGCTCCGGCTATCAACCAAGCGACGTCACGATGTTCAATCAGTGAGGGCATGACGATGGACGGTCAAACCCTCGCCCGCATTGTCGCCATCGTCTTCGTCGCAGTCGCCGTCACGGCGACCGCGGTGGAGATGAATAGGAAAGAAGAACCGGAGGTCACGGAACCGAAGGTGATCGCGCCTACCGCGCTGAGCCCGCTGCGAGAGGGTCTTCGCCGCTGTCAGGGTCTCGGCGAAGCAGCTCTGCGAGACCGTGAATGCATGCGTCTGTGGGCCGAACAGCGCGACCGCTTCCTCGGGCTCAAAACACCGCCGGCCGCCACTTCGTCCAAGCCCGTTGCGCCCCGGTCTCTCACAGCACCGACGCCGGGGGTACAGTAGTCATGGGCAGCACCGGCGTCATCGACCAGTTCCTCGCTACGTTCACGCGCTACATCGATTCCGGCTTCGGGCTCCTTAGCGGTGAAGTGGCCTTCATCGCAACGACGCTGATCGTCATCGATGTAACTCTCGCTGCCCTCTTCTGGAGCTGGGGCGCCGACGACGACATCCTCGCCCGGCTCGTCAAGAAAACGCTGTTCGTCGGCGTCTTCGCCTATCTCATCTCCAACTGGAACAACCTCTCCCGCATCGTCTTCGAGAGCTTTTCCGGCCTCGGCCTGAAGGCAAGTGGCACAGGGTTTTCCGTGCAAGATCTACTGCGGCCCGGCAAGGTCGCTCAGACCGGCCTCGATGCTGGGCGCCCGCTGCTCGATTCCATTTCCGGTCTTATGGGCTGGATCTCCTTCTTCGAGAACTTCGTCCAGATCGCCTGCCTGCTCTTCGCCTGGGCGCTTGTAATACTCGCCTTCTTCATCCTGGCCGTGCAACTTTTCGTCACGCTGATCGAGTTCAAGCTGTCGACGCTTGCAGGCTTCGTGCTCATCCCCTTCGGCCTCTTTGGCAAGTCCGCCTTCATGGCGGAGAGGGTGCTTGGCAACGTCATCTCCGCCGGTATCAAGGTGCTAGTCCTGGCCGTCATCATCGGCATCGGCTCGACGCTATTTAGCCAATTCACGACCGGTTTCGGCAGCGAGAAACCGACTATCGATCAGGCAATGGCGATTGTGCTCGCCGCGCTCTCCCTTCTCGGCCTTGGCATTTTCGGCCCCAGCATTGCCAACGGCCTTGTCTCTGGCGGTCCTCAGCTGGGCGCGGGCGCGGCCGTGGGTACTGGGCTTGCTGCTGGCGGCATGGTGTTCGCCGCTGGCGGAGCTGCCGGACTTGCTGCGCGCGGGAGTATAGCCGCCGCCTCGGGTGTCGCGGCGACCGCCCGCGGTGGGGCATCGCTCGCAGGTGGTGCGTCAGCCGCCTACACGCTCGGCTCAGCTGGTCAGTCCGGCCCTGCCGGCATTGCCTTTGGCATGGGCGGTGTGGCGCGCACAGGGGCGTCCGCGGCCGCCTCACCACTCAAGCGCGCCTTTTTCCGCGCCGGTGCTTCCCTGAGATCAAGCGCAGATTCGGGCGTCAAGTCCGCCTTCGAGACCACAGGCGGTTCATCGACCATGAGCACAGTCGGCGGTGCTGCCGAGGCCAGCAACGACGCCTCGCTCAGCGACGCAGCCAAGGGCCAGCCCGATTGGGCCAAGCGCCTGCAGCGCTCCCATCGTATCTCCCACGGCGTCCAGACCGGCGCCCACGCCATCCGCTCCGGCGACAGCCATGGCGGCGGTTCTTCCATCAATCTCTCAGAGGGGAACTGATCGATGAACATCTTTCGACGACCATCGACGCGCTACGGAACGACGCCTGAGCCAGAGACACCCTATCAACGCGCCGGCCAAGCATGGGACGAGCGCATCGGTTCCGCGCGAGTGCAGGCCAAGAATTGGCGCTATATGGCTTTCGGCTGCCTTATTCTTGCCAGTGGTTTTGCCTCTGCGCTTATGTGGCAGTCTACACGCGGCACCGTCGTTCCTTGGGTCGTTCAGATCGATCGCCTCGGACAGGCGCAGGCCATCTCCCCGGCCGTCGCCGACTATCAGCCGACCGATCCGCAAGTCGCTTGGCATCTCGCCCACTTCATCGAACAGGTCCGCTCGATCCCGGCCGACGCGATCATTGTCCGCCAAAACTGGCTGCACGCCTATGATTTCACGACGACTGCGGGCGCCATGGCGCTTAACGACTACGCCCGCGCCAACAATCCCTTCACGAAGGTCGGCAAGCAACAGATTGCCGTCGACGTCTCAAGCGTCATCCGCGCCTCACCCAGTAGCTTCCGCGTCGCCTGGACAGAGCGCCGCTATCAGGACGGCTCGCTCGTCGAGACCTCCCGTTGGACCGCCATTCTCACTGTCGTCGTGCAGGCACCGAACAACGCCGAAAAGCTCCGGGCCAATCCACTCGGAATTTACGTCAACGCCATCAACTGGTCGAAGGAGCTTGGACAATGACGCCCGCCTTCCGCGAAGCCAGCAGGCCGGCTCCCCGCAAAATCTCCGTGTCGCTTTTGCTGCTCGCGGCGTCGGCCCTGACCGGATGCGCGAAAACGAACCTGCCGCCGGACATTGAATACGACAATGCTGCCCCCGCCGTTCAAACAGTCGATCCGCCCGCGCCTGTCCGTGTCATCGAACTGCCGAAGCCGCTCCCGTTGCCAGGTCAGATGAAGCCCGTTGAGACGCAGCGACAGGACGCCGAGCCGAGCAATCCCACGGCTCGCGTCAGCCAGGCCAATGCCGCTGCCCGCGTCCAGCCGGTTCGCAACGGCTTCATCAATTCGATGCAGGTTTATTCCTTCACGCAGGGCGCGCTCTATCAAGTCTATACCGCCGTCGGCCAGATCACCGACATCGCGTTGCAGCCCGGGGAACAGCTCGTCGGTTCCGGTCCAGTCGCCGCCGGTGACACCGTTCGCTGGATCATTGGCGATACGGAGAGCGGCTCTGGCGCTACGAAACAGATCCACATTCTGGTGAAGCCCACGCGGCCGGAACTGACGACCAACCTCGTGATCAACACCGATCTGCGTACCTACCATATGGAGCTGCGCTCGACCGAGAAGACCTACATGGCTTCCGTTTCGTGGCAGTATCCGCAGGACCAGCTCATTGCACTTCGTCGCCAGAACGCGCAGGCCGAAGCCATGCAGCCGATATCGACGGGCGTTGATCTCGCCAACGTCAATTTCCGCTACGCAATCAACGGCGACCGCGCACCATGGCGGCCGCTGCGAGCGTTTGACGATGGTCGCCAGGTCTTCATCGAATTTCCGCGCGGCATCGGCCAGGGCGAAATGCCGCCGCTCTTCATCGTCGGCCCTGAAGGCAAGACCTCCGAGCTCGTGAACTATCGCGTGCGCGGCCATCACATGATCGTCGACCGGCTCTTCGCAGCCGCCGAACTGCGCTTCGGCTCAGGTGATCGCCAGAAGCGCATCCGTATCGTGCGCACCGACGGAAGGCCGGCGAGATGAACGAGATCGATCTCGGAAAGGAAAAGGAAGCGCCGTCCTCGGACGGTGCTTCGCCACTCATCGGCGAACCCGCGATGCGGCTTCGCCCGGAGCCGCCGCGGGTGACCCGGATCTCTCGCAAGGTGCTGGCCGGTCTCGGCCTCATCGTCGGCGCAGGTCTCGGCGGAGTGCTGATCTATGCACTCCAGACCCGCAATGCCGGAAAACCTGAGGAGCTGATCTCGACGGACGGCCGCGCCATCGCCGATGGGATCGCAGGACTGCCTCGTGACTATACTGGTCCCATTCTCGGTCCGCCCCTACCCGGGGATCTAGGCGGGCCAATCCTCAATGCACAGAACGCCGTACAGTCACCTGTGATCACGACGCCCGATCAGGGTTTGACGGCCGAGGAACAGCATCGGCAGCAGGAGATGGAATCCGCGCGCACGGCCAAGCTCTTTGCGCCAACCGCAACGCGCCCAGTGACGAGCGACACCCCTGCCACCACGCAGACAATCTCCACCAATCAGTCGATGTCGGATCTCACTGCTCTCGGTCTCGGTCCGCAGCCATCAACGCCGACGGCCATCGAACGGCAGAATGCCTTCCTCGATGCCATGCCCGATAAACACACGGTCTCGCCGGATCGCGTCGCGGCTCCAGTATCGCCCTATGTGCTTCAGGCAGGCGCAGTCATTTCGGCGGCGCTGATCACCGGCATTCGCTCGGATCTTCCCGGACAGATCACCGCGCAGGTCACCGAAAACACCTATGACAGCCCGACGGGACGCCTCCTGCTCGTGCCCCAAGGAACGCGCGTCATCGGTCAATACAGCAACGATGTCGGCTTCGGGCAGCGTCGCATCCTGCTTGTCTGGAACCGGCTTATCTTCCCGGACGGCCGATCCATCGTGCTCGAACGCCAGCCCGGCGCCGATGCCGAAGGCTATGCGGGCCTGCAAGATGGTGTCGATTTCCACTGGTGGGAACTGGCCAAGGCCACCGGCCTCTCGACCCTGCTTAGCGTGGGTACAGAACTCGCGACCAACGACGAAGACCGTTTGCTGCGCGCTATCCGCAACGGAGCCCAGGACACGATAAACGACGCCGCTCAGCAAATCATCCGCCACCAGCTCGACATCGCCCCGACACTCACCATCCGTGCCGGCTTCCCGGTCCGCGTCATCGTCACTCGTGACTTAGTGCTTGAACCCTATGGAGGAGGAACGCCATGACCACCAAGCTGAAACTCGGCCCGATCGCCGACGACAAGCCCGTGAAGGTGACGCTGGAGCTTCCGGCGTCCCTTCACCGCGACCTCAAGACCTATGCGGATATCCTCGATCGCGACAGCAACCAACCCGCCACTGATCCGGTCCGGCTGATCGTGCCGATGTTGGAACGTTTCATCGCTACCGATCGCGGCTTTGCGAAAGCACGAAAAGGTGAGCAGACAGCCACAGTGCAGAACTCCCCATGACACTACGACCATACTACCGCCTCGCCAGTTGGTTGCCGTGGCTCCGTGCGCCCGCCACGCGGCTTCTTCATTGACAGCGTGCGCGACCGGTTCCCTGTGTCATGGGAACTAGCCCCGAAACCGGCCAACTCTATTTCCACCCAACGCTGCGCGACGATCATCTGGCAGAAGTTTCGCAGCCCTGCTTCTCATCTCCGAAAACTGGCCATCGTAAAATTCCCGACATGCGTGTCAGCCTGTTTAGTGCGTATGTTGTCAATCCAGTATGCGATCATGAGCCCTACGGACGATGTCCTCAAAGAAGAAAATAGCGGCTCCGCAAGGCGATCAGCACTATTCCTCTTCGTCGGAGCCACCCTAATTACTCGCTGTTGTTGCCGTTACCAATTTTAACATCTGGCTCGAATGGCTGACGAAGCGGCCTCGCATGCATTGAGCCAATCAGGGAGCTCAAGAGAGCGCGACAATCGCGCAATTCCGATCGAAATAGGGAGTGCCCAGGAGAGGGAGCATGTCTGCCAACTCGAATTGGTGATCTCAATCGAAGGAGCGTGCAATGCAAGACAAGCCAGGACAAGCCCACCATAGCGAGCCAACCGATGCGGTCGACAGAGTGTCATGTGGCTCGAGCGCTTCTGCAGGACTTTCCCATCCAATTCTACGAAAGAGCATTGAAATCTTCTCAGCAACGGTCATGTCGCGATCACTTGGCGTGCTGGCGGCCGGGGCATTCATGGTCTGCTTGCCTGGGCTCTCAAGTCTAGCGCAAGCACAGGAAAGGCGCCCCAACATCGTCATGCTGATGACCGACGACACCGGCTGGAGTGATTTCGGCGCTTATTCCGGAGGCGGTGCTGGCCTCGGCCATCCGACACCAAGCGTCGATAAGATCGCCAAGGAAGGCGCTGTCTTCACCAATTGGTATGGGCAGGCAAGCTGCACGGCCGGCCGCGCCTCCTTCATCACCGGCCGCATCCCGATCCGCTCGGCGCTTTCGATCGTGGTTGCCCCCGGCGATGAAAACCGTATCCGCAAGGAGACGCCGACAATCGCGGAATTCTTCCAGAAGAATGGCTACTCCACCTATTTCTCCGGCAAATGGCATCTGGGCGACAAGCCTGACGCCTATCCGACCGAACATGGCTTCGACGAAATGAAGCACTTCGCGGCCTATTATGCCGGCGTATACGCCTATAGTGACACAGACAGCACGTTCCATCCCTGGTTCCCATCCTACAATCGGGAATTCAACAAGATGTACGACGACGTCGTCAATCTGGGCGAATGGGAAGGAACCGCAGGCCAGCAGGCCAGGATGGTCGGCACGATAACGTACGACTCGCTTGCCGCGTTCGACGTCCGGCAAACCAACTCGGCTGTCGACTACATCAAACAGCATGCCAAGGGCGACAAGCCCTTCTTCATGGACGTCAACTTCATCAAGATGCACAACCCGACGAACCCGGCACCAGAGTTCAGGGGCCGGACAAAGCTCGGCAACTATTCAGATTCACTGTTGGAAATGGATACCGACATCGGCCGGATCATGGACGCCATCCGGGCCGAGGCACCCAACACGATCGTTATCGTGACCGCCGACAACGGTGCCTGGCTCGATGCCTATCCGGATGCCGGAACAACGCCCTTCCGCGGCGAAAAGGGATCGGCATTCGAAGGCGGTTGGCGCGTGCCTGGGATCATGTGGTGGCCTGGTCATGTTCCGGCCGGCGTCCAGTACAACGAAATGATGTCGCACATCGATTGCTGGGCAACGCTGGCCACGCTGGTGGGCCTCACTCTGCCCCCACACGACTGGGTCGGCAATGACGGCAAGCCGATCTACTTCGATAGCATCGACAACAGCGCCTACATCCTCGGAAAGGCTCAGCATTCCGCGCGCAGATCATGGGTCTATATCGATGGCGAGGAATTCCTGGGCGCACGTGTAGATATCGGCGACGATCCCAAGGAGCCATGGGTCAACATCGCCTGGAAATACCTTTGGACCGCGAAGGACTCCTGGCTTGGCGCGACTGCCAATCTGGGATCGATCGGTGCCCTCTATAACCTAACCATGGACCCCTATGAGAAATACGACATGGTCTTCAACGGTGCGGCTCCCGCGCGCGTGCTGACGACTTCGCCGGGTCGTTTCTCAGGTGAGGACAACGGCTGGGCCCTGTCGCTGATCTATCCGGTGGTCATCGATTTCGATAAGTCGATCATGCAGTACCCCAGCATCAGGCGCTATGTCGGCGGCGCATCGAATGACCTGGTGCCCAACCTTCAGCATCCCGACAATCCTGTTCCGCTGCTGAAGCAGCAGTTGATGGAGCAGAAGGAGCCGCATATCGGCGGCGGTGGCGGCTAAGCGCCCTGCTCCACAGAATGTCAACGCAGCCGGTGCCGTTGGCCCGGCTGCGTTGACGGTTTGAGGGGCTTGAGAACCCTTGGAGGCCGAAGATGAAGTCCAAGCATTTGTCCTTCGACATCAACCGCCGCGTCGTGATTTCCGGCATTGCGCTGCTTCCCACGCTCTCAGGGACGCTGCTCTCTTCAGCTATCCAAGCGCAAACGACATCGAACGAGCCGCTTGCCTCATGGAATGATGGTCCCGCCAAACAAGCGATCCTCGATTTCGTCCGGGACACGACTGACCAAGGAAACGCCAATTTTGTGCGCCCTGAAGATCGCATCGCCGCATTCGACCAAGATGGCACAATGTGGGTTGAACATCCGATCTATTCGCAGGTCGTCTATTGCCTTGACCGTGTGCCGTTCTTGGCGGAGCAAAACCCCAAACTCAGAAGCGTAGAGCCGTTCAAGACGGTCCTTTCCGGCAACCGCCAGGCAATAGCGGAACTCTCATTGCACGAGCTTGAAAAAGTGCTCGTTGCGACGCTGACCGGCATGTCGGTGGACGAGTTTGAAGCCGAGGTGAGGAAATGGCTAATAGAGGCCAAGGACGCGCGTTGGAAGCGGCCCTACACCGAACTCATCTATCAGCCAATGCTCGAAGTAATGCAGTATCTGCGCAGCAATGGCTACAAGACCTACATCGTGACTGGCGGCGGCCAAGACTTCGTGCGTGTCTATAGCGATCAGGTCTACGGCGTACCGGTAGAACAGGTGGTTGGGACCGCAGCCGGCACGAAGTTCGGATACCGTAAGGACGGCACGCCGTTCCTGACGAAAGAACCAAAACTGCTCCTTAACGACGACAAGGCAGGCAAACCGGAGAGCATCCACTTGATGATCGGCCGAAAACCTATCGCGGCGTTCGGAAATTCGGTCGGAGACCGGGAGATGCTTGAGTACACCGATGTCGGGCCCGGCAAGCGACTCATGATGCTTGTTCTGCACGATGATGGTCGGCGAGAGTATGCATACGGCCCCGCGCAAGGGCTCCCGGACAGCAAGATCGGGACATTCAGCCAGGCACTTTACGACGAAGCGAAGAAGAAGGGTTGGGCCGCTATTAGCATGAAGAACGATTGGAAGCGGATTTTCGCGTTCGACGAAAAGGCTTGAGACCGGGGGGCCAGCTCTCGTTCATGCCCTCGAACTGTGCTAGCCGAATCTGGCGCTGTGCTCTGCTCCAGCCAGCGTTCAAAAGTGGATGCCGAGACTAACATAGGGCCCGTACTGGGTCACCTTATAGAGGAAGTTATCCTTGTCGTAGTCGGTGTAGAGGACTCGATAGCCGAGCGCGGTCGAGATCTTCTCGCTCCAATTGTATCCGACCGCGGCGAACGCCTGCGCCGAAATTTTCGATCCGGCACCAAATCCGCCAACGTCGGCCAGACCATT
This sequence comes from Pseudaminobacter soli (ex Li et al. 2025), assembly GCF_029892515.1. Classification (GTDB taxonomy): domain Bacteria; phylum Pseudomonadota; class Alphaproteobacteria; order Rhizobiales; family Rhizobiaceae; genus Pseudaminobacter; species Pseudaminobacter soli_A. Next base: position 58,840 of record NZ_JARXVF010000011.1, on the reverse strand, counting down.
GGCGAACCAGCGATCGTTGAAATCGTAGTGCATAAAGAGCCCGACGGTCGGATCGACCCAGTCGCGCTTGCCCTCGCGGCTAATGTCCGGAAATTGCGCCGGTGAAACGTCCAGGTTCGCCTTGAGATAATTATACCTGATGCCCGCTGTCGCACTCACATCGAGATTTGGAACGTTGACCGGAAGCGCATAGCCCACGATTCCAGAAGCGATGGCCTGGGTCTGCCCATAACCGACCGTACCGAAGTTGGGGCCGGTCGCGTCGACCGAGATCTTGGCCCAGACCAGATCGGCCAGGAACATCCATTCGCCGTTGGTCCCGTAGATCGAGCCCATGAACGCGCCGTCAAGATGCCTGAGAATATCAGCAAAGGACACGTCGACGTGGGCGACCGGCAAATCTCGGATACCCACGTCGCCCGTCAGCGACGTCGCCCAGCCATAAATGGTCAGTTGGTATTTCCAGCCGCCGGCTTCGATCGGAACTGGCTCGGCTATATCTGCCGCGGCAACCGGACCACACAGCGAGAGGGATGCCATCAGTCCAAACAGCGCCGTCCGCATTGCCGCCATTCCCCCTCATCTATGTGAATCTAACATAGCTGAAAAATAGTCGGATACAATTCACCCACAAAGAAGCAACTGCAAATAGTCATGACCTGTATTTGGATTGCCACAGCGCCACCTTCTGAAGAAGTGACGATTGAGCGACCGCACTTTCCGTTTCAACTGCCCACCGCAACCGAGCGTGATGGGCGGCAGGGCTGTTTCGCCAACATTGCCGTGCCTTGACCAATTGCGGTCATGCCGGGTCAGGTCACCTCCCTGACTAGGGCGTGTCAGGTTGATTTCAAATCAACGTTACTTGTCTTCCGAAATAATCGGGCCAAGGCTCCCTTTACGTGAGGCGCGCCAGGAAGCCGTCCATGGGTACAAGCGAAGCGAAGGCTGCCGATCGGGCATTGCGTGATCTTGACGGAATGCTTCCCGATTTGGCGTCGCTCTACAAAAACATTCATTCACACCCGGAGCTGTCGATGCAGGAGACGCGCACGGCAGGTCTTGCGGCTGACCGTCTTCGTGCGGCCGGCTATGAAGTCACCACGGGCGTCGGCAAGACCGGCGTGGTTGGCCTGCTACGCAACGGCGATGGCCCAACCGTCATGCTGCGAGCCGATATGGATGCGCTGCCGATCCAGGAAGCGACAGGCCTCGACTATGCCAGCAAGGCCACGGCCAGCGATCGAGAAGGCAAGACGGTTCCCGTCTCGCACATGTGCGGCCACGATATGCACGTAACCTGGCTTGCCGGTGCTGCCAGGCTGCTCGCCGACGCGCGAGCAGCCTGGCACGGCACATTGATGGCGGTCTTCCAGCCTGCGGAAGAAACGGCGGAAGGCGCACAGGCCATGATCGCCGATGGCCTGTTTACTCGCTTTCCAAAGCCCGACGTGATCCTCGGCCAGCACGTCATGGTGGGACCATCAGGTACCGTCGCCGGGCGCGTTGGCCCCATAACCTCGGCAGCAGACAGTCTTCAGATCCGAATGTTCGGACGCGGCGCGCATGGCTCGATGCCGCAGGCGAGCATCGACCCTGTGGTGATGGCCGCATCCACGGTCATGCGCCTTCAAACCGTTGTGTCGCGCGAGGTGGCGGCCGCCGAAGCCGCCGTCGTGACTGTCGGCGTCTTGCAGGCAGGCACCAAGGAGAATGTCATTCCCGACGAAGCCATCATCAAGCTCAATGTCCGGACGTTCGACGCCGGCGTTCGCGCCCGTGTCCTGGCTGCGATCGAACGGATCGTCAACGCCGAAGCGGCGGCCTCCGGCGCGCCCCGCCCGCCCGAGATCACAACGCTCGACAGCTATCCGCTCAACGTCAACGATGGGGCCGCAAGCAAGCGGGTCGGAAATGCGTTCCGGGCGTATTTCGGAGCAGACCGCGTCCGCGAAACCGGGCCAGCGCCGGCCAGCGAGGATTTCGGATCGTTCGGGTCCGAATGGCAAGTGCCCTCGGTCTTCTGGTTTGTGGGCGGCACCGATCCAGAACTCTACGCGAAGGCGAAAGAGGCAAACCGGCTCAATGAGATTCCGGTGAACCACAGCCCCAAATTCGCACCCGTTCTTCACCCCACTTTGCAAACCGGTGTCGAAACGCTGGTTGTCGCGACCTGCGCATGGCTGTCAGCATAAGACACGCCAGCACTTCGGCGTTCAGCCTAGATTGCCCGCGCTGCAAATTCGGTAACGTTTTGTGCAGGGCCGCCGAGGCTCGCATCACAAATGCTCGCGCATCGGAGGCGTACCGAAGCGTATGTCGTTGGTCCGACGCCTAATCTTGCCTTCATCGCCGGACCAGAGGTTCTGGAAGCGCGCTTCCATGAAGTGCCATAAGAACGTTCAGCATCAGGGAACTTTCCTGTTCGCGATGCGTTCGCTTGCAACGTCCGATTGAAGGCCAGCCCTCACGATCATCGCGTAGAGGCCCATCCTCCCTGCGATCGTCGCAAGGCATTGAGAACCACGGACAATTTCCCTTGGAGAAGACAATGAGACACTACCTCTCAACACTCGCTTGTTCGGGATTGCTGAGCATTGGAGCACTCGTCGGCACACCTGCTTTTGCAGGGAGCATCTCCAACACGGTTTCGGCAAAGCCCGCAGCAGACGACCATACATGGAACCCGTCCTGCGCCTCGGCAGCCTGCCAGGGCAGGTTTGAGTCAGCCGTCTTGATGCGCAAGTCCTCCGATGGCTTCAGCAGCGGCCTGCAGTTGATCCGCGGCGGCGGAGGCGGCGGTGGGGGCGGCTACGGCGGTGGCGGTGGCGGCGGCCACGGTGGCGGCGGTGGCGGCTTCGGCGGCGGCGGAGGCGGACACGGAGGCTTTGGCGGCGGTGGCGGCTTTGGCGGAGGCGGCTTCGGTGGAGGTGGGCACGGCTTCGGCGGTGGCAGCTTTGGCGGCGGAGGCTTCGGCGGCCACGGCTTTGGCGGTGGCGGCTTCCATGGCGATGGCGGATTCCATGGCATGGGCGGTGGCTTTCACGGCTTCCGCGGTGAAGGCTTCCGTGGCGAACGCCACGATGGCCGCTTCTCCCGTAATCGGCACTTCTTCCGCAACGGGTTCAATGAGGGCGGAGGCGACGGCTTCGATAATAGCGGCTTCGGCTGGGGCTGGTACGGTCTAGGCGTGCCGCTGTACTGCGACCCCTACACCTACAACTACTATGGCACCTGCGATCCGGGATATTGATTGCGTCGCGGGGTAATTGCTAAGCCCGATCCGGTTCGTCGGGTCGGGCTCTTCCAATCTAAGGCCTGGCCGGCGGCTCCGCTGGAGCTAAACTCCCCTTGCGAATGAGCCTTTCGCCTCCCAGAAACCGCCCGCCTCGGTCTCCGGGGCGGGTATTTTTGCATCCGCGCGGGGCTCCATTTTGCGTTTCAGGCTGGCCTGTCCCTGACACTTGATCTCACCAAACCCATCAACGCGCTCTGTCCCGAAGTCATTTTCTGTAGTATTGTTTTGGCAGGCTGCGCTGTCGCCATGTCTGGAACAATGGACGGCGCTTTTTCGAGCAAGATAGGAAACTGTCGGGCTTCAGGTTGCGGGCGACGAGGTTCGCCTGAACGGTTTATCACCCAAGTTTGGCATAACCATCACCGCTAGGATCTGCACTCGTGGGCATTCTTTCGCTTGGCTGATTGATCCTCGAAGCTCAATGCTCGACCAGACGCCTGATCCGATTGCAGCTAGGCCGCCACGAAAGGTCGGCCTGAGCATGGCGAATGATTGCTCGAACAAGAGGATTACGCCATGACTTCCTCATCCATAACGCCCACGCGGCGCGAAGTGCTCGCTGCAGCGGCTGCCGCCGGCGCCTACGGCCTTGCCGGCTCGATACTCCCCTCCGCAGCCAGCCCCACACAGTCAGGCGAGGGGGCAGCAGACGACAGCATCCGCAACTTCAAGATCAGCTTTCGGGAAGCCGACCTTGATGACCTCCGCCGTCGTTTGGCTGGGACCCGCTGGCCCGAAAAGGAGACCGTCGCCGACGATTCTCAAGGCGTGCCGCTGGCAATGGTTCAGGAGCTCGCACAGTACTGGCAAGCCGAGTACGATTGGCGCAAGTGCGAGGCGAGATTGAACTCCCTTCCGCAATTCATGACCGAGATCGATGGTCTTCCCATCCATTTTATTCATGTTCGTTCAGTCCACCAAGATGCGCTGCCGCTCATTGTCACCCATGGATGGCCAGGCTCTGTCATCGAGCAGCTGAAGATCATCGATCCACTGACCAATCCCACGGCGCACGGCAGCAGCCCATCGGACGCGTTCCACTTGGTGGTACCATCGATGCCTGGCTACGGATTCTCAGGCAAGCCGGCCACGACCGGCTGGAACCCCACCCGCATCGCAAGCGCGTGGATCGTGCTCATGCGGCGACTTGGATACCAGCGTTATGTGGCGCAAGGTGGCGATTGGGGTTCGCCGGTCTGCAATGAGATGGGCAAACAGGCTCCCCCCGAGTTGCTTGGCATTCACGTCAACTTGCCCGGAACCGTTCCCCTCGACGTGTCAAAGGCGATCCAGGCCGGTGATCCGCCGCCGGACAGTCTCTCAGCCGACGAAAGACGCGCATACCAACAGATCAGTGCCGTATTGGCAAAGCGTCGCGCCTACGCGCAAATCATGGGTACACGCCCACAAACGCTGTATGGATTGGCGGATTCCCCCGTAGACCTGGCAGCCTGGCTTCTTGACCACGGTGACGGATACGGCCAGCCGGCGGCGGCGATGACCTCGGCCGTGAGCGGGCGCACGATCAATGGTCACTCCGCTGGCGATATCACAAGGGACGACGTGCTCGACAACATCACCCTCTACTGGTTGACGAACACAGGGGTCTCGTCCAGCCGCCTCTATTGGGAAAACAAGATCAACCTTTATAACGCCGCCAATGTCGGCATCCCGGCGGCGGTGACCGTGTTTCCGGGTGAGAACTATCAGGCCCCGCGGAGCTGGACAGAGCGGGCGTATCCCAAACTCATCTACTTCAACGAAGCCGACAAGGGCGGCCACTTCGCGGCCTGGGAGCAGCCGGCGCTGTTCTCCTCCGAGCTTCGCAACGCCTTCCGGCCGCTGCGCTGACGCAGTCGAGCCTTCGGCGCGCCGATTTCAACAAGAGGCGCACCGGTATCGATAGCAGAAGGAGTTCCTCAATGGAGACAAACAACCTCTTGCTGGCCGCGATGCTTGTCATGGTGACCGGGGCACCGCTGGCGGCCTTTGCAGCCGACACCAAAGCGCCTCAAGAGCCGCCCGCCGCAGGGTTACGGATCCCGTTCCTGCACGGATTGTTCTCCGGTCAGGCCGCCGGCCAGTCCGAACTGGTTTCATTGGAACGCGCGAACGCGTGGATCAATTCTCCGGCCCTCACCGCGTCGGATCTGCGCGGCAAGGTCGTGCTGATCGATTTCTGGACCTTCACCTGCGTCAACTGGCGCCGCACCCTACCCTATGTCCGCGCATGGGCCGACAAATACAAGGACAAGGGACTGGTGGTCATCGGCGTCCATGCACCGGAATTCGCTTTCGAGAAAAACGTCGACGATGTGCGCTCGGCCGTTAAGGAAATGCAGATCGACTATCCAGTCGCGGTTGACAGCGAACATGTCATATGGCGCGCCTTCAACAACGAGTACTGGCCCGCACTTTACTTCATCGATGCCCAGGGCCGCCTCAGACACCACTATTTCGGCGAGGGTTCATACGAGCAGTCCGAGATGGTCATTCAGCAGCTCTTGGCCGAGGCGGGAGCCACCGGGATCGACCGCGATCCGGTGTCGGTAGATCCGAAGGGCCTGGAGGTGGCTGCCGATTGGCGCAACCTGATGTCTCCGGAAAACTATGTGGGCTACGAGAAGGCCGAGAATTTCGTTTCCGCCGGTGAGATGATCAGGGACAAGCCGGGCGTCTACGACCTGCCCGCGAAACTGCCGCTGAACGGTTGGGGCCTATCCGGCGATTGGACAGTGAGGGAAGATGCCGGTCTGTTGAACAAGCCCAACGGAAAGATCGCATACCGCTTCCACGCCCGCGATCTTAACCTCGTGATGGGCCCGGTGGTGCCAGGAGCCTCCGCAAGATTCCGCGTGCTGATCGACGGAAACCCGCCAGGAGCGGCGCACGGAACAGATGTCGACCAACAAGGCGCCGGCATCGCAAGCGAGAAACGCCTGTACCAGCTGATCCGACAGCCGAACCCGATCGCCGACCGCGAGTTCGAGATCGAGTTTCTCGATCCGGGCGTGGAGGTGTTCGCCTTCACCTTCGGCTGATCAGCATTGCCAGCATGCTTTGGCGCCAGCACCTCGATCTCTGGCGTGCACGGCCTCTCCAATAAAATGGCTAAAAAAAATTCCTGTTCCAGGGAATATTTCGGCTCGCGCTACGTTTATGCAAGAGGTCCGCTAGAGGCCCAACCCCACGATCATCGCATCGAGGTCCATCCCCTGCGATCATCGCAGGCCTTGAGCTCCACGGACAACTTTCCTTGGAGAAAACAAAGAGACGTTATCTCTCAGCACTCGCGTGTCCGGCTCGACGCGCGACATAGCTTCGGAAGGAGCGAAAAGATGAAGCACCTATTCGCCTCTCTCGCCATCGGCACCTGCCTAGTGCTGCTACTAACTGAGGCCGCATCTGCTACGGGCCAACCCGGCGCGTCCGCGGGTGTGGCGTGCACGGTAAGTCCCGATGCCCTTTTAACCCCTGGAAAAGCAGGTACCGCGAGCAACCCGGCAGGCACCAATGGTGCGGCGTTCAACGAGTCGCTAGTGAAGGGATATGCCGGAAATCCGGGCAACCCAACGACGACGAACGGGGCAAGTGCCAATGCGGTTTCCCAATACGACATTGCCTGCAAGAACGTCTCACAGATGCCATAGTAGGCTCGTCTACGCGCTCGATCGAAGCGATCGGCTTGTGTCAATCGACACGCTCGGGTGGCAACGTCATTGATGGCATAGGCAAAACGCCGGATGGCTGAAACGGGATGTTGGCTGCATGCGTTCCGTTGTTGTGGCTGGTTTCCTCGGCACGTTGGCAATCGGCTTAGGTTATACCTACAGCCAGGAACGCATGGCTTCGACCTTCATCACGGCACCGATCGAGCGCGGCCGTATTTCTACCTTGGTGAAGGCCAACGGCAGCGTCGAGAGCGCGGCGAGCGTTGAGGTCAGTTCACAACTCTCTGGGCGGATTGCGGAGGTGTTCGTCAACTTCAACGATGCCGTTACCGCCGGCCAGCCGATTGCCCAGATCGATCAGGAGATCTTTGCCGCCCGTGTCAATGAGGCGAAGGCAGCCTTGAGCGTCGGGCGGGCTGCCGCCCAAACAGCAAAGGCCGCGTTAGAGAGAGCGAAGGTCGCGGTGATGAACGCGCAGACCGCCAAGGAATTGGCGGGGGCTCAATCGGCGGGAATTAAGTCGAGACAAGACGAATTGGAGCGAGACCTCCTGCGAAAGGTTCAACTGGCACGCACCGGAAGCGGGACCGAGCGCGACCTAAGTCAGGCAAGAGCTTTACGTGATGCGGGGGCCGCCGACCTGCGTGCGTCTGTCGATCAGATCCAGATGAAAGCCCAGGCCATTGCGATGGCCGAAGCAGAAAAGCTGATGGCTGAGGCCGATATCGAAAATTCTCAGGCTGTCGTTGAGCAGCGGCAGGCGGCTCTCGACCAGGCGCGACTTGATCTCGATCATACCATAGTCCGCGCTCCGATTGACGGGATCATTATCAGCCGGGATGTCAACCCAGGACAAACCGTCGCCGTCAGCTTGGAAGCCAAGACACTGTTCAAGATCGCGAACGATCTGCGACAGATGGAGGTCCACGGCAAGATCGACGAGGCCGATATTGGACAATTGCACGTAGGCCAGGCGGCCGTCTTCAGAGTGGACGCCTATCCCGATCGAACCTTCAGCGGGCGGATTCAACAAATTCGCAAGGCACCCGAGGTGGTGCAGAACGTCGTTACCTACACGATTATTGTCTCCGCCCCCAATCCGGATCTTTTGTTGATGCCGGGCATGACCGCCGAGCTTCAAATTGTAGTCAGCGATACCGGTGAGATCCTCAAAATTCCCAGCCAAGCGCTGCGCTTTCGACCAATTGGCGCGGACCCCGCTCCCGCTCACCCGAGCAGCTCCCCCGGAGCCTCCGCGACGGTATGGGTGATCGACGGTGACGGACAGCCGAACCCGGTAGCTGTGAGACTTGGAGCGAGCGACGACTACGGCTCACAGCTGCTGGAGGGCTCGCTTACGGAGGGCCAGCAAGTGATCATCGGGGTTTCCAATTCACAGAACCAGAACGGCTACTTCGGCATTCGGCTGGGTTTCTGAGATGTCACCCCTGCTCCAGACCATTGGAATCTCGAAAGCCTATCCCTCTGGCGCGACTATCATTCAGGCGGTATCCAATGTGTCGCTGCTGATCAATCGCGGCGAGTTTGTTGCGATCCGCGGCCGCTCAGGTTCTGGCAAGTCAACCTTGCTAAACCTCCTGGGTCTTTTGGAGCGCCCGGAGTCCGGCGAATATGTGCTTGAGGGGCAGGCGGTTGCCGAACTGAGCGAGGACAAACGCGCCGCCATCAGGCGTCAGGCTATCGGCTTCATATTCCAATTGCCTGTCCTTCTGCCGCGAGCGACTGCGCTGGAAAATGTCGAACTGCCCCTGATCTACGCGGGTATTCCTCGCCCACAGCGACATCGCATCGCCAAGGATGCGCTCGATCGTGTAGGCCTTGCCGACCGCGGCCACCATTGGCCGAGCCAGCTCTCGGGAGGAGAGCAGCAGCGCGTCGTCATTGCCCGCGCGATCGTGAATGATCCTGCTCTGATCCTGGCCGACGAGCCGACGGGAGCGCTCGACAGTCGAACCAGCGACGAGATTTTATCGTTGTTCGAGGGCCTTCACCTCGATGGTCGCACGATCATCATGGTTACGCATGCCACCAATGTCGCCGATCGCGCACAACGGCAGATCACCCTACACGATGGGCGCATCCTTAGGGACGAAGGGACATCAACTCAGAGTTCACTCACGGAGTCCCCGCAATGAGCCCCCTGGAAAGCATGAGAATCGCCACTCGAGCGCTTGGCGCAAACAAACTGCGGAGCGCTTTGACAGTACTGGGGATCATCGTTGGCGTAGCAGCCGTGGTTTGCATGGTTTCGGTCGGAGCGGGGGCGCAGGCGGAGGTGTCGGAAAAGATCCGCACGCTTGGCGCCAATCTCCTACTGGTGTTACCCGGAGCCCAGAATTCCAACGGGGCGAGGCTCGCATCTGGAACACAGCCCACACTGACCGAAGCGGACGCAGCGGCGATTCACCGCGAATTGGCCGACGCGCAAGTTGCCGCCCCGTTGCTTTCGCGCTCAATGCCGCTCGTGGCCGCAAACAAGAATTGGGTGACGCTGGTCGCTGGAATCAACACCGACTACCTGGTGGCTCGAGAGTGGCAGGTTACCAACGGCCGATCCTTCACAAACGAGGAGATCGCATCCGGCGCCAAAGTAGCCATCGTAGGGTTGGTTATTGTCGAGGAACTCTTCGACGGGCGTGACGGCGTCGGCCGTACGCTCCGGATTGGCAACGTACCTTTCACCGTCATCGGTGTGCTTGACAAAAAGGGGTTGGGGGCCGCCGGCCGTAGCCAAGATGACGTCGTGTTCATTCCGCTGTTGACAGCAAAGAGCCGCGTACTCGGTGCCGTTCGTGGCACGACCCGCGAAGCGCTGGATTTCATCTCGATCAAGGTATCGGATGCGACCGCCATGTCTAAGATGCAACAAGAGATCGAAACCCTACTTCGGCAGCGACACCGCATTCGCGGAGATGCTCCCAGTGATTTCCGGATCGAGAATCCTGCGGACGTCCTCACTGCCCGAGGAGCCGCGGTGCGGCTCCTCGGCATTCTGCTGATTTCGGTGGCATCAGTTTCGTTGGTCGTTGGTGGCATCAGTATCATGAACATCATGCTGGTTTCTGTGACCGAGCGCACCCGTGAAATAGGTTTGCGCATGGCTGTCGGGGCAACCCGCCGCGATATCCAATGGCAATTTCTGATCGAAGCCTTGATCTTGGCGTTGATGGGAGGGCTTGTCGGAGCAGTGCTTGGAGGGGCCGCCGCAGTCGCAATCGCATGGGGCGCTGGCTGGCCCATCTTGATCAGCGCATGGGCAGTTGTCTTGGCCTGTGGATTTTCGGGGTTCGTTGGAATTTCGTTTGGCGTCTATCCGGCCCATCGGGCAGCACGGCTCGATCCGATCGAGGCGCTGCGCTTCGCGTAGGCTCTTGGTGTTAGTGGACGTGACGAGATGCCCCCTGCCCTCCCTTCTGTGCCTGGGTGCGCTCAGCAAGACAGTTTCGCCGATGTTAAGGGGGCGTTAAGGCCGCTGACATTTGGCAAATCCTGAGCCCTGATCGATTTCCACGGCCGTCCTATCTCCAATGCGATCCAGGTCCGCCTCGAGCAGGCCTAATAAATCAGGCTGACTAAGAGGAGGCGGCATGAACGGTTACGAGAAGTCGCGCAACTGTGGAGGGGGTCCGCACGACTGGCGGACTTGGACCAATTTGTTTGTTCTCGCTTTCGCGATCTGCCTAGCTGCGTGGGCAATAGCGGGTTGAGACCCGGAACCACTCTAGCATGGGGGCCTGGCTCCGGGTCTCTTGTTGCCGCTGTGCAACTCCCAATGCATGCCTCAAGACAAAATATTGCGCAAGATAGCTGCGCGCAGGTTTGAATTGGCACTTCTAAATTTTGACTAATGTAAATGCGAATTTCAGACGAGTCTTATTGTTGTGACGTATCATATTAAATGCAGATTTGAGATGATTGTGGAATAGTTCGGCGTTATCACTTGCGTCACCAACAACCACACGCTCTGCCATTCTTATGTCGGCAAGGCGCTGGAAGACGGAGTTGGCTACGAGATCGTCAGCGATTTCGGAACGATAAAGCCGGTAACGCCCCTACTGCACCCTTTAGGGAATCGCTACGGGAAGCGCGAGTGCGCACATACCCTGCGTCATCCCCGTTGCTGATGCCGGCTCCAGGCGAATGGTACCAGCAGTACCCCCAACATCGCGAACGCGGCCAACATCGTCCATGCATCATTGACGCTCCAGACAAAGGCAGCCTTCTCGATCAATGGCCGCACGTATGCTTCTGCGCTGGGCGTTATCGGACCCGATAGTCCGCTCGCCAACAAATCCGGGTCTAGTCCGATTGCCTCGGCGGCGGCCGTGTCTCCCGCCAAGAGCCGGGATCGAAGGGCATCCGCGTGTACACCGGTACGTCCGTAGAGAACCGTGTCGATGAGCGCGATGCCAATTGCGCCGCCAAGGTTTCGCATAAGATTGAAGAGGCCGCTGGCATCCGGCACGTCTGTCTCGGACAGCGCTCCCAACGCCAGACGCGTCGGCGGCAACAGACAAAACATGATCGCGATACCGCGAATGATCTGCGGCCAGAACATCTCGCTAAAGTCTGTGTCGCGCGTCTCGAATGTGCTCAGTCCCAATCCAAGCCCGAACAAGCCAAAGCCAAAAGCAGTCAGCAACCGCGGATCAAGCCGTCGCTCCAGCGCGACTGCGACGGGTGCCGTCGCAAGTTGAGCCGCGCCGGTCACCAACATGATCGATCCGATTTCCAAGGCATCGTGTCCCCGGACGAATGCGAGAAAAACCGGAATGAGATACACGGAACCGAACAAGCCGACGCCCAGGCAGAAACTCAACACGCACCCGATTGCGAACGATCGATCCCTGAAAAACGACAGCTTCACAATCGGACCGGCTGCCCGCAACGTTCTCCAGACAAAGAAGCCGCCGCTGAGGACGCAAACGGCAAACAAGCCAATGCAGAGCGAAGAAAGCCATCCTTCGTGCGGCGATTGTTTTAGTCCGATCATGAGGCTTGCGAGCGCAAGCGCCATCAGCATCAATGACCAGCCATCGACTGTTTTGCGATCGTCGAAACTCGCTCTGTGCCGAGGCAATAGAAACGGCGTGGCGCCGCTGGCGATCAGTCCTGGAACGACGTTGATGAGAAACAGCCAGTGCCAGGAATAGGTTTGCGTGATCCAGCCGCCAACCACTGGTCCGACGGTCGGTGCGAGCACAGCCATGACCCCGGCCAAAGTCGTTGCAATCCCTTGCTCGCGCGGCGAGAAAAAGATGAACACCGCGGCGAATACTGTCGGAATCAGCGTTCCGCCGGCGAAGCCCTGCACAACGCGAAACGAAACAAGCGTCGAGAAATTGTTGCTTGCAGCGCACCCGATCGAGGCCAAAGTGAAAAGCGCGATTGCGGCGGTGAATAACCAGCGCATGGACAGCGTGCGCATAAGCCATCCCGTCAGCGGAATAGCGATGATCTCAGCGATCAGATACGACGTCTGGATCCAGCTCATCAATTCTGGATCAATTGCAAGAGCGCTCTGAATTGCCGGCAAAGACGTCGCCACGACCTGAATGTCGAGGATCGCCATGAACATGCCAAGGCACATCAGGCCGAAGCCCATCCATGTCCTGGCAGCTGCGAGGGGCACTTCGGAACGCATGACTGTCATGGCACTCCCTCCGCAGATATCCTCCCGGATGACTCCGTTTCGACCGGATCAAGAATCGTCGAAGGCAAGGATCAGACGTGTTCGACGGACAATCGTCTCGATCAGGCCGGGTGCGCAGGCAGCTGCCCCCAGCATCAGATTCCGGCCTCCGCGGTGCATGGCGAGACGGGAGACAACGCTTGCCAATCGGATGGGGCTGGCCGTGAGTTGCCGTGCCGCTGCCAGATACGCCTCAGGCGAGAGGCCGAGCCGAACATGCTCGACCGCCAGAGCGGCGGTTCCGAGCGCAATCGCAAGGCCATCGCCTGTGAATGGCGGGATATGAGCGAGCCGATCGCCGACGCGAAAGACAGCGGTTTTTTGCTCCCGATGAAGATGGCCACCGGCGGGGCAAACCACTGCCATCGGCTTGTCCCAGAGCGGTTCGGCACCTGCAAGCCGCTCGGCCAGGCTGGGGAGAGCCGAAGCCAGATGGCCGTGCAGGGCATGCCAGCCGGGCCCAATCCGGGCCATCGTTGCACGTGGCACTACCAGGCAAAGATTGGCGATACCGTCTTCGATCAGTTCGAGACCGATATAGCAGCCGTCAAGGAAAAAGAGTTCCACACGGCCCGCGAGCGCCCGGTGGACTTCGAGTGAAGGCCGCAGATGCATCTTGAGGCCGACCATCGAACCGTCGCGCGTATCGTCAATGCCACGCAGCCCCAGCTTGCCGGTAGCAACCACGAGATGGCGGCACTGGATCGTGTTGCCGTTGTCGCAAAACACATTCCATCCGGAAGCATCCTGCATCACCGATTTCACTGTGACGTTACGATTCAATCTGGCGCCGGTGCTTTGCGCGCAACGCAGGAGCGCATCGTCGAGCCGATAGCGCGACAGCGACAGCGCGCGAAAAGGCAACTCCGAGGATACGCTGCGCCGGGAAGAATGGACGGCCACATGGTCAATTGGCACCGCGCCGAGAGCCAACGGATCGACGCCCAACCGTTGCAATTGCATGCGCGTCTCGACGCTGAGGAATTCTCCGCACACTTTATGATGCGGCTTGGCTGTGCGCTCGATCAACATGACATCGCGACCCGACCTGGCCAATCCGCACGCGGCTGCACTGCCGGCTGGCCCGCCACCAATGACGACGGTCTCGGCCCAGGTCATCGCACCCGTCCGATGACGAAGCGGAACAAGAACCACCGCAATTGAACCGCGTCACGCGCGATGTTGGCTTCGTCTATTCGCGCAAGCCATTCGGCTCGCGTCAGCGAACGCGCGACCGAAATTCGGCCATCTTGGATCACTATCGGATGCAGCCGCGTCAGCCTGCCCATGAGACCGATGAAATGCAACGGTACCGGGTGGCGTTGGAGATCATAGATCAGCCAGCCTTTGCGTGCAGTCGCCTCCATCCACCGCAGGAACTTGGCGATTAGGTCGTCCGACATATGGTGGGTAAGCAGGCTGCTGACGACGAAGTCGATGGGCACTGACGGCGTGTAGTCAAAAATGTCCGTCGCGCGATATTCGATCTCGTCAGCATCATCGGTTGCGAGGTCTGCGATGCGGATGGTCTCTCGGCTGAGATCAAGCCCGATTAGTCTGATCTTCAGGCCGCGTTTGCGCGCCCAGCCCCTGATCGCTCGCAGCAGATCGCCGTAGCCGCAGCCGACATCGACGAGAGTGAGTGTCGTTTCCTTCGTCGCGTCTTTGGTGGCGCGACGTAACCAGGCAATCACCGGCCAATGTCCAAGCATCGCCCCATTGAAGCTGGCAACATCGCGTATCACCAGCGCCAGCTCCTCAGGGCTTTCATCGGCGCTGTCGAGCCATTCGGCTTCGGCGCTCCGCTGCGAGAGGTCACGACGAGCTTCTTGTTTAGCAATGGGTTTGCTCATGGCATCACGCCGCCGTGTGGAAAAGCATGGTTTCCGCGATCAGTCCGGGTCCGAACGACATCGCGCAACCGGTACGGCCGCGCGCAACCGAACGCAGCAGCCTGTTGATCACAAACATGACGGTCGCAGACGACATGTTGCCGTAGCGTCTCAGGGTCTCGCGTGATGCCGCCAGCGCCATTGGCCCAAGTTCGAAAGCGCGCTCAACCGCGTCGAGCACAGTGCGGCCTCCAGGGTGCACCGCCCAAAGATCGATCGATGTGGTAGATGCTCCAGCAAGAATCTCGCTCGCGTGTACCCGCAAGCCATCTTGGATCGCGGCAGGAACACGTCCCGACAGGATCATGTCGAAACCAGTTTCGCGGATATTCCAGGTAATCAGTTCGCTTGTGCTGGGCACCAGAACCGCATGGAAGCTATCGAGTGCGACACCCACCGGTTCTGCGCTCACGACACATGCTGCACAGCCATCGCCGAACAAAAGAAACGAGAGCATCTGCTCAAGGTCGGTTGTGTCCTTTAGATGCAGGCTACAAAGCTCAAGATTGACAATTAGAACTCGCGCCGACGCTTCGGAGCGAACGACGTGGCGCGCCAGCTTGAGCGCATTGATGGCCGCGTAGCAGCCCATGAATCCGATCATGGTGCGTTCGACCGTGCTCGGAAGGCCACAGCGCTCGATGAGTTCGAGATCAAGGCCGGGGGCAGAAAAACCGGTACAGCATGTCACCACGAGATGGGTGATGTGCTCACGTTCCGCTCCGGACAGCAGCATATCGACGGCTTCTTGCGCAAGCTGCGGAGCGTACCGCTCGAACTTCCGCATCCGCGCTGCCGTGTCGGGAAAGTCGCCGCGAAGATAGAACCCCTCGGCATCGATGCGGTCGCCTTCCGGCAGATTGCCCGGCGCCAGGCACGAGTAACGGTGCTCGATCCCGGACTTGTCGGCCATACGCTGGAACAGCAGCGCGTTGCGCCGGTCATCATGAAGCATCGACTGTGCGAAGCGGCGAAAGGCTTCGTGAACGTCGTAGGGTGGCACAGCCGTAGCGACACGATTGATATACGCAACCTGCATGTCAAACCTCTCCAGCCAGGCTCGCGGCGTCGCAAGCGGGGTTCCTGAGAGAGACAACGCCAACCGAATATCTTTATTTCCGGCCACACAGCGGAATCGGATCAAAACAGCGTGAAGTACACATCGCCTCGGACAAAGCCGACACAACGGGTTGAAGCGTGGTCGCCCACAACGGAGATCGTATCCCGGTAGCTACCTGTTCATGTCGGCCAATGCGCCACGCATGGCCGTGCTGGTGATGCCGAACATGCCTCCGTAGGGAATTTCGAGGTCAACGATTGCGAACATCACGCTGGAGATCGCAATGACCCCAATTGCCAGAACGACGGCTCCAAGCAGGCGTCGCGGGATCTGGAGCCCAAAGCTAAGGAAGACGAGCGCCAGCCAAAAGCTCAGTATTCCGCTGAACCAACCTGGCGAGGTTCCGATTGCATCTTCGATGACCGCCCAGCGGCTTTCCTGCACCAGGCCAAAATCCGTTCGGCATCTTGCGGCTATGTTCGCATGCGATGCATCGCTCGGCGCTGCGGTGTCGATCATCAAGCCGATTTCATTCATGAGAGCGCTCAATGTGGCATCTTCGCCGATGGGTGCCATTCCCTTCGTATCTGGCGTACCCGGCACAAGCGGCGCAGGTTCGTTCCGCCACGTGCTGGCGATGACGGCGGCCGTATATCGCCGCAGACGGATGCGAGCAGGCTCCATCGCGGGGCCAAGACCTCGCAGGCACTGGTCGAGGCGCGCCAGCTTGGCAGCATAGACCGAGCGGTCCTTGTCGGCGGCGTCGAATGCGGTTCTTGCCGTCGACAGTTGCAAACCGAGAACCAAAGCGGCAAAGGTGACGAGAAGTCCCGTCACGAGCCTCAGCGCATCCATGTTCTCCTTCGACAGATGCTCCTCGTGGAGACGAGTGCGCAGGATCATTCCGCAGATCGCGCTCAGGCTAAAGAGCAGCAAGAAAGCCAGCCCGTACAGGAATTCCATGATGCAAAATGGCCGAAGAACCGCGAAGTCAAAGACTGTCATCGACTTAGCGCGGCGGCGGTCATCGGCAAGCGTAGCCGATGGAGACTGCCGGCTACAGCACACCCAGCAGCCTGGTTCCAGGGAAGGATCAGACCCCAGTCTTGGGACGAAGTTCAAGGCACGATCCAGACAAAAACGGAAATCCCACCTATTCGGGAATTGCAGCAATGCTCGCGGCTGCATCGATCATCGGTTGCTGGCTCGCTTCGATGAACCCAGATCCTGGTCTGTCGAGGTCGAGTATCAGGATTATGACGCAAGAGACTAACAGGCCCATGACATAAACCGGTATCCGCGAGCGCCGGACTTTAACACCGGTTGCGTAACCCGCGAACCCGCTCGCGACGGTGGCGATCCCGAAAAGCGCCAGTAGAACTATATTTGGTACCCGACTGCGTTGTGCGGTCAGCCGCTTTGCCTGATCGTCGATCGTCTCATTCAGCGCCAAGATGAATAGGCCTGTAGGCACCATCCCAGTATCGGACGCGGCCATCGCCATTGCCTGTTGCCAGAGTTTTTCTTGAATCGCATTCGACTTATCGACCGCCGCTGCGAATTCGACTTGCGTCGCCGGAAGCTGCGTGATGTCGAGCCGGATTTTCACGTACTCCTGCAGAAGTCCCAGCACCTCCTTGCGATGCGGTTCAGGCAACAAGCGCGCACGTAGCGCTGTTGTGCCGATTGCATTGGCTTCGGCCAAGACAGCAGCGCGTCGGGCATCGAAGCGCCCTAGCGCAATGGCAAATGTAAAGCCGACGATCAATGCCAGCAGACCGATCATCGCCCCTTCCAGCGTTGGAACGTTGTCATCGCCCCGATCTCCAACGCGTGCACCGAGCCAATGCCCAAATTCGATTGCCGCCAAAATCGCGGCGAAACCAACCAGAAAAATTGCAGGAAGCGAATAGTTCGACAGATCGAGCATGAGACAACTCCTGTTAGAATTCCTCATCTCGCTCTGTTGAAAGGTCAGCTAGGGCCAGAGCATGACGACTAGAGCTACTTTACCACTTTGCTTGGCCCAGTGAACGTCGCCAAAAGCCTAACTCGCGCGTGCCCGATCGCCGAGCAAGAGCAGGCCTTTAGGCCCAGATGGCCGACTAAAATTCGGCAGCGGGTGGGCCCGCTGCCGAATTCAGTGCTTAAAGTTGGGCGTTGGCCAGCCTCGTCATGAGCTCTTGCCGGTCCTCGGCCGACTTGAGCCGGATGGTCAAGGCCTCGCTCTTAACCGGGACCTGGGGAGGAAGGCTGACCTCGATATCCGGAGCATGCTCCAAAGCCCAGCCCTTGAAGCGAGGCAGCTTGTTGGGACCGGCGATAGGAAAGGTAAAGCTGTATCTGAAGGTCATTTTGGATAATCCAAATGGTGACGTCCGGACCAGCGGCGCGCGCAATGATTGCGGCGCCCCGATCCGGTGACGTGCATTGATTTCTGATGGGGAATTTCTTCTCTATCCTGGCGCCGCTCTTGCTTTCGCAGGTAGCAGCGCCAGGCAATCAGCCTATGAGGAGGCTGCCTTTGCATATTATCAGGATGGCAAGGGAAACTGAGTGCATTGCTCGCAAGTCGGCGAAAGCCAGATGAAACGGCCTATTCCGATATCAGGAAGAAATCCACTGCAGCGAAGGTCAGTGCCAGTCCACCGACGAAAACCGCCCAAGTGATAATAGAGGCACGGATTTCGGCCCTCTTTTGCGCCTCGGTGCGGATGTCTCTTTCGGGCTCAGTCACTTGGCATCTCCTGTCAGTGGCTGGGTCAGTCAGCTCATCTTACTGATCGCCCCCTAGTTGGCGATGGCGCGGAAAGCCGCAGGGCATCTGGACCAAGGTCCGGACTTGCCGGATGGTGCCGAGATCGTTCGCAACGGACCTTTGGCCTATGAGGGCCGATGTTTTTCAATCCGCCGCCCGGTCAGCGGTCTCCTGTGCGATGAAACGCTTTGCTCGGCAGGATGATCTCGATGCTCACACCGCCCATTGTCTGGTGGCGAGTATAGCTCCCTTGCAGTTCCGATTTGATCGTGAGGTCCAGGAGCTTCAAGCCAAAACCGCTGTCCCCGACAGCTGGTTGTCCGCTTGCCATAGAAACCGTCTCGATCCACCGGATACTGGCCCGGCGCTGATCGCGGCGGCCACACGGCTTGCCGCTGCGGGCTACCGTATCGCTCATGCGTCAACTGAAATGAATGGGCGCGACGGTGGGCTCGGCCAGGCCGACGACCATCTAAGCAGTGGTTTGTCGGCCGATGGCGAGGCAGAGCACGAGGCTGCGATCCGATTGTCGCCGCGCGAGACGGAGGTGCTGGCCCTGCTTGCCGAGGGCGCGCCGAACAAGGTGATCGCGCGGCATCTCGACATTTCCGTACATACCGTCAAGTTCCATGTCGCGGCGATCCTGGTGAAGCTCGGCGCGGCCAACCGTACCGATGCCATCGCCACCGCGATGCGCCGGGGACTGATCATGGTCTGAAAGATGCTCCGGCTGCGGTGAATTAGGAAGGTGCTCAATTTCAGAAATACCGGCCGCCATCGCCGATCTGATCCCCAATCTTGCGTGGGGTCAGCATCGGCGGCGGGCGGCCGGCGGGCTGAATGCTTGCGCTACTCCGCCGCCAGTTGAACCGGCTGAGCCTTGCAAAGCCAGTCATTCAGGAGTTCGGCTAGCTTCGACTTGGCCTCCTTCAGATTTCGCTCCTTAACATGGCCAAATCCGCGGATCGTCATCGGCCACTCGGCGATCGCCGTGGCATCAGCAGCGTTTTCAGGGCGAAGCTGCCTGGCAATTTTCTCAATTGTGGAGCAGTAGTCCTCGATGAGGCTCCGCTCTGTGCGGCGCTCATGGGTGTAGCCGAAAGGGTCGAAACGTGTCCCGCGCAAGACCTTTAGACGCGCCAGGATGCGGAACATAGGAATGACCCAGGCGCCAAAGGATCGCTTACGCAGGTGGCCGGTCTGCGGATCGCGGCGACTGAAAATCGGCGGTGCGAGATGGAACCGAATCCGATGGCGCCCCTCGAAAAGGGTTGAAGTCCTGCTCAGGAATTCTCCGTCCACGAAGAGCCTCGCGACCTCATATTCGTCCTTGTAAGCCATCAGCTTAAAGAGCGACTTCGCTACGGCGAGCGAAAACGACTCGACGCCAATGTGTGCGCGTTCTTGCCGCCGCACGCTTTCGACGAAGTTTCTGTAGCGGGCGGAATAGGCTGCGTCCTGATAGCGTTCGAGAAATTGCGCGCGGTGAGCGATCAGCTCGTCGAGCGACTGGGGCTTCGGTTCCGGTCGCACCACCTGACCGGCCGCACTGCGGACGATCGCGAGATCCAGAGTCGCCCGCCGGCCCCATCTGAAGGTTTCCAAATTGGTTTCGACGCTGCCGCCATTCAGCCGGATGGCCTGCTCCAGCGCGGCCAGGGACAAAGGTATGCGGCCACGCTGGTAGGCAAAGCCCAGCATGAAAAGATTGGTGGCGATGGAGTCGCCAATCAGGCCAGTTGCCAGCCTGCTTGCCTCGACCGGCTCGACACAATCCCGTCCGAGAAGATCTTGCAGTGATGCAAGTATCTGGTCCACCGGCACTTTGGCGTCTGGATTGCGCAGCGCATCGCCGGTGATGGTCTCATGGGTATTGATGATGGCGTGCGTCTTTCCGGCGCTTAGCCGGCGCATGTTCGCGGTCTGGCCGGCCACCAGTATGTCGCAGGCCAGCAGCAGGTCTGCGCCACCTTGCGGCACGCGCACCGAGAACAAATCGGCAGGCGTTGGGGCAAGGCGCACATGCGACACCACAGGACCGCCCTTCTGCGCCATGCCCAGGACGTCCATGATCGAGGCACCCTTGCCCTCAATATGCGCCGCCATGCCGAGAAGCGCCCCGACGGTCACTACGCCGGTGCCACCCACGCCGGTGATGAAGATGTCGTAGGTGCCATCAAGCGGCGCATGTGCCGGTTCCGGGAGATCCAGCTTAGGTGGTTGAGGCGAGGGTCTCTTGAGCTGGCCGCCTTCCACCGTGACGAAGCTCGGACAGAAACCTTCGAGGCAAGAAAAATCCTTGTTGCACGACGACTGGTCGATCTGACGCTTCCGGCCGAATTCGGTGTCGACCGGCACGACCGACAGGCAATTGGACTTGGCCTGGCAATCGCCACACCCCTCGCAAACAAGGCTGTTGATAAAGACGCGGCGGGCCGGATCGGCAAACTGCTTCTTCTTGCGTCGGCGGCGTTTCTCGGCCGCACAGGTCTGATCGTAAATCAGTGCCGAGACGCCCTTGATCTCGCGCAGGTCGCGCTGGACGGTGTCGAGATCGCCCCGGTGTCGAACCTCGATGTCCGTGGGCAGTCCCGTCACCCCAAGGTATTTCTCCGGCTCCTCGGTGACAACGACAATGTGCTCCACGCCTTCGGCCCTGAGCTGCTGGGCCATGCGCGGTACTGTGATCTGACCATCCACCGGCTGGCCACCGGTCATGGCGACGGCATCGTTGAACAATAGCTTGAAGGTGATGTTGACCTTTGCCGCCAAGCAAGCGCGAATTGCAAGACTGCCTGAGTGGAAGTAGGTCCCGTCACCGAGATTGACGAACATGTGCTCGGTGGCAGCAAAAGGCGCCTGGCCGATCCAGGTCACGCCTTCGCCGCCCATCTGCGTGAAGGTGGCGGTGCTGCGATCCATCGACACCACCATGCCATGGCAACCTACGCCGCCGAACGCCCTACTGCCCTCGGGCACACGGGTGGAGGTGTTGTGGGGGCAGCCCGAGCAGAAATAGGGGCTGCGCTGCACAGACACCGGCGGCGCCATCAGCTGTTTCTGCTTGTCAATGAGCGCAAGACGCTGCCGTCCTTGCTCCGGCAGCCGTTCCTGGCCGATCCTCTCGGCCAGAACGCGTGCGATCGTCTCCGGTTCGAGCTCGCCGACCCATGACAGTTGCGGCGCGCCATCAGGCGCGTGCTTGCCGCTCACACGGGGGCGTGCCTCCGCCGCCATGCCGTAAAGGATCGCCTTGATCTGATCCTCGATCAGGCCGCGCTTCTCCTCAATCACGAGGATCTCGGGCACCGACCTTGCGAAGGCTTCAATCCCCGCCGCTTCCAGCGGCCAAGGCATGCCCACCTTATAAATGGACAGGCCAAGATCGCGCGCGTGCTCGTCCGACAGTCCCAGCTCCAGCATGGCCTGCCGCAGATCGGTATAACTCTTACCGGCGGCGACGATTCCGAGTCGCGGATTGCGCCCTTCCAGGACGACACGGTCAATGCCGTTGGCCCGCGCGAAAGCCCGCGCTGCCGGGAGCTTGTAGCGCACCAACCGCTCTTCGGCGGCCGGCCACGGATCCGGCCAGCGGCCATGCACGCTCCCCGCCGGCGGCTGATCGCCGGCCGGCGGCTGCCGGATCTGCAACGGCCCGGTCCGGACCTCAACGGACCCGGTCGCATCCAGATATTCCGCGAGCGTCTTGAAGCCAACCCAGCATCCGGAAAAGCGGGACATGGCGAAGCCCAGCAGTCCGAACTCGATCATCTCCGAGATCGATGACGGGTAGAGGACCGGCATGAGCAGATCAGAGAAGGTGGGCTCACAATGATAGGGGTTCGTCGAGGATTTTAGTGCATGGTCGTCGCCCGAGACGACGAGGACGCCGCCGTGTTTGCTCGTTCCATAGGCATGGGCATGCCGGATCGGGTCGGTCGAGCGGTCGAGACCTGCACCCTTGCCATACCACATCCCGAAAACGCCCTGGTGAAGCGAGCGATGCAGCACGTCAATCTGCTGCGTCCCCCAGACTGCGGTTGCGGCAAGGTCCTCATTGGTACCGGGCCAGAAGCGGACGTTCTCACTATCGAGCGCGCCGCGGGCGCGCCAGAGCTCGCGGTCGAACCCTCCCAATGGGGAGCCCCGGTAACCGGAGACAAAGCCCGCCGTATCCAAGCCGGCCGCCCGATCCTGCACTCTCTGGGCAAGCAGCAAGCGCACAAGCGCCTGCGTGCCTGTCATGAAGACCCGTTCATTCTCAAACTTGTATTTATCGTCCAGCGTGATGCTGCGCTGCGCGGGTTCCATGAATGTCTGACCTTGTTCCCGATAAATAGATTGACCGGACTAATTATTTTAACGTTGTGCAGGGGTAGCCGCCACTGCTTTGGTGACCGAGAGCCGTTGATATCCACCGAGGGCAAAGACGAGCGGCATTGGCTCGTCAACCCGCATCAGCGCTACCACGCGACCCAGAAGGATCAGGTGATCGCCTCCTTCATAGGTCGCCGCTAGATCGCATTCGAAATGTGCTGCAGCGCCTTCAAGCAGCGGCAGGCCCGTGCGGCCGTGGCGCACCTCCACTCCCTCAAACTTGTCCTCCGAAGGGGCCGCAAAGCGCTTGGACAGATGCTCCTGGTCGTCGGCCAGCACGTTCACCGCAAAGCGCCCGGATTCCAAAAACAAGGGAAGGCTTGGGGCCAGCTTGCTGGCGCTCCACAAGATCATCGGCGGATCGAGCGACACCGAATTGAAGGAGTTGATCGTCATTCCGCACCGCTGATCCGCTACCGCAGTGGTCACCACGGCCACCCCAGTCGGAAAAGCCCGCAGGGCCGACCTGAAGGCCTGATTGTCGACCGGCTCTGCCGAAATGCCACCCATTCGCTTGCAGTCCATGATCCTCTCCTGGCGCTCTTGCCAACCCATTTGCGCTCATACTATAACTAGAACGGCCGTTCGATCAATAAAAGGTTTTGAGATGCTTGTGGAGCGGGTTGAAGGGAAATGGATTGCCGCCTTCGTGGAGGTGTTCGGGCTTTGCAAGGTGCGCGCAGGCGACGTGGTCGCGATCTTGTCTGAGACGCAGTCGCGTCCGGTTAATGTCCAGCTGGCCGAGCTGGCGCTGTCGCAGATCGGTGCACGAGCTTTCCACGTCGTATTGCCTAGCCGTCGTTTGACCGCGCCCGTGCCGGTGCGATCGACGGGCGCCTCCGATGCTGTCGGCGGGCTGGAGCCGGTGATCGCTGCTCTGGCGGGGACGAGCCTTGTTGTCGATTGCACCGTCGAGGGCATGCTGCACGCGCCGGAACTGCCCAGGATCCTTGGGAACGGCGCCCGACTGTTCATGATCAGCAACGAGCATCCCGAAACGCTCGAGCGCATGCTCCCTGATCCGGCCCTCGAGCCGAAGGTGAAGCTGGCGACTCGGATGCTGAAGGAGTCACGGCAGATGCGCGTCACCTCCCCGCATGGCACGGACCTTGTGGTCGACATGACCGGCGCGTCCGTCGGCGGCGTCTGGGGATGGGTCGATCGGCCGGGCAAGGTCGGGCATTGGCCAGGCGGGCTTTGCCTGGCCTATCCGCGCGCTGGGGCTGCTACGGGGCGGGTCGTCCTTGCACCCGGAGATTTGAACCTCACCTTCAAACGCTATTTGGAAAGCCCGGTCGAGCTCCTCATAGATCAGGACTACATCGTCGACATTCGCGGGGCCGGCGTCGATGCCGACCTCACACGCGCCTATCTGGAAGCCTGGAACGATCGCAACGCCTATGCCATCAGCCACGTCGGCTGGGGTATGAATCCGCGTGCCCGCTGGGAAGGGCTCATCGGCTACGACAAGCGCGACACCAACGCCGTCGAGCAGCGCGCCTTCGCCGGCAATTTCCTGTTCTCGACCGGCGCCAACGAAGCGGCCAACCGCTACACGCTCGGTCATTTCGACTTGCCGATGCGAAACTGCACGGTTGAGCTCGACGGCTTCAGCGCCGTCAAACACGGCCAGCTCCAGGGAGAACTGGCATGATAGCCGGCTCAGACATTTCGCCGGCGCCCCGGAACGGCGCCGGATGCCCGGCCTTTCTAGAGCAGGGCAGCGGCACAACTCCGGTGCTGTTTCTTCACGGCATTGGCGGCGGGGCCGATTCCTGGCTGCGTCAGCTGGAGTTCTTCGGTCGCTCACGACGCGCCATCGCCTGGTGGATGCCCGGATACGGGCCATCGGCGTCGTTGTCGGACATGACCTTCGACGCGCTGGCGGATGCAGTCGTCGCCTTGCTCGATCGCCTCGAATTGCCGCGCGTTCACCTCGTCGGACACTCGATCGGCGGGATGGTAGCCCAGACGCTGGCCGGACGCGCCCAGGACCGACTAGCAAGCCTGACATTGTCGGCCACTAGCCCGGCCTTTGGCAGCAAGGACGGGGATTTCCAGAAAGCCTTCGTCGAAAAGAGGCTCAAACCGCTGGACGACGGTTTCAGCCTGGCCGATCTCGCACCGAAAATCGTCGCAGAACTTGTCGGCGACAACGTCGATATGGGTGCGATCGAGGCCGCTATCGCATCGATGTCCCAGGTTCCACCCGCAAGCTATCGCGCGGCGATGTCATGCGTCGTCCATTTCGATGCGCGGCCGGTTCTTCCGACCATCAGGGTGCCGACCCAGCTTGTCGCCGGTAGCCAGGACACGAACGCTCCGGCGTCAATGATGGAACGCATGGCCCAAAAGATAGCCGGCGCATGTTTCCGCGTGATCGAAGGTGCCGGACACCTCGCGAACATGGAGCAGCCGGCAGCCTTCAATCAAATTCTCTCAAATTTCATCACTGATATTGAAGACAAAGGACCGCAGACGTCATGAACCACACCGCTAAAGTGGATGCATCTCTAACACCCCCCGCAAGCGTGAAGGAGTTGATCGAACAGGCACGGCATCTGGGTGAAACCGTCTTTGCCGCGAGAGCAGCCAAATACGATAGCGAGGCCACCTTCCCGTTCGAAAACTACGACGACCTACGCCAGCATGGCTTTCTCGGATTGTGCATTCCGCGCGAGCATGGCGGGCTTGGGGCCGACTTCCGGGCCTACTGCCTGGTTTCCTCTGAACTCGGCAAATATTGCGGAGCGACCGCGCTGACGTTCAACATGCATGCCTGCACCACCTTGTGGACGGGCATCCTCGCCGACGACCTCGACATGACGCCGGAACAGCGCGAGGAGCATGAGCGCCGGCGGGTCGGTCATTTTCGCAGGGTCATCGAGGAAGGCGCGATCTTTGCCCAGCCCTTTTCGGAAGGTACCGCCGCCGCTGCCGGCAAGGCGCCATTCGGAACCACCGCGACCAAGGTCGACGGAGGCTGGATCATCAACGGCAAGAAGATCTTCGCCTCCCTGTCAGGCGCCGCGAACTACTACGGCATCCTCTGCACCGAGGACAAGGAAGTCCGCTCAATGCGGGACACCATCTATATCGCAGTACCGGCCGATGCCGAGGGCGTGTCCGTCGTGGGCGAGTGGAACCCACTGGGCATGCGCGGGACGGTGTCGCGCACGCTTCTGCTCAAGGACGTCTTTGTCTCCGAGGACGCGCAGCTCATGCCGCGCGGCATTTACCACCAGGCAGCCTCGCGCTGGCCGCACATGTTCATGACTCTCGTGCCTACCTATATGGGCCTGGCGGAAGCCGCGTATGACTTCACGGTCCGGTATCTGCGCGGTGACATCCCCAACACCGGTCCGGAGAAGCGTCGCAAGTTCCCCACCAAGCAGATCACCACGGCGGAGATGTTCATCAAGCTCCAGCAGACACGCGCACTTTTTGAACGCACCATCGCGCAGGCCCGTGTCGACCCGTCGAAACGCGAACGCCTCTCGGCATATGCGACCCAGTACACGATCATGGAGAATGCCCAGGACATCTGCCGCCTGGCGATCCGCACCTGCGGCGGACAGTCGATGCTCAAGAGCCTGCCGCTCGAGCGAATGTATCGGGACAGTCGGTGCGGTTCGCTGATGCTGCCCTGGACGGCAGAGCTGTGCCTCGACCGGATCGGCCGAGAGGCACTCTACGAAGCCGGTGAAAGCGACGAGTAAGAACGGTCACCGCTTGCCACACCGACCTCAGGGCTGTTCCACTTCAATAGTCGAAGCCGGAGCAGCCTCGGGCCGGTTGCCCTCGACCAGGGCAGGGTCGGTCGACCTGATGCCGCCCAGACAGATCTGGGAGATCAGGGCGGCGAGGTCGGCCGGCTTTATGGGGCCGTCACTGCGGTACCAGGTGTAGGTCCAGTTCACCATGCCGAAGAACAGCATGGTTACGACATTGCGGACTTCGGCCGCATTCTTCAGCCGGGGATTGACCTGAGAGATCACCTCAGCGGTCATATCGATCAGCTTCTTTTCCGCTGTGTGGACCTTGCGCTTCGACTGGCGCGACAGGAAATTGCGGTCATTGTTCAGGACCGTCTGCTGCTCGCGAAAACGCGTATAGATGTCGATCAGCGTCGACACCAGGATTTCGAAGCGTTCCTGCGGCGTTGTGCCTTTGGCAAGCGCCTTCTCCGTGCCGACTCTCACATCTTCGATGTGCCCGAGCACGATCGCCATCAGCATGGCTTCTTTCGACTTGTGGTAGTGGTAAACTGCCGACTTCACCATATCGCATTCCTCGGCGATGTCGCCTAGCGATGTGTTGGCGTAGCCTTTGGCGGCAAACAGATGGGCGCAGCGATCGCGAATGAAGGCGCGCTTTTCTTCAAAGTCCGGTGACCGTGTTCGAGCCATCTGAACGCCCCCTTATTTGGGGTCGGCAATCTGCCGACACTTTACCTGCAAGTGCCCTTATAGCGCCGCCAGGCTTCAAGGGGAACGGTAAATTGACCGACTGACCGTTCTATCAGAGATACTCCAGGCGCGTCCGATCCGGTGCCTGCCACCTTGTCGGCCCGCGGGGATCACTACCCGAGCAGAAGCGCGTCATCGGCCAACTCCTCGCCGCGAATGCGCTCGAACATCTGCAGCAGGTCCGGGACTCCCAGGCCACGCCGGGCCTCGCCGCCGATGTCGAGCACGATCCGGCCGTCATGCATCATCAGCGTGCGATTGCCGTGGTCCAGCGCCTGGCGCATGCTATGTGTGACCATCAGTACAGTTAACTTGCCTTCCGCAACGATCTTGTCGGTCAACGTCAACACAAGCGAAGCAGTTCGCGGATCGAGCGCAGCCGTATGCTCGTCGAGCAGCAGCAACCGGGTCGGCGCAAGCGATGCCATCACCAGGCAGATGACCTGCCGCTGTCCTCCCGAGAGCAGCGACACGCGTTCCTGAAGGCGGTTTTCGAGCCCGAGCCCAACGCTTGCCAGCCGCTCCCGAAACAGTTCGCGCGTTGTGCTGGACAGGCCTCTCCCAAGCCCAGAGCGCCGGCCCCGGCGGAGTGCGAGGGCCAGGTTCTCCTCGATAGTCAGCGCATCGCACGTGCCGGCAATCGGGTCCTGGAACACCCGCGAAACCAGGGCCGACCTTTGATGGGTGAGTTGGTTGGTTACGACAACGTCTTCGAACCGGATCTCTCCGCTTTCGACCCGCACATCGCCGGCAAAGGCGTTGAGCAAAGTGGATTTGCCTGCGCCATTTGTTCCAATGACGGTGATGAACTCGCCCGGTGGAATTCGAAGGCTGACGTCTCGCAGCGCCTGCATCGCCCGCGGCGTTCCCTTGTTGAAGATGACAGAGAGATTTTCAGCAACGATCATCGCGTGGCCCTGCCATAACGCTGTACTTGTTGAGCAACCACCTTCTGCGACCTGGTCCAGAGGCGCTGGCGCACCCGAGGCAGCGAGAGCGCCAAGACGATCAGCAAGGCCGTCACCAGGTTGAGGTCTTGAGCCTTGAGCCCGATCCATTCCAGATTGAGCGCCAGCGCAATTGCAAATCGGTAGGCGATGGCGCCGAGCACGCAGCCGAAAATCGACAATAAGAGGCCGCGGGATGGCAGCAACGCTTCGCCGCCGATCACCGCAGCAAGGCCGATGATGACGACGCCGATGCCCATCGAGACATCCGCTCCGCCGGAGCTCTGGACGAAAAGGGCGCCGGCGAGGCCCGCAAGTCCGTTGCTGATCGATAGACCCAGCAGGGTCATCGCAGAGGTCGAAATGCCCTGTGCGGAGGCCATGCGCGGGTTGGAGCCAACCGCGCGAAGCGCCTGACCAAGCTCGGTGCCAAGAAAATACCTCAGCAGCAGAACAAGCAAAGCCACAAGCACGGCCATGACGACGGGCACTGCGACGTAGGCCGGGAAGCTGTCGGATTGAAAAGGCGTGAACACGGTAACCTCATCAAGGAGCGGCACGTTCGGCCGCCCCATGATCCTCAGATTTATCGAGAACATGGCGGTCATCACCAGGATGCCCGCCAAGAGGTGAAGGATCTTCAGCCGCACATTGAGCCAGCCCGTGGCAAAGCCCGCGAGCGCCCCGCTGAGGGTGCCCGCGAGGGTCGCGAGAAAGGCATCGGTTCCAGCCGAAATCAGCGTAGCGCAAACTGCACCGCCCAACGGAAAACTTCCGTCGACCGTGAGGTCTGGGAAGTTCAGAACGCGGAAAGAAGTGAACACGGCGAGCGCAACGAGGGCGAAGATCAGGCCAGTCTCGAGGGCGCCAAGCGCGGCAATCAGGGACATGGCGCTAAATCACTCCACGACGTGCAGGGCTCGAGCAACGACAGCGTCAGGAATGGTCACGCCCATGCGCTTTGCCGACTTCAGATTGATTGCCAGCGAGGTCTTGTCGCCGAGCGCCACGGGAATGTCCTGCGGCTTCTTCCCCTCCAAAATATCGGCCGCGATCTGTCCGGCCAGTTCGCCGATCACCTGCTCGTCCATACCGACGGAAGCCAGGGCGCCGCGTTCTACCGATCCCGAGTCGCTAGCGAAAAAGGGAATCTTCGCCGAATAGGCCACCTGAATGATCGCCTCGAGCGCCGACACTGCGGTGTTGTCCTGCGGAACGAAAAGCGCATCCACCTTGCCGACCAGGCTTTGGGCCGAAGCCGACACGTCGCTCGAGCGGTTGGCAGTCGCCTCGACGATCTCGATGGCGCGGTTCTGGGCTTCCTGTTTGATGCGTGCGAGAACGGCGACGGAATTCGCTTCGCCGGGGTTGTAGATCACGCCAATCTTCGAAACGGCAGGGACCAGTTCTTTGACGAGATCGAGTTGGTGGCCGACCGGGGCGTATTGCGCCGAGCCGGTGACGTTGTGGCCCGGGTGCTCGATCGATTCGACGAGCTTTGCCCCGATCGGGTCACTAAGTCCGGCAAATACAATCGGGATGGTCTTGGTGGCGGCCGCGAGTGCCTGCGCGGACGGCGTTCCGATCGCAACAATGACGTCAGGGCCGTCCCCGACGAACTTGCGCGCAATCTGGGCTGCGGTGGCGGGGCTGCCTTGCGCGCTTTGCACCTCCCATTTGATAGACTTGCCGGGCACGAAGCCTCGGGTGGCAAGGCCGTCTTCGAAGCCCTTACGAATGGCGTCGATTGACGGATGGTCGACGATCTGGGTCAAGGCTACAAACTTCTCGGCAGCTGCCGCAGTGTTGAGAGTAGCCGAACTAATGGCAAAGACGCCGATGGATATCCCAACGGCGGTCAGCACCTTCCGGCGCCATTTTGTTCTCGATGATTGCATTTTTCTCCTCCGCTCGCGAGGGTACGGCAATCAAAGCGCCGCTTGCCTCAAGGTGACTATGAAGTCGATCAAGGCTCTTGACAATATCTAGAACGGCTGTTCGAACTAATTATTATTTTCCGAAAGTGGCCGCTGGGCCGGAGGAGCGGTATGGGTTCAACAGGTATTGGCATCTCTGCCGCTATCTCGGTCGAGGATCTGCGGCAGCGTGCGCAGGCGCGTCTACCGCGCGCAGTCTTCGACTTCATCGACGGTGCCGCCGAAGACGAAGTCTCCTTGCGGCGCAACCGGGCCCAATTCGAGGATCTGGCCTTCGTCCAGCGCGTACTAACCGGGTCGACCCAGCGCGACCAATCGGTGGAGTTGTTCGGAACGCGCTACGCCTCACCTTTCGGCATCGGCCCGACCGGACTTGCGGGACTGGCCTGGCCTAGAGCCGAACTTGCGCTCGCCAAGGCCGCTGCTGCCGCTAAGATCCCTTTTGCGCTCAGCACCGTTGCCAGTGTGTCGATCGAAGACGCCGGCGCGGCTAGCAACGCCCCAAAATGGTTCCAGCTCTACCTCTTGCGCGATCGGGGCATCTCCCGCGCACTAGCCGAGCGCGCCAAGGCGGCGGGCTTCCAGGCACTGATCCTGACCGTCGACTGTCCCGTCGGCGGAAAGCGGGAGCGTGACCCGAGAAACAACTTCACGCTTCCCCTGCGGCCCACCCTCCGCAATGTCGTGGACTTTGCAAGCCGGCCCGGCTGGCTATGGCAGGTTGCGCGAAACGGTGCTCCACGCGCGGAAAACCTTGTCGCGGCGGCGGGCAACGCAAAAGGCGCGCAGGCGCTTGCCGCCTTCATGGAAGCCCAGGTCGATCCAGCCATCAGCTGGCAGGACGTTGCGGAGGTGCGCAAGATGTGGAGCGGCCCGCTGATCCTGAAAGGCATTCTTTCATCCGAAGATGCTGCAATGGCGGCTGACCATGGTGCCGACGGCATCATCCTCTCCAACCATGGCGGTCGCCAGCTGGACGGAGCCGTCAGCCCTCTGGCGGTGCTGCCCTACATTGCAGAGGCCCTCGGAGATCGCTTGACCATTCTGTGCGACAGCGGTTTCCGCCGGGGCGGCGACATCGTCAAGGCCACTGCGCTGGGCGCCGCAGCGGTTCTGCTGGGGCGCGCTACGCTGTACGGCGTGGGCGCTGGCGGCGAGGCTGGCGCTGCCCGGGCCATAACCATCCTCAGGGAAGAGGTCGATCGGGTTCTGGCACTGCTTGGCGCACCATCGCTTGTTCAGGTCGATCCATCCCGGCTCTTTTCCCTCAGGCTGGCAAGACGCCTCTCGGAGCAAAAGCCGGTGATGTCAACAGTTTCCCAAGGCCGAGGGCGCACGAATGGAGGCTTGGGGTTAGCGCCATAGCGCCGTCAACGCGCCTGCGTTCTACCAAGTCGATCGTGCGGCCCACGACCTTTAGTCGCTTGCGACAGGTCATGGTTTTCGGTGACCTCAGGCGTCGTCTGATTGGAAATCAGCCATCTCGTAGAGCGGCCGTATTTCGATCTCGCTCGGTCCAGGCATGGGATTGGGGCAGCGCTTTACCCAGGCGACCGCCTCGTCCATGTCCTTGACTTCCCAGAGCCAGAAGCCGGCCACCAGTTCGCGGGTCTCGGCGAAAGGCCCGTCGATGACCGTTCGACCGGGACCATCGAAGGCAATACGCTTGCCCTGCGAGGAGGGCCTGAGGCCGTCAGCGGCAAGAAAGATACCGGCATTGCGCAGCTCGTCATTAAATCTGCCCATCGCCTCGAACATTTCGGTCGTCGGGAAAATGCCCTTTTCGCTGTCGTCGGTAGCCTTCACGAGCACCATCACACGCATCGTCTGTCTCCTCGTTTGAGCCGGTCTCATCGGCCTGGCATCGGAACGACGAACCAGGGTTATCGGAAACCGACATCGTCCTGCAAATTACCTAAAAGGCCGCTTTCAGGTCAGGGGTCGCAAGCCTGCCAGCATCGGAAGCTACCGCCAAGAAAGCTGGTCTTTCGGCAGCTTGCCGCTCGGATCGAACACGCTCACCTTATGCGGCAGGTCCGGTCCCCAGTCCCAAAGCACAAGGTTTCGGTCTTCGATCTCGGCACCGGGCGCAAAGCTCGGCACAAGGATGCCTGCGACACCGGCCGCTCGCAGCCGATCATGAATTGCCCACGATGCCGGACGGTTTCCGTCGCTCAGTGCCATTGCCCAGGCACAGGCCATGTCTTCGAACGACACTGAATGCTCGTCCCTGCCCTGCTCCGTGGTCAAATCCGCGATCTGTTCGCAGTCGATCTCGTAGGAGCACAGCACACAAGGATCAATGCGATGTGCAAAGCCTTGATTGGCCTCCTTCACCGCCGTCATGATGGTGAGCGCCATGTAAAGCGCCGGCACGCCCTTGGGGTTGAACCGGGCGCCCCGGAGCGCTGCCCCGTCGCCGGAAGTCGGCTTGAATGCCCAACGCGGATCGTGTGCCCTGTAGCAAGTTCCGACAAATCTCACGCAAAGCCACCAAGGGCCATGTGGTCGAGATAGTCGCGGACGGCGGCTGCCTTACCTTCCTTTACCAGCGATTCAGCGGTGCGGCCGCCAAATGCGGGCAGCGGCTGTGCCCGGTACCAGGCCATTGCCTGTTCCTTGCCGCCGGCCCATTCCGTAACACGGCCGATGATCTCAAGCAGTTCGCGCAACCGTCCCTGGGTCTTCACAGTACGGCTACGTTCGGAGCGATAGAGGGTTTCCCGCGCCAGGCCCGCCGTTTCGGCCAACTGACCCTTGGACATGCCAAAACCGTCCGCGACCTGATCAACCGCAATCTTGCCGTTTCGGTCCATATAAGACCATACCAGCGGCTCGCCCTGCGCCGGAGTCTTGAGTGCGTGTCCCATATTGCCAATTCCTGTCATATCTAGAGACAGCTTCTTATGGCAAAATATATGACGCAAATTGCTGCCAATCAAGTTGCTGCAGGCATGTGCCATACCCATTTGGTCTTGGACACGCCAGCAAGCCCAACTGCGACGCCCGTGCCCTCAAGGCATGACAGGAGCGGTGTTAGATCTCGGCCCTTTGTTCGACACTGCTTGTGCCGGATCAGCCGTGCCAGTGCGAGCAGCGGATGACGCTGCAGAAATTGCCGCGATGAAAATGCGGCTCCTTGTCGGCGATGACGTCGGCCTTAACGTTGCCAAAAGTGGTGTCCGGCCTGTGCTTGATGCCGTCGTAGAAGGCCTGGATCATGTCTTCCTTGAACTTCGGCGTGCGCGGGAAGGCGCTGACGACGGCCTCACGCTCGGCGTCGGAATATTGGTCATAGGTCAGACCGAGCACGTCCATCTCGACACCGGCGGTCACCAGGGCGACGACGGGGTGCATGTGAACGGGCACGCCCGGCGTGGTGTGGAGCGCGATCGCGGTCCAGACGGTGTAGGCGTCTTCCTCGGAAACGCCGTGGCTCCTCAAGAAGTCGCGGGCGGCATGGGCGCCATCGACCTCGAAACGCTCGTTCTTACTGCTGTGGCTCGGCATGAGGCCGATGTCGTGGAACATCGCGCCGGCATAGAGCAGTTCGCGATCGAACTTGAGGTCGCGTTGGATGCCCGCCAAAGCGCCGAAATGATAGACGCGGCTCGAATGATTGAAGAGCAGTTCCGTTTCGGTGTCGCGAATGAACCCGGTGATGGCCCGCGCCAGTTTGGTGTCGGGAACTGCGGCGTCTTTGACGATGAGTGACATGGCTTTCTGCTGCGTTTTCTACTCGTCAGCAGGATAGAAAACGGATACTTTGTCCTCAATCGACGTAACACTTGAAAAACGGACAAAACCGGACCGAGGCGGACTCAAAATGCGTGCGAAGGCCAAAACAATTGTGGTGCTGGCGCTGCCGGGCGTGCAGCTTCTCGACGTTTCCGGGCCCCTGGACGTCTTCGCCGAGGCCAATGCCCAGGTCGGGCATGAGGTGTACCGGCTCGTCGTAGCGGCGGGCGAGCCGGGTCCGATCCGCAGTTCATCGGGTGTGCGGCTGATGCCGGACCGGATCATCGATCGCGACTTCGAGGAGGCCATCGATACGCTTCTCGTTGCCGGATGCCCGAACGCAGCCGAGATGCCGGCGGATCGCGTCATCATCGACTGGTTACGGGTGCGGGCGCCAATGGCGCGGCGCTACGGTTCGGTGTGCAGCGGCGCCTTCTTCCTCGCAGCCGCGGGCCTGCTCGACGGCCGACGCGTGACCACGCATTGGGCGGTGGCCGAAGAGCTCGCCAGGCAGTTTCCGGACGTGACGGTGGACGAGGACGCGATCCATGTCAGCGACGGGCCGCTGCGCACGGCCGCGGGCGTGACGGCCGGGCTCGATCTTGCGCTCGCGCTGGTCGAGGAGGATCTCGGTCATGACATCGCCATGCGCGTGGCGAGCCAGCTCGTGATGTTCTTCAAGCGGCCCGGCGGGCAGATGCAGTTCAGCCGCAAGGGCGAAGCCGTGCCCGCCGGTCGGGCCGCGCTTCAGGAGCTTCAGCGCTGGGTCGCGGCCAACCCCGCGCTCGATCATAGCGTGGCCAACCTCGCCAGGCGAATGGATCTGAGCCCACGGCACTTCTCGCGTCTGTTTCGCGGCGAGGTCGGCATCACGCCGGCGACCTGGGTCGAAGAGGCGCGTGTCGGCGCCGCACGGCGGCTGCTCGAGCGGGAGAATGAGGCGCCCAAGCAGGTTGCAGCCCGTTGCGGCTTTGCCGATGCCGACACGCTGCGCCGCGCCTTCGCCCGGCATGTCGGCGTGACGCCCGCAGAATATCGCAAGCGTTTTGCCGGCATCGCGGCCTAGTCGATCGGTCAAGCGGTAGCGCACGGGCTCGTTGTGGCCCGACAATTCATTGGCTCCGATAGTTCGAAGAAGTTGTGGCGGTTTGTCAGCCCTTCACGATCATGCTCCCGGCAAGACGCCCCGCCACCGGCTTGACCCACCCATCCGGGGACAGCAACAGCCAATCGGCTACGGCCCATATCAGGCAACAGCACATGAAGCTCAGAGAGAGCAGCAGGCTCTGCATGCTTTCCAGCAGCGCAAGCTCCCGCCAGAGTGCAGCCACACCTGCGAGGACTGCGGGCGCCCGGCTTATCAGGACCAGATCCTTGCAGAGGTCGGCAAGGCGGGCTTGGACGAAGGATCCTTGCCACATTGCCGTACCGCCCAAGGCACTGCCGAATTTCCCCGCTGCGTGCAGAACGCCAGCCGAAGCCGCAAGCCAAGGATTGCCCATCATGATCAATCCGGTCCCAAGAAGGATTGCGCCGATGCCGGATAGCAGATCGCCTTGTCGATTGAGACTGGGATTGGGCGGAGCGCCGTTCGACCAGGCCTTCGTGTAGACGAGGCCGCCCCAGAAAAACACGACGGTGGCAGCGGTCAGTGCCGCCGCCGCTGGGCTTCCCGCAACATGAGCAATGCCGCGGTCCCACAGCGTGGCCTCGTCGTCGTGGCTAACATTCGCCGCGAGCGCGACGCCAAGTCCGACGATGAAGCCGAGTGAATTGCCCAAATTGTAGAGCATGCCGGGATCTCGCATGCGGCTCCCGATCCGCTGGTCAGCGCCACTATCGGCCATCTCGGCACCGAATGGCCACTAGGAGCACAACATCAGCGGTAAGCTGCAAGAGCGGTCGGGCGTCGTTCGGTGATAGCGCAGGTTTCCTTGTAATCGACACGTCTAGACGCAATTTTTCCTCCTTGGAATTTGCCCGTCAGGCGATGGATGACACGCAACTGTTGCGCCAATATTTGATTTCACTAGGAGTAATTCGCTAGCATCTACCATCCGATACCGGGCGAACATTGTTGCCCGGAGAATCGCTTACTTATTCTTATTTAGCGCCCGGACTTGGCACCGAGTTGCGTTTAACCCGGCTTGAACGGGCCTTGCTGCTCAACCATCAGGCGCCTGATAGCGTGGAACATCTGTGTTCGCCATGCGTTCCCCCAGGAACGTCCGAAATGGGGCCAACCCTCGCGATCATCGCCTAGAGGCCCATCCCTCCATCCACGATCATCGCAGGCATTGAGCTCTACGGACAATTTCCTTTGGAGAAGACGATGAGACGCTATCTCTCGATACTCGCATGCTCAGGATTGCTGAGCCTTGGAGCACTCTACGGCGCCCCCGCTCTTGCCGGGAGCGTTCACACTTCTGGCATTGCTCCGCCGGCCGCCACCGCGACTAGCGGCCTGCAGCTCGCCCGCGGCGGTGGACATGGCGGCGGCTTTGGCGGCGGCGGTTTCGAGCATGGCGGAGGCGGAGGTGGGTTCCACGGCGATGGCGGCTTCCACGGCATGAACGGGCCCCACGACATGGGCCACTTCCATGGCGAACGCCATTTCCACAACCGAAACTTTGACAACGGTGGTGGCGGCGGCTTCTATGGGTTCGGGTATCCTTACTGCGACCCGAATTACGGCCCGTGCTATCCTGGATATTATCCGGGATATTAAATGTGACCGATCAGGTCGGCCGCTCGTTGTGGTTTCGCCGAGGCGCGGCACTGCGTCATCGGCTCGTAGCGCTGGCTCCGTGAGCTGATACCTCGGGGCCAGGATCGTTGTGCTCGCCGCGGCCAAGGAGATGCGCGGCCGAACGCCAGGCATGATGCGCGATCCGGTCGAGCCGTCGGGCAGTGTCGATCCGTGCGAAGGCATCCGTAGCGGTCAGCTTTCCTGGCGCGACCGCAGCAAGGGTTACGGCGCGATGGTCCAGTTGCAGGGCGTCGAGTTCCCTTGCCGCACACCCTGCCTCAGCGAGCGCTGCGGCGACCTCGGGAGAAATGCTCCAACCGATGGGTTCGGCCCGCGCACTCAACGCGGACTCCGACGTGATCGAGCGACCAATCGCCTGTGCCGCGCACATGGCCTGCGCACACAGTTCGGCGATGCGAAGGTCATCGGGGGCTCTGGCCATCGGTCGGGGGATCTGGCCATCAGCCACGACTTCCACGAAGCGCGACGCGCGATCGAGCGCATGCAGCGTGCTCGTCAAGTGGTGTCGTTCGGCCTCGGTCTCGGGCGGCTCCTCCAGTTCGGATAGAAAATCCCGCACCTGCTCCAGCGCGGCGGCGGCCGCCTTGGTGTCGTGCGCAACGTGGCCGGGCCTGCCGGAAAGTCCCGCGGACACCGAGGCGGCAGTGGTCGCAAGGACATCAGCCACGACACGTCGGGCGGTCTCGACTGCGATCACCGGACTGGCGAGCACGCTTGGATCAAGCGCGCGCTGAAGCGCCGTCTGCCTGGAAGGCACAAGCCGCTCCACTGTGCGGGTGAACCACTGCGTCGCCGGAAGGAGCACTGCTACCCCCACGACGTTGTAGGCCGTGTGATAGGCGGCCAGGAGCGTCATCCCGTCGACCGACGCGGCCAACGCCTTCATCAGCGCCGCGGTGAACGGAAAGGCTACTATCGCAATGAGCGCCGCAATCACCTTGAACAGCACATAGGCGAGGGCGAGCCGCTTCGCCGTCGCGCTGGCACCGATCGCTGCCAATGCCGAGCTCGTCGCCGTCCCGACATTCTGGCCGATGATCAGCGCCGCGCCCTGCTCCAGGCTCACTGCCCCGGCGTAGAAAGCCGAGAGGGTGACGGCGATGGCAGCCGTCGAGGACTGCATGACCGCTGTCATCGCCAAGCCGACGACAATCAGGGTCATGAGGCCGACTGTCCCTGCGCCCCAGCCAACCTCCGGCGCGCCCAGCACCGCGGGGAGATCAGACGGATGCAGGCTCTCGGCAAGGCCCCCCATGCCCTGCTGGAGCGTCGTCAGCCCGTAGAGGACCAGCGCGAAACCGGCGAGCGCGCCGCCCGCCGCCGCGATCCGCCTGCTCCCCAGCAACTTGGCCAGTGCGCCGATGAAGATCATCGGCAACGCATAGTTCGAAAGCGAAACGCGCACCCCCACCAGCGCCACGAGCCAGCCCGTGCCCGTCGTGCCGACATTGGCGCCGAACACTAGGCCGAGCCCCTGCGGGAAGCTCAAAAGCCCTGCGTTGACGAGGCCAATCGTCGTCATCGTCACCGCGCTCGACGACTGCACGAGCAACGTTACGACCGCGCCCCAGAAGGCGCCCGAGAGCGGCGTGGCCGCCGCCTTGGCGAGGACGGTGCGCAGGGCGGATCCCGCCAGCGCCTTCAGGCCGTCGGTCATGACGGCCATGCCGAGCAGGAACAACCCGACGCCGCCGAGAATGGCGATTGCCGTCGACATGCACGTCTCCTCCCTGGGCCCCGAGCTCGTTGGAGTCATAGCGCTGGCCGACCCTATGTCGATAGCCCCCGCTGCCCTCGCGGTTCCGAACCGAAGTCGACATCAAGGCAAGTTGCTCGTTGCCTCCACTTCCTCGCTGCCGAACGCCAGCCGGCGAGCCATCGGCCAGGAGAGGCTCACTCACGACGGGAAGTGGTGTATAGTTGGTCTGTTTTCGCGCCACGGCAAATTGTTGGGCAGGAGTTGAAACGATGGCTGATGCCAAGTCCAAGCTTCAACCGGACACGCCGCTGCTGTCTGCCGATCCACTTTTGAGCTCGGAACCATCCAATTCTTCGGCTGTAGTGGGCTACCCTTGTTGCATTTGCCATGACGCTATCGTCCTTGGCGACGGGGACTGTCGTTCGCGCCGGAATCTACCCGGCTTTGTCCTCGCGCTTCGACTTTTGGCCCGTGGCAACGACGGTGGGCCAGCGTGCCGTCATTGGGCTCGCATTCGATCCCGACGAACGTCCTGCGGCGCCAGACACGGCAGTCGATACCGTTAAGAGCGTTATGGCGCTGGCACCTGATCGTCAGCATTCCCCGGTTAGCCGCAATGCTCGGTCCGAAAGTTGAACCGACAGTGCGAAACTCTGCAGGATGAAGGCCGGCTGCGTGCGCCGAAGATGGGCGGAGGATTGAGATGGAAGACAGCGAAATTCGAGCTGCTCTCGATCGCCATTGGGCGGCCTCCGACGCGAACGAGTTCGAGGCGGAGCATCGGATTTACCGAGAGGACGCGGTGCTCGAGTATCCGCAATCGGGGGAGCGCATCCGCGGTCGGCACAACATTCAGGCATCCCGTTTCGCACAGCCGAACAAGAAACGCTTCATGGTGCGGCGGATACTCGGCTCTGGCGACCTCTGGATCACTGAACTCGTCCTAACCTATGACGGGCAGCCGTCTTACACGGTTAGCATCATGGAGTTTCGGGACGGCCAGGTGGCTCGCGAAACCCAATATTTCGGGGACCCGTTCGAACCAGGCCCGTCGCGGGTTCAATGGGTCGAGCGGACGCCTTGAAACGCAATCATTGCCGCACGGCCAAGCGAATTTGCCGCGGCGACGAGGGTCGGCAATCGACCCTAGCGCCACATGCCGCGCATCTTGGCCTTGAGGTCGACGCGAATGTCGGGCTGCGGTGCGCGACTGCTCGCGGCCTGAGAGGGCGGCGGCCAGGATGTCCGCGTAAATCGGTCGAGGATGTGCTCGGGAATGAAGCGCGTACGCGAGGCGTAGACGTGCTTGTCGCCGCGTGACGCCTGACCGTGGACGAAGAAGCGCTGGGGCGTAATCAGGTGCAGGCTGTCCTTCGCCCGCGTCATGGCGACGTAAAGCAGCCTGCGTTCTTCCTCCAGATCCTCGCGCTCGCCAACGGCAAGATCGCTCGGGATGCAGCCGTCGACGCCATTGAGCACGAAAACCTTGGTCCATTCCTGCCCCTTGGCGGAGTGGATGGTCGAAAGGATCAGGTAGTCCTCGTCGAGATGCGGCGGCCCGGCTTCGTCGCTGGTGGCAGAGGGCGGATCGAGGGTGAGATCGGTGAGGAAACGCTCGCGCGAGGGGTAGCCGGCGGCGATCTGTTCCAGTTGCAGCAAATCGGCCCGCCTCGTCGTGGCTTCCTCGTGGATCCGTTCCAGATGCGGTTCATACCAAAGCCGCACCCGTTCCAGGTCAGCAGGCCATTCCGAGCGGGATCGCAGACCTGAAAAGAGATCGACGAAGCCCGGCCAGTCGGCGTTCGCGCGGGCCGGCGCGCGGAAAAGCTGCAGGCCGAGAACCGGATCGAGCGCCCGCTCCATCGCCTCCATGGCCCCCGCGGCGGCCGACGGGCCGATGCCGGGGAGGAGTTGCATCACCCGGAAGGCCGCGACCCGATCCTTCGGGTTTTCGGCAAAACGCAGCAAGGCGAGCACGTCTTTCACATGAGCAGCGTCGAGGAACTTCAGCCCGCCGAACTTCACAAAGGGGATATTGCGGCGGGTCAGCTCGATCTCCAGGGGACCGGAATGATGCGACGCACGAAACAGCACGCTCTGTTGCTTGAGGGCGATGCCCTCCTCGCGCGTTTCCAGCACCTTGTCAGCGACATAGTTCGCTTGCTCTGCTTCGTCGCGTACGGTCACGAGCAGCGGTTTCTCCGCCGAGCGTCGCTCGGTCCACAGGTTCTTGGTGAAGCGCTCTGGCGCTTCGCTGATCACGGCATTCGCCGCGCCGAGGATCGAATCGGTGGAACGGTAGTTGCGGTCGAGCGTGACGACGCGGGCAGGCTCCGAAAAATGCCCCGGGAAGTCGAGGATGTTGCGCACCTCAGCGGCGCGGAACGAGTAGATCGATTGGGCATCGTCGCCCACAACCGTGAGCCCGCGCCCGTCGGGCTTCAGCGCCAGGAGGATCGAAGCCTGCAGGCGATTGGTGTCCTGATATTCGTCGACAAGGATGTGATCGAAGCGGCTGCCGAGATGCTCGGCGATCGCAGGCTCGGCGCACATCTGCGCCCACCAGAGCAACAGGTCGTCATAGTCGAGGACGTTCTGCGCCTGCTTGGCGTCGACATAGGCCGCAAACAGCTGCTTCAACTCCTCGGCCCAGCCGATGCACCATGGGAAGCTCTTGCCAAGGATCGGCTCCAGCTCGGCCCGTGCATTGACCACGCGCGAGTAGATCGCCAGGCAGGTTCCCTTGGCTGGAAAGCGGCTTTCGGTCTTCGACAGGCCGAGCTCGTGCCGCACCAGGTTCATCAGGTCGGCGGAATCCTCGCGGTCGTGAATGGTGAACGCCGGATCGAGCCCGATCTCCAGCGCATAGTCACGCAACAGCCGCGCCCCGACGGCGTGAAAGGTGCCGGCCCAACTTAGGCCTTCCGTCAACATCGCGGCCTTGTCGCCCATCACCCGCGCCGCGATACGCTCTACGCGGCTTCTCATCTCCGACGCGGCTCGCCGCGAGAAAGTCATCAGCAGAATGCGCCGCGGGTCAGCGCCCTTGACGATCAGATGCGCGACGCGGTGCGCCAGCGTGTTGGTCTTGCCGGACCCAGCGCCCGCGATGACCAGCAGCGGCCCGGCGACCTTGCCTTCCCCATGCTCGACCGCGGCACGCTGCTCGGCATTCAATGCGGCAAGATAATCCTCACCGGGGGCGGTCAGTTCTGGCGAATCGCGAAGGGCAACGTTCATGCTCCGGAATGAACTCTGTTTCCGGTTCGTTCGCAACCGCTGTGAGCTCCTTCAGCTGAGCCTTCCATGGCTACCTCGCTGGGAAAGCAATTCTGACCCTGAGGCCTGGCCGGTTGTCCTCGAGCGAAAGCTCTGCCCCATGCAAGTCGCTGATGGCGCGCACCAGGCTGAGGCCGAGGCCGCTGCCTGGTGTCGTCCGGCTCTTCTCGATCCTGTAGAGCCGTTGAAAAACCCGCTCCCGTTCGGCCGGCGGAATGCCAGGACCATTGTCGGAAACCTCGATGACGACCCTGTCGCCACGATTTTCGACCTTGATTACGATCCTCGTTCCTCGGCCACAGTGCCGAATGGCATTCTCGACCAGATTGGCAAACATCTGCACTAGAAGTTCACGGTCCCCGGAAACGGGGCTTGCCGGCTGCTGTTCGCCAGCGGCGGCCAGGGATTTGCCGTCGTCCTCCGCCACGTCGGCGTAAATCTCAATGATCGAGGCCACCACCTCCTTGAGATCAACCGGCGCGAAGCGGGCCTTGCGCGAACCGACCTCGATCTGTGCGATGCGTAGCAGTGCATCGAAGGTCTCGTTGATGCGGTCGACTTCTGCGCGTGCTTCGTTCAGCTCATCGGCAACCGGTGCACCTCTTTCATCGCTGTCGACGGCGCTCTCGATGGTCAGTTTGAGCCGGTTGAGTGGCGTCTTCAGATCGTGTGCGATATCTGCGCTGACCTGCTTCATGCCTTCGACCAGAGCGGCCAGTCGTTCCAGCGCAGCATTGATCTGGCTGGACACCGCATCGATGTCATCACCGCTGCCAAGCAAGGGGATGCGCGCGTCCAGCCTGCCGTTGGAGACGGCGACCATCGTGTCGGCGATGCGATCGAGACGCCGTTGAACGCGGGAGGCGAGCAAGGCACTGCCGGCGAAGGCAATGGCAACGATGATGCCGAGCGCCCAACCGAAGCTGGTCAGTGCGATCCTCTCGAGGTGATCGGTTTCGGCAAGGCTGACGCCAACGGCCAGCCAGTTGTCGCCCACCTTTCCCGAGACGATACGGTAGCTGCCGTCGCCCGGTATGCCGAGATCGGCGGCCGGCAATGTCGTGATGCCTGCCGGCATGGATGTCATGGCGAAGTTGCCGGCCAGCGTCTTGCCGGACCGATCCAGCAATACAAAGATCCTGTCCTCCGGCTGGGTCAGCCGCGCATAGGTCTCGACCGCGCCGACGAGGTCTTCCAGGTCGCCTTGGCCATAGGTTGCGGCCACCACCGACCATGTCTCGCGCGCCGTGCTGTCCAGTCCGGCGGCAAGGTCGGCCTTCATGATCTGATAGGCGATGACGCCGGTGGACAGGAATGCGAGGATAAACAGGCTGCCGAACGCCGCTGCAAGGCGGAACGGCGTGCTGCGGAACAGGCTAACGCGGCGCATGCAGGCTGTAGCCGGTGTTCCGGAGGGTGTGGAGAAGCTGCGCTTCAAAAGGCTTGTCGATCTTTGCCCGAAGCCGGCTTATGTGGGTCTCGACCACGCTGGTCTTCGGATCGAAATGCAAATCCCACACCCGTTCCAAAAGCATGGTGCGCGTTAGCACGCGTCCTTCGTTGCGCATCAGGACTTCCAGAAGCCTGAATTCGCGCGGCTGCAGATCGATCGCCTGTCCCTGCCGCGTCACCAGTCGCTTCACCAGGTCCAGCTCAAGATCGGCCACCTGCAAGACGGTCTTCTGGTCTTGCACTGGAGGCCGGCGAGCCAGCGCATGAACGCGTGCTAGCAGTTCGGAGAACGCAAAGGGCTTGACCAGATAGTCGTCGCCGCCGGCCTCCAGCCCCTCGACCCGATCGTCGACGCCACCGATCGAGGTCAGGAACAGAACCGGGACCTTCACATTCGCAGCCCGAAGCGCCTTGACCATAGACAAACCATCGAGGCCCGGAATCATCCGGTCCACCACCAGCACGTCGTAGGGCGAGCGCGTTGCCTGGAAAAGCGCATCGCGGCCGTCGACGATGACGTCGCAGGTGTGCCCGGCTTCCGAAAAACCTTTGACCGCGTAATCAGCCGTTTTCTTA
Organism: Pseudaminobacter soli (ex Li et al. 2025); assembly: GCF_029892515.1. GTDB lineage: Bacteria > Pseudomonadota > Alphaproteobacteria > Rhizobiales > Rhizobiaceae > Pseudaminobacter > Pseudaminobacter soli_A. The sequence goes on along the minus strand of NZ_JARXVF010000011.1, from coordinate 15,204 downwards.
TCGTCTTCCACGACGAGGATGCGCATGCGCTTCGTCTCTCAGTCCGACCAGGCAAGTCGTTGGCGATAGATATCACTTCATTCGCGCAACGGCGACATTTTCGATTCCGGGCGGTAAGGACTTCAATCGGGCGCGGCCTCGTTGATACTGAGGGCGAGTTGGCCGCGCGGCTTCATCAGCGTCATGTAGCCGATCAACAGGGCGATCCCGGCAAGGAAGATTAAGCTTGTCATCGTTGTGCCGAGACCGAGGCCGCCGTGTTGGCCCGGTTGTGAGAAGAAGTCGCCCAGCGAAGCCCCCACCGGGCGTGTCAGGATGTAGGCGAGCCAGAAACTCAGGATGCTGTTGAGACCAATCAGATAATAGCCGAGAGCAATGATGGCGATGATGCCGCCAAACAAGAGGCCCGTTGCCAGATAGCCGAGCTTGAAGCCCTCGGCGACGAGGTCGCCGGCAGCGGTGCCGAGTGCAAAGGTGAACAGCACGGCAAGCCAGTAGAAGAGCTCCCGCCGTGTCGTGAAGATCGTATGGATGGAAAGCGTCCTCTCGACGAGATACCAAAGCGCGAATGTGGCAGCCAGCGCGAGGCTGAAGACGATGGTCGTCGTCTCAAGGCTAACGCCGAAATTGTCGACCAGATTGTCGGTGACCAACGTGCCCACGACGCTGATCAGGACCACGGCGACCCAGTAGACCCAGGGGACGTATTTCCTCTGCGCAAATTGCAGGACAAGCGCGGCGATCAGCACACCGCTCAAAATCCATGACGTCGTGGAAAGACCCAGCTCCAGGTCCAGGTTCATGTAGTCGGCGGCGGTTTCCCCCACCGTCACGGCAAGCAGCTTTATGAGCCAGAAGTCGAATGTGACCTCAGGTACCTTGTTCTGCATAGGCGCACGATCTGCCGGCGTCGTCATGGATAGTCTCCTCGAAGACGGGGATATCTCGGATGAAATGTTGGGGGACGACTACTTGCCGAGAGCTTTCAATGCCTGGGCAAAGAGTTCGTCGGCGCCGGCATCGTCGTCGGCCTTGCAGCGCTCGAGACCCTGAGATCTTAGATCGTTAGCCTTGGCCTTGTCGGCATCGCCAACCTTGGTGGCCTTGAGAGCAGCGTTGACGTCCTTCAGCATCTTTTCGCACGGAACCGGATTTTCCGCGGCATTGGCCATTGCAGGAAGAACATTGACTGCAGCGATAAGTGAAAGGGCAGCGAGGGAAAGTGCTTTCATGACAGGTTATCCCGTTGGTGTCGGAAAAATGGGTCTTGTAACGGCGAGAGAGTGCCGTCGCGCAAAGCTCTAAAGCTCGAAGGTCAACTCCGCCTGTCCGGCGGCTTACGGTTTGGTAAGGTACGACAATCGCCGATGTCTGAGCGCCTGGCTCCTGAAACCTTACGAAAGCGTATGACGGCGGCGAAGCAAGGGTAAGATCGTGATGTCAAGTTGCACCAAGCGGGGGCGGACCGCCGTGCAAGGAGACATCTCATGTCCTTACCACTGCCAATTGGAACTTCGGTCCTTGCTGGTCTTCTCGTCGCGCTGCCGCCCGCCGTGCCGGTGATCGATGTGGCATTTGCTGCCGAGAAGCCCATTGCGGCCGAGAAGAACCCGCCTGGCGACATTCCCGACAGCCAGGTCTTTATCGACTACGTTTCACCGAAGGACGGGTTTTCGCTGAAAGTCCCGGAGGGTTGGGCGCGCACCGACCGTGCCGACGGGGTGAGCTTCATAGACAAGCTGGACGGCGTGGTCCTGACGCGATCGGACATGTCCCAAGCGCCGACCGTGGACAGCGTAAAGAAGGACTATGTCGGCTCGCTCGAACAGCAAGAGCGGGCAGTAAAGATCGATAGCGTGAAAGCCGTCAAATTGCCGGGCGGCAACGCAATCCGCATAGTCTACAGCTCCAATTCGAGCCCCAATGAAGTGACCAACAAGCAGGTCCGGCTGGAGAATCAGCGCTTCCTCTATTTCAAGGACGGCAAACTGGTCGCACTGGAGCTCTACGCCCCCCTCGGCGCAGACAATGTCGACCAATGGAAGCTGATGTCAGAGTCGTTCCGGTGGCGCTGACCATGGTCGTCCTGGAGGCCCACGAACTCTATCGCTTCTACCACGTTGGCGACGATGAGACTGCAGCCCTGCGGGGGGTGAGCCTTGCCCTGACCCCTGGCGAGATGGTTGCGATCGTCGGACCTTCGGGAAGCGGCAAGTCCACGCTTCTCTCCTGCCTGACGGGGCTCGATGAGCCCGACGGCGGCTATGTGAAGGTCGGGAATATACGAATGACGCGTCGGCCGGAGGCGGAGCGCGCCGCCATCAGAGCCACAAGCTTCGGCATCCTGCTCCAGTCGGCAAACCTCTTTCAGCACCTCACGGTCGCTGAGAACATAACGCTGCCCATGCTGATGGCGGGCGCATTCGACAGTCCGCGCTTGGGTGGGCTTCTTAGTGCTGTCGGGCTCGACGTCCGCGCAAAGGCCTATCCGCGGGAACTTTCCGGCGGCGAGACCGCTCGTGCGGGCCTAGCCGTTGCGCTTGCCACCGATCCTCTCGTGCTGGTTGCCGACGAACCTACCGCCGAGGTCGATCGCCAGACCGAAGCGCGCCTGATGTTCCATCTGGAGGCGCGTCGCGCGGCCGGCAAGACGACACTGCTCGCCACCCACAGCGAAGCTCTGGCAAGTCGCGCCGACCGCATCCTTCATCTCAGGGACGGGAAGATCATCAATGAATGAGCCACTCGTGCTTGCAAACGGCATTTGCCGGAGTTTTCCAAATGGAAGAAATGCCTCGCTGCCGGCCTTGATCGACATCGACTGTCACGTCGACGCCGGCGATCGGGCGGCGCTTGTTGGGGTCTCGGGCAGCGGCAAAACCACACTTCTCCACATTCTCGGCGGGCTCGATGCGCCTACCAGCGGGAGCATTTCCTGGCCTGCATTGGGTGCGCGCGATGAGCTGCTGCTCGGCAAGGTAGCTTTCGTGTTCCAGGCCCCCAGCCTGTTTCCGGCGCTGACCGTCGTGCAGAATGTCGCCTTGCCCCTGCTGCTGATGGACAAGCAGGTCGATGCAACCGCCAGAGCGCGGGAAATCCTCGCCAAATTTGAACTTTTGGACCTGTCCGAAAAGCTGCCGGAGGAGCTGTCCGGCGGTCAGGCCCAGCGCGTGGCCATGGCGCGGGCCCTCGTGACGGGAGCTCGGCTGATCCTGGCGGACGAACCGACCGGTCAATTGGACAGCAGCACGGCGACCAACCTTTTGGATCTTGTGCTGGACATTATCGACGACACCGATACCGCGCTCGTCATCGCCACACACGATGAGACGGTGGCAGCACGCCTCAACAGGCGCTGGTCGATCGATGCGGGACAACTTCGCAACGATGCCAAGCCGGCAAGGAAAAGCGCATGATCAGGCTCTGGCTGCTCGGCCTGCTTCGTTGCCGGCTTGGCCGCCTCGCCGGGGTAGCCGCAGGCGTCGCCGTCACGGTCGCGTTGCTCGGTACGCTCTCGATGTTCCTCGCCGACAGCAGCAGTTCCATGACGCGCCGGGCCATTGCCGGCGTGCCGATCGACTGGCAGGTGGAAGCGGTTCCCGGCGCGGATCTTGGTGCAATCCGCGAGGCAATCGCCAAGGCAGTTCCAGTTTCCGCGATTCAACAGGTGCTTTACGCCAGTACTGCTGGCCTGGAGGCAAGCGCCGGCGGCACCGTGCAAACGACGGGTCCCGGTAAGGTGATCGCCTTCGATAACGGTTACCTGAAAGAGTTTCCCAAAGAAGTCAGGCTTCTTGCCGGCAGTGCCGATGGCGTTCTGCTCGCACAGCAGACGGCCGCGAACCTGCACGTCGCACCCGGCGATACCGTTTCGATCAAGCGGCTCGGCTTGCCTCCGGAAACCGTCAAAGTCGATGGTGTCGTCGATCTTCCGGACGCCGATGCACTATTCCAGGCAGTGGGCCTGCCACCGCAGGCAGCGCCCCAGGCGCCGCCTGACAATGTGGTGATCCTGCCGGTGGCGGAATGGCAACGCATTTTTGCCCCTCAGCAGGCAGCGCGCCCGGATACCACGCGTGTGCAATTTCATGTCCGGCTCGACCATGATGGATTGCCCTCACGCCCCACCGAGGCATGGAACCAAGTGGCGGGCGCGGCCAAGAATCTTGAAGCTCGCGTAGCCGGGCTGGCCATGGTGGCCAACAATCTGGGGGCGCGGCTGGATGCCGTGCGTGGCGACGCACTTTACGCGACGGTGCTGTTTCTGTTCCTCGGCGTGCCAGGCGTCACGCTGGCTGCCATCTTGACCTTCGCCGTGACGGCCACTGGCGCTGGCCGTCGCCAGTCGGAACAGGCTCTTCTGAGGGTACGGGGCGCAAGCGCTGGTCGCATCCTCGGCTTGCAAGCGGCGGAGGCGATGCTGGTTGGCGGCGTCGGGGCGACTCTCGGCGTCGGAACCGCGATGCTGTTTTCCTATTTCCTGTTCGATTCAAACGCGTTCAATTTGGCTCTACCGCTTGCGCTGTCGGCACTTGCCGGATTGCTGCTGGCGCTGGCGGCATATCTTTATCCGGCTTGGCGCGACTTGCGCGGGCGAAGCGTGAGTTCTGCGCGGCGTCTCGTAGGTCGCGGCCGTACCTCCTTGTGGAAGCGGCTCTGGCTCGACGTTCTGTTGCTGGCCGGCTCGCTTCTGCTCTTCTGGCAGTTGGCCAGCACGGGCTATCAAGTCGTACTTGCCCCCGAAGGCGTGGCCGCCACTGCCGTCGACTACAGCGCCTTCATCGCGCCTGCGCTTTTCTGGATCGGCGCCGTCCTGCTGACGATACGCCTGTGCGGCATGGTCATCGCCGGAAACGGCCGAACCCTGCAGGCGCTGCTCAGACCCGTTGCCGGACGGCTCACGCCAGTCGTTTCGGCCGCACTGTCGCATCAGAGTGGCCGGATCACGATCGGCATCGCCATGACGGCGCTTGCCGTGTCCTTCGCCTTGTCCACCGCCGTCTTCAACACGACCTACAACGCCCAGGCGCGTGTAGACGCCGAACTGACCAACGGCGCGGACGTCACCGTCTTCGGCACGGCAGCCAATCCGGCCGGAGCCAAGCTCGACCTGCTGGCTGCCGTTCCGGGCGTGGCGGGAATCCAGCCCATGCAGCACCGCTTCGCTTATGTCGGCACGGACCTGCAGGATCTCTATGGCATCGAGCCGAAATCGATTGGCAAGGCAACGGCACTCTCGGATGCCTATTTCTCGGGCGGCAGCGCTTCAGAACTGCTCGCCAATCTGGCCGAGACACCCAATGGTGTGCTCGTATCGGAAGAGACCGTGCAGGATTTTCAGCTTACGGTCGGCGATACGATCAATCTGAGGCTGATGAACGCGGCCGACAATCAATACCATCCCGTGCCGTTCACCTTCATCGGCGTGGTGCGCGAATTTCCGACGGCACCGAAGGATTCATTTCTGGTCGCCAATGCTTCCTACATCGCTCAGGCGACTGGTTCGGCGGCGAACGAATACGTCTTGATGAAGTCCGAGACCGATCCGGCGTTTCTGGCCCGCGCGGCCGCCAAGGCCCTCGCTGCCGATCCGGGACTTCAGGTCAAGGATGTGGGTTCGGCCGCACACCTCATCGGCTCCAGCCTGACGGCGGTCGACCTGTCGGGGCTGACAAAAATCGAACTTACCTTCGCCCTTGGCATGGCCGTCGCCGCGGCCGGACTGATGCTGGGCCTGGGATTTGTCGATCGCCAGCGCAGCTTTGCGATCCTGTCGGCGATCGGCGCGAAACCCGGGCAGATCGCCACTTTCCTGTGGAGCGAAGGACTGCTCGTGATCGCCGGCGGGCTTGTCTTTGGGGGCCTCACAGGCCTTACCATGGCCTGGATGCTCGTCAAACTGCTGACCGGCGTGTTCGACCCACCGCCAGAAATGCTCTTTTTCCCGGCGGCCTACCTCGTAGCGTTGCTTACGCTGCTCCTGGTCTCCATCGCAGCGGCGATCATTCTCGTGAACCGAACAGGCAAGGCCAGGGAAACAGAACTGCTGCGGGAACTATAGGATCTCTCGTAATCGGGCTGGCTGAGAGTGCCAACTATGCCGACCTCGGCCTTGCTCGACGTTCCACCGTCAAATGCAGAGCGGCGGGACAAGCCCGCCGCTTTGAAGGTTAGGCACTGGACCGATCAGCGACCGAACAGGTTGCGGTCGCTGCCGCGGGCCTCAAGCTTCTGGACAGCTACGTCCGACTTCTTGATCGAGGCAGTGTGTGTGCTGTCGACCTTGGCGGCAGCCGGCCGGCTTGTGTTGGCCGGGGCGGCGTCGTGATCGGCGAAAGCAGTACCCATGCTGACGAGGACGGCGGCGGCGGTGAGAGCGATCTTGGTCATTTTAAATACTCCTGTTTTCGAGCGTTGGTTGTTTCGGAGGTCGGCTTTCGTGGCTGTCTCCGTGTTTGCAACCCAGATATGACGCCTATTGATGCATCGGAGTAGACTATATTATTAGATGAGATATATCTGGATAAACGATAGATTTGGAGCTATCAACCTCGGTTCGAGCTGCGATGGACGCAGATTGCGTCGCCATAGTGTGGGTCAGGTGCATTTGAGGCGACCGTGTCCCGACCGCGCCGGGCGCGGCACTTGCAAAATGAGGAGCAGACGCTGTTGGGTGCCGCTGGTCTGGGCATGCGCTTCCTGACCAAGTAGACCTGTAGAGACACGTATGGCCACTCTCGCCGCTACGGCACGGCCTGACGTTTTGCTGCGTGGACGGCACGGAGAGACGCGCCGGCTTAACAAAGTCAGCCAAGCAATGATGATGAAGGGAAGCGATTGGCTCATACACGCAGATCGCGTCACCGATGCACCGCCTCAGGCGACAGCGCGTGAACCCAACCTTGCGCGAACCTCCCTGCGCACGCCCCACTGATGACGGAGCGCACAAAGTCCGCTGAAGCTTGAGAGTATGCGAAGATCCCGCTGCGCTCTCGGCTGCAAGTTCGCAGCGGCTGGTCGTCGACTCACGATCGACAAGCTCGAAAGATCCTGCGAACAGCTCGGATGTCGGGAGGATGCTGTCATCCCTCGGGTCAGGGTGACAGCAATGCCACTGGCATTGATCGTCGTGAGCGCTCTGGCAGGTCGGGACGAGGAAATGCAAAGGAGCGATTAACTCGGCAGTATTAACGCCAGACACCGCCGAGAATTGAAAGCGTGTTCGTGTGTCGGAAAGACCGACGAGAACACCGGCATCGAAAGCCCCATCAGTGCCTCCACCCGAAAGTGCGATCTCGCCGTCGATAGCGACCGGAGGGCGGAGCAATGTCAGACTGGAATCGTCGGCGAAGTACCGCAAGTCAGGCCAGCCCAGGACAGTGGGCCTGGCAGCTTGCATGGCGGTTAAGGGTATCCGCAAAAGCGGACCGCAGCCGTAAACAAAAAAGGCTGGAAACCAGCCATTTCGTTCCCGAAAATTTGTCGTGCCACCATCAGCCGTTCGACGCCTTCCGACTCGCCTCCCCCTCAGGCGAAGACGTGCTTCGACATCTCCGGCCCACAGGACCGGAGATGTCGTACGCTTGGCTCATGCATAAAGGTCCCGAACTTCAGCGATACGTGCTTCGCCGGCCTTCAGAGCCTTCTCGGATGTGTGCACCGAGTAGTAGCCGAGGACCAAGTCGTGCGGATGCGGCACTGCTGAACCCAGCACGAAGGTTGCGCCATCGGCACCAGCGCGCAACATGATTGCCGCATCGCTCCTGTCGAACACGATCATGTCGCCAGCGGTATAGATGCCCTCACCGGACATGCTGCCGTGCGACACGGCAAGCCAGCCAACTTTGTGGCCGAAGGGCGTCTCGTAGACCCACTCCTCACCTGGAGCGAGGGTGACAAGCAGGTAGTTGATCCCGTCAAAGGAGCGCACGGGGCTGACCTCGCCCTGATAGGCACCGACGATCAGACGCGCCGGGCCAACCTCGGGTATCTGCTTCGATTCCACGAACTGCCACTCGGGCGAACTCGCTTCGAGTGCCGCGGGCAAGGCCACCCAGAGTTGAAAACCCTTGAACCGCGGCGAGCTGCCCGACTGATATTCGTCGCCGTGCCAGATCCCGCTGCCCGCACGCATCCATTCCACGCCGCCGTAGTCGAGCGTCCCGGTGCCCCATTTGCCCTTGTCGAAGCGAAGATTGCCCTCGGTGAGCACGGTAACGGTGGCAATTCCAGAATGTGGATGAAGGTTCATGCCTCGGGCGACGGAAGAGTCGGAATCCACCAGATCAAGAAAAACGAAGGGCTTCAGAAGCTGGCCGAGATCCGAGGGGCTCATCAGGCGGACGATGGGACCGCGTCCCGATCCACGGGTTCGCTCGACTACTTTGCGTTCGGCACGAGCGGATACCGATTGTACGACTGCAAGATTGCTTGTCATCGCATTGATACTCCAATTTAGATTGGTCCGATTGGATCTCGCGCTCACTAGGCGGAAACCCGCTGCCTTGAACGAACAGCCAGCGAGCCGGCACCGGTTGCGGCGAGAAGTGTGAACCCACCGGCAAGCCCAAGATTCTTCATGAGATCCATGGGCATCTGCAGGTGCACGATCAGTGCGGTGGCGACACACCAGGCTGCGAGCAGCAGCCCGACGGTCCTGACCTGGTAACCGGCAATAACGGCCAGCGCTCCGCCGACTTCACAGCTGCCGACTAGATAGGCGAGTAGTGTCGGCGCCGGCAGGTGTAGGCTGCCGAGCATCCCGACGACCCCGGAGGGGTCAGCGAGCTTACCCAGCCCGGTAACGAGGAACAGGATAGCAAGCAGGATGCGTGCGGTGAGCAGGAGGACATCGTTGTTCATCTTGAGTTTCCCTCTTTTGTAAGTCAGCTGTCAGGCAGCGAGTTTCTGAGTTTGCGTGAGCTTGCTTATGTCGGCGCGGGCCGCGGCGAGCGACTGTTCGCGCTGTTCGTCGCCGAGCGCGACACCTTCGGCACGGATGAAGGTGATGTCGTTGACGCCGAAGAAGTTGAAGATGCTGCGCAGATAGGTTTCCTGGTGGTCCAGCGCGGCCATCGCAGTCTCGGCGCCATAGAAACCGCCGCGCGAGGAAGCGATGATCACGTGCTTATCCCCGGCGAGGCCCTGCGGTCCATATTCGGTATAGCGGAACGTCCTGCCGGCAACTGCGAGACGGTCGATCCAGGCCTTCAGCTGGCTTGGTATGCTAAAATTGTACATGGGGGCGCCGACCACGACGATGTCTGCGGCAAGGAACGCCTCAAGTGCGTCGTTGCCGGCCGCGACGTCGTCCGCCAGAGCCGGCGTCTCGGGTGCCGCGCCCTGAGCGGCAGCCAGATGGCGGCCTGTCAGGTGACCGATCGCGTGGGTCGCCAGGTCAAGTCGCTCGACTTCAAGCCCTGGATGAGCCTTCAGCTCGGCTGCTACGATCGCCTCCGAGAGCTGGCGGCTGACTGAGGCCGGGCCGAGGATGCTGGAGTCCACATGGAGAAGTTTCATGATCCGTATTCCTTCCGCGAGTTGAGTTACCAATGACCGCGAAAGTAGATGGCTCGGATAAATCTGCGTAGACGATATTGCTCGATACAATCTATCTTTCCTGCAGATATATCGATGGCTTACCCCCTCCTCAATCTTTGCAGCGCGCCGAAAGCAGACGGCGAAACGGCGGGTTCTCCAGCTGAGAGTGCGAGTTCATCGCAGGTGGACGCAACGCCCCAATCTACCGTTGGCGAGTTTGGTTCCCAAAACCGGACGTGACAGCTGCATCGATGTGACCTAAGGTACAAAGCCCCTTCTATCGTTAGGACAGATGCATGATTGAATCGATTACCCTCGATCAGATGCGAACGCTTGTTGCGGCAGTCGACGAAGGCAGTTTCTCGGCGGCAGGCCGAAAGATCGGACGGGCGCAGTCCGTCGTGAGCCAGACGATTTCCGGATTGGAAACGCAGCTCAAGGTAGTGCTGTTCGAACGCATCGGCCGCTACCCCACTCCGACCGAAGCCGGCGCGGCACTGGCCAATGAAGCGCGGGCAGTGTTGCGTCAGGCTGGCCAGTTCCGGGCCCGAGCCAGGGATCTGGCTAGCGGCATCGAGCCTGAGGTTTCAATTGTGATCGACGCGATGTTCCCAATCGAGATCCTCACGTCCACAGTGACCGATTTCGAGGCCAGCTTTCCTGATACGCAACTCAGGGTCCACGTCGAGAGCCTTGGCGCGGTTATCCAGCCTGTTCTCGACAAGCGCTGCTCATTTGCCGTTTCGGGCGTCGTGCCGCTCTTCCCGCCGGAAGTGGAGCTCGAGCATCTGTTCGCATTCAGGTTGATACTCGTCGCTGCACCAGGCCATCCTCTCGCGCAGCCTCCCGGACCGCTCTCCAGCAAACAGCTTGCCGAGTATGTCCAACTAGTGCTCACCGACAGGTCTTCTTTCTCGGACGGGCAGCAATTCGGCGTGATTGCCCAGAAGACCTGGCGGCTTGCAGACCTCGGCGCAAAGCATGCCTTCCTCAAAGGTGGACTGGGTTGGGGAAGTATGCCGATGTGGATGATTCAGGGCGACCTTTCGGCAGGCCGGCTGGTCGAACTCAACGTGCAGAGTAGTGTCTGGCCTGAGGGCAACCAAATGACGATGTATGCGCTTCATCGACATGATACCCCTCCAGGGCCAGCCGGCCGATGGCTGATCAAGCGTCTGCGGGATAACGTGCTGCAATGTACAACCTTTGATGAGGCGCACGCAGTGCCGTCAGCTTAGGCGAAACAGTTGTTCGGGTGACGCGTGTCGCGGCCGGAGCAATAGGAGCAATCGAATATTCCAACTCGATTCTGTTAGGATCCTATTTTCGCTTCCGACGCCGAATACAAAGGCATCGCAGCATCAAGAGCAAAAGCGGCGCTGTAGGCGTTGCCCTTGTGCTAGAATTGGGGCAGCATTTCGCGCGAAAAATCGGCAAAAGAGGCTGCAGGAAGCGGTCCGGCCGTCATGAGTGTGAAATCGAAGGGTGCACGCACATCCGCGCCCAGAACGTATTGCCTATGCACCCTCAGCGGGTCGTATCTAATTTTCCGATAGTGGTCAGGGGACAGCATGTGCCTTACACGGATAGTAACAACCCGCGGCTGAACCGCATCGTGATGCCCCGCCAAGGCAACTACGCGGGTCTTGTAGAGATGGATCGGGTCTGTCCGACAGTGGATCTCGAACCAGAATATCTCCGGTGCACGGGCAATTGCGCCTATGCGCCTACGCAATACTGTCGCAGAATTAATTAACGAGACCTGCGGGATGGCTCCCCCAAGGGTCGCGAACACGATGCGCTTGCCCTTAAGCACGCCCGGCTTCTCCTCCAGCACCATCGCCAATACATGAGCAGCCACGCTGGAGCCCATGCTATGCGAGCTGACCAAATACTCGTCAGCTTCCTCGTTTAGCGCTGCCCGCACAGATTCCACACGGGCTTGCAGCCACCGATTAATATGGCGGTCATTCAGTCTCGCGAGAGCGACCGCCAGCTCCCAGTCAGAAAACAGATGCAGCGTGTGAAATTTCTCCGACCACGGAAGAAATATGCAGATAAAGAAAATGCAGGCACCGCCGGCACTCAAAACATAGTGAACGGGCTGAAGATTCATCCAATACGGATAAGCAGCGATAGCGACGCTTACTGCGATGGCGAGGATCACCAGCATAAAGGGAAAGATGAAAAACAGCCCGAAACGCCACGCATGCGCGAAGTAGCCCTTGGCGCCGCCTTCCATGACGACACGGGCTCCGCTGAGAAACCCCGAGCCTAGGCGCTTGTAGAGTGACCTTTTGTTCAATCGGGAAACGAGGTCGCTATGGTCCAAGATATAGATGCGGTTAGATGTCCGCCATCCGGAACCTTCGCTGTCGACGTCGAAATAGCGGTCGCGACCATTCGCGTACATCGGGCCGACTTCGATTGCGACGTTCCATAGTCTTGCAGTTTGCTCTGCCGACCGCTTATAGCGCGCGTGATGATCAACCGCACTGAGAGGTTCAAAACCAGGGAAATGGAGCACGACGCGCCTACGGACACGGTACGGCTGATTTGATGCCCGCACCCCAACGATGCTTGCCTCTTGGGTACAGGCCCTCATACGTAGCGCCCTCTGGCGATAGCCAAAGGAGCAATTCTCGTGATTGACGAGCACGATTCCGTCGTATCTGTCGTGGCGCCGTCCACCCGCGACGACATGCTGCGGCAAAGTCCTCTCAATGAAGTCTTCGAAGTACGCTTGAATCGGCCCCGCTCCATCTCACACGCTTCGCCGAAACGACGGTACGACCTGTGATCCGGCAAATTCCAGTCCTCTGTTGAACCTTGTCGTCGGCCATCTCCACGATGGGCAAGACAATCGCGACGACGCCAGCCAGCGGTCTGAACGAGCAGTATTGACGAGTGTTCGGACGGCGCGATCCAGGTCAAGGGCACGAGCCCCCCGCAACGACAGGGGCAGTGGCCTTTGCCGCGGCTCCTGCCGCGCGCCCCAGGGTCAAAGCGGCAATATTCACCACAGGTCGCATGTCGGCTCCGCGATAATCGAGACATGGGCGACGATCATGTTGTGGCAAACCAGGGCCGAGACCATCTCCGGCTTGTCCTCTATCAGCTGTACGCGCATCGCCCCGCTCCGCCTTTCCGTTCCGCCCACATTGCTTCGAACTTCGACCTGCATTGCATCAACCTTACAGAGGCCTCGCCCGCGTCTCCCGGCGAACGACAAGCCGGAAGCGCTGCGTGACAGGCTCCCGCAATCCGTGCGTGGGACACAGTTTCACGATCGATCTGGCCGCCCCGCGAACCATAGGCAGCTGCGGGGTCGTTCGATCGCCCGTTCATGGCGAATGTGTGACAGCCCTCATACTGTGGATGACCCGAGAATGTTATCGCAATTCATCGACCAGCCCACCACGCAGGGTATCGTTCCGGCCGAGCAATCCTCAATCAAGGGAGGCCGCGATGCCGGTCTCTGATGCTCTGGCATTCCTCCGCGCTTGGATCAGCAACCCGCTTCGCGTGGCGGCCGTCGCCCCCTCAGGCAGTGCGGTGGCCTCCCTGATGACCCAGGACATCACGCCCGGAATTGGGCCAATTCTTGAACTCGGCCCCGGAACGGGCCCCTTCACCCAGGCTCTGCTCGAGCGGGGCGTGCCGGAGCAAAACATCACATTGGTGGAATATGATGCGACCTTCGCCCGCCTGCTGGCTCGCCGCTTTCCGCTCGCCCGGGTGCTCCACATGGACGCGGCGGAACTGACGGCGACCGGCCTCTATGCCGGTGCGACGGTCGGCGCGGTGATCAGCGGGCTGGGCATCCTCGCCATGCCTACGGATAAGGCTTCTGCCATTCTCCGCGGTGCTTTCGCCTGCATGGTTCCGGGCGGGGCCTTCTATCAGATCACCTACGGCCCGCGTTGCCCGGTCCCGCAGGCAATTCTCGATCGCCTGGGCCTGAAGGCGGAGCGTACCGGCTGGACCATGCGCAACCTGCCGCCGGCATCGGTCTATCGGATCATGCGGCACCGATCCATCTTGCCGTCAGCGTTGTGAGCTGACCATGGAGATGTCTTCCGCGATCATCGCGATGCTCGGCTTCGGCGTCGCCGGTGTCAGCTGCCTGGCCGTCGCGGAAAAGTTCGTCCCCATCATACCCTCCTATATACTGCTGATGCTGCTGGGCACGGCCGTGACCCGCCGTTCCGACCTCGCGGCCATGGTGGTCGCCACGACGGTCGGCTCGACGATCGGTTCCGTGTGCTGGTATGGGCTCGGGCGAGTGCTCGGTTCGCGGCGGGTCGACCAACGGAAGCGAGGATCGTGATGGCTAAAGACCACATGACGGCCGCCACCCGGCGGCGCTCCGACGCCGATTGCCTGGCGAAAAAGGCGGCAAGACCCCACCCAGCAATTCTGGCGCTCGCCCGGCTGATCGGCCGGCAAATGGCGCGGGAACATCATGCGGCGCGACAGGCCGCCAACGACAACCGCCCCGCTGACCAGGCCAACGCAGCATCGCCGGGCGACAGCGCCGGGCCCGGCATCCCCGACACCAGCTAGACCGCAAGGGAGACCACCGCATGACGACGCGCGTTGCGCTTTACGCCCGCTATTCCTCCGACCAGCAGCGGGAGGCCTCGATCGCGGACCAGTTGCGGCTCTGCCGTGACCATGCCGGGCGTGAAGCCTGGGTGATTGCCGGCAGCTATCAGGATGCCGGCATCTCCGGCGCCAGCCTGGTGCTCAGGCCTGGCATCCAGCAGTCGGTGCGCGACGCGCAAGCCGGGCGGTTCGAGCTGGTGCTGGCCGAGGCGCTCGACCGCATCTCGCGCGACCAGGCCGATATTGCGCGAGCTGGAGCAGCGGGTGCTGGCCGGCCTCGAAGACCGGCTGATGGCGCCGGAGGCAGCAGCGGCGGCGCTGCGCGCCTATGCCGAGGCAACGAACCGGCTCAACCGCGAACGCCGCGCCAACGCCAACGCCTGGAAGCTCATGAAGGTGGAGAAGCAGATCCGCGGCGTCATCGAGGCGATCAAGGCCGGCATGGTCCACGCCAGTATGAAGGCGGAGATGGATAGGCTCGAGGCGCGCAAGGCCGAGCTGGTCGACCTGCTTGCCACTACCCAGCAAGACTCGCCGGACCTGTTGTCAAGTATTTCGGCAGTCTACGCCAAGAAGGTGGCGCAGCTGACCGAGGCGCTCCGGCGCTGCGGACCCTGATCAAGAAGATCGTGTTGACGCCCGGGGCGAAGCGCGGCGCCATCGCGGCGACGCTGTCTGGCGAGTTGGGGCACCCTCATCAATTGGCTCAAGCGCCAAACTTGGGGCAAGCCGCCAAACAAAAACACTCCCGGCGGGGTCCGCGCGGGAGTGTTGATATTTGGTTGCGGGGGTTGGATTTGAACCAACGACCTTCAGGTTATGAGCCTGACGAGCTACCGGGCTGCTCCACCCCGCGTCAAGTATTGTGCAGGCTTGCCTGCGAGTTCCAAAGCAAAGGGCCGCGGTCGATTTCTCGTCGATGCGGCCTGCGGGTCCCGTTGGTGCGGGCCGTGTTCGTTTGGAGAAGATTTAGACATGCATTTGGCAGACCTGGCAGCGACTTACTCTCCCGCGTCTTGAGACGAAGTACCATCAGCGCTGGAGCGTTTCACGGCC
>NZ_JARXVF010000010.1 GCF_029892515.1 Pseudaminobacter soli (ex Li et al. 2025) | reverse complement strand
CATCGTCATCGAAGACGCCACCGCAAAAAATGTCTGTTCGACCGGCCCGCCGCTGATCCTGACAAAACGCGAACTGGCAAAGCAGGGCAGCGCCGCCGTCTATTTTTCGAATGACGAAACCGGCCAGATGCCAGAAGTCAGGTTCGCGCTCTCCGAGCCCTATCGGCCCTGGCATGCGCAGAGACGCTTTTCGCGCGAGGCACGCGGCATGCCGCCCTATGAGCGGAAGCTGCGCGCGTTCACAGGCACCAAATTCCCGTGGGTCAAAGAACAGCCGGCCCAAGATGCCGGCCCGTCAGAAGACTAACGCTGGCCAAGCAATCCGGCCGAGTCACGTTCAATAGCGGCGGATGAGGCCGACCAGCTTACCCTGCACCTTCACCCGGTCGGGGCCGAAAATCCGCGTCTCATAGGCGGGATTGGCCGCCTCCAGCGCAATCGACGCGCCCTTGCGGCGGAACCGCTTCAAGGTCGCTTCCTCTTCATCCACCAGCGCCACGACGATTTCGCCGGGATTGGCGGTGTTGGAATTGCGGATGATCACCGTGTCGCCATCGAAAATGCCGGCCTCGATCATCGAGTCGCCCTTCACCTCGAGCGCATAATGCTCGCCGCCAACGATCATTTCAGGCGGCACCGAGATGGAATGGGTCTTGTGCTGGATGGCGTCGATCGGCACACCGGCCGCGATGCGGCCCATGACTGGGATCGATACGGCGCTCGCCACATCGTCATTGCCGGCAGCCGGCGCATTGCGGACCGGTTCGGCGGTGCGGCGACCAAGGCTGCCTTCAATGACGCTCGGCGAAAACTTGGCGCGTTGCGGGGCAAGACCGGGAGCAATCGAGTCGGGCAGGCGGAGCACCTCGAGCGCCCGCGCACGGTTCGGCAGGCGACGAATGAAGCCGCGCTCTTCAAGTGCGGTGATGAGCCGGTGGATGCCGGATTTGGAAGCCAGATCCAGGGCTTCCTTCATTTCGTCGAAGGAAGGCGGGATGCCACTTTCCTTCAGCCGTTCATGGATGAAGAGCAACAGTTCGTGTTGTTTGCGCGTCAGCATCACCGGCCCCCGGGAATCAACCCCTAAAACAAAACCAGAACAAACACTATCTGTTCCATTTGTGTTCCGCAACTGTTTAAATTTTGATGAAATCATCAATCCGGCGTAAACCATTACGACTACGCCGTCGTGCGCGGGCCTACAGCATCCGTCGCAGGAAAGCCGACAGGGCTTTGATTCTATGAGGATTTTCCGCTGGCACGGCGGCGCGTGCCATGTCGACATCGACCGAACCGATTTTCACCGGATGACGACGTCTCAGCCGCGAGAGGCGACGGATGGTGAACAAAAGCCGTCCAAATCATCTTCTCATAGCGGGAAGACGATTCGATCAGCTGCCAGGGCCTGCGTCAGCGCAGCCGCAATACAGAGCAGATCGTGCCAATAGGTGCCGCAGGCGCAAAAGGTTCGCGGATGATCAGGCCGTTTGCGTCGGCAAAGGTCTTCAGCATCGACGAGTCCTGCGTTTCGAACGGCGTCGCCTTGAGCCCGTCGGGCTCGTGGCGCAGCACCGCCCGCACATAGTCCTGTCGCAGGTCGTTGGCGGCCATAGGCTTGTCGAGTGCTGCCTCGCAAATGTCGGGCCGGTAGGCGCGCCCGCCGAGCCGCGACAGAAGCGGCTTGAGGAACAAATGCGAGCAGACGAGGCTTGCGACCGGATTGCCGGGCAGGCCGAGAAAGCGGGTGCGGCCGCGCCGGCCGAACATCAGCGGCTTGCCCGGGCGCATGGCGATCTTCCAGAAGTCGAGCTCCATGCCCTCGGCGATCAGCGCCTCGTTGGTAAGGTCATGGTCGCCGACCGAGGCGCCGCCTAGTGTCACCACCACGTCGGCGTCCTGCTCAAGCGCGTGCCTGATGCGCGCCGAGATCGCCGGTCGGCTGTCAGGCACGATGCCGAGGTCGAGCACGCGCGCGCCGACCGATTCGGCGATGGCCGCAACGCCGAAGGCATTGGAGGCGACGATCTGATCGGGGCCGAGCTCGCTGCCCGGCAGAAGCAACTCGTCGCCGGTGGCGATGATCGCCAGCAGCGGCTTCTTGACGACTGGCAGGCTAGGGTGGTTTGCCGATGCGGCCAGCGACACGGCACCGGCATCCAGCAGCCGGCCCTTTTCCAGCAGCAGGTCGCCGGCCGAGAAATCGAGGCCCATGCGCCGAATGTGCCGGCCCGCGGCCACGGCTTCGATGACCTCGACTGTTCGTTCGTCGAGGCGGCGCGCGTTTTCCTGGATCACGATGGTGTCGGCGCCTCCGGGCATCGGCGCGCCGGTGAAGATGCGCACTGCCTGTCCCGGCCCAATTGAGCCGTTGAAGCGGCGGCCGGCCGGCGCGTCGCCGACAACCTGCAGCGTCACCGGCACCGATGCGACGTCGGCGGCGCGCACGGCATAGCCGTCCATCGCGGACGCGTCGAAGGGCGGCTGGGTTCGAAGCGCCCTGACATCGTCAGCCAGCATGCGGCCCGCCGTTTCCGCAAGGGGGACATACTCGCCCTCGCGCGGCTCCGCCCCGTCGAGCAGCCGTTCAAGTGCCTCGCTGACGGGCAACAATGCCATCTCAGGCACCCGCTTTGTAGTCGCCGGACTTGCCGCCGGTCTTCTCGACCAGCCTTATGCCGGAAATCTCCATGCCCCGGTCCACGGCCTTGGCCATGTCGTAGATGGTCAGGCAGGCGACAGAAGCCGCAGTCAGCGCTTCCATTTCCACGCCGGTCTTGCCGGTCACACGCGCCAACGCCGTCACGCGCAGCCCGGGCAGGCTGTCGTCCGGTTCGATGTCTACCGAAACCTTGGTCAGCAGCAGCGGGTGGCAAAGCGGGATCAGCTCATGCGTGCGCTTGGCCGCCATGATGCCGGCCAGTCGCGCCGTGCCCAGCACGTCGCCTTTCTTGGCGTTGCCCTCGCGGATCAGCTTCAGCGTCTCCGGCAGCATGCGAACAAAGCCTTCGGCGATCGCGGTGCGCTCGGTTTCCGCCTTGGCGCCGACGTCGACCATATGCGCCTGGCCTTCGGTGCCGAGATGGGTGAGGGCGGGTTTGTCCGACATTGCCTAGCCGTTCGCCGCCTGAGCCGCAGGCGCTCCAGTCAGCAGCATGCGGGTAGCCGCGGTCACATCGGCCTGGCGCATCAGGCTCTCGCCCACCAGGAAGGTGCCGATACCCGAACTCTCCAGCCGCCGGCAGTCGTCATGGGTGAAGATGCCGCTTTCGCCGACCAGCAGCTTATTGTCCGGCACCATCTTCGAAAGTCGCTCGGAGGTTTCGAGGCTGACTTCGAAGGTGCGCAGGTTGCGATTGTTGATGCCGATCAGCGGCGAGGCGAGTTTAAGGGCCCGCTCGGTCTCGGCCTCGTCATGCACTTCCACCAGAACGTCCATGCCGAGATGGTGGGCGGCGTCTTCGAGTGCCTTGGCTTCGTCGTCGGTCAGGCTCGCCATGATGACGAGAATGGCATCGGCGCCCCAGGCGCGTGCTTCATAGACCTGGTACGGCTCGAACATGAAATCCTTGCGTAGCGCCGGCAGCCCGCAGGCAGCGCGCGCGGCGGTCAGGAATTCAGGCGCGCCCTGGAAGGAGGGCGTGTCGGTCAGCACGGAAAGACACGCGGCGCCGCCAAGCTCATAAGCGCGGGCAAGCGCCGGCGGATCGAAATCCGGTCGGATGAGCCCCTTGGACGGGCTCGCCTTCTTGATTTCGGCAATCAGCGCGAACTGGCCGGCGGCCCGCTTTGCCCGCAGCGCGGCCAGAAAACCGCGCGGCTCTTCCACGTCGCGGACCTGCGCCTTGAGCTCGATCAGCGGCAGCCGGGCCTTGGCCGCGGCGATTTCTTCGCGCTTGTAGGCTTCGATCTTCGCAAGAATGTCGGCCATGACGCTACCCGTTGGAGACCTTCACCAGGGCATCGAGCACACTCAGCGCCTTGCCGCTGTCGATCGAGGCTGCTGCGGCTGCAACGCCGTCTGAAATGTTCGAAACCTTGCCGGCAACGACAAGTCCGGCGCCGGCATTCATCAGCACTGTGTCGCGATAGGCGCCCGGTTTGCCCGACAGCACCGCTCGCAGCGCCTGTGCGTTGTAGCTGGCTTCGCCGCCGCGCAGGTCTTCCTTGCTGTGGCGCTTCAGCCCGAGTTCCTCGGGAGTCAGCACAAAGCTTCGGATATCATCGCCAACAAGCTCTGCGACATGCGTCTCGCCGGTCGTGGTGATTTCGTCATAGCCGTCGCCATGCACCACCCAAACGTGATCGGCACCCAGAGCCTTCAAAGTCTCGGCCACCGGCTTGACCCATTCGGGCGAGAACACGCCGACCATCTGGCGGGTCACGCCGGCCGGATTGGAAAGCGGGCCGAGCAGGTTGAAGATGGTGCGCGTGCCGAGCTCGACGCGCGTCGGGCCCACATGGCGCATGGCCGGATGGTGGGCCGGAGCGAACATGAAGCCGACGCCGGCTTCGCGCACGCAGTTGCCGATCTCGGCGGGCGTCAAGTCGATCTTTACGCCGAGGGCCATCAGCACATCGGCGGCACCCGTCTGCGAGGACAGGCCGCGATTGCCATGCTTGGCCACCGGCACGCCAGCGCCCGCGATGACGAAGGCGGAAGCGGTGGAGATGTTGACGCTGTGCGAGCCGTCGCCACCGGTGCCGACGATGTCGACTGCATCGGCAGGGGCTTCGACGCGCAGCATCTTCTCGCGCATCGTCGCCACCGCGCCCGAGATTTCGTCGACTGTTTCGCCGCGCACCCTGAGCGCCATCAGGAAGCCACCGATCTGGCCCGGCGTGGCATCGCCGGACATGATGATGTCGAAGGCTTCCTTGGCTTCCTCGAAGGAAAGCGGGTTGCCTGTGGCGACCTTGGCGAGGTGAGGTTTGAGCGTACTACTCATTGTCAGAACGCCATTGCCTGGCTGATCGCGCCCTGGTTCACCGAGACGGAGTATTCCGCCCGAAGCTTGGCAACCAGCTCGTCCAGCATGTCATCGCCGATGCCGCGCGCAAACTGGTTGCGCAGATCGTCGGGCACGGAGGCTGCGTCGGCGGCGACCGGTTCGGACACTTCCGTCACCTTGAACAGAACCTGAGCGTCGCCAGCGGGCGCGGCGAATACGCCGACACCATCCTGGGCGACGCCGAAGACCGCTGACACGCCAGCGCGGCCGAAATCGCCGTCGTCGGCCTCGCGCTTCAGGCCGCGCTTGGTCTGCTTCTCCAGCGACATTTCGGTGGCCAGGGTGTCGAGCGTCGAGCCGTCCTTCAGGCGCTTGGACAGTTCCTCGCCCTTGGCGGAAAGGCGCTTTTCCGTCTCGGCCTTCGTCCAGTCGGCGATAGCCTTGTCCTTGACCTCGTCGAGCGTGCGGTCACGGGCCTGGGTGACGCCCTCAACCTCGTAGAAGACATAGCCCGTCGAGCCCAGGGTGATGGGCGGGTTGTCCGCGTCGACATCGGCCTGGAAGACGGCCTGCAGCAGCTGCTGCGGCTGCGGCAGCGTGGAGATCACCTGGCCATTGGCGTCCTGCCCCATCCGGTCAACGGCGTCGATGGTCACCGCCTTCAGATGAGTCTTGGCGGCGGCATCCTTCACCGAGTCGCCGGCGGCGCGCGCATCCTCATAAGCGTCGTGCACTTCCATCAGCTGCCGGTTGGCTTCCGCCAGGGCCAGTCGCGTGCGGATGTCGCCGGCGACCTCTGCGAGCGGCTTGACGACTTCGGGCTTGATCTCGGTCACGCGCAGCAGCGCCGGGCCGAACTGGCCCTGGACCACGGGGCTGACCTCGTTGGCGGCCAGCGAGAAGGCCGCATCGGCGATCGCCTTGTCTGCGATCTTGTCCTTGCTCAGCGTGCCCAGCAGGATGTCCGCCTCGGTCTTGCCTTCACCCGTGGCGATCTTGTCGAAAGTGGCGCCGCCTTTGATCGAATCCAGGGCCGCGGTTGCCGCTTCCGGGCTCTTGAACACGATCTGCTCGATCGTGCGCTGCTCGGGCGAGGTGTAGCGGGCCTTGTTCTTCTCGTACTCCTCGCGCACCTGGTCGTCGGTGATCGACTTTTCGTCAACGATGTCCGAGGCCTCGAGCTTCACGTAGGAAATCTTACGGAATTCGGGGGCCGCGTACTTCTTCTTGTTCTCCTCGAACCAGGCGGAGAGCACGTCGTTTGACGGAGCCGAGATCGGCTCGACCAGCGACTTCGGCAGGACGAGATAATCCACGGTGCGGTCTTCGCCGCGGTAGAGGGCGACGCCGCGGAGGAAGGTATCGGGTGCCTTGAAGCCGTCGGAAATGGCCTCGACGATCTGCTGGCGGATTGCGACCTGCGAGCGATTGGCGAAATAATCGTCCGGGCGCATGCCGAGCTGGCGGATCACATATTCGAACTGCTGGCGGCTGAAGCGGCCGTCAGGACTCTGGAAGGCCTGGTCCTCGGCCGTCAGCGCGGCCAGCCGGTCCTTGGAAAGGCCAAGGCCCATCTTGCGCGCCTGCTCGTCAAGAAGAGCGCCGGCGACCAGTTGCGACAGCACCTGGTTCTCGAGGCCGAATGCCTTCATCTGGTCGCGCGTCAGGCGCTGGCCCAACTGCTGCTGCAACATATTGACCTGGCGATCGTAGGCCAGGCGGTAGTCGTTGATGGACACGTTGGTGCCCCCAACGGTCACGACCTTGTTGCCGCCGCTCTGGCCTTCCATCATCTTGCCGGTGATGCCCCAGATGGCAAAGCTCACGACCAGCATAAGAAGCAGGAGCTTCGCAACCCAGGTTCCAGCGGCGTTTCGCAAGCTATCGAGCATGATCTCTTCCGGTTTCTTGTCGTTTTATGACGTGTTTGGCGTCTGATTGAAGGGCAATAGCCTCCTTCACGCCCAGTGTCGATTGCTTTGTGGTCTGATTTTGCTAGTGAGGGCACGGGGCACCGATCACAAGAACAGGATCAGAGCATTATGACGCCAGGAATTCGTCCGCTGGTCGCCGGCAATTGGAAGATGAACGGAACGAGCGCTTGGCTCGGCGAATTGCGGGCAATCGGGGAGGGGTTCGCCGGGGGACTTGATGCCGTGGCCGACGGACTGGTCTGCGTTCCTGCAACGCTCATCTCCCGCGCAGCCGACACGGTGGCCGGCACCCCGGTGACCATCGGCGGCGAGGACTGCCACGCCAAGGAAAGCGGCGCGCATACCGGCGACATTTCGGCCGAGATGCTGAAAGATGCCGGCGCCAGCTATGTGATCGTGGGTCATTCGGAGCGCCGTACCGACTGCGGCGAGAATGATGCGATTGTCTATGCCAAGGCCGAGGCCGCCTGGCGCGGCGGGCTCGTCGCCATCATCTGCATCGGCGAGACGCGCGCCGAGCGCGAAGGCGGCGCGACGCTGGACGTTCTTTCCCGTCAGATCGAAGGGTCGGTACCGACGGCCGCAACTGCCGCCAATGCGGTGGTTGCCTATGAGCCGGTCTGGGCGATCGGCACCGGCCTGACGCCGACAGTGGCCGATGTGACCGAGGCGCATGCGCATATCCGGGCTCGCCTTGCCGAAAAGCTCGGCGCGGAAGCCGGCAAGATGCGCATTCTCTATGGCGGCTCGGTAAAACCCTCCAATGCCGTCGAACTCCTTTCCGTTGAAAATGTCGACGGAGCCCTGGTGGGCGGCGCAAGCCTGAAGGCATCGGACTTCCTGGGCATAGCCACGGCCTATAGGTCGATCTGACATTTTCCGTTGCAATGCGGGTTCCTCATCCCATATTGGGAGACGGACTTGGAAATACAGCGAAAC
Source organism: Pseudaminobacter soli (ex Li et al. 2025) (assembly GCF_029892515.1). Classification (GTDB taxonomy): domain Bacteria; phylum Pseudomonadota; class Alphaproteobacteria; order Rhizobiales; family Rhizobiaceae; genus Pseudaminobacter; species Pseudaminobacter soli_A. The sequence continues at coordinate 120,368 of NZ_JARXVF010000010.1, read as the reverse complement.
CGTTGTATTGAGCCGCCTCCCATTCCTCGAGCGCGACGGCGTCCGCAAAACCGCCAGTTTCAGGTGAAGTCATGCAAACCGTAATTATTGTTATTCATCTGATGGTCGTTCTGGCGCTTGTCGGCGTCGTGCTGCTGCAGCGTTCCGAAGGCGGTGGCCTCGGCATCGGCGGCGGCTCCGGCTTCATGAGCGCGCGCGGCGCGGCCAATGCGCTGACCCGCGCGACCGCGCTCCTGGCGGCAGCTTTCTTTGCCACCTCGCTGCTCCTCTCGATTCTCGCACGCTACGGCGAGCGTCCGATCGACATCCTCGACCGCGTTCCGACGACGCAGGGCAACACCGGCACTCAGGGCGGCACCGACACCCAGGGTGGCTCGACCGGCGGCGGCGTTCTCAACCAACTCGGCGGCCAGCAGCCCGCACCGGCCCCGGCACCTGCTGCCGGCGGCAATGCGGCAACCCCGCCCGCTTCGCCTGAGGTCCCGGCAGCTCCGGCGCAGCCGGCCGCTCCGCAGGTTCCGAACCAGTAAGGTTTTTGCCCCGAAGGCTCTCGAAAGAGAGCGAAGATTTTGCAACCCCGCCGTGCGTCAAGCGCGGCGGGGTTTTGCTTTAAGCTGCCGTTTGGGGTGGTCCAAGCGACCACTGTTGTCGATCGGCCACAGTGCATGCAATTGCGAATCGCATCCACTGAAATGGCCGTTTCCCCCATTGTGCTGATCTTGAGGTTCCCAAGTTTAATTGCTTATAAACCCTGAAGTGGCAGTATCTGCTTTCGCACCGCACAGTTGTGCGCTGTCGCTAGCCAAATTATTTTCGGGATCGCTAACATGCATATTCGCAGCCTCGTTGCCTTGGGCATCTGCGCGGCCATCGGCGTTTCGGCTCCTGCCTATGCCGACACGTCACGGGCAAACACTTATCTGGCTCCGTCCAAGGCCGTAGAGGCTGATACCAAGGGCGATGCGGCTCAGAAGAAAAAGAAGCTGACTTCCAAGCAGAAGGCCAAGGAAGCTGAAAAGCTTGCCGCCAAGGAAGGCAAGACCAACAAGGCCGAGCTGACGACGGGCGCCATTACCGAGTCGGGCACGATCAGCCGCACCGGCAACAACGGCGAACTGCGCAGCGAAGCGAGCGGCCGGCCGCAGGGCGGCTTCCTTGCGATGCTCTTCGGCGGCGACCCGGCCGCACCGGCCATGCTGCCGCAGACGCGTGCACTGGATGCGGTTCTGGAGCAGCGCCAGTCCAAGAAGCAGTTCAAGGTCAAGGCCGACTATGAGCCTCAGGAAGTCGCCTTCTCCGGCTACGAGCGCGGCACCATCGTCATCGACACCAAGGCCCGCTACCTCTATCTGATCGAAACCTCGTCGACCGCCCGCCGTTATGCGATCGCGGTGGGTCGTGAAGGCCTTGAGTTCAGGGGTACGGCCAAGGTTGGCGACAAGCAGGAATGGCCACGCTGGATCCCGACGCAGGACATGCAGAAGCGCGATCCGAAGAAGTACGGCCAGTATAAGGAAGGCATGAATGGCGGCCCGGACAACCCGCTGGGCGCTCGTGCCATCTACCTCTATCAGGGCAAGTCGGACACGCACATCCGCATCCACGGCACCAACCAGCCGCAGACCATCGGCACCAACTCGTCCAACGGTTGCTTCCGTATGGTCAACGACCACGTGATCGACCTCTACAACCGCGTCAAGATGGGCACGGAAGTCGTCGTTCTGTGATCGATTCGGCATCAATGAAAGGGCCGGCCCAGCCGGCCCTTTTTGTTTGGGCGCATGCTGCCCAGACCAAACAGGCCGGGAAAAATCGCCCTGCGCGGATTTTTTACTGGCGGAATCAATCCTACAGCGATAAGCGATGACTCCCATGGCGCGATATGTATTCATCACTGGCGGCGTGGTTTCTTCCCTTGGAAAAGGCATTGCCGCAGCAGCACTAGGTGCTCTCCTTCAGGCACGCGGTTACCGTGTGCGTATCCGGAAACTCGATCCATACCTCAATGTGGATCCCGGCACGATGTCGCCGTACCAACACGGCGAGGTCTTCGTGACCGACGACGGGGCCGAAACGGACCTCGATCTCGGCCACTACGAACGCTTCACTGGCCGCTCGGCCAACCAGAGCGACAACATCACCACTGGCCGTATCTACAAGAACATCATCGAGCGCGAACGCCGCGGCGATTATCTTGGTGCGACCGTCCAAGTCATCCCGCACGTCACCGACGAGATCAAGAACTTCGTCCTGTCGGGCAATGACGACTACGACTTCGTGCTGTGCGAGATCGGCGGCACCGTGGGCGACATCGAGGCGATGCCGTTCCTGGAAGCCATTCGCCAGCTCGGCAACGACCTGCCGCGCAACAACGCGGTCTATGTTCATCTGACGCTGATGCCGTACATCCCGACGGCCGGCGAGTTGAAGACCAAGCCTACCCAACACTCGGTCAAGGAACTGCGTTCGATCGGCATTGCACCCGACATCCTGCTGGTGCGCGCCGACCGTCAGATCCCCAAGGAAGAGCGCCGGAAGCTGTCGCTGTTCTGCAATGTCCGCGAATCGGCGGTCATCCAGGCGCTCGACGTCGGCCATATCTACGATGTGCCGCTCGCCTATCATAAGGAAGGCCTGGATTCGGAAGTTCTGGCCGCGTTCGGCATCGACCCGGCCCCGAAGCCGCGTCTCGATGCATGGGACGAGGTTTCGCAGCTCATCCACAATCCGGAAGGTGAAGTCACCATCGCGGTGGTTGGCAAGTACACCGGCCTCAAGGACGCCTACAAATCGCTGATCGAGGCGCTGTCGCATGGCGGCCTGGCCAACCGGGTCAAGGTCAAGCTCGAATGGATCGAGTCGGAGATCTTCGAGAAGGAAGATCCCGCACCGTGGCTCGAAAAGGTGCACGGCATTCTCGTGCCAGGCGGCTTCGGCGAGCGCGGCGCGGAAGGCAAGATCCTTGCGGCCAAGTTCGCCCGCGAGCGCAAGGTGCCGTATTTCGGCATCTGCTTCGGCATGCAGATGGCGTGTATCGAAGCGGCCCGCTCGCTGGCCGGTTTCGAGAATGCGTCTTCGACCGAGTTCGGACCGACCAAGGAGCCCGTCGTTGGCCTTATGACCGAATGGCTGAAGGGCAATATGCTCGAGAAGCGTCAGTCTGCAGGCGATCTCGGCGGCACCATGCGGCTTGGCGCCTACCAGGCGCGGCTCGCCGAAGGCTCGAAGATCGCGGAAATCTACGGCAACACCGATATTTCCGAACGCCACCGCCACCGCTACGAGGTCAATGTCGACTACAAGGAGCGGCTGGAAGAGTGCGGCCTGGTCTTTGCCGGCATGTCGCCCGACGGCGTTCTGCCCGAGACGGTCGAGTATCCGGACCATCCCTGGTTCATCGGTGTGCAGTACCACCCCGAACTCAAGAGCCGTCCGCTCGATCCGCATCCGCTGTTTGCGAGCTTCATCGAGGCGGCGGTCGAGCAGAGCCGACTGGTCTAGTTTCGGAACCGCTGCCCTAAGGATGGGCGGTTGCTACTGAACGGAAACGGGCGGGAAAGATTCCCGCCCGTTTTTCTTTGTGTGAGGTCCGCTCAGGCCCGCGCCACCGGCCTGTTCACGCCGACCTTGGCTGCGCGCAAGACGTAGTAGATCGCACCCGCGATGCCGACGCCGAAGAACCAGCCATAGACGCCCCACCACTCGGGCAGCCAGTTGGTGAGGTTCGGCAGGATCGACGAGAAGAGCGCACCGATGCCGGCGGCGATGAACGCCGCGACATGCCAGCCCGACTGGAAGCGGAACTCGCCGTTCTCACGGTAGAGATCCTCGACGTGAATCTCGCCTTTGCGGATGAGATAGTAGTCGACCATCATCACGCCGAAGATCGGGCCCATCGTCGCCCCAAGCACGCCGACGAAGGAGGCCGCGCTGCCTTCCCAAGGCGCGAAGGGATAGAGCACAAGTGCAATCAATGCAGCGATATAGCCGCCTTTCTTGAAGTCGATCTGCTTTGGAAAGACGTTCGAGAAATCGAATGCCGGCGAGACGAAATTCGCCACCACATTGATGCCGAGCGTCGCCACCGCGAAGGTCACGGCCGCCAGCAGCGCCAGGAACAGGCTGTCGAACTTTGCCGAGATCTGGTCGGGGTGCAGTAGCACCTCGCCATAGACGTCATAGGCCGCGATCGTGGTGACGCCGGCAACCAGCGAAAACAGGATCAGGTTCACGGGCAGGCCCCAGAGATTGCCCTTCCGCACCGCGGCCTTGTCGGGCGCATAGCGCGAGAAGTCGCAGAAATTCAGGTAGAGCGCAGAGAAATAGGTCACCCAGATCGCGGCCACTGCCGCCAGTGACGCGATCGAGCCAGGCACGCCAGGAACACCGGCATCCTTGGTCTTCTCCAGCAGCACATCCATCGGAATGTCGCTGGTGAAGCGCGGCCCGCCGGCCTGCCAGCAGAGATAGATGGCGAGCAGCAGCATCATGACCCACACGGCCGGACCGGCCCAGTCCTGGAACCGTCGCACCGTCTCCATGCCGCGCTGGATGATCAGGAGCTGCAGGGCCCACACCACCAGGAAGCAGATGACCTCGAGCCCGGAATGGCCGAGGAAATGTACGTTCTGATGGAAGTTTGCGAACCACTCGCTGCGAATGAGCAGCGCCACGATGGCGCCGGACGCCGCCGCCGTCTGAGCACCGTACCAGAAGCAAGCCACGATCGCGCGCACCAGCGCCGGAATGTTAGCGCCCCAGATGCCGAACGAGGCACGCGCCAGAACAGGAAAGGGCACGCCGGTTTTGACGCCTGCGTTACCGATGAGGTTCATCAGCGCGAAGATGATCAGCGAGCCGATGCCGATCGCGATCAGGAAATTGACGAAGCCGCCGCAGAACAGAAAAAGGCTTGCGGCAAGATAATAGCCCCAAAGGCTATGCACGTCCGATGTCCAGACGTTGAATATGCTGAATGCGCCCCAGTTGCGCACTTTGGCCGGAGCCAGGTCTTCATTGTAAAGCGACGACGACGCGCCGGAAATGCTCATGCCAGTCTCTCCCCAAAGACTCACACCAATTTTCCATTAGCCAGCGAAGCCTATGCCTGACGTTGGGGAAAGTCCACGGCGGCGATCACAAAGTAGAGTTCCGGCCTGAGTGTCGGCGCACCCAGATGTGAGCGGGGGGTGTTCAACGCATCGTTCACACAACCGCGCCTGAAAATCCAAATCTCGTTCACATAGCTATCAAGTATCGGAACTGCACAGCAGCCACCCGACAGATTTTGAAAGAGATTATTGGAGAGTTGAAATGAACAAGATCGTCCTTACCCTTGCCGCCGTCGTCCTTGCTTCGGGTACGGCTTTTGCAAGCGATCGTTTTGGCGATGCAGCTCCGGCCCTGAACGACATCAATCGCGGCGTCGTTGTCACCACCGCACCGCAGGCGCTCAACCGTTCGGGCGACGCCGCCGCGGCTTCGGTCCTGGTCAAGGCCCCGTCGTTCGATTACAGCTCGGCCGCTGCCTTCGGCGCGACCAGCAACCGGATTGGCACCAGCCCGCGCATTCTCTACGGCAGCAACTAAGATCGTAATGTCAACCAACACGGGCGGCAGGCTTCGGCCTGGCCGCCCTTGGTTTATCTGGCTTCTGCGTGGACGCGCTCCATGAACGCCATGGCGCCATGCGGCGCATTCACTTTGCCGGAAGTGATGAAATAGACGAATACGTCGCGAGGCTTGACCGGTGCAACGTGCGCAGGATCCGCGCGCGGCAGGTCGGCAGGGGTGCCGCCTTGTGCCCAGGTCTCGGCGCGGGCAACCCATTCGTCCAGCGCCTTGGGTTCATAACAGGTCGGGATGTCGTCGGAGCCCGTCTGCAGTCGTGCATAGACGAAATCGCCGGTGACATCGGCGATGGCCGGGTAGGTGGCGTGGTCGGCATAGACCACCGGCACATTGTATTTCCGCAGCAGCGCGGCAAATTCCGGCACGACGAAGGAGGGGTGGCGCACCTCGACAGTGTGGCGCAGCGCTACGCCATCCTGCTTTTCCGGCAGCAGTTTCAGGAAGGCTTCGAAATCGTCGTGGTCGAACTTTTTCGTGTGTGCGAACTGCCACAGGATCGGCCCGAGCTTTTCGCCGAGCGCGGCGACACCTGATCCCAGAAAGCGCATCATGGACTCGCCCGCCTCGCCAAGCACGCGGCGATTGGTGACGAAACGATTGCCTTTCAACGAATAGACAAACCCGTCCGGCGCCTCCCTGGCCCATTTGACGAAGGTGGGCTCCTTGAAGCTCGAATAATAGGTGCCATTCACCTCGATGGTCGGTACCTGGCGGCTTGCAAATTGCAGCTGCTTCGCCTTGGCCAGCTTTTCGGGATAGAAGGACGTGTCCCAGGGCTCGAAGGTCCAGCCGCCCATGCCCGCGCGGATAGTTCCGGACTTGGTCATTCGTTCTTCCTCCGACAAAACAAAAATCTAGGCGAGGGCCGCAGCGCCAACAGGCTTTGCCATATCGACCAGGATCCAACCTGGCCGATAAGGATTGGGCCGGCGACCCGTTTCATGAAAACCATAGGCGAGATAGAGCGCAATGTTCCGCTCCATGCGAGCATTCGTGTAGAGCCGGACTTCCGGCAAGCACATTTTCCGCGTTTGCTCTTCCAACCAGCGGAGCAGGGCGATGCCAAAACCCTTGCCCTGGAAGGCCGGTGAGACGGCGATGCTGAAGATCATGACATGATCCGCGTGGCGCTCGAACACCATCAGGCCGCCGATCTCACCGCCTGTCTCGAGAAGCCAGACTTCGCCGCCGGCGACGCGCGGGGCGTAATCCTCGGTGACGGGGATAGGTGGTCCGCCCAGAAGGGCGGTGTAGGGCGCATAGGCGGCAGTGGTCAATTCCACGACTGCCGCGAGATCGGCCGGCTTTGCTTCCCTGATTTCCACGATAAACCCCTCTCGCTTCGCAGCCACTCGCAGGCCGGCTTATGCCGCCAAGCCCATGTCTGGTCATCTCTTTGTGACCAGCAGACAATCACGAATATACATCGGCTCTCCGCTGAGCCCCAAGGAAAGGTCGCCTACCGTTCCGTTCTCATCCAGCCAACTTTGGAAAGCTCCGCTGGCGGGCGCATTGTCCAGTACAATAACCATCAGCCAAACATTGCTTGCGCCCACTTTCCGACCGTCCCAGCGCACGACAGCGTCACGCCAGTTCTTACGCAAGAAATCGAAAACGAACTCAGGATCATCCGCGTAAAAGCGAAAAATCTCACTGGTCATCTATCGAAATCCGCTCGAAGACAATCACTCCGCCGCTTCCCGCTTTCCCTTTGGCCGCCGCTCCAGCAATTCCATCAGGAACTGGCCGGTGTAGCTGCGCGGCTCGGCAATGATGTCTTCCGGTGTGCCGACGGCCACGAGTTCGCCGCCGCCGTCGCCGCCCTCAGGACCGAGGTCGAGGATCCAGTCGGCTGTCTTGATGACTTCGAGATTGTGCTCAATCACCACCACCGTGTTGCCCTGTTCGACCAGCTCATGCAGTACTTCAAGAAGCTTGGCCACGTCGTGGAAATGCAAGCCGGTCGTCGGCTCGTCCAGAATGTAGAGCGTCTTGCCGGTCGCCTTGCGCGACAGTTCCTTGGCGAGCTTGATGCGCTGCGCCTCGCCGCCCGAAAGCGTCGTCGCCTGCTGGCCGACATGGATGTAGCCGAGCCCGACCTTGACCAGCGTCTCTAGCTTGTCACGCACCGCCGGAACGGCCGCGAAGAACTCCGCGCCTTCCTCGACCGTCATATCAAGCACGTCAGCGATCGACTTGCCCTTGAAGGTGACGTCCAGCGTTTCGCGGTTGTAGCGCTTGCCGTGGCAGACGTCGCAGGTGACGTAGACGTCCGGCAGGAAGTGCATCTCGATCTTGATGACGCCGTCGCCCTGGCAGGCCTCGCAGCGGCCGCCCTTCACGTTGAAGGAGAAGCGGCCGGGCTGATAGCCGCGCGCCTTGGCCTCCGGCAGGCCCGCGAACCAGTCGCGGATCGGCGTGAAGGCGCCGGTATAGGTCGCCGGGTTGGAGCGCGGCGTGCGCCCGATCGGCGACTGGTCGATGTCGATGACCTTGTCGAGGAATTCGAGCCCCTCGATGCGATCGTGCTCTGCCGGATGCTCGCGCGAGCCCATGATGCGTCGGGATGCTGCCTTGAACAGCGTCTCGATCAGGAAGGTCGACTTGCCGCCGCCCGAAACGCCGGTCACTGCGGTGAAGGTGCTGAGCGGAATTTCCGCCGTCACGTTCTTCAGATTGTTGCCGCGCGCGCCGACTACTTTTATGCGCCGGCCCTTCTTCATCTGCCGGCGCGCCTCCGGCACCTGAACCTCGAGCTCGCCGCTCAGATATTTGCCGGTGATCGAATTGGGGTTGGCCATGATCTCGGCCGGCGTACCCTGCGCGATGATCTGCCCGCCGTGGATGCCGGCGGCGGGGCCGATGTCGACGACATAGTCGGCGGTGAGGATCGCGTCCTCATCATGCTCCACCACGATGACCGTGTTGCCGAGGTCGCGCAGATGCTTCAGAGTATCGAGCAGCCGGTCGTTGTCGCGCTGGTGCAGGCCGATCGACGGCTCGTCGAGCACGTAGAGCACACCGGTCAGGCCCGAGCCGATCTGCGAAGCCAGGCGGATGCGCTGGCTCTCGCCGCCCGACAGCGTTCCCGAATTGCGCGCCAGCGTCAGATAGTCGAGGCCGACATCGTTGAGGAAGCGCAGCCGTTCGCGGATTTCCTTGAGGATGCGTGCTGCGATCTCGTTCTGCTTATCGTTGAGGCTGGCCGGCAGGTCCTCGAACCAGGCATTGGCCTTGCGGATCGATTGCCCCGTTACCTCGCCGATATGCCTGCCGCCGATTTTCACCGCCAGCGCTTCCGGCTTCAGGCGATAGCCTTTGCAGGCCGGGCAGGGCGTGGACGACATGAAGCGCTCGATTTCCTCGCGCATCCAGGCCGATTCCGTTTCCTTCCAGCGGCGCTCGAGGTTCGGGATCACGCCCTCGAAAGTCTTGGTCGTCTTGTAGGAGCGCAGGCCGTCGTCATAGTTGAAAGCGATCTCGCGCTCGCCCGTTCCGTAGAGCACGGCCTTCTGCGCTTCAGCGGAAAGGTCCTTGAACTTGTCACCCAGCTTGAAGTCGTAGACCTTGCCCAGCGCTTCCAGCGTCTGCGAGTAGTAGGGTGAGGTCGATTTCGCCCACGGGCTCACCGCGCCGTCGCGCAGCGAGACATTGTCGTCCGGCACGATCAGGCTGGCATCGATGGCGCGTTGGCTGCCCAGGCCGTCGCAGGCCGGGCAGGCGCCGAACGGATTGTTGAACGAGAACAGGCGCGGCTCGATCTCCGGAATGGTGAAGCCGGATACCGGACAGGCGAATTTTTCCGAGAACAGGATGCGCTCATGCGTCTCGTTGGCCGACTTGTTGGCCGCGCCGCCTTCCGCCGTCTCCTCTGGCGGGAGCGGCTTGTCGGCGAATTCGGCAACCGCAAGGCCTTCGGCAAGCTTGAGCGACGTTTCCATGGAGTCGGCGAGACGGGTCGCGAGATCCGGCCTCACGACGATGCGGTCCACGACGACATCGATGTCGTGCTTGTACTTCTTGTCCAGCGCGGGCACGTCGGCGATCTCGTAGAAGGTGCCGTCCACCTTCACGCGCTGAAAGCCTTTCTTCTGCAGCTCCGCCAGTTCCTTGCGGTACTCGCCTTTGCGGCCACGCACCAGCGGCGCCAAAATGTAGAGGCGAGTGCCTTCGTCGAGCGCCAGCACGCGGTCGACCATCTGGCTCACCGTCTGGCTTTCGATCGGTAGACCGGTCGCCGGCGAATAGGGCACGCCCACGCGCGCAAACAGTAGGCGCATGTAGTCGTAGATTTCGGTGACGGTTCCGACCGTCGAACGCGGATTGCGCGAGGTCGTCTTCTGTTCGATCGAGATGGCCGGCGACAGGCCGTCGATCTGGTCGACGTCCGGCTTCTGCATCATCTCGAGGAATTGCCGCGCATAGGCCGACAGGCTTTCGACGTAACGACGCTGGCCTTCTGCATAGATCGTGTCGAAGGCAAGCGACGACTTGCCCGAACCCGACAGGCCGGTCATCACGATCAGCGAGTCCCGCGGCAGGTCGAGATCAACGTTCTTGAGATTGTGTTCGCGCGCACCGCGAATGGAGAGGTATTTATGCTCGGCCATGCCAGTTCGCCGCCTCGATTTCAAAGTTTTCGGCTTGGCTGGTTTGTCCGGCCAAACCGCTCATGTAGGTATTCTCGTCAATCTGTCGAGGGATGCACACGCCCCGAGCTTTGGCGGTTTAACCGTCTTTGACCGCCACGAGCAAGCAAAAAGAACAAAGGCCGAACGCACTCCTGACATGTTTTGTCTCGGTTGGTCACCTGATCCGTGGCCGACGGGCGCTGCCCCCACGTTCGCCTGGACTCGCTGACGGCAACTGCGGTCATTTGGCACGCCTGTCACTCCAAGGTTGACCCTACGGAAGGATGGGGGCAGAATGGCTTTGTCATTCGAGGTTGAGCATCGGTGATGTTCTTCGTGGCCGACGGGCAAGTTTGCGAGACGCCGCAAACGGCGAATAAACGCCTCGAAAGGCATAGGCGTTAACACACATGGAGCGAGGTATGACCCCACCGGACAATCCGAATTGGCCTCACCTCGCCGTGAGGCCGCAGCAGGTCTGACCACCTTGGGTACCGGGTAAGGTCGGCCATCTGTATCATCCCAAAAATCAGGAATAATTTCACATCGGACCGTAGCCTGAAAACTACGGAATCTCTGAACTTAAAGTCGGTAAACCACTCCCGACATCTGGCGAAAATATGCCACGAAGGCCTCGCGCGCTCCTGAACGAGCGGCGAGGCCGTTCTCGTTCTGGGTATTGGCAGCGACTGGATCGCCAAGTCGGGAGCAGCCGAATGCAGCGCCCCCCCGGCAACGAGGCCTTGCAATTCGTACAAACCTACCTTAGAACAAAAATAGAACAAAACAATTTGTGGACAGAGTTCGAATTTTGCCGGGTCAAGAGGCCCGGCTTGCGGCGATCATATAGAATGCGCCGGCAGCAGTGCAGTTTTGTTAGGATGAGCGCGGAGCGGTGTCATGGCGGGTAGCGTCAATAAAGTCATTTTGGTCGGTAATCTTGGCGCGGACCCCGAAGTCAGGCGTTTGAATTCGGGCGAGCCGGTCGTCAACATTCGCGTCGCGACCTCGGAAAGCTGGCGCGACAAGAACTCGGGCGAGCGCAAGGAAAAGACCGAGTGGCATAATGTCGTGATCTTCAACGACAATCTGGCCAAGGTTGCCGAGCAGTACCTGAAGAAGGGCATGAAGGTCTATGTCGAGGGTCAGTTGCAGACCCGCAAGTGGCAGGACCAGAACGGCAACGAGCGCTACACCACCGAAGTGGTGCTGCAGAAGTTCCGTGGCGAGTTGCAGATGCTCGACGTCCGCGGGCAGGGCGGCGACAGCGGTCAGGTCGGATATGGTAGTGGCGGTGGCGGCGGCGGTTATGGTGGCGGCCGTGGCTCCGATTTCGGCCAGTCGGGCCCGTCGGACGACTACGGTCGCGGCGGCGGCAATCGCGGTGGCGGCGGTGGTGGCGGCGGTTCGTCGCGCGACCTCGACGACGAGATTCCGTTCTAAGGCCGGAATGCATGGCCAATTAGTTGGCCATTAAATCGTTACACTGGTTATTGATTTGAGCAGCGTCGTGGGCATGTCGAGGACATGAACACCTCGCTGCTCTTGCTTTGTCGCCAGCCGGTCATACGTCGCCCAGCCATGCGCGCCTCGATCACGTCCCCCATTTCACATAGTTCAGGATGGTGTCGGTGCGTATCAGCCCTTTGCGGAACAAGCCGGCGAAGGGCACCTTGTCGGTGTACACCGCACCTTCGCCGCGGGCTCCCGCCGGCAGGCGGAGATCTGGGTTGTCCATTTTGAGCACTGCGGCGAAGCGTGGCGCATTTGTCGAGCCATCGATCTGCGGGATGATGCCGCCGACAGGAATCTGACCGCCGCTCGTGATGTCGATCGTGTTGAGCACCTTCGCGGTGAACACGCGACCGGGATACATAGGAAAGATGACTTCGGCGTAGTCTCCAGGCCTTACCCCGAGAAACGCTCCTTGCGGGAAGGTCGCCACTACTTCGCCCCGGTTTCCCGGCGAGACATCGCAAATGAGTGGCATTACTGCGACGCCAGCGCTTACCACCTCGCCGGGCAGGATGTTCACATTGGAGACGAAGCCGCTGCAGGGTGCGACGACTTTGGTTTCAGCTAGGTCGTTTTGCGCCGCCTCGAGTTGCTGACGCACCTGCGCGACCGATGTGTCCTCGCCATTGATGTTGGACTGCAGCTCCAGCCTGGCCCGGTCTTCAGCAGCCTTGGCTCCGTTCTCCGCCTGCTTTGCGGTATCGAGATTGCGCTGGGCGGTGTCGGCGTCTGCTTGCGAAACCACCTTTCTCTTCAAGAGTTCGCTCTGGCGGCCGAACTCCTCCTTCGCCAGTTCGGTCTGGGCTTCGGCGCGGTGGCGCGCGGCAGTGGCCTGGTCCAGCCCCGCCTTGAGTTCGGCAACATTCTGTTCGGCCGCGGCGAGCGACGCCTTGAGGCGCTCGACATCGAATTCGAAGGGCTCCGGATCGATCGTGAACAACACGTCTCCCGTCATCAGCGGCGTATTCGCCTGCACCGCGACATTCTGCACGCGCCCAGGCTTGGAAGTGCGCGGCGCGATCTGCACCACACGGTGCAGCACCTGAACGTCGCTCGAGCCGGGCTGATAGAAATTCATCGCCATGAGGATGAAGAAGAAGAGCAATGGCCCGGCGGCGGCGAACAAAATGGCGAGCGGCAGCGACAGCCGCACTATCCTGAGCTTGACGAAGATCAGCCAGATGAGCGCGGCGTAACCGAGGAAAAGGGGCCACTGCATCCGCTACCTCTTCGGCATCTCGTCGAGGACCTTGTCGAGCCTCGCATTGAGAGCCGACAGTTCCCGGCTCAGCGCCTCCGCGCTGCCGGGCACGGGCTCGCCCGGCTTGGGGCGGCTGTCGCGCCAGTACCAGTAAAGGATCAGCACGGAGGCGATCATTGCCGGGATCATGAGGCACCGGTCTTTCCGAGCCTTTGCTCGATCTGCGCCACTTTGGCGGTCGCCGCGTCGAGCGCTGCGCGCAGGCCCGAAAGGTCGGGAGGCGGCGTGGGCTCTTGCCCACGCGGATTGAGATAGGCGCAGATAAGGGCGATCGGCCACAGCGGCGGGAACAGCAAACCGAGCCATCCGCAAACCGAAATCGCGGACGCCTGGGGATGGCCGCGTGCACGGGCCGTCTCGCCGGGAAACTTGCCAAGCCAGTAGAGGGCGTAGACGGCGCCGTCTTCATTTTCGCGTTCTAAGCGCGGTCGCCCAACTGCGGTTTCGGCGATTGCTGGCCTTGGTCGAAAGCGGTCGCCACGTCTTCGAGGTCGTCGAAGATCATCGCATCGCCGATTTTCTGGAGCAGGCCTGCCCGCTCCAGAATCTTCCTCGGCTCGATATGCAGTTCGGCAAGGCCGAAGGCGAGGCCGCGTTCGACGCATGCCTGCCGTACATCTTCCAGCATCTCCGCCGCCGTCGAGTCTATCTGGACGATGGCGCTGGCGTCGAGCACGAACCAACGCGTGTCTTTGGGAAGACCTTCCAGGACCGCTTTCAGGCGTTGTTTGACGTAGTCAACGTTGAAGAACAGCAGGCTTCCCTGGATCAGGCAGACCGCCAGGCCGGGAACGGGCTTGGCGACCTTCGATCTGTGCAGCTTGTAGAAGCCGTGCTGGCCGGGGATCTGGCCGAGCATTGCGTCGCGCGGGCGCATCTCCTTGAGAAGCACGTATAACAGGGTGCCGGCGACGGCGATCACCACGCCTCTGAGCACGCCAAGGCTGATTGCGCCCCACATGCCGATCAGCGCGAAGGCGAACTCCAGCTTGCTGATGTGCCAGATCTCGCGCAGGCTTTTGACGTCGATGAGGCTGATGGCTGCGGCGACAAGAATGGCGCCTAGCGCCGGCTGGGGCATCAGCCTGAGGGCATCATTGAGATAGAAAAGCGAGATGGTGAGCGCCAGCGCGGCCACAAGCCCGGAAAGCTGAGAGCGACCGCCAACTGAGATGTTGGTTGCGGTACGCGAATCCGAAACCGTCACCGGAAAGCCGCTGAACAGCCCGGATGCGATGTTGGCCGCCCCGAAGCCGTTGAGTTCCGCATTGGCGTCCACGTCGAATTTGTCGCGCGCCCCAAAGCTTCGCGCCGCGACGAGCCCCGAGCCGAAGCCGACCAGCCAGACCGCGGCGGCCCCTAACAGGAGGTCCCTTGTCGAGATTGCCGGCGAGAGCGGGAGGGATAGGGCTGGAAGGGACCGGGGCAGGGTGCCCACCACCTTGATGCCCTTGCCTTCGAAGTCGAAAAGCGCCGAGGCGGCAACGGCGAGGACAACCACGACCACCGGGCCGGGAATTGGCGAGCGCTTGAGCGCCAACAGGATGGCCAGCATTACCAGGCCAAGCAGGACCGACGGCCAATGGATCGAGTCGGATTTTTGCAGCAGTTCCACCAGCGGCGGGATGAGCCCGTCGGACTCGATGCGCAGGCCCGTGAACCGTCCTATCTGACCTACGAGGATGGAAATGGAAATGCCGCTGATGAAGCCGACCAGGATAGGCTTCGACAGGAAGGAGGCCAGCACCCCGAGGTGAAGCCTGCTGCCGATGAGGCAGAAGACGCCAACGGCCAAGGCCAGCGCCGATGCGATCACGACACGATCCTGTGGCGTATGCACCATAGTGGTGGCAAGCACAGCGGCCAGCACCGTCATCACCGCGGCATCCGGCCCGACGATGAGTTTCCGCGAGGGGCCGAAAAGGGCGTATCCGAGGAGCGGAAGAATGCTCGAATAGACGCCCACTTCCGGCGGCAAGCCGGCAATCGCGGGATAGGCAATCGCACTCGGGATGGCTACCGCAGCGATCGCGAGACCGGCGGTAATGTCGTTGCGGATCCAGGCGGATTGGTAGCCTCTCAGACTGGTCAGAACGGGAAGCCGGCCAAGCACTGCAGACTCCTCATCTCAAGGTCTCAGCTCCGCCCGGGGCCGGCGTGCAAATCGCCCCTGATTTCTGAATATCGCGCGGCCGTCCTGTTCAGGAAGGCCAGTGCTCATCCGGCACGAAGAACGCGTCGCGAAGGCTGGCCTTGTCGTCATAAGCGTCCTTGGCCGATCTGTTCGGCAGAACGACGCGCTTGAGCGGCGCTTTCTCGTAGGGGATCAGCTTCAGGATCTGCGAAATGCAGTTGAGGCGCGCGCGGCGCTTGTTGTCGGAGCGCACGACATACCATGGCGCATGCTCGGTATGGGTTGCGTGCAGCATGTTGTCGCGAGCTCTCGAATAATCATACCAGCGCCGGTACGACTCCAGATCCATCGGGCTCAGCTTCCATTGGCGCAAGGGGTCGTCTATGCGCGCCTCGAACCGCTTTTTCTGCTCCTTCATCCCGACCTCAAGCCAGAGCTTGATCAGAAGGATGCCGCCATCGACGATATATTTCTCGATTTCCGGGCACAGTTCCAGGAAGCGGTGATATTCGCTCTCGGTGCAGAAGCCCATCACATATTCGACGCCGGCCCGGTTGTACCAGCTGCGGTCGAAAATGACGATTTCGCCCGCCGCCGGGAAATGGGTCATATAGCGCTGCATGAACATCTGGGTCTTTTCGCGGTCCGATGGGGCGGGAAGAGCCACAACCCGGAACGCGCGCGGGCTCACCTTCTCGGTCAGTGCCTTGATGGTCCCGCCCTTGCCGGCAGCGTCTCGGCCCTCGAACAGGATAATGACGCGCAGTCCCTTGAATTTCACCCATTCCTGAAGATCGCAAAGCTTTTCCTGAAGCTTGCGCAGCTCCTTGTAGTAACTCTTGCGGCTCATCTGTTCGAGTTCGCGGCGGTTTTCCTTCTTGTCCAACATGGGAGCACCATTCGTTGTTGTGACAATGGGCGGCGCTTAGTGCCAGCTCAGGGTAACTCCGATTTTTCCGGGGATTCCGCCGGGATATTCGACGACCTGATACCGGATCTTGTAGCCGCGCGGCTTCAGGTGCTCTTGCCAGAGCTCGTAGATTTCGCGCGGAATGCCGGTCAGCGTGTCTTCCCAACCCGGCTCGTTCTGGCTGAGGGCGCGTCCGCCATCGGTGCAGAGCTCGTTGGGAAAGCGGTAGACCTCGACCTCGGTAAGGCCGTTGTTCACCGCGCGCTGGATCACGTTGGCGGCCAGCTTGATCCTTTCTTCCCGGGAGAGACCGGATGGCTTGCTGAGCTTTTCGATCAGCTGTTTCTTTTCGTCCTCGATGTGCTTGGCCCGCTGCATCGCTTCGGAGGCTTTCTCGCCTTCGATCACCGCAAGCTTCCGCATCACATCCTTGGCGGTCGGCAGCATCTGCTCGATGTCGTCGCCCTTTGTCGGGTCGGTATTGGTCATGGGGCACCTTTCTCTCGGCAGACCCCGCGCGCTGGAGCGCGCGGCATTCCGTCCCCCGGTTCCGGTATCGTAAGCGATCCCGAAGATGCTTCGGTCGGGGAGGGCCACTGGCCGCCGACCGAACTTCCGCACCGACGACTGCTGTCGATTGCGGAGATAAACTTTCTCACCTTTCCCAGGTTCCGTCGAGACGGAACGATTAGGTCGAAAGGCGACTATCGCGGCGTCGCCTGGGGACTTGTCAGTGCCCCGTCAACACCAGCGTTTGAACCGGCAGCATGATAGCCTGCAGGCGCAATATCATGGCGTGCACCAGTCCAACCGCATCGATTGCATGCAGGACGAACCAGCGTCCGGTGCTCAGATTGCCGTGCTCCAGCTCATCGTGATTGCTCGTATAGGCGTTGGCAATACAACTGCTTCCCGGAGGAATGCCCTCGAGTTGTCCCTCGTAGAGCGGCTCCAGATAGGTGGTCAGCGTTCCGGGGCGGGCTATCTGCTGCACGTCGATGAGCTGATCGGTCGGGCGCATCTGGCCGGCGGCAATGGCCTCCTGGACCTCGGTCACGACCATCGGAATAATGGTGAAGGGTTTGCCGATGCATGTCACCTCAGCGATCATCCCTGGCCTGAGGACCTGGGACTCGATCTGGCCAAAACCTGCCACCAGGGCCACGCGGCGATCCTCGGGTATCAGTATGCCGGCAGAGCGGATCAGCGGATTGACGATATCTCCGGGCCGTAGCGAAAACTGCTGAACTGTCCCGGCGGTGCCGGCGCGCACGACGGTTTTCTCGAATTCCACCTTTGCCTGGGCAAGTTCGGCTTCGGCGCTCGCTCTCTGCGCCGGCAGAAGTGAAGAAATCTTGGTCTCCAACGTCGTTTTGTTGGCTACAGCTGCGGCCAGCCCACCCTTTTTGGTTTCCGTGGCCACTTGCAGCTTCTCGATCTCGCGCCTTGCCACGACGTTCGGATTGCGCTTGTTCAGTTCGACCTGGGTTTCATATTCATCCACTGCCTGTTGTAAGGCGCCTTCGGCCTGGGTGATCACGCCGTCCGCTTCCGCAAGCTCGGTTTCGGTCACCGTTGTCTCGGCATCTATTTCTTCCACGCGCCGGCTTGCGGTTTCGATAGCGGCCTTCTGCTTCGCGTCGTCCAACCGAAACAGTGGAGCACCGGCCTCCACCTTGTCATTGGTGTTGACATAGACCTCCTTCACGCGGCCGTTGGTCTCCGGCAGGATCGTGACGGTGCGGAAGATTGCCGTGACGTTGCTGGTGGAGGGGTGGAAGTAGAAGATCGCCGTGATCAGCGAAAGCGTCAGGATCACACAAGCGGTGATGCCCCAACGCAGCTCGAACCACATTGTATAGAGGTTGATCTCCTGGCCGATCCTCTTGCCCTGGACATAGCGACGGAAAAGGTAGTCCGGAAAGATCGTAAGCATGGAGCAGATCATGAATTCAAGCATGGCTCATCCCCTCCGCTCGGAAAGATCTTCGGCGGCAGCACCAGGCTCCTCGACCCGCGTCAACTGAGGTTCGGTTTGGACTGAATGCGGCCTTGTCGGCGCCGGCTGGGCTTCTGCCGGCCCCGCTGCGGCTTCTGTCGATGCGGGTTCGGCTTGCTTGCCAGCCATGCCGGCAATCTTCCGAAGCGAGCTGGCCATTGAGCTGATGGGGCTGGAAAAATCCGGGAATTCGATCAGCGCCAGGAGCAGGGCTGCGATCCAGAACAGGTGATTGTGCGTAAACAGGGCAATCAGCGCGAGCACAGCAACCAGCTGCAACTGACCCTTGCTGGCGCCATGGGCCATGTGCTCGGGGAGGGCGTGCAGCCGAAAGTACAAGATTCCGGCCAGGAAAATAATCAGCAGAATAAAGATGAACATCGCGACGAGGAGAACGTCTGTCTGTCCTGGCGCCGTAATGAAAAAGGGCAGATGGTCCACTGCCGCTGGATGCAACGGCTCCGCCATGTCTGAGCTCCCCTTACAAGAGTAGCAAGCACTTGGCCGTAAAACGCTTACATCGATGCGAAGAAAGCGGTCCTCGACGTTGGATTCGCTTACGCCTAGGACCTATGGAGCTTCGCTTCGCTCCGTGGTCGCGTCGTTCTTCGATATTATTATATAGGGAGCGACGTCGTTTTGTGTGTCACGATATTTTGCTGTGTCGCCTGCAGGGGCAGGCCTGGCAATTTCTATCGCGATACACGCCGAACCCGACGGCAGATGATACCTACGCCGCCGCGAGTGCCTTGATGCCGTCAGCGACGAACTGCACGGCCAGCGCCGCAAGGATCACGCCCAGAAGTCGCGTCAGGATCGACCGGCCGGTTTGGCCGAGCAGGCCGTCGATGCGTTCGGCAAGCACGAAGACCACATAGGTCAGGATAAGGCAGGCCAGGATGATGCCGACGAGCGTTACCTGCGCCATCCAGCCCTGGAACGAGCCGGACAACAGTACGGTCGCCGAGATGGCGCCAGGCCCGGCGATCAGCGGGATGGCCAGCGGAAAGGCTGCGAGATTGTGGATGTGGTCGCGCGTGATGGCGACGTCAGAGATCTTTTCCTTCCGATCCTGCCGCTTTTCGAAAACCATCTCGAAGGCGATGAAGAACAGGAGCATGCCGCCGGCCACTCGGAAGGCCGGCAGCGTGATGCCGAATACCGACAGGATTGCCGCGCCGGCAATTGCGAAGAGCGCAAGTATGGCAAAGCCGATCACGCTGGCGCGGATCGATACCTGCTGGCGCTGGTGACGCGTCATGCCACGCGTCAGGGCCAGGAAGAGCGGGGCCAGTCCGGGAGGGTCGATGGTGACGAGTATGGTCACGAAGGCATTGAAAATACTGTCGAAACTTTGCATCAATCGTCCTCCTGTCCGCAAGCTATCCTGACGCCGCGTGCAGCGCCAGCCCCCAAGATGCTGCTTCGTGCGGAGGGTTTGTTATTTCTGCCTAGGTGCCGCAGGGTTACGGCTTCCCAGCTTATCCAATTGAATTATCGATGGAAAAGCAGTTTGGGAAAAGCGCGGCCGAAGTTGGAGAATTCCGAGTCGTTCCTATATAAAGGACGTTGATTCCAACGGACTCAGTGACCTGACTTGACCGACCAGAAGATACCGGGTGGACCCGGCGGCCCCTCCGACATCGAGCCTGTCTCGATTATCGAGGAGATGCAGCGCTCCTATCTCGACTATGCGATGAGCGTCATCGTCAGTCGTGCGCTTCCGGACGTACGCGACGGCCTCAAGCCGGTTCATCGCCGCATCCTCTATGCCTCGCACGAGAGCGGCTACCACTGGAACCGCAAATATGTGAAGTCGGCGCGCCCCGTCGCCGACGTGATGGGTAAATATCACCCGCACGGCGACGCCTCGATCTATGACGCCTTGGTCCGCATGGCGCAGGATTGGTCGATGAGCGTGCCCATGATCGACGGGCAGGGCAATTACGGCTCCATCGACGGCGATCCGCCGGCGGCGATGCGTTACACGGAAGCGCGCCTGACCAAGGTCGCGCATGAGCTTCTGGAGGACATCGACAAGGATACCGTCGATTTCCAGGAAACCTATGACGCTTCCGGCAAGGAGCCGCGCGTTCTGCCGGCCCGCTTCCCGAACCTTTTGGTCAACGGTTCAGGCGGCATCGCGGTCGGTATGGCGACCAACATCCCGCCGCACAATCTCGCTGAAGTGTGCAACGGTGCGATCGCCTTGATCGACAATCCGGTGATGGATTTGCCGTCGCTGATGGAGATTATTCCGGGCCCGGATTTCCCCACCGGCGCCATCGTGCTTGGCCGCTCCGGCATCTACAACGCATATTCCACCGGCCGCGGCTCGATCGTCATGCGCGGTCGCGTCGATATCGAAAAGATCCGCAACGAGCGCGAGGCCATCATCGTCACCGAGGTTCCCTACCAGGTGAACAAGGCGACGATGATCGAGAAGATGGCCGAGTTGGTGCGCGACAAGCGCATCGAAGGTATCTCCGACATCCGCGACGAATCCGACAGGCAGGGTTACCGCGTCGTCA
Organism: Pseudaminobacter soli (ex Li et al. 2025); assembly: GCF_029892515.1. Classification (GTDB taxonomy): domain Bacteria; phylum Pseudomonadota; class Alphaproteobacteria; order Rhizobiales; family Rhizobiaceae; genus Pseudaminobacter; species Pseudaminobacter soli_A. The sequence goes on along the minus strand of NZ_JARXVF010000010.1, from coordinate 99,756 downwards.
TCGAGCTCAAGCGCGATGCGAATGCCGAGGTCATCCTCAATCAGCTCTATCGCTTCACGCCGCTGCAGACTTCGTTCGGCGCCAACATGGTGGCGTTGAACGGCGGCAAGCCGGAAGTGATGACGCTGGTCGACATGCTGAAGGCCTTCGTCAGCTTCCGCGAAGAGGTCATCAGCCGGCGCACGAAATACCTGCTGCGCAAGGCGCGCGATCGCGCCCACGTCTTGGTGGGCCTGGCCATTGCCGTCGCAAACATCGACGAAGTGATCAAGCTGATCCGCACCGCGCCCGATCCGCAGTCGGCGCGCGACCAGTTGATGGAGCGCCGCTGGCCTGCCAGCGATGTGGAGTCGCTGATCCGCCTCATCGACGATCCGCGCCATCGCATCAACGACGACGGCACCTATAACCTGTCCGAGGAACAGGCCCGCGCCATCCTCGAACTGCGCCTGCAACGCCTCACAGCACTGGGTCGTGACGAAATCGCCGACGAATTGAACACGATCGGCACCGAGATCACCGACTATCTCGACATCCTGTCGTCGCGTGCGCGCATCCAGCAGATCGTCAAGGACGAGCTTGCCCTGGTTCGCGACGAGTTCGGCACGCCTCGCCGTACGGAGCTGTCGGAGGGCGGCGCCGACATGGAGGACGAGGACCTCATCCAGCGCGAGGACATGGTCGTCACCGTCAGCCATTCAGGCTACATCAAGCGCGTGCCGCTGTCGCTCTACCGGGCGCAACGCCGCGGCGGCAAGGGCCGCTCGGGCATGTCGACCAAGGACGAGGATTTCGTCACGCGGCTGTTCGTGGCCAACACGCATACGCCGGTGCTGTTCTTCTCCTCGCGTGGCATCGTCTATAAGGAAAAGGTCTGGCGCCTGCCGATCGGCAACCCGCAGTCGCGCGGCAAGGCTTTGATCAACATGCTGCCGCTGGAGCAGGGCGAGCGCATCACCACCATCCTGCCGTTGCCCGAGGACGAGTCAAGCTGGGGCGAGCTCGACGTGATGTTCGCCACCACGCGTGGTACCGTCCGTCGCAACAAGCTGTCCGACTTCGTCGACGTGAAGCGTAACGGCAAGATCGCCATGAAGCTCGAGGAGGAAGGCGACGAGATCCTCGGCGTCGAGACCTGCACCGACAATGACGACGTGCTTTTGACCGCCGGGTCTGGCCAGTGCATCCGCTTCCCGGTTTCGGACGTGCGCGTCTTCCAGAGCCGCAATTCGGTCGGCGTACGCGGCATTTCGATGCTGGAGACCGATCGCGCTATCTCGATGACCATCCTGCACCACGTTGACGCCACCCCGGCGGAACGGGCGGCCTACCTCAAGCAATCGGTTAACGAGCGCAAGCTTGCCACCGGCGAGGACGAGGACATCGCGCTCACCAACGAGGAAATCGGCGAGGAGACCAGCCTGTCGGCCGAGCGCTACGAAGAGCTGAAGGCGCGGGAAGAGTTCGTGCTGACCGTCACCGAATACGGCTACGGCAAGCGCTCCTCGTCCTACGATTTCCGTCTGACGGGCCGTGGCGGCAAGGGCATCCGCGCCACCGACGTCTCGAAGGCTGCGGAAATCGGTCGTCTCGTCGCCACCTTCCCGGTGGGCAATGAAGACCAGATCATGCTGGTTTCGGACGGCGGCCAGGTGATCCGCGTTCCGGTCGACGGCATTCGCATCGCAAGCCGCGCCACCAAGGGCGTCACCATCTTCAATACCGCCGAGGACGAGAAGGTGGTCTCCGTCGAGCGTATTTCCGAGCCGGAAGGCGAGGAAGGCAACGGAGTGGAAGACGGCAACGGAGCGGCTGAAGAGACCGCCGAATAAGCGTTCGACCCAGCTCGAAATCAGAGCCCCGTTCCATTCGATCGGAACCGGGCTCTACCAAGCCGGTGGATCATTTGAGAAAGATCCGCCAAAGGCTTCCGACAGCTTTTCCAACGTGAAAACCGCCTCGTCGGGAGGTTGCGAGGCGGTGAGGGCGGTCAGCGACGACCGAAGTCCTTGGAGCGCACCTTCTGCTCCTTGAAGCGCAGGCGTTGCGACTCCTGATGGAGACCGACTGCAGTCGCAATCAGCATGGCCACGGTCATTGCAGCAGCGAGCATGTAAATCATCATGGTCTTGTTCTCCTGACCCTCCAACGCTTGATCTGGAGCTTTGGTTTCATGCTTTCCAGATGACGTTACTTGTCGCGACTTGAACTTGTTGTGATCGCTCCGTTCACTTGCGGTTCAACGTCGAAGCACCGGCCGGTTGCCGGTGATCCGTGTGCCACTACGGCCCCATGTTCCTGAAGGGGCGGTTAAAGCCGCTGTAACGCTTTGAATCCACGTGTAATCCTGCCTAAAAATCGATTTCGATTTTTGGGCTAATGCGTTAGAAACACGCCATGACCGATCGCGTTGCCATCTATGCCGGGTCCTTCGACCCACTCACCAACGGCCATCTCGACGTGCTGAAGGCCTCGCTCGCCGTCGCCGATTTGGTCTATGCTGCCATTGGCGTTCAGGCGAACAAGAAGCCGTTGTTCTCGTTCGAGGAGCGCGTGCATCTGATCGAGAAGGCGGCAGCCGACGAGTTCGGTGCGGAAAGCCGGCGCATCAAGGTCGTGTCGTTCAGCGGCCTCGTCATCGACGCCGCCCGCAAGCATGGCGCTTCGATCATGATCCGCGGCCTGCGCGACGGCACCGACCTCGACTACGAGATGCAGATGGCCGGCATGAACGAGACAATGGCGCCGGAATTGCAGACCGTGTTCCTGCCGGCCAGCCCGTCGGTGCGTACCATTACCGCCACACTCGTTCGCCAGATAGCCTCGATGGGTGGCAACATTCGTCCTTTCGTGCCGGAAGTCGTCGCAGACGCGCTGGCTGCCAAATTCTCAATTTAAAGGGAGAGACCCTTCATGCAGTTCAAACGGCTCGCTTCGTCATTCGTCGTCATGGCCGGTCTCGTCGGCGCCTCGCTTCCTGCCTGGGCGGCCGATCCCGACAACACCATGATCGTCACGCTCAAGGACGGCGACGTCACCATCGCGTTGCGGCCGGACCTGGCGCCCAAGCATGTCGCGCAGATCAAGAGGCTCGTGCGCGAAGGCGCTTACGACAATGTCGCCTTCCACCGCGTCATCGACGGCTTCATGGCCCAGACCGGCGACGTAAAGTTCGGCAACATGGCCAAGGGCTTTGACGCGGACCGTGCCGGCACCGGTGGCTCGGATCTGCCCAACCTGCCGGCCGAGTTCTCCACCGAGCACTATGCGCGCGGCACCGTCGGCATGGCGCGTGCGCAGAACCCGAATTCGGCGAACTCGCAGTTCTTCATCATGTATGCTCCGAACCCCGGCCTCGACGGCAATTACACCATCGTCGGCAATGTCGAGAGCGGCATGGAACTCGTCGACAAGATAAAAAAGGGTGATCCCGCCGCCAACGGGGTTGTCAGCGAACCTGATCGCATGGTCAAGGTGCGCATCGCCGGCGACGGCAAGTAACTGGCATCCGGAAAGGAATCTGACATGGCCGAAATCAAGGATCGCGAAAACGCGCTCATCATGGAGACCACGAAGGGCAGGGTTGTCATTGAACTCCTCCCCGACCTCGCTCCCGGCCACGTCGGCCGCATCAAGGAACTGGCACGCGAAGGCGCCTATGACGGCGTCGTGTTCCACCGCGTCATCGACGGCTTCATGGCCCAGACCGGCGACGTCAAGTTCGGCAAGTCCGATGGCCCGAACTTCAACCCGGCCCGCGCCGGCATGGGCGGCTCCGACAAGCCGGACCTGAAGGCCGAGTTCTCCAACGCCAACCACGGCCGCGGCACCTGCTCGATGGCCCGTGCGCAGAACCCGAACTCCGCCAACTCGCAGTTCTTCATCTGCTTCGACGACGCCGGCTTCCTCAACCGCCAGTACTCGGTCTGGGGCCAGGTCATCGAAGGCATGGAGAATGTCGACAAGATCAAGCGCGGCGAGCCGGTTCAGGATCCCGACAAGATCGTGTCGATGAAGGTCGCGGCTGACGTCGCCGAATAAGGAAAATACGGCCGTGGCGAATATCCTCTGGTCAATGCTCGGTATCCTGTCTGGCGCTTTCATCGCCATTCAGGCGCCGATCAATGCCCAGCTCGCGCGCGGGCTGGGCGTGCCCGTCGCCGCGGCCGCCATTTCCTTCCTTGCCGGGGCGGTGGTGCTGAGCCTCATCACCTTCTTCACGACAAGGACCCAAGGGCTCGCGATCGACTGGCGCGCGCCCGCTCCCTGGATGTTCCTGGCCGGTGGCGCGCTGGGCGCGGTCTATGTGACGAGCTCGGTGTTTCTCACGCCGCGCATCGGCGCGGCCGCGCTGATGGCGTTCCTGGTGGCAGGACAGCTCTTGGCTGGCATGCTGGTTGACCGCGTCGGCTTCCTGGGCGTGGCCGTCCGCGAAATCTCCATGGGCCGCATCGTCGGCGCGGTGCTGCTGCTCGCCGGAGCCTTGATGATCCGACTTTACTGATGCGCGTAGACCTTTTCGATTTCGACCTACCGGAAGAGCACATCGCTCTTCGCCCGGCCGAGCCGCGCGATTCCGCGCGGCTTTTGTTGGTGCGCCCTGGCGAGCCGCTCGAGGACAAGCGTGTGGGCGATCTGCCGTCGCTGCTCGAGCCGGGCGACGTCCTCGTCTTCAACGACACCAAAGTCATTCCCGCCCAGCTGAAGGGGATTCGCCAGCGCGGCGAGGCGGTGGCGCATGTCGACGCCACCTTGCACATGCGCGTCGGTCCCGACCGCTGGAAGGCATTTGTGCGGCCCGGTAAGCGCGTGGCCGAGGGCGATCGCATCCAGTTCGGCCATAGCGCCGAGGCCTGCATGCTCGGCGCGCTCGATGCCGCGGTCGTCGAAAAGGGCGAGGCGGGCGAGGTGCTGCTGGCTTTCGACCTGTCCGGTCCGCTGCTCGACGAGGCGCTGCACGCGGTCGGCCACATCCCGCTGCCGCCCTACATCGCTTCCAAGCGTCCGGACGACGAGCAGGACCGCAAGGACTACCAGACCGTCTATGCGCGGGAAGAGGGCGCGGTTGCCGCCCCTACCGCCGGTCTTCATTTCACGCCCGAACTGTTCGCTGCGCTCGACGCGCGCGGCGTTGAACGCCATTTCGTGACCCTGCATGTCGGCGCCGGCACTTTTCTGCCGGTGAAGGCCGACGACACGGCCGACCACAAGATGCATGCCGAAATCGGCTACGTATCGAATGAGACGGCGGCCGCCATCAATGCCGCGCGCGCCGAAGGCCGCCGCGTCATTGCCGTCGGCACCACCTCGCTGCGCCTGCTGGAAAGCGCTGCAGCGCCGGACGGCACCATGACCGCCTGGTCAGGCGCCACGGATATCTTCATCACTCCCGGCTACAAGTTCCGGGCGGTCGATGTGCTGATGACCAATTTCCACCTGCCGCGTTCGACGCTGTTCATGCTGGTTTCTGCCTTCTGCGGCTTAGAAGCCATGCGCGATGCCTACCGGCATGCGATCGACACCGGCTACCGCTTCTATTCCTACGGCGACGCAAGCCTGCTGTTCAGGACCGATAAATGAGCACCGAGTTTACCTTCAAAGTCCTCGCTACCGACGGCAAGGCGCGGCGCGGCGAGATCACCATGCCGCGCGGCACCATCCGCACCCCGGCCTTCATGCCCGTGGGCACCGGCGGCACGGTGAAGACCATGTATATGGACCAGGTGCGCGATCTGGGCGCCGACATCATCCTCGGCAACACCTATCACCTGATGCTGCGGCCCGGCGCCGAGCGCGTGGCAAAACTCGGCGGCCTGCACGAATTCGCCCGCTGGCCCCACCCGATCCTGACCGATTCCGGCGGCTTCCAGGTCATGTCCCTGTCGAAGCTGCGCAAGATCACCGAGAAGGGCGTCACCTTTCGCTCGCATATCGACGGCGCGCCCTACGAGATGTCGCCCGAACGTTCGATCGAGATCCAGGGGCTGCTCGATTCCGACATCCAGATGCAGCTCGACGAATGCACGGCATTGCCGGCCAAGGAACCCGAGATCGAGCGGGCCATGGAGCTTTCGCTGCGCTGGGCCGAGCGCTGCAAGACCGCTTTCGGCGACCAGCCCGGCAAGGCGATGTTCGGCATCGTGCAGGGCGGTGACAATCCCCGTCTGCGCGAGCGCTCGGCGCAGTCGCTGTCGAGCCTTGGGCTGAAGGGTTATGCCGTCGGCGGCCTCGCGGTGGGCGAGCCGCAGGACGTGATGCTCGACATGCTCGATATCACCTGTCCCGAACTCCCGGCCGACAAGCCGCGCTATCTGATGGGCGTCGGGACGCCGGACGACATCGTCAAATCGGTCGCACGCGGCATCGACATGTTCGACTGCGTGATGCCGACCCGCGCCGGCCGCCACGGCCTGGCCTACACGCGGCGCGGCAAGGTGAACCTGCGCAATGCCCGCCATGCGGACGACCATCGCCCGCTCGACGAGGAAAGCGATTGCCCGGCTGCGCGCGACTATTCGCGCGCCTATCTGCATCACCTGGTTCGTTCGCAGGAGGCGCTGGGCGCCATGCTGCTGACCTGGAACAACCTTTCCTACTACCAGAGCCTGATGCAGGGCCTGCGCAACGCGATCGAGCAGGGCAGGTTTGCCGAGCATGTGGCCGAGGTTTCGGAAGGCTGGGCGAGGGGCGATATTTCTGCTCTATAGGGGGCAACGGACTTAGGTCCGGCCAGGGGAGGATGAATTGAACGGCGAAGAATTTCGACATTGGTCGCGGAAGGCGGCCGACTGGGGCGCGGATTATCGCGAAACCCTGCGTGAGCGGCCAGTAAGGGCGCAGACCCAGCCCGGCGAAGTCGCAGCGCGCATTGCGGCCTCTCCGCCCGAAATGGCCGAGCCGATGGAACAGATCTTCGCCGACTTCGAGGAGAAGATCCTGCCCGGCATGACGCACTGGCAGCATCCGCGCTTCTTCGCCTATTTCCCGGCCAATGCGGCTCCGGTTTCGGTGGTTGCGGAATATCTCGTCACCGTCATGGCCGCGCAGTGCATGCTGTGGCAGACCTCGCCGGCCGCCACTGAGCTCGAAACGAAAGTCATCGACTGGCTGCGCCAGGCGCTTGGGCTGCCCGAAGGCTTTTCGGGCGTGATTCAGGACAGCGCGTCCTCGGCCACGCTGGCTGCCGTGCTTTGCATGCGCGAGCGCGCGCTTGACTGGCAGGGCAACAAGCAGGGCCTGTCCGGTCAGCCGGGCCTGCGCATCTATTCGTCGGATCAGGTTCACACCTCCATCGACCGCGCCATCTGGGTTTCCGGCGTCGGCGAGGACAATCTCGTACGCATTCCGGCCGGCGGAAAGTTCCGTGCGATGGATGTGGCCGCACTCGAAGCGGCAATCCTGGCCGACAAGAAAAGCGGCTTCCTGCCGGCGGGCATCATCGCCTGCGTGGGCGGCACAAGCGTCGGCGGCACCGACGACATCGCCGCAGTGGCGGCGATTGCGCAAAAATACGGCCTCTATCTGCATGTCGATGCGGCTTGGGCCGGGTCGGCGATGATCTGCCCGGAGTTCCGGCATTTCTGGATCGGCATCGAAGGCGTGGATTCGATCGTCTTCAATCCGCACAAATGGCTCGGCGCACAGTTTGACTGCTCGGTGCAGTTCGTGCGTGATCCCGACGTGCTCGTCCGCACGCTGGCCATCAAGCCCGAATATCTCAAGACGCACGGCAAGGACGGCATCATCAACTATTCGGAATGGTCGGTGCCGCTCGGCCGCCGCTTCCGCGCGCTAAAACTGTGGTTCCTGCTGCGGGCGCACGGGCTGGAAGGGCTGCGCCAGATGATCCGCAACCATGTTGCCTGGACGGAGGCTCTTGCGGCGCAACTCGACAAGGAGCCCGGTTTCGAGATCGTGACCGAGCCCATGCTGTCGCTGTTTTCGTTCCGCCATGCGCCGGCAGGCGTTGCCGATCTCGACGCGCACAACCAGCGGCTTCTCAACGCCATCAACGACGACGGCCGCATCTATCTCACCCAGACGCGCGTCGACGGCCGCTTCGCCATCCGCTTCCAGGCGGGCCAATTCGAGGCGACCGAGCAGGATGTGCGGGACGCCTTTGCGGTCATCACCGAGATTGCGGCTATGCTTTAGCGGTGAATAACGTGGTTGGGCCGCCCGACGGCCCAACTTCCGCCGCCTTTCGTTTTGCATTAGAATAGACAGAAACGAAGACTGGAGTTGTCTTGTGTTCCTGTCGCCGCGGCATGCCGAAATAATCCAGATGGCCAAGGATTCTGGCCGCGTTCTGGTCGATGAACTCGCGGCCCATTTCGGCGTTACCCCGCAGACAATCCGCAAGGATCTCAACGATCTGTGCGATCAGCGCCTGCTCAGCCGCATCCATGGCGGCGCGCTGTTTCCCTCCGGAATCGAGAATGTCGAATACGAGGCACGCCGCAAGATCGCGGCCGAGGAGAAGGATGCGATCGGCCGCGCCGCCGCCCGCCTGATTCCCGACAAGGCTTCGCTCTTCATCAATATCGGCACCACCACCGAAGCGGTCAGCAAGGCCCTGCTCGACCACACCGGCCTGATGGTGATTACCAATAACATTAATGTTGCCAACAGGATGCGGGTCTATCCTGAGATCGAGGTCGTGATCTCGGGCGGCGTTGTCCGCGGCTCGGACGGCGGTATCGTCGGCGAGGCGGCGGTCGATTTCATCAAGCAGTTCAAGGTCGATTACGCGGTCATCGGCACGTCGGCGATCGACGAGGATGGCGGCCTGCTCGATTTCGATTTCCGCGAAGTGAAAGTCGCACAGGCCATCATCGCCAATGCGCGCCATGTCATCCTGGTCGCCGACGCGACAAAATTCGAACGCATGGCGCCGGTGCGAATCGGCCATCTCTCCCAGGTCGACACCTTCATTACCGACCGCTGCAACAGCGAGGAAATCCGCAGGATCTGCCGCGAGGCCGAGGTCCAGCTAATCGAGACCGGCCTTTGAAATCATATCCAGGTAGTTTCGGTATTTTTCGTTTGACATTCGTTCCGGCCATCCCTTCGTATGCGCCGACTGCATGAAGGGGAGCGCGAATGAACGGTTTGGTGCTTGCAATCGATCAGGGCACGACATCGAGCCGTGCCATCGTCTTTGATCAGAACAGGCGCGCCATCGGGGTCGGCCAGCAGGAGTTTCCGCAGCATTTTCCGGCTTCCGGCTGGGTCGAACACGATCCGGAAGACATCTGGCAAAGTGTTGTCGACACCTGCCGGACAGCGTTGCAGCGGGCCAAGTGCCGGCCGGCCGACATTGCCGCCATCGGAATCACCAACCAGCGTGAAACGGTGGTGATCTGGGACCGGCAGACCGGAAAGCCGATCCACAATGCCATCGTCTGGCAGGACCGCCGCACCGCTCAGCTCTGCCGAAAGCTGAAGGCCCAGGGGCTTGAGCCGGTTTTCGCGCGCAAGACCGGCCTGCTGCTCGATCCCTACTTCTCCGGAACCAAGATCGCCTGGGTGCTCGACAAGGTGAAGGGCGCGCGCAAGCGGGCGGAGAAGGGCGAGTTGCTCGCGGGCACGATCGACAGCTTTCTCATCTGGGGGCTCACAGGCGGCAAGGTGCACGCCACCGATGCCACCAACGCTTCGCGCACGCTGCTCTACAACATCCGCACCAACGCCTGGGACCCGGAGCTTTTGGAGATCCTGCGCATTCCCGCAGCCCTGCTGCCGGAGGTGAAGGACTGCGCCGATGATTTCGGCTCGACGGACAAGGACTTATTCGGCGCCGAAATCCCCATCAAGGGCGTCGCCGGCGACCAGCAGGCGGCCACTATCGGCCAGGCTTGCTTCGAGCCTGGCATGATGAAGTCGACCTATGGCACCGGTTGCTTTGCGCTGCTCAACACGGGCGCCGATTTCGTCCGCTCAAAGAACAGGCTGCTGACCACGATCGCCTACCGGCTGAACGGCAAGACCACCTATGCGCTGGAAGGCTCGATCTTCGTAGCTGGTGCTGCCGTTCAGTGGCTGCGTGACGGCATCAAGGTCATCGGCAAGGCCGAGCACAGCGGCGAGCTCGCGAACCACGCCGACGATGCTCAGGACGTCTATCTGGTGCCTGCCTTCGTCGGCCTGGGCGCTCCGCATTGGGATGCCGAGGCGCGGGGGGCGATATTCGGCCTGACGCGCAACACCGGGCCGGCCGAATTCGCGCGCGCCGCGCTCGAATCGGTCGCCTTCCAGACGCGGGACCTGCTCGACGCGATGAGGAAGGACTGGAAGGTCAACTCAGGCAAGACGGTTCTGCGCGTCGACGGCGGCATGGTCGCGTCGGACTGGACGATGCAACGCCTGGCCGACATTCTCGACGCGCCGGTCGACAGGCCGACCACATTGGAAACCACCGCCTTGGGCGCGGCCTGGCTTGCCGGCTCGCGGGCAGGGGTGTGGCCCGACGAGAAGGCGTTTGCCCAGTCCTGGGCGCTCGACCGCCGGTTCGAACCGAAGATGGACGAGAGGCAACGCTCGGCCAGGCTGAAAGGCTGGCGCGATGCCGTTCGCCGCACGCTCAGCAAGACATAGAATCAAAGACCTGGAATCAAAGAGCCCGCATCGTGGAATGCGGGCTCAGAGTGCTTGCTGACAGGTCTTCAGCTGCCAAAGGGCGACACGCACTGGCGCCGCGGTCCATTGAATGGCTGGAAGGTGTTGTCCGAAGCCCGATACGAAATGAAGCGGTTGGCGCACCACTGCGCGTGCGGGTTGGACATATAGAAGGTGGGCCGAGGACCTACGATCGCTGCGGTACCGAAAGCAGCCGGTGGAAACCACCAGCCGTTATAGAAGCGGAAGCCCGGCCGGGCAGTGCGAAAGCCGCGATATCCGCGCCAGTAGAAGTTGCCGCCGCGCCATACACCACCGCGCACAAACGGTCTGCCGCCTATTCCATGCCATCCCACGACGCGGCCGCGGCCGCGAGGCCCGTGCCACCGCACGACGTTTCTGCCGCCGAATCCGTGATGCCACCGAACGCCATGGACTCCGCGAGGCCCGCGCCACGCGGCGCCACCACCTCGCGGTCCGTGCCAACGTACGCCGCCGGCACGTCTCCGATACTGAACTGTCTGCAGGCCCGCGTTGTCTGGCTGTACCGTTGCCGACCTCGGAATGTTTATCTCTCCCGCACCAGCCGGCACAATGGGAGAAACGACAACGGAGAGCGACAGAAACGAGGCGCAGAGGCTCGAAAGAAGCTTACTCATCATAATCTCCTGCTACGAAAGCATAAGCATCCCTCGATTCATCAACGTCTCGCTTGCTGCGTTAGTTCCAGAAAAAGACCAAGGTACTGATAATACTGGTATTTTTGCTTTTCATCCCGTGTCTGGACGGGATTTCGGACGGCGTCCGGACACCTTTTCCAACAAGCTGCTGGAAAGGTCGTTTTTCCGGTTGACCGGCCGAAGCACTCTCCCTATGTTCCGCCGCAATCTCGCGGTCGCCACAGGCGGCTCACGAAGACGCCCACCCAGGCTTCGGCCGACGATCCAGAAACAGACATTGCGGACCTCGTCTGCATTTTCGATCTGCAGCGTTTCAGGGTATTTTGTTCGGCAACGGACAGAAGGGGCGGCTTGGCGAAGGGCTGGTAGCTCAGATGGTAGAGCACGGAACTTTTAATTCTGGGGTCATGGGTTCGAGTCCCATCCAGCCCACCACCGCCAAAATCACCGATTGATTCTATTAGATTTTTACCTTGTGAAGGCATCGCGCTAGTTGGCGCTTCCGGATCACGTCTTCGAGGGGACCGTTCTCACTTCCCGGATGTTATCATCCCGAAGGCAAGGACCGCGGCAAAGGCGACGAAAACAACGGTCACGCAGACCGTAACAATGATTGAGTCCATAGGCATCGGGATGTCCTCTTTGCCTTACGGTCGATCCGGCCCAAGAGTCGGCAAGTGATGCCAAGCCTCCCGCCACCATATTCGTTGGTGCGATCTCCGGCATTCGCTTTTCTCCAACATGCGCCCGCGCCATAGGGCGCGCCATTCAATTCGTTTCACGATTTCAGTACTGGCCGAGATGCCGATTCGGAGGCGTTTCAGCCTCGATAGCGCAGCGCATCGACCAGCAGCGCGAAGGCGGGCGACGACTGCCGGCGGCTCGGGTAGTAGAGATGATAGCCGGGGAAGGGCGGACACCAGTCTTCGAGAACGCGTATGAGCCGCCCATCGGCGAAATGCGCTTCGGCATGGTCTTCCGGCAGGCAGGCCAGTCCAGGTCCTGACACGGCCGCCTGAACGATCAGCTTGGGTGAATTGAGAACGACCTGGCCTTCGACGCGCACCCTTAGTTCCCGTCCGTTCTTCTCGAACTCCCAGGCATAGAGCCCGCCATAGGTCGGCAGGCGCAAATTGATGCAATTGTGCGCCGTAAGGTCTTGCGGCGTTAGCGGCCTCGGATGCCGCGCGAAATAGGACGGCGCCCCGAAAACCGCCATGCGCATGTCCGGCCCGATGCGAACGGCGATCATGTCCTTGGCGACCTGTTCGCCGAGCCGGACACCGGCGTCATAACGCTCGGTGACGATATCCGTCAGGCTGGAATCGACGGCTATCTCGACATTGACGTCCGGATAGTCCGGCAGCAGCCTTGCCATGGCAGGCCAGAGGATTGTTTCGGCGGCGTGCTCGACCGTGGTGATGCGGATGGTGCCGGCCGGCTTGTCGCGCATGTCGCTGAGCGCAGCCAGTTCGGTCTCGATCTCTTCGAAGCGCGGCCCTACTGTTTGCAGCAGGCGTTCGCCCGCCGCCGTGGGCGCTACGCTGCGGGTGGTGCGTGTCAGCAGCCGAATTCCGAGCCGCTCCTCCAGCCCGCGGATAGTGTGGCTAAGTGCCGATTGCGAAACGCCGAGCTTTGCAGCGGCCCGGGTAAAGCTCCGCTCCCGGGCAACGGCCAGGAAGGCGATCAGGTCGTTGATGTTCTCACGCGCCATTCATGAATCCATCTCATGGGTTCATGCGCATTATAGCAGCTAATTCGCAGCGCCTGTCGTGGGTAAATTCCGCAAGCATCCGAGATCGAGAGACAGCCGAAGGGAAAGACAACATGGAAATCAAGCGAAACGGAACGCAGCCGTCAGCCAAGGGACCGGCTGATTACTTTACGGGAACTGTCCGCCTCGACTCCCCGTTTTCGAGAAGCGCGCCGGCGCGCGTCGGTGGCGCGATCGTCACTTTCGAGCCCGGCGCTCGCACCGCCTGGCACACGCATCCTCTGGGACAGACCCTGATCGTGACGTCGGGCTGTGGCTGGGCGCAGCGCGAGGGCGGCCCGGTCGAGGAAATCAGGCCCGGCGATGTAGTGTGGTTCGAGCCCGGCGAAAGGCACTGGCATGGCGCGACGCCAACGACTGCCATGACCCACATCGCCATCGCCGAGGCCCTTGAGGGCAAGGTCGTCGACTGGATGGAGAAGGTCAGCGACGAACAGTACCGAGCGTGAAACAAGGATACGAAAATGCAAAAGCGCAAACTCGGAAACAGTGGTCTTGAGGTTTCCGCCATCGGGCTCGGCTGCATGGGCCTCAGCTTCGCCTATGGCCCGGCCATGGACAGGCAAGAGGCGATCAAACTCCTTCGCGGCGCCGTCGTGCGCGGCGTGACGTTCTTCGATACGGCCGAGGCTTATGGCCCCTACAAGAACGAGGAGCTCTTGGGCGAGGCACTCGCACCATTGCGCCAGCAGGTGGTCATCGCCACGAAATTCGGCTTTGAGTTCGACGACAAGGGCGGGCAGAGCGGCACCAACAGCCGCCCCGAGCATGTCCGGGACGTCGCCGAAGCGTCGCTGAAACGGCTGAAGACCGACCACATAGACCTCTTTTATCAGCACCGCGTCGACCCGAACGTCCCCATCGAGGACGTCGCGGGAGCCGTGAAGGAGTTGATCCGCGAAGGCAAGGTCAGGCATTTCGGATTGTCCGAGGCCGGCGCTCAGACCATTCGCAAGGCTCACGCGGTGCAGCCGGTTACGGCACTGCAGAGCGAATATTCGCTGTGGTGGCGCGAACCCGAGACGAAGGTTTTTTCGACGCTGGAGGAACTCGGGATCGGCTTGGTCTCGTACAGCCCGCTGGGCAGGGGATTTTTGACCGGCACCATCAATGAGGACACGAGCTTCGGCAGCGGCGATTTTCGTAACCTCGTGCCTCGGTTCGCGCCCGAGGCCCGCAAGGCCAATCAGGCCCTGGTCGAGCTGATCGGCCAGATCGCGGCGCGGAAAAGCGTCACGTCCGCGCAGATCGCGCTGGCCTGGATCCTTGCCCAAAAACCCTGGATCGTGCCGATCCCCGGCACCACCAAACTGCACCGCCTGGAAGAAAACATCGGTGCGGCAAGCGTCGAGCTGACGCCCGACGACCTCCGCCAGATCGAGGCCTCCCTGGCTGCCGTCGAGGTGAAGGGCGACCGCTATCCGCCCGAACTGCAGGCCCGGGTCGATCGCTGAGTATCGCGTGCAAAATTAGGAAACCGCCATGACCGAGAACATCAATGACAAAGTCGTCGTCATCACCGGTGCCAGCAGCGGGCTGGGCGAAGCGGCAGCGCGTCGCCTCGCGAGGGACGGAGCAAAGCTAGTGCTCGGCGCGCGCCGCCTCGAACGGCTGCAAACACTTGCCGGGGAGCTTTCACTAGGCAGGGAGGCGGCCATCGAGACCGACGTCTCGCATTTCGAGCAGGTCAAGCATCTGGTCGATCGTGCGGCGCAGATGCACGGCCGGGTCGACGTCATCATCAACAATGCCGGCCTGATGCCCCAGTCGCTTCTCGAAAGCTTGAAGATCGACGAGTGGGACCGCATGATCGACGTCAACATCAAGGGCGTGCTTTACGGGATTGCGGCGGTGCTGCCGCACATGAAGCAGCAGAAGAGCGGCCACATCATCAATGTTGCCTCGGTCGCCGGCCACAAGGTGGGGCCGGGAGGCGCGGTGTATTCCGCCACCAAATATGCTGTGCGCGTGATCTCCGAGGGTATGCGGCAGGAAGTGAAGCCCTACAACATACGCACGACCGTGATTTCGCCAGGGGCGGTCGCGACCGAGCTCCCCGACACCATCACCGACCCGAAAGTCGCCGACAGGGTGCGCCAGCTTTACGACCAGGTGGCGATCCCGGCCGACTCCTTCGCCAGCATGGTGGCATTCGCGATGAGCCAGCCAGAGGACGTCGACGTCAACGAGATCCTGTATCGGCCTACCAGGCAGGAATATTGATAGTCGCGTCGAGGTCAGCGCCGCACGACAAGGGCCACGGCGATCAAACCGGAGGGAATGGCTGGGGAGGCGACGGGATGATCTCTTCCTCGGTCGGGTCGATCTGCTCGCGTTCCTCATCGAGCTCGGGATCGAAGTCCGAAACATCGGGTTCCCATGACGGAGCATCCGTCGAAGGATCCTTTTCGGGCGAGGGGCGCGGAGGAGCGCTGTCGGGCGGCATGGTGTTTCTCCCTTTCGAACGAAAACGTCGTCCGAAAGCCTATGTTCCGCCTGAATGAGGATAGGCAGGCCCAGACAGCAAGGCAGCCGCTGGAGCTGCCGCGCCGCTGGAATCACTGTGTCGTGGTGCCGAGCAGGGCTTTCAGCTGGTCCAGCCTTTCGTTGATCAGCCAGCCATAATAGTTCTCGACGGGCAGCTTGCGGTCGCTGCCGCTGGCCACCGCCGCCCGCAGCTCGGCGGCACGTCGCCTCGGCTGGCCGACATTGTAGAGCGTTGCGGTGATGCCGGGATTGCCGGAAATATCAAAACCCTCTGCCGCATAGGCGTCTATGGAGTCGCGCACGATTGCCGCGATGTAGATGATGCCGCGGTCGGGATCCATGATGTCGCGATAGATCGCCTGCGGCCTGTCGGGCGTCAGTTTGTCGAAGCCGCTCACCTTGTTGACCATGTCCGTCACTTCGAGCGCCGTCAGCGGGCTGATCTGGCCCAGGCCAAAGGTCTGGCCAGCATAGAAGGGCTGGAAGAAGGCGCGCTGGAAGCTCAGCGGCTCATAGGCGACGCCGTCGACTGTCTTGCCACGAAACGCCTCGTCCCAGACCTGGTCGCGGCAGCTCCACAGCGCGGCGCTGCCTTGATCGGCGGCGCAGCGTGAAAATTCCGGCCGCTCGAGGAAGTTCTGCACCGCCACGCCCTTGTAGCGGAAAGCGAAGTCGGCATTCGCATAGGCCAGTGCCTTCACATAGTAAGTCTGCACCGTGCCGACTGCGCTGACATTGTAGGTGTGCTCGCCGACCAGCGCGCCCACGACGTGGATCGGGTCGACACCATAAGTGGCGGCGGCCGTTTTGATCTGGGCCATCAGCTTGGTTTCGCGCTTCAGCAGGGCGATGATCTGCTCGTATTTGGCCTCGTAGGTGGTGTTGAAGGCGCGCGCCCGGAGTGCGGAAGTGTTCGGGATCGGCGGCTGGGTCGCGGACCTGTTGCCGGCGGGCACGACGACCATGGCGTCGGCCTGCACCGCGCCACTCGCGAGCGACACGGCAACCAGGGCGGCCGCAAGCGCAACCGTGAGCCCCAACCTGTTCCAAGCTTTCATGAATGTCCTCCGCCAGATCCGCGGCCGACAAACCACGAATTGGCCCGTGATGCTAGAGCGGACGGGCATTCTGGCGAATGCAATTCCGTCGCTCTATTCGTTTTCTCAGCCGCCTTTATGCGACGCCGGACGATTCCGTCTGGCTGCAAAATGCTCTAGAAGATTTGACGCAGAATGGAGCCCGGCGCCAGCAGCACGAATGCCCAGACGATGGCTGAGGCGACATTGGCCAGTTGGAAGTGCAGGCTGCGCATCGCGAACATGCCGGCAAGCAGCGGCACGACGGCGCGCAACGGGCCGAAGAACCGGCCGAAAAACACGCTCCACGGTCCCCAGCGATCGAAGAAGACTTGCCCGCGCTCGACCATGGCCGGATGCCTGGAAAGAGGCCAGACCTTCGTTGCGGCATCCTTGAAATGGAAGCCGAACAGGTAGGACAGCCAGTCGCCCACGATGGCGCCGAGTGCAGCGCCGAGCCAGACCGGCCAGAAATCGATCTCGCTGATGCCCACAAGAGCGCCGATGCCGATCAGGATGCCCCAGGCCGGCACCAGCAGCGACACGATCGCCATGGATTCGGCAAATGCCAGGGCGAACACGATGTATGGCGCCCAGCTTGCGTTCTCTTGGGTGAAGGCGATGATGCCATCTACCAGGGTTTCAATGTTCATACGTGCCTTTTAGACGTTGAAGACGACTGCGTCGAGGCGCAGTCAGAGCACGCTCGGCGGGCGGATTGCCCTGATATATGGAGGCAGCCGGCAAAGTTCAGGGCTGAACTCGGCTGATTGTTGCGAGGGTGACGATCTGCCACGCAGTCGTGATTGGAGAGACTGGTCTAGCGTGGCTATAAGCGGCGCGAGACCTGAAGGGGCAGCAAAAGCATGGCGTTGGATGTCGGTTATCTGAGTGCGATCGGGGCGGGCGCGCTGTCGTTTCTGTCTCCCTGCGTCCTGCCTCTGGTGCCGCCCTATCTCTGCTACATGGCCGGCGTGTCGGTCGAGGATTTCCGCGCCGGTGAGGGCAAGGCCTCGCGGGCCGGCACTCGTAATGCTCTGCTTTTAACCTCCCTTGCCTTCGTGCTCGGCTTTTCGACGGTTTTCGTAGCACTCGGCGCCGGCGCCTCGACGATTGGGCGGGTACTGCGCGTCTGGCAGGAACCGCTGGCCATGGCGGCTGGTGTTCTGATCATCGTCATGGGACTCAATTTCCTCGGCTTCATCAAAATCCCGTTCCTGTCGCGCGAGGCGCGCTTCCATGCTGAAGGCAAGCCGGCCAATGCCGTTGCCGCCTATGTCATGGGGCTGGCCTTCGCGTTCGGCTGGACGCCCTGCATCGGGCCGGTCCTCGGGCCAATCCTGACGCTGGCCGGAGGCCGCGAGACGATGGGCGAGGGCGCGCTGCTGCTTGCCGCCTATTCGCTCGGCCTCGGAATACCGTTTCTGCTCGCGGCGTTGTTCTCGGACAGTTTCATGCGCTTCCTCGGTCGTTTCCGCCTGCATCTCGGCCGTGTCGAAAAGGTCATCGGCGCGTTGCTGGTCGTTGCCGGCGTGCTGTTCCTGACCGGGGGCGTGCAGACCGCATCCTACTGGCTGCTGGAGACGTTTCCGGTTCTCGGCAGGCTCGGCTGATCGAAGGTTTTACGAACTGGCAGTGACCTGAAAGGGCATCACGCCCCGCCTGCGTCACAATCCTTTGCAGATCGTGGCCCGGGGCTCTTGCAAAACCCCTTCGCATTCTTGGGAATCGTGCTCTAGAACTGAGCCGATTCTTCCCGTTCACTTTCGGAAATCGCCATGACCGCACGATCTTGCCTGTCGATCATCCTTGCCGCCGGTGAAGGCACGCGCATGAAAAGCGCCTTGCCCAAGGTGCTTCACAAGATTGCCGGCCTGCCGATGGTCGCTCACGTCACACGTGCGGCCGAAGCTGCCGGCGCTGGCGATCTCGCGCTGATCATCGGCCATGGCGCCGAACAGATGCGCGAAGCCGCAGCTTCCTTCGCGCCACGCGCCGAAACTTTTGTCCAGACCGAGCGCCTCGGCACCGGACACGCCGTGCTTTCGGCGCGGGCCGCGATCGAACGCGGCTATGACGATATTCTGGTGATGTTCGGCGACACGCCGCTGGTCGACGCGGATGCGCTTGTGGCTGCCCGCGGAAAGCTCGCCGAAGGGGCTGCGGTCGTGGTTGTCGGCTTCCTCCCGCCCAATCCGGCAGGTTATGGCCGTCTCATCGAAAAGGACGGCGAGCTGGTTGCCATCCGCGAGGACAAGGACTGCACCGACGAGGAAAAGCGGATCGGCTTCTGCAACAGCGGGCTGATGGCCATTTCGGGCAAGAATGCTCTCACGCTGCTCGATAAGATCGGCAATGACAACGCCAAGGGCGAATATTATCTGACCGACGTGGTCGAGATCGCCCATGCCGCAGGGCTGAAGGTGGTTGCAACTGAAGCCAGCTACGAGAGCGTGCTCGGCATCAACAACCGCGCAGAGCTCGCCGAGGCCGAGGCCATCTGGCAAAAGCGCAAGCGTCGCGAGGTCATGCTGTCCGGCGTGACCATGATCTCCCCCGAAACGGTGTTCTTCTCGCATGACACCGAGATAGACCCTGACGTTCTGCTCGAGCCGAATGTCTATTTCGGCCCGGGCGTCACAGTGGCCAGCGGCGCGATCATCCACGCCTTCAGCCATCTCGAAGGCGCCAATATCGGCCCCCGCGCGGAGATCGGTCCGTTCGCGCGGCTTCGGCCGGGTGCGAACCTTCACGAAAAGGCCAAGGTCGGCAATTTCTGCGAGGTCAAGAAGGCTACAATCGAGGCGGGCGCCAAGGTCAACCACCTGACCTATATCGGCGATGCCCGTGTCGGACCGGGCGCCAATATCGGCGCCGGCACCATCACATGCAACTATGATGGCTATTCGAAGTTCTTTACCGATATTGGCGCGGGCGCTTTCATCGGTTCGAACACCGCATTGGTGGCACCCATCACGATCGGCGACCGCGCCTACATCGCTTCGGGAAGCGTGGTGACCGAGAATGTGCCTGAAGACGCCTTGGCCTTTGGCCGCGCCCGCCAAAAGACGCTTCCGGAGCGCGCCAAGCAGCTGCGCGAAAGACGCGCCAGCGCAGCGAAAAAATAACTTCGATAGACTATTCATGCGCATCAGCCGAAGGGCCGGCGGGTCGCCCGGCCCGACCCTTCCGGCTGATACGAAACGACACGCAATGTGACTTTCTCCTGCCTGCGGCAGTTACTAGATAGCCGCAGGGGCGAAATTCGGAATCGGGGCAAGCGAACCATGTGCGGAATTGTTGCGATTGTCGGCCAGACGGCCGTTGCGCCACTGATCGTCGATGCACTGAAGCGGCTCGAATATCGCGGCTATGATTCCGCAGGCGTCGCCACCATCGAGCGTGGCAAGCTTGCGCGCCGGCGCGCCGAGGGCAAGCTGGTCAATCTGGAAAAGCGCCTGAACGCCGAGCCGCTCGACGGCAATATCGGCATCGGCCACACCCGCTGGGCCACCCACGGCGTCCCCAACGAGACCAACGCGCACCCGCATTTCTCCAACGACGTGGCAGTGGTTCACAACGGCATCATCGAGAACTTTGCCGAGCTGCGCACTGAGCTCACCGCCGACGGCTACGAATTCACGTCCCAGACCGACACTGAGGTGGTCGCCCACCTCGTCTCGCGTGAGCTCAAGCGCGGCGCCGACCCGGTCGCGGCCGCGCACGCGGCGCTAAAACGTCTGGAGGGCGCATTCGCGCTCGCCATCATGTTCCGCGGCGACGAAAACCTCATCGTCGGCGCCCGCAACGGCCCGCCGCTGGCCGTCGGCCATGGCGAGGGCGAAATGTTCCTCGGCTCCGATGCCATTGCGCTCGCGCCCTTCACCAATTCCATCACCTATCTGGAAGACGGCGACTGGGCGGTGGTGCGCCGGGATTCGTTCAATATCTTCGACATCGAAGGCAATTCGGTCGAGCGCAAGCGCCAGCAATCGCTCAGCACGAGCTTCATGGTCGACAAGGGCAACCGCCGCCACTTCATGGAAAAGGAAATCCACGAGCAGCCGGAGGTCATCTCCCACACGCTCGCCAACTATGTGGATTTCACCGCCGGCACCTCCAAGCCGCTCGATTTGCCTTTCGACTTCGCCAAGATCGACCGCCTGGCGCTGTCGGCCTGCGGCACGGCCTATCTCAGCGGCCTCATCGGCAAATACTGGTTCGAGCGCATCGCGCGGCTGCCGGTGGACATCGATATCGCCTCCGAGTTCCGCTACCGCGAAATGCCGATCTCGAAGAACAGCGCCGCACTGTTCATCTCACAGTCGGGCGAAACCGCCGACACGCTGGCCTCGCTGCGCTACTGCCGCAAGGCGGGCGTCCCGATCGGCGCCATCGTCAATGTCCGCGAATCGACCATCGCGCGCGAATCCGACGTCGTGCTGCCCACGCTTGCCGGTCCGGAAATCGGCGTTGCCTCAACCAAGGCCTTCACCTGCCAGCTTTCGGTGCTTGCCTCGCTTGCCGTGCGCGCCGGCGTGGCGCGCGGCACCATCTCGACGGAGACGGAGCGGGTTCTGGTGCGTGCGCTCTCCGAAGCACCGCGCTATGCCAACCAGGTGCTGAAGCTCGACGAGCAGATCGAGAAAGTCGCGCGCGAGCTTTCGCACTATCGCCACGTGCTCTATCTCGGCCGCGACACCAATTTCCCGCTCGCCATGGAAGGCGCGCTGAAGCTCAAGGAAATCTCCTACATCCACGCTGAAGGCTACGCCGCGGGCGAGCTGAAGCATGGACCGATCGCGCTGATCGACGAGAACATGCCGGTGATCGTGATTGCGCCGCACGACCGCATCTTCGAAAAGACCGTTTCGAACATGCAGGAAGTGGCTGCGCGCGGTGGCAAGATCATCTTGATCACCGACCGCAAGGGCGCCGAACAGGCCTCGGTGAACACGATGGAGACGATCGTGCTGCCGGACGTGCCGGAGATCATCACGCCTATCGTCTACGCGCTGCCGATCCAGATGCTGGCCTATTTCACGGCCGTGTTCATGGGCACCGACGTCGACCAGCCGCGCAACCTCGCCAAGTCGGTCACGGTCGAATAAGCGGCCGCTCGGCCAATTTCGCTGTTCCAAAGGACGGCATGCTTCACTAATGTTGCGCTGCAACCAGCGGCGGGTGAAGCATGTCGGAAACGCACAAGACATCGGCTATGACACGGTTGAGGAATTATTTCCTGACCGGGTTCGTGGTCTGCGCGCCGTTGGCGATCACGGCCTACATCGCCTGGTCCTTCATCGGCTGGGTCGATTCCTGGGTTAAGCCCTACATTCCGGCCGACTACAATCCAGATACCTATCTCTCGATCAGGGTGCCTGGCTTCGGCCTCATCGTGGCGCTCGTGCTGATCACGCTGATCGGCTTCCTTACCGCCAACATCATCGGCCGCACGGTGATTTCGCTCGGCGAGCGGCTGCTCGACCGCATGCCGCTGGTGCGCAGCATCTACAAGGCGCTGAAGCAGATTTTCGAAACGGCCCTTTCGAACAAGAATGAGATGTTCCGCACAGTCGGGCTGGTCGAATATCCGCGCAAGGGCGTGTGGTCGCTCGTCTTCGTGGCCGGCGACAAGCGCACGGAAATCAACGAGAAGCTCGACGACGGCGACGATCCGCTGATTGCGGTGTTCATGCCCTGCACGCCGAATCCGACGACCGGCTTCCTGATGTATGTGCGCAAATCCGAGATCGTTCTGCTCGACATGAGCATCGAAGACGGCGCCAAGCTCATCGTCTCGGCCGGCCTCGTCGCGCCAGAGGTCAAGAAGGCGATCAAGGTCAAGGGCGTCACGATTGACGGCGGCATCGGCAATCCGGCGCTGGCCGATGCCGATCAGCCGGCGCGCAGCAGCCTCACCGCCTCGTCGCGCCCGAACAAATAGAGCAGCGTCCGCACAGCTTGTCCGCGCTCGGACTTGAGGTCCGGATCGCGGTTCAGCAGTAGGCGAGCATCGTCACGCGCGATTTCGAGCAGATCCGCGTGAGCTTCAATACGAGCGACCTGGAAGCCCGGCGTGCCCGATTGCCGTGTGCCCAGCAACTCACCTTCGCCACGCAGCTTCAGGTCTTCCTCGGCGATACGAAAACCGTCTTCGGTTTCGCGCATGACTGAAAGCCGGCGCTTGGCGGTTTCACCGAGCGGGTCCTTATAGAGCAGCGCGCAGGTCGAAGCCTTGGAACCGCGCCCGACGCGGCCGCGCAGCTGGTGTAGCTGCGCGAGCCCAAAACGCTCGGCATGTTCGATCACGATGATGGTGGCGTCGGGCACGTCGACGCCCACCTCGATGACCGTGGTGGCAATCAGGATGCGCGTTTCGCCTTCCTTGAAGGCGCGCATGGCTTCGTCCTTCTCCGCGCCCTTCATGCGCCCATGAACGAGGCCGATCCTGTCACCGAACACGGGTTTTAGCGACGAAAAACGCTCCTCGGCCGACATCAGCTCGACCTCTTCGGACTCCTCCACGAGCGGACAGATCCAGTAGACCTTTTGGCCTTCCGCGACGGCGTCGCGCATCCGCCCGACCAACTCATCCAGGCGGTCGAATGGCAGGGTGATCGTGCGGATGGGTTGCCGGCCCGCCGGCTTTTCGGTCAGGCGCGAGACGTCCATGTCGCCGAAGGCAGTCAGCACCAGCGTGCGCGGAATGGGCGTTGCCGTCATCACCAGCATGTCGGGCGCATCGCCCTTAGCCGTCATCGCAAGCCGCTGGTGCACGCCGAAGCGGTGCTGCTCGTCGATGACTGCCAGCGCCAAGTCGCGGAATTGCACCGTCTCCTGGAACAGCGCATGCGTGCCGACGACGATGTTGATCTCGCCATCTGCCAGACTGGCAAGGATATCGGCGCGCTCGCGGCCCTTTTCGCGGCCCGTCAGAACAGCTATCCGCAAGCCGACCTTTTCGGCAAGCGGCGCAATCGACGCAAAATGCTGGCGGGCAAGGATTTCCGTCGGCGCCATCATCGCTGCCTGCCCGCCGGCTTCCACCGCGCGAGCCATGGAAAGCAGTGCCACGACCGTCTTGCCCGAGCCAACATCGCCCTGCAGCAGGCGCAGCATGCGTTCTGGCTTTTGCAGGTCCGCGTCAATCTCAGCCAGCGCCTCAATCTGTGAGCGCGTCAGCTCATAGGGCAGGGCGTTTTTCAGCGCCGCAATCAGCTTGCCGTCGCCGGTTAGCGGTCGGCCCGAAAGCTTGCGCACGGTCGCCCGCACCAGCGCCAGCGAGATTTGTCCCGCCAAAAACTCGTCATAGGCGAGCCGGCGCCACGCCGCACTGTCGGGCGAAACGTCGAGCGGATCGGCCGGGTGGTGAATGCGGTTGAGCGCATCGCGCATAGCCGGAAAGGTCTGCCGCCGCATCAGTTCGGCGTCCTGCCATTCTGGCAGTTCCGGCACGCGCTCCAGTGCCTGGCCGACGGCGCGGCGCAGCACCTTTGGCGACAGGCCCGCAGTGAGAGGATAGACCGGCTCGACCAGCGGCAGGTTCTCGGCCTCGGACTTGCGCGCGATATGGTCGGGATGCACCATGCTCGGGCGGCCGTTGAACCACTCCATCCGGCCGCTCACGATCACTTCCTCGCCCACTGGCAGGGCGCGCTCGAGCCACGAGGCGTTGGCGTGGAAGAAGGTCAGTGCGATCTCGCCCGTATCGTCGTAGGCATAGACGCGGTAGGGCACCGACTTGTTGCCGCGCGGCGCTGGCTGATGGCGGTCCACCGTCACGTCCAGCGTCACGATGGCGCCCGACGGCGCCAAAGCTATGCCCGGCCGGTTGCGCCGGTCGATCACCGAATTGGGCAGTGTGAAGACGAGATCGGCCGCGCGCGCCGGCCGGTCGCTGAGGTCGGCAGGCACGACCTTGGCGATCAGGTCGGCAATTTTCGGGCCCACGCCGGCGAGCGAGGTGATCGGCACGAACAATGGGTCGAGGAGGGAAGGGCGCATGATTGGCAGCTTATGCGCCACGCGACCATGTGCAAGGCTGACACGCCGCGTCATCCACGCTATATGCGCCGCTCGGCAACCAGGATGTGGAAGATGACAGGCACGACGCGATCAAGTGAGGGGCTCGACACGCGCCGGCGCAAGCTGCTGTTCCGATCCTGGCACCGCGGCATGCGCGAGATGGACCTGATTCTCGGCACTTTCGCCGACACCACCATCCACGACCTGTCCGACGCCGAACTCGACGAATATGAGAATCTGCTGGAACTGCAGGACGCAGACCTGCTTTCGTGGTTCACCGGCGAGCAGGCCATTCCGGCAGCACAAGACACCGCAATCTACCGCAAGATATTGGCCCAGCGCCTGTCCATGAGTTTCTAGGATGAGCCTGATCAAGAAAATCGGCCTGCCGAAGAGCGGCACCGGCCAGTTCATCGTCGATGGCGTGGCCGACGGCTACGAGGCCTTGGCGCTCGTCACCGCCGCGCTCGAGGCCGCACCCGATGGCCCGGTGATCTTCGTCGCCCGCGACGGACAGCGGCTGCCGGTAATCACCGACGCGCTTGCCTTCGCCGCACCGGAGCTGCCGGTGCTGGAATTCCCGGGCTGGGACTGCCTTCCCTATGATCGCGTCTCGCCTGGCGCCGATGCGGCCGCCCGCCGCCTCGACGCTATGGGGGCCATGGCTTCGCTGGCAAAGCAGCCGCACCGCGCCGTCATCCTCACCACTGCCAACGCGCTCCTGCAGCGCGTGCCGCCAGCCTCGGCGATCGAAGCCCAGACTTTCCGTGCGCGGCCAGGCAACCAGGTCGATATGAACGTGCTGATCGCGCGGTTGGAGAATTCCGGCTTCGACCGCGTTGCGACCGTGCGCGAGGTCGGCGAATTTGCCGTGCGCGGCGGCATTCTGGACCTTTTCGCGCCGGGCGCTGAAGAGGCGCTGCGGCTCGATTTCTTCGGCGACACGCTGGAATCGATCCGCGCCTTCGATGTCGCCACCCAGCGCACCACCGGCCAGCGGAATGCGCTGACATTGCAGGCGATGAGCGAGGTGGCGCTGACGCCCGAGGCCATCAGCCGCTTCCGCCGCCAATATATCGAAGCCTTCGGTGCGCCCTCGCGCGATGACGGGCTCTACGCGGCCGTCTCGGAAGGGCGCCGCTTCGCCGGCATGGAGCACTGGCTGCCCTTCTACTACGAGCGGCTGGAAACGATCTTCGACTATCTGCCCGAGGCGCCGGTCATATTTGACCATCTGGCGCGCGAAGCGCTCGGCGAGCGCCATACGCTGATCCTCGACTACTACGAAGCGCGCCGCCACCCGGCCACGTCGGGTGCGCTGAAGGAAGCGGTGCCCTACAAGCCCGTGCCGCCGGCCGAGATGTATCTCTCGCCCGATGACGTGGCGGCGGCCGTCGCCGACCGCATGGCGGTGGAGTTCACCCCTTTCGACACGCCCGAGACCGGCGGCCGCAAGCTCCTGCACGCCGGCTCGAAGCCGTCGCGCGGCTTCGAGCTCGAACGCGCCGACCCGAACGTCAACGTGTTCGAAGAGGTGGTGAAATATGTAAGCGACGTGCGCGCGGCCAAGCGGCGCGTGCTCATCGCCGGCTGGACGGAAGGCTCGCTCGACCGCCTGACGCAGATCCTCACCGAGCATCACCTTGGCAACCTCAAAGCCGTGGCGACGCTTGCCGATGTCGAGAAGCTAACTGCGGGGCAGGCCGGCCTTGCCGTGCTGCCGCTCGAAGCCGGCTTCGAGACCGACGACATCGTAGTCGTGGCCGAGCAGGACATTCTGGGCGACCGCCTCGTGCGCCGCTCCAAGAAGCGCAAGCGCGCCTCCGATTTCATCGCGGAGGCAGCCGCACTTTCAGCCGGCGACATCGTCGTCCATGCCGACCACGGCATCGGCCGCTTCGTCGGCCTGCGCACCATCGAGGCGGCCGGCGCGCCGCACGATTGTCTTGAAATCCACTATGCCGGCGACGACCGCCTGTTCCTGCCAGTCGAAAACATCGAGCTTCTGTCGCGCTACGGCTCCGACACGGCCGAAGCGACGCTGGACAAGCTCGGCGGCGGCGCCTGGCAGGCGCGCAAGGCCAAGCTCAAGCGCCGCCTGCTCGACATGGCCGGCCAGCTGATAAAGCTCGCCGCCGAGCGCCAGATGCGCAGCGCGCCCATCATCAGCCCGCCAGACGGTGTCTATGGCGAGTTCGCCGCTCGTTTCCCGTATGAGGAAACCGACGACCAGCAGCGTGCCATCGATTCGGTCATGGATGATCTATTAGCCGGCAAACCGATGGACCGCCTGGTCTGCGGCGACGTCGGTTTCGGCAAGACCGAAGTGGCGCTGCGCGCGGCTTTCCTCGCCGCCATGGAAGGCTTCCAGGTCGCGGTTGTGGTGCCGACCACGCTGCTCGCGCGCCAGCATTTCAAGACATTTGCGCAACGCTTTGCCGGCTTACCAATTAATGTGCGGCAGGCCTCGCGCATGGTCGGTCCCAAGGAGCTCGCGGAAACCAAGAAGGCGATTGCCGAAGGCACCGTCGACATCGTCGTCGGCACGCATGCGCTTCTGGGCAACTCGATCACCTTCAAGAATATCGGCCTGCTCATCATAGACGAGGAGCAGCACTTTGGCGTCAAGCACAAGGAGCGGCTGAAGGAGCTGAAGAGCGACGTGCACGTGCTGACGCTCTCGGCAACGCCAATCCCGCGCACCCTGCAGCTTGCGCTGACAGGCGTGCGCGAGCTGTCGCTCATCGCCACCCCTCCGGTCGACCGCATGGCGGTGCGCACCTTCATCTCTCCCTTCGACCCGCTCGTGGTGCGCGAGACGCTGCTGCGCGAGCGCTATCGCGGCGGCCAGAGCTTTTATGTCGTGCCGCGCATTACGGACCTCTCCGAGATCCGCGATTTCCTGCATGGCTCTGTCCCCGAGCTGAAGGTTGCGACCGCGCACGGCCAGATGCCGGCGGGCGAGCTCGACGACATCATGAACGCCTTCTACGACGGCCAGTACGACGTGCTCCTGTCGACCACGATCGTCGAATCCGGCCTCGACATTCCGACCGCCAACACGATGATCGTGCACCGGGCGGACATGTTCGGCCTGGCGCAGCTCTACCAGCTGCGTGGCCGCGTCGGCCGCTCCAAGCTGCGCGCCTATGCGTTGATGACCCTGCCGGCCAACAAGAAGCTGACCGACACCGCCGACCGTCGCCTCAAGGTTATGCAATCGCTCGACACGTTGGGCGCGGGCTTCCAGCTCGCCAGCCATGACCTCGACATTCGCGGCGCCGGCAATCTTCTGGGCGAGGAACAGTCCGGCCACATCAAGGAAGTCGGCTTCGAGCTCTACCAGCAGATGCTGGAAGAGGCGGTGGCCGAGATCAAGGGCGACGGCGAAGCGCTGGACGGCGGCTGGTCGCCGCAGATCACCATCGGCACGGCCGTGATGATCCCGGAAGGCTATGTGCCCGACCTGCAGCTCAGGCTCGCGCTCTACCGCCGCCTGGCCGATCTCGATTCGCCGGAGGAGATCGACGCCTTCGCCGCCGAACTCATCGACCGGTTCGGCTCGCTGCCGCAAGAGGTTCAGCACCTGCTCAAGATCGTCTTCATCAAGGCGCTCTGCCGCAAGGCCAATGTGGAAAAGCTCGACGCCGGCCCGAAGGGCATCGTCATCCATTTCCGCAAGCGCGAGTTCTCCAACCCGGCAGGGCTGGTCAAATTCATCGGCGAGCAGGGCTCGCTGGCCAAGATCAGGCCGGACCAGAGCATCGTCTTCATCCGCGACTGGCCGAGCGCCGAAAAGCGTCTTGCCGGCTCGGCCGTGGTCATGACGCAGCTGGCGCGGCTGGTCGAAAAGGCGGCATAGGCTGCTACCGCGCGGAGATGGGGATGAAAATCACCCCGCTTCGCGCGTAAGCCGCTGAAATCATTTGCTCGAAAAGAAATCTGTAGCCTCATTTATCCCCTGTCTTTCCGCCGCTCACATAATGTCCGCATCGGCCTCAACGGGAACACGGGTCATGAACCGGATGAGCGTGGAGGGCGACGATGTCCGGGCTGGTGGCGCTAACGGTAGCGCTGCTGGATGATGAATCCCCAAGTCCGGGCCCAGGGTGTGGCTGACCGCGCGAATGCGGAGGCGAACAAACCCAGGCAAGCGCATCGAACGGGCGGTCGCGGAGACCGCAGATAAATTACTAGATGAGCGCGTTTCCTGACCGCCCGTCTTCCCAGTTCTCGAAAGAGAGCGTTCTTTGAAATGGCCAGACGGTGAAAACCGGGCGTGGCGATGATAAAGCACGCCACCGCCGGCGAGATGGCCGCTTGAACGCGCGCCGAATTTGGGGCACATGGCAGCCAGATGAGTACATCCGCTACGCCCCGTCCGCTCGACCATCTCGTGCTGCCGACCGCTGACCTCGGCATTGCGCGTGATAGACTGTCAGTGCTTGGCTTCACTGTAGCTCCGGTGGGCGTCCATCCCTTCGGCACCGAGAACGCCTGCGTCTACCTCGCCGACAACACATTCCTCGAGCCGCTGGTCGTCGGAGATGCCGCCAAGGTCAAGGAAGCAGTGGCGACGAAAAATGTCTTTGTCGCACGCGACCGCCAATTCCGCACTCGCAATGGCGAGGAGGGGCTTTCGGCCGTTGTCTTCGGAACCGATGACGCGGATGCCGACCACAAAACCTTCGTGGAAGCCGGCGTTTCGGCGGGCGACAGGCTCGATTTCTCGCGGCCCTTCACGGATGCTTCCGGCAAGGCCGATATGGCGTCCTTCCGGCTGGCTTTCGCCGCCGAGGCCGATGCGCCGGACGCATTTTTCTTCACCTGCCAGCGCGCAAACGTTCCGCAGGTCGACCGCTCGGCCCTGCAGGCCCATGCCAATGGCGCCAGGCGCATTGTGTCGGTCGTCGCCTGCGCGGACGATCCCGCCAGCCATGCGCGCTTCTTCGAAGCCGTGGCAAACGCGGAGGCGCTGCCCGCCGCAAACGGCCGGATCCAGGTGAGCCTGCCGAATGCAGCGATAGAGCTCGTCGATCCGGCCACATTCATGGCCGATACCGGGATCGAAGCGCCCGCAGGCACCCTTCGGCTCGCGGCGGTCGTCTTCGGCGTTGCCAGCCTGACGCAGACCGAAAAATTACTTCGCGCCAATGTCATCGAGTTCGACCATTGTGGCAGTCGGCTGATCGTACCATCGGCACCCGGGCAGGGCGCCATTTTTGTATTCGAGGAGCTTTGATGAACACGCCGAACCCGACCGTTACCGTTGGCAATGTCGTTTTCGACAACAAGGCGCCGCTGGCGCTGATCGCCGGTCCCTGCCAGCTCGAGTCGCGCCAACACGCCTTTGACATGGCCGGCGCGCTGAAGGAACTGACCGGCAAGCTCGGCATCGGCCTGGTCTACAAGTCCAGCTACGACAAGGCGAACCGGACTTCGCTCGGCGCCACGCGCGGCGCGGGGCTTGAGGCGGCGCTGCCGGTCTTTGCGGACCTGCGCAAGGAGTTCGAAATTCCGGTCCTCACCGACATTCACAACGAAGAGCAGTGCGCTCTCGTAGCCGAAGTGGTCGATGTGCTGCAGATTCCGGCCTTCCTTAGCCGTCAGACAGACCTGCTGGTCGCCGCGGCCAAGACGGGCAAGATTGTGAATGTGAAAAAGGGCCAGTTTCTTGCCCCGTGGGACATGAAGAATGTCATCGGCAAGGTCACAGGTTCCGGCAACGCAAATGTGCTGGTCACCGAGCGTGGTGCGTCCTTCGGCTACAACACGCTGGTTTCGGACATGCGCGCTTTGCCGATCATGGTCGATATGGGCGCGCCGGTGATTTTCGACGCCACCCATTCGGTTCAGCAGCCTGGCGGGCAGGGCGGTTCTTCGGGCGGCGAGCGCCGTTTCGTGAAGACCCTGGCGTCTGCCGCCGTGGCCGTTGGCGTCGCTGGCGTGTTCATCGAAACGCATCAGGATCCCGACAATTCCACCTCGTCGGACGGCCCGAACATGGTCCCGCTGAAGGACATGCCTGAGCTGCTTGAAAAGCTGATGGCTTTCGACCGCGTCGCAAAAGGTTACTGAGTTCGGCGCCCGGCCACCCGGGCGTCTCATTGCGTTTTCGCCGCCTTTCGCTAAGACGGCCATCATTTCCGCCACGATCCGAGGGACACCACAATGACCGCCATCATCGATATCATCGGCCGCGAAATTCTCGACAGCCGGGGCAACCCGACCGTGGAAGTGGACGTAGTGCTGGAAGACGGCTCCATGGGCCGTGCAGCCGTACCGTCCGGCGCCTCGACCGGCGCGCATGAGGCAGTAGAACTGCGCGACGGCGGTCCGCGCTATCTCGGCAAGGGCGTCGAGCGCGCCGTTGAAGCTGTCAACGGCGAGATTTTTGAAGCCATCGGCGGTATGGAAGCCGAGCACCAGGCCGAGATCGACCAGACCATGATCGACCTCGACGGCACGCCCAACAAGGCCCGCCTCGGCGCCAACGCAATCCTCGGCGTCTCGCTGGCGGTGGCCAAGGCTGCGGCCGTGGCCTCCAACCTGCCGCTCTATCGCTATGTCGGCGGCCCGAACGCCCGCGTTCTGCCGGTGCCGATGATGAACATCGTCAATGGCGGCGCCCATGCCGACAATCCGATCGATTTCCAGGAATTCATGATCATGCCGGTGGGCGCGCCGACCTTCCGCGACGCCGTTCGCTGGGGCTCGGAAATCTTCCACACCCTCAAGAAGGCTCTGAAGGACGCCGGCCACAACACCAATGTGGGCGATGAGGGTGGCTTTGCGCCGAACCTGAAGAGCGCGCAGGCCGCGCTCGACTTCGTCATGCAGTCGATCGAGAAGGCCGGCTACAAGCCCGGCGACGACGTCGCGATCGCGCTGGACTGCGCCTCGACCGAGTTCTTCAAGGGCGGCAACTACGTCTACGAAGGCGAGAAGAAGACCCGCGACCCCAAGACCCAGGCCAAGTACCTGGCCAAGCTGGCTGCCGACTACCCGATCATCTCGATCGAGGACGGCATGGCCGAGGACGATTGGGAAGGCTGGAAGATGCTGACCGACCTGATCGGCAAGAACGTGCAGCTGGTCGGCGACGACCTGTTCGTCACCAACTCGGCGCGCCTGCGCGACGGCATCCGCATGGGCGTTGCCAACTCGATCCTGGTCAAGGTCAACCAGATCGGCACGCTCACCGAGACGCTCGACGCGGTCGAGACCGCCCACAAGGCCGCCTACACCGCCGTCATGTCGCACCGCTCGGGCGAAACGGAAGACTCGACCATCGCCGATCTCGCCGTCGCCACCAATTGCGGGCAGATCAAGACCGGCTCGCTCGCGCGCTCGGATCGTACGGCCAAGTACAACCAGCTCATCCGCATCGAGGAAGAGCTCGGCAAGCAGGCCCGCTACGCCGGCCGTTCGATCCTGAAGGCTTGAACGGGGCCGGATTTTCCGCTGCTAACCTGAACAAAAGGGGCGAGGGCAACCTCGCCCCTTTTCATTTGGGGCCGGAATTTTTATCCCCCGTAACCGGACATTAAGCATAATGGGGCCAGATGGGACGCATCAGGGAAATGCACCATGTGGACACGTCAGCATCGCGAGAGAAATACCGGCCGATTCATCGTGCCGGGCCTCACCGTTCTGTTCCTTTCCTATTTCGGCTTCCATGCCTATCACGGCGAGCTGGGTATCTATTCCAAGTACCGGCTCCAGGCGCGGGCGGTCGAATTGCAGGCGCAACTCGATGCCGTCAGGTCCCGTCGCGTCGATCTTGAGCGCCGCGTTCAGTTGCTGCATGATGGCACTCTCGAGAAGGACATGCTCGACGAGCAGGCCCGCAAAGCGCTGAACCTTTCGCACACGGATGAGATCACGATCATCCGTTCGTCCGATTGGGCAAATTAACCGAAATCCGGTTAATCGTAGATATCCCCAATGATTGCAGGTGCTTAGCTGCATGCCTGCCATGCATTTTTCCGCATAGCGGAAGGGTGGATTGCGTGCTAGCTTTCTCCCCAATCGGAGGGGGATTGTGCTCTCCCTCCAATGTCCGAAAAGAGACATTGCTAGGGAGTGTTGAATGGCTTCTGCCGCCAAGACGGCGTCCGCGAAATCGAAAGCGGACGGCAAACCCGCGCTTGTAGCGCCCAAACCCGTAGAATTCACCAAGGAGCAGGAGCTCAAGGCCTATCGCGACATGCTGCTGATTCGGCGCTTCGAAGAGAAGGCTGGTCAGCTTTACGGCATGGGCTTCATCGGCGGCTTCTGTCACCTGTATATCGGTCAGGAGGCTGTCGTCACCGGCATGCAGATGGCGCTGATCGAAGGCGATCAGATGATCACCGCCTATCGTGACCATGGCCATATGCTCGCCATGGACATGTCGCCGCGCGGGGTCATGGCCGAGCTCACCGGTCGCCGTGGGGGCTACTCCAAGGGCAAGGGTGGCTCCATGCACATGTTCTCCAAGGAGAAGAATTTCTATGGCGGCCACGGCATCGTCGGTGCCCAGGTGTCGCTCGGCACCGGCCTGGCCTTCGCCAATCGCTACCGTGAGAACAAGAACGTCTCCCTGACCTATTTCGGCGACGGCGCGGCCAACCAGGGCCAGGTCTACGAGAGCTTCAACATGGCCTCGCTGTGGAAGCTGCCGGTGGTCTACATCATCGAGAACAACCGCTACGCCATGGGCACGTCGGTGTCACGCTCGTCGGCCGAGACCGATTTTTCGCATCGCGGCGCTTCCTTCAAGATCCCGGGCATCCAGGTCGATGGCATGGATGTGCGCGCAGTGAAAGCTGCCGCCGATCTCGCCGTCGAGTGGTGCCGCTCCGGCAAGGGTCCGATCATTCTCGAGATGCAGACCTACCGCTATCGCGGCCACTCCATGTCCGACCCGGCAAAATACCGGTCGAAGGAGGAGGTGCAGAAGATGCGCTCCGAGCACGACCCGATCGAGCAGGTCAAGGCGCGGTTGCTCGACAAGAAGTGGGCCACGGAAGACGACCTGAAGGCGATCGACAAGGAGGTGCGTGACATCGTGGCCGACTCGGCCGAGTTCGCGCAGACCGATCCGGAGCCGGATGTGTCCGAACTCTATACTGACATCACGCTGTAAGGGAGGGCACAGACATGCCGATCGAAATCCTGATGCCTGCGCTCTCGCCGACCATGGAAGAGGGCAACCTGTCCAAGTGGCTGAAGAAAGAAGGCGACAAGGTCGCCCCCGGTGACGTGATCGCCGAGATCGAGACCGACAAGGCAACCATGGAAGTGGAAGCCGTCGACGAGGGTACGCTTGGGAAGATCCTCATTCCCGCCGGCAGCGAAGGCGTCAAGGTGAACACCCCGATCGCCGTTTTGGCCGTCGAGGGCGAAGACATTGACAAGATCGGGGAAGGCATCGGCGAGGAAGAAGTGTCGCCGAAGGCGCCAGTCGCCGCCGAGAAGGCCCCTGAACCCGCCAAGCCCGCTCCCGTTGCCGCTGCGCCGAAGGTCGAAGTGGCCGCCGATCCGGATATTCCAGCCGGCACCGAAATGGTTTCCATGACCGTCCGCGAAGCGTTGCGCGACGCGATGGCCGAGGAAATGCGCCGCGACCAGGACGTTTTCGTCATGGGCGAGGAAGTCGCCGAATATCAGGGCGCCTATAAGATCACGCAAGGGTTGCTGCAGGAGTTCGGCCCGCGTCGCGTCGTCGACACCCCGATCACCGAACACGGCTTTGCCGGCGTCGGCGTTGGCGCGGCCATGGCCGGCCTGAAGCCGATCGTGGAGTTCATGACCTTCAACTTCGCCATGCAGGCGATTGACCAGATCGTGAATTCGGCCGCCAAGACGCTCTATATGTCCGGCGGCCAGATGGGCGCCCCGATCGTCTTCCGCGGTCCGAACGGTGCGGCTGCCCGCGTCGCCGCACAGCACTCGCAGTGCTATGCGGCCTGGTACAGCCACATCCCCGGCCTCAAGGTAGTGATGCCTTACACGGCTGCCGACGCCAAGGGCCTGCTCAAGGCAGCGATCCGTGACCCGAACCCGGTGATCTTCCTCGAAAACGAGATTCTTTACGGTCACTCCTTCGATGTGCCCAAGCTTGACGATTTCGTGCTGCCGATTGGCAAGGCGCGTGTCCACAAGCAGGGCAAGGACGTCACCATCGTCTCCTTCGGCATCGGCATGACCTATGCGGTGAAGGCCGAAGCCGAGCTTCGCGAGATGGGAATCGATGCCGAGATCATCGACCTGCGCACGATCCGTCCGCTCGACTACGACACGATCATCGAGTCGGTGAAGAAGACCAACCGGCTGGTCGTGGTAGAAGAGGGCTTCCCGCAGAGCTCGGTCGGCGACCACATCGCCAACCAGGTTTCGCGGCGCGCCTTCGACTATCTCGATGCGCCGGTCATCACCATCGCCGGCAAGGACGTGCCGATGCCTTACGCCGCCAATCTCGAAAAGTTGGCGCTGCCGAATGTCGGCGAGGTCGTCGAGGCGGTCAAAGCGGTGACATATCGGTAGGAGGTGTAGGCGATGCCGTCTTTATTGACCCTGGCCGCCATCATCGTTCCGACCGTCGCGCTCGCGTTTGTCATTCGCTCGATGACTAGCCGGTTCGACGGCGTGCTGCAGATGTTAAGCGGCGCGTCGTCCATCATTTTTGCCTTGGTTGCCACCAGTGCCATGCAGGCCGAGCAGGCCGGTGGGATGATGGCGCTCGAGATGAGCAAAAGCACTTTCAACATCGGCATTCTGCCGCCGGTGTTCATTATCGCCACGCTGACGGTCATGCGCGGCCTGTTCAAATTCATCCAGGAGTGAGCGATGCCGATCAACATCACAATGCCGGCGCTCTCGCCGACGATGGAAGAAGGCAATCTGGCCAAGTGGCTGGTCAAGGAAGGCGACAAGGTTTCGCCCGGCGACGTGATCGCTGAAATCGAGACCGACAAGGCGACGATGGAAGTCGAGGCCGTCGATGAAGGCACTGTCGCCAAGCTGGTCGTTCCGGCCGGCACCGAGGGCGTCAAGGTCAATGCGGTGATCGCCGTTCTGGCGGGCGAGGGCGAAGATGCTGGTGCTGCCGCCAAGGCGGATGCCGGCGCCAAGCCTGCTGCCCAGCCGACCGCAGCGCCCGCCCCGGCGAAGGCCGAGGAAGCCAAGCCGCAGCCTGCGCCGGCTGCCCAGCCGGCATCGGTAGCCGTGGCAAACGGCACGGCAGTTGCCCAGGAGGGCCGCGTCTTTGCATCGCCGCTCGCCCGTCGCATCGCCAAGAATGCCGGCGTCGATATCTCGGCGGTGAAGGGCACGGGGCCGCATGGCCGCGTGGTGAAGGCCGACGTCGAGACCGCGATTTCCGGCGGCGTTGCGAAGGCTGCTCCGGCAGCCGCACCGGTCGCGGGCGCTCCCGCCCCGGCTCCGGCTCCGGCCGCGAAGCCGATGTCTGACGAACAGGTGCTGAAGCTGTTCGAGGCAGGTTCCTACGAGCTCATTCCGCACGACAACATGCGGAAGGTCATTGCTCGGCGTCTGGTCGAAGCCAAGACCACCATCCCGCATTTCTACCTGACGCTCGATTGCGAACTCGACGCCTTGCTGGCGCTGCGCACCCAGCTCAACGCAGCCGCGCCGACGCGCAAGACGGAGAAGGGCGATGTGCCGGCCTACAAGCTGTCGGTCAACGACCTGATCATCAAGGCGATGGCGCTCGCCCTGCGCGATGTGCCGACTGCGAATGTGTCGTGGACGGACAGCGCCATGGTGCAGCACAACCATTCGGATGTGGGCGTTGCCGTTTCGATCCCGGGCGGCCTCATCACGCCGATCGTGCGCCGGGCCGAGGAGAAGAGCCTGTCTACCATCTCCAACGAGATGAAGGACCTCGCCAAGCGTGCCCGCGATCGCAAGCTGAAGCCCGAGGAATACCAGGGCGGCACCACTGCGGTGTCCAATCTGGGCATGTTTGGCATCAAGGATTTCTCCGCCGTCATCAACCCGCCGCATGCGACCATCCTGGCCGTTGGCGCGGGCGAAGAGCGGGCCGTGGTGAAGAACGGCGAAATCAAGATCGCCAACATGATGTCGGTCACGCTGTCGACCGATCATCGTGCTGTCGACGGCGCGCTTGGTGCCGAACTGCTCGGTGCCTTCAAGCGCCACATCGAAAACCCGATGGGCATGCTCGTATAGGGGCGCGGCTTTAGTGAAAACCGTCCTCTGCTACGGTGACTCGCTCACCTGGGGCTACAATGCCGAAGGTCCTTCGCGCCATGCGCCGGAGGACCGTTGGCCGAGTGTGCTCCAGGCCGAGTTGGGTGGCGGAGTTCGGGTTATTGCCGAGGGGTTGAATGGCCGCACGACGGCCTTCGACGACAGCCTTGCCCCGGAAGATCGCAATGGCGCGCGCGTGCTGCCGACCGTGCTCGGCACGCACTCGCCGCTCGATCTGATCATCATCCTGCTTGGCTCCAACGACATGAAGCCGTGGATCCATGGCAACCCGTTCGCCGCCAGGCAGGGCATGGCGCGCCTGGTGAAGATCGTGCGCGGCCACGCCTATCCGCTGGACGCTGCCGCGCCCAAAATCCTTCTGGTTTCGCCACCGCAGGTCACGCGTACCCAAAACGTGGATTTTGCGGAAATGTTCGCAGGCGGCGACAAGGGCTCGCAAAAACTGGCGGAACTCTATGCGGGGTTGGCCGCCGAAACCAGTTGCGGTTTCTACGATGCCGGCTCCGTTGCAGTCACAACGCCGCTCGATGGCGTCCATCTCGACGCGGAAAACACGCGCAAAATTGGCGAAGCGCTCGCGCCCCTGGCGCGAGTCATGCTCGCGCTCTGATCTCAGGAGAAGATTGTGGCCGAAAACTACGACGTCATCATCATCGGTTCGGGCCCCGGCGGCTATGTCACGGCCGTGCGCTCGGCGCAGCTTGGCTTCAAGACGGCCATCGTGGAACGCGAGCATCTGGGCGGCATCTGCCTGAATTGGGGCTGCATTCCCACCAAGGCGCTGCTGCGTTCGGCCGAAATCCTGCACTATGCCGAATATGCCAAAAAGTATGGCGTGAAGATCGAGGGTTCGGTCAGTCCGGACGTCCAGTCGATCGTGCAGCGCTCGCGCGCCGTTTCGGGACAGCTGAACGGCGGCGTCAGCTTCCTGATGAAGAAACACAAGGTGGACGTCATCTGGGGCGAGGCCAAGC
The DNA here is from genome assembly GCF_029892515.1 of Pseudaminobacter soli (ex Li et al. 2025). GTDB lineage: Bacteria > Pseudomonadota > Alphaproteobacteria > Rhizobiales > Rhizobiaceae > Pseudaminobacter > Pseudaminobacter soli_A. The sequence continues at coordinate 61,880 of NZ_JARXVF010000010.1, read as the reverse complement.
TCTCCAAGCCGGGCGAAATCGTCGTCGCAAAATCTTCGAAGAAGCCGATGGAGCCGCAGCACCCGGCGCCCAAGAACATCAAAGGCGAGGGCACCTATACGGCCAAGCACATCATCCTCGCCACCGGCGCGCGTCCGCGCGCGCTGCCGGGCATCGAGCCGGACGGCAAGCTGATCTGGACCTATTTCGAGGCCATGGTGCCCCAGGATCTGCCCAAGTCGATGATCGTCATGGGCTCGGGCGCCATCGGCATCGAGTTCGCGAGCTTCTACCGCACGCTCGGCGTGGACGTGACCGTCGTCGAGGTCATGCCGGCGGTGATGCCGGTGGAGGACGCGGAAGTTTCCACCTTCGCCAAGAAGCAGTTCGAAAAGCAGGGCATGAAGATCCTGCTCGAGGCCAAGGTGACCAAGGTCGAGAAGGGCGCGAACTCCGTCACCGCCCATGTCGAGCTCAAGGACGGCAAGATCGAGAAGATCACGGCCGATCGCATGATCTCGGCTGTCGGCGTGCAGGGCAACATCGAGAACCTTGGCCTTGAAGCGCTCGGCGTGAAGACCGATCGCGGCTGTGTCGTCATCGACGGCTATGGCCGCACCAATGTGCCGGGCATCTACGCAATCGGCGACGTTGCCGGCCCGCCCATGCTGGCCCACAAGGCCGAGCATGAGGGCGTGATCTGCGTCGAGAAGATCGCCGGCCTGCCGAACGTTCACCCGATGGACAAGCTGAAGATCCCGGGCTGCACCTATTGCAACCCGCAGGTCGCTTCCGTCGGTCTCACCGAAGCCAAGGCCAAGGAACAGGGCTACGACATCCGCGTCGGCCGCTTCCAGTTCATCGCCAACGGCAAGGCCATTGCGCTTGGCGAGGACCAAGGCTTCGTCAAGACCATCTTCGACAAGAAGACCGGCCAGCTACTGGGCGCGCATATGATCGGCGCCGAGGTGACTGAGCTGATCCAGGGCTTTGTGGTGGCGATGAACCTCGAAACCACCGAGGAAGAGCTGATGCACACTATCTTCCCACACCCGACCCTGTCGGAGATGATGAAGGAGAGCGTGCTGGACGCCTATGGCCGCGCGCTGAACGCATAACAGGGGAGCCTTTGCCGGGCTATTGTTTCGGCGGCTTCTGACTTATATGGGTCTTTGGCAAGCGGTCGCGAGGAGACTGTGATGGACCAGAGCGTGGGTTTCATGAGCATGCCGGGCGTCGGCTTCTTCGGCATGCTCGTCATCGGTTTTCTTGCCGGCTATGTCGCCGAGAAGACCTTGAACCGCGAGCACGGCTTCTTCACCAACATCCTCGTCGGCATCGCCGGCTCTTTCGTTGGAGGCACCTTGGCGGGCCTCCTCGAGATTCACTATTACGGTTTCTTCGGAAACCTGCTTGTCGCCATCTTTGGCGCGATCATCATCCTCTGGATATTCGGCCGCACGCAATCGCCGCGGCCGCGCTAGGAACTGACATGGTCACTGTGCTCGATCTCTCCAACGCTCCTCGTGTGCGGCATCCCGAAAAGGCCCACCGGCCGGATCAGGAAGTGCTGCGCAAGCCGGACTGGATCCGCGTCAAGGCGCCGGTTTCCAAAGGCTATGCCGAGACACGCGAGATCGTGCGCTCGCACAAGCTGGTGACGGTGTGCGAAGAGGCGGGCTGCCCCAATATCGGCGAGTGCTGGGAAAAGAAGCACGCCACCTTCATGATCATGGGCGAGATCTGCACCCGCGCCTGCGCTTTCTGTAACGTGGCGACCGGGCGCCCGCTGCCGCTCGATCAGAACGAGCCGGAGAGCGTGGCAAAGGCCGTCGCCAAGATGGGGCTCACCCACGTCGTCATCACATCGGTGGACCGCGACGACCTGGCCGACGGCGGCGCGCAGCATTTTGCAGAAACGATCCGCGCGATCCGCGCACTGAACCCCAACACGACGATCGAAATCCTGACGCCGGACTTCCTGCGCAAGGATGGCGCATTGGAGGTCGTGGTTGCAGCAAAGCCTGACGTCTTCAACCACAACCTTGAAACCGTGCCTTCGAACTATCTCACCGTTCGTCCGGGTGCGCGCTACTTCCACTCCATCCGCCTGCTGCAGCGCGTGAAGGAACTCGACCCGTCGATCTTCACCAAGTCCGGCATCATGGTGGGCCTGGGCGAGGAGCGGAACGAAGTGCTGCAGCTCATGGACGATCTGCGCAGCGCCGACGTCGACTTCATGACCATCGGCCAGTACCTGCAGCCGACCAAGAAGCACCATGCGGTGAAGAAGTTCGTCACGCCGGAGGAATTCAAGTCCTATGAGACCGTTGGCATGACCAAGGGCTTCCTGCTGGTCGCATCGAGCCCGCTGACGCGTTCGTCCCACCATGCCGGCGAGGACTTCGCCAAACTGAAGGCTGCGCGCGAGGAGCATCTGCGGAAGCCGGTCAAAGCTTCTGCCTGATGCCAAAATTCGAGACCATACGCCGCGTCTCCCATGCGCCGGACCAGATGTTTGCCCTGGTCGCGGATGTGGAACAGTATCCGCAGTTCCTTCCGCTTTGCGAAGGGTTGACGGTGCGCTCGCGCAAGGAGCGCGACGGGCGCACCGTTCTCGTTGCGAGCATGACTGTCGGCTACAAGGCGATCCGTGAGACTTTTACCACCCAGGTTCACCTGAAGCCGGATGAGAGCGCCATCGACGTGAAATATCTCGATGGCCCGTTTAAATATCTGACCAATATCTGGCGCTTCGATGCGGCGGATGGCGGCGCCACCGACATCCATTTTTTCATCGACTACGAATTCAAGAGCCGCATTCTGGGCGCGCTCATGGGCGCGATGTTCGATCGTGCCTTCCGCATGTTCGTGGAAGCATTCGAGCGGCGCGCGACCGAAATCTACGGTCCGGCGAAAGTGGCCTGATCAACCGAGTGCTTTGAGGCCCAGGTTCAGGGCAGTCCGAACGGTCTCGCGACGGACGAAGTCGCGGCCCTCATTCGGAAAGATCCGGCTTTCGGCAACCGCCGGCTGGCCGCGCAGCGCCAGCCCGAACCAGACGAGCCCCACCGGCTTTGTTGCCGAACCGCCGTCGGGCCCGGCAATACCGGTGACGGCCAGCGCAATGCTGGCGCGGGAATTCTGGATTGCGCCTGCGGCCATTTCCAGCGCCGTCTCGCGGGAGACCGCGCCATGGGCGGCCAACGTCGCCTCGGAGACGCCCAGCATCTCCATCTTGGCCTCGTTGGAATAGGTGATGAAGCCGCGGTCCACCACCGTCGAAGAACCGGGAATATCGGTAAGCGCGGCGACGATCATGCCGCCGGTGCAGGATTCCGCCGTCGCGGCCATGATGCCGTGCCGCTCACAGGCTTTCAGGAATTCGATAGCCAGTTCGCGCAATTCGCTCACTCGGGCAGCCCTCCCGGATAGACGACGCTCGCCGTGGCGATCGCCGCAATGCCTTCCTCACGCCCAACAAAACCCAGCCGCTCGTTTGTGGTTGCCTTGATCGACACCCGGCCCCTGTCGATGCCAAGCATGTCGGAGAGGGCGGCGGTCATCGCCTCGCGATGCGGACCGACACGCGGTGCCTCGCAGATGAGCGTGATGTCGGCATTGGCGATGCGGCCGCCCTTCGCGCGCACCAGTTTCACCGCATGCTCCACGAAAATGCGCGAGGCGGCACCCTTCCATTGCGGGTCGGATGGCGGGAAATGCGTGCCGATGTCGCCGGCGCCGATGGTCGCGAGAAGCGCGTCCGTCAGGGCGTGCAGGCAGACATCGGCGTCGGAATGACCGGAGAGTTTTTTCGTATGCGGGATTGCCACGCCGCATAGCGTAACGTGGTCGCCGGGCTCGAAGGAGTGCACGTCATAGCCGTTGCCCGTGCGCACGTCTGGAAATGCATTGAACGTTCCAGACAGACGCTGATCGGCCATGGCGATATCCTTTGCCCAGGTGAGTTTTACATTGTCGGGCGAGCCCTGCACGATCCGAACCGGCATGTCAGCCCATTCGGCAATCGCCGCATCGTCGGTGAACTCGCTGAGGCCCTGCCTGTGCGCGGCCTGATGCGCAGCCAGAATTCTTGCATAGGGGAAACCCTGCGGCGTCTGGGCTGCATGCAGGCCAGCTCGCGCCACAGTCTCCGCCACCGTGCCACCTGCGGCCTCGCGCTTGAGTGTGTCGGACACTGGCAGCGCGGGCAGGGTGCCGTGGTTTTCGTCTATCGACGCGATCACCCGGTCGATGAGTGCGGCATCGGCAAAGGGACGCACGCCGTCATGTATGAGCACCGCGCCTGGGTTCTCGGACTGCAGCGCCAGAAGTCCAAGCCGGGTCGAATCCTGACGCGTCGCTCCCCCATGAACTAGGGTCACCTTTTCGGCGAGGGCGCCGAGTGCCTGCTTCAGCAGAACACCATCGTCCGGATGGATCACGACGACGACGGTTCCGATTGCCGGATGGCGGAGAAAATTCTCCACCGTCTGTGCAAGCACGGCACGTCCACCAATAAGGCGATACTGCTTGGGGCCATCGGCCTGGCCCGCACGCTCGCCGCGTCCGGCAGCCACGATCACCACGGCGGTCGGCAGTTTTCTCGACGATTCAGATCTGCTCTTTTCCATGCGCAGAGGCTTAGTCGCAACCATGGCCAAAGGCGAGAGTTTTCCATCGCGCAACCTTGCCGCGCCCTTTCCGCATTGCACAATAAGCTGAAACTGGCTACTGAATAAGCAGAAGATAAAACTGCTTGGAATTTGTGCATGCCAGATTTCACGGCTCTTGCAAAACCGCTCGAAATTGGTGGTGTAAGAATCCGCAACCGTGTCTTTTTGGCGCCGATGTCCGGCATCACGGACGATGCGTTTCGCAAGCGCGCTTATGCCCATGGCGCGGGGCTGGTCGTTTCCGAAATGGTTGCGAGCGGCGAGTTGGCCAAGGGGCATTCGGAATCCGGACGCCGCATTCGCCATTCAGGCCTTCCGGTGCACATGATCCAGCTCGCAGGTCGCCAGGCCGAACACATGGCGGAAGGCGCGCGCATCGCGGCCGGCGAGGGCGCCGACATCATCGACATCAATATGGGCTGCCCCGCCAAGAAAGTGACCGGCGGCTATGCCGGTTCTGCACTGATGCGCGACCTTGATCATGCCGTATCGCTGATAGACGCGGTCGTCGGGGCCGTGGATGTGCCTGTGACGGTGAAGATGCGCCTCGGCTGGGACGAGGCGGCACTGAACGCCCCGGAACTCGCGCGCCGTGCGCAGGAGGCCGGCGTGAAGATGGTGACCGTGCACGGCCGCACGCGCTGCCAGTTCTATCAGGGGAAGGCCGATTGGCGCGCGATTGCACGCGTCAAAGAGGCGGTTTCCATCCCGGTCGTCGCCAATGGCGATGTAAGAAACCTCGCCGATGCTTCGGAAATCCTTGAACAATCAGGTGCGGACGCCGTGATGGTCGGGCGTGCCAGCTATGGCGCACCATGGACAGCGGGCGCCATTGCAACGGTGGCCGAGCAAGCACTGGAAGCACCGCGCACAGCCGCGGAAATGGCCGATTATGTCGTCTCGCATTATGAAGACATGCTGGCGCTCTACGGCATCGAAAGCGGCCTGCGCCAGGCGCGCAAGCATCTCGGCTGGTATCTCGACCGCCACGCTACCGAGATTGCGTCGGAGCTGCGCGCCAGGATCATGACTTCGCTCGATCCGGCCGAAGTGGTTCGCGGCCTGCGGGAGGCGATCAGTTCTTCCGAAATGCAGGAAAGGAGCGCCGCGTGACAGCCAGCAATCGAGCCGAGGTCACCGACGCAGCGCAGATCGTCCTCAACACGATCCGCCGGCCGGTCATAATGATCGGGTCCGACGATCGCATCAGCTATGCCAATGCCGACGCTGAAGATTTTTTCCGCTCCAGCGCGGCTATGCTGGCTCGCTCCACGTTGGAACGCTTCGTCCCCTTCGGCAGTCCGATCCTGTCCCTGATCGAACAGGTGCGCGAACGACTAGCGCCGGTGAACGAATACCGTGTCGACATTTCCTCGCCGCGTCTCGGCATCGAAAAGGTCGTCGACATCTATGTCGCGCCTGTTCCGGAATTGCCCGGCTCGGTGGTGGTCATGTTCCAGGAACGGTCGATGGCCGACAAGATCGACCGCCAAATGACCCATCGCGGCGCGGCACGATCGGTGACTGGCCTTGCCGCCATGCTGGCGCATGAGATCAAGAACCCGCTTTCGGGCATCCGCGGCGCAGCACAACTTCTGGAGACATCCGTATCGGACGAGGATCGCGCGCTGACGCGACTGATCACCGACGAGACGGACCGCATCGTGGCGCTCGTTGACCGCATGGAGGTCTTTTCGGACGAGCGTCCCATCGACCGCTATCCGGTTAACATCCACGTCGTCCTCGATCATGTGAAGGCGATAGCGCGAAACGGCTTTGCAAGAAAAATCAATATGGTGGAGGAGTATGATCCATCACTTCCTCCGGTATTTGCCAATCGCGACCAACTCGTTCAGGTGTTCCTCAATCTGGTGAAGAACGCCGCCGAGGCCATAGGGTCGCGGAGCGATGGCGAGATCAAGCTCTCGACCGCCTTTCGCCCCGGCATGCGCGTCTCCGTGCCGGGATCGCAGGACCGCGTTTCGCTGCCGCTCGAATTCTGTGTGCATGACAATGGCGCGGGCGTCTCCGAGGACATCCTGCCGATCATCTTCGACCCCTTCATCACGACCAAGCCGAATGGTTCCGGTCTTGGTCTGGCGCTTGTCGCAAAGATCGTCGGGGAACATGGCGGCGTCATCGAATGCGAATCCACGCCACGCGGCACGATGTTTCGCGTGCTGATGCCTGCGTGGAAGGACACCTCATTGCTCCAGGAGGAGCGAACCGAAGGAAGCAAGGCATGACGCCCCGCGGCAACATTCTGGTGGCGGACGACGACGCGGCAATCCGCACCGTGCTCAACCAGGCTTTATCCCGCTCAGGCCATGAGGTGCGCGTCACCTCCAATGCCGCGACTCTGTGGCGCTGGGTGGCGGCGGGCGAGGGCGATCTGGTCATCACCGACGTCGTCATGCCGGACGAAAACGCTTTCGACATGCTGCCGCGCATCAAGAAGGCCCGCCCCGAACTGCCGGTCATCGTGATGAGTGCCCAGAACACGTTCATGACCGCCATCCGTGCGTCGGAAACCGGCGCCTACGAATATCTGCCCAAGCCCTTCGACCTCACCGAGCTCCTGAATATCGTCAACCGCGCACTGGCCGAGCCCCAGCGCCCCAAACTCGATGCGCGTCACGACGAACAGCCTGAAGCGATGCCCCTGATCGGGCGCTCTGCCGCCATGCAGGACATCTACCGCATGCTGGCGCGCATGATGCAGACCGATCTGACGGTGATGATTTCGGGCGAGTCCGGCACCGGCAAGGAGTTGGTGGCACGTGCGCTGCATGAATATGGCAGGCGGCGGAACGGTCCGTTCGTTGCGATCAATATGGCGGCCATACCGCGCGATCTGATTGAATCGGATTTGTTCGGGCATGAGAAGGGCGCGTTCACCGGCGCGCAGAACCGTTCTAGCGGCCGCTTCGAACAGGCCGAGGGCGGCACGCTTTTCCTCGATGAAATCGGCGACATGCCGATGGAGGCGCAGACCCGTCTCCTGCGCGTACTGCAGCAGGGCGAATACACCACTGTCGGCGGTCGCACGCCAATCAAGACCGACGTGCGCATCGTTGCTGCCACCAACAAGGATTTGCGCGCCGGCATCGCCCAGGGGCTGTTTCGCGAAGACTTGTTCTATCGTCTGAACGTCGTGCCGATGCGTCTGCCGCCACTGCGAGAGCGATCCGAGGATGTTCCGGACCTCGTCCGGCACTTCTTCAAGCAGGCGGAAAGCGAGGGGCTGCAGGCCAAGCGGATCTCAAGCGGCGGCCTTGAGCTGATGAAACGCTATCCTTGGCCGGGCAATGTGCGCGAACTGGAAAATCTCATCAGGCGTCTCGCCGCGCTCTACCCGCAGGAGGAAATTTCCACCGAGATCATAGAGTCCGAACTGCGGACCAGCCAGGAACCCGTTCCGGAAAATGGCGTGCTCGTACCGGACAATCTTTCGATCGGCCAGGCCACGGAAATGTTCCTTCAGCGCTATTTCTCATCCTTCGCCGGCGAATTGCCGCCGCCGGGGCTCTATGACCGAGTTCTCGCCGAAGTCGAATTCCCGCTGATCCTGGCTTCGATGACGGCCACGCGCGGCAATCAGATCAAGGCGGCCGAACTGCTGGGCCTGAACCGCAATACATTGCGCAAGAAGATCCGCGAGCTCGGCGTAAACGTTTATCGCGCTTCCAAGCAATGCTGACTTCCCCGAGGGATATCCAAGCAAATCGCGCCAAAGATTTTCGGTGGCCGCTGTCAGTCTTGTTGCATAATCGCCACAATGCGTTGCATAGGTGCACCGCATAACGGTCCTCGTAGGGCGCATGGCGAATCAGAAGACGATATTCAGGCGATCCATTTTTCCGGCACAGCCCGGTGGAGATGGCAGACGCCTCCTGGCACTGCCCGGCATTATTGCCGTGGTGGGCGCACTTCTTACGGCCGCCGTATCCTTCGCCATCCTGGTCGGGGCCACGCCGATCACGCCGAATGAAACGATCACGCTGATCATCATTTGCGTGAACGCCGCGTTCATCCTCTTCCTGCTTACGCTGGTCGTGCGGGAGGTCCATCGCATCCTCACTGCGCGTCGGATCGGTAAAGCGGCATCGCGGCTGCATGTGCGCATCGTCACGATGTTTGCGCTGGTTGCCGCAGTCCCCGCCATCGCGGTTGCGGTCATTGCCTCGATCACGCTAAATATCGGCCTCGACCGCTGGTTCGAGATCCGCACCAAGACGATCGTCAACTACTCGCTGTCGATCGCGGACGCCTATGTCCAGGAAAACGCCCGCAACCTTCAGGGCACGACCTTGTCCATGGCCTATGACCTGGACAATGCGCGCACCCTCTACAGTCTCGACCGTACCGGGTTCCGCAATTTCATGAGCCAGCAGGCGGTGGGGCGCGCATTGGCGCACGCTGCACTGATCAATGCGGATGGCTCCTTCGTGATGACGGCGCAGACGCCCGCCGAATTTGCCATGCCGGAACCGCCGGCCGGGTCGGTGGAGACTGCCGCGGACGGCAAACCAGTGCTGATTGAGCCGCGCACCCGCAACATTGTCGGTGCGATCATCAAACTTCGCGAGATCCCGGGGCTCTATCTCTACACGATCAGGCTGGTCGACCCCGAGGTGATCAAGGCGCGCGAAATCGTGCGGGCAAATGCAGACGAATACCGGGGCATGGAAGCCAATCGGCGCCCGTCCCAGGTCGCCATCGCTCTGCCTTACCTGTCGCTGACCCTGATCGTGATCCTGTCGGCGATCTGGACAGGTATTGCGGTCGCGGATCGGCTCGTGCGTCCGATCAGGCAGTTGATCGGCGCGGCGGATGAGGTGGCCACGGGAAATCTCGACGTCTCGGTCCCGGTTCGCCCGTCCGATGGCGACGTCGCCTCCCTTGCCGACACCTTCAACAAGATGCTGCTGCAGCTGAAATCGCAGCGCAATGAAATCCTCAATGCCAAGGACCTCGTCGACGAACGCCGGCGCTTCTCCGAAGCGGTTCTGGAAGGCGTGACGGCAGGCGTCATCGGCGTCGACCATTTCGGCACGATCACCATCGTCAACCGCTCCGCTGAGGCTATGCTTGCCATCTCCGCCGAGACCTCGATGGGCCAGAATCTCTCGGTGGTGCTGCCGCACGTCGGCCGTGTCTTCGAGATTTGCCGCAGCTCCGAGCGGCGCGTCTACCGCGAGCAGGTGACCTTCTATCGCGCCGGCGCCGAACGTACCTTCAATGTGCAGGTCACGATCGAGCAGGGCGACGACGAAAGCCAGGAGAAGTCGTATGTCGTCACGGTTGACGATATCACCGACCTGATGCAGGCGCAGCGCTCGTCTGCCTGGGCCGACGTGGCCCGCCGTATCGCACATGAGATCAAGAACCCGCTGACGCCGATCCAGCTGTCGGCCGAGCGCATCCGCCGCCGCTACGGCAAGGTGATCACCGAAGACCGCGAAGTGTTCGACCAGTGCACGGACACGATCATTCGTCAGGTCGAGGACATCGGCCGCATGGTCAACGAGTTCTCCGCCTTCGCGCGCATGCCGAAGCCGGAAATGAAGAATATCGACCTGCGCGAGCCGCTGCGCGAAGCCTCGTTCCTCATCGAAGTCAGCCGTTCGGACATCAAGTTCGAGCGCGATTTCGGCACCGAGCAGCTCAAGGGAACCTTCGACAGCCGCCTTCTGTCGCAGGCCTTCGGCAACATCATCAAGAATGCCTCCGAAGCAATCGACGCCGCTGACCGCAGCGACGGGGAGGCGGGAGCAATTCGGATTCAGGCGCGCCGTGAAGACGCCATGATCCGGGTGGACGTGATGGACAACGGCAAGGGGTTGCCGCGTGAAAATCGACAGCGTCTCCTCGAGCCGTACATGACCACACGTGAAAAAGGGACCGGTCTTGGCCTCGCGATCGTCAAAAAGATCGTTGAAGACCATGGCGGCCGCTTGGAACTTCATGACGCGCCGGCCGACTTCCATGGCGGTCGAGGCGCGATGATCAGCATCCTGCTTCCTTTGGCAGCCGACGATACGGCCGCGCTGCGCGACGGAAGTGTTGAAGACAAACATAGAACTGAAAAGGTCGGTAATGGCATCTGACATCCTTGTCGTCGATGACGAAGAAGATATCCGAGAGCTCGTCGCCGGTATTTTGAGCGATGAAGGTCACGAAACGCGAACGGCCCATGACGCCGACAGCGCCTTGGCGGCAATCGCCGATCGTGCGCCCAGGCTGATTTTTCTTGATATCTGGATGCAGGGCTCCCGCCTCGACGGCCTGGCGCTGCTGGATGAGATCAAGACGATACACCCCAACCTTCCGGTGGTGATGATTTCGGGCCACGGCAATATCGAGACGGCGGTTTCGGCAATACGGCGCGGCGCCTACGACTTCATCGAGAAGCCGTTCAAGGCCGATCGCCTGATCCTCATCGCCGAACGGGCGCTCGAGACCTCGAAGCTCAAGCGCGAGGTGTCTGACCTCAAGATGCGCAACGGCGACTCGTTCGAGCTCATCGGCATGTCGTCGGCCATGACCCATCTGCGCCAAACGATCGACCGTGTTTCGCCGACCAACAGCCGCATCATGATCGTGGGACCGTCCGGCTCGGGCAAGGAACAGGTGGCGCGCGCCATCCATGGAATGTCGTCGCGTAAGAGCGGGCCGTTCGTTTCGGTCAACGCGGCGACGATCACGCCGGAGCGCATGGAGATCGAGCTTTTCGGTACCGAGTCCAATGGCGCCGAGCGCAAGGTCGGCGCCCTCGAGGAGGCTCACCGCGGCATACTGTATCTCGACGAAGTGGCCGACATGCCGCGCGAGACGCAGAGCAAGATCCTGCGCGTGCTCGTGGACCAGCAGTTCGAGCGCGTGGGCGGCACCAAGCGCGTCAAGGTCGACGTCCGCATCATTTCCTCGACCGCGCAGAACCTCGAAGCCATGATCGCCGAGGGGCGTTTCCGCGAGGATCTCTATCATCGCCTGGCGGTCGTTCCGGTGATCGTGCCGGGGCTTGCGGAGCGGCGCGAGGACATTCCTTACCTGGTCGACGGCTTCATCAAGCAGACTGCCCGCCAGGCAGGCATCAAGCCTCGCCGCATTGGCGACGATGCGATGGCCGTGCTTCAGGCGCACAACTGGCCTGGCAATGTCCGCCAGCTTCGCAACAACATCGAGCGCCTGATGATCCTCACGCGCGATGTCGACGCCGACAAGCCGATTACTGCCGACCTGCTGCCGGCAGAGATTGGAGACGTCATGCCGCGCGTTCCCAATCAGACGGATCAGCACATTATGGCGCTGCCGCTGCGGGAAGCGCGAGAAATGTTCGAGAAGGAATATCTGATCGCCCAGATCAACCGGTTCGGCGGAAATATCTCGCGCACGGCGGAGTTCATCGGTATGGAGCGCTCGGCACTTCACCGGAAACTCAAGTCGCTCGGAGTTTGAGATTGTTTCATCCAGATAGCCGGTCGGCCATCTAATGCGCGTAATCATCTGCGGAGCGGGGCAGGTTGGTTTCGGTATCGCCGAACGCCTGGCTGCCGAAAAGAACGACGTGTCGGTGATCGACACGTCGCCTGAGCTCATTCACGCCATTCGCGATTCCCTCGACGTTCGCGGCTTTGTCGGTCACGGCTCTCACCCGGAAGTTCTGGAAGCCGCCGGCGCCCAGAATGCCGACATGATCATCGCCGTCACGCTTCACGACGAGGTCAACATCGTTGCCTGCGAGGTTGCGCACGCGCTGTTCAACGTGCCGACCAAGATCGCGCGCATTCGTGCGCAATCCTATCTCAGGCCGCACTACCAGGATCTGTTCTCGCGCGAGCATATGCCCATCGACGTCATCATCTCGCCGGAGATGGAAGTCGGGGAAATGGTGTTGCGCCGCATCGCGCTGCCGGGCGCTTCGGACGTCGTTCGCTTTGCCGACAACAAGATCGTCATGCTGGCGATCGAGTGTCTGGAAGATTGCCCGATTGTCCATACCCCGCTCGCGCAGCTATCCGAGCTGTTTCCAGATCTGCCGTCCACGGTGGTAGGCATCACCCGCGGCGGCACGCTCTTCATCCCGCATTCGGCCGACCAGCTCGAACCGGGCGATCTTGCCCATGTCGTGACGGCAAAAGAGCAGGTGCACCGCACCTTGGGCCTTTTCGGCCACGAGGAGCAGGAGGCCACGCGCATCGTGATCGCAGGCGGCGGCAATATCGGCCTCTACGTCGCCAAGACGATCGAGCAGCGCCAGAGCCGCACGAAAATCAAGATCGTCGAATCCGTGCGCGAACGGGCTGTGACGATAGCGGACCAGTTGCGCCGCACGGTCGTGCTGAATGGCAGCGCGCTGGATCAGAAACTGCTGATGGAAGCAGACATCCAGGATGCCGACCTGATGGTCACCCTGACCAACAACGATCAGGTGAATATCCTATCGAGCGTCATGGCCAAGCGCTTGGGCTGCAAGGCAAATCTGGTTCTGATCAACAATCCTGCCTATCAGGACCTAACCGAGTCGCTCGACATCGATGCCTATGTGAATCCGAGTTCGGTCACGATCTCCCGCGTGCTGCAGCATGTGCGCCGCGGCCGCATCCGCGCCGTCCACAGCGTCCAGCGCGGCGCTGCGGAGATCATCGAAGCCGAGGCGCTGGAAACGTCGCCCCTGGTTGGCTCGAACCTGAGCGATCTGGATTTGCCGGACGGCATGAGAATTGGTGCCATCTACCGCGATGGACAAGTCATCAAGCCGAATGGCCAATCGAGAATCAAACCCAAGGACCGGGTGGTCATCTTCGCGCTCGCCCATGCCGTTAGGCATGTCGAGCAGATGTTCCGTGTCAGTCTGGAGTTTTTCTGAAATGTGGTCGGCTGCAGATATCGCGCCTTGGATTCTTGCGCGGTTTCAACGATATGTACCGTGCCACGCTGTGGCAGGGTCGGACTTTTGTCGCACCACACCTTTTTGGCGTTGCGGAAGAAACGCCGGCCTGATAACCGCTTAAGTGGAACTGATTCAAAACAACTCGTTCTGCTTGCCTGGACTTTGGCGAGCGATAGATTTGTTAGGCTGACAAAGACCAATAACTAGGGCTTGGAAGCAGGCAAATCGACGGGGGTCGACGAAAGATAAGAAAAATGGCGGAACGTACGCAAAATCTTCAGGACCTCTTCCTGAATTCGGTTCGTAAGAGCAAGAACCCACTGACGATCTTCCTTATCAACGGCGTTAAGCTAACCGGTGTAGTTACGTCGTTTGACAATTTTTGTGTTTTGTTGCGTCGCGACGGACATTCGCAACTCGTCTACAAGCACGCCATCTCCACCATCATGCCGAGCCAGCCGGTTCAAATGTTTGATGGCGAGGAAAACGGCCAGGGCGCCTGATTGGCTCAAGGCAAGAACGCAGGTAAGAACGGGGCGCGCGCTTCGCGAGCTAACAGCTCGGAGCGCTCTACTCAGGAAAAGCCGACGATTGCGGTCGTCATCGTCCCCGTGCTGGCTCGCCAGCCGCGCGGGGATGACGATTCCAATCGCCCGCGCCTGACGCGGTCATCCGAGGCCCGCCTGGACGAAGCGGTAGGGCTCGCGAGCGCTATCGACCTCGATGCGGTCCACACAGCCATCGTGATGGTGAACGACCCGCGACCGGCCACGTTGCTTGGCAGCGGCAAGGTCGATGAACTGGCCGAGATCGTCAAGGAAACGCATGCGGAACTGGTGATCGTGGATCATCCGCTGACGCCGGTTCAGCAGCGAAACCTTGAAAAGGAAACCAACGCCAAGGTCCTGGATCGCACGGGCTTGATCCTGGAGATTTTCGGCCGGCGCGCGCGTACCAAGGAAGGTACGCTGCAGGTCGATCTGGCGCATCTGAACTACCAGAAGGGCCGGCTGGTCCGCAGCTGGACCCACCTTGAGCGCCAGCGCGGCGGTGCCGGATTCCTGGGTGGTCCCGGTGAAACGCAGATTGAAGCCGACCGGCGCGCGCTGCAGGAAAAGATCATGCGGCTCAAGCGCGAGCTCGAGACCGTGCGCCGCACGCGCGATCTGCACAGGGCCAAGCGCAGGAAAGTGCCGTTTCCGGTCGTCGCCATTGTCGGCTACACCAATGCCGGCAAGTCGACGCTGTTCAACCGGCTGACCGGGGCAGGGGTTCTGGCCGAAGACATGCTGTTTGCGACGCTAGACCCGACCCTGCGCCGGGTGCGGCTGCCGCATGGCACGCCGGTGATCTTGTCGGATACGGTGGGCTTCATCTCCGACCTACCGACGCATCTCATCGCCGCCTTCCGCGCGACGCTGGAAGAAGTGGTCGAGGCCGATCTTATCATCCACCTTCGCGACATTTCCGACCCTGACACGGCGGCCCAGGCCGAGGACGTGGAGCGGATTCTCGCCGATCTCGGCGTCGATGCCTCCGATGACAAGCGTATCGTCGAGGTCTGGAACAAGATCGACCGGCTGGACGAGGTCAATCGCGAACGCCTGCTTGCCGAAAGCGCAAGCGGCAAGCCGGCACCGCCGATCGCCATCTCCGCGATCACCGGCGAGGGCATCGATGCACTGACGGCACTGATCGAAGAGCGGGTTTCAGGCGAACTGAAACCGGTGACTATCACGCTCACGCCGGACCAGTTGGGTCTGGTGGATTGGTTCTACCGCAACGGCGATGTTACCGAGCGGGTGGACAATGAAGACGGCGGCGTGACCATCACGCTACTGGCGACAGAGTCGGCGCGCGAAGAGATTGAATCCAGGCTGCAGCGCAAGAAATAGGGCCAGAGCATGATCCCGAAAAGTTGCAGACTTTTCGGACAAGATCATGCTTCAAAAACAAAAGCTTAGAGCTAGATGGCGATTCAACGAAAAGGCATCTCGCTCTAAGCCTTACTTCGCCTTCTTTGCCTGCTGCCAGAGCTCTTCCATTTCCTCTAGGCTTGCCTCGTCGAGGTTGCGTCCTGCAGCCTCCAGCTCGCGCTCTACGTGATGGAAACGCTTGCGGAACTTGTCGTTCGTGCCGCTGAGCGCGGCTTCTGAATCGATCTGCAGGTGCCTGCCGAAATTAACCAGGGCAAACAGCACATCGCCAAATTCGTCCTGGATGGCCGCCTGATCGGCCTTGCCCATGGCTTCGCGCAGTTCCCCGATCTCTTCCTCGATCTTGTCCAGGATGGGCGCGGCCTCTTTCCAGTCGAAGCCGACGCGGGCAGCCTTTTCCTGCAGCTTCAGCGCTCTGGTAAGGGCAGGGAACGCAACTGGGATACCGTCGAGAAAACCCCTGCCGTGATCTTCGGGGTCGAGGCCCCGCGCAAGCCGGGTTGCCCGCTTCTCGGCCTTCTCCACGGACTTGATCTGCTCCCACATTCCCTTCGCCATGCCGGCGCTGCGAGCATCCTCGTCGCCGAACACGTGCGGATGGCGCCTGATCATCTTTGTTGTGACGGCCTCGACCACGTCGCCGAAATCGAACTCATCGATCTCTTTTGCCATCTGCGCGTGATAGACGACTTGCAGCAGCAGGTCGCCCAGTTCTAGGCGCAGGTCCTCGAAGTCGCCGCGCGCGATTGCGTCTGAAACCTCATAGGCTTCCTCGATCGTATAGGGCGCGATCGTCTCGAAATTCTGCTCGATGTCCCATGGGCAGCCGGTGCCTGGCGCGCGCAGGGCCGCCATAATTTCGATGAGACGCGAGATATCCTTGGAAGGTTTCATGGCTGGTTGCTTGCCTAAGATGTTGAGGCGAACCGTCGACGGCCAGGGTTCACAGCCCCGAACGTCAACGACCAGGGCGTTAAAGCCGATTGCTTAGCTTGCCGCAATGAAATTGAGCTTGGGCGGCTGCACTATCTGAAGGTCGGCGGCGTTGCCGCCGCTCATTGCGGCGAGCAGTATCCGCCCCATCTGAAGCCCTGCGCCGCTGATGTCCTCATAGATCGTGTCGACCTGCGGGCGGACGAGGTCGAAGAGGCCGGACGTCTGCTTGGCCACGATGCCGACGTCGGTGCCGGGCGTGAGGCCGCGGTCGCTGAGCGCGGCCATAACCGCCAGCGCGGAAACTTCACCGCCGCAGACATATCCGTCAGGCGGGTCGGCCAGCGCCATGCGAGCGAATACGCTCGCTCGGATATCCTCGGCGGAACTGTCGAGGTCCACGTCCTCGATGACCTCGAACGCCACCCCGCTTTCGCGCACGGCTGTCATGAAGCCATACTGGATGTGCTGGAAAAAGGTGAAGCGACGCGGCGGCAGGATGATCGCCAATCGCCTACGGCCATTGGCGATCAGGCGCCTTGTGGCCTCATAGGCGAAGCTGAAATTGTCGAAATCGACGTAAGGGTGCGGCGTGCCAAGCTCGGTACGGCCGTGGCAGACGAATGGAAAATCGTGCTCGAGCAGCAGCTTCACCCGCTCATCGAACGGTTCGGTGCGTGAGAAGACGACCGCGTCCGCCATGCGGTTGCGGATGATGCGGCGCACCGGATCGATGCTCGGCACATCGGCAAAATGCGGGGTGACCACGAGATGGTAAGGCGTTTCGCGCAGCGCTTCGGTCAATCCTCGAATCAGGGACGTGCTGAACCCGAGGATTTCCTCGTGAGGATCGAGCACGAGCGTGATCACGTTGGTGCGGCCGGTGCGGAGACGTTGTGCGGCGCGGTCCGGCAGGTAGCCGATTTCTTCGGCGACCTGCTGCACCCTCTGTCGGGTTTCCAGCGCAATCTGCGGCGCGCCCCCAAGCGCCCGCGAAACCGTCGTCACGGCCAGGCCGGTAAGCTCGGCGATGGTCCGCAGCGTGGGTTTTACCGCCGCGCCCTCTCCGTTCTCCCGCTTTCCGCCTCTGTCAGAGCCGTCCATCGGCCGTGCCTCTTGTACCTGCAGCGCATTCGTCAGCGCATTTATAACGTTATAAATTAGACCATGTCGCCTGAAAGGGCACCCGATTTCCACAGCTTATGGCCATTAAAGTCATGCAACTCAAGGGGTTGCTGAGAAGGTGCACGCATTGTGGCCTCGCAGCTTGACAGAAGTCCGATTTATATCGTTATAAATTCACAGCTGGCGATATTGCCGCCAAGCAACCTGGGAGGGATTCAATGTCACTGCGTACGATCACGAAGCTTGCCGTCGGTGCGGCGCTCATCGCCCTGACTTCGGGCGCGGCCAAGGCTGGCGATAACGTCGAAGTTCTGCACTGGTGGACGTCGGGCGGCGAAGCCTCGGCGCTGGACGTGCTGAAGAAGGATTTGGAATCGAAGGGCGTCACCTGGTCCGACATGCCGGTCGCCGGCGGCGGCGGCGAGGCCGCTATGACCGCGCTGCGCGCTCGCGTGACCGCTGGCAACCCGCCGACGGCCGTGCAGGCACTCGGCTTCGACATCACCGACTGGGCCAAGCAGGGCGTCGTGGGCGACCTCAGCGAAGTCGCCAATGCGGAAGGCTGGGACAAGGTGATCCCGACCGCGCTGCAGAACTTCTCGAAATATGACGGCAAGTGGATTGCCGCACCGGTGAACGTCCACTCCACCAACTGGGTGTGGATCAGCAAGAAGGCGCTCGACGCCGCCGGCGGCAAGGAGCCCCAGAACTGGGACGAGTTCGTTGCCATGCTCGACAAGATGAAGGCAAACGGCATCACGCCGCTCGCCCATGGCGGTCAGCCCTGGCAGGATGCGACCCTGTTTGACGCTGTCGTGCTTTCGCTTGGCACCGACTTCTACAAGTCGTCGATGATCGATCTCGATCCGGCCGCCTTGAGTGGCGACAAGATGAAGGAAGCCTTCACCCGCATGGAGAAGCTGCGTTCCTACGTGGACGACAACTTCTCGGGTCGTGACTGGAACCTGGCCTCGGCCATGGTCATCGAAGGCAAGGCCGGCGCACAGATGATGGGCGACTGGGCCAAGGGCGAGTTCCTCAAGGCTGGCCAGAAGCCGGGCACCGACTTCGTCTGCATCCGCTTCCCGGGCACCCAGGGCGCCGTCACCTTCAACTCCGACCAGTTCATGATGTTCAAGGTCGGCGAGGACAAGCAGAAGGCGCAGCTCATGATGGCTTCGGCCATCGAGGACCCGAAGTTCCAGTCGGCCTTCAACGTGGTGAAGGGTTCGGTTCCGGCCCGCACCGACGTGCCTAATACCGCTTTCGACGACTGCGGCAAGAAGGGCATGGCGGACCTCGCCGAAGCCAACGAGAAGGGCACGCTGTTCGGCTCCATGGCCCATGGCCATGCTGTGCCGGCGTCGATCAAGAACGCCATGTATGACGTGATCACGCGTCACTTCAACGGCGACCTGTCGACCGCAGACGCACCGGCCGAACTGGCCGCTGCTGTCGCTGCTGCAAAGTAACGATACGAGCCTGCCGGCGGTGCGCGTTTTCGCGCCCGCCGGTGACTTCTGGGGCATTGCGAACATTCGCCTGTATGCCTCTGTTTTTCCAGCGCAAATGGATGACAACGTCATGCCATTTGCGGGGTAGCGGACATGCCGACACGCAATCAGTTGCAGTCCATCGTACCAAAGCTGGTGCTTGCCCCCAGTTTCGCGATGATCCTGCTCTTCGTTTATGCCTTCATCCTCTACACCGGCTATCTGTCGCTGACGGATTCGAAGATGCTTCCGTCCTACGGGCTGGTGGGTTTTGAAAACTATTCGAAGCTTTGGCAGCTTCCGCATTGGTGGCGTGCGCTCACCAACCTGGCCATTTTCGGCACGCTCTACATCGTCGTGTGCTCGGTGCTCGGCCTGTTCGTGGCGATCCTGCTCGACCAGAAGATCCGCGCCGAGGGTTTTCTGCGGCCGATCTATCTCTATCCGATGGCGCTGTCCTTCATCGTCACCGGCACGGCCTGGAAATGGTTCCTCGACCCCGGCATCGGCCTTGAGCACACCATGCACCTCTGGGGCTGGGAGAGCTTTTCCTTCACCTGGATCAAGGATCGGAACCTGGCGATCTACACCGTGGTGATGGCTGCCGTCTGGCAATCGTCGGGCTTCGTCATGGCAATGTTCCTGGCCGGTCTGCGCGGCGTTGACAACGAGATCATCAAGGCTGCCCAGATCGACGGCGCATCGACCATGATGATCTACCGCCGCATCATCATTCCGCTGATGCGTCCGGTGTTCCTGTCGGCCTTCGTTGTGCTCGCCCACCTCGCCATCAAGTCCTACGACCTCGTCGTGGCACTGACCGGCGGCGGGCCGGGGCAGGCCACCGAACTGCCTGCGACATTCATGTATTCCTACACCTTCACCCGCAACCAGATGGGCATTGGCGCCTCGTCGGCGATGATCATGCTGGTCATGATCTTCTCCATCATCATCCCGTATCTCTATACGGAACTGCGTGGAGGGCCGCGCCAATGAGCACGCCTTCGGCCGACAACGCAACGCAGGTGAACAAGCTCGCTCGCGGGCTGATCTACATCGCGCTCATCCTGTTTGCGATCTACTACCTGCTGCCGCTCTACGTGATGATCGTGAACTCGGTGAAGCCGCTGTCCGAGATCCGTGAAGGCAACATGCTGGCCCTTCCGAGGGAATTCACGCTTGATCCGTGGTTCACCGCCTGGTCGACGGCGCAGATCGGCGTGCAGGCGACTGGCCTGAAACCCTACTTCATCAATTCGATCCTGATGGCGGTCCCTGCCGTCGCGATCTCGACGATGCTCGGCGCGCTGAACGGCTTTGTCCTCACCAAATGGCGCTTCCGGGGCGACAATCTGGTGTTCGGCATGATGCTGCTGGCCTGCTTCATCCCGTTCCAGATCGCTCTCATTCCCGCCGCGCGCATCCTTGGCATGCTCGGCCTTGCCGGCACCACGCGCGGGCTGGTGCTCGTCCATGTGGCCTATGGCCTGGGCTTCACGACCCTGTTCTTCCGCAACTACTATGCCGCGTTCCCGACGGAACTCGTGAAGGCCGCTCAGATCGACGGTGCCAGATTCTTCCAGATATTCTGGCGCATCCTGCTGCCGTCTTCCGCACCGATCATCGTGGTGACGGTCATCTGGCAGTTCACCAATATCTGGAACGACTTCCTGTTCGGCGCTTCCTTCGGCGATTTCAAATCGCAGCCGATGACGGTGGCGCTGAACAATCTCGTCTCGTCCTCGAGCGGCGTGAAGGAATACAACGTCCATTTTGCCGGCGCGATCCTGGCGGCGCTGCCCACGCTGGTCGTCTACATCGTGTCGGGCCGATATTTCGTGCGTGGCCTCATGGCCGGCGCGGTGAAAGGTTAGCGCATGTCCTTCCTGCAAATCCGCAACCTCGAAAAAACCTTCGGCAACGTGAAGGTGCTGAAGGGCATCGATCTCGAAGTGGAGGAGGGCGGCTTCCTCGTCCTCGTCGGGCCTTCCGGCTGTGGCAAGTCCACCCTGCTCAACTCCATCGCCGGACTGGAAACGATCACCGGCGGCTCGATCAGCATCGGCGGCAAGGTGATTAACGGGCTGCATCCCTCGCAGCGCGACATCGCCATGGTGTTCCAGTCCTACGCGCTCTACCCGAACATGACTGTTGCCGGGAATATCGGCTTCGGCATGGAAATCCGGGGCGTGGCGAAGCCTGAGCGGGACCAGGCCATCGCCACCGTGGCCGAGATGCTGCAGATCGCCCATCTGCTCGACCGCAAGCCGAGCCAACTTTCGGGCGGCCAACGCCAGCGCGTGGCAATCGGCCGAGCGCTGGTGCGCAAGCCGCAGGTGTTCCTGTTCGACGAGCCGCTTTCGAACCTCGACGCCAAGCTGCGCGTGGATATGCGTACCGAAATCAAGCGCCTGCATCAGCGCATGGGCACGACCATCGTCTACGTCACGCACGACCAGATCGAAGCGATGACGCTGGCCACCAAGATTGCCGTGCTGAAGGACGGGGTGCTGCAGCAATCCGGCACGCCAGCCGAGATCTACAACAACCCGGCCAATCTCTTCGTGGCCGACTTCATGGGCTCGCCGGCCATGAACCTCATCCCGGTGACGATCAAGAAGAACGGTTCGGGCGTTTCGATCTCGACGCATCGCGAGGAGCAGGAACCGCTGGTTCTCGGCGTGCCCAATGCATCTGCGGGGCTTTCAGCGCATGATGGCAAGGAAGTCATCTTCGGCATCCGGCCCGAGGCGCTGACGGACCGCGACGGCGCCGATCGCAATGCCGCACATGTTGCCGAGAGCGAATGCCTGATCGAAGTGGTGGAGCCGGCCGGCTCCGACACCTTCGCCGTCACACGGTTGGGCCGCAAGCATGTCACGGCGCGCCTGCGCGCCGACGCCAACGTGACTGCAGGCAAGAAGACTAATCTGGCATTCAATCTCGACAAGGCTGTGTTTTTCGACCCTGCGAGCGGGCTGCGGATCGTCTGAGGAGAGAACGTGGCATCCGTCGGTCCAAACGCGCTTGCCGCGCAGCTGCGAGCGGATAGTCCGGCCCTGGCAGGTGTCGGATCGGCCTGGCGGCTGTCTTGGGACAGGGGCCATGCCGACGTCTCTGCCATTGGCGCAGCGCTGCACAACCTGGTTCTGCAGCTTGACGACGGCGCGACGGTGGAACCGCTGGCCGAGGCGCCATGGACCGGCGAGCCCGAGGTAACGGAAATTACGTCTTTCCCGGCCCACCTGCGCCAACTGGGCGGCGAATGGCCGTGCGTGCCGTTCGGCACGACCGCGATCGATCCGCACCATCACGGCTTCGGCACCGACAATGAGTGGCATGTCATAGAGCACTCGGCAGGCGCCATAACCCTTGCCATCGACTATCCGGAACACCATCCTATCAGGCGTCTCGAGCGGCGCATCGAAGGCATCGAGGGTCAGGCCGCAGTCGCCTTGGAACTGACGGTGGAGGCCCGCGCCGATTGCGTGCTGCCGGTTGGCCTTCATCCGATTTTCAGGCTTGCAGGCGAAGGGGATCGCCTCCAACTTGATCCGGGTGCATTCGCGCGTGGCCACACTTTTCCGAAGGTATTTGAGCCCGGTGTGTCCCAGCTGAAACCCGCCGCAGAATTCGCGCGGCTCGATGCCGTGCCGCTGGCGGGCGAGGGTACAGTAGACCTATCGACCCCTCCTTCGGGTCTTGGCGAAGAGATTTTGCTTCTGTCCGGCGTGCCGGGGAGCGTTAGCCTCACCTATCCGGACGACGGCTACCGGGCGGAGCTCAGCTGGAATGCCAGCGATTTTCCCTCGCTCGTCATCTGGCTTTCGAACCGCGGGCGAAGCGCATCGCCCTGGTCGAACCGGTTTCGCGGCATCGGTATAGAGCCCGTGCACGCATATTTCGATGACACCGGCCTCGCTCCACACAGGCCGCACAGCTTGTCGTCAGGGCGCGCATTCCGCGCCGACGAAAGATGGACGACCCAATACCGAATTTCCGCATCAAGCCTGAACGCCAGCAAGCACGAAGGACCCGCAAAATGAAGCGCTCCCGCGTCAACGAAATCATTCGAGAAGGGGACGCGTTCATCCGCTCCTTCGGCTATGTCATGCCACCCTTCGCCTACTGGTCGCCGGAAGAACTCAAGAGCCGCCGCCCCGCCGGCATCGTCGACGCCCGCCTTGGCTGGGACATTACCGACTATGGCCAGGGCAAGTATGATGAACTCGGCCTGTTCCTGTTCACCGTGCGCAATGGCAGTGCCGCAGACCTCTCGCGTGGCCGGGGCATGCTCTATGCCGAAAAGATCATGATCACGCGCCAGAACCAGCTTTCGCCGATGCACCGGCACAATTTGAAGGCGGAAGACATCATCAACCGCGGCGGCGGCAAGCTCGTGCTCGAGCTTTTCATGCCGGACGGGGAGGGCAATATCGACCGCCATCGCGAGGTCGAGGTGCCGACCGACGGCGTGATCCGCAAATTGCCGGCCGGCGGGCTGCTGAAGCTCGACCCAGGCGAGAGCGTCACACTGCTGCCGGGTGTATGGCACGCCTTCTGGGCAGAGGGCGCCGACGTGCTGATCGGCGAGGTTTCGACGGTCAATGACGATCTGACCGACAATGTTTTCGTCGATCCGATCGGACGCTTTTCCAATGTCGAGGAGGACGAGGCACCGCTCCACCTGCTCGTCTCCGACTATGACCGGTTTGTCGACGGCAAGGCCTGATCGAGAGGCTCTTAGTCTCACAATAACGAGCTGCGGCTTGCCATTCAGGCAAAGCCGCAGCCATTTCGTTTAGTGCCAGCCGTCGAGACCCAGCAGCTTTCGGCCCAGTTCGCTCAACTCGGCTGTCTTGGCATTGTTCTTCTCCCAGTCGCGCGGATCGCCGGGATAGGCGGCGCGCTTGGGAGCCTCGCGCTCCCGCCAGGAGTGGATGCGGGCCGCGCGTTCCTCGGCATCGTCCTCGTCGGCGGGGAACATCGAGATGTATTGCGCCATGCGCACCCGGTCCTTCGAGTGGTTCGGCCGCACGCCATGCGCCAAGTGCGTGTTGAAGATCATCAGATCGCCCGGTTCCATCTCGATATTGGTGATCGTCAGGCTGGCTAGGTCGGGATGGTGCGGATCGCGGTCGGCAGGCTGGGTCTTCTCCCACTCCTCGAAGTTTTCGAACAGTTCGGGAATGCACTGGAAGCCGCCGATGTCGCCATCTTGCTTGACCAGTGAAAGCACGCCCTGGACACCGATCGGGAGAGGGCGCAGCGAGGTGTCGCTGTCCCAATGGATGAAGCCGTTGGGATTGCCCGGCACCTTCTTCGGCGGATTGAGATTGGCGCGATCGATGGCGACCCAGAGGTCTTCCCGATCCCAGATGTCGACGAAGGCATCGTAAATGCGCTGCACCTGGCGGTTATCCCACAGATACTGGTGATTGTAGATTTCCACCATGCCGGCGCCGTTCAACTCCTTCATGAGGTGGTCCCGGCGCTGCGGTGCATACCAGGTGGATGGATCCTTGGGATCCTTCTCATCAAATTCCCAGAGAAGGTCGGTCAGCCGCTGCACGTTTTCCTGCGGCACGGCATTGCGCACGATCACGTAGCCCTTGGTGATCCAGTGCTGCCAATCGTCTTCGCTGAGCACGCGGAGCGGCAGCTTTTTCTGAATATCCTTCAGCTGCGTCGTGACATTTTTCGATGTCGGGTGGCTGTCCTTCTTGAGGTCGGTTGCGTGCGCCATGGTTTCCTCCGCTCAATGCCTTCGATGGACGAAATCCTAGTGCAGCGGGGGCAGGGAAGTTGTACTGCCAAAGCCACTTCTGATACTATTCTGGCATCTTGATCTAAAGGTCGTCATGATGAAGCCGTTTCTGGAGAAGCTGCAGCCATTGCCGGGGACGTCATGGGCCATGCTGAACCGCAGGCTCGATGACGCAATTCCATTTCAATGGCACCATCATCCCGAGTTGGAGCTTACACTGACGCTCAATTCGCGCGGTCAGCGTTTTATCGGCGACCACATCGGCAGCTATGACGATGGCGACCTGGTGCTGATCGGCCCAAACCTGCCGCACAGCTGGAGTTCGACTGAAAAGATCGACCCGGACAAGCCGCATATCGCACTGGTGATGTGGTTCCGGCCAGAATGGGCGAGGGCGATGATTGAAACTTTCGTCGAGCTTGGCGCAGTCACAGCAATGGTTGAGCGAGCCTCGACCGGACTTAAATTCACGACTGCCAATGCAGCGCGTGCCCGGCCCTTGATCGAGGATCTCTTCACACGCCCGGCGGACGAGCGACTGCTAGGCCTGATGCAAGTGCTGAACATCCTGGCTCAGGATGGCGAGGCAGAACCGCTCGCAAGCGCAAAGAGCGTTCCGGCGGCGGCGGGTTCCGATCGCACGCGGATCGACCGCGTGCTCGATTACATTCACCTAAACTACGCCTCGGGACTGTCGCTGACGGAGCTTGCCGATGTGGCCGCGCTCAGCCCATCGGGGTTGCATCGGCTGTTCCGGCGCCACACGCAGCTCTCGATCACCGACTACATCATGCGGCTGAAGATCGGCGAGGCCTGCGCCATGCTGTCCGCGAGCGCACGGCCGATTGCGCACATTGCCGAGGCCGTGGGTTACACGTCGCTCGCCAATTTCAATCGGCAGTTTCTAGCCATAAAGGCCATGACGCCGCGCAGCTACCGCCAGAGCTTTCAGAAGGCGCGTTGACCGGGCCCTGTTTCATGGACGCCCATTGGGGTTGGTTGTAAACATTGCCACCGCTTCATCTTGAAGGAGACGCAGCATGAACCGGTTCACTGGCGGTTGCCTGTGCGGCAACGTCCGGATTGTGGCCTCGGGACGCCCATATCGGGTCGGCCTTTGTCACTGTCTAGACTGCCGCAAGCATCATGGGGCGCTTTTTCATGCTTCCGCGATATTCCCTGAGGATGCGGTGACGATCGAGGGCGAAACACGCGACTACGCCGGACGGTTCTTCTGTCCGCGCTGCGGCTCGCCGGTTTTTTCTCGCTCCGCAGACGAAATCGAAGTGAACCTGGGATCTCTGGATGCGCCTGACCAACTGAAGCCAACCTACGAACTCTGGACCGTCCGCCGCGAGTCCTGGTTGCCGCCATTTCCGGTCACGAGACGATACGAGCGCGATCGTGACGCCACGGGTCGCTCTGAGGAGTAGGTGAACACGTCAGAGTAGGCCCCACCCGGCTACATCCAATGTGGCGGCGATGTAGAAATGTCGCTGGCCCTGCAAAATAGAAATGTCGCGTAATGCGTTTCTAAGGGCAGGGCGCGGCAAATTAGAAATGCGACAGTGACGTAGCTTCTTGCCACGGACGTGAGCACCCGATCGGGCGTAAGCTGGTCAGGGTTGCGCAGCCCAATCGGGGGCGATCCAGCCAAGCTCCTCCGACTTCAGCGTTGAGAGACCGCCGTCACTCGGCAGCAGCCGGCCTCGCCAGCGCTTGTTCCCGCCGCGCAATGACAGCTGGATCGTTCAGGAAATCGGTCCGCCTTCCCGGCTTTGTCCCGCGCTTCCTGTAGCCGGTTTGCTCACTGTTCGTCTTGATCCTCGGCGCCGGTCGCGCCTCGTCCTGCTGGGCCTTGATCCAGGACAGCACCTCGCCGAGCCGCTTGTTCTCGGTGATTGCCGTGTGCGTCACGCGCTGCTCTTTATCGAAACCGGGGAGCACGCCTTCCAGCGAACGTCCACGCGACCATCGGCAAACTCATAGATATCGACATACTGGCCGACCAAGCCGATCGAGATCGCGTTTTTCTCCAGCATGATCTGCCGCCGTTCATAGGAAAACGACAATTGCTGGCCGACACGGCGCTGTTCACGTTTGCACAGCACGTCACGCAGCCGATCCGGCGGCATGTTCAAGGCGCGATGCAGATTGTCCGGCCGGGCCGGGACCTTGGCAAACCGCTGGTTAAAGTTGGCAACGAACGCCGGCAGGAAAGCATTGGCCGCCTCGATGTCCGATATGCCAGCAAGGCGCAGTTCCTTCACAAGACGGTCCTGCAGGGTCCGATTGACCCTCTCGACACGGCCTTTGGCTTGGCTCGAATTGGCGCACAGGATCTCGATGTTGAGCTCCGCGAGCGCCCGGCCAAATTGTGTCATGCCACGGCCGGCGCGAGCCTCGGCCTTCGCCACTCGAAACACCGTATGCTTGTCGGAATAGAACGCCACCGGGCAGCCGTGCGCCTTCAGATAAAGCTCGAGCGCCTCAAAATAACTGAATGTGCTCTCGGACTTCACAAAGCGCAGTTGCAGAAGGGTGCTGGTCGCGTCGTCGATGAAGACGAGCAGGGTGCAGGGATCAGTCCGATCCTCGAACCAACGGTGATCGCTGCCGTCGATCTGCACCAGCTCGCCGTAAGACTCTCGCCGCAATCTCGGCTGGTGGAATGTCCGGCGATGCTTCCGCGACAGCCAAATCCCGGCCTCGGCCATCCATTTGCGCAGCGTCTCGCGCGACACCGCCAGCCCATGGTTTGCCGCCAGCTTCTCCGCCGCCAATGTCGGCCCGAAGTCGAGATAGTGATCACGGACCAATTGCACGGCCAGGCCCGAGACGCCGCCATTGAAGCGATGGTTCGACGGCCGTCCTCGCGCCTTGTGCCGGAGCGCTGCCGCGCCTTCAGCCTGAAACGTCTTCAATAGCCGTTGGACTTGGCGCGTCGTCAGATCGAGCACGCGAGCGGCCGACACCACCGTCATGCGCCGCTCCAGAACCTTCGATAGCACCTCAATGCGTTGCAGCTCGCGCTCGCTCATGAGGATCAGTCCCATTCTGCCGTCTCCCGCGCTCGTCAATGAGCAGGGCGACATTCCTACTTTGCAGAATCAAGACATTTTAACTTTGCGCCAATACCCAAAAGTCGCATAAGATAGATTATGGAACTCATATAGGTCGCGGAACGGCTGCCGTGAGGTCAATTCCTCATTCTGTCAGACGATGCGTGCTGCTGCTCGCTACCGAGTAAGCTCAAACGGCGAGATTTGCGGCTTTGGCCCGCGCTGCTGCCAGCAATGCCTTTGGCTCGGCTGCAAACACGGCGTCATGCGCTCCGGCAGCTGCCCAGACGGTATCGAACGAAAGCAAACTCTCGTCCGCAAAGGCTGGAATGTCTTTGAGATGACCGATCGGCGAAACACCGCCGATGGCGAATCCGGTCTCGTCACGGATATGGCGCGGGTCCGCGCGCTTCAGCGATTCCGACACCAAAGCGGCGGCCTTGGCGAGATCGAGCTGATTGGGACCTGAGACGAGAAACAGATAGAGCTTGCCGCTGCTTTCACCTTGAAAAATAAGGGATTTCACGATCTGCGCGACAGTGCAGCCACATTGAGCCGCAGCTTCCTCGGCGGTTCGGGTCGAAGCTCCCATGCGGACGATCTCGATCTGCAATCCTGCCGCAGCTGCGGCTTCAGTGACACGATCGATGCTGCCAGCCATTGTGAGCTCCCCAAGCTTTCACATTGATTTAAAAGGGATTTCGATGACCATTCCATCCCAAGCCGGCTCGACATGATCCGGCGTCTCGGCCGCAACGGCCGCATAGTCCAGCGGAACGTGCATATGCGTCAGAACGGCTCGCTTCGGCTGCAACCGCTCGATCCAATCGAGGGCTTCGGCCAATGAAAGATGGCTCGGATGCGGACGATATTGCAGCGCGTCGATGACAAGCACGTCCAGGTCGCTCATCAGTTCGGCCGTCGACGGCGGGAAATGGCTGACATCCGAACAATAGGCCAACGGGCCGATCCGAAAGCCCAGCGAGATGATGTCGCCATGGATCTGCGGCAGCGGCAGAAAGGTGAGGGCACCCCCCTCTCCTTCGATCACCACCGGCTCGGAATGCTCGATTTCATGCGCGCGCACGATCGGCGGATAGGAGCTTCCCAGCGGGGTCTTGAAGCAATAGCCGAAAGCCTCCTGCAGCCGGTCCAGCGTCGGCTTGTCGGCGTGGATGTCGATGAGCTGCTTCTGCTCGAGCACGAAGCCGCGCAGGTCATCGATGCCGTGGATGTGGTCGGCGTGCGGATGCGTGTAGACAACCGCATCGATACGCTGCACGCCTGCCATCAGCATCTGATCGCGAAAATCCGGCCCGGTGTCGATCACCACGTGGGTCGTTCCGTTGTTTGAAACCCGTTCCACCATTGCGGCGGCTCGACGGCGCCGGTTCTTCGGGTTCGTCGGGTCGCAGTTGCCCCAGTCGCCCGTGATCCTTGGCACTCC
The DNA here is from genome assembly GCF_029892515.1 of Pseudaminobacter soli (ex Li et al. 2025). Classification (GTDB taxonomy): domain Bacteria; phylum Pseudomonadota; class Alphaproteobacteria; order Rhizobiales; family Rhizobiaceae; genus Pseudaminobacter; species Pseudaminobacter soli_A. The sequence continues at coordinate 32,565 of NZ_JARXVF010000010.1, read as the reverse complement.
CGGCGAAGAGCCGCAGCCAAGGATCGTAAGGCGCAGGAGATCAGTCATCTGTCAGGCACTCTGCACTGCCGGCCGTGGCATCTTTTTGAACAGACGGAAGAAATTGTTTGTCGTCAGCGTTCCGATCTCGTCGGCGCTTAGACCCAGCGTTTCCCCCAGCACCTTGGCCGTATGCACGACCAGGGCAGGCTCGTTGCGCTTGCCGCGAAACGGAACCGGCGCGAGATAGGGCGAGTCAGTTTCGACGAGCAGCCTGTCATGCGGAACGCGCGCTGCGATTTCGCGCAGTTCCTCGGATTTCTTGAACGTCAGGATACCCGAGAAAGATACATAGCCGCCGAGCTTGATGCCGGCTTCGGCGAGGGCAGGCCCGGAGGAAAAGCAATGCAGGATGAAGGGGAAGGCCCCCTTCCCGCTTTCTTCCTCAAGGATTGCCGCCATGTCGTCGTCCGCGTCGCGCGAATGGATCACCAGCGGCAGGTCCGTTTCGCGTGCGGCCGCGATATGATGACGGAAGCTCTGCTGCTGAGCGTCGCGCGGCGCCTTGTCATAGAAGTAGTCGAGACCCGCCTCGCCGATCGCCACCACTTTCGGGTGAGCCGCAAGCTTTATCAGCTCATCGGCCGTGACGTCGATTTCCTCGCCCGCATTGTGCGGATGCGTACCCACCGAGCAGTAAACCTGATCGTAGGCCTCGGCAATCGCCAGGATGGAGGGAAATTTCTTCACCCGCGTTGAGATGGTGACCATGCGCTCGACCCCGGCCGCCAAGGCGCGCGCGACGATGTCGTCGCGCTCCTCGGCGAAATCCGGGAAATCGAGATGGCAATGACTGTCGACCAGCATGCCGGCTTACCTCAGGCTTCGGCCGCAGCCGGTTCGACGTAGCGCGGGAAGACCGGCTCGGGCGCCGGCAGAGCCGTGCCGGGTACCAGAGCATGCTCGTCCGCAACGCGGTCGAAGCCACGCGCGTCTGCAGGCACTGCCAAGATGTCGAGCAGCTTTGCGGCCGACTGCGGGATGTAGGGCTGGCACATCAGCGCGACGCGACGCACTGTCTCGGCCGTCGTGTAGAGAACGGTCTCCATGCGCGCCGGATCTGTCTTCTTGAGCGCCCAGGGCTCCTGCCCCGCGAAATAGCGGTTGGCCTCTGCCACCACCGCGAAGATCGCCGCCAGCGCCTGGTGGATCGCCTGGTCGGACATCGCCTTGCGGGCGGTGACGAGCGCTGCCGTTGCCTGGTCCAGAATGGCCTTGTCGGCGTCCGTCAGCTCGCCGCGCACCGGAACCACGCCACCGACATTCTTCGCGATCATCGAGAGCGAGCGCTGGGCAAGGTTGCCCAGATCGTTGGCGAGATCGGCATTGGTGCGGTTGACGATCGCTTCGTGGCTATAGTTGCCGTCCTGGCCGAAGGGAACTTCGCGCAGGAGGAAATAGCGAACCTGGTCGAGCCCGTAGTGCGAAACCAGCGCGAACGGATCGATGACGTTGCCGACGGACTTCGACATCTTCTCGCCGCGGTTGAACACGAATCCGTGGCCGAAAACGCGCTTGGGCAACTCGATGCCTGCCGACATCAGGAACGCCGGCCAGTAGACCGAATGGAAGCGCGTGATGTCCTTGCCGATGACATGAACATCAGCCGGCCAATAGTGCCAGCGCTCGGAGCTCGTATCCGGGTAGCCGGCGGCAGTGATGTAGTTGGTCAGGGCGTCGACCCAGACATACATCACATGCTTTTCGTCGCCAGGAACCGGAATGCCCCAGTCGAAGGTCGTGCGCGAAACCGAAAGATCCTTCAGTCCCGATTTGACGAAGCTGATGATCTCGTTGCGGCGCTCGTTCGGACCGATGAAGCCCGGATGCTTTTCATAGAGTTCGAGCAGCCGGTCCTGATAGGCGGAGAGGCGGAAGAAGTAGCTCTCTTCCTCGACCCAGTCGACAGGCGTGCCCTGCGGGCCGTAGCGGATGCCATCGGGGCGGACCTCGGTCTCCTCCTCGCCGTAATAGGCTTCGTCGCGCACGGAGTACCAGCCGGCATAGCCGCCCTTATAGATGTCGCCATTGGCGGCCATCGCCTTCCAGATTGCCTGCGAAGACTCGTAGTGGCGCTTTTCCGTGGTGCGGATGAAATCGTCGTTCGACGCGTTCAGCGCTGCGGCCATGCGCTGGAACTCGGCCGTGTTGCGGTCGGCCAGCTCGCGCGTCGTGATGCCTTCCTTGCGCGCGGTCTGGAGCATCTTGATGCCGTGCTCGTCCGTGCCGGTCAGGAAGAACACGTCCTTGCCGTCCAGACGCTGGAAGCGGGCCAAGGCGTCGGTAGCAATCAGCTCGTAGGCATGGCCGATATGCGGCTTACCGTTGGGATAGGCAATCGCGGTGGTGATGTAGAATTTTTCGCGTGACATGGGTGCGCCGTCAAATATGTCGAAATGGAAGGATGTCGCGTGAGATAACGCATCGGGACGGCCTTTGCCATCCCGCGCCTGGCCGGAGCATCACATTCGCATTACGGCATAAAGGCGGTCGATCATCGTCAATACGTGCTGCTTGCGATCAAGATTATAGGTTTCGGTCTCAGATATAGTCTTCATCGTCTCCTGCCAAGTGTCGGACAGGATTTTGGCGCGTGAAAGCTCAGAGGCATGCGCAGCCGCGCTTGCGGCATTGGACAGAAGATCGAGCATGTGGCGGTTGAAGATGTCGAACTGGACCGCCTGGTCGCGACCGCCGGCCACTTCGGCAAGCTTGTAGGCGGCGGCGATGTCCAGCCTCGGCGCGGCCAGCAGGTTGTCGATCGCTTCCGCGATCTCCAGGCCGCCATATTGCGTGAGGACAATGGCATTGCGGGCACTGCCCCCTGCCCGTTCGGCAAGCGCGGCGCGCGCTTCGGCGCCTTCAGGAGCCGGCGAATCCGCATTGTCCAGAGCCTGCATCAAACTGCTCGGCTCAAGCGGCGCCAGCCGGATGACCTGGCAGCGCGAGCGGATGGTCGGCAATAGGCTGCCCAGCGCATGGGTGATGAGGATGAACACCGTCTTTGCCGGCGGCTCCTCGAGATTTTTCAGAAGCGCGTTGGCCGCATTGGTGTTCATGTCGTCAGCAGGATCAACGATCACCACCCGATAGCTGCCGTCATGCGAGGTCATGGACAAGAAGCGGTTGACCTTGCGGATCTCGTCGACGGTCAGCACCGTCTTAAAAGACTTGGTCTTGTCGTTCAGCGGCCGCGTCAGGTGAAGCACCGCCGGATGCGCGCCCATGGCGATTTGTCGGAACAAGGGCGACGCCGGATCAGGTTTCGTCAAGGTAGGGGGCGCGGTTTCACGAGCCGGGTTCTTGAGCAGATGGTATGCGAGGTGGAAGGCCAGGGTTGCCTTGCCTATCCCCTGCGGCCCGGCGAGCAGCAATGCATGCGGCAGCTTGCCCGCGCGATAGGCGGAAGCGATTACGCCGGCCGCCTCTTCGTGGCCAACGAGGAAGGGGTTTTCGGATGGTTCTGGCACACCGTCCAGCGTGTCATGCTGTTCGGGTGCGATGCGTTCGAACATCATGCCTCCTGCGCCTCATTGCGAGAGGGCGCAAATTTTCGTTCGATCACAGAAAAGACCGCTCCCGTCACGGCATCTTCGACCGAATCGGGTTGCTGCGCCGCGTCGATGACGACGCAGCGTTCGGGATCGTTACGGGCGATTTCCAGGAATGCCGCGCGTCGCGCCTCGTGAATCGCCAGCGTTTCCCGCTCGAAGCGATCCGCAACCTCGTCGCCCCTGCGGGCGGTTGCGCGCCGCAAGCCCACCGCCGGATCGATATCGAAGATCAAGGTCAGGTCGGGCATCATGCCGTTGACCGAGACCCGTTCGATCACTGCCATGAAAGCCGGGTCGATGTTCCCTGCCCCGCCCTGGTAAACGCGCCAGGAATCGACGAAGCGGTCGCACAACACGATATCGCCGCGCTCGACCGCCGGGCGGATCACCTGTTCGATATGATCCGAACGGGCCGCCGCAAAAAGCAGCGCCTCCATCTTCGGCCCAAAAGGCTCCGCAGCGCCGGAGAGGATGACATGGCGGACGGCTTCCGCCCCTTGCGAACCTCCCGGCTCGCGCGTGACAGTCAGTCCATAACCTTTTGCACGCAGTTTATCTGCCAACCGCTTGATCTGCGTTGACTTTCCGGCGCCCTCGCCGCCTTCGAAACTGATGAAAAGCCCGCGCGTCAATCCAGTTTTCCTCACTCGTGCCGACAACATATCCTTGCCGACAGGAGTGTCTTATGCCGATCGAGGGCAAAGGTCCACTTTCACACGCTCAGCGCAGCCAACCGACAAGCAATTCACCAGCTGCATCGATCGCGCGCTGCTGCAGCGTGCCAAGCCCGATGGTTTCGGCTGCGTAAAGCGGCGTTTCCTGGCTCAGCGTATCGCCAACTGAGATTCGCAGCGTGCCGATCTGGGTGCCCTCTTCGATCGGCGCCATGATGGGACCGTCATACACGACGCGAGCCGACAGGCGATCGCGATTGGTCATCGGCACGAGAACCGAAATCGGCCCCTTCGCCTTCAGGGGCACAGTGGACCTGGCCCCGCCATAGACGGTGACGTTGGTAACCACTTCGCCATCGCCGAAAAGCTCAGTTCTCTGGAACGAGCGCATACCCCAATCGAGCAGCTTGCGGGACTCTTCGGAACGCTCGCGATCGCTGGACATGCCGCTCAGCGCCGCGAATATCCGCCTTCCATCATGGCTGATCGAGCCGACAATGGCATAGCCCGAATCCTTGGTGTAGCCGGTTTTCAGGCCGTCTGCCCCGATATCCATGGTCAGCAGCGGATTGCGATTGCGCTGGGTTATCTTGTTCCAGGTGAAATCCTTCTCGGCGAAATACTTGTAGTATTCCGGATATTCGCGCCAGAGATGCATGCCCAGCTCGACAAGCTCCCGCGCGGTGACGACCTCGCCATCGGCGGGCAGACCGGTCGAGTTCTTGAATACTGATTTCGTCAGCCCGAGTTCCCTCGCCCGATCGGTCATCAACTGGGCAAAGTTTTCTTCCGTACCCGCCATACCCTCGGCGACGATGATGCAACCGTCATTGGCCGACTGGACGGCAATGGCTTGCACCAGATCCTCGATTCGAATGTTGGATTTCAGCGCGGCGAACATGGTGGAGCCACCTGAACCAGCGCCACCGTTGCGCCATGCGTTCTCGCTGACTGCAAAAGTGTCGTCGAGCTTGTAACGGCCGGATTTCAGCGCGTTGAACAGCACCTCCATCGTCATCAGCTTGGCGAGAGAGGCTGGCGGAATGGGCTCATCCGCGTTCTTCGCGTACAGGATCGTGCCGGTGTCGGCATCGATCATATAGGCTTCCTTGGCCTTGGTTTCGAACAATTGCGCCCGTGCAGGCGCAGCAAGGGCCAGACAAACGGCAAGCCCCAAAAACGCGACGAAAGAGAACGGTCTTAGAGACAGCATGTGACCCAGTCCGGTTCGAAACGTTGCTAGATAGACAATAAGATAGGCTATCAGGCTACGGATCAAGTCATACTGGACAGCGCCCTCGCCGCTTCGCAACAGTGTTCGATCAGTTGCGAACCGTTATGGCGTCGGCAGCGCCGTTGGCCCAAGCCTTTTCGAGCATGGCGTCGAGCGAGGCGTGGCCGTCGGCGAAGAGGTTCACCGCATAGACCTTGTTGCCGCCGACGGTCGACGTCTCGATTTTGACTTTTCCGACTTTCGAGAGCGATTTGGCGATGCGGCTTGCCTGCGCCTTGCTCTCAAATGTTCCGACGGCGATATAGGCTTCCGTCATCTCGGCCGGCGAGAAATTCGGGTTCAACCGCTTCCAGGAATGGGCCACATCCGCAGCCGACATCCGACCACCGTCGACAGCCGCGAAGGCACGCGCGGCGCTGGTTACGCGCTCGTCGGCATAGGACATGCTGGCCATCTGGAAAGGCAGCCGGCCTTCCGTCGGGCGCTGCGGAACGATCGGACCGAATTCGGGCAGGACGACATCGCTGTAGGCCACGGTCTGGCTGAAAGGCACGCTCGGGGCATCGGTCATGATCGGCCGAAATGCCGGCGCGGGCGCAGAAGGACGAGCGCTTGGAGTCGGGCCATTCATGGCGACCATCACGCCGGTCGGCAGGCCGTCAGACGGATCGAAAACCTTGTTTCCCGGGCGATAGGAGGCAAGCAGCAACTGATCGTCATTGCCCTCCAGCGGGGCACGGCCGACATACTCGACCTTCACATTGGCGGTTCCGCCATGCATGTAGTCCAGCATTTCGGCGGCACGCCTGGACAGATCGATAACACGACCATCGGAATACGGGCCACGATCATTGACCCGCACAACGACCGAAGTTCCGGTTTCCGTGTTGGTCACGCGGGCGTAGCTCGGCAGCGGCATCGTCGGATGCGCCGCCGTCAGATGCGTCTGGTCGTAGATCTCTCCATTGGCGGTGAGGCGACCATGAAAAGCATCGCCGTACCAGGAGGCCAGTCCAACCGTCTTATAGTTCTTATCTTCCTTCGGATAATACATCTTGCCGCGCACCATGTAGGGCTGGCCAAGCTGGTCTCGCCCGCCACCACGCGGCAGGTTCGCGAGCTTGTTGGTCACGCGAGGGCTGGCCTTCACGCCATATTCCGACTCCGCGAAATACTCCTTGGGGCGCTTTTTGCCGGAAACCTTCGGCGTGGGCGAGGCACAGGCGGCCAGGAATGCAGCTGACACCGCAAAAACGGCGACGGTGGAAGCGCGGCGAAGATGCCGGCGCGCCAAAATCAGCATTGTCGATTACCCCAGACGAGCTTTACGCAATACACAACAAGAATGCCGCCAAAAATATCGGTGCATTCCGCCCCAGCCATTCTTTTACGAGGTAATTGTTTAGCGGTCTGTTAACCGATTGTGTCCGCAAGCGGGCAAGAATGTGGCGGCGACGACTGTATGGCCCTGTCCTGCCCGGTAGCGCCGCCATTCGGCGCGCATCAGGAACTCATTGCGATGTTGCCGAGCCCGCGGCTTGCACCGGCGGGCTCGACTGATCCGCCGTCAGTTGGCGTTGGCGATCTTGTCCCAGCCTTCGGCAATGGATTTGACCGCACCGGAGAAGCTCTCGAGATTAGTCGGGAAGCGAACCTTCTCATAGGCGCTCGCCGGCAGCATCTTGGCCTTCACCGCATCGGGCAGGGTGACGTCGCGGGTCGGATGGGCATAGCCCTCGGCAAGCAGCGTCTGGCCTTCGTCGGAGAACAGAAAGTCGATCGCGACGCGGGCGGCATTCGGGTGCGGAGCGACCGAGCTGACGTACTGGGCAAACAGCATGCCTACGGTGCCGTCAGTCGGAATTATGACTTCCAGTGGCATGCCGGTCGCGTCACGCTTGGCAAAGCCGTCGAAGTCGTAGACCAGCGAAATCGGGCATTCGCCCTTCTGCACGGAAGCGACGTTCAGAACCACGCCGTTGCGCAGGTTGCCGCTGTCGCGCAGCTGCTTGAACCAGGCGAGGCCGGGCTGCACATTGCCCTCGCCGCCGCCATTCGCGTAGGCCGCTGCGAGAACCGAGGCGGTGGCATAGGTGGAGATGCGCGGGTCGCGGCTGCAGACCATGTCCTTGTATTCAGGCTTCAGCAGGTCGTTCCACGTCTGGGGCAGTTCCTTCACCTTGTCCTTGTTGACCAGGAAGGCGATGGCGCCCCAGTAGGACGAGGCCCAGCGGCCTTCAGGGTCCTTGTACTGCTCCTTGATGCTGTCCCAAGAGGCGTTCTTGTAGGTGGCGGCGAGGCCATTTTCCAGCAGTCGGCCGGTGAAGTCATAGCCGATGTCGGCGATATCCATCACTGGCGCATCCTTTTCGGCCAGCAGATGCGTGATCTGCTCGGCCGAGGTCATGTCGGTGTCGACATGCTTGAGGCCGTGTTTCGTCTCGATGGTCTCGAAGATCGTGCCGAGATTCACCCAGTCGTCCGACATGCCATAGCTGACATATTGTCCCTCGGCTTTGGCAGCGGTCAGCGTGTCCTCGGCCTTTGCCGGCAGGACCTGGAAAGCGACGGCGCCGGCCAGCAGCGCGGCGGTGAGTTTGACGTTCATCGTGTTTCTCCAATGCGGGCCCATTCCGATGCACCCCGCTCCCGCCCGCGGAGGCATATCCGTGATCGCGCTCAGCCGTGGCCTCCGCCCCTTTGTGGCTTGCGCGGCCTTGCCGCCGTCCAGAGAATGGCCAGCGAGATGACCCAGGCGATGACGAAACTCATCAGCGCAAGCGCGCTGGCCTGGCGCGCATCCGAGCGCGTGAATTCGACGAGGTAGATCGGAAACGTCTTCAACCGGGTGCCGATCAGCAGGTTGGCCAGCACGAACTCGGCAAACACCGCGGAGAAGACGAGCAGGCTGCCATTGACGATGCCGACGGCGATGTTGGGCACGATGACCCAGCCAAAGATCTGGATTGGGCCGGCCCCGAGGCTTTGGGCAGCCTCGATCAGGGTCCGCGTGTCCACGCTCTCCAGCGTCGTCATCACCGCTCGGTACATGAACGGCAATGCGACGATGACATAGGCCGCAATCAGGATATTGGGCGTATTGACCAACGGCAGGGGCAATTTCGAATAGAGGCGAATGAGGCCGAGCGCCAGAACGACCCCGGGCAGCGAGAACGGCACGATCGAAAACAATTCGAGCCAGGGCTTGGCGCGGGGAAGCCGGGTATGGGCGAGATAGGCCGCGGGCACGACGATCGCCAGCGACACGAGCACGGAAACCGCAGCCACCCAGAAGGAATTCAGCAGCGTGTCGGTAAACGCCGATCGCGATGTCACCTTGGCCCACCAGGCCAGCGTAAAGCCTTCGGGCCAGAGCGTCCGGTCCCAGCGGGTAGCGAAGGAAAACAGCGCCGTCGCCGCGACCGGAACGGTCATGAAGGCCAGGAAGCAGCCGATGACCGGTGCCCGCCATGTCGGAACTCCGGCGCTCATTTCGTGCGCCTCATGCGGCGGGCGAAATGCTGGTAGGCGGCCAGGCAGCCGCCCATGACGAGTAGCGAAAGCACTGCCAGCGCATCGGCCAAGGCGGGATCGAGCACCACCTCGCCGCGTACCAGTGCCGCGATCTGCACGGGTACCAGATTGACGTCTGAGCCTGTCAGGGTCCAGGCGGTGGCATAGGCGCCGAAGGCATTGGCAAACAGCAGGAAGAAGCTCGCCAGCATCGCCGGGGCGAGGATCGGCAAGCCGACACGTGTCCAATACTGGACAGTCGTGGCGCCGAGGATGGCCGCCGCCTCGCGCCATTCCTGCCGCAGCGCCAGCAGTGCGGGCATGACCAGCAGGATGGCGAGCGGCATCTGGAAATAGAGATAGGCGATGCCGAGGCCCGTGATCGAATAGATGCGGAAGTCGGGATAGAGGTGAATCCCGAGATAGCCGAGCAGCAGCGTGACGAAACCGGTCGAGCCGAGCGTGATGACGAAGGCGAAGGCAAGCGGCGCCCCGCCGAAATTTGCCGTGACATTGGCGAGCGCGGTCAGCGCATAGCGGGCCGTCGGACTGGATGACGTCGCGATCGCATAGGCAACGATGGTGCCGAAGACTGTTCCGCCAACTGCTGTTGCCAGGGCCAACTGCAGGCTGTTGGCGAAGGCCGTCAGCATCGACGGCGTCATCGCTCGGCCGAAATTGCCGAAGGTAAGACCGTGCTCGCCCGTCAGGCTGGAGCGCAACAAGGTGAGCACCGGCAGGACCTCGAAGGCCGCAACAAAGACCAGGAACGGCGCGAGACCGATCCAGGCGAGCCGGGAATGAGTTGCGCTGCCAGCCATCACGCAACTGCCGATCCGTCACCGGTCTGCGCGACATAGCCAGATGGGTTGCGGTTGGCCACCGAAGGCATTCTTTCCGGCCACGTAACTGTCTGCATGGTCTGCTCAGACGCCCGATCATTGGCCCCGACAGGTCGCACAAAAACTGTGCCTCAGGGTTATTGTTTAATATTACAAAACATCGTTTAATATCGCTGCGTGACCTCCTGATGACATTTGGCGGGAATTCTTGGACATGAACGAAGATCGCTATCGAGTTCAGAGCGTTGGCCGTGCGCTCGATATTCTCGAGAAAATCGCGGTGGCCGGAAAAAACGGCGCACGCCTGACCGACCTCGCGAATGACGTCGGGATCACCAAGGCGGCGGCCTATGCCACGCTTCTGACGCTCAAGGCGCGCGGTATCGTCACCGACGTCGGCGAAGGTCTCGGCAAGCGCTATCGATTGGGTCTCGCCCTGGTGCGGCTGGGCGATCTGGCCTTGTCGGGCACCGGCATTGCCGATGTCGCGATGCCCGTCCTGCGCCAACTTACCCAGACGACAGGCATCACCTCGCGCGTTGCCATCTGGGACGAAGATGCAGCCGTCGTTGTCGGCCGCGCAGATGCGCCCGACGCGATCCGTCTGGATTCGGCGCTTGGACGGCGGGAGCGCCCTCATTGCTCGGCGGTCGGAAAGATTTTCTTGGCTGCCATGCCACGCAGCGAGGCGCTTGAACTGCTCGAACGCATCGGTACGCCGGCACGCACCCCGAAAACGCTGAGCACGCTGCCGGCGCTGGATACCGCCCTCGATACCGTCGCTGCCAGAAACTATGCGATCGACGATGAGGAAGACCATGAAGGCGTGATCTGCATTGCCGCAGCCGTCTTTGGACACAATGGCGCAGCGGCCGGAGCGATCAGTGTTACCACGCTCAAGCAACTGCTGCCCGATGCGGCCGTGCCGGCCTTGGCGCAAAAGTTGATCGATCATGCTGACCGGATTTCGGCGGCGCTCGGCGGCCCGCCCGCACAGGCAGGCTGGAGGACACGGGCATGACCCCTCGCCCTGTTGCCGAAGCAATCGCGACGAACGACGATCCACTGGGCCGGCGCTTTGCCTTCGCGCTTTCTATGGCGCGCGAGGCCGGAAGGCTTGCCATGCGCTACTTCCGCAGTCGCGATCTCAGCATTTCGCAGAAGGGCCCGCGCGATCTCGTCACCGCCGCCGACCATGCCGTCGACACCCTGATCCGCGCAAAGATCGCAGAGAGTTTCCCCGATGACGGCATCCTGACCGAAGAATCGGCAGGCGCGATCTCCGGCACGACATGGGTGATCGACCCGATCGACGGCACCGGCAATTTTGCCCGCGGCATTGCCTGTTTCGCGATTTCCATCGCAGTCTGCGTCGATGGCGTCACACAATTTGGCGTCGTGTTCGATCCTGCCGCCGACGAAATGTTTGCAGCACGGCGCGGACGCGGTGCTTTCTGCAACGGCGCTCCTCTCAAGGTGAGCAATACCAACCAGCTCGCGGAGGCAACGGTCGACGCCGGTTATTCGCGCAAGGCGCCACTGCCCGACTATGTCGTCTTGCTTACACGCCTACTCGATGCCGGCTGCGACTTCGTCCAGTTCGGCTCGGCGGCCCGCGGCCTCGCCCACGTTGCGGCCGGACGCGTCGATGGTTTCATCGAGGCACATCTGTTCGCCTGGGACGTGCTCGCCGGGCTCTTGCTGGTCAAAGAGGCCGGTGGCTACAGCGCAGACTTCCCGCTGACCGGCAACTGGCAATCGGGCCAGCCCGCACTTGCCTGCACGCCCGGCCTGTCGGCGGCTCTGACAAAGATTGCCGCGACGACCCTCTCGCAGGCCGAAGGGTAGGCACCGTCCTCTGGTGCGGGCCGCAAACCAGTCGAATGAGCGAGGCCACCGGCACTCACCGATAGCCTAAGCCGACCGTTCTTCCGCAAAAAGGCTACCCTCGCTTTGCCAGTAGCGCCTTCGCCTCCTTCACACCCAAGGCTGCCGGCCGCTCGCAGGTGGTCTGCATGGCCACGAACTTGCCGGTCTCGCCCGATTTCAGGATCCCGGTCATCACCTCGACCGCGTGCAGAGCCATCTCCATCGAGCAGCGGTGCGGGCGGTCTTCGAGGATGGCGAGCGCCATGTCGGCGAGCCCCGCCGTGCGGTAGTTGGCCATCATGCCGTGCGAGTGCTTCTCGTTCTCGATGCCGAACGGGTGATCCCACTTCGGCAGCTTCTTCACCACCTTGCCGGCATTGGTGTAGCTGAGTTCGCCGCCGAAAAAGTTCGGGTCCGGCACGAATAGCGTGCCTGCTTCGCCGTAGAGTTCCATAGGCTGATGGGCATGCACCCACACGTCCCAGCTCGTGTTGAGCGTCACCACCGCCCCGCTCACAAACTCCAGGATCGCGTGAATGGTCGTCGGCGTATTGACCGGGATTTTTTCGCCCGCCCGCGGCTTGGATAGGATCGTTCGTTCTGTAGTGGGCGTGGTGGCGACGGCGGCGACTTGCCTGACCGGACCGACAAGCTGGATCAGGTTGGTGACGTAATATGGACCGATGTCGAGGACTGGCCCGGCGCCCGGCTGGAAGAAGAAGTCAGGATTAGGGTGCCAATGCTCCATGCCGTGGCTCATCACGAAGCAGGTGCCGCTGGTGATCCTGCCTACCTTGCCGCTGTCGATCAGGTCGCGCGCGAGCTGGTGCGCTCCGCCGAGGAAGGTGTCAGGCGCCGAGCCGATGCGCAGCCCCTTCTTCTCGGCCCGCTTCTTCAGGTCCAGCCCTTCCTTGACCGACAGCACGAACGGCTTTTCCGAGTAGACATGCTTGCCGGCGTCGAGGACGGCCTTGGACACCTCGTAATGCACCGCCGGTATGGTCAGATTGACGACAATGTCGATGTCGTCGGCCTTGAGCAGGTCTTCAACCGTCTCGGCGCGCAGCGAAAATTCCTTCGCCCGCGCCTTGGCCGCCTTCATGTTGATATCGGCGCATGCCCGCATCTCGATGCCGCGGAACAGCGGCGCCAGCCTGAAATAGGCCGCCGAGATGTTGCCGCAGCCGATGACGCCGACCCCCAGTTTCCTTGCCATATTTCTTCCCCTTAGTAAGCCTTGACCGCAGCGATCGAACGGCGCGCGAAGCGCTCGACGTCGTTGGGATTGTCCTGTTCCATGATGAAGTGCTTGGCCGACGTCTTTCCCCGCAATGTCTTGATCAGCCCGGCCCAGTCGATGGTGCCGTGGCCGACGTCGGACCAGCCGTCCTCGTCCAGCCCCTCGCCCGACTTGGCGATGTCCTTGACGTGCACGGCCACGATGCGGTGCCCGTGGCGGTCGATCCAGGGCTGTGGATCGGCCCCGCCGCGCACTATCCAGGCGACATCGATCTCCCAGCCGATGTCGGGCGCAGCGGAAAGAATGTGCTCCTGCGGCACGGAGCCGTCAGCAAGCGGCGCAAATTCGAAATCATGGTTGTGCCACGCAAAGCCATAGCCTGCCGCTTTCGCCCGCTCGCCCGCCATGGCCAGCCGCTCACCGAAACCGCGCCAGCCGGCTGTGTCGGTCGGCCGCGCCTCGGCCGCGAGGTAAGGACAGACCAACTGCTTGACGCCGAGCGCCTCGGCGGTGCGCTGCACACCGTCGAAATCGTTCTCCAGCGCATCGATCGAAAAATGCGCCGTCGGCATCGAAAGCCCGTTCTTGTCGAGCCCAGCGCGGAAAGCTTTTGGATCCTCATAGACCGCGCCAAAACCCTCGACCTCCTTGTAGCCGCTCGTCGAGAGAATCGTCAGTACCTCGTGCCAGGGAAGGAAGTTGCGAGCACTGTAAAGTTGGAATGACCAGTTCATCCTGTCCGTCCATTTGCTTGGGGGAGAAAAAACGTCAAAGGCGATCTCCGGCGGCATCGAACAACGAGGCGCGCATCGGATCGAACCCGACGGTGACTTGGTCGCCGGCTTGCGGCGCGCGCTCCGAAGACATCCGCACGGAAAACTTCTGGCCGGCGAGTTTTAGCCACACCAGCGTGTCGGAGCCCATCGGCTCGACAACGTCCACAGATGCCGTCGCCGAAAAGGGCCAGCCGTCGCCGCTGTTCAGGCTCACATGCTCGGGCCGGATGCCGAGCGCGGCGGCTCCAGGCGCCGTTTGCGCGCCGTCCGCGAAGGCATAGGTGGAAAGCGGCACCGAAAGACCATCTGCCGCAAAGCGCAATTCCGGCCCGCTCTTCTCGATCTTCCCCTCCAGGAAATTCATGGCGGGCGAGCCGAGAAACCCGGCGACGAAGCGGTTGACCGGCCGGTTGTAGATGGCCTGCGGCGCATCGAACTGCTGGATGACGCCGCCCCGCATCACGGCGATACGGTCGGCGAGCGTCATCGCCTCGATCTGGTCGTGGGTGACGTAGATCATCGTGTTCTGCAGCCGCCGGTGCAGGAGCTTGATCTCGACCCGCAATTCCGATCGCAACTTGGCATCCAGATTGGATAGCGGCTCGTCGAAGAGGAAAACATCGACATCGCGTACCAGCGCCCGACCGATCGCAACACGCTGGCGCTGACCGCCCGAGAGCGCGGCGGGCTTACGCTGAAGCAGCGGCTCGATCTGCAGGATTTCCGCCGCACGCGCGATACGCTGCGCAATCTCATCCTTTGGCAGGCCGGCAACGCGCAGCCCGAAGGAGAGGTTCTTTTCCACGCTCATCTGCGGATAGAGGGCGTAGGACTGGAACACCATGCCGATTCCGCGGTCCTTCGGCTCCTCCCAGGTCACGTTCCGACCCTTGATGAAAATCCGCCCGTCGGTGATGTCGAGCAGCCCGGCGATGCAGTTGAGCAAAGTCGACTTGCCGCAGCCCGACGGTCCGAGCAGTACCACGAATTCCCCTTCGGCGATGTTGAGATTGAGCGCCTTCAACACCTGCACGGCGCCAAAATTGAGCGAAAGGTCGCGCACGGAGACACTTGCGTTGATGGCTCGTTCTGCCCTCATGCGCTCATCCTTTCACCGCGCCCGCGGCGATGCCGCGCACGAACAGTTTTCCGGAAACAAAATAGACAATCAGCGGCACCAGCCCTGTGATCAGCGTGGCAGCCATGTTGACGTTGTATTCCTTCACCCCCTGCACCGAGTTGACGATGTTGTTGAGCTGGACTGTCATCGGATAGGTTTCGGGGCGCGTGTAGACGACGCCGAACAGGAAGTCGTTCCAGATGCCGGTGATCTGGATGATGACCGCCACCACGAAGATCGGCAGCGACATCGGCAGCATGATGCGCAGGTAGATGCCCCAGAAGCCTGCGCCATCCACGCGCGCGGCCTTGAACAACTCCTCCGGCATTGAGGTGAAATAGTTGCGGAACAGCAGCGTCAGGATCGGCATGCCGAAGATGGAATGCACGATCACCAGCCCGGCAAGGCTGCCGTAAAGACCGATCTCGCGCAGGATGATGACGATCGGATAGAGCATCACCTGATACGGGATGAAGGCGCCGACGATCAGGATCGTGAAGAAGAGCTCCGAGCCCTTGAAGCGCCAGTTGGCGAGCGCGTAGCCGTTCACCGAGGCGATGGCGATCGAGAGGATCACCGACGGCACGGTGATGCGCACCGAGTTCCAGAAGCCCCGCGAAAGCCCGTCGCAGTTGAGCCCCGTGCAGGCACTGGACCACGCCTTGATCCAGGGCTCGAAGGTAATCTCCAGCGGCGGCGAAAAAATATTGCCGAGCCGGATTTCCGGCATTCCCTTCAGCGAGGTAACGATCATTACGTAGAGCGGCAGCAGGTAGTAGACCGCCACCACCAGCAACGTGCCGTAGACGATGATGTTGCGGCGCGAGAGCATGCGGCGGGGTTTTGGCCCACGCGGACCCGCAAAACCGTCGGCATCGGTCGTGAGGATCGGGCTTTTGCTGGCGATATTCATGCCCTGCGCCTCCGCCCGAACTCGAGATAGGCCCACGGCACGATCACGATGACGACCGATAGCAGCATCATGGTGGACGCCGCAAAGCCCTGGCCGAGGTTCTGCGCAAAGAACATGTAGTCGTAGACATATTTGGCCGGCACTTCCGAGGCGATGCCGGGTCCGCCGCTGGTCTGGGCGACTACCAGGTCGTAGACCCTGACGATGCCTGACGCGATGATGACGAGCGTGGTGACGAAGACCGGTCGCATCATCGGAATGACGATGAACAGATAGGTCTTCCACATCGGAATGCCGTCGACCCGAGCGGCTTTCCAGATGTCTTCATCGATGCCGCGCAAGCCCGCGAGCATCAGGCACATGACCAGCCCCGTGCCCTGCCAGAGGGCGGCGATCAGGATGCCGTAGATGACGATACTGGAATCGTAGAGCGGATCGAAACTGAAGCTCGTCCAGCCGAGGTTGCGCACGACGCCCTGAATGCCGAGTTCCGGGTTGAGCAGCCATTGCCACACCAGCCCGGTGACGATGAAGGAGAGAGCGTAAGGATAAAGCAGAATGGTGCGGAAGGTATTCTCGAAGCGGATCTTCTGGTCAAGCAGAGCCGCCAGCACGAAGCCGATGACCAGCGAGAAAACCAGCGACAGCACACCGTAGATCAAAAGGTTCTCGATCGAGACCAACCACCGCGGCGTCGCCCACAGCCGGGTGTACTGGTCGATGCCGACGAAGTTCAGCCGAGGAAGCAGCTTCGAGTTGGTGAAGGAGTGGAGCACCGTCCACACCGTGCCACCGGCAAAGACCACCACGGCCGTCAGGATCATCGGGATCGAGGCGATCTTGGCGTTGAGATTGCGCAGGAGCCTGTTGGGAGGCCGTGTCTGGCTTTCGCTCATCGGGCTTCTCTCATCGGTACGCTGAAGCGCATTCGCGCGGCGGACGGAAAGACCTTACCTTCCCCCGGGTAGGAGGGTCGGTGAGAACTTCACGCAAAGCGAGATGTTCAAGACGAGGTGGGGAGCGCGATACAGCGCTCTACCCCCACCCCGCTCGCCTCGTTCACGACCCTCCCAATAATGGGAGGGTAAGATTGCCTCAGTCGGCGGAAGCGATGATGTCGGCGAAGCGCTTTTGCGCGTCCTCGATGCTCATGTCCTGCTTGGCGAAGAACTCGGAGAACAAATCCTCCTTCTGCTTCTGACTATCCTGTGAAAGCAGTTGGTCCGTCCAAGGAATGACGTCGCCCTTGGCAAGGATGTCGAGGCCCTTCTTCATGCAGTCGTTGGCTGCTTGAAGATCGACATCGCCGCGCACTGGCAGCGAGCCTTTCTTGAGGTTGAAGGCGACCTGCGTCTTCGGGTCGAGTAGCGTTTGCGCCAGCACCTCCTGCGCCTTGGCCTTTTCCGCGTCCTTCAGCAGCGGGAAATAGAAGGCGTCGCCGCCCGTTGCGATGACCGGATTGATGCCGAGACCAGGCAAGCAAGTGTAGTCCTTGCCGGCAACCTGACCCGCCACCTGGAACTCGCCCTGCGCCCAGTCACCCATGATTTGGCCGCCGGCCTTGCCGGTGATGACCATGTTGGTGGCCTGGTTCCAGTCCTGAACATTGGTGTTCTTGGCCATCTTGCGGGCGTCGTCCGCCGCCTTGAACACCTTTGCGATCTCAGGCCCCGCCGCAAAATTCTTGTCCTTGTCGCGATAGACTTTCAGGAAGGCGTCGGTTCCGCCGACAGCCGCGAGCAGCACGTCGAAGGCGCCCGAGGCCTGCCAAGCCTGGCCGCCGACCGCGAGCGGCACGATGCCTGCCTTCTCCAGTGCGGGGGCGGCCGCGACATACTCGTCCCAGGTCTTCGGCACCGGCACGCCGGCCTTGGCGAAGGCATCGTTGGAAAGCCAAAGCCACTGCCAGGAATGGATATTGACCGGCACGCAATAGATCTTGCCGTCGACGGTGCAACTGTCGAGCAGGCTCTTGGGCCGCACGATCTCGGTCCACTTCTCCTTGGTGGCTATATCGGTGAGATCGCGCATCAGGCCGGCCTGGATCAACTCCTCCGCCTGGCGGCCGTGATTGAATTGCGTGGCGCCCATCGGGTCGCCGCCGGTGATGCGGCTGATCATGATCGGCCGTGCCGTGCCGCCCGAACCGGCGATCGCGCCGTCGATCCAGTGGTTGCCCGTGGCGTCGAAGGCCTTGGCGAATTCCCCGACCGCTGCCGCCTCGCCGCCCGACGTCCACCAATGCGTGACTTCCAGATCCGTCGCTGCCGCCACGCCCGTGAAGGCGCAAGCTGCTGCGGCCGCCGCCAAAACGGCGGTGACGCTTCTGTATAGCATTTCGGTTCCTCCCAGAATCTGAAACGTTACAGATTTTCGATACGGTAATTGCCTCACCCGCGCAAGCCCGAAGGCGGCATTTTGTCGCGTGCCGAATAAAATCCCCTCGCAATCCATTTTGCATCGCAACGTTGTCTTCGCAGGCGCAATAGAACCTGATGCGTTACAAGATTCAGGCCGAAAGACCATCGATTGCCGCTGGCGACTTCCCTCACCTACCGACAGCAGAACCGCAGATCATCTCGCATTCTGTAACGTTTCAGATTAAAACCGTTCCGAAATGCGTCGTCGCAGGCCTCTCCCGCAATTGCGGGTGCGTTTCGGGGCTGCTATGCGCCTGCCGGGCGGGTGGAATGGACAAAGACGAAAAATCCGAAGGATTTGAGCAAGCGGAGGCCGGCAGGCCGACGCTGAAGACGCTTGCATTCATGACGGGGCTCGGCGTCACTACCGTCTCCCGCGCACTCAAGGATGCCCCCGAGATTGGCGCCGAAACGCGCCGCCGCGTGCAGCTTGTCGCCAAGCAGATCGGCTATCGGCCCAACCGCGCCGGCGTACGCCTGCGCACTGGCAAGACCAACGTCATCTCATTGGTGCTCGACACCGAGGAGCAGGTTGGCGGCTTCGTGTCCGACATGATCTACGGGATTTCGGAGGCGCTTGCGCCCACGCCCTACCACCTCATCGTCACGCCTTACTCGCGCAACAATGATCCGCTCGAGCCGGTTCGTTATATCGTTGAGACGGCCTCCGCCGACGGCATCATCGTTTCGCGTACCGAGCCGGACGACAAGCGCGTGCGCTACATGACCGAGCGCGGGTTTCCCTTCGCCACCCATGGCCGCACTGACATGGGCATAGAGCACCCCTACCACGACTTCGACAATTACGCCTTCGCCGTCGAGGCAGTGAGGAAGCTGGCCGCCCTTGGCCGGCGCCGGCTGGCACTCCTCGC
This sequence comes from Pseudaminobacter soli (ex Li et al. 2025), assembly GCF_029892515.1. GTDB lineage: Bacteria > Pseudomonadota > Alphaproteobacteria > Rhizobiales > Rhizobiaceae > Pseudaminobacter > Pseudaminobacter soli_A. Next base: position 13,499 of record NZ_JARXVF010000010.1, on the reverse strand, counting down.
CCCGCCGGCCAATCTCAGCTACTACCACCACATGCGCAACGGCTTCGCCGACGCGCTGGTCGAGTGCGGCCTGAGCGAGGTGCCCTTCCCGACCGCCACCGTCGACCACTCGATCGAGCACATCCGCGCACGCACCACTGAGCTGATGCGTCGCCCGCTCAGGCCGGACGGCATCGTATCCGGCGCGAGCGCTTCGGCCTTCGCCCTGGTGGCCGGCGTCGAGGATGCCGGCCTCAGCATCGGCAGCGACCTCGACATCGTCTCAAAGCAGTCGTCGCGGCTGCTGCACCTTTTGCGGCCACAGCTCTATGTGGTGAATGAGGACGTGCGGCTGGCAGGCGCCGAGCTTGCGCGCGCCGTAATGGGCCGCATCGCTGGAGCGCCCGCGGCTTCGCTGCAGAGCCTCAATCGGTCGACGACCGTGGAAGCCTACGCGACCTAGTCAAAGTAGGTTGTCTAGGGCGCGAACACGCTCGCACCCCCGAGACAGGTCAGCCATTCTTCAGGAAGCGCTCGAACGCCTCCAGCGTCTTCTCGCTGACGTGATGCTCAATGCCCTCGGCATCGTTCCTTGCGGTGTCGGGGTCTACGCCGAGGCGACAAAGGAGAGCCTCGACGATCTCGTGACGACGGCGCGCGGCGGCCGCCAGCGTCTGGCCTTCCTCGGTCAGGAATACGCCCCGATAAGGACGCTGCGTGACCAGGTTCTCCTCGGCGAGCCGCTTGAGCATCTTGGCGACCGTCGGCTGGGTGACGCCGAGACGTTGCGCGATGTCCGTCTGGCGTGCCTCGCCCGATTGCTCGATCAGATCGGCAATCAGCTCGACATAGTCTTCCATCAGCTCGGTCCGCCGGGCATCGCGACTTTTCTGGAAGGCCTCGGCTTGCGTCTCGACTTCGGTCGGGGCCGAACGGCTTTCTTTGGAAGTACGCGATTTCATTGCGGCGGGGCACCTTCGAGCAGTCGAGAGTCACAGTCAAAAACTAAACCTCGACCATAACTAATTCAGCTCAGCTATGAAACCCCGCCGCCCATTTCGGACCAACCGCTATCCAAGGCCCGGGATCGGAACGCCGAACGTATCGAGCAGCAGCACGACGTTCAGGAACAGGATAATGATCGCTCCCAGGATCGCGAGGATGTCGGTCAGCCGGCCGTTGGCGAAGTCCCCCATGATGGCGCGGTTGCGGGTGAACATCACGAGTGTGATCATCGGGATTGGCAGCGCAAAGGACAGAACGACCTGGCTGTAGACCAGAGCTTCGGTGGTATTCACCCCCATCAGAACCACGGCGAATGCCGGCAGCATCGTCACCAGGCGGCGCACCCAGATCGGAATGTGGAAGCCGACGAAGCCCTGCATGATCATCTGTCCGGCCATGGTGCCGACCGCGGACGACGAAATGCCCGAGGCCATCAGCGAGATGAGGAAGAATCCGGCGGCTGCCCCGCCAAGCAGCGGCGTGAGCGAATGATAGGCGGTCTCGATCTCGGCAACGTCGGGGTGACCAGCGTGGAAGGCAGCCGAGGCCATGATCACCATGGCCATGTTGACCGCACCGGCGACGGTAAGCGCAATAACGCATTCCCAGTTCGAGAAGCGCACCAGCGTGCGCCGCTCGCCGTCGTCGCGCGCCCGGGTTCTGTTCTGCATCAGGCCGGAATGAAGGTAGAGAGCGTGCGGCATGACGGTCGCGCCGATGATGCCGACCGAGATCATCAGTGCTGCGGCATCCGGCATCGACGGCACGACCATGCCCACGGCTGCCTGCCCCCAGGCGACAGGTGCAATGACCATCTCGGCGACATAGCAAAGGCCGATGGTTGCGACGAGCGCGCCAATGATGAGCTCTATCGGCCGGAATCCGCGCCCCTCGAAAAGCAATACGCCGTAGGTCACGATCGCTGTGACCACCATGCCGGCAATCAGAGGCATCTGGAAGAGCAGCGCCAGGCCGATTGCGCCGCCGAGGAATTCAGCCAGGTCGGTGGCCATCGCCGCCACTTCGCTGACCGCCCACATCGCATAGCGAACCGGCGTCGAGAACTCGTCGCGGCACATCTCGGCAAGGTTGCGCCCGGTGACAATGCCAAGCTTGGCCGAAAGCGCCTGGAACAACATGGCGATCAGGTTCGCCATCAGCACCACCCACAGGAGCGAATAGCCATAGCCCGAGCCTGCCTGGATGTTCGTCGCGAAATTGCCGGGGTCCATATAGGCGATCGAAGCGATCACCGCCGGCCCCGCGAAAAGCAGCTTCGAGCGCACGCCTCGACGCCGACCAGTCAACACCTCGCGTATGCGCGCATCCGTACGTTCTGACAGCGTCTGTACCGACACATTGTCCACTATTGAATTCCTCAGCCTGCTTCCGCGAAACATAGCCAATGCTATATTGATGTCAATATGCCATGATAAAGAGCATCAGCTAACATGAGCCAGCGACAAATCGCGGGCTACCCCCCCTGGTGGCCGGTTCAGCCGTCATGGTGCCAAGCTGGGTTGGCTGGAGTGGGATTTCTGCGCGTCGTCGCCATTGAAGAAGTGTAGACGAGTTGGAATTTGCGGAGTGCAGGCGGCGCCCGCCCCGTTAGCGGTGTCCTCCCCGAGGCGGAGCAGGTCTCACGAGCGAGCGCTTTGCTCGGGTGACTAGCGTCGTCAAGATGTTGAGACAATCGGCGAGCTGATTTCGCCGGGGCTCCCGCCCATCTCGGCTGTCAATTCGTCAACCGGCACGCGGGTCGTCTGTTGCGCCTCTCCGCTGCCCTGGTGAACGAATCCCCATCCATCGGGCGTACCGGGCCCCACGCAGGGATCGAGCCTCATCGCTGCTGGTGGTCGCGTTGGCGGGCTTCAGGCAAGTCGGGACGCATGATGCGCGGCGAGCGACCGCCGGCGCGTCCTTGCCGGTCTACGCTTCGCCGTGCCCTGGGCACGACAAAGCCGCTCGGGGCGGTTTGTTCGGGTTCGCGGAGGATCTGAGAAAATCGAAGTGCTTATTTTCGTGTGCAGCGTTGTGTGCACTAACAAGCGCGTCGGGCGTTTATCGCTGAGCTCGAATTCGAGGTGCGAACTCAATTCGATTTCCCTAGTCGAGGTGCGAACTCGAGTAACCACGCGCCCATCATGACAGGCCCCGCCGATCTCAGCATCCGTGAGGCCCTTTTCAGGCTCTGCCAGCACGGGCCGCGATAACCAAAGGAAAACGTCGCCGGCATCGTGTGTAAGAGCCTTGAGCCAGAGAGCACTGCACCTCCGAAGAGTAAGAAACCAAAGGTCAAGACGGCGCACTGAAACGCAAAGTGGCGACCGCGAATAAGCCCTGCTCCTCGGGTGAGACGACGAGCAGACACGATGCTAAGAGTAAATTGCAGGCGTGCCGAGCTAATGCGGCACCGATGCTATTGTTCCGGAACAAGGCTGCAGCCAGACGACTGGCGAAATGTGCAAAAACCCGCCTCGGACCCCGGGACGGGTTGTTCCAGGCCAGTACGCTTAGACGCACGCGGATAGGATCTCGGTTGAATTCGCCGAGTTGCGTTATTCGCCGTAGCCTTCCTCTGCCATCCAATCTCTGGCCTCGTGCACGGTAGCCATCGTCACGAAGCGCAGCCGCGCTTTTTGCTTGTCGTCGAGGGTCTTATAGAGCGGCTCCCAGGCGTCGGCGTATTGCTTCAGACTGGCGGCCCGCTGGGCCATGTTGGTGGCGCGGTTGCGCAGGATATCGAAGAAATCGGGCTGATCGCTTTGCATCTTTTGCATGTTTTCGATGCGTTCACGCCGGGCTTCGGCCCGCGCCCTTATGGCCGTCTCCACTGCCGGCCACAACTTCTGCTGCTCCGGCGTCAGTTGTAACGCCGCCTTCACCAGGTCGACCCGCACATTGGTTAATTCCTTCCAGTCGTTTGAAGCTCCCTGCGCATCCGTGGGAGCAGCGGTTTGCGCATAGGCCAACGTGGACGAACCGATAAGGAGGGCCGCGACCCCTACAATTGCTGTTCTAAGCATCGTGATCTCCATTTTGCTAAGCAATGCAGGCAGCGCTCAACGCTTGGTTGGGTCACCAGTTCCGCGGGCGACGCCAACTTTTCGCCCTGCCCCAGAGGAAACCGGGGCTTGAGCCAGGTCTTGCCGACGGCATGAGAGCCGACGAAGCCCCACCACCCCTCGCTTCGCACCAGTGCCCGACTACGCGGTGCTGGCCAATCTAGTGGCCGAGGCGCGCCTTGCTGCGGAGGCGCACGCATGATGAACGCACCGATGCCGCGCATCCAGGGCAAGAAGCCGTGCATCGCGTCCGCACTTCCTTGAGCTACATCCCGGCCGATGTCGATCGCGACACGTGGGTGAAGGTCTGCATGTCTCTATCGTGGGAGTTCGACCGAGGGGTTCGGCACCGCTGCAAGCGTACATGAGGCTACTGGACATTGCGTGCTGGCTTGCTTCGACGCGCAGAATCTGGCGCCGGTAGCTGCTGCTATCCGCGAGCGCCAGCCTGAAGCGCTGATTATCATCGCGGCCGACCATGACGAGAACCTCGCCGGCCAGCGCGCTGCGGACAAAGCCGTTACCTCCGCCGGTAGGATGGCAGCCGTGGCGTTGCCGACCGTGCCGAGCTGATCCTCGATCTGGTGGAGGAAGCCATCGGCAGCGCCATTGTGGTGACTGTGTCTGCGGAGAAGTGCGACGAGTTGCTGCCGTAGGAGGGCGAGGCGGAGACAGCTGTGCGGAATGAAGATCTCCGACGGCATCAGAAGCAAGAAAACGACCGGATTCAGCAGCCGGAAGCCATGAGCGTTCTCCCCCCGATCATGGAGGTCGAGGAGATGCTGAGCAACCTCGTCTGGATCGCGACCGGCGAGCAAGTGGCTCACATTGGCGACCACGGCATGTTCCTGACGTGGAAGGAGTTGCGTTCGCTCCTCTCCGCGTCAACGACGATGGAGGAAGGAGGAAGTCGCCCTCGCCCGGTGCCTAATGCTGTCATCTGGCAGCGAGACGCTAACCGCAAGACGGTGATGACCCGCCCCTTTCATGCCGGCGCCGGAATTTTCTGCCGCGATCCGGAAGGCCAAACCGCCGTGAACAGTTGGAGGCCGCTTGTCCGTTCTCAGGCCAAGGCCGACATCGGATTGTTTCTCGAACACGTTGGCTATCTATTCCCGGACGAGGCTGAGCGGAATGTGTTCCTAGACTGGCTGGCGCACCTCGAACAGAAGCCGGGCGTGCTGCCGCACTACGGCTGGCTGCACGTGGCCGACCATACAGGTACCGGCCGGAACTGGCTCGCCTCTGTATTGGCCCGCGTGTAGCGCGGGTACGTCGCCCCGAACGTCGACCTCCCGCGGTCGTAGCCTCTGACGTAAATCAGGCGCTCGTTGCGGCTGCCGCCGGTGTTGGCGGTGCTGACGCCCGGAACGATGGAAACCGCGTCGTCGAGCGTGTTGCGATTCGTCTTGTAGACCTCCTCCGAGGTGACGATGCTCTAGGAAACGGCCAGGCCGCTTGTGCCACCTTCTCCACCCTCACCGCCGTGAACGGTGATTTTGCCCAACTCAAACACGTCGTTGTTGCCGGCCTGCGGCTTCTTGGCGTCTTCGGCCTTCACCTCCACCTGCGGTTCGGTGTCTTGCGCATGCACGTTCTGTATGAGGATCGTGCTGGCGAGCAACTCAATCAATATATTCATTGCAATATAACGCATAGTTCAAATGCTCCGTCCCGATCATCGCCTGACTGGACTTCCCAGGTGTCAAGGATGCCCAGTTGCCCCCTCCCACGGGCGATGACCAACCCATAAAAAGGCATCAATATATTTCGCTGAATATAACACGTGTTGGCGTTTGCAAGCCGCCGCCTGCATTTTTTCCCGAAAGCGTGGCCTTTTGCCGAAGTATTTGGCCAGGAATGCCGGTTCTGTGTCGCTTAGCGGATTAGTCGATGTATCCACACGAATATAGCTGCATTGCAGCGATTCAGGATTCGCACCCATGAAGCCAAAGATGGACTGATTGCGTCGCTAACGTCTGGAAGTGCCGCAACCGTGACTCCAGCGCGATCGCCAGTTAACTGCGCCTTGAGGCAGTGACAGAGCTAACTTCAATGGCCGAGACCGGGCGCAAAGTGGTCATCCACGGTGCGGCCTACGGAGGGCCCCTTCACGGGACAAACCCCAGGCTTGTTGCTCTCCGTGCAAAACAGAGCTGTCGAGGGCTGCGGTTGCTAGTAACTGTCATCCCAGCCACTCTTGCCGATAATTTTCGCCGCGCTAAGTCGATGATAGTCTTTGACTTCCAGGCTCATGCGGTTCTTGGCCATTTTGCATCATGGAATTCCTGTACGGGCTGGCTTTCTTGCTGCTCTTTAGCCTGAGCGCGATCTGCGGAATGATCCTGCGCACCCGTCTCCACGAGGAGCATCTGTCGAAGGAGAACATGGATGCGCTGAGGCTCGTGACGGGACTTCTCGTCACTTTTGCCGCCCTGGTTCTCGGTCTGCAACTGTCGACGGCAAGATCCGCATTCGACGCCGCCGACAAAGACCGCTCGGTCTATGCTGCCAAGCTGGCGCGCCTCGACCAGTGCCTGCGCGGCCTTGGTCCCGCAATGGAGCCAGCTCGCACCCGTCTGCGGCAATATACGGCCGCCGTCATTGCCAGCACGTGGCGGAACGAACCTGCGCCGCTCGTGCCAGGCACGCCCGATACGAGGGGAATGGCAACCATCGGCGAAGATGCCACATTGAGCGCTCTCATGAATGAAATCGGCTTGATGATCGATACAGCAGCGCCGAGCGATGCATCGTATGCGAACATAGCCGCAAGATGCCGAACGGATTTTGGCCTGGTACAGGCAAGCCGCTGGGCGGTCATCGAAGATGCAATCGGAACCTCGCCAGGCTGGTTCAGCGGGATACTGAGCTTTTGGCTGGCGCTCGTCTTCCTCAGCTTTGGACTCCAGATCCCGCGACGCCTGGTTGGAGCCGTCGTTCTGGCGATCGGGGTCATCGCGATCTCCAGCGTTATGTTCGCAATCGTTGACCTCGAAATTCCCTACGGGGGCATGTTCGGCATCACCAGCACGGCCATGCGTGGCGCATTGGCCGACATGAACAGGTAGCTGCTGGGCGCGGCTGTTGCGGGCTGAAACCCGACTGACTGCTCTTGGATGGGAATGAACTTGAGCTGCTATTCAGCTCTCGACCTCTTTGTAGCCATTCGAGTTAACTCTGTCGCGGACCGATACCTGCCGCCCATTTAGTGGGTCTCATTCCGATCATGCGGTTCGCCCGCGTCCTGCGCAGAGACAACGATGCCGTCAACAACGCCATTGAGCTGCCCCTGGAGCAACGGACACAGGCCGAAGGGCAGATCAACCGCCTCAGACGCTCAAGCGCAATGTACGACAGGGCAGGCCCTGAACTGCTGATGGCACGCATGCTACCTTCGCGCCACCAAGTGAGGAAGAACCTCCGCATATAAATGACGAGTAACGACCCGGCGGCCCCCCTATCCAACGATTTTCAGAACGCGCTCTTAGAACTTCCAGTCCAGCGTCGCCTTCACGCCATGGTCGGAAAGGCCGGAGCCGAACTGCCCGCCATAGGCGACGCGGAGCGAGGCGGCTGGCGCCAGCGGAAGGTCGAGCCCGGCCTCCACCACCGCCGCGTCGCGGGCCACCGGCACGCCGGCCACGGTGAAGGCGGCGCCGCCGGCGAAGGCGGCGGTGGCCAGCGGGGTGACGTCGCCATAGGCATGGCGCCAGCCCAGCGTACTGCGGAGGGTGGCCGTCAGGCCGCCCAGCGGCAGGTCGGCGGCGGCGTGCAGGCCGAGCGTGGTGAAGGTGACGCCGCTGGTGCGCTCGCGCACGGCAATGGCGGCCGCGCCGCCGGTCTCCTTAAAGCCGTCGGCGGAAAGGTTCACGTAGGCGAGGTTGGCGAAGGGCTCGAGATCGACCCTGGCCGCCTTCACGCTGTAGCCCAATTCGGAGAAGGCCTGCGCGGTGCGGGCGCGGTAGCTGCCCTCCAGCGTCTCGGAGAAGCCGGAGAAGGCGGCCGCGCGGCTGGTGTCGATGTCGTGCGAGCTCACTGCCGCACCTGAGCGCAGCGCAAGTTCGCCGCCCGAAACGCCCCAGACGGAGCCGGCATAGAGGCCGAGATGATAGCTGTCGCGCGAGCCGGACGAGGCGCGGCCGTCGTCGCGGAAGTTCGCGCGGCTGTAGCCGGTCAGAAGCCCAACCCGCCAGTCGCCAACCAGGCCATCGGCCCCGATCAGCAGGCCGCCGGTGGAGCGTTCAAGACTAGCGGCGTTGTCGTCGCTGTCGACCGAACCCCGCGAACCGAAGCCGTAGCTCCAGACCACCGGGCCGGCATGGTCGGGAGCGACCGCGACGGGGGTGTCATCCGCTCCATAGGCCAGCACCGGCGCAGCCGAGGCGCCCAGCGCGGCGAAGGCGGCGCGCAGGCGCTCGTCCACCGCGTCGCGCAGGAAGCGGCTGTCTTCAATCAGTTGGCCGCGCACCGAGGCGTGGATCTCGCCGGACAGCACGTCGAAGGCGGCGCGCGCCTGCGGCGTCGTCAGGCCCAGCACGGCATTGTAGACCGCGCCGCCGGCCTGGCTCTCCACCCCGCCGCCCGTGGCGATCTGGTTCCTCGTGACGCCGACATTGGTGAAGCCGGTGTTGTTGCGGGTGAGCGTGAGCGTCACGTGGGTGGCGTCATAGTCCAGCGAGGGCGTCAGGAAGGCCAGGTTGGAGGTGACACCGCCGAAGGTGCCCGTGCGCCCGTCGGCGGCGGTCAGGATGGTGTAGGTGGTGGCCGGCGCATAATTGCCCGCCCCGGCCAAGACCTTGACCGTGCCGCCATTGATCGCCGCCGCGCCGCTCGCCTCCAACTTGTCGGAAGCGCCAGCGGCATCGACCTCCACCTCATAGACGGAACCGGTCGCGAAGGTGACATCTCCCCCCACATGCAGCGTCCCGATCGAATTGCCCGGCGCCACTGTGCCGGCGATGAAGGTGGCGCCGGTGGGGCTGCCCACCGTGCCCGAGCCCTGGAGGCGTCCATGCGCCCCGACATCCACCTCGCCGCCCAGCGTGCCGTTGACGACCAGCGTGCCGCCGGCGACGGAGGTTTCGCCGGCAAAGCCGCTCGAACCCCCGGTCAATATAGTGGTGCCGGCAATCTGGTTGATGCCGCCGATCCCACTAATCGCGGCAGCGAAGACATAGTTGTCCGCCGTGTGGTTGAAGGTGAGCAGGCCGCTGCCCGCCCCGAACACCAGCGCCGGCGCATCCAGCGTTCCGGGGGCGGCGGCGGGGCCCGACAGGCCGCCGCCTATATCGACCTCGCCGCTCGAGCCGGCATCGACCGCGACCCGTACCGGCATTCCGGCGGAGGCCGCGCCGCCGTTCTTCAGCGTCAGCGAGCCCGCTCCGCTGACACCGACCTGGATGTCCTGACTGTTCACCCAGGACGCCCCCGCGCCGTCGACGACCACTGAGCCGCTGCCGCTCGCTACATTGCCAATGAAGCCGTAATTGTCAGTGACCTTGCCCTGGTTCGAGATCGTCAGGTCGCCCGCGCTCCAGGCGCCTACCGTCAGCCCAACGCCCATCGCCCAGGCGCTTCCCGCCCCATCCACCAGAACATGGCCCTTGGAGCCGGGACTTGTGCCAATGTTGCCATATTTGCTGGTAACAGTTCCGCCCTCCAGAATCGAGAGCGTGCCCTCGCCGGCCTGCCCGGCATTGAGCGTGTTGGCGACCGCAAAGGCGGAATCCTGCCCCTTCACCTCCACCCCGCTTATCGACTTCGCGCCGAAGGCGATGTCGGCGCTGTCGCTGAAAACCGCGCCGCCATGCAGGATCGTGAGCGAGCCGTTGCCCAACACGCCGATGCGCAGCGTGTCGGAATTGGCCCAGGTCGAGCCTGGGCCGTCCACCAGCACGATGCCGTTCGCCGTCCCGCTGTTGGTGGCCAGAGCGCCGCGCATGTCCGAAACGCTGGCGCCGCCCGTGATCGTAAGTATGGAGCTAGCGTTCTCCCCGACCCACAGTTCGCTGGCTATATCCAGCTTCGATCCGCTGCCCGCGAGCTGAAGCAGACCGCTGCTGCCGCCATTGAGGCCCAGTATGACCTTGCCGGCCGCCGTGATCGCGCCGCCATTTTCCACCGCAAGGCTGCCGCTGCCATTGTGGCCGATCCAGATATCGCCCGTGGCCTCCAGCGTACTGCCCACGCCGCCGACCGTCGCCAGCCCGACGCTGCCGGCCGTGTCGCCGAGGATCAGCTTGTCGCCGAGCTGCACCTTGCCCGTGCCTACCACATTGAGGATGCCGCGGGCACCGGTGCCGGAAAGCAGACTGCCCGTCACGCCGAGTTGCGCGGTCGCGCCATTGACATTCAGCACCCCGTTGGCTGCCGCGGCGATAAAGACCCTATCGGCCGCCGCCCCTCCGCTTATGGTGGAGTCGGGCCCGTCGACGGTCGCCGTGTCGGTGTTGGTGGGGGCCGCGTTCGTGCTCCAGTTCTGCCCATCGCTCCAGTCGCCCGACTGCGCCCCCGTCCAGTCATTCGCCGCCGCGGCGGCAGGTGCGACCGCCATCGGCAGCCCTGCCAGCATGGTCGCCGCCAGAAGGGAAAGGCGCGGCAAACGACGACGCCTGCCGGAAATGCCCTTATATGTCGTCACTGATCGTCCCCCTCGATATGCCGCCTGCGCAAGGCAATAGGCCGCAGCATTAGGAAGGAGTGCGAATTCTGTCGTCGCGTTTCACGCAGGCCGTGATTGCCTTTGGCGCACTGGCGGGGCCCGAGCCGGCGCCTGCGCCCGCCTGTTGCCCCCGCGCAACACCGCCGCCACCGTCCCGGACTTTGCGCCTGGACGGTGCGCATTGATCTTTCGCGCAGGCGCGAGAAGCGTTTCGCGCATGGAAAAGCACGAGAAACCGTTGTAATCAGGGCTGTTTCGACAACACGCCGCTCACCATGCGCCACATCGTCTTCGATTCCACCGAACTGCCGGGAAATGCGCCAAGTCGCAAGGAATGCTGGATCGACTCGCTCTCCAGCGGCTATGTCCGGCTCAGGGCCGACAGCGACCCCGGCGCCGAATTCACCGGCAGGCTCAACATCCTCCTGACCGGCGACGCGGCCGCCGGCAGCATCCGCGGGACGGTGCGTTCCATCACCCGCAGCCCCGCCGAGATCGCCGAGCAAAACACCGACAATGCCGTCCTGTTCCTCAACAGCGGCCAGGCGCCCATGCGCATCGAGCAGAAAGGTAGAAGCCTCGACTGCCCGCCCGGCAGCGCGGCGTGATCGAGCAATGCGAGCCCTCGCGCGGCGTCATGCGTGTGGGCAGCCCGTGCGACTTCACAGCCGTGCAGGTGCCGCGCCTCCAGCTTTCCCGCCGCAACCGGGGCTTCGAGGACCGTTTCATGAAGCTTCTTCCGGTTTCAGGCGCGACGGCCCTGCTGCTCGCCTATGTGCAGGCGCTGCTTGCCTGTCCGGAGGAGGCTCTCGACGGCCTGCCGCAATTCGTCTCCGGCCACCTGTCTGACCTGGTCATGTGGGTCACGACCGGCGGCGACCTCTCCGGCAGGCCCGAGAATCCCGGCGTGCGCGCGGCGCGTTTCAGGGCGATCCAGACGGAAATGGACCGCAACTTCATGGAGCCTTAATTCACCCTGACGACATTGGCGCGGCGCCTGTCGATCTCTCCGCGCTACGCCCAGACGCTGTTCGCCGAGTTCGAGACATCCTTCACCGACGAGCTGATCGAGCGCCGCCTGACACGCGCGCGCGAAATGCTGACCACACCGCGCCACTCGGACCGCAGCGTCACCGAAATCTCATATGAATGCGGTTTCTCGACCGTCTCGCACTTCCACCGCGTGTTCCGCCGGCGCTTCGAGACGACACCGGGCGACCTCCGCGCAAGGGCGCGGAAGGGACGCTGATGGGGTCCTTGTGAGTTCTCGCCGACGCGCGACGTGCGTGGCGTTTCAGCCTATGTGACCCTTCTGCTTGCGGAGAACGCGCTGGGTTCGAAGGATCGCGGTTCCTCCGTCTTCTCGGATCGGCGAGGGAATGTATGCTACGGCCGTGGAAGAGCCGTGGCCTCGACCGAAAGGTTGTAGAGCAGGCGATGGGAGGCAAGATCCTGCCCGAGGTCGAGCAGCTTGTGACCAACGGTCAGAACAACTGCTGTTCAAAATCCGCTATATCGCTTGGATTTGCCAGGCAGTTGGCCCCGATAGGTCCTCGCCCCGGCAGGTCCCCAAAGAGCGGAAGTTGCCATGCCGTTCGCCGAATGACGTGTTTTGGCTCGACCTCTAGCTTGTGTGGCTGACGTCTGCTTTTGGGCAATGGCTAAGGCGCCTTCGCGAAGCAGACGGGCAGTTTAGGGCCGAAAGCTGCAGGTCAGCTTTCGAAACACATTTGGCTGAAGCGGACATTCTGCCGAGTTCGGGCATGTCGATCAGGGGCGTGAAGGCGGTGCCTGCGCACGCTCGCCTTCGATGATACGGCGCAGCATAACCCGATGGTCAGGATCGGCGGACAATGGACGCCCCCTGATTGCACGATCGCGCCCGCGCAATCGGCACAGGGGAAGAGGTTGACGTAGAGCCGCGCGCCTTCCAGCGCCACGCCGTTGCGCGGCGTTGTAGATCGTGCTGCGCTCAGCATGTTCGACCCAGTGGAACTTCTCGCCGCATGTCCAAGGCACTTTGACCGGCTTCCGGGACTATCTGAATAACTCGCCACCCGAACTTCGGTAGTTGCTCCGTGAGGTCCTTGATGTTCTTGACATCACCGACAAACCGGACGTGGACAATTGCGTTGTTGTCGCCATTCTTGCGGAGCGATTGTAGAACGCTCGCGCCCGAGTCTAACTCTTGCTTCAGTCGATCTGTATCGACTTGAATCTTGGACATCTCGCCAGCCGAGGAGGCAAGCAGTATGACTGCGATTGACTTCAGCATAAGTCATCATGCTCAGAGCCAGCATCTTACACAAGCGACAAGCTTTTTGAGCGCTCGGCATCGCCAACGTTCGACTTGAAGCAGGCCTGTGCATACGCATTGCCTTTTGATCTAGGAAGGACCCAAGACAGAGGTGCGTGGGCATGGGTGCGGCTCCCCTTCCCCTCTCCGGGATGAACGGCTTAGTCAGGCTGCGTTCATGTCGCCGGGCTATTTTGCCCTACCCTGTTTTGGGGCTCCACGGAGAGGATTATGAACTTCTACAAAACTCTGACTGCCGCCGCCCTCGTACTCACCACCGCACTTGCCGGCTGTTCTCAAACTGAACAGAGAGCTGGAACGGGAGCGCTAATCGGCGGAGCCGGCGGTGCCCTCATCGGCCAGGCTATCGGCCGCGACACGAAGAGCACAGTAATCGGCGCTGGTGCCGGAGCGCTACTTGGTGCTGTTGTTGCTGGCTCAGGCAGCTCGCAACCTCGCGGTCAAGAAATGTGCCGTTACCAGGACCGTT
>NZ_JARXVF010000009.1 GCF_029892515.1 Pseudaminobacter soli (ex Li et al. 2025) | reverse complement strand
ACGTTGATAGGCCGAGTGTGGAAGCGCAGCAATGTGTGAAGCTTATCGGTACTAATAGCTCGATTGGCTTGATCGTTCTCATTATCAATGCTCATCGCAAAAGCGATGATGCCAGCAAGGCCCTAAAAGCACAGCTTCTCGATAAACATGCACTTTGCCGACCTGGTGGTTATGGCGGAGCGGCTGCACCCGATCCCATTCCGAACTCGGCCGTGAAACGCTCCAGCGCTGATGGTACTTCGTCTCAAGACGCGGGAGAGTAAGTCGCTGCCAGGTCTGCCAAATGCATGTCTAAATCTTCTCGAAAACGACAAAAGGCCCGCACCAACGGGACCCGCGGGCCGCATCGACACAATCGAAAGCGGCCCTTTGCTTTGGAACTCGCAGGTCACAACCTGCACAATCCTTGACGCGGGGTGGAGCAGCCCGGTAGCTCGTCAGGCTCATAACCTGAAGGTCGTTGGTTCAAATCCAACCCCCGCAACCAAATCAAGCCCGTTGTCTCAACGAGATGGCGGGCTTTTTTGTTTGCCGCAATGAATGATTATTGGTGGGCGACAAACTGGGCAGCAGCGCCTGTTCAAGGCGGATCATTGGTGTCCCCCCGGTGGCAGCCCTCCCTTTCCGGCAAGCGGCAGCTCGAAACGGTACACGTCGGCCGCCCACCACACCAACCTACCTCCGGGCGTGCGCCTCGGCGCCGAAATTTTCTCGTCCCTCACGTAGCACCAGAGTGTCGTACGCGAAAGACCGGTGATCTTGACGTTGCCCCCAGCTTTTATCCAGTTTTGAGTTCGTTTCCGGCGTTGGCTGAAGTGCGCGGGAGCTGGAATTTTTCGGGGTTAGGGCTCATGCCGACGGGGACGTCGGCGAGCCATTCATGAGCGAAATCGGCGGCTTGTTGCCAATCGCGCTGTGTGGCCGGACCTCGTTATAGTCTCTACGCCATTCCTCCATTTTCGTTCGGGCGTCGTCAAGGCTCATGAACCAGTGCGTGTTCAAGCACTCTGAGCGGAACTTGCCGTTGAATGACTCGATGAAGCTGTGGTCCGTCGGCTTGCCCGGCCGCGAGAAGTCGAGCGTAACGCCTTTCTGATAGGCCACAGGTCGAGATCTCGGGAGATGAACTCCGAGCCCTGGTGGTCTTCGGATAGCCGACATTGCCGCAGATCCGCTCAAGCGTCAGCACAACATCCTCCCCTCGGTAACTGAACCGCGGATCGACGGCCGGCGAGAACCGGGAATAGGTATCGACGACGGTCAGGATCCGGATCTTGCGACCGGTGGCCAGTTGGTCGTGGACAAAGTCCATCGCCCAGGTCTCGTTGACCTGGAGGGCGACGGTGCGATCCTCCCGCAGCTTCGCCTTCACTCGGCGTTTGGGGGTCTTGTTACGCAATTGCAGCCAATTCTGCCGGGGCACGTCACGGTCGTAAAGAACAGCTTTGCGGCTTCCTGATAGCAGACATTGCCGATGACCGCGCTCGAGGTGGTGGTTGCGCCAAGAGCGGCGCTCGGAAAGATTGGAGGTCGTGATCCACATCGAAAGCGGACATTTGGAGATCAACAGCAGAAGTCTCGGAAGAGGCTCGCCCACGGGTGGCGGCCGGATCGGGACTGGCCGCCAGCTCGTCCAGGAATAACATGATCGAGGATCGTTGTTCCGCCCACACTGAATCGGGGCAGTGATGACGAGACGCATCCTTATCAATGTCGCCATGATCATCGGTGCCTGGACCGCATTTTACTACGGGATGTTGGCGCTCAAGGGACTCCAGGACACATCAGAGCCTCCAGCCGTCGTCGACTATGTTTCCTGCGAGCGCGTGAGGTTAAATGCTCAGAAGATTAGTGAAGGGCAAAAGGAGTTCGATACAGTAGCCCAGCGCTGGACGTTCGATCGATGCCGTGCGCTTGGATACCAAGTCGACTAGCGGCTTTGCCGGATACTCATATTTGCCGATGCTGCTGAATTAACCGGATTATGTGGAAGAAGTTGCTGTATTCCGGCGAATATGCTTTGATAGAAAAGAAATAGGCTCGGTGTGGGGACATTGTGGGCCAATGAAAAGGCGCTCTTATCTTAAAGCATTGCTTCGCTTTCTTCGTAGTGAAGAGGGCACGGTGCTTATCCTTTTCGCGGTGCTCATTCCCGTCATGATGGGGATCATAGGTCTCGTGCTTGATGGCGGCCGAGCCTACACCGTCAACAATGAGTTGCAGGACCTAGCCGACGCCGCCGCGCTGGCTGGCGCCAAAGAGCTTGATGGAACCCAAAGTGGCATGGACGCCGCCTCGGTTGCGGCGGTCAATCTCCTGAGGAACGATCCGCGTTGGTCAAACGTGGAAGCGAAAGGGCTGCAAATTCAGCGGATCAGGTTCTGCAAGACACCTCTGGCCAATCCAGATCCTTGGCAAGCATGCACCACAACAGCAGATCCGAAAGCGGTCAATTACGTAGAAGTCACGACCATCCGCCGAGACGTCTCACCGGTCTTCACTGTTGCCGTCGGGGCAACAGGCAACGTTGGAAGCCAAGCGATCGCTATCGCTGGAACGACTGTTGTTGCATGTAATGTGCAGCCTCTCATGCTGTGCAATCCCACAGAGCCAGCAGAATTTACTGCCGTCCCCGGTCAGATGTTTGTGTTTAAGCAGAAAGGTGGCGGACAGGGGCAGAATCCGGCCTATGTGCCGGGAGATTTCGGTCTGCTCGATCCGCCGGGGCAAGATAGCTCTACTGGGCCCCAACTCAGGAATCTGCTGTCCCGGCAGTCTCCCAAGTTTTGCTACATCAACAACGTCTCCCCGCGGCCAGGCCAGTCAACCGGCAATGTCGATACGGGTATTAATGTGCGGTTTGATCAGCAGCCTGGCCCTGGGCAGCAGGACGGCCTGGATCTGACACCTGGTCCCGTCGTAATCGACGGCATGGCACCGAAAAACAAAAACAACCCTTGTGGCCCCCAACAGGATTTGGGCGCCACGGCCCGAATGCCACAAGACACGGGCATGCAGCAGGTCGGTACGTTGCTGGTAGGCACGCAAAGGCCAACCGTGGCGGCGAAGAACGCCTACTGGCAGTATCACCACAACACGAACTGGCCGGCCAATCTGACGACCAGATACGAAGCGTATCTTAGTGAAATCGAGCTAATGAAAAGCGGCACGTGGGGCAAACCAAATCCGCCCGAGCCACCGGCGCCGAGTTGTGCGCCGGCAAATGTCCTCAACAAAGGGGATGCTGCGCGCCGTATCATCAGCGTTGCCATCGTCGACTGCCAGAAACAAGGAGTTCACGGCAACGCCGTGTCTAATGTGCGCTCCGACAAATATGCCGAGTTCTTCCTGACCGAGCCGGCATCGGGCGGAACGATCTACACGGAGTTCGTGAGAATGCTGACCCCGGATAACGATGACGGCAAGCTTCATCGGATTGTGCAGCTCTACCGATGAGGACCCTTTCGAAACTCCTCAACCGGTTTGCCCGCAGCACGTCGGGCACGGCGACCATTGAGACCGTCATCGCCCTCCCGCTCGCGATCTCGCTGATGGTTGGCGGCATCGAATTTGGGCGCCTCTTTTCCGCTTATACGACTGCTGACAAGTCGATGCGCAGCGCGGCGCGCTATCTGGCCAGAGTGCCAGAGGTCGGCGTCTGCACGTGGGGGCTCACAAACGCGCGCAATTTGGCCATGTACGGCATGACCAGCCCTCCCGCTGGCACCCAGCCGCTGATAGCTGGCTGGACCGCTCCGGCCACGATCTCATTGTCGGCGCCCGCTTGCGGCTCCTTTGGCAAGGCGGCCGTCCTTCATCTGAGCGCAGACGTGCCGTTCGAGGTTTCCATGCTCACGGCGATCGGCTTGCCGAATCATTACACTTTGACGGTGCAACATGAGGAGCGCCATATTGGTGAGTAGATTCCGCAAGGATGACAGTGGCGCGTCGATGGTCGAGTTCACGTTGGTGTTCCCGATGATCCTGTTGGTTACCCTGGGAACAGTAGATGCGACCCTGATGCTCTACGACTGGGCTTGCGCCAATAAGGCCGCCTACAGAGGCGCGCGCATGGCGGTCATTTCGGCGCCTGTCGCGACCGGCATCACCACCTTCGCATACGACACCAACCCAACGCACATGGGTGATCTCTGCTTCAGCACCGACAACGGGCAGGCATCCGTCGACGTCGCCTGTCCGACGGTGACAACACGATGCACTTTCAGCGCCAAAACGTGCAGCGGCGGTCAAATACGAGATGCTGCGGCGACCACCCGGATTCTCGGCGAGATGCAGCGGATATTCCCTCGCCTCACTGCCGATAACGTCGAGGTCGAATACCGAACAAACGGCCTCGGCTTCTACGGCCGCCCAGGCGGGCTCCCCATGGACGTGACGGTTCGCATCAGATGCATGTCGTCACAGTTCTTTTTCCTGGGAGCGTTGATGGGGTGGGCTTTCCCGGCGTTACCGGCAGGATGCCCAGCGGGCGCTGGCGCTGTCACCGGCCCAGCTCTTCCTGCCTTCTCATCAACTCTTCCGAGCGAGGGGATGGGAGCCTCGTAACTCTACCCTATTGATCTGCCTGAATCTCGACGTTAACCGCCGTCGTGGGCTTCTTGCCCTTCAGTGGCGCAACGCCTTCCGTTTCCAAGCCCTCTTGCGTAGGATGCCGGCGAAATCCTAGCTCCGGCTTTTTCGTCCGCCAATTTGCGCAGAAGATCACTGTCGCTTATGCGGCCACGCCGGTTCTTCGAGAGGGGCGAATGGTCGCGCGCGTTGCCCTCCAGGACATGTGCCCAGTCTCCAGAAAGACGTGGCGACCCGTCGCCATGAACCCGGCTATTCGGCGCCGTTGGTCTGTTCGGTGGGCTCGACTGTCTGCGTTTGGAGCGCCTCGCGGACCTGATCGATCTTGCCGTAGGTTTCTCCTACGCCCAGCACATCCTTTGCCCAGTCCACCATCTCTTGATCGACCACCCGGTTCGGATTCGCGCCCGCCTGCAACGCCGCTGTGAGCGCCTCGTCCGTGATGGCCTCCTTCTGCTCTGCTTGCTTGGCCTCGAGATCGGCGACTTGCTTTTCTGCCTCGTTGACGGCTGCAGCCTTACCAAGGGCGGAGTCAAGGGCATCGATTTCCGCCGCGAGTGCTGCGGCCGCATCAGCATCCAGTGTAGAAGGATCGATCGCCTTGAGACTGCCAAGGCGCGCCTCCAGATCCGTGGTCGTCAGATCCGGGGTGTAGGAGAAGTCGTCTTGCGGCTGGATCGCGCCGATCGACGCATCGAAGCTCGCATTCGCAGCAGCCAGCGCCGCAGTGGCCTTGGCGAGATCAGCCTCCGTCAGGTCATAACTGGCAGATGCCATCACATAGGATCGGATCGCCGCGAATTTCGGGTCATTCGCGTTGAGGAAGGCGTTGAAGTTCCGCTTCAGGGAATTGAGGCCACCGAGCTTGGCGTGTAGGTTCTTCTCCTTCACCTTGCCAGATGAGGCCTTGCCGGGCTTGCGGCCGGTGTCCGTGGCCGACACCGCGGCCATTCGCGACACCGCGCCTTTGCCCTTGCCCTGCGGAGCCCCGCCACCGGCAGGGCCACCCAGGCCCTTCGCGTTGCCGCGCTCGCCAGCTTTCGCGGCACCGGCTCCTTGACCGCCGCCTTTGCCGGCGCCGTTACTTCCAGCATTGCCGCCCCCCTTGCCGGCACCGCTACTTCCAGCGTTGCCACCCCCTTTGCCGCCGCCGTTTCCGCCACCCTTTCCTCCGCCTTCACCCTTGGCATAGGCTTGGTGGGAAAAGCCATCGAAGGAGAATCCGATGCTTCCAGTCAGGGCCGGCAGAAGCATGAGGGCTGTGGTACAGCCAAGTACGACGAATGCGCGCGTAGAAGTGGTTATTACAACGGTTGCTCGCATTGGAGCAGACATAGGGGTGTTCCTCCGTTTCGTGAGACAATGATGCTAGGTGCAGAACGTCACTGATCCGATAAATTATTCCTTCAGGTTTGATTTAATACGAGTGCAGGTCAAGGTGACGTCCTGGACGTGCTACCTGACACTATCGGTCGCGCGATATCCAAACGGTGATCTCGCTCGCCTCCCTCCTGGGGACCCATCTGCCCATTCGAGGTGTGGCTGCAGGCGCAAGCTGATCGAGGATGCAAATTTGATCCAGCGTCTACGTTGCGTAGTCGAAAGCTGCCAGTCCTCTTGTGATGCGGTGGACGGCTCTCCTCCTTCCCTGCGTATGATCGTGGGGCCAGAGCTGGAGGAGATCTATGATGGGCAACGTTACGACGATTGGTCTGGATATTGCGAAGTCAGTGTTTCAAGCCCACGGCGTGGATGCGGCGGGCGAGGTTGTCGTTCGCAGGAAGCTGACCCGTGGGCGCGTGCTGGCATTCTTCGAGAGCCTGCCGCGATGCTTGGTCGGAATCGAAGCCTGCAGCTCGTCGCATTATTGGGCGAGAGAGCTGACTGCACGTGGCCATGATGTGCGGCTGCTGCCGGCACAGTATGTGAAGCCTTATCTGAAGCGGCAGAAAAATGATGCTGCAGACGCAGAGGCGATCTGCGAGGCGGTGACACGGCCGACCATGCGCTTCGTGCCGGTGAAGTCGCCCGAACAGCAAAGTGTGATGATGCTTCACCGGGTCCGGTTGATGCTCAACCGCCAGCGGACACAGATATCGAACGCGTTGCGGGCACACCTGTCCGAGTTCGGGGTCGTGGCGCCGATCGGGCGAAATGGGATCGAGCAACTGCTCGTGGTTATCAACGACGAGAGCGACACTAGGATCCCCGCTGATGCACGGTTATGCCTGCGCATGCTCGAGGCGCAGCTCCGGGTCGTGAAGGAACAGATCCTCGAGAACGATCGCCGGGTTCGGGCGAGTGCGCGTGAGACCGAGCTTGGTCGCAGGTTGATGGAGATCCCAGGCGTTGGCCCGCTGCTGGCAAGTGCATTCGTGGCCACGGTCGCCGATGCAGGCGCGGCGAACAACCAAGGTTGCCGCGGTTGCGCTGGCCAACAAGACCGCCCGGATAGTCTGGGCATTGATGACCAGCGGCGAGCGCTACAGGGAGCCGGTCATCGCATAGGCAAGGCGAGCGATCGCCGACGAGGTTGGAAAGGGCGGACAGGAGCTAATGCACCAAGCCGGTTGATACCGCCGGATCAGGAGAACCCACTAGGGCCGTGCACCTCGAGTGCGAGCTTACGATCGGGATCTGAGACGCGCGAATGGCATTATGGCCAGCGGCACATGAAAGGCCGCACCTACAGGTTGGATACATGGCCGCACCAACCAGCAACGGCAATGCTCAAAGAACCCCTTGCCAACGGAGAGCCGTCCATACACGGCCCTAAGCTGCCGGGCTGCTTAGCGCCCAAGTCGGCCATTCGCATCGACTTCGCCACTTCCTGAAAGCTGACATTGGTGACTTAACGCTGCAGGTCGCGGACGCTTTCATAAACGGCATTGGTTCAGTCCGGTCAGCGCCTCTCCATCATTCAGGGCCAGACAGGCTGCCATCGACGTCGTCACCCGAGTTTTCTAAAGACTGCCGCTTCGCGAACCGCAGGATCACGCCCAACGCCGCTGCGACTGGTATCGCCAATAGCAAGCCGATGAAGCCGAATAGCCACCCAAAGGCGAACAGCGCAAACATCATCCAGACTGGGTTGAGTTTGACCCGACTACCGATAATACGCGGCGAGAGTACATAATCGGCAAGCATTTCTCCGACGATGAAGATGCCCCCCACAACAGCGACGGGGACCCAGTTGGGCCAGAACTGGGTCAGCGCAACGCACACGGCCACGAAGAAGCCGGTGGCGGCTCCGAGATAGGGAACAAAACTGACGAGGCCCGCGGTGATACCTATCAAGATGGCATGGTTGAGCCCAATCATCTTGAGAGCTGTTGCATAAAGCACGGCGAGAACGAGACAAATAACGGCCTGCCCCCGCACAAAGCCGGCAACCGTCTCGTGGATTTCGCGCGCAAGTGCCCGAACATGGTCGCGGTGTGCCGGGGGAAACCAGCCATCGACGGTCGCAATCATTCGTTGCCAATCAATTGCCAGATAAATGGCGATGATCGGCGTGACGACGAGCAGTGACAGAAGGTGGATCAAAGCCAATCCGCCAGACCATGCCGAGCGAAGGAAGCCGTCGAGCCAAGCGCTGCCCATCGCGCCCGCGACATTGGCGGAGGATGGCTCGATATGAACATCACCTACGATACGATGCAGCCAGGGGTGACTAGCATCGGTCATGAGCGACTGGAGCCGTGCGACGTAGCGGGGAAACTGCTCGATAAAGAATCTGAGTTCGCCAATGATGACCGGGAGTATCACCAAGACAAAGGCGACAAAACCCGCAACCAGCGGCAGGAAGACGAGGAGAGCGGCAAAGGCACGATTTATCCCAAAGCGTTCCAATCTGTCGACCGCCGGAACGAGCAGATAGGCGAGCATTGCGCCGACGACGAACGGCAAGAGGATTTGGTGCAACAGCACCAACGCAATCAAAGCGATAGCAGAGACCGCAATCCAGAACATGGCTGGTTGCGAAAATCTCATCGAGTTTCTCCGCGCGTTCAGTTTCGAGCTCTACTGCCGGATTTGCAGTCCCACGAACTCGAGCACTGGCCTGCCCCCATCAGGTGGTCCGGGTTTAATGTTAGTGCATGACAGGTCTTGGCGCTATGGCCGGGGTGGCCGGCGAAGCTGGGCCGGGTTGCGCCGCCGGCCACAGGATTGCTTCCGGCCCGGGCGGTTTGTAGCCCAGCGATGAATGTGGTCGCACCGTATTGTAATGCTGCCACCAGCCTTCGATGACGATCTGGGCTTCTTTCAGCGTGTAGAAGATTTCACCATCGAGCAACTCGTCGCGGAGCTTCGAGTTGAAGCTTTCGCAGTAGCCGTTTTCCCAAGGACTGCCAGGCAGAATGTAGGCGGTCTTGGCACCGACGGTGGCGATCCACTCACGCAAGGCCTTGGCGATGAACTCGGGGCCGTTATCGGATCGGATGTGGCCAGGGATGCCGCGCAGGATGAACAGGTCGGAGAGAACGTCGATCACGTCGACGGCCTTCAGTCTCCTACTCACCCTGATGGCAATGCATTCCCTTGTGAACTCATCGATCACGTTGAGCATGCGAAATTTCCTTCCATTGTGGGTGCGGTCCTCGACGAAGTCTGAATAGGACCAGACATGGTTGGGATACTCCGGTCGCAACCGGATGCAGGAACCCTCATTCAGCCACAAACGGCCTCGTTTGGGTTGCTTTTGCGGAACCTTCAGCCCCTCACGTCGCCAGATCCGTTCGACCCGCTTGACGTTCACCACCCAGCCCGCACGGTGCAGCATCACCGTGATGCGGCGATAGCCGTAGCGGCCATATTGGAGGGCGAGCGCGATGATGTCGGCGGTCAAAGCCGCGTCATCATCAGGTGTCGTTGGAACCTTGCGCTGCGTGGAGCGGTGCTGACCCAGAACCCGGCACGCCCGTCGTTCGGGAACGCCAAGTTCAGCAACAACATGATCCACGCAAGCACGGCGACGGGCGGGGCCTAGTAGTTTCCCCGCGCAGCTTCCGTCAGGATCATTTTGTCCAGTGTCAGGTCGGAAACGGCGCGGCGAAGACGCGAGTTCTCCATCTCAAGCTCCTTCAGCCGCTTGACCTGATCGCCCTTCAACCCACCGTATTCAGACCGCCAACGATAGTATGTAACTTCCGTCACGCCTATCGATCGGACCGCCTCAGCCACCGACTTTCCTTGCGAACTCAGAACGTCAACCTGCCGAAGCTTCGTGACAATCTCTTCTGCACTGTGTCTCTTTCTGGCCATTTCTTCAGTCCTCCATCGGCCCAAAAGCCATACCTCAGGGAGGACCACTTTTCAGGGGGCAGGCCAACAGCGAAGCCAAACCTCTCCAGGCCCAGTGCGCATATGTAATATGAAAGATAATTGTATTTGTGATTATTGACATGATTGCATTCGACTCATAGGGTTCGCCCCAGATTGGGTGAGTGGTTTCGGTGGCGCGATATTATTGCTGCGCGCCTCCTGGCCAGCGCGCAAGTCCAACACGCGTTCAAGCCGCGTTGAACGGCATGAGTAAGCGCGAAGCATGAAAACGGAGGAACGAATGAAACATACTTTGCGCATAAGTATTCTGGCTTGCTTCGCCCTGTTTGGCGCAAGCGCCTCGCTTCACTCCGCCGAGAGGGGAGGGACGTTCAACTTTGTGGCGCCCTACGACGGAAGCATCCTGACACTGGACCCGCACAAAACGGCCAAGCAGCAGGACCTTCTGGTCACGAACAACATCTTCAGAACTCTCTACATGTGGAGCACGGAAGAGCAGAGGCCAGTGCTGGAAATGGCGGAGTCTGCTGTAGTCTCCGAAGACGGGCTGACTTACACCTATACATTGAAAGATGGCATGACCTTTCATAACGGGCGAAAGCTGGTCGCAAGCGACATTGCCTATTCATACGAGCGCATGTTGACGATGGATCCAGTCAGTCCTTCATCGGGTTTCCTGCAGGTCATCGTCGGCGCAGAGGCCTTGCAAAAGGGCAAAGTCGATCACTTGGCGGGCGTAAAGGTGATTAACGACAGGACGTTCTCGATCACGCTGACAGAAAAAGTCGATCCGGCCTATCAATTCTATCAGCCGGGGACAGCGATCGTTCCGAAGGAAGAGGTGGAGCGGCTGGGCGATAAGTTCGGACTTACGCCGATCGGAAGCGGGCCGTTTATGTTCAAGGAATGGGTACCGGGTAGCGAGGTTTCGCTGGTCAAATATCCTGGATATTACGAGGAAGGGAAGCCGTACCTCGATTCAGTTGCGTTCAAGATCATGCAGGAGGGAGCGTCGAGAGATATCGCCTTTCGAGCAAAGGAGTTGGATGCGATCATTGTCGAGGCACCGCAATATAGTAGCTACAAGAACGATCCAGAGTATTCCGGCGACCTGATCGAAGTCGCAGAGATGTTTACGCGCCTGATCGTCTGGAATCAGAAATACGAGCCCCTCGCCAATCGGAAGGTGCGTCAGGCAATCAGCCACGCCATAGACGTTGATGCGATCAATCGGAAGTTTCTGAAAGGCAAGGCATATAATCCTGTGGGCTGGCTTCCGGAGTCGTCCGAGGCGTTCGATCGTGGGGCGACGGGGTTTAGCTTCGATCTGGAAAAAGCCAAGCTGCTGATGAAGGAGGCCGGTTACGAGAAGGGCTTCGAGCTGAAGATCCTGGGAAGTGCGAATATGTCCTATGGCGTCTCGGTCGCAGAGGTCATCGGCCAGTATCTTAGTAAGATTAACATTAAGGTCACGACGCAGCAGTTGGAAGAGGGCATACTCTACGACAAGATGATTGCGGGCGATTTTCAAGGAATAATCTGGTCATTCGGTTCGGGCCCGGAGCCATTGCAGGCGCTAAAGCGTTGGCATTCGAAGACTGAAAATACGTCAGGCAACTATGCGCATTACAACAATGCGCAGTATGACGCCCTGCTTGATCAAGCACGGACGGAAACGGATCCGGCTACCCGGATCGACCTGATCAAGCAGGCGGACGCTGTTTTCCGGGATGATGCCGCAGTGTGGCTTCTAAACTACAATAAGGCCGTTCTGGCCGTCCAGCCTTGGGTGCATGGCCTCAAGCCCGTTGCGATCGAGATCATGTACCAGGACATGGCAGACGTCTGGGTTGATCCGGGTTCCCCCCGTTCTGGCAAATAAGCAAGATGCGGTGACAAGTCGGCATTGCAATTGCCGTGCTGACTTGTCTCTTCTTTTCCGGCTGCTCGGCCTGCGGCATATCCCGGCTAGGCCCTCCATCTATCAGATCCTCCCCGCGCACGCCGCCGTCATTGGCATCGGCTTTTCGATGACGACATGAGAAACCAACATGCTTTCATTCGCCATTCGCCGACTTCTTCAGTTCATCCCGACGATCCTGGGGATCACCTTGATCATGTTTCTTTTACTCAACCTGATCCCCGGTAATGCCGCGTTGAGTTCGGCAGGCAAGCTTGAGCTGGGCGCCGATGTGATCGAGAAGCTGAAAGCTGACCTGCAGTTGGATAAGCCAGCCTATGTACGGTACTTCAACTATGTGGGCCGATTGGCCCAAGGTGACATGGGGCAGTCCTATCTGCGGCGCTATGACGTAGCAGATGTTGTGTTCGACCGCTTAGGGGCGACCCTGAAACTCGCCTTTTCTGCAATCGGGATCGCGATCGTGCTGGGGGTCCCGCTTGGATTCATCGCTGCGCTGAAGCAGGGAACTTGGCCCGATACGCTATCGACTGTGGTGGCGGTGGTGAGTGTTTCGATCCCACAGTTCTGGCTCGGGATCCTCCTGATGTATGTGTTCAGCTACATGATGCATTTGTTGCCCACGTCCGGGTATGGAGACGGAGCATCTGCCAACTTGGTGATGCCCGCAATGACGCTAGGGTTGGGCTACACCGCCCTACTGGCGCGCATCACCCGGGCCGCCGTGGTCGAGGTGCTGTCCGCAGACTATATCCGCACCGCGCGGGCCAAAGGGCTGTCGGAGTTCAGGATCAGCTACAGGCACGTCTTTAGGAATGCCTTCGTGCTTATTTTGACCACTGCGGGCCTGCTGTTCGGGTCGCTGATCGGTCAGACGGTTGTCGTTGAACGCGTTTTCTCATGGCCCGGTATCGGATCCTTGCTGGTCGAGTCGATCTTCCAGCGGGACATTCCCGTGGCGCAGGGCTGCCTGTTGGTCATCGTCATTGTGTTTCTGATCGTCAACTTGCTGGTCGATATTCTCTACAGCGTGATCAACTCACAGATAGATTTCAAATGACCATGAACCGCGTATTTCATCAGAAGAATCTATTCTTTGGCGGCCTCATCATCGCCCTCGTCATACTGATAGCGGCCTTCGCGCCCTTGATCGCCCCGTTCGACCCCGTCAACGACGCGGATCTGATGAACGCTGAATTGCCTCCAAGTGCGAGCCATCTGTTCGGCACGGATTCGAGCGGACGTGACGTGTTCTCGCGCGTTCTCTATGGCGCCCGAGTATCGCTAAGTGTCGGACTTATCACACAGATCGCCAACACGATCATCGGCGTCTCGCTCGGGTTGGTCGCGGGGTATTTCGGGCGGTTCTGGGATGAACTGATTATGGGGACGACCAACATCATGCTGTCGATCCCTGTCATCGTGTTCGCGCTGGCGATCATGTCGGCGCTGGGGCCGGGGCTTTTCAATATCTATCTCGCCCTGGGGCTGACGAATTGGTCTTATACTTGCCGTCTGACTCGTGCGCAGGTTCTTTCAGTCAAAAAAAGCGACTATGTGAACGCTGCTGTGGTGCTTGGATACAGCAAGACCAGCATCATCTTCGGTCAGATCATGCCCAATGTTCTGGGGCCGGTGCTGGTGATCGCCACGCTCGGGTGTGCCGAGGCGATTCTGATGGAGGCAGCATTGTCTTTCCTGGGGCTTGGTGCGCAGCCGCCTATGCCGAGCTGGGGTGGAATGCTGTCGTCGGCGCGTGATCTCTTCTTCACCGCGCCTTGGCTCGCGATCTTTCCGGGCCTGGCGATCTTTGTCACTGTTCTTGGGCTGAACCTCTTTGGCGATGGGTTGCGCGACATTCTGGACCCCAGAAGCGTGTTGAAGAACACGTAATCCGCGGCACAGTGAACGTCACGAGGAGGAAAAATGCCAGAAGCGATCAAACTTTTGCAGGTGAGCGGGTTGCGGACGGAATTCCGCACCCCAGCCGGGGCCGTTCAGGCAGTTAGGGGCGTTAGCTTCGGGCTCGATCCGGGTGAAACGGTGGGCATTGTCGGTGAGTCAGGATCAGGCAAGAGCGTCACTGCGTTGACGATTCTGCGACTGATCAAGTCGCCCCCTGGCCGGATCAGTGCAGGAAGCGTCAAGTTCAGGGGGATCGATCTACTGGCGCAGGACGACGCCTATATGCGTTCGATCCGCGGAAACAGAATCTCGATGATCTTTCAGGAACCGATGACCTCGCTCAATCCGCTGATGACTGTGGGCGATCAACTCGCTGAAGTCATGCAGTGGCATCAAAACCTGAGCCGTCGCGAGGGTATGAACCGTGCGATAGAGCTGTTGCGCAAAGTGCAAATACCTTCGCCGGAAAAGCGCGTCAGGGACTACCCGCATCATATGTCGGGCGGCATGCGCCAACGCGTGATGATTGCCATTGCACTTGCCTGCGATCCTGCGATCCTTATCGCGGATGAGCCGACAACTGCGCTGGACGTGACTATCCAGAGTCAGATCATGGATCTGATGCTGGGTTTGAAGGATGAATTCGGCAGCGCGGTGCTTATGATCACCCATGATCTCGGCGTTATTGCCGAAATGGCGCAGAGAGTGATCGTGATGTATGCCGGGCAGGTCGTAGAGGCCGGCTCGGTCTACGAAATATTCGACGAGCCGCTTCATCCTTACACCCAGGCTTTGCTGCGATCGGTCCCGAAACTGGGCAGCCGGACCGAAAAGGGGCGTCATCGTCTACAGGAAATCCCGGGGCTGGTAGCGAGCCTGATCAATATTCCTGATGGTTGTGCATTTCGCGAGCGTTGTCGTTTTGCTGGCCCCGAATGCAACGGCGCAATCGAGCTGCAAGCCGCCGGAGACGGCAGGATGGTCCGATGCATAAAAGTCGCATAACCGACCGGAGTAGCGGCATGACATCGGCGGTTGCACCTGGTCCTCTGTTGAGGGTTAACGACCTGAAGGTCCATTTCAATGCGAAGTCTGCGCCGATTCGTGCGGTCGATGGGGTGTCGTTTGACTTGGCGCGGGGCGAGACACTGGGCATCGTCGGCGAGAGCGGCTGCGGGAAGACGACGACGGGCATGTCGATCGTCAATCTGACTCAGGCCACCAGCGGCGATGTCATCTTTGACGGTGTGGATCTTACGCACCTGCATTCTCTGCCTAAGAGCAGGCAACTCGAGCTGCGGCGGCGGATTCAGGTGGTGTTCCAGGACCCTTATTCATCGCTCAACCCACGCAAGACGTTGACGCAGACGTTGGACAAGCCGCTGCGGATCCACGGGTTGACTGCTGCAGAGCGCAAGGACCGGATCGCCTATCTTCTGGAAAAGGTGGGGTTGAGCCCCAAGCAGGCCGATCGCTACCCGCATGAATTTTCGGGCGGGCAGAGACAGCGGATTGGTATCGCGCGAGCCCTAGCGGTTAGCCCCGAGCTGATCATCTGTGACGAGGCGGTTTCAGCGTTGGATGTTTCGATCCAGGCTCAGATCATCAATTTGCTGCTGGATCTGCAAGAAGAGTTCAACCTCTCCTACTTGTTCATTTCTCATGATCTTGCAGTTGTGGAGCATGTCGCGGATCGAGTCGCAGTCATGTATCTTGGCAAGATCGTCGAGATGGCTCCATATCAGGCCTTGTTCACGGATCCGCAACATCCCTATACGCAGGCGCTGCTATCCGCGATCCCGGTGCCGGATCCGAGAAGACGTGGCGCGCGCCTGGTGCTTCAAGGCGATGTGTCCAGCCCGTTGAATGCGCCGAGCGGTTGCCCTTTTCATACGCGTTGTGCACGCAAGTCGAGCGTCTGCCAGGTTGTTGCGCCGCCACTGACGGGTATTGCCGAAGATCATTCGGTATCTTGTCACAACTTGTGACGGTTCAGAATTTTCTCTGAATTTTTTGCAGCGGCATCCGCACATCGAAGTTTGATTCCAATAAAAAAATTCGATATGTGATTACAAAAATGATTTTATGGTGAAGCGATGACTCCTAGAGTTGGCATAATCGGCGTAGGGCATTTTGCGGGATATCTGATCGCCGGTTTTGAAAATGCTGGCGAGATGACCGCTCTGCGATTGTTTTCGCGCACGCGGGAACGGGCGGAGCGGGTGGCAGCAGGCCATGCGATCGCCGAGGTGTTTAACTCGCCGCAGGAGGCAATTGATGGTGCGACGGTTATCGTCGTGGCCACCCGCCCAGCCGATGTGGAGGCTGCGCTTGCCGGGCTGACCTTCTCCAAGGATCAGGTCGTTGTATCGGTCGCTGCAGGGGTGACGCTGGACCGATTGCAGCGGCTGACCGGGGAAGCCACGGCCGTCCGGGCACTGCCAGTTGCCTGTGCCGCGATCAACAAGAGCCCAATTCTGCTAATGCCCGAAAATGCTGCGGCGCGAGCCGTTCTGGAACAGTTGGGGCGCGTATATGCACTGCGAACCGAAAAGCAGTTCGATGCCGGGACCGCATTGGTTGGCGCGTTTTACGCGATGATCTTCCCGTTGATGGACCACCTTGCGACTTGGACTGCGGCGCAAGGGCTGGATGATCAGTTGGCGCGATCGCTCGTCGTCGAGACGATCAGTGGCGCAAGCGCCATGGCCGAGCACGCCAGGAACGTTCCCTTTCAGGAGATTTGGTCCTCGCTGGCCGTTCCCGGCGGCATATCGGAGCGAGGTATGGACGCGCTGGAGGGGGCGGGCGGCCTTGCTGCGTGGAGCAGCGCGCTCGACGCCGTTGTGCGCAAGCTGAGAGGCGACGGCTGAAGATGCAAAACACGCTCATCCGAAGCAGGGCTTCGCTATGACCCAAACCAGATTCGAACAGGCGACGCGGCAAGCTCTGGCCGATCGGTTGCCGGACTACGATGCCATTTTGTCCGAGGCGCGCGAAGTTGCGAAGACCGTCAGGGTCCGACGCACCGCGGCCCTGGAAAAATGGGGAGTGGAATCGGAGGCTGAGTTCAAGGAGGCCTGCATTCGCAATGGTGATATCAGCTATCATGCGCATATCGGCATGGGAAACTGGGATCTGACTGAACGGGCCCTGGCAAATGTCTTTCACGAGGCCAGCCTCAACAACATCGAGGTGCATCGTGCCGGCCTTTGCCTCGATCG
The DNA here is from genome assembly GCF_029892515.1 of Pseudaminobacter soli (ex Li et al. 2025). Classification (GTDB taxonomy): domain Bacteria; phylum Pseudomonadota; class Alphaproteobacteria; order Rhizobiales; family Rhizobiaceae; genus Pseudaminobacter; species Pseudaminobacter soli_A. The sequence continues at coordinate 136,822 of NZ_JARXVF010000009.1, read as the reverse complement.
CCGCATGGGTCTACCCGAGGCAAGGCGCAGTAAGGCTGCCGCCGAGACCGGCCCCTTGTTGGAAACGCCCGGACACTGGAGCCAGATAGGGCAGGTTACGCCGATCCAGCCTCATATGGGCGACTTTATGATTGGGTTCCCGGCATCCACTGGAAACACTGTGCAAGCTTTACGCGCGGGCGTAACGACGATCGGCAATCTCTCACAGTATTTTGCTCATGAGGTGCCGGGATGGCACGATCATGTCGCAACGGCCGTGGAGACCACCAAGTCAATCGCCATTCTCGGTGCGCTGCGGGACCGGGGTGTGATGCTCCACTCGTATCTTGAGGATGGCTTCGGCGCGTTGTTCCTCGATTGCACGACGGTAGCGGGCTGGGCCTATCTTGAGAAATACATTGTCGAAGACCTGCTGGGGGCCAAGCTGTCCCACTGTATTGGCGGCTTGACCTCCGACCCGATCAAGCGGGCAGGCTGGGTATTCGCGTTGAGCGAAATCCACGACGGCAGTTGCGTCGGCTCGATGTTCTACGGGGATACGATCTCCTTCTCGCAGAACTTCGACGAGAACCGTGGTTTGGTCGCAGAGTACATGCTGTGGGACATCATGGCTCAACTGGAATGTCCGACCGGGCATGCGGTTCTGCCGCTGCCGGTGACGGAGGCGTTCCGATCCCCATCTTGGGAAGAGATTGTCGAGGCGCAGATTTTAGGCCACCGGGTCGAAGCGACTGCTCGCCGCTTGCACTCGCGTGTAGATTTTTCCGACAGCCGCAGGTTCGCCGACCAAATGCGACAATACGGCAAACAGGTGTTCCAGAACGCACTGACTGGACTCCGAGCCGCTGGCGTCGATACAGCAAACCCATTGCAAATGCTTTACGTGCTCAAAAAGCTAGGCCCTGCTTTGTTCGAGGAACTTTTCGGCGCCGGGCATCCGGACGATACCGAATTGCGCTCCCGCAAGGTGATTGTTCCTACCGATATCTTTGCCCAATCCATAAAGTGCTACAAGGACAATCTACCGCGATTTGAACGGCCGGAGCTGGCTGACAGGATTGCGGGCAAGCGGATACTTCTTGCTTCGACGGACGTGCATGAGCACGCGATCATGGTGCTGCACTGGCTGTTGTCGAACACCGGCGCCGAGGTCGTCTATCTGGGCGCCGAAGTCGACCCCGACCAAGTTGCCGAAAAAGCCAGCGAAGCGTCACTCGATGCAATCCTGATCAGCACGCACAACGGCATGGCGCTCGACTACGGCAAGATGCTGGTCGGTGCACTTGCTGAAAAAACGGTTCGCATACCGGTCCTGTTCGGGGGCGTTTTGAACCAGAAGTGCGACGACCTCGATCTACCGGTCGATGTCACCGCAGAATTGGCGCGGATCGGAATTCATACGGACTCGGGCCTTGGCAATCGGCTTGGCGCACTTCTCACACTGGGCAAACCAACAAAGGAAAACACATGATACATTTTGCGTACGGTTCAAATTTGCAACTGAAATTCCTGCATACCATACTTCCAAGTGCCAAGTTTTTGATGAAGGGTTACATTCCCAACTACGAAGTCCGCTTCAATTTCTGGTCCAAGAAGCAGCAAGCTGGCATTAGCAACATCATCGATGCGCCCGGCAAGATGGTACACGGTGCACTGTTCGAGGTGCCCGAGTCCGAGATGCGCGAGTTGGATGTGAAAGAAGGTTACTACATTGGAGACTATGAACGCAGAACCTTCATCGCCATGGGCGAGGACGAAGCATGGCACGACGTTGAACTTTATCAGGTGATCGATCCACAAGGACCGTTCAAACCCTCAAGATCCTATGTTGAAGGCATGCTGCAAGGCGCCAAGGAACTAGAACTTGATGTCGAATACATCAAGACCATCGAGAAATTCTACAACGACTCCCTCTAAGGACAAGTACCGCCGCCAACCAAGGCATATTATCATCTTGCCAGCGGCAGAATGGCGATATGCCTTGAGGAGGCCTAGAGCCGATACCTCGCTATCAAAAGGTCAGAATTTGAGCGCCGCCTTTTCATTGATCATCTGCTGAAGATTCAAATAGGCGTGTTTCTTGCTGTTTTCGATGTGATCTGAAAGCAGGGATTTCGCAAGCTCTTCATCGCGATGTACTATAGAATCAAGGATTAACCCATGATCTTCTTGGTTCGATTGCTCTCTGGTAACATAACCAAGGCTTGTCTTGTATTTCAAATGTAATATATCGAACACGTTCTTTAGTGCGTTGAGCCGGATTGGTTGCTTTGCTAGCCGTGCAATCGTCAAATGGAAATTCATGTCTGCGATGAGTTTCTGATGTGTCAAGTTACTCGACAGCGATTGGAGATAAGCATCATGCGCGGTCTGCAACTCGGCTATTCCGGCCTGATCCAGCGTCGCTATTGTTTCCTCAAGCAATATCAATTCAAGCATCTTGCGGAACTTATAGAGTTCATCGACCTCTTCGAGCTTGAGAGCTTCAATGAAATATCCCTTGTTGGGCTCACGTCGAACCAGACCCTGAAATTCGAGGTATTTAAGGGCCTGAATCACGGGCGTGACGCTCATGTCCATCTGGTCGGCAAGATCTTTGAACGGCACCTTTTGGCCCGCGACAATTTCATTGTGAAACAGCATCTGCCGGATACCCAAGTAGGCCTTTTGGGACAGATCGAGCGACGTTTCCGCCGGCTTTTGGGGGTGCTTTGCCATCGGTGTTTTATCGCAGTTTTCATGCGAATATTCAACATTCTGGGAGGTCTGAGGGAACATTAATATTGGCTTCCTGTCCCCAATACACCCAAGTGGATACCTGCGAATGTCACCCTGCAGACCGGAAAACATGCAGGGCGTAACCGACGCCGACCCTGATGTGGAACGCCGCCCCGGCGGGCGTTGAATTAGCCCATATCTCCAGTTGGCCGAGCTCAATCTAAACCGAGGAAATTCCTATGCCAGTACTGCCGCAAATAGCGGAGCGCATCGATGAGCTTACAGCGATACGGCGCGATCTTCACGCACACCCAGAACTCGGGTTCCAAGAATACCGCACCTCTGCGGTCGTTCAGGACTTACTGACCCGATACGGGGTCGACCAGGTTCATACCGGGATGGGAGCAACTGGTGTAGTGGGCGTCATCCGCGGCAAGGGCAAGGGGCCTCGGCGAGTTGGACTGCGGGCGGATATGGACGCACTGCCCATTCAGGAGGCTACTAACCTTCCATTCGCTTCGCGAACCGAAGGGGTCATGCATGCTTGCGGCCACGACGCCCACACCACCATGCTCTTGGGCGCAGCCCGATATTTGGCCGAGACACGCAATTTCGCAGGTACTGCGGTGCTGATCTTCCAACCTGCCGAGGAGGGGTTGGGCGGGGCGCGGAGGATGATGGGGGATGGTCTGTTCAATCGATTTCCCTGTGACGAAGTGTTCGGAATGCACAACAATCCGAACGGCATACCTGGGCTTGTCAAGATCAAGCCGGGCGTGGCGATGGCCGGCGCCTGTTTTTTCGACATCGTGGTGAGGGGGGTGGGTAGTCACGCCGCGATGCCTGAGGAGGGGCGCGATTCAATCATGATCGCATCGGCACTGGTGGGTGGATTGCATTCCATCGTCAGCAGGAACATTCCACCGACCAAGTCCGCGGTATTATCGGTGACGAGGTTCAACGCAGGCAATGCTTATAATGTCTTGCCCGATACCGCAACGATCGCAGGTACAGTCAGATACTTCAACGAAGAAGTCCGCGAGCTGATAGAATGTAGAATTAAAGACATCTGCGCTGGACTGGCCAATATGCATAACGTCGATATCGATGTGGATATACGAAACGTTTTTGACGTGCTGGTAAATGACGCTGATCTGTCCAATGCATATCTTGCGGCCGCAGCGGAGATTGTTGGCGCCGACAACATCCGTGTTTCCGATGATCTTGTGACCGGAAGCGAAGATTTCGCGGACATGCTGAAAGCTATCCCGGGAGCCTATTGCACGCTCGGCCATGGCGGAACCATACCCGTGCATAATCCCGGTTATGTGTTTGACGACGCGATTTTGCCGGTTGGTGCCAGCATCATGGCGCGGATCGTGGAAAAGCGATTGCAGATCTGAAGGCCCCTCTGTCAAATCTACGGTGAGGCCATCAAAGGGAGTGCTCCCGATCTGCCCTCCCATGATTTCCTTGCTGCCGGTCGTGTCCCAATCGTTGAAATGCCGGATGCACCGTCGCAGTCGTTGTCTATATCTGCCACCGCTTTGATCTCAGCGCCGACTGGGGCTCCGTTAGCTGCGAGGTGCTGCAAATCGAGCCAGGCAAGACCTTGTCCTACACATGGAGCGCCGCAGGTCTCGACAGTATCGTCACCTGGACTCTCACGCCTTCGGACATCGGGACCCAGTTGCGTATGGAGCAGACGGGTTTCCGGCCGGATCAGCAGCAGGCCTATTACGGCGCGAAGGCCGGGTGGCCGCGGTTCCTTGAAAATCTGGAGCAGACAGTGGCACGGATCGACTGAAATTCGTCAGGCCGATCGCGAGTTTCATCGGAAAAGGAGGTTCTATTGGGTTGGAATGCGTGGATTCGGCAAAGCCACCGCTGGCTGTCGATTGCTTTTACGGCGACCGTTAGCGCCAATTTCCTCGTACGGGCATTTGGTGAGCCTCCCGCTTGGGTGACCTACTCGCCGCTGCCGCCGCTGTTCTTGCTCCTGTTCAGCGGCCTGTACATGTTCGCGCTTCCCTATGCCGCCGGACGGCGCAGCGTGCGACGCAGCACCGGGCAGGGGTGAACACAAGGAACAAAAGGATTCGGCCGCCTTGGACCGCGGCCGAATGAGAGCGGAGTGGAAGGCCTGCTTACTGGCTAAATCTCCAATAGCGGACCGACAGCTTCCGGCCCCAAGCCTGCCAGTAGCAACGCGCCGCATGTCGGCCGTAGAGGTAGACTTTGTCACTGCGCGAAAACCGACATCAACTGGCGGGAACAGTGCGCTAGGAACTGCTTCTGACGACGATTGTTCGGCTTTTCGATAGCTGAGCCGGTTTCATTCCGTTGGAGTGCCGCCAGCAGCGGTTGCCATCGGCGCTACCGTCGTGATCTGCGCGGTTTGATCGTAGCCAGGCCCCTCTCAGCGATCCGGCGCACTTTTCGATTGTGCAGACAAACCGCGCCGACGAGCCCGATGAGAGCGCCCACAACGGTGTCGATCAGCCGTGTTTGCATGAGCATGGCGGAGCTTACTGGACCCGGACTGCTGCTCTCCGCCAGGAGGATGGTCAAGGGCGTGATGAAGATGGCGGCAAAGGCATAGTGCCGGACGACTGCAGTCTCGATCAGGAGCGTCAGCAGCGTGACTGCAAGGGCAATGGCCCAACTGTTTGTGAGGAATGGCAAGAGCAGCCAGGTAAGACCCATGCCGAGCACGGTTCCGACGATGCGGTGAACATTGCGGCTCCAGGATGCCTGGAGTGTCACGCCCTGCATCACGGCCAGGCAACTCACGGGTACCCAATAGGCTTTCTCGAGGCCAAGCATCCCGGCCAGGGCGAGCGACACACACGACAAGGCCTGTCAGGATGGAGTCGACGAGCGCGACCTCCAGATCGGCCGGCGAAGGAGAGTGCAGGAGGGCTGGAGCGCGATGCCGAAGAATGTAGGCGCTGTAAGCCACGGCAACCGCGCATGCCCAGATGCAGCCAAGGACGAAGTAGCCGAGATTCTGAGCCGCCGCGGCTTCCTGCGGGGGCGAGAAGGCGGCGATGGAGGCCGCCATGACCATGAATATCGGTCCAGGCGGAACCACGGCCTGCGCTTTGCAGAACAACAACGTAGCAGCGGCGAGGCAGGCGATCACCAGCACTGCCGCGCCGGGGACAACCTGGCTGGCCAGTCCGAGCGCATAGCTTGAAACCATGCCGAACGCGCACGCCATGATGACCGGAATGCGATGATAAAGGCCAGTTGCAGGCAGGTATAGGAAGGAAAGGCCGGCCACGGCACCCAGCGCCCCGGCCGAGGGAAGACCCAGATATGCGCCCGCTGCTACCGGCGCGCCGCTGGCCACCGCTGCCGCAAATGGAAGCTGCCAAGGGCGATCGCTCCGCTGCCAAACCAGCAGAGCCGAGGCTTCCTTTCGCCCGAACTCCTGCAGGCGCTGGCGATAAATCCGACACATCGCAAATGCTGGCCTCGATAACATCGGCGAAGCAATCGACTGTTTCGTCGTTTGTCGTGTTGCCCCTCTATTCTAGCCCCTATGCCAGGCAGACGCCTCAGCCTGTAGGAGGTTTGGGGCGAGCCCGTCATCACCTCCTTTGGCGAGAGTTGACGCGTTCATATGGCCGAGTCCAAGAAAGCCAATCGAAGCTGGGGCGGTCACGAGGGTCTCTCTCGCAATTGCGAGTTTGCCGCCGTGCCGTAGTATCAAGATAGGCTTAGAGCCATCAGATGTCTGGATTGCGCCCTAGCGAATAACCGATGGCAGCGGGCCCTCGTTTCGCCGAGTGCCCGGTAAAAAATGCGAGGCGTACTATCGGGGGTCGAGCTTCGGCAGGCTCACTCAATATAGTTTTCAGGCCAAGCCGACGGAAGATTCCGGAGTGGAGCCGGCGATGTGGAGTGAACCACAACTGCAGCCCGTTCGAGCTTGTCGATTACAAGGCCGAGCTCGGCGTCGGTAATCGTCATTGGCAGGGAAAAGCCGATGCTGGTGCCCCCCTTCGCGGTCGTCGACAAGCCCTCGGCCATGCAGGCGCTGACGAGGCGAGCGGCGAACTCTGGCCCCGCCGTCATTCTGCAAACGGTTGGATCGAATTCGACCGCAAGCAGCAAGCCACGCCCCCGCACGCCGATTATCGACGGAGTTCGCCGCGCGAGCTCGGCGATGCGCTCAGTGATCCGGGTCTCAAGTTCGGCGGCGCGCTCCACAAGCCCGTCGCGCTCGATGATTTCGATGGTCATCAAGGCCGCCAGCGCGGTGAGCGGATTTTTCTCGTGGGTGTAGTGGCCGAGGTCGAGTTCGGGCGCCACATTGAGGCGCGCGTCGGCGATGACGGCCGCGATCGGGAGGATGCCGCCTCCAAGGCTCTTGCCCAAGACCACCGCATCAGGCAACGCACCGACGTGCGCGAAGGCGAAGAAACGCCCGGTCTTGCCGAGGCCCGACGGAATCTCGTCGAAGATCAAGAGCGCGCCGTGCTGGTCGCACAGGCGGCGCACTTCCTGCCAAAGCCCCGCCGGTGGCAAATGGCAGTTCGAACGGATCGGCTCGGCGATGACTGCCGCGATGCCTCCTTCGGACTGCGCGAATGCACGGCGCATGTCCTCAAGCATGCGCTCGGGTCCGCGGTCCAGCGCCCAATACGGCGTCGCGTGCCAGCGCCCTGGCAGCAGCGGTCCCAGACGAGTGTCGGGGTGGGCCTCCGAAAGACCGAACGCGCCGAAGCCGTGGCCGTGATAGCAGCCTTCCAGCGAAATCGTATCATGGCGGCCAGTGGCTACGCGCGCGAGCTTCAGGGCGATCTCGATCGCGTCGGATCCTCCGGTGGCAAAGAGCACTTTAGCCGGCGCCCCCGGCCAGCGAGCGAGAAGCTTTTCGGCAAGCGCGACGGCAGACTCGTTGGTGAAGCGGCGCGGCGAGAACGGGAGAGTCTCCAGTTGCCGCTTCAAGGCCGCCACCACTTCAGGATGCCGATGACCGATGTGGTGGGCCGTATTGCCGTGCAGGTCGATGAAGCGCCGCCCGTCCATGTCCTCGAGCCATATGCCTTCCGCGGCGCGCAGCGCGGCGATGCATGGGCTCGAACCTTCCTGATGAAAGAAGGCAGCGGCGTCGCGGTCGACGAGGTTGTCTGTCACGGTTTTGCCCACCGATTGTTCGTGGAGAGACGAGGAAGCGGCGACCAGCGCCGAAGGGAAGGGCGACGGCTGACGAGGCTTTTGCGTTTCTCGATCAGCCAGGCGAGACCCATGGCCGCGACCGCGAAAACTAGCAGCAGGAGGCTCTTGGCAGCGGCGTAACCATATTCGCCCGAGTTGGCATGGTTGAAGATCGCAACCGATGCCAGCTTGTGATTGCCCGAAACCAGGAAGATCACCGAGGACAAGGTGGTCAGCGAGTCGATGAAGACATAGAGCATGCCGAGCAGGAGAGCCGGAAGCAGCATCGGCAGCGTTACGCGGACGAAGCGCGACACCAGGCCCGCACCCAGGCTTTCGGCCGCTTCGTCGACGGACCGGTCCATGCGCTGCAGCGCCGCGCGCGCGGCGAGCACGCCGACGAACACATTCGCGAACAGGATGTTGAGCACGAGAATGGCCGACGTGCCGGTGAGCGACAGGCTATCAATGCCGAATGGAAGGTTGAAGGCGACGATGTAGCCGATGCCGAAGATGATGCCGGGCAGGATCGCGGGCACCAGCGCCAGAAAGACGATGAGATTGGCGCCCGGCGGCCGCAGACGCTCCACGACATAGGCGATCACCACGGCGAACAGCCCACCAAGTGGCCCGGCGATGGCTGCGAGGCGAAGGCTGTCCCAGACGTTGTCCAGCCCACGATCCGAGCTGCCATAGCCGGTGCCGGCGAGCCCGACATCCACGCCGCTGTCGGAGAAGTAGCCCAGCGTGAGGCTCCAGTCGACGCCCCACACGCGGGTTACCGCACCGAGCGCCATGGTGCCGTAGATCGCGAATATCAGGGCAACGACTGTCCCGGCGATCGACGTCAGCGCGATGCGCCAGGTCCGCGGCATGGAAAGTTCCGAGCGGCTGCTGGCGCTGGTGCTGGAATAGCCCTTGCGGCGGCCAAACACCTCGAGCCCAAGATAGAGCAGGAAGGAGGGAATGATGAGCCAGACACACAGGGCGGCCGCGAGCGGCGTGTTCCGATAAGCGGTGATCTCGTCGTAGACGACACCGGCGAGCACTGGCGTGTCCCGGCCCAGGATCAGCGGATTGCCGAAATCCGTCAGGCTCATGATGAAGACAAGGACGACGGCGCGCTTGAAGGCCGGCAGGGCCATCGGCAGCGTGACGTGGCGAAAGGTCGTGAAATGATCGGCGCCGAGGCCGGCGGCGGCCTCGTCGATACGGCCGTCCTGCCGGCGCATGACGTTGTCGAAAATGATCAGCGTAGCGGGAACGAAGGACAGCACCTGCGCCAGAACGACCCCGAAGAAGCCATAGAGATTGGTCTCGTCAGCGTTGATGAGCCCGAGGCCCTGGTCGAGGAAAGTGTGCGTTACCAGCCCGCGCCGACCGAAGAGCATGACGGTGGCGGTGGCGATCAGGACCGGCGGTGCGACCAGCGGCATCAGGAACGCTACCCGCATTGCCGACGGCCACGGCACGCCGCCGCAATTGATGCCGTAGGCAAGTGCAAAGGCCAGCGACACCGTGAAGACGACCGAAAAGCCCGCGAGCGTAAGGCTGTTGATGGCTGCGTTCCGCAGATACGAATCCTGGAACGGCTTGAGATAGTGGTCGAGGCCCCAACGGTCGTTAGTACCGTTGCGCAAGGTGTCGAAGGCCTGCTGGCCGAGTTGATCCTTGGCCTTGAACGCCAGCGCGGTGCGCTTGTGAAGCATCACATGGGCGATCGCGTAATTGTCCTCGATGGTTGCCCGTAGCTCGGCCGGAAGGCCCGCCGTAGCGGCCTTCATCGCCTTGGCCTGCTCTGAGTAGGCGGCGCTGCGATCCCATTCGATCGGGACCTCGGCGAGATTGAATGCAGCGGCCGTCGCCTCGACGCGCTCGGCCTCGGTCGCAGTATCGACCCATCGTTGGACCGTGCTGTCCCTCTCGCTTGAGGGCAATTCGGCGATTGCTTCCATCGTCACCGCCTTCAGGCGCGCCGGCGGCATCGACCCGGAGATGACGAAGCTTTCCAGAAGGACCATGCCGATCGGAACGGCGATGAAGACCGCCAGGAGAAACGCCACGATTCCGGTAACGACCGCGCGCGGCAACTGGCGCATCAAGCGCATCATGGCTGGTTCTCGCCAGGGATGATCACCGCGCGCTGCGCGTCGGGCTTGAGCGAAACCATCATGCCCCGCGCCCAAAGATGGCTGGCCTCATGCGAGGGCCTGTCCACGATTACGATGCGCCCAGACTCAAGCTTCACGCTGAGGCGGACGACGGGACCGAGGAAAGTGGTCGTCTCGATGCGGCCGGCAACGCCACCGCCGCTCTGCACAACCCCAATGTGCTCGGGTCGGTAGAGCACGGTGATGGTCTCACCGGGCGACAGGTGAGGCCGCAGGACCAGCGGCCAGAAATCGCCCGACGAATCCAGGCCGCCTGCAACCACGCGCCCTTCGACGAGATTGGAGCTCCCGATGAACTGGGCCACGAATCTGGATTGCGGGCGGTGGTAGATCTCCGCCGGGGTTCCGATCTGTTCGATACGCCCGTTGCGCATCACGGCCACCCGGTCCGACATCGCCAGGGCTTCCTCCTGGTCGTGCGTCACGTAGAGGGTGGTGATGCCGAGCCTGTCGACGATTGCGCGCAGCTCGTTGCGAAGCTTTACGCGGATGCGCGCATCCAGTGCCGACATCGGCTCGTCGAGCAGGAGCACTTCCGGATCGCAAGCCAATGCGCGGGCCAGCGCCACGCGCTGTTGCTGGCCGCCCGAGAGTTCATGCGGGTATCGATCGAGCAACCCGTCAATTTCGGCGAGTTGCGCAAGCTCGGCCACACGCCGCTCCCGTTCCTTCCGGTCCCGAGAGCCTATGGTGAGCGCGAAGCCGATGTTATCGGCGACCGTTTTCGTCGGGAACAGCGCATAGGACTGGAACACGAAGCCCATGCGGCGGCGAGCGGGCGGCATGTCGGTGACATCCTGCTCCTCCCTCGTTACGCGCCCGCCGTCCGGCTGGGCGAAGCCGGCGATGATCCTGAGCAGCGTGGTCTTGCCGCAACCGGAATCGCCCAGCAGGGTCACGAACTCGCCCTTGGCGAGTTCAAGCGTCACGTCGTCGACCGCACGGCCCTTGCCATAGGCCTTAACGACGTTGCGAACCGCCAGATGCGGCCGGCTCTCGATAGGAGCCGGCCGCGACGGTGCAAGGCGAAGGGCCGTGTCCGCCATTACTGCTTCAGGATGCGGGTGGCGAAATCGCGCTTGAAGGCCGACATGTCAACCGGGCGGCGCATTTCCCAGAGGGTGATCTCCTTGAGGTCGACGAGGCCATAGCCGGGGGCGGCAGTAGCGCCGACGACCTTGCCCAGGACCTCGGCCGCGTCATTGCTGGCCATGAAGTCGAGGAAAATTTTGGCCTCGGTCGGGTTGGGGCCGCCCGCGACCAGCCCGCCGCCTTCCATCACGTTGGGCGTGATGCGGCCGTAGACGATATCCACGGGCTTGCCGGAGGACTTGGTCTGGAAGCAGGTCGTGTCGAAGGTCAGGCCGATCGAAACTTCGCCAGCGCCCGCCATGGCCGCACCGCCCGAGCCGCCATCCGAATACTGATAGACATTCTCGTTGAGGTTCTCGACGAACGGCCAGCCGAAGGCGTCGACGAAGGTCGACAGAATTGCCCCACCCGTTCCGGACTTGAGCGGCGACGGCAGGGCGATCTCCTTGCTGTAGGCCGGCTTGATCAGGTCTTCCCATGTCATGGGCATGGGCAGCCCCTTCTGTTCCAGCCGTTCCTTGTTGACGACCATGCACATGGTGGTGGCGAAATACTTGTTGTAGAAGCCATCAGGATCGCGGAACTCCGCGGCAATCTTGGAGCCCTTGGGCTCATAAGGCTCGAATACACCGGCTTGCTTGAGCTGTTCGAGTGCGAAGTTGTTGACGAGATAGACCACGTCCGCCTGCGGCTTGCCCTTCTCGGCAATGGCGCGCTCGGCGATGGGGCCGGTGGAACCCGACACGAACTTCACTTCGATGTCCGGATGCTTTTCCTTGAAAGCGCTGACCAGCGCGCTGTTTACGCTATCCGAGGCGTTGTAGAGAACGACCTCCCCGGCAAGTGATGTGCCGCTTGCCAATGTAACCGCCGTGGCAGCCAGAACGGCGATCCGCGCGACGTTAGAAAACGAATGGGTAGACATGAAAAACTCCGAGCCTGCGAGAACTTCTATGCTATAAGTTTCGCTAAATCGTGTGACGCCCGTATGAATGTGAACTTATTTTGCAGCCGAAGATCGTCATGAACCTCGCTCAGCTTCGCGCCTTCCACTCCGTTGCCAGCCATCGCACCTTCTCTGCCGCCGCCCAGGCGTTGGGGGTGAGCCAGCCGGCTATCACCCAGCATGTGAAATCTTTGGAGGACGCAGTCGGGACCAGGCTTTTCGTTCGCACAGCCGCCGGGGTGGAACTGACACCCGACGCCCTGGACCTGCTGCCAAGGGTCAGGCAGGTCATCCTCATGCTCGATGACATCGCGGCACGGGTGGACGGGGCGCGCAGCTTGGCCGTCGGGCACCTGGCAATCGGCCTATGTGCACCCTATGTGGCCATGCCCATTCTGGAACGGTTTACCACCGCACATCCGGGCGTTCGGCTGGACGTGCGGCTGGAAAACTCCAGCAGCCTGCTAGACCTCGTTGCGCAGAACAGGGTCGACGTCGCCATCGTGACCATGCCGACGTCGCACCCGGATTTCGCCTGCGATCTCCTGGTCTGTCAGCAGGTGCAAATCCTTGTGCACGAGGGGCACCCCTGGTGGGACCGCAGTCACATCAAGGCTCACGAGCTTGTCAGCCAGCGCCTTGTGACACGCGAGGCCGGCTCAATGACACGGCAACTGTTCGAGACGGCTCTGGCGAGCCACTCCATTGAAATCTCACCACATCTGGTTCTCGGCAGCAGAGAGGCCGTGAAGGAGGCCGTCGCAGCAAGGGTCGGCATTGGTATCGTGCTCGATCAGGAATTGGGACGCGATCCGCGGCTGCGTGCGATCCCCATCTCCGATGTTCGGATTGCGGCAGGCGAGTATCTGGTCGCACGGCGGGAAGCTCGCGGGTTGGGTGCCGTGGCCGTCTTTGCTGCAATGGCACTCGATGTGTTCAAGGACGCAGGCACGTCAAACCTCTTCCGGCGTGGGACGATGTTCTAGTCTTCACCCGGTTTGCGCGCGCGTTGAATGCCTCACGCTTCAGATTGAGTCATCTTCAGAAATGTCCGCACCGCGGCGCTAGCGCGATTTGCCTCCCGGCGCTGCGCGAGCCGTCACACCGAACTGTAGCTGCCACCCTATACTGGTGCCCGCATAGACTCATTGCGGTCGGCGGAAATCCGGTCATTCGTTCTATTGGCGAAGGCTAAAGGCACATCCGCATGGAGCCGTTTGCCGAATGTCCGCTTCAGCCAAATATGTTCCAAAAGCGAACTGACGGCTTCCGGCCCCGGACCGGACAAGGCTCGAACGTCGATAGTTGGTGGTCCGCTATTGTGTTTCGCATGCGGCAAAGGGGACATGAGTGACATTGCGGACGTGCATTAGGCGGACCGCTGGCGAACGTCATCGCTTGCCGCCTGGAATGGGTGCATGCGCTTCCCTGGTGTCGCGAGACGGCTTTTGTGCCCGCTTCCGATATTCCTGAGCCGCTCGCTTCTGGCCCGCGTCCACCTTCTCCGCCAGCCCCATGCCTAACGGTGGCTTGCGGTTTTCGGCGGCTTTATCAGAAAAATCGTCGTTCGGATCGGGGCCGGTAACGGGCTGCGGTTTGCGCGCCCCGGTGTGGTACTCAGGCTTCCTGGTCATGACAAATGCTCCGGGGGCCCATCAATGGTGAGCGCGGTGTTCGGCATTCCGCTTAAGCGTCGCTGCCGCCTTCTTGGCAGCGCTCGGCGGCTGATCTTGAAGCAGAGGCGCGTCCACCGCCTCACCGCCCTTATGCGCTGCGGGATTGCTAGTGAGTTTGCCACAGCCCGAACCGCCTGGCTTCTTGCCGCCGGCGTCGTCCTTGTTGACTGTGGCCCAGGCCCGGCGCTCGGCTTCCTTCTCGGAGACGCCGCGCTTTTCGTAGCTCTCTGCGATATGGTCTGCCTTGCGCTCCTTGGTAGTCAGAACGCTCCTGCAAGGAGCATAATAGCTCCGATTAGGATTAGGAGAACGCCAATCCAGTTTTGAGCGCGGCCTGGGCAACGTATGCTTCGGTGCGAAGGCTCTAACGTCTGGCCCGCTACTGGATCGGTGTGACTTTCGCTTAGTCGGCCTCGGTTGATCATCGACCACGCCAGCACCACAACGCCGCAAAGGACCAGTAAGGCGCCGAACCACATGACTGCTTGCTCCACCCAAGTGAGCCGTGGGCAGAGGGAACAACGCAGCGATCGTGAACGGGGTTCCTTGAGTGGCTACGATGGCACACGGCGCTGCGCCACAATTTGGCCAGGAAGAGGAACCGGGAAAGAGACTCCCTTCTCACCGTCCTGTCGAGCCCGGCTGGCACGGCCGGCAACTAGGACGTAGACTCGCGTGCCCGTAGACGGTCCTTGGCGATGTTCTGCAACCCGTGACAAAACCCGAAGATCGGCCGAGCGCGTCATGTCTGCGTGCGCCTAACCGGTGTGGCCGCGGCGGAGGGACACTGAAGGCGGCGCTTCAAAACTATCGGCCCGGATGCGGCGGGTCCTGGACTATATTGACCGGCATCTTGACAATGATCTGGACCTCGAAACGGTGAGCGGTGTTGCAGCCTTCTCGAAGTTTCATTTCCACCGGCAGTTTACGTCGACCTTCGGGTTGTCCGTGCAACCCTATGTCCCGCTTGCCCGTACGAAGGGCGCTTCGTGCCGGGCCGCTCAAATGCCGTAGGAATCTAAGGCGCAAAATCCCCCGACTCTTTTATGGCGGCAGGAATCACGCCTAGCGACGGTGTCACTCCATTCTTTCCGGGACCTCACCCGATTTCGTGACCGCTGACATGCGGTGCCCACCCAAGGACAGCAGCGCCCAGATGACAAAGACCGTCACGAGACCCAGCAAGATCCATTAAGGTCACCGACGACGGCCGCGGTCTCGCCCACGGTCTGATCTTAATCTAACCCCCGGTTCCCCAACCTTCAATCACCGAAAGGATAGGACATTGATAAATCATGCGGGCCGGATCGGCGTTGCGGCTCGACTTCATCGGTGACATCGAGGCCCCCAAGGGCTACGGCACGATCTAGGAAGGGCCCACCCTTACAGCTTCGCGCCGCGTAGGATTCTCCCTGGCCTTTTAGCGTGGCACGTCATCCTTATAGTTGCGCCGACCGGGCGGAAGCGCGACCCCGACGCGTCGGCGCGAGAACCGACCGCCTTTGGAAAGATTGTCGAGGATCACTTCAGCCGCGTCTTCGTATGAGATGGTCAACTCTGGCACTTTTTTATACAGGCCTGGGTCAGCTTTACCACCGCCATCCTCAGCAACCGTTAAGGGCGAGACTGCCCTGCACCTAATCGGTTGGTCACCCCACCATGGGAACAAGCTGGTCAATGGACTTCTTGGCATCGCCGTAAAGCATGCGGGTGTTGTCCTTGAAGAACAGCGAGTTCTCGATGCCGGAATAGCCGGTTCCCTGGCCGCGTTTGGAAACGAACACGGTCTTGGCTTTCCACACTTCCAGCACCGGCATGCCAGCGATCGGGCTTGCGGCATCTTCCTGGGCCGCCGGGTTCACGATGTCGTTGGAACCGATCACGATGACGACGTCGGTGCTGGGGAAGTCATCGTTGATCTCGTCCATTTCCAACACGATGTCGTAGGGTACTTTCGCCTCGGCCAGGAGCACATTCATGTGGCCCGGCAAGCGGCCGGCGACCGGGTGGATGGCGAAGCGCACCTCCTTGCCCGCGGCGCGCAGTTTGCGGGTCAGTTCGCTGACCGACTGCTGCGCCTGGCTGACCGCCATGCCGTAGCCCGGCACGATGATGACGCTCTCGGCCTCATTAAGGGTCGCTGCCACGCCGTCGGTGTCTATGGCGACCTGCTCGCCCTCGATCTGAGTCGTCGATTGCTGCGGGCCGCCGAAGCCGCCGAGGATCACCGAGACGAAGGAGCGGTTCATCGCCTTGCACATGATGTAGCTGAGGATCGCACCGGACGAGCCGACCAGTGCGCCGGTGACGATCAGGAGGTCGTTGCCCAGCGTGAAGCCGATAGCCGCTGCCGCCCAGCCCGAATAGCTGTTGAGCATCGACACCACCACCGGCATATCGGCACCACCGATCCCCATGATCAGGTGCCAACCGATGAAACCGGCAAAGACGGCGATCAAGATCAGCGCCGTGACGCTGGGGGCCGTGATTCCGGCTCCCGTGCAGTAGGCGACGCCGAGAGCGAGGCAGATCAGCGCCGCACCCGCATTGAGGGCGTGGCCACCCGGATACTTCTTCGACTTGCCGTCAATTTTGCCGGCCAACTTGCCGAAGGCAACGATCGAGCCGGTGAAGGTGACGGCGCCGATGAAGATCCCCAGGAAGACCTCGACCTTCAGCATGGCAATCTCGGCGGACGTCTTGTGCGCGAGGACGGCGGCGAAGCCAGTGAAGTTCTCCGCGGCACCGGAACCGCGGATGGCGATGACATCCACCAATGTGAGTTCCGCGTTAATGCCAATGAAGACCGCGGCGAGGCCGACGCAGGAATGCAAGGCGGCTACGAGTTGCGGCATCTCGGTCATCTGCACGCGGTTGGCGGCAAACCAGCCAGCGAGCGCACCGACGGCGATCATCGCCACTGTTAAATACCAATTGCCTGCGCCGGCCCCATAGAGGGTGGCGAACACGGCGAGCGCCATGCCGATGATGCCATACCAGACGGCGCGCTTGGCGCTTTCCTGTCCCGACAGGCCGCCGAGCGACAGGATGAACAAGATCGCGGCGACGACATAGATTGCGGATGTGAGCCCGTATTCCATGTTGGCCCCTTACGACTTCTGGAACATGGCGAGCATTCGCCGGGTGACAAGGAAGCCGCCGACAATGTTGATCGTGGCGATCAGTACCGAGATGGCGGAGAGGACGACGACCGTCCGAGAGCCGAGCCCGATCTGCAGGAGCGCGCCCAGGATGATGATGCCGGAAATCGCGTTGGTGACGGCCATCAGGGGCGTGTGCAGCGAATGTCTGACGTTCCAGATCACCTGGAAACCGACGAAGCAGGCGAGCACGAAGACGATAAAGTGACTCAGGAAGCTCGGTGGGGCATAAAGGCCGACGATCAGCATCAACACCGCGCCAATGCCGAGCAGGCTGAACTGCGAACGGGTTTGCGCCTTAAAATCTGCGAGCTCCCTGGCCCGGCGCTCCTCAGCTGTGGTCTCCTTGGTTTTTGCCTTCGGCTTTTGTGCGGCGATGGCGGCGACCTTTGGCGACGGCGGCGGGAAGGTGATCGCCCCATTATGCGTGACCGTCGCGCCGCGGATCACGTCATCTTCCATATTGTGGTTGACGATGCCGTCCTTGCCGGGCGTGAGGTCGGCAATGAAATGCCGGATGTTGTTGGCGTAGAGCTCCGAGGCCTGTGCGCCCATTCGGCTCGGGAAATCCGTGTATCCGACGACGGTGACCCCGTTGTCGGTGACGATCTTTTCGTTCGGAACCGTCAGATCGCAATTGCCGCCGCGCTCGGCAGCCAGATCCACGACGACCGAGCCGGTCTTCATGGCGGCCACCATGTCGGCGGTCCAGAGCTTAGGAGCGTCGCGGCCCGGGATCAGCGCCGTTGTGATGACCACGTCGACCTCAGGTGCCTGGGAGCGGAACAGTTCGAGCTGCTTGGCGCGAAATGCGGGAGATGACGGCGCCGCATAGCCGCCCGTCGAAGCGCCGTCCTGCTGGTCGGAGAAGTCGAGGAACAGGAATTCGCCGCCCATCGATTCAATCTGCTCGGCCACTTCCGGCCGCACGTCGAAGGCGCGGACGATGGCGCCGAGACTGCGCGCGGCGCCAATCGCGGCCAGGCCCGCGACGCCGGCGCCGATGACCAGCACCTTGGCCGGCGGCACCTTGCCGGCGGCCGTTACCTGGCCGGTGAAGAAGCGCCCAAAATTGTTGGCCGCCTCGATGACCGCTCGGTAGCCGGCGATGTTGGCCATCGAGGACAACGCATCCATCTTCTGCGCGCGGCTGATGCGCGGCACCATGTCCATGGCGATTGCGGTCACGCCCAGCTCTCCGGCGAGCTTCAGCAGCGCCTCGTTTTGTCCGGGATAGAAGAAGGAGAGCAGCGTTTGCCCGTTTTTCATGCGCCTTAGTTCGACTTCGTCTGGCTGGCGTACCTTCACCACCGTATCGACAGCCTTGACGAGATCGGCGGCGGACCGTGCCACCATGACGCCCGCCTTCTCGTAGTCGGCGTCGCTGAAACCCGCGGCGATGCCTGCGCCGGCCTCAACGAAGACCTCATGGCCGAGCTTGGCGAGATGCAGGGCCGAAGATGGTGTCACCGCGACCCTCGTTTCCCCTGCGGATATTTCTTTTAACGCACCAATCTTCACTTAGACTACTTCCTCCTAGCGCTCTTCGGGAGCACAGCAGCGGCTCGATGTGGGAGCGGGAAAACGGTTGGAAATGAACAAAGGCGTGAGGTGTTTACCTCACTCGAACTCCAGGATGAGTTCATCGACGTCGAGGCTGGTCCCAGTCTTCGCCGCAATCCTTCTGACAATTCCATCGCGCTCGGCGCGTAGCACGTTCTCCATCTTCATGGCTTCCACCGTGGCCAGCGCCTGACCGGCCTCGACCGGCTCACCCTCGCGGACGGCGATCGAGGTGACCACGCCCGGCATCGGGCAAAGCAGCATCTTGGACGTGTCCGGCGGCAGCTTCTGCGGCATCAGCCGGGCCAGTTCGGCAACGCGCGGCGAGCGCACGTAGGCCTGAACGTCGATGCCGCGCCAGCGCAGCCGCAAGGCGGAGTTCACCGGTGCAACCTTGATCCCCATCCGCGCTGCGCCAACGGCGAAGACCGCATGGCTCGCGCCGGGCTGCCAGTCGCTGGTGACCACAAGCGAGCCGCCGTCGGCGAATTCGACCAGCGAGCCATCGCCCTGCGCGCGCACCGTCACGGCCAGCTCGTGCGCGGGAAGGGTTACGACCCAGTCTTGTCCAACCTTGCGCTGATGGTTTGCGAGCGTGCCGGAGATCTGAATGTTGCGTGTCTCGCAGCAGAGATTGACATGCGCGGCGACGGCGGCGAGCAGCCTGGCGTCCTCCGGCGACGGCGCAACGCCGGCAAAGCCGTGCGGATACTCCTCGGCGATGAAGGCGGTGGTCAGCGCACCTTGGCGGAAGCGAGGATGCGCCATCACCGCCGACAGGAACGGCAGATTGTGGCCGATGCCCTCGATTTCGAAGTCATCGAGGGCGCGGCCCATGGCCTCGATCGCCGCGGCACGGGCGGGCGCCCCTTCTCCCGGCGCAAAGGCGCACAGCTTGGCGATCATCGGGTCGTAATACATCGAGATCTCGCCGCCCTCGAAGACGCCGGTGTCACTACGCACCACGCTGCCGTCGTCGCGCCTGCCCTCAAGCGGCGGGCGATAGCGCGTCAGGCGGCCGATCGACGGCAGGAAGTTGCGATACGGGTCCTCGGCATAAAGCCGGCTTTCGACGGCCCAGCCGCTCAGCCTCACGTTGTTCTGTGTGATGCGCAGCTTCTCGCCGGCAGCGACGCGGATCATCTCCTCGACCAGGTCGATGCCGGTGATCAGCTCGGTCACCGGATGCTCGACCTGCAGCCGCGTGTTCATTTCGAGGAAGTAGAAGTTGCGCGCGCAGTCGACGATGAACTCGACCGTGCCCGCGGAGAAGTAGCCCACCGCCTTGCCGAGCGCCACCGCCTGCTCACCCATCGCCTTGCGGGTGGTGGCGTCGAGGAACGGCGACGGCGCCTCCTCGATGACCTTTTGGTTGCGGCGCTGGATCGAGCATTCGCGCTCGCCGAGATAGATCAGATTGCCGTGCTGATCGCCCAGCAGCTGGATTTCAATGTGGCGCGGCTGGGTGACGAACTTTTCGATGAAGATGCGGTCGTCGCCGAAGGACGACTTCGCCTCGTTGCGCGACGACTGGAAACCTTCGCGCGCGTCGGCGTCGTTCCAGGCGATGCGCATGCCCTTGCCGCCGCCGCCGGCGGATGCCTTGATCATCACCGGATAGCCGATCCCCGCAGCGATCCGGACCGCCTCGTCGGCGTTCTCGATCAGCCCCATGTGGCCGGGCACCGTCGAAACGCCGGCGCTGGCGGCGATGCGCTTGGAGGTGATCTTGTCGCCCATCGCCTCGATCGCCACCGGCGGCGGGCCGATGAAGGCTACGCCCGCGGCCTGCAGCGCCTCCGCAAAATGCGTGTTCTCCGACAGGAAGCCATAGCCGGGATGCACGGCGTCCGCCCCGGTCTGGCGGATCGCGGCGAGGATCTTGTCGATGACGATGTAGGACTGGCTGGACGGCGGCGGGCCGATATGCACCGCCTCATCCGCCATCTTCACATGCAGCGCCCCGCGGTCGGCGTCGGAATAGACGGCGACCGTGGCGATGCCGAGCTTCTTGGCCGTCTTGATGACCCGGCAGGCGATCTCGCCGCGATTGGCGATCAGGATTTTCTTGAACATCTCAGACCTCAGAGCGGGATCGTGTCGTGTTTCTTCCAGCGCGTTTCGACGCTCTTGCCACGCAGCGCGGCGAAGGCGCGGGCAATGCGGCGGCGCGAGGAATGCGGCATGATCACCTCATCGATAAAGCCGCGCTCGGCGGCGATGAACGGCGTGGCGAAGCGCTCCTCATATTCGCGCGTGCGTTCGGCGATCCGTGCCGGATCGTCGAGTTCGGAGCGGTAGAGGATCTCGGCCGCCCCTTTGGCGCCCATCACCGCGATCTCCGCCGTCGGCCAGGCATAGTTGACGTCGGCGCCGATATGTTTCGACGCCATGACGTCATAGGCGCCGCCATAGGCCTTGCGGGTGATCAGCGTCACCATCGGCACCGTCGCCTGCGCATAGGCGAACAACAGCTTGGCGCCGTGCTTGATGACGCCGCCATATTCCTGGCTCGTGCCCGGCAGGAAGCCGGGCACGTCGACAAGCGTGAGGATCGGGATGGAAAAGGCGTCGCAAAAGCGCACGAAGCGTGCGGCCTTGCGCGAGGCATCGATGTCGAGGCAACCGGCCAGCACCATCGGCTGGTTGGCGACCACGCCCACTGTCTGGCCTTCGATGCGCATAAAACCGGTGATGATGTTTTTGGCGAAGGCTTCCTGGATTTCGAAGAAGTCGCCCTCGTCGGCAATCGCCAGGATCAGCTCGTGCATGTCGTAGGGCTTGTTGGCCGCGCCCGGGATCAGCGTGTCGAGCCGCAGTTCGGCGCGGGACGGATCGTCGTGGAACGGCCGCAGCGGTGGCTTGTCGCGATTGTTGAGCGGCAGGAAATCAAACAGCCGGCGCACCTGCTCCAGCGCCTCGATGTCGTTGTCATATGCGCCGTCGGCGACCGACGATTTTTGCGTGTGCGTGCGCGCGCCGCCCAGTTCCTCGGCGCTGACCACTTCGTTGGTGACCGTCTTCACCACGTCCGGCCCGGTCACGAACATGTAGGAGCTGTCGCGCACCATGAAGATGAAGTCGGTCATCGCCGGCGAATAGACCGCGCCGCCGGCGCAGGGGCCCATGATCAGCGAAATCTGCGGCACCACGCCCGAGGCATCGACATTGCGCTTGAAGACGTCGGCATAGCCGGCGAGCGCGGCGACGCCCTCCTGGATACGGGCGCCGCCGCTGTCGTTGACGCCGATCACCGGCGCGCCGTTCTTCACCGCCATGTCCATGATCTTGCAGATCTTCCGCGCATGGGTCTCGGACAGCGAGCCGCCCAGCACGGTGAAGTCCTGCGAAAAGACATAGACCAGGCGGCCATTGATGGTGCCCCAGCCGGTGACGACGCCGTCGCCCGCCACCTTTTGGCTCTCCATGCCGAAATCGGTGGCGCGGTGGGTGACATACATGTCGTATTCCTCGAACGAGCCCGCATCGAGGAGCACGTCGAGGCGCTCGCGCGCGGTGAGCTTGCCCTTGGCGTGCTGGGCGTCGATGCGCCGCTGGCCGCCACCGAGGCGAGCTTCGGCGCGACGGGCTTCGAGTTGTTCTTGGATGGTACGCATTAGCAAAACCTTTGGTCCCAGGTCGACGCCACTCGGCCCAAATACGAAAGCGATAAGCACGGCCTTGATGACAGTACCAACTCGTCGTACCCAGTAATCGCGCACGGCGGCAAAGTGACGTTGTGAGCGTCTCGACATCACGACTGATCACTTGGTCGAGAATAAGCAGCGGCCGTCTGCGCCGGCCGCTGCGCTTATGTGCGCTCAGCCCGAAATGGCAGCAATCAGCTGGATTTCGACCGGGGCGTTTCCGGGCAAGGTAGCTACGCCGATAGCCGCGCGACTGCCGATGCCAGCCTCGCCGAGCTCCTCGTGCAGAAAGGCCGATGCAAAATCTGCTAGTCGAGAATGGAGCGTAAAGCCCGCCTCCGCTGCGATGAAGACCGAAAGGCTCGGTACGGAGGCGATCTGCTCGCCTGCCGTAAGTCGGTTCCGCGCGGCAGTGAGTGCGTTGCGGGTCGCGAGAACTACCGCTTCCCGCCAGTACTCCACTGGTTCGCCCACCTGAACGGGTCCCGTGAAGAGCAGTGCTCCGTCCTGCCGCGGCGTCATGCCGGAGGTGAAGATCAGATTGCCGAGCCGCGTGGCTGGCAGATACTGGCCTTGCGGCACGGGCGACTTTGAGGGGAACTCGCTGCTCATGCGCGATACCGTCCGACGAGTTCGACCGTACGCTCGACCGCCTTCACGGCCGCTGCGTGGTCTTGCGAGAAGTTCAGCCGAACGCTGTTCGCGGAATGTGGGCCGAATTCAGTACCGGGCGTTACGATGACGCCGGCCTGAAGCCGCAGGATGCGCACGAAGTCCACAGGGGACACGGCAAGTTCTGGTAGGCTCGGGAAGAGGTAGCTACCAGCCTGCGGGGCGCGGGCTTCGATACCCTCGACGGCTCGCAGAACCTTAAGCAGATCGTCACGGATGGCCTGATGCAGGCGGATACGCTCGTCCATCCAGCCTTCCGGCTCTGAGAACCATGTCTGCAGCACTGCTTGGTTGTAACCTGCAGCGCGCAGCGAGACGATGGCTTGCAGCTTTTCCATGCGCTCGATGAGCTTCGGTGCGCCGAAGGCCACGCCAAGCCGGTAGCCGCTCAGCGATTCCGTTTTGGACGGACCCATGATGGTGATCACGTTTGCCGGGTCGATGCCTGTCGCGCGCAGGTGGGTGTAGGCGACATCGGAATAGCGCAAGCGTGAGTAAAGCTGGTCCGCAATCACGGTCGCGCCATATTTGCCCGCCAGCGCGGCGATCTGATGAATCTCGGCCTCCGAATAAACAACACCTGCCGGGTTGTTCGGGTTGGAGAAGACGAAGACCTTCGCGCCCTGGCGGAAGGCATCTTCCAACTGGGCGAGGTCAAGGCCCGCTTCGGCATCCGACTTAAGATAGTCGAGCCGTACGGGAACGATCTCGCCCTCAAAGAACTCGACCAGCTTGCGGTTGGCGAAATAGTCGGGTTGAACAATGGCTACCTTGTCCCCGCGCGCGACCGTGCTGGCGACGGCGAGGAACAGAGCCCCCTGCGTGCCGGGCGTCAGGATCATCCCATCCGCATCGACCGGGGCGCCGGTGAAGGCGGCCAGTTTGCCTGCCAATTCTTCACGAATTTGGCTGGCGCCGCGATATTCGGTGTAGGCCTGTCGCCCGCCGCGGCGGACACCCTCGGCGAACACTTCAAAGGCGCCAGGCGTGGGAGTGAAGGCATCGACATCGCCGTGCGAGAAATCGACGGGCACGCCTGAAAGGGTCTCGCCACGCAGCAGGGTATGTAGGTCGCTCGTCGTCTGGCGCACCTCCTGGCCGGGAGCGTTGTCGGTGCCGAGCTTGCTGAATTTGTCCTGAACGGACATCGGGGAACTCCTTTAGATCGAGGACGGGAACTGAGGCGAATAGCCCGTTGGCACCTGTTGTAGATCGCAGCAACAGATAGTAAAATCTCTGTTCTCGTAGCATCAGAAGATAGAAAATATGACGTATGGACATACGCTTTCTAGAGAGCTTCGTTGAAGTCGCCGATTGTGACTCCATCGCCGAGGCCGCTCGGCGGCTGAATCTAACCCCAGCGGCAGTCGCGCAGCGACTGAAGGCACTCGAGCAGGAACTGGGGCATACATTGGTCGCCAGGGCAGGGCGGACGGTACGCCCTACGGCCTCAGGTCTTGCAGTACTGCAGAAGGCCCGTAAGCTGATTGAGGAGGCGCGGGACCTGCGCGCGATAGCCGCAAATGACCTACCCGCCGGAGAATTGCGGCTCGGCTCGACAGCAACAGGGTTGACCGGCCTTTTGCCTGAGGTCATTGCCTCGATGAGCCAGCGCTACCCGCGGATCGAGTTCTTCATTCGACCGGGGGCTTCCATGGACCTCTACCACAGCGTCCTATCGGAAGAAATCGATGCTGCTGTCGTTGTGCAGCCACCATTCCAAATTCCGAAATCAATTGAGTGGATGACTCTTCGCGAGGAACCGCTTGTCTTGATCACGCCTGAGGAAATGGAGGCCAGTTGCCTCGAGGAAGCCATCAGTACTGCGCGGTTCATCCGTTACGACCGAAACCAGTGGGGCGGGCAGATCGTGGACGGTTACCTGCGGCAGCATAGACTAAAGGTCCGCGAATGGCTGGAGCTTGACGCGCTCGACTCCATTGCCGCGCTGGTCAGTAGAGGGCTTGGGGTCGCCATCGTGCCGGATTGGTCGCCGCCCTGGCCTGAAGGGTTGCGGCTGCGCAAGATTTTGCTTGCCGATGGCAAACACCGCAAGGTGGGCGTGCTTTGGCGACGCTCCGGCCCCAGGATCGTGGCTATTCGCGCCTTCGTCGAGACCTGCGGCGCAACCCGTTGGTAGAAGGTTGCGCCGAGCAGAAGTGACCGGGTCGGAAACTCGCTTCAGTGAGGCCAACAGAAGTCGATTAGTCTGCTGGCATAAACCGGAATGAAGCCTATGCCTTGGTCAAGTGATGGGGGTGACCAGACTGCTGAGGCCATCAATGTCGACCCGCACGGTCTGGCCTCGCTCCACCGCGCCAACTCCGGCAGGGGTGCCCGTGTAAATCAGATCGCCGGGTTTCAGCGTTACCGAAGCGGACAGTGCCGATATGATCTCGTCTACAGACCAAATCATATCGGAAAGGTCGGCCTCCTGGCGCTGCACGCCGTCGACCGAAAGGGCGATCCGCCCCCGGGCGAGATGGCCGACGGCAGCGGCCGGAGAAAGCGCACCGCAGGCCGCCGAGAAGTCGAAACCTTTGGCAAGATCCCAAGGACGTCCGAGCTCTTTCGCCACAGCCTGCAAATCGCGCCGTGTGAAGTCGTTGCCTGCCGCATAACCCCAGATGTGTCCCAGCGCGGCTTCCTGGGAAATATTGTGGCCGCCAGTCCCGAGCGCAACCACCAGTTCGGCCTCGAAATGAAGGTTGCCGGTCTGCGGTGGATAGGGCAGGCCTTGCCCGTCAGTTAGCAGTGCATCCGCTGGCTTCGAAAAGAAGAACGGGGGCTCGCGGTCCGGATCATGGCCGAATTCGCGAGCATGTTCAGCATAGTTGCGTCCGACGCACCAGATGCGCCGCACCGGGAAACGCGCAGTCGTTCCCGCCACGGGAAGCGAAGGTTGGGTAGGTGGTGGAACTACGAAATCCATCTCAGTTCTCAGCAATAGGTCAGCGGATGGTCATGGTCCGGGGCAGGTCGGACAGCGGTTCGACCCCCGTTTCCGTGACAATCACAGTTTCCGACGCGCCCACGGTATAGGCACCGTAGCTGCGAAGCGTGGCCGGCAAATGGAAGACCATCCCGGGCTCCAACGGGCGTGACACGTCGGAAAAGAGCGACAGGATCGCCCCTTCGCCCCAGTCCGGGGCGAAAGCCGCACCCATGGAATATCCAATGCGTTTGCGGAAGGCGGCCGTATATCCTGCCGCGTCGATCACTCTCTGAGCCGCGTTGTGCGCGGCCGCGCAGGGCTCGCCCGGCCGCATGGCCGTCAGTGCGGCGTCCAGCGCCCGCAACGCGGTATCCATCATCGTCTGAACCTCGGCCGGCGGAGGTCCTATCCAAACGCTGCGCATCAGCGCGGCGTGATAGCGATCGTGACTGGCGGCGAGTTCGAGGAAGACGCCGTCTCCCGCGTTCATTCTGCGCCGCCGCCAAGTGGCGTGCGGAATGCCCGAGCGCGGACCAGATGAGACTAGCGGCTCCATGGCCATTGCCTCGGAGCCTGAGGAGATGGCGGCAGCCATCATCGCGGCCGTCACGCCATTTTCGTTTGCACCGTCGTGACAGGCCTCGATCGCGGCAACCATGCCGTCCTGCGCATAAGCGGCGGCGCACCGGATCGCGTCCAGCTCGGCCGGCGACTTGACTGCCCGCAGCCCCTCGACCAGGCCCGAGCCATCCGAAATCCGAATTGGCACCAACGCGGCAGCAATCCGCTCCGACAGTGCCTGGCTGACGAACCAGCTGTTCCGCTCGACCGCCAGATGGCGATAGCCCAACTCCGCTATCAGCGCGCCAAGTGCCTGTGCCGGATCCTCGCCATCTTGCCAGGCACGGATATCCGTCAGCCATGTCGAGGCGCGTGCGCCCGTCATCTCCAGTTGTCGAACCAGCAGGACGGGCTCGCCCGAAAGCGGCACCAAAAGGGTCTGAAACGCAAAGTAGCCGGCGGTCTGTCGGCCCGTCGCCCAGAAGATGTTCTCGGGCCCGGTCAGCATGAGCGCCTCTGCTCCGGTAAGGCTGAGCGCCCTCTGGATCATGGCGATGCGTTGCTCGAACTCGGCGGCGGGAAACACCGCCTGACTGCCAGTCAGCCCGTCAGGCAAGCCATAGGACGAGGTCGCGGCGCAAAGCGAAGCTTGGGGCATTTCATCTTTCTCGAATGGTAATGTCAGCGTGAGAGCCAGCCCAGGAATCGGGCTCGAACATTCTCGAAGTGCAGACTCATCGCAGCTCTGGCCGCTACACCGTCACCGGCGGCGATTGCGTCGATCACGGCGATATGTTCGCGCGCCTGATCCGCGAAGCTGTCATGGGTGCGGGTAATCGTGCAGCGTCTTGCGATAGCGCGCTGCTCGGCAAGTATGGCCGGCAGCAATTCCAGCCGCGCAGCGCGTGCAACGGCAAGATGGAACTTGTCGTCCTCGGCCCAGAAGTCGTCGAAGGCAACATTGCGCCCATTGGCGTAGGCCGTCATGACTTCCCGCAACCCGGCCAGTTCAGCAGTCAAACCGAACTCAGCGGCGCGGGCCGCAGCGGCGCTTTCAAGCGCCTGGCGCAGTTGCACGATCTCAATCAATTGCTCGACGGAGACGGAGCGCACCAGCAGGACGCCATTCTGAAGCCGGCTGATGACGTGTTCCCTCTCCAGGCGCGACAGGGCCGAGCGCAGCGGCGTGCGCGAAATGCCCTGCTGCTCGGCAAGCTCGCGCTCGGAGAGGACAGTGTCGGGCTTGATCCGGCCCTGAAGGATGTCTTGTTTGATTCGGCTGTAAGCCGCCTGCGCGAGCGTCTCTGAACTCATTAGCCCCCCTCCTGGCATATGGATTCATGCACGGATTCCACGGCAAGGGCGAGGTCTTCCAGGTGCATTCCTTCGTCAGGACAATGACTGCCGTTCCAATTGCGGATGAACACCATGACGCTATCCCAACCCGCGGCGGCAAAAGCCGCTGCATCGTGTCCTCCGCCTGAGAGCATGCGGCGCGGTTTGTCGCCCCGCGCCTCCGCGCCGCGTGCCACGAAATCCGCCATGGCAGGGGAAAGTTGCGCCGGCTGGCTGCGGCTCTGCTGGCCGAGATCGAAGCTAATGCCCGGGCGAGCCGCCTCAATGCGGGCGATTTCGACACGGAACCGGCGATCCGCCTCATCGAGGGTGGAAGCGTCAGACGAGCGCATGTCGAGACAGAAGCCTAGCGTTCCTGCAACCTTGGCCATGGCATGGGCGGAACTGGCTGCATCCACTCGGCCGAAGGTCACTGTCAGGTCGGCGCCTTCCGCGAGCATTTCGGCCCAGACCCGATCCATCGCCACGACAAGCTCCGAAAAGGCGACGACGGCGTCCGCCCGTCCCTCATAAGGCGCGGCGCCGGAATGCGCCCAAACCCCGTTCACGCGCGCCGAACGATAGCGCAACCCGCCGCGGATCGCTGTAACAATGCCATAGGGTTCCCCCGCAATGTGCAGGACCGGCCCCTGTTCGATGTGGAATTCAAGGAAGCGAGCCGGCTGCGGCGGCACCAGAGTGGCGACGGCTTCGGGATCATAGCCTTGGTCACGCATATGGTCGGCCAGGCTGCGCTGGGTGTCGACCCGCTTCGCTTCCATCTCTTCGCGGGTGAGGCGTCCGAGTCCGGCGCGGGACCCAACATATGAAACCGGAAACCACACGCTTTCCTCGGCCCGCGTTACGGTCACCACGAGGTCCGCTTCGGGTATGCGGCCTTCCGCCCGCAGCGCGGCGGCGAGCGCCAGCGCGCCGGCAACTCCGGCCTGCCCATCATAGGCCCCGCCTTCTGCGACCGTGTCCAGGTGAGACCCGACGTAGAGCGGCACCACATTGGAGTTGCGGCCTTTCATCCGCGCGAAGAGATTGCCCGCCGCATCGCGAGAGACAGTCAGCCCCAAAGAGAGAGCCTCTTCCTCGATCATCGCATGGGCAGCACTTTCGAGATCACTGTAAGACGGACGGGTCCAGCCCGGCCCCCCAGCCGAAAGTGTGTTTACCCGAGTAATGACGCGCTCGATGGTTGCGCGGATGCTCTGGGCGACAAGGGAGGAACGCCCGGTCATGCCCGAACCTTCCACACTTCAGGGTTAAGGGCGGTCGACGGAAGAGCGCCGGTGAGTGCTGTCATCACATGTCCGGCTGCGGCTTCAGCCACGCGACGAAGCGCATCCTCGGTCGTTGCGCCAAGATGGGGGGTGAAGATCACGTTCGGGAAGGCCGAAAGCGGCCCCGTAGGGGCGCCCGCCGAATAGACATCCAGCGCTGCGCCGCCCAGCCGCCCAGTGAGCAACGCCTCATGCAGGGCGTCTTCATCTACCAGCCCGGCCCGTGCCACATTCACCAGAATGGCTCCGGGCTTCATCAATGCGAGTGCTTCGCGCCCAATCATATGGGATGTTTCGGCCCGCATCGGGGTGTGAAGTGAAATGAGATCTGCCTCTGCGAGCCCCTCAGCGAGGGTGGTGGCACGTGCGTAGCCTCCGACATCCGGAGCCCGAGGGGAATGGACGATGATCCGCATTCCGAAGGCCTGATCCAGCATCCGGCCGACATCACGACCGATAGCGCCCCAGCCGACAATCAACGTCGTTTTGCCCGAAAGCTCCGTAAACCGCGCGGATTCTCGGAAGCCGGCGCGACCCAAGCGTTCGCTGCGGTCACCGGCCGAAATTCCGCGGGCGGCGGCAATCGCCAGGCCGACCGCAAGTTCCGCCACAGAGCGGGCATTCACTCCCGGCGTGTTTGCGACCAGAACGCCTTTCTCAGCAGCCGCATTCTTGTCCACCGAATCGTGCCCGGTGCCGTGGATTACCACGATGCGCAGACGGTCGGCCGCAGCGAAGGCGGCAGCCTTCAGCCCGGCGTCACGGGTAATCACCGCGTCACAACCCGCAATGTGGGCGGCGACGGTCTCCGTTTCCGAGGAAGGGCATAGGACAGGTTCAATCCCATGCTTCCTGAGCAGAATCAGACCGGCCTCATGAATGGGCTGGACGATTAGACATTTCATGATGGACCCTACGGTTGGATCTGGATCTGATGAAGGCGCGCGAAGATCGCGTCACGCGCATGAGTGAGGTGCCGGGCCATGGCGGCCTCGGCTGCTGCGCCATCGCCAAGGCGGATGGCCTGGAGTATTTCGAGATGCTCTTCGCAACCCTTGAGGAAACGTTCCGGCACTTGGGTATGGTCGAAGATGCAGGTCCGGCGATGCAGTCCGGCAATCACGTCGGCAACGGTGCGATTGCCTGCCGCACGGGCGATCATCCCATGCAAATCGCTATCGATATGCCATTGCACGTCATCTGGCGCAGCTTCCGGGCCGTCTGCCATAAGTACACGTATGCGGGCCTCAATTTCGTCGGTGCCGGAGGGAGGCGTCGCTGCGGCTGCCCGGGCGCAAATCGGCTCAAGTTCGAGCCGCAAGAAGAAGATTTCTTCGATTTCGGCGGCTCCCAACTGACGAACTCGGGTGAACCGGCCCTCGGTCGCGGCCAATCCCTCACTTTCGATGCGTTTGATCGCTTCGCGTACCGGGGTGCGGGACATACCTAGCGCTTCGCCCAAAGAAGCCTCCTGCAGGGCGTCACCAGGTTTGAGGACGCCTTCCAGAATCATGCCGATGATCCGTTGGTGTGCGTCGCGCGCAAGACTAGTGGTTGTGGTCATTCCGCTCCCCTCTCTTCTGGGGCGAAAATACCGCCAATCAGATTGCAGGAAAGCAGATATTCCGACGTAAGAAGTCCCTCGGGTTTCACCTGCAGGTCAGCCAGTGCAGCACGCAGAGCTCGCGTGTGTGCCAGCCAAATAGTCTCGCCCTCGTCACGCGAAACGACGGCAAAGCGGAAACGCCGGCCGATTGGCATTTGCGCCAACCGTGGCAGGTCTGCCGAGATGACGGTAGCGATCTTCGGATAACCGCCGGTCGTTTGGCTTTCAGCCATGAGGACGATGGGCTGGCACGAACCCGGAACCTGGATCGAGCCTGGGACTGTTGCGTCGGACACGATATCGTGTCCGCGGGCAGCCGGGAGCTCAGCCCCGCCCAGCACCATGGCCATACGGTCGCGCTGCGGCGTGACCGTGAACTCGGTTTCAGTCAGACTGGCAATGGTCTCGGGGGCAAAATAGTTGTCTTGGGGCCCTAGGACGATGCGGATCGGACCGCCTACATTAGCCGGCAAATGACTTGCAGTGCGCAGGCAGCGATCTGCGGCTTCGTCCTCATCTAGCGGCAGGATATCGCCGGTTCTCAGGGCGCGGCCTTCGAGGCCGCCCAACCCACTGCGAAGGTGAGTGGCTCGGGACCCCAATGCAGGTGGGACAGAGATCCCGCCGGAAAAAGCTATGTAGCCCCACACGGTATCCCGCATCGCCCCGATCTTAAGCGTTTCGCCGGGGTTCAGTCGATGACTCTCGCCCGGCAGGACGCGTCGGTCGGCGATGTGGATGTCGCAATCTCCGCCCGTCACAGCAAATCGAACCGGACGGGTGGTGCTGAAATGACCTCCTGTGCTTGCAAACTCCAACGCGGCCGCTTCTGGCGAGTTGCCACACAGAGCATTTGCAAGCGACATCGCCGGGCCATCCATCGGCCCCGCGTTCGAAACGCCGAAACACCTGAGCCCTTTCCTGCCTCCATCCTGGATGGTCAGCATCGGGCCTGCGGCAAGAACTTCTATACTCATGCCGCTTCCTCAGGTTCGATTACGGTTTCGCCGGCGGCAGCGCGCGCTGCAAGCCGTTCACCGGTCTCCGGATCGATCGGCACAAAGGACACGCGGTCGCCGGCTTGTAGAAGAAAGGGAATCTTGCGCGCCGGGTCGAATACCCTGATCGGCGTCCAACCAATGAAGCGCCAACCCGAAGGTCCTGCGACCGAATTTACACTGCCCTGTTGGCCGCCGATGCCGATGGCCCCGGCCGGAACGCTCTGGCGGGGCTTTTGCAAGCGGGGCGTATGAAGGATTGCTGGTAGCCCGCCGAGATAGGCAAAGCCCGGCGCAAACCCGATCATAAAAACGCGGTATTCACCGCCCGCATGCAGGGCAATCAGCTCTTCCGGCGAAAGGCCCTTCATGGCTGCGATCTCTTCCAGATCTTGTCCGACTTCGCCACCATAGACCACAGGAATGTTCCAGCTGCGCGCTTGAGCGCCAGACACCTCGAGGTGTTCTGAAAGATCCGCCAAACGCTCCTCGAGCTCCCGCCCGCGAATGATTTCAGGGTCGTAACGGACTAAAACCGAACGGTAGCTGGGCACGATCTCTACCACGCCTGGGATCGCAGCCGCTTCCACCGCCGCTGCCAGAGAAATGACGCGGGCGTTCACGTCGGCGTCTATGCGGTCGCCTAGCTCAATGACCAGCGCGCTGTCTCCGCAGGGAAGGAAGGTAGGAATCATGGCGTCACGCGTGCTTCGCATCGGTCACATCTGCGCCCGGGCAACGGGGAGGCGAGCCAACTCGTATCCATCGGCTTCCCCCCCGCGCATCGTCGAGCATTCATCAAAAGGGCTTGTGATTTCGGTATACCACATGTATCCATTATGCGGAGCCGGGGTGGTCCTGTCAATCAGGGCAGCGCGGGCTACCCACACTCAACAGACCAAAACGGGCCATAAACGTGCCCGATCCACGGGAACCCGGAATGACTAGAAAGGTCGATCTTAACTGCGACATGGGCGAAAGCTTCGGCGCCTACTCGATCGGTGACGACGCTGCGATGCTGCAGTTGGTCAGCACGGCGAACATTGCCTGCGGCTTCCATGCCGGCGATCCGGTGGTGATGCGTCGCACGATTCGTATGGCGCGCGAAAACGGCGTCTCAGTCGGCGCCCACCCCTCCTTTGCCGACCTCTATGGCTTCGGTCGCCGCCGCATCTCTGGCGAACGCCCCGAGGATCTGGAGACCCAGCTGATCTACCAGATCGTCGCCATGCAAGGCATGTGTGCACTGGAGGGTCACCCGATGACCCACGTGAAGACCCACGGTGCGCTGGGGAACATGGCGGCGGTGGATCCAGACCTGGCGGCGCTGTGTGTGCGGGCGGTGAAGGTGGTGGACCCAGCTCTCGTCTACGTTTCGCTACCTTATTCCGAGACTTACAAGGCAGCTGAAAAAGCGGGCCTTCGCGTCGCTTGCGAAATCTATGCTGATCGCACTTACACCGATGCGGGCGAGCTGACGCCCCGCAGCCAGCCTGGCGCAGTAATCCACGATCCGCAGCAAAGCCTCGACCAGGTTTTGGAAATGATCGTCGGTGGCCATATCCCGACTACGGGTGGCAAGCGGCTTCCGGTCGAGCCAGCAACGCTGTGCGTCCATGGCGATACGCCTGGCGCAGTTGAGATTGTCCGCGCCCTGCGTGCAGCCCTTTTGAAGAACGACGTGGAAATCGCGCCGTTCGCCAAACCCTGAAGGATCCCGAAATGAGCAGAGTTGTTTACCTTGACGGCGCTTGGCTGCCCGAGGAAGAGGCCAAGGTCTCTGTCTTCGACCGTGGCTTCCTCATGGCCGACGCCATCTATGAGGTGACCTGCGTCCTCGATGGCAAGCTGGTTGAATACCCCGGTCATGCCGCACGGCTTCAGCGCTCAGCCCGCGAACTGGGGATCGTTGTGCCACTGAGCGAGGAAGCGCTACTTGCGGTCCATCGTGAGATCGTGGCGCGCAATGCGTTGGATCAGGGCATGATCTATCTGCAGCTGACGCGCGGCGTGGCCGACCGTGATTTTGCCTACCCGCCTGCTGATACACCGCCCACGCTGGTGCTGTTCACGCAGGCGAAGAACGTGTTGGAAAACCGCGCCGCCGAAACCGGCATTGCGGTCTCGCTACTCCCGGACCTGCGCTGGGGACGCCGCGATATCAAGACGATTCAGTTGCTTTATCCCTCCATGGCCAAGATGGAGGCCAAGGCCCGCGGTGCCGACGACGCGTGGCTCGTCGAGGAAGGCCATGTGACCGAGGCCACTGCCGCGAGCGCCCACATCGTCAATGATCAGGGTGTGCTTGTGACCCGCGATCTCTCGCATGCGCTGCTGCCCGGGATCACTCGCGCTTCGGTGCTGGAATTGGCTGCACGGCACGGCATTCGCGTCGAGGAACGTGCCTTTACTCCAGAAGAGGCCAAGGTCGCGCGCGAAGCCTTCATCACTTCGGCTACCAATTTCGTCGTGCCGGTCACCCGGATCGACGAGACCTCTGTCGGGACGGGCGCGCCTGGCCCGCTGACCCGCGACCTGCGGCGGCTCTATGTCGAGACCCGTCGTGCCGCGGCAATCTGAGGTCCACAGTGCCGAACTGACCTCTTCAGCAGTCTCTTGGGCTGCCCATCTAGGAACAAAGTTTCCGGGGGAAATGCCTTGAGATTTGGCAATTCCATCTTTGCCGCGTAAGAATTCCAGCGGTATACTGAACAAGGCCATTCGACAAAAGATCGAAGGCCTCATCGGGGAAAAACAATGGACCGTCCAGGTCAAATCCTTCAAGCCTCGCAAGGAGTTGCTGTCACACTGCGGAGAGGGCAGGCGATCCGTATCGAGAACGTCCACGGTTCACAGGTCGTCGACACGTGGGCGGTTTCGGTGGACGATCCTCTGGAATACGCCTCGATGGAGCATACTCGCTCGTGGAACAGCAGCATCTTTGTCGAAGAGTCGATGGCAGTGGTCAGCATCCGGCGCCGGCAGATGCTGACCATGATCGCCGACAGTTCCCCGGGACGACACGATACTCAGCTATGCCCCTGCAGCGCGGAACTTTATGAGCAGTTGAACTGCCACGGTCGACATCGCAGCTGCACTGACAATTTTCATGAGGCGCTGACGCCGCTCGGCGTCAGGCTTTCCTTCACGCCCGCCTCGCTGAACCTGTTCATGAACGTCCCCATCGCCGAAGACGGCGGCGTCACCCGGCTGCCGCCTGCCAGCCGAGCGGGCGACAGTGTGACACTGCGCGCCGAGATGGACGTGATTGTTGTCCTTTCGGCCTGCCCCCAGGACATAACACCAATCAACGGCGCGGACCATACGCCCCGCGACATCGCCTTCGCAGTCATCGATGACTGCCAAACTAGGAATTAGCGATGATAGAAACTGAAGACAAACCTTTGTTGAAGCTTCGGAATATCCGAAAGAGCTTTGGCGCGCTCGAGGTCATCAAGGGTATTGATCTTGACGTGAAGACAGGCGAGGTCGTCTCGATCATTGGTGCCAGCGGTTCGGGCAAAAGCACCTTCTTGCGCTCGATAAACGCCATCGAAATGGCCGATGTCGGGCTGATGGAATTCGAGAAATTCCGTTTCGACTTCGCCGCCGGTTCCGCCAACCATCCAACCCGTCGTCAATTGCAGGAATTGCGCTCGCGCATTGGCATGGTGTTCCAGAGCTACAATCTCTGGCCGCATCTGACCGTGCTGCAGAACGTAATCCACGCGCCGGTCAAGGTGCTCGGACTACCCCGGAGTGAAGCAATCGAGATCGCCGAGGCGCTGCTCCAACGCATCGGCCTTTACGACAAGCGCAACAGCTATCCCTCGCGGCTTTCCGGCGGCCAGCAGCAGCGTGTCGCGATCGCCCGCGCGCTGGCGATGAAGCCGAAGTTGATGCTCTTCGATGAAGTGACTTCCGCGCTCGATCCCGAACTGGTGCACGAGGTGCTGACGCTGATGGCGTCGCTCGCGGCCGAGGGGATGACGATGCTTCTGGTGACGCACGAGATTTCGTTTGCCCGCGACGTGTCATCGCGAGTGCTGTTCTTCGAAAAAGGCGTCATCGCCGAGGATGGCCTGCCGAAGGACGTGCTGCAAAACCCGCAGAGCCCGCGGCTGCAGCAATTCCTGCACCGCATCCTGCACGACAATGTAAAAGCTGGCGGCGAGGCTGCCGACAAGGAGGCCGTGGCGAAATGACGTTCTGGTCCGATCTATCCACCTACGGCCCCGGCTTCATGACCGCGGCATGGATTGTGCTGTGGGTCACCATCCTGACAATATTGCTAAGCTGGGTCTGCGGCCTCGCCGCCGCCCTGGCGCAAAGGTCACATTTGAAGACAGTGCGGGCTATTGCCGCCTTCTACATTTGGTTCATTCGCGGCACGCCAGCCCTGATCCAGATCTTCATCGTCTATTTCGGCTTGCCGCAATTGGGCGTGCGGCTTTCGCCGTTCACCGCCGGCGTTCTGGCGCTCGGCGTCAACAGCGGAGCTTACGTAGCTGAGATTATCCGCTCGGGCCTGTCGGCAATCCCGCGCGGTCAGACAGAATCCTCGCTGGCCCTGGGCTTCAGCCCCGCGCAGACCATGCGTACTATCATCCTGCCCCAGGTGTTCCGGATCATTCTGCCCTCTATGACGAATGAGGCGATCTCGATCCTAAAGAACACTTCGCTGCTTTCTACCATCACCGTGGTCGAGCTGACGCTTTATGCGCAGACGCTAATTTCGGCCACCTTCCGTCCCTTTGATTTCTACATCGCGGTCGCACTGATCTACCTGGTGCTGACTTCGGTGCTGACCCGATTGGCCAGCTGGCTCGAGCACCGCTACGGCCAGTTGGGCTGATAAAGCGGCCCGTCGCGGAATCGATCCTCCGCGGCGGGTAACAAAAAAAAATTTCGCGCGGGCCTCCGCATCCCGCCGATTCACCGCGAACTAACCTCAACAGGGGAATACCGAAATGAAACTAAGAATGCTCTTCATGGCGCTCGCCGCTGTGACGCTCTTGCCCTTCGCTAATTCTGCCCAAGCGGATGACAAGTTGGAACTGCTGGTGCCGGGTGAAATCAGCGTCGCGACCGAAGGCACTTTTCCTCCGTTTTCAATGCGTGCGCCAAACGGCGACCTCGACGGCCTGGAAATCCGGGTGATGAAGGAGATCGCCCGCCGGCTTGGCCTCGAATACAAGCCGGTTCTGGTAAAATGGGAGTCCGTGCTGATCGGGCTCGAGGCCGACCAATACGACATGATCAGCGACGCGATGGACATCACCGCCGAGCGGCAGAAGAAGGTTACCTTTGCCGATGGCTGGCTGGAATCGGGCGGGCGCATCATCATCCGCAACGACTCCGACATTGCCAAGCCTGCCGATGTGAAGGGTCGCACCGTTGGAACTCTGGTCGCCTCCAGCTGGACTAAACTCGCCGAAGGCCTCGGCGGGGACGTCAAGACCTACAAGGCCGAATCCGATGCCATTCAGGATCTCGCCAACGGCAACATCGAAGCGGTCATCACCGATTCCATCGCCGGCGCCTATGACATCAAGGTCTCCAACTTGCCGCTTAAGCAGGTGGAGGAGCCGGTCAGCTCGATCCAGAAAGGTTTTGCCATCAAGAAGGGCAAGCCGCAGCTGGTCGCCGCTATCAACAAGGCCTTGGCGGAAATGATCGCCGACGGCACCTATTCAAAATTGACCAGCGATCTAATCGGCGTCGATCCGGCCCCGAAAGAGCCAATCCGCACCCTGGCGGAGTAATCCGTCCCCGGCGGGGCATCCTCGTGTCCCGCCGGGTTACCCGAACGCCCTGATGGGGCGCCCAACCAATCAGGACAGAGATCATGCTGCGCTACTTTCCGATCGAAGAATATCAGGACCGCTGGTCGAGAACCCTTGCCATCATGGAAAAGCAAGGTTTCGAAACTGCGGTTGTTTTCGGCCGTGGTGGCGGCACGACGGACAATTGCGGCGATATTCTTTACCTGACCAATCACTACTCGGTCAGCGGCGGAACGGACTCCTTGATCTGGTCGGCCCGCTCGTTTTCTGGCGTCATTCTTCGCAAGGGACACGAGCCCGAACTGCATATTGATGAACCGGAGCCACGCGTAGATCTTCTGTCGCTGGATAATGTCCACTGCGACAACCATCCGTTCCTCAGCATCGCAAAGGCGCTGCGGGAAAAGGGTATTTCCGGTCCTGTCGCATTCTGTGGCAGCCAGTTCGTGCCGATGAAATACTATCGGCAGTTGGAGGAGAACACGCCAGACATCGAATGGGTGGTCTGCGACGATCTTGTTCGTCGAGCCCGCGCGATCAAGAGTTCGCGCGAACTCGATTGCTATCGGATCGCTGGTGAAAACGCGACCGAGGCCATGACCGTGCTGATGCATGAATTGATTGCAGGCCGCTCGGAACGGGAGGCGGCGGGCGAGGCCGCCCGCATCATAGTGGGTCGCGGTGGCCGCATTCAGGCTATTGGTGCCAACCACGGCGCGACCATGGACTACGACTATCGCTTTCCTCTGACCGGCTCCAGCGCGGATAGCCCTGCCATGGGCGACATGGTGCGCGGCACTGTCCACGCCGCCTTCTGGCAGGGCTACTATCTAGACCCGGGACGCACCGCCGTGCGCGGCACAGCTGATCGCGAGCAGACCCGCCTGATGGAAGCCACCGTGAATATAGTGCAGCGCCTGTCGGACATGATGCGGCCCGGTGCGCGCCTATTGGACGTTGCGGCGGAGGGAGACCGCCTGACCGCTGAGTTCGGGGGCGAAGTCTCTTCCATCATGAAGAACTTTCCGTTCTTCGGTCATGGGATCGGCCTTTCGTTCGAGCAGCCGCGAATATCGACAGTTATGTCGCTGCCAAGCGATGTCGTGCGTGAGAACATGGTCTTCGGCGTAGAGGCCTTCCTCTCTAGCGCAGGGATCGGCTCGGCTTTTGTCGAGGACATCATCATCATCGGCAAGGACAAGAACGAGCTGCTCACCAAGTCGCCTTACTTCTATTGAGCCGCCAGTCCATGAAGCGGTTTTTGCTGGGGCGGAAGCGGGACGACGACGCACCTGTTTTCCTCTCCGGCAGCAGGAGTTGCGCCGGGGCGCGGATGTGGCGTCGGCCGTTTGGCCATCTCCGGCTGATGATATCGCATGGTGAACATTGTCCGAAATCCGTCTCGCACGTGAAGACTCCGATGCCCGCATTCGTTCCCGTTTTAGCGCTCTTGGCCGCGATGATTTCCTTTCAGGTCGGAGCAACGGCGGCAAAATCGCTGTTCGCGATATTCGGTGCCGAAGGAACCGCCGCCCTGCGGCTCTGCCTGGGCTCTCTGATCCTGATAGTCACGCTCAGGGCCTGGAAGGCACGGATAGACGCGTCGAACTGGCAGGCCCTGCTTGGCTACGGCGTCTCTCTCGCCGGCATGAACCTTATGTACTACATGGCGGTGAGCCGACTGCCGCTGGGCATCGCCTCGGCCATCGCATTCCTGGGCCCCCTGTCAGTTGCGGTCGTCTTCTCGCGCAGGTCGCTGGATTTCCTCTTTGTCGGCTTGGCCGCGACCGGGTTGTTGCTACTGACGCCGATGGTGGGAACGTCGGATAGTCTCGATCCCATCGGAATTCTGTGGGCATTGGGCAACGCCGTCTGCTGGTCGGTATACATCGTTCTCGGCAAGAAGGCCGGCCAGCAACACGGCGGGCGGACGACGGCTTTGGGCATGACCATCGCAGCGCTCATCGCCCTTCCCATTGGTCTGCATCAGACGGAAACGTTTTCTCTGGATTTCGGCCTTGTGCCGCTGCTACTCGGCATGACGCTCCTGTCTACGGCGATACCCTTCACGCTGGAAATGTTTGCGCTGCGCAACCTGCCCTCTCGTTCGCTCGGAACCCTGATGAGCCTCGAGCCGGCAATCGGCGCGCTGGTCGGCCTGATCATCCTTCACGAGCGGTTGGCGAGCTCACAGCTATTGGCAATCGGCCTGATCGTCCTCGGCTCAGTCGGGACGGTAATCACGGTACGGTCCCGTGAGGTCAAGGTCGATGGCTGAGGCTGCCAATGATAACAGCGCTCGAAGAGGGGAATCCAAGCGGAAGAAGCTGCTAGCCGAAGGCTTGTCAAGCTTGTCGTCAATCTGACATCGACGACAGCGGGTGCGCGCAGCACGCGAGAAACGACATCGCTGATGCTGGTGAGAACCTCGCGAGTGTTCTTTCGAGCCTTCTCAACTGTTGCCCCCGTGCCAGATATTGTCACGGTGCGCTTGCATCCGGCGCGGTCTAGCCGGGCATGCTCCTTAGGATCGGTGTCTGCCGCACGTAATGCGTCGAAGAGATTTCGTTCCTCGGAAGATGGACCGGAATGAAATCGAGGCTTCGGACAGCGCTTGGAATTTCATCCGACATTGGCTCGCGCCCAACCGGACGTTTCGTCGGATCGGCGATGGGAACCGTTGAGAGCAGCTTACGGGTAGGGATGCCGCGGGTTACCGAAGACTGAACGACGGTCTCTTATTTCCACGGTCTCGTCCAAATACATGACTGCATGATCGTTGCCGGGTTCGCCACCCATATGTGCGTCAGCGCCACGACGCGGGCCGCCCTCGACCTCGAAGCTAGAGGCATTGAGCAGCTTTGGTTTGTCGGCTACATGAGCTGCACGGCCGTGTTGCAGTTCGCCAACTCGCGCCAAAAGCAATGAGCAGACTGAAAACAAAGTCCACCTTGGAGTTTCCATGTCCCTGAAATCGCTTTCACTCGCCGCCTTGACCGCCACCATCCCGTCATACGCGCTGGCCGCGCCGATCGCGCCCAAGGTTCTGGTCATCACCATGTTTGGCGAAGAAACGAAGCCGTGGCTGGAAAATCTCAAGCTGGATGAGAAGATCGCGGTTCCGGGCCTTGCTGCGGATGCGCCAACCGTCGCCTGCAACGCGGATATCTGCGTAATGACGACGACCATGGGCTTCGCCAATGCCGCCGCCTCGACTGCGGCAGTCGCACTGTCCGACAAGTTTGATCTCTCAAAAACCTATTTCATCATTGCCGGCATTGCAGGCATCGACCCCGCCAAGGGCACGTTGGGCGCTGCGACCTGGGCCGACTATGTCGTTGACGGCGGCTTGTTCCATCGCATCGGCCGCAACGAAGTTTCGGCAGACTGGAAGTCGGCCATTGTTGAACTGGGCGCTAAGGCGCCCGGCGAAAAGCAGGGCTGGGGCGCCGGCACGGAAGTCTATCAGATGAACAAGCCGTTGCTCGACGCCGCCATGGCCGCCAGCAAGAGCGTCGAACTTGCCGACAGCGAAGACGCCGCCGCCTATCGCGCGCATTACAGCCAAGCAGCCGCCAAGGCTAAGCCGGCGGTGACTGCATGCACGACCGTCTCAGCCGACACCTATTGGCACGGGGCCGAGATCGCGACCGAACTGGCCGAGCATGCCAAGACGCTGACCGACGGCAAGGCCGACTATTGCACCAGCCAGATGGAAGACAATTCGACGCTCACCGCACTGAAGCGTGCCGCCGATGCTGGCCGTCTGGATTTCAATCGTATCGCGGTTTTGCGCACGGCTTCCAATTTCGACAGACCGCACGAAGACCAGGCGGCGATTGATTCTCTGAAGGCGAAGTCTGGCGGTTTTGGTCCGGCGACGCAGAACGCCTACCGCGTCGGCAATGCTTTGGCGCAGGACATCGTCAGCTCCTGGGACCGCTACGAAGCCGGACTGAAATAAGCGCGGGCAACGGCGCCTCGGCAAGCATCGAGTGGTTGCTTGCCGCCGCCAAGCCGGATGTATCAGCGCGTTCGTTATCCGATAGGTCTGTTCTTGGCGTGCTGCTGGTCGACGCAGGGGAGCGCAGTGGCGAGTGCGGGCGTCCAGAACCTAGGGAAAGAGCGGCCCACGTCGAACAGGTATCAGTGAGCACCTCTGAGCCAGCTGTCATACAGCACGCCAGAAGAACCGTACTCTGCCTTGCGCGCCGCGAGCCTATCCATCTCCGCCTTCATGCTGGCGTGGAACATGCCGGCCTTGATCGCCTCGATGACGCCGCGGATCTGTTTCGCCACCTTTACGAGGTCCCCCTTCCAGGCGCTGGCGTTGGCGCGGTGTTCGCGGTTGAGCCGGTTTGTCACCTCGGCACAGGCGCGCAGCGCCGCTGCCGCCGCCTCCGGCGCCATCAGCCGGTCTTTCAGGCCGGCTAGCACCCGCTGCTCGGTGCGATGGTGCGCCTGTTCGAACAGGCGCCATTGCTGGTATGGCTGGAGCAGGCGAAGCGGTCGACGCTGCGCAGCGCATAAGGACCGCCGCAGCAGCCACAGACCACTAGGCCCGACAGCCGCGACTTCGGCCGGCGAGCGCCGTTCAGTCGGTTGCGGCGGTGATGGGCGCGGATCGCGTCACTCAGCTTGACGTGCCGGTCGGCGATGGCGCGCTCCGTGTCGGCCGTAGAGGCAGGTTGCGTCACTGCCGGGAAGCAGACATTGGGAGGTCGCGCTGTAGCCCCGCCGCTGGCCGCGATTGCGGGCGGACGGATCATGGCGCCGTCGTTCATCCCGCCTGAGCAGGCGGCATTCGGGATCTGTTTCCGACCCGATGTAGACATCCCGTGCGTGCGCAACGACGATCAAATGGCCGCGTTTGGAATCGACCATAAGGGGGGAGGTCTTCATGGGAGCGCGCATGGATCCTGTCGCGAAAGCCCTGTAGTTCATTGAGAGCCGCTTCGCACAAGCCATTTCGTTGGCGGAGGTCGCAGAGGCGAGCGGCGTCTCGCGCTTTCATTTGTCGAGGGCCTTCGGGGCCGCTACTGGCCACACCGTGATGGGTTATCTCCGCAGCCGCCGCTTGGCCGAGGCTGCGCGAGCGCTTTCCGGCGGCGCACCAGACATTCTAGCCGTGGCACTGGACGCAGGTTACGGCTCCCACGAGGCTTTCTCCAGGGCCTTCCGCAATCACTTTGGCCTTACGCCCGAACAGGTGCGCGGCCAAGGTCATATCGAAAACCTAGAACTTTTGGAGCCGATCAGGATGGATCCCAACCTTCTCGTTGAGCTGGAAGCCCCGCGTATGGAGGACAGTCAAGCCCTGTTAATTACTGGCCTTGGCGTCCGCTACACTTTCGAGACCAACGAGGGCATTCCGGCGCAATG
Source organism: Pseudaminobacter soli (ex Li et al. 2025) (assembly GCF_029892515.1). Classification (GTDB taxonomy): domain Bacteria; phylum Pseudomonadota; class Alphaproteobacteria; order Rhizobiales; family Rhizobiaceae; genus Pseudaminobacter; species Pseudaminobacter soli_A. The sequence goes on along the minus strand of NZ_JARXVF010000009.1, from coordinate 94,115 downwards.
GCAGCGTTTCGGGCCCTCTATTGGTAATATCCCCGGGCAGCTCGGGTGGACGACCTACGGAGTTTGCTGCAACAGCGACGATGCGGCAGTTTCGAGTACATCTGTGGTGTGGAGGTCTCCGACTTCTCCGATATTTCCGCGGAATTGAGCCGTATTCGAATCCCCGCCCACCGTTACGTGGTGTTTACGCACCGAGGGCATATCTCCACGTTCCGCAGCACCACCTATACAATCTGGAACAAGTACCTGCCGGAGTCGGGTCTTGAGGTGGCGGATGCGCCAGACTTCGAGCGCTATGACGAGCGTTTCGATCCCGAGAGCGGCTTCGGTGAGGTCGAAATCTGGATTCCGATCAACTGATCAATGGAGCGGACACACCGTCGGCGGGGACGACCAAAGCTGCGCCATCGTCGGTCGCGTCGGAGCCGTCCAGATGATCGACACCTCCACATCGGGCAGCGCGATCTGCGGGGCGTGATCTCTGGTTAAGGCAGCATTCTTGTCAGAACCGCATCTCGCCGCACGAACTTGTGCCAGAGAGCGGCCAGCGCATGCAGTCCGGCGATTATGAGGATGCCGTTGGCGCAAAGGCTATGAAGTTCGCGAATGTTTCGAGCGATCCCGCGGTCCGGCGTGACCGGAGATGGAATCGTGAACAGGCCGAAAAAGCTGAGATCATTTCCGCGATACCAGGTCAGGAGAATTCCCAGCACCGGAATGGCGATCAGCAGTGTGTAAAGAACCAAGTGGGCGATCTTGGCACCTGCGCGTTCAAGTTCACTCGTGTTTTCCGGTAAGCCGGGTGCACCTCTCAAGGTGCGCAATACCACCCTCCAGAGGACCAGTGCGGCGAGAAGCAACCCGACCGAGATATGTACACGCCAGATTGCGTCAACGGTCGGATCTCCTCTCTGGAACAGGTCCTCTCCGAAGGTGAGCGCGTAAAGAAATACCACGAGCGCAAACAGAGCCCAGTGCAGAAGCTTCTGCGTTGAAGAGTAGGTAGTGGGAGCCATCGCATCGTCTCCTGAAAGGCAGTGGCACAGCCTTCTTGGACTACAAGGCGAAGTTGTGGCCGTAAAATTAAGGTTTTGTAATGCTAAACGCCAGAGGACCGGCTGGTACGCCAGTTCGGCACCGGCGAGGAGATAAGCGAGGGCGATGTGATCGGCTTTCGCGCAGACTGCGGAAAAATCGTCGCGCCTTATGACGGCGCCGTCATCTATCTGTGCAAGATCAGCTCACGGCTCGGATAGCGGGTTGCATCGCAAATGCCAACTGGAGACGCCGGCAGCCCGCCAGACGCTGCTCGCGCTGCGCGCAAGTTGAACAGTAGTCAGATTAGTTTCGCGGGCGTGTTCTAGGCGCGCCGTGCCTGGGTCACGCTGCCCCACGGCCTTCCTATGCGCGACGGCCTTGACGGTCCGTCGCGTGCGCGCAATACAGGAAATGGGGGCGATCTCGTTCAAACTGGTACCTGAAGCAAATGTCGGTATCGGTGGTTGCGAGCCCCCGCAACCAACAACTACGCTACCGCACGCCCTATTAGCCGAAACTGCGATCGAGTGCGCCAAGACACTACGATCAACAGCTGCCAAAACACCGTCAGAAAACCGAAAATCCAAAATCGATAGGTGCAAAGCGGCCAGTTTCGGTGGCCGCTTTCAGCCGCGGAGTGAGGGCTTCGCGGTAGCTGTCGACCTCCATGTTCCGGCTACAGGTGTAACTCGCGGCGCGTCACCTAACGGTATACCAAATGCAATGGTGGCGGTTGACCGCGACGAGGTCACAGAACATGCCTGCAATTCGGTTGTGCGTCGATTGCGAAATGTCGCCTTCGGGCCGGTAACTGCAGCTTCGGAGCTCAGACAGTCAGAAGCCCTTTAGGCGCACTTGGTGCATTGACGTGAACTGCCCCGAACACGACAACCGAGATCCAGGCGATTAGATCGGCTTGCGACAAACTCTACATATGTCGCACCAAAAGGCGCGCGGCGTCTTTACATGCGTTTACATCGCGCAATCACATTGCCGGCCAATTTTCGCGCGACGCGACGTAAATACCTTCAATCGAGCCGTACCAGACGGGCGGGCGGCGACTAATGCGATTGGGGTACAAATTGGAAATTTCGAGACTGCGTTGGATGGCCCAGGATGCTAACAAGGCCATCCCTCGGGCACTCTGCATCAGCGGCCTGGTGACGACACTTCTTCTCAGCACAGCTCTCACGACGCCGGCATTTGCCGGCGGTGGTGACTCGCGGTCTGACATGATCAACTACGCTTCTGGCGGCGACGATGCCTACATGCCGTGGAACAGGGGCGAGGACGGCGGCGATGGATCCGTTGTCGGCGATCGCGGCAGCGGCGGCGGCGGTGGCGGCGCCGGCGCAAGCGGCGGTGACGGCGGCACAGGACATGACGGATTTACGGCTGGAGGCGCCGGCGGCAAATTTTTTTCCTCACGCGACGGCGGCAACGGTGTAACGGACAGCGACGGATATGGCAGCGGCGGCGGCGGCGGCTCGCATGGCTATGTTGATTTTGCTGGCAGTGGGATCCCGCAATACTCGACAACCGGCGGCAATGGCGGCGCCGGTGGCGCGGCCATTACGTACGGAGCTGCAGGCGGCGGCGGCGCCGGCGGCTACGGCGCAGCCGTCCAGCTAACAGATGCGAGCCAGGGGGGAGGCGTGCTGTGGTCCCATCTCACTCTCACCGGCGGCAATGGCGGCGCCGGCGGTGACGGACTCTATGGTGCTCGCGGCGGCGATGGCGGCAGCGGTGGAACCGGACTGGCAACCTATACCCCGCTCGATGGGGATGGGTATCGCCCGGCCTTTTTCATCGAAGGTACGGTGACCGGCGGCAATGGTGGCGACGGCGGCGCAAATGGCGGCTACGGCGGCAACGGTGGGGCCGGAATAACGGTATCCCAGACGTTGGGGGATCCCACTCCGGTGTGGCTCGATATCTACGGTACGGTGATGGGCGGCAATGGCGGTGCCGCCGGCTCGAATGGCGGCGTCGCTGGTCTCGGCGGGGGTGGCGTGGAAGGCTCGTCGTTGTTCATCACGATGTACAATGGCGGCAGCATCACCGGCGGGATGAGTGGTGATCCCCTGAGGCAGGCAAACGCCATCAACTTCACGGGTGGATACAATATTCTGACCTTTACCGGTGCAACTTCGCAGTTGTCCGGCAATATCGACGTCGCACAGGGCGCGTCCGTGCGGTTGGTTTCCTTCCCGAATGACGGCACGGTGGTCGACAATGTCATCACCGGGGGTGGAACCGTTCAGATGTCGTGGTCGGGCTTCATCACGCTGACCGGTGCCAATACCTATTCCGGCGGCACCAGTGTGTCACACGAATCCGTGCTGAAACTTTCCGGCGCCGGCACGCTGGGAGCCGCATCCGGCAAGACGACCGTTGATGGCGCCACGCTTGATCTCGGCGGCACCACGCAGACGCAAGCTAGAGTGGATCTCGGCGGCAACGGCACGATCCAGAACGGCAAGCTGAATGCGGCCATCTACTCGACCGGCGGCACCATCAAGGACATAGGCGGCACCGCCAGCCTCACCACGACCTGGGGCACCACGACTGTGCTGGGCACCAACAACTATAGCGGCGCCACTGTTGTGGACTACGGCACGCTCAATGTGCTGGGAGTGCTCTCCGGTACATCCTCCGTCGATGTGAACGACGGCGGCACGCTCAAGGTGCAGGGAACGATTACCAGCGCTTCCTCGGTCGACGTGAACCACGGCGGCATCCTGGGAGGCAACGGCGTCATCAATGCGCCTGGCGTCCGCATCAACGACGGCGGCATCGTCGGCCCGGGCAACTCGATCGGCTTACTCACCATCAATGGCGATCTCGATCAGAAGAAGGGCTCAACCTACGAGGTGGAATTGAACTCGGCGGGTCTGGCCGATCGCATGAATGTGTCCGGTACGGCGACGATCGAAGACGGTGTGCTGCTCAATGTGGTGAAGCTCGATAACGGGCCCTATCTGCAGGGCAAGCACTACACGGTGCTGGAGGCCGACAACGTCATCGGCACCTATACGCTGACCGGCGACACTGCAGTTTCGGCCTTCATGGGCCTGGTCGCCTACTACGACCCGACGCATGTCTATCTCGATGTGGAGCAGAACAAGACCTTCACCGACGTCGCCCTGACCTCGAACCAGAGGGCGGCCGGCGCGGGCGCGGAAAGCCTGGGCAGCGGCAACCCGCTGTATGACGCTATCCTTATGTCGTCGACCGACGCGGTGGCGCAGCACGCCTTCGACCAGCTCTCGGGTGACGTGCATGCTTCTGCCAAGGGGGTGATGATCGAGGACAGCCGCTTCGCGCGTGATGCCGCCATGGATCGCCTGCGCGACGCTTTCGACGCGGTCGGTGCGGTGCGCTCGCCGGTGACGACCTATGTCGACGGCAAGCCGGTCTTGGCTGCTGCCAGCACCGATGGCTTTGCCTTCTGGGGCCGTGGCTTCGGTTCCTGGGGTCAGTGGGACGGCGACGGCAATGCCGCTACCATCAAGCGCGACATCGGTGGCTTCTTCGCCGGTGGCGACGGCATTGTCGCCGACAACTGGCGCGTGGGCGTGCTCGGCGGCTACAGCCGTTCGACCTTCAACGTCAGGGATCGCTACGCGGCGGGCTCGAGCGACAACTACCATGTCGGCCTCTACGGCGGCACGCAGTGGGGCGATCTCGCCTTTCGCTCGGGTGCTGCCTACACCTGGCACAAGGTCTCGACCGACCGGGTGGTGGCGATCCCGGGCTTCGTCGACAGCCTGAATGCCGACTACAATGCCCGCACCGCGCAAGCCTTCGGCGAGCTCGGCTATGGCATCCAGGCAGGTGGCGTGGCCTTTGAGCCGTTCGCCAATCTCGCCTATGTCAGCCTTGCCACCGACGGGTTTGGCGAGAAGGGCGGCGCGGCAGCGCTGAGCAGCGCCAGCTCGACCACCAACGCGACCTTCACCACGCTTGGCGCGCGCGCCGCGACCAGCTTCAGCCTGGGTGCGACGACGGCTACGGCCAAGGGCACGCTCGGCTGGCGTCATGCCTATGGCGACGTGACCCCGGTCTCGCAGATGCGCTTTGCCGGCGGTGACGTCTTCAGCGTTGCTGGGGTGCCGATCGCGCGCAATGTGGGCGTGGTCGAAGCAGGGCTCGACTTCGCCCTGTCGCCCAGCGCGGTGCTTGGCGTCTCCTATGGTGGCCAGTTCGGCTCCGGTCTCTCCGACCAGTCCGTCAAGGCCAACTTCAACGTGAAGTTCTAGGCAAGGGGCGCATTGCTTTTGTTCCAGGAGAGCAATGTGCTGGTTCCGGTGGCCGATTAGGCGGGTAAGGCATACTTTGCCCGCCGTTTCGCCCACCACCCTAGTCCGTGAGAATTACGCTGCTCGACGCCGGCTGGCGCGTTGCGACGATCTGGGAGTGCGCGCTGCGAAAACCGCAGGACGTTGGCGCTGCCGCGGAATTGCTGGCGAAATGGATCGCGACAGATTCGGTCGAACTTGAAATCGGGGAGGGTGATGCGGTCGGTATGACATCCGAGGACGGGCGATTAATTCGGCATATGCGTTCTAATCCCGCCCGGTCCGCCATTTGCCGCTGACTACGCTATAATCTGCGAGATAATTCCCCAATCACCGCCGATGACCGCACGAGCTTCTGCGGGACTGAAACTGCCTACGTTGACTTTTTCACTAGGATTTCTGCGACAGAAGCAAAGCGATCCCGGCTGAGATTGCGCCGAATGTACATGTTCCGGCCCAGCCCCAGGCGGCATACGCCGCACCACCAATGCCGGCCCCGACCGCACCCCCGGCAAGCATTGTCGCCATGAAGACGGTGTTAAGCCGGCTTCGGGCCGTGGGATCCAGCGCATAGACGCGGGCCTGATTGGCAACTTGCGAGGATTGCACAGCCAGATCAAGGATGAGGATGCCGACCACCAGCCCGACAATAGATCCTTGCCACAGGGCGAAGATGCCGAAGGCCACGACGATGAGGGCAGCTCCGACCGAGACAACAGCAGCCGGACCACGCCGATCCGCCAAGCCACCGGCGATCGGTGCGGCAAGTGCGCCGGCGACGCCGACTAGGGCCAGAAGTCCGACTGCCGTTCCGCCGAGTTGATAGGCCGGGCCGGACAGCAGAAGGGCAAGGTTCGACCAGAAAGCGATAAAGGCCGCGAAGATCAGGAATTGCACCGCAATAGCCTTCCGGAGCACCTCATGTGTGCGCACCAGACTCCATAGCGAGCCGATCAGCCGGGGATAGCTCAGATCGGTTGTCGGCTCGGCACGCGGCAGCCAACGCGCCAATGCGATGCCGATTATCGTCATGAGTGCCGCCGCGAACCAGAAGACATAGGGCCAGCCCCACAGATCTGAAAGCGTCCCGCTGACCGTTCGCGCCAACAGAATCCCGATCAAGATTCCGCCGGTCACCTTGCCGAGAATCCTGCCACGTTCCGCAGGCGGAGCCAGATGCACGGCCAGCGGCACGATCTGTTGTGCGACTGTCGCGAAGAGGCCGACCGCGAGACTGGCGACCGCGAGCCAGACAAAGCCCTGAGACAAGGCAGCACCGATCAGCGACATCACAAGCGCCGCAATCGTGGTGACAATGAGCGACTTGCGTTCCAGCCGATCGCCAAGCGGAGCGAGGAACAGGACGCCGAGCGCATTACCGGCTTGGGTTAGCATTGGCACGACGGCCGCACCTCCACTGACCAGCCCGAAATCGGCACTAAGATGGCCGATGAAAGCCTGATTGTAATAGCTGTTTGCGACGGCCGCGCCTGCGGCGATAGCGAGAAGCCGAACGAGTGAGGTTGAGAGGCTCTCGGCCTGAATGTTGGTCATGTTCTGCATCGCAAAGCTGTGGGGCGTCATGTTCTGTGAAGTCTATGGAACGAGCAGTTTTGCTGCGGCTAGTATGCTAACGATCCACATGGCCACTCTAATCAAGTTATCGCCGAACAGCGTGACGGCGCGCGCGCCAAGTGCGCCACCGATTGCGCAACCGAGGGCAAGGGGAACGGTGATTGTCCATGGCACGACGCCGCGCCCAACGAACACTGCGACCGATGCGCTTGATATGATCAGGCTCAAACGCGTTCCGAGTGCAGCCGCCGTGGACGGCGAATGGCCGTGAAGGGTTACCAAGGCCCAAATCAAGAAGACCCCATATCCCGCGCCAAAGAAGCCAGAATAGACAGCCAACACCAGAACAATGAGAAAACCAGCCACCTTTTGAAAGCGACTTGGCGCGGCATTGACCTTCTTATTGCTCCACGTTGCCCAGACTGTGCCAATGATCGACGCGATCAGGAGCGTGAGAACGAGACCGCGCAATTTGGCAGGGTCGATAACAGTGAGTAATTGGGAGCCGAATATCGCTCCTACCAAACACATCGGCCACAACCACCAAGGTATTGCGACCGCTGCTTCTGGCAGCCTGCGGGCATGAGTTAACGAACCGGTCAAAAACGCTCCCCAGAGCGCCACTTTGACAGCAATAACGCTGCTGTCTGCCGCTGTTCCTACGAGCATCAACAAGGGAATGCCGAGTGTTACCCCGCCTCCTGCCGTCACGGCAACGATGCCACACGGCAGGCCGAGCAGGAACATAACTAGCTGCTGTTGCGTGACGAAACCCATTGCTTGCTCCGAGGTGATCCTCGGGAAGCATTGCAAACTATCTAAATACAATCCATCAATTGTATTGAGAACAATGAGTGTGCGAACCTCAAGTCATGAAGATCTACGAACGCCTGGCTGCCGAACTGGCTACGGCCATCCGGGAAGGTCGCTTCCCGTCAGGTTTTGCATTGCCACCGATACGTGAATTTGCAAGGCAACGGGGCATCGGTCACAGCACTGCGGCAAGGGTGTATGGAGACCTCCGGCTTCAGGGGCTCGTGACAGGCGAGGTCGGGCGAGGCACTTTTGTTCGTGAGAGGCCCAGGGAGCTAGGCCCGCTATCGGCAGAGGTACGCTATACGGCCAAAGCTCGCTTGGCTGAAGGAATCACCCCCCAGAATCTTCGGACGGCACTGAAGGCGGTTTCGGCGCTGCCGAACGTCGAACGCTTGACTGCGCAAATCAGTCCACTGGGAAACCTCGTGCTTCGGCGAGCACTCTCGCACTATCTGGCCGCACAGGGATTGGATGTCGTTCCTAGCCGCATATTCGCGACGAACGGCGGACTTGCGGCTATGCGCTTGGCAATTCTCTCGGCGGGGTTGGCGCGTGGACAACGGGTCGCGGTCGACGCGGCGACCTATCCCGGTTTGAAGCTCGTCGCTAGTCAACTTGGCTTGGAACTTGAGCCGTTGCCATTTGACCTGAATGGTCCGATTCCATCTCACCTCGAGGAGTTGCTGAGCAAAAAGCGGGTTTCTGCGATTCACACCATTCCCACCGCGCATCTTCCTCTGGGATGGGTGATGCCAATACAGCGCCGCCGCGAGATCGTGGAGCTAGCGCGAGCCCATGACGTCACGTTGTTCGAGGACGTCACCTACAATCACTTGGTAAGCGGTGCGCCGCCTGCGCTGTGCGATCTTGCTCCCGAGCGCACCTGGGCCATCGGTAGCTTGTCCGGTCTGCTGGGCGATGGCCTGCGATTTGGCTACGTGGTCGCTCCCCAGCCTCAAGGCGGTGGGTTGGAGAAGACCGCACTGTCGTGGGGGCTCGCTGCACCGCCTCTGATTTGCGAGCTGATCCGGCTTTGGCTCGAGGGCGGGATCGTCCGATCGATCCAGGTCGCGCAGACCGATCACGCCGAGTTGGTTTGGGACCATATTTCAAAGAGCGGATTGCAGGGTCTCAGCCCTTCGGCCGCCGGCTGGTGTCTCTGGCTTCCCGTTGGCCGTGGGTATCGCTGCGAAGAGATCGCCTCCGAACTGCGAAGCGAGGGAATCGACGCAGTGAGTAGCGAGCCGTTCACTATTGCACCTCAAAAGCCGAATGCTCTTGCCGTGCGACTGCGCTCGATTGCCCCAGAAGACATGGAGAAAGGGATTCACTTGATTCTGCGCGTATGCGCATAGATGCAGTCTGAGTATGCGTATTCAGGCTTCGGTGTACCACTGGAGCAACCCGAGCGCGCTTGTCGGTGTGGCTCGAGGCGGAACGATTGACGACGATGCCTTAGCAGCCAAGTTCACGTGCCCGCTGATGAGCAGCTCGGACGGTCTGACATAGCAACCGCGCAAGCGTGTTTTCGTGCCGAAGAACCGACAAACCGGCTTCGGTGGTGCCTTTCGAGCTGGGCACCGCAACCTTCAGACTTGCTGCCGATTTTGTCGTCGAAGCAAGTAGCATCGCCGAGCCGAACAGCGTTTGGCGTACCAGCGTGTCAGCGACTTCTGGTGAAAGTCCTTCTGCTTTGGCAGCCTCGATGAGGTCCTCGGCGATCGCGAATATGAAACCCGGCCCGCTCCCAGATACGGATGTCGCTCTATCGATGTCGGACTCACTGGCCAGCCATTCTATGCGGCCAATACACGTGAAGAGTCCCGGGCTCTGACTGCCACAGCCGGAGTTAAAGCCGGGGCGCTCTGGAGGCCATCGGAGCGGCCCATACACCTTGACGGAGTTGGTCGCTTCAAATAATAAACAGAGTACGCGCGTTATTAAATAGGTTTCCTATGCGTACCGTCGATCCGGATAAACACGCCGCCCAGCGGCAGGTCATTCTCAGTGCCGCCAAGACCTGCTTTGCGAGGAACGGGTTTCACAAGACAAGCACCGAGGCGATCTGCGCAGAGGCTGGCACGAGTTCCGGCAAGCTGTTCCACTACTTCCCGAACAAGAAAGCGATCATTCTCGCTGTCGTCGAGGATCAGGCACGCCAGACGACCGACTATTTCGGGAATCTGCTGGAGCAGCCGGACCTGTCTGCGGCCTTGTCGGATTTCTTCGATGTCATCTTGCATTTGGCCAGCGACGCGGAAGAGAGGCGGCTGATACTGGAGATCGCCGCAGAAGCCGCCCGGGATGAAGACGTTGGCGCACTGAATGCGAAAGGTGACAGACTTTTGGCGGAGGGTCTGACGGCGCTTCTAACCGAGGCGACCTCACGCGGTCAGGTCAAGCCAGTTGTGCCGGTGGGGCATGCCGTCAGGTTTCTCATGGTCATGATCGACGGGATTTTCAGCCGCGTATCGGTTGATGCCGCCTTCGACCCAGCCGAGGAACGCGCGTCGCTTCAGACCATCTTGCGCAGCGTTCTTCGCATCGGCCGGGAAAACGCCCATGCATGACACTGATCGCATCACCAATATCGACGCGCTGCGCGGATTTGCCTTGTTCGGGATATTGGTGGTCAACATCCTCGCTTTTTCGTCGGTCTATTACGGCACCGATATTTTGCCGCTTGGTGGGCGGTCGCCGCTCGATGCTGGTCTGGCCATTCTGATCTCCGCAGTCTTCGAACTGAAGTTCTACCTGCTGTTCTCTTTCCTGTTCGGCTACAGCGTCACGCTTCAAATGCAATCGGCCCAAAAGGCTGGCACGGCCTTTCTGCCGCGTATGTTGCGCCGACAGGCGGGTTTGTTCCTAATCGGCGTCATTCACGCAATCGTTCTGTTCCATGGCGACATCCTCACGACCTACGCCGTTCTCGGCTTGCTACTGCTCGCGTTGAGGAACCTGAGCGACGAAACAAAGATTCGTTTTGCGACCACGCTTGTTGTCGTGACGACGGCGCTTTGGTTCGTTCTGGCGTTTCTCCAATGGAATGAGCCGGGGCGGGACGATAGTGGATTGGTGATGCAACACGCGCAAGCGGCGCTCGCAGCCTACCGGGGAACTCCTGTCTCCGTTATGATCCAGCATCTGGCGGACCTCCAGTCATTCCTGCCGATGCTGTTGCTGCTTCAGGCGCCCTGTGCCCTTGCGATGTTCCTTATCGGTTTCGTTTTCGGACATCGAAAGCTGCTGGAAAACCCTGATTGCTATCGGCCTTATCTCAGCCGTGCCGCGTTGTGGGGATTGATCGTCGGCCTACCTGGCGGCTTTGTTTACGCCTCCGCGACACAGTTCGCCCGCGGCACGTCGCTCGAAACGGCGGGTCTCGCGCTTTCCATCCTTACGTCGCCATTCCTCACGGCAGCCATGATCGCCGCGATGCTGACGATGTTCGATTCCAGTCGCATCATCCGTTGGCGCGATTACCTGGCAAGCGCCGGTCGCATGGCGCTGTCCAACTACCTAATGCAATCAACTGTGTGCGCCCTAATCTTCCACGGCTATGGTCTCGGTTTGATCGGCCAGCTCTCTCTTGCAGAGACGTTGGTCGTGGCCGTCGTTGTCTTTGGCGCTCAGCTTCTGGCGAGCCGCTGGTGGCTTCGGCGTTTCAGTTACGGACCTGTCGAGTGGCTTCTTCGCGCTGCGACCATCGGCCAATGGCCGCGGTGGAGGGCCGGGGACTTCTCTCCCGTGACGAAACGGGGCCAGAATGACACCTGCACATCAGAAACCGGAAGTGATCGCGCGGATGTCGCACACCGTGCTCGTGAGAGTGCAGGGGCTTCGGAATATCCAGCCATCCATCCACGGCAAGTCTGTAAGTCCGATGCGAGCAAGCAATCCTAGGGAACTTGGAGCGATTTCGTATCAAACTGCAATCTGAAGCAAATGTCGGTATCGGTGGTTGCGTGCCCCCGCAACCAAAATAACAACACTCCCGCGCGAACCCCGCCGGGAGTGTTCTTGTTTGGCGGCTTGCTCCTAGTGTGTGGCGCGCAACCCAGTTGATGAGCGTGCCCAGCTCGCTATACAGCGTCGCGGTGGCCGCGCTGCGCACAGTTCCACGGGAGGGACGATAACTGTCGCTCGATGGTGCGGCCGGAATTTGCTTTCTTGTCACCGGTCACGGTTCCGGAGGCAGGCCATCCGAGGAGAGGGCGGCAACAAGTCCAAGCCTTGGCGGCCGCACCAGCCGGAAAAGTGCTTCCAGTCGGCCGCGTAGGCGCGGCTCGTGTTGGCCGAGCTTGCGGCTTCGACATAGCCCCGCGCCCGCACGGCAAGGCCTTCGAGATACCCGGGAAGCCGTTCCCGGTCGCACGTCGAGACCGGCAGGGCGGGGGAGGGGATATTTTCGCGTTATGCCGGCGGCTGCCCCATTTCCATCACGACGTCGATGAGGTCGGGAGGGTCGTTGTCTCCGCTGTTCCCACGCAGTCTATCGGCCTCTTCAATCTGCGTTGGCAGACAACGCCGCATGGATGTCGGTCTGGGAAAAATCGTTGCCCTTGAACAGCAGGGGTTCATCGGTCAGCTTGGCAAGTGCGTAGGAGAAGCAGTCGGCATAGTTCAGGCCTGCCGGATGACGGCCCTTGCCATATCGGCGCCAGGCGCGACGTGCCTGATCAGCGTGTTCGACCTCGACCGCGACAATGTCGACGTTCGCCCTTGCCAGCCACAAGTCGAGTTCGACCCCACCGGGTTCGCCAAAGCGCGTCTCCAGCACCATGGCTGCTTCCAGCACGGTGGCGGCCGAGATCAGACGCACGGGATCGTCGGCGATCAGTTGTTCGAAGGTCGGCGCTTCGGGCTCGTTCTGGGCGATCGCGACAATCGCAGATGTGTCGATGACCATCAGACTGGCAAGCCGTTCTCGTCATAGCCAAGAATGTCGTCGGCGCTGCGCGTGTCGAGAACGGACATGGCGCTCCAGCGCCGGCGGCTGCCGGCCAGATCTTCGAGCAGCGCGGCCTTGCGCGCGTCGGAGCCGAGACGCCGCAGCCGCTCCTCGAGCGCCCGTCGCGTGGCGACCGTGATGGTTTCGCCTGTTCGTTCCGCGAGGCTGCGGGCAAGGCGCTCGGTCTCGGGATCCTTGATGCTCAAAGCCATCGGCAGGTTCCAATCTACCTGAATATCTATATTCTTCCTAAATAACACGCCAGACATCGAATTGCACGCCATTAAGGGCGTTGTCTGTGATCGTGCGCCAGACTGATCTGCGAGTAGGTGCGTTTCATCTGCGGTTCCTTGTGTGCGATAAGCCTTTGGTATCGCTGCAAAGTCGCACTTCAAGGTAGAACCCTACAGCGCTACGTCCAATGTCAAGGCAAGTTAAAGAAGAGACAAAGTCGTCAACCTAGTAACGCGACATCGTCATACTGCCTATCGCTGATAGTTCAAGAAATTGTATTTTCACAATACGCGGACGCAAGCCGCCGGCCGGGCGAAGTTGGTCAGGGTTGCGTAGCCCGGTCGGGGGCGGATGGCCCCGGCTGCAACATACTCTGCCGCGCCAATGCCTGCTGCAACAGTGTGAGGTTGCTCACTGGCATCATGAGGCGATTTGCAAAGGCTGCCGCAGGTCTACCACCCTGCGCCAGGCCAAGATGATGGACGATCGTTTCAAGTCGTTGGGTTCGCCGACCATAGCGAGCCAGGACGCTGTTATCGAACTGTTCGCAGAAGATGCGCCGACCGCACAAGACGGCATCACACCAGAATCGACGAGCCACGATAGTCAGATCTACGCGACGACCACCAGGGGGAAGGTCCGCTGGCCGGCGCACATATTGGCTTTGAACTCGTCGGCTTTGAAGTCCGCAGTCAGGGCAAATCCCCGTGGGCAAACGTGGTCGCAACTGGATTTGCACCCTCACCCCAACGAACTTGACTGAATCTACTGCAAAGCCGTCCGGCGCGAGGCGCGCGCGCTGAAATCGATGGTGCATCCGCTGATCCTCCCGTGAATCAGCAGTGTCCCCTACAACAGCAGCAAATATGAGCCAGAGCCAATTCTCGGCGGAAATCCCGGGTCAGTTCCTGGTGGAAATCAACATCTTCGGGCAACCGTCGCGACGAAACGGCGGCGTTTCAAGGAACCAGACCGCTATGAAAAAATTGTTGCACACGAGCTCATTTTCTATATCTTATAACTTATAAGTTAGAAGAACAGCGGGAGTAGATCCTTGTCAGTGCGACAGATTCCAGGCGGCCACCTTTCGGTGGCGCGCAACGATGACCTATTGTTCGGAGAACAGCTTGCCTTCCTTCAGGAACGCGCACGTTTCGTCAGGCTCGAGACGCTTCGGCTGATCTCGATCGCCAAGGTGGGCCACTACACCTCCGTCTTCTCCTGCGCGGAGATCTTTGCGGCGCTCTATTACGATGTGATGCGGCTCCGAAAGGGCGAGCCAGCCTGGGGCGACCGGGACCGCTTCCTGATGGGCAAGGGCCATGCGGCCGTCGGCCTTTTTCCCATTCTCGCCGATCTCGGCTTCTTCGATCCCGCATGGCTTGAAGGCTATACGCGGCTCGGCAGTCCGCTCGGCGACCATCCCGATATGACGAAGGTTCCCGGCGTCGATTTCAGCTCCGGCTCCATCGGGCATGCTTTGTCGAACGGCGTCGGCATGCTGCTTGGCGCGCGCTTCCAGAAGCGGGATTTCAATGCCTTCGTCCTCCTCGGCGACGGGGAAATGCAGGAGGGTCAGGTCTGGGAAGCCGCCTTGTCCGCCGCCGCGCACAATCTCTCCAGCCTCGTCGCCATCGTCGACCGCAACGGCTACCAGCTCGACGGCAAGGTCGACGACGTCCTGGCGATCGAACCGCTCGACGAGAAATGGCGCGCCTTCGGCTGGGAGGTCCATACCGTCGACGGCCATGACCTTGCGGCGCTGACGACGCTGCTGCGCAGGGTCAAGGCCGATCGCATGCGCGAAAAACCCTGCTGCATCATCGCCCGCACGGTGAAGGGCAAGGGCATCGACTACATGGAAACCGAACCCGGCTGGCATCTTGGCTATCTCGGCGCGGAAGACGAGGCCAAGGCCCGCGAAACGATCCTGAACACGGTAATCTGCCAATGACCCAACTGCTTTCCAAGGACTCGTGGCAATACCGCGAGATTAACCGCCGCGCGCCCTCGCTCCCCACGCTGTCGAATGCGCTCATCGCCCTTGCCGAGGCCGGCCACCCGGTCATGGCGGGCACGGCGGACCTGCAATATTCCAACGGGCTTTCCGCCTTCGCCCAGCGCTATCCGGAGCGTTTCGTGCAGTTCGGCATTTCCGAGCAGAACATGGTCTCGGCCGCGGCCGGCATGGCGACGACGGGTGCCATTCCCTATGTGGCGACCTTCGCCTCGTTCCTCGCGCTGCTGTGCTGCGAGCAGATCCGCATGGATGTCGCCTATTGCAAGCAGCCGGTTCGCCTGATCGGACATCACACCGGCGTCTCGCTTGGCTTTTACGGTACCTCCCATCACGCGACGGAAGACATCGCCATCATGCGCAGCATCGCGAACCTCGCTGTCGTGTCGACGGCGGACGGGCCGGCGCTCGATGCGGCCCTCAGGGCGACCGTCGACTATCCGCTTCCGATCTATTTCCGCATCCACCGCGGCCATGATCCGGTCGTCTACGAGAACGGCGTCGCCTTCGAACTCGGCAAGGCGATTGTGCACGGTATCGGCAAGGACATTACGATCATCGCCGCTGGCTATCCCGTGCATGGCGCCAAGCGCGCGATGGAGGAGTTGAATGCCGCCGGCCATTCCGTCGGCCTGATCGACATGCATTCGATCAAGCCGCTCGACGAGGAGGCGATCATCGAGGCCTCGGCCCGTTCCAAGGTCATCCTGACGGTCGAGGAGCACAACATTCTCGGCGGCCTCGGCGGTGCCGTTGCGGAAGTGCTGGCTGAAAAGGGCAGGGGCGCGCGCCTCGTCCGGCACGGCATCCGCGACGAGTACAGCCTGATCGCACCCCCCACCCATCTCTACAGGCACTACCGCCTGGACGGCGACGGCATAAGGGCCGTTGCGCTCGAAAGCCTTGCGTAAGGAGAATGCCGATGTCGACGAACAACGAAACGATCGCCGCGCGCGCGGAAGCCGTCATTCCCGGCGGCCTGTTGAGCCCCAGCCGGCGCCTCGGCGCGCCGATCGCCTTCGCCCGGGCCGAGGGGGCCTATCTCTATGATGCGGACGGCAACCGCTACACCGACTATCACTGCGCCTTCGGTGCCAATGTGCTCGGTCATCGCCCGCCCGCCGTTGCCGCCGCGATTGCCGAGACGGCCGAAAACCTCGATTTGATCGGCGCCGGCGTGCTGGAGCTGGAGGTCGAGGTGGCCGAGCTCCTCGTGAACGCGATCCCCTGCGCCGATCAGGTGGCGTTCTGCAGCAGCGGCTCGGAGGCGACCTACCATGCCCTCCGTCTCGCCCGCGCCTATACGGGGCGAAAGCAGATCATCAAGTTCCAGGGCGGCTACCACGGCTGGCACGATTATGTCGCCATGAACGGCCAGTCGAGCCGCCAGATGCTCGGCTCCTACGACCCGATGTCCGACGGCATGCTGTTCGATGCCGCCCGCCACACCGCCATCCTGCCCTATAACGATGCCGGTGCCGTCGAGGACTATATCCGCAAGAATCCGGGCGAGGTCGCGGCGATCATCGTCGAGCCGATCGCACACAATATGGGCGCGGTCATTGCGGAGGCGCAGTTCCTCTCCGACCTGCGCCGGATCACCGCCGAGCACGGTGTCGTCCTCATTTTCGACGAGGTGATCACCGGTTTCCGGCACGCGCTCGGCGGCTACCAGTCGATCGTCGGCGTCACGCCCGATCTTGCCACCTTCGGCAAGGCCGCGACGAGCGGATATCCGATCGGCATCGTCGCCGGCCGGCGCGAGATCATGGAACGGGTGGGGCGCACGGGCGAGGGCGCCGTCTTCATGGGCGGCACGTTCAACGGCACGCCGTCCTCGATGGCGGCCGTCAAGGCGACGATCGAGGAGCTGGCCAGACCGGGCGTTTACGAGCGGCTGTTCGGGCTCGGCGCCTATCTGCGCGGCGAGATCGACGGCATCATCGCGCGACACGGCCTGAAGGCGCAGGCCGCCGGCTTCGGCTCGGTCTGGCTCGTCTATTTCTTCGACGGCGCGTTCCGCGACTACACGGACCTTCTGCGCAACGACAACGATCTCGACATGCGCTTCCGGCGGGCGCTGATCGCCGGCCGGCAGGTCTTCCAGCCGCTCCAGCTCAAACGCCTCTACCTCTCGCTGAGCCACGACCGCGCCGTCCTCGACGATACGCTCGAACTCATCGACACGACCATGGCCGGCCTCGTCCGTTCCGTCGCGGCCTGATCTTTCCAACCTGCTCTCAAACACAAAAGGGGAACCCATGAGAACTCGGTTTTTTGCAATGATGGCGAGCGCCGCGCTCGTCGTCGCGTCTCCGGCGCTGTCCCGTGACCTGACCGTCGTCGGCTTCGGCGGCGCGACGCAGGAAGCGATGCGCGAAACGCTCTTCAAGCCCTATCAGGAGAAAGCCGGCGCGCCGCTACTGGAGGAATCCTATACGGGCGGCATTGCCAAGGTGAAGGCCATGGTCGAGACCGGCACGACGACCTGGGATGTCGTGCAGATGGACGAGAACGAGATGATTCTCGCCTGCGACCAGGGCCTTTTGGAGCCGTTCGACTGGGCCAGCCTACCGAACAGCGCCGACATCATCGCGCCGGCCAAGTCCGATTGCGGTGTCGGCGCTTTCGTCTGGTCGAAGATCCTCGCCTATGACGGCGACAAGACGAGCGGCGTCACCTCCTGGGCGGATTTCTGGAATCTCGAAAAGTGGCCGGGAAAACGCGGGCTGCGCAAGCAGGCGCGCATGACGCTTGAAGTCGCCCTGCTCGCCGACGGCGCAAAGCCCGAAGAACTCTACGACATCCTGGCGACCAAGAAAGGACAGGACCGCGCCTTTGCCAAGCTCGACGCGATCAAGCCGAGCATCCAGTGGTGGGAAAGCGGCGCGCAGCCGATGGAATGGCTGGCCTCCGGCGAGGTGACGATGACCTCGGCCTATAACGGGCGCGTCATCGCCGCAAACCAGCAGGGCCGGCATTTCAAGATGTCCTGGACCAACCAGCTCTATGCAATGGACTTCTGGGCCATTCCGAAGGGCGGCAACAGGGACCAGGCCTTCGACATCGTCAACTTCATGACGAGCCCCGAGCCGCAGAAGGCCTTTGCGGAGAAGATGGTCTACGGCGTGACCAATGCCAAGGCGATGGACGGCATCTCCGCCGACATCAAGCCGCAGCTGCCGACGGCCGAGGAGAACATGGTGGGGGCGCTTGCCGTCAGCACGCCGTTCTGGGTGGACCACGAAGAGGAACTTCAGCAGCGCTTCAACCGCTGGGTCGCACAATAAGGGAGGATGTCATGACTTATCTTGGGCTTTTTGGCGGGCTGGGCATGCTCGCTGTCCTGGCGGGTGCTCCCGCCGCATTTGCCGATGCCGGCAAATTGACCGTCGTCGGGGCCGGCGGCGTGCTGCAGGATGCCGAGCGCAAGGCCTTCTTCGAGCCCTTCGCGGCGTCCTCCGGTGTGGTGCTGACGGAAGATTCCTATTCCGGGCAGATGGCCAAGGTACGTGCCATGGTCGACAGCGGCAGCGTTTCCTGGGACGTCATGCAGGTGGAGCAGAACACGCTCCTGTCGGGCTGCGCCGAAGGCCTTTTCGAGGAGCTGGACTGGAGCAGGATCGGCAAGCGGGAGGATTTCATTCCCGAAGCCTACAGCGACTGCGGCGTCGGCGCTTTCGTCTGGTCCATGGTGCCGAGCTACGACAAGGCGAAGCTGGCGGATGGGCCGAAGAACTGGGCCGACCTGTGGAATGTCGAGAAATGGCCCGGCAAGCGCGGGTTCCGCCAGACGGCGAAGATGACGCTCGAAATCGCGCTCCTTGCGGACGGGGTTAGCAAGGACAAGGTCTATGATGTGCTTGCCACGGACGAGGGCCAGGACCGCGCCTTTGCCAAGCTCGACGAGATCAAGTCGTCGATCCTCTGGTGGGCGACGGGCGCGGAATCCGTCGAGCGCCTTGCCGCCGGCGACGTCGTCGCCACGGCGACCTTCAACGGCCGCGTCGCGGCGGCGAATGCCTCCGGCAAGGACTTCGCCCTCATCTGGGATGGGCAGGTCTTCGGCATCGACTACTGGGGCATCGTGAAGGGCTCGCCCAACCGGGAGAATGCGGAGAAGTTCATCGCCTTCGCCTCGACCGAGAGCGCCCAGGCGACCTTCCCACAGCATATCGCTTACGGCGTCACCAATCTCGCAGCTATTCGCGGCGTCAAGCCGGAGATCGCAAAGGATCTTCCGACGACCGAGGCGAATATGGCCGCGGCGGTGGCGCTCAACACGGAGTTCTGGGCCGACCACGGCGAGGCGCTCGAGGCGAGATTTGCGACATGGCGTGCGCAATGACGTCGGATGTTCTCCTGCGGCCGCGCATTGGCGCGGCCGACGGCCAGCAGGGGCGGGTTTCCGCCCTTGCCACGGGCTTTCGCGCCGACAGGCGGCGGCAGACGATCGTCAGCCTCGTCCTGATCGGTCCTCTCGTCGCCTTCATCGTCTTCGCCTTCGTGCTGCCGCTCGGCACGATGCTGTTCCATGCCATCAACAATCCCGAGGTCCGCAATGCGTTTCCGACGACGCTTGGCTCTCTGGAGGACTGGGACGGGGTCGACACGCCGCCCGATGCGGCCTTCGAGGCGCTGGCCGCCGACATCCGGGCGGGCGCCGATCCCAAGATCTTGGCGGAGGCGGGCCGCCGGCTGAACTACGAGATCACCGGTTTCCGCAGCCTTCTTGCCAAGACGGTCCGAACGATCCGCAAGGCGCCGGAGGAACCTGCGAAGGCCCAGTTGCTCGCCATCGACGGCAACTGGGGCAACCCGGCCTATTGGCGGGTCATCCAGCGCAACGGCGCGCCGCTGACGGCCTTCTACCTGCTCTCGGCCGTCGACCTGCGCCCCGGCGAGAACGGCGGCGTGCAGATGGCCCCGCCGGAGGAGCGGCTGTTCCTTTCGACGCTGATGCGGACATTGACGATCAGTGCGCTGGTCACGGTGATCTGCCTCTTCGCAGCCTATCCGATCGCCAATGCCATCGTCGCCATCGGCGGACGTTTCTCGGCGATCATGCTGGCCTGCGTGCTCTTGCCCTTCTGGACGTCTCTTCTGGTCAGGACGAGCGCCTGGATCGTCATTCTGCAGAAGGAGGGGGTGGTGAACCGCCTGCTTCAGGCGCTGAACATCACGGATGCACCGCTCGAACTCGTGTTCAACCGGACCGGCCTCTACATCGCGATGGTGCATATCCTGCTGCCATTCATGGTGCTGCCGCTGGTCAGCGTCATGAAGGGCATCTCGCCGTCCTATGTCAAAGCCTCCGCTTCGCTCGGTGCGGGACCCGTCACGACGTTCCTCAGGGTCTATCTGCCGCTCACGCTACCGGGCGTCGGAGCAGGATGCCTCCTCACCTTCATCATCTCCGCCGGTTATTACGTCACGCCCACCCTCGTCGGCGGCGCATCGGACCAGATGCTGAGCTACTTCGTGGCCTTCTACGCCAACACCACGATCAACTGGGGCATGTCCGCCGCGCTCGGTGTCCTGCTGCTGACCTGCATCCTCGCGCTCTACGCGGTTGTCGGGCGGATCGTCGGCATCGGCCGCATCGTTGGAATGGAGTGAGAGATGCCTGTTGCCTTGAGACGTGTGCAGATCGCCTTCTGCTGCCTCGTAATGATCTTCCTGATCGGGCCGACGCTCGTGGTCATCCCGATCTCCTTCAGTTCGGCCAACTTCCTGTCCTATCCGCTGCCGGGCTTTTCCCTGCAATGGTACGAGAAGATCCTGCAGCCGCAGCCCTGGATGTCGGCGCTCCTCAACAGCCTGATCATTGGCGCCGGCGCGACGCTGGTGTCGACGGTGCTGGGGACGCTCGCGGCGCTCGGCATGTCGCGCAGCCGGCTTCCGGCCCGTTCGATGATCCTCGCGGTGGTGATCTCACCGATGATCGTGCCCGTCGTCATCAGTGGCGTCGGCATGTATTTCTTCTTCGCCAAGTTGGGCCTCGTCGCGTCCTTTCTGGGCCTCGTTCTCGCCCATGCGGTTCTGGCGGTGCCATTCGTGCTGATCACGGTCACTGCCACGCTGAAGAACTTCGACATGAACCTTGTTCGGGCGGCGGCAAGCCTCGGCGCGAGCCCGTTCCATGCCTTCCGCACGGTGACGCTGCCGCTAATTGCGCCGGGTGTCATCTCGGGCGCGCTCTTCGCCTTCGTCTTCTCGTTCGACGAGGTCGTCGTCGCGCTCTTCATCAGCGGCCCGGGCCAGCGCACACTGCCGCGCCAGATGTTCGATGGCCTTCGGGACAATATCGATCCGTCGATCCTGGCGATGTCGACATTGCTTGTGATCATCTCCATCGTCCTGATGGGGGGCGGGGCCTTGGCCCAGAAGCGCGCGGCGGCGAACCGTTCGACCGGCAACAGCTAGGCGCCGGAACCTTGTTTTACCGTATCAGTCGATGCCGGAGCGTTGTCGCTCCGGCTGGACATGCTTTTGTGGAGTGAATGGAAATGATCATCGTGACAGGTGCCACGCACGGGATAGGGCGGGCCTGCGTGGAGAGGCTTGCATTGGACGGCGCCCGGGTGGTGGCGACGGGCCGCGATGCGGAGGCGGGCAGGGCGCTCGAGGAGATAGGTCCCGGCGTCACCTTCGTGCCCGGCGATGTCAGCCGCGAGGAGGATTGCCGGCGCGTCATCGACCGTGCGCTCGACCTTGGCGGCGGCGAGATTTCGGGCCTCGTCAACAATGCCGGCATGTCGAAGCGCATCTCCTTCGCCTCCGCGACGCAGAACGATTGGGACGAGGTGCTGGCGGTCAATGCACGCAGCACGTTCCTTTTCATTCGCCATGCGCTGGAAGGCCTGCGGCGCGGAAAGGGGTCGGTCGTCAACATCGCCAGCATCGCCGGAAAGACCGGTGAGGAGGGGCTTGCCGTCTACTGTGCCTCGAAGGCCGCCGTCATCGGCCTCACCCAGGCGTTGGCGCTGGAGTTCGGCGAGGAGGTGCGCTTCAACGCGGTCTGCCCCGGCCAGATCGAAACGCGCATGATGGGCAAGATCATGAGCGACGCCCTGCGCAAGAAACAGCTCGAACTGCGCATCCCCGCCAACCGTTTCGGTGCCCCGCAGGAGGTGGCGGATGTCGTCGCCTGGCTGCTGTCAGGTCAGTCGACCTATGTCAACGGCACGGTCGTGACCGTGGACGGCGGGGAAACCGCCGGCCTGCGCACCCCGCGCATCGCGCAGGTCTAAAACCTTTCCGGCGCCGGCTTCACGCGGCGCCGCGTTCCTCGAAATACCGCAGGAGACTGGGTGAGGCCCGCTGGATGTCGTTCTCGATGGCCTGGCGGGCCTTCTTCTTGTCACCGACCCTGAGGGCCTCGATGAGATGGTCATGTTCCTCCGCGCCGGTATAGCCGTGCGGGATTTCCCGATAGTAGACATTGAGGATCGGCCCCATCGAGACCCACATGCTCTCGATCTGGCCGACCAGCATCGGCATGCGCGACAGGCGGTAGACACCGAAGTGGAAGGCGCGGTTGGAGGAGCGCGCCTCCTCCAGATTGCCGGCCTTTTCGTTCTTCACGAAGGCGGCGTGGAAGCCTTCGAGCTGCGCAAGATCTGCGGCGGTCACGTGGTCGGTGGCATGTTCTGCCGCCAGCCCTTCGAGCGCCATACGGATGAGCTTGATCTGGATGTAGCGGGCGCGGCTGAGGTCCGGCACCGTGACGAACCGGCCGGAGCGCAGTTCCAGCGCCTGTTCGCTGACGAGCCGCAGGCAGGCCTCGCGCACCGGCGTGACGCTGGTCCCGAGCTGCTCTGCGAGATCCTGCATGAGGAGGCGGTCGCCCGGCGCGAAGTTGCCGACGATGAGGCCTTCCCGCACCTTGTTGTAGATCCGGGCGGACAGGCTGCCCGCTTCGCCGGGCTGCATCTCCATAACGCCCATGGGACTTCTCCTCATCTTTGTTGCAGCTCTAGCTGAAATGCCCTGAGCCGCCAATCGCTTATATCTTATCGCTCGCCACGGCGGCGCGACGCCGCAAAAAGTTTCCCGTCTCCGGTGAAATTCGCTTGCACGCGTTTTCTGATAACTTATAACTTATAAAATAGCAAACACGGTTCCGGAGGCTATCTTGCACAATTCGCTGCGGGCGCGCGACATGGCGTACCACTTCCATTCCCAGACCAACCCGCGCAAGCACGAGGCCGAAGGCCCGTTGGTGATCTCGGCGGGGGAGGGCTGCTATGTCATAGACGAGATGGGAAATCGTTATCTCGAAGGCATGGGAGGTCTGTGGTGCGCCTCGCTCGGCTTTCGCAATGAGCGGCTCGCGGATGTCGCGGCGAGCCAGATGCGCAAGCTCGCCACCTACCACACGTTCAATCACCGATCGAACGACCCGACGGTCGATGCCGTCGAGCAGATCGCGACGCTTTCCCCCATCCCGGGCAGCAAGGTCTTTCTCGTGAATTCGGGCTCGGAAGCCAACGACACGATGATCAAGCTCGCCTGGTACTACAATGTCGCGCGCGGCAAGCCCGGCAAGCGCAAGATCATCAGCCGCAAGGGCGCCTTCCACGGCAGCACGGTCATGGGGGCGGCCCTCGGCGGGCTGCCGCACATGCATGAGAGCTTCAACATGCCGGGCCTCAACGTGATCTATACGGAGAAGCCGCACTATTACCGCAACGCCCTGCCGGACGAGAGCGAGGAGGCCTATTGCGCCCGGCTGCTCGCCGCGCTGGAAGCCCTGATCGAGGCGGAGGGGCCGGAAACCATCGCCGCGATGATCGCCGAGCCGATCATGGGCGCGGGCGGCGTCGTCACGCCGCCGGCGGGATACTTCCCGGCGCTGCGGCAGCTTCTGACGAAGCGCGACATCCTGCTTCTTGCGGACGAGGTCGTTTCCGGCTTCGGGCGAACCGGAAAGTGGTTCGGATCCGAGGCCTGCGGCTTCGTTCCAGACATGATGTCGGTCGCCAAGGGATTGTCCTCCGGCTATCTGCCCATCGCCGCGGCGGTGATTGGCGATCCAATCTATCAGGCGATCGCCGACGAGGCCGACCGCATCGGGGTCTTCGGCCACGGCTTCACCTATTCCGGCCATCCGGTCACCGCCGCGGTGGCGGCCGATGTGCTGCGCATCTATCAGGAAATGGATGCCCCGGGTCGGGCCGCTGAACTCGGCCGCCGGCTCTTCGCCGCGCTCGACGCGCGCATTGCGGACCATGCCCTCGTCGGCGAGGTCAGGGGGACTGGTTTCCTTGCCGGCATCGAGCTCGTGGCCGACAAGGCAAGCCGCGCACCCTTCGATCCTGCCCTCAAGGTCGGCGCGCTTGTCGAGCAGCGCTGCCGGGCGCATGGCGTCATGATCCGCAATATGGGCGATGTCATTTCGATATGCCCGCCCTTCGTCATGACACCAGAGGAAGTCGACCAGCTCGTCGACGGCATAGGGGCGGCGCTCGACGATGTCGCCGGCCGGCTTGCAGCGTGAGGGCGTGACGATGGACGATTTTGTCAATCTGGACCTCACCGCGCAGGCGGATCTCGTGAAGTCGGGGCAGGTCACGGCGGGGGAACTGGTCGAGGCGGCCATCCGGCGTGCCGAAAAGGTGAATCCCGCGATCAACGCGATCATCGCGCCGCTCTACGACGAAGGGCGCGCGGCGGCCGCACATGCGGGCAAGGACAGCCTCTTTGCCGGGGCGCCGTTCCTGGTGAAGGACCTCTATTGCCACATGAAGGGCGTGCCGACCACCGGCGCCTCCCGGCTGACCCGGAGCTTCGTGCCCGCCCGGGACAGCGAGCTGATGCGCCGCTACCGCGCGGCCGGCCTCAGCACGTTCGGCAAGACCAACCTGTGTGAATTCGGTACGCTGGGCACCACCGAGCCGAAGCTGTTCGGCCCGACGCGCAATCCCTGGAACGTCGCGCGGTCAAGCGGCGGTTCGAGCGGCGGCGCCGGTGTGGCGGTGGCAGCGGGCATCGTGCCGGCGGCGCATGGCGGCGACGGTGCGGGCTCCATCCGCATTCCCGCGTCGTGCTGCGGCGTCTTCGGGTTGAAACCCTCCCGCGGGCGCATCACGCTGGGGCCGGATCTCGGCGACAGCACGGGCGGGATCGTGAACGAACATGTTCTTTCCCGCAGCGTGCGCGACAGCGCCGCCCTTCTCGACTCAACGCAGGGTTCGATGCCCGGCGACCCCTACACAGCGCCGTCTCCTTCGGGCCGCTATGCCGATGCGATCCGGACGAAGCCGCGCCGCCTGCGCATCGGCTTCACCACGGCCTCCCTGCTCGGCACCGCGGTCGATCCCGACTGCGTCGCGGCGACGATCGAAACGGCGCACCTTTGCGAAAGCCTCGGCCACGAGGTCGTGGAATGTGCACCGTCGATCGACGGGGACACCTACCGCACCCTCTACAAGCGGTTCTGGGCGATGACAGCGACGCGCGCGATCACTGCGCTGGCGCGAAACCGCGGCGAGAACCCGTCCGCGCTCGTGGGCGAGGTGGAGAGCTTCAACCAGTATCTCTACGGTGTCGGCTCGCGGATTTCGGCGGCTGACTATCTCGTCGATCTCAACTGGTTCCACACGACGGGCAGGACGCTGTCGAATTTCCTGCTCGACGTCGACGTCTGGCTCACCCCGACGCTCGGCACGCCGCCGCCGGAACTCGGCCATTTCGATGCCGACAGGCATGGCGGCGAGGCGGTCATGGAGCGCTTCCTCGAATTTCTCGCCTTCACGACCTTCGCGAACATGGCGGGCCTGCCGGCAATGAGCATGCCGCTCTCCTGGACGGCTGACGGCCTGCCTGTCGGCACGCAGTTCACGGGCCGGTTCGACGACGAGGCGACATTGCTTCAGCTCGCGGCGCAACTGGAAGAGGCGCGCCCCTGGGCGCTGCGCCGCCCCGCGGTCCACGCGGCTGAATGACAGATAAAAGGGGAACCAGAATGTCATCCTCCAACTACGTCGAATTCCTCAACATCGATAAGAGCTACGACGGCCGCAGCCTCGTGGTCGATGATCTCAACCTCACCATCGCGAAGGGCGAGTTCCTGACCATGCTCGGGCCGTCCGGCTCGGGAAAGACGACGAGCCTGATGATGCTGGCGGGCTTCGAGGCGCCGAGTTCCGGCAGCATCCGGATCGACGGGCGGTCGCTGGAAGCCGTGCCGCCGCATCGCCGGAACATCGGCATGGTGTTCCAGAACTATGCGCTCTTTCCTCACCTCACGGTCGCCGAAAACCTCGACTACCCCTTGCGGGTTCGAAAGATCGCGAAAGGGGAGCGGGCTGGCCGCGTTCGAAGGGCGCTGGATATGGTCCAGATGGGGGCGATGGGCGAAAGAAAGCCCGCCCAGCTTTCCGGCGGACAGCAGCAGCGTATCGCGCTCGCCCGCGCCATCATCTTCGAGCCGGATGTGGTGCTGATGGACGAACCGCTCGGCGCCCTCGACAAGAACCTGCGCGAGCATCTCCAGCTCGAGATCAAGCATCTCCACGAGCGCCTCGGGATCACCGTCGTCTATGTCACGCATGACCAGTCCGAGGCGCTGACCATGTCCGACCGCGTCGCCGTGTTCAATGCCGGCAGGATAGACCAGCTTGCCCCGCCCAGCGAACTCTACGAGCGTCCCGCGACGGCCTTCGTCGCCGGTTTCATCGGCGAGAACAACCGGTTCACCGGCAAGATCGTCAGCAGCGAAGCCGGCGAATACGGCGTGCGCACGGAGGACGGGCAGGTCATCAGCGTCTCCAGCAGCGCGGCCTTCTCGAAGGGCCAGCCCGTCATCGTCTCCCTGCGTCCGGAGCGGCTCTATGTCGACCAGGCCGCAGCCTGCGCAAACCGCTTTTCCGGAACCGTCGACGAGGTCATCTATCTCGGCGACCACCGACGGGTTCACGTCCGTTTCGGGGAGAACGCGACGCTCGTCGCCAAGATCCCCAATGCGGGCACGGGCACCGATATCGCGCCTGCGCAGGCCATTTCGCTCGGCTGGAACAGCCGCGACGCCGTTCTGATCCCGGCCTGACATGAAGGCGGTCTATTCCGACCGGCACCGGCTGCACAGCCCGGGCACCGTCGTCGAAGGCGGCGTTGCCCGGCCGAGCCGGGACGTGCCCGCCCGTCTCGATGCGCTCTTGCGGGCGGTGCGGCGCGCCGGACTTGCGGTCGTCGATGCCGTCGATCACGGCAGGGCACCGCTCGCGGCCGTCCATACGGATCGCTATCTCGACTTTCTCGCTGCATCGGAAGGTATGAAGCACGGGCCGCTCGCGCCCGCCATCTTCGAAAGCCGTCCCGATGCCTATCGGCCGGACTGGTCGCTGATCGCCAAGGCGGGTTTCCATCTGCGTGACCAGCTGACACCTCTTGGCGAGGGCACATGGCAGGCCGCATACTGGGCGGCGCAGGTGGCGCTTACCGCCGCTGCGTTCATCCGCGAGGGGGAGCGGCGGGCCTATGCGCTCTGCCGGCCATCGGGCCATCACGCCGGCCGCGACTTCGGCGGCGGCGCGACCTATCTGAACAATGCCGCCATTGCGGCACGGGCGCTTGCCGCATCCCTCGGGCGGGTAAGCCTCATCGATATCGACGTCCACCACGGCAACGGCACGCAGGAGATATTCTGGGAGGATCCAGATGTGTTTTTTGCTTCCTTGCACAGGTCCCCAGCCAGTTACTATCCGCACTGCACCGGTTTTGCCGACGAGACAGGGGGACGATCCGCCTCGCACCTCACACTGAACCATCCGCTACCTGAGGAAACCGGTGATGAGGCCTATATTACAGGTTTTATGGCATGCCTTAACGCGGCGCTCGCAAATAAGCCCAGTGTCCTAGTCATCTCTCTTGGTTTCGATACACTGGAAAGCGATCCCGCTAAGGGGCTTCAACTTTCCATTGAAGCATTTCGCAAGATTGGAGAGATGCTTGCAAAAATTGAATGCCCGGTGCTTTTGATCCAAGAGGGAGGGTATGATCTGACAAAGCTCGAAGACGCTGCTTTGACGTTCCTATTGGGACTAGGTGTTTGATCAGAACGCCGTGTCCTCAAGGTTCTCGAGGTCGATGGACGACTGCCGAAACCCTTTTCCCATCCTCAATTCCCGTGGTGTCTTCCCGAAAGCCCTGCGTATGTGGCGTGCGAAGTGAAATGGATCCTGATAGCCGCAGTCATAAGCGATTTGGCCAATCGGTGTTCCGCATTATCGAATAAGCAATTGTCTGGGTCGCCTCCCTCCCCAAAAGCCAAGTCTGGATGGGTCAACTGACCGCAAACGACAAGCTGCCAACCTAGACCGGGAGCGATCGTGATCCGCGTCGAGAACGGCTTAGGCGCGGGCATCGGTGTGCGTGCTCCCCGGCTCTCACGCAGGCAGCTGTCGGGGGACAGGGCCAGCAAAGCCGTGATTTCCCTGCTCCGCCTGTACGTAACGCCGTGATCCGAGATTGGTAACAGCGGCCATCCCAACCCTTCGCCAGTCGGCCTGTGTACGTCGATCTCCTCGCGGCAGAGCTCACCAGGAGTGGGGCCCGCTTCGAGATCGCGGACGACGCTTTGGCTGACCGAGGGGGAGGAACCGGGGACCACGTCAGACGTTTCTCGCCAGGCGTCCCAACTCTCGGCGCTTGGCGCGTCGCTGACCGGCGATCCTTCATCGTATAACAGGAGGAATCCATGACCACGCATAAGGTCGGCTACCTCATTGGCAGCCTCGCCAAAGAATCGATCAACCGCAAACTCGCCAAGGCGCTGGTTCGACTAGCTCCGCCGGAGCTCGTCATGTCAGAGATTTCCTTCAAGGATCTGCCGCTTTACAGCTACGATTATGACGCCGACTATCCTGCGGTCGGCAAGGCGTTCAAGGATGCCATTACGGCCGTCGATGCCGTACTGTTCGTTACCCCGGAATACAATCGTTCGATACCGGGTGGACTGAAGAATGCGATCGACTGGGCGAGCCGTCCATACGGCAACAATTCATTTGCTCGGAAGCCGTCGGCAGTCATCGGCACGTCGCCAGGCGCGATCGGCACCGCTGTCGCCCAGCAGAGCCTGCGCAGCGTGCTCAGTTTCTGCAACTCGCCTCAGATGAACGCTCCCGAAGCTTATATCCAGTTCACGCCAGGTCTGATCACCGACGATGGCGAAGTCACCAACGAGGAGACCGCCAAGTTTCTGCGCAACTACATGGCGGCATTCCATGTCTTCATTGCCCGGGTCCGGTCAGCCTTGCCTAAAGACGCATAGGCTTCCGTTGTCATCATCGCTCTGCGCGTTTCATTGAGAATGCCGAAGGCGGACGGACCACACCGTCCATAGTCGCATTCACCAAGGACGGGGAAATCCTCGTGGGTCAGCCCGCCAAACGGCAGGCCGTGACCAATCCAGAAAACACGATCTTTGCCATCAAGCGCTTAATCGGGCGCCGATACGACGATCCGACCGTCGAGAAGGACAAGGGCCTTGTGCCCTATAAAATCACCAAGGCTGACAATGGCGATGCTTGGGTCGAGGCGATGGGCAAAAAATACAGCCCAAGCCAGATCAGCTCCTACATACTGGTCTGATATATCGCCCCTGGGATGCAACTCGACCGAATTCCGGCTCAGGCAGCTCTTTGCTCTCCTCCCTTGCCAGCTGGATCGCGGTCATCGACCGCAAAAGCAGGGCTAATGAAGGCTTTGATCGGCAGATGATCCGAAGCCGCCCGTGCGAGCGGCGTGTTATGCACGCTCACCGATAAAACGATATCCCTGCGGTTTGCAATAATGCGGTCCAGTGCCAGCAGCGGCAGTCTGGAAGGAAAGCTCGGAACAGCCGGTGGCAGTTGTCCGAAAGCTGCCTCGAACATGCTGAGCGCAGAGCGGTCGTTTACGCGCCATTCGTTGAGGTCGCCCAGAAGCAATGTAGGCTTCCCATCGTCGTCGTCCATGATATCCAAAATCATGCGGACCTGACGGGTACGCGAATGACGCAGAAGCCCGAAATGCGCTGCTATGATCCTTATCGTGCTTCCCGCCTTCAACTCGATTTCCGTGACGATCGCGCCGCGCGGCTCCAGCCCAGGAAGCTTGATCTGATGCACGTCGCGAACGGCGCCACGCCTGAAAAGCACGACATTTCCATGCCAACCATGCGCCTTGGCACTTCCAAAAACAGGCACCAGTGCGAGGCCTGCTTCCCGTTCGAGATGGACGAGGTCGAGCAGACCTTCACGGTTTCCAAAACGCCTGTCGGCTTCCTGCAACGCAATGACGTCCGCGCCAATCTCGCGAATGACCCGGCCTGTGCGCTCTGGGTCGAACTTTCCATCGGTGCCGACGCATTTGTGAACGTTGTACGAGGCTACGAGCACTCCGGGTATCTCGCTGCGCTCCATCGCCCGTCCCGCATAGTCCCTACGCTTCCGGATCTGCCGAAGTATGCTTTCGCGAAGACCGCTACCGCCCCACCTATACATATCCTCTTCTCCTTGGGGGCCGCGAGGTTAGCTCCCTTGCATCCGTTGGATACCTTCGGCTTATGTAGATGGGCACGATGCCCTATACAAATCTTCTCGGCATCCACAGGCTGTTCTGTCAAAGGTAGGGCGATCCGAGCCACAGAATTCGCTCGATCAAACGCACCAGCAAAGGGCGGGCGCGCAGTCTTGCAAGCGTCACTTGCGTCGCCGAGCCGATGACGGTGTCAATATGGGCGTCGATCTTGCTCGCAAAACCGGCGTCCAGCACTTCAAGGTCGATTTCGAAGTTCAGCCTCAGCGATCGGGGATCGAGATTTGAAGAACCGACGAATGCCCAGTTGGAATCCACCGAAAGCAATTTGGAATGGTCGAAAGAACCATTTGCACGCCAGACCCGACAGTAACTTCTGAGGACCTGGTCGAATTGAGCCGTCATGGCACGGTCGACGAGGACGAGGTTGTTCGCGGACGGAACCACAATATCGATCTTTACCCCACGCAGGGCTGCTGTCGTCAGGGCACTGACTAATTCACGATCGGGCAGGAAATAGGGAGACATGATGCGAATAGAGTGCTGGGCCACGGAGAATGCGCCCATAAGCATCTTGTGGTTCGTCTCCAGGCTGGCATCGGGCCCAGAAGGAATAACTCGCGCAAACACCGGTCTGTCCGGGTCACCGGTCTGCGGCTCGAGTTGCCAGGCTTCGTCGCGCAGCCTCTCGCCGGCTGAGAAATACCAATCCTCAGCGGCGACCGCAAAGATGTCGGCTACGACCGGCCCTTTCACGCGAAAGTGCGTGTCACGTGCGCTGTGGGAACCCGCGAATTCCGTGGTAAACTCCTGGCGGATATTCATTCCCCCGACAAAGGCAATGGCGCCATCCACCACAAGGATCTTCCTGTGGGTTCTCAGATTGGCATAGGGCAGTCGCAGTCCCATGATGATGCTGCCGTTAAACACTTCGGTCGAGACGCCTCCCTCGCGGAGGTAACCAACGATGCTAGGAACCGAATAGCGTGCTCCGACCGCATCGATCAGCACCCGCACGCTCACCCCGTTTTTCACGGCCCCGATAAGGGTGTCGGCAAGCCGCATTCCAATCGGATCACGATCGAAGATATAGGTTTCCAGGATCACGCTGCGGCGCGCACCCGCAATCGCCTCGATCATCGCAGCATATGACTCATCACCTGTCTTCAGTATGTCGATGCTATTTGCCGTCGTCAGCGTATGATGAGTTATCCTGTCGCCCACCGACTTGAGAGCAGCAAATCGTCTGTCGAAGCGCTGTGCAACGATGTCATGGGTGGCATCGAAGCTCTGATGTGTCAGCATCTCATATCCCGCTGCCGATCTTCCAGCTGTGATCGAGCCGCGCCTTATCCGGTTTATTCCAGCAATCGCATAGACTAATGCGCCCACGATCGGCGACAGGAGGATGATGCCGACCCAGCCGATGGCCGAACGCACTTCGTCTTTCGTCATCGCCGCATGGGCAGCAGCGACCGCCGCGACCAGCACGGAGACAATGGCGAGGATATGAGGCCAGTACGTTGCGAGCAGGGTCCACATGGCAGACAACTTATGCAATCATCTGCTCGTTGTCGTGCGCGAGAGGCGCAATTTCCTGCCTCAACGATCGGCAAGCGCGGAAAGCCGGCATGACCTAACGTCGTGCCGCATCATATGAACGAAGCTTGTCGGTAATCATGCGCTTTGGCGCCATGCCTTGTTCCTTCAGAAGCCGCGTCAGCAGTCAGCAAGCGTCTGGCTGCTTTACTGTTTCGGGCCTCTGGACGATCTCATCGAGCACATAGCCGTCCTGGTCAACGGCGCGCCATTGCCAGCTTCTCTGATCATTGATGCGCACGACAAGCTCGTCGACATGCCAGGTGAACCTTGATCCCCAAACAGAACGAGAAAAGCTGACCAGGATCGTTGCTTCCACTCAAGCATTGACCCTGGCCGGCCTCGCCGGTCCAATGCAACGGGCTTCCCGGTTTGATCCGAGGCCCGCGCCCATGCTCGCTTGCCGCGCTGCCGATCAGTTGAACAACGCCGTCACGGACCACCGCGTTGACGATCGGCCGTGGTGCCCATCTCTTGCCGCTGATCTCCCGCAAAATATGCCTGCGGATAGCCAGGTCTTCGGCCATTTAGGCTTGGCGCGTTGCTGACCTGATTGAGGTCCTCGTCACCCCGTGGTCGCCGACGATAGACGGACGAGAGCTGACAGATTTGTGATCGCGTAGCCCCGCTGCCGCTGGTCCAGATGAAAAGAAATGAGTAAAATCAAGCATAAAGACAAAGCAAAGAAGCATGTTTTGAGCATAAAAGATGAAATAATTTGGATGGATTATAGACTGTTGTTCTTGCCGGTCTTTTGCTTTGGCTTAGATAAAGGCGTTGAACAGCAGGTGCGATTGCTCTGGGCTTGAGCCGCAAATGGGTCGTCGCAATCGGAAAGAATGGGACGTCCGGTGTCACCGGAGAGCGAAGGCTGGCTATAAGCAGCGTGGCGGTGCCGGCATGCTAGCGACGCTCGTGATCGGTTTGCTCGAAGGCCTGGAGGCATCGCTGCCGCCGTGCCGATCCCTCAGCAGAGGAAGCAACACATGCCGCGCACCAACCCTGCCACATGGATGCTTTTCGCAACGACCGCGTCGGCGGCTTTCATCACATCTGCCATCTCACCGGGCGCCGCCGCGCAGGGCAAGTCGGCGGCTCCCGTTGAGAACGGCGCCTCCCAAGTACGGATCACGCTGACCGCCGACAATGGCAATAGCTGTGCGCTCGACCACGCGACCGCAAAGGCTGGCCCCATCACATTTACCGTGACCAACAAAACTTCCACCGCGATCACCGAGGTCGAGCTGATGAGCAACAATCGCATCCTGGGCGAAAAGGAGAACCTCGCGCCCGGCCTGCCCTCGGTCGGCTTCACGCTGGCCCTCGGCGGTGGAACCTACCAGGTCTATTGCCCCGGCGCGGCGCAGGAGATGCAGAGCTTCACGGTGGTCGGCAAGGCCACCGCCGCTCCCTCCAGAAGAATAGCCGACATCCTCGCCACCGGAACCAAGGACTATGCCGGCTACGTCGATGGCGTCGTCGACGCCATGCTCATCTCCGTGCAACGGCTGAAAGCCGATATCGATACGGGCGACCTCGAAAGGGCCAAGGCCAACTATGCGAAGGCACGTCCCTTCTACGAACGCATCGAATCCGACGTCGGCGGCTTCGTGCTGCCCGGCTTCAAGCCGACCGACAATGCGGGCAATCTCGACTATCTCATCGACATGCGCGCCTCCAACCTCGACGACAAGGTGGGGTGGCATGGCTTCCATGCGATCGAGCGCGAGCTTTTCCAGGAGAACAAAATCACTCACGGCA
Source organism: Pseudaminobacter soli (ex Li et al. 2025) (assembly GCF_029892515.1). Taxonomy (GTDB): domain Bacteria; phylum Pseudomonadota; class Alphaproteobacteria; order Rhizobiales; family Rhizobiaceae; genus Pseudaminobacter; species Pseudaminobacter soli_A. The sequence continues at coordinate 60,301 of NZ_JARXVF010000009.1, read as the reverse complement.
CCAAGGCGTTGGCCGCCGAACTGGAGAAGAACGTCGCCCAGCTCGACCGGCTGGTCAAGACGCTATCTTACAAGCCCGAGGATCTCGCCAACGGCGCCGCCGGTCTGCTGGAGGAGGTGCAGCGAAACAAAGTGACCGGGGAGGAAGAGGCGTTCAGCCACTACGATCTCGGTACTCTCGCCGGCAATGTCGAGGGTGCCGAGCAGGCCTTTGCCTTCCTCGAGCCGGGTCTTGAAAAGATCGATCCCGATCTCGCCAGGCAGGTGGGTGCCCAGTTCCTCAACGTAAAGACGCTGCTCGACACTTACCGCGACTCGAGCGTGCCCGGCGGCTACAAGGCCTATACCGTCGAACTGAAGGCGTCCGACGGCCCAAAGCTGAGCAAGACCGTGCTGGCGCTCCAGGAACCCTTGTCCAAGATCGCCGAGAAGGTGGCGCAGGCGTACTGACATGACTAACAGGGACATGTGGTATCTTGGTCCGAACAATCGGTTGTCACGCCGCGGCCTGCTCCTTGGAGCGACCGCTGGCACTCTCGGCGCCGCCGCTTCCGCGGTCGCGCCGGCAGCCCTCGCGATCACAGCCGACCCGCAGGACACGGTCGATCTAAGCCGGCAATACGACTTCTACGGCACCGGCGGGCAGGCAGGCATCCGCACCCCGCCGCAACGCCATGTCTTCTATATGGCGTTTGACCTGACCTCCGGGAGGCGCGCGGACCTGCAAGTACTGCTGGCGCGCTGGTCCGGAGCGATAGCGCAATTGATGAAGGGCGAGACAATCGGCGAGGTTGAGCCTCCGCGCGACAGCGCCGTTGGTTTCGACACCGGAGAGGCGCTGAGGCTCGGCCCGGCCTCGCTGACCGTAACGGTGGGGATCGGCCCTAGAGTGTTCAGCGATGCCTATGGTCTCGCCGACAAGAGGCCGCCTCTGATGCGAGCGCTCATGCCGCTGCCCAGCGATGCGTTCGACCCATATTATACAGGCGGCGACCTGTCGCTCCAAGCCTGCGCCGATGATCCGCAGGTTACTTATCACGCCGTGCGCGACCTCGCCCGCATCGCCAAGGCAACCGGAACTGCGGCCGTGCGCTGGACCGTCATCGGTTTCGGCCGCGCTTCTGCCGGCAAGGGACAGAGCACCCCCCGCAACCTGCTCGGCTTCAGAGACGGCACCCGTAACATTCGTGAAGACGCCGAATTCGACAGGTTCGTGTGGATCTCCGACGGTCCCGACTGGCAGCGCCACGGCTCTTATCAAGTTGTACGCAAGATCAAGATGAACATCGAGAACTGGGACACACACCGGGTGAGCGACCAGAACAACGTCTTTGGCCGTCACAAGGTTTCCGGCGCGCCCCTAACCGGCACCAAGGAGTCCGAGCAGCCGGATTTTCAGAAAATGGATGCTGATGGGACCCTCGTCATCCCGCCGACGGCGCATATCCGCCTGGCCGCGCACGAGAGCAATGACGGGATTAGGATCCTGCGCCGATCATACAACTACACGGACGGGCTTAGCGAGGTCGGCCTGCTCGACGCCGGTCTCTTGTTCATCTCGTACCAGAACGATCCTGCGCATTTCGAGGCGCTGCAAGCCAGGCTCGGCGCCTCCGACGCGCTCAACTCGTACATCTCCCACATAGGTTCAGCGATCTTCTATATTCCGCCCGCGCCCGCCGAGGGCTCCTACATCGGCGAAGCGTTCTTCACTTAGTCGCCCGCGCCAGCGCAGGGATGCGGGTGCAAACGGTGAGCCGGCGATTGTTGCCCGCGATCGGTTAGTTGGCAATGCACCGGTCAGGCGCTCGCTCTTCCGTATGACCATTATGGCTATCGCCGCATCCCGGCGATGCTGCACGAGGCAGGCTAGATTGTGAACGTGAGGCGTGTCGAGCGGATATGGGCCGTAGGGCACTCCCCTGCACTCGCCGACCATCGTCATCGGCGTATCGGTGCTGTTGCTTTGGGTGTTCTATCATTGGACGCGCGCAACAGACGATCTCGTTGCCACGCGTCGGAACGTCTAGTCTTCAGCACCGTTTTGACGGATATGGGTGAAGGACAAGGCAATGGCTAATACTCCCAAGGCAGCGGGTCTGAATATAGGCAACGTTCAGAAGGCGCTCGAGATGCAGATCGCGGACCTCCGCGGCGAGATAGGTAAGATCAACAATTCCATTGAGGAAAGGGGGGCCAGGCTGGCCCGCGAAGCGATCGAGACTGCGTCCGCCCGAGCTTCGCGTGCCGCAAAGCGGCTTGGCACGCAGACACAATCAATGTCTGAAGTCGCTCGCGGGACTTCAGGTGCTGTTACCTTAGTATTTGGAGCGGCGGCATTGCTCTGCTTCACGATCGGTGTCGCTGTAGGTATGAGGATCAACAGCCCAGGCCGCCGTAACTATTGGGGCTGAGCAGCATATTCGAGAGCCAAGATCCCCTCTTGCCGCCGCCGCGCCACGCGGCCATGCCCGACGATACCACGCTCGGCCTACGGCGCCTGCACGTCATAGCCATGCAGGGCATCCAAGAGCCGTTCGCCCGTAACATTGTTCCAGAGCTTGCGCATATGCTTCGGCAGCAGCCGGTATAGATCCTCGGCTGTACAGATGCCCGAGCGGATCAGCCGACGTTCCATGTTGCCACCGACGCCGGGAATGTCCGAAAGCTTCAGGGCGAGGAGAGGGGCGGGCAGGTCTTCCGGCCGCCACACCATGCAGCCGTCGCCGCACCTTTCGCCCGAGCTCTTGCCCGCCTTGCAAGCCATCTTGGCTAGTTGGCGATTGGCGGCAAAGACGATCGAGCAGGTCACGTAGGGGCCGACATTGCACGCCAGCGTGCTTTTCAGCCGCGCGGCCAGTTGAGCTCGGTCCACTCCTATTCCACGCCGCGAAAATTCATGTTTGGCATGAGATCAACTACAACACCCTCGGCCGGCGGCGAGCACGCTCGTGTCGCCGCCGGTCAATGGATACTTGCTAGTCCACGCGGACTCAGGCCTCGAGCCAGACCCGACTAGTGATGCGGCCGTTGGAAAGGTCGTTGCCGATATCCGGGACGAAGCCCTTCAGGCGGCTCGAGCAGGCGTTGATGTAGTCGTTGAACACCGGGAGGATCAGTCCGCCCTCGTCGCGCACCATCAGCGCCATGTCGCGGTAGAGCGTACGCCGCTTGACCTCATCGAGTTCGCCACGCGCCTTGACCGCCATCTTGTCGAAGTCGGGCCGCTTGAAGCGAGTGTCGTTCCAATCCGCGTTGGAGACGTAGGACGTAGAATAGCGCGCATCCTGCGTCGGGCGCCCGCCCCAGTAGGAGGCGCAGAACGGCTTGACGTTCCAGACTTCCGACCAGTAGCCGTCGCTCGGCTCGGGCCGCACATCGATCTTAATACCGGCTTTCTCCGCGCTTGCTTGAAATAGCTGAGCCGCGTCGACCGCGCCAGGGAAGGCAGCCTCAGAGGTACGCAGCAAGATCGGGTCCTGATGGCGCGATTTCTTGAAGTGGAAGGCGGCCTTATCGGGATCGTAGGTGCGCTGCTCTATATCGGTAGGCGCAAGCGCGTAATTGGCGTTGACGGGATAATCGTTGCCAATCGTGCCGAACCCGCCCAGCACCTGCTTGAGGATGGCCTCGCGGTCTACCGCATATTTGAGCGCCAGGCGCAAATCGTTGTTGTCGAACGGCGCGGCGTCGCAGTGCATCAGGAAGGAATAGAAACCCTTACCGGAGGTGCGCAGGATCTCGACGCCCGAAATCTGCTTCAATAACGGTACGACCTTCGGCACGATGGTATTGATGAAATCCACCTGGCCGGACCGCAAGGCGCTGGTCCTGGCCGTCAGGTCATTCATCACGGTGATGAGGACGCTATCGACATGGCCCCGGTCCTGACGCCAATCGTCCTTGTTTTTTTCAAATTCGGCACGAACGCCCGGTTCAAATGCAACCAGTTTATAGGGACCGGTGCCGACTGCGGCTGTCGGTTTGTCCACACCGCCGCGCGGCTGGATCTGGAGATGGTAGTCGGTAAAAATAAGCGGCAGGTCGGCATTGGCCTCCTTTAGCGTCACCACCATGTCGCCCGCACGCTCTTCGATGCGCTCTATCCCCGACAACAGGCCGAGCGCGCCGGATCGCGATGTTTCGCCGGCGTGGCGGCGTAGTGTCTCGATCGCATCGGTGACGGTCATCGGCGTGCCGTCGTGGAAACGAACGTCCTTGCGTATCTTGAATGTCCACTCCTTGACGTCGGCCGACGGCGACCAGCTTTCGGCCAACGAGGGTATCGCCGCGCCCGTCTTGGGATCGGATTCGACCAGGGTGTCGCCCCAGCAATGCGCGACCACAAAAGCAACGGTGGCAGTTGCCAAGGCGGGATCGAGCGTATCAGCGGAGGCACCGCCGTCCAGTCCCATCCGCAATTGTCCTCCCTTGACGGGCGTTTGAGCCTGGGCTGGTGATGCGAACGAGCCCGTAGCCGCTGAAAGGCTCAAACCGGCGCCTGCTTGAAGCAGCCCGCGACGCGAGATGTTGAATGTGTTGCCAGACGCACTCATGAAAGTCCCCTTTATGATGTTAGAGCGTTTCGCTCGATATTAGGTGGCGGCAGCGCCCTTTCGCGGTTTGACGCACAATTAGCAGGCTTAGGCCCTGAAGTGCCCCCCGTATATGTGGGTATCTGATTAGCCCTGGCGAGCGGAGTGCTTGCGGATGGCAGCCGAGATCGCGGCCAGTCCGCCGCGCAATTCATCCTCGTGAGGGTAGAGGAAGCCGATGCGCATGTGATTGCGCGGCATCTCGAACCAGTGGCCGGGTCCGACATAGGTGCCGTAGCCTTCCAGGAGGTCGGCGTAGAAATCTTCGAAATCGAAGCGCGGGCCGTGGCGGAAGCGCGGAAAGCAGACCACGCCCCCTTGCGGCTCGATCCATTCGATAAGCGGATCGTTTTCCACCCAGTCGCGCACGATGGCGAGGCGCTTGGCAAGATCCGGCGCCTGCGCGGCGAGGAAGGCGTCACGCCGTTCCAGGATGCGGGCGCCGATCCATTCGTCGACGACGCTGCCGCAGATGCCGATCTGTTCCTTGGCCGCCAGGAAGTGCTCCATCAGCGCGGCATCGCGCGTGACGATCCAGCCGACCCGGATACCTGGTGCGCCGTAGGCTTTGGATAGCGAAGCCACGCTGATCACGCTCGGGCTGAGCGAGGCGGCAAGCGGCAGCATCTCGCCATGGGTGAGGTCGCGGTATGTCTCGTCCACCAGCAACCGGCATCCCGATTTCTCGACCAACGCGACAAGTGCGTCTAGTTGCGTACGACTGATCATGGTTCCGGTGGGATTGTGCGGGCAGGTGATGCTGACGTAGCGGGTTTGAGGCCGCACCGCCTGGGCGATTTTCTCGATGTCGAGACTGAAGTCTTTGTCGAAATCGAGATCGATGAAAGTTATGTCGCAGCCGATCGCGCGCGGGGTCTCGATGTTGGTGGCATAGTTCGGCCGCACCACAATCAAATGCTCATCACGCGACAGAAGCGTGGTCGCGACGATGAAGAGCGCGCCGGCGGCGCCAGACGTGACCAGCACGTCTTCCGCAATAAGGCCCTTGCCTTGTGCGGCAACCAGCGCACGAAGCTGGGGGTCGCCACGATGCTCGCCATAGGGCAGCAGCAGATCCGGGATAGACAGGCCGAAATCCGAGAGCTTGCGGTCCCGCACCGAGCTTTCCGACAGGTTGAAGCGAATGCGGTCGTAGCCGTATTCCTCCGGCGACTCCTTCTCGATTACCATGCGCGCGTATTTCATGCTTTCCCCCGTCAGTTAGCCAACCGCGCGACGGCCTCGACAACCTGGTCGACCTCGTCGGCTGTGGTGTAGTGCGAAAGACCGAGCCGGGCGACGCCGCCCTTTTCGCGCAGGCCAAGCCTGCCTGAAGCCTCATGAGCGTAGAAGTCGCCTGCCCAGCCGAAGATGTTTTCCTCCGCCAAAGCGGCCGCGATCTCCTGCGGCGACCGCTTGGCCAGCCGGAAGCTGAACGTGGGCACGCGCGCATCCAGCCGGTTGCGTCCAACAATGCCGTAGAGCGCGAGGCCCGGAATGGACATGATGCCGGCGAGGAAACGATCCATCAGGCTGGCTTCGTAGGCGGTGGCCGCCTCCAATCCAGCAACGATGCGTTGGCGCAGCGTCGCTTCGGCGCCGGTGCCGCCGCAATGCTCGCCAAGCCAGGCGATGTGCTCGATCGCCGCCTGGGTGCCGGCTTGCGCCTCGAAGGAGGGCGTGCCCGGCGTATGGCGCCACGGCATGTCGAACGAGGCGGGCCGGACTTTTAGCGGCGCCAGGCGGTCACGCAGCGTTGCGGCCACGAACATCACCCCGGCGTGCGGACCGAAAAATTTGTATGCCGAGCCGGCAAGCAGGTCGCAGCCCATCGCGGCGACATCGATCGGCAAATGCGGCGCCGACTGGACGGCGTCTACCATGGTGACAGCGCCCACTGCCTTGCCGGCAGCGACGATGCGGGCGACATCGTTGACCGTCCCGAAGATGTTGCTGGCATGGTTGCAGGCGATCAGCCGCGTGCGAGGGCCGACCAGTTCGTCCAGCATGTCGTAGCGATACTCGAACGTCTCGGGATCGAAATCGAGCCAACGGATGGTGACGCCGCGCTCCTCGGCGGCGATGATCCAGGGACCGACATTGCCGTCGTGATCCATGCGGGTGAGCACGATCTCGTCGCCCGGCCGCCAGTCACGCGCCACCATGCGTGAGAAATGGAAGATCAGCGAAGTACTGTTCTGGCCGAACACAACCTCGTCCGGCTGCGCGCCAAGGAAGGCGGCGGCTGCCGCGTGCGCGCCCATCATGATGCGGTCGCTGTCATGCGAAGTTCGGAAGGCGCCGCCCTCATTGGCGCAACTGCGCAGCATCACCTCGCTCATGCGCTCGACCACCCGGGCCGGCACCTGCGAGCCCCCCGGCGCATCGAGATAGACACGTGACTTGCCGTTGTCTGCGATCGCCAGCGCCGGAAAAGCCGCGCGCACGGCCTCAATGTCCCATCGTGCAGTGGTCATTAAAATGTCCTTTCAGGCCGGCCGCGCGGCCTCGATCGCTGCTGTCAATTCTTTATAATAGAAACTCCCGCCGCAAAGGACGACCGCATTGACCTGACCGCGGTAGCGGTCCTGTTGCTTCAGCAGGCCCGCCAGCAAGCCCGGCGGCACCTTCGACCAGCAGAAGCTCTTCGATAGCCAGCCGGCTCACATCAGGAGCGGAGCCCGAGTTGCAAGAGACCGTAGACCTTCCAACACCACGTCATGCTTCATCTGTGCGAAAGGCCACGCAGCGCCAAGCTGAGTGAACGCGCCAAGCGTAACAACCGCCATTTCGCAAAGTGACAAGCGGATTATGCGAATATCTCCGCAAGTTCCTTCACATCGGTGCCTTCCTTGACGTAGCGCAGCTCGACATAGGAAACGGCTATGGCAATGGAAACGACGACCGACGTAACCGCCGACAGTATGGCCACTACTGCGGTGGCGAGGACTGTTCCCAAAAAGGACGTTACTGCCAGCGCCAAAAGCCCCAGCACCAATTGCAGGGCCACCAGCGCGATGATCATAATGATCCAGAGCCCGAAGATGCGCCAGCGACTTCCCTTCGTCAGTTCGGCGCTACGCTTCATGCTCGCGAGGACGCCGCGCCGTTCATGTACAAGCGCCGGAACTGCGGCCGACCACCTAGCCAGCAGGTAAATTCCTGGAATGATCAGCAGCATGAAGCCGATAGCGACGCCAAGACTCATCAGGATGGACAGGCCGATGATCGGCAGGATCAACGCGATCCCACGGTTCAGCGCGTCGGCGAATGTCGGCTGCTGCCCGTTCAGGTCCTCGATCGTCGCCCGCACCAGACCCGCCTGCAGGATTGAGGCCAGCACCATGTAGACGACGAAAAAAACGATTGCTCCAAAGGCTGACACGCCGTCGAAGACGAGGGGCGACGGCGTACCGGACTCCATAGCGGCTTGCGTCCGCGATCCGACCCAAAGCTGATACAGGAAGTTTGGAATGCCGGAGAAGATCATGGCGAGTCCGAGGCAGAGCCAGAAATTACGTGCCAGCACTCCAAACGTATCGCCGAATACGCGGCCGATGCGATATCCCACCGGCCGGCTGTAACTTGCCACACTCATATAACTTCCCCTCCTTTTGCAGCGGTATCCCTCTCGCCGCACCACAAGCTCAGGTTGCCAATCTTTACGCGTTTCGTCTAGCATCACTTGCATTTTCCACACGCCATTGTCATAGGATGCTGCCCTAAGGGCGGAGGGGGCATGGAAGGCAGCGACTCGATGTCGGACCGAACTGCGGGCGGCCTGGCGAATGCGCATAGCCGGTTGCTGACGGATGCTTCCATTCAATTCGACCTGCCGACCTACGTGCCGCCGAAGCCGCCGACATGGCTGAAACCGCTGATTGAATCTCTGCGGTGGCTGGCGCCTTACATGATCAACATCTTCTGGACCGCCGTCATCGCCGGCGCGGCGGTCATCCTCACCCTCGTGTTCCTTGAACTGAAGGGCGTCGCGTGGCGTTTTCCTTGGCAGGCCAAGCCCGAGGAGGTCGAGCCGGAGGAGACCTGGCGTCCCGACGCCGTTGCGGCGCGCAGCTTGCTGTCCGAGGCCGACGTGCTCGCCGCGCGCGGCGACTACGACGAGGCGGTGCACCTGCTGCTGCGCCGCAGCGTCGAGGATATCTCCGAGCGCATGCCGTATTTCCTTCGGCCGTCGCTGACAGCGCGCGACATCGCCGGCGCGACGCTGCTGCCAGCCGTGGCGCGCGCCGCCTTCGCCAAGATGGCCCGCATTGTCGAAGCCGCGCTGTTCGCCAGAAGGCCGGTCGGTGTCGAGGGCTGGCGGGAGGCCCGCGAAGCCTATGAACGCTTCGCCTTCCGGGAGGCCTGGGCATGAGTGGGCCGGTTCCGCTGGCCATGGCCGAGTCGCCGTTCAACCGGCGCACCATATTCTGGGGCGTTTTGGCCAGCCTGATCGCCGCCGCAGGCTTCGTGCTTCTGTCGACATACGCGCCGGACTTCCGCCTCGGCCAGAAGGGCGGCGCCTCGGCCCTGTCGAAAAGCGGCACGGGTTTTGCCGGCCTGGTCGAGCTTATGACCCTGCTGGATGACGAGCCGGAGACGGCGCGCAGCCTCGACGAACTTAACTGGGACGGACTGGCCGTGGTGACGATTGGGCCGCAAAGCGACCCTGACGCGCTGAAGGATATCTTCGGCGCCCGCAGCGGGCTGACGACGCTGTTCGTCCTGCCCAAGTGGCGGACCATTCCCTATCCCGGCCGCGAAGGCTGGGAAAGTAAGGTCGACCGGCTTTCGGCCGGCGAGGTCGATCAATGGCTCGCCCGTTTCACGGAGGCGAAGATCGGCCGCGACAAGGTCGACGTCCAGCGCCTCCAGGTCCGCGGCGGTGCCTTCGCGGCGCCCGCGCCGCCGGACCTGCAATGGGCGATCTCGGCAAATGCCATGATCTCGGCCGGCGGTGACCGCGCAGTGCTGATCGAGGCGAAGGACGAACCGTTTTTCGTGCTCACCGATCCGGACCTTCTCGACAACGCCGCGCTGAAAGACCCTGAGCGGGCTACCGCCGCCGTCGGCCTGATCGAATTTGTGCGGCCCAACGACGAGCCGGTGATATTCGATCTCACCTTGCACGGCGCCAACCGCAAGCACGATTTGGTTAAGCTGCTGCTGGAGCCGCCGTTTCTGGCGCTGACGCTGTCCGTTTTCGCCGCCGCGGCTTTGGCGCTGCTGCACGGGCTCGGCCGCTTCGGGCCGGCAGAGGCGGAGACCCGTGCCATTCCCTTCGGCAAGCGGGCGCTGGTGGAGACCACCGCGCGGCTGATGCACCGCGCCGGCAGACTCGACCTTCTGGGTCCGCGCTATGCGGCTCTGATGCGCCGCCGTGCCGCCGCGATCCTCGGCGCTCCCCAGGGATTGCGCGACGATGCGCTCGACGACTGGATCGCAGGCCGCGACAAGGATGGCAGGGATGGCTACGCATCGCTGTCGGACCGAGTGCGCAAGGCCGGCAACGAGACTGACCTGACGGCGGACGCCCGCCGGCTGCACCAATGGATCGCAAGGAGGTTCCGTGAACGTCGATGATGTCAAGGCCGCCGCCGGCCGTATCAAGGCCGAAGTCGGCAAGGCGATCACCGGGCAGGCCGATACGGTCGACCTGATGCTGACGGCGTTGTTCGCCGGCGGCCACATCCTGCTGGAAGGTCCGCCCGGCACCGCCAAGACCATGATCGCCCGCTCTTTCGCCCAGGCGCTCGGCGTCGTCTATGGCCGCATCCAGTTCACCCCTGACCTGATGCCGGGCGACATCGTCGGCTCAAACATCTACAATTTCCAGACCGGCCAGTTTACGCTGACCCGCGGTCCGATCTTCTGCGATCTTCTGCTCGCCGACGAGATCAATCGCACGCCGCCGAAGACCCAGGCCGCACTGCTCGAAGCCATGCAGGAGAACGCTGTAACCTTCGACGGTACCACCCATTCGCTCGGCAGCAACTTCATGGTCGTCGCGACCCAGAACCCGATCGAGCATCAGGGTGTATATCCGCTGCCCGAAGCCCAGCTCGACCGTTTTCTGTTCAAGCATAAGGTCTCCTATCCAAGCGCATCGGAAGAGCGCGCCATCATCGTCCATCACGGCGGCGCTGGCGCCCGCAAGATCGAGGATTTCGAGATCGAGGCGCAACTCGACGGCGACGACCTCCAGGCGGCGCTAGCGACGGTGAGTTCGGTGACGCTGGTCGACGAGGTGGTCGACTACATCGCCCGGCTGGTGCGCGCCACGCGCGACAGCGCCGAGCTGGAAGTCGGCGCCAGCCCACGCGCCGGCGTCATGCTGGCCCGCGCTGCCCGCGCCCGCGCCGCCCTCGACGGCCGTGCCTATGTCATCCCCGACGACGTCAAGACGCTCGCCGTGCCGGCGCTTCGGCATCGTGTCCTCCTGTCGCCTGCCGCACAGATCGACGGCCGCGAGATCGAGCAGATCGTCGGTGACCTCGTCGACCGGACGGAGGCGCCGCGTTGATCTACCCGACCGGCCGTTGCGTCTGGGTGGCCGTCATCGGCGTCATCCCAGCCTTTCTGGTGGCGCTGGCGCTGCCGTCGGTCTGGTATCTCGGCCTGCTGTGGGTCTGCGTGCTTTTGGGGTTCCTGGCTGTCGACGCCTCCGCCGGGCCCGGCCGCGCCTCGCTGACGGCCGGCCTCCGATCAATCCCCCAAGTCGGCATTGGCGGGCAGTTCCCGGTCTTCATCAGCGCCTATTTCGCCGGCAAGTGGCCGAGCCGCATCGAGGCCCGACTTGCCTATGACGAACGGATCGTCCCGCTCGGCGAGGCGGGCGGTGCACTTTATCCGACGGCCGAGGGTGGTGGCCTGGAACTTCACTTCCGCGCCGTGCGGCGCGGCATGGCAAGCCTCGACCGTCTGTGGCTGCGCTGGCCGGGACCATTCGGGCTCACCTGGAAACAGGTCGCCCTGCCCATGGACAACAAGGTGGCAGTGCTGCCCAACATCGCCGGCGTGCGCGACGACGCCATCTCGCTGCTGCAGCGCGACGCTCTGATGGAAGGCAAGGAGCAGCGCCGCTCCGGCCAAGGCCGCGAGTTCGAGGCGCTCAAGGACTACCAGCCCGGCATGGGCCGGCGCATGATCGACTGGAAGCGCAGCGCCCGTCACAGCAAGCTGGTGGCCCGCGAATTCCGGGTCGAGCAGAACAACAACATCGTGCTCGCAATCGATTCCGGCAGGCTGATGTGCGAGCCGATCGACGGCGTGGCCAAACTCGACCGCGCCGTCACCGCCGCCCTGCTCACCGCCTTCGTCGCGCTGAGGGGCGGCGACATGGTAGGCCTATTCAGCTTCGACGCCCGTCCGCGCGTTATCGGCAAGGCGGTGCGCGGCGCGGCCGGCTTTACGACAGTACAGAAGCGCGCCGCCGAGATCGACTATTCCAACGAGGAGACCAATTTCACCCTCGCGCTGACCACGCTGTCCGCCCAGCTCGACCAGCGCTCGCTGATCGTCGTCTTCACCGACTTCGTCGACCCGATCAGCGCCGAGCTGATGCTGCGCACCGTCGGCCGCCTTACTGAGCGGCATCTGGTCCTGTTCATGCTGATGAAAGACGAGGAACTGGAGACGCTGTCGGACACCGAGCCGGAGAAAGGCGAGGATGTCGCGCGTTCGGTCATCGCCGGCGGCCTGCTGCGCGAGCGCGACTTGGTCATCGCGAGGTTGCGGCGGCTAGGCGCGCATGTGGTGGAGGCAGACCACCGCCGCCTCGGCCTCGAACTGGTGCGGCATTATCTCGACCTCAAACGGGAGAATCTGCTGTGAACGCCCCGGTCTCCGTCGACGGCGTCCGACAGTCGCTTGCCAGCTTCCGCTCGGAACGCGAGCGGGATTGGAAAGCGTTCGAGGAGTTGATCGCCCGCGCCGAAAAGCGTTCGCCAAAAGCTCTTACCGACGAGGAGCTTCTGTCGCTGCCGGTGCTTTACCGTTCGACGCTTTCGGCGCTGTCGGTGGCCCGCGCCACCTCACTGGACAACGGGCTGATCGCCTATCTCGAATCGCTCAGCCTGCGCGGTTATTTCTACCTCTACGGCGCTCGGCGCGGCCTCATCGAGCGCATCGCCGACTTCTTCGTCCACGATTGGCCCAGCGCCATCCGCGACCTATGGCGCGAGACGCTCGCATCTGTGGCGCTAATGGTGCTTGGCTTCGTTGCCGGCTTCCGGCTCGTGGCCTTCGACAAGACCTGGTACGACGCCATCATCCCCGCCGACCTCGCCGGCGGAAGAGGCCCGGACGCATCCGTCGAGTGGCTGCGCCAGGGCCTTTATGACGGCGGCGGCGGCTATCTCTCCACCTTCGCGGCATACCTCTTCACCCATAACGTCCAGGTGTCGATACTTGCCTTTGCGCTGGGCTTCGCGCTCGCCGTGCCGACGGTCCTGCTCATCTTGATGAACGGCTGCATCCTCGGCGCAATGTTTTACGTCTTCTGGTCGAAAGGCCTGGTCTACGAATTCGGCGGCTGGTTGTTCATCCACGGCAGCACCGAGCTCTTCGCCATCTGTATTGCCGGCGCCGCCGGCATGCGGATCGGCACCCGCATCGCCTTTCCCGGTTCCCTGTCGCGCATCAAGGCCGCGGCGAAAGCTGGCCGCGTCGCTGCCAGCGCCATGGTCGGCGTTGCCATGATGCTGATGGCCGCTGGCCTGCTCGAAGGCTTCGGTCGCCAGCTCATCACCAGCGATGGCCTGCGTTATCTCATCGGCGGCAGCTTCCTGGCTCTGTGGTTAGCCTATTTCTATCTAGTCCAGGCCGATACCGGGGACGAAAAAACCTGATGGCGCGATCGAGGCATAGGGAAGCCGCATCCCGGCTGCGCTCGCTGGTCACGCCAGAGGGCGTCGATCTCGGCGTCGTACTCGCCGATGCGGGCACGCGCGCCGGCGCCTTTTTGCTCGACGCCTTTTTCATCATGATCGCCGGCTTCCTCATCAGCCTTGTCGCGCTGTTCGGCCTGGGCGGCCTTGGCATCGATAGCCGCGAGCCGATTGCCGTCGTTTGGATCGTGCTCGTCTTCTTCCTGCGCAACGCCTATTTCCTCGCCTTCGAGGCGCGGCGCGGCGCACGCACCCTGGGTAAGCGCATCATGGGCCTGCGCGTCGCCTCCCGTGACGGCTCGGGGCTGGCCATCGACCAGGTGATCGCCAGAAACCTGATGCGCGAGATCGAGGTATTCCTGCCGCTGTCAATGCTGCTGGCGCGCGCAGGAACCGGCGTCGCCGACACGCTGACCACCATGTTCGGTGCGGCCTGGGCGTTGGGCTTCGCGCTGTTTCCGCTGTTCAACCGCGACCGCATGCGCATCGGTGACCTGCTCGCCGGCACCTGGGTCATCGAGGTACCGAAGCGGACGCTCGCTGAGGATCTGACGCAACGGTCCGATTCGATAATCCGTGCCTTCCGGTTTACCCCAGAGCAACTGGACGTCTACGGGATCGCCGAATTGCACAAGTTGGAGGAGATCTTGCGCGGCGACAACGATGCGGCGCTGAGCACCGTTGCAAAAGCGATCGGGGACAAGATTGGCGTGCCGTATGGCGACGATCGCGCGCGACCCTTCCTCATCGCCTACCATGGTGAACTGCGGGCCTATCTCGAGCGCAAGCTGCTTCTGGGCAAGCGTCGGATCAATAAGCACGACGCTTGAAAAAGGCCGGCTGGCCCCCGGAGATATTACCGGTTTCACCGAAAGCCTTTTATAGGTGCGATGCATAAGGGGGATGTAGAGCGATAATTAGGCGATCTTGGCCCGTAGTGCCTCGTCGGCCATCTCGTTGTGATTGTGCCTTGCCGGCGTAGGACAGCGACCAGATCGCGTCTGAAATCGTCATCGAGATGGCGATGCGCTCCACCACAGCGTTGCGATCCGGCATGAGGAAACAGGACTGCATTGCCTTGTACAATCACCTCGCGAAGCGTCTAAGGTTAAGGACGTCGCTGAACACGCCTGTCGTCAACACTCGGGACGCCCCCCGGTTTGCAGGGTAGTATCGAAAGAGATAGCCGCCATTCGGTGTCGTTGTAAGCGTGTCGCATGCGAATGCCCCCGTTTTAGAGCTTGATTCACGCTTGCAAGCTTAAATGCAGTGGCCCCTTCGCGTCCGGATGCATTGATCTATTACGCCAGGTGGAACGTGAGTGGCTTCGTTTCCTGTCTGATGATCTGACCCTTGGCTTCGAGGTTCAATTGCGCGGCCTTCTGCCACCAACCCGCCTTTGCCCCGCCAGGAAACAAATCCTTCGGCAACAAAGGGAGTAACTGTTTTTTCGCTTCAGCGGCCGTGATCCCCGGCGCTTTTGAGGGCAGCACAGATAGCAGGGCATCTTGCATAGCGAGATATTTGGCCTTGTCGACTTTCGTGACCCGACCCGGTGACATGACATTCTCGATTTCGATCCTCTCGGCTTCAGACATTTTCCAATCTGCCTTGCAGGAATTCGATCTTCGGGTTGCGAAAGCCCATACGCGCCCAGGCTGTCATCAGCCGCAAGATAAACATGGTGGATTGCCGGTTCTGAATCGGCGCATTCTCAATTGCGCGCCTGTCTTCAAGTCTGTCGCGGCAAATTGTGATCCAATGGCCTTTCGTGAAATCGAGAAACATGAACGTGTTGCAGCAGACTGCGACGGCCCTTCTCGTTGGCGAACTCTCTTTCAGGCGATGCTCACGAAGATTTTCCCGCCCACTGGTGCAGCGAACACGGTTTTTGGGGAACAATACGTAGGGAACGCCGTCGCTTTCGTCGACAATCGGCGCTGCTCCGGGAAGCCTTTCGAAGATGTGCGCCGCGTCCTGGCAGCTCGAGCAGTGGCAAACGGTCGACAAGATCGGGTGTGCGTCAACCTCCAATATGACCTGACCGCATAGGCACCGCGCTTTGGAAACCATGTCAGACACATCAACGCTCCATTTTGCAATCCATTAATTAGACTGGACCGTCCAGTTTGATCTGTCAAGCTGGAGTGATATGCTCCTGAGGATCATTCAAGGAGGGCAAATGTCGAACGGAGCTGCCACCCGCGTACGTAGAAGCCGGGAGAAGATTCTCGCGGCAGCCGAAGACATCTTTTTGAGGCTCGGGTTTCTCGGCTCAAACATGGATATGATTGCGGAACGTGGAGGCGTTTCCAAGCAGACCGTCTATGCTCATTTCAAATCCAAGGAAGCTCTCTTCATTGAGGTCGTGAGGGCCATGACTGCCGGTGCGGCGAACAAGATTGGCAAGGACGTTGAAGAGGTCTTCGACGGTCGGTTGGTGGGGGAATATTTGTTGGACGTTGCGATCGCCCATCTTGCGATTGTGCTGACCCCAAGGCTCATGCGGCTCCGCCGGATGGTTATCGGCGAAGTCGAAAGGTTCCCCGAACTCGGGCGATCCCTTTACCTTAACGGACCGTTACGATCGATCAAACAGTTCACGCGGGCGCTCGAACACTATGCGAGCATAGGCCAAATCGAGACGGCTGAGCCTGAAGCGGCCGCGACCTACTTCAACTGGCTCGTCATGGGTGGACCAACGAGCGCCGCCATGTTGCTCGGCGACAAGGGAATACCCGACAAGGCGCAACTGCGTGCGCATGCGCAAGAAGCCGTGCGAATATTCCTTTGCGCCTACGCGACGGCTAATAGACTGAAAGCTCACGATTCTTGAACGACAAACGGAGCGCGTCACGGCCAAGCTACCAGCGGCCACTACGGTCCCGGGCGGGTAGAACAGGGCGTTCCGGCAGGTTGGCGATGAGGCTGGCGAGAAGTGACGCCAGCCTTGCTTGAGGCGGTGACTGCGAACGCTGGTTGGCTATTGAACCAGCGCCAAGAATCGGCCTGCCGTCATCGTCCGCCCGCCAAGCTGCGCCTTGCAATCGGACTGGATGGCCGAACTTCCGGTCATCTCGATGGTGTCACCGACCAGGCGAAGGCAGTCGGAAGAACCGGAGGCGGAGTTTCCGGCGAAGAAGATGTGGGCGTTCGGTGCGTAGACGAAGCCGCTGAGCTTAGATGCCGAGCCACCGTTGATCTTCAATTCCTGGGTATTGTCCCGTCCCTGAAAGATGGTGATGCCAGCGTAGGGTCCGGAAGTCGGAGGGGACAGGTTAACCGTCTGGTTTGCGTTGACGGTCATGCCCGAACTGCCCAGGAGGAAGATGGTGACACCTTGCCCGGTCAAGCTTCCACTGCCGGTGAGCTTTATCGAGGTGTCCCGGAGGACGTAGGTCCCCGCCGCAAGTGTGATGGTCCCATCAAATTTCTCGCCGCAATAAACGCCCGGCGAGAGGTTCTTTGTTCCTCCTCCGGTCGGAAAGTTCTTACCACTGCATCCATCAGTCGGTGGGTTAACGTTGCGCAATGGATCAAGCGAAGCTATCTGTCGTTCAAGCGGTGTGCCGCAGGCTAGTTTGGCATATGAGCCGGATAGTCCCGAGGTTTGGCCGACGGCCAGGGCACATTCCGCTTTC
Source organism: Pseudaminobacter soli (ex Li et al. 2025) (assembly GCF_029892515.1). Taxonomy (GTDB): domain Bacteria; phylum Pseudomonadota; class Alphaproteobacteria; order Rhizobiales; family Rhizobiaceae; genus Pseudaminobacter; species Pseudaminobacter soli_A. The sequence goes on along the minus strand of NZ_JARXVF010000009.1, from coordinate 43,178 downwards.
AACGAGGCAGAGCCGCCACGTGAAATTGAATCCGCTGCTTTCGAGTTTGACGCAACTACGCATCCGTTGAGCGAAACGTCAGTATTTCCCTGAAGCTTTATGGCAGCCGAGGCGTTTGAGTTTAGTGCCAACATGCAAGCCGGCATACCCCCCATCACGCGGGCGCTGGCGGATCGGGTAACCCTCCAGTCGGGGAAGCCGCGCAGGAAGCTGGGGCTGACGATCTTCGACGACACATTGACTGTGTCTTGCGTCGGATCGACCTCGACCTTGAAGTTAGACAGAGCACCGCTTGCCTGCAGATCTGCGTCTTGGGCATTTTCCCCGAAAAAATTGGCGGCAAGAATATCCTTGCCCTGCTGATTCATATCAGCGGCAGCCATGTCAGGAGAGTAATTTGAGGCGATGGCCAAAGCGGTCGCATCAAGAGAATTCTGCAGTTTCGATGCCTTGGCGTATGTATTGGCTACATCAAGTGCGCCACCTACCACCGCCAAAACGGGAACAGATGTGATCGCTAGCATTACGGCGAAGTTGCCGTCCTGTGAATTCCAGAAACGCCTGAGCATGCGATGCCCTTCCTCGCTAGAATACAGCGTGCATTGGACCACAGATGCATTCAATTTGAATTGTCGAAACGCTTAAAATTAGACGTATTGAAGATAATAATTCACTCTCTCGATTGGAGGAGGCTGTACAATTGGCGTGAACCATCATGGAAGTGAGGCACTGATAATCACCGAGGCCGGACTGAACTGGCTGCAAGGCCATTGGGGCTGACGAAGACCCGCGAAGCAGCCAGTCCCAAGGGGCGTCGGGTAGGGCAGAGATCGACCGAGCCGAAAGCATTGGCGGCGGCTATAGTCCTTTCGCATTGCAACTCAAATCGTCGTGCATCGCGGAAAGATGGTGTCCGCACCTGTCCGCACACGAGGCCAACGGCAGTAAATCCAACATTGTGTTGAATTCGGCCACGACCGTCTTCAGCCGGTCACGATTGATGGATTTGCCCTGCTTTACGGTCTGTGAGAACATCACGGCCGCTCTGATGGGGGATGTTGGTGGGCGAGCTATTTCGCTTCAAACCGCAACGAAGGCGAGTGCCGTGGTGGCGTTCACTTCTTAGGGCTCGCCTTCCAATTGTTTTAACGATGCTGGCGGCTGCGTCCGGTGCCTACGTTCTTGCGGACGAGAAATGGACACTTCCGCGCGTCCATACCTATGGCTCATCCGTGGCAAGCCAATCAGTAATCCGCGAGGCAGGATGCAACATCAAGGGGAACATCAATGACCGCGGCGAGCGGATCTATCACATGCCAGGCCAGGCATATTACGCGGCAACTCGCATAAACGCCGCACGCGGGGAACGCTGGTTCTGCTCGCAGTGGGAGGCGTGGCTGGCTGGTTGGCGGAAGTCAAAGGTGTAGCGTCACCCTCGGGTGGCAGGCCACCCCAAAGAAAAAGCCCCAGCTTTTCGCGGCGCCAAGAGTCACTGCAGGAGTGCAGCCGATGTAGGTGATACAGGCACCTACTCGGAAATTGCGGCAAGGCTGGCGGCTGCATCGATCATCGGTTGCTGGCTCGCTTCAATGAACCCGGCTCCTGGTCTGTCGAGGTCGAGGATTACGACTAGGACGCAACAGACCAACAGGCCCATGACATAAACCGGAATCCGAGAGCGCCGGACTTTAACCCCGGTTGCGTAACCGGCGAACCCACTCGCGACGACGGCGATGCCGAACAGCGTCAGTTGAACTACGTTCGGTACGCGACTGCGTTGCGCGCTCAGTCGCCTTGCCTGATCGTCGATCGTCTCATTGAGGGCCAGGATGAACAGGCCTGTAGGCACCATGCCGGTATCGGACGCGGCTATCGCCATTGCCTGTTGCCAGAGTTTCTCCTGAATCGCGTTCGATCTATCGATCGCCGCCGCCCATTCGGCTTGCGTCAGTTGACGCTGGGTCACGTCGAGCCGGATTTTCACGTAGTCCTTCAACAGTCCCAATACCTCCTTACGATGTGGTTCGGGCAACAGGCGAGCACGCAGCGCCGTCGTGCTGATTGCGTTGGCTTCGGCCAAAACGGCAGTGCGTCGAGCGTCAAAGCGCGTGAGCGCCAAGGCAAATGTAAAGCCGAACATCAACGCCAGCAGACCGATCATTGCCCCTTCCAGAGTGGGCACGTTGTCATCACCCCGATCACCGACGCGTGCACCAAGCCAATGGCCAAATTCGATTGCCGCCAAAATTGCGGCGAAACCGGCCAGAAAGATCGTTGGAAGCGAATAGTTTGACAGATCGAACATGAGACAAGCCCTGTTAGAATTCCTCATCCCGCTCCGTCGGCAGATACGCTAGGGCGAAGCCATGGGCTCGAGAAGCAGCGATCAATCCTCCAAGGCGTGCCGCTTGGGATCGTGAAATTTCAAGGTAAGCTGTCATTGTCGGGCGGCGCGCGGGCCATAGGGACGACGCCAGTTTGCCCCGAATTTGAAGGTCCAGCACCTGCTGAGGAACGGGCGATTCGTTGCGGGCGTCCGGTCCATCCAAGAGCCGTCGACAGCGACACGATGGATCGGCGCTTCCCCCATATAGTTCTGTTCCGATCCCATACGGCACGGACTGCCCGGATTCCAAATCAAGCCGGGACCTGGCGCATTACTTCGGGGTTCCTCAGTGATCGGCGTTGCCACGGTATTGGTCATCGCAAACAGTGTCCCCACTTTTGTCAGGACAAAGACTGATCCTGGTGAGTTCTAGAGCGGGCACTCGAAGCGTCAATGTTGGCTCTAATGAAGCCAAATGGTCCTTAGCGGTTTTCTTATGGTTGCAGCCAAACGAGAGCGAGATATTCTCGCTCCACACATCCGCGCCTGATAGTGCGATGGCAGCCCTGATTAAGTTGAGTTTCGGCAGCAACGCCCGGTTATGGCGGACTTGGCCGATGCCTCATCAGGCAGGAAGCGTTAAACGTAAGACGCTCGGTTGGGTCAACTCACGCCATCGCGCGAGCAATGCCGCGAACGCCCCAAAGGAACAATGTCGCCGGACCCGAGTGTCGTGTACGGGGCGCGCAAGAATGTGTGGAGGTTAATCGCGCCAATAGCCTGCATCGGCAACGTATTCATGGTGCCGGTATCGGCGGAGATCAGCTGCGCGCACCGAAGCGCCACCGCCGCCAAAGCGCGAGGCCCCGGCACAGCACCGCATTTCTTTGCCTCGATCGGAGCCCAAAGACGTCCGGCGCGGAGTCGGTACAATTTGAGACATTTGTCTAGACGCGGCGCGCCCGATATCGGATGGTGAACCTGTCGGCGGCGGAGTTGAGGGCGCTGTCGATGTTCAGCCGGGGAATTCCGCTAAGCAGGGGAGGTCACCGCATGTCTTCCGGCAGTCATCAGCAGTATCTTTCGCCAAGCGATATCGAGATGATCGAACGCGTTCTCCAGGCTGGCCTGCGCAAGCCGTCGGCCAGCCCCGCGCTGAGTTGCGAAGCGGCCAAGCTTCTGATCCGCAAGTTTCAGGAGGGGGTGACCGACGAAGCCGACCTGACCCTGGTACTGGATCGTCATTTCTGGGTGGTGAGCAACGCCACACCTAGATAAGGGGCTCGCCGTTACGCGCGAAGAACGCACCGTCTTAGGCGCGGGTCGGGCAGCACCCCATCATCATACGGCAATCGGTCGAGTTTGTGATCCAGAAAAACCTCTGCCTTTCGGAAAGCTTGGTTCAGATTGCCCGTATTGCAGCGCTGCCGCGTCGCACACCTCTGAGCCCCTCACTCGGCCCAATACGTGTCCGGTTGCACGGCTCGCAACTTCTGGGAAACGCGCTAGACGGCAAAGTCCATTTGACGGTTCTGTCGTCGGGATGCCAGGGGCACGCGAGCTTTTCCAGGCACACGTGTCGAGCGGAGCAGGCGCTAACAAGCGAAATAAAAGAACAAAGATATTGTCGAAAACAATTTCTCAGTTAATCTTGTTTTGTGGCTCTAAACCGGCCGTCACCAGAAGCATTGAGAGGCAAGGCAATTTGTAATGCATGGAGGAATTCCATGTATCGAGACGGCTATAACAATATTCTCCTGCGCAGCATGAGCCAGAACGAGCTTCGACTTCTTGAAGGTCACATGGAGCGCGTCAAGCTTCCTTTTCGCATGAACCTAGAGCGTCGCGGGCGGCCGATTGAGTTCATCTATTTCCTGGAGGCGGGAATCGCCACAATCGTGGCCAGAATGCCAAAAGGGCGCGATGTGGAGGTCGGCCTGATCGGCTATGAAGGCATGACTGGAGCTGCCGCTGTGCTCGGGGACGAGTGCGCGGCGCATGAATGTTTCATGCAGATGGCTGGAGAGGGGCTTCAGGTGCCCGTCGCCGCCCTGACGTTGGCGGTCTCGCGGAGCACCCAGTTGCGCAATCTTCTCCTCCGTTACGCCCAGAGCCTCTACATTCAAGCCACTTACTGCGCACTCTCGAATGTCCGCTCCAAGTTCGAGGAGCGCTTGGCGCGCATGCTGCTCAGATGCCACGACCGGGTCAAAGGCGACACGCTCGTGCTCACACATGAGGTTCTGGCGGTCATGCTGGGGGTGCAGCGTCCGGGAGTAACGCTCGGACTTCACATCCTTGAAGGGGAGAGCCTGATCCGCGCCAGCCGCGGCGAGATCATTATTCGCAACCGTGAGGGCCTGATCCAGCGGACGAACGGCAGCTACGGTGTTCCCGTGGCCGAATATCGACGACTGATTGGCACAGATGCCTGCCCACGTGGAAAGACAACGTTCTACATCGATCCAATCGCACGCTGAGTATCGTCAGCAACGCCATCCCTTGCCAGCCGCGTGTTGCTTGCGGGCTGCGCGAGCATGGGTCGCGACCCTATCTGCTCGGATGTCTGGACGACCGCCTCGCTGTGCGCTTCCATGATGTCTTGATCAATCAGACCGAATTGAACTGTGAAGGGGAGACGGTGCGGTAGAAGCCATCGCGGCGCTCACGACCACGTGCGAAGGCAGAACAGTGATGCGGTGTGCCATAAAGCAAAAGTGCTCTCATGCAGGACCGGGTTCAAGTGGGACGCTGGTGGGTCGGCTGCGGCCTTTATGCGCTAGGCCGTGTGGCATCAGGCGCTTTGGGCAAGCGCAGATGCGGGCGAAATTTCCCACGCCGTCTGGAAGTCAAACCGACGGTTCCGCATGACCAATCACGCGGCCTACGTTCGGATGGAGCGCACGAACAGTCCGCTCCAATTGGTCAACGGCAGTGTGCGCCTCCGTGACGGACATGCGAGGTGGAAGGCGACAATGGAAATTGACGATCAGGCCGATGCTGGTATTGCGGATACGGACGTTGTGAACGTCATCGACGACGCCACCCTGCTTTGCCGCTTGGATCAGAGATTGCTCTATGAGGCGTCGATCTTCGCTGGATGCCTCGCCGCCATCCAGCCATTCGGCCGCCTTGGGCTCGATGTGCGTGTCAATCTCCGTGTCGCCCCCGAGCTCCGCGCGAATGGCAGTCTCCAGATCACTGGCAACCGCATGCGCTTCATCGACACTTAGATCGGCATCCACTTCGATATCGAGGCTGATCGACAGCCGCCCATCCATCCGCTGAACCGTCAGCCTATGAATTGCCGCGCCTTGGTTGGCCGCAATCACACGAACCTGGGTCTCGATGCTCTCGTCGTCATCGGCCCTGGCTATCGTTTCCACGGTCACTTCGGCGTTTGGCAGTTGCCCATGCACAGCCAGAACGACCTGCGACTTGACGTCTGCCACATGATCAAGCGGCAGCGCCCGGCTGACCGCGATTAAAAGATCGACGAAAGGTGTCGCCCCTGCCAAGCGCACTCGTGTCCGCTCCACAGCCATGACGTGCGGCACCCCGGTCACCGCGGCTGTTACGGCCGCACTCGCACCCTCCGGCGCGGCATCAACGAGTGACGCAAAGGCCTGGCGGCCGAGTTTGAGCGCTGCCACGACAATAAACCCTGCCACTATCAAGGCGGCCATCGCGTCTGCTGACCAATAGCCGAGTGTCACGAACACCATGCCCACCAGCACCACACAGGAGGCCAACATGTCCGAGAGAAAATGCAGGGCATCTGCCGCGAGCGCCGGACTGCCTGTCGCTTTGGCGACCCGCCGTAAAGCCCGCACCCGCCAGAGGTCGACGACAATGGACACCACCAGGACGGCGATGGCGACCGGGGCTGCCTCGATCTGATGCGGCTCGCTGAACAGGCGCCTGAGGGCCACATAGGCAATCCAGCCCGCAGCCCCCAGAAGCAGGACAACCTCAAAGAGGGCGGCCACGCTCTCCACCTTGCCGTAGCCGTAATGATGCGCGTCATCCGCCGGCTTGCCACTGACGCGAACGGCCCACCAGGTGACCAGGGTGGCAACGAAGTCGGACGAGGAATGAACACCTTCCGAGATCAAGCCGATGCTGCCCGTCATGAAGCCGATGGCGAACTTCCCAATGGCGAGCGAGGCGCTCGATAGCATCGAGATCAGCGCAACGCGCTCTTTGTCTTTTTGCATGGCGGTTCTTGGCTCCGGGAAGGCGCTGGCGCGAAGCCAATCGCCAGAGGCTGATGGACCTCGGTCTTGCAGAGCCAGTCAAAGACTGTCCGAGCGCGCCACGCGGCAGCCGCGAGCATGTTGACGCGCTCCCGCTTGCGGGCGGTTGCTACTCCCCGATGCGGCTCCAATAGCGCAGGATGGGTAATAAGTCAAATATATCAATAGCTTGCTATTGAGATCTGTTTGCAACTGTCGATCCACCGGGGCGATGCCAAGTGGCCGAACTGGAGCCATTCCACGGCTTGCAGGGCGGTCGGCACGTTCCGAAAGGCTGTCATGAGCCAGTGTCGCCGACGCGCTGCTGATCCTGCTCGACGCGGTTGTTGAGATATTGGCGTTGCCGGATGCTGATTGGCTTCAGCGATCGTCGCGATCGATCTCGCAGCCGGCTATCGCCATCGCAGGCAATGATTGCTTCTCGGTCCGTCTGACTGACGTCGATGATAATATGATCGGGTTGGCCGCGACGCTGCAAAGCCTTACGCAGAAAGCTTTGGCAGCCCATAGGTCGTGGCGCTTTCTCGCACCTGCACCGTCTGGGTCCTGCCGTCTGCCTTCTGTGCGGTTGCGAGGAGGGGATGCGTGCGGCATTGAATTGGTGGCCGCGGGGTCACTCGCCTTCGGTCCGACCTCGATGGTCGCGGTCATGTCAATGACGATGCCCACGGTTGGCGGAATGTCGTCGCGGTGCCCGCGCACCGGCACCGTCAGGATCCTGCCGTCCCCCTTCTGTGGCGTTGGAAGGAGGGGATGCGTGCGGGATTGGATTGGTGGCCGCGGGCTCACTTACCTTCGGCTCGACCTCGATGGTCGCGGTCATGCCGATGACAAGGCGCACATCTGGCGGAATGTCATCGATATGCACGCGCACCGGTACCCGCTGGGCCAAGCGCACCCAGGTGAAGACCGGGTTGACCGTGGCAAGCCCGCTTTTTCCCGGGGTGACATTCGATACAACTATGCCGTGTGCTACGCTGTCGACGTGGCCCCGCAACATCTGCTTGTATCCGAGCAGCCAGATCTTGGCCGGATCGCCGTCCCGGATGAGCGGAATTGCCGTTTCCTCAAAATAGCCATCCACCCAGAAAGAATCCGCATCGACGATCGAGAGCGCTGTCTGGCCCGTGGTGGCGTAGTCCCCCTGGCGGACCAGCAGATTGGTGACCCATCCGTTCACCGGCGAGCGAATTTCCGTTCGTGCCAGATTGAGCTTTGCCCGGTCAAGGTTGGCGCGCACCTGTTCGATGGTTGCCGATGCCATGTTGGCGCTGGCCACGTATGTCTGCTTTTCCTCGGTCGTCGTCGCCAGGCTGCTCAATTTGAGCCGACGCGCGGCCTCCGCTTTCTTGTTGTCAAAATCGGCCTGCGCTTGATCAACCGCCGCCTTGCCCAGTTCGACGGCCAACTGATAGTCGCTCGGATCGATCTTCATCAGCAGGTCACCCTTCCGGACCAACTGGTTATCCTTCACGGCAAGCTCGGTGATACGGCCCGACACTTCCGGCGCCAGCGTGACGACATAGGCTCTGACCGTTCCGTCCCGTGTCCATGGGCTTTCCATGTAGTTCTGCGACAGAAGCCAAACGGCTGCCGCCGCCACTCCTGCGACGGTCAGCGTTGCGAGTATAGGCAGCAACCGGAGCCGACGCCGCAACGACCGGCGGTCGTCGGAAGCGGTCGCCGGTGCTTCGGGGCGCAGTGGCGGCTCAGCAGGCTGTTCCGGAGGAGTTGAGGTGTCTTTCAACATGCTTTGCGCCTCAAGCGTATATCTTTAGACTGCCCAAGATCAGCACCGCGGCCGTCAGCAAAATGAGGAACATCGAGAATTCGAAAAGAGCGGGATGCCAGATGCGCCGCATTAATCCGAGTTCGGTCATGATCACCCGCAACGCGACCGTGATGGCGGCGGCGAGCGCCATTAGCGGCACCAGCGGTGATATCAGAACGCCGAACACGTCGATTTCCACGAAACTCACGACGATCGACCCTCATAATATTCCCGCTGGCGATCGACGGCCTCGAGAATCGCAAGCAGCGCCGCTTGAACGCGCATCCGTCCGGGAGCACCGGGCTGCGTATCGGGAATGGCCGCCAGCTCCTCGTCGACCCTTTTGATGTCGGCGCGCAGTTTCGCCAGATCACCCGTGGCAACGGACATCTGCACGTCCGACAGTTCGACACCGATGCGGCCATGCCGCGACAGTCGTTGCAGCCGGATGAGCTGCAGTCCCACCGAGAGCGTCGAGACGAGATAGGAGCGCAGAACCGGCTCGGCATCACCCGGCATGGCAGTCAACCGCGTGTAGACGCGGCGCTGCCATTGGCTGAGCGTCCAATTGCGGCGGCCCATCGCAAGGCGCCGCAGGTCGCGGATGGTCAAATCACAGAGCCGCTGCGATCGGAGGCGCGAGGAAACGGGCGGTATGAGCACCAGCGCCAGTACGCCGAAACCGCAGCCACCCAGCAATCCAAGCGTGTTGTTGAGATAGGCGAGCGTATCGTAAGAGGTCTGGTTTGTCGGCGCTAGCAGCGGGATGAAGTTCACTGTGGCCGACATGAAAAAGGGCGCCAGGGCCGGTACGATCGACAGGGCAGCGAGAGGCGCGAGGCCGAGCGAGATGGCAGCAGCGAGGCCAGGGAATGTTTCCAGGCCGGGCAGCACCGAGAACTTGATGATCGCGACCACAACGGCGGCGATCACCATGCCGATCGCCTGGCCCAACGCCGCTCTGCTGGACTGCTCCTGCATCGGCGAAAAGACCATGATCGTTATCGCCGCAAAGGTTACCGCCTGAAGCCCGTTGGGCCACTCGGTGATGACCCAGAAGAGAACCGCGGTCCCGACGCCCAGGAAGACGCGAAACGCATTGACCAGGGCGGGGAGGTAGTCGGCGACGAAGAAGCCAGAAGGCCGCCGGTTCCGCGCCCGAGCGGGATCGTTCAGAAGCGTCAGACCATTGCCGGCGGCCGCGAGGCCGGATGCCGCATCGGCGGCGCCGCGTGCGGTCAGGTATACTGAAAGGTCGCCCGCCCCCAGGCGTAGAAGGTTGCGGACGACTGAGGCACTGCGGTCGGCGCGGAGGTCCGTTTGCTTTTGCGTCCCCGTTCGCAAGCTGGGCGGCAATTGATCCAGCACGATGCGCGCGCTCCGACGCGCCTCGGCTTCAGGCAAGCTGCGCAGATGCGTTTCGACGATCCGCACCCCCGACAGCGCCTCGAACAAACCGTTCAGCGCTGCACGCAAAATAGATCTCCGCTGCAGCAGTTCCGGCGCCTCACCGACGGCCTGTTCGATGATTGGGTCGAGCGCCGCCGTCCGTCGGACCAGGGCGCGTCTGATCTTCACTCCGTCGCCGTGCCGGGAACCGGCCACAGCCAGGACCTCGACAAGATGGCCGGCCGTTTCCGCAATTAGCTGCGAGAGCATAGCGGCCAGACGCCGGGGCGCATCACCCGGGTTCGTCAGCGCAACGACCAGAGTTCCGGCCGCGATGCCGATGCTGATCTCGGAGGCTCGATTTAGCGCGATTTCGAGCACCTGGCCGGGCGCGGCGATGGATGTCCCGGCGATGATGATCAGTGTGTAGCCAGCCAGCATGGCGGCGTAGGCGGCGTAGTTGCGCAGCAGTGTCGACAGGAAGGAGCAGGCCGACACCCACAGCAGCATGGCAAACAAAAACCCGCTCCGTTGCTGCGGGAAAATTGCCGTCAAGGCTACAGCGACAATCGCGCCTACGGCCGTGCCGATCATGCGGAACAAACCTTTTCGCAGCGTCGAGCCGAGTATGGGCTGGCAGACGATGGCGGCGGACGTCCCGGCCCAATACGGCGTCTCGAGCTCGAGGTGAAATGCTACGTAAAGTGCGAGCAAAACTGCCACAGACAGACGAACTGCCTGCAGCGATGCAGGAACGATCCCTACAACCAGGCTAGCGAAACGGTCATGTGTGCGTCCGGCGGGGGCCACAATGAGCATGGGATACTCCAGGCCGCGGTGCAGGGAACTTTTGAAGCCCTGACTTCCCACACATACTCATCCCCGCGCCCACTGCTGTCCAGCAACAAATTAGCGACGCGCATTATGCCTGGGGTCGACGATATTACGCCAAGGGCGGCTTCCTGCACGGGCTTGAGGATCGCGTGATCGATTGCCTCGTGGAGTCCATCGCTGCTGCGCCGACGCTGGATTCGGAACTCTATTGTCTTCAGCTCGGCGGTGCGATCACCGATGTCGGGGAGGACGCTACCGCTTACTCCGGGCGGAGCGCTTCTTTCTACTGGATTGCGGAGCCGGTCTGGGATGACCCCGCTGATGACGCCCGTTGCCTGGCTTGGGGGCGTTCGGCTGGCCAGGCGTTGGCGGCGATGTCGCAGGCCGGAAACTATGTCAACGAACAGGGGGACGTCGGCAAGGATGTAGCCTACAGCGCCTATGGCGCGGCGAAATATGAACGTCTAGCCGCACTCAAGGCGCGCCTCGATCCATCCAACCTGTTCCGGTTGAACCAGAATATCGAACCGAAGCCGGATATATAAAGGCCTCTACGCGGCACGGCGTTCCATCGCGACACCCTTCTCCCGTAGACCCCATATGTGAGCCCCTGTTGCTGTTGCCGTTTCCGACGTTGCCATTACCAGCCGCGGCAAGGGCAGTCATGGCGACAAGTGCCGTCGCTGCGATGAGGAGCTTTTTCATGACGGATTCCCTTCAGCTTGCCGCGAAACCAACCGTAAGGCACGGTCTTGATATTTCGATGGACAGGGGTGTCCCCGGATTGCAATAGAGCGCGAATGATTCATAAAAACCTTGCTCTAGCTCTCGGTGGCGGTGGAGCCGCCGGAAATGCGTGGCAGATCGGCATCATCGCAGGTCTGGCCGAAGCCGGTCTCGATATGACGGAGGCCGCCGATCTGGTGATCGGCACCTCGGCCGGTGCCACCGCTGCGGCGCATGTGCGCAGCGGCATACCGCCGGCCGAACTGCTGGCCGCGGTGCTGTCTCCGCCGGTTCAACCGGTCGGACAGAATCGGGAACGGCGGCCGTCCCCGCTCCCGTCACTGCCGATGGACACGCTGTTCGAGCGGATGAGGGCCATCGGCGCCGCTGCCACCTCGGCAGCCGATCTGCAACGTGCGATGGGCGCGTTCGGGTTGGAGAGCGACGCCACACTCGGACCCGCGGCAGCTGAACAACGGCGCGCGTTGGTCGCCGCCAGGTTGCCTCGCCCTGAATGGCCGGAGAGGCCAATGATCGTGGTGGCCGTCAACGCGCATACCGGCCAGATGGCTACGTTCGATCGCGACTCCGGCGTCGACCTGGTGGACGCGGTCACCGCGAGCACCGCGCTGCCTGGTCTGTTGCCCACGCACAACATCAACGGTACTCGCTACATCAACGGTGGCGTGCGCTCCCCCGAAAACGCCGACCTCGCTTCGGGCTATGCGAACGTCGTCGTGCTCTCACCGTTCGGCGGACGGACCGGGCCGCTACCGGAAGGCCAGTTCGAGGGCCTGCGCAGACTACCGGGCGCGGACCTGGACAGCCAGGTCGAGGCCTTGCGCAACCAGGGCAGCCGTGTCGAGGTGATCACGCCGGACGCCGATTCCCGAGTCGCAATGGGCACGAACCAGATGGATCTGGCGACCCGCATCCCCGCCGCCCGTGCCGGTTTCGCCCAAGGCAAGCGGGAAGCGACCCGCTTGACGTTCCTCTGACGACTGCACGCCGACGCCCAGTGCTACACCCCCCACACCCCAACATCAGGTGTGGGGGTGTTTACGCCGGGTCCCTATCAGAAGAGTCGAGCTTGCTAAATCTCCCCATAGCGGACCGACAGCTACCGGCGGTTTGTGGGAAGACCGCTTCTGACCCGGAATTGGGATGAGCTGACGTTGAACGCCGTATGGCGGTAGGTTTCCGCATCAGCCACAGCACTCAATGTTCTCGAATTGGCTGGCGAAGGATCGTTTTCAGCTTTGCCGGCTCGGTTTTCCGCGGATCGCTCAAGTAGATTTCGTGATGCGCGCCGTTGAAGGTAACGCCCAGAGTGGGCATCACCTCCTCGTGGAGGCGCTTCAGCGTCGGACCTTCATCATCATAACTGCCGATATGCAAGGTCTGTAGCGAACGGCCTTCGTCATATGATTCAAAGCGCAGCGATGACGGACGGTCGCCCCGCTTTGCGGTGGTCTTTGCGACCCCTTTTTCAAACATGGCGTCGGTTACGAAGTCGGGCGCCATTATCATCACCGTCCAGCGCCACCGGTCCTTTTCCCGGCGGACAAAGGTCGCGGGATCGTCCGCCCACCAGAGCGCTTCAAGTGGAGGCACCACGTAGTCACGATTTAGCGCTTCTTTGGCTGCGAACTTCATCGCATAGCTAATCCCATACAGCCATTCGACCGCTGTCTTGTATTCATCCGCAGTGTTGGGGTCGCCCGCCCCATCGACCTTCACAAACGGCATCGCCGGAACCAGGACCTCGGCGAAGTTATCCTTTGGCGGATTAAATAACTTCCGATGTGCCTGCTTCAGATCGAACTTCGTCATTGTCCCTGGCTCCCAGCGTTAAATGGCAGTCTACAATTGAATGTCCGCAATGACGAAAATCCCGCATCAGAACCGAAAAGGGTAGTCGCGTTCGGGCGTACAGACTGTATGGCCCTTTTCATCAGCCAGGCTTCCTTTCGGCGACCGATCGCTTCACTGCCAGCACGACGATGACGGCGGCGACTGCATTCGACACGGCGCTTGCGGCGATCGAGACAAAATAGCTGTGGCTGATGTCGTAGATGAACCCGACGCTGCTCGGCCCGATCAGCGTGCCTATGGCGACGCTGGTATATAGGACGCCAATGATGCCGCCGACGCTTCTCGAACCGAAAAGGTCGGCGACGACCGCCGGCAGGACCGCGACCCAACCTCCATAAAACAGGCCGAAGCTCAGGGCGAATATCACCAGCAGCAAGGGCGTTGCGCTGAGCGCCCAAATGACAAGGGAACCCGCCATGCCAAGATACATGGCGACAAGAAATCGTTCGCGCCCCATCTTGTCGGCAACACCGCCAAGAAAGAAGCGGCCAATTGTGCTGCCGATACCGATCGCACCCATGAGCCAGACGGCGGCCGTCGAGGACATGCCAAGATCGACTGCGAAGGGCACGAGATGGACGAACGGCACGAAGACGCCGAGCGACCCGATCAGGCAGGCCATATAGAGTTCGGCAAATCGTCGAGTCCGCACTGCCTGGCGCACAGAAAGCCCCGCGCGTGTGACAGACGGACCGGCTGTTTCGGGTGAGATTCCGTCAGGATGAAGCCCACGGCAGGCCGGGTCGTCATTGATAAGGAGTGCGGCGACGGAACCGACGACGATCGCCAAAACGCCAAGGGTCGAATAGGCTCCTCTCCATCCGAGGTTGGCGACCAGCGCGGTCGCCAGCGGAGGCATGGCAAGAGTTCCCACGCCGATTCCGCTCACCGCGAGTCCTGATGCGAGCCCGCGCCGTTGAACAAACCAGCGTTGCACGGCTCCTAGCGCCGGCACATAGGCGAATCCGATCCCGATGCCGATCCCCAGACCATAGGCGAGATAGACTCCGACCAATGTTTCCGCGCGCCCGGCAAAGATCAGCCCCATCCCAACGAAAATCATGCCGATCACCGCGAGCCAGCGCGCACCCCATCGATCAGCCAGCGGCCCCGACACTGCGCCAAGCGAGAAATACAAAAACCCCGCGAGGGAGAAAACCAGCGACACCTCACCACGCGAAGCGCCGAACGTTTTCTCAAACGCGTCCACGAAGGAGCCAAATGTGTAGGCGCTTCCGAAGCCGACGAAGGTTATGACAAAGGCAGCGGCAACCACGAACCAGCCGTAAAAAATCCTTGATGATGGCCTTTGCGCGGTCACGAGCGTCCTCCGTTGGCCTGGGAGTGCGGCATCTGCGTGCCGCGAAACAGCGCGATGGTTCGGCCCGTTTCTTCGCCGCGGACTTCCGTATCCCAGACTTGCGTGGTGCGCCCGGCGTGAGCGAACTGCGCCTTGCAACTCACGACGCCGTTTCTGGCCGTGCCGATGAAGTTGGCCTTCAGCGTGCTCATCATTGCGCTCCTCCCCCTTGGGGCTCGATCACGCGATCGCTAAGGTTTGGGTGACGACGATGCCAAGTTGTTGCGGCTTGAAACGCCGAGCCGAGGCAGAGAAGCGCGCTTTCGTTAAATTCGGCGGCGATCAACTGCAGGCCGATCGGCATGCCGTCCGCCGAAGCCCCTCCCGGAAATGAGAGCGTCGGATGCCCACTCATGTTGAAGGGGCACGTGTAACGTTGCAGCTTGGCGATTAGTTCTGGCTGCTCGCCAAGCGTCGCGATCTTCGTCAACGTGAGCGGGGCAAAAGGGTGAACGGGAGTAAGTACGGCGTCGACTGATGATAATAGGGCTTCCACCCGCCCCCGGAACGCCGCCCGGCGAAGCAATATCTCCTGATAGTCAATCCCCGAGACAGCCATTCCGGCCTCGATGACCGATGACAAAATGGGGCCGTACTGCTCCTTGTGGGCGGCATAGACGGCTTGATGCACGACAGCCGCTTCAACAGCGCAGTTCGGCGTCCAATCATCAACGATCTGGCGAACGTCCGGGAACGAAATGTCAACGATCTCGACGCCCAAGCCTAAGAATGCCGCACGCGCTTCGGCCAGTGCGACTTGGGTTCCAGCGTCAACGGCTTCGGTATTCCAGCGCTGGTCGATGCCGATACGCATACCACGCACGTCGGCAATCAAGTCGGCCATATAGTCGGGGACCGGACGAGAGCTTGTCGTCGGATCATCGACGTCGTGTCCGGCTATTACTTTGAAGATCGCCGCAACGTCAGCGACGCTCCGGGCAATCGGGCCAATGTGGTCCAGCGACGGCGCAAGGTCGAATGTTCCATTACGGCTGACGCGTCCCCAGGTCGGTTTGAGGCCGGTTACGCCATTGGCCGCCGAAGGCCATCGGATGGACCCGCCGGTGTCTGAGGCGATCGAGCCGAAACATAGGCCGGCCGCGGTTGCGACCGCCGACCCGCTGGAGGAGATACCCGTCCAATATTTGCCATTCCACGGGTTACTCACCGGCGATATTGATGGGTGGTAGTCGGAATATGCTCCCTCGGTGAGCTGGGTTTTGCCGATCAGCACCGCGCCCGCGTCGGCGAGCTTCCGGACGACTGTGGCATCGCGCGTGGAGACGAAATCTCGATGAACGGCAGTGCCGGCTGCAGTGGCGACGCCCTTGATCCAGCATAGGTCCTTTACGGCTATGGGAACGCCATGGAGCGGCCCCCGGTGCAATCCTTCCTCGATCTCCCGATCGGCCGTCTCCGCTTGGCGGAGTGCCTGGTCGTCCAAGACTCGCACATATGCCTTCAATTCGCCATCTATGCGCTGAATGCGTGCCAGAAGTGCCGCGGTGACTTCTCTCGAGGTAATGGCGCGGCGGGCGATGAGCCCTCCAATCTCCGTAAGCTCACGGAACTCCACATCGAAAGACATCCGTCCTGGGTCCTTTCTTCAATCGCGCGGCCCGAGCAACGCGTTCGTCATGATTTAGATTTTTTGCCTTCGGTGCCAGCTTGATGGCCACATTGACGGCTTCAACTTGCAAGGAATATGATGCCATTCGATCGCCTACGCAAACCAGAATAGATGAATCCTATAAGATAGATTATCTTACTCATGCCAAGCCGATTACCCCCGCTAAACGCGCTCAAAGCGTTCGAGGCCGCCGCCCGCCACCTGTCGGTCAAGCTCGCTGCGGAGGAATTGTGCGTCACGCCAGGAGCGGTGAGCCAGATGATCAGGGTTCTCGAGGAAAATTTGGGTGTGAAGCTCTTTGAGCGAGTAACGCGGGGGATCTTTCTGACTGACGCAGGACGCGACTATCTGCCTTCGATACGCAATGCATTCCGCCAGATCGCGGACGCATCCGAGCGGATCGCGGGCCAAGTGGAATCTGGACTGCTCACCGTTAGCGCTACGCCTTTCTTCGCGTCGGCATGGCTGGTTCCTCGATTGTCATCCTTTCGAGAGGCGCTGCCAGACATTGATCTTCAGATCGTCACTAGCAATGCGCTCGTCGATTTTTCTCGCTCGGAAGTGGACGTTGCGATCCGACATGGGATGGGCCGCTATCCTGGACTCCGCAGCGATCGTGTGGTCACGGTCGAGATGATAGCGGTGGCTACGCCTAATCTGATTGAGCGATTAGGATTTCCGGATCGACCATCAGACCTGGCGCGCTGGCCGCAGGTTCACGATTCCGAGCGAAAGGGCTGGAGCCTTTGGTTTGAAACGCACAACGCGTCTGAGTGGACGGAAGTGCGTGGCCCATCCTTCGATGATAGCGGGCTCTTGCTAAAGGCGGTCCTTGCCGGTCAAGGCGCAGGACTTCTACCGGCGGCCTTGGTTCAAGACGATCTGCGCGATGGGCGTTTGGTCCAATTGTTTCCATCTGCAAACATGGAGGAGTTCGCATACTATCTGGTCTGCCCGAACAACAAGCAATCGCAGCCCAAGATTGCAGCGTTCCGAGATTGGATATTGAACGATCAGCGAAACTGAGCCGAGCAGACTCTTTCATAGATCGTTTTCAACCAGTCATCGCTGCCGAGAAAGCATATACGGGCGCGCAACAGTGCTGCGGCTAACGATCAATGACTTCGGAACGAGTTTCGGGGCCGCCGTCTCGAACTGACCAAAGGCGGCGGCCCCGACCTGCAGGCAACTTAGTTGCCGTTGCAGAGCCAGATGCGGCTTCAAGCCTTCGCGCGCAGCCTGCCCGTCGGCGTCGCGGTCGCCGAGGACTCGAGCGCCAACGAATCGTGTTCAGCTACGACCAGTTCCGCCATCTCTCGTGCACCAGCGACGGCGAGCATGTGAGTATCACCAGTGGCGCTGACCTCGGCTATCGCCTGGATGGCAGCACCTACGAGACCAAGGAACCGGCTACTGGCTCCTGCCGGCCAGACCAGCAGAGATTACCGCGACGCGCTCGATTTCCGGCCTCGGAAGACCAGCGACTGACACAAAGTCCTCGGAAGCCCTGGGCAGAAAACTCGGCTTTCAAAGGCTCCAAAGGTCTCCTTCGGGGGCATGGTCGTGCCATTCGTGTTCCGCGGCATGGACGGCCGCTAATCTCGCGAGCACGACGTCCGGCATGGTTACCCGATGTCTGCTTCCGAGCTGCGCCAAAGTTCACCTCAGCGGCCCAGAACGACATTGGTTCTATCCGGTTCAGTGCCTCTCCATCATTCCGGGCCCGGCAGGCTGCGATCGACGTCGTCAACCGAGCTTGCCAGGGACTGCCGCCTCGCGAACCGCAGGATCACGCCCAGCGCCGCCGCGACCGGTATCGCCAACAGCAAGCCGATGAAGCCGAACAGCCATCCAAAAGCGAACAGCGCAAACATCATCCAGACTGGGTTGAGTTTGACGCGACTACCGATAATCCGCGGCGACAGCACATAATCGGCAAGCATTTCTCCGACGATGAAGATGCTCCCCACAAGAGCGACGGGGACCCAGTTCGGCCAGAACTGGGTCAGCGCAACGCACACGGCCACGAAGAAGCCGGTGGCGGCTCCGAGATAGGGAACAAAACTGACGAGGCCCGCGGTGATACCTATCAAGATGGCATGGTTGAGCCCAATCATCTTGAGAGCTGTTGCATAAAGCACGGCGAGAACGAGACAAATAACGGCCTGCCCCCGCACAAAGCCGGCAACCGTCTCGTGGATTTCCCGCGCAAGTGCCCGAACATGGTCGCGGTGTGCCGGGGGAAACCAGCCATCGACGGTCGCAATCATTCGTTGCCAATCAATTGCCAGATAAATGGCGATGATCGGCGTGACGACGAGCAGTGACAGAAGGTGGATCAAAGCCAATCCGCCAGACCATGCCGAGCGAAGGAAGCCGTCGAGCCAAGCGCTGCCCATCGCGCCCGCGACATTGGCGGAGGATGGCTCGATATGAACATCACCTACGATACGATGCAGCCAGGGGTGACTAGCATCGGTCATGAGCGACTGGAGCCGTGCGACGTAGCGGGGAAACTGCTCGATAAAGAATCTGAGTTCGCCAATGATGACCGGGAGTATCACCAAGACAAAGGCGACAAAACCCGCAACCAGCGGCAGGAAGACGAGGAGAGCGGCAAAGGCACGATTTATCCCTAAGCGTTCCAATCTGTCGACCGCCGGAACGAGCAGATAGGCGAGCATTGCGCCGACGACGAACGGCAAGAGGATTTGGTGCAACAGCACCAACGCAACCAAAGCGACAGCAGAGATTGCAATCCAGAACGTGGCTGGTTGCGAAAATCTCATCGAGTTTCTCCGCAGCGTTCGAACATTGTCCTCGGTGCCAAATCCGGAAAGTCATGCTGAGGATTTCGATGACCCGGTGCTATCGAAGCCCAATTTCCTGGTCCAGAAACCGCGATTGCACGTCCTCGTTCAATTTTCTATCAAGCTGGCGAACGCGATCTCGCCATCGGTAATGTAATGGTTGATCTTTCCGGTCTGCAAACGTGAACCAGATTGGTGCAACGTAACATCCCCGATCACGCGTCTTGCTCTCAGCTCGCCGATTATGTGATCGCGCTCGGCGTTCGTATCTGAAGCGGTAGCGTGAGTAACTTGGAACGTCAGCCAGGTGAGAGAAAAACCCGTATCCTTGGTCCCCGCCCCGACCCATAGCACGCGCTGGTCGGCCGAAGGCTTGTCAGTATTCAACCAGAAGCTCGTTGTGCTCACATCGTCCTCGGAGTGGTCGAGGCTTCGCGCCCAGAAACGGATGTGATGGCGCTTACGCGGGCTATTATCGATGGGCTCTTGGAAACCTATGTCCTGCCGTCGCCCAAAGAGATAGAGGGGGCTGAAAGGAGCGGTGGGATACGGAGAGTTGAGCACAAATGCTCGTATCATTCGCCATGAACTCGCCAGCCCCAAACGGTCGGCCGTGGACCAGTCCGCCGTCGCAAACGCATCGCAAAGTTGCTGGCGCGTTCCGACGAGGACAAGATTTACAGGGTCACCGGGCAGACCATCGCCGGTGATCGTGTACTGAGGGATAGCTCCACGATGAAGTATCTTGAGGCCCATTCGGACCACGTTTGGCAAAATGACATAGGCGGCCAAGCCGTATGTAAGGCTCACCGCCAGGAGCCATGGAAGCCTGTGGTCCGCGGTATCGAAAACGACGAAGACGATCAGCCAAACGCTAAGCACGCCCAAACAGAGAACCAGAAATCGCTGGAAAAGGCGCGTCAGCAATCTCAAAATACTTTCTCCCGTTTAGCGCCGGAAAGCTCTTTGCCATGCTACGAAGCGGTTACCGTTGAGGAGGACTATCATCTGAGCACACGAAAGCGGGCGAACCTCACGCGTCGTCCACCTCACCGGTCAGCCATGCCGATGTCGGCCATGCGGGCACCTACTCGGAAATTGCGGCAAGGCTGGCGGCTGCATCGATCATCGGTTGCTGGCTCGCTTCAATGAACCCGGCACCTGGTCTGTCGAGGTCGAGGATCACGATGATGACGCAAGTGACCAACAGGCCCATGACATAAACCGGTATCCGGGAGCGCCGGACTTTAACCCCGGTTGCGTAACCCGCGAACCCGCTCGCGACGACGGCGATGCCGAAAAGCGTCAGTTGAACGATGTTCGGTACGCGACTGCGTTGCGCTATCAGCCGCCTTGCTTGATCGTCGATCGTCTCATTCAGGGCCAGGATGAACAGGCCCGTAGGCACCATGCCGGTATCGGACGCGGCCATCGCCATTGCCTGTTGCCAGAGTTTTTCTTGAATCGCATTCGACTTATCGATCGCCGCCGCCCATTCGGCTTGCGTCAGTTGATGCTGGGTGACGTCGAGCCGAATTTTCACGTAGTTCTGCAGCAGTCCCAACACCTCGTTCCGATGCGGTTCGGGTAACAGGCGCGCGCGCAGCGCGGTGGTACTGATTGCGTTGGCTTCGGCCAACACGGCAGTGCGTCGAGCGTCAAAGCGCGTGAGCGCCAAGGCAAAGGTAAAGCCGAACATCAAGGCCAGCAGACCGATCATGGCCCCTTCCAGTGTGGGCACGTTGTCATCGCCCCGATCACCGACGCGCGCACCGAGCCAGTGGCCAAATTCGATTGCCGCCAGAATTACAGCGAAACCGGCCAGAAAGATCGCTGGAAGCGAATAGTTCGACAGATCGAGCACGAGACAACTCCTGTTAGAATTCCTCATCCCGCTCCGTTGACAGATCAGCTTGGGCAAAGCCATGAGCCCGAGGAGCGCGATCAATCCTGCAAGGCGCGCCGCTTGGAACCGTGAATTTCCCAGGTAGACCGCCGTCGCCGGTCATCCGCCCTGAGCGCCATGCTCCTCCCCCCGCATGCGGGGGGAGGAGCGGGGTGGCAAAACGGCTGCCCATCCAGCTAGTCGCTCGGGTGGTTCGCCAAGGCCTTCTTGACCTGATCGAGGATGCCGCTGAGATTGTAGCTCTCGGGGGCTTGCAGCGGCGGGAACTTCTCGTAGGTCTCGAGGTGGTGCAGCCACAACTGCTGGCCGATCGGCAACATGTTCCAATCGTACTGGAACGCGGTCGCCGGAGCGCCCAATGCGCCGCCAAGGCTCATGGCCGTCTTCTGATCGATGCCGACCGCCTGCTCGAACGGGTCGCGCTTGATGTTCTGCACCAAGGTGAAGTGGAACGGGATGAGCGGCAGAATCCAGCCCTGCGGCCCTGGTTGCGCCATGGTGTAGTACATCTTCCAGTTCTTGTAGCGCACCGCCGACGGCGTCGCCCCCGAATAATAGAAGAAGAAGTCACGCGCCGATTTCGCGGTCTTGCCTTCGAGCATATCGGTCTGGTCGAAGCCATCGAGTGTCGTCTTGACGATGCCGGGATACTGCCCGGCCTCGATCTGCTGCTTCAACCCATCACCTTTCGGTCCGCCGGCGATGTCGACCAGCGTCGGCAGCCAGTCGAGGGCCGCAAACAACTGGTTGTTGATCGTGCCTGGTTTGATGACGCCCGGCCAGCGGACCACCAATGGCGCGCGATAACCGCCCTCCCAAGCCTCGCCCTTCTGGCCCTTGAACGGGGTCACACCGCCATCCGGGAAGCTGATGGCCTCTGCGCCGTTATCGGTGGTGAAGACCACGATGGTGTTGTCGAGTTGGCCCATATCCTCCAGCTTCTTGAGGACGACGCCGACATTGTCGTCGAGCTGCTTCATGCCGGCTTCGTTGACGCCCCAATCTTTGCCGCCGCGCTCGCCGACCATGGCTTCGTATTTCGGTGACAGCACGGTCACGACATGCATACGGGCCGGGTTGTACCAGACGAAGAAGGGCTTGTTGGTCTTCTTCGGGTCGTTGCGGTCGAGGAAGTCGACAACCTTGTCCGAGATTTCCTCGTCCACCGTCTTGGAGCGCTCGAGCGTCAGCGGCCCCTCATCGGAGCACATCTGGTTTTGCTCCGTGCCGTTGGCGGATTTGCACGCCAGCACGTTGCGCGGCGGAGTGAGGCAGGTCGTTGTCTTGGCGTCGACTGCGCCTGGCACCTCGGCGATGCCGGGGATCGGCGTGTTGCGGCAAGGCGGCGCGACGGTCTGGGTGTTTGGATTCTTGTTGATGTCAGGGAAGCTCACCTGCTGCATGGCATCGAGATGATAGAGATAGCCCCAATATTCCTGGAAACCGTGTGCCGTTGGCAGCGATGCGGTGTGATCGCCCAGATGGTTCTTGCCGAATTCGCCGGTAGTGTAGCCAAGGTCGAGCAGGAACTTGGCGAGCGCCGGCGTGCCGGGCTGCAGATAGGATGGGCTGCCAGGCAGTTGTGGGGGGATCATGCCCGTGCGCAGCGGATACATGCCTGTGAAGAAGGCGTTGCGACCGGAGGTGCAGCTCTGCATGGCCACATAGTCGGTGAACATCGCACCTTCCTTACCGATGCGGTCGATGTTCGGCGTTTCGCCAACCATTACGCCGCGATGGTAGATGCTCGGCTGCATCCAGCCGATGTCGTCGCCCATGATGAACATGATGTTCGGTCGCTGTGGCGGCTGTGCCGGTTGCGGCGGCTGTTGCTGCGCTTGGGCGAAAGACGCGGCGGCCATCGCGGCCGAGAACAAGGCCGTGCCTCCGATCAACGCGGCTCTTGTCCACATCCGCCTGAGGCGAAACCTACCATCTCTAGTTTCTGAGAATGCACGATCATCATTCATGGAGTGCTCCTCTTTCTAATGATGCAGCGGAATCCAACGTGGCTCATGGAAGTGTCGACAGGCTGCGGGTGACGCGCCGCCGGCCGGTAGCGACGGCAATAGTTCGGCGCGCACAGATGCGAACCGCCCTTCACCACCCGTCGGGGAATCTTCGCCCCAGGTTGGCAGGCGTCGTAACTTTGCTCCTCCCGCCCGCCGCGCGGGTTCTGTGGAACGCAGCACGCCTTCGCCGCATCGGCTGGGTGCTTCGGCATGTACCAGTCGCTCGTCCATTCCCAGACATTGCCGATCATGTCGTAGAGCCCGTAATCGTTCGGGGGGAACGACATGACGGGCGACGTGCGCTCGAAGCCGTCCTGCGCGAGATTCTGCGAAGGGAACTGGCCCTGCCAGGTGTTGGCCATATGTCGGCCGTTCGGGGTCAATTCGTCGCCCCAGGCGAACTCTGCCTGGTCGAGCCCGCCGCGCGCCGCGTATTCCCACTCCGCTTCGGTCGGCAGGTCTTTGTTGGCCCAGCGCGCATAAGCCTCTGCGTCGAGGCAGGCGACATGTACCACCGGGTGATCGTCCAACCCCTTGATTGAGGAGCCCGGACCATAAGGACGACGCCAGTTTGCCCCGAACTTGAAGGCCCACCACCTGCTGAAATCGGTGAGAGCGACTGGCTGATCCGGAGGAATGAACACAAGTGATCCAGCCTTGAGCATGTGCGGTAGGGCAAAAGGATAGTCCTTCGGGTCTGGATTTCTCTCCGCCACGGTAACGTGCCCGGTTGCACGGACGAAGGCGCGGAACTGGCGGTTCGTCACCGGCGTCCGGTCCATCCAAAAGCCGTCGACGGCGACCCGGTGGACCGGCGCTTCCTCGGGATAGTGCCGTTCCGATCCCATGCGGAACGTGCCGCCCGGAATCCAAATCATACCGCGACTTAGCGTATTACTTCTGGGTTCTTCACTTATCGGCGCTTCCAAAGTAGCTGTCATCGCAAGAAGTATCCCCACTTTTGCCAGGACGAAGACTGGTCTTGGGGAGTTCTAGAGCGCGAACTTGGAGCTTCAATGCTGCCAATAAAACTACCGTATATTCAATGGAGTTATTCTTTTGGCTATGGTCGAGCGCGCAAGCCCGCGTCTGAGCGAAGCCGGCATCAATTGGCTAGCTAATAATGTCAGGTCAGGGTCAGGCCACGACGATGCGCACGCCGACCTTAATGTCCGCAATCAAGGATGTGCGACCGGAAGCTGCCAGTCCATACCCGGCCCACAGCCACCATTCAGATTGTTCAGTATTTGAGAACAAGACCGGGTTCGTGCCACCGGTTGGCTCTGTCGATGGCTGGCCTCAACCAGCCATGAATGCCTTGTATCCGGTCAGGGCATAGTTGATCCCCATCGCGATCACGATCAAGCCCATGTATCGGGTGACCATATCATGTGCCAGACTTGGCCCTTTGGGGGGTTTCGATCTGCGTGCAACAAGCAGCAGCAGCCCCCAGGTGATGATCAGGACCACGCATATGCCAGTTAGCGCTGGAAGAGGGATGCCTTTGCGCGAATGCGCCGCCGCGATGGTGATGACCCCGGTGATGGTGCCGGGGCTGGCCGCGAACAGGATCATCGGTGCCAGCGTCGCCCCCGCAGCGGACGGATCGGGATTCTGAGTTGCGGGATCGGGCGCGTGGTCCGACCTGGATCCGGACAGCATGGTGAAACCGATGAAGGACAGGACGATCCCGCCAGCCACGGAAAACACATCCAGTGGTATTCCGAAGATGTCGAGTATGCGAGCGCCCGCAAGCGCCGCGACGGTCAGGACCACGGCGATGGTCAGGATCGCCCTTGTTGCATCCGAAACGCGCTGCGCCCGCGTCCGCCCGGCAGTCAGGCCAGTGAACATCATCGCGCAGACCATGGGATTGACCAGCGAGATGAGAGTGACGATGGCTTGCAGATGATCTTCCATCGGGCGCTCTCACCAATGATCGGATCTGGACTTTGAACATTTATGGTGGATGTCAAACGAAGCTATGCGACGAGCATGGATGCATCGTAATCAAAATGGATAGCTGAGCAAAATCCCCTGACAACCTTGGAGAAAGGGACCCGGATTGGTAACGCACCTGGGTGAGGTTGTCATTTCAGCACGAGATTGCGCACGATCTGTACCATAGCGCCGTCGCGAGCATCTCCTGTTCGGTTGCCGCTCGACGCTTGGAGCCAGGACTCATTCATGACGCGTCGAATTTCCTCGTCGGATTCGACCACGCCCGCAGCGTTAAAATCCTCGCGAATTTTGCTAGCCACGTCGCAGTAATCAAACGCTCGCATGCCGAGATCGGTTGAATAGGCATCCGCGCTTTCGCCCACAAGCCCCAATTTTTTTGCCGCCCACATCCCAAGGAGCACGTTGCGGCGCATTATTCGCAGGGTGTTTTCATCGAAGTTGGGCATTGGAAATGCACCTGGCTCGGCTCACGTCACAATTAGTCACGGCCGCCATGCAACTCATCATCGTCGAAGTCATCGTCCGAGTCCACGAATTTCAGCCATGATGGTCGCCGGTAGTGGGAGGACACGCGGCAAGGCGGAGGCCGAGTTCGAGGCCGACCCGCGCCGCACGCTGCGGAAACTGCTCTTTGCCGCCAGCGGCGAGGCGGGGCCGCGGAAGCCCGGAGACGGAACGCCCAATCCTTTCGGCATGGTCAACCGCAGTACGGGATTGCTTGCGAGCCTACCCGATCCGGCCGCACTGCCCGAGTGGCTGCCGGCGGCAGACTTCGAGCGCCTCGTCGATGCCTTCCGGACGTCCGGCTTCAAGGGCGGCCTCAACTATTACCGCAACCTGGATCGCAATTGGGAACTTCAACAAGCCATGGCGGGGGCCAAGATCGCCATTCCGGCGCTGTTTTTGATCGGCGAGCGCGACACTGGCCTGAGCATTCCCGGCATGGACCAGATCATCGCGGCCATGCCCAGCCTAGTTCCGGACCTGCGCGGATCGCACATCCTGCCCGGCGCGGGGCACTGGCTGCCGCAGGAGCGGCCGTCGGAGGTGTCCGCGATGATCACGGAGTTCCTGGGACGGATCGGAAACGACTAGGCGATTAAGTTGCGAAGGCTACCCGTTGGCCTCCGTTACGCCGCATCTCGACATAGCGATTTGCAAGATTCGAGACCGCTGACGCGTTGTAGGCAATCTGCGGATTTCGCCTATCGCTCAACCTCCACCGCCCATAAACGCCATACGGGGAGGGTGGTTGCATGAGATCAGCGTTTCAGCCGCTCCCGCGCGGCCTCGGTCATGGCAGCCGTGAGCGCATCTGGCACCAGAATCCCTCTCGCCCGCGCAAAGGCCACAAACGCAATGCGCGCGGCTGCAATGTCACCCTCATTGGTCAACGCGCTCTGGCACTTGCCGAGTGCCTGGGCATGCCACGGCCCACGGCTCCCGCTCCACTTGTTCAGCACATCGTATGCTTGCCCGGCATTCTCGATCACTCGGTGGGATCCAAGGCCGACGAAGATCTCGACAGGGTGAGAGAAACGCGTGGCGCTCATAGAGGCCTTCCTCCGGGTGGAACGTGGGTTGATGTGGAAGAGCCGAGGCTACCGCAATCGGCAGCGGTCGAGCGATCTGGCTCTCGGTTGCATCACGTTCCGTCAAAGGTGGTAGCGATATGAACACCTGCGCGCGCCAATTCGATGGCTTGGTGAGAGGCTGGCTATTCCATTAGCTTCGCGACGGCATGATGCCATAGATACCCAGCCCGATGATGAAAGCTAGCAAGAGTATCAGCAGCGCTACGCGTCGAGAGTCCATATTTGTCGCAGCTCCGATCCCGCACCCAATCACCCGAAATCTGCAATAACGCCTGACGGCGGGAAAGACGCGCAATCGGGTGCTGTGCGCTGAGCGTCCATGCGCCAGTGGTAGAGCAGGCCTTAGACAAAATGGACAAGCCGGCTTAGCCTCAGGCATCGTTGCGTCTGTGGTCGCCATTACGCAAGTATTGGCTGTTGCTCCCCCAGCAACACGAGACCCGGAGCCATTCACGCCCTAAGCCCCCCGCTCACGGAGGCTTCGGGTCTCAACCGGCCATCTAACCGTAAAACCACCACATTCCAGCGACAGCCAGAGCGATCATGACTGCTGCAGCGGCCGTCTGCCAAGCATAAAGCTTTCCGCCGCCATAGTCCGGTGAATTCTCATGTCCGGTCATAGCTCCCTCCGCTAACCGGTAGATAGCCGCAATATTCAATCGCCCGCAATACATTGCAACAAAAGTAGACGCGCTACGCGAATATTTAAAATATCTATCTTGCGCAGAAATTTATCTGGCGTCATGCATTATGAGTTGCTCAGCGGCAACTGAAGACCCGGAGCCAAGTCTGCACCCACCAAAAAAAATCTCCAGCTTTCGCCGCGGCGAGAGATCGTGAGGTCGATCACTGGTCGCAGCGAGGATTCAGCCATTGCTCGCATGGCGATATAGCGTCGACCACGTTGCCGTTGCGCCTGATGAGCAGGGCCGAGCCAATTGCTAAGGTCGCGATGAGGATGACCAGCACAATCACGCGTATGGATAATGTCGGGTTCATCGGATGATGACGTCGATCCTGATGACGAGAGGTGGCAACACCTAAATCGTGCCAGATCATCGGTCGATGCCAAGTCAGGCGATGCGGTGAGCGAGTGATGAAAAACCCTCATGTCATGATCTGCCGGCCGCCCTATTGCCGTCCCTCGATCTTCCGCTTTTCCTCAAGCAGGATCTGCGCCGCCATGATGATTTCTACGGTCTCGAGGATGGTCTCCGCCAATTCAGCATCTGTGAACTCGTCGACAAAGCCGGCCGCCTCGTTCAGCAGATACGCGATGTCTTCCGGGTCCCCGGTATCGTTCGCTGGTTTCTCGGAATAGTTGATCTCGTCTCGGATGTCCCCAATAGTCGCCGCAGCGCGATGCAACAATCTAGCACGCTCCGACATTGTGAGTTTGGGTACCTCGATTGCGGCGCGGATGAGCTCTGTGATGAAGGCGGCGATGGATGTCATGGCCAGATCTAAACCGCTACCCATGATTTCAGCAACCAGGCTAGACGCGCTGCCAGCCTCAGTCTCCCGGAAGGGCTTTCCCCGCTTAGCGTACCTCCACCCTTGCCGTATTGATTGGATGCTTCTTTCTCCTCTTTGGCGTCTGTCGCACCCGGACACTGCAACCGGACTGATTTCTGCGCTCACCGTGGGTGCCATCGTCTCTCAGGGAACGGCCGACTACAATTCTCTCACCTTGGGATGGATGGCAGCCTTCATCTCAACACCGGTGGCCGACGACAAGCAGGCGCGAGGTACCCAGAATCGCGTAGGCGACGAGAGGCGGCACGATGGTGTAGAGGCCCATGATGGGCGGCACACCAACGATGCCCGAATAGGCCATGCTTTCCGGCACCATCACAGCCCAGACAGCCAGCCCAGCAAGGATGTCCGGCACCAACCAATCACGTTGATAGCCTGGAAGCCACGCGACGATGGGCAACAGTTGTCGTTTGACGATTGGTGAGAGTCGGGCAGCATTATGCGATTGTTCGGTCATCGCTGCGTCCGCGCCCTAAACGGACCCATGGCGCTGATCACGGGCGCCATGTATCCGTATCACGATAGAGCTATAACTTTCACTGCAAGTCTAATCCGAATTCCAAAAACTGCAATCAAGCGGCTCGCCTCGGGTCTCTGCGGCGAGGTTTATTCGCGGCGGACCTTCTGTTTCCCCTGACCTGACCGGCAGTTCGGTCGAAGCTAAACTGCACTTGCAAATGAGCCATTTTCGCCCACCTGAACGCCCGTCTCGGTGTCCGGGGCGGGCGGCACGCTGATGAAGCGCCTCAGGAACGTCCAGTTCCGGGGAACTATTCCGTTCGCGATGCGTTCGCTTGGGACGTCCGATTTGGGGCCAGCCCTCGCGGTTATCGCGTAGAGGCCCGTCTTCCCCACGATCATCGCAGGCTTTGGCCGAGCGGACGATTTTCCGTTGGAGAAGGACAATGAGACGCTATCTCTCAACACTTGCATGTTCGGGGATGCTGACCATTGGCGCGCTGTCAGGATTTTCAGCGTCGGCAATGGCCGCTCCAGCCTTCATTCCAAACATTGCGCCAAAAGTCGCTGCGGGCGACGAGGCGCGTACACTTCCAATGCAACCGACGACCGATGGCACCATTTGGAATCTTGCTTGCACCGCCGCAAGTTGCGACCAGGGTGCCTTGCAGTCGGCCGTTCTGTTGGGCAAGCCCGGTGATTTTGGTGCTGGCGTGCAGCTTATCCGCGATGGCCGCGATCGTGCCCACTACCGGCGTGGCGGCGGCCGGTTCGGCATCGGTGGCGTCGGCTGGCGCGGTAACCACTGGCGTGGCGGCTGGCACGGTATCGGTCGCGTCGGTTGGCGCGGTGCCTACTGGCGTGGCGGTCGGTACGGCATTGGTGGCTGGCGTGGCGTCGGTTGGCGCGGCAATTACTGGCGTGGCGGCTGGCACGGTATCGGCTGGCGCCCCGTCGGCTGGCGTGGCGTCGGCTGGCGCGGCAATTACTGGCGCGGCGGTTGGCACGGCATCGGCTGGCGTCCCGTCGGCTGGCGTGGCGTAGGCTGGCGCGGCAATTATTGGCGCGGCGGTTGGCACGGCATCGGCTGGCGTCCCGTCGGCTGGCGTGGCGTAGGCTGGCGCGGCAACTACTGGCGCGGCGGCTTCTACGGCATCGGCGGCCCCAACTACACTGGCGTGTACGGAGTCGGTACCGGTTGGGGCAACAATTACTGGAACAACAACTGGGGCAGTGGCTTCTTTGGCTTTGGCCTGCCGCTCTTCGGCAAGTGTGGGTGGTGAGGGCGGCGTTGCAACTGACGCCCGAGTAGCAAAGATTGTGGCCGGCAGTTGAGCCGGCCATAAGGGGGCGGGCCGAAGCCCGGCGACCGAAAACCTGCAAAAGATGCGCAGCGATCAGTCCGATTTCTCTGATCACGCCACCAACATGGCGCACCAGGCCGCCAGTCTGAAGCAATACGCCGATGCCTGGGAACCGCCCTCCATAAGACCTTCGACGACAAGCAAAAGGCGCGGCTGCGCTTCGTGACGATGGCTACCGTGCACGAGGCCAGAGATTGGATCGCAGAGGAAGGATTCGCCCGTCACCACGTTGAGGCGGCGGGCTCTTTTTGCGGCTTTTCGGCCGTCTCTCCTGAGCGTGTCAGCGTGCATCTGCTGCGGGCTATTCGATGAGCGGGTACGAGGCCGCTTTCGAGGGGATCATGTGGCACCATTGATGGTTCTTCGCAATCCTACTTGAACGCCTCGCCCGGGCGCAGGCCCAATCTCCATATCAGGCCGGCGACTGCGGTTTGAACTCAATACACCTGATACTAGGCGTCCCAGACTGGGAGTTTGAGGTTCTAGTGCCTAGTTGCGGCAGCCGGCAATGACGCCAACCATGCACAGACTGTGCAGGATTACCTGTAGGCCGAGGGCAATCTGGGTAACCCCGAGTACGACTGCGAATACCTGAAGGGAGGTTCCTACCCACCTCAATATCGACTCGGCGAACAGCATCGCCAGCCAATCGAGCAGCAAGATCAGGGCGACAATTGCACCCACTGCAAACTGGGAACTGTACTGCTCCGCCAGGGTGGCAAATACGATCACTGCCGCTACGCCATAGGGCGTGACTATTATCGGAAATGCCAGCGGGGTGAGGGCGTGACTTAGGTCCGCCGGCTGTTCATCCTCCTTCGGACGTTCAACTGAGCCAGACGACTGTTGTAGAACGGTCCTCAAGGCGACCAGAAACAGAACGATGCCGCCCGTCATCGCGAGCACCGGCACTGAGATTTCGAAGTTTTCCAGCATGCTGCGGCCTAGCAGAACGGCGATCGCCAGAGCCGCTGCTGAAAACAGAACGGCTCGCGTCGCCAGCCGCCGCCGAAAACTGGAATCTGCCTTCCGTGACATGTTCACGAAGGGCACCAAGATCTTGATTGGTCCAAGCATCAGGAACAGCATGAAGAAGATCTTGCGTGCGCCGAACTCCGATTGCGGCACCGATGACCCAGGGGCCAGTCCTTGCGCGAAAGCGGGAGACCAGACCATCATGGCCGCGACAAAAATGATGACCGGTACATTGACCTTGCTTAGAGGTCGCAGCAGCAGACAGGGTTCATTCGTCATGGCCGAAAATCGCGTGCTTCAGCCCAAGGGATGGTGCTTGGCTCGGCGGAAGTGGCGAGCGGCACTAGCATCGCCGGGCCATGCGCTAGCGGAGCGGGCAGAGCGATTTTCACATATCCAAAGCTGACGCCAAGTCGGGCAAAGGCCTCAAGACGACGGGGGAAGCCCCACAATCGAGTTCATCTGTCTGACCTACGTGGACTCCCTGATAACGAGACGTGCTTGAAGGATCTCGCGCTGCGGTGCGGCGAGAGGATTTTCGATGAGTTGAAGGAGCATTTTTACCGCGAGTTCGGCTGTCTCAGCCGGCTGATCATTAATCGCTGTCAGAGAAGGCTTGCTAAGTTGAGCGCGAAGGCCGTCCAGCGTCGCCAAGCGAATGTCTCCAGGCACTGACAGCCCGCTCAGAAAAGAACTTTCAGAGGGAGAAGCCCTACGACCCCACTTTTTACCGCAGCTAACGGCTGAGCCAGCAACTTGCTAAGTTCCGTTCTCAGACCTTTCCGGCGTGGAATCCATCGCAATTGCGAGGCTGGGCCCTATGACGACAATGCCTCTCGAATGGCCCTGACTGCCGCAAGCGAAGTGCGGGTGCGCGTGGCACTGACGAATTCGGGCCAACTCGAGAGGATGACAGCGACGAAGTCCGCCTCCGGGTCGATATAGAGCAGTTGCCCGAAAACCCCGCGCGCCATATAGGCTCGGCGTTCGCTGTCCTCGATCCAGAACTGATTGTGATAGGCCCCCTCCGGCAGGACCTCGTGATAGACCCCGCCGAAGAGTTCCGGCCGGGCACCAGTTCGCGTTTGCTGGATCCAGGCGGCGGGAACGATGCGCCGGCCGTTGATCTCGCCGCCGCCAAGATGCAGCAGGGCGAAGCGGGCATAGTCGCGCAAGGTCGCGTTGAAGCCGCCGTCGCCGAGCGCATAGCCCGCCGGATCGACGGTGAAATAAGCGTCTTCCTCAGCACCCATTGGAACCCAGAGTTCGCGACTGACAAGTTCGGCAAGCGGCGTTGCGGTCACGCGCTGCAAGACAAAGGACAGGACGTCCGTCTCGATGGAGCGGTAGCGGAAGGACGATCCATGCGCGCATTCAGCTTCGGTAAGCGACAGAATGAGTTCCCAGACATGCGACGGCCAGCTCGGGTCCCGGCGCTCTTTCCAACCACAAGCGGCGTCCATCTGTGCCATATGCGAGCCGAGCGCGGTGTAGGTCTCGTCGAAGACGACGCCACTGGTCATGTCCAGCACATGCTGCACGATCGCGCCGCGATAGGCGGTGGCCTCGAGTTCCGGCAGATACTGGGTGATGGGCGCGGCCGGGTCGACGAGGCCGCGCCCGATAAGGATGCCGGCGACCGTACCGACCACCGACTTCGCCACCGACTGCGACAGATGCTGCGTCCGCGGTGTCATGCCGTTCAGATAGCGTTCCGTGATCACCTTGCCGCGGTGGAGCACCAGCATGCCATCGGTATAGCTCGTCTCCAGGAAGCCGCCGATCGTGTCGCGTCGGCCATCCAGCTCGAAACCAATCGCGTCGATGTCCTGCAGATTTTCAGGCAGCGGGCTCGCCGGCCCCTGGCCGCGCCAGACTTGGGTCGTCGGCACCATGTCTCGTACATGTTGGAAGGTCCAGCGGTTCCACGGTGCGCGGTCCCAGTCCTGCCGGGGGATGGTCGCTGCTCCCGGCATAGTCGGGTCGCGGAACGGGGGAATGCTGGTCATCGCTTGATTTCTTTCGCTGTCTTTCATTCGGGAGCCGCCGGCGGCTCAATCCTTCCGGCGCAGATAGCTGCCGCCCACGAACTCGCCGAACAGGCCGCCCATGTCGCTCATCATCGCGAAGTTGCGCTTGGCCTTCGGCCCGAGCTTGGTGGCCACCGCATCGATCATCAGGTTGAGGACGGCACTGAGACTGGCCGTCGAATCCCAGAACGTCTTCACATGCGTGTGCGCCTCGAACACGAAACGCGTATAGGCGAATGCCCAGTGGCTGAACTTGTCCGTGACGATTATGAGTGGCATTTGCATCGACTTCAGCTTTTCAGCCAGCTTTATGCCGCGCGCTGCATAGGCGGCGGTGTCCACCATCACCACTAGACTCTGCTTCGGGTCCGCGCAGATGATTTCGCCAAAGGTGCCGCTTGCGTTGTCGACGAAAATGACGTTCGGCCGGGCCCAGAGCAGGCGGCTGGCAAAATCCATCGCAAGGCCCTTGGACGCCTGAAAGCCGACGACGTAGACGGTGCGCGCCTTGGCAAGTGCGCTCGCGGCTTCATCCCATATGTCGGTCGTGGTCAGCGCATAGGCCTTAACGATGGCGTCCAGCTCGAGACGCAGGCTCTCCTGTAGTGCCTGCTGCCGGCCGCGCATCTGAAACCGCGCCATGTAGTCGTCGATGTCGCTGTCCTTCTCGGCAACCGAGACGCGCAGCCGGTTCTTGAGGTCGCGCAGGTTTTCGAAGCCAAGACCGCGAACGAAGCGCGACACAGTCATCTCGCTGACGCCGACCGCCTGTGCGATGCTCGAGCCGGTCTCGAAGGGCAGCGTCTGGATACTGTCGAGCATGTATGCGGCCAGGTTCTGCTCGGACGGCGAAAAGTCGGACATGCGCGCGCGAAGGATCGCCTCGAGGTCGATTTTCTCCTCGTTGCCGCTCTGCACCTTGGCATTTTGGCCGTTCCGCGCTTTAGACATGTCCGCTCCTAGAAGTTGCCGGCGTGCACAGCCGGCCCGCCCTGTCCCCAAATGCCCGGGCCGCTCGCCACCTCTTCTTCCAGTTGCCGTGCCACCGCAAGAAGCAGATCTTCCCGCCCGAAGCGGGCCACGAGCTGGATGCCGATCGGCAAGCCGTCGCGGCTACGCTCCATGGGCAAGGAGATGGCCGGCTGCCCCGTGGCGTTGAACAGCGCGGTGAAAGTCTCCTTCGGCGCCAGATCGTCAAACACCCCGTCCTGATCGATGCCGGGCCGGTTGGGATCGAAGGTGCCGATCGGCTCCGGCACGATGGTGGCGGTCGGCGTCAGCAACAGATCATAGCCGGCCAGGAAACGGCCGATCTGGCGCGTCACCTGGTCGTAAACGGCAAGCGCGTCGATGAGCTGTGCGGCGCTCAGTCCCAGCCCCCATCGGTAGAGCCCAAGCACGGTCGCGCCCAGCGTCTCCTCCAGGTTGCGGTTCATCCGCTTCGCCATTGCCGGCATGTCGGCGGCGGCATCCGCAGCCCAGATAATCTTCTGCGCCTCAAGGAAGGCGGCATAGTCGAAGCTGGGAGACGCTTCCTCGACGTGATGTCCGAAGGAGGCGAGCCGTTCGGCCGTGGATCTGGCCGTGGCCGCGACCTCGGGGTCGATCCGCACGCCCGACCAGGATTGCGTGCAGAGCGCGATGCGAAGCCCTTTCGGCGCCCTTTGCATGGCCTCCAGATAAGGGCTCTCGGGGCGCGCGATCTCGTATCCGTCGCCGGCATCGGGGCCATGGCAGAGGTCGAGCAGCGCGGCGGTGTCGCGCACCGAGCGGGTCAGCATGAAAGCGGTCGCCAGACCAAGCAGGGGCGCATTGGCATTCGGCGACCCGGTGATGCGACCGCGTGACGGTTTCAGGCCGACCAGGCCGCAGAACGAAGCCGGGTTGCGGATCGAGCCGCCGCCATCGCTGCCCTGCGCGAAAGGAACGATGCCGGCCGCCACCGCCGCGGCAGCGCCGCCGCTCGATCCGGCAACGCCGCGCGCCGGATCCCAGGGGTTGCGGGTCGCGCCATAGAGAGGCGATTCGGTGGCGGCGGGTACGCCGAACTCGGAACTCGTCGTACGGCCGACATTGACCAACCCGCCCGCGCGCAGCCGCTGCCAGTAGACCGCATCGGAGCTTGCGCGGAAGCCCTGGGCAAGCCGGCTGCCGAACTCGGCCGGGCGGCCTGACTCGATCGGAAAATCCTTGGTCAAGGTCGGAATGCCGAGGAAGGGACCGGCGGAAGCGGTCTCCGGGAGGGCTTTTAGCGCATCGGGGTAAAGTTCAATGACCGCATTGAGCGTCGGATTGACCGCTGCGACGGCCTGCTCGACGCAATGGCCAAGTTCCCTCGGCGTCACCTCGCCGTTGGCAAGCAGCTGGGCAAGGCCGGTTCCGTCATAGGTGACATATTCATCGAGTCGCATTGTTCCAAACCGGTTTAGAGACGGAAGCGGCGTTCACGGACACCAGCTGGGCCAGCGATCCGACGAGTTCCTGCGTGTAGGCATCTTGTGGCGCGGAAAGTACTTGTCGGGCCGGGCCGTTTTCAACGACGCGGCCGCTCTTGAAGACATAGACGCGCTGGCAGATGCCGCTGACGACGGAGAGATCGTGGGAGATATAGAGGAGCGTCAGCGCGCGCTCCCGTTGCAGTCGCAGCAGCAGTTCGAGGATCTGCGCCTGGGTCGTGACGTCAAGTGCCGAAGTAATCTCGTCGGCGATCAGCAATTGCGGCTTGAGCGCCAGCGCCCGCGCAAGGCCGACGCGCTGGCACTGCCCGCCGGAAAGCTGGCGCGGTTTGCGGTCGCGCAAGGCGCGTGGCAGCTCGACCATTTCCAGCAGTTCGTCGGCCTGCGTCCGCGCCGTCCTGCGGTCGGCAAGCCCGTGCCGCCAGATCGGCTCGGCCACCGCATCGGCAATCGTCATGCGTTGATTGAGTGAGTCGTAGGGGTTCTGGAAAACCATCTGCACGCGCCGGCGGAAGGCTGTGAGCGCATCGCCGGAGAGAGCGTGGACATCATGTCCGTCGAGGCGGATCGCCCCATCGCTCGGCCTGTTCTGGCGGATGATGGCGCGGGCGAGCGTGCTTTTGCCAGATCCGCTTTCGCCGACGATGCCGACCGTCTCACCGGCGGCGAGCTGCAGATCGATGCCATCGAGAGCAAGGAATGACTCCCCCCTGCCCACCAGCCCGCCGATCAGGTCGCGACGGACGGGGAAGGACACCGACAGCTTTTCGACGCTGAGCAGCGGCGCGGCCTGTTCAGGCTCCGCCTTCGCGCCGGGATAGCTTTTGCGACTCGGCTGGGAATCGATCAGCAGCTTCGTGTAGGGGTGCTGCGGCCGGTTGATGACATCGTTGATCGACCCTTGTTCGACCACCTCGCCGCTCCGCATCACCACCACGCGCGAACAGATGTCGGCAACAACGCCGAGATCGTGCGAGATGAGGATGATCGCCAGATCCCGCTCGCGGTTGAGGTCCTTGAGCAGCCCGAGGATGCGGGCCTGCACGGTGACGTCGAGCGCGGTGGTCGGCTCGTCGGCGATCAGCAGCTTCGGCCCGCAGCCGATGGCGGCGGCGATCATCGCGCGCTGCTTCATGCCCCCGGAAAATTCATGCGGGTAGGAGCGGGCGCGCTTTTCGGCTTCGCGGATGCCGACATCGTCGAGCAGCTGGATCGCTCGGCGCATTCCTTCGCGATGGCCGATGCCGAGATGCCGGACCATCGGTGCGGCGATCTGCTTGCCGATGCGGCGCAGCGGATCGAGATGCGAGGCGGGATTCTGGAAGATCATGCCGATGTCGCGGCCGCGAATGGTGCACCAGTCAGCTTCGCCAAGGGTCAGCAGGTCGCGCCCCGCCAACGTCACCCGGCCATTGGCCTTTGCCGCACCGGGCAGCAAGCCCATTGCGGCGCGACAGGTGACGGATTTGCCCGAGCCACTCTCGCCGACGATGCCCAGAATCTCTCCCGGCTGCAGGTGGAACGACACGCCTTTGACGGCTTCGAACTCGCCGAAGCTGACGGTAAGGTTCTCGACCTCGAGCAGCGGCCGCGTCATGGTTTCTGTCCGGTTCATGTCGTGGCCTGCCTACGCTGCAACTGTCCAAGCCCGTCGCCCAGGAAGGCGAAGCCAAGGCCGAGCGAAATCGCGGCCAGGCCGGGAAACAGGCAGATCCACCAGGCCTGCTGCACGAAGGCCTGGCCATCGGCGATCATGACGCCCCATTCGGCGAGCGGCGGCTGCGCGCCCATGCCGAGGAAGCCGAAGCTCGCCCCCGCCAACATCACCAGCACGGCATCGCTGACCGCATAGGCGATGATGGGGCCAATCGCGTTGGGCAGGACGTGGCGGGTCAGGATCGCGACGGCCGGATAGCCAAGGCACTTGGCCGCCTGGATATATTCGCTTTCCCGTATCGTAAGTACTTCCGCCCGCACCAGACGCGCATAGCTGACCCACCCAACGAGCGTGAGCGCGATGACGAAATTGACCAGCCCAGGCCCGAGTACGCCGACGATCGCCAGCACCAGCACGAAGAAGGGAAAGGCGACGGTCAGGTCGTAGACGCGCATGAACAGGCTGTCGACCACGCCGCCGAAATAGCCGCTGAGCAGGCCGATCGTGGTTCCGATCACAAGCGGCGGCAAAACGCCGATCACGCAGAGGAACAGGTCGACCCGGCTCGCGAACAGGACGCGCGAGAAGATGTCGCGGCCGACCTGGTCGGTGCCGAACCAGTGTTCCGCGCTCGGCGGCGAAAGCATGTTCATGATGTCGATCGCATCGGGATCGTGGGGGGCGATCACGGGGCCCGCCAGCGCAAGGAACAGCCATCCGCCGAGGATGGCGATCGCCACTATCATCGAGAGCGTCATGCGGCTGGCGCGGGGCGCGGCTTGGGGGAATGTCGAGGCCACGGCCATTTGCGGTCTCCTCAAAGCCGGACGCGCGGATCGATGAAAGCGGTGAGCAGGTCGACGGCGAGTGTGACCAGGACGGTCGACATCGCAAAAACCAGCGT
This sequence comes from Pseudaminobacter soli (ex Li et al. 2025), assembly GCF_029892515.1. Lineage (GTDB taxonomy): Bacteria > Pseudomonadota > Alphaproteobacteria > Rhizobiales > Rhizobiaceae > Pseudaminobacter > Pseudaminobacter soli_A. Next base: position 5,345 of record NZ_JARXVF010000009.1, on the reverse strand, counting down.
GAGGCCCTGCACCACATAGTAGTCGCGCCCCAGCAGCGCGCCGATCATCAGCGTGCCCAGGCCGGGAACGGCATAGACGGTTTCGACGATGATCGCGCCGCCGATCATGAAGGCCACCATGACGCCGAGCAGGTTGAGCGTCGGCAGCACGGCGTTGGGCAGGATGGTGCGCCAGAATATCTCGCGCTCGCTTGCGCCTTGCGCGCGGGCGGCGGTGACGAAGTCGGCCGTGGTCTTTTCGATCAGGGCGGCGCGCAGGCTCTGTGTCAGCACCGGCACCAGCCAGATGGCCGTCGAAAGAGCGGGCAGGAAGAGGTGATGGAGGTGTTCGGAAAATCCGACGCCGTAACCCGATACCGGGAACCACCCAAGGCCGACGCCGAAGAAGCGCGACATCATGATGCCCAGCCAGAAGACCGGGATCGTTAGGCCGGCGATGCCGACGAGTCGGATCACCTGGTCTGCGGTCCCGCCGGGCTTGCGTGCGCCCTGAATTGCGAGCGCGACCGTCGGCGGCACGGCCAGGCACACGACATAAATGGTCAGGAACAGGGTCGGCCACATGAATTGCTGGATGAGCTGAATAACCGGCCGCTGGAAGCGCAGAGACTGGCCGATATCGCCGGCAAACAAGTTCATGAGGTAGGTGAGGAATTGCCGCCAGAGCGGCAGGTCCAGTCCGTATTGGGTCCGGATGGCGGCGATGGTTTCGGCACTTGCCCGATCGCCGGCGAGAAGCCGCGCCGGGTCGCCGGGCGCCATGTGCAGCAGCAGGAACGTCACGACGCTGATGCCGAGCAGCACGCCGGCAAGCTGTATCAGGCGCCGCGTAATGAGTTGCAGAAGGGCCAATCCGGTTCTCCGTATCCAGCAGAGGCGACGCGCTTTCGCCAGAAAGCGCGTCGCCTGTCTTGGCTCACTTCACGATCGAAGTGTCTTCCAGCGTCCACTGGAGGGACGGCGTCAGTTTGATGCCCGCGAGACGCTTGGAATAGGCCACCGCATTCGGCGCATAGTAGAGCGGAATCTGTGCGACCTCCTCGGTCGTGATCTTCTGGATCTCCTTGTAGATCTCCGCGCGCTTGGGGGTATCGGTTTCTGTGGTCCCCTTCTCCACGAGTTCGTCCACCTTCGGGTTCTCGTAGAAGGTGTTGTAGGAGTTCGAGCCGCAGGAGCCGCAGACCGCCCAGCGTACGGCGAGGTCGGGATCGGGCGTCTCGTTGTACCACCAGTTGGCCGCCGCGTCGTAATCGCCCTTGCCGGTGGAATCCCACCAGGCACCGCCGTCGACATTGACGATGACCGGCTTCAGGCCGATCGCCTGCCACTGCGCCTGAAGCAGCAGCGCCATCTGCTGCTCGGTGGCGGCGGCGGTGGCGAGGATCTTCACCTCATGACCAGCCATTCCGGACTCGGCTAGCAGCTCCTTTGCCTTGGCGGGATCGTAGGGAATGCCCGGATAGTCGTTGTCGTGGAAATCGATGCTGCCCGGCAGCGTGGTGTTGGCGGGCTCAGCGTAGCCACGCGTGACGGCCTTGGCCAATGCTTTGTTGTCGATGGCATACGCGGCGGCCTGGCGCGCCTTCAGGTTGGAGAAGGGCTCGCGCTTGTGGTTGAGCAGCGTCATGTAGATGGTGGTTGAGGGCTCAAGCCGCATGTCGATGGTCTCGACTGTCTTGAGATCGTCGATCTGCGCCCATGGCACATAACGCATCACGTCGACCTCGCCGGCTTTCAGCATGGCGATGCGGGTTTCGGGCGAGGCGATCTCGATGAGTTCGACACTGGCATCCGACTTCGGATAGCCCTGGCGCCAATAATGCGGGTTTGGCTCCAGCACGAGCTTTTCGTTGGGCTTCCATTCCTTGACCGCATAAGGGCCAGAGGTCACGGGGGCGGTGGAGAATGCCTTTTCCTCGCCCTGCTTTTCGACATCGGCCTTGGACACGACGCCCATGTTCCAGATCTCGAGATTGCCGAGGAAGGGCGCGAAGGCCGATTTCAGCTTGACCACGACGGTCTTCGGATCGGTCACGGTGACCGACTCCACCGCGCCCAGCGGTGCAGGATAGGCCGACTTCTTGTCGCTGCGGATGCGGTCGAGACTGAAGGCCACGTCTTCGGCCGTAATGGGCGAGCCGTCGGAGAATTGCGCGGCGCGCAGATGGAAGGTGTAGCCGAGGCCATCGGCCGAAATGTCCCAGCTTTCGGCAAGCGCCGGCTCCAGCGCGCCGGTTTCGGGATCACGCAGCAAGAGGCGCGAATAGAGCTGGCCGTAGGTCTCGATGTTGCCGGCGGCCGCCGAGCGCATCGGGTCGAGCGTGGTGGTCTGGTAGGGCGAAACGATGCGGATGACATCGGCGGCGAGCGCCGGAACCACCGAGCCCAGCCCGATCACCAGGAGGGCTGCGCCGCGCAACGCCGCGCCCGACGCCTGCAGGCGGGATCTGCTCCAAAAATTCATCTTGTCCTCCTCCGGAACTTTTCCTTGGGGTCAGCCAGGACCCTCGCGCAGGCTATGTGATATTAATCACATTGGTCAAGCAGTGAGTGAAAAATTTAACATTTACCCTATGAGACATCTGAGTGAGGGGGACGGCTGTCGGAATTGTGCGGATACGTCCGCTAGCGGCACGTCCTAGCCAACGAGCGGTGTTTCTCCAGATCCGTAAAGATGGCCGTCGAACGACTGAGTTGGTCGTTTCCCGAATGTCCGCTTCAGCCAAATGTGTTTCGGAAGCGGGCCGGCGGATTGGCCCCAAGCTGCCGGGCGGCAACGCGCCCATCTCGGTCATTGTGACCTGTTTCGCAGTATCCCAGAAGCAGACATTGTCCGTACGCACGCGAGGGGCATGGCTGCGCCACAAGCCGAGCATCGCGCTCGATCCGCCAAAGCAGACACCGGAAAATCGCAACGGCATGACGGCCGGCGTGATGCCCTAGATCGCCAAAGCGACCATCAAGGCCATCCATATGAGCAGCCTATGCTAGTAGTGTCCAGCGCTACCGCGATTTGGCCGCTCTGGTGGACCGCGGCGGTCGATGAGGATCAATCCTCCGGCACTTCATGTCGCCAAAGTGTCGCCGATCACCACGGCTTTTTTCATGTGTCGTTCCGTTTAGCCGAAAGCAACTCCCGGCTTACTTTGTCCAACTTCGATAATATAACCATCGGGATCGCGAATGTAGCAGCGTGTTTCTCCGTATTTGTCCTTTGGCTCTGTGATAAAATCGGCTCCGCGACGTCGCCATAGGTCGTAGCATGCTTGAATATCTGCAACGCGGATATTCATAAAGCTACTGACTGCGTCGGGATCGGTGGGGACGCTGAGCGTTACCGATGGTTTGTCGGGTGTCGGACCGCCCCCGACGTTAACAATGAGCCACGTGTTTGCGAACTGGATGTAGCCCGGCGCGCCGCTGCTGTCGCCTCTGCTCAGAATGCGACCGCCGAAGACCGTTTCGTAAAATCGAAGCGATCGTTCAATGTCGGCAACGGTGAGGAAGTGTGCGACCGTAATCCCATCTTGCGGCGGCATTTGATAGCTTGCCTGCTCGACTTGTACCGGGTTCATCGACGCCTCCAATTCGGATACGGGATTTCTCCGTTCGTCAGGATGGGTCAGTCAGCATACATTGATTTTGAACCTGGTGCAAAAGCTCCAAGGAGCGGTTGGTTGGTTTGGTGGCAGGTTGCACTTCGAAACGGCCACCGCATGACTCCAGCGCCCTTCCGACCTTGCGCACGCTGGCCGCTACAGCGCCCGCCACCGCATAAGAGACATATGTGGTGGTGGCAGCGACCGCATGATCAAGAAGGGCACAGGCCCCTCGGCAAAGGCGCGCCATAGAAGAAGCCATCACGTTTTAGCCCCGACAGGAGAAGGCGTGTAAACTGCAAAACCAAGGGCTTCACTCCAGCGCACCGCTGTCTCCGCATTTTCCCGAGTCGCTCATCCAACTCCGGTGGCAAATTGACCACGGATAGGGGGGCGACGAGGCCGTCGGTGCGAGGTCAGTGGGCGGGGCCTCCCAGATTGCAGCCACGACCTCCGGTGCCTTGGAGAGCATGATCTGCGGCTCCCCTTAACCGTTGTCGTCTTGGCCTTGGCCGTCTTGGTCATCTGGGCTTCGAGTGCCGGCTGGATCGCCCGAGGCGGCGGGCTAGAGTCCTGACAGGGATTCCGATTCGGGCGTGTTCGTGCGAGTCTCGCGCATGCGCTGTTTCCCCTGACATGACCACCAGTTCTGTCGAAGCTAAACTGCACTTGAGAATGAGCCTCGCCCACCTGAACGCCTCGGTTGCCGGGGCGGGGGCCACGCTCATGAAGCGTCTCAGGAACGTCCAGTTCCGGGGAACTATTCCGTTCGCGATGCGTTCGCTTGGGACGTCCGATTTGGGGCCAGCCCTCCCGGTTATCGCGTAGAGGCCCATCTTCCCCATGATCATCGTAGGCCTTGGCCGAGCGGACGGTTTTCCGTTGGAGAACGACAATGAGACGCTTTCTCTCAACACTTGCATGTTCGGGGATGCTGACCATTGGCGCGCTGTCGGGATTTTCAGCGTCGGCAATGGCCGCTCCAGCCTTCATTCCAAACATTGCGCCAAAGGTCGCTGCGGGCGACGAGGCGCGTACGCTTCCAATGCAACCGATGACCGATGGCACCATTTGGAATCTTGCTTGCACCGCTGCAAGTTGCGACCAGGGTGGTTTGCAGTCGGCCGTTCTGTTGGGCAAGCCCGGTGATTTTGGCGGTGGCGTGCAGCTTATCCGCGATGGCGGCGATCGTGCCCACTACCTGCGTGGCGGCGGCCGGTTCGGTGTCGGCGGCGTCGGCTGGCGTGGCGGCCGGTATGGCATCGGTGGTGTCGGCTGGCGCGGTAACTACTGGCGTGGCGGCCGGTACGGTATCGGTGGCTGGCGCGGCGCGTACTGGCGCGGCGGTCGATACGGTATCGGTGGTTGGCGCGGCGTCGGCTGGCGTCCCGTCGGCTGGCGCGGCGCCTACTGGCGCGGTGGCTGGCATGGTATGGGCTGGCGTCCCGTCGGCTGGCGCGGCAACTACTGGCGCGGCGGCTGGCACGGCATCGGCTGGCGTCCCGTCGGTTGGCGTGGCGTAGGCTGGCGCGGCGCCTACTGGCGCGGAGGCTGGCACGGTATCGGCTGGCGTCCCGTCGGTTGGGGTGGCGTAGGCTGGCGCGGCAACTACTGGCGCGGTGGCGCATTCGGTATCGGCCGTCCCGTCGGCTGGGGTGGCGTAGGCTGGCGCGGCAACTACTGGCGCGGTGGCGCATTCGGTATCGGCCGTCCCGTCGGCTGGGGTGGCGTAGGCTGGCGCGGCAA
>NZ_JARXVF010000008.1 GCF_029892515.1 Pseudaminobacter soli (ex Li et al. 2025) | reverse complement strand
CCGAGGCAATGCCGATCTTCGCCCCGATCGCCTGGATCGGCTGCTTCTTCGCGCCGCGCGCGATCTCGATGTCAGTCTTGAATTCGGGCATTGGTCGAATGTTCCTCGGTTCGTTTGACAATGCTTCTTTGGCGTCGTTCTGCACAACGCGTTCCGTCGGCATAGAAGCCCGAGAGGGCTCATCTTCGCCGTCTCAAAACAGCCGCGCAATACACGGATTGCGACAGGGATGGAAGGAGACGGGGTGGGGCAATAAGTGAGTAAGGCAATGGGGCAGTAGGGTGGTTACTTTACTGCCTTACTGCCCTATTCCCCTACTGCCTTATCTCGACAGCGCGTTGCTGATCTCGACCAGGTTCGAGCGCACGCGAAGGATATAGAAGCCCATGGTGATGAGATGCGAGGGCATGAGCCAGCCTGCTTCCGCGCCGTTGGAGACGATGAAGGGCTGGATGTTGAGTGCCGAGCGCGTCTGCTCTTCCATCTGCTTCCACAGATTGTCGAGATTGCGCGTGCGCAGCACCTCCTCGAAATCGGCATGCGTGGCCTTGAGCAGGCCGTAGTAACCGTAGAGCTGGCCGTAGGCGAACCAGAAACGGTCGTCGGCGCGCGGGTCGAGCCAGCCATTGGCGTGGTTCTCGGCGCGGTCCTTCAGAATGGCCGAGGTGCCGCCGATGTCGTTGGCGATGCGGTCGATGAACTGGATCAGGTTGTCGGCGCGCGCGTCGAAAACGGCGCCGCATTTCTCAAGCCGCGTGTTGAAAGCGCGCAGGCTCTTGATGGCGTCGCGATAGTAGCTGGGCGTCGGGGTCTTGGGGCCGAAGGGCCTGAGGCCGAAATACCAGGTGTATTCGTCGAACTGCATGTTGCCGCGCGCCGACTGCAGATCCGAGTCGACCTGCGAGGTGCCGCGCAGGCGGCCGAGATTGTCGGCGAGCTCGGTGGTGGTGCGGCGCACCGCCTGGTTGATGCCGCGCTGGAACGAGGCCTTGTTGTCGAGGAAAGGCGTGTCGTCCCAGGACATGCCGAAGAAGCCGAGCTTGAAGAGAAGCATCGACGAGATCCAGGCGTTCTGGTTGACGTTGAAATCGGTGAGATCGGCGGAGACGTCGGCTATGGCCGACCGGCCGCAGGTCTTGGCAGCGGCGGCGCTGCCGGTCGTCGTGCTAGCGCTTGCGGGATCGCCGACCTGTTCGCCGGCGGTGACATTGCGCTTCTCGAAGGCGTAGGCGTCGGCATAGTCGGGATTGAAGTTCGTCCAGACCTGCGTGGTCCAGACGAAATAGCCGTAGAGCGCGACGAAGCCGATGACGCAGACGCCGACCACCGCCTGAACGATCCAGCTGGCGCGCAAATACCGATGCCAGAGCCACACGATAGGCCAGGCGATCGCCCGCCCGATCGCACGGAAAATCCGGAGCAAGAACTCGAGCATGTGGTCCGCTTCCCTCTCTGGCGCGATCCCGCCGTCCGTCGGGCAGGAGCCGCATCGCGAATTGCTGGCGCCTGGCGGCGCGGGGTGCCTCCCGGTGCCGGATGCGCCCCTCCCAGATATGTGGTTTTGGCATGCTCTACAACATGCGCCGCAAGATTGGATGCAGCCGAGGGAAGGGCGGGCAATGTAGCGCCGGAGCGGCAAAATTGTCGCGCTCAGAAAACTCGGCGACGCGCCTTGCCCACTGTAGAAGCTTGAAATCATTCCAAAATGGTGTTTGGCTAAAACATGAATGGCCTAAGCCTCACGCCAGTCGCAGCAAATTCACAATGGGAGAGACGCATGTCGCGTATGAAAACATTCGCCATATCGCTTGGTATGGCGGCAATCCTCTATTCGGGCACCGCGCTTGCCGGCGACCCAGCTAGCTGCAAGACCGTTCGCCTGTCTGACGTCGGCTGGACCGATATCCAGGCAACCACCGGTATCGCCTCGGTTCTGCTGACCTCGATGGGCTACGAGCCGCAGGTGATCCAGCTCTCCGTGCCGGTGACCTACGCCTCGCTCAAGAACAAGGACCTCGACGTCTTCCTCGGCAACTGGATGCCGTCGATGACCAACGACATCAAGGACTATGCCGCCGAAGGCTCGGTCGAGACCATCAGCGAGAACCTGTCGGGCGCCGGCTATGGCCTCGTCGTGCCGAACTATGTCGCGGACGCCGGCGTCAAGTCGCTGACCGACCTCGGCAAGTTCAAGGACAAGTTCGCCGGCAAGATCTACGGCATCGAGGCCGGCAATGACGGCAACCGCATCATCCTCGACATGATCAAGAACCCGGCTGACAACCTCGACGGCTTCGAGCTGGTCGAATCCTCCGAGGCCGGCATGCTGACCCAGGCCGAGCAGTCGATGAAGAACAACGAGTGGATCGTGTTCCTCGGCTGGACCCCGCATCCGGTGATGGGTGCCATGAAGATCACCTATCTCGACGGCATGGGCGATTCCGGCTTCGGCGCGGCCACGGTGCACACCAATGTGCGCAAGGGCTACACCACCGAGTGCCCCAATGTCGGCAAATTCATCGCGAACCTGAAGTTCAATCTCGATATGGAAGGCGCGATCATGGACAAGATCCTGAAGGGCACTGACGCCAACGCGGCCGCCACCGAGTGGCTGAAGGCCAATCCGGACGTGGTGAAGCCGTGGCTCGAAGGCGTGACCACCTTCGACGGCGGCGACGCGGCCGCTGCGGTCAAGACCGCGATCGGCGGCTGATCAAATATGAACTCACTTTCCCCTCGCTCCGGCGGGGGGAAAGTACTGCGGTGACGCCGACGCAGCCTCGCGTCGGCGTTGCCTTGGGGGGATGGCCCTGACGGGCCGGGAGAGGGGCAGCCGCTGTTTTCTGGCGGCAGAAGGGACAAGATGGATCCGGTTTCGCAATTTCTGGCCAGTTACAAAATACCGATCGGCGCCTGGGGCAAGGCGTTCTTCATGTTCCTGACCGACAATTTCGATGCCTTCTTCCGCGGTCTCTCGAATGGTCTCAACTTCCTTCTCAACGGGCTTGTCGACGCGTTCCTGCTGATGCCGCCGGTTGCGCTGGTGGCGCTGATCGCGCTGCTCGCCTGGTACCTGCAGCGTTCGAAGACGCTGGCGGTGGGCGTGGCCATCGGCCTGCTGTTCATTATCAATCAGGGGTTGTGGAAGCAGACCGTCCAGACGCTGGTGCTAGTGGTGGCCGCTTCCGCCGCCTCGATGCTGATCGGCGTGCCGCTTGGCATCTGGGCCGCGCACAAGCCCAAGGTCTACCGGGTGATGCTGCCCGTGCTCGACCTGATGCAGACGCTGCCGACCTTCGTCTATCTCATTCCTGTGCTGACGCTGTTTGGCCTCGGCAATGCGCCGGGCCTGATCGTCACCATCATCTTCGTCATCCCGACGGCGGTGCGACTGACCCATCTCGGCATCGTTTCGGTGCCAAAGGCGATCATCGAGGCGGGCGAGGCCTTCGGCGCCACCAAGCGGCAGCTGCTGTGGAAAGTGGAACTGCCGGCGGCGCTGCCCACCATCATGGCGGGGCTCACCCAGTGCATCATGCTTTCGCTGTCGATGGTGGTGTTCGCAGCCCTCATCGGCGCTGGCGGGCTCGGAACCGAAATCAACCGCGCGCTCGGCTCGCGCAAGATCGACCTTGGGCTTGAGGCCGGCCTGGCGATCGTCGTGCTCGCCATCGTGCTCGACCGCATGACCCGCATCGGCGTCGGAGGCAAGAAATGAACGTCGCCGTAGATTTCAAGGATGTCGACATCATCTTCGGCCCGGATACGGCCGATGCGCTGACTATGGTCGACAAGGGCGCGACCCGCGCCGAGATATTGGAAAAGACCGGCAATGTGCTGGGCTGCGCCGGGGCCAACCTCACCGTCAAAGAGGGCGAGATTTCCGTCCTCATGGGCCTTTCGGGTTCCGGCAAGTCGACGCTGCTGCGCGCCGTCAACCGGCTCAACGTGGTGTCGCGCGGCCAGGTTCTGGTCAAGGACGGCGACCGCACGGTCGACGTGGTGACCTGCGACGACGCAACGCTGCGCCGCCTGCGCCAGAAGAACGTCGCCATGGTGTTCCAGCAGTTCGGCCTCCTGCCGTGGCGTACGGTGGAGGAGAATGTCGGGCTGGGGCTGGAGCTTGCCGGCGTTCCCGAGGCTGAGCGCAAGGAGCGGGTGAAGCGGCAGCTTGCGCTGGTGGGCCTCGAACAATGGGCCAAGAAATATGCGCATGAGCTTTCGGGCGGCATGCAGCAGCGCGTCGGTCTTGCGCGCGCCTTTGCCACCGAGGCGCCGATCCTGCTGATGGACGAGCCGTTCTCCGCGCTCGATCCGCTGATCCGCACCAAGCTGCAGGACGAGCTTCTGCAGCTCCAGAAGACGCTGAAGAAGACCATCATCTTCGTCAGCCACGATCTGGAGGAGGCGCTGAAGATCGGCAACACGATCACCATCATGGAGGGTGGGCGCATCGTGCAGAGCGGAGCGCCCGAGGACATCGTGCTGCGCCCCGCCAACGACTATGTCCGCGACTTCATCGCCAATGTTAACCCGCTGTCGGTGCTGACGGCCTGGAACGTGATGCGCGACCGGCGCGACCTGGAAAAGGCTGGCGAGGATGGCTGGCTGTGGCTGGATCGCCGCCAGACCACGCGCTTCAAGATCGACAGCGACGGCCTGGTGGCTGCGGCCGAGCGCAACGGCCAGCCGGCGATCTGGGCTTCGTGCGACGAGGTGGAGGGGCTTTCGACGGACGGCTCGCATGTGTTCTGGGCGCGCCCGGGCACGTCTCTGAAGACGGTGATGCTGGCCATGCACCGCTCGCAGACCGCGCCGGTGGCGCTGTTCGACGAGCAGTCGCGCTTCGTCGGTGCCATTGGCATCCGGGACGTGCTGTCGGCGGTGCTGCGGAAGTAGCGCCGGCAGCTAGCCAGCCGATGCAGCGCTGAAACTTGGCCCGTCATGCAGGACGCAACCGATGCCTGATCTGCTTTTCACGGGACCCGAAGAAGCCCGGCTGACCTTGATGCTCGCCCACGGCGCGGGCGCGCCGATGGATTCTGGCTGGATGAATGCGATGGCCGAAAGGCTGGCGGGCCATGGCATCCGCGTGGCCCGCTTCGAGTTCGGCTACATGGCCGCTCGGCGCTCGGGCCAGCGCAAGCCGCCGCCCAGGGCCGAAACCTTGCTTGGCGAATATCGTGGTGCCGTCGAGACGCTGGGGCCAACCAAAAACCTGTTCATCGGCGGCAAGTCGCTGGGCGGTCGCGTGGCCAGCATGGTGGCCGACGGGCTCTTCGCCGAAGGCAAGATCGCGGGCCTCGTCTGCCTCGGCTATCCGTTCCACCCGCCGGCCAAGCCGGAGCAGTTGCGCGCTGCGCATCTGAAACATCTCTCCGCACCGACGCTGATCTGCCAGGGCACGCGCGACCCGTTTGGCACGCGCGAGGAGGTGTCTGCCTACGAGCTTTCGCCGCGGATCGGCATCGACTGGCTGGAAGACGGCGACCACGAATTCAAGCCGCGCAAGCCCCTGACGCTGGATGGTAATCTCGACACGGCGGCAGCCGCAGTCGCCAGCTGGATGCAAAAGATCGGGGTCGACTAGGCCGCAAACCGTTGCCGAAATGGAACGCGCTTGCTGAAATCGGTTGCGCGGGCCACTGCCCCTACGGGCGCACGCACAGCAGACGCTTGCCAGAACGCCCGTGTGAAGGCAGAATCAACCTCTGACTGCAATGCGGCGCGCGTACACGAGGGGCGACATGGCATTTGCACTGCGTGAGGGGACACGGTCGATAGCGCTTTCGCTACTGGCTGCGACCGCATTGGCGTCCGGCCCTGCATTCTCCCAGAGTTTTGTCATTTCGGGACCTACGACCGGGCCGAAGGTGATGAATGGTGACGGCGACACCGGCGTGGTCAAGTCCGGTGGCGCCATCACGACTTCGGATCCCGGCGACAGTGCCGTCGAAATGAACAATGCCGAGCAGAAACTGACCAATGACGGCACCGTAGAGGCAACGGGCGATGAAGGCTCTGCCGTCGCCAGCTACGGCGATCGGGCGACGATCACCAACAGTGGCTCGATGCAGACGACCGGCCTTAAAGGCACGACAGTCTATAGCGAAGGTGACCACGCAACGATCACCAACAACGCCTCCATGCTGGCGACGGGTGCCAGATCGACAGTTGTTTTCAGTGAAGGCGACAATTCGGTCATCGTCAACAATGGCTCCGTCTCCGCGACCAATGACGCGATCGGCGGTATTGGATCAAAAGGGAATAATTCCCGCATCGCAAACAACGGGACGATCAAGGTCACGCGCGACGGCACGGGTGGTGATGACGATCATCGAGCCGCCGGCATTCTGACGACTGGCGACCGTACAGTCGTCACGAATGGCGGAAAGATCGTGACGGATGGAAGCTACTCGCTGGGCGCGGTCATTCGCGGGGCCGACGCCGAGCTTGCCAACAACGGATCGATCGAAACGTTTGGAGATGCAAGCGTTGCACTTACTTCCACCGGGGCAAACGCAACCGTTGTCAACAGCGGTACGATTGAGACCAGCGGTGGTGCATCTGCCGGCATGTACCTGCAAGGTGCCGGGTCGGTCGGCAAGAATGCCGGCACGATTGAAACCACCGGCCCGGCTTCATTCGGCATGTTGGTCGGCAGCGCGGATCCCAAGAACCCGATGAACGGCTCGACCGGCGCAGTCGACGTGTCGGTCTCGAACAGCGGATCGATCCGCACTACCGGCGACAGCTCCTTCGGCATCCTCCTATTTGGGGACCGGGGCAAGATCGGCAACAGCGGCTCGATCGACGTCACCGGTCCGGGGGCGGCGGGGATTTTTGTCCAGAGCACCGACGCGACTGTTGTCAACGGCGGTAGCATCCACGTTTCTGGAGACGTCGCGAGGGGTGTCGACATGGGAGCCCTGGGAGGCGTGGCGCTTTCCAACCGGGGGGCGATAGTGGTTGACGGGATGGGGGCCACCGGCGTCCTTTCTGTTGGTGATCATGCGACAGTCACCAATTCCGGAACGATCAAAAGCAGCGGCGACGCGGCGATCCGGTTCGGAGGTAATAACGCTACGCTGAACCTGCTTGCAGGCACGCGCATCCAGGGCGAAATCCGTTTCAACGGCACGGGCAACACCGCCACCTTCGGCTCGGGCCTCAATGCGATGATGACCTTCTCGGGAACTGGCGTCCCGACGATCATCCGCACCGACGGGCTGCCGTTCGTCGTCAGTGGCAATACAGTGGCGGTGCTCGACACCTCGGGCTTCGGCACGGCTGGCAGCGTGGTTGCCGACCTGACCGGCAATATCGCGGGCGCCATCGAGGATCGCCTGGCCCTGGTGCGCCGCGAGCGGATCGTTGGCGCCGCACTCGGCCTGCGCGGCAGCCATGGGATGGGCGCTGGCGAGGAGGGGGCGGTTGCGACCGGCATCGGGCCGGCGTTCTGGGTGACCGGAATCGGCGGCTATCGTAAGCAGAATGGCTCGGGCGGCGATCTCGACTTCCACACCTCGCTTGGCGGCGTGGTGGTGGGCGTGGACACCGATATCAACGAATTCTGGCGCGGCGGCGTCTTTCTCGGCGGTGCTGGCGGTTCGTCCCATGTCGACGGTTCCGACCAGGACTTCGACAACAGCAGCTTCTTCGGCGGCGGCTATCTGGGCTACGCGGCCGGGCTGAATTTCGCCGACCTGTCGCTTTCGATCGGTTCACTGCGGCAGGACGGCGACCGCCGCATTGCCAACAACATGGTCGATGGCGGGCTCGAGACGGCGCATGCGAGGTCGAACGGCACCTATGTCAGCCCGGCGCTGACCGTGGGCACGCATGTTATCTGGAACGACACGATGTTCGTTCCAAGCCTCAGGCTGCGCTATGCGGGCCTGTTCCTCGACGGCTATTCGGAGACGGGCGGGGCGGATGCGCTGAGGGTGGACTCGCGGGACGTGCATGTGTTCGAGGCGCGCGGCCAGATCGCGCTGCCGCTTGCGCCGTATGTGACCCCGAACGGCATCTGGGAAACCACGCTGCGCGCAGGCATCGACGGCATCGCGCAAAGCCGCGGCAACGTTTCGGCGACGCTTCTGGGGCAGGACATCGACTTCACGCCGGCGGGCCGCAGAAGTGCTGTGCGCGGTTTTGCCGGCGCCGACTTCAATTTTATCACCGACAGCCGGATGCAATTGCAGGCCAGCGTCGAGGCCGGATACGGCAGCGACAGTGCTTTCATTGCGACCGCGCGCGCGGGACTGAGCATTCCGTTCTGAGCGAGAACTTTTAGGTATCTGCGGGACCCGCTGTGACATGCCCCATCATCCAGCCCTTCGGGCTGTCTTCTCCCCCGCAGAGGGGAAGAGGGAGCGGCCGTTCGCTGGCGTGCAGCTACTCGCGATCTCGTCCGAGGTGAGGCGTCTCCTCTCCCAGAGGGGGGCTGCGAAGCGGGCGGTGAGGGGGAATATGCGTTCGGCAGGATCGCCCCTCTACGACCAGAGCCCGTTGCACCCCCACCCTTAACCCCTCCCCACAAGGGGGAGGGAAATTCTGTGGCACGGTCGTCCACCGCGAACCTTGACCGTCCCTAGTCGCTATGGCGACGAAATCGTCTCCCTCCCCCTTGTGGGGAGGGGGTAGGGGTGGGGGTATGTCGAGGGCGTGGTCCGAGACAGAGGTGGGGACGTCCTTCGAGGCTCGCCCTTCGGGCTCTCACCTCAGGATGAGGGAGGTTTGCGCCGACGGTCCTGATCCTGAGGTGCGACCCTGAGCTTGCCGAAGGGCGAGCCCCGAAGGACGCACCGCAGTAGTCTCTACCGCCCCTCGCGATACCACATGGCGCCCAGCGCCATCAGAAGCAGGCCGAGGCCGAAGAAGCCGCCGAACAGCGGCACGCGGCTGACCGACTTCAGCACGCTGTCATTGGTGGTCCTGAGCCCGATCCAGTCGCGGCCTGCCGCATCGGAATTGCCGCGCACCGGCACGATGCTCGGCACGTTGACGCCAGAAGAGGCGGCAAGGCGGCGCACGCTGCCGCCGGTCTTTTCGGCATAGGGCTTCAGGATCGCCTCGGTCGAAACCATGTCGCCGAATTCGGGCGCGTTGATGGGGCCGATATGGGCAAGCGTGGTCAGATTGCCGTTGGCAACCTGATAGAGGCCGATCTCCTTGGTGACCGCGCTGCCGGAGAAGATGCCGGGCTCGGTCTGCGTGAGCGGCACGGTCATGGGTTTGCCGGACGGGGTGATGACCTGGGCATTGCCGGGGTTGTCGCTCATCGTCTGGCGGCGGATCTCCAGCGTCATGCCGCGGCCGTTTGCGGTGAGGCGTTCTTCCTCGAGCTCGGGTTCCTTCATCAGCCAGTGGGCGATGCGGCGGTAAAGCGAAACATGCGGGCCGCCGCCCTCGAAACCGCGCGCCCAGAGCCAGCCCTGGTCGGACAGGAACATGCCGACACGGCCTTGGCCCTTGCGGTCGAGCACCAGAAGCGGCCGGTCATCGGGGCCCTTCATGACGACCTCGCCCTCGGGGTGATCGACGCCGATGATGCGGAACCAGCGGCTCCAGTTCGGCGGCTCGCTGGTCGAGCCTTCGAGACCGCGCGTGACCGGGTGACGTTTGCCGAGGTCGGTGAGACGTGGATAAAAGGCCCTTTCCACCACTTCGCCGGTGGGCATGGCGGGCAGCGCCGGCAGAAGCGGCGTGCGCGCGATGGACTGCTGGCCGGCATACTCGGGACCGGCGGCGACGAGCAGCGCGCCGCCCTTTTCGACATACTCGGTGATGTAGTCGTAATAGAGGATCGGCAGCACGTCGCGGTGCTGGTAACGGTCGAAGATGATGAGGTCGAACTCGTTGATCTTGTCGACGAACAGCTCGCGCGTCGGGAAGGCGATGAGCGAGAGTTCGTTGATCGGCGTGCCGTCCTGCTTTTCGGGCGGGCGCAGAATGGTGAAATGCACCAGATCGACCGACGCGTCGGATTTAAGCAGGTTGCGCCAGGTGCGCTCGCCGGCATGCGGCTCGCCCGATACCAGCAGCACGCGCAGGTTTTCGCGGATGCCATCGACCAGCGCGACCGAGCGGTTGTTGATGTCGGTGATCTCGCCGTCCTCGTGGTCGACGGCGACCTCGATGATGTTGCGGCCGGCATTGGGAACGGTGATGCGCAGCGGCATCTCCTGGCCGATGATGGCGCGCTCCACCGATACCTGATGGCCGTTGATCGAGACGCGCACGTCGACCGAGCCGGTCTCGCCGCCCGAGGTGATGACGCGGTAGCTCATCTCAAGCGGCTTGCCGACGATGCCGAAGCGCGGCGCCTTTTCGAAGCGGATGCGGCGGTCCTTCTCGCCTTCCTCGCCGGTGATCAGCGCATGCAGCGGTGCGTGGAAACTCTGCGTGCCGTTCGGCACGTCATGCACCTGCCCGTCGGTGATCATCACGGCGCCGCCGATGCGCGAGGGCGGCACGTCGCGGAAAGCGCCGTCTAGCGCCGAGAACAGGCGCGTTTCGGTGCGTTCGTCGGCAGCGTCGGCCTTGCCGGCCTCCACCACGCGGACCTCGAACTGCTTGAGATGCGACAGCTTTTCCTGCAGCGAGGCTAGCGCCTCGTTGGTCTGGCCGGTGCGGTTGCCGATGTCCTGGCTGGGGCTGCGGTCGACGATCAACGCCACGACGCTTTGCAGCGGCTCGCGGATCTCGTCGAGCAGAACCGGGTTGAACAGCGCAACTGCCAGGGCAGCCAGCGCGACCAGCCTGAGCAGGGCGCCGCGCCGGCGGAAAAGCAGACCGGCCAGCGCAAGCAGGGCCAGCGGCACGAGGATGAGGCCCAGCAGCGACAGGCCGAGCAGCGGTTCGAAGGAGAGCGACCAGCTGTTCATGCTACTGCCCCAACCTTTCGAGCAGGGCGGGCACGTGCACCTGGTCGGATTTGTAGTTGCCAGTCAGCATGTACATGACGATGTTGACGCCGGCGCGAAAGGCAAGCAGGCGCTGCGTCGGGTCGGACGGCACGGTGGGGAACATCGGATTGCCGCTGCCGTCGACGGCCCAGGCGCCGGCGAAGTCATTGGCGGTGATCATGATCGGGGTCACGCCGTCGCCGGTGCGCACGGGGCGATGCTCGGCATTGTTCGCCTCAAGCGACGCCTCGACCCAGAGCGGGCTGCCGTTGAAGCGGCCGGGAAACTCCGGAAGGATGTAGAAGGATTTCGTCAGCACGTGGTCTGCCGGCACAGGCTCCAGCGGGGGCACGTTGAGATTGGCCAGGATGTCGCGCAGCCGGCCGGTGGCCGGGCTGGCCGATTCCCCGCCGATGCCGTTGGCATACTGGTCGCGCGTGTCGAACAGCACCGTGCCGCCCTGCTGCATATAGGCGTCGATGCGGGCGATGGCCTCCTGCGAGGGCATGGCCGCCTTGGGATCGATCGGCCAATAGATGATCGGGTAGAAGGCGAGTTCGTCATGGACGATGTCGACGCCGGCCGGGTCGCCCGGCTCGAGCGCGGTCTTGTCGATGAGGAAGCGCGTCAGGCCTTCGAGGCCGGCGCGGCTGATGTCGTCGACCGAGGAGTCGCCGGTGATCACGTAAGCCAGCCGGGTCTTCGACACTGCCTGGACGGCGGCTTCGTCGCCCGGCTTGGAATCGTCGGCATGCGCAGCATGCGGAGCAAGCGCAAAGAAGAGCGCGCCCGCAGCCAGCAGCACGGCAGCAGTGCCGGCACCGCGCGCAGCAGTGCGGCCGCGGCGGCCGGCGAACATGCCGCCCAGCCAGAACACGGCCAGCGTGTCGAGCAGCATGAGGATGGCTGCGGCGGCCACGAGCGGGCCCTTCAGGTCGCGGGATTCATCGAAGGCATAGCGCATCTCGGTGACGGGCGCCGCGATCTGAGGGCGCGCTAGCGGGGCGAGCGTGGCGTCGGCCGGGAGCAGATTATGCGCCACCACGCCTTCCTCGCTGCCATAGAGGCCGGGCGGGTTTTCGATGGTCACCGCCGGGCCGCGACCGACCGTCAACGGCCGCGCCTCGGCGGGCGGCGGCACCAGCGTGCCGTTGGCCGCGATCATGCGATAGGGCGCCAGCGAGGCCACCTGGCCTTCGCCGTTGGCGGCGACTGCACCTTGGTTTCGCGACATCTGCACCAGGCGCCGCAGCATTTCCACGAAGCTGCCGGAGATCGGCAGGTTGGACCAAGTCGCCTGCGGCGCGGTGTGGAAGAGCACGAGCGTGCCTTTTTCGCGCTTTGCGCCAGTGACCAGCGGCGTGCCGTCGGCGAGGTTTGCCCAGGTGCGGTCGACGATGTCGGCCGAAGGCTCGGCCAGTACCTGTCGGCTGACAGTAACCTCCGAGGGCGGGGCGAGATCGGAGAACGGGCCGGTCTTGGGGAATTCGGTGACCGGCTGCGGCTCGGTCCAGGACAGCGCGCCGCCCAGCGAGCGTTCGCCGGTGCGGAGGCGGACGGGCAGAAGCTCGTCGTCATTGCCGGCGGCAGCGAGGCGCGAGCCGGCGAAGCGCACCAGCATGCCGCCATTGTTCACCCACTCCACCAGCTTCTGGTGGGCGGGCTCGGGAATGTTGCCGATATCGGCCATGACGATCATGGCCGGCTTCTGTTCCAGAAGCTGCGGGATGGCATCGGCGAGGTCGCGGCTCTGGGGCTCGACCAGATCGGCGAAAGGCTGCAGCGCCCGGCGGATATAATAGAGGGGCGACAGCAGCGGCTGCGCCTGGTCGGCCTCGGATTGCGAGATCAGCCCGACGCGGCGGCGCTTGGCGCTTTCGTCCAGCACGCGCACGGCGCCGGCGTGATTTTCGCCGTCGATCGACATGGCGGCAAAATCGTTGCGCAGCTCGAAGGGAACCTTCATCAGCCCCGCGCCCTTGGTCTCGCCCATGCCGAAGGTGATGGTCGCGTCGGCGATGCGGCGGCCCTTGTCGTCATAGGCGCCGGCGCTGATCTGGCGCGGCGCGGCATCGCTGGACGGGCGGACCGCGGTGAGCGCAAAGCCTTCGATCTGGTTCTCGGTGCTGGTCAGCCCCACGGTCGCCAGCCTGTCGGGAACTGCCCAGATCACGCTCGACGGACCTTTGCCTAGGAGCGTCTTGAAGGCGGCGTCGTCGCCTGGTGCTGCAAGGCCGTCGGCCAGCACGGCAACGCTTGCGCCGGGCATGGTGTCGAGTGCTGCGGAGACGCGGGCATAGACGCCCGGGCGGTCAGTCGGGATCGGTCGCGGATGGGTAGCGCGCAGCTTGTCGCGCGCGGCCTCGGGCGAGAAGGGGCCGATGTCGGCATTCGGCTTTTCGGCAGTGAACGCCAGCAGGATCGGCACGCCGCCGACCGCGGCATCGTCGATCAGCCGCTCGGCGGTGGCAACGCGGCGGTCCCAATCGGGCGAGGCGGCCCAGCCGTTGTCGATGACGAGCGCCAGCGCGCTGCCGGCGGTGGGCAGTTTTTCGCGCGGATTGAAGATGGGTTCGGCGAGCGCCATGACGACGAGCGCGGCCATCAGGAGCCTCAGCAGCGTCAGCCACCACGGGCTTTGCCGGGGCGTTTCCTCGCGCTTCAGCACGCGGGCCAGGATCTTCAGCGGCGGAAAGATCTCCGTCTGCGGCTTGGGCGGGGTGAGCCTCAGCAGCCACCAGATGACCGGCAGCGCCAGAAGGCCCCACAGGATCGCGGGGAAGCCGAAGGAGAGCGGCAGCCAACTCATGCGCGCACTCCCGTGGCGTAGCCACTATCGGCGCTCATGGCCATGTGCACCTGCACCAGCGCCTCGGAGGCGAGGCGGTCGGTGTGGTTGACGGTGTAGCTCCAGCCGAGCCGCTTGCACCAGGCCGCGAGCTCTTCGCGGCGGGCGATGTAGAGCCGGCGATATTCTTCGCTCAGCTGCTCGGCGCGGCCGGCGGTGATCTTGTCGCCGGTCTCAGGATCGCTGAACTCGGTGCGCCCGGAATAGGGGAAGGTTTCCTCCGCCGGATCGGCAACCTCGATGAGATGCGCACGGGCGCCGCGCCGCGCGAGAACATCAAGCCAAGCCATTGTTTCCTCGACGGGATCGAGGAAGTCGCTGGTAATGACGATGTCGGAAAAGCGGCGCACGGCGGTGAGATCGGGTTTGTGCGGCAGCGGACCGGCATGAGACAGGTGGGTGGCGAGCCGCTCGGCGCCGTTGCGCGCGGTGAAGGGATCGGTGAGGCCCGGCCAGGCGATGCGCTCGCCGCCGCGCGACAAAAGCTCGGCCAGCGCCAGGGTCAGCACCAGCGCGCGCGATTCCTTGGAAACGTTTGCGGTCCGCGACTTGTAGAGCATGGAGGCGGACGGGTCGGCCCACAGCCAGACGGTGTGGGCGGCCTCCCATTCGCGGTCGCGCACATAGATATGGTCGTCGCGGGCGGAGCGTCGCCAGTCGATGCTGGCCATGGTCTCGCCCTCGACATAGGGGCGGAACTGCCAGAAATTCTCGCCGATGCCGCGCTTGCGGCGGCCATGCCAGCCGCTGATGACGGTGTTGACCACGCGGCGCGCCTCGATCAGCAGGTCGGGCACCAGAAAGGCACGCTGCCTTGCGCGGGCAAGGGCGTCCTTGGTGCCGACAGGAGGCGACGCCTCGCCAATGCGTGCCATCAGATTCCCTTCACCAGCCGCGCCACCACGTCGCGCACGCTCATGCCTTCGGCGCGGGCGGCGAAGGTGAGCGCCATGCGGTGCTGCAGAACCGGCTCTGCCAATGCCTTGATGTCGTCGATCGACGGCGCGAGCCGGCCGTCATAGAGCGCGCGGGCGCGGGCGCAGAGCGTCAGCGCCTGGCTGGCGCGCGGGCCGGGGCCCCAGGCGACATGCTTGTCGGTGTCGGCATTGCCCTGACCCGGACGGGCCGAGCGGACTAGCGACAGGATCGCCTCGACCACGCTTTCGGGCACCGGCATGCGACGGATGAGCCGCTGGATTTCCTTCAGGCGCTCAGGCGTCAGGACATTGGCGGCCTTGGCCTCCTCGACGCCGGTGGTTTCGAGCAGGATGCGGCGCTCGGCCTCGATGTCCGGGTAGAGGATGTCGATCTGCATCAGGAAGCGGTCGAGCTGGGCTTCGGGCAGCGGGTAGGTGCCTTCCTGCTCCAGCGGGTTCTGGGTGGCCAGGACGTGGAAGGGGGCGGGCAGGTCATGGCGCGCGCCGGCGACGGTGACGTGATACTCCTGCATCGACTGCAGAAGCGCCGACTGCGTGCGCGGGCTCGCGCGATTGATCTCGTCGGCCATCAAAAGCTGGGCGAAGATGGGGCCGGGAATGAAACGGAAGGAGCGCCTGCCGTTCTCGTCCTGCTCCATCACTTCGGAGCCGAGGATGTCTGACGGCATCAGGTCGGGCGTGAACTGGACGCGGCGCGAATCCATGCCGAGCACGATGCCTAGCGTCTCGACCAGCTTGGTCTTGGCAAGGCCCGGAACGCCAACCAGAAGCGCGTGCCCACCGGCCAAAAGCGCCACCAGCGTGCGCTCGATGACGCTCTCCTGGCCGTAGATGACCCGGCCGATGCCGTCGCGAACCCGGGCAATGTCGCCAAGCGCCTTCTCGGCATCCGCGATCATTTCCTTCTCGCCGATCGAGGGGTCCTTGATCACTACGCTCATACCGCTTCGATCCTCGCTTCTGGGCGAATATGTAACCATTTCTGGCCGTTACGATTCGCTTCTTTCCAGTCCAATCAAGTGAACTTAAATCACTGAACTAGGCTGACAAGCGCAACAACAGTGACTATTTCGTGACGATGACCCATGACAGCCAAGATCAACGAGAGAGCCTGACAGCAGTGGGCGACGCCGCCGGACTGCAAGCACTTATTTCGCGCGCCGCCCGCGCGGGACAAGGCCTGCCGCCCGTCGAACGCTGGAACCCGGACTTCTGCGGCGACCTCGACATGGAGATCCGGCAGGACGGAACCTGGTTCTATCTCGGCACCCCGATCGGCCGCATGCCGCTGGTGCAGCTGTTCTCCACGGTGCTGCGCAAGGACGCGGACGGCAAGACCTACCTTGTGACGCCGGTGGAGAAGGTGGGCATCCGCGTGGTGGATGCGCCTTTCGTGGCCGTCGAGATGACGGTGACGGGCTCGGGCGACGAGCAGGTAATTACCTTCCGCACCAATGTGGGCGATGTTGTGGAGGCGGGCCCGGAGCGGCCGATGCGCTTCGTGGACGAGGACGAGACCGGCGGGCTGAAACCCTACGTGCTGGTGCGCGGCCGGCTCGAAGCGCTGGTGGCGCGGCCGGTGATGTACGAGCTGGTCGAATATGGCGAAGAGGTCGAGATCGACGGCGAGCAGATGTTTGCCGTGCGCTCGAAGGGGGCCGTGTTTCCAATCATGCCGCTGGAGAAGCTGCAGCGGCTGAGTGCCTGAGCCATGGACAAGGTTGCCGCATCGCATTTTTCCGCACGCGACTTTCGCGAGCGTGTGGTGCGCCTGCATCCGGAAGATGCCAGGCACGACTATGGCGACCATTATTTCAATCCCGGCTTCGGGGACCTGATCAAGCGAGACAATCTCCGCGCGGCCGCCGTGCTGATCCCGGTGGTGGATCACGGCGATGAGGCTAGCGTCATCCTGACCAAGCGGGCCGAGAAGCTGCGCAGCCATTCCGGCCAGGTGGCCTTTCCGGGCGGGCGCATCGACGCCACCGACCCGACACCGGAATTTGCCGCGCTACGCGAGGCTCAGGAGGAAATCGGGCTCGACGCCGGCCACATCGAGGTCATCGGGCGCATGCCGGACTATGTGTCGGGCAGCGGCTATCGCATCGCGCCGGTGCTCGGCATCGTGCAGCCGGGCTTTCACCTGAAGCTCAATGCGCATGAGGTGGACGTGGCCTTCGAGGTGCCGCTGCGCTTCCTGATGGACCCGGCCAATCATCATCAGAACAGCCGCGTCTGGGACGACCGCAAATGGGTCTATTACGACATGCCCTATGGCGGCCAGCGCATTTGGGGCGTCACGGCCGGCATCATCCGGACCCTCTATGAAAGGTTTTATACATGAGCGGCAGCGCGACGATCGCCGGCAAGGCGGACTGGCTGGACGACGCGAAGCTGCAGGCGCTGCTTGCGGCCCTGAACGCGGATGGCGAGCAGGCGCGCATCGCCGGCGGTGCGGTGCGCAACGCGCTTCTGGGGCAGCCGGTTTCGGACGTCGACATCGCGACCACGACCAATCCGGACGAAACCATGCGCCGCGCCAAGGCGGCCGGCTTCAAGGCCATTCCGACCGGGGCCGAGCATGGCACCATCACCGTGGTGGCGGGCGGGCGGCCGTTCGAGGTGACGACGCTGCGCGCCGACATCGAAACCGACGGACGCCGCGCCAAGGTGCATTTCGGCCGCGACTGGAAGCTTGACGCCGAACGGCGCGACTTCACCATCAACGCGCTCTACGCCGAGGCGGACGGGCATGTGGTCGATCTGGTCGGTGGCCTTGCCGACCTCGAAAACCGGACATTGCGCTTCATCGGCGACGCGGAAACGCGCATCCGCGAGGATTTTCTGCGCATCCTGCGCTTCTTCCGGTTCTTTGCCTGGTATGGCGCGGGGCGGCCGGACGCTGAGGGGCTGAAGGCCTGCGCGCGGCTGAAGGAGGGGCTCGACGGGCTGTCGGCCGAACGGGTGTGGAGCGAGCTCAAGAAGCTGCTGTCTGCGCCCGATCCCTCGCGTGCGCTTCTGTGGATGCGGCAGGCCGGGGTGCTGACGCGCATCCTGCCGGAAAGCGAGAAGTGGGGCATCGACGCCATTCATGCGCTGGTGGCCACCGAGGCGTCACTCGGCTGGCCGGCCGATCCAATGCTGCGGCTGGAAGCCATCGTGCCACCGGACGCGGTGCGCATGGCCGCGATGGCGGAGCGGCTGCGGATGTCGCGCGCTGAGGCCAATCGGCTGGCGGAGTGGGCGCGCTCGGACACGCCGGCGCCGACGCTGACCGAAGGCGCCTTTGCAAAAGTGCTCTATCGCGGCGATCCCGGCGGCATTGCCGACCGGCTGAAGCTGGCGCTGGCTTCTGCCCGGAGCAAGGCGGTGCAGGACGACAAGGCGATGATGGAAGCGGGCGGCTATTCGCGCCTTCTCGGCTTTGCCGCGAAATGGCAGCGGCCGGAATTTCCAATTAATGGCAAAGACCTTGCGGCGCTTGGCGTCGGCAAGGGGCCGAAGGTGGGCGAGATGCTACGTGGGCTCGAAAATGCCTGGATCGATTCAGGTTTTTCCCTCGAACGCGGCGCGCTGCTCGAACGCGCCGCCGATAGCCTCAAGACGGTTGATTGAGATTTTGGGCGGCACTTAGCTCTCAGGCGGCGTCGCGAACCTTTTCGATCCGCGAGCGGATCGCCTCGATCATCGTTTCGCGGATGATCGTCTCGCCATGGGTTTCGCGCATGTGCTCGACCGCGCGGCGGATGATTTCCGCCTCCTCTTGGTGGCGGGTGTGCCAGTCACAGCCGGGGACGAGTGAGCCGCATTGAAACTCTTTCATGGCTTTTCTCCCTTTGTTTTCATTGCGTAATCTGCCTGTTTCGTCCCGTTTCGATGATCATTGAGATCAAGCGGGACATTCGTCCCGCCCTTTGGGGGCTTCTTAGGCATTGCCCAAGGATTGCCCTCCAGGCTCCCGCCGTCAACTGGTTCCGATCGCCGGCCTTGTCGAGCCGCAACCGCCAGTCGAGCGATGCACAAGATCATGATAGCATGCCGCCCGTTAGCACATGTTCCGGGAGGAAACGATGCGTGCTCTAAGTATTGCCGTCACATTGCTTTTGATCTCAGGCTCCGCAAACGCCGCCAATAACAAGCAGCAGTTCTGGAACCTGACCGAAAACACCGTCACGGAGTTTTACCTGGCGCCGGCCGGAACCGAAAGCTGGGGCAAGAACCAGACGAAGAACGACCCCGATGGCTCGGTCGACCACGATGAAAGGTTGCTCATCCGCGACACGCCGGCCGGCAATTATGATGCCAAGCTCACGGACAAGACCGGTCGGACCTGTGTGGTGAAGAACGTGGAGGTCAAGGAGAAGGGCGTATTCTCGATTGAGGAGAAGCAGCTGACTGGCTGCACGAAGTGAGGGGCGCAGGCACGCTGAGGTAGGTAGCCGTCGACCACGGTGAAACCGTGGTTGGGATCGTCGGCGGGCTCTTGGCGCCGTCGATATCGGCGCGCTCTGGATTGGCTTCCCCGAAAGTACTCCGAAGAAAGCCTGTCGCATTTTTATTGATTTCTGATAGACGGGCGCTATTGCGGCTCGCAGGATTATTCCGCTGGCTTGGAAATATTAGCAACACGTTTTGGATGCGAAGATGATGGGCGGTGCTGTTTCGTCGACGGAAAGTCAATCTCACTCGTCCCAGAAGACAATCAAAGCATTCATCATCTATTTGAAGCGGGCAGAGAACCGGCGTGAACAGGTAAGTCGCCTGGTTGCCGAACTTCCGGTCGAAGCGGAAATCATAGACGCCGTGGATAGTCTCGCCTTGTCGAAGCCTGAGATCGACCGCGTCTATCGCCGCCAATTGCACCGGCCGCGCTACCCGTTTGCATTGAGCACCAACGAGATCGCCTGTTTCCTTTCACATCGGAAGGCCTGGCAGGCCATCGTAACCCAGAACCTCGATGCAGGCCTCGTCATCGAGGATGATGTCGCTTTGAACGCCGGCTTTGGTGCCGCTTTTGCGACGGCCTGCTCGCATCTGAAATCTGGCGACTTCATCCGTTTGCCTTTTCGCGCAGATCGTGAAACAGGGGCGGAAGTCTTTGCCGGAAATGGTGTTCGTACCGATCCTTCTCTATCACCAGATCGATATTCCGCCTGTCCGGCGGGTGCCGTTTCGCAGCATGATCGTTCATCCCGACGCGTTCCGCCGGCAAATGAACTGGCTGAAGCGGCTTGGCTACCAGGGCTTATCGCTGCGCGAGGCGATGCCCTATATCCGAGGCGAAAAGACCGGCAAAGTGGCCGCAATCACCTTCGACGACGGCTTTCTCAACGTCTACGAAAAAGCTCTGCTCGTGCTGCAAGCGCATGGCTTCACGGCGACCAATTTCTTCGTCGCCAATCAGGTTGGCGGGCAAAATGCCTGGGATATTCCGTTCGGCGGGGTGCAGGCTCCCTGCATGTCGGTTGCCCAGATGCGGGAATGGGCGGCACTCGGGCATGAAGTCGGCTCGCATACACTCGACCATGTGCATCTGCCGCAAGTGCCCTGGGAGGAAGCAAGAAAGCAGATCGCGCTATCGCGTGAGATACTGCAGGACATGATTGGCGAAGCGGTGACCTCGTTTTGCTATCCTTATGGCGACGAGAATGGAGATATGCGCAAGCTCGCGCGCGATGCGGCCTATGATTACGCCACGACAACCGCGCGGCGGCGCGCCCGCAAGGAGGACGACTCCTTTGGCCTGCCGCGCCTGACGATCCGGCGCAACGACACTTGGCTGCATTTTCTCAGGAAGTGCCTCACTAGATGAGCCTCGCTTTCCATTTTCCCCGACCGACCTTCTGAGGCATTGCCGAGACGGGTTGCGCGTTCGGGCGCGTGGAACCTTAGGTGCAAACGGTTGTTGTTTGGCCACCTGTCAACCAGGAAAAGGAACGTGTCATGGCAAAGCACCCGGCATCAGAGCATCATCACAACGCCGCGGCCCACCATGCCGCGGCTGCTCATCATCACCGCAGCGCTGCGCATGAACATGAACAGGGACGCCACGACGAGGCCAAAAAGCACTCATCGGCCGCCGTCGAACACAGCGAACATGCCCACCGTCACACGACCGAAGCTCATAAGCATTCCGGCAAGTGAGGCTTAGCGGTTGATCAGGCCCGCTCCGGTGCCCCGGCGCGGGCCTTTCTATTCGTTCGGACGTGCGAAGCAGCCGTCGGCCCAGATGAGGCTGCCTGTGGGCGTCCGTCCACTCGATTCTTGAGGGCGCTCGTCAGTTCAAAGACACGGCGCTCGCACGTGCCAGCCAATCGCCGACGACCTTGACATCTTCGTCGCCGAGACCGTGGTCGGCCTTGATCGTGCGCACTTCCAGGCGTGCGCCGTGATCGCGCAGCATGGCTTCGAGCGCCGGCGCGAGAGGCGCGTAGGTCTGGTCGGCCCCCCCTGCCACCACGAGGAAGCGCGTGCCCGACAGGCTGACCTCAGGCACTTTGTCCAGCACCGACATCGGCCGCAGCAGGATCGCACGTTCGATCAGGCCCGGATGGAGCACCGAAAGCGCGGCCAGCAGATTGGCGCCGTTCGAGTAGCCCAGGAAGGTGGTGTGATCGAGGTCGAGCTTCTTCACCTTCACCATGCCGGCGAGGAAATTGGCGAATGCGTTGGCTTCGCCGCGGATGTCGTTCTGGTCGAACTGGGTAGGGGTGATGCGCTTGTACCAGCGCTTCTTGCCGTCCTGCACGACGCGGCCGCGCACGCCCATCAGCACTGCGCGCGGCGCCATGCGCGAGGCAAGAGACATCAATGTCGTCTCGTCGCCGCCCGAGCCGTGCAGCAGCACCAGCGTTTCGGCCGAGGGATTTTCCGGCCGCTTGACGAGCACGGTGAAATCCTTGGCGTGGATGATCGAGCTGGCGCCGACCTCGGCGGGGAGGGCACCAGTTGCCGGAGCCTGCGGCGCGGGGCTCGCATTGGCCGTATCAGGCTGGGCGGCGGGGGCAGCCGCCTTCGCATCGGCCGAAAGGTCCGGACAGCCGGAGGCGCTGGCGGGGGGGGCGACCAGTTTTTCCTTGTTCGTGCTCGAAGCAGCCATCCTTGCCTGCGATCCGTTACGTTCGCAGTCAGATAGGTCGCGCGCGCTGGCGACGCCAGCCACGCCAAGGGCGAGCAGAAGGGACAGGGTGCCGATAAACGTTTTCTTTGCCATGCCTGGACACTGTCAGCGAAAAGTTAACCAACATTCTAGGGTGCGTTTGGCCGCCGGAAACGGACAACCATCGGCCGACGGTCAGTCGAGCCGAGAAAACCGATTATCTGCCGTTCAAAGCAAGCCGATGACAGCAGGCTGACGAAACGGCAAGTTTCAATCACAATGTGTTTCAATCCGTCATCGGGCAACAGGAGATGCCCGACAACTTGTCATCAATTCGGGAACTGAGCGACGCGTGGTTGGCCGTTTACGGCCACTTCACCGCCGGCGGCATGCTCGACAGGATCGAGTTGACGTTGCCGCCGGTCTTCAGGCCGAAGATCGTGCCGCGGTCGTAGAGCAGGTTGAACTCGACATAGCGGCCACGGCGGATGAGCTGCTCGTCGCGGTCGGCGTCGGACCAGGCGGTGTTGAAGTTGCGGCGCACCAGATGCGGGTAGACGACGAGGAAGGAGCGGCCGACATCCTGCGTGAAGCGGAAATCGGCGTCCCAGCCGCCCTTTTCCTCGGGCGAGTGCAGCCAGTCATAGAAGATGCCGCCGATGCCGCGCGCCTCGTTGCGGTGCGGGAGATAAAAATACTCGTCGCACCAGGCCTTGTACTTGGCGTAGTCGGCCACGGCCGGATGCTTGCCGCAGGTGAATTCCATCGTCTTGTGGAAGGCCATCGTATCGGGGTCTTCGTGCGTGCGGCGCCGGTCGAGCACAGGTGTAAGGTCGGCGCCGCCGCCGAACCACTGGCGCGAGGTCACCACCATGCGCGTGTTCATGTGCACGGCTGGAACGTTCGGGTTCCAGGGGTGCGCAATCAGCGAGATGCCGCTTGCCCAGAAGCGCGGGTCTTCCTCGGCGCCGGGCATCTGCTTGCGGAACTCAGGCGAGAATTCGCCGTAAACGGTGGAGGTGTGCACGCCGACCTTCTCGAAGACGCGGCCATGCATCATCGACATGATGCCGCCGCCGCCCTTGCCTTCGTCGCGCTGCCAGGGGGTCCGCTCGAAACGGCCCGCCGCGCGGTCGGTCTGCGGTCCGGTTACCTCGTCCTCGAGCTGTTCGAAGGCGGCGCGGATGCGGTCACGCAGTTCCTCGAACCACTGACGAGCCGTTTCCTTCTTGTCCTCGATGTCGGCCGGCAAGCCGACTGGGATTTCGGGGCGTTCCATACCAACTCCACTTGATCAGGGATGCCTGAGTTCCATAGGGACGGGCGCATCCACAAATGACTCGTATTTTTTCACCGCGATCCCTAATCTCTTGGTGATCTGGGTCAAGGAGTTCCTCGTGAGTACCCCGACAAGACCGCCACTGGATGGTCTGAAGAAGAGGCTCGAAGAGAGCCGGGCGGCGCGTGCGCGCATGCCGCGCGACGGTTTCCTGCGCGAAACCTACGTGCTGCCGCGATCCGATGCGCGCGCCAAGGCGAAGGAGTGGTTCGACCGCTGGCCGAAGCAGGCCTATTGGACGAGCATCGAGAGCTGGTTCGAACGCCCCGGCGACGTCATCGAATTCACCATCCGGCGCCTGCCTACGTCCGACTAGGCGGCGCTGCCTTTCCTGCTGTTTCGACCAGCAGACGCCTGGGGCCGGGGCCCTCGGCGGCGAGACGGTCATGCGCATTGTGCAGCGGGCAGTGCTCCAGCGACATGCAACCGCAGCCGATGCAGCCGGTGAGGCCGTCGCGCAGCTTCTGCATCTGCAGGATACGCCGGTCGAGATCGGACGCCCAGCCTTCCGACAGCACCCGCCAGTCCTCGCGCGTCGGCGTACGGCCGTCCGGCAGCGAGGCGAGGGCGGCTGCAATGTCGGCAAGCGAAAGGCCGATTTCCTGCGCAACACGGATGACGGCGACGCGCCTGAGCACGTCGCGGCTGTAGCGCCGCTGATTTCCGGCGGTGCGGTGGCTCCGGATCAGGCCCTTGCTTTCATAGAAATGCAGCGCGGAAACCGCCACGCCGCTGCGGCTTGCCACTTCGCCGACCGTAAATTCCCTGACCATAACGAATTCCAGCTTGACCTAAAGTTAAGTTGAGGTTGTAGCAGGTCATCCTTCGGCACGCAAATCGAAGGATGGATGGATGTTCATGAGACTGGCAATCGCGGGATGGCTGACGCGGCGCGGACGGCGCGTTGGGCGGTTTGCGGTGGTTTTGGGTCAAGATGCTCGCACGTTGAATCACAACAGCGCTGTAAGCTTTTGTTTTTGCCGCATGATCTTGTCCGAAAAGTCTGCAGCTTTTCGGGATCATTCTCCGGGCGTGGTGGACCTGTCAGCCGAGCTGCCGCATCGCTTCGCTGGCGGCGATCGCCGCGCTCAGGGCAAGGTTCAGGCTGCGGCCGCCGCCGCGCATGGGAATGAGAAGCCGTTCGTCGGCGCGGTCGTGCACATGGTCGGGTACGCCCGCAGATTCGCGGCCAAACAATATTACGTCGCCGTCGGCGTAGTGGAATTCGGTGTAGGACAGGGTGGCCTTGGTGCTGAACAGGACAAGCCTGCGGCCTTCGGAAATCCGCCAGGCATCGAAGGCCGCGAAATCGACATGGCGCTTAAGGGCGGCCATTTCGAGATAGTCCATCCCGGCCCGGCGCAAATTGCGGTCGGAGAGGTCGAAGCCGGCTGGCTCGATGATGTCGACGGCAAGGCCGAAGCAGGCAGCCATGCGCAATATCGTGCCAGTATTGCCGGCGATGTCGGGCTGGTAGAGCGCGATGCGGATGCCTTGGGTCAATATTCGTCTCCGCTAATCTGTTGCCTGATGGCAACGATTGCCCTGTTGTGGCGAGAAAGTTTCCGGCCGGCATGGCTTTTCGAGCCGTTTGGGTCTATAGAGCCCGCATTGTCAACTCGAACCGAAGGAGGAAAGCATGGCTGTACGTATGTTTTGGCTCCACCGAGGCCGTAAGGCCTGACGGCGGTTTCGGTTCGACGCTTTTTACTTCCTGACATTTCCAAACAGCATCGTCTCGATTTCCGCCGGAACAGTTTCTCCGTTCCCGAAGGAATTTTGCGATGTTTTTTCCGTTTGCCAAGGGGCCCGATGCCCCGTCTGACCTGCCTTCCAATCCGGGCCGCCGCGCTGCCGGCGGCTTGAGCCGCAGCGAGCGAAAGCTGGCCGCCTGGGCGCTGGCCATGGGTGCGCGCGTGCCGCTCGAGCACCCATATGAAGGACACCGGCGGCGCGGCGGCCTGCCCGATATCGACCCCTGGGACGCCGGTCCTGATCCGGGCTATCGCTCGCCGCTACGGCGACTGATCGACTGGCTTGGCGAAATCGTCCGTCGCGATGTGCCCATGAAAGCTCCTGTCGCGACCATGTCAGGAGCGATGTGCGAGAGGGTCGGCGCGGCCGACCCGATATCCTACATTGGCGCGGCCGACTCTGCTGCGAAAGGCGGAGCCGGCGAGGCCGGTGAAATTACGACCGAAGATGCATGCGAGCGCCCGCTGAAGCGCGCCGCATGACATGATTTGAAGAGAATGAAGATGTTTCGCTGGTTTGAACAAAGACTGGATCCGTTTCCCGCGGACAAACCCATCGAGCCGCCGCGGACGCTGGTCGCGTTCTGTTGGCATTTCACGAAGCCCGCCTGGCCGTTCGTGCTGATCGCGGCGATTACCATGGCGCTGATCGCCATCATGGAAGTCTGGATGTTCGGCTTCCTCGGCAACATCGTCGATTGGCTGTCGGCGCATGATCGGGCCACGTTCCTTCAGACGGAGTGGTGGAAGCTTGCGGGCATGGTGCTGGTCGTCGGCGTCGCCTTGCCGCTGACGGTGTCGCTGTCGTCCTTCAATACGTACCAGACGCTGTTCGGCAACTATCCGATGCGCATCCGCTGGCAGGTGCATCGCTACCTGCTGAACCAGTCGATGGCCTTCTACCAGGACGAGTTCGCAGGCCGCATCGCCGCCAAGCTGATGCAAACGGCGCTGGCGGTACGCGAGACGGTCATCAAGTTCGTCGAGGTGCTGAACTATGTGATCGTCTATTTCCTGGGCGTGCTGGTCATCGTCGGCTCGGCCGACTGGCGGCTGACGGCGCCGCTGCTGGTGTGGCTGGTCTGCTATCTCCTTGCGCTGCGGTTCTTCGTGCCGCGGCTCGGCAAGGTCGGAGCGGCGCAGGCCGATGCCCGCTCGCTGATGACCGGGCGGATCGTCGACAGCTACACCAACATCCAGACGGTGAAGCTCTTTTCCCATGCACAGCGGGAGGCCACCTATGCGCGCGAGGGCATGAGCGATTTCATGCGAACCGCCTACGCGCAAGGGCGTCTCGTGACGCAGTTCTACATGGTCGTCTACGGCCTCAACTCGCTGCTGCTGATTTCGGTCGGCGCGCTGTCGATCAGCCTGTGGCTGGACGAGATCGTCACGGTTGGCGCAGTCGCAGTGGCCATCGGCCTGGTGCTCCGGCTCTGGGGCATGTCGCAGTGGATCATGTGGGAGGTCTCCGGCCTGTTCGAGAACATCGGCACGGTGCAGGACGGCATCACGTCGATCTCGCTGCCGCGGCTGGTCGAGGACAAGCCCAATGCGCCCGAGCTCTCGGTCCGCAAGGGCGAGATCGAGTTCGACAAGATCGGCTTCCACTACGGCCAGGGCAAGGGCGTCATCGAGAACCTGTCGCTGACCATCAAGCCCGGCGAAAAGGTCGGCCTGGTCGGTCGCTCGGGTGCGGGCAAGTCGACGCTGGTCAACCTGCTGCTGCGCTTCTACGACCTCGAAAGCGGCCGCATCGCCGTCGACGGGCAGGACATCTCGGCGGTGGCGCAGGATTCGCTCCGCGCGCAGATCGGCATGGTCACGCAGGATACCTCGCTGCTGCATCGTTCGGTCAGCGAGAACATCCTCTACGGCCGTCCCGATGCCGGCGACGAGGCCATGGCGGAAGCAGCACGCCGCGCCTCGGCGAGCGAGTTCATCGCGACGCTGGCCGACGCCAAGGGCCGCAAGGGCTATGAGGCGCATGTCGGCGAGCGTGGCGTGAAGCTTTCTGGCGGTCAGCGCCAGCGCATCGCGATCGCCCGTGTCATGCTGAAGGACGCGCCGATCCTGATCCTGGACGAGGCCACCTCGGCGCTCGACTCCGAGGTCGAGGCGGCGATCCAGGAAAACCTCTATCGGCTGATGGAGGGCAAGACGGTGATCGCGATCGCGCACCGGCTGTCCACCATCGCGGCGATGGACCGGCTGATCGTCATGGACAAGGGCCGGATCGTCGAGCAGGGCTCGCACGAGGAACTTGTCGCGCACGGCGGACTTTACGCTCAGTTGTGGATGCGCCAGTCCGGCGGCTTCCTGCCGCATGAGGTGGAAGCCACGCCGGTCGAAAAGGAAATCGCCGCCGAATGAGGATGCGGATTTCCGGGCCGGAAAAGGTGGCCGTCATTCCGCCGATGTTTTGCGGTTTCGAGAACCTATATTGGTGGGGCGCCACGGCGGTGCCCCACCGCCCGACCTAAAGAGGGGCGGACGCCAAGACCGGGTTGATGAAGGAGAAAGGCTTGCTGGAGAGGATGTGGCGGAAGGTCGAAGGCTGGATCGACCCGTTCCATGACACCGACCGCGAGGTCCTGCCAAGCAACGCCTGGCGGTTCATCCTCTATTTTGCCATGCAGGCGAAGGGGCCGTTCCTCCTGCTGCTCGTCGTCGGCGGACTGGCCGGCGCGGTCGATGCAGCCCTTTACTGGTCTGTCGGCTGGCTGATCGACCTGCTCGATAGGTCCTCGCCGCAGACCCTCATCGCCGATCACTGGCCGCAGCTGGCAGCACTTCTGGCGCTGCTTCTTGTGGTGCGCACGGCGGTGATGGTGGCTTCGGCAGTGGCCGAGCAGCAGGTCATCGTGCCGGGCTTCTTTTCCATGGTGCGCTGGCAGGCGTTCCGCCGCGTGATCGAACAGCCCTACGGCTTCTACCAGAACGACTTTGCCGGGCGCATCGCCACCAAGATCATGCAGGGTGGCGAGTCTGTCGGCGACTTCATCGTCAACGTGCTGCAGACCATGTGGTCGTTCCTGACCTTCGTGGTGCTGGCCGCCACGATCCTGATGGCGCTCGATCCATGGATGGGCGTGGTGGTGGCAGTGTGGTTCGTCGGCTATGTGATGATCATCCGCTTCCTGCTGCCTGAGATGCGCAAGTCCGGCCGAGCGGCCGCCGACCAGCGCTCCATCTTCAATGGCCGCATGGTCGACGCCTTCACCAACATCATCGCCGTAAAACTTTATGACAGCGGCAGTCGCGAGCACGCCTTCGTGCGCGAGGGCATGGTGGGGCTCTACGACTCCGTCATCCGGCTGACGCGGGCAATCACCACGGTGCGTACTGCGGTGGCCTTCACCAACGGCCTGATGATGGCTTCGATCGCAGCCCTCTGCATCGCCAAATGGACCGGCGGCGGAATCACCTCGGGCGCCATTGCGTCTGCGCTCGGGCTGGTCTTCCGGCTCAACCAGATGTCGGGCTGGATGATGTTCAACATCAACGGGCTGATCCGCTCCTATTCGACGATCCAGGATGCCACCGGCACGCTCTCGGTGCCGCCGGCGATTCGTGATGCGCCCGATGCCACTGTGATACCGCGCGCGATGGGCGACATCCGCTTCGAGAACGTCTCCTTCCACTATGGCGCGGGCAGCGGCATCATCGACGACCTCAGCCTGCATATCCGGCCGGGCGAGCGCGTCGCGCTGATCGGCCCGTCCGGCGCGGGCAAGACCACCATCGTCAACCTGCTGCTGCGCCTGTTCGACGTCGAGAAGGGGCGGATACTCGTCGACGGCCACGATGTGCGCGAGGTGACGCAGGCCTCGCTGCGCGCGCAGTTCGGCGTGGTCAGCCAGGAGGCGATGCTGATGCACCGCTCGATCCGCGACAATATCGGCTATGGCCGCGAGGGCGCGACGCAGGCCGAGATTGAGGATGCGGCCGAGCGGGCGGCGGCGCATGATTTCATTCTCGGCGTTTCCGATCCAAAGGATCGGCAGGGCTATGACGCCCATGTCGGCGAGCGCGGCGTGAAGCTGTCGGGCGGACAGCGGCAGCGCGTGGCAATCGCGCGCATGATGCTGAAGGATGCTCCGATCCTGATCCTCGACGAGGCGACCTCGGCCCTCGACTCGGAGGTCGAGGCGGCGATCCAGGAGAACCTGTACCGAATGATGGAGGGCAAGACGGTGATCGCCGTCGCGCACCGGCTTTCCACCATCGCAGCGCTCGACCGGCTGATCGTCATCGACGGCGGCAGAATCGTCGAGGAAGGCACGCATGAGGAGCTGATCGCTCGCGACGGCCTCTATGCGCAGCTCTGGAAGCGTCAGTCCGGCGGGTTCCTCGCCGAACGGCTGGCGGCCGAATAGGAGGGCGCGATGTCTCTCAGACCTCCCAGCCAACGCGGTCCCGGCAAGCAGAACGGGGTGGATGTGCTTGGGCACGAACTCGCCGAGGAAATGGCGGTCTCGCTCGGCAGGGCAGGGCGGCGCGCCGAACAGGCGGTTGTCCGCCTGCGCGATCATAATGGCCCGGCCGAGGAGCGGGTCGTGCTCCTCAAGGCGGCGGCCGAATCGGTGCATGCCTATTTCATCCAGCGCGAGCTTTGCGGCCTGCGCCGGCATGACGACGTGATCCGCGACTACGCCATCCCGCGCGAGGTTCTGGTGCGGCTGGGGGCGATGTGAGGCTTGGCCCACAATTTGGCCTTTTGAAGTGGCCTGTGCCTAACCCGCGACAATCTGCCCTGCCTCTGTCTTGCCGTCTGGACAAGCGTGTTCTTCACGCATAAACCGATCCCGAATGCCGGAGGATTGCGTCAGCCTGTTCCGCTATGCGGGCCGGGCTATCGACAAATTGAGCGGGGGCTCTACCGCCGGCGAGGGTAAGGCGAAAGGATCATATTCCCGTGAGCGCAAACGATACGATCGACCCAACCCGTCGTGACTTTCTCTTTGTGGCGACCGGCACGGCCGGAGTCGTGGGCGCGGCGGCAATCGCCTGGCCCTTCATCGACCAGATGCGCCCCGATGCATCGACGCTTGCAGCGTCGTCCATCGAGGTCGACGTGTCATCGCTGACGCCGGGTATGTCTCTGACGGTCAAGTGGCGGGGCAAGCCGGTTTTCATCCGCAACCGCACGCCGGAAGAGGTGAAGGCCGCGCAGGAAGTGGCGCTGGATCAGCTTAAGGATCCGGTGGCACGCAATGCCAACCTTCCCAGCGACGCGCAGGCGACCGACGCCGACCGCTCGGCTGGCAAGGAGAAGGAAAACTGGCTCGTCATGGTTGGCGTCTGCACCCATCTGGGTTGCGTGCCGCTCGGCCACCAGGGTGATTTCGGTGGCTGGTTCTGCCCGTGCCACGGTTCGCACTACGATACGGCCGGCCGTATCCGCAAAGGCCCGGCGCCGCAGAACATGGCTGTGCCGGTATTTTCGTTCATTTCCGACACCACCATCCGGATCGGCTGAGGGGACTTAATTCCATGAGCGGTGGACATTCTACCTATTCGCCCAAGACGGGCCTCGGACGCTGGATGGATGCGCGCATGCCCTTGCCGCGCCTCGTCCATGATTCCTTCGTTTCCTACCCTGTGCCGCGTAACCTGAACTACGCTTATACGTTCGGCGGCATTCTCTCGCTGATGCTGATGGCGCAGATCCTCACGGGTATCGTGCTGGCCATGCACTATGCCAACGACACATCGCTGGCGTTCCAGTCGGTCGAGAAGATCATGCGCGACGTGAATTCGGGCTGGCTCCTGCGCTACCTGCATTCCAACGGCGCCTCGATGTTCTTCATCGCCGTCTACGTGCACATCATGCGCGGCCTCTACTACGGTTCCTACAAGGCTCCGCGCGAGCTGCTGTGGATCCTGGGCTGTATCATCTATCTCCTGATGATGGCCACGGGCTTCATGGGCTACGTGCTGCCGTGGGGCCAGATGAGCTTCTGGGGTGCAACCGTCATCACCGGCTTCTTCACCGCCATTCCTGTGGTTGGTGACTGGATCCAGCAGCTGCTGCTGGGTGGCTTCTCGGTCGACAACCCGACGCTGAACCGCTTCTTCGCTCTGCACTACCTGCTGCCGTTCATGATCGCCGGCGTCGTGGTGCTGCACGTCTGGGCGCTGCATGTCGTCGGCCAGACCAACCCGACCGGCATTGAAGTGAAGTCGAAGACCGACGTCGTGGCCTTCACGCCCTATGCGACCATCAAGGACGCGTTCGGCATGATCGTGTTCGGCCTGGTGTTCGCCTACTTCGTCTTCTACATCCCGAACTACCTCGGCCACCCGGATAACTACATCCAGGCCAACTCGCTGAAGACCCCGGCCCACATCGTGCCCGAATGGTACTACCTGCCGTTCTACGCGATCCTGCGCGCCATCACCTTCAACATTGGCCCGATCGACTCCAAGCTCGGCGGCGTGCTGGCCATGTTCGGCTCGATCGCGGTGCTGTTCTTCGTGCCGTGGCTCGACACCTCGAAGGTCCGTTCGGCGTCCTATCGTCCCTGGTACAAGCTCTTCTTCTGGCTCTTCGTCGCCAACGCCATCTTCCTTGGCTGGCTCGGCTCGCGTCCGGCGGAAGGCACCTATGTGGCGCTGGCCCAGATGTCGACCCTGTACTACTTCGCGTTCTTCCTCGTCATCATGCCGGTGCTCGGCCTGATCGAGACCCCTCGGCGCCTGCCGAACTCGATCACCGAAGCCGTGCTCGAGAAGAACAAGGGCGGTGCTCCGGTTCACCCCACGGGTGCGACCGCATCCCCGGAAACCAAAGGCTAAGCGAGAATCTTGAGAGGAATATCCGCATGAAAAAGATTCTCAACGGATTGGCTGCTTTCGGTCTGGTCATGGCCGGCACCTTCGGTGCCGCTCTCGCCGCCGAGGAAGGCCACAACGCAGCAGAGCCGGCCCACTTCCCGATCATCCACCCGGTGCAGGAGAAGTGGACCTTCGCCGGCCCGTTCGGAACCTATGACCGGGCGCAGCTCCAGCGCGGCCTCAAGGTCTACAAGGAAGTCTGTTCGGCCTGTCACTCGATGAACCTGGTGGCGTTCCGCACACTGCAGGATCTCGGTTACTCCGAAGCCCAGGTGAAGGCCTTCGCCGCCGAGTACGAGGTCCAGGACGGCCCGAACGCGGAAGGCGAGATGTTCACCCGCAAGGCCACGCCGAACGACCACTTCCCGGCGCCGTTCGCGAACGACGCCGCCGCGGCTGCCGCCAACAACGGCGCGGTTCCGCCGGACATGTCGCTTCTGGCCAAGGCTCGCACGGTCGAGCGCGGCTTCCCGACCTTCATCTTCGACATCTTCACCCAGTATGCCGAAGGTGGTCCGGACTACATCCACGCCCTGCTGAACGGCTACGACCAGCAGCCGCCCGCAGGCATGGAGATCGCCGAGGGCACGCACTACAACCCGTACTTCATCAACGGCAAGTCGCTGGCGATGGCCAAGCCGATCTCGGACGGCCAGGTGACCTACGACGACGGTGCGCCCCAGACGGTCGACCAGTATTCGCGCGACGTCTCTGCCTTCCTGATGTGGGCTGCCGAGCCGCATCTGGAAATCCGCAAGCAGACCGGCTTCCGCGTCATGGTGTTCATGCTGCTCTTCGCCGGCCTGATCTACGTGACCAAGCGCAAGGTGTGGGCGAACGTCGCTCACTAACCCGGATAAACCGCTACGGCGGAATAGTGAAAAGGGCGCTGCGGCGCCCTTTTCTTTTGATGCCCATAGCGGCAAAACTAACGGGTAACGGGAACCAAGCCCATGAAGTCCGACCTCGACGAAATGCTGACCTCCTCGATCCGGAACATTCCGGATTACCCGAAACCGGGCGTGATGTTCCGTGACATCACCACTCTGCTGGGCGATGCGCGCGCCTTCCGCCGCGCCATCGACGAATTGGTGCACCCTTACGCCGGCTCCAAGATCGAGAAGATCGCCGGCATCGAGGCGCGCGGCTTCATCCTCGGCGGCGCGATCGCGCATCAGCTTTCGGCCGGCTTCGTGCCGATCCGCAAGAAGGGCAAGCTGCCGCACGACACCGTGCGTATCGCCTACAGCCTCGAATACGGGCTGGACGAGATGGAGATGCACAAGGATGCCGTGGTTCCGGGTGAGAAGGTCATCCTCGTGGACGACCTGATCGCCACCGGGGGCACCGCCGAGGCTGCCGCCAAACTGCTGCGCCAGATGGGCGCTGAAATCGTCGCGGCCTGCTTCGTGATCGATCTGCCGGACCTCGGCGGACGCAGGAAGCTCGAGGCGCTGGACGTGCCTGTGCGCACGCTGATCAGCTTCGAAGGGCACTGAAGCCAACGGATGTGGGAGCCGTGCTCACGGCTCCCTGCGCCTGCCTGGGACAACGCGGACAGCATCAGTCCGTAGGCAGACCTTAGACGGATTGTTCGGAGAGGAATTGCGGCTGCGCCTTCAGCAGGGCACCCGCCAGACCTCTCCGCCAGCCTTCACCAGCACCGCACTCTCGAATTCCAGCAGTTTGTCGCCGGTGGAGTCGAATGCCTCGCCACGCAAGGTCAGGACCCGCCAGCCGGGGCGGCTGGCGATCGGCCGATGGTCGAGGCCGGTGCGTGTGAAGGTGACGGTCTCGCCGGCATAGAGCGGCTTCAGCCACTTCAGGTTCTTGAAGCCCGGGGAGGGGCCGTATTCGGGGGCCGGACCAGGCTCGGACCAGCCCTTGTCGCCCACTTCGGTCAGCTGGGCGAGGTTGTAGCGCATCCAGGTGGCGGTGGTGTGCCAGCCCGAAGCGCAGAGCCGGCCGAACACGGTGCCTTCGGCCAGTTTCTCGTCGACATGGAAGGGCTGCGGGTCGTATTTGCGCGCGAACGCCTTGATCGCTTCCGGCGTAAAAGTGTGCGAGCCGAGCGTAACCGTGACGCCGATGTCGAAGAATTCGTCGAGCGTCATGCCGTGGCCTCGCGTGTCAGGAACATGGCGGTGTTTTCCAGCTCGAAGACGTTCTCGTTCTTCTGGTTGAAGAGTTCGTGGCGGAAGGTGACGAAGCCGAGTTCGGGCCGCGACTTCGACAGGCGCCTTGTCACGACTGTGCTGCGGCCGCTCAGCGTGTCTCCGGCAAGCACCGGCTTCTTCCAACGCGCATATTCGATCCCAGGAGCGCCCTGGGACGTCGAGTCGAGCAGGAACGCGTCGCACATCATCCGCATGAACATCGAGCATGTGTGCCAGCCTGAGGCCGAAAGACCGCCCAGTATGCTGGCCTTGCCCGCCTCTTCGTCGAGATGCATGGGCTGGGCGTCGAACTCGCTGGCGAACTCGATGATTTCGCCTGCCGTCACCAGTTTCGGGCCGAGATTGATCGAGACCCCTTCGGCGAGGTCCTCATAGGCCCATTTCTTGTCCGTCATCCGCGGAATCCTGTTCAGCTTTGAACTTCCATTCTGGCCGTTATGGCACCCGCGAGCAAGCGCAAGGGCGGCGCCAGAGGCGTCTTCCGGTTGTTACAGCCAGCCGCGCCGTTTGAAATAGACGTAAGGCAGCACCGCCGACAGCACCATCAGGAACAGCGCGAAGGGGTAGCCGAGCGCCCATTTCAGCTCGGGCATGATCTCGAAGTTCATGCCGTAGACGGAAGCGACGACGGTGGGCGGCAGGAAGATTACCGCCGCGACCGAGAAGATCTTAATGATGGCGCTCTGCTCGATATTGACCATGCCGAGCGTGGCATCGAGCAGGAAGACGATCTTGTTGGACAGGAACGAGGCGTGGTCCGTCAGTGAGGCCACGTCGCGGGACAGCGTCTTGGTGCGCGCGCGCAGGTCCTTGTTCTTGCTTTGCATCATGACGTTGCCGAGAAAGCCGCTCAGGCGCTGCAGGGTCATCAGGCTTTCGCGGATGTTGGACGTCAGCTCTTCCTTGCGCCCGATGGACTGGAACACCTTGCGGAAATCGCGGTCGCGCTTGGAAGGGCTGCCCGAGCTCGGCGTGAAGATGCTGCGTGAGATGCCGTCGATGTCGTGGCCGATGCGCTCCAGAACATCGGCGAGACGGTCGACCACCGCCTCGAGCAGGCTGATCAGGATGGCATCGCCCTTGGTGCAGCCCATGGCCGTCTTTTCGGCCCGCAGGGGGAAGGTCAGGAACGCGCGCGGCTCGTGATAGCGCACGGTGATCAGCCTGTTGCCGGAGAGCACGAAGGTCACCGGCGACATGACCGCGTTCTCTTCCTCGGTCTGCGAGGGCAGGGTGGCGGTCATGAAGATCGCGCCGTCCTCGGTGTAGAGGCGCGAGGAGATCTCGATCTCTTCCATCTCCTCGCGGGTAGGGACGCCGACGCCGAGCCAGCGCTCGATTTCGGTCTCCTCGTCCTTGGTCGGACTGAGGAGATCAGCCCAGACCACAGTATCCTTGTGCTCTTCCAGCCCGTTCACCGAACGCAGCCGGTCACCATCGACCACATATGCCCTGATCATCAACGCTCTCCGTGATCGAGGAGGGGGGTGCGCCGGTCGTCGACGCGGAAACTGACAGCTCAGCCGCGCTTAGCGGCTGAGATTCGACCCGTCAAGAATGGCCGGTGGAGATGACGGTGTGATGTTCGTCCATAACTTCTAGGTGTTGAACTTGAACATCATCACGTCGCCGTCCTGGACGACATATTCCTTGCCTTCGTCGCGCGCCTTGCCGGCCTCCTTGGCCGCGACTTCGCCGCCGAGCGTGACGAAGTCGTTGTAGGCGATGGTCTGGGCACGGATGAAGCCGCGCTCGAAGTCGGTGTGGATGACGCCGGCGGCGCCCGGCGCCTTGGTGCCCTTCTGGATGGTCCAGGCGCGCGTTTCCTTGGGGCCCGCGGTGAAATAGGTGATGAGGTGCAGGAGATCGTAGCCGGCGCGGATGAGCTTATCCAGGCCGGGCTCTTCCAGGCCGAGATCGGCCAGGAATTCCTGCGCTTCCTCATCGGGAAGCTGTGCCACTTCCGCTTCGATGGCGGCCGAGATGATCACGGTGCGCGCGCCCTGGGCGGTCGCCATCTTCTCGACGGCTGCGGTGTGCTCGTTGCCCGTCGCGGCCTGGCTTTCGGCGACGTTGCAGACGTAGAGCACGGGATGCGAGGTGAGCAGGTTCAGGCCCTGCAGGATGGCGAGGTCTTCGGCCGCAATGCCGTTCAGCAGCATGCGCACGGGCTTGCCGTCCTGCAGCAGGGCAAGCGCCTGCTCCATCATCGGCAGAACGGTGGTTGCTTCCTTGTCCTTGCTGGCGGCGCGCTTGCGGATCTGCACGATGCGGCGCTCGAGGCTTTCGAGGTCGGCGAGCATCAGCTCGGTCTCGACGGTCTCGGCGTCGGCGACGGGGTCGATGCGGCCCTCGACGTGGGTGATGTCGTCATCCTCGAAGCAGCGCAGCACGTGGACGATGGCGTCGACCTCGCGGATGTTGGCTAGGAACTGGTTGCCGAGGCCTTCGCCCTTCGAGGCGCCGCGCACCAGGCCGGCGATGTCGACGAAGGAGATGCGGGTCGGAATGATCTCCTTGGACTTGGCTGCCTCGGCGATCTTTTTCAGGCGCGGGTCCGGCACCGCCACTTCGCCGGTGTTCGGCTCGATGGTGCAGAACGGATAGTTGGCGGCCTGCGCTGCCGCAGTGCGCGTCAGCGCGTTGAAGAGCGTGGACTTGCCGACATTGGGCAGCCCGACGATGCCGCATTTGAAACCCATGGTGATCTAGCCTTATCGAGATACGAAAACTTACTCAGGGCTATGGGCGAAAGGGTCGACGATCGTCAAGCCCTTCAGCGTCGCACACGGTATTGCGCGTGGATAGCCCCGTTCGCGAGCGGCTTGGCAAAGACCAGGTCGAGCCAGCGATCCGGCTGCTTGCCGCCGAATGCGGCGATGCCGCTGCCCAAGACAATCGGGATGATGCCGATCTCGACCGTGTCGAGCAGGCCCGCGTCGAGAAACTGGCGCGCAAGATCGCCGCCGCCGAACATCCATATTCGGCCTTTGGCACCACGGTCGCGCAGATTGGCGATCAGTTCGGCCGGCGTGCCGGACATCGCCTCCGTGTTGGAAGGAAGATCATGCGGCGCATGTGAGGTGGCGACCAGGCAGGGATAGTCGCCATAGGCCCATTCCGAATGGCGTCGCACGACATCGTAGGTCCGACCGCCCATGACAATGCCAGTGACGGATGCCATGAAAGCGTCGAAGCCGAATTCATTGTCAGCTGGAAAGTCGTTGAGCCAGTCGAAGCTGCCGCCCTCACGGGCAATGAAGCCGTCGAGGCTTACTGCGAAATTGTAGATCACGTCGTCCTTGCCAATCGTCGCCATACGACTCACTCCCTCTGAAATAGCGGGTCTAGGTAGGACCGAAGCTGTGGCAACAGTGTCAGGAGCCTTTTGCGGTCGGCGTTGTCTGTGGGCGCCAAACCTTGAGCCAGAGGCTCACTCTTGTGGAACAGCTTCTTCAGCCCGTCCTTCAAATCCTCAGGGAGAAAGAATTTGCCGCCGAAATTGGGCTGAAGCGAGGAGCACCAGACACGTTGCCCAGCACCTGGCAAGCGACCGCGCGCTGATGATGCGAAGGCTGCCATTAATCAATCCCCGGCATGATAGTTGCGAGGGAGTGTGGGCCTCAATGGAAACGCGGGCAACGTTTTGGCACTATCTTGCTGCCCCGTTCGTGTTGGCAGTTATTGGCGCTTGCTGGCATCTTGCTCGCGCCTTGTGGGCCCCTCACCCCGAGCGGATTACTGGAAAACTCATAGATGTCGAGTTGCCATTCGGCTACCGGTGGACGGACTGGGTCCATGAGACGGAATTCGATGAGGACGGCTACTATCGACTGGACAGCTGGCGAAATCTGAAGGTTGCAGTATTTTTGGTTGTCGCCGTTGGAATGTTCGTCATCCTATCCTCATAGCAGATAGCCGACGCATTCGCTGCATGTGTCAACGCGGCGCTACAGTGGCTGATCGATCTTGCCGCGTACAGGTGGCAAAATCTGTAGCCGCGCGTGGCTCAGTCCTTATGGAACAGCTTCTTCAGCATGGCGGCCATGGGGCCGGTCTCGGGCGCCTTGACGGCCGGCGTTTGCGGGCGGGCCTGGCGGATGTGGCTCTGGGCCTTGGCGGGCTTCTGCTTTGGGGGAGGAGTGTCGTCCTCGCCGGTCGGCTGCAGCTTGTCGCGCAGCGCCAGCGTCACGCGGTTCATGAAGCCGCTGTCGTCGCCCTTGGCGATGAGGTCTGAATTGTCGGCGATGGCATCGAGCAGCACTTCGAGCCATTCGCGGTCGGCCTTGGCGAAGTCGCCAAGCACATGGCCGTGCACCATTGCCTTGGCGCCCGGATGGCCGATGCCAATGCGCACGCGGCGATAGTTCTGGCCGCTATGCTGGTCGATGGAGCGGATGCCGTTGTGGCCGCCTGCGCCGCCACCAACTTTCACCCGCACCTTGCCGGCGGCAAGGTCGAGCTCGTCGTAGAAGACGGTGAGATCGGAGGGGGTGAGCTTGTAGAAGCGCAGCGCTTCGCCGACCGACTGGCCGGACAGGTTCATGAAGGTCTGCGGCTTCAGCAGGATGACTTTTTCGCCGCCGATCCTGCCTTCGGCGACAAGGCCCTGGAACTTCTTCGACCAGGGCGAAAAATCATGGCGGCGGGCAATAGCCTCCGCCGCCATGAAACCGACATTGTGCCGATTGTTGGCATACTGCGCGCCCGGATTTCCTAGACCTGCGAATAGCAGCATGGACAGGGTCCTCCAGGCGCCGAGGATTATTCCTCGGAAGCTGCTTCCGCTTCGCCCTCGGCAGCAGCAGCCGCACCTTCCTCGCTCTTGAGGCCGGCAGGCGCCGCAACAGTGGCGATGGTGAAGTCGCGATCGGTGATGACCGGCTTCACGTTCTTCGGCAGCTTCACAGCCGAGATGTGGACCGAATCGCCGATGTCGAGACCGGTCAGGTCGATCTCGATGAACTCCGGAATTGCGTTGGCCGGGCAGTGGAACTCGACGTCGTGGCGCACGATGTTGAGCACGCCGCCGCGCTTGATGCCGGGCGACTGCTCTTCATTGATGAAGTGCACGGGCACGTTGACGTTGACCTCGGTGTTCTTGCCGACGCGCAGGAAGTCCACATGCATCGGGAAGTCGCGAACCGGATCCAGCTGGTAGTCCTTGGGCAGGACCTGGATCTTCTTGCCGTCGACGTCGATGGTCGCGACGGTGGTCATGAAGCCGCCGCCATGAATCTTGTAGAAGATTTCCTTGTAGGGAACGGTGATCGCGAGCGGGGGCTGCTTATCACCATAGATAACTGCAGGTATCTTGCCGTTGCGGCGAAGTTCCCGGGCGGACCCCTTACCAACCCGTTCGCGTGCCTCGGCCTTGAGCTCGTAAGTTTCGCTCATGGCATTTCCTTTCTGGTTATTGGAGC
Source organism: Pseudaminobacter soli (ex Li et al. 2025) (assembly GCF_029892515.1). Lineage (GTDB taxonomy): Bacteria > Pseudomonadota > Alphaproteobacteria > Rhizobiales > Rhizobiaceae > Pseudaminobacter > Pseudaminobacter soli_A. The sequence goes on along the minus strand of NZ_JARXVF010000008.1, from coordinate 133,681 downwards.
GCTTGGGAAGGGCAAAGCACAATCCCAAACGTAGAAAGCGGCCGTGGCCGCCCCCATCCGCGTTGCCTCCAAGGGTGTCTACGCGGGTGGCGGCTCTATAGCGGAAGGTGGCCGGCGACGCAAGTTTTCGGCGCCGGCTTGGGTGCCTCAGCCCTGGTTAGCCTTCGAGAATTTCTTCTTCGGCTTCTTGAACGGGGGCTCACCGGCCTGTTTCGCCGGCTTGGCCTTGGGCTTGGGCTTGAACTTGCCCTTCTTCTCGCTGTTCCACGAGGGGGCAGAGGCCTCGCGCGCCGGCTTTTCGCGCGGCGGCGCCTTGCCATCCATCCGCTGGATCGTGACGCCCTTTTCACCGGTGCCGGTTTCCTGGACGGCTGCCCAGAAGGAGTTGGCCTTGTCGCCGGCGATCTCGAAGTGGCTGTCGGTGTCGTTGATCTTGATCGAGCCGACCGCGCGCTTGGTGATATGGCCGGCCTTGCAGATCATCGGGAGGAGCCAACGCGGTTCGGCGCGGTGCTTGCGTCCGACGGTGACGCGGAACCAGACGCCGTTGTCGAAATCGCTGCGGTCGCGGGGCGGGGCGTCGTCGCGATTCCGCTCGCGCGGCGCGCGCTCGGCAAACACTGGCGCTTCCATCAGCTCTTCTGGCGCCGGACGCGCGGCAAGCTGCAGCCGGAGATAGGCGGCGGCGATGTTTTCGGCGCCATGCGCCTCCATCAACTCGCGCACGAAGGCGATCTCGTCCTCGTTGGGCGCGACCGTCAGTGCCGGATCGCCGAGGATGCGCTCGCGGTTGTGGCGTTCGATGTCGCTTGCCGTGGGGGCGGGCACCGTGGTGGCGGTCAGCTTGGCCAGCTTCAGCACGCGGCTGGCCGCGCCGCGCCTATGCAGCGGCACGATCAGCGTGCAGATGCCCTTGCGGCCGGCTCGGCCGGTGCGGCCGCTGCGGTGCAGAAGCGTGTCGGGGTTGGTCGGCAGGTCGGCATGGATGACCAGGCCGAGATTGGGCAGGTCGATGCCGCGCGCGGCAACGTCGGTCGCCACGCAGACGCGGGCGCGGCCGTCACGCATGGCCTGCAGCGCATTGGTGCGCTCGGCCTGGCTGAGCTCGCCCGACAGCGACACCACCGCGAAGCCGCGGTTGGACAGGCGGCTGGTGAGGTGCTTCACCGCCTCGCGCGTGTGGCAGAAAATGATGGTGTTCTGCTGGTCGAAGAACAGCAGCGTATTGATGATGGCGTTCTCGCGGTCGGCAGGCGCGACCAGAATCTGCTGGTATTCGATATCTGCGTGCTGGTCGCTTTCGCCCTGCACGGTGATGCGCCGCGCGTCGCGCTGGAAGCGTTTCGCCAGCTGGGCGATCTGGTTGGGAACCGTGGCCGAAAACAACAGCGTGCGGCGCTCGGCGGGAGCTGCGGCAAGGATGAACTCGAGATCGTCGCGGAAGCCGAGGTCGAGCATCTCGTCGGCCTCGTCGAGCACGACGGCGCGCAGTTCGGAAATGTCGAGCGAGCCGCGCGTGATGTGGTCGCGCAGGCGGCCGGGGGTGCCGACCACGATATGGGCGCCATCGGCAAGCGCACGGCGCTCGCTACGCATGTCCATGCCGCCGACGCAGGAGCCGATGCGCGCGCCGGTTTCGCGGTAGAGCCATTCAAGCTCGCGGCGCACCTGCATGGCGAGTTCGCGCGTCGGGGCGACGATCAGGGCAAGTGGCAGGCCGGGCGCGCCGAAGCGGTCGCGGCCGTCGAGCAGGGTCGGCGCAATGGCGATGCCGAAGGCAACGGTCTTGCCGGAGCCGGTCTGGGCGGACACCAGCAGGTCGGCGTCACGCGCCTCGGGTTGCAGCATGGCACTCTGGACGGGTGTCAGCGTCTCGTATCCACGCGATGCGAGCGCAGCCGCCAGCGCGGGCGCCATCATGTCGAAGTCAGTCATCAAACAGGCTTTCTTGGTCGGCGCGGCGGCGACTGGCTTTTCGTCAACAACAGGCCGCGCGGTTCGAATCTTGACTTCCCCCTAAAGCCTTGCGGCCATTGCGGCAAGCCGCCTCGCGCCGTTGGGCCGAAATAGCGCAAGCGCCGTTGAATGCGACAGGTGCCGCGATTATGCTCCCTGGGGCAGGAAATAACTATCACTATCGTCCAAGTCGATATCTTGGCGACCATCTGCGGAGGCCGCCATGCGACAGCCTGAAACGCCGTCTTTCAGTGAAACGGTCCGTGTCTTCGGCAAGATCGGGCTCTTGTCCTTCGGTGGGCCGGCCGGGCAGATCGCGCTCATGCACCGCGTACTGGTGGAGGAAAAGCGCTGGCTCGATGAGGCGCGCTTCCTGCATGCGCTGAACTACTGCATGCTCCTGCCGGGGCCTGAGGCGACGCAGCTTGCAACCTATGTCGGCTGGCTGCTGCACGGCGTCCGGGGCGGGCTGGTTGCCGGCATCCTTTTCGTGCTGCCGGGGGCGCTGGTCATCACCCTGCTGTCGGCAATCTATCTGACGCTTGGCAACGTGCCGCTGGTGCAGGGGCTGCTTTTCGGGCTGAAGGCAGCCGTTCTGGCCGTGGTGCTGGAAGCGCTGATCAAGATCTCGAAGCGGGCGTTGAAGAGCGGCCTGATGGTCGCCATTGCGATCGTCGTATTTGTCGGCATCGCTTTCCTGAAGATACCGTTCCCGGTCATCATCGCCGCCGCGGCACTGGTGGGCGGAGCTATGCATCTTGGCGACCGCTCCTCGATGGCGCTCGCGGCGAAAGGCGACGAGCCCTTATCCGTCGATGCCATGCACGAATGGACACATCCGAGCTGGCGACGTTTCTGGGGTACGTTGATCGTCTGGCTGGGCATCTGGTTCCTGCCGCTGGCCGTGCTTTTTGCACTGCCGGGCGAAATGCGCGTCTTTGCGACCGAGGCCGGATTCTTCTCGAAGATGGCGGTCGTCACCTTCGGCGGGGCCTATGCGGTGTTGTCCTATGTCGCGCAGCAGGCGGTGGAGGTCTATGGCTGGCTGAAGCCCGACGAAATGCTCGCCGGCCTCGGTCTTGCCGAGACCACGCCGGGGCCGCTCATCCTGGTGCTGGTGTTCGTGGGCTTTCTGGGCGGTGCGCGCCATGCGGGGCTGGACCCGCTGCTCGGCGGGCTGCTGGGCGCGGCGGTGACTCTCTGGTTCACCTTCGTGCCGTGCTTTCTCTGGATATTCGTCGGCGCGCCATTCGTCGAAAAGGTGCGCAATGTGGCCTGGCTGGCCGGGGCGCTGGCGGCGGTGACCGCGGCTGTCGTCGGCGTCATCGCAAATCTGGCGGTGTGGTTTTCGCTGCACGTGCTGTTTGGCCAGCTCGGCGAATGGCAGCTTGGGCCCTTTGTCCTGCCCGTTCCGGACCTTGCCGGCTTTGACTGGGCGGCCGGGGCGATTGCAGCAGCTGCCGCAATCGCGCTCATCGGGTTTCGCGCCAACATGATTGCCGTGCTTGTCGCAGCGGCGCTGGCGGGAATGTTCTGGACTTTTGTTTAGAGCGAGATGGATCTCGCTCTAAACCATTGTTTCTGAAACATGACCTTATCCGAAAAGTCTGCAACTTTTCGGGATCATGTTTTAGTCGAACAGGCTCGAAACGGATTCTTCCGTGGCCGTGCGCGAGATTGCTTCGCCGATCAGGTCGCCGATCGAAATGACGCGGACATTGTGCGCCGATTCCACCGACGAGGTCGGCTGGATCGAGTCGGTGATGACCAGTTCCTGCAGCTTGGAGCCGGTGATGCGCGCAACCGCGCCGCCCGAAAGCACCCCGTGGGTGATGTAGGCCGTGACGCTGGTTGCGCCGTTGGCCAGAAGCGCGTCGGCCGCGTTGCACAGCGTGCCGCCGGAATCGACAATGTCGTCGATCAGGATGCAGTCCTTGCCGCGAACGTCGCCGATGACGTTCATGACTTCCGACTCACCCGGGCGCTCGCGGCGCTTGTCGACGATGGCGAGCTGGGCGTCGAGACGCTTGGCCAGCGCACGGGCGCGCACCACGCCGCCGACGTCGGGCGAGACGACCATGACGTTGGCGAGCTGCTTGTACTTGGCCTTCACGTCGCGGGCCATGACCGGCACGGCAAACAGGTTGTCGGTCGGGATGTCGAAGAAGCCCTGGATCTGGCCGGCGTGGAGATCGAGCGTCAGGACGCGGTCGGCGCCGGCACGGGCGATCATGTTTGCGACCAGCTTGGCCGAGATCGGCGTACGGCCCTGGGCGCGGCGGTCCTGCCGAGCATAGCCGAAATAGGGGATGACCGCCGTGATGCGCCGTGCGGAGGAGCGCATGAAGGCGTCGATCATGATGAGCAGTTCCATCAGGTGATCGTTGGTCGGGAAGGAGGTGGACTGGAGGATGAAGACGTCCTCGCCGCGCACGTTTTCCTGGATCTCGACGAAGATTTCCTGGTCTGCGAAGCGCCTGACACTGGCTTTGCCAAGCGGGATGTTGAGATAGCGAGCGACGGCTTCTGCCAGCGCCCGGTTGGAATTGCCTGCGAAGAGTTTCATGAACCGATCCTGGCGGAGTCTTTGTGGAAATTTAGCGGGCTTTTACCGGGCTGAGCCGCTATTGCAAGCGGAGTCATGGGTTTTTGACCGTTTTCAAGGCTCGGTGTGGCGTTGGGACCCAGGCTTAGCCGGTTTGTCCCGACAGCCACGAGGCGAGCTGTTCGATGGTTGCATCGGCAATTGACTGCATGGCGCCGGGCGGAACGGAGCTCCATCCGTCGCCGCCGGAGATCTGGACTTTCTGCTGGCCGTTGATGCGGTGAAGGCGCGTGCCGGCCGGATCGTAGACGTCCCAGACATAGACGACCGTGGTTTCCTTGCCTTCGGTCAGCGCCGAAAAATAACCCTTCAACACATGAGTCGCGGTCTGGTCGGAAGAGCCGGCAAGGCGGATGCCGCGCTCGCGCGCCTTGATCGCCAGGCGCTCGGTGAGGGGAGTGGCGGCCTCGACGCTGGCGCCCACGATCGGCGCGACCTGGACGCGGACATTGGCGGGGATCGGCCTGCCGACTGCCGATGTGTCCGTCGTGCTCGCTATGACGGGCGATGTCGCGGGCTGGGGGCCGGCGGTAGCGCTGCCGGATTGCTGGGCGGCGATGGCCGAGGGTTCGAGCACGTCCTGCGTGCTGGTGCAGGCCGACAGGGCAGCGGCCGCCAGCAACGCCATGGTGCTGACCGGCAGTCGCCTCATCGTCATGACATCAACCGCAACCCGCACCGATTCCACCTCTCTTTGTTAAAGCGGATTCACTTCACGATGACGTCACGATCAAGTCGAGATCGTGGCGCGAAAGTGGCCGAGGCTGCGTCTCGGTTGTGAGATAGGTTCGTCCGAGCGTCATCGCAGTTTCGGTCTCCGAATCCATGATGATCATGTGCGCGAAAAGCGTCATGTCGGGCGCGATGGGTTCGGGATTGCCCTGGTAGAACATCGGCATGTCCATCCAGGACGGCGCGAACCGCGCGCCAAGCGAATAGCCGCAAGCATTGAGCCGATGCTTGGTCAGGCCGTGCGCCTCCATGGTGCGGGCATGCGCTTCGAACACGTCGCCAAATGTGTTGCCGGGCGTCATCGCCTTTTCGACCGCAAGCAGCGCGTCGCGAGCGGCCTCGAACAGTTCCTGATGTCGCCGCGAGGCCTTGCCGGTCAGCACGGTGCGCATCATGGCGGCGTGATAGTGGTTGTAGATGCCGGCCCATTCCAGCGTGAGCTGGTCGTTCTTGTTGAGCTTGCGGCGGCCGGACTTGTAGCGGCACAGAAGCGCGTCGGAGCCGGAGCCGATGATGAAATCGTTGGCCGGATAGTCGCCGCCGCCCTCGAAGATCGCGCCCTGCATGGCGGCCAGGATCGCGCCTTCATCGCCGCCCTGCTTGATCAGCGGCAGCGCGGCGTCGAGTGCTGCGTCGGCGAGCTCGGCGGCCCTTTCCACCTTCTTGATTTCGGCCGGGCTCTTGAACAGGCGCAGCCGCGACACGATGCCCGAAGCGTCCGCGATCTGGCCAAAAGTCTGCAGCAGCTCGTCGAGGCGGCGGCCGTTATAGGCGGTGAGGCCGTGCGTGTCATATTCGACGCCGATGCGGGCGCCGAGCAGGTCGAGATCGTTCAGCAGGTTGCGCAGTTCGAGCGCGGGGTTGGAGCCCTCGCGGTCGGTCCACAGCACGATGTTCTCGATGATCGAGGTCTGGCGCGCCTGGCGCAGGTCGGCCGAACGCGTCATCAGCGTCATGGAGCCGTCGACCTTCACGACCAGGCACTGGAAGAAGCAGAAGCCGAAAGTGTCGTAGCCGGTCAGCCAGTACATGCTTTCCTGCGCAAACAGCAGGATGGCATCCAGCTTCTTTTCGGCCATCTCGATGATCAGGCGGTCACGACGTGCGTCGAATTCGGAGCGTTCGAAATGCAGCGCCATCAATTCCCCTCCAGAACGATTGCTGATATCTGCCGGCCGTAATCCGCCTCCTTGCGGTGGGTGGAACGGCGGTAGGAGTAAAAGAGATCTTCCTCCGCATAGGTGCAGCGGTCGAGGCACTCGGCATCGACGCCGAATTTGCGCAGCCGATCGACTGTGTACCGGTTGAGATCGAACATCGCGTGGCCTGCATTCTGCGAGGGCGCGAAGTAGCGGGCATTGTCCGTATCCGCGGCGACGAAGCGCTCGACGAATTCGGGGCCGACCTCGTAGTTGTTCGGGCCGATCGAAGGGCCGAGCACGGCGACGATGCGCTCGCGGCGCGCGCCCAGACTTTCCATCGTGCTGACGGTGTTTTCCAGAACGCCGCCGAAGGCGCCCTTCCAGCCGGCATGTGCGGCGCCAATGATGCGCGCTTCCGGATCGGCGAACAGGACGGGACCGCAATCGGCGGTCGAGGCGCCGATGGCGATGCCGGGCCGGTCGGTGACGATGGCGTCGCCCCTGGGGCGCGGGCCGTCGAACGGTTCGCGCGCGACGATCACGTCCGGCGAATGGATCTGGTGGGCAGTCAAAAGCGAATCGACGTCCACACCCATCCAGCCGGCGACGCGGCGGCGATTTTCACGCACCAGCGTCGGGTCGTCGTCGGAGCCTGCGCCGATGTTGAGGCCGCTATAGATGCCTTCGGAAACGCCACCCACGCGAGTGAAGTAGCCGTGGCGGATGCCATTGGAGAGGGCTTCGCCGAGGCGGGCGGAGCGAATTGGATTGATCGTTGATCGGTCTGCCATGGCCCGCCTTGTTCTCTAGCGAAGACGGTTCCGTCAAGGCGAAAATCACTCACGCCGCCCGTGCATTCGCTCGCGAGCATGGGACAGTGAGGCAGTGGATCGGCCGAGTCAATCCGCGTTTGCGAAGGGCGGGACCTGGATTTTCGGCGGCATCACGGCGAGCACCTTGAACAGGTTTCCCATGGCGTCGGGGCCGGCCAGGCGCTCGACTTCGCTGTGGATTTTGTCGCGGCCGATGGCGTCGGCATTGGCGCCGAGCCGGCCGGCGCGCTCGAGAAGACCCATGCCCAGCAGGAAGTCGCCCTGGGTGGCGAGATGCGCGGCAAGGTCGTGACGGCGCGCGGCTGCCGCGAGCGCCTGGAAATCGACATGCGAGGTGATGTCGGCAAGACCCGGGCTCGCCAGCACATCCTCGTAGCGGTGCTTTCGCAGCGCCTGCAGCGTGTCACCGACGCCTGGCGTGAAATAGCCGTAGTCGATGAACAGGCCCGCTCCGCCTGATGTGGAGATGCGAGCCGCAATGGTTTCCATGAGAGCGCTACGCGCAGGCGCGATTTCCACGATCGAGCCTTCGGGCGCCTGGGCCGCATCGGCCGGCAGCAGGGACGGATCGAGCGAGCCGGCGCCGGCGACGAATTGCAGGTCGCCGGCATCGTCGAGAGCCACGGCGCGCTCCCGCCAAGCGCTGCCCGCACGGACGAACTGGCGGGTCGGAATAGCGTCGAACAGCTCGTTTCCGACGATGAAGAGCGGAAGCTGCGGCAGCGCGTCGATGGTCTGGTGCCATTCGATAGCGGAGGCGAAATCGCCGAGGGTTGCCCTTTGCACGTCTGCAAGCCGCGGGCTGGTCTCGATCAGGGCAAGTCTGGCCTGCTTGAGAAAGGCCGGGTCGAGCCTCGACAGCGTGCGCAGCATGTCCTTCATCAGGGTGCCGCGGCCGGGGCCGATTTCGGCCAGCGCGAAGGGCGAAGGGCGGCCGGCCGCATCCCACGCCGTGTGCAGCCAGACGGCGACCAGCTCGCCGAACATCTGACTGATCTCAGGCGCGGTGGTGAAATCACCGGCGACGCCGAAGGGCTCGCGCGTGGTGTAATAGCCCTGCTTGGGGTCGAACAGGCACAGCGCCATGTATTCGGCCACCGAAATGGGGCCGCTGGCGGCAATGAGATCTGCGATGCGCTGCTTGAGGTCGGTCATGCGGGAACTGCGGCGGCGGGCTTTGCGGTGGCCATGGCCCAGATGCCGAGCAGGACCATCGGAACCGACAGCACCATGCCCATGGTCAGCCAGCCGCCATAGAGGTAGCCGAGTTGCACGTCGGGCTCGCGGAAATACTCGGCGAATATGCGCGAGCAGCCATAGCCGGCCACGAAGGCGCCGGAGACAAAGCCCGGCCGCTTCAGCTTGAAGAAGACGTGGGTGAGGATGCGCAGCACGAAAAACAGCACCAGACCTTCGAGCGCGGCTTCGTAGAGCTGGCTCGGGTGACGCGTGAACGGGCCGCCATTGGGAAACTCGATTCCCCAGGGCAGGTCGGTCGGCCGGCCCCAGAGCTCGGAGTTGATGAAGTTGGTGAGCCGGACGAGGCCGAGCCCGACCGGAACGCCCGCGGCGATCACGTCGAACATGGTCCAGACCGGAATGCCGCGCGAGCGCGCAAACAGGATCATCGCCACCGTGGTGCCGAGAAAGCCGCCATGGAACGACATGCCGCCTTGCCAGACGGCGAAAATGTCGAGCGGGTTCTGCATGTAGCGGGCGAAATCGTAGAACAGAACATAGCCGATGCGGCCGCCAAGCACGACGCCGACCGCCGCCCAGACCAGGAAGTCGTCGAGATCCTCCGGCTTCATCGGCAGCTTGCCGTCGGTCCACAGCTTTGGATTGGTCACGAGGCTGCGGCCGTACCACCAGGCGAACAGGATGCCCACGATATAGGCCACACCGTACCAGTGAATCGCCAGCGGCCCCACATGGAGGATGACCGGGTCGATATTGGGAAAGGGCAGGGCAGCCAGCGGCAGGGCGAGATAGTTGCTCAAGAAAGTCTCCCGATCGGACGAACGGCTTGGCCCGGACCATGCGGCAGGCTTTTGGCAGGGTCAAGGCGAGCGTTGTCGAAGGCGGCTGCCGACCCGGGATCCCATTAACCACGGCAAGCGCCGAAAGTGTGACGTCGCAGCCGCCCGGTGGCCAATAGTCTTGCATTCAGGGCGCCACAGCACTACGTCGAAATGGCAAAAACGAGGTGCTGCCATGTCGAACGGTCCGAACCGCATTATGGATGAATTTGCCAAGTTGGTGACGGATGCCGCGGGTGCTGCGCAGGGCGTTCGCCGCGAGGTCGAGACCGCCTTCAAGAGCCAGGCCGAGCGCATCCTCAATTCGATGGATGTGGTTCAGCGCGAAGAGTTCGAGGCGCTGCGCGAGATGACCCTCAAGGTGCGTGCCGAAAACGAAAGACTGGCAGCGCGGGTAGCTGAACTCGAGGCCAAACTCGGAAATTCTTCGGAAGAAGTGTCCGAAACGGGCGCAAAGCGCACCACAAAGTCTTCATCCAAAAAATAATTCGTTAATCTTATCCACATAGGGTCATTTCGAAAAAGCGCTTTCGGCTGAATCGCTTACCCGGCTTGCATAAAATTTTGAGTCAGCCGGTTTCCACACCCTATTCGCCTCTTCCGTAAAAAGGGGCTGGTAACGCGTATCCGCATCAATACACTGAATTTGTTGCATGATTCGAAACCGAGTCATGCGCCGGGCGGTGGGGGTCCGGTTCTAGTGTTCCTGTATGCTGATCTTTCCTGCCGACCAAACTTCTAGAGATAGTGTGTTCGCGTGTGCCCGTCCCGCGGAGCCTTCAGTTGTGCTCCGAGAACGTCAGGAAGCATTTTATGGAACTTGTCGAACTGGAATTTGCACGCGAAATCCACCCGGTGGATGTGATCGAACAGGTCGCCCACAATAACGAATGGTCGTTCGAGCGCACCGGCGATGATGAGATTGCCATCTCCGTCACCGGCACCTGGACCGACTACCACGTCTCCTTCTCGTGGATGGAAGACTTCGAGGCGCTGCATTTGGCTTGCGCCTTCGACATCAAGGTTCCCGAGTCGCGCGCCGTCGAGATCATGCGGCTCTTGTCGCTCATCAACGAGCAGATGCTGTTCGGCCATTTCGATCTCTGGGAGCAGGAAGGGGCGATCATGTTCCGCCAGTCGCTGCTTCTCGCTGGCGGGGTCGAGCCGACCAGCCAGCAGGTCGAGGTGCTGCTGTCTTCCGCGCTGGAAGCCTGCGAATGCTATTTTCAGGCCTTCCAGTTCGTGGTCTGGTCGGGTACTTCTGCCAGGGAAGCTTTGGCGGGCGTCCTGTTCGAGACCCGCGGCAACGCCTGAGACTGCTTGGAAATGACTGCGCATAGCGAGCGAAAGCCTGAGATAACCTTCGCCGATTTCGACCGTGTCGACATCCGCGCCGGCACGATCGTGGAGGCGGAGCCGTTTCCCGAGGCGCGCAAGCCGGCGTTCAAGCTGAAGATCGATTTCGGCCCAGAGATCGGCGTGAAGAGATCGTCGGCGCAGATCACCAAACACTACACGATCGATACGCTGATCGGGCGGCAAGTGTTTGCCGTGGTGAATTTCCCGCCGCGCCAGATCGGCAAGTTCATGTCGGAAGTGCTGACAATGGGCTTTCCGGACGAGAACGGGGATGTCGTTCTCGGCGCCATAGAGCGACGCGTGCCCGATGGCGGCCGGCTGTACTAGCCAAGTCGCCGGCTGACCAACTGATTTGCAGACCCGATAACAAGCAGCTTGAGCGCGCCAGCCATCCCGGCGGCGCTCTTTGTTCCGGTTGTATTCACACTTCCTCAAGTGCCCTCGCGCTACCCATCAGGCTCCGGTCGGGGGACCGGATGGGCAATGGGGATTTGGGCAGGCCTTTGTCGGCCTTGCTGTCGGGGGCAGTAATTGAGCAACAATTTTACCAAGACGACATCCGTGTCGTGGTTCGAGCGCATCAAGCAATCGGTGATCGGTGCGCTGATAGGCGTCCTGCTGGTGGTTGGCGCGGTGGTCCTTCTGTTCTGGAACGAAGGACGCGCGGTCACCACGGCGCGCTCGCTGGCCGAAGGGGCCAGCGCGGTGGTCACGGTTTCCAGCGAGGCGATCAGCGCTGCCAATGACGGCAAGCTGGTCCATACCAGCGGCACGGTGACGACGGACGAAACGCCGACGGACGAAGAGTTCGGCGTCGAAGCCAAGGGCATAAGGCTCGTGCGCACGGTCGAGATGTACCAGTGGCACGAGGCCACCAGCCACGAAACCAAGAAGAATATCGGCGGCGGCGAAGACACCGTTACGAACTACACCTATTCGACCGACTGGTCCGAGGATGCGGTCGATTCTTCGAAATTCGAGTTTGCGCAAGACCACGACAATCCGTCGATGGACATCTCATCTGGCACGTCGCAGGTCTCGGAGGCCCAACTGGGCGCCTTTGCGCTCGGCCAGGCCGTGCTGGACCAGGTTGGCGGCGATGAACCGCTGAAGGTCTCGTCGGCCCAGCAGGGCGCGATCGAGGCGGCCTATACCGGCTCGGCCAAGCTCTCGCTGGCCGATGGCGGCATCTATCTCGGCAACGATCCCAAGAAACCGGTCGTGGGCGACTATCGTGTCCGCTACAAGCTGGTGCCGCTCGGCGACATCAGCGTGATCGCCAAGCAATACGGCAACAGCTTCGAGGGCTACCAGACCAAGGCGGGCGACGAGCTCTTGCTGGTCGAGCGCGGCAAGGTGTCGGCCGACAAGATGTTCGCCAACGCGGTCAGCGAGAACAACATTCTCAGCTGGATCCTTCGTGCCGTCGGGCTGGTCGTGCTGATGATCGGCTTTGCCATGATCATGGAGCCGATCGGCGTGATCGCTGACGTCATTCCGTTCCTGGGTGACATCGCGCGGCTGGGGACGGGGCTTGCGGCCTTCCTCTTCACCATCATCGTCGGCACGGTGACGATCGCGATCGCCTGGTTCTACTACCGTCCGCTGCTGGCGATCGGGGTCGTCGTAGTGGGCGTCGCCCTGACGGTTGCGCTGCTGCGCTTCTTCAAGGCGCGCAAGCAGGCTGCAGTGGCCCCTGCATAAACCGTCTTGCTTAGTTGGAAATCCCCGGGTGCTGGTTAGGCCGGCACCCGGATTATGGCGCGGAGGCCGCCGAGCGGGCTCTGCTCGAGCATGATGTCGCCGCCGTGGCTGCGGGCGATGTCGCGGGCGATGGCAAGGCCAAGCCCGGTGCCGCTGGCATCCAGATTGCGGGCCTCGTCCAGCCGCACGAACGGCTTGAACACTTCCTCGCGCTTTTCCTCCGGTATGCCCGGGCCATTGTCGTCGACGATCACGGTCAGCGAGCCGCGCGTGTGGGTGGCGGTGACGCGCACCTCCTCGGCATAGCGGAAGGCATTGCCAACCACGTTGGAAAGCAGGCGCGTGAAAGCGGTCGGCCGCACATGGATGACGCTGTCGCCCGTCAGCGAGGTTGCGAGGCTGCGCTGGCGTAGCTTGGCCTCTTCGCTGAGCTTTTCGAAGAAGGCTTCGAGATCGAAGCGGCCCGGGTCCTCCGCCGCCTCGCCGCGCGCGAATTCGAGATAGCCTTCGAGCATCGACTGCATGTCGTCGATGTCCTGGTTCAATGCCTTGAGGTCGGGTTTCTTGCCGGAGAGGGCAAGCGTCAGCCGGAAGCGGGTGAGGATGGTGCGCAGGTCGTGGCTGACGCCGGTGAGCATCGCCGTGCGCTGGTCGATCTGGCGCTCGATACGCTCGCGCATTTGGATGAAGGCGAAGCCGGCGCGCCGCACCTCCTCGGCGCCGCGCGGGCGGAAATCGCGCGGCATCGGGCGGCCCTTGCCGAAGCTCTCGGCGGCTTCGGCGAGCTGCAGGATCGGCCGGATCTGGTTGCGCAGGAACGGAATGGCGATGACCAGGAGCACCAGCGAGGTGCCGACCATCCAGATCAGGAAGATGTGGGTGTTGGAGGCGTAGGCCTGGCTACGGCGCACGAAGACGCGCAGCACCTTGTCCTTGAGCTGGACGCGCACCTCGACGATGTTGGAGTTGCCGACCGTGTCGATCCAGAAAGGACGGTTGATCTGCTTGGTGATCTCCGACGAAAGCGTCTGGTCGAGTAGGGAGAAGAAGGGCTTTGGGCCCGGCGGCGGCAGCGGGTCGGGCGGCAGAAGGTCGACCTTCAGCGCCAGCCGGTCCTGCGCGATGCGGATGACGTTGGCGTAGTCGTCGTCATGCGGGAAGGTCTCGATCATGTCGATGATGGCGGAGATGTCGCGCGTCACCGCCTGCGACAGGCGCAGGGTCACCGTCTGCCAGTGGCGCTCCATGAAGACGAAGGCCACCACCGACTGCAGCAGGATCATCGGCGTGATGATGATGATGAGCGAGCGCGGATAGAGCCGCTTCGGCATATAGAGCGAGATCAGCCGCCAGAAGCGATGCCAGGTGCGGCGCGCGGAAATGGCCGCGCGGCGCGTGCGGGCGGCGAAGCTGTCGTCTTCGGGGCTGTTCAATTCCGTCGTTGCCATCTGCGCTTCCATCGCCTGGCGGTTTTGCAACCGGCGGGCGGCTACTCGGAGAAACACTCTATGCCACATGCGAGGCAGGGCAGGGCGCAAAAAGAGGAAAAGCCGCGCGGCGTGTCGCACACGCCTGCAGCTTCATTTCTTCGCGCCCGTTTTGCAAGCACGTTGCTCGGCCTCGCATCCGAGCAAGGGTGAGAGGCTCTATATAGGCCGGACACCGGAACCTCCAAGCCGCAGATGGGCGCATTTCTCCGTCAGTCGAAGCGCGCCTTCCGACGTTCTTGGAGCATGATCTTGTCCGAAAAGTCTGCAACTTTTCGGGATCATGCTCTGGCTATTCGATGCTCAGCCTGTAGCCGATGCCGCGGACCGTCTGCAGCCAGACCGGGTTGGACGGGTCGCGCTCGATTTTGCGCCTCAGGCGATTGATCTGCACGTCGATGGTGCGCTCGCCAACCTCGGAATCGCCGCCGACCAGTTCGTGGCGCGGAATGGTCTCGCCGGCGCGCTCGGCGAAGATCGCCAGGATTTCCTGTTCGCGGTCGGTCAGCTTCAGCGGCTCGCCGGCCTTCTTCAATTCGCGGCGCGCGATCTGGAAGGTGTAGGGGCCGAATACGAGCTGCTCGACCTTGGGCGTGGCGACCGGGCCGCCGCGGCGCAGAATGTTGTTGATGCGCAGGATGAGTTCGCGCGGGTCGAAGGGTTTTGGCAGGTAGTCGTCGGCACCCGCTTCGAGCCCGGCGATGCGGCTGTCGGTTTCCGACAGCGCCGTCAGCATCAGGATCGGCACCTGCTTGTCGGTGCGCAGGGATTTTGTGAGGTCGACGCCGTTTTCGCCGGGCATCATGACGTCGAGAATGAGCAGGTCGAAATCGAGGCCGGCCAGTTTGCGCCGGGCCTCGGCTGCATTGCCGGCGACGGTGATGCGAAAACCGTTCTCGCTCAGATACTGCTTAAGAAGATTACGGATACGGGTATCATCGTCGACAACCAACAGGTGCGGAGCGTCGTCGTCCGGCACAGTTGGATTGTCGGAAATATCATTCGTTTCCATCTTCATTTCCTGACGCGTTTCCGGGCAGCTTGTCAATCTGCGCTCTCAAATCGGGGTTGACCATCGCTTTCAGAAACCGTTCGATCCCCTCACGTTCGGTCGCGGAAGAACTCCCCAATGCAGCACGGATGCGGCGTGACTGTGGCCGCGCCAGGGCCAGGGCCAGCGAACGACCCTTTTCGGTTGGATAGAGCTCGCGCTGGCGCCGGTCATACTCACCCTGCACCTGGGTGATGTGACCGGTGTCGATCAGCTGCTTGAGCACGCGCGCAAGGCTCTGCTTGGTGATCTGCAGCACGTCCAGAAGCTCGGCTACTGTCAGACCCGGCATGCGGTTGACGAAGTGAAGCACCCGGTGATGGGCGCGGCCGAAGCCGTATTCGGCCAGGATCTGGTCCGGATCGGAGGTGAAATCGCGATAAGCGAAGAAGAGAAGTTCGATGATGGACAGGTCGACGCCGTCTTCGCTGGTGATAGCGGTCTTGATTGGGGTGGCGTCGGTGCCGGTGCGATCCGTCATGGCTTTCCTTGCAGGGCTCTCAAAAATTATGTCAGCCTTGTTGACATATTTAGTGGCGGTGGTAATTTTTGCCAAGCTTTCGGGGGCAAATGCGAACGAAATGGCAAGTCTGGACGGTATTCCTTGGAATATCGTGCAATCTGCCTTGTTGCCCATAATGGCCCACGCTTCAAGCTACCAGCCGCCCTTGCGGCCGGTCCCGAACGATTAGCAACAATGAACTTGTGCGGGCAGGACCCGCCGGAGGTTTTCTATGTCTTCGGTTCCCTTCGATCAGCTCGATGGTTTCATCTGGATGAACGGCGCGTTCGTCAATTGGGCCGACGCCAAGATTCACGTACTTACCCACGGTCTGCACTATGCAAGTGCGGTGTTCGAAGGCGAGCGCGCCTATGGCGGCGAGATCTTCAAGCTGACCGAGCACAGCGAGCGCCTGCATGAATCGGCCCGCATCATGGGCTTCACCATTCCCTATTCGGTGGCCGAGATCGACGACGCCTGCCGCAAGCTCCTGCAAGTGCAGGGTTTTAGCAACGCCTATGTGCGGCCGATCGCCTGGCGCGGCAGCGACTCGCTTGGCGTTTCGGCGCCCAACAATCGCATCAACTGCGCCATCGGGATCTGGCAGTGGCCGAGCTATTTCAGCCCGGAGCAGAAGCTGAAGGGCATCCGGCTCGACCTGGCCGAATATCGCCGGCCTGATTCGCGCACCGCGCCTTGTCATGCCAAGGCGTCGGGCCTTTACATGATCTGCACGATCTCCAAGCATGCGGCCGAGGCCAAGGGCTATTCCGACGCGATGATGCTCGACTGGCGCGGGCAAGTGGCGGAAGCCACCGGCGCCAACATCTTCTTCGTCAAGGAAGGCAAGCTGCACACGCCGAAGGCCGACTGCTTCCTGAATGGCATCACGCGCAAGACGGTGATCGACCTCGCGCGGGCGCGCGGCATCGAAGTGGCCGAGCGCGCCATCATGCCGGAGGAGCTGGATAGCTTCGAGGAGTGCTTCCTCACCGGCAGCGCGGCCGAGGTGACGCCGGTCTCCGAGATCGGGCCGCACCGCTTCCAGCCCGGCGCTATGTGCAAGACGCTGCTCGAGGACTATGCGGCGGCCGTGCAGCCCAAGCATGCGCAGGCTGCCGAGTAAAAGTAGCTTCCGAATAGATATGATGAGCATGAGACGGGCGGCCAGTGGTCGCCCGTTTCTATTTTAAACTCAGATATTTGACTTTCCTGAAATTCGGCGTCTCATGCTGATATCGGCTCCTACGAGTCGTCTTACTGTTGGAGGGATAGTAATATGGAAGCGCTTCTCCCTATCATCATTCAACTTGTAACCGGCGCCATTGGTGGTCTCGGCGTCGGAGCCGCCCTCAAGCAGGCGGCGATGAGTGCGGCAGTAAAGGTTATCTCGGGTGCGATCGGCGGTGTGGTCGGTGGTCAGATACTCACCAATCTTCTCAGCGATCCGAATGTCGCTAGCGCCATGTCGGGCGCTCTCGGCGACGGGGTCGGCGGCCTTGTGGGCGGCGGCGTTCTGACGGCTATCGTCGGCGCAGTCATGGGAGCGATGAAGAAAAGCGCATGAGCCGCTAATCGACCTGATTTCCTCTCTCGACCATGGGCGGCTTCGGCCGCCCATTTTCATTGGCCACAGCGTTCACCACGCCCGACATGGACCTTGCGGGCAATCGTGCCTAAATGAACGCCGGACAATGGAAAGGAACATCATGGGCCAGCTCAACGCAGGGATCGTGCCGGTCACGCCCTTCCAGCAGAATTGCACGATCCTGTTCGACGCCGACGACAAGACGGGCGTGGTGGTCGATCCCGGCGGCGATGTCGAGAACATCCTTGCCGCCATCGAGGCCAACGGCATCAAGGTCACGGCGATCTGGCTGACGCACGGCCATATCGACCATGCGGGCGGCGCGATGGAACTGAAGGACGCGCTCGGGGTCGACATCATCGGCCCGCATGAGGACGATCGCATGCTGCTCGACAATATCGAGGCGCAGGCACAGCGCTTCGGTCTGCCGGGCGCGGTGCGCAACTGCGTGCCCGACCGCTTCCTGACCGAGGGCGAGGTGGTGTCCTTCGGCGACCACAAGTTCGAAGTGCTGCACTGCCCAGGCCACGCGCCGGGCCATGTCGTCTACTACAATCGCGATGCGAAGTTCGCCCATGTCGGCGACGTGCTGTTCAGCGGCTCGATTGGCCGCACCGATCTGCCGGGCGGCGACCACGCGGCCCTGATCCGCTCGATCAAGGAAAAGCTGCTGCCGCTTGGCGATGACATCGGCTTCATCTGCGGTCACGGGCCGGGCGGTCGCTTCGGCGAGGAACGCCGCAACAATCCGTTTTTGGTGTAGGTGAGGGCTTACACCGGCTCCCGTACCTGCGCGATGCGGCGATAGATGAACTCGGCACCCTTGTCCGTCTTGGCGGCGGCCTGGGCGTCTTCCACCAGCATGCCCATGCGCGCATGGATGGGCGACTTGATGCAGGCGGGATCGGTGGCGGCAGGGTCGCCCGCGATCGCCATGGCCTGGCAGCGGCAGCCGCCCCAATCGATCTCGCGCCTGTCACAACTGCGGCAGGGCTCCTGCATCCAGTCGGTGCCGCGGAAGGCATTGAAGGCGGGCGAGTCGGTCCAGATCTCGCGCAGCGAGCGCTCGCCGAAGCGCTCGAAGGTCAGCGAGTGGATGGTCTGCGCGGCGTGGCAGGGCAGGACCGTGCCGTCCGGCGCGACCATGAAGGCGTCACGCGCCCAGCCGCCCATGCAGGGCTTCGGGTAAGTGGCAAAATAGTCGGGCGTGACGAAGTCGATGTTCATGATGCCACGCAACCGCTCCTGCGCCGCAGCCACGATTTCCATCTGCTTCTCGACGGCCTCGCGGCTTGGCATCAGCGCGTCGCGGTTGACCAGTGCCCAGCCGGAATACTGCACATTGGCGATCTCGAGCCGCTCCGCGCCGAGCGAGAGCGCAAGTTCGATGAATTCGGGCACTTCCTCGATGTTGTGGCGATGGATCGGCGCGTTGATGGTCAGCGGCAGGCCGGCGGCGCGCACGCGCCGCGCCGTTTCCAGCTTCTGCTCGTAGGCCGAGTGGAGATGGGAGATGAGCTCGGTTGTGGCGGGGCGGGCGCCCTGGATGCTGAGCTGCACATGGTCGAGCCCGGCTTCCGCCAACGCGCGGATGCGCTCTTCGGTGATGTTGACGCCGGCGGTGATGAGATTGCTGTAGACGCCGCGCATGGCGAGGCAGTCGACGAGCTCTTCCAGATCGCGGCGCACTGTCGGCTCGCCGCCCGACAGATGCACCTGCAGCACGCCGAGATCAGCCGCCTGACGGAACAGCTGGGTCCAGGTCTGCGTGTCGAGCTCGCGGTTCCCCTTCAGTAGCTCCACCGGATTCGAGCAATAGGGGCACTGCAGCGGGCAGCGATGCGTCAGCTCGGCCAGCATGCCGATCGGGGGGAAGAGGGTAGCTTCGCTCATGTCTTCACCAGCAGCTTGTCGGTCCACTCCTGGAGGAAGGCGGTGACGTCGGCGGCGACGTCTTCCTCGGCGGCGTCATATTCCAGCGCCAGCGCCGATATGATGCCGGCAACCGTGGTCTGCCCGTCGCAATGGCGCAGGATGTCGAGGCTGACTTCGTTCGGCCAGAACACCTTTTCGGGCGACAGCACCGCCCAGGCCCGCCGCACCGGATCGTACTGGATGCGGACATGGCCCGGCAGCGACGGGGTTGCGTCGGGCGATATGATACTCCTTTCGCGCAGCGCCATCATCAGCTTGCCTCCGGCCGGAAGGCGCCCGGCGGTATGTGGCTGGGCTCGCAATAAGCGTGCATCAGCGCATCGAGCATGGCCCACAGTACGTCGCACTTGAAGACAAGTGCATCGATTGCCGCCTGCTGGCGCTCGGGCGTGTCGGCGTGGAACAGCACATAGCCAAGCGCGAAATTGGAATCGCGCGAGGCCTGTTCCGGGCGCTTCTCGAAATAGGCCAGCGTGTCCCTGGTCACGTAGTCGTATTTGGCGAGGATCGCCGGCACGCGCTCGCCGATGATGATGGGCGAGAACAGCTCGGTCAGCGACGACGCGACGGCCTCGAGCAGGGAACGGCTGGCGCAGAAGGAGAGGTAGGCGCCGACGGCAAAGCGCGTGGCCGGAAGCGCCAAGCGCTCGCACTTGACCATTTCGGCGGGGAGGCCGAGCCCAGTGGCGAGTTTTAGCCATTTGGCGATGCCGCCGTTCCAGCCGTCGTCGCCGTCATGGTCCTCGACGCGCTTGCGCCACTCGGCGCGGAAGGCGGGGTCTTCGGCGCGGGCGATGATGGTCGCGTCCTTGCGCGGGATCGCGGCCTGATAGCAGTAGCGATTGAGCGCCCAGGCCTGCATCTGACCCTTGGTCAGGGCGCCGGCCGTCATCTGGTGATGGAAGGGGTGACGGTTGTGGTAGCGCTCGGCGCCAACCTGGCGCAGCACGTCTTCGAGCTGTGCTGGCGTCAGGCCCCCAGAGGCCGCCTCATGAAAGTCGGTCACAGCTCGATCTCCATCCCGTCATGGCCGATTTCCCAACCCGCAGCACGGACCGTCTCATGCTCGACCGAGCTTTCGTCGAGCACCGGGTTGGTGTTGTTGATGTGCACGAAGATGCGGCGGCCGATCGGCACGTCGGCGAGCTGGCTGATCGAGCCGTCGCGGCCCGACATGGCGAGATGCCCCATGCGCTGGCCGGTCTTGGGGCCGACGCCGGCAAGCAGCATCTCGTCGTCGGTGTAGAGTGTGCCGTCGAAAAACAGGCAGTCGGCACCGGCCAACCGCTGGCGTAGGCCAGGGTCGATGCGCGCGCAGCCGGGAATGTAGAAGGCAGTGTGGCAGTCGTCATTGCTGGCGATGCGTACGGCGATCGTGTCGCCGCTTTCTGACCCGTAATTGTTTTCGGGCCGGGCCGCGTCCTCAAGATAGAGCGCGACCTTACCGGGAACCGAAAACGGCAGGATGCGAATGCCGATCTGCCGGTCCTCGGCGTCAGCCAGCTCGATCTCTTCGCCTTCCATCAGCTGCCGTCGCGGCACGATGGCGGCGTCGAGCACGTTGAAGATGGAATTGGCCTGCAAGGTGGAGAGCACGCGCTCGGTGGCGTAGATGGCAAAGGGCTCACGCTCGCGCAGGCTGAGCAGGCCGGCGATATGATCGACATCGGCATTGGTCAGCACCACGGCGCGGATCGGCGTGTTGCGTGGGCCATCCCCAAGCTGCGGCTGCAACTCGGGCGTGCTGGCGATTTGCTGGCGGATGTCGGGGGAGGTATTGAAGAGCACCCAGCCCAGGCCATCGGCCGAGACCGCAAGGCTGGACTGCGTGCGCGGCCATACGCCAATGGTCCCCGCGCGCGCTGCGCGGCTCAAATAGTAATTGCAGTTCCACTGCGGGAAACCGCCGCCCGCCGCCGACCCGACGATTTTCACGCGCATTGCAGAATCCGTTGCGAAGGTTTTCGAGGCCACACCCTCCACGCCCTGCGGAAGCAGCTCAAAACCGATCGAATTTGTGCGGTAAGCGCTTCGGGCGCGTGCTCACCGGCTGGATAAGCACGCGCCCCTCGCGGCTTACTTCTTGGGAGTGATCTCAGCCGGCAGATACCGCGAAATCTCCATGCCCGCGGCGACCTGGCACATGCTTGGCTTGGTCCAGTTCTTCTTCATGATCTTCTCCTGTTGGCCGACCTTCCGAAGAAGGCCGGGTCTCACACGTCAACCATTGCGGTGGCACCTTCTGCAATGGCCCGTCCATCGCGAAATGGACAAATGAAAGGGACTGTCATGAAACAACAATTAAAACAAAGGTTTGGTCGCCAAAAAGCCGACCTTTCGAAAACCCATGTCATGGAGCGAACAGTGGCCGCTTTTCCTCGAGCGGTAGGCCCGCCGTCTCCCAGCCGTCTGAGCCGAGAGGATACCAGAGGACCGATGTATAGCCCCACCCAAGGGCGCGTCTGGCTGCGTTCCACGACATCCAGCAATCGGTCATGCAGTAAAAAAGTATGGCGCGCGACCGGTCATTGCCAGTGTATTTGATCAAAGAATCTTGAAAAAAATCCTCCTGTTTTTGGTTGAGCTCTCCGTAACCGACATTGGCGAGCCAGATACTGCCGGGAATGTCCTTTCTGACCTTATCGCGCCAGATCGTGCCTGCGGGCAGATTGGCTGGCTTGGGCGTGCCCGGCATGACATCGAAGAACACCGCCTTCTTGTCGTGCCAAAGCGCCTCAGCCTCATCCGTCGTCACCACGCGCGCACCCTTCAACGTGTCCGGCGTCGGCGCGCGATAGTCGTCCGTGCGATAGCCGGAGGGCTCGGGTACGCCGCCGGCGAAGGCCGTGACCCCAGTCGAACCGAGAATGCCCGCGACGAGCAGCACCATCATCTCCTTTCGCTTCATCGTCTCTCCGGCACTTTGTTCCGACCCCGCCCGGCCGCCTGCCGGCAACCTTCCAACTCCCGTTGCTATTGCGTGATCGGCTTGTCCTGCTCGTCGAGCAGGGGCACGTTGTATTCCAGCAGCAGCTTGTTGATGTCGCCCTGGTTCTCCTGGATGAACTTGTTCAGCGTGCGCTTCCACTCCTGGTCGGAGGGGCGAACGCCCATGGTGATGCGATAGGTCATCCGCGAGCCGGTATTCTCCTTGACCAGCGGCACCACGGCGAGATCGGAATTAGCCTTGTGGGCGTAGTAGCCGGCCATCGGCCCCCAGATGATCGCAACGTCGATGACGCCGTCGAGCAGATCCTTGACCATCACTTGGCCCATGGAGGGGGAGATGCGCGTGTCGATCAACAGCGGATAGGCCTTGGCGGTCTTCAGCAGCTTGGCTTCGGCCATGTTGGCGGCCGGCGGCGTCCCGCCGACGACGCCGATCTTCTTGCCGACCAGCTTCGGATCCTCGATCGTCTCTACCCCGTCGAGGTCGCCGCCCTTCTTGTAGACCAGCGCGTACGTCGACCGGTAATAGGGGTTAGTGTTCTGCACCAGGTCGTCACCCTGGGCGAACCCCATGATGACATCGCAGCGATTGGCGCCCAGCGTGTTGCGCACGAAGCCGGTGACCATCGGATACCAGGTGTAGCGGATTGATTTGCGCCCGAGCTTGGCGGCCACCATCTCGGCCAGCTTGTTTTCGAAGCCTTCGCCGCTCTGATTGCTGAATGGCAGGTTCGAGGGGTCGGCGCAGACACGCAGCACGTCGGGATCGACCAGTTCGCCGGCCGCGCCCAGACCCGCGCCCTGCGACAGCGCCGAAGCGGGCAGGGCGATCGTCAGCGCAAGGGTCGCCAGGATGCTATGGAGTTTTCCATGCCTGCGGTTCGCCATCACGTCCCACCCATGCACTGGTTTTCGTGGTCCTTGGCCGTCTGGGACTTCTGCTCGTGCTTTTCCGGACGGCCACGCGGCAGATCGCCGACAGCCCGGGCGCGCAGATAGACGTAGAGGTCGTCCAGGTAGCAATAGACGTTCTTGTTGTCGCCGAACGCGGGCATGACCTTCTCATTGCCGGCGCTGAGGTTCTTGCGGCCTTCGGCAACGATCGACAGGAAGGTCGGGTAATCCATGGTCTTCAGGGAATCGACGAGGGCCGGCGCATAGGTCGAGCCAACGCCGTCAGGCCCGTGGCAGACATGGCAATCGGAGTTGAAGCGGCGAAAGCCGCTGAAAGTGTACCAGTCGACGGTTCCGTCGGGCTGGATCTTGAAGGTGGGGTTTCCGTCCGCGTCGAGATACTTGCCGTCTTCCTGGGAAACGGCCTTGGCCTTTTCCGCGTCGTCGGCCAGCGCGGCGCTTGCCACCGGCAGGAAGGAGATGGCCATAGCCGAGAGTACAATGCGAACAAACATTCAGGACCTCATGTCTTGACGCGCCGCAACCAAAACGGCTTCGAGACGGAACGATTGCGACTTGGCTTGGGGTTTGAACTGCAACAACGGGGGCCCGGAGCGGATCGACGATGCGTTCCGGGCCCCCGCTCTTTCATCTGGCGTCCCGTAGGACGGCATTGACTGCGTTTTCCAAGCCGATCATTCCGGCAGGCCGAACACGGTCAGCTGACCGCCGAGCGTCGTGTAGTCTGCAAGCCCGGCATAGCCGCCAACCGCGCCGAGGCCGGCTGTGCCGACGCTCTCGGATTCGGTCCCTTGCTTGCGACCCTGATCGACGGCGCCATGCCACGCGGCGGCGTTCTTCGGCTGCAGCAGGCCGCCGGCCAGGCCGATGCCGGCCCAACCGCCGACGCCGGAGTAAACGGCGATGTACTGCTTGCCCTTGTGCTCGAAGGTGGTGATGTTGCCGATGATGCCGGACGGCGTCTTGAACTTGTAGAGTTCCTTGCCGTTCTTATCGACAGCCTTCAGGTAGCCTTCCAGCGTGCCGTAGAAGACGACGTCACCGGCAGTTGCCAGCGCACCCGACCACACCGAGAACAGCTCGGGCTTCGACCAGACGATCTTGCCCTTGGCTGCATCCCAGGCGATGAAGGCACCCATGTCGTTGCCACCCGGCGCGGGATACATCGATACGGTGGCGCCCACGAAGGGTTGGCCGGCGGTGTAGCTCACGCGATAGGGCTCATAGTCCATGCAGACATGGTTGGTTGGCACGAAGAACAGGCCATCCTTCGGCGAATAGGCTGCCGGCTGCTGGTCCTTGGTACCGAGGGCCGCCGGGCAGACGCCGGTCGTGTTGGTGTCTTCGCCATTCTGCTGGGTCGAGTACTTGGCCACGACCTGCGGGCGTCCATACTGGTCGCTCTTGGGGTCCATATTGACTTCGGTCGCCCAATTCACGGCCGGGTCGTACTTCTTGGCAACCAGAAGCGAGCCGTCCTTGCGGTCGAGCGTGTAGGCGAAGCCGTTACGGTCGAAGTGCACCAGAACGTCGTGCTTCTTGCCGTTGACCTCCATGTTGTCGACGAGGATCATCTCGTTGACGCCGTCATAGTCCCACTCGTCGTGCGGGGTCATCTGGTAGACCCACTTGGCCACGCCGGTGTCGGCATCGCGGGCGAAGATGGTCATCGACCAGCGATTGTCGCCGGGCCGTTGCACGGGGTTCCAGGTCGAGGGGTTGCCGCTGCCGTAGTAGATCAGGTTCAGCTTCGGATCATAGGAGTACCATCCCCAGGTTCCGCCGCCGCCGGTCTTCCACTGCTCGCCTTCCCAGGTCTTGAGGCTGGAGTCCGGTCCTACCGGCTTGCCAAGCTGGGTGGTCTTTTCGTCGACAAGCGTGTCGGAATCCGGCCCCATCGAATAGGCACGCCAAGCTACCGAGCCGTCCTTCAGATTGTAGGCGGTCACGTGGCTGCGGACGCCGAATTCGCCGCCGGATATGCCGACGATCACCTTGTCTTTCACGACCATAGGCGCGTTGGTTCCGGATTCGCCCTTGGAGCCGGTGGTCGATTCACCGTTCTTGGCTTGCCAGAGCATCTGGCCGGTCTTGGCATCGAGCGCGGTAATGGTGGTGTCGGCCTGGTTCAGGATGATCTTGCCATCGCCATAGGCCACGCCGCGGTTGACCGTGTCGCAGCACATGATCGGGATGACGTTCGGATCCTGCTTGGGCTCGTACTTCCACAGTATCTTGCCGTCATGGTTGAGATCGAGCGCGTAGACGATGTTCGGGAATGGGGTCGTCACATACATCACGTCGCCGATGATCAACGGTCCGCCTTCATGACCGCGCAGCACGCCGGTGGAGAACATCCACTTGACCTGGAGGTTCTTCACATTTTCGGCGGTGATCTGTTTCAGCTTCGAATATCGGGTATTGGCATAGTCGCCCGTGGGCATTGCCCAGTTGGACGGGTTAGCAGCAAGCTTTTCCAAGTCATCATTCGCCCACGCTCCGTAAACCGATGCGCCGGTGAGCAGCGCTACGGCCAGTGGAAGGCAGGCGGCTTTCTTGAGTACACGCATTGCAATCCTCCCGGGGTTCACATCAGGATTGAGCCGTTTCGCCCACGCGGGCATCGAGCTATCCATTAGCGGGGAAGTATTTCCGGCAGCGTGTCACGACCTAAGCCAGGTGAGCAGAGGGCACCTATACCGCCCACCTCACTCGGCCTACGAAAGACAGTCGCCGCTCCCTAATGACGGTGACGTCCTTGAAGCCGGAAACATCAAAAGGCTATGTCATTACCCTAGGCAAGGCAAGCATAAAGCCCCCTCAAAATGTTGCGTTGCAGTATAATTTATGCTGCAATGCAGTATATCATGGATGCGTGAAGAAGTTGGACGAAATTGAAGGTTTTTTGAACTTTCTCGCCATGGGAAAAGTGATTTTTGCTACATCGTGTATTGCCTGAGATGAAATATGGAAATGTTTTCGACGGCATATTAAGATAGTTAAGTTTAAGCTATGACTCCGCAGGGCATATTTGCGGAATATTTTCAAAATCTGAAGAAGACGATTGCTTCATGATTTTTGTCATGGCGCGAATTGTAGCGAGGACAAGCGCGAGCCGGGGCTGAAACGCGCCCCTGAAGTGCCTTTGCGACTGTCAGGGTGCATCCTCCTTTGGTCCTATATGCCAGGTTGAAATGGCCGGCAGCGAACGGCCAACTGGACAATCTCGGCTTGCAGCGCCACGCTTGTCGAAGTGGCTGACTTTTGCCCAGAAGTGCCATCGGAGGAGCTGAAGATGTTTTCGAGACTGCCGATTGTCCTGGCCGCCGGCTTGCTCGTCGCAAGCGCCTGTCCATCACGCGCCGCGAACGACTATCCGACCTCAGTTCGGGCCGATTACGTGCTCGGCTGCATGGGTTCCAATGGCCAAACGCATGACATGCTGGAGCGCTGCTCCTGCTCCATCGACGTCATCGCCTCGATCGTTCCCTATGATGACTATGTAGCGGCCGAAACCTTCAGGCGCATGGCCCAGACAACGGGCCCGTACAGCAGCCTGTTCAAGGAGAGCGCGCCGGCCAAGACAGCGGCCGCGGAACTCCGCCGCGCCCAGGCCGAGGCGGATGTCCGCTGCTTCTGAAACCTCTAGCTTGTGAAACCTACAGCTTGGCGGTTTCGAGCGGCCACTGATCCTGGAACTTGTTGCCGTCAGTATCTGTGGCTTCGACCCGAATCGGGTTCTTGCCATCAGGATGGTAGTCGAAGCGGAAATTCGGGTCCTCGGAGATCGAGATACCGCCTTCCATGCTGAAGATCTTCCGGTCGCCCTGCATCACCGATATTTCGTGGATGAAGTGCGGCGGGATGAAAAGCTGGGTCTGCGGATCGCGCTGCAGGCCGGAATTGTTCGGGTGCCGGATCATCAGCTGCAACTCCGGCGACCGGCCATCGGTCGAGTCCTTCGCCGCAAACTGGCGCAGCTTCATCTGGCCCATCGTGGCCTTGGCTTCGTCCTGGTTCTTCACCGCCGGCGCAGAGCATCCGCCCGAAGCCTTGACGAAGGTTTCGGTCATGTAGAGCTCGCCGCCTTGCGTTTCGGCGATCGCCCGCACGAAGGAGTAGTCGTTGACGCGAACGCGGGTCGATAGATGCGTGACGCCCGAATTGTCGCCGAACTTGAAGGTCGCCGCCACGGGCGAGGGGTTCACGTCGATGATGAGCGTGATCGCCTTGACCCCATCGGGAGCTTTGGCCGGATCGATGCGGATGTCGACGGGCACGAGCGCGGCATCCTGCGCCCGCTTGGGCGCCTCGATGCTGATGAGGCCTTCATTGTCCTTGATCGGCCGGTTGGCGAAGACATCGGTCTTGAGACCGTTCCAGGTCTCGTTGGAAGGTGCGTCGGCGGTTTCGGCGCGCGTGAGAGTGGCGGACCCGCTTATTGCGGCAGCCGCAAGCAGCAGCGCCGCCGCCGTGTTGCGAAGCTTGGTACGCCGAACAATGTGGGATGAATCTGACATATGTGCCTCCTCCACCGAAACGTTACAGGTGGTGCCCAGGCTGCTTTGGATGATAGTCCCGCGGCGTTGCCATGGCAAACTTCCCGTTGCTTCGAGCCTCATTCCCATTCGAGTTCCGCATAGGCCGCCGTGGCGTTTCGCCCGTTGAAATCGTCGAACAGCGACCAGCCGTCGTGCGCACTTTGCCCGGCCGTTTTCACCGCCTCGCTGAGCGGTACGCCCGCGGCGATCGACTTCCTCAGATCGGCGGCCAGCGCCTCGAAATAGTGCTGTTCCGTTTGCAGCGCGTCGGGCCAGCCGGCGGAGGCTGGGCCGTGGCCCGGCACCACGCGCGCGGCGTCGACTGCCGCAAGCTCGCTCATCTGCCGCATCCAGCCCAGGAACGAGCCGTCGAGCGTCGGCAGGTGCCCCATGAACACGAGGTCGCCGGCAAACAGCGTTCGCGTGGCCTTGTCGAAGACGGTCACGTCGTTGTCGGTATGGGCTGGTTTCCAGGCGCGCAGCTCGATGCTGCGGCCGCCGAGATCGAGCTCCAGCCGGTCGTCCACCAGCACTGTCGGCGATATGATCTCGATGCCCTTCATCAGCTCGTCGCCGAGCTGCTCGCGATAGCTTTGCAGGTAGTAGCTGCCGCGAGCCTCCAGCGCGCGTGGCAGATTGTGGTGGCCGACGATGGTCGCGCCTGCCTCCCGGAACACCGCGTTGCCGAAGATGTGGTCCGGGTGCATGTGGGTGTTGATCAGGTAGCGGATCGGCTTGTCGGTGATCCTGCGCACGGCGGCCAGGAACTCCTGCGCTTCCGCAATGCTGCCGCCGCTGTCGATGAGGGCAACAGCATCGTTGCCGACGATTAGGCCGAGATTGCAGATGGCGCCCTGGTTGGTAGGCGTCATCAGCTCATAGGCGCCGGAGAAGGCGTATATGCCATCGGCGATCTCGCCCAGCGAGAAATCGCGCGCCGCAGCCGACGCCCGCATCCAGTATCCGCCGCAGCAGGGCAGCATCGCGGTCGTCACGCCCATGCAGGCGAAGCCCTGGATGACATGCCGTCTGCCGAGCAGGATGGTCATGGGTAGCCCATCTCTGCGCGCATGACGCCCGGGAATTTCTGGCGGAAGGAACGCGCCAGATCGCTCATCACCTGCGGGTTGCGCCTCTCGCGCGGAATGCGGATGTCGAAATAGCCCAGCGCATGCGCCGGGCGTGCCGAAAGCAGGATGATGCGGTCGGACAGCATCAGCGCCTCGCGAATGTTGTGCGTGACCATCAGCGCGGTGGTTGGCCGCGCCGACCAGACCGAAAGCACGAGGTAGCGCAGCCGCTCGGCCGTCTGATCGTCGATCGAGACGAAGGGCTCGTCCAGGAACAGAACGCTAGGCCCGATGGCAAAGGCGCGGGCCAGCGCCACGCGGCGGGCAAGGCCGAGCGACAGTTCGGATGGGTAGAGCTCGCGCATCTGCGACAGGCCAAGGCTGTCGAACAGCCGGGTGAGATCGGTGTGGCGCATGGTTTTCGGCAGCGCCAGCCGCACATTCTCCTCGACGGTGCGCCAGGGCAGCAGCGTCGGCTCCTGGAACACGGCGGCGATGCGGCTGTGGTCGCTTCCCGGCAGCTGGAACGAGCCCGAAAAATCGGTATCGAGCCCCAAAAGGATGCGCAGCGTCGTCGTCTTGCCGCAGCCGGAGGGCCCGATCAGGCAGGCGAATTCGCCCTGCCGCACCTCAAAGGCCAGGTTCTTCAACGCCGTCACCGACACGCCCTCCGACGAGCGGAAGGTCTTATCGGCGATGTCCACTCTAAGCGGCGCGGCGGCGCCAACGGGTTGCATATCGTTCAAAGGGCTGCACCATAAGAAGTTCGATGAAAAGCATCACCGCCACGAAGGCCAGCGTGTAGGCGAGGATCGCAGCGACGTCGAAGAGCTGGAAATAGAGATGGATCTGGAAGCCGACGCCATTGGAGCGGCCGAGCAACTCCACCACCAGAACGATCTTCCAGATCAGCGCTATGCCGGTGCGGGCCGACGCGGCGAAATAAGGCTGCAGCTGCGGCAGCAGGATATGCCGCAGGCGGTCGTAGGCGCTGAAGCGGTAGACCTTGGCCATTTCGGCATAGCGCGGATCGAGCGCCCGCGCGCCCTCGCGCATCGTCACCACGACATTGGGGATCTTGTTGACTGCGACCGCGCCGATGGCCGCCACCTCGTTGAGCCCGAACCAGATATAGGCGAGCACGATGATGACCAGCGCCGGGATGTTGAGGAACAGCACGACCCAGGGATTGAAGAACTGGTCGGCGCGCCTGTGGGTGCCAAGCAGGATGCCGATGACCGAACCGATCACCATCGCCACCACGAAGGCCGCAATGACGCGGGCAAGCGTGATGGCTAGGTTGTAGGGCAGCTCCCCGTTGAGCGTGTCCTGCACCAGCACCGCCCACACCTGGTTTGGGTGCGGGAAAGCACGGCTCGGCCAGAGCGAGGCGGCAATGCTCCACAGCAGATAGAGCCCAGCGAGCGAGACGATGACGGTAAGTGCCGGTGCCATCGCGGAAAACGCGCGCCGACGCGGCGGCGCCTCGGTCAGCGGCTCGATGTCGCGGGCCCGGTCTTGGTGCTCGAGGTTCATGTCGCCGGCCCCGGCCAGAAGGTGCCTGGCGCCATTTCCCTGGCCTGGCCGACCAGCTTTGCGCCGCCGATTTCGGCCAGCACGCGGTAGAGCGTTGCTGCGTCCGTCTGCTCCTCGACGATCGGCCGGTTCGGAATGCCCTCGCGGTAGCGGTCGCGGAGTATTTCCAGTTCCTTGCCCTCGGCCCTGATCAGTGGCGCAAGTCGCAGCCATTCCTCGTCGGAGGTCGCGAGCAGCTTCTTGGCGGCGGCCGATGCTTTTGTGAAGCCGGCGACGGCCTGCGGATTTTCGCGCGCCCATTTGTCGTGGAAGACGTAGCCGATCGCGGCGACCGGACCTTTCGCGCCGAGCGCCTTGGCCGCGTCGCTTGCGCCGACGAGGCGGCGGAATCCGTTGGCCTCGAGGCGGGCGCAGAAATGCCAATAGTTCAGAACGGCATCGAGCTCGCCCTGCACGGCCTTTTCGGACATCAGCGGGGGCGCGCCGAAGACGATTTCGTTGCGGGCGGGAAGATCGATGTCGTAATCGCGGCGGAACATGGCCTGCAAGAGCAGCCAGCTCTTGTCGAGCGGGCCGCCGGCGACGCCGATCTTGCGGTCGACCAGATCGATGGGGGCGCGAATGGGCGAAGCATCCTTGACCATGATCGCGCCGAGCGCCGTCGAATAGGGCACCAGCGTCACGTCGTCGCCCGAAGAGCGCTGACGCGAAACCCAGAGCCAGTCGGCCACGATGAGATCGATGTCTCCGGCCAGCATCGCGACATTGGTGGCGTCCTCGCCGGCGAAGTTGACGACTTCCAGGTCGATGCCGTTCTGGGCGTCGAGGCCATGGTGCTTGATCGTATCCAGCTCCCAGCTGACCGTGCCGAATTTGAGGACGCCGATACGAACCTTGCCGGACGCGGCCGCGAGGGTGCCTGCGACTGGCATCGTCGCCAGCGTCAGGCCCATCAGGCGGATCACATTGCGTCGCGAAATCACCATGACGTTTCCTCTCCGGGATAGGTGGCCGCAACGGCGGCGATCAGATCGACTTCTCCTTTTTCGGGAATGCACATGTCCAACGCACCACCGTAAAAGTGGGGTGCTCTCCCACCCATTTGGCGATCTGGGGCTGGGCGAGCACGATGCACTGGTTCAGCGAGCCGAGGCTCTCGAAATAGAGATGCTCGTCCTGACAATGGGTGGGATTGGCGGTCAGACAGACCGTCAGGATGAGATCAACCAAATTCATATCAGCACCATTTGCCGCTCTTCGGCGCCAGCGAAATCGAACCCGGTTCGGCTGTCCCGTGCCGGCGGCCGATCAAGCGATTGATATGTTTCCCCAAGGTGCCGTTGGGGAAATGCTGAGGGAAGGCTACGCGCTCGCTCAAATCGCGTCAACAAGGGCGCCCGCCGGCCTTGCTCGGCTACTTTGGCCGCACCTTCGTATGATTGACTTCCGCTGCGCCGGGTCTAGCTTTCGCAGCGCGGGGCGGACCCGAAAATAGAGTCGTCGGTCGTCCGTTCCACCCGCTAAATTTTACGTGCCGGCGGGGAAAGAAACGGCACGGTCCAGGGCACCCCGACGCTCAAAGAGGAAACGCCATGCGCTCTATCGCTTTTCTGCTAGCCATTTCCGCCACCAGTTTGCTGGTCTCCCATGCTCAAGCCCAGGACGCCACCGCTGGCGAGAAGGTCTTCACCAAGTGCAAGGCCTGCCATGTCGCCGATCAGGACCAGAACCGGGTCGGCCCGTCGCTCATGAACGTCATCGGCCGCACGGCGGGAACCCATCCGAACTTTCAGTATTCGTCGGCCATGAAAGAGGCGGGACAGAAAGGGCTTGTTTGGAGCAACGAGACCCTGACGACGTATCTGAAAGATCCCAAGGGGATGGTGAAGGGCACCAAGATGGCCTTTGCTGGCCTGAAGGATGACAAGGACATCGCCGACGTCATTGCCTATCTGGATCAGTTCTCCAAAAAGTAAGCAGGAACAATATTTTGCGATGACGGGCTCCCGGATCGATTCCGGGAGTTCGAGCTTTGCGTCACGCGGCCCGGCGCAATGCCTGAAGGGCGGCCGGCAGATCGAACAGGCTGTTGCAGACGAGGTCTGCACCCAACTCCTCCACCGGCACCTGCGTGTAGCCGCCGCGTATCAGCACGGCGGGAACGCCGGCGGCGTGCGCCGAGCCGACATCGGCCTTGCTGTCGCCCACCATGATGGCATCGGCGGGGTCGACTCTCAGCCGTTCGAGAGCCAGAAGCAGCAAATCCGGGGCCGGCTTCTTGTGGCTCACCGCATCGCCGCCGACGATTGCGCCGAGCATGTCGACAAGGCCGAAATGCAACAGCACCTCTCGTGCGGCCCGCTGCGGCTTGTTGGTCGCGACCGCCATGGCAATGCCCATCAGATGGAATTGCGCCAGCGCCTCGCGGGCGCCGGGCATCAACCGGCTGCGGGCGGTGAGATGGCGCAGATAGATCGGCGTCATCTCCTGAACGACGTCCTCTAGCGCCTTGCCCAGCATCGGTGCGCCGGATGCGGCGAAGGCGCGCTCGACCAGCTTCGGCATGCCGTCGCCGACCATGGCGGTAACTTTCTCGACGCTGAAGGGCTGCAAGTGATGCGCAGCCAGAAGTTCGTTCACCGCCGCCGTGATGTCGGGCGCTGAATCGATCAGGGTGCCGTCGAGGTCGAACAGGATCGCCTTGGGCATGGAGACGAGGGGCGTAGCACTGCTGGCGGTCATGCAGCATCCTTCCATTTGATCGAGCAGCCGATTGACGCGATCTGGTCGCGAGGGCCTTCGCCAGTGCGGGCCACCTGCTTCATCCCTTCGAAGAGGTCGCGGCGCAGATCCGGCGTGCCCGTCTCCTTGCGCGAGGCATCGATGCGTCCGCGGTATTGCAGCTTCATGTCCTTGTTGAGACCGAAGAAATCGGGTGTGCAGGCGGCGCCGTAGGCGCGCGCGACCGACTGGTCCTCGTCGTAGAGATAGGGAAATGCGAAATGGTGGTCAGCGGCGAACAGCTTCATGTTCTCGAAGGAATCTTCCGGATAGGCCGCGGCGTCGTTGCAACTGATGGCCACGAAGCCGATGCCTTCAGCCTTCAGATCCTCCGCGTCACGCACGATGCGCGAGATGACCGCTCTGACATAGGGGCAATGGTTGCAGATGAAGGCGACGACCAGGCCATTGGGACCGGCCTGGCCGAAGATGGAATGCTGCTTGCCGTCCACGCCCGGAAGGGTGGCGTCGACGGCCGGCCAGCCGAAATCGCAAACGGGCGGAATGGCTGCCATCGCATCTCCCCTTTTTCGGCCGGTCAGGCCGCCTTGCGCTGCGCGCCGTCGCCGGCGGCCCGTATCGCGGCGATGTTCCTGGCATAGGCCTCCGGCGTGCCGCCCTTGAACACTGCCGAACCCGCCACCAGCACATTGGCGCCGGCGGCCGTGACCAGCGGCGCGGTTTCGGGCGTCACACCACCGTCGATCTCGATGTCGATCGGCCGGTTGCCGATCAACGCCTTGACGCGCTTCACCTTCTCCACCACGGCCGGAATGAAGGCCTGGCCGCCGAAGCCGGGGTTGACCGTCATCAACAGCACGAGGTCCAGCCGGTCGAGCACATATTCGATGGCGCTTTCGGGCGTCGACGGGTTGAGCGAGACGCCGGCCTTCTTGCCGAGGTTCTTGATCGCCTGCAGCGAGCGGTCGAGATGCGGGCCGGCCTCGGCATGCACCGTGATGATGTCGCAACCGGCATCGGCGAAGGCCGCCAGATAGGCATCGGCGGGCGCGATCATCAGGTGGCAGTCGAACACCTTGTCGGTACGATTGCGGATCGCCTTGATGACCTGCGGGCCAAAGGTGATGTTGGGCACGAAATGGCCGTCCATGACGTCGAGATGGATCCAGTCGGCGCCGGCGGCTGCCACGGCCTCGACTTCCTCGCCAAGGCGGGAGAAATCGGCCGACAGGACCGAAGGGGCGATCAGGGTTTTTGCGCTCATGGGTGGGCAGCCTCGCTCCTGGGCTTGATGCCGAACACCCGGCTTGCCGTGATGTCCTCAGCCGAGATAGTCGACAGGGCGTTTGCGTCAAGCGGCCCTTTCGAGGTTTCGAACAGGCGATTGGCCTGCCTCAGCCTAGCCCGGTCGAGTGCGTTGCGGATCGAGCGCGCATTGGCAAAATGCGGCTGCTCGCGCCGCCGCGCAATGTACTGCGTCAGCGCTCCCGTGGCGGGCTGGTCGAGATGATAGTTCTGTTTTTCGAGCATCTTCCTTGCGATCTCGAGAAGCTCCCCGTCCGTATAGTCGGGGAAATCGATGTGGTGCGCAATGCGTGAGCGGAAGCCGGGGTTACTTTCGAAGAAGCGATCCATGCGCTGGGCGTAGCCGGCGAGGATCACGACAAGGTCGTCGCGCTGGTTTTCCATGACCTGGAGCAGGATCTCGATCGCCTCCTGTCCGTAGTCGCGCTCGTTCTCCGGGCGATAGAGGTAGTAGGCCTCGTCGATGAACAGCACCCCGCCCATCGCCTTTTTCAGGATCTCCTTGGTCTTGGGAGCGGTGTGGCCGATGTATTGGCCGACGAGATCGTCGCGGGTGACCGAGACGAGGTGGCCCTTGCGGATATAGCCGAGGCGGTGCAGCAGGTCGGCCATGCGCAGCGCCACCGTGGTCTTGCCGGTACCGGGATTGCCGGTGAAGCTCATATGCAGCGTCGGCGTCTCATGGGCGAGGCCCATGCGCTTGCGCGCGCGCTCCACCAGAAGCAGGGCGGCAGTCTCGCGGATGCGCTTCTTGACTGGGGCAAGACCGATCAGGTCGCGGTCTAGTTCGGCCAGCACGTCCTTGACGCCCGAGCTTTCGAACTCCTCGCGCAGGTCGATCGCCGAGGGGATTTCCGAGGCAGGGGTTTCGGGTTCGGCTGTTGCGGACATGGGAGCTCTCGATCTGCTGGTGCATTTCTATGCGGCAATGGCGACGCTTCATCTCCTCTCCCCAGCGGGGAGAGGGTGGCTTGCGAAGCAACCGGGTGAGGGGGATCACCCGTATCTGCTGCCCGCGGGCTTGTCCGCCGCGTAGGGCTTGGTCGTGTAGCGGATCCTGCGGCCGTCCGTTTCCTGCCGCTCGAGACGGAAGCCGGGCTCGTCGGTTGGGCGGTTGACGATGAAGGACAGTTTCACCGACTCCCAGCCATGGCTGGCGTCGAAGGCGACGACGCGGATGTAGCGGTCGCCATAGACCTTGCGGCAGTCCTTCAGCTCCATGATCAGAGCCGCCGCATCGGGATTGTCGAACATCGGGTGGCCCCACATGTCCCAATAGGTGTTGCGGGGGTGCGGGTCGTCGGTGAATTCGAGGCTGACGGCCCAGCCATTGTCGATGCAGTACTGCACCTGCGCGTGGATCTGGTCGTCGGTGAGGTCGGGCAGGAAGGAGAAGGCTCCCTGTGTGATGCGCATGGTCTGATCTCCTTATTCGGCTGCCGTCGCCACCGGCACGAAGTCCGGCGTATCGGTCGAGGCGTAGTTGAAGGTCACGTCCTTCCAGGTTTCGAGCGCCTGCTTGAGCGGCAGGCAGGTCTTGGCGGCGTCCTGCAAGATCTGCGGGCCCTCGCGCATGATGTCGCGACCCTCATTGCGGGCGAGGATCATGCATTCGAGCGCGACGCGGTTGGCGGTGGCGCCGGCCGCAATGCCCATCGGATGGCCGATCGTGCCGCCGCCGAACTGCAGCACCACGTCCTCGCCCAGTAGAGTGAGAAGCTGGTGCATCTGGCCGGCATGAATGCCGCCCGAGGCCACCGGCATCAGCTTGTTGAGCGAGGCCCAATCCTGGTCGAAGAAGATGCCGTTCTCCAGCCGCATGGGAACAAACTCCTCGCGGCAGATGTCGTAGTAGCCATGGGTGGTCGCCGGATCGCCTTCCAGCTTGCCCACCACCGTGCCGGCGTGGATGTGGTCGACGCCCGCGAGCCGCATCCACTTGGCGATGACGCGGAAGGAAACGCCGTGGTTCTTCTGGCGCGTATAGGTCGAGTGGCCTGCGCGGTGCAGGTGCAGGATCATGTCGTTGCGGCGCGCCCACTTGGCCATGGACTGGATGGCCGTGTAGCCGATGACCAGGTCGATCATGACGATGTTGGAGCCGAGTTCCTTGGCGAAGTCGGCGCGCTCGTACATGTCCTCCATGGTGGCGGCGGTGACGTTGAGATAGGTGCCCTTGATCTCGCCGGTTTCGGACTGCGCCTTGTTGACGGCCTCCATGCACCACAGGAAGCGGTCGCGCCAATGCATGAAGGGCTGCGAGTTGATGTTCTCGTCGTCCTTGGTGAAGTCGAGCCCACCCTTCAGCGCCTCATAGACCACGCGGCCATAGTTGCGGCCCGACAGGCCGAGCTTGGGCTTGACGGTGGCGCCGAGCAGAGGGCGGCCGAACTTGTCTAGGCGCTCGCGCTCGACGACAATGCCGGTGGCCGGACCCTGAAAAGTCTTCACATAGGCGACGGGCAGGCGCATGTCTTCGAGCCGCAGTGCCTTGAGCGGCTTGAAGCCGAAGACATTGCCGATGATCGAGGCAGTGAGATTGGCGATCGAGCCGGGCTCGAACAGGTCGAGATCGTAGGCGATGTAGGCGAAATACTGGCCCGGCGTGTTGGGCACAGGGTCGACCCGATAGGCCTTGGCGCGATACTTTTCCGAAGCCGTCAGCCGGTCGGTCCAGACCACGGTCCAGGTCGCCGTCGAGCTTTCGCCCGCCACTGCCGCTGCCGCCTCGATCGGATCGACACCGTCCTGCGGCGTGATGCGGAAGAGGGCGATGACGTCGGTGTCCTTCGGCTCGTAGTCGGGCTCCCAATAGCCCATCTTCTTGTATTGCATGACACCGGATCTGTAGCGTTCCGCTCCAGTTACGGTTTCGGACTTGTCGGCCATGGCTGGTGGTCCTTTCTTGATTTCGGTTCGGGCGGCCGATCAGGCGGCCTTGGAGGGAGCAATGTGCGGGTCTAGCTTGCCGGAGACGTAGCGCTTGGCCATCTCGTCCATGGAGACGACCCTGATCTTCGCAGCATTGCCGGCGGTGCCGAAGCGCTCGAAACGATCGCGGCAGAGGTCGCGCATGGCGTCCATCGCCGGTTTCAGAAACTTACGCGGGTCGAACTCGCTCGGGTTCTCCATGGCGATGCGGCGGAACTGGCCCGTCATGGCCATGCGGCAGTCGGTGTCGATGTTGACCTTGCGCACGCCATGGCGGATGCCGCGCACGATCTCTTCCACCGGCACGCCGTAGGTCTGGGGCATCTCGCCGCCATATTTGTTGATGACGTCCTGCAGTTCCTGCGGCACGGAGGACGAACCGTGCATCACCAGATGCGTGTTGGGCAGCTTGCGGTGGATCTCCTCGATCACCCGCATGGCGAGGATTTCGCCGTCGGGCTTGCGGGTGAACTTGTAGGCGCCGTGTGAGGTGCCGCAGGCGATGGCCAGGGCGTCGACCTTGGTGCGGGCGACGAAATCCACCGCCTGGTCGGGGTCGGTCAGCAACTGGTCGTGCGACAGGGTGCCTTCCGCGCCGTGGCCGTCTTCGGCCTCTCCGTGGCCGGTCTCCAGCGAGCCGAGCACGCCGAGCTCGCCCTCGACGGAGGCGCCGACCCAATGGGCCACACGGGCGACGCGCTCTGTGATTGCGACATTGTAATCGTAGCTCGCGGGCGTCTTGGCGTCCGCCTCCAGCGAGCCGTCCATCATCACCGAAGTGAAGCCGTGGCGGATGGCGGTGAGGCAGGTCGCTTCGCTATTGCCGTGGTCCTGGTGCATGCAGACCGGGATTTCGGGATAGATCTCGGCCAGCGCGTCGATCATCTTGGCCAGCATGATGTCGTTGGCGTAGGAGCGGGCGCCGCGCGAGGCCTGGATGATGACCGGCGCGTCACATGCCTTGGCCGCCTCCATGATGGCGAGGCCCTGTTCCATGTTGTTGATGTTGAATGCCGGCACGCCGTAACCATGTTCGGCGGCGTGATCGAGCAATTGCCTCAGCGTGATGCGCGCCATCTCTGCTCCTTTCAGTCGATGAGTTCGAGGGCCGCGCCTGCGACCGCTTCGGGCGTAATGTTGAAGTGGCGGTAGAGATCGGGGGCCGGGGCACTTGCGCCAAAGCCGGTCATGCCCACGAAGGCGCCGTTCTCGCCGATCCAGTGGTCCCAGCCGTGGCGCGCGGCGGCCTCGACGGCCACGCGCGGGACGTTGCCCAGCACGGATTTGCGGTAGGTCGCGTCCTGCGCCTCGAACAGCTCCCAGCAGGGCATGGAAACCACGGCCGCCTCTACGCCATGATCGGTCCTCAGCTTCTCGGCGGCGGCTACCGCTATCTCGACCTCCGAACCGGTGGCGATCAGCGTCACCGCGCGCGGGCCTTGGGTGTCGCGCAGGATGTAGGCGCCGCGTGCGGAGAGGTTTTCGGGCGTGTATGCCTCGCGCAGCATCGGCAGGTTCTGGCGAGACAGCACGAGCACGCTTGGCCGGTCCGTCGTCTTCAGTGCCAGTTCCCAGCACTCGGCCGTTTCGATGATGTCGGCCGGGCGCAGGACGTTCAGATGCGGCGTGGCGCGCAGCATCGACAGGTGCTCGATCGGCTGGTGCGTCGGGCCATCCTCGCCGAGGCCGATGGAGTCGTGCGTCATGACATAGATGACGCGCTTGCCCATCAGTGCAGACAGCCGCATGGCGCCGCGCGCATAGTCGGTGAAGCACAGGAAGGTGCCGCCATAGGGCACGAAGCCGCCATGCAGGGCGATGCCGTTCATGGCCGCGGCCATGCCGTGCTCGCGGATGCCGTAGTGCACATAATCGCCGGAATAGTCGCCGGCGACGACGTTGGTCATGCCCTTGGTCAGCGTCAGGTTGGAGCCGGTGAGGTCGGCCGAGCCGCCGACCATGAGGTCGGTTGCGCCGTTGATGGCCCCAAGTGCCATCTCGGAGGCCTTGCGGGTGGCGACCTTGGTGGCCTTCTCGATATGCTCTTTGCGCAGAGCGTCCAGCGCCTCGAAGACCGAAGCGGGAAGGTTACCGGCAATAGCCGTCTCGAAGGCTTCGCGCCGCGGAGACGCTGCAAGCCTTGCCTCCCACTCCCGGCGCGCGTCTGCGCCACGCTTGGCCGTCGCACGCCATGCGGCCAGAATCTCGTCGGGCACGACGAAGGGTGGCCAGGGCCAGCCGATGTTCTCGCGCGTGGCGGCGACTTCGGCTTCGCCGAGCGCCGCGCCATGGGTTTTTTCGGAGCCCTGCAGGTTGGGCGCGCCCTTGCCGATTATTGTGCGGCAGGCGATCAGCGAGGGCCGGTCGGAGCCGCGCGCATGCTCGATTGCCGCGGCAACGGCCTCCATGTCATGGCCGTCGACCTCCTGCACGTCCCAGCCTGCCGCCCCGAAGCGCGCGGGCTGGTCCACCGATGTCGCCAGCGAAGTCGGGCCGTCGATGGAAATCGAGTTGTTGTCCCAGAAGACGATCAGGCGGTCGAGCTTCAGATGGCCGGCAAGATCGATGGCCTCGTGGCTGATGCCCTCCATCAGGCAGCCGTCGCCAGCAATCACATAGGTATAGTGGTCGACAAGCTCCCTGCCGAAGCGGGCGGCCAGCATGTGTTCGGCCAACGCCATGCCGACGGAGTTCGCGAGGCCCTGGCCGAGCGGGCCGGTGGTGGTCTCGATGCCTGGGGCATGGCTGTATTCGGGGTGGCCTGCGGTACGGCTGCCGAGCTGGCGGAAGTTCTGCAACTGCTCGATCGTCATGTCGGGATAGCCGGTCAGATAGAGCAGCGAATAGAGCAGCATCGAACCGTGGCCGGCCGAGAGTACGAAGCGGTCGCGGTCCGGCCAGTGGGGGGCCGATGGATCGAACTTGATGAAGCGGCCGAACAGAACGGTAGCCACGTCGGCCATGCCCATCGGCATGCCGGGGTGGCCGGAATTGGCCTTCTGCACGGCGTCCATGGCAAGCGCCCGGATGGCGTTGGCCATTTCCTGTTCGGAAACCGTGGCGGCTGTGGCGCCGGACTTCAAAGCGGTCTGGCTATTCATGGCATTCTCCTCACGACACGCGCTTCTTGCGCTCTATGAGTTGCAGAATGAGCGGGGTCAGGATGAGTTGCATGGCGAGGTCGAGCTTGTTGCCCGGAACCACGATGGAGTTCGCCCGCGACATGAAACTGTCGTGGATCATCGACAGCAGGTAGGGAAAATCGATGCCGCGCGGCCGGGCAAAGCGGATGACCAGCATCGACTCGTCCGGCGTCGGTATCCAGCGGGCGATGAAGGGGTTCGACGTGTCGACGATCGGCACGCGCTGGAAGTTGATGTCGGTCTGCGTGAACTGCGGGGTGATGTAGCGCACATAGTCCGGCATGCGCCGCAGGATCACGTCCATGACCGCTTCGGTGGAGTAGCCGCGCGTTGACCTGTCGCGATGGATCTTCTGGATCCATTCGAGGTTGATGACCGGAACGACGCCGATCTTGAGGTCGGCGTGGCGGGCAACATTCACCTGCTCCGTTGCCACGCAGCCATGCAGGCCTTCGTAGAACAGAAGGTCGCTTGGCGGAAACTCGCGCCAGTCGGTGAAAGTGCCCGGCTCCTGGCCATAGAGCTTGGCTTCCTCGTCGTCGTGGATGTAGGTGCGGGTGCGCCCCATACCGCGGCGGCCATATTCCTCGAAGACGGATTCCAGGATTTCGAGCTCGTTGGCCGCGATGTTGAAGTGGGTGAAGTTGGGGTTACCCTGCTTCTCCTCCTCGGCGACCTTCAGCTTCATTGCGGCGCGGTCGTAGCGGTGGAAGGCATCTCCCTCGATGAAGGCCGCTTCAATTTTCTCGCGCCGAAAAATCAGCTCGAAGATCCGCTTCACGGAGGTGGTTCCTGCGCCTGACGAACCGGTGATCGAGATGATCGGGTGCTTTGCCGACATGATTTGCTATCTCCCGATCACGCGCGGAACAGGCCGCGATTGCCGAACAGCGGCGATCTTTCGCCGATGCTGCTGGGATCGGTGTGATAGCGGGCGATCCGCGCCACCTCTCGGGAGGAGCCGAACACCAGCGGAACGCGCTGGTGGAGGCTTTGTGGCGGGATCTCAAGAATGCGGTCAACGGTGTCGGTTGCGGCGCCGCCGGCCTGTTCGATGAGGTAAGCGATCGGGTTGGCTTCATAGACGAGGCGCAGCCGCCCGTTTCCATAGCCGCGGCGCTGGTCGCCGGGATAGAGGAACACGCCGCCGCGCATCAGGATGCGGTAGCAGTCCGCCACCAACGACGCGATCCAGCGCATGTTGAAGTCGCGTTCGCGCGGGCCTTCGCTGCCCTTCATGCAGTCGTCGACATAGAGCCGCACGGCTTCGTCCCAATGGCGATAGTTGGCGGCGTTGATCGCGAATTCATGCGCGCGGGCCGGCACGATGCGGCTTTCATAGGCCTGCACGAAGGTGCCGAGCCTGGTCGACTGCACGAAGACATGGGTGCCGCTGCCCAGCGTCAGCACCAGGGCCAGTTGCGGCCCGTAGATGAAGAAGCCGGCGGCGAGCTGGTTCGTTCCTGCCTGCAAAAAAGGGGCGGCCGGATTTTGGTCCGGCGCGCCAGTTGCCGGGAGGAGCGAGAAAATCGTTCCGATCGACACGTTGGTGTCGATGTTGGAGGAGCCGTCGAGCGGGTCGACGGCGATGGCGAGCTCGGCGTCCTTGTCGAGCAAAACGGGCTGGTCCAGCTCTTCGGAGGCGTAGAGCCCGATGGGCGCGTGCCGCATGGCGTCGAGCAGGATGTCGTCGGCGAAGATGTCGAGATCCCTCTGCACGTCGCCATCGGTGTTGGCGCCGCGCGGGGCCGCGAAGGCCTTGCCGAGCGCGCCCTGGTTGATGGTGCTGCGGATCTTGGTCGCGGCCTGCGCGAGCTCATGGACCGTGGCGGCGATTGCGGCGCGGCGCGCATGGCCGCTGCCC
Organism: Pseudaminobacter soli (ex Li et al. 2025); assembly: GCF_029892515.1. Classification (GTDB taxonomy): domain Bacteria; phylum Pseudomonadota; class Alphaproteobacteria; order Rhizobiales; family Rhizobiaceae; genus Pseudaminobacter; species Pseudaminobacter soli_A. The sequence continues at coordinate 91,752 of NZ_JARXVF010000008.1, read as the reverse complement.
ACATATGAGTTCAAAACCGCATCGAGTGTCGCCGCCGTCATCTTTGTCCTCCTCGACCCGATCCTGCGACGACCGGGCTACCCAGCGATGAGAACAAAGCGGCTTGGGTAAGTAAATTTTAATAACTTTACTTTCTCGGTAAAAATCTTTTAGCTATGCCATGCGCAACCTGACCCTCAGACAATTCCGCGCCGTCCAGGCCATCATCGCCCATGGCAAAATCGTCAATGCCGCCAAGGTGTTGGGCCTGTCGGCTCCAGCGGTGACGATCCAGCTCAGGCAGGTGGAGGAAGAGCTCGGCATTGAGCTGTTCGACCGCACGGTCGACGGCATGCGTCCGACTGCCGCAGGCTTGGCTTTCGTAGACACCGCTCAGGCGATCGAGGAGCGGCTCAGGCTGCTGGAAGACCAGATCGACGCCATCAAGGGCGTACGCGCCGGCAGCCTGACGCTAGGGGTGGTTTCGACCGCGAAATATTTCGCGCCGCAGCTGATGGCCGCCTTCATGAAGGAGCATCCCGACATCGAGATGCGGCTGAAGATCGGCAACCGCGCCGAGACCATCGCCAATCTCAAGAACCACGATGTCGACATTGCCGTGATGGGACGGCCGGCGCGCGACGTGCCGGTCCGGGCCTCGGCCTTCGGCGACCATCCGCTGGTGATTATCGCCGCACCGGACCATCCGCTCGCCAAAGCGCGCGACATCTCCAAGGAGCGCATTGCGCGCGAGAATTTTTTGATCCGCGAGCCGGGGTCAGGGACCCGTATCTCGCTGGAGATATTCTTGAGCGAAATTCCGGGCCGGCTGGACGATCTGGGCCTGGAGATGGATTCCAACGAGACGATCAAGCAGGCGGTGATGGCGGGGCTGGGCATTGCCTTCATCTCTGCCCACACCATCGCCTTCGAGGTCGAGGCGCGCCGGCTGGTGATCCTCGACGTTGCTGGCATGCCGATCCGCCGGCAGTGGTTCGCGGTGATGCGCGCCGACCGGGCGATCTCGCCGGCCATGGCGACGTTCCACGATTTCCTGATGCGCAAGGGCGCGATGTATCTGCCCATGTTCGGCAGGCTCTATCCGGCGGCGCCGGAGCCGCTGGCTGACTGAGGACTATTTCTTCGCCGCGAGCGTGTCCGCTATCGTCTTGGAAAGCTGGTAGAGGCGCTGTTCGATCAGCGTCGGTACTTCGCACACATAGGTGAGGGATTTTACGCGTTCCTCGAAGATGCGCGTGCCCATCGCCAAGTGGTCGGTGCGCTCGGTCACCAGCTTCGGATCGGCATTCTTGTCGTCTTCCAGCGCGTCGAGTTCCGATGCTTCCTTGCGCAGATCCCCGGCCATTTCGATCTGCCTGTGGGCGTAGCGGGCGATGCCCGACATCACATGCGTGCGCTCGGCATCCATGTGCTCGAACAGGCCCTGTTCCAGCATGGTCATCTTCGACAGCAGCTGGTCCGGCGGCAGCGCGGCGGCGAAATCCTTGATCTGCGCCTGCGCATCCGCCAGCGGCAGGCGGCGTGCGGCAAGGTCGTCGACGCGCCGGGCAATGTCGGGGTCGTCCGCCCAGTTCTTCGCGGCCTCGGGCAGCTCCGGTCCGTTCCAGACCTGGGCGAGCGAGAGTTCGGGCACCTTGCGCTGCATGCAGGGCCAATCCGGATCGACATTGCCGGCGGCGAAGGACGGCCCCGCCGTCGCGAGCGCCAGAAGGACACCGGCAAGATGACAGATCGGCCGCGTTGGTTTCATCAGGCGTTTCCTCCCGTATCCTGTTTGCGGTTCATCAGGCCGCGCGAAGGGTCGTAGGCGACGATGGCGCCCGCAAGGAACAGCAGCGTGCAGCCGACAACGACGGCAAGCGAGAACCAGTCGATCTGTACGTAGAGCGCGAAGCGGATCAGCTCGACCGCGTAGGTGAAGGGGTTGAACTGGCAGATCTTGTAGAGGATCGGGCTCGATTGCTGCACGCGCCACAGCGGGTAGAGCGCCGGCGAGGCGAAATACATCGGGAAGATCACGAAGTTCATCACGCCCGAGAAATTTTCGAGCTGCTTTATCATCGACGACAGGAACATGCCGAGCGCGCAGAGCATCAGGCCCGCGAGGAACAGTGCCGGCAGTACGAACAGGTAGCCGAGCGGCGGCATCTTGATGCTGAAGAAATAGGCTACGAGCAGGAACACATAGACCTGCGCGATTGACACCGTGACGCCGGCGATCAGCTTCGAGACGAGCAGGTACCAGCGCGGGAACGGGCTGACGAGCAGCGTGCGCATGTTGCCCATCTCGCGGTCATAGACCATCGACAGCGAGGACTGCATCCCGGAGAAAAGCAGGATCATGCCGCACAGGCCTGGGGTGATGTAGACCTCGTAGAGCACATAGGTCTTGTAGGGCGGGATGATCGACACGCCGAGCACCTGGCGGAAGCCGGCGGCGAAGATCAGCAGCCACACCAGCGGCCGAACCAGCGAGGAGATAAAACGCTCGCGCTGGTTCACGAAACGCAGACCCTCGCGAACCATGATGCCCTTGAGGCAGATCAGATATTGGCGCAGGCCGAATGCCTGTGCGCTCATTGCTACGACATCGCCTTGGGCCTTTTGCGAGGGCAGGGTGCTCATGGCTCGATGTCCGTGATCTGCCGGCTGTCGATGCCGCTTAGGCGCGAGAAGGCGTCGCGAAGCGACTTTTTTCCGGTGGCTTGCACGACATCCGCGACCTTGCCTGAAGCAACGAGGCGGCCCTCGTGCAGCACCACGACCTGGTCGCCGTCCTCCACCTCGTCAATGAGGTGGGTGGCCCACAACACGCCGATGCCTTCGGTCGCCACCAGTTTGCGGATCGTGGCAAGGATGCCGGCGCGCGACTGGATGTCGAGGCCTACCGTCGCTTCGTCAAGGAGCAGCAGTGGCGGCTCATGCAGAAGCGCGCGGGCGATCTCGATGCGCCGCATCTGGCCGCCGGAGAGGCTGCGCGCCTTGTCGTGCAGGCGGTCGCTCATGCCCATCTGCTGAAGCAGTGAGTCGATGCGCTGGCGGGCCTGCCGGGCGCCGATGCCATGCAGCGAGGCGTGGTAGGAGAGGTTCTGGTAGACGCTGAGGTCGAGGTCGAGCGTGCGCGCCTGGAAGACGATGCCAAGGCGCCTCAGAGCTTCGCCGGAAGCATGCGCCACGTCGTTGCCGAAGATACGGATCGTTCCATTGCGGGCGCTGTACAGACGGCTGATCAGCGAAAAGAGGGTGGTCTTGCCGGCCCCATTCAGGCCGAGAAGCACGGTGAAGCTGGCCGGCGCGATGGTGAAGGTAACATCCGAAAGCGCGCGCTTGGAGCCGTAGGAATAGCTGACCGCGGCGACCTCGAGGGCCGCCACGCCGCCATTGCCGTCGGTCTTCACATGCTGCAAGTCGGATCGCTCCTTCCAAGTCGAGCTTAGTGCCTGCGCTGGCCGGCCTCCATTGGCCTATTTGACGGTAATGGTACCCTGCATTCCCTTGTCGACAAGGTCCGGCACGGACCAGGTGTATTTGCCCGGCCGTATCGTGTTGAACTGCACCATGATGGTGCCGGGCCTGTCGAATTCCAGCCAGGCCGGCGCGCCGTTCATGTGCACCTCGAGATCGTCGATGACGATCTGGTTGACCCAGGTGTCGCGGAATAGGTCGGTGTGGAACTTGTATTCGAAAGCCGCGCCGGACGTGATCTTCCAACGGTAGCCCTGTCCCGCGAGCAGCGTGAAGTCCTTCTGGTTCACGTCGTAGGTACCGTCCTTGGTTCCCAGGATCAGTTCCGGCAGGTTCTGGCTTGAGCGTGTCAGCTTGGGCTGATCGTCATCGTCATCCGCTTCCTGGGCCAGACCGTGCGTGGGCGGCAATGCGGCGCCCATCAGGACTGCGAAAGCGATGGCCCGATATTTCCTCATTATCCTCTCCTCCTTGCTGCGAACTGATTATTTCGGCGACACCACCACGCCCCATGGCAGGGCGCCGACGGTGACTGACTCGATCGGCTCGTCAGTGGCGACGTCGATGAAGGTGATGTCGTTGGAAATGCCGTTGGTGCTGATGATCATCTTCTGGTCGGGCGTGAAGGCGAGCTGCCACACGCGCTGGCCGACCAGCACATATTTCTCGACCTCATAGGTTTGGGCGTTCACCACCGCGACGCGATTGGCCGGGCCGAGCGCCACATAGGCCTTCTTGCCGTCGGCGGTGATGCGAATGCCGACGGGCTGAATGGCTTCGGCGCGCAGGCCCGGAATGTCGAAGGTGATCTTGTGCGTCACCTGCCGGGTGGCGTTGTCGATGATGGAGACCGTGCCGCCGACCTCTGCACTGACCCAGACCTCCGAGCCGTCCGGCTTGAACTGGGCGAAGCGCGGCCGCGAATCCACCAGCACGTTGTCGGTGATCTCATGCGTCTGGGTGTCGATGAAATGGGCCATGCTCGTCGTTTCCGACGTGTTTACCAGCGTCTTGCCATCGGGGCTGACGCCCATGCCTTCCGGCTCGACGCCGACGGGAATCTCGGCCACTACCTTCTTGGTATCGAGGTCGATGACGGTGACGAGATTGTCGTTCTCGTTGGCGACGTAGAGAACCTTGCCGTCCGGCGACAGGGTGAACAGTTCGGGGTCGGGACCTGAGGGCAGAGTGCCGACCACCTGTAGGGTGGCGGTGTCGATCACCTGTATGGTGTCGTCGTCGCTGGCGCAGAGATAGATGAACTTGCCATCGGGCGAGATGGTGATGCCGCGCGGGCGTTGCCCGACGTCCACCGTCTTGACCACTTTCATCGTCGTCGAATCGACGACGGTCATGGTGTTTTCCTTCTCGTTGGACACATAGACCATGTAGGCCGATGCCGGCGTGGCCATGAACCCGACAGCGAGGCTCGCGACCAAAAGTGCCAGTTGTCTGCGCATCCGGTACTCCTCCCGATTGGTGTTCGTTCCGTTGCTATTTCTTGAAGACGCACTTGGTCTCGGGCTGGTCGACGCCGAGCGTGTCGAGCTCGGAAACTTGGTGCAGGAAGCCCTCTTGCGGCGAAGTGGAGACGACGGCTTTCGCGTCGCCAAGGAAGATCGGCTGGCGCAATTGCAGGTTCCATGGACGGAAGGTGAGCTTCTGCCCCTTGAAGGCGGCGATCGAGAACTTGTCGCTGTGGAGATAGTCGCCGATCTTGGCCGGATCGCCGCTATTGGCACGAGTAGCGGCTTCGCCAATCGAGCGCACCGCGGTCCAGGCATCCATGTCCTTGGAAAGCATGCGTCGGCCGGCGCCCTTGTCGAAGCGGCTTTGCAGCTGCGCACCGCCCCATTGCTCGCTGGCGGGATGCCAGGAGGAAGCCATTAGGCCGGCGCTGCCCGCCACCACACGCGGCAGCCAGGTGCGGTAGGGCACATAGGTGCCGAAGACATCGCTCTCGTCGGCGACCAGAAGCACGTCGTGGTCGGGCAGGTCTTGCGTGAAGACCGGCATCTGCTGCTGGATCTGGATGACGCCGGTGTCCGTCCGGCGGGCGGTGCCGGTGTCCTTGAATTCCTTCTCGGCCAGGATTTGGCCGCCGAAGCGGGTAGCCGCGCGCCGAAGCGCATCGGCAAACAAATGGTCGTTGTCATGCGATCCGTAGATCAGCACCCAGCGCGGCCATTGCTTCCAGATCAGGTACTGCGCCAGCGCGTCGGCCAGCATGCTGCGTGTCGGGGCGATGTGGAAGACGTTCGGCCGGCATTCCTCCTCGCGCAAAATGTCGTCGGGGGCGCCGATATTGAAGATCACCATACCCTTGTCGCGGGCGAGGTCAGCAATCGACAACAACTGCTTGGCCGAAATGTCGGCGACTATGTACTGGTCGTCCTTGGCAACCAGATCGTTGAAGGCTGCGACGGCATCGGCATCAGGCTTGATGTCGACGGTGTCCAGGGTGAACTTCTGCTTGAGGAAGGCACCGGTGGTGCTGTTGTCGGCGATGCCGAGCCTGGCGCCGGCAATGCCTATGTCAGGCGGCGGAATGTCGAGGACCGAAAGGGCCAGTTGCGGCTCATAAGCCCGCAGATAGCCGATCCTGATATCCGTGATCTGCTGCTGAGGTTTTGCGGGCTGCGCCTGTGGCGCCGCCTCTTGAGCAAAGGCCGGCAAGACATTGACGGCCGTCAAAAAAAGAACGATGAGAATCCACGGAGAGTTAGGCACCACACTCTTCATAATGACTCATCCATCATCTCCCGACCAAGGGTCGAGGGGAAGTATCGCCAGAATTCGGTGCCGCGATGAACTTAACCCAGACCTCCGTGTTGTCAAAGGCTTCCGGCCGGAATCTTATCCGCCCGGATGATTTTCATGTCGCTTTTCCTCATGTTTGGGGACGGATCGAGAGGACCGTTCAAAGGCGAGTCCCGGTAAATCGCGGCGGTGGCTTTGCCCGGCTCGCGACCTCTACCTGTGCTGGCGCAGGAAATGTGGACAAGAGCAGGTTGCCGCCTGCGAACGCGAATGATTGCATCCGCGGAAAGCGCTATATCAAAGGCGGCGACGGCGCTGGAATGAGATGACTTCTTCGGCCTCGCCGAAACATACTGGCCTCGTGCCTGAAGGAATGACGAAATGACGAAAATGCTGGCGAGCGTGAACGGTGGCGAGGAGGCGGAGATCGCGCTTTCCGGCGGCGCCGATATCATCGACCTCAAGGACCCGACTGCCGGCGCGCTGGGCGCCGTGGCCACCGATGTCATCCGCCAGACGGTCAAGGTTGTGGCCGGGCGTCAGCCGGTCAGCGCCGTTGCCGGCGACCTGCCGATGCAGCCCGACGTCATTGTGGCCAAGGCAGAAGAAATCGCCGCCACCGGTGTCGACTATGTCAAGGTCGGCTTCTTCCCCTCGGACGATGCGGCCGCCTGCGCCGATGCCCTCGCACCGCTCGCGGGGCGGACAAAGCTGATCGGCGTTCTGTTCGCGGATCTCGAGCCTGATCTCGGCCTGCTGCCGGTGCTGGCGCGTCGCGGCTTCCATGGCGCCATGCTCGACACGGCCAAGAAGGATGGCCGCCGCCTGCTCAACCACATCCCGCCCGAGCATCTGCCGTCCTTCGTCGAGCGCTGCCGCTCGCATGGGCTGGCCGTGGGACTGGCGGGCTCGCTGGAAGCGCCGGACATTCCGCGCCTCTTGCCGCTTGCACCAGACTTTCTCGGTTTCCGCGGCGCGCTGTGCGATCAGTCGCGGCGCACGAACCGGATCGAACTGGAGGCGGTGCGGCAGATACGCGAGCTGATCCCCGACACCCGGCCGACGGGCCTCGCCTCCAGCGTCGACTACCGGCTGTTGGCGGCGCGCGGCTACTCGCCGGGAGCGGCCGACCCCGCACTCGGCACCGACAAGATCTTCGTGCGCGATTTCGTGGTGCCGGTGCAGATCGGCGCCTACAGCTTCGAGCATGGGCACACGCAGAAGGTGCGCTTCGACGTGGTCGCCGACGTGCTGCGCGTGACGCATGCACCGGAAGACATGCGCCATGTCTTCTCCTACGACATCATTATGGACGGCATCCGCACAATCGTGGCGCGCGGCCATGTGCAGCTCAGCGAAGCCCTGGCCGAGCAGGTGGCCGCACTGGTGCTGGAAGACCCGCGGGTGATGCAGGTGAAGGTGCGCGTGGAAAAGCTCGAACTGGGACCCGGAGGCGTCGGCGTCGAGATCGAGCGCAAGCGCGCGAGCGAGCACGCTCATGCCCTTCGCCCACATGGCATGGCGCCGGCCGAAAGCCTCTTTTCCGGACGCGGCCAGAAAGGCTCGTCTTCATGACGCCCATTGTCGTCAAGCTTGGCGGCAGCACGGCCTACCATGCCGAAATGCGCAAATGGGTTTCCGTTCTGGCGGCGTCAGGCCGGCCTCTGGTCATCGTGCCGGGCGGTGGCCCCTTTGCCAACCGGGTGCGCGAGGCGCAGCCCGAAATAGGTTTTTCCAACCAGGCGGCCCATTTCATGGCGATCCTGGCCATGGACCAGATGGGGCTGGCGCTCGTCGAGATGGATGAGCGCCTGACGCCGGCCTGCACGTTCGATGAAATCGAAGGCGCCTTGGGAGAGGGGAAGCTGCCCGTGTGGCTGCCATATCAGCTCTGCAGCACGGCACCCGATATTCCGCAGTCCTGGGACATGACGTCGGATTCGCTGGCCGCCTGGCTCGCCGGGAGGCTCGACGCCAAAGCATTGCTGCTTATCAAGCAGACGGAAACCTTCGAAAACGTCGAAGACATTGACGCGCTGGTTGCCACCGAAATCGTCGATCCCCTGTTGCCGGTCGTGATGGTGGAAACCGCCCTCTATCTCGCCGGTCCGGGATCGCTGGCAACGGCCGGCGAACGCCTTGCCGCGGGCAATCTGCCGGGCAAGAGATTTTTTGCGCACGCGACTACGCAGAGGGGAGCGGCATAGATGGCGAAGCTGCATACGCCGCGCTGGGCCTGGGTTCTCACCGGCTCCGGCCACTTCTTCACGGAAAGCTTTGCCCTCATCCATCAGCTCGAACATTGCGATATCTTCGTTACGAAGGCGGCCGAGGAAGTGCTGGCGATGTACAAGCTGAAGCTCGACTTTCCCAAGACGATGCGGGTGATTCACGACAAGACGGCGAGCTCCATCCCCGTCGGCGGTTTTTATCACGGCGTCTACCACACGGTGGTGATCGCGCCTGCTACCTCGAATACGGTGGCCAAATGCGTGCTCGGCATTTCGGACACCATCGCAACCAATGTCTACGCGCAGGCGGGAAAATGCCGCGTGCCGTCGATCGTCTTTGCCTGCGACACCGCGCCGGAACTGGAAACCATGGCGCCGCACGGCATGGTCAAGGTTTATCCGCGCCCGGTCGACCTCGAACACACCGAGCGGCTGAAGAACTTCCACTACACCAAGGTGGTGGAATCGCTGGCCGATCTGGAGGCAGCGGTGGCCGCGCGCCGGGCCGAACTGGAATGCCATGGCTGAGCGGCTTGTCTTCCTCACCGGTCACCTTGCCCGGGCGCGCCTGGATAAGGTCTTGTCCGGCCTGGGCGAGACGGAATTTTCCTGGGAGATCATCGATATCGGTGTGAAGGTCGCAGCACTGATGACCGAAGAGATCATCAAGCGCCGCCTGAAACTGCCGGCAGCATCTGACCGCGTGATCCTGCCCGGTCGCTATCGTGGCGATCTCGACCGCCTGACGCGGCATTTCAACGTGCCCTTCGTGCGCGGCCCCGACGAGGTGGCTGACCTGCCGGGCTTTCTCGGCCGTGCCGGCCAGCCACCGGACCTTTCGCGCCACGACATGCGCATCTTCGCCGAAATCGTTGATGCGCCGATGCTTTCGATTGCCGGGCTGCTCGCCCGCGCGCAAGCACTGGCCGATGCCGGCGCCGACGTCATCGACCTCGGTTGCCTACCGGAAACAGCGTTTCCCTTGTTGAGCGAGGCGGTGCGAGCGCTGAAGGCGGAAGGTCTTGCCGTCAGCGTCGACTCCGCCAGCGTCGAGGAACTGCGGATCGGTGCTGAGGCGGGCGCTGACTATCTGCTCAGCCTCACCGAGGAGACGCTGCCGCTCGCCTTCGATCATCCGGCCGTGCCCGTGCTGATCCCGTCCATTCCGGGCGATCTCGAGTCGCTCGGGCGGGCCATCGAGATGGCCCAGAAGAGGGGCATTGCCTTCATCGCCGACCCGGTGCTCGACCCGATCCATTTCGGCTTTGCCGCATCGCTTGGGCGTTTCATCGAGGCACGCCGGCGCTGGCCTGACATCGAGCTTCTGATGGGCACCGGCAATCTCACAGAACTCACCGACGCCGACAGCTCGGGCGTCACCGCCATGCTTGCCGGGCTGTGTTCGGAGCTTGGCATCGGCAATGTGCTGACGGTGCATGTAAGCCCGCACACGGTGCGGACGATCGAGGAGCACGACGTCGCCCGGCGCGTGATGTTTGCCGCCCGCGCGGACGGAGCGCTGCCGCGCGACTACCACCCCGGGCTGCTGCAGGTGCACGACCGCAAGCCCTATGCGGCGAGCCTCGACGACATCGCGGCCCTTGCCGCCGATGTGCGCGACGCCAATTTCCGCATCATGACCGCCGAGGACGGCATCCACATCTTCAACAGCAAGGGCCACGCGGTGGCGCGTGACGCCTTCGAACTCTTTCCGGGCCTTGGCGTTGAGAACGATGGCGCACATGCCTTCTATCTCGGCGCCGAGCTGATGAAGGCCGAGATCGCCTGGCGTCTCGGCAAGCGCTACGCGCAGGACGAACCGCTGGCATGGGGCGTTGCAGCGCCCGAACCCGAAGCCGACCGCACCCGGCTGGCCGAAGCCGGCCACACGCTGAAGGCGAAGGGCAAGAAGGAGGGGGAGTGATGCCCTATATCCGCGAAACGATCATCACCACAGTGGATAAGCGTGGCAACGTGCATATCGCCCCGCTCGGCATCATCGCTGAGCAGGACGGCTGGATCATCGCGCCGTTCCGCCCTTCCGCGACGCTCGACAATCTGGCGGAGGTGCCCTTTGCCATTGCCAATTATACAGACGACGTCCGCGTCTTCGCTGGCTGCCTGACCGGCCGGAAGGACTGGCCGACAACGCAGGTGGCAAATTGCCCGGTGCCGCGCCTGCAGGCGGCGCTGGCGCATTCGGTGCTGGAGGTAGTGCGTGTCGATGACGACGGCGTGCGCCCGCGCCATTTCTGCCGCGTGGTGGCCGAGGAAACGCATGCGCCCTTCACCGGCTTCAACCGCGCCAAGGCGGCGGTGCTGGAACTGGCCATTCTCGTCAGCCGGCTCGGCATGCTGCCGCGCGAGAAGATCGAGGCCGAAATCACCTATCTCGCCATCGCCATCGAAAAGACTGCCGGCCCGGACGAAAAGGAAGCCTGGGGCTGGCTGATGGAGAAGGTGATCGATCACTTCGCCGCGCTCGACACCAAGGGCCGTGATGTGCATGCCCGGCCGGAGGGGCCTCTTCCTCCCGAAGGTTGATAGTTTGAATCCGAAGACAGCTCCAACCTTCTGTCCGAACTGATTTTTCTCAATTCGCGAGATGCGACCGGCGTCAGGCCAAATCCTGCGCCAGCAGCGCCAATGCGGCGGCCGGTGCTGCGCTGCTGGCTTCGCAGCGAGCCTCGTCGCTGGCTGAGATGAGGTCGGCGAAATCGACGAAACGGCGCTCCATGCGTTCCGCCAACCGCCTGATCTGCCAGCGGCCGATACCTGCGCCGACGATTGGGGCATCAGGATCACTCGCCAATTTTGCCCCAACGCGGAAGGCTGCGTCGTGCACGGTGCGAAGCTGCCGCTCGGCGAACCAGCGCGCGATGTCGCGCCATTCCGGTAAGGTGAGGTCAGAGGCATCGCGGCCCACCATGCGCGCCATGCGCAGGATGGAAGCCTCGACCGTCTTGGCCTGACCGTCGGCTGAGGGCTGCTTGTCGTCGTTCTCGTCGAGCACGCCGAGGATACGGTGCACATCGGCCATCGAGGCAAAGTATTCATTCATCAGCGGGGACATGGCTCCCCGCACCGGCGCGACGCCTGCAATCCCGATCAGCGCGCTGCGGGTGAAGCCGGTGTAGACGAGCTCGCCGGTGGCAAGGCGCTCGGCATCGTTGTAGCCGTCGTTTTCGATCGCGCCGCTGCGCGCGACAATAATGTCGGTCGTGGTCGAGCCCATGTCGACGAATAGGGCAGTGCCGAGTTGCTTTGCCACGAGTGCTGCGCTCGCATGCCAGTTGGCCGAGGCGATGTCGGCAGCGAGACCAATGGCACTGTCGGGAGTGACAAAGCCTGAGCGGCCGGCATAGATCAGCGCCTTGCCCGGAAAGTGCTCGGCGATGATGCCGAGCAGCGAGGCGATGCCCGCTTCGCGCGAGGGGAAGATGTCGGATAGTTCGCCGGTCATGGTGAAGACGTTGAGGCGGCTGCCGGCAAACAGCGGTGCGGCTTGTCGCGCGGCGTCGGTCAGCCGGTCGAGGCCGAGCCAGATGGGGGTCGCTAGCGTCAGCGCTTCGACGATGCGGCCGTCCTCGGCGCGGGCGATCTTCAGATGCGCGCCGCCGATGTCGCAGCCGACGACGATGTTCTTTTCTTTGCTCACGCTTCACGCTTTCATGGGGTGGCGAACCGAGGGTTGCGAATGCGTATCATCCCTGTACTCGATCTGAAAGGCGGCCAGGTGGTGCGGGCCGAACAGGGGCGGCGCGACCGCTACCGGCCGATCGTCACGCCGCTCAGCGGAAGTGCCGACATCGTGGCAGTGGCCGAAGGCCTGCGAAGTGTGCACCCGTTCTCGACCTTCTACATCGCGGATCTAGATGCAATCGAAGGCGGGATTCCGAACGGCGAAGCGCTGGCGCGCCTGACGGCGGCAACCCCCGGCGCGCCGGAGCTTTGGGTCGATGCCGGCCTCGCCGATATGGCCGGTTTTGCCGCAGCGCTAGCCACGCCTTCTCTGTGTCCGGTGCTGGGCTCGGAATCGCAGAAGGATGCGGGCGCGCTGCGCCGTTTCCGCGACCGCCACGATCTCATCCTGTCGCTCGATTTCTTTGCCGAAGGTTTTCGCGGTCCAGCCGAACTGCTCGACAATGCCGAACTCTGGCCGAACCGCGTGATCGTGATGACGCTGGCCAAGGTCGGCTCCGCAGCCGGTCCCGATTTCGCCCGGCTGCGCGAGATCAAGGCCAGGGCCGGGGAGCGCGAGGTGATCGCTGCGGGCGGGGTGCGCCACGAAACGGATCTGCGCGAGCTTGCCGGACTGGGCATTTCGGCTGCGCTGGTGGCGACATCGCTCCATGATGGAACATTGACCGGAGCGCAGATCGCGAAGCTGGCCATGGCCTGAGTACACGCCCCTCTGGCTGCGTGTAAACGCTAGGGTAAGCACCGGCTCAACCCCTCTCGGCCCGCCCGCGGCCTTGCGGGCAAGCAAAAATGGCCGACTTCCGAAGAGTTCTACAGGAACTCCCCGGATATCGGCGTCAGAACCCCAGCATCTTCATCCACCGGCGCCACAGACCATCCGGCTCTGCAGAGGGTTTTGCCTGGGCGGGGCTGTCTCTTGTCTATGAGGCTCCGAAGGGATGCTTGACCGAATCGCGCTTGGCGGTGGCCTCGGCGGCCGTCGGCGTGCCTGCGATGGCGCGCTGGATGGCCTCCTTCACAGCCTGGTAGTTGAACTGCTGGATCTTGGCGTCGTCGCTGGCTTCCCAGTGAATGAACACGCCCACGCAGATGAAGACGTCATCGGCTTCCTCGGCCGGGATGATGCCCTCGGCGACGCTGTCCTGGACCGCCTTGGCCACGGCGAACTGGGCGGGGCCGAACATCTGCAGCGCCTGCTTGGCGCCCTTGATCGTGACCTTGTTGAAGAGGACGGTATTGGGTTTGCAGGGAAGGTTGGGCGTAAGCACTGCCAGCAGCGTGGTGAAGCCGTCCTTGTTGTTGGTCAGCGCGTTGCAAAACGCGGCTTCGACCGGGCTGCCTCTCGGGCCGATAAGCAAATCGACGTGGGCCACCTCGTTGCCGTCGCCGACAAGCGATTCGCCGACCATCACTTTATTGATCTTTGCCATGCCAATTCTCCTCCAAGACACAATTGTGGTGCCCATAGATGCCGCTATCGAGCGGGCGTCCAATGGACAGCTATCCTTGTTGGCAGCGTCCGGAAACCCCGGACCGGTTGGCTAGATAGCCGCGAAAGCACTGCCTCCGCTGCGGAAATTCAAGCATCAACCCAGCGCCTACGCAAGGCGCACTCCCAGATTGTGGACTAAAAGACAAGCCACCGTTAAGTCGGCCGAGGTACCCGGGTTTATGCCGCGTACCTTCAACCGCGCATCGAAGTCCATGAGCAGCGCCACGCGTCGCTCTTCGCCTTGCGCAAGGGCGAATTCGGCGCGGACGGAGCGCGCCTCGTCGCGCACTTCCTCCGCCACTTCGAGGCCGAATTTGCGCTGGACGTGACTGTCGGGAAAGGCCGTCAAAAACTCCAGATAGGCATGAACGGCAGGCCACATGCCGGTTTCGCCGCGGTCCATCGCGGCTTTCAGTGCAGGAAGGCCGAGGTCGAAAATGTCGGCAAAGCCGGTGACATATTGCCGGGCGATGCGGTCGCGGTCAGCGGCTTCCCCCATCGCTTTCAGCAGGCCGACGGTCGGTGCGTCGTTGACGTCATGTTCGGATGCCGAGCCAAGGCCACCGGGCGAGGCAAGTACGATGGCTTCGAACACTGCGGACGTGTCATCAAGATCGATCGACCGAAGCACCGCGCCAAGATTTTCGCGCAGGCTTCCGCCATCCACGGCCGCCGCCGCAAGCGGCGCGCAAAGCAGGATGATGCCGAGATTGGTGTTGGTGTCGACGGCCGCGCGCGTGGCGCGTACGGCTTCGAGAATACGCCGTCCGAGCGGCAGTGACGGGTCCGTCAGCGGCGCTGAGGACACCTTTGCGCTGGTCAAAAACTCCTGCACCGTCATGCGGTGGCCATCGGCAAACACGTGAACGTTGCCGGGCTTCAGCGCCTCGACCTCCTGCCGGCAGGCGTCCTCATAGGCTGCCCGAATGGTTTGCCTGCTCGCCATGCTCAGTACGCCGCACTTACGGGGAGGGGCATTGCCGGCTTCTCGGCGCGCGCACCGAGGAAGGTCAGCAGGGCCTCGGCAATGGCATCGGCGATGTCGATTTCCACCACAGACTGGAGGCCCGACCAGGCCGGCATGCTGTTGACCTCAAGGACAAAGGGCCGGCCATCCGCGTCGTGCAGTATGTCCACGCCGGCAAAGTCGGCGCCGACTGCCCTTGCGGCCGCAAGCGCCAACCTTTCCAAGTCGCTGTCATGCGAGACGAGGCCCTCAGGCGTGGCGCCGCGGTTGATGTTGGTGATCCAGTCATCGCCGCGCCGCGCCATCATCGCCAGCGCCTTGCCGGCGCAGACGAAGACGCGGTAGTCGCGGAAGGGTGGGCCGGCGCGCTGGATGTAGCGCTGGAGATAATAGACGCCGTTGATCTCTTCCTCTGGTGGCAAATCCTCGACGCCGTTGATCAGCCTGATGCCTCGCCCCTGCGCGCCGAAGAGCGGCTTCAGCACCAACGGGCCAGCTTCGCGAGCAACGACCGCTTCCGCCGCTTCTCGGCCTTCCACCGCGAAGGTCGCCGGGGTGGGGAGCCCCGCCTGCTGTAGGAGAAAGGTGGTCATCGACTTGTCGACGCAGCGCTCGATAGCCTGCGCCGAGTTCCACACCAGCACGCCGAGCGCCCGGAACGCATGCAGCACACCGAGCCGGCGGGTGATCGCCTCGAACGATCCGGCCGCCACGGAGCGCACCAACACCGCATCGGGCAGGTCGTCGAAGCCGGGAATGGCGAGGCCGCTCGGACTGCCGGTATCGAAAGCGATTTCAGACAGGGCGGCGGTGACGGTCTCGCAGCCGCGCCTTTGCAGCGCTGCCGCGAGCCCCCTCGAGCGGTTGCCGACGATGTCGTTGACGACCAGGACCCTCACGCGCAGCCCTTCTCAACCAAGGCATCTCTCCAGCATGACCAGGTCGCGCCGCCCGGCACGGAACGTGTCGCCGGTTTCGATTGCCGTAACGAGGATCTCGGCCGGGCTGAACAGCATCGGGTCGATGGCGTAGAAATCGCCCTTGAAGTGCTTGAAGATCTCGGCGAACGGGCGGCCGTGGTCGCGCGAGGTACTGCTGGGGATTTTTTCTGCCAGCTCGCGAGCATCCTCGGCCGAACCGCGAACGAAAAGCTGGGCCACGCCGCCATAGATGATGGCGTCATTGGTGCGGCCCATCGCGGTGAGGAAATCCGGATGCGGCGCGGGCACGGGCGCGGTTGCGGCCCCGTCCACGATATTGTCGAGCGGAAATTTCAGGTCGTTGGCCTTGTGCAGCACGACTTCAAGCACGCGGCTGACGATCTGCACCGCGCCGGCGAGGCTCTGCGTGGGCGCATAGATGAAGGTGAGGCTTTCCGGCGCGATGCCGGTGGCCTTCGATACTTTTTGCACCACGGCCTGCGGCGGCGGCTTGGGGGTCTCCAGAATGACGGCGGTCCGGTCTGCTTTCTCGCGATAGGCCAGCGTCTGAAACAGCGGCTCGACGCAGGCCAGCGCCCGCACCGGGCCCGAGCCCATGGCGAAATAGTCGCCGCTCGAAAGGTTCCAGCCGGCATATTGCGCGGCAAGGCAGGCGATCACCGGCTGCGACGAGCGCACCTCGACATTGAGCGGGTATCTTTCGGCCGTGGCACTCATGACGAGCGAAATGGTGCCAAGCCCGCCCATCGCGGCCTCGGCCATGCGCAGGCCGGCTTCGATGCTGCCGAGCGTCTTTGCGCCGGCATCTATCAATCGTTCGCCGAGCGGGCCTGTGGAAACGGCGACGCGCAGGCGTTCGGCATCGTCGACCATGCTTTGGGCGATGCGGGCGGCATTTTCGTTGAGAAAGGCGGAACCGTCTTTCATGGCTGGGCGCCTCCTGCCCATTGGCGTTGCAGTTCCCGCGCGCGGGCGTTGAGTGCCTGCCGCGTGGCGCGGATGTTGGCCCCGCGCGCGGATATAGTGCAGACCGGATCGCCGGCTCGAAGCGTCGTGCCGGCCGATTGACGGTCGGCGGCCCAATCGGGCCAGTCGATCTCCGGAAAGTTTTCTACCGGACGGTCGGTATAGGCGATCACCGAAGCCATGCAATCGGAAAAGGCCGGCAGCCGGATTGGATGCCCGCGCGAGGCGCCAAGATGCGCCTCGATCAACGGCGCTTCTTCGGTGTCGAAAATGTCGAGCGTCGCGCCGGGGCGCGGGTTGATTTCGAGTAGGTGAAAACCCTGCGCATTGCGGATCAGGTCTGCGCTGCACAGGCCGACCAGATTGCAGTGGCGGGTCAGCGCCGACAGCCAGCCGCCGATCATCTCGGCATCCTTGCGGTCGAAGCGGCTGAGCCGGATTGCGCCGCCATAGCGATATGGCGCGTTGGCTGCCGGCGAGGCGAACTGCCGGCTGAAGCCGACGATCCAAGCCTCCTTGCCATCGCCGATGAATAGCGCCGAAACACTTCTGCCTTCGACATAGCGCTGGAAGTAACGGCCAGGCGCGGCCGCATCGCCATTGGCGCGGCTGATATGTGTGCCGCCAGCGCCGCCGTCACGCTTCACCAGCCAGTTTTGGGGATCGCCCGGCCGTTCGCGGTGGATTTCCGGATGCGGGATGCCGAGCTCCGCGCAATCGGCGGCGAAGCGTTCGGGATCCTTTATGCGGCGGATGGCTTTGCCGCCACATCCGGCGAGCGAAAAATGTCGGGCGAGCGTGTCGATGAGTTCCGGCCGGCGCTCGAAACCAGAGCCGCAGACGAGCGCCAATGGTTCCTCGTCGGCGGAAAGCTCGGTCAGCGTGCCGACGATGCGATCCGGGTCGATTCCATTGTGCAGGTCGCCGGGAAGCATTGCCGAGCGTTCGGCCAAGGCGCGCGTGTCGTCGTCGCAAAAGAAGTCGGCCACCAAGGCTCGATAGCCGGCGCGGCGTGCGGCGGCTGCCAGCGCACGGCCGGAAATCGCCGCGATCAGAACGGCTTTCGAGTTACTTTGCGATCTCGCGCGCAAGGGCAAATGCGTCCTGGAAATCGAGTGCCACCGGCTTTTCGGCGCCGATCATCTTCTGGAACAGCCCGAATTCGGTCTTGTACTTCACATTGCCGATGGCAAGCGGACCGATACCGACAGCCCTTGTCGCTTCGATCGGGTCGCCATTGGCGTTGACTGCCAGCCCCTCGATGCCGGAAGGCGGCACGGCATTGACGTCGGCTGCGATCAGCAGATCCTGGGCCTGCGCAAGCTGGTCGCGCGACAGCACCTGGATCCCGGCCTTGGCGGCGGAGAGCACCACCTGGCTGGCATGCACGGCCGCCTTCTTCTTGTCGTCGGTCGAACCATCCACCGGCCATGCATCGACATCGAAGCGGCGCTTGATGTCGACGGCGATCTTCGTCACCCGCTCGACGCCGTCATAGCCGACAAGCGTCACCTCAGCACCTTCCTTGGCCGCGATGACGGCTGTGCAGTAGCCCACCACGCCGGTTGCGCCGAACACGGCAATGCGCGTGCCGTCGAGCGTGCGCTCGAACTTGCTGCGCAGAACCTTTTCCGTCTTGGCGACCATGGCGGCGGCGGTGGTGAAGGAGCCGGCGGGGTCGGCGAAGACCGAGACCTTGAAGGGCGGCAACATCGCCTTCTTGGCGGCGGCGAACATGTCGAGCGCAAGCGCCGCATCCTTGCCGGCGATGAAGATGCCGGTGTTGATGCCGGCGTCAGGCGGCCGCGAGAAGATCGCGTCCTGGACGAGGCCGGTGATCTCGGCAAGGCCGACCAGCTCATAGGGCACCACTACGTCATAACCGGCGTCGACCGCCATGTTGACGTCGAACGGGCTCATGTGCCGGAGCGGAGTGAGCATATGCAGGATGTGTTTGCGTGCCATGATCTTTTCTTCCTGGCTTTGACTGCGATGCCCTGCGAAGCGGATTTCAGGAGCCGACGAGATCCAGCGCCGTGGTGCTGATCTCGGCGCCCGAATTGCGGCCGCGAGCGATCCTGACCTCCACGCCTTGCGGCATGGCGCCGGCAGAACGCACGATCGTTTCGGCGTCCTTTGCCGGCACGAAGGCGAAGCCGGTCGGCCCCCATGAGCTTTGCCCGATGCCCACCGCGCCGGCAGCCGCAAGGCGATGTGCCACGGCTTCCACCCGCTTGCTGGTGAAGACGCCGCCCTGTGCCGGCGCGAAATAGGCGCCGATCGTTGCCTGAATGGAGGCGATGGCCGCGCCGAATGACGGCAGGTCACGCTCGACCAGCGCGGGCATGACGCCCATCAGCACATGGCGGCAGATTTCGCCGGCGCTCGTTGCGGGGAAGGGCGGCAGGTCGCGAAACGCCTCGATTTCCTCGGTCCCGTGAATGCCATTCTGGCCGTTGTCGAGGATCAGGATCACGCGCCAATCGTCGGGGAAGGGCAGGCGCGCGATGACCGGGGGCTGACGGCCGCTATCGTCCTTGCCGGCGTCGATGATGACGCCGCCGCTCTCGAAACTGGCAATGCCTATGCCCGAGCGCTCGCCCCGTCCGAGCAGGATGGCATCGGCGGCGGTGTCGAGCGGCAGGTTGTGCAGCGTGCGCAGCGCGGCGGCAACCGCGATGGCGATCTGCGTGCCGGAACCCAGGCCCGCATGCGGCGGGATTGCCTGCTCAACCACAAGGCGGTGCGCCGCGCGGATGCCGAGATGCCGGGACAGGCGTTGAAGATGGTCCTGAGCGCGGGCAGCGTCCGGGCCTTCGGCGCTGTCTTCATAAGCGCGCGACAGCGTGACCACCGTTTCCGGCTCGTTCAGCGGCAGGCCGATGCTGCCGAAACGGCGCGCAGAATCGCCGCTCAGGTCGAGAAACCCGAGATGCAGCCTTGCCGGCACTTTTATGGTCACGGAATTAGACATCTGCCCCCTTGTGGGTGCATCATACATGCATCACAGAAGTTTAGGTGCCCGCTGTCATGATAGCGGCTTTCGCCTTCGGGGCAAGCGGGACGAAAGGTTACACAGGCATTCCCGGACATGCCGGGCCTTTGGAACCTGGGGGGCGGTGGAGGCGACCATGAACGATGAAAAGCAGGCTGCTGCAAAGGAACGCGTCTATTCGGAAGCTGAGATCGTCGAGCGGCTCAAGAACGAGCTGCCGAAGTGGTACTACGAGAATGGGTGGATCAGGCGCAAATACAAGACCCACAGCTGGAAATCCACGCTGATGGTGATCAACACGGTCGGCCATCTGGCCGAAGCCGCCTGGCACCATCCCGACCTTGCGGCCTCCTATGCCTGGGTCGAGGTGAAGCTGATGAACCACGCGGCCAAGGGCGTGACCGACAAGGATTTCGAGTTGGCGAAAAAGATCGAGTCGGTGGTGCAATGGCAGCCGGCCACGGAAGGCGGCGCGCTCGAAGGCACCCCGCCCACCGACCAGCGCTTTGCCTACATCAAATACGATTGACGTTGCGGCGCATTGTCATTCAATAGTCCGAGTCGGGCGGGGTTTTCGCCCGAAGCAGTTTCGTCTACAGTCAAACCGGGCACCAGAAAGTTTGCGAGAGCATGACGGTTGCATGGATCGGCGACCGGGGCGTGCCTGTGGCTGATGCGGCAAAACACGCCGCCGAGCTTCTGGTCACCAGTCTCTGTCCCGTTTTCAGTCTCTATACGGATGTGCACGGTACCCGGGCCGCGATCGCGCTTGCGAGCCGCGTCGGCGCCGCCTATGACCAGCTCGACGGCGAGGCGGTGGCGCGAGAAACAGCGCAATACACCGACAAGGGCGGCATGTTCATCGCGCCGGGCGAAGTGCGGCGGCGCGCCGATGTCGTCATCATTGCGGGCGAATTGCCTGCGGCGCATTACGATCTGATCGCCGAACTGGCGAACACCGTGCCCGACCTCGACGGCGGAACGGGCAAGCGCCAGTTTTTCCTGATCGGAGCGGATACGCCCGCGCCCGGAAATGTGAAAGCCACGCGGCTTTCCTGCGATGGCGGGGTCGAGGCCACGCTTGCCGCGCTGCGCGCGCAATGCGCCGGGCGCCAGACCGCACGGGAAGTGGCCCATTTCGACCGCTTCGCCAAGGCGCTGGGCGAGGCGCAGTTCCCGGTCTTCACTTTCTGTGGCCAGTCCCTTGGGCTGCTCGGGCTCGAGATGGTGCAAGGGCTGATCGGTGACATCAACCGCAAGCAGCGCGCCTCGGCGCTGCATCTGCCGGCGAGCGAGAATGGCTGGGGCAGCACGCAGGCCTCGACCTGGACGACCGGCTTTGCCCTGCGCACCGGGCTTGCACGCGGTTTTGTTGAATTCGACCCATGGCGCTTCGACGTGGCGCGGATGATCGCTGACGGTGAGGCGGATTTGAATCTGGTCGTGGCGGGCGATGCCGGGAGCGTGCCGGCGGGCCGCACGGGGCTCGCCCTTATCGCCCTCGCTAAGACCGACAAGCCAGTCGCGGGAGCGGCCGTCACCATCGCCATCGGCCAACCAGGCATCGACCACGACGCCGTCGTCTATTCGAGCCGCATCGGCACGCTCGCGGCCATCGAGGCGAAGGCGCCAGTCGAACTACCGTCGGCGGCGGCCGTGCTGCGGCAGATCATTGAGCATTTGCCGCATGAAGAGGCCCAGCCATGCTGACCAGGATCGCCGGCGGCGAAATCGTCGATCCCGTCAATGGCCGCGTCGGCAAGGGCGATCTCTGGATCGAGGACGAGACGATCGTCGCGGCACTTGCCGGCCGGCAACCCGACGTGACGCTCGATGCCACGGGCTGCGTGGTGATGGCGGGCGCCATCGACATCCATTCCCACATCGGCGGCGGCAATGTGAACACGGCGCGGCTGCTCCTGCCCGAGCAGCACAAGGCGCATGCGCCGCACCCGGCTGCCACGCCGCTTTCAAAGGTCGGCTGGACGACGTTCGAGACCGGCCGCCTCTATGCGCAGATGGGTTTTACAACTGTGGTCGAGCCGGCGATGTCGCCCGCTGCGGCGCTGCACACCCATCTGGAACTCGCAGACATCCCGATCATAGACAAGGCGACGTTGGCGATCCTTGGCAACGACGACTTTTTGCTCTCGATGATCCGCGACAAGGCCTCGCCGGTCATGATCGAGGACTATGTCGCCTGGACCGTGGCGTCGAGCCGGGCGCTTGGCGTGAAGGTCATCAATGCGGGTGCGGCGGCGGCCTTTAAGGAGAATGTGCGCGCCTTCTCCTTCGATGATGTCGTGCCGTTCTATGGCACGAGCTCGCGCAGCATCGTCAAGACGCTGCAGGCGGCGGTCGGCGCACTCGGCATTCCGCATCCGCTGCATGTCCACTGCAACAATCTCGGCATTCCAGGCGCGCCGGACACGGTCGCCGAAACCATAGCAGCGGCCGAAGGCCTGCCGCTGCACCTGGCGCATCTGCAGTTCTACGGCTACGGCACGGAGGGCAAGCGCAAGTTCTCCTCCGGGGCGCTGCGGCTTGCCGAACTGGTCAATTCGACGCCGGAGATCACCATCGATGTCGGGCAGGTGATGTTCGGCCAGACGGTGACGATTTCGTCCGACGTGCTGCGGCAGTTTTCGGCGCGCGGCACCGCCAGCCCCAGAAAATCGGTGATCTACGACGGTGACGCCAATGGCGGCGGTGTCGTGCCGCACAATTATCGCGACGACTATTACGGCTCGCTGCAATGGGCGATCGGACTGGAGCTGTTCCTTTTGATCCAAGACCCGTGGCGGGTGTTCTTCACCACCGACCACCCCAACGGCGCGCCCTTCACCGCCTATCCGGAAATCTTCGAGCTGTTGATGAGCCGCGAGGCGCGCGAAAAGGCCATGGACGGGCTGTCGAAGCGGGCGTTGGCCCTGTCGACGCTGCCGGACCTGACGCGCGAATACACATTTGAGGAAATCGCGATCATGACGCGGGCCGCACCCGCAAAGCTGCTCGGCCTCAAGGATCGCGGCCATCTGGGGGCAGGGGCGCTGGCCGACATTGCCGTCTATCGCAAGGGCAACGACATCGCGCAGATGTTCCGCTCGGCCGCGCTCGTGCTGAAGAACGGCGAGTTGGTGGTCGAGGACGGCATCGTCAAAAACTATCGCTGGGGCAAGACGCTGCGGCTGAAGCCGACGCCCGACAAGGCGATGGTGAAGCGCCTGGAGGCCTACCACCAGGAGCGCCATGGCCTGTCTCTGAACTGGTTCGACTTCCCCGATTCCGCCATCCAGCGCGAGCAACCGTTCAGCGAGGTGTCATGCAACGCTTGACGGTCAACGGCGTCGCCATCGACGACACTTTTGCCGAGGCCTTCGGCATGCGCGCCACCGCCATCATCATCACTGCACCTAACCGCAAATGGGCGCGACAGGCGGCAATCACCATGACCGGCTTTGCCACCTCGGTGATTGGCTGCGGCGCCGAGGCAGCGATCGACGTGGAATTGCCGGCGTCGGAGACGCCGGATGGCCGGCCCGGCTGCCGAGTGATGATCTTCGCCGTCAGTACAGACGAATTGCAGAAGCAGTTGCAGAACCGGCTCGGCCAATGCGTGCTGACCTCGCCGGGCAGCGCCTGCTTTGCGGGGCTCAAGGGCACGGCCGATCTCAAGCTGGGCGCCGCACTTCGCTATTTCGGCGATGGCTGGCAGGTGTCCAAAAAGTTCGGCGGCAAGCATTTCTGGCGCGTGCCGGTGATGGACGGCGAGTTCCTCTGCGAAGCCACCACAGGCCTCACCAAGGAAGCCGTCGGCGGCGGCAATTTGCTGTTCATCGCCTCGTCCAGCGCCAAGGCCTTGGCGGCGGCGGAAGCGGCGGTGGAAGCGATCGAGAAGGTACCTGGGACGATCATGCCTTTTCCGGGCGGCGTCGTGCGCTCGGGTTCCAAGATCGGCGGCAAGTACAAGGGCATGATCGCCTCGACCAACGATGCCTTCGCGCCCACGCTACGCGGCGTGGTGAAGAGCGAGCTGGGACCCGACGACAATGCCGTGCTGGAAATCGTTATCGACGGCGAGACCAGCGACGCGGTGGCGGCGGCGATGAAGGCCGGCATCGGCGCGGTCACGGCGCTGGGGCCGGAGAAGGGCGCCTCGCGCATCAGCGCCGGCAACTATGGCGGCAAGCTCGGCAAGTTCCACTACCATCTGAAGGATTTGCTGCCGTGAAGCTGCTTACCTTCACCTTGCGCGAGACCCCGCCGGAACGGCTGGACTTATCGCCGCTGACGCCGCAGGGGCTGGCGGGCCTGTCGGTTAAGGAAATCGGCCACATACGGCTCGGCATGTCGAAGCGCGGGCTCTCGGTTGGCGATCTGTTCGGTGTGTCCGGCAGCGATGTGCAGAACATTGTTTTCGAGGGTGGCAGCTCCCGCTTCGATGGCGTCGGCACCGGGATGACCGAAGGCAGCATTCGCGTTGCCGGCGATGTCGGCGCGCAGGCGGGCCGAAAAATGCGTGGCGGGCAGCTTCTGGTCGAGGGAAGTGCGGGGCCGCATGCCGGCTCCTGCATGCGCGGCGGCCGGTTGGAGATCCTTGGCAATGCCGGGGACCACCTTGGCGGACCTCTGGCGGGCGAACTCGCCGGCATGAATGGCGGCGTGGTCGTCGTGCGCGGCCGCGCCGGCGCCTATGCTGGGGATCGTATGCGTCGCGGCGTGGCAGCTGTGCTTAAGGGCTGTGGCGACTATGCCGGCGCGCGCATGATCGCCGGCACGCTGGTCGTCGCCGGCGGGGTAGGGCGCCTGCCGGGTTATCTGATGCGGCGCGGCTCGATCCTGCTCGACCGGATGCCGGAAGAACTATCGCCCAGCTTCGTCGAATGCGGGGCGCCCGACAGCGTCTTTGCCGCCGTCTTCGATCGCTATCTGGTGGCGGAGGGGATTCTCAAGCGCCCGCTACTTGGCACTGCGCCGGGCAAGTTTGGCGGCGACAATGCAGTGGCCGGGACCGGGGAGATTTTGTTCCGGCGGTGAGCTGCGGCTTCGATCTCAGTGCTCGTGTTCGCAAAGCTCGTGATTGGCGAGCGCGCGGATGACGTAGCAATCCTTCACCTGGTCGCCATGGCAATGGGTCGCGATGCGCTCGAGCTCGCTTTCCAGCCGCTTCAGCTTTTCGATCTTGGCGCGCACCGCCTGCAACTGCTCGCTCGCGATGTGGTCGGCATCGGCGCAGGGGCGCTCGGGATGGGCGCTGAGGTCGATCAGCTTGCGGATGGCTTCAATGGTCAAGCCAAGATCGCGGGCATGGCGGATGAAGGACAGGCGGTCCTTTTCCTCGCGCGTGTAGCGGCGCTGGTTGCCTTCCGAACGCTCGGCGGCGTCCATCAGCCCCATCTGCTCGTAGTAGCGGATGGTCGGGATTTTCACGCCGGTCTGCCGTGACAGCTCGCCGATGGTCAGCATTCTTTTGACTCCCTGAAAAGCTCCAGTCACTGGAGATATGAGGTTGGAGCTCTTTGGCGTCAAGCGACACTGCGTTCGGACACCGCTCAAGCCGCTGCGGCAAAAGAGTCCGAAAAAACCTCTTGTAGCTCTAGTTGCTAGAGGTGTTACGCCGATCTGGTACGAACAGGAGCAAGCCATGTCCGTCCGGAAAGACGCCGAATTCATCAAGCTCGATGCCGCCTGCTGTGGCCACGACCATGCCGAAAAATCGGCATCGGCGCAGCACAGGCACGATCACGAGGCGCACGGCCACGATCATGCGCATAAGCATAGCCATGGCCATGCTTGCGGCCATGAGCATGAGCACGACCATGAAGGGCACGATCACGAAGGGCACGGCCACAAACATGACCATGCGCACGATCATGCTCATGGGCGCAGCCATGATCATCCGCACAAACATACCCACGGCCATGCTTGCTGCCACGGCCATGATCATAACCACGATGCGCTGAGTGCCGACATCACCGCTGCCCCGGTAGTTTCGGGCCGCAGCTTCCGGGTGTTCGGCCTCGACTGCGCGGAGGAAGTGGCAACGCTGAAGTCGGCCGTCGGGCCGGTGGTCGGCGGTGCTGCGCACCTGGCTTTCGACGTGTTGAACGGCCGCATGACTGTTCTGGCCAGCGCGGGATCGATCCAGAGCGCCACGATCATGTCGGCCATCGCCGCCACCGGAATGCGCGCCGAGCTCTGGCAAGAGGGCGCGCCACCCGCCAAGGATGCGCGACTGGCCGAGCAAAAGCTGTTCACCGCGCTGAGCGGCCTGTTCCTGCTTGCCGGTTTCATTGTTCATGTCATGACCTCGCCGGGACAATCCTTCCTCGAGATCATGGGTTTTCACCATCCGGAGGGCATGCCGCTCGCCGAGCAGGTGGCGCTTATCCTGTCGGTCATCACCGGCGCGCGATTCGTCGCGATCAAGGCCTGGTATTCGCTGAAGCGCATGTCGCCGGACATGAACCTTCTGATGATGGTGGCCGTGGCCGGCGCGCTGATCATCGGCGAATGGTTCGAGGCGGCCACCGTCGCCTTCCTGTTTGCCTTGTCGCTGATGCTCGAAAGCTGGAGCGTCGGCCGCGCGCGCAATGCGGTGTCGGCGCTGCTCGATCTGGCGCCGCCCCTGGTGCGCGTGAAGGACGCGATTGGCGAGCGCGAGATGAAGGCGGCCGATGTGCCCGTCGGCAGCCGCTTCATTGTGCGCGGCGGCGACCGCATCGCGCTTGATGGCCGCATCGTTTCGGGCGCCAGCGCCGTCAACCAGGCGCCGATCACGGGCGAGAGCATTCCGGTCGGCAAGGAGCCGGGCGACGAGGTGTTCGCCGGCACCATCAATGGTGAGGGCCTGCTGGAGGTCGAGTCGACAAAGCCCGCAACGGACACTGCACTTGCGCGCATCATCCGCATGGTGTCCGACGCACATAGCCGCCGCGCGGAGGTGGAGCAGTGGGTCGAGCGTTTTGCGCGTGTCTACACGCCTGCGGTGATGGTGCTGTCGCTGCTGGTGTTCGTGCTCCCGCCGCTGCTGTTCGGCGGCGAATGGCGGACATGGTTCTACAATGCGCTGGTGCTGCTGGTCATCGCCTGTCCCTGTGCGCTGGTCATATCCACGCCGGTGTCGATCGTCGCGGCACTCGCCTCGGCCGCCCGCAATGGCGTGCTCATCAAGGGCGGCACCTTCATCGAGTTGCCCTCGAAGCTGAAGGCGCTGGCCATGGACAAGACCGGCACGCTGACCAAGGGCGAGCCGCAGGTCACACACGTCATCCCGCTTTCGGGCCACGACGAGAAAGAACTGCTACAGCGCGCAGGCGGGCTTGAGGCACGCAGCTCGCATCCGCTGGCCGACGCCATCATGCGCTACATGAAGGACAAGGGCGTCGCGCCAATCGAGGCGGAAGAGGTGAAACTGCTGCCCGGCCAGGGTGTGCAGGGCGTCTTCAACGGCAAGACCTATTGGCTGGGCTCGTGGCGCTATGCCGTGGCGCGCGGGCAGGCGACCGACGCCGTCGCCGCCCGCATCGGCGAACTGGAGCAGGCCGGCGCAACCACCGTCGTCATCGGCAATGACGAGCATCTCTGCGGCATCGTCGCGCTGGCCGACACCATTCGGCCGGAGGCCAAGGCGATCCTGTCCGCTCTGCATGCCGAGGGCATCAAGGAAGTGGTGATGCTGACCGGCGACAATCGCACGGCCGCCGAGAGCATCGCGCGGCAGGTCGGCATCGACACGGTCAGGGCCGAGCTCCTGCCCGAGCAGAAGGTGGCGGCCATCGATGAGCTGACCAAGCGTCATCCGATGGTTGCGATGATCGGCGATGGCGTCAATGACGCGCCGGCCATGGCACGCGCCAATTTCGGCATCGCCATGGGCGCGATCGGCTCCGATGCGGCCATCGAGACGGCGGACATCGCGCTGATGACCGACGATCTTTCAAAGGTGCCGTGGCTGGTGCGCCATTCGCGCCGCGCCATGGGCATCATCCGGCAGAACATCGTCTTCGCGCTCGGCGTCAAGGCGCTGTTCGTGACGCTTACGGTCTTCGGCATTGCCACCATGTGGGGGGCGATTGCCGCGGATGTCGGGGCCTCGTTGCTGGTCGTCGGCAACGCCTTGCGCTTACTTAACGGCAAGACGCAAGGCGCCTGACGGCAAGGTTTCGTTAAGCATATACGTCAACAATTGTCGCAGAACATGATTTGACGCCCGCAGTTCTGCCACAGATGAGTGGCAGGTCAGGATCGGGTGACGGGCTTTCGGGGACGATCCGGATTTGAATCTGCTGCGTAGACTTGCTGTTCCTTTGGCTGCACTGGCGCTTTCGACGGCGCTGGCGGGCTGCGTGACGAGCGTGCTCGATCCCAATGTGAAGGCCAGCCAGCCTATTCCGGCCTCGCTGGTGAACCAGATGACGGCCCGGCAAATGAAGCCGTCCGATCCGATCCTGGTGCGCATCTTCAAGGAAGAGAGCGAGCTTGAGATCTGGAAGCGGACCGCCAGCGGCCGCTACGCTCTGCTGAAAACCTATCCGATGTGCCGCTGGTCGGGCCAGCTCGGGCCCAAGAAGCGCAATGGCGACCGCCAGGCGCCCGAGGGCTTCTACCAGGTTACGGCCAAGATGCTGAACCCGGCATCGCAATATTACCTGTCCTTCGACATCGGCTTCCCGAACAAGCTGGAAAACGCGCTGGGATACACCGGAGAGTCGCTCATGGTGCATGGGGCCTGCTCGTCCTCGGGCTGCTATGCCATGACCGACGACGGCGTTTCGGAAATCTATTCCGTGGTGCGCGAGGCGCTCCGGGGTGGGCAGACCTCGTTCCAGGTGCAGGCTCTCCCGTTCCGCATGACGCCGCAGAACATGGCGCGGCATCGCGGCGATCCGAACATGACGTTCTGGAAGAACCTCAAGGAAGGCTACGACATTCTCGAGGTCAAGCGCCGGCCTGCCGTCGTCTCGGCCTGCGGCGGGCATTATGTATTCGACGCGCAATTCGCCAATGGCGAGCCAGACAACCCGCTCGCTGCCTGCCCGCCGATGACGAACGCGCCCGACCCGGAACTGATCGCCAAGCGCGACGCCGATAGCCGCGCCATGGAAGCGATGGCCACCAACGGCACGCTCATTTCTGCGCATGCCTATTCGGACGGCGGCATGCATCCGAGCTTCCGCGCCATGCTTGAGAAGAATGGCGCCAAGGAACTGGCCAAGAAGACGTCGCGCACCCGCGTGCCGATCAGCCGGCCCGACGCGGTTCTGGTCACCGATCAGGCCAATCCCGAAAACTGACGTCTTCTTCAATCGGCCGGCTGCCCCACAGGGTCCGGCTCATAGAGCGCCTTTCGTCCTCTGGACGTGCTCGAAATGCGACCTAAACTTTTAGGGGCAATTGTCGGCATTTCAGGCATCTATTCCATGTGCGAAGAGGGCAGTTCATGTTCACTCGCCGTTCGTTCATGCTGGGGCTGGTGGCCGCTGTGGCGGCACCCCAAATCGCCTTGGCAGCCAAAACCCACCACAGGCATTTTGGCCTTAACCCGAAGTTCTCGCCGCAGGAGGTCGCCTTTTCGCGCGAATATGCGCCAGGCACCGTGGTCATCAATCCGCGGCAGAGGTTCCTCTTCCTGGTCATCCGTCCCGGAGTCGCGCGACGCTATGGGGTGGGTGTCGGCAAGGCTGGTCTCGAATGGTCCGGCCGTGCCGTGATCGGCCGCAAGGAGGAGTGGCCGCATTGGCGGCCGACCGACGACATGATCGAGCGCAATCCACGCAAATACGCAAGATATGCCGACGGCGTGGACGGCGGGCCGCACAACCCGCTCGGCGCTCGGGCGCTCTATCTTTACAGCGGCAGAGGCGAGGACACGATGTATCGCATCCATGGCACCAACGAGCCGTGGACGATAGGCCATGCAGTCTCAAACGGCTGCATTCGCATGCTCAACGAGCATGTCGTGGATCTCTATGGCCGCGTGAGGATCGGGACGCCGGTCGTCGTTCTTTAAGATTGGATTCGGAAGGCCCGTTTCTGTCGCCGGGGGGGGCGGCGATCTTCGGCGTTCGAATTGAGGGCTGGCTTCAGAAGAAGTGAGGCGGGAATACCTTTTCGAAAGGTCCCCCGATCATATGATCGAGGGACCTTTGCGTCAGTCAGCGACCGCAGAAATGCGGCTGGCCAGTTGAGTCAATGAAGTAACCGGTAGTGGCATTGAAAGTCATATAACGGTTCTCACAGTACCGGAACCATTCGGGCGACCAGGGTTGCAGGGCCGTCGTCACGAAGCCGGGGCCGTAGAGCGGCATGGCTGCTACTGCTCCCGGAGCAGCTAGCGGTGCAGTGCCGACATAGCCGGAGGGTGGGTATAGAGGCTGCACGCTGCCGGTGCCCCACCACCCAAACCAGTTGGCATATGCCGGTGGAGCGAATGCGGTCAGCGTGGTCGCAGCCAAAACTGCGGCGAGAGCGGTGGTCTTGAGAGGGCTAATCATCACAATCTCCTTCTCGCAAACCCGCATGGGACGGCGGGTAAAGCATTAATGCTATGGGGAAAGAGATAAGGAGGCAGTGTCGGTCGGCAAGGAATTCGACTAACTTTGAGCCCAATTGTGAACGAGCACGCAAACTTCTTGGTTACTGTGGTTCCCCGCGCCTTACGGGGAACCGTTGTTTGATTGTCCAGAGGTCAACGGCCGCAGAAGTGCGGCTGGCCGGTGGCGTCGATGAAGTAGCCGGTATTGGTATTGAACGTGCGATAACGGTTCTCACAATACTGGAACCATGCGGGTGACCAGGGCTGCAGGGCCGTCGTCACGAAGCCGGGGCCGTAGAGCGGTACCGCCGCTGCTACCGCTCCCGGAGCGTACAAGGGCTGCACGCCGGTGTAGGCGGGGGTCGCTCCCCACCAATTGTTCTTCCAGCCAGCCGCCCCTATCAGCAAGGCGCCTGCGGCGACGCCTCCTACGATCCACCATGCTGCTGCAGGATTTGCATATGCCGGTGGGGCGGATGTGGTCAGTGTGGTCGCAGCTAAAACTGCGGCGAGAGCGGTGGTCTTGAGAGGACTAATCATTACAATCTCCTTCTCGCAAACCCGCATTGGATGGCGGGTAAAGCATTAAAGGAGATAAGGGGGAAGTGTCGGTGGGCAAGGAATTAGACTGACTTTGAGCCCAATTGTGAACGAGAGCGCAAACTTCTTGTTTGTTGCGGTTCCCCGCGCCTTACGGGGAACCGTTGTTTGATTGTCCGGGGTCAGCCATTGCAGAAGTGCTGTCGGCCATCGGCGCCAATAAAAGTGCCGGTGCGCGGGTTGAATGTCCGGTAGCGGCTCTCGCAGTAGGAAAGCCACCCGGCCGACCCGGGCTGGCGCGACACGGTTACTGTGGTGGCAGGCGCGTATAGCGGCGCCGTACCGACATAGCTCGTGCCATATGTCGGCGGCGTCCCGGCGTAAGCGGGAGCATACAAGGGCTGGGTGCCGGTATAGCCCGGTCCCGCGTAAGCTCCATGCCATCTGGGATAGCTGAGCGCGCCGACTATCAATGCGCCTGCGGCGACGCCGCCTACGACGGCCCATGCCACGGCCGGGTTGGCATTCGCCGCCGGCGCGGTGGCCAACGTGGTCGCGGCCACGGCCGCGGCGAGAACAGTGGTCTTGAGAGGACTAATCATCGCAATCTCCTTCTCGCAAACCCGCTATATTAGCGAGTTAAGGTATAAGGAGACAGGTAAGAGAGCGGGACCAGAGTGCAAGGAATTCGACGCCTGCCGGAGGATTTGTGAATGGGCCCGAAAAAAGCTGGCTTCATGGCTCCCGGCGGTTTGCGGGAGCCATGACAGATCTTCGTGAAAGCCGCGTGCGCTCGCGAACTTACCTGCAGAAGTGCTGCAGGCCATCGTAGCCGGTAAAGGTGCCCGTATTGGCGTTGAACGTGCGATAGCGGCCACTGCAATAACGAAGCCAGTCCGCTGATCCCGGTTGCGGTCCCGCTGCTGCCGCGGGAGCAGTGATCCCATAGACATGGGACGGAGCGGCAGGGGCGACAGGAGCCGGAGCGACAGGGGCCGGAGCAGTCATCCCGTAGGCATAGGCCGGGGCGGTTATTCCGTAAGCATAGGCCGGTGCGGTGATGCCGTAGTTTCTCGCAACGTCGGCAGGGTTCACCGCCAGGCTGCCGTTCGGAAGCCTGTAGAGATCGTAGTCCGGGTAGATAGTGGTGAATTGATCGGCATTTGCCGACTGCACGCAGACCAGCGAAGTTGCGCAAATGGCTGCGGCAAGGGCGGCGGTCTTGAGAGGGCTAATCATGACAATCTCCTTCTCGCAAACCCGCTTCAGGAGTGGGGGTAAGCTGTAAGGAGAGAGATAAGAGGGGCGCTTTGGACTACAAGGAATGTGGAGCCCATGCGCCGGAAATGTGAACGGCGGTGTCGGGATTTTTCCCCATTCGGCCTACGGCAATTCCCCACGCGCTGTCGGGGAATTGCCGATGTTGATGCCTCAGGCCGGATCAGCTGGCCGTGCAGAAATGCTGCAGGCCGTCATTGCCGGTAAAGGTGCCCGAACGCGAGTTGAACGAGCGGTAGCGGTTTTCGCAGTAGCGGTACCAAGCGGGCGACCAGGGCTCGATGGTCCCGTAATTACGGGCGTAGACCGGGGCAGGGCGCCGAACGTAGCGATAGCTCGGCTCCTCATAGGCGTAGTCCGGTTCGTAATAGGGATCGACCGGCTCATAGTAGCGCGGCTCCGAGGCCGCATTTGCGGCACCTACGGCCAGGGCGCCAACCGCCAGTCCGAGAACGCCGGCCGCAACGATGTCGCCGGTGCGGTCGCGATGGCCGTAGTGACGCCAGCGCTCGCCGGCATTCGCGGCTGGCAGGGCTGCCAGCGTGGTCGCTGCCACGGCGATGCCGAGAACGGTGGTCTTGAGAAAGCGGTTCATGATGGTCTCCTTCGCGTACCCGCCACTTCGGTTTAGATGCGGCCCAAGCGTTCGTCGGAGACATAATGTGCTCAGCCTGAACGTAGGCTGAACGGCTTCTTGCGTCTCAAAATGAGGAAGAGAATGGCGGGAAGGAGGCGGAAAAAAGAATTCCCGCTGCGCCTTCGACCGTCAGGCCGGGCGGCCAAAAACGCCCCCAACTCTGCAACTGCCGGCGAGGCGTTGCGTCGGCGCTTACGCCCATGTCGGGCGAATGGAAAATTGCGACAGGCGGCCATTCGGCCGCCCATCGCAAAGGCTGTAAGTCAGCTTAGCCGACCGTCAGATTAACTGCCTTGGGTCCCTTACCGCGCTTATCCGGCTCGGTTTCGAAGGTCACTTTCTGCCCGTCCTCCAGTCCGGGAAGGCCAGAGGCCTGCACGGCTGAGATGTGAACGAAAACATCCTTGGCGCCATCATCCGGCGTAATAAAGCCGAAGCCTTTGGCATGGTTGAAGAATTTAACGGTGCCGGTCTGCGGCATGGGTAACTCCTTGTATTCCCCTCATAGTCCATCACGGGCGGGTTGCACCCGCTCCGGCTCGGTCGTTCACTTGGGGGGAGAAGAAACAGTTGTCGCGCCCGGGGCATTGCCCTCTTGTTGCGCGATGCTACCAGGATACCTCGTGGTTTCGTCCTGGGGCAGGCTATTCCATTCTCCGGGCCCGCAAAACCCGAAGACTAACTTTCTCCATATTTTGGCGGCAGGGGCAAGTAAAAGTTTTCGTCCAAGCCAAGCCGGCGAAGAAACCTTTTGGCGAAATTCTGCCGTGCGCAGCAGGAGGTCGACCGGTAGGACTGTGTTTCCCGCCTAACGATCCTGCGAAAGCAAAAGGCGCAGCAAACGAATGCTACGCCCTTTGCATGATGTCGGCTCAATCTCCCGGATCGTCACATAAGCTTTTGTATGACGGGCCGGGAGAAGGGTACGCCTTTGTTACGAGGCGCGCAGGTTCACCGCCTTGGGGCCCTTGCCCATGCGGTCAGGCTCAACGTCGAAGGTGACCTTCTGGCCGTCGACGAGGGTGCGCAGGCCCGAGGCCTCGACCGCCGAGATGTGGACAAACACATCCTTGGCGCCGCCATCGGGCGTGATGAAGCCGAAGCCCTTGGTTGCATTGAAAAACTTTACGGTTCCGCTCTGGGACACTTGGGAGAACTCCTTCACCCGTTTGTTGGTCGACCCTTGCCGTCCGTCTGGCGCCGGAGGAAAGGGGGTGTTGCTATTTGGCGGTCGTGCATTCGCGCACGGTCGAGCCCCCGCCAAAAAAAGGGCTTGTCAGAGATTCACGGTGTCGGGGAAAGGGTTCGCACAAGACGTCCAATCTCCGGGCCAGTAAATGCCCGAACAACAAATCTATCGCACGGAAATGTGAAGTTTGCAAGTCGAGGTTGAGTTCAATATCTGACATCATTTTACAAAGCGTAATGGAATCAGCCGCCTACGCCGCAACAGAGAAGTTGCATTCGATTACGAGATCGAGAGGATGATTTGTTGGCTTAAAATCATCTTTCGATGGGGTGGTGAGCAAGTCGATTCACTTGAGATCGGATGTGTTTCTCTCCATGCGACGCGCTGTACGCCCACGATTTCTGGCGCCAGCTTTTCCCATATGCGGATTTGACGCTCAGATCGTGAAAGTCCAAGCCCGAACATTCTTTGCTTCTTACTCGAGAGCGCGGCTCTTCTTGCAGAAGGGGCTGTGACTTCCCGGTTTTTCGGGCACACCCGTATTGTGACAATTTTATGAAGGGTTTATGTCGATCACCGGATTGGGTGTGGTCGGGAGATGCGGTCTGCGCGTTTCTCCGCCCGATCGTTCGGGGGGTGGGGCACCGTGATCAGAAATCAGCGCATCGTTCTATTTCTTTTTCTGATGTCGTTTTTCTACCCGCTAAGAATGATCTTCGATTTCCATGGGCGACAGAGAATTATCTACATTCTGTCGGCGCTTCTTGCTGCCTTTGTTTTCAAGTTTTATGGCAGACAAGGCTTCCAGAAGAAATCACTGTTTCTGTGGAGTTTGATTCCCGTAATATTCTTGTCCGTTTATGTTTTTGTCTTTGCTGTTTTCGGTGCTTTCGACTTCGGTGCGGTCGTCTACCACCTGCAGTCCGGTATGAACGGCGGACATCCCGATATTCGCGGCACAAAAGTATTCTACGTCGCGCTCTCTCTTGTCGGGTTCCTGCTGTCGTTGCTCTATCTCAGGAGCCATGACCGGCGTTTCCACTACGTGGATGTCAGCCTCGCCTTGGCCTTCATCGCGGCAAATCCCATAGTCTGGACCGCTGCTGATTTCTATTTGAGCCCGCCTGATCCGACTCTGACCAATTTCTATGCCGCTCCTCCAATGCAATTGCCCGAGGGTGCGAAGAAGAAAAACATCATCATCATCTATGCGGAAAGCGAGGAGCGGACATTTGCCGATATCAATCGGGGCGCTGAGACATTTGCGGAAATGTCCGAAGTCGCCGCATCCGGCATCGAAGTTCAGGGCATACGCCAGCTTGCGAACACTGGCTGGACAATGGCCGGCTTCGTGTCGTCGCAATGCGGCGTCCCGCTGCAGCCGCGCGGCTTGTTCAGCGAGAACAACTTTGCGCACCAGTCCAGCTTCTTCGGCCCCATTAATTGCCTGAGCGACGTGCTGAATGCGAACGGTTATCACACCGAATTTATGAACGGAGGCGATAGCCACTTCGCGGGGATTGCGACCTTCGTCGATGGCCACAAATTCGCGCACCGAAGCGGATTTGACGACTACCGCGGAATCGCCGGCGACTACCGCAATGTATGGGGGCTCTACGACGACACCTTGTTCGAGCAGGCGGAGAAGCGCATCGAGATCCTGCAAAAGCAGGACAAGCCTTTCGCCTTTTCCATGGCCACCATCGGTGGCCACGCACCTTCAGGCCACGTAACGCGTACTTGCCGGCAAAACCTTGCGCAAGGCGAGTTGAGCGAGATGCAATTCGCCATCAAATGCACGGGCTATCAAATCAAGACGTTCCTGGCTTTTCTGAAGCAGAAGGGGCTGCTGGAAAACACCATTGTCGCCATACAAAGCGACCATCTCATCATGGAGAATGAGCATTCCGGTGAGTTGAACTCGAAGCCGCGGATGAACTATTTCAGCATTTCTGGCGATGGCCTCGAACCAGCGGTCATCAAGCGCGAGGCGGCCATGTTCGACGTGTTCCCGACGCTGCTGCAAGCGCTGGGAATGGAGCTGCCAGGCGGACGCGCTGGCATTGGCGTTTCCCTGTTCGCCAAGGAGCCCAATCTTGTCGAGACTTACGGACAAGACAAGCTGGACGGAATGCTCCGCCGCGATTGGATGCTGAGCCGCAAATTGTGGGGCGACGCCAGCTCTTAAAAGGGAAGGGCAGCGCAGGCCCTGGCCGCGCCCGGCTCCGGCGGAAAAATTGGCAGCCGGCGCGGCGATCGCGACGTCAATCTTCGAGCACGAAAGTGATCTTCAGATGGACGCGGTAATGGGTGATCTTGCCGCCGGAGATCTTGATTTGCTGATCCTTCACCCAGGCGCTGGTAATGTTCTTCAATGTCTTGCTGGCGCGTTCCACGCCCATTTTGACGGCGTCGTCGAAGCTCTTGTCGGAGGTGGCGGTAATTTCCGTGACCTTGGCGACAGACATGGTTTTCCTCCTGTTGTCCGGATGACCGTCCCGGCCACTGATCCGGCGTCAAAAGGTCCGGAAATGCGGGCGCGGGCGGTCCGCAGGAGGAACTAGGGCACGTTCGCGCCTTGTCATGGGGACAGCTGCGTGAGCCTTGGAATGCCTGATCGCCGAAGAGCAAAACCCGCGCAGCGCGCGGGTTTTCCATGTCAGTGTCCGGGCTTGCCGGTCTTGCTCGAGCGCCGCGCCTTGGCGCGCTCGTCGGCCGGGTCCTCGTAGGAGCCGGCGCCGATCTTGGCCCGCTTGATCGGCTTGACGCTTTCGACCGGCTTTTCCGTGCGGCGCACGGTCATTTCGTCGAGGCTGTTCTTGCGGAACAGTGACTTCTGGTCAGCGCCGTGGTCGTCGGGCAGGCCGTAGTCGGCGCCGTGCGCCTCCTCGGCCGTCTGCTTTTTGAACAGCGAGCGCGAGACGGCGCCGGCGGGCTTTGCCATGTCGGTGCCGGGGCCCATGTCGTCGATATGCGGCTTCTGGAATAGCGACTTGCCAGCCGGCTTTGCGCCGTCGGCGCCCATTTCGTCCAGATGCGGCTTGCGGAACAGGGACGAGTCACCCTTGTCGTCGACGGTGCGGTGCTTGGCGATGCCCTTGTTGTGCTTGCCCTTCTCGCGACCGGAAGCCGGGCTTTCCATGTCGGCATATTTCGCCAGGGGGTCGTCGGAAATTGAGAGCTCCAGCTCGCGCAGGCGCTTGATCTCGTCGCGGATGCGGGCAGCCTTCTCGAAGTCGAGATCGGCGGCAGCGTCGCGCATCTGTTTGTCCAGTGCTTCCAGATGCGCCTTGAGATTGTTGCCGACCATGTTGCCGTCAGCGGCGAAGTCGGAAATGTCGGCGCGGACGTGGTCCTTCTCGTAGACGGACTCGAGGATGTCCGAGATGCGCGACTTGACGCTTTCGGGCGTGATGCCGTTGGCCTCGTTCCACGCCACCTGCTTCTCGCGACGGCGCGTCGTCTCGGCCATGGCGCGTTCCATCGAGCCAGTGATGTTGTCGGCGTAGAGGATGACCTTGCCGTCGACGTTTCGTGCAGCGCGGCCGATGGTCTGGATGAGCGACGTCTCGGAACGCAGGAACCCTTCCTTGTCGGCGTCGAGGATGGCAACGAAGCCGCATTCGGGAATGTCGAGGCCTTCGCGCAGCAGGTTGATGCCGACCAGCACGTCGAAGGCGCCGAGCCGAAGATCGCGCAGGATTTCGATGCGCTCCAGCGTGTCGATGTCCGAGTGCATGTAGCGCACCCGAATGCCGTTCTCGTGCAGATATTCGGTCAGGTCCTCGGCCATGCGCTTGGTGAGCACGGTGACCAGCGTGCGATAGCCGGCTCGCGTGGTTTCGCGGATTTCGCCCAAAACATCGTCGACCTGGCTCTTGGCCGGTCGCACTTCGACCGGCGGATCGATCAGGCCGGTGGGGCGGATGACCTGTTCGGCGAAGACGCCGCCGGCCTCTTCCATTTCCCAGCCGCCGGGCGTGGCCGACACGGCGACGGTGAGCGGGCGCATTGCGTCCCATTCCTCGAAGCGCAGCGGCCGGTTGTCCATGCAGGAGGGGAGACGAAAACCGTATTCAGCCAGCGTCGCCTTGCGGCGGAAGTCGCCGCGATACATGCCGCCGATCTGCGGCACGGTGACATGGCTTTCGTCGATGAAGACCAGTGCGTTGTCGGGAATATATTCGAACAGCGTCGGCGGCGGATCGCCGGGGCGGCGGCCGGTCAGGTAGCGCGAATAGTTCTCGATGCCCGAGCAGGAGCCGGTCGCTTCCAGCATTTCGAGGTCGAAGCGGGTGCGCTGTTCCAGTCGCTGCGCTTCCAGCAGGCGTCCGGCCTTTTCCAGTTCGACAAGGCGATGCTGCAGCTCCTCCTTGATCGACTTGATGGCCTGATTCAGCGTCGGGCGCGGCGTCACATAGTGCGAGTTCGCGTAGATCTTCACGCTTTTAAGGTCGCCGGTCTTCTGGCCGGTCAGCGGGTCGAATTCGGTGATGGTCTCGATCTCGTCGCCGAACATGGAAATGCGCCAGGCCGAATCCTCAAGGTGGGCCGGGAAGATCTCGATCGTGTCACCGCGCACACGGAACGAGCCGCGCACGAAGTTGATGTCCTGTCGCTTGTACTGCTGCGCGACGAGGTCGGCGAGCAGCTGGCGCTGGTCGAGCCGGTCGCCGACCTGCATCTGGAAGGTCATCGCCGTATAGGTCTCGACCGAGCCGATACCGTAGATGCAGGAAACCGAAGCTACGATGATGACGTCGTCGCGCTCCAGCAGCGAGCGCGTGGCCGAGTGGCGCATGCGGTCGATCTGCTCGTTGATCGTCGATTCCTTCTCGATGAAGGTATCGGTGCGCGGCACATAGGCTTCCGGCTGATAGTAGTCGTAGTAGGAGACGAAATATTCCACCGCGTTGTCGGGGAAGAATTTCTTGAACTCGGCATAGAGCTGGGCGGCCAGCGTCTTGTTGGGCGCCAGGATCAGGGCAGGGCGCTGCGTCTCCTCGATCACCTTGGCCATGGTGAAGGTCTTGCCCGAGCCGGTGACGCCGAGCAGCACTTGCGTGCGCTCATGTTCGGACACGCCTGACACGAGATCCTTGATGGCGGTCGGCTGGTCGCCTGCCGGCTCGAAATCCGAAACCATCTTGATGGTGACGCCGCCTTCGGATTTTTCCGGGCGCTCGGGACGGTGAGGAACCCACAACTCGCCGTTCTTGTGCAGCGGGTTGCCGCTTTCGATCAGCGCGGAAAGTGCCGCGACGGTTGCGGTGACTCCGGACGGCACGAGCGTCTCGGCCTCTTCGAGACTGATGTCCAGGCCCGCAACCGGATTGAGACCGGCCGCGGCGCGTTCCTTGGCCGTGGCTGCGCCGCCCATCGAGGTGCCGCGCGCGGTGCGGGTGGGCGCGGCAGAACGCTCGGCGATCTTCTTGGCTGGCTTGGGCTTTGCCTTCTCCGCCTCCCGCGTAATCTCTTCTGCCCAGTCCGAGATGGAGCCGCCAAGCGGCGTGCCCGACAATTCGGCCTGCGGAGCCTCGGAAAAACCTTTGCGCTCGAGCGGTTCGGCCGCGTCGAGGAAGTCGGTCAACGCGCTGCGCCGCACGCCCTTTGCCGGTCGTTCATCGCGAGCCGCGGTTTGGCGCGGCGTTTTCTTTTCGGGGGATTTGGCCATGCGCTGGAATATGGTAGGAGTCCGGAAAAATGAAAAGGGCAGGTTGGGCAAAAGACGTTCTGCCACCTCGGCTCCTGACATGGCGGTGTCAGTGGCGCCAGATGGCTTCGAAGCCGCATCTTGCGCTTGTCATCCGGTCTACCGAAAGAAGCTCGCCGTCTCCTTCCATGTAACGCCTGGCCGCTGGCCTTTTTGTATTGGTGCGCAAGCCGATGAAGATCGCTCATCTCATAAGCCATACCGGCCTGAACGGCGTGGCGACCAGCACCAAGACCCTGATCGACCAGCAGATCCTGGCCGGTCACGAAGTGATGCTGGTCTACCCGCGCAAGTCCTGGATCGGCAAGCAGAGCTTCGCCGGGCCGATCAAGATGCTGGAAAGCAGTTTCAAGACACTGCCTGCCGACTTGAAGGAAACCGGCTACCCGATCCTCCACTGGCGGCGCACGCTCGTGCACACGCATGGCAGCCGGGCCAACAAGTTCGGAATGATCTATGCCATCGTCGATGGCGTTCCGACCGTCATGACCGCGCATGCCCGCCAGTTCCAGATACCGTGGCGGTTCGCCCATGCCGTGGTCGGGCTTTCGCAGCAGACAGCCGATTACTACACGAGGCGGCTGCTGGTATCGCCCCGCCGCATGCATATCGTGCCGAACATGTTCGATGCCGGCGCCCTGTCGCCCGTGTCCGACCAGGCACGCGGCAATGCCCGCCGGGAGCTGGGCATACGCGACGAGGCATTCCTGCTCGGCAGCGTAGGCGTGATCGGCAAGCGCAAGCGCCAGATCGACATGGTCCGCATCCTCGCCAAGCTCGTCGCGGCGGGGATCGACGCGGAACTTCTCCTTATCGGCGGGCTGGAGGATGAGCAGATGCCGGGCTGGGAGGAGGCGATTGCAGATCCGGCCCTGCGCGGAAGAATACACCTGCCCGGGCAAAGATCGGACGCTGTCGCCCTGGTTCCGGCCATGGACGTGTTTCTATGCACCTCCGTGCGCGAGGAGGCGCCGATTGCGCCCCTGGAGGCGATGGCGCAGGCCATCCCAGTGATTTCGGTCGACGTCGGCAACATGGTCGATCTCCTGCCGAAGGACCGCGTCTTTGCGATCGGCGATGTCGATGGCATGGCCCGCGCGGCCGAGCTGCTGGCCCGAAATCCGGAATTGCGGGCACGTGACGGATCGATCGACCGTAGCACTGTGACCGACAAGCTGGCTCCCGGGGTCATCCTGCCGCAGATCGAGGACATTTATCGCGCCGCCATCGAGCGAGCCGGACCGCGCGGCCAGAAGAGCCTCAAGCAATTGGCCGCCAAGTCCTGACCCGGTGCCCGGCAAGGCTCCGAATGCCTCGGGTGTGACCGCTCAGCCGTAGCGCAGCTTCAGCCCGAGGATCGTCGCGATGAACAGGAAGGTCACCACATTGGCCATGATGATCGGCAAGGAGCCCAGGAACAGGCCGTAGATCGCCCACATCAGCA
This sequence comes from Pseudaminobacter soli (ex Li et al. 2025), assembly GCF_029892515.1. Taxonomy (GTDB): domain Bacteria; phylum Pseudomonadota; class Alphaproteobacteria; order Rhizobiales; family Rhizobiaceae; genus Pseudaminobacter; species Pseudaminobacter soli_A. The sequence goes on along the minus strand of NZ_JARXVF010000008.1, from coordinate 50,895 downwards.
CTCCGGCGGCCAGGGTGCCGGTCGTGCCCCATGAAATGTCGCTGGTCTGCTTGTCGCCCAGGATTTTCACGATCTGCGGTAGCCAGGCAAACGTGGTGATCACGGCCGCGATCGTGCCGATCAGTTCTATGAAGGGATGCACAAAAGCGACTTTCAACGCTGGTGGGGAGCTGGGCAATGGATGACAGAAAGCTCGATTCGTGTGAAGTCGTGATGTCGCGAGGGAAGCTTGCGGAGGTTTTCGTCCATGAGAGGCGAAAGCTGAATGGGGAAACGCATTTCGCGCTTTTCTGCGTGATCGGTGCTCGCGGAGATTGCGGCGCCTGGGTGGCTGTAACACGGCAGGGTGCCTTTCCGCCCAAACCGGTGGTTTTTCAGGAAAGCGCTTGAAACATTTCCGCGGTGGCTGTGGCGCGAAGCAGCTGCACGCGCTTGCAGGCTGCCAAATGTGGCGCAAATAAGCCTATGTTTTCGTTGAGAAAATTCATTCTTTGTGATTTGCCGGAGGCGACCTCCTGACCCTATCTCCAGGACGTCCGGCGGGCTTGTTGTCTTCCCCGCGGCGAGCAAATGCCGGGCGCTGAACATAACGGAGTACTTGTCATGAAGAAGATTCTCGTTGTCGCCGCTGCTTCGCTGGCTTTCATGGGCGCCGCCTATGCCGGAACCCTGGAAGGCGTGGTCAAGTCGGTAGACCCCGCGACGAAGACGATCACCCTCGAAGACGGTACCGCTGTTGTCGCAGATGATGCCGTGACGCCCGAGGCACTCGGCACGCTTACTGCGGGCGCCAAGGTGAAGGTGACCGTCGACGACAGCACCACCAAGGCCACTGCCGTGGAAGTTGCGAAGTAAGGGCAGCAATCTCCACTAGCGCCTCCAGTATCAGGCCGGCCCGCTCGCGGGTCGGCCTTTTCGTTTGCGAGCCTGAAGGCAGAACTTTGTGCTCGAATTTACCTCGATGACGGCAACTGTTTTGCGGGTCACGCGTTAGCCTGCCACTTGCTCAGCGCCTGCGCGCCGCCCAACGGCGCATCTTGCGGCGCATCAAGATCAGGAGAAGCATCATGAAAACCGTCCTTGGAACTGCTCTCATGTCGATGTTGCTCATTTCGCCGCTGATCGCAGGCGAAATGGAGGGCAAGATCAAGTCGATCGACATGAAGAAGCACATGATCATGATGGAAGACGGCATGTCCGTCATGACCCGGCCTGAAGTTAAGCTCGATCACTTCAAGCCCGGCGAGCACGTCAAGATGACGATCGACAAAGACAAGATGGCGACAGCGGTCGAAAGCATGAAGTAGCTTTTCGAGCCTGCTTTCCAAGGCCGGTCCGGCGTGGCCGGCCTTTCGCCTAAAGCGCCGGTTGCTTCGCGACCGGCAAGCGCGCGGCGGTCCCATGTTGTCGAGCAGGGTGTCAATTCACTTTTGCGGCCGCAAAGCTGGCGGCGCCATGGCTCGGATGGTAAAATACCCGTTGAGCTGAACCGACTTGCCTAGAAACGCCGACCATGGCGGTTCAATGCAGTCCATGAACGCCAAGGTCAGTCGCTCTCCTGCACGTGGAGGATGAATATGACCACGAATCTCATCTCGCATATTATGCAATCCCTGACGCCGGACATGATGAGCCGCATCGGGACACTTGTCGGCCTCGACCAGAACGTGACTGAGCAAGCCGCTTCGGCTATCGTTCCAGCGCTTCTTGGCGGCTTCGGCAAGATCGCCACGACGCCTGACGGCGCGCGCAAGCTCTACGATACGGTCGCAAGACAACCCACGGGAACGTTCGACAATCTGACCCAGATGCTTGCCGGCTCGGACCGCAAGTCGCTGGTGGAGAACGGGCTCAACACGGTTTCGTCGCTGCTTGGCGGCTCGGCTACGCAGACGCTGGCCGGCGCCGTCTCAAAATTTGCCGGCACGAACCAGGGCGCGGCATCGTCCTTGATGGGCGTTCTGGCGCCTGTTGTGACCGGCGCACTGGCAAAGGAAACGGTGGCACGGGGACTTGATGTTGCCGGGCTCGCGCAACTGCTCAAGTCGCAGTCGAGCCACATTCAGGCCGCGCTTCCTCCTGCCTTCTCCGACATCCTGAAAGGCGCGGGCCTGCTTGGCGACATAGCGACTCCGCCGCCACCGCGTGCTGCTGCAACAACGGCAGCAAGCCCGACGGTGGACATCCAGGCCCAGCGGGCGGCAGCACAACGAGCTTCCGCGACGCCGTCGACGGCCAACTGGCTCTATTGGGCCATCCCCGCAATCCTGATTGCGGGCGGCGCATGGTGGTGGCTGGGCGAGAGGACAAATCAGGCAGGACCCCAGGTCGCCCAGCAGCAGACAGGAACCGAGCCACAACAAGGCATTGACCCTGGAATGACCGCAGGGATTCCCGGAGGCGACCTGAAGACGCGCGCCACGCAAGCCCTGGCCGCTCTCAACGCCGTGCCCGGCGGCGCCGACGTCGCCAAACAGACGGCTTCGGCGCTCGACGAGGTGAAGACCTCGCTGAGTCAGGTGTCGGATGCGGCGACTGCCCAGACCGCGGTGCCCAAGCTGCAGGAGGCCGATGCCGAGCTTGGCAAGGTTAACGGTCTTGCCGCGCAGTTGCCCGCCACGGGCCGCACCGCTCTTGCCACGCTGATCTCGGCCAACATGCCGACGATCAATGCCCAGCTCGACAAGGTGCTGGCGCTCCCCGGCGTCGGGCCCATCCTCAAGCAGCCTGTCGACACGCTGCGGAGCAACCTGGATAGTCTATCCAAGGCTCCGGCCTGAGGTTCATATCGGTTTGCTCGGCATGGTTGCCGGGCAAACCGACGCCCATAGCTTCGCTGTCGCAAGGACCGTTGCGTAGCCGCATCACCCGAAGAATATGTACGGGCGGCCATGTCGTGGGACCGCACCGTTGGGTTGCATCTTTCTTTTCGCGTAGATACGAATTTGCCGATCAATTCGATCGAGAAAGGAGGGCTGCGCGTGAATATGTTTTTCCGGCACAATCGCCAGTGCGGCCCCGTTCATGCCCTGCGGATGCGTCTGCAGGGCTGATCAGAGACGGTCTTCTTAGACAAATCTTCCTGGTCTGCCCTGAGTGGTATTGCAGCGCCGAGCCTATCGGCTTGTGCGGTTGCAACTTATCAGAAAAATCACCGAGCCAAAACGGCCAGCATCGCCCTTGTAATGGCGTGGCCCACAAGCGGATTGACCGCTGGCGCTCGGCAAGACCAGAGAACGATTATGGCTTTGATCAATGCCCGCAATCTCGGCGTCACCCTCGGCACGCCGCTTTTTTCGAATTTGAGCTTTTCCCTTGAGGCGGGCGACCGCCTTGGCCTCATCGCGGCCAACGGACGCGGAAAATCCACGCTGCTGAAATGCATCGCCGGTGGCCTCGAGCCGACCGCCGGTGAAATTACCCGCTCGCGCGGCCTGCGTGTTGGCCACGTCGAGCAGGACGTCCCAACCGGTCTCTTGAACACGTCATTCTACGACGCGGTTCATCAAGCGCTCCCGGCCGAGCAGGCCGAAACGGAGTCCTGGCGTGTCGATGTCGTATTGGCCTCGCTCGACGTGCCGCAGGAGTTTTATCGGCGCCCGCTTGGTAAGCTGAGCGGCGGCTGGCAACGGCTGGCACTGCTCTCGCGCGTCTGGGTGACCGAGCCGGATGTGCTGCTGCTCGACGAGCCGACCAACCATCTCGACCTTGCCCGCATCGGTCAGCTGGAGGAATGGCTGAACGCGCTGCCGCGCGATGTGCCGGTGGTGATGTCCAGCCACGACCGCGCCTTCCTCGACGCCACAACCAACCGCACGCTGTTCCTGCGGCCGGAGCAGTCGCAGGCGTTTTCGCTGCCCTATAGCCGGGCGCGGGCGGCCTTGGACGAGGTGGATGCCTCGGAGGAGCGCAGGTTCCAGCGTGACATGAAGACCGCGCAGCAACTGCGCCGGCAGGCGGCGAAGCTCAACAACATCGGCATCAACTCCGGCAGCGACCTGCTCGTGGTGAAAACCAAGCAGTTGAAGGAACGGGCGGAGCGGCTGGAGGATGCTGCGCGGCCGGCGCATCAGGAGCGTTCGGCGGGTGCGATAAGACTCGCCAATCGCGGCACGCATGCCAAGGTGTTGATCACGCTGGAAGATGCACCGGTCGAAACGCCGGACGGGACGCTGCTGTTCAATACCGGCAAGCGTTGGATCTGCCAGGGTGATCGCATCGTCCTGCTGGGCCGCAACGGAGCGGGTAAGTCGCGCCTCGTTAAGCTGATCCGCAAGGCCATAGCGGAGGCCGCGACGGCTCAGGGCACTGTCAGGGCGACGCCTTCGGTGGTGCTGGGCTATGCGGACCAGGCGCTGGCTGATCTTCGCGACGACGACACGCCGCTGGCAATGGTCAACCGGCGCTTCGATGTCGGCGACCAGCGGGCACGTTCGTTGCTGGCCGGGGCAGGGGTGAGTATCGACATGCAGGACCGGCCGATCGGCAAGCTCTCGGGCGGACAGCGGGCACGGCTCGGCATGCTCGCGCTTCGGCTTGCCAACCCAAATTTCTATCTCCTCGACGAGCCCACGAACCATCTCGACATCGACGGCCAGGAGGCGTTGGAAGCGGAGCTTTTGGAACGCGAGGCGAGTTGCCTGCTCGTGTCGCACGACCGCAGTTTCGTCCGTGCGGTTGGCAATCGTTTCTGGCTGATCGACAAGCGACGGCTGGTCGAGGTGGACGGGCCGGAAGAGTTCTTCGCGTCGGTTGCGGGGCAGGGATAGGGACGCTCATATCTTGATTCAATCGCATGCCGGATCGATTCAATCCGGCATGCCAAGCTGCTGTTTCGAAAACGTTTTTTCAGGCAGTCAGCTTCGCCGGAAAGCCGGGAGCGCGCAGGTCGGCTCCAGTCGCGTCTTCCAGAAGCTTGACGATCATCGTCGACCAGGCCTCGCCGCCATAGGCTGTCTTGCCTTGTTCGAAGATGGCGCCGACGCGTGAGGCGAGATCGAGCGGCACGCCGAAATCACGGCCCATGCCGAGTGCAAAGCCAAGGTCTTTCAGTGCAAGATCCATGGTGAAGCCGATGTCATAAGAGCCGTTCAGCACCAGTTGGCTCTCGGTTTCGTGGACAAAACTGTTGCCCGACGAGGCGACGATGGCGTGGTATGACTGGGCGAGATCGAGCCCACCCTTCTTTGCCAGCATCAGCGCTTCGCCCGCAGCGACGAGATGAATGAAGGCCAGCATGTTGGTGATGACCTTGATCACCGCCGCCGAGCCGATCGGACCCATCAGGAAGGAGCGTGCGCACATGGCCTCGATGGCCGGGCGATGGCGCTCGTAGAGTTGTGCATCGCCGCCGACCAGCGCGGTTATGCCGCCGGTTGCCGCGAGATGCACGCCACCGGTGACCGGGCATTCAAGCGTCTCGATCCGGTTCGCTGCAGCCAGACCGGCAAGGCGAAGAATGTCTTCGCGGCCGTTGGTGGACATTTCGATCCAGGTCGCGCCTTCGCGAAGGCCGACAAGAAGGCCATCGGGACCGCAAAGCACGGCCTCGCTGACCTTCGGCGACGGCAGGCAGGTGATGGCGTTGCCGGCGCGGGAGGCGGCTTCGGCCGGGCTCGAAGCGGCCTGTGCGCCGAGGGCGACAAGCCGACTGACGGCGGCCGGGTCGCGGTCGAACACCGTCACCGCAGAGCCATGGCGCAGCAGGCTAGCGGCCAGATGGCCGCCAAGGTGGCCGAGACCGACGAATGCGTAGGTCTCGGTCATGGAAACAGCGGGTCCTGCGTCATCTGCAGGTGCAATTCCGTGCCCGTCCAGGGATGTGCCTCGCACACCGCCTCGTCCAGCTCGACGCCGAGGCCGGGTTCCTTCGAGGGGATGACGTTGCCGTCCTGCCACTCGATCTTCTTCTTGAGCAGCTTCTCGTGGAAGCCGTCCCACTGCTTCAAAGACTCGAGGATGAGGAAGTTGGGTAGCGTCGCTGCGAGCTGGATGTTGGCCGCGCCGACGATCGGGCCGCAATAGCAATGCGGCGCGATCTGGATGTGGTAGGCCTCGGCCATCGCCGCGATTTTCTTGGTTTCGAGAATGCCGCCGGAGCGGCCGAGATCCGGTTGCAGGATGGTGGCGGCGCGGTTTTCGATGACGCGGGCGAACTCGAATTTCGTCGTCAGGCGTTCGCCCGTGGCGATGGGAATGGAGGTGCCGCGTGCAACCTGCGCCATCACTTCCGGCATGTCCGGCGGCACCGGCTCCTCGAACCACAGCGGGTCGTAGGGCTCGATGGCCTTGGCCATGCGCAGCGCGCCGGAGGCGGTGAACTGGCCATGCGTGCCGAACAGGATGTCGGCGCGGTCGCCGACCGCCTCGCGGATTGCCTTCAGCATACGCGCCGACAGGTCGATGTCGTAAAGGCGCGGCTGATGGCCGTCGAAGGCAGTGTAGGGGCCTGCGGGGTCGAGCTTTACCGCATTGAAGCCCTGACTGACGTAGAGCGCCGCGCATTCGGCCGCCAGATCGGGGTCGTTGTAAACGTTCCTGCCGTGCGCGTCCTCGCTGTGGACGCTACCGGTGTGCGGATAGAGGTAGGTGTAGGAGCGCAGCTTCTCGTGAACCTGGCCACCGAGCAGCTTGTAGACCGGTTTGCCCGCCTCCTTGCCGATGATATCCCAGCAGGCGATTTCCAGCGCCGAGAAGCAACCCATGCCGGAGACGTCCGGCCTCTGAGTGAAGCCGGATGAATAGCAGCGGCGAAAGAAGCTCTCGATGTCGTGCGGGTCGCGGCCGATGAGATAGCGCTCGGCCATGTCCTCGATCATGCGGGCGGTGACGTGGGCGGAGAAGGTGGCGTTATAGGCCTCGCCATAGCCGACCACGCCGCCGTCGGTGGTGAGCTTGACGAAGATGAAGTACTTGCCGCCGATGCCCGGCGGCGGATTGCCGACGACGAAGGTTTTTACGTCGGTGATCTTCATGGGTGGTCCTCCAAAATCATCTCCGCGCCCTTCCAGCCGGTCATAATGGAAGCTGCATTGGTGTTGCCGGTGATGTTGTCAGGGAAGATCGAGGCGTCGACGATGCGCAGGCCCGCAAGGCCGTGCACACGCAGGCGCGGGTCGACCACGGACTGCGAGGCGTCCGGTCCCATCCGGCAGGTCGAGACGGGGTGATAGACCGTGCCGCTGCGCTTGCGGAAATCGGCGATCAACTCGTCGTCGCTGACGCATTTCGGACCGGGCAGCACCTCTTCGGTAATGACCTCGGTCATGGCCGGCATCGACGCGATCTTGCGCACGAACTTCACCGCAGCGAGCATCTCGGCGACGTCGGTCTCGGTCGAATAGGCGTTGGGCACGATCTTCGGATAGTCGAGCGGGTTTTTTGTGCGGATCATGATCGAGCCGCGGCTCGAGGGCCGGCAGTTCGACAGGCCGATGGAAAAGCCGGGCCACGGATCGGGTGTCAGGATGGGCCGCTCGCCGGGCTTGGGCAGCACGGTTGAAAAGGCCTGGAAATAGAGCTGCATGTTGGCGCGGCGCTGGCCGTCATCCGTGCGGAAGAAGGCACCGCCCTGGTTCATGCTCATCGACAGCGGGCCGGTGCGCATCAGGAGGTATTGCATGCCGACGAGCATCTTGCCCCACCAGGGGCGCAGCGTCTGGTTCAGCGTCGGCAGCCGGCCCTTATAGGTGTAGTTGATCCCGAGATGGTCCTGCAGATTGGCGCCGACATGGGCGTTGACGTGCACAACCGGGATGCCGAGGTTTTTCAAGAGATCGGCGGGGCCGACGCCGGAAAGTTGCAACAGTTGCGGCGTGTTGACCGAGCCGCCGCAAAGCACCACCTCGCGCCCAGCGCGCGCGGTAACCGTGCGACCGTTCTTCAGATATTCGATGCCGACGGCGCGGGTGCCCTCGAACAGGATCTTCGTCGCCAGCGCGTTGGTGACGACGCGGACGTTGGCGCGCTTCATCGCCGGGCGCAGGAAGGCGCGGGCGGACGACCAACGGCGGCCGCTCTTGGTATTGATCTGATAGACGCCGACGCCTTCCTGCGCCGCGCCGTTGAAATCCTGATTGAGGGCGAGCCCAGCCTGCTGGCCAGCCTTCAGGAAGCGGTGGGTGAGGGGATGCACGCGGCTGCGATTGTCGGTCACGTGGATCGGGCCGCCGCGCCCGCGCCATGCGTCGGCGCCGGCTTCGTTGTCCTCGATAGCCTTGAAGATCGGCAGGAGATCGTTGAAGCCCCAGCCGGAATTGCCGGCAGCTGCCCAGTCGTCGAAATCCTCGCGCTGGCCACGGATCCAGACCATGGCGTTGATGGAGCTGGAGCCGCCGAGCAATTTTCCGCGCGGCCAGTGGTCGGCATTGCCGGCAAGGCCCGGGTCGGGCTCGGTCTTGTAGTTCCAGTTCACCGCCGGGTCGAAGAAGGTCTTGCCATAGCCCAGCGGCATCTGCACGAAAAAGCGGCGGTCGGTGCCGCCGGCCTCCAGCACCAGCACTGAGAAGCGCCCGCTGGCCGACAGTTTTTCGGCCACTACGCTGCCCGCGGAGCCGGAGCCGACGACAATGAAATCATAGTCTTGCATGGGAAACGAAAGACCGTTTGCGAACTGGCTGAAGTATCGATTCAAGCCTAGACCCCGTTTCACTGCCTCGGCCTATGGGCGACCGGCATGGCCTGTGAAAAAAGCGACGGGAGGCCGAGACCGCAACAACTCAATCTTGTTCTATTTGCCGCGATATGCCCGGCTAGAGATGGAGATGGAGTTGCCGTTCGGGTCACGCGCGTTGGCGAAGACATAGCCGTCCGCCTGGTGGAGTGGCCCGAAGTTTAGCCCATTCTTTGCACATGCTTCGCGAAATGCCTCGACGTCTTCGACGTCGAGCACCAGCTTCACTGCAGATTGACCGACCTTTTGCGCTTTGCCGGCCTGATGGATCAGGAGGTTCGCGCCTCCGTTGGGGCAAATGAGCTCAACGATTCTGTCACCTTCCTGGCGGTGCGCTTCGAAACCAAAATGTCTTTCATAAAAATCGACAATGCCGGCTACATTTCGTGCGTAGAGCACAATCCGATTCAATCGCAGTGCCAATTGTTTGCTCCGCGGCCTTCGAGAAATGCGGCATAGGCTACGATCTAATGCCATGATTGTCAGTATCGTCAGCTCTGGAGTGGGAGGGGTGCTCCGGCCGGTGCGTTGACGCATTCTGGCCGGGACGATACTGGTGCGGCCCGCACTCAGTGGTGAGAGGGAACAGTATGCCCCATTTCGCAGACGGCAAGCCAACGGGCGAGCTTACCTTGCGCACGCTGGCGATGCCGGCTGACGCCAATGCCGCCGGCGACATCTTCGGCGGCTGGGTGATGGCGCAGATGGACCTTGCCTGCGGCATCCGCGCCGCCGAGCGCGCCAAGGGCCGCGTGGTGACGGCGGCGGTGAAGGAAATGTCATTCGCCAAGCCGATGAAGATCGGCGACACGCTGTGCATCTACACCCATGTCACGCGCGTTGGCCGCACCTCGATGACGCTGAAGGTCGAGGCCTGGGCGCAGCGCTATCTCACCGACCTGATGGAACGGGTGACCGACGCCGATTTCGTCATGGTGGCGCTGGACGGTGAGGGCAAGCCGAAGCCGGTGCCGGTGGAATAACTAGGACCGACTAAGCCTTCGAATTCGCCAGGTCGAATTTAATCCGCGCCTCGGTCACGCGTGCGGTGTTCACGCGCGCCCATTCACCCAGAGCGGTGACCGGTACCAGTAGCTCGTGACCAAGTTCGGTGAGTTCGTAATCCACGCGTGGCGGGATGGTGGGAAAGACGGTGCGCGTGACGAAGCCGTCGCGCTCCAGCCCGCGAAGAGTTGAGGTCAGCATCTTCTGCGAGATGCCGCCGATGATGTGGCGCAACTCGTTGAAGCGCATGGGACCGTCGCCCAGCCGACTGACGACAAGCACGGTCCATTTGTCGCCCACGCGCTGCAGGATATCGCTGACGGCCCGGCAGTCCTCGGTGCGGTGCAGGTGCCTCGGTTTCAAAAAAGTGCCTCCTTGTGCGCTGTTTTTCAGGTCACTTATATAGTCTCGGTATCTATCGGTTACCAGATTTCGAAAGGAGACAAACACAATGTCCAAGCCCAAGATCGGCGTAGTCGTCGGCTCCACGCGACCGACGCGTTTCGCCGACAAGCCCGTCGAATGGTTCGTCAGTCTGGCCAAGGCGCGCGGAGATGTCGAGGTCGAAGTTATCGACCTGCGCGACTATCCGCTGCCCTTCTTCGATGAGGCCGTCTCTCCGGCATGGGGCCCCTCGCAGAGCGAGGTCGCGCGCAAGTTCCAGGAGAAGGTCGCGTCGCTCGACGGCTTCGTCTTCACCGCCGCCGAATACAATCACGGCCCGACCGCCGTTCTGAAGAACGCGCTCGACTACGCCTACAATGAATGGAACAGGAAGCCGGCCGGCTTCATCGGCTATGGCGGTGTCGGCGGCGCGCGCGCCGTGGAGCAGCTGCGCATGCATGCTGTCGAGTTGCAGATGGCGCCGACCAAGACCGCGGTTCACATCGTGTGGGGCGATTTCCTTGCCATCAGGGAAGGCAAGAAGATCGAGGAATTCGAACATATCAACCAGGCCGGCAGGGCACTGCTGGACGAGACGGTCTGGTGGGCCAAGGCGCTCAAGGCCGCGCGCGATGCCGATGCCGCCGCAGCCGCCACCAAGGCCGCCTGAGCGGCAAGCACATTTCCTCCCAGGGACGGGCAGGGCGGCAGCGATGCCGCCCTTTGCTTTATCTACGGCAGATCAGATCTTGATTCATATCGTGGCGGCAAGCCTTTGAAGAGGCTTGCGTTACCGCGTCATGCGCCCGACAGCTTTGCGGTCAAAACCTTATCGATGCGGCGGCCGTCGAGATCGACCACTTCGAAGCGCCAGCCCTGCGCGTTGACGCTTTCGCCGGTCGCGGGCAGGTGGTGCATGTGCGCGAGTACATAGCCGGCGACGGTCTCGTAGTCGCGGTTTTCGGGCAGGTCGATGTCGAGCAGGTCGGCCATTTCGTCGGCCGGCATGTAGCCCGCCAAAAGCCACGACCCATCCTCGCGCTGCACGGGCGCAAAATCGCTCTCGTCGATGTCGGCGCGGAACACGCCGGTAATCGCTTCTAGGATGTCGGCCGGCGTGACGATGCCTTCGAAATGGCCGTATTCGTCATGCACCAGCGCCATCGGTACGTCGGATTCCTTCAGCGTCGCCAGCACGTCGAGCGCGTCGGCCTGGTCGTGAACGATCGGGGCGGGACGCACATGGTTGGCCGGATCGAAGCCACGCCCCGACAAAATGTTGGCGAGGATTTCGCGCGTCTGCACCACGCCCACCATCGCGTCGATGCTGCCTTCGCCGGCCGGCAGGCGGGAATGAAGCGTCTCGATCAGAAGCTTGCGGATCGACGCTTCGTCGGCGTGCAGGTTGAGCCAGTCCACTTCGGGACGCGGGGTCATCACCGCGCGCACGGCGCGGTCGCCCAGGCGCATGACGCCGGCGATCATGCGGCGCTCGTCGGATTCGATGGTGCCGTGATGCTCGGCCTCGGCGACCAGCATCTTGATCTCCTCGTCGGTGACCTTTTCCTCGCTCTCGCCACGTTGGCCGAGCAGCCACAACACGCTGCGGCCGGAGATGTCGAGCAGCCACACCAGCGGTGCGCCGGCCTTGGCGAGCACGTCCATCATCGGCGCCACGCGCGCCGCGATCTTCTCCGGGTTACGCAGGGCGAGCTGCTTGGGCACCAGCTCACCGACGATGAGTGAGGCATAGGTGATGACGGCCACGACCAGGCCCACGCCGAGCGCGTTGGCGGCACCGCTCGACATGCCATTGTCCATGAGGATCTGGCTCAGACGGTGGCCGAGCGTGGCACCCGAAAACGCACCCGACAGGACGCCCACCAGCGTGATGCCGAACTGCACGGTCGAGAGGAAGCGGCCGGGATTGGAACCGAGTTCCAGGGCGCGGCCAGCACCTCTGACGTCGCGGTCGATCATCGCCTTGAGCCGGGCTGGCCGGGCCGAGACGATTGCGAGTTCAGACATGGCCAAAAGGCCGTTCACGCAGATGAGGACGACGACGATAGCAAGTTCGACGTATAACATCGCCGCTCAATAGCATTGCGGCAGGGCCATCGAAAATAGGGCGCCGCCGATTTTTATAGCGTAGGAGCGGGATGGCGCGCTCGTTTGCACACTGCGCCAGTATGAAGAATGACTGACAGTCGAACGGGGCATGAAGTTACTCGGTTGCGTCCGCCGTGTTTTTCACGTTATGAGTGCGGCCGATTTTCATCAGCTCCGGTTTTTGACTTTGCCCACATAACCGCCGGTCTCCGCAGTTCTACCCGATAGACGCAGCAATGCAGTCGCGTTGCTGATCATTTCGTTCTGCGTTCTTCGAGGTGGCGGTTGAGACCGGTATGGCAGGCTGGACTGCTGCCGGGCATTGCTCGCTCCGGCGTTCGCTCCTCAATCGCCTTCGAATTTCCTGTCACATCGCGCCTCCTCGCGAGGCTTCTCAGCGCCGTCTTGACGAACTTCCCAGCGAGGAAGGCAAGCCGGCATGTCCAGCACTCTCCATGTCCAATGGACCGTTACTTCACTCATCGCGCCGCGCCCGTGGCTCACTTGTGGCCGATGCGGCGGCATCAAACCCTTTCAGAGCAGCGGCAAGGCCAGGCTGAATGCCAATGGCAAGCGCCTCGACGCGTGGCTCATCTACAAATGCAGCGATTGCGAAAACACCTGGAACCGGCCGCTGTTCGAGCGACGGAATGTCCGGGACATCGATCCTCTGCTGCTCGAGGCGCTCCAGGCCAATGATCATCGCCGGATCGAGGCATTAGCCTTCGATCTCGACGGTCTCAGGCGCAGCGCCGGACGCATAGAGGAATTCGCCGAGGCAAAAGTGGCCAGGCAAGTGCTGATCGGAGACCCGGCGGCGTTCCATGGCATTCGGATCGACTTGCGCGTTCCATTGCCATGCTGCCTGCGACTGGACCGGCTGCTGGCTGCCGAACTTGGCGTGTCGCGCACGAAGATCCATGCCCTTCAGGTTGCTGGCAGGCTGAAGCTGCCGCCGAATGGCGACCGCATGCTCCGCCGTCCTGTCCGTGAAGGCATGGTGGTCGAACTGGATGCCGCCTCGGTTAGTGAACGGATGCTCGTTGAGGCCGCCATGAGCTTGGCGGTCGGCTGACGACGACGTCGCCTGTCGGATCGATCACCGGCAGGCGACATAGCCGTTCTTGCGCGGCTTGATGTCGAAGTGGAAATGATTGCGGTGGTCGTAGTTGTAGCCGGGGCCGAGCACGGTGGTGAAGTAGTCGCAGCCGTCGGCCCGCACCGTGTTGAGAAAACCCTTTTCGCGGAAGGCAAACCAGCCTGGCTTGCGCACGTCGATGTCCTTGCCGCTGGTCAGCTCGATGCGCATGACGTCGAGCGCGTTGCCTCTCGAGTGCTCGGACGGGACGGTCGTGCGCGCAATGCGCCGGCACGAATAGCTCGAACCCTGGTGGATGGTCCTGACGCCGGACCAGTAGCGCCAGCGCGCGGCCGGCACCAGCTCGTTGCGGGTCCAACGCGAGAAGGTCGCGGCCATGCGGCAGCTGAGCGTCGCGGCCGGCTTCATCTGCACGCTGCCTATCGCCGAGACGAGAACCGGATAGTCGATGCGGCAGGCGCCGCCGTCGTTGATCGGCGCCAGATTGCGGAAAGTCACGCCCAGACGCTTGAGATCGTTGCGGCAGGCAATTTCGTCGGCCGTCATTGCCGCGCCGGGCGCCATCGGCGTGTTCATGCGCGGATAGCCGACCATCATCGGGTTGGAGGGAACGAGCGTCTGCATGCCTGTCGGCCTCACGGCAGCCGGCGGAATGATCGCGGCGACTTGCGTCTGCGGCTCGGCCGGCTCCAGCGAAGGCTGGCTGGCTTGGGCGGGCCCCTCGGTCTCGTAATCCTCGAACGAGCCGCCGATCGATGCCGGTGGCTCCATCGGAGCGAGCGCTGTTCCCATCGATTCCGGGGCAGCTTCGGTAGCTATGTATGCCGGTACCGGCTGCATGACCCTTGGCGCAAGGGCCGATGTCTGCATGCCGACGTCAACCTCAGGACGCAACACGCCCTCGGTGCTGCACGAGGTGACGATCGCCGCAATCAGCGCCGCACCACCGATGGCGGATGCGCGTGCGATGCCAAATCGCCGTGTCATCGCTCGCGCGGCATGAGGTTTCTGGGCCATTCGCGGCTTCCTATCCTGAAGTCGGCAGGATAGGCGGCGAGGGTAAATGAAAGGTCAGCGCCGCGGTTTACGCCTGTGGCGCGAATGCGGCTTTCCGTTGGAAGTTTACTCGCAGTACGTGCCGCCATGCTTGCGCGGGGCGAGGTCGAAATGCAGGTGCCGGGCATGGTCGGCGTCACTGCCCGGCCCCAGAACCGTCTTGAACGGACCGCAAGCGCCTTTGCGAATATCGGCGAGGAATTTTGCGGCCTTCTCGTCCGGAGCGGGCGCGACATCGATTTCGGTGCCTTTCGAAAGGCTGAAATGACCGATGTCGATCGCATTGCCGAAGGCATGTTCGGATAGCTTGTCAGTGCCGTGGCGCGGGCGGCAGACATAGGCGGAGACCTGCGACACCGATTTCAGCTCTTCGCCATAGGTGCGCCTTGCGGCCGGTGCGATGACATCTGCCGCAAAGCGCGCCGCAGCCTCGGCCAAATTGCAATTCATCAGCGCGTCGGGTGTGAGGTCGACGCTTTTGCCGAGCGTCTTCACGTCGATCGGATAAGGCAGGGCGCAGCCGGACGCACTGCTTTCAGGCGGGCGTTCCTCGAATCGGACGCCAAGTGCATTCAGCCTTGCCCGGCACGCCGCTTCGTCTGCCGGCATGGTGGCTGAGCGTGGTGCGTTTGAACGCGGGTCCGGCAACTCGGCCTTGCCAGGCTCTCGGGGTTTGCCCTCCGTGCCGGACCTTGACGGATTTTTCTCGGGCAAGGGTGCCTTGTCGGGAGTGACCGGCTCTCCGCTATTATGCGGTGCGGTTGTCTTGCCTGCCTTGCCTTTGTCGGCGTCCGGGCGCGGTTCGGGAACTGGCGTGCCGCCAAGTTTTTCGGGCGGAATATTGCCTGCGGGCGGCGAGAATACTCTTGGCACAGGAATTTTTGGCGGCAGTATCGGCGGCTGAGCTTTCGCTGCGTTGGCGCAAAGAAAGGTCGCCGCGATCAACGCGGGCAGTAATGTCGTAAGAATACCTTGCGATAAACTCGTCATCGGCACAACAACGGTGAAGTCGCCGTGCCGGTTGCCGCATGTAGATCACGAAGGGTGACGTGCTGTCATGCGCCGATAGCTTCGAGGCCTTCTTCGAGCCAGTCGCCCAGCATGGGCATGCCGAGCAGATATTTGGCGGTGCGCTTGTTGCCGCGCTGGCGCGCTTCGGTCACCGCCTCTTGCCATTCCGAGGCGTCGTAATCGCCACGGCCGACCCAGACCAACGCGACGAGTTCGGCAGCCTCGTCGACGTTCAGGTCGTCGATGAGCTCGCAGAGTTCCTCTTCGGTGAGGTTTTCGGCTTCTTCCTCGGCAAGTCCGTCATGGGCGTGGCTTTCATGCGCTTCGCCGTCGATCTCAACTTCATGCTCGCCGCCGTCGAAATAGTCGTCATTGACGGCCGCGCTGATCGCCTTCGCCTTTTCGATGAAGAGGCGAACGGTGTCGGGACCGATGGTTAGATCCCATTCCCTATCGGACTTTGGCTCCACCGGCTTTGTCCTTGCCCCGCTCTGGGGATGATAGCGGATTTGCAGACAACGTCACGCACGATGTTGGACAAGGCAGGCAAATGGCGAATTGAGGTCGGTTGACAGCAGGGGAGGATTTCCTGAAATGGCGCGTCTCCCCCAAAAAGGCTTGCTCCATGTCCTTCCTGCTGTCGCCCAAGATTGCGCCGGTCCTGATGCTGATCGCCTCGAACGTCTTCATGACGTTCGCCTGGTATGGGCATCTCAAATTCAAGAGCGCGCCGCTTTACATGGCCGTGATCGTGAGCTGGATGATTGCCTTCCTGGAATATTGGCTTGCGGTGCCAGCCAATCGGATCGGCAGCCAGACCTATTCGGCGGCCGAGCTGAAGACCATTCAGGAGGTCGTCACGCTGACGGTCTTTGCAGTGTTTTCCGTGTTCTATCTGAAGGAAGCGCTGACCTGGAACCATGCGCTCGGCTTTGCGCTGATCGCAGGCGGTGCGGCCCTGATCTTCAGGGCCTGACACTTTCCTTGCGACGGGTCAGGCCGTTTCCGAGGCGCGGTCCCTGAGCAGCAACGCCGGCAGCACTTCGACGCCAAGGATCGCGGCGAAGATCAGGCTGCAGCCGAGGAAGCCGCTGGCGGGCAGCCGCTCACCCAGGATCAGCGCCCCGAACAGGGCGGCAAACAGCGCTTCCGACGACAGGAAGATCGCCGCTTGCGGCGCGGTGGTGTAGCGCTGGCCGATCACCTGCAGGGTGAAGGCGATGCCGCCGGAGAAGATGCCGGCATAGACGATTTCGGGCGCAGCGATGCGGATCGCGGCCAAGTCGATCGGCTCGTGGATCAAGGCGATGGTCAGTCCGGTGACGGCAGAGATTGCAAACTGTGTCACCGCCAGCGTGATCGGCCGGCCGGTGCTGGACGCAGCACGCGCGATGAAGATGACCTGCATGGCGCAGAAAGCGGCGGCCAGAACGGTCAGCCAGTCGCCCACGGTCAGCCGCTCGATCGCACCGCCCGAAAGGAACCAGATGCCTGCAAAGGCAGTCAGGGCCGCGGGCCAGACGATCGGGTGCGGCCAGTTGCGGAAGAGGATGACCGCGAACAGCGGCGTCATCACCACATAGAGGCCTGTGAGGAAGCCCGAATTGGTGACGGTGGTGGAAAGCAGGCCGATCTGCTGGAAGACGATGGCACCCAACATCATCAGCCCGACCCAGACAAAGGCGAGCCGGTTGCGCATGCTCAGCTTCTGCTTGGCGCGGCGCCCCTCCCATATCGCAAAAGGCAGCACCACCAACGTCGCCAGCGCGAAACGCAGACCGATGAACAGGAAAGGCCCGACCGAGCCCATGGCGGAGGACTGGGCGACGAAGCCCATGCCCCACATGGCACCGGCAAGCAACAGAAGTAGATTGGCCTGAATACGGGTCATTTATGATGGTCGGCTGTCTGGAGAAGATTGGGCGCTTGTCATAGCATCGCGGCGCGTGGCGACAAGGGCCACGGGTGGCAACAGCAGGGCCACACGGCATTGAGGGGAAATTTCGCATGCGTTTGCTTCTGGTCACAGCACTGCTTTGCTTTTGCGGGCTGTCGGCCGCATCGGCCGGCTCCTACAAGCAGATCAAGGATTTCGACGTTTCCTGCTCGGTGGCCCTGACCTGCCGGATCCAGACGTCGGCGAAGTCGCCCGCGCAGCCGGCGGCCAACGCCTTCACGCTTTCGCGCAAGGCCGGGCCAGAAACGCCGCTGGATGTACTGGTGGCCGCGCCCGAACCCCTGGCAGCCGGCAGCGACATTGGATTCGTCGCCGATGGCAAGGAGGTGCTTGTGCTTCCGCTTGCCAAGGCCAGCCGCAACGATGAAACCGGCGAATACGGCTTTGCCGGCGGCGCAGAGACGATGAAGCTGCTCGATGCACTGCGCAATGCAAGCAAGCTGGAGATCACCTACAAATCGGGCGCCGGCGAAGGGCGCTCCACTTTCTCGCTTTCGGGGCTGGTTGGCGCGCTCATGTTCACCGACGAGGCGCAGGGGCGGCTGAAGGCCAAGGATGCGCTGCAGGTGACGGGCGAGGGCACCAGCCCGACAATCGACGTACGTGAGATCTCGTCGATGGCTGACGTTCCCGAAGCGATCCGTGGCCGGTTCAAGGATAGTGGCAGCTGCAGCTTCTATGACGAAAGCCAATTCGGCGATGGCGGGTTTGACGCTGCCGTGGGAGAAGATTTGCGCCTGCTGGCGCTGCCTTGCGGTGATCCGGGTGCCTACAATCAGCCCTTCGCGGTCTTCATCGACCGGGGCGGCGAGATCGATCGACTGGCGCTGCCCGACATGTCTGACGAGGGGCCGACGACTGTCTGGCAGGCCTGGAACATCGACTGGGACCAGTCCGCGAAGGTGATGACGGCCTTCTTCAAGGGGCGCGGCCTTGGCGATTGCGGCAGCTGGAACAAGTGGAAGCTGCGCACCGAGGGCGACGGCCCGGCCTTCGTGCTTCTGGAAGCGCGTAGCAAGGGTGAGTGCGACGGCGAATATGGCGGCGGGCCGGAAAAATGGCCGGCGCTCTGGCCGCTGCACGCCAAATAGGCACGCTGTTGGCTATTGCGCGCGCGACAGGCGGATGATCTGGCCGTTCTCTTCGTCGGTCAGTAGCCAGATCGAGCCGTCAGGCGCCTCCCGCACGTCGCGGATACGGCCGAAGGCGCCCTTGAACATGCGCTCCTCGCCGGTGATCTTGCCTTGTTCGTCGCGGGTCAGGCGGGCGATCAGCTCGAATTTCAGCGCACCCACCAAAAGATCGTTCTTCCATTCGGGGAACATGGCGCCCTCGTAGATGGCTAGGCCGGATGCGCGATGGAGGGGTCCCAATAGTATAGCGGCTGCTCGTAGCCTGGGGCGGCCGTGCCGATGCCGATCTTGGTGCCGTCATAGTTGAGGCCGTAGGAGATAATCGGCCAGCCATAGTTCTTGCCGGCTTCGGGGCGGTTGACCTCGTCGCCACCCATCGGGCCATGCTCCGTCGTGATCAGCCCCTTGGTGTGCGGGTCGTAGGCCGCGCCCTGTATATTGCGGTGCCCCTTGGACCACAGCGCCGGCAGGCCGTTCTTGCCGTCGGCATAGGGATTGTCCGGCGGGATCGATCCGTCGGGTTCGACGCGCAGCACTGCACCGGCGCTGTCATGCTTGTCCTGCGCCCGCATGCCCTCGCCACGATCGCCGATTGTGATGAACAATGTACCGTCCGGCGCGAACACCAGCCGCGAGCCGAACTGGAGCGGTGAAGAGGTCTTTTTCTTCATCGAATAGATGATCTTCACGTCCTCAAGCCGCGCATTGTCGCCGTCGCGCGCAAGTTTCGCCCGAGCAGCGGCGGTGCCGGAACTGCTGCCCTTCCCAGGCTCGGCGAAGGTGAAGAAGATCAGATTGTCGGTTGAAAAGTTCGGCGACACGGCGACATCGAGCAGGCCGCCGTGGCCGTGCACGGCGATTTTCGGCAGCCCTGCGATCGGCTTGGACAGCTTGCCGTCCGAAAAGATGCGCATGCGTCCGGGACGTTCGGTGACGATGACGTCGCCGCCGGGCAGGAAGGCGAGCCCCCATGGGTGTTCGAGTCCGCTGGCCAGGACGTCGGCCCGGACCTTGACCTTTTTCGTGTTGAAGAATCGCGGCGCTGCGGCCGCAGCGATCAGGCCGCCGCAGAGGAGCAGAACCGCAAAAACCCAGGCAAACGACTTTGTCGGGCGCATGCAATCGGACATAAGCGAGGTGCGGCGAGAGGCAAGGCTTCTTCCCAATGCTGCGAACCCCGCCGTTGCGCGGTTTTTTCGCCGCATTCTTTTTTGACGTGAAAAATCCGGGAAGATTGCTATATTGGGTGAGAGTTAAATCTGACGGTTCCCGCAGCCGAGGCTGCTGGACCGTTTTCTTTTTGTGCCTGCCCGGGTCTTTTCAGAAGGAATTTGGACAGGGGGGCGTTTTGAGGAAAGGCAGACTATCATGAACAAGGTCCCCATGACCGCCGCCGGATTCGAAACGCTTAAGGAAGAACTGCGGTGGCGCCAGCAGGATGAGCGCCCGCGCATCATCGAGGCGATTTCCGAGGCGCGCGCCCATGGCGACCTTTCCGAAAATGCCGAGTACCATGCCGCCAAGGAGGCGCAGAGCCTGAATGAAGGCCGCGTCCATGAGCTCGAGGACCTGGTCGCGCGCGCCGAGGTGATCGACATCTCCAAGCTCTCGGGCGACAAGATCAAGTTCGGCGCCACCGTCAAGCTCGTCGACGAGGAGACGGAAGAAGAGAAGATCTACCAGATCGTCGGCGACCAGGAAGCGGACGTGAAGTCCGGCCGCATCTCGATCTCCTCGCCCATTGCGCGCGCCCTGATCGGCAAGGAAGTCGGCGAGACGATTGAAGTCAACGCGCCCGGTGGTCCGCGCGGCTATGAAGTGGTCGAGGTCCAGTTCATTTGAGACAGCAGGCAATGGCAGACCGCGACGGGATCGCGACGCACCGCGCCGCGGCCACGCGTTCGGCCGCGCCCGACATGGCGCAGGTCGAGGTGATTGCGCCGCACATCAAGCGGCGCCTTTCGGGTGTTACCAGCACAGTCATCCAACTCGTGCCCATCCAGGCGCGAAGCCTTGGCATAACGACGATCGGCCCGGGCCTGCCCGACCATCTGCCCAAGATGCGTTGGTGGCAGGTGTTTTCCCTGCTTAAGCGTCCGCGTTCCGGCCGCAAGCGCATCTGGCATGCCAGGCGCAATATCGAGATGCTGGCCGGCCTGGTACTCAAATCGATCTTCCGGGCGCCGCTCTCGCTGGTCTTCACCTCGGCGGGGCAGCGCGACCATACGCGCTGGACTAAGTTCCTGATCCGCCAGATGGATGCGGTGATTGCCACCAGCAGCAAGGCAGCCGCCTATCTCAAGGTGCCCAGCACGGTGGTGATGCATGGCGTCGACACCGACAGGTTCACGCCGCCCAAGGACAAGGCCGCGGCGCTGAAGGCGCTCGGCCTCGATCCGGCGCAAAACTATGTCGGCTGCTTTGGCCGCGTCCGTCACCAGAAGGGGGTCGACCTTTTCGTCGATGCCATGATCGAACTTCTGCCGAGCCGGCCAGGCTGGTCGGCGGTGATTTCCGGGCGCACGACCGTTCAGCATGCCGAGTTCGAGCAGAAGCTGAAGGATCAGGCAGCGGCAGTGGGCCTTGCCGATCGCATTCTGTTCGTCGGCGAGGTTCCGGACATCACGCCCTGGTTCGGGGCGATGTCGCTCTACATCGCGCCGCAGCGCTGGGAGGGTTTTGGCCTGACCCCGCTCGAGGCCATGTCGAGCGGCGTGCCGGTCGTGGCGACCGATGTCGGCGCCTTTTCCGAACTGATCGTGGAAGGGGTGACAGGTAATGTCGTTGCCCGCGAAGACCTTCCGGCAATTATCGCGGCCGCCGGCCGCCTGATGGACGACGATGCCGCCCGCAAGGCTGCCGCCGATGCTGCTCTTCACCACGCGCGCACGGCGTTTCCGCTGCGGCGCGAGGCCGACGGCATTCGCCAGGTCTATGACAAGGTTTGGGCCGGGCAGGGCTGATCGAAGATGGCCAAGCCGAAGCTGCCGGACTGGTTGGTCGTTGCCCGAGCCAACAACTACGGGCTGACCAAGGATGCCCAGATCCTGATCGCCGCCATGCGTGAGGCCGGCCTGGGCGCGGAGTTCTCGCCCAGGAAGCGCTGGCGTCTCCTCGACCTTGTGCTGGGACGAAAGGCGGCGCGGCGGGTGCTGCAGCTGGAGCGTGCGTCTAGGCGCTGGCTGTCGGCGGGAACCGAAAGCTGGGTGATGCCCAATCAGGAGCGCTATCCGCTTCGCCACGTCGCCCGCCTCAGGCGGATGACCGGCGTTTTTGCGAAAACGCGGCATGCCGAGCGCATTTTCTCCGACCTCGGCGTGCGAACTGTCCATGTCGGCTTCACCTCGGAGGACCGGCTTGACCCGGCGGTGGACAAGAACTGGAACAAATACCTCCATCTCGCCGGTGGCAGCACGCTGAAGGGCACCGAGGATGTGCTTGCGCTCTGGGCCAAGCATCCCGAATGGCCGGAACTGGTCCTTGTCCAGAAGGCCGATAACGCGCCGAAACAGGTGCCAGCCAATGTGCGCCTGCTGTCGGGTTACATCGACGACGCCGAATTGAAACGGCTGCAGAACGAATGCGGCATCCATCTCTGTCCCTCCCGGGCGGAGGGGTGGGGCCATCATATCGTGGAGGCGCTTTCGACCGGTGCCTGTGTCGTGGCCACCGATGCCCCGCCGATGAACGAGTTCGTGACCGCCGCAAATGGATTTCCGGTGCGCTACGCGCGACAGCAAGCGCGGCATCTGGGGCAATGTTACTTCGTCGACAGGGATGCGCTGGAGGCCGCTATTGCGTCGATCCTCGTAATGCCGGATAAAGACAAGCGCAGTGTCGGGCGCGCGGCACGTGCCTCCTTCGAGACAATAGACAGGAATTTCAGGGATCGGGCCCGGGAGGTTTTTCCCGTGCCGACCGGTAGGGGATAGGGCGTGGCCGAGGAAGTCTTCGTCGGCAACGGTCCTCGCGCGTGAGGTCAAGCGCGCATTCTACCAGATTTCGGTGCGCGTTCTGTCGATGGCGGTGGCATAGCCCCGGCTTTCCGAGCTTATTCCGCCGGCACGTTGTCGAGGCCGAGGCGCCAGAGTTTGGCTTCAGTCATGAACACATAGCCGGCAAACGATACCGCAAACACGAAGCCTGGCGTCCGGCACAGGAAATAGCGCTGCATGAAATAGAACTTGAAAAACTGAGCCAGCGGCTTGAACGCGATCTTGAACACGTTGGAGGTCTTGCCCCGCTGGTGGCTTTGGATGGCCTTCAGCCGCGAATAGCTGTTCAGCTTGCTGAAATCCTCCTGCAGGGACAGGTTGCGATAATGCAGTAGCCGGCCGCGCTTGAGCTGGCGAACTTCGCCCTCGACGATCAGCGATTCATGAACCAGCAGGGTGAGGTCGAAGCGTGCCCCCTTGCGAACCAGGCGGCAGTGGTACTTTGCATGCACGCTGTCCGGTGGGTAGCCGTAGCCGGGAAGATAGTCCGGCCGCCGCATCGAATAGGCGGCCACCTCGGACCTTTCTAGGTCGAGCGCCAGAAGTTCCGTGCGCAGGTCGTCATCCAGTCGTTCGTCGCTGTCGATGTTGAGGCACCAGGTCGAGGTGCACTGATCGAGCGCGAATTGCTTCTGTCGCGGAAAGCCTGGCCAGTCATTATGGATCAGCCGGATCGGCAGGCCCCGTTCGCGATACCCCTCAATCAATTCCAGGGTGCCGTCCGTGGACCCGGAATCGACGATCACGATCTCTTCGCAGATGTCCAGACTTTCAAGACAGGGACCAAGGGTCGACGCCTCATTCTTGCAGATGATGAAGGCAGAGATCGGCACGGTTTTGCGCATCATGCTTTCGTCCAATGGTCGCGGTGAACTGGATCTTCGAGAAACGACTTTATGCGGCTTTACAGAAGGCGGCGAGGATGGTCCAGGTCGCACAAGAAGGGATGACCTGGGCACCTTCTGATGGCGATCTATCGAGTTCGCCCTGAGGAATGGGTGATGGCAAGATCCAACTCAAAATTCCGGTAGAAAAAATGGCGGCATGAAATTATTGGTTGTAGAGCAGGGTTTACGGTGAAGCGAATCTGGTATGTCGAAAAACAATCTTATGGGCCGTGAATACTGGCTTGATATCAGTAATTATCATCATGCGTGGGCAAACAGAGCGCGCTTTGCCGCGCGCAAGATTCCACACCTGTGGGTGTGTGATATTGGGTGTGGGCGCCAAGATTTATCACAGTATCTTTCACCTAGTGCCGTCTATCTTCCATCTGATATTAAGGCATGGGACGATGGGGTGGAACTTTGCGATTTAAATGAGAAAATATTGCCTAAGCGGTATCTTGCGATTGCTGACGTGGCGGTACTATTGGGTGTTGTGGAGAGAATATACGATCTACCAAGTTTGTTCTGCGAACTTTCACGGTCTGTTGAATATCTTGTAGTTTCCTATCACCCCATCGAGAGGCGGCCAGATAATCCCTGCTTAACCGTTTGGCATCACCAATACTCAACGCTCGAGTTCACAAGCGTTTTGGCGGACGCCGGATTTGGCGATATTAAGACGCGGCTATTTCAAGAGCAGACAATCTGGTATGCGCGCAGCAACCTTTTCTCGGACGAACAGCGCTCTGTGCGGGCCGCTAGCCGTCTCACCTATGCCGGCGCCCGCCCCAACTGGCGCCTGCGTTTGAAGCGAGCATTTGGCCTGTAATGGTTGATTGCATTGACAGGAAGGCATTAATGCCAACACTAATGGTGGATTACGGTGGTGCTAAGAGCTTATGTCCTTACGGTCGATTCGGTGGACGGGGCTCGCCGCAGCAGTATAGCTCGCGAACTTTCAAGCGCCGCCTTACCGTGGCAGTTCGTTGAAGGATACGCGAGAGGTGAGCCGGCCATCCGCGAACTCTATTCGCCGATGAAAAATCTACTCCTCAGCAAGCGCCCGCTTGCTGATGTTGAGGTGGCTGTCTATGCCGGCCACCGTAAGATCTGGCAGAAAATTGCTGAAGGCGATTGCGAACTGGGCCTCGTGATCGAAGATGACGCCCGGATTGTTGATATTCAGGCTTTCGTTCGCGCCCTCGCTGATCTGCAGGGTGCGAATGAGAAATGGGATGTCGTGAAATTCTTTGACTTCAAGCCAAAGCGTGTTGTTAGCCGGCTGCGTATCGGAGCGACCCAGCTTGTCGGTCACAAATTTATTGCCTCGGGAGCGGTGGCCTATTTGCTGTCACGCGATGCAGCCCGAAAGCTCTTGTCACGCAAAAGAGTTTATCGGGCAGTCGACGAGGATTTCTCCCATCCATGGGAGTTCGGCTTACGCATCTGGTCAGCGTCACCGAACCCAATCGATGAGGCCAGCAATCTACTCGGCGGCTCCCTTCTCGCCGAAGATCGCGACACCCTGTTTCGCAAGAAAAACCTGTTGAGGTCTCTGTACGGCGAGTTGCTGCAGGCGCGTAAGCAGCTATATGCCGCTGCGTATCACCGTTCACTGGCAGAGTAATGACCGCGATTAAGCTATATTGGTGGCGCGAGGCGTCTGGGGAGCGCAATTTTGGTGATGATCTCTCCCCGATCCTTGTCGAGCGACTATCGGGACGTGGGGTTGAGTTCGCTGCGCCTGATGGCTGTGACCTCGTAGCGATCGGGAGCCTCCTGGGATCGGTTACCAAGATGACCCGGGAACGAATTAAACGCCGGCCATTTTACCGCGCACGCGTTTGGGGCACGGGCTCCTTTGGCGATATAGCCCGCGGTTATCACCATCTAAAATATCTATCCGTGCGGGGGCCTCGGACGCGAGACGCATTGCAGCTTTCAAAACAGATTCCCCTCGGTGACCCTGCATTACTGCTTGCAGAGCTCGTCGATCGGCCGGCGAAGGCTCACCGGTGGGGCATCATCCCTCATGTCGCTCATCGACAAGATCCTGCAATTCTCGAGCTTGGAAAACAGCCCGGAACTCACATCATCGATCTTGGAATGGCTGACCCACTCCAGGCGGCCCGAGAGATAGCGGCGTGCGATTTCGTGATCTCATCCAGCCTGCACGGCCTAATTACGGCGGACGCATTCGGCGTACCAAGCGTCTGGACCAGTCCAGGAAATTCTCTTTATGGTGGTGTTTGGAAGTTCTACGACTATTTTGAAAGCGTTGGCCGTCTAGAAACGCCCGTCAGCCCTACTGTCTGCCTTCAATCACTCGAAACCAATGCATCTGCCGCATCAGCCCAAATAGTGGCCTCGCTCTGTAAAGGCTTAAGGCGCAGCTTCCCCTATAAGTGAGAGCCAACGGATGAAGTGTTATCTCATCAATCTGGATCGCTCGCCACAACGGCTCGAGCACATGACCACCGCTTTCGGCGCGATCGGCATTGATTTTGTGCGGGTACCTGCAACAGATGGGAGCCTATTGTCCGCCAGAGAAGTAAAGGAGATAACTGGTCCGAAATCCGATGAGATGCCTTGGACGCATCAGGAGGTTGGCGTCGCGATCAGCCAACGCAGGTGCTGGCAGATGATCGCCGAAGGCGATGATGAATACGGAGCGGTATTCGAAGACGACGTGTTTTTCTCAGATGACGCTGCCAAATATCTGTTCAATTACGATTGGATTCGAGCTGACATCGATGTTCTTAAGCTTGAAACGGTTGGAACCAAAGTTTCCGTCAGCTTTCTGGGAACTGCCGCAGGTTCGAGGCGCGTTCATCGTCTGTATTCTAATCACTGGGGCGCCGGTGCATATGTTCTCTCAAGGCGCCTTGCGAGGAAGTTAGTCTCTCGATCCGAGATATTTACCGACCAACCGGACGTTGTACTCTTTCGCCAGCCTGGCGACATATCAGCTTTTCAGTTGATCCCTGCAATTTGTATACAGGACCTGGTTCTCAATGGCCATCTGCCCGATACCAAATTGAGCAGCACTTTGGAGGATGAAAGGGTACCGTTGCGCAAGAAGAATCCGCGCAAGCCGCGTGGATGGAAGAAGCTACGTCGAGAATTGACCCGCCCCTTTGAGCAACTAACTTCATTTGCAACTGATGCTGCACAACCTCTCTTTGGAAAGAGAACGCTCAGGGTCCCCTACAGATAGGGTACGATCCTCTTGCCGAATAGTCATAGTGGCGTCGGACTCGAGATGCCAAACCCCACTTAGATTGGACCTATCCTATCGCCACCAATCCCTCGTCCTTCACCTGCCGAATGGTCAGCGCGGTGCGCACCGTGTCCACATTCGGTGCAGAGGCGAGGTCCTCGATCACAAAGTTCTGGAAGCTGGTCAGGTCGCTCGCCACGCAATGCAGCATGAAGTCGGAATCGCCCGACACCATCCAGGCCTGCCGCACGATCGGCCACAGCCGCGTGCGGTCGGCGAAGGCTTTCAGTTCCGCTTCGGCATGGTGGTGCAGCCCCACTAGGCAGAAGGCCACCACGTCCATGCCCAGCGCGGGCGCATTGAGCAGTGCCCGGTAGCCGCGGATGATGCCGGTGTCTTCCAGCCGCTTCACCCGCCGCAGGCAGGGGGGCGCGGAGATGCCGACGCGCCGTGACAATTCGACATTGGTCATGCGCCCTTCGTTCTGCAACTCGTGCAGAATCTTCCAGTCAATCGCATCGAGGTCGGCCTTGAGCGGCATGATTGTCTTTCTGGTTCGGGTGGCGCAAGAATCTGTCGCGATGGCGTAATTAAACTATAGACCCGTCTCCGTCAGGCCGGTTGGACTATTTTTTTCGAGGTGTGGCATTCGCTCCACGCGCTGCGGCATATATCCACAACCTAAAGCTTTCCGGGGACTGCTGTTTTCGGTGCCTTGCTGGTGCCGCACGCAGCACCTAGATTAGCGCGACATATCGATTTCGCATCGCATGCGCCGTCCCAAGCTCACGAAGGCTCTTTCATGACGACCAAACACGCGCCTGTTCTCATCATCGGTTCCGGTCCGGCCGGCTACACCGCAGCCATCTATGCTGCGCGCGCCATGCTGAAACCGGTGCTCGTCGCCGGGCTGGAGCAGGGTGGCCAGCTGATGATCACCACCGATGTCGAGAACTATCCCGGCTTCGCCGACCCGATCCAGGGGCCGTGGCTGATGGGCGAGATGCTCAAGCAGGCCGAGCATGTCGGCACCGAGATCATCAACGACGTCATCACCGAGGTCGATCTCGACGTGCGGCCGTTCCGGGCCAAGGGCGATTCAGGCACGGAATACACCGCCGACGCACTGATCATTGCCACCGGCGCCAAGGCCAAGTGGCTCGGCATCCCGAGCGAGCAGACCTATATGGGCTTCGGCGTCTCGGCCTGCGCTACCTGCGACGGTTTCTTCTATCGCGGCAAGGATGTCGCGGTGGTCGGCGGGGGCAATTCGGCTGTGGAAGAGGCGCTCTACCTCTCCAATCTCGCGCGCAGCGTCACCGTCATTCATCGTCGCAGCGAGTTCCGCGCCGAGCGCATTCTGCGCGAACGGCTGGCGCAGAAGGAAAATATCAAGGTCATCTGGAACACGGTGGTGGACGAGATCTGCGGCCAGCCCGGTAAGGTACCGCTGCCGCCGTCGGTCAACGGCCTCAAGTTGCGCAACGTCGTCACTGGTGCGGAGTCGCAGCTGCCGATCGACGGTGTGTTCGTGGCGATCGGTCATGCACCGGCGGTGGAACTGTTCGTCGGCAAGCTGAAGCAGAAGCCGAATGGCTATCTCTGGACCGCGCCCGACTCGACCCGTACCGACGTGCCCGGCGTATTTGCCGCCGGCGACGTCACCGACGACATCTATCGTCAGGCTGTGACGGCGGCCGGTCTCGGCTGCATGGCCGCGCTGGAGGCCGAAAAGTATCTGGCCGGCGTCGAAGTGCACCGCGAAGCGGCAGAATAATCAACAACAAGCTGGCGCGGCGGCCGGTGTAACGAGGGGAACATGGCACTCGACTGGGACAAGCTACGCGTGTTTCACGCCGCGGCGGAAGCGGGATCGTTTACGCATGCGGCCGAGACTTTGCGCCTGTCGCAATCGGCTATCTCGCGCCAGGTGAGCGCGCTGGAGCACGATGTCGGGGTGCCGCTGTTCCATCGCCATGCGCGCGGGCTGGTGCTGACCGAGCAGGGCGAGATGCTGTTCCGCACGGCGCACGACGTGCTGATGAAGCTCGAGTCGATCAAGACGCGGCTGAGCGAAACCAAGGACCGGCCGTCCGGCGTCTTGCGTGTCACCACCACCGTCGGCCTCGGCGCCGGCTGGCTGACCGAGCGGGTGCAGGAGTTCCTAGAGCTCTATCCGGAAATCAATCTCCAGCTCATTCTCGCCAACGAAGAGCTGGACCTCACGATGCGCCAGGCCGACTGCGCATTGCGGCTGCGCCAGCCGCAGCAGCCGGACCTGATCCAGCGCCGGCTGTTCACCGTGCATTTCCATCTCTACGCCTCGCCGTCCTACATCAACAGGCACGGCAAGCCGTCGACCATGGCCGATCTCAAGAACCATCGCATCGTCACCTTCGGCGTGCCGGTGCCGGCGCATCTCAGCGAGCTGAACTGGCTTGAGACGGTGGGCGATTTCGAGAACGGCCAGCGCATTGCCAATCTCCAGATCAACGACATCCTGTCGATCAAACGCGCGGTTCAGACCGGCGCGGGTATCGCCATGCTGCCCGACTATGTGGTGAGCAAGGATTCCGGGCTCGTGCAGATTCTGGACGAAACCGAGGTGCCGTCCTTCGACACCTATTTCTGCTATCCCGATGCGATGAAGAACCAGGCGAAGCTGCAGGTGTTCCGCGACTTCGTCATCGCCAAGGCGCGCAACTGGTCCTACTGAGCGCCGCCGCCTGAGGCGTCAGTGTTCATCGCTGAGCGCGTCTGCGCTGCTCGCAGTCGGCCAGCCAGCGCTTGTTCTTTTCTTAAGCTAAGTTCGATATCTCGGCCTCGTGCCCGTTTTCGCGTCAATGCAAAGAGCGGCCGCGATTGCGAATCCGCAAAGAGGGGTCGCGTGCCTGGGCCCTGTGTGGCATTTTTTTGAAAGGCCCGGTGAATCCTGGTTGGAAACGCCCTCTGGACCTAATTGATGGGCCAGAATTTGGACCACAGCCTGCGTCATTTTGCATGGGAGCCTTGCAAGGAATTTGCTTGTTTCTTGGGCAGGGCTAGCCCATATAACAGCCATCTCCTGGGCGCGTTCCTCCTCCCATTAGCGCCCTAGAGTGTTCCCCTCTGGAGGTTTAGCCTTAATCGGCACTTCCAATCAAACTCAGCCGGGTCATTTTGATCCGGCTTTTTTTGTGCCTGAATGGCGCTGCTGCGGCGTGCCTTCCAGCAATTCGTTTCCGCGAGCAGGGCATGTCGATGGCGTCTCTGAGGGGCCCAATCGAGAGAGGTGGGAGTTGCCCATCGGCTCGTCTTTCGGATGCGATATTCGCAGCGATGAGCCGACGTAACGGTGACATGTAACCTTTTGTAACGTGCGCGGCAGGGCGGTGCTTTGATACGCAAAGCAAGGACGCGGCGTTGAATCGCTGGAAGATGGGGGCATCGACCAGCGGTTCGGGCTCAGGCAAGTCGCCGCGTCCGACCGAAATTGCGGTTGGCACGGCAATGCTCGGTACAGCGATATGCGGCGGACCTGACGTGCTTTTCCTCCCCCCATCCAGGGTAAGCACGGTCCGCAAAAGGACGGTGTCCGGTCCCTGCCGGACACCGTCTTTTTGTTTGAGACCTTTCTAGGCTCGCGGGAGGCGCGACCTCCTCATGCTGCCTTGCCGTTGGCATTCATCGCGTCGTCGGCGAGGCGTCCGGTCAGTTCGGCCATGTGATCGAAGGTGGCGCGGTAGTTGGCGACACCCGCCGTTGCCGAGCGCAACTCGATGATAAGATTGCCGATCTCGGCCTGCGGCATGGTCGCCTCGACCACATCCCAGCCTGGCCAGCCAGGCCGTGGGTTGTAGCCCAAAATCTGGCCGCGGCGCTGCGGCACGATGCCGGTGATGCGCGCGGTGGCATCCGACGGGGTGAAGATCTCGACCTTCATGATCGGCTCGAGAAGCACCGGCGAGCATGCGCTCATGCCCTCCTTCATCGCGAGCTTCGCCGCCATCTGGAAGGCCATGTCGGAGGAGTCGACCGAATGATACGAGCCGTCCGACAGGTTCACCGCAATGTCGACGACCGGGAAGCCGAGCGGGCCCGATTTCAGAAAGTCGCGTACGCCGGTCTCTACGGACTGGATATAGGTCTTCGGCACCACGCCGCCGGTGATCGTGTCGCTGAACTCGAAGCCGGCCCCGCGGGGCAGGGGCTTTATGTCGAGCACCACGTCGCCGAACTGGCCATGCCCGCCCGACTGCTTCTTGTGCCGGCCGCGCTGCTGGACGCTCTTGCGAATGGTCTCGCGGTAGGGAACCGCCGGCGGGCGGGACTCGACCGGGATCTGGTTCTTGCCTTCGAGCCGTTCGACCGTCACGCGCAGATGCATCTCGCCATGGCCCGAAACAACCGTTTCGCTCGAATCCTGCTGGTGGCGAACTGAGAGCGACGGATCTTCCTCGGACAGCCGCTGGACGGCGGCCGACATCCGCACATCGTCCTTGCGTTCCTTCGGCCGCACCGAGAAGGCAAAGACCGGCTGCAACGGCTCAAACGCGACGAGCGGCGCCAGGCCCGCCTTGGCGGAGGTCAGCGTCTGGCCGGTGCGCACATCGTCCAGCTTGCCGAGTGCCACGGTGTCGCCGGCTGCGGCCGATGCCAGCTTGGTCTGGTCCCTGCCGAACAGACGGTAGAGGCCGGATACCTTGGCGGTGGCGCCGCCGGGGAGGAACAGTTCGGCGCCATCGGCGACCGTGCCGGAAAGGATGCGGCCCACCGACAGCTTGCCGCCATGGGCGGTGTGGATCGTCTTCATCACCTGTACGACCGTCTGGCCGTTGCTCGGCACACCGAGCCGCGTCCTGGTCGCCTCGACATCGGGCGCGTCGTGGCGGATCGTCTTCAGGAGCCGCAGCACGCCATTGCTCTTCTCGGCGGAGCCGATCAGCACAGGCGTGATCGCGCCTTGGCGCAGATCGGCGGAGAGGTCGTCGAAGACGGCGTCGCGCGGCGGTTCGATTTCTTCGAGCAGCTGCTCCATCAGCTGGTCGTCATGGTCGGCGAGCGTTTCCAGCATGGAAAAGCGCGCCTCGATCTCGCGCGCCTTCTCGTCGCCTGGGATTTCGGCGATCTCGCTTTCGGCGTGCTCGCGGTAGATGTAGGCGCGCTCCAGTGCCAGGTCGATCGACCCGACGATGACGTCGCCCTTGCGCATCGGTATCTGGCGCAGCAGAAGCGGCGTGCTGCTCGTCGGCTGCAGCAGCTTCAGCGTGTCGCGCACGCCCGCCTCGGTCTTTTCGATCTTGTTGAGGAACAGCACGCGCGGGACGCCGAAATCGTCCAGCTTGCGCATGATGAGCTGCAGGGCAGGGATCTTCTTCTCGTCGGCCTCGGCCACGACGACCGCAAGATCGCAGGCCGCCAGCACAGGCTCGGTCTCGAAGGCGAACTCGATCGAGCCGGGGCAATCGACGAAGGTGATGCTTTCGCCCATGAATTCGGTGGTGGCGAAGGTGGCTTCCACGCTCATGGCGTGTGCCCGTGCCTCGGACGAGTAGTCGGAAACGGTGTTTCCGGATTCTATCGGGTTCTGGCGTGGTATGGCGCCCGTGCGGGCGAGAATGGCTTCAAGAAGGGTACTCTTGCCGCTTGCAAAGGGACCGACGATGGCTATGCATTTCGGTCCCGTGCGTCTTCCTCCTGCGCGATTTCCCATTGAGACGACCTCCTCCTGATGTGTGAACACCGAGGCGGCGGCCGGCCTCCTCCGGCCGTCGCACGACAGGGCCGGTTCGCCCTGCCGTAACGTCATCGTCACACGGGTGGAAGCGCAGGGCAAGTGGAATGCGACTACGGGCTGTAACAATGGCTCGGGGCGGCGCGAGCGGGCGTTCCGGAGCTTTGCAACAGCCCTGCGAAGATCGCGTCATTTGCGGCATCCGATGTCGCATGCGGCTCCGTGAGGCTGCCGTTGCGGCAGCCAATATCCGCTGCGACGGGAACAACGACGACAACAGTCGACCCATCAAGGAGGAGAAACCTAGCATGTCCAATGAACTCGAATTTTTGAGCCATGAGGTCGCGCGCGGGCGCCTGTCGCGCCGCGACTTTCTCGGCCGCGCCGCAGCCCTTGGCGTGACCGCGGCGTTTGCCAACACGCTGATCGGCAGCGCTGCCCGCGCCGCCGGACCGGTGAAGGGCGGTATCCTGAAGGCCGGCATGGTGGGCGGCGAGTCCACCAACAGCCTCGATCCCGGCAGCTGGGCGAGCCAGGTGCCTTACACGCTCGGCCGCTGCTGGGGCGAACAGCTTCTGGAAGTCTCGCCGACCGGCCAGATCGAGCCGCGCATCGCCGAGGAATATGACGCTTCGGCCGACGCCAAGACCTGGACCTTCAAGATCCGCAAGGGCGTGACCTTCCACAACGGCAAGGAACTGACTCCCGCCGACGTGGTGGCGACGTTGGAGCGCCATGCGGACGAGAATTCCAAATCCGCCGCGCTGCCCTTCGTCAGCGGCTTCGAGAGCGTGAAGGTCGATGGCGGAAATGTCGTTATCGTGCTGAAGGAGCCGAATGCCGACTTGCCTTACGTCGTCGGCGACTATCACCTGATGATCCAGCCCAACGGCGGCAAGGACGATCCGACCGCCGGCATCGGTACCGGGCCCTACAAGGTCGTCTCCAACGAGCCGGGCGTGCGCCATGTCGGCGAGCGCTTCAAGGATTATTGGGCGCCGGAAGCTCGCGGCCATGCCGACCAGATCGAGATCGTGGTGATCAACGATTCCACCGCGCGCATGTCGGCCCTGCAGGGCGGGCAGGTGCACATGATCAACCGCATCGAGCCCAAGATCATCGAGATGCTGAAGCGCGTGCCGGGTGTCACCATCCGCAACGTGCCGGGCAAGGGGCACTATGTCTTCATCGCCCACTGCAACACCGCGCCCTTCGACAACAACGATCTCAGGCTGGCGCTGAAATATGCGGTGGACCGCGAGGAGATGGTGCAGAAGATCCTTGGCGGCTACGGCTCGGTCGGCAACGACATGCCGGTGACGGCGGCCTATGCGCTGTTCTCGGACGATATCGAGCAGCGCAAATACGATCCCGACAAGGCAAAGTTCCACTTCAAGAAGTCGGGGCATGACGGCTCGGTCCTGCTGCGCACTTCGGACGTGGCGTTCCCCGGTGCGGTCGATGCCGCCCAGCTCTATCAGCAGCAGGCGGCCAAGGCCGGCATCAACATCGAGGTGAAGCGCGAGCCCGGCGACGGCTATTGGTCGGAAGTGTGGAACAAGCAGCCCTTCTCCATGTCCTACTGGACGGGGCGGCCGACGCAGGACCAGGTCTACTCGATCGCCTATCTGTCGAATGCCGAGTGGAACGACACCCGCTTCCTCCGTCCGGATTTCGACAAGCTGATCTTCGCCGCCCGCGCCGAACTCGACCAGGCCAAGCGAAAGGAGATCTATCGCCAGGCTGGCGTGATGCTGCGCGACGAGGGTGGCGTGATCATCCCGATGTTCAACAACTATGTCGACGCCACCAGCGCCAAGGTCGGCGGCTGGATCGACGATCCGAACGGCGAGCTGATGGGCAGTCACGCGCTGACCAAGTGCTGGCTCGAGGCCTGATCATCCGGGGCCGGCGGCATCGGTCGCCGGCCACCTTTTGGGGCACACAAAAAACCCGGCGTTTCCGCCGGGTTTTTTTTTGTTTCAGCGCAAAAGCTGTCGGATCAGGCCAGGGAAGCCGTGAAGCGCTGGATGCGCGTGCAGGCCTCCTCAAGCAGGGTTTCCGACGTCGCGTAGGAAATGCGGAAGTTCGGTCCAAGGCCGAAGGCCGAACCGAACACCACGGCCACGCCCTCGGCTTCCAGCAGCTCCGAGCAGAAGGTCTCGTCGCCGTCGATCACCTTGCCGGATGGCGCCTTCTTGCCGACCAGATCGGCGCAGGACGGGTAGACGTAGAACGCGCCTTCCGGCGAGGGGCAGGAGATGCCGCGCGCCTGGTTGAGCATCGACACCACGAGGTCGCGGCGCGCCTGGAAGATCGCCTTGTTCTTGGCAATGAAGTCTTGCGGGCCGTTCAGCGCTTCGACCGAGGCCCACTGCGCGATGGTGCAGGCGCCCGAGGTCTGCTGACCCTGGATCATGTCCATGGCCTTGATCAGCTCGATGGGGCCTGCCGCATAGCCGATGCGCCAGCCGGTCATGGCATAGGCTTTCGACACGCCGTTCATGGTGAGCGTGCGGCTATAGAGCTGCGGCTCGACCTCGGCGATGGTCTTGAAGACGAAATCGCCATAGGTCAGGTGCTCATACATGTCGTCGGTCAGCACCCAGACCTGCGGATGCTTGAGCAGCACGTCCGCGATCTCGCGAAGCTCGGCCTCGGTATAGGCCGCGCCCGAGGGGTTGGACGGCGAGTTCAGCACCAGCCACTTGGTGCGCGGGGTGATCGCCTTCTCGAGTGCTGCACCAGTCACCTTGAAGCCGTTGGCGGCGGTGGTCGCGGCGAAGGTCGGGGTGCCGCCGCACAGCAGCACCATCTCCGGATAGCTCACCCAGTAGGGGGTCGGGATGACGACTTCGTCGCCGGGGTTCAGCGTTGCCATGAAGGCGTTGAACAGGATCTGCTTGCCGCCGGTTCCGACGATGGTCTGCTCGGGCTTGTAGTCGAGATTGTTCTCGCGCTTGAACTTCTTGGCGATCGCTTCACGCAGTGGGGCAATGCCCGAAACCGGCGGATACTTGGTCTCGCCGCGGTGGATCGCTTCGATCGCCGCATTCTTGATATTATCCGGCGTATCGAAATCCGGCTCGCCTGCGCCCAGGCCGATCACGTCGCGGCCTTTCGCTTTCAGCTCGCGGGCTTTCTGAGTGACAGCGATCGTTGCAGAAGGCTTCACACGGGAAAGGGCGTCGGCAAGAAAGGCCATGACTTTTCATCTCCATCTCATGGGCGGCCTGGAATTTGGCCGCGCATGTCATGTCGGATTGCGGGCCAATTCGCAAGGGTTGCGTGGGCAACGGTCCGGATATTTCGCGCAAGCCTACGCCTCATCAACGCCCGCGCAAGCCACGCATGCGTTAACGTGCAATAAAACCTTCCCATGCCATTCTTCTTTGTCAATCCGGAGCAAACAGTATCGTGTCGCGCAATGTCGGACCCGGCCACATCATCAGACGGGACGACGGAACCTCGACGGCCAGTTGGGGTGCGTTCTTGCTGGAGACGGCGTTTCAGCCGATTTTTGCCTTCCAGCCGGATGGCAAGCCCCGGATCGTTGCCTATGAGGGATTGATCCGCCCGTCCCTGGGCGGCGAACGGATCTCGCCGGGCATTTTCTTCAGCGCGATTGCTGCGGCCGAGCGGCTGGCAGTCGAGACGCTGACGCGCACGCTGCACCTGTTCAACGCAGCCGCATGCCTCTCCCAGGAAACGACGATCTTCGTCAATTTCGACCCCTCGCTCTTCACCGAGCGGTCGGTTTCCGACTGTGCGCTGCAGGACATGCGCGAGGTCATGCACGAGGCCGGGATCGATCCGCGACGCGTCGTCTGCGAGGTGACCGAGCAGAAGGCAGCCTCGCTGGCGACGCTGCGCGGTTTCGTCGACGCGCTGCGGGCCAATGGGCTCAGGATCGCCATCGACGACTACGGAACGGAAGACTCCGACATCAAGCGGGTCAAGGCGCTGCGCCCGGACATCGTCAAGTTCGACGCGCAGTGGATCGGGCGGATGATGGCGAGCGGCGCCGGCTTTGCCATGCTGACCGCCATGGTCGAGAAGTTCGCCGAGCAGGGCATCATGACCGTGTTCGAAGGCATCGAGGAAGGCTGGCAACTCGAGCTCGCCGAAAAGTCAGGTGCCGCCATGGTGCAGGGCTTTGTCCTGGCGCGGCCCGAGATCGTCTCTCCGGGCTTCGGCAGCGGCGTTTCGCAGGTCGGCCATGCTTCATTGCCGGTGCAACAGGCAGCGCCGGGCTTGCGCCGCCAATCCGGGCGAAAGAGCTCATCGTGATGTCGATCGGGGCGCTCAGCGAATCGCTTGTCGTCGACGAGTTCGACATAGCTTCCGGCGTCTTCGGCTCCTTTCGGCTCAAGAGTTTCTACCAGCCGATCTTTTCACGAGCTGGTGGCGCGCTTCACCTGACCGGCCTGCAGGGCATGTCTATGCCGAGCTTGCTTGGACAGCCGGTTGCAGTAGACGCATTCAGGTCGGAGTGCTCGTCTGAGGTCCAGGGGCGCGTCTCGGCACTGGGTCTTGCGGTGCAGCTTCACAATTATGGACATGTCGGCATCGCCGGGCTCGACCTGCATGTCGACTGCGATCCCTGCGGCGGGGCATCGGTGCTGTCGCTGCTTTCCGAGCGTTATGCGCCAGGTTGTGAAGACGTCGTACTCGGCCCCGAAAAACTGGTTTGCGAGGTTTCTTCCTCTACCCAGGCGGATCAGGATTTCTGGGACGGCCTCGAGGAACTGCGCTGGAAGGGCGTGCGGCTTGCCGGCTCGTTCGGTGCCGATCGCACGCTTCCGGCCGGGGCCAAGGCCGATTTGGTGCGGATCGAAAGCGCCTGGTTTCGCAAGATCTGCAACGAGCCGACCGCACGGCTCTTGGGGCCGATGATTTCGGTGATGCGCAGCCACGGCGCAAAAGTCCTGATCGGCGGCATCGATACGGCGCATCAGCTGCGCATTGCGCTCGAGGCTGGAGCCGACCAATTCCAGGGCGATTTTCTTGCCCGGCCGGTCTCGGCGGGCTGCGCTTTCGACGAGACGCAGCTGTCGATAGCCGTCTTGCTGGGCGGCGGACAGAACGTGGTCTCGTTTCGGCGTTGAACCATCACTTGCAGTGAAGGATCGGCCAAAACAAATCGTTGGATCGCGTTGGTTGCGGGCGTTATGCCGCTTTAGCTTCATCTGAAGGAGGGCTGCATGATCAAGATCTATGGCATGACCGGTAGCGGCAATTGCTACAAGCCGCGACTTCTCCTCGCAAAACTCGGAAAACCATTCGAGCATATCGAAGTGAGTTCCCAGAACGGCGGCACCCGATCGCCCGAATATCTGGCCAAGAACCCGAATGGCATGGTGCCTCTGCTGGAACTGCCGGACGGGCGGCTGCTCGCCGAGTCCAATGCCATGCTGCTCCATCTGGCCGAAGGAACGCGCCTGCTGTCGGCGGACAGCTATGAGCGCGCGCTTGCCTATCAGTGGTTGTTCTTCGAGCAATACAGCCACGAGCCCTATATCGCCGTGCGCCGCGCGCTGATGGTCTTTCCGGAGCGCGCAAAGGATGCGACGCCGGAAAGGCTGGCCTCGACGCTGGAGCGGGGCAACAAGGCGCTTGGCGTCATGGACAAGCACCTTGCCGCAAACGCCTTCTTTGCGGGCAATGCGATGAGCGTGGCGGATATTGCGCTTTATGCCTACACCCATGTGGCGGGCGAGGGAGGCTTCGACGTCACTGCATATCCGGCAGTGTCGGCGTGGCTGGACCGCGTGCGCAACGATCCCGGACACGTGCCGATCGATTGGCTGCCATGAGGCGGGTCACGGCTTGGTCGCCGCGGCGAAGGCCAAATAAAATCCGGACAGCAAAAAGGCGGGGAGTTACCCCGCCTTCCGTGCCCCAAAGGGACTGATCTGGGGTCCGTCAGTCGGGCTCGGCGGCAATCTGCCGCGTCGAACTCCCACCCTGGACCTCCGGCGCGCTTCACGCGCGGCCGCCAGTACATCCGTGACTTGCCGCGCGCTTCGACCCTAGGGCCGGGCGCGCTTTAAAATCAGCCGGCCTTGGAGATGGACCCAGCAGCCGAACGGCCGGTGCGGCGGTCCTGCTCGATCTCGAAATTGACCTTCTGGCCTTCGTTGAGGGTGGACATGCCAGCGCGTTCAACAGCGGAGATGTGGACGAAAACGTCCGCGCCGCCGGCGTCGGGCTGAATGAAGCCGAAGCCCTTGGTTGCGTTGAACCACTTAACGGTGCCGGTTGCCATACTAGTATATTCCTTCGTTCGCTGTGTAGTTTGACTGGATGCCGATGGCCGAAATCCAGTCGTTGGTATCGAGATTTAGGAGACAGACATCAGCAAACGCGAGAAAATCGCGAGAGTACCGAGCAATCGGCCGAAATATCAACGGACCCGATATAGGAGTTCATCCGCCAGAGCACAAGAGGGACGCTAGCGCAACAGTTCGCCGTTTTGTAAGGAGTGACTCGATCTTGCCATTCTTCCGGCCATTTCTCGCCATAGCGCGGGACGGTCGGGTAGGGGTTTGCCCGACTCTTCATGGAGATAGTGGTGAAACGTCTGTTGCTCGCTCTTTGCCTGTCGCTGGTAGCCTATCAAGCGCAGGCGATTTCCCGTTACGATTCAACGAGTATGAGCTGCGGACAGGTGCAGTCGGCCATCGATCGGGAAGGCGCGGTGATCCTGCGCTATCGCTCGCCGCGCGATCCTTCGGTGCAGCGCCACGACCGCTATGTGCGCGACCGGCAATACTGCAAGAGCAATGAACGCGCCGAAACCACCCTTGTGCCGAGCGCCGACCGCAAGGCCTGCCCGGTGCGCGAATGCCGCACGGTCGAGTCCGAACGCCGCCCCAAGCTGCTGCGCAAGCATCCGTAAAAAAACTGATCTAGAATCCGAACGAGCCCTGCGCGGGCGGTGGCGGGCCGACCCGCACGCCCTCGAGCTCGAGCAGCCGCTCCTTGGTGGTCGAGCCTCCGGGCGCCGAAAAGCCGCCGATCTTGCCGCCGGCGGCGACGATGCGATGGCAGGGCACCACGATGGGCACCGGGTTGCGGCCGAGCGCCTGGCCCGTTTCGCGCGCCAGCCCGGTGTGGCCGGCACGGTTCGCCAGTTCGCCATAGGTGGTCGTCTCGCCGAAACCCAAGTTGCGCGCCGCGTCGTAGATCGCCAGCCGAAACTCGTCGGCATTGCCTAGATCGACGGGGACGCCGGAAAAATCGACCGTCTCGCCCGCCGCGTAGCGCCGCACAAGCGCGACCGCCGCGGCAATCTCAGCCGGAAGCTCTTCTTCGCGCCGCTCGACCGGCGTTCCACGCTCAGCGCCCGGCAGCGTCGCCAGCAGCCGCCTTTCGGTGGCAGGGCGGTCACGCTCGGGCAGTTGCAGCCGGGTCAGGCCGCGCTCGCTCCAGGCGAGGCCGATCCAGCCCAGCGCGGTTTCGAAGAGATGATAGGGAAGGGGTGAAGACATCTGTCACTTTCCGATACGCAGCCGTTTATATCACGGTTAATCGACGTGTACAAACGGAGAACAAACGCTTTCCTTACGGTTTGAAACAGGTGTTGATCGGTAGCGTTATTGCAATCTTAACCCGTCGTGTTGCCCAGAGGGGGTGGCTCATGTAATTGATTTGTCAGCGGGGACGGGTATTTTTGACGATTGCAGTGAGAGCGGGCTTGCCCAAATTGCGGATTTTTCTGGCTGTCGGCGTTGCGCTCTCTGCAGCGTGCCTGTCGGCCTGTACCTCCACCGGCAATGGCGCAGCGCCAGACCTTGCGCTGAACACCGCCCCTGTCGACGAACAGAGCGCCGATTTCCCGCTGCCCGAAACGGTTGCCGTGCTGCCGAGCTCCTATGCGCCGGTCGAAGGCGCGCCGGTGCCGCTGATGGCCGATGCGACTGCCGCGCTGCCCGAGGGCCAGCTGCCGCCGCCGACGCGACCGGGCGATCCCATGCTGACGGCGCCGCAGAAGGCCGGCGGCACGCAGGTTGCCTCGCTCGAGCCGATGATGCCGGCCAGCGCCTATGCCACCGCCGATGCCGGCCCGGCAGGTCCCGCCGAGATCGAGCAGCTGATCCAGAAATATGCCGCCATGTACGAAGTGCCGGCGGATCTGGTGCGCCGCGTGGTCAAGCGTGAGAGCACCTTTAACCCCTCGGCCTATAATCGCGGCCATTGGGGCCTGATGCAGATCAAGCACTCCACCGCACGCGGCATGGGCTATGACGGCCCGGCGCGCGGCCTGCTGGATGCCGAGACCAATCTCAAATACTCTGTGAAATATCTGCGCGGCGCCTTTCTGGTGGCCAAGGGCGACCAGGCACGCGCCGACCGACTCTATCAGCGCGGCTATTATTACGACGCCAAGCGCATGGGCCTCCTGGGCGCGGCCGGCATGAGCTCCGATCGCCACCGCATGCGCAGCCCGGGCGAGGAGCAGGAAGCCACGGTTGCGGCGCAGGTCGAATTCCCGCCGACGGCCGAGGTCATCCCGGCCTCGATGAAAGGCCAGTTCCCGCCGGCACCTCCGGCGCCCGGCCCGGACGACATGCCGGTCATCACGCCGGCCACAGCGCCGGTTCCGTCCGCCGCACCCGCCAAGCCTTCCGCCGCAGGTGCCGCCTGATCCGGCTCGTGCCCCTTCCGCCGCATCCGTTTCCGCGAAGGAACGACAATGCTTGAGCCAAGCGCGCAGCCTCATGATGAGGTGATAAGGCTGCGCCGCGACCTCGGCGGCGCATTGCAGGCGCCGGCCTGGCCGGCCGGTTTTGTCCTGCGCACCTTGTCGTCTGCGCCCGATGCGGCCTCTCTGCACGCGCTGCTGACGGAGGTTTTTCCGGAGCGTCGTGACGAGACATTTGACGCCTGGTGGCAAGAACTCTCGACTGACGCGGAGTTCGACCCCGCTCTGTGCTTTCTGGTGTTCGACGCCGAGGGCGGCCTTGCAGCTACCGCGCAATGCTGGACCAGCGCGTACCTCAAGGACCTTGCCGTAAAGCCTGATGCGCGCCGGCTGGGGCTGGGCGAGGCGCTGCTCTGGCAGGTTTTTGCCGCCTTCCATGCGCGGGGTGCTGCCCATGTCGATCTGAAAACCCACACGCTCGAAAACCGCGACGCCGTGCGGCTCTACGAGCGTCTCGGCATGCGCCGCGTGCCGCTGGAGTAGGGGCTGCCCTTCATGCCGCCCTCGTGGTTCGAGGCTCGCTACGCTCGCACCTCACCATGAGGGCTAACGGCGGCACCCACCTCCCAAGGTTGCGATAGCGCCAACCGTCCTCATCCTGAGGTGCTCGCCCGCAGGGCGCGCCTCGAAGGACGCACCTATTCATCGCCACGCCCGGTTTTCACCGTCTGGCTATTTCAAAGAACCTGGGAAGACGGGCGGTCGGGAAACGCGCTCATCTAGTAGTATATCGGCGGTCTCCACGACCGCCCGTTCGATGCTCTTGCCCCGCTCAGTCGCCTCCACATTCGCGTGGCCAGCCGCCGCAAAGGCCCGGACTTGGGGGTTCATCACCCAGCAGCGCCACCGTTAGCGCCACCAGCCCGGACATCGTCGCCCTCCACGCTCATCCGGTTCATGACCCGTGTTCCCGGTGAGGCCGATGCGGGCATTATGTGGGAGGGACGAATGTGGGGGATGAAAAAGCGTCGCCGGCGATGCCGATAGCCGAAAAATCAATGGCTTGCGCGAAAGGCGTGGCGGATTTTGTCCCCGCAGGCACGCGGACTTCAGATGTCGGGCGCGTTGCCGATCACCTTCTTCAGCTCGATTGCCCAGGCGCGGCCCTCGTCGCCGCCCCACAAGAGCCAGGCGACATAGCCGGCCGAGGGGTTTTGTTCATTGCCGAAATTTTTTGCGTGCTTGTCGACATCGTGGCGGGCGAAAAAGCTGACCATGCGCCGGATGGTCGAGGGCTGCAGCGCCCGCCGCGCCACCAGTTCCTGCGCGCGGCCCACGCCGATCTCGGTTCCGCCCCGCCCGAATTTTGCACGCAAGGCAAGCCCCTTGGCCGCGTTGTCGGCGACGACCTGGGGTGGGACGAGGGAGATTTCGTCTGGCTCCATGTGGTGTGCTCCTGTTGCGCGCACACTAGCTGCTTCGCGCTCGGGGCATAAGCCGGCAGCGTCTCGAAGATCTGGCAAATTCTCTCCGTTGGGTGCCGAAGCGTATGCCTCTTTATCCAGCTTGCTATTTCATAAGACTTGATCTCAACCTGTACTTCGATTTCGAGGGGGGGTGAGATTGTCCAGAGTACTCTTGGGTAGAGTCATCGCACGAATTGTTGCGGCTGCGTTCTCAGCATTTCTTCTGGCAGCGTCTTGGTATGCGCCTGCTGCCGCGGAAGAAACAACATCAACGGTTAAGCTTGCTGTCGTGGGCCCTACCGATGGAGATTGGGCTGCCTGGGGTGCTGAAATGCGCAGTGGCGTTCAACTCGCGGTGGACGATATCAATGCGCAGGGCGGCATCAACGGTCAAAAGATCGAATTTCACTTTGTTGGCGACGAGGGAAGTCAGCAGACCGGTAGAGCAATTGCTGCGAAACTCTCGAAGATGGGGGTGAAGTTCGTAGTCGGGCACTATAACTCGACAAGCTCGATCTTCGCGGCCCCCATCTATGCGAAGGCGGGCGTTTTGATGATCAGCCCCTCGACCACTAATCCTCTGTTCACCGACGCAGGGCTCTGGAATACTTTTCGCACGTCGGGACGCGATGACGTGCAGGGTACCTTTGCTGGCGAATACGTGGCGAAGAACTTCCCTGGTCAGAAGATCGCCGTGCTTCACGACGGAACCCCCTACGGCAAAGGACTAGCAGAGAAGACAAAGGCCTCCCTGAACGCTGCAGGCATCAAGGAGACGATATTTTCGACGGTGAGATTCAAGGGCAAAGGTCTTTCGACGCTCGTGGACAAGCTTAAATCTCAGAACATCGAGGTTGTCTATTTCGGGGGCTTGGCGGAAGAGCTGGGGGCGCTCATCCGAAAGTCCAGCGCCGCGGGTCTTGAGATGCAATTCGTTACCGGTGACGGTGCCGCCGTCGGCGGTTTGGCTGTTGCGGCAGGGGGGGGTCTTGAGGGCACGCTCATGACCTTTTCCCTGCAAGATCAGGCGCGCCCGAATGTTCAGGGAATCGTTGAACGCCT
Organism: Pseudaminobacter soli (ex Li et al. 2025); assembly: GCF_029892515.1. Classification (GTDB taxonomy): domain Bacteria; phylum Pseudomonadota; class Alphaproteobacteria; order Rhizobiales; family Rhizobiaceae; genus Pseudaminobacter; species Pseudaminobacter soli_A. The sequence continues at coordinate 7,480 of NZ_JARXVF010000008.1, read as the reverse complement.
TCGTGCCAAAGGAGTTGCCCCCATCGCTTACGCGTTGAAGTCGTACGCGGCTGTCCAGGTAATCGCCAAAGGTGCGGAAATTGCCAAAAGCAATGACCCGCGTGCCATTTCGTCGGCACTACGCTCCGGCAAAGCTGTTCCGACAATACTGGGAGAACTGTCATTCGACGAGAAGGGTGATCGCCGAGAGCCTGACGTTGCCATGTATAAATGGCAACGTCAGCCCGGCGGGAACTGGGGGTTCTACAGCATGGACTGAGAAGGGAGGCTGATAGCCTCCCAAACTCAGGGCCAGTGTATTCTCGCCAGGCGCGGCTGCGCCTTAGACAAAATACTCCTGCAGCGGCCGAACCTCGAGGCTGCCCGCCTTCAGCGCGGCGATGGCTTCGGCCACGGCCTCCATGCCCGACAGCGTGGTGTAATAGGGCACCTTCTGCATCAGGGTCGCGCGGCGCAGGGATTTGGAGTCCGACACGGCCTTCTGGCCGTCTGTCGTATTGAACACGATCTGCACCTGGCGGTTGCGGATGGCGTCCTCGATATGCGGGCGGCCTTCCAGCACCTTGTTGATCTTCTCGGCCTCGATGCCGTTTTCGGCGAGGAAGCGCTGGGTGCCGCCGGTGGCCAGCACCTTGAAGCCCAGGCCGGCCAGGCGCTTGACGGGACCCAGAATGCCCTTCTTGTCGTCATCGCGCACCGAGACGAACAGCGTGCCCGAGCGCGGCAGGTCGACGCCCGCGCCGAGCTGGGCTTTTGCGAAGGCCAGCGCATAGTCGCGGTCGAGGCCCATGACCTCGCCGGTGGAGCGCATCTCGGGTCCGAGCAGGGTGTCGACGCCCGGGAAGCGCGCAAACGGGAACACCGCTTCCTTGACCGCGATGTGGCCGGGCGTGCGCGGGTCGGGCTTTTCGCCGTAATTGGCGAAGGCGCCGTCCAGCGTTTCGCCGGCCATGATGCGGGCCGCGACCTTGGCGATCGGCTTGCCCACGGTCTTGGCGACGAAGGGCACGGTGCGGCTGGCGCGCGGGTTCACCTCCAGCACATAGATCGTGCCGTCCTTGATGGCGTATTGCACGTTCATCAGGCCGCCGACCTTTAGCGCGCGGGCAAGGGCGGCCGTCTGGCGCTCCAGCTCTGCGACGATCTCGTCGGACAGCGTGTGGACGGGCAGCGAGCAGGCGGAGTCGCCCGAATGGATGCCGGCCTCCTCGATGTGCTCCATGATGCCGGAGACGAAGACGTCCGAGCCGTCGCACAGGCAGTCCACGTCCACCTCGATGGCGTCGGTGAGATAGGTGTCGAACAGCAGCGGGTTTTTGCCGAGCAGCGTGTTGATCTGGCCGGTCTTGTCGTTCGGATATTTCTGCTTGATGTCCTCGGGCACCAGGCCCGGCACGATGTCGAGCAGGTAGGTCTGCAGCATGCTCTCGTCGTGAATGATCTGCATGGCGCGGCCGCCCAGCACGTAGGACGGGCGCACCACCAGAGGGAAGCCGAGCTCGCCGGCCACCGTGCGCGCCTGCTCGACCGAGTAGGCGATGCCGTTCTTGGGCTGGGCGAGGTCGAGCTTCTGCAGAAGCTTCTGGAAGCGGTCGCGGTCTTCGGCAAGGTCGATCGCGTCGGGCGAGGTGCCGAGGATCGGGATGCCGTTCTTTTCGAGCGCCTCGGCCAGCTTCAGCGGGGTCTGGCCGCCGAACTGCACGATCACGCCGACGAGCTCGCCGCGGCTCTGCTCCATCTTCAGGATCTCGATCACGTCTTCCGCCGTCAGCGGCTCGAAATAGAGCCGGTCGGAGGTGTCGTAGTCGGTCGAGACCGTCTCCGGGTTGCAGTTGATCATGATGGATTCATAGCCGGCCTCGGCGAGCGCGAAGCAGGCGTGGCAGCAGCAATAGTCGAACTCGATGCCCTGGCCGATACGGTTGGGGCCGCCGCCGAGGATCACCACCTTCTTGCGGTCGGAGACCTCGGCCTCGTTGGCGAGCTGACCGGCAAACGGCACTTCGTAGGTGGAGTACATATAGGCGGTGGGGGAGGCGAATTCGGCAGCGCAGGTGTCGATGCGCTTGTAGACCGGGTGGACGCCGAGCGAATTGCGCAGCAGGGCGACATCCTTGGCCTTCTTGCCGGTCAGCGAGGCAAGCCGGGCGTCCGAAAAACCCATGGCCTTCAGCATGCGCAGATTGGTGGCATCCTGCGGCAGGCTGTGCTCGCGGATGCGCTCTTCCATGGCGATGATGCCGGCGATCTGCTCGAGGAACCACGGGTCGATCTTGCACATGGCGTGCACGTCTTCGAGCGAGGTGCCCATGCGGATGGCCTGGGCGACCATGCGCAGGCGGTCCGGCGTGGGCGTGCCGAGGGCTGCGCGAATGGCGTTCTTGTCGTCGCCATGGCCGATGCCGGGGATCTCGATCTCGTCGAGGCCGGTGAGGCCGGTTTCGAGGCCGCGGAGCGCCTTCTGCAGCGATTCCTGGAAGGTGCGGCCAATGGCCATGACCTCGCCCACCGACTTCATGGCGGTGGTCAGCGTCGGCTCGGCGCCCGGGAACTTTTCGAAGGCAAAGCGCGGGATCTTGGTGACGACGTAATCGATGCTCGGCTCGAAGGAGGCAGGCGTCGCGCCGCCGGTGATGTCGTTTTCCAGCTCGTCCATCGTGTAGCCGACGGCAAGCTTGGCCGCGATCTTGGCGATCGGGAAGCCGGTCGCCTTGGAGGCAAGTGCCGAGGAGCGCGACACGCGCGGGTTCATCTCGATGACGACGAGGCGGCCGTCGTCGGGATTGACGGCGAACTGAACGTTCGAACCGCCGGTCTCGACGCCGATCTCGCGCAGCACCGCGATCGAGGCGTTGCGCATGATCTGGTATTCCTTGTCAGTCAAGGTCAGCGCGGGGGCGACGGTGATGGAATCCCCGGTGTGCACGCCCATCGGGTCGATGTTCTCGATGGAGCAGACGATGATGCAGTTGTCCGCCTTGTCGCGGACGACCTCCATCTCATACTCCTTCCAGCCCAGCACGCTTTCCTCGATGAGGACTTCGGTGGTCGGCGAGGCGTCGAGGCCCGACTGCACGATCTCGAAGAATTCCTGGCGGTTGAAGGCGATGCCGCCGCCGGTGCCGCCGAGCGTGAACGAGGGGCGGATGATGGCCGGCAGGCCGACCACGTCGAGCGCGGTGGCCGCAACGCCCATGGCGTGCGAAACGTAGCGCTGCTTGCGGTCGCCTTCGCCGAGGTTCCAGCTTGTTTCAAGCGCATCGAGCTGGGTGTCGGAGGCGCCCGACGCCTTCAGCGCGGCGCGCTCGGCGTCATGCTTCTTGCGGTCGGCGTCCTTGACGTCGGTGGCGTTGGCGAGCATGGAGCGCGGCGTCTCAAGCCCGATCTTGGCCATGGCCTCGCGGAACAAGGCGCGGTCCTCGGCCTTGTCAATGGCGTGGGCGTCGGCGCCGATCATCTCGACATTGTAGCGCTCCAGCACGCCCATGCGGCGCAGCGACAGGGCGGTGTTGAGCGCGGTCTGGCCGCCCATGGTGGGCAACAGCGCATCCGGGCGCTCCTTGGCGATGATCTTGGCGACAACCTCGGGCGTGATCGGCTCGATATAGGTGGCGTCCGCCAGCTCCGGGTCGGTCATGATCGTGGCCGGGTTGGAGTTGACCAGGATGACGCGGAACCCTTCTTCTCGGAGCGCCTTGCAGGCCTGGGTGCCGGAGTAGTCGAATTCGCAGGCCTGGCCGATAACGATGGGACCGGCGCCGATGATCAGGATGGACTTGATGTCGGTGCGTTTTGGCATGGTCGGGTCCGTTCGTCGTTGGCTCTGCGCAAAAACCCCGGCGCGGGAACGCCGGCCGGTGGGGTGCAGAGTCTGTTGTCAGGCTAAGGGCGCCTTATAGGCAAATGCCGGCACGCTTGTAACCCCAAATATGCGTGAATCTTTGCGACTTTTCGGCATGGCTGCCATGCGGGCGGGGGGAGAGGGGTGAAATCGTGCTTCTATGCGTGCCGGAACTGGCCGTTGCTGGCTCAGGGCATGTCTGGTACAGACTGCTCCGCTCGTTCACCCCCCCCTTCACTCAGGGCCGTATCCATGGAACCTAAAACTTCAGACCGCTAAGCCGCAGCAACGTTCTCTTCGTTGTTGCGGCCGTCTGCCCGGTTCCGATCCTGTTACCTGATAGCGCAGGCCGCCGCCGAACTTCATTTATTCGAGCGGATGCTTTGTCATGTCTGCAAATAATATCCGGCTGTGGACCTACAGCCTGCCGGTAGCAATGATGCTGCTGGCACCCTTCAACATTCTCGCTTCCCTTGGCATGGACATATACCTGCCGGCCGTTCCCGCCATGCCGGGAATCCTCGGCACCACGCCCGAGATGGTGCAACTGACCCTTACCCTCTACATGATCATGCTCGGGGTAGGGCAAATCCTCTTCGGGCCGCTTTCGGACCGTTTCGGTCGCCGGCCGGTCCTCATTGGCGGGACGGTCGTCTTCGCCGCTGCCTCCTTTGCCCTTGCTGCCACATCATCGACCGGGCTGTTTGTGCTGCTTCGGCTGGTGCAGGCAACGGGCGCGGCAGCCGTGCTGGTGGCGCTCTTCGCCACCATTCGCGACGTTTATGCGGAGCGCCCGGAAAGTGCTGTCATCTATAGCCTTATGAACGCGACGTTGGCTTTTGTGCCGGCCCTCGGCCCCATCGCCGGAGCGCTCGTCATGGGCTTTTGGGGATGGCGCGCCATCTTCCTTGCGCTGGGCATCCCGACGCTCATCCTGCTCGTACTCGTGCTACCAACATGGCGCGAAACACGGCTGGAGAAGAGGGGAGCGCGCGGAGCGGGCTTCGGGCTGGTGCTAAAAAGCCCTGCCTTTTGGACCTACACGGTCGGCTTCGGGACCGCGATGGGCACGTTCTTTGTGTTCTTCTCCACGGCTCCGCGCGTGCTGATAGACGGGGCAGGCTTCTCGGAACTCGGCTTCAGCCTCGCGTTTGCGACGGTCGCCTTGGCCATGATCGTCACGACGCGCTTTACCAAGGATTTCGTGGCGCGATGGGGCATTCCGGGCAGCGTGGTGCGCGGCATGGCGATGTTGATCCTGGGCGCGTGCCTGCTCGCGGTCGGGCAGCTTTTCCTGGCGCCGTCCCTCGGGTCCTTTGTCCTGCCGATGTGGCTGATCGCGGTGGGCATCGTCTTCACGACCTCCGTCACGGCCAACGGCGCCTTGCAGGAGTTCGGAGAAGTGGCCGGCACGGCCGTCGCCCTGCACTTCTGCATCCAGAGCCTCATCGTCGGCGTGATCGGCACGGGCTTCGTGATCGTGCTCGACGGTGACACCGCATGGCCTCTCATCACCTATGCGGCCGGCATGTCGACCATCACCCTGGTCGCGTTGTCGTGGCTCCGTAGGCGCGATCTGCATCTGCAGACTGCATGAAGCTGATTGCCTGGGCGGCTCGCGAAATCGGGCCGCTCAGGCAATCCCCCTTCCGCTTTGTGGCTACACTCAGCGAATATCGGCGCCCCTTGTGAGAGTTTCCTACTGATCCCGCCATTCTATACGAATGGAGGGGACGAAATCCGCCCCGTCTTGCCCCGGTCTGTCGAATCTGAGACCGTACTTCGGTCTAAAACAGGTTAGGTTGGTGCGGTTGGCCCAACCCCCGCCGATGCGGGTCCTTCCTCTACTTCGGTAGCGGCCCAAGACCTTCACGCCTCGCAATCCCGCGGGGCGAATGGAAAGGACTTGGCTATGCAGCAGCAGATTTCAGTTATCACACTCGGTGTCCGCGACCTCGAGCGCTCCAGGCGCTTCTATGTCGAGGGTTTCGGATGGATGCCCGTATTCCAGAACGATGAGATCGTTTTCTACCAGATGAACGGGTTTGTTCTTGGCACCTTCAAGCTCGGATCGCTTGAACAGGACATGGGACGATCGGGGCTGAAGTCGCCGGGAGCCTTTTCGCTCGCGCATAACGTTCCCGGGCGTGAGGACGTTGAAACGGTCATGCGTCAGCTGGTGGAGGCTGGAGGAAGCCTGGTCCGGGAGGCGGATGCCCCGCCGCATGGTGGATTCCGTGGGTATGTCGCGGACCCTGACGATCACGCCTGGGAAATCGCCTGGAACCCCGCATGGGCAATCGACGAAAACGGCCTGGTCACTTTTGGGCTTTGACGAGAGAATAGCATCCTGAGGTCGGGGGCTTTGTTGACGCCTGCCTAAAGGGCGATCGCACATAGTATTCGACCCCCACTCCGGTTTGCTTCGCAAACCACCTCTCCCCCGGTCGACGGGGGAGAGGAAGCGCCGTTGGCAAGGCTGGCACCTTTCCTCTCCCCTTTTGAGGGGGAGAGGTGCCAAGCAAAGCGAGGCGGAGTGGGGGTAAGTCGCGCCTTATGCGATTGCTCTGCCCTGAAGGCGGAGAGGGGAATGCGGGGGCTGAGCTTGGCTTACGCCGACTTCAGCTTGCTCTCCATCGCGGCCAATCCCCGCCGCCGCTCCAGTTCTGCCTCGCTGGGGTTATCCAGCCCGAAGTCGCCGGTTTCGACCTCGCCGGCGCGCTCGTAAGCCGCGACGATGACGCCCTTGGGCGTGACCAGGCCGTCGGTCAGCTTGAGGGCCGCTGGTATTGTTCCGGAAAGCCTTGCCGTTGCCTTGGCTCGCGCCTATATCCCGGCATCGATCTTGCTGACGAACGTTGTTTCTGCGCTTTGGTGCCCAGACGATCTTCCTTCTCAATTTCGACAACTCGCCGTTTGGCACTCGGCCAAGCGCGACACTGTACTCCGATTTGAAAGGAAACCTCATGGCCACCGGAACAGTAAAGTTTTTCAACGCCACCAAAGGCTTCGGCTTTATTGAGCAGGGCAACGGACAGCCCGACGTTTTTGTCCACATTTCCGCCGTCGAGCGCGCTGGAATGAGGACCCTCGTGGAAGGTCAAAAGCTGACCTTCGACGTCGTTGCGGATCCGCGCAAGGGCAAGAGCTCGGCCGAGAACCTGCAGGCCGCATGAATGCCGCTTCCGGTCTTTGACCGCGAATTTGCTGGCCGTCGGGCCATCAGCAGAAGGCCGGGAAGTTCCCGGCCTTTTTCGTCTCGAGGATGACCATCATGAACGGAGTCGAGGACAGTTTTAGGTCAAAACGGGCTAAGCTGGACAAGACCGAGACAACGACCAGGATAGCTCGTGAGATAGTCGACGCGGAGGTCGCCAAGCGAGAAGCGAAGACACAACGCCTTCGGCTGGCTCGTTTGGCCAGGGTGGCTGCAGAGCCCGCCAAGGGCTCGGGGAAGAACGAGTACCGCGCCCCGTCAGGGGGAAAGCCCAAGGCCAAATCGCCAGCGTGAAACGCAAAAAAGAAGATCGGATGATTGGGGCTCCCGTGGCGCTCCCGCTGCGGGGGTGACAGGATTTCAATCTGCGGGCAGGCTCCTCAAGCTTAATTGGTCAAGGAGCCCCGCCCATGGATCTATTC
>NZ_JARXVF010000007.1 GCF_029892515.1 Pseudaminobacter soli (ex Li et al. 2025) | reverse complement strand
GGCGCGGCCCTCAGATCAAGCACCGCGGGCAGCTCGAAGATCTGCGGCGTCGGGTCACAAACCGTCGTCATCTTGGCTTAGAACTCCTGCCAGCCATCTTCGATCGGCGCCGCGGCGCGGGCGGTCGCCACGCCGTAGCCGCCGGCGACGCGCGCCGCCGGCTTGGCGCGCGCGGCCGGCTTGGCCGCCGGGCGCAGCGTTTCCACCGCCGCCGGCTTGCCGAGGCGGAAGCTGCCGAGCTGGCGCGCCAGCTGTTCGGTCTCCTGCGCCAGCGAGTGGCTGGCGGCGGTCGATTCCTCGACCATCGCCGCGTTCTGCTGCGTCACCTGGTCCATCTGGTTGACCGCCGTGTTGACCTGGTCGAGCCCGGTCGACTGCTCCTGCGCTGATGCCGCGATGTTGGTGACCACCGCGTTGATCTCGGCGACCTCGGCGACGATGCGCTCCAGCGCCTTGCCGGTCTCGCCGACCAGCTTGACGCCCTCGCCGACCTGGGTCGACGAGGCCGAGATCAGGTTCTTGATCTCGCGCGCCGCTTCGGCCGAACGCTGCGCCAGGGCGCGGACCTCGGAGGCGACGACGGCAAAGCCGCGCCCGGCGTCGCCGGCGCGCGCCGCCTCGACGCCGGCGTTGAGCGCCAAAAGGTTGGTCTGGAAGGCGATCTCGTCGATGACGCCGATGATGCGGCCGATCTGATCGGACGACTTCTCGATCGTGCCCATGGCGTCGATCGCCTTGCGCACCACGACGCCGCTGTGCTCGGCGTCGCCCTTGGCCGACGACACCACCTCGCGGGCATGGCTGGCGCCCTCGGCGGTCTTCTTCACCGTCGCGGTGATCTGGTCGAGTGCGGCGGCGGTTTCCTCGAGGCTCGCCGCCTGCTGCTCGGTGCGCCGCGACAAATCGTCGGCGGCCGACGAGATCTCGCCGCTGCCGGCATGGATGGCGTTGACGCTGGCGATGACCGCCAGCAGCGTCTGCTGCAGCTTGTCGGCCGCGGCGTTGAAGTCCTCGCGCAGCTTGGCCGCCTTGGGTTGGAACGGCACCTCGATGCGGAAGGTGAGGTCGCCGCTCGACAGCCGGTCGAGGCCTTCGCCAAGGGCAGTGATGGCGATCAGATCCTGGCGTTCTTCTTCGGCCTTCTCGGCCGCACGCGCGGCGCGTTCTTCCTCGGCGCGGCGGCGGCTGTCTTCGGCTTCCGCCTCGAGGCGCAGCTTCTCGATCGCCGCGTCCTTGAAGCTCTGCACCGCGGTCGCCATCTGGCCGACCTCGTCGCGGCGGCCGACCGCCGGAATCGCCACCGTGTGCTCGCCCGCCGCCAGCTTGCGCATCGCCTCGGTCATCCGGCTCACCGGCCGCGCAATCTGCAACGACAGCCACCAGCCAATCACAATAAGAAGCACAATCGTCAGGCCGGCGCCGGCCGCCTGAAGATACCTGGCATTGCGCACAGCCTCATCTCTTTGCCGGCTTACTTCCTTCAGCCAGACGGAAACTCCGTTCTGCACATTCGTGACGGCGACGCGGATCGCCGCTTCAGTCTCGGCCGTGTGGTCGGAGACCACAAGGTCGCGAGCCCGCTGCTGCATGTAGGAATCGCCCGCCAGCTTGACGATCGGGTCGCCGACATCGAGGCGCCACTGCCGGGCCGCGGTGTGGAACTTGTCGATCGCCGTCAGCAGGGTTTCGTTGCCCTGCGCCTCGTCCTTGGCGTTGGTAAGCTGCTGTTCGAACATTTGCGTGGAAACGCGATAGCGCGCCAGGACGTCGTTCTTCGGCGCGATCAAATAGAGCCGAGCCAGATTGACCCGATCGAGATGGTAGGCTTCGCCCTTGCCGATGTCGGTCACCAGACGGCTCGCCGTCTCAAAGTGCTTTCCCGCGGTTTCGACCGTTGCCAGCGCCTGCATCAAGAGCAGCGCCACCGCAATGCTGACGACCATGATTACCGAGAAACTCAGGGCCAGCTTCCGAGTAATTCCGAAGCTGGTGAGCGAGAAGCGCCACATCTTCCTTGGGGCGCGAACCTTGGGCGCAGGAGCTGCTGCGTCGAACGGGATTGAGCTCATCGGTAGTTTCCTCGGCTTCAGGATGAGAGAATTGGGATCGCCCCGGAGGTCACTCAACGGGACATGGATCGGAAAAGGTGACAGCGAGTCATCGGCATTAAATCAAACAAACACACATCAATCGTAGGCAGGGATGCCCATGATCCCTACGACTTGGCATGGGGTTAGAATCCAATCAGGTAACTTATTTCGTAAGATTTTCATCAATTCGCACTTCCGGCCGGAAATAGTCTTCGATGCGAAGACGCTCTATTGGCCTGCTGATCAGGAAGCCCTGCGCGTAGTCGCAGCCATGCGCCTTGAGAAACCTGAATTGCTGCTCGGTTTCGACTCCTTCGGCAACAACGGTCATCTTCAGATTGTGAGCAAGACTGATGATGGTGCGCGCAATCACGGCGTCGCACATGTCCGGCTGGATTTCCCGAACGAAGGACTGATCGATCTTGAGTCGGCTAACTGGATAGCGTTTCAGATGCGACAGCGATGCATAGCCGGTACCGAAATCATCGAGGGTGATTGCCACGCCGGCATCGTTCAGCTCGCACAAAGCCTCCGATATACGGTCGCTGGAGCGATCGAGCAGTACGTTCTCGGTCAGCTCGATCTCGAGCGCGGAAGCGTTCAAGTCTAATTTGCGCAGTAGCGCCAGGACGCTTTCGGCAAAGCCGCTCTGCTTGAGTTGGGCTGCGGCGACGTTGACCGCGATTGGTCCGGGATCATAGCCAAGGTTGCGCAGGAGGCGGGCCACCTGCATTGATTTTTCGAGCACGCGATAGCCGAGCGGCACGATCAGACCGCTGTCCTCGGCCACGGGAATGAAATCGCCGGGTGGAACCTGGCGACCGTTCAAGGTCCAGCGAGCAAGAGCCTCGAAGCCGACATGGCCTCGGTGGTCCAGGCTCACCTGGGGCTGGAGGGCGATGTCGATCTCATCGGCAGCCAGAGCCGTCCTGAGGGCATCGCCGGTGGCCTGACGCCGCTCGACGCTGTCACGGAGCGTCGGATCAAAGAAGCATGAGATGCCGCGCCCGCGCCCCTTGGCGTGATAAAGCGCAATGTCGGCGTGCTTGAGCAATTCCTTGGACGAGCCGCCGTCGTCCGGAAACATGGCGACGCCGACGCTGCAATTGGCATTGACCCTGCGATGCTCGATGTTGATGGGCTCGCGAACGCAGGCCAGGATTTTCTCGGCAATCCTGATCGCGTCATCAACTCCTGACAGGTGGGAGATGACGATGGCGAACTCGTCTCCACCCAGCCTGGCAACAGTGTCGGACTTGCGAAGTAAGCCGCCAATGCGCTGGGCGACGGTAACCAGAAGCATGTCGCCGGCATCATGCCCGAGCGTGTCGTTGACGCTCTTGAAGTCGTCCAGGTCGACCAACATCAGGGCGCCCTGCCGTCCGGTGCGTTCGCTTGCCGCAACTGCGTCCGCCAAGCGTTCAAGCAAAACGGAGCGATTGAACAGGCCGGTCAGCGGATCGTGCTCGGCCTGGCGTTTGATCACGAGTTCGGCCTGCTTCAGGTCGGTGATGTCGCTGCGGACCCCGACCACATAGCCGGTGCGCGAAAGCCGTTCGCGCACCTGCAGCCAGCGTCCGTCGCTCAGCTGCTGCAGCACCTTCTTGCCGGGATTGCGATGCTCGCGCATGCGTGCGGCTATCCAGGCCTCGCGCCCGTCGGGCGTGTTCTTGGCGAGATTGAACTGACCATGCTCCACACCGAAGCGGAGGATGCTCTCGAAGGATACGCCGAGCTCCATCACCGGCGCCGAGTCTTTATAGTAGCGCTTGAAGGTGTCGTTGCACAAAGCCAGGCGGTCGTTGCTGTCGAACGCGGCCACCGCGTCAGGTATCGCCTCGAGAATGTCGCGCAGCAGCGCCTCGGCTTCGCGTCTCTTTTCATTTTCGGCGCTGAGCGCCGCTTCGGCGGCCTTGCGTCGGGTGATGTCGTAGCGGATGGAGACATAACCGCGCCCGGCTCCGGATGGGTCCAGCAGCGGCACTATGGTGGTGTCGACCCAGTACAGGCTGCCGTCCTTGGATCGGTTGCAGATCTCGCCGTGCCACAATCCGCCCTGTGCGATCGTGCGCCACATGTCGACGAAGAACTGTCGCGGATGCAGGCCGGAATTGACGATGCTGTGCTTTTGCCCGACCAGTTCGCTGCGGGAAAACCCGCTTATTCGGCAAAACAGATCGTTCACAAAGACGATGGTTCCGCTCCGGTCGGTCATCGCCACGATGGCATGCCGGTCGAGAGCAGTCTTATAGGCACCGAACTCCGCCTGTATCTGCTTGACCTTGTTGCCGGCTCTGTGAAAATCTCTCTTCACTGTGGCAGTCGCGGAACACAGCCCCGCCCTTCCTCCGCCTTCTAAAGACGCAGGTTCCTGGTCCAATGACATGCTATCCCCCTCCCGGCCGCAGTTTCCCCCTAGTGCGACCCTCCCCCGTCACCACCGTTCAATGCGCCGAACCTTTCCCTTGGGGAAACATAAATCACCTGGCAGGATAACGCGAAACGCGGCTATGTTCGGCATTCCTGTCCATTCGGATCGGCGACATCTTCATGTGTACGGTAGCGAATGAACTATACCGTACACATCCAGAAGTTAACTGGAGTTTAAGGGCCCGTGTGCACGCAAAAAACCTTTCCCTCTACGACTGAGAGCACCCGCCAAGCAGATGAATCGGGAGAATTGCGGCACGAAATTCGCAACAAGGTTCTTCTGTCGCTGCGCCCGGAGGCCCAGATCTTCTTGCAGGAACGTCTGGTCACGCGGCCCATTTCGGTCGGCGACGTGATATTCGAACATGGCGAGCCCGTTACGCACGCCGTGTTTCCGAACGAGGGCGTGATTTCCTTCATGGCCGAGATGGAGGATGGCCGAAGCGTCGAAAAGACATCGATCGGGCTGGAAGGATTTGTCGGCTTCACGCTGGTGATGGGGGGCGGTAATGCGGTGGGCAGAAGCCTGGTGCAGGTGGCCGGCAGCGCGTCCTGGCTCTCGATAGACGATCTCAATGCCGCGCATGAGCGCTTCATCTGCGTTCGCGAAGCCATGCTGCGCTACTCCAAGTCACTTATCGTCCAACTGATGGAATCGGTTGCGTGCAACAGCCTGCACACGGCCGAACAGCGCGTGACACGCTGGCTGCTGCAAACCCTGGATCGCGTACCGGGCGACACATTCATTCTTACGCAGGAAGCGCTGTCGGAAGTGCTTGGCCTGCGCCGAGCCACGGTCAGCGGTATCTGCTCGGAGATGCAGGATGCCGGCATCATCACCTATCATCGCGGCTCGATCACCATCCGCGATCGCGCGGCGTTGGAAGAGCGCACCTGCGAATGCTACTGGCGCGTGCTCGATGCATCGCTGCTCGGCGACCAGGGCGGCGATGGGTTGACGCCGGCGAGATCCCGGATCGCCGAGAGGCGTTCTCGGGGAACGGTCCGTCGCCGGGGGTATTGAGAGAAGCCGACGGTGCGGTTTTCCCTGACAGCGTTGTCAGGGCCGCGCCTGTTGCACGCAGGAAGAAAGCGCCGGGGCGTGTGCCGTCTGTCGGGTCGATGAGCAGCTAAAGCTGATAAGAAAGGGGGATGGCGGAGAAGGAGGGATTCGAACCCCCGATAGGCTTGCACCTATGCCGCATTTCGAGTGCGGTGCATTCAACCACTCTGCCACTTCTCCGCAACTGTGGTTGGGCCGTTGCCGGCGCGGCGCTGTAGATAACGAGTCGCGAGGGGATGCACAAGGCCCCTTCGTGACTTATTTGTGGGCGCCTTGACTTGATGCGCCCCTTCGGTTACACGCGCACAGTTCCGGCGTGGGTCCTTGCCTATGCCGGTTTCGTTTTGAACCCCAAGACTGACAAAAAGACGGCCCGAACGCTCCCGCGTTCAAAGAGGCCGGACCGAACAGCGAAAGGCAAAAAATGTTCGCAGTCATTAAGACTGGTGGCAAGCAGTATCGCGTTGCCGCCAACGACGTCATCACCGTCGACAAGCTCGACGGCAATGCTGGCGACGTGATTGAAATCACCGCAGTTCTCGCCGTGGGCAACGGTGCGGACGTTTCGATCGGCGCTCCCTTCGTGGAAGGCGCCACCGTGGCGGTGGAAGTGGTCGAGCAGGGCCGCGCCGCAACCGTCATCGCGTTCAAGAAGCGTCGTCGCCAGAACTCGCGCCGCAAGCGCGGCCATCGCCAGCACGAAACCGTCATCAAGATTTCCGAAATCCTGACGGGCGGTGCCAAGCCGGCGAAGAAGGCTGCTGTCGCGGCCGAAGCTGCCGAAAAGCCCGCCAAGAAGGCCGCGCCGAAAAAGGCTGCAGCCGCGGCGGAAAACGAGTAAGTTCGAGGACTGAAGGAGTAATCCAATGGCACATAAGAAAGCTGGCGGTTCGTCGCGCAACGGTCGCGATTCGGAATCCAAGCGCCTCGGCGTGAAGAAGTTCGGCGGCGAAGCAGTCATTCCGGGCAACATCATCATCCGCCAACGCGGCACCAAGTGGCATCCCGGCACGAACGTCGGCATGGGCACTGACCATACCCTTTTTGCGCTCGAGGCCGGTGCGGTTGCTTTCCGTAAGAAAGCCAACGGCCGAACCTACGTATCGGTTAATCCGATTGCAGAAGCCGCGGAGTAGCTGGTTCCGCACCAAAACACCGGCGCCCCATCTCGGGACCGGTGTCTGGTAGAATCCAGAAAAAGGATCAGGGGAGATGGGTCGCCATCTCCCCTTTTTCATTGCCTGGAGGATACCTAGAAATGGTTGCCGAATCGGAGGACTTCGAAGACGAAAGTCTGGTCATAGATTGCCCGGTGCTCGTTTCTGAGCGCCTGGTGCTGCGCCCGCCGCATGAAGACGACGTTGCCGAGCTGGTCACGCTCGCCCACAATCCACGCATTGCTGAAATGCTTTCGCGCATGCCCCATCCATATGGGGAGGCGGAGGCCCGTTCCTTCCTCACCCGGTCGACGCTGTCGCGCCACGCAGGTGGCGTCTATGCGGTGACGCTGGCCGAAACCGGCGCGTTTGTCGGCTGCGCGGGGCTCAACGCCACCGATCGCGGGCTGGAGCTTGGCTACTGGATGGGCGAGCCCTACTGGCGCCGCGGCTACGCAACGGAAGCCGCGCACGCGCTGGTCGACCTCGCTTTCCGGGCGACGAACATCAACGTGCTGCACGCCTCGTGCCGGGTCATCAATCCGGCCTCGCGGCGGGTCATCCACAAGTGCGGCTTCCAGTATGCCGGCCAGGGCATGCTGAACTCGCTCGTCGCCGGCAAGGTGCCGGTCGAGCGCTACCGCCTCGACCGCAAGACCTGGGTGAGCCTCAGGACCTGGGCACGCCTTTGAAGGAAGACGTACTGCAAATCGCGATGCCGGGAACGGCAGGTATGTGCATGAAAGAAAATGAGCGGCCGGTCCGCCGGCCGTTCACTCCAGTTCGAACCAGACGGGCAGGTGGTCCGAGCCGGCGGCGGATGCGTCGATCCAGCTTCGCCTGACGCGGGCCGCAAGGCTTGCGTGGACGAAGGCGAAATCGATCAGCCGGTTGCCTCCGGGCTTGTTGTCGTCGATCCAGCTTATGGCGCTGTCCGGCGCGCCGTCGGTCAGCGAGAAGACATCGACGGGATGGTGGGCAACGATCTGGCGGCCTTCGGCATAGTCGGTCTCTCCGGCCATCAGGGTGTATTCGGGCGATCCCTGGACCATGTTGAAATCGCCCATCAGAACGAATTCCTCCGGGCAAGGCAGCTCGGGAAACCCATATTCTGCCGAGCCGGTGATGGCGCCGCCCTCCATCGGATAGGCATGGACGCGTTCCTTTAGATGTCGGATCTGGGCCGAACGCTCCTCGTGATTGATGTGATCGAGATGAACCGAATAGACGCGCAGCGGGCCGGACGGGGCCATGACCAGCGCCTCCAGCGCCGAACGCTGGAGATTGCCGCGGTTGAAGCGGCGCGCGCGTGGCAGAAGCAGGTTGCGAGAGGCGGCGATGGGCCAGCGCGACAGCACCATATTGCCGAATTGCAGGCGCTTGTTGAGCGGCCGACCGTTTCCGTCGCGCAGGCCGAAATCGACATCCATGGCCGGGCCGTAGACGTGGAACATGTCGGGCAGGAGTTCGGCAAGGCCGGCCACGAGATCGGCGCCGCCATTGCGCGGGAAATTGCGCGTGACCTCCAGCAGCGCGACGATGTCGGCGCTTTCGAGGCTTGCCGCGATGCGCTCGAGATCGAATTTCTTGTCGCGGCCGATGCCGTACTGGATGTTGTAAGTGACCAGTTTCATGCCCGTCCCTCGCCATTCCCGACTATGGGAACGGTAAATCCCGCACTCGCCCTCGTGCATTCTTTGCGCTAGAGCAGGTCCCAACAAAAACGACAGTAGCGAAAAGCCAGCTCCGATGAAATTCCTCGACCAGGCAAAAGTCTATATCCGCTCCGGCGACGGAGGCGCTGGCAGCGTCTCGTTCCGCCGTGAAAAATTCATCGAGTTCGGCGGGCCGGACGGCGGCGATGGCGGCCGCGGCGGCGACGTCTGGCTGGAAGTCGTCGAGGGGCTGAACACGCTGATCGACTATCGCTACCAGCAGCATTTCAAGGCCAAGACCGGCATTCACGGCATGGGCCGCAACATGACCGGTGCCAAGGGCGCCGACATCGTGCTGAAGGTGCCGGTCGGAACGCAGGTCTATGAAGAAGACAACGAGACGCTGATCTGCGACTTGACCCAGGTCGGCCAACGCTTCCGACTGGCGGCCGGTGGCAATGGCGGCTTCGGCAACCAGCATTTCAAGACCTCGACCAACCAGGCGCCGCGCCGTGCCAATCCGGGCCTGCCCGGCGAGGAAATGTGGGTTTGGCTCAGGCTGAAGCTGATCGCGGATGCAGGGCTGGTAGGGTTGCCAAATGCCGGCAAGTCGACCTTCCTCGCGGCGGTCACGGCCGCCAAGCCGAAGATCGCCGACTATCCATTCACCACGCTTCATCCGGGTCTCGGCGTTGCGCGCGTCGACGCGCGCGAATTCGTCATCGCCGACATTCCCGGCCTGATCGAGGGCGCGCATGAGGGCGTGGGCATCGGCGACCGCTTCCTCGGCCATGTCGAGCGCACCCGGGTGCTGCTGCACTTGGTCTCGGCGCAGGAGGAAAGCCCCGGCAAGGCCTACAAGACCGTGCGCGGCGAGCTGGAGGCCTATGGCAACGGCCTTGCCGAGAAGCCGGAAATCGTGGCGCTGAGCCAGATCGACACCCTTGATGCCGACAGCCGCAAGAAGAAGCTCGCTTCGCTGAAACGGGCGACCGGCACGACGCCGATGATGATTTCCGCCGTAACCGGCGAAGGCGTCGAGGCGGTGTTGCGCGCGCTGATGGCCGAAGTGCAGTCGGCCCGCACGGAAGAAGAGCCTGTCGAGCCCGAAGATCGGTGGCAGAGGTAAGAGACCGTCATGGCTCTGCAATCCCTGAAGAAATATAAGCGCATCACCGTCAAGATCGGCTCGGCTCTGCTGGTCGATCGCTCGACCGGGCTGAAGCGCGACTGGCTGGCCTCGATCGCTGATGACATCGCTGCGCTCACCGAAGCGGGTTGCGAGGTGCTCGTGGTGTCCTCGGGCGCAATCGCGCTTGGCCGCACCATTCTGGGCCTCGGCAAACGCGCGCTGAAGCTCGAGGAAAGCCAGGCCTCCGCGGCCGTCGGACAGATCGCGCTTGCCGGCGCGTGGTCGGACGAGCTTGGCCGCAACGGCTTGAAATCCGGCCAGGTGCTGGTGACGCTCGGCGACACCGAGGAGCGCCGGCGCTATCTCAATGCGCGCGCGACCATCTCGACACTGCTCAAGATGAAGGCGGTGCCGGTCATCAATGAGAACGACACGGTGGCCACCAGCGAAATCCGCTATGGCGACAATGACCGCCTTGCCGCGCGCGTGGCGACCATGATGGGCGCGGACCTGCTGGTCCTGCTCTCCGACATCGACGGGCTCTACACAGCGCCGCCGGCTTTTGACCCCTCGGCAAAATTCATCCCGCTGGTCGAGCGCATCACGCCCGACATCGAGGCGATGGCGGGCGCGGCGGCGTCAGAGCTTTCGCGTGGCGGCATGCGGACCAAACTCGATGCCGGCAAGATCGCCACGGCCGCCGGCACGGCCATGATCATCACTGCCGGCACGCGGCTGAGCCCGCTCAGCGCCATCGATCGCGGCGAGCGCGCCACCTTCTTCAAGCCGAGCGCAAACCCGGTGAAGGGCTACAAGACCTGGATTGCAGGCCAGCTCGAGCCGGCAGGCCGGATGATGGTGGATGGGGGCGCGGTCGAAGCGCTATTGTCGGGCAAATCGCTGCTGCCGGCCGGCGTGAAGCGGGTCGAGGGCAACTTTTCGCGCGGCGATACGGTGGCGATCATCAGCCCCGAAGGCCGCGAGATTGCGCGTGGCCTTGTTGCCTATGACGCGGCGGATGCCGTAAGGATCGCGGGGTTGAAGACCAACGAGATCGCCGATGTGCTTGGCTATGAAGCGCGCTCGGCTATGATCCATCGTGACGACCTGGTGGTGAGCCACACTGAAACGGCGCAGGCGGAAGGGTGAGCCATGCTGATGGCAAGTGACAAATCCGGGCAGGACACGGTCGCGCTGATGGCAGCGCTCGGCCGCAAGGCACGTGCCGCCGCCCGACCACTTGCTACCGCTGGCTCCGATCGCAAGCACGCGGCCCTGCTCGCCATGGCCGATGCCATCCTGCGCAACGAAGACAAGATTCTCGCGGCCAATGCCATCGACGTGAAGAACGGCGAACAGTCGGGCCTGAGCGGCTCTTTCATGGACCGCCTGAAGCTCGACCCGAAGCGCATCCGCGACATGGCCGAAGGCGTTCGCGCCATCGCCGAACTCAAGGACCCGGTGGGCGAGGTGACGGCCGAATGGGATCGTCCCAACGGCCTGCACATCGAGCGCGTGCGCACACCGCTCGGCGTCATCGGCGTTATCTATGAGAGCCGACCCAATGTGACGGCGGATGCCGGCGCGCTGTGCCTCAAGGCCGGCAATCCGGTCATCCTGCGCGGCGGCTCGGATTCGCTCAATTCTTCGGCGGCCATCCACGCCAGCCTGGTCGAAGGCCTGCGGGCTGCCGGCCTGCCGGAAGATGCGATCCAGCTCGTGCCGACCAGCGACCGCGCCGCAGTAGGGGAAATGCTGAAGGGCCTGTCGGGCAATCTCGACGTGATCGTGCCGCGCGGCGGCCGCAGCCTCGTGGAGCGCGTGCAGAACGAGGCGCGGGTGCCGGTATTCGCGCATCTCGAAGGCATCTGCCATCTCTATATCGACAAGTCGGCCGACCCCGACATGGCGGTGAAGATCGCCGTCAACGCCAAGATGCGCCGGACCGGCATCTGCGGTGCTGCCGAGACGCTGCTGGTCGACCGGGCGGTTGCGGGCACGCATCTGGTGCCGGTGCTGGAGGCGCTGCGCCAGGCGGGCTGCGAAATCCATGCGGACGAAGAGGTTCTGAGGGCCTTCGCCGACGCCAGGCCGGCCACCGACGCCGACTGGGTGACGGAATATCTGGACGCCATCATCTCGGTGAAGCTGGTGGACGGCGTTGCCGGCGCGATCGAGCACATCGAGACCTATTCGTCCCATCACACCGAGGCCATCGTTGCCGAGGATGCGGCGGCCGTGGAGCGCTTCTTCAACGAGATCGACTCGGCAATCCTGCTGCACAACGCCTCGACCCAGTTCGCCGACGGCGGCGAGTTCGGCATGGGCGCTGAGATCGGCATCGCCACCGGCAAGATGCATGCGCGCGGGCCGGTCGGCGTCGAGCAACTCACCTCCTTCAAATACCGCGTGCGCGGAACGGGGCAGGTGCGCCCGTGACGTTCGCGTGAGGCGCGCGCGCATCATCAGCCGACGACCTTCCGCGTGGCTCGCGCCAGAGGGGGCGTGATATCGTGCATTTGGGGGTCGACCAGAAATATCTGCGCATGCCGCATGCCGAAAAGGGCATGAAGGTCGGCCTGTTCGGCGGCTCGTTCAATCCGCCGCATGCCGGCCATGCGCTGGTTGCCGAAATCGCCATGCGCAGGCTGAGGCTCGACCAGCTCTGGTGGATGGTCACGCCCGGCAATCCGCTGAAGAGCACGAGCGAACTGGCTCCCCTCGCAGAACGCATCCGCCTTTCCAAGGCTATCGCGCGCGACCCGCGCATGAAGGTGACCGCCTTCGAGGCGAGCTACCATGTGCGCTACACCGCCGACACGCTAGCGCTGATCAAGGCACGCAACCCCGGTGTCGATTTCGTCTGGATCATGGGGGCCGACAATCTGCGCGATTTCCACCGCTGGCAGCGCTGGCGCCAGATCGCCATGACTTTTCCCATCGCCGTCATCGACCGACCGGGCGCAACGCTGTCGTTCCTGTCGTCCGTGATGGCGAAATCCTTCGGTTACGCGCGTGTGGACGAGTCCGCTGCGCCGCGGCTGGCGCGGATGCAGGCGCCCGCCTGGACTTTCATCCATGGCCGGCGCTCGCTGTTGTCCTCGACCGAGATCCGCAACGGGGCGAAGAAAACCTAACCCTTTTGCGCCAGCGGCGGGCAAACGCCGGTCCAGGGCCGCTTTGCCGGAAGATGTCGCTTTTGCTGCGTCGCCGGGCATAGGCGACGGGCAGTCTGCGGGCATGAACCAGGCTGGCGAAATGGTCGAGACTAGACTCGAGAGCGAAAGCGCCGCGCCGGCGATCGCCATTGCCAGCGTCGTGATCGCCATGGCGCTGATCGCCATCGGCAACGGCCTGATGTTCGCCTATATCCCGGTGCGGCTCGGCGTGGCCGGGCTGCCGCCGACCTGGGCGGCGATTATCGTGACCAGCCTTTCGGCCGGCGGCATTGCCGGCTGCCTGCTCACCGGCCGCATTGTGCGGCGCGTGGGCCATGCGCGCGCCTTCATGGTGATGTCGGCGCTGATCGTGCTGTCCAATGCCGCGGTCGGGGCGGGGCCCTATCCGCTGGTCTGGGTCGGGGCGCGTGCGCTCTATGGCTTTGCCATCTGCGCACTCTTCATCGTCTCGCAAAGCTGGCTCAACGATGCCATCGGCAACCATATTCGAGGCCGGGTGATGGCGATGTTCTACGTCGCCTATGTGGTGGGGCTCGGTGTCGGCTCCTACCTGCTGAGCTTCGTCGACATCAGCACCTCGCAGGCGCCGATGGTCGGCATCGTGTTCACCGCGCTGTCGATCCTGCCCGTGGGCATGACGCGGCTGCGCCCGCCGCCTCCGCCAGAATCGGCTTCGGTGGCGTTCCTGCGCGCCTGGCGCATTTCGCCGGTGGGCATCGCCGGAATGCTGGCGGTCGGCGGCCTGTCCATGATGATCTCCGGTTTCGCGCCGATCCACGCCACGGCCAAGGGCTACAGCCAGCAGGAGGTGGCGACGCTGATGTTCGCCATGCCGCTCGGCACGCTTCTGTTCCAGATTCCCTTCGGCTGGATTTCCGACCGCACCGACCGCCGCTATGTGCTGATCGCGGCCTCGTTTCTGGTGCTGCTCGCTGGCCTTGCCGCCTATGCCGTCGACGGCTCGGCGCTCGCCCTGGTCATCATCGTCTATGTGGTCTGGAGCGGGGCAGGCGAATCCATCTATTCGATCTCCAGCGCGCATGCCAATGATCGCGCCGGCCGCGACGACCTGGTGACGCTGTCGAGCAGCATGCTGTTTGCCTGGTCGGTGTCGGGCTTCATTATCCCTAGCATCGGCACGGTGCTGACGGCGGTCTACGGCACCCAGTCCTTCATGTATGTGGCGATCGCCATCGCCGTGGTTTTCGGCCTGTTCGTCGTCTGGCGCGTCTTGGCAAGCCAGCCGGTCGAGGCCGAAAACATGAGCGGTTTCGCGCCGATGACGGCGCAGGCGCCGTTGCCCGTCGATCTCGCCTTTTCGCCCGATGGCGACGAGCCCGCGAGCCGTTGACCGGTTCGCCTGACGGCGGAAGCTATTACCGCTTGCAGCGTCCGACAATTTCCGTTTGAAGGGGTTGAAACCGACCGGACAGCGACCACATTCAGCGCTTCAGGCCCCGAATGAGGCCGCGTCTTGAAAGTGTCGTGCGATTCTGCCTATTTATTGGTTGTTCTGCACGACATGCAGGATGTTCGGTTGTTCTTGTTTCGAAAGGAAAGACACTGAGAACAGCACTGAGGAAGAAGGCAAACATCGTGCCTTCGCCGGCAGGGATGAACGGACTTGAAGCCGTGTCCCGCGCCCTCGAAACAGTCCTTGCCAGTCTGGAAGACTCCAAGGCCGAAAACATCGTCCCCATCGATCTGTATGGCAAGTCGAGCCTGGCCGACCACATGGTCGTAGCCACGGGCCGCTCGCATCGTCACGTTGCGGCGGTCGCCGACCACCTGCTCAAGGCGCTCAAGGATGCCGGCCTCGGCACCGCGCGCGTCGAGGGCCTGGAATCGGCCGACTGGGTCCTGATCGATTCGGGCGACATCATCGTCCACGTCTTCCGCCCCGAAGTCCGCGACTTCTACAATCTTGAAAAGATGTGGTTGACGCCGGACCTCGAGGAAGAAACGGTCCATTAACAGCTCCGTTTCTCCGGTCGGGACAGGATGAAGATTGCCGTACATGCCGTGGGCCGGATGAAGGCCGGCCCCGACAAGGAATTGGCCGAGCGCTATTTCGACCGTTTCGCCAAGAGTGGTCCGGCAATTGGGCTTGAATTCACCGGCGTCGTCGAGACGCCGGAGAGTCGCGCGCAGGCTGTGAACGAGCGCAAGCGCGAAGAAGCTCAGAAGCTGCAGGCGCAACTGCCGCCGGGCGCGGCGCTGATCCTGCTTGACGAGCGCGGCAAAAACATCTCCTCCGAAGATCTGGCGGCCAAGATAGGCAGCCTGCGAGATGGCGGCCAGAAGCACCTGGTGATTGCCATAGGCGGGCCGGACGGCCATGATGCGTCCCTGCGCGAAAGCGCGGCGCTGACGCTGTCCTTCGGCGCGCTGACCTGGCCGCACCAGCTGGTGCGCATCATGCTGGCCGAACAGCTCTATCGCGTCGCCACCATTCTTTCCGGCCACCCTTATCACCGGGCCTGAGACGCGGCTCGCGTCTCGTTTGCCGACGATTTTTTTTGGCCGCCGGCCGGCTCGCCCCATCATGGTTGATTGTTCGTTAACGAAGCGGCCACTAAGGTCGGGCCGAAACGTGCAGCACGTCGGAAGTCGAAGATGGCGGTCAACAAGGGAAGGTTCAGGTGGGCATGCCGCGGCATGATCGCCGCAACCGCATTTGCCCTTTCGGTCGCCACCACGCAGGCCGAAGACCAGGCTGTGGACCCTGCCTCTGCCCCCGACACCACTGCGTCCGCCAGCGACACCACTGCCGCGATCGCAACCAGCCGTGCCGAGCGCCAGGCCGAATACGAGCAGGTCACACACGAGATCAGCATCTCGGGCGAGCGCATGAGTTCGCTCGCGGCCGATGTCGCCAAGGTCAAGAAGGATTATGCGAGCATCACCGCCGCGCTGATCCAGTCGGCGATGACGGAAAAGAAGCTCAGCCAGGACATCGAAGACATCACCGGCCGCCTGGAAGGGCTGAAGGAGCAGAGGGAAGGCATTCACAACTCGCTTCTGGCGCGTCGCGGCGTGCTGGCCGAGGTGCTGGGCGCCTTGCAGCGCATGGGTCTCAACCCGCCGCCGGCGATCCTGGTGAAGCCGGAGGACGCTCTGTCCTCGGTGCGCAGCGCCATCCTGCTCGGCGCGGTGGTGCCGGAACTGCGTGCCGAGACCGATATCCTGGTGGCCGACATGAAGGAGATGTCGCGCGTCACCGCCTCCATCGAGGCCGAACGGCAGAAGCTGGTGGCCTCAGTCGGCGAGCAGCTCGCCGAGAAGAAGCGTCTCACTTTGCTTCAGGAACAAAAGCAGCGGCTGCAGTTGGAAACCGAGTCGGCGCTTTCCGAGGAACGGAAGCGGTCGGAGGATCTGGCCTCTCGCGCAACCAGTCTCAAGGATCTGATCGCCGAGCTCGAAAAGCAGGCCGAGCAAAGCCGCCGCGAGGACGAAGCCGCTAGGCGCGCCGAGGAACGGGCCAACGCGGCCGAGCTTGCCGCGTTGCCGGAGGCCAACCGGCTGACGGCGGCGGCGCCTTTCTCGGCGCTGCGCGGGCAGATCGCATTGCCGGTCACCGGGCGCATCACGCGGCAGTTCGGCGACAAAGACGATAACAGCGGCGTGATGCTCGGCGACATGGTTGCGACACAATCGGGCGCCATCGTCACCGCGCCGGCCGATGGCAGTGTCTTGTATGCGGGGCCCTTTCGGTCATATGGACAACTCTTGATCCTGAACGCGGGTGGCGGTTATCATATCGTTCTGGCGGGCATGAGCAGAATCAGCGTCTCGCTGGGTCAGTCCGTCCTTGCAGGCGAACCGATCGGCGCGATGGGGGAAGCCAGGGTGGCTAGCACCTCTGCGGCTCCGAATGGAAACACTGGTCCGGAACTCTATATTGAGTTCCGCAAGGATGGAAAACCCGTCGATCCGACCCCGTGGTGGGCGGAGCGTCTTTCTGGAAGGACAGGAAATGGTACGTAAGTTGTCGCTTCTGCTTGCCGGTGCGCTCATGGGCGCCTCCGCCATGACGCTGGTCTATGGCGTTCCCGGCTCGACGGCGAATGCGGCGAGCTCCGAAACCTATCGCCAGCTGGCGATCTTCGGCGACATTTTCGAGCGCGTACGCGCCCAGTATGTGACGCCGCCGGATGAAAAGGCTCTCGTCGAGAACGCCATCAACGGCATGCTCACCTCGCTTGACCCGCATTCCTCCTACATGAACGCCGAAGCCGCCAAGGACATGCGCGTTCAGACCAAGGGCGAATTCGGCGGCCTCGGCATCGAGGTCACCATGGAGAACGACCTGGTCAAGGTGATCACCCCGATCGACGACACGCCCGCCGCCAAGGCCGGCGTGCTTGCCGGCGACTTCATCTCCAAGATCGACGGCGATGAGGTACGCGGCATGACGCTGAACGATGCCGTCGAAAAAATGCGCGGCCTGGTGAACACGCCGATCAAGCTGACCATCCTGCGCCAGGGCGCGGACAAGCCGATCGAGCTGACCATCATGCGCGACGTCATCAAGGTCAAGGCGGTGAAGTTCCGCGCCGAAACCGATGTCGGCTACATCAAGATCACCTCGTTCACCGAGAAGACCTTCGACGACCTGCAGAACGCGATCGAGCAGATCAAGAAGCAGATCCCGGACGACAAGCTCAAGGGCTATGTCCTCGACCTGCGCCTCAACCCGGGCGGCCTGCTCGACCAGGCGGTCAGCGTGTCCGACACCTTCCTGGACAAGGGCGAGATCGTCTCGACCCGTGGCCGCGATCCGAAGGATATCACCCGCTTTGACGCCCGTCCGGGCGACATGACCGGCGGCAAGCCGCTGATCGTGCTTATCAACGGTGGTTCGGCCAGTGCGTCGGAAATCGTCGCCGGTGCCCTGCAGGATCACCACCGCGCCACCGTTGTCGGTACGCAGTCCTTCGGCAAGGGCTCGGTGCAGACCATCATCCCGCTCGCCGAGAACGGCGCGCTCCGGCTGACGACGGCGCTCTATTACACGCCGTCGGGCAAGTCGATCCAGGGCAAGGGCATCACGCCCGACGTCAAGGTCGAGCAGCCGCTGCCGGACGAGCTGAAGGGTCGCGACGTGACGCGTGGCGAATCCGACCTCAAGGGCCACATCAAGGGCGTTGAAGAGAGCGATCAGGGCTCGGGTTCGTCGGCCTATGTGCCGCCGGAGGCCAAGGATGACATCCAGCTGAACTACGCGCTTGACCTGATGCGCGGCGTCAAGACCGATCCGGCCTATCCGCCGAGCCCGGAAAAGGCCGTGCTCAACCAGCAGTAACGATTAATTGCAGGCAGGCGCGGGGGCTGTCTGCAATACCCTAGGCTTCCGCCGGACAAGATTCCGGCGGAAATTGCCGGACGAATAGCCTTCACCCCGATGAGGATGCGGCTTGTCGCCCGTGCAGAAGGATATCGATCGCCCGCTGGGCCAGGACCTCTCGAGCCGCGCCAAGCGCGGCTTCTCCGTTACCCGCGGCTCGATCGTCTTTACTCTCGCCGTCGTAGCGATCGTCGGCGCCTCCAGCGCCATTGCCTTCCGTGACAGACCTTTTCGAAAGCCGACCGCCGTTGTGGTGTCGACGCCGGAGGTGACGCCGCCGGCCAAGGTCGAGACCGTCGCCAGGGCGCCGCTGACCCAGACCCCAAGCCCGCAGGCGCCGTCGAACACCGGCCCGTCCATCATCCATGTCAGCCCGCCCGAGGACGGTACGTCGAACAACGTCGTGGTCATCCGCGACCCTTCGGCCGTGGGCCAGAACCTGCGCGTGGCGCATCTGCCCGACAAAGCGCTGGTCGAGCAGGGCGAAAGCGGCCCGCTGCCGGTGCGTGCCGCCGATGGAAGGCGGCCGGTCGATGTCTATGCGCGGCCGTGGTCGGGCGCGCGCGGGGCGCGGGTGGCGATTGTGATTGGCGGGCTCGGCCTGTCGCAGACCGGCACGCAGGAAGCCATCGGCAAGTTGCCCTCGGAGGTGACGCTGGCCTTTGCATCCGCCGGCAATAGCCTCGGCCGCTGGATGCAGGATAGCCGCCGCGAGGGCCACGAAATTATCATGCAGGTGCCGCTGGAGCCGTTCGACTTTCCGAACGTCAATCCCGGCCGCAACACGCTGACGGTTGCCGCATCGCAGGCGGAAAATCTGCAGAACCTGCGCTGGGCGCTGTCGCGCACGA
Source organism: Pseudaminobacter soli (ex Li et al. 2025) (assembly GCF_029892515.1). Taxonomy (GTDB): domain Bacteria; phylum Pseudomonadota; class Alphaproteobacteria; order Rhizobiales; family Rhizobiaceae; genus Pseudaminobacter; species Pseudaminobacter soli_A. The sequence goes on along the minus strand of NZ_JARXVF010000007.1, from coordinate 228,150 downwards.
CCAACTACACCGGCGTCATGAACTACATGGGCGCCCGCTTCGCTGCCGATCAGGCGGCCATGGAGCCCGTCATGGCGGAACTGGGCAAGCGCGGACTGCTCTATCTCGACGACGGCTCCTCGGCCCGCAGCGTCGCGCCCGAGCTGGCGCTGAAGGACCGCGTGCCTTTCGCCGTCGCCGATTCGATCATCGACGCGGTGCGCGACCGTGCGGAAATCCTGAAGAAGCTCGACCAGCTCGAAAGCATCGCGCGCGCAAAAGGCATTGCCATCGGCACCGGCTCGGCTTTCGGCGTGACCGTGGATGCGGTTGCCGAATGGGCAGGCCAAGCCAAGCAGCGCGGTATAGAGATCGTTCCGATCTCGGCGGTCGTCACCGACCCCGAAAAAGGCTGAAGACACATAATGAGCAAGAAAATCGATCCGCAGACGCTTCCCTACCGGCCTTGCGTCGGCATCATGGTGCTGAACCGCGAAGGGCTGGTGTGGGCCGGCCATCGCATCGCCGAACCCGACAGCGAAATGTCCGGCACCGACCGGCTGTGGCAGATGCCGCAGGGCGGCATCGACAAGGGCGAGGAGCCGTTGCCGGCGGCGTTGCGCGAGCTCTATGAGGAAACCGGCATGCGAAGCGTCTCGCTGCTGGGCGAGGCGCCGGGCTGGATCAACTACGACCTGCCCGCCGATAAGGTGGGCATCGCGCTCAAGGGCAAATATCGCGGCCAGACCCAAAAATGGTTCGCCTTCCGCTTCGAGGGCGATGAAAGCGAGATCGCCATCAACCCGCCGCCGGGCGGGCACAGTGCCGAATTCGATCGTTGGGATTGGAAGCCCATGGCGGAAATGCCGGAATTGATCGTCCCGTTCAAACGCCAGGTCTATGAGCAGGTGGTGGCGGCCTTCCGGCACCTGGCGCCGTAGCTTTTCCGGCCACGGCGGCTCGCCGAGCGGCCCGCTTCGCGCAGCCGCTCGCGGCCGAGCGGCGGTCGGCTGCGCGTGCCGTCGTTGTAGCCGCCGCCATAGCTGTGCGTGCGGTCGCTGGACGCGTAACCGTTTGGTTCCGCTGCGGTTTTTCCTATTTCCTTGTCGCAAAACTCCTTGCCGTTACGACAGGCCGCGACGTTTCGTCGCCGGTCTGAGCCAATCAACTATGCCAACTGTCCTCCACACGCGTGTTGCAGCGCAATCATTCCCGAACTATTGGTGTCGCTGAGGCATGATCCCCGAACATTTTCGGATTTTGGGAAAAAATCACGCTTCAGAAATGGGCTTGAAGCAAATATCCGTCGTTTTGGCGGGGTTTTGCACCAGCATCAGGGAATTTTCGACGGAATGGACCAGAGTTACGCAAATAATCGCGATTTCGGGCAGACGAGCGCCGCCGAGGCGGGCGCCGTGCTGCACATCGACCTTTCCGCCGTCCGTGAAAATTACCGTCAGCTCAAGAGCCGTCTTGGCAGTGCGCGCTGCGCCGGCGTGGTGAAGGCCGATTCCTATGGGGTCGGCGCCGTGCAGGTGGCGAAGGTGCTGGCCAAGGAAGGCTGCGACACCTTCTTTGTCGCCCATGTGGGCGAGGGGCTAGCGCTGCGCGCCGCACTCGGCGAAGGCCCGGTGATCTATATTCTGAACGGCACGCCACCCGGAGCCGAAGGCGAGGCGGCCGCTGCCGGTCTCACGACCGTTGCCAACAGCCTCGAACAGCTGGCCGCATGGCGTGAAGCGGCCCGCGCCGCAGGGCGCAAGCTGCCGGTGGCGCTGCAGGTCGACAGCGGCATGTCGCGGCTCGGCATGGCGCCGTCCGAGGTCGAGACGCTTTCCAAGGATGCCAGCCTGCTCGAAGAGCTCGACGTTGCGCTGGTGATGAGCCATCTGGCCTGCGCCGATGAGCCGGAGCATCCGGCCAATGCCGCCCAGAAGCAGGCCTTCGACCAGCTGCGTGCGAAGCTGCCGGCCGCGCCGGCCTCGCTGGCCAATTCGTCGGGCATCTTCCTTGGCCCGGACTATCACTACGATCTCGGCCGCCCGGGTGCTGCACTCTACGGCATCAACCCGACGCCGGGTCATGAGAACCCGATGCGCCAGGTGGTTCGCCTCGACGCCAAGGTCATCCAGACCCGCACGGTCGACAAGGATATCGGCATCGGCTACGGCCACACCTTCCGCACCACAGGCCCGCTGGCCGCCGCCACCATCTCGCTCGGCTATGCCGATGGCTGGCACCGCCGCGCTGCCGCCGGAGCTTATTTCAACGGCGTCAGGCTTCCGTTCATCGGCCGCGTGTCGATGGACAGCATCATCATCGACGTCTCTGCGCTGCCGGAGGGCGCGCTCAAGGCCGGCGATCTGGTCGAGCTGATCGGCAGTCACCAGACCATCGATGATGTCGCGGGTCACGCCGGCACCATCGGCTACGAGGTGCTGACCGGCCTCGGCCATCGTTTTCATCGCATTTACGAAGGCGGCTGAGCGGTTCGCCGCCATCGCACATTATTCCAGGGGAGAGTTGCAGACATGAAAGTTCTGGTGTTGGGGAGCGGGGTGGTCGGTGTCACCTCCGCCCACTACCTGGCCGAGGCCGGGCATGAGGTCGAAGTGGTCGACCGTCAGCCGGGTCCGGCGCTCGAGACCAGCTTCGGCAATGCCGGCGAGGTGTCACCCGGCTATGCCTCGCCGTGGGCCGGCCCCGGCATTCCGACCAAGGCGATCAAGTGGCTGCTGATGAAGCACGGCCCGCTGGTGGTTCGCCCCAAGCTCGACCCGTATATGTGGTCGTGGCTGTTCAAGATGCTGGGCAACTGCACCTCCTCGCGCTACGCCATCAACAAGGCGCGCATGGTGCCGGTGGCCGAATACAGCCGCGATCTGCTGAAAGAGATGCGCCAGACCATGGGCATCACCTATGACGACCGCGCCCAGGGCACGCTGCAGCTGTTTCGCGAGCAGAAGCATCTCGACGGCGTCGGCGGCGACATCGAGGTTCTGAAGCAGTTCGGTGTGCCTTACGAGGTTCTGGACCGCCAGGGCTGCATCCGCGCCGAGCCGGGCCTGGCGACGGCCGATGGCGCCTTTGCCGGCGGCCTGCGCCTGCCGAACGACGAAACCGGCGACTGCAAGATTTTTACCGAAAAGCTGGCGGCTCATGTGACCGACCGCGGCGTGAAATTCCGCTTCGACACCAAGATCGACAAGATCCTGGTCGAGGGCGGGCGCATTTCGGGCGTCGCAACCAGCGCCGGCGTGCTGAAGGCGGATGCCTATGTGGTGGCGCTGGGCAGCTATTCGCCCTTCCTGCTGCGGCCCATCGGCATTTCCGCGCCGGTCTATCCGGTCAAGGGCTACTCGATCACCGTGCCGATCACCAATGCGGATGTCGCGCCGGTCTCGACGGTCATGGACGACAGCTACAAGGTCGCCATCACCCGCCTCGGCGATCGCATCCGCGTCGGCGGCACGGCCGAGATCTCGGGCTTCGACCTGCGCCTGCACCAGAACCGCCGCGACACGCTGGAATATTCCGTCTCCAACCTGTTCCCGAAGGCGGGTTCGGTGAAGGACGCCACCTTCTGGTCCGGCCTGCGCCCGATGACGCCGGATGGTCCGCCCATCATCGGCAAGGCGCGCTACGACAATCTCTACCTCAACACCGGCCACGGCACGCTGGGTTGGACCATGTCCTGCGGCTCGGGCCGCGTGCTGGCCGACCTCATCTCGGGCCGCAAGCCGGAGATCGACGCCGCCCCGCTCAACCTCAGCCGCTACGGCTGAGGTGTAGTCGGCGCGACGCCATTCTAAAGAGGCTGCGTCCTTCGGGATGCGGCCTTTTCCTTTTCAGGCAACTATACGAACAGCGACTTCTCGCGCTCGACCGCGCGGGTGATGAAGCTGGTGACTATCTGGATGCGGCGCAGCGGGCGCATGGATTCGTGGTAGACCATCCAGTAGGCGCGGCGGATCGGCTTTGCCGCCTGCACCGGCACCAGTTCAGGCACCGAGCGCGCAATAAAACTGTGCAGCATGCCGATGCCAGCGCCGGCCCGCACCGCCTCCACCTGACCCAGGCTGGACGAGATCGCAAAGGCGGCGTCCCAGCTGGGGCTGAACTCGGCGGCATAGTCGAGCGAAGGGCTGACGACGAGGTCGGGCACATAGCCAACCAGGCGATGCGCCGATAGCTCGGCCACGCTCTTCGGCATGCCCGCCTGCTCGACATAGGCGCGTGAGGCAAAGAGGCCGAGCGTGTAGTCGACCAGCTTGCTGGCGACGAGCCGGCCTTCGGTCGGCCGCTCGACGGTGATGGCGATATCTGCCTCGCGCCGCGACAGCGAGAATGAGCGCGGCACCGGCACCAGCTGGATCTTCAATTCGCGATGCTGCGCGGTGAGTTCGCCCAGCCGCGGCGCCAGGAAATTCACGCCGATGCCGTCCGGCGCGCCGATGCGCACGGTGCCCGAGACATCGTCGCCTTCGCCGGCGATTTCGGCCCGAGCGGCGATCATGTCCGATTCCATGCGCTCGGCGACGTTGAGGAAGCGTTCGCCGGCCGGCGTCAGTTCGCTGCCGGTGGTCAGCCGCCGGAACAGTTTTGTCTTCAGCGCTTCTTCCAGCGCCGCGATGCGGCGCGACACGGTGGCGTGGTTGAGCTCGAGCCGGCGCGCCGCGCCAAGGATCTGTCCGGCGCGGGCCACGGCGAGAAAGATGCGCACGTCGTCCCAATTCATGCGGCCGAGCGTACTATGCACAAATCGATAATCAAGCGCGATTGGTGCATTATTTTTTGCACAACGGTTGCTGTCCGGCTCGCGTTGCAAAGCGCTGCGCAAAGCGGGACAATAAGGACACTGAAATCTAGGGAGAAACAGGATGATCGAATACGGTCATTTCATTGGCGGCAAGCGCGTCGCCGGAACCAGCGGACGCAAGCAGAACGTGATGCAGCCGATGGACGGCTCGGTGCGCGGCACGGTCGCGCTGGCATCGCCGGCGGAACTGCGCCTCGCCGTGGAAAACGCGAAGGCTGCCCAGCCGGCCTGGGGCGCCACCAACCCGCAGCGCCGCGTGCGCGTGCTGATGAAGTTCCTCGAGCTGGTGCACAAGGAATATGACGAGCTGGCCGATATCCTGGCACGCGAGCACGGCAAGACCATTGCCGACGCCAAGGGTGACATCCAGCGCGGCCTCGAGGTGGTCGAGGTCTGCATCGGCGCCCCGCACATGATGAAGGGCGAGTTCACCGACAATGCCGGCCCCGGCATCGACACCTATTCGATGCGCCAGCCGCTCGGCGTCGTCGCCGGCATCACCCCGTTCAACTTCCCGGCCATGATCCCGCTGTGGAAGATCGCCCCGGCGATCGCCGCCGGCAACGCCTTCATCCTGAAGCCGTCGGAACGCGATCCGGGCGTGCCGCTGCGCATCGCCGAACTGTTCGTCGAAGCCGGTCTGCCGGCGGGCGTGCTCAACGTCGTCAACGGCGACAAGGACGTGGTCGATGCCATCCTCGACGATCACGACATCAAGGCCGTGGGCTTCGTCGGCTCGACGCCGATCGCCCAGTACATCTATGCGCGTGGCTGCGCCAACGGCAAGCGCGTGCAGTGCTTCGGCGGCGCCAAGAACCACATGATCATCATGCCCGACGCCGACATGGACCAGACCGTCGACGCCCTGATCGGCGCTGGCTACGGCTCGGCCGGCGAGCGCTGCATGGCGATCTCGGTTGCTATTCCGGTGGGTCACGAGACCGCTGACCGCCTGATGGAAAAGCTCATCCCGCGCGTTGAGAGCCTGAAGGTCGGCCCCTCGACAGATTCCTCGGCCGACTTCGGTCCGGTCGTCACCCGCGAGGCGCTGGAGCGCATCAAGGGCTATGTCGACACCGGCGTGCAGGAAGGCGCCAAGCTCGTCGTCGACGGCCGCGGCTTCACGATGCAGGGCTACGAGAACGGCTTCTACATGGGCGGCTGCCTGTTCGACCACGTGACGCCGGAAATGCGCATCTACAAGGAAGAGATTTTTGGTCCCGTTCTCTCGGTCGTTCGTGCGCCAAGCTATGAGAACGCGCTGAAGCTCGTCAACGACCACGAGATGGGCAACGGCACGGCCATCTTCACCCGCGACGGCGACGCGGCCCGCGATTTCGCATCCCGCGTGCAGGTCGGCATGGTCGGCGTGAACGTGCCGATCCCGGTGCCGATCGCCTACTACACCTTCGGCGGCTGGAAGGCCTCGTCCTTCGGCGACCTCAACCAGCATGGTGCGGATGCGTTCCGCTTCTACACCAAGACCAAGACGGTCACCTCGCGCTGGCCGTCGGGCATCAAGGATGGTGCGGAGTTCATCATTCCGACGATGAACTGAGCCGACACAAATCAGAGAAAGAAACGGGCGCCCATTGGGCGCCCGTTTTACATTTCCGCCACGTCTTCACATTCCGCATTGCGATGGGGTGAAGAGCTGACGCCCTTGCGAAGGCGCGAGCGATCTACCGCATTGCCGCCGCCTGTGCATGCAGGCGCAAAAGCGCCATCAGCCGGTCGGCTTCGGTGGCGGCGGCGTCCTCGTCGCGGGCGAGAATGGCGCGGATGAGGGCGACATGGTTGCCGGCGGCTTCAGCCAGCCCCGTTCCGCTCCGGAAGCGGAACCAGAAGCGGCGGCTGTGCGTCTGCAGCGGCGCCACCAGCCGGGCCGCGAACTGATTGTCGGCGGCAAGCGCCATCACTTCGTCGAGCGACTTGTCGGCCTCCAGATAGCCCAGCACATCGTTGGTCAGCACCGCGTCGTGCATCGCGATGGCGGTGGCCTGGAAGCGCGGGGCGAGATCGGGCGTGGCAAGGCGCGCGGCCGAGCGGGCCAGGATGACCTCCACGCCGCGACGAGCGTCGAGCACGCGCAGCCAGTCGGCGGCATGCAGCGGCGTGATCTCGAGCCCCGTGCGCGGACGTACCAGGATCAACCCCTCCCAGGCCAGCCGCTGGATCGCTTCCCGCACCGGCGTGCGGCCAAGCCCCAGCTTCTCGATCAGCGCGCGCTCGGTGGTGACGCTGCCGGGAGCCAGTTCAAGCGTGACGATCATTTTTTCGAGCACGCGGTGGGCTTTCGCGCTGACCGATTCAGTCGTGTCCCTGCACTCGCTTTCGATCTCGGCAGTGTTCAAGATATGCTCGTTCCGGTTGATGGTCGGTTGATATATCAGCTTGATAGACCGATAAAAAGCAGGAATTTCAGTTAGATATATCTGTGATATATCAGTGGTGCGGAGTGGATCGCCTAGCCGGCTCAGTGCCGCTAGCGGTCGAGCGTGGGCTGGACCATGCTTCCGGCCGACGCGCTAGAGCGCCAGCCGATCTTCCCAGCCCACCGTCATGCTGCCGCGCCGCTGGCGTCGGCCTGTGCTCTGTGCCGTGCTCGCGGTCTCAGACTTCCGCCTAATATTTCTCGCTCCAGCGCGGTGCTAAGGAGAGCGCGGCAGTTCGCGCCGGAGCTCGATGCTGCAGGCGGCCGACCGGTGCCCTCGTCTGGGCCCCGGCGCTTGGGCGGGCTTCGGCGGGTGTCCGATTGCCGATTTCGGTGCGACGTTCCTGAGGGCGCAAAACATGCCACGCCATGTCCTTGCCCGCACGGAGCGCGAGGCCGGGGCGCTCGCCAAGCCGGCTATCGTTCCGTCGATCGGCGGCCGGGTACGAATGGCGGGACTCGCGTACGGTTTGGTCGTGGCCTAATGGAGGAGAAGGCGCTGTGGCATTGCGGAAAAGAGCTGTCGCATTTTGCGCAATAAGCTGTCGCGAAATGAGTTTGCCGCGCACGATTTTGCGATATAATGTAAAACTGACTGAAAATTCTGCAAGGACATTGCGTTAGGCCAATGCTAGCTTCCGCGATAGTCCAGCAAGCTCGATCAAAGAATTGGCAGCGTGGGCGCGTGGTTGAAGTCTCCCGTCTGGTCAAAAGAATTGACATTACAATCCGGACTCGAGGCGATACGACTAGGGGAAATACCAACAAAGGGAATGCGTCCATGAGACGACATTCCAGGGGAGCCGCTTATACATGGAATATTTCATCCAGCAGCTTATCAACGGGCTGACGCTGGGGTCGATCTATGGCCTGATTGCTATCGGCTATACGATGGTCTACGGCATTATCGGCATGATCAATTTCGCCCACGGCGATATCTTCATGGTCGGTGCCTTCACCGCGCTGATTGTTTTCCTCATTTTGGTCGGCCTATTCTATTCGGTCCCGGTAGTGGTGGCGCTGCTGATCATGATGATCGTGGCGATGCTGCTGACCAGCCTCTACAACTGGACGATCGAGCGCGTCGCCTACCGGCCCCTGCGCGGCTCCTTCCGGCTTGCTCCGCTGATTACCGCGATCGGCATGTCGATCGCGCTGTCCAACTTCGTGCAGGTCACCCAGGGTCCGCGTAACAAGCCGATCCCGCCGATGGTCAGCCAGGTCTATACGATCGACGGCATCAGCATTTCGCTGAAGCAGATCATCATCGTGGTCGTGACGAGCGCGCTGCTGGCCATCTTCTGGTACCTGGTCAACAAGACCTCGCTTGGCCGCGCCCAGCGCGCCTGCGAGCAGGACCGCAAGATGGCTGCCCTGCTGGGCATCGATGTCGACCGCACCATCTCCATCACCTTCATCATGGGCGCCAGCCTCGCCGCCGTCGCCGGCACGCTGTTCCTGATGTATTACGGCGTCGTGGTCTTCTCCGACGGCTTCGTGCCGGGCGTGAAGGCGTTCACCGCGGCAGTTCTGGGCGGCATCGGCTCGCTGCCGGGCGCGGTGATCGGCGGCCTGCTGATCGGCTTCATCGAGTCGATGTGGTCGGCGTATTTCTCCATCGACTACAAGGACGTTGCCGCGTTCTCCATCCTGGCGATCGTGCTGATCTTCCTGCCCTCCGGCATCCTGGGTCGGCCTGAAGTGGAAAAGGTCTAGGATCATGGCTGAAGCTGTTTCCGCGAGCCGGGCCGAGAAAATCGAAAGCCCGTTCCCGAATGCCATTCGCCAGGCCATCTATGCCGGCCTGGTCTCCTTCGGCCTCTTCGTCCTGCTGATCGGTCTCAGGACCGACCAGAACATTCACAACGAGCTGATCCTGGTCCAGCGCTGGGGGCTGCTTGCAGCCGTGGTGGGCGTCACCATGCTCGGCCGCTTCCTGTTCGTGGCCTTCGCGCAGCCGGCACTTGAACGCCGCCGGGCCGAAAAGAGCCGCACGGCGGAGGTCGAGGTCGAACATGGCTTTGTCCGCCGCAACTTTAACGCCATCGCGATTGCGCTGCTGTTCATCTATCCGGTGGTGATGGTCCTGGCCTTCGGGTTCCAGGGCTCGCTGAAGTGGGTGGACAATTTCGGCATCCAGATCCTGATCTACGTGATGCTGGCCTGGGGGCTGAACATCGTCGTCGGCCTCGCCGGCCTGCTCGACCTCGGTTACGTCGCCTTCTACGCGGTCGGCGCCTATGCCTACGCGCTGCTTGGCACCCATTTCGGCTGGTCGTTCTGGATCCTGCTTCCGGTCGCCGGCATCATGTCGGCCTTCTGGGGCGTCATCCTCGGTTTCCCGGTGCTGCGCCTGCGCGGCGACTATCTGGCGATCGTCACGCTCGCCTTCGGTGAAATCATCCGCCTGGTGCTGATCAACTGGCGCGAAGTGACCAACGGCTCGGCCGGCGTCTCCGGCATTCCCAAGGTCAGCTTCTTCGGCCTGGTGTCCTTCAATGTCAGCGACCCGAACTACATCGCCAAGGTGCTCAACATCGCGCAGTCGGGCGCCTACTATAAGATCTTCCTCTACTATCTGATCCTGCTGCTCGCGCTGCTCACCGCCTTCGTCACCATCCGGCTGCGTCGCATGCCGCTTGGCCGCGCCTGGGAAGCGCTGCGCGAGGACGAGATCGCCTGCCGCTCGCTCGGCATCAACACCACCACCACCAAGCTCACCGCCTTCGCCACGGGTGCCATGTTCGGCGGCTTCGCCGGCTCCTTCTTCGCCGCGCGGCAAGGCTTCGTCAGCCCCGAATCCTTCGTCTTCCTGGAATCGGCGATGATCCTGGCCATCGTGGTGCTCGGCGGCATGGGCTCGCTCACCGGCATCGCGGTCGCCGCCGTGGTGATGATCGGCGGCACCGAGGCCCTGCGCGAGATGGAGTTCCTGAAATACGTTTTCGGTCCCGACTTCACGCCTGAGCTCTACCGCATGCTGCTGTTCGGCTGCGCCATGGTGCTCGTGATGCTGTGGAAGCCACGCGGCTTTGTCGGCAGTCGAGAACCCACCGCATTCCTGCATAAACGAAAAGCCGTCTCGGCCTCCTTCACCAAGGAAGGACACGGCTGATGCTTACAGGACCCAATATGGACAAGCCGATCCTTTCGGTAGAGCATCTTTCCATGAAGTTCGGCGGCCTGGTCGCCATCGGCGACCTGTCGTTCCAGGCCAAGCGCGGCGAAATCACCGCGCTCATCGGCCCGAACGGCGCAGGCAAGACCACCGTCTTCAACTGCATCACCGGCTTCTACAAGCCGTCGGAAGGCATGATCCGGATGAGCGGGCGCGACGGCCAGGAATTCCTGCTCGAGCGCATGCCCGACTTCCGCATCACGGCGCACGCCAAGGTGGCGCGTACCTTCCAGAACATCCGACTGTTCTCGGGCATGACCTTGCTCGAGAACCTGCTGGTGGCACAGCACAACAAGCTGATGCACGCCTCGGGCTTCACCGTCCTCGGCCTGCTGGGGATTGGCGGCTATCGCAAGGCCTCGGCGGAATCGATCGACCTGGCCAAGCATTGGCTGGAGAAGATCGATCTCATCCACCGGGCGGACGACCCGGCCGGCGACCTGCCCTATGGCGCGCAGCGGCGTCTCGAGATCGCACGGGCTATGTGCACCGCCCCCGAGCTCTTGTGCCTCGATGAACCGGCCGCCGGCCTCAATCCGAAGGAGTCGCTGCACCTCAACCAGCTGCTCAACGACATCAAGGAGAACACCGGCACCTCGATCCTGCTGATCGAGCACGACATGTCGGTGGTGATGAAGATCTCCGACCATGTCGTCGTGCTGGAATATGGCCGCAAGATTTCCGACGGAAACCCGGACCTGGTGAAGCACGATCCGCGCGTCATCGCTGCCTATCTTGGCGTCGACGACGAGGAGGTGGTCGATGTGCTCACCGCCGTCGGCGACGATCAGGTCATCGAGGAACTCGATGCCGAGCCGGATCCGGCGCATGGACCGTCCGCGTCGTCTTCGATGATGGCTGGGCCCATCAGCGACACGATTGCGCACGCCGATGAGGACAATGGCGAGATCGTCAAAGTATCTCCCGGGGCCTCCAAAGCCCTCGAATATGACGAACTGCAGGCTTTGAACGCGCGGAAAGCAAAGGCCGCCGCAAAGCCTGCCGCCGGCAAGGCGCGAGCCAAGCCGGCAGGTGCGCCAAAGGGCGGGAGGAAATGATGGTGGGTAAATCTCTGCTCCAGGTCGAAGGCGTCGAGACCTATTACGGCAACATCCGCGCGCTTGCGGGCGTCAACGTCTCGGTCAACGAAGGCGAGATCGTCGCGCTCATCGGCGCCAACGGTGCCGGCAAGTCCACGCTGATGATGACCATCTTCGGCAATCCGCGCGCCCGCACCGGCAAGATCACCTTTGCCGGCACGGACATCACGAACCTGCCGACCCATGAGATCGCCAGGCTGCGCATCGCGCAGTCGCCCGAAGGGCGGCGCATCTTCCCGCGCATGACGGTGCTGGAAAACCTTCAGATGGGCGCCAGCCTCGACAACCTGCAGTATTTCGATGAGGACGTGGAAAAGGTCTTCGAACTATTCCCGCGCCTCAAGGAGCGCATCACCCAGCGCGGCGGCACGCTGTCGGGCGGCGAGCAGCAGATGCTGTCGATCGCGCGTGCGCTGATGGCGCGGCCGAAGCTTTTGTTGCTCGACGAACCGTCGCTGGGCCTGGCGCCACTAATCGTCAAGCAGATCTTCGACGCCATCCGCACGCTCAACAAGACGCAGGGCCTCACCGTGTTCCTGGTCGAGCAGAACGCTTTCGGCGCGCTCAGGCTCGCCGACCGCGGCTATGTGATGGTCAACGGCAGCGTGACGATGAGCGGATCGGGCAAGGACCTGCTTGCCGATCCGGAAGTGCGCGCGGCCTATCTCGAAGGCGGTCGGCACTAGAGCACGATCCCGAACCGAAGGTCCGCGCAGCGAAATGTTGCAGACTTTTCGGACAAGATCGGGCTTCAAAAATAGAGCTAAGAACGGGATGGCGATCAGCCATCTCGATCTAGCCCGACGCAAGCCAGGCCATGTGCCGGGGCACATGGCCGAAGAGGAACAGGGTCGCAAAGGCCCGCCCGGAGGAAATGAAATGCAAGGCGTTCTTTATGAGGAAGCCTCGATCTGGCAGTTCTTGATGGTGACCTGCCTGATTGGCGGCTGGGCGGCCTGGATGACAGGCAAGGCCTGCGCGCAGACCTGGCGCAGCTACACCAACCTGCTGCTTTACTTGCTGCTGCTCGGCCTAGGCGTGCGCTTTATTCATCATGCTCTCTTCGAAGGCACGATGTTCTCGCTGCACTACTACGTCGTCGACACCATCGTCATCGTCATTCTGGGGTCGCTCGGGTACCGATACACGCGCACCAACCAGATGGTGACACAATACAGTTGGCTCTTCGAAAGAGCTTCCCTGTTGAGCTGGAAGCCAAAGGCCTGAGCCCAAAAGAATAGCGCCGCTTCAACTTCGAATCGGCGTGACAATAGCCGGAAAATCGGCAAACTATCTTTCTGCGATAGGGGTGGGCATCGCATGAAAGCATCATCCTCGCCTGCCCATCTAATGGGAGTGTCTCAATGAAAAAATCACTGTTGTCCGCAGTTGCGCTGACTGCGATGCTGGCCTTTAGCGGTAGCGCATGGGCGGATGTCCTCATGGGCGTTGCTGGCCCGATCACTGGTCCGAACGCTGCTTTCGGTGCCCAGCTCCAGAAGGGTGCCGAGCAGGCGGCAGCCGACATCAACGCCGCTGGCGGCATCAATGGCGAGAAGATCAAGATCTCCGTCGGCGACGACGTCTCCGACCCGAAGCAGGGCATCTCGGTCGCCAACAAGTTCGTTGCTGATGGCGTCAAGTTCGTCGTCGGTCACTTCAACTCGGGCGTTTCGATCCCGGCATCGGAAGTCTATGCTGAAAACGGCATCCTCGAGGTGACCCCGGCCGCGACCAACCCGGTCTTCACCGAGCGCGGTCTGTGGAACACGTTCCGTACCTGCGGCCGTGACGACCAGCAGGGCGAGGTTGCCGGCGCCTACATCGCCAAGCACTTCCCCGACGCAAAGGTGGCCGTCATCCATGACAAGACGCCTTATGGCCAGGGCCTTGCCGACGAGACCAAGAAGGCTCTGAACGCGGCCGGCAAGAAGGAAGTCATGTATGAAGGCATCAACGTTGGCGACAAGGACTTCTCTGCGCTGATCGCCAAGATGAAGGAAGCCGGCGTCACCATGATCTACTGGGGCGGTCTGCACACCGAAGCCGGTCTGATCATCCGCCAGTCGGCCGACCAGGGCCTGAAGGCGCCGCTGTTCTCGGGCGACGGCATCGTGTCGAACGAGCTTGCCTCGATCGCCGGTGACGCTGTTGCGGGCACCTACAACACCTTCGGTCCGGATCCGCGCAACAACCCGAATGCGAAGGAAGTGGTCGAGAAGTTCCGTGCCTCCGGTTTCGAGCCGGAAGCCTACACGCTCTACTCCTACGCTGCCACGCAGGTGATTGCGCAGGCCGCGGCGGCTGCCGGCTCCAACGACCCGCAGGAAGTCGCCAAGGCAATCAAGGCGAAGGGCCCGTTCAAGACGGTTCTGGGTGAGCTTTCCTTCAACGACAAGGGCGACCGTACGGACGCCGACTATGTCGTCTACCAGTGGAAGAAGGGCGACGACGGCAAGTTCAACTACTTCCAGATCAACTAATCGTCGACTGAAGTTCTTGGCTCAAGGAAATGCCCGGCGCGCTTGCGCCGGGCATTTTTGTTTGTCGGCAACGATGTCTTTTACCGACAAAACTCTGTCGCGATTTGTGTTTGCACTGCAGCATTTCCAGGGTTAATGCAGACGGGCGACCTTCCTCTCCTAACGTAAGCGGAGACCGTCCTTGCCCATCAGCAAAATCCTCGTCGCCAACCGTTCCGAAATCGCTATCCGCGTGTTTCGCGCCGCCAATGAGCTGGGGCTCAAAACCGTGGCGATCTGGGCCGAGGAGGACAAATATTCGCTGCATCGGTTCAAGGCGGACGAATCCTACCAGGTGGGCCGCGGTCCGCACCTGACCCGCGACCTCGGGCCGATCGAGAGCTATCTGTCGATCGAGGAGGTGCTGCGCGTTGCCCGGCTTTCCGGCGCCGATGCGATCCATCCCGGTTATGGGTTGTTGTCCGAAAGCCCTGAATTCGCCGAAGCCTGCGCCGAAGCCGGCATCACCTTCATCGGCCCGAAGCCGGAAACCATGCGCCGGCTGGGCAACAAGGTGGCCGCCCGCAACCTCGCCATCGAGGTCGGCGTGCCGGTGGTGCCGGCAACCGAGCCGCTTCCCGACGATATCGAAGAGGTCAAGAAGCTCGCTGCCGAGATCGGCTATCCGGTCATGCTCAAGGCATCGTGGGGCGGCGGCGGGCGCGGTATGCGCGCCATCCGCTCCGAGGCCGACCTTGCCCGTGAGGTGATGGAAGGCAAGCGCGAGGCCAAAGCCGCCTTCGGCAAGGACGAAGTCTATCTCGAAAAGCTGATCGAGCGCGCCCGCCATGTCGAGGTGCAGGTGCTAGGCGACACGCATGGCAACGCCGTGCACCTCTTCGAGCGCGACTGCTCCATCCAGCGTCGTAACCAGAAGGTGGTCGAGCGCGCGCCCGCGCCGTATCTCAGCAACGAACTGCGCCAGGAACTGTGCGGCCATGCGCTGAAGCTCGCCAAGGAGACCAGCTATATCGGCGCCGGCACGGTCGAGTTCCTGCAGGATGCCGACACCGGCAAGTTCTACTTCATCGAGGTCAATCCGCGCATCCAGGTCGAGCACACGGTCACCGAGGAGGTGACGGGCATCGACATCGTCAAGGCGCAGATACACATCCTCGACGGCTTTGCCATCGGCACGCCGGAGTCGGGCGTGCCGGCCCAGGCCGATATCAGGCTGAACGGCCATGCCCTGCAGTGCCGCATCACCACCGAGGACCCGGAGCACAACTTCATCCCCGACTATGGCCGCATCACCGCCTATCGCGGCGCGACCGGTTTCGGCATCCGCCTCGACGGCGGCACCGCCTATTCGGGCGCGGTGATCACACGCTACTACGATCCGCTTCTTGAGAAGGTGACCGCCTGGGCGCCGACGCCCGGCGAGGCGATCGCGCGCATGCACCGGGCGCTGCGTGAGTTCCGCATTCGCGGCGTGGCGACCAACCTGACCTTCCTCGAAGCCATCATCACCCACCCTGCCTTCCAGGCGAACAGCTACACCACGAGGTTCATCGACACGACGCCGGAGCTGTTTGCCCAGGTGAAGCGGCAGGACCGTGCCACCAAGCTGCTGAACTATCTCGCCGATGTCACGGTCAACGGCCATCCCGAAACGCGCGGCCGTGCGCGTCCCGATCCCGAGGCTGCAGCACCTGTCATTCCGTGGTTCACCGGACCGGTGCCCGATGGAACCAAGCAGCGTTTCGATGCGCTGGGCCCGGAGAAATTTGCGGCGTGGATGCGCGAGCAGAAGCAAGTTCTCGTCACCGACACCACGATGCGCGACGCACACCAGTCGCTCTTGGCGACGCGCATGCGCACCTACGACGTCGCCCGCATCGCCGGCACCTATGCCCGCGCCTTGCCGCAGCTTCTGTCGCTCGAATGCTGGGGCGGGGCGACCTTCGACGTCGCGATGCGCTTCCTGACGGAAGACCCGTGGGAGCGCCTGTCGCGCGTGCGTGAGGCTGCGCCCAACATCCTGTTGCAGATGCTGCTGCGCGGCGCCAACGGCGTCGGCTACACGAACTATCCCGACAATGTCGTGAAGCACTTCGTCGCCCAGGCGGCCGCCGGCGGCATCGACCTGTTCCGCGTGTTCGACTGCCTGAACTGGGTCGAGAACATGCGCGTTGCCATGGATGCGGTGGTGGCCGAGGGCAAGCTCTGCGAGGCGGCGATCTGCTACACCGGCGACATACTGGATCCGGCGCGGGCCAAGTACGATCTGAAATACTATGTCGGTCTCACCAAGGAGTTGGAGGCGGCGGGCGCACATATCATAGCGGTCAAGGACATGGCCGGGCTGTTGAAGCCGGGTGCTGCGCGCGTGCTGTTCAAGGCGCTGCGCGAGGCGACCGACCTGCCGATCCATTTCCACACGCATGACACGTCGGGCCTGTCGGCGGCGACGGTGCTGGCGGCGGTGGAAAGTGGCGTCGATGCGGTCGATGCTGCCATGGATGCCTTCTCCGGCAACACCTCGCAGCCATGCCTCGGCTCCATCGTCGAGGCGCTGAGGGGCGATGCGCGCGACCCGCGCCTCGATACGGAATGGATTCGCCGCATCTCGTTCTACTGGGAGGCGGTGCGCAACCAGTATGCGGCCTTCGAAAGCGACCTCAAGGGGCCGGCCTCGGAAGTCTATCTGCACGAGATGCCGGGCGGCCAGTTCACCAATCTCAAGGAGCAGGCGCGCTCGCTCGGCCTCGAAACCCGCTGGCACGAGGTGGCGCAGGCCTATCACGACGTGAACCTGATGTTCGGCGACATCGTGAAAGTCACGCCGTCCTCCAAGGTGGTGGGCGACATGGCGCTGATGATGGTGAGCCAGGACCTGACAGTCGCCGATGTCGAGAACCCCGACAAGGACATCGCCTTCCCGGATTCGGTGGTGTCGATGCTGCGTGGCGATCTCGGCCAGTCGCCGGGTGGCTGGCCTGCGGCGCTGCAGAAGAAGGCGCTGAAGGGCGAAAAGCCGATCACAGTTCGCCCCGGCTCGCTGCTCAAGCCCGCCGACCTCAAGGCAAACCGCAAGGAGATCGAGGAAAAGCTCGGCCGCTCGCTCAGCGAGTTCGAGTTCGCTGCCTGGCTTATGTATCCGAAGGTGTTTTCGGACTTCGCCAACGCGCAGGAGACCTATGGCCCGGTCAGCGTGCTGCCCACGCCGGTCTATTTCTACGGCATGGAACCGGAAGACGAAGTTTTCGTCGACATCGAGAAGGGCAAGACGCTGGTGATCCGCTGCCTAGCCATCGGCGAAACCGATGAAAAGGGCATGGTCACCGTGTTCTTCGAGCTCAACGGCCAGCCGCGCCGCGTCAAGGTACCGGACCGGGCGCATGGCGCCTCGGCCTCGAAGGCGCGCCGCAAGGCCGAGCCGGGCACCGACGCCCATGTCGGCGCGCCGATGCCGGGCGTGGTCTCCACGCTCGCCGTGGCCGCAGGGCAGGCGGTGAAAGCCGGCGACGTGCTCCTATCCATCGAGGCGATGAAGATGGAGACGGCGCTGCACGCCGAGCGCGACGGCACGATTGCCGAAGTGCTGGTCAGGGCCGGCGACCAGATCGACGCCAAGGACCTTTTGGTCGTCTTCGCCTAGCAGGTCTCCGCGAAATCCGGGCCGGCCGTTCGAGGCCGGTTCGGAAGGCGCTACACTTTGCCAGGGGGACAGCGGGGCCGATTTCGGTTAGTTGCGCTGCAATCATGACGGACGGTCCGCCGTCGTCTGGTCCAATATTTCGCCGGATTTAGCGTGTTGACTGTCGGTTAAACCGATTTAAATTCGCGCCTCGCACAACCACTGGACGCGGAACGCCACAATGCACGCCTCGAACATGATCGAAACCGCAAAACGCGGTCGCTGGGCCGTTGCCACGGCGTTCTTCGTCAACGGCTTCATGACCGGTTCCTGGGCGCCGCAGATTCCGGTGTTCCTCACTCGCCTCGGCATCAGCGAGTTCACCCTTGGCCTGCTCATCCTGCTCTTCGGCGCCGGGGCCGTGGTCTTCATGTCGTGGTGCGGCTACCTGATCTCGCGTTATGGCTCCCGCAGCGTTGTGCGCTGGTTCGGCGCGGCCGCCACCTTCGGCCTGCTGATCGTTGCACTGGCTCCCAACGTACCAACGGCCGCAGTGGCCATGTTCCTGTTCGGCGGCGTCATCGGTGGCATGGACGTGGCCATGAACTCCAATGCGGTGGCCGTGGAAAAGCGACTGTCGCGCGCCATCATGTCCTCCTCGCACGGCTTCTGGAGCCTGGGCGGCTTTGTCGGCGGCGGCCTGGGTGGCTTTGCCATCCAGAACTATGGCCATCTCGTCCACGCCGTGCTGGTGACGATCGTCGCGGCCATTCTGCTTTCGCTGTCGCTTCGCCATCTCATCGTCGAGGAGCGGCACATCGTTACCGAGCACAAGAAGTTCTCGCTGCCGAAGAGCCCGGCCGTCTACCTCGTGGGCCTGATGGCGCTGCTCTCGATGATCCCCGAGGGCTCAGTGCTCGATTGGGCGGCGCTCTATCTCAAGCAGGAGCATGGCGCCGACCTTGCCACTGCCGGCCTCGCCTTTGCCTTCTTTGCCGGAACCATGGCGACGGTGCGCTTCATGGGCGATGCGGTGCGCAACCGTTTCGGCGCCGTAACCACGCTTCGCGTCTCCAGCCTGATCGCGGCCTCGGGCATGCTTGTCGCCGGCTTTGCGCCGACGCCCTGGGTCGCCATTGCGGCCTTTGCCTTCTGCGGGCTCGGCATTGCCAACATGGTGCCGATCATCTTTTCGGCGGCCGGCAACCAGCCGGGCCTGTCGGCCGGCGGGGGCATGAGCGTGGTCACCACCATGGGCTATTCGGGCATCCTGATGGCGCCGTCGGCCATCGGTTTCGTCGGCCAGCACACGGGCTTTGCGCCGGTCTTTATCTCGGTGTCGGCGCTGCTGATCGTCGTGTTCCTGATGTCGGGCCTGGCCCGCCACGCCGACTTCGCGCCGGCGGCTCAGCCGGCCGAGTAGCGCTTCAGCTCGTCCTGAAGAAAGTCCGCCACGCGGCGGATGCGGACGCTGGCGCGCACGTCGCGATGCATGGCAAGCCACACCGGGAGCGTGGGCAGGGGCAGGTCGGGGAGCACGAACTCGACACCTGGCTCCCGCCGGATGAGAGGTTCCTGCGCAATGCTGATGCCGTTGCCGGCTCGCGTTGCTTCCCAGAGCACGATGTGATTGTCGCTGCGCAGGCGGAAGGCATGCCGCGTCAGCCCTGGCAAGTAGCGCTCGAGGCCGCGGATGATTTCATCGCTGCGGTCGAAGCCGATCAGGTCGTGCCCGCGCAAATCCTCGAGCCGCTCCGGCCGCCCGCGCCGGTCGAGATAGCTAGTCGCCGCGCAGGCGCGCAGCGGAATGTCGGTGACCTTTCGTGCCATCAACTCGTTCTGCGCCGGCCGCACCATCCGTATTGCGATGTCGGCGTCACGGCGCAACAGGTTCTCGACCTGGTTGGAGGCGACGATCTCGACCTCGATGGCCGGCTCCTCGACCCCGAGGCGTGCAAGGATTTCGGGCAGTACGCAGGCCGCGACGATCTCGCTTGCGGCTATGCGGACCGTGCCCTCGATGGCTTCCACCGAGCCCAGCGCGAGCCGCGAAAAAGCAGTCGCCTCCTCATGCACGGCGCGGCCGCGCTCGAATAGCAGGCTGCCGGCTTCGGTCAGCACATAGCCCTGGCGGCCGCGCCGGAAGAGTGTCACGCCAAGCGCCTGCTCGAGCTCCGCGATATGGCGGCCGAGCGTGGGCTGGCTGGCGGCAAGCTGGCGCGCGGCGGCCGAAAGGCTGCCGGTCTCTGCGACAGCAACGAAGCTTCTGATAAGGTTCCAGTCGATCTCGTTCATATTCGAAATTGAATAACAGAACGCCGATTTCAGTCAATTTCAATTCGCACATGCATGGATCATATGAAGGTTACTCACACAAACAGGAGTGACCGACATGACCAAGATCGCAATTCTGGGTGCCCGTGGCCGGCTTGGCCGGGTCGTCGCAAAGGCCTTTCTCGATGCCGGATACGAGGTGCGGGCGGTGACCCGCGACGGCAAGCTGCCGGCCGAATTGTACGGGGCGGAAGCCGTCGCCGGCGACGCGCTCGACAGGCACTCGCTGATCCGGGCCACACAAGGCGTGGACATCGTCTTCAATGGGCTGAACCCCATCTATTCCGACTGGAGCACCGTCCTGCCCATGGCGGAGAACGTGATGGCCGCCTGCCATGCCAACCGCGCCCTGCACCTCTTCCCGGGCACGGTCTACAATTTCGGGTCGCCCATGCCGGCGGTCATTACCGAGGAGACCCCCGAGCGTCCGACGACCGAAAAGGGACGCATCCGCGTTGCCATGGAAGAACTGTTCCGCCGCGAGGCGGCTGCGGGCCGGGTTCGCACGATCGTGCTTCGTGCCGGAGACTTCTTCGGCGGCACGGGTACCGGCTCATGGTTCGACCTGGTCGTCGCCTCCAAGCTCGCCAAGGGCGTCTACACCGCGCCGGGGCCGGTCGATCTGGTGCATGAGTGGGCCTATCTGCCGGATTTCGCGGCGGCCTTCGTCGCCCTGGCTGGCAAGCGCGACACGCTCGGTGCCTATGAGAACCTGAACTTTCCCGGCCATGCGGTGACCGACCTCCAGATAAAGGCGGCGGCTGAGAAGGCCATGGGGCGCAAGCTCAAGCTCGCCTCCATGCCGTGGTGGGTGCTGCGCGCGGGCAGCCCGTTTGTGCCGATGTGGAAGGCCATCCTGTCGATGTCCTATCTGCGCTTCGAGGAGCACCGGCTGGTGTCGTCGCGGCTGGAAGGCATCATCGGAACCATCCCACACACGCCGCTCGATGAAGCGGTGGCTCAGTCACTCGCCGATCTCGGTATTGCGGGTGCCATGCGCGAGAAGGCTGCCTGACGACGGTGCAAGGATCAAAACGCCCGTAGCAGGCCTTGCTGCGGGCGTTCGCCTGTCGGCCGGTGGTCTGATCAAATCCGGCCCATCAGCAACAAGATCAGCAACACGATCAGGATGATGCCGACGATGCCGGAAGGACCATAGCCCCAGCCGCGCGAATGCGGCCATGCCGGTACGGCGCCGACAAGGATCAGAATGAGGAGGATGACCAGAAGAGTGGTGAGCGTCATGAGTGTCCCTCCATTGAAGCGCTTCAACGGGGTGACAATGCGGGGCTTATACTGTGGTTCCTGTCGGGGGCGGCTGGCGCAGGATGCCCGGAAAAATGCGCCGCACGCCGTTCAGTCGGCGTGCGGCGCTGTTTCGTTATTCGGCCGCCTTGGGATAGGCGACGGTATTGGAGTCCAGGGCCGGTTCCTCAGTTGCTGCATCGGCCTTCCGTTTGCGGCGGAACACGCGATTGAGGAAGCGGCTGACGCGGCTGTCCTTGCTGCGGGTGAACACCATCAGCATCGCCGGCGTGACGATCAGCGTCAGGATCGTCGCGAACGACAGACCAAAGACGATGGCGCTCGACAGCGAGATCCACCACTGGGTCGACGGCGCGCTGATGGTCGTCTCGTGATGGAAGATTTCCAGCCCGAGGCCGAAGGCGATCGGCAGCACGCCGAAGATGGCCGACAGTGCGGTGAGCACCACCGGACGAGCACGTTCGCGGCAGGTCTGCAGCACCGCTTCCATCTTGTCCCAGCCTTCGTGGCGCAGCCGGTCATAGGTGTCGATCAGCACGATGTTGTTGTTCACCACAACACCGGCCAGAGCGATGACGCCGATGCCCGACATGACGATGCCGAAGGGCTGGCCGGTGATGAGCAGGCCAAGGAACACGCCGATGGTCGACATGATTACGCAGGACAGCACCATCAGCACGCTGCCGAACTTGTTGAACTGCGCCAGCAGCACGATGAAGATCAGGAACAGCGCCGCGCCGAAGGCCTTGCCCAGGAATTGGCTGGCCGCCTTGCTCTCCTCGTCCTGGCCCGCCAGCTTCCAGCGGATGCCGGGCAGGTCCATCTTCTTCATCGCGTCGGTCACCGCCGCCTGCGCTGCCGCCGGCTGCACGCCGCTGGCGACGTTGGCCTGCACCACTATGGTGCGCTGGCCGTCGATGCGGTTGAGGATGCCCACCTTCTGCTGGGGCTCGCGGGTGACGAAGTTCGAGATCGGCACCGAGCCCTGGGCGGTTTCCACGCGCATCTGGTCGAGCGTCGAGAGCGTGCGGCGATCCTCCGGCAGGCGCAGGCGGATGTCGACGGCGTCGTCGGCACCGGCCGGCCGGTAGTCGGACAGTTTTAGGCCGTTGGTCACCAACTGGACGACGGAACCGACCGCATAGGGGCTGGTGCCATACTGGGCAGCCTTGCTCCGGTCGATCTTAAGCGCCCAGTCGATGCCCGGCGGCGGCAAGCCGTCGGATACGTCGATGACGCCAGGGATCGTCTTCAGCATCGCGGCGACCTCCTTGGCCTTGTCGTTCAGGCCAGCGGGGTCGACGGCCGACAGGCGCACCTGGATCGCCTTGCCGGTGGGCGGGCCGGCTTCCGGCACCTGCACTTCGACGTTCACGCCGGGAATGCCGGCCATTGCCGTGCGCAGTTCGCTCAGCACCTCATGCGCCGGCTTGCGCTGGCGCCAGTCGACGAATTCGTACTGGATGACGCCAACGACATCCTCGTCGACATTGTTGCCGCCGCCGGTGGTCTTGCCAGCGCGGGTGTAGACCGATTTCACGCCCGGCCAGCCGAGAATGCGCTTCTCGGCCTGTGCGACCGCCGCGTCCATTTCGGCTAGCGAGAGGTTGCCGCGGGCATGCACGTAGAGCAGGCCGTATTCCGGCTCGACGTTGGGGAAGAACTCGACGCCCTTGCCCTTGTGGGCATAGACCCACGGCACCGCGACCAGCAGGGCAACCGCCAGAACCATCGTGATGAGGGGATGGCGCACGGCAAGCTTGACGGTGCCCATGTAGAGCCCGTCCTTGTGTTCGGGCTCGTGATGCGCCTTGCCGAAGATGGCGCCCAGCGTGGGCGTGAACACCAGGGCGTAGAGCATCGAGGCCGAAAGCGTCACGATCAGCGTGATCGGCATGTACTTCATGAACTCGCCGACGATGCCCGGCCAGAACAACAGCGGCGAGAAGGCGGCGATGCGCGTCATGGTGGCGGCGATGACCGGGCCGGCCATGCGGCTTGCGGCCATCGCGTAGGCGTCCTTCTTATCCATGCCCTCGGCCATGCGCCGCTCGGCGAACTCGGTGACGATGATGGCATCGTCCACCAGCATGCCCACCGCCAGGATCAGGCTGAACAGCACCACGATATTGACCGTGAAGCCGGCTAGCGACAGCATCAATATGCCGAGCAGGAACGAGGTCGGGATCGCCAGGCCGATCAACATCGAAGCCCGGCCGGACAGCGCGTAGAGGATGATGATGAACACCAGGATGACGGCGATCATCACATGGTTCTGCAGGTCGCCCAGCAGTTGGCGGATCGAGGTCGACTTGTCCTGGCTGTAGGAGACCACGCTGCCTTCCGGCAGCTTCTTGGCGAAGCCATCGGCCACCGCCTTCACCGCGTCGACGGTCTCGACGAGGTTCGCGCCGGTGCGCTTCTTCACCTCGATGGCGATTGCCGGCTTGCCGTCCAGACGAGCGATGGTCTCGGCGTCCTTGTAGGTCGAACGGACGGTGGCGATGTCCTTCGCCCGAACCACGGCGTTGGGACCGGCGACGATCGGCAGGTTGGCGACGTCCTCCGGCGTCTCGATCAGCGAGGGCACCTTGATGGCATAGCGGCCTTCGGCACCCTCGATATTGCCGGCGGCAACGAGGCTGTTGGAGGCGCCGACGCCCGCCATGAGCTGGTCGAGGCGCAGGCCATAGGAGGAGAGCTTGACCGGGTCGATGATGACCTCGACCAGATCGTCGCGGGCGCCGCGCAGGTCAGCCTGCAGAACGCCCGGCACCTCTTCGATGCGGTCGCGCAGTTCGCGCGCGGCGGCAGTCAGCGCCCGTTCCGGCACGTTGCCGGCCAGTGTCACAACCAGCACCGGAAATTCGGAGAGGTTGACCTCGTTGACGGTCGGTTCCTCGGAGCCTTGCGGCAGGTCGCGCTTGGCGTCCTGCACCTTGGCGCGCACGTCCTCCAGCGCGGTCGAGAGGTTCGCGCCGGCATTGTACTCGATCAGCACGTAGCCACCGCCCTGATAGGCGGCCGAGCGCATCTCCTTGACGTTGGAGAGGCTTTTCATGCGCGTTTCGACCGGCCGCAACAGCAGCCGCTCGGAGTCCTCCGGTGAGATGCCGTTATAGGCAAGACTCACATAGATGATCGGAATCTTGATGTCCGGTTCGGCTTCCTTGGGAATCGACTGATACGCCAGCGCACCGGCGATCAGGAAAAACACCATGAAGGAAAGCGTAAGCCGCGCATTGCGGATTGCGTAGCCGACGATACCCATGTTTCGACCTTTGTCGTATCAGGCGGGCGCCGCGAGGCGCCTTATTGCGGGAGGCCGCCGCTAGGGGCGCCGGCAAGCTTCTTGATCATTTCTGCGTCGGCAGTGACGGCTTCCACCGTGTCCCCATCGGAGACGAGGTCCTGACCGGCCACGATGATGTTCGCGTCGAACGGAATGCCGCCGAGCACCAGCCCGAACGGAGTGTCGTCGACGATGTCGATCGGGTGGAAGGAGACCTTGTGGTCCTTGTCGACGGTACGGATACCGAGGTCGCCATTGCTGCTCAGCGTCACCACCGAGCGCGGCAGGATGACCGCTTCGGCGGGCTGGGCGCTGACTGTGATCTCGGCCGTCATGCCGGCCGGTATCGTGGCCTCGGGATTGGGAACCGCTATTTCTATGCGGAACGTGCGGGTGGACGTCGAGGCGTCGCGGCTGATGTAGCGCACGGTGCCCTTAGCCGTCTCACCATTGACGAGCTTTACCTCGGCATCGTCGCCAATCTTGACGTAGCTCAGGTCGCGTTCGCTGATCTCGCCCTTGGCCACGATCGGATCGAGGCTGAGGATGGTGGCCACTTCGCCGCCGGCCATGATCGAGCTGCCGGGCTCGACCGGCACGCGATCGATGACGCCGTCGAACGGCGCCTTGACCTGGGTGCGGGCAAGCTCGGCCTGCGCGGCCTCGAGCTGAGACCTGGCCGCCGCAAGCGCGGAGCGGACGATGTCGGACTGCAGCTTGGGTGAGTTGCCGGACTTGACCAGGCGCTCCTGGGCGTCGGCCTCGGCCTCGCGCTGTGCAACCAGCTGGCGCGCGGTCTCGACGGCGGCGGTCTTTTCCTCCGCATCGAGCATCAGCACCAGGTCGCCCGCCTTGACGTGCTGGCCCTGCTTGACCGGCAGCTTGGCGATGATGCCGCCCACGCGCGTGGCGAGCACGGCGCGCTTGTCGGCCTCGGTCTGGCCGGACATGCGGATGGCGCGGGCATGCACGACGCGCGGCGGCGCGATCACCGCGACCGTACGCGTGGGTGCCTTGGGCTGCTCGGCTGCTGTCGGCTTCTTTTCGGCCTCGGCGGCCGCGCTGCCGACGGAAGAAAATTCGCCCGTGCCCATCCAGGCGGCGAAACCAATAAGCACACCTATAGCGGCAAGCTTGTGAAACCTAACCTTGGCCATGATCATTTCCAATACTTGGGTCCCCGGCGAGACCACGGTCATTTGCAGGCTTGCCGCTCGATATGGGTGCGTCCCCGGCCGGATTCAATCGGTTATATCCCACGTCAACCGACGAGCGGCGTTTCGTACATCAAAGTCAAATCCCAAAACAGTCAGAAAAATTCATCGGACGACAAATCCTGACAATGGGTTGTCAGGAACCATGCTTTACA
Source organism: Pseudaminobacter soli (ex Li et al. 2025) (assembly GCF_029892515.1). GTDB lineage: Bacteria > Pseudomonadota > Alphaproteobacteria > Rhizobiales > Rhizobiaceae > Pseudaminobacter > Pseudaminobacter soli_A. The sequence goes on along the minus strand of NZ_JARXVF010000007.1, from coordinate 202,277 downwards.
CATGAGTCCTTGAAAGACGCTTATCTTTCGGCGTTGCCGACACATCGGCCGAATATTTTCCGGCTGCAAAAGCTCGGTCGAGCTCTTCGCATGGGAATGTTACGTAAACCTTGCATCATGCGACCCCTCCAGGAAATCGATGATGAGGTCAGGCGAACGTCACTTCCTTGTTCAACGGCAAAGCCCGAATGCGTTTGCCCTTAAGCGCGAATACTGCATTGGCAAGCGCAGGAAGCGATGGCGGTGTGCCGATTTCCCCGACCCCTCCCATCTGCGGCGCGTTCTCCAGAATCGCGACCTCGAATGCCGGGCATTGAGACATGCGCATTGCGTCGAAATCATGAAAGTTCGTCTGTTCGACTATACCGTCAGCAAAGGTGATCTCTTGGCCGATGGCGGCCGAAAGCCCGAAGACCGCACCCGAGGTCAGCTGCGCCTCTATGATGCCGGGGTCGAGCGCGGTGCCGACATCGGCGGCGATCCAGACCTTCTCGATTAGGATGCCCTGCGGTGTCTCTGCGATCTGCACGACCTCGGCCACCCAGCTTCCGAAGCTGAGCACGAAAGCAAAACCTTTCGCCTTGCCTGCCGGTAGCTTCTCGGCCCAGTTCGACATGGCGGCGACCTTCTCCACCACCTTCACGGCGGTGGGATAGTTGGCCATCAGCCGCTTGCGCAGTTCGACCGGGTCGATGCCGCCGGCGGTTGCGATCTCGTCCATGAAGGCTTCGTGCAGGAAGCCGTTGACCGAGTTGCCGACCGAGCGCCAGAAGCCGACCGGCACGGCAAGCTCTGCCTTCACGCCGGCGACGCGGTAGTTCGGGATCGTGTAGGGCTGGTTGAACAGGCCGTCGGTCAGCGTCTTGTCGGGGCCAAGCGCCATAAGCATCGGGTAGAAGCGCGGCAGCACGCTTGCCATGATCGACAGCGAGATCACCTTGAGATCGACCGCCACCGGCATGCCCGTCTCGTCCAGCCGGGCGCGGAAGCGGCCGAGGGCTGCGGGCCGATAGGCATCGTGCGTGATGTCTTCCTCGCGCGTCCAGGTCACCTTCACCGGCCGGCCGTCGGCGGCTTGCGCGAGCTTGGTAGCATAGAGCGCGTAGTCAGCTTCTAGCCGCCGCCCGAAGCCGCCGCCGAGATAGGTGACATGAACGTTGCATTTGGCCTCGGCTATCCCGGCCTCGCGGGCGCAGAGCGTGCGGAGCAGCGACGGCGCCTGGTTGGGCGCCCAGATGTCGAGCACGCCGTCCTCCAGCTGTGCTGTGGCGTTCATCGGTTCCATGGCGGCGTGAGCCAGGAAGGGCACGCGATATTCGGCCTCGATCAGCCGCTCGGGCGAGGCGTCGGCGAACTGGGCCTCGACATTGCCGTCGTTGCGCATCACCGAGCCGTTTTGGGCCGCGGCATCGGCCAGCACCTGCCACATGCCGGCGCTGTCGGCGGGGTAGGGGGCCGTGCCCCATTCGACCTTCACCGCATCGGCTGCCCGGAACGCATGCCAGGTGGATTTGGCGATCACGCCGAAACCATTGCCGAGATGGGTCTTGATCGGCACGACCTTGATGACACCAAGCATCTTCTCGGCCTCGGAGGCGTCGAGAGAGACTACCGCGCCACCCAGATGCGGGTTCATGCGCACTGTGCCGAAGAGCATGTCGGGCAGGTCGACGTCGATGCCGAATATCGGCTGGCCGGTGACTTTGGCGCGCATATCGGTGCGCATCTGCGGCTTGCCGAGCAGGCGCCATTCGCTCCGCTCGCGCAGCGCGATCTCCCTGGGGGGCGCGAGCTTTGCTGCCGCGGCCGCAAGCTCGCCATAGGTCAGGCTTCTGCCCGAGGCGGGGTCGGTGACCTTGGCGTCCCGCGTGGTCAGCGTTGCGGCGGCAACGCCGAACTCCTTGGCTGCAGCCGCCTTCAGCATTTCGCGGGCTGCGGCGCCGGCATGGCGCATCTTGTCGAAGGCGTCAATCGTGGTGGACGATCCGCCGGTTGCCTGCACGGCCAGGAACTTGCCGACGACTTCCATGCCGTCGCGCGCCAGATTGGCGAGCGTGGAGTCGTCGAAGACGGGGAAGGGCAAGCTGTCGCGAAGGATGGCGATATTGGCGTAGGCCGAGGCCACCGGCCCATGCTCGACCTTGAGCGCCGCAAGGTCGAGGTCGAGTTCCTCTGCCACCAGTGCAGCGAGCGTGGTCGCGACGCCCTGGCCCATCTCGGCGCGCGGCGCGATGACCGTGATGGTGTTGTCGGGCGCGATCTTCACATAGGGATTGAAGGTCGCGTCGCCGTCGGGGAGCCCGCCTTCAAGCGGGTTGGGGAAGGGTTTGCGGTAGCTGTAGTAGCCGAAGGCGACGCCGCCGGCGATTGCCGCAGCACCGATCAGGAAGGTTCGACGGGCGATCTTTCCTGCCATGTCAGGCTCCCGCCTTCAGCGCTGCCGCGCGCTTGATCGCCGCGCGGATGCGGGGATAGGTGCCGCAGCGGCAGAGATTGCCGCTCATGGCTTCGTCGATCTCGGCGTCGGTGGGTGAGGGCGTATGCTCCAGAAGAGCGGCCGCGCTCATGATCTGGCCGGACTGGCAGTAGCCGCATTGCGGCACCTGTTCCTCCAGCCAGGCCTGCTGGACGGGATGCAGCTTGCCGCCCGTCGAAAGCCCCTCAATGGTGGTGACGGGGCCGTCCAACTGTCCCACCAGCAGCGTGCAGGAGCGCACCGCCTCGCCATTCACATGCACCGTGCAGGCGCCGCAGGCGGCAATGCCACAGCCGAATTTCAGGCCCTTCTTGCCGGCAAGGTCGCGCAGCGCCCACAGAAGCGGCATATCGGGATCGGCGTCGATGTCGATCTCTTGTCCGTCGACCGTGAGGCGCATGGCATTTTCTCCTCGAACTTCCAGCCCCCAAGTTTAACACATCATGGGTTTCGAAAGTCTAGAAACGCGCCGCTAGGCAGCCTCTGGCTTCTTGCGCGTCGCCAGGAATTCGCGCACGCGCTTGCCGGGGCTCGTGTGCTGCAACGGGCCGAAGCGGCCGCGGAATTCGTCGGTCAGGTCGAGTGTCGGTTGGTTGCCGACTGCGTCGAAATTCTCGTCCAGCCAGTCGCCGGCGGCGTTGCGGCCAAGGTCGCGCAAATATTCCAGGAACGCCCATTCGGCATTGACCTTGGAGGAGGCCGACAGGTCCTTGAAGGCCTCGTCGGCGTCGATGCGATGCATGCGGATGTCGCGGTATTCGCCATGCGGCAGCCGGCCGGCGGCGATCAGCTCCTTGATGAAGGCGATTGCCCGGAATTCGCGCAGGAGCGAAGCGTTGAAGGTGATCTCGTCGATGCGGTTCTGGATTTCGTTGGCGGTCCGGGGTGTTCCCTCACGGGTGACGGGATTGATCTGCACCAGCAGCACGTCGTCGGTCTTGGCTTCGCTGAAGAAGGGGAAGATCGCCGGATTGCCACCATAGCCGCCGTCCCAGTAGGGCGTGCCGTCTATCTCGACGGCCTGAAAGATCTGCGGCAGGCAGGCCGAGGCCATGATGACATTGAGCGTGATCTCGTTCGGCTCGAAGACGCGCAATTGCCCGGTCTCGACATTGGTGGCCGAGACGAAGAGCTTGATCGCCTTGCAGGAATGGACGTTGTCGAAGTCGATCTCGCCCGCCACCACGTCGCGCAGCGGATTGATGTTGAGGGGATTGGCTGCATAGGGCGACAGCGTTCGTGACAGCGTGTCGTGCCAGATGTAGCCCGGCGTGTGCTCGACCGACCAGTTGCCCCAGAGCACGTCCCAGGGCATGCGCTGCACGGGGCTGAAGCGCCCCTTGAGCGCAACCGCACGCCAGAGGTCGTGCAGCTTCTGGCGCGCGCCCTCGGCGCCGCCGCGCACCCAACCGTCGGCGAGGGCGGCAGCGTTCATGGCGCCGGCACTGGTGCCTGACACCGCCGCGATTTCGAGCCGCCCATCCTCCAGCAGGCGGTCCAGCACGCCCCATGAAAAGGCGCCATGCGAGCCGCCCCCCTGAAGCGCGATGTTGATCGGTTTCTTCTCCTCCGCCTTGCCGTTTCCAGTCATGGCGTATTCCTGTCGATGTTTCCTGTTGATTTGACTTGCGCGGCCGTCGATCAGGCCGCCGTCCAGCCACCGTCGATGGAAAGATGCGTGCCGTTGATCTGTGCGGCGGCATCAGAGCAGAGGAAGGCGGCGGCCGCCCCGATCTGCCCGACGGTAACGAACTCCTTGGTCGGCTGCTTTTCGAGCATCACCTCGCGGATGACGGTCTCGCGATCCATCTTGTGCGCCTTCATCTGGTCGGGGATCTGCGCCTCGACCAGCGGCGTCAGCACATAGCCCGGGCAGATGGCATTGCAGGTGATGCCGAAGGTCGCCACCTCCAGCGCCACCGTCTTGGTGAGCCCGAGGATGCCGTGCTTGGCCGAGACATAGGCCGATTTGAACGGCGAGGCGACCAGCCCGTGTGCGGAGGCGATGTTGACGATCCGTCCCCAGCCCTGCTCCTTCATGAAGGGTATTGCCGCGGCAATCGTGTGGAAGGACGAGGTAAGGTTGATGGCGATGATCGCATTCCATTTCTCGATCGGGAAATCCTCGATCGGCGCGACATACTGGATGCCGGCATTGTTGACGAGGATGTCGATCGAGCCGAAATTCTCGGCCGCCTTGGCCACCAGCGCGCGGCATGCTCCCGGATCCGACATGTCGGCCTCGACATAGATCGCCTTGACCTTGTGGTCGGCGGCGATCTTCTCCGCGATCTCATGGTCTTCGCTCCTGTTGGAGAAGGAATTGACCACGATGTTGCAGCCTTGGGCCGCCAATGCATTGGCGACAGCCAAGCCGATGCCCGAGGTTGAGCCGGTAACGATGGCGGTCTTTTTGGCGTTCATGGCGAGGTCCTTTGTCCGGGCTGTGTCCAGTCTATATATTGCAGTGCAGCAAAATTACGATCAAGGCGCGACAGGCCGACGCAAAACGGCTCCGGCGCCTTGCTGTGATGGCTGGGTGCACCTAATCTCCCGGCCGGCATGAAAGCGGAGTTTGGAATGCGTTTTGAAGGCACAACGGCCTATGTCGCCGAGAAGGATCTGATGGTGGCCGTCAATGCGGCGATCGCGCTGGAGCGGCCGCTGCTGGTCAAGGGCGAGCCGGGCACCGGCAAGACCGAACTTGCCAAGCAGGTGGCGGCGGCACTGGGTCTCGACCTCATAGAATGGCATGTCAAATCCACCACCAAGGCCCAGCAGGGACTCTATGAATATGACGCTGTCTCGCGCCTGCGCGACAGCCAGCTCGGCGACGACCGTTTCAACGACATCACCAACTACATCGGCCGCGGCAAGCTGTGGGAATCGTTTGCCGCCGACCGCAAGGTGGTGCTGCTGATCGATGAAATCGACAAGGCCGACATCGAGTTCCCCAATGATCTGCTGCAGGAACTGGATAAGATGGAGTTCTTCGTCTACGAGACCGGCGAGACGATCCGCGCGCGGCAACGGCCGATCGTCATCATCACGTCGAACAACGAGAAGGAGCTACCAGACGCCTTCCTGCGCCGCTGCTTCTTCCACTATATCCGCTTCCCCGATGCCGAGACGCTGGCCAAGATCGTCGAAGTCCATTTCCCGGGCATCAAGCAGAGCCTGGTGCGCGCGGCGCTGACGCAGTTCTACGAAGTGCGCGAAGTGGCGGGACTGAAGAAGAAGCCGTCCACCTCCGAGGCGCTCGACTGGATCAGGCTTCTGGTGGCCGACGATGTCGATCCGGCCGATCTGCGCGCCGACGCCAAGAACGCGCTGCCCAAGCTGCACGGCGCGCTGCTGAAGAACGAGCAGGACGTGCATCTGTTCGAGCGTATGGCGTTCATGGCCAGACGGCAGGGGTAAGCGCCTTAAGCCGATTTGCTTCGCAGCTCCCTCCCCAAGCGATGAGGGGGCTGCCGAACGGCCAGCGATTTCCGTTATCTGGCCCGATGGCGCTACAACGAGGTTTCAGCAAGTCTGTCCCGCTACGAACAAGCGATGGAACAGCAATGACCGAAGTAACAATCCGCCGATTTGCTCCAGAAGACAGGGCGCATTGGGAAAAGCTCTGGCAGGGCTACAACACGTTCTACAAGCGTAGCGTCGAGCCGCGCGTGACCGACCGGCTTTGGTCGCGGCTTCTGGAAGGCAGCGGAGAGCCTTTCGGATTCGCCGCAGAGGTCGACGGCAAGGTCGTCGGGCTCGCCCACTATTTCTTCGTCTCCTCCACCTCCGAATGGAATCCGCGCTGCTACATGCAGGATCTGTTTGCCGATCCCGAAATCCGCGGCAAGGGCATCGGCCGGGCGCTGATCGAAGCGGTGTATTCGGAAGCCGACAAGCACGAGGCCGCGCAGACTTACTGGCTCACGCAGGATTTCAACGAAACGGCGCGCAAGCTCTACGACAAGCTCGCCCATGCCACGCCTTTCATCAAATATCAGCGCTAGGGACCCCAATGAGCGACGTAGTCATCCGCCCCTTCCAGCAGGCCGACCATGACGACTGGCGCCGGCTCTGGACCGCCTATCTCGAATTCTACAAGACCACCGTGCCGGAGGAGGTCTACCAGACCACCTGGAAGCGCCTGTTCACTGAAGGCGAGTTCGAGCCCAAGGGCTTTCTGGCGCTGATCGACGGCAAGCCGGTGGGGCTGGTGCACTATCTCTATCACCGCTCCGGCTGGTCGATCGTCAACAACTGCTACCTGCAGGACCTGTTCACTACGCCCGAAACGCGGGGCAAGGGCGTTGGCGCTGCCCTGATCCAGGCGGTGAAGCAGGAAGCGGGCAAGATCGGCGTGTCCAACGTCTATTGGATGACGCACGAGACCAACACCACCGCACGCAAGCTCTACGACCACGTGGCGCGGCGTACCGGCTTCATCGAATACGATCTGATGTAAGACCGTTCAGAGGGGGCATGCCGCCCGGTTTCCGGGCGGCTGTGAAACGGCGGGGGCAAAGGCCGCCCGCGAGGCCTCAGCTCGAGCGAGCGTCGGCCCAGTCGTGCCACTGTTCCTCGCTGCCGTGGAAGACGTTGAGGTCGACCTTGCCGGCGACGCCGTGCGACAGGCCCGACCCCGAATACTGCCAGAACACCCACTTCCGGCCCGGATAGACCTTTGACGGATGCTCGGCCACGGCCCTGAGCCAGAACGGATAGTTCAGGAACGCACCCTGAAGGTTGTCGCGATAGAAGTCCGGGGCGGTGTAGATGATCGGGCGTTGGCCGTAGTGGCGCTCCAGCTTGTCCATGAACACCTGCATCTTTTCGCGGATCTTCTCCGGCGACAGGCGTCGCTTGCAGCTCGACTCGCCATTATATTCGACGTCGATGACGGGCGGCAGCGCGTTCGGCTCGCGCGGCACGTTGCGGATGAACCAGTCGGCCTGTTCCCCGGCAGTGCGGCACCAGTAGAAGAAGTGGTAGGCGCCGCGCTTCAGCCCGGCTTCCTGGGCCCCGCGCCAGTTTGTCCTGAACATCGGGTCGAGATGGTCGCCACCGTCGGTGGCCTTGATATAGGCGAAGTTGGCGCCCTGCGTGCGCAGCTTCGGCCAGTCTATGTCGCCCTGCCAGCGCGACACGTCGACGCCATGCACGGCCAACGCCCTGGGTGAGGCCCTGCCGAAATTGATCGGTTTGGCGTCGCGGAACTGACGACTGTAGATTCGCGAGCGCTGTCCCCGGGTGGCGCGAGCCATCGGCTGCGGGGGCGCTAGCATGGCCAGGGGCTTCTCGGCCGGGATCGGCATGCCCATGGTCGTCGCCTGCGGCACCGAAGCCTGCGGCACGGGACCGGCCCAGGCCAGCACTTCCTGCGGCTCGGTTCGCTGCAGCGGGGCTTCACTTACCGCGACCGATGGGATTGTTGCCTCAGGCACCGGGCTGTTCGGCCTGGTGACGGAACTCGTCGTCTCCTTCGAAGGAGGCCGCGCCTGCGCCAAAAGATCGCCCAGGCCAGAGCTGGACGAACAGCCGGCCATGGCCATGCAAGCGAAGACAACTGCTGACACGCCTGAAAAACGCATAGACACCCGCACGCAAAAACGGCGACGGCTAGAGGCCATCGCAACACGCTTGGGCAATTGCTAACGGGAAATTACCAAAAAAGGCTGAATCCGCTTGTTTACCTTGTTGGCCGACCGGACTAGTCGACCGAAAGCTCTGCGGGCGGTCTTGCCTGCGGGCCGGATGCGAACCAAATTGCCCCCATGTTCATACCCTTCTTTCTCGGACTCAAAGCTGCCAAGGTCCCGGTTTCGCTGCGCGAATATCTCGCTCTGCTCGAGGGGCTGGAGGCCGATCTCGTCACATACGATGTAGAGGGCTTCTACTATCTCGCCCGCGCCACGCTGGTGAAGGACGAGCGCCATATCGACCGTTTCGACCAGGTGTTTTCCCATGTCTTCAAGGGCGTGGAGGCGGTTTCGGGCGAGGGGGCCGTCGATGTCGCCAACATTCCCGAGGAATGGCTGCGGCGCCTTGCCGAAAAGCATCTGACCGATGAGGAGAAAAAACTCGTCGAGGCGCTGGGCGGCTTCGAAAAACTGATGGAGACGCTGAAACAGCGGCTAGAGGAGCAGAAGGGACGCCATCAGGGCGGCTCGAAATGGATCGGCACCGCCGGCACCTCGCCTTTCGGTGCCTATGGCTACAATCCCGAAGGCGTGCGGATCGGCCAGCACGAAAGCCGCCATCGCCGCGCGGTGAAGGTGTGGGACAAGCGCGAGTTCAAGAATTTCGACGATTCCGTCGAGCTTGGCACGCGCAACATCAAGGTGGCGCTGAAGCGGCTGCGCCGCTGGGTGCGCGAGGGCTCTCAAGAGGAATTCGACCTGCCCGGCACCATCAACGCTACGGCCGAGCACGGCTATCTCGACGTGCGCACCCGGCCCGAGCGGCGCAATGCGGTGAAGCTTCTGATGTTCTTCGATGTCGGCGGCTCGATGGACGACCATATCGAGGCGGTCCAGGAGCTGTTTTCGGCGGCGCGCGCCGAATTCCGGCAGCTCGAATATTTCTACTTCCACAACTGCCTCTACGAAGGCGTGTGGAAGGACAATCGCCGCCGTCGTTCCGAGACCATCCCGACGCTCGACGTGCTCCACAAATACGGCCGCGACTATAAGGTGATCTTCGTAGGCGACGCCTCGATGAGCCCCTATGAAATCTCCTATGCGGGCGGTTCCGTCGAGCACTGGAACCCCGAGCCCGGCTCGGTGTGGCTGCAGCGCGTGCTCGAACAGTGGCCCAACGCCGTCTGGCTCAACCCCTCGGGTGAGAAGCATTGGAGCTATACCCATTCCATCGGCATGATCCGCGAGATCTTTGCCGGGCGCATGTATCCGCTGACGCTTTCGGGGCTGGAAAGCGCCACGAAGGAGCTATCGAGGAAGCACTGAGATGGACAAAGCCCACTACACGACGGTCGAAGAGCAGGTAGAATACGGGCTGGAGACGATCCCGGAAGAGCAGATGGTCTCAATACCGTTGCGCGACCTGATGTATGTCTTCGAGACCTTGGGCGAGTTGAACCGCTTCTTCCACCAGCCGCTCAACTGGCAAACGCTTGCCGACGTCAAAACCTTCATGGGCGGGCGCGACAGCGGCGCCCTGCATCTCATCCGGGAATGCTATTATCGGAAGCTGCGCGACGTGCTGCCGGCGGACATCGAGGCAGGGCTCGACGCCGACCGCTTCGACAACCCTGACTTGCCGCATTATTACAAGCCGAAGACCGATTAGGGCCCTGTTTTGCCCACGCGTTCAGGCCTACATATGGCCGACGAGAAGTAGGGAGAGCATCATGGACGAACATCGCTATCCGGTGACCCGCACCGACGCGGAATGGCGGGCGCTTCTGACGCCGGAGCAATATGCCGTCATGCGCGGGCACGGCACCGAGCGGCCCGGCAGCTGCGCCCTGCTTTATGAAAAGCGGGCCGGCACCTTCACCTGCGCCGGCTGCGACCAGCCCCTGTTCGAATCCAAGCTGAAATTCGAAAGCGGCACCGGCTGGCCGAGCTTCAACGACCCGGTCGAGGGTTCGGTGGAAACCACGGCCGACCGCACCTATGGCATGACGCGCACCGAAGTTCACTGCTCGCGTTGCGGCAGCCATCTCGGCCATGTCTTCGAGGATGGCCCGCCGCCGACCGGCCTTCGCTACTGCATCAATGGCGTGGCGCTGAACTTCCATCCCGCCGGGGAATGAACACGAACATTCCGGCAGACAGGGTGCGGCTCAAGCGAGCCTATGAGGCCCCGTCTGCCGAGGATGGCACACGTATCCTTGTCGACCGGCTGTGGCCGCGCGGCGTGCGCAAGGCGGACGCCGCGATCGCCGACTGGATGAAGGACATCGCGCCCAGTACCGAGCTGCGCAAATGGTTCGGCCACGATCCTGAAAAGTGGGAAGAGTTTCGCCGGCGCTACCGTGCCGAGTTGGCTCAGCATGGCCCCGATCTCGATCGGCTGCGCGAGATGGCGCAGGCTGGCGTGCTGACGCTGGTCTATGCCGCCCATGACGAAACCCACAACGATGCCGTGGTGCTGCGCGACGTGCTGCTTGGCTGAGGGCTAAAAACAAAAGCCTGGGGCGAGGTGATGGAAGTCATCTCGCCCCAGGCTCACAGTTCTATTTCGCTTCTGACGGGCCGTCGGCCTCAGGCCATGCCGAGCGCGGCCAGATAGAGGTCGAGGATCGCTTCCTCTTCCTGGCGCTCGGCCTGGTCCTTCTTGCGCAGGCGGATGATGGTGCGAACGGCCTTGGTGTCGAAGCCGGTGCCCTTCATTTCGGCATAGACGTCCTTGATATCGTCAGAGATCGTCTTCTTCTCTTCCTCGAGGCGTTCGACGCGCTCGATGAAGGCGCGCAGCTGGCCCGCGGCAACGGTCTGGCTGGTTTCGGTGATCTCGTCGGCCATTCTTTTGCTCCGGATGAAAAAGCCGCGACTCGGCGCGGCGGATGGGTTGCCGTTCGATGCCTTAGCCGACCCGAGGGGTCAAGGGCGGAATGGCAACAGAGTTGGCCGGAAATGCCGGGTTCTCACACTCAAAGCGAATGTGGCTGTGCCTCAACTGGATGAAGGCGCTGACAAAAAGCCGATTCAGTGGTCCTTCGGGCGGTTCGCCTCGAACTGAGCCTTTTTGGCATCCGAAGCTTCGGTCTGGTGCTTCGCCTGCCATTCGGCATAGGGCATGCCGTAGATGATCTCGCGCGACTCATCCTTGGTCAGGGCAACGCCGGTTTCCTCGGCGGCCTCGCGATACCAGTTGGACAGGCAGTTGCGGCAGAAGCCGGCGAGGTTCATCAGGTCGATGTTCTGCACGTCGGTTCGTTCGCGCAGGTGCTGCACCAGCCGGCGGAAGGCGGCGGCCTCGAAATCGCGTTGCTGTTCCTTGCTAAATTCCGCCATCTCGGCCTCCATCACAGCGGGCCCGTGCGCGAGCCGAATTGTCTGACTTCATGTATATCGGGGCGCGAATTGACCGCGTCAACGATGGGGGCGAGGTAGTTTGCCCACTCCTCGGCCGTGGCCTCTTCGGCGATCAGGTCCTGGCGGATCTCGATCAGCGCATGGGCATAGCCTTTGACGATGGCGTGCCGGAACATGGTGTCGCCACGCAGCGCTCCGTCATAGGGTTCGTTGTCGCCGATGATCAGCGTCTTGTCCTGCGCGATGCCCTCCATCAGCGGACGCACGGCGCGGTCGTCCTTGTCCCATAGCATGCCGACATGCCAGGGGCGGGGGTGACTGTTCCAGACCGGTGTAAAGGAGTGGAGCGAGAGAATGAACGGCGCCCGGCCGCTTTCGCGCGCCACCGAGGCCACCATGGCGCCTACGGCGTCATGATAGGGGCGGTAGTATTTCTCCAGCCGCTTTTCTCGCTCTTCTTCGGCCATCGGGTAGTTCCCAGGAACCACCGTGCCGTCATAGAGTTGGCGAATGAGGGTGGGGTCGTCCTCGCCGCGATTGGGGTCGATGAGAAGGCGCGAGAAATTGGCAAGCACCGCAGGCACATCGAGCAATGCCGCAAGCTTTCGCGTCACGTGCTCGACGCCGATGTCATAGGCGATGTGGCGTTGGAATTCGCTGGCCGGCAGGCCGAGGTCGTCATATTCGTCCGGCAGGTCGCGCTTGGCATGGTCGCTGACGAGCACGATACCTCGCTTGCGGTCTCCCTCGATGATTTCGAAGGGGGCAAATACTGCGGCTCGCGTCATGGACTTGCAAACTTCCCGTCTGCCGGTGTTGATGAGGATAGGTTCGTCATTTCATGAAGTTAGGTCGTGCGCAATGCCGTCGTTTGGTCAATGTTCTGGCGGAAATGGTGCCGAAGGCGGGGGAAGCCGCCGCATAGCCGCATCTAAATCGATTGGATTGGGCATTGGAGCGCGTTGACATGCGCCCGGACTTTGCCGAAAAGGAGCACCTGATAATGCCGATGCGAAGCAAGAGGGGTTCGAGAATGAGGTTTGCGGGGGCGCTTTTCATGCGTTCTGCGTGGGCCACAGTGCTTTTCCTTCTCGTCGTTCCTGTATTCTTCGTCGCCACTTCCAGCGCTGCGCGCGCCGACTTCAGGGTCTGCAACGCCACGCAAAATCTGGTCGGCGTCGGCATCGGCTACCGCGCCAAGACCGGCTGGGTCACCGAAGGTTGGTGGCACATTGAAGCCTCGACCTGCAAAACCCTGATCGAAGGGCCTTTGTCATCGCGCTTTTACTATCTTTATGCAGAAGACTCCGAGCGCGGCGGGCGCTGGGACGGTCCGATCAACATGTGCGTTGCCGATAAGGAGTTCAAGATCGCCGGCGTGACCGATTGTGTCGCCCGCGGGTTCCAACGCGCAGGCTTCAAGGAATATGATACGGGCGAACAGGCCAGCTGGATGGTCCAGTTGACTGATGAGCCCGCAACAGACGGCACTGCTGCCGTCACGGGAACGAATTCTCCATGAGACGCAGCCGAAAGGTAAAGATCCTCGCAACGCTCGGTCCGGCTTCCTCGTCCGAGGACATGATCAAGAAGCTTTTCGAGGCGGGGGCCGACGCCTTTCGCATCAATATGAGCCATACGGACCATCCGCTGATGCGTGAGTTGGTCCGTCGCATCCGTTCGGTGGAGACCCAGCTCGGCAGGCCCATCGGCATCCTGGCCGACCTTCAGGGACCGAAGCTGCGCGTTGGCAAGTTCACCAATAGCAAGGAAGCGCTGGAGATCGGCCAGACCTTCACGCTCGACGACAACCCCGAGCTCGGCAACAGCAAACGCGTTTACCTGCCGCATCCCGAGATCCTGAGTTCGGTGCAGCCCGGCCACCGTCTGCTCATCGACGACGGCAAGCTGGAGCTGAAGGCCGTGGCCTGCGACGGCAAGTCGATCGTCTGCACCGTGGTTGCCGGCAACAAGATTTCCGACCGCAAGGGCGTCAGCCTGCCCGATACCGACCTTCCGGTGGGCGCGCTGACCGAGAAGGACCGTGCTGATCTCGACGCGGTGCTGGCCGAAGGCGTGGACTGGGTCGCGCTGTCCTTCATCCAGCGTCCCGAGGATCTGGCCGAGGCACGCAAGATCGCGCGCGGGCGTGCGCTGCTCCTGTCGAAGATCGAGAAGCCGCAGGCCGTGGCCCGCCTGGCTGAGATCATCGAGCTTTCCGACGCGCTCATGGTGGCGCGTGGCGACCTCGGCGTTGAAATGCCGCTTGAGGCGGTGCCGGGCATCCAGAAGCAGATCACGCGTGCGGCGCGCCGCGCCGGCAAGCCGGTGGTGATCGCAACCCAGATGCTGGAATCGATGATTTCCGCTCCGGTGCCGACGCGCGCCGAGGTTTCGGACGTGGCGACCGCCGTGTTCGAGGGAGCAGACGCGGTCATGCTCTCGGCCGAATCGGCGGCCGGCGAATATCCGGTCGAGGCGGTGGCGACGATGAACCGGATCGCCATCCAGATCGAGCAGGATCAGAACTTTGCCGGCATCATCAATGCCCAGCGCTCCGAGCCGGAGGCGACCGGCGCCGATGCCATTTCGCTGGCATCGCGGCAGATCGCCGAGACGCTGAAGCTGTCGGCAATCGTCACCTACACCTCCTCTGGCACGACCGGCCTGCGCGCGGCGCGCGAGCGGCCGCAGGTACCGATCATCGCGCTGTCCCCGGTGGTGCAGACCGCCCGCCGGCTGTCGCTGGTCTGGGGCACGCATTGCGTGGTCACAGAGGACGCGACCGATCTGGACGATATGGTCGATCGCGCCTGCCGCATCGCCTATGAGGAAGGCTTCGGCCGCCCGGGCGACCGCGTCATCGTTACGGCCGGCGTGCCGCTGGGCACCCCCGGCGCCACCAACATGCTGCGCATCGCCTATGTCGGCGCAGAGGGACGCGGGGGCGCATAGCCCTCGCGTATACGGCCGGTTCTCTAGTAGGGGTTCAGATGGCCTCGCCGGCCAGATCTTCCGACAGGGCCGTGACCCTGCTCTGCGCGTTGCGCATCATCGGGTAGACGTCGAGCACCTTCTGCCAGGCTTCCAGTGCCAGCTGCTTGCGGCCGCGCATCTCCATGATCACCGCCAGGCCGGCCATCGCGCCGAAATGGCGCGGTTCGAGAACCAGCGTGTGCTCGATGTCGGCCATCGACTTGGCGTAGCTCTGCATCAGGAAATGCACGGTGGCGCGGCGGTTCCAGCCTTCGGCATATTCGGGCGCAAGGGTGACGATCTGGTCGAGGAAGTCGAGCGCGACGTCGAACTTATGTTCGGCCATCGCCTTTTGCGCCCATCCCATCATCAGGTCGACGGAGGCGCTGCCCGAATGATCCCAGCGACTCTGGATGCGGCCGGCGATGCGCGCGGCCGCCTTCTCGTTGCGCTCGCGCTTGAGGTCGGCAAACAGCGAATCGAGCGTTACCGGAGCGCGGGGAACTGCCTGATCCTTCGGCGTGGTGGGAAACGCCGGATCGGTCGATGGCGGTGGCGCGAGCGGATCGCCCCGTTCGGGTAGCTTGGATTGTGCGGAGGCCGACATCGTGCCGGCGGCCATCATCAATCCAAGTAAAAAAGCAAAAACGCTCCTCATGCCAAAGAAACTATTCCTCGGCATGGGAACGTCAAATTGAATTTCGCGTGAAAGGAATCGGCATAATGCCGACTCCGGCCGGATAGCGCGAAATCGTCCGGCCCGATTACTCAGCCCTGGCGAGCCTTGTAACGCGGAGCGGTCTTGTTGATGAGGTAAACGCGACCCTTGCGGCGAACCAGCTGGGTGTCGCGATGACGACCCTTGAGGGCCTTGAGCGAATTCTTGATCTTCATTGGTCTGATCCGTCGAACTGGGCCCGTCGCCAGGCCGAACTGAAAGACGCGCCCGAGAGCGCGTCCAAACTTGTGGGTGGCTCATAGACGAGGAGTCTCCATCCTGTCAACCACCGGCAGTGCGCGGGCACGCAATTGGAGGCGTTGCGGCTAAGCTTTTTAGCGCGTTAGTCTCGCAATTTCCCATGGCAATGAAGGGAGATTGTCCATGCGCTTTGCGGTCGGCCTGCTTTGCCTGGCTGCGCTCCTGGCGGCGAGGCCGGCGCTGGCTCAGGAGTGTAGCGATTCTTCCAATCAGTCCCAGCTGAACGAATGCGCCGACCGGGCGCTGATAAAGACCAAGGCAGCCTTAAAAGTCGCCTATGACGAGATCATGGACCGGCTCAAGGACGACCCGAAAGGCAGGGAAAGGCTGGCGGCCGCGCAGAAGGCCTGGGACGCCTATAGCGATGCCGAATGCGATTTTTCGACCGGCGACACGGTCAATGGCAGCATCCATCGCATGCTGGTCCTGCAATGCCACGATGAGCTCGGCAAGCAGCGCCTGGAAAAGCTCAAGGCCTATCTCCAATGCGAAGAGGGCGACCTGGCCTGCCCGGTGCCGGCAAACTGAGTCGGATCATGGCGTTGCGCTTCTGCGACGCGAGGCGATTACGCCTTGCCGCAAAATGCTTCAGCGCCGCAGCCTTGTGAAATGGCCCATCTTGCGGCCGGGGCGGGCTTCCGCCTTGCCGTAGAGATGCAGCATCACGTCAGGCTCGCCGGCGAGGTCGTCGACTCGGCTCACCTCGTCGCCGATCAGGTTTTCCATGATGCAGTCGGAGTGCCGGTTGGTGGTGCCGAGCGGCAGGCCGACAATGGCGCGAACATGCTGCTCGAATTGCGAGATGGTGCAGGCGGCTTCCGTCCAATGGCCGGAATTGTGGACGCGCGGGGCGATCTCATTGACCAGCAGCGAGCCATCGGGAAGCACGAAGAATTCGACGCCGATGACGCCGACATAGTCGAGCGCATCGAGGATGGCGAAGGCGGCCCCCTTGGCCGCGGTTGCAGCCTCCGGCGTGATGTTGGCCGGCACGGTGGAGCTGTGCAGGATGCCGTGGCGATGGACGTTTTCGGCCGGGTCATAGGCCGACAGGGCGCCGTTGCGGTCGCGCGCGGCGATGATCGAGACTTCCCGATCGAAGGTCACGAAGGCTTCGAGGATCAGGGGCACGCTGCCCATGGCCGTGAAGGTGCCGCCGGTCTCGTGCAGGGGCACGTTGCGGAAAACGCGCTGGCCCTTGCCGTCATAGCCGAGGCGACGGGTCTTGAGCACGCCGGCGCCGTGGAAGTCGCGCAGGGCGACATGCAGGTCCTGGTCGTTGTCGACGGCGCGGAAATCCGCGGTCGGGATGCCGATGCCGTTCAAGAAGGTCTTTTCGGTCAGCCGGTCCTGCGAAACGTCGAGCGCGCGGGCGGGCGGCAGCACGGCAATGGTGGCGGCAAGCGTTTCGGCGGCCTGCACCGGCACATTCTCGAATTCGTAGGTGACCACGTCGCACTTGCCGGCAAGCTCGCGCAGGGCGACCGGGTCGTCATAGGCGGCAACGATCTGGTCGTTGGCAACTTGCGCCGCGGGACAGCCTGCCTGCGGTTCCAGGACCACCGTGCGGTAGCCGAGCTGCGCTGCGGCCATCGCCAGCATGCGGCCGAGCTGGCCGCCGCCGATGATGCCGATGGTGGAGCCGGCGGGCAGCGGAGCGGTCATTCTTCGTCCTTTGGGTGTTCGGCGACCTTGGCGGTCTGTTCGGCGCGCCAGGCGTCCAGCCGGGAGGCCAGCGCGTCATCGCCCAGCGCAAGCACGGCTGCGGCGAGCAGGGCGGCGTTGACCGCGCCCGCCTTGCCGATGGCGAGCGTGCCGACCGGGATGCCGGCCGGCATCTGCACGATCGACAGCAGCGAATCCTGGCCCGAAAGCGCCTTCGATTCCACCGGCACGCCGAACACCGGCAGCGGCGTCAGCGCTGCCGTCATGCCCGGCAGGTGGGCGGCGCCACCGGCACCGGCGATGATGATCTTGAAGCCTTCGGCCTTGGCGTTGCGGGCGAAGTCGTAGAGCCGCTCCGGCGTGCGGTGGGCCGAGACGATGCGGCTTTCGTAGGAAATGCCGAGCGCCTCAAGCGTGTCGGCGGCGTGGTGCATGGTTGCCCAGTCGGACTGGCTGCCCATGATGATGGCGACGTCGGCGCGCTCTTGTCCCAATGTCCGGCCTCCGGTTGTCGAGTTGGCCTGCTGGCGATCAGCGTGTCGCGGAATTAGCGAAATGCCGCCGATCCCGCAAGCGCTTCGCGCCGGAAAGCGTGCCACGCGGCCTTCAATTGTGGTTTGCGTCGGCCAGGACGAACTCTGCAATGGCGTCGATGACCCCGGGTGCAAGCGGCAGGTTCGGGTCGGCATAGGTGGCGATATTGGCAGTGCGGTCGTCCGTCGTCACCTGCTTGAGCACATGGTTGACGTCGGGCAGCATCTCGAGCCTGGCTTTCGAATTGGCTGCCGCGAGGCGACGCGCGTCTTCTTCGCTGACCTGTATGTCGCGCTGGCCCTGAAGGATCAGCACGGGCTTTTTGACTTTTGCCAGCAGCTGCGCCGGGTCGTAGGAAAAGCTGTTCATGAGGAAGCGCTGCACGCTGGGATGAAACAGCGGCAGCAGGGCTGGATTGAGTTTTGAGGCGTCCACCGGCTTGCCGGCTTCCAGTTCAGCGATTGCGGCCAAGGCCTGGTCGAGGATGGGCGCGTTGGCCGGATTGGCGCGGAGCTGTTCGCGCAGGATCTCGCCAAGCGGTCGACCTGCGGCGGCGACGAGCAGCAGGCCGCAAATGTCGGTTTCATCCCTTGCTGCCGCAGCAAGCGCGACCAATCCGCCCTCGCTGTGGCCAAGCACCCAGACGCAGTCGCTGCCCGTTTTCTGCCGGATAGCCGCAATCCAGGCGCGGACGTCGTCGGCATAGTCGCCGATCGTCACATTGTTCGCGTCGCTTATGGCTGCCGCGCTGCCGAACATGCCCCGCTTGTCGATGCGGACCGAGGAAATGCCGCGCTGACCCAGGCCCTCGGCGAGTAGCCTGTAGCTGGATCCCTTGACGCCCAGCCGGTTGTTGCCGTCGCGGTCAGTCGGCCCCGAGCCGGGAATGATGAGGACGACTGGCGCATTCGCGGTTGCAGCCACATGCAGCGTGCCCTTGAGCGGCCCTTGCGGGCCGGGAGCCTCGATGCCGGTTTCGACCGGATCAGCAGAAGCCATGGATGTTACTCCGGCAATGCAGGCAAAAGCTGCAAGCGCCGCGCGCGCAGCCAGCCTTCCGAGCATATGCGCGCAAACGTCGCCTGCTGCCACGCCTTGCGATCCTCCGGATCTTTTGGCGGTCGAGGGAACTGATTCGCGGGAGACCAAGCGCTCCCTCCCGTCTTCAGGCGATGATGTCGGGAATCATCTTGTCTTCCAGCTCCGAGAGCTTGTCCTTCAGCATGAGCTTTTTCTTCTTCATGCGCTGGATTTGCAGCGGGTCGCAGGACGTCGCGATCATCGCGTTGATGGCCGCGTCGAAATCGGCGTGTTCCTGCTTCAGCTTTGCAAACTCAAGACGAATCTCGGTCTGATCCTGGTCTGACATGTCCACCGTCTGCAGAAATTTCAACGCCCTGAGCGCACTATGGCGGGGTGGAAGCGCAGCGCCCACCAACGCATCGTTCATAACACATTTCAAACTTTCAGGAAATGCTACCACGCCGCATTCGACATGCAAGCAATCTGGTGGCAGACTGTCATCGTACTGTCACAGGGCAAGACCTGCGGTGGACGTCCCTGGGGCGTGTACGATTGTGGAATCCATGAAAGGGAGCACCAATCATGTCTCTTGCCAACCATCTCGAAGAGTTGCAGCGGAAGCACGGCGATATTGATCGCGAACTCGACCTGGCCATGAATCATCCGTCAGTCGACGATCTGGAAATCGCCAGTCTCAAGCGACGCAAGTTGGCAATCAAGGACGAGATTGAAAAACTGAAGGCATCCGCAAACACAACCCACTGAAGCACCAATTCATACGGCGCATAAGCGGATGCGCTGCAAGTAGCCGGCGGCAGCGTGGCTTGCCGCCGGAGCAGAGCGTGAGACTGCTTTTCCAAACCGCGGACAGTTCCCGGTAACCTCTGCCCAATCGAACAAATCAGCAATTTCTGCAGGCGTTGGTCGCGCTTGATGCCCGGCATGTCAGCCCGCGAGGGCTGGCAGTCCCCTCGCCAATGCTCGAAAAATACCTCAGCCTTCCTGCTCGGCCGGTGTGCGCGGATCGAGCCGCAGCGCTTCGGGCGTGACGCCGCGTTCGGACGGCAGCGAATTGAAGGCCTCGCGCGCTTCCACCGGCACTGGGGCGCGGCGGCTGATGCGCAGCAGTGTGTAGCCGGCCAGCGCGAAATGGGCGAGTGCGGTCGCCAAAAACAGGCCTTCCGGGCTCAGCCCCATCAGTGTGGCGCCAACGACCGGGCCGATCATGGTGCCGAAGCCGTAGAGCAGGAGCAGGCCGCCCGAGAGCTTTACGAATTCCTCCGGCCGGGCGTGGTCGTTGGCATGCGCCACGGCCAGCGAATAGAGCGTGTATGCAAGCGCGCCATAGGCCGCGGTCATGACGATGACCCAGACGCCGCTGGTCGGGGCGATGAAATAGATCAGCACGCCCACCAAAGCCGCGCCGAACGCGGCGGCAGCCAGCACGAAGCGGCGGTCGGTCTTGTCTGAAATGCGGCCCATCGGCATCTGCATGGCAGCGCCCGCCACGACGACAAGGCTCATCATCAGCGCGATCTCGGCGGTGGAGATGCCGATGCGCGCGCCATAGACCGCGCCAAGCGTGCCCCAGGCGCCGTTGGCGACGCCGATTAGCAGGCAGGCGAAGAAGGACACCGGCGAATTGGCGTAGAGGCCCTTGAGGTCCAGCGAGACGTCCTGCAGCGGCTTGGGATGCGCCGCGGTGGAGACCGCCGT
Source organism: Pseudaminobacter soli (ex Li et al. 2025) (assembly GCF_029892515.1). GTDB lineage: Bacteria > Pseudomonadota > Alphaproteobacteria > Rhizobiales > Rhizobiaceae > Pseudaminobacter > Pseudaminobacter soli_A. The sequence goes on along the minus strand of NZ_JARXVF010000007.1, from coordinate 181,909 downwards.
GGGGATGAGCGACAGGCAAAACAGGATGCCGGTGACCATGAAGAGCGAGGCGTTGCGCACGTCGCCCGCCGCAACCAACATCTGCCCGGCCATGATGGAGCCATAGGTCACCATCATGTACATGCCGAAGACGGTGCCGCGGTTCTCATTGGTGGCGCGCTCGTTGAGCCAGCTTTCGATGACCATGAAGGCGCCGGCCATGACGAAGCCAGTGAAGGCGCGCAGCACGATCCAGACGAACGCGTCGATCCACAGCCCGGTCAGAAGCGCCACGATGGCCGCCGAAGCCGCGAAGGTGCCGAAGGCGCGCACATGCCCCGCCCGCCGCACCAGGCGCGGCGCAAAATAGCAGCCGGCAACGAAGCCACCCGCCCAGGCCGTGCCCATGAGACCCAGCGAGGCCGTGGAAAAACCTTCCTCCTGGCCACGCAATGGAAGCAGCAGGCCGTGCAGGCCGGAAGCGGCCAGCAGGAAGGCGGTGCCGCGCAGGAGCGAAAGGATCGGCTTGTAGGCTGCAAGCATGCGTCAGTCCGGCGAATCGGAGTTGTTTCAAAAACGCTGCCTGAAACATACCTGCTTTTCGGCTTTTCAGCGGCGCAAGCGCGACATCATTTGCCGTTGGAGCTGGAAACACGAAGCATGGTCTTGCCCGAAAAGTCTGCAACTTTTCAGGACCATGCTCTAGCGCCGAAACAGCGCCTCGGCCGCGTTCTTGGTGGCGTCCTTGGACTTCAACTCCGCCTCCAGCCTGCCGATCTCGGCCTTGAGCTCGTCGATGCGCTGCCGGAGCTCGGCCACCGACATGAGCGAGAGGTCCTGCCCGACCACATAGGCGGTCGGCTTTTTCTTGGGTTCGTCGTCGAACAGCGCCATCGTCATTTCTCCCGGCTTGTCCGTTTGCCTGTTTGGGCGACAGACTACATAAGAGCATGGCAAGGATGCAAATGCCGAGGCGCGCGGCGCGCCCGAGAGGAAGGAAGCGACCATGACCAGCCCAGCGGCAATCCCCGAGAAGATGACGGCGGTGGCGATTTCTTCGCCGGGCGGCCCGATGGTGCTGAAGCCCGAGCGCCGCGACGTGCCGACGCCCGAAGCCGGCGAGATCCTGATCGAGGTCAAGGCCGCCGGCGTCAACCGGCCCGACGTGTTCCAGCGCCAGGGTGCCTATCCGCCGCCGCCCGGCGCCTCCGATCTGCCCGGGCTCGAGGTGGCCGGCATCGTCGCCGCGCTGGGCGAGGGCGCCACGCGCTGGCGCGTGGGCGACAAGGTCTGCGCGCTGACCCCGGGCGGCGGCTATGCCGAATACGCCACGGTACATGAGAGCAACGCGCTGCCCATCCCGTCGGGCTTCACCTTCACCGAGGCCGCCGCGCTTCCCGAGACCTTCTTCACCGTGTGGCACAATGTGTTCGAGCGCGGGGGCCTGAAAAGCGGCGAGACGTTTCTGGTCCATGGCGGCTCGTCGGGCATCGGCACAACGGCGATCCAGCTCGCCAGCGCTTTTGGCGCCCGCGTGCTCACCACCGCCGGCAGCGCCGACAAATGCGGGGCTTGCGAAAAGCTGGGAGCCGACCGCGCCATCAACTACCGCACCGAGGATTTTGTCGCGGTGGTGAAGGAGGTGACGGAGGGCAAGGGCGCCAATGTCATCCTCGACATGGTGGGCGGCGACTATGTCGCGCGCAACTACACTGCCGCGGCGATCGAAGGCCGCATCGTGCAGATCGCCACGCTTGGCGGGGCGGTGGGCACTACCGACTTTTCCAAGCTGATGATGAAGCGGCTGGTGCACACCGGCTCGACGCTGAGGCCCCGCACGGTCGAGGTGAAGGCAGGCATTGCCGCCGCACTGGAGGCGCAGGTTTGGCCGCTGCTGGCTGCGCGCCGCGTCGCCCCGGTCATGGACATGATCTTTCCGCTGCGCGAAGCCTGGCGCGCGCATGAGCGCATGGAAGAGGGCGACCACATCGGCAAGATCGTGCTCGACGTGGCATAGGGTTTTTCGCCCCTCACTTCACGCCCTCGGCCAGGCGCTGAGCGAAGACCAGCATGCCGGCCATCATCTTGATGGTGGTCTCCTCCGGCAGCGGCACGTCGCAGCCGAGCTCCTTGCTGGCGCCGAGCGCCGAGCAGCAGCGCTTCTGGTTGCGGCATTCGCGCCGCTTGCAGCGCAGATGCGCGCCCTGCAGCGTGGCGGCGATGCTGCCGGCGAGCGCGATGGCGTCGGACAGGACGCGCGGCGCCGGCTTGCCGTCAATCATGATGGTGGAGCAGGGCTCGGCCGCCTTGCTCGCGGCGCGGTTTTGCCGGGTGGGCAACTCGTCCATCGAATTTTCCTCCTGTTCGAAAGGCCGGTTGGGGGAGTCAAAAAATCCGGACGCGAGGGGGCGTTACCGCGCCTCGAAAACGAAGCCGGATCATGGGAACGTGGACGCATGGCATCGCGCCTCTAAGGGTATTGGTTGACGCTAGCCATGCGTCCACCCGACGCTCTTGCCCCGCTCAGTCGCCTCCACATTCGCGTGGCCAGCCGCCGCAAAGGCCCGGACTTGGGGATTCATCATCCAGCAGCGCTACCGTTACGCCACCAGCCCGGACGCCGTCGCCCTCCACGCTCATCCGGTTCATGACCCGTGTTCCCGCGAGGGCGATGCCGAGGATTATCTTTCAGGCGGAAAGGTGGGGGATGAAACTATTTCTTGTGTTTGCGTCTCTAGCGCGATGAAGAAAAGTAATGAAATGATTTCAGTCTGTTATGGCAGTGGTGCGAGTAACAATGCGACGGTCTGCGGATTTTTTGTCCCCCACGAAGTCCCAAATGGGATGAGAGCGACCGCAAGTCCTGAAGACGCACTCTGCGCGCTCCTGCCGTCAAGGCGCGGCAGGCGCGCGCGAGGCTGACAGCGGCAGAATGACCTTTGGCAATTGCGCCAATTTCCAGTTTTCGGCAACGTCTGGGAATTGTGGGTTTCGGACAGTCCTCTGTGGATGGCTCCCGCATTGCAAGAGGTAATTCGGCGTTTTGGCGCATTGGTCGGGTGCAGTCTTCTGTCCGGCCTGTTGATGCAGCCATTCGAGACTGCTGGCCCTGATGGGGTCGGCGAACAAGGTCCCAATCTGCTTGTCAGGCTATGATGCCTCGGACTGTCGGTGGGTTGTCCCTGTTTCCGGCCCGACCGGTCTCGCCATCACGTCACGTCGCTCTCACAACCTCATGGAGCCGATTGATCGGCTCGATCTGTTTTCTGCGGTCGAGGTCTCAGCTTCTTCCTAACCTTACCCCGCTAGCGTCGGGATATGGCGGGATTGATAAGTCTCCCCGCGAGCCATGATCGCCCAGACGACACGGGCCATCTTGTTCGCCATGGCGACACTGGCCACGCGCACAGGTTTCCTGGCGAGCAGCGCGACAAGCCGAGGGTCCGCGGTCTCCGGTTTGTATCGCGCCCGGCGGATCAACGATGTCGCCCCGACCACCAGCAGCTTTCGCAGATATCGGTCGCCCATCTTGGTGATGCGACCAAGCCGGTCCTTACCGCCGCTTGAGTTTTGTGACGGTGTCAGGCCGAGCCAGGCGGCAAACTCTCGCCCCGAGCGGAACTGTCCCGGATCGGCAACAGATGCTGCCAATGCCGTGGCGCCGACCGGGCCGATGCCGGGGATCGTCGACAAACGTCGTGCGACGTCATCGGCGCGTTGCAGCGCACCGATCGAACGGTCGATCGCTTGGAGCCTGCCATGCGTGTCGAGCACCTGCGCGCACAGGAGATCGAGAATCTGTATCGCCATTGCCGGGACGTCAGGCGCCGCTTCCTTCGCGGCGATCTGGCGCGCCAGCCCAAGCGCCCGCTCCAAGCCTTCCGGAATGTCGATGCCGAACTCGGCCAACAGGCCACGGATCATGTTCACGAGCTGCGTGCGCTGCTTGACCAGAAGATTGCGCGTGCGGTGAAGCGACAGGGCCGCCTGTTGCTCGGCCGACTTCATCGCCACGAAGCGCATGGTCGGGCGCGTCACCGCTTCGCAGATCGCTTCCGCGTCCACCGCATCGTTCTTGCCGCGCTTCACATAGGGTTTGACGTAGGCTGGCGGCATCATTCGAACTTCGTGCCCAAGCATGGTCAGTTCGCGCGCCCAATGATGGGACGTTCCGCAGGCTTCCATGCCGATCAGGCAGGACGGCAACGCGGTGAAGAACGGCAGAACTTGCGATCGCCGCAGTGCCTTGCGCACGACAACGCTACCGGACGCGTCGACGGCATGAACCTGAAAAGTGCGCTTGGCCAGATCAAGGCCCACGGTGGTAACATTCATGGCGGATGGCTCCTTTGCTCGGGTTGCCTGACAGCATACCCACTGTGGCACTCAGATGCCGGGAGCGGGAGCCATCCACATGGGGTAATCGCGGGAGCGATCACCCCGAAGCTGTCCTGACAATGGAAGGTGGTGGCTGTTCCCCGATAGGATGGAAATACGGGCTCACGACTGGACGCCGGGCCCAGGCATCTAAGGGAGAACAGCCATGGCAGAATATATCGGTCTCGACGTGTCGATGAAAGAGACGGCAGTTTCGATCCGCCGTGACGGCAAACGGATCTGGCGGGGGAAGTGCGCATCTGATCCGACCATCATTGCCGAGCTTGTCCGCAAGCAGGCGCCGGCGGTGAGACGCGTGGTGTTCGAGACCGGCCCTCTGTCGGTGTGGTTCTATCATGCGCTATGCGCGGAAGGAGTGCCGGCCATCTGCATCGATGCCCGACATGCCAAAGCTGCGCTCGATATGGCACCGAACAAAACGGACGCGAATGACGCCGATGGCTTGGCGCATCTGGCGGAAGTCGGGTTCTTTCGCGAGGTGCGTGTAAAAGGCATGGACAGCATGTTGGCCCGAACGCTCGTGGCGGCACGCACCCGGCTGGTCCGGATCACCACCGAGCTTTCCAACCAGATTCGTGGAATTATGAAAACGTTTGGACTGGTTGTTCCGGCCGGAAAGGGAACCATCTTCGAGAATAACGTCCGGCGCCTTCTTGCCGATCACGAAGGGCTTGCAGCCATCGTGCTGCCGATGCTGGAAGCCTGGCGCGGCATTCGCACTCGTGCCGCCGAGCTTGGGCGTCAGCTCGTCGCAGATGCGCGGCAGAGCCAGGCATGCCGCATACTCATGTCGATCCCCGGTATCGGCGCCATCACCGCAACCTCCTTCGCCACTGCCATTGAAGATCCGAGCAACTTCAAGAAGTCCCGCTCTGTTGGCGCCTGGATCGGACTGACGACGCGCCGCTACCAATCCGGAGAGGTCGATTATGACGGACATATATCCCGACGCGGTGACCGCCATTTGCGAGGGCTTCTGTATGAAGCGGCGTCAGTTATTCTGACGCGCAGCTCAGCCGAGAGCACCCTGCGCACATGGGGGCTCCAGCTCCGGGAAAGGATTGGCTTCAAAAGAGCTGCCGTGGCCATGGCGCGCAAACTGGCGGTGATAATGCATACGATGCTTAGGACCGGCGAGCTCTTCGATCCGAAAGCAGGAGCCACAATGTAAATTCGAATAGCGTTCAGCATCTGAACGCCTGAGGCGTCCCTGCCGGGACGCGAGCCGAGCCATTCCGCTGATGGGGTTGCACCGCTGCCCAGCGAAGTGCGTCATCCACATTGAAGGCTCGTCCCGCGAAGCTCCATCATGCGGCGACCAATGTCGACCGCGAAGACAACCATGCACCCGGCAGCGTCGTCTCAACATAATACATGCTTGACGCCCCAACTGCGATTAGACAACCTCATCTGCTTTTGGATCAGAAACCGAAGAAGCGATCATCTGTCTGATTGCGCATTGGGGGGCGAAGAGACTTAACGTCGCCTAAGATCGGGGATCAATATCAAAGCTACAATTTTCCCAAAGTGCCCGAGCGTACTTGGCCTGAAGCCTTCGGTTCTCGGCTAGGTCGAAATTGGTCCCGCTGACCCACAGGTAAAGCGTCTCGATCGCGTCGGTAGTGTACTTAAGCAATTTGCGTTCGTCGCCGTACTTCATTGGCGCGACCTGCCCCCCTCTTTTCCGCAAACGTCTCGTCGAGCGCATGCGCCAGGAAGCGATCGCGCATGTTCTTGACAGACACAAGAGTCGTTGAGGCAGCGGTTTCTGGGATCTCTTTTCGCATCCTCGACAGTTCTACTCTGGCCTTGGTTGCTTCCTTGTCGCCCTGGCGCCGGTTAGAATCTTCTATGATTGTCTGCATTGTCTGCGCATCGACAGGGTTCTCTGCATCTTCGTAGACTCGCGCACCGCGCCGATACCAATGCCCACTTACGTCGCCGGCTAAGGCGTCAACAACGTCATCATCATCGATAAGGGCGTGCACCGTGGGGATGCTGTTATGGGCGAGGCTGGCATCCGGCTTGTCCCAAAGGGCACAGAGCTGGACGATCTCGTAGTCGTGCATGGCGCGCTGAAAAGAATTGAAGGCGTGGCCTGCGCTCGATGCTGGAATCTGCCCGGCCAACAACGGCGAATACACAATCAGAGCATTCTGCTCTGAGATCAACAAAAGGGCGCTGATCCGGTCAACGACATTCTTGATCTTAACTCGGGCGAGATCGACCCGCGTTTTCGTATCCATGACGGCGATTGCGGCAACTGTGTTGCGAGGTCCGCTCAAATCGACACCCGCATAACTCGCTCAATGCGATATCTCTTCTCGAACTCCCGGAGCACCATTTCGAGCGTTGCTTCAAAAGCACCCTGATCGAACATCATCGATTTATTGGCCTCATGGAGATACCGCCAGTCGATGAAGGCATCTTTATGCTGATACAGAATGTGACGGATGCTGTAGTCGATGTAGAGACCGTTGGGATGGTAGGGAGCCACTGATCTCTTGAACTCCGCGTCAAGTTTCTCCTGGCTTTCGGGCTTTAGGTCGTCAAACAGCTTCATCAGGTCGTGCGATTTGGCAGTTTTGGGATCGTCGTAGTCGAATACTCACCACGCCTTGAGTGCCAACTCCATCGAAAGTGCCAGGAGCATCGGCTCAACACCGATATGTTCGCGTTCGCTCCGGTCTTCACGCTCTCCGAAACCTTTGGTTGGAAGGCTCTGAGTCTTTCGTAAAATCGCCTTTGCGGCTTCGCCGATCCAGATGGCTGTCGATAGACGAGCACTCATTAGAGACCCCTAGCTAATACGTACCGACTTTGTGGTCTGACTTGGTGATCAAATCGAGCAAAATTCTCAATTGACTCACTGATAGCTCGCCGGTTATTGATTTGATCAATAGCCATGGAGTTATGCGTTTTGATGCCGTGCAGTTACGACATGCTCTTCAAGACCCTCGGGGATCCGACCCGACGGGCGATCTTCGAGCGGTTATGCCGCGAAGGTGAGCAGACGGTCGGTGCCATGACCGCCCAAGCCGGCATCTCGCAGCCGGCCGTCTCGAAGCATCTTGGCGTCCTGAAAAAGGCCGGTCTGGTGCTGGATCGCCACCACGGCCGCCAGACGCATTACAGCGCGCGGCCCGGCGCTCTCGCCCCGCTGACCGATTGGGCCGAGCAAATGACCGGCTTCTGGCAGAGCCGGTTTGATACCCTCGAAGACTTGCTGAAAAGGATGGATCAATGAACGAAGCCGTGACCGAAACGCTCTCCGTCGTCGTCGAGCGCGAGATTGCCTATCCGCCGGAGAAAATCTGGCGTGCGCTCACCCAGCCCCATTTGATCGAGGAGTGGCTGATGAAGAACGATTTTGCGCCGGTAGTGGGCCACCGTTTTGATCTCCGCGCTGACTGGGGCTCGGTTAGCTGCGAGGTGCTGCAAGTCGAGCCAGGCAAGACCTTGTCCTACACATGGCGAGCCGCAGGGCTCGACAGTATCGTCACCTGGACCCTCACGCCTTCGGACACCGGGACCCAGTTGCGTATGGAGCAGACGGGTTTCCGGCCGGATCAGCAGCAGGCCTATCACGGCGCGAAGGCCGGGTGGCCGCGGTTCCTTGAAAATCTGGAGCAGATATTGGCACGGATCGACTGAAATCCGTCGGGCCGATTGAGAGCTTCGTCGCAAAGGAGGTTCTATTGAGTTGGAATGCGTGGATTCGGCAAAGCCATCGCTGGCTGTCGATTGCTTTTACGGCGACTGTTATCGCCAATTTCCTCGTACGGGCATTTGGTGAGCCTCCCGCTTGGGTGACCTACTCGCCGCTGCCGCCGCTGTTCTTGCTGCTGTTCAGCGGCCTGTACATGTTCGCGCTTCCCTATGCCGCCGGACGGCGCAGCGTGCGACGCGTCACCGGGCAGGGGTGAACACTAGGAACAAAAGGAATCGGCCGCGGTTGGACCGCGGCCGAACGGCTATTCTATCAGCGCTTTCACGTCGGAGTTAGCCGGCTCTCGGCCAGATGATGTCTCCGAGATCGAACAGCCCCGCCGCCCGATCTTCCCAACCGTCGATGTCGACCTTGCGCAGATCGCTTTCCGCATGGAGCAGCGTCAATGTCAGGAGGCGACGCCTCATCGCGTCGTCACACTCGCCATCGACCGCGCCGTATCCCCTCAGAAGCGACTGGGTGCGGCCGTGCGAACCCGCACACATGAACGCGGTGGGGGCAAGAAGATCGTATTCTCCCCAACCCGTCATGACATCCCCGAAATCAATGACGCCTGCGAGTTTCCATATGCCGCGATCTTCCGAAAGCAGGATGTTCTGGGGAATCCAGTCTCCTGTGAGTATGACCGGTGGTGCGTCGAGCGGAATGACTGACGGTGCATCCGCAAGCAGCAGGCGGAGATCGGACAGAAAGCCCGGTGACATCCCCAACTGTCGGTGACGCTCGAAGCAGTTGTTGATCTGCCCATCGATGAAGTCCCGCCAGGACGGTTTGCCTGTACCCAGCTCTCCCGGCGAAAGTGCCTGCATGCTGGAGATGGCACCTCCTATCTGCTCAAGGACACGCTTCTTCTCCTCCTCCGCCAGCAGCGGCCAGGCTATCGAACCTACGATGCCGTCAAGCTTGGTGATGACAAGCCAGCCCCAACCGTTGCGCTCGCCCTCTGCCTCGATTGAAGGGATGGGCACGTCCATTTTTCCCGCAAGGTACCGAAGCGCATTGCGCTCGCTGATGAACTGCGTCCGATAAATCGGCGGAAAGAGTTTTAGTATCAGCCGGTCGTCGAGCGATGACGAGGTTCGTGCTGTTCCCGAATTGCGAGAGGCTGCCGGGGGCGATGCCTGCTTCGCGCGCAATGTCGTTCACGAGCGGCAACCACTGATCTGGACGGGACCGCCACCTCTCGAAGTCGGTCTCATTGGCGATTTCCGGCAGTTCGACCATCCAGATTGCTTGCTCCATGTTCGGGTATCTCGCGACCCTTCTTCGGACCATCATCGCCGCCCTGGGCGCGACCCCGCAAGGTCCGCTCTCGATGCCGTCGCTTCAGGGCAGGTGTTTTCTAAGCAAGCAACGCGACCCTTCCCCACCCCTGTGGGCGGCGGGGCGAAGTTTTCTTGCTCCATGGGCTGAACAACGCTATATAAAACGTGATTTCCCATTTTCGGTGGTCTGATCCACCGCCCGCGCAAGGGACGCGGGCGAACAAGAGGATATTATCTGATGGCCAATACCCTTCTGATGCCCAAGGCGACCGCTGTCTGGCTCGTCGACAATACTGCGCTGTCCTTCGACCAGATCGCCCAGTTCTGCGGCCTGCATCCGCTGGAAGTGAAGGCAATCGCCGACGGCGAATCCGCGCAGGGCATCAAGGGCATGGACCCGGTCATCACCGGCCAGCTCTCCCGCGAGGAGATCGCGCGCGGCGAGCGCGACATCAACCATCGCCTGAAGCTTTCCGAGCCGAAGGTGCGCGTGCCCGAGAGCAAGCGCAAGGGCCCGCGCTACACGCCGCTTTCCAAGCGCCAGGACCGCCCCAACGCCATTTTGTGGCTGGTGCGTAACCATCCCGAGCTGAAGGACGCGCAGATCTCGCGCCTGGTGGGCACCACCAAGTCGACCATCGAGCAGATCCGCGAGCGCAAGCACTGGAATTCGGCCAACCTGGCGCCGATGGACCCGGTGACGCTCGGCCTCTGCTCGCAGATCGATCTCGACATCGAAGTGCAGCGCGCCTCGCATAACCGCCCGCCGGCAGCACCGACCGGCGACACGCTGCTGCCCGCCTCGCTGACCGAGCGGCTGGAGCCGAAGGGCGAAGAGCACGACGAGGAGAAGGAACTCGACCCCAACGCGGTGTTCGCCAAGCTTTCCTCGCTCAAGTCCAAGCCCGAGGACGACGAGGACGAGGACGATCTTCACCGCTGATCGCGTCTGACTTCGCAGAAAAAAGACCCCCGCAGGCATGGCCGGCGGGGGTTTTTTCTTGTCCGGCAGTGGGCGCTTACATCCGCTCGCCGGGGAGCCGGCTCGCCTGCTCGACCCAGGCGGTGAGCTGGGCTTCGTCGAGCTGGTCGTTCTCATGGATGTGGAAATAGCGCGTGTCGCCGCTCCTGGATTCGACGGGTGGCACGGGATCTAGCGCCGCGCCGCGGAAGAAGGCCACCTTGATGTATTTGGCGAAGCAGTGGATGCCGAGGAACCAGCCCTGGCCCTCCATGCCATAGAGCGGCGAGTTCCATTTGACGGCCTTTTGTACACCGGGGACGGTGCGTGTGACGAGCGCGTCGAGGCGGCGCCCGACCTCGCTTTTCCAGCCCGGCATGGCCTCGATATAGGCTTGTATGGGGGGCGTCGCCATAGCCCTTGGCAATCTGGGGATTGCCGCCTGAAAGCAGGACCGCCTTGCCGTCGGCCTCGATGGCCGGGGCCTTCTTCGGCTTGGCGGATGTCTTGTCTGCCATATGTTCACTCCGCTGATTGACGGAAAGTGAGGCAGGATAGTTCGATTTTTCGTGATGTCGACCTGCGGGAGCCGGTCAGCCTCGCTGCGCTGCCTCCCGCGACGTTGCGCGCCTGATGGCGAAGGCGCTGGCGAGGATCAGCACGGTGGCCACCACCAGCACCGCGACAAACGCCTGGTCGAAGGCCGCGCGGCCGAGCGACACCAGCGTGGCGGCGGCGTCCGGCGGCAGCTTTTCGGAGGCGAGCAGCGCTTCGTCCAGGCTGTCGCGCACGGCGGCGGGTGCGTTCAGGCTGGCCGGGGGCGTAAACGAGGCGCCATAGACGGCCGTCAGCACGCTGCCCAGCACGGCAATGCCGATGGCGCCGCCAAGCTCGTAGGACACCTCTTCCACGGAAGCCGCCATGCCGGCGCGGTCGATCGGGGCGTTGTCCATGATGGCGCTGGACGCGGCGGTCATGGCGGCACTGACGCCGAAGCCGAACACGCCGAGCATGGCAAGCTGCAGCGCGGTGGCCGCTTCGTGCGCCAGCGCATAGCCGGCCAGTCCCGCGCCGCCCAGCGCAAGCGATATCCACATCACGCGGCCGGGGCCGAGCGCGGGCAGCGTCATGCCGGTCAGCGGGCCGGACACGAAGGCGGCAAGCGGGATCGGCAGGATGAACATGGCGGCCTCAAGCGGCGACAGGCCGATGACCAGTTGCAGACGCTGGCTGACGGCCAGCTCGACGCCGACCAGCGCGATCGAGGCCATGAGTGCTGCCGTCACGCCAGCCGAAAAGCGGCTGTTGCGGAACAGCGAAAAATCGATGAGCGGGGCGGTGCTGCGGCGCTGGCGGCGCACGAAAAGGGTCAGTGCGACGATGCCAAGCAGCGCCGCCGTCGCGGCGAGAGTGAAGGAGGGCTCGCGCGTGGCAAGCTCCTTGATGGCGAAGGCGAGCGCGATCAGCCCGACCATGATCTGCAGCGAGCCGACGAAATCCCACGGCCGGGTCGAATGGCCCTTGTCGGCCGGCACGAACGGGGCGCCGAGCGCAAGCGCCATAAGCACCACCGGCACGTTGATGAGGAAGACGGAACCCCACCAGAAATGCTCGAGCAGCACGCCGCCGATGACGGGGCCGAAGGCAGCACCACCCGAGGCGACCGCCGCCCAGACGCCGATGGCAATGGCGCGCTCCTTCTCGTCGGCGAAGGTGATGCGGATGATGGAAAGCGTCGCCGGCATCATCATGGCCGCGCCGACGGCGAGCAGCGCCCGCGCGCCGATGAGAATGGCGGACGTCGGCGAATAGGCGGCAGCCAGCGAGGCGAGGCCAAAGACGGCAAGCCCGCCCATGAACATCGGCTTGTGGCCGACCCGGTCGCCCAGCGCGCCGAGCCCCGGCAGCAGGCCGGCGACGACGAGCGCATAGGCATTGACGATCCAGAGCTTTTGGGCGGCGGTTGCGGCAAGCTCGTGCGTCAGCGTCGGCAGCGCCGTATAAAGCACCGTCATGTCGACCACGATCAGTAACAGAGCGCTGGAAACGATGGCCAGCACCAGCCAGCGGTTTTGCTTCGCCACGAAAATCACCTTACGACTAGATCGCATAGAGCGGCTTATATAAATACGTCCGTATGGATTGAAAAGAGGGCGAGGCATGGGACGCCGACAAAGCATCGACCGAAACAAGGTGCTGGACGCAGCCGAGAAGGTGGTGAGCGAGCAGGGCGTGAACGGCCTGACCATCGACGCGGTGGCCAAGGCCTGCGGCATTTCGAAGGGCGGGGTGCAATATGCATTCGGCACCAAGGACGACCTGATCGCGGCGATGATCGACCGCTGGGAGGCCGAGTTCGATGCCGAAGTGGCCGAGCTCGGCCAGGGCGACACTTCAATCGAAGGCAGCGTGCGCGCCCACACCGAGGCGACGCGCGATTTCGACGGCACGTCGGTCGACCGTGCGGCGGTGATGCTGGCCGCCCTGGTGCAGGACAAGAACCGGCTGGCCAAGACGCGCGCCTGGTATGAGGCGCGGATGGCGCAGATGGATACCTCGACCGAAGCCGGCCGGCGCCTGCGGCTGGCGTTCCTCGCCAGCGAAGGCGCCTTCCTGCTGCGCAGCTTCGGCTTCATGCCGATGACGGATGAAGAGTGGCAGCAGGTCTTCGACGATATTTTGGGACTGGTGGGGAAGGGTAGCGAGTGAGGCCAGTTCTCGCACCGGAACGCGATCATGGTTGCAACGGTGTTGGCGAAGTCAGCAATTGCGATTATCAGATTTTTGTCGCGAGCACGACCGGAGCCCCACCGGCCGTGCAACTTTTGCGCGAATCGGTCATAATAGAATCGATTTTAACAAATGCCTTTACACGGCCTTAGAGCCGGGCGGATTAGCCAAATCCGTGGGGTGAGACATGAGTCACGCGTTCCTGTCATCTGCAACTCTTCCGGGCTTATCCGCACTGTTCTGCATCACCTTTTTCTTTCTTTGGCGTCGCCAGAGGGAAAACCGGTGCACGCTGAACTGGGCCCTGGCCTATGCCTGTGGCGCGCTGGGCTCGGCCACGGGCTTGATGCGCCTGTTCATCGAGCATGCCGCTTCGATCACCTTCGTAGGCAATGTGTTCTTTCTCGGGATGGGTTTCTTCGCGGTTCGAGGAAGCAATCTCGGCCACACCACGCGGGCGCAGGACCGGGTGTTGATTCCGATCTATGCCGTCACGATCATATGCAGCCTGTGGTTCGTCGCCATCGAGCCCAGCGTGTTCTGGCGCGGCACGACGTCGAGCGTGGGCGGGGCGGCGATGTTCCTCCTGGCCACATATATCAAGCTCAAGGACGAGGGCCGCGACAGGATCGACGACCTGACGGCGATTGCCTTCCTGCTCACCGCCGCCGCGCTCCTGGCGCGTCCGGTCTTCGCCTATCTCTATGAGGGTCCGATCCAGAGCGATACGGAATCGCCGGACTCCATCTGGTTCGTCAGCTTCCGTTTCTTCGCCGCGCTGAGCTGGCTGTCGATTGCGATCCTGTTCCTGTTCCGCATCAACACCGACCGTCTGAAGGATCTCGCCTACCAATCCCTCACCGATCCTCTGACCGGCATTCTCAACCGGCGCGGCCTTTTGGGCGTAGGCGAGGGGATGGTGCAGGACGCCAGCCGGGCGAGGCCTGTCACCCTGCTGATCTGCGACATCGACCACTTCAAAAGCATCAACGACACCTATGGCCACAGGATGGGCGACGTGGTGATCCGCGACTTTGCCGAGGTGCTGAGGCGTGCGGCGGCTGATGCCGGCTATGCCGTGGGCCGCATCGGCGGCGAGGAATTCGTCGCGCTGCTGCCGGCAACCACCCTTCCACGCGGCAGGGCGGTTGCGGAGCACATCCGCACCACGTTTCTGGGCCGGTCGCACAAGGGCGTTCCCGCATCCCATATCGTCAGTGTCAGCGTCGGCATCACCGAGACGACCGGGGGCGAAAGCCTGGACGCCCTGGTCGAACGCGCCGACCGCGCCCTCTATCAGGCCAAGCATGGGGGGCGGAACCGCGTCGAGGAAATGCCGGGGCCGAACCCGGCCTTCAGGCTGCCTTTGGCGTCCTGATCAGCGTCTTCAGTGCTCGCGCTTGTACCAGAAGGCAGTGGACAGGCGTTCCATGCCGGCGCGCTCGTAGAAGCCGACGGCTTCTGGCACCGAAACCAGAATGAGGCTGACCTGCGGGCCGAGCTGGCGGCGTGCCTCGTCCAGAAGCCCGCGGCCGACACCCAGCCCCTGCGCGGAGGGGCAGACCGCCAGATCGGCAAGATAGCAGGCCCAGGCGCCGTCGCTGACGCCGCGCCCGATGCCGATCAGCGGGCGGCCGCGGCTGTCCAGCCGCGCCGTCACCACAAGGTTGGCGCCGCTCAGCATGTGCCGCAGACGCTGTTCGTCGTCGACCGGCCGCAGCGCGCCGAGGCCTGATTCCACCAGCACACGGCGGAACTCGGCGACATCGAGGTCGGGCTCGCTGGCATAGATCACATTGGCACGTTCGGTCATGGCGGGGGTCGCAGATTCGTCGGGAGGTTTGCGTAAGGCCTCGCGGGCCAGGCCGCAACCGTCGAGGGACAAAATGGTGCGCTACAGGAACGGCGCCAGCAGGTCTGCGAGCCGCTCCTCGCCGGTCCAGTGCACGGCATGCCAGCCGGCGGCGCGGGCGGCTTCGACATTCGGCAGCGTGTCGTCGATCAGGATCAGGCTTTGGGGCGCAAGATCGATGGAGGCCGCGACCGTGTCGAAAAAGGCAAGGTCCGGCTTTCGATGGCCCACCGCCGCCGAGTAGTGCACCCGGTCGACATGGGCGGACAGGCCCAGCGTGTCGAGCAGATAGGCCGCGCGCAGATGCTCCTGGTTCGTTGCCAGATGCATCTTGAGGCCGATTGCGCGATAGCGCTGGAACTCGGCCAGAAGTGCTGTGTCCACCCGCGCATCCTGCCCGAACCAGTAGGCGAGGAAATCGTCGGAACTGATGTGTGGAGCGAACTCGGCGAGAGCTGGCCCCAGGCGTTCCAGAAGGCCCGCGCGGCCGGTGACGATGTCGTTCCAGTGCGGCCCGAAGAAGTTTTCGTACAGCGCGTCAGGGGAGATCCGAAGATCCTCGTGAAGCCGCGTGTACCAGCTGCGGCCATCGTTGGAGCTCGCGTGCACCAGCACGCCGTCCACATCGACCATCAGGGCCCGGATGGGAGAAGCCAATCTCAGCCTCGCATCGAGCGGCTGGCGCCGTCGCCGGCGAATTCGTTGCGCTCGACGCGGCGGTAGAAGTCGGCCAACTGCTTGCCGCGCTCGGGCTTGAAGACGCGGCCGACGCACGTAACCCGCGCGATGCGGTCGATGCGGAAAGCGCGAAAGTCATCGCGCATTTCGCACCAGGCGACCAGCGTCCACACCTTGCCCCAGAACCAGAGGCCAAGCGGGCGCACGTCGCGCATGGTGCCGCGGCCAGCCTCGTCGCGATAGTCGAGTGCCAGCACGTCGCGCTTTTCGATGGAACGCTCGATGATGTCGATGGCATCGCGGTCGGCATCGCTCACCACCCACATGGGCGTGTGGATCTCGGTGCGGGCGATGCGGTCCTTCTCCGAGTCGGGCAGCACCGCGGCGATCTTGACCAGCGCCTCGTCTGCCGCGCGCGCCATGGTGGCGCCGCCGAAGGCGCGGACCATGCGGGCGCCGGCAACCAGCGCGACGATCTCGTCGCGCGTGAACATCAGCGGCGGCAGGTCAAAGCCTTCGCGCATCATGTAGCCGACGCCGGCCTCGCCATCGATAGGCACGCCGGTCGACTGCAGGTCGGCGATGTCGCGGTAGATGGTGCGCTCGGACACTTCGAGCCACACGCCGAGCTTCTGCGCGGTGACCAGGCGGCCGCCGCGAAGGTGTTGGACGATCTGAAAGAGCCGGTCTGCGCGTCGCATGGCAATCCACTGTCAAAGCGGGGAATCGGACCGTTGGATATTTGCACGGGGCTCCTGACAACATATTGTCAGGAGCATTTCCGGCTAGATCAAGAGTATTCGCGCGCGAAAAGCTCGCGCATTTCGGCAAGCTGCGGCCCGCGCTCCGGAAACAGCGTTTGCAGGAAGGCGAGCGCGAAGGTGCCAGACGCCGAGCCGGGCGCCGACACGATGCGGCCATCGGCCACCGCATGCGGCACGTCGCGATAGCGCGCGGCGCCGGCATAGTAGGGCTCGTGCTTCAGGATCCACTCGCGGCCGTTGCTGGTGTGGTCGGCCTTGGCGAACAGGCCGGCGCGGGCAAGCGCCAGCGTGCCGCCGCAGATGCCGCCGACCACGCCGCCACGCTCCTCGACGGTGCGCAGCAGCGCGGAGACATCGGGCGCGCGGGGCGTGGCCCAGGTGTCGGAGCCGATGACGGCAATGGCGTCGAGATCGGCATTTTCGGCCGGATCGGCGCCGCGCTGCGGGGTGAGGCTGAAGCCGCTCAACGAGCTGACCGCCTCGCCCGTGGGCGTGAGCGAGACGGTACGCAGGCCAAACCATTCCGCCGCCGAGGCGGCCAGCAGGCCGTATTCCCAGTCGGCGAAACCGTCGATGAAGACAAAACCGATGGTCCTTGGTTCACTCATGGCAAACTCCTCTCCGGTGACGTCGTTCAGCCCTGGCTGCGCGCGCGGCGAGCCGCGTAGATGTCGGGCCAGCCTAGATCCTTTTGAATGCTCTCCGGAAGCGAGTTCAGAAAGCGTTCGGTACGGATCTGGTCGCGCAGGGTCTGGATCTTGCCGGCATAGTGCCTGACGGCTCGGAATACATCGGGGGTGAACATGGCGACTCTCCTTGGCTTACGGAGAGCACTGTCGCACACCCGTCCTGACAACAGTCTGTCAGGAGCCTGCCCGGACCCGCCAAAGACTTTAAATGCCGATGCCGCGCGCGGCGAGCGCTGCCTTGATCTCCTCGAGAATGACGGGATCGTCGATGGTGGCGGGAATGATCCACTCCTCCTTGTCGGCGATCTTCTGCATGGTGGAGCGCAGGATCTTGCCCGAGCGTGTCTTGGGCAGGCGCTTGATGGTGACCACCAGCTTAAGCGCTGCGACGGCGCCGATGCGCTCGCGCACCAGCTGCACGATCTCCTGCTCGATTGTCGTGGTGTCGCGAGTGGCGGCGGAGGACAGCACGACGAAGCCGCAGGGCACCTGGCCCTTCAGCTCGTCATGGATGCCGACCACGGCGCATTCGGCGACATCGGGGTGCGAGGCCAGCACTTCCTCCATGCCCCCGGTGGAAAGGCGGTGGCCGGCGACGTTGATGATGTCGTCGGTGCGGGCCATGATGAAGAGGTAGCCGTCCGCGTCCAGAAAGCCGGCGTCGGCGGTCTTGTAGTAGCCGGGGAACTCGTCGAGATAGGCGCGGCGGAAGCGATCGTCGGCGTTCCAGAGCGTCGGCAGGCAGCCGGGCGGCAGCGGCAGCTTTATCACCACATTGCCGAGCGTGCCGGCTGGCACTGGATGTCCGGCATCGTCCAGCACCTGCACGTCGTAGCCGGGCATGGCCACGCCCGGCGAACCGTATTTCACCGGCAGCTGGCCAAGACCCATCGGGTTCTGGCTGATCGGCGCGCCGGTCTCGGTCTGCCACCAATGGTCGATCACCGGGCGGTCGAGATGCTGCTCGGCCCATTTGATCGTGTCTGGATCGGCGCGCTCGCCGGCCAGGAACAGCGTGCGGAATTTCGTCAGGTCATGGCGGGGGATGAAGGTGCCGCCCGGGTCTTCCTTGCGGATGGCGCGGAAGGCGGTGGGCGCGGTGAACAGGGCGACCACGCCATGCTCGGAAATGACGCGCCAGAAGGTGCCGGCATCGGGCGTGCCAACCGGCTTGCCCTCGAACAGGATTGTCGTGCAGCCGTGGAAGAGCGGCGCATAGACGATGTAGGAATGGCCGACCACCCAGCCGACATCGGAAGCGGCCCAGAAGACTTCGCCCGGCTTCACGCCGAATTCGTTCTCCATCGACCATTTCAGCATGACCATGTGGCCGCCATTGTCGCGCACCACGCCCTTGGGCTGGCCGGTCGTGCCGGAGGTGTAGAGGATGTAGAGCGGGTCGGTGGCGAGCACCGGCACGCAAGCCACCTCGCGGCCGGACGCCTTTGTCGCGGCGACGGCCTCGGCATAGTCGAGGTCACGGTCGGGGATGAGCTCGCAGCGCTGTTCTTCGCGCTGCAGGATGATGCAGCGCTCGGGCTTGTGGCGCGCAAGCTCGATGGCGCCGTCGAGCAGCGGCTTGTAGGCGATGACCCGGTTCGGCTCGACGCCGCAGGAGGCCGAGATGATGAGCTTTGGCGTGGCGTCGTCGATGCGGGTGGCAAGCTCCTTGGGCGCAAAGCCGCCGAAGACCACGGAATGGATGGCACCCAGCCGCGCGCAGGCGAGCATGGCAAAGGCAGCTTCCGGCACCATCGGCATATAGATGATGACGCGGTCGCCCTTTTGGACGCCCTGGTCCTGCAGCACGGCGGCAAGCGCGGTCACTTCGGCGAGCAACTCGGCATAGGTGAATTTCTGCTGCCGGCCGGTGGTGGGGCTGTCATATATCAGCGCGATCTGGCCGGCGCGGCCGCTGGCGACGTGGCGGTCGATGGCGTTGTGGCAGCTATTGCATTCGGCTCCGGTGAACCAGCGGCCATAGACGCCGGAGTCAGGGTCGAACACCTTGTCCCAGGGCTTGAACCAGTCGATGTCGCGCGCGGGTTCGGCCCAAAACCCTTTGGGATCGCGTTGCCAGCTCTCATAGACCTGATGGTAGCGCGAAGACATGACGACACCTCCCAATGCCGGGCCTGCACGGCCTTTTCTTAGACAATGATAGTCCAAGGCGTCCATCTGACTAAGGGCTAAGCTCTGCTCACTTGTATGATGTTGGCTCCCTTTTTCACTGACCTCCCCATTGCGGGTGGAAATCGACCCCCACTCCGGTTTGCTTCGCAAACCACCTCTCCCCCGATCGGCGGGGGAGAGGAGACGCCGTCCGCGAGCTTGGCGCCCTTCCTCTCCCCTTTTGAGGGGGAGAGGTGCCGAGCGAAGCGAGGTGGAGTGGGGGTAGGTCGCGCCTTATGCGATTGCCCGATGGACGGGACAGGTGCGAGGCGCCTTGCCGGGGGCACTTTGACAAAGCCAGGCGTTGCTGCTCAATGGCAGCATGTCCAAAGCGCTTTCGCTCGTCATCATTGGCATCATGCTGATCCAGGTCATCAAGCCGCTCGACCTTCCGGGGCTGAGGCAGCGGCGTGATTTCTGGAAGCTGGCGCTCATTGCGCTGGGGGCGATCGGCCTGACCGTGGTGCTCAGCCACGGGCTCTGATTGGGCTTAGAGTCCGACGGCCGAGCGCTATTTCCGAGCGGCGAGCTTTTCGGCCAGATCTTCCATGCGCTGGGCAAGGCCCGAAAGCGCGCCGGTCAGTGCCGCGTCGTTCTTGTCGGCCTTGGTGAGGGCGTCGTCGCGCGTCTTGCGCAGCGTGCTGATCTCGGTCTCCATGCCCTTCACGCGCTTGCGCAGTTCGGACAGCTCGTCCATCACCATGATGCCGGCCATGACGGTCAGGCGCTGGTCGCCGATCTCGCCGAAAGAGTCCTTCAGATGCGAGACATAGAGGTCGAAGTTGCGGGCGAGCTCGATCAGGTGCTCTTCCTGGCCCTCGTCGCACGCCATGCGATAGGCCTTGCCGTCGATCGTGACAGTGACTTGCGCCATCGGACCCTACCTGTCGAGCACGGCGCGGATCGTTTCCATCGCCGTCACCAGCCTGCGTGAGACTTCCTTGTTGGCTTCCTCCAGCCGCTCGGCGCGCGCTTCCGAATTGTCGAGTTCTTGCGCAAGCCGGCTGCGATCGGCATTCATGCGCTGCACTTCGGCTTCGGCTTCGCCGTAATCCTGCTCGCGCTCGAGGTGCGCCGAAACGCTCTGTTCAAGCGTGTCGATGGCCTGGCCGAGCCGGCTGATGACTTCCTTGAGTGTGGTTTCCCCGGTCATGGCTCCGTCTAAACTCCCGCCCATCACCGAATCGTTCACGTTCAGAACGACTTACCCGGGAAACATTATGCTTCGTGCTAAGGGGCCGTCAACAAAGCGATTCGGGCTTTCCCCTGCTATCGCGTTTCGAAACACCGCCGCGACGTCAAGTCCGGTTCGAAAGACCCCGGCTTTGGTTGACTCATGCGGCATGCCTGCTATGTGTCGCCTGCTTTCTCTGGGGGCGCCCCGCCCCGAAAAATAAGGCTTGGCGAGCAATCATGACCTCACGCGATAAACACGACCGGATGGCCAACGCGATCCGCTTTCTGTCCATGGATGCCGTCGAGAAGGCCAATTCGGGCCATCCCGGTCTTCCGATGGGCGCCGCGGACATTGCCACCGTCCTCTTTACCCGCTTCATGAAGCACGATCCGAAGAACCCGCACTGGGCCGACCGCGACCGCTTCGTGCTGTCGGCCGGCCACGGTTCGATGCTGCTCTACTCGCTGCTCTATCTGACCGGCTACGAGGACATCACCCTCGACCAGATCAAGAATTTCCGCCAGCTCGGCTACCGCACCGCCGGCCACCCCGAGTTCGGCCACGCCGCCGGCATCGAGACCACCACCGGTCCGCTCGGCCAGGGCATTGCCAATGGCGTCGGCATGGCGCTCGCCGAACGCATCCTGAACGCCCGCTTCGGTGACGCGATCGTCGACCACTTCACCTATGTGCTGGCCGGCGACGGCTGCCTGATGGAAGGCATCAGCCAGGAAGCGATCGCACTGGCCGGCCACCTGAAGCTGAACAAGCTGATCGTCTTCTGGGACGACAACAACATCACAATCGACGGCGCGGTTTCGCTCTCGGATTCCACCGACCAGCGCGCGCGCTTTGCTGCCAGCCACTGGAACACGCTGGCCGTCGACGGCCACGATCCGGAAGCCATCGCCGCTGCCATCGAGGCGGCCCGCCGCTCCGACCGTCCGACGATGATCGCCTGCAAGACCACCATCGGCTTCGGCGCGCCCACCAAGGCCGGCACCAGCAAGGTGCACGGCTCGGCGCTCGGCGCCGAGGAAATCGCCGGTGCCCGCAAGGCGCTGGGCTGGGATTTCCCGCCCTTCGAAATCCCGTCCGACATCCTCGACGCCTGGCGCGTTTCGGGCCTCAACGCCTGCAAGAAGCGCAAGGAGTGGGAAGCCCGTCTGGCCGAGGCCAACGCCGAGATCCGCGCCGAGTTCGAACGCCGCATGAGCGGCGACCTGCCGGCCAACTTCGATTCGGTCATCGCCGAGTACAAGCAGAAGCTCGCCGCCGACAAGCCGAAGGTCGCCACCCGCAAGTCGTCGGAAATGGCGCTGGAGGTCATCAACGGTGCGATGCCCGAGACGATCGGCGGCTCTGCCGACCTGACCGGCTCCAACAACACCAAGACCAGCCAGACCAAGCCCATCGCCCCCGGCGAATATGGCGGCCGCTATGTCTATTACGGCATTCGCGAGCACGGCATGGCTGCTGCCATGAACGGCATGGCGCTGCATGGCGGCATCATCCCGTACGGCGGCACCTTCATGACCTTCTCGGACTATGCACGTCCGGCCATGCGCCTCGCTTCGCTGATGGGCATCCGTTCGATCTTCGTCATGACGCACGATTCGATCGGCCTCGGCGAAGACGGCCCGACCCACCAGCCGGTCGAGCACCTGGCCGCGCTGCGTGCGATCCCGAACCACAACGTCTTCCGTCCGGCCGACGCCACCGAAACCACCGAATGCTGGCAGCTGGCGCTGGAATCGACCAAGACCCCGTCGACGCTCGCACTCACCCGCCAGAACCTGCCGGCGGTGCGTACGGAATATGTCGAGGAAAACCTCTGCGCCTACGGCGCCTACGAGCTGGCGACGGCTGACGGCGAAGCTGCCGTGACCATCTTCGCCAGCGGCTCGGAAGTCGAGATCGCGCTTGCCGCCCGCGCCCAGCTGCAGGCGCACGGCCACCCGACCCGCGTCGTCTCGGTGCCGTGCTTCGAGCTCTTCGAGAAGCAGAGCAACACCTACAAGGCTGCCCTCATCGGCAAGGCCCCGGTCAAGATTGCCATCGAAGCTGCGATCCGCATGGGTTGGGACCGCTTCATCGGCCTCGACGGCATCTTCGTCGGCATGCACGGCTTCGGGGCCAGCGGCACCATCGAGCAGCTTTACCAGCACTTCGGCATCACCGCCGAAGCCACGGTGAAGGCGGCTGAAGAACGTCTGAAGTCGAACTGATTTTTTGCCCCCAGGGAGAAGCTGATATGACCGTCAGAGTAGCCATCAACGGATTTGGCCGCATCGGCCGCAACATTCTGCGCGCCATCTACGAGTCCGGCCGCAAGGACATCGAGGTCGTCGCCATCAACGATCTCGGCCCGGTCGAGACCAATGCGCACCTGCTGCGCTATGACAGCGTGCACGGCCGCTTCCCGCACGAGGTGAAGGTCGATGGCGACACCATCAGCATCGGCAGCGGCGCCATCAAAGTCACCGCGATCAAGGATCCGGCACAGCTGCCGTGGAAGGATCTCGGCGTCGACATCGCGCTCGAATGCACCGGCATCTTCACCTCGAAGGACAAGGCTTCGGCGCATCTCGCCGCCGGCGCCAAGCGCGTCATCGTCTCGGCCCCGGCCGACGGTGCCGACCTGACGGTGGTCTATGGCGTCAACCATGACCAGATCACCAAGGATCACATCGTCATCTCCAACGCCTCGTGCACCACCAACTGCCTGGCGCCGGTGGCCATGGTGCTCAACAATGCCTTCGGCATTGAGAAGGGCTTCATGACGACGATCCACGCCTACACCGGCGACCAGCCGACGCTGGACACGATGCACAAGGACCTCTACCGCGCCCGTGCGGCCGCCATGTCGATGATCCCGACCTCGACCGGTGCTGCCAAGGCCGTTGGCCTGGTGCTGCCGGAACTCAAGGGCAAGCTGGACGGCGTTTCGATCCGCGTGCCGACCCCGAACGTCTCGGTCATCGACTTCAAGTTCGTCTCGAAGAAGCCGGTCACCGTTGAAGAGGTCAACGCCGCGCTCGTCGCCGCTGCCGACGGTCCGCTCAAGGGCATCCTGGCCTACACCAAGGAGCCGCTTGTCTCGATCGACCTCAACCACAACCCGGCCTCGTCGACCTTCGCGCTCGACCAGACCAAGGTCATCGACGGCAACCTCGTGCGCGTCATGTCCTGGTACGACAACGAGTGGGGCTTCTCCAACCGCATGGCCGACACGGCCGTTGCCATGGCCAAGACCTTCGCCTGAGGCGATAGCTTCGCACCACGCATTTCGGACGCCCGGCCTCACCGCTGGGCGTTTCGTTTTCTACGCCGTCAAAAAATGCACTTGGCATAACGTCTTTCGGCCAAGTCGCTTGCACATGGCCATGTCTTCGCCGCACTCTGTGAGGAAGTCGAACGACACGGAGCATGGGGAAGCAGACTACCGATGGATCAGGCGATTTATCTCGTAACGCTGGTGGGGACTGCACTGGTGCTTGCGGCCGCGTTTTCGAGCCTGATAGCCTTTCGCTTCGGCGCGCCACTGCTGCTCCTCTTCCTCGCCATCGGGCTTGTCACCGGCCAGGACGGGCTCGGCATCCAGTTTGACAATGCCGGCGTCGCCTATTTCGTCGGCTCGCTCGCTCTGGCGGTCATCCTGTTCGACTCGGGTTTCGGCACGCCGGTCAATGTGCTGCGCCAGGCTGGCCTGCCGGCGTTGACGCTGGCAACCGTAGGCGTTGCCATCACCGCCGTCGTCTTCGGCGTGGCCGCGCACTACCTCACCCATTTCTCCTGGCTCGAATCCTTCCTGCTCGGCGCCACTGTGGCCTCCACCGACGCGGCGGCCGTGTTCTTCCTGCTGCGTGCCGGAAACATCAATCTGCGCGAACGGGTGCGCTCGACGCTGGAAATCGAATCGGGCTCCAACGACCCCATCGCGATCTTCCTGACGCTTACGCTGGTCGAGATCATCGCCATGGGCGTCGATCCGGAAGCCAAGCTGCTGTTCACCGATCTCGTCGTCGGCTTCGTCGTCACCATGGGGCTCGGCGCCGCCGTAGGCGTGCTCGGCGGCTTTGCCATCGCGCGGCTGGTGGATTGGCTTAACCTCGATCGCGGCCTGGCGCCGATCTTTATCCTGGCCCTGTCGCTGCTGGTCTTTGCGGCCGCGGGCGCCATTGGCGGCTCGGGGTTCCTGGCGGTCTATCTCGCAGGCATGGTCGCCGGCAATTCCGACATAAGGGGCGCGGCGGCACAGAAGCGCTTCCAGGGCGGCATGTCCTGGCTGGCGCAGATCATCATGTTCCTGGTGCTTGGCCTGTTTGCGACGCCATCCCAGTTTCCGGGAATCATCCTCGGCGCCGTCGCGCTCGGCCTGTTCCTGATCTTCATCGCCCGTCCGGTGGCCGTGTGGCTCTGCCTGAAGCCGTTTCGCCTTCCGAGCACCGAAGTCGCCTTCATCTCGTGGGTGGGCCTGCGCGGCGCCGTGTCGATCCTGCTGGCCATTACCCCGCTGCTGGCCGGGCTGGAGCACGGCCGCGTCATCTTCAACACCGCCTTCATCATCGTGCTCGTCTCGCTCTTCGTCCAGGGCTGGACGGTCGGCCCGCTTGCCCGCCGCCTCGGCCTGATCGTGCCGCACAGGGCCGGCCCGATCGAGAAGGTCGAGCTCGAGCTGCCGGGCTCGGCCCACCACGAACTTGTCAGCTACCGCGTGGTGGCGGGCAGCCCGGTGCTGCGCGGCGAGCGCCTGCCCCGCTGGGCGCGCCCCTCGCTGGTGGTGCGCGACGGCCTTTCGATGAAGTTCCCGGACTTCGGCAAGCTGATGGCCGGCGACCGCGTCTACATATTCGTCCACGACCGCTATCCGGCTCTGCTCGACCGCCTGTTCACCAGCCGCGTCGATGTCGATCCGGAGGATGCCGAATTCTTCGGCGCCTTCGCCGTCGATCCCGACCGCCCGGCCGAGGATCTGGAAGCCGCCTACGAGCCCGGGCTTACCGAGGCGGAGCAGAAGATGACCATCGGCGAGCTCGTGCTGGCGCGTTTCGGCGGCCATGTCGAATATGCCGACCGCCTCAATCTCGGGCCCATCGAGCTCATCGTCCGCGACATGGACGAGAAGGGCAAGATCACGGCAATCGGCCTGTCCTTCGAGCCCACCCAGCCGCAGCCGCTGGTGCCGGAAAGCCTGCGCGAACGCCTGCGCTGGCTGTTCGGCCGGGGCAGCGGCACGATCGAGAAACGGGTCGCCGACGAGGCCTGACCACGAGGAAGTGCGGCGGCCACGCGCTACGCGACTTGGCCAAACGCGCTTCTTGCTTCCAGCGCGCACCGCGATAAGGTTCGCCCGACTCAATGCAAGGAGAGGATTTGCCCATGGCCGGTTTCAAGACGCTCGACGACCTGGGAGAGGTCAAAGGCAAACGCGTGCTCGTGCGCGTCGACCTCAACGTGCCGGTCGCCGACGGCAAGGTGACCGATGCCACCCGTATCGAGCGCGTCGCTCCGACCATCCTCGAGCTCTCGCGTCGTGGCGCGAGGGTCGTGCTGCTCGCCCATTTCGGCCGCCCCAAGGAAGGTCCCGAGGCGAAATATTCGCTGGCGCCGATTGCCGGGGCCACGGCTGAAGTGCTCGGCCATGCCGTCGCCTTCGCCAGCGACTGCATCGGCGACGCGGCTGCCAAGGCGGTATCGGCCATGCAGGACGGAGACATACTGCTGCTCGAAAACACCCGCTTCCACAAGGGCGAGGAAAAGAACGAGGCCGAATTCACCAAGGCGCTCGCCGCCAATGGCGACATCTATGTCAACGACGCCTTCTCGGCCGCGCACCGCGCGCACGCCTCGACCGAAGGTCTGGCGCGTCATTTGCCGGCCCATGCCGGCCGCACTATGCAGGCCGAGCTCGAGGCGCTGGAAAAGGGCCTCGGCAATCCGGTCCGCCCGGTGGTGGCGATCGTCGGCGGCGCCAAGGTCTCGTCCAAGATCGACCTCTTGATGAACCTCGTGAAGAAGGTCGATGCGCTGGTGATCGGCGGCGGCATGGCAAACACCTTCCTCGCCGCGCGCGGCACCGATGTCGGCAAGTCGCTGTGCGAGCACGACCTGGCCCAGACCGCCAAGCAGATCATGATCGAGGCGGCCGGGGCCGGCTGCGCCATCATCCTGCCCTCCGACGCCGTGGTGGCGCGTGAGTTCAAGGCCGACGCGCCCAACGAGGTGGTGGCGATCGAGGCCGTGCCGGCCGACGCCATGATCCTCGATGTCGGCCCCAAGACGGTCGAGACCATCAACCAATGGATCGACCGCGCCACGACGCTGGTGTGGAACGGCCCGCTCGGCGCCTTCGAGATTTCGCCCTTCGACCGCGCGACCGTCGCGGCGGCCAAGCATGCGGCCGCCCGCACCAAGGAGGGCAAGCTGGTGTCGGTAGCCGGTGGCGGCGACACGGTGGCCGCGCTCAACCATGCGGGCGCCGCCGACGACTTCACCTATGTCTCGACGGCGGGTGGCGCCTTCCTCGAATGGATGGAAGGCAAGGAGCTGCCGGGCGTCGAAGTCCTCAAGAAGTGAGCTTTAGAGCACTCGTTTCGCCCCTCGAGCATTTTGCAGCGAGGTGGTTTCACCTCGCGTCGCACAAATGCGGCACAATTAATTAGATAGACCATGATGTCGTCCGAAAACCGGTTCCCACTTTTCGGCATCATGGTCTAGCGAGGGGCGAAATTTTTTGTTGGGGTAGTTGATCGTCTTTCAATCGATTCAAGCATTTGCACGGCATTCCGTTGCGCAGATACTTCTGTTATGCGCCCCTCGAGCACCAAAGGAGGATTTGCATGAGCGAACGTCTGGAAGATATTGCCGCCGCGATGGTGGCTGACGGCAAGGGCATTCTGGCTGCCGACGAAAGCAGCGGCACGATCAAGAAGCGGTTCGACGTGATCGGCGTCGAATCGACGGCCGACAGCCGCCGCGATTATCGCGAGCTGCTGTTCCGCTCGACCGACGCGATGAAGAACCACATCTCGGGCGTCATCCTCTACGACGAGACGATCCGCCAGAAGGCCGCCGACGGCACGCCGCTGGTCGATCTGATCAAGGCTGCCGGCTCCATCCCCGGCATCAAGGTCGACGCTGGTGCCAAGGCCCTGACGGGCTTCCCGGGCGACACCATCACCGAAGGCCTCGACGGCCTGCGCGAGCGCCTGGCCGACTACTACAAGCTCGGTGCGCGCTTCGCCAAATGGCGTGGGGTGATCGACATCGACACCGCCAAGGGCGTGCCCTCGCGCTATTCGATCGACGCCAACACCCAGGCGCTGGCCCGCTATGCGGCGCTCTGCCAGGAAGCCGGCATCGTTCCGATCGTCGAGCCGGAAGTGCTGATGGACGGCGCCCACGACATCGACACCTGCTACGAGGTCACCCGCGCCACGCTGGTGAAGCTCTATGACGCGCTCTACGACGCGCGCGTGAAGCTGGAAGGCTCGATCCTGAAGCCCAACATGGTCATCGCAGGCAAGAAGTCGGGCCAGAAGAACTCGCCCGAGGAAGTCGCCGAAAAGACGCTGCGCCTGTTCCGCGAGACGGTGCCGGTCGCCGTGCCGGGCATCGCCTTCCTGTCGGGCGGCCAGTCGGACGAGGAGGCAACCGCCAACCTCAACGCCATCAACGCCAGCGGCCCGCATCCGTGGAAGCTGACCTTCTCCTACGGTCGCGCCCTCCAGGCCGCGCCGCAGAAGGCATGGTCGGGCAAGGCCGAGAACGTCGCCGCCGCCCAGGCAGCCTTCGCCCACCGCGCCCGCATGAACGGCCTTGCCGCGCTGGGCAAGTGGCAGGAAGCGCTGGAAAAGGCGGCGTAAGCCAAGCCTTCCGGAGCATCAGGAAAGCCCCGCCTCGCGCGGGGCTTTTTCTTTGGGCGGCGGTAGGAGTATAGCTCGCCTTCGCGACGAACCTCGCAGATGGGTGGGTATCTGCCAGTCCGCTTCTGGATGCGCATATTAGAAAGCGGACGTTGCGAACTGGCCGTACGAGGCGGACGCTTGTCCAGCACCTCTAGGATTTGGAATGGGGAAGTCAGACCTCCTCACGGTCAGCGAAAGCCAGCCCAACGATTCAGGATCGTGCTTTAGGATGGAGCGACAGAACGCCGAATATTAGCCGCCGCGCTGCTTGAGCTCTGCCTCTGCCTCGGCAATCATCTGCTGGTAGCTCTCGTGAGTGCGACCTAAATCAATGTTCTCTGGAATGAACGCGTCCCTCCTCGAAAGCCGCTGGGCACCAGCCCATATCTCAAGCTTTCCATTTAGCAGGTAAAGGTCAGTGAAGCGGAGCTTGTCGAGCTTAGCCTGCCCGCCAGCGAAGCTGCCATCGTCCTCAGTCGCCATTTGTTGAAATATCTCAAAGTCAAACCTTTCAGCCCCGAAATCCAACACGACAAGCACCGAGGCAAGGCTGTGGGGCGAGTTCAGCGCAAGGTTCACCCTCCCATTGGCACAATCGACTACCTCCGCGCCCATATCCTCGAAAGAGGGGAAGAACTCGTGTAAAGCGAGCCGAACTGACAATGCCGGTAGCTCGGGGAACTCTTCGAGCGGCACCTCTTCGCAAGCCTTGATGCGAGCCACGAGAGGCGGGCCGAAAAGATCAGCGAAGCCGGCGAGTTCATAGAGATGCTCACGCCAAACTGTCAGGGCAGATTTAATGCCAAACTCTTGCTCGATGAAATATTCGGCAAGCGCCTTGACCATCCGCACGTCATTTTCCAAGCGGCGCCGATCATCGGGGTCATCAGGATCAATAAGGGGATCGCTAGCCGCGTGCGCAATGGCGCATCGGTTCGACACATAGAGGTAATGTCCGGCCGTCTCCTTTGTCGGATCGAAACCTGCGTTATTCTCCCAGTCTTTGGTGCCAAGCGGGTCGACCTTCCTCGCTTCTCCAATATTGGCGTCAATCCAATCCCTCTGAGCCTTCCAATTGTCGATTGTAATATTCAAAATTTTGAAGAACGACAGGCATTGGTACGCGACGGAATTGAGGGTCAGCCCCTCCCGATAGAAAGCCAGCGCCAACCTTGCACGATCATCGGCCGGCTCCGGAACATAGTTGAGCTCGAAGTGGTCATCGACCACGGCCTTAGCATCCGGCCCGCCGAGACCATGGACGCGTGATCCACCGCCAAACTGTGCTGTGCGGATACCGGCCTTTCGGACCCATGCGATGCTATTAACGAAAGCGCTGATCAGGCGCTGTCCATCCTCGAAGCTCATTCCCGAGTGCTCGAAGGCAATGACGGGGTAAAGGTCGCCGAATATGTTGTTTTCACCCTTTGGCGTGCCAGGAAGCAAATAGAGCGTACGACCGCGGAAGACGATCGCGGTAGGCTCCTTCGGAAACCCCATCCCTGTGATGCCACACTGAACCCACTGCCCCGGCTTGTGGTACGCCGGGATTCTCCCGCCGAGCATCATCTCGTGCTGCCACTGTAAGTTGACACTCTCATTTGCCCCGTTGCTTCGATGGCCGACTGGATATGGCGCAAGGGTGCGGTTGCCTCCGTAGATTTGCAAGTCTGCTTTCAGAATGCTGCTGCGATCCCCTAAGCGTCCACATAGAGGTCGTGAGCAGACTGTCCCCGAAGTCGGTGCCGTGAAAGCCGGGTTCCCACCTTTCCGGTCACGCTTTATAACCGGCCCATGTCCCGCCTGCTGCCACTCCTCACTTGGCTCGCCTTTCCTGCCTATGTCTGGCAAGGGCTGGGTGTGCGCCGTCGCACGGAGCGCATGCTGCCGGCGCGGGGGCCGGTGCTGCATGCCGTCGAAGGCGAGGAGCCGCCGCTCTCGCTTCTGGTGCTGGGCGGTTCCTCCGCCGCTTCGGTCGGCATCGACCATTCGCAGGAAGGGCTGGCCGCGCAGCTTGCGCTCATCATTTCGGAGCGCACCGGCCGCGCCGTGCGCTGGCGGGCGGCGGGCTTCAACTCGGCCACCGCCGGCGAGCTGCGCGACCACGTGCTGCCCAATCTCTCCGCCGACCGCTGGACGCATATCGTGCTCTCAGTCGGCTCGAACGACACCAAGAATTTCCACACGCTGCGGCGCTTCAAGAAGGAGTTCGGCGGCCTGCTCTATGCGCTGCGCGCCAAGTGGCCGGAGGCGCGCGTGATGTGGTCGCCGGTGGTGGAGTTCACCCGCGTGCCGGCGCTGCCGCCGCTGCTCGGAAAAATCCTGGAAATCCGCGCCAGCGCCCTCAATGCGCTCGCCACGCGGCTCTGCCACGAGCGCGGCGCGGTGCCCGCCACGCGCCTGCCCATCCTCGACCCGGCCGCCGGCTTCTCGACCGACGGTTTTCATGCCTCCGCCGCCGGCTACCGCGCCTGGGCCGAGCATCTGACCGATCTCGTTCTGGCGGCAGACTGAGCAGCCCTCCGGCCTCGGTCACCATCGGGGAGCGATCAAACAATGTAGCGGCCAAAAAAAATCGCGCCGGCAGGGGCCGACGCGATTGCTGTGCATATTTCTAGGACCTGCCGCCGGGGCGGAAAAATCAGGCGGCGGGCTGGGCCTCTATGGTGCGCAGGGCCTGGGCCCGGCGCTTGGTGGCGGCCTTGACCGCGTCCTGTACCTTTTCGAAAGCGCGGACCTCGATCTGGCGGACGCGCTCGCGGCTGATATCGAACTCGGCCGAGAGTTCCTCGAGGGTCATCGGATCGTCGGCGAGGCGGCGTGCCTCGAAGATGCGACGTTCGCGGTCGTTCAGCACCGACATGGCGTCGGCCAGCATGGCGCGCCGGTTTTCCAGCTCGTCCTGCTCGATCAGCGTTTCTTCCTGGCTTTCGTGGTCGTCGACCAGCCAGTCCTGCCATTCGCCGGATTCGCCTTCGGTGGCGCGGATCGGCGCGTTCAGCGAAGCGTCGCCCGACAGGCGGCGGTTCATCGAAACGACCTCTTCCTCGCTCACGTTGAGGCGCGTGGCGATCTCAGTGATCTGCTCGGGCTTCAGGTCGCCTTCGTCGAGCGCCTGGATCTTGCCCTTCACCTTGCGCAGGTTGAAGAACAGGCGCTTCTGGTTGGCGGTGGTGCCCATCTTCACCAGGCTCCACGAACGCAGGATGTATTCCTGGATCGATGCCTTGATCCACCACATGGCGTAGGTCGCCAGGCGGAAACCGCGTTCGGGTTCAAACTTCTTCACGGCCTGCATGAGGCCGACATTGCCCTCGGAGATGACTTCCCCGATCGGCAGGCCATAGCCGCGATAGCCCATGGCAATCTTGGCCACGAGTCTGAGATGGCTGGTGACCAGCTTGTGGGCGGCTTTGGTGTCTTCGTGCTCCTGATACCGCTTGGCGAGCATGTACTCTTCCTGCGGCTGCAGCATCGGAAAGCGACGGATTTCTTCGAGATAGCGGCTGAGGCCGCCTTCCCCGGAAACGATGCTAGGTAGTGTCTGGGCCATGATTGCGCCCTCCCTCTTTAAGGATTTGCCCCCTGATTCAGGCAGGCATATGACGCCGGCGCCTCGCGCTCTCCGGTGTCAAGCGTGTTTATATAGGAACAAAGCGAGAAAAGCACCCACATTGTTCAACACGAAACAGTGTGTCACGCCAAAGTGAACAAACGTGGTCAAGTTTTCACAACTTGCGGAAACCCTCGACAATTCCGGCCATATCCAAAGGCATGGGTGCCTCGAACCTCATCAACATATGGGTATCGGGATGGCGAAATGCCAGTAGCCGCGCATGCAGGGCCTGGCGGGGCAGCCCCTGCACCTTAGCCTTGAGCTCCTCGGGCAGGCGGTTGGCCTTGGTGCGGAAGGCGGTGCCATAGTCGGGGTCGCCGACCACGGGGTGGCCGATATGGGCCATGTGGACGCGGATCTGGTGCGTGCGGCCGGTCTCCAGCCGGCATTCCACCAGAGCTGCCTCCACGCTGCGGCTATCGGCCTGCCCGTAGCGTTCCAGCACGGTGTAGTGGGTGACGGCGTGGCGGGCGTCGTCGCGGGTTTCGGGCACCACGGCGCGGCGCACGCGGTCGGCGGCGCGGCCGAGCGGGGCGTCGATCGTTCCGGTCAGGCGGGCAGGGATGTTCCACACCAGCGCCACATAGGCGCGCTCGAGGTCGCCGTCGCGGCCATGGTCGGCAAAAGCTTCCGACAGCGCCTTGTGGGCCTTGTCGGTCTTGGCGACCACCATGACGCCCGACGTATCCTTGTCGAGACGATGCACGATGCCCGGCCGCTTCACCCCGCCGATGCCCGACAGGCTGTCGCCGCAGTGGTGGATCAGCGCGTTGACCAGCGTGCCGGTCCAGTTGCCGGCGCCCGGATGCACGACCAGGCCGGCCGGCTTGTTGATGACGATGAGCTGGTCGTCCTCGTAGAGGATGTCGAGCGGAATATCTTCGCCGATCGGCTCGGCCGGCTCCGGCTCGGGCATCTCGATGGCAACGCGGTCGCCCTCGGCCATCTTGCGCTTGGCCTCGGTGATAGCCTGGCCGTTGACCGCGACTGCGCCCTGGCGGATCAGCGCCTGGACGCGGTTGCGCGAAAAGTCCGGGCCAAGTGCTGCGGCCAACCACTGGTCGAGCCGCGTGCCTGCGGCGTCAGCGCCGGCGCTGAACTCTTTCATTACGCCTTCGGCTTCGCTATCAGGATTGCTCATTTCGTTTCAATAATCCGGAACCGTGTGGACAATGGCATCGCCGCATCTGAATGACGAAGACGACAAGCCGCTAGACCCGTCGGTCGAGAAGGTCCGCCGCAAGCTGGTGCGCTTCATCGCCATCAATCTGGGCCTGCTGTTCATCGCCCTTATGGCGGTGCTGGCCGCAATTGTCTACAAAACCGGCTCCAAGCCCGAAGCGCCGGCCGTGACCAATGGCGGCGTGCCGTCGCCATCCGAACAGGCCTTCATGTCGGGCGACATCGCCTTGCCGGCGGGGGCGAAGGTCGTGTCACAGTCGCTCTCGGGCAACCGCGTCT
Organism: Pseudaminobacter soli (ex Li et al. 2025); assembly: GCF_029892515.1. Taxonomy (GTDB): domain Bacteria; phylum Pseudomonadota; class Alphaproteobacteria; order Rhizobiales; family Rhizobiaceae; genus Pseudaminobacter; species Pseudaminobacter soli_A. Next base: position 148,527 of record NZ_JARXVF010000007.1, on the reverse strand, counting down.
CGATCGAGGCCGAGCTTGCCGACGGCAGCCGCGTGATCTTCCTCTACGATTTCGCCGAGCGCCGCATTGTCGGCCGCTTTGCGGTGACCCAGCAGTGAGCGCGCCGGCCCGCAAGGTCGCCACCGTCTCGCTGGTCGTGCGCGACTATGACGAGGCGATCGCCTGGTACGTCGAAAAGCTCGGCTTCGAGCTTTTCGACAATATCGACTTCGGCGGCGGCAAGCGCTGGGTGACGGTCGGCCCCGCCGGCGGCAATGGCGCGCGCCTGCTGCTGGCCGAGGCCAAGAACGAGGCCGAGCTTTCGCGAATCGGCGACCAGACCGGCGGCCGCGTCTTCCTGTTCCTGGAGACCGACGATTTTGCGCGCGACCATGCGGCGATGCTGGCCGCCGGCGTCGAGTTCCGCGAAGCCCCGCGCCACGAAGCCTATGGTTCGGTCGCCGTCTTTGCCGATCTCTGCGGCAATCTGTGGGATCTGATCCAGCGGCGCTAGAGCGGCGGGCATCCTGGCGGATGCCCTTTATCCGCTGCTTTAGCCGCATTTGTGCGACGACACGCGATGCTGCTTGGCTGCAAAATATCTCGGGCCGACAGGCGCCTTTCGACGGCGTGTTTGCATTGCCTGTGCATTGATCGAAGAATCCCGGTTGCGTTTTCCAAAAGCCTCGCCTATATGGCGCAAGTCTTACACGCGCCCATCGTCTAGCGGTCAGGACGGCGCCCTCTCACGGCGCAAACAGGGGTTCGATTCCCCTTGGGCGTACCAAGACTTTTTCAAGGCACATGGCGGCGATCTAGAGCGACAGCATTCTGACGAATGCAACTCCGCCGCTCTATCTGTTTTCTTAGCCGGATTTGTGCGGCGCCAGACGATTCCGTCTGGCTGCAATATGCTCTGGAAAATTTCGTCGAATAGCCAATGGCGATTTCGTGCGCGCAACGCGTGATTCGCGACTGTCAATCCTATGCCAGCCGGCTTTCAGCGCGGCAGCGATGACGACAAAGCTGCTCACAATAATGAACATAGCCCAGCCGTGCGGGACGGCATGCCGTCCCGGCCTCGCTACGTTGATCGCAGCTACTGGCTTACGCCCACGACGTTGAAGTTGCCAATCTGGCTAAAACTGGTGAAGTTGCCGTCGCCGGTCTGCACCACCACAGCCTGGTTGCCGATGCCGTTGACCGAGCCGACAATACCGTTGCTGTTGCCGCTCTGGGCAAAGGCGAAGAGGTTCCTGTTCGAGTCTGCCGTGGCCGTCCCAACGTCCAGCGTAATCGTATTGCCCTTGCCCGACTGATAAATCGTGCCCGGGCCGAAGCTAGAGACGCCTGCCGCAGCACCGAGCGCCGTGGAAAGGGAAGGGGAATGGAACCCGCCAAGCAATGGGTCATTGTTGCGGTTGCCATAGATGCTGACGTTCAGCGTATTGCCCGATCCGCCAAGGCCTGATTTCGACTGCACTACATCGAGATAGTTGCCGCTGCCGTTGAAGGCTATGGTGGCCAAGTTGGTGCCGCCGCCCGAGATCGACTGATTTGCTTTCAGTTCGTTCCAGTTACCGGCGATATCGGCCTTTAGCACGTTGCGGCCGAGCGCGCCTGTGGTCTGCGAACTGGAAACTGCGTTGCGATTGCCGGTAATGTCGATGGTTGCGTCATTGCCCAGCAAAAGGCTGGCCTGTGTGACGGTGACCAAATTGGCGTTGCCGGTGATGCCTGCCGTCGCGGCGTTATTGTTGCCGTCCTGGGCAATACCGACAGCGTTGCGGTCGCCGGCAAGGGTCACGCTGGCGTCGTTGCCGAAGCTGAGTGCTCCGCTGGTCTGGGTGATGTAGACATCGTTTCTGTTGCCCGAACCGATCTGGATACCGGCTCGGTTCGCCGTGCCGTCCTGGTCGACGCCGATCTGGTTGTCGTCGCCGATAACGGTGCCGTTGACGTTGTTACCGATGCCGTTTTGGCTGAAGCCGAAGGCCGTGCCGTTGCCGGTGACCAGGAAGCCGATGTGATTGCTCAAGCCTGTCTGGCGGACATTGCCTTGAGTGAGGGTGCCGAACGCACCGAAAGCAGTCAGCCGACCTGGGTCGAAGCTGGTGGCGCCGTTGCCGGCGCCAGTGAAGGTCAGTGAGGCTTCTTGCCCGTGCCGTTCTGGTCGATGGTGCCGACCTTGTTGCCGTCGCCCGACTGCTGGAGCAATGTTGCGCTGTTCTGGCTGCCCTTCTGATTTAGTGCGCCCAGGTCGTTGTCGCTGCTCGACTGGGTCACCGTGGCGGAGTTGCCGCGCCCGGTCTGCGAAAGCGTGCCGATATGATTGCCGCCGGTCTTCGTGCCCTCACTCGTCGTGTCACCCTGCGTGATCATGGCGTTGTTGCCGGGCTGGGCATTAAGGCCGCTTGTCCGCGTCTGCCGCACGGTGTCAACGCGGTTTTTGCCGCTGCCCTGCTGGGTGATCGTCAGCGCGTTGCGCGTCGTCGCGCCGCTATTCGTCTGGTCGACCTGCTGCACCTCGCCGACCGTGTTCCAATCCGCCGATTGGGTGATGTTGGCCCGGTTACGATTGCCCAACTGGTCGAAGCCCTGCCTTGCGGTGCCAACCTCGTTGGAGCTTCCGCTTTGAAGGATATTCAGATCATTGTTGCTGCCGCTCTGTAGCGCAGCGTCTGCTTCGGTGCCGATTTTGTTATGGCTGCCCGGCCCCTGAGTGACGACACCGCTGTTGCTTGAACCGCTCTGCACAACATTCGCGAAATTGCTGTCGGCATGCGCGGCGCCCATGAGCAGAGCAAGCGCGGTGGCGGTGGCAGGGTAAAACTTGATCTGCATGCGGGCTCCGAAATACCGGATTAATCAGGGGGCTTCCCCCGACCGAACTGCCTGAACTGACGTGGAAAGAAGACCAGGGCGGATCGCTCCGCCCTGGTCCAAGGGGCATTACTGGCTGATGCCGATGTTGTTGAAGCCGCCGACCTGGCTGGTATTCGAGACGTTGTTCATGCCCACCTGGACGATGACCGCTTGATTGCTGTCCCCACCAGAGATGCTGTGTCCAATCGAAATACCGGAACCGCTCTGATAAGTGGCAAAGGCGTTCTTGCTCGAAGCTACGTGGCCGCCGCGCTGTCCTGCGCGCTTTGGACCACCGCCGCCCTGGCGCAAAGCGAGACCGATCTTGTCGCTGCGTTTTCTGGCAAATGGAAGGTCTTCGATGCCCGGTTCGGCAAGGGCGACGAACGCTGCGTGCTAGATCTCGGCAAGACATCCGTCGAACAGAATTTCTCGCTGGGCAATGCGGGCTGCGGCGGTGAGTTAGCCGGCGCAGCCACGTGGGGGATCGTTGACAAGCAACTCGCCCTTCTTGGCGGCGGGAACCTTGTGCTGGCTCGGCTTGGCGGCAACCAGAGACGTATGACCGGCACCACGGCCGGTGGTTTGCCCGTCATCCTCGACCGGGTAGACGGGACCGTTGACAGGCTGGATACGGCCGTCAAAACCAGTGGCTGCTATTTTCTCGGCTTCACCAACAAATGTGCGCCCAAGGAGGAACTTGGCGATCCGCTGGTTGGCGACTCTGCCGGAAGCAAAAAGATCAACGTGATCGTCAACCTGAACGTGCGCGCGGAAGCGCGTGACGACGCCGGCATCGTCGGCGCAGTGCCCCAAGGCGCTTGCGTCGAGGTGGACACCTGTCTGACGGCTTCAGACGGCGTCTGGTGCCAGGCACAGTTCGGTCCCAAGACCGGCTGGCTGCGCAAGACGGCCCTTCGCAAGGAACGCTGGCCGATTATTACTTTCGTGAACAAGTGTGACGCGAAGCAATGAGGCTTGGCCTGCCCTCTTGAGGGCGGGCCACTGATCCATCGAGAGAGCCGAGCCTCCGCCTCGGACGATTCACAGCGTCCTGAACATCACAAACGCGTCGACATAGCCACGGGAGGGGTGGAGGAAGGCGTTCGGAAGGCGGCCTACGATCTCAAAGCCCATTGACTGCCACAGGCGCACCGCGCGCTCGTTGCTGCTGATCACGAAGTTAAATTGCATGGCCTTGAAGCCGCGCTCACGGGCACGTTCCACCGAGTGCTCGCACATGCGGCGCGCGACGCCACGGCCGGTCGCGGCCGGGTCGGTGATGTAGCCGCAATTGGCGACGTGGCTTCCGCCGCCCGCCTGGTTGCGGCGCAGGCAGTAGGTGCCGAGGATGCGACCATCCTCTTCGGCCACGAAGGTTTCGCTGCTTGGGGCCATCCAGTAGGCCAGGGCGTCGGCCTCGCTCATGTCGCGCTCGAGCGCATAGGTCTCGCCGGCCCTGATCGTGGGGCCGATGATCGACCAGATGGCGGCTGCGTCGTTCGGTGTGGCGGGTCTGATCAGCATGTGTACTCCGACGAATGACGAGGATGATATAGTCGGACGGCTTGGTGTGGTTCAATGCGGCGTCCGCGAGAAGCCTTGTGTGGCTGCCTGTTCTGGAAAAACCCGGCAACTGTGGCTACATCAGGTTGCGTTGGATTGAGGGAATGAGGGAGCCGTCATGGCAAAGTCGAAGGCCGTCGTCGAAACCGAACATGCAAGCCGCTACCTTCAGCAGCTGTGCAAGCACTGGAGCCATAAGTTCGCGGTCGAGTTTTCGCCGACCGAAGGGCGGATCGATCTGGGCGAGGGGCGGGTGGTCGACCTCCGGGCGGATGATGCGTCGCTGACCGTCGAGGTCGAAGCGGCCGAACTGCCGCGCATGGAACAGGTGGTCGTCGATCACATCGTGCGCTTCGCGTTCCGCGAAGATCTCGTCTTCGACTGGAAGCCGGTGCAATAACGGCTTCGAGGCAGCGTTCCGGGAGACGAGTTGTTTTCCGGAATAGACGAAATTCTCTAGCTATATTGATGATGATCTAAACATCGACCATGGGCTTACCGCCATTGGTGGATGCGGCCCGCTTTTTTTGCCATCTACCGCAACGGCTCCGGTTGTTGGACTTTGAGGCTCTGGCTTCCGACAGGCAATAGCCAGCAAGAGGCTCGGTGCCGCCCAAGCCCCCCCAACGACGGCGCACCGAGCCTCGTGCCAGCCCCCGGGAGGGCAAGATGGACGACAAGGCCGACGTAGTGGATGAACTGCTCGTGCTGGCGAAGGATTCCAGCCCCTTCAGCAAGGATGAGCTCGCGGAAATTGCCCTGGTGGCTGCCACCGAAATCATGAAGCTGCGCGGGTATGAAGCCAGCTTGGCCCGGCCTGCCGGGCGACGACCCGCAGGTGGCGGTGGGCATGGCATCTCCCTGCCGCGCGCCGTTTGACGTCACTCTATCCTGTGGCTTGACGTGTCGACCACGCGCGCGGTGCGGATGAAGAGCGCCTGGACCTTCTCCCAGAAATTGCCGCCCAGCACGAAAATGCCGGCCACGAAGATGAGATCGCCGCCGAGTTGATATGCCCATTTGTTCGGCCGCAGGCCGGGCCAGAAATAATCGATATACGGCTCAAGCACGGACCATGTGAGGGGTATCCAGAACATGGCCAGCCCGGTTGCGTGACGCACGGGCCCGATTGGTCCGACTTTCTTCACGTGAGGAACATAGCTGGCGAGAATGTTCTTCAGCTCCTGGAAGCCGGCCTTGCCGACCAGGGCGATGATCAGGATCAGCAGCAGCTTGTTGATGATGAAGACGGCGCCGGTGATGGCCGCCAAAGTGGCCGGTGGCAGTCCGAAGGCGGCAAGAAGCGGGATCGCCAGCACCAGCGCGATTGCCAGGACGAGTAGGGCCACGCCGCATTTGAAGCGCCAGCCCCTACCAGCCTGACCCAACGCGGACGGCATGTCTGCCATGGTTCCCATCCCTCGCGACGAGATCGATACCGAAAATATACCGCCGGCGGGGGCGTTTTGACAGGAGCGCCCGGAACATCTGCTTCTGCGCAGCCGCCTGTGTCGGCTTTGCAAGCGGTGCGATTTCTTTTTCCTGGCCGGGTTCCGGCTCTCGCAAAAAAGTCTGGATCGGTTGATTGATCCTGTCATGCGGTGCCGCCGAATCGCCCGACCGGGAGATGAGTCGACGGACCACCGAACCAGACCGGCACGAGGTGCCGGCAACCCGGAGGGACGTTTCATGTTTTCGTTCGTGCGCAATGCAACGCTTTCGGCGTTGCTGTGCCTTGGTGGAGTGGCAGCCGCCCTGCAGCCGGCCGCTGCCCAGTCGGTCCAGTTCGAGATCGGCCCGTCCGGCAGCCGTGTCGTGGTAGAGCCTGATTGCAGACGGGATCGCCATGATCCGCGCTGCCGCCGCGACTGGCGCAGCAACGACGACGAGGGCTATGACGGCGACTACCGCGGGGACTATCGCGGCGAACGCCGTGACGACCGCCGCGACCGGCGCGACCGCTATGGCCGTGACTGCTCACCCGAGCAGGCGCTGGACAAGGCCGACCGCATGGGGATTCGGCGCGCGCGGATTGAGACGGTCGGTCGCCGCTTCGTGGAAGTCAGCGGCCGCTCCGGCGGGCGCTGGGTCAGCGTGACCTTCGCACGCGAGCGTGGCTGCCCGATCCTGCGCCGCTGACGGCGCAAGGACCCTCGAGAAACGGTTTTCACGGTTTCGCCGCCGCCCGATGCGTGGCGGCGAAACAACAGCTTCAAATTTTATTTCGCGTATTTGCAAAAGTTCTAACGGTTACGCCAGCTTAGTGGCTACACTACCCCAAATGCCGAGAATCCGGTGTGTGCCGTAGGATTCGCTTGTCGTTTCGGTGTGAGGGGTGAGTTTTATGATCGTAGATCGGGTCAGTCCCATGCTTGCCGCGCTGGCTTGCTGTGGCCTGCTGGCAGCCGGTGGCTGCACGCGCACCTCGGACGGTTCGATCGAGTTCAGCCCGACCTACGTGCCGGGGACCCCCCACTGGTTCAAGCGCCGCTCGACGACGGTCGTGGTCGCGCCCGCGGCCTTCCCCGAACAGCCGCCCGCACCCGCGCCGATCGCTGCGCCCTACAAGCCGGCCGCCAAGCCGCACAAGCCCGCCAAGAAGGCTGCGCAGGCAGCGCAGCCGGCCTCGCAGGCCGCGCCCAAGCCGGCGGCGGATCCTGCTTCAATGGACTGCCACAATGTCACCGAGGCCGGCGGCCGGGTGAGATACGTCTGCAAATAGCGCAAGGGGCAAGGCCCAGCCGGTCAGGGGCTGGAGCAGGCAGGGTTGCTTGAAATCCGGCACCCCCCGTCGCGTTCATATCTGTCCGCATAGTGCACGAGGCCGGCCAGTGTGGCGGCAAAGGCGACCGACAGCAGGAAGACTATTCCCATTCGGGTAAGCGGCATACGCGTGAACTCCGATCCGACACCCCCGCCGGCTTTCTGTTCCGCCTGTTCCATTCACTAGAACTTCAATCAGATTGCCAAAGGCTTAATGCCCGCGACCGCGGTGCGCGGAAAAGCAGGGGCCGGCCGGATTTTGGGCAAAAAGAAAGCCGCCTCTTTCGAGGCGGCTGTTGAGTAAGGGCACGGCGGGCGTAGAGGGGGATGTCGCCCGGCGCATCCCTAAAACACGCGGGCAAAAGAAAGGTTCCGAAAAAAAATAGAAATTTTTTTGGGATCGTTTCCAAAGGTTTTCGGGTGGCCGCCGACCGAGTGCCGCGGGGCTTGATGTTTCGGTCTGTCGGCCCCGTGCGCTGCACGGGTGCGGCGGGTCGTATCAATCGGGGGTGACGGTGTGTTCACACCCTTGACCCCGGTTGCAACGGAACTCTGGTTTCATTTGCCGGTTGCAGCCCCCAAATAGCAGCCGAAACCAATGGAAAGGCATCATGCGACAGAAGCGCCACGAGATGCGTGAGGCCCTGCGACACGCGCACGGCACGCTCAGAACGCTACGTCGTTCGATCGCGGCGGTGGACGCGGATCACGCCTTGTACGATCTCGGCGCGCTGCTGGCCGTGGCAGAGCAGGAAGCGCTGTGCCGCCTGCGCGAGGCCGGGGGCTGATCAACAGCCGCCAGCCGTTATTCGGCCGCGAATTGCTCGTCGGCCAGATCGTCCGGCAGATTGGGATCGCCCGGGGCGGTCTCGCAATCGAGGTCGGGGAAGGCAACGACGCGGTTGCCGCGAAAATCCGTCCGCACCACCAGAAGCCCGCGTTCCTCGAAATAGGTGAGCACGCGCCGCGCACGTCGCGCGGAGTGGGTGCCATAGGCGCGCGCGAGCGCTGCATCCGAAGGGCAGGGCGCGCCGGTGACGGCAGCCTGCGCGACGATGAGGAACACGCCCTGCACATCCTCCGGCACGGTGGCCGAAAGCTCCAGCGCCTGCTGCCAGCCGTCGCTGGACGCGGTGGTGTTGTCGACGCCGGCACGGGCCACGGCAAGCCTGCGGCGGAAGGCGGGCAGCGACAGCGGCTCGCCCGGCACGCGGCGGATGCGGCAGCGGACGAGAAAATCCTGATAGAGGATGGCGTCGGTACGGAAGGAGGAGTCCGCATCCTCCAAAATCTCCTTCAGCACCAGCTCGATGCGTTCGTCGCGGTCGGCCTCGTCGATAATGGCGAAGACCGGCTCGGCCGGGGCTTCGGGCGCCGGCTTGGGCTGCGAAAGCTGCGCGAGAATGTCAGCCGTGGGCGTCGGCGGAGGGGGCGGGGGCGTGCGCTTGATCACCGGGCGCCGTTCCTCCGGGCCTGGCGTGAAGATCAGGTCGCTGGCGTCTTCCGGCGCGGTCTCCGGCAGGGGCATCAGCCTGGGGCTGGTGGAGCGGGCCGCGGTCTCGACCGAGCCGATGGTGACCTGCAGCGGCCGGCGCGCGATGGAGGGGCCGAGCGCCACGAAATGGCCGCGGCCGAGGTCGCGGAACATCTCCGCCTGGCGCTTTTCCATGCCGAGCAGATCGGCCGCGCGCGCCATGTCGATATCGAGGAAGGTGCGGCCCATCAGGAAGTTGGACGCTTCGGCGGCGACGTTCTTGGCGAGCTTGGCGAGGCGCTGGGTGGCGATGACGCCGGCAAGGCCGCGCTTGCGTCCACGGCACATCAGGTTGGTCATGGCCGCCAGCGACAGGCGCCGGGCGTCGTCCGCGACTTCGCCGGCGGCGGCGGGCGCGAAAAGCTGCGCCTCGTCGACCACCACCAGAACCGGATACCAGTAGTCGCGCTCGGCATCGAAAAGACCGCCGAGGAAGGCTGCGGCGGCCCGCATCTGCTGGTCGACGTCGAGGCCTTCGAGATTGAGCACGACAGAGACGCGGTGCTGGCGGATGCGCGCCGCGATGCGCGTCAGCTCGGCTTCGGTGCGCGCGGCATCGACCACGACATGGCCGAACTTGTCGGCCAGCGAGACGAAATCGCCCTCGGGGTCGATAATGCACTGCTGCACCCAGGGCGCACTCTGTTCGAGCAGGCGGCGCAAAAGGTGCGACTTGCCCGAGCCCGAATTGCCCTGCACGAGCAGACGGGTCGCCAGCAATTCCTCGAGGTCGAGCATCGCAGCGGTTCCGTTGGGTCCCGAACCTATGTCAATGCCTACCTTCATTGCGCCTCCTCGACGCATCGGACGAGTTTTCTGGTTTTCGACGGTTCGCCTGCAGGGCAGACGTGGAGAAGCGCGGGAGACTCACCTGAAGTCTCGCAAGCGCTGGCTTTCTTTAACATTCCGGCGAGGCGGTTGCGCAAGCCCGCAGCTGAAACTCACAGCTGAAAGGTCGCGGAGATGTGCTCAATCGGCCTCATACCCCACCCCTAACCCCTCCCCACAAGGGGGAGGCGAACTCTGTTGCGCGACCGTCCGCATCAGCTTCGCCGTTTGTGGCGGGCAGGATCATGAAATCGTCTCCCTCCCCCTTGAGGGGAGGGGACAGGGGGGTATTTCAATTTGCGGGACGACCGAAATCAGGCGCTGCGCCTATAGCCTTCGCTGGCGGTGAGCAGGCTACGCGTATAGTCCTGGGTCACTTGGCGCGCGGCGAGATCGGCCGAGGACAAGAGCTCAACCTCGCGGCCGTGCTGCATGACCATCAGCCGGTCGCACATATGGGTGACGACGGCCAGGTCGTGGCTGACCATGACGAAGGTGAGCTTGCGGTCGGCGCGCACCTTTTCGAGCAGGTTCAGCACCTCGGCCTGCACCGAGGCGTCGAGCGCCGAGGTCGGCTCGTCGAGCAGCAGGATGGACGGCTCCAGAATCAGCGCCCGGGCGATGGCCACACGCTGGCGCTGGCCGCCGGACAACTGGTGCGAGTAGCGGAAGCGGAAGCTGGGGCCGAGGCCGACTTCGTCCAGCGCACGCACGATGCGCCTTTCGGTGTCGTCGAAGCCGTGGATATCCAGCGGCTCGAGCAGCAGCCGGTCGACCGTCTGGCGCGGGTGCAGCGACCCATAGGGGTCCTGGAACACCATCTGCACCTGGCGATAGAAGGCCTTGTCGCGCTTGGCGCCCAGCGGCTTGCCGTTCACCTCGACCTTGCCGCCGGTGACGGGTGCAAGGCCGGCCACCGCACGCAGCAGCGTCGATTTGCCGGAGCCGGATTCGCCGACCAGGCCGAAGGATTCGCCGGGCTTAACCTCGAGGCTGACGTCCTTCAGCGCAAGGAAGTCGTCGAAGGTGACGCGGAGCTTGTCGATCGAAAGAGCCGAGGTCATAGCGCCCACTCCGGTTTGCGGTCGAGTACCGGCAGCGGGTGCCGGTCGGCGCCGATCTTCGGCATGCAGTTGAGCAGGCCGCGCGTATAGGGATGCTCGGCTTGCGCGAGCCGCGAGGCGGGCAGTTCCTCGACGATGCGGCCGGCATACATGACGATGACGCGGTCGCAGAAGGAGGAAACGAGCCTGAGATCGTGCGAAACGAAGATCAGGCCCATGCCGCGCTCGGCCACCAGCCGATTGAGGATGCCCAGCACTTCGAGCTGCACGGTGACGTCCAGCGCCGAGGTCGGCTCGTCGGCGATCAGCAGTTCTGGGCCGGCCACGAGCATCATGGCGATCATGGCGCGCTGGCCCATGCCGCCCGACACTTCGTGCGGGTAGAGGTTGAAGACGCGCTCGGGGTCGCGGATCTGCACCGCGGCCAGCATTTCCAGCGCCCGGCGGCGGGCCTCGGCGCCACCAATCCGCTCGTGCGCGCGCAGCGCCTCGACGATCTGGCGGCCGATGGTCATCACCGGGTTGAGCGAATATTTCGGGTCCTGCAGGATCATGGCGATGCGCTTGCCGCGCATCGCGCGCCGCTGGGCGGGCGATGCCTTCAGGAGATCGATGCCGTTGAAGTCGAGCTTCTTGGCGGTGATCTGGGCGGTTTCCGCCGTCAGGCCCATGATGGCGCGGCCGGTCTGCGACTTGCCCGAGCCGGATTCGCCGACGATCCCCAACCGCTCCTTGCCGAGCGAGAAGGAGACGCCGCGCACCGCCTGCACGAGGCCGGTGCGCGTGGGGAAGGAGACGCGAAGGTCTTCTACCTCGAGAAGCTTGCTCATTGGCTGTTCCCCCGCGGATCGAGAGCGTCGCGCAGGCCGTCGCCCAGAAGGTTGAAGCCGAGGCTGACGACGAGGATGGCGACGCCGGGCATGGCGGACACCCACCACTGGTCGAGGATGAAGAGGCGGCCCGAAGCGATCATGGCGCCCCATTCGGGCAGCGGCGGCTGCGCGCCGAGGCCGAGGAAGCCAAGGCCGGCGGCAGTGAGGATGATGCCCGCCATGTCGAGCGTGACGCGCACGATGAGCGAGGAGATGCAGAGCGGCATGATATGCCGCAGCACGATGCGCCAGGGCGAGGCGCCCATCAGGCGCACGGCCGAGATGTAGTCGGAATTGCGCACCGTCAGCGTCTCGGCGCGCGCAATGCGCGCATAGGGCGGCCAGGAGGTGATGGCGATGGCGATAATGGCGTTGCCGATGCCGGGTCCGAGGGCTGCGACGAAGGCCAGCGCCAGCACCAGCTTGGGGAAGGCGAGGAAGATGTCGGTGATACGCATCAAGACCGCATCCACCCAGCCGCCGGCATAGCCGGCCACGGTGCCGACCAGAAGACCGATGGGCGCGGCGATGACCGCGACCAGCACGACCACCTGAAGCGTGAGCCGCGAGCCGTAGATCAGGCGCGAGAGGATGTCGCGGCCCTGGCCGTCGGTGCCCAGCCAGTACTGGGCGCTGGGCGGCAGGAGGCGTGCGGTCTTGAGGTCGCCGATATAGGGCGAATAGGGCGCAAGCAGCGGCGCGAAGATGGCGACGAAGATCAGCGCCAGGATGATCAGCATGCCGAGGACGGCCAGCTTGTTGGCCGTGAAGCGGCGCCAGGTGACATAGGCGCGGCCGAGCCGGGCCTGCGTGCGAGACTGCGGCCTGTCGGTCAGCAGCCATTCGCGGCGGGTCATTGCAAGTTCGCTCATCGTGCGCGCGTCCTTGGATCGAGCATGCGGTAGAGCACGTCGGAAAGAAGATTGATGGCGATGAAGACCGAACCGATCACGATCGTGCCGCCGAGCACCGCGTTCATGTCGGCGTTCTGCAGCGAGTTGGTGATGTAGAGGCCAAGACCCGGCCAGGCGAAGACGGATTCGGTCAGCACCGAGCCCTCGAGCAGGCCGGCATAGGACAGCGCAATCACCGTGATCAGCGGCACGCCCGCATTGCGCAGTGCGTGGCCCCAGATGATGCGCCGTTCGGACAGGCCCTTGGCGCGTGCGGCGACGATATATTCCTGATGCAGCTCGTTCAGCATGAAAGAGCGCGTCATGCGGCTGATATAGGCCAGCGAGAAATAGCCGAGCAGCGTGGCGGGCAGGATGATGTGGGCGAAGATGTCCCTGAAGGCCGCCCAGTCGCGATTGAGGACCGCGTCGAGCAGGTAGAAGCCGGTGATCGGGGTGAAGGTGTATTCAAACACCACATCGATGCGGCCGGGGCCGGCGGTCCAGCCCAGACGGGCGTAGAACACCAGGAGCGCGAGCAGCCCGAGCCAGAAGATCGGTATCGAATAGCCGAAAAGCCCGATGACGCGCACGATCTGGTCGGCCCAGCTGCCGCGCTTGACGGCGGCAAGCACGCCGAGCGGAATGCCGAAGGCGACGCCGATCAAGGTGCCGACGGTGGCGAGTTCCATCGTGGCCGGGAAGACGCGGCGGATGTCGGTCATGACCGGATTAGTGGTCAGCACCGAGGTGCCGAAATCACCCGACAGCACGCCTTTCACATAGAGAAAGAACTGCTGGTAGTAGGGCAGGTTGAGGCCCATCTCCTCCCGCACGCGATCCATCACATGGGCGGGCGCGCGGTCGCCGACGATGGCCAGAACCGGGTCGATCGGCACGACGCGGCCGATGAAGAAGGTGACCGCCAGAAGGCCAAGATAAGTGGTTACCACAATGACCAGGAAGCTGGCGATCGAGGCGGCGATGGCATAGGCGCGCCCTTTGGCGCGCCCTGCCGACTGTTGCGTTTCCGTGTGGCTCAACGGACTGATCCCTTCAGGGTCATTCCTTGGTCACAGGAGCGAGGAAGTTCGAGTCGAAGTTCGGCCCGAGCTTGTAGTTCTTGACGTTGCCGCGGACGCCCGCGACCTCGGTCTGCTGGAACAGCATCACGAAGGGGCTGGAGTCGAGCGCTTCCTGCTGGAGCTTCTGGTACATCTCGGCGCGCTTGGCGTTGTCGCGTTCCAGAAGGGCGGCCTTGGTCTGCTCGGTCAGCCCAGGGATATCCCAGGCGTTGCGCCAGGCGAGCGTCTTGGTTGTGCCGTCGTCGGCGTTGTTCGGGTTGGAGGTGAAGGTTTCCGCGTTGGAGTTCGGATCCCAGTAGTCCATGCCCCACTGGCCGATATACATGTCGTGGTTGCGAGCACGGTACTTGGTCAGCACCTGCTTGCCGTCGCCGGGGATGATCTCGATCTTGACGCCAGCCTGGCCAGCGGTCTGCTGGAAGGCCTCGGCAATGCCGGAGACCGGCTGGCTGTTACGTACGTCGAAGGTCACCGAGAAGCCGTCCTTCAGGCCGGCCTTTTCCAGGAGTTCCTTGGCCTTGGCGATGTCGAACTTGTACGGGGAAGCCTCGAGAGCGCCGAGAACGCCCTTGGCCTGATAGGTCTGGCGGATTTCGCCAATGCCCTTGATCAGGGTCGAGCCGATGGCATCGTAGTCAACCATGTACTTGAACGCTTCGCGTACTTCGGGCTTGGCGAGGTTCGGGTTCTTCTGGTTGAGGCTGATGTAGTAGACGGTGCCCTTGGGCGCGCTGGTGGTGGTGAGGTCGGCGTTCTTCGAGACAGCCTCGAGGTCACCCGGCTCGAGATTGCGGGCGACATCGATGTCACCGGCTTCGAGCATCAGGCGCTGGGTCGCGCTTTCCTTGACGTGGCGATAGATGACGCGGGCAAGCGCGGGCTTCTCGCCGTAGTAGTTGTCGTTGCGCTCCATCACGAGCACTTCGTTGGCGCGCCAGTCGCGGATCTTGAACGGGCCGGAGCCAGCGTAGCCGGTCTTCATCCAGCCATTGCCGAAATCGTTGTCATACTTGTAGTCGTCGGACGGCGTGACCGGCGCGACGTGCTCCAGAACCAGCTTCTTGTCGACGACCGCACCTACGGTGGCGGTGAGGCAGTTCAGCACGAAGCTCGGCGCGTAGGACTTGTCGACGGTGAAGACAAACGTGTCAGCGTCGGCGGCCTTGGCCTTCTCGGTGACATTGTCCTTGGTGAGGCCGAACTGGGTGAGGATGAAGGCCGGGCTCTTGTCGAGCTTGACGGCGCGCTCGAACGACCAGGCGACGTCCTCGGCGGTGATCGGGTTGCCGGAGGCGAACTTGAGGCCCGGCTTCAGCTTGAAGGTGTAGGTCAGGCCGTCGTCGGAGACGGTCCAGCTTTCGGCGACGCCGCCCTTGACCTTGGTGGTGTCGTCGATGTCGAGGCGCACCAGCATGTCATAGGCGTTGCCGAGGAATTCAGCGGGGCTGAGCTCGAAGGACTCGGCCGGGTCGAGGGTGATCGTGTCGTCGATGGCCCAGGCCTGCACCAGCGTGTCGGCCGGCGTGGCGGCCAAAGCCGGCGAGCCGGCATAGGCGATCATGGCAAGCGCAGCGCTGGCAAGCAGCGTGCGTGCGTTCATTTTTCCCATAAACATTCTTGGAACTCCCCCGTGTGTGGCGAATGTTGTCGTTCGGAACCTGATCGATGCCGAGCAATGTCGACATGGATCGGGTTCCACTTATGGATGAATCACTTTCCTGCCGGAAAAGACAATCTCCCGTAGCAGTGGTTCAAGCATTTTCGGTGTCGTGCCAGGCCGACCGCAGCACGCGGAACCAGTTATCGCGGCAGAGCTTGGCAAGCTCGGCGCCGCCGTAGCCCGCCTTCTGCAGGGCGTCGACGAGGTTCTGGAGCCCCGCGGCGGTGCTGATCTCGCGCGGGACGAGCGCGCCGTCGAAGTCAGAGCCGATGGCGACGCCATCGATGCCGAGCTTGTCGACGAGATAGTCGATGTGGCGAACCATGTCCGAAAGCGGCGTGTCGGCGTTCTCGCGGCCGTCGGCGCGCAGCATCGTGACGGCGAAGTTGAGGCCGACCAGGCCCTTGCTTTCGCGGATGGCGTCAAGCTGCTTGTCGGTGAGGTTGCGGGCCACGGGAACCAGGGCATGCGGGTTCGAGTGGCTGGCCACCAGCGGCTGGTCGGAAAGCTTTGCGACGTCCCAGAAACCCTGTTCGGTGATGTGGGACAGGTCGATGAGGATGCCGAGGCGGTTGCACTCCTTGACCAACTCGCGGCCGATGTCGGTGAGGCCGGGACCGGTGTCGGGGCTCATCGGATAAGCGAAGGGAACGCCGTGGCCGAAAATGTTGTTGCGGCTCCAGACAGGGCCGAGCGAGCGCAGGCCGGCGGCATAGAACACTTCGAGCGCCGTCAGGTCGGCGTCGATCGCCTCGCAGCCTTCCATGTGCAGCACGGCGGCGAACTTGTCGTCGGCGAGCGCGTGGTCGATGTCGGTCATGGTGCGGCAGAGGCGCCAGCTGCCGGCGCGCTCGAGCCTGAGCGCGATCGAGGCCATTTCCATGGCGATGTCGAGCGAGGGCGCGCGTTCGAGCGGCTCCGAAAGCGGCGTCACATAATGGCCGTTGGCGTCGGGCTCCTTGAGCACCAGGTCGCCGGAGGGGATGTAGATGGCGCAGAGGCCGCCGGCGAGACCGCCCGCTTTGGCGCGCGGCAGGTCGATATGACCCTTGTCGGTTCCTTCGGTGAATTCGGCGACGGCATCGCCACCCTTCTTTTCGTTCTGCCAAAGGCGCAGCAGAACGTCGTTATGGCCGTCGAAAACAGCGTGCATCAAATACCCCGGTTTGACCGCCCCAAATTATGCCCCGCCGTTGCCGCTTTCGCGGTCGGCGTATTTGAAAGGGGTGGCGGTCCGTTTCGGGGGCCGATCAATGCAGAAGGATCGGGCAAGATCAAGAGGCAAGAATCGCACAGTTGTGATCTGCCCCAAGGGAAGACACCCGGTCGAGCCGGGTGCCGTTGCGTCAGAGAATCAGGCGGCGCTTGCGTCCCAGACCACGGGGAACCAGTCTTCGCGCAGCTTCTGGCCGTGCTTCATATCGTGGCCCGTATAGGGCGGCGAGGTGCGGCCGGGGCGCTCGACATAGTGGGCGTCGTCGCCCACCCAGCGCAGCGAGATCACGCGGCGGCGGTTGGGCGCCAGGTTGCCGCGTGCGCCATGGACGGTGCGGAAGTCGAAGAGCACGGCATCGCCCGGCTCCATCTCCCATTCCAGCACCTTCATTTCCGGATCGCTGTCCGGATCGGGCACGGGAAGATAGTCGCCTTCGCCGGCATAGAAATTGCTGTCGTCCAGCCAGCGGACGGGCAGAACCAGCTTGTCCCATTTGTGCGAGCCGGCGACCAGGCGCAGCGTCGCCTCCTTCACGGGATCGATCGGAATCCAGAAGCTGACGGTCTGGCTGCCGTCGACGAAATAATAGGGGATGTCCTGGTGCCAGGGCGTCGCCTTCTGCGTGCCAGGCTCCTTGACCAGCACGTGGTCGTGGAAGAACTGCGCGGATTTGGACTGCATGACGCCGGCGGCAATCGCGGCGGCAGGCGATTCGCGCACCACCTGCACGAATTCGGGGATGCGCTCCCAGTTGCAATAATCGTCGAAGAAGCTGCCGACGCCGCCCGCAATGTCGACGGCGGTGGCGCTTCTTTCGCGCATGTTGCGCTCGATGCCTTCGGCGATGACGTCGACCCAGTCCTTGAAGGCGCCGCGGATGCAGACGGCACCATCTCGCTGGTAATCGGCGATGATTTCGGGGCTGAGGGAATAAGGGGCGGGCTTCATGGCTCTCTCCGCTTGAAAAACTGCCGTGACTATCGCGCGCCTTCGTCATCGGATAAAATAATAAGTATTGATGTCAAATATAGGCATTTCCTATGATCTATTCGCTGAGCCAGCTTCGCTATGCGGTTGCCGCGGCGCGCCATGAAAGCATCAGCGCGGCCGCGCGCGAGCTCAACGTCTCGCAGCCGTCGATCTCGGTGGCGATCAGCCAGATAGAAGAGCGGACCGGACAAAAGCTGTTCGTGCGCCAGCGCGGCGCCGGCATCGCGCTGACGCCGTTCGGCCAGGCCTTCATGCTGAAGGCCAAGGTCGTGCTGGACGATGTCGACGATCTCGACGCGTTGGTGCGCGGCAAGGCGGCGGTGGGCGGCGAGGTGGTGCTGGGCTGCTTCCAGGACCTTGCGCCGCATTTCGCGCCGGCGCTCATCCGGCGCATGGCGGAGCTTCATCCGGGCGTTCGCATCAGCGTCAGCGAAGAACGCTTCGAGACTCTGGAAAAGCGGCTCGGCGACGCCGCGGTGGACATTGCGCTGACCTATGACCTCGGCCTGCCGATCAATGCGGAACGCGTGCTGTTGAGCGAACTGGCGCCGCACGCGCTGCTGGCCGCCAGCCATCCGCTGTCGCGGCAGGAACGGGTCAGCCTAGCCGAGCTTGCGCGCGAGCCGCTGATCGTCACCGACCAGCCTTACAGCTGGCAGCACATGCTGGACCTGTTCCGCGCCTTCGGCCACGCACCGGCGGTGGCGGCCAAGACGCGCTCCTTCGAGCTGCAGCGCAGCATGGTGGCGAACGGCTTTGGCGTTGCAATTTCCTACACGCGCCCGGCGGTCAACCGCAGCTATGACGGGCAGCGACTGGTCTGCCGCCCGCTCAGCGAGCCGGTGCCGCTGCAGCGCATCATCATTGCCCATGACGCACGCCAGCGGCTGTCGAAGGCGGCGAGCGCCTTCATCGAGGTTGCGAGGGAGTGGTTTTCAAAGCGCGAGCCGTTTTCAACCGTCGCGGACGGAAGCTGACGGCCGGCTATTCGTCATCTTCCTCGCCGTTGAGCGGCTTCCACGAATGCGGCTCGATCTTCCTCTGGGTATGGGAATCGACGAAGGCCCACCAGCCGATATCATTGGCGTCGCCATCGCCGCCGAGCGCCTGCAGCATTTCGGCGGAACGATACTGCGCGATGGATTCATTCTCCTGCCCGTCGGCGTCGGTCCAGAAGGCGCGGACCTTGATGCCGTTCTTCGGTGCGGTGGCGATCGGCATGGGGTTCGGCATGGGCGGCTCTCCTTCCTGCCCATGAACTATGGCCGATTTCGCGAACGGCAATGCGACTCGCACGGTTCGGCGGCAAATCAATAAGGTTAGCCAATCGTTAAGCCTTGTACGGCAGAATTGCCGCAACCGCCGGTCGTGGTGGTTCGGCCGCGACTTGGCGGGGTGGGGGACACATGATGGATATGGCAGGCGTCGAAGGATCGCCCGCGCTTGGGGGAGCGCAGTCGGATCTGGCACGTGTGCTCGACGCCATGAACATGGGCGTCGTGCTGCTGGATGCCGACCTGCGGGCCGAGATCGTCAACAAGGAATTCTACCGGATCTGGAACGTGTCGCCGAAGGATGTCGGCGCCGGCTCGCCGTTTCTGGCGCTGCTGGAGATCAGCCGCTACGACGGCGTCTATACGGTCGCCGACGGAGAGTGGGAGGGCTACGCCGCCCACCGGCTGGCCGAGATCCGGGCCGGCGATGTGGCGCCGCGCGAGTTCAAGCGCGCCGACGGCCGCACGCTGATCTATTCGGTGACCGCACTTTCGGGCGGCAAGCGGCTCGTCAGCTACTACGACATCAGCCCGATGAAGGACCGTGAGACGCGGCTTGGGGAGGCGCTGAACAAGGCGCACCTTGCCGAAGTGGTCATCAACGGCATCAAGGACCCGATCTTCGTCAAGGATTCGGAGCTGCGCTTCGTCTTCGTCAACGAGGCCTTTTCCTCGCTGTTCCGCTGCCAGCCCCAGGACATGCTGGGCCGGAGCTACCGCGAATTCGTCGACACCGCCGACGCCAAGCGCTTCGAGGGGACCGAGCGGCAGGTGCTGGCGACCGGCGAGAGTTTCGAGATCGAGCAGAGCTTTGCCCACAAGGGCAGGACGCGGACGCGCATCGTGCGCAAGACGCGCATCAGCCCTGACGGCAAGCAGAACTATATAGCCGGCTTCCTGTTCGACGTGACCGAGATCAAGACGCGCGAGAACGAGGCCGAGGAAGCGCGGCGGCGGCTGGCCAATGTGCTGGAGTCGCTGCCGGCAGGCGTCATCATCTACGACCGCGAAGACCGCTTTGTCCTTGCCAACCGCATGTTGCAGGACGGCCTGCCCTTGATGAAGGAGGCCTGGGTTCCCGGCAGGCCGCTGCGCTTTGCCATCGAGCTCGCGCATCAGGTCGGCTATTTCCGCGACACTGGCGATGCGGCGCTGGACGCTCTCTACGATACCGATGCCGCAGCCTGGGTAACGGGCTATCTGGAGCGCTATTACGCCAGGCACGTCGTTTCCGAGCGTCTCAATCCCGACTGCCGCTGGCTCAAGGCCTTCGACACCCGCGCCGAGGATGGCACCTATATCGGCGTGCGCGTCGACATCACCGAGCTGAAGACGCGCGAAAAGGCGCTGCGCGACAGCATGGACCAGATCGAGCTCTATCGTCACGTGCTCGATGAGCTGCCGGTGTCGGCCTACGTCAAGAATGCCGATCTCGCCTTCGAATTCGTCAACAAGATGTGGTGCAGCTTCGGCGGCAAGACCAAGGAAGAGGCCCTCGGCCGCACCGATCGCGATTTCTTTGGCGACGAGGGACAGGGTTTTGCCGAGCGCGACCGGGAGGTTCTGCGGAGCGGCCAGCTCAACGAGTTCCAGGAAACGCTGACGCATCCCGACGGCACCGTCCGCCATCTCATCGCCAAGAAGAGCCGGCTCATTTCCGGCGACGGCTCGGTGCATCTGATCGGCTCCAGCACCGACATCACCGAACTCAAGCAGCGCGAAACGGAATTGCAGGAAGCGCAGCGGCGCGCCGTGATCGCCGACCGCGCCAAGTCGGAATTCCTGGCCAATATGAGCCATGAGATCCGTACGCCGATGAACGGCGTGCTCGGCATGGCCGAGTTGCTGGCAAAGTCGGACCTCGATCCCAAGCAGCGCACCTTCACCGACATCATAGTCAAGTCGGGCAATGCGCTGCTGACGATCATCAACGACATCCTCGACTTTTCGAAGATCGATGCCGGGCAGCTGGTGCTCGACCCCGCGCCGTTCAACCTGGCCGAGGCGATCGAGGACGTTGCCACACTCGTCTCGACGCGCGCCAAGGAAAAAGACCTTGAGCTCATTGTTCACGTCGCGCCGGGCCTGCACGATCTCTTCATTGGCGATGTCGGGCGCATTCGGCAGATCATCACCAATCTGGTCGGCAATGCGGTGAAATTCACCGACGCCGGCCATGTGCTGGTCGATGTGACGGGGGAGACGCTCGAAGGCGTCGCCCAGCTGCGCATCGCCGTCACCGATACCGGTATCGGCATACCCGTCGACAAGCTCGATCTTGTCTTCGACAAGTTCAGCCAGGTGGACGCCTCGTCCACGCGCCGGCATGAGGGCACCGGGCTCGGCCTTGCCATCACCTCGCGGCTCGTCGACCTGATGGGCGGCAAGATCGGCGTGGAAAGCACCGAGGGCAAGGGCTCGACATTCTGGTTCACGCTTTCCCTGCCCAATGCGGGCAAGCCGGAGGGCCGCCGCACCACGCCGATCGACGTGACCGGCGCGCGTGTCCTCATCGTCGACGACAATGCGGTGAACCGCGCGATCCTTTTGGAGCAGATGGCCTCGTGGGGCTTTGACGCCTGCGCCGCTGAGAGCGGGCCCGAAGGCCTGAAGGTGCTGCATGCTGCCGCGTCGCTCGGGGTCGCGGTCGACTGCATCGTGCTCGACTTCCAGATGCCCGGCATGACCGGGGCGGAGATGGCGCGCATCGTGCGTGCCACGCCGCCGATCGCCACAACCCCGATTGTGATGCTGACCTCGGTCGACCAGTCGCTGGTCCAGATCAGCCACCGCGATCTTTCCATCGAGGCGCAGCTCATCAAGCCGGCGCGCTCCTCGACGCTGCTCGAGTCGCTCGTCACCACCATCCAGCGCAAACGCGCGGCGACCGCGCCGGAACAGATTTTGGCAAAGCCGGTCGCGCCGGCCGCCGCCAGGCCGTCCCCGCAGCCTGCGCCCGCACGACCTCGCCGCCCGGCAATGCGGGCCGAGGGCCATGCGGTCGATATCCTTGTCGCCGAGGACAACGAGGTCAATCAGCTCGTCTTCACCCAGATCCTGGGCGAGACGGCCTACACTTTCGAGATCGTCAGCAACGGCCGCAAGGCAATTGCCGCTTACCGCGAGATGAACCCGCGCATGATCCTCATGGACGTCTCGATGCCCGAGATGAACGGGCTCGAGGCAACGGGTGCGATCCGCGAGCTGGAGACTTCCTCCGGTGGCCATGTGCCGATCGTCGGCGTCACCGCGCATGCCCTGAAGGGCGATCGCGAACGCTGCCTGGAGGCGGGTATGGACGACTATCTCTCCAAGCCGATCAGCCCCAGGGCGCTGCTCGAAAAGCTCGAGCGCTGGATGACGCAGGACGAGGAAGAACGCGCCGCCGGTTGAGCCGGGCATTGGCGTTGTCCATTAGCCGCGTTCAAGCGAGAAAATAACTGTCAAAAACCGCACTTGCGAGCCCGCCCATCGGCGGCCTCGCCGTAGGCGAACACGAGCCTGTGAAAAAAAGAATCTGGCCGGGAAAACAACCTGCGAGTGTGCACCTGTTCGGCTAAATGATTGATTCTTCCGCTCAAGTCGGAGCGTCTCGGGGCCAAGCCGATTTTGATGTCGAAAGCCGTTACCGGCGTGACATCAAACTGTCATGTGACTGTTACAAACCGGCGGTAAGTCCCCTCCCGACGCGAGAAAGCGTTGCAAGACCATTTCCGACAGGAGCCAGGTTCATGACCAGATTTTTCCTCACGGCGTCGGCCGCAGCGATCGCGCTTACCGCGTCCGTTGGCTACGCCGCTGCCCGCGACCAGATCCAGGTCGCCGGTTCGTCCACCGTGCTGCCCTATGCCAAGATCGTTGCCGAGAATTTCGGTGAGACCTTCACCAACTTCAAGACCCCGGTTGTCGAGTCGGGCGGTTCGGGCGCTGGCATCAAGGAATTCTGCAAGGGCGTGGGCGAGAACACCATCGACATCGCCAACTCCTCGCGCAAGATCAAGGACGACGAGGTCAAGTCCTGCGCCGACGCCGGCGTGAAGGAAATCCAGGAAGTCCGCATCGGCTATGACGGCATCGTCTTCGCCACCGACATCAACGGTCCGGATTGGGCGCTGACCCCGGCCGACGTCTACAAGGCCCTGGCCGCTCAGATCGTCGTCGACGGCAAGCTCGTCGCCAACCCGAACACCAAGTGGAACCAGGTCAACCCGAAGCTGCCCGACTGGGACATCTCCGCCTACATCCCGGGCGAGAAGCACGGCACCCGTGAAGTCTTCGAGACCAAGCTCCTCGACGCCGGCTGCAAGTCGACCGGTGCGCTCGACGCCATCAAGGCCGCCGGCCAGGATGAAAAGGAAGCCGCCAAGACCTGCATCGCCATCCGCAAGGACGGCAAGGCCATCGACATCGACGGCGACTACACCGAGACGCTGGCTCGCATCGATGCCAACAAGACCGGCGTTGGCGTGTTCGGCCTCGCCTTCTACGAAAACAACGCCGACAAGCTGAAGGTCGCCACCGTTGGCGGCATCAAGCCGTCGACCGAGACCATCGCCAAGGGCGAGTATCCGGTTTCGCGTCCGCTGTTCTTCTACGTCAAGAAGGCTCACCTCGGCGTCGTCCCGGGCCTGAAGGAATATGTCGACTTCTTCCTGAACGACCAGATGATCGGTCCGGACAGCCCGCTGGCTGAGTACGGCCTGGTTGCCGCTCCGGAAGCCGAGCGCAAGGAACAGCGCGACGCTTTCGACGCCGGGAAGACCATGTAATGATGCTTACGGCTTCGGGGCGCGCGATTCTGCGTGCCCCGAAGTTTTGCCTTTTAGCCGGGAGCAGCCCATGTCCTTGATGCTCGTCTTCGCAGCTGTACTCGCCATCGGCGCGGTCGCCTACTTCGTGGGTCGCCAGCGCGCAGTCGCGCAGGACGACGGCAAGATCAAGCCGCACTCCCGCGCCCATTATCACGGCTGGTGGGCCTTCCTGCTCGCCACCTTGCCGGCCCTGCTGTTACTGATCGTCTGGAGCGTGGGCTCCAGCGTCTATCTGCAGGAGCACATCAGGTCGCAGCTGCCGGAGCAGACTGCCGACAGCCCGATCGCCAGTGAGAAGCTTGCCGCGAGCCTGACCAGGAGCCTTGCCAACGGCCTGCACCGGCTCGACCCGCAGACCGCTGCCAACCCGCCGGCCAGCTTTGCCGAGCTTCAGCCGCAGCTTGCCGCGCGCGGCGTGGCGCTGGCGCCGGACACGCAGAACTACATGATCCCGATCGCGGTGGACGCCAACCGCATGCAGGACAGGCTGAGCCTCATCGGCGCGATCCTGATCCTGGCGGTCTCGATTGCCGGCGCGACGCTTGGCGTCTCGCATGTCCAGCTCAGGGCGCGTGCGCGCAACAATGTCGAGAAGCTGGTGCTGTGGGGACTGCTTGGCGCCTCGACCATCGCCATCCTGACCACCGTCGGCATCATCCTGTCGCTGCTGTTCCAGACCATCAATTTCTTCGAGCGCGTGCCGCTCACCAACTTCTTCTTCGGTACCGTGTGGGATCCGCGCTTCGCCGCCGCCGGCTCGGGCGGCTCCGAAGGCCAGTTCGGCCTCATCCCGCTGCTTGCCGGCACGCTCTACATCGCCCTCGTCGCCATGCTGGTGGCCGTGCCGGTCGGTCTGATGTCGGCCGTCTACATGGCCGAATATGCCTCGCCGAGGGTGCGCGCGGTGGTGAAGCCGGCTCTCGAGCTGCTCGCCGGCATCCCGACCATCGTCTACGGTATCTTCGCGCTGGTGACGCTCGGGCCCTTCCTGCGCGACCTGAGTGCTGCCCTTGCCGGCGGCACCGGCTTCATCCAGGCGCAGAGTGTGTTCACCGCGGGCCTGGTGATGGGCGTGATGCTGATCCCGGTGGTCTCGTCGCTCTCCGACGACATCATCACCGCCGTGCCGCGCGCCATGCGCGACGGCTCGCTGGGCCTGGGCGCAACGCGCTCGGAAACCATCAAGCGGGTCATCCTGCCCGCCGCGCTGCCGGGCATCGTCGGCGCCATCCTGCTCACCGCGTCGCGCGCCATCGGCGAGACAATGATCGTGGTGCTGGCCGCGGGCGTCGCCGCCAACCTGACGCTCAACCCGTTCGAGGCGATGACCACCATCACCGTCAAGATCGTCAACCAGCTGACCGGCGACCTCGAGTTCAACTCGCCGCAGACGCTGGTCGCCTTCGCGCTGGGCATCACCCTGTTTGCGCTCACCTTGGTGATGAACATCTTCGCGCTCTACATCGTGCGCAAGTATCGGGAACAGTACGAATGACCGACATCCCTTTGAATGGCATTGCCAACGGAACTGTCGCCCGCCCGCGGCGCGACATCGGTCTGAAGCGCCGCTACGCCGCCGAACGCCGCTTCCGCATCTATGGCGTCCTGGCGATCTCGGTGGGCCTCGTGTTCCTCGCCGTCATGCTCACCACCATCGTCTCCAAGGGCTACACCGCCTTCTGGCAGACGACGGCGACGCTGCCGATCACCTTCGACCAGAATATCATCGACCCGGAAAACAAGCGGGCGACCGATCCGAACGTGCTGATCACCGCCAACTATCCCAAGCTGGCCGAGAACGCGCTGATCGCCAAGCTCGGCATCAATCCGGACGACAAGGTGGCGACCCGCAAGCTCAAGGGCTTCCTGTCCGACGGCGCACGCGCGCAGCTGCGCACGCTGGTGACCGACGATCCCTCGATCATCGGCACGACCCGCAACGTCGAGATCCTCGTGGCCGCAAACATCGACTCCGCCTTCAAGGGCCAGATCGATCTGTCGGTCGACGAAAGCCGCCGCAAGGTGTCCGACCAGCAGGTTACCTGGATGAAGCAGCTCGCCGCCGAGGGCTCTCTCGCCAAGCACTTCAACAAGGGCCTGTTCACCTTCGGCGCCTCCAGCCGGCCTGAGACCTCGGGCATGGGCGTGGCCATCATCGGCTCGTTCTACATGATGGTCATCGTGCTCTTGCTGGCGCTGCCCATCGGCGTCGCCGCCTCGATCTATCTCGAGGAGTTCGCCAAGAAGAGCCGGCTAACCGACCTCATTGAGGTCAACATCAACAACCTCGCCGCCGTGCCGTCGATCGTGTTCGGTCTCTTGGGCCTGTCGGTGTTCATCAACTTCCTCGGCCTGCCGCGTTCGGCAGCACTTGTCGGCGGCCTGGTGCTGACGCTGATGACGCTGCCCACCATCATCATCGCAACGCGCGCCGCCCTTGCCGCCGTGCCGCCGTCGATCCGCTCGGCGGCGCTGGGCCTCGGCGCCTCCAAGATGCAGATGGTGTTCCAGCACATCCTGCCGCTGGCCGCCCCCGGCATCCTCACCGGCACGATCATCGGCCTGGCGCGCGCGCTGGGCGAGACCGCACCGCTGCTGCTGATTGGCATGGTCGCCTTCGTTGCCGATCCTCCGGCGACGCCGCTGGAGCCGGCCACCGCACTGCCGGTGCAGATTTACATGTGGGCCAATGAGGCCGAGCGCGCCTTCGTCGAGCGCATGTCGGGCGCCATCATCATCCTGCTCGTCTTCCTGATGGCGATGAACATCACGGCGATCGTGTTGAGACGGCGTTTCGAGCGGCGCTGGTAGGGAGATCAGTATTATGAACATCATGACCGAAACGGCACTCGAAAGCGCGGTGAACGACAAGATGAACGGTACGCCCAACGAAACGATCAAGATGCGCGGACGCAAGGTCAGCGTCTTCTATGGCGAGAAGCAGGCCCTGTTCGACGTTGATCTCGACGTGCGCGAAAACCAGGTGACGGCGCTGATCGGCCCCTCGGGCTGCGGCAAGTCGACCTTCCTGCGCTGCCTCAACCGCATGAACGACACCATCGACAGCGCCCGCGTGACCGGCCAGATCACGCTCGACGACGAGGACATCTAC
Source organism: Pseudaminobacter soli (ex Li et al. 2025) (assembly GCF_029892515.1). Lineage (GTDB taxonomy): Bacteria > Pseudomonadota > Alphaproteobacteria > Rhizobiales > Rhizobiaceae > Pseudaminobacter > Pseudaminobacter soli_A. The sequence continues at coordinate 122,015 of NZ_JARXVF010000007.1, read as the reverse complement.
GACCCCAAGATCGACGTGGTTGAGCTGCGCGCCCGCGTCGGCATGGTGTTCCAGAAGCCGAACCCGTTCCCCAAGTCGATCTACGAGAACGTTGCCTACGGCCCGCGCATCCATGGCCTCGCCCGCAAGAAGGGCGACCTCGACGAGATCGTCGAGACCAGCCTGAAGAAGGCCGGCCTGTTCAACGAGGTGAAGGAACGCCTGCATGAGCCGGGCACCGGCCTTTCGGGCGGCCAGCAACAGCGCCTCTGCATCGCGCGTGCCATCGCGGTGTCGCCGGAAGTGATCCTGATGGACGAGCCGTGCTCGGCGCTCGACCCGATCGCCACCGCGCGCGTCGAGGAACTGATCGACGAGCTGCGCCAGAACTACACCATCGTCATCGTCACGCACTCCATGCAGCAGGCGGCGCGCGTTTCGCAGCGCACGGCGATGTTCCACATGGGTTACCTGGTCGAGGAAGGTGAAACGGACAAGATGTTCACCAACCCCGACGACAGGCGCACCCAGGACTACATCACCGGCCGCTTCGGCTGACGCCGCGCGCCGGTTCTTGCAGACGCCGATTACGAGGACAGATAATGGGCAAACACACCGTTACCTCATTCGATGATGAGCTCGGTCATATCGACCGGCTCATCCGGGACATGGGCGATCTTGCAGCCTCGATGGTGAGCGCCTCGATCCAGGCGTTGGTCAGTTCCGACAGCGCGCTCGGCCAGCGCGTGATCTCCGACGACACGGTGATGGATGCCCGCCAGCGCGAGCTGGACGACCGCGCCATCACACTGATTGCCAAGCGCCAGCCCATGGCGCAGGACCTGCGCGCCGTGGTCGGCGCCATCCGCATGGCGGGCGACCTCGAACGCATCGGTGACCTTGCCAAGAACATCGCCAAGCGCGTCAGCGCCGTCGGCCAGGGCTCGACCCCGCGCAACCTTGCCCACAGCATCGAGACGATGTCGGCGATGGTGCTCGAGCAACTGAACGCCGTCGTCGACAAATATGTCGCGCGCGAGCCGGAAGCCATGCAGGGCCTGCGCGCCGCCGACGAGAAGATCGACGTGAAATACACCGCCGTCTTCCGCGAGCTCCTGACCTACATGATGGAGGATCCCCGCAACATCACGGCCTGCACGCATCTCCTGTTCTGCGCAAAGAACCTGGAGCGCATCGGCGACCACGTCACCAACATCGCCGAGAACGCCTACTACGTGATGACCGGACAGCAGCTTCCGCCCAACCGGCCGAAGCTTGACGAAACTTCGCTGGCGAGCCCGGCGGCCTGAGAACGGCAAAAAGGTAATGATTGCACCAAAAGTCATGGTCGTGGAGGACGAGGAGCCGCTAGGCGTCCTGCTCCGCTACAATCTCGAATCCGAAGGCTATCAGGTCGAGGTCGTCACGCGTGGCGACGAGGCCGAAATCAGGCTTCAGGAGAACGTGCCGGACCTTCTGGTTCTCGACTGGATGCTGCCGGCGATCTCCGGCATCGAGCTTTGCCGCCGCCTGCGCATGCGGCCCGAAACCGAGCGCCTGCCGATCATCATGCTGACGGCGCGCGGTGAGGAAAGCGACCGCGTGCGCGGCCTGTCGACCGGTGCGGACGACTATCTGGTCAAGCCGTTCTCGACGCCCGAGTTCATCGCACGCGTGAAGGCGCTGCTGCGCCGGGCCAAGCCCGAGGTGCTGTCCAGCGTGCTGAAGGTCGGTGACATCGTGCTCGACCGCGAGGCGCACCGCGTCTATCGCCGCAAGAACGAGATCAAGCTCGGGCCCACCGAGTTCCGGCTGCTCGAATTCATGATGCGCCATCCCGGCCGCGTGTTCTCGCGCACGCAACTGCTCGACAATGTCTGGGGCGAGACGATCTATATCGACGAGCGCACGGTGGACGTCCATGTCGGGCGCCTGCGCAAGGCCGTGAACCACGGCCGCATGCCTGACGTCATCCGCACCATTCGCGGTTCCGGCTACGCGATCCGGGAAGACTGAGAAACCGGGTTGTCCGCAGCCGCAAGGCCGGCCGCGAAGAGTTCTTCGTCGACGAAGGTCAGCGCGCGCATGGTGCAGCCTTCGCGGATCAGCGGCCTTTCGTTCGGTTCGGTGTCGAAGGAAATCGCCTTGTTGTGCTGGCCGCCGGCGGTCCGGTCGATCGCCACGCGCAGCGGCGGCTCGATGAGGTCGAAGGCGGCGGCGCCGATGCCGACCACGGCGACGGGTGCCGGATCGATCAACGCAAACAGGCTGCCGAGGCCAAAACCGATCGCCTCTCCCGCGACGCGGAAGGCCTCGCGCTCGGGGCCGTCGGATGCGCGCGCCCGGTCTGCCAGGTCGCGGATCTCCTCGTCAGAAATGTCGGCCAGCGGGGCCTCGTCTTCACTCCTTAGCCCGGCGTTGCGCCAGATGGCGTAGTTGCCGGCATAGGCTTCGACGCAACCGCGCCGGCCGCAGCGGCACAGCGCGCCGTCGGGCCGGTGGATCATGTGGCCGAACTCGCCGCCGGAGGATTGCGTGCCGGTGAACAGCTCGCCTTTCAGCATCATGCCCATGCCGATGCCGTGCGACAGCAGGATGGCGATGAAGTCGTTGCGATAGCGCTCGGGCCGACGCCATCTCAGCGCCACCGCGATCATGTTGCAGTCGTTCTCAACGGTGACGGGAATGCCTGTGGCCGTTTCGAGGCGGTCGCCGAACTCGATGTCGGCATGCGGCGTGATGGGCGACCACAAAAGCATGCGCGAGGCGGAATCGGTGATGCCCTGCACGGCCATGCCGATGCGCAGCACCTTTCGCCCGGCGGCGTGGCGTTGCTCCAGCTGGCGGCGCACCATGGCGACGCAAAGGCCGATCAGCTCCTCGCGCGACATGGACAGCGTGTCGATCTTGCGCTCTTCCTCCGAAACCAGCTGGCCCGAATAGTCGACCACGGCGACCGACAGATAGTTCAGCGACAGCACCACCGTGACGATCTCGGCCGCATCGGCGGCAAGGCCGAGCGCCACCTGCGGGCGGCCACGCTTGGCGGTCGCGGCTTCCGCCCCCTTGATCTCAATGAGGATGCCTTCAGCGATGAGATCGGCGGAGATGGCAGAGATGGTCGAATGGCTGAGGCCGGTGGAGCCCGCGATTTCAGTGCGCGAAGGCTGGCCGGTCCGGCGCACGGCTGCAATCACCATGGCGCGGTTGCGCTTCCTGAGATCGTCGTGACGGATCGCGACGGACATGTGCGGTTTTCCTCCCGGCCCTGTCCGCTTCTGGAAACTGCGGCGCGATCTCTGGGCTTGAACGTTGCCGACATTCCAGTTTGCAGGCCCTGCGTCAACGGCCTGTCGAAGCATATTGACAGAACTCCGGGCATGCGTCATTCTTTTTTTCGAGGCTCGAAAAAAAGAGCTTCAGGGAGGCTCATGCCAACGTCATAGCGCTCCTGAGGGGGTGCAGGGAGGAAATCATGAAGAAGTTTGCAACCGCCATGCTGGCGGGTGTTGCGCTGGCCATGTCGCTGGCGGCTGTCGCCGAGGCGAAGGACAAGGTCGTCGGCGTTTCGTGGTCGAATTTCCAGGAAGAGCGCTGGAAGACCGACGAAGCCGCCATCAAGGCCGCGCTTGAAGCCGCGGGCGACAAGTACATTTCGGCGGACGCGCAGTCGTCGGCCGCCAAGCAGTTGACCGACGTGGAAAGCCTGATCTCGCAGGGCGCCAACGCGCTGATCATCCTGGCGCAGGACTCCAGCGCAATCGGGCCCGCCGTCGAAAAGGCCGTGGCCGAGGGCATTCCGGTCGTCGGCTATGACCGCCTGATCGAGAACAAGGACGCCTTCTACCTGACCTTCGACAACAAGGAAGTTGGCCGCCTGCAGGCCAAGGCGGTGTTCGAGGCCAAGCCCGAAGGCAACTACGTCTTCATCAAGGGCAATGGCGCCGACCCGAACGCTGACTTCCTGTTCTCCGGCCAGATGGAAGTGCTGAAGGAAGCCATCGCCGCCGGCAAGGTCAAGAATGTCGGCGAGGCCTATACCGACGGCTGGCTGCCAGCCAACGCCCAGAAGAACATGGAGCAGTTCCTGACCGCCAACGACAACAAGGTCGACGCGGTCGTGGCCTCCAATGACGGCACCGCGGGCGGCGCGATCGCAGCGCTGGACGCACAGGGCCTGGCCGGCTCGGTGCCGGTGTCGGGCCAGGACGGCGACCATGCCGCGCTCAACCGCATCGCGCTCGGCACGCAGACCGTGTCGGTGTGGAAGGATGCGCGCGAACTCGGCAAGGCGGCGGCTGAAATCGCCTCGCAGCTCGCCGACGGCAAGAAGATGGACGAAATCCCGAATGCAACGAAGTGGTCGGACGGCCCCAACAAGGTCGAGATGACCTCCGTCTTCCTCAAGCCCGTCGCCGTCACCAAGGACAACCTCCACCTCGTCATCGACGCCGGCTGGGTTTCCAAGGACGTGGTCTGCCAGGGCGTGAAGGCAGGATCGACGCCGGCCTGCAACTGACGCCGGCCCCGGTCGGGCTCGCCACCGTCCCGCCGGGCGAGGGGCGAGGCCGATGTTAGGAACGACGCCGCGGTTTGACGAAAACCGCGGCGTTTTATTAGGGTGCAATGCCGGCAGGAAACCGTTGACGGCCGCCGGCGGGAGGATGTCATGACGCAAGTGACAACAGGCGAGCCCCCGGCTCAGCAGGCTCAGGAATTCGCCGACCGGGCGCGGGCGTCCGAGACCGGCGCCATCGGGCGGTTTTTGAAAGCCACGGAACTCGACACGCGCATGCTGGGCATGATCGGCGCGCTGCTGGTCATCTGGATCGGCTTTCAGTTCATCTCGAGCCTGCGCCTGGGCGTCAGTCCGTTCGAGCTGGACAGCCGCACCTTCCTGACCGCGCGCAATCTCTGGAACCTGTCGGTCCAGTCGTCCTCGGTTGCCGTCATGGCGACGGGCATGGTGCTGGTGATAGTCACCCGTAACATCGACCTGTCGGTCGGCTCGATCCTGGGCGTCTGCGGCATGATCATGGGCGTGACCCAGGCCTTCATCCTGCCGCACTATGCCGGCTATTCGCTCGGCGATCCGTCAATCTGGATCATTGCGCTCGCAGCCGGCCTCGTCGTCGGCCTGACGATCGGCGCGCTGCACGGCTTCCTCGTCGCCTATCTCGGTATTCCCGCCTTCATCGTCACGCTGGGCGGCCTGCTGGTCTGGCGCGGCGCGGCCTGGTGGGTCACCAGCGGCCAGACGGTAGCGCCGATGGACGCCACCTTCCGCCTGATGGGCGGCGGGCCGGAAGGCTCGATCGGCGCGACCTGGAGCTGGGTGGTGGGTCTCGTCGCCTGCGCCGCCGTCGTGCTGATGCTGATGTCGAACCGCAACCAGCGCCGACGCTTCCGTTTTCCGCAGCGCCCCCTCTGGGCGGAGGCGTTCATAGGTGCCGTGACCTGCATACTCATCCTCGCCGGTGTCCTGGTCGCCAATTCCTATCCATGGCCGGCCGGCACGGTGAAGAAATATGCCGAGGCCAACAACATCACCATTCCGGACGGCGGGCTGTTCATTGCCCATGGCATCGCCATTCCGGTGCTGATGGCGATTGCCGCCGGCATCATCATGACCTTCATCACCACGCGCACGCGCTTCGGCCGCTATGTCTTCGCCATCGGCGGCAATCCGGAAGCCGCGGAGCTGGCCGGCATCAACACCCGCTGGGTGACGATGAAGATCTTCATGATCATGGGCTTCCTGGCGGCGATCAGCGCGGCGATCTCGACGGCGCGCCTCAATGCGGCGACCAATGCGCAAGGCACGCTGGACGAGCTTTTGGTCATCGCCGCGGCCGTCATCGGCGGCACCTCGCTGTCAGGAGGCGTGGGCACCGTCGCCGGGGCCATGCTGGGCGCGATACTGATGCAGTCGCTGCAATCTGGCATGGTGCTGCTGAATGTCGACACGCCGCTGCAGAACATCGTCGTCGGCATCGTGCTGGTCCTGGCCGTTTGGCTGGACACGCTCTACCGCCGCCGCGTGCATTGAACCGGGAGGCCACGATGGACCAGATACGCACCCCGCTCGTCGAGCTTCGCAACATCTCCATCGCCTTCGGCGGCATCCGCGCCGTGGACGACGCCTCAGTCGACCTGCATGCGGGCGAGGTCGTGGCCCTGCTGGGCCACAACGGCGCCGGCAAGTCGACGCTGATCAAGATCCTGTCGGGCGCCTACAAGCGCGATGCCGGGAGCATACTCGTCAATGGCGAGGAGGCGGCGCTCGGCAATCCGCGCGATGCCAAGAGATATGGCATCGAGACGATCTACCAGACGCTGGCTTTGGCCGACAATGTCGACGCTTCCGCCAATCTGTTCCTCGGCCGCGAGCTGAGGACCGGCTGGGGCACGCTGGATGATGTCGCCATGGAAGCCGAGGCGCGCAAGGTGATGGGGCGGCTCAATCCGCGCTTCCAGCGCTTCAAGGAGCCGGTCAGCAAGCTGTCGGGCGGTCAGCGCCAGTCGGTGGCGATTGCCCGCGCCATCCTGTTCAACGCGCGCATCCTGATCATGGACGAGCCGACGGCAGCACTTGGGCCGCAGGAGACGGCGCAGGTGGGCGAGCTGGTCAAGCAGCTCAAGGCGGACGGCATCGGCATCTTCCTGATCAGCCACGACATCCACGACGTTTTCGAGCTGGCCGACCGGGTCTGCGTGATGAAAAACGGGCAGGTGGTCGGTACGGCGCGGACTGAGGACGTCACCAAGGACGAGGTGCTCGGCATGATCATCCTGGGCAAGTGCCCGCCTGGCGCGATACCGGGGCCGGGCGCAATGAACATGGCTGCGTAATCAGGATTGTCACAATGGTTGAGGCCTTGCTCCCTCAATCAGAAGGGCAGTCCATTGCAATCGTTCCGCTACCCTTTAATAAGAGTAGTATATGAGCGATGGAAGTGCCCGCCCGTTGAAGAAGTTCTTTTCCGTTGCCGCGTTCCTGGCTGTAGCCCTTGCCAGTCTTGGGCTGGCGAGCTTTGCCTACGTCGCTTCGCAAGAGGCGGCGCGCTTCAAGTTCGAAGCCACCGTCGACGATGCGATGAACCGCATAGAGGGTCGGCTCGACCTGCAGCTTTCGCTGCTGCGCTCGACCCAGGCGCTGTTCCAGGCGCGCGATGGCGCCATGTCGCGCGACGAGTTCAACGCCTTCTATGACGCGCTCGACGTCAAGGACAATTTCAAGGGCCTGCGGGGCATCGGCTATCTCGGCTTCGGCACGCATGGCGAAGAGCCGGAACTCGAAAACCGCATCCAGCAGATTCACGGTGTGAACCGCTCGATCCATCCCCCTTCGACCCAGGACTGGCGGACGCCGGTGCTGCTCTATGAGCCGACCAATACCGATCTCACCGGCATCGGTTTCGACATGTTCACCGACCCGGCGCGGCGTTCGGCCATCGAGATGGCCGTGCACAGCGGCCAGCCGCGCGCCACCGGCCGCATCCTTCTTGGGGAGGAAAGCCCGGAAATCCAGCGTGTGCCGGGGTTCCTGGTCTTTGCCAGCGTGACCGACAAATCGCCGCGGACCAATACCGATCCCAAGCCGGACGTCGTCGGACTGGTCTTCGTGGCCTTCCGCACCGGCGACCTGTTCCAGGCGGCGCTTGGCGCCGCTCCTGCCTTGCCGGTCAGTGCCGAAGTGTTCGACGGGGCGGCCAGCGACGAGCATCTGTTCTACCGCTCGACCGTCCCGCCCTCCACCGCCTATGGCGACGACTTTCGGGTGACGCGCACGATCATCCTGGCCGGCCGGCCCTGGACGCTGCGCTTCCGGCCGACCGTCGGCTTCTCCGAGCCGTCCTCGCCGACGATACCGGTGCTGCTCGGCCTGTTCGGGTTGCTGCTGGCAGGTGCTGTGGCCCTGGTGGCCCGCTATCAGGAACGTGCCTACGAAGCCGTCTCGCAGCTTCACGAGACGACCGAAAAGAGCCTGCTCGAAAAGGACCTGATGCTTCAGGAAATGAAGCATCGCATCAAGAACTCCATCACCCGCGTGCTGGCCATGGCGCGGCAGACCGCAGCCCACTCGCCCGACCTCAACGAGTTCTCCAAATCCTTCGCCGCCCGCCTCCAGGCAATGGCCGCCTCGCAGGACATGCTCACGCGCTCGCGCTGGCAAAAGGCCGATCTTCGGGAACTGCTGGAGATCGAGCTGGGGCAGGCCTTCGGCAAGGAGCTTCCGGAGGACATGCTGACCGGCTCCATGGTGCTCTTGGACGAGACCATGACCCAGGCTCTGGGCCTGACTTTCCACGAACTGGCAACCAATGCGCTGAAATATGGCGAAGTCAGCGAATCCATGGGGGCCCTCAAGGTCAGCTGGACGGTGACGGGCCAGGGCAAGGACAGGCGCCTGGTGCTTACCTGGAAGGAAAGCAGCAGCAAGCCGATCGAGCCGCCCACCCGCATCGGTTTCGGCACCAAGCTGATCGACATGAACATCGAGCGCGAGCTCTACGGCACGATCAAGCGCGAGTACGGTTCCGATGGGCTCCTGGTGCTGATCGAAGTACCGCTGACGCCGCCCACCAAGAAACAGGCCGCATAGCCAACGGCATCTAAGCGACGCCAAGCGATCCCGCTTGGCTGCAAAATGCTCTGGGTCAACCTACTTGGCCAGCAGGTTTACTTGCTGCGGAGATGGCGTGGAGGCGGTGACCGTCGGGTCGGGGAAATCGATCGAAGCGACGAGCCTGCCGTCGGGCGTGACGTCCCAGTTCAGCTCGGCGTCTTCCTCTTCCATCGCCGGGTCGACGAACACGCATTTGCCGAAAACACGCGGCCGCCTGCCCTGCACATCGTTCAGCGCGAACGGAAGTGCGGCGTCGCACTCCTCGCTGGTTTCATAGATCGGAACAGGCGCGGGCAGCTCGCTGCATTGTTTCAGGTCGCCCGAACATCCGATGATCAGAAGCAAAGCAGCAATGTGTTCCATCGCGGTTTCCTCTCACGAGGAAAACGAATCGACTGACAAGCGGTTCCACGATTCTTGGGGAAGGCAAGAACTATTTTGAGGCGCGGGGGAACTACTCGGAGGAGCCTAGAGCAACGGTCATTCTGACGAATGCAATTCCGCTGCTCTACCTGTTTTCCTAGCCGCATTTGTGCGGCGCCAGACAATCCAGTCTGGCTGCAAAATGCTCCAAACTATTCGAGCTCGAAGCTGTCGCCGGGGATCACCAGCTCGTAGCGCAGCATGTCGTTGTCGAAGCTCACGCTGGCCGTGCCGTTGAGCGAGGTCGGGACCACGCGCTCCAGCGCAACGCTGCCGAAGCGCTTTTCGTTCGGCGTGCGGACGGCGTGGCCGATGGCTTCTGTCCAGGTCAGCGACAGGGCCGCCTGGTCGTCGTCGCCTTGCGGGATGAGGTTGGCCGCGACGGTGACGGATCCACCGTCGCGCGAAAGCGCGCCGTAGTTGACCGAATTGACGGCAAGCTCGTGCAGCGCGAGCCCGATATGGATGGCGGCATTCGGATTGAGGTAGGGGTTTTCGCCCTCGAACACCACCGCCCGCCTGGCGTCGCTGCTGTAGCGCCCGACCTGGCTGACCACCAGTTCGCGCAGGTCGGCACCGCGCCAGTTGGACGAAGTGACGAGATCCTGCGACGAGGCCAGCGACTGTAGCCGGCCGCGGAAGCGCGACAGGAACGTGTCGATCGAGCCGGAATAACGGCCGGTCTGGGTGGCGATGCTCTGGATGATTGCCAAGAGGTTCTTCGACCGGTGGCTGAGCTCGCGCAGCAGCGCCTTCAGCGTCTGCTCGCGGCGCTTCTTCTCGGTGATGTCGATGGCGGTGGTGATGATGCCCCGCGAGGATTCCTCGGGGTCCCTGTCAGCATCGATCCAGACGTCGAACCAGCGCGTGCCGTCATTGTGGGGGAGGTGGATTTCCAGGCTTTCCGGCTGGCCAGTGTCGAAGACCGCCATCTTGGCCGCCCGCAACTGCTCGGCCTGCGCGGGCGGGAGGAAATCGCTGTCGGTCTTGCCGATGACGTCGCCCGATGCCCAGGCTGCGGGCAGGTTCTGCGTCCACAAGACGCGCAGGTCGCGATCCTGGTAGACGACGGAGATGCCGGTGTTGCGCAGGGCGCGGATGAGGCTGCGGCCGATATCGTGGGTGCCGCCGCCACGCGTGGCCACGACGGTGCTTGAGCCGCCCTTAGTGTGTTCGTGCCCGCCAGCTGTCGTTGTCATCGTTCAACATTTATCCCCACGCGCAGGTTGAACGATTCAATCTGTGATGGGTTCCCGCTAGATACCCTGCACCTTCATGCGGCGTCCGCCGCTGGTCTTCCGCCGCGCCCTTAAAGGCTGATCCGGCGGTCGCCAAGAAGCCGACTCAGGACGGCTTCCGGCATTATGTCACCTTTTTCGAATTTACACGTCACTGCGCTCGGCGAACGAGGCCGGCGATCAGCGAAATCACAAGGAATGCCAAGAAAATGAAAAACAAAATCTGTGCGAGGCCGGCCGAAGTGCCGGCAATGCCGCCAAAGCCGAGTGCGCCGGCGATGATGGCCACAACTAGAAATACCAAAGCCCAATAAAGCATTTATTCTTCTCCCTATTTCGTTGCTGGGAAACGTTGAAGCGCAGCTTTTGTTCCAGAAGCCGCCTTGGTCAAAGAAAAAGGCCGCCGCGGGCGACGACCTTTCCGAATGCGCCGGACTAATCCGGTCAGGCGGCGGCCCTGGCCTGCCTGTCGAAGAAAAGTGCCTGACTGATCAATGCCTTGACCATTTCAGGGTTGAACGGCTTGGTCACCAGGAAGGCCGGCTCGGGCCGTTCGCCGGTGAGCAGGCGCTCCGGGAATGCTGTGATGAAGATGACCGGTACCGAGGACGAAGAGAGGATCTCGTTGACGGCGTCGATACCGGAGCTTCCGTCGGCAAGCTGGATGTCGGCCAGGATCATCTTGGGCCGGGTGCGGCCAAACATGGCGATCGCCTCGGTGTGGGTGCGTGCCGTGCCGACGACGCGGTGGCCCAGGCTTTCGACCATTTCCTCGATGTCCATGGCGATCAGCGGCTCGTCCTCGATGATCAGGATGTCGGTGGCAACCTGGCGCGAGATCTCGTTGCTGGCCTGCGAGAGGAGATCAAGGAATTCTTCCTCAGTGACGCCGAGGATCTCGGCGGCCTCAGCATTGCTGAAGCCTTCCACCGTCACCAGCAGGAAGGCCTGGCGCGGCACCGGCGACAGTGCCGTCAGATTGGCCGCGGCGCGCTGCTCCCACGGGGACTCGGCCTCTTCCTGCGGCACGCGGATGGCGACCGAGGTGAAGAGCTTGGCAAAGACCTTGTAGAGCGCGATGCGTTCGCTGGAGGCTTCGGGGAAAATGCTGACATCAGCAATGATCGCCTCGAGTACGGCCGCCACCAGCGCATCGCCGCTTTGCTGCGATCCGGAGACCGCGCGTGAGAAACGCCGCAGGTAGGGCAGATGAGGGGCGATTGTTGCGGATAGACTCATGGTAGGATGCTTCCCTCGCATGGCGACTTGGAATTGATAGTTTGAAACACCAACTCCTTCAACGCGGTGCCGCTGAAAAAGTTCCTGCCAAAAATGGAACCAATTCCTTGTTGCTGCGTTTAGATGCAGATTGGGCGACGTGGGGGTGGTTTTCGTTTGCCTAGATTCAGGCTTTGCGAGCCGCCCAAACGGGTAAAACAGGACGACATCTCAGAATGACCAGACAGAACGCCGGCGTCGAACCCGCAGCTTCGCGCCGCCAGGGGGCAAGCGATCCCCTCGGCTCGAATTCAGAAATTGGCCGCAAACTTAAGCAATATTATGACGAGCTGCTCTCCGACGACGTGCCGGAGCGCTTTAGTCAGTTGCTATCGCAACTGGAGCAGGCTGAGCCTCTTCAGAAGAAGGAGGGATGACTGCATGGCTGTTTCTACCGCGTTCAAGAACGACCTGCTCGCAGCTATCCCCAATCTGCGGGCCTTTGCCGTGTCCTTGACGCAAAATGCCGACAAGGCGGACGACCTCGTCCAGGAAACGCTGGTCAAGGCCTGGGACAAGCATGAGAGTTTCCAGATGGGAACCAACCTCAAGGCCTGGCTCTTCACCATCCTCCGCAACGAGTTCTACTCGCAGATGCGCAAGCGCGGCCGCGAGGTGCAGGACAGCGACGGTGTGATGACCGAGCGCCTGGCCGTGCATCCCGCCCAGCATGGCCTGCTCGATCTCGAGGATTTCCGCGGCGCGCTTGAGCAGCTGCCGCAGGACCAGCGCGAGGCGATCATCCTTATCGGCGCGTCGGGCTTTTCCTATGAGGAGGCAGCCGAAATCTGCGGCTGCGCCGTCGGCACGATCAAGAGCCGCGTCAGCCGTGCGCGCAACAGGCTTCAGGAGATTTTGAAGATTTCCGGCGAGTCCGAATATGGCCCCGATGCGATCTCGGCGCAGGTGACCGGGTCAAACGCGGCCTGAGCCACTGAGACGGCTGATCGCAATGGCGAGCGCCTCCATGAGATCCCCGCCCGAATAGGGCTTGTCGACCACCGGGATGCCGGGAAAGGCCTGAAACACCTCATCCATGTCCGTGTAGCCGGACGCGAAGATGAAGGGCAGGCGCTGTGCGCGGATACGGCGCGCAAAGCTGAGTGTCGAAATACCGCTCACCATGATATCGAGGATCGCCGCGTCGAAATTCGCCGCGACCGTATCCTGTTCGATCTCGTCCAGATCCTTGACGATCACGACATCCCTGGCGCCATTGTCGCGGCAAAGCTGCTCGACATCCATGGCGATCAGGAACTCGTCTTCAAGTAGCAGGATTCGCATGCCGGCGAGTATATCGGACACTCAAATCACCCATTTTGGAATATTCGTAGACCATGGCGACAAACGCCGGGCCTGTCATTTAGAAATGGCATATATACTTAATATCGCTGCGGAACTTCCTCGGGGAACCTCGCAGGGTATGAAACGTTTGCAGGCCAACGAGAACTTGAGGAGTTGAACTATGCCAGCAGCAACAGGCAAATCCAGCAAGACCGGCAACGACGGCGGCGCCAGCCCTGATCTCGATGCCGATATCCGCCAGTTGCGGGCCGACATCGCCAGGCTGACGGAGCAGCTCAACGTCACTGGCGAACACTCCTATCGCACGGCGCGGCGCGCCGCCAAGGAAGGCGTGGAGCAGCTGAAGGTCCAGAGCGAGGCAGCCATGGAAGGGCTGCGCAGCAATGCCAAGGACCTCGAGGAACAGATCCTGACCGCCGTCCGTGAAAAGCCCGTCACCTCGCTGGCCATCGCCGCCGGTATCGGTTTCCTCTTTGCCATGATGTCACGCCGTTGAGCGGCGCGGGGGGGGCGAACACGCTGGCCACGCTGCTGGCAAACTTCGCTTCGGGGGAGGCAATGGTTGCGGCGCGCCGCGCGCGCCAGACGGCGATCGCCTATCTGCTGGCCGCAGCTGCCGCTTTGTGCGGCGTCGGTTTCCTGATCGGCGCCGGCTACATCTGGACGGCACGGCGCTACGGAGCATTGGAAGCCTCGCTGGGTTTCGGCATCGGGTTTCTGGTTCTGGCCGGCCTCATCCTCATCATCTACAGACTGGTGCTGGATCGCCGCCGTGAGCGCGAGATCCGTCAGCGCAATAAGGAAATGACCAATCTCGCCATTGCCGCGGGTCTCAATGCGGTACCGTCCTTGCTGAGCAGCAAGGCGGGGCTGGGCGCCGCGCTGGCGGCGGTTGCCTATGCCATCTACCGCGAGAACAAGGCCACCAAGCCAGACGTGTCGGATGAGGAAGGCGGCGAGGGCTGACGGCCTGCTGCCTACGGCTCCAAGTTCTATCCTGCTGTTGTTTTGGTGCGTCCTTCGAGACGGCGCTTCGCGCCTCCTCAGGATGAGGGAGGTTGGCGCCGACGGTCCTGACCCCAGACGCGATCCTGAGCTTGCGGAAGGGCGAGGCTCGCGCTTGGCACCAGCAGTTCAGAATGAAGAGGGCTGGCGCCTGCGTTCCTCATCCTGAGGTGCGACCCTGAGCCTGCCGAAGGGGAGCCTCGAAGGACGTACCCAAATTCAGGGGCCGTTCCCGTCAGTTCAAAAATCCACCAGCGGCATCGAGATTTCCGCCCGCACGCCCTCGGGCAGGTATTCGTGCCTGACCTCGCTGGCGAGAATCTTCGATAGGCTTCGCCGGATCAGGATGGAGCCGAAGCCTTGGCGATGCGGCGGCTCGACCCGCGGCCCGCCGCTTTCCACCCAGGTCAGGACCAGCCGCCGCGCGCGGCGGTTGCCCTCGACCCTCCAGCTTAGATCGACGACACCGTCCGGGTTGGATAGCGATCCATGCTGGAGCGCGTTGCCGCCAAGCTCGTGCAGGACAAGGCCAAGCCCCAGCGCCTGGTCGGGCGAAAGCAACAGATGCTCGCCGCTGACCCGGATGCGCGGGTTTTCGGCCTCGTCGAAGGGCAGCACTTCCAGCCTGATCAGCTCGCACAGCGCGATGCCGCGCCATTCGTGGTCGGAAAGCAGCCCATGCGCCCGGCCAAGCGCGCGCAGCCGGGCGGTGAAGGCCACCAGGAATTCGGCCGGGTCCTGCGCGTGGCGCACGCTTTGCGTGGCCAGCGCCTGCACCGTCGCCAGCGTGTTCTTGACCCGGTGATTGAGCTCGCGCAGCAGCAGGTGCTGGCGCTCTTCGGCCGCCTTGCGTTCGCTGATGTCGAAATTGACGCCGAAGATGAGCAGGGGATTGCCCTCCTCGTCATGCTCGATGACGCGTCCGCGCGCGGCCAGCCAGCGCGTCGGGTGCACGCCGGCGACGCGGTATTCGCCGATATATTCCTCGTCGGTGGCGAGCGCGGCACGGAACTCGGCCTCCGCCTTCTTGACGTCGCGGCGGTCTATGGCGCGGAAGATCCGGCGGGCCGACAGACGGGTCGTCGGCGGCAGGTCCAGAAGCTCCGGAAACAGCGTGTCGCACTCGATCGTGTCGGTGCGCAGGTCCCAGGCCCAGCTTGCCAACGAGGCCGCCTCGACGGCGACGACGCGGCGCTTTTCCTCGCGCGCCAGGGCAGCTCGCGCCGCCAGGCCGGTGCGATTGTCTTCCTTGATCTTGAACAGGCTGGCAGCGAGCGCGGCGAGCGAGTGCAGCTGGCCGATCCGGTTTTCGTCGGGTGTCGGGCGCGGCTTGGTGTCCACGACGCTCAGCGTGCCGATTGCCTCGCCCGACACGATGATCGGCGCGCCGGCATAGAAACGGACGTTGAGGCTTCCGGTGACCAGCGGATTGTCGGCAAAGCGCGGATCGGCGGTTGCATCCGGCACCACGAATACCTCGTCGCCGCCGGCGATGGCATGGGCACAGAACGAAACGCCGATGGGAATCTCTTCGACGCCGATGCCCAGGCAGGACTTGAACCACTGGCGATCGGATTCGATCAGGCTGACGAAGGCGATCGGCGCTTGCATGAGCGCGGCGGCGAGCGTGGTCAGCCGATCGAAATCGGCGTCGGCCGGCGCGTCGGCCAGCTGCAAATCGCGCAGCACGGCGATCCGCTGATCGTCGTTCACAGCGCGCAGGACGTCAGCAGGCAAGCCTTGTGCCTCTTTCAATTTGCGCTGCACTTTTCCCCCAATCGCTCCCCCGCACCACTAAGTTTCTGCACTGATCCTCAAAAGTCTACCCTCCTACAAAGGGTAATTTAGTTTGAGTTAATACATCTGCCATGTTGGCAGAACGTTTTCGCGCTTCATGTGGAGATCGACATCGGCCAAAGCAAATCTGGCTGGCTGGGCGAGTTTGCAATCTGGCTTGCGCTTCAGCGCCATCATGAGCTTGGCATCCACGCGACCGATCTTCGGCCGAAGCCGCAAATCGCCTCGGTTTCTGCTCTGCCCGGAACGCCCTATCCACGGCGGATCACCGCTGCAGAATGCATCCGTTGGTCTCCATTTCTGCTGGAAGGCAGCAGCGCCGTCCACGCCTGCCAGAGCGAACTTCCCGCCGCCAACGTGCCGGCAGATGAAAGGTTCCCAAATGCATATACAAATTTTTCAGACGAAGTCTGGCGGTTCCGAGGCCGATAAATTTCGGAACAACGAGGTTTTCGTGACGTTGTCGACACGTGAAAGCCACGTCCCAACAGCTCCCAGCGGCGGTGTGTAACCGCAACGTGGCAGTGCAAAATTCCCGCATAAGGAGAATATCATGTTCCGCAACCTCTTGGCTACGACCGCCATTGCAACGCTGCTGACGACCGCCGCCTATGCGCAGAACACGACAGCACCGGCTCCCGCGAACCCCGCGCCGATGGGCCAGGACAACAATTCTTCAGGCACGCCCGCCATGCGCGCCGACGGCCATCTTGCCAGCAACCTGATCGGCGAGACCGTCTATAACGGCACCGGCGAGGATGCCCAGAACATCGGCAAGGTCAAAGACCTGGTGATTTCACCGAACGGCGCCGTGGAATCGCTGGTCATCGGTGTCGGCGGCTTCCTTGGCCTTGGCGAGAAGAACGTCGCCGTCAACTATGGTGACGCTGACCAGGCCGAGCAGAACGGCAAACGGTGGCTGGTGGTCAACGCAAGCAGAGACCAGCTGAAGACGCTGCCCGACTTCGACCGCCGTGCCTATGACGTCGCTCCGGTCACCGCCGGTGATACGAGCGCGCCCGTTACCAACAACCTGGCGCAGGCGAATGGTGGCGGCGCGATGGCGCGGGCTGCGCCGGGCCACGACAATACGGCCGAGGCGCCGAGCGAACCCGACACCATGACAACGGCCTCGATCGACAAGTCGCAGCTGACGCGGATGCCTGTGGGCGAGATCCGCTCCGAAGAGCTGACCGGCACCACCGTCTACGGCTCCGAGGATGCCAATGTCGGCAAGATCGGTGACGTGGTGCTATCTGGCGACGGCAAGGTCGATGCGGTGATCATCGATGTCGGCGGCTTCCTCGGCATCGGCTCGAAGGAAGTGGCCGTCGGCATGGACAACCTTGCCTTTATGGTCGACAAGGGCGGCACGAAATATCTGTACACCAACTTCACCAGGGATCAGCTCAAGGCCCAGCCGGCCTATGACAAGAGCACCTATTCGGAGAAGCGCGACGAGCAGCGCATGATGCAGCAGTAGCGTTGCCGACGGCGAAGTTGTGAATGGCGAAGAGGACTCGTGCCGGCGACGGCGCGGGTCTTTCTGCATCAGGGCCTGTAGGTGAGGGGGCCTTCGTTGGTGAGTTCGACCAGCGCCAGCGACTGGTCGAGATGGCGGGCGCGCCAGGCGAGCAGCCGTTCTGCGAATTCGAGCCGCACACCGGCGAAGGCCGGGTCGTCGGCGAGGTTGCCGAGCTCGCCGGGGTCTTCCTGAAGATCGAACAGCAGTGGCGGCAGCCCGCCGCCGAAATGGACATATTTGAAACGCTCGCCGCGGATGACCGAGAGATTGCAGTCGCGCGGGCCGATGCCGAAATGCCGTTCGGCGGTGCCTTTTGAAACCGAGCGGAAGTCGAACTCCCAATGTGCCGCGTCGCGCCAGTTCTCCGGCGCCTCTCCTTCAATGAAGGGTTTTAGGGAGTTTCCATCGAGATGGACGGGCACGTCCTCGCCCAGCAGGTCGAGAAGCGTCGGCATGATGTCCACCGCTTCGGTGAAGCGTTCGACTTGCGTGCCCGAGGCCGCCTTGCGGCTTGGATCGCGGATGATCAGCGGGATGTGAAAACTCTGGTCGTAAAAGCCGCCTTTGCCGAGCATGAAGTGGTCGCCCATCATTTCGGCATGGTCCGACGTCAGCACGATGATCGTGTCTTCCCATGCGCCGGTGGCCTTCAGCGCGGCCCAGATACGGCCGAACTGGGCGTCAACTTCCGAGATCATGCCGTAATAGAGCGCGCGGATGGCGCGGAAGTTCTTATCGCCCCAGTCGCGCACCTTGCCCTCGGTGCCGGGGATGAATTTCGAGCGCTTCTGATGTTCGTATTCATAGGCGAGGTAGGGGTGCGTTGCGGCTTCCTCCTGCCAGTCGCCGGCCTGGCGGAAGGCCGGGCCGTCGGCCGGGTCGTACATCGTGTTGTAGGGTTCGGGCACGATGAAGGGCGGGTGCGGGCTGATGAAGGAGAGATGAGCGAACCAGCTTTGCTTCTCCTGCTCGCCCAGCCAGCGGATGAACTCGCCGGCGATGAAGGCCGTCGGCGTCTCGTCCTTCGAATAGACGGGCGGCGCGTTGGTCACGTCGTCTCCGGCAACGCCGGTGGCGGGACGGTGGATGTCCGGGCTGCCGGCGCCGGTATCGATCCCGCGCTGGGAAAGCCAGGAGAGCCACTGCTTCTGGTGCTCGGGCAGCAGCTGGCGCATGGAAAAGCCGGGCAGCACGCCCTCATAGCTGCGCAGGAAGGGGTCGTTAGGTGCAAGCGTCCTCGGGTCAGGCGAGACGTCGGTATAGCCGAACAGCGTCGGGTCGTAGCCGAGGCGGCGGGCGGCGAGCGCGATGTTGTCGTGGCGAGCGTCGAGCGGCGTGCCATTGCGACAGACACGGTTGTTCATCTGGTAGAGACCCGTGTAGAGGCAGGCGCGCGCCGGCGAACAGGGCGCCGCACCGCCATAGTGCCGGCGAAACAGCACGCCCTCGGTGGCCAGCGCATCGGCGTTGGGCGTCTTCACCACACCATGCCCGGCGGCCGACAGGCACTCGCCGCGCCACTGGTCGCAGGTGATCAGAAGAATGTTCGGTCGATTGCCTTTGCGTACCACGCGCTTCCCCCATCATGCGTGCGGAAGTTGGAGCCCAATTTTCGGTATGGCGCAAGCGGCCGTTCGGCAAGTTCAGTGAACGATGCCTGTGTTATTGTTCGATAATCGAAGACAGTCCATTCTGTGACCGGCCTCTTTCCCAAACGCCCTGATGACCGACATATGAGGACGACGAAAGCAGCAGCGGCTGCACGAAGAAAGGGACAAGGACATGCTCGACCAGATCAAGGGTCTGCATCACGTGACCTCGATGGCCAAGGATGCGCGCCAGAACAACGATTTCTTCACCCACAAGCTCGGCCTGCGTCGCGTCAAGAAGACGGTGAATTTCGACGCGCCCGACGTCTACCATCTCTATTATGCCGACGAGGTTGGCACGCCCGGAACGGTGATGACCTATTTCCCCTTCCCGAATATCGGCAAGGGCCGCCCCGGCACCGGTGAGGTCGGCAGGACAATCTTTTCCGTGCCCGAAGGCACGCTTGCCTATTGGGAAAAGCACTTTGCCGAGCAGGGCGTGACCGGCCTGAAGCGCGAGACGCTGTTCGGCCAAAACCGTCTCGATTTCGACGGGCCCGATGGTGACAGCTTTGCGCTCGTCGAGGTTAGGGATGACAAGCGGTTGCCATGGCTGAAGGGCGGCGTGCCGGGCGAGGACGCGATCCACGGCTTCCATTCCGTGTCGCTGCGCCTGAAGGATGGCGGCGCGACCGAGGAGCTGCTGAAGTTCATGGGCTATGAGGCGGTGGACACCGCGGGCAACGTCAAGCGGTTCGCCGTGAAGGACGGCAACGGTGCCGACTTCGTCGACATCGAGACCCTGCCGGGCGTTTCCTATGGC
This sequence comes from Pseudaminobacter soli (ex Li et al. 2025), assembly GCF_029892515.1. GTDB lineage: Bacteria > Pseudomonadota > Alphaproteobacteria > Rhizobiales > Rhizobiaceae > Pseudaminobacter > Pseudaminobacter soli_A. The sequence continues at coordinate 102,424 of NZ_JARXVF010000007.1, read as the reverse complement.
GACCTCGGCGCCGGCTCGGTGCACCATGTCGCCTTCGCGGTGGAGAACCGCGCCAAGCAGCTCGAGGTGCGCAAGGCGCTGATGGACACGGGCTATCAGGTGACGCCGGTGATCGATCGCGACTACTTCTGGGCGATCTATTTCCGGACGCCCGGCGGCGTGCTGTTCGAGGTGGCGACCCACGAGCCCGGCTTCGACCGCGACGAGGACACCGCCCATCTCGGCGAGGCGCTGAAGCTGCCGGCCCAGCATGCGCATCTGCGCCCGTGGCTGGAGAAGAACCTGCAGCCGCTCGCCGACTGACGATCCCCGGCCGGTGGCGAACCCTTCGCCGCCGGCCCCTAGAACCGATCAGGCAAGGAGGCCACAATGTCCAAGGACAGCTACATCTACACGCAGTTGCCCGGCAAGAAGAACGGCCCGGAGCTCTTCCTCTTCCACGGCACCGGCGGCAATGAAAACCAGATGCTCGGCCTTGCGCTCGACCTGTTGCCGGGCGTGGCCGCGATCTCGCCGCGCGGCGACGTTTCCGAATATGGCGCGGCGCGCTTTTTCCGCCGCACCGGCGAAGGCGTCTACGACATGGCCGACCTGGCCGCCCGCACGGCCAAGATGGCGAATTTCGTAAAGGCGCATGTCGCCGAGGCCAAGCCGTCTTCGGTGATCGGCATCGGCTTTTCGAACGGGGCAAACATTCTTGCCTCGCTGCTCTTTGCCGAGCCGGAGCTGTTCGACGCGGCGATCCTGATGCATCCGCTGATCCCGTTCGAACCCGAGGTGAAGGGCAGCCTGGCGGGCAAACGGATCCTGATCACCGCCGGACGGCGCGATCCGATCTGCCCGCCCGAGCTGACCACGCGGCTCGACAGCTATTTGCGTGCGAACGGCGCCAATGTCACACTCGAATGGCATGAAGGTGGGCACGAGATGCGACAGAACGAGCTTGTTGCGGCAAGAGGTTTTCTTGCGCCCTACAGGTTGGAACAGGCAGGCCAGGAGGTGCGGACGTGATTGAGAACCTAGCTGAAATCGAACTCGAGGATAACGGCTCCAAGGGGCGCTATGTGCTGCGCGAGCCAGGCGGCGCCGAGGCGGAGATGACCTTCACCCGCATCGGCGAACACCGGATCATCATCGATCATACCGAGGTGCCGGACGCTTTTCGCGGGCAGGGCGCGGGGCTGCGGCTGGTGACGCGGGCGGTCGAGGATGCGCGCGCTGCCGGCAAGAAGATCATTCCGCTCTGCCCCTTTGCCAACGCGCAATTCCGCCGCCATCCCGAATGGGCGGATGTGCTGCAGGGCTGATTTTCCCTTGAGACCGCGGGGCGCGGCGCTATCGCTGCGCCTCCATTTTTTTCAGCCAATCCTTGCCCACGCCGCGGTCGCGGATGATCGGCAGCGGATCTGTCGAGTCCAGCCGCGAGCAGATGCGGTAGACTTCAAGCGTCTCGGCATCCATGTCGCCGCGCTTGTGAAACCACATCGCCGCCGCATAGCGGGTGCGGCCGGACCATTCTTCGCCCAGCGGCGTGTTTACGAGCCGCCACTGTTCGGCGAATTCGGCATCGGTCATGCTCAGAACTCCGCAGGCGGGCTCGCGGTGCGGCGGTCGAGTTTTACGAAGGGCCGCGCCACCACCTTTGCCCGCTTCATCAGCCGCTCGTATTTCAGCTCACGCATGGCATAGATCTCGACCCAGAGGTCGTCCGTAATCGCATCGCCATAGGGCCGGGCGAGACTTGCCAGCGCGATGTTGCGCTTGGCCATGGGCGACCAGATGGCCGCGCTGACGAGCCCGACCTCCTTCTTCTTGCGATGATAGACGATGGCGTGCTCGGCGGGAATGTTGCCCTCGATCTCCAGCCCGACCAGGACATGCTGCAGCTTACCCTTCGCGCGCGCTTCGACGATGGCGCGGCGGCCGTTGAAATGGCCCTTTTCCAGATCGACCATGAAGCCCAGCCCGATCTCGTCGGGCATCCGCACGCGGTCGGCCCGGATGGCATGTTCGGCGGTGACGAAATCGGCATTGGCGACGATCAGCCCGGCCTCCAGCCGCGCGCGGTTGAGCGCGGTGTAGCCGATGGCGCGGATGCCACGCAGCTCGCCCGCCAGCCAGAGGCGGTCCCACAGGCTGAGCGCGAGACGCGTTTCGACGAAGAGCTCGTAACCCAGATCGCCCGTAAAACCGGTGCGCGAGATGGTGACGCTGCCGTCCTCATGCGGGAATTCGGCAAGGTCGAAAATCCTTAGGCGCTCCACGCCTTCGAAACCGGCCTCGCGCAGGATCGCGAAGGAAGTCGGGCCCTGCAGGGCGAGCGCGGCGACCGCTTCGGTTTCCTCGGAGACGGTGACGGCGAAGCCGATGGCGCTGTCGAGCAGCCAGGGCAGATGGCGCTCCTGGCAGCAGAGCCTGAAACGGTTCGGCGCGAGGAGGAAGAGCGTGCCGTCGTCGAGCACATGGCCGGCATCGTCACACCAGGCGGTGTAGTGGACGCGGCCGGGCTTGAGCTTCGTCACATCGCGGAGCGTAAGTCGGTTGAGAAAGCTTTCTGCGTCCGGCCCCTCGATCCGGTATTTCGTCATCGGCGAGATGTCGAACAGTGCCGACTGGCTACGGATCGCGAAATATTCCAGCTCCTCGTCCCATAGCGAGGCAGGCGCGCGGTAGCCGCCCCAGTCATACCAGTCATTGGTCTTCATCAGCGCGTCGATGCGCGGCTGAAACGGCGTATCGAGGCGCAATGTGCGGAAGTGCAGCTGGGCGGGGGTGTGAGCAGGTCGGATCGTCGGCTGCTCAGCCACGGGTTTTACGGCCGTCTTTGACATGCTCAGCCCCTCATCTCGATGATCCGCCGCGCCGCGTTTAGGCCCGGCACACCGGAAATGCCGCCGCCCGGATGCGAGCCGGCGCCGCACAGGAACAGCCCGTCGACGGGCGTATCGTAACCGGCTGCGCCGAAGGCGGGGCGCGACATCATCATCTGGTCGGCCTGCAGCTCGCCATGGTGCCAGTGGCCACCGGGCATACGGTAGCGGGCTTCGAGGTCGGCGGGCGTCAGCAGTTCGGCATGACGCACCAGCTTGCCGATGCCCGGCGCGTAAAGCTCGAGCTGGGCCATGATGGCGGCCAGAAACTTCGGCTTGCCGGCCTCCCAGCCTTCCTTCAGCCCATAGGGCGCATATTGCACGACGGCCGAGAGCACGCAGGCGCCGCTTGGCGCGAGCGTGGGGTCGGATAGGCTGGGCAGGGTGATCTCCATCACCGGCTCGGGAGAAAACTCGCCATATTTGGCGGGATTGAAGGCGCGTTCGACATGGTCGGAGGAAGGCGCAATCACCAGGCGGCCGCGGTGGCCGGCGGCATCGACGCCGGAAAATTCCGGCGGCCGGTCGAGCGCAAGATGCAGCTTCGCCGCATCGCCCTTCATGCGGATATTGTTTACCCGCCGGACGAAGCCTGTGTCGATTTCGCGCGTGCCGACTAGCTCCAAAAAGGTGCTGCGCGGGTTGATGGCCGAGACCACCGTGCGGGCGCGGATTTCCTCGCCGCTGTCGAGGGCGACGCCCGTGGCGCGACCCTTTTCGACGAGGATTTTTGCCACCGGCGCATCGGCGCGGATGCTGACGCCGGCAGTCTTTGCCGCGCGCAGGATGGAAGCGACCACCGCGCCCATGCCGCCTACGGGCAGCGCCTGCGCGCCTGGCTGGCCGCCGATCCCGCCGGCAAGGCGATAGTAGAGGCCGAGCAGCGAGGTAGGCGAGCGCGGGCCGAGATGGCTACCGAGAGTGGCGTCGAAGGCGAGCAGGCCCTTCAACCGGTCGTCCTCCAGATGCTCGTCGGCAACGTCCGAAACGTTCATCAGCAGCATGCGCAGGAAGTCGCGCATGTCCTCCTTACCGAGCCGGCGCAGCGACAGGCCGGTCATGGCGAAGGCCGATGTCTCCATCAGCGACATGTTGCCGAGGTCGGGCGGACGGCGCGTGAGCAGCGGCTTCAGGATGCTGGCATAGCGCAACAGCTGGGCCCGCAATTCCTGCCAGGCCGCTGCCTCCGAGGCCGAGGCGCCGGAGAGGCTTTCGCCATAGGCGCCATGCAGCGTGAGCGGCTTGCCGTCGCGCGAGAGCGCAACGCTCGGCGCTATCGGGCCGAAGGCGAGGCCATGGCGCTCCAGCTCCAGCGATTTCACCACTTCGGGATGCAGGCGGTTGAGCAGGTGGGCGGGCGAGGCGCGGAAGCCGGGCGCAAACTCTTCGGTGCGGGCCGCGCCGCCGATGTCGCCGGCGGCTTCCAGCACCAGCACCTTGCGTCCGCTTTTTGCCAGGGTCGTTGCGGCGACAAGACCGTTGTGGCCGCCGCCGATGACGATTGCATCAAATGACGTCATGGGCCGGGCTCATATGCTTGGTGTCGCGCGAGAGGTCGCGCAGGATTTCGTTTGCGGCGTTGCGGCCGGGCGCCCCCATGACACCGCCGCCGGGATGGGTGGATGAGCCGCAGATGTAGAGGCCGTCGATGGGCGAGCGATATTGCGCGTAGCCGGGCACCGGGCGGTTGAACAGCAGCTGGTCGAAGGTCAGCTCGCCCTGGAAGATGTTGCCCTCGGTGAGGCCGACCTCGGCCTCCAGCTCGCGCGGCGTGCGGACTTCCATGTGTACGATGCGGTCGCGGAAGCCCGGCGAATAGTCGGCGATCTGCGAGACGACCGTTTCGGCGAAGGCGTCGCGGTCGGCGTCGGTCCAGTCGCGGCCTTCCACCTTGGGCGGGCAATATTGCACGAAGCAGCTCATGAAATGCTTGCCCGGCGGGGCCATGGTCGGATCGAGCATGGTGGGCATCATCATGTCGAGGAAGGGATCGGCCGACCAGCGCCCGGCCTTCCAGTCGTCATAGCCGCGCTCCATGCGCTCGACCGAGTCGGTAAAATGCATGTCGCCGCGATAGCAGGGCGAATCCTTGGGCAGCGCGGGGAATTCGGGCATGGAATCCAGTGCGATGTTCACCTTGCCCGACGAGCCGCGCATCTTGAAGTTCTTGACGCGGCGCAGGAACGTGCCTGGCAGTTCCCTCTCCTCGACGAGCTTCAGGAAGGTGCGCTTGACGTCGGCATTGGAGACGACGAGCTTGCCGGAAATCTCTTCGCCATCGGCCAGAACCAGCCCGCGCGCCTTGCCGTTCTTGACCAGCACCTGTTCCACTTCCGCCCCGGTGCGGATGGTGCCGCCGGACGCGCGAAAGCTGTCGGCCAGGGCCTTGGTGACGGCACCCATGCCGCCGCGCGCATAGCCCCAGGCGCCGACCGAGCCGTCCACTTCGCCCATATAGTGGTGCAGCAGCACATAGGCCGTACCGGGCGACATGGGGCCGAGTGCTGTGCCGATGATGCCCGAGAGCGCGAAATTGGCCTTGATGACGTCGGTCTCGAAATATTCGTCGAGGAAGTCGGAGATCGACATGGTCCAGAAGCGCAGCGTGTCGGCCATTTCAGCAGCGCTGAGCCTGGCGAATTTCTTGCCGAGATAGATGAGCTCGCCGATGTCGCGGGGGCGAAAACTGGTCGGATCGGGGGCAGTGCGCATCAAAAGCGGCTGGATGAAGCGGCACTGGCGCGTCACATCACGGGCGTAGCGGTCGTACGCTTCTGCATCGCGGGCGGAAAAACGCGCGAATTCGCGGCGATGGGCGTGGTGGTCGCGGTAGTTGGCGAGATAGTCGCCATCGCGCGTGAACACCGCGCCGCCCTCATAGGAGATGACCTGCAGGCCGAAGCGAGGCAGCTCGAGGTCGCGCATGATCTCGGGCCGGAACAGCGAGCAGACATAGGAACAGTTGGAGTAGAGGAAGCCCGGCGTGAGCGAGCGGCTAGTGGCCGCGCCGCCGATCCAGTCGTTCTTCTCCACCACGAGCACGTCGAGCCCAGCGCGCTGGAGGTAGCAGGCATTGACGAGCCCGTTGTGCCCGGCGCCGATGATAATGGCGTCCCAAGTCTTCATTCCGGTTCCCGCTCTTATGTTCTTTTCCCGGAAGTCTGGCACGGGGAAGCTGGCTCTGTCCAGAGATTCTGAATGAATGTTCAACAAATGGAGAGTTGCGTTTTGTGGCGGGTGGAGTAGGCTTCGAAAAAATTTCGACGTTGGATATTTCCGCTGGGAGGGTGGAACAATGATCGAAAGGGCCGATGCAGAGCCGGAATATGACGACACCGCCATACGCTTTTTGGAAGCGTTGTGGGGCGAAGGCTACCTGTCGCCCGGCGGGCCGGAGGAGGTGGATCGCGTGGTTGCCGGGCTTTCGTTAGCCGGCAAGCGCATCCTCGACATCGGCTGCGGGGCGGGCGGCATTGCGCTGCATCTGGCGGAGAAGCACGGCGCGGCGCATGTGACCGGCTTCGACGTCGAGGCTCCGGTGCTGACGGTGGCGCGCAAGCGCGCCGAACAGCGTGGCCTATCGGACCGAGTTTCCTTCGTGCAGGCGCCGCCCGGCCTGTTGCCCTTCGCCGATGCTTCCTTCGATGTTGTGTTCTCCAAGGACGCACTGCTGCATGTGCCCGACAAGCAGGCGCTGTTTGCCGAGATTTTTCGCGTGCTCAAGCCCGGCGGGGTGTTTGCCGCGTCGAACTGGATGATCGGCCATGACGGCGAGCCGTCTGCCGAGATGCAGGCCTATGTGGCGGCCGAGGGTCTGAGCTTTGCCATGCGCTCGCCCGCGCATTACCGCAAGGCGATGGAGGCGGCGGGCTTTCGCGACATCACCGTTGTCGACCGCAATCCCTGGTATCGCGACGTTGCGCGTGGCGAGCTCGAGCGGCTGAAAGGCCCGCTCTACGCGCCGGTCGCGGCCGTCGTGGGGGCCGACTATGTCGCCGGGAACATCAGAACCTGGGAGGCGATGCAGAAGGTTCTTGACAGCGGGGAGCACCGTCCCACTCATCTGCGCGGATGGAAGCCGGACGAGGGTCGTTGACGGCGATGTGGAGCATGGCGGCAGGGATGAAGACGACGCAGCGGGCCGAGAAGGCCCCGGACAAGGGTGACGCGGAGCGACGCAGCCGCAAGGCCTCCAAGGAAACCCGGCAACTGCAGCTCATCGAGGCCACCATCGATTCCCTTGCCAAGCGCGGCTATGCCGACACCACCATGGCCGATGTGGCCGATGGCGCGGGCCTGTCGCGCGGCATCGTGAACTTCCACTTCGAGAGCAAGGAAAAGCTGCTCGTCGCCACGCTGCAGCATATGTACGACGAGTATTCCGCCCATTGGCGGAGCGCCCTGCAGAAGGCCGGCGAGGATCCGGCCCGGCGGCTGCATGCGCTGGTGGCGGCCGATTTCGACCGCTCGATCTGCAACAAGCGCAAGCTTGCCGCCTGGTGCGCCTTCTGGGGGGAGGCCAAGTCGCGCCCGACCTACCAGGCGCTGAGCGGCTCGCGCGATCAGGATTACCAGCAGACCATCATCGACCTGTGCGAACAGCTGAAGCAGGACGCCGGCTATCTTTATGATGCCGAGGCCACGGCGGTGGGCCTCAGTTCCATGCTGGAAGGTCTTTGGCTGCGCCTGATGATGGGCGCCGAGAACATGACGCGCGAAAGCGCTTACCGCGCGGCGGTGGAATATCTGGTTTCGGTCTTTCCCAAGCACTTCTCGCGGGAGGGCGAGACGGGGGAGAAGATCGCGTGAAAACATAACAACCGAAGGATGGGAACGATGACGGTGGTGATGAAACGGCTTTCGCTGGCGCTGGCGCTGGCCAGTGTGCTGACGGTTCCGCTCATGGGGAGCGCTGTCGCAGCCGACAAGGATCTGACGATCTTCGACTGGGCCGGCTACGAGGATCCGTCGTTCCACCCGGCCTATGTCAGCAAGCATGGCGACTCGCCCACCTTCACCTTCTTCGGCGACGAGGACGAAGCTTTTGAGAAGATGCGTTCGGGCTTCAAGGCCGATCTCGGCCATCCCTGTTCGCAAAGCGTGGTGAAATGGCGCGAGGCCGGGCTGTTGCAGCCGCTCGACCCGGCCAAGATCGCCGACTGGAAAGATCTCAACCCCGGCATCATGGCGATGAAGAACCTCGCCACCGACGAGAGCGGCAAGGTCTGGTTCATGCCGTGGGACTGGGGCAACACCCAGCTCACCTACAATACCGAAAAGGTCGACGCGAAGGATGTGCAGTCGGTCAAGGCCTTTGCCGATCCCAAGTTCGAGGGCCGCGTCTCCATTGGCGACAATGTCGACGACGCCTATGCGCTGGCCGCTCTGGCGATCGGCCTGAAGGACTGGACGCAGATGACGGACGAGCAGTTCAAGCAGGCGTCCGACTTCCTGCGCCAGGTACACAAGAATGTCCGCCTCTATTGGACCGACACGACCAACATCGTGCAGGCCCTCTCGGGCGGCGAGGTCGACCTGGCCTGGGCCTGGAACGACGCCGCCGTGCAGTCGGCGGCCGCGGGTGCCCCCATCCAGGCCAAGAAGGACACCGACGAAGGCATTTCCACCTGGGTGTGCGGCTATGTGCTGTTCAAGGACGCGCCGGGCAATGCCGACAAGGCCTATGACTATCTCAATGCCATCAATGAACCCGAAGTGGCCAAGGTGCTGGTGGGCGACTGGGGCTATGGACAGGCCAATGCCAAGGGTATGGCGGCGGTCGACCAGACGGTGTTGAAGGAAAAGGGTTATGACGACGTGCAGAAATTCGTCGACAAGACCTTGTTCCAGCAGCCGCTACCAACCGAGCTCAAGCAGAAGATGATCGCCGAGTTCGAAAAGATCAAAGCCGGCTACTGACGTTACTTGGATACGTCCGGAGTGTGTCTTTCCAGTTGACGCGTGCAACGGGAAGGCATTCTCTGGACGGCATCACCAGCGGGGGTCGCTCAGCCATGCAGCCAGTAAGTCGCCGCCTTGCCTTCCTTGCCTCGATAGCCGTCATCATTGCAGCACCACTGCCGGCAAAAGCCGCGGGCGGCTCGCCCATCGTCTTCGAGTGGTCGGGCTATGAGGAGCCCGCACTCCACCCGGCCTTTAGCGCCAAATATGCCGAGCCGCCGGAATTCGCCTTCTTCGGCGACGAGGACGAAGCCTTCGAGAAGATGCGCGCCGGCTTCAAGGCCGATCTTGCGCATCCTTGCGCCCAGAACGTGGTGAAGTGGCGGGATTCCGGCCTGCTGCAGCCGCTCGATCCCACCAGGATCGCCGGCTGGAAGGACCTCAACCCTGGCATCATGGCGATGAAGAACCTCGCCACCGACGACGCCGGCACCGCCTGGTTCATGCCCTTCGACTGGGGCAACACCGCTCTCATCTATCGCACCGACAAGGTGACGCCCGAGGAGGCGAAATCGCTGAAGATCTTCGCCGACCCGAAATACAAGGGTCGCGTGACGATCGGCGACAATGTCGACGACGCCTATGCGCTGGCAGGCCTGGTCATCGGCCTGCGCGACTGGACGAAGATGACCGACGAGCAGTTCAAGCAGGCGTCCGATTTCCTGCGCGAGGTGCACAAGAACGTCCGCCTCTACTGGACCGACAGCACGGATATCAACCAGGCCTTCAGCAATGACGAGGTCGATCTGGCCTGGGCCTGGAACGAGACCGTCACCTCGCTGAAGAAGGAGGGCATCCCGCTGGAGATGAACCGTGACACCAGTGAAGGGCTCTCCACCTGGGTGTGCGGCTATGTGCTGCTGAAAAATGCGCCGGACAGCATCGACCGCGCCTATGACTTCCTCAGCGCGCGCAACGCTCCCGAGGTGTCGGACTATATGGTCACGACCTTCGGCTACGGCCACGCCAACGCCAAGGGCATGGCGGGGATCGACTCGGCGGTGCTGACCGAAAAGGGTTATGCGAATGTCGACCAGTTCCTCGACAAGACGCTGTTCCAGTCGCCGCTGCCCAACGAACTGAAGCAGAAGATGATCGCCGAGTTCGAGAAGATAAAGGCCGGCTATTGAGCATCGAGCGTGTTGATGCCGTCGTCGTCGGGGCCGGCTTCACCGGCCTTTCGGCGGCGCAGGAGCTTTCGCGCGCCGGCCGCAGCTTCGTCGTGCTCGAGGCGCGTGACCGGGTGGGCGGGCGTGTCGAGGCGCGAGCCAATGGCCTTGGCGAGGCGATAGACACCGGCGGCCAGTTCCTCTGTGAGGATATGCCGGAACTGATGGCGCTGGTGCAGGCGCGCGGCAAGACGCTGGTGGAAGCCCATGTCGACGGCGAGTTCATCACCCAGCCGCCTTTGCCGGGCGACGAGGCCGAGCGAACCTATCTCGGCGCCATGGCGATCCGCGAACGGATGAACGGCATCGAGCCACACGATCCGGCCATCGCCGGCATGACCGTCGCCGCATGGCTCGAACGGCAGGTCGACCCGGCGGATGCCAAGGCCGGCTTCCGCTCCATGATCGAGGGTCTTTGGTGTCAGGCGCTGGAAAAGATTCCGCTGTGGCACCTGATCGACAACGACCGCCGCATCACCAACGAGCAGTCGGAACTGCAGTATTTTTTAGCCGAGACCATGCAGTCGCTGGCCGACGATCTGGCACGCGATCTCGGCGGCCGGCTGCGGCTCAACTCGGCGGTGATGGGCATCGAGCATGCGCCGGGCGGCGTCCGGGTTGTGGCGGGCGGTCGCGTCTTCGAAGCCCGCTCGGTGCTGGTCGCCGTGCCGCCGATGATGGCCTCGAAGCTCGTTTTCTCGCCGCCGTTGCCGGATCGGCTGTCACGGGCGCTCGGCGTCTGGCACAGCGGCGTGGTGATAAAAATTCTGGTCCGCTATGCCCGTGCCTTCTGGCGCGACCGGGGCCTGAGCGGCATGGTCATGTGGCGAAGCCTGCCGGGCCTCTTCGCCTGCGACGTCAGCAAGGACGAAGTCCACCCGGCGCTGGTCGTCTTTATCGGCGGGCCGCTGGCGTTGCGCTGGGGCGGGCTAGACGATGCGGCGCTGCGTACTGAAGTAATGTCGCGGCTGGTGGCGGCGATTGGGCCGGAAGCGGGCGAGGTGCTCGACTTCAGCTTTCGAAGCTGGATCGACGATGCCTGGAGCGGCGGCGCCTATAGCGATCTCATCCTCGACGTTCACGCCACGGATGCGGAAGACGTGCTTCTGGCCGGCGCCCCGCCGGTGCATTTCGCGTCGTCGGAACTGTCGCCATCGTTCCCCGGCTATATCGAAGGCGCGATCGTGGCCGGCCGGATCGGCGGGCGGAAGGTGCTGGCTGATTTGCAGGAAACGACCTGAATCGCAGCGAAACTTTGGTGCGTCCTTCGAGGCTCGCCCTGAGGTGCGACCCTGAGCGCCAGCGGTCCTCATCCTGAGGTGCGAGCGTAGCGAGCCTCGAAGGACGCACCTTCAATCCGCCAACGCCACCAGCGCGTCGGGATCATAGGCGAGGCGGATGGGGGCGCCGACGGGAATGTCGTCGGCGCCAAAATCGTTGGTCTCGGTCACCGAAAGCGGCTTTTCGAGCCCCGGTATTTCCACGATCAGATGGGTGATCTCGCCGAAATAGTGGCGCTCGACGACACGGCCGGCGACCTCGAATTTAGATTTCGCATCCTCCCACAGCACGCGCAGCCGCTCGGGCCGGATGCCCAATGTGGCGCCGCCGCCATTGCGCACGAAGGCTTTTGGCTTCTCGGTTTTCACACGGCCGAAGCCCAGCGTGTCGACCACCAGCGAGGAGCCGTTCTCCTCCACGATCTCGGCCTTGACGAAATTCATGCCGCCGAGGAAGTCGGCCACCTGCCGGTTCACCGGGCGCTGGTAGATCTCCTTGGGCGAGGCGACCTGCGCGATACGCCCGCCGAACATCACTGCGATGCGGTCGGACATGGCCAGCGCCTCGTACTGGTCGTGCGTGACGAGGATGAAGGTGATGCCGACCGCCTGCTGCAGCCGGCGCAACTCCACCTGCATCTGCTCGCGCAGCTTCTTATCCAGCGCCGAAAGCGGCTCGTCGAGCAGCAGCACCTTCGGTCGCATGACGAGCGCTCGCGCCAGCGCCACGCGCTGCCTCTGGCCGCCGGAAAGCTCGTGCGCGCCGCGTTTTCCCAGGCCCGTCAGCGAGACTTGCGCCAGCGCCTCATCGACGCGGCGCTTTTCCTCCGAAGCGCCGAGCTTCAGGCGCCTCAGCCCATAGGCGACGTTCTGTTCGACATTGAGATGCGGGAAGATGGCATAGCTCTGGAACACCATGTTGGTGGGCCGCCGGTTGGCCGGAATGCCCGCCATGGACTGGCCGCCGACGGCGATGGTGCCGGTGGTCGGGTTGTCGAAGCCGGCGATCATCCTGAGAAGCGTGGTCTTGCCGCAGCCGGACGGCCCGAGCAGCGAGAAGAACTCGCCCTCGCGAATGGTCAGCGAGGCATCGTCCAGCGCCTTGAAGGCGCCGTAGCTGCGCGTGACATGCGAAATCTCGATCATCGTGCGATCGCTCTGCGAGCGTTCGGGCATCGGTTTCTCAGGCAAGGACGCCTCCGGTGTTCTGGGTGCGGCGCGCGGCGCGGCGGCGCAAAAGTTCGGCGATGGTGAGGAGCAGGAACGAGCCGACCAGCAGCAGCGTGCCGAGCGCCAGCACGCCCGGCAGTTTTGAGGCGAAGCGCAACTGGCCCCAGATGTAGATCGGCAGCGTCGGCTCAGTGCCGGTGAGGAAGAAGGCGATGATGAATTCATCCAGCGAGATGGTGAAGCAGACGAGCAGGCTGGAGATGATGGCCGGCGCCACCATCGGCAGCGTCACCCGCCGGAAGGTGCCGAAAGCGGTTTCGCCGAGATCGGCGGAGGCTTCTTCAAGGCTGCGGTCGAACCCCTCGAAGCCGGAGGTCAGCACGCTGAGCGAATAGGGGATGCACACGAGCACATGGCCGAACACCACCGTGACCAGCGACAGCGCGAGGCCCAGCTGCAGCATCACCAAGAGCATCGAAACGGCCAGGATGATCTCCGGCAGCACCAGCGGCGCCATGATCAGGCCGTTGATGGCGCGGCGGCCCGGAAAGCGATAGCGCGTGATGGCGCGTGCCGCGCAGATGCCCAGAATGGTGGAGAGGAGTGCTGCCGCAATGCCCACCATGAGGCTGTTGCGGGTGGCGTCGATCAGCGCCGGCGTGTTGGGTAGGTCGCGGTACCACTGCAGCGTAAGCCCGGCGAGCGGGAATTTCGGCGAAGCCGAGGTGTTGACCGAAAAGATCGGCAGGAACACCACCGGCAGATAGAGGAAGACGATGTAGAGAAAGGCGTAGGCCGGCAGCCAGCGCGACAGGATGTTGCGTATTGCGGTCATCGTGCCAGCCTCGCCGCCGAGCGGATGATGAGCACCGTGGACGCCGCCATCGCCGTCACGACCAGCATGGTCGTCACCGAAAGGGCCGCGCCCAGCGGCCAGTTGGCCCCCTTGCCGAACAGGGCCTGGATGGCATTGGCAATCATCACCCCATCCTTGCCGCCGACCAGCTTGGGCGTGACGAAGTCGCCCACAGTCGGGATCATGACGATGAGGATGGCCGAGACGATGCCCGGCACCGACAGCGGCAGGGTTATGCGCAGGAAGCGGCGCAGCGGCCCGTCGCCAAGGTCGGTCGCTGCCTCGATCAGCGAGCGGTCGATTTTTTCAAGCGACACGAAGATCGGCAGGATGGCGAAGGCGGCCCAGGCGTGGGTGAGCGTGATGACGACGGCACTGGTGTTGTAGAGCAGCGCCGTCGACGGCTCCTTGATGATGCCGAGCCCCATCAGGCCCGAATTCAGCACGCCGTTGTAGCCGAGGATGACCTTCCACGACATCACGCGCAGCAGGTAGCTGGTCCAGAAGGGGATGGTGATGAGGAACAGCCACAGCCCCTTGTGCCGTCCGCCATGGAACGAGATGTAGAAGGCGATGGGATAGGCCAGCACCACCGTGAAGAAGCTGACCAGCAGCGAGATCCACAGCGAGCGCATCAGAAGGTCGAGATAGATCGGTTCGGTGACCGCGATGCGGTAGTTTGCCAGCGTGAAGGTGCGGTCGATGGTGAGGTAGTTCTGCGTCCAGAAGCTGTGCGCGACCACGACCAGGATCGGCATCACCAAAAGCACCAGCGCGTAGAGGAAGGTGGGGCTGATCAGGGCGAAGCCCTGTGCGGCTTCCGATTGCAGAAGGGAGGTTCGTTGGCGCCCCCTGAGACCGAGAGGCTGTGACCCTTCCGCAGCGGCCGTCATTGGTGCGGCTCGCGCGAATATGCCGGTTCGAATGCGTTCCGCATGACCATCCCATTATCTTTGCCGGCGTCACGGTTCCCTGCGTGCGCCGGCTTTTCATCATCTTGAGCTCATCCTCGGATTGAAATCAAGCGCTATTTCTGTGATATTGATTGAACGGACATTCAATATGATGTTGAATGTCGTCTGGTCCCTGCCGTATGGGCGGCCCGGGGCGGCGCGTTTCGGAAAGGGGAGAAAATGGCTGCGGCACAGGACATGATGACGGTGATGGCCGGCGAGGCGCTGACCGGCGAAGAGGCGGTGGAACTCGCCAAGCGCCATCTGGTGCAGCCATGGCCGACCGCCGGCGAGATCGGCGCCGAGGCGCGCAGCCTGATCGGCGAGGGCGACGGCATCTACATCACCGACGGCACCGGCAAGAAGCTGATCGACGGGCCGGCGGGCATGTGGTGCACCAATGTCGGCCACCGCCGCGAGGAGCTGGCGCGGGTGATGTACGACCAGTCCATGCAGCTTTCCTACAACACGCCCTGGTACACGATGAACGAGGCCTCCGCCGTGCTGGCCGAGCGCATTGCTGGCCACGCGCCGGGCGATCTCAGCCACGTCTTCTTCACCACCGGCGGCTCGTCGGCGGTGGAAAGCGCGCTGCGCTTCATGCAGTTCTACAACAATGTGCGCGGCCGGCCCGAGAAGAAGCTGATCCTGTCGCGCGGCGGCGCCTATCACGGCTCGACCTATCTGTCGGCTTCGCTCAACGGCCGCCCGCGCGACCGCGACTGGATGGATGGCGCCGACGACCTTGTGATAAAGCTGTCGTCGCCCGACCCGTTCCGCCGACCGGCGGGCATGAGCATCGTGGCCTTCACGGACAGCCTGGTGGCCGAGTTCGAAGAAACCGTGAAGCGCATCGGCGCCGACAAGATCGGCGCCTTCGTGGGCGAGCCGGTGCAGGCTTCCGGCGGCGTCATCGTGCCGCCTGACGGCTATCTGCCGCGCATCCGCAAAATCTGCCGCGACAACGATATTCTTTACGTTTCGGACGAGGTGGTGACCGCCTTCGGCCGGCTCGGTCATGTCTTCGCTTCCGAGGACGTGTTCGGCATCGACCCCGACATCATCACCTTCGCCAAGGGCGTGACCTCGGGCTATTTCCCGCTCGGCGGCATGATCGTGTCACAGCGCCTGCTTCAGGAACTGCGCCGCTCCAACCATCCGACGGCGATGTATGCCCATGGGCTGACCTATTCGAGCCATCCGGTGGGCTGCGCGGTGGCGCTGAAAAATCTCGACCTGCTCGAAGGCGGCATCCTTGCGCATGCGCGCGCCGTGGCGCCCTATTTCCAGGCGCAGCTGAAGAGCCTGGAAGAGCTGCCGCTGGTGGGCGAGGTGCGTGGGCTCGGCCTCATGGCCTGCGTGGATTGCGTGGCCGACCGCGAGAGCAAGAACCCGCTGGAGCTCGACCGCAATGTCGGCATGCGCATCGACGCGCATTGCCACGAGCTCGGCCTCCTGGTGCGGCCGCTGATCAATATGTGCGTGATGTCGCCGCCGCTGACGATAACCAAGGAGCAGATAGACGACATGGTGGGCATTCTGCGCGAGGGCATTTCGCGCACGATGGACGATCTGCGGAAAGAGGGCGTCTGGCGGGGGTGAGTGGGCTTGAAAGTATCGCCTCTCGCAGAGCTTAGTCAGGCATTCCCGTGACTTCGATCTGCTGTCATCGGATTCGGCGATGACCACAATCGTATCTTCCCGTTTCCTTCCGTCACTCGCAGCGGGCTAGTTCTCTGGCAGTTCGGGGCGCAGCGTGGCGCCTTGCGGTACGGCTTGAGGAGACTGTCTTTGGAAGATCGAAATTCGCATGAGCATGTCCTTATCGTCGGCGGCAGCTCGGGAATGGGACTTGCCCTTGCCGAGAAGCTGCTTGCGACAGGTATCGCGGTCACGATTGCGGGCAGAAGTGCCGAGCGACTCGCGCAGGCCCGGGCAAAACTTGGCAATGCGCCCCGGCTACAAACCGTTGCCGCCGATGCTACGTGTGAGGAGGATGTAGTGCGGCTGTTCAGTTCGGCCGGTGACATCGATCACATCGTATCGACTGCCGCCGATGTTAGCGGTGTCTATGTGCTGCTGCCTTCCATGGATATTTCCATCGCGCGCCGGGTCTTGGACTCAAAGGTAATCGCGCCTCTTCTGCTGGCAAAGCATGGCGCACCGCGTCTTACCGCTGGCGGCTCCATCACCTTCACGTCCGGGATCGCGGCTTATCGGCCTGCGCCGAAGGGGACCGTGGTGGCCGCGATCAACGGGGCGATCGAATCTCTCGTTTATGCGCTTGCGCTCGAACTCGCGCCGATACGCGTGAATGCGATCTCGCCGGGTTGGGTCGACACGCCTATCTGGGGTTCGGTTGCGGGCGAGGGAGCAGCGGTCACGCTGGCAGCCATGGCAAAGAGGCTCCCAGTCGGGCGCGTCGGCGAGGCGAGCGATATCGCGCACGCAATCGAGGCGGTCATGCGGAACGGCTTTATTTCCGGCACGGTCGTTCACGTCGACGGCGGTCAGCGTCTGGTGTGATCGACGAAGAATTCCCTGGCGGTGGTTAGGAATGCCGCCACCGCCGGCGACCGAACGCGTTTGCGACGCCACATCATCGTCATGGGCACTGTGCGGCTACTGCCCTTCCATGCGATCGCGACCAACCTTTCGGATTGCTCCAGGAGGGCTGCTCTCGGAACGAGGGCGCAACCCAATCCGGCATCCACCAAGCCTCTGATCGAGCCGATGCTCGCAAACTCTCCGACAAGCTTGGGACGTTCCGGCAATGATTGGGCGAATGCCTCGTCGAACATTCTGCGGTAGACACAGCCCTCCTGCGTCACAAGAAACACGTCTTCAGCGAGGTCCTCGGGCCCGGCCTCCAAGCGTCCCGCCAACCGATGTCCGGCTGGCAGGATGACCAGAAGGTCCTCCTGCATAACTGTTTCGCTTTGAAGGTCCAGCCCCGCCATCGCTTGCCCGAAGATGAAGCCGACATCGAGGTCCCCGCTCCTGATGCCACTTCGTAAGCCGCTGCTGTCTGCTGTTCTCAGCGTCAGTTCCACGGTTGGGTGCCGGCGGTGGAACTCCGCAAGTAGTTGCGACAGCCGGGCCGTGCAAAGCGTTTCCAGGCCGCCAATGGTGAGGCTTCCCGATACGTCGGAAGCGCCAGTGACTGCGGATTGCGCTTCCTCGGCCAGCTTGAGCAACTCGGCTGCGTAGCCCAGCAGGCGCTCGCCCGCCGGTGTGAGAGTGATCCCCTTTCGCGACCGGTCAAATAGCCGCGCACCGATGTCAGCCTCGAGCGTCTGCACCTGTTCGGTGACACTCGACTGGGAAAGATGAATGCGTTCGGCCGCTCGGGTGAAGTTCAGAGTATCGGCAACCGCAACGAATGTCCTGAGATGGCGAAGTTGCATGCCGTCCTCAATGTCGGGGTGTGCGGTTGGGAGAGACCGCGAAGCCGTCGGTGTTCCGTGCCGGCAGGCATTCTAGCTGGCGAAGAAAGAAAGCATCAAGGCCTCCTCGTCTAGTGGCTGTTATCTCTGGCCACTGGTGGGCAAGGTGTTTTCAAGGGCGGCATTATCGAATGAGGTCCGCCACCTTGGCTCCCAGCGCCTGGATAAGATCGTCGGGGCGCATGCGGATCTGCAGGCCTCTCTGGCCGCCATTGAGGAAGACGTCGTCCTCAAGGGTGGCCATTTCCTCCACGGCCGTCGGCACCTGCTTGCGCTGGCCGAAGGGGCTGATGCCGCCAACCTTGTAGCCGGTCAGCCGCTCGGCGTCGGCCGGTTTCATCATGTTCGCCGACTTGCCGTCGAAGGCGGCCGCTACCTTCTTCATGTTGACCTCCTGATCGGAGGGCACCACCACGCAGGCCGGTTTACCGTCGACCTCGACCATCAGCGACTTGAGCACGATCGAAGCCGGAACCCCCATTGCATCAGCGGCCTGCAGGCCGACGCGCTCGGCGCCAACGTCGTAGTCATAGGTGGCGAGGGTGAATTGTATGCCGGCTTTGGTCAGCGCAAGCGTGGCGGGCGTGGTCTTGGACATGGCCTTTCTGTAGCAGAGCCGGCGCGACGAGCAAGATGGTCGGTTTAGGCCAAGGACGTCGGGCCCGTCGGCGAGGCGCTACTTGCTGCGGGCAATGTCCGCGGCAAGACCTTGGCAGAAGGGGCGCTTACCTCGCCGGGGGCAGCATCTGCATGGCCAGTCGCATCAGGTCAGCCTGACGGCAGGTACCGGTCTTGGCAAAGATGTTGCGAAGATGCGTCTTGGCCGTGGTCTGGGCAATGTCGAGGTGCGCTGCCACTTCCGTCAGGGTCTTTCCGGACAGGAAACCGGCAAGAAAGCGCGTTTCCGCCTGAGTGAGCTCGAAGGTAGTGGCGAGTGCCTTGGCTGCTGCCCGTTCGTCCGCCGGCGCGCCGATGAAGATCGCTGCGACCGCAGCCGGCTCCATCTCCCTGCGCCGATCGCTGCCGGCCATCGGCAGCACATGCGCGAACACCGGCTTTTCGTCGGACGCGGTGAGGCGAACGGCAAGGCCGGTCGCGCCGATGGTCGTTTCGTCTTCCGCCGCGAGCAGGATCGCCGCCCGTAGCTCTCGCGCGGCGGACGGATGGCGAACTCGCAAGACGCCGCGGTCATTTCGCAGCGGGCCGCCGTTACAAAACATTCGCTCGGCGGCGCGGTTGGGATGCAAGATGGCGCCGCGCCTGTCGATCAGCACTACCCCGCAGGACAGTGCGTCCAGCGCGTCCGCGAGTTGTCGATGCTCGATGGCCTGTGCGTCGAGCACGCGGCTGATTGTGACGGCCCGTCGCAAATGCGGCAGGAGCAGCGCGGCGAGTTCGATTTCCCGCTCGGTCGCCACGCCATAACGCTCATGATGCATGATGACGAGCTCAGAGACATGCGTCGGCGTCTGCATGAGGAACAGATGCATTACATCGGCAATGCCCAGCGGGGCGAGCACATCCTTCACATAGGGAGACACGCCAGCATCGTACGAAGGGAGGTGGCGCGAGGCGATGAACGGGGCGTCTAGCGAAGGCGCGACGGCCAGCCACTCCGAAACCCGCGCATGGATTTCCGTCAGGTGGCGATCACGGCGCTCGCGCCATTCAGGTGTCCAGCCGACGCTTCTGTCGATCAGCAGTCGATCCGAACGCATGTCGTTCAAGGAAAGTATGATGGACTCGCCATCGAACACCTCCTTGACCTCGGCAAGCGTCGCATCCCAGCGTGAGGGGTCGAGGGTGCAATCGTAGATCGTTCCGATCAGTTCGGAGAACCTTTTCTCCGACAGAAGGCTGGTCATGACTATGCCCTCCACTGCCGCGGCCGTTTAGCCGGCTCGTCGCGGCGCGCCACCCAAGACGATTGCGCTCAATTTCTCCCCGAAGCGCCCGATGCGCAAGCACAAGAAGCATGCTTGGTTTCGACTTTGTCGACAAGGATTGCCCGGATGGGTCGAGTTCGAGCCTGGCTGCAAACCATAAACGATCTGTTTTATGAAGTGGTCAGGCTCTTGATGTTCATCAGGTCGGACACCAAAAAACGCAAATAGCCATTCGATTCGCGCGAGCAACGATGAGGCGGCTAAGGGCACTCCCCAAGCCGCCTCATCATGTCGTTGGCTGTCTCAGGCATGAGGAGTGTGTGGCCGCATCGCCTCGTTGATGCCGGCCATCTCCGTCTCGTCAGGGGCGGCTTCCAGGGCCAGCACCGGAAGCCGGGCGCGCAGATGGTCGTGATGCGTGCGCACGCCATATTCGAGGTCGGAGAGGTAGAAGCCGGCAAAGGCCTCCGACAGCATGGATTCGTTCGACCAGATCGAGAGCTGGACGTCCTCCGCCTGGGTGTCGCGGTCGATGCGGTATGACAGGTAGCGAGCCGCGGCCTGTTCACGGCTTTCGTCGCGGTAGCGATAGATCGCGCTGCGCAGCAGCGTCTCGCCGGTCGACAGCGGGAACTCCTGGTAGAACTGCGTGGTCTCCGGCGTCACCGCGATCACCGCATTGGGGAACATGCCGTAGTAGATCCAGGCCTTCTTCAGCCGGTCGGGCAGGTGCGTCGGCTCGGGCGCGACATTGACATAGCGCCCGACGCTCCAGCGGCGGCCGGCATGCGGGTTGTAGGTGGCAAAGGAGCGTGACACGCCGTTGACGAATGGCTCGTCATAATAGCTTGCGCCATAGAGATCCTGCAGCGCCGGGTGGGCCATGGCGACGTGGTAGCCTTCATTGTCGACGTCGCGCACCGACTTCCAGTTGACCGGGCTGGTCTGTGTCCACACGCCGTTTGCCGGCACCATCTCGGCGATACCGTAGTGCGACAGCTCCTCTTCGAAGGGGCGCAGGAGTTCGGCGACCGAGGGCTGCGGGCCCTTGCGGAAGCGGATGAAGATCAAACCCATCCAAATTTCGAGTTCGAGCGGCGCAAGGCCAAACTCGTTCTTGTCGAGCTCAGGGAAGGATTTCGGCTTTGCTGCGCCGCGCAGCGTGCCGTCGAGATTGTAGACCCAGCCGTGGAACGGACACACCAGCGCGTTCTTGCAGCTCCCGCGCTCGTCGGCGACCACGCGGCTGCCGCGATGGCGGCAGATATTGTGGAAGCCGCGCACAACGCCATCCTTGCCGCGCACCACGAGCGCGCGCTCGCCCACCACGTCCATGGTGAGATAATCGCCCGGCTCCGGCACGTCGGAAACGTGGCCGATGATCTGCCAGTGATTGCGGAAGAGATGCTCCTTCTCCAGCTCCAGCAGGGCCGGGCTGTGATAGGCCCAGCCGGGCAGGCCGCGGCGGTCCCAATCGGTCGGAACCCTGATGTCGCGAATGTGCGGATTCATGGTGGCACCCCTGTTTCTTATTGAATTATCATTCAATATAAACACATTTATCGTTTAAATGCAATAGTTTATGGATTTTCGATATTTTCGTTTCTGTTACGTGCTGTCGCTAATGCGACGCGCCGAGCGGAAAAAGTCGCGATCTTTCCGGGCGTTAATTGCAAGTGCGCACATAAAAAAACGCCGGCTGGAAGCCGGCGTAGAGGGGAGTGTCTTGTCGTTGGATGCGGCGTCGAGGCCGGTCTTATTTGGCGGTTTCGGCCTTGATCTTGCCGACCTCGTCGGCGCCCATCTCGCCCACGGTGGTCACCGCGCCGTCCTTGATCTGCCACAGGCGGAACGGGCCGGTGATGTCGCCATACTGGTCGAAGCTGACCGGGCCGATGACGCCTTCATACTTGATCGGCTTGCCTTCCTTGATGAGCTTCAGCGCCTTGGCGAACTCTTCCTTGCCAGCGTGGATCGGCTCGCCGCCCTCGGCAACCACCTCAGGGATCGCAGCCTTGATTGCAGCCGCATCGGCCTTGCCCGCCTTGGCGACGGCGAGCGCAACGATGGCGCCGGCGTCATAGGAGCGGTCGGCTGCCGGTGCGTCGGCCTTGATGCCGCCGGAGAAGGCTTCGAAATTGCCGTTGAAATATTCGGTCGAGGCCGTCGGGCTGGTGCCCGACGAGGTGCCGTAGGCTTCGCTGAGATACTGCGCGCCGACGCTTTCGATGAATTCGGCCGAGTTCATGCCATCATTGAGCAGGAATTTTTGCGCGCCGCCGCCCGAAATCCAGGCGCGGGCGATGGTTGCACCGTCCACCGGATAGCTGACGAGGTAGAGCGCTTCGGGATCGCCCTGCATGGCAGCACTTGCTTCGGAGGAGTAGTTCGCCTGCTTCTCGTTGTAGGGCGTGACCGAGGTGATGGTGCCGCCGAGCTTTTCATAGGCCGCCTTGAACTCGCGCACCATGTTCACGCCAAAATCGTTGTTGACGTGGACGATGGCGATCTTCTTGAGGCCCTGATCGAGTGCATATTTCGCTGCCGCCGTGCCCTGCAGCGCGTCAGAGGTGATGGTGCGGAAGAACACGCCGTTGGTCTTGCCCTCGCGGCCGAGCTCGGTGAGCGTCGGCGAGGAGGAGGCGGGCGAAACCTGCACCACGCCGGCCGGTGCGGTGACCGAGGTGAGGATCGGGATCGACACCGAGGAGATGATGCCACCGATGACGACCGGCACTTTCTTGATATTGACGAGCTGGGTGGCCTGGTCGACCGCGACATTGCCCTGGCTCTGGCTGTCGCGGGTGTCGGTCACCAGCTTGCAGTCGTCGACGCCGCCCGCTTCGTTGACGTCGCGAAACGCCATTTCGACGGCCTTGGCGCCTGCCTGGCCGTATTCGCCGGCAGGGCCGGTGAGTTCCATCACGAGGCCCACGGTGATGTCGCAGTCGGCGGCGAGCGCCGGCAGGGCCGAGGCGCCGAGCGCCGTCAGCAAGGTGGTGGCGAGAAGTGTTTTACGCATTTCAGTTCCCCTTGGTTGTGGCGGCCGGTTTGGTCACCTGCACGGCCGCTGTTTGGCGTTTTGTCTTGAAAGTTCTGAAAACTCCCGCGCCGTCTCCCGCGGGCGCGGCTCTCAGGCGGCTCCCTTGTTGAGATTGTATTTCATGATCGAACCGTGGCGGCCGTGGCGGTCGCGCTCCAGCGTGTAGACGTCGCCCTCGATTTTGTTCGCCTCAGCAAGCACGCCATTGATCAGCCCGTGATCCTCGGCGGTCAGCTGGAGATCAGAGATCGCCAGGTTGGAGGGCAGGTGCGAGCGGTTGCGCGCGCCGACGATGACACCGGCAACGCCCGGCCGCTTGAGCATGGCCGCACTCGCCACCGTGGCGATGTCGGTGCCGTGCCGGTCGGCGATGCCGCGCAGCGTCTTCAGCAGCGTCTGGAACAGGTCCCAGCCGCCGAAATCGTCGATGATCAGCTTGTATTTGACCAGCGAGCGGTTTTCGAGCGCGTCGTCCGGCTCGCGCAAGCCCAGCCACTGGTCGCTGAGGAAGCCGCCGGCCACCGTGCCGTAGCAGAGGAAGGAAACGCCATGGTCGCCTGCCGCTGCCGCCATGCGCTTGGCGGGGCGGGTGTCGAGCAGCGAATACTGCACCTGCATCGACACCAGCGGCACGCCCGCCGTGGCGATATCGACCATGTGGTCGGTGTCGAAATTGGTGGCGCCGATATTGTGGATCTTGCCGGCCTGGCGCAGTTCGCCCAGCCACTGTGCCGTTTCCAGCCAGAGCGGCGCGTCATAGTCCCACCAGTGGAACTGGACGAGGTCGAGCCGCTCGAGGTTCAGCCTGCGCAGCGACTGGTCGATGACGCCTTCGACATAGGACTTGGTGATGCGCGGCAGCACGTCGAGGTCTGGCACGAATTTGGTGTGCACCTTGATCCTGTCCAGCGCGTCCTGCCCGCGGACGTCACGGTAATGCAGGCGGAAGCGGCCGATCAGCTCCTCCACACCGGTGTAGATATCGGCGCAGTCGAAGGTGGTGATGCCGGCATCGGCAAAGGCCACCATGTCGGACACCGGGTCCTCGCTCACCAGCGCGCCGTGGCCGCTGGCCATCTGCCAGCCGCCGCGGATGACGCGCGAGATTTCATAGTCCGGTGTCAGGTTGGTTCTTTGCATGCTGTTCGTCTCAATCGTCCTGAAGCGGCACCGCCGTGGTGGCGGCGTGGCTGAAGCGGCGCAGGCCGGTGCGGGTGATGCGGAAGCGCGAAGTGCAGTTGGGGTCTGGGCAGGCCACTTCGGCGTCCGTGCTCATCCAGTCGTTCTTGTGGGTCGGCCGCTGCTTGGCCGGCAGTAGCGGTAGGAGCGAGGCCAGCGAATAGATGGAAAAGGCCTGGCCGGGTGGCAGGTGCAGCATCTCCCCGTGCAGCTCGAAATAGTCGCCGACCTTGGCGCCGCAGTAGATGGCGCCGCCTTCGGGCGCGACCACTTCCACGCGCAGGTCGTAGAGCTCGAAGGAATCGTCCTTGGCGTCAGCCATTGTTCGTGGCCCTTTCTGCGGCTTCCTCGGCGTCGAGGCGGCCGCGAATGAGATTGAAAGATCGGGTGATGTCGTCGGTCAGCGCCTTGACCGAGCCTGCGGTGTCGCCGCGCTCCAGCGCCTCGATCAGCGCCCAGTGATGATGGGTCGCCGAAATATCGCGGAACTCGTCGTGGATATGGGCGGCCGCGCGGACATAGGGGCCGGACTGCAGCCAGAGGCTTTCCACGATCGGGATCAACACGACCGAGCCGGCGGCGCGGTAGATGTAGAAATGGAAGGCGTGGTTCAGCTCGGACGTTGCCTGCGCCTTGTCGATCTCGTCGTCATGGCTGCGAAATGCTTCTTCGCAGGCCACGGTCAGTTCTTTGAGCCGGACGAAATCCTCGTCGGTGAGATTGGGCAGCGCCAGCGCGGTGATCTGGCCCTCGATCAGGCAGCGGGCGCGTGCGAGGTCTTCCAGCCGGTCGCGGGTGATGACGGGAACGCGGACCGAGCGGTTGGGCAGCGCTTCCAGCGCCTGTTCCGACACCAGCCGGCCGAGCGCCTCGCGCACCGGCATGGTGCTGGTCTGGAGCGTGGCGGCAAGGTCCTGGATGCGCAGCATCTCGCCGGCGTCGAACATGCCGTAGATCAGCGAACGGCGCAGTTCGGCGTAGACGCGATCGTGCAGCGTTTCGCGGCCGACGGGGGAGAGCGCGCCGCGGTTGCTCATGGCAACAGCTCCCGGCAAGGCGAGCGGCCCTGTCTGCGTTGCTGATGTCTCCGATCGGGCATGGGTACCGCCATTCGAAACTCGGATGCAGTTTGCTGCGACGGCAAATTTTTAGTTGCATTCAGGTCTGATGTAAAGTTTGATCAAACATCATCTATCAGAATTTGGTGTCAGAACCGGATGCCGACCGCCGCCCACGCCCATAACGGTCCAAGAGACGCCGAGGCTCCGCCCCTCATCGAGGCGCGCGACCTCGTCAAACGGTTTGGCGGCGTGCGCGCCGTCGATGGCATGTCGATCACTCTGCGGCGCGGCGAGATGGCCGGGCTGATCGGGCCGAACGGCGCCGGCAAGACCACATTGTTCAACCTTCTGGCGGGCAGCCTGAAGCCGAGCTCCGGTTCCATCCGCGTCAGCGGCCGGGAAGTGGCGCAGGAAGGGCCGGAGCGGCGCATTGCGCGCGGCGTTGGCCGCACCTTCCAGATCCCGCGGCCCTTTGCCGAAATGACGGTGCTGGAAAACGTGCTGACCGGCGGGCAGGGCCAGGCCGGCGAGCAGATATGGAAGAACTTTTTGCAGCCCGGCCGCGTTGCGGCGCAGGAGCGGGCGGCGGTGGAGAAGGCGCGGTCGCTGCTCAACTTCGTGAGGCTTTCGGGGCTGGAGAGCGAGCCGGGACGGGTGCTTTCCGGCGGCCAGCGCAAGCTTCTGGAACTCGCGCGCATCCTGATGGCCGATCCCGAGGCGATCCTGCTCGACGAACCGGCCGCCGGCGTCAATCCGAGCCTTCTGGAACTCATCATCGACCGTGTGCTGGAGCTCAACGCGCAGGGCAAGTCGATCCTGCTCATCGAGCACAATATGGAAATAGTGGCGCGGCTGTGCGGGCGCGTCGTTGTCATGGCCACCGGCAAATATCTGACGGAAGGCGCGCCGGACGTGGTGGCGCGAGATCCCGCAGTCATCGAAGCCTATCTCGGCGGGGTCGCGGCATGAGCGGTCAGATTGCTCTTTCCACGCGTGCGCTGGTCGCCGGCTACGAGCGCGACCTGCCCATCGTGCGCGGCGTCGACCTCGACGTGAAACAGGGCGAGCTGGTGGTGGTGCTGGGCCCGAACGGTGCCGGCAAGTCCACCTTCGTCAAGGCGATTGCCGGGCTGGTGCCGATCCATTCGGGCACCACCGCGCTTGGCGGCCTCCACATCACCGCTGTGCCTGCACATGAGAAGATCAGGCACGGCCTGGCCTTCGTGCCGCAGACCGAGAACATTTTTGGCACGATGTCGATCAACGACAACCTGCTTTTGGCCGCCAACATCCTGCCCAAGGAAAAGCGCGCCCGCCGCATCGCCGACCTCTACGCCATGTTCCCCGATCTTGGCTCGCGGCCTTCGCTGCGTGCTGGCCAGCTCTCGGGCGGCCAGCGGCAGATGCTGGCAGTGGCGCGGGCGCTGATCGTCGAGCCGTCGGTGCTGATCCTTGACGAGCCGTCGGCCGGCCTGTCGCCCAAGATCGTGTCGGAAGTTTTTGCCCGGCTGAAACAGATCAACGAAACGGGCGTCACCATCGTGCTCGTGGAGCAGAATGTGAAGGCGGCGCTGGCCATTGCCGACCGCGCCGTCATCCTCGTCGAGGGGCGGCTGCGCCATGAAGGCCCGGCCGCGACGCTGGGCGACGACCCGATCGTGGCCGAGCTCTATCTCGGCGCGCGCCGCGAACCGAAAACGGTGACGCCATGAACCCGCAGGCACTCATGGACGGGCTGATCACCGGCTCGATGATCGGGCTTGGCGCCATCGGCGTCACGCTCACCTATTCGATCCTGCGCTTTGCCAATTTCGCCCATGGCGAATTCATCTCCTGGGGCGCCTATATCGCGCTCGCTGTCAGTAGTGCGCTGGGCTACCTGTCGGGTGGCCTTCTGACGCCGATAGGTCCGTTCTCCTTCGGCTGGTCGCTGCCGATCGCGGCGGTGGTGGCGGTGGCGCTCACCGGCGGGCTGGCGCTGGTGGTGGATGCACTGCTGTTCGGCCGGCTACGGGCGCAGCGCGGAACGGTCATCATCATGGTGATGGCGAGCTTTGGCGCGGCGCTGACGCTGCGCAGCCTGCTCGAATTCATCTTCACCTCCAAGCCGGCCTACTACACCAAGGCGCTGCAGATCGCGCTGCCGCTCGGCGGCGGCCTCAGGGCCACGCCCGACCAGATGCTGTCGCTCGGTCTGGCGGTGGTGCTGGTCGTGTCTGTGCATCTCCTGCTCACGCGCACGGCCATCGGCCGCTCCATGCGCGCTGTCAGCGAAAACCAGCAGCTGTCAGGCGTCGTGGGCATCGACGTGCGTAAGGTGGTGCGCACGGTCTGGGTGCTCGGTGCGGGGCTGGCATGCGTCGCTGGCGTCATGGCCGGCCTGCTTGTGCAGATTCGCCCCTATATGGGCTTCGACCTTCTTCTGCCGCTGTTTGCCGCTGCGATCCTCGGCGGCATCGGCAGCGTGCCGGGCGCGATGCTGGCCGGCCTGATCGTCGGTCTGGCGGAAGCCTTCGCGGTGCAGTTGGTCGGTGCCGAATGGCGCGCGGCAATTGCCTTCGTCATTCTTGTGCTGGTGCTTTTGGTACGGCCGCAGGGCCTGTTCGGGAGGCCCGAATGAGCGTCGAGCTGATCGGCTACGGCTGTTTCTTCCTCACCATGGCGTTGACCTACGCCATCATGTGCCTGGGCCTCAATGTTCAGTGGGGGCAGACGGGCCTGTTCAATGTCGGAATCGCCGGCTTCGTCGCCATAGGCGCCTATGTCTCGGCGCTCTTAACCACGCCCGACACAGCCAACCGCTTCGGCGGCTTCGACATGCCGATCCTCGTCGGCTGGCTGGGCGGGGCGCTAGCGGCGGCGCTGATCGCCTTCCTCATCGGCGCGCTGACGATAAGGTTGCGGGCCGACTATCTCGCCATCGCCACCTTCGGCGTGGCGGTGACGGTGCAGCTCTGCGCGCTCAATCTCGAGCGGATCACCGGCGGCCCCTTCGGCATCGGCTTCATTCCGCGGCCCTTCGCCAACCTTGCAGGCGATCCGCTGCTGTTTTCGCTGTTCAATCTCGGCGTGCTCATCGTCGTGGTGGCGCTGCTTTACCTTGCGCTGGAGCGGCTGGTGCGTAGCCCTTGGGGCCGCGTGCTGCGCGCCATCCGCGAGGACGAAACCGCAGCACTTGCGCTCGGCAAAAGCGCTGTGAAATTCCGGCTGCAGGCCTTCGCTATCGGCGGCGGCATCATGGGGCTGGCGGGTGCTGTGCAGGCGCATTTCATCGGCTTCATCGCGCCGGAAAACTATCTGCCGATGCTGACCTTCCAGGTCTGGGCGATGCTGATCGTCGGCGGCTCTGGCAACAATCGCGGCGCGATCCTCGGCGCGGTGCTGGTCTGGGGCCTGTGGGCGGCTTCGGCCGGCGCGGTCGCCGCACTCTTCCCGCCCGGCCAGCAGGCGCGTGCGGCAGCCCTGCAGATCGTCATGATCGGCGTGGCCCTTTGCGCCATCTTGCTCCTGCGCCCGCGCGGCATCCTCGGCGAGGAAAAAGTGGTGTCGCGCCATCTCGGCAAGCTTTCCTCCGCTTTGCGCACTGATGCGAAGCCGGTAACTCCCAAGCAATGAACGGTGCCTCCCATGCAGAGAATTCCTGACCACATCGAGCTCGATGGCGGATTGAACATCAGCCGCCTGGTTTGCGGGCTGTGGCAGGTTGCCGACCTTGAAAAGGACGGCACCACGCTCGACCCCGAAAAGGCTGCCGATGCGCTGGAAGCCTATGCGAAGATGGGCTTCGACACCTTCGACATGGCCGACCACTACGGCAGCGCCGAGATCATCACCGGCCGGCTGCTGGCCCGCTATGGCAGCAACGAAAAGCGCCCGCTCGCCTTCACCAAATGGTGTCCCGAGCCGGGGCCGATGACAGCCGAGATCGTCCGCAAGGGCGTGCAGGAGCGGCTCGACAGGCTCGGCGTCGACAAGGTCGACCTGCTCCAGTTCCACTGGTGGACCTTCGAGCATCCGGCCTGGTTGGACGCGCTGCACGAGATGGCGCGGCTGAAGGAGGAGGGGCTGATCGGCGCCATCGGCGTCACCAATTTCGATGCCGCGCATCTGGCCGTGGCGCTGGCCGATGGCGTGCCGCTCGCCACCAACCAGGTCTCGTTCTCGCTGGTCGACCGCCGCGCCGCTGGTGCGCTTTCCGAGCTCTGTGCCCGCACGGGGACAAAACTCTTTGCTTATGGCACGCTGTGCGGCGGTTTCCTGTCGGACAAATGGCTGGGCAAGCCCGAGCCGACCGAGATACCCGACTGGAGCCGCTCGAAATACAAGCGCTTCATTGACACCGCCGGCGGCTGGGCGCCGTTCCAGGGCATTCTGGCTGCCGCAGCCGAGATCGGCCGCAAGCACGGAGTGTCGATCTCCAACGTCGCATCGCGCTGGGTGCTGGAGCACGAGGCGGTGGCGGCGACCATCATCGGCGCGCGCATCAGCGAGAGCGAGCACCGCGCCGACAACCTCAACATCTTCAACTTCGCGCTAGACGCCGAGGACAAGGCGCGGCTGGAAGAGGCCTTCGCCGCGACCACTCCGATTCCCGGCGACTGCGGCGACGAATATCGCCGTCCGCCGTATCTCACCGCCTCGGGCGACCTTAGCCACCACCTCGACGCCATCCCCTCGATCTACAAGGCCGAGCCCATGCCCGGCCGGCCCGACCGGCTGCGCGTTTCCTCCGGCAGCATCTGGGAGCCCATCGCCGGCTTCAGCCGCGCGGTGCGGGTGAAGGACGTGATCCGCGTTTCCGGCACCACCGCCACCCACGGTGCCGACCGCTGCGTGGCGCTGGGCGATGCAGGCGCGCAGACTACCTACATCCTCGACAAGATCGCCGCCGCCATCACCGCGCTCGGCGGCCGCATCGAGGACGTCACGCGCACGCGCATCTACATTCGCGACGCCGCCAAATGGGAGCCGGTGTCGCGCGCGCACGGCCGCGTGTTCGGCGAGGTGCTGCCCGCCAATACGCTGATCGAGGCGGGTGACCTGATCGGCGACTACGAGGTGGAAATCGAGGCCGAGGCTATCGTCTGAGCTTCCTCATGGGCAAAGCGCCGGCTGACGAAGCGTGAGCCGGCGAGCCCGAAGCGCCAGGGCTTTT
This sequence comes from Pseudaminobacter soli (ex Li et al. 2025), assembly GCF_029892515.1. Lineage (GTDB taxonomy): Bacteria > Pseudomonadota > Alphaproteobacteria > Rhizobiales > Rhizobiaceae > Pseudaminobacter > Pseudaminobacter soli_A. The sequence continues at coordinate 72,395 of NZ_JARXVF010000007.1, read as the reverse complement.
CTATGGCGCGGCTGATGCCGATGCGGCGGCCGGCCACGATGCTGACCTTGCCGTTGCGCGGCGCCAGCGTGATCTCGGGGCCGTCAAGCGGCAGCCCGTCATGTGAGCGGTCGATGGCCAGCGCCTGGCAGAGTTTTCCGGGGCCGGAGCACAGCAGCCTGACGTCGGAGAGCCCGCGCCGCGCCTGCATGGTCTCGATGCCGGCCGTAGGCTCCAGCGCGCGGATAAGCACAGCACTGCCCGGCAGGCAGACGAAATTCAGGCACCAATGGACGCCGTAGGAGCGGTAGACATAGGCGTGGCCCGCCGGCCCGAACATCGCGGCGTTGCGCGCGGTGCGACCGCGAAAGGCGTGCGAGGCAGGATCGTCGCTGCGATAGGCCTCGGTCTCGACGATGATGCCGCTGACCCCATGGGTGCGGATTTCAACTCCGATCAGGTCTTGTGCCACAGTCACGGAGTTTCGTTCGAAGAATCCTCGGTCCATTCCTGGCAATCCGGCGACGGTTTCATTCGGGAAACTTTATGCGCGGCGCGACCGCGATCCGCAACCAGCTTGCCGCTGCGGAGGAAGCGACATAGCTTTGCCAAAATTCAATTGCGGACTTGACGCAACGCAACTTGGAACATGGAAATGCAATCGACTACCTATGCCCCTGCCCAGAAGGCCCTCCATTGGATGATCTTCCTTCTGGTCATCGGTCTCTATGGCCTCACCTATGGCGAAGATTTCTTTCCGCGCGGCGATCCCGGCCGGGCTACCATCTGGTGGCTGCACATTTCGTTTGGTCTTTTGCTCGCAGCGCTGGTCGCGGTGCGTGTGGCGATGCGTCTGCGGCGCGGGGCGCCGAGCCTGCCCGCCGCGATGAGCGAGATGGAGCAAAAGCTTGCGCATGTGGCGCATCTCCTGCTCTACGCGCTGCTGGTGATTATTCCTGTGGTCGGCATATTCCTCACCTGGTTCCGGGGCGATGCCCTGACCTTCTTCGGGCTGTTTACGATCCCGTCGCCCGTCACACCCGACAGGGACACCGCCGGTATCATTCGCGAGGCACACTCGCTTTGCGCCAACCTGATCCTGATCGTGGTGGGGGTGCATGCGGCGGCGGCACTTTGGCATCATTTCATCCGCAAGGACGAGGTTTTGAGACGCATGTTGCCGGGAACCTGAGGCCGGTTGCTGTCGTTTGAAGGTGGTCCTGGAACGGCGGTACACATTGCCGTGAGGGGCTAGCGGCGGGTGCGTTTCGGGTTTTAACTGACGCCTCGCGTGACGCTCGCGCAGGAGACCGGCGGCTGACCATGGCGGCCGCAGACAACCGCTGGGAGACAAGCCCATGGTTGCATTCACCATCAATGGACAGCATCAGGAACTGGACGTAGAGCCGGAAACCCCGCTTTTGTGGGTGATCCGCGACGAGCTTGGCCTCATTGGCACGAAATACGGCTGCGGCATTGCGCAATGCGGCGCCTGCACGGTGCATGTCGACGGCCAGGCGGTGCGCTCCTGCTCGCTGCAGGTCGGCGACGCCGACGGCAAGACCATCATCACCATAGAGGGGCTTTCGCCTGACGGCACTCATCCGGTGCAGCAGGCATGGCTCGCAGAGGACGTGCCGCAATGCGGCTATTGCCAGTCCGGCCAGATCATGGCTGCCGTGGCCTTCCTTGGCGAGCATCCCGATCCGACCGATGCTGATATCGATGATCAGCTGACCAATATCTGCCGCTGCGGCACCTATGCGCGCATCCGCGCCGCGATCCATCGCGCCGCGGCGATCGCCAAGGATGCGGGAGGCGCGCCATGACCTCTATGGACGCATCAAACGCGAGCGCCATGAGCCGCCGCCAGTTCCTGGTGGTGTCGCTCAGCGCCGCCGGCGGGCTTGCCATCGGCTTCTCGCTGCCTGATCTGGCTAGAGCCGAGGCGATCCTGCCCGAGCCGTGGAGCGAGACGGCCGGCGACGAGATCAATGCCTGGATATTGATTGAACCGGACGATACGGTGGTCATCCGTGTCGCACAGTCGGAAATGGGCGAGGGCGTTTTCACCGCGCTGCCGATGATCGTTGCCGAGGAACTCGCCTGCGATTGGGAGAAGGTCAGGCCCGAATACGCCTCGGCCAACCGAAACCTGCGCGAAAACAATGTCTATGGGCGCATGCTGACGGGCGGTTCGAGCGCGGTGCGCCGCTCGCGCGAATTCCTGCAGCAGGCGGGCGCGAGCGCGCGGGAGCGGCTGATCCATGCCGCGGCCGATCGCTGGGGTGTGCCCGCCGCGGCCTGTACGGCAAAGGACAGCATGGTCACCCACGCCGAAAGCGGCCGTAGCCTGCGCTATGGCGAGCTCGCCGCCGACGCCGCCAAGGTGAAGCTGGCGACAGAGCCGGCAATCAAGACGCCGGACCAGTACACGCTGATCGGCCAGCCGAAGGCCCGGCTGGACACGCCGCCGAAGCTGAACGGCACGGCACACTTCGGCATCGATACCCGCCTGCCGGACATGCTCTATGCCGCCGTCGTGACCTGTCCGGTGTTCGGTGGCTCGCTCAAATCCTATGACGCCAAGGCGATCGAAGGACGACGCGGGGTCAAGGCGGTCGTCCCCATTCCGGGCGGTGTGGCGGTCGTTGCCGATCGCTTCTGGCGCGCCAAGGAAGCGGCCGCGGCGCTGCCGGTGACCTGGGACGAAGGGCCGGCGGCCAATACCGACAGTGCCCAGTTCGCCGAGGCCTATCGCACCGCGCTGAACGGGCCGGCGGCGACCGCGCGCAAGCAAGGCGACGTCATGAAGGCGCTGACCGATGGCAAGCGCGTCGAGGCGCTCTACGAGGTGCCGCATCTGGCGCATGCGCCCATGGAGCCGCTGAACTGCACGGCCCATGTGCAGCCCGACCGCGTCGACGTCTGGATCGGCACGCAATATCCGGAAGCCGCGCTGGAGCTGGCAGCCAAGGCCGCCAGCGTGGCGCGAGAGAAGGTCGAGGTACACAATTGCTTCCTTGGCGGCGGCTTCGGCCGGCGCGCGGTGAATGACGAGTTGACCCAGGCGGTTCTGGTTTCCAAGGCAGTCGGCAAGCCCGTTAAACTGGTGTGGACGCGCGAGGAAGACATGCGCCATGACCGCTACCGGCCGCAGGCGGCGATCCGCTTCGAGGCAGCGCTGGGGCCGGATGGCATGCCCAAGGGCCTTCGTGTGCGCACGGCGGTCGGCTCCATCGAACGCTCGCTCGGCTGGGGCAGTCCCGACAAGGGCATCGAGCCCTCGGCGGTCGAAGGCCTCGCCAACCAGCCCTACGAAGTGGGCGCCGTCGAGGTAGACTGCGTGCTGAAGAACACCCATGTGCCGGTGATGTTCTGGCGCTCGGTGGGCAGCTCGCAGAACGCATTTGCCATGGAAGGTTTTATCGACGAGCTGGCCTATGCGGCCGGCGACGACCCCTATCGCTTCCGGCGCAAGCTCTTGGCCGGCAAGGACGATTTCCTGCGCGTGCTCGATACGATCGCCGAGAAGAGCGACTGGAGCAAGCCGATGCCGGCCGGCCAGGGGCGCGGCATCGCCATCCACGAATCCTTCGGCACCATCGTCGGCGAGGTGGCCGAGGTGACGGTGAGCCCGAAAGGCGAGGTGCGCGTCGAGCGCGTGGTGGCGGCGGTCGATTGCGGCCATGTCGTCAATCCGCGCACGGTTGAGATGCAGATCGAAAGCGGCGTGGTCTATGGCCTCTCGGCGGCGCTGTTCGGCGAGATTACCATCGACAAGGGCGCCGTGGTGCAAGGCAATTTCGACGACTATCAGGTCGTACGCCTGGCCGACATGCCCAGGATCGAAACCCATCTTGCGCTGAGCGGCGGCTCGAAATGGGGCGGCATCGGCGAGCCGGGAACGCCGCCGATCGCGCCGGCGGTGTGCAACGCCATCTTCGCGGCCACGGGCAAGCGGATCCGCCGCCTGCCGATAAAGGACTTCGACCTGTCGGGCGAACGCAGCTGAACTCGTCCCGCCGGCAAAGCGAACTGAAACTGCATTTTCCAAGAACCGAGCGGGGCCGGCGAGCCGCCGCCTTGGGCATGGCTGGATGCGAGTGGATTGCCCTGTGAAGCAGGCGGCATGTCTGCCGTCGTTCCCGGAAAGTGGGAACACATCGAATGTCGAAGACCGCCTGTCGCTGAAGCAATGGAGATCACGATGCTAAGGACAGCAATTGTTGGCTTGACCGCCCTCATGATCACTGCGCCTACGGTAGCCTATTCGCAGACCCAGACCCCGACCCCGACCCAGCCCCAGACCCAGGCGGCTCCAGCCGCCGGAGGTACCGAGGAGGGCGGCGGACCGTCGGCCGAGTTGAAGGCGATTAACGAGGCGAGGATCGAGATACTCAAGAACGCATTGCAGCTGACGCCGGATCAGGAAAAGCTGTGGCCGGCGGTCGAGTCGGCCATAAAGGCGCGCGGCGAAGCCCGGCGTGAACGCATCGAAAACCTGCAAAAGATGCGTGAGGGAGAGCCCGATTTCTTCCAGATCCTGCGTAATCGCGCCGAGAACATGACGCAGCGGGCCGCCGGGCTGAAGCAACTCGCCGATGCCTGGGAGCCGCTCTACAAGACCCTCGATGACAAGCAGAAGACGCGCCTGCGCGTGATGGCGATGTACGCCGCCCAACAGGTGCGCGGCGCCATCCAAAATCGTATGGAGTTCGAGGAAGGCGACGATCTGGGCGGCGTGGAATAGCCCGACTGGTCCGTCCAGCTAGCATGCCGGCTCCCGCCTGGCATGATCCCCTTTCAGCCAACAAGCCCGCCTCGGTCGATCCGCGGCGGGCATTGTTTTGGGAAGCGGGAGGTCCGCAGCGTAGCTACGCGCTCCCGGCCGTCTGCGTATCCTCATCGAGCTTGTATTCGGGTTTCAGATAGCCAGCCGCGATAAGACATTCGCGCATAACGGCTGCTGCGGCTTCTTCGAGGTCGACGCTGCATACAGAAGCAAGTCGACGGAGTGCTTGGCGTTCATCGGCGGCGAGCCAAACGATGACGAAGCGATCACTTATGTCGGTCATCTCAAATCCCCTCGACAGAACAGTGATCAGCGTCGCCGAGCGCGGAAGCTCTTGCGTTTAGTCAGCGGGTAGACACTACTTGCAGTCGCGCAATAGCCAATCCTGAAACTATGGACACTATCGCCAGAGCCTCTGGCATCGGCTGGTGTTGACCAAGCCACGAAAGACGCCAGGTCCGCCGCGCAGAACGCGGCTTGCGCATGATTTTTCATCCCCCAAGCCCCTCCGAGGCTATACTTCGCTTCGTTCAATCTTCTTTTTTTCAAGCATCATGAGTGCCGCCCAGAGACCGAGGCGGTCTCAAGGCAAGTCAAGAGGAGGCCGCCCGCCTCGGTATCCGTGGCGGGCTTTTAGGCTGTTTTGGGGGATCGAGGTGCTGGCGACATGAGGGGCGCCATACTCGTTACTGGTCTTCACCTGTTCAACCCTAATGCCGCCAGTCGCCTTTCGAAGACATGAAGCATCGTACCCGCATCTGTGGTCAGCAACCTCTCCAAAAGGTGATCAGCTAAAAGAGGTAATCCGGCAGAGGCGGTGGGCTTGCTGCACACGCCCCAAAGAAAAAGCCCCGGCTTTCGCCGGGGCCAAATGTCTTGCGTAGTGCGGGAAATCAGAACTTGTAGTTGATGCCGAACTTGACGCTGTGGAAGTTGACCTTCCGGTCGATGTCGCCATCGAAGACCCGTGCCTTGCCGAGATCGGTATAGGCGTATTCGGTCTTGAGGCTGACGTGATCGGTGACCGCATATTCGACGCCTGCGCCGACGGTCCAGCCGGCCTTGGTCTTTGATTCGCTTACGCTGTTACCCAACATCATCTCGGAGTATGTCTTGGTGTGGCCATAGGCGAGACCGCCGGTCGCGTAGACCAGCAAGCGGTCGGTTGCCAGCATGCCGGCGCGTGCACGCACCGTGCCGTACCAGTCGAGCTTGGTGCCGACTGGCACTACGCCGCCGAAATCGACGTCACCCTTGATGTTGGCGCCCTGGAAATCAGCCTCGGCACCCACGACCCACTGGTCGATCTGGTAGTTATAACCGACCTGAACGCCACCAACGAAACCACTGGACGAGGCGTTGAAGGACGCGGCAGGCGCAGCGCCAACTATCTCATGCTTGAACTTGCCGCCGCCGAAGCCAACATTCAGGCCGACATAAGCACCGGTCCAGCTGAACACCGGGATGACTTCCGGTGCGGATACGGTATCCGCCGCGAAGGCGCCGGTCGATAGAATGGTTGAAAATGCCGCCAGGACAGCGATGCGTTTCGAAAACATTGAAATCCTCAAATCAGGTAAGAATGGTAGCTGAGAGCTAAAGGAGGAAACCCAAAAAGTCTGTTGCAAGGCTGCAACATCGCAAGCAAGTTTTCCTGAAATATTTCAATATGATATTTCTAATTTTGAATGTTTGCGGGCAGCCGCCGCGCTCAGATAGTTTTGGCAAAAATCACTGATTTGGCACTGCATATCCGGCGCCTGCGCAGCCGCTAGCGCGATCAGTTCAAAATTGTATCCGCGCCTACCGCTATTGAGATGATTTAAAGATGCCTTGTTAGAAATACAGGGCATCACTTGGATAGTATCGTCATCGCCTTACTAGGTCGCCTGCGAACTGTTTGGTCGGATCTTGACGTTGAGATCCGCCCTGAAGCCGTTGTCGTGGGCGCGGCTGGCCAGCTGGCCGGTATGGCAAGGCCGAGCGTGGTGGTGGGCGTCAGCCGTAGGTCCAGGCCCGCCACGATCACTGTCGCATCCCGAGCGAGCGGTGTGCCGGCCACGGTGAGGTCTCGCCGCCCGCAAAGGCCAGGCTTGCTTTGGGCGTATGGTTGTCAAAGGTGGCGCTAATTGAGAAGGCCGCGCGCGGTTCGGTCGGCGCTGCCGATTGGTGGTGATCCCGACAGGAATCGAACCTGTGACCTACAGATTAGGAATCTGCCGCTCTATCCTACTGAGCTACGGGACCAACCGAGACGACACATAGCCGCTTCGAGCGGTTTCGCCAACGGCTTTTGGACATTTTTCCAATAACCCGCCCGGGGCAGGACAATTTCCGGTGGCCGCCGTGTTGGCAGCGGCCACCGGGATCCTTTGGGCTTTCGCTGCCCGATGTCGGCGCTTCGGCGGCCTCAGGCTGCCAGGGTGGTTTCGGCGAGTTTCACCCAATAGCTCACGCCATGCGGGATGACCTCGTCGTTGAAGTCATAGGCCGGGTGGTGGAGATTTGCGGTGTCGCCGTTGCCGATGAAGATGAAGGCGCCGGGGCGGGTTTCCAGCATGTAGGAAAAGTCCTCGCCGCCCATAAGCGGCTGGATCTCGCGATGTACCTGCGCTTCGCCTGCGATGGTAGCGGCGACATCGCCGGCCACCACTGTCTGCTCGGCGTGGTTGAAGGTCACTGGATAGTTGGAATCGTAGTCGACATGCACGCTTGCGCCATTGGCTGCGGCGATGCCGTCGCAGATCGCCTTGATGCGCTCGCCCGCCGTGGCGGCCACCTCCTTCTTCAGCGTGCGCACCGTGCCGGCAAGCTCCACCTCTTCGGGGATGACGTTGTAGGCGTCGCCGCCGTGGAATTTCGTCACCGTCACCACCACCGAGTCGAGCGGGTCGATGGTGCGCGAGGCAATCGTCTGCATCGCCGCGACGATCTGGCTGCCGATGACGATCGGGTCGATGGCGCGGTGCGGCATGGCGGCGTGGCCGCCCTTGCCCTTGATGGTGATGGTGAACTCTGCCGTCGCCGCCATGATCGGGCCCGGGCGGATGGCGAACTGGCCGACCGGCAGGCCGGGCATGTTATGCATGCCGAAGACCTGGGCGATGCCAAAACGGTCCATCATGCCGTCCTCGACCATGGCAAGGCCGCCGGCGCCGCCCTCCTCGGCAGGCTGGAAGATCACCGCCACCGAGCCCGCGAAATTGCGCGTTTCGGCAAGGTATTTGGCGGCGCCCAGCAGCATGGCGGTGTGGCCGTCATGGCCGCAGGCATGCATCTTGCCGGGGTTCTGGGAAGCATAGGGCTTGCCGGTCGCCTCGTTGATGGGCAGCGCGTCCATGTCGGCGCGCAGGCCGATGGCGGCGCCCGCGCCGAGATTGCCGCGGATGACCCCCACCACGCCCGTCCGGCCGATGCCGCCGACCACCTCGTCGCAGCCGAAGGACTTCAGCTTGTCAGCCACGAAAGCCGCCGTCTGATAGACGTCGTAATTCAGCTCGGGGTTCTGGTGCAGCGTTCGGCGCCAGCCCGCGACTTCGTCCTGCAATTCGGCGGCTCGGTTCAGAATCGGCATGATGAAATACTTTCGCTCTTCGTGGGTTTTGTCCCGTTAGCTCGCAATCGTGATCGCACACGCTTTGCCATTTTGACGTCACATAGGCTAAATAGCACCGCGAGATGCGGCCGGGACACGGGGCCAGATCCCGCTCTATTTGAGACTTGGCCCGATCCGAAAATCTTAAGGACCCCGAGGCGGCCACGGCAAGAGGCGAAATCGGAATTAATCATGCGGCATCTCTTTTTTTCAAAAGGACTTTTCGTCGGCCTCGCCGCACTTTCGGGGCTCGCCAGTAGCCAGGCGGCGGCCAATCCGTCGATCCTGTTCGACGTGCGGACCGGCCAGGTGCTCGAGCATGAGGATGCCTTCAAGCGGTGGCACCCCGCTTCGCTGACCAAGACCATGACGGCTTACGTCGCCTTCCGCGCCATCAAGGCCGGCGAGGTGACGATGCAGTCGCCGGTCAAGATCACCAAGATCTCCGCCGCCGAGCCGCCGAGCAAGATGGGCTACAAGCCCGGCACGGTGATGACGCTCGACAATGCGCTGAAGATGATGCTGGGTAAGTCGGCCAACGACATTGCCGCCGCTGTGGGCGAGAATATCGGCGGCACCATCCCCGCCTTCGCCGACCGCATGAATGCCGAGGCCCAGCGCCTGGGCATGACCGGCAGCCACTTCACCAATCCCAACGGCCTGCACGATCCGGAAAACTACACCACCGCGCGCGACCTTGCGCTCTTGGTGCGGGCGATCCGCACCGAGTTTCCGCAATATGCCTCGTATTTTTCCATCGAGGGAATCACAACCAACGGCAAGAACCGCATTCACGGCTTCAACCCGCTGCTCGGCCGCTTTGCCGGCGCCGATGGCATGAAGACCGGTTTCGTCTGCGCTTCCGGCTACAATCTCATAGGCACCGCGACGCGCGAAGGCCGCACGCTGGCAGCCGTCGTGCTGGGCGAGCGCACGCCATGGGGCCGCGCCGACCATGCGGCAGACCTTCTGGGCCAGGGCTTTTCGACCTCGACGGCTGGAAACGTGACGCTCTCCAACCTCCAGCCCTATGGCGAGGGACAGACCACGCCTACCGACATGCGCGACATCGTCTGCAGCAAGGAGGGCGCCTCGGAGCGCTCCGACGGACTCGACGCGCAGGGCAAGCCAAAATTCAAGTCGCGCTACATGGCCGAGTTGAAGCGTGACCTACAGATGGTCCGCGTCGGGCTTGGCGGTGCGACTGGTCCGGTGCCGGCGGCCTTCGCCGCGGTTGACGCAAAGAACAACAAGGCCGACGTGCCGATCCCGACCTGGCGGCCGGACAAGCCGGTGCCGGGCGTGCCGTCGGCTCAGGGCGACGCCACGCAGCAGTAACAGCCATGCATGACCTTTATCCGATACCCGTCTCGGTGCTGACCGGCTTTCTCGGCGCCGGCAAGACCACGCTGCTCAACCGGCTGCTGAAAGACCCGGCACTTGCCGACACGGCCGTCATCATCAACGAATTCGGCGACGTGGCCATCGACCACCTGCTGGTCGAGCAGGCGTCGGACGGCATCATCGAGCTTTCGGACGGCTGCCTGTGCTGCACGGTGCGCGGCGAGCTGGTCGACACGCTGGCCGACCTGATCGACCGGCTGCAGACCGGCCGCATCGCAAAGCTCAAGCGCGTCGTCATCGAAACCACCGGCCTTGCCGACCCCGCACCGGTGCTGCAGTCGATCATGGGGCATCCGGCGCTGGTACAGGCGTTCCGGCTCGACGGCGTGGTCACGCTGGTGGATGCCGTCAATGGTGCGGCCACGCTCGACGCCCATGTCGAGGCGGTCAAGCAGGCGGCGGTGGCCGACCGGCTGGTGATCACCAAGGCCGACCTGTTGGGCGATCCTTCCGAACTTGCGGAACTCAAGGCGCGGCTTGCCCGCGTCAATCCTTCGGCGCCGGTCCTGGACGTGAACGAGACGGGTGCTGCCGCCCTGTTCGAATGCGGGCTCTATAATCCCGAGACGAAGACGGCCGATGTCCGCCGCTGGCTGGGCGAGGAGGCGGCGCATGCCGACCACCATCACCACCATCACAGCCACGACCATCATGATCACGACCATGATCACGCGCATCACCATCATCATGATGCGCGCGTTCGCTCCTTCAGCCTGGTGCATGACGGGCCGGTGCCATTCGGCGCCATCGAAATGTTCCTCGACCTGCTGCGGTCGACACATGGCGAGCGGCTCTTGCGCATGAAGGGCGTCATCGAGCTGGCCGAGGATCCGAGCCGGCCGCTGGTGGTTCACGGCGTGCAGAAGATCCTGCATCCGCCCGCACGCCTGCCTTTCTGGCCGGATGGACGGCGCGGCACGCGGCTTGTCCTGATCACGATGGATATGCCGGAAGACTATGTGCGGCGGCTGTTTGCGGCCATCACCAACCAGCCGGCGATCGACACGCCTGACCGCGCGGCGGTGGAAGACAATCCCCTCGCGATTGCGGGCATGCCTCGGTAGAGGGCAGGGCCCGCTCAGACGTTCAGTCCAGAATTGGAAGGCTCAGGCCCCGCGCTCGACCAGAAAGCGGTGGCCTCCGGGCTGGGACTGCGTTTCCACCAGCCGGTGGCCGCTTTCCGTGCAGAAGGCGGGAATGTCGATCACCGCCAGCGGGTCGGTGGTCTCAAGCCACAGCAGGTTGCCGGGCGCCATGCCGGCGAGGCGCTTGCGCGCCTTCAAGACGGGCAGGGGGCAGTTCAGCCCCTTGAGGTCGTAGACGTCTGGTTCGCCTGTCAAAGCTTCCTGCCTCAGCTGCCGAACAGGCTGGCCATGCGCCTGCGAACGCCGCCGAGCAGGCCCGGCTTTTCCGCCGGCGCCGGATCGGCCTGCCCAACGGCAATCTGGTTGGCATCAGGTGCTGCAGCCGGCGCGGGGCCGGCCTTGGCCAGCGCGGCGGCTGCGTTCTTCTCGGCCTTGGCGAGGGCGACCGCGGCAGCCTTTTCCTCTGCTGCGCGCTTCTTTTCCTCGGCGAGCTTCTTCTTCTCGGCCTCCGCGGCCTCGAGCGCGGCCATGCGCCGGCCGGCTGGGGAGTCGATACGGCCCATGTGGTTCGTCACCTTGACGCTGCCGTCCGCCTGGAGCGACGGCGGGTCGATCGGCACGCGCTCGCCGCGTGCACGCTGCTTGGTCCAGTCGGAGACGATATTGGCTTCCTTGATGCCGCCGATCGTCGGCTTGGGCTCGGGGGTCGAGCTGTTAATGGCGGACGCGAAGGACTTGTCGTAGGTAGCCTGGTAGCTCTGATAGGCCGTCTTCAGCGAATCGGGCAACGCCGATGGCGGGCAGGCGCCGGTCGGCGAGAAGGCGGCGCCATTCTCGGGAACCTGGTTGAAGACATAGTGCTTCTCGCAGACATCGACCTTCGGCGGCACCTTGGTGATCTCGAACTGGTCGTAGCCTTCCTTCAGCATCTTCCAGAACTCGTAGTTCGGGTCGTTGCGGTAGCGCGCCATGTTGGCGGCCGTCATGCGGAAGGGGAAGGCCTGCACCTGGAACTCGGTCTGGCCACCGGAGAAGGCGTCGCGGCCGAAGGCGTAGATCTGCTCGATCTGCGCGTCGGTCATCGAGTAGCAGCCCGACGACGAGCAGGCGCCGTGCACCATCAGGTTGGAGCCGGTGCGGCCGTTAGCCCGGTCATAGGCGTTGGGATAGCCGATGTTGAAGGCCAGATAATACTGCGAGTTCGGCTTCATCTGCCCCGGGCGTACTGTGTAGAAGCCCTCGGGCGCCTGGCGGTCGCCTTCGATGTATTTCGGGCCGAGCTTGCCCGACCATTTGCAGATGTCGTAGCTGGCGATGATGTCGTAGCGGCCGTTGGACTTCTGCTTCCATATCTCCAGCTTGCCTTCTTCCTTGAAGATGCGCGCCATCAGCGGCGAAGTGCGCGGCATGTCCTTGGCCCTCATCTCGGCCAGGATCTTCGGCGGAATATGGACATCGCCCGTAGGGGTCAAACCCTCGAAGGTAGACTGCGACTCGTTGCAGCCCGCCACAGCGAGGGCCGCAATCAGCAAACCGGAACGGGCTATACTGGCAATTCTCGGCATCAAAATATCGTCTTCGTTTCCGTCGATTCCGGCGGGAACTGCAATCCCCCTGCCGGCCTAGGTCGGCGCGGACGGTAAACCGTTAACCTTGCGAATTGATTACTGCAAGGGTTAACGATTCTAGCGTCTGGGTTGTGTTTGACGAAAATCTGGCGGCGATTTTGTGACGAAGGCCGTCAACTGGCCGCATTTGCGCCGCCTTGCGCCATGCCGCGGACCTTTAGGTGCGCGGCATGGCTTTGCGACGATGTGTCAGAGGCTGCGGCCCATGGCCAGGTATTTTTCGCGACGCTGCTCGCGGAAATCGACCGGCTTGGCGGCGAAATCGGCCAGGGTCTTGGCGATGAGGTCGCCGGTGGACCTGATGACCGCTTCGGGTGCGCGGTGCGCGCCGCCCAGCGGCTCGGGAACGATGCCGTCGATGATCTTCAGCGCAAGAAGGTCCTGCGCGGTGATCTTCATGTTGGTCGCCGCATCCTTCGAGCGCGTGGTGTCGCGCCACAGGATCGAGGCCGCGCCCTCCGGCGAGATCACCGAATAGATCGCATGCTCGAGCATGAAGACGCGGTTGGCGGTGGCGATCGCGATCGCGCCGCCCGAGCCGCCTTCGCCGATCACCACAGAGATCGACGGCACCTTGAGCGCCAGGCCCGTGGAGATGGAGCGGGCAATCGCTTCGGCCTGGCCGCGCTCTTCGGCGCCGACGCCCGGATAGGCGCCCGCGGTGTCGACCAGCGTTACCAGCGGGATCGAGAACCGGTCGGCCAGTTCCATGATGCGCACGGCCTTGCGGTAGCCCTCGGGGCGCGGCGAGCCGAAATTGTGCTCCAGCCGGCTCTTGGTGTCGGAACCCTTTTCCTGGCCGAGCACCGCGATGGGCTGGCCCTGGAAGCGGGCGAAGCCGCTGACGATGGCCTTGTCCTCGCCGAAGGCGCGGTCGCCGGCCAGCGGCGTGAAATCGGTGAACAGTGCGGTGACGTAGTCGAGGCAGTGGGGGCGGTCGGGATGGCGCGCCACCTGCACCTTCTGCCACGGCGTCAGCGCCTTGTAGGCGTCGCGCAGCGCATCGCGGGAGCGCTTTTCCAGGCGCGCGATCTCGTCGCCCACGTCCACGGCCTCGCCATTCTCGGCGAGCTTCTTGAGCTCAAGGATCTTGCCTTCGAGATCCGCGACAGGTTTTTCGAAATCGAGGTAGTTGTACATGCGTGAACTTTGACCGATACGCCTGAAGAAAAAGACGGCCGACGCCTCGAAAGAGCAGGGTCGGCATCGCGAAACTTGCCTTCACATAACCTTAGCGCCCGCCATCGGCAAGCGGATGATGGTCATTGACCAGCCGCACGAGCCGCTCTTCGAGCACATGAGTGTAGATTTGCGTGGTGGAAATGTCCGAATGGCCGAGCAGCTGCTGCACGGCGCGCAGGTCTGCGCCGTTCTGCAAAAGATGGCTCGCAAAGGCATGGCGCAGCACGTGCGGCGATATCTTAGCCGAGGAAATGCCGGCCCGAGCAGCGAGCCCCTTCAGCTCGCGGGCGAAGACCTGGCGCGGCAGGTAGCCGCTCTCGGACGCGGCAGGAAAGAGGAACGGACTTTCGGCCAGCGCCGGCATCTTGTTGCGCTCGGTGAGCCAGGCGCGCATCGCCTCGCGCGCCTTGCCCGACAGGGGCACCATGCGCTCCTTGTTGCCCTTGCCTCGAACGATGAAGAAGCGCTCGTCGCGCAGCGCCACCGTCAGCGGCAAGCCGACAAGTTCGGAAACGCGCAGGCCCGTCGCATAGAGCACCTCGACCAGCGCATGCATGCGCCGCGCCGCTATGCGCTGGGCGTCGCCTAGCGCAGGGTCGGCCGCTTCCGCAGCCGCGCGGTCGAGCAGGCAGCCGGTTTCGGCCTCGCTCATGGTCTTGGGCAGGGGGCGGTCCTTCTTCGGGCTGTCCAGGACGCCGGTGGGATCGTCCGACCGCAGGCCTTCCGAATAGAGAAACTTGTAGAACTGGCGCAGGGCCGAGAGCCGGCGCGCCTGCGAGGTGGCGGCAAAGCCGCGCGCAGCGATGTCACCGAGATAGGCGCGGATGGCGGCGGAATCCGCGCCCGCCAGATCGCCTATGTGTTCGGCCGCATCCTCCAGGTCGCGACGATAGGAGGCCAGCGTGTTGTCGGCCGCGCCCCGTTCGGCGCTCATCATTTCAAGGAACGCCTCGATGCGCGCGCTGCTCTTCATTTATTTCTTCGGATTGACCTTGTCGGCAGGGATGCGGATGGTGATTTCGCCGCGCTTGGGCTGGACGAAAGTGACGAGCGCGAACATCGCGCCATAGGCCAGGCCTGCCAAAATGCCGAGCGTTACAAGAAACCGGAATAAGGTCGGCATTGCGCTCCGTCCCGTCGCTGGTTCAAGGTCTGGTTATGTGTCAGTCAGGATGTCATTTCAAGGGCGAACAGGCGAAGGTGGTCCAAGGGCGTAGAACCACGGCCGCGTGGCCGAAAGCTTCTGCGCCTAACCCTTGACGCGACATGCGTTTTCATGTCGAAACGCTGGCATGACGAGCGAGACGCCTCACGACCCGACCGACGATATGGCGGAGCTGCTGAAGCGGCTCGGTAACCGCTCCATTGTGTTCGTCGGTCTCATGGGCGCAGGCAAGACCGTGATCGGCCGCCGGGTGGCGACGATGCTCGATCTGCCCTTCATCGACAGCGATCACGAGATCGAAACCGTCTCGCGCATGACCATCCCCGACCTGTTCCAGCGCTATGGCGAGCCGGAGTTCCGCGCGCTCGAGCAGCGCGTCATTCAGCGCGTACTGGAAGGCGGCCCACAGGTGCTGTCGACCGGCGGCGGGGCCTTCATGAATGCGCAAACGCGCGAAGCCGTGGCCGCGCATGGGATTTCGGTGTGGCTCAAGGCGGATATCGACACGCTGATGGAGCGCGTCGGCAGGAAGCCGACCCGGCCGCTGCTGCAGAACGCCGATCCGCGCAGCGTGATGGAGCGGCTGATGGCAGAACGCTATCCGGTCTATGCGACGGCTGACGTGACCGTGCTGACCCGGGAAGAGCGCAAGGAAGTCATCGCCGACGAGGTGGTGGCCGCGCTCGATGAATATTTGGACGGACAGGGCGAAGATGCCCGGGAGAATGCGGTATGACGAGTAGTGGTGCGGTCAAGGTCGAGGTGGGTCTTGGTGACCGGGCCTACGACATCCTGATCGGCTCGGGCCTCGTCGGCCGCGCGGGCGAAGAAATCGCCGCGCGCCTGCCGGGCATTCGGGCAGCGATCGTCACCGACGAGAATGTCGCGCGCGCCCATCTCGACGCGCTGACGGCTTCGCTCGACAAGGCCGGCATCGGCTCAACGGCAATCTTGTTGCCGGCCGGCGAGAAGACAAAGAGCTTTGCGCATCTGCAGGAAGTGGTCGACGGCGTGTTGGCGGCCCGACTGGAGCGCCGCGATGCGGTGATTGCGCTGGGCGGCGGCGTCATCGGCGATCTCACCGGCTTTGCCTCGGGCATCGTGCGGCGCGGCATGAATTTCGTCCAGATCCCGACCTCGCTCCTGGCGCAGGTGGATTCGTCCGTCGGCGGCAAGACCGGCATCAACACGTCGCACGGCAAGAATCTCGTCGGCGTATTCCATCAGCCGAGGCTGGTGCTGGCCGATACCGATGTGCTCGACACGCTGCCCGTTCGCGAGTTCCGGGCCGGTTATGCCGAGGTTGCCAAGTACGGTCTGATCGACCGGCCGGATTTCTTCGCCTGGCTGGAGAAGAACTGGCAGGAAGTTTTTTCGGGCGGACCGGCGCGCACCGAGGCCATTGCCGAATCCTGCCGCGCCAAGGCCGCTGTCGTGGCGCGTGACGAGTTCGAGACGGGCGACCGCGCACTCCTCAATCTCGGCCACACCTTCGGCCACGCGCTCGAAGCCGCGACGAATTATGACGGCACCCGCCTGGTGCATGGCGAGGGCGTCGCCATCGGCATGGCGTTGGCGCATCGCTTCTCGTCGCGCATGAATCTTTGCTCGCCCGACGATGCGGCCCGCGTCGAGGCGCATCTCAAGGCCGTGGGCCTGCCCTGGCGCATGGCCGACATTCCCGGCGAATTGCCGGACGCCGAACGGCTTCTGGCGTATATTGCGCAGGACAAGAAGGTCTCGCGCGGCGCGCTGACCTTCATCCTCACGCGCGGCATCGGCCAGTCTTTCATTGCCAAGGACGTGCCGGCCTCCGAAGTGCTGGCCTTCCTGAAGGAGAACCATCCCGGATGACCATGGAGATCTGGATCACGATCGGGATCATTCTGGTGCTTCTGGTCCTGTCCTTTCTCTTTTCCGGGACCGAGACCAGCATGACGGGCGCCTCGCGCGCGCGCCTGCACTCGCTTGAGCAGGCCGGCAACACGCGTGCGGGCCTCGTGCAGTGGCTGATTGAGCGCAAGGACCGGCTGGTTGGCGCGCTGCTCATCGGCAACAACTTCGCCAACATCCTGGCTTCGGCGCTGGCGACGAGCCTGCTTCTGGAACTGTTCGGCGCCAAGGGCGTGGCCTACGCCACCATCGTCATGACCGTGGTGCTGGTCATTTTCTCCGAAATCCTGCCGAAAAGTTGGGCGCTGGCACGCCCCGAGCAGTTCGCGTTGAGGGTCGCGCCCTTCGCGCGGTTTGCGATCATTGTGTTCGGGCCCCTCTCGGCTGCCGCCAACTGGATCGTGCGCATGCTGCTGTGGCTCTGTGGCGTCAGCCTGTCGAGCGACGAGCCTCTGCTGTCGCCGCATGAGGAGCTGCGCGGAACGGTGGCCGTGCTGCATCGCGAGGGCGGCATGGTCAAGCAGGACCGCGACCGCATGGGCGGGCTGCTCGACCTGCATGAGCTCGAAGTCTCCGACGTGATGGTCCACCGAACCAACATGCGCTCGGTCAATATCGACAATCCGCCCGAGGCGGTGGTGCATGAGATCCTGCAGAGCCCGCACACGCGCATGCCGCTGTGGCGCGGCGCCAGCGACAACATCGTCGGCGTGCTGCACGCCAAGGACCTGCTGAGGGCACTTGAGGAAGTCGGCAACGACTTCACCAAGGTCGACGTGATGAAGATCGCCTCAAAGCCGTGGTTCGTGCCCGACACCACTTCGCTTCAGGACCAGCTCAACGCCTTCCTGCGCCGCAAGGCGCATTTTGCCCTCGTCGTCGACGAATATGGCGAGCTGGAAGGGCTGGTGACGCTGGAGGACATCATCGAGGAGATCGTCGGCGAGATCGCCGACGAGCACGATGTCGACGTGCAGGGCGTGCGCCAGGAGTCGGACGGCTCCATCGTCGTCGACGGCTCGGTGCCGATCCGCGACCTCAACCGCGCGCTCGACTGGAACCTGCCCGACGAGGAAGCGACCACGATTGCGGGCCTCGTCATCCACGAGACCCAGTCGATCCCCGAGGAGCGACAGGCATTTACCTTCCACGGCAAGCGCTTCATCGTCATGAAGCGCGAGAGGAACCGCATCACCCGCATCCGGATCCGGCCGGCGCTCGAAGCGCAGGACAAGGCCGAGCGGTAAAGGGGAGATGACTTATCGCCGGGTCTTCTCGCCGGGAGCGGCGGGTTCGATGGCGAGGGCGTGGACGCCCGCCTTCAGTTCGTCGGCCAGCAGCGCGTTGATCGAGCGGTGGCGGTCGATGCGGCTCATGCCCTCGAAGATGTTGGAGACGATGCGCACGCGAAAATGTGTCTCGCCGGTGCCGTCATACATCACGTGATGGCCAGAATCTTCGTGATGATGCCCGGCGTGCAGGTGGCTTTCGTTGATGACTTCCAACTGCTCCGGCGCATAGGCCGCCGTAAGCTTGGTTTCCATCGAGGCTTTTATGGACATCGTCGTCTCCTTTGCCCACATATGGGGTGTTCATCCGAAAAAGCCGCGGATCTGTTGGTCGATCGATCACTCTTTCCCGATTCATCGGGTTAGAGGGGCGATGTTCGAAATGTCAATTCTTGTTTCGTGGGGCCAATATCCCCTAAATGGGCTGAAATGAAACCCTATCCGAAATATTTCGAGAAGATCCGCGTGCGCCCGGACCCTGAGGCCGAGTCCAAGGCGAGTGCGCCGGTCTGCCAGTGGGACGGCTGCCACGAGGCCGGCACTCATCGCGCGCCCGTGGGCCGACTGCGGGAGGGCGAATATTTCCGCTTCTGCTTCGAGCATGTGCGTGAATACAACAAGGGCTTCAACTATTTCTCGGGCCTCGCCGACAGCGATATCGCGCGCTTCCAGAAGGAAGCGCTGACCGGCCATCGCCCGACCTGGGCCATGGGCACCAATGCCAGCAATGCCAATGTGCGTTCGTCGCCGGAGATGGCGCAACAACGTTCGGGGCGCGCCGGCTACTACCGGAACATCCGCGACCCGTTCAACATGTTCGGCACCAACCACGGTGCCCCGCGCGAGCGCAAGGCCAAGCCCCTTGAGGCCAAGGCGCTGGAAACGCTTGGCCTTACCACAAAGGCGACTGGCGCAGACATCAAGGCGCGCTATAAGGAACTCGTAAAACGCCATCATCCGGACGCGAATGGTGGAGACAGGGGTTCGGAGGATCGATTCCGCGATGTGCTGCAAGCATATCGCGTGCTCAAGCAAGCCGGCTTGTGTTGAGCGACAGGTTTGAATGAGCATTCCGCCACGGCTTCCGCCCGAAAGGAAAAGGCTCTAAGACCACTCCCGGACAAGGCTAGATTGACGGTGGAGGATATGCCTCCGCCTGTGGAGATGTGATGAACAAGGTCGACCGCGACATTGCAAACCTGCCCGATACGACCGTGTCGGTGAAAGAAAAGTTCGGCTTCGAGTCGAAGATGGTTGTGCCTGCCTATTCGGTGGCCACCGAGCACGTACCGGACATCGACCCGGACTATTTGTTCGATCAGGCGACCACCATGGCCATCCTTGCGGGCTTTGCCTACAACCGCCGCGTGATGGTTTCTGGCTATCACGGCACCGGCAAGTCGACGCACATCGAACAGGTCGCTGCGCGCCTCAACTGGCCTTGCGTACGCGTCAACCTCGACAGCCATGTCAGCCGTATTGACCTCGTCGGCAAGGATGCGATCGTGGTCAAGGATGGCCTCCAGATCACCGAGTTCAAGGACGGCATCCTGCCCTGGGCCTACCAGCACAACGTCGCGCTGGCGTTCGACGAATACGACGCCGGCCGCCCGGACGTGATGTTCGTGATCCAGCGCGTGCTGGAATCGTCGGGCCGCCTGACCTTGCTCGACCAGAGCCGCGTCATCCGCCCGCATCCGGCCTTCCGCCTGTTCGCCACCGCCAACACGGTGGGCCTGGGCGACACCACCGGCCTCTATCACGGCACGCAGCAGATCAACCAGGCGCAGATGGACCGCTGGTCGATCGTCACCACGCTGAACTACCTGCCGCACGACAATGAAGTGGCGATCGTGCTGGCCAAGTCGAAGCACTATCGCAACGACAAGGGCCGCGAGATCGTCAACAAGATGGTGCGCGTGGCCGACATGACTCGCTCGGCCTTCATCAATGGCGACCTGTCGACCGTGATGAGCCCGCGTACGGTCATCACCTGGTCGGAAAACGCCGAGATCTTCGACAATGTCGGCATGGCCTTCCGGCTGACCTTCCTCAACAAGTGCGACGAGCTCGAACGCCCGATCGTGGCTGAGTTCTATCAGCGCGCCTTCGGTGAGGACCTGCCCGAATCCTCGGTCAACGTGGTTCTGGGATAAGACACGTGGCAGGGGCGGGCGACAACACACGCGGCAGGCCCAAGGCGGGCGGCGATACGGACGCCTTCAAGCGTTCGATCACCGTCTGCATGCGCGCCATTTCCGGCGACAACCAGTTCGAGGTCGCCTTTGCCAAGGACAGGCCGGCTCTGGCCGGCAGTCGTGCCCGTCTGCCCGAACTGCCCAAGAAGGCATCCAAGGCAGACATCGCGATCACCCGTGGTCTCGGCGACTCCATGGCGCTGAGGCGCGCCTGCCACGACAACCGCATCCACGCCAAGCTGGCGCCGGAGGGCAAGCAGGCACGCGCGGTGTTCGACGCCGTGGAGCAGGCCCGTGTCGAGGCAATCGGCAGCCGGGCGCTGACGGGCGTGGGAGACAACATCTCCCAGATGCTCGAGGACAAATACATCAAGGCCAATCTCGCCGACGTGCGCGAGCAGGCCGACGCGCCGCTCGAGGAAGCAGTGGCGCTGATGGTGCGCGAGAAGCTCACCGGCCGCCCGGTGCCCAAGAGCGGCGAGAAGCTGGTTTCGCTCTGGCGCGACTGGATCGAGGAAAAGGCCGGCACCGACTTCGACGACCTCGCTTCCAAGCTCGGCGACCAGCAGGCTTTCGCACGCGTCGTTCGCGACATGCTCGCCTCGATGAACATGGCCGAGGAACTGGGCGACGACGAACAGTCCGAGGAAAGCGAGGAGGACAGCGAGGACCAGCCCGAGGGCAGCGAGCAGAACGAGGATAGCGGCGAGGACGATTCCGGCGCCGACCAGTCGCAGCCCGAAGAGTCCGAAGCCTCTGCCGAGGAAGACCAGGCCGGTGAGATGGAGGCATCCGATGCCACGTCCGACGAGATGTCGGACGAGGAGGACGCCGACGCCGAAACGCCAGGCGAGGCGCGCCGCAAGGACGATCCCTTCGCCAATTTGCCGCGCGAGATCGACTACAAGGTCTACACCACCGCTTTCGACGAGACGGTGGGGGCCGAAGACCTTTGCGAGGAAGAGGAGCTCGACCGGCTCCGCGCCTTCCTCGACAAGCAGCTGGCCAATCTGCAGGGTGTGGTCGGCCGTCTCGCCAACCGCCTGCAGCGTCGCCTGATGGCGCAGCAGAACCGCTCCTGGGATTTTGACCTCGAAGAAGGCTATCTCGACACCGCCCGCCTGATGCGCGTGGTCATCGACCCAATGCAGCCGCTCTCCTTCAAGCAGGAGCGCGACACCAAGTTCCGCGACACGGTCGTAACCCTGGTGCTCGACAATTCGGGCTCGATGCGCGGCCGTCCGATCACGGTCGCGGCAACCTGCGCCGACATTTTGGCCCGTACGCTGGAGCGCTGCGGCGTTTCGGTCGAGATTCTCGGCTTCACCACCCGCGCCTGGAAGGGCGGGCAGGCGCGCGAGAAGTGGCTGAAGGACGGCAAGCCTGCCAACCCCGGCCGCCTGAACGATCTGCGCCACATCATCTACAAGAGCGCCGACACGCCCTGGCGGCGCGCGCGGCGCAATCTCGGCCTGATGATGCGCGAGGGTCTGCTGAAGGAGAACATCGACGGCGAGGCCTTGCTCTGGGCGCATCAGCGCCTGATCGCCCGGCCCGAACAGCGCAAGATCCTGATGATGATCTCGGACGGCGCGCCGGTCGACGATTCGACGCTGTCGGTCAATCCGGGCAACTATCTGGAGCGCCACCTGCGCGCGGTCATCGAGCTGATCGAGACGCGCTCGCCGGTTGAGCTTCTGGCCATCGGCATCGGCCATGACGTGACCCGCTACTATCGCCGCGCGGTCACCATCGTCGACGCCGAGGAACTGGCCGGCGCCATGACCGAGCAGCTCGCCTCGCTGTTCGCCGAGGAGACTGCACGCGACACGCGCCGCGGTGGCGGCCGCCTCCGCGCCGCTGGATGAGGTTGCTCCCAGCCCGTCTGCTTGGGCTTTTGCTGGCGGCGGCGGTGGGCGTGGCAAGTGTCGCGCCGGTTTATGCCGCCCCAGCGCCCGTCGAGCGCATGGATGTCTCGACGCGGCAGATCATCCGCTTCGAGATCGGCCGTGACCGCACGCAGTTCGGCCCGCTGGAATTCATCGGCGGGTTCGAGCTGAAGGCGTCGTCGCCCCATTTCGGCGGATTCTCGGCCATGCGCTTCCTGACGCCGGGCGAGGATTTCATCGGCGTGGCCGATACCGGCTTCTGGTTCTTCGGCAAGGTAACGCGCGACGCCGAGCAGCGGCCGACCGGCATGGCCGATTTCCGCATGGTGCAGATGGTCGATGAGGCCGGCGAGCCGATCGACGAAAAATGGCGCGTCGATGCCGAAAGCTTGGCCGTGAAGGGCAAGATCGCCACGGTCGGCTTCGAGCGCGACCACCGCATCGCCGACTTCCATATCGATCCGGACGACATGCGGGCGCCGTTCAGGCAGCTCGATTTCCTGGTGCCGAAGCACGAATTGCGGCTCAACCGCAGCTTCGAGACGCTCGCCTATGCGCCGGAAGGCGGTGCGCTAGAGGGGGCGCTGGTGGCCGTCACCGAACGCAGCCTGGACAAACAGGGCAATGTCTTTGCCGCCGTGCTCTCCGGGCCGCAAAAGGGCGTGTTCACGGTGGTGCGCAGCGATGGCTTCGACGTCACCGACGGCGCCTTCCTGCCCAATGGCGACCTGCTTCTGCTGGAGCGCAGCTTCACCCTCATGAAGGGGCTCAGGATGCGGCTGCGCCGCCTGCCTGCCGACAGTATCGGCAAGGGCAAGGTCGCCGACGGGCCGGTGCTGATGCAGGCGGGCATGCGCTACCAGATCGACAATATGGAAGCGCTGGATGTGTGGCGGCGCGGCGACGGCGCGCTGATCGTGTCGCTGATGTCCGACGACAACCAGTCGATCCTGCAGCGCAGCCTCTATCTCGAATTCCGGCTCCAGGGCGAATAGTCCGCCGCCTGGCGCAACCCTCAGATTAGCCTATCCCCTTTTTGCCGCATCGCCTGCCGGTTGCCGACGCCCGATTCCGGCATAAGTTGTGTTCTTTGGAACCGATTTCTTCAATTGGCAGCTGAAATTCCAGGCCCTTTGGACCTGGGAACAAGAGGAATTGCCATGTCTGATGCAATCGATATCGCCGAGACCGACGACAAGTTCATAGGCGTTGGTGGCCTCGGCATCTTCTTCCGATCCTGGCGCCCTGAAGGCAAGCCTCGCGGCGTGGTGGTGATCGTCCACGGCTTCAACGCCCACAGCGGCTACTATCAATGGGTGGCCCGCCAGCTCGTCGCGCAGGGGCTCGCCGTCTATGCGCTCGACCTGAGGGGGAGGGGGCACTCGGATGGCGAGCGCTACTATATCGACAGCTTCGCCGACTATGTCAGCGACGTTTCCAGCATGGTCCATATCGCCAAGTCGCGCGAAAGGGGATTGCCGGCCTTCCTGCTTGGCCACAGTGCTGGCGGGGTCGTCTCCTGCATCTATGCCGTCGAGAACCAGTCCGAGCTGGCCGGGCTCATCTGCGAGAGTTTTGCCCATCAGGTACCGGCGCCCGACTTTGCGCTAGCCGTGCTGAAAGGGCTGAGCCATGTCGCCCCGCACGCGCATGTGCTGGCCTTGAAGAACGAGGATTTTTCGCGCGATCCGGCGGTGGTCAAGACGATGAACGCCGACCCGCTCATCGCCCACGAATCGCAGCCGACCAAGACGGTCGCCGAAATGGTGCGCGCCGACGAGAGGCTGAAGAAGGAATTTCCGCGTATCACCGTGCCGCTGCTCATCCTGCACGGCACGGCCGACAAGGCCACCAAGCCGCGTGGCAGCAAGCTCTTCTTCGACACGGCCGGATCGTCCGACAAGACGCTGAAGCTCTATGAGGGCCATCACCACGACCTGCTCAACGATGTCGGCAAGGAACAGGTCATGCAGGACATCATTGACTGGATCGACGCCCGCCTTCCGGCCAAATGAACGCGAAGGCCCGGATGCCTTGGGGCATCCGGGCCTTCTGATATGGTCTTCAGTCAGGAGCCAGGCTCCCGAAGGGACTTACGCAGCCAGCGTGGAGCTGACGGCCTGGGCGTAGTTGCGGCCGAAGCGGTTGGCGAGGAAGACGTCGAGCGCGATGTCTTCCTGGCGGACAAAGCCCTTCTGCGGCAGATCGCCGTTGGCCAGCATGTCGAGCACGGCGCAGATGCCGGAAGCCGTGGTGATCTGGATGGCGCTGCGCACCATATCGCCGACGCGGCGGGCGTAGATCTTGTTGGCGTAGGTTTCCTGCAGGAGGCGGCCGTTCTTGCGGCCCGAGACGGTGACGAAGATCACCACCACGTCCTGCAGCGTCGCCGGCAGGGCGTTTTCAAAAATGTCCTTGAGCACTTCGCGGCGATGGCGCAGGCCGAGATCGTTCAGGAGCGCCTTCATCAGCGCCACGTGGCCCGGATAGCGGATGGTGCGGTAGTTGAGCGTACGCACCTTGCCTTTCAGCGTCTCGCAGAGCGTGCCGAGACCGCCCGAGGTGTTGAAGGCCTCGTAGGTCACGCCGTCGAGCGAGAATTCCTCGCGCTCTTCCAGCGCCGGCACTTCCGTCAGCTCGCCGTTCACGATGGCTTCGCACGGCTCGATATATTCGTTGATGACGCCGTCCGTGCTCCAGGTGAGGTTATAGTTCAGAGCGTTCGACGGGTACTGCGGCAGGGCGCCGACGCGCATGCGCAGGCTGTCCAGCGTGTCGAAGTTCTTGGCCAGATCGCTGGCGACGATGGAGATGAAGCCCGGCGCCAGGCCGCACTGCGGGATGAAGGTGCTGGTGGCGCTGGCCGCCAGTTCCTTGACGCGACGGGTGCTGGCGACGTCCTCGGTGAGGTCGAGGTAATGCACGCCGGTCTTGGCGGCTGCCTCGGCGATCTTCGTGGTGAGGTGGAAGGGAGCTGCGCTCAGCACGGCGAACTTGCCGGCAAGCACGCCTTCCAGCGCGCCGTCCTGTCCGATGTCGAGCTGGCGCGTGGCGACCTTGCCGCCGACTTCCAGCGCGTCGAGCTGCGCCTGCGAGCGGTCCACCACGGTGACGCTATAGTCGCCCGTGTCGGCCAGCATGTCTGCAATGGTTGCACCGATTTTTCCGGCGCCGACGATGACGATCTCTTTCATGGCAATGCCCCTCGAAAAGTAAAAATCTGACCTTGTTTGTAGGGGCGTGTCACGTCGGATGACAGTATCGCTTCGTACAAAACATCGATACAACCTAAGCAGTTCGCCGATAGGATTGCGCATAATGACGACCGATGCCGACCGTGCCCTGATTGCCCTGCTGCGCGAGAATGCGCGTGCCTCCACCGCCGAGCTGGCGCGCAGGCTTGGCGTGTCGCGCACCACGGTGCAAAGCCGGCTGGAGCGGCTGGAAAAGAGCGGAGTGATTGACGGATACAGCGTGAAGCTGTCGCCCGACTACGAGAAAAACCTCGTCCGGGCGCACATTTTGGTCACAGCACTACCCAAGCTGGCGGCCTCCGTCGAGGCGGTGCTGCGGCGCATTCCGGAGGTGCGCACGCTGCATTCGGTGAGCGGGAATTTCGACATGATCATCATCGTGGAAGCGCCCTCGGTGCGCGATCTCGATGCGCTGATCGATCGCATCGGCGCGCTCGAGGGCGTCGAGCGCACGCTGTCGTCGATCATCCTGTCGACGCGGATAGATCGCTGAAACAGAGGGCGCGAATCAGGCCCGTTGCTTGTCGCCTGATTCGCCCGGCTTGGTAGCGAGCCAGATTATGTGCCGCGCGCCGCGCTTGCCGCCTGCG
Organism: Pseudaminobacter soli (ex Li et al. 2025); assembly: GCF_029892515.1. GTDB lineage: Bacteria > Pseudomonadota > Alphaproteobacteria > Rhizobiales > Rhizobiaceae > Pseudaminobacter > Pseudaminobacter soli_A. The sequence goes on along the minus strand of NZ_JARXVF010000007.1, from coordinate 46,449 downwards.
CGAGCCTTCACTTCCTCAGTGGCAAAACCTGCCTGCCGCAGCCGGTTGGTGAAGGCACGATCCGGCCCGGAAGACCATACGGCCAGCACGCCGCCGGGGCGCAATGCGGTGCGGGCGCAGTTCAGTCCAGCGTGGCTGTAGAGAGAATCGTTGGCCGGACGGGTCAGGCCTTCAGGGCCATTGTCTACGTCCAGCAGGATGGCATCGTAGAGCGACTTGGCGGAGTTGATCAGCGCGCCGACATCCCCTTCGCGGACAGTCACGCGCGGATCGTCGAGGCAGTTGCCGAACACTTCCGCCATGGGCCCTCGCGCCCAGGCGACGACCGAAGACACCAATTCCGCGACGGTTACACGGGCGTCGGCGCCAAGTTCGGAAAGGGCTGCGCGGAGCGTAAAGCCCATGCCCAGCCCGCCGATCAGCATATGCGGCGATCGGCGCGCGCCGATCCGCTCGCAGGACAGCTTCGCAAGCGCCTCCTCCGAGCCGCTGAGACGACTGTTCATCAGCTCGTTGGTCCCGAGCATGATTGAAAATTCCGTGCCGCGCTTCTTCAGGCGAAGCTCGCCACCGCCCGGCGCAGATGCAGAATCAAGCTGGACCCAGGGCAGCATGTCTAAGCGGTCACCGCCGGCTGGCTCCAGCGCGCGGCGATGAGCCGATAGGGAATCAGCGCGAAGATCGCGATCAGCAGCTTCATCGACAGGTCGCCCAGCGCCCAGGACTGCCAGCGCGCGGCTTCCGTCTGCAGGACGCCGAACAGCGGCGCGTTCTCCAGCGCGAAGGGCTCGTTGGGGCCCATGAAGGCAAAGGCCGGTGCGAAGGCGATGGAGAAGAAGATGACCGTATCGATGACCGAGCCGACCAGCGAGCCGAACACCGGCGCACGCCACCAGCTCTGCTTGCGCAGCCAGTTGAACACGGTGACGTCGAGCAACTGGCCGAACAGGAACGCTGCACCCGAGGCAGTGGCGATGCGCGCCAGCCGATCGATGGGCGTGCCGATCTCGATCAGGCCAAAGCGGAACAGCAGCGGCGGCACGATGATCGAGCAGATCACGGCGGTCATGAAGCCGATGAACACCACGCGGCGCGCCATATGCGGGCCATAGCGCCGGTTGGCGAGATCGGTCACGAGAAAAGCGGCGGGATAGCTGAAGGCGCCCCAGGTCAGGATGTCGGCAAGCTGCAGGGAGCCGACCTGTCCTTGCACGGGAAACTGCACAAGGATGTTCGATGCCACGACGACGAGCGCCATGGCGACCACAAAGGGCAAATAACGTGTAGAAGAATTCATTTTTTTAGCCTGGGTGATGGAACCAGTGGAGCGCGACTTCGGTCAAAACGACCCGTCGCGCTCGCTGTCAGGCGGTTGTCCCCCGCCGGAAAGAAATCAGGCCGTCTGTTCGGCCAGCTTCTTGGCGACCTGCTTCTTCAGCAGGCGGGCGCGCTGCGACAGCTCGGCAGCGTCCGCCTTGGCCAGGAAGGCGTCGAGGCCACCGCGATGCTCGACCGAACGCAGGGCGTTGGCCGAAATGCGCAGGCGCACGTTCTGGTTCAGCGCTTCGGAGATCAGCGTCACGTTGACGAGATTCGGCAGGAAGCGACGCCGAGTCTTGTTGTTGGCGTGGCTAACATTGTTGCCGGTCATAACGGCCTTGCCGGTCAATTCACAAGCGCGAGACATTTTCACTACCTTCGTTCTAAACGGGCCAATGCGACTGCGGCGCACCATCAAAGTGCATGGCGCGCAGTCTGGTCAAGCGGCCGCATGGAAAAGTTGGCGTTCCATAGTGGGAATCAAACCACCCGTCAAGGGCAGGGCAGCTTGCGCTCGATCACGAGACGCGTATTCGGGAAGTTGCCCTCAGCTATCGCTGTGCAGAGATCATGCCATTCGCAGCCGGTGCAGGCCGGGCGGATTTCCCCGGTGCGGAAGGCGGCGCGCAGTTCGGCCAGTTTGCCTGCGTCGAGCACAAGGCGTTCGCCCGGAGCGATCGGCCGGCCAAGCAATTCTTCCACGGCTTTCTCCGCACTTTCGTCCCGCTCGATCACGCTCTGGCCGAAGCAGTGCTCGTCCTTGTCGGCCAGAAGCGGTGTGCAGATGTCGTCCGGGCCGGCGACGAGAAGCATGTCTTCTCCGGCGCCGAGCCGTTCGACGATCTTGTCGTAGTTCGCCGTAAATGCGCCCGTGTAGCCCTTGCCGACATAGGTCAGCATACAGAGCAGGTGATGGGCGCGGATACGGACGGTCATTTGTTACGCCTTGGACTTGCCGGCGCGGCGGGTCGCTTCGACGCTCGCGGTTGCCAGTGCCGACTTGACGATAGCGCCAAGGACGAAGGGCGTCACGCCATAGGTGATGGCATCGCTGACGCCGATCAGCGCAGCCAGCCAGGCGCCGCCCATGACCAGGATGAAGGCATTGCCGAGAAGCATGGCGGTAAAGCTGCGCAGAAGCTTGCCGCTGCCGGTCCAGCCACGCTCGGCCAGCCAGCCAACCAGGGCAGCGGCGAGCGGGAAGGCGAAGAGATAGCCAGCCGTCGGGCCTGCGAAGTGAGCGATGCCGCCGGCGCCGCCTGCGAGAACCGGCATGCCGACAACCGCCTCGCCAAGCCAGGCCAGCACGGTGATTGCACCAAGGCGCCAGCCATAGAGCGCGCCGATCAGCGTAACCGCAAAGGTCTGCATGGTCATCGGCACGGGAATCATCGGCACCTCGACCCAGGACGAGGCGGACAGAAACAGTGTGCCCAGAGCCACGACGGCGGCGCGCAAAGCAAGCGGCCTGTCGGCCAGGCGAAGGGGCACGAAGGCCCTGCCGGCGGTCGCGGCGGAAATGGGGTTGTTCATGCAAAAGTCTCCAGATTTCGGAAGGTCCCGGATGGCACTGGCCTTCGGCCATCGTACATCGCAAGGGGAGTAAGCTATCCCATAGTCTGATGGTGCAGCGCAATAAGGGTGCTGCAAACCCCGCCGGCTCGCGTGCGCCCGGGGACTGGCGAGGTGCTGACTCTGGCCCATATATCTGCCGGATTTATGCGTTTGATGGCCTTTGAAGGGACTTTTCGCGCGTCCGGTTCCGGATGCGTCAGGCATGAGGGCGCCCCCCATGGCGAATATTTTTCCGACGGTTTCGACGGCAGCTGCCGTCATTTTCGTGTCGCTGTATGCAGAAGCGGCTTCCGCCGCCTCGTTCCGCAGCGAATATGTCGTCTCCTACCTTGGTCTCACGATTGCGCGGTCCAAGTTCGAGAGCTCCTTCGACGGCGACAAGTTCTCCGTCAGCGGCAGCATGTCGAGCGCGGGCATTGCGCAGATATTCGACGACACCAAGGGCACGGTCAAAACCACGGGAAGCTTCGCGGGGAACGATCCGAGGCCGGAAGGTTTCGTGACCAACTACACCTCCGGCAAAAAGAAGAAGAAAACCGAGATCGGCTTTTCGGGCGCCAGCGTCGGCAAGGTGGTCAACATTCCGCCGCTCGACAAGCATGGAGACGACTGGGTGCCGGTGAGTGACGGCGATCTGCGGGCGGTGACCGACCCGCTTTCGGCAACGCTGATCCGCGCCGACAAGCCGGAGAATGTCTGCGGCCGCACGGTCAAGATGTTCGACGGCGAGATGCGCGCCAATCTGGTGCTGAGCTACGTATCGACTGGGCCGATTTCGATCCCGGGATATTCGGGCGATGCGATCGTCTGCAGCGCGCGATTCGTGCCGGTGGGGGGCTACAAGAAGAACCACAAGTCGATCGAGTATCTGAAAAACCGCGCCCAGATCGCCATCTCGTTTGCGCCTGTCGGTTCAACCGGGGTATACGCGCCTATCTACGCCACGGTTGGCACTCAGATCGGAACGATCACAATCCAGGCGAGGAAGTTCGAAGCGCTGGACTAGAGCGGTCATCCGGATGCCTTATGCCGCTCTATCTGATTATCAGCCGCCAAGCGCTGCCTGGCTGCAAAATGCTCTGGGGCCGTCGAGAAGCCCCGATCGGGGGGACTATGGGTCGTGCCACTCTTATCGGCTTTTCAGCCGTCGCCATGTGGGCGCTTCTGGCGCTGCTGACCGACGCGTCCGGCCAGGTGCCGCCCTTCCTGCTCTCGGCCATCACCTTCACCATCGGCACATGCGTGGGGCTGGTTGCGCGGCTGTTCATGAAGCAGCCCGCCATGCAGCCCAAAATCCCGCCGCAGGTCTGGGTGATCGGCATTGCCGGCCTGTTCGGCTACCATTTCTTCTACTTCACCGCGCTGCGCAACGCGCCGGCGGTTGAGGCGAGCCTGATCGCCTATCTGTGGCCGCTGCTCATCGTGCTCGGCTCGGCATTGATGCCGGGCGAGCGGCTCCGCTGGAACCATGTTGCCGGTGCGCTTCTGGGGCTGTCCGGCACGTTCCTGATCGTCACCAAGGGCGGCGGTCTCTCGTTCGACAGCCGCTACACCTTCGGCTATGCCATGGCCTTCGTCTGCGCCTTCCTGTGGGCGGGCTATTCGCTGCTGTCGCGCCGCTTCCCGGCGGTGCCGACAACGATCGTGACCTGGTTCTGCGCCGCCACCGCCGTCCTGTCGCTCCTGTGCCACCTGATGCTGGAAGAAACCGTTCTGCCGGCCAATGCCGGCCAGTGGCTCGCGGTGCTCGGCCTTGGGCTGATGCCGGTGGGCGCCGCCTTCTATACCTGGGACCATGGCGTCAAGCGCGGCAACATCCAGGTGCTGGGCGCGGCGAGCTATGCCGCCCCGCTGCTTTCCACCCTGGTGCTGATCATGGCCGGCTTTGCAGAGCCGACGCCCACCATCATCACCGCCTGCATTCTGATCACCGGCGGCGCGGTGTTGGCCGCCAAATCCATGCTTTTCGGCAAGAGCCAGCCGGCGGGAGCGGAAGCATGATGCCCTTTGCCGGTGGTCTCGAAGCGACGGCCAACGGCATGCTGCTGTTTTCGGTGGCTTCGGCCTGCGTATATTTCTTCCTGCTCGACACGCCGGTGTCGCTCCGGCGCTCGGTGGTGAAGACCATTCCGGTCGCGCTGCTGGCAGGGCTGGTGCTGCTGCATCGCGGGCCGCTGCTGCTGGCCGGGGCGCTGGCGCTCAGCGCGCTTGGCGATGCCTTTCTGTCGCGCGGCCAGGGCGAAAAAGCGTTCCTCGGCGGGCTTGCCAGCTTCCTTGTGGCGCATCTGCTCTATGTCGCGCTGTTCGCGCATTCCGGCGGCGGGCTGGGAATGCTCCTGACCTCGCCCCGGCTCCTCTTCGGCATCATCATTGCGATCTTCGCCATTGTGATGCTGGCGGTGCTGTGGCCGCGCGTCGAAGTCACGCTCAGGCTGCCGATTGCCGTCTATGTCGCTGCGATCCTGGCCATGGGGCTGGCCGCGCTCACGCTGCCCGACTGGAGGATCATCCTAGGCGCGATGCTGTTCATCGCCTCCGATGCCTTGCTAGCAACGGAAAAGTTTCTGCTTGGCGCCCGCTCGACGCAGCGGTTCTGGATGCGTCACGCGGTATGGGCGCTCTACTACGCCGCCCAGGCGCTGATCGCGCTAGGGTTTTTGATGGCGCCTTAAGGGGCTCAGCTCTCGGCGCCCGGCTCCCAGCCTTCTTCCGCCATCTCGAATTGCGAGAACTCGAACCCCGGCGCCACGGTACAGCCCACCAGCGTCCAGTCGCCGAGACTTTTCGCCGTCTGCCAAAAACCCGCCGGGACGATGTGCTGCGGCCGCTCGCCGGCAAAAAGGTCAGGTCCCAGCCGGTGGCGGCTCACGCTGCGGCCTTCCTCATGCATGGCGATCTCGATCGGCGCGCCGGCATAATAGTGCCAGACCTCGGCGGCGTCCTTCACGCGGTGCCAGGCCGACACGTCCCCGGCCTCGAGCAGGAAATAGATCGCCGTCGAATGGCCACGCGGGTTGTGGGCGGTCGCATCCCGGAAGGTCTGCACATACCAGCCGCCCTCGGGATGCCGCTGCATCCTGAGCTTTTTGATGATCGATGCCGCGTCCATCTCGCCCGTCATCAGAACAAATCCTTGCGCTTGCGGATTTCGGCGAACACCGCCTCGTCGGGTGCATTCTCCATGCCCAGGTTGCGACGGATCGCGGGGTCGTGCCAGCGCAGGAAGGGGTTGGTGGCCATCTCCTCTCCGATCGTGGTGGGCAGCGTCGGCTTGCCGTCGGCACGCAGCCGGTCGATCTTGGTTGCTCGCTCCTTCAGCGCCGAATTGGTCGGATCCACGGTCAGCGCGAAGCGGGCATTGCCTTGCGTGTATTCGTGGCCGCAATAGACGGCGGTTTCGGGCGGCAGGGCGGCAAGCTTCTTCAGCGATTCGAGCATGACCGCCGCCGGGCGCTCGAACAGCCGGCCGCAGCCCAACGCAAACAGCGTGTCGCCGGTGAAGGCGAGGTTCTGGGTGGGAATGTAGTAGGAAATGTGCCCGGCCGTGTGGCCCGGCGTCTCGATCACATAGACGAGGTGATTGCCGAAGGGGATGGCCGCGCCTTCCTCCACCGCCTCGTCGAGGCCGGGTATCTTCGGGGCCTCCGCCTTGGGGCCGACGATCTTGAGGTCGAAGCGCTTCTTAAGCGCCTGGTTGGCCTCGACGTGGTCGCCATGGTGATGGGTGTTGAGGATCATCGTCGGCGCCCAGCCGGTGCGCTGGACGGCCGCCAGGATCGGCGCCTCTTCCGGCGCGTCGATCAGTATGACCTCGCCGCTTTCGTTGTCGTGCAGGAGCACGCCGAAATTGTCGCTGCGGCACATGAACTGTTCGATCTCGATCGTCATCGGTGGTCTCCTTGTCGCGGGGGACGATAGGGCGGCAGGTGCCCGCCGTCATCCCCGGCGGGCAGTATTCCCCATCGAACCGCAGGCCCTAGTCCGGAAACGTCTCCATGCGCCCCGCATAAATCCGGAAGCCGGCGCGTTGGTATGTCGATTTCGCCTTGGGGTGATCGTTGGTATCGGTATGCAGCCAGATGCGCTGCGGTGCATATGACCAGATTTCCCGCAGCGCCCGGTCCAGCAAACAGGGACCGAGCTTTCGACCCTGAAAGGCAGGAACCAGCCCAAAATGGACAAGTTCCACCTCGGCCCCGCCGACGCCGTCGAATTCGCAAAAGCCTACGGCCTGACCTTCGACATGCAGAACGTAGACGAGTGTTGAGGAACGGGAGAGGAAATCGCGGAGATCATCCGCCGGCATTCGCAGTCGCTGATCCCACTGCAACGGTTCGCCGACGGCCCTGTAGAGTGCCAGGTACTGTGAAGGATCGAGCACTTCTCGCTGGATCGTCGTTCCAGTGCTTGCCGGCGACAGGGCCAGTCCCGACGGTGGGCTCGTCATTTCCAGATATGTGACGAATAGATCGACCATGCCAGTTACTGAGACGATGATTGCCGCCGTCTGCGTAGAGCACGCCACCACGTGGGACGCAACGAGAGGAGCATTGACCTCCGCCCAACAGCTTTATTGTACTTGGGTGACAAGGTCGCTACCGTCGCGGACATGAATTCGGACATCGTCGACCTGCATTCCTTCTACGGCACGCCGCTAGGCCACGCGGTCGAGGAGGCGATAGGCATGGCGCTGGCCTCGATCTGGGCGAACATACCCAGCGAGCGGCTGGTAGGGCTGGGCTATGCGCTGCCCTGGCTCAACCGCTTCGGTGCCGACACCGAACGCGTTTTTGCCTTCATGCCGGCGACGCAAGGAGCCTTGTGCTGGCCGCCGGCGCGGCCCTCGGCCACGGCGCTGGTGTTCGATGAGGAACTGCCGCTGCCCGACGCCTCGATCGACCGGATGCTGCTGGTGCATTCGCTGGAACATGCCGAAAATCCGCGCGAGACGCTGAAGGAAATCTGGCGGGTGCTGTCGCCTGCGGGCCGCGTCGTCATCGTGGTGCCCAACCGTCGCGGCGTCTGGGCCCGCTTCGAGCACACGCCCTTCGGCACCGGGCGGCCGTTTTCGCGCGGCCAGATCAATGAATTGCTGCGCGATGCCAACTTCACGCCGGCGGCGTGGTCGGAGGCGCTTTTGTTCCCGCCGTCGCATACGCGGACGGTGATGCGGGTGCACAACCTGTTGGAGCGCACCGGCCGGCGTTTTTGGCCGATCTTCTCCGGCGTCATCGTGGTGGAGGCGCAAAAGCGCCTCTACCAGGGCCTGCCGGTGGCGCAGCGTGCCTCGCGCCGCGTCTTCGTGCCGGTGCTGACGCCGCAGGGCGCGGGCCAGCATGCACGGGAAAAGCGGGTTGACCTCAAGCCGGCTGTGCGGCGCGGCGGCGCAGCGTCTCGCTCGGTTCGATGAGCAGCGAGAGCGCGGCGGCCGCAATCGCGGTCATGCCGGCGATCTGGAAGGCGAGAACATAGTCGCCCTGCATTTCGCGCAGCGCGCCGCCGAAGAAGGCTGCTGTGGCCGCGCCCACCTGATGGCCGGCGACGACCCAGCCGAACACCAGCGGTCCCGAGCGGTCGCCGAAGGCTTCGTTTGAAAGCCTGAGCGTCGGTGGCACGGTGGCGATCCAGTCCAGCCCGTAGAGCACGGCGAAGATGGTCAGGCTGACGCCTGAAAAGCCGGAATAGGGCAGATAGACCAGCGACAGGCCGCGTATGCCGTAGTAGACGCCGAGCAGCTTTCGCGGATCGAAGCGGTCGGTCAGCCAGCCCGAAAGCGTGGTGCCGATGAGGTCGAATATGCCCATCAGCGCCAGAAGGCTGGCGGCGCGCACTTCCGGGATTCCCATATCGCCGCAGAAGGCGATGAGATGGGTGCCGACGAGGCCGTTGGTGGTGAAGCCGCAGATGAAGAAGGTGGCGAAGAGATACCAGAACACGCGGGTCTTCGCGGCCTGTGCCAGCGTGCCGAAGGTGATGGTCAGGAAGTTCCCGCTGGCCGCAAGCGAGGGCTGCTCGACCTCGCCCGGTTCGGCGCCATAGCGCGTGATGCCGATGGAGGCCGGGCGCTCGGGCACCAGGAGATAGACCAGCGGCAGGAGTGCTGCGGTGGCGACCGAAACCGCGATGACGACTGGCTGCCAGCCGCCGGACTGGGCCAAAGCCGCCAGGAAGGGCAGGAATATCAGCATGCCGGTGGCGCTGGAGGCCGACATCAGCCCCATCATCAGGCCGCGATTGGTCTTGAACCAGCGGTTGACGATCGTGGCGCCAAGCACGCTGGCCACCGCGCCCGAGCCGATGCCGGAAAAGACGCCCCAGGTGAGCACCAGTTGCCAGGACTGGGTCATCAGCAGGCTTGAGGCGGTCGAAATGGACATGAGGGCCAGCGAAGCCAGCACAGTGCGGCGAAGGCCGACCCGCTCCATCAGTGCTGCGGCGAAGGGACCGGCCAGGCCATAAAGGAAGATGCCGACCGCGGCGGCCACCGAAATAGTATCGCGACGCCAGCCGAAGGCGTCCTCCAGCGGCAGCATCAGAACGCTAAGCGTCGAACGCATCCCCGCAGCGATCAGTAGCGACAGAAATATGACCCCCACGACCACGAAAGCGTAGCGCTGGCCAAAGGGACGTTTTTGAACTATGTTCATGTTACTGACCGGTACGTTGCGGATCGCCTATGTACGTACCGGTCAGTAACAAAGTCAAGAGAGCACGTACATGTCGACGAAGACGAGCGCCACACACCTGACAGAAACTGCCAAGCCCGATGAGGCAGGCCAGCCTCAGCCGCGCGCGGCCGAACGCATATTGGGCGTGGCGCGGAATCTTTTTTACCGGCAAGGCATCCGCGCCATCGGCGTCGATGAGATCGTGCGCCAGGCAGGCGTCACCAAACCCAGCCTCTACCGCAGCTTTTCCTCCAAGGACGAACTCGCGGCCACCTATCTGCGCGGCTATGAGGTCGAATTCTGGGAGCGCTTCGACCAGGCAGTGGCGGCCCATCCCGGCGATCCGCGCAGCCAGATCCGCGCCTTTCTGACCCGGGTCGGCTACAGGGCGGTGCAGACGGATTATCGCGGCTGCGGCATGACCAATGCGGCGATCGAATATCCCGAGCATGGGCATCCGGCGCGTCTGGTGGGCGAAGCTAACAAGCGCGAGCTGCGCCGGCGCCTGCGCGCCATGGCGTCCGAAATGGGTGCGGAAGATGCCGACACACTTGGCGACGGCCTGCTGCTTCTGATCGAGGGCGCCTATGTTTCCGGTCAGCTGTTCGGCCCGGGCGGTCCCGCTGCTTCCGTGGCTGAAAATGCTGACAGATTGATTTCCGCAAGCCTGAAGGATTAGGCGCTTAGCACAAGGCATGCCCTTTGCCAGGCTTTTGCCTTTCACACCCGCTGAGGCATGGATTCCCGACACTCTCCGCTCGTTCCTCGCTCACGAGGTCGGGAATGACGGCTTAATACGGCGCTGATGCAAATCACTAAGGTTGAAGATTGGCAACGAACGTCAATGCGTTCGTCATTCTCGACCTCGTGAGCGAGTGCGAAGCACGAGCGGAGAGTGTCGGGAATCCATGCCTCGACCGCCCCGCCTTCACAACCGTTCAAAATTGCCGATGAGACGCCTGAAATCCGGATGCAGCAGGAAAGCTACTCCGACCCTACCAGCCGTTTTGGCTCCCGTTCGGTCAACAGCTCGTCGGTCATCTGGGCCACGCCGGCGGATGGGCTGTCGGTCTGCTCCACCTCACGCAGCCATTCTCGCCAGATCGCGACCAGCAGTGCCATGAGCACCGGGCCGATGAACAGGCCAAGGAAGCCCATGGTCTTCACACCGCCGATCAGGCCGAAAAAGGTGGGCAGGAAGGGCAGCTTGATGGGGCCGCCGACCAGCTTGGGCCGCAGCGTCTTGTCGACGATGAAAAGCTCGATCGAGCCCCAGGCAAGTAGCGCGACGCCGGCGATCGGCGTGCCACGCGCCACCAGATAGGCCGAGACCAGTGTGAACGACAGCGGTGCGCCGCCGGGGATCAGCGCCATGACGCCGGTCAGCACGCCGAGCGTCACCGGGGAGGGCACGCCGGCGATCCAGTAAGCAATGCCCAGCACCACGCCCTCTCCGATCGCGATCAGCGTCATGCCGGTCACGGTGGAGCTGATGGTCGCCGGCACGACGCCGGAAATTCGCTCCCAGCGCGTCGGCAGGATACGCTCGCCGAGCTTGCCGATCTGCTTGGCGAAGCTTTCGCCATCGCGATAGACGAAGAAGAGCGCGATCAGCATGAAAAGCAGCGTCAGCAGCAAGTTGAAGGCGCCGCCGCCGGCCGCCAGCACGCCGCGATAGATGCTGCCGATATTGGCGCCGCTGACGATCTGGATGAGTTCGCCGATGGCGCCGGGATGGCCGATATAGCGCGCCCATTGCTCATCCGCCCATTCGCCGATGATGGGCAGGGCGGTCATCCATTCGGGCGTCGGCGCGCCGTTGCGGTTGGTCTCGACCGCCCAGCTGAACCATTCGCGCACTTCGTTGACCGTGTAGATGCCGGCCAGCACGATCGGCACCACCAGGAAGGTCACGATGAACAGGATCGCGAGCGTCGCGGCCACGGTACGGTTGCCCGAAACCGCGTCGAGCAGGCGGCGGTAGAGCGGCCAGCTGGCAAAGGCGATGACGAGCGCGGCCAGCACCGGCACCAGGAAGCCGTTGAAGAAATAGATGCCGGCGGCAACGATGAGAACAAGCAGCCAGCGCGCCGCCGTGAGCGGAGGGATGAGCGGGATGCGGGCAGGCGTGGAGAGCCCGAGCAGTCGGGGTTCGCGTTTGGCGGTCCCGGGTTCCAATTCGCTCAACAGAAGGTTCTCCTTGGCATAGGCGCGTACATTCTCACTACCCTTTTGCGCGAGATGCACCAAGGCCTTTCGCGCAGATATAGGTATTCGCCGGGTCGGGCGAAATGCGAAGCCCGGCCACGGTGCGATTTAGCGACTATAGCTGCGGAAATGCGCTGCTTTGTGACATTGCATGCGACCTGCTGGCGCGGGTGCTCGCGCGCCAGTCGTATCGGTCGCCTTGCCCCCCGAGAGGCTCAGGCGATGTCGGGCTGCAGGAGCCTTCCGACGTCCGCCAGGTCGTAGGGCGTGGTCTGGTAGACCTGGTTGATCCAGTTGCCGAACAGCAAGTGAGCATGCGAACGCCACCGGTTGAGCGGCCGGCGGGCCGGATCGTCGTCGGGGTAATAGCCGTGCGGCACCTCGATCGGCGTTCCGGCGGCCACGTCGCGGTCATACTCTTCCTTGAGCGAGGTGGAGTCGTACTCGATGTGGTTGAACATGTAGAGCCGGTTGCCGGTCGTCTCGGCCAGCAGGCAGGGGCCGGTCACATCGGATTCCATCAGCAGGTCCAGGCCCGAGCCGGAGGGGATGTCGGCGCTGCGCACCTCCGTCCAGCGCGAAACCGGAATGGCGAAATCGTCCGAGAAGCCTGCAAGATAAGGCGAGGCGGGCGCATTGTTGCTGTGACGGAAGACGCCGAAGGCCTTCTTGTCGAGCGTGTATTTCGGAATGCGGTGGAAATGCCAGGCGGCGGCCATGGCCCCCCAGCAGATGAAGTTGGAGGAATGAACGTTGGTGGTCGTCCAATCGAAGATGCTTTTGAGCTCGTCCCAATAGGTGACGTCCTCGAAGGGGAGGAGCTCCACTGGCGCGCCGGTGACGATGAAGCCGTCGAACTTGCGGTCCCGAACCTCCTCCCAGGTCTGGTAGAAGGAGATGAGATGCTCTTCTGACGTGTTCTTGGCCTTGTGGTTGCCGATGCGCACCAGCGTCAGCTCGACCTGGAGGGGCGAGGCGCCGATCAGTCGCGCAAACTGCGTTTCCGTGCGGATCTTGTTCGGCATGAGGTTCAGGAGCCCGATCTGCAGCGGACGGATGTCCTGGCGCAGCGCCGTCCGTTCGTCCATGACGGACACGCCCTCGCGTACGAGCACCTCGTGGGCAGGCAGCTGATCGGGGATCTTGATCGGCATCGCACAAACTCCAAAACAAAAAAGACCGGTGGCGAAATCGCGACCGGTCCGAACGAATTTGTCGTCATCGGTCCCTTTAGCGATTTATTTAACGTGGCTGCAAGCCGACCGGCCAAATCACCACGGAACGTTCCAGTCTTTTACGGCTGCGCCCGGTCGGCGTCAACGGCAAAGCTTTTCCTCGACAATCCGCGCATCGGCTTGTATTTCCGCTGCATCCATTCACATCTAGAAAGCCGGATACTTTCAGCCATGACGAACGCGAATGACGTGAGCCGCCCGCAGCCCAAACCCGGCATCATGGACATCGCCGCCTATGTGCCCGGCAAGAGCAGCGCGCCGGACGGCGTCGCCAAGGTTCATAAGCTGTCGTCGAACGAGAATCCGCTCGGCGCTTCGCCGGCTGCCATCGAGGCGGTGCGCGATGCAGCCACCCGCATGGAGTTCTATCCGGATGGCTCGGCGACCAAGCTTCGCGAGGCGATTGGCGAGGTCTACGGTCTGAACCCGGCCAACATCATCTGCTCGAACGGCTCGGACGAGATCATCGGCCTTCTGGCGCAGACCTATCTGCGGCCGGGCGACGAGGGCGTCTTCACCGAGCATGGCTTCCTCGTCTACCGCATCTACATCCAGGCTGCCGGCGCGGTTCCGGTGGTGGCCAAGGAAAGCAACGAGAAGGCCGATGTCGACGCCATTCTCGCGGCGGTGACGGACAAGACGAAAATCGTCTTCCTGGCCAATCCGAACAACCCGACCGGCACCTATATGCCGTATGAGGAAGTGCGCCGCCTGCACGCCGCGCTGCCCAAGCACGTGCTTCTGGTGCTCGACGCGGCCTATGCCGAATATGTGCGCCGTAACGATTACGAGTCGGGCATCGAGCTCGTCTCGACGTCGCAGAACGTGGTCATGACCCGCACCTTCTCCAAGATCCACGGTCTTGGCGGCGCGCGCATCGGCTGGGCCTATGCGCCGACGCATGTCGTGGACGCGCTGAACCGCGTGCGCGGACCGTTCAACGTCAACGCCATGGCTATTGAGGCGGGCGTCGCTGCCATGCGCGACCGCGCCCATGTCGAACAGACCGTTGAGCACAACGAAAAGTGGCTGCCCTGGGTGACGGAAGAGCTGACCAAGCTCGGCCTTCGCGTCACGCCTAGCGTCGGCAATTTTATTCTCATTCACTTCCCGGACGACGGGAAGCACTCGGCGGCATCGGCCGACGACTATCTCACGGCGCGCGGTTATATTCTGCGGCGCGTTGCAGGCTACGGTTTTCCCAACGCGCTGCGGATGACAGTCGGAACCGAAGAAGCCAATCGTGGCGTAGTCGCCGCACTCACCGAGTTTTTGAAAAGTTAGAAAATGTCCGCTCCACTGTTCGAGAAGATCGCCCTCGTCGGCATCGGCCTGATCGGGTCGTCGCTGGCGCGGGTCATCCGTCGTGAAGGCCTCGCAAGCCATATCGCCATCGCCACCCGTAGCCCGGAAACGCTGAAGCGTGCGGAAGAGCTTGGGCTCGGCGGTTCCTACTCCACCAACGCCGCCGAAGCGGTGAAGGACGCCGACCTCGTCATCGTCTCGGTTCCGGTCGGTTCGTCCGGCACGGTGGCCGAGGAGATTGCGCCGGCGCTCAAAGCCGGCGCCATCCTCACCGATGTCGGCTCCACCAAGGGCTCCGTCATCGCCCAGATGAAGCCGCATGTGCCGGCTGGCGTGCACTTCATTCCCGGCCACCCGCTGGCGGGTACGGAAAAGTCGGGCCCCGATGCAGGCTTTGCCGAACTGTTCGAAAACCGCTGGTGCATCCTGACGCCGCTGCCGGACACGGATCCGGAAGCAGTGGAGAAGCTGTCGGAATTCTGGCGCCGCTGCGGCTCCAACATCGACACGATGGATCCCGAGCACCACGACATGGTGCTGGCCATCGTCTCTCACCTGCCGCACATCATCGCCTACAACATCGTCGGTACCGCCGACGACCTGGCGGCGGTCACCAAGTCCGAGGTGATCAAGTATTCGGCCTCGGGTTTCCGCGACTTCACCCGTATCGCGGCGTCCGATCCGACGATGTGGCGCGACGTGTGCCTGCACAACAAGGACGCGATCCTGGAGATGCTGGCGCGGTTCTCAGAGGATCTGGCTTCGCTGCAGCGAGCCATCCGCTGGGGCGACGGCGAAAAACTGTTCGATCTCTTCACGCGCACCCGCGCCATCCGCCGCTCGATCATCGAGGCGGGACAGGAAATCGACGCGCCGGACTTCGGCCGCCAGGTCGTCGCGCATCCGGAGAAGCTGGCAAAGAGCTGACGCTCGACGCCTTGTTCTTAGCCTGCGACGCGGGGCCACCCTGCGTCGTCGTTTCCCGTCGCGCTACTGCAGCGGCGGAACCTGGCCGAGCTTGATGAAGGCAAGCGAGATCTTGCCCTTGACGATCTTGAGCGGCAGCGAAGGCGACGGCCCGAGTATCGACAGGCCCATAAAACCTTGCTGGATCTCCCGGCTCTTTTCGGGCACCACGCCGGCCAGCACCGTCGCCAGTCCTTGCGGGTCGCGAACGGTGACGCGCAGATCGGCATCAAGCAGCCCATCCTGATCGACCGAGAACGGCCCGTTCAGCGAAATCCCAGTCTTCTCGTTCGTGGACAGGTCCAGGTTGCGGATGGTGCCGGACTGGCCGCGCAGGCTCTCGGTCCGGTTGCCGACCAGTTCCACGCCATTGTTGATGGTCAGATCGGTGTCGCCCGACAAAAGCGGCAGGGTTCGCCCCTGCACCAGCGAGGAGTCGAGCAGCAGATTGGAGAACGTACCGGCGAGGTCGAGATTGGCGCCGTCAGGGCGCATGTGGCCTTCGAAGGTATCGATGGTCGCCAGCGACTTGCCGGAGACGGTCGACGCCCGCAGCTGGTGGCCTTCCACCGAGACCCGTTCCGGCAGCGGCCGCGCGAGGCGAACGCTGGCGCGCAGATTGTCCCAGTCCAGCGCAAACGGTTCGGTCCGCGGCGTGTCGATGCGCGCCGGGCCATCGAGTTCAGCGATCAGGTGAGTGGGATCGTAGACCTGGCCGACTGAGCGGAAGCTTCCGGCCGAAACGCTAAGGCCCTGCCTGGCATCGTCGAAGGCAATGCGGTCGCAAAACAGGCCGAGGCGGAACGGGAAGCCGCGCGCGACGGGATTGGTGCACTCGGCCACGACGCCGTCGCGGTTCAGCTCCGCAAGGCTGGTCTTGGCCTTGGCCTCGAGCTTGTCGGCAAGGTAGAACCAGCCCATCGTGTAGCCGCCGCACAGGATGACGACAACCACCGCCAGCCACATGACACGGCGACCGTAGTTTGGCTTGCTGCTCACTTCTGGCGGCATCGTTGCGTCGATCCTTTGGTCTGGGGTGGTCTTTTCCGTTCCGAAGGACGGCGCAGCAAAAAACCGGTTTCCCCTTTTGGCGATGATACTTTACCCATGACCCCGAAGCAGCGCCGAGCGCTGCATACGGAGTTGTCTTGGCGATATGGGCGATTTTTGGGTTTTTGGCTACGGCTCGCTAATCTGGCGCCCAGGTTTTGCGCATGTTGAAACCCGGCGTGCCCATTTGCACGGCTATAGGCGTTCGCTTTGCGTGCGCTCCTATGTGCATCGCGGCACGCGCGAACGCCCCGGCCTGGTGCTGGGGCTCGATCGTGGCGGCTCCTGCGTCGGTCTGGCGTTCCGCGTGCCGGGCGACCTGCGCGAGGAGGTGGTCGCCTATCTGCGTGAACGCGAACTGGTCACCAACGTCTATCTCGAGCGGACCCATATGGTGCAGCTCGATGCCGGCGGCAACGTCGAGGCCATCTGTTACGTGGTCGACCGCAAGCACGAACAATATGCCGGAGGTCTCCACGAAGCTGAAGCGGCCAGCATTGTCGCCGGCGCGGTCGGCCAGTCCGGGCGCAACGAGGAATACGTCATGAACACCCTCAAGCACCTCGAGGCGCTCGGCATCCGCGACCACTGGCTGGAGCGGGTGGCGGGGCAGCTCAACGCCGGTTGAGAATGCTCGCAATCTTTTGAGGGGAAATCCATTGGTTCGGGTTTGAACGGTCGCGGGCGCAACATAGCTTGACTGTGGAGGCTGCCTGCGCGGCCCGACAAACCATGGAGAGCAGATCTTGCAGAAACGACGTCTAGGACGCACCGACCTCGAAATCGCGCCGCTGGTGCTTGGCGGCAATGTCTTCGGCTGGACCGCGGACGAAAAGACTTCCTTCGACCTGCTCGACCATGCCTTCGCCGCCGGCCTCAACACGATTGATACGGCCGATGTCTATTCGCGCTGGGCGTCCGGCAACAGCGGCGGCGAATCCGAGACGATCATCGGCAAGTGGATGAAGAGCCGCGGCAACCGCGACAAGGTGATCGTCATCACCAAGGTCGGTTCGGACATGGGGCAGGGTAAGCGCGACCTTTCTGCCGGCTACATTGCCCGCGCGGTAGAAGCTTCCCTGAAGCGTCTGCAGACGGACGTGATCGACCTCTATCTCTCGCACTGGCTCGACCCGGAGACGCCATACGAGGAGACGCTCGGCGCTTACCAGAAGCTGATCGCAACGGGAAAGGTGCGCAACATCGGCGCCTCCAACCTCGATGCCGAGCAACTGAAGGCAGCTCTGAACGTGGCGAAGGACAAGAACCTGCCACGCTATGACGTGCTGCAGCCGGAATACAATCTCTACGACCGTGCAAGCTATGACGGGCCGCTGCGCGACCTCTGCATGGCCGAGGATATCGGCGTCGTCACCTATTTCAGCCTGGCCAGCGGCTTCCTATCAGGAAAATACCGCAGCGAGGCCGATCTCGGGAAAAGTGCCCGCGGCGAGGACGTGAAGCACTATCTTGACGCGCGGGGCATGCGCATTCTGGCGGCGCTCGACGCGGTCGCGGCGCGGCGCTCTGCAAAGCCGGCGGAAGTCGCGCTTGCCTGGATCATGGCGCGAGCGGGCGTTACCGCGCCGATCGCCAGCGCCACCTCACTGGTGCAGATGGACAGCCTGATCCGCTCGGCCGAACTGAAGCTCGACGCCGCAGACATTGCCGAGCTCGACGCGGCGAGCGCTTGACTATCGATTGAATTGAAAAAGCCCGCCCCGATCGGTTCGGGGTGGGCTTCTTTCTTCAGGCGGTTACGCCCAGTTCCTTCAGGCGCTCCACCGCGGTCGGCGGCAGCGGCGGGCGGTCGGTGCTGGTCGCTTCGATCAGCAGCTGGTCGCAGGCGGCTTCGGTTTCGGCGATCAGGCGCTGCATGAACTCTTCCTTGCCCAGCCCCGGCGGGATCGGCGGCAGGAAGCGCGCGCGGATCGTGCCCGGATAGCGCAGGAATTTGCGGCGCGGCCAGTAGAGCCCGGCGACATGCGCCACCGGAACGACCGGCAGGTTGAGCTGCGTATAGAGCTCCACGATGCCCCATTTGTAGGCGGGCTCGGCCCCAGGTGGGCGGCGCGTGCCCTCGGGGTAGATGATAAGCTGGCGGCTGTTACGGGCAAGCTCGGCCTTGGTTGCGGCCACTGCGGCCTTCAGCGCCTTGGACCGGCTGCCGCGATTGACAGGGATCATCCGCATCTTGGCGATGTACCAGCCGAAGAAGGGGATCCAGGTCAGCTCGCGCTTAAGGATATAGAGCGCGTCCGGAATGTAGGGCAGGAAGGCGATCGTGTCCCAGAACGACTGGTGCTTGGGCGCGATGATGTAGGAGCCCTCCGGCAGGTTCTCCTGCCCGGTGACCTCGCTTCTGGTGCCGGCGATCTTTTCCTGCAGCCACAGGCTGGAGCAGGCCCAGAACTTAGGCACCAGCCAGGCGCGCTTGCGCGACACCAGGAAGTAATAGGGCGTCCAGAAGATCATCTGGAGAATGAGATTGGCGTAGAAGACGATGTTGAACGCCAGGGAGCGGATTTGGACCATGGTCAAGCCTGAAGAAGATGTCAGGGCTGGTTACACCAAGAGCCGCAAAAGGAAAACCGGGCGGCCCGGAATAAAGCCGGTCGCTCAATTGTTCTTGGTGACCGACGTGGTGGCCGCATCAACCAGCGCCACGCCGTCCGGCGTCGAGCGCAGCGGCACCACGGCGCGGGCAAGCGCGCCGAGATACTTGGTATATTCGGTGAACAGCACGCGCAGCGCTGCCCGGTTGGTCATCCAGCTGCCGCCGTCGAGACGGCTGTTGACGACCGGGTAGGGCGTCATTTCGACCTTTTCGATGAAGCGCCGCATCTCCAGCAGGCTGCGCGGCATGTGGTAGTTGTTGGTGACGAGGATGATGCTGGAATAGTCGTGGTTTTCGACCCACTTGGCGCTCTCCTCGGCATTGCCGATGGTGTCGAGCGCGGCGTGGTCGATGTCGACACAGCAGTTGAAAAGCGCTTTGTCGCCGCCCGTTGCCCGTTGCAGCGAACGGCGGCTGGCGGCCGGGTTCACGCCGCTGATCAGCAGACGCTTTCCCTTGCCGGATTTGAGGAGGCTGACCGCGGCGTCGATGCGCGCCTGGCCGCCGGTCAGCACGATGATGGCATCGGCAGCGGGCGGATCGTTCGGCGTGGTCAGCCGGCTGATGTAGTCGGCGAACATGCCGAAGCCCACGGCAAAGGCTACGCCCGCGCCGACCAGCCCGTAAGCGGACACGCGTAAGAACGCGACAAGTCGCGTCGAACGTGACCTAGCCGTTGGCATCTCGTCCCTCATGCCGCAGCCGGCGTCCTCCAAATCAAAGCGCGTTATCATATCACGGAATTTTCCGTATGGCGGCCACGCGCGGCCGGCCGCCGCACATTGCGTTACAACCCGTCGTCCTTCGTGACCCGTTCCGACGAGGGGTCGAGCGGTCCTAGAGTCCGTCGTGATGACTGACGTCTATGTCCTTCAGATAGGTCGTAACGGTCACATGCGAAGTGGCAGCGGTAAGAACGCCGATCAGCAGGATGACGAGAGCGGCGCCCGCATATCCGGTAACCCCGATGGCGAAATTGCCGAACAGGGCGGTCGCCTGGTCGGCCTGAGGGGTGGCGAGATTGCGCGAAGACCACCACCAGAACAGGACGAAGACGGCCATGGCGGCAGCACCACCGGCCACCGCGCCCTTCATGCCGATGAGCAGGAAATGCCGGCGGAATTCGCGCGCGATGAACTTTGCCTCGGCGCCGACATAGTGCAGCACCTCGATGATATGGCCATTGCCGGCCATGGCGCCGCGTGTGGCAAACACCACCGTCAGGACTGTGGCCGACAGCATCAGCACCAGCACGGCCAGGCCCAGCGTCACCGTGGTGCGGGCCATGGCGACCAGGCGGTCGACCCAGGTGCGGTGGTCGTCCAGCGAAACGCCCGGCACTTCCGGCTGCAGCAACTGGCGCATGCCGGCGAAGTCCGGCGGGTTGTCCTCGTCGATGGTGACGATGACCAGCCGCGGCACCGGCAACTCGTCAATGTTGAGGCCCGACCCGAGCCAGGGCTCGAGCAGGCGGGATGTCGCTTCCCGGTCGACGATCTTGACGCCGCGCACCCCGGTGAACTGGCTGGCGATGCTCGCCGCCTTCTCCAGCGACGCTTCCATGTCGACGCCCTCGACGGGCTTGATCTGGATCGTCGCCTCGCGCGCGATCTGGTTTTCCCAGACCGAAGCCGTGTCGCGCACCAGCGTGACCGCGCCCAGCGTGAGGCAGGACAGGAACGTCATGATGGCGATGACGAAGACCAGCGCCCGACCGGCGATGCTTTGCGGCGGCACGATAGGCGCAGTCTTGCGCCGCGCACGAGCGGGCGGTGCCGGCTCGGCGGCAACCGGAGCCTCGTAGAGGTCTTCTTCGCCGTTAAGCTCAGTCATAGATGTCGAGCCTTCCATTGGCGAGGATCATGCGCCGGGCATCGACCTGATCCATCAGGGCGAGATCGTGGGTGGCGATCACGACCGCGGTTCCCAAGCGGTTGAGCTCGATGAAGAGCCTGAGCAGCCGGCGCGCCAGAGGCGGATCGACATTGCCGGTGGGTTCGTCGGCCAGCAGCATCTCCGGCTGTTCGATCAGGGCGCGGGCAATCGCCGCGCGCTGCTTCTCGCCGCCCGACAGGACTGGCGGCAGCACATGCATGCGCTCGCCAAGGCCCACCCATTTCAGCAGCTCGGTGACGTCGCTGCGATAGCTCGCTTCCTCGCGCCCGCGCACGCGGAGCGGCAGCGCGACGTTCTCATAGGTCGTCATGTGGTCGAGCAGGCGGAAATCCTGGAACACCACGCCGATGCGGCGGCGCATCAGCGGCAGTTCCTGCCGGGAGATACGCGAACGGTCCTTGCCGAAGACGGTGATCAGCCCGCGCGTCGGCTTCAGCGACAGGAACAAGAGGCGCAACAGCGTGGTCTTGCCCGCGCCGGACGGGCCGCTGAGGAACTGGAATGAGCGCTCGGGAATATCCAGGGAGATGTCGCGGAGAATTTCCGGACCCATCCCATAGCGCAGGCCGACGTTCTCGAAGCGAATCAATTGCGGAAACCTTGGGTGTTCGGGGGCGCCTGGCGGTCGAAACGACCTTCGGGCCGTACTATTAACGGTCGGTTAATTCTCACTGCAAAAGCGGGCCTGATTCGCATCTGGTGGCGAAGCATTAACCAATTCCGTTTACCTCCGGAATCGGGGTCGGTTCGAAAGGATAACCCATCCACTATGGCAGACGGTCGCACCGCACGCCCGGTTTCCGGCGAGATCATGACGGATGCCTCCGTCATGGGCGGTGCATTGCGCCCTGAAATCGATCCGGACATCGTCGACGCTGACTTCGAGATCGTCGCTTCGCCCGAGCAGCGCCAGCCTGGAGCAGAGCGCCAGCCAAAAACGTTCGTGCCCAATGGTGCGTCGACGACCGGCATGGAGATGCTGCAACGCAAAGTCCGTGAGCGCCGTGCCTTTCAGCCGTTCGCCAAGCGCGGCGGGCCGGCCTTCTGGACGGTCGGCGGCGGATTGGTCGTGGCCGCCTTCTGGATATCGGGCGGGCACATGCTGCTTAGCCAATTGCCGCTTCCCGGGTCGGCCGAGGCAGCACCCTTCTTCACCATTGCCGGGGTCAAGTCGCGCGTCGAGACGACGGGCGGGGGGCAGATTCTGTTCGTCGACGGGGAGGCTACAAATGGCGGCAGCCTCGCGGGCATGCTGCCGGAATTGGAAATTCACGTGACCGGAGAGGACGGGCGCGCTACCTTTTACAAGCTGGGGACATCACAGACACCCTTGGCACCCGGTGGAAGATTTGCCTTTTCGTCTCGCCTTGCGGTGCCTAAGAACGGCGTAAAGACCGTTACGGTCGCCTTTGGAGAGTAAGACTATGCCGGCTGTTCGCGGCAAGGATATCGAAGTTCTGTTCAGCGCCTCGGCGATCGCCCGGCGCAATCTCGAGCTGGCCAAGGAGATCGCCTCGCGCGATTACACCGACCTCCTGGTCATTTCCGTCCTGAAAGGCTCGTTCATTTTCGCTGCCGATCTCATTCGCGCCATGCACGATGTCGGCCTGTCGCCTGAAGTCGAGTTCATCTTCATTTCGAGCTATGGCAGCGGCACCACCAGCGGCGAAGTGCGCGTGCTGCGCGACATCGACAACGAGGTGAATGGCCGCGACGTGCTCCTGATCGACGACATTCTGGAGTCGGGCAAGACGCTATCCTACACGCGCGAGCTGATGCTGTCGCGCGGCGCCAAGAGCTGCTCGATCGCCGTGTTGCTCGACAAGCGCATGCGCCGCCAGACCTCGCTCAACGCCGATTATGTCGGCTTCGATTGCCCCGACTCCTTCGTCGTCGGCTACGGCATGGACGTGGCCCATGCTTTCCGCGAACTGCCCTTCGTCGGCGTCGTCAAGGGCGAGGTCTGACCTAGCGGTCGTAGCTTCGGCTACGAGGACGGCCTGAACACCTGAAGCGCCTTCGGCCGGATGCGGAAATGCGCCGGCGTTGTAGTGCACAATTCGCCGTCCGTATTGACCGGCCGGGGCTTGCTGGTGCGGATTGTCACCTCAGTGGTACGGAAAGCCCGCACATCGTCCCAGCGGCCCTGTGTGCCCTTCCTGAGGCTCGGCAGCAGCGCCAGAAGCCGCCACCAGTGGTCGACCTCCAGGCTGTAGAAATCGAGCGTGCCGTCATCGGCGGTGGCGCTTTCCTCCACCGTCATGCCGCCGCCATAGTGGCGTCCGTTGCCGACCGACACCTGCATCGTCCTGATCTTCTCGGTCGTGCCGTCATGGTCGAGATGGGCGCTGAACAGCTGCGAGCGCGCGAGCAGCCGCGCCGCAACGATGGCGTAGCCCAGCTTGCCCCAACGCTTCTTGGCGTGTGAGGTCAGGTCGGCGGCCAGCTCGGCGCTGAAGCCGATGCTGGCGACGTTGAAGAACAAATGGCCGTTGACCTCGCCGAGATCGATAGGCGCGAGCGAGCCCGCGACGATCACCTCGGCGGCCTTGGTCGGGTCGGCCGGAATGCCGACGGTGCGGGCAAAGTCGTTAGCGGTGCCGAGCGGCAGAACGCCGAGGGGCAGGCCTGCATCCACCAGGCCCGGCGCGGCCGTGTTCAGCGTGCCGTCGCCGCCGCCGAGCACGATGAGGTCGAAGCTGGATGCCTTGCGTCGGATGAGCTCGGTGAGCGGTTCATTTTCGGCGGCCTTTTCCTCGGTGACGGCCAGGCCGCCCCGTTCGAGCACGCTGACGGCTGACGCGACGGAGCCTGTGCCACGGCGCGCCCTGGGATTGACGATCAGTAGCGCGCGCTTGGGAGGCTTGGAGTTCGGCAATGGCAACTCTTTGTCTGGTGAAAACCGGTCGGTTTCCGCCAGATAGGGTTGCCCAGGCTGCAAAAAAAGAGCGGCATGTTGGCCGGTCCGCCCTTTCAGCCCGCCTCAGGCCGGCACTTTTTCGCTCTGCCTTGCGTTGAGGGCGAAGAGGCCGGCGCCGACGATCAGTACGCCGCCGAGGACGGTCGATGTGTGCGGTACTTCGGCGAAGAAGAGAAAGCCCCACAGCGGCGCCCACAGGATGCCGGTGTATTCGAACGTCGCCACGATGTTGGCCGGGGCCAGCCGGTAGGCCTGCGACAGCAGGGTCATGCCGGCCGAGGCGATTACGCCGCACGAAGCCATCATCAAGAAGTCGCCGGTGGTCGGCCACTCCCAGCCGCGCGTCAGGAAGCGCAGGCTCGGATGGGTGATGTGGCCGACATCGACGACCATGAAGACTAGGGCGGTGACGATCGCGCCGAGCAGGTAGACGCCGTTCTGGTAGAAACTCATGACCGTCGAGGATTCGGTTGCGCCGAGCTTGCGCGCCGTCATCTGCGCAAAGCCGTAGAGGCCGGCCGACAGCAGTGACAGAAGTGCTGCCCATTCGAACATGCCGCCGCCCGGCCGCAGCATGACCAGCACGCCGACGAGGCCGACCGACACGGTTGCGAAGCTCTGCCAGCTCACGCGCTCTCCGAGATAGGGGCCCGACAGCACCATGATGAACAGCGGCGCCATGAAGTAGAGCGCCACCGCATCGGCCAGCGGAAGCGCCGCCAGCGCCAGATAATAGGCGGTGTAGGAGGCAAACAGGGTCAGTGCCCTGAGGCTGAGCAGGCCGAAATTGCGCGAGACGAGCGCGCCCAGCCCGACATCCCGGTGCACGAGAAGGAGCATGATGGGTAGCGCCACGACGCAGCGTATAGCCATGACCTCCATCACCGGATAGCGGTCCGACACCGCCTTGATCAGCGGGTCCTGCGTGGAAAACACCAGCACGCCGAGGCAGAGACATGCGATGCCGGCGACGATACGGTTCTGCATTCCAGATAGGCCCTGATTATGCCCGCTGCGGCAGGCATGGAACAAAAAGAACCCGCGGCCCAGAGGACAGCGGGTGAGTGAGGACTTTTTGCCCGGAACGGCTCCAGCGCATGGCGATGCCGTCGATTGCATTTCGGTCTCGCGCTCAGGTATGGCCGGTCGATTGACATGTTTCAAACGAATTGGAATGATGCCAGCCATCAGATTTCCTTATGGCGGCGACATGACCATCCATCTCGACAGCGACCTGCTGCGCACCTTCGTGGCCGTGGCCGAGGCGGGCAATTTCACCAAGGCCGCGGAGCAGGTCAGCCGCACGCAGTCGGCCGTGTCGATGCAGATCAAGCGGCTGGAGGACATGATCGGCGAAGCGCTGTTCGACCGCGGCTCGCGCGGGGTTTCGCTCACCCGCAGAGGGCAGGAGCTGATCATCAATGCCCGCCGCATCGTCTCGCTGATCGAGGAAACGGCCGCTTCGCTCAAGGCCAAGCCGCTGGACGGCCCGGTTCGCATCGGCATCCCCGAGGAGTACAGCTATTCCATCCTGTCGCGTGCGCTCGGCATGTTTTCTAAGCAGCATCCGAAGGTGGAGATCACCGTCAGATATGCCCATTCGGCCTCGCAGATCGAAGCGCTGGAGGCTGGCGAGCTTGACCTCGCGGTGGTGTTCGAATGGGAGGACTATTCCGACGGCGAGGTGTTGATGCGCGACCCGACCGTGTGGGTAACCTCGAACCTGCATTGTCAGCATGAGGAGCGGCCGCTGCCGGTGGCGCTCTACAACCGCGATGGCTGGTGCAAGGATTTCGCGCTGAGGTCGCTCGAGGATCGCGGCTACCCCTATCGCGTCGCCTATACCAGCGACACCACGGGCGGGCTGAAGCTTGCCGTGGCCTCGGGCCTGGCGATCGCGCCAGTGTCGCGCTCCAACATTCCGCCCGATTGCCGCGAACTGACCGCCGCGGAAGGCTTTGGCGACATCGACGCCTCCAACGTCGTGCTGCACCGCGCACCGGGAGCCACGAGCGAGGCGATCAAGGGCATGGCGGACGCGATCCGCGAGGCGTTCTATTCGCGGCTGGTGGTGACTGTCCCGTAGCCCGGAAATTGAATATCCCGACAGACTCCTGACAGTGAGTTGTCAGGAGTATGCTGATATTGTCCCTGCGAACAGTCGGAGAGGACAATGTCTATGATCAAGTTCTATCACATGCCCTGGTCGCGTTCGTCCGGCGTGCGCTGGCTCCTCGAGGAGCTGGGCGTGCCCTACGAGATCGAATTGATGAACCTCAGAGCGCCGGGCGGTGCGCCGGAGAGCTACCGCAGCATCCAGCCCAACAAGAAGGTGCCGGCGATCGACCATGACGGCACGATCGTCACCGAGCGGGCCGCGATCTCCATCTATCTTTCGGAGGCCTTTCCCGAGGTCGGGTTGGCGCCCGCCATTGCCGACAAGGCGCGTGCGGCGTGGCTGACCTGGCTGGTCTATTCCGATTCGGTCTTCGATCCGGTGGTTGCCGCCAAGTCGAACGGCATCGACTTCATGGGCGGCCGCTATTCCTACGGCTCGTTCGACGAGATGGTCGCCAATCTGGAGCGCACGCTTTCATCCAGGCCCTACATCGCCGGCGACAGCTTCACTTCGGCCGACGTGCAGATCGGGAGCGGCATCCACTACGCCATCCATGTCCTGCAGGTGCTGCCGGAAAAGCCGGTGTTCAAGGACTATCTGGCGCGGCTGCAGGCACGCCCGGCCTATCAGCGCGCCGCTGCACTGGATGCGGAACTGGCACAGAGCTTGGCTAGATAGGCTGATATCCGCGAAAGAGCGTGGAGGACGCTCAGCGCATCTCGAGCAGGCGTTCCAGATACTGCCTTTCGAGCTCGGGGCTCAGCGCATTGCCGAGCCGCTTGCGGATGGCATCGAGGATCTGGCGGGCACGCTGGACGTCGATCTGGTCCGGCACCTTGACCGTGTTGCCGAAATCCGGGCCGGTGGTGCCGCGCGGACGGCCGAGCGGATCGCGGTCGGCGCCCTGCTGCCGGCCGTTCGGCCCGGTGCCCTGCTCGCCTTCCATCGCCTGCTGCATCTGCTTCATCATGTCCTGGGCACCGCGGCGCAGGGCCTCCAATGCGCGGCCCTGCTCGCCGACGGCGCGGTTGCCTTCGCCTTCGCCGAGCGCTTCCTTGGCCTGGCCCATCGCATCGCCCGCGTCGCCAAATCCCTTGCCGGGCTCGATACCGAGGTCCTTGAGGCCTTTCGTCAGCCCATCAAGATCCTTCTGCAGCTTGCCCTGGCCTTCCTGCAGCTGCTTCAGCGCATCGCGGAATTCCTCGGGCGTCATCTGGTGGCCGTTCTGGCCCTGCTGCCCCTGGCCTTGGTCGCCGCCGCGTTCGGCATCGCGGTCGCGGTTGTCCTGCATGCCCTGCTGCCAGTCGCCGAACTCGTCATCTTGCTGGCCGCGCTGCTTCTGGTCCAGGCGGAACGTCTCGTTCATCATCTCCTGCTGGCGCCGCATGATCTCGCCGAGCTTGTTCATCTGCTGATGCATCTCGCTCTGCTCGCCATTCTGGCCCGGCTGCTGCTGGCGGTTGGCCTGCAGGTTGTTCATCATGTCCTGCAACTGCGACAGCATCTGCTCGGCCATATCGCGATTGCCCGACTTCGCCAGGTTCTCGATCTGATCCATCATGCGCTCGAGGTCGCTCTGCCGCAGTTCCTGGGCATCGCGTGGCAGCTGCTGCTGGGCAAGGTTCGGATCACGCTTGGCGCGCTCGGCAAACTCCTTGATGAAGTCGTTCATCGCCTGGCGCAGCTCTTTCATGAGCTTGTCGATCTCTTGGTCGCTGGCGCCATTCTTCAGCGCCTGCTTAAGCGCCTCCTGCGCCTGGCGCAGGCGCTTTTCGGCGTTCGACAGCGCGCCGTCCTCGATGGCCCGCGACATCTCCCAGAAATAGTCGGCGACGGCGCGCAGCTGATCGTTGCTCTGCGCCAGTTTGAGCTGGGAGCGGCCGGCCATGAGACCGAGATAGTTGGCGATGCTCGGTATCGTGTCCTCGGGCCGCAGCGTGATGGCGTCGAGGAGATCGAGCACATAGGGCTTCTGGTTGGCGTCGAGCGACAGGATGCGCCGGTCTTCCACGACCGCGCGGGCAAGCGGGTTGCTGAACGGCCGCTCGGGCAGGACGAAGGTCTTGGTCTCGCTGGTCGCTTCCAGACCGGCGTCATCAGTGACCTTGAGGGTCAGCCGCACCTTGCTGCCGGCCCAGGCGTGATCGGTCAGATCACGCGACATCCTGACCTTGCCGTCGCCGCCGCGCGGCGGCAGGGCAAGCGCAAGCTCGGGAGCCTTGTAGAGCGGCTCGGCGTCCTGGCTCTGCGGGTCGGCCAGTGCGAACTCGGCCTTGGCGGAAGCCGCGCCATACTGGTCGAGGATCTGGTAGTTCAGCTCCAGCGCGCCGTTGGCTGCCTGCTTCGGGTCGTCGAGGAAACGGATCGTCGGCGGCGTGTTGGGGGTGACGGAGAAGGTCCAGCTGCGCAGCTCCCGGCCGCTCGAGTCGAGCGCCAGCACGCCGTTCGTTTCGAGCTTGCCGGCAAACTGGCGGATCGCAGCCTGTGCATCCGACTGCGCGGATTCTTGCGAAGGCTTTGCGGGATCCTTGAGAGGGATCTCATGCCCGGTGCCATCCGCATCGGTGAAGGAGAGCGTTTCGTTGCCCGAACCGCCGGTGACGCGCAGCTGCACCTCGCTGCCCTGCGGCACGGTGAGGGGGCCGTTCTCGTGATTGTTGGCGTCTGCCGTCAGGAACAGCGGTGCCTTGCCGGTATAGGTCGGCGGAGTGACCCAGGCATCGATGCGCGGCGGGACGGTCTCAAAGCCGAGGCCTGCCCGAAAGGCGTCGCCGATGCGGCCGCCGAACGGTCCCTGGGAAAAGGCAAAGGCGATGACCAGCAGCAGCGCGGCGGCGTCGCGCAGGCCCCACGGGTCGCGCTCGGGCACCCGCGTGCGCGGCAGGTCGCTGTCGACGTCGGCGAGCTTTTCGGCCATGCGGCGCTGGTGCTCGCGCCACAGCGCCTGCGAGAAGGCGGTCTGCTCGCCGCTCGGCTTGTCGGTCTGCACCAGCACCGGCGTGTGCGGCAGCTTGCTCGCAGCTTCGATACGGCGGTCGACCTCAATGCGTGTGGGCTGGCGATAGAAGCGAAGCGGATAGAGCGCGGCGAGTGCTGCGAGCGCAAAGAGGCCAAGCAGACCGAAGCGCGCCATTTCCGGCAGGATGCGGAAGACGCCGAGCCAGGAGAGGCTGACGAACAGGCTGATGGTGACGAGAAGCGGCAGCACCAGCGGCCAGCCGCGTTCCACCATCATGGCGACAAGAGTAGCCGCCCTGGCGCGGCCAAGGCGCCGGGCAAAACCCTTGTCAGCAGCTTTCGTCGTCGTTTCCGTCATCGACCCTTTCCGGGTGCGCGATGGCGCGACCTCATCAGAGAAAGCATAGCAACAAACGCGGCAAAGACGAGGCGAGGCAAGAAATCGTGATTGCCCAAGCCGCCGCGTTCAAAGCCAGTCGGGCAGCGAATCGAGGCCGATCAGCTCCTCATAAGTCTGGCGCCGACGGATGACATGGAAGCTGTCGCCATTGACCAGAACCTCAGGCACTAGAAGCCTGGTGTTGTAGGTGCCGGACTGCACCGCGCCATAAGCGCCGGCAGTGCTGACGGCGATCAGGTCGCCCGGCTTCATGCGCGGCAGGTCGCGGTCCTGGCCGAGGAAATCGCCGGTCTCGCAGACGGGGCCCACGACGTCGGCATTCATGCGCGGCGCATCCACTGGCGGCTGCACCACCGGCTTGATGTCGTGGAAGGCGTCGTAGAGCGTCGGACGGATCAGGTCGTTCATCGCCGCATCGACGATCAGGAAGTTCTTGGCGTCGCCTTCCTTCACATAGATGACTTCCGAAACCAGGATGCCGGCATTGCCGACGATCAGCCGGCCCGGCTCGAACATCACCTTCAGGCCAAGCTTGGCGACATGCTTCTTCACCACCGCCGCATAGGCGTCGGGCAGGGGCGGGGGCGAGTTGTCGGTGCGGTAGGGAATGCCAAGACCGCCGCCGAGATCGACATGATCGATGGCGTGGCCGTCCGCCTTCAGCGTCTCGACCAGTTCGACCAACAGCGCGAAGGCATCGTCGAAGGGCTGCAGCTCGGTGATCTGGCTGCCGATATGCATGTCGATGCCGGTGATGCGGATGCCCGGCAGCTCGGCCGCGCGGGCATAGACGGCCCGCGCCCGCTGCCACTGTATGCCGAACTTGTTCTCGGCCTTGCCGGTGGAGATCTTCTTGTGGGTCTTGGCGTCGACGTCCGGATTGATGCGCAGCGAAACCGGCGCCTTCTTGCCGGCCGCCACCGCGCGGGCAGACAGAAGCTCCAGCTCGGGCTCGGATTCGACGTTGAAGCAGAGGATGTCGTTCTCGAGCGCCAGGTCCATCTCGCGCGCGGTCTTGCCCACGCCCGAGAACAGGATCCTGTTGCCCGGAATGCCTGCGGCCAGCGCCCGGCGCATCTCGCCTTCCGACACCACGTCGGCGCCGGCGCCGAGCTTTGCCAGCGTCTTCAGCACCGCCTGATTGGAATTTGCCTTGAGCGCATAGCAGACCAGCGCATCGAGATCGGCGAATGCCTGGCGGAACACGTTGAAATGGCGGGTCAGCGTGGCGGTGGAATAGCAATAGAATGGGGTGCCGACGGCTGCCGCGATCTCGGGTAGTGGCACGTCTTCGGCATGCAGCACGCCGTTACGGTATTCGAAATGGTTCACTGGCAGGGTTCCGGTAGATGTGCGTTTGCGAACGCGACGCTCAGATCAGGCCGTCGAGGATGAAGTGCCTGTCGGCGACCGGTGGCGCCGGCTCCGGCGGCACTGGCTGGTTGGCTTTCTCGGCATCCTTGCGCGCCTGCACGGCCGCTTCGTAGGGGGTGTCGAGGCCGGCCTTGCGCCCGCAGGCCGAGGCGGCGGCAACCACCGACAGAAGCACTAGCGTGGTAAGAAGTCTGCTGCCGGTCATCCGTGTCATCCGTCCCGAGAAAATCCGTTGCCTGCTTCTAGCGAAATTTTCGCGGCTTTGCACCCCCGGCAATTCCAAGTTCGCGTGATTGGCGCGCCGCGTGGCAGCAGCGCGCCTCGTCTCGCTACGCCTTGGCGATGCGCTTCTTCCAGTAGCGGATCTGGCGGCGCACTTCGGCGGGCGCCGTGCCGCCGAAGGAGGTGCGGCTCTTGACGGAATTCTGCACCGACAGGACCGAGAAGATGTCTGCCGTGATGCCGGAATGGATCGACTGCAGGTCCTCCAGAGCGAGCTTTTCCAGCCCGACCTTCTTGCTCTCGGCAAGTGCGACGGCGCGGCCGGTGACGTGATGCGCCTCGCGGAAGGGCAGGCCGAGCGTCCGTACCAGCCAGTCGGCCAGGTCGGTGGCGGTGGAATAGCCCGAGCCGGCGGCCTTCTTCATCGCCGCGTCGTTGATGGTCATATCCCCCATCATGCCGGTCATGGCCGCCAGCATCAGGTCGAGCGTCTCGGCGGCGTCGAACACCGCTTCCTTGTCTTCCTGCATGTCTTTCGAATAGGCGAGCGGCAGGCCCTTCATCACCGTCAGCAGGCCGATCAGATGGCCGTTGACGCGGCCGGTCTTGGCGCGCACCAGCTCGGCGGCGTCGGGGTTCTTCTTCTGTGGCATGATCGAGGAGCCGGTCGAGAAGCTGTCGGACAGCCGCACGAAGCCGAACTGCGGCGTCGACCAGATGACGATCTCCTCGGCCAGGCGCGACAGATGAGTGGCGCAGATGGATGCGATGGACAAAAACTCCAGCGCGAAATCGCGGTCGGAAACGCTGTCGAGCGAATTGCGGGTCGGCTCGCGGAAGCCGAGCGCCTTGGCCGTGCGGAAGCGATCGATCGGGAAGCCCGTGCCGGCCAATGCGGCCGCGCCCAGCGGGCTTTCGTCCATACGTTCGATGGCGTCACGCACACGCGACAGGTCGCGGCTGAACATTTCCACATAGGCCATGCAGTGGTGGCCGAAGGTCACCGGCTGGGCCGTCTGCATATGCGTGAAGCCGGGCATGACGGTGGCGGCATGTTCCTCGGCGCGGACAAGGAACACCTCAATCAGGCCCTTCAAGGCCACGGCCACGCGGTGGAACTCGTCCTTCACCCAGAGGCGGAAGTCGACAGCCACCTGGTCGTTGCGCGAGCGGGCCGTGTGCAGGCGGCCGGCGGCCGGGCCGATGAGTTCGGCAAGCCTCGCCTCGACATTCATGTGGATGTCTTCCAGCCGGCTCGAGAATTCGAACTTGCCGTCCTCGATCTCTTTCAAAATCGTGTTCAGGCCGTGAGCGATTTTTTCTTGATCTTGTTCGGTAATAATGCCCGTTTCGGCCAGCATCTGCGAATGGGCGATGGAGCCGCGGATATCCTGCGCGTGAAGCTTCTTGTCGAAACCGATCGAGGCGTTGATGGCCTCCATGATCGCAGCCGGGCCCGAGGCAAAACGTCCGCCCCACATCTGATTGCTGGCCTTCTTGTCGCTCATCGTGGTAACCGGGCTCCGGAGATTGAAGTGAATGGCTGACGGAAAGAAACTCATGCCGACCGCGCGTCTTCTGGTCATCGCGGCAGTCGCCGGCGCACTTGCCGGTGCGATCGCGGTATATGTCAGCAACACCCTGTCTGGCAACAATGCGCCGGCCGTGGCCCAGCAGGTGCCTGCCAATGCGCCCGTCGCCATGGCAAACAGCGCCGACAACGCCGCCTGCGCGGCAAAGGCCGACAAGGCCAAGGCCCTCGGCGCGGCCGCCACCGGCGAGATCGCGGCGATGCTGCCGGCCGACCCGCCGCAGTCGGTCAAGAGCCTCGCTTTCACCGCGCCGGACGGCAAGCCGATGACGCTGGCGGATCACTCCGGCAAGACGCTGCTGGTCAATCTCTGGGCCACGTGGTGCGCGCCCTGCCGCGCCGAGATGCCGGCTCTCAATGCGCTGCAGAAGGACAAGGGCAGCGACAAGTTCGAGGTCGTCGCGGTCAATGTCGACACCGGCGATAATGAAAAGCCGAAGAAGTTCCTCTCGGAGATCAATGTCGACAAGCTCTCGCTCTATCGCGACAACTCGCTCGACCTGTTCAACGAGTTGAAGACGCGCGGGCTGGCGCTCGGCTTGCCGGTGACGCTTCTGGTCGACGGCGAGGGCTGCCTGCTCGCGCATATGAACGGCCCCGCCGAATGGGCCAGCCCCGACGCCATGCGCCTGGTGGACGCCGCGATCGGCAAATAATCGCCCCGGCGCCTCGCGCGCCGCCTGGGCTTCTTGTGCGCCGACCCTGAGAGGCGCACAATTCCTGTCATGGGGGACGATCATCACCCTAGCGGGAGACTTGCCCATGACCGACCTTAGCCTCACTACTCTCGAATCCGGCAAGACAGTCATCAGCGCGGCGGCCATCGAAGCGCTTTCTGCCGGATTCGGCGACCGCCTTCTGCGCGAGAAGGACGGCGCCTATGAGGAGGCGCGGACCATCTGGAACGCCATGGTGGACCGCAAGCCGGGCCTCATCGTCCGCTGTGCCAATGCAACAGATGTCATCAACGCGGTGCAATTCGCCCGCGCCAACAATCTGCTCGTCGCCATACGCGGCGGCGGCCACAACATTGCCGGAAGCGCAGTCTGCGACGGCGGCCTGATGATCGACCTCTCGCAGATGAAAGCGGTGAAGGTCGACGCCGCCGCGCAAACGGCCCGGGTCGAGCCCGGGGCGACGCTGGCCGATGTCGACCGCGAAACGCAGGCCTTCGGACTTGCTGTGCCGACCGGCATCAACTCCACCACCGGCATTGCTGGGCTGACACTCGGCGGCGGCTTCGGCTGGCTGACCCGTAAGTATGGCCTGACATGCGACAGCCTGCTGTCCGCAGACGTCGTCACGGCAGCCGGCGATCTGATCCGTGCCAGCGAAACGGAAAACCCGGACTTGTTCTGGGCGCTACGCGGCGGCGGCGGCAATTTCGGTATCGTCACGGCATTCGATTTCCGGCTGCACAAGGTCGGCCCGGAAGTGCTGTCGGGTCTCGTCGTGCATCCCTTTGCCGATGCCAGAACCGTCTTGCGCGAATATCGCGATGCGTTTGCCGCTTCTCCCGAGGAATACACTTGCTGGGCCGTGATGCGTCAGGCGCCGCCATTGCCCTTCCTGCCGGCCGGGTGGCACGGCAAGGAAATTCTGGTGCTGGCCATGTGCTACAGCGGCTCGATCGAGGAGGGCGAGAAGGCTGCGGAGCGGATGCGGGCGATCGGAAAGCCGCTTGCCGATGTCGTAGGCCCCAATCCCTTCGCCGGCTGGCAACAAGCGTTCGATCCGTTGCTGGCACCCGGTGCGCGGAACTACTGGAAGAGCCACGACTTCGCTGAGCTATCGGATGCGGCAATCGATCTGCTGCTCGGCGCGGTGCGCGAACTCCCCGGACCCGAATGTGAGATATTCATCGGCTATGTCGGCGGCGCGGCCAGCCGCGTTCCCGCCGGTGCAACCGCATTCCCGCAGCGTCTACCGCATTTCGTCATGAACGTGCACGCGCGCTGGCGCGATCCGGCGATGGACAAGGCGTGCATCGACTGGGCGCGGCGCCTGTTCGAAGATGCCAAGCCGCTGGCCATCGGCACGGCCTATATCAACTTCATGCCGGCGGATGAGGTGGATCGCGTCGAGGCGGCCTATGGCGCCAATTACAAGCGTCTCGTGGAGATCAAGCAGCGCTACGATCCGCAGAACCTGTTCCGGATCAATCACAATGTGCGGCCGAAAGCCGGGCGGCAGGCCGCTGAATAGGGAAGCTGAACGAGGCTGCGGCTCGCCTATCCAGCGAGCCGCAGCCCAAAGCTGAAATCAGCGCGTCGGAACCGGATGCTCGCCGCGATAGTCGTAGAAGCCGCGGCCGGTCTTGCGGCCGAGCCAGCCGGCCTCGACATACTTCACCAAGAGCGGGCAGGGGCGGTACTTCGAGTCCGACAAGCCGTCATGCAGCACCTGCATGATCGACAGGCAGGTGTCGAGACCGATGAAGTCGGCCAGCTGCAGCGGGCCCATCGGATGATTGGCGCCGAGCCGCATGGCGGTGTCGATGGCTTCCACCGAGCCGACGCCCTCATAGAGCGTGTAGATCGCCTCATTGATCATCGGCAGCAGAATGCGGTTGACGATGAAGGCGGGGAAATCTTCCGAGACGGTGGTGGTCTTGTCGAGACGGTGGACGAATTCCTTTGCCGCCTCGAAGGTCCCGTCGTCGGTGGCGATGCCGCGCACCAGCTCCACCAGCTTCATCACCGGCACGGGGTTCATGAAGTGGATGCCGATGAAGCGCTCGGGGCGGTCGGTCTGTGCGGCCAGCCGCGTGATCGAGATCGAGGAGGTGTTGGTGGCCAGGATGGCTGTCGGGTTCAGCACCGGGCAGAGCTGCGCATAGATCTTGCGCTTGATCGTTTCGTCCTCGGTAGCTGCTTCGATGACGAGGTCGGCCGCGGCGAGATCGGCGGGCTGGTGAGCGGGCTGTATGTGCGAAAGCGCCTTCTGGCGCTCGTCCTCGGCCAGCTTGCCGGCGCTCACCTGGCGGGCCATGTTGCCGCTGATGGTGGCGATGCCCTTCTCGATCCGATCGCTGGAAATGTCGTACATCAACACCTTGTAGCCGGCGAGTGCCGCGACATGGGCGATGCCGCCGCCCATCTGGCCTGCGCCGACAATACCGACCGTTTCGATACTCTTGCTCATTACACAGATCCCGTCATAGGCCTTTTCGGCCACATTTTTGTGCAGTGCAAACTAAATGGCCGGGGTAGTTTCGTCTACCCCGGCCACCGTATTTTAATATGCTTGCCCGAACCGCGTCAAAGCGCCTTTTCGAGTTCCGGCAGGATGGTGAAGAGGTCGCCGACGAGGCCGTAGTCGGCAACCTGGAAGATCGGCGCCTCCTCGTCCTTGTTGATGGCGACGATGACCTTCGAGTCCTTCATGCCGGCGAGGTGCTGGATCGCGCCCGAGATGCCGACGGCGATGTAGAGCTCGGGAGCCACGACCTTGCCGGTCTGGCCTACCTGCCAGTCGTTCGGCGCGTAGCCGGCATCGACCGCGGCGCGCGAGGCGCCGACCGCGGCGCCGAGCTTGTCGGCCACCGGCAGGATCACCTCCTGGAACTTCTCCGCCGAGCCGAGCGCGCGGCCGCCGGAGATGATGATGCGAGCCGAGGTCAGCTCCGGACGATCGCTTTCGGACAGCTTGTTCTCGATGAAGCTCGACAGGCCTGGGTTGGCGGCAGCGCCGACGGTCTCGACCGGGGCCGAACCGCTTGCCTCGGCGGCCTGGAAGCCGGCCGTGCGCACGGTGATGACCTTCTTGGCCTCGCCCGACTGCACCGTCTGGATGGCGTTGCCGGCATAGATCGGCCGCTTGAAGGTGTCGGACGACACCACTTCGATGATTTCCGAGATCTGCGAGACGTCGAGCAGCGCGGCGACGCGCGGCGCAACGTTCTTGCCCGATGCGGTGGCCGGGGCAACGATGGTGTCGTAGTTGCCGGCCAGCGCCACGATCGTGGCGGCGAGCGGCTCGGCCAGACGCTCTGCGAGCTCGTCGGCTTCGACCAGGAGCACCTTGCGCACGCCCTTCAGCTTGGCGGAGGCGTCGGCAGCGCCCTTGGCGCCCTTGCCGGCGACCAGCACGTCGACGTCGGAACCGATCTTCAGCGCGGCCGACAGCGCCTTGGCGGTCTGGTCGGAAACGGTTGCGTTGTCGTGTTCGGCGATGAGGAGAATTGCCATTTTTTGTTCCCTTTCCTTCCGAACCTTAGAGCACGCCGGCTTCGTTCTTGAGCTTGTCGACCAGCTCGGCCACCGAGCCGACCTTGACGCCCGCCTTACGGCCGCCCGGCTCCTCGGTCTTCAGCACCTTGAGGCGCGGGGTGACGTCGGCGCCGAAATCGGCCGGGGCCTTCTCGTCGAGCGGCTTCTTCTTGGCCTTCATGATGTTCGGCAGCGAAGCATAGCGCGGCTGGTTGAGGCGCAGGTCGGTGGTGACGATCGCCGGCAGCTTGACCGCAATCGTCTGCAGGCCGCCGTCGACCTCGCGCGTGATCTTGGCGCCGTCGCCCTCGATCTCGATCTTGGAGGCGAAGGTGCCCTGCGCCCAGCCGAGCAGCGCGGCCAGCATCTGGCCGGTCTGGTTGGCGTCGTCGTCGATCGCCTGCTTGCCGAGGATCACCAGGCCCGGCTGTTCAGCCTCGACCACGCCCTTCAGCACCTTGGCGACGCCGAGCGGCTCGACCGTCTCGTCGGTCTTGACCAGGATGGCGCGGTCAGCGCCCATGGCGAGCGCGGTGCGCAGCGTTTCCTGAGCCTGGGCGGGTCCGATCGACACCACCACGATCTCGTCAGCCTTGCCGGCTTCCTTGAGGCGGATCGCCTCTTCCACTGCGATCTCGTCGAACGGGTTCATCGACATCTTCACATTGGCCAGCTCGACGCCCGAGCCATCCGACTTCACGCGGATCTTCACGTTGTAGTCGACAACCCGCTTGACCGGGACGAGAACTTTCATGTGCTTCTCACCTCTCTGATGAAACTTTGGAGCGCTCTCTAGCAGAGTTGGCCCCCGTCCATTTGCCGATTGACGACATATTGGACGACAAAACGGAAATCCAGATGCGTAGCCCGTTGCGACCGGATTTCGCACGCCCGCGGACCCTAGTTAGCGTGGAAATCAACGTCAATATCCGGCTTGCTTCCAAATCGGTTGAAAGGGCTACCTCCGCGGACCCCACGGCGCGGGCCCGTCATCGACGGGGGGCGCGGGCTGCGGCGGGGCGGATTCGGCCGGTGGCGTTGCCGGCTCTTCCTGCTCGAACAGCGGCACGTCGCGGCTGCGCAAGACCAGGACGAGCAGGGCGCCAGCGACGATGCCGCCGGCATGGCAGGCCCAGGAAATCTGGTCGGTTTCGCCGAACAGCAGCATGAACAGCTGGAACAGGATCCAGAGGCCGAGCGCCATATAGGCCGGGATGTGCAGAGGGACGCGGCCGAAGGCCAGGATCCACACCTTCACGCGTGGATAGAGAATGAGATAGGCGGTGACGATGCCGGCGATGGCGCCCGAAGCGCCGATCAGCGGCTGCTGCGAATCCGGCATGAACAGCCCATGTACCAGCGCGCCGGCGATGGCGCAGAGCAGGTAGAACAGCAGGTAGCGCCAATAGCCGAGCGCGTCTTCGACATTGTCGCCGAACACCCACAGGAACAGCATGTTGCCGCCGAGGTGGAAGATGTCGTTGTGCAAGAAGGCGTAGGTCACATAGGTGAGCAGGCTCGGCACCAGCACAAGTTCGGCCGGCAGGGTGGCCTTGTCGAAAGCCACTGAGGGGACGTAGCCGAGGCCCAGCACCCGCGCCTGCATCGTGTATTCGTCCGACGATGAAGTCAGGAAGAAGATGATGACGTTGGCCGCGATCAGGCCGATCGTCACATATTGATGCTTGATGTGCCGCAGATGGTTGGAGTCATAGAGCGGAATGAACATCGGTTCGTGTTCCGCCCTCCCGGCGGGTGCTAGAGCGGCAGGCATCCTGGCGGACGCTATTCCGCTCTATCTTGTTGTTTTGCCGCATTTGTACGGCGCCAGGCGAATCCGCTTGGCTGCAAAATGCTCTACCTATTCTTGCCGGGCACCCATAGCACATCGGCCTTTCCATTGTCATTGACGACACGGGCGGCGACGAAGAGGAAATCCGAGACGCGGTTGATGTATTTGATGCCGTCGCGGTTGACGTGCTCGGCCGGGTCCTGCGCCAGCGCCACCATCATGCGCTCGGCGCGCCTTGCCACGGTGCGGGCCAGGTGCAGAGCTGCCGCAGCCGGCGAGCCGCCGGGCAGCACGAAGGAGCGCAGCGGCTGGAGATTTGCGTTCAGCTGGTCGATCTCGGTCTCGATGCGCGCGGTCTGCTCGGCAATGATGCGCAGCGGCTCGTAGCCGAGCGGCTTGCCGGTATCCGGCGTTGCAAGGTCCGCGCCGAGGTCGAACAGGTCGTTCTGGATGCGCGCCAGCATGGCGTCGATTTCGGGATAGGCGCTTTCGGTATGCAGCCGCGCCAGGCCGATGCAGGCATTGGCCTCGTCGACGGTGCCGAAGGCCTCGATGCGCATGTCCGACTTCAGGCGCCGGTCTCCGGCGCCGAGACCGGTGGTGCCGTCGTCGCCGGTGCGGGTGTAGATCTTGTTGAGCTTGACCATGCGCCTCCTCCCTTGCGTGGCGTCGCTTTGATCAGCGGCCGTGGAAATAAAGGGCCAGCAGGATCAGAACCAGCGCGATGGCCTGCAGGAACACGCGCAACTGCATTAGCTTGTTGGAGGTGTTGCCGGAGCCGCCGCGCATCATGTTCACGAGACCGCGCAGCAGCACAATGACCACGGCGCACATGACGATGATGGCAAAGATGTTGAAGACGGTCGACATGAGTTATCCAGCTTCGTTTCGATCTGATCGTGAAATGCTCTAACCTGAACGAGGCCGTGGCGATAGGAGGGCGTGGCGCAAAACCGCAGGCTGGGCGCCGCGGGCACCCTCGCGCAACCTGCGGTTACGCATGGGCATTGTCTTCACGGGTTGCCAATTGTGGTGAACCCTTCCCATATTCCGGCCGGAATCGGATAGAGGAAATCATGCGGATGCCAACCTGGTGAGGAAGATCGTCGCGATAAAGCGGGTGCTTTTCGATGCGCTCGGCCATTTCAACTATGACGATGGCTGGGCGATGGCGAGCCATCTGGCGCTGTCGGCGCTGTTGGCGTTGTTTCCCTTCCTCATCTTCGCCACCACGCTGGCCGGTTTTCTCGGTGCAAAGGCGTTCGCCGACACCGCCGTCCATCTGGTGTTCGACACTTGGCCCGAACAGATCGCCGAGCCTATCGCGGGGCAGGTGGTCGAGGTGCTTACTGTGCAGCGCGGCGACCTCTTGACCTATGGCGGTCTGTTGGCCGGCTACTTCGCCTCCAACGGCATCGAGGCGGTGCGGGCTTCGCTCAACCGCGCCTATCGCGTCACCGAGACGCGCGGTATCATCTATCGCCGCCTGCAGAGCCTGCTTTTTGTGCTGATCGCTACGATCGGCTTTGTGGTGATCAGCGTGTTTCTGGTCTTTGCGCCGTTGCTTGCGCGGTTGCTCGAAGCAAAGATCGCATGGATCGGCCCCTATATGGGCACCATTACGCTGTGGCGCTTTATCATCGCCTCGGCGGTGATCGTGCTCGGCCTGATTGCGGTGCATGTCTGGCTGCCGGACGGCAAGCGAAAGTTCGTCACCATCGTGCCAGGCATCATCTTCACCTTGATCGGCTGGCTGGTCGGCTCGACGGCTTTCGCCACCTATATCGACCATTTCTCGTCCTATGTGACGACCTATGCCGGTCTCGCCTCGATCATGATCGCGCTGGTGTTCCTGTACATCATCTCGGCGATCTTCATCCTCGGCGGCGAGCTCAATGCCTCGATCACCCGCTATCTCGAGGCGCGGGCGCGCGTCGGGACCTGAGCCGTGGCAAGGCCCACCCCGAAGGTCGCTACCAGCAGGCCGGCGACCTGCACAGACGAGAGGTGTTCGCCGAACAGCGCCCAGGCCATGACCGCAGTGACACCTGGCACCAGGTAGAACAGCGAAGAGACCTTCGACATCTCGCCGTCGCGGATCATCACCATCAGCAGGAAGATGGCGCCGATCGAAAGCACGAGCACCAGCCAGGCCATGGCAAAGATGAGCTCACCGTTGATCGTGACAGTGCGCGTTTCGAATGCGAAGGACCCGAGCAGCATCAGCGCGCCGCCGCCGAGATACTGGTAGAGCGTGCCGGTGACGAGGTCACCGCCGGTGCCAAAACGCTTTTGCCAGATCGTACCGGCGGTCATGCCGCCCATGGCGACCACCGCTGCGGCAAGCGTCTGCCAGGTGACGCCGCCGCCGACATTGCCGAGCTGCGGCGACAGCACGATGACCACGCCGGCAAAACCCGCAGCAAGGCCCGCCCAATGGCGCGGCTGCACCTCCTCGCCCAGCACACGGCCGGCAACGAGCGCGGTGACCAGCGGCTGGAGGCCCGCGATCAGCGCCGCAATACCAGCCGGCAGACCCTGATGGATGGCCCAGAAAACGCCGCCGAGATAGACGCCGTGCATGAGCGCACCGGCAATCATGGCATGCAGCGCCACGCGGCCGCTGCCCCATCGCGAGCCGATCAGGATGGCCAGGAGACCGAGCAGCAGGAAGGCGAGGACGAAGCGCGCTGCCAGGAAGGTGAAGGGTTCGGCCCACGGCATGGCGTAGCGCGCACCGATGAAGCCGGTGGACCACAGCAGCACGAAGGCGGCGGGAATGAACCTCTTGAGGCCTGACATGCGCTTGATCCTGACTGGCTAAGGGACCGAAGGCTCGGTCCGCATTCGAGGTCCGTCTAATGCCGATCATTTCGTCAAGCAAAGCGAAACGATTGATCCATATATTCACGATCATTGAATTGGGGGTCATGGGACGCAAATTGTCGAAGCTTCGGAAGGGGCGGGCATGCTGTGGAATCTCGATCCGGCCTGGTTGATGATGGCAGTGGCGGTGGTCGCGGTCATCGCCTTCTTTTTTGGCTCCGCGCTCAACGCCATCATGCGCGACGACGGCTTTGGCCCTTTCGGGAACATGGTCGTGTTCACCGTGGGCTTCTTCGCCGCCCTCGTGGCCGTCAACTCCTACGGCATAGCTTTCCGTGACCTGACGCTCGCCACTGCCACGGGACTCGGCGGCGCCTTTATCGCGATCGCGACCGTTGCCCTGTTGAAGGCCGGCCTGTCGCGGCTCTGATCCTTCTCAAAGACCGACCATTCGCCTGATCTCCCCTGGCGAAACCCCTTGCTCGCGCAATGTGGCAAGGCCGCTGTCGCCGAGGCTTTTCGACAGCTTGCGCCCGTCCGGGCCCGGCACCAGCCGATGGTGGAAATAGCTCGGCTCCGGAAATCCCAGCAGTTGCTGCAAGAGCCGCTGGATGGAGGTGGCGAAGTAGAGATCGCGGCCACGCACGACATGGGTGATGTCCTGCAGCGCGTCGTCGGCCACCACCGACAGGTGATAGCTGGTGGGAATCTCGCGGCGGGCGATGACCACGTCGCCCCAATCCTGCGGCCGCGCTTCGACCTCGTGCGTCTCTGCGAGCGTCTCGTCGGTGAACTCGCGCCATGACAGCCGGCCGGACAGCCGGGCGAGTGCGGCTTCGGTGTCGAGCCGCCAGGCAAAGGGCTCGCCATCGGTGATGCGGCGGCGACGCATGGCGTACGACAGGTCCTTGTCGGCTCCGGGGTAGAGCGGAGCGCCGTCCGGGTCGCGGGGCCAGCGCAGTCCCTTGGTCTCGGCCTCGGCGATATGGGCGCGAACCTCGCCGCGGCTCATGAAGGCCGGGTAGACGAGTTCCGCATCGATCAGCCTTTGCAGCAGCGCTTCATATTCGCCGAAATGCTCGGACTGGCGGCGCACCGGCTCTTCCCAGCGGATGCCGAGCCAGGCGAGATCCCGCAGGATCGCGGTCTCGAATTCGGGCGTGCAACGGGTGACGTCGATGTCCTCGATGCGCAGCAGCAGGCGACCGCCGGTCGCCTCAGCCAGGCGGTCGTTGAGCAGTGCCGAATAGGCATGGCCCAGATGCAGTTCGCCATTGGGGCTCGGCGCGAAGCGGAAGACCTGCTTGGCAGGAGAGTTCATCTGCAATGCCTATATCGGATTGAACGGGACATTGCCCGATTGCTACTTTGCCGCCGAAGCTGGGACAAGACACATGCGCCGTATCAAATCGCTCGACGACATTTCCGAGGGGCTCGACGCGCTCTGCGTGATCGATCCACGCCTGAGCGACGTGCGCGCATTGGCTGGCGAGGTGCCGCTGCGGCTTTCCGAGCCGGGCTTCGTCAGCCTCGCCTCGATCATCGTCTCGCAGCAGGTGTCGCGCGCCAGCGCCGATGCCATCTTCGGCCGGCTGATCAAGCTGGTCGATCCGCTGACGCCGCAGGCGTTGCTCGAGGCAGGCGAGTCGGTGTTTCGCGAGGCCGGCCTGTCGCGGCCGAAGATCCGCACGCTGCTTGCCGTGTCGCAGGCGGTTCAGGACGGGCTCGATCTCCATCACCTGTGCGAACTCGATGCGCCCCATGCCATCGGCCACATGACCGAGGTGCCCGGCATCGGCCCCTGGACGGCCGAGGTCTATCTTCTTTTCGCCGCCGGTCATCCCGATATTTTTCCCGGGCGAGACGTGGCGCTGCAGACAGCGGTGGGCCAGGCG
The DNA here is from genome assembly GCF_029892515.1 of Pseudaminobacter soli (ex Li et al. 2025). Taxonomy (GTDB): domain Bacteria; phylum Pseudomonadota; class Alphaproteobacteria; order Rhizobiales; family Rhizobiaceae; genus Pseudaminobacter; species Pseudaminobacter soli_A. The sequence goes on along the minus strand of NZ_JARXVF010000007.1, from coordinate 3,301 downwards.
CTCGGCGTCGACCCGCGTCCGGGCGAGAAGGCGCTGATCGCGCTGGCCGAATCATGGTCGCCGTGGAGAGGGGTCGCGGCCCGTCTTTTCTGGTCATATTATCGTGAAACCAGGGGCCGGGATGCCGCTCCACCCTCCCAAATGCCTTAAAATGCCTGAAATTAGGGTTACCGCAGCGGTATTCATGGCAGTGAAACCGCTTCACATCCCTGTCATGTCGGGCTTACAGTATCCGGACCAATAGGTTCGGATGGACAAGGAGGTAAGTCAGTGACGGTCGCCGTAAACCCGGATGGCCTCCCAGCACTGGTGCTGAACGCGGATTACCGCCCGCTCAGCTACTATCCCTTGTCGCTCTGGTCGTGGCAGGATGCCATCAAGGCGGTGTTCCTCGATCGGGTCAACATCGTCGCCGAATACGACCACGCAGTCTCCTCGCCATCCTTCTCGATGCGGCTGCCCAGCGTCGTGAGCCTGAAGAGCTACGTCAAGCCGTCGCGCTATCCGGCCTTCACCCGCTTCAACGTGTTCCTGCGCGACCGTTTTCAATGCCAATATTGCGGCACGCCGGAAGACCTCACATTCGACCATGTGATCCCGCGTCACCGCGGCGGAGCCACCACCTGGGAAAATGTCGTTGCCGCCTGTTCACCATGCAACCTGAAGAAGGGCGGCATGATGCCGGCGCAGGCGAAGATGTGGCCCAAGCAGACGCCCTACCAGCCCACGGTGCACGACCTGCACAACAATGGCCGGCTGTTCCCGCCGAACTACCTGCATGAAAGCTGGCTCGATTATCTCTACTGGGATGTCGAACTGGAGCCATAAGGCTTTTGTCGCCGGCGCGGACGCGCGCATACGGCGAGCTTTCTCAATCCCGATCTAGAAATCCGGAACGATGTCGACGCGAAGTCTTCGCGCCTACCTAATCTGTTTCAGGCTTTGCCGACGGCGCCGCGGAAGGCGATGATCGTCAGGATCAGGCTGGCGATCGCGTTCCAGCCTGCCATGGACAGGCCGAGGATGCGCAGGGCCGCCTTCTCGCAGGAAGGCGGCATCACCGTGTTGAGCGAATCGAGCACGCCGCCGGTGCCGCCCGTGACCGGAACGACGGCAGTGCAGTCGGTCGGGCCGGGCCACCAGCCCCATTCGACGCCGGAGTGGTAGACGCCCAGGCCAAGGCCGTAGAGCATCAGCAGGCCGCCGATCAGAAGCAGGCCGCGCGTTATCATCGCCGGCCAGTTGAGGCCGGACGAAATCGCGGCCACCGCCATCAGCGGCATGCCGACATAATAGGGCGTGCGCTGCTCGAGGCACAGCTTGCAGGGGATGTAGCCGCCGATATGCTCGAAGCCGAGCGCGCCGCCGACGACCGCCGCCATGGCGATGAGGAGCATGAGCGCAGTGACGGTCTGGACGCTGCTGGTCGGCTGGGTGAGGCTGGACATGGTCTCTATCCGTTATGGCCTGGGTTAATCCTGTGTCCGGTCAGAGAGTGTATTTGACCGCGAGGTAGAGCACGATGAGGGCGCCGGCGCCGGCGCCGGCGATCAGCCCGAGCCGCTCTTCGATGAAGCCGCGGATCGGCTCGCCATAGGTGCGCAGCAGCCAGGCGAGGAGCAGGAAGCGGGCACCGCGCGCGATGATGGCAGAAACGACGAACAGGGCGAGATTGACGTGCATGACCCCGGCAAGGATGGTCACGACCTTGATCGGCGGCAAGTGCGCCGCGCCGGACGTCACCAGCATCAAGAGGATGAAGCCGATGCCCGACGAGGTTCTGAGCGCCTCGAACTCGTCGAACTTGCCATAAAATTCCAGCACAGGCTTGGCGATCGTTTCGTAGGCGTAATAGCCTATATACCAGCCGGCGATGCCGCCCAGAACCGAGGCCACCGTGGCGATTACTGCATAGCGGTAGGAGCGCTCCGGGCGGGACAGCGCCATCGGCACAAAGAGCACATCGGCCGGGATGAGGAAGACCGAGCTTTCCACGAAAGCGATGAAGGCGAGCCACCATTCGGCGGACTTGCGTGCGGCCAGCGACAGGGTCCAGTCGTAGAGTCTGCGAAGCATCGAAGGTTCCGTTGGTGGGTCGGATCCTGTCTAGAAAGATTTCCGTGGCTTCACAATGGCGGACGCGTCACGAAATCGACAGTTGGCCAGTTGACGACGATAGGGCGGACCGTATAGTCCGCAGCCATCTGCGCCGTGCGGGTGTGGTGGAATTGGTAGACGCGCCGGACTCAAAATCCGGTTCCGAAAGGAGTGTCGGTTCGACCCCGACCACCCGCACCACCTTCGACTGCTTCAGTCGATGTTTTTTCGCCCCCAAAAATCCTGGATTGTCCGCCGTCACGGGTATTCGAGACGGTTCAGTAATAGCGCGGGATGGGGCCGTTCTGTTCGGTCTGGTCCGGCAGGTCGATCATCATTTCGTCGATATAGCACCAGCCCCAGCCTTCAGGCGGGTCGTAGCCTTCTATGATCGGATGACCGGTAGCATGAAAATGCGCCGTGGCGTGCCTGCCCGGCGAATCGTCGCAGCAGCCGACATGGCCGCATTGCCTGCATAGGCGCAGATGCACCCAGATCTGTCCTGTGGCGAGGCATTCCTCGCAGCCGAGCGTTTGGGGTTCGACCGTTCGGATCAGGCGCGAATGACTGCAAGATTGCTGCATGACCGCCCCTCCAGCTTTCAGGCCGCCGGCATCATACGACTTCGTGCGTCACTGCGCGAGCCGGCGTCAGATCGCGACGACCGGGCACTTTTTTCAAGGCCCGGCACGGTAGCGGCAGCACCTCGGTTCTAGAACAGCTCGCAGTCGCCATCGTTGGCGGCCGGGTGCGGGGTGTGGCCAGCAAGGCGGGTGGCGAGGTCGGACAGGGTGAGGGCGGCGAGGGCCGGCTGGGCGTCAAGCTGCCAGTCGGGGGCGGCGGCCTTGGTGAGGTCGGCGAGGAAGCCGGCCAGCGCGCGCAGTTTTTGCTCGATGTGGTCGATGCCCTGCAGGGCTTGCAGGTAGTCCGGGTCGGGAGTGGCGGTGGCGATGGCGAGCGGGTACAGCCGGTTCACTTCGGCCGCCATGTCGTTGAGCTCCGTGCTCAGGCGCGCAAGCAGGGCGGGGACAGGCGTGAGGGTGGACGCGGACATGGAGGCGGATCTTTCGGGACTTTAGAAGAACTCGACGGCGCCGCTGGTCGGCGGGGGCGGCGGTGGGGCGGCGGGGGTGGCGAAGCCGGGGTCGCCGGTGAGCAGCGCCTGGCGGGCGCGGCCGGAGACCGGCCAGTATTCGATGCGGCG
>NZ_JARXVF010000006.1 GCF_029892515.1 Pseudaminobacter soli (ex Li et al. 2025) | reverse complement strand
AGGTCGCTCACGCGGCTCGCTTGATTTCGTCAACCAGGGCTTCTCAGAAGCGAACTTCCTCGCCGCCAGCGGCGCACCGCCCTCGTTGTTGAGGCGTATATAGGCCCCACCCTCCCAAACTGTCAACGCCATTTTGCTCCCCGTTTGAACTTTTTACGACACAAAGCGCATAACCCAGCAATTCCCTGCGCAAGGTCCGGCGTGGCACCGGCCCAGTGACGGACGCACGCCCGACCAACGACCCAAACAAGGCCAATCGGAGTCAGAATCGGACATCCAAACGCCGACACGGCCCCCCTCTCCGCAGCCATTTCGCGCGGATCTCCGCGGCAGCCCGAGCCTTCTTTATGGAAAGCCCCCCAAGCCGCCCCTGCCCTGGCGGGAACCGTTTCCCGCAGAATCGCCAGGAAAGCCCGCCTTTCAGTGCCGGAACCCGCCCGTGAGCGATTCAGGCAACACGAATCGCAATCATCGCGATTCTCATGAGTGCGATTCGAGCGTGTCGCCGATTCAAACAGCCAAAGAAAAAGGGGATCGCGTTGCGATCCCCTTCAACACTATTCTCTACGGGCTGAAGTTTGAGCCCGTCCGAAGTCCTGGCTCTGGTTCGCCAGCTCAGCCCCTCACCTGCTTTGCAGCAGCATCGAGCGAGACCTTGAGCGCATCGACCATCGCGTCGACCTGTTCCCTGGTAATGATCAAAGGCGGGCAGAAGGCCAGAGCATCGCCCATGTTGCGGGAGATAACGCCGTTCTGCTGGAGCAGACTGTTGGCGAGACCGCCCAACGCGCCTGGCTGGCCCCATGGAGCCTTCGTCGCCTTGTCGGCCACCAACTCGACTGCAGCGATGAGACCAATGCCGCGCACTTCGCCGACGAGTTCGTGCGAAGCCAGCTCGCGCAGACGCTTCTGCATATGGGCGCCCACCTCGCGAGCATTCGAGACCAGGTCGCGCTCTTCGATGATGTTCAGGTTCTCCAACGCGACCGCCGCCGCCACAGGATGGCCGCCAGCGGTAAAGCCGTGACCGAAAGTGCCGATGCGATTGCTTTCATCGGCCAGCGGCTCGAACACGCGGTCGTTGATCAACAGGGCCGAGATCGGCAGGTAGGACGATGAGATCTGCTTGGACATGACCATGATGTCGGGCTTCATGCCAAAAGTCTGCGAGCCGAACATCTCGCCCGTGCGGCCGAACCCGCAGATCACCTCGTCGGCCACCAGCAGGATGTCATACTTATTAAGTACGGCCTGGATCTTCTCCCAGTAGCCGGCCGGAGGCACGACGACGCCGCCGGCGCCCATAACCGGCTCGCCGAAGAAGGCGGCGATCGTTTCGGGCCCCTCGGCCAGGATCAGCTGTTCAAGGTCGTTCGCCAGCCGGGTCGAGAACTGGTCCTCGCTTTCACCCGGCAGCGCTTCGCGCCAATAGTGCGGGCTCGACGTGTGCAGCACATTGGCGATCGGCAGGTCGAAGGAAATCTGGTTGTTCGGCAAGCCGGTGAGGCTTGCGGCGGCAATCGTCACACCGTGATAGCCGCGCTTGCGGCTGATGATCTTCTTGCGCTGCGGCTGGCCAAGCGCGTTCGAGCGATACCAGATCATCTTCATGGCCGTGTCGTTGGCCTCGGACCCGGAGTTGGTGAAGAACGCCTTGCTCATCGGCACAGGCGCCATCTTCACCAGCTTCTCGGCCAGATCGATCAGCGGCGAATGCCCCTTGTGGGTGAAATTGTGATAGAAGGGCAGCTTCGACATCTGCCTTGTCGCGGCCTCGACCAGGCGCGGCTCGGAAAAGCCAACCGCCACGCTCCACAGACCGGCCATCGCCTCGATGTAACGATTGCCGTTGATGTCCTCAACATAGATGCCCTCGCCCTTCTCGATGATCATCGGGCCGGCTTCCTGATGCTTTCGCGCATTTGTGTAGGAATGCAGGTGATAGCGAATATCGCGGGCTTCGGGCGAATTGGGCTGAGCGTCCATGATGACTTCCTGTGTTAGCGCGCAGCTTGCGCGACATGTGCTCGCTTACAGCGGCGCCCCTTCGTCCCCTAGGGAATGGCGAGGGATCGCCCTTGCAGATCATGCAAATTTGCTGTTTGATGCATCATGTATTTTATAGGTTGGGGTGTCAAGGCGAGCTATGCCGAGACACAGACCCTGCGGGAGGCTCCGAGCCATGAGTGGACAGTTCGCCTTCCAGACGCTTGAGCACGAAAATCTCGGCAACACCGTTTATGGCCAGATCGCCGAGGCGCTGATCAAAGGCCGATTTGCCCCCGATGCGCGCCTGACAATCCGTGATCTGGCACAGTCCTTAGGCACCAGTGTGACGCCGGTGCGCGATGCGATCCTCCGGCTGATCCAGGATGAGGCACTTGTCCAGAAATCGGCGCGCGATGTGCGTGTGCCGGTGCTGACCATCGGGCGCTATCGCGAGATCCGACAAATACGGTTGAAGCTGGAGGGGCTGGCGGCGCGCGAAAGCGCGGTCAAGGCAACGCCAGAGGACATCGCCCGCCTGCGCCAACTGATCGAACGCAACGAGGAAGCGATCGAGCGCGAGAATTGGCTCGAAGCGCTGGAACTCAACCAGACTTTCCATTTCGCGCTTGCCGAGATCGCAGACATGACGGTGCTGCGCGGCATCCTCTACCGCCTTTGGCTGCAGATGGGCCCCCTGATTGCCGAATCCTACCAGGCGGGCGGGCGCGTCATGATCGACCACCACTATCCGATCCTGCGCGCGATCGAGGCGCGCGACCCGGACGCGGCCGAACGTGCAATCGCAGACGACATCGGCGAAGGTGGCAAGGTGATTCTGGAGCGTCTCGCGCTTCGCGAACAAGCATGACGGATCGGTGAACTGAGGATGGAAAAGGTCGACTGCATCGTCGCGGGCGCCGGCGTCATTGGCCTTGCGATTGCACGCGAGGCAACGCGACGGGGCTGGGAAACCATCGTGGTTGAGGCAGCCGATACGATCGGCACCGAAACGAGCTCACGCAATTCCGAGGTCATCCACGCCGGCATCTACTATCCGACCGGCAGCCTGAAGGCTAAACTCTGCGTGGATGGACGCAAAAAGCTCTACGCCTTTGCCGAGGAGCGGGGCGTTCCCTATCGCCGCTGCGGCAAGCTCATCGCCGCCACGCGTAGTGACCAGGAACCAACGCTAGCCGCCATCATAGAAAAGGCGCACGCCTGCGGCGTGGACGATCTGGTGATGCTGAGCGCGGCCGAGGCCCAAGCGCTGGAGCCCGCATTGCACTGCACCGCGGCGGTTCTGTCGCCCTCGACCGGCATCATCGACAGCCACGGCCTGATGCTCGCGCTCCTAGGCGAGGCTGAGGAAAGCGGGTGCTTCGTCTCCTACAACACCCGCATCGTCTCGGGACGAATCGAGCCTGACGGCGTGGTCCTGCAGACGCGCGACAGCACCAGCGGCGCGGAATTCGAAATCGCCGCGACGCGCTTTTTCAACGCCGCCGGGCTTTCGGCCAATGCAGTGGCAGGTGCCCTTGCCGGGTTGGATCCAAAATTCGTGTCGCCGCTTTTTTATGCGCGCGGCAATTATTTTTCCGTGACCGGCAAGCCTGCGTTTTCGCGGCTGATCTACCCAATACCTGAGCCCGGCGGACTTGGCGTGCACCTGACGCTCGATCTTAACGGCGGCATGCGCTTCGGTCCCGACGTCGAGTGGGTCGAGGAGATCGATTATCGGGTGAACCCGCATCGGGCCGATCAATTTTATGGCGAGATCCGAAAATACTGGCCGGACCTTGCCGACGACAGCCTGCACCCGACCTATAGCGGCATACGCCCCAAGCTCGCCGGCCCAGGCGAGCCCAACGCCGATTTCGTCATCCAGGGGCCGGCGGTCCATGGTGTCGACAATCTCGTCAACCTGTTCGGCATCGAAAGCCCGGGCCTTACCTCGAGCCTGGCAATTGCCGAGCTTGCGGTCGGGCTGATCCAGCCCGAGCACAACTAGGCTCTGCTCTTGACTGTTTGGCCACTCAGTTTCCGGCGCCCGATGCGTCGGGCGTCAGGAAGCCTGCGGTTTCGCCACCATCGACGCTCAGCACCACGCCATTGATGAAGCTCGACGCCGAAGACAACAGCCAGAACACCGCTTCGGCCACGTCTTCCGGCATGCCGAGCCGGCCGACCGGAATGCGGCTTTCCAGCATTTCCCGGCGCCCGGGAATCTGCAGCGTCCTTGCCATCATGCGGGTGGCAATCTGGCCCGGGCAGATTGCGTTGCAACGGACTTCCGTGCCGAACTCGAGCGCAAGCGCGTAAGTCAGACCGATCAACGCGGATTTGGAGGCTGTATAAAGAGAGAGTCCCTCCTCGCCGACCAAGCCGGCGATCGACGACATCATGACCACCGCACCCCTGGCCGCCCGCAATCCCTCCAGCGCATGACGCGTGAACAGGAAAGCCGAGCCGGTGTTCACCGTCATTACCCGGTTCCAGTCCTCGAAAGTTGCATGGTCGAAAGGCATGCGGGCACTCATGCCGGCATTGTTGACGAGACCGGCTATGCACCCCTCGCCGAGTTCGAGCGCCCTTGCCACCGCCCCCTTGCAATCTGCCTCGACCGAGGCGTCGCCTGCCACAAACACCGCCTGGGGAATTTCCGCCATCAACGCCTCGGCCGCATCACGGTCGCGGCCGGTGAACACCACCCGGCTGCCGTCGGCGGCAAGGCGCCTGACGCAAGACGCGCCGATGCCATGCGTGCCGCCGGTGACCAGGAAGACGCGAGAAGCCGACGCGTCGTTCATGCCGCGCTCACCGAGTAGTCGACTTCGGTGCAGAGCCAGCCTTCCTGGTGCCGTTGCCAATAAATCTCGTTCAGGCGACTGGTCAGCGCACCGGGCTTGCCGTTGCCATAGATGCGACCGTCGAGCACGGTCACAGGCATGATGCCGCCGGCGGTGCTGGTGATGAAGATCTCATCGGCCGCCCGCAATTCGTCGGCACTGACGGGCCGAACCTCGCAGCCGATACCAAGCTCCCGCGCCAGTTCGATGACGGTGCGGCGGGTCATGCCTTCGAACATGCCGCTTTCCGGCGTGGCGAGAACACCGTTGCTCACCGCAAAGACGTTGAAGCCGGCACCTTCCGTGATGTTGCCGTCGCGATCGACCAGCGCGGCGACGACTGCATCGCGGTCATAGGCTTCGAGAATGCCCATCGTCAGGTCTAGCCAATGGAAATTCTTGATACGCGGATCGAGGGCCTCCGGCGGGATACGCTGCACCGAGCTCACCACCATACTGAGGCCGTCCCGACGCTGCTCCTCATTGGCGATCCAGACGAAGGGCTGGGCGAAGGCATAGAAGCGGTTCTGGCACAGGCGCGGGTCGCGCGTGCCGCGTGGAGGAATGCCGCGCGTGCAGGTCATCTGAACATAGGCATCGCGCAGGCCACTGCGGCGGACGCATTCGATCAGGATGTCGGCCATCTCCTTAGGGGAATATGGCAGGCTCATGCGCAGACCACGCATGGACGCCTGGAAACGCTCTATGTGATCTTCCAGCCGAAAGAAGCGGCCGTTCCAGACATGGACGACGTCGTAGGTCGCATCCGAACGGACAAAACCACGGTCGGTGAGCGGTACGCTCGCCCTGGCGAGCGGCATGTAGACACCTTCGACGAAGGCTATGCCGTCCGCCGGATTGTACTGCGTCTCAGTCATGATGTCCGTCCTGCATTGGCTTTCGAACTTGGCAAACCCTGCAAATGCCAGCGAAGTCGACGGCTGGCAACACGCCAGTCGCGCGACACGTGCTGGCCAAGGCGCTCAACAGCGAGCTGCGTCAGAGCGCAGATCGGATCCATTCGGAGAACCTGGCTATGACGGCCTGGCGCGGATGGTCGGGCGGCTGAACCAGATAGAAGCCAAAGCCCGGCAAGGAAAGCTCGTGCGCCTTGACGAGCGCGCCGCTGGCAAGCTCGCGGGCCAGCACCACGTCGCTGCAGATGGCGATGCCCTGGCCGGCGAGGATAGCCTCGATCGCGTGTGTCTCCTCGCGAAAACTCAAATCCCAGACATTGGCGATTTCCGGTAACCCGGAGTCGATTGAGCGAGCTGCCGCCCACCACCGGCGCCAGGTCGGCGTCTCGGCGTCTGTTTTCAACCAGTCGAAATGAATGAGTGGGTGCTGACGCAAATCTCCGGGCCGCAAAATAGGCCGGCCGGCCGCCAACAGCGCAGCGCTGCACATCGGAAAAAAACGGTCGCGGAACATCTCCTGCGCGCCGCTGTCGGCAGGCATCGTTCGCGTGTAGCGGATCGCCACATCGGCCTCACCCGACCGCAGGTCGAGCAGCTTGTCGGTCCCGATCACCTCAAGCGGAATGTCGGGATGAGCCTTGCGCCATTGCGGCAGCCTCGGCACCAGCCAGCGGCTGGCAAAGGCATTCGTCGTCGTGACCCGCAGGGAGCGCGCTTCGGTCGAGGCAGAAAGCGTCTCCAGCACGGCGGCAAACGCATCGAAGCCATTGCGCAACACCGGAAACAAATCCTGCCCTGCGGACGTGAGTTGAAGCGGGCGCGGCCGCCGGCGAAACAACGCCTGCCCGCAGCATTCCTCCAGCAATCGGATCTGGTGGCTTATCGCCGTCGAGGTCACGCCAAGCTCAGCCGCCGCCTTCTGAAAGCTCAGATGCCGGGCGGCCGCCTCGAATGCGCGCAATGAAGACAGGGGCGGAAGTCTTCTCATGCGATGAGCCTAGATGAATTCAATTCACCCAGCACCTGAAAACTTGGACTTTGCGCAAGTCCCGTTTCCAGTGTGAAATTGCCAAGCCCACGAGAAAGCCGCGATACTAGCCGGAGGATTTGCCTATGCACTCCCTGACAGCCGAAGTCTCGAGCGACTTGCTTTATGGCAGCGAGGATTTCGAGCGCCTGCAGCGAAGCTTCCGCGGCGAAATCGTGCTGCCCAGTTCAATGGCCTACGATACGGCACGCCTTGTATGGAATGGCGTTGTAGACCGCCGCCCCGCCGTCATCGCCTACTGCACCGAACCGCAAGATGTCATCGCAGCCATTGCGTTTGTCCGCGCCACCCGGTTGCCGCTTGCGGTGCGCAGCGGCGGGCACAATGTGGCCGGCGCCTCGGTCTGCGACGGCGGGCTGGTTATCGACCTCTCGCGCATGAAGGGGATCGAGGTCGACGTCGAGCGCCGCGTCGTGCGCGCCGAAGCCGGCCTGTCGCTCGCCGAGTTCGACACGGCCACCCAGGCCCACGGCCTTGCGACAACGATGGGCGTGAACGGCGATACCGGCATTGCCGGGCTGACGCTCGGCGGCGGCTTCGGCAAACTGGGGCGCCGGTACGGCCTCGCGTGCGACAATCTTTTGGCAGCCGAGGTCGTTACGGCGGACGGACGGCTGATGCGGGCAAGCGAGACTGAGAATGCCGACCTGTTCTGGGGCCTGCGCGGCGGCGGCGGAAATTTCGGCGTGGTCACCGCCTTCGAGTACAGGCTTCATCCCGTGGGGCCGAACGTGCTGGCTGGCTCGGTGGTCTTCGACGAGGCCGATGCGCACGACGCCATGCGCTTCTATCACGAGTTCTCTCGCAACGCCCCCGACGAGCTCAGCCTCGATGCGGCGATGGCAACCGCCGCCCCTGGCAAGCGGGTGTTCAGCATCTCGGCCTGCTACAGCGGCCCGTTTGTCGAGGGCGAGCGCGTGCTGGCACCGCTCAGGGCCTATGGCAAGCCGCTGGACAACCGCATCGACGTCGTGCCCTACCTGCAAATCCAGTCCGCGGGCGACAGCATCTTTCCGCGCGGAAGGCGCTACTATTGGAAAGCTCAGTTCCTGCGCGAGATCAGCGATGCAGCGATCGACGCCCTGATAGGGGCCTATGCGACGGCACCCTCGCCTTCGGCTCTTGCTGTCTTTCAGCAGGTGGGGGGCGCCATTGCCCGCGTGCCTGCTGCGGCCACGGCCTATGGTGGCCGGGATGCGGCCTATGACTGCTTCCCCATCGCGATCTGGGATGACCCGGCCGACGACGAAGCCAATCTGGCATGGGGAAGAGCCTTCTGGGCTGCCATGCGGCCATTTTCGACTGGCGTGGCCTACGTGAACAATCTGGGCGATGAAGGCGAGGACCGCATACAGGCCGCCTATGGCGCCAACTATCCGAGGCTGGTGGCGCTGAAGAACAAATACGACCCGACCAACCTCTTCCGCATGAACCAGAACATCAGGCCGAACCTGTGATTGCCCGACACATAGCCTGAAAAGCGGAAGAGCCGGCGCCAGCCGGCCCTTCCGGATGCAGCGCGCAGCCTACGCGGTCAACGAGCGCACGCGCATCTTGATGTGTTTGGACTCGCGGAACGCCTCGATACCTTCCAGACCCAGCTCGCGGCCCATGCCGCTCATCTTCCAGCCGCCGAACGGCGCCTGAAGCTCGGTCGTGTCGTTGACGTTCACGCCGATGGCCCCTGCTTCGATCCTGTCGGCCAGCGCCCAGGCGCGCTCGAGATCACGCGAATAGACGTAGGCCGCGAGACCGTAGGGCAGCGCGTTGGCAACCCGCAGAGCTTCCGCGTCGTCAGCCACCTGGCGGATGGCAGCGAGCGGCCCGAAGGTTTCTTCGGTCAGCGCAAGCGCATCGTCCGGCGCGTTGTCGACCAGAGCCGGCTCATAGAAGAAGCCCTTGGCGTATTCCTCGCCGGACGGGATCTTTCCGCCGACAAGCAACTTGCCACCCTTTGCGACCGCGTCCTCGACATGGCTCGTCACGCGCTTGCGCACGCCCTCGTGCAGCATCGGGCCATAGAGCACGCCGGGCAGGCTGCCATTGCCGAGCTTGATCTTCTGGGTTTCGGCCACCAGCGCCTCGACGAACTCCTTGTGGATGCCCTTCGAGACGAGGATGCGGTTCACCGCGATGCATATCTGCCCCATATTGGAGAACGAGCGGCGCGCGGCGGCAGCGGCGGCCTCGACCGGATCGGCATCGTCCAGCACCACGAACGGGCTTTGGCCGCCAAGCTCCAGCGACAGCCGTTTCAGATTGCCGGCCGCGGCACGCATGATGGACTGACCCGCCGGAACCGATGCGGTTGCAGTGATCATGCGAATGTCGGGATGCTCGGCGAGCGCCGCGCCCACTTCCGGACCGGTGCCGGGGATGTCGTTGACCACGCCTTCGGGCACGCCGGCATCGATGAAGCACTGCACCAACATGCCGATCGCCAGCGGCGTCTCGTGCGGCGGCTTGGCCACCAGCGTGCAGCCGGCCGCCAGCACCGGCGCGATCTTCCAGCAATAGAGATCGACCGGATAGTTCCATGGCACGATGGCGCCCACCACGCCGACCGGCGCTGTCGTCACAATGCTCTTGATGTCGGAGCGCGACGAGGGACGGAGCGAGCCGCCGAGACGGCGGCCTTCCTCGGCGTAGTAGCGGATCACCTCGATGCCGAAGGCGATCTCCTTGCGCGAATCCGGCACCGGCTTGCCCTGCTCACGCGTCAGCATCGCTGCAATCGCATCGATGCGTTCGCTGACCAGATCGGCCGCGCGGTGCAGGATCTTCGCGCGCTGATCGGCGTGGGTTGCGGCCCAACCGGCAAGGGCACGGCTCGCGGCAGCGACCGCCAGATCGACATCCGCGCGTGACGCGAGTGCACTGGAGCCGACCAGTTCGCCGGTCGCCGGATCGCGGATTTCGAGGCGGTCGCCCTGGATCGCTTCGCGCCAGGCGCCGTCGATGAAAAGACCTCTCTCCATCATGCTCACCGCGACTTCAGCCTGCGCCACAGTTCCTCATAGTTGAGGTCGTTCTGCTTGTTGGCTTCTTCCTTGCTGGTCGTGTTGGGATTTACCATCACGAAGGGCTTGATGCCCTGCTGAACCAGCTTCTCGGCCGTCGTCGCAACGATCGCATGCGCAATCGCGATGGTGACGCTCGTCGAGTTGGCGCCCACCGGATGCTCAAGTCCATCGATCTCCAGAGCAGCATCGGCCTTCGGGATGCCGGTGTCGATGACAACATCGGCAACCTCGAACAGGCGCTTGCCGGACGAGTGACGCGAGGGCGTGACGCTGGAGTGCGGCAGCGAGGTCACGCCGATCACCTTCAGGCCGCGCTCCTTGCACTCGAGCGCGATGTCCAGGATCACCGCATTAATGCCGGAGTGCGAGAACAGCACCATCGTGTCCTGCGGGTCGATCTGGTGGGAACGCAGGATCGCCTTGCCGTAGCCTTCGACGGCGTGGATGAAGCGATATTGCCGTGCGCCCATATCGCCCAGCACACGGTGGAAGGAGATCATCGTGCTTTCAACGATCGGGCGGAAGCCGGCAATGGTGCCGGTGCGCGGGAAGCTCTCAAGTGCCGGCAGTGCGCCGTGGCCGGTGCCGAAGGTGAAGGCCAGCTTGTCGGCTGCAATGCTCTTGGCGCACAGCTCAGCGGCCTGATCGATCGCGGCGGCCTGCGTGGCGCGGACCTTTTCGAGCCGCTCGGCCAGGTTGTTGAAATAACGGTCGACCATCGACGTCATAGCGTCACCTCATTCTTCTTCGTTGCAAATTCAGAGATCGAATCGAGCGCGACGTCGAACAGCTCGCGCTCAGCGATGCTCATCGCCGCGTCATCGATCTTTTCTTGTGTGAAGGCATCTACGGTGGCGATGCAGAGTGTCGAGGCGCTTGCGCCCAGCACACGCGCGGCCACCAGCAGCGCCGAGGTTTCCATGTCCGTGCCGATCAAGCCAAGCCGCTGGATATCCTGCTTGAGCGTGTCGATCATCGCCCGGCGTTCGCCCGAAAGGCCGAACATTTCGGTGTAGAAGCCGTCATAGGTGCCATAGACGCCAGCGTGCCATTTGCGCCCGGAAGCGGCGAGCCGCTGTCGCAGGCCGGCATTGAGATCGAAATCGGCCATCGCCGGGAAGCCGAGCGGCGCATAGGTGTTGGAAGTGCCTTCGGCGCGCAGCGCGCCATCGGCCAGCACGAAATCGCCCAGCTTTGCCGGCGGCACTGCCATGGCCGTGCCGACGCGCAGGAAGCTGCGTACGCCCAGCGCGAACAGCTCATGCATGACGATCGTGGCGATCGGCGCGCCCATGCCGAAGGCGCTGACGGTGATGCGCTGGCCGTTGCGCGTGCCGGTCACCGTGCGCAGGCCGCGGTTTTCCGGCAGGAATTCGACATCCGTCATATGTTCTGCGATGCGGTCGATGCGGGCCGGATCGCCGACGAGAATAGCACCGCTTCCAACCTGGTCGCGCTTTGCGCCGATATACCAGGCGGTATTGGTCTTTTCGTCTTGCTTGCTCATTGTCTCAATGCACTTTCATTTTCGGAAATCTGTCGCCCCAGAAGAAGGCGCCGCGCCGTGGCATGGCCCGAGCGCACGATGGCCTCGGGGTTGGTCTCGCCTTTGGCGAGCGCGGCCAGCACACCGCCGGCAAAGCTGTCGCCGGCTCCGGTAGGATCGGTGACGGAGATCGGTTCAGCCGAAACCTCCACGGACCGGCCATCGCGCGTGATGGTCGCGCCCTGGCGGCCGCGTGTCTCGATGAGGATACGGCCTGGCCGCGCCGTATCGGTCTCGGCAAGCGCCGCCTCGACGAAGGCGCTTTCGGCATGGCTGAAGCAGATGAGATCGGCGCGGGCGGCAAATCGCGCAGCCTGCGTCGCCGACATGGCGCGGGGGTCATGTTTTACCACCCAGGCAAGGCGCGTGGTCTCCCCAATTGCTTCGAGCACCGCGTCGTTGACGGCCGAGGGGCCGATGGTGAGGCAGACCCAATTAGCCTTGGCAACGAGTTCCCTTTGCGCAGGCGACAGCGTCAGCCCCGCTGGCATGCCTGGGTCATAAAGGCAGATGCATCCGCCATCCGGCTCATAGGCAAGCACCGAGACGGGCGTGCGCGCGCCCGCAATAGCCTCCAGCCCCTCGTCCAAAACGTTTCTGGCTGCAAGCTGGTCGCGATAGGTCTGACCGGCAAGGTCGTCGCCGATCCAGCTCACCGGCACAGCCCTCTCAATACCCGCCGCCGTCAACGCCATGGCCACAAAGGCAGGACCGCCGCCAAGCCGCGGCCAGCCATCCTGCGGCCGTTGCAATATGGTCGTCGTCCGCCCGGACTGCGGCGTGCCGTCAAGGATCGCCACATGATCGAGACTGGCATAGCCGGTGATTGCAATGGTCGTCATGCCAGCATTCCGAGCGCTTCTTCGAGAGGCACGACGCGGCCCATATAGCGGTCGATGTCCTCGAGCGAGGCTTCGGCCAGATGCGGCCGGTTCGAGTTCGTCGCCTCGCGCGGCACCACCGGCTCGAAGCCGCTGGCGAAGGCATCCTGCGCGGTAGCGCGGATGCAGACATTGGTCTTGACGCCGGCGATGACCACGCGCGTCACCTTCTGCTCGTGCAAGAAGAGTGCGAGATCGGTCGCGAAGAAAGCACTGAAGCGACGCTTGAAAATGGTCGTCTCGTTTGCGCCCTCGGGACGAAAATCCTCGAAGAAGGCGGCGTCGTGCGCGTCTTCCAGATGATGGATGGGCAGCTTGCGCCATTCGAAATCGTGGAACTCCGGCCGGTGCTTTTCCACCGCGTGCACGACGATGGTGCCCGACTCGCGGGCGGCCTTGAGCAGCGCGCGCATCGGTTCCAGCACGTTCTCGACATCGGCATAGTAGTTGGGCTGGCCAGGCTCGAAGAACGAGTTGATGACATCCACCAGGATGAGCGCGGTCTTTTCCTTTTCGACCATGTCAGGCTCCTTTGTTCCGCGCGCGTTTGACTGTGATGGCGACCAGCGTGAGGATCACGATGACCATGACGTAAGGCAGCGTCTGGACGAGCTCAGACGGCAGGCCCCTGCCCTGCAGCCGGATTTGGATCGCGTCGAAGAGGCCGAAAAGCAGCGCGCCGAGCGCCGTGGCGCGCGGCCGGTTGCGGCCGAAATAGAAGGCAGCGAGAGCGAGGAAGCCGCGGCCGGCAGTGATGCCTTCATTGAAGATGCCGACCACGCCGATGCAAAGATAGGCGCCCCCCAGTCCCGACATCATACCGGCAAAGACGGTGGAGGCATCGCGCAGGTTGAGTGGGTTGAGGCCCAGCGCCCGGGCGGCTTGCGGTGCTGCGCCCGCAGCGCGCAGGCGTAAGCCCAGCCGGGTGCGCGCCAGGAACCACGCCGTCAACGGCACCAAAAGCCACGCCGCCCAGGTGAGCGGGTCATGGTCCGACAGGATCGCGCCCAGCACCGGAATATCGGCCACCAACGGGATGTGGATGCGCGGCAGCATCGCCACATCCGGCAGGTTGAGCGTGCCCGATGTGCCATACCAGCTCTTCAGGAAGAAGCGCACCAGCCCGGCAACAGCGATGTTGAAGCCAAGGCCGACGATGATCTCGTTGGCCTCCAGCCGAGTGACGGTGAGCGACATCAGCAGGCCGAGGAAGCCGCCGATGAAGGCAGCCGCAAGCAGCGCCGCAGGCCAGCTTCCGGTCTGGGAGGCAACCATCAGCCCGACGAGCGCACCGGCCAGCATCATTGAATCGAGGCCGATATTGACCAATCCCGCAATGCGGTTGACCAGGCCCCCAAGTGCGGCGAGCAGGATCGGCGTCGTCATGACGAACGCCGCATGAATGATGTTGTCGATCATTTGCCGCCCCGCCGAGTTTTCAGGAGCCAGCCAAAGCGGGCGACCGCGAAGATCATCACCGTGCCCTGCAGGATGTTGACGATCTCAATCGGCACGTCGCTGAAGAGCTGGATGGTCGCACCCGAAGTCGCCAGCGCGCCGAACAGCAACGCCGCAAGAAAGATGCCTATTGCAGACCCTCGCCCGAGCAGCGCCACGGCAATGCCGGTAAAACCGTAGCCGGGCGAGAAGCCAACGACGAAGCGATTGACCGTGCCCAGCGCCTGGATGCCGCCGGCAAGCCCGCCGATGGCGCCCGAAAGCAACATCATCTTCACGACCAGCATCGGCACATTGATGCCCGACGCGATGGCAAAGCGCGGGTTAAGGCCGGCAAGCCGGGTTTCAAGGCCGAGTGCGGTGCCGCGCCCCCACAGCCAGTAGAGAACCAAAAGTGCAACCGCGATGAGGAAGCCGGCGTTCAGCGTTGAAGGCGGCATGAGCTTTGGCAGACGTGCCGCCTCAACCACCATGGGCGTAGCCGAGTTGGCCGAGCCCGGCGCGAGCAGCGGACCATTGACCAGCCATGCAGTGAGGCTGACGGCGATGAAATTGAGCATCAGCGTCGTCACCACCTCGTCCACGTCGAGGCGTGCCTTGAGCACCGCCGGCACCAGCATCCACAGCGTGCCGGCGACAACGGCAGCACCCAGCGCCAACGGAAGCAGCAGCGCTGGGGGCAGGTCGACATAGGTGAAGCCGACGAAAGCAGCGGCCAGTCCGCCGACCAGCAAGGAGCCTTCGACGCCGACATTGAAGACGCCGGTGCGGAAGGCCACTGCCGTCGCAAGACCGGTGAGGATCAGCGGTGTGGAAGCGGCAACCGTGGCGGCGATGCGCTTTGTGCCGCCGAAGGACTCTTTCAGCAGCAGCCAGTAGACTTCGAGCGGATTGTGGCCGGCAACGCCGAGGACCACTGCGGCCACGACCAGCGCAAGAACCAGCGGCGCGACCGCTAGCGCAACGTCGCGCCAGCCGATGCCGGGAGCCGTGCGCGCGGAAGAAGCAACGGCGCTCATGCAGCGACCTCCTGACGGATTTCGCCCAGCATCATGCGACCAAGCTCCTCAACCTTCGCCGAACCGCGCGCCACCTCGCCGGTAACTCGGCCGTCATAGAGAACGACGATGCGATCCGACAGCGCGATGAGTTCTTCCAGTTCTTCCGAGATCACCAGCACCGCGCCGCCCGCCTCGCGGTAGTCGAGCAGGCACTGGTGGATGAAGGCGATGCCGCGAATGTCCACACCGCGTGTGGGCTGGCAGGCGAGCAGCAGCTTCGGCCCGCCATCGAGTTCACGCGCCATGGCGACACGCTGCTGGTTGCCGCCCGACAGGCTGGCAATCGGCAGCGCCGACGAAGCGCGCTTGACGGAGAAGCGGTCGAGCAGCGTTTCGACATGGCGCTTGATTGCGCCCTTCTGCAGAATGCCGCCCTTGCTGAGTTTGGACGAGCGATGCCGGCCCGCAATGAGGTTTTCCGAGATCGGCGCCGTCAGGCACAGACCCTCTGCGGCGCGGTCGGGGCTGAGATAGCTCAGGCCGAGTTCGCGCCGGGCACGAAGGTCGAGCTTCGTCACGTCCTTGCCGTCGAGCACGATCCGGCCGCGCTCGATGCGGCCAAGCCCGGTCACAGCGGCGATCAGTTCGTCCTGCCCGTTGCCGGCCACGCCGGCGATACCGACGATCTCGCCGGCACGGACATCGAGGTCGAGTTCCTTGAGGCGCAGGCTGCGCCGTGCGTCGCGCGCTGCCAGCTCGCGGATTTCGAGCACGGGGCGCCCCACCGTGCTCGGGCGGGCGTTGGGCTTGCCAAGAATTTCGCCGATCATCATTTCAGCAAGGGCGGCCTTGCTCGTGTCAGCAGCCGCCATGGTAGCGATGACCTTGCCGGTACGGATCACGGTGATCTCGTCGGCCAGCGCCATCACCTCGTCCAGCTTGTGGCTGATGAAGAGAATGGTGCGGCCCTCGGCGCGCAGCTTGCGCAGGAGAACGATCAGTTCCTGCACCTGCGCCGGCGCCAGCACGGCCGTTGGCTCGTCCAGAATGAGCACATCCGCGCCGCGATAGAGCAGCCGCAGAATCTCGACGATCTGGCGCACATGCACCGGCGCGTCGTCCACCGGCATGTCCCAATCGAGCCTCACGCCGGCTTCGCGTTCCAGCTTGCGCGCCGCTTCCAGCGCGGCCTTGCGGTCAATGCGGCCGAGCCCCTCGGTCGGCTCGTGCGCCAGCACCAGATTTTCAAGAAGCGTCAGCCCCGGCACCAGCATGAATTCCTGATGCACCATGCCAATGCCACGCGAGAAAGCATCGGCCGGCCCAAAGAACAAGGTTGGCACGCCGTCAACGACGACCACGCCTTCATCGGGGCGGTCCATGCCCTGCAAGATGCGCATCAGCGTGGACTTGCCCGCCCCGTTGCCGCCGACGATAGCGTGGATGGTGCCGCGCATAGCACGGAAGGTGATGCGATCGTTAGCGACGAGCGAGCCGAACCGCCGGGTAACGCTCTGCGCACCCAGACGGACCGACGCGTCAGGCAAAGTTTCAGCCGTTGACATGGACTGCTCTTAAGGAAACGCGAGCGCTTATTTCATGAAGTCCGGGTAGCCCTGGTCGACCACGTTCCAGACCTTCACCTTGCCCGACAGGATGTCCTGCTTGGCCGTCTCGACCTTTTCGAGGATCGCGGCCGGGATAAGCTCCTTGGTGTACTTCATCTCCGACAGGCCGACGCCGTTTTCCTTGAGGCCGAGCGAGATGGTCTGGCCGCCCGGGAACTTGTCGGCGGCATAGCCCTTCATCACAGTCTCGACGGCGATGTCGGTATGCTTGACCATGCTGGTCAGCACGTTGCCGGGGGCGATGCCGTCCTGGTCGGTGTCGACGCCGATCGCGTAGACGCCGGCTTCCTTGGCCGCCTGAATGACGCCCATGCCGGTGCCGCCGGCCACGTGATAGATCACGTCCGCGCCTTCCTCGATCATGGCCTTGGCCATCTGCAGGCCGACCGCCGGATCGCCAAAAGTGTTCGAATAGGCAACCTTCACCACGACATCGGGGTTGGCTGCCTTAGCGCCCTGGATGAAGCCGGCGATGAACTTGTCGATGCCGGCCGACTTGGTGCCGCCGATCACGCCGATGACGGGCTTGTCGTTGATGCCCTTGATCGAGGTGTCGGTCGTCACCAGCGCCGCGAGCGTGCCGGCGAGGTAGGAACCTTCCTGTTCCTGAAACAAAACGGAGGCGATGTTGGCGCCCTCGCGCACCTGGTTCAGGATCACATATTTCGTATCGGGATAGTCCTTGGCGACCTCCAGCATCGGCTCGCCATGGGCATATTCGAGATCGACAATCAGGCCGAAATCCGCATCCGAAGCACGGCGCAGGATCTCTGTCGCCTGCGAAACCACTTCCTTGGACTCGACCGGCTTGCCCTCAAGGCCGGCGTCCTTCAGCGCACGCTCGAAGCCGGTATAGGCAAGGTCGTTGTAGGACTGGTCGCCAAGCCCGCCCTGCGAAACGATGAGGGCAACCGGCTTGTCCTCGGCATAGGCATTAGCCGTGCCAAGGACCGAGGCGAGGACCATCGTGGCCGCGAGCGCCATCGAAGTGGTTTTCATCATGTGTCTCCGTGTTGGATCCGTTGTTTCGTTGCTGGCGCACCAGCGTCGCCTCGTAGGAATAGCGGCGCGCATCATAGATGGCGTCGACGGCATCGAGCAGCGTGCCGTCGGTGGCAAAGGAATGACGGGTGACGGCAACGACGACGGCGTCGCTGCCAAGGCTCAGCAGCTTGCGATCTGCCGGCTCTGCGGGGCGGGCGACCAGTCGCTCGGTCGCGCTGTGAACCGAAAAGCCGTGTTCCTCGAAAAAGCGATAGAGCGAAAAGGAAGGCAGCGAGGCAAGCTCGCGCGTCAAACCAGTCAAGCGCGCAAGCTCGGCCGAGATCACCGAACGGTGGCGCGCCACAGCCTTGCCATCGACAAGGCGCAGACGGTCGAGATGAATGAGGGCTGCACTTTCCGGATACGGCAGGTCGGGCCGCCAGGTCGCTTCCTCGAACGCCAGAAGCTGATGAGTTGCCGTGTGGCCCGCAGCTTCGACGGCCTCGGTGAAGCTGAGCAGATATCCCGGCTGGCGGCGCAGCGGCGCGGGGGCCACAAAAGACCCGCTGCCCTGCCGACGCGTGATCAGTCCCTCGTCGACGAGTTGCTCCACGGCCTTGGCGACGGTGAAACGGCTGACGCCCCAATCGCGGGCAAGCTGCGGCTCGCTCGGAATACGGGTGCCCTCGCCGAGCGCGGCGATATCCTCACGCAGCCGATCCGCGATCTGCAGATAGAGCGGCCCCTCACGATCGCGCGCACCAGCGGCCATCGGTCTCCTCCAAACTTGTCCAGTCAACTGTACAGCTTGCTTATTTGAAAGCAAGCCGGGTTCGATCGTTTGCCGCCGAAAAATTCTTTGGCTAACAGCGCAGCGGTCAAATTCGACCGCAAAGGCAAACAAGCCGCGCGTTGCCGCGCGGCTTGTTATGCACCACTATCATACTGATTTTCTTGGTCTTCTGCCCGGATACGCATGGCCCGCAACTGCCGGGCCATGCGGCAACCAATAAGGTTCAGACCGACGCCATCAAGCCGTCGCAGGCATGAAAATCTTGCCGGGATTGAGGATATTGCGCGGGTCGAGCGCCGCCTTGATTGCGGCCATCGTCTGGCATTTGGCCGCGCTGTTGAAGCTGACAAAAGCCTCGCGCTTCTCCAGGCCAATGCCGTGCTCGGCTGAAAACGCGCCGCCCATTTCGGTAAGACCCGGATAGAGAACCGCCTCTATAGCCTCATGCGGTAGGTCGTCATTGAGCCCGATCATCACATGGAGATTTCCGTCTGCGAGGTGGCCGAATATGTAGACGCCGACCGGATCGGCCAGTTGCTTCAGCTTTGGCTCGATGCCCCGGGCATAGGTGCCGAGATTGGCGAGCGGCACCGAAACGTCGAACGAATGAATGTGCGGCCACACGCGAAACAGGACGTCGGCATCCTCGCGCAAGATCCAGAAGAAATCGCGCTGGCTGCTGTTCTGGGCAAGCACCGCCTCCGAGACCAACCCCTGCTCGAACAGCGCCTCGAGGTGGGTCACGAAGCGGTCCTGGCCGTCGCCGTCCGGCGTCTCCTCGGTTTCGGCCAGAAGCAGGAAGACGCCCTCGCCGATGCCGACTGCCTCCAGCGACTGCCCGTGCTGGGCAGCGATCGTTTCGGCATATTCGCGCCAGAGTATCTCGACCGCCCGCAGCCGATCGCCGAAACGATCGCGCAGGTTCTGCGCGACGGCCAGTGTGTCCTCGATGGTGGCGAAGGCAAACAGGGCGGTGGCCGCGACCGGACGCAGCTGCTCGAGCCGGACCGCAAGGCGGGTGATAACGCCGAGCGTGCCCTCGGACCCGGCAATCAGATCGGTCAGGCCATAGCCGGTATTGTTCTTCAGGACGCGGGCAAGGTCGCTGACCAGCAAGCCATCAGCGCGCACGAATTCGCAACCCAGCAGGCGGTCGCGCATGGTGCCGAAGCGGAAGGCTTCGATGCCACCGGCATTGGTGGCGGCAAGTCCGCCGACCGTGGCGCTGCCGCGCGACGGCAGGTCAATGCCGGGGCTGAGGCCGTGCTCCGCCGCCGCCTGTTGCAGAGCTTCGAGCGTCACGCCCGCATCCACGATGGCAACGCGGCCGACCGGGTCGATCTCGATGCCGCCGTTCAGCTTGCGGGTGCTCAGCACAATCCCGCCGGGTGCGGACGCCGTGCCCCCGACCAGACCGGTGCGCCCACCATGGGTGACTACCGGAATGCGCTGTTCATGGCAGAGCACGAGCAGAGCGCACAGTTCCTCGACCGAGCGCGGCGAGACAGCAATGCCGGCCGCGAAATTGTCGGCGTGGTAGCCCGGGTCCCAATCGCGAAGCTTGTCCTCCCGCATCACTGGTCCGGCAATGGCTTCGATTTGCGACAGCACATCTTCTCCGAGTGGGGCAGATGCGGTGGATTGGGGCTGGGTCATGATGCATCTCCGGCAAGCTGGCCCCCAAATGCTCGATCTCGACAAGCGTAGCAAGCCCCCTCGGCCGGGTTTGAAGTCGCAGCGGCAGCGATGCAGCATGTCTTGCGGCGATTTTGATGATCGCACCACTTGAAGTGACGAACAGCCGCCCGAAATCAAGGCCAAGCTTGGATGGCTGCGCTACCCGGGGGACTATTTCCGGTCCGCAAGGGCCGGCCGGTCCGGAAGTATGCGCAATCGAATGTCGGCCGCTCTCTCACACAGGAGGAGATTGAGCCATGGCACGCCACCCGCTCATGCCCCTTGGCAGCAGAAACCTGCTAGGCAGCGACCCCTTTGCATCCTTCCAGCAAGGTATGAACCGGTTGTTCGAGGACGTGTTCCGCGGCACCGGCATGACGCCCACTGAAGGGCACGAAGGCATGATCATGCCGCACCTCAATGTCTCCGAAACGGAGAACGAGGTACGCATCACCGCCGAACTGCCGGGCGTCGCTGAAAAAGATGTCGACGTAACCCTGGACGACGACGTACTGACCATCCGCGGAGAAAAGAGAATGGAGAAGAAAGAGGACAAGGAGAACTTCCACTTTGTCGAACGCTCTTTCGGCCAGTTCCAACGCTCCATACGCATTCCGCGTTCGGTCAATGCCGCACAGGTGCATGCTCATGTCGCCGACGGCATATTGACCATCACCCTGCCCAAGAACCCGGCGCAGGAACGCTCCCGCCACATCAAGGTTAGCTCCGGCGCGTCCACCAGTCACTGAGACCGGTCTTTTCGGGCCAGCGACCACAAAGGCCCGCAACGCATCTTCCGCAGCAGCGAGACGGTCTAGCCAGGTGCGCCAGCCCTGCGGAAGATTTTTCGATGGAATATCTGCCGGAGCACAAAGCTTTCGGGCACCTTGCCGAGACCCTGAGGTGATTATTTTGCGCGCCTTCACTCAGGCCATCGATAGCGTGTGCATCTCGGCGATTTCGCAGGGCGCAGCCCGGCCGTCAGGCGCTCTGGCCGTTTCCTTCCACGCAGAAGATGCCGTAAAGCGCCTCGATCAACCGGGCGGCCTTCTCCGCCGTCAGCCTGTAGAAGATCTGCTTGCCCTCGCGGCGCGTTTCGACGATCCCGGCCTGCCGCAACACGGTCAGCTGCTGCGACAGCGTTGGCTGGTGGATGCCAAGCTTGTCTTCGAGCTCTCCCACCGAATATTCGCCATCGACCAGAGCGCAGGCGAGCAAGAGGCGCGCCGGATGGGCGAGGGTTTTGAGCAGCAGAGCGACCTCGTCGGCCCGCGCGCCCATATCGATCGGGTTCGCTCCGTCAAGGCGGGGCTTGTCCAATACGTTTACCACACCGCACCCTCCAGCGCGTCGAGCGGGAATTTCAGGTAGCGGCGGCCGTTGGCCTCAGGCTCCGGCAGCCGGCCGGCCTGAACATTGACCTGCAGCGCATGCAGTATGAGCTTGGGCATCGGCAGCGTGCGATCGCGCGCCTCGCGCAGCTTCACGAAAGAGACTTCGTCCTGTCCGGCAATGTGCGGATTGGAGCGCTTCTGCTCGGCAACCGTGCTTTCCCAGCGCGGGGCCCGGCCGTTCGGCTGGTAGTCGTGGCCGGTGAACAGACGCGTCTCGTCGGGCAAGGCGAGAATACCCTGGATCGACCGCCAGAGCGCCTGTGCGCTGCCACCTGGGAAATCCGCCCGCGCCGTGCCGCTGTCCGGCATGAACATGGTGTCATGGATGAAGGCGGCGTCGCCGATAACGTAAGTGACGGATGCCAGCGTATGCCCCGGCGAGAACAGCACATGCGCATCGATATTGCCGAGCCTGAAGCGCTCGCCATGCGCGAACAGCCGGTCCCATTGCGAACCGTCGGTCTTGAGCTCGGGCCAGTTGTAGATGCCCTTCCAAAGCTTCTGCACGTCGACCACATGCTCACCGATCGCTGTCGGTGCGCCAGTTTTCTGCTTGAGATACTGGGCCGCCGAAAAATGGTCGGCATGCGGGTGGGTATCGAGAATCCACTCCACAGTCAGCCCCTGCTCGGCGATGTAGGCAAGGATGGCGTCGGCGCTCGTCGTCGCCGTGGAACCTGATTTCTCGTCGAAATCGAGCACCGGATCGATGATAGCGCACATCTTGGTCTCCGGATCGGAGACGACATACTGCACGCTGAAGGTGCGCGGCTCGAAGAAGGCCTTCACCTGCGGCTTGCGCCCGGCGTTCCGCACGAGCCAGTTAGCAGCCATGGAGAGATCCAAGCCATGCTGCTTGCCGAAGGCAAGCACGTCGTCGGCCTTCATGCGGCCGTCGAGCACTTCGCCGAGTGCATAGAGCGCCAGCGCGCGCGCGCCGCTTTTGCAATGGGCGATCACCGGCCCATTTGCGTTGACGACAGCAGACTGGAAGGCGCGGATATCAGCCTCGGTGATCGTCGCACCGGTAACAGGAATGTAGCGGTAGCCAAGGCCGGCGTCGCATGCCACCTGCCTCTCAGCTACGATCCCGGGCTGGGCCGCGTCTTCCTGGTCAGGCCGGGCGTTGACGAGCGCCGAAAAGCCCGCGCGCGCCAGGTCCGAGATATCGGAGAGCTGCGGCTGCGCGGAGACCGAAAGCCGATCGGTGATCTTGACCGTTTGCATGGGTACCTGCCTCTGCTGAAACAATTTACAATATCATATAATGTATATTGTCAGGATGGCAAGCTTGATTTGCAAGCTATCGGACCCCGCCGATCTTCAGGCTACCCTCGGCGAGGACCAGGTAACGGCCTGCGGTTTCGAACCATGAAGCACCACCTGGCCGCGACCGTCGCGCTTTCCTGAATACATAGCGCTGTCGGCCGCCTTAAGAAGATCGGACGCCGATTGCATCTCATCCGTGCAGATCGCGACGCCGATAGTAGCGCTCACCGCAAGCTGCTTGTCCTCAAAGGGAATCGTCCTCTCGATCGCTTCAAGCAAGGTCGAGGCCAGCCTCATCGCATGCTGCACGCCATGGGCAGTCCTGGCGCACACGGAGAACTCGTCGCCGCCCAGTCTCGCAATGCACACCGCATCCTCGGCATGCTTCGTCAGACGCGCCGCCACTTCGCGAAGGACGGCATCGCCGGCGGCGTGGCCGTGCGTATCGTTCACCGGCTTGAAGCCATCCAGGTCGATGAACAGCACCACGGCCTGCGCGCCATACTTCGCGCGCTCGGAAAGCGCATCGGCCACCAGTTCCTCGAACCGAAGCCGATTGGCGAGGCCCGTCAAAAGATCCGTTCGCTCGACGGCTCGGGCGCGAAACTCGGCGGCGTTGCGCATGGTGCGCTCACGCGCGTGTTCCAGCACGCGCCGGAGCGAGAGGACCATGAAGCCGAACATCATGACCGAGCTGACGGTGAGAAGCCGCAACAGGTCGCCCCGCTCCCTCTCGGGCGAGGCGTCTCTGGAGTCCGTATAGACGTCGAATTCGAAGGCGAGGTAGCCGCCAAACAGCAGGACGGTGGCGACCAGGCTCCAATATCCCCGAAGAAGCTGCATCAGTCTCATTTGTGCGAAAACCAAGCCCTGAAATGATGCCGGACACAGCCCTTCGCTTCCGCAAAGGCCGGCTCAACCAATAACAATGTTAATAGAACAATGCCCCAGAATATAGGGGCATCGGCGCCGAACTCTCACCCGGAAAGGCTTGAGGCTCGCATCCATATCGATCATATGGGATTGCTTTATTAGAAAGTTGTTAACGTGCTATCCACGAATATGGGCCCGCTGTCCCAGGCCGATATCGCTGAAACCGAGGGTGCCACGATCGTATAGGATATCGCTATAGCGAGCCCTGATCCGACCCTCCCCCTGGACGCCTAAGCGCCCTCGCAACAAAATTCCGACTGCACGCATGAAGGTCGGGAACCTATTGCATCCAGCCGCGTCAACCAGCCATTCTCGGCATCGTATCGAGCGACGCCGCCAAGGCTGCAAGGGAGGTTGCAATGGCTTCGCAGGAAAATCAGGATTCCGACCCTGACCTGGTTACCGGGGTGCCGGCTTCGGAATTCGACAAGACCGCGCTGCTCAAGGGCCATGTCGGCGACGAGCCCGTGGTTCTTGCGCGCGTTGGCGACGAAATTCTGGCGGTAAGCGGGGCATGCACTCACTACAGCGGACCTTTAGGCGACGGCATTGTCGAGGGTGATACAATTCACTGCCCATGGCACCACGCCCGCTTCAGCCTGCGCACGGGCGAAGCGCTCGCCGCACCAGCCTTTTCCCCGCTGGGGCGCTGGAAGGTAGAGCAGCGCGACGGAAGAGTCTTCGTAACGGACAAGCTCAAGGCTGAGCCGCAGCCGGCCCGTGACGCGCGCAATGATCCGAAGCGGATCGTGATTTTAGGTGGAGGCGCGGCCGGATTTGCGGCGGCCGAAATGCTGCGCCGCCGGGGCTATGTGGGGCAACTGACAATGCTAAGCGCCGATGAGGACACGCCCTACGATCGGCCCAACCTCTCCAAGGACTATCTCGCCGGAACGGCCGAGGAATCCTGGATTCCGCTCCGTTCGGAAAAATACTACGCCCGCAACAATATCGATCTGCAGTTGCGCACGAACGTCGATCGCATTGATCGCGATGCCGGCACGGTGGTCACTGCGAACGGACAAGCAATCCCCTTCGATCGGCTTCTTCTGGCAACCGGGGCGGAGCCCGTGCGCCTGCCATTGCCCGGTGCCGAGCAGCCAAATGTCTTCGTGCTGCGCTCGCTGGCCGACAGCCGCGCGATCATCTCGGCCACGCAGAACGCCAAGTCGGTGACAGTCATTGGTGCGAGCTTCATCGGGTTGGAAGTCGCCGCCGCCCTGCGCACCCGCGGCCTTCAAGTGCACGTGGTCGCGCCCGAAACCTACCCGCTCGAAAAAGTTCTCGGTAAGGAGTTCGGCGCCTTCATCCGCTCGGTGCACGAGGGACACGGCGTTCATTTCCACCTTGGCACGACGCCGTCGCGCATCGACGATCGCACTGTGCAACTGAGCGACGGCAAATCGATCGATGGCGATCTCGTGGTCCTCGGCGTCGGTGTGAAACCGCGCATTGCGCTTGCCACAAAGGCCGGTATCGTAACCGACAAGGGCATATTGGTAGACGAATTCCTGGAAACCAGCGTGCCGGGCATCTTCGCCGCCGGCGACATCGCCGAGTGGCAGGATAGGGCCCACAACGAGAGGCGCCGGGTCGAGCACTGGGTTGTCGCCGAGCGCCAAGGCCAGGTCGCCGCCGAAAACATGCTCGGCATGCGCCGACCCTTCATGAGCGTGCCGTTCTTCTGGAGTGCGCATTACGACGTGACCATCCGGTACATCGGCTATGCCAGTTCGTGGGATGCGATCGAGATCGACGGAAGCATCGAAAAACAGGACTGCATCGTCGCCTACAAGAAAGGAGGACGAACGGTCGCCGCCGCTTCCATTAACCGCGATATCGGGCTGTTGGAATGCGAGGTCGCCATGGGGAGGCCTACGGAGCACAAGGCAGCGTAACACCTTGAATCTACGCAAAATCTTTCCCCGGATTTCGGTTTCTGCAGCGGCTCTTCTGCGCTAGGAAAATGGGATGGCCCGTGCGCGCCGGATGCGTCTGCCGCAGGAGAATTGGACGACAATGCAAGAAATCCATATCGATTACCTGAATGCGCTCGATATCGAGGCGCTTGCCATGACCGATGCGGAAATCATTGCCGCTGTCGAGGCGGGACTGGTTGCCCAGGGCGATGGCAAGACGGTGGTCGAGCCGCGCGTGCACCTCGAGCCGAACCCGGAATTCCGGGGCCATTTCAATGTACTTCGTGGCTATGTCGCGCCGCTGGATGCGGCGGGCGTGAAGATCGTCGGTGATTATGTCGACAACTACCTGCGCGGCCTGCCCTCCGAGTTCGGCATCCTCAATTTGTTCGATCCGCGCACCGGCATGCCACGCGCCATCCTCGACGCCACGGTCATCACCGACATGCGTACCGGCGCGCTGACGGCAATCGGCGCCAAGCATCTCGCCCGCAAGAAGCCGCGCGTACTCGGCCATATCGGCGCGCGCGGCACGGCCTATTGGAACGTGCGGCTGCTCGACCACCTCTACGATTTCGAGGAAATCCGTGTGCATTCGCGCCGGCCCGAAAGTCGCGACAGTTTTGCGGCAAAACTCTCGGCTGATCTCGGCAAGCCGGTGAAGGCGGTCGAGGACTGGAAGAGTTGCGTCGTTGGTGCCGACATTGTGGTCGAGGCCTCGCGCCTTCCAGAACCCCAGCCGCTGCTCAAGACCGAATGGATCAAGCCAGGCGCGCTGGTGGTCCCCTACGGCACGATGAGCGCGGTGGAGCTTTCGCTGACCGACATCATGAACAAGATCGTGGTGGACGACTGGGGCCAGTGCAAGGGCGGCAAGTTCGGCTCGCTGCGCGCTCATGTCGAAATCGGCCGGCTGACCGAGCAGACGCTCCACGCAGAGCTTGGCGAGATCGCCGCTGGCCGCAAGGTCGGGCGCGAGAGCGAGGACGAAACCATCCTGTTCTGGCATCGAGGCTTGTCGCTGTCGGACATCGCGCTCGGCGTTGCGATGCTGAAGAAGGCGCAGGCTAACGGCATCGGCCAGCGGCTGAGGTTCGCGTGAGCGCCCTGGTGCTGAACGGCGGTGGCATCCGCATCGAGGATGTAGTCGCCGTCGCGCGCGAGGGGCGCAGGGTCGAGATCGCACCTGAGGTTATTGAGCGGCTAGCCAGGGCCCGCTCCGTGCTCGATCGCGCCGCCGGCGCCGGCCAGAAGATATATGGCCTCAACACCGGTCTCGGCGCCAATCTCGGCACCTCGGTGGCGGGCGATGCCAGCGCCTTCCAGCGGCAACTGCTGGAAGGGCGAAGCGGTGCGGTCGGCGAGCCGCTACCGACCGACGCCGTGCGCGCGGCGATGTTCGCCCGCGCCGCAATGCTCAGCGTCGGCGGCTCGGGCATCTCGCCCGAAATCCTGGTCGCGCTCGTCGCGGCGCTCAATGCCGGCGTCCATCCGGTGATGCCTTCGCTCGGCTCCATCGGCGCCGGCGATCTGGTGCTGATGTCGGCGCTCGGGCGCTTGCTGATCGGCGCCGGCGAGGCGACCTATGGGAACAGGACGATGCCCGCTTCCGAGGCGCTGTCGCTGGCCGGGCTAAAACCTGTGCTCCTCGCGCCGAAGGACGGGCTGTCACTCATCAACGCCTCGGCCGTATCGGCGGGGCAGGGCGCGCTTGCGGTTGCGGATGCGGCGGCGGCGCTCGCGCAACAGGAGCAGGCCGGCGCGCTAACCATGGAAGGCATCGGCGCCAACCGCACTATTCTCGACCCGCGCCTGCAGGCGGCAAGGCCGGGCGCAGGACAGGCGGAAGCCGCAAGCCGGCTTCGCGCCCTGCTGGCCGATGATCGCGAGATTGCCCCAACCACGTTACAGGACCCGCTCTCCATCCGCTGCATGGCCTCGATCCACGGCGCGCTGATCGCGGCGATTGACGGCGCGCGGCGGGCCGTAGAGATAGAACTCAACGGCGCTGCCGACAATCCGCTCGTGCTGGCCGACGACGGCATCGTCATGTCGACCGGCAATTTCCATACGCCGGCGCTGGCGCTTGCCTTCGAAGCGTTCGGGTTGGCAATCGCGCAGACGGCCGCGGCGAGCGCCGCCCGCTTCATCCAGCTCACCGGCTCGGGCCGCAACGACCTACCGAAATATCTGTCGCCCGTCGGTGGCGCCTCAGCGGGTTTCGTGCCCCTGCAGAAGACGATGGCGGCGATCGTTGCCGCCATCCGCCACAAGGCAAACCCGGTGATGCTCGACTTCTTGCCCGTCTCAGAGGGCGTCGAGGACCATGCCACCCAGACGCCGCTTGCCGTCTCCAAAACCGTCGAGATGATCGCGCTGTGGCGCCGGCTGGTCGCCTTCGAACTGATGGCGGCGGCGCAGGCCGTGGATTTGCGCAAAGGCTCAAGGCTCGCGCCGGGCACGGCCCGCGTGCACGCCGCCGTGCGGTCGCTGGTGCGGCCGCTTCAGCAGGATCGGCCGCACGGGGCCGATGCCGAAGCTCTCTATGCCGCGCTTTCCAGCGGGAAGTGGCAGGCATAGCGCCTGCCGTTCTCCGCCTCGGTCAGCAGCGGCTCCTCCACCCGGCAGCGCGCTTGCACATTGGGGCAACGGGTGTGGAAGCGACAGCCCGCCGGCGGTTTCGACGGGCTCGGGATTTCGCCCGCCAGCACGATCTTCTTACGCTTGTGTTCCGGATCGATGACCGGATTGGCCGACAGCAGCGCGCGCGTATAAGGATGTCTTGGCGTGCGAAACACTGCGCGTGTCGGCCCCTCCTCCACCACCTTGCCTAGATACATGATCGCGACGCGGTCGGTAACACGGCCGATGACGTTGAGGTTGTGGCTGACGATCAGGATACCGAGCGAGAAGCGCAGCTGCAGATCGGACAGCAGGTTAAGCAATTCACCCTGAACGGAAACGTCCAACCCTGCAGTTGGCTCGTCGGCGATCAGGAATGATGGATCAATGACCAGCGCGCGCGCAATCGCGACGCGCCGCGCCTGTCCGCCGCTGACCTGATGCGGGAACTTGTCGAGCTGCGCTTGCGACAGCCCGAGGCGGGACATGAGATCGAGAACTGCCGGCCAGCGCTCCTTGGCATTTAGGCCATGAATGGCCAGCGGCTCGGCCAGGAGCTTGCGGATAGTGAAGCGCGGCGACAGCGACGACAGCGGATCCTGGAAGATCATCTGGACGCGCCGTCTCAGCCACAGCCGGTCGGTGCGCGTCAGCCCGGTCAGGTCACGGCCTTCCACGACTACACGTCCCGACTCCGGCCGGTTCAGCCCCACCAGCGCCTTGGCGAGTGTCGTCTTGCCGCTGCCGCTTTCGCCCACCAGCCCGAGCGTTTCGCCCACGGCAAGCTTCAGGCTGATGCCTGCAACCGCCTGCACGCCGCCCGCGAAGGTCACGCTGATATTTTCGACGTCGATCATGTTGGAGTCAGCCATCGTCACACCAGCCAGCACGCGGCATTGTGGCCCGCCGCAACTTCGCGCAGCGCCGGTTCCTGCGAACATTTTTCAAAGCGTGCCGGGCAGCGGTCGGCGAATATGCAGCCCGAAGGCACGTCGACTAGATCGGGAAGCGCGCCCTTGATCGTCACCAGCCGTTCGCCCGGCTCGCTGTCGGGGTCGATCTCGCAGGCCAGCAGAGCTTGCGTGTAGGGGTGGCTCGGGCGCGCGAACAGGCTGCGTGTTGGCCCACTCTCCACCACCTTGCCGGCATACATCACCGCCACCTCGTCGCAGAGTTCCGAGATGAGGCCGAGGCTGTGCGAGACGAAGATGATCGAGCCACTGAACTCGGCCTGGATGTCCTTGATGAGGTCGACGATCTGGGCCTCGATGGTCACGTCGAGCGCGGTGGTCGGCTCGTCGGCAATCAGCACGTCCGGCTCGCATAGAAGTGCCATAGCAATCATCACACGCTGGCGCATGCCGCCCGAGAGCTGGTGCGGATAGGCGGCAAGTCGGGCGCCGGGATCCGAAATGCCGACGCGCGTCAGCATCGCCGCGGCGCGCTTGAGCAATTCCTTGCGGCCGAGGTCGGGATGGCGGTTGCGCTGAGCGTCGACCAACTGTGTGCCGACGGTGAACACCGGGTTCAGCGCGGTCATCGGGTCCTGGAAGATCATGGCGATGCGCCGGCCGCGCAGATGTTCCAGTTGCTCGGGCTTGAGCCCCAGAAGGTCCTTGCCATCCAGTTCGATACTGCCGGTCACCTTTGAGGTGTTCTCGGGTAACAGGCCCAGCAGGGCCAGCGCGAGCGTGGACTTGCCGCTGCCGCTTTCACCAACGAGCCCGACAATGCGCCGGCGCCCGACCGAAAGGTTCACGTCGCGCAATGCATGCACCGCGCCCCTGCCCGTCGCGAAGTCGATCGACAGGTTGTTGATATCGACGAGGGATTCTCGGGTCATGGTTCCCGCCTCAGTTTCGGGTCGATGGCATCGCGCAGGGCCTCGCCGAATAAAGTGAAACCGAGCGTTGCCAGCGTGAGCATTCCGCCTGCGACCAGCACCGGCCAGACCGACTGGCCAATATAGGTGAAGCCGTCGAACAGCATCGAACCCCAGCTTGCCAAGGGCGGGCGGATGCCGACGCCGAGGAAGCTCAGGCCCGCCTCAAGCGTGATGACGACCGGAATGTTCATGCTGGCCAGCACCACGATGGGGCCGACGATATTGGGCAGCACGTGGAAGAGCATGATGCGGCCGCCCGAAGCGCCGAGCGCGCGCTCGGCTTCGAGGAACGGCTGCTCCTTGATGGTCAGCGTTTGCGCCCGCGCAATGCGGCCGAACCTCGGCACGAAGACGATGGTGACGAGGATGATGATGTTCTGCAGGCCGGGCCCCAGCACAGCGACCAGCGCGAGTGCAAGGATCAGGCTCGGATAGGCGCTGATGATGTCGAAGACCGCCAGGATGATCCGCTCGATCGGCGCCGGGGCATAGGCTGCAGCAATGCCGAGCAGGATTCCGATCAGCAGCGCGATGGCTGTGACCGCGAGCGCGACGCCGACTGCGACACGCGTTCCGTAGAGCCCGCGCGAAAAGAGATCGCGGCCGAGCTGGTCGGTGCCCAGCCAATGCGTGGCCGAAGGCGGCGACAGCCGCGCGGCGACGTCGATCTGGTTGGGCATGTGCGTGGCAAGCAGTGGCGCAGCCAGCCCGCCGATGATGACGAGAAGCGTTGCAATGAGCCCGATGCGGCCGCTCGGGCTTCTCCAGATCCGGCGCAGGATAT
This sequence comes from Pseudaminobacter soli (ex Li et al. 2025), assembly GCF_029892515.1. Lineage (GTDB taxonomy): Bacteria > Pseudomonadota > Alphaproteobacteria > Rhizobiales > Rhizobiaceae > Pseudaminobacter > Pseudaminobacter soli_A. The sequence continues at coordinate 323,826 of NZ_JARXVF010000006.1, read as the reverse complement.
CCATCAGGCACCGCCTCCGCTGCGCGCGCGCCCAAGGGTTTCGCGCACGCGCGGGTCGAGCCAGGCATAGGCGAAATCGACCAGGAGATTGGTCACGACGAAGATCGCGACGATGATCAGGATGCAGCCCTGTACCACGGGATAGTTGCGCACGCGGATCGCATCGAACACCAACGAGCCAAGGCCCGGCCGATTGAAGATGACCTCCACAAACACCGCCCCGCCCATCAGCTCGCCGATGCCCACGCCAAGGATAGCGACAGTCGGAATGCAGGCGAGCTTCAGCGCATATTTCATGACGACGCGCCGTTCGGGCTGCCCATAGGCGCGCGCGGTGCGGATAAAAGGTTCACTCAGCACCTCGAGCAGCGAGGAACGAACCAGCCGGGCTATGTAGCCGACCCAACCTACCGCAAGCGCAACCATGGGCAGGATGAGATGGTGCAACTGGTCGAGGAAATGGCCGGGCTCGCCAGCTCCGAGCACCGGGAACCAACCGAGCCGCACAGAAAAGAAGTAGAGCAGCAGGATCGCCACGACATAGCTGGGCGTTGCCACCAGGCTCACGCTGAACACCGCCAGCACCTGGTCGAGCAGGCTGCCCGGCCGTACCGCGGCGTAGCAGCCAATCGGAATGCCGAGCAAAACGGCAAGCCCGATGGCCGATAGGGCAAGCACTATGGTGTTGGGCAAGGCCGCCATCACCATGTCGGTCACCGAGCGGCCGCTGATCACGTCGGTGCCCAGGTCGCCCTGAAGCGCGTGCCTGAAGAAGACAAACACGCGTTCATAAAGGGGCAGGTTGAGCCCCATCTGCTGGCGAAAAGTCTCCACCAGCTCAGGCGTTGCCCGCGCCCCCAAGAGGATGCGCGCCGGGTCGCCCGGCACGATCAGGGTCAGCGAGCACAAGAGCGCGATGCTGCCGACCAGAACCAGCACGGCGGTCGCCAGCCGGCTCGCACCATAGCGCGCAAGGCTGCCCTTGCTCCAAAACCCGTTCATGCCACTCCCGCCCAGAAACCCGCGTCAATGACAAGCGCCCGGCTCGTCGCCGGGCGCTTGTCAGTTTTGTCTCGTGTCGCCTGTCGATCAAGCCTTCTTGAACGACGCGTACTGCCACTGGTTGCCGTTGGGCAGGATGCCCGGCAGCAGCCCGTCCTTGAACGCAAAGGTGTAGGCGTTGTGCGTGATCCACCAGAAGGCGGCCGACTCGTCCATCAGCTTCTGAGCGTCGATATAAATCTGCTCGCGCTTCTTCGGATCGGGTTCGATCAGCCCCTGCCTGTGCAGAGCATCGAAATCCTTGTTGCTCCAGCGCTGCCAGTTCCAGGTGCCGATCTGGTCGGAAGTAAACCACTGCGTCTGGAAGCCGGGATCGAACTTTCCGCGATACTCGACCAGCACGAGTTCGAGATTCTTGCTGGCGTCGTTCTCGCCATAGGCCCAGTAGGCACCCGGATCGAGCGCTTCGATCTGCACGTCGATGCCGATCTCGGCGAGGTTGGCTTGCACCACCGCAGCCGTCGCTTGCGTCACTGCCTTGTTGAGTACTGTCAGCCTGGTGGAAAAGCCACCGCCGAGGCCTGCCTCTTCGAGCAGCGCCCTGGCGCCGTCGAGGTCGCGCTCGTAGCGTGGCGCATCCTGCCAATGGCCCAGCAGGCCCGGTGCCTCGAGCGCAAAGGCCTGGTCGACCGCCCCGTTATAGGCGGCGGCTATGATGGCAGGCACGTCAATGGCCTTGCGGATCGCCTGGCGCACGCGCACGTCGTCGAAAGGCTTCTTCTCGATGTTGGGCCCGATCCAGACATAGTCGATCGCCGAGAGCTTCTCGACCTTGAGCCCCTTGCTAGCCTCGACGTCCTTGGCGACTGCCGGGTCGATGCGGGAGAAATCGATCTCGCCGGCCTGCAACGCAAGTTGCGCGGTCTTGTCATCGGTAATCGGCTTGCCCACGATCTCGCTGAACGCAGGCTTCTCGCCGATATAGTCTGGGTTGGCGACGAGGGTGAAGTGGTCGCGGGGCACCCACTCTTTTAGGATATAGGGGCCGGAGCCGATCGCAGTGGTCTTGAACTTGTCGCCCAGCGCCTCGAAGGCCTTCTTGGAGATGATGACGCCCGAGCCGTCGGCCAGCGCGATCAGCCACACTGCCGGCGAAGGCGCCTTGAGGTGGATCTTTCCGGTGAGCGGCCCGGTCACCTCGACCGAATCCAGCGCTGCCCAGTCGTCGGCATAGGTGACCTTGGAGCCGTCCGCTGCGGGCTTGAAGCGCTCGAAGGAGAATTTTACGTCCTCGGCGGTGAGGTCTCCATAGCCGCCCGTAAACTTCAGGCCTTCCTTCAGCCTGAACTCGATCAGCGTGTCGCTGACCTGCTTGATCTCGGCGGCAGCGTCGTTCTCCCACTCGGTCGTGCCGGGCTTGAACTTCACCAGCCCCTGCCCGACGGCAAGGATGACATTGACGTCAATGGGACCGGCGCGGTTGGCCGGGTCGAGGTTCTGCAGGTCCTCGTCAACCCGCACGACGATCTTGCCATCGGTGGCGTAGGCAACATTTGCCCAGGGCTGGCCAAGGACAGTGACGCCTGCTGCGGCAGCGCCTGCCAGGAACCCCCGGCGTGTAAGCTCGTAACTCATCAGACACCTCTCCATAATGCTCTGCCGGCGCACCGGACTGGTCATTGCTTCGTCGAGGGCAAGCTAGAAAAGAGCCGCTTCCATAACAAGAAACAGCGAAAGGCGAGCCATGTCCAGTTGGGGCATGAAATTCCTGCAGGCGACCCAATAGGGAAAGGTCTTTCCTAAGTGCCGCTGACAGCGCCCGCCATGCTTGTATTTCGTCTCATATCCGGCATGGTCCGCACGGTTCTTTCGGGGAGACGGCCATGGATATCAGAACGGTCACTGAACTTCCGCGTCGCGTAAGAACTATCACGACCGAATGGATCACGCTGTCCGACGGCACGCGCCTTGCCGCCACGATCTGGCTGCCAGAAGACGCCAGGGAAAACCCGGTGCCGGCGATCCTCGAGTTCCTGCCCTATCGCCGCCGCGACGGGACCGTACTGCGCGACCGGCAGATGCACGCCTATTTCGCCGGCCACGGCTATGCCGGGGTGCGCGTCGACATGCGCGGCTCAGGCGATTCCGATGGGTCGCTCGAGGACGAATATCTGCCGCAGGAACAGCTTGATGCCGTCGAGGTCATCGCCTGGCTGGCGGCCCAGCCCTGGTGCTCGGGATCGGTCGGCATGATGGGCATCTCCTGGGGCGGCTTCAACTCGTTGCAGGTGGCGAGCCATCGGCCGCCCGCGCTCAAAGCCATCATCACCGCCTGCTCGACGGACGACCGCTACGCCGACGACTGCCATTTCATGGGTGGCTGCCTGCTCAACAATTCCATCGCCTGGGCGTCCACAATGTTCGCCTTCGGCGCCCAGCCGCCGGACCCAGAGGTGGTGGGCGTGCGCTGGCGCGACATGTGGCTGGAGCGCCTCGAAAACAACCCGCTGATGGCCGCGACCTGGATCGAACACCAACATCGCGACGACTACTGGAAACAAGGCTCCGTCTGCGAGGATTATTCGTCCATCACGGCGGCCGTCTATGCGGTCGGCGGCTGGGCCGACGGCTATTCCAACGCCATTCCGCGCATGCTGGCTGGCCTGCCCGGCCCGAAGAAAGGACTGATCGGCCCGTGGGCGCATGCTTACCCCCACGCAGCCTATCCGGGCCCGCGCATCGGCTTCCTGCAGGAGGCGCTACGCTGGTGGGATCATTGGCTGAAGGGCATCGAGACCGGCATCATGGAAGAGCCGATGCTGCGCGCCTGGATGCAGGAAAGCGTGCGGCCGGCAACCACCTATCCCGAGCGGCCCGGCCGCTGGGTGGCCGAAAGCGCCTGGCCGGTCAAGGACCGCAAGCCGTCGATCCTGCATCTTTCCGGCAGCGGCCTTTCGCGTGAGCAACGGCCGGACACCAAGATCATCGTCGCCTCCAGCCTGTCGACCGGTGTCACCTTCGGAGAGTGGTGCCCCTATGGGTTGGTCGGCGAGCTTCCTTCGGATCAGCGGCCGGACGACGGGCGTTCGGTTTGCTTCGACACCGCACCCCTGCCCGAACGGATCGAGATATTCGGCGCGCCGGTGGTGACGCTCGACCTTTCCTCCGACAAGCCGGTGGCCATGATCGCCGCGCGCCTCGAGGGCGTTGCGCCCGACGGCTCCTCGACGCATGTCTCCTACGGCGTTATGAACCTGACGCACCGCGACAGCCACGAGCACCCCGAACCTCTGGAGCCGGGCAAGACCTATCGCGTAAAAGTCGTGCTGAACGACATCGCGCAGGCCTTCCCCGCCGGCCATCGCATCCGGCTGGCGCTGGCGACCTCGCATTGGCCGATCGCCTGGCCGTCGCCGGAACCCGCCACGCTGACGGTATCGACCGGCGAGAGCGCATTAGCGCTTCCGGTCAGGACGCCCACCGCCCTCGATGAAGACCTGCCCCCCTTCGCGGCGCCGGAACAGGCCGAAGCCGAGCCGCATGTCATCACCAAGCTTGCCGGACGCAACCGCACCATCGCGGAAGACCCGATGACCGACGAGACGGTCGTGACTGTGCATCGCGAGCGCAGTTCCTACCATTTGCCGGCGATCGACCTCGCCTTCGAGGCACAGGCCGAGGAGCACTACCGCATTCGCGAGGGCGACCCTTCCGCCACCAGCGCCGATGCGAAGGCGGTCTGGCGGCTTTCGCGCGGAGAATGGCGCGTGCGCACCGAGACCTATACCCAAGTGAGCTGTACGCCGCAGACATTCGAGATCACCGCCACCATGGATGCTTTCGAAGGCGACGTGCGGATCGCAAGTCGAAACTGGAAACGAAGTATTCCCCGTCTGCTTGTCTGAAGCATGAATTTTAGCCGGCTTTCAGGGCGTCCGCCTCGGCTGTCTGAGGGTGCTGCGGCATGAGTGGGAAGGTATTTTCGACATGGCCAGTGCATCATTTTCCCACCGGCAATGCACCTATTCCCTGGGGTCAAAAGTCCGTCAGCTTGCGTAAGGCAGACGCCTCTGCTCCTGCTCCTTTGTCCTCGTTTTGCCAGCCGTTTTGCCCGACCTGACCGATAGTTGCGACTTAGCTAAAATAGGTTTCCGTAGCGTCCTCATTCGCTATCTCTTCGCCAAAGGAAGTGTACCCGCTCCAGCTCGCTGGAGCGGGCTTTTTTTGCTTTGGATGGAAGGCCGGTCCAAGATTTCTACGCCGGCACCGCCTCCATCACTGTTGAGGAGGGAGCCTTTCCCTTGTGTCCACTGGGCAGGTGGCGGCGGGCCAGTAGCATGCCGTGTGCCACGTGTCGCGGTTCTCGCTCAAATCCGTCATTCGAGCGGCAGTTCGCCCGCGTCGCACAGCCTGGCGTTTCGGCGAGCCGAGACTTGGCCGCCAAAAGCGTCTTTCCCCCAATTGACTCGGCCACCTTCCATCGCTATCAAAGTTGTACACCTAACCCTACAACTTTGGGGGACATCGCCGATGGCTTTAGAAGCGGCTTCAGGTCCGCACCGCGTCGAAGTGGAGGCTCTTCGGCAGCGAAGCTATAAAATCGTCCGCCTAAAACATCCCGGCCGCTGGCTCGCCGGCGCGGTGGTTCTGGCCGCGCTCGCATTGCTCGTGCAGGCCTTCGCGCATGGACAAATCCAGTGGAACGTCGTCGGCGAGTTCCTGACCGCCGGCGTTATTATCCGCGGTTTCGGCATCACCTTGCTGATCTCCGCGCTGGCGATGATGCTCGGCATCAGCCTCGGCACCATCTTTGCGATCATGCGCCTGTCGGCCAACCCGGTGACCCGTTTCGTCGCCTGGCTCTATGTCTGGATCTTCCGCGGCACGCCGGTGCTGCTCCAGCTCCTCATATGGTTCAACATTGCGCTGGTCTTCCCGCGCATCATCATCCCTGGCATCTTCGAAGGCCGGACCGTCGACATCGTCACGCCTTTCGTTGCCGCCCTGCTCGGTCTGGGCATCAATGAAGGCGCCTATATGACGGAAGTCGTGCGCGGCGGTATCAACTCGGTCGACCATGGCCAGACCGAGGCCGCCAACACGCTCGGCATGTCGCGCTTCCAGACGCTGCGGCGTATCATCCTGCCCCAGGCCATGCGGCTGATCGTACCCGTCCTGGGCAACTCGGCCATCGGCATGCTGAAGTTCTCGTCGCTTGCCGCCGCGATCTCCTGCACCGAAATGCTGAACGCCGCGCAGCAGGTCTATTTCGTCAACGGCGCGGTGATCGAGCTGCTGTTCGTCTGCGCCGTCTGGTATCTGGCGGCCACCACGGTCCTCAGCATTGTCCAGTACTTCATTGAAAAGCGCTACGGCAAAGGCGCCTCCCAGAACCGCTCGCGGTCGTACTTCAAGCTGCCTTTCGGCCTTGGCTCCGCCGGCACGCCCGCACTGGAGAAGGCGCAATGACCGCCACTATCGTCAAAGCAATCAACATCCATAAGAAGTTCGCCGGCCGCGAGGTTTTGCGCGGCGTGGATCTCGAGGTGCACAATGGCGAAGTGCTGTGCATCCTCGGCCCTTCCGGCAGTGGCAAGAGCACGCTGCTGCGTTGCCTCAACCATCTCGAAACGCTCGATGACGGCGTCGTCTGGATCGACGGCCAGATCATCGGCTACGAGATGCGCAACGACGTTTTGAAGGAGCTTCCTGCCCGCAAGGTGCGTCGGCAGCAGCGCGAGATCGGGATGGTGTTCCAGCACTTTAACCTGTTCCCGCACATGACAGCGCTGGAAAACATCATCGAAGGACCGGTCACCGTCCGCAAGGAGCCGCGCGCCTCCGCAATCGCGCGTGCCGAGAAGCTGCTGGCCTCGGTTGGGCTTGCCGAACGCCGTGATGCCTATCCGGCACAGCTTTCAGGCGGCCAGAAGCAGCGTGTGGCAATTGCCCGCGCGCTCGCCATGAATCCCAAGGTGATGCTGTTCGACGAACCGACCTCCGCGCTCGACCCCGAACTGGTGGGCGAGGTGTTGGACGTGATGCGCGAACTGGCCGCCTCCGGCACGACCATGATCGTCGTCACCCATGAAATCGGATTTGCCCGCGAGGTGGCCGACCGGGTCGCCGTCATGGTCGACGGGGAAATCCGCGAAATGGGGCCGCCTGCCGAAGTGCTGGCGAACCCGACCGATGCCCGTGTGCGCAGCTTCCTGGCACGCGTGCTGGCCTAATGCTGACCAACGCTCAATGAACATGAAAGAGGAGCATGTCATGAAATCCAACGAAACGTCCCGCCGCGCGGGCTTGTCATTTGCCCGCCTGGCGGCGGCGACGGCGCTTGCGATCGGCGTTGCCGGTAGCTTCTCGGCAGCTTCGGCAGCCGAGTCCGGCAAGTCCAACGAGCAGCTGCGCGAAATGCTGCCGGCCAATGTGCGCGATGCCGGCACGATGAAAGTCGCCATCAGCCTCGCCTATCCGCCGATGGAATATTCGGATGCCGGCTCCACTGACCTCAAGGGTGCGGACATCGACCTTGCCAAGGAAGTGGCTAATCGCCTCGGTCTCAAGATCGATTTCCAGAACGTTGATTTCTCGCAGCTCATCACCTCGGTGACCACTGGCCGCTCGGACATGATCTGGACCGCCTTCTCAGATCTGACCAAGCGCCAGGGACAGCTCGACTTCATCGACTATTTCAAGACCGGTAACCGGATCTTCGCGCCGGTCGCTTACCAGGACAGCATCAAGTCCGTCCAAGACCTGTGCGGCAAGACTGTCTCGGTCGCCACCGGCACGAGCTGGGTCGGCTTCATGGAGGAACTGAGCAAGCAGACCTGCGACGCCTCCAAGCAGATGAACCTCCTGCAGATCGGCACGCTGGGCGAACAGCTCATGCAGCTCAAGCAGGATCGCGCGCAGGCGGTAATGATGGGCTTCGAAGGCGTGCTCGACCTGCAGAAGCAGCAGCCCGACAAATTCTACACCTTCGGCGACCTCTACGATCCGGGCAACTACGGCATCGGCTTCGCCAAGGAATCGACCCAGCTGCGCGAAGCCGTCCTGGCGACGCTTGAAGCCATGAAGGCCGATGGCGCATATGAGGAAATCCTCGACCGCTATGGCCTGAAGGAAGCAGCCGTGGATTCCTTCACTGTCAACGCAGGGAAGTAATCCCAAAAGGGGGAACTTCATTCGATGACTAACGAATTTGCTCTCAATCCGCACGAGCCGACACCGCTCTACGCGCAGCTCTACAGGATGCTGCGCGTGCGTATCCTCGACGGCGAGTATGCGGAGGGTGAAGCAATTCCATCGGAAACGGTGCTGCGGGACGTGCATGGCATTACGCGCAGCACGGTCCGCAATGCCGTGGCGCTGCTGGCCAAGGAAGGCCTTGTCCAGCAGATCCGCGGCAAGGGCACGATAGTCACCTATACCCCCATCAACCACAGCATCTGGAACTTCGGTGGCTTCACCGATTTTTCCCGCGCCCGCGGCCAGCGGCCAGTTACTTCGCTTCTGTCGCGGTCCATCGAAGACGGTCCGCAAGGAAAGATCCTGAAGCTGGTACGTGCGCGTGGCGTGGCCACCGAAGAAACCCAGACCTTCCTCAACCTCGATACCTCCTGGCTCGATCTGCGACGGTTTCAGGGGTTGGACAAATTCGATTTCGAACAGCAGTCGCTCTACCAGGTCATGCGCGAGCACTATGGCGTAGTGCCCACACGCTCGGAGCTCACGCTCTCCATTGCCCCGCATTCCGATCTCACGCGGCAGGTGTTCGGCCCCTCTCCCGAGGTGCCCGGCTTCATCTGTGCGAGCGGCGATGTCTACGACAGCACCGATCAGCTCGTGGAACGCACCTCTGTAATTTACTCGCCGACACTCGAAATGAAGGTCGGCACTTCGTGGAACGGCGTGCAGCCGCGCGCGCCGCAACACCCAGCCTCCGACTAGCTTTTTTCGCCGGCCCTCCCACCGGCATGTACCAGCAGATAGGACAGTCACTTGAATAACCGTTTCAGCGAGATCTTCGTCACTCCCAAGCCGATCCTGGGCATGCTGCATTTGACGGGCACGTCCGCTGAGGAACGGCTGGAAATCGCTCGCAAGGAGACCGAGACGCTGATCGCAAACGGTGTCGACGCAGTGATCGTTGAGAACTATTTCGGCGACAAGGACGACGTCCGCAACATGCTCGAATGGCTGGAGACGCGCAATCCCGACGTGCTCGTGGGCCTTAACGTGCTGCGCGACCACCATCTGGCCTTCGAACTGGCGAAACAGTTCAGGGTCGACTTCATCCAGATGGATTCGGTCGCCGGCCACCTGCCGCCGGAGGAGGACAAGGACTTTGCGGACGAGCTTGCCGAACTGCGCAACGGAGTGTCGTCGGCCCTGCTTGGTGGCGTGCGCTTCAAGTACCAGCCGGTCAAGTCCGGTCGCTCGGAACCCGAGGACCTGATCATCGGCAAGGCGCGCTGCGACGCCATCGTGGTGACCAGCGACGCCACTGGCCAGGTGACCGATCTCGACAAGGTGCGCCGTTTCCGCGCCACGACCGGCACCGACTTTCCACTTCTCATAGGCGCCGGCCTGACCGCCGCCAATGCCCGTGAGCAGCTTCTGGAAGTCGAGGGCGCGATCGTCGGCAGCTACTTCAAGGACACCTATGCCGACACCGGCATCGTTGACGGCGCGCACGTCGCCGAGCTTCTGGAAGTGGTCAAGAGCCTGCGCGCCGAAAGCGCGCCAAGCGCAATGCGCGTGGGAGCCTGAGCAATGCAGATCGAAGCTATCAATGTGCTCGAAGGCGACTTTTCGCCTTACGGTCGCGTCTATGACATGAAGTCGTCTCAACCCTCGACGGATGCGGCCACCCGCACCATCCATTCCGAGGGGCCGGGCTGGGCCGACACCTATACCGCCAACCCGCTCATCAGCTCAAACGGCAGCCTCGGCTTCACGCTGGGCACCGCCTGTCCTTTCAACTCTGCCAAGATGGAGCGGCACCTGCTGACCGAGGAAGCGCTGTTCTGCGCGGCTGACCCGATCGTTCTGGCGGTGGCAGCACCGACAGAAGAAGAATACCCGAGCGCCGAGAACATCCGCGCCTTCGTCATCGAGCCGGGCACCGTCGTCGTGCTCAACAAGGGCACCTGGCACGACGCCTGCCACGGCGTGGCGCGCGAGGCCCGCTACTACTGGATGGCGACTTGCGGCCTTGGCGCCTCTCCCTGGGTCGACGTGAAGGGCGGCCCTGTGCTGGTGACCGCTCCGGAGCCGACGCATGGCTGACCTGCAGGAGACTGCGTTCTTCATCGGCGATGTCGCGCTCGACGACTACTACACGGCCGAGCGCTGGCCCGGCCTCGCCGACAAGGCCGATATCCGCGAGAACAAGAGCTATGTCGGCGGCATGATTGCCAATGCCGCGAGCGTGCATGCCGGGCTGGGCGGGCGCACCGAGTTCATCTCGCTGCTCAATCACAGCGATCTGTCGCGGCGGCTGTGCGACGAACTCAACCGGCTCGACGTTGCCACCACGCATATGCTGCACGATGCCGGGACGGCCAATTCGCACAACATGATCTTCCTCGTCGGCGGCGAGCATGTGGTGCTAATCGGCGAGACCGGCAATGCGCCCATGCAGCTCCCCGCATCCACGCTGGAAGCGTTGCGCAAGCCCGGCTATCTCTACACCACCATTTCCCGTTCCAAGCGCTTGCGCAGCGACGGTCTCGCTGGAGCAGAACTTCTGGCGGATCTGCGCGCGCATGGCCGCAAGCTGGTGTTCGACCTCGATGTCGATGGCTTTGTGCCGGCTGACGTCGAATATCTGTGCGGCGCCGATATCGTCATCATGAACGAAATCGGTTTTGGCCTCGCCTTCGGTACGACCGAGCTTGCTGCGATAAATGACTGGATGCGCGAGCATCAGGTCCGCATCGTCATCCGCACTCTCGCCGCCGCCGGCGCAGAAGCCTATGACGGCAGCGGCATTGTCAAAGTGGCTGGTTACGAGGTGGCAGTGGTCGACGTGACCGGAGCCGGCGACACGTTCGGCGGTGCCCTCGTCTACGCGATCGACCGCAGCCCCGATCTTGCATCGGCCCTGGAATTCGCCGTTGCGGCAGCGTCGCGGGCGGTCACGATCGAAGGTCCGCAAGGCGGCGTCGCAACGGTCGACACGATCGAACGGTTTGGTTCGGAGCATTCCGCAGCGCGCCGCGCCTGACAACTCCGTACGCTCCCACTTGCGCCTTGGTGTTGCGTCATCCATGCGTTGGGTCGCAACACCTCCCTCTCCTGCCCGCGAAAATGCCTAGACGATCCCCCAGGCGCGGAATCGTCCCCTCCCCGTCATCTCGCGCAGATCAAGCTCGCCGATGAGACCGAGCGCAGCGCGCTGGGTTACGCCGAGTTCCTTGGCCACCAGCCCGGTCGACACCATCGGCCGAGCCAACACGAGTTCGATCAGGGCAGGCAGGCTGGAATTGCTGCGCCGGTTCCTGAGACGGCGTTCCATCTGAACCCGCGCCATCGCCAGTCGATCGAGCTCCTTCAATCCGGCCTCGGCGGCAGCCGCCGCACCCTCGAGGAAAGCAGCAAGCCGCGTGTGCCGGTCGCGGGCGCGCCGCCTGTCGCGCGCTACCGTGCGCAGCCCCGTATTGAGCGCAAAGAGGTGAGAAGCAGTCTTGCCGTCGCGGCGCAGCGTGGACGCCGCAAGCAAATTGCCCAGCCAGGCTTGGCGCTGCAGCGGCTCGATCTGCTCCCATGCGTCCCAGGCGAGGGCCGCGGCCAGAAGCGGCGGCGCATCGCCATGAGGTTGCCCCCCCATTTCCAGCCATTGGGCAAGGCGCTGCTCCTCGTCCCAGTCCTCATCCATGACGAGCGCATTTCGTTCGGATCGAGCAGCGTTCGTCGCGGGCTGGCCGATACTTCCGACCGCGCCCTCATTCGATGGGGCGGGCTCGACATCCGCATCGTTCTTTGGCTGACGAGCAGCCGGCTTCCCGTCCAGCAGACGCTGCGAACGGGCCAGCACCGCATCGATCTCGGCAAGTTGCAGGGCTAGCTCGTCAACCGGCTCATCATCGTCAGGTGCATCATTCTCCCCCCCTGGCTGCGCATCGGCAGATCGCTCAACCGCCAATGCTTCTTGGTCTTGGCGGGTAGCACTTTCGCGCCCGACCAATGCCGATAGTCCAGCGCGTGACAGGGCCCAATCCGATGCCTGCGAAAAAATTCGACGGCGCGTGCGTAACACCGCATGCGCTCGCGTCAGCTCATGGGTCGGCGTACGCACATCCATCATGGCGTCGTGGAGCACCAGATCCTCGATATGGACCAGCTCGCCCTCGATCCACAGTGCCGCTACCGCGTCGTGGAAATGCGCGCGTTCGACAAAGCCGACAGCGGCCTGGCTCTTTCGCAGCCGTTCGTCGAGACGCGCCACGAAATCCTCGGCCCGCACGAGCAGCCCGATGAACTCGGATGGAGACGGCCCTGACCAATCATAAACCATTGCTTTTTATGTAAATGATTCGCGCAACGGAAGCTATCCTGACATTTACTTCCGATAGCTGCGATACACTCTGTTGAGCAATTGATGTGACTTTTATCGATAGTGAGGTCTAAGCCGCATGAGAATCCCGAAATCGGGCATCGTATCGACTCCGGAACGCGACTTGAAAGCGAGAGGCTTTTGCCTTGATCAACGGCCGCAAGCTTGAATGCGCAGAAAAATGCGCATAGCTTCTCACGGAAACGGAGAAAATCATCATGGCTGCCGATCTGCGTTCCGCGCACACCAAGCGCGCCGCAAACCTGTCGATCGACGCGGCACTGCTCAGCGAAGCACGCCGGCTCGACATCAACATCTCGCGCGCGGCTGAGGAGGGCATCGCCAAGGCGGTCGCAGGCGCCAAGGCCGCACTGTGGCGCGCTGAAAATTTGGAAGCCCTGCAGAGTTCGAACGCCTATGTCGAGGCGAATGGCCTGCCGCTCGGGCACTACCGTCAATTCTGATGGCGCGCTACAACGTGTACGCCAATCCCGGCGGCGGTTATATCCTCGATGTCCAGGCCGATCTTCTCGATGAGTTGAAGACGCGTGTCGTCGTGCCGCTTTTGCCGCTTGACGCTGCGCCGCTGCCGGCCCGCCGGCTCAACCCGGTCTTCGAGATAGAAGGGGAAAGCTGCGCCATGGTCACCCAGTTCATGGCCGCCGTGCCGATCTCGGCACTTGCCACGCCCGTTGCCAACCTCTCAGCGCATCACGACCACATCGTGGCCGCACTCGACATGGTCTTCCACGGATTCTGAGATGGCGAGGGCGCCAAAACATCCTGTTTCCGACGCCGTTGCCCGGCGAGCTGAGGAACTCGACGCGCTGGATTCGGTTTTGCCCTTCCATCGCCGCGATCGACTAGCTGAAGTCCTGACCGACGAGGATGTCGCCATACTCCGGCATCTGGCCAGCGAGGGCATGGGGGAGAACTCGCTGCGGGCACTAGCCAGCGATTGCCACTATCTCGAAGCCTGGGCGCAGGCGGCAACCGGAGCGCCACTGCCCTGGCCTGCGCCGCAAGCGCTTTTGATGAAGTTCGTCGCGCACCATCTGTGGGATCCGGTGAGGCGCGAAAGTGATCCCGCCCACGGCATGCCGGGAGATGTAGCCGAAGCGCTCCGTTCACAGGGCCTTTTGCGCGTCGAAGGCCCGCATGCTCCATCGACTGTGCGGCGGCGCCTGTCGAGCTGGTCAACGCTGACGCGCCGGCGCTCGCCGACGGGCAAATTTGGCGCCCCCTCCCTGCAATCAGCACTCAGACTCGCGGTCCAAGCATTGGCGCGGTCACCTGGCCGCAAGAGCGCAAAAGCCGTAACCGCGGACATATTGGACCAGATCCTCGCAGCCTGTGCTGGCGATAGCCTGACTGACTTACGCGACCGCGCGATTCTGCTTGCCGCGTTCGCATCCGGTGGGCGCCGCCGCAGCGAGATCGCGTCGCTGCGCTGTGAGCAGCTCAGGGAAGAAGAGCCTGTCGCTTCCGAACCAGCCGAAAGTCCCCTACCCTGCCTGTCCATTCGTCTTTGCCGAACCAAAACCACCGCCTCCGGAGCTGATGCTACCGTCCTGCTCGTCGGCCGCCCGGCCCTCGCTCTGAAAGCTTGGCTCGAGCGGGCAAACATCGCCAAAGGGCCAGTATTTCGTGCCATCGACCGGTGGGGCAACCTCGAAGCCCGTGCTCTCACCCCTCAGGCGGTCAATCTCATCCTCAAACGGCGCATCGCCCAAGCGGGAATGGATCCAGTTCAGTTCAGCGCCCACGGTTTGCGCGTAGGCTACCTCACTGAATCCGCCCGCCGTGGAATTCCACTGCCCGAAGTAATGCAACAGTCACAGCACAAATCGGTCCGGCAAGCCTCGAACTACTACAACGAGGCCCTTCGGGAACCTGGCCAAGCCGCTCGTCTGCCGGACTGAACACGCATCTCCGCATCAGCTGCTTGTCCTTTTTGTCCAACCTGTGCCCTGGATGCTGATGACAGGGTATTCAGCACCCTGCCAACCGAATAACGCCCGTTCTCGGCTCGTTCAGTCAGCGCACGCAGATAGCCACCCGGCGACCTGATTTCAGTTGAACGCTCCAGAATGGTGGCGATGGTAACCGCTGCGGTGAGTTCACCCATCGCCTGCCGCGCTTCGTCCCAGGCATCTGGCGACACGCCAAGCATGGTTCGCACCAATCCCGCGGTCTGAACGAAGTCGCGCCAGTCGCCGATGCCCCTGCGGGCGTAGAGCGCAAATTGCGGACATGTCGCCATTACCGTTTCAAGCGGCGCAGGTACCGTTCTTTCGATTTCGCCGGGCTGGACGGCATCATCTTGCCACGCCTCATCGCTTTTCGCTCCAGCTAGTCGCTGCCGATTTCGGTTCAGCTCTTTTTCCGAGCTATCTTCAAAATAGAAATCTGAATCTGAATTCTGTATGTGGCGCTCAGAATCGGACTCATTGGCGCTCATTTCTTCGTTTGGAAGCGCATTTAGAAAGGCGATTTCCACATCTGCGCGCAGCCGAGACAGCTCCTGTCGACGGTTCGAGAGCTCGTCCTTGGCGGCGTTGCGAGCAACTCGTCCCGACAATCCGGTCAGTCGGGCCGCGAACTCTTCCCAGTGACCTGCCCTGCCCTCGCTTGCGGCCGCCCCGATCGTCTTTGCGATGTCGCGCAGATGAATGGTGATCTCCGTCCTCAGCGCCTGCAGAGAGCGCGCCAGGGCACGCGCGGCCGCTGCATGACCTTCGATCTCGTCCGCCCTGAGCGCCAGCGGTGCCAGGTCGAAGCCGAATGCGCTCTTGATCTCGCCATCGTTGCCACGGCGTGCGTAACGCTTACCGTTGGGGCTGTCGCGGCGAATGATCATCTGCGCGTCGACCAGCGCAGCTAGGTGCCGTCGCAGCGTTGCCGGTGCCATGCCGCGTGTGCGCATGGACAGTTCGGCATTGGAAGGGAACACGATCAGGGGCTCACGCCCATTGAGTTCCGCGCTCTGGTGGAAACTCAGCAGCGCCTCAAGCACTGCGATGGTGCGATCGGATAGGCCATAGACGGCCCTCGCCTCGGTCAGCGATCGCAATAGCCGCCATTTGTCTGCCGCCGGAGTCGGGTTACCTTCGCTATCGGCAGCCAGTAATTTCTGGCGTGCTTTAGCGACCTTTTCCTGGGCTGCGAACATGGCATGCGAAAGCGATCGACCACCGAATGGCGTCGTTGCAAAACGCTCTGTCATCACTTCAACCTCGATTCGAGGCAAGCAAAGCCGTTGCCGGAACGTGCCCAACACTTGACAAGTCAGGTCGGAAGTGATTCTCTCACAATCGCTACATTGATGAGGGCTTCCGGAATGGCGACGTTTCGGGGGCCTTTTTCTTGCCGGGTCCTTTCTTTCTAAGGGGTTCCTGGACGCATCCTACACACTGACACTCCCACCCGCCGGCCGCTTATTGTTGTGGTGATTCGGCCGGAAGTGGACAAATTCGGTCTATTCGCGCTGCCGCTCTACGAACCGCTCCAGCAGCGCCGGCAGTTCTTCACCGAGAAATTCGGCAAATCCAGCCGGCGCGGCCGTCAGTTCAAGTCGCGGCGTTTTTGACAGATTGCCAAGGCGGGCAAATATGCGCCCACGCTCGTCACGAATCTCGGTTGCCGCCGCCTCCACCTTTGGCTTGCGCGCCAGGCGATTGAACAACAGGGCAAAGCGCGCATCACTGTCGGCTGCGCGGAAACGCTCGCTCGTCACTTCATCAGAAGCCTTCACCTGCGCGGCTTCGCTCTTCAGAAGGTCTGCAAGCTCCATCCAGCGGGCGCGCCCAGCCTTCGGTGCAGGACCCACCGCCTGCGCGATCTGGAACGGCAGTGCCTCAGCCACCTGCAGGAAGCGGGTCATATCGGCCTTGTGCAGCGAAAGGGCTTCCTGCACCACTCCCCGCTCGAAGCCGTGCTTGATCAGCGCATGAGCGAACAGCGCCCGCTCAATGAAGGAGAGGTTGCGCCGTTCGTTATTTTCCTTGCCCTGCGCCAGCACCAGTTCGGCGTCGGTCAGGTTGCGCACAATGGCGCGCAGCGGCAGCTCAAGCCGCAGTACGGCGCGCAGGCGGCGGTGACCATAGGCAGCCTGGAACCGCCCAGGCTTTTCCGGATGCGGACGCACCAGCACCGGCACCTGCTGGCCGCTGCCTTTGATGCTTTCGACCAGCGCGGCGAAGTCCGGGTCGTGCTGGTCGTCGAAACTCAGGCGGTCGGAGATGAAGGAGGCATCAACCAGCGCCGGATCGAGCTCGACGATGCGCTCGCCGGCTTCCAGGCTCTCCTTCAGCCGCCTTGCATCCTCAAGCTCACGCGACAGGCCGCCAAGCGACAGGCCTATCGCCTTGACCGCCCCCGAGGCGGCGCGTGGCTTCTCGGCCGGCGTTACCGCCTCCGGGGCGGCAGGTTTCTGTTCCGGCCGCGGTGTGGGCGCCGGCGCCTGGTCCATTCCGAAGAGGGCTTTGAGTTGGTCCTTGCGGTTTGATGACATGCCAGCCCCCCTCAAGCCGTCCGATTCCAAGCTTTGAGCACAAGGCTCTCAATCTCGGAGTTGACAGCTGTCAACGATTCCATCGCGCGGTCATAGGTCGTGCGGGTGAAGCTTTCGCGGGACACTTCGTAGAGTGTCTGTTTGGTGAGGCCAGCATCGGAGAAGGCTGTTGATTTCACCAGCGGCGCGGTCAGCACGCGCGAGCCGAACAGCGAGCGCAGGAAGCCAGCGATCTGGGTCTGCGGCCCGTCATTGGGCTCGTAGCGCGTGATGAGATAGCGCATGAAGTCGAAATTGAGCTCGCCGCCGGCTTCGCGCACCACCGCCAGCAGGTCGGCGGTCATGAACAGGAATTGGCTCATCGAGGCGACGTCGAGCATCTGCGGATGCACGGTCACGAGTACCGAAGTTGCAGCGCACAGCGCCGATAGCGTCAAAAAGCCAAGCTGCGGTGGGCAGTCCACGACGATGACGTCGTAGTCGTCGGCTATAGTGGCGAAGGCTGCCTGCACGCGTGCGAAGAACAGCGGCTGGCCGTCATCGCCGCCCTGCTGCCGCGCCGAAAGCATATGCGGGGTGGTGTGCTCGAACTCCTGCAGTTCGAGATTGCCTGGCACAAGGTCGAGCCCGTCGAAATAGGTCTTGCGGATGATCTCGCTGAGAGGCCGACGGTTTTCGTCGTAACGGATCGCGCCATAGAGCGTGTCATTGCCGTTGAGGTCCAGCTCCGGCTGATAGCCGAACAGCGCCGACATCGAAGCCTGCGGGTCAAGATCAACGGCAAGCACTCGGAAGCCCGACAGTGCGAGATGCTGTGCCAGATGCGTGCTGGTCGTGGTCTTGCCTGAGCCGCCCTTGAAGTTGGTGACAGCGATCACCTGCAGATGTTCGCCCAATTCGGGATTACGGCGCGGCAGATAGGTGCGCGCCTTGGCGCCACCCTGATCGGCCAGATGCCGACGCAGCGCATTGATGTCGGCCAATGTATAAAGACGGCGGCCGCCAGTGCCCGTCTCGGGCTGCGGCCCCTCGCCTGCGATCGACAGTTGTCGCAGATAGCCGTCGGATACGCCGATCAGTTTGGCAGCCTCGCCGCTTGTGAACTTGCGCAGCATCTTGCGGGATTCGGGCTGGAACAAGCGATCGCGCATCGCCTGAAGCTGTGCCGACAGCATCTCGGCATCGGCCGCAATGGTCCGATCCGTCGACATGGCCGCCCCCTCAAATTGTCCCCAATCCTGTTCCTGCACCTTAGCCTCGGCAATCATTCTTTAATTCCTGTCAGTCCGGTTATCGCATTTTGAACGCAATCCCTCCGCGTCTGACGCGGAAATACAGGCTATTTGCGGACCATGCTCCGATTCGGGCGTGCAGGTCGAATCTCGACCTACGCCAGCCCAATTTTTAACGTGCAAAAGCCGCAGTAACGAAACTGAAGTTCTGTTACGCCGGAATAGTCGAATTACGTCCCAACTCCGTAACCAAGGTGCAGTCGGGGGCGATTCGCGTCAAGGGATTTATGGTTAACGGAAATTAACTATTCGGCGTCCTGTCAAGGGATCGTTTCGGATGCGTATGGTCTCTTCCGTTGGCGTTGACAGCTGTCAACGCCAGCGCTTGAGAAGGCAGAAGGAATGGGCCCGCCATTCGTCGCGAACCGCTGGCGTTCCATTCCGCGCTGAGCGGAGCCAGCCCGTCAGACGTTCGCGTTGAAGCGGAAGAACTCCACGCTGTAGCCCCCGGGATCGCGCAGCAGAAACGTCGTCACCAGCTTGTTCGTCGGCTGGTCCAGATCGAGCGGCACCTCTATCGCGGCGCTGCGCTCACTTGCCTGCGCATACCAAGCCTCGAGTTCCGGCGTCTCGATACTGAGCATCACGGCCTTCGCCTCTGACGCCTTGTGGTGCCCTTGGGCCGAAGCAACAAGCCCGACATAGGAATTTGTCGTGATGCGAAAGAACTTCACCCAACCCTTGTCGAAGGTTTTCTCGAAGCCGAGCAGATCGCCATAAAAGGCTTCAGGTGCAGTGAGGTCCTCATAATAGAAGAACGTCACCTGCGAATTTACGGCCGGCATTCCGGCTTCCCTTGGCAAGCCCATCTACGTCCTCACTCCCTCAACTGTCGAACCAGCCAAGCCCAATGGAGCCGCCAGAGCAATCGTTACGATACCGGAAGGAATAAGACTGGGATGGCCGTTGACAGCTGTCAATGTAGGGCCGCGCCCTATACCTGACGATTGGCTACGCCGGCCAAATGATAGCACGTCGCCATTTGCAGCCTGCGCGCTGTCCGATCGGAGCTACCGCCTCCGGTGGGCGCCGTTCCGCCGAACAGGTCGAGCCAGATTGCAAAGTCGCTTTCCGCCACGTCCTTGAGTATGACATGAGCCGGTACCGGGCCCGTCATAGGTCCCGGTCTTGAGGGTCAGCGAGCGCCAAGACTTGACCATCTTCCGAGATGCAGTTCCCAGTCACCGGCAATCTCGCGCGCGAAGATAGCGCCCAGCCGCGGGTCGCTACGAATCCTGACATAGAAGGTGCGCACACGGCGCCCGATGACGGCGCGATCCATCTGCGGTTGGGCGAGGGGTCTTTCAGTCATCGAACGCTCTCTCTCGAGGGAGGCCATCTGCCGTGATCTTCAGATATGCCAGCCACGTTCCCGGCCGGCCGCGCACCCCGCAAAATTCGATACATCGCAACCCCGTGGCGCGACCCGTCCTGCAGAAGCGCCAGTCACCACAGTTTTAGTATTGCTAAAAACCGCTTGACGACACCCCGGTTGCGGAGCCAAATTTTAGTCACGCTAAAACTCTCGGAGGATCACCCTTGAGCGGGGAACCAGCCACCAGCCAAGTTGCGAGTGAGGAAAGAAACTCCCTCGGCCAGCGGCTGCGCGAGCGCCGAACTGGTCTCGGCTTTACTTTGAAAGAGGTTGCCGACAGCGCAGGCTTCTCGGTCGGCTTCATCTCCCAGATCGAGCGTGGCATCACCACACCATCGCTCACCTCGCTGGTCGCAGTCTGCCGTGTCCTCGATGCCGATGTCAGCCAATTCCTGTCGCAGGCGCGCGGTGAGGGGCCTGTCACCCGGCACGAACAGCGCCCGGCCTATGCGATTGGCGACAGCTCCAACGCCATAACCTATGAGCGGCTCTCGGCCGCCTTTCCAGGCAGCGCGTTGACAAGTGTCCTGATGCACCACCCCGCCGGCTACCGCACCGAACTGACGTCGCACGAGGGCGAGGAGATCTTCTTCGTGCTGCAGGGTGCGCTCACCGTCGAAGTTGACGGCGAGGCGACGGTTCTGGAGGCTGGCGATTCCGTACACTTCGCTTCGACGAGACTGCATGCCAGCTGGAACCATACCGGCGAAACGACCACCATTCTGCACACTTGCACGATGAACGTGTTCAGCAACAGCGCAAGTGACACCGACTCACAGGCGCCCGTCGCCGTCCGTCGCGCCGGGCGCGGCAATGTCGCAACGCACCCCCATTTGAAGCTTCACCGATCATGACATAGCGAGACGCCGACCAAACCGGCTCGGCTGCCGGACTCTTTAGTTCCCTCCCCCATGCGGCACTTCCGTCGCAACATTCCCAAAACCGCGAAAAGCCGGCCCGCCGGCAATGGAGAAGACCCAATGCAAAAGCCCGATTATCAGGAATTCGTTCGCGCCATGGCCGCAGCTGGCAACCAGCCGGAAGCCGCCTGCGAGGCGCTCTACAAGCTCACTCAAGACACCGTCGGTGTGAAACTCTTCACCATCACGATCAACGATCCGGTCGCCGAAGTCGCGCGCCGCATCTATACCAACATGCCCGAAGCCTATCCGGTTTCCGGCACCAAGCCGGCCGACAAGACCGATTGGTCGCGGCAGGTGATCGATGAAAAGCGCACCTTCGTTGCCAATGCCATCGACGATATCGCGGCGGTCTTCCCCGACCATGAACTGATCAAGTCGCTCGGCTGTGAATCCGTCATCAACGTGCCGGTGGTGGTCGAAGGCGAGGTTCTCGCTACCATTAACTGCCTGCACGAGGCCGGCTTCTACACGCCCGAACGGGTTGCAGCATCCGAAGCGCTGAAGCTGCCTGGTGCGATCTGCGTCATGCTCAACGACCGCAACGGCGGCATCTGAGCATACGATGCCCGGAACCCACGTAATACGAGGAGAGCAGAGATGACCATAGATACTGCCAAGCGGCTGGCCGCGCTGCGCGAAAGAATGCGTGCCACCGACACCGATCTCGTGGCGATCGCGCCCGGTTCGCATATGGACTGGCTGCTGGGCTTCCACCCGCACCCCGACGAGCGGCCCTGTCTGCTGCTCGTGGCGCGCGAAAAGGAGACCTTCCTGATGCCGGTCCTGAACGCCGAGGGCACCCGGGAATGCACCGACATCGGCTTCCATAACTGGGCCGATGCTGACGGACCGGATGCGGCGTTGACAGCTGCGCTCGCCGACATCGGCGCAGCCCAGGCGAAGAAGGTGGTGCTGGACGAGACGATGCGCGCCGACTTCGCACTGCTTTTGCTCGGCGCACTGCCTGGTGCCCAGCATGCCTTCACCGCCGACACGATCGGCGCGCTGCGGATGCGCAAGGATGCCGGCGAGTATGCCAAGCTGAAGATGAATGCCGGCATCGCCGACCGCGCCATGCAGAAGGCCTTTGCTTCGATACGCGTCGGAATGAGCGAGCGCGAATTGGCCGAAATCATTCGCGGCCACTTCTCCTCAGAGGGCGCAGCTCCCGCATTCTGGATTGTCGGCGCCGGCCAGAACGGTGCTTTCCCGCACCATCAGACCGGCGAGCGCAAGCTGGCCGAGGGCGATGCGGTAGTGGTCGACATCGGCGGCCGCAAGAGCGGTTTCCCGAGCGACATCACCCGCATGGCAGTGGTCGGCCGACCGCCGGAAGGCTACGGCCAGATCCACACCATCGTCGAGCGGGCAGTGCAGGCGGCACTCAAGGCAGCGCGTCCGGGCGTGAAGGCCAGGGATGTCGACGCGGCGGCGCGCGGCGTGATCGCGGACGCTGGCTACGGAGAATTCTTCGTCCATCGCACCGGACACGGCATGGGTATCGACGGTCACGAGCCGCCCTACGTCACCGCGACCTCGGAAACGGTGCTGGAGGAGGGGATGGTGTTCTCCATCGAACCCGGCATCTACCTGCCGGGCCGCTTCGGTATCCGTCTCGAGGAGATCGTCATCCTGCGCGAGGACGGTCCCGAGATCCTGTCCGAGTTGCCGCGCGAGGTTCATGTGGCCCAAGTGTGAGGGCTGGCTAAAGACTTGGGATCCGGCGTGGGACTGAATTGTCCGTGCCGGATCCTTCCTGTTTGACCAGGTCAGTTTCTCCTGGAAACGCTGTTTCACCTGTAACGGAAGTAAAGGCCTACTTCACTTCCGTTTTGAGGAAACATCAAATGCTTACAAGAGGATAGAAGGCGGCCGGTCACTCGTCGGGAGAGGGGGGCAGGGCTGTTTTGCTGCCAAATGTACATGCCAGATCAGGCAAGCTACGATGCCGGGCTCGGTTTCGCTTGCTGCATATCGCTGGGGCTTGCAACCCCGCGACGGGGCCGACGACATCTGGTGCGGGCGACCCTCTAGGCTTGATCCCCCGTCGCGGCGGGCCGAAAAGCCGATAAGGCGCTTGCGTTCCGTGCGCGACCATGACGTCGAGTGGGCCGATGCCGTCGCGATTGATCGGGCGCTTCGCAGGGGCTGCGCGGTATCAGAGCCGAGTCCATCTGCATCGCTCCTGCGTCCCACTTGATCAAGCTGACCTCTCGACTGCAGCGGACCACGGGCATGTGCGCCTATTATGGGATGGCGGCATAAGCCGGGCGTAATGCCCGGCTCGGGAATGCCGTCACCTGTAGGACCGACCCCGCCGCAAGGAGGGCAATGCCCTGGTCTGCAACTGCCCTCTGGCTCCCTCGAGGTTGAGGTTTTGCGTCCCGGCGTCGCCCAATTGAGTTCCTGCGGCCCCTTTTTGGGTCCGCCAACACCCGGCTATCCTAAGGCTTGTGAGTCGCTT
Source organism: Pseudaminobacter soli (ex Li et al. 2025) (assembly GCF_029892515.1). Lineage (GTDB taxonomy): Bacteria > Pseudomonadota > Alphaproteobacteria > Rhizobiales > Rhizobiaceae > Pseudaminobacter > Pseudaminobacter soli_A. Next base: position 300,688 of record NZ_JARXVF010000006.1, on the reverse strand, counting down.
CGCGTGGAGACTTCAGATGCGGATTGTCGTTGCCCGGCTAAATCATGAAACCAATACGTTCTCGCCGGTGCCGACAAAGCTTGGCTCCTTCGATCCGAAGACGGGCCAGCAGGCGCTCGCTTTTGCTCAAGGCTCCAATACCGCGCTCGGTGCATTTTATGACTATGCCTTGCGTATTGGCGCTGAACTGGTGTTGCCGCTGACAGCCACCGCCAACCCTAGCGGTCCTGTCGACGACGAAGCTTTTGAGGAGATGGTGGCGGCCATTCTTCAGGCCGTGGACGAAAGCTGCGACGCCATCCTGCTCGATCTGCACGGCGCGATGGTGACGCAACGGTTTGACGATGGCGAGGGGGAATTGCTCGCCCGGATCAGGCGCAAGACGCCCGAGGTTCCCTTGGGTGTGGCGCTGGACCTTCATGGTAACGTCACGCAACGCATGGTTGAGAACTGCGACTGCATCGTTGGTTTCAAGACCTACCCGCATGTCGATATGTATGCGACGGGCGAGCATGTCACGCGCATCATCGATATGATGCTGCAAGGTGGTCCACGGCCACATCAGAGCTGTGTTCACCCGCCCATGCTCGCGGCAACGCTGCGCATGAACACGAATGTTCCCTGCGCAATGACTGACATAGTCAATCTGGCGCGCGAGGCCGAGAAAGGGGAAGGCGTTTATGCAGTCACGGTTTTCGGCGGATTTCCGATTGCCGACACGCCCGACACCGGAGTTTCGGTCGTTGCCGTCGCAAAAGATGCTGCGACTTCTGAAACTCTGGCAATTGAAGTTGCCGCCGAAGCGTGGCGCAGGCGGGAGGAATTCCTTTACGAACAAGGTCCGCTGGAGACTTCGCTAGCCGCCGCAAGAGAAGGGTCTGGGCTTCCGGGAAGCGGCCCGGTTCTGTTACTAGACCATGGCGACAATTGCATGTCCGGCGGCACGTGCGACAACATGGATGTGCTGCAAGAAATGCTGGCCGCCCGCTTTGATGGAATTGTCGCCGGTCCGATCTGCGACCCAGAAATTGTCGCGACGCTGATCGCTGCAGGCGTCGGCGCCACGCTCACCATTGAGCTTGGCAACAAGGTAAAGGCGCAGGGCTTTGTGCCGCCCCACGCGCCCTTGAGACTTGAGGGCCGCGTCGCGGCGATCGGCGATGGGACCTATATTGTCTCGGGGCCAATCTATACCGGCCAGCTTTGCCAGATGGGTCGTGCCGTCAAGTTCGAAACGGACGATGCCGTCATCCTGATCACCGAACTTCCTCATGAGCCATGGGACCTCGGCGTCTTCCAGTGCACAGCAATCGATCCATTGGCGGCGCGCTATCTTGTGCTTAAATCGCGCATGTATTGCAGACCGGTCTTCGAACCGCGCTGCAAGGTGGTTGTGGAATGCGCAAGCTCGGGCGTGACCAGTTCCGATTATGAACTGTTTTCTTTTCGCAAGATCAGTAGGCCGATTTATCCGCTCGACCATGATGTACATTGGTAAATCGTCGGGGGCGAAGAAGGCGTCAGGCAGCGTCGCGGTGGTAGGCGATCGTGCTCCAGGAGCGGTTCGCGGCAGGGTGCCGGCATTCGCACACCTAAGGCGCACTTGTCATGGCATGGATTCCTCGCCGCGCAGGCGCTTCAACACGATGCGGATCTTCTCCTTCGGTCCGTTCTGTTTGCGCGTGGCCGACGAATGTCTTCTCGGTTTACCATTGGATTGCACGTGTCCGGATGTGCCGACGTCGGTGTCGCGAAAGCCATTGCGCCAGTCCCACTTCACGCCTGCTGCCGGTTCTCATCCAGCTCGGCGATCAGCTATTCGCCGAGCGAGACGCAGCGCTGCACCCAGCTTTCGGTCGACAGCATCTCCGCTCTCAGTCTGGTGCTCGGGATCCTCGACGGCATTCGCGACTATGCCTTCGAGCAAGGGTTACTGGTTTCTGCTCATGTCACACAATCCAATCCGGGTCTCGAGCAGGCGGTCCTGCGCGCAGTGCTACGCGATCCATCCATTGCCCGCGTCGTTTATGCCACGATCTTCACTCGCAAGGTGCGCGTGCCGTCGGAGTTGAAATCGATGCCGACGGTGCTTCTCAATTGCTACGCCGATCCGCGCCAGCATGCGGCAATCGTGCCGGGCGAGGTGGCGGGCGGCTTTGCGGCCACTGCGCACCTGACCGCTCTCGGTCACAAGCGCATCGGCAGATATTTCCGTCCTGATCCACCAGAAAGCCGTTGCAAGTCGAAAGCACCAGCGCCGCTCGGTCGAATTAGAACCCGTAGGCCACCCTCCGCCAACACCCGATCGCATTCCTTCGCGAAGAACTTCTGCCGGCAAGAAACGATGACCGAACAACGTCCTCTTTGATCACGCTCCAGCAAATCCGATGAGGAACGAGGTCAGATTGTCGGAAAGGGCATCACAGAGATAGCCGCCTTCCTGCACGATGACGGTGGGCAGGCGAAGTTTTGCAATCGCCTCGGCAATGCGCGCAAAGCCCGGTGTCGTCACTGACAGGCCACCGAATGGATCGCCCTCGAAAGCGTCGAGCCCCAGCGCCACGACAATCGCCTCGGGCGCAAAGGCACGGATGCGCTGCAGCCCCTTGTCGAGTGCCGCCAGGAACTCCGCGTCAGCTGATTTGCGCGCCAGCGGCAAGTTGAGATTGTAGCCGAGGCCGGGGCCTTCCCCACGCTCGTCAGCATGACCCCAGAAGAACGGATAGAAGCGGATCGGGTCGGCATGGATCGATACCGTCAGCACGTCGGGCCGCGCATAGAAGATACCCTGCGTGCCGTTGCCGTGATGCAGGTCGACGTCGAGGATCGCGACACGCGCGGCATTCTTCCGTAGGCGCTGCGCGGCAACCGCCGAATTGTTAATAAAGCAGAAGCCGCCAGCCACATCGGCAAAGGCGTGGTGCCCGGGCGGGCGGCAGAGCGCATAGGCCGCCGGCTCGCCCGACATCACGGCTTCCGCAGCGTCAACAGCGCTCCACGCACTCCAGAGAGAGCTTTCCCAGGTGTCCGCCGAGATGGGGCATGAGGTGTCGGCCATATGGTAGCCGGCTTGGCCGACAGCTGAGGCCGGATAGCTGCCGCCACGCGCGATTGGATGGATGTTGGGGATGACCTCCTGCGAAGCGCCCTCGATGCGCTGCCAGCGCTCGTAGATGTGCTCGAGGAAATCAAGATATTCGGGTGTGTGAACAGCCGCGACGGGCCCCAGCCCGTGCTCGCGCGGCCGAACGATCTCGCAGCCGGCGGCGCGTGCGCCCATCAACAGCCGCTCCACCCGCTCAGGCTGCTCCGGATTGGGCTTAGGCGCCCCACTGGAGAGAAAGGCCTTGGGGTCGTGACGCTTCTGCTCGTCGGCGTAGAAGGCTTTCATGGGAGCTCCTGAATATCTGGTTTAATTCGCATCGGTGCGCGCCAGCGCAAGAAAGGCTTCGCCATACGCACCGTGGTCACGATCGCTGTCGAGCCAGCCGATACCGAGCCTTTCGTAAAAGCCCTGCGCAGAGACATTGTCGACATCGACCGCTAGCCGCAGATAGACGCCGCCGCGCTCCCGCGACCACCTTGCCACCTCGCGCAGCAGGCACTCGCCGATCTTGCGTCCGCGGAACCGCTCGTCGACATAGAGGTCCTGCACATAGACGCCGGGTCGCCCGAGCCAGGTCGAGAAGATCGGGAAGAACAGGCAGAGCGCGGCGAACTCCCCATCGACTTCCGCGATCAGGCTCGAGAACGCGGCATTCGGCCCGAAGCCGAAGCGGCGGAAATCTTCGGCCGTGCTGGCGATCTTGAGCTTCATGCCGAGATGGTGGCCGAGCCTCAGGATCGCTTCGTGCATCATCTCCGCGTCGGCGGGCTCAGCCGGCCTGACGGTGACATTCGGGGGAGGGGGGCTCATCGGCGTCCTCGGCATCAATTGCGAGCAATCCGCTCTACCATCAAAACGCCACTCGGTCGCCGCCCTTGAGGCCCAGCATGTCGCGCGCCTCCGCGGGGCTGGCCACTTCCAGCGACAGCGCCTCCAGAACCTTGCGAATGCGCCGGACCTGGTCGGCGTTTGAGCGGGCAAGCTGGCCGCGCCCGTCATAGAGGCTGTCTTCTAGTCCGACGCGCACATTGCCGCCCATGGCCGCGGCCATGGTGATCATCGGCATCTGATGGCGGCCCGCAGCGAGCACGGAGAAGCTGTAGCCGTCACCGAACAGCTTGTCGGCAACGCGCTTCATATGGGCGAGATTGTCCGGGTCGGCTCCGATGCCGCCAAGCACACCGAACACGAACTGGATGAACAGGTGACCGGTGACCAACCCGCGGTCGCGGAAATGCGCGAGCGAATAGAGATGGCCGACATCATAGCATTCGAACTCGAAGCGTGTGCCGCAGCCCTTGCCCAGCCGGTCGAGGATGAATTCCATGTCGGCGAAGGTGTTCTTGAAGATCGAACTGCGCGTGGCTTCGAGCAGCTTCGGCTCCCATTCGTGTTGCCATTCGGCCGGCTTGTCGAGGGCGGGGAACAGGGCGAAGTTCATCGAACCCATGTTGAGCGAGCACATTTCCGGTTCTGCCCGCAGGGAGGCGGCGAGCCGGTCGTCCAACGTCATCAACGAGGAGCCGCCGGTGGAGATGTTGATCACCGACTCGGTCGCCTGCTTGATGCGCGGCAGGAACTGCATGAACACGTCCGGATCGGCGGTCGGCCGCCCGTCTTTCGGATCGCGGGCATGCAGGTGCAGGATCGAGGCGCCGGCCTCCGCCGCCGCAATCGCCTCCGAAGCGATCTGGTCAGGCGTGATCGGCAGATAGGGCGACATGGTCGGCGTGTGGACCGAACCGGTGACAGCGCAAGTGATGATGACCTTGCGGCGCGATGATTTTGTGGGAGCCGTCATGATTGGCCTCAGCGGTTCACGGGAAGGTCGAGTTCGGTGGCGAGCGCTTCCAGCGTATCGCCGAGGACGGAGACGATTTCGCCGATCTCCTCGCGCGTCACGATGAGCGGCGGGGCGACCATGAAATTGTCGCTGAACGGCCCGCCGCGCACGCGGCGCGAATAGATGATCAGCCCGCGCTCGAAGGCGAGGTCGATCAGCCGGACATTGGCGCTGAGCTCTGCCGGCAGCGGCGTCTTGGTCACCGGATCGGCGTAGAGCTCGGCGCCGAGCAGCAGGCCCTTGCCGCGCACATCGCCCACGAAGGGGAAACGCTTGGTCAACGCTTCAAGCTCGCCCTTCAGCACTTCGCCCATCGCGGCCGAGTTGCCTATCAACCCCAGCCGGTCGACTTCACCCAGCACCGCAAGGCCAGCCGCACAGGCCACCGGGTTGCCGCCGTAGGTGTGGCCGTGCAGGAAGCCGCCGGCGGCGATCACCGGACCGACGATCCGTTCTGTCGCGGCCAGCGCGCCGAGCGGCGCATAGCCAGAGGAAAGACCCTTGGAGAGCGAGATGATGTCGGGCTTGCAGTTCCAGTGGTCGCCGCCGAGGAATTTGCCGGTGCGGCCGATGCCGGTCATCACCTCGTCGTGGATGAGCAGGATGCCGTAGCGATCGCAGATTTCGCGGATGCGCGCGAAATAGCTGTCTGGCGGAACAAGTGCTGCGGTGGCCGCGCCCCCGATCGGCTCCATCACGAAGGCCAGCACGCTTTCCGGGCCCTCCTCAATGATTTTCGCTTCCAGCATGTCGGCATAGCGCAGGCCGCGCTGTTCGAGCGACAGATTGTCGTTGTCGCGATGAACCATCGGCGCGGGGATGAGCGGCATCGGCTGGCCCATCTGCTCGAAGGTTTTTGTCAGCACATCGTCGCCGGTGACGCCGAGCGAGCCCACGGTGATGCCGTGGTAGGAGGGCATCCGCCCGATGATCTTCCAGCGGTTCGGCTGGCCTGTTGCAACCGCCCACTGCCGGGCGAGCTTCAGGCAGGCTTCCACCGCCTCCGAGCCGCCGGAAACGAAATAGATGCGCTCAAGCCCGTTGGGCAGGCGCTTGGCTAGCTCGCGGGCCAGTTCGACGGCAGGCTCGCTCTCGAAATGGATGGTGTAGGCAAAGCTCACGCGGTCCATCTGGCGCTTTACCGCGTCGATGACAACGTGGTTGCCGTGGCCGATATTGACGTTTACCGCCCCGCTCGATCCGTCGATAAAGCGGCGGCCGGTCTTGTCCCACAGATAGATGCCGTCGGCGCGGTCCACCATCGGCCGCGGCGCGCGGGTAAAATGAAAGAGGTTCGGTTTGCGGCCAGTCTCGGCCGTTGTGGAATGAACGGTCATGCCCCTTTGCCTCCCAGATAGCGGTCGAGAACATTTGCGGTGACGCGCTCGACCATCGCGTCCTGGCGCTTCAGCGCCGCCACCCATTCGCAGCTTCCGGCGTGGAACACCTCGCCCTTGCCGCGCGGGAAATTCACGATCATGCCGCAGCCGCGCTTGACGCGGTCCACAGCCGCCTCGCCCTCATTGCCGACGATGATGTCGGCGACGAACTTGGCATCGGCGTCCGAGAGGAATTGGTCGTCGGCGGGAATGTCGGCACTTTCTTCCTTCAACGAGGACATGCCAAGCGCCAGGATTTCGAGGCCCTCCGGCGCGCCGGAATTCTCGGCCGGTTCCGGCAACCCGCCCCGAATGATGTAGTCGAGGCCGTCGACCTCGTAGCCGAAGGCATGGCCGTCAGCACCCAGCAGGTCGCCGTAATAGATGCCGGTGCCGGCAAAGGCCCAATGCTCCGGCCGGTAGACCGGAAAGCCGCGCACGCCGCGCGGCGCGCAGCCGCCCCAGCCGACATAAAGGCCGCGCAGGGCGTTGAGCCCGAAGGTCTGCGCGGCCGGCCGGCCGGTTTCCGCTGCCTCCCAGCAGCCGGAAGTGCGGCTGGGGTCGGCTGAGCGATAGACCGGGTCTTCGGCGCGGGCGCGGTATTTGTAGCAGGTCTGGCGCTTGCCACTGTCCTCAAGCCGCGTCTGCCACATGAAGTTGCCGGCAAAGCGGGCCGCATGACCGCCGCGCTCGACATAGTTGTCGACCGCATCGCGCATTTCCCAGGTCCAGTATTCGTCATGGCCGACGAAGACGACGCAGTCATAGCCGTCGAGGATTTCGGGTTCGAAATGCAACTCGTGCTGGCTGGCAAGGTCGACCGCATAGCCGGCGCGTTCGGCCCAGCGGAAGAAATGGCTGTCATAGCTCGCCCAGCCCGACGAAGCGTATTTCTTCGAATAGCCGTTGGCGAAAGCCCATTCCATATGCGGGTAGCGCGGCGTGGCTGCCGGTGGCGTATAGATTTCCAGCGGTACGCGCGGCGCATCGGCCGGCAGCAGCGCAAAGCCACGGCAGAAGGGTCGCTCGATGCTCACCGTCGTCGCATATTGATCCCGACCGGGCCCGGTGATGCCCTGATAATGGTTGGAGCCGCCCCAGGTGTTGTAGGCTGTCCAGGTGCCGGTGGCGGCCACCTGCAGCACGCGGCCGGGCTTGCGGCCCAGCGCTGGGCGCAGGATGAAAAGGTGGTGGCATTGGATCGGCCTGCCGTCGCGTCCCTCCGCCGTCAGCGTGATGCGATAGGCGCCCGACGGCCAGCTTTCTTCCACGCGGAATTCGAAGGAGGCCTCCCAGCCGCAGCCTATGACTGAGCATTGGTCCGGTGTGTCTTGCCAGCGAGCGGCAAGATTCTCGCGCGTCAACACTGGCGTTTCGGTGGCGCCGTCGCGCACGATCTCCAGCCGGTAGCTAGCTGCTGTGGAGCTGACATGCAGCCGCGCGGTGGCGCCTGGCGCGTAGGAGTAGGTGTCGGTGTAGCACCAGATCTCGCCGCGCGCCCCGTCCATGCCGGGATATTCGTAATAGTGGCCCAGCACCGCCTCGCGGCGCTGTTCCGGCGTCAGTCCGAAATCGGGAAATTCGTTGGTTCTGTTCTGCATGGTCGGTCTCAGGCTGCGGCGAGATATTTGCGCAGGAAGCTGCGGGTGCGCTCCTGCTGCGGCGCGCGGAAGATTTCGGATGGCGGGCCTTCCTCCACCACCACGCCGCCATCCATGAACAGTACCCGGTCGGCCACTTCGCCGGCAAAGCGCATTTCGTGGGTCACGATCAGCATGGTCATGTGTTCGGCGGCGAGCTGCTTCATGACCGCGTTGACTTCGTCGACCAGCTCGGGGTCGAGCGCGGAGGTCGCTTCGTCAAACAGCATCACCTTGGGCTGCATGGCTAGCGCCCGCGCGATCGCCACGCGCTGCTTCTGGCCGCCCGAAAGCCGCGACGGATAGGCGTCGATCTTGTCGGCGAGTCCCACCTTGGAGAGGAGCTCGAGCGCCAGCTCGCGCGCCTCGCCCTTACCCATGCCCTTCAGAATCACCGGTCCCATAGTGATGTTGTCGAGCACGGTCAGGTGGGGAAACAGGTTGAAGTGCTGGAACACCATACCCATCTGCTGGCGCACCTTGTTGATGTGCCGCTCGAAGGCCTGGCCGCGCAGCGGCTGGTTCACCTGCACGCCGTCCAGCCACACTTCGCCGCCGTTCAGCGTCTCCAGATGGTTGATGGAGCGCAGCAGCGTCGACTTGCCCGAGCCGCTTGGGCCAATGATGGCGACGATCTGGCCACGGTTCACCGAGAGGTCGATGCCTTTCAGCACCTCGAAGGCGCCATAGGATTTGTGCGCGCCGCGCACCTCCACCATTGGCTGCTGACTGGTCATCGCGAGACCTCCACTTTCCGTTCGACGAGGCGCAAGCCCCCCTCCAGAACGAGATTGAGAATGTAATAGAGCGCGGCGGCGGTGATGTAGAATTCGAAGGGGCGGAACGTTTCGCTGATGGCAAGCTGCGCCGAATGCACCAGCTCGGCAATGCCGATGACCGAGACGATCGAAGATTCCTTCAAGAGCGCGATCATGTTGCCGCCGATGGGCGGAACCGTGTTGCGCACCGCCTGTGGGATGACGACATAGCGCAGCGTCTGCCAGCGGCCGAAGCCGATCGAGCGCGCGCCTTCAGTCTGCCCCGGATCGACTGCGACGATGCCGGCGCGCAGCACATCAGCGTTGTAGACCGCAAAATGCAAACCGAGGCCGATAATGCCCGCGCCGAGCGCCGGAATGTTGAGACCGATCTGCACCAGCCCGAAATAGATGAGGAACAGCTGCAAAAGCAGCGGCGTGCCCATGAACAGCCACATGAAGAAGCGTACCGGCCAGGCAATTACCTTGGGCGCATAGAGCACCGCGACTGCGAACAATATGCCGAAGACGAAGCTGAGCGCCGCCGCCGAGACGGTGAGCACGGAGGTCCACCAGGCGCCGATCCACAAGAGGTCGGTGTAGGGCAGGACAATGCTGAAATCCAAACCTTGCATCGCGCCCTCCCGTCAGACGATTGCGAAGCGCCGGTCGAGCAGGTCGACGACCTTGGCCACGACATAGACGACAACCATGTAGAGAAGCGCGGCCACCCCGAAGATCTCGAAGGGCTTGTAGGTCGAGCCGATGAAGCGCTGGGCGGTGTAGGTCAGCTCCACCACCGAGATGGTCGAGACCAGCGCCGAGCCCTTCACGAGCGCCACCGTGTTGACGCCGAGCGGACGGATCATCAGCCTTGCAGCCTGCGGCAGTACCACCTTGCGCAGCGTCTGAAAGCGGCTAAAGCCGATAGAGCGCGCCGCCTCCGCCTGGCCACGATCGACCGACAGCAACGCGCCGCGGATCGACTCGGCCATGTAGGCGCCGATGTTCAGCCCCAGCCCGATGACGCCGGCGGCGAAGGGCTCCAGATTGATGCCGATCTGCGGACCGCCGAAATAGAGCACGAAAAGCTGGATCAGGCAGGGAGTACCGCGAAAGACGCTGACATAGACGGTGCCGATCACCCTCAGCAGCCGCGAGCGCGACAGTTTCGCGGCTGCAGCCAGCGCGGCGACCAAGAGGCCGAGCGCAAGCGCGAGCGCGGAAATCTCGACCGTCACCAGCGCGGCTTCCACGAAGAAGGGGAAGACGCGCTGCATCAGCGCAAAGTCCATCGGGAACTCCGGTAGCGAGGCGGGCGGTTGGCTCGGCCGCAGTGTCTGCGGCCGAAAGCCGTTCAGGAGATGATCAGCGGATGTCGGCGCCGATCCATTCCTTCGAGATCTTCTCGTAGGAGCCGTCGGCAAGCATTTCGTCCAGCGCCTTCTGCATCGCTGCCTTCAGCTCGGGGTTGCCCTTGCGGATGGCGATGCCGATGGCGACGCTGCCGCCCTCGATATCCGGCGTTTCGAGCTTGCGGATCTTGTCGCCGGTTTCCTTGATGGCGACCATGACCGGGATGTTGTCGACGACGATGGCGTCTACGCGGCCGGCCTTCAGCTCAAGAAGCAGTTCCGGCAGGCCCTTGTAGGTGCGGATATCCCAGCCGCCCTGTTCGCGTGCCCACTTCTCATGCGTTTCGCCGAGTGTGACGCCGAGCGTCTTGCCCTTAAGGTCTTCGAGGCTCTTGACTGGCGACTCCTCGTTGACGAAAACGGCGCGGCCGGCGTGATAGTAGGGGCCGACAAAGTCCACGACCTTCTCGCGCTCCGGCGTGATCGTCATCGAGCCGACGATGGTATCGTATTTGTTGGCGAGCAGGCCAGCGATGATGCCGTCCCAGGCGGTGGTGACGATGGTGCCCTTGACGCCGAGACGCTCGGCGATGGCCTTGCCGACGGAAGCGTCAAAGCCGACCACTTCGTTCTGCTCGTTGACGAAGTTGAACGGCGGATACTGGCCGCTCATGGAGATCTTCATTTCGCCGGCTGCCTTGATCTTTTCCAGATCGTCGGCCTGGGCCGACACCGCGGCGAAGCTCGAGGCAATCATCAGGGCTGCGGCCGCGAGGCCGGATAGAATTTTGTTCATCTGGTGTCCTTGTCCTCTGGAGTGAGCGCTTGGCGTCGATGTTCTTGGGAGGCGCCGTTGCGCTGGTCCGAATTCATGATTGCCTTTGCGATAGCATTGCGCAAATAGATAATCGGAATAGAGGACATAGATTTCAGGAATGATGTCGCCGCGTTCCGAAAGACTGGTCTGGGAACTGGACTGGAACCTCCTGCGCACCTTCGTGGTGATCGCGGAGGTCAAAAGCATCACGCGCGCGGCCGAGCGGCTGAACCTCAAGCAGCCCAGCGTAAGCAACGCGCTGCGTCGCCTCGAGGATCGCATCGGCCGCCGGCTGGTGGAGCGCGACGCGACGCGCTTTGAACTGACCGAAGTTGGGCGGCTGCTCTACGAGCAGAGCATCGAGGTGTTCGGCTCCATTTCACAGCTTCCGTTGCTCGTGCGCGGAGTGAGCGACGACGTAACCGGCCACATCACCATCGCCGCGGCCAGCCATGTCGTCTCGCCGCTCTACGACCGGGCGCTGGCCGAGTTCCACCGCAACTATCCGCGCGCCAGCCTCACCGTGTCCATCGCCGCGAGCACGGAGGTGACCAAGCAGGTGCGCGAGCGCCGGGTCTCCTTCGGCATCTGCCTGGTGGCGCAGAAGGACCCTGCGCTGGATTACACGATGATGTACCGCGAGTTCTTCGGCTTCTTCTGCGGCCCGCAGCACCGGCTTTACGGTCGCGAAGGCCAGACGCTTGCCGATCTGAAGGGCGAGCCTTCGGTCTCCTTCCAGACCGACCATATTTCGGATGCTCTGCGCCCGGTCGCACTTTTGCGGAGCGAGGCCAAGTTGGACGCCAACGTGGTGGGCGTGTCCTCAAGCCTCGAAGAGGTGCGGCGCATGATTATCGCCGGGCTCGGCATTGGCCCGCTGCCGCTCCATGTCGCCCGCCGCGACGTGGCCGACGGGCTTTTGTGGCGCCTGCCGCCTTATGATGCGCCGCCTGCCATCGACATCTTCCTGGTGGTGAACCCGGAAAAGACCATGAACCGCGCCGAGCGCGCGCTGTTGGCAGGCCTGCAGGCGCTGATCGCCGAGACACCGCTGGAGGAGCGGATTTACGGCGAGTAGTGAGGATGCCTGCCCCGCCGGGAAGCTGCGGGACAGGCGCGAGCGGGGGCTCAGTAGGTCTTGGCCAGATAGTCGGCGATCGCCTTGGCGTCTGCCTCTTCGATCGGCGCGTGGTAGACCTTGATCATCTTCTGCACCTCGGCCTCCCAGAAAGCCGCGCCCTTCTTCGGCGGCTGGAAGTTGATGTAGTCGGCCGAATGGCAGGCAGTGCAGTTGTTCTCCGCAAATTCCACGCCGGGGCCGGGTTTGAAGGTCGCCGTCTCGTCAGGCAGTTCGTAGGTCTTCGACGCGGCGAGCGCGAGGCTGCCACCCAGCGCGAGGAGGCCGAAAGCGGCAATGGCTGTTCTTGCGATGCTCATGATTGCTTCCCCTTCAGGCTGCCACGACGCGGGTGGTTTCGACGACGTTGCGCATGTAGCCGGGTGGGCTCCACAGCGGCTCCAGCGGCTGCGACTGGCCGATGCGGTTGGTGGCGCGCACCATCAGCCTGTGCTCGCCCTTGGGCAGATCGATCTCCATCGTCCAGCCACGGAACGAATATTTGCCGAGGTCCTCGCCCAGTGTGGCGGAGCGCCAGGTGCGTCCCTCGTCGGCCGAGATCTCGACATTCGTGATGCCGTAGCCGCCGTCGAAGGCGATCCCGCGCAACGGAACCTTGCCGGCGGCAAGCTTTGCGCCATCGGTGACGTTGGTGATGAAGGAGCGCACGGTGAAGCGGCCGATCGGCCGGGTCTTGTCCATCTTGCCGCCTGGCTCGGTGCAGGCGCAGGCATTGTCGGGAATGCGGTAGGCCGACTTCATCCAGAAACCGTCGAAAGCCTTGTCCAGCACGGTGATCTCGTTGAGATGCTTGACCCAGTAGGTGCCGTAATGGCCGGGCACCACCAGTCGCACGGGGAAGCCGTTGAGCCAGGGCAGATCCTCGCCGTTCATCTCATAGGCGATCATCACCTCGCCGTCGCGGGCGTGATCGATGTCGAGCGCCTTGGCGAAGTCGGGCGTCTCGGGCAGGGCCGGGCCGTCGAGCCCGCCGAAGGACACCTGCACGGCGTCGGCCTGCACCCCGGCCTTGTCGAGCACGCCCTTGAGCGGCACGCCCTTCCAGCGCGCATTGCCCATGGCGCCGTTGCCGAGCTGGCCGCCGCCTACACGCGGATTGACGAAGCCGCGGCTGTTGCCTGAGCATTGATGCACTGCCACGATCTCGATGGGCTCGAAGTCGGTCTTGAGGTCGTTCAGCGAAAGCGACAGTTCCTTGTCGACCTTGCCCTTGATAGCGATGCGGAACTCTTCCGGGTCGATCTCCAGCGGGATGTCGGCCAGATGGTAGCGCACGAAGAAGGCATCGTTGGGCGTGATTATGCCCTCATCGAACACGCTGAAGGGCGTCTCCAGCTGTGGCGGGCGCGCCGTATGCCCGATCAACGGGCGCTTGCCTGGATATTTGACCAGCGGTCGCTCGCCATTGTCGAAAGGCAGCTTGATCATTTCTTCGGCGAAGGCGGCCAGCGGAGATCCGGCCAGCATTCCCCCGCTCAGACCCAGCGCCGCACCCCCGGCAGATTTCAAAATCTGTCGTCTGTTGAACATCGCGTTTCTCCTTGGATGTGTTCACATCGCGGGAAAAGACGCAGACGCGGCGCCCTTTATTCCGTTTTACCTAAAGAGAATAACGCTGCCGTCGGGGAACATGGCGCGAACCCGGCAAAATGCGGGTCAGGATTGGCAGGGGGCACCGATGCGGCTGGCTTCCTCAAGCGCGATACGTTGTTCGGGCGTCGCGTCGTGGCCTTGCTGGATGAGCTGTTCCACGAGATCGGCCATGCGGTCGAAGCGCTGCGCATCCATGCCATGGCCGACCAGCACATAGCGGGCGTTGTCGGTTGCCCATTGACGCACGGACAAACCGGCCTGCTTGGAGGGTGCGAGCGCCGAAAGCGCCGTCTCGCTGCCCGATCTCGCCTTCCACAAGCCAAGATGGCAACCGTGCGGCCCCTGATAGCCGGCGAATATCGCCTCGCCAGCGTCGAAAGGCTGCGACGACAGATAGACGAGTTGCAGGCCGGCCGCCGAAAGGTCGGGCAAGGCGCCGGCTACGGATGTCGCGGCCGCCGCTTTCATCACCCCATCGGCGTCAGGATGGAGGTCCGCCGCCAGCCATGTCTCGTTCGCGGCAATTGCCGCATTGACCTCGGACCCGGGCGTTGGGCGCAGCGACCACGAAAGCCCGCCCGCTACCAGCACTGCGGCGAGCGAGGCAGTCAGCGCAACAGGCTTCCAGCCCGGCCGGTGGCGCCGCTGTTCAGCTTTCGCCGGGGCAGCGAGCCTCCTGGAAACCGCGCGCAGGCGGGTCAGCGTGGCCACGCGCGCGGCCATGGCCTTGTCGGCGGCGATCGCCGCCGCCACTGCCGCTGCGGCATCGGGCGAGAGCTCGCCATCGACATAGGCGTTGAGGGTTTCCCAAGTGATCTTCATGTCATCGTTTCGCATTGCTGCGGCCTGAAACGATAGGCCGAACATTGTCGCCTTCAATGGCTTCGAGCAGCGCCAGTCGGGCGCGGCTGAGCCGGCTCATGACGGTGCCTACCGGCACGCCCAGTGCTGCGGCGGCGTCAGCATAGCGCATTCCTTGCAAATCGATCATCTCGATGACTGTACGGTGGTCGGGCGCAAGGCGGGCCATGCCCTGCCGTACGGTGATCTCAGCGATCAGCCCGTCGTCATAGCTCCACAGGGTGGCGTCGATCGGCTCGGCCGGTTCGACTGGCTGCCGCACCAGTGCGCGGCGATGCTCGTCGATCCATGTGTTGCGCACGATGCGGAACAGCCAGGCTTGCGTGGCCTTCGTCTCACGCGGTGGCGAGTCGCTGCTCAGCGCTTTGAGCGCGGATGTCTGGACGAGGTCGCCGGCGGAGTCCCGGTCGCCGGACAGCCGCATCGCGTAGCCGAACAGGCGCGACCAGTTCCGCCGCAGGCTTTGCTCGATTACGCGTCGCACCGAAAAATCCCACCCTCCGGAAAGGAGCCTTGCCCCTCCATAACGGGCGAACGGGTCGGCCGCAATCCGCCGCCCCCATGCAAAGCTTCCCGGAATTCAGGCTTGGTTGCCGGATACCAGCAGCTTCTCGGCGCGCACACGCATTGCAGCATCGAGCGGGACGGCGGCGCGGGCGGCGAGGTCGAAGCGCACGCTGGTGGTGCGGCTGATTGCATGCACAACGCTGTCGAGCGTGCCGCTCATCACCTGTTCGAAGGTGACCGATGTACGGCCGAGCTTCACCAGATTAGAGCGCACGGTGATCAGCGTGCCGGCACGGGTTTCGTGCTTGTAGTCGATCTCTGTGCGCACGTCGGCCCAACCGATGCCATTGGCCTCATGACCCTCCAGCCCGGCGATATGACCGAGAATGTGGAAGGAGGCGTCATCGAACATCGCCGCATAATGGCGGACATTCATGTGGCCCATCGTGTCGCACATCCAGGGATGGGCGACGCCGACGAAGGTGACAAGCGGTTCGGTCATTGCATTTCCTATACGGGTTCCACCAATTGCGGCTCAAGGTGCAGGTAGCGCGCCACCTTGCGTTTGGCCGCGATGTCGTTCCAGACGTGGCCGACCTCTTCGTCGCTGAGCCCGATCGCCTGTGCGACATCCGCAGCCGGCACGCTGTGGTTCAGGCTATACAGGCAAAGGTCCATCTTGTCGTAGGGGAGGGCGAAGTAGAACTCCTCTTGCGTTTGCGCCAGGGAATAGGTGTCGGTCGTCGGCGGACGGCGGAGCACTTCCTCCGGCACGCCGAGATGAGCGGCGAGCTGGTAGACCTGCGACTTGTAGAGATGTGCGATCGGCTTCACGTCGGCGGCGCCGTCGCCGTTCTTGACGAAAAAGCCCTGGTCGTATTCCAGCCGATTGGGCGTACCCACCACGGCATAGTTGAGCCGGTCGGCGTGGTAATATTCGAGCTGCTTGCGCGTTCGCTGCTTCATGTTGGTAGCCGCCACGATGCCGAGATAGACATGCGCCGGCAGTCGGTGCTTTCGCATTTCGCCATCCGGGCTTTGCACCACCAGCGAGGAGATGTTGTAGCCCGACGTCGTCAGCGCATTGGCGATCACGATCTTTGAGCTCCAGCCCGGCCCATAGGCGGGCTCGACCTCGCGGATGAAACCGTCGCGACGGGTGTAGCAGCCCATCGCCTCCAGCGTCGGCCCGATATTCTCCACCGCGCCGTTGAGGCCGAAGGTGCCGGCGACAAGCTGGCCGAGCCGCTGGCTTTCTGGATCGGAATCGTTTTCGGGCATGAACAGGCAGAACACGTTCTGCGGTCCCACGGCCTTCGCAGCGAGCGCTGCGCAGACGCTGGAATCGATGCCGCCCGAAAGCCCCAGCACCAGCCCACGTTTTCTCACTGCACCACGCAGTTGCGCGCGCAGCGCCTCAACGATGCGGGTGGTCTCGGCCTCGGCATCGATGTCGAGCGTCCGCGCAGAAAGGGGGAGGCGACTTCCATGCATGATCATTCTCCAGCTTCGACGGCCAGCCGTCGGATTACCTTGCCGCTTGCCGTCTTCGGCAGTTCGGCGCGGAACTCGATTGATTTGGGCACCATGAAATCAGGCAGCAGGCGCGCGCAGTGGCGGATGATCTCGCGCTCCGTCGGCGGGGGATCAGAGACAACGACCGCCGCGTGCAGCGCAAGGCCGAGGATCGGGTCGGGCCGGCCGAACGCCACGGCTTCCACCACGCTTGGACATTCGCAAAGCGCAGCCTCAACCTGGCGCGGCGCGACCTTCTCACCCTTGATCTTTAGCATGTCGTCCTTGCGGCCGACGAAATAGAGAAAGCCCTCGACGTCGGTGCGGAACAGGTCGCCCGTGTGCAGCTGTCTTTCGCCGGGTTTTGAGCTTGGGCGAAGCACAGTGTCGGTGGCTTCCGGATTCTCCCAATAGCCGCGCATGAGATGCGGGCCCCGGACCACCAACTCGCCCACCGTTCCCGGCCCGACGGGCTGCCCAGCCTCATCGAGGATGACGACTTCCGTGCCAGGAATGGCCTTGCCGACCGAGGCTGGCCGGCGTTCGAGTTCTTCGGGCGGCAGATAGGCGGCGCGGGCGCATTCGGTCAGACCATACATGCAATAGAGTTTTGCCCCGGGAAACAGCCTTCGCAGGCCCTCGACATGGGCAGGTGGCAGGGGCGCGGCGGCGTTGGTGATGTAGCGCAGGCCCGGCAACGTTCCGGGCGCCAGATCCTTCATGGAAAGCAGCATGGCTGCAATCGTCGGCACCAGCGGCAGGCCGGTGACACCTTCGGCGCGCGCCCTTTCCAGTACGGCTTGCGGGAAGGCAAAATTCTTTTCTAGCACCAGCCGTGCGCCGACGCGGACAGTGACGAGCAACTGGTAAAGCCCATAGGTGAAGGACAGCGGCAGCACGCCCAGCACCACGTCCTGCGCGGTGTTTTCGAGGTAGGAAGCGATGGCGCCCGATGCGGCATCCATGCTGGCATGCGTCATCATCACGCCCTTGGGCCGGCCAGTTGAGCCCGAGGTATAGATGATCATCGCCAGATCATCCTCGCCGCCGGCTTCCGGCAGCGGGCCGCTCTCATCCGCAACCAGCGCTTCGAACGGCAAGATATTCGCCGGCAAAGTCCCTGTCGCGCGCGCGGCGACAAGCAGGGGTGGGGAGGGAAGATCGGCGCTGGCCTGCGCGCAGGGGTCGAGATATTTCTCCTGCGTCAGCACAGCGCCCGGACGGCAGTCGCGCAGGATGAAGCCGACTCCATCCGCCTTGAGCTGAGGATTGACCGGGCAGAAGACTGCGCCGGCCTTCAACACAGCAAAGATCGCAACTGCCGTCTCCCAGATATTCTCCATGAAGACGACCACGCGGTCGCCGCGCTTGATGCCCTGCGCCACAAGTGCCGCGGCGAGACGGTCGGATTTCGCGTCGAGTTCGGCATAGCTGAGCCGCGCGCCGTCGGCCACGATGGCGATCCGGTCGGGACCGGCCGCAGCACTATGCCTGAGGAACGTCTCTACGCGCATCGCTTTGCCTAGCCCGCGACCACTTCGCTCTTGCGCGCTACAAAGGCCGCGATACGGGCGATGGAATCCAAATTGGCGGGCACGATATCGGCATCGGCCATCGCAACGCCGAAGCGCTCCTCGAGAAACGAGACCAGCTCGAGGATGCCGGTGGAATCGACCATGTCGCTTTCGATCAACGACTGTTCGTCGCCGAGTGGCGTGCTGTCATCGCCAAACAAGAAGTTCTCAACGATGAAGGTGCGGATCTGGCTCTTTATTGCGTCGGGCATTCAAGAAGGCCTTTCTCGGATGATGGGTGTCAGACAGACGCCTCGCGGGAGCGGTTGCTGACCATGTTGGAAAACTCTCGCGCCCAGAGCTGCGTCGACACGATCCCGACGAAGGCGGCATTGTCGCGAAAACCCGTCGCGACATCGCGCCGGCATTTTTCAAGCAGCTTGGCCGCCGCCAGAGGATTGAAGAGGCCGTTGGCAGTAACCGCCTCGGCCGACATGATCTCGTCGACATAATCGCCGACGGGACCGCGGAAGGAGGCGCTGTCGGGCGCGCGGTAGGGCTGCTTGGGTCGTTCGGAAATCGCCTGCGGCAGAAGGTCGGCTGTAGCCGCGCGCAATATGTGTTTCTCGCGGAGGCCCTTGAGCTTCAGATTTGGCGGTATCTGCGCGGCGAACTCGACCAGCCGGTGATCGAGGAAGGGGAAGCGCGTCTCGACGCCGTGGGCCATGGCCATGCGGTCGCCCTGGCTCGACAATATGTATCCCGGCAGCAGGAAGCGCGTCTCGATATATTGCGCCTGATGCAGCGGGTGCCAGCGGACAAAGGCCTCCGGCAGCTCGGACGCGATTTCCTCGGTCGCGTCGTAGCCTGCAAGCTGGTCGCGCAGGTCACGCGAAAAAAACATTTTCGCGCCTGCCGTCGCGCGGATGCGAGGACGGTGCGAGAACAGCGGATCGTCGGCCGCGTCGACCCCTGTGCCGAAGAAGGCGGCGAGATATTCCGGTGTTTGCTGTTGCAGCGAGGAGAGATAGGGATAGATCTTGCGGAAAAGGTGGGGGCGGATTTGCGAACCCGGCTGCCGTCCGCAGAAGCGGCGGATGCGGGCTTCCCTAAATAAATCATAGCCGGCAAAGATCTCGTCAGCACCTTCGCCCGAAAGCACCACTTTCAGCCCTTGCTCGCGGACTAGACCCGAAAGCTGGTAGAGCGGGGCAGGGGCGGTGCGTGTTACCGGCCGTTCCATATGCCACACGACGGCGGGGAAGATGCCGGCGATATCCTCGGGCCCACAGGCGATGGAATGATGCTGCGTGCCAAGTGCACGCACCATCGTCTGTTGATAGTCGCTTTCATCGAATTCGGCGTCATCGAAGGTGACGGAGAAGGTGCGCAGCCCGTTCGGAGCCATCCGTGCCGCAAGCCCGGAGACAATCGACGAATCGAGACCACCCGACAGGAACGAACCGACCTCGACATCCGCGCGCAGGCGGATTCGAGTGGCATCCTCCAACAGCGTGCGCAGTTCCTCAGCGATCCCGCCCTCGGATCGTGGATCTCTTTCGCCCCCCTCCGGAAAAGCCAGCGCCCAATAAGGCCTGCTGCGCGCTTCGCCGTTCTCGACAATCATCATATGCGCTGGCGGCAGTTCAAAAATGCCCTTGAAGGGGGTGCGCGGCGCAATCGGCGCCCAGAGCGTAAAGATCTGGTCAAGGGCGAACGGGTCGATCTCGGCCTCGACGCCAGGCACCTGCAAAAGCGCCTTCACCTCCGAGGCAAAATAGAAGACGCCGCGATGCCAAGTATAGAAGAGTGGCCGCACACCCATGCGGTCGCGTGCCAGCACCATGCGCTTGTGCCGCTCGTCCCAGATGGCGAGGGCGAAGTCGCCATTGAGATGGGTCACGAAATCCGGGCCGTACTCTTCATATAGTTGAAGAACGACCTCGGTGTCGCTCGCGGTGCGGAAACGGCGGCCGCGCGCTTCGAGCATCTTGCGCAGCTCGATATAGTTGAAGATCTCGCCATTGTAGGCGATGGAAAAGGTTCCACAGGCGCTGTGCATTGGCTGCGCGCCATCGGCCGTCAGATCGATGACCGAGAGGCGGCGGTGTCCCAGGCCGGCACCGTCGCTGACATGAACGCCTTGCGCGTCCGGCCCCCGATGCGCGATCGCCCCGCACATGCGACGTAGCAGCGCCGCGACCTCGTCACGCGGCAGGGCGCCGGCATAGCCCGCTATGCCGCACATAGGCTCAGCACTCCTGTCTGGGGTCCGTCAGTCAAACCGGTCTCCGATCAAGCGTGACCATGACTCGCCCGCAAAACCGTTAAAGAAGGCTTTGCCGGCCAGAAAGGGCTCCAAGAGCGTCGGGTCGCGTGCATGCACGACACTGGACGAGGTATGAAAAAAGGCGAACCGCCGGCCGAGCATGGCATTGAGCAGAACGGGCTGAGTGCGCCCGCGCAGCGCCAGCATGCCTCGCTCGCTGGCATGGGCAAGCATGCTGTCGATGGTCTCACCGATACGACCTGGCGCTGCGAGTATTTGCATCACGCGACCGATCCGGCCGGGATCGCCATGATAGAGAAAGAGGCCGAGCGGGCGGCCGTCGCGCGTCATCACCACGCGCCGCACCATCTCGCCATAGAGTGCCTTGCTGCTCGCCTCCGCCACCATCTGGTGAAGATTCTCAGGCTGCCAAAGCGGCCGGACAGCGTAGCCTTCAGTCCATTTCGTCAGGAGGGTGGCTGTGGTTTCGTCGTCGGCATCCACGCTTGGAAGGGTTTCCTCCGGTATCGCGGCGGCAAGGCTTGACCAGCGCGGCCCGGGTTCGCCGCGCCGAATCAACGAATCGATAGGCCTTGCAAGCGGTGACAAGAGCCGTGCCGCGCCCACAGCCTTCGTTGCCATCTCCGCAACAAAACCGGCCGGCCGGATGATTCGCAGCCATTCGAGGCTGTAGTCGGGCAGCACAGTGGCGCGCAGCTTGCGCCACATGGCGGTCGAGATGTCGTTGGCGGTTTCGGTCAGCGTGACATCCTGCGGGCCGGAAAGAAAGGCGCGCATCAGCCGTGCCCCGGCAAAGGGGTCGTCGGCATGGTTGTCGACCATCAGCGAGCCGCAGACGGCCGCACGCACGGACCGGCCCTCAGCCAGCATCGGCAGGGGCATGACGCCGATGAAGCCGGACACCCGGCCGTCATCGAGGACATGGACAAGGGAACCGATCTCGGGATCGCGGTCCGGCGCCTCGATGAAGAGCCCGGTCAGATAGGTTTCAAGTGCGTGAGTGGCGGGCTGACTAGTCTTGCGCAAGATGCGTTGGAAGAGTTCGGCGACGGCCGATATGTCTGCTTGCTGCAGGGCACGGATTTCCCCCATCTTCATCTACGACGAGATCCAAGCAGGAGTCTCGCACGCCCCCTCCGTCATTTTAGAAATGTCTATAGCAGGGGGCTTAATTTTCCGTGTTGCGGACGGCCTCATCTTCGCCGGCTCAATTTTAGCAAGAAATTGAAGCTCTTAGCGGGCGGACCATCAGCGCGATCCCTAGCCTCTTGCAGCCGGCCGAGAGGGAACTGTCACTAATTTACATCAGTGGCGCACGTCATTTGGCTGTCATCCAGCCGTCATGGAGCCGAGACGCGACTGTCATCTGGCGTGGCTAGAGGGGTGCCCGGGGATGGGCATTGGAGACAGGGCAGGGAAGCGCTGTCCTTCAGCAAAAAGAACCCAGACTCGCATACCAACTTTGACTGGAGGTCAGAAAATGAACATCAAGAGCCTTCTTCTCGGCTCCGCTGCGGCTCTCGTCGCAGTTTCGGGTGCGCGCGCTGCCGACGCTGTCGTCGTCGCCGAACCCGAGCCCGTCGAATACGTTCGCATCTGCGACGTCTACGGCGCCGGCTTCTACTACATCCCGGGCACCGAGACCTGCCTCAAGGTCGGCGGCTACATCCGCTACGACCTTCGCGCCGGCAAGGGCGGCTACGGCGGTTTGCTCGACGTTAAGGACAGGCTCGATCCGTCGAAGAGGAACGACACCTACTATAACCGCGCCCGCGCCGCCCTGCAGCTCGATGCCCGTTCGGAAACCGAACTCGGCACGCTCCGCGGCTACATGCACATCAACTTCAACTGGGACACGGTCGTTGCCGGTGGTTTCACCGATACGACGCAGGGCCTGGGCATCAACCATGCCTTCCTCGAACTGGGTGGCTTCCGCATCGGTAAGACCGACTCGCTGTTTGCCTCGTTCACCGGCTACGCAGGCGCCGTCCTTGAGGACGACCTGATCCCGTATGCCGCCGGCAAGTACGACACCCAGCAGATCGTTTACACCTACAAGGGCGGAAACGGTTTCTCGGCCACCGTCGGCCTCGAAGCAGGCTCCTTCGCGAACACGATCGACTCCTACGTTCCGCATGTTGTTGCAGGTGCTGCCTACACGCAGGCCTGGGGCGGCATCTCGGGCGTTGTCGGCTACGACTCGAACTATGAAGAGTGGACCGGCAAGGCTCGCCTCGACGTCAATGCCTCCGACACCGTCTCGCTGTTCGTGATGGGCGGCTACGGTTCGGAGAAGAACTCCCCCCGCAACTTCTACAAGGGCTGGGGTGGTCACTGGGCTGTTTGGGGCGGCGGCACCGTCAAGTTCAGCAAGCAGACCTCGTTCAACGCGCAGGTCTCCTATGCCGAGAACAAGGACGTCGCGGTGGTTGCCAACATCGCCTACACGATCGTTCCGGGCTTCAAGATCACGCCGGAAATCGCCTGGACCTCGTATCACGACGACAACAAGGTCAAGATCCGCGACGGCTTCGGCGGCATGGTTCGCTTCCAGCGCTCGTTCTAATCGACCAAACGGTCGAAACGAGGAAACCCGGCGGGCAACCGCCGGGTTTTCTTTTGCAGGCCTTCGTGATTAGCCAAAGGCGTCTATTCAAATTTGACTGGGCTCAAAACATCGGATCGCGAGCACACGGGACTATCCATTCGTGGCAGTGAGAGGGTTTTTCCCGGTCACTTCGGAAACACGACCAATCCCCTCCAATATGACGGTGCGCATGGCGCTTCTGGCCTGTTCCGGATCCTTGTTCATTATGGCTTGGGCGATTGCCCTGTGCCGCTCCACAGTGAGCTTGTGGCGTTCCGTGTTTGGGATCGGCGAACTGACGGTAAAGGTCGCGACCAGTGCTGCCTCGACAAGCGCGCTGATGGCGCGCATGAAGGGGTTCTGCGATGCTTCGGCGATCGCGATGTGCAGACGGAGATCATACTGAACGAACTCGGGTCCGGAGATGGTCATGTCGCCCATGCGCTCGACCCAGTGGAAAATCTCCTCGACCTGAGCATCGTTTCGCCGAAGGGCGGCGAGCGCAGCGGCCTCGGGTTCGAGCGCCAACCGCATTTCCTGCAGGCTGAAAAGGAATCCGGCATCGATCGCGCCGGCTTCGGCGTGCCATTGCAGAATGTCCGGATCGAATAGGTTCCATCCTTTTCGGGCCAGCACCCTGGTTCCGATCTTTGCCTTTGGCTGGATCATGCCTTTTGCCGCAAGAGTCTTCAGCGCCTCGCGAAGTACGGTGCGCGACACGCCGAAGCGTTCCTGGAGCTCGGCATCGCGCGGCAACAGCGAGTTTTCCGGATAGGTCCCGCTGACAATACTGCGGCCAAGTTCGCTTATAACGTGGCCGTGGAACCCTTTCGGCTGCTGCTTGCGGCTCAAGCCAGGCTGTAGGCTGTTCATGAAGGTGCATTCCTCAGTAACCGCTTGCGGTCAGACAGAACCACCAATAGCCGTTGAAGGGTGATGAAAGCAAAGAGTAGCAGGCCTACGACGATCTTCGTCCACCAGCTCGACAAGGTACCGTCGAAGACGATGTAGGTCTGAATGAGCCCCTGGATGATCACGCCGACGAATGTGCCTGCCACAAGTCCGACGCCGCCTGTCAGCAGCGTGCCACCGATGACGACCGCTGCGATCGTGTCGAGTTCGACGCCTACGGCCGAAAGCGAATAACCTGCAGAAGTATAGAGCGAAAACACGACGCCCGCGAGGCCGGCGAGGAAACCCGAAAGGGCATAGATGCCGACAGTCGTACGCGCCACGGGCACACCCATAAGTTCGGCCGAAGTCTTGTTCCCCCCCAGTGCATAGACGTAGGAGCCGAAGCGGGTGAAGTGGGCAAGGACGATACCGAAGGCAAACACCAGAACCATCAGTCCACCGATGAGCGTGAGGCGCCCTCCCCCGGGCAGGCGCAGATAAAGGCCCTGGAGAGCGGTATAGAACTCGTGGCTAATGGGTATCGAATCCGTCGTGATGACAAAGGCCATGCCGCGCGCGAGGAACATGCCGGCGAGCGTCACGATGAAGGCCGGGACATCGAGATAGTGGATGACGACGCCCATAGCCGCGCCGAAGGTGGTGGAAATGGCCAGAGCGATCGCAAAGGCCAACAGAGGGTGCATGCCATACCAGGAGATCAATACGGCAATCAGAACGGTGGTGAAGCCGATGACCGCGCCGACCGACAGATCTATGCCACCGGAGAGGATCACGAAGGTCATGCCGACCGCTACGATGCCGAGGAAGGCGTTGTCGGTCAGCAGGTTTCCGGCAACGCGAGTCGACAGCATGTTGGGGAATTGGAACACGCAGACCCCGTAGGCGAGCACGAAGATCGCTAGCGTGGCATAAAATGGCAGCAGCCGGGACGACATCCTATGCTTCCTTTGACTTTGCTGCCGGGACCCGGCGCGGCAGCCAGCCGGCCGCGCCGAGCGAGACCGATTGGGCGAGCAGGATCATGATGATCACGCAGGCCTTGACCACGAGATTGTATTCCGGCGGGAAACCGGAGGTCAGGATGCCTGTATTCATGGCCTGGATGATGATGGCGCCCAGAACCGACATCAGGATGGAGAAGCGACCGCCTAGAAGCGAGGTACCGCCAATGACCACGGCGAGGATCGCGTCCAATTCGAGCCACAGTCCGGCATTGTTGGCATCCGCCCCGCGAATGTCGGCGGCCGCGATAACGCCCGCAAGCGCCGCGCAGAAGCCGCTGAAGGCATAGATCATGACCATGAGCAGACGGCTGTTGATGCCGGCATAGGTCGAGGCGCTGCGGTTTACCCCGGTGGATTCTATGAGCAAGCCGAGCGCTGTTCGCCTCACGACGGCCACTGCAAAGATTGCGAGGGCCGCGGCAAGGATCACAGGCATCGGCAAGCCGAGAAAGGAGCCGGTTCCGACGAAGATCAGCCCCGGATCGTTAAAGGTGACGATCACGCCCTTGGTGATCAACTGCGCTATGCCCCGACCCGCCACCATGAGGATCAGCGTCGCCACGATCGGCTGAAGTTCCAGCACTGCGACCAGCAAACCGTTGAGCAGGCCGCAGGCTACGCCGACGGCAAGCGCCGAAAGCAGTACCACGAGAAGCGGATGTCCCGACACCGTCATCGTCGCCGCCACGGCACCGGCCATCGCCATCACGGCACCTACGGAAAGATCCACACCTTTAGATGCGATGACGGCTGTCATGCCAACAGCCAGTATGGCAACAGGCGCGCCGCGGTTTAGAACGTCGACCAGGCTGCCGAACAGGCGGCCGTCCTGAATGCGCAGGTCGAAGAAACCGGGAAACGCCAGCCAGTTGAAAAAGAGGATCATGGCTAAGCAGACGAACTGCGGCGCGGCCTTGCGCAAGCCGGGCACGAGCCTGCTCATTTGACACCTCCCTGGTCGGCGGCGATCGCCTGCATGATGCTCCCGGTGGAAATCTCCGCGCCAACGAGTTCTCCGACGTGCACCCCGTCTCGAAGGATGCGAACCCGCGTCGAATACGCCACAATTTCCTCGAGCTCGGAAGAAATGACGAGCAGCGCCAGCCCCTCGTCGCAAAGCTTGTTGATGAGTTCGATGATTTCGGCGTGCGCGCCGACATCGATGCCACGCGTCGGCTCGTCCAGTATCAAAAAGCGCGGCGAAGTGGCCAGCCAGCGCGCCAGAATAACCTTCTGCTGATTGCCGCCCGAAAGCAGCTTCACCGGCTTTTCGACATCGGTCGTGCGAATGTCGAGCGCCTTGACGAAACGGTGCGCAAGCTCGGTCTGGTCACGCGTCGACATGCGCCGGTACCAGCCCCGCCGCGCCTGAAGGGCCAGCGCGATATTCTCGCGGACCGACAAATCGCCGATGATGCCATCAGCCTTGCGGTCTTCCGGGCATAGGCCAAAACCCAGCCGGACGGCATCCCTTGGCGAAGCGATCCTGACCGGCTTGCCGTCGATGGTGACGGTTCCGGCGTCGGCCAGGTCGATGCCAAACATCAGGCGTGCAGTTTCGGTGCGCCCCGATCCGAGCAGGCCTGCAATACCGACAACTTCACCGGCGTGAATCGTCATGTCGAAGGGCGCTAACGAGCGGTTGAGACCGAAATTGGAGAAGGCGATCTGGCGGGAAGACTGCGGGAGCGTGTCTCGCCGTCCGTGCCCCGTGGCCGCGGCTAGGGTGCGCCCAAGCATCATCGATACCAGTTCGACGCGGGGCAGCGATGCGGTCTCGCGCGTGCCGACCAGCCGGCCATTGCGCAGAACAGTGATGCGATCGCTGATCGCATAGACCTGATCCAAGAAATGGGTGATGAAGACGATGCCCAGCCCCCTGTCGCGAAGCTTGCGCAGAACGCCGAAGAGAAGCTCCACTTCGTGCCGGTCCAGGCTGGCAGTGGGCTCGTCGAGGATCAGCACCGAGCCTGACATATCCACGGCCCTGGCAATGGCAACCAGCTGCTGAACCGCGACGGAAAAGCTGGAAAGCTCAGCGCCGACATCGATGTCGATATCGTAGTCGGCCAAAAGCGCCCGCGCCTGCTTCTGCATAGTGCGGGTGTCGACTAGCCCGAACCGCTTCGGCTGCCTGCCGATATAAAGGTTTTCCGCCACGGTCAGGTTCGGCAGCAGGTTGACCTCCTGATAGACCGTGCCGATCCCAAGTTGCTGGGCATGAAGCGTGTCGCGCACGGCGATCTGACTACCCTTCAGCTCGATGACACCGCTGTCAGGCTTCAGCACGCCCGTTAGCACCTTGATCAGCGTCGATTTGCCGGCGCCGTTCTCACCAAGCAGGGCATGGATTTCACCGGCGCGAACTGAGAAATCGACGCCGTCCAGCGCCTTGAAGCCCACGAAGGACTTGCGGATGTCACTGGCTGTAAGAAGGTCGGGATTGCTCAATGTTATCCTCCGCTCGTGCAGTGTAACCGCATTCGATCGGTTGGCCTCCCGGATGCTGCTGGCACCCGGGAGGCCGCATGGGGAAGGTGGTCTTAGTAGCCGAGGCCCTTCTTTTCCTCGTAGACCTTCATCGGGTCGTCGGCTTGGGTATAGAGCTTCGACTCGGTGATGATCTGCTTGGGCGGCAGGGTGCCGTCCGCCTTGAACTTCTCAAGCGCATCGAAGGCAGGACCGGCCATGTTGGGGGTCAGTTCGACCGTGGCGTTCGCTTCGCCGTCGGCCATTGCCTTGAAGATGTCCGGTACCGCGTCGATCGACACGACCTTGATGTCGGTGCCCGGCTTCAGGCCTGCTTCCTTGATCGCCTGGATGGCGCCAACGGCCATATCGTCATTGTGGGCATAGAGCGCGCAGATGTTCTTGCCGCCGCTCTCGGCCTTGAGGAAGCCCTCCATGACTTCCTTGCCCTTGGCGCGGGTGAAGTCGCCGGTCTGGCTACGGATGATCTTGATGGTCGGGGTACCGGCGATCGCCTCCTCAAAGCCTTTCTTGCGATTGATTGCCGGTGACGAGCCGGTGGTGCCCTGAAGTTCGACGACGTTGCATTCCTTGCCGGCGGCTTGCTTGACCAGCCACTCGCCGGCCACCTTGCCCTCGAGCACCTGATCTGAGGCGACCATGGTCATGTAGAGGTCGGGGGAGCCGTCGATGCCGCGGTCGAGCAGGATCACGGGAATGTCGGCATCCTTGGCTTCCTGCAGCACGGCTTCCCAGCCGGTGGCCACGACGGGCGCTACCAGGATGGCATCGACGCCCTGGGCGACGAAGCCGCGTATCGCCTTTATTTGGTTCTCCTGCTTCTGCTGCGCGTCGGCGAATTTGAGATCTACGCCGCGCTTTTCAGCCTGCTGTTTGGTGACGCTGGTCTCGGCGGCGCGCCAGCCGGATTCCGAGCCGATCTGCGAAAAGCCGACCGTCAGGCTCGCGGCACTGACCGAACCGGCAAGCGCCAATGCGAATGTCGATCCAAGCACAATGGACTTCAGAACATTGATCATAAGCAACCTCCCAGAAAACAAAGACCGACCGAGGCTCCTCCACGACGGCCATAAAGTCGTATATTAATATAGTACTACTTTTGCAAGTCGTCTGGCACTTCAAAGGAAGAGCACGGCTGCATCTTCCCCTCGAACATCGTTCCGGCCCGCGGGGGGCAACTGACGATAGGTGCAGCGCTTTTGCGCGAGACGCCTGAGAAGACGGCGTGCAGTCATTGCGTTACGTACCTCAAAAACTGCTTTACGTACCTCAGCATAGTTGATAGGACCCTTGCTCGGGAGGGGCGCATGCGTCCAACAGTTCATGACGTCGCTGAAGAGGCAGGGGTAAGTTTGGCAACCGTCGATCGGGTGCTGAACAGGCGCCCAGGTGTGCGCGCGGAGACGGTCGCGCGCGTCAACGAGGCGATCGCCAAGCTCGGCTTTGTGCGTGACATATCCGCCGCCAATCTCGCCAAGCAGCGCGTGTACAATCTGGTTTTCATCATCCCAGAAGGGCCGAACAGCTTCATGCTGGGGCTGGAGAGCGAGCTTAGGCAGGCCAAGCTCTATTCGGCCCTCGAACGCATTAACCTCGACATTCTCAAAGTCAGGGCATTCGACAGCGAGGCTCTGGCCGATGTGCTTGATGGCCTTGATCCGACGCAGGTGTCCGGCGTTGCCCTGGTCGCTACGGAATCGCCGCGTGTGTTCGAAGCGCTGGCGCGGCTGCGGCAGGCAAACATACCGGTTGTGACGCTCGTCTCCGACGTTTCCGCCGCGCATCGCGACCACTATGTCGGCATCGATAACGTTGCGGCCGGTCGCACGGCCGCAAGCCTCATGGGTCGTTTTGTCGGTCGCAGGCCAGGAAAGATCGCCCTGCTGGCAGGATCGATGCTGGTGCGCGACCATGTCGAGCGCCGCATCGGGTTCGAACAGGTCATCTCGGCCGAATTTCCCGAACTCGATTGCCTGACCGTGCAGGAGGGGCGCGACGACGCAGTGGTGACCCGCGCGGTGCTTGCGGATTTCCTTGAACGCGAGCCCGACATCGTCGGTCTCTACAGCATCGGCGCCGGCAATCGCGGTGTCATCGACGTGCTCACGTCCAGGTCAGAATATGGCTCGATCGCCGTCGTCGCTCATGAGTTGACCGAACATTCGAAGCGGGCATTGCGCGAAGGCATTTTCGACGCCGTCATCAACCAGGATGCCGGACACGAGGTGCGCAGCGCCATTCGTCTTCTCAAGGCGAGCATTGACGAAACTCAAGTCATCGCCAAACAAGAGATCATCCGTATCGAAATCTACATTCGGGATAACCTGCCATGACCTGCCCGCTCTGGTTGTGCAGTCGGGATTACTGCTGGTTCGACGGAAAATATGCAAATCTGAAAGGCATTCGCGGAGTTTTGTCATGAGCACTGGCTTTTTCGGGGATATCAAATCTGTCCAGTATGAAGGATCGGACAGCGCCAACCCGCTGGCTTACCGCTTCTACAATCCGGACGAGGTCGTGCTCGGCAAGCGCATGGAGGAACATCTGCGCTTTGCCGTCGCCTATTGGCATTCCTTCACCTGGCCGGGCGGCGATCCGTTCGGCGGCCAGACCTTCGAGCGTCCATGGTTCGGCGACACGATGGAATTGGCCAAGAAGAAAGCCGATGTCGCCTTCGAGATGTTCTCGCTGCTCGGCGTTCCCTATTTCTGCTTCCACGATGCCGACGTGCGCCCGGAGGGCGACACCTTTGCCGAAAGTGCGGCGCGGCTTGACGAGATCGCCGACTATTTCGCCGGCAAGATGAGCGAGACCGGTGTCAAGCTTCTGTGGGGTACCGCAAACCTCTTCTCCAACCGCCGCTATATGGCCGGTGCGGCGACCAACCCGGACCCCGACGTCTTTGCCTATGCCGCCGCGACGGTGAAGCAGTGCATCGATGTCACCAAGCGGCTCGGCGGCGAGAACTATGTTCTGTGGGGCGGTCGCGAGGGCTATGAGACGCTGCTCAACACCGACATGGGCCGCGAGCTCGACCAGATGGGTCGCTTCCTGTCGATGGTGGTCGACTACAAGCATCGGATCGGCTTCAAGGGCGCAATCCTGATAGAGCCGAAGCCGCAGGAGCCGACCAAGCACCAGTACGACTTCGACGTCGGAACCGTCTACGGCTTCCTCAAGCGCTATGGGCTCGAGAACGAGGTGAAGGTCAACATCGAGCAGGGCCACGCCATCCTGGCCGGCCATTCCTTCGAGCACGAACTGGCGCTCGCCAATGCGCTCGGCATCTTCGGATCGATCGACATGAACCGCAACGACTACCAGTCGGGCTGGGACACCGACCAGTTCCCCAACAATGTTCCGGAAATGGCGCTGGCCTATTACCAGATCCTTCTGGGCGGCGGCTTCAAGACCGGCGGCACCAATTTCGACGCCAAACTACGCCGCCAGTCGCTCGATCCGGAGGACCTGCTGATGGCCCATATCGGCGGCATGGACTGCTGTGCGCGCGGGCTGAAGGCGGCGGCGAAAATGATCGGGGACAAGGCGCTCTCAGCACCGCTGGAAGCGCGCTACGCCGGCTGGCAATCGGCCGAGGCCGTGGCGATGCTTTCGGGCAAGCGCACCCTGGAGGATGTCGCCGCGCGTGTGGTCCGGGACGGGATCGAGCCGCAGCCGAGGTCCGGCAAGCAGGAATACCTCGAAAACGTCGTCAATCGCTACGTGTGAGAGCGCTGCACGCAGGCGCTGCCGCAGGCAAGGGCGGCACGAAATTGGGAGGAAGTCACATGAAGACCATCAAGGGACCAGCCATCTTCCTGGCACAGTTCGCCGGAGACGCGGCACCGTTCAATTCGTTCGATTCCATCTGCGAATGGGCGGCGTCGCTTGGCTACAAGGGCGTTCAGATTCCCACCTGGGACGCTCGTCTGTTCGACCTGAAGAAGGCGTCCGATTCCAAGACCTATGCCGATGAGGTGAAGGGGGTGGCGGCAAGCCACGGGCTGGAGATCACCGAGCTTTCCACGCATCTGCAGGGCCAGCTCGTTGCGGTGCATCCCGCCTATGACGCTGCGTTCGACGGCTTTGCGGCGCCCGAAGTGCGTGGCAATCCGGCCGCCCGTACTGACTGGGCGGTCGATCAGGTCAAGCGCGCCATCCGCGCCTCGAAGCATCTCGGCCTGAAGGCCCACGCTACCTTCTCGGGCGCTCTTGCCTGGCCCTATGTCTACCCCTGGCCGCAGCGGCCGGCGGGGCTGGTGGAAATGGCCTTCGACGAGCTGGCCAGGCGCTGGACCCCGTTGCTCGACTATGCCGACGCGCACGACGTCGACATCTGCTACGAGATCCATCCGGGCGAGGATCTGCATGACGGCGTCAGCTTTGAGATGTTCCTCGAGCGCGTGAACAACCATGCCCGCGCCAATCTGCTCTATGATCCCTCGCATTTCGTGCTGCAGCAGCTC
This sequence comes from Pseudaminobacter soli (ex Li et al. 2025), assembly GCF_029892515.1. Lineage (GTDB taxonomy): Bacteria > Pseudomonadota > Alphaproteobacteria > Rhizobiales > Rhizobiaceae > Pseudaminobacter > Pseudaminobacter soli_A. The sequence continues at coordinate 268,910 of NZ_JARXVF010000006.1, read as the reverse complement.
GATTATCTCGAATACATCGACATCTACCACGAGCGCATCAAGGCCTTCCACGTCAAGGACGCCGAGTTCAATCCGACCGGTCGGCAGGGCGTCTATGGCGGCTTCCAGAGCTGGGTGAACCGCGCCGGACGCTTCCGTTCGCTCGGCGACGGGCAGGTGGATTTCGGCAGCATCTTCTCCAAGCTCACCGCCTATGACTTCGACAGCTGGGCGGTGCTGGAATGGGAATGCGCGCTCAAGCATCCGGAGGACGGCGCGCGCGAGGGCGCCGAGTTCATCAAGCATCACATCATCCGCGTCACCGAGCATGCCTTCGACGACTTCGCAGGCGCGGGCACCGATGACGCCGCCAACCGCAAGATGCTCGGGCTGGCATAGGAGACGTTCATGACCATCGAGGCAGGCAAGCAAGAAACGCAAGGCGGCCGCATCAGGCTCGGCATGGTGGGCGGCGGGCAGGGGGCATTCATCGGCGCCGTGCACCGCATCGCCGCGCGCATCGACGACCAGTTCGAACTGGTGGCGGGGGCCCTCTCGTCAGACCCGGCGCGCGCGAAGGCTTCGGCCGCAGAAATAGGCATCGCCGCGGATCGCGCCTACGGCTCCTTCGAGGAAATGGCCAAGGCGGAGGCCGCGCGGCCGGACGGCATCGAGGCGGTTGCGATCGTCACGCCAAACAACGTGCATGCGCCGGCCGCCAAGGCATTCCTCAATGCCGGCATCCACGTCATCTGCGACAAGCCGATGACGACCACCGTGGCGGAAGCCGAAGAACTCGTCGAACTGGTCAAGAAAACCGGCAAAGTGTTCGTGCTCACCCACAACTACACCGGCTATCCGATGATCCGTCAGGCGCGGGCCATGGTGGCTGCCGGCGAGTTGGGCGAGATCCGCGTGGTGCAAGCCGAATATCCGCAGGACTGGCTGACAGAGCGCGCCGAGCTTTCGGGCTCCAAGCAGGCCGAGTGGCGCACCGACCCCAAGCGCTCCGGCGCGGGCGGCTCGATCGGCGACATCGGTACGCATGCCTACAACCTCGCCGCCTTCGTCACCGGACTGGAGACGGACGAGCTGCTGGCTCAGCTCACCGCTTTCGTTCCGGGCCGGCTTCTGGATGACGATGTGCAGATATTGCTTCGCTACAAGGGCGGTGCCCGCGGCATGCTCTGGGCGAGCCAGGTGGCCGTCGGCAATGAGAACGGGCTGAAGCTGCGCGTTTACGGCACCAAGGGCGGGCTGGAATGGGCGCAAGCCGACCCGAACTACCTTTGGTTCACCCGTTTCGGCCAGCCCAAGCAGTTGCTGACCCGCGCCGGCGCCGGCGCATGGCCTCAGGCCCAGCGCGTCAGCCGCGTGCCGAGCGGGCATCCGGAAGGCTACTTGGAAGGCTTTGCGACCATCTATTCCGAAGCGGCACACGCCATCCGGGCAGCGAAGATGGGAACGAGGCCCGATGCCGAGGTGATCTACCCGACGGTAGAGGACGGCCTGGCTGGAATGCGCTTCATCGAAGCCGCCGTCGCCTCGTCGAAGGCCGGCAACGTGTGGACAAAGGTCGAATGAACGCTGACCCCAGCCATTCCCCGACCGGACCCGGCAAGACCGACGCGCCTCTGCTCCGGGCGGTCGGGCTGTCGAAGTCTTTCGGCCCGGTCGAGGTGCTGAAGGACATCAGCCTCGATGTCAGGGCGGGGGAGGTGCACGCTATCATTGGCGAGAACGGCGCGGGCAAATCCACGCTGATGAAGCTGCTGGCCGGCCATTTGCAGCCGAGCCGCGGCGAATTGCACATCGACGGCGAAACGGTGACGCTTGCCGATCCGGTCGAGGCCGAACGACGCGGCATAGTTCTGGTGCATCAGGAGATCCTGCTGGCACCCGACCTTACCGTCGCGCAAAACGTCTATCTGGGTCGCGAGGTCGGCAATGGCCTCACCGTCGATGACCGCGTCATGAACGAGGGCGCGCGCCGCGCAGTACGCGACCTCGGGGCAGAGATCGACCCGACCGCAGTGGTTGGGCGCCTTTCGATCGCGCAGCGCCAACTCGTCCAGATTGCGCGGGTGCTGCTGGTGCCGCACCGGGTAGTCATCTTCGACGAGCCGACCGCCTCGCTCACCCCGGTCGAGACCGAAGCGCTGCTGAAAGTCATCACCGACATCCGCGCAAAGGGTACGGCCGTGCTCTACATATCGCACCGCCTTCAGGAGGTGAAGCAGATCGCCGATAAGGTGACCGTGCTTCGCGACGGCAGGCTTGTTGCCTCCCGGCAAGCCGCCGAATTGCAGCCCGTCGACATGGCCAAGCTCATGGTGGGGCGCGACGTGGCCAAGCTCTACCCCGACCACCAGGCCGCAGCGGCCCGTCAGGCGGTTCTCGAGGTCGAGGATTTTTCCGTTCCCGGCTTTGCCCAGCATGCCTCATTCAAGCTTGGCAAGGGCGAGATTCTCGGCTTTGCCGGCCTGGTCGGCGCGGGACGCACGGAACTTATGGAAGGCATCGTCGGCCTGCGTCACGGCCGCGGCACCATCCGGCTGAACGGCACGCCGGCGCACTTTCCCAATGTCGACGCCAGCCTGAAGGCGGGCATCGTCTATTTGAGCGAAGACCGTAAAGGGAAAGGCCTGCTGCTCGCCAAGGATCTGCGCACCAACCTGACGCTCGCGTCGCTCAGTCGCTTTGTACGCGGCCTTTTGATCGACAAGGCCAAGGAAACGGCCGCGCTAGACAAGGCGTTCGGCGACTTCGACATCCGCGCCCGCCGCAAGGACATGCTTGCCGGGCAGCTTTCCGGCGGCAACCAACAGAAGCTTCTGCTGGCCAAGATGATGTTGCTCGATCCCTCGATCATCATCATCGACGAGCCGACCCGAGGCATCGACATCGGCACCAAAGAACAGATCTACAAGTTCATCGCCAAGCTCGCCGGCGAAGGGCGCTCGATCATCGTCGTCTCGTCCGAAATGCAGGAACTCATCGGCATCTGCGATCGCATCGTGGTGATGCGCACGGCGCACATCGCGGGCGAAGTTGCCGGCAACGAAATGACCGAGGATCGGATCGTCGTCCTGGCCACAGGCGTCAAATCCGAAGAGGCCGCTTAGGCTCAGGACCTATTGATATGACCGATCTCGCAGCAAACAAACCAAGTTCGCGGATTTCCTGGCGCAACATAGATCTGGCGGCGGTGGCTCCCTTCGTGGCGCTGGCGCTGCTTCTGGTGCTTGGCGCCTTCGCCAACCCGAACTTCATCTCGATCGACAACCTGCTCAATGTGCTGACGCGCAGCGCCTTCATTGCCATCATCGCCGTCGGCGCCACCTTTGTGATTTCATCGGGCGGGCTCGACTTGTCGGTCGGCTCCATGGTTGCCTTCGTCGCCAGCCTGACGATCATGTTCCTCAACAGTGGTGCCCTCGCTGGCTCGGGTGCCATGCTGGCCGCCGCCATCGTGGTGGCCATTTTGATCGGCGCGGCCTGTGGGCTGGCAAACGGGCTCATCACCACGCTCGGCAGGATCGAGCCCTTCATTGCCACGCTGGGCACAATGGGCATTTATCGCGGCCTCACAACATGGCTGTCGCAGGGCGGCGCCATAACGCTGCGGTCTCCCGACATCCAGTCGCTCTACCGTCCGGCCTATTTCGGCTCGGTTCTCGGCGTGCCGGTGCCGATCATCGTCATCGTGGCGATGGCCGCGCTCGGTGCCTTCGTGCTCTACCGCACACGCTATGGCCGCCATGTACTCGCCGTCGGCTCGAACGAGGACGTCGCACGCTATTCCGGCATTCCGGTCAGCCGCGTGCGCACGCTGGCCTATGTTATCCAGGGGCTGTGCGTGGCTGTCGCCTGCCTGCTCTACATCCCGCGTCTTGGTTCGACTTCGGCCACCACCGGCCTGATGTGGGAATTGCAGGCCATCACGGCGGTCGTCATCGGCGGCACAGCGCTGCGCGGCGGCGTCGGGCGCATCTGGGGCACAGTCTGCGGCGCTTTCATCCTGGAGATCGTAGGCAACATCATGCTGCTGTCGAACTTCGTCAGCGAATATCTCATCGGCGCGATCCAGGGGGCGATCATCATTGTCGCCATGCTGGTCCAGAGATCGCTGGCAAGGAGATAAGCAACCGGGCCGGGCCTGCGGGGCACCCGACCTTCATCTACCAGACCCTGTACAATGTTGGAGGAGAGCATGCGTAAACGACTATTGGGCTTAGCTGCCGTTGCCATGGCAGCATTGATGAGCGTGTCCCACGCCGAGGACAAGAAAGTGACCATCGGCGTCTCGATTCCCGCTGCCGATCATGGCTGGACGGCAGGCATCGTGTTCCACGCCGAGCGCGTGGCCAAGCTTCTGATGGCCGAGCATCCGGGCCTCAACGTCATCGTGAAGACCTCGCCGGATGCGGCAACGCAGGCGAATGCGGTGCAGGACCTTGCCGTGCAGGGCATCGATGCGCTTGTCATCCTGCCTTCGGATCCCGATCCGCTGGTCAACGCCATCAAGGAAGTCAAGGACAAGGGTGCGTTCGTCACGCTGGTCGACCGCGCCCCGAGCAGCAACGACAATTCGGTCCGCGACCTCTATGTCGCCGGCAACAACCCCGCGCTCGGTGCGGTGGCCGGTCAGTACATCAAGGAGCACTCGCCTGATGCGCAGGTTGTGGTCATCCGCGGCCTGCCGATCCCGATCGACCAGCAGCGCCAGGACGGCTTCGATCAGGCCATTGCCGGGTCCAATGTGAAGGTGCTGGAGAAGCAGTTCGGCAACTGGAACCGCGACGACGCCTTCAAGGTGATGCAGGACTACTTGACCAAGTACCCCAAGATCGACGTGGTGTGGTGCCAGGATGACGACATGGCCGTTGGCGTGCTCCAGGCCATCGAACAGGCCAAGCGCACCGACATCCAGTATGTCGTCGCCGGCGCCGGCTCCAAGGACATGATCAAGAAGGTGATGGACGGCGACAAGCTGATCCCGGTCGACGTGCTCTATCCGCCGGCAATGATCGGCACGGCACTGCAGCTGACCGCCGCGAACTTCTACGATCAGGTGCCGGTGCGCGGCAGCTTCATCCTGGACGCTACGCTGGTGACGAAGGACAACGCCAAGGACTTTTACTTCGCAGAATCGCCGTTCTGAGGTTTGCGCTCGCGCCATCCGACACGCGCGCAATCTCCTCGTCGAAAAAAGCGACCCGGATACATTTCCGGGTCGCGCCAAACGACTCTTCACATTACTGACGATGGTGATCAGCTGTGCTGCTAGCCTTTCTCGGTTTTCGTGGACCGTTCATATACGGTCTGGCCGCTTTGCCCATCCACACCGATGAGCCGAACCTCGTAGCCCCATAGGGTAGCGAGGTGGCGCAGCGTTGCGTCCCGGCTCTCTTCTTGCAGCATGACGCCATTGCGGATCTTGTGCCTGAGCCGCAGGCAGCGATCGCCGGCCAGATCGGCTCCGATCACCTGGATATCGGGCTGGTGGCTCGTGATGTCATAGCTTGCGGCCAGAGCCGACCGCACCGCTTCGTATCCCCGATCGTCGTGAATGGCCGTCACTTCCACATAGCTGTCGCTTGCGTCGTCGACCAAGGCAAACAAACGCATCTTGCGGATCAGCTGAGGACTGAGAAACTGGCGAATGAAGGATTCGTCCCGATGACTTGCCCATGCGTCGAGCAGGACATCCAACCACGCCCCTTTGCCTGCTATCTCGGGGAACCAGTCCCGGTCTTCCTGGGTGGGCTCCGTGCATATTCTCTGAATGTCCCGCATCATCTCGAAGCCGAGCGTGTAGGGGTTCAGCCCACCATATCGAACATCGTTGAAGCCCGGCTGGAAAATAACATCGGAATGGTTCTGGATGATTTCCAGCATATGGCCTTCTTCTATCAGGCCTCTCTCGAACATCAGATTCGTGATCGTGTAATGAACGAAGGTCGCGCAGCCCTCATTCATCATCTTTGTCTGCCGCTGGGGATAGAAATATTGGGCAAGGAACCGGACTATCCGAACGATTTCCCTTTGCCACGGCTCCAGAATGGGACTGTTCTTTTCGATGAAGTAAAGAATGTTCTCTTCTTCGGTGGGTTGGCCGGCAGTGCCCGCCTCTCGGGCGGGAATCTTGAACGCAGATGACGGCAATGTGCGCCAGAGGTCACTGAACATCTTCTCCGCATGCGCAATTCTCTCGCGCTCGCGGGCTTTTTCCTGCTCGGCAGACAGGCGCCCGGGCCTCCGATAGCGAAAAACGCCCTGGTCCATCAAAGCGTGAGCGGCATCGAGCACGCGCTCGACGGCAGCAACGCCGTGCCGTTCCTCGCATTGCCGGACAAAGTTCTTGGCGAAGTCGAGATAGGTCAGGATGGCGCCGGCATCGGTCCATTGCCGGAATAGCTGGTTGTTCTTGAAGAAGTGGTTGTGCCCAAAGGCGGCGTGCGCGATGACCAGTGTCTGGAGCGCCGCCGTATTTCCCTCCATCAGATAGCAGATGCAGGGGTTGGAGTTAATCACCAGCTCGTAAGCAAGCCCCATATGGCCTTTGCGGTAAAGCTGCTCTTCCTGCAGGAACCGCTTGCCGAAGGACCAATGCCCATACATGAGCGGCATTCCGATGGACGAATATGCGTCCAGCATCTGCTCGGCGGAAATGATCTCCAGCTGGTTGGTGTAGGTATCCAGATGCAGGTCTTCATGAGCAATCTGCTTGATTGCATCATACACCCTCTGGAGAATGTCGAAATTCCAGTCCGATCCGTGAAACAGCGGCCGCTGCAGGTCGTTGCCAGCACGCATCCCACCCTCCTTATCCGAATCCCACGGAACCATGCTTGGCGAAGAGATGGCGAAATACCGGATAAATGTCTTCCGGAACCGCCAGGCGCACCATCTGCAGGCGCGGCTGTTTTTCACTTACTGAGCGATAGGAATTCCACAGCGGCGTACCGTTCGTGGCCGAACGGAAGATATCACGTTCGCGCGCGTCGATGATCTCGACATAGGCGAAATACTGGCATTTCGCGAGCAACCCGCCTTCGAGGATTTCCTGGCAACGATTGGAATCATACGGCGAATTGTCGCCGTCCGACGCCTGCGCGGCGTAAATGTTCCACTGGTTGACCGGGTATTTCTCGGCGATTACTCGCTGCATCTCGTCGAGCGCCGACGACACGATCGTGCCGCCGCTTTGCATGCTGTAAAAGAACGTGTCCTCATCGACCACCTTCGCTTCATGCGTGTGCCGGATGAATACGATCTCGGTACGCTCGTACCTACGCTTCAAGAACAGGTGCAGGAGCACGAAGAAGCGCTTGGCGAGATCCTTTTCGCGTTCGCCCATGGAGCCCGATACGTCCATCAGGCAGAACATAACCGCCGCCGTATTCGGCACCGGCTGGGCCTCGAAGCGATTGTATCTGATGTCTAGCGGATCGACATAGGCTACGAGCTTTCGCCGGTGCGTCAGCCGTCGCAGCGTCTCTTGAAGTTTCAGAAGCTTGAGGCGGATCGCCGGTGTCTGTTCGTGGCTTTCCAGCTCCGATATTTGCCGCGAGATCTCATCGAGTTCGTCTCTCGACGGCCGCCTCAGAGCAATTCGCCTACCAAGGCTGTTGCGCATCGTGCGCCGGACATTGATGTTCGATGGCGTGCCGGTGGTGGTATAGCCGGATCGACGGGCCTTGAATGCCAGCACCTCCTTGAGATGCAACTTCACCATGTCCGGCAATTCCAGGTCTTCGAAGAAGAGGTCGAGAACTTCCTCACGGTTCAGCACGAACTGGAAGTCGTCGTCCGGACCACTATCGCCGGCCTGACGGCCAAGCTGGCCGCCGACCTGCCCGTGCTTGGGGATGCGATCCCCTGCCGAATACATCGTGTTTCCGGGCAGCACGATGGTTCTGCGGCCGGTAGCCGCGGCCTGTCGAAAACTCGGCTCGCCTGTGGTGGTGCTCGAGACAGTCACGGGGTGGTCGGAAGCGACGTCCGCTATCGGGGTCGATTTCAATCTCTTGTTGAAGACCTGGCGCAGTTCCTCTCTTGCCCTGCGCAAAAATCGTTGACGGTTTCCAAGGCTCTTGTCCTTGGGGTTTAGGCGGCGGTCAATAAAATGGGACATCGGTGACGCCGCTAGCCTGCCTTGTTAACGCGCATGTACCAGTCAACGAGCCGGCGGACCTGGCGTTCCGTATAGCCGCGCTCCTTCATGCGCTCGACAAATTCCATGTGCTGCTTTTGCGTCGCGCTGTCCTGTTTGGAACCGAAGCTGATGACCGGAAGCAGATCCTCGACCTGGCCGAACATCTTTTTCTCAATGACTTCCCGCAGCTTTTCATAGCTCGTCCAGGCGGGGTTCTTCCCGGCATTCTTCGCGCGTGCCCGGAGGGCGAACTTGACCACCTCGTTGCGAAAATCCTTCGGGTTCGAGATGCCCGCCGGCTTTTCGATCTGGGATAGCTCGCTGTCGAGAATTTCACGGTTCAGAATCTGGCCGGTATCCGGATCCTTGTAGTCCTGGTCTTCGATCCAGGCGTCGGCATATGCGATGTAGCGGTCAAAGAGGTTCTGGCCGTATTCGCTGTAGGATTCGAGATATGCCTTCTGGATCTCATGTCCGATGAAGTCGGCATATCGTGCCGCCAACTCGGATTTGATGAAATCGAGGTAAGCGCTTTCGAGTTCCACCGGGAACTGCTCGCGACGAATAGCCTGCTCAAGCACATACATCATATGCACCGGGTCGGCCGCGATCTCTTTCGTGTCGAAGTTGAAGGTTTCGGACAGGACCTTGAACGCGAAGCGGGTGCTGACGCCGGTCATGCCCTCATCGACGCCGGCCACGTCCCGATATTCCTGGATCGACTTGGCCTTGGGATCCACATCCTTCAGGTTTTCGCCGTTGTAGACGCGCATCTTTGTGTAGCGCGGGGAGTTCTCATGCTCGCGAAGCCGGGTGGAAACGGTGAACTTGCTCAACAGATCCAGCACTTCCGGCGCGCAAGGATTGTGGGCTAGTTCGCTTTCGCGCAGAAGCTTCTCGTAGATCATCTTTTCTTCGGAGAAGCGCAGGCAATAGGGAACCTTGATCACCAGGATGCGGTCCAGAAAAGCTTCATTGTTCCTGTTGTGCTTGAACTGGAGCCATTCGGACTCGTTCGAATGCGCAAGAACGATGCCCTGATACGGGAAAGCCCCGAAATTCTCGGTACCATTGTAGCTGCCCTCCTGCGTGGCGGTTAGGAGAGGATGCAGCACCTTGATCGGCGCCTTGAACATCTCGACGAATTCGAGCAGACCTTGCGTGGTCCGGTTTAACCCACCGCTGTATGAATAGGCGTCCGGGTCCGACTGGCTGTAGTGTTCCAGTTGCCGGATATCCACCTTGCCAACCAGGGACGACACGTCCTGGTTGTTTTCGTCGCCCGGTTCTGTCTTGGCGATTGCAATTTGCTTCAGCCGGGACGGCATCATCTTGACCACGCTGAAGGCCGAGATGTCGCCGTCGGACTCGGCCAGCCGCTTGATGGCCCAGGGAGAAATGAGCCCGGTGAGCCGCCTCCGCGCAATGCCGTATTTTTCCTCGAGCAGGTCGCTCATGGTGTCGGGGTCGAACAGCCCCAAGGGAGACTCGAAGATCGGGCTGAGCTGACCCTTCACCTTGAGCGTGTAGATCGGCTGTTTCTCCATCAGCTTCTTAAGCTGTTCGGCGAGGGACGATTTGCCGCCGCCAACCGGCCCGAGCAGGTAGAGGATCTGCTTTCTCTCTTCCAGGCCCTGAGCGGCATATTGGAAGTAGCTGACGATCCGCTCGATCGTGTCCTCCATGCCATAGAAATCGGAGAAGGTAGGATAGTGCCGGATCGTCCGGTTCATGAAGATGCGACCGAGCCGCTCGTCCTTGCTGGTGTCGATCAGTTCGGGCTTGCCGATAGCCTGTATCATGCGCTCCGGCGCGCTGGCGTACATTCCGGGATTGTCCCGACAAGCCAGCAGATACTGCTGCAAGCTCATCTCTTCTTGGGCTTCTCGTGCGTAACGCTCCGAAAACAGCCGGAAAATGTCATTCTGCTCTGCCTGCATCTTACACCCGAGTGATCTCGACGGATTGGACTCTCACAGTCAGAAACTGAGTTTGGGCTGCAATGTTCCAATCTGTTCGTTTGAAGTTCCAATATGTCGGTGCGAGACGAATTTTCGCGCATTCAGAGGCCCCGCGAAGTTCGCGTCGCACAGCGGCAAGCCAGATCATCGATCATACGTAGATAATATAAGAAGCGATCAGACAGGTTATCAGGGGTCTCGGAACGGAACAGCGGCTTTCGCTAGTTGCAGGCCCAATGAGCGGCGATCATTTCTCTGGCGATGCTCTGGGCGGGCGCCGTTGGCAAGTTTTCTTGAGGTCAGAGCGGCCTAGTACTGCGTAGCATGCGGGGCAAAACTCCCGCCGAAGCGAAATGCAACCTGCGCAAGCGGCAGCAGGTTGTGGATGGGGATCCGCCTGGGTCCATTATGCGGGTGTACGAGGACGCCTCGCAAAGGTTTGAACCCACGCAGACAAGGGGGCAACTCCGTATCGAGTCACCCCAAAAGTCGAACTGGGTTCAGCCTTTTTGATAGACCCCGGCGGAACCGGGGCGAATGAGCAGAACCTACTTGTGGCTCGCGATGTAATCCGCCATCAGCGACACCATCTCGAACATCACCACCATGGCGTTCATCGCCGTGATCTGGTTCGGGCTGTCCTTGCTAGGCATCAGGCAGACGACGTCGGCGCCGACTACGTTTAGCCCCCCGCAGGCCCTGCAGCATGCGTACGGCCTCGCCGATCCGGATGCCGGGGTAGCCCGGCTCGATGTTCGATACGCCGGGGGCGTCGGCGGGATCAAGCGAGTCCAGGTCGAAGGTAATGTAGACCGGCGCAAGCTCGCCCAATGGGGGCAGAGCGGCGGTTGCCCAGCCAGTGGGGCAGGTTGTTGTAGCTGGCGGTGTGCGAGTCGAAGTGCACGAGCGCGACCTTTTCGCCATTGGTGAGGCGCGAGTGTTTGCCTGCGACGGCCTTGACCAGCGGGCCGGTGATGCCATGGTCGCCGCCCATCGAGACGAGGCGAGTTCCGGCCTTGTCGAACCGCTTCGCGCCATCACCAACGAGAGCCACAATCGGCCTGGCCGGAGCAACCCCTATGGCAGCGCCGATTGCCGCCGGCAGGCCGTAACCGAGTGTTCCGTAGCCAGTGCTGGCATTGAAGAAGGAGCGCGGCTGGCGCGGACGGAAGAACTGGTTCGCCGAATAGACCGTCTGGGTGGAGTCGCCGACGTAGGCAGCGCCGGGCAATGTTTCATCCAGCACGGCCATGAGACGGCGATATGGCGCAATCCCGGCCAGAGAGGCAGCTGCGTCGCTCAGTAGCGGCAAATCGGCAAAAGGTTTGCGCGTCAGCTGTTCCGGATCAATATCGATGCGAATGAGCGGTGGTGCCGGCCGAGCACATGCCTTCGATGGCGCTGTGGCCGGCATCCGACCTTCTGCCGACCAAATAGCGGGCATCCCGGCCGGCTCGGTCGCACATGCATTGCGCTCCGATGCCGACCGAAAGCGCGTTGCATCACACGGCTCGGTTATTGCGCCTGCGGAATAGGCAGGATTGTGTTGATCGAAGATTCGGGGGCCGCGTCGGCACCGAGCCACTTCTTGTGAAGTCCGGCCATCGTGCCGTCCTTCTTTATGTCGTCGATCGCTGCGTTCACCTTCTCAAGAAGGGGAGAGCCCTTTTTCATCATGATTGCGAACTTGTCGCCGGTCGGGATTGCTTCGACAACCTTCATGCCCTTCATCTTAGTGAAGGCGAATTGGAAGCCGGCGATATCGCCGACAGCGCCTTCCAGGCGCCCGGACTGGACGTCGAGCAAAAGGTCCTGTTGGGTGTTGTAGCCACGAAATTCCTTGATGCCGTACTTATCCGTGTTGGCCTTGATCCACGCTTCGCCAACCGAGGCCGAAATGGCGCCGATAACTTTCCCCTTCATGTCATCGAGCGTCTTCATATTCGTCTCGGAGCTGGCGATCAGCGCGATGTCGCTGTCGTAGTAGCCTTGCGTGAACGACTGATTCTGCAAGCGATCGTTGGTGATCGAGATCGACGAGATCGCCAGATCGGCGCGACCCGACGAGGTTGCAGCAAATAGCGCCTGGAAGCCGAGATCCTGGAACTCGATGTCGGCGCCAATCCGCTTGCCGATCTCCTTGACCAGATCGACCTCGAAGCCCTCGAAGTCCCCGGTCTCGGTCTTGTTTTCCCACGGGGGATTGGCCGGATAGGCGCCGGCGATCAAGGTGTCGGCCTGGGCTGCCGACGCGATACTCAGCCCAAATGTGAGCGCTGCGAGAGCGCCGAAAAGTCCACGACGGTCCATCAACATTTTTCGTTCCCCATTTTTCCCGTCGGCCTCGTTGGCCGCGGTTTTGTTTCTTGCGAGCCCGATGTGACAGGGGCCCTCCGTCATCCGAGCGCTGCGACCATGCGGTCGAGTGCTGTCTGGATCTCCTTGGCGTCGCGCATCACGCACATGCGCAGGAAAGCGCGCGACGCGTCGCCGAACAGATAGCCGGGCGCGAGGCCGACACGGGCCGCTTCAAGGACTTTCGCGCAAGCGGTCTTGGAATCCGACTCTCCTTCCAACGCGAAAAAGGCGTACATGCCGCCTTTCGGCTTGGCCGGAAGTACGATGCCAGCAATCCCGGCAAGGGCGTCATAGGCAAGGTCGAGCCCCGTCTTGGTCCGGTTCCGGATTTCGGCGACCAGTGGCTCGCCTTCTTTAAGGGCTGTCGTGGCGCCGGCCTGCACAAAGGCTGCCGTGCCGCTGTTCATATATTGCGTCATGGCGGCGAGCTGATCGGCGACGCCGACCGGGTGCGACAGCCAGCCGATGCGCCAGCCGGTCATGGCCCAGGCCTTGGAGAAACTATTCACAGACAGGACGCGGTCATCGTCTTCTGCGATCTGCAGCACCGATGGCGCAACCTCGCCATCGAAATAGAGCCGGCCGTAGACCTCGTCGGAAATGATCCAGATCCCGGTACGGCGGCTGAATTCCAGCAAGGCCTGAAGCTCATCGCGGCTTGCGGTCCACCCGGTCGGATTGGACGGCGTCGACAGGAAGATCGCTCGGGTGCGCGCGTCGCAACACGCGAAGAGCTCATCGAGGTCAAGCCGCCAATCGTCGTCGAACTTCAGGGCGACCGGACGGGGCTCGCCGCCAACGAGATGGATGGCATTGTGGATATTGGGCCATTGCGGCTCGACATAGACAACGTTGGTGCCCACATCGACGAGCATTTCCAGCCCAAGAAAAAGGGCCTGCATGCCGCCCGGCGCCACAGTCGTGCGTTCGATGGAAATCTGCCGCCGATGAAGCCTCGTCTGATAGACCGATAGCGCCTCGTTGAGCGCGCCCAAGCCGCGCATATTGGGCACATAGAATGTGCTTCCAGCGTCCAGCGAGGCCTTGGCCGCGTCGCGGATGAAGGCAGGGGTCACCATATCGCCCTCGCCGTACCAGAGCGGAATGACGTCCCCGAGTTTCTGTGCCTGGATGGCGAGCTGGGCGATATTCTCGGTCCGCAGATCCTGAATTTGCGCTCGGATGCCTTTGAGCGGCGTACGTGCCCGGAAGTTCGCTGGATAGGTGGAATCTCGCGCGCTGCTCAGATTCATGACAGTCGGAGCCCCTCCCAGAGCCGCGCGGACCGGCGCGATGCTGCCGATACACGACAAGTGCACTTTTCCGCCCGCGCCTCTCTCACGGGGCAGACTTTTCGAAAGACAACCACATAACAGTATACTGTTCAAGCTGGAATATTTTCGCATTACGGCGCTTGAACTCACCGTAGATTGCCTGAATACTCCACGGACGGGTGTTTTTCGGTCGCCAATTGCCTTCGGCAGGTAGTTTGAGATTTCATCCTCGATAAAATAGTATACTGATTAAGGCGAGGAGTGATGATGTCGCGAGCGGGTTCACGCCCTGGGGGCAATGGCAGCCTGCGAGCCCGGATCTATGAGGAAATCCGTGACCGCATCCATCGCGGCTCGCTGGGACAGGATGAAAAGCTGGTCGACGTCGATATTGCGAGCCAGCTTGGCGTCTCCCGCATGCCGGTTCGCGAGGCTCTCCTGCAACTGACCCATGAAGGCTATCTCGTCGGCACAACGCGCGGCTTCATGTTGCCACGCCTGACGGCCAACGATGTCGCCAATATTTTCGAGGTTCGCCGCTGCCTCGAACCGCGCGCTGCGGCACATGCAGCGCGCGACATCGACGCGGACGGGATGGCGCGCCTGGCCTCGGCGCTGGATGACGCCGAAAAGGCCGCGGCCACAGGCGACGCCGAATTGCTTTTCCAGGCCAATGTGCGCTTTCGCAGTTGCTGGCTGGAAGCCGTCAGGAATGACCGGCTCGCCTCTGCCATCTCGCGCTTTGCCGACCACGTGCAGGTTGTACGCTTGGGAACGCTGACGCATTTGCCGACCCAAGCCGTTGTCGTCGCCGGCATGCGCAAATTGCATGAAGCCTTCACGCGGCGCGACTCCATGGCCGCATTCGATCACATGACCCGTTTCATCGAAACTGCGGAAGAACGTTTCGTAGCACTGACGAAAGCGATGGAAGCATCCGCTTCAGAGGAAAGCCGGTCAGCCACCAGCCAGGGACGCGCGCAATGATGATGAGACCTCACCCGCTCAAGGGCCCCAACAAGTTTAAGCTGGGCGTCTTCTCCATGAACGCCGACGGCGGCCTTGCGATGACAACCGTATCGGAACGTTGGCGCGCGCGCTGGGATGACAACCTCCATGCGGCGCGCATCGCAGACAGCGCCGGCATGGAGTTCCTGCTGCCGATTGCCCGGTGGCGCGGCTTCGGCGGCGTGACGCGGGCGCGCGAATGGTCGTTCGAAACCTTCACCTGGGCCGCGGGTCTGGCGGTCGCAACGAACGACATTGCACTGTTCATGACCGTTCATGTGCCGCTCGTGCATCCGCTGCAGGCTGCCAAGGCCCTGGCGACGGTCGATCATATTTCCGGCGGTCGGGCCGGCCTCAACATCGTCTGCGGCTGGAACCCGGACGAGTTTGCGATGTTTGGCCAGACGGTCGGCGATCGCACCTACGATCAGGCCGAGGAATGGATCACAATCATCGAGCGCGCCTACACTTCGAAAGAGCCTTTCGATTTCGGCGGCGAATTCTACGACCTGAAGGGCGTGGTGAGCAAACCCGCCAGCCTCCAGGCGCCGCGACCGGTGACCATGAACGCGGCTTTCGGGGCCCCTGGCCGCAACTTCGCCGCCCGCCACTGCGACTTCCTGTTCTCGACCTTCTCCGAGATCGAGGATGGCAATGCGCATGTCGTCGATATCCGCAACCGCTCGGCTGACGTCGGCCGCGACGTTGGCGTCTACACCGTCTGCCATGTCGTCTGCCGCGAGACGCAGAAGGAGGCCGACGACTATTATCGTCACTATGCACTCGAACAGGCGGATCACGGTGCCGTCGACGAGCATATGAGCAAGAAAAAGGAATTCGCCCACTCGCATGACGAAAAGGCGTTTTTGGAATACCGGCAGCGTTTCGCCGGCGGCGCCGGCACCTATCCGCTGGTCGGCACACCGGAGAAGATCGTCGACGACCTGATCCGCATCATGGAGCAAGGCTATGCGGGTGCAGCCCTCAGCTTCGTCAACAGCACCTACGAGCTGCCCTTCTTCTGCGACCGGGTGCTGCCGCTGATGCGCCAGGCCGGGCTCAGGGTGAATTGATGTCGGCGATCGTCGCTGCAGCGCCGAGAGATGTTCAGATGCCCCGCACGGTCGATCCGCGCGGCTTCAAGCAAGGCATGCGCGCACTTGCCGGCGCTGTAGCGATCCTGGCCACGGAAGATCCGGATCACGGCTGCTGCGGTTTGACGGCAACCGCCGTCTGCTCGTTCAGCGCCGATCCGCCGTCGCTGCTCGTCTGCATCAATCAGAAAAGCTCCATGGCGGCGGCCATTCGCGAGGGAAGTCCGCTTTCCATCAACTTGCCGGCAACCGATCAGGAGCATGTTGCCCGTGCCTTCGGCGGGATGACGACCGCCAAGGGCGTCGCGCGGTTTTCCGCCGGTTCCTGGGCGCGGGGCGAAAGCGGGGCGCCCATACTGATAGGCGCGCGGGCCGTGTTCGAATGTTCAGTCGGCGAAGTCATCGCCCGTTCCTCGCACCTGATTGTCATCGGGTTGGTTCTGGCCGTCACGCTCGATCGCGAAGGTCGCGAGCCGCTCGTCTATGCGGACGGCCGCTTTGCAACGGCATGCAACAGGTAAAGGAAACTCAGATGTCCGAGTTGCTCTCCGGCCGACTGAAGACCCGGCTGATCGCCGGCGAAACAATCGGCCTGATCTGGCTGTCGCTGGGTCACGCCCCGATAGCGGAAATAGCCGCTCATTCCGGCGCCGACGCAGTGGTCATCGACCTGCAACACGGCCTGTGGGACCGCAGCACATTCGAGATGGCGGTGGGCGTGTCGGCCAGAACAGTCCCTGTGCTTGCGCGCGTTGCGGAAAACTCGGCGCTGGCGATCGGCTCGGCCCTCGATACAGGTATAGACGGTGTCCTGGTCCCGATGGTCGAAACGGCGGAGCAAGCCGCCGCCGCAGTCGCCGCTGGGCGGTTTCCTCCGCACGGCCATCGCTCCGGCGGCGGGGTACGGCCGCTTTCCATGGGATTCGACACATATCTGCAAAAGGCCGGGTCGATTGCCATCGGCATCATGATCGAGACCACCAAGGGCGTCGATAACGCCGAAGCCATTGCCGCGACCCCAGGGCTCGACTTCATACTCATTGGCTCGGGTGACCTCAGCATTTCCTGCGCCGCGATCCAGGGTGCGGCGCGAGACGTTAACGAAGCCTGCCGCAGCGTGAAGGCGGCATGCCAGCAGGTCGGCATCGCTTGCGGCATCTTTACCCCGAGCAGCAAAAAAGCAGCCGAGCGGCGGGACGAAGGCTATCAGCTTGTCGTGCTCGCCAACGACCTCAGTGCCATCAAGGATGTCTTTGCCGACGCCACCAAGAGCTTCCAGGAGGTTTCATGACCGCGACCCCCTTTCGCGAGCGCATCGCCTTTGACAGCGCCAACGGCGAAATCAGCGACGAGAGCCGACGCTACATGCTCATGCGTCCCGAGGCGCTAATGGGGCTCTTCCAGCGCCTCGATGAGGGCAGCCGCCTAAAGGCACTCGACGCTTTGAAGGCCTCGGTCATCGAAATGGGCGGCGACAGCGCGAGGGCCTATCGCGCCCATGGTGGCGGTGATCCCACAGCACTTCTAGCGACCGTTGCCGCAACCGCGCCGGATCTTGGATGGGGGAACTGGGAATTTAACCGCAGCAAGACGAGGCTCGAACTGAAGGTGAGGAACAGTCCGTTTGCCACGGGCTACGGCGTGTCCCCGCATCCGGTCTGCCACGCCATATCCGGCATGGCGACTGCCGTTGCCCGTGCCGCGCTCGGCCGCGACGATATTGTCGCCAAGGAGGCCGCCTGCGTGGCCTGCGGTGCGCCAAGCTGCATGTTTGAAGCAGATCTCTGATTGCTGTGGGCCGTCTATGACGTGCTAGCGGCGCTTTTCTGAAGAACCGCTTGGTGGACAGCAAGTCACGCTAAGCTTGCGTTGGTTGAAACGCTGTGTCGCCCGTGTACACGCACGGCGAGGTCATGACCATGATCGAGCAGCACCCACGCCCACCTGTTGGCGTCGGTCCTGCTCAATCGCCGGGATTGCAACAGGTTAACTCCCTAACATCTTGTCAGTCGGGCCCGAAGCCGGACGAGGTCGGCGCGCCGTCGTCATATTGTGAGAGCCATTCGACGACGGTCTGCCGATAGCGCGTGAGACCCTTGTATTCGGCGAGCTCGTTCGGCAGGTCGCGCAGCACGCGATGGAAGCGGCGCGCCCATTTTGGCGAAGTCACGAGCTCGTCCATCTTGATCAGGTAGCAGCGGATCGGAAACACCAGCGCGTTGGAGCGCGGCAGCCGCCAGAAGCTCTGCAGCTCGACGCGCAAATGTACCTTCTGGCCGACATTATCAGGCGTCACCGTCGTCCGGTCCACACCCCATTTGTGGTAGTTCTCGGGGCTCGTGTCGAGGCGCGGATTGATCGTCATCGTCCAGTTGAAGCGTCTCGCCGGCTGCCCCTGCTGGATGTTGGTGAGGAACTTCAGCGCACGGTTGAAGATGCCCATCTCGTGCGCCAATGGCACTGGCGCATGCCATTCGAAGAAGTTCATGCCGATGTCGAAGTCTAGCGACCAGTCGGCCTGTGTGGTCACGATGCCGGCATCCATCCACAGATTGCCGTCGCGCTGGTCGAGGACACAGAAATCGCCCTGGCTCTGGCGCGTGATGTATTCCATCGGCCCATAGGGCAGCGTTGAGACATCGCCGAAGGTGAAGTGGTCGTCGATTCCGAGCGGCCGGTTGACCCAGTGCCATTTGTCGCCGTCGCGGGTGAGCGAGAAGTGCTCCGGATAGCTCTCCGCCTTCTGGATCATGAGCAGCTCGAGCAGGTCCCAGCCCGCGAGCGTCATGTGCGGCAGCGACTGGCAGCGCAGCGGGTCCTCGGCCAGAACCTGGGCCCGGTCCTCCATCTCGGAGACATAGTGCTCGTCGACGTCGATCAGGTGCTCGAAGACGGTGTTCTTGGGGCCCGGCGTATGCGGCTCGATATTGACCGCATACATGTAGCCGTCTTCGTGGAAGGGAAAGGGGAACCGCCGGATCTGCTCGGGGCTATTCCGGAAGCTGAAATCGTCCCGAAACGTTTCCTTTCTGAAATTGATTCCCATGATCTCCTCCCTACCGTGGACCGGGGTCATTCCGATGGAACTGCAATGTGGTGCGAACTTCGGTCCGGCGCGAGCCGCGCTGAAGACCACACTCACACGCAAAGATGATAGCTATCGCTCCAGAACGAGCGATTTGCCATCGAAGCGCGAAACGCATGGCATGATCTTGCAGCCGGAACGATGCTCCTCCTCCGAGAGCCAGTGGTCGTTGTGCAAAAACTTGCCGTCATAGGAAATGACCTTGGTTTCGCATTGCCCGCAAACGCCGCCGCGGCACAGATAGGGCGGATCGATGCCAGCAGCTTCGATCGCCTCGAGCAGGCTCTGCTGTTCGCCGACATGGATCTGCTTGCCGCTGAGAGCGAGCGTGACATCGAAGGGCTTACCGGGTTGTGGGGCCGCGAAATGTTCGAAATGCACCGTATCGTCTGGCCAGCCAGCCTCGGCCGCCGTGCGACGCACCCAGTCGATCATGCCGGCAGGGCCGCAGATGTAGAGATGTGTGCCGAGCGGCTGCGAGGCGAGCAGCTGCTCCAGCGGCAGCCTCTCGCCTTGGTCGTCGCGATAGAGATGGATTCGCCGGCCGTAGCGCGCCCTCAGCACATCGGCATAGGTACCTAGCGCCTCCGTGCGGCAGGTGTAGTGGAGCTCGAAGTTGCTCCCATCGCCTGAAAGCTGCGAGGTCTGGGCCATGAAGGGTGTGATGCCGATGCCCCCGGCGATCATCAGGTGCTTCCGGGCCCTGAGATCGAGCGAGAACAGGTTGACCGGGCTGCTGATAACCATGCCCATGCCCGGCTTCACCCGCTGGTGCATGAACAGCGAGCCGCCTCGGCCGGTATCGTCTCGCCGGACGCTGATCGTGTAGTCGCGCGTGTCCAGCGGCGAACTCATCAGCGAGTAGGGGTTGAGGCGGGTTCGGTCGTCGTCGCGCATTTCGACGACGATATGGGCGCCGCCGGAGAAGGTCGGCAGAAGCTGGCCGTCGGCGCGCCGGAAGTGGAAGCGCTTGACCAACTCGTTGACCGTGACGACATCGGTAACGGTGACGTCGATCTTGCTTGTTCCGGCGCTCAACGGAAAATCTCCTCTGCCTGAGGGATTTCAGTCGGGTCCTCCGCGTTGATGCAGACGCCCTGGAAGGCGGCCAGGCGACGCGAATAGTGATCCCGTACCAGCAGAACCAGACCGCAATGCGAGCAGGTGGCCGGCTGCGTAGTCACGTTCTCGGTGATCCCCTTGCAGTGCACGCATTGAATCCGGCGTGCCAGAGAGCCGCGATGCTCAGTCTGGATCGAAGCATGGTCGAAGCCGGCCTCCATCGCGGCCTGCATGGCTAGGCCGATCAGCCCTTCGGTGCCGGCTAGGTAAATACGAAGGCCCATATGTGCTGTAGCCAGCGTCTGGCGCAGCCTTGGCAGGGCGGCGGCCGTGGAGGGGCCTTCGTAGAAGCGCGCCGCCTGCAGCGACTTCAGCGCTTCGACATAGTGCGCCCCGGTGTCGCCCGGAACGAATATGATGTGGGCATCGGCGAAGAACCCTTTGGGTGCGGCCTTTGCCATGTCGAGGATCGCCGCCGCGCCTTCGGCGTCGGCGACGAAGAGATGGTTCCGACCGGGCTGTGGTGACAGGGTTCCGTAGACCGGCCGGCTGAGGATGGAATTGGCCGTCATGCCCGCATCAACCCTTCGCGGTGCGCTTCAGCTTTTTCGGGTCGTCGAATGGCAACGTGTGGGCGACAGCCATGATCTTGCCGTTCTGATTGTGGATTTCGAGCGGCGTGCCCTGCACCGCGCAATCGACGTCGAGGCGGGCGATACCCATCGACTTCTTCACCAGCGGCGAATACATCGCGCAGGTGACCACGCCCACCTTCTTGCCGTCGCGATAGACCGGCGCACCCTCGTCGGCCGGCTGCTCGCCTTCCAGCAGAACGCCGAAGATCTTGAAGCGCTCCTTGCCCCTCAGCCGGTAGTGCTCCTCAGCACCGCGGAAGCCGGTCTTGCCTGGGCTCACGGTGAAGTCGAGACCGAGTTCCCACAGCGTGTCGCCTGGACCTTCATTCTCGAACGGGTATTTTTGCGAGTTATCGTAAGGATAGAACAGCAGGTAGCTTTCAACGCGCAGCATGTCGAGCGTGGTGAAGCGGGTCGGAATGATGCCCAAGTCCGCACCGTCTTCAAGGATCGCGTCCCAGATAACCGGTGCATCCTGCCCTCGGCAGAAGATCTCGTAGCCGCGCTCGCCGGTGTAGCCTGTGCGCGAGATCATGACCGGGAAGCCGAACAGACGCGTCTGCATGTGGTGGAAGTAATTGAGATCGCGGATGCCTGGCACGTGCTTGGCCAGGAAGTCCACCGCCACCGGCCCCTGCAGCGACAGGTCGTGGAGATTGTCGTCGAACCGGATCGAGACGTCGCGGCCCATCGCGGCGCGCGTAAGTTCTTCGTGGCCGGTGCCTGAGCCGTGCACCACCATCCAGGAATTCGGCCCCATGCGATAGAGGATGCAGTCATCGGTGAACTTGCCGGCCTCGTTGAGCATGCAGGCATAGGCCGACTTGCCGGGATAGATCTTCTCGACGTCGCGGGTGGTGGCGAGATCGAGCAGGTGGGAGGCGTGTGGGCCGTTAACATGCACCTTCTTAAGACCGGACACGTCCATCAACCCGGCCTTGGTACGGATTGCGATGTACTCCTCGTTGGCGTCCTTTTCATAGGTCCAAGCCGTGCCCATGCCGCTCCAATCTTCCAGCTTGGAACCAAGGGCGCGATGGCGATCCGCCAAGGTCGAGAATCTCCAAGATACCGTCACTACTCCATCCTCCCATTTCAAAAATGTTCTTCTTCGTCTCGCCTGAAAGGCAAAACGCCGCGAAGTGGATCGACAGCGATACTGACTCAAAAATCCAAACGTGCAATACTGTAGTGCAAAAAATATTATTACTAGGCAACCTTCGCAGGGCCGGGACCCTCAAAAGGGAGAGGACGCGAGTCGACGCGGAAGCGAGTTGAGGGAAGTGCTACGCCTGCCGAAAAAGGCCGGCCTTGCGGCCGGCCTTCGTTCCGTCGGCGACTGTGTTGTCAGATGACAAAGAACCAATTCGCCAACAGCACCACGGTCAGTCCAGCTGCCAGCGTCAGATAGGGCAGGATGCCCGCCTTTCGGTTCTTGAGGTCCTCCTGCCTGATGCCGAGATCGTCCAGCATGTTCTCGGGGAACTTGCCGCCGTCCTGGATGTAGTGGCGATAGCAGAACACGGGAATGATCAGCGAGGCGGCGATGAGGCCAGCCCAGAGCGCCCACGGATTCCACACCTTGGCACCGGCGCCCATGAACATGGCGTTGACGTAGGAGAGCATGCCGCCAATGGCGATGAGAATGGTCGGCGCTTTCCACGGCCGATGAATATGGCCGTTATCGATGCGGTGGATCCAGCCCGAATTGAGGTTCAGGAAGTTGAAGATGATGTAGCCGCAATTCGACACGGCCAAAATGAAGAAGTAGCTGGTGGCGTCGGCCGCGGCGATCGCCAGCAGGAACAGGTTGAAGACCAGATCGGTCCACATGGCCGAGGTAGGCGCGCCGTGACCGTTGACGTGAGCCAGGTAGCGCGGCAGCCAGCCGTCGACGCCGCCCTGATAGAGGGTGCGCGACGAGCCCGCCATGGCGGTCATGATCGCCAGCATCAGGGCACAGATCATCAGCATCATCATGATGGCGGTGATGAAGCCTGAGCCGCCCACCATGCGTGCCATTGCCGCGCCCACGCCGGAGCCGTCGACAATCGGTTCGGCAAGCATGCCGTTGATGCCGAGCACGCCCTGGAAGGTGAATGGCACAAGCGTATAGAGCAGCAGGCACAGCAGGCCCGAATAGAGGATCGCCCGCACCGTGTCGCGGCCGGGGTTGCGGAATTCGCTGGTGAAGCAGATCGAGGTCTCGAAGGCATAGGCCGACCAGGCGGCGATGAACAGGCCCCCGAACACCAGCGTCCAGCCGGAAATGTTCCAACTCCCCGGCTCCGCCGCATAGGCCTCTGCCAACGGCACCAAGGGCGAGTAGTTGTCCCAGTTGATCTGGCCGGTAATGATCGGCACGACACCTACGATAAGCATAGGCACGATGACGATTAGGCCGACATATTTCTGCACGCTGGCGGTGCCGAGGATGCCGCGATGCTGGATGGAGAAGGTGACCAGCATCAGGACGACGCCGATCCAGAACACCGAATTGAGCGAGAAGCTGACCGGCCCAAGTGTGCCACTGTAGAGCGTCCATTCACGGATGGCTGGCGTGGCTGCCGTAGTCAGCGCCGCGATGGCGTCGGCCGCCGTCTTGCCGGCGTTGGCCGGGTCGGCCAGCCACGCGACGACTTCCGGCGACGCGTCGGAGAAGCCGGGGATCGGAGCTAGGGCGTTCAGGATGTAGGCCGCTGCGATGGAGCAGCCGAGCGACAGCACAGGGGTCCAGGCCAGCCAGTTGCACCACACTGACAGGGGGGCGATGAACTTCGAGTAGCGCAGCCACGCGGTAGCGCCATAGACCGAGGCACCGCCCGACTTGCTGGGGAAGAGACCGGCGATCTCGGCATAGGTGAAGGACTGGATCAGGCCGAGCGTGACGGAGGTCATCCAGATCACGAAGGCCAGCGTACCGGTGGTTCCGGCGATGCCGCCGATCGAAAATAGAACAAGCGCGGGCACGCCGCTGGCTACCCAGAAGGCGCCGCGCCAATCGATGGTGCGGTGCAATTGCCCTTCGGCTGCGGGCGCTACCCCGCTGACTGTAGAACTCATCTCGAAAGTTCTCCCATTGTTTTTTGTCCCTATGACCCTCGCTGCCGATCCTCAGCTCTGCGAAGGTCGAACCCGTATTTTCCACACGGTCTTATTTGTTTCCCACCAGTAAAGGATGGCATAGAGTGCCGTTGCGTCAAGCTGTTTGTGCGCGCCAGGGACACATTCTCTGCCGAAAGGCGTCGCAAGGCCGTGCATTTGCGGGCACTGCACATGTTCCACGGGCGACGGCCGCTATCGAACCATCCAGCGCGGTTTCTCAGGCGCTGGCGGCGCGGCGGCACTTGGAACAAGAAGCGGTATCAGATGCGGTATCGGCGGTTGGTGAGACTGAAGACCACCGCCGCAACCAGCACCAGCAGCGAATTCACGCTGACCGGTCATGGCGCAAAACCATGCCCCTTCGAGTACGGAGGGGCCACGGAGAACTGGTGTAGTTGCGCCACTCGGTGGGCGCCGACAGCGTAGCGTCAGTATGGCCCTGATCATCAGGGCGCCGGCGAGAGCCGCCGGCTCTGGATAAAGCAAACCCGCCGTTCGCCAGCCTGTTTGGTCGCGTCAAGAACGCGGCCGTGTCTTCTGGGGATCGTAGTGAGCGAAGGGCACTACGCGGGCGGTCAGACGCTTTTGCTGGCCGTCGAGCTTGCCGATTTCTACCGCGGTGCCGATGTCGGCATGGGCAACGTCGAGCCGCGCCAGAGCAATGTTCTTGCCTAGCACCGGCGAGCGCATGGACGAGGTGATCTCGCCGATCTGGGCGCGGCCGACATGCACGCAATCGCCGTGGCCGACGGCGACGTTGGCATCGATGTCGAGTCCAACCAGCTTGCGCGATGGGTGCTCCTTGCGGCGGATCAGGGCGTCGCGGCCGATAAAATCGTCGGTCTTTGTCTTCAGGGGTACCGTGAAGCCGATGCCGGCCTCGAACGGGTCGGTCTGGTCGGAGAAATCGTAGCCGGCAAAGATAAGCCCTGCCTCGATACGCACCATGTCCAGCGCCTGCAGCCCCATCGGCTTGAGACCATGGGGCTGGCCGGCCTCCCATAGGGCGTCGAACACCTTCTCGGCATCGCGCGGATGGCACCAGATCTCGTAACCGAGTTCGCCGGTATAGCCGGTGCGCGACACGACGATCGGCGCGCCCTGCGAGTCGCCGATGCGAGCGACCGCGAATCGGAACCATTCGAGTTCGGTAATGGAAGGCTGGGTTGGCGAGGTCCAGATGATCTCCTTGAGGATATCGCGGCTTTTCGGTCCCTGCACGGCGATGTTGTGCATCTGGTCGGTCGATGAGCGTACCAGCACCTTCAGGCCGAGCTTTTCTGCTGTCTCGCGCAGCCAAATGCCGCTGTAGTCGTCGCCGCCGATCCAGCGGAAATTGTCCTTGCCGAGCCGTAACAGCGTACCGTCGTCGATCATGCCGCCATGCTCGTAGCACATGGCAGTGTAGACGACCTGGCCGACTCCGAGCTTTTTGACGTCGCGGGTCAGCGTGTACTGCAGCAGTGCTTCCGAATCCGGGCCGGTGACTTCAAATTTGCGAAGGGGCGACAGATCCATGACCACCGCCTTCTCGCGGCAGGCCCAGTATTCCGCGAGCGGGCCTTCCTTGGCGAAGGAGTTGGCCAGCCAATAGCCGCGATATTCGACGAAGTCGCGGGTGTGCTTGGCGAAGCTGGAATGAAAGGCGGTTTCACGGGTCATCTTGGGCTCGGCATCCGGGGTCGTTCGTGTGGCAACGGCGCGGGAGAACTTCTGCGCGCCCGAATAGGTACGCACATGAATGTCGGTGGGACTCCAGCCATTGGCCGGCGAGGTGTCGTCGGGGCAGGCGGAGGAGACGCAGACGATGTCAGTCAGCGCGCGTAGCAGCACGTAGTCGCCAGGCCGCGACCACGGCTCATCCGAGAACATCACGCCATGGGTGTCGATGCCGGTGTTGAAGAAGAAGTTGACCGCCATCCAGCCTGCGCGTGGGTTGACGCCCGTGTCAGCAAGCGCGTTGTTGAAGTTCTCCGAGCAATTGATGTGCCCAGGATAGCCGATGTCGTCGTAATATTTGGCAGCGCAGGCCAACGCGAAGGCGTCGTGGCGACCGCAGGTGTCCTGAATCACTTCGACGAGCGGCTCGAAATCCTGATCATAATACCTCGAATGCAGGCCGGGCATCGGATAGCTGGCGCCCATCAGCGTGCGCGTGGTGGTGACGTCGAGCGGGTGGTCCTTGCCTTTGTCGAGCTTGCGTGCCGAAAAGCACTGGAAGTCGGTGCATTGGCGCCCGTCGACATCGATGATCTGGATGAAGTCGCCGGCCTTGACGAAGTAGGAGCGTGCGGTTGCCGATTTCACACGCAGATCCAAAACGGGGTCGGCCAGCGGTTCTGGCAGCTCGGATTTGCCGACCGGTCGGATGCGTGCGCGTTGCACCAACACCAGCAGCGGGGTGGCGGTGTCATGACCGTCCACAGCCATGGGCCCGCCGGGCGCGGCCACCACGAGGCTGCCGTCGCGGGTGACGGTGAAGGTCTGCTCCGTGCCCGGCGCGCTGGTACTGCCGAAGAGGCGCACGGCTTCGGCCTGGGCGACGTTGATCTGACGTCGCTCCAGCCCCTTGCGGAAGGTGCTGAGGCTTTCATTCTCCTGCAAAAGCAATGCTTTGAGGCCGGTGGCGTCGGCATTGGCCCTTGTGTCGATGATGCTCGCATCCGTTCTGCCGGAAGCATCGGCAGCGACGAGTTCGCAAGCCTGACCTCCTTCGATGTCGCGAATGGTAACGGTGTCGCCCGCCTCGATGCTGATGAAGATGGCGCCGGCACCAGGCACTTGGTAGCGCTCCATGCCCTCCGGCAGGGCCAGCAGTCCGGGCGTCCGAATGACGCTCGGGCGGGGAGCGCCCTTCACGACGGTGGGATAGGCGGCATCTGGCATCACGACCTCCTGATCGGAGTTTCTTAGCCGTAAAGAAATTTCAATTTCAAGAATAAGCAGGCCCACTCTTGGAGGCAACCCCGTATTTCGAACCTAGCATCTCATCCTCCGGAGTCGAGATAGGCCGAAAGTTGGAACGACGCTATGTTGGATAGGTTGTTGACAGCATCGCTGAACCAAATAATCTCCTCCCAGTGAAATTTATTTCGCGCAAGAAAAAGTCCTGGAGGGGATGGATGAAGATGAGGGTAGCAGTCATTGGTGCCGGACCATCTGGCCTTGCCCAGCTGAGGGCATTCCAGTCAGCAGCGAGCAAGGGGGCCGAAATTCCCGAAATCGTCTGTTTCGAAAAGCAGTCCGACTGGGGTGGTCTCTGGAATTATACTTGGCGTACCGGCACCGACGAGCATGGAGACCCCGTCCACGGCAGCATGTACCGCTACCTCTGGTCCAACGGGCCTAAGGAATGCCTGGAATTTGCCGACTACACCTTCGAAGAGCATTTCGGCCGGCCGATCGCTTCTTATCCGCCGCGCGCTGTGCTCTGGGATTATATCAAGGGGCGTGTCGAGAAGGCAGACGTGCGTCAATGGGTGCGTTTCAACAGCCCAGTCCGCATGGTGACATATTCTGAAGTCACCGAAAAATTCACTGTCACCGTTCATGACCGGACCAAGGACGTCGTCTATTCGGAGGAGTTTGACTACGTGGTGGTCGCCTCCGGCCATTTCTCGGCGCCGAACGTGCCGCATTTCGAGGGCATCGAGAAATTCGCGGGCCGCGTGCTGCATTCGCACGATTTCCGGGATGCGCTGGAGTTCAAGGACAAGGACATCCTGCTCATCGGGCGCAGCTACTCGGCCGAAGACATCGGCTCCCAGTGCTACAAGTACGGCGCTAAATCGATCACCAACAGCTATCGCAGTCGGCCGATGGGCTTCAATTGGCCTGAAAACTGGGAAGAAGTGCCGCTTTTGATGCGGGTGGAGCACAAGACCTGCCACTTCAAGGACGGCACGTCGAAGGACGTCGATGCCATCATCATGTGCACCGGCTACCTCCATCATTTCCCGTTCCTGAGCGAGGATCTGCGGCTCAAGACAGACAACCGGCTGTGGCCGCTCGGTCTCTACAAGGGCATCGTATGGGAGAACAATCCGAAGCTGTTCTACATCGGCATGCAGGACCAGTTCTACACCTTCAACATGTTCGACGCGCAAGCGTGGTTCGCCCGCGACGTCATACTCGGCCGCATCAAGCTGCCCTCGAAGGAGGAGATGATGGCCGACAGCCAGAGATGGCGCGATCGCGAGGAGCAGTTGCAGGATGCCGAGCAGATGATCTGGTTCCAGGGCGACTATACCCAGGAACTGATCGACGCGACCGACTACCCTGAGTTCGACATTGAGGCGGTGAACCAGACCTTCATGGAATGGGAGCATCACAAGGCCGAAGACATCATGGGCTTCCGCAACAACGCCTACAGGTCGCTCATGACCGGGACCATGGCGCCGCCGCATCACACGCCCTGGTTGGAGGCTCTCGACGACTCGCTCGAGGCCTATCTGGTCGAGAAGTGAGCATCTGCCGGCGGCGTGGTAGGCGTCCGCCGGCATCACCCTGTACGCAAGGATGACAGGCGCCATGGGAGGGCCGATCGTTGTCTGATGCACCCATACTGGAAGTCCGTAGCCTAACCAGGAAATTCGGCGGCTTGACCGCTGTCAACAACCTGTCCTTCGCGGTTCGCCGCAACAGCATTCACGGTCTGATCGGCCCGAACGGCGCCGGCAAGACCACAACTTTCAGCCTGATCAGTGGCTATTATAGGCCCACCAGCGGCAAGATCCTCTATGACGGCCAGGACGTGTCCGGCCTGAAGACCAGCCGGCTTGCGCAGCGTGGGCTTATCCGCACATTCCAGGGCACGACGCTGTTCCAGGAGTTCAGCGTCATGGATAACGTTCGTGTCGGCTGTCACCGCAGCGCGCAGGCTGGCTTCGTCTCACGCATAATCGGCTCAGACGTGCACGTTGAGCGCGCCGCAGACCGCAAGGCGCGCGAAATCCTGAAACTGTTCGATCTTGAAGCTCTGGCGGACGAGCCAACGTCGAGCCTTCCGCATGGCCATCAGCGTGCGTTGGGCATGGCCGTTGCGCTCGCCGCCGACCCGGTCGTGATCCTGCTCGACGAGCCCTTCACCGGCATGAACCCGGAGGAGACACGTCGCATGATGGAGCACGTGCGCCGCGTCCGCGACGAACGCGACATCACCATCATGCTGGTCGAGCACGACATGCAGGCGGTCATGGGCCTATGCGACCGCATCACGGTGATGAATTTCGGCCAGTTGCTGACCGAGGGCGCACCGGAGGAAGTGCGTACAGATCCTCGGGTCATCGAGGCTTACCTGGGGCGTGCAGAAGATGCTGCTTGAAGTCCGCGACCTCCATGTCCACTACCAGAAGGTCGCTGCCTTGAAGGGCATCAGCCTGCAGGTTCCGTCCGGCGGTATCGTCACCATTATCGGTGCCAATGGCGCGGGCAAGAGTACAACGCTGCGCGCGATCTCCGGGTTGGTGCGTCCCTCGAAGGGCGAGATCCATTTCAACGGCCAGCGAATAGACAATCTGCCGCCCGAGCAGATCGTGGGGCGTGGCATCGCCCACGTGCCAGAAGGTCGACGCGTCTTTCCCGACCTCAGCGTCGAGGAGAACCTGCGCATCGGCGCTTTCCTGCGCGCGGACAAGGATGGGATCGAGAGAGACCTCGAAGATGTGTTCCGTCGGTTTCCGCGTCTCAAGGAACGCCGTACCCAATGGGCACGCACCTTGTCGGGCGGCGAGCAGCAGATGGTGGCGATCGGGCGGGCGCTAATGTCCGGGCCTAAGCTGCTGCTTCTTGATGAGCCCTCGATGGGCCTTTCACCGGTGATGGTGCAGGAGATCGCCCGTATCGTCGCTGATATCGTTGAGACCGGTGTGCCAGTGGTGCTCGTGGAGCAGAACGCTGGTTTGGCGCTTCGGCTCGCCTCCTACGCCTATGTGCTGGAAATCGGCACAGTCGCTCTTGAGGGCAGGGCCGCCGAACTGCGCACCAATGACCATGTCCGGAGGGCCTATCTTGGCGCCTGAGACGTGGAGCTTCCGGGACCTCATTGCCGCGGGATGGAGCGAGGCTGACCTCGAATGGGAAAGCCTGACCGCGACGGCGGTTTCAGACCTTGCGGCCGGGCGCCCGGGCGAGGCGTTTGATGGGTTTGCCAGGGCGCTGCGGCTCGCCCGCACCGGGCTCGCCAAGGATGATCCGCGGCTGGCCACTAGCCTTTGCAACCACGCGGCTGCGTTGGAGGCGGCGGGCGAGGGGGCCATGACGGGTCAGATTCGTGCTTCGGCTGCCCAGGCATGGGCGGAATGCGAGCGCTGGATCGCATCGATGGCGGCGCCGCGCACGGCTCGGTCGTCGCTGTTTCATCTGCGTATGGAGCGCCTGCATCGGCCGGTCTACGAGGAGCGCTGGCGTGCCAAGGGGCGCGAGCTGCTTGCCGGCGCGCGCGCTGAAATTGGTGGGCTGGGAAACCTTGCGCTGGTCAATCCAAGCGAAGCGGAGCAGCGGATGCAGCGCTGGAAACGGGAGCGGCCGGTGGGCCTCGGCGATCCGAGGAAGCTGCTCGGTGCAGTGATATTGCTGGCGGCACGGGAAGGAGGGCGCGGAGCTGCCGTCGGAGGTGATGCTGTAGATGCAGCGGCAGCGTTGTAGCCATAGGAATAAATCATAAGCACAAGAATTTCCCTGCCTGCATTTCTGGGCGGGTTTTAGATGTTCCAAAGGGGCGCGCAGCAGTCGATCTGCGCTTCTCCATGACAAGCAAAATTATCGACATCGGGAACAGGCTGCGGAGCAGTATCCCTCCAGCAGCACAACGAAAGTTCGAGCGGAGGAACCTCGATGACTTCTGCATCCAAGATTTCGATTAACAGAAGAACCCTTCTTTGTGGCGCGGCAAGCGCAGCACTCATGCCGGTCGTCGGCTTTCCGCGCGTCAGCTTTGCGGCAGAGGACGTGGTCAAGATAGGCTTTCTTGCGCCCCTGACGGGGCCCGTGGCCGCCTGGGGTAAACCCGGCCTTGACGGCTGCAAGATCTGGGCCGACTGGATGAACGAAGCGGGCGGGATCGAGATCGGCGGCAAGCCGCACAGAATCGAATTCGCATCCTATGACGATGAGGACGATGCCGGCAAAGCGCGGGCCGGTGCCACCCAGCTGATCCGCGAAAGCGACGTCAAGTTTATCATGATGCTGGGCGGCAATTCCTGGCCGGGCGTCGAGGAAATCGCGGCGCGGCAGGGCATGATGGTCTCGACACTGCTGCCGAGCGACCTGACGCCCCACACCGAGACGCTTATCGCGCCTTGCGAAGTGCATCCGATCTACAACGTCACCGGTGTCGATTGGCTGGCGGCCAACCGACCCGAGTTGAAGACCGCGGTGATCTGCGCACAGGACGACGCCCTCGGCAAGCCTTCGGTGGCAACCTATTTGGCCGCCTTCGAGGCTGCCGGCATCGAAGTGCTCGGCGAACCGTTGTTCTTCGATCCGGCCACGACTGACTTCGCGCCGGTGATGACCCAGCTTCTGGCCAAGAACCCAGATATTCTGTGCCTCGACACCTGCTACGCCGACTATGTCCATCCGCTGTGCGAACAGGCGTTCCAGCAGGGCTACAAGGGGCAGATCATTTCCTGCACGCTGGATTTCTACCAGCGCATCGTCGAGCGCACCTCGAAGGAGTTTATGGAAGGTGTGATCTTCCAGTTTCCGGATTTCGACGATAAGGCACTCAACGATCCACGCATCAACTTCAAGAAGCCGAACGAGTTTTACGCCGAATACGTCAAGCGCTACGGCGCGACGGAGTGGTCGGCCGTGTCGTGGGAATATTCCTCGATCATGGACCTTTGGGCGGATGCTGCCCAGCGCGCCGGAAGCGTCGAGCCGGGCGATGTGCTCAAGGCGATGAAAGAAGGCGGCAAGGGCAAGCACGCCTTCGGCGAAGCGCGCTGGTGGGGCAAGGACCTATTCGGCCTCGACAATGCGCTTGTGGGCGACTGGCCGGTGGTGGTGATCCGCGACGGCAAGGCCACCATCGCCGAATTTCGCTCTATTCCCGACTGGTGGGACAAGCATGGACCGCTGCTGATCAAGCACATGACCGATCTCGGCCAGATGTGGAACCAGCGCACCTGACACGGCCAGGCGGCCTTCGGGCCGCCTCTTCCTCGCCGGGGCGAGGTGTCATGACGCGACCAACCGGGAACTGCCAATGTCGGACTTTCTTCTGCAAACAGCCTTCAATGCCTCCTATGCCGCCAGCTATATGGCCCTCATCGCCGTGGGACTGGTGCTGATCTTCGGCGTCATGGGGGTGATCAATTTTGCCCATGGCGAGCTCTACATGGCCGGCGCCTATGCGGTGGTTTTCTTCTACGCAGGGCTCGGCCTGCCCTTCATTGTGGCGGTGACGATTGGTCTTGTCTTCGTAGGCGGCCTCGGCATGCTTATGGAACTGGCGTTGTTCCGGCCGTTGCGGACCAATCCGCTCGGCGGCCTCATCGCGTCCATCGGCTTTCTCTTGATGCTGCAGACGGTGGCGGTGCTGGGCTTCGGCCTGCGCAACCAGAATGTGCCGCCAGTCTCGCAAGGGCGCATCACCGTAGGCGGTGCCTTCCTGACCTATGAGCGCCTTTACGTCATCCTGGCGACGGTGGGGCTACTGCTGGTGCTTTGGTTGTTCCTGCGCAAGAGCAAGTTTGGCTGGGCGCTTCGCGCCTGCGCCCAGGACCGTGAAGCGGCCTCTCTGCAGGGCATCTCGATCAACCAGACTGCGCGCTATGCAATGTTCATTGGGGCAGCTCTTGCCGGCGTCGCTGGTGCGCTGACCGCGCCGCTGGTCGCGCCGACGCCGTATATGGGGCACACGGTCATCGTGACGGCCTTCATCATCATCATCGTGGGCGGCGTCGGCAGCCTCGAGGGGGCGGTGGTGGCGGCGATCATCTACGCCTTCGTACATACCTTCGTGACGACCTTCTTTGACGGCGTCATCGCAAACATTGTCGGCCTGCTGCTGATGCTGGCTGTCCTCGTCGTCAAGCCGCAAGGCCTGTTTGGAGTGCGCGAACGTGCATGAACGAAACACGATCAGCAGGGCCGGCTGGATCGGCATCCTCGCCTTGGCGGCGGTTCTTCTCGCGGTGCCGCATCTTGTCAGCTTTTCCCAGCAGGAGCTGCTTGTCTTCCTCACCATCAACGTGTTGCTGGTTGTCAGCTACCGCCTGCTGACGCTCACCGGCGAGTGGTCGCTTGCCCATGTGGTTATGATGGGCGTCGGCGCCTATGGCAGTGCGCTCTACAGCAAGCTGTTCGGCTTCCCGGTACCGCTGGCCATGATCGCCGGCGCGGCCACGGCCGGATTGATCGCCACTGTGCTCAGCTTCCCCTTGTTTCGCATGAAGGGCTTCTATTTCCTCATCGGCTCGTTCGCAGCTGGTGAGGTGATCCGTCTGATTTGGAAGCGCTTCACCGATCCTTTCGGTGGGCCCAAAGGGATCCAGCGCATTCCGGCGTTTCCCGAGATCGATCTCGGCTTCTTGCGGATCGATTTCTACCAGCCCGAGAACTACTACTACCTCGTTCTGGTAGTGGTGCTGGCCTCTCTGTGGGTGCTCTATCGTATCGAGAGATCGCGCATCGGCCTCACTTTCCACGCCATCCACTGGCAGGACAAATTGTCGGAATCGGTCGGCATCGACACCTTCCGCCATCGCATGCTGGCCTTCGTTATCGCCTCATTCTTCGCGGGCGTCGCTGGCGCGCTCTATGCCCACTATCTCAGCACGGTCAATCCGAACCAATTCAACGTCGATACGATGGTTTATGTGCTCATCTGGACCATCGTCGGCGGTACTACCCGCTGGTACGGCCCCATCCTCGGCGTTATCGCGCTGACCATCATCGACGAGGTGGTGCTGCGGGGCATCGGTGCAGACCAGCTCCGGCCGCTGCTCTATGGAGCGATTCTCATCTGCGCCATCTTGTTCCTGCCGGACGGACTGGAAAGCCTGGTCATCAGGGCAAGCAAAGCCTTGAGAAGCCGTTCCGCCCCAGCCGTTACCGGGGCGGCGGGAACCGTGCGGGACTGAGGCTGTCGGGCCTGGCCTTTGAGGTGCCTGGTTGCGTTGCCTTGGAGGTTCGTCTGCCAGGGCACGTGCGCGCCGCGGTGACAAACTTGGCTAAGGAGCGCCGGCGAGGCCTCTTGGCGCGAGGTGGGGGTAAGTCGGTCGACATGTCGTTCTGCCTACCGAACTGTGTAACGCGTTGTACAACCATCACCGCCTACCTGGTCACTGAGCCAGATCTTATGCGCCCTACGGCGTGACGCTCAGGCAGGCGACGATCCCGAAGGGATCCCACGCGCGGGGAGTCGCGCAGCCTCCGGTGGTGCTGAACGCCCACTAGGTCGTTCTGGGCCGTACTGGTCACCTGGCGACATGAGGGTTCCGTTGACCCTGCTTCTGCTGGCGGGAGCACCACGGCAACGCCAGCGGTGCAGGTCAAAGCCTATGAGGGGCCGCCGCTCCGTGGTTTCATCAGACTGACACCGATCCCCATTAACAGTATCGCAGCCACCAATCCCCTTTTTGGAGAGGAATAATGCGTAACATATCCCCTTTTAAGATGGCGCTCGTTCTTGTTCTTGGCCTGACTTCGAATGTCATGGCCGAGGACGCCAAGCCATTTTCCGACAGTCATGAAATCAATCTCCTGACGCTGCTTCCGCCTCCCCCGGCGAACGGATCCGAGCAGATGCAGAAAGAACTTGCCGAAGTGCTGACCATTCAGGTCACCAGAACGCCTGCGATGGAAGAACGGGCGAAGGCCGACGCGGTCGAGGACATCTGGCGTTTCTCCGATGTGATCAACAATCCTAACTTCACCAAGGAAAAGCTGCCGAAGTTCTCGGCGTTCTTCGATAGGATCGTGGCCACCGAGGGTGCCATCACCGACCCTGCCAAGGAGGCATGGAAGCGTCCGCGCCCCCATCTCTACAGCGACCTGGTTAAGCCGGTGGTTAAGCTGTCCAGCTCGGGCGCCTATCCGTCGGGCCACACGACGGTCGGAACGCTGATGGGGATCGTGCTGGCCGAGATGGTCCCGGAAAAGCGTCCCGAAATCATGACCCGGGCCTGGGAATATGGTTTCAATCGCCTCGTCGCTGGCATCCACTTCATGTCCGATATCGAAGCCGGACGCATCTCGGGCACCGTGATCGCCCAAACGATCCGTCCGCACCCCGACTATCAAGCCGAATTCGAGGCTGCGCGCGCGGAGCTGCGCTCTGCGCTGGAACTGCCGGCGGACGCCAAGTAATTGCGCACAACGCAATTACTGCTCGCAACAAGGTTAATTGCGGGGAAGCAAGAGGAGTGGCTCGATGCAGATCGCCGGGCCACTACTCGATAACGACGTGCCTGCGAACTCAAAACTGGGTAAGTTTTTGGGGCAATGTCAATCACCTTGAGAGGGATCTGGGCCGGCGTTCGCAGGACCAACTTCGTGGCGCACGGGTAAGCACTCGGCGCCTTCCGCACGGTCTCGGTAAAGTGCGGCCCTTGCTAGAAGCATGAGCGTCACCGGCGTCGTGACGGTGATGAATACCGATATCAGGACCTCGTGGAGAACCGGTCGCGTCTCCAACATCGAGAAGAAAATCATCGAGGCCACCAGAATGCCGCCTGCACCGAAAGTGGTGCCGAGGGTCGGCGCGTGAACGCGCTCGTAGAAGCTTCGCAACCTCAGCAACCCTACCGCTCCGATCAGCGTCAGGACGGCACCGAGCAACACCAGGAAGGCGACAAGGAGTGCCGCCCAGATCGGCAAATCCGCCATGTCCGTCATTCAATGATCTCGCCACGCATGAGGAACTTTGCCAAAGCGATCGTGGACACGCAACCCAGCAAGGCAATGATGAGGGCCACCTCGAAATAGAGCGTGCTCCCGGTTCGGATCCCCAGCACGACCAGAATAAGCATGCCCGCCACGTAGAAGGCATCCAGCGCGAGCACCCGGTCCTGCGCGCGCGGCCCAAAGATCATGCGGAAGGCTGCGATAGCCATCGCCACCGCGAGAAGGATCTGCGCAATCGTCAGCGACCAGAGAAGGATGGCGGCGCTCATCCGAATATCTCCATCAAGGGTTGCTCGTAGCGGGTCTTGATCAGCTTGATCCAGTCCTCGCTTCCCAGGTCGAGGACGTGAAGAAGAAGGGTGTTTCGGTTCGAGTCATACTCCACCCACGCCGTACCCGGCGTGCTTGTGATGATGCAAGCTAGGATGGCCAGACCCGTGCGGTCGCGCAGGGCGAGCGGTATGGCGACGAAACCGGAAATCTTTCGGCCTCCGGTGCCGGCCAGGATCTGGCGCGAGACGGCCATGTTCGAACGGAAGATGTCGACCGGGAGTATCAGTGCCAGCCGCATGACCGCCCGCCAGTTCCGCAGCCGGGGTTTGGCCGGCTTCAGTTGCGCCATGACCGCGGAGGCGGCGACAGCCACTACGCCACCGAGCAGCAATTGGCCCACCGACAGTCCGTTCAATAGGATCCACATCACCAGCAGTGACAAGGCGAGCAGCGGATAGGGCAGCACCGATCTCATCATTCAGCCTTCGCTCCTTGCGGCTGGAATCGCGGGGCGGACAGCACGTCGTCGACATATTGTTGCGGAGAGTGGAGCGAGCGGGCCGTCGCTTCCATATAGCGCATCACAGGGCCGCCCTGGATCGTCAGTCCAAGAGTGAGAAGCAACAGGAATGCGACCGGGACGATCTCGCTCAGGGAAACGCGCGGTACCACGGCCTCGATCGGTGCCCAGAAGGTACGAATGCCGAACCGCAGCATAGACAGAAGCGCGGCAAGACCCGACAATATGAGCAGCGCGGTATAGGCCCATGCGGCAGCAGGAATGCCGCTTTCGGAGCCGGTCGCGGGTTTGAGCACGGCAGCAAGCAGCGCGAACTTGCCGATGAAGCCCGACAGAGGCGGCAGCCCGGCTAGAAGCAGGCCGCAGATCGCGAAGCAGACGCCCAGGATTGCAAGGGTGCCCGGAAGCGCCACGCCCACCTGGTCCTCGACCGCTTCCTCATCCTCGTCGCCGAAGGCCTCGGCAGTGACGGCAAGAATGTCGGCGGCCGGGTTCTGGCCGCGCTCGATCAACTCAATCAGCAGAAACAGCGCCC
Organism: Pseudaminobacter soli (ex Li et al. 2025); assembly: GCF_029892515.1. Classification (GTDB taxonomy): domain Bacteria; phylum Pseudomonadota; class Alphaproteobacteria; order Rhizobiales; family Rhizobiaceae; genus Pseudaminobacter; species Pseudaminobacter soli_A. Next base: position 232,007 of record NZ_JARXVF010000006.1, on the reverse strand, counting down.
CGACGGCAATGGTAGAACTCACTAGGTAAAACAGCGCGCCAGCGGTGATCCCCGCGTCGGACATGCCGATAGCGGCCAGCAGCGTGCCCGATGACACCAGAACGCTGTAACTCGCCAGTCGCCCCAGCGTCTGGGAAGCAGTGACTCCGATCATGCCGAAGGCGATCGTCGCCATGCCGCCGATGATCAACAGGTCGCTGCCGAAGTCGGCGGAGCTCCCGGCTTGCGCGCCGAACATCAGCAGCGACAGTCGCAACAGGACGTATATCCCCACCTTGCTCAACAAAGCGAAGACCGCCGCAACCGGCGCTGCCGCCACCGAATAGGCGTTCGGCAGCCAGTAGCTGAGCGGCCACATACCCGCCTTCACCAGAAAGGCGACGCCCAGGACTGCTGCCCCGATCTCGAGCAGCATGCGGTCGCCCGCTGCCAGGCCGGAAATGCGGACCGCCAGATCGGCCATGTTCAGTGTGCCGGTCACCCCATAGATCAGGCTGACGCCGATCAGGAACAGGAAGGAGGCGGCGAGGTTGATGGCAATATAGTGCAGCCCAGCCTTGACGCGCAGCGGACCCGAACCGTGCAGCACCAGACCATACGAGGCTGCCAGCATCACCTCGAAGAAGACGAAGAGATTGAACAGGTCGCCGGTCAGGAATGCGCCGTTCAGGCCCATCAGCAGGAACTGGAAGAGCGTGTGGAAATGCGCACCGGCCTTGTGCCAGCGCGTCAGAGCGAACACCAGCGCGGCCGAGGCGAGAAGGCTTGTCAGCACCAGCATAAGCGCCGAAAGCCGATCCAGAACGAGCACGATGCCGAACGGCGCGGGCCAATTGCCGAGCAGGTAGACGTTCGTCGCCGAGCTGTCGGCGACGAACGCCAGCTTGACCGAGATGACGACCAACGCCAAGGTCGAGGCGAGATTGATCGTCGCCTTCAGGAAATGCCTGCGCTCGTCATACAGCATGAGCAGCGCGCCGGCCGCCAGCGGCAGCAGTACGGGCACGATGATCAGATGATGAGACCAACCCGTCATTCCGGTTCCTTTCCGTCGACGTGGTCGGTCCCGGTCAAGCCTCGTGAGGCGAGCAGAACCACGAGGAACAGCGCCGTGGTGGCAAAACCGATGACGATAGCCGTCAGCACCAGCGCCTGGGGCACAGGATCGGCGTAGTCGGCCAGGCTGCCGGTTTGCCCGGCCAGCACCGGCGCAGCATCATGGCGCAGCCGCCCCATGCTGAAGATGAAAAGATTGACGGCATAGGAAATCAGCGAGAGACCGACGATGACCTGGTAGGTTCGCGGCCTGAGCAGAAGCCAGACGCCGGAACCCGCCAAGGTGGCAATGCTGATGGACAGGACGAGTTCCATCACGCCTCCTCCTGTTCCGCCTCGGCCGCCACGCGAGCCGAACGCAGGCCGCGCGTGGACTGGTGCGCGAGAGCGATCAGCATCACCACCGTCGCGCCCACGACGATGCACAGCACGCCGAGGTCGAACAGCAGCGCCGTCGCTAGCGGAGTGGCACCCACGGTCGGCAGCTCCACATATTGCGAATGGGTAGTGAGGAAGGGGTAGCCGAAAAGCCACGCCCCCATGCCGGTGAGTGCCGCCAGAAGAAGCCCCAGGCCGATCCAACTGACCGGCAATATGCGCAGCCGCTCCTCGACCCATCGGGTGCCAGCCGCCATGTATTGCAGGATGAAGGCCGCGGCCATCGCGATACCGGCCACAAAGCCGCCGCCCGGCAGGTCGTGACCGCGAAGAAGCAGATAGGTCGCCAGCACGATGATCACCGGGAAGGCCCATTGCATGATGACGGCCGGCACCAGCAGGTAGTCGGCGATCGTGTCTCCCACGTTGCGGTCCGGCTCGGTTTCGTCGAAGTCATCCTGCATCCGCTGCTGTTCCGGCACGGCGATGCTGTCGGCGGCAGGTCGGAAGCGACGGAGCAGCGCAAAAACCGTCAGCGCCACGACCGCCAGGACGCTGACTTCGCCCAGTGTGTCGAATCCACGGAAATCGACCAGAATGACGTTGACGACGTTCTTGCCGCCGCCTTCGACATAGGCCTTCTCCAGGTAGTAACTGGCGACCGTCTCGAGCGGAACCGGACTCGTCATGGCGACGAAGGCGAGAAGGCCCACCCCTCCGCCCGCGGCCACGGCGATTGCAAAGTCGCGAACACGGCGAAAACGCGTACCGAGTGCAACCGCCTTCGGACCTTCCTCTTCGATGCGCTTCGGTAGCCAGCGCAGCCCGAGCAGAAGCAGCACCGTGGTCACGATCTCGACGAGCAGCTGGGTAAGCGCCAGATCAGGCGCGGAAAACCAGGCAAAGGTGATGCAGGTGGAAAGACCCGCACCGCCCAGCAGGATGAGAGCGGCCAGCCGATGATATTTAGCCTGGTACGCCGCAGCTACGGCACAGCAGATGCCGCTCACCCAAATCAGCACGAACGCCGGATCGATCTCGCTGATCCGCAGGCTGGTCAACGACAGGCCGCTGACGGAGATCGGCAGCAATGCGGCGATGAATGCGGCCACTACCAGCAGACGAAGCTGCGGCTGGAGCCGGCGCGTGCCCAGCCCGGCCTCGATGGACCTGGCCCACTTCCACGAAAGCACGACCAGCACGCGTTCGAAGATGCGCTGCGCTTGCAGCCTTCGGAGGAAGGGCGGCCCCTCCTCGCTGCGGTTGAGGTAGTCGTTCAGCAGCAGATAGAGCACCACGCCGGCGACGAGGGCGACGGCACTCATAAGCAGCGGAAGCGTGAAGCCGTGCCAGACCGCAAGGCTGTAAGTCGGCGTGTTCGGGCCGAGAACGGAGGTGACCGCCGTGTGCAGGAACGGTCCGACGGTCAGCGCCGGAATAGTGCCCACCACGAGACAGGCGAGCACGAGGAATTGAATGGGAAACCGCATCCAAAACGGCGGCTCATGCGGCTGGCGATCAAGGCCGGTCGGCTTCGGCCCGAAGAACACTGTATGGATGAAGCGGAGCGAATAGGTCACTGCAAAGGCGCTGGCCAGCACCGCAACATAGGGCGCCGAGGTATCGAGAACGGACTTCGCATGGGTCTCGATTGCCTCGGCGAAGAACATCTCCTTGGACAGGAAGCCGTTGAGCAGCGGCACGCCGGCCATGGCCGCGCTTGCCACCATGGCCAGCGTGGCGGTGATCGGCATGTAGCGGAAAAGCCCGCTCAACCGCCGCATGTCCCGCGTGCCGGTCTCGTGGTCGATGATGCCCGCGGCCATGAACAGCGAGGCCTTGAACGTGGCATGGTTCATCATGTGGAAGATTGCCGCGACCGCGCCGAGCGGACTGCCGAGGCTGAGCAGCATCGTGATCAGGCCGAGATGGCTGATCGTGGAATAGGCCAGCAGGCCCTTGAGGTCGTGTTGGAAGATCGCGAAGAACGCGCCGATCAGCAGCGACGCCATCCCGGCGAAGCCGACGATCCAGAACCATTCGGGCGTTCCCGACAGTACCGGCCAAAGCCGCGCCATGAGAAAGACGCCTGCCTTTACCATGGTCGCCGAATGCAGGTAGGCCGACACCGGGGTCGGCGCGGCCATCGCATTGGGCAGCCAGAAATGGAATGGAAACTGCGCGCTTTTGGTAAGCGTGCCCAGCAGGATGAGGATCAATGCCGGCACGTAGAGATCGTGCGAACGGATTTGGTCTCCGGCCGCAAGAACGCGGTCGAGATCGTAGCTGCCGACGATGTGCCCGATCAGCAGGACCCCGACCAGAAGCCCGAGGCCGCCTATGCCGGTTATGGTAAGGGCCATTCGGGCGCCGTCGCGGGCACCGGCGTTATGGTGCCAATAGCCGATCAGCAGGAAGGAGAAGATGCTGGTCAGTTCCCAGAAGATGACCAGCAGCACCAGATTGCCCGAGATCACCATGCCGAGCATGGCGCCCATGAACGCCAGCAGGAATGCGAAGAACCTGGGAACTGGATCGTGCGGCGACATGTAGTAGCGCGCATAGAGTACGACCAGGAAGCCGAAGCCGCTCACCAGAACGCTGAACAGCCATGCAAAGCCGTCCATGCGCAGCGTGAAATTGAGACCGAGCGTCGGCAGCCATTCGATTTCGCTGCGAACGGCTCCGCGCTCGACAATCGCCGGATAGGCGGTAACGGCCAGGGTCAGGCATGCAAGCGCGACGCCCCCGGCCAGCCAAGCCTCGGAATTTCGCGCATTGGGACGAAATGTGGCTGCTAGAACGCTTCCTATGAAGGGAAGAACGACAATCAAGATAAGTAGTACGTCGTCGTTCATCTGCCCCCTAGGTAGCTTCGAATCCAAATTCGCGCGGTGTTGCCGTCCCCTACTATTGGGGGCTTGGGATTGGCCGTGCAAGGGAAGTGGGGCGAATAAACTGAGATGCCGACCTTGTCTCTGTGAAACGGGCACGAGCGTTGGATTGTTGTGCCCGAGACGCCTTCGTCTGCAAAGGCGTCCGCCAGCTTTCCCGTGGAACGGCGCCAACACCTCGCATTCATTGCCAGTGAAGAGGCCCACCCGCAGACCGAAATCCCTGCCTCGCCCGTGCTCATTTTCGCAGCTGCACGCCCTGCGGAACGGCACCAGTTTCGGGGTCGGTATCTCGGTCGTGTGCAAGCCTGCGGCGGAGGTTGGGCGATCTTTTGCGAACCGCGCAAGGTCGCGACATCACTGAAAAACTGCTCAAGCGTGGCTCGCGGCGGTTGACATCATGATGGTCCTTCTGCAGGGTGAAACCGGTTTCACTTTTTGGATGCGTGCTGTTTGAAGTTCGACCTGTCGATCATCGCCAAGCATATCCCCTTCCTGCTGGAAGGGGCGTGGCTGACCTTTCAGGCCTGCCTGCTTGCCATCATCGGCAGTCTCGTGTTCGGGCTGTTGGTGGCGGCGGCGCGTACGTCGGCCTCGCCTCTGCTCAATCGGCTATCGGCGATCTATGTCGATATCTTCCGCAACATCCCCTTCATCGTGCAGCTCTTCTTCTTCTATTTCGGGCTGCCCGAAATCGGCATCTACATCGACGCCTTCACGACAGGCGTCATCGCCATGTCCGTCGCTGGCGGCGCCTTCACCTCCGACGTCGTTCGGTCGGGCATCCTGGCAATCGACCCGGGCATCATCGAGGCAGCCCAGGTCAGCGGGCTGAAGAAGAGCACGATCTTCCGCAAGATCGTCATGCCCATTGCGCTCCGCGCCTCGGTTCGACCGTTGGGCTCGGTGTTCATCAACCTGATCCTGACCTCGTCGATCCTGTCGACGATCACGCTCAACGAGCTGACGGGTTCGGCCAAGATCGTGGCGTCGCAGACCTTCAGGCCCTTCGAGGTCTATTTCGTCCTGCTCGTCGCCTATGCGGCGCTGACCTGGTTCGTCTCGATCCTGATCGGCATGCTCCATCGCCACCTCAATCGCAACCAGGCGGAGGGAGCGGTCTGATGCGCTACGGGGATTTCACGCCCTACGATCTTGTGCTCCTGCTCCAGGGGCTCGGCGTTTCGCTGGCACTGTTCGTGTCGACCACGTTGATCGGCCTGGTCATCGGCACGCTCTGGGCGGTGATCCGCTTCTACCGCGTGCCGGTGCTGGCTCAGCTGGTCGCCTTTGTCGCCGAACTGCTCAAGAATTCGCCAGTGCTGGTGCAGCTGTTTCTGGTCTTCTTCGGCCTGCCGGCTTTCCTCAAGATCAATGTCACGCCGACCCAAGCCGCCATCATCACCCTATCGGGCAACAGCGCGGCCTTCATCTACGTCATCGCCGTCTCGGCGATCGAGTCGGTCGGCCGCGACCAGCTCGAGGCGGCGCGCGTCTTCGGCCTCAGCCGTTGGCAGATCCTGCGCCGGGTAATCGCGCCACAGGCTGCAGCCTTCGCCATCGGCCCACTGACGGGCCTGTTGGTCAACCAGCTGCAGGTCACCTCGCTGATCTCGGTTATCGGCGTGATGGACCTCACCAAGGTCGGCAACATCCTCAACCTGCGTACGCTCAAGCCGTTCCTCGTCTGGACTGCAGTCGGCGCACTCTACTACATCGCCGCCAAGCTGGTCGCCCATGCCGGCGCCCGCTTCGAGAAGCGGCTTCGCGCCCATACCGCCTGGAAGGGTCTGTAAATGATCAGCATTACCGGCCTGCGCAAATCCTTCGGCGCCACCACCGTCCTGAACGGCATCGATCTCGAAATCCGCAAGGGCGAGGTCGTCTCGGTGCTGGGTTCTTCCGGTTCGGGCAAGTCGACGCTCATCCGCTGCATCAACGGGCTGGAAAAGGTCGATGCCGGCAGGATCACCGTCGACGACTTCGACGTGTCCAAGCCGCGCGAGCTGGCCGAGGCGCGCAAGCGCTCGGGCACCGTGTTCCAGCTCTTCAACCTCTACCCGCACATGACGGCGGCCCAGAACATCGCGCTCGCCCCGGTCGAGGTGCTCAAGGTGCCGCGCAAGGAGGCCGAAGCCGAGGCGCGCCGCCTGCTCCAGCAGGTCGGCCTGTCCGAGCGCGCCGACGCCTATCCGGCCCAACTCTCGGGTGGCCAGCGCCAGCGCGTCGGCATCTGCCGGGCACTGGCCATGAAGCCGAGCTATCTCCTGCTCGACGAGGTCACCAGTGCGCTCGACCCTGAGATGACCGCCGAGGTGCTGTCCATCCTGGCCAATCTCGCCAAGGGCGGCACGACCATGGTGTTCGTCACCCACGAGATCGAGTTCGCCCGTTCCATCTCCACGCGCATCGCCTTTCTCGACAAGGGGCTGATGATCGCCGACCTGCCGACCGAAGAATTCTTCTCCGAAAAGGGCATGGCGCTGCCGCGCGTGGCCCAGTTCCTCTCCAAGATGCGCAAAGACTGAAAAGACCGAAATGATCCTGCTTGCCAATTCCGAGGCCTGGCCCGGCTTCTCCAAAAGCATCGACCTGCTGAAGGCGGGTCGCCACGGCCTCGACGCCATGGTTGCCGGCATCGGCGAGGTCGAGCGCGAGGTGAAGGTGCGCTCCGTCGGCTTCGGCGGTTGGCCGAACATGCTCGGTCGCATGGAGTTCGACGCCGGCGTCATGGACGGCACCACCCGCGAGGTCGGTTCAGTCGGAGCCGTACCAGACACGCTGCCGGTTTCGGCGCTTGCCCATGAGGTGATGAAGCGCCTGCCGCATGTCATGCTGACCGGCGACGGCGCCCGCCGTTTCGCCACCGAGATCGGCTTCGCCGTCGACGAGACGCTCTACGAGGACAGCAAGCGCGTCTGGTGGGAGCGGCTGGAAAAGGAACTGACGCCGGAGGAACTGGCGAAGTTCCCGAACATCGCGCTGGCGCCGCTCAGCCGCACCATCACCGATCCCGAGCGCGTGCGCGACACCACCGTGTTCCTGTCCAAGGATAGTGCCGATGGCCTCAACGTCGTCACCTCGACGTCGGGCTGGGCCTGGAAATATCCCGGCCGCCTGGGCGACTCGCCAATCCCCGGCGCCGGATTCTATGCCGACAGCCGCTTCGGCGCCGCCGCCTGCACCCACACCGGCGAGATGACCATGCGCTGCGGCACGGCACGCACCATCGTGCTCGCCATGCGCCTCGGCCATTCGCTGGAACAGGCCATCGCCTTGGCTGTCGAGGAACTGTGCGAGCTGAAGCAGGGCTTCCTTGCCGGCGTCGTCATCCACGCGCTCGACGCGAAGGGCAACCACAAGGTCGTCAGCCTTAATTGCGAAGAACAGATCCGTTACTGGTATTGGGACGAAAGCCTGCCGGAACCGGAACACCGCTTCGCCGAACCGTTCAAATCCTAGCACTCAAGGGAGAGGGAGCATGAAGAACCTGATTACGAAACTGGCCGGCATGGCACTTGCCATAGGCCTCGCCGCCACGGGCGCAGCCCAGGCCGGCAAGATCGACGAGATCCGCGATCGCGGCACCGTCCGCATCGGCGTGTCGCTCGGCGGCGAGCCGATCGGCTTCCGCGACGCTCAGAACAACCCAGTCGGCTATGACGTCGACGTCGCGACCATGATCGCCGAAAAGCTCGGCGTGCCGGTCGAGTTCGTCGACGTGTCGGGCGACGCCCGCATCTCGATGCTGGTCTCCGGCCAGATCGACATCGCCGTCGCAAACACCTCGGCGACGCTCGAGCGCGCCAAGTCGGTGGATTTCTCGATCCCCTACAACCGCGCCGGCCTGCGCATCATCGTCCAGAAGGATGCCGGCATCTCCAAGATCGAGGACCTCGCCGGCAAGAAGATTGTCGTCGGTCGCGGCTCGACTGGCGAGTCCTTCATCCAGAAGGCCGCACCCCAGGCCGAGCTGGTCTACACCGACAACTTCTCGCCCGAGGGCGTGCTGCTGCTCCAGCAGAAGCGTGTCGACGCGGCCATCGAAGACTCCTCGCTGCTCGACTATCTCGCCACCAAGAACGACAACCTCGTGACGCTGCCCGGCCTCTATTCCAACGACCCGATCGGCATCGCAGTCGCCAAGGGCGACGACGGCTTCGTCCGCTGGATCGACATGTTCGTGTCGGAATACATCCAGAGCGGCGCCTATGAGGCGAACTACAAGAAGTGGTGGGGCGAAAAGGCCAATCCGCCGGCACTGACCCCGCTCTGGTAAGCGGTCAACCGAACAGCGGGCAGGCAGGGCAATCCGGCCTGCCCGTTTTGCATTCAAGAGGTCGCGCGTGGCACGAAAAAGGTCGGCACCGTCACGTCGGCCTTGCCGTCGGCGAATTCGCCGGGACGGGTGAGGAAGCGCAGGATCTCGCCGACATAGGCTTTCTTGTCGTAGCCGATGGACGAGATCGGATAGGCCTCGAAATCTGTCAGCGACAGGTTGTCGAAGCCGTAGAGCCGGAAACGCCCGGGCCGGTTCTGCGGGAACGCATCGCGATGAACATCCATCACACCCATGGCCATGGCATCGGAAGTGCAGAACACTGCATCCACGGTCGGCCAATTGCCCGACTGCGCCACCTGCCGTCCGCTGGCATAGGAATAGTCGCCGCGCAGCTCAGTGACGAGCTTGATTCCATGACGCCGCATCTCGGCCTTGTAGGCGGCGATGCGGCTCTGCTCGACTGGCGAGGACACGCGGCCGGTGACCAGCGCGGCAGTTGCGATGCCTTTGCTGGCGGCATCTGCCACAGCCTCGGCGATGCCGATGGTCTCATCGGGCACGACCGAGGGCGAGGAGCCGTCATGCATGCCGTTCAGCATCAGCACGTCGTCGCTGCGGAACATCTTGCGCACGCTTGCGGCGTCGGCAAAGTCGGAGAACACGAGTGCGGCATCGACATGATAGGCGGCGCCGTTGCGCAAGAACTCCTCGACGCGTTCGACAGAGCCTACGCGCAGGAAGATGACCTGCTTGCCGATCGACTGAATCTCGCCGATCAGCAGGTCGAACAGGTCGAGGTCGGAGAAGTCGTGGATGTGGTTGACGATGACCGCAATGAGGTTGACCGTCTTGGTGGTCAGGCTGCGTGCCAGGAGATTGGGCTTGAAGCCGAGCTTATCGGCTGCTTCAAGCACGCGAGCTCGCTTGTCGGCAGAAACCGGACGGTTTTCGCTCGACAACGCGCGCGAGGCGATGGCGCGCGACACGCCGGCAAGCTCCGCGACATCGGCGATGGTCGGCGAGGAGCGTCGTTTGCGCGAACTGTCCATTGCTTCCTTTGCGATGTATCTGTCTTGAAATCCCGCGCTTTAGGCAGGATGTCCGGCCGCGGAATTTCTTTCGGGAACTGATTTGATGATTACCTGCTTCGATATTGGCGGTTCAACGATAAAAAGCGCCCACGCCCGCTCGGCCGGTGAAATCGAGATCATTGACCGGGTGGCGACGCCGCTCGATGATTTCGACGCATTCGCGGCCGCCATCGCCGCGCGGGCGAACGCTGGGGACCGGCCTTCCAAGGGCGTATCCATTTCGATCGCTGGCGTGGTCGATCCCGCTTCCGGCAGCCTGAAATGCGCCAACATCCCTTGCGTCGACGGCCGCCTCATCGCCGCCGATCTCGAGCGCGTCATCGGCCTGCCTGTGTGGATAGCCAATGATGCCGACTGCTTCGCGCTGGCCGAGGCCACCAGCGGCGCCGGCAAGGGCCATCGCAATGTGTTCGGCGTCATCCTCGGTACAGGGGTCGGTGGCGGACTGGTCATCGACGGTCGCATCGTCGCCGGCGCCGGCGGCTATGCCGGCGAATGGGGTCATGGCAAAGCACTGCAGACGACCGTCGGCCAGCCGCCGACGGAGGTGCCGCACTTCGCATGCGGCTGCGGCCAGTCCGGCTGCGTCGATACAATCGGCGGCGCGCGCGGAATGGAGAAACTGCACGAGCTCCTCTGCGGCGAGGGGTTGTCGAGCACCGAAGTCATTGACCGCTGGCGCGCAGGCGAGGTGAGTGCGAGCCGCACCATCGACATCTATCTCGAATTGGTCAGCGTGCCGCTGGCGCTCACTCTCAACATCATCGGCTCGTCCATCGTGCCGGTCGGCGGCGGTCTGTCCAACGTTCCCGAGCTGATCGAAGCACTGGACCGGGAGGTGCGCGGCCGCACGCTGCGCCGCGCTGCCAACCCGTTGGTGGTCAAGGCAGCACTCACCACCGAACCCGGCCTGATCGGCGCTGCCGCCCTCGGCCTCCTGGAGATCGCCAATGTCTGAGAAGATCCTGCTCGAAGTCTGCGTTGATAGCCCGGAGGGCCTTGCCGCGGCGATCTCTGGTGGTGCCGACCGCATCGAGCTTTGCTCAGCGCTGGAGACCGGCGGGCTGACCCCGTCGCCCGGCCTGATGACGCTGGCAGCCAAGGCGCCGATCCCGGTCTATGCGATGATCCGCTCGCGCCCCGGCGACTTCGTCTATGGCGATGGCAATGGGGATATGGCGGCACTTCTTGCCGACATCGACGCGGTGCGCGCCGCCGGCCTGGAAGGGGTCGTGCTTGGCGCCAATCGCGCAGATGGCAGCCTCGACCGCGATGTGCTTGCGCGCCTGGCTGACCATGCGAAGGGACTTGGCAAGACGCTGCACCGTGCCTTCGATCTTGCCGGTCCTGATTTTGCAGCCGCAATCGACCTTGCCGTCGAGCTTGGATTCGAACGCATCCTGACCTCGGGCGGCGAGACGACGGCATTGAAGGGTTTGGAGGCACTTGCGGCGTGTTTCACCCACGCCGGTGATCGCATCGTTATCATGCCGGGCTCAGGGGTTAATCTCGAAACGCTGGACGCCATCTGGGCGCGATTGCCCTTCCGCGAAATCCACTCGTCCTGCTCTGTCGCCGCTGATGCGACCGCTGGAAAGGCGCTGGAGCTGGGCTTCGTCTCGCCGCGCCCGAAGCGGACCGACGAAGGGATCGTCCGGGCGATCAAGGCGAAACTCGCCTGAAAGGGAGAACCGTTCCAGCACGCACGCCAAGGTTGCGCGATTCATGAAAATTATGCCGCGTTGCGGGTATGTGGGGTGGTCACCGTCGATCTCCGCAATGGTCGCGTACTGCGAGGCAGCATTCGGCGCTGGCCTTCCGCGAGGCAATGCACTAACAGTCCGCCGACTCCAACCGGGTTCTAATCAACCCTTCCTGCCCATGATCGGTGGTGGCAACGATGGTCATATATCAGCGCTACTTGGTGTTCGCCGGTGCTGCGCTCATCACGCTTCTCGCTGCTGCCGGAGCGCTGCTCTACAGCGCCTGGCTTCTGCCGGTTGCAGTGATTTCTGGAGCGCTGGTTGCACTGGGCATTTACGATCTTGTGCAGCGCCGGCATTCCATTTTGCGCAACTATCCGGTCATCGGTCATTTGCGCTTCATTGTGGAGAGCTTTCGTCCCGAGATACGACAATATCTCATCGAGGGCGATCGCGACGCCGAGCCGTTCAGCCGTCAGGACCGTGGACTTGTCTACCAGCGGGCAAAAGGCGTCGAAGACAAGCGGCCATTTGGCACGATCGAGAACGTCTATGGTTCCGGCTATGCATGGCTGACCCACTCCGCTACGCCCGTCGTTATCAAGAATACCGATTTCCGCGTCCGCATCGGAGGTTCTGCGTGCAAGCAGCCCTATGATGCCAGCCTCTACAACATCTCGGCGATGAGCTTTGGCTCGCTGTCTGCAAATGCCATCCTCGCGCTGAACACTGGTGCGAAGAAGGGTGGGTTTGCCCATGACACGGGCGAAGGGGGCATCAGCCGTTATCATCGCCAAAGCGGGGGCGACCTGATCTATCAGATCGCATCCGGCTATTTTGGCTGCCGCAACGATGATGGCAGCTTCTCGCCAGAGAAGTTTGCAGAGCTTGCCGCCGATCCGCAGATCAGGATGATCGAGGTGAAGCTGAGCCAGGGTGCAAAGCCAGGTCATGGCGGCATGCTCCCTGCATCAAAGATCTCGCCCGAAATTGCTCAGGCGCGCGGTATCCCGATGGGGATCGACTGCGTGTCTCCTGCGGCGCACAGTACGTTCTCTACTCCCATCGGACTGATGGAATTCATCGGCCAGCTGCGTGAGCTGTCGGGGGGTAAACCTGTCGGCTTCAAGCTCTGTATCGGCCATCGCCGAGAGTTCATGAGCATGGTCAAGGCAATGTTGAAGACGGGCATCATTCCTGACTTCATCGTTGTCGATGGGGCCGAAGGCGGGACCGGAGCAGCACCCGTTGAATTTGCCAACCGTGTCGGCATGCCGATGCTGGAGGGCCTGACCTTTGTTCACAATGCATTGCGTGGCGCCGGCATCCGCGATGAAGTCAGGATCGGCGCGGCGGGCAAGATTATCTCTGCATTTGATATTGCTCGCACCCTGGCTCTTGGTGCTGATTGGTGCAACTCGGCGCGCGGCTTCATGTTTGCGATCGGGTGCATTCAGGCACAGTCATGCCATACCAACAAATGCCCGGTCGGGATTGCGACCCAGGACCCGGCGCGTCAGCGCGCGATCGACGTTGGTGACAAGAGCGATCGCGTTGCACGGTTCCATCGCAATACCATGAAGGCACTGGGCGAGATCGCCGGCGCAGCAGGGTTGAGCGATCCGCGCAATTTCATGCCGTACCACTTCATGTTTCGACAGAAGGACAATGAGTTTCTCGACGGGAACGAGGCCTATCCTTACCTGCCCGAGGGCTTCCTTGTTTCGGGAGAGGAGGAAATCCCGGAGCTCGCCGACTGGTACAGCCGATGGGATCGTGCGGCCGCCGAGAGTTTCGACCCGCCTGAAATCCCGCACGGACCGTTCATGCGCCGAAATGTTGGGCTCTCGCTTGCGGCCCAATAGACGAAGCCGTTTGCTGTCGAATTAAGAGCAGACGGTTTGCCGCGGCCGTTGGGCTGGCCCGGTCTATCACCGACGGTGGCCGGTGCGCTCGGGGCGACCGAGCGTCTTGATGTCGAGGTGAATGAGTTCGCCAGGTTCAATCGGGCCCGGCGAATGACTGAAGCTTCGTGGCGTCAGTCTCCCGCTCAGGTCCGAATGGACAGCCTGCAGAAAGCTCACATCGGGGCGCATGGCTGACAACGACACGCGCCTCGCATGCCGTTTGCGTTTGTCCGCTCCACGTTTATGCCCAGCTCGAACAGGCCGAGTTCGCTCGCTCGGCAAAGCCAAGGCGGGTTTTTGCGGATCTCAACCTCGCCGTAGACCATCGCGCGCAGGCGCCACCCCTCATGAACTTAAGTGCTTCCACGAGACGGTCAGATCAAAGAGACAAAACTAATTGACTAAATAGTAAGTCACTTTTACGTTGATCCTAACAGGACATAAACTGCCGGGTCAGCCGGCGGCATTGGCTCAGCAGGGGGGACACGCGCTTTGCCAGAGGAAAAGTCCGCAGTCGAAATCCGTCAGGTCACCAAGGTATTCGGGGACGCATTCAAGGCCTTGGACGGCGTTTCCATATCAATCCGCAAAAACGAGTTCTTCACGCTTCTCGGTCCGTCGGGCTGTGGCAAGACCACGCTTCTGCGGCTGATAGCCGGCTTCGAATATCCGACAGCCGGCACAATCCAACTGCACGGCAAGGACATTGCGACGCTGCCGCCCTATCAGCGGCCGATCAACACAGTGTTCCAGAACTATGCGCTGTTCCCGCACCTGACGGTCAGCCAGAACATAGGCTTTGGTCTTGAGATGCTGGGCAAGCCGAAGGCGGAGATCGCGGCACGTGTCGAGAACATGCTGCGACTCGTGCGGATGGAGGACCTGAGGCACAGGAGGACAACCGAGATTTCCGGCGGCCAGCAGCAGCGCGTGGCTCTGGCCCGCGCGCTGGCCCCGGCGCCCAAGGTGCTGCTTCTGGACGAGCCGCTCAGCGCCCTGGACTACAAGTTGCGCAAGGAAATGCAGATCGAACTGAAACGTCTTCAGCTCGAAACCGGCATTACCTTTATTTTCGTTACCCACGACCAGGAAGAAGCACTGACCATGTCGGACCGCATTGCGGTCCTTTCCGGAGGTCGGGTCCTGCAAGTAGGTACCCCACGCGAGATCTATGACAGCCCCGGCGACCGGTTCGTCGCCGACTTCATCGGCGAAGCAAATTTCCTGAGTGGCGAGATTGTTACCGCCGCCAAGGATCGCGCACTGGTTAGGCTGGCGTCGGGCGTCGATATAGTGGCGCGGCTGCCTCACTTTGCGCCACAGCAGGGCAGGGTGACTGTCATCGTCCGTCCCGAGCATGCCGAGATCCACGCCGACGGACGACCATCACCTCTGAGCGGCACGCTGGAAAGCATTGTTTACTTCGGCACAGACACCCATCTGCACGTACGACTTTCCCATGGCGACCGGTTCGTGGTGCGCCGCCAGAACAGCGCATTGCAGGACGCAGCCCTTGTGACCGGCGCACCGGTCGGAGTGGCTATCGACTTGGCCGCTGCTCAGATCCTGAGGAACTGACCATGGCGACAGCTTCCGAGATCGCCACTGCCGCTGCGCGCACGGATGTCCGAAACCGCTGGTGGCTTGCCACTCCGGCCCTGCTGATTGTGCTGCTCGCAGCGATCGGGCCGCTTGTCGTGGTCGTGCTCTATTCCTTCATGGTCAAGGGCGACTACGGTGACGTGAAGTACTGGCAATTCTCGCTGGACGGCTGGTTCAGCGTCATCTTCGAACGCGACGTCTTCGATGACACGCTGAAACTCGCCGACGCACATCTGATAATCCTATGGCGTTCGGTGAAACTGTCGTTGATCACCACGCTCGTGACGCTGCTCCTGGGCTTTCCCACGGCCTACTTCATCGCGACCCGCGACCGGCGTTGGCGGGATTTCTGGTTGTTCCTGGTCACCCTCCCATTCTGGACCAACCTGCTCATCCGCACTTTCGCGATACAGGAAGTGTTCCGCAATGAAGGGGTAGTGAATAGCGCGCTGCTGCAGCTCGGCGTAATAAAGCGGCCGCTTCAGATCATGTTCACCGACGTCGGCATCTTCCTGGGCATGGCCTATGTCTATCTGCCGCTGATGGTCCTGCCGCTTTACGCAAGCATCGAGAGATTCGATTTTCGGTTCGCCGAGGCGGCGGCTGATCTTTACGCCAGCAATTTCAATGTATTGCGACGGATCATCATCCCAATGATGCGGCCGGGCATCATTGCCGGATCGATCCTGGTCTTCATACCGTCGCTCGGGGCCTATGTGACGCCACGGCTGCTGGGCGGCGGCAGGAACCTGATGCTCGGCAACCTGATAGAGCTCCAGTTTGGCCAGGGGCGCAACTGGCCGCTGGGATCGGCGCTTTCCATAACGCTGACCGGCGGCGTCATGCTGGCCCTCCTTGTCTATGTGCGCGCAGCGTCGAAATCCGGGAGCGGGCAGCATGGCTAGGCGGCATTCGGTAAGGCGGCAACGGGGATTTACGACAATTGCGCTCCTCTGCTTTGTTCTGCTCTATCTCCCGATCGGCACGATGGTGGTATTCGCCTTCAACGCCGGAACCACGGTAGGTGCGATCGAGGGTCTGTCGTTGCGATGGTTCGTGACGGCCTGGAACAACGAAAGCGTCATCGAAGCAACACTCAGGTCTCTGACCGTAGCCCCGATTGCCGCGTTTGTCGCGACCATTGCCGCCACCATGGCGGCTCTCGCCACCACCCGCACCGCGTCCTACCGCGGGCTCGCCTTCAAGGTCGCGTTCATCAACCAGCCGCTCATGGTGCCCGAGATCGTCACCGCAGTGGCCCTGCTTGTGGTCTTTTCGCGGGTCAAGGTGTGGACCGGTTACACGGGGATTGGCTACCTCATCGCCGCCCACATCGCGTTCTGCATTCCCTTCGCCTTCCTGCCGATCCGCGCGCGGCTGGAGACGATGGATCTTTCCCTCGAACGGGCCGCCGCCGACCTCTACGCCACTCCTTGGAAGGTCTTTTGCCGCGTGACCTTCCCGCTTCTGTGGCCTGCGATCCTTGCCGGCTTCATGCTCGCTTTCGTCGTCTCCCTCGACGATGTGGTGATCACTGAATTCATCAAATCGGCAGGGCAGGAAACGCTGCCCACCTACATGCTCGGCCAGTTGCGACGGACCGTAACGCCCGAGATGAACGCCATTTCGACGATGTTTCTGGCGCTTTCGATCGCCGTCGTCACCCTCTTCTTCTTCCTCAGCCGCAAGAAGGACTGACCTGCCTCAACCAACCGGAGTTTCCCATGCGATTGCTTGTTACTGCCGCTGCATCGATCTTCGCGTTCTTGCATATTGGAACTGCCAATGCCGAAGGTGTTCTGAACATCTTCAACTGGGGCAATTACACGAGCCCCGATCTGATCAAGAAATTCGAGGAGAAATACAACGTCAAGGTGACGATCACGGACTTTGATTCCAACGATACCGCGCTCGCCAAGGCCCGCCAGGGTGGCAATGATTTCGACATCGTCGTGCCGACCTCGACCTTCGTAAAGATCTGGATCGATGAGGGGCTTCTGCTGGAAACCCGCCCCGACCAGATGGAGAATTTCAAGAATGTCGACCCGCGTTGGGTCAATGTGGATTTCGATCCCGGCCGCCACTACACAGTGCCGTGGCAATGGGGAACGACCGGCATGCTGGTGAACACGTCGGTCTATTCCGGCGATCCCAACACCTCGGCGATCTTCCTCGATCCGCCTGCTGAACTCAAGGGCAAGCTAAGTGTGGTGCCTGAGATGGGCGATATCCTGACGCTCGCCATCTACTACGAAGGCGGCGAAGCCTGCACCAGCGACAAGACTATTCTGCGCAAGGTCCGCGACCGGCTGGTTGCAGCCAGACCCACCTGGCTGGCGCTGGATTACCCCAGCATCGAAAAATACACCGCCGGCGATTTTGATGCAGGCGTCAACTGGGGCGGCGCATCGATGCGCGTACGCCTGGCCAATTCGCATTTCGTCTATGGCTATCCGAAGGAAGGCTATCCGATCTGGATGGACAACGTCGCGGTGCTGAAGACTGCTCCGCACGTCGAGAATGCGAAGCTGTTCCAAAACTTCGTCATGGATCCGGAGAACGCGGCGATGATCTCGGCCTATGCGCGCTACGCCAACGGCATTGCCGGCTCCGAGAAATTCATGCCCGAAGAGATGAAGAACGCGCCGGAAATTGTGGTCCCAGCCAAGTTCCTCGACAAGGGCAAGTTCACGCCGGCCTGCCCGCCGGAAGTGAATGAAATGTATACGAAAATCTGGACCGAAGTCCTCAAGTGACCCTGGATATCCGGCTGACTTTCCGCACGACACTGGCTTCCAATGAGAAGTGTCACGAGTTGGGTCGGCCGGAGCAATCTTCCTTCTCTAGTTCGGAGCCATCAATGAGTGATCTTGAACTCTGTTACATGCCTGCACACGAGGCGCTGGGCCGTTTCCGCAAACGTGAGCTTTCTCCGGTTGAGCTCATGGAAGCGACGATCCGTCGTGCCGAGACGGTGAAAGCGCCGGTCAACGCCCTGACCTATACCCATTTTGACGAAGCCATGGATCGGGCGAAACGGGCAGAAGCAAAGTATGCCAGGGGTGCCAGGACCGGTGCGCTTGAAGGCCTGCCCGTCGGCATCAAGGACGAAAGCGAGATCAAGGGCAAGCCGACCTCGATTGGTTCGCTAATCCACAAGGACCATGTCGCCGACAGAACCTCGACGATGAACGCGCGCATCATGGCAGCCGGCGGCATCGTTCATGCACGGACCGCCACGCCTGAGTACTGCTGTGCGGGAACCACCTGGTCGCGTCTTTGGGGTGTAACGCGCAACCCATGGAACCCTGAATTCACCTGCGGCGGCTCGTCGGGTGGGGCAGGCGCCTCGCTGGGATCGGGAACATCGTCGCTCGCGACCGGGTCCGACATCGGCGGGTCGATCCGGATTCCGGCGGCGGCCTGCGGCGTGGTCGGCTACAAGCCACCCTATGGCCGCAATCCCGACGATGCGCCGTTCAACCTGGACTTCTTCTGCCACACGGGCCCGATGGCACGGACGGTCACAGACGCGATCCTACTTCAGAATGTGATGAGTGGCCCAAGCCCATACGACATTGCGACGCTGCGACCCAAGCTGCGCCTGCCACTCGAGTACAAGCCGATCAAGGGCTGGAAAATCGCCTTCTCCATGGATCTCGGATTCTTCGAGGTCGATCCCGAGGTACAGAAAAACACGCTTGCGGCGCTTGATGTATTCCGTTCGCTCGGCGCCACGGTGGAAGAAGTCGACCTGGGCTGGAAGCCTCACATCCTCGATGCGGGTCTGGGCTACCTGGACCACATTTTCGGGGCTTATCTGTCAGGCCTCCTAAAGGAGCATGGCGACAAGATGACCACCTACGCCCGGCAGTTCGCGGTGCGCGGTGGCAAGTCGAAGGCATTGGATTTCGTGAAAAGCCTCGAGGTTATCGACGACATGTATCTGACGCTGGGACCCATCCTGGAGCGATATGACGTCTTGATCTGCCCAACCAATGCTCTGCCTGCCGTGCCGGCCGACTTCGATCATTCCACCGGATCGGTCGAGATCAACGGCAAGCAAGTCAATCCCATGCTCGGTTGGGCGATGACGACGCCCTTCAACATGATGAGCCGCTGCCCCGTTCTTTCGGTGCCCTCGGGACGTGCCCGCAACGGTGTGCCGACCGGCATCCAGATCGTCGGGCGCACCTATCGCGATGCGGATGTATTCCGAGCGGGTCTCGCTTTCGAAACCGCGCAGGGTTCCTGGTACCGCGACGCGGCCAACCGCCCAACCCTCTAATTGAACCGGTCAACGGCGAGTGCGCCGTTGACCATCGCTGGTCATCTGTCGATAAGAGCGAAAGAGTGCCGGACTGCCCGGCAATCTGGGAGCAGCGCGTTGAAGACAGCGAAACCCTCTACCACCAAACAGACGAAGGAGCAGAAGGTCGCCGCTTCCGCGCCGATGACCAAAGCTGGAAAAACGGATCGTCGCCACCTGCGCGGTTTGGCCACCACGCAACGAATTATCGACACGACGATCCGATTGATAGCCGAAGAGGGCATAGCTAGCGTCACCATGCAGCGGATCGCCGAGCACATCGGGTCCTCCAATGCCCTTGTCGTGTTTCACTTCGGCACGAAGGAGAAGCTCTTTCGTGCAGTTCTTGAGTATCTAAATGATCAGTTTGAACGGCTTTGGCAGGAGACGGTGCTTCTGCCCGGGCTGACGGCGTCGGAGCGAATAGTCACTGCCATCGACTGTGCGCTCCATTTCAGGCAACAGCATCCAGATTGGGTAGCCGTCTGGGTGCTATTCAGCAGCGACCGCCAGACAGTGCAACTGGACCGAATGATCAGTCTGCCCAGCGATCGTGAATACCTGGCCCAGACGCGAGGTTTCCTCGCCGAAGTGGCGCGGGAAGGTGGCTACAAGGATGTCGATGTAGAAACGCTGGCCGAGGGGCTCAACTATCTGGTGCAGGGTGCCTGGTACTGGGACACACTCAATCCCGATACCGTCCGTTCCGACGCGTTGCACAAGACGGCCATGACCCTCTTGCGTGAGGCATTCCCGGGCAGCTTCCCCAACGGCTGATGCCATGCTTCGACTGTGGTTTTCTTGACCTGACGTCGTGGACGCATGCGTTTCAAAGACGGGTGGGATGCCTCTTCAACAGTCTGTTCGGCCTTCCGCATGCTTCGGCAGAACTATTGCAACAGTTGCACCACCATCACTTCGGTTGCTGAAGGTCAAGTGTCCGCCATGAGCAGTAGCAATTGCCTGCACAACCGAGAGCCCCAATCCGGTGCCTCCCGTCGCGCGAGAACGTGACGGGTCGCCCCGCCAAAACGGATTGACTGCGATTGCATCCATGTCTTCTGGAAAACCCGGGCCGCGATCCATCACGCGAATTGCAACGCTCTTGTCTGGCAGCGTTTCGGTTTCGCAACGAAGAACCCCGCCGATTGCGGCGTAACGGCATGCATTTTCGAGAAGTGCCAGAAGCGCTTGTCGAACGCGCTGTGAATCGACCGAAGCATAGGCCGGCCGCAACTGCGTCTCGACCGTCAATTCGCTCGCGTCTAGCATGGGTTTTGCGGATGCGAGAACCGCTTCGACAAGTTCGGCGGCATTGAGCCTGTCGCGGTCCACTACAAGCTTATGCCCGATGGCAAGAGACAGTGTTCGCAAATCCTCGACGAGCCGCGTCAGGCCCTCGACCTGAAGCAGGAGATTTGAGACGGTCTTCTGTTCCATCGGGAAGACGCCGTCGAGCATACCCTGCATCGATCCGCGTAATATGGTGAGTGGCGTGCGCAGTTCATGGGCAACGGCCATATTGTTGAACCGCAACCGCTCTTCCATTGTCTCCAGGCTCATGGCGAGTGCGTTGAAAGTTTCCACCAGGCTCGAGATTTCGCGCGCGCCCTTGTGTGATGCCGAAACGCGAACAGAGAAATCACCTGATTTCAAACTGTCCGCCGCTGAGGTGAGCTCTTCGAGTGGGCGTGCGATGCGTCGTGCAAGATAGAAGCCGATGAGGCTACACATCAGAGCGGAAAGGAGGCCGCAAACCAGAACCGACATATAGAGCTGAAAGTTGGCTGGTTCCGTCAGCGTATTAATGTGATCGAAGAGTTCCCTGAGGGAAGCGGCATCCGGTACGATCCCGGCATTCATATCCTTGTAGGCAGCCGCTGCATTCGGAGACAGGCTGTCGATGATGCTCTCTTCCAAATAGGACGAATACCAGCTCACGCCCAGATAGGCCAAGCCAACGCTGAGCAGCAGCATGGCTGCGATGACAATGGCGGTGAGTCTCGCAAGCGACAGGGAGGGGATCTTCATTTGGGATCCGCAAACCGATAACCGACGCCACGAATGGCGGGAAAGAAGCCCGTCTGACCTAGCTCCTCAAGCTTCCGTCTAAGATTGGAAATGTGCGTGTCGACGGTGCGCATCAAAGCGGCACTTTCTGGCAGGCAGGCATCGAGAATATCAGCGCGGTCGAATGCATGCGTGGGGCGGCGGATCATATAGGCGAGAATGCGAAATTCGCTTAGGGTAAGCTGTATGGGAATGCGCTGCCCATCCGTGTTGACGAAGGCTGAATAGGCATTGGAATCCACTTCAATGGCACCGAAGCGGCGTACAGCGTCTTGTCGTTCGCCATTGGTGCGACGAAGAACAGCCTTCACACGGGCGACCACTTCCTGCGGGTTGAAGGGCTTGACCACATAGTCGTCTGCGCCCAGACGCAGGCCGCTCAGGCGATCGATGTCTTCAGCAAGCGCAGTTACCATGATGACCGGTGTATCGCCCGCGTGCCGCAAACGCGCAAGAACAGCAAAGCCGTCCAGTTTCGGTATCCGAACATCCAGCAAGACAATATCCGGCGACAGGACTGCATGATGCTGTAGCGCGGTTTCACCATCGGAAGCCCGCACGGTACGGTATCCTTCACGCACGAGATAGGCATCCAATATCTGCGCAATCTCCGGCTCATCCTCAACGATCAGAACGAGACTGTTTTCCACGTTTAGCTCCGCATCCTGCTGAGTTCTTCTTTCGCCTTCGCCTGGTCCGTTGCCTTCAGACCGTTCATGGCAAATCTTCCGTAGCGCCATCGACCCGCCACCAGCACATCGATCGTCGCTATCAGCTTTTGATTCAAGCCTCTATCGGCCGGGCTTGACCAATCGATCGCGACGCAATCGATGGTCCGATAAGGCGCCCGGAAAAGCGGATTGTATAGGCCCGTTGATGGTTGCTCACAGGGCGCCGGATTTTCCTCCATCCAATCTTGACACAGATGAAGAAAGGCAAGGCGCGGCCTCGCCGCCTATTCGGTCAATCATCAATGGCGCCGTCATGCTTGCGGATACACATACACATCCAAGTTCGTCTTCCACCCTCTCGCAACTGCCGACCACCAAGGCAGGAAAACACGAAGAGCGCTCCGATGCCGAGCCGTCGAAGCAGCTGCCTGCGTCGCATTCGATACTTCGGCAGGCGATCACCATGGGCAAACGCGTGGCGTTCCGGCGCACAATGGCGTTCTGGCTGCGCTTCGCCATTTCGCCAATACTCACATTGCGCTGGCTACGGTTCCTTCAGGAATTCACTCAGCAGCACACATTTGCACCGCCGCATGACGATCTTGTCCGGAAATCACTGTCGGCGTTCCTCGTTTACCGAATGGCATATCGGACTCGCTTCGACATTCTCGTCCAGCATTTTGATGTGGCGGGGTTTCTTCTCAAGCCGCAAATGCTCCAAACGCTTTGGCAGGGCGGAAAGGTTGAGATCGGTGCTGTCTCAGGGCGCGATCAGGATTATCGACTGCAGCTGTCTCTCACGGACCATTGTGGCAGCCGTCATGAGGGTGTTTTCGCGCTGCGTCTCATACGCGCTGTCGATCGCGCAATTTTGTGTACGGCAAGTTTCGTCTTCGTGCGCAGGCCAGGCAACTCCTACAGTATCGCTATCGGAGGTTTGCAGGGATCTGCCCAGCAAGACGCGAAGAGAGCCGTCATTTCCGCGACCCGTGACCTTGGCGGCTTGCGGCCCAAGGATGCAGTGTTGCTGGTCTTGAATGGCATGATGGCGCGGAGTGTCACATCCTACATCATCGCAGTTTCCAACTCTCGTCACGTCATCAATCAAAGGGCATCGGCACGCAGGCGCATGAGAATGCGAACCGATCTTGACGCCTATTGGATTGAAAGAGGCGGCGTGCATTTCCCGCCCTTCGGCTTTCGATTGCCTGTCAATCCAGTGATCAATGAGCGCTGTGAAAGCAGACGCGATATCGCCAAGTTCGCTTTTTTGCAGATTGGAACTCATCTACTGGCTAAGTGAAGCGATCATGCTCCCGATCGACGCCGGCGCGCAGGGCCACAGAGGTCGATCTCCCAAAGATTTAGCTTCGACGATGCGCCGCCGGCCGACCTCGTCGGGCGACCGCGTAGGCGTCCCCTTGGGCGAAGCCTTGTCCGAGGAGGCAACAAATGCAGCTAGCATGTGCTTATGATTCTGAGTATGACAGCGATTGTCTGTTGACCGCGGCCGGGTTGACGGGAAAGGGACAAATTACCTGTCGATCAACATGCCGAGGGAGTGACTTTGGCTCAGAGGCAAAAACAGATCGCATCCCAGGAGAGCGTGGAGCGAAAACTCCGCTATCAAATTGTCTACGATTGGATCCTCGATTTCATCGCCACAAACGGTCTAACAGGCGGCGACAAGCTACCGAGTTCGACCGAACTGGCCCGACTGACGGGCGTCAGCCTGATTTCCGTGCGCCACGCGCTGGATAAATTGGAACACGCCGGCAAGATCCATCGCCATCAGGGGATTGGCACCTTCGTCGCCCGAGACCGCATCGTCAGCGAGCCCAGCCGAGCCGGCCGCCTGCTTGAGACACTATCGCCTTCCGGCGGCAGACCCGACCTCGCCACGGAGGTGCTCAAGATCAACATCGGATTGCCGAGCCCGGAGATCGCCAAGGCGCTGTCGATCGAGCTGGGGCAACCGGTCTGGGAGATCATCCGACGTCGCAGGCTGCGGACGGCACCTGCGATCTTAGAGCAGGCGGTTCTGCCGCTTAGCCTGGTGCCCGCGATTGACCACAAGGAATTGGAAGCGGGCGACTCGCTGTATGGCTTGCTTGCCGACCGCTACGGGCTTCGAGACGAGCATGTCGAGCAATCGTTGGAAGTGGACCGGCCGACGGCAACGGAGCGCGAGGCGCTCGATCTCGGTCCGCGCGACCAGGTTGTGCGTATCAGAGGCGTTTCCTTCACCGGCGATGGCAAGGCTTTCGATTGCTACCAACAAACTTACAAGGCCTCGGACTTTGTGTTCTATATGTCCGGGTCAGGAAGCCGACACTTGCTGCAACCCACCGACATGAAACAGTGGGTGGTGCTGCCACTTCACGGTGGCAAGCGGTCCACGCCATCCACTGGGAAGAAAGGGGCAGGTCGGTCAGGCCGCTGAGTTGACGAAGCCAGACCGGTCCGGATCCGGATTGGGAATGCTGGCTAGCAATGCCCGCGTGTAGGGCGCTCGCGGAGAACGGACGACCGTGGCGGCATCCCCATTTTCCACGATCCGGCCCTGATGCATGACGGCGATGCGGTCGGCATAATTCGCCGCTGTCGAAAGATCGTGCGTGATCATCAGGATACCCATTCTGGCATCGGCTCGCAGTTCGTTCAGGAGTTCGAGCACTCCAGCGCGCACCGATACATCCAGCATGGAAACTGGCTCGTCGGCCAGCAACAACTCGGGCCTGAGCACGATGGCGGAGGCGATCGCCACGCGCTGCCGCTGCCCTCCCGAAAGCTCGTGTGGAAACCGGCCGAGGTAGTGGTGCACCGGCGTTAATCCGACTCGGTCGAGCGCGGCGCAGACCAGTGTCTCGCGCTCCTTCGCCGTGGTGCCGATGCCGTGGACGCGTAGCGGCTCCTCGACTGTAGAACGCACGCGGTAGCGTAGGTCGAGCGACTCGTAGGGATCTTGGTAAATCATCTGGATTTGGCGACGCAGCGGCCGCCATTGCCGGCTGGTAAGAGACGTGACGTCACGACCATTGAACTGGATGGAGCCCGCGCATGGCCTGATCATGCCAAGGATGGCCTGCAGCGCGGTAGTCTTGCCGCTACCGGACTGTCCGACCAGAGCGACCATCTCGCCACGCTCGACGCGGAGCGAAACGTCATCAACAACGGCCGGCGCATCTATAGGACGCCCGCGTACAATGTCGCTTATGGAGCGGCTGCGCAGGTAGGACACGCTGAGGCCGCGAACGTCAAGCAGTGGCGCATTTCTGGGAGTTTCGCTCGCGGGTGCGCAAACGCGCCGCGAGACTTGAGCCGAGGCAAAGATATCTGGCGTCGCCTCGAAGAGCCTACGCGTATATTCGTGCCTCGGGCGATGATAGAGGTCTGCAACCGGCCCCTGCTCGATCACCTCGCCTTTCAGCATCACGGCCGCACGTTGGCAGGATTGGGCGACGATAGCCAGGTCGTGGGTAACTAGGACGAGTGCCAGGTTGAGCTCCTTGCTGAGCCGCACCAGGAGCTTCATCACCTGGTCCTGCACCATCACATCCAGTGCCGTCGTGGGCTCGTCGGCCAGAAGCACCTTCGGCTCACATGCGAGCGCCATGGCGATCATAGCGCGCTGGCGCATGCCGCCGGAGAACTGATGCGGGAAGCGCTCGGCCTGTTCGGCAGGAATGCCAACCAATTCAAGCAGTTCCCCGATGCGGCGCGAAATGGCGACGCCACGCGCAACGCCATGCATATGCATTGCCTCGGCGATCTGCCAGCCTACGGTCTTGACCGGATTGAAGGCGCTCATAGCGCCCTGGAACACCATGGCGATGTCCTTCCAGCGGTGTGGGGCAACGCTCGACTCGCCCTCTCGTAGAATGTCCTTTCGATCGAGAAGGATCCTGCCCGACACCTCGGCGTTGCTTGTTAGCAGTCCCATGGCCGCTAGGATGGTGGTTGTCTTGCCGGAACCAGATTCACCAACCAACCCCAGCCGTTCCCCGGGGGCGAGCTCAAGATTGACGTTCTTCACCACATGAAACTCGGCGCGCCGGCCACCTACATCGGTGCCGAACCAGACATTCAGATCCTGGATTGCAAAGGCGCTTTTCAAGCTACGGCTCCTTTCATATGGCATCCGGCCCCCGCCCGACGAGCGGGCGCAATTTCCAGCCATGCAAAGAGAGATACGAGACCTTGAGCCGCGGATTCAGCCCGTCCTCAATTGAGCGGCCCAGCATATAGCAACCCATGATCAGCACGGCGACGGCGACGCCTGCTGGCACGATGGCCCACCAGGCGCCACTGCTGACGGCAGCACGGTCGAATGCGTGCTCCATAATTGTGCCCCAGGTGATTGCCGTAGGATCCGAAAGGCCTAGGAACGCCAGCGCTGTCTCGTTGAAGATGGCGACCGTGATGGCAAGCACCGTGTTGGCGACCAGGAGCGGCCCGACCTGCGGGACAATGTGACGGACGATGATATGTAAATGGCTGGCACCCAGCGCCTCGACGCGCTTCACATATACCCGCTCGCGTAGGCTTTTGACCTGGGCGCGGATGAGCCGGGCGGTGCTCGTCCACATTAGAACTCCAATGACGATAATGACATGCGACAGACTGGGGCCCCAAACCGCCGCGATCACGATCATCAGAACGATCTGAGGGATGACCAGGAAATAGTCGGTGACTCGCATCAGCACGACATCCACCCAGCCGCCGAAATAGCCTGACAGGATGCCGACCGTCGCGCCGATGCCGATGGCGATAAGTGTAGCGGTTGCTCCCACGATCATCGAAATGCGACCGCCGCGCAGTACCAGGCTGAATACATCGATGCCGCCGTCGTCACAGCCGAACCAATGCTGCCTAGACGGCGGCTCGAACACGGCGCAGGTGGCTTCATGGATACCGTACGGCTCGATGAGCGGAGCGATGAGCGCCAGAACGATGAAGACGGCGACGATGGTGAGCCCCGCGAGTGCGGGCGTCTGGTGCAGCACATCCTTCAGCATCGCCCAGAAGCCGAAGCGCGCCTCGAGTTCCGAGGAAGAAGTCCCAGGCATCGAGACGGTCATGTGGTTATCCGGGGATCGAGTTTGTAGTAGATCAAGTCGGCGAGGAGGTTGAAGGTGATCACCACGACGGTAATGGCCAGGAAGCCGCCCTGCAGCATCGGGTAATCGCGCTTAAGCACAGCGGTATAGAGCGCACGCCCAATGCCCGGCCAGGAAAAGATCACTTCGATCAAGATCGAACCGGTGACGACAGCGCCAAGCGACATTGCCACCATGGTGACGATGGGCAGCATGGCATTGCGCAAAGCGTGCGCGCGGATCATCCTGCCGCGTGGGACACCCTTGGCTTTAGCCGTTAGAATGTAATCTTCCCCCAAGGTTTCCAGCATCGCCGAGCGTACGATAAGCGCGTTCTCAGCGTAGAGCGTCAGCATCAGAGTCGTGACCGGCAGGATCATGTGCTTGAACATGTCGAGGAAGGTATCCCAGCTTGAGCCGCCGACGGCGAAGGGGTCGCTCATGCCAGCAGCCGGCAGGATCCCGGCGAATATGACGAGGAGCATCATGCCGAGGAACTGCGTGGGAAAGGCATAGAACAATACGGCAATATTCGTGCTGAAATGATCGATTGCGCTGCCGCGACGGACCGCGGACACAACACCTGCCACGATGCCGATCACCAGCGCCAGGATAGTTCCCAGTGTCACCATGGGAATAGTATTGGCGAATGCGTCGATGAGGTTGTCGAAGACGGGTTGCCGATTCATGTAAGAGACGCCCAGATTTCCTTGCAGCGTCTGCCGGAGATAGAGCAAGTATTGCTCCCACAACGGCTTATCCAACCCGAATTGTGTGGTCAGAGCCTGTTTTAAGGCTGGCGAGGCGTTCGGTACACGCGATATCTGGCTGACCGGGCCACCGGGAAGGACGCGGAAGAGAACGAAATTCAGCGTCAGTGCGATAAAAACCGTGACAACGGCGAAAGCAACGCGCTTCCATACATAGGCTGAGCCCCGCAATGTCTCCGCTCCTCCCAAGCGCCTTGACATAAACTCATCATACTCAGTAGCCTGAATATCAAGCAAGTACCCAGAATTGGAAATCTTGCGTCTCGGGAGATTCCTATGAACAAGAAGCCTCACCAGAGTTGGAACAATTGCATTTTAACGTTGGCCGCGACGATGATCACTGTGGTCGCTCTTCAGTTCCCATCCGCGCCCACTGCCTCGGCGACCGAGATCCTGCGAATTGGCACCACGCAGCCCATAGACTCCCTCAATCCGTTCGTTTCGGATTCCGACTACAGTTCCGTCACGTACCAATATGTCTATCCCCATCTGACAGAATACAACGCCAAGCTTGAGATCGTACCGTCCTTCGCAACAAGATGGGAAACCTCCACCGACGGCAAGACTTGGACCTTTCATACAGTCCCGGGGGCAAGCTGGTCGGACGGCGAACCGCTGACGGCCATGGATGCTGCCTTTACCTTCAATATGATCCGCAAGTTTGAGGGCGGGGCCACAGGCAAGCTGGCCGGCTGGATCGCCCACATGACGGATGCCAAGGCCACTGACGACAACACACTGGTGCTCGCCTATGAGCTACCGGTCGCCAACGTGCTCACGCAGTTGCAAGCCCTGCCCATCTTGCCGCAACATGTCTGGGAACCGCTGATGGAGGGCAACGGTGAGCAGATATCAACTTTTCCCAATTCCGCTCCAGTGGTCTCGGGCGGCCCCTTCATGCTGACCCGGCACGACAACGAGCAGATCGCTCTGTTTGCGCGCAATCCGAACTGGTGGGGCGAGAAGAAACCGATCATCGATGGTTTTGGCCTCCAGTTTTTCGCCAATGACGATGCCATGATCACGGCGCTGGTCACCGACAAGCTCGACATGATCGGCGAGCAGACGCCGCCGACTGCGGTCGAAACCCTGGAGAAGGCCGGCGTGACGGTGTCGAGCGGGCCCGGTGTCGGGCTGAAGACGCTGATCATCAACACCAACCCCGATAAGCCAAAGAACCGGGAGTTGCTTGATCCGCAAGTGCGCGAAGCGCTGGAATACGCCATCGACCGCGAGATGATCGACAAAATCGTCTGGCTTGGCTTCTCGACGCCGGGCTCGACCATCGTAGCACCCGCAACCGGCTTCCACGACGATGCTATCATGCCGCTGCCTTACGATATCGACAAGGCCAACGAGATCCTGGATGACAAGGGCTTCGGGAAAGGCAACGGTATCCGCCTGGTGGACGGCAAGCGCATGTCCTACGAAGTGATCTTCCCCACTGAGGAAAACGGCACCGGCGATCGAGCCTTCCAGATCATCCAAGCCGGCTTCAAAAAGATCGGCATTGAGATCACGCAGCGCAAGATGGACCCGGGCGCAGCCACCGAGGCTATTCAGGCGCCCGAGGTCAAATATCTCGATTTCGATCTCGCCATGTGGAACTGGGTGCCACCTGTGGAGCCCGACTTCGTGCTGAGCATCGTGACCTGTGCTGCGCGTGGCGGCAACAGCGACAGCGGCTACTGCAACGCCGATTACGATGGGATGTATGCCAAGCAGGGCACGCTCCTCGACAAGAAGGAGCGACTGGCTGAAATCTCGGCCATGCAGAAGCATGTTTTCGAGGCGCGCCCCTATATCGTACTTACCTACCCCAACGTCATTGAGGCCCATAGCCCGAAATGGGACGGCTTCGTGCTTTCGCCGTTGGTCGGTTCGGTCAACAATCTTTCGACCGAAACACTGATGAACGTCCACAAGGTACAATAGGCATGATTGAGCTGCGGCTAAGCGGCGACCGCTCTGTCCTGGCGAATGCGGATATCCTGGTGATGCCCGCATTCGCCGAGGCGAACGGGCCACATTTCGCCGACGCTGAGCTGCTTGAAGCGGTGCGACAAGGAGGTCGGTTCGCGTCGGCCCTACGGCGGGATGCAGTGTTCAAAGCCCGTCCCGGCCAGCTTTCGGCACTTCTGGTTTCCGCAGAAAACGAGCCCGCCGTGCTATCGGTCGGCCTTGGGCCGCGTGATACTCTCAGCGCAAACACCTTGCGCGATGTATTGATGGAGGCGGCGATCTTCTTGAAAGGACGCGGCAGGTGCGTCGTCGCCTTGGATGGCCTCGGGCTCGACATTGGATCAGTGATCCGGGCCGCAGCTGAAGCCTGCCTGCTTGGTGGCCATAGCCGGGCGGACAAAAGCACAATTGTCGACCTGCTGACGATTGACGCGTCGAGTGCAGAACGCGGCTTCGAGATCGGCAAAGCGGCTGGAAAAGCCGCCAACTGGGTGCGCGAGTTGGTCGAAATGCCGGCAAGCGACCTCGTTCCCGAACACTTGGCGAAGGTGATTGCCACACGCGCGCGCGAGCTGGGCATCGGCGTTGAGATATGGGATGAGGTCGAGCTTGCCAGACGGGGCTTCGGGGCGACACGCGCGGTCGGCCGCGGCAGCGTTAACAAGCCTCTTGTTTTGCGCTTCAATCCCGACCGGCCAAAGGCGCAACTGGGGTTGGCAGGCAAAGGCGTAACCTTCGATTCAGGTGGCATCAACCTGAAGCGCAATCCGCAGGAAATTGTCTGGATGAAAGCCGACATGGCCGCGGCCGTGGCCGTGGCCGGTGCCATATTCGCCGCGGTGGAGCTTGGTTTCGATCCGGACGTGACGGCTATCTTGCCGCTTGCCGAGAACATGCCAGGCAGCCATGCCTTGCGCCCCGGCGACGTGGTAACCCATCCCGACGGGCGGCGGACCGAGGTAACGGACACTGATAGCGAGGGCCGCCTGGTACTGGCAGATGCGGTGGCCTATCTCGCCGGTAGCGGCGTCGGCGCGATCATCGACGTAGGCACGCTTACCGATGGCGGAGGCGTCGGGCCATTGCTGTGGGGGTGCTGGACCACCTCCAAGGTGTTGGCGGAAGAGTTGACTGAGGCGGGTGAGACCGCGGGCGAGCCGGGCTGGCGCCTGCCGTTGCGGCCGGAATACGGGCGGCTGATTGAATCGAAGGTCGCCGACATCGCTAATGCGCCGCTGTCGGTGCCCGATAGCGGCCAGTTGGCGGCAACCTACCTGAGCACATTTGCCGGCAAAACACCGTGGGTACATATCGACAACGGATCGAGCGCATACCTTGACCAGGGCTTCGCGCCATGGCCGGTGGGCGCCACCGGCTCGCCGACAAGGGCATTACTGCAGTTGTTGCTCAGTCGTGCGCAGGTGGAAAAATGATATCTCCCGACGCTGTAGCGCAACGGTTGCGTGAGCTGACCGGGGAATTCACCCAACATTGGCCCATTCCTGGGGGCATCATCGTCGCCGTGTCGCGCGACAGGACCTTGTTTGAGCTGCCATTCGGGCGCGCGAATGTCGATGCAGCCCTCCCGGTCAGCCGCGAGCACCTGTTCGCCATAGGCTCTATCAGCAAAGCCTTCGTCGGCCTCCTGATCCTTCGACTTTCAGAAGAAGGGAAGCTCGAACTCGACGCTCCCGTCACCACCTACCTTCCCTGGTTCAGCATCGGCTCGCACTATCCGATGTTCACGCTTCGGCATCTGCTCAATCATTCCGCTGGGTTGCCGGCCGGCACGGACGCACTGCCGGACGAACTCGGCCAGGGCTGGTGGCTGCGGGAGCTTTCAACCGGATTTCCGCCCGGGGAGGCCTTCCACTACTCCAACATTGGCTACATTTTGCTCGGCCTAGTCATTTCGGCTGTAACCGGCAAGCCAGTGATGGACGTATGCAGGGCACGCCTGCTTGAACCGCTCGGAATGACATCAAGCGTTCCCTGCATCTCCAATCGCGACCGGCACCGCTTCGCTATAGGCTATGCGCCGGCTAGCGACGATCGACCTTGGATTCCCGGCGATGAACTGGCGCCGGCGACTTGGTTCGAAACCAACACATCCGACGGTAGTATTGCCGCGAATGGACCCGACATAGGTCGGTTCCTGCGCATGTTGCTGGGTGCAGGCCGATTGGAAGGGAAGACCCTTGTCAGCGAGGCGGCTTTCCAACAAGTGATCGGCCTACTGGCGCCTGGAGGTGAGCCGATCGTCGAATTCCTCGACGACGCTGGCGTGGAGGAAAGCCTCTACGGCCTCGGTATCAACGTCGAAATCATTCATGGCAGCCGCTGCCTCACCCACGGTGGCGGCATGGTGGGTTATGCCACCTTCGTTTTGGCGGATCCTGCTAATGACATCGGCATCGCCGTGCTGACCAACGCCAACGGCGACTGTCCGGGAGCTCAGGTGATCGTTCGCATCGCGCATGCGTGGCTTGCCGGCAATGAGATGGACGTCCCGCCGATCAAGCTCGATCTAAGCATCGGCGATCGCGCGACATTCGATACGGCGATGCTCGGCGACTTCTCTGCTTATGGGCCGGACAACGAACGTGTTGCCGTTACCTTCGCTGCCGACAAAGACAAGCTGCTGCTTTTGAGCAACGGCAGAACGGGCCGCGTGTTCAAAAGCTGGTCGGCGCGCTATGCGACGGACCATCCCGACTTCAGGACATTCCATCTGACGTTCGATCCGACAGCAGACGCCGGGGACGGCGGACCTGCCTGGAACTACGGCCCCCTGAAACTGTGCTGCAGACCAACCTCGTTGCCAAAGGGCGCAAAGGCTTTGCTCGCCTGCGTCGGCCACTATCGCTCGCATTCGCCCTGGTTCACAAATTTCCGAATCGTGCTGCGTGACGAGCGCCTGTTTCTAATTGCGCCGGGTGGAGTCGAGGCACCAAGTGAAGACCTGGAACTGGTCGAGCAGGAGCCGGGCAAGTTCCGGGTCGGCGCCGAAATCCACGCGCCCGAGCGTCTGATCCTTGGGCCAATGGTCGACGGCAAGGTCGTGTCGGTGACGCGGGACGGAAATCGGTATTCGCGGACCTTTACCGATTAGGCTTTGGCCGAAAGGGGGAGCGGGACCCGGGTATACCCCGGGCAAGCAAGGGCAGCGTCTGAGGCGGGCTTCCCAGACATTTTCCAGGCCTCGTGCCAGCATTGACAAGACATTATACTCATTATAATAAGTAAGCAAAGCTGTGAAGCTGTTCCTCAGGGGGAGAGAACCTCATGCCTGCTTACAAAACGCCCTCGCGCACTACCCGAAGCCGAGACTGCTTTGCACGGTCCTACGAAGTCATTCCGAGCGGCGTTAACAGCACGGCGCGCGCTGTATGGTCAGGCTGGGACCCATATCCGCTGTTTGTTGACCGCGGCACTGGATCGCGTCTCTTTGACATTGATGGAAATGAGTACATCGACTACCTGCTTGGCCTCGGGCCAATGATCCTTGGTCACAGGCCGCAGAAGATCACACAGGCCGTGGTGGATTTTATTCAGAATCGTGGCACTGTTTTTGCGATGCCTGCGGCAGACGAAATCGCCCTTTCTGAAAAGATCATCGCAGCCGTGCCGGCAATCGAGCAAGTACGTCTTTGCAATACGGGCACGGAAGCGGTCTTGTATGCCGTGCGTTTGGCGCGTGCGTTTACCGGTCGAAAGAAACTCATCCGCTTCGAAGGCATGTATCATGGCTTCTCTGATGGCGTTTACTGGAGCAAGCACCCGACGATCGAAACGGCTGGGCCTGACAAGGCGCCGAGAGCGGTTCCGCAGGGACCTGGTATGCCTGCCGGTCTCGATGATTCACTGATCATCCTGCCGTGGAACGACGTGGAAGCGCTGCGCGAAGCAATCGCTCGGGAAGGGCACCATATTGCGGCTGTTATCACCGAGGCGGTCATGTGCAACACCGGCTGTATCCTGCCCGAGCCTGGCTATCTAGAGGCGATGCGCGAGCTTACGGCCAAAGCTGGCATCATTCTGATCTGCGACGAGGTCATCACCGGTTTCCGCCTTAGCCTGGCAGGTGCTCAAGGATACTATGGCTTGGAGCCCGACCTTTCCACCTTCGCCAAAGGCCTTGGCGGCGGCTTCCCAGTCGCCGCGCTGGGTGGGCGTAAGAACATTATGGCGCTCGTGGCCGATGGGACAGTCTCCATGGCTGGCACCTACAGCGCCAACGGAATTGCTGTGACGGCAGCCAATGCTACGCTCGACCATCTTGCCACACCCGGCATCTACGATGCGCTCTATGGGCGGTGCCAAAAGCTAGTCGATGGATTGTCCAAGGTCATCGCAGATAATCAAATCCCGGCATACGTCACAGCGGTCGGGCCGGTCATGCAGCTGTGGTTTGCCGACCAGCCAATCCGTCACTATCGCGACGCCGCTCGCCATGCTCGCCACGATGTGTTTCGGACTTGGTGGGAGGAGATGCTCGATCGCGGCGTTCTTTTCCACCCGGGGGCGCTTGAGAACCTTTTTGTCTCCTTTGCCCACACTGACGACGACATTGCCCAAACAGTTGCCATTGCGGGCGAGGCCATGCGTGCGGTGAAGGCGAAACATTGAGCTTTCGGGGAGACGCCTTTTCGTGCAGTCATCAGGCCTGCGAAGCCTTCAGTGCTTGTTTCCTGTTCAGGCGCCTCGATGAAGAATGATAGCGTCATCCTCGGCATTGATCTCGGCACCTCGGCCGTCAAATGCGTGGCTATGTCGACCTCAGGCGACATCATCGCCACGACTGAGGCTCCGTTCCCGCTAACCAGAGACTTGCCCGGGCAAGCAGAGCAGAATCCGGCCGACTGGCTGACGGCCGTGGAGTCATCGGTGACCCAGCTCGGCAGGAACGTAGCCAAGAACGTCTCAGCCATCGGCTTGACCGGTCAACTGCCGACCCTCGTTTGCCTGGACGGCGATAGGCCGTTGCCTTCCGCCATCACCTGGATGGACAGCCGAGCCGATGCATGGGCTTCGCGCTTCCTCGACGAACCCAAGCGGCAGATGATGTACAACCGCACGGGTATGCCCATCGACGGACGATATCTTGCGCCGATGTTCCGCCACCACCTGAACGCTTTCGGCAATGGCGTCGGGACCATCCTGTCAGCGAAGGATTTCCTGCATTTCGCGCTGACAGGCGAATTGACGACAGATCCCTCGACTGCGGCTGGCTATGGGCTTTACGACCTCGACGCAATGAACTGGTCGCCAGAGCTGTGTGCCGTTTGGGGCATCTCCTCTGCCATGTTGCCCGCGGTTCGGCCATCGGCTTCGTTCAGCGGCCTCAGGGAGGCGGTTGCATCTCGTCTCGGCCTGCCTTCCGGATTGCCGGTGGCGGTCGGCTGCGCCGACTCCGTCGCCAGCGCCTACGCCATGGCGGGGCTGGACAGCGGGACGGTGTGCATCACCAGCGGCTCCAGCACCATTATCATGGATAGCTTGAGTAAGCCGGTGCGCGACCCGCAAAGGCGCTATTTGCTCACCCCGCATGTCACGAACGGCGTCTTCGGCCGGGAAATGGATCTGCTTTCGACCGGCACGAGCTATCGCTGGCTGAATGACCTTCTCGGCTGGGATAACGGACGGATTGATATGGCGGCCGCGCGCTCACTGGCGGGCGCCAATGGCCTGCTGTTCTCGCCTTATCTCGCCGGTGGCGAACAGGGTGCCTTGTGGAACCCGAACCTGCGCGGCGTGCTGCATGGCCTGACCGTTCAGCATACCGCCGACGACATCGCTCGCGCCTATCTGGAAGGGGTGCAGTTCGAGATCCGACGCTGTGTCGACATTCTGGCAGAGACCTCGGGGATCGAGCGCGTCGTCCTGGCCGGGCATGCCGCCTCGCATCCGGCTACGCTGCAGATGCTCGCCGACATCCTTGGCCGTCCCGTTGCAGCCTATGACCACCCCTCGCCGGCCGCGATCGGCGCCGCGCTCCTGGCTGCTCCGTCGGTTGCCCGCCCAAGACAAACGTCAACGCAAGAGGCCAGTGCCGTGCCGTCCTCTGTCCGTACTGACTACGAGAAGCTCTATCGCCGCTACTGTACGATGTTCCCTGCAATTGCCGAGGCTGCCGACTGACTATGATGAAGCTTGACGTGACTTGGGTGACAGATCGCGCCGCAATGGCAGAGCTTGCCGCTGCCTACGTATGTACGTCACTCCGTGGCGGCTTGACGACAAGCCTGGCCCTACCGACCGGAGATACGCCGATCGGTATGTACGAACGTCTGGCTGAACGCTGTCGCCGCGGCGAGGTCAGCTTCCGCAATGCCAAGCTGTTCAATCTCGACGAGTATGCCGGCATGCCGCCCGAGAACCCGCGCAGCTATCATGCCTTCATGCGACGGCACCTCATCGATCACGTCGACGTACGCATGGAACAGGTTCGTCTCCTGCGCGGGGACGCACCAGACGCTGAGGAGGAATGCCGTGCCTACGATCGCGCGATTGCTGCGGTCGGAGGGATAGACCTCGCCATATTGGGGCTCGGCGCCAATGGGCACATCGCCTTCAACGAACCGGGCGTGCCATGGGACCTCGATACCCATGTCGTGCAACTCGACCAGCGCACGCGACGGGCGCATCGGCCGAATTTTCCAGACGAGGCTAGCGTGCCTCGCATTGGTGTGACCATGGGCATCAGGACATTGAAGGCAGCCAAGAAGGTGCTCTTGCTGTGCGCTGGCGTGGGCAAGCGTGAGGCAATGGCAGCGTTGTTGGCGGGCCGCGAGGACCATGCCTGGCCGGTCACGAGCCTGCTTGGTCACAAGGATTTGTCAATATTGGCGGAAGAAGCGCTGATACCTCGCTGAGGCTGGGCATGCCGCTTGCGCGAATGCACTCGGCACTATTTCAAGTGACGAAGATTGACCAAAGTGGGAGCCAAAGTGATGACCTGGAATGGTGTCTTTCCTGCTGTGACGACCAAGATGCACGCATCCGGTGCCGTCGATCTCGATGCCACGCAGGCTAGCCTTGATCGGCTTGTCCAGAATGGCGTATCTGGTGTCATTGTGCTGCCAATGCTGGGCGAGAACGCCTCGTTGACACAGACGGAACGCGACACTTTGGTGCGAGCTGCCAAGGAAGTGGTTGCCGGGCGCGTACCACTTCTGTCGGGGTTGGCAGAGCTATCCACCAACGATGCCATCGCCGCCGCGCGCAACTACCAAAAGTTGGGGGCGGAAGGGTTGATGGCCTTCCCCAGTCTCGCCTACCGCACCGACCGGCGCGAGACGGCCGCCTGGTACAAATCTATCGCTGATGCGAGCGACCTCCCGGTAATGATCTACAACAACCCTCTCGCCTATAAGGTCGACGTCGATGTTGAGACCTTGAAGATGTTGGAGGACGTCCCCGGCATCGTGGCAATCAAAGAGGAGACCGGTGATATCCGGCGGGTCACCGATCTCTTCAATGTGTTCGGTGGGCGCTTTGACATCTTCTGTGGCGTTGATGATCTCATTTTGGAGAGCTTGGCACTAGGAGCCGTCGGCTGGGTGTCGGGCATGACAAATGCATGGCCGGCCGAATGTGTGAAACTCTTTGAGATGGCCAGAAACGGCGATTTCAGCTCGGCGCTACCGCTCTACCGACTTATGACGCCGGCTTTCCATCTCGACACCGACGTCAAGCTCGTTCAGTACATTAAGCTCGCTGAACATGTGGTGTACGGCGCCCCGGAACACGTCCGTGCCCCGCGCCTACCTGTTGTCGGCCAGGAACGTGCGCAGGCAGAAGCCATTATCCGTAAGACGATCATGGACCTTGGCAAGCACGCCGATTCTGTGTCAAAGGGCTGCCAGACCGCAATTTAGTTTCGCACAGATTGATCTCATCAAAGGACGAGATGAATTCATCTCGCTGAGTTCCAACTTGCAGTGGAAGGAAAATTGCGGGCGGGCTTCAAGGGGAACGCCTTCAATTTCGCTCTTGCGCAGGGAAGTTCTGAGTACAGAGGCATGCCGCCTGTCGACCTGGCTCGAACGAGCCTCAGCTGCCTGAAGACAGACCGCCTGAACGCTGCTTGCTCGTCGCCGGTCTCATCCGATAAAGCTCGGCGCGAGAGATGGGTGTCAGGACGTTGGCTTCTCGCCAAACAGCGACTTCTTGAGGAAGTCGTGTCTTTTCAAGGAAGGAATTCATGAGGCGACAGACTCGACCGTTCACCGTGGAGGTCAAACAGAAGCGCGGCATGCAGGGACGAAGTCGTTCGATCTGGGGTGATATCGATCTGCCTGCTCTTGTAGCTGAGACAACAAAAGAGTTCGCTCCCATCGAGTGGACAGACAGTCAGCTTATTGACTCTAATGCGCTAGCGATTGATGCTGGAGACAGCCACAACCCGTTAGTGGAGGATCACATGGCCGACCCTCAAGAAACTGAACAAGAACAGAGCGCCACCGAATCTCAGGCACCTGAAGCGAAGAAGAAGGTACGGCGATCGCGGAAGGCAAAGGCTGAACCCAAGCCGTCTGCTCGCAAGAGTGGCGCCAAGCCAGCCGCCCAGATGGCTGAAGCCCCGACAGCAGCAGTTCGGACCGGTCGAAAGATCTACTCCGAAAAGGAACGCGCTCGAATGCTTGGAGATATCGAGCAGTCGATCGGTCGCGGCGCGAGTATCAGAAGCGCGGTCAAGCAGGCCGGTGTCTCGGAGCAGACCTACTACCACTGGAAGAAGGCTGCAGTCCCCGCATCAGAAAGCAACGATCTCAAAGGTCTTCTGGCGCTCGAGGAAGAAAACAAACGACTGAAGAGCCTGCTTGCGGAACGTCTCCGCAAGGAGAACGCCGAACTGAGGAAAAAGCTGGGGCTGAAGTAGAGGCGGTCAACGAGGCGTCTCGAACTCACAGCAGCTGCGGATCGACTTCCCTGACGCGCTACGCCAGGAAGCAGATCTTAGTTGTGTTGCGCTATTTCGCTGAGCGACGTGCCGAACTTTTCATCCGCTCCGGGCGCAGCGAAGCAGAGCGAGCTCGGGTGTGCCGCCATTCTGAAAGCAGCCGCTCTTCTCCTGGATAGACTCCCAGCGATCCAATCGGATGTTTTTGCGGGGGGTGCGGTTATCATAGTGCGCCGAGAACCATCGGTTCTAGGCGCACTGCGACTGGAGATCCTCATTCAGCCAAACGGCGCCGGCCGCCTTCTTACCCATCTTGGCCCTGAAGTCGTCGTGAGAAGCGATCCGGGGACACTGAACACCTTCCTTCCGTCCGTGCGGCGAACCAGATCGATGCCGCAGAGGATGTTGCCCCGCTGGACAGTTCCACCCAACTGGAACCGGCAGCCGTTGCGGCGAGATAATTCGAGAAGATAAAACGCCTAGCGGGTGATGTAATATAACTTCTGGAAGCTCAGAGTTTGTTGCCACTATGCCGTTCACACGAAGATCATGACCACTACGTATCCCACGATACATAGCAACAAGCCGCCGATTAGCATCGGCACAAGCGTGCTTTCCGAACGTTGATCCATCATGGTGCCTTTCTGTTTTTAATTTCTTGGATAGCTAACCTTGGTCGGGTGCTACCCAGCGCATTCCGCCGGGCAGATGATCGATGAGCCCAACTAGCCTCCCAAGGCGGGAAATTGTCTGAGGTCGATCGACTCCTCGCTGACAATGCAGTTGTCAGCGTCGATGATGCCACGCCAGACCGCGTGTCCGTTGCGCACAGTCAGGCGCTTGCGGCCTTCGTCGTTGTCGACGCCACGCTCGACCAGGCTTGTCACGAGGCCGAGGCGCATGCGGCGCCGAAGTTCGTTCGCCTCCATCGAAAGCCTATGCGCCAGGAATGTCGGGTCCAGGACATAATCTCCGGTCTCGTCAAACTCGATCCTCATCTGGCCTCCTGATCGTCAGTGCGGCATAAAGATAGATTGACGATATATGTTTTAACCCACATAGTGAAGCCTGTTCGCATCACATACCCATCATAGTTGGACGACTAAGGGCCGCAGCGAACTGGCTGACGGCGGAGTGCAGGCATGAGCGTAGGCGCAAAGGACAAACCAACCATCGTCATCGACGGCCGGGTGCTGCCCGAGCAGTTGGACGAGC
This sequence comes from Pseudaminobacter soli (ex Li et al. 2025), assembly GCF_029892515.1. Classification (GTDB taxonomy): domain Bacteria; phylum Pseudomonadota; class Alphaproteobacteria; order Rhizobiales; family Rhizobiaceae; genus Pseudaminobacter; species Pseudaminobacter soli_A. Next base: position 192,093 of record NZ_JARXVF010000006.1, on the reverse strand, counting down.
AGATGATCCACGATGTGGTTCACGGCTTCTATGACGAGATTCGCAAGGACGCCCTGCTCGGACCGGTGTTCAACGGGGCCATCGCGCCGCATGATTGGCCACGGCATCTGGCAAAAATGTGCGATTTCTGGTCGTCCTTGATGCTGCGCACCGGCCGCTATGACGGCCGCCCGCTGCCGCCGCATCTGGCGCTTCCGGGGCTGGGCGAACATCACTTCCGGCGATGGCTTGGTTTGTTTCGCGCAACCGTCCGAAATCTCTGCCCGCCGGAGATTGCGGCGCTGTTCATGGAACGGGCTTTCCGCATCGCCCATTCATTCCGCCTTGCACTGGCCCACAATCGCGGTGAAAACACGTTGACTGTCGAGCCGATCACGGCCGATAGGCTATGACCTTCCGGGACAGTCGGCAGGGTCGGCATGCGAAGGTTGGATCAAAATGAGGCTGACGAATTTCTCCGACTACACGCTGCGCATGCTGATGTTCGCGGCGTCCGCTGAGGACCGGCTGTTCACGATCGAGGAGACGGCGCGTGCCTTCGGCGTATCGAAGACACATCTAAACAAGGTTGCCAACACACTGACCCGCGCCGGATATCTTGTCGCGGTTCGCGGCAGGTCAGGCGGGCTTACTCTCGGCCGCCGGCCAGAAGACATCCGCATAGGCGACGTGATCCGGCTGACCGAACCAGACTTCGCCCTGGTCGAATGCTTCGCGACGGGCAACCAATGCACGATCACGCAGTGTTGCAGGCTTTCCGGTATGCTGCACGACGCCCTGTCGTCGTTCCAGAGCGCGCTCGATCGTTACACGCTTGCCGACATCGCTTTGGCGCCCCGGGATTTTCTGCGCGAGACGTCCCGCGCCTAGCGTCGGCTACCGACAAAATCGCGCTAGTGAATCCGTCTCGTAAATCCAAAAAGTGCGCGACGCCCGGCGGCACTGGGCCAGCCGGGCATCGCAGTTCGGGCGATTTGCAGCATCGGGCCAGGCCCGAGCGCCGATTACCAGGACGGGATCAGCGCGCCCTTGAACTCGTCGTTGATGAACGCCTTGATGCTGTCGTCATGGTAGGACTCGACAAGCGTCTTGACCCACGGCGCGTCCTTGTCGGCGCTGCGCACGACGATCACGTTGGCGTAGGGAGATTCGCTGCCCTCGATGGCGATGGCGTCGGTCTTCGGGTGCAGGCCAGCTTCCATCGCGTAGTTGGTGTTGATGACGGCGGCGTCCACGTCATCCAGCGAACGCGGAAGCTGCGCGGCGTCGAGTTCGGAGATCTGGATGTTCTTCGGGTTTTCGATGATGTCGGCGGGGCCCACCTTCAGGCCGGCTTCCGGCTTGACCTTGATGAGCCCTTCCTTGGCGAGAACGAGAAGCGCGCGGCCGCCGTTGGTCGGGTCGTTCGGGATGGCGACGGTTGCACCATCAGCGAGCTCGCCGAGGTTTTTCACCTTCTTGGAATAGACGCCCATGGGCGTGGTGATGGTCTTGCCGACGCTGACGAGATCGAAACCGCGATCGGCGATCTGGTTATCGAGATAGGGTTGATGCTGGAAGGAGTTGGCGTTGAGGTCGCCGTCGGCGAGCGCCTGGTTCGGCACCACGTAGTCGGAGAATTCCAGGATCTCGATATTGAGGCCCTTCTTGGCGGCGACTTCCTTGACCTTTTCCATGATCTGCGCGTGTTCGCCGGGCGTGACGCCGATCTTGATGTCTTCGGCCAACGCCGGGACGCTGATGAGGGCGGCGAGGGCCGCCGTGACGAGGAACTTCATCATGTGTATCTCCTTGATGTTACACGACTTGGGAGGGGGAAAGTCAGCTCTTGCGGTTTCGCTTGTCGAAGCGCCGGGCAAGCGCGTCGCCCGCGCTCTGGACGAGCTGCACAAGAACGATCAGCACGATCACCACGGCCAGCATCACCTCAGGCATGAAGCGCTGATAGCCGTAGCGGATGCCGAGATCGCCTAGACCGCCGCCGCCGACCGCGCCGACCATCGCCGAATAGCCGATCAGGCTGACGATGGTCATGGTGAAGGCGAGCAGAATGGCGGGCCGAGCCTCGGCCAGAAGCACCTTGAATACGATCTGCATTGGCGTCGCGCCCATGGCGCGCGCGGCCTCAATCAGCCCCTTGTCGATCTCCCTGATCGCGGCCTCAACCAGGCGGGCGAAGAACGGAACGGTGGCGATGGTCAAGGGCACGATGGCTGCCGTGGTGCCGATCGACGTGCCGGTCAAAAGGCGGGTGAACGGAATGATTGCCACGACCAGGATGATGAACGGCGTAGAACGAGCCGCATTGACGACAAGCCCGATCGCCTTGTTGAGCGCCGGTGCCGGGAAAAGCTCGTCCTTACCGCTCGTGGCGAGGAACACGCCAATCGGCAGGCCAATCAGCGACCCGACGAGACCGGATACGGCCACCATATGCAGTGTCTGCAGCAGCGATTTCCAGAGCAGGCCAAAAAGCATCTCAGGCGACATAGCCCAGCACCTCCGTGGAAAGGCCGGTTGCGGCATAGAAGCGGTTGGCACGCTCGAGGACTTCGGGTGTGGCCGGATAGGCGACGACCAGCGTGCCAAAAGGCTCTCCAGCGATCTCCTCGATGGCGCCGGCAAGAATGTTGACGTTTCCGCCGATCTCGGTGACGAGTTGCGCCGTCAGCGGCTGGAAGGCCGTCGCGCCGAAGAAGGTGAGCCGTACGAGAATGCGGTCGCCCGCCGAAGGCTCCGGCTTCAGGTCGGAGCGCAGCCATTCCGGCAGGTTGGTGCCCAGCGCGGAGGAGAGGAGGATCCGCGTCGTCTCATGTTTGGGCGCTGTGAAAATGTCGAAGGTGGGACCCTGTTCGACGATGCGCCCTTTGTCGATGACCGCGACGTGGCTGGCGATGGTCTTGACCACTTCCATCTCGTGCGTGATCAACAGCACGGTCAGGCCGAACTCGGCGTTGATCTGCTTCAGAAGCGCCAGGATCGACTGCGTGGTTTCCGGGTCGAGCGCGGAGGTGGCTTCGTCCGACAGCAGGAGCTTCGGCGACGTAGCGAGCGCCCGGGCGATGCCGACGCGCTGCTTCTGCCCGCCGGAAAGCTCCGACGGGTAGCGCTCCGCCTTGTCGCCGAGGCCGACGAGATCGAGAAGCGGGCCCACCTTCGCCTTGATCGCAGCCCGGTCCAAACCGGCGATCTCGAGCGGCAACGCTATATTGTCGAATGCGGTGCGCGATGACAGCAGGTTGAAATGCTGGAAGATCATCCCGACCTCGCGACGCAGGCCGCGCAGACCGGCGTCGTTCAGCCGGCCAACCTCGGTTCCGTCGACCACCACCTGACCCGAACTTGCCTTTTCGAGGCCGTTGACAAGCCGGATGAGCGTGGATTTGCCGGCGCCGGAGCGGCCGATGATGCCGGTGATCTCGCTGCGGCCGACGGTCATGTCGACATCATCGAGCGCGGTGAAGGATTTCGCGTCGCTGCCATAGCGTTTGGTCACGCGCTCAAACGTGACCATGGGCGCGGCTTCTGCGCGCTCATGCCGGACGGCACCGGCCGCGACAGTTGGGAGTTTCATTTTTAGCTCACGTTTCAGTCAGGTCATCCCGGCGAAATAGCATCGCCGTCGCGTCATACGAAGACGCTGCACATTCGATGACAGGTGACTAATCGTAGCATGCAATCGGCCTTGGTCTGGACAATCCGGGTCCCGGTGGATGCACAATTGCCCGGACTAGACGGGATTTGACAGGAATGAAATTCCCAAAATTGGCCGTTCAGAGGAATATTCTCACGGCAAAGCCGGCCCTCGAATTGGCGCTGCCCGTTCACGTGCTTATTACATCACCTCGAAGACCAGAGGTTCTTTTCCCGACGGAGGCGGTGCCGCCTCCGTCTCATGAGGATGAGTTGCTTTTTCTTCAGCCGTTCAGTCGCTGTGACACCAGTTCGGTCCAGTAGCGAATGCCGTGCACGATCGCCCCGTCATTGAAGTCATAGGCGGGATGGTGGAGATCGGCGGAGTCGCCGTTGCCGATCCAGATGAACGCGCCCTGCCGCTTTTCCAGCATGTAGGAAAAATCCTCGGAGCCCATGGTGCAGGGCCAGTTGCCGTCCACCTTCTTTTCCCCGGCTATGCTCGATGCCGCCGAGATCGCGGCAACGGTCATCTGCGGATTGTTGACGGTCACCGGATAGCCCGGTCGCCAGTCGATCTCGGCCTCGGTCTCGAACAGCTTTGCGGTGGTAGTGACGATGTCGCGGAAGCGGGCTCCCACCGCCTTGCGCGTCTTCGCCTCGACGGTTCGGATCGTACCTCCGATCTCGATAGCCGCTGGGATCACATTGAGGGCGTTGGGCCGGCCGGCGTTGAAATAGGTGACGGAGACGACAACAGGATCGAACGGATCGGTGTAGCGCGACGCGATTGACTGCAGTGCCGTGACCAGATGGGCGCCGGCGACCACCGGATCGGGCGTCAGATGTGGAGAGGCCGCATGGCCGCCGCGCCCCCTGAGCGTCACGACGAAGCGGTCGCCCGCCGCCATGATCGCGCCGGGCCGGATCGCAAAGGAACCGACGTCGAGCCCCGGCTCGTTGTGCATGCCGAAGACCTCGTCGATGCCGAAGCGCTCCAGCAGGCCCTCCTCGATCATCACCCGGGCGCCGGCGCCGCCTTCTTCAGCAGGCTGGAAGACCAGCACCACAGTGCCGGCGAAATCGCGTGTGGCGGAAAGATGCTTGGCGGCGCCCAGCAGCATGGCCGTGTGGCCGTCATGGCCACAGGCATGCATCATGTTTTCCACCTTCGAAGCATGCGGAAGGTTGGTCTGCTCCGACATCGGCAGCGCGTCCATGTCTGCCCTGAGCCCGATCGTGCGTCCGTCTCCGCGGCGACCCTTGATGACCGCGACCACACCGGATTTGGCAATCCCTGTCGCGACCTCATCGCAGCCGAACTCCTTCAGTTTCTCCGCCACCAGCGCTGACGTCTTCGGCAGGTCGAACAGCAGTTCCGGATGCTGATGGATCTGTCGCCGCCAGGAGATGGCTTCTTCAGCGATAGCGCCGATTGCGTCATGAGGGGCCATTCGAGATTTCTCCATTTCCGATTTTCAGAACCCGCCCGGCACGATCGCTCCCTGTTGATCGCCATCGTGCCCCAGGCTTTTGTTTCTGAGCATGGTCTTATCCGAAAAGTCCGCGTCTTTCCGAGATCATCCTTTATGCCAGCCGCCGAAACGGCGAACGCAGCGTCAAGCCCGATACCCGGAGGCTGCTTCAGCTGGCAGAGCCAGGCAGTCGATCAGAGTGCGATGTTCGGCAACGTTGGGACGGCTGCGCGGCCAGGTGATCCAATAACCGGCCTCCGTCCGCGAGTAGTCCGGCAGGCGCTGGATGGTCTCGAAGGACAGCTGGAGGTGCGGAAGGCGACGCGCGATTTCGGCAAGACGCGGAACGATCCATAGCTCGATGACCGACGAAGAGGCCGCGATGATGATCTTGCGCCGTGGGGCCGCGAACAGATTGGCGGCACTGTGTGCAAGCTGGGCCAGCGCGGTCTGGACGTGCGGCAGCCATGCCTCCCCCTGCGTCGACAAGCAGACCCCGCGCGCCTGCCGGTCGAACAGCTGCGTGGCGAGCTTCAGTTCGAGATTGCGGATGCGCTGGCTGACGGCAGCCTGGGTGAGGCCGAGTTCCTTGGCTGCAGCGGTGAAACTGCCCAAACGCGCCGCCGCCTCGAAGACCCGGATCCATTCCAACAGGGGCAGGGTGTCGTGCTGCTTATCCATAATGAAATCGATGCCTTGCTGTCGGTATTCGTTGCTTGTGCTCACCAGCGAGTTCGGCACCTTCTCGATGGACGACACCGTGGACAAGCATCACGAAGAAGCGGGCGCCCGGGTCGTGGAACGCTTCTTCCCGAGCATAGTCGTCGATTGCGTGCGGCAGCACGTGGCCGCCAAGCGCTGTATTTGCGCGACCGACCCCAACTATTTTGCACAGTTGTCTCCGGCGTCCGTGCACTCATTGAAGCTTCAGGGCGGCCCTATGAGCCCGGCCGAGATCGAGGAATTCGAAAAGCACCCGAACATCAAGGAGATCGTGAGGGTTCGCTATCTCGACGATGCCGGAAAGATCGCTGGAATGCGCACGCCAGACTTTGCGCACTATGCGCCGATGCTACAACGAGCCGTGGATACTCACTGCCGCGTTGGCTAACGAGGCTTCGGCCTGCAACAGTGGCTCGCCCAACACGTCGCGGGACGGCACACGCGTGATCGCCGCGCTGTCGATCACTGAGAAATGATGGCATCGACTTTGATCTTGGAGCCGGAAAGACCGATATCGCATTGAAGCTGAAGGGGGATGCAAGGAGGCTTGCATGCCCAGGCAAGAAGCCATCGAAGCCGCCAGCATTCGACTCGAAGACCCACGCAGTGGGATCAATCTCGAACGTCGCGCTCTGTTGAGTGCCGGCGCGGCGCTGATCCTCGGGATGGTCGTGCGGCCGGCACGCGCCGACGCCCAAAGCAAGACCCGCATCGGTATTATCGGCTCGGGCCATATCGGCGGCACAGTCGGCACGCTCTGGGTCAAGGCCGGTCATCCGGTCCTGTTTTCCTCGCGCCATCCCGATGAGCTCAAGGATTTGGTCGGGGGCCTCGGCGAGTTGGCGAAAGCCGGCACGATCGAACAGGCGATCGCGTTCGGCGATGTGGTGTTCCTAGCCATACCCTACCGCGCATTGCCGCAAATGGGCCAGGACTATGGCGCCGCACTAAAAGGCAAGATCGTTCTTGATGCTGGGAACGCGATTGCACGGCGCGATGGCGATGCGATCGTCGCCGAGGTCGAGCGGGACGGCATCGGCGTGGTTTCCCAGAAATACCTTGCAGGGACGCGGCTAGTGCGCGCGTTCAACACGCTCAACTACAAGGTCCTTGCCAGCGAGGCCAATCGTTCCGCTCCAAGGTTGGCCATTCCGATTGCCGGCGATGACGACGAGGCGATGCAGACTGCGGCCGGGCTCGTCCGCGATGCAGGCTTCGATCCGGTAGTGGTCGGTAAACTTGCCGACGCGCGCAGGTTCCAGCAGGGCGGTCCGGGCTACGGCCAGCAGGTGAGCGCGGCCGAGTTGAAACAGAAACTGTCGCTGCCATGACGAGATCGCAGCGGAACGACGTTTCCGGGTCTCAAGCTCGCTCCCTGGGAAGCATCATCGCTGCGGGAAAACGAGGTCTTGCGTTTGCTGTTCCGGCAACGCAGGAGGAGCGAGCCGCGGCGTTATGGTCATTTGGCTATTTCTTCTCGCTGCTCGCCGGCTATTACGTGCTGCGGCCGCTCCGCGACCAGATGGGCATTGCCGGCGGCGTGCAGCATCTCCCTTGGCTGCTCACCGCGACTTTCGTTGCGCTGATTGCAGCGCAACCGCTTTACGGCGCCTTGGTATCTCGGCTGCCGCGTGCGCGCTTCATTCCAATCGTCTTCCACTTCTTCGTCATCAACCTTGCCGTCTTCTGGCTTCTGCTGACGCTTAACATCGCGCCCATGGAGGTCGCTCGCGTCTTCTTCGTGTGGGTCAGCGTCTTCAGCCTGTTCGCGGTCGCGGTGTTTTGGTCCTTCATGGCGGACCTCTTTACCGCCGAGCAGGGCAAGCGCCTGTTCGGCTTTATCGGCGCGGGAGGCACCGCCGGCGGACTATTGGGGCCGATCATCACCATCGGGCTTTCGAAGCCGCTTGGCTCCGTCAATCTTCTCATTCCAGCTGCGGCGCTGTTGGAAGTGGCGGTCTTTTGCGCATATCGGCTGGAGCGCTCGGCCACCGCACCGGCCGGCGGGCACGCTGCCGTTCGCGCTGAGCCGACGCGCATCGGCGGCAATGCCTTCGCCGCCCTGCCGGAGTTGATCCGCTCACCCTATTTGCTTGGCATCGCCGCGTGGGTCAGCCTGTTGTCGTTTGGCGCCACCATCGTGTACCTTGAACAGGCCAATATCATTGCTGCAGCGGTGCATGATCGCGATACGCAGACGCGCATTTTCGCCGGCATCGATCTTGCTGTCGGCCTTCTGAGCTTGGCGACACAGGTATTCGCCACCGCGCAGGTGCTCAAGCGTTTCGGCACCGGTGCTGCGGCCGGAGCCTTGCCCGCCGCTTATATTTTCGGATTTGCCGCGCTGTTCCTGGCGCCCACATTGGCAGTGGTGATCGCTCTCCAGGTGGTCCAGCGCTGGATGAATTTCGCGATCGCCAATCCAGCGCGGCAGGTCTTTTTCACCGTCCTTGGGCGTGGCGAGAAATATAAGGCGAAGAACCTGATCGACGTCGTAATTTATCGTGGCTCGGATGCCGCATATGGCTGGGTTTTCAGCAGCCTGCAGGCGCTGGGGCTCAAGTTTGGCGGTATAGCACTGGTCGCCATACCCGTGGTGGCTGCATGGCTTCTTCTCTCGATAGCTCTCGGCCGAACGCAACAACGTCGCGCCGCACTCATAGAGACGGAAGCGTTGAAAGGAGAAAGCGCATGAGCGTCGCTCTGACCCGTCGTCAATTTGTCGTCGCCGGCGCCCTGGCATGCATGGTTTCGCCGGCGCCTGCACAGACTTCGACCGTGCTCACGCGCGCCATCCCAAAAACCGGCGAACAGCTGCCGGCGGTTGGGCTCGGTACCTCGCGCGTATTCGACACCAACGATGAAGAAACGCGAGGGAAGGCGGCGGCGGTGCTGCATGCCTTGATCGCTGGGGGCGGTCGCCTGATCGATACCTCCTCGGTTTATGGCGATGCCGAGGCCGTGCTCGGCGAGACCATCGTGCCGGCCGGGTTGCGCGACAAGATCTTCCTCGCCACCAAGCTCGAAGACCCGGACGCCGCCGAACTCAAGCGTTCGCAGAAGCGATTGCAGATGCAAAACTTCGATCTGTTGCAATTGCATAATGTTAGCGATCCGAAGCAATCGCTCGCTCGATTCAAGGATTGGAAGGCGCAGGGCTTGTGTCGCTATATTGGGATAACTTCGACGAGCCACGACGACTTTCCCGCGGTTGAGGCAGTGCTTCGGCGCGAGAAGCCGGATTTTGTGCAGATTGACTACTCGCTCGGCGATCGCGAGGCAGAGAAGCGCGTCCTGCCGTTGGCGGCCGATGTCAAGGCGGCAGTGCTCACCGCCCTGCCGCTCGGACATGGCCGGCTCTTTCGCGCTGTGCGCGGCAAGCCGGTGCCGGATTGGGCGCACGGCTTTGCCGAAGACTGGAGCCAGTTCTTTCTAAAATTTCTGCTCGCCGATTCGCGAGTAACGGCCGTTATTCCGGGCACCGCTGACCCCGCTCACATGACTGACAATCTGGGCGCCATGCGCGGTCTGTTGCCTGATCCGGATCAGCGCAAGAAAATGGAAGCGTTTGTGACAACGCTGTAGTGCCACCAGGGCACGGATCGCGGCAGGCGCCCTGCGGGGCGCGGTTGAGCGATCATGACGGTCGTTCCGGTCGCTGCGCGGAACGACCCCGCCTCGGCGGCATGAATTTCCCGCGCGTTGTTGAGCCGAAACAACGCGCCAAACCAGCGTCCGGCTTGCCGGGAGCCCAGCCGGAAACGGGATCGTCTGCCTAGATCATCCAATGATGCCATTGGCCGAGGTCGTCCGCTGCCTCAGCCGCAAGCCTTTATCTGCGGAACGCGCCAGACTTCATTAGCCGTTCAGCATGTCTTTCACCGCTTTGGCCGGCGTGAAGGTCAGCTTCTTTGACGCCGCGATCTTGATCGTCGCGCCCGTAGCGGGATTGCGGCCTTCGCGCTCCGGCGTCTCCTTGATCTTGAACTTACCGAATCCGGCAACGTTTGTCTCCGCGCCACTCTTCGCAGCTTCGGCGATCTGCTTGAACACGCTGTCAACGATAGATTTCGCCTGCGCCTTGGAAAGGTTCTGTTCGCCGGCGATCTTGTCCGCAATCTCGGTTGCTGTCGTCATGTAAAGAAAATCCCCTGTTTCGAAAGTTACTTCTTCCCGTATGACAATGAATGTGCGGCGATGGTAGCTCGGAAGCGACAATCTCGACGCGCATCCACCGAAAACCGCATCAATCCTGGGAATTCGTCGGATTTGTTGCCTTGCCCGCGCCCTCCAGGCGGGACGACAATTGCGATATCCTCGCGGGCGCTTCAAAGGTTTGAGCCGCCTTGACGATGAAACCGCGTCCTCGTTGCTTTCAAATGTCTCCACCGTCGACTGGCGTTTTGTACCCATCCGCCCCAGTCCCGGACGACCGACCGCCGCTGAACAGTGTCGGCTGGTTCGCAAAGCGTAAGAATTAGACGTGTCCCCGTCACGACGTAGGTCACATGAGGACCTTCGCCACACCGGCCGGCGTGTCCGTGCGCAGCGCGGTCACGGCCAGCGTCAGCTGGTCGTCGACGCCTAGGTAATGGAGGGCGACATAGCCGCCCAGTCCTATGAGTATGAACATCGGCCCCGGATTTCGCTTCGGCCGCTTCTTCAGGGGGTGGACGCGAGCCTATCCCAGCCAGGTATTCTCGAAGTGCTGTTCATAGGCCTGATGCATCTCGTACGCTCTGACGCGGGGCTGCATATGACAGAACAGTTTGCGCCAGTAGGGCTGCACGATGACGCCGGCGTTTTGCAATATGCCTTGCAGATCCGCCATCAGTTCGCGTCTCTTGTCGGAGCCCGCTATCGCATTTGCTTTCTTCAGCTTCTCGTCAAACACCGGATCGGAGAAAGCGGTTTCGTTCCAAGCGCTTCCGGTTTGGTAGGCGAGTGCCAGGGTCTGGATGCCAAGCGGACGGGCATTCCAATTGGTGACCGCAAACGGATATTCGGTCCAGCCATTCCAGAATGAGGCTTCCGGATAAACAGTGCGCTTCACCTTGAAGCCGGCTGCTCGCAATTGTTGCCCGATCGCATCAGCGCTCTCCTTACGATAATCGGCTTCAACCGAAATGAGTTCGAATTCGTGATCCACGGCACCTGCTTCATGGAGAAGCGCCATCGCAGCCTTCGGATCGGGCTTGACCGGTGGCAAGACGGCATAGTCCGGATGCATTGGGCCGACATGGTGGTTCTCCGCGGCGGTTCCGAAACCGTCCGCGCCCAGCTTGAGAATGACTTCGTTGTCGACGGCAAGCTGGACCGCGTTGCGAACGCGCTGGTCGTCGTAAGGGGGCTTCCTGACATTCATCCGGGCCACGATGGTGGTGGCGGTGACGATCTCGGATCTTTTCAGGCCCATGCCATCCATAGCTGCAACCACGGCTGTCTGTGTCTGGCCGTTCAAATCCACCTCGTCGGCCTCAAAGGCGGCCATCGTCGCCTGCGAATCGATGCCGTAGTCGATCCAGTCGATACCATCGAGCCAGACGTCGCCACCCCACCAGGAGCCGTCAGGACGTCGTCTGACGGAAGCGCGGGAGCCGACTTCGAGCTTCGTCAGTTCGAAAGGCCCCGTTCCGACCGGCTGATCTGAAAGCTGTTTGCCATTCTTGTCGAAATCCCGGTGAACGATCAGCGCGGGATAGTCGGTCATGGCTGGAATGATGGTGACGTCCGGCCTACCAAGGTTGAGACGTATCGTATGGTCGTCCACGATCTCGATCGCTCCCTTTCTGGGTCGGCCGTTGTCGGAGTCGATGAGAGCACCCATCCGTCCCGCCATGGAGTTACCGGGAGCATCCTTCTGACACCACCGGCTTATGTTGAAAGCCACATCTTCAGCGGTGAAGGTGTCGCCGTTGGACCACTTCACACCCTTGCGGACGTTGAGGACATATTGAGTGGCATCGTCGCTGACCTGCCAGCCTTCCAGCAGCATCGGCCGAAAGGTGAAATCGTGGTCCCAGCGCACAAGCGGTTCGATGAACTGCATGGCGACATTGCCCATCTGGGAAACACTGAACTTCCTGGGGTCCTCGATCGCCATGACTTGCATGCTGACGCGCAGGATGCCGCCCCGTCGTGGGGTCTCCTCAGCAAGCGCGGAAACCGGTGCTGCAAGCCCGAGTAGCGAATATGCGCCGGCTGCACTGGCGCCGAATACGCTCGCCAGCGCCAGAAACTCTCTTCTGTCCATTCGGCCGTCTCGGGCATCCGTCTTTAATCGAGTCAATATCGGATGTTCAGCCATTCCATTTTCCTCCCATTTTTGGAAACTTCCCTGTCTGCAAACATACGCGCGGGGGCGAATATGAACCTCTTCACAGCCATGCGGGTCTTTGAACGCGTTGCCACTCTTGGAGGGCTTTCTGCGGCAGGAAGAGAGCTTGGGATGTCGTCCACTGCGGTCAGCCGCCATCTCAAGGAGCTTGAGGACGAACTGGGTGCGCGCCTCGTCAACCGCACGACGCGCAAGCTCAATCTCACCGAGGTCGGCCGAAACTACTTCGAACGGGCTAAGGTTTTGCTTGACGAGATCGATGAGTTGCAGGATGCGGCGCGGGGGCTGCATAGCCACACCCGGGGTCTGATCAGAGTATCCTGCTCGAACGTGCTGGGGCATACGCGCATCACCGCGCTGATCCCGAAATTCCTGCGCGAAAACCCTTTCGTCTCTGTCGAATTCAACCTCACCTCGCGCTATGTGGTCGGTGTGGTCGAGGAAGGCTACGACGTCGCCATCCGCTTCGGCGACCAGAGCGACTCGGTGCTTATCGCCCGCCGCCTCGGGGAGGTCCGGAACTACGTTTGCGCGGCGCCGAGCTATTTCGAACGCAATGGCAGGCCATCTCACCCGGCCGAACTTGGCGGCCACGAATGTGTTCTTAGCAACTACGCCAAGAGTATCGGTACTTGGCCCTTCCAGGGGCCTGACGGTTCGTTCTCGGTGCCTGTCAAGAGTCGGGTTTCGACCAACAGCGTGGAGGCGGCTTATCAGATGACGCTCGCCGGCTTCGGCATCGGCAATCTCCCCAGCCTGCTGGTGGACGATGCTTTGCGCGCAGGCAGGCTCGAGGCGGTGTTGCAGGAATACCGCCCCGTTACCAGCCCGATCTACGCGCTCTATCCGCATCGCACCTATGTGCCCGCTAAGGTGCGCGCCTTTGTGGATTTCCTCATCCGCGAACTATCCTCCGACTTGATCTGAGACGGGTACCCACTCCCAACTCAATTCCACCAGACCGTAGTGTCGTATTCTGGACCTGGATTGGTCAGCAGGCGATCATCCTTGCAAAGCTTCGGCGTGTCGCCGAGTGGCGTCGAAACACCATTGCGGAACGCCCACTCCCCGCGCTCGGTGGCGTCCGCCCTGACATAACTGGAAAGCAAGAATGCTCGGTCGTAGTCTGACTTGTTGGGAGAGGAGCCGTGCACGGTTAGCAGACCCCAGACGGCGAGATCCCCCGGCTCCAGTTCGAGGCCGACGATCGTGGATGGATCAATACCGACCTTGCGCAGCTCATCTTCCGCGGTCAGTCCCTTCATCAGCATGCCATCATGCGTGTCGTCGGACAGACCGAGATATCCCAGCTTGTGACTTCCCGGCACGACCTGAAGGCAGCCGTTCTCCTTGGTGGCGCGATCGACCGCGAGCCCGGTCGTCACCGTCGATGTGGCCACCTTCTCCAGATCGTCGCCCTTACGAAACCTTATGTCCTGATGGAAGCGATAGCCGGTAACATTGACGCCAGGTGGCTTCCAGTGGAGTTGCTGCGCGATCTGCCGGATATCGGGGCCGATCAGCCCCTGTAGCAGACGGTAGTAGTCGTCATTGCGGCGGAGCTTCTCAAAGTAGTCGTTGATCCAGGAGAACCAGTAGGCCTGCAGCACGTATCGCTTGTCGAAATGACTTTCGGGAAGCACCTGGAAACTGAGATTCCCATTGCGATAGGTCGCATGATGCTCGAGGCCTTCGTCGTAGACGGCCTGGGTTTCGCGCTGCAGCCGCTCCACCTTGTCGCTGTCGATGAATTCGCGAATGACAGCATAGCCTTCCTCGCGAAACTGCTCGTTCGCCTCTTTGGCCTGGAGCTCAGTAATCACTTTCTTCCTCCCGGTTCAACCGTTGGAAGCAAGCTACGGCGGATCACTCGGCTCAATGAATACGCTGATGACGGGAACGACCTTCCCGTTTTTCGGGAAAATCGCAGCTTTGGCGCATCTTCGCCAAACCGAACCGAAACTGATCATCGGACATGCAAAACCCGATCGCCGACTCTACGAAATGCGGTCCCCACTGTGTTACGCAAGCGTCTTGGGTCGGGTGATGTATGGCTTGAAGGCAGAGGCCTAGCCACCCCACGGGCGGCCGGCCAACTGCCCATGTCGATGGATCTGGCGGCCCGAGTTCCTGGGGAGAGAAACTCGGGCATTGGCAGGTCAGCCTAAGTTGATCCAGACCGATTTCGTCTGCGTGTATTGCGTCAGCGCCTCCAGGCACTTGTCGCGCCCGTTGCCGGTCTGCTTGAAACCACCCCAGATAGAAGTCATGTCGCCGTGGTCGAAGCAGTTGACCCAAACCACACCTGCTTCGATGTCGCGAGCGAAGCGGTGAGCCTTTGCGACGTCTCGCGTCCAAATGGAGGCGGCAAGCCCATAGACCGTGTCGTTGGCTATCTCAATGGCGTCGTCGATTCCGTCTACGGGGATGATGGTCGCCACAGGTCCAAATATCTCCTCGCGGGCGATCTGCATGGAATTGTCGACCCCGGTGAACAGCGTGGGTTCCACATAGGCGCCAGCTGAGAATGAGTTGGGCACGCCACCACCGAAACGCAGCGCCGCACCTTCCTTGCGGCCGATATCGATATAGTTCAGAACGCGCTTCTGGTGCGAGGCCGTCACCAACGGACCGATGGTGGTAGAGGGGTCGAGCGGGTCACCCAGCACAAAATTCTGCGCGGTGCGCATTGTGAAGCGCTCGATGAAATCGTCATGGATCGTCTTCTCGACGAGAATGCGGGACCCTGCGTTGCAAACCTCGCCCTGATTGCCGTAGATGCCGTTCACCGCATAAGTGACGGCTGTGTCGAGATCGTCATAATCGGCGAGCACGATCTGCGGGGTCTTACCGCCGCATTCGGTGGTCACGCGCTTCATGTTCGATTGGCCGGCATAAATCATCAGGAGCTTGCCAACTTCGGTGGAGCCGGTGAAGGCGATCTTGTCCACGTCATGGTGCAGCGCCAGCGCCTTTCCGGCCTCTTCGCCTAGTCCGTGGACCACGTTGAGCACGCCAGCCGGACCACCCGCCTCAATGAACAATTCCGCAAGTAACCCGGCCGAAAGGGGCGATTGCTCGGCGGGCTTCAGCACGACGGAATTGCCGGTGGCCAGCGCGGGCCCGAGCTTCCAAGCCGCCATCATCAGCGGATAGTTCCATGGCACGATGATGCCCACAACGCCCAGCGGCTGGCGCAGGATGTAGTGCAGCGCGGTCACCGCGGTCGAGGTCACAGCGCCCTCGATCTTGTCGATCGTCTCGGCGAAGAACTTTAGGCTGGTGACCGAGCCGGGTATGTCGATGTTCATCATGTCCATGACCGGCTTGCCCATATCAAGGCTGTCGAGCAGAGCGAGTTCCTCGGCATTGGCTTCCACTAGCGCCGAGAAGCGCTCCAGCACTGCCATCCGCGCGCGCGGCTCCATGCGCGACCAGACGCCCGACTTGAAAGCCTTGCGCGCCACCGCCACCGCGTGGTCGATCTCGGGCATGCCGCCACGAGCGATCTGGGCCAGCGGCTGTCCGGTGGCCGGGTTGACGGTGGCGAAGCTACGGCAATCCGCCGAGGGCACGTAGGCGCCGTCTATAAAGTGATTGACGCGGAACTTCAGCGACTTAGCCCTGGCGTGCCAGAAATCGCGGGTATAGGAGGAAGTATCCATTCTGCTCTCCCTTGTTGGATTGGATTACTTACGATCGCGCAGCAGCGTGACCGACAGCACGATCAGCACGAAGGACACGGCCACGATGACGGAGCCGATGGCATTGATCTCGGGGGTGATGCCGCGTCGTAGCGTCGAATAGATGTAGATCGGCAGTGTTACCTCGCGCCCTGTCAGGAAGTAGGTGACGGGGATTTCGTCGAAGGAAAGCGTGAAGCACAATAGCGCCGAGCCAAGGATGGAGGTGCGAATTGCCGGCAACACCACCTTGAAGAAGGTCTCGAGCGGCGCCGCGCCGAGGTCCGCCGAGGCCTCCAGCACGCGGCGGTCAAGCTTCGCCAGCCTTGCCATCACCTGCGAGACGACGACGCCCAGCAGCGCCGTGGCATGGCCGATCACAACCGCTCCCAGGCTCTGTGGAATGCCGATCTGCTTGTAGAAGTTCAGCATGGCTATGCCAGTGACGATGCCAGGCAGGCTGAGCGGCAGCAGGATGACGTTTTGGAACAGCCGCTTTCCCGGAAAGTCGAAATGGTCGAGGGCCAGTGCTGCCGTCACGCCAACGATGACCGAGACTGCGGTCGCGAAGAGTGCCACGGTAAGACTGTTGGCCAGCGCCTTCAGCATCGCCGCATTGCTAAGGAAGGCTTGATACCAGCGCAGCGTGAAGCCGGCGAGCGGGAAGGAGGTGACGGAGCTGTCGTTGAAGGAGAAGACGACGAGGATGACGATCGGCAGGTAAAGAAAAGCAAGCACGGCGACACTCACGCCGACCATACCCTTCTGCCACCATCTCAATGCGTGCATGGTCCCCTCCTTCAGCCGAGACCGACGCGGCCAGCCCGGTCCATGCGGCTTGAAACCTGCAGCACCGCGAGCACCAGTACTAGGACCAGCGTCGCCAGCGCCGAGCCTAGCGGCCAGTTGAGCGCGGCGCCGAATTGGCTCTGCAGGAGATTGGCCACCATGGTGCCGTCAGGGCCGCCCACCAGAACCGGCGCGACAAAGTCGCCGAAGGAGAGGCAGAAGGTCATGGTTGCGCCGGCCACCACGCCGCCGAGAGACAATGGGAAGACGACCTTCCAGAAGGTCATGAAGGGACCGACGCCCAGGTCTTCGGATGCCTCAATGAGGGCTTTCGGGATGTTTGACAGCACCGCGAACAGCGGCATCACCATGAAGGGTACGAAGATATAGACCAACGTGATGACCATAGAGGTCTGGTTGTAGAGAAAGACGGTCAGCGGTTCGTCGATGAGCCCGACCATCCTCAGTAAGGAGTTAACGGCGCCGTCGGTGCCGAGGATAATCTTCCAGGTATAGGCGCGCAGCAGGTAGGACACCCAAAGCGGCACGATCACCGACATATAGAGCAGGTTGCGCAGACCTTCCGAACGTACGGTGAAAACGAGAAAATAGGCCAGCGGATAGCCAAGAGCTAGTGCGCCGAGGGTTACCAGCGCGGCGATCTTGAGGGTTCGTAGGATTACCGTCGTGTATTGCGGATCGGAGAAGATCTGAACGAAGTTGCCGAATTGGAAGTCGGGCACGAAGAGCGGGAACTGGCGGGTCCAGAAGCTTACCGAGATCATCACCAGATAGGGCACGATCATGAATACCAGTGCCCACAGAAAGGGTACTGAAAACAGCGCTGCGAAGGCGCCGAACCTCTGCCGCCGCTGCACACTCATTGCCCGTCCTCCGCCGCAAACAGCATGATGTCGAAGGGGTCGACTTGCAGCGAGATCTCCGTTCCTGGCTCAATCGCTCCTGAGGCCGTGGAGGCGGTGCGGGTCACGTTGGCGAAAATCGACCTGCGCTCGTAGCCACCGGCTAGCGCTATTTCGATGCGCACCCGGTCGCCCTGGAAAAGCGCCTCGACAATCCTGCCGGCGAGCCGGTTTACTTCCCCGCCGTCACTAGTCAGAAGGCGCTCGGGACGGATTCCGGCTAACACGGACTGGCCGTTGGGAAAGACGCGGTCGCCCGGCCGGCGCCGACGACGCAGGCGGGTGCCGTCGGCCATCAGCAGATGATCGAACTGGCCATCGCTTCCGACCGACCGCACCGGCACCAGATTACTGGTGCCGATAAAGTCGGCCACATAGGGCGTAGTCGGCGCATCGTAGAGTTCGGCCGGCGAGCCGATCTGCACGATGCGGCCGCGGTTCATGACCACGATGCGATCAGACAGCGCCAGCGCTTCCTGCTGGTCGTGCGTTACCATTAGGAATGTGATGCCCAGTTCGCGGTGCAGGCGCTTCAATTCCATCTGCATGCCTTCGCGCAGCTTCACGTCGAGCGCCGAAAGCGGCTCGTCCAGAAGGAGCACGCGCGGGCGCCGCACGATCGCACGTGCCATAGCAACGCGCTGTCGCTGGCCGCCGGAAAGCTCGGCCGTACGCCGCATGCCCATCTCCTCCAGTCCGACCATGGCCAACGCCTCGGTCACGCGGCGGCGGCGCTCGGCGGCGGGAACGTTGTTGGCCTTCACGGAAAGCCCGTAGCCGATGTTTTCGGCAACGGTCATATGCGGAAACAGAGCGTATTCCTGGAACACGGTGTTGACCGGCCGCCGGTAGGGCGGCTTGGCGGTTACGTCCTCGCCCGCGATCTCGATGCGGCCGCGGTCGGCCAGTTCGAAGCCGCCAATCAACCTTAGAGTCGTGGTCTTGCCGCAGCCGGAAGGCCCAAGAAGGGTGACGAACTCGCCTTCGCCGAGTGAAAGATCGGTGGTGTCCAGAGCAATGAAAGAGCTGTAGCTCTTTGCGACGCCCGAAAGCGCCACTATGGGTCGCGATATCATGCGGTCTTTGCCTGTGTCTTAGTGTTGCAGGTGCCGGCCGCCCCTCCGGGGCCGGCACCGCGGCAGGGTGGCCTTACGGGGCAACCTTAACCGCGTTCCAGACCTCGAGATATTTGTCGAGGCGCTTCGGCTGCTGCCACATCACCAGACTCTTGACGAAATCGATGTTGCCGACCTGACGCTCCTTCTTCATCTCTTCGTCCATGCAGGAGGCGACCGCGACGGGATTGGCAGGGAAATAGCCGGTCGACTTTGCAAGCCCGCATTGGCCGTCGGGCGATTCCATGAAGGACATGAACTTATAGGCGCAGTCTTCGTTCGGTGTGCCTTTGACCAGCATCATGGAATCCATCCAGCCCTCGGCCTTCTCCTTGGGAGTGAATTCCACCACCTCGAAGCCCTTCTTCAGCGCATTCACGTCCTTGGAGGTTAGGCCGTTCCAAGCGTTGGAGACATAGACCTCTTGGTTTGCCATCAATTCCGTCAGCTCGCCGGCGGAGGCCCAGTACTTGCGGATCAGGGGCTTCTGCTCGATCAGCTTTGCCTTGACCGCATCAAGCTGCTCGTCGGTCAGGTCGTAGATGTTGTCGTAGCCGAGATAGCGCGCGGTCCAGTACAGAGCCGACTTGTCATCCCACATCGAAATCTTGCCCTTGTTAGCCGGGTCGAATAGCACCGCGATTGAATCCGGCTTGGTGGCGAACTTGTCGGGCCGGTAGATCAGCGATATCGAGCCCCAGACCAGCGGCACCGCCCATGTCTTGCCTTCGGCAGTCACGTCGACATGTTTGGAAAATTCACTATAGATACCGTCGAAGCCCTCAACTTTGGATATATTGATCGGCTCGACGAAACCGCCCAGCCGCATCATCGGCACGGTGTCCAGCGAGGGCGTGATGATATCGTAGACGCCGCCGCCGGCCGCCAGCTTGGCCGCGAAGTCGTCATTCGAGCCCACATAGGAAGCCGTGACCTTGCAGCCCGAGCTTTCCTCGAATTTCGGGATGAAATCTGGAGTGGCGTAGCCCTCCCAGGTCAGGATGTTTAGCTCGCCGGCCGAAGCGGGCGCCGCCTGCGGTAGCATGGCAAGCAGGGCGAGCGCGCAGGTGCCCAGCCTGGCTAACGTCGTCACGCGTAGTCGTTTCGTCATTGCCGTTCCCCTTTTTTCGTTGGGTCATCTCTTGCGGTTGGTCTTGCGGATCAGTGTCGCGATATCGATGCCGAGCGCCTTGGCGGCGCTTCGTTTGCTTCCATTCTCAGCGATGGATTTCTCCAGGACCCAGCTTTCGAATTCCTGGACTAGGTTCTTCAGCCCTGCGCTGCCGAGTGGCGGCGGCTGCACCACAGTCGGCGCGGGTGGCGGTGTACGCAGCGGAACCACGAAATCCTGCACGCGCGCCAGATCGTCGGCGCTGGCGGCAGCGTGTTCCACGATGTTGGATAGTTCTCGGATGTTGCCTGGGAAATCATGTTCCTGCAGCATCCGGAAGAATTCAGGAGACAGCGTCAGCGCAGGCCGTCGCGCCATGTTAATGCGCCGCACGAAGCTGTCCGTGGCAACACGTATGAACTCGGTCTGACCGCGCAGCGGCGGCAATTCTAGCGTGACGACAGCAAGGCGATAGTAAAGATCCGCACGGAAGGCGCCTTCGACCACCATCTGGCGCAAGTGTGCATTGGTGGCCGCCACCAGCCCTATGCGAACCTGGCGGCGTTGCGAGGAGCCCAACCGGCTGTAAGTGCGCGTCTCCAGAAAGGCGACGAGACGCGCCTGCGAGACCGGCGAAAGGTCCGTCACCTGATCGAGGAACAGAACGCCGCCGTCAGCCGCCTCGACATAGCCTGACTTGCCGCGGGTGGAGGAGTCGGCGGCCGATCCCGGTTCAATGCCGAACATCTCCGCCTCGAACTGCGCATCGCCCAGCATGCCGCAATTGACGTGCACGAACGGGGCCGCTCCCTGTTCGCCGGCCTTGCACAGCCGGCGCACGAACTCACTCTTGCCGGTCCCGCTCTCGCCGGTGACGAGAATGGGCGAGCCGCGTTCCAGCGCTAGCGCGCCACTCTTCATCAAGCCTTGTAGATACGGAGCCGGCACGTAGGGGCTCGCCATCGATAGGCCGCCGTCGTCCTGGAAGCGGAAACGGTCCGGCCCAGAGCCGGCGGCGCGCGCTATGCGGTTCGGCTCGCGCAGCACTAATAACGCAGCATAGGCGCCACCATCGCTGGTGCGCAGGATGCCCAGGCTTGCCACGACAAAGCGCTGCGAAGGCAGGGTCCCCGAAGCCTCCAGCCGCTTGAGTTGCTGAAGCGCGGCCGCCGCCTTCTGAATGATCTGTCCACCGGTGGCCGCGTGGCTGACCAACTCGGTGCCCACCAACTCGCCCTTGCCGAGGCTGAGCAGCATCTCGAACTTGGAGTTGACCTGCTTGATGCGGCCGTCCAGCTCCATAAGCGCGGCGGCATCCGGCAGTGCTTCCAGGACGGATCCGAACAACGGATCGTCGACGAAGGCCGGACGGACGCGCCGCCGGGCGAGATTGGCGATGTCGTTGCCGTAGAACTTCATGGCGACGCCTCCGTCGCAGCGCTCCGCGTCCTGCGTCGCATCTTGCGTCGGGCTGTCGCGACATAGCGGCGGAACTCGCCCTCCGTCATGGCAACTCGAAAACGCCAGGCTTCGCGCGCTCCGTTCGCCGTCACCACGACCAGCTCGCATTCGGCCTCGTCAGCGGCGGCCAGCGCCGCCCGTCGCAGCCTGCCGGCAGCGTCGCGTGTTTCGGTGAATTGCTGGATGGGGCGGCCAAGCATCTGGTCCGCGCCCCGGCCCCAGGCGTTCTCAGCCGCCGGGTTGGCGGCCAGAAGCAGGCCTTCCTCGGACAGCACGATAATTGGGTCGGGCGCCGCGCTCAATATGTCCAGCATGGAACTGGCTCGTTCCGAAAGCTGCTGCTCGCGGCGCCGGTGCGGGCCAATGTCACGCGTGGTACCCCACAGGCGGATAAGGAAACCGTCGCGGATCGCTGCGCGGAAGTCGTTCTCGACCAGCATCTCGGAGCCGTCATGGCGTTGATCCACGGCGGCCGCGTGGTCGAGCCTGTAACCCGCACGCACGAGGTCGCGGATCATCGCTTTGTTGACGTGTGTGGCGGGGAAGTACTGCGACACCGGTTGGGTGTTGAAGTCGAGATCTTCGGGCACGTCGTAAAGCCGAGCCATTGCCGCGTTGCAGGCGCGCCATCTGGACTGGTTAGCGAAGATGCGCTCGACGATCTCGTCCTCGGCCAGCGATACGTCCACCGGCTCGAGAAACTCGATACACCAGCACGCCTCGGTGGCAGCGCCGATCATCTGCGAGAGGATCTCCACGCGCTCGATCAGCTCGTCACCGATGCCGAGGGCGGCGGCCCCCAATGGCAGCTTGACGAGTGCGAGCCCGCCGTCCCCGTCGGCGACAGCAACCGCGATCATCGGTGTTTCGTCACGCGTGGGTGAGCTCATCCACACGGGAAAGGCAGCAGGAGTCGCTTCCCCATTGCGCAGCAAAACGCGGATGCGATGGGCGGAATCTCCGTCGTAGAGCGTTTCAAGTGGCTGGCCGACCGCCTTGTCGGGGTCTAGCTTCAGTTCCTTCAATTCAATGCTGTTGAGCGCGACTATGCGGCCTTCTGTATCGATCCGATCGACCAGCAGGGGTGCCCTTTCCACGAGCCTGTGTAGAGACACGGCCATGTCCGCTTCATGGCTGGCTGGACCGATGCTCAATCTGATCTCCCCCGAGACGTGAGGCCCGTCCCGACCGGGCCCTCTTGTCGCATCGATCGGACCAGATCGGCGCGCAAATGCAATATGTCACGCTAGGAAAGACATGACTTTGTGGGGGGGAAGGCTAGAAGATACGCAAATATGCAGCGTTTCGCTGCGCATTTGCGATCATAGCGGGTGCCCCAGGAGAAAACTGGTTTTGGCCGCGGAGAAAAGTCGACGCAGATCGCGTAGCCTTCGCCTGGCTTCCACATATCCTCATGTAGGGCGAGGGCGGGCAACGATCGCCCGCCGGCACTTTGGAGCTGGCTGGCTCACGTGGCCCGGTCGAAGAGCGCCTCCCTCTACGACGCCAGGCTCTACGCCATCGCCATTTCCACCTGCCTCCTGGGGAACGGCCGGAACGCCGTGAGGATCATCATCGCCACCAGTCCCATGCCCCAAGAACCGAAATACATTAGCGCATAGCTGTTGAACTGGTCGTAGATGAGGCCGCCCAGCAACGGACCGGTCGACATGCCAAGGCTACCGGCCATTGCTGTGCCGCCGATGATCGTGCCCATCATCCTGAGTGGGAAATTCTCGCGGATGATCACGGCGTAGAGTGGCATCGTTCCGGCATAGATGAAGCCGACCAGCGCTGCCACGGCGTAGAACGGGCCGAGCGTCGAGACGAACACGTAGGCGAGCACGCCGAAGGCCTGTGCAAGCAGCCCAAACACCAACACGCGCTTTGCGCCGAACTTGTCACCCAGGACGCCAAAAGCGATGCGTCCGCCCATGCCGGCCAGTCCCTCGACGCTGTAGATCGACACGGCCGCGATCATCGGCACGCCACAGGTGACGGCGTAGCTCACCGTATGGAAGATCGGGCCGGAGTGAGTGGCGCAGCAGAAGAAGTTCGCCAGCATCAGAACGATGAACTGTGGCGAACGGACCGCCTGCCTGACCGTCATACCGGGTTGCGGCTCGTCCGACGCCATCTCCGCCGGCCCTTCGCTCAGCGCTGGCGGGCGCCGCACAAGCAGGGCGGCGGGGATCATCAGGGCTGCCGTGATACCGGCGATGATCAGCATCGCGGTGCGCCAGTCATGGATGGTAACCAGCCAGGCCGCGAGTGGTGCCATGGTCATCGGCGCCATGCCCATGCCGGCAGAGACGAGCGAAACGGCTAGCGCACGCTGGGTCTCGAACCAGCCGGTCACGCAGGCTATCATCGGCGCGAAAACGGCGGCGGTCGCCACCCCGACCAGTAGGCCGAACAGGAGCTGGAACTCGACCAACGATCGCGCCTGGCTGGCGAGTGCCAGGCTTACGGCCAGGACGGCCGATCCCGTGAGCACCACGACGCGTGGGCCAAACCGGTCGGAGAGGGTGCCCCACATCGCGCTGCCCGCCGCCATGGCGAGGAAGCCGATCGTCATCGCCGTGGATATGCCCGTGATGGACCAGCCGGTGTCCTGCGATATTGTCCGCAGGAAGACAGGCAGCGAGAACATGGCGCCGATCGCGACGCAGCCCAGCAGGCCGCCCGCTGCAACGATCACCCAGCGATAGGAATGGTTCATGGCACTCTCCCGGTTGTGGCCTACGCCGCCCGATGCCGCTGTTCGGATGTCGGTTGCGCGCTTGAATCCCCCAAGGACGGATCTTTGCCGCCTGTGCCGACATCCGGGTGCAATTTATCGTCGAATTTTTCCTGAAAGCCTAGGGACGACCCGGTTACGCCCAGGCTGGTATTGTAAAAAACCACTGCGGGCGATCGCTGTGCGTGGCGACCGCCCGCTGAAATATCTGCAACCGGTTTCCTACTCGGTCATCTCGAGATGCTGCGCAATCTCCCAGCTGACCGGCAGTTCGACGTCTCCGTTGATGCGCACATTGACGATCACCGGGCCGTCTTCCACGGCAAGAGCCTTGTCGATCTCGCCGAAATCGTCCGGCCGATTGACCCTGAAACCCTTTGCGCCCATGCCGACTGCGAGTTTTTCGAAATCCGGCTGTGCAATGTCGGCATATTTGGTCGGGAACCCCTTGTGAACCAGATCGTGCCGCTCCTGCCCGACTGCATTGTCGTTGAACACGACGACGGTGAGCGGCAGGTTATGACTGACCGCGGTGTGGAAGTCGGCCACATTCATCATAAACGAGGCATCCGCCGTGAGGTGGGTAATCCGCTTGCCCGGTCGCGCAAAGCAGGCACCCAGTGCGATGCTCAAGCCTTGCCCGATGGCGCCGAAGTCCAGTCCGAGCCCCCAGTTGTCGGCGCTGGGGCTGCTCATCGCTTGGCTGGTCACCATTGCGGCGTGGCCACCGTCGAAGACGAGAATGCGATCCCGCTTCGGCAGCTTGTCTTCCAGATAGCTGGCCACGCGACGCGGATCGACGGTCTTTCCGTCTTCGTAATTTATGGCCGGCGGCTTCCGCTGCTTGAGTTTCTCGACTGTCTCCGCATCCGGCTCACGGGCCTGCTTGCCGCTTTCCTTCAGCCGCTCGAGCAGGGCCGCGACGGCTATCTTCGCGTCGGCTTCCAGACCGACCGCAACCCGTGCAAACCAGCCGAATGCATCCTCTCGGTCATCGACCTGGATGATCTTCTTGCCGTTTTCGAGGATCTTACCGAAATGCGTCGTCCACTCATTCAAACTCGCGCCGACGACGATCATGACATCGCTTTCGGCCAGAATATCGACCGTTAGGTCTGAACCCAGCCCGCCGCTGATGCCGAGATAAAGCGGGTACTGGGAGCAAAAACCCGCTGCATAAAGTGTGGTTGCCACCGGCGCGCCGAGATATTCGGCCAATTTCCGGACCTCGGGCTCGGCTTTGCCCTGCGCGGCTCCAAGCCCGCAAAGAATGGTTGGCTTTTTGGCGCCGGCCACGATCTTGGCAGCTTCGGCAACGTCTTCCCGCCGCGGCGGCTGCAACACCTTGGCCTTGTACATGGGGCGATAGGTCCAATTTGGGTCCGGCAGGACGCTGTGCTGGATGTCTTGCGGCATGTTGAGGACAAACGGTCCTTTCCTTGCCTTCAACTGGCGGAAAGCTTCGCCAAGACAGTAGTCGACATTGTTGGCGTGATTGACTTTCACGGTTGCCCCGGCCGTGAGCTTCGCCATTGCGTCCTGGTCGACCATACCCTGGGGGTTGTAGGGATCGCGCAGAGAAGCGTGGCCGGCCAGCATCAATACCGGCGATCGATGCAGCCGAGCCAGAACGAGCGAGGTCGTCGCGTTGGTGTAGCCGGGGCCCTGCGTGGTGGAGGCAAGGCCGATCTTGCCGGTGAAGCGCGAATAGCCGTCCGCCATGCCGACGGCAGCAGCCTCATGATGTGCGTGAACGAATTTGAGCCCGTGTTTTTCGCACAGCTCCACGATGATGTCCTGATTGGCATCGCCCATGACCGCGAAGATGTGGTCAATGCCCTCAGCCGCGATCGCTGCCGCTAGCGCTTCGAGTACCTTCATAGCGACCTCCATTTGGTTGATGTGACTGCGCGTAGCCAAACTTCATTCCAGCCGAGATCGTCGCCCGCCTCGGTTGCCGCGGCAGGCGTCTATTTCGGCATTTCACTGGGTGCGATAATCGTCGCCATAGCCTCGTCTTGCTGACCTTCTTGGGTCGACGTCGGCACCAGAGTTGTCGTCGTTTTTCTTGTTCGCGCTCATCGACGGGCCGGACGGCCCGCTCTCGCACTGGCCATGCCGCGCGCGTGGCGTATCAACGCCAGTTGGCGTGATTTGTTGCGTTGCAGACCAGACGAAATTTTGCTGCGGAACCGTTCGGGCAAGCATCGCGTTACAAACGCCATGGCGAGGTAAGTCATGATTGACCGCGACACAGGAATGGCGGCGGTATCTGTGTCCCGCCGTCGGTTTCTCGTCCAGGCAGGTGTTGCCGGCCTGAGCTTGTCAGCAACACCGGCATGGGCACAAGCAGTCGTCAGGCTGCCGCTAGCGAGTGATCCCCGGGACCGGCCAATCACAAGTGAGTTTCCCCAAAAGCGCGATCTGATACTGCAACGGACTCGCCCTCCGCTTCTGGAAACCCCGCTTGAAGTGTTCGACCAGGGCGTCTTCACGCCCAACGATCGGTTCTATGTGCGCTGGCATTGGGCAGACATCCCAAACGAGATCGATGTCGGAACCTTTCGGCTTAAGGTTCATGGACACGTCAACAAGATCCTGTCGCTTACACTGACCGAGATCATTCGGGACCTGCCGCAGGTCGAACTGAACGCCGTCAACCAATGCTCCGGCAATTCCCGCGGGCTCTTTCAGCCCAGGGTGGCCGGGGCGCAATGGGCCAACGGCGCAATGGGAAATGCCAAATGGACCGGTGTGGGCCTCAAGGACGTGCTCGATCTTGCCGGCGTCAAGGCGGGCGCCGTTCAGGTGCGTTTCAACGGGCTCGACGAGCCGGTCGTGCCCGACGCACCGGACTTCATGAAATCGCTCGATATCGATCTCGCTCGCAACGGCGAGGTGATGATCGCCTACACGATGAATGGCGAACAACTGCCCTTGCTGAATGGTTTTCCGCTGCGGCTCATCGTGCCCGGCTGGTATTCCACTTATTGGGTCAAGATGCTGAACGACATCGAAGTGCTCGACAGGCCCGACGACAATTACTGGATGACGACCGCCTATACGATTCCGGACACGCCCTACGCCAATATCAAGCCCGGCCAGACCGGCGTGAAGATGGTCCCGATCAGCCGGATGGTGCCGCGCTCGTTCATCACCAATATGGCAGACGGCGCCTCATTCCCGGCAGGGGCAAAAACCCTGGTACGCGGCATTGCGGTGGGCGGCGACACGGGCGTCGCCAAGGTCGATTTCTCCGCGGACGGAGGCAAGTCCTGGCAAGCGACCAAGCTCGGAATGGACTATGGGAAATATAGCTTCCGGCAGTGGGAAACGGATTTCATCCTCCCTGAGAGGGGTGTCCACTCACTGATGGTTCGTTGCACGAACTCTGAAAACGTCGCGCAGCCGAGCGTTCCGAATTGGAACGGTTCGGGCTTCATGCGAAACGTCATTGAAACGACGTCTGTCACGGCAACTTAGGAGTGGCGGATGGGCAAGCGTGTTCTGATTACAGGCCTGCTGATGGGCGCTATCCTGTTGCCCGGACAGACATGGCCCGAAGAACTGCCCGTATTGAAGTCGGTTCACGTGGACCTGCCATCGGGCGACAGCCAGTTTCCCGGCGGAGCCGACGCCGACGCGATCAACAACAATTGTCTCGCCTGTCACTCCACCGAAATGGTGTTGAACCAGCCCGCGCTGCCGAGGGCGACCTGGGAGGCGGAGGTTCACAAGATGATCAATGCCTACAAAGCGCCGATCGACAACGCCGATATAGCGCCGATCATCGACTATCTCGCCCGCACAAAAGGTACAGACTGATCCGGGCGCAGTGATTTTGTTCGTGTCGACGGGTCGGGCCGGGAGATTCGCATGTTCAGGCAAGGACTGCTTTTCGCCAAAGGCCGCACTTCGAGCCGAGGACGTCTTCTTCGGCAGGCGCGGCTTGCCTTCATTCTTTTCGCTGCCGTTGGAGCACTCGTCGGATGCTCCGAAAAACCACGATTTCTCGCCGATTATATCGCCGCAATCTGCTCGTCTTCCTCGCCTTCGCCTCCAGCTGAAGAGAAGCCGTTTCTGCAAGAAAATGCCGGCGCCATGAAGAAGATGATGGCCGGCATGAATGTCCGGCCGTCCGGCGACATCGATCATGACTTCGTGGAAATGATGGTGCCTCATCATCAGGGCGCGATCGAGATGGCACAGGCCGAATTACGCTACGGCCACAATGAGCGGCTCAAGCGCATGGCACAGGAAATCATCGTGACGCAGCAGCAAGAGATCGCGGCGATGCGGCTGGCGTTGGGCGAGCCGTTGCCCCAAGCCACGCGATCGCCAGACGATCTTTCTGGCATCGAGCCATCCAACTAGCAGACGCAGGCTTCGAACTTTCCCTGTCACTGGACAAGGAGCTGGAACATGAAGCGCTTTTCGATGATGGCTCTGGTGCTGACCGCAACAACACTTTTGACGGTGCGCTGCGTCATGGCAGGTCAGGCGCCGGCCGCGGCCGCGGATCCCGATATCCCGGTCAGCCACCACGACCGCGTCTATGCGGCCGAGCAATTCTCCAACACGGTTTCAGTGACGGATCCTGCTGACAACAAATTGCTTGGCGTCATCAGGCTGGGAGAACCGGCCCCGGCGAATTTCAGCCCGTTGTACAAGGGGCAGCTCCTGGTGCATGGCATGGGCTTCTCGCCCGACCATCGCACCATAGCCGTCGTTGCGATTGGGTCGAATGCCGTCACCTTCATCGACACGGCAACCAATGCCGTGAAGCAGGTAACCTATGTCGGTCGGGCGCCGCACGAGGCCTTCTTTACCCCCGACGGCAAAGAGGTATGGGTTACCGTCCGCGGTGAGAATTATGTCAGCGTTCTGGATGGAACGACTTATCAGGAGAAGACGCGGATAACCGTTCCCAACGGACCTGGGATGACGATCTTCTCGCCCGACGGAAAATACGGCTACGTCTGCTCGTCGTTCAATCCTGAGACCGTGGCCATCACCGTCGCCGACCACAAGATCGTCGGACACATCAAACAGGAAAGTCCATTCTGTCCGAACATCGCCGCAACGCCTGACGGCAAACAAGTCTGGTTTACGCTAAAGGATACGGGAAAGACGCAGGTCTTCGACGCGTCTCCCCCATTCTCCTTGCTCAAGACGCTCGATACCGGCCCGATCTCCAACCACGTCAATTTCGCGCGCAATGCGCAAGGCCAGTTCGCATATGTCACAGTCGGCGGGCTAAATGAGGTGCAGGTGTTCCGCACCGATGATTTCAGCAAGGTCGCGACGGTACCTGTGGGCAAGCTCCCGCACGGCATCTGGCCGTCCGGCGACGGAACGCGGGTCTATGTCGGTCTGGAGAACGATGACAAGCTGGCAGTGATCGATACGGCCAGCAACACGGTGATCGCGAACGTTCCGATTGGCCAGGCAGCACAGGCCATCGTCTACGTTCCGAACGCAGTACCAGAAGGTGCGGGAACCGAAGGTCTGCAGCCGCTCGGAGTAGCCGGTCAGTCCGCTCAGTTCACCATGACGCCCACAGGCGATAAAGCCGCGACTGCCGCGCAAGCCCCAACCAGCGTGACATTGTTCGATCAGGGTCTGGTTCAGGTTCTGGAAGCTGCCGTTACCGGCCTAGAACCCAAGCGTCCCTATGTTCTCGCACTCGCGGAGCACTCCGACGGTAAGGGCAAGCTCGAGCCGCTGAGCAGTTTCATGACCAATCCCGCGGGGTCGGCGATCGTGAATGCGATCGGCCCGATCCGCCAGCTTGTTCGCGGCGAAGCAGAGGCGCCCCGCCGCTATCTCGTCATTGTGCGCGGCTCGGCGACGGAACCTGGCGAGCCCGTGCAAATTCAAGCGGAGTGAACATTGTCCATTCGGTCATCGGATAGGCGCGGCGTATTTCTGGTGCTGAGCAGAGCGCTCATCTTTGTCGCCGTGACCTGGTTTTTGGGAGCGCAGGCAATGGCAACGGACGGATTGATCACGGTACGCAGCAATTTTGGACCGAAAGAAACCATGAGCCGGCTAGAAGCCGAGATCAAGGCAAAGGGCATGACGGTCTTTGCGCATGTCGATCATGCGGCAGGCGCCGCCGAGGCAGGGCTTGAGCTGCGGCCAACCGATCTCATCATCTTTGGAAATGCCAAAGCCGGCACACCGTTGATGCAGTCGGTTCAAACGATCGGAATAGACCTGCCGCTGAAGGCGCTGGTCTGGCAGGACGCCTCCGGTGACACCTGGCTTTCCTACAACGATCCGGCCTGGCTCGCCAAACGACACGGGGCGGATCAACAGGTTCAACCCACGATCGAAGCCCTGAGCGCCGCACTGGGTGCGCTGGCAAAGAAAGCGACCACCTCGCCATAGAATGTACCCGGCCTTGGACTGCGATACCGTTGACCAACAATCAAAGCTATTGGCAGGCTAGGGCGCATGAACGCCAGTCCTATCCCTCCCTGCCGGATTGCCACTGAGCGCCTCGTTCTGCGCCCGACCAACGTTTCCGATGCGGAGCGCGCCTTCGAAATCCAGTCGGACTGGGAAGTGACGCGAATGCTGCGCATGGTCTCATTCCCTCCTGATGGAGCGGAAATCAGTCACTGGTTCGCCGACCATGAGCGTGAATGGATGGCGGGCGAAGCCTATCGGTTCGCCGTCGAACTGCAGGACAGGCTCATTGGCATAGTCGACGTCGATGGAATCTCCGGGCGGGAAGGCGAGCTTGGCTACTGGTTCGAACGGGCCAGTTGGGGGCGAGGCTATGCGTTGGAGGCGGCGCAGGCCGTGGTGCAATTTGCGTTCAGCAGGATCGGCCTGTCAAAACTTCGCTCCGGCCATGCGGCCGACAACCCAGCGTCGGGCAAGGTACTCCGCAAGCTGGGGTTTCGCCCGCTCGACAGCGTTCGCGCAGTTTCCCGTTCACGCGGGCAGGAAATCATGCAGCAGCGCTACTCGCTTTTGACGCCCAACCACTGCCAGACATCGCGAGAGAGCGGCGTTGGCTGACCTGTTTCTGTAGTTTCACCTCGCGCTCAGCCGTCGGCGGATGATGCCGACATGGAAGTTCGCCCCCTGAATGAGTCCGGCGTCGTTGAAATCATAGATGGGGTTGTGCAAGGGCGCGGAGTCCACGCCATTGCCGAGAAACACGAAACAGCCGGGGACATGAGTAAGAAAACGGGCAAAATCCTCTGAACCGGTCATCGGCTCCGCCGCGACTGCGACGGCCTCAGCGGTGAAAATATCGCCCGCTGCAGCGAAGGCCTCGTCGACGAGCATGGCGTCGTTGACCAGCGGCACGAATTCTCGTGTGTAATTGACCTCGGCCGTGACATTGTGGGTTATTGCCGTCCCTTCCGCGATGATGCGCATCTGCTTTTCGATTTCCGCACTGACCTGCGGGCGAAAGCTGCGGGCGTCGCCGAGAATGCGGGCCAACCCTGGCAGCGCGTTGCGCGTACCGTCGGTAATGAGCTCCGTGACCGAGACCACACCGATGTCGGCGGGACTGAGCCGCCGCGACACGATGGTCTGGAGGTTGGTCACCAGGGCGCAAGCCGCGACCAGAACCTCGTTACCCGCGTGGGGGCGGGCGGCATGGCCGCCAACGCCTTTCAGGACGATCTCGAAATTGTCCTCTGCCGACATGATCGGCCCAGGACGGGTCTCGAAATGCCCGATCGGTAGACCGGGCATATTGTGGATGCCGTAGATTTCATCGAAGGGAAATCGCTGCATCAGGCCATCGTCGAGCATGGCCAGCGCCCCTTTGCCCCATTCCTCGGCTGGCTGGAAAATGAACCGGACGGTGCCATCAAAGCCGCCTTCTTCGGCCAGGGTCTTGGCCGCACCGAGCAGCATCGCCGTATGGCCGTCATGGCCGCACGCATGCATGACACCCGGAGACTGCGATCGATAGGCTCTGTCACCCTGTTCGGTGATCCTCAGCGCATCCATGTCGGCCCGAAGCGCGATGGCGCGATTGCCGCTCCCGCGTCTCAATGTTCCGACGACACCCGTTCCGCCGACACCTTCGACGACTTCGTCGAGCCCGAACTCCCGCAGCTTCTTTGCCACCAAAGCCGACGTCCGTTCCTCCTCGAAGCCAAGTTCGGGATGGGCGTGCAGGTCGCGCCGCCAAGTGGTCATTTCCTTAACAAGCGCATCGTTGTCGATGGTCATGTCAGCTATCCTTGGTCGCAAGCTGGCGAACGACGTCGAGGAGGATATTGGCTCCGGCGACTAGGTCTTCGTCAGCCGTGTGTTCCTTCGGATTATGACTGATGCCACCGACGCTCGGGACAAAGATCATGGCGGCCGGAGCGATGCGGGCGATCATTTGAGCGTCATGGCCGGCTCCTGATGTCATCCGCCTGCACGCCAGACCGCGATCCCGCGCCGCCTTCTCCACCAGTTCCACGATCCGATGGTCGAACGTCACCGGCTCGAAGCGGGCCAGCCGCTCGACCGACACGTCGACCTGCTCCTCGGCGGCTATCTTCTCGAGGAACGCGGCGAGCGCTGCTTCCTCTTCCTTGAGGCGGTCGTCGTCCGGGTCGCGCAGATCGATCGTGAAAGTGGCGCGTGAGGGGATGACATTGATGGCATTCGGCTCGAAGCCCATGCAGCCAACCGTGGCGACGGTCGGCGTGTTCGAAGCCTTCGCGCGTTCGCGCAGGAAAGTGACGACACGCGCAGCAGCATAGCCTGCATCCCGGCGCATCGAGATCGGCGTGGTCCCCGCATGGTTGGCATCGCCATCGATCGTCACCTTCTGCCAGGAAATGCCCTGCAGGTTCTGCACCGCACCTACCGGAATGCCCTCGCGTTCGAGAACCGGACCCTGCTCAATATGCAGCTCGATATAGGCATATGGGGTCATGAAGCCTGGCTCATGGGCGCCTGCGTAATCGATACGCTGCAGTTCGTCCCCGAGAACAGTGCCATCCGTGCCGCCGGTCGCAAGGGCCGCATCGACGTCGAGACCGCCGACGTAGACAAGAGATCCCAGCATGTCGGGCGCGTAGCGCACGCCCTCCTCATTGGTGAAGGCGGCAACGACCATGGGGCGCAAGGGCGTAAAGCCATCGTCCTTCAGGGTCTGGATCACCTCCAGGCCGGAAAGCACCCCGTAGCACCCGTCGTAGATGCCGGCGTTTATGACGGTATCGATGTGTGAGCCAAGCATCAGAGGACGCATGTCGCCCGCTCCATCCGGCCGCCAGATGCCGAACACATTGCCGATGCGGTCGACGGCAACTTCCAGGCCAGCATCCTCGAGCCAGGAAACGAACCGGTCGCGGCCGAGCTTGTCCGCATCGGAAGCCGCAAGGCGGACGAGCCTGCCCTCCGCATCACGTCCGATCGCGCCCAGCGCGTTGATGCGATCGAGGAGACGCGCTGCATCTATCGAAGGGTTGCTCACGCTTCGGCTCCTGCCCTGTTCTTCGCCGCCACCGCAGTGGGAGATTGCCCGACGATCTCCTGGTATTTGCCCGGGTCGGTCGCCCCTTCCGTGTTGACCACGAAGATGCGCGCGTTGGCGTCAATCCGCAGCGCAGCTTTGATTGCGGGATCGGCGACGGCCTTCATTAGTCCGGCCAGTCCGACGCCGCCGCTTTCACCGGCGACGATTGTTGGATCGCCATCGACGGGATTGGCGAGCCGCTTCATGACCGAGATTGCATCTTCTTCATCGACGGTCATGAAGGCGTCGGCGACGCGGGAGAGAACACGCCAGGCAACAAGCGATGGCTCGTAGCATTCGAGCATGGCCATGACGGTCGGCTCGCCATGAGCAACCGTCACCGGATGCCCCGCGCGCGCGGATTCAACGATGCAGGCCGACCGGGCGGGATCGACGACCGTGAAAAGCGGGCGTCTGTCGCCAAACTCGATCGCCAGGTGGCCCGCCACGGCAGCGGCAATTCCACCGACGCCGGATTGGATGAACACATGCGTCGGCGGCTCAGGCATTTTCCGCAAGGCTTCGCGTACGAGGGCCGTGTAACCCTGCATCACCAGTCCGGGAATGCGTTCGTAGCCCGGCCAGGACGTATCCGAGACAATTGTCCAGCCCTTCGCCTCGGCGGTTCGGGCGGCCTCGCGAACCGAATCGTCATAGTTGCCCTTGACGCGGATCATGTCCGCGCCAAAACGGGCAATGGCCGCGACGCGCTCGTCGCTGACCCCGGAATGGACGAAAATTGCCGCCCGCGCGCCGACGAGCTGCGCGCCTTGCGCGACCGACCGGCCGTGATTGCCGTCCGTGGCGCAGGCGACCGTCATGGTGCGCGCGACAGCAAGGACCTCTGGCGAATGCAGTTCGGCAACGTCGACGGAGCGGCCGAGTTCTTTTTCGGCCTGCTCAAGAACAAGCCGGATCACCGCATAGGCGCCGCCGAGTGCCTTGAAACTTCCCAGCCCAAGACGATGGCCCTCGTCCTTGACGTGGATCGTTGCGACGCCGATTTCGGCAGCCAGTCGCGGCAGTGCCACCAGAGGCGTTGCCGCATGATTGTCCCGGAACGAAAGGTGGCGCTCGACCTCCTCGGCTGCGGCAATGCCGAGCGTTTCGGCGTCTCTCGGATCGAGTGGCTTGTGGTAGTCGGGAGTGGTGTTGAGCAGAAACATCATCGCCTCTTTTCGTTTGCTGCTGAAATTTATTGCAGAGCGGATGAAAAGTGCGCTGATATTTGGTGCCACATTTGCAAGTTTGTTTCATTGGAGGTCGTGCTTGAGCAAGCCCATTCAGCCGCAATTGGATGCCTTCGACCGCAAGATCCTCGCCATTCTTCAGAAGGACAACACCACGCCACAGCGAACCATCGGTGAGGCCGTCAACCTGTCGGCGCCAGCGGTGCAGCGGCGGATCAAGCGGATGGAGGAAGACGGGGTCATTCAGGCGAACGTCGCCGTCCTCGATCCGGTGGCCGTCGGCCAGGCCATCACCATCTTTGTCGAGGTGGAGGTCATCAGCGAAACGGCCGACCAGATAGAAATGGCGAAAAGGGAATTCGCGGCCGCCGCCGAAATCCAGCAATGCTATTACGTGACCGGAGAGGCAGACTTCATTCTCGTCATCGTCGTCCCGACCATGGCCGATTACGAGGCCCTGACGCGGCGGCTGTTTTTTGGCAACAACAACGTCAAGCGCTTCCGGACCTTCGTGGCGATGGACCGGGTGAAGGTGGGTCTGAGCGTTCAGGTGGACAGCTGACAGGCTATGTTCGACCGCTACTATCGCGCATCAGTCAACGCGACCACGGCGTAGTGCCGAGTTAGAGGATACGCGCCGCTCAGAAGCGAACCATCGATGAGACAGGGGGCCCCACGTCGGGGCGCCCGGTCACAACCATCAAAGAACGCGGCAACTATCTCGAAAACGCCGGCTACGCTTCCGTCAAAACCTGAACCGCCCTAGCTGGATTTTGCAGCCCGCCTCCGGTCTGGCGGTCGCCACATCCGACGCTGGTTCCGCATTGTATCCTTCGCAGCGCTTTTCAGACCACGATATTGGCGCCATAGCAAACCGCCGGCGCGAACGACCCGGTTGGCCCTTGGATGAACGGCGATCAGGATCTCGGCCATCGGCCGCCTGTCGGGCCACAGCTGCGCTACAACACCATGTTCGGATGCCATGCAGGAATCGACATGGGTGAGCGTCGGATCGCTCAGGAATGCGCGTGTGCCCTCCAGTTCCACCTGCACGCCGGGCGCCAGGTGAGCAAGATCCTCACGATAGGCGACCTTATAAGCCCACAGCCAAGTGCCGGAGCGGAAATTGACGGTCATCGCGACCGGCGTGCCGTCCAGCGTGAGGCTGTGGACAACGATCCGCCCTGCGGCCGCGCCTTCGGCTGCGGCGGCCTCGAAGAAGGCGCGCTCGCTATCGGAGCATCCGATCGCGGTGCCGGTGCCCGATGGGCCCTTCCAACCCGAGGCCTCCAGTTCGATGAAGTCCCGGCACCACTGCGCTGCGTCATGCACACCCTCATAAGTCAGGAATTCAACCTTGCCCAGTTCGCACAACCGTCGCCGGCATCGCCGCAACTCTGCGAGACGCTTCTTGCTGACCTGGCGCTCGAGAAAAGTATCTGGATCGCTAGCATCGCAAATGAGAAGCGGACGCTGGTAGCTCTTCGTCCTCTCGTGTGCGAGGCCCGAGTTTTCCACAAAGTCGAGGAGAGTCGCCGCGAAGGCGGTGTCCATTGGCAAACGAGGCCATCGTAAGATGTCGATGCCGCGCGCTGCCAACGAGGCAAACAGCCTTCTCAGGCCCTCACGACACACGTCTTTCGCCAGCGGCGTCGTATCAAAACAGTGGTCGTGGCCCCATATGCGCGCGACGGTTGGCAACCACCCGGGCACATACCGCTTGAGCTTCAACGGCAGGGCGATCTGCTGGGCGTCACCAGCGATCAGGAAACGGTCGTGTGCGCCCAAAAGATTGCGACGCGCGCTGTCCAGAACCCACGACTCGAAGAAAGGATTTGGCTGCTCAATAAATCGCGTCGTCGCCGGTGGCGGCGGTTGAGCCCAGATTTGTCTGAGATTCGAATCCCTCATGCCCAAACTCCCCGACATATTTGAAAATCCCGTTGTCCGTGACGATGGCCGGCGCATGTTGAAATAGATGTTTAATGACTCATAATATTTTGTGAATGGCTGGGAAAATTATCCGGCTCCGAGTTGGATCGTCGAGATCATAAATTAGGTTTTTCGCTATAACACTTTCACCAATGAAATATTGTTCAGTTCATTTTTGACTGAAGTGAATGAGAGTCCGCTGAAATTGTTTCGTTATTCAAGATATTGACTGGATTGGAGGCCGGCACTGAAAGATGCGGCTTCTTTCGAATGATCTTCGAAAGGTGTTGTGATTGCGATTCTGGCCCACGGGATCTGCTGGAAGTTGCGGCTCGTCTCAGCGACGCGGTTTCGCCGACGCAAGTGGTCTCGGTGCAATTAGGCGAACGGGCATGTTGCGCCCGGAAAATGGGCGACCACCATCTGGCGCTGCTTTTACGAGATAATCTAATCAGACATAGCCAACGCCGCGACAACGTCACTGTCGACCCGGTCTTTATCATCGACCCTGTAGATGCCCATTTCGCGGCTCTCGATCCCCCACAAAGCCCAGCCGAAGCCGCCTGCCTGCGCCAGATGCGTTACGTCGGACAGCCAGCGCTTGCGATAGATGTCATTGGCTCCGGTGAACCCGGCAGCGCGCCGCGTCACACCGCACTCGCCCATCACGATTCGGTGCCTCGCCACGCCATTACGGTCTGCCCAGGCTCCGACCTCGGCAAAGTCGTTTTCGATACGTTCGCGGTTCCAAGCGCCGGACAGGAAGCTTTGCAGGATTTGCTGGGCATGGTTCCGCGTGGCTTCCTTGCCCGTTACGTCAAGCGCGGTATCGGCGGCGATGCGCCCTTCTATCGCCGCTGCGATCTCTTGCGCCGGAACAGCGTCATACGGATAGGGAAGGTCGACGACATAGGGTGAGGCGGGAGCGTCGGCGGTTCCGAAGTCGACCCCCTGATGGGTGAAACTGATCGGCAGATAGTAGTGAAACGAAAACAGCGTGTTGCTGTCGATGAAGGGTGACGGGTCGAGATCCGTGAGTCCGCTTATGCCGCCGTAATTCGCCCCCGTCAGCAGAAGCGGCAGATCGGCTGCAGCCCGCCGCGCTGCGTCATGCAGGACGAGTTGAGCCGCGCCCCACACCTTGACCTGCGTGCGGTGACTTGCCTCGCGGATAACCGGCTCATTCATGAGTTCCAGAGCTACGTTCCCCGACTGGACAGCGGCCAACAGAGTGGCCAGTCGGCCGATCATCGCGGTGTAGTCGGCAAAGAGTGGCCCTTCCAGATCGTCGAGGATTGATTGGGGTGAATAGGCGGGCACCTGCTCCACCGGATGGACGTCCACGATGACGGCGAGCCCGAGATCGTGAAACAGACGGATATTGTCGATGAGCTTTTGTTCCAGCGCTTCCCTATCTGCACCTTGCAACTGCATGAACGGACCGACGTCCAGAGTGAGGCGGATGAAATCGAACCCGGAGTGGGCGAAATCCTGTATCAGCGCGGCGGGAAAGGCATTCCGCGGCGTCTCGAATGGACGCGGCAAGTAACGTCCGGGATCGCCGTCTTGGAGTGCGCCCCAGTTCATCATCGAGTGCACGGCCCCGCCGCGGCGGAAGCCGGGGTTGGATCTAGGAGCTGCGCCTGCGTGCGCAGGTGGCGTCATGAGCGCTGCAGCAGAGGCAGAAAGGAATTGACGGCGTGTCAGCGGCATTGGCGAACGGAGTCCATTTCGGCTGCAAGCAAATCCATTGTTGCATATTCCTGAGCGATTCAGGCCTCGCCTGTCACCGGCGTAGTGGCGAAACCTGGGGGCCTGACCTGCGGCTGATCACCGTTCAGGCGCGCTTCTTTGATGGTCGGAAGACGGGCGCCGCCCGCAACTATAGGCGGCGGTCCGCGACCGATGCGGGACAGCACGTCATTGGTCGAATCCGGCCGCATGGCGGGCAAGCCATCCGCCCCCTCCCCAGCGACCAGAGCGAGGATTAGCACCGTCGGGATGGTGAGCATGGTGGTCTTGCCGCTGATGCCGACGGTGGTGGAAATAATCAGGAAGACAAAGAGCAGCGGCAGGATGGCGCCTCGCCCGCCGGCGCGCAGCATGTCGACGAACCAGCCTGCGATGCCGAACCACAGCACCGCCGACATGACGATGCCATAGCTCACGAGGTGGCCGACCCAGGAATTCTCGATACCTTCGGTCAAGCCGTTCCATCGCACATTTGTGTCAAGGACGAGGCTGGTCTGCCCGACCAGGAATTCGCGCAAGCCGAAGTCGCGGAACAGGCTGAACAACTGAATGCGGCTCTGAGCGCTGCTTTTATCGTGTATGAAACGATTGAGAAAATTGTCGAACAGCCCCATCTGGAACATCGCCGTCACCGCGACGACGCCGAGCGGGGCAAGCACCAGAACCGCCAGCAGCATCCGGACACTGACTGCCCCGCCGCGTAGAAAGCGCAGCGCCTTCAGACCCATGACCGCCGCCGCCACTGCATAGACGACCGTGAAAGAGGTCCGCGAACCGATAAACGGCATGGTCACCATGCAAAGTAGCAGGATCGGCAGCCGCCAGCGTTGGCTCAGCCCCCGCACGTCGCGAACGGTAATCAGGATGACGGCATAGACACCGGTGATCAGGGCTCCGATCAGCGGATGGCCGAAAAGCGCCGTGGCCCGATATTCCCATGTCTGTTGGAGGCCGTTAAGAACGAAGGGGAACAGGCGCCAACCGGACAATCCTTCGACGATCGCCAGGAAGCAGTTGAGCACCATGATGATGTGCACCGCGCGGGCGATGCTCAGCCGCGTGCGCTCGCCGGCATCCGCGAACAGCATAACGATCAGCGCCGCGGCCATCAGCGTATCGATCAGAAAGGAAGCGGGCTGGTCGTTCTTGTAGCGGGAGATAAACACCCAAAGCAGGATGCAGGCGGCAAGCAGAAAGACCGAGCCCAATGACCGAAAGAGTAGATTGATCAGATAGCCGACCGGATTGCGGTTGGCGATCACGGCAAGGCCAAGCGCCAACGAAAACAGGTAAGTGGCCGGATGAATCTTGGAGACGATCGAGCCTCCGATGGAATTGTAAGGGAGTCCGAAGAATTCCAGGGCAAAGTTGGACAACGACAGCAGCGCCACCACGCCAGCCAGGAGCAACAGGTCGACGATGCTGCGGTCCGGCCTGTACGGCAAGTTCGGGATGCTGGCTGCCGCGGGCCCTTCGTCAATCCCCGATCTTGCCACCATCGTCATTCCACGCACAAGCTATCGCCCCTGGGGCCAATCCTAACTCATTGATCTTTCCAATGAATGAAACGCCCGGTAATCGTCGACTCACACATAACTGCTAAGCAGTCACCGGAACGACCCTACCAGCAGGAGCGAGAATTGATGCGGTCCCTCAGGACAAGGATCTCCCAATCGGCTGACCTTCGCGTCTTTAGCCTCGGGCTGATTTGGTCAATCCTCGGCACTGTGGCCGTCCGGCTGACGCCGATGATCACGACCATCCTGATCTCGCACTGGTTCGGCATCGAATCCGTCGGTAGGTTCGGTGTCACCTACAGCACTCTGGTCTCGGCCACCTTCCTCGCCTCCACCGGCGTCAACCTCATGGCCACGCGCAACATTGCCGCATACGCTGCGACCGATCCGGGCACTGCGGGGCGCCTGGCAGGCATGGCCCTGCTTCTAGTGGCGGGTGCCAGCGCTCTTATCGCCTTGGCAATCTTCCTTTTCTCCGACGCGATCGCCGGCCGGCTCCTGAAGCAGCCGGAACTGGCGTTCTATCTCAAGGTCATCTCGCCGATCGTTGTTGTCAGCGCGCTGAACAACGTGCAGGTCGCCATTCTTAACGGCCTGCAGCAATTCAAAACCATTGCGCGACTCAACATGATCATGGGTGGCCTGATGATCGCGTCGGTGCCGATCGGGCTCTATTTCCACGGCCTGACGGGCAGCTTTGCGGCGCTAGGCTGCGCCTATCTCGCGGGCAGCCTGATCACTGCCCCGGCTATGCTTCGCACATTGAAGGCGCGCGGCATTCCGCTCGCGTTTCGCGGAGCGCTGTCGCAATGGCCGATGATAACGCGCTACGCCATACCTGCGCTACTGGCGAGCCTTCTTTACGAGCCGGTGAGCTGGATCTGCACGAC
Source organism: Pseudaminobacter soli (ex Li et al. 2025) (assembly GCF_029892515.1). Lineage (GTDB taxonomy): Bacteria > Pseudomonadota > Alphaproteobacteria > Rhizobiales > Rhizobiaceae > Pseudaminobacter > Pseudaminobacter soli_A. The sequence goes on along the minus strand of NZ_JARXVF010000006.1, from coordinate 151,329 downwards.
GATCGTGGTCGGCAACCCTGACGGCCTTCAGCAGGTCGGCCTCTACTTCATCGCCATGCAGCTCGAGACCCTGCTTCTGTTCGCACCGCAGATCGTGGTGCAGGTGACAATTCCGATGCTGTCAACCGGATTCGGTGAACACAACCGCCGTCGAGTGCTCAACGTGCTCGGCATGGGCATCGGTACCAACATCGTCATCGCCATCGGATTCGTCGTGGTCATGATGTTATTCGGCGACTGGTTCCTGCTCCTGTTTAAACTCGATCCCGCGCAGCACTGGCCGATCTTCATGATCGTCGTGTTCGCCTCGGCCATGATTGCGGGAGCCCTGCCGTTGGGACAGGTGCCGGTATCGTCAGGCTATATGTGGACCGGGCTTTCGATCACCGCCGGTTGGGCGGCGACCTTCATCATCGGCACCTGGTTTCTGCAGGATCACGGCGCCTACGGCATGATCATTGCGCGTGCTATCGCCTGGGGCTTGCAGACCCTGGTCTATATCGGCTTCACACGGTTTGCGATCGGCCGAACACGGTCCGTGTCGCTGCCACAGCCTGCCTGACCAGGTAGGCTGCACCACCAACGCTCAGCTCTAGCCAACCACATTCATCTCGCGACCCAACGGCGAGTTAGGTTCTTTCGGCGGCGCCCGCGACAGCTCCGGCGAATGTTGTCCCGACTGCCTTTCGCTTGCCATTCAGTGCGCGAAGTAAAGGCTTTTCGATCATCTTGTGGATTATTATGCCGGCTACGCAGGCCGCCACGATACTGACCGCAGCAATCAGCATGACTGTCATTGCTCCACCCGTGCCAATAATGCGCTTGGCCAAATAAGTCACGGCGCCGATCACGAAGATATGTGACAGGTAGACGGCGTAGGATGCGTCGCCGAGCTGTTCGAGCAGGCTCCAGCGCTTGAGTTTCGTTTCCAGCACCAGGCCAAGCAGAAGCAGAGCGGCGGCCCAGGCGACCTGGCCGCCGAAGCGGATCTGGCTAATCAAGCCCGTATTATTGTATACAAGTGCGAGCGCGAGCGCGGCGCCTGAAGCCGCAACAAGTCCGAGCGCCCAGATGTGCCATCTGTCAGCTGTAAAGTCGCCGTTCAAAGAGAGCCAGCCAATCCATGTGCCGGCAGCGAAGGCCAGCGGCGAGGTGCTTAGATAAAACTGGAGGACGGGGTCGGTGGGTGCGATCAGCAGTCCTGCCAGCCATGTTGCGACGAAGAATGCGGTAAGGAGAACCAGGCGAGAGGTTGCGGACAGGAAAGCAAGTATCGCGAAGACGACATAGAAATATGCTTCGCTGTTGAGCGTCCAGCCGAGTGAAAGAAGCGGGCTCGCGCTGCCAGTTTCAGGCGCTTCGTGGACGATGAACAGAAGCGACTGAAGGAAGTGCGGCCAGGTGAAAACAGTATTCTTGAACAGGCTCGGCGCCAGAGCCGCCAACAAAGCGGCGAAGCTTGTAAACAGCCAGTAGAGCGGCACGATGCGAATGGCTCTGCGCTTGAGAAAAGTGGAGGCCGAAAAAGACGCAGCGCCGGAAATATAGACCATTATGAAGCCGCTGATGACGAAGAACAATATGACGCCAGAACGACCTGAGAGTCCAACGAATGGGTTACCGTCGCCGATCTGATAGGAAAACGCGTGCGTTACCAGAACCAATATTGCGGCACAGGCGCGGAGGTACTGGACGGAATAAAGCTTCTCCACATTGTTCTCCTAAACGATGACTTTTTGTTTCAAGCTGGCGCTGCGCAATCAACTAACAGACAAGCTTATCTGCAGGGAATCTATTGGATCCTGAGCCGCGAATTGGAACACGAGCCAAGCTAGTCATCAGGTCTCGTCCCCGCCAATGGAACGCTCCCGTGATTTGTCTAGCAGGAATGTGTGAGTCGACGATTACCGCGCGCTTCATTCATTGGAAAGATCAATGAGTTAGGGTTGGCCAGGGGCGATGGCTTGTGCGTGGGATGACGATGGCGGCGAGATCGGGGATTGACGAGAGGCCGGCGGCAGCCGGCATCTCGAGCCTGCCGCCCAGAACGGGCCGCGGCATCGTCGATCTGTTGCTCTTGGCCGGCGTGGTGGCGCTGCTGTCGTTGTCCAATTTTGCCCTGGAATTCTTCGGGATCCCCTACAATTCAGTCGGAGGCTCGGTCGTCTCCAAGATCCATCCAGCCACCTATTTGTTTTCTTTGGCGCTTGGCCTTGCTGTGATCGCCAATCGCAATCCGGTCGGCTATCTGATCGATCTTCTCTTTCGGTGCATGGGCTCGGTCTTTCTGCTTGCCGCCTGCATCCTGCTTTGGGTGTTCATCTCCCGCTACAAGGCCGATCAGCCCGCTTCCTTTCTCATCGATACGCTGATGGCCGCGGCGCTGATCTTTATGCTGTTTGCGGATGCCGGCGAGCGCACGCGGCTGAGCATCGCCCGTGCGGTGCATATCATCATGGTGCTCAACTGCTTCCTGGCGATCGTCGAAGGATTGTCCGGTTGGCGCCTGTTCCCCTTCGTTCTTGGCGACCGCGAACAGACGTGGGAGTTTCGGGCGACCGCACTTTTTGGCCACCCGCTGATCGGAGCCCTCATCACCGGTGTTTATGCCGTCATCCTGATCACCGTTCGCGACGTGCGCGGGCTGAGCCAACGCTGGCGGCTGCCGATCCTACTGGTTTGCATGGTGACCATGCCGTTCATCGGTTCGCGGACCTCTTTCACGGTCGTCTATGCAGTGGCGGCGGTGGTCATGGGTCTGAATGTGCTGCGCTTTCTTTGTGGCCGGGCCGTCAGTGTCCGGATGCTGCTGGCGGTTCTGGTGCTTGCCCCGCTCGGCGTCGTCGCGGTGACGGCGATGTTCCAGATGGGGCTGTTCGACAATTTCCTCAATCGCTTCCTGAATGACAAAAGCAGCGCTCAGAGCCGCATTCAGTTGTTCAGCCTGTTTCGCGGCCTCGGCTTACGCGAGTTCCTGGTCGGGCAGACCAAACTGGGCCTTGAGACAAATGTGCGATGGAACGGCTTGACCGAGGGCATTGAAAATTCCTGGGTCGGCCATCTCGTGCGCTATGGCATCGTCATGTCGACGGTGTTGTGGTTCGGCGTCGCAGGCTGGTTCGTCGACATGCTGCGCGCGAGCGGGCGAGGCGCCATCCTGCCGCTGCTCTTTGTCTTCCTGATTATTTCCACCACCGTCGGCATCAGCGGCAAGACCACCATGCTCACCATTCCAACGGTGTTGATCTTGGCTCTGGTCACAAGGGCGAAAACGGACGACTTGCCAGCCATGCGGCCGGATCCGGCCAATGACGTGCTACCCCGCACCGGCAGCGGAACGCCGCTTGCAGGCGCAGGCGGCGTCCCCCCGACAACGACAGCCGCACTGGTCGCCCGACGTGACGCATCCGTCGCAGGCGAGCGGCAAGAGCAGCGAGATGGGCATCAACATGGTTGATGATAAGTACCGAGCCGACCCCGACGCATCTCGGAAAATGGGAACCGGTTGCGGGATATACGCCGGATAGTAAGAACCTAAAGTGTTGCACCATCGCCCACGGAGGTCGTTTTGCGATTTACCTCCGCCAGTCCGGACTCGGGCCGCTCCTAGCGGATGAACGGGTCGAGGAAATTGCCAACGGCAGCAGTATAGTTCGAGCGCAGATGCGAGGCGTCCTTGTAGAGGGAAACGCCGTCGCGTGCAGCCGAACAGGTCGTGCCTTGGCAAAGCAGTCGCGCAAGGTCGATAACACTTGCTCCACGGCCGGCCAGCATCTCCAGACCCTTATCAATGGGTTGAGATTGGGCCATGATCGCCGCGAAATCAAAGGTCCAGTCGGCAGCAAGGGCATTCCCTGCGAAAACGCGCCGGCGCAGTTCGGCGGGAACGTTGAAGCCCGGATACGGGCCGGTCGTCAGCACCACAACGGTCTTGCCGAGTGCGCGCAATTCCTCGATCTCGCTGGCAAGGCTGTCGAGCGCAGCCTTCAGGCCGGGTTCGGTGCCAGTCGAAAGGCAGTGCCCATCCTTGCCGCAGATCATCGAGTTCGCTCTGTCCTTCGTAAAGTAAGAGGTCCACATTCCCGCCAAGATGACTGTTCGGTAGCGGTCACTGCGCGCCTGTTCCATCTCTCGTTGGTGGAAGGAAGCGCAGCCGAAGCCGGGCTGTTTCCTCTCCAGTCCGGCGATGGGCGGACAGCCTCCCATGGTGATGAAGACCACGGCATGGTCGGTGAGCTTCGGCTCGAGTTCGGCGACGCGCGCATACCACATCTGGGCGAACGAATCGCCAATCACCAGCACGTCCTCGTGTTCCGATGCGCTGCCTACCGTGCAAGGCCTCAGTGCCGTTCCGAAGGTTGTGGTTCCGCCGCAACGGTTCAAGGGAAAGCGGTAGTCGGCAGTAGCGGCGAGGCTGTCCTCGTAGATAGCCGCTACCGCTTCGTTTCGTTGCGGAAGGCCGTGTTCGATCATGATGACTGCGCAGGCAGCGGACACCGCCAGCGCGGGGCAAGCCAACACGGCCACCAAACCGACACGGGCACGACGGCTTGGGCCTGCAGTTCCCTTCAGCAAGGTACGGCAAGGCTGCTCGACAAAACTGTAGGACGCCCAGCCGGCAAGGAGCGAAAGTGCGAAGGCGGTCGGGGCGACCGCTGCCGCCGACACGCCAAAATAGGCGATCGCCGCGACCAGCGGCCAGTGCCAGAGATAGATCGAGTACGACCACGTCCCGACCCACTGGAAGGGCGCAAACGCGAGGACCGAGCGCGGCGTACGGGCGGCCAGAACCAGCATGGTCCCCGCAACAGGCAGAAGTGCCGCATATGAGGGCCAAGGGGTTTCCTCGGAGAACAGGAACAGGCCCGAAAGGATTATGGCGACGCCAGCGATCTCCAAGATTCCAGCCGCGCGTGGCGCCCACCAAGCCGCCCGCCGTGGCCACAGGGCGACGAGGCCTCCGGCCAACATCTCCCACGCCCTTGGAGGCAGCATATAAAAGCCTGCCGACACAATCTGCCCGTTGGCGAAGACCGTGCCCGCCACGACCGAAAGCGCCAGCGATAGGATGAAACCCACCAGCAGCAGGCCGTACCGGGCGGTGCGGTGTGGAAGCAGCGGGAAGGCGACAGCCAGGACGATCGGATAGATTAGGTAGAACTGCCATTCGACTGAAAGCGACCAAGTGTGCAAGAACCACATGGTGTCGGCCGGAGCCCCGAAATAGCCGGCTTCTTTCCAGAACACGATGTTTGAAAAGAAGAGCAGCGCCGAGATGCCGTCGCGCGCGATGCCCTCAAGAGCGCCGGGCTCGACAAAGACCAGTCCAAAAAACAGCGTGGCGGCGACCAACGCAAGAAGGGCGGGGTAGAGCCGGACGAGCCGCGCCCGGTAGAAGCCGAGAATGGAGAAGCTGCGCTTTTCCAGTCCCGACGCGATGATCCCAGTCATCAAGAAACCGGAGATGACGAAGAAGATATCGACGCCGATGAAGCCGGCATCGAAACCGGGCGCACCAAAATGGAACAGCAGCACAAGAAGCACGGCAACCGCACGCAGGCCGTTAATGTCCTTGCGAAATTCCATGTCTGTCTCCGTTCCCGTCAGGGTGTTGGCTCTACAACCCAACAAGCAAGTAATGCAACGGGACGGTAGAGAATTGCTGAAGCCGAGGATTTGCGATTGGGTCGCGTCAGATGCGATCCGACCCTCCAATTGCTCCCCGCGGACTAGTCCCTAACAAGGCTCGTCAAGGCGCCCAGACCGCAGCTTGCGCCACCGGTCCCAAGGTCATCGGGCGATGATGGCGACAAGCGGCGGCGCCGAAGTAGCGCACGCCATAGAGGGGCCTTGCCTTCAGCTCGCCTTTTGCTGGACGAGGGGAAATTCCGATCTGCCGGCTAGCCGATTTCGGAAGAATTCGACCAGAGGACGCTCCACCAGCAGGTGGAGGATGCAGCCACAGGCAACCGTGCCGACGAATACGGATATATAAAAGAGCTTCGGCGGTACCGGCATGTGAGCCGTCAGCCCCATCATGATCTTGGCCAGTAGGCCAAGAAAGGCAATATGGGTCAGATAGATCGAATAGGATGCATCGCCGATCAGGTTGAGAAGCCGAACTTTGGACGGCCATTGTCCATCGGACTCAAGAGCCGCGGCGCCGGCGATGATTAGCCCGAAAGCGACGGCGTAGGCGATCTGTAGACGACTGTAGAGCATACCCCCCGCTTCGAGCGCATAGATTGCGATCAGCAGCGCAAGACCAACAACGAACGCGCATTTGACGACAATCGGCCTGCCGTGCGTCCAGCCATAGAAGGCCAGTATACCGACGAGAAAATTGAGGTTGAGCGGCGAGAGATAGGTGGTTCTCGGCGTCCAGTCGGCATAGTCGGGATATTCGCGCAGCAGCAGGCAGCCAAGCATCCAGAGCGCGAAGGCCGCCATGCCGGAGCGCCTGCTGACGATGAAAAGGGCGAAGACGAGATAGAAGGCCATTTCGTGGACGAGGGTCCAAGCGGGCGCGATGGGAAACACGAAATTGTCGAGGCGGATGAGGGATACGGTCGAAATCCAGTGGCCGGCCGTATCCGGCAGCGTGGCAGCTGTTCCGAAACCTATTGCCACCAATACGCAGAAGATGCCGACATAAACCCAGTAAACCGGGAACAGCCGCACGAAGCGGCGCATTAGGTAGTTGCGTAGGCGATCAGGGCGGCCGATATCGCGACCATGGGCGAAGGCGATGATGAAACCAGAAAGCACAAAGAAGAAATCGACACCAAGATTGCCGCGCCGGGTGAAGTCGGCAAAGATTTCTTGACCCAGATAGCGCGGCAGCGTCAGCATTATCGTCAGATGGAAGGCGACGACGGCCATTGCCGCAAAACCCCTTGATTGCTGCAATGAACACAGTTGCGTCTGGCCGCGCACTAACCACCCTCCTGTTTGGGTATCCATCCGTCCGAAGGGCGCAAATCTAGATTAACAGCGGCTAACTTCCTCTTAACGAATGGGTAGCGGCGCTCTCAACGAGATTGCAGGATTCGCGAAGGCAGCTATTGCCCTATCTGATTCATCCCGAAAATCCCTTTAGCAGAATCCATAATTATGTGTTGTTTCGCATCAGGCGCGGATCGCCACGCGAACTGCGTCTGTCTCCACCGTCACCTTTAAAAGGGCCTTAGCAATTGCGCGCTACTGTGTGGGAGAGGCAGAAGGCGGTGTTGACGGTTTTCCAATGAGTGCGATTGATGTTCTGGTGCCCGCAAATGCGGTGTGCCGCCTGCATGCTGTCGTAGCTGACCGCCTTCGGGAAAACGGCCACGATGTTGCGCTGGTAGGTGTCGATACGCCCGCAATATCGCCGACGCTGAAGAATATCCTCCAAATGGAGCGCACAGTGCTTCGTGTTCGGTTGAACAGCCTGCTCGACACGCTGCAGGCCCCGATCTTGTCGCCAGCACGGCCGGATGCTGCATTGCGCCTGGATCTGAGCGGAGGCGATCAGCAATTTGCTTCGCCCGTGCTGGCGCCCAGTTTCCACGGCTGCCCCTCGCTTTCCAACGCAGCCAGGCTGCTGATGCTCGGACAGCTGCCCGACGTCGACATCCTGCTTGATGGCGTCAACCCTGTTGCCCATGCCGCGCCCATGGTGGATAGCCGTCTATCGATCGTTCGTGGGATCGAAGACGTTTTGGCGCGCATGGTCACCCTGCTGGTGGATACGGCCCAGCGTTACCTGAACGATGAACCCGCTGGACGAGTGTCTGTCGGACGGCCCTCCGAGGGCGAACGCCCGACGAGTGGCCAAATGGTCAGTGCCTATATGCTCTCGGTGGTGCCACGACAGGTTACCGGCGTGGTCAAGAGGCTCGCCTTCAACCTGCATCGCTGGAATGTCAGCTATCGGTTTCACAAGGGCAGGAGGGTAGCCGATACCGGGCTGCTGGCGGGCGAGGCCTGGATCACCCTGCCTGACGATGGCAGTCGCTTCTACGCTGATCCGTTCCCGTTCGAATGGCAGGGGCGGCATTTTATCTTCGTGGAAGATTTTCGCCACGGTGGCGACAAGGCCGTGATCTCGATGGCCGAAGTGTTCGGCGACGGCACGGCGACGGTGCCGCGTTGCGTTCTGGAAGAGCCCTATCACCTGTCCTATCCGCAGGTCTTCAGCCATGATGGCGAGATCTGGATGCTGCCCGAGGGCGGAGCGGGCGGCAATCTGGTGCTCTATCGTGCGGGATCCTTTCCGGACCGGTGGGAAAGGCATGAAGTGCTGATTTCCGAACGCGAGTTGTATGACGCTACCGTGCTGGAGCATGGCGACCGGCTGTGGCTGTTCGCCACCCAGCGCGACGGCTATGGCAGCGCCTCCGATACGCTTGTTGTGTTCCATGCCAAGTCGCTGCAGGGGCCGTGGGTGCCGCATCCGGCCAATCCGATCAGGATAGATCGGGCTGCTGCCAGGCCCGGGGGACGTTTCGTGCGCGTGGGCGATCGGATCGTGTTGCCGTTGCAGGACGGTACCGACGAATATGGTGGTGCGCTCGGCCTTGCCGATGTCGTCGAACTTGACGAGACGAAGGTGCGGCTGACCGTTCCAGTCCCGATCCTGTCGCCGGACAAGTCGACCTATCCTAAGATCCACACACTCAACAGTTCAGAGCACCTCGAGGTGATCGACTGCATCTCCCCGGTGCTACGCGGCGGTCTGCGTAGAGCACGACGATGATGTTCCCAGAGACTGGCACGCGCAACCTTCGTGCCGCGTCTTCGAGGCAAACTCTCGTGTGGAAGCAATCCGTTTGCCGTCTTGACAAATTTCGGGCGATGACTGCCTCGGTTGCTCCTCGGTGAGGACGCAAGATTGAACCAACTTGACCCGTTGCATCCAGCACCGGTTTCAGGAAGCATGGAATAATGACGTCGCCGCTGAATTCAATCTCCAGCCCAACGGCAGCACAGTCTGCTCCATTCGACGTGGAGATGGTCACCACACCGTCGGCTATCGAGGGCGAATGGCGCCAACTCGAAGCGACCGGATACGGAACCATCTTCCAGCGTTACGACTGGGTCGACGCTTACGTCCGACACGTCTTGCCGCACGAGAAGGCCTGGCCTGCGATTGTGCTGGGCAAGCTTCACGGTCGCCCAGCCTTCATCTTGCCGCTCGCGATTTCAAGGGTCGGACCAGCACGCGTGGCAAAATGGATCGGCGGCAATCATTCCGGCTACAATTTCGGCCTCTGGAGTGCTGAGGCGGTCGCGGCTATGTCTTCCATGAAGCGTAGTGAGGTCGAAAGGATGCTTGCACACGCGCTGAGCGATGCCGATTGCGCAGTGCTTGTGAGAATGCCCAGAATCCTTGACGGCGTGGTCCAGCCGCTCGCCAGCTTGCCCCGAAGCCCATCGGCCACGGAGGGCTATGCGTTCGACATTGCCGGCGGATTCGAAGCAGTGTTGGAAAAAACCAATGGCGCTGGGCGCAGGCGTGGAGTCCGCACCAAAGAGCGCCGAATGGCCAAGGTGGGCACCCTGCATTATGGGGCGTCGGAGGACCTTACGCAGGCCAGCGCCGCCCTCGATTTCTTCTTCGAACAAAAGGCGCTGAGGCTTACTGAGCAAGGCAAACTCAACAGCTTTGCCGAGCCGGGCGTGCTGGATTTCTTCCGCGAACTACTTGAGCGCTCTCTGACCATGGACGAACCGCTGCTGGAAATGACGGAACTTTCCGTCGACGGCAAGTTACGGGCTGTGCGCGCCGCGGGAATATATCGTGGCCGCCTGAACGGCTATTTCATGACCTTTGCCAAGGACGAACTCGTCTCCCAGAGCCCCGGCCACGTGCTTCTGTTTAAGCACATCGAGGAGTGTTGCGAGCGCGGCATCACCACTTACGATCTTGGCGTCGGCTACGAAGAGTACAAGACGCACTGGTGCGACATCATCCACGAATTGGATGACGCATACGCTGCCTTCACGCCTCTCGGGTCGGCCATGATCGCAACGATCCGGCTTGGCCAGGCGGTGAAGGCGCGCATGCGCCAAAACAAGTTCTTATGGCAACGTCTGAAGACAGCGCAGGCGTATCTGTTGCGCCGTCCTTCCGAGTGAGGTTTCGATGAAAGGCTTGGCCGCAAAGGCATCCGAAACGAATTCGGGCCAGATCCCATCGCAAGGGGCGCTGGCCGGCGTCCGCATGCTGTTTGTCGCGCCTGACGATTACCCAGCCTTCCGCGTCGACCTCGTCGAGTTGTTTTCCAATCATCTGGTCGGTCGCGGGCTCAAGATCGACTGGAGCCTGCGCCCATTCGAAGATGGTCCGGCGCGTGTCGACGAACGCGGTGCCGAGCGGTTCTACGTCGCACATCGCCAAATGAACGGAAAACTCGGCTCGCTTCGCTACAGGGTGGCAGAGAACTGGCTTCGGCTGAAGCTGGCATGGCGGGCAGCGCGAGGCGACTATGATCTGATCCAAGTGCGCGACCAACCGCTGTGGGCGATAACGTATGGCCTTGCGGGCAAGATCTCCGGAACGCCATGCCTGTTCTGGATGAGCTATCCCGTCCTTGAGGGACGGCTACGCGATGCCCTCGAAAATCTGATTCCCATGAGCTGGCCCGCTCGGCTGGTGCGCATCGCCTATGCAGTCACCGGCAACTTCCTGTTTCACAAGGTGGCGCTGCCGCTCAGCAGTCATGTCATCGTGCAGTCAGAGCGGATGCGCGAGCGCGTCGGCTTTCGCGGCATACGGATGGAGAAGATGACCCCGATACCCATGGGGGTGTCGACCGAGCGCTACAACGCTGCCTCAATCCGGCCAGTGGACGACCCCCGGGTGGCCGGCAAGAAGTGCATGGCCTATTTGTGCGCCAATGTCGTCAGCATCTTGACCTATCTGACCTTCGATGCGTTGGCCGAGCTGGTCGCCGAGGGTCATGATGCCGTTCTGGTGCTCATTGGCGCGGTGCCCGACTTCGAGCGCGACAAACTGAACGCGCGGTTGGAAGAACTTGGTCTGTCCGATCGCGTGATCTTCACCGGGCGGCTGCCCTTGGCTGAGGCGCTGGGCTGGGTGAAGCGGGCGGATGTGTGTCTTTCACCGTTCATGATGGACGCTGCCCAGCAGGTCGCGACGCCGACCAAGCTGGTCGAATATCTGGCCATGGGGCGTCCGGTAGTCGGTACTGTGCACTACGACCAGAACGAGGTGATCCACGGCAGCGGCACCGGCTTCGTCACCGCATATTCGGGCGAGGCCATGGCGGAAGGCGTCGCACGCCTGTTCGACGATCCCGAAAAGGCGGAAGCCATGGGGGCAAAGGGGCCGGCATGGGTTAAAGCCAACCGGGACTATGCCCGCCTCGCCGACGCGGTGGAACGAATCTATGTGGACCTGCTAGGCAAGCAACGGGCCTCTGAGCTCGACAGCGGCGAACTTACCCAGGCGACCAGCTGACCAAGGACACGATGGATTCAGCGAGGGCGTCGGACGTGTTGCCGACGGCGCTTGAGGCCTGCCCGATCGCCAGGAAATCGGGCGATCTCAAAACACTCGTCTTTGATGAAGGCTATCATCGCAAAAAATTTTTCGTGTGGTTTGGGCAATTCAACCACTTGATTGCATGTTGTTATGATGGAAGGCTGCCTCCTGACGCGGCGTGAGCTCAGGGAGGGGACTGCTGAATGTCAGCAGGGCAGTTTTTGCAGGCCGATACGATTCTGCACAATGGCACAATCTGGTGCGGCTACGACGAGGGCGTGGTCGAGGCACTGGCGATCTGGCAGGGCAAGGTGCTTGCCGCCGGATCGAAGGATGAAATCCTCAAATTCAAGGGCGGCGACACCCGCCTGATCGATCTCGGCGGCAGGTTCGCTACGCCGGGCCTCAACGATGCGCATTTGCATCTCATCTCAGTCGGCTTGACGCTTGGCTGGCTCGACGCCACGCCGCAGAAGGCACCGACACTGGACAGCCTGCTACGGCAGATCAAGGAACAGGCGGCCTCGGTTCCGCCCGGGAGCTGGATCCTTGCACGTGGCTATGACCAGACCAAGCTCGACATCGGCCGCCACCCACACAAATCGGAACTGGACGCGGCCGCGCCCGACCATCCGGTCATGCTAGTACGCGCCTGCGGCCATGTTTCCATCTTCAATACGCCGGCTTTCGAACTTGCCGGCGTCAACGAGAGCACACCGGTGCCCGAAGGCGGGCTGATCGAGCAGAAGAATGGCGTGCTGACCGGCATGGTTGCCGAAAACGCGCAAGGGCTGATCCGCAAGGCGATCCCGCAGCCCACCACCGAACAGATGATCGACGCCATCGAGGCGGCCGGTAACATGCTGCTGTCCTATGGCATCACCAGCGTCATGGATGCGGCGGTCGGCCATGTCGGCGGCTTCGACGAGATCAGGGCCTATAATCTCGCCAAGCTGAATGGCCGGTTGCCGGTGCGCACATGGCTGGTGCTGCTGGGCGATCCGGGCACGTCGATCGTGCCGCAATGCTACGAGGCGGGGCTGGTGTCCGGCGTCGGCGACGACATGCTGAAGGTCGGCGCGGTGAAGATATTCCTGGACGGTTCGGCCGGCGGCCGTACCGCCTGGATGAGCAAGCCCTATCTTGGCGATGACGGGACGACGGGCGTGCAGATCCTCACCGATGAGCATCTGGAAGAGTTGGTTATGGATGCCCATGCGAAGGGCTACCAGCTTGCCTGCCACGCCATCGGCGACGCGGCAATCGGCCAGCTCATCACCGCCTACGAGAAGGCGCTGGCGGCGATGCCAGATCCCGACCGTCGCCACCGTATCGAGCATTGCGGCTTTTCCACTGACGAGCAGCATAGGCGCATGCAGAAGGCGGGCATCTATCCCTGCCCGCAACAGGTATTCATCTACGATTTCGGCGACGCCTACCTCTCGGTGCTGGGCGAGGAGAGGGCGCTGTCGAGCTATCCGCTCAGCACCTGGAAAGAGCTCGGCTTCAAGCCAGCCACGGGCAGCGACTCGCCTGTCTGCCATCCCAATCCGTTCCCAAACATCTTCAGCATGGTGACGCGCGAGACCTGGAAGGGCACGGTGATGGACGCGCGCGAGCGCGTCTCCATGGAGGAGGCACTGCAGGTCTATACCGAATATGGCGCCTTCTCGCAGAAGCTGGAGCATGTGAAGGGCAAGCTGGTGCCGGGGCAGGCGGCCGACATCGCCGTGTTCTCGCGCAACATGCTGACGGCGAAGCCGGAAGAGATATTGAACGATACGCAGTGCGTGATGACGCTACGCGGCGGCGAGGTGGTTTTCGAAAGACAATAGCGACAGGGCCGAAAGGGCCGCACGGATTGCTGGGCATCGAAGGGAGAACGATGCGCAGCATGGGACGAGAGGATCGCGCGCCAGCAGAAGCTGCCCGCGTGAAGAAAACAAAGGAGGGAACATGATCAAGAAACTTGCAATAATCTCGACGCTTGCGGCGTCTCTGCTTGCCGGGGCCGCGTCCTTCGCGACGGCCGATGAGCCACGTCCCGGCGGCGCCATCAACTTCGTCGCGCCCTATGGCTCCAGCTTCTCGTCGCTTGATATCCACGCCTCCGCCCAGGTTCAGGACGAGTTCTGGGCCAAGGCCATCCACCGCTCGCTCTACGATTGGGACGCCAACGAGAGCAAGCCCGTGCTGGGACTGGCAACCGACGTTTCGGTTTCGGACGACAAGCTGACCTACACCTACAAGCTGCGTCAGGATGCCTATTTCCACGACGGCAAGCAGATGACGGCCGACGACATCATCTACAGCTACACCCGCATCATGGATCCGGGTAAGGGCTACCCGGCAGCGCAGTACATCAGCAACATCAAGGGCGCGACCGAATATAACGAAGGCAAGGCCAAGGATATTTCCGGCCTCAAGAAAATCGACGATTTCACCCTGGCGATCACGCTGACCGCTCCGATCGATCCGGGCTATCAGCTCATGCCCAACTACACCGCCATCTATCCGGCCGGCGCGGCGGAGAAGCCGGACTTCTTCACCCATCCGGTGGGCCTCGGGCCCTACAAATTCTCTGAATATGTGCCGGGTTCGCGCCTTACCGTCGTGAAGAACGACAAATATTACGACAAGGGCAAGCCCTACGCCGACAAGATCAACATCATGATCATGGGCGACGCCTCGGCGCGCGACGTGGCCTTCCGCAACAAGGAAGTCGACGTTTCCGTTCTCGGGCCCGCGCAATATGTCGCCTACAAGTCCGATCCGGAACTGGCGAAGAACATCATGGAGGTGGCCGAAGTCTATACGCGCACGGTCGGCTTCAACCCCGACTTCAAGCCGTTCCAGGATAAGCGGGTGCGCCAGGCGATCAACTATGCGATCGATTCCGACCTGATCATCAAGCGGCTGGCCAAGGACAAGGCCTATCGCGCCTCCGGCTGGCTGCCGGTGTCGTCGCCTGCCTATGACAAGGACGCCAAGCCCTATCCGTACGACCCGGAGAAGGCCAAGGCGCTCCTGGCCGAGGCTGGCTATCCGGACGGCTTCGAGTTCGAGCTGACGGCCACCCAGAACGAAAGCTGGGGCCTGACCATCGTCGAAGCCATCATCCCGATGCTCGACAAGGTCGGCATCAAGGTGAAAGCCAAGCCGGTGGAAAGCTCGGTTCTGTCCGAAGCGGTGCCGGGGGGCGATTTCCAGGCCTATATGTGGTCGCAGGAAAGCGGGCCGGATTCGCTCACCGCGCTTCGCTGCTTCTATTCCAAGACGCCGCAGGCCTCTTGCAACTACACGAAGTTCAACAATCCGGACTACGACAAGCTGATCGACGCGGCCCGTCAGGCCGCGACCGAAGACGAGAAGAACGACCTGCTGCGCAAGGCCAACAACCTGCTGCAGGAAGAGGCGCCAGTTTGGTTCTTCAACTACAACAAGGCGGTCATGGCCTATCAGCCCTGGCTGCATGGCGTGCAGCCCAACGCCATGGAGATGGCGATCCAGTCCTACGAAAAGCTCTGGGTCGATGACACCGCGCCGACCCGGTAGGCCCGGCTGAAATGGCGGAGCCGGCAAGATCGTTTGCCGGCTTTCGCTGCCTCGCGCGGTAGCGCCTCCTCGGGGCGCGGCCGATCAGGGCGCCGCCGGCGTCCATGAAACCCCGATGCACGGCCAGGGCTTTCCGGTTCACCGCCGGACGCCCGCCCGCTGCATCGCAGGTGGGGAGAACATACCGGTGCTACGTTTCGTCCTGCGCCGCCTTCTGCAGATGATCCCGACCATAGTCGCGGTGGCGCTGCTGATATTCGTCATTTTCAGCATCGTGCCCGGCAGCATCGCTTCCAGCATGTTTGCCGACGGCCGTGGCACCAGCGACCCCAAGGTGGTTGAGAAAATCAAGCAGGAGTTCGGCCTGGACCGGCCGGTCTATGTGCGCTTCGGCGACTATATCTGGCAGCTTGCCCATTTCGACCTCGGCACGTCCTTCCGCACCCGCCAGCCGGTGGTCGATATGATCGGCGAGCGCTTGTGGCCGACGCTCAAGCTAGCCTTCGCGGCCATGTGCATCGCGGTCATGATCGGGGTGCCGCTGGGCTTCATCGCCGCGCTCAAGCCGGGCAGCATCCTTGACAGCCTTACCATGGTGGGCGCGATATCGGGGCTGTCGCTGCCGCAGTTCTGGCTCGGCCTTTTGGCGATGTATCTGTTTGCCATGACGCTCGGCTGGCTGCCGAGCTTCGGCTATGGCGACGGGGGCCTGCGCAATATTATCCTTCCGGCGCTGACATTGGGTGTCGCGCCGCTGGCGCTGCTTGCGCGCACCACGCGGGCGGCGGTGCTGGAGGTGATGAGCGCCGACTTCATCCGCACCGCCCGCTCCAAGGGCATGAACAGCTTCAGGCTCGTGAAGTGGCACCTGGTGCGCAACGCGCTGGTGCTGGTCATCACCACCATCGGCCTGCAGTTCGGCTCGATGATGGGTCAGGCGGTGGTGGTGGAAAAGCTGTTTTCGTGGCCGGGACTGGGCTCGTTGCTGATCGACAGCGTGAGCTTGCGCGACATTCCTGTGGTGCAGGGCAGCATCCTGGTGCTGGTGCTGTGCTTCCTCCTCGTCAACACGGTGGTCGATGTCCTCTACGCGGTCATCGACCCGCGCATCAGCCACGGGTGAGTGCTATGGGCTTGAGACTGAACCTCGTGATAGGCGGCGTGCTCTGTGTCCTCATCATCGGCGCGGCGATCCTCGCGCCGTGGCTGGCGCATTTCAACCCGATCATGGATGCCGACCTGATGAATGCCGAACTGCCGCCTGACGGACAGTTCTGGTTCGGCACCGATTCGCAAGGGCGCGACGTGTTCACGCGCATCCTTTACGGCGCGCAGGTGTCGCTCACCGTCGGCATCGGCTCGCAGATGATCAACACCATGATCGGCCTCGCGCTTGGCATTTCGGCCGGCTATTTCGGCGGCTGGTGGGACGATCTGGTCAACGGCCTGACCAATCTGATGCTCTCCATCCCCTCGCTGATCTTCGCCCTGGCGATCATGGCTATTCTCGGCCCCGGCCTCGCCAGCCTGCTCATTGCGCTCGGCCTGACCAACTGGTCCTGGACCTGCCGCATCGCCCGCAGCTCGACGCTGTCCTTGAAGAGCCAGGGCTACGTGCAGGCGGCCAAGACGCTGGGCTATGGCGACGGCCGCATCATGGCGACCCAGATCCTGCCCAACATGATCGGCCCTGTGCTGGTCATCGCCACGCTCGGCATGGGTGACGCGATCCTGGCGGAAGCAGCACTTTCCTATCTTGGCCTCGGCATTCGCCCGCCGCAGCCGAGCTGGGGCAATATGCTGACCGACGCGCGCGAGCTCATCGTCATCGCGCCCTGGGCGGCGATCTTCCCCGGCATCGCCATCTTCCTCACCGTTCTTGGGCTCAATCTTTTCGGCGACGGCCTGCGTGACTGGCTCGACCCGCATATGAGGACGCGTAAGGCATGAGCGGGACGGACACACTTCTGGAGGTGAAGGACCTCCGTATCGACATCGTCGCCGGCGGCAGCCGGCATAACGCGGTTGAGAACGTCTCCTTCTCAATCGGCCGGGGCGAAACATTCGGGCTGGTCGGCGAATCCGGCTGCGGCAAGAGCATTACGGCGCTTGCCATGATCGGCCTGCTCAAGCGGCCGCTTGCCATTTCCGGCGGTTCGATCTGCTTCAAGGGCCAGGACCTGCTGGAGCTCTCGGCGCGCGAGATGCGCAGGCTCATGGGCAATCGCATCGCCATGATCTTCCAGGAGCCGATGACCGCGCTCAATCCGCTCTCGCCGGTGGGGAGGCAGATCGCGGAAATGTTCGTGCTGCATCAGGGCGCGACCTGGCACGAGGCTGAGAAGAAGGCCGTCGAGGCGCTGGCGAGCGTGCAAGTGCCGGCGCCCGACCAGCGGGTGAAGAACTACCCGCACCAGATGTCGGGCGGCATGCGCCAGCGCGTCATGATCGCCATCGCGCTCGCCTGCAATCCGGACCTTCTGATCGCCGACGAACCAACCACGGCACTCGACGTCACAGTGCAGGCCGAGATCCTGAAGTTGATGCAGGAGCTTTGCGACGCACGCGGCACGGCCGTGCTGATGATCAGCCACGACCTCGGCGTGATCGCCAAGATGTGCCGGCGGGTCGGCGTCATGTATGCCGGGCACATGGCCGAGGAGCGGCCTGTGGCAGATGTGTTCCGCACCCCTGCGCATCCCTACACCAAGGGGTTGCTCAGCTCTCTGCCGCGCCTCGGCTCGCGGGGAAGCCATGGGCGCAAACGCCTGCAGGAAATCGAGGGCGTGGTGCCGTCCATCGCCGATTTTCCGGCCGGCTGCCGTTTCGAGCCGCGCTGCGGGCATGCCACCGCCATTTGCGTGAACCAGAAACCGGCGGAGGTCGATCTCGGCAATGATGGCTTCGTGAGGTGCTTCCACCATGAATGATCGTCCGGAACCGCTGCTGCGGGTCGAAGACCTCAGCGTTCATTTCCCGGTGCAGAGCGGCGTGTTCAGCCATTCACGCAAGCTGCTTCGGGCGGTCAACAATGTCAGCCTGACGCTTCAGAAGGGCGAGTGCCTGTCGGTGGTGGGTGAGTCGGGCTGCGGCAAGTCCACGCTGGCGCTGTCCATAGTCGGCCTGCAGGCGCCGACCTCCGGTACGATCTGTTTCGAGGGCAGGCCGATCACCGGCGAGGCGCAGCCATCGCGCCTGGAGCGGGCGCGCATGGCGCAGATCGTGTTCCAAGACCCCTATGCCTCGCTCAATCCGCGCCAGACCGTGTTCACTTCGCTGGCAGCACCGCTACACCTGCACGGCATCGAGGCTAGCGAGGTGGAACAGCGCGTGGAGGAGATGATGCGCCTGGTAGGCCTCAAGCCCGACCAGGCCAGGCGCTTTCCGCACGAATTTTCCGGTGGCCAGCGCCAGCGTATCGGCATTGCCCGCGCGCTGGTGCTCAATCCGAAGGTGGTGGTGCTGGACGAGCCGGTCTCGGCGCTCGACGTGTCGATCCGCGCGCAGATCATCAATCTGTTGCTGGAACTGAAGGAGCGGTTGGAACTCTCCTACATTATGATCAGTCACGACCTCAGCGTGGTCGAGCACATGAGCGACCGCGTGGCGGTGATGTATTTCGGCCAGATCGTCGAGACGGGGCCGTGGAACAGCATCTTTGACAATCCGACGCATCCCTATACACGGCGGCTGATCGGCGCGATCCCCGACCCCTTTGCCGAGCTTGCCGGCACGAGCCTGGTCAACCAAGCGAGTGCACCCCCGCCGCCTGCGGGCTACGACTTCTATCCGAAGGAATTCGGCAAACACGACGTCTACAGCCTGCCGCCGCCCTCGCAGCTTGTCGCGATAAACGGTGACCACAGCGTCCGGCTGATGCCCGCACACTAAGGGGTTTAGCCGGGGGAGCCGTCCCGGCAGTATCTTCGGTCAGAAACTCGGTGGGCTTATAGCCCAAATGATTATCGCTTCGCGCGAGCCGGGATTGCGGTAGCGATGTGGCTCGCCTGAGGAATAGGAGCAACTGTCGCCTTCATAGAGATGAAAGTGGCGCTCGCCGACCCACATCTCGAGCTCGCCCGAGACGACGAAGCCGACACCATCGCCGTCATGCGTATAGCTTTCGGCGCTCTCCGTACCCGGTGGCAGGCGGGAATAGATCATCTCCACCTGCAGGCTCATCTTCGGCGTCACAAGCTCGTCGATGATGCCATGTTCATACTGGAGATTCAGGCGGTTGCCGCGCCGCACGACATAGCCGTGTTCATCCTGAGGCACCGGTGACGCGCCGGCGAAGAACCATTGCACAGTCACGCCAAGGCTCTTTGCGATGCTCACAAGGGCCGGGATGGATGGATAGGCGAGATTGCGCTCGATCTGGCTTATGTAGCCGATCGAGAGGTTGCAGGCTTCCGCCAATTGGGCGAGCGTCAACTTCCGTCGTTTGCGCAGGCCGCGAATCCGCTCGCCTAGAACCAGATCCTCGCCAGCGGCTTCGGTTTCCAGTTCAGGTTCCGGTTGGTCCTTAGCGGATATGGTCACTTTCGATATCGCTCCGGGCTGATGGCCGGCCTTGATGTGCTGTCGGTTCTTGTTGCTGATCGGGGACCACTTCGCAAGAGAGGAGGCGGGAAAATCCACTTTTCACCGCCCGACCAAGGCTCCTCCGGAAACTCAAAATTAGCAACCGATTTTGGGATGACTAAAAAAATCGCTCGCATTTTTACTTCGGACAAAATAATGAGGGGTCCACTTTGATGGTTCGGGACGGGAGGAAGCCGAATGACCAACGTTGTGCATTTCAAGAAGTCCGATCGGGCTTTCGAGGCTTACGGAGACGACCCAGCGCGCGCGACGATCTCCCGCCTGGTCGGCCCCGAACTCAGCAAAACCATGGGCGCCGGCATTGCGCGCTTCGACAATTGTTCCATCTCCTGGACCGTTCTCTATGACGAACTGATCGTCACGCTCGAGGGCAAATTCCGTCTGCGGGTTGGCGAGCAGGTTTTCGACACCGTGCCGGGCGACGTGCTCTGGGTGCCGAAGGGAACCGCACTGGCCTACGAGGGCGAAGGCGCGACCGTCTTCTACGCTCTCGATCCCGTCGATTGGCGGACACGCGAGATCAAGGCCTGAAGGCATTTGAACCGAAGACCAACAGGCGCTTGCTGATGTCTATGGCGACCACCGCATTTCCAAACCTGTTCCAGCCACTGCAGATCCGCGGCGTGCGACTGAAGAACCGCATCATGTCCACCGGGCATGATACGACTTTGCCGACGGACGGCTTGGTCAACGATGCGCTGATCGCCTACCACGAGGCGCGTGCGCGCGGCGGGGTCGGCCTCATCGTCAGCCAGGTGGCGGGCGTCCACGAGACGGCGCGCTACACCTCGCACATGCTGATGGCCACGGATGACGATTGCATCGAAGGCTATCGCAAACTGGCTGACATCTGTCATGCACATGGCTGTGTGGTCTTCTCGCAGCTCTTCCACCCGGGCCGGGAAATCATGGAAGGCGGAGACGGCCTGCTGACGGTAGCCTATGCGCCGTCCGTATCGCCGAACGAACGCTTTCGCGTCATGCCGCGCCAGCTTGACAAGCGAATGATCGACGAGATCGTCGCCGGCTACGGCGAGGCGGCGCGTCGCATGCACCAGGCCGGACTGGATGGCGTGGAGTTTGTGGCAAGCCACGGCTATCTGCCGGCCCAGTTCTTCAATCCGCGCGTCAATCGCCGGGCCGACGACTACGGCGGGTCGGTGGAAAACCGGTTGCGTTTCGCGGTCGAGGCACTGAAGGCTATCCGGGCGGCGACGTCGGAGGATTTCGTCATCGGCATGCGCATCAGCGGCGGCGAGCGCGACGAGCATGGCTTGACGTCGGATGAGGCGCTTGAGAGTTGTCGCCACCTCGAGCCTCTGCTCGACTATGTGAACGTCACTGCCGGAACGTCGGCATCGCTCGGCGGCGCCGTACATATCGCGGCGCCCATGGCCTATAAAAATGCCTATCTGGCGAATGATGCGTTCCAGTTCCGCCGCGCATTGAATATTCCGGTGTTCGTTGCCGGACGCATCAACCAGCCGCATGAAGCCGAGACGGTTTTGGCGGAGGGTGCTGCCGATGTCTGCGGCATGACGCGGGCTCTGATCTGCGATCCGGAAATGCCGACCAAGGCAGAGGAGGGGCGGACCGATGACATCCGCGCATGCATCGCCTGCAACCAGGCCTGCATCGGGCATTTTCACCGCGGTTTCCCGATCTCCTGCATCCAGCATCCGGAAACGGGCCGCGAGCTGAGGTTCGGAACGCTGACACCCGCCGCGCGCTCGAAGAAAGTCATGGTAGTCGGTGGCGGTCCGGCGGGCATGAAGGCTGCGGCAATCGCCGCGGTCAGAGGTCACCAAGTCACGCTCTACGAAGCGTCCAGCCAACTTGGTGGGCAGGCGCAACTGGCCCAACAACTGCCGCGCCGCGCCGAATTCGGTGGTATCATCACCAACCTGTCGCGCGAACTCGAATTGGCCCAGGTGCGCGTGATCAAGGGCGTGCGTGTCGACCATGCACTCGTCGACACCGAGAAGCCGGACGCTGTGGTGCTTGCGACCGGCGCCAAGCCGTATCTTCCGGAAATAACCCAGGATGGCAGTGTCCAAATCGTAGATGCCTGGCAGTTGCTGAGAAAGCAGGTGAAAACCGGCAGCCGCGTGGTCGTCGCCGACTGGCGCTGCGATTGGATCGGGCCCGGCATTGCCGAAATGCTCGTCAATGACGGCTGTAGCGTGGAACTTGCGGTGAACGGGACGCATCCCGGCGAACTGCTTCCGCTATATGTCCGCGACAACATTGCTGCAGAGCTCCACAAAAGCGGGGTCGGCATCACGCCCTATGCGCGTCTCTATGGCTGCGATAGCGGTACGGTCTACATGCAGCATTCGGTCAGCGAACAGCCAATTCTGTTCGAGAACATCAATACACTGGTGCTCTGTCTCGGACACGAGCCTGAGGATGACCTGAGCGCCATGCTGATCGACCAGGTGCCTGAGCTTCACATCATCGGAGACAGCTTGGCTCCGCGCACCGCGGAGGAGGCGGTCTATGAAGGACTGAAAGTCGGCGCGGCCTTGTAGCCACGCGCCGAGGCGCTTGCCCTCGACTACCGACGACCAATCCAAGCGCTTTCGAGGGCGCGTGCCGAGTGAGGAAATTCAACGGGTGAGCGGGGCATGAGCGGTAAAAGCCGCAGGCCCCATCTTGAACAAAGGGGAGGGAATCTTATGGCTTCCGAAGGAATTCAGACTGGCATTACGCGTCGTGACGCGATGAAGCTCGCGCTGGGTGCGGCAATCGGCATGCCCGCAATCCTGGGGCGTGCGACCGTCGCATCCGCGCAGGCGTCATTTGCGGGAGAAGGACTGATCGTCGTGTCCTGGTCGGGCAATCACGAGCTCAGCTTCCGCGAGACGGTGGTCAAGCCTTTCAATGAAAAGTACGGAACGAAGGTCGAGACTGTCGGTGGCTGGGACCAGATGATCGCCCAGATCGTCGCCGCACCGGCCGACAATCCCCCGTTCGACCTAACGATCGCTGACGAATACACGACCGCGACCGGCATGGCCCAGAACGTCTTCACCAAGATCGATCGGTCGAAGATACCGGGCAATGCTAATGTCTATCCTTGGTTCGACGAACTGCGCGGACCCGCCAAGGATTATGGCGTTCCATTCGGCACCGGCTCGCTATGGATGCTGACCTCAAAGGCGAGTGGCCTGAAGCCGGATAGCTGGAAGGGTTTCTGGGACGAGAGGGCCATGGGCAAGGCGACGCTCGATGCCTCGGCATTCTACTGGGATCTTTGCATTCCGGCACTTCTCTCTTCCAGCAAGCCGGGCATTGACGAGGTGTTCGGCACGCCTGACGAGGTCGAGCTGCTGTTCAAGGAACTGGACAAACTCAAGGTCGCCAAATGGTACAAGGATGGCGCCGAGCTCACCAACCTCATGACACAGGAAGAAGCAACGGTGGCGATGATGTATTCCGCCGACGCCTATGGCTTCATCAAGGAATATGGCGACGACTTCGAAGCGGCGATCCCGCAGGAAGGCACCGCATCCTATACGAACTGGTTCATGAAGGTGCGCGGCACCAAGCATTCTGAGCTGAGCGACCTCTTCATGAGCTACCTGCTCGAGAAGGAAACCCAGCAGAACTTCCTCAATGCCTCGACCGACTTCATGTCGCTTCAGGGCCTGGAGGCACCTGCGCATTGGCAGAGCTATCCGCGCACCGAGGAGGCGCTCCGCAACACCTACAAGCTGTTCGGCATCGATGGCTGGGACAAGTTCGGCCCGAACTGGGATGCCTACAGCGTCCGCATGAAGGAAACCATCACCAAAACGACCGAAGGCTGAGTCCAGAGCCGGTCCTAGGCTCTTGCGGAGCGTCATGTTTGGCGCTCCGCGTCACGCGAATGCGGAGTTGACTGTTTTGGCAGACACGAATGCACTGGAACTCGACGGCGTCAGGCGCGCCTTCGGCGGTGTCGTCGCGGTGGACAATGTCTCCATCGACGTCAGGCGTGGAGAGTTCGTCACTCTGCTTGGACCCTCCGGCTCGGGCAAGACCTCGACCCTGCGGCTGATCGGCGGTTTCGAGCAACCGGATTCCGGCTCCATCCGCATCAACGGCAACCGCGTCGACCACCTTCCCGCCTATCAGCGGGATACCACGACGATCTTCCAGAGCGGAGCGCTGTTTCCCCACAAGACCGTGGCCGAAAACGTGGCCTATGGATTGCGGATGCGCGGTGTCGCCAAGGCCGATATCCCACCGCGTGTAAAGCAGGCGCTCGAAGTCGTACGGCTCTCCGGCTACGAGGAGCGATACCCGGCGCAACTGTCGGGTGGACAGAAGCAGCGTGTAGCGCTTGCACGTTCCATGGTCGTTCGCCCCACCATTCTGCTCTTCGACGAACCGCTCTCGGCGCTGGACCTGTCGCTTCGGCTGCAATTGCGTGCCGAGATCAAGCGGCTGCATGACGAGATCGGCTTCAGCGCCATCTACGTGACCCACGACCAGAGCGAAGCGATGGCGATGTCGAGCCGCGTCGCAGTGATGCGGAGCGGCCGGATCGAGCAGATCGATCGCCCCGAAAAGGTGTTCGGCGAGCCGGCTAATGAATTCGTCTATACCTTCATCGGCGAAAGCTGTTGTCTGCGCACGCAGATTTCCGCTGGTGCGGCTGTCGACAGCAATGGGGCGCCGATCGATCTTCGGCTCGCCCGTCGGCTGAATGACGGGGCCTGGCGTATCTATATCAGGCCGAGCCGGATGCATCTGGATCGGACCGATATGGAAAATGGCCTCAGGGCACGGCTGGATTTCACCGAGTTCCTGGGTGACGTGCACCGCTACCATTTCAAGGCTGGAAAAGTGGAGCTGTTTGTCGATCATCCTGGCGCAGTCGCACACGCAGCTGGTGATCTCATCGACATTGGCTGGCAGACCGCAGACATGATGGCCTACCAATGAACGTCCGAGCCGTTTCAGAAATGGAGGTCCAGGACGGTGCCAGGCGGGCGCCGCGATGGCGCATGCGGCTCACGCCCTGGCTTCTGATGGCGCCCGCACTGTCGATCGCGCTCGCCTTTTTCGGCCTGCCGATCGTCTTCATGACGCGCATGAGCTTCAACGAGCATATCGACCAGCGGTTCTATGTGCCCGGCTTTACGTTCGATAACTACGCAGCAATGCTGACGGACCCGACCTTCAGCAGCGCGCTCTGGACGACGATGCGGCTGGCGCTGATCTCCTCAATCGTCACCGTCACCATCGGCTATGTCTTCGCGATGCTGGTGTGGCTGAAGCCCAAGCGATGGCGCCTGCTCTTCATCGCGCTGGCGCTCTGCCCGCTGCTGATTTCGGAAATCTCGATCATCTTTGGCTGGTGGATGTTCTTTCCGAAAAACGGCCTGCTCAGCTACGCGCTTACCTCATCGGGACTGATCACC
Organism: Pseudaminobacter soli (ex Li et al. 2025); assembly: GCF_029892515.1. Taxonomy (GTDB): domain Bacteria; phylum Pseudomonadota; class Alphaproteobacteria; order Rhizobiales; family Rhizobiaceae; genus Pseudaminobacter; species Pseudaminobacter soli_A. Next base: position 126,270 of record NZ_JARXVF010000006.1, on the reverse strand, counting down.
GACAAGATCAGCCTGATGTATACCGAGTTCGCTGCCTTTGTCGGCTTGAGCTACGTTATCTTCATCCTTCTGTCGATCTTCGACGGCATCGACAAGAAGGTGCTAGAAGCAAGCGCGGATCTCGGCGCTGCGCCGGTGCGGACCTTCTACGAGGTACTGCTACCGCTGACCAAGGGCGGTGTCGCTGCGGCCTTCGCGCAATCCTTCATCTGGGCGATTGGAACTTACGCCACCCCCTCGGCACTGGGCCCGGATACGCTCTGGACAATCGGTTACCTCATTCAGGAGCAGATGCTCGGCAAGCACAATTGGCCCCGCGCCGCTGCCTTCTCGATTGTGCTGACGATGGGGGTCGCCGTCGTGATGGTAGTCATCCGCATGCTGACTTCGAAGCGGACCGCGCTCAATGGCTGATGCTCACTCTCTTTCGACGGACGCCACCACCGCACCCGCAGCGCGGACGCGAATAGATGCAACCGTCCTGCGCATCCTGGCACTCGGTTTCACCATCTTCATCGTTGCCTACATTGCGATCCCGGTGCTGGTCACGCTCGCAATGTCGTTCAACGATGCCGCCGCGGTCCGGTTTCCAATCAAGGCATGGTCGCTGAAATGGTACTATGACTTCTTCGGCAGTCCCCAATGGGTCGACGCGCTGAAAAGCAGCGTCATCATCGCGCTTGGCACGACGGTCATATCAACGACAGCCGGCGTGATGGCGGCCTGGGCCTTCGAGCGTTTCAACTTCGCCTGCAAGTCGCTCGTCTACCTGCTGATCATGCTGCCGCTGTTCATGCCTGGCGTGGTGCTGGGGCTCGGTGTTGCAATGGCGTTCGGCGATGTCTCGCTGTTCGGCGTCAACGTCTATGGCTCCCGCCAGCTCGTCATGCTCGCCCACTCGCTCTGGGCGATGCCGCTGGTATTCATGCTGATGGAGGCAACCTTCCGCACCGTCGATCACCGTATCGTCGAGGCTTCCTACGATCTCGGCGGCCGGCCGGTGCAAACCTTCTTCGAGATCGTCCTGCCATCTGTATCGACGGGCATTATTTCATCGGCCCTGTTTGCCTTCGTGATATCGCTGAACGAATTCGTCATGGCGCTCTTCCTGACGACACGCGACACCCAGACGCTACCGGTACTGATGTGGCTGAGCCTGCGCTCGGCCGGCACACCGCGCCTTGCCGTCGCTTCCGTTATTCTCGCCGCAGCCGTGTTCGTCAGCCTCTCGCTGATCATGGCTTGGTACATCAGGCAGTTGCGCAAGACGTGAGATCCCCTTGGGGGGAGACGCACGCTAGAGGCCCATTCCCCTCTACACCTCGATACCCCACACAAAGACCTGCCACGGTTGGCTTATGGCGGTGCTCTTCAGGTCAAACTGATTTGATTGAGTGCCTACCTGCACCGGTATCGGAACTCGCTTGGCGAGCTTTGATACTTCTGCCGGAATGCCGTCGCCAAATGCGCTGAATCGGAGAAGCCGGTTTCGAGCGCGATCGCGGTGATGGGCAGGGTGCTGTTCTCCACGAGAAAAAGTGCGTAGCGAAGTCGAGTTTCCAGAATGAAGCGTTTGGGAGTCATTCCAACGTGTTTTTGGAACAGGCGTGTGAACTGGCGTGGCGAGAGGCCGACAGTGGCGGCAGCCTGTTCTGGTGACATATCGCGGCCTTTGCGGCTTTCGATCAGCACAATGGTGCGCTGGATGCGCGTGTCGACGGCGTGGCGGTACGAATGGGCGCGCTCGTGATCGAAGACGCTCAGGGCTTTCTGTTCGGTCAATGAAAGCTGATGAACGGCCTTGGCCGCCCGATCCGGTCCGCAATGATTGCGGATGAGTTCGGTCATCAGCGACAGGATGGAAATGCCGCCCGGCACGGTGATCCTGCCATTCTCGATCAGGAAATCGTCGCGGACCGACAAAGCCTGGCGGGGAAAGGCAATGCGAAAGTCTTCCGCATGGAAAGGGTGGATCGCGGCCTTTCGACCAGCGAGCAGTCCTTCCTGCGCCAAAGCGAAGGCGCCAGTGCAGACACCGATGACGGTGACGCCCGCGGCGGCGGCGACGCGGATATAGTCACGGTGCGAGGCTGGTGCGGTTCGCAACTGTGGCAGGAGGCCGCCGATCGCGACGACATAGTCGAAGTCGGTCGGGTTGATGTAGGGCGCGTCCGCCTGCACGCGGATGCCGCAGCTTGCGACCGCGGCAAACCCGGGCTTGCCCATGATCGACCAGCGGCAGTGGAGCGGGCGAGAATTGTCGGCGAAGTCGGCCGCATGGCGCAAAGGTTCCACCACGCCCGTCAGCGACATCATCGGAAAGGTCGGCCATAGGAGGATGCCGATGGAGAGATCCGGCTTGTGGTCGCGCGCTGAAAGCAACCTTTCCGCCCAAAGGCTGTCGAGCCAGCCAACGTAATCCGCATCGGCCTGCGCGCCCGATATACCGCTACCAGTGACCATGGCGACCCTCCCAATTCACGATAGAATGGTTGGGTCAATTTTCAAAGAAAAAGTCTGTTTTTTACAATTCAACACCCTTCCTCAATGTCAGACTGATCTCCGTTAAACACAGTATCCGGAACCAAAAAGCCACCGGATAGGGGAACAATAACTTCAAGGATCGAACAAATGGCACTTTCTCTTTCGAGAAGGCTGGTGGTGTGCGCGCTACTGGCAAGTGGGAGCTTTTCGTTATTTTCGCCCTCTGCGAGGGCTTTCGAACTGGTCGAGCAGGGTAAGCTGACCGTCGCATTCACCGGCGATATGCCCGGATCCGGCTGGCAGGACGGCAAGATGATCGGCTACGACGGCGAGATCATGCAGAAGATCGCCGACAGACTTGGGCTCAAGATCCAGCCGGCGTTGATGGAATGGTCGGGCACCATCGCTTCCGTGGAATCGGGCCGCGTCGACGTTATGCTCGGCACCATGGGCTGGACTGAAAAGCGCACCAAGATCATGACGCTTTCCGAGCCGATCCATTACTTCAAGAACGGCATCATGCAGTCGTCGAAGACGAATTGGGACAAGCTCTCCGATCTCGAGGGCAAGAAGGTCGGAACCATCACCGGCTTCTCCTTCGTGCCGGAGCTCAAGAAGATCAAAGGGTTGGAGCTTTCTCTCTATGACACCTCCGATGCCGCCGTGCGCGACCTGATAGCAGGTCGCATCGACGCCGTGATCGGTGATCCTCCGGTCGTGTCCTACGCGATCAAGCAAAACCCGCAGTGGGACATGCATTTCCTCGCCTTCACCGACAACAATTCGGATTTCCCCCTGCTCACCGGTCTCGGCCAGGTCGTCTATGGCTTCAACAAGAAGAACGACGATCTGCGCCAGAAGGTGGACGCCATAATCGGCGAGATGTGGAAGGGCTGTGAGATGAAGGAGATCGGCGGGCGCTACGGCCTGTCCGCCGATGTCTGGTACACGCCCGCTGGCGAGAACTTCCGCGCCGGCGTCGATCGCCCGGCCGACTACAAATTGCCGTCCTGCAAGACCGGCGGCTGATGGTTCGATCCGGGGCAGAAGCCGCCACGGTCTCTGCCCCGTGTCACCTTAATCAAAAACAAAATGGGGAATGCAATGAACCCGCTCCTGAGCGTGACGGGCCTGCGCAAGAGTTATGGGCTGGTGGAGGTTTTGAAAGGGATCGATTTCGAGGTGGCCGCAGGCGAGAAAATCGCGCTGATCGGTCCCTCGGGTTCGGGAAAATCCACTTGTCTGCGCTGCCTGAACTTCCTCGAAAAGCCGAGCGCGGGCGAAATTCATCTCGATGGCGAACGGATCGGCGTTAGCCTCGGACGACAGATGAGCGACCGCCAACTCGCGCCGCAGCGCGCCGAAATGGGCATGGTGTTCCAGCTGTTCAATCTTTGGCCCCATCTTTCGGTGACGGAGAATGTCGCGATCGCCGCCCGTAAGGTGCGCGGGCTTTCGGCAAGGGAAGCACAGGAACTGGCACTGGAAATGCTGGCCAAGGTCCACATGACCCACCGCGCCGATGCTTCGCCGCTGGAGCTTTCCGGCGGTCAGCAGCAGCGCGTGGCGATTGCCCGAGCTTTGGCGCAAAAACCGAAACTGATGCTGTTCGATGAGCCCACCTCAGCGCTCGATCCGGAACTGGTGCATGAAGTGCTGAAGGTGATGGAGGAGCTGGCTGCCGAAGGGCGCACCATGCTGATCGTCACCCACGAGATCGCCTTTGCCCGCGACATCGCCGACCGGGTGATGTTCCTCGACGGAGGAACCATCGTCGAGCAGGGGCCGGCACGGGACTTGATACTCTCCCCTCGTGAGGCGAGAACTCAGGCTTTCCTGAAACAGATCCGGCACTGAGGACCCGCACCATGTCCGGATTATCGACTTTCATCATGGTGCTGGAAGGGTTTCTCGGCGGGGTGGGCGTCACCGTTCTGGTCACGCTGGCATCGCTTGTGCTCGGTGTCGCTCTCGGCTTCGGCCTCGCGCTTCTGCGCCAGTTCGGCAGGCTGCGCGCGATCCATTTCCTGATCGACGCCTATTGCGAGATCATGCGCAACATTCCCGCACTCACCCACCTCTTCATCCTCTATTTCGGGCTTGCGAGCATCGGCTTCAGGCTGTCGGCAATCGCCGCAGCGATCCTCGGTCTCGGGCTGATCGGTGGCGCGGTCACCTGCGACCTGTTCCGGTCAGGCTTCGCGGCACTACCGAACGGCCAGCGCGAAGCGGCGCTGGCGGTTGGCTTCACTCCTTTCCAGACCATTTTCGAGATCCTGACACCGCAGGCACTGCGCATCGCGCTTCCATCGCTCGGCAATTATGCGGTCCAGCTGCTCAAGGACACGTCCATCGTCTCCGCCATCGCGGCGCCGGAAATCATGTTCTACGCACGATCCATGGTGACGTCCTCGTTCCAGACCACGCTGATCTATGTGACGGTCGCAGGCCTCTATCTTCTCCTCGGCCTGCCGTTGATGCAGGCGATCCGCTTCCTCGAAAGCCGCTACGGGAGGCTGAAGGCATGAGCGATTTCATCGAGCCCTATTTCGAGTACGGCAAGGAATGGCTTCCGCTTCTCGTCAAAGCCATGGGAACGACTGCCCTTCTTTCGGTCAGTGCCTTTGCCCTCTCGCTCGTGTTCGGGCTTTTACTGGCACTTTGCAGAAATGCGCCGTCGCGAGCGCTAAGCCATTTCGTAACGGTTTATGTCTCGGTGGTTCGCGGCGTACCGCTCCTGGCCATCTTGTTCCTGCTCTATTTCGGCCTGCCGGGTATCGGCATAACCTTCGATGCCTTTACCGGGGCGGTTCTGGGGCTCGCATTTGCCTTTGCAGCGCAGGTCGCGGAACTGTTTCGCGCAGGCCTGATGGCGATCCCGAAGGGACAGCGCGAGGCAGCACTCGCGGTCGGCTTCACGCCCTTTCAGAGTTTTACTCTGATCGTGTTGCCGCAAGTTGTGCGCATCATCATCGCCCCGCTCATCGTCACCTTCGTCTCGCTGCTCAAGGATTCTTCGCTCGCCTCGCTCATCACGGTGAATGAACTGGTGCTGACCGGCCGAGCCATGGCGACGGAGTATTTCCTGCCGCTCCAGATCTATCTAGCGGTGGGGCTTTGCTACTTTTTCATCGCTTGGCCGTTCTCGCTTCTCTCCCGGCGGCTCGCTCCTGCTGTTGGCTAATTCCCAATCACGAGACAAGACAATGACGACTTCAACGCATGACCGCCGTGCGGCGTGTCGGCAGCAGGGCCGCCGACCCGTCATCTTGATGACGCCTGACTTCAGACGATCCGCCGACGGCTGGACGGAACGGGAATATGTCGTCCGGGCGAATTACGCCGAAGCCATAAGCGAGGCCGGTGGCACTGCACTGATACTGCCGTATGAAAAGCTTGAAATTGCCACCGCGCTTGAACTTGCTGACGGCGTCATGATCACGGGCACCACACCTGGGTTGGAAGCCACGCCGGAACGGCGCGAATTCGAACTCGCGCTTGTCCGGCAGACGCTGGAATCGGGAAAGCCACTGCTCGGCATTTGCCATGGAATGCAGCTGATCGGCGAATGGCTGGGGGGAACGTTCGTCACCAGCCTGCCAAAGCCTGTCGGGGAGCCGGTTGAACACATGCCAGGTGCCGTTCCCAGCCGCCTGGCCCACACCATTACTGTCGAGGCCTCCAGCGGTCTTGCCCGTGTTCTTGGCGGGAGCGAGATCGAGGTGAACAGTCTGCATCGGCATGCGCTCACCGGGAGCGGACGATTTCGTGTCGCGGCTCGGGCGCGGGATGGTGTCATCGAGGCCTTTGAAGGCGACACGAGCTGCTTCTGCCTGGGAGTGCAATGGCATCCCGAGTATCGCCTGACCGAATTCGACAAGGCAATCCTGCGCGACTTCGTGGAACGCTGTGCAAGGACTGCTCGCGAGATGACCGCGCCAAGGGGGCCCTGCATTGTGCGGGAGCGCATTGCTGCCCTTGGCCTTGCCTTGCCGGAAGCTGCCGTCCCTCCCGGCGCATTCGTCGGCGCGATCCGAAGCGGCGATATCGTAACCGTGTCCGGGCAGGTGCCGATCAAGAACAAGGCTGTCCTGAGAACAGGCCATCTGGGTGCGGACGTTTCCCTGGAGGCAGGGCGCGAGTGTGCACGCTGGGCGCTTCTCAATGCGCTGGCGCAATTGGAACGCATCGCGGGCCGGCTCGACCAGGTGCAAGGGTTCGTACGGCTCGCGGGATATGTCGCGGCCATCCCGGGCTTCACGCAGCATGGGTCGGTGGTGGATGGTGCGTCCGAGCTTCTGCGCGAGATATTTCCCGAGACCTGGTCGCATGCTCGGGTCGCCATCGGAGTGGCGTCATTACCAAGGGGCGTACCCGTGGAAATCGAACTGACCGCCGTTCTCTGCGGCGCAAGGGACTAGGGCCATGCGGATTGCGGTCATCGGAGCAGGTGTTGTTGGGGTCGCATCGGCATATCTGCTGGCTCGCGCCAATCATCAGGTGGTCCTGATCGACGCGGCCCCTCAGCCGGGTTGCGGAGCAAGCGCCGGCAATGCAGCCCAGCTCTCCTGGGCCTATGGCGACGCAATGGCCTCGCCGGCTCTTTTCAGGCATCTGCCCGCCATCATGGCCGGTCGCGATCCGGCTTTCCGGGTCCGTTGGAGGCTCGATCCCGATTTCCTGATCTGGGGATTGCGCTTCATGGCGAACACGCCCGCCCGGCGCTGGTGGAACAATACACGCGAGATTCTGCGACTGGCCGATGAATCACGCCATGAGATGGTGAAGCTGCTGTCAGAGACGCAAATAGCCTTCGACTATCGTGTCGCCGGCAAGCTGCATCTTTATCCTGATACCAAAAGCCTTGCCGCAGCCCGGCCGACCGTTGCGCGCAAGCGGCAGCTTGGCTTCGATCAACGTCTCCTGTCGCGTCGGGAAGCCGAAGAAGTTGAGCCGGCCCTGAAGAGCTATCAGGGAGAAATCGCGGGCGCCGTTTACACACCCGGCGATGCGCTAGGCGACGCCGCCGCCTTTTGCCGTCATCTGACAGAGTTCATGGTGGCCACGTTCCCGGTCTCGACATGCTTTGGGCGGAAGGTGGCCGGTTTCGATCAGCGGGAAGGCCGGCTTTCGGCGGTGCGGTTCGCCGACTGCGATCCGCTCGTTGTCGATGCCGCAGTCGTCACAGCGGGATCGCTGACCCACACCCTGGTCGCTGATCTGCCTGAAGCAGGTAAAATCCAACCCGTGCGCGACTACTCCCTGACCGTGCCTTGGAAAGAAGGAGCGCCGCGCGTCAGCCTGACGGATGTGAAGCGCAAGATCGCCTTTGCAACGATCGGCGAACGGTTGCGCGTTGCCGGGCTTGCCGACATCGAGCAGCCCGGTGCGGGATTCGATGCGGGTCGCTTCGGCGTCCTGCAGGAAACCGCCAGCGCCGTGCTGCCCGCCTGCTTTGATCGCCCGTCCGAAGGAGTGCGTTGGTCTGGCGAACGCCCCATGACGCCATCCTCCCAACCAATCATAGCTCCCTCCCGCAGAATGCGCGGTCTCTACATCAATGCAGGACACGGCATGCTCGGATGGACGCTCGCTCTTGGTTCGGCAAGACGCTTAGCAGGCCTGATTGCCTGACAGAAAAGCAACGGTGTTAGTGGTCAAGCGCCGTCGCGTTGTGATCGCGCGTTCTGGCGTTGAGGATGATGATCAGAACGGAAGTTCAGGGCTCGATATGGATCAACCGCTTTCCGCGCTGTCATTCGCGGTGTTGCACATAACACTTGAGGCCGGAACATCATCATGTCCCGGCCTCGTAGTGTATAAGCCCCGGCTTTCGCCGGGGCCAAAAGTCACTGCATAGTGCAGATCAGAACTTGTAGTTGATGCCGAAGCGGACCGTGTTGACCGAGCGGTCAACCTTCATCCGGAAGCCATCCTCGTTCATCGACGTCACGTTGCCGAAATTGGCATGGAGATATTCCGCCTTGGCCGTCCAGTTGTCGGCAAACGCGTATTCGAAGCCGCCACCGAGAGCCCAGCCCGCCTTGGTGCCACCAAAATTCGGCCAGCTGTCGGTCGGATCGTTGTCCTCGGTCCACTGGTGCTTGAAGTGCGCCACCGCAAGGCCGCCCGTCAGGTAGGGCATGAAACGGTCCATTGCGTAGCCTACGCGCCCGCGCAACGTCCCGAATACGTCCATGTTGTTCACGAGCTCGACGTTGCCATAACCCGGAGCATCGAAGCTGCGCTTGGTCGAGGTGTAGGCCAGGTCGCCTTCGATGCCGAGAACCACGTTGTTGGTCAGCTGGACATTGTAGCCCAGCACGCCGCCCAACAGGATACCATCCGAGCCAGCCTTGTACGTGTCGCCACCCCAATCGTCATTGATGTCGTGCCAATCGCTCTTCAATTGCGACCAGCCAATGTTGGCGCCAACATAGACACCCGACCAATCATACGCGGCGACCGGCTCCTGAACGACCACGTCGGCAGCCTTGGCGCCTGTGATGCTCGCGGCAAAAAGTGCGGCGGCGACAATGAACTTTTGCATGATGCTGATTATCTCCTAATCCTTGTCGCTGGTTAGGACATAATCTCCGGGGCAGGCAATCGCGCCCATGTAAAGGTGTGTAAATGGCATGCCCCAGCTGCCTCGATCATAGTTTGCTCTCTTCGGTTTCCGGGTTAAGGGTCCGAAGAAACGCCTCGAGGTTCTCCAACTCCTGATCCGACAGCCCCAGCAGTTTGAGTTCGCTCCTCCCAAATTCAGCTGCTGGTGCTTTGTTATAGTGAGCCAGCAAATCATGGAGTGTTGCGAACTGGCCGGCATGGGTGAACGGAGCCCGCAACGCGGCTCCTCGCAGCGAAGGTGAGCGGAACGCGCCAACCAGATCCGGGCTTGCCGTCTCCATGAACTTGAGCTCCTTGCAGGCTGATTGCTCGGCATCGCTGAACGGGCCAAGGCAGTTGAACGGATCCGCCTGCAGTTCGGCAACCGATGTGCTTCGGCCGCTGTCAAGGGTGGCGTCGCCGCCAGGCAGGCCAACGTTATGGAAAGCATTGTCTGTGAGCAACGGGCCGTTGTGGCAGGTGACGCAGTTGCCCTGCCCGATGAACAGCTTTAGGCCCTCGCGTTCCTTCTCGCTGAAAAGGTCGTTGGCCAGCTTCTGCTTGCCGGTCGCCAACGCGACCGCATAAGCGTCGAAACGTGTCGGCTGCGGTGCAATCGTGCGCTCGAAGGCAGCGATCGCCTTGCCAATGTTGGCATAGGCGAGATTGAGCCCTTGCTGTTGTTGCAGGGTGACATTGTTCCAGGCCGCTACGGACTCGGCAGGACCGCTTGGCATGGCATGTTCTGGCAGACCGTCCAGGTTCGGCAGGGGACCAAAGATTCTTTCATACTGCGCCTTGTATGCAGTGGCGATCAGCCGAACGACCATCGTTCGGTCGGCACCATGCTCGACCGGATTTTCGAGCGGCCCGAGCGCCTGCGACCACTGGCTGTCCTTGCGCCCGTCCCAGAACAGGAATGGATAATAGGCTGTTCCGGCGATCGGCATCGTGCGCCGCGTGCCATCTGCCATGCCGTGCCCAACCGGCAGATCGTCCTGGAACTGCCGGTCCGGCTTGTGACACGAGGCGCAAGCGATGGCACCATTTGCGCTGAGCCGCGTATCGAAGAACAGCGCTTTGCCAAAGGCCGCGGCTGCGGGATCATCCGAAACACGATTGGATGGATCCGGGCGCAGCGCCGGTAAATTTGCAAGCGACAGCGATTGGATGTGTTTTAGGTCGTCCGCGGACCAGTCTGGCCTGAACAAGGCCGCGCCCGCACGCACCATCACTGCCGCGCAGGCAAGTCCGGCAATAACGAGGAGAAAGCGCCAGCGCATGATCAGAGCACCAGGTTGAAGGTGGCCTTGTCGGCGCCCTTTGGACCGTTGATCGAGACGGTCAGCGTCCACCATCCGGCCATGTTGAACTTCATGCCTTCGATCAAATGGCGGCCTGCGCCAAGGTCGCGCGTGACTTCGGGCTTCGTCGGCAGGCCATGCCCGTGCTGCGGCATGCCGCCGTCGATGGAGATCGCAACGGCGTCAACCGGCTTCCCATTGGGGGTCGTCACCTTCACTGTCCAGCTATGGATCGCCCCAACAGGAACGGGTGACTGATCGGCCGCAAGCGACGCGACGTAGAACCCGTGCTCAGTCTTCTTTGTCAAAGACAGGTCAAGGTCGGATGGCGGTTCCATCATCCGGGCCGCGAAACCGGCGCCGGCAACGACGAGCGCGGCGGCTGGTGCAAGCCAGAAGAGATGACGGCGGGAGAACTTGGCAGGCATGTTGATGTCCCTCGAATTGTGTTTTCGCGGGCTCGATAGACCTGCCGCCTGAAACCGACTTGAATAAAAGGGCTATGCCGTCATCTGGCGCGATGACGGCGGAATGTCCTGTCTCAAGGAACTCGGAGCGAGACCATACATCCGGCGCGTCGTGCGGCTTAAATGTGCGGAATCGGCGAAGTTCGTCGCATGAGCAGCATCGGTCCACGACGCTCCCCCGAAGCCGATTTCGAGTGCTCGATTGAGCCTTGTCCAAAGAAGATAGGCCCGAAACGAGATACCTGTTTCCTCGACAAAGAGATGCCTGAAGCGTCCTGCGGAGAGCCCAGCATGGTGGGCCACCGCTTCCAAGGTCAGCGGCTCTGCCAGTCTCGCGGCGATAAAGGCAGTGGCACGAAGAATTCGCCCATCGACCAAGTTTACCGGAGCACTTCCCGAAAGAGCGTAGAGGACGTCGAGTGCGATGTGCTCCAGCTCATCGTCCGCATTGCCGTTGTCGAACGCCGCGCGGAGAGACTTCGCATGCGGCGCGATCTCGTCCGGAGGAACCCCGACGATCTCATCGCGTCCGAAGCGGTCCATGAGGCTACGGCCCAAGGCGGACTCTGGATCGCAGAAGAGTTGCGCCACCATTCCTCCCGGCGCCTGGAACGTGTGGGGTCGGTCTGGCGGAATGACAGCGGCGCCGAAGGCTTCCCAAGCCGCCGTGTCGCTGGTTCTGAACTGTACATGATCGGACAGGGCGATACTGACCTGGATGGCATGGTGGGAATGGAGCTCGCTCGGCCGAAAGGCTTGCCCGATCCAAAGGCTGCCCCCCGCCCAGAAAATGAACCTGCCAATGCCCACAATCTCCATGTGGCTCATATGCCATGAATCTCGCAACGAGTGGAGTCGTGGAAATTCGGGCGATACCGGCGTAGCGCCGACATCAGAGACCACCGGCCGGAGACCAGCCCCTACGTTCAAGTCAGCGGCAGAGCCAACGCATAGATCCGCTCCATCAAAAATGGAGCTTCCAAATGTTCATTACCCGCCTCATCGACAAGCTGGTCCTGCATCGCCGCCGTCGCCAGACCACCCTTGAACTTGCCGGTCTCAGCGAGAGCCAGCTCGAGGACTTCGGTCTTTCCCGCCACCACCTTCGCATGACGCGGCCTCGTTGAAAGGAGTGTGTTCATGAACCTCGAAGCAACTAGCCCGCGTAAGTCGATGCGCCATTCGGCCTGCCTGCTGCTCGTAGGACAGATCCTTTACATCGTTGTTACCCAGCTTCACGCCGGCGGTGACGCCAATGATCACCACGCCATCTTCGCCGAATACGCGGACAACGGGATCTGGACGGCCGTGCACCTAGGCCAGTTCGCGAGCATGGCGATCTTGCTTGCTGGGCTGCTCGCCCTGTCTTCGGCCCTGGATGTTCAGACTGAAACGTCGAGGTGGTTGGGTCGGTTCGGTGCCGCTGCAGCGGTAGTGGCGCTCGCGTTGTACGGCGTGCTCCAGGCGGTCGATGGAGTGGCCCTCAAGCAATCTGTGAATGCCTGGGCGAGTGCCCCGGACGCAGAAAAGGCGGCACGCTTTGCGGGCGCCGAGGCAATCCGCTGGCTGGAGTGGGGAATGAGGAGCTATCAGGATTTCGCGATGGGCGTTGCCTTGCTCCTGCTCGCGGCCGCGGCATTGCGGACAGCTTGGCTGCCGCGGCCAACTGCTTACCTGATGGGCCTCTCGGGCCTTGCCTATATGGTGCAGGGCTGGGTAGCCGGCTCCGAGGGTTTTTCAGCAACGCAGTCGGTCGCCATCGTGTTGGCCTGGGTCCTGAGCCTGGTGTGGATGATCTGGCTGGCCGTCGCCGCTTGGCGGATGAAGGATTCGACGGTGGCTCCCGCAATTTAGCCGGCTATCATACAGCCGGCACGCAAAGCCGCGCGTAACCCAGTTCATCAGGATACATGCGCCCCGGCGATCCGTGACGGTCGCCGGGGCGCTTCCGTCAAGCCTCGTAGACTATCGATGTCATCATGCCGCCGACCATATGGTAAAGGTGGTGGCAGTGAAGCGCCCACTTGCCGAAATTGTCGGCGTCGAAGGCGATGGTCACCATGCCCATACCGGCGGGAATGAGCACCGTGTCGCGCATTGCTCCGGCGATATGGCGGCCATTGATTGCGACCACCTGAAAGTGATGCCCGTGCAGGTGCATGGGATGCGACATGGTGGTGTGGTTCATGAAGGTCAGCTCGAAACGGTCGCCGGTCTTCACCGCAAGGGGCCTGTCTACACCATGGACCGCCCCGTCGAGCATCCAGACGTAGCCTGGCGCTTCGCCGAGCATCATGGTGTGCCGGCGTGTCGGCTGCCTCTCGGCCAACGGCTTTGCCGCCCTGAGCTTCTCCTCGAGCCCGGCACCGACAGCGGGAAAGTCCTCTTCCGTTATCTCGGTGAGCCTGCCGACGGTCGCGCCCTTGGACATGAGCACGATGCCGGTGCGCATGCGCCCGCCTTCCTGCACGGCCAGGACGGGCCACGCGGCGGCCTCCCAAGGCAGTTCAAGCAGGATGTCGAGGCGCTGGGCGACAGCAAACTCGAAGCGCCCGCCTTCAAGCGGCTCGACCGGCATGCCGTCGACGGCGATCAATGTCCCCGACAACGAGCCAAGGTCGATCCACATGTTGGTACTCGCGGCACCATTGATCAGGCGCAGACGAACGCGGCCGCCGGGCTCAACGGCAAAAACTTCCGGGTCATCGAGGGTGCGGTCGTTGGCGAGCAGGGCGTCATATTGCACATCCTGCAGGTGGGCCATGCCGCCCATCTGCGTTCCGCCCATGTCCATGCCATTCATTGACATCCCGCCATGGTTCATGTGGCCGTCGTCCATCGACATGCCGGACATGTCATGGCCAGCATGGCCGGACGGCGACGTCTGCATCATCTGCATGTCGTGTCCACCAGCCTTGAGTTCGGCCAGAACCTCGTGCGGATCGCGGAACGTAAAATCGTGGAACAGCACCACGACTTCTTGAATGTCGGCACTGGCCTCTTCCGGGTCACGCACGATCAGCGGTGCTGCGAGCATCCGCTGTTCCTGCAACCCCACATGCGAGTGCATCCAGAAGGTGCCAGGACGTGGGACCGGGAAGTCGTAGTCATGGCTGCCGCCGTCCGGGATCGGCTTTTGCGATATGCCCGCAACCCCGTCCTGCTGCCAGGGTGGAGTAAGCCCATGCCAGTGGATGGACGTCGGCTCGCCGATACGGTTTTCCAACCGAATGTGGAAATTCTCGCCCGCACTCATGACCAGGCCGTGGCTGCCGTCGGCTTGGGTCAGGCCGAAGACATTGGCGGCGCGACCCTTGACCTCGATGACGCGTCTGCCTGCTGTGATGACCTTGTGGCCGTCTGCCCGGGCCGGGCGGGCCGGAAGCAGCAGCGATGGAACCGCGGCGGCCGAAAACGCAGCGGCTGAAGCCGCGAGGAAGTCGCGGCGTGAAAGGGTTTTCATACTTGATCTCCAAAACTGATTGTTGTCCGGCCGATGGCGAGCCGGATCGAGCGGGGCTCTGCGTCAGTTCAGGAGATCGATGGCGGTCTGGGGTAGGGCGAGGCTATCGCGCCGCGCAGGGGATTGTCCGTGGAAGGGGCCGGCGATGTGACTGCGATCTCGGGGAGTGCCGCAGCCAGCGGCAGCGGCGCGCAATAGCTGCAGGAGGCCAGGCATTGGACAAGGCAGCTTTTGGCCGCCCCATTCTGTGAGCGGTCGCCGCAGCAGGTGGTGTCGGACTTGGTGTGATGCGACATGACTTTGGCCGCATGCGAGTGATGCAACTGGGTCCCGTCCGAATGCGCTAAAGCCGCCTGGCCCAGCGAGACGAACAACAACAGAAGCAGAGGCAGCACAAGGCGTAGGGCCCTGGCTCCGGCCGACAGCATATCGAACGAAAACGCTGCTCGCGCGCGCAAAACGTCGTCGCGCCGGCGTCTCGTGCCCGAAAGGTACTGCGTCAAGTTCATGATGCCATTTGGGTGTTCACACTGGCGGAGGTCAAGCGACCGAATTGTCGCTTTGCTTCAGCTATTCGGCAGGGGCTAGCGACGGAGCCCCGGCGGCGACGGCGCGGGCCGGCGCCTGGAAGCGCTTGAGGCGCATGGCGTTACCGAGCACGAAGACGCTCGACAGGGCCATCGCACCTGCGGCCAGCATCGGCGACAGAAGCGTGCCGCTGACCGGGTAGAGCACACCTGCCGCGACAGGGATCAGGCTGGCATTGTAGGCGAAAGCCCAAAACAGGTTTTGGCGGATGTTGCCGATGGTTGCCTTGGAGAGCGCAATCGCATTCGTCACGCCAAGAAGGTCGCCCGACATCAGGACCACGTCGGCGCTTTCGATGGCGACATCGGTACCTGTGCCGATAGCCACGCCGACATCGGCCTTGGCAAGAGCGGGCGCGTCGTTGATCCCGTCGCCCACGAAAGCTACGGTGCGGCCGCCGGCGCGCAGACGCTTGACGGCATCCACCTTGCCATCGGGCAGCACCTCGGCCACGACCTCGTCTATGCCGAGTTGGGCGGCGATGGCTTCGGCGGTGCGGCGGTTGTCGCCCGTGATCATCGCGACTTTCAGGCCCATCTCGTGCAGGGCGCGGATGGCCTGCGGCGTCGTCGGCTTGACCGGATCGGAGACGGCGATCGCAACCGCCAGCTTGCCGTCGATGGCGGCATAAAGCGGCGTCTTGGCCTTCCGGCCCATCTGGGCTGCGATATCCGCGAACACCGCGACTTCAATGCCGAGCCTCGACAGATAGCGGTCGGCCCCGACCGCAACGCGACGGCCGTCGACCACGGCGCTGACGCCGAAGCCCGGAACCGCCTCGAACGCATCAACCGCACCCAAGACAAGGCCTTCCTCCCGGGCTGCCGCGACGATCGCTGCGGCCACCGGGTGTTCGGACTGGGCCTCGACGGCAGCTACCAGCGCCAACACCTCGGCGCGGTCGAAGCCCCCGGCGACCTCAAGGTCCGTCATCACGGGCTTGCCTGCGGTAAGCGTGCCGGTCTTGTCGAGCGCCACGACCTCGACCGACTTGAGCGATTGCAGCGCCTCGCCATTGCGGAAGAGAACGCCGATCTCGGCGGCGCGACCTGTGCCGACCATGATCGAGGTCGGCGTGGCCAGCCCCATGGCACAGGGGCAAGCAATGATTAGCACGGCAACCGCATTGACGAGCGCGAAGGTGACAGCGGGTTCGGGACCGAAGGTTAGCCAGGCCAGGAAGGTCAGCGTAGCGGCGGCCATGACGGCTGGCACGAACCAGGCGGTCACCTTGTCGACCAGCGCCTGGATCGGCAGCTTTGAGCCCTGGGCGGTCTCGACCATCCGGATGATCTGGGCAAGCAACGTGTCGGCCCCCACCTTGGTGGCGCGATAGGTGAAGCTGCCGGTCTTGTTGATCGTGCCGCCGACGACTTCAGCACCTTCACCCTTGCTGACGGGAACAGGCTCGCCGGAGATCATCGCTTCATCGACGAAGGACGAGCCCGAAAGCACGATGCCGTCGACGGGAACCTTGTCGCCAGGGCGCACCTGGAGGACGTCGCCGACCGCAACCTCCTCGAGCGCAACGTCAACGAACTCGCCGTTGCGCTCGACGCGGGCCGACTTGGCTTGCAGACCCATCAACCGCTTGATCGCTTCGCTGGTGCGTCCCTTGGCCTTGGCTTCGAGGAGGCGGCCGAGCAGGATCAGCGTGATGATCACTGCGGATGCCTCATAGTAGACGTTGACCGTGCCGGCGGGCAGGACCCACGGCGCGAAAGTGGCGACCACCGAATAGGCCCAGGCTGCGGACGAGCCGAGAACGACCAGCGAATTCATGTCAGGCGCAAGGCGGAGCAGCGCGGGCACGCCCTTCTTGTAGAAACGCAGCCCGGGGCCGAACTGGACGATTGTCGCCAGAATGAAGAAGGCTATGTAGAGCGCCTGCTGACCGACATTCATCAGCAGCCAGTGATGCAATGCCGGAATGGCGTGTGAGCCCATTTCGAGGACGAAGATGGGCAGCGTCAGCGCCGCCGCGATGCCGAGGTCGCGCTTGAGCCGGGACAATTCGCGGCCACGGGCCTCCTCGCGACTATCGGTGCTCGCGGCGCCGCTTGCTTCATCCACGCGGCGGGGTTCGTAGCCCGCCTTGCGGATCGCGGCGTCGATGGCCGCGAGCGGCGTCATGCCTGCCAGGCTCTCGACCGTCGCGCTTTCCGTGGCGAGATTGACCGAAGCCTTCAAGACGCCTGGGACGGCAACGATCGCCAGCTCGACGCGACGAACGCAGGAAGCGCAGCTCATGCCTACGATCTGGATTTCCGTGCTCTCGGCAGGAACGTCGTAACCGGCGTCCTTGATGGCCGCGACTACCGCCATCGGGTTCGGCTGGCCGCTGAAGGCGACTTCCGCGCTTTCCGTCGCAAGATTGACCGATGCGGACGCGACTCCCGTCACATTGGCGATCGACTTCTCGACCCGGCGTACACACGATGCGCAGGTCATCCCGACGATTGGGAATCCTTGCCGGATGGTGGCAGCGCCGGGATTTGAATGGGCGTTCATGGGACCAGGCCTTTGTTCATTCTCGATTGGATAGAGGTCTAAAGGTTCCAGTGCCGGGAAGGTCAAGAGAGTGTGCCAATTTTCTTGAATCGCGACAACGCATTGAAATAATAGGAATAAGCGACTTCGAATTGCTTTTTTTGGACTGCGAACCGGCGAAAAAATCTTCAGGTACAAGGAAAGCCGCTTGACCTTCCGGCCGCTGGAAGCCGCACATAACGGCAATCGCCAGATCAAGAACAGGAGATTGAAATGATTACGTTGAAGGTTCCGGACATGACCTGCGGCCACTGCGCCGGAGTTGTCACCAAGGCAGTCCAGAGCATCGATGCCGCGGCGCGCGTCGACATTGACCTCAAAGCGCAGACGGTCACGATAGAAACGAAAGCAGGTAGCGCAACAGTTATGCGCGCGCTCGACATCGCCGGCTATCCGGCTGCACCATCCGTTAGCGGTTGAGGAACCGTACCTTCAAACGTGGCCAGGCACCGTTCCAGGCTATCGCCGCCTGGGGGCTATGGTTGCACCTGTGACTTTCCCCACGAGTGGATCAGTATACTGGCCTGAGCCGGGTCCAATCCAAGACGCAGTACACGTGATGTTTTCTCCCCACTGGTGCTGAAATCACCGGCAAGAGCTGGCTGGCCCCGCATGCGGTGGAACGAGCCGGCGACCGATGTCTCGCAGCATGTCGATGCAGGCTGCCAGGTCACGATCTTTTGCGCTCGCGAACGCAGACTGAACCTGCCCGCTTTTCTTTGGTCTACTTTGCGCGCTGTCGGTCACTGGCGGCGCGCAAGAAAATGATCAATAGATATATGTCCAGCGATATTCGCTGGACAGTGCAGTAGGGAGAGAGAACGACATGACATTTTCCACAACACTGCAATCCGCCCTGTTCGGCCTGGCCGTACTGGGCCTGACCGTGCCTGCCGTAGCCGACCAGCTTTCCGACGTTAAGGCCGCGGGCAAGATCGCCACGGCGACCGATATGCACTACGCACCTTTCGACATGCTGGTGGACGGCACCTATGAAGGCATGACGAAGGATCTCTTCGACGGCGTAGCCAAGGAAATCGGCGTCGAACCCGTTTATCAGGATATTCCCTGGACCGCAGAATTGCCCGGCCTCGAGGTGAAGAAGTTCGACATCGTGATCGCGCCGGTCACCATCACGCCGGAGCGTCTCGAGCGTTACGCATTCAGCCTGCCGATCGCGGACGCCACCGTCGGGCTCGTGCATGCCGCGGGCAACACCGAGCTGAAGAAGCCGGAGGATATCAAGGGCAAGACCGTCGGCGTCCAGCAAGGCACCGCGCAATTCCGCCAGCTCGAGGCCTTTGGCAAGGAGCTGGGCGGCGTGAACATCAAGGAATACGGGACTACCGACGAGGCCTATGCGGACCTCGCAACCGGTCGTCTGGATGCGGTCGCAGGCTCGCTGCCGAACCTGGCCTATCTGGTCAAGAACCGCCCCGAAACCTTCGCCATGTTCGAGCCGGCCACGTTCGGCAAGCCGACCTATTTCGCCTGGGTGGTGCGCAAGGACGCCGACAGCGAAAGCTTCGTCAAAGGCGTCAACGACGCGCTGCTGAAGATGACGGACGATGGCCGCATCAAGGCCATTCAGGAGAAGTGGCTGGGCAAATACACAGAACTGCCCCGCGAAGTCCCGACCAAGTAACAACATGCCGCGGGCGAGAGTGATCCCGCCCGCGGCAGACTACGCGGATCGGCGATGTTTTCGATCTCCACCTTTCTAGGCAGTTTCTGGCCGCTCTTCTGGGCGGCGCGTTATACGCTGCTGATCTCGGTACTAGGCATTGGGCTCGGGTTGGTGGTTGGCGCGTTGATCTGCGCGGCGGCCCTGTCGCGCATGGCCTGGCTGCGTCGCCTCGCGGCAGTCTGGGTCAGTTTTCTACGCGGCGTTCCGTTGCTGGTGCAGCTCTTGCTTGTCTACTATCTTCTGCCGGTTATCGGCATCAATGTACCGGCGCTGGTCGCGGCAGTGGCCACGGTCGGCATCTGCGCCAGCGCGTATATTTCCGAGATCTGGCGCGGCGCCATCATGGCCCTGCCTAACGGGCAGACCGAGGCGGCCACCGCTATTGGCATGGGACCGCGCGACATTTGGGTGCGGGTGATCCTGCCGCAGGCGATCAGGATTTCGCTGCCCGCGTTGGTCAACGAGCTCATCCTGCTGGTCAAGGCGTCGTCGCTGGTATCGGTGGTCGGCATCCTCGAGGTGACACGCGCCAGCCAGGCGCAGGCGGCCACCACGTTCCGCCCGCTGGAGGTCTATCTGGCGGCCGCCTGCATCTACCTGCTGATCAATCTCTGCCTGGCCGCGCTGGGGCGTTACCTTGAGCACAGGATGACTGTGTAATGGATTTGAGCATCCTGCAGCAATATTGGCCGATCCTGCTGAGTGGCTTCGGATACACCATCCTTTGCTGGGTGCTGGGCACGATCTTCGGCATGGTTCTGGGCCTGATCATCGCACTGGCGCTGCGCTACGGACCGCGACCGCTCGGTTGGCTGCTCCAGGGCTATATCGAGATCATCCGGGGCACGCCCTTTCTCGTGCAGCTCTTCGTGCTCTATTACGGCGGCCCGCTGCTCGGGCTAAGGCTGAATGCATTGCCCGCCGGGCTCATCGGGCTAACCGTTTATGGGAGCCCGTATTTCGCCGAGATCTTCCGCTCGGGCTTCCTCGCCGTGCCGCTGGGCCAACTGGAGGCAGCACGCGCCATCGGCATGTCCGAGCTGACCATCGTGCGTCGCATCCTTTTGCCCCTCAGCCTTGTCTCGGCATTGCCGGCGCTGGTCAATTTCTCCATCATCCTGACGAAGGAGACGGTGATCCTGTCGATCATCACCGTGCCCGAGCTAATGTATCAGGTGCAGCGCATGTCCACCGAAACCTTCCGTTATCTGGAGGCAAACCTGGTGCTGGCGTTGTTCTTCTGGGCGCTGGTCGAAGCCATCTCGCGCATCGGCCGCCGGCTGGAAACGCGCATCACGAAACACCTGATCGAAAGGACGTAGGATGCTTGCCGCGTCATCCGTCGAGATCCGCAAGGTAAACAAACATTTCGGCCCTTTCCAGGCGCTGAAAGACGTGGATCTTTCGATCCAGCCAAGCAAAGTGACCTGCCTGATCGGGCCTTCTGGCTCCGGCAAGTCTACGCTTTTGCGCTGCATCAACTTCCTTGAGGAATATGATTCAGGAGAGATCGCCATCGACGGGCAGTTGATTGGGTATGTCAGCCCCGGTGGCCGCAAAATGTCGGGTCGCAAGCTGCGCGAGATGCGTCGTTCCATCGGCATGGTGTTCCAGCAGTTCAATCTCTGGCCGCACATGACCGCGCTGCAGAACGTCGCCGAGGGCCTGATCCGCGTGCGCCGCCTGCCGAAGCCCGAGGCCGAGGCCCGCGCCGCCGAAGCACTGAGGAAGGTCGGCCTCGCTGACAAGATGGCCAGTCACCCATCGCGCCTGTCGGGCGGCCAGCAACAGCGAGTGGCGATTGCGCGCGCCATCGCCATGGAGCCGCGCCTTATGCTGTTCGACGAGCCGACCTCCGCGCTCGATCCGGAACTTGTGGGCGAGGTGCTAAGCGTGATGAAGACCCTTGCCTCCGAAGGCATGACCATGGTCGTTGTCACCCATGAGATGGGCTTTGCGGCGCATGTTGCTGACCAGGTGGCCTTCATGGAAAAGGGGGAGCTGGTTGGCGTGGATGTCCCAAGCCGTATCCTGCACCACCCCGAGGACGCGCGTATCCAGGCCTTCCTGCGAACCTATCACGAGCGCAACAGCTTCTGATGGCCTGCGCTCACATTCCACGTTGAAGATTGCGATGATCAGGATCATCATCAGTATGACTGCACGGCTCAACGTTGAGCGGTAGCTTGCTATGTCCCGAACGCTGATAATTGTCGGCCTCGCCATCGTCGCGGGCGGAGTTTTCTGGCCATGGCTGTCGCGTATTGGCCTGGGTCGTCTGCCGGGGGACATTTTTGTCCAGCGCCCGAACTTCACCTTCTACGCACCGATCACTACAGGGCTGCTGATCAGCATAGTGCTGTCGCTCATTTTTTGGCTCATCAATCGCTAGAAATCTAAGAGCAGCGCACGATCTGCTTCAAAGGATCGCGTCGTTGCCGCCAACTCGGCGCAACAGCATGAGAATGGCAAACGGAACGAGCGTGGTCAGCACGATGGTGACGAACGCCATTGCCATGCCGAGCCCGATCGAGCCCTGTTCGAATTGCCTCCAGATGAAGCTCGCCACCGTATGCGTTCCGACCGGCGCCACCAGAAGCGAGGCGACCAACTCGCGCGCAGCGACTGCAAAGACGAGAAGCATGGAGGCGACAAGGCTTGGGGCGATGAGCGGAAGCAGGATGCGCCGGAAGACGACCATTCTCGATGCGCCGAAGACACGGGCTGCGGCTTCCAGATTGTCGCCTATCTGATGGAGCGCTGCAGTGGTGTAGCGCACCGGTTGCGGCAGCAGGATGCAGCAATAAGCAAGGAGGAGGATAAGCGAGGTGTTGTAGGGTGATACCGGCAGCCAGGGCTGGTTCCAGGCGAGCACCAGCCCGATCGCGACAACGATGCCCGGCAAGGCATTGGGAATGATGGTAAGCACGTCGAGCAGGAAACGGCCACGCGACCTTGTCTTGACAGCGACATAGGCGGCAATCGCGCCGAGCAGCCCCGCGACGATTGCCGTTGCGACACCGAGGGAAAGCGAGAGCGTCAGCGCCTTGAGCGCACCGGCGCCATCGTCATAGATGCTAATGAAGTTCGCCAGCGTCAGGTTGTCGAGCACCAACCCGCCGGAAATGGTGCGCGACAGCGCGGTGGCGAGAATGGCAAACAACGGTGCACCGGCGGCAAGGAAAGCAACCAGTGCGAAGAACATGAGCACTGGGACTTTAAGTGGCCCGAGCGGGCGCTTGTTGATGGCCTGCGGCTTGCCGCCGGTCGTCTGGAAATTACGGGCTGAGAGTACACGCCGCTGCACGAGGAACGCGCCAAAAGAGAGCAACACCAATGTCAGCGCCATGATTGACGCGCCAGGCAGATCGATGGGCCAGTCGGAGACGCGCAACTCGATCTGGGTCACCAGTACCTCGAAGCCGGCGTGGCGGCCGAGTGCTGCGGGCGTTCCGTATTCCTCGATCGCCATTGCAAAGACCAGCAGCAGACTTGCCGCAAGGCCCGGAGCGGAAAGCGGCAGAGTTATGCGATAGAAGGCACGCCAGGGCGAAGCGCCGAAGACGCGGCCGACATCGGAGTAGCGCCCACCGACTGCCTCCAGCGTGCGCGAGACGCCGAAATAGATGACCGGAAAGCAATTGAGCGCCATGACAAATGCCATGCCGCTGAGCGAGAACAGGAAGGGCGCGAGATTGAATCCGGCGAGTTGCTGAAGGTAGCCGTTTGGCTGCAGCGTCATGATCCAGCCCAGCGTGGCGATGTAGGGCGGTATCATGAAAGGGACGAGCATCAGCGCATCCCAGATCTTTGCGCCGGGGACCTTGAACAGCCCGCGAAACACAGCCAGTGGCACGCCGATCAGCGCGGAGACGACTGCGACTGCAACGCCCAGCCCAACAGTGTTGAGTGCCATGCGCGGCAATAGGGGATCGAACAACGTCTTGCCAAGACTGGAGAAAGGCGCGGCAAGCGAGCCGCGCCCCAGTTCCGGAAAGATCGCCTGCAGAACGATGAAGGTGAAAGGTACTCCGACAACGAGCAGGAGCCCGGTCGCAGCGATCCAAAGCGCAGCGGAATGACCGCCCTCGCCGGAGCGGCTCTTCCCTGTAGCAGAACGCGCCTCCACCGGCCCGGCGGAGGTCGAGGCTCCTGTCATCGCCTGCATGGCCGATGCCTACTTGGCAAAGATCGCGGCGAACTTGGCCAGCGTTTCCTCGCGCTTGGAGTAAACGGCCTCGGTATCGATCTTAAGTATGTTGAGGTCGCCGATAAGCGGGCGGTCCGTCTTGACGTCAGTGCGGGCGGGCATCAAAGCGGTCGCCGCAACCTTGGCCTGGCCTTCGTCGGAGAGAACGTAGTCGACGAAGTGCTTGGCGTCGTCCTGCTGCTTCGACCAGTTGAGGATCATCATCGGGCGCGGCGCGATCACGGTGCCGGATGCCGGGAAGATCACGTCGATCGACTCGCCCTTCTTCATGCCTGCGAGCGAAATATAGTCGACCGCGCCAAACACGGCGGCCTTGGCGCCCTGCAACACCGGGTTCAGAGCCTCGGCATTGGCCCCGGCCACGATTGCGCCATTGGCCTTCAGATCGTCGAACAGCTTCCAGCCGCTCCGGGCTTCCAGCGCGGCGGTGAGCTCGAAGGCCGAGCCGGATTGCGCCGGATCGGGAATATTGACCAGGTCCTTGTATTCGGGCTTGGCCAGGTCAGACCAATCGGCCGGCTTCGGCGTGCCGCTCTTCGGGTTCCAGGCAATGGCAAGGGCCGAGACGCCCTGTGCAACTGCGGTGTCGGTCTTGAGGAAGTCGGGTACGTTGACGGCGTTGGGGCTGGTGTAGGGTACCAGCCAGCCGCGCTTTGCGAAGTCGGTGGCCGTATCCCACGACGCGGAGATCAATACGTCCACGACCGGATTGGCTGCCTCGGCCTCGATGCGCGCCATGACCTTGCCGGTGGTCGCCTGGAAGACGTTGACCTTCACGCCTGTCTTGGCGGTGAAACCTGCCGCAAGATCGTCAATCAGGCTGGCCGGACCGGCAGTGTAGACAGTGATGTCGGCCATCGCCGTCGAAGAGGACAGCGCAAGGCCGAAGACAGCCGCAGCGGCGAAGAGGGAGACGCGCATCATATTTGTTCCTTTCCTGATCAAATCGCCGGAAACCAGCGAAGGCCTACAGGCTCGATCGAGAGCCCAACCCTGTCGCCGACCGATCGGCGAAATTCACTGACTGCCTCGACCTCCACGCGCCCGCCGTCGTCGCCAAGCGCAACTGAGAGCGCGTAGAAGTCGCCACGAAAGAGCGCGCGGACAACCTGTCCGCTCGCTTGTGCCTCGTCTTCCGGGTGCACACGCAATGCCTTGCGGCCCAGCATTACGCGCGCGCGGTTTGCGTCGGCTGGGCCTTCCGAGCCCATGGCCAGGCGGATGCCGGTCCCGGCCAGCGCCCAGCTGCCGCCCTGTCGCTCGGCTTGCACGACTGTTCCGAGCTTGAGGAATTCCGCCACCTCCGCGCTGGCAGGGCCCTCGACGAGCGACTGCGGATCGCTAAGCTGAATGATCTGTCCGCGCTGCATGACCGCCACCTCGTCGGCGATGGTGAAGGCCTCACCCTGATCGTGGGTGACGTAGACGGCGCTGATGGACAGATCGGAGAGAAGTTGGGCGAGATCGACTGCCAGCGATTCGCGCAGCTCGCGGTCGAGATTGGACAGCGGCTCATCGAAGAGAACCAGCTTGGGCTCGCCCACGATGGCGCGCGCAATGGCCACACGCTGCTGCTGACCGCCTGAAAGTTCGCCGGGGCTGCGCGCGGCAAGGTCGGCCAAGCCAACGCGGTGGAGCGCCATCCCGACTCTGCGGTTGATCTCGACACGACCGACACCAGCCATCTCGAGCGGGAAGGCAACATTGCCCGCGACGCTCATATGCGGCCACAGGGCATAGTCCTGGAAGACCATGCCGAGCCTTCGGCGCTCCGGCGGCACAAAGTGCCCGGTCGCAGCGTCGGCCATCTGCCGACCGTCAATGGACACCGACCCCGTTGTCGGAAAAAGCAAGCCGGCTAACAAGCGAAGGAGCGTGGTCTTGCCGCAGCCCGAGGAGCCCAGAAGTGCCAGTGTGCGCCCTCGCGCGAGATCAAGAGACACGCCACGCAGAATAGGTGTCTCGCCGAAGGAAAGCGCGAGATCACGCAACTGTATGGCCAGTCCCTCGGTAGAGCGCTCCGCAGTGCTCAATGTGTCCTTGCCCCTTCAATTCGGGCAAGGCCTAACCTTTCTGGATGACAGTAATGCGAATTCCACCAGAAATGCTTGCGGCCTGGTCGAGCCTACCGCTGCGGCTTCGCCGAACTGTCACAAAAGCATGCGAAATGGCGCTCTGCATTTTACGATGGATTTCTGCATGCGGCGACGCTTTCCATCCAAGATAAAGCCTCGAGTCACCTGTCGGCAGGAGTGGGCGTGAGCGAGATAAGCATTCGGGATATTTCGCGCCGCTTCGGTGCGATCCAAGCGTTGGACGGTATTTCGCTCGACTTTCCGGCCGGCTCATTCACCGCGTTGCTAGGCCCCTCCGGCTGCGGCAAGTCCACGCTGCTGCGGCTGGTTGCTGGTTTCGAGGCGCCAGACGCCGGCAGCATCCGCTTCGGCAGCCAGCTGGTCGCCGATCCTGTGCGGCAAGTGCGGCCGGAAAAGCGCGGCGTCGGCATGGTCTTCCAATCCTATGCTTTGTGGCCACATATGGATGTTGCCGGCAACGTCTCCTACCCGCTGCGGACCCGCGGGCTGGAGAAGGGAACCATCGAGCAGAAGGTTGCGGATGTGCTCGCCATGGTCGGGCTTACCGGACTCGGAGCACGCAAAGTGGACGAGCTTTCGGGCGGACAGCGGCAACGTGTGGCGCTTGCCCGATGCATTGTGGCCGATGCGGGCATAATCCTGTTCGACGAGCCGCTGGCCAATCTCGACATTCATCTGCGTGCCACGATGGTTGATGTCTTCGGCGACATCCACCGTGCCACCGGCGCGACCATTGTCTATGTGACCCACGACCAAGGCGAGGCGCTGGCGCTGGCCGATCGCATCGCAGTGCTAGATCGTGGGCGACTGTTGCAGGTGGGATCGCCCATCGAGATCTATCGAGCACCGGTCCATGTCAATGTAGCCGGCTTTGTCGGGCGCGGTGCGATCGTGAACGGACAGGCCGTTGACCACCGCGACGACTTGGCTGTGGTCGAGATATCGGGGCTCCGGATCGAGGCGCGCGGGGCCGGCATCAAGTCAGGGCCTGTCCGTATCCTTCTGCGGCCGGAAGCGCTGGCGCTTGCACACGCCGGGCTCCCGGCCGTGGTCAAGTCATCTACCTATCGTGGACCGGTCCACGAGCTGCGGCTTTCTTTGGGGACGGGCGAGGAAATACTGCTGGACGACCCGCAGGCTCACGTGGTCGGCGAGCATGTTCATGTCGCTATCTCCGACGCCTGGGTCATCCCCGACGCGTGATTTTCGCGCAACGGCGAAGCGCTTGGCCAAGGCGCCTCAGCGCCAGGGCAAGACGCCGGCAGGCAGGCGCGACGAGAAGCGGTCGAGCACAGCCAGGATAATAACCACCGCAAGGATGGTGATGACGGCAATAGCTGCGGCGTGCGTCGCAAGCCCGGCTTCCTCCAGGCTGAACAGCACGACGCCGAGCGTCTCATTTCCGCCCGACCAGAGAAGCGCCGAGACGGTGAGCTCGTTGAAGGCGCCCATGAATACAAGCAGCGCGCCGGCCACCGCGGCTGGAATGACGAGCGGGGCCGAGATGGTCCACATGCGCCTTGGCGCGCCGGCGCCACAGGCCGCTGCCGCCTCATCCAGTTCGCGCGGAATCTGTCGCACAGCCGTCGCCACGGGTTTGGCTGCGAAGACGGCGAAGCGCATCAGATAGGCGACGAGGATGATCCAGGCCGTCGCGTAGAGGCTGCCGATCAGCGGCAGCGGGCGTAGGAAGAGCAGGATGCAGGCGATCGCCAGCACGATGCCAGGAACGGCGTAGGGAAGTTCCAGCGCACCTTGCAACCAGCGGCGGCTGCGTTCGCCAAGCCGCTCCATCGCAAGCGCGAACGGTATTACTCCCAGTGCCAGGATGATCGCGGCGGCGGCCGAGAGCAGTGTTGAATTACGGAAGGCGCGTATCGTAGCGGCCTGTCGGGTCAATACCTCGGCGAAGTTGGAAAAGGTGAGCGTATCCAATGTCAGCCGCACGCCGAAGGACGGCACCAGAGCCGTCGTAACCAAAGCGAGAGCCGGAACGACGAGCAGAAGGACGATGGTGCCCCAGGCAAGCGCAGCGAGTGGCCAACGCCAGCGGCCAAGTGCAAAGCGAGCCGGGATGCCGCCTGAATAGCGCGGAGAACGGCCGCTTGCGGCCGCCTGCACGGCAATTCCAATGAACGCCAAGATGCCAATCAGCACGGACAGGCTCGCCATCTGGGGCAGGATATCCGGCCCGAAGCTCGCCATCTGGCGGTAGATCAGCGTCGGCAGCGTCAGATAATTGACCTGCAAGCCGAGCAACGCCGGAATGCCGAAATTGCCGATACCGGAGACAAATGCGAGCGCGGCCGCAGCGATGAGATAGGGGCGCAGCAGCGGCAGGACGATGGTCGCAAGAACCCGGAGCGAGCCGGAGCCGGATGCTCGGGCAGCTTCAACGAAGTCGCGCGGCACGCGCGCCAGGCCAACGCGCAAGGTGACGAAGACAATAGGCGCGTGCTGGACGCCATAAAGAAGAATAATGCCTTCGCGACCGACGATCGGGTTGGGCGATCCGGGTGGCGGGGCGATGCCCAGCGCGTTCAGCAGCGCGCTCGACGGGCCGAACAGGTGTAGCCATGAGAGCGCCGTCACCTGCGGGGCAATCATCATGGGCAGAAGTACCAGGAAACCTATGGCCCGGCGGCCGGGCAGGTCGGTCATGGCCACGGCGACAGAGAAAGGCACGCCGATCGCGATTGCCAGAACCGCGCCGAAGAAGGCGGTGTCCAGTGTGTGCCATGTTGCCTTCAATGCGGTCGGCGTGGCCAGCCTTTGCACGAAGCCGGTGACGTCAAACTCGCCGCCCGGCGCCAGTGCGGCCAGGAGCAGCCGACCCATCGGCAGCAGAGAGAGCAGGCAGACTGTCACCAGCACGATCGCCCAAGCGCCAAAGGTACTGGGCCTGAAGCGGGCCGGGAACGTGCCGCCGAGAGCAGGGCGCCCGGCGGCAGAGATTGGTTCGGAAGCTTCCAAAGGAGGCCGACCTTACTGGCCCATCACTTCGGTGAACTTCTGTTTGTTCGCCGTGTCGTTGGTCAGAGCGGCGGCCGCATCGTAGCCGAGTACCTTGATCGTCGAACGCTCAGGATAGCCGGCCGGCAGGTCGATCCCGGTGCGAGCCGGGATGTAGCCTTGCGAGGCAGCGAGCTTCTGGCCCTCTTCTGACAGAACGAAATCGACGAAGGCCTTGGCGGCATCGACGTTCTTGACCGTGGAAAGGATCGCAACCGGCTCGGTGACGGCCGAGACGCCCTCCATGGGGAATACGAACTCGACCGGCGCGCCCTTGGCCTTCTCGCGGATCGGCATGTAGTCGACGATCATGCCGAAGAGCTTATCGCCACCGGCCACCGCCTTGAGCACGTCGCCATTGCCGCCGGCTGCCTGTGCGCCGTTCTTGGCCAGATCGCCGTAGAAGTCCCAGCCATTGGAGAGGTTGCCGGTGAGCGTCACGGTGTGGATCATGGCCGCACCCGAGGTCAGCGGGCTCGGCATGGTGACGAGGTTCTTGGCTTCAGGCTTCGCCAGGTCCTGCCAGCTCGTCGGAACAAAGGGCGCCTTCGTGTTATAGACGATGCCGGTGGTGATCAGCTTGGTGGAGAAGTACGTCTTGTCCTTGTCGATCAGCCCCGCGTCGAAGGCGGATAGGTCGGCCTCGGGATAGGGTAGCAGGCGGCCCTCTGACTTCAGCCCTTCCATCGTCACGACGTCGGCGATCAGCAGCACGTCGGGCTGCGGCTGGCCTGCCTCGATTTCGGCGCGCAGCTTGGAGAGAATCTTAGGCGTGCCGTCGCGCACCCACTCCACCGTCACGCCGGGATTCTTGGCCATGAATGCGTCGACGGTCTGCTGGGCGTCAGTGTTGGGCTGGCTGGTGTAGAGCACGAGCTTGCCCTCGGCGGCGGAAGCCTGGGCGATACTGGCGGCAAGGAGAAGAGTGGAAATCAAGATGCGCATGATCGGTCTCTTTGGTTGCGGAGGGGGCGATCGCAACCCCCAGCAGGTTGGTCGTAACCCCTCCTAGCCGTTGCGCTTGACGGTGACATGACAGGCTGGCGATGGTTGGATGCCGGCACTATCGGGCTGTCGATGGCTGACGACCAGGCAGCGTATCGGCATCGCTCAGACGCTCGCCGTCGGGCCCAAATTCTTGATGGGTGCGGCAGTCACCGTCGGTCGCGCCCGCCCAGCAAGGATTACCGGTTTCAGACGTCAGAAACGATAATCGGCATCGCTGCAACTCGCTCGCGTTCAATGGAGATCGCGGTGCAATTGACGCGCCGCGATTGCTCGCTTGTTTGTCCGCGCGCAACGAAACAGCTGGTAGCTTCATTCATGGTCGGGCTTCACAAGCGGTGAGCTGCGATGAAGTCACGTTTCGACCATGACATGACGATGGACACCATCATGCGCGAATGGCCCGGTACGATCCGGGTCATACTCAACCACGGAATGCTTTGCGTCGGTTGCCCCATCGCCTCGTTTCACACGGTGTCCGACGCCGCCAGGGAGCATTCCCTGGACGAAGAAAAGCTGATTGACGACCTGGCGAAGGCGATGAAGTGAAGGGGGTAGGTCAGCCTTTGTCGGCCTGACCTTCGGCGAGTGTGAACAGAAGATGCGGCTCGACCACAGTTACCTTCTGGCGGCCGCTCTTGACCAGGCCCTTGTCCTCCCAGGCGGTGAGGAGCCTGCTGACCGTGTGCAGGGTCGTGCCGGTCATCTCGGCGATGTCCTGCCTCGAAATCGGGAAATCGATCAGGATGCCGTCCTCGGTCTTCCGCCCCGTCTGCTTGACCAGTCGCAGCAGGGCATGGGCGACACGCTGCTCGACCTGCTTGGTGGCGAGTTCGACGACGTGCGCCTGCGTTTCCTGAAGGCGGGCACCGACCGTCTTGTAAGTGCCAGCGCCGAAGTTCGGAAATGTTGCGGCCATTTCCGGCCATACAGGGCCCGGCCAAGCCAGCACCACGCAATCGACGGCGGCGACCGCGCTGGCCGGATAGGTGGTGCGTCCGAGCGCATGCGCTATGCCCATCAATTCGCCGGGGCTGATGTAGCGGACGATCACCTGCTGGCCGTCCGGAGTCGTCTTCACGACGCGGACATGGCCGTCCAGCAGCAGGAAGAAGGAATGTGCCTCGCCTTCCTGCTCGAAGACCGTCTGGTCTTTGGCAATGCGCTGCGACCGCGCCTTATGGAGTATGCCGTCCAGATCGGCCGGGGCCATTCCCTGGAATATCGGTATGCCGGCAATCAGCGAGCGATCGAGTCGGCTCAATTGTCCCTCCTGGTCGGTACGTGAACCCAGTGCGCGCATTCATGGACCGCTGTCGAGCGCCACAATGTCACAGGCCGGCGGACGGCGGCAAGCGGCGCCGAATTCCTGAAATTCTGCTCAAGTTTGCGCTGCATCAAAGTTTCCGATGCGTGTGCATCCTAAACAAGGCCGACGGCTGGAGCCGTAATGCAAGGACAAAGGAAAAAGACGATGAAACATGCAGTGGCAATTGCGGCCGCCTTCGCAACCATCCTCCTGGCCGGCGCTGCTCAGGCCGCCGATCATCAGGTCCAGATGCTGAACAGGGGCGAAAGGGGCTCCATGGTGTTCCAGCCCGATTTCATCGTCGCGGCACCCGGCGACACCGTTACCTTCGTGCCGACGGACAAGTCCCATGATGCCGAGAGCATCAAGGACATGATCCCCGATGGGGCGACGCCCTTTAAGGGCAATATGAGTGAGCAGATCACTGTCACGCTCGACAAGGAAGGCGTCTATGGCGTCAAATGCACGCCGCACTACGGCATGGGCATGGTGGCCCTGGTTGTGGTGGGCAAGCCGACCAATCTCGAACAAGCCAAGGCGGTCAAGCAGATCGGCAAGGCCAAGAAGGTGTTCGAGGAGCTTCTGGCGAAAGTGCCCGCGGGCAACTGAGCCGGCGGTTACGCTTAACAGGTCTTGAGAACCGGCCGGGTAGACAGGCTCTGCCCGGCCTTTGCTTTTTGAAAGGAGTGCATCATGGCCATTCCTCGTGTCCGGCCTGGCAATTATCCCGCAGTTCTGTCCTACGGGTTCCGCCCCTTCTTCCTGCTTGGCTCGCTCTATGCAGGCCTCACCATCCTGATGTGGTTGCCGATGCTCTACGGGCGGCTGGAGACCGCCAGTGTCTTTGCGCCTGTCGACTGGCACATCCATGAGATGATCTTCGGCTATGTGGCGGCCATCGTTACCGGGTTTCTACTCACGGCCATACCCAACTGGACCGGCAGGCTGCCCGTCCAGGGCCTGCCGCTGGCAGCATTGGTGCTGCTTTGGTTGGCCGGCCGCTTCGCGGTGTTCTTCTCGGCCGACATCCGCTGGCTGGCGGCTGCGGTCATCGACAGCGCTTTCCTGCTTGCGGTCGCCGTGGCGGCAGCCATTGAAATCGTCGCCGGCCGAAATTGGCGCAACCTCAAGGTCCTGGCGCCGGTCTGCGTTCTCTTCGTTGCCAACGTTGTCTTCCATCTGGAGGCGCACTTAAAGGGGGAAACGGACATTGCTCGTAAGCTCGGCATCGGCGCGACCGTCCTCCTCGTCATGATCATCGGCGGGCGCATAATACCGAGCTTCACCCGAAACTGGCTGGTGCGCGAAAATCCTGGGCGGTTGCCGGTGCCGTTCAATGGCTTCGATGCCGCGACAATTGTCTGCTCGGCGCTCGCGCTTGTGGCCTGGACCTGCTTTCCGGATCATTCCGCAAGCGGGCTTATGCTGCTTGGCGCAGGGGGACTCAACATTGCGAGGCTGTGCCGCTGGGCTGGCGAGCGCACCTGGCGCGATCCGTTGGTGCTCGTCCTGCACGTTGCCTACGCCTTCGTGCCGGCCGGGTTCCTACTGGCCGGTCTTGCGTCCCTTCTGCCCGAAGCCGTGCCACCGGCCGCAAGTCTGCACGCGCTCAGCGCGGGCGCGATCGGAACCATGACGCTGGCGGTTATGGCGCGGGCGACGCTCGGGCACACGGGGCGCGAACTGCACGCCAGCAACGCAACCTGCCTGGTCTTTTCAGCTGTCGTTGTCTCGGCCGTGCTGCGCGTGGCCTACGCCTTCATTCCCGACGTAACGGCCTTGCTGCATGTTTCGGCCGCTGCCTGGACGTTGGCCTTTCTCGGCTACGCGGCACTTTATGGCGGCATGCTCGTGCGTCCGCGTCTGCGGTCTCGCCAGCCCAACCCAGTGCCGTCGTGATCAGGCATCCGATATCGCATTTGCAGAAAAAGAAGGGCCCGGATCTCCGACAGGAGGTCCGGGCCTTTGCGCTTGCCTTGGCTAGCCGGCCGTGCCGCGCCAGAGGGCCTTGAATGCCGAGAGCATCGATGGACGCTCCCTGACCAGTCGGATACCGAGGTTGTCAGGCGGCAGGCCGGCCGCGCAGCCGCCGCTCTTACCGTCGCGAATGAAGAAGGACATGTACCCACGATGCTTGCCGCTGACGACACGTACGCCACAATTGTCGGTGCTGGTGTCGATGCGCCCGCTCCTATCTAGCGCAACCCTGCGATAGCAGGTCGTCGTCCACTCCCAGACATTGCCGCCGACATCGTAGAGGCCGTTGGAGTTGGCGCCGAAGTGTCCTTGCGGCTTGGGCTCAGGATCGCGGCCCCTCGCTGCCTCGGACTCGCTGCGATAGCGTGCGAGCCAGCGTGCGATGGCATCGCTCCCACCGTCCTTGTCCAGAACCTCTTCGCTGAAGCGTTCGGCCGCTGCAAAGGCCCATTCCTCGTCCGTCGGTAGCCGCCAGCTTTGTCCTGTACGGCCCGACAACCACTGCGCATAGGCGCTCGCATCGCGAAAGCTCACACCTGTAGCAGGCAGATTTCCAATACGATCGACGGCGCTGTCTGGCGCCTCGCACGCACCGTCGGAGACGCAGAGGGCATAGTCGGCGGCGCTGACCTGGTAAGCCATGATATCGAACGAACGTCGGAAGCGGATCTGGTTTTCGGGCGCATCGACAGGGCGTTCGGCGCTGAGGAACTCGCCCGGCAACCGATAGGCCAGCCGACCGGGGGAAACGACGACGGTCGCCGGAGAGGTCATGGTGGGTGTCACGGGCCTATCCGGTTTCTGGAAGGGAAGGTAGACCGTAAGCGCAAGCAGAGGGGTGACGGCGGCTGTGGTCAGAAGCAAGCTGCCCAGTTTCATGGTTTGGCTCCTGTTGTGTTCGTGCCAAAGAAACGGCCCGCGGGCATGCCGGCGGGCCGAGTTGGATCAGGGAACGACTACCGCCGGTCAGTTGGTCGTAATCGGGCCGGGGGCAGCGACCTGCTTCATCAAGTCGTCGTTCCATTCGCCCTCGACCACCACGTGAGCCGTTGCGCCGAGTTCGGCCGCCTCAATCAAGTTGTGGTTCACGTAGGCGTAGACCCCGGGCTGCTTGAAGGTGTAGAGCGCCGCACCTGCCGAACCGCCGCGGATGAACCAGGTCTCCAGATCCTTGGCGGGCGGGTTCGCGAACTTGCCTTGTTCCCAAACATGGTCGCCGTGGCCGCCGATGAGGTGAGGCCTGGTGTCCCGATTGGCCTGGGCATGGACGAACAGCACCGTTTCGCCAACCTTTGCCTTGAGCGCATTGTCGCCAGTCAGCGCGCCTACCTTGCCGTTGAACACGACGTGGGTCGGGATCAGGCCACGCATGACCTTCAGCGTCTCGTCATAGCTGTCGCCTAGCGAGCCATACTTCTTGTATTTGCCGTTCTCGTCGCGGGGGACATAGAGGTCGTGCTCGCCGATGTAGAAGAGACGATCATATTTCAGCGGCCTGCCGTTCTCGTCCCTCAACCCGTCGCGCGGCAAAACCATGACCGCGCCGCTCATGCCTGACACGACGTGCCAGGGGATCATGCCCGTCGGAGCGCAGTGGTAGACGAATGTGCCGGTGCGCGTCGCCTTCCAGCGCAGTACCGCTTGCTCGCCCGGATTGACGTGGGTCAGCGCACCACCGCCCAACGCGCCGGTCGCGGCATGGAAGTCGATATTGTGCGGCATTTCGTTGGCCTCGGGATTGACGAGCGTGAGCTCGACATAGTC
Organism: Pseudaminobacter soli (ex Li et al. 2025); assembly: GCF_029892515.1. Lineage (GTDB taxonomy): Bacteria > Pseudomonadota > Alphaproteobacteria > Rhizobiales > Rhizobiaceae > Pseudaminobacter > Pseudaminobacter soli_A. Next base: position 91,745 of record NZ_JARXVF010000006.1, on the reverse strand, counting down.
GCCTTCATGCACAACCATCAGCGGCCCAGGCATGGAGCCTTCATAGGTCATGGCCCTCAGCGTGGTGCCTTCATTGTCGATCACCATGGGCTGTTCCTTGATGGTCATCCGATATTCGATGACCTTGGGCCCGCCCTTGGCGATCTGGTCGTGGGGGTGAGCGTAAGGTGGTGCAACGAGGTCGACCTTGACCCGCGGGAGACCGGCGATATCGGCTGCGCCGGCTTGAGCCAGTGCGGGCGTGGCGATGATCGAGCCCAGGATCGCGGCCGCTGCCGCACCGGTGGCCGTACCCAAGAGTGCTTCGCGTCGCGTCAACATTTCTAAATCTCCTTCTGGCGTGACGTTGCCTGTTGTTACAATCCGGAAACTATAGGCTTGCGGGCAACCGTTCTTTGCTGCAGCGCAAACAGGTGTTGCAGTGCGACAATTTGGCATGTGGGTGACGAATACTTTCCGCAGGGGCAAGCAATCGCAGCCGAGCCCGAAGGCTTTGATCACTGATATCGGCTGGGGATTAGCGTGGTTAGGAGGTAGCCTTCACCGAGGCGAGCAGGGCTTGCTCGAAGGCAATGTGCCGGCGGACTGCAAGGAAATAAGCCCGCAGCATGTAGCCGATCGCATCATAGTGACGCCTAAGGCCGCCATGGGAAATGCTGACGAGCACGCCGCCGCTGGTATGAAGCCGGCAAATTGAGCGGCGGGAAAAATACCGGCGTCGTGGCCTGGAGTGCGAAGACTTAAATTTAGGGCGTTCCCCAGGGGACGGGAGAGGGGGAGCGGCCGTCGGAGAAGGAAAGCCGGTCAAGTCTTCGCCGCCCTACCGGCCATGGTCTTGACCGGCTCCGCCGGCCCGTTGGTTCAGGTCGAACCGCCGAATGTCTGTCTGTGTCCCCTGTAAGCCGATCAAGGCCGCGGCGCCACCCCGCCTTGACCTTGATCGCCCGCACTGGACGACTCCCCTGCAATGAAGCCGCCTGGCGAAACTGCCCGCCACCGCCGTCTGTTTGTTGTCACAGGGCAGCGGAGACAGAACCGCATCGCCTAATCGGCTGGGAAAAACGTACCCTGCGTCATCTGGGGGCCGATCCGAAAAAGGTCGTCGCGCGCCGCACGGATCTGCGGCCAGGGGAAGGCGGAACAGTCTTCCCAAGCTTCACCCTCGCGCATGATGGCATCGAGTTTGCCCGCCACACCGGCGAGTGAGGTGGCGGGTGTCGTCGCCAGCGCCAGCAGCAGCGCCTCGACCCGATCGAACGCCGCGCGCTCGGCCCGAAGTCCCGCGAAATAGCCAATCTCTGCAGCAGCGGCGTCGAAAGACGCCTGGCGGTCGGCAAGCTCTGCCGCCACGCTGGCGCGGATCGCCGCCATGTCCGTCCGTGTCCCGATGAGACGGTCGAGCGCTTCCAGCGAGCAGATCACGGTCTCCTCGCCACCGGGAACCCTGACCACCGCTCCGACAAAGTCGACGCGCTCGGCCAGCTTCGTCTCTAGCAGTTGCTGCCGCCGGCAAAGCTGCTGCACCCGCGCATGCGCCGCCGCCAACTCCCGCCACAGCGCCAGCGCTGGGTCGGGGATCGCGTCCGCCATTGTGCCGCGCGCCGACGCCGCGCCACCAGACGCCCAGCCCGTCGCGCCAACAACCCATCCAACAAGCGCCATCCGCCGCGTGACGCAGCCAAAACTCGTGCTATTGTCGGAATCAGCCATGATCCGAGCTCCTCGAAAGCTTAGGTTGTGGTCAAGCTGCTGATGGTGGTTGGAACACCTTCAGCCGTTTCGCTATCGGTCAAACGATAAAATCGTATCAGGGTTACGATAATGCGGATAAATCCAGATATCAACAGAAATCGTATCATAGATACGAAATGAACGCAGTTCAGAGTAAAATGGCGCGAGTTGCGCTTGGTTGGGGAACGCGAGACCTTGCTCGAAACGCTGACGTATCGCCTGATACCATTGCGCGTCTGGAACGCGGCGACCAGCTAAAGAGTTCGACGATTGACGCAATTCGTCGAACTTTCGAAGCGGCCGGTATCGAGTTCATTCCAGAGAACGGCGGCGGACCGGGTGTTCGGCTGGCACGTAACCCAGGACTGAAGAGACCCTGATTCGCCGAATGAAGGCGTCGCAAATCCATCGTTAGGAGAAGCTGCTCTATCGGCGCGCGAAGATCGCTCACGAAAGGGCTCCAGACGGGAACTACGTGGGGACTCGAGGAACGGCATTACCCTGCGCCCTGATCTCCGCTGGCCAGGGGTACCGAGTATTGTTAAGTAGCTGATAAGGCAACATTATCAGTCATTTTGTCGCCAAGACAAGCTGTGCGGTTATTACGAAAAACTGTGGCCAAAACCGCACGCGCGGTTAGCCTGGCCGGCATGGATTCGCTTGCGCCTGCGTCGTCACCAAACCCACTCTGGCCGCCCCGGGTGCCGGACTGGGCGCTGGCGGGGGGCGCGATGTCAGCGAAGCCGACGCTGCCTTCGCCGCCGGCATCGCCTTGAAATCGCTTGACGATCTCGTCCGTGCGAAGCCCGTTTGGGTCGGCTGCTGGCGCGCCCGCCAGGCGCTGAAATGCACAGCAAGCGCCGTCCGGCTGCTCGGTCGCAGCGAAGACGAAGCCGCCTTGCGCGACGCAGTGCTGCTGACCGCCGCCGGCGACGATCCCGGCCCGGCCGGCAAGGTGTTTTTGGCCTTCAAAAGGCTCTCCGAGAAGAAAGGCGCCATCACCTCGAAATTCGTCGCCGAGTTTGCCGAACTCCTCGACCTGGCCTGGGACGAGCGGTTGGCCGCGGTCGTCGATCACGCCGACGCGGCGCTGCAGTCCGGTCGTTCGGCGCCGTTTGCCGCGGCGGAACTGGTGGTGGCGATCTGTGGCGTGCGGCCGGACGCGGAGGTTTTGGCCTGGGCACTCGCCGATGCGTTGATCGCTGAAAAGCTCAGATGGCCGTACCCTGTGCCGCTGCTGATGGCCGAACGTTCTGGCCCCGCCTTCAGGACGTCTCAGGGCAGGGGGCGTGTCCGCCCCGGCGAAGCCGCCTTTCCCCGCGCCGTCTGCCTGGCGCTGGTCGAGGGCGCCGGGGCGGGGCTGCGGTCCGTGGGCGAAATCGCCCGCCGGGCCGACCAGCTGCTCGCGGCAGTACCAAAGGTGCGCACCAAGGGCGCCGGCGCCGTCATCCGAAAACTGCTCGCCGAGGATGCCGTGCCAGCCTCCGCGCCTGGGATGAAGCTGTCCCGCTGGGCCGCGACCCGGCTGTTCGATCGGCTGGAGAGCTTTGGCGCGGTGCGCGAGCTGTCTGGCCGCTCCTCCTTCCGGATCTATGGGGTATGACCGTGGCCGGGTCGAGCACAGCAAAGAAGGAGTCGGTCGACGATCCGCAACACGATGTGTTGTTCGATCGCGAGTTGGAGGACCTGCCTCCGGAACTGCGATGGCGCGAATGGATGCTGCGCGTCGAGGCGGTCGTCTTCGCTGCCGGAGAGCCGGTCAGCCGCGAGGCGCTGGCCCGCGTTGTAGGCAGGAACTGCAGCATCGATCTGCTGATCGACGATCTCAGGGAAGAACTGCGCGACCGGCCCTATGAGCTGGTTTCGGTCGCCGGTGGCTGGCAGCACCGCACCCGGAGCCGATTTTCCGGCACCATTCGCGCCGCATCCGCACCCACCCGCTCGACCGCCGCGGCTCTGTCGGAGTTCGAGGCGATGGTGCTGATGGCGGTGGGGTATTTCCAGCCGGTCACCCGCAGCGAGCTCACAAAGATCTTCGGCAAGGATGTCAGCCGCGACACGATCGGCGCCCTGCGCAACGCCGGCCTCATTGCATCGGGACCGCGCAGCCCGACGCCGGGGGCGCCCTATACCTATGTGACGACGAAAACCTTCCTGTCCGCCTTCGGTATGGAGACCCTGCGCGACCTTCCGGACATCGAAGCACTCGAAGATGCTGGATTGCTGGCAAAAGAAGCGTTGCTCGCGGGCGACCTTGCGCCAGGGCTGGCAGGCGGCGGGATTGGGGACGAGTGAGGGGCCATTGCAGGCATCCGGGTTTGTACGTGATGGCGCGAGGTGACTTCCACCATCCGCGTTGCCAATGACCCCTTTGCGCCTAATGTCGGCCGTAGGGGGAAGCTTTGCCGTTGCCCGAAAGCAGCCATCACCAAGGAATACGCTGCGGGTCGCAGTTGTACGCGGGTGGCGAAGCTCTCCGGAGCCGTGCGCGACCGTGGAGCCGTTATTCAGGGGAAGATCAGTCCAGTTCGAAGTCACCGAGCAGACCTGGATTACGTTCAGGTTATCTCAATCGAATACCACTGCTTTTGTGCATTGCCTTGTCTGGCGGCCAGTTCCGGGAAACGACGTTTCAGTTCCGGCGGGGCGTTGGTGCACGGATCACCGATCATGATGTAGTCGTGCGGGGATCTCAATAACTGGTCTGTCGCAGTCATGCCTTTCAAACACAATGCCGCCTGCCGCCATCGCATCGACAAGATGAAATTCAAGGTGACGAATTGGCCGGAATATGAGGCTGGGCTGCGCCGACGTGGCAGCTTAACCCTATGGCTGACGCCTCAGGCGCTTACGATGTGGGTTGCTCCACGTCGAACTACACGTGGTAGCGAGCACCGTTATTCCGATCTTGCGATCGAGACCGCCTTGACGCTGGGCCTGGTGTTCGGCCTGCGGCTGCGCCAAGCCGAAGGCCTGCTGGCATCGGTGCTGCAAATGATGGGGCTGGCGCTCGCCGTCCCATCGTCATTCCGCCACGCGTCAACGCGGTCGAACCGACCGGCGATCAACCGCCCGGCCAAAGGGACAAGCATATCGCGGCAATCATCAGAGACGGCCGGATGAAATGGCAGGCTTCCACCGGCTACGGCAGGCGCGCGCTGGTCGAGACCGCCATCGGACGATACAAGTCCATCATCGGGCGACGTCTTCGGGCTCGGTCGTTTCACGCTCAGCAGACGGAAGTTGCCATCGGCTGCGCCGTCCTCAACCGCATGCTTGCCTGCGCACGCCCGAAATCCGTCCGCTGCAATCGAGCGGAGGCATAGACAACCCCATCAAAGACCGGCTTCCGTCCAAGCCTGTATCCATGTGTTTGGCGGGCCGAAGCCGACGAAACGGAGAACTACACCTACGCTATAGCCCTCTAAATTGAGGCACGAGCGAATGGCTCCGATGGGGTGGGAAGTGGTCGGTCGTCGCTCCATTGAGGTCTATGTCGACTGATCGACGGGATGTTGTGAACGGAAGCCCACGGCAAAGCGGTTCCAAGCATTTATTGTTGTGATGACGAGGGTCAGCTCAACCTGTTCGCACTCATCGAAAGCCGCCGCCAATGTGCTGTAATCAGAATCTGGAGCGCCAGATGTCTCCAGCCGCGTTAGAGCTTCGGCCCAAGTAAGTGCAGCCCGCTCTTTCTCATCGAAAGCGGGGCTTTCCCTCCAGGCAACCAAAACATCCAGTTTTTGCTGCGAAATTCCCGCCGCGCGCGCTTCTGCGGCATGAAGGTTGAGACAGTATGCGCAACCGTTGATCTGTGACACACGCATCTTGATGAGTTCGCGTATAGACTTCCGGAGTGAAAGGGTCTTCGTGGCTTCTTCCAGAGCCATCATCGCCTTCATCGCCACTGGTGCCGCGCGATAATAATTGATCCTGCTAGACAAGATACGCACTCCACAAATGGTTTTTGCGAGCTGTGTCAGCTCGCGGACAATTGCCTTCAAAGGTTCGAATCTACCGCTATGCTACATCAGACCATATCGGATTGCTGCGTTGAATCAGCAAGTTTCTATGCCGCTTGGTGAATGCCGAAGGCGGATAGACAAAAGCCGACATTTCATTTCCCATAGCGCTCGTAGGGATCATGGGAACTTTTTCTTGTTCAAAAGGGTATTGGGTGCATGAAAATGAAACCTATATCTCTCAATACTTGGACGAAATTGATCCTGAAATCGAGTTCTGCGTAAATAGGCTCGCTTATAGCAATCAAGTCCCTATCGGCGGCGCCCCTTATCAGCGGCTTTTCGCAAGCGGTATAGGTTGTGCAAACATGATTGCAGACGTCGCCCTGGCGTCTTGTGTTCACAACAGGCATCTTGAAGAAGGGCGCTCTCAGAAGACCCAGCAGGCCTCGAAGTCCCATCTGCCAGGCGATCTTCCACACCACACCTGCCGGCTGGCGCCGCGTGGCAGGTACCGACCCCTCTGCGATCAACCCGCCCCCTGCATCCCGGAACTCGAAGGTCCAGTTATCGCCTGAGAAATCCACCTTGCTCTCTGTGAGGCGCGCATTGAGCAGCAAATGTTCGCTATTGTATCGAACGACGCGTTGCGTGTTGTTCCACAGACCATGACATACCATCATAAGATCGGGGATGACGTTCAGGGCGCGATGAAAGGAGAACGCATCCGCCCGCAGCGGTTGCACTTTGCGCCGTGTGGCAAATAGAGATATTTGAAGCTCATGATGAGCATCAAGATTGGCTTTGGTGAAATCGCAAATCCATATGGCGGCGAGCGCACGCCCGTCTGTATCCAGCACAGGCTCAAGATGTTCAGCTGCCAGAAATCTGGCAGCGACCTCCCCGTCGACCGTACCCCCAAGCGACAGGATTGTGCCGTCGTAAATGTGATATGGAGTGGTCACCTCCTCGCCAGCGACGACAACAGAGCCGTCGAGCGGAAAGCGTTGAAACAGTTGCTGCTTGAGCGTCATTGTATGCCCCGTGGATAGTCCGGTTCTCCATCCGCTATGGGACCGAAGAGGCTGAGGCGTATAGAACCGAAACGACATGAGCCATGAAACGAGTTGAGTACGCGACACTGCATAGCCCTGGGCGCTCTCTTGGTGATTGCGTATATCTCGCAGTGGAGCGCGATACGCGCGACGTTCAGTTAAGCGATGCGGATCGGTTTAACTATTATCCGGCGACGCCATTCCCTTCCATCTCATGGATACTGGACGGCCAATTGCACATGGTCGAAGGCTCCGGAGAGCATGTTCCAACGCTCGGCAACCCGCTTCCCAAAGTCATTTTCTCAGGTCCGACACGAAGCCCCTCCGTCAGTTGGTCTCCTGGGGCCGTCCACGCGCTGACCGTTAGTTTTTATCCTGAAGCGTTGGCGCGCCTGCTCGACATTAAGATCGAACAATATGTCGGCTCCGTTCTCCCCTTGGAGAATGTGATATCGGGGGTCGGGTTGGATCAGCTGGCGACCATGCAATTGGGCCGGGACCCGTTCGCCCAAGTTCATCATCTGCTGAACTCCCTCTGGGACAATGAACATGCGCAGCAAGCTTCCGATGTCCGAAGCTGGCTGGCGCTGCTTGCCACGCGGACGGTATCAACCGCCGGGATAACCGGGCGGAGGTCGGTACAGCGTTTGGTCAAATACTGGACAGGCCAGAGCTTGCGAGACCTTCAACTCTATGCCCGAGTTGAGAATGCAATTTCGCATGCTGCCCAGATGTCGAATGGGGAACGCTTGAATTTCGCGGCCATCGCGACTGAGAGTGGATTTTCCGATCAATCCCATCTTGGGAGGGAGGTTCGGCGGGTTACCGGCCTGCCACCCGCAAAACTCAACGAACTGGTTGACCATAGCGAGGCATTCTGGATCTACAGATTGCTAGGGTAGCAAGCTTGTTAACCCGCTCTGGGCTGGGTTGTCTTAGCAGGCCGGTCGCAATGGCGTGCTGGATGCCGTCGCTGATCATGAAGATAAATCGGGCTATAGCGTAGAAACGGCGGCGTGGCCTGCTTGCTATCTCATCTGGTGGAATGCGGTAATCGGCGACAATAGCGAACTATAGAGGGCGTTCGGCGGTTATGGCGGACCGTGTGGGATTTGAACACATACGCCGAAGTAATCGGTTACTCCATAAGCAATCTCGGATTTCGTTGAAAAGGTCGACTGGCGAGCGCGCTCGGTAGGTTGCCGATCTCAAGCGCGTAGAGGCCTTGGCCTCTCACGCCGCTTTCGACATCGGCATTGGGATCAGCTTTGCGAGTTTGCGGAGGTTTTGGGCGGCGGCTGCGAGGTGGAACTCGTCGCGGGCCCCGTTCGGTTCTCGTATGCGTAGGCGATCAAGCTTCAGGATGCGCAGCATGGTCGCCTCGCCCTGCTCCAGCAGCTTACGCGCATCCGGCAGCAATTTCCGGCCGGCATCCGAAAGCACCACACGCTGGCGCGCCCGCTCGAAAAGCGCGATGCCAAGCTGGGCTTCCAACTCCCTGATCTGACGGCTGACCGTGCTTTGAGTGAGGTTCAGCTCACGCCCGGCCTGAGTGACGCTGCCGTGGTGCGCGGCGCTCTCGAAGGCCTGCAGCTTGCCGAAGTGGGAGTTAGGGTTCGAGACACGATTATGCAATTTCCATATCAACTCAGATGAAGTCAGCATGACTCATGGCTTTCGTTTCGCGATATAGTAACAATTGCGCATCAAGTCGCCCGCATTTCGGAACGAAGCCCATGCTATCCAGCACTTTCATGTCCGGCGATGCCATCCGTGCCGCCTTCTCGGCGGCCATGTCGGCCATGTACCGGAACGAAGTGCTGGCCTATGGCATGCTGATGGGGCTGGTCGCCGACATCAACGCAACAATGCTTGAGCGGCAACCCGGACTGCGAGCCAGACTAGAAGCCACCGAGACACTGGACCGTATCTCGCAGGAGCGTCACGGTGCCATCCGCCTCGGCACCAAGGCCGAACTGGCCATGATGCGGCGCGTGTTCGCGATCATGGGCATGTTTCCCGTCGACTATTACGATCTTAGCGAGGCCGGCGTGCCGGTCCACTCCACAGCCTTCCGTCCGGTCGGCGAGGAAGCGCTCAAGATCAACCCGTTCCGCGTGTTCACCTCGCTGCTTCGGCTCGATCTGATCGCCGATCCGCAACTGCGTGACGCCGCCCGGGAAGTCCTCAGCCGGCGCCGCATTTTCTCCGACGGCGCCGTCGCGCTGGTGGAGAAAGCCGAGCGCGACGACGGGCTTTCGCCGGAGGACGGCGAGCGCTTCGTGGCCGAAGTGCTGGACACATTCCGCTGGCACGAACAGGCCAGCGTCGACCATGCGCTTTACGAGCGCCTGCTCGCCGCCCACCGCCTGATCGCTGACGTGGTGTCTTTCAAGGGCCCGCACATCAATCACCTCACTCCGCGTACGCTCGACATCGATGCCGTGCAGGACTTCACGGCCAGCCCGAACCAGAAGCTGTTCGAGGCGGCATTGGGCGCAGCCGTGCTCAACGAGTTCGAACACTACGCCGGCATCGAGCGTGCCTCGTCCAAACAGTGCCTTGCCGCCGCCTGTGCTCTGTCGGCGGTTGCCTAATGGCACTTGCCGCCGATCATATTGACCGGCTGGGTACCATTCTCGGCCCGCAGGGTATGCTCACCCTAATCCTGGCCGAAATCTGGGAACTCCCCGGCAGTCCGCTGGCCGGCGCGTTCATCGGCGCGCTTGCGCAGCTTCGTGACGGAGATCGCGGTCGAGGAACATGGCGGCAGCTTCAGCGCCGAACAAGGGCTCGGCCGCAGCAACCAGGATTTTTACGACCGCTATACTCCCGAAAATTGAAATGACTGCGCAATTCCGGCAGGCGACGGCGCCCGGCGTCACCGGCGTGGTGCGGTTCTGAACAGCTGAGGCTGCGCTTGATGAAGGAAATGGAAAGCTGAATGTCATGGCGATAGCGAAGGAAACGGCCGAGCTGCTTGCGAAGCTGGGCGTTGCCGGGGACGTGCTTTCGCGCGGCGACCTTGTGGTGCTCAGTCCGGTGTCGAGTGAGCAGCTGGCCGCGCTGAAGACGATCTCGGCAGCCGATGCCAACAAGGCCATCGACGCCGCCCATGAGACCTTCGAGGCCTGGCGCCCTGTGCCGGGTCCGAAGCGTGGCGAACTGGTGCGCCTGCTGGGTGAAGAACTGCGTGCCCACAAGGCAGAGCTCGGCCGCCTGGTTTCGATCGAGGTCGGCAAGATCCCGTCGGAAGGTCGCGGCGAAGTCCAGGAAATGATCGACATCTGCGATTTCGCCGTCGGCCTTTCGCGTCAATTGTACGGCCTCACCATCGCCACCGAGCGTCCCGGCCACCGCATGACGGAAACCTGGCATCCGCTCTGCGTCGTCGGCGTCATCTCGTGCGCTGCGCTGCGGCCTGAAGGATCAGAATTGGAGGTAAGATGCTGAACAATCCTCGCTCCCACGGCCTGTGGGAAGCATCGGCTCCGCCCGCGCCGGTGACGGTGCCGCTGGAAGAGACCATACAAGCCGATGTGGCCATCGCCGGCGGCGGCTATGCCGGCCTGTCCTGTGCGCTGCACCTTGCTGAGGCCGGCAAATCCGTGGTTCTTCTAGAAGCGTATGAGTTCGGCTTCGGTGGAGCCGGCCGCAATGTCGGACTCATCAATGCCGGTCTTTGGCTGATGCCGGACGATGTGTTGGCTGCGGCTGGCCAAACACATGGCGAGCGCTTGTTAAAGGTGCTGGGCGAAGGGCCGGCGCTGGTGATGTCTCTTATTGACCGTCACAACATCGATTGCGAGCTGAATCGCAAGGGCACGCTTCATTGCGCTGTCGGCGCAACCGGCCTGAAAGAGCTTCGGCAGCGGGAAACGCAGTGGCTGAAACGCGGTGCACCGGTGCGCCTGCTCGATGCCCAGGAGACCGCAGACCGCGTAGGCACCCGCGCCTATGCCGGCGCCCTGCTCGACGAACGGGCGGGGACGCTGCAACCGTTGGCCTACGCCCGTGGCCTTGCCCGTGCAGCAGGCGCCGCCGGATCGCGCCTCCATACGTCGACCCCGGTCGTTTCGGCAGAGCGGATTGGTGTCCGTTGGGATATTCGCACCCCGAGAGGACACATCGACGCGCAATGGCTAGTTGTTGCCACTGATGCCTATGGCCGGGGACCATTTCGCGATACGCAGTATGCACAAGTGCGGCTTCCCTATTTCAATCTCGCCACGCAGCCTCTCGATGCCGCGACGCTCGCCACTATATTGCCCGGCAAGGAGGGCGTGTGGGATACAAAAACGATCCTCTCTTCGTTCCGTCTCGACCGCTCGGGTCGGCTGGTATTCGGCTCCGTCGGCGCCCTGCGTCATGGTGGCGCCGCCATTCACAAAGGCTGGGCGCGAAGGGCGTTGACGCGCCTTTTCCCGCGGCTTGCCGGCATTGAGTTTGACCATGAATGGTATGGTCAGATCGGCATGACTGATGACGCGGTTCCGCGTCTGCACAATTTCGGTCCTGAGGCGGTCGGTGTTTTCGGCTACAATGGACGCGGCATCTCACCGGGAACGGTGTTCGGCCGAGAACTGGCGCTGCTGATCCTCGGCGAGAAAAGCCCGGCAGACCTTCCACTGCCGACGAGCGGCATGAAACCGGCACCGCTGCGCGGCTTGAAGGAGCTCTACTATGAAGCCGGCGCGCAGATCGCTCATCTGGCGAGCAATCGCATTTGAACCTCGCCGGTTCGAATGGGGCGGGGTTGGGTTAGGTCGATAGAGTGCCAAGCGGGCGCTATAAGCTTAATCGCCGTCGCCAGCACCGGTCGCAGACCATCATGCAGATTCGCACAAAAGGAGAATATCTTGGGAGGCTTAGTAATTCTGGACGCGGCGCAAACTACCCGTCAACTGCCATTCGACGGTTTGGTCGAGGCACTTCGCCACGGATTCATCGAAGGTTGCCAGCTGCCTGAGCGTCACCATCACACCCTCACTCGCGAGGGAGAACTTGATGCGACGCTGCTGTTGATGCCAGCTTGGACGGACCCGGGCAAGGGGCGCTCATACCTTGGGGTGAAACTTGTAACCGTTGTTCCCGGCAATGCTGCGAGAGAGTTGCCAGGGTTGGTCTCGACTTACATTCTTTTTGATGGTTTAACCGGTGAGCAACTAGCCCTCATGGACGGAAACACAATCACGGGGCGTCGCACTGCTGCAACTTCTGCACTTGCAGCCTCCTATCTGTCCCGGCCAGATTCCTCAAAACTCTTGGTGCTCGGTGCTGGGAGGGTGGGAAGCCTCATTCCAGAAGCCTACCAAGCGGTCCGCCCGATCGAGACGGTAGCGGTTTGGGACATAAATCCTGATGCGGCTCGCCGTCTGACGGACCAACTCGTGAACCAAGGTTTTCGGGCAAGTGTGGCTGACGACCTCGAGCGCGCAGTGAAGAGTGCTGATATTGTCAGCACCGCAACGCTCGCGACCACTCCTATTGTCAGGGGAGCCTGGCTGCAGCCGGGAACACATGTCGATCTGATCGGCGCTTTTACACCGCAAATGCGCGAAGCCGATGATGATGTTATTCGTCGTGCTTCCCTTTATATCGACACTACGGAGGCATTTCACGAGGCTGGCGATATTGTACAGCCGATCGAACATGGCATCATATCCAAAGAGACCGTGCGTGGCACCCTGGCTCAGCTCTGTAAGACAAGTCAGCCTGCGCGGGGGAGCGACGACGAAATAACCTGTTTTAAAGCCGTTGGGTCCGGTTTGGCGGACCTCGTATCAGCGAAAATGGTTTACAGAAGGCTCCGATAGAAGAGCTTCTCCTGCTGGGCCGTCATAATAATTGACGGTCCTGGACTTCCCAAATGGAAGACAAATGGCAGTAACGCTCGTCCCCAACGCCCATCTTGAAAGGCTGATAGCCGCAGCAAAGCCGCGCAACGCTCAAAGCAGACGCACGCCCGAAGCACGGTTCGTTCTCAGGCGGGTGTTTATGTCCGCTGGGAACTGATGAAGCGGATGCCCCTCTGATCCGATACCATTCTTTGGACCGCCGGAAGGTGGGGTTTCCCGGCTGTTCACGAGGGCGGGCTGATGGCGCCATCGGGATTGATCAGCGAGATCGGTACCTTGTGTCCGATTGCGCCATGTGGGCGCACCTCGTTGTAGATCCTATGCAGGCTCGCCGGGGAGCCGGATAATCGACCTCCGCTCGGTGTGTGGAGGATCGTTGTGAGCGCCGGTAGCGTGATCCCAGGCTCGTTAGGATCTCGTAGTTGACGGTCCCGGCGTCCTTGGCGAGTTCCTCGGCCGACTGATGGGGGCCGACGATCTCGACATAGGAGCCTTGCCTAATCTTGTCTGCGGGCACGTGGCGTCGAGTCGATACTTCTTTCCTTTCGTGCGGCCGACGGCGGGAACTACCCAATCTCCGGCAGCGCAATCGCACAGGAACGCTCGGCGTCAGCCCAATGGATTTGAAGCGCCGGATTTGACGACAGTACTAGGCCGGATTGCTGGCTCGGTCGGCAAATCCTGCCTTCGCGGTGCTGCAAGCCGGCACACTCGTTTTCCCCGATCCGGATCTGCAGCTCAGCCACGCGCGGAATAAGGTGCTCGCTATATCTACAGCCGCGAGTTGATCTGCCTCCTGGGCGCCTCCATTTTCCGCTTCGGATGCGTTGTCTGCCTGCCCGTGATCGAGCTCAAGGCAAGGAACTCGATTGCTCCGACACCATAGTTGTCACGGGCACAAAGTTGGGCCTGCCTGAACCGAAGGACATGAGTAGGCTGCTACCACCATGTGGTGGTGGATAGGACGCATCCGGCAGTCAACTCGGAACACTCGGCTATCGTGATGTCTTGAGCGCGCCCTTCAACATCACCGGGTACAAAGCGAAGCTTGTCGCTGAAACTCAGGCTCGCAGCATTGCTGATATTGTGGCAAACGACCCATCCGCGACGGCGTGCCTAAAATTCGCCGTGACGTCAAATTTCCTTTGCAGGACCTGAAACAATTAATACACATGCCTCATCGGGACCTGCATTTGCCATACGGTGCGGCTGGCGTGAATTGAAATGCAGGGCATCTCCCACTTCGAGACTTATTTGTTCTTCTCCGATCTCGAATTCGATGCTTCCCTGCAAAACATAAAGCCACTCTTCCCCCTGGTGGTGGGCCGCGCGTCGGTTCGCCTGTCGCAATTTCTTTCGTCCTGGTGGAAGGAGCAGCTTGACGGCTTCGAGAGCAGCCGTCGATCCGAGGCCGCTTAGCGCGGTGCACTGGCCATCTTCGTTGCTGAATTTTCGGCCTTCGCCCGATTTGACTATGTGGAACTCGCGGTCGACGATTTCTCCCACCAGTTCGCCAATGCTTGTCCTGTACACGCGCGCCAGTTCAAGCAAAACACCGACAGAAGGCTGACGTTCCCCTTTTTCCAATCGTGAAAGAAACGAGGGTGACAAGCCTACCCGATCAGCCGCGGCTTCAAGCGTCATGCCGGATTTTTTGCGGAAATCTCGCAGCCGCGGCCCGATCCAGGCGTCAGAGTGTTCAGGAGTTTTGCTCATGCAGGCGATTCTACATCTGATTGCTAGCGTGGGACGTGTATCACCTTTTGGGGACGCGCCAAGGCCCAAAGGCAGGAATTTGCCAATGTGGCAAAAAAATTTGCCAAAGCTATTGACGGGCGTTACTCACTCGCGTTTACTTCCGTGAGCTTCTTTTGGGAGGACCTCATGGCGCTACAATCTGAACAGATCGATGATGGGCTAGATGAACTCGACGAACTACCCCAGGCCAATGCTTCAGGGCCCGACGAAAGGTTGCATCGCAAACAGCAACTTGCCATCGCGTTCCGGATTTTCGGGCGGCTGAATTTTGACGAAGGTATTGCCGGTCACATCAGTGCTCGCGACCCTGAACTCCATGATCACTTTTGGGTGAATCCCTTTGGGGTGCACTTCTCGAGGATGAAGGTGAGTGACCTTCTTCTGATCGACAGCCGCGGCAGAATTGTTGAAGGCACCCGCAAAACCAATAAGGCTGCCTTCACGATCCACTCTGCGATCCATGACGCACGCGCTGACGTCGTCGCCGCTGCCCATGCTCACTCGATCCATGGACGGGCCTGGGCGTCACTGGGGCGTCCACTTGATCCCATCATCCAGGAATCCTGTGCCTTCTGGAACGATCACATCGTGTACCAGGAATACAACGGGCTGCTCGTTGAAAGGGCGGAGATGGACCTGATAGCTGCCAGACTGGGCTCGTGCCGAGCGGCGATCTTGCTTCATCACGGCTTTCTGACGGTGGGAGGTTCGGTCGAGGAAGCTGCGTGGTGGTTCATCACCATGGATCGGGCCGCGCAGATGCAGCTTTTGGCCGAAGCCGCGGGCACGCCCCGTATCATGCCGGATGATGAAGCCGCTATCGCTCATCGCCAGTTCGGTAACGCCAGCATGGCGCGACACAGTTTCAAGGTCATGGCTGACTTGATTGTAGAACAAGAGCCGGACGTTCTGGACTGAGCAACGTGAGATAGAATTCATACGCTCAGGGCAGGTGCTGCAGCGTTCCGCAGTGCTTGCTTGCGGTGGGAAAGATCATGTTGGCCTCGCGGCAGTCCTGCGTGGCCGGCCTTATTGTTTTGGCACGCACTGTGTCTACAAACAAATTTCCCAACCGTATCCGTGCTTTAGCGAGGAGGAAAACGCATGCAGCCGCACAGCTTGCATAGGCGATCTGCGAAGATCGTCTACTATTTCTGGATACTGTCGGATTGGGCCTATTTAGGAGGCCCTCGTCTCGAAAGTCTTAGCCAGCGGCACGATATTGAGATCGAATACGTTCCATTGAATCTTCCGGAGGTTTACGCCCGTACGGGCGGTGTCCTACTTTCCCAACGCGCACCGGAGCGGCAGCGATACCGCATCACCGAGTTGGAGCGATGGCGTAGCCGGCTCGGCATGACGTGCAACATCGAGCCGAAATTCGTCGACAGCGAGGATGCCGCACTGGCCTCTTGTTGTGTGATCGCCGCCATGCGGGAATGCGACAATGCGGGTCTGCTTGCGAACGCCTTCATGAAAGCGCTCTGGGCGGAGGAACAAGACATTTGCGACGCCTCGACCGTCGGGAACATCGCCGAGGCAAACGGTTTCGACTCCGATCGCCTCATTGCCCGCGCCCAGGGCGACGACATTAAAGAACAATTTAGAAGCAATACGTTCCGGGCAATCGAGGACGGCGTTTTCGGATCGCCCTCCTACGTCTTTGAAGGTGAGCTCTTCTGGGGACAGGACAGGATCGAAATGCTGGAGGAGGCAGTAATCGCGAGAAAAGCGCAAGAGGCGGGAGCTTTGGGGCGCGGTTGAGCCAGGGTGCTCTGGGTTCGATCGTCGAGCAGCCCGCGCCGGCGTTTTTGTTCGCAGCCCCATTACACATCGGCCAATCCAACATACCAGCCGCGAGATAAGCGGTGGCGGATCTGGACGAACAAACGTTCAAGACAATGGGGGTCCACTTCGACCGCCGGGGGAGGGTTAGTGAATCAGCAGTGTCGACACGCTTCGGAGCTCAGGGCTATCGGCCTTGGTAAGTCCTTCGGACATTTCCGAGCACTTCAAGAAATGGATCTGACGATAAGGGCGGGAGAGTTTCTTACCCTTCTCGGCCCTTCCGGTTCGGGCAAGACGACATTCCTTATGACACTCGCCGGGTTTCTGGCACCCACCCACGGTCGTCTTGAGGAAGATGGTATCGACATCACCAACCGGCCCGCCGACCGCCGCAACTTTGGCATGGTCTTTCAAGGTTATGCGCTATTTCCGCATTTTTCGGTCCGCGACAACGTCGCATTTCCGCTCCGTGTCCGGAAGATGAAGGACGATCAGATCACGCACCGGGTGGGGGAGATACTCGAGCGTGTGGGCCTTGACAGGCACGCAGACAAGAAACCGCAACAACTCTCCGGCGGCCAGCAGCAGCGTGTCGCCCTCGCACGCGCCCTGGTGTTTGAACCGGGTGTTCTGCTGCTCGACGAGCCCTTTTCGGCGTTGGACAAGAATCTGCGTGAAGGCCTGCAGGCCGAGATGAAACGCATTCACCTGGAAACCGGTACGACCTTCGTCCTCGTCACCCACGATCAGTCCGAAGCGCTGTCGCTCTCCGATCGCATAGCGATTTTCGACCATGGCCGACTGATGCAAGTGTCAGATCCCAGGACGATCTACACGCAACCCGCCAATCGCTTCGTGGCGGAGTTTCTCGGACGTATCAATCTGCTGCCACTGACAGAATGTCGCTCTATAGGCAATCGGATAGTCGGTCGTCTGGGCGAGAGCGCCCTTAGCGCGCCTTTTGCTCCCACAGCTATCGCTGCTGAGGATGCCTTGCTCGCTGTCCGCCCCGAGCACCTTCACATCGGTCCCCCGGCCGGGGACGAAAACGCCGTGACCGGGATGATCGTGGACCGAAGCTACAACGGCCCACAGGTGGCGTTGCAGGTGGCTTTGCCCACGGGCCAACGCATTCAGCTGTCCATAAAGGATCCGTCGGAGGCATCCGGGTCGGAACTGGGGGCACAGGTCACAGTGAGTTGGCCGATCGCGAGAGGTTTCATCCTCTCCGATGAGCGCCCAACAAGCTGAAAATAAGGAGAGGAGAGAACATGACCAATCATTTCAAGCAGGATTGTCTCGACATACTTACGCGTCGCGCCGTGGCGGGCAAACTCGATCGGCGCAGCTTCGTAAAGGGGGCCGCACTCTTGTTGGGCTTGCCGGCGGCGCTCCGCGCCGACCTTGCCTTTGCTGCGGGCCGGTTGGTCCTGGCCAATTGGGGTGGCGACGCGATCGAGGGCTTTCAAAAGGCGTTCGGAGAACCGTTCACCCGGGCAACAGGCATTCCGGTCGAAATCGATGGCAGCGGACCAACCGAGGGCGCCTTGAAGGCGCAGATCACCAGCGGGAAGATCATCTGGGACGTGCTCGATACGGACGCCAATCTTTGTGTGTCCTTCGGGCGACAGGGCGCGCTGGAGCCGATCGACTATGATGTCGTCGACCGCACGAAGATTCGTCCGGGATTGGATTACGAGTTCGGCGTTCCGGATTGCTATTACAGCTTTGTCCTGGCCTATGATTCACGACGCTTTGGTGAGGAGGGGCCAACTTCTCCGTCGGACTTCTGGAACGTGGAGAAGTTCCCCGGAAAGCGTACGATGTACAAGTGGATGAACGGTATGCTGGAAGCGGCTTTGCTAGCTGACGGCGTAATGCCGGAAGAGCTCTATCCTCTGGATATTCCGCGTGCGCTCGCGAAAATCGAAGCGTTGAAGCCGCATATTATCAGCTTCTGGGGATCCGGCGCCGAGAGCCAGCAACTGCTGACTGAAGGCGAAGCTGCCATGGGCTATCTGTGGAATACCCGAGCAATTCTACTTGGCCGCGATACAAAGGACCGTGTGAAGTGGAGTTACGACGGCGGCTTCCTCACCCTAGACACGTTTGTCACCCCCAAGGGCAATCCGGCGGGGCGAGACACCGCGATGCGCTTCATCGCACAGAGCCAGGATCCGGTCAGTCAGGTGAAGCTGTTCGAGTTCATGGGTAACGGCCCGGCCAACCCGGAGGCCGATGCATTGATTCCGGAGGAGCAGAGACACCTGAACTGCGTATCCCCAGAAGCCAGCAGCAAACAGGTCTTCCTCGACGTTGAATGGTATGCCGACAACTATTCGTCTGCCCTCGAAAAATACCTCGAGGTCGTTTCGAGTTAGAAACCTGGATCGGCTCACACGTTTTTAGAAAAGCAGCGGATATCGACATGGTCTGGCCATCAAGGGTCTACTGGATTTTGCTGGCGCCTCTGCCCCTCTTTCTCGCCGTCACCTATGTGATGCCATTTCTTATGGTGGCGGGATGGAGTGTGACGGACCCTCAACCCGGCTTCGCCCAGTACGGGCGGGTTCTCGGCGACCCGACAGTATTGGGCGTGCTGTTGCGGACAATGCGGATCGGTATCGTCGCGACCGCAGTGTCCGTGACACTGGGCTATGCAGTTGCTTACAATTGGGTGTTCGGGCCGCTTTGGCGGCAGCGGCTGATCGAATACTGCGTGCTGATCCCGTTCTGGATATCGGTACTGATCAGGGCATTCGGCTGGCTCATTCTGTTGCGCAGCAATGGCTTGGTAAATGAAGGGTTGGCGGATCTTGGTCTGATCGACGAGCCGCTGGCATTGGTGCGCAATGAGTTCGGTACCATCATCGGAATGGTGCATTTCCTCATTCCGTTTGCCGTCTTCCCGATTGCTTCCGCTCTCAGGCAGATCGACGTGCGCATCCTCCAGGCTGCAAGCGGTCTCGGTGCAGGCCGTATGCGCATCTTCTGGCAGGTGACCCTGCCCATGGCCATGACGGGTGTCGTGGGCGCGGCAATTATCGTGTTCGTATTCGCGCTTGGGTTCTTCATCACGCCGGCCATACTCGGCGGTGGGCGCAGTGTGATGGTGGCGGAATTCATCTACCTGCAACTGTTCCAGACTGTGAATTGGGGACTTGCCGCCGCCATGAGCATGGTCCTGCTCATTTTCATTTCCGTGCTCGGCCTGGGGCTCCGAAAAGCCATGCGGATCGACAAGCTTGTAGGAAGATGACCAATGCCTCTACCAACAAAGTCAACGGATAGGCCGGGGCTGGTCAGCGCGGTCATGGCCTTCGCGACGGTTATCTTCCTATTGTCGCCGCTGGTGGCAATCGTTCCGGTATCCTTCACTGGCGAGCGCTATCTCTCGATGCCGAACGGTAATTGGTCGCTGCGCCACTACGAGGCGCTCGTGACAAACCCGGTGTGGCTGAACAGCATCAAGCTCAGTCTCGGCATTGCCGTGACAAGTGCAGTGATTGCCACCGTCCTCGCGGTACTATTCGGGCTTGGGCTCTGGTATGTTCGCCATTGGCTCGTGACTGCAATCGCCGCGATCGTCTTTCTTCCCATGGCGATGCCTCCCGTTGTCTCCGCAATCATCCTCTACTTTTTCGAAACGAGAATGGTTGATATCGCGCCGTGGGTTGCATTCGACAGCGTCGGAGGAGTGATCCTGGCTCATGTGGTGGTAGCGGTGCCGTTTTCACTCGTTACGTTCATGGTGTCACTCAACCGCATCGACAACCGCATCGACATGGCAGCGCGCGGGCTGGGCGCGTCTTTGTGGCAGTCGATCTTCTGGGTGGTTCTACCCAACGCAAAGTTCGGTATCGCCTCTGCTGCCTTCTTTGCCTTCATCCTGTCCTGGGAAGAGATTTCGGTGACGCTCTTCGTCACCAGTTTCAATGTCGTCACTCTGCCACGCCAGATGTGGAATGGATTGCGCGACAATGTAGATCCGGCAATCGCCGCCATCTCGGTGGTCTTGATAAGCCTGACGGTGATGGCTGTGCTCAGTCGTGACCTCTGGTGCTGGCGTCGCAATCTTAGGAATCGGGCAAGTTGAAAGATCATGGGGGAGGGCCACACTCCGGTGCCGAAGCCGACGACGATGATTTTTTCCGGGTCGTGATGGGCCAAGGTCCGGCTGCAAAGGACAAAACAGGCAAAGGCGATTGCCGAGCCGTAGGCCCAGGCAATGCCGGTTGCGCTTCCGGTTTCCGGCGGCGCACCGACCAGCAGGGCTGCCCCGATCAGGCCGAGGAACAACGCGAAGGCAACATTCCACGTGATGCGCTCGCGAAGGAGCAAGGGAGCCAACAGCCCGACCAGGATCGGGGCGGAGCAGATCGTGATGAGCGTGGCCAGCGCCACGCCGATTTCGGCAACGGCCCGGAAGTAGCAGACCTGACAAAGCGCCATGGCCAATCCGGCAACTACTGCAAAAACGCCGGATACGCTTCCGTCAAACCTGAAGCGCTCTAGGTGAGACCTGTGCGCGGGTAGTTCTTTCTCATTGATTTCGAGGCCTTTTCGGCAGCGCGGTACTGCTTTATGGCGTGGACGATGCGGTCGGACCTCGCCCGAAGCGTGGCGGGCTTTTGGGTTTGATGTTTGTCACGTCGCTGCGACAATCCTCAGACCGCGCTTGAGGTTGTAGGCGACGGCGGTGAGACGGACCTGGACGGCAGCCTTGGCCAATCCTCGCCATCGCATGCGACGAAGACCGTAGCTTCGCTTCCAGGTTCCGAAGATTTTCTCGATCCGGCCACGAACCCGATGGATCGGTCGGTTCCAGGCCTCGAGCCGCGTGAGGGTTTCGGCCTCGTTGCGCCCCCACATGCCGATAGCAACGATACGTGGTGTGCCACCCTTGGCCCGCACGGCATCGCCAAAATGCTGCCCCCGATAGGCACTGTCGGCAAAGACCTCGCCGGGATTGTCGGGCACAGCCTCGAGGCCGGCCTTGCCGTCGTTGACATTGGCCGGAGTGATCGCAATCTCCTCCACCAGTGCCGTATCGGCGTCGGCGCCGACGTGAGCTTTGAAACCATGAACCGGTGGCTTGCCCTTGTGTTTGACCCAATGCGCCTCACCGTCTGCCTCGCTGGCCGATGCGATGATCGTCGCGTCGACAAGGGTGCCGGTCTTGACCTTGATTGCCTTGGATTTGAGCTGACCGGTGATCTCGTGGAAAAGAGACCGGTCAAGGTCATGCGCCACGAGGGCCTTGCGAAAACGGACAAAGGCGTGCGTTCGGGCGTCGGCTCCGAGGCTGAAAATCCCCGCAGAATCGTCGGAATGAGGCCCGGTCATCCAGCGCTTCGGCCAGCTTCACGTCCGACAGATCGTGCCAGACCGAAAGCAGCATTGCCTTGAGTAGCGCCAGCAGCGGCCATGCCGGCTCGCCCTTGGCTGCGCAGGAAATCACCGCCAGATGATGTTCGACGGGCGACCAGTCGATGAGGCCGCAAAGATCGTCCAACGATGAATGGCAACGCGCCCGACAATCACCAAACCCAAAGCTTCCCTGACCAATCCGGCGGCGTGCCATCGTTGCCCTCAATTCCTGTTCGAACTGAGGGAATCAGAGATAGGGCATGCCGTCCAGAACTACCCGCGCACAGGTCTCCTAGGTACCATGTCGATGACTGCTCGTCACGGCAACTGACGTCACCACGGCAGCAATGCGACGGGGAGCAAAGCATCAGCCGAAGTCTTCGGATTCTTTGTCCTGGGAAAGCGCCAATCTCACGGCTCCTTCGAGGGCGCCCTTGCCGTATTCCAGGTCGAATACAGACGATACGACGACAGGCATGCCCGGGTATCGCAGATGCAACTCTGGACTGTCTTCGTAGATGGAAATGCCGAAGGGCAGGTAGTCGACTTTTATCCGATAGCCGCAGACGTAGTCGAACCGAAAGGCGTCGTCGATGCGCCGCCGCCCTCTATGGTCATGGGCGGCCTGGCGCAAGCCTTCATCGAGGATGGAGTTGATGGTGTTGCCCTTCCGAACATGAGCTTCGATCACGCCCAAGCCGACAGGCTCTGATAAGGCAAGGAGCTCGTTAAGCAGTCGGCGCTCGAATACGGGCGGAAGCCTCTCATTGATCCAGATATAGGTGACGCTCAGTCCCGCATCGTGGTCATGATCGACGATCATCGGTACACCTCTTCGATACCATTGAGCGTTAGTAGAGTTCTTTTGTCGGAATCCGACAAGTTGCCTCTTGCCGGAATTTGTGTCCCACACCGGCGTTCGGCGTCTCACCTCCCTCAAACGGCTCCGTCGCAGTGCGTCCAGTGCAGAGGGGGCTGGGAGGTTCAGGCAAATTCGGAAGCATTGAGGTTAACAGCACTTTCGTCATTCGACTTCCTCACGCGCGGACACGGAAGCAGTGCCAGGTCGAGTAGTTCTCGCAAGTTTCCGCCAGCGCGGAAAGGTCTCGCGGGCACCGACAAGCGCAGCGATCAGGGCGTCCTCGTCCTCATCGGTGTGAAGCGGGGTTGGCGTAATGCGCAGGCGTTCAGTCCCGCGCGGCACGGTCGGATAGTTGACGGGTTGGATATAGATGCCGTCTTCGGCCATCAGGTGGTCGGCTATCGCCTTTGCCAACGCGGCCTCGCCGATCATCACAGGCAGAATATGGCTGGGGCTCGGCAGGACCGGAATGCCGTTCGCCAGCATCTTCCCCTTCAGGGACGCCGTTCGCCTCGTCAGCGCCTGCCGGGCCGAACCGTCTTCTTTCAGATGATGCAGGGCTGCACGGATGCCCGCGACCACGGACGGCGGTAGTGCCGTGCTGAAGATGAATCCAGATGCGAAGCTGCGAACGAAATCGACCGCATCCTGACTACCGGCAATATAGCCGCCGATAGAGCCGAAACCCTTGCTGAGTGTCCCCTGGAACATATCAATACGGTCGAGAAGGCCATCCCGTTCAGCGACGCCAGCGCCGCGCGCGCCGTAAAGGCCGACGGCATGGACTTCATCGACATAGGTGAAAGCATTATGCTTCTCTGCGAGATCGCAGATCGCTTCCATCGGGGCAAAGTCGCCATCCATGGAATAGCAGCTCTCGAAGCAGATCAGCTTTGGCCGATATTTGCAAACGGTGGCAAGCTGGCGCTCAAGGTCGCGCCAGTCATTGTGCGCGAACACGTGCTTTTCCGCACCCGAGCGGCGGATGCCTTCGATCATCGACGCATGGTTCAGGGCATCGGAAAAGATTACACAGCCCGGCAGAAAGCGGCCGAGCGTGGAGAGAGCGGCATCGTTTGCGACGTAGCCCGATGTGAACAGCAAAGCGGATTGCTTGCGGTGAAGGTCGGCAAGCTCCTGCTCAAGCAGGACATGCTCATGGCTGGTGCCGGAAATGTTGCGCGTGCCACCCGCTCCCGCCCCATATTGCTGCAACGCCTCGCCTGCGGCACTTATGACATCAGGATGGACGCCCATAGACAGATAGTCGTTGGAACACCAGATGGTGACGCGCCTGCCAACACGATGATCGAAGGCGTAGATGTCGCTTTGCGGCTCACGTTCGAGGTCGGCGAAAACGCGATAACGCCCCTCCCGATGCAGTTGGGTCAGTTCCTGCGTGAAAAAGTCTTGATAGTTGAAACGGATCATTGGGGAGTCTCCACCGGGTTTGGCACAAGCGCTTCGATGACGCTGGCGAGCCGCATCTCGTGTTCGCCATTGGCGATCGCGCGGCCGAGTACGTCGAGCAACACATTTGCGGCATCTCGTGTGGCCCCGAGCAGAGGGCGACCATGCGCTAGATTGGCGGTCAGGAGGCCGGTGAAGAGATCACCTGTCCCGACGGGGACGATTGGCAAGCGCGGGAAAGTCAGCCGCGTGCAGGTCTTGTCCTCGAAAACGATATTCTCTAGCGAGCCGTCTGGCGTATCGGCAAGGGTGCAGCCGGTGGCAACCAGCTGCACTCCGCGCTGCGCCTGTATTCTCAGAACGGCCGCCTCAAGCTCGCGCCATGTCGATAGTTCGCCCCCTGCGATCAGCCCGACCTCAAACTGGTTGGGCGTCAGCACATCTGCTATCGGCACGAGACGGTCGAGCAGGCATTCCACCACCTGATCCGCGACGAAGATACCGAGATCGGAATCGCCCATAACCGGATCGCAGATATAGACGATATCCGGGTTGAGCCGTCGCGCACGCTCGACGAAGGCCGCAACTACGTCCCCGTTGGCGCGGGAACCGAGATAGCCCGAGACGATGTAGCGGCTCGTTTCTATCAGGCCACGTTCCTCGACCCCGCGGAGCAGATCGCCGACAAGCTCGGCTTCGAGGACGCGCCCGCGCATGGTCTCGAAATGGGGGTTGTTGGAAAGCAAGGTGGTCGGAACTGCGGCGACCGTCAGCCCCCGAACCTGCATGGGTAGCACGGCGGCGCTGTTGCCGACATGCCCATGCACGACCTGGCTCTGGATGGAGATAATGTTGGCCGGCATAAGCATCACTCCACCGCACCTTCACGCACCGCCAGTCCGGCACGGTCACGGCGTGGCAGTCGACCGTTCAGAACGACATAGGCAACAAGGCCGATCACCAGCCCCCAAAATGCTCCGCCGATACCGAGCAGGTTGATGTTCGCGGCCGAGGCCAGGAATGTTATGAGCGCCGCCTCGCGGGATGCCGGGTCCGCCATGGCGCCGGCGAGGCTCCCGCCGATGGTTCCGAGCAACGCCAGCCCGGCCAGAGTCGTGATGAAGGTTGCAGGAAACGCCATGAAGACGGCCGCCAACGTCACGCCGAAAACGCCGACCAGCATATAGAAGACGCCGGCCGCGATACCGGCGACCCAGCGCTTGGACGGGTCTTCATGGGCTTCCCTGCCAGTGGCGATGGCGGCCGTGATCGCCGCGATGTTGAAGGCGTGCGAACCGAACGGCGCCATGAGGAGCGAGCCGATGCCAGTCACCGTGACGATGGGGTTGGCGCTCGTCCTGAATCCGTCGTTCCGCAACACGAGCATCCCCGGCATGTATTGGCCGGTCAGGGTGATGAGAAACAGCGGCAGCGCGACGCTCAACAGCGCATTCGGAGAAAAGACCGGCATGGTGAAGACCGGCGCCGCGAATCGAAGCTGGAGCCCGGAAAGATCAACGCGGTCTTGTGTTACGAGGAACACAAGACCGAGCGCTAGAATGCCGACAACCGCGTAACGGGTGGAAAACCTCTTTAACAGGACATAGGCGACGATCAACAGGCCGACCAACAGCGGATCGACGGTCGCACCGCCGAAGGCTCCAATGCCGAACTGGAGCAGGATTCCGGCGAGCAGGCCCGAGGCGATGCCGGACGGGATCAGTCGGATGACTTTCTCGAAATAGCCCGAGAGGCCCAGCAGGCCGAAGGCGGCCGCCGAGATCATGTAGGCCCCGACCGCCTCGGCATAGGGCGTGGTGGCGAGTGCGGTCACGAGGAACGCTGCCGCTGGTGTGGACCAAGCCGTGATGATCGGTTCGCGATAGCGCCAGCTCAGGATGAGCCCTGTCAGGCCGACGCCGATCGAAACCGACCACACCCAGGACGACGTAAGTTCCGGGCTTAGTCCGGCGACACGCGCTGCCTGAAAGACCAGAATAAAGGTGCCGCCATAGTTGACGATGACAGAGATAAATCCCGCGACAATAGGATGTGTAAGGTCGTTCAGACGGACGGGCGACCGTGACGGCGGACTAGTCGGCATGATTCTGATGAGGCTCCTGATCGTGGATTGCGGCCAATTCTTTGCCTTGACTTCTAGCGCACAAATGGCCTGTTATTCCCATCCACTTATCGAGAGAGTTCCAGACCATTTGTTCAAGCATTCGCAACTGGAGTCCGTGAAGGCCTGGCTTGCCCATCCTGCCTATGCGGCGATGCCCCTGCATGCGCGGATACAGCGGGCCGTCCGGCAACTGATCGTCGACGGCGCGCTCGGTCCTGGTAAGCCGCTGCCGGCCTCGCGCGCACTTGCCAAATCGCTCGGCGTTTCCCGAGACACCATCGAGTCTGCCTACGCCCAGCTTCATGCGGAAGGCTTCATCGACCGGCGCGTGGGCAGCGGCAGCTTTGTCGCGGAGATGACGGAGTTCATGCCCGGCCGCCGGCTAACCCAACGCGATGCCCTCCTGCGCTATCAGGCCCCGAACCTCAGCAAGCGGGGCTCCGCCATGTTCCGCAGCGGAGGCGTGCGCGAGATGCCGTCGCCGCGCCCTTTCGCGCACGGAGTGCCAGAGACGCGCAGCTTCCCGCTTCAACTTTGGGAACGTCTGGAGCGGCAGGTGCTCAAGGAAACAGGCATTCAGGCCCTCCTTCACGGCGACCCGCAGGGAACGGAACTACTGCGCCGCGCCATTGCCGACTACGTAAATCTGGAACGTGGCGCACGCGCTACGGCTGATCGCGTTCTGGTTCTGACCAGTTCGCAGCAGGCAATGACCCTGTGTGCGAATATGTTGCTCGATCCAGGTGATCGAATCTTCATCGAAGACCCCGCCTACTACGGTGCGCGCAAGGCATTCGATGCTGCCGGTCTGGAATGCGTTCCGATCCGCGTGGACCGTCAGGGCATCGTGGTCGAACAGATCATGGCCGAACCACGCAAGGCGAAGGCTGTGTTCCTGACTCCGTCCCATCAGTTCCCAACAGGGGCGACACTGGCCCTGGATCGTCGCCTCGCTTTGATCGAATGGGCCGACCGGCATCAAGCATGGATCATCGAAGACGATTACGACAGCGAGTTTCACTATGCCGGAAAACCCACCGCCTGCGTCCAGGGCCTCGATCCTCATGACCGGACCATCTATGTCGGCACCTTCACAAAAGCCCTCTTTCCGGGCTTGCGGATCGGCTATGTCGTCCTGCCGCAGCAACTCGTCAAGCCGATGACGGTTGCGCGCACGCTGCTGGACGGTCACACGGCCTCCATGGCGCAACTGACGCTGGCCCGATTCATGGAAGGCGGACATTTCGGCGCGCATGTCCGCGCCATGCGCGGCATCTATGCAGAGCGGCTCGATGTGCTGACAAAGCTCGTCCGCAAGCATCTTTCGGGCTTCGTCGAAGCGCAGGTTCCCATCGGCGGCTTGCAAATGCCGTGTGTGCTGATCTGCAAGATTTCCGAGCGGACCGCGATTGATGCGGCACGGCGCGTAGGGATCGAACTTCTTGGCCTTTCCGCGCTTCATGCGGCCGGGGACGGAAAGGCCGGTTTCCTGATGGGTTTCGCTGCCTATACCCCGCAGGAAATCGAGGTGGCCGTCAAAAAGCTGGCAAATGCGCTGCGCGCAGTCAGCACAGTGTGAGCGGTTCGCACTCCAATGCCAGATTGGTCTGTTTCGGTAGGCTAAGGTGGTTGGGAACAGCAGGCCATCTCTGTGGTACTTGCCGCTTATCAGCCGCTATGCGGAGTGCGCGGGCCGTGAAATTCTTTGCTAGCACCTTGAGGCGAGATTGCCGATAGCGCCATCGCCGCCGCCATCGCCAGCGAGAAGGTCCGCCAGCGCGAGTCCATCGAACTAATCGCATCAGAGAATTTCGTGAGCTAAGCCGTACTTGATGCACAAGGTTCGATGCACACCAACAAATATGCCGAGGGTTATCCGCACCGCCGCTACTATGGAAGCTGCGCGAACGTTGATGTGGTCGAAGGCCTGGCGATCGAACGTGTGAACCAGCTCTTCGGCAGCACCTATGCCAATGTCCAGCCGCATTCGGGCAGTCAGGCCAATCAATCCGTGTTTCTGGCGCTCCTGACGCCGGGCGATACGATCCTCGGGCTTGATCTCAGGGCCGGCGGATATCTGACTCATGGAGCCCCGATGAATATGTCGACGATGTGCGGTTGCTTCCCGTCACCAAGACGGTTCCGGCTCATGTCCTGCGGCTCGCCTATGCCGCCGGCATCTCAGACTTCGGGGAAAACAAGTTGCAGGAGGCCCGCGACAAGCGAGCCGCGCTAGGCGACTTGGCGATCCACTGGAGCATCATCGGCGATATACCCGAGGGCGCGACCAGCCTCGCCACGACGGCATTGTGCGCCAGACAAGGCTTCGCGATCGGGCAGAATGTTCTTGGGCTTCAGTTTCACCCGGAAGTGGATGCCTGCGCAGGGATCGAACGCTGGCTGATTGGTCATGCTGCCGAACTTGCCTCGGCTCGCATCGAGCCTAGCGCCCTTCGGGCCGACGCGACGAAGCATGGGCCGGCGCTGCGAGAGGCCGCGCCTTCAGGGGACGGTTTGATCGCCGTCCCCCAATGGGTTTCGCCCGACCGATGCGACGACAATCGCGTTTTGGGCAGGCTGCCCTAGCTCGTCTTGTACCGCTGTGCGGCCGTGTTACCGCCCAGCCTCGCCAGCACCGTTTCACCGACGATGGCGGTCTGGCCAACCGCGACGCAAACCGGTGTCCCGAGGGGAAGATAGACGTCGAGGCGGGAGCCGAAACGGATCAGGCCGAAGCGGTCTCCGACTTCAATGTGGTCGCCTTCGGCAACCCAATGTTCGATGCGCCGGGCGATCAACCCCGCGATTTGTACGACCGCGACAGGGCCATAAGGCGTTTCGAGTGCGATCGCATTGCGCTCGTTATGTTCGCTGGCCTTGTCGAGATCGGCGTTGAGAAAGCGGCCGGGCGTGTAAGCAATTTGCTGTATCCGCCCGCTCACCGGCGCGCGGTTCACATGACAATCGAAAATGCTCATGAAAACCGAAACCCGCAGCATCAGCTCGGCCGGCAAAGCGAGTTCGCTCGGGGGGAGAACCTCGGCGATCATACTGACGCGGCCCTCCGCAGGCGACACGACGACACCATCCTCAACCGGCGTTGTGCGGCGTGGATTGCGGAAGAAATAGCAGATCCAGACCGTCACGATGACGGCGAGCCAGGCCAGAAAAGTCGATACAATGCTCAACCCGACAATCCCGGCGAGGCCGATGAAGATGAACGGATAGCCCGCCCTGTGGACCGGCACGAGGCTGTTCCTGATCGAAGACAGGACACTCATGCAGGTTGCTCTGCATTCGCGAGCCGGGGCAAGCGTCTCGCCAGCCGCTCGCCTTCGGGTATGCGAACGAGGTTCGAAGTGTGCCAGAGCGTGCCCAACTGGGCTTTCACGGCTTTGACCAGGTGCGGATGACTGTGACCGAGCGAATTAACGGCGATGCGGGATGCGAAATCCAGATAGCGCCCGCCATCCTGCGTACAGAGCCACGATCCCTTTCCGAACTCGAATGAAAGATCGATCCGCTTGATGACCTGCAAAAGCGAATCAGACATGGCCGTACCCCGTAGTCTTGGGATTTACAGCCATTTCCTGATAATAAGCACTGTTGTTCACCAAGACGCCCTCCTGTGTGTGCAGGGTTTAGTCATGATATGGACCATCAAGCAGGGACGGATCAGAGAAAACCTCTGGGCCGGTTATGATGATCGCAGCACCACATGGAAAACGACTGGCGGCCTCAGCGGGAGGGCTTCGATCGCTCGAATATATCGATGGCACGCGTCAGTTCGTGTTCATCGAGACCCGCGAAACCGAGCCGGAACGCTTCCGCCGGTTTCACCGTCTCCAGATCGAAGTGAATGCCCGGCATGACCGAAAGGCCGAGCTTCGCGGCGCTGGCGGCCCATGTCTCCGCGCTCAGGCCATCGTTCAGGCGCAGCCAGATAGCCAGCCCGCCGGCAGGCAGGGCGAATTGCGCATCTTCGGATAGCCGCTCCCGAAGCAATCGTGCCATGAGGTCGCGACGCGCATGATAGACCCGCCGCGCTTTCCGGGCATGGCGCTTGATCGTTCCATCTTCGACAAGATCGGCAAGCGCATGTTCCAGCGGCAGATCACCCTGGCGGTCCAGAGCCTCGCGCCGGTCCGCCATTTGAATCAGGATTTGCGGCGGCGCGACCGCATAGCCAAGCCGGATGCCGGGCGCCAAAAGCTTTGACAGCGAGCCGAGGTAGATGATCGGAAGATCACTTTCCGCCCGCGCAGCAAGCGGCAGGATCGGCCTACCATCGAAACGATATTCGTTGTCATAGTCGTCCTCGATAATGACGAGGCCAAACCGGCGGGCGACGTCGAGCAATCGCAAGCGCCGCGCGACACCCATCGTCACTGTGGTCGGATATTGATGGTGGGGCGTGACATAGATAGCGCGCAAACGGCCGTTGGTCCGGGCGATCTTCTCCAGCGCATCGACATTGATCCCTCCGGCATCGACCGGGACGCCAAGGACATCAGCTCCTGCCGCGCGAAATGCGGACCACGCGAGAGGATAGCCGGGCCGCTCAACGGCGATGAGGGAACCGGGATCAGCCACTGCCGATGCCGCCAGAAAAAGTGCCATCTGACTGCCGCGCGTCACGAGGATTTCAGATGCCGCCGCCGTCAGGCCACGCTCGTCGCGCAGGTACGATGATAGCGCGTCGCGCAACTTGCTGTTCCCACGTGGATCGCCATAGGTGCCGGCCGAGGTGAAGGCAGCGCTGGCGAGGGCACGGCGAAACGCCTGCGCAAAGGCTGTGGTCGGCACCAGGCGCACGTCGGGGGAACCGTCAGACAGGCGAAGAAGCACGCGCTCTGCCGTTCGGACAGGCGTGGTTTGTTTGCCCGCCGGGCGCACCGGCTGCGGATGCATGGCCATGTCGGGAAGGTCCGTCGCGACGAAAGTGCCGCGCGATGGCTCCGTCACCAGCCAGCCTTGCATCGCCAACTCGTGATAGGCCGCGTCGACCGTATTTCGGTTGAGCTTCAGGGTCCGGGAGAGCGCCCGCGTCCCCGGCAGCGGATCGCCAGGTTTCAGGCGACCGCGCTCGATCTCCTGAACAATCGTTCGCGCCAAAGCGAGGAACACGGGCTCACGGGCTTCCGGCCTGACTTCGATCGCGAGCGTGGTGCCCTTGCCCATCCGGCATGTCTTCTTGTTCTGTTTCGATGTCCTCTGATAGGCCAGATTATAGTCCGGGAATGCCAGGCGCAATTCGGCAATTGCGCGGCCATTTAGCTTACGCCCGATCAGGCCGATGGCGAAGACTCTCCCTGAAGGCGCCGTGACCAGTCTTCGACCTGCCGGGTCTGAAGACGCTTTCGGGCATAGCCTCGCCAGCTTTCCGGCAGATGGTCGAGTTCGACCATGGCGGCAAGTTCGTGATGGTTCATGGTGTCGACATAAAGGACGCGCCAGAGCCGCTGGATCGTCCATTCCGGGGAAATACGGTCCAGCGGGTAGAGCTGGTCTCCCGGCTCGACGTATCCGGGCTCAAGCACTCTGTAGTACCATCCGGTCATGCCCGATTTCTGGACCCGTATTGCCATGTCGGCGGTATCGAAGCGCGCATTGAGCTTCCAGCAGGGCTGGCGGCCCTGGCTGACCTGAACGACTGCTCGGCCGAGCCTGAATGTATCGCCGATGGCGACGTCCTGTTCGGTCAAGCCCCGTGTCGACAGGTTCTCCCCGAAGGCCCCCGACCTGGAGAGCACGCTGCGGCTTCCGAGAGCGGCGATCCAGTGCGCATAATGCTCGTAGGCATAATGATGGACTGCTTTTTCGATGCCACCATGATGCTTGCGGTCGCCTTGGGCATCACCGACAAATCCTTCCGATCCCAGAAAGATTCGGCTCCCTACCGGGTGCTTGTCGATGCCGCTTGGCGCGGCACGAGGGCCGAGCGGCGCAATCGCCCCGATCAGGATTTCACCAACAATCGCCATTTCCAGCGCCCCCGCATGTCGCGAGACAGCCCGCCCGGCGACTGCCAGCACCGGGTTGCCCACATTTCATAAGCTGTTGGAAGCCGGACCTGGGATTGAACCAGGCTAAACGGATTTGCAGTCCGTTGCGTCACCACTCCGCTATCCGGCCTCATGGCATCTCTCTAACAGCACATCTGGCTCCCGATATCAGCCGGATTGATGATACTTGCTAGGCCGATTCCCGATCCCCGACCACATCGGTCATCGAACCAAGGCGGCTCCGCAGACTGGAAGAGGGTGCTGTCACATTGTCTTTTTGGCAAGTATCTTTGGGTAGTTGCGGGGCATGAGCAGGACCGACCTGACCTATAAAACCACCGCTATCCGATCGAAATCATCGCCCGTGCTGTCTGGCTCTACTTCCGCTTCAATCTGAGCCTGCGCGATGTTGAGGAAATGCTGCTCGAGCGCGGTATCGTCCCATTGACATCAAGCGCTGTCGCCTATTTAAGTGTCCGCTGTCCGAGGACAGAGGACAGTGGCGATGAAGAGCCAGGATGTAGTCGTCCTGCTGAAGCTGGCGAGCTTGGAGGACGAGGTCAAGGAAGCCGGTCACGAACCCCCACCGCCGAGGCCGTTTGGGGGCGAGGACATCTATTCTGTTCGCGGGCTGGAGGCTGCGCTCGGCATCAGCAAAACCGAGGTCGGCGCGTCTCTCAAGCGCAGCATCGAGTCGGGGCTCGCGATCAAAGACCGAGCGACAGGCCGCCACAAACCGAACCGGCGTCTCCTGCGCGACTTCATCGTTCACGGTCTGAAGTTCGTCTTCCCGGCCAAGCCTGGCGCCATGCAGCGCGGCTTGCCAACGGCCTTTGCCGCACCGGTCCTGAAAGAGTCCTTGCATAGCGCCGGACACCTCATCTGCGTCTGGCCTTACGCACATGGCAAGGATCTGGGGCAGGTGATCGAGCCGCTTTTCAAGAGCGTGCCGGAGGCCGCCGAGAAGGACCAACGGCTCTACGCATATCTCGCCCTTGTCGATGCGATCCGGATCGGCAATCCACGTGAGAGCCACCTTGCCGCGGATCTGCTCAAAGCGAGGTTGGGATGACGGTCGAGGGTCAGTTAAAGGCCATGCTGACGACCGTCGCCGAGGCGCTCGGCGAGGAGTTGCGCGGGCGTCTTGCTTTTGTCGGAGGCTGTACCACGGCGCTCTACATCACCGATCCCATCGTCCTGGAAGGAGTAAGGGCGACCGACGATGTCGACCTGATCGTCGATCTTGCCGGCTTCGCCGAATGGGCAGAACTGTTGGAGCAATTGCGCGCACGCGGATTCTCCGAGGCGCAGGATGCCGTCATCTGCCGCATGAAACTGGGCGAGCTTAAAGTCGACTTCATGCCCGACGACGAAAAGATCCTTGGCTTCAGCAATCGCTGGTACGCGAAAGGGATCGAGACAGCGGTCGAAACGCAGCTCACGGATGCGCTTGCGATCAGACGCCTCACACCACCCTTGTTTGTTGCGACCAAGCTGGAGGCCTATCACGGGCGAGGCGAAGGCGACTTGATCGCCAGCCGCGATGCGGAGGACATTCTTCTGCTCGTCGATGGACGTGAGGAACTCACGGCGGAGATCGCGGCGGCCGAGCCCGAAATCAGAGACTATATCGCTGAGGGGATCGCCGAGATGCTCGCGGATCCCAACTTCGATCATTTCCTCGCGGGCAACATTCGCGGTCCCGCAGGTCGCGCCGACATTGTCTATGATCGCCTCCTGGCGATCAGCAAGTTGGACATGCCTTGAAGGCCTTCGATATCCGATGGCACTGTCGACAAGGCACGAGGACCGAAGACAATCGCGATCACGCCGGCATTGGGCGTCGCGGCGATGCCATGATGGCCATCGTCCTCGATGGAGCAACGTCAGGGACGGACAGCGGCCGTTTCGCCCGCGAGATCGCGCGTATGATGGTCGACTGGTTCGTCACCGCAGCGGTAGAGGTGAACGCCAACACGCTGGTCGCACAGCTTCGCACAACCCATGCAACGCTTGCGAAGGCGTATCGCATGGACTCGGCGAGTTACGTCTTGCTGCATCTCGACGTCACGCAGCCGGCACTCGTCTTGCACGCAGGCGATTGCCTCGTCGGCCAACGCGACGCAATCGGTCAGACGGCCTGGCTTCTGCAGCCCCACACGCTCGCAAACGCCCTGCAGATGTCGGTCGAAAACTTGGCGAAGCAGGAAATTCGTCACAAGATCACGCGCAGCTTCCGATCAAAGCGCTTCATGGCGCCCGATCTGAATTCTTTCGCGCTCGACGATCGGCCACTGCTCGCAGCGACGGATGGATTCTGGGCGGAGTTAAGTACCGACCAGCAGAGCGCATTTCTCGAGGGTCGGCTGCCCTCGATCGCGGGCGAGCGCGATGATTGCGGTGTCCTCTCGATCTTGCGAAACGCCGGCGAGCCGACAGCCGGAGTCGGCGGGCTACATTCCCCCGACACGATCTATTTCAGGCATGGATGATGGCGAAGAGACTGCAGATAGGTCAGCGACAGGCTAGCCGTATTTGCCAAATGGGGTCCGCGGAACGGCTTGCGTTCATCGCTGCGGGCACGCGAAACCGGATGAATGCGCCCTCATCGCGTACGGAAAGGTCAATCACTTCGGCCGTGGTCGCCACATGCCCCGCCATCAGGTGGCCACCAACTTCACCGTTCATTTTAGCAGAGCGTTCGATGTTGACGAAGTTGCCGGATTTGAAACGGCGTAGGTTGGTACGGTCGAGCGTCGCCGACATAGCCTCGAAGGTTACGCACGTTCCTGCAACTTCTGTCACGGTCATGCAGGTGCCCTCGATACTGACACTCGCGCCGATCGCGATCCCACTTCCAAATGGATGAAGGATAGCGCGCGACGCAGCGGGAGCGGCGAATTCGTTTCATCCCCGGCGACGATGGCATCAACGATCTGGCTGTGCTCGCGAATTGAGGTGCGTAGGCGGTTTTTCGGGCCTTATTCGGCCTGAATGCTTGGACGTTTACGCAGGGCTCTCCTGTGCGAGCGAATAGCCCTCGGTAACTTGGAGCGATCTCGTATTAAACGGCGATCCGGAATGAATGTTGGGGTCGGCCAGGTCTGAACACCTGGACGGTTCTTTGTGCTTCACCCACAACGCGAGCGTACGTTGCATCAGCGGCTAGGACGCGCCAGGCTACTCCTCCGGCGCGGCAATCGAGGAGATGGAACGCCTTGCTGGCGAACTTGCTTCGGCCGGGGCATTCCCTGCAGGAAATCCAGCTTGGTACGGATTTCCGGGTGCGCATCAGAAACGCATGCAGGGTCACGAGTTCCTTTGGCAATTACGTTATGGGCTCAAGGCGATGGCGGGGCAGCTGATGAAGCTTCCGCCTCGTGCTCAGGATCTTTCCAGATCGAGATCGTCTCGCTGTGAGGTTTTCGCAGGTCCGGGCTCGGTAGCGCTCAAATCACACCCCCTGTCTCCGACGGATCTGACGACATCAAGCTTCGCGGCGATCTCATCGGGCGATCCGTCCCGGATCATTCTGACTATCTCAGCTTGCACGCCGTTGTTGCGATATCAATCGTTCCAGCCACGCTGCGGCGGGACCGGAACGTGGTCGCTAGCGCCCGGCGTGATGTGGTAGTTGCCAGCTACAGCATCTTACGGGCGATGGGTAGGCTCACCACCGATCGCCTACAAGGGGGTCAATATTGCACGCCGATAGAGGGTCAATTTTGTGCGCCGATTGACATCGCAGACTCCCGATGAGCGGTAGAACATGTGCTTCTGCTTATCCGGTCAAACAATCCAAGGTGTCTAGCTGGGGACACTGATCAGGGTCGCGAGCGGTGTGTGTTGCCAAACCACCCGCCGCTTCAGTTCGTCGACGCTCATGGAGTCATCGCGTGCGAATTCGGTGAACATCATGTTGAGGTTGTTGAAGATCATTTCACCAACGGCCTCGACATCAATTTCTGGCCGTACAAACCCTTTTAATTGCAGACGCCGGACGAGGGCGGAAACCTGCTGGGATATGCGCTTGTCAAGTTCAGTATAGCGTTGACTGAAAGGCGTCTCGGGGCGTTGAATCGAAGTGGCTACGGCGGTACGCCACATTTCCTTGTTGAAGTATACAAGCGACAGACTGAAGTAGCGATCAATCAGAGTGCTCAACGCCAGTTCAACAGAAAGGGGCGGGTGTTCGACCACCTGCTGACCTGCCGCTAGAACTTCCTCGACTTGCATTGAGACCATGGCGAGCAGAATGTCGCCCTTGTTTTTGTAGTAGTTGTAAAATGTCCCGACAGCGATGTTGGCGCTATCCGCAATGTCTTCGATCCGCGCATTGTCATAGCCCACGCAGAGAAAGAACTTGGTAGCCGCCTCCAGGATGCGGCGATTGTTGTCCGCCTTCTTCGTTTCACGAATTCCAACCATTCCCTATCGCCTCGTTGTCGGTCTGGTTCACCGGCGCACCCGTCTCAGTCTTCGAAATAGCGCACACAATTCCCCTTGACTCAAAAAATGAATGGCTTCAGAAATAAAATGAATGCATTCATAATTGATAGCTTTGAAACTTCAAAGCGGCTTCGTCAAGACGCAACAGCCAAGGGGAGATGGTAATGTCGCAGGAATTCGAAAAGCTGAGGAAAGCCGGTCTGGCGATGTCGAGTCCGTCGGGGCTTGCACAATTCAGATCCTTCGGCATGACAACACGCCGCGACTTCCTGCGTCTCGCCGGTGCCGGCGCCTTGATGTTTGGAACCGGTCTTGGGCAAGGGCCTGCAATGGCCGCCGAGACGGTGAACTTCTTCGGCTGGCAGGATTATGACACGGCGCTGGATGCCAACGGCTTCTTCGCCGCCAACGATATCGCGGTCAAATCGACCTACATGACCGACAACAACGAGATCATCGCCAATGCCAAAAACGGGGGCATAGGCAACATGGACCTGGTCACCCCGGATTTGTTGTACGGGCCCTTCATGGCCCAGATTGGTTTGTTCGAGCCGTTGGACCTGGCGCAAATCCCAAACTTCTCAAGCCTGTTCGCTCCCTTCCAGGCGATGGCGGCCGCGAAGATGGACGGACAGCAGTTTTGCCTGCCCTTCGCCTGGGGCAACGTGGTGCTGATGTATAATGCTGACGTCGTGAAGGAAGCGCCAACCTCCTGGCTCGACATGCTGAAGCCGGAGTTCAAGGGGAAAGTCGGCCTGACAGCCGAGATGTCCCATCTTGTTATACCGTTCACCATGGCGGTCGCTAAAACCCGGGCAGCGACACGCATCACCAAGGAAGCACTTGCCGAAGTCTACGCCACGCTGACCAAGATCAAGAAGGAACAGGCTCGCTCGATCGCTCCGAGCTTTGGTGACCTTGCCGCTCAATTTGCTTCCGGAGAAATCGTCATTGCACCTGCCTGGGAGCCCGTCTCGGTTTGGGCAGGGGAAAAGGCGCCGACGCTGAAATGGTCATTTCCGGTAGAGGGCTCCTTCTCCTTCATCGACAACATGGCCTTGATCAAGGACGCGCCGCACAAGGCGACAGCTTACAAGCTGCTTAATCAATCGCTGTCGCCGGAAGCCCAGGCCAACGCGGCTAACAAGAACATGACGGCCGTGACTGTCGAGAAGGCGCTGCCTCTGCTCGATGCCAAGCCGCGCTCGCTTTATCCCTACGAGGATGTCGCCGGTTTCTGGGCGGCGAGAGGCGACGGCATGCCGCCACTTTGGCCGGTGGAAAAGGACGGCGACTTCGTGACGCTCGATGACGTCTTGTCCGGTTGGGAAGAATTTCTGCGGGCCTAGATCCTAGCCAACACGGTTGCGCGCTTCTTTACGTTCTTCATAGGGAAATCTCATGGCTGGATTTCGATTGCCGAGGTCAGTGGGCCTTCTGTCGCCGTCGCTTGGCGCAAATGCGATCTGCTTCGTTGTTCCGCTTGTGTATTTTTTTGTCCTGAGTTTCCTTCAAGTACGGTCGTTTCAGGTCGTATTTGATCCGACGACAAGCAATTATGTCAGGGTTCTCCAGCAATATTCCGGCCCCCTGGTATCAACTCTTTCGCTCGCCGTCACAGTGGCGGCGATCGTGACGGTCATTGGTTTCATCTATGCCTCGGCATGCCGTTTCATCGGAGGTTCCAAGGGCGGCTGGCTTCTGGCAATAGCCATGATAACGCTGTTTGGCGGCTATCTCGCCAAGCTTTATGCGTGGCGCACAATCCTCGGCGAAAACGGCATTCTCAACACCGGCCTGATCGAACTGGGGTTGATCCAGGCGCCGATCACGGCGCTTCTCTACAACAACTTCGCCGTCGTTCTTGCCCTGACGCACTACACGCTGCCGCTCGCGATCCTGCCCA
Source organism: Pseudaminobacter soli (ex Li et al. 2025) (assembly GCF_029892515.1). GTDB lineage: Bacteria > Pseudomonadota > Alphaproteobacteria > Rhizobiales > Rhizobiaceae > Pseudaminobacter > Pseudaminobacter soli_A. Next base: position 53,466 of record NZ_JARXVF010000006.1, on the reverse strand, counting down.
TCTATGGATCGCTTCGCGCGATCGAAGATTTACCGATCGCCGCGGCCCGCGACCTCGGCGCAACCGATTTCAGGATCCTCAAGGATATTATCGTGCCGCAATGTGCGACGGGGCTCTTCTCGGCGTTCGCAATGACACTCTTGTTCGTAGCAGGGGATGCAATCGCGCCGAGACTGCTGGGCGGCACCTCATCGAGCATGGTCGGTGTCTTCATCCAGGACCAGTTCGGCTTTCGCGTCAACGCGCCGATGGGCTCGGCGCTGGCTTTCACGGTCATTGCTGGTTCGGCGATCATTCTTCTCATAATCGGGCTCGGTGGCGGCCGTCTCGTTCGCCAGGGGGACCAGCCATGAACCATCGCCTCCTGTGGGCTGCCGCGTTGGTTGTCGGCACGTTCATGATACTTCCCTTGCTGGTACTCGTCTTCTTTGCGTTCAGCAGTTCCCCTTTGCTTCGCCTGCCGCTTGAGGGCCTTACGTTCAATTGGTTTCTGCGGCTGGCTGAAACCCAAGGATTCCTAGGATCGCTGACCAACAGCCTGCTGATATCAGCAAGCGTTGGTATTGTATCGACAATGATCGGTACTCTGGCTGCCTTTGGCCTGTCGACCGGCAAGTCGCGCTTCTCCGGCACCTATGTTTCGATACTCGCGCTTCCCCTGATGGTGCCTCCATTGGTGCTTGGGATCGCCTTCCTTTCGTATTTCTCAAGCCTAGGGCTTCGACTTGGCCTTCACGCTACGGTCATCGCCCAGGTCGTCACATTGCAGCCAATTGTCGTTCTGATCGTCGTCAGCCGGCTGTCCGGATTTGATTGGGCGGCGGTCGACAGTGCACGAGACCTGGGTGCTTCATCTTGGCGCACATTCATCGACGTCACGTTTCCAATAATCCGGCCGACAATTCTGGGCGCGGCGCTTATCGTCATGGCGCTTTCGCTGGATGACTTCATCATAACCTTCTTCACCATCGGTGGCGAAAACACACTGCCGACATTGCTTTGGGGAATGATGCGCAAAGGCATAGACCCGCGAATGAACGCGTGCGCGCTCATCGTGGTTGCCTTCACATTGCTGCTTGGCGTGATCGCCCTGCGCCTCACCAGAAATCCCGATTGATCATGATATCCGGGAGCAATTTGAGTATGCCGCATACTTTCGCATCCATGGCAGGGCGACGTGCTGTCATAACCGGTGGTCTTTCAGGAATAGGCCTAGCAGCGGCGCGATTCTTCGCCGCTGCCGGCGCCTCGCTAGTGCTCATCGATCGGAAAGTGCCCCAACAGGGTGGGTTGGCCGATCTAGGATTTAGCCGGGAAACCACCTTCCTGCAGGCAGATGTTTCGGACGACGGTGGAATCACCGAGGCCATGAAGTCCGCGGCGGAGCGGCTCGGCGGAATTGACGCGCTGGTCACCGCAGCCGGAATCGCCAGGGCCGGAACCGCCCCCGAAACGTCGCTGCGCAATCTGGACGATGTCATCTCAGTTAATCTCAAGGGCACTTTTCTGAGCTGCCGCGCAGCCATTCCCGTGATGACGAGGACCGGCGGCGGTTCGATTGTCACGATTGCTTCGGAACAAGGGATGGTCGGCGTGCCGGCGATGGCTGCTTATTCCGCAAGCAAGGGCGGTGTCGTGCAACTGACCCGTGCGTTGGCGGTCGATCACGCGCGAGACGGTATTCGCGTCAATTGCGTATGCCCGGGGCCGATCCTTACCCCCATGCTGGAGGAATTCCTGGACGGTACCGGCGACAGGGCGGGACAGCTGAAAAAGGAAGCTGCAACCACGCTGCTTGGACGCGTCGGCAGGGCCGAGGAAATCGCCGCTGCAGTTCAATTTCTGACGTCCAACGCCGCATCTTTCGTGACTGGCGTGATCCTGCCGGTCGACGGCGGCGCAACCGCCCACTGACCAAAAAGGAGCGAACATGACTGCCGAAGTCGAAATGAGCCGTATGAGTTGGACAGAATATGCTCACGCCATCGATAGCCGTGACCCGGCCATCTTGATACCGGTGGGATCAATCGAGCAACACGGACCCCACCTGCCGCTAGCGACAGACTGCCTCATTCCGGAGGCGATCGCCCGTGCGGCAGCCCACCGCGCCGGCGCCCTGGTCGCGCCGACCCTGACATACGGATCCAAATCGGTTCCGCGCTGTGGTGGCGGGCAGCATTTCTGCGGCACCACCAGCCTCGATGCGTCGACGCTGATAGCTCAGATCAAGGATATCGTCCGCGAACTGGCCAGACACAACGTAAGCAAGGTGGCGTTCGTCGTCGGTCATATGGAAAACCAGTGGTTTGTGACCGAGGCTTGCGACCTTGCATTGCGCGAGTTGAAGATGCTTGGAATGCGGCAGCCCAAGCTCATGAATGTAGGCTACTGGGAGTTTCTCTCGAAGCACACGATCGACAAGGTTTTCGGCGACAGTTTTCCGGATTGGTCGCTCGAGCATGCCGGCATCATGGAGACATCCATCATGCTGCACTGCCACCCAGAACTGGTGAAGATGGACCGCCTCGAGGACCACGCGCCAGCTGCGTTGCCCAAGTTCGATCTATGGCCCTACGACGAGAGCTTGGTACCCGCATCTGGCGTGCTCAATACCGCCAAAGGCGCAGACGCGGCAAATGGCAAAATCTTCTACGACGAGTATGTTCAATCTCTGGCTGGCGCTCTTAGCGAAGCCTTCGGCGACAGCCGATGATACATCCAAGAGTGGTCCATCGCATGAACATGTCTATTACCCCTTTGAAAATCCAAAGCTTCCCAGCCCCTGACCGGCGGTGCGGCAAAGGGACTGGAGAGCGGCCAATCGTGTCGATGCGAGGTGTTCGCAAGGCATTCGGTGGCTACCGGGCTGTCGACAACATCAACCTGGAGATTTTTCCGGGAGATTTCGTTGCTATCCTGGGCCCGTCAGGATGCGGGAAAACCACGCTGCTGCGCATGATCGGCGGTTTTCTGCAGCCTGACGAGGGGGCGATCGAGATCGACGGCGTCGATGTGACGAAACAGGGACCAGCACAAAGGCCGACAAACACCGTTTTCCAGGGATATGGATTGTTCCCGCATATGTCGGTCCGCCAGAATATCGGCTACGGTCTCAAAATCGCCGGCAGGCCGAAATCTGAAATCGATCAGATCGTGGACTTGAACCTGGGGTTGGTCAGAATGACTGAATTCGCCGGGCGCAACATTCGCGAGCTTTCAGGTGGACAGCAGCAGCGTGTGGCCTTGGCGCGGGCCTTGGCCATGCGTCCTAAAGTCCTACTGCTGGATGAAAGCCTTGCGGCCCTCGACCTAAAACTTCGCCAGCAAATGCAGAGCGAGCTTCGTGCCATCCATCAGGAAATCGGCGGTACCTTTGTTTTTGTCACGCATGATCAGGGGGAGGCCTTCTCTCTGGCCAACAAAGTGGCAGTGATGAATAAGGGCCGGATCGAACAATTCGCCTCGCCCTCCGAGATTTACCACAGACCAGCAACATCCTTCGTGGCGACTTTTGTCGGCGAAGCCAATGTTTTCAAATGTCGCAGGGACAATGGTGTCATCGCGCTAACCGAAGACGCGGTCTTTCAACACTCCGGGCCCAGTGGCGATGTCACTGTGATGGTGCGTCCCGAAAACATCAAGCTTTTGAAAGACGGTTCACCGCGTGCCAGTGAGATCTCGCTGAAAGCGAAAGTCGCTGACAAATCGTTCCAAGGATCATTCACGAAATTGTCTTTCATTGATGATGGTGGGCGCGAAATCGATGTCAACCTCGGTAACGATGCAGATCTTGCGCGGATCCAGATTGGGGAAGTTGTCACCCTGTTTTGGCCAGCCAACAGCATGATCGTCTTCGACGAATAGGCCGGAGTGCAGCGCTCGCCGATTTGCAGCGCGGGCGTCGTGCTCCAGCGTGTGCCTGCCTGAACCAAGGCGCATAACAACTCACCATCCTCAGTTGCCCGGGATCGAGTGGTCTCGGCGAGCTGCCCGAGCAGAATTCGTACCTCAAAGGATCGCAATCGACATGTCCCCGATTCTCGTCACGGGTGGCCTCGGCTACACCGGCCGCGCCATTGTCCGGCAACTTGCTGCGCAAAACATCCAGGTAATCAGCTACAATCGTGACTATTCCGAGCAAAAAACCGACATCATCACTTCTGTGCAAGGCGAACTCTATGACATCCCGCGCCTCGTCCGGACGATCGAGAAATACGGAGTCGACCGCGTCATCCATACGGCTGCGCTGTCACATCCAGACCTCTCCGTCGAGCTGCCGCTGACCACCGTGGTTGCCAATATAGATGGCACGGTTAATGTAATGGAGGCGATGCGGCTTGCTGGCATCAAGCGATTGGTGAACTTCTCCTCTGAAGCCGTCTACGGCAACCATCTCGGTCCGGTTAACGAAAGCTCGTCTACGCTACCGACGACGCCGTATGGCGTCACCAAGCTGGCAGTCGAGCATTTCGGACGGGTCTACAACGATCTCTATGGATTGCAGACGATTTCGCTCCGTTTTACTGAGGTTTATGGTCCTGGCAACCGCATGCCGCAAATCTTGCGCGACATCATCAAAACGGTGCTTCGCGGCGAGCCGTTCGTTGTGGAGCGGGGCGCTGATCACCTTTACCACTTCATCCATGTGGAGGATGCGGCGCGCGCGACCATTCTGGCCGCGACAGCCGATAATGTGCGGAGTTCGGTTTTCAACATTTTTGGTGACGGTGCATGGACGCTTGGCAAGGCCGCGGGCCTCCTGCGAACGCTTCTCCCGGATGCAGCGATCTCTATCGGTCCAGGCTATTTTGACCTCGACCGGCATGGTCCATGGGACCAGTCAGCCGCGATCCGAGAACTCAATTATAAACCGACTCACACTCTCGACGAGGGGTTGGTGAGCTATGTTCGTTGGTTGGAGACGAACGAATACTGACCTGTTGCGAGCCTGGATCATTTGGCGGTTTGCTAAGTTTCGAGGGAACGAAAACGTGCGGGACCGACGCGGCATCGCGACGCTTTGCGTGTTTATCGATAGTCTGGGAGAGACTTGAAAGTGGCGGGCTATTGGTGCCGAAGCAAGTCCGCCCCTCGCCACATGGAACCACTTGAGCTGTACGGCCGTGACGGCCTTCCCAACTTTGACATACCGGTCGATCGGCTTCAAGGAATTCCGCGTCAAGCTGCGCTTGATCTCCATCGTGCCGGACTAGACAAGATCAACCTGCGCCTCAATCCGGAGGTCCGCGAGGTCGATCCGACGACTTCCATCAGCGCCAACGGTCAGAGCCGACCGATGGGGTTGTGCCGGCGCTTGCGGATCTGGATCAGAGACCAGCTAACTTCACGGCGCCTGAAGTGCAGTCATTCTTCGGTCCCAAGCGATTTATGTGCGCAGATAGTTTCCACCGTTGATGTCGAGTACGGCGCGGGAAATGAAGCTTGCAGCATCCGAGCAGAGAAATGCGACGGGCAGCGCCGCCCGAGGAGCGGCCGCCGCGCCACCGCCGCCGGTACGTCTATCTCGCTCAGCATAGTGGTGTCGACGGTGCCGGGGCGACACCAACCAGCGCCCCCTGCGAGGTGAACCGCGCTGTCAGATATCGGGTCAGCGTATGGATCGCGCGCCCTTGGTCACGCCGTAGTGCGGGGGCAACGCCCGGAAGGTACCGCCGGTATGGCCGGCGACCGATCCGATGCCGCGCCGTGGGAGTGAAGCTTGTCGGTGACGATGCACTTCGGCGGACACCTCTGCTTTGTCTTCAACCGGATCAGCGGCCACTTGGCGGCCTTGGTGTTGCGGCGGTTCCGTGCTGATCACCCCTCCCGCCAGCGCCACTGCAATGCAACGTTCCATCAGCATCTCTTCCGCCAGACGTAAGCTCAGCGGAAATCGGAAGTAGAGCCAAACCGTGTGGGCGATCACAGAAGGCGGGAAGGGATGGCGTTTTTAACTGACAGTGCGCTGGATCATGACTGCCGACCACCAGCCAACAGCTTCATCGTTGGTAAACCTGGCATCACCGGTCGACCCTTACCGAGACCGTTTCACGTTTAGCTGTGCCCACGCGCCATCGGCAATCTGCTCGACCCAAATGGCTTGCGCCGGGACATCGCCAGAGTTCTCCCAAGAATGTGGCGTGTTCTTTGGCAGGATGATGGAGTCACCCTGCTCGAGCTTGATCGCCTGCTCGTCGACGACAAAGTCCAGACACCCGGCGAGCAGGAATGCAAATGTCTCGCCAGGGCGGGTGTAGCGGCCGCCGCTGCTTTCTCCGGGTGGGACCGTGAGCAGTGCCGGCTCCAGATTGTGCCCAGGCAGAGCAAGTTCTTCCCAAATAACTTGACCGCTCATGATGCCGCGCGCGCGTTCATCCTTGCGAACGACATTGGGATGCGTGGCCCGAAAGTTCGCCATTGCGCTCATCGGAATGAGGAATGCATCGGCAATCCGCGATATGATAGCGGTCGAGACGCCCGTTTCTCCTCGCTCTATCGATGACAAGAATGCCGGCGAGATTCCGATCCGCTCGGCAGCCTGGCGCACTGTCAAACCGCGGTCGCCACGGGCCCGCCTTATTGTCGACCCGTCCCATTGGCGGGTGCCGTGCCCCGGGTCCCGTGTATCGGCCAGGGACGTACGGATCGAAGCGGGATTCCATCCGTGGCGGCGACGAAGTTCGACGATCTGGTGGACCCGCTGGACATGCTCCTCACTATAGAGCCGATGTCCACCCGCGCTCCGCTCGGGCACGACAAGGCCCTGCGCTTCCCAGACGCGCAGCGTCTGCGCACTGATCCCGCATTCCGTTGCGACTTCACCGACCGTTCGAAACCGCGATCCGCCTTCTTCACGCATTCCGCGCCCTCAACATTCGATACGTCCTATCGGTAGCCGCAAAAAACAGATTGACAAGACCTACAAGCCAACAATAGGTTTTGTAAACTGACAAGTCTATTGTAGGTTTGAGGGTGGACGTAGCCTGAACGGGCAGCACCAAAGGGGAGGGGACAACGATGAACGCGGCCGCCGCGCATGACGCGGATACGGCGCCTCGTGGAGGCGTGATCGAGGCGTATTCGATAGACTACATTCCGCGCTCCGCGCGCCACGGCAAGGCCTGGCACCAGGGGCCGTTCTGGTTCACTGGCAATTTCGTAATCAGCACGATGATCGTTGGCTTTGCAGGTCCCGCCCAGGGGCTTTCGCTTGGATGGTCCATCCTGGCCTCGTCGCTGGGGGCGGTCTTGGGCACCTTCTTCATGGCTTTTCACGCCAATCAGGGCCCCGCCATGGGCCTGCCCCAGATGATCCAGTCGCGAGCCCAGTTCGGTATGCGCGGCGCTATCATACCGCTGTTCGCGGTTCTGTTCGTTTACATCGGTTTCAGCGTATTCGGTCTGATGCTGGTCACGCAGGTCATCAATCTGGCGCTGCCCGGCAGTCATGCCGTCTGGTATCCCGCCATCATCGCGTCGTCGTCGTTTCTCGCAATCGCGGGACATGACCTGCTGCACGCGGTCATGCGCCGGCTGATCTATCTGGTCGTTCCGATCTTCCTGATTGTCACGGCGATCGCCGTCGCGACATTGCACGCAAACACCGAACAGGGCGTCGGCTCGTTCACAATGAGCCTGTTCCTCATGCAGTTCGCCGCGGCGGCCGGATACCAGATCAGCTATGCCGTCTACGTCTCCGATTATACCCGTTACCTTCCCGCCGAGACGTCGAGCCGTGCTCTCATCGGCTGGACCTTCTTGGGCGCTGCGCTGTCGTCGATCTGGCTGATGTCGCTCGGCTCGCTGATCGCGAGCGCGGTCGTGGTGTCCGATGCCGTCGTAAGTATGCGCGAAGTGGGCGACACGCTTTTCAAGGGGTTCGGTACGTTCGTGGTTGTCACGTCCGTAGTTCCCTCGTCAATCGCGATCATCGGGGTCAATGCCTACGGATCGATGCTTGCCGGCATCACGATCGCCGAAGGCTTTCGCGACCTGCGCCCCACGGCCGCTACGCGCGTTGTCGGGATCGGGATATATGCGCTGGCGGTGCTGTTCATAGCCTTCTCCATATCGGGAGATTTCCTGAACAATTTCACCAACTTCTTCACGATCATGCTCTACGTCCTCATCCCCTGGACGGCCATCAATCTCGCCGATTTCTATGTCGTGCGGCGCGGACATTACGCCATTGCGGATATTTTCAATCCCGATGGCATCTATGGACGGTGGGGATGGCAGGGGATCGCAGCCTATGCCGCCGGTTTCGTCGCCATGGTGCCGTTCATGTCGACGGCGTTCTATGTGGGGCCGGTCGCGCGGCAGATCGGCGGCGCTGATCTCGCGTTCCTGATCGGGCTGATTGTCGGAGGGGTCGTCTACCTTTTCCTGATGCGGGGCTACGACAGACACGCCGAGGATGCGGCGATCGAACGTAGCGCCAAGCTGCTCGACGGGGCGGCATCATGACCTCCCTGCAGGAACTGCCGGCACCGGCCATCAATAGCTTATCGTGGCTCGCGAAGGACGGCGCCGGGGAACTGATACTGTTCGTTCATCCCGCGAATTTGAGCGGGGGCTGCTGGTCCGGCGTTGCCGGGCTGCTGTCGGATGGTTTCGACTGTGTGGCTGTAGATCTGCGTGGCCATGGCGGTTCGGACCGCCGCGCTCCCTACGCCATGGAGAAATTCACCGACGATGCGGAGCGAGTGATGCTCGAGCAGGACGCCGCTCGAGTTCATCTCGTCGGCGCCTCCATGGGAGCCGCGGTGGTCGTGGAGCTCGCCGCCCGCCACCCCGCCCTGGTTGCAACGGTCACCACGCTTGGTGGGGCATTTCTGCCTGGAGAGGAAACCGGCAGCGAATTTCTCAAATCGATCGACGAGTCCGGACCCGACTTCGCCCTGCGCCAGGCAAGCCGCGATGCCTTTGCCGCGGGGGCGCAGCAGCACCTAGCCGATCTGGTTTTTCGCGATCTGAGCGTAAACGATGGACCGACCGTCGCCGCCATATGGCGCGCGGCGCTGGCGACCGATGTCAGGCCCTTGCTCGCGGCTCTCGCGGCGCCGTGCCTCGCAATCGTGGGTGCTGAGGACCGGACCTGCCCGCCCGACGAGTCGGTCTGGTTCGCCGGGGCCGCCGGCTGCGGCCTGACCGTCCTGCCCGATGTGGGCCACCTGCCGATGTACGAAGCGCCATCCGCCGTCGCGGGGCTGCTTCGGGAACACATTGAACGAAACACCAAAAGGAGTTCGCAACAGTGACGGATCAGCGCGTATCCATTGACCGCCAAGCATCCAGGGAAGACGTCGAAGAGATCCTTCGCCTCAACCGTGAGTGGTGGGAATCCAATATCGGCTGGGACATTCCCCGGATGGTGAAAGTGTTCCCTTCGCCGGGCAACGACTATCTCATGTTCAACTTCAATGGCCACCCCTATTTCGGCATGGGGGAGAAGGTCCGTCTGTGGGAATGGTACAGTGATCTCATCGCCCAGACGAAGCTGCACGATCTTCGCATCATGCGGCTGGAGGTTCGCGGCGATATGGCCTGGCTCGCCTGCGAGGCATGGATCGAGGCGAAGCTGCTCACGGACGGGGAATGGACCGCCGACAGTATCGGCGATGCTGCCTATGCCCGAGCGACCGAAATCTATCATCGCGACGATGGTGCGGGTAAGCCCGTCTGGCGGATGTGGCATACCCATATCAGCCCTCTCCCGGAGCTGAGCGAGAAGCGTCCCGGCGGTTTTGAAGACAGCACCGTGAGCCGGGGATTGGGCTGGGCGCCGTGGAACCCGTTTCCGAAGCAGGAGGCGTAAGATGAGCGAGGCACAAAAATCCCGGCCAAGCATCGGCGTATTGCTGGGCAGCACGCAGACGCCGGCCGAAATATTGCCGGCGGCTATTGCCGCCGAACGGGCCGGTTTCGACGAAATATGGATCGGGGAAGACTATTTCTTCACGGGCGCGATTGCGGTTGCCGGCAGTCTTCTGGCGTCGACACAACTGCCGGTCGGAATAGGCATCGTCCCGGCCGTGTCGCGGCATCCCGCGCTTTTGGCCATGGAACTGGCGACGCTCGCGGGCATCTTCCCGGGGCGGCTACACGCTGGCATCGGCGCCGGCGTGCCGGAATGGCTGGACGGGATGTCGCTGCGGCCTCGCTCGCCGCTCGGTTCCGTGCGCGATACGCTTGGCTGTGTCCGTGACCTGTTGAAGGGGGAGCGGGTCAGCGTCGAGTGCGAGACTTTCGCTGCCCACGACATCGCCCTCGAACATGCGCCTGCTTGGGTACCTCCGCTCTATGTCGGTGCGAGCGGCCCGAAAGCGCTGAATATGTCGGGCGCGCATGCGGATGGTTCCATCCTCTCGGTCCTCGCCGGCGTCGACTATGTCCGCTGGGCGCGCGAACGGATAACTGAAGGTGGAGCTCGGCCGGATCACCGGCTGGTCGTCTATGCCTTCTGCGCGGTAGACGACGACCCGCAAAAGGCGCGCGAGATGCTGCGCCCGCTTGTCGGCCTTTATATGCTGACGGGACCTCGCAATCCGATGACGGAGGTACAGGGGATCGCGGTCGAGGCCGAAGCGCTGGCCGCCCATGGCCTCGACGAAGGTACCTCCCGCATCCCCGACGCCTGGATTGATGCCTTGACGATCGTCGGCACGCCGCAGCAATGCCGGGACAAGATCGCCGCCCTTGCCGAGGCCGGAGCGGATGCGATTGTTCTCGGCTTTCCTCCCGACCAGCAAATCCAGACGATGATCGATCGCGTGGGGCATGAGGTCTTGGGTATCAAAAATACATCCTACGCGTCGTGAGAACGGACCGTTCCAAATTTGGAGGGTGTGATGATTGAATTGAATACATTTTCTATTTCGGCGCGATGCAATGTTACGGGTATGCTTGGCGTCGCGGTCTCGACCGCGGTTCCCGCGGTCGGTGGACTTTGCCCCTTCATCAAGGCGGATGTGGGGACAATCGCCACCCAAGCGTGGGTCAATCCCTATCTTGGTATCGATGGGGTGAAGCTTCTGGAAAGCGGATGTTCCGCCGAAGAGACGTTGCATCGACTGATAGATGCTGATCCAGAGCGTGAAGTCCGGCAACTGGGTATCGTCGATGCCCAAGGGCGTTCCAGCGCATTCACTGGGAAGGACTGCGTGGGGTGGGCTGGCCACATTGTGGGCGATGGCTACACAGTCCAGGGAAACATGCTGGTTGGGGCCGCCACGATTGAGAAGATGGCTGCCGCAGCCGACGAACTTCGTTCGATTGAACTTCCCGAAAGGCTCATGCGGGTACTGGAAGCCGGGCAATCCGCGGGCGGAGACAAGCGGGGGAAACAATCGGCGGCCCTGAAGGTATATCATCGCGAAGCCTTCCCCTGGCTCGATATCCGCGTGGATGAGCATCCCGACCCGGTGGCGGAACTGCGGCGGGTATTCGAAATTGCAAGCCGACAGTTGCTGCCGTTCACGCGCGGAATGCCCTCAAGGGCCGACCCGCGAGGCGCCCTGGCCGAAAGCGTCACCGCAATGCTGATGCTGCCGCCGGAGCACAGACCCGGAAGCAGCCGGTCATGAGCGGGCAATGACAATGTCCGACACCAAACAGATTCTTGCCGACCTCGTCAGTTTCGACACGACGAGCCGCAACTCCAACTTGGAGCTTGTCTCGTATGTCGAAACCTATCTTGCGCGATTTGGAGTTGCTTCCCGGCGGATACCCGACCTTGCCGGCCATAAGGCCAATCTTTGGGCTACGATCGGAGAGTATGGCGACGGCGGGATCATCTTGAGCGGCCACACGGACTGTGTGCCAGTCGATGGCCAGGCATGGTCCACTGAGCCATACGCGCTTACGGAGAAGGATGGCCGTCTCTATGGGCGCGGCGCCTGCGATATGAAAGGTTTTCTTGCAAGCGTCCTGGCAGCTGTCCCCGAGATCAGCCGACGAAAGTTGTCCCGCCCAGTGCATATCGCCATGTCCTACGATGAAGAAACAGGATGTATCGGGGTTCGTCCTTTGATCACTGAGATTGCTCGACTTGGGTGCCGGCCAAGTGCCTGCATCGTGGGGGAACCGACGTCGATGGGCGTGGTCACCGCCCATAAGGGGGGCCGCGCCTATCGTTGTAGCTTCGAGGGGTTGGAAGCTCACTCCAGCCTGTCGCCGCGTGGCGTCAATGCCATTCAGTTCGCAGCGCGTCTGGTCGCCATTATTGACGAACTGGGGGAAACGCTAGCGCTTGGTCCCCATGACCCCGACTTCGATGTGGGGCACTCCACCATCTCCACCAACATGATCGAAGGCGGCTCGGCCATCAACATCGTTCCGAGAGCATGCAGTTTCGAGTTCGAATTCCGGAACACCGCTGACATCGATCCGGACGTGCTATTTGACAGAATTCAACAGCATGCCGACGAGGTACTGCTGCCGTTGATGCGAAGAAAGCATCCAGGCGCAAGCATTCGCTTCGAGCAGATCTATGAATACCCTGCCTTCGAAATCCAAGATGGGCATCCTTTGGTCAAGCAGGCCAGAGATCTGACGGGCTGCAATTCTCGCCAGAAAGTAGCCTTTGGCACTGAGGCCGGCCTTTTCCAACGTGACCTCGCGTTGCCGACGATCGTCTGCGGGCCGGGCAGCATCGCGCTCGCCCACAGGCCGGACGAGTATGTGACAATTGCCGACCTCGGCGCTTGTGACGCCTTCATCCGAGCAATGTGCGTGTGAAGAAAACCAAGGACCGGGGGATTGCCCTTGCTTGTCGTCGGTTTCCCGGAAGCCAACGCGCCAGGGCTGTTGCGAGAAGCGCTTTGATTTCGAAGAGCGTCAGCTTGGCCGCCCACCGTCTCAAACATATTCTGAGGTAAGGAACTATGTCGGACTCCTCCAAACCTGTTATCGGGATCATCGGTGGCACTGGGGATCTCGGCTCCGGTCTGGCCAAAGCCTGGGCAGTGGCCGGTTACACAGTGGTGATCGGATCACGCAGCCGCGAGAAGGCAGCCGCACTCGCGCCGCAACTCGGCGCGGGTGTTGTTGGTGAGGACAACGTCGCCGCGGCGCGTCTGGCCGACGTCGTGGTGCTCGCCGTTCCATTCGCAAGCCACGATGCCACGGTCGGCGAGATCAAGGATGCCGTGCAGGGCAAGATCGTGGTCGACGCGGCGGTGCCGCTGGTGCCGCCTAAAGTGTCTACGGTCCAGCTCCCGAGCGCGGGCTCAGCCGCGCAGATCGCCCAGCGCCTGTTGGGTGAAGGGGTTCGCGTCGTCTCGGCCTTCCACAACGTGGGTGCTTCGAAGCTTCACAAGGGCGGGCGGGTCGACTGCGACGTCCTGGTGTTCAGTGACGACAAGGATGCCCGAAACCAGGTCATCGAGCTCGCCGGCGCGGTGGCGAACCGCGGAGTTGGCGGTGGCGCTCTTGCCAATTCGGCTGCCGCGGAAGCGCTTACCTCTGTCCTGATCTGGATCAACCGCCAGTACAAGGTACCCGGCGCGGGCATTGCCATTACCGGCCTCGCGGATGCCGACGCGGTGTGACCTGACATGGCATCCGCATCACTTTCGTTAACTGCGCTCCCCGGCATACCGCTGATCGCCCCCGGCGACGACCTGCCCGCCCTGATAATCGCGGCACTGAGGGAGGCGGGGCTGGGGCTGGTCGACGGCGATATCCTCGTCGTGGCCCAAAAGATCGTGTCCAAGGCGGCGGGTCTGTATGTCGACCTCGATGATGTCGTGCCCTCGCAGCGTGCCCGGGACATCGCGGCGAGGGTCGGCAAGGATCCCCGTCACGTGGAGGTCGTGTTGCGTGAGGCCGACGAGATCGTGAAAATCGGGCCGCATGTCATCGTGGCGGCCCACAGGCTCGGCTTTGTCATGGCGAATGCCGGCATCGACGAATCGAACATCGAGCACGGTCATGGCGGCCGCGTGCTGTTGCTTCCACGAGATCCCGACGGCTCGGCAAGTGCGCTGAAGCAGTGTCTCGATCAGGCCTTTGGCGTGTCCTGTGGCGTAATCGTCAACGACAGTTTTGGCCGCCCCTGGCGCAACGGCGTGGTCGGCGTCGCCATCGGGGCGGCCGGGGTGCCGGCGCTGGTCGACCGGGTCGGGGCCAAGGACCTTTTCGGGCGCAGGCTGAAAGTGACTGAAATCGCCGTCGCCGACGAGATTGCTTCAGCAGCGTCGCTGCTTATGGGGCAGGCGAACGAGGGGCTGCCGGTGGTCCTGGTTCGCGGCTATCGCGCGGCTTCACCCGTAGGTCCGGCTGCGTCGTTGATCCGCAGTCGCGAGAGGGACATGTTCAGATGAACAAGAGCTATCCAGAAAGGGCTGGCCGGGTGGTCGCCCTGTGTGGCGGTGTTGGTGGCGCGAAGCTGGCATTCGGTCTGGCGCACATTCTCGGCAACGACCTCACCCTGCTCGTCAACACGGGCGATGATTTCGAGCATCTCGGCCTGACGGTCTCACCTGATATCGATACCGTCCTCTATACGTTGTCGGGCCTGGCCAATCGTGAGTTGGGCTGGGGGAGGCAGGGCGAAAGCTGGAATTTCATGGAGGCGCTCTCGACGCTCGGCGGCGAAACCTGGTTTCGGCTCGGCGATCGCGACCTCGCCATCCATGTCGAGCGAACGCGCCGCCTTCGGGCGGGTGAAACCTTGTCAACCATCACCAGCAGTATGGTCGACCATTTCGGGATCGAAGCGCGAGTGTTCCCGATGAGCGATCAGAAAGTCAGTACGGTGGTCGCGACGCCGGAGGGACCTTTGCCGTTTCAGCGTTACTTCGTCGAACGACGTTGCGCCCCTCGCGTCGCCGGCATCACGTTCCAGGGAGCGGTCGAGGCGGATGCGCCGCCGCAAGTTATTTCGGCTCTGAACGATCCGGCGTTGAGAACGATAATCATATGCCCTTCTAACCCGTATCTCAGCATCGACCCGATCCTTGCGGTACCAGGCATTCGGTCGGGCATCGAGAGGGCCGATGTTCCCGTGATCGCGGTATCACCAATCATCGGCGGCAAGGCCGTGAAAGGCCCGACCGCCAAAATCATGGCCGAGCTCGCCGTGCCGGCAACTTCAAAGGCGATCGCCGAGCATTACGGCGGGGTGATCGACGGACTGGTCATCGACCACGCCGACGCTGATGATCGGGAAACGGTCAACTGCCCGGTGCATGTAACCACATCGCTGATGACGTCGGACGAGGATCGCATCCGGCTCGCAGGCGAGGTGCTCGATTTTGCATATCGCCTAGCCCCAAACGCTGAGGCGATAACCCTGCGGCGGGGCCAATGATGGGCGCGGATTCACCTTCGAACATTTGTGCGCTGGTCCCGATGAACCGGCTAGGGGCAGCAAAATCGCGCCTGGCGCCGCGGCTGTCCGGGAAAGAACGCGCTTGTCTCGCAAAAGCGATGCTGCGCGATGTGCTCGATGTGCTTTTGCAGACCAGGCAACTGGCCGGCATCGCCGTGGTGACCAGTGATGCGACCGCCGCAACCATAGCGCGCGTCCACGGCGCGAGCGTGATCGACGATCATGATGAAAAGACTGTCAATGGTGCCGTCCGACGCGGTCTGCATACGCTTGCGGCGGCTGGATATGACGGAGCGCTGGTTGTCCCTAGCGACATACCTTTTCTCTGCGTCCACGAAGTCGAGGCGGCGCTGTCGGCATTGTCCCGGTGCGGCGTGGTGGTAGTGCCGGCAAGCCGAGACGGAGGCACCAATCTGCTCGGCCTTGCCCCGCCATATGCCATGGAGCCCGCCTTCGGCGACGACAGCTTCGCCCGCCACCTCGCTATTGCACGAATGGCAGGCTTCGAGCCGGTGACGCTGGCGCTGGAAGGGGCGGGACATGACATCGACGTCCCTGCGGATCTGTGGCCGGCCGTTTCAACGGGATCTGCGGTGCTAACGCGCCGACTGCTTTCACAGCTCGGATTAATCGACATGCCGATGAACTCCGGCATCATTCAGGGGGCCTTGTCGTCATGAACCACGCCGCGCTGCTGACCGACTTCGCACCAGAGAGGAGGTTGACGCGCGACGAGGCGCTGTCGTTGATAGAGATTGGCGACCTGCGGCCGCTGCTGGCCGCTGCTGGCCGCCGACGCGATGGGGCTCATGGCGACCAGATCTCCTATTCCCGTAAGGTGTTCATTCCGCTCACCCAACTCTGCCGCGACGTTTGCCACTACTGCACCTTCGCGCATCCGCCCCGCAAAGGGCAGCGTGCTTTTTTGACGCGTGAGGACGTATTGGCGATTGCCGAGGCCGGCAGGAAGGCCGGCTGCAAGGAGGCTCTGTTCACACTAGGTGACAAGCCGGAGCTGCGCTATCGGGTTGCGCGCGAGGAGCTGGCGGCGCTTGGACACGTCACAACAATCTCCTATCTGGCGGAGATGGCGGCGCTGGTACTCAAGGAAACCGGGCTGCTGCCGCATGTCAATCCGGGCCTCCTGGATGATGATGATATCGTCGCGTTGCGCCGCGTCTCAATCTCGCAAGGGATCATGCTCGAAAGTGCGTCAGAGCGGCTGTGTGCGAAAGGCGGCGTACATTACGGCTCGCTCGACAAGCTACCGGCCGCACGACTGGGTACCATCCGGCGCGCGGGCGAACAGAATGTGCCATTTACGACCGGGATATTGATAGGCATCGGAGAAACCCGCGCCGAACGCATCGACTCCTTGCTCGCGCTGCGCGATCTCAATGATGCCCACGGGCATTTGCAGGAGATCATCGTCCAAAACTTCCGCCCCAAGGCGGGGACGAAAATGGCCAATGTAGCAGCTCCGGACCTGGAGGATCATCTCTGGACGATCGCGGTAGCGCGACTTCTGTTTGAGCCTGAGATGAACATTCAGGCACCGCCCAATCTCAGCCCGGGTGCGTTGGAGCGAATCATCCGGGCAGGTATCAACGATTGGGGAGGCGTGTCGCCAGTCACGCCGGATCACGTCAATCCCGAGGCACCTTGGCCGCATCTCACTGAACTAACCGACGTGACCAGATCAGCCGGCAAGGACTTGGTCGAACGGCTGGCAATCTATCCGGCCTTTGCAAGGCAACCGATCCGGTGGGTCGATGCCGACCTTCACTTCCCGCTGTACAATCAAGTGGATGCCGACGGCTGGCCGCGAACCGACGCCTGGTGTCCTGGTCGGGCCGATCCCATCCCTTCAGCCGAAGTGCTTTTGCTCCATGCGGGTCAACGCCGGGTTAGTGACCATGTCGGCACTGTCCTCGACAAGGTAGAAGCCAGAACGAAGCTCGACGAGCATGACATCGTCGCGCTATTCCGGGCGCGCGGCAACGACTTCGCCGCGGTTTGCAGGACCGCGGACGGCCTACGAAGACAGGTGAACGGCGACACTGTCAGCTACGTCGTGACCCGCAACATCAACTACACCAACATCTGCTATTTCAAATGCCAGTTCTGTGCCTTCTCCAAGGGCAAGCTCAGCGAGAACCTGCGTGGGCGGCCCTACGATTTAGACATGAGCGAAATAGTCGACCGCGTTCGGGTAGCCTGGGAGCGTGGCGCATCCGAAGTGTGCATGCAAGGCGGAATCCACCCATCCTACACCGGAGAAAAATACCTTGAGATTTGCCGGGCAGTGAAAGAGGTGGCACCTGGGATTCATATGCACGCCTTTTCACCGCTGGAGGTCTGGCAGGGCGCGAAGACGTTGGGGATGCCGGTGCCTGAATTCCTGGCTAAGCTGAGGTTGGCCGGCCTCGATACGCTTCCAGGTACTGCAGCCGAGATACTCGACGATGAAGTAAGGGCGACGCTGTGCCCCGACAAGATCAACACTCAGGAGTGGCTGGACGTGATGCGAGCGGCTCATGGTCTCGGCTTTCGTTCCACGGCCACGATCATGTTCGGACACATCGAACGGTATGAACATTGGGCGCGGCACCTGATCAGGATCCGCGATCTCCAGGTCCAGACGGGCGGGTTCACCGAGTTCGTTCCTCTGCCGTTCGTCCATATGGAGGCGCCGATCTACCTCAAGAGCCGGTCACGGCCCGGGCCGACCTTCAGGGAAACGGTCCTCATGCACGCGGTCTCCCGGCTTACTCTTCACCCCCACATCACCAACATCCAGGCTTCGTGGGTCAAGCTCGGACCGGACGGCGTTCGACATTGCCTCGACGCCGGCGCCAACGATCTCGGAGGAACCCTCATTGATGAGAGCATCTCCCGGGCTGCGGGCGCCACCCACGGCCAGGAGATGACGCCCCAGCGGATGGAGAGCATTATCCGCGCCGCCGGTCGCCAGCCTCGGAAGCGCAACACTGTCTATGGCAACGCGCTTGCGTCCGGACCCAAACTCGCAATCGCTGAATTGGACCGATCAGAACTTGATCCAACATCGCAAAGCTAAAGGCAAATCCGCGCCTCACCGATATGTCGGATCGGGTCCGTCCGCATGCACTATACGTTCAATAGTCGCTGGTGAAAAACTCGGGACGGTTTGGATACGGGGGCGCATTTTGCGCAATTAGACAGCATCGACAGCGCATGGGAGCATGGAAAAGCTGGGGGTCTCGTTCTGTCTGAAAGCAGATGGGTGGATGGCTCCCGCCGTTGACACTTTTTGTCCGCAAAGCGTTACGGCGAGCGCAGGTTCTGCCGTTCTTTGCCAAGCTTCCCCTGCCTCGTCGGCAAGGAAGCTTGTGGCATTTCGCATCACTGGGTCCCAGGACCAGAGGCAGTTTCAGTTCGCGGCACTAGCACTTTTCCTGCGGCTATTACGTTTGCCACCGTCTACTGGTGCCGATGTAGACTGATCTGCGAGTAGGTGCGTTTCATCTGCGGTTCCCTGCGTGCGATTAGCCATTGGTATCGCTGCAAAGTCGCAGTTCAAGGTAGAACCCACCCCGCCAATAGTCGGATGCGGCGTAACTTACATTATGGAACGTGACCGCTTTGCCCGCGCCACCTTGGGAGGGACCGCAATCGCGATATCCGCGCCAGCGCTTCATGCGTTCGAGCCGTCTCAACGCTGAAACCGCGTCGTCGTTGTTGTCAAAAGTTTCCATCACCGACGGACCATTCGTGCCGATCCGGCCCAACTGCGGATGACCGACGCGCCGCCAAGTCGGGGTTGGGCAGTGTGTCGGCGATTGCCTCGAAGGTCGTCGCAAATCCGAAGCGTCTCGTCGTAGAGGCGTTCTAGCGCGGCAATGCCGCCCGATGCATCTGGGTGGTTCATCTACTGATTGAGGAAGAGTATGGCCGCGATCGCGATCGAGGCGAGCACGGCGGAAGCCGCTCCCGTGCGCTGCAATACGCCCATACGGTAAAGCAAAAGCGCGAAGCCGACGATGATCGGCGTGGTGACAAAAAGGCCGAGTTGTGCCTCGCTCATTGTAGGGGCTCCGGGGCTCAAGACGATAGCGCTACGATCATGCGGATTTTCAGTGACGCTACCTTGCGCAATCGCAAAGAAGCGCCCCAGCCACCTGCCTAAGAAGCGGCATGGACATGACGGTTTCGGTGGCGCAGGCGGAAGACGAAGCTCCTGACGCCGGTGATTTTCTGCTTTGGATACTGGTGTGGAGCGAGCTTACCGCTTTCGGCATTCTGCTCGTTGCCTTCATGGTCACCGGCGTCTTTCAGGCGGGCGAATTCGCGGCGGCGCGTGGACATCTCAATGCGCCGCTTGCGGCGCTGAACACTGCGGTGCTGCTGACCAGCGGCTGGCAGGCAGCGCGGGCGGCTCGTAGTGGCGCGCCAAGAGGCCGGATGCGCGCAGCACTGGTGGTGGCCGCATTGTTCGGTTTCGTCTTCGTCGCCATCAAGCTCTACGAATATAGCGGCGAAATCGGCTACGCCGCCGATGCGGCCTATGGTGCCTTCTTCGAACTCTATTTCCTGCTGACAGGTTTCCACCTGCTGCACGTCCTCTTCGGCGCGCTGGTGCTGCTCCTGGTCAGCTGGAGGACGGAGCGCTCGAACGTGCTTCTCATCACCACGCTCTGGCATGTGTTCGATCTGATCTGGATCGTCATGTTCCCGATCGTCTACCTGGCGTGACCGCATGATCGATCGCACGGAAAGGCAGCTATTGCGTCGCTGGATCACGCTTATCGCGATCACCGGCACGAGTGTGGCCGCCGTGCGCTTTGCGGGCGGCATGGCGGGGCTTGCTCTGGTGCTGTGCCTTGCGA
This sequence comes from Pseudaminobacter soli (ex Li et al. 2025), assembly GCF_029892515.1. Lineage (GTDB taxonomy): Bacteria > Pseudomonadota > Alphaproteobacteria > Rhizobiales > Rhizobiaceae > Pseudaminobacter > Pseudaminobacter soli_A. The sequence continues at coordinate 33,264 of NZ_JARXVF010000006.1, read as the reverse complement.
CGCTCAAGACCCGATTCGTGGTTCTGGATTTCATGGGCTTGCGTCACAACAGGACGATGGCGCGCGCCCTTGTCGGCTGGGGCGTTGTCCTGGCCGTTTCAGCAGCGCTCAAGGACGTCATTATCGCCTTCGCCAGCGGTTGAACCGCTTTGTTTGCCAAATCGCAAAGAACGCTTTCCGCGAATTCATAGAAGGTTCCGATCCGGAACGGCTTTCGAAAAAGCGATGGCCGGCCCGCCGAGATGAATCGTTCGGACCATTCCGCAGCCGCGGAACTCTGACTGGAAAGGAACGCGTGATGGCAGAACGCCTCACAAAGACAGGGGCTCGAAACGTCTTCTATGGCGGCTCGATCTTCTTTTTCGCGATTTTCGCGGGGCTTACCGCCCATAGTCACTACTACATGCGCACGACCTCGACCGACGAAAAGACGCTGTCGGACTCTGTGGCGCGCGGCAAGCACGTCTGGGAGAGGAACTCCTGCATCAACTGCCACACGATCCTGGGCGAGGGAGCCTATTTCGCGCCCGAACTCGGCAATGTGTGGAAGCGCTATGGCGGCGATACCGACCCTGAGGGCGCCCGTGAAACGCTCAAGGCTTGGATGGCAGCACAGCCGTCCAAGATCGAAGGGCGGCGACAGATGCCGCAGTTCAACCTGACCGACCAGGAACTCAACGACCTGGCCGACTTCCTCGAATGGACGAGCCGCATCAAGACGCAGAACTGGCCGCCCAACGAGGCCGGCTGAGGCGCCTAGGAGAGAGACATGAAATACCAAACGCAAAAGGTCGCTATGACCTATTTCTACGGCGCGCTTGTCCTGTTCCTGGCGCAGGTCGCCTTCGGCGTGCTGGCGGGTACGATCTACGTGCTGCCGAACACGCTTTCCGAGCTTCTGCCGTTCAACATCGTCAGGATGATCCATACCAACGCGCTGATCGTATGGCTGCTGATGGGCTTCATGGGCGCGACCTACTATCTGCTGCCCGAGGAGACCGAAACCGAGTTGTTCAGCCCGAAACTGGCGATCATCCAGTTCTGGATGTTCTTTGTGGCGGCGGGCATTGCCGTGGTCGGCTACCTGTTCAGGATTCACGAGGGACGCGAGTTTCTGGAGCAGCCTTTTCCCATCAAGGTGGGCATCGTCGTGGTCGTGCTGATGTTCCTGTTCAACATCACCATGACCGCGCTCAAGGGCCGCAAAACCACGGTCACCAACATCCTGCTCTTTGGCCTGTGGGCGCTCGCAATCTTCTTCCTCTTCTCCTTCTACAACCCCTCCAACCTCGCGCTGGACAAGATGTACTGGTGGTACGTCATCCATCTCTGGGTCGAAGGTGTTTGGGAACTGATCATGGCGTCGGTGCTCGCCTTCCTGATGATCAAGCTCAACGGCGTCGATCGCGAGGTCGTGGAGAAGTGGCTCTACGTCATCGTCGGCCTTGCCCTGTTCTCCGGCATCCTGGGCACCGGCCACCATTATTACTGGATCGGTGCGCCCGGTTACTGGCAATGGATCGGCTCGCTGTTCTCGACGCTCGAAGTGGCACCTTTCTTCTCCATGGTTGTCTTCACCTTCCACATGACCTGGAAGGCTGGCCGCAACCACCCCAACAAGGCAGCCCTCCTGTGGTCCATCGGCTGCTCCGTCATGGCCTTCTTCGGTGCCGGCGTCTGGGGCTTCCTGCACACGTTGTCCTCGGTGAACTACTATACCCACGGCACGCAGCTGACGGCCGCCCACGGGCATCTCGCCTTCTTCGGCGCCTATGTGATGCTCAACCTCGCGATGATGGCCTACGCCATCCCCGAGATTAAGGGTCGTGCGCCTTACAACCAGTGGCTCTCCATCGTCAGCTTCTGGGTGATGGTGTCGGCCATGTCGGTCATGACCTTCGCCCTGACCTTTGCCGGTGTCGTTCAGGTGCAGCTCCAGCGCGTGCTTGGTGAGAGCTACATGGACGTTCAGGATCAACTGGCCCTGTTCTATTGGGTCCGCCTCGGCTCCGGCGTCGTCGTGGGCATCTCAGCGCTCATGTTCATCTGGGCCGTCCTGATGCCTGGACGCGAGCGCAGCGAAAAAACGGCCCGCATCCTGCAGCCCGCCGAATGACATCCCGCACATGGCTCCGGAATTTTTCCGGAGCCATGCCCAACGCCTGCTTCCTGCGGAGTTTCCCCTATGACCGTAGCATCGCCCAATGTCCGCCTCCTCGCAGATAGTCCCGCCTACTACAGCCCCTCGGGCAACGAATGCAGCTTGTTCGAGCGCGCCTGGGCGCGGCGGCTGCCGCTGCTGCTCAAGGGCCCGACCGGATGCGGCAAGACCCGCTTTGTCAGTCATATGGCTGCGAAGCTCGGCCTGCCGCTGTCGACCGTCTCGTGCCATGACGACCTCGCCGCCGCGGATCTGACCGGACGCTATTTGCTCAAGGGTGGCGACACCGTCTGGGTTGATGGGCCGCTCACGCGCGCCGTGCGCGAAGGCGGCATCTGCTACCTCGACGAAATAGTCGAGGCGCGAAAGGACGTTGCAGTGGTGCTGCATCCCTTGACCGATGACCGCCGCATCCTGCCACTTGAGCGCACGGGCGAGCTACTGATCGCGCCGGCAAGCTTTATGCTCGTCGTATCCTACAATCCGGGCTACCAGAACATGCTGAAGAGCTTGAAACCAAGCACCCGGCAGCGCTTCGTCGCCATCGAGTTCGACTTCCTGCCCAAGGCCGAGGAGATCGCCGTCGTGTCCGCCGAGAGCGGACTGGCCGAGAGCCAGGTGGCACCGCTTGTCGAGCTGGCGCGGCGCATCCGTACCCTCAAAGGCCACGACCTGGAAGAGGGTGCGTCCACCCGCCTGCTCGTCTATTGCGCCAGCCTCATCGACGCCGGCCTGCCGGTGCGCGAAGCGGTACTTGCAGCGCTGCTCGAGCCGCTGACTGACGAGCCCGACGTGAAGACGGCGCTGCTCGAGCTCGCATCTTCCTTGATCCACTGAGGCGAAGCCATGCTGGATTTCCTCGAACTCGAGGAGACGGTCGGCCGCGCCTGGCACCGCCTCATCGGCCAAGTGCAGACCTGGCCCCGCCATCCAGAGCATGCGGTTCAGCTTGCCGAGGTGCAGCAGGTGCTCGCCGTCTGTTTCCGCGGCTTCGGCGGCGAAGGCGCAGTTCAGATCGCAACAGTACGCGGCAAGACCTCTAGTCACCGGCTTGGATGGAGGCAGCGGATAGGGCTCGGCGAGGAAAAGCTTGCCCAGCCCGCGCGCGACGGCTCGTCGCTCATGCTCCCTGCCGTGATCGAGCTCTTTCCCGACCGGGAGCTCAACCGTGACCTCTATGTCTGGCTGGCCGCCTACATGGCAGTCATGTCGCTTGAGCCCATTGTCGACGCTGATCCCCTGTTGCGCGACCTTGCGGCGCTCAGACGGGCAGAAGCGACGGTGGCCACTGTACTTTCGAGCTTCCCGGGCCTGCGAGGCCGCTACCGGCGCCTTGCCCTCGCAATGCTCGCGGCACGTCAACGCGGCCCTCTACCCTCGGTCGAGGCGCAGGTCGAATGCCGCGTCATGAGCCTGCTCAGGCAGGCCGCGGAATTGCCCGACGATGCGTTGCCGGTAATCTTTCCGCACCGCGCCCCAGCCGGCTACCTGCCGATGTTGCCCGTACCGCTCTGGCCAGACGCGCTCTTGCGCGCCGAGACTGCGCCACGCCGCAGTGAGGATGAGCAGGCTTTGGGCGGCCGGGACGCCGGCGGCGTCGAAATCGAGCGCAAAGTCGCCGTCCGCGAAAATCCGGAGGCCCGCAAGGAGGAACGCAGCCCCTTCATCCTCAACCGCTTCGAGAAGATTCTCGCGATGGCAGAGATGGTCAATGTCGACCGACCCTCGGATGACAGTCCCGACGATGCCAAGGCTGCCGAGGACCTCGACGACATGACGCTGGGCGAGCGAAAGGGCAGACCGGCCTCGCGTTTTCGCTTCGACCTCGACCTGCCGCCCGAGGCGCTGGACCGCACACCGCTGACGGCGGAACTCACCTATCCGGAATGGGATTTCCGCAGCGGCACGTACCTTCCCAATCATTGTCGGGTTGTGGCCGCGCCGGCTGCGGCCCTCGGGACTGTAGGCGAGCCCGACATCGAGACCAGACGTCTCATTCGCCGTGTGCGCCGCCAGTTCGAAGTTCTTCGGCCTCGCCGGGAGATGTTGCGCGCGCAGCTTGACGGTGCTGATCTCGATCTGGACGCGGTGGTGCGCGCCCGTTGCAACCTCGCGGCCGGAGGGGAGGGGAGCGACCGTATCCACCTGACAAGCCGTCCGCAGGCGCACGACCTGGCGGTGACCATCCTCGTCGACGTCTCGCTCTCGACAGACGCCTGGTTGGACAACCGACGCGTGCTCGATGTCGAGAAGGAAGCCTTATTGATCCTGGCAAATGGCTTGGCCGCTTGCGGCGACAATCACTCGATCCTGACCTTCACGTCGCGTCGCCGCGACTGGGTTCGCATCGAGACGGTCAAAGCCTTCGACGAACCGATGGGGCCATTGGTCGAGGCGCGCATCGCGGCGCTGAAGCCCGGCTATTATACGCGTATCGGGGCAGCCATCCGCCACGCCAGCGACGAGCTTGCCAAGCAGCCGAACCGCAAAAAGCTGCTTCTGGTGCTGACCGACGGCAAGCCAAACGATATCGACCACTATGAGGGACGCTTCGCGCTGGAAGACAGCCGTCGCGCGGTCGTCGAGGCGCGGCGTACCGGCCTCGGCGTCTTTGGCGTGACGGTCGATCGGGAGGCAAAATCCTACGTGCCTGCGCTGTTCGGCCAGAACGGCTACGCCGTGGTCGGCAACATATCGAAGCTGCCGGCAGCGCTTCCCGCAATCTATCGCAGCCTTGCAGGTTAGGGGAACATGGCGGCGATAGCGAAAGGCCCGGTGCCGAAGCACCGGGCCTTTTTGCTTTTCTGAGGCAAGGGAATTACGCCGCCTTGCTGTGGGTGCGGTTGGACTGGTCGATATAAGCGTCGAAGGCTGCCGCGACCGCACGAACGACAAAGCGATGCTTTGGGCTGACGTGGACAACGCCGTCGGCAATCGTGACTACGCCGTCACTTACCAGTTCTCCCAGCCTGCCATTGGCTAGCAGTGCCGAGGCGTCGAAGCCGTAGGCCTTGCAGATTGTGCCGACCTCGGCCCGGAAATCGCACATCAGGCGTTCGATGATCTCGGCGCGCAAGTTATCCTCGCCGGTCAGACGATAGCCCTTGGCAGTGGCCAACTGGCCTGAGGCGATGTGCTGGGCATAGAGGCCGGGCGCGACCTCGTTCTGCACGTAGCCGCCGTTCATGCGTCCGATGGCAGACGCGCCGAAACCGATCAGCGTCGCGCAATTGTCTGTCGTGTAGCCTTGGAAATTACGCCGGAGCCGACCTGCCTCCTGCACCCGGACCAGGTCATCGCCGGGCAGAGCGAAATGGTCGAGGCCGATTTGCCGGTAGCCGGCCGCAACCAGCGTCGCGGCAATCGCCTCGGCCTGCTCGCTGCGCGCCGCTCCGTTGGGCAGGGCGCTTTCGTCGATCATCCGCTGGTGTTTTTTGAAGGATGGGATGTGCGCATAACCGAACACGGCGAAGCGATCCGGCAACATGGTGATCGCCGCGTTGGCGGTGTCGATGCAGGACTGCACCGTCTGATGCGGCAGGCCATAGATCAGGTCGAAATTGATGCCGCCCACGCCGGCGCGGCGAAGATTGTCGGTGGCTTCCGCCGTCTGCTTCTGGGTCTGGATGCGGTTGATTGCCTTTTGCACCACCGGGTCGAAGCTCTGCACGCCGAGGCTGGCGCGGGTGACGCCGGCCGCGCCAAGAGCCTGCGCCATCTCGGCGGTCAGCCGGCGCGGGTCGATCTCGACGGCAATGCCCGTCCTCTCGGAGAAACGGTAGTGCTCACGCAGCAGCGCCATGAGCGAAAGGAATTCCGCAGGGTCTATGATGGTCGGCGTCCCGCCACCGAAATGCACTTCGTCCACCGCCAGGCAGTGCGGGATGCGCTTGGCAACCATTCGGATCTCATCGCGCAGCACCGTTAGGTAGTCGAGGATCGGTCGATCCTGCAGGGTGATCGAGGTGTGACAGCCGCAATACCAGCACATCGACCGGCAGAACGGGATGTGAAGGTAGAGCGATACCGGGTCGTTGGCGGGCAGCTGTTCGAGCCAGTCGCCATAGGATCCGGCACCGATTGTCGGCGAGAAGCGCGGCGCCGTCGGATAGCTCGTATAGCGGGGCAGACGGGCCTCGCCATATTTCTCCAGTATGGTTGCGGACATGGCTTTTCCAGTTCTGTTGCGATTGCCTTGCGACGGTTCTAGCCCTCGGGCTGCCCAGCCTCTTTGCGAAATGCCAAGCAAGCGCCGTTTCCCGGATTTGTTTGCGTTTCGGCAATATCGCTGGCCGCGCCCGACCCTAGTGTCACCTCCTCCGGGGAAGGACGGCCGCTTTTCCCGGCATTCCTGTTTGAGGGCCGAAGGATTAAAAGACATGGCAAACGCCGAAGCTGATACCATCCCCGTCATCGATGTCAGGATCATTCCCCGGATGGAGCGTCATCCAAGGATATTCGCGATGGTTGATGCGCTGGCTCCCGGTGCGGCCTTCGTTATTGCGAGCGACCACGATCCGCGTCCTTTGCACTACCAGCTCGAAATGGCATTCCCCGCCCAGCTTACCTGGGAGTATCTGGAACAAGGACCAGCGGTCTGGCGCGTCGAAGTCGGCCGCAAGGATGGATCGGGCTGCGACTGTTGCTGCGGCGGCGGCCACTGACCAAGTGCCGGCCGGTCGCCTCAACGCAAGGCGGCCGGCTGGAAACCGGGTTTGCCCTGCAAGAACCCGTCCACGATCCGACCGGGCAGATCAAGGCAGGACAGCAGGAAGCGCGCGCCCTCGGCGTCCGCCTTGCCGTCGACCAGGTCCCGATAGACCTTCGCCACCGCGACCATGTCGCAACTCTGCGGCGACAGCCTCAGCCGCCTGATGTTGAGCGCTGCGAGCTTTTCGGGAGGCGGGCACGCGGCCTGTACCTGGTTGGACAGTGTCTGCACCCCGTTGATTGCGAGGAATTCCTGGTTCTCCGCTGTGTCGACAGCCAGTCCGTCGGGGTCCTGTTCGCAGGTGAAGCGGCACGAATCCTTGTGCAGACCATGCAGCCGCGCGTGATAGCAGCGCCCCGACAGCGCCAGCGGCAGCCGTCCGAAGGCGAAGACCTCGAACTCTGCCTCCGGGCAAGCGCGCGCCATGCCGCCTATGCTGGCGAGCGACAGCTCAACCGGCGGACAGACCGTCAGGGCGCCCTGGCCGATCAGATAGCGTGCCGTCCCCCCGTTGTAGACGTTGATGAATGGGCCTGCGACGAAGGATTGACCGCGCCGGCTCGGCAAGGCGGTCAGGTCATTGATCTCAACCATGCGTGTGTCATGGCAAAGCTCCTTGACGACCTTGCATTCGCGGACGTTGGAGGGAGCGGCGAGTGTGGACAACACCACTTCCTTGCCACCGCGTTCCAGCCGCTCGATGACCTCCGGCCAGACCGGATCCGAGAAGGGCAGTCGCTTGCCGCACACGACCTCGCCCACATGCACCCGGTCAACCGGCGCTTCATCGGCGATGCGCCGGTAGAAGTCGGTGAGCCGCTCGGCCGGCCAATGATAGAAAACCGGTCCCAGGGTCAGCTTTGTCGGACACATCGGTCTATCTCCATGTTTTCCGGTAGGCGCCGGCCGTCTGCCTGCCACCTTCGGACATGCGGGCCAGGATGCGGTCGATTTCGATGGCGTCACCACCTGCCTCCACCGCATCGACTGCGCGTCGAAAGGCACTCACGACGTCGGTGACATAGCCCTTGCCGCGCTGTCGTCCTTCGATCTTCAAGGCCGTCACGCCCGCCGATCTAAACCCTGCGAGCATGCTGCCGGCATTCAGGCTAACCGGGTCCTCAAACAGGTAGGACGTCTTGTTGCCGGCTTTGAAACGCCCTTTGCACAGGGTTGGGTAACCGGCAGGTTCGCCGGGCGCGTATCTGTCAATGGCGAAACCCGCAAGGCGGGCTGTCGTGCCCTGTGCGTCATCGAGGTAGCTCACCGATTCCGGCGGCGAGCAAACGCCGTTGAGGTTGGGCGATTTACCGGTGGCATAGGATGAGAGATAGCACCGGCCTTCCACCATCACGCACAACCCGCCGAAAACGAAAGCTTCGGTTTCCACGTGGATCTGCTTGTTGAGCGCCGCGATCTCCTGCACCGAAAGCACACGTGGCAGCACCACGCGGCGGACGCCAAATGCTTCGGCGTAGAAGCCGATCGCCTCTGGAGTCGCTGCCGCGGCCTGGACGGAGAGGTGCAGACGCACATCATGGTTCCTGGCCACATGGTCGAGCACAGCAATGTCGGCGGCGATGATGGCGTCAGCGCCGCTGGCAACTGCATCGTCCACTGCCTTGCGCCACATATCGACGCGATCGACCTGCGCAAAAGTGTTGATGGCAACCAGCACTTTCTTGCCATGGGCGTGGGCGAAACGCGCGCCCTCGGCCAGTTCCTCCGCCGTGAAGTTCAGGCCGGGGAAGTTTCGTGCATTCGTTTCATTGCGAAAGCCGCAATAGATGGAATCTGCACCGGCTAGTACGGCCGCCCTCAGTGTTGCGGGCGTGCCGGCAGGGCAGACGAGTTCCATTCGTCCAAGGTCGCTCATGCTTCGGCCCTCGCGTGGGTGGCAGTTCGATCGGTCAAACGGCGCACCGCGCTCAGGCCGTGGAGTACGCCTGCATCGGTGAGCCGGGCGAGGGTGCCATGCAGGCCGAGCAGGTCGGACGGGCGCAGCTCGGCGTCCTCGATGGTGTTGCGCAGGGCGACCACAGCTTCGGTGCGGCCACCAACCGAGATCACCCGATGGAAGAACAACGCATCGCCGTCCAGCGTCCCGTCCAGGAGGCCAAGCAGCATCAAGATCGGTCCCTTGATCGCGACATCGGCTGCTGCGGAGTCGTCTCTGCTGACGACGCGGACGAGCGACATTTGCCCGTCCGGTACAACGATGAAAGAGAATGCGAGGTCGCTGGGATCGATGCGGTAGCTCGCGCGACGGTGCTCGCCAAGCCGGTCGAAGAGCTGCGGCCTCCGCCGAGCCAGCGAACGCAGCGAAAGGGTCAGCATCGGCCCGAGTGGCAGGCCGATGAAACTCGGAAACAGGCGCCGGAAGAGTACCGGCAATTCTCCATCGACGACCAAGGTTGTTGCTCCCTTTGTTCTTCCGAATCTGTCGCGCACCATAGGTCCGAAACCAGGCCTGGCTGTTTGACCAAGCTCAAACAGCCAGGCGAAAGAGGCTGGAAGGGTGGACCTCATCGCGCGTTGGGATCTTCCGAACCGTCCAGTCCGCGAGTTTGAACGGTGTCCGAAAACGGGGTCTGCCGATCAAAGGGGGATCGTGTTGCCGCAATGACGTTCTCGCGGCGCATTTGCCGTTCAATGGTCGCTCCAGGCCTCCTGGCGTGCCGCGTGAAGTGCTGTTGCCACCAGTGCCTGAAGGTCAGAGCGGCTTCACGCATCACGTCCCAACTCTCTGCGGCCGGAATGCTCATGGTGTATTCTCCTGCTTCGAATGCTCGGCCTGATGCCGGTACCTGGGAAAGTTAGGAGGTTTGGAGCCCAGCTTCTTTGCTTTGGATCAAAGTTGGCCCTCGTTTGCCGTGCCATAGCAGCTGGGCCCGCCGTTCCGCGGGTGGACGATCCGAGCATGCACCAGCGCAGTCTTCCGCCCTTTTCCGATCTTTCATCCTTCCTCGCCCACCTCGATCGGGAGGGCGCGGTTCGTCATGTCGACAGCCCGGTGTCGATGCATCTCGAAGCCACCGAAATCCATCGCCGCGTCATCGCACAAGGTGGTCCGGTGCTGCGGTTCGCTGCTCCGCTGACCAACACGAGCAGCCTTTCGCCTATGCCGGTGGTCGCCAATCTGTTCGGCACCGTGGAACGCGTGGCGGCGGGTCTGGGCACCGACCGCGAAGGGCTGGTAAGCCTTGGCCACCTGTTGGCCTGGATGCGCGCGCCGAAGGCGCCGCGCACTCTCGGCGAGGCGCGTTCGCTTCTTCCTGCGGCGCGCGGTGCGCTCTGGTCGCGGCCGCGTGTGTCCTCTGACGGCCGCACCTTGCGCGATGTTGAGCCCGATCTTGCGCAGCTTCCGGTGCAGACATGCTGGCCCGGCGACGCTGGCCCGCTTATCACCTGGCCCGTGGTGGTCACACGTCCACCGGGTGGCGACGACCCCGCCGACTACAATCTCGGGATCTACCGCATGCAGGTGCTGGATCGCGACCGCGCCATCATGCGCTGGCTGCCTATGCGGGGAGGAGCCGGGCATCACCGGCAATGGGCGGCGATCGGCGCCGACATGCCCGTGGCCGTGGTCATCGGCGCCGATCCCGCGACCCTTCTCGCGGCGGTCATGCCGGCGCCCGAAGGCGTGTCTGAGCTTGCTCTGTCGGGACTCATCAACAACCGGCGCGTCGGACTGGTGCAGTGCCGGACGATTCCGCTGCATGTCCCGGTAAGTGCCGAAATCGTCCTCGAAGGCACGGTCTCGCCGACCGAGACGGCGCTCGAAGGTCCGTTTGGCGACCACACCGGCTACTACAATGCGCCGGATCATTACCCGGTTTTCCGCCTCAAGGGCATGCGCGTCCGCGAAGGCGCGAGCTATCTCACCACCTTCACAGGCCGCGCACCGGACGAGCCCGCGGTGCTCGGCGAAGCCATGCTGGAGGTCTTCAAGCCATTGCTGCGCCAGCAGATCCCCGAGATCATCGATGTCTGGCTGCCGCCCGAGGCATGTTCCTACCGGATCGCGGTGGTCTCGATCGCCAAGAAATATCCCGGGCAGGCGCGTCGCGTGATGATGGGGTTCTGGTCGCTGCTGCCGCAATTCTCCATGACCAAGCTGGTCGTCGTGGTCGATGACGATATCGACATCCGATCCTGGTCCGATGTGATGTGGGCGATAGCGACCCGGCTGGACCCTTCGCGCGACCTCATGCTGACCGAGCGGACGCCCGTCGACCAGCTCGATTTCGCCTCTCCGCTGGAAGGGTTGGGCGGCAAGCTCGGCCTTGATGCCACGCGAAAGGTCGGTTCGGAAACGACGCGCGAATGGGGTCGCGAATTGCGCATGTCGGTCGATATCGAGCGGCAGGTATCGCAGCGTTGGGCCGAGCTGTTTCCATCCATGGAGGCGCGAAAATCATGACGAAACGTGTGATCGTTGGCGTGACTGGGGCGTCGGGCTCAGTCCTCGCGCTGGAAGTCCTGTGCCTGCTGGGCAAGGCAGGCGTCGAGACCCATCTCGTCATCTCCCCAGGCGCGCCGGCCAGCATCGCCCACGAACTCGGCGAGCAAGGCCTTGCCCGGCTCGCCGCCTCTGCGAGCCACGTACACGACGCAGGCGACCTCGCAGCTCCGATCGCTAGCGGTTCGTTCAGGGCCGACGCCATGATCGTCGTGCCGTGCTCGATGCGCACGCTTGCTGCGATGGCGCATGGTCTTGGCGACAATCTGCTTACTCGCGCGGCCGATGTCACGCTCAAGGAAAAGCGCCGGTTGGTCGTGGCTCCGCGTGAAGCGCCGCTGCATGAAGGCCATCTCGAGGCGATGCTCAGGCTCGCCAGGATGGACGCGGTGATCGCGCCGCCGGTTCCGCCATTCTATGCAAAGCCCGTGTCGCTCGAGCAGATGGTGCGTGAGATCGCCGCGAGGCTGGTTAACTGGGCCGGCGTCGACCCTGGGGAAAGCCTGACCCGCTGGGGCGGGGATAGCTGATACTACGGCATGGCCGGCGGGACCGGCGACGCAGCAAGCCGCCTCATTGCGCTTGCGCCTTCCGCAGCTGCCTCTCCTATATCGTCGAACAGCAAGGCGATTTCCTCGTATAGGCCATGGTCCCGTTCGGTCGATGCCAGCGTGTCCAGGTCGCGCAGGAAATAGAAGACAGCCTCGATACGTTCGCGCTGGCGGCGGGCCGTTGCGAGTTGTTCGCGGGCCGAGCGTCTGTTTTCTAGCGCCTCGAAACGGGCGAGTGCCTGGTCGAGGCGGGTACGGCATTCACAGTCCAACTCCACGCCCTGCAGGACACTCGCGAGCCGCCGGACCACCGCTCCGCCGGCAAACTGAAGTGACTTTTCCTTGTTCGGCTGCTGCTGGCTCATTGATCCGCCCTTTTGCGATCCGTTTGCTGCCAATTGTGGACTGGCAGCATCCAAAACATCCTCGCAATCATAGCTGCATCGAACGGTGGAACGTTGTCGGGGCGCAAATCTGCTTGCATCCGGCCGGGCAAGCCGCATGGGGCAATGGTGGTGCTACGAATACAACAAATGATAAGCGGCCATGTGCAAAATGGTTGAGTACGACCAGAGGGGCTGTCTCAGCCGCTCATGCTGCCTGCCGCTGCGGCCACTGAAAATGCTCCAAGGGCCACTGCCGCAACCTTGTAAGCATATGGCCTCACCCGCGTAGGAAGCCGCTCTCCGATTGTCAGCCATGCCAACCCCGCAAGGCAAGAGAGCGTGACAAATACCGCGACGGCTGGCGCGCTATTTTCAGGCATGAGGTCTGGAATCAGGAAACACCCGACGAACATCGCCTTTGGGTTGAGGATCGTGGTCAGGAACACCCGCCATGCTGCACCAGAAACATCTGCGGCTCCGCTGAATTGCACAGGTTGGCGCCATAGATTGATTGCCGATATGAGCAGCCAAGCCGCGGCCAGAGCCTTCAGGGCAGACATTGCCAACGTGTTGTCGGGCATCACTGTCGTTAGAGTGATGAAGAAGCCGATTGCAACAGCGTACCCGGCAGCTTCAGCCAGTGTTAGGCCTGCGCCCCGCCTTAAACCGAACACTGCCCCGGACGCGGCAAGAAGAGTGTTTGTTGGCCCTGGGGTTGCCAGGATGGCGAGTGAAGCGATGACGAATGTACTGAGCATTGGAAGCCGCAAGAGGTTTGCTGCACCTTATACGGTCGCATGAGCGTTCTCTTGATCTTGATCAAACCTAATCTACTAATGCGCTAATCGGTCTATTCGGGCAGAGAGAAGTATCCGGCGCTGCCGTCCAATTTCTGCAAAAGACGGTTGCCAAGACCCATTGCCTGGGCGCTGGCATCTGGATCATCCAGACCCTGCCGGCGGTGATGCTGGGCGCCTATACGCGGTGGTTTGGTGACTGGGCCCTGCTGGTCGGCTGGGCCGTCGGGATCGTAGCAGGAACGGCCATGGCAATTGCGGCCAACCTCACGCCGACCTTCCCGCTCACCGTTTGGGGTCACGTGTTCCCTGGCTACAGGGCCTTCTACACGGTGATCCTCAACCTGACCGTTGTCGTCGTGCTCACGGTGATCTTGGGCGCCCTGAAGGCACGGTCGACGCGCAGTGACGAGACGGTGGCGGCCGACTACTACGCCTAGGAACGGTCGACACCGGACTGGACGGGTAGCAGCAGAGAGTGCCGGGGGCCCTGACCGAATATACGCGTCGCTCGCCTGCCAGGTTCAGGCTTCTTGCCTGAGCGCCCTGGCCAGGGCAGCTTCCCTGATATAGCCGGCCTTGAAAAGGTCGAGCGCCTTGAGGGCGAGGCGTTCCGCCTGCGCTCCTCGCCGCGGCAGCCTTCGCTGGGTGCGGACACGTTCCAAGGCGCGTCGTACGATATCTAAATGTTCGGGTGTGAGAACTTTCTGATGGCCGGCCATGGCGCTTCCTCCACACGCGGGCAAAAGCGTACTGGTCTCCTCCAGCCCGAGCGTAACCGCGTTACGCTCTTTTCGCCCGCTGGCAACGCACTTTCGCCGGAACCGCAAGACGCGGGATGATTTCTGGAAAAAGGGCCCGCCGACAGTTTGGCGGCGGGCCAAGCCATTGCCATTGATGACGATTGTAAACGGTCTATCTCCGCTGAGGTTCCCGAGGGCATTCGAAAAAAGCTGCACGCGTCGATGGGGGCATCTCGCCTAGGGAGCACTGTAGCACCGGCGGGAGGCTCCTTTCCCAAGGGACACCGGGCCAACTCCCAACGGAAATCAACGCAGTGCTGCCAGGCGGGTCGATTCCATTAGCCCAGCGCGAAGCTGCCTTGACTCCGCGTCATTTGGAATTTGATATATCAAACGTCAGATTTCAAAGTTCAAAGACATTCGGGAATACCTCGCGCATGACCATCCACCAGAACTCGAACCATCCCCTGATCGGACAGCTGGCCGACCCGACCCTGCTGCGCCAGCAGGCTTTCATCGATGGCAGGTGGGTCGACGCGGACAGCGGGGCGACCATGGCGGTGACCGATCCGGCCACCGGCGCGCTTCTGGGCACCATTCCCGACATGGGCGCGGAGGAAACGCAGACGGCGATCCGCGTGGCGGACAAGGCCCGCAAACCGTGGGCTGCGCTGGCCGCCCGCGAGCGCGCCGCGATCATGCGCCGGTGGTTCGAACTCATCATCGACAATGTCGAGGACCTCGCCCGGATCATGACTGCAGAGCAGGGCAAGCCGCTCACCGAAAGCCGCGGTGAAATCCGCTATTCGGCTTCCTTCGTCGAGTGGTATTCCGAAGAGGCCAAGCGTGTTTATGGCGACCTGATCCCGGCGCCTAAGGCGCAGTCGCGCATCATGGTGCTGAAGCAGCCGGTCGGCGTGGTAGCGGCCGTCACTCCTTGGAACTTCCCGAGCGCCATGATCACCCGCAAATGCGCGCCGGCGCTGGCAGCAGGTTGCTCGGTGGTGGTCAAGCCGTCCGAATTCACCCCCTTCTCGGCGCTGGCGCTGGCCGAGTTGGCAAGCCGAGCGGGCATCCCGGCCGGTGTCCTCAACATCGTCACTGGCGATGCTCGGGCGATCGGCGGCGAGATGACGGCGAACCCAACCGTGCGCAAGCTGAGCTTTACCGGCTCGACCCGCGTGGGCAAGCTGCTGATGGAGCAGTCAGGGGCCACGGTGAAGAAGGTTTCGATGGAGCTCGGCGGCAATGCGCCCTTCATCGTCTTTGCCGACGCCGATCTCGATGTCGCCGTGCAGGGCGTGATGGCCTCCAAGTTCCGCAATACCGGCCAGACCTGCATCTGCGCCAACCGCATCTATGTCGAGGATTCGATCCACGATGCTTTCATCGAACGCTTCAAGAAGGCGGTGGAGTCGCTCAAGGTCGGCAACGGCTTCGAGGACGGCGTCGAGCAGGGACCGCTGATCAACCAGGCCGCGCTCGGCAAGGTCGAGGGCCATGTGGCCGACGCGCTCGCCAAGGGCGCCAAGCTGGCCACCGGCGGCAAGCCGCACAAGCTGGGTGGTACCTTCTACGAGCCGACGATTCTCACCGACGTCAACGATACCATGCTGTTCACCCAGGAAGAGACCTTTGGTCCCGTGGCCCCTGTCTTCCGCTTCCATGACGAAGACGCTGTGATCGCTGCGGCCAACAACACGTCGGCCGGCCTCGCGGCCTATGTTTACACCCGCGACCTCGACCGCATGTGGCGCGTTTCCGAGGCGCTTGAAACCGGCATGGTCGGCGTCAACGAAGGCCTAATCTCCAATGAAGTCGCGCCTTTCGGCGGCATCAAGGAATCCGGCGTCGGTCGCGAAGGCTCGCGCTACGGCATCGAGGAGTTCCTCAACCTTAAATATGTCTGCCTGACGCAGAACCCGCGCTAGGCGAACCAGAGCTTTTGACGGCGCAAGGATCCGTGCGCCGTCATGGGGAAGTTTTGTACAAACAACACAAGAGAGGGAATATAATGAAACTCACCAGGAGGATACAGGGCCACGCCTTGGGCTGCCTGACCGCACTGGCAATGGTTGGTGCGCTGTTTGCGCCGATCGAGGCTCAGGCCGGCAAGGTCCTTGATACCATCAAGCAGAAGGGCAACCTGACCTGCGGCGTCGGCCAAGCTGTTCCGGGCTTTTCCGCCCCCGCGGCAAACGGCGAACTCGCCGGCATCGACATCGATTTCTGCAAGGCCATGGCCTCCGCAATCCTCGGTGACCCGAACAAGGTGACCTATCGCCAGTCTTCTTATTCCGAGCGTTTCGTGCTGCTCGCCTCGGGCGAGATCGACGTGCTGGCGCACGACACCACGACCACGCTCAACCGCGAAGGCGCCCAGAAGGCCCGTTTCACCTCGCCGAACTATTTTGACGGCTACACCTTCATGGTGCCCAAGTCGCTCGGCGTCGAAAGCCCGGACCAGCTTGCGGATGCGACCGTCTGCATCCTGCAGGGCTCGACCTTCGAGGTGAATACCGAGAACTTCTTCAAGTCGCGCGGCCTCAAATACACCCCGCTGGTACTTGGCACCTGGGAGCAGCTTGACGCTGCCTTCTTCGGCGGTCGCTGCGATGCCTTCGGCGGCAATTACGGCAATCTCGCCGGCTCGCGCGTGGCTCATGGCAATGTCGACGACTACATCATCTTCCCGAACTTCCTGACCCTCGAGCCTTATGCTCCTTCGGTCTATGGCGACGACCAGGAACTGTTCCTCATCGCTCGCTGGGTGATGTTCGCGATGGTCGAGGCCGAGCGTCTGAACGTCACGCAGGCCAACGTGAAGGACCTGGTCGCGTCCTCGACGGATCCGGAAGTCCAGCAGCTGCTCGGCGCCAAAGCCGGCAACGGCAAGGACCTCGGCCTGTCGGAAGACTGGGTTGTCAACATGGTCTCGGCCGTCGGCAACTATGGCGAAAGCTTTGAGCGCAATCTCGGCAAGGGCTCCCCGCTCAAGCTTGACCGCGGCCTGAACGACCTGTGGACCAAGGGCGGCCTCATGTATGCGGCTCCCCTGAGATGATCAGCCGGGAACGTCTCCAAGGTGTGACGTTTGTGGTGGCAGCCATCGCCGTATTGGCGTGGCTGTCACACAACTTCTCCGCCAATCTGGTTGCCAAGGGAATTACCATCGACTTCGGCTTCCTCAAGGAGGCGACGTCGTTCCCCATTGGTGAGTCACTGATTTCATACAGCTCCGGCGACAGCTATCTGCGCGCCTTGACCGCCGGGCTGCTCAACACGATCCGGCTGGCAATCGCCGGCATTGCGCTGGCGACCGTCTTCGGCGTGATCGTCGGTCTGACCGCGCGCATCGGCCATCCGCTGCTGACGCGTGCTGCGAAAATCTATGTCGAATTCACGCGCAACGTGCCGCTGCTGCTGATCCTGGTGGTTTGCGCGACCGTCGTCCGTGCCTTGCCCGGACCTCGCCAGGCCTGGGCGCCGCTGGATGGCGTGATGCTCTCAAGCCGTGGGCTCTATATGCCGCTGCCGCTGTTCGAGGACGGCATCGCGCTGCTGACAGCGGCAATTCTCTTGATTGCTGTCGCATGGGCGATCATGCGCCTGTCGCTGCGCGGCAAGAACGAAACCGGCGCGTTCCCACGCTCTGGCAAACTCGCACTCGCCGGATTCGGGGCAGTTCTCATCGGCCTCTGCGCCTGGGGCTTCAGCACAATGACGCTCGACCGGCCCGCCCTTGTCGGCTTCAATTTCCGCGGTGGTTGGAGCGTGACGCCCGAATATCTGGCGATGCTGTTCGGCCTTGCCTTCTACACGTCCGGATTCATCGCCGAGATCGTGCGTGGCAGCCTTGCCGCTTTGCCGAAGGGCCAGTCGGAAGCTGCCTCGTCGCTCGGGCTCGGCCCCTTCCTGACGCTTTGGCTGGTGCTGGCGCCGCAGGCGCTGCGGCTGATGCTGCCGCCGCTCGCCAACCAGTACCTGAACCTGATCAAGAACACGACGCTCGCCGTGCTCATCGGCTACCCGGATCTCGTATCGGTCGGCAACACGGCGCTTAACCAGACGGGTCGGGCTATCGAAACGGTCACGATCTACCTGCTGATCTATCTCTCGCTCAGCCTTGTGACCTCGGTCCTCATCCGGCGGCTGGAAAAGCGCGCGCAACTGGTGAAGCTATGAGTGATATCGCCATTACCCCGGTCCAACGAACCTATCCGTCGCTCAAGACCCGCATGAGCCCGTATTTCAAGCCGTGGCCGCATGCGATCATTACGGTTCTGGGCGTTCTGCTCATCGGCTATGCTCTGGTGAACCTGTTCGGCTGG
This sequence comes from Pseudaminobacter soli (ex Li et al. 2025), assembly GCF_029892515.1. Taxonomy (GTDB): domain Bacteria; phylum Pseudomonadota; class Alphaproteobacteria; order Rhizobiales; family Rhizobiaceae; genus Pseudaminobacter; species Pseudaminobacter soli_A. The sequence goes on along the minus strand of NZ_JARXVF010000006.1, from coordinate 15,119 downwards.
ATGGTGCTCAACGCTACATTCGGCCACGCGACCCCCGACGAATGCCGCGCGGCCGGCGGGGCATGCTGGGCGATGCTGACCGAGCGCTACAACATCATCCTGTTCGGCAGCTATCCCGCGGGAGAATACTGGCGGCCGGCGCTCGCCATCGTCATGGTGCTGAGCGTGCTGATCGCCAGTGGTTTTCGCCAGCTGTGGAAACCGGCCCTGGCAATTGCCTGGGTGGCGGTGATGGTCCTCAGCCTTGTCCTGATGGGCGGTGGCGTCCTCGGCCTCGAAGCGGTTTCCACCAGTCGCTGGGGCGGCTTGCCGCTCACCGTCGGTCTTTCCGCCTTCGGCATCGTGCTCGCGTTGCCGCTATCGGTGGCGCTCGCGCTCGGACGGCGTTCGAAGATCATGGTGATGAAGCGTTTCTGCGACGCTTATGTCGAGATCGTGCGCGGACTGCCGCTGCTCGCGGTGCTGTTCGTGGCCTCGACCATGCTGCCGCTTCTCCTGCCCGGCGGCAACATGATCGACACCATCCTGCGCGCTCAGATCGCCCTCGTCCTGTTCCAGGCGGCCTATCTGGCCGAAGCGATTCGCTCGGGCCTCGATGCGGTGCCGAAGGGCCAAGCCGAGGCCGCCCACGCCCTTGGCTTGCCCGATCGGCTGGTGTCGCGTCTTGTCGTGCTGCCGCAGGCTTTCCGCATTGCATTGCCGGCTATCATCAATACCTTCATCGAATCGATCAAGGACACGACGCTCATCAGCATCATTGGCCTGATCGACGTGCTGGGTGGGGCACGTGGGGCAATCGCGGACGGTACCTGGATGGGCTTCTATCGCGAAGCTTATCTTGCTGTCGGTATCGCGTTCTTCGCGTTCTGCTATATCCTGTCACTGCACTCCCGCCGGCTCGAGCAGGAATTCGCTAATGAGCGCAGGTAACCGGTCCATGTCTTCTGCAGGAATGCCCGATGCTTGATGAACACAAGCAAGTCTATAAGTCGCTCGTTCAGGACACGCTGAACGAGCAGATCTACAGGCAGCTCAAGGAAAAACTCATCACCGGCGAGTTCAGGCCGGGGGACCGGCTCGTGCTGCGCCAGCTGTCGGCCACCCTGGGAACCAGCCCGGTGCCGGTGCGCGACGCGCTGCAAAAGCTCGAAAGCATCGGCGCCCTCAGGCTGGAGCGAACCTTCTACGTGCCCAATCTTACGCCCGAGGAACTGGCGGAAATCCGCGACATTCGTGTGGCTCTGGAAGGGCTTTCGGCAGAACGCGCCGCCCAGCATTCGACGCCGGAAGGCATGGGGCCGCTGACTGCGCACTTCAATGCACTTGCCAAGGCGGCCAATAACAACGACGCCAGCATGTTCTTGCGTGCAAACGCGCGGTTTCACCTCGAGATCGCAAGGATGGCCAACTCGCCCATTCTCTACGACATGATCGAGCCGCTGTGGCTGCGGATGGGGCCGTCGGTCAGAATGGCAAAGACGGAACCCGGCCGCCTAAAGGAGGCGATCCCGCCGCACGAGAACGCCCTGCATGCAATTGCTGCGCATGACGGTGCGGGTGCGCGGGCTGCGGTGCTGCAAGACATCATCGGCTGCTTCGGCATCCTGGCCAATACCGACGACGCTCCCGGATAGTCTTCCGGGCGCCTGACGCTCCAGAGCTGTCCCCAAATTCCCTGAAGTTCGCCCTGCCGCCAGCCGGGCGACAGTCCGAACTCGCGACCGGCGCAAGCGCCGGCTCGCATCCGAACATCCACTGACAACGAGGAAGTTTCATGTCCAGACCCAATTCCACCGCCGCCCGCGACATCGCCCATCAGCTCCACCCCTACACCAACGCGGTTCGTCACGCCGAGATCGGCCCGATCGTCATGGATCGCGGCGAGGGCATCTACGTGTTCGACGATCAGGGCAATCGCTACATCGAGGGTCTGGCCGGCCTGTGGAGCGTCGCGGTAGGCTTCGGCGAGAAGCGCCTGGTCGAGGCGGCACGCAAGCAGCTCGACAAGCTGCCCTACTACCACACCTTCGCCCACAAGTCGCACCTGCCGTCGATCGAGCTGGCCGAGAAGCTGGCCGAGATGGCGCCGGAAGGACTGTCGCACGTCTTCTTCACCAATTCGGGTTCGGAAGCCAATGACACCGTCGTCAAGCTCGTCTGGTACTACAACAACGCGCTCGGCCGCCCGAAAAAGAAGAAGTTTCTCGCCCGCACGCAGGGCTACCACGGCGTCACGGTGGCGGCCGCGAGCCTCACCGGCCTGCCCAATAACCATCGCGATTTCGACCTGCCGGCAATTCCGGTCCGTCATCTGACCTGCCCGCATTTCTATCGCTTCGGCAATCCGGGTGAGACCGAGGCCCAATTCGTGGAGCGCCTGGCCGCCGAGCTGGAAGCCGTCATCCAGGAAGAAGGCGCCGACACGATCGCGGCCTTCATCGGCGAGCCACTGATGTCGGCGGGCGGCGTCATTCCGGCGCCGGAAGGTTATTGGCAAAAGGTGCAGGAAATCTGCCGCCGTCACGATATCCTGGTCGTGGCCGACGAAGTCATCACCGGTTTCGGCCGTCTCGGCACGACCTTTGGTTCGGAGTACTACGGCATCAAGCCAGACCTTTTGGTGCTGTCCAAGCAGATCACTTCGTCCTATCAGCCGCTCGCGGCCGTCATGATCTCGGACGACGTTTTCAAGGCCATCGCCGACAACAGCGGTAAGATCGGCACCTTCGGCCATGGTTACACCGCAACCGGCCATCCGGTGGCGACCGCCGTTGCGCTTGAGAACCTCGCGATCATCGAGGAGCGCAAGCTGGTCGAGAACGCCGCAGCGATGGGCAAGGTGCTGCAGGCGCGGCTCGCCAAGCTCGCCTCCCACCCGCTGGTTGGCGAAGTGCGCGGCGTCGGCCTGATCGCCGGTGTCGAACTCGTCGCAGACAAGGCCACCAAGGCGCGCTTCGTCGAACATGGCAAGGTGGGCGCCTATGTGTTCGCCAGGGCGCATCACCATGGCCTGATTGTCCGTAACATCATGGACACGCTGGCCTTCTGCCCGCCGCTCATCATCACCGAGAGCCAGATCGAGGAAATGGTGCAGGCCTTCGAGCGTACGCTGGACGATGCCGCAGAATGGATCGCGGCAGGCCAGCCGGCCTACTGACGATAGACGAACCCGGCGCGGCGCCCGCCGCCGCGCCGGATCACAGGGCCGCAAGGCCAGCGAGAGTTTCCAAGGAGGTTGGAATGGCGGCGGAAAACACGGTTCGCGCGGATGACCTGGCGGTCGACGCAGGAAAGATGCACATCTCGGACACCGACGTGGCGGTCGACATCGTCGGCATGCACAAATGGTATGGCGAGTTCCATGTGCTGAAGGATATCAACCTCAGGGTGATGCGCGGCGAGCGCATCGTCATCTGCGGTCCGTCCGGCTCAGGCAAGTCGACCATGATCCGCTGCATCAACCGGCTGGAGGAGCACCAGAAGGGCAAGATCGTCGTCGACGGCAAGGAGCTCAGCAATGATCTCAAGAAGATCGACGAGGTGCGCCGCGAGGTCGGCATGGTGTTCCAGCACTTCAACCTGTTCCCGCATCTGACGATCCTGGAGAACTGCACGCTGGCGCCGATCTGGGTGCGCAAGATGCCCAAGAAGCAGGCCGAGGAGATCGCGATGCATTTCCTCAAGCGGGTCAAGATCCCCGAGCAGGCCAACAAATATCCCGGCCAGCTGTCGGGCGGCCAGCAGCAGCGCGTGGCGATCGCCCGCTCGCTGTGCATGAACCCGCGCATCATGCTGTTCGACGAGCCGACCTCCGCACTTGATCCGGAGATGATCAAGGAGGTGCTGGAGACCATGGTGGGGCTCGCCGAAGAGGGCATGACCATGCTGTGCGTCACCCACGAGATGGGCTTTGCCCGCAAGGTCGCCAACCGGGTGATCTTCATGGACCAGGGCCAGATCGTCGAGCAGAACACGCCGGCCGAGTTCTTCGACCATCCGCAGCACGAGCGGACCAAACTGTTCCTCAGCCAGATCCTGCACTAGGCGAGACGAAAAATGAGCAACAAAACCCAGAGAATAGCTGTCATCCCAGGCGACGGCATCGGTAAGGAAGTCGTGCCCGAGGGTCTGCGCGTGCTCGAGGCGGCGGCCTCGAAGTTCAAGATCGACATGCGCTTCGACAACTTCGATTTCGCCTCCTGCGACTACTATCTGAAGAACGGCGCGATGCTGCCGGAGGACTGGAAGGCGCAGATTGGTGGGCACGATGCGATCTTCTTCGGGGCGGTCGGCTGGCCGGATATGGTGCCGGACCATATCTCGCTCTGGGGCTCGCTTTTGCAGTTCCGCCGCGAGTTCGACCAGTATGTGAACCTGAGGCCGGTGCGGCTGATGCCAGGCGTGCCGGCGCCGTTGGCGGGCCGCAAGCCCGGCGATATCGACTTCTACATCGTGCGCGAGAACACCGAGGGTGAATACTCCTCCATCGGAGGCCGTATGTTCCCCGGCACTGAGCGCGAAGTGGTGATCCAGGAAACCGTGATGAGCCGCGTCGGCGTCGACCGCATCCTGCGTTATGCCTTCGAACTGGCCAAACGCCGGGACGCCAGGCACCTGACCTCGGCGACCAAGTCGAACGGCATCTCCATCACCATGCCCTATTGGGACGAGCGTGTGGAAGAAATGGCCAAGGACTACCCCGAAGTGCGCTGGGACAAGTACCACATCGACATCCTCGCCGCACAGTTCGTGCTCAACCCGAACCGCTTTGACGTAGTCGTTGCCTCAAATCTCTTCGGCGACATCCTTTCCGACCTCGGTCCGGCCTGCACGGGCACGATCGGCATCGCCCCTTCCGCAAACATCAATCCCGAGGGCAAATTCCCGTCGCTGTTCGAGCCAGTGCATGGCTCGGCCCCCGACATCTCCGGCAAGGGCATCGCCAATCCGGTCGGCCAGATCTGGACCGGCGCCATGATGCTTGAGCATCTCGGCCATCGCGAAGCCGCCGATGCTATCGTCAGAGCCATCGAGGAAGTTCTTGCGAACGAGGCGCTGCGCACGCGCGACCTGGGCGGCAAGGCCGATACCGTGACCTGCGGCAAGGCGATTGCCGACGCCGTGGCCGGCTGACAATCAAAGGGAGGGGTTGCTGTGCGATCGTGCCACCGATCGCCAGCGCCCCGACATCCATGACGAGTACTCGACGGTGGCCCAGTAACAACCAGTGATTTATTTAACTACAGCGATTGCACAGACAGAGCCGGCCTATTAGTCGCTCGCAATGACCGCATCCGGTCAATGCTTTGCAGCGAAAGGACGGAAATTTTGGATCAAGCAACGAAAGCGGCCGGTAAAGGTCGACGTGCAGCGCTTTGGGCTACGGCGGCAGTCATCGCGATCGCTGCGGCAGGCGTTACAATCAATAAGTTCAGTCTTGAGCGGAGCATCAGCCAACACATTGCCAACCACGGCGGAAGCGCTGGATCGGTCCAGGTTGATTTTCTGGGACGCATCCATCTGCGCGACGTGACCCTTCCAGTCAGGAACGGGTCGAGCGTCCAGATCGCAGCGATCGACGGGCGCCCAAAGATCCTGTTTCTGAACGGAAATCTCGACATAAGCGGCCTTAACGCCGAGATCGCTACGGGCAAGGTCTCGATACCGCGTGCGGCAATTGAAGAAGCCAACTTAGATCGGCAGAGCTTGGCCGAAATGTTTGGCCGTAGCGAACTTACTCTTGCGCAGCGCATCGAACGCTTCTCGGCAAAGCGCATCTCTGCGCCGGAGATCACCGTTTCCCAGACGATCGCCGGAAACAAGCAGAACATCGCCTACACGAATGTGGCGTTCGACGACATCGTTCAGGGGCGCGTCTCGCATTATTCCTCCGACCGGGCGGCGCTGGAACTTGAGGTAAACAGTCCCGAGCCAGACGGACAGTCCAAGAAGCAGAATGTCAGCGGTACAATCGGTGCGATTTCGGGCAAGGACATCGATGCCGCCTATGTCGCGCGGCTCTACACGGAGAAAGCCGGCGAAGCGGACAACCAGGCAAGAAGCGTCTATGGCCCATTCTCGATCAAGGACCTTGTCTGGACCATTGATGAAGGCACCTTCAAATATGATGAAATCCGCAGCGGCGGTTTCAGTATGCGCATGCCGGCCGAGCCGCTCCTGGAAACCCTCGAAAAGCTGAAGGCCTCTCCCGATCCGGACACCCTGACGCCCGCCGAGCGCGGTGCCCTGTTCGCCAGACTTATCTCGCTGGTCGAGATGATCGACAAGGGCGATCTCGAAATGATCGGCCTCAAGGTCAGCGGGCCGTCGAAGGACAAATCCCAGACGATCCATTTCGACGTCGACCGCATGGCGCTTCAGTTCGACAAGAGCAAGCTCGACGCCAGCATCAATGGCGTTTCGATGGGAGAGGGCGACGATTACGTCAAGCTCGGCGAGGCAAGCGTTTCCGGCTTTTCCTGGAGCCCGACCCTGGAGGGGCTGAAGAAATTCGTGGCCCTGAGTGAAGACCAGATGGCCGGATTCCCCTATGCGACCCTGCTGCCCGAATTCGGTACGATCCGCGTCGCCAATCTCGATGTCGATCTTCCGCACTCGGACACGGCCGCTGTCGATTCTTTGAACCCGCTAGGGTCGGAGCAGACCACCGAAGCCGACAGTTCCTCCGAATTGGAGGTCGAGAACGAGGCAACCGACCAATCCTACCAGGCTTCGCCGGATTCGCCCGGCATTGAGGAAAATGCCGAAAGCGAGGCAAGTTCATCAGATGAGGCGCAGGCCGCAGCGCCGGTTCAGGAGCGTATCAGGCTTTCTCTAAAAAACTACGAGATGGCGCTCAACAAGCTCTACAACGGCATTCCGACGGACATTCGCATCGTCTACGACGATCTCAGCTTGCCGGTGCCCGAAGAAACCAATGACGAAGCCTATAAGCAGCTGCGCAAGCTTGGGTATGACAAGCTGACCCTGTCTTCGAGAATAGAGGGGGCCTGGGATGAGCCGAGCCAGAATTTCGTCGTCAAGGATGTGTCGATCGGCGGCCCGGACATGGGGACGATATCGATTTCGGGCGTCATTGGAGGCGTCACGAAAGACTTCTTCTCCGGGGATGCCACGAGAACGCAGGTGGCGACGCTGGGGCTCAAGGCGCGCGAGGTCAATCTCAGGGTCGAGGAAAAGGGCCTGATTGCGAAGGGCCTTGCGCTCTATGCCGCAGAAAACGGCACGACAGTCGATGAGGTTCGCACCTCTGTGGCGCTGATCGCAGGAGCCGTATTGCAGGAGGCGGCTGCCAACCAGCCCAAGCTGCAGCAGGCGGTGACGGCGCTGTCGAGCTTCCTGGCAAAGCCGAACATTTTCACGATGTCGGTGAAGGCGAAATCGGAAGCGGGCATCGGAGTGTTCGAATTTGCGACGGCGTCGCAGGACCCGCTAAGCCTGCTTGAAAAGGTCGATATCGAAGCGAAGGCCGAATAAGATCCTCGGATCGTTCCAGGCGTGGCGCCAGCTTCGAAACGCTGGCGCCGGCCAAGATTGTCCGCCGCTGAGACACGCTTCTCTGTTTGGCGGATGTACGCCGGCCGGGAGGCCGGCGATGTAGCTACAGGACGACGACCTTCGCGCCTTTGCGAACCCGCTCGTAGAGATCGATGACGTCGTTGTTCAGCATGCGGATGCAGCCGGCGGAGACGGCCTTGCCGATGCTGTTCGGCTGGTTGGTGCCGTGGATGCGGTAATAAGTATCCTGGCCGTCCTTGAAGAGGTAGATGGCCCGGGCGCCGAGCGGGTTGCCGGGACCGCCCTCGACTCCGTTCTCATGCTGCTTGTAGCGCTCGGGCGCGCGAGCGATCATGCTGTCGGTCGGCCGCCAGCGCGGCCACTCCTGCTTGTAGGCGACATCGGCCGTGCCGCTGAAGCCGCGACCCGCAGCACCCACGCTGACGCCGTAGCGCAGCGCCTTGCCGTCGGCCTGGACCAGATAGAGGAAGCGGTTCTTCGGATCGACCACGATGGTGCCCGGGACATGCTCGGTGGGATAGTCGACGAGTTGGCGCTGGAATTTCTGCGGGATGCCGGCCAAGTCATCCACGGGCACCTGGAAGCGCTCGTTCTTGCGCGGCCCGTAGCGTGGCGGCGTCGCCGAAGCGGACTGCTCCTCGACCACCGCGGCTGCCGGCTCGGGTGCTGCGGCCGCCTGAGGCGACAGGAGCGCCACATTGGAAGCGTTCGTTGTGCAGGCGCCAAGCCCCATGCATGCCAGCAGCGCCAGAGCCGTGAACACACTTCGTGTCTGGCTGTCCGTTTCGTCGATCATTTGTATGCCCTTCGAGTTACTTATTGCCGCGCGCCCGCGCGTCGGAAATCACTTGTTTGAAGCCGGCTTCGTCCAGCGCCGAGGCGACGAGGAAGGGGCCGATGAGGAAGACGGGCGTGCCGGCAAGGCCGAGCGCGTCGGCCTGCGCGCCATGGCGACGCATCAGCTCGGTGATGTCACCTTCCTTGGCCTTCAGGTCGCGCTCCAGCCGCGCCATGTCCACGCCGGAGCTGGCGACCGCCTTGCGCATCCTGTCCTCGGACACCTTGCCGCCCGGAATGGACATCAGCGCGTGGTGAGCTTCCTGGTATTTGCCCTGGTAGTTGGCGGCCAGCGCCAACCGCGCGCCGTAGATCGAGGCTGTGCTGAGGATCGGCCAGTCCTTGTAGACGACGCGGACCTTGCCGTCGGCGCGCACGACTTTTTCGAGCGGCGCCATCGTCCGTTTGCAGTAGGGGCAATTGTAGTCGAAGAAATAGACGATGGTGACGTCGCCCTTGGCATTGCCAGCCTTGGGGTCCGCAGGATCGTTGAGGATCATCTCCGTCGAAAGGCCGTCGTCCTTGGCGTGCGCTTGCGAAACGAAGCCCGCCGCGACAAGCGAGGCCAACATGGCAAGTGCGGAGCGGCGGTGAATCCGCACGGCGCCATGGGCTTCGACAGGACCGGTTTTTGTAGGCACGGGCGTGATCCGGGGAGTGGTGGTGGACATAAGAGCGGCCTCGATTTCTGGAATCTGGGCCGACAAGGTTTGGCGCACCTTAAGGCAGGCTTAAGGGCGAAAGGAAAGCCGCATGTGCCAAAAGAAACAATGTGTTGCACAAGCCGCACAGATGCCGTTACGGACGCCTTCCGTCGGCTTTCTTAAGTTTGCCTTAAGGTGCCGGCATGAGGAGGGAACCGGTGCCATCGCGCCGACCGGAGGGCGCCGCGAGCGAAGGTGAGCCGATGCATTCCATGCGAACCAGACTGTTCGTGATTTTAATCCTCACCACGGGGCTGGTGTGGCTGTCCGCCGTCGTGTGGATATTCTTCAGCACTGGGTCGCAGCTGGAGCGCGTGCTGGATGCCAGGCTGATGGAAGCAGCCCGCATGGTCAATTCGATGGTGACGCGGCGGGCGCTGGGCAACGGTGAGGGCGCCACCGTGCCGACAATCCAGACCGAACCGCATCCAGCCTATAACCGCCAGCTTTCATGCCAGATCTGGTCGCTGGAAGGGTCACTGCTTAGCCAGTCGGCGGACGCGCCGAAGACGAGACTTTCGGAACGGCAGCAAGGTTTTTCCAACACGGTTATCAATGGCGAGACATGGCGCGTCTATACGGTCGACAACCCGGAAGCAGGGGTGCTGGTGATGGTCGGCGACCGCGTCTATTTCCGCGACCATCTTGTGAACAATGTCATCGCCGGTGTTCTGCTTCCCGCACTTCTCATCCTGCCGGTACTGGCGGGGTTGATCTGGCTGAGCGTCGGGCGCGGGCTGATACCGCTCAGCCGCATCGCAAAGGAACTGCCGATGCGGCAGGCTTCCGATCTGAGTCCCATCGAGGAAGCAGGCACGGCAAGCGAGTTGCGGCCGGTACTGAAGGCGATCAACGTGCTGTTTCAGCGTGTCTCGCAGGCGCGCGACCGCGAGCGCGATTTCACCGCTTTTGCCGCGCACGAACTCCGAACGCCGATGTCCGGCCTGAAAACCCAGGCGCAGATCGCGCTGGCCAGCAACGATCCCGCGACGCGGGAAAAGGCGCTTGCCCAGATCGTGGTCGGCGTTGACCGGACTGGACGCCTGGTGCGGCAATTGCTGGATATCGCGTCGCTCGATTCCGGCGTCGAGCCCGCAGCCGACGAGCAGTTCAATGCCGGCAGGCTGCTGGAGACCATCGTCGGCGAACTCACTCCGCATGCGGGCGAGGTGGCTGAAATTGCCGTCGATACCCAGCTCTTGGCGCTCGAATTGTGTATGTCGCCGGAATTGTTCAGCCTCGCCGCGCGCAACCTGATCGAGAATGCATTACACCATTCACCCCAGGGCGGGCGCGTATCCTGCCGGCTCGTCGAAAACGGTGTCGGGGTGACGATCTGGATCGAGGATGAAGGCCCCGGCATCCCCGACGAGGAACTGGCGCGGGTGACAGAGCGGTTCTTCCGGGGACGCTTCAGGTCGGCAGTCGGGAGCGGCCTTGGGCTAAGCATTGTCGAGATGGCGGTCGACCATGGTGGTGCGAGTCTCGAGATGCGCAACCGGCCGCAAGGCGGGTTCGCTGCTGGCATTGTCATCGCCCAGGACAAAGTGAGACGGCAGGCTGCGGCCGCCTGACGCGTGGCCGGTTACTCTTGTAGCTCTGCGATGCCGGCCAACAGGGCCTCGCGGGAAATCTCGCCCATATGGACCGAGCGAAGCCTGCCATCCGCCCCGACGAACAGCGTGGCCGGCAGACCGGGCGTCATGTAGTGGCGTGAGAAGCGGCCCAGCCCATCGAGCAGAACGGTGCCGAGGGCAAGGCTTTCGGTTTCGAGGTAGGACTTGACCGCCGCTTCATCCTCGCCCTGATTTACGAACAGGAAGGCGACCCGGTCATTGGCCGCAGAGACCTCGGCCACCATCGGCATTTCGCGCCGGCAGGGCGGACACCAGGATGCCCAGAGATTGATCACCATCGGCTTGCCGGTCAGCGATGCCGGCGCGACGGCGCTTCCGTCAAGGGCATTGTAGGTTCCGGAAGGCAGCGGTGTGGGCGGCACGCCCGCCGTAAGCTGAACGACGAACATTGCGGCGAAGGCAGAAGCTGCCACGGGCACCGAGGTCCAGATCAACAGGCGCGGCTGCCGGCGCAGGTAAATCAGCGTGATCGCCACAGCGGCGACGAGGCCGACGGAGATCAGGAAGCCGCCCTGCCACACCGCCAGCGTGCGCAGAGGTTCGGCAGTGAAACTGTCGAGATGCCTCAGGACATGGCCGAGCCTGGCGCCGATCAGGAAGGCCAGCCCAGCCCGCCACGACCAGCCGGAAAAACGAGCATCGACGTTGCGGGCCAGAAGTTCGGCGCCGGCAAGGAAGATGCCGATGGCAAGCACGGCCGCGAAACGGTCGGGAGCGAACATCAAAGGGCCGATGGAAAGGGCATTCATGATCCTCGCCTAGCGGTTTGCCTGTGCTGCGGAAGCGACGATGGAATCGATGCTCACCTCGCCTACAAGGCGGGTATGCTCGACCTCGGTTGCGTTGGGGGCAAAGAAGATCATTGTTGGCGGCCCGACCACGGCAAGTTCCTGCATGAGGCTCCGGTTCGCGTCGTCGAGCCGCGACAGGTTGACTTTGAAACGCCGGAAGCCGGAAAGGCTGTCGGCCACCTGCGGCGCGGGCAACACGTCGCGCTCGATGGCGGCGCAGGTCACGCACCAGTCGGCGGTGAAATAGACCAGCGCCGGCCTGCCCTCGGCAGAGGCGGCGGCAATTGCGCCGTGCAATTCGGCGGAGGACGAAACGCCGGCAAAGTCGAGCGCGGGGCTGCCGGCCGCGGGCGCCTGGAACAGGGTGAGTTGGGTCAGCGGACGCAACGGATCGCCGCCGCCGGAGGCCGCGCCGATACCGAGGATCAGCGCATAGAGAGCCAACGCCATGCCGGCTCCCTTGCGCAGCCTGCGCCCGGTGGTGGCGTCGCTGCCCAGGGTATCAAAGGCGCCGACGAACACGGAGGCGGTCATGGCCAATGCTGCCCAGAGCGCAAGCGTCGCCGGCGGCAGCAGCAGGCGCGCCGCCATCCACACCGCCATGCCGAGCAGGACGAAACCGAAGACGTATTTGACGTATTCCATCCAGCCGCCGGTTTTCGGCAGAGCACGGCTACCGAGCGCGCCGAACGCGATGAGCGGTATGCCCTGGCCGAACCCGAGAGCGAACAAGGCCGCTGCGCCCAGCCAGGCGTCGCCGGTCTGGGCGATGTAGAGCAAGGCAGCTGCCAGCGGAGCGGTTACGCACGGACCCACGATCAGCGCCGAGGTGAAGCCGATGGCGGCCGCGCCGGCCACCGTTCCGCGCCGTCCGCCCTGACCGCCGGCGATGCGGTTGACCCAGGAGGATGGAAGCTGGATTTCGAAGAGACTAAACATGGAGAGGGCGAGGATAAAGAAGATCACTGCCACAGCGCCGACTGCGTAAGGAGACTGCAGGGCGATCTGCAGGTTCTGGCCGGACCATGCGGCGGCAATGCCCAGCAACCCGAAGGCGGTGGCCATGGCCAGGACATAGGCGAGCGACAGGACAAATCCCCGGCGCGGGGTCAGCGTCTCGCCCGAGCTTGCCAGTGTGGCGCCGAGGATCGGAAACATGGGCAGAACGCAAGGCGTTAAGGCAAGCAAAAGCCCGAAGACCAGGAAGCTTGCCACCACCCAAAGCGATCCGCCATCGGCCAGCAGCGAGGCCACCATTCCGCCGGACGCCGCGTCCTGGGACAGGCGGAAACCGGATGCGTTCGCATCTTCACTGGCGGCCGTTTCCGGCGCCGCAGCGCCGAAACCGGCGGCAAACGGCTTGATCTCCATGGTCGCAATCTTCACCGAGCGCGTCTCGGGCGGATAGCAGATCGAGTCTTTCTTGCAACCCTGATAGGTCAGCAGGATTTCGGCGGGGGTGCCTTTCGGCAGATGCGCTGACGTTGACCGGTAATAGACTTCCGAGACGCCGAAGTTCGGATCGTCTTCCTTGGTTCCCTCGCCGGTCTCCAGATCCAGCGCCGACTTGCCGACTGCATCCTTCGCCTCGATGTGATCGCGATAGAGGTAGTAGCCATCGGCAATCGCCCACTCAAAGGTCACACCGCCATCGGGCGCACGAACGGCTGTCAGCTTGAATGCTTCGTCCGGTTGCAGCAGGCTGGGCTGCTGGGCAGTGGCCGAGACGATGCCTCCGAGGAGAATGAAAAACGCGGTAAGGAATCTGGTCATCTGTCGAGCCTGTTGGAAGAACGGCGCCGACCGTGGCCGGGCGCGGCCCTGCCGACCTCGTTTCCCAAGCTTAAGTCAGGCTTAACGATAAGTGATTGAGGAGCGTTACCGAGAGCAGTTAGACCCGCCCAGGCTAGATCTGGGCGGGCGACAAGCTGTGAAGAAGGATCGGAATATTCTGGAATCACTATCGCCGGGTCGATGGTAACGTAGCGATACGCCTTGGGTGGAATCTCGACACCAATCAGCGCGCAATTATTGAGGCGACACGCGCCCAGCGCGACCTGATCGGCAACCTGGAACCGTCGATCGATATCTTTCCGGACCGGCCGGGGCCAGTGGTTCGCAATGCCCCTGATGGCGAACGCGAGCTGGCCATGCTCACATGGGGTATGCCGTCGCCGACGTTCGTCACCAATGGCAAACCGGACACCGGCGTGCAGAACGTCCGCAAGGCGGGTTCGCCGCACTGGCGGCGCTGGCTGAAGCCGGAAAACCGCTGCCTCGTGCCGTGGACGACGTTCTGCGAGTGGGAGGACACCAAGCCGCGGAAGACAAAGCGGTGGTTTGCGCTCAACGAAGACGCGCCGTTGACCTTCTTTGCTGGGGTCTGGACCGTATGGGAGGGCGAGCGCGGTTCTGGAAAAAACCCGCGGCCCGGCGTGCACGAACTCTACGCCTTCCTGACAACCGAGCCGAACAACATCGTGACGCCAATTCATGACAAGGCAATGCCGGTCATCCTGACGACGGATGAGGAGCGCGATGTCTGGATGCGGGCGCCGTGGGATGAGGCCAAGGCGTTGCAACGGCCGCTGCCGGACGACACGCTGATCATCGTCGGCGACACAGCCAAACAACAACTCGTGCAGGCGGCGCTGTTCTAGGGCCCAACGGCGCCAACAACTCCTGATAGGAGTTCGTCGATTGGTTGGAAGGAACAACGTTGCTCGACATTGCGCAGGACTTCACGGTATGGCCCGAAGACCTTGCTCCGCTGGGGTTTGGCACATGTGATCGGGAGAGATTTCCGCAATGGTGGGCCCGGAATCAAACTCGGCTGGCACACCTCCATCCCCAAATCGCAGAGCAATGGGTGTACCGTCACTGGACGCATTCGCCTTACGCCTGGCTGTCACTAGACTCGCTTAGTTGGAGGCAAGAGCGGTGGGATACCAATCGCATCCTGTCTCAGGTTTTTATGCGAGACTACTCGCACCTAGACCCCCACCACGACTTCAAGGTGTTGAATAAGTTTGCCGCAAAGTCTCCTCCGGTATCCGTCATGAACCAGACGGGGACATGGGGCTACCCCATCCTTATCTTGGAGACCCCCCAGGGCATTCGAGCACATCGCGCGGCCCTGCCCGAGAAGCGCTTTCTCCTCATCGAAGGACATAGCAGATACCGCTACTTGAACGCGCTGGCAGCTAGGGGACAAACTGCGGCCAGCCATCAATTGTTCATCATGTCGGCCCCTCACGCGGGACACGGGGAGGAAGATCACTCAGGGACGTGAGAGCAAGTTGCGAAGTTGGAGGCGGAAAGCATCGCGCCGCCAAAGGGGAAAAAGCCGAAGACCTAATCGTCGAGATAAACTTGCAGGCGCGAATATAGACACGTATGTACACGCTATTCTGGGCTGGCAGTTTGCCGCCCTGGCCGGCGCGCATGGGGCACTTGTAGCGCCGGCCATCCTCCTCGCAGACCTGAAGCGAAAAGAAGATCGGATGATTGGGGCTGCCGTGGCGCTCCCGCTGCGGGGGTGACAGGATTTCAATCTGCGGGCAGGCTCCTCAAGCTTAATTGGTCAAGGAGCCCTGCCCATGGATCTATTC
>NZ_JARXVF010000005.1 GCF_029892515.1 Pseudaminobacter soli (ex Li et al. 2025) | reverse complement strand
ATTCCGAACTCGGCCGTGAAACGCTCCAGCGCTGATGGTACTTCGTCTCAAGACGCGGGAGAGTAAGTCGCTGCCAGGTCTGCCAAATGCATGTCCAAATCTTCTCCAAACGAACTAGGCCCGCACCAAACGGGACCCGCGGGCCGCATCGAGACAATCGACCGCGGCCCTTTGCTTTAGCGAAGAGGACGCCAAGACCAAAAGTTGACGCGGGGTGGAGCAGCCCGGTAGCTCGTCAGGCTCATAACCTGAAGGTCGTTGGTTCAAATCCAACCCCCGCAACCAAATCCAAAAGCCCCGGTCCAAAGCCGGGGCTTTTGCTTTTTGCGGCCTCTCGATTCGAAAGCCGACCCAGCAATCAAACCTGAACGCCCGCCTGGTCCTCGACCGGCGGGCTTTTGCTTTTTTTCGGCCGGGCGGCAAACGCGAGGCTGCACATGACGCCAGGGCCGCTCCTTGCAAGAACTGATCCCAGTCACGCGCGACGCGGCGGAGCTGGCTAAGTTTCGCTTGAGAGGCGCCACCGAGCCGCATCCGGCCGAAACGCCACCCTGTGACGTTCTTCCGGCCGGAAGCCGGTTGCGTGGTAGAGCAAGGAGGGAGGGCAGGCCCTGCACGCGAAAAAGCCGCGAAGGTGAGGATGGGGATCAGATCACCCTACTGACCGGTCAGCTGTCCGCAAACAGGTCGAGTTCCTGAGGAAGGTGGCGACTCCGGAGCAGGGGTGTGGGGGTATCCGGAGTCGCCTGCATGAACTTCAGGGAGAAATCCATGCGCAATGAACCTGCAGCCTCCCGGTTAACGACTCCTCAATATGAAATTTCAAATGGGAACCATGCCGGCCTTTTCCACAGTCGTTCCGGCGCGTTAGGTCGGTCAGGAAAATTTCGGGCTTTGAGGGCGAGGAGCCCAACAAGGGTCCCCGAGAGCTGCCGATTCTCTTCGAGGGGCCGGCAGTGGCGGGCGGATTACATAGGCAATGAGGAACTGCTCTCCGCGCGGGTTGTCGCCCTGCCGGCCAAAGGTTTTTGGTTGAGAGGTCAGACGCCATGAAAAAAGCGGAAGCCAATGGCTTCCGCTATGATGCAACAGGTCATGTGGCCACGTTTCGTCAGCGAGCCATTAGCTAGCCGCCCAGAACCGCTCAATACCAGGCGTCGTCCATGGATGCCTTGCGGCGGGCAATAAAGTCCTTCAGGGCTTCGTCGATGCCTTCGTCCAGGGCCGGCGCTTCGTATTCGGCCAGCGCCTTCTTCCAGCGCTTGTTGGCGCGGGTGGCGGCGTCCTCGGAGCCTGCGGCCTCCCACTTCTCGAAGGACTCGTTGTCGGCGATTTCCGAATCCCAGAAGGCGGTTTCGTAGTTGGCCATGGTGTGGGCGCAGCCGAAGAAGTGGTTGCCCGGGCCGACCTCCTGGAAGGCGTCGAGTGCGAGCTGGTTGTCGTCCACCTTCACGCCGTCCAGATAGCTGTGCAGCGCACCGCAGAAGTCGGTGTCCATGACGAATTTTTCGTAGGACATGGAGAGCAGCCCGTCGAGGAAGCCGGCCGAATGCAGGATGAAGTTGGCGCCGCAGTGCACCGCCGCCAGCATCGACATGGTGCCTTCGTTCATCGCATGCGCGTCCGGCAGTTTCGACGTCGTGAAGTTGCCCGAGCAGCGCAGCGGCAGATTGAGACGCCGTGCGAGCTGGCCGATGACCATCGAGCCGATCGCCGGCTCCGGCGTGCCGAAGGTGGGCGAGCCCGACCGCAGCGACATCGAGGACAGGAAGTTGCCGAAGATCACCGGCGCGCCGGGGCGCTCGAGCTGGGTCAGCGCACAGCCTGCCATGGTCTCTGCCAGCGATTGGGCGATGGCGCCGGCATTGGTGACTGGGCCCATGGCGCCGCCGAGGATGAAGGGCACGACAACGGCGGCCTGGTTGGCGCGGGCATAGGCGCGCAGAGCCGTGGTCATGGTGGCGTCCCAGACCAGCGGCGAGTTGACGTTGACGTTGCCGAGGATGACGCAATTTTTGTCGGCAAACTTTTCGCCGAAGACGATGCGCGCCATGTCGATGGAATCCTCTGCGCGGCTTTCTGCCGTCACCGAACCCATGAAGCCACGATCCGAATAGCGGATGTGGGCGTAGACCATATCGAGGTGACGCTTGTTGACCGGCACGTCCACCGGCTCACAGATCGTGCCGCCCGAATGGTGCAGCCAGGGCGAAGACTGCGCCAGCTTGACGAAGTTTTCAAAATCTTCGATCGTGCCGTAGCGGCGACCCTTGTCGAGATCCATGACGAAGGGCGAGCCATAGGCCGGCGAGAAGACGACGTTCTTGCCGCCGATCTGCACGGAACTGGCGGGGTTGCGCGCATGCTGGGTGAATTCGGCGGGCGCCGTTTTGAGAATCTCGCGCAGCATGCCCGGCTCGAATTTTACCAGCACGCCATCGATATGAGCGCCGGCGCGCTTCCAGTGGTCGAGCGCGACCGGATCGTCGCGGAACTCAATGCCGATCTCGGCAAGGATGCGATCGGCCGTCTTCTCGATGCGGACCAGGTTTTCCTCCGACATGATGTCGTAGGTGGGAATCCCGCGAGCGATATAGGGCCGGTGCAGCGCGCTGGTTGACCGGCTCAGGCGGGCGCGGCGTCGCGCCTCGCGCCCGCCGGATCTCGGTTCTGCAGGGGCTGCGGGCGTGGCAAGGGTGGTCATGTCGAAGTTTCCGTTTCTCGGCTGCTGCGCAACATGGCCGGGGGCTGGCGCCGCGCCATGTTCGATCTCCTCCCGCAAGAAAGGCTGCCGTGAAGCAGCCTCGCGGATATCGCATAAGCATTCATTATGCGATAACAGCGTCAACGGCATTTTTGGGAACGCCATGGATGAGGTCAGGTAATGTCAGGCTTTCGTCGACAGCTTCCGTCCATGACGGCTCTGGTGGTGTTCGAGGCGGCAGCGCGGCAGCAGAGTTTCACCCGCGCGGCGGCTGAGCTCGGCATCACCCAGGCGGCGGTGAGCCGGCAGGTGCAGGCGCTTGAAGGGAGCCTCGGCTTTCCGCTGTTTCGTCGCCTGCATCGCAGCATCGAGCTGACCGAGCAGGGCAAGGCGCTTTCGGGCGCGATGTCGGAGGCGCTCGGCATCGTGGCGGACACGGTTCGCTCGATCACGACCATGGGCGACGCCGCCGAGCTGACGATCTCGGCCACTGTCGCCTTCTCGCATTTCTGGCTTTTGCCAAAGGTGTCGAGCCTTCGGCGCGCCGAGCCTGACATCAAGCTGAAAATCGTCACGCAGGACAGCAGCGTCGATCTGCGCCGCGACGATATCGACGTGGTGATCCGCTACGGCGACGGCAACTGGCCTGACGGCAAGGCGATCATGCTGTTCGGCGACGACCTGTTCCCGGTGTGCAGCCCGGACTATCTGGCCGCGCGCGGCTCGCCCGATTGCGTCGCCGATCTCGCCCGGCACAATCTCATCGCCAGTCATTCGATGGAGCCGAGCTGGATAGGCTGGGAGCAGTGGCTGGCCGCCTTCGGACATGGCAGCGACCCGAAGAACATCACGCTGAGCTGCAATTTCTATACGGATGCGCTCTATGCGGCGCTACGCGGCGAGGGCATTGCGCTCGGCTGGCACCGGATGGTCGACGACCTGCTCCAGCGCCGACAGCTCGTGCGTGTATCGGTCGAGATCCTGCGGCCGCGCGCGGCCTACTACGTGGTCATGAAGCACGGGGCGCCGAAGGCTTCGGTGACGGCCTTCCTGAACTGGATACGCGCCGAAGCCAATGCGACCCCGCCCAAGCCGCTGGAAAACACGCTCTATGCGAACGAAAACACCGAGTTGGGTGGGTAGGGCAATCGCCTTGCGGATGGTTCGAGCCAGTTTGTACCCCCACCCCTAACCCCTCCCCACAAGGGGGAGGGGAATCTTGCGTTGAGCACCCGGCACCAACCTTCACCGTTTCGGTGGGCACGGCGACGAAATCGTCCCCCTCCCCCTTGTGGGGAGGGGTTAGGGGTGGGGGGTGGTATCAAACGAAAACGCCCCCGCCGGTGAGGGAGGGGGCGTCGCAGCTGCGACATAAGATGCGGTCAGCAACCGCGAAACGTCAGCTTGCGGCGGCGAGCGCCGGAGTGTCGAATTCCAGCGCGCGGTCGCCGTCGGCATCCTTGATGCGCGTCGGCAGGCCGATCTGGTTGAGCAGGCCGAGGAAGGGCTGCGGCGGCAGGTCTTCCACATTGGCCATCTTCTTGACGTCCCATTCACCGCGGGCGATCAGCATCGCGGCGGCCACGGCCGGCACGCCGGCAGTGTAGGAAATGCCCTGGCTGCCGACTTCCTCGAACGCTTCCTTGTGGTCGGCGACGTTATAGATGAAGAGCTCGCGCTCCTTGCCGTCCTTCTCGCCCTTCACCACGTCGCCGATGCAGGTCTTGCCTGCGTAGTTCGGCGCGAGCGACGACGGATCGGGCAACACGGCCTTGACCACCTTGAGCGGCACGACTTCCTGGCCCTCGGCCGTCTTGATCGGCTGCTCGGACAGGAGGCCGAGATTCTTCAGCACGGTGAAGACGTTGATGTAATGGTCGCCAAAGCCCATCCAGAAGCGGACGGTGGGCACGCCGAGGCGCTGCGACAGCGAATGCACCTCGTCATGGCCGGTCATGTAGGCCTTCTGCTTGCCGACCACCGGCAGGTCCCATTCCTTGCCGACCTCGAACATCTTGTTCGAGACCCACTTGCTGTCCTGCCACGACCAGACCTGGCCGGTGAACTCGCGGAAATTGATCTCCGGATCGAAATTGGTCGCGAAATACTTGCCGTGGCTGCCGGCGTTGATGTCGACGATATCGATGGAATCGATGCGGTCGAAATACTCGTCCATTGCAAGCCTGGCATAGGCATTGACCATGCCCGGGTCGAAGCCGGCGCCGAGAATGGCGGTGACGCCTGCCTTTTCGCATTCCTCACGGCGCTTCCACTCGTAGTTGGCATACCACGGCGGGGTCTCGCAGATCTTCAGTGGGTCTTCGTGGATGGCCGTGTCGATATAGGCCGCGCCCGTCGCGATACAGGCCGAAAGAACCGACATGTTGACGAAGGCCGAGCCGACATTGATGACGATCCGGCTTTTCGTCTTCTCGATCAGCGCCTTGGTGGCCTCGACGTCCAGCGCGTCGAGCGCATGCGCCTCGATCACGCCGTTCGGATTCTTCAGGCTCTTCTTTTCCCGGACCGACTCGACGATCGCACTACATTTCGCGACCGTGCGTGAAGCGATATGGATATCGCCGAGCAGATCGTTGTGTTGCGCGCATTTGTGGGCCACCACCTGGGCCACGCCGCCAGCGCCGATGATCAGTACGTTCTTCTTCATTTCGGGCGTATGTCTCCTTTTCCCGTCAACCAAATACGGCGAACCTTATGAAAGGCTCGCGACGTAATCCTCAAAACCGAACTCGCGCACCACGCGGACCGTGCCGTCCAGCTCGCGCACCGCGATCGACGGCATGCGCACGCCGTTGAACCAGTTCTTTTTGACCATCGTGTAACCGGCGGCGTCCTGGATCGAAATGCGGTCGCCCACCTTCAGTTCCCTTTCGAAGCGGAACTCGCCGAAGATGTCTCCCGCCAGGCACGACTTGCCGCAGATCATGTAGCTGTGCTCGCCGGTGTTGGGCTCGACCTTCGCGTTCTCGCGGTAGATCAAGAGGTCCAGCATGTGGGCCTCGATCGAGCTGTCGACGATGGCGAGGTTCTTGCCGTTGTTCAGCGTGTCAAGCACGGTCACTTCCAGTGTGGTGCTCTTGGTGATTGAGGCCTCGCCGGGCTCGAGATAGACCTGCACGCCGTGGCGCTCGGAGAAGGCCTTCAGCCGCGCGCAGAAGGCGTCGAGCGGATAGCCCTCGCCGGTGAAGTGGATGCCGCCGCCAAGGCTGACCCACTCGACGCGGCCGAGCAGCGAGCCGAACCTTTCCTCGATCTGCGAGAGCATGCGGTCGAACAGGCCAAAATCCTTGTTCTCGCAGTTGTTGTGGATCATGAAGCCGTTGACGCGGTCCATGACGGTCTCGATCCTGGCCACGTCCCATTCGCCCAGGCGGCTGAAGGGGCGCGCGGGATCGGCGAGATCGAAGCTCGACGAGCTGATCTGCGGGTTGAGGCGCAGGCCGCGCGCAAGGCCGCTCGCCTTGTCGGCAAAACGCTCCAGCTGGCCGATGGAATTGAAGATGATCTTGTCGGCATTGGCGATCACCTCGTCGATCTCGTGATCGGCATAGGCGACCGAATAGGCGTGCGTCTCGCCGCCGAATTTCTCGCGGCCGAGCCGGACCTCGTTCAGCGAGGAGGAGGTCGTGCCATCCATATAGTCGCGCATCAGGTCGAACACCGACCAGGTGGCGAAGCATTTCAGCGCCAGAAGCAACTTGGCGCCGGAATGCTCGCGCACATAGGCGATCTTTTCCATGTTCGGCAGAAGGCGGGTCTTGTCGATGAGGTAGTAGGGGGTCTGGATCATCGTTTCGGCGCTACCCTGGGTCATGTTTCAATGTCTGCGGCCCGCCGGTCTGGCGGGACGAACGCGTTGGGAAATGCAATGGCGAACGGCGCCATCTCGGCGGCCAACAGTCTGTCAGATGGAATTGGACAACCCTGGCAACCCCGAACGCGAGCCAGGCTTCGATCGCGTCCGGGCTAGATGCCCGCTTTGATGCGTTGCGGCTCTCGCCGGAACAGGTTCGGAATGATGCACATCATGGGGCGCAAACTAGTCAAAGCCCCCCTGGAGTCAAGCACCGGGATCATCCCTGGTGCGGGAACCATGCTCTCTCTTGATGCCGCTGTGGCTGCCCGGTCTCAGAACTCCATGCCGCCGCCCGGCATGGCGGGCGCGGCTTCCTTCTTCGGCTTCTCGGCAACCATCGCCTCGGTGGTGACGAGCAGGCCGGCGACGGAGCCCGCACCTTCGAGAGCCGCGCGCACCACCTTGACCGGATCAATGACGCCCTGCTTGAACAGGTCGCCATATTTGCCCGTCTGCGCGTTCCAGCCATAGGCGGGATCGGTGTTTTCACGCAGCTTGCTGACGATGACGGAGCCGTCCGTGCCGGCGTTCTCGGCAATCTGGCGCGCCGGCGCTTCGATGGCGCGGCGGACGATCTCGATGCCGACGCGCTGGTCCTCGTTTTCCGGCTTGAGTTTATTGAGCGTGTCGCCCGCGCGCAGCAGCGCCACGCCGCCGCCTGGCAGAATGCCTTCCTCCACCGCGGCACGGGTCGCATGAAGCGCGTCGTCCACGCGGTCCCGGCGCTCGCGCACTTCTGTTTCGGTGGCGCCGCCGACGCGGAGCACCGCGACGCCGCCGGCCAGCTTGGCCAGGCGCTCCTGCAGTTTTTCCTTGTCGTAGTCCGAGGTGGTTTCCTCGATCTGTTGCTTGATCTGGCGGATGCGGCCTTTGATGTCCGTCTTGGAGCCGGCGCCGCCGACGATGGTCGTCGTCTCCTTCTCGATCATCACCTTGTGGGCGCGGCCGAGCATCTGCAGCGTGACGTGTTCAAGCTTGATGCCGAGATCCTCGCTGATCGCGGTGCCACCGGTGAGGATGGCGATGTCCTCGAGCATCGCCTTGCGGCGGTCACCGAAGCCCGGAGCCTTGACGGCCGCGACCTTCAGCCCGCCGCGCAGCTTGTTGACCACCAGCGTGGCCAGCACCTCGCCCTCGACATCCTCGGCGATGAGAAGCAGCGGCTTGCCCGACTTCACCACCGCCTCGAGAACCGGCAGCATGGCTTGCAGGCTGGAGAGCCTCTTCTCGTAGATCAGGATGTAGGGTTCCTCAAACTCGACCCGCATCTTCTGCTGATCGGTCACGAAGTAGGGGGAGATGTAGCCGCGGTCGAACTGCATGCCTTCCACGACCTCGAGCTCGGTCGTGGCGGTCTTGGCTTCCTCGACGGTGATGACGCCGTCATTGCCGACTTTCTGCATGGCCTCGGCGAGGAAGCGGCCGATCTCGGGGTCGCCATTGGCCGATATGGTGCCGACCTGGGCGATCTCGTCGTTGCGCGTGACCTTGCGAGCGTTCTTCTTCAGATCCGCCACGACCGCGCTGACAGCCAGGTCGATGCCGCGCTTGAGGTCCATCGGGTTGCGGCCGGAGGAAATCGCCTTGTTGCCTTCCTCGACGATCGCCTGGGCAAGCACGGTTGCGGTCGTGGTGCCGTCACCGGCGGCGGTGCTGGTTCTCGATGCCACCTCGCGGACGAGCTGCGCGCCCATGTTCTCGAATTTGTCGGCGAGCTCGATTTCCTTGGCGACGGTCACGCCGTCCTTGGTGATGCGCGGCGCGCCGAATGAGCGGTCGATGACGACGTTGCGCCCCTTGGGGCCGAGCGTCACCTTCACCGCATCGGCGAGAATGTGGACGCCGCGCAGCATCTTCTCGCGGGCCTCGACGTCGAAAAGCACTTCCTTGGCAGACATCGTCCTCTCCCTTGTATTCCTGAGCGAATGCAAATTCGGTGGAAAATGCGGACTGGATGCGTGCGGACGTCAAAATGGGGCGTCGCGCGAAAGTGATCTGGCGCTGGGAGAATCCTGTTTCAAGGGCGGCTGCGCGTATTTTCGGCTCTTCGCCGACGATGCCTAGTTCTCGTCCTCGTCGTCGATCAGGATGCGCGTCGCGGCGCCGTCGAGATCGTCATACTGGCCGCTTCGCAGGGACCACATGAAGGCGCCGAGACCGAGCCCGCCCAGGAACAGTGCAATCGGGATGAGATAAAGGAGAGTTGCCATTACACTGGCTCCATTGAACCGAGCGTGGCACCGCCGATTTTCGCGTTGCCAGCGGCCTGCGCGATTGTAGGCCGGGCGGCTCCCTTGAGCCGCAGAGCGTTTGCCACCACCAGGATCGAAGAGAGCGACATCGCTAGCGCCGCGACCAGCGGCGTGACATGGCCGAGGATGGCGATAGGCACGGCAATCGCGTTGTAGCCCACGGCGAGCGTCAGGTTCTGTCGGATGAGCCGGCCCGAATCTTTCGAGATGCGCATCGCCAGAGGCACAGCCGACAGGCTCTCGCGCAGGAACACGAAATCGGCGGCGTTGCGCCCGACATCGGCGGCGGTGGCAGGTGCGATGGAAACATGGGCTGCTACCAGCGCAGGCGCGTCATTGAGGCCGTCGCCGACCATCAGCACCTTGCGCCCGTCAGCGGTGAGCTTTGCCACGCGATCGGCCTTTTCGCCGGGCAGCACGCCGGCGCGGAAGGCCTGGATGCCGAGCGCAGCACTAAGCTTCTCCACGGCCGCCGGACGGTCGCCCGACAGGACTTCCATCTGCACGCCGCCATTTGCGAGCTGGCGCACGGTCTCGGCCGCGCCGTCGCGTAGCCGGTCCTCGAATTCGAACCCGGCCAGCAGTTCGCCGTTCTTGCTCAACACCGTGCCGGTCTCGGCACTGCCGCCCGAGACGGCCCAGTCGGCGCGGCCCAGCCGGTAGAGGTTTTCGCCCACGCGGGCTTCGACGCCGTAACCGGGCAGTTCGCGGGTGTCGGCGAGGGCCTGGTGCGGCGCGGCGGCGCCGCCCTTGGCGATCGCCTTCGACAGCGGGTGGCGCGAGTGCGCGGCCATGGCGGCGGCAAGCGCCAGCGTCTGCGGCTGGATCGCATCCGCGTTGACCAGCCTCGGTGCACCGACCGTCAGCGTGCCGGTCTTGTCGAAGACGACCGTGTCGATCTCGGCGAGGCGTTCCATGGCAGAGCCGTCCTTGACCATGATGCCGCTTTCGAAGAGGCGGCGGGCGGCCACCACCTGCACGATCGGCACCGCGAGCCCCAGCGCGCAGGGGCAGGTGATGATCAGCACCGCAATGGCAATGGTGACCGAGCGGTGCAGGTCGCCGGACACGGCCATCCAGCCGAGGAAGGTCAGGAAGGCGGTGAGATGGACGAGCGGCGCATAGAGCGCGGAAGCGCGGTCGGCGATGCGGCGATAGACGGTGCGGCCGCCCTCGGCCGCTTCCATCATGCGCACCATCTCGGCAAGGAAGGAGTCCTTTGCGGCGGCCAGCGCGCGGATGGTGAGCGGGCCGGTGAGGTTGAGCGTGCCGGCGCGGAGCGTTGCGCCGGGGGCTACGTTCTGCGGCGCGCTTTCGCCCGACACCAGCGAGCAGTCGAGATCGGAAGTGCCTACCTCGACCTCGGCGTCGACCGGCACGCGTTCGCCGGCAGCGAGCAGCAGGCGCATGCCGGGCTCGATCTCCTCGGTCGGCATGTAGTCGCGCGAGCCGTCAGGGCGCAGCACCATGGCGCCGCGCGCGGCAAGACGCGCCAACCCCTTCACCGCCTCGCGGGCGCGTTCGCGCATGACGTGGTCGAGCGTGCGACCGATGAGCAGGAAGAAAAGCAGCGTCACCGATGCGTCGAAATAGGCGTGCTCGCCGTGGTGGACGGTCTCGTAGAGGCTCATGCCATAGGCCAACAGCACGCCGATGGAGATCGGCAGGTCCATATTGGCGCGGCCATGCTTCAGCCCGCTCCAGGCGGAGCGGAAGAAGATGCGGCCTGCAACGGCGAGTGCCGGGATGGCAATCAGCGCCGAGACCCAGTGGAACAGGTCGCGCGTCGCGCCTTCCGCGCCCGACCAGACCGAGACCGACAGCAGCATGATGTTGGCCGCCGCAAAGCCGGAAATGCCGAGCGCGCGAATGAGCTCGGCAAGCGCCTCGTCCTTCTTGTCGGCGGCGGGATCGAACAGATGCGCTTCGTAGCCGAGACGTTCCAGCGTCTCGAACAGCGGCGGCACCTTGCCCTCGCGCCAGCGAACGCTGACGCGCTTGGTCGAGAGGTTCACGCGCGCGCCGGCCACGCCCTCCAGTTTCGACAGGGCGCTTTCGATCTTCTGGATACAGGCGCCGCAATGCACGCCGGGCACGGAAAGATCGCTCTGTCGAATGCCATCGCCCAGGGTTCGGCTGACGAGCAGCATTTCCTCGGGCGAGGGGGTCGAGTGCTCGACGCGCTCGATGTCGGAGACGATTTCGGTCGGCGCGCAGCAGCTCATCTGTATATCCCCTGCTTGACCACGATGCGATGGACGACGCGATAGGGGTGGGCCTCACCGATATCGGCGTCGACCTCGACGACCCAGAGGCCGTCACGCACGTTGTGCGCGGCGGCGAAGGCGCCGTTGGACTGGCGGGCGAGCTGGAAGGTCTCGTCCTCGGATTCGTAGACCGGGCGGCGGAAGGTGACGATGACGCTCTTGGCCTCAACGCTGCTGCCGGCCGCATCGTTGAGCGCAAAGCTCACGGTGCCCGGCTCGATCTCAAGCGTGTCCTTCCAGCCGCGCGCGGCCTGCGCGCGCGCTTCGGCGGTCTTTTCGTTGAACTCCTGGCTGGCGACATAGCCATTCTGGACGACCAGTCCGGTCCAGCTCGTATTGGCATAGACCGCCATGACGATGTTAACGGCGATGACGACGCCGAAGAAGGCGACCATGACGGCCAGCATGTGCCAGCCGGTGAACTCTCTCGTGCGCATCAGTCTGGCGGTCATTACCTTCTCCCCGGAATTTGGAACTTGGCTTCGCTATGGGCGGTTTCACTGCTTCCGCGATCTTCTATCACGAAGCGGAACGACATGGCTTCGGTCGCGAGCCCGTTACGTGGCAGGGCGACGAATACTTTCAGCGTCTTCAGCCGATCCGGCTCAAGCTCGACCTCGGCCGATTCCGGCGCATGTTCGCCGATGCCGGTCACGGTCATGGTGGCGCCTTTCAGCCCCTCCATCCGGAGCACGACGGTGCGCGGCTCGGGGATCATGTTCAAGAGCTTGACCGTGTAGCCGTTGCGGATCGAGCCGTCCGACAGCGTCACGAATTGCGGGTTGCGGTCATGCAGCACGCTGAGCTCCAGCCGGTCGCGGCTGAACAGCGCGTAGAGGAGACCTATTCCGATGAGGGACCAGACCCCGAAATAGGCCAGGGTGCGAGGCCGGAACAGCTTGCGGACATGGAAATGCGCGACGTGATCCGACAGCTTGCCCGCAGGCGTGCGGACCTTGGCCGGGTCGATGGCATGCGTGCCGTTGTCGGTCGCGAGCGCCATGTTGGACTGGTAGTCGTTCAGCGTCGTATAGGAGATGAGGCCGCGCTCCTTGCCGAGCTTGTCCATGACGCCGTCGCAGGCGTCGATGCAGAGCGCGCAGGTGATGCATTCGAGCTGCTGGCCGTCGCGGATGTCGATGCCCATGGGGCAGACGGCGACGCAGGCGTTGCAGTCCACGCAATCGCCCACGGTCTCACCGGCGGCGGCTGCCTTCTTGGCGTGGCGCGAACGAGGCTCGCCGCGCCAGTCGTTGTAGGTGACGGTCAGCGAGTTCTCGTCGAGCATGGCCGCCTGGATGCGCGGCCACGGGCACATATAGGTGCAGACCTGCTCGCGCATCAGGCCGCCGAAGGTGTAGGTGGTGGCGGTGAGGACGGCGACGGTGATGTAGGCGACGGGCGCGGCCTCAAGCGTGAAGAGTTCCTTCAGCAGCGTCGGCGCGTCGGCGAAATAGAAGATCCAGGCGCCGCCGGTGGCAACCGCGATCAAGAGCCAGATCAGGTGCTTTGTCAGCCGCTTCCAGAGTTTGCTAAACGACCAGGGTGCAGAGTCGAGCTTGATGCGGGCATTGCGGTCGCCTTCGATGGCGCGTTCGACCACGAGGAACAGGTCGACCCATACTGTCTGGGGGCAGGTGTAGCCGCACCAGGCGCGGCCGACGGTGGAAGTGATGAGGAACAGGCCGATGCCGGCCATGACGAGCAGGCCGGCGACGAAGAAGAACTCCTGCGGCCAGATCTCGATGGGGAAGAAGTAGAAGCGGCGGTTGGCCATGTCGAGCAGCACCGCCTGGTCGGGCGCGTAAGGCCCGCGATCCCAGCGCAGCCACGGCGTCAGATAGTAGATGCCGAGCGTCACCGCCATGATTAGCCATTTGAAACGCCGAAAACTTCCCGAAGCACGCTTCGGGAAGATTTTCTTGCGCGCGGCGTAGAGCGGCTGCCGGCTTTTGGCCGAGTTTACCGGTTCGGCTTCGAGCCGCTCGATGTCAGCCCGCTCCATGCTCTGCGTTTCCAATTTTACTCTCCTCCGCCCAGCGAGTGGACGTAGACTGCAAGTTCCTTGACGGTGGTTTCGCCGAGACGGGCCGACCAGGCCGGCATCACGCCGTGGCGCGGCGTGCGCACCTGGCGGGCGATGTCGGCTTCGCTCGAGCCGTAGAGCCAGATGGCGTCGGCAAGGTTCGGCGCGCCGACCTCACGGTTGCCCTTGGCGTCGTTGCCGTGGCAGGCGGCGCAGTTGTCGGCAAACACCTGCTTGCCGGCGGTCGCCGCTGCGGCATCGCTCGGAGTGCCGGTCAGGCTGAAGACATAGGCTGCAACCTGATGGATCTGATCCTTCTCGAGGATCTCCCCGAAGGCCGGCATTTCGGAAACGCGGGTGTCAGCATCGCTGGCGTAGCGGATGCCGTGCGCGATGGTCTGGTGGATCGCATCGGCGCTGCCGCCCCACAGCCAGTCGTCGTCGTTGAGGTTCGGAAAGCCCGGCGAGCCTTCCGCACCCGAGCCGTGGCACTGGATGCAGTTCACCTTGAAGGCGGCTGCACCGGCTGCGGTGGCGAACTCGCGCAGCTTGTCGTCGGCGATGATCTCGTTCACCGACTTGGCGGCGATGGCCTCGACAAAGCCCTGCTTGGCCGCGTCGGCCTCGGCCATCGCGTTCTTCAGTTCACCTCGGCTGGAGAAGCCGAGCACGCCGGTGGTGGCCGAACTGATCATCGGCCAGGCCGGATAGGCGATGGTGTAGCCGGCCGCCCAGACGATCGTCACGTAGAAGCACAACACCCACCAGCGTGGCATGGGGTTGTTGAGCTCCTTGATGCCGTCCCACTCATGACCGGTGGTCTCGACACCGGAAATTTGGTCGATCTCTCTCTTCGTCATTATCAGTCATCCTTGAGCGGGATACGGGCGGCCTCTTCGGCCTGCTGGCGGCTGCCGGGGCGGAAGGCGAACACAACGACCCCGGTGAAGAACAGCACCATGACGAGCAGCCCCCAGCTGTCGGCGAAGTGGCGCATTGCGGTGTAGACTTCCATCGTGTCCTCCCTCAGCGGCTACCGGCGGCGTCGTCATAGGTGGAGAAGTCGACCAGGGTGCCGAGCATCTGCAGATAGGCGACCAGAGCATCCATCTCGGTGAGGGATGCGGGATTGCCGTCGAAGTCGCCGACCTTGGCCTTGGGGTAGCGTGCCAGCAGATCTGAAGTGCTGGCGTTCGGGTCTGCCTGGGCCTTGATGTCGGCCTCGGCGTTGTCGATCATCTCTTGCGTGTAGGGCACGCCGACCATCTTGTTGGCCTCGAGGTGATACTTGATGTCCTTCACCTCGAGCGGGGTGGTCTTCAGGAAGGCGTAGGTGGGCATGACCGATTCCGGCACGACCGAACGTGGGTCGACCAGGTGCTGGACGTGCCATTCGTTGGAGTAGCGGTCGCCGACGCGCGCGAGGTCAGGCCCCGTGCGCTTGGAGCCCCACTGGAACGGATGATCGTACATCGACTCCGCCGCCAGGCTGAAGTGACCGTAGCGCTCCACCTCGTCGCGGAAGGGGCGGATCATCTGGCTGTGGCACAGATAGCAGCCTTCGCGGATGTAGATGTTGCGGCCGGCCAGCTCCAGCGGCGAGTAGGGCCGCATGCCCTCCACCTTCTCGATGGTGTTGTCGAGATAGAAGAGCGGCGCGATCTCGACGATGCCGCCGATGGTGACGACCAGGAACGAGCCGACCAAGAGCAGCGTCGCGTTCTTCTCGATAATGGAATGTTTGTCGAGCAATGACATTTAAAGCTCCTATTCGGCCGGCTGCAGGGTGGGCGTCATGCCGGGGATCGGCTTTTCCTGGCGCTGATGGCCGCGGATCGTCATGTAGACGTTCCAGGCCATCACCAGCCCGCCGGTGAGGTAGAGGACGCCGCCCATCATGCGCAGCACGTAGTAGGGCACCATGGCGGCGACCGATTCGGCGAAGGAGTAGACCAGGAAGCCCTGCTCGTCGTATTCGCGCCACATCAGGCCCTGCTGGATGCCGG
The DNA here is from genome assembly GCF_029892515.1 of Pseudaminobacter soli (ex Li et al. 2025). GTDB lineage: Bacteria > Pseudomonadota > Alphaproteobacteria > Rhizobiales > Rhizobiaceae > Pseudaminobacter > Pseudaminobacter soli_A. Next base: position 386,903 of record NZ_JARXVF010000005.1, on the reverse strand, counting down.
CGACCCACATGGCGGCCGCGTAGATGACGATGCCGAGGGTGGCGAGCCAGAAGTGCCAGCTGACCATGCGCACCGAATAGAGGCGCTCGCGGTTCCACAGCTTCGGCACCAGGAAGTAGATCGCGCCGAAAGTGATGAGGCCGTTCCAGCCGAGCGCACCGGAATGCACGTGGCCGATGGTCCAGTCGGTGTAGTGGCTGAGCGAGTTGACCGTCTTAATCGACATCATCGGGCCTTCGAAGGTCGCCATGCCGTAGAAGGCGACGGCCATGACCATCATGCGGACGATGGGATCGGTGCGGATCTTGTCCCAGGCGCCCGAGAGCGTCATCAGGCCGTTGATCATGCCGCCCCAGGAAGGCATCCACAGCATGATCGAGAAGACCATGCCCAGCGTCTGCGCCCAGTCGGGCAGGGCGGTGTAGTGCAGGTGGTGCGGGCCGGCCCAGATGTAGAGGAAGATCAGCGCCCAGAAGTGGATGATCGACAGACGGTAGGAATAGACCGGGCGATCCACCTGCTTGGGGATGAAGTAGTACATCATGCCCAGGAAGCCGGCGGTGAGGAAGAAGCCGACCGCGTTATGGCCGTACCACCACTGGGTCAGCGCATCCTGCACGCCTGCGAAGGCCGAGTAGCTCTTGGAGCTCAGGAAGGAGACAGGAACTGCCAGGTTGTTGACCACGTGCAGCATTGCGATCGTCACGATGAAGGACAGGTAGAACCAGTTGGCGACGTAGATGTGCGGTTCCTTGCGCTTCAGGATGGTGCCGAGGAACACGATGAGATAGGCGACCCAGACGATGGTCAGCCAGATGTCGAGATACCATTCCGGTTCGGCATATTCACGGCTCTGGGTGATGCCCAGCAGGTAGCCGGTGGCCGCCATGATGATGAAGAGCTGGTAGCCCCAGAACACGAACCAGGCAAGGTTGCCGCCGAACAGCCGCGCGCGCGACGTGCGCTGCACGACATAGAGGGACGTGGCGATCAGCGCGTTGCCGCCGAAGGCGAAGATGACGGCCGAGGTGTGCAGCGGACGCACGCGCCCGAAATTGAACCAGGGCTCGAAGTTGAGGTGGGGAAAGGCAAGCTGCGCGGCGATGAGGACGCCGACGAGAAAGCCCACCACACCCCAGAACACTGTGGCGACGACGCCGTAGCGGATCGGCCCGTCGAGATAGCCCGACGTGTCGGTCTCGACGGGCTGCGCGCCGAAGCGCGTGTTGCGCATCAGCAGGATGGCGCCAGCGGTGAGGGCGAAGAACAGCACCCACATGTGCGCACGGAAGAGGTCATCGCCTGCGAAGGCGGCCCCCAGCAGCGCCAGAAAGGCGGCGGCGGTGACGCCGACGATTTCGACACCAAATTTCATGAACGGTCCCCCTATGAGGCAAAAACGGCTACGAATCCGCATGGCGAGCCCGCAGATCCTTGGGGCGACACTGGCCTCAAGCGGGACAAGCCTCCTTGATCTGGATCAAAGAGCGGCCGCGCATGGCGTGCATTTGTGGTGCGCAACGATGCGTCAAAATCGACGCAGCTTGTGCAGGAGGAGGTTCATGCAATGTCGATGAGAGCGGGAGACGGACGCGAACCGCCTCTCGCAACCGGAGACGAATCGGCCAGTTCGCTATTTTGCACCGGCGTTCGGGAGACGATCCTTAGTCGGCTCCACGCCGAGAAGCTGGAGCTGTGCGATCTGTTGGAGGAGATTGCGGACTCTTTGCCGCAGGCGTTGAACCGTGACCAATGCCTGGCTGCTTCCGGCAGGCTGGAGCCGCTTCTGCGCGAAGTTCACGCCTATGAGGAGGACGTGCTGTTTCCGGCCTACATCCACGCGCAGGGCAATGCCCAGCCGGCGGTGGAGCTCGTGGCGCGGCTGAAGACCGAGCATATCGAGGATGCGGATTTCGCCGCCGAGCTTGCCGAGGGGCTGCGGCGCGTCGGGCAGGGACCGGATGCGCTCAATGTTGATGCGCTGGCCTACATGCTGCGCGGGTTCTTCGCGGGCCTGCGCCGCCACATCGCAAACGAGCGCGAGGCGATGGCGCCGCTGTTCGGCACGAAAAGCTGAGAGGTGACGCGTTTTTAGATATTGGCGCGTCGTTCGAGCCGGCCGATATCGGGAATGGTGATCTGCCGGTTGTGCTCGATCTCGATCACGCCGTCCTTGCGCAGCTTGGTCATCTGGCGGCTGACCGTTTCGATGGTGAGCCCGAGGAAATCGGCGATGTCGGCGCGCGTCAGCGGCAGGTCGTAGCTGACCGGGCCGCTGCCCACCGAGGCTTCCGGATCGATATGGGTGGCGACCAGGTGCAGGAAGCTCGCGACCTTTTCGGCCGCGGTCTTGCGCCCGAGCGTCAGCATCCAGTCGCGGGCCTCGTCCAGTTCCTTGAGCGTCTGCTTCAGCAGCCGGTGCTCGAGCTCCGGCACTTCCTTGACCATGCGGTCGATGGCCGTCTTCGGGAAGGAACAGAGCGACACTGGCGTCGCGGCCACTGCGTTCAGCGCGCTTTCCGACTTGAAGGGACGGCCGAGGAAATCAGGCGCGAACTGCAGGCCCACGATCTGCTGGCGTCCGTCGGACATCACCTTGCTGAGCTTGACCACGCCCGACAGCACGTTCGAAAAATTGACAACCTTTTCGCTGTCGCCGATGAGCTCTTCGCCGGATTCCGCGCGGTGTTTGAACGACTGCTTGCTGAGCGCGACAAGCTGGTCCGGGTTCAGCGCACCGCAGACGCCGCGGTGGCGCGCATCGCATGCCTGACACAGTACGGGAATATCGGAGTTGTGTATGTCCTGCCTGGCATTCATGTCCATAGCCCGTCCGGCTGCCCTTTTTCCGATAGATACAGCGTCGAGTTGCAAAAATCTCGCGGCAGTTTGTCCCTCAAGGCCGCAGCATCTCCAACTTAAGTTGCTTTTGCAACGTTGAGGTAAAAAGCGCCGTTCCGGCAGGAGCAATCTCTTCTCGTTCCCGCCGCGGCATCGCACAGAAAAACCTTGAGACGCGTTCGCAGTCGGCCTTCCATGCTGGCCGGAATTGAGATGGCTTCGATTCGTCGCGCCGGCAATGCGGAGAGACAGAGAATGCGATACCCCGACGATGCCAACCCGGTGGTCACTCTGACCACAGGACCGGTCAACGCCTATGCGGAGGTGCTGCGTGGGCTGAGCCGCACGGTGCTTTACGACAACGACCCCGCCTTCCAGCATTTCTATGAGCGGGTCGTCGGCAAGGCCCAGAAGGCGATGCGCCTCTCGAACAGGCCGGTGATCTTGCAGGGCGAGCCGGTGATGGGGCTGGAGGCCGCGGCCGCTTCGCTCATCAGCCGCGACGATGTGGTGCTGAACCTTGCCTCCGGCGTCTATGGCAAGGGATTTGGCGGCTGGGCCAGGCGGCATTCGCCAAATCTCCTGGAGATCGAAACGGCCTACAACGACGCCATCGACCCGCAGGCGGTGGCCGACATGCTGAAAGAGCATCCGGAAATTACGGTAGTCTCGGTCTGCCATCACGACACCCCGTCGGGCACGATCAACCCCATCGACGAAATCGGCGCGATCGTGTCGGCGCATGGCGCCTATCTGATCGTCGACGCCGTTTCGTCCTTCGGCGGCATGAAGACCCACCCCGAGGACTGCAAGGCCGACATCTATGTGACGGGCGCGAACAAATGTCTGGGCGCGCCTCCGGGGCTCACCTTGCTGGGGGTGAGCGATCGCGGCTGGGCCAAGATGAAGGCAAACCCGACTGCGCCGCGCGCCTCGGTGCTGAGCATCCTCGACTGGGAAAATGCATGGTCGCGCGAGAAGCCGTTCCCGTTCACGCCTTCGGTTGCGGAGATCAACGGTCTCGACGTGGCGCTGGATCTTTACCTGAATGAAGGCCCGGAAGCAGTCTGGGCGCGTCATGCGCTGACCGCCAAGGCCACGCGTGCGGGCGCAAGGGCAATGGGGCTTTCGCTCTGGGCGGCGAGCGAGGAGATCGCGTCTCCCACAACGACCGCCATTAGCACTCCGGAGGGGGTGGACGAGAAGGTGCTACGCCAGGTGGTGCGCGAGCGGTACGGCGTCGTTCTCTCGTCCGGACGCGGGGCCACGCTCGGCAAGCTGACGCGTATCGGCCACATGGGGCCTACAGCGCAGCCGATCTACGCTGTGGTTGCGCTGACGGCGCTCGGAGGCGCATTAAATGCGCTTGGACAGAGGCTTCCCGTTGGCAAGGGCATAGAAGCTGCCCTTGCGGTGATCGATGCCGAGGCCTGACGACGCGCATGCGCTGGCCTTTTAGAAGCGTGGAGGACTGCGGTTTTGGAACAGGCACTTGATCCGTCCATGCTCGACGGCCAGACAATCGCTGCGCTGATCGCCGGTTTCGCCGTCACCGGCGTCATCTCCGGCATCCTCGCCGGCCTGCTCGGCGTCGGCGGCGGCATCGTCATCGTGCCGGTGCTGTTCTGGGTGCTGACGCTGTTCCATTTCCCCGCCTCGATCACCAGCCACCTCGCCGTTGCCACCTCGCTGGCGATCATCATCCCCACCTCGATTTCGTCGATGCGGGCCCACGCCAGGCGCGGCAATGTCGATCAGGCGCTGTTGAACCTCTGGGGACCGGCGGCGTTCGTCGGCGCGCTGATCGGCGGCATCATGTCGAAGTTCATCCCCGGCGCGGGCTTGCGCCTGGTGTTCGGCGTGGTCGGCCTTTTGGTGGCCGTAAACCTGGCGATCCCCAAGCATCTGGTCATTTCCGACCACCTGCCGAAAAGCGCCTGGGTCAACCGCGCCATCGCCACCGTCATCGGCTTCATCTCCGCGCTGATGGGCATCGGCGGCGGGACACTCTCGGTGCCGACGCTGGCGAGTTTTTCCTTCCCCGTCCACCGCGCGGTCGGCACATCGTCGGCGCTCGGCCTGCTGATTGCCATTCCGGGGGTCGCCGGCTTCATCTGGGCCGGGCTCGGTGTTGCCGGCCGGCCGCCGCTCAGCCTTGGCTTCGTCAGCCTGCCGGCGGTGCTGATCATCGCGCCGATCAGCTATCTGCTCGCGCCCTGGGGTGCGCACCTCGCGCATGCGCTGAACGCGCGCTATCTGAAGCTCGCTTTCGCTTTCTTTCTCGCGATCACCGCTGGGCGCATGTTAATTACCTAACTGCGGCAATTCGCACCCTCAAAATTGCTGGTCGCGCCCAGCTGCGGCCAGAATCTGCTTGACAGAGAGGGGAGAGGCCGAAAGATAAAGCCCAAAATCAGAATTCGCTAGGCATTTGGGCCTCGTTCCGGAACTTGCGTTCCGCGAATGGGGCTGTTTGCATTTGGAGGAATGTCAGGAGGACATGGGTAGTTCGATACCGATCGGTCTGCTGTTTTCGCGGTCTGGCCCCTATTGGGCGCTCAGCCAGCAGGGCTTCCATGGAGCCCTGGCGGCAATCGAGTCGGTGAACGCCAGCGGCGAATATCCGTTCGAACTCGTCCCCCATGACGCCGACCCCGAAGGCAATACCGACCGCTATGCCGGCCTTTGCCGCGACATGATCAAGCGCACCGGGCTGCGCCATGTCGTCGGCTGCACCACCTCCTGGAGCCGCAAGGAAGTTATCCCGGTCGTCGAGAAGGCCGACGCGCTGCTATGGTATCCGTGCGTCTACGAAGGCTTCGAGGCGAGCGAGAACGTCGTCTACATCGCCGCAAGCCCCAACCAGCACCTTTTGCCGCTGCTCGACTACATCGTGCCGCGCTTCGGCCGGAACGCCTTCCTGACCGGCTCGAACTACATCTGGGGCTGGGAGATGAACCGTATCGCCCGCGAAGTGCTGCACCATTCGGGCGGCAAGGTGCTGGGCGAGCGCAATGTGCCGATAGGCGATGTCGAGATCAATCACATCGTGGCCGAGATCAAGGCAAAGAAGCCGGACTTCATCCTCAACAATCTGATCGGCCCGTCGTCGCATGCCTTCCTGAAGGCCTATCACGAGCTCGGGCTTGCGGACCCCGCCTTTGCGGCAGGCGTGCGGCCGGTGCTGAGCTGCAATCTCTATGAGGGCGAGGCCGCTCTGCTCGGTCCGGCTATCGCCGGCCACTATACGGTGAGCTGCTATTTCCGGTCGCTGTCGGGCGAAGCCAATCGCGCCTTCCTGCAGCAGGTGGCCGGCAAGCCGGGCTCCCAGCAGCTGACGGCCTTCTTCGTCGAGACCTATGCCAGCGTGCTGCTGATTGCCAACGCGATCTGGCAGGCTGGCACCGACGACATTGGCGAGGTTCTGGCGGCGGCGAAGGCGCATCCGTTTTCGACGCCGTTTGGCGAGAGCATCGTCGATGCGCGCACCAATCACGTGCTGATGCCGGCCCATATTGGCCGGGCTCGCGCCGATGGCGACTTCGATGTCGTCTTCGAGGCGGGCGGAGCGATCGAGCCCGATCCGTTCCTGACCCGCTCGCGCCTCGGCATTCCCGGCGGGGAGGCCATGCCGTCCGCCAAGGCTCCACATTTGAGGGTTGTTCAATGAACGATATGAGGCCAACCCCCTCCTTCATCGGCTGGCGCGCGCTGGTGCTTCACCAGCCGCATCCCAATGTCGACGCGCTGCTCATGCAGTTCGAACGCATCGGCGTGGCGGCATCGCATTACTGGCCCGAGATCACCGACCTGCCGGAACTCGACCGCTTCAACGTGGTGCTGATCGACGCCGACATGGGCTATGACGACCAGTTTCCATGGAAGCCGGGCGAGGCGCCGATCCCCGTGATCGCGCTGATCGGCTCGGAAGCGCCGGGCCGCGTGTCCTGGGCCATGCGCCAGGGCGCCGATGCCCAGATGCTGAAGCCCATCGGCAGCGCCGGCCTTTACAGCGCGCTGGTGGCGGCCTCGCACGGCTTTGAACGCCGGCAGGCCATGACTTCCGAGATCGCCGCGCTGCGCGCGCGTCTCGAAAGCCGCGAGCTGCTGGCCGAAGCAACTGCCATTCTCATGGTGCGCGACAACATCAGCGCCAAGGCGGCGTTCCAGAAGCTGCGGCTGACGGCAATGGCCGAGCGGATGACGCTGGAAGCCATGGCCGCGCGCCTCGTCGAAACCATCAGTGATATGCGGGAAGCCCTATGAGCGCGGTCGAAGTTTCTCCTGCCGCGCCAGTGGCTGCCCAGCGGGGCGTGTTTGGCCGGCTCATCCGGCGGCCGCTTGCGGTCTTCGGGCTGGTCGTCATCGCGATTGCCGTTTTCGCGGCGGTCTTCGGTCCCTGGATCGTGCCCTATGACCCTTACGAGCAGTTCTTCGAAGGGCTCAGCCTCGAAGGCGCGCCGCTGCCGCCGGATGCGCATTTCTGGTTCGGTACCGATCTCGTCGGCCGCGACCTGCTTAGCCGTCTTATCTACGGCGCGCGCACCTCGCTCATCATCGGCATCGTCGCCAATGGCATGGCGGTGTTCACCGGCTCGGTGGTCGGCATCTGTGCGGGCTATTTCCGCGGCTGGGTCGAGACGGTCCTGATGCGCTTCACCGACCTGATGATGGCGTTTCCGGCGCTGCTGCTCGCCATCGTGCTGGCGGCAATCTTCACGCCGAGCCTGTGGATCGTTGCCATGGTGATCGCCATGGTCAACTGGGTGCAGATCGCCCGCGTCATCTACACCGAGACGCGGTCGCTGGCCGAACGCGACTTCATCGACGCCGAGCGCGCGATGGGCGCGGGACACATGCGCATCATGCTGCGCCACATCCTGCCTCATCAGCTGTCGACCATCATCGTCTGGGCCACGCTCGGCATCGCCACCACGGTTCTGCTCGAGGCGACGTTGTCCTTCCTCGGCATCGGCGTTCAGCCGCCGATCCCGTCCTGGGGCAACATCATTTTCGAGAACCAGACCTATTTCACCAGCGCGCCGTGGCTGGTGTTCATTCCGGGCGCGGCTATCCTGCTGCTGGCCCTTGCCTTCAACCTGGTCGGTGACGCCCTGCGCGACATTCTCGACCCGACACAGCAGGGCCACCACTGATGCTCGCCTACGTTGCCCGCCGTCTGCTGCAGACGGTTCTGATCCTGCTCGGGATCAGTCTCGTCACCTTCGTGCTACTCTATCTGGTGCCGGCCGATCCGGCACGGCAGATCGCCGGCCGCAGCGCCACCGCCCAGACGGTCGAGAACATCCGCCAGCAGCTCGGTCTCAACCTGCCGTTCTACGAGCAGTATCTGCGCTATCTCAGCGGCCTGCTGCATGGCAATTTCGGTCGCTCCTATCTGCAGAAGACGGAAGTGGCCGAGCTCATCTGGTCGCGCCTGCCGGCGAGCCTGCTCCTGATGTGCGGCGCCATCTTCTGTGAGCTGCTGCTCGGTCTCAGCATGGGCGCGGTTGCGGCACTGAAGCGCGGCAGCAAGACCGACAATGGCCTGATGATCGTCTCCTTCGTCGGCGTTTCGGCGCCGCAGTTCGTCATCGGCATTTTGCTGCTCTACGTCTTTGCGGTGCGGCTCGGCTGGTTCCCGATCGGCGGCTACGGCACGTTCTCGCATCTGGTGCTGCCGTCGATCACGCTCGGCTTCCTCGGTGCCGGCTGGTATTCGCGCATGATGCGCTCCTCGCTGCTGGACGTGCTTCGGCAGGACTATATCCGCACCGCCCGCGCCAAGGGCCTGACCCGCGCCAAGATCCTGTTCGGCCACGCCATCCCCAACGCCATCCTGCCCATCATCGCCATGATCGGCATCGACATCGGCCTGTTCATGTCGGGCATCGTGGTGGTGGAGAGCGTGTTTGGCTGGCCCGGCATCGGCCAGCTTGCTTGGCAGGCTATCCAGCGCATCGACATTCCGATCATCATGGGCGTCACCATGATCTCGGCCTTCGCAATCGTGCTCGGAAACCTGCTGGCCGACCTGATCGCGCCGTGGGTCGATCCGCGCATCAAGCTTCGTTGAACCACAGAAAACAATAACCCTGGAGTAGGAACCGAAAAGATGAAGACACAGCTTCTCAAGGGCGTTGCGGCGCTCGCTCTCGCGCTGGCATTCGCCGGCCCGTCCATGGCCGACGACATCAAGCAGGGCGGCTCCATGACCGTCACCTACAAGGATGACGTCTCCACGCTCGATCCGGCGATCGGCTACGACTGGCAGAACTGGTCTATGATCAAGTCGCTATTCAGCGGCCTGATGGACTATGAGCCGGGTACGACGAACCTCAAGAAGGCCCTCGCCGAAGACTATACGATCTCGGAAGACGGCAAGACCTTCACCTTCACCCTGCACAAGGGCGTGAAGTTCCAGAACGGCCGCGAGCTGACCGCCGAGGACGTGAAGTACTCGATCGACCGCGTCGTCAACCCCAAGACGCAGAGCCCGGGTGCCGGCTTCTTCGGCTCCATCGTCGGCTTCCAGGAAGCTTCCGAAGGCAAGGCCGATGGCCTCTCCGGCATCACGGTCGTCGACCCCTACACCATCAAGTTCGAGCTCTCGCGCCCGGACGCCACCTTCCTGCACGTGATGGCGATCAACTTCTCGCTCGTCGTGCCGAAGGAAGAAGTGGAGAAGTGGGGCGCCGATTTCGGCAAGCACCCGGTCGGTTCCGGCGCCTTTAAGCTGGCCGAATGGTCGCTCGGCCAGAAGCTCGTCTTCCAGCGCTTCGACGACTACTGGAACAAGGGCCTGCCCAAGCTCGACCAGATCACCTTCGAGGTCGGCCAGGAGCCGGTCGTGGCGCTGATGCGCCTGCAGAAGGGCGAGGTCGACATTCCGGGCGACGGCATTCCGCCGGCCAAGTTCATCGAGGTCAAGAACGACCCGAACTTCAAGGACATGATCATCCAGGGCGGCCAGCTGCACACCGGCTACGTCACCATGAACGTCAAGATCAAGCCGTTCGACAACGTCAAGGTGCGCCAGGCGGTGAACATGGCGATCAACAAGGATCGCATCGTCCGCATCATCAACGGTCGCGCGGTTCCGGCCAACCAGCCGCTGCCGCCGTCCATGCCGGGCTACGCCAAGGACTATAAGGGCTACCCGTATGACGTGGAGAAGGCCAAGGCGCTGCTGGCCGAGGCCGGGCTCGCCGACGGCTTCGAGACCGAGCTGTTCGTCGCCAACACCGACCCGCAGCCGCGCATCGCCCAGGCGATCCAGCAGGATCTCGCGGCCATCGGTATCAAGGCATCCATCAAGTCGCTGGCGCAGGCCAACGTGATCGCGGCCGGCGGCGAGCCGGACGGCGCGCCGATGATCTGGTCGGGCGGCATGGGCTGGATCGCGGACTTCCCGGATCCGTCCAACTTCTACGGCCCGATCCTGGGCTGCGGCGGCGCGGTGCAGGGCGGCTGGAATTGGTCCTGGTACTGCAACGAGGACCTTGAGAAGAAGGCCACCGAGGCCGACTCGATCGTCGATCCGGCCAAGAAGGAAGAGCGCGAAGCCATGTGGCGCGACATCTACCTGAAGATCATGGAAGACGCCCCGTGGGCTCCGGTGTTCAACGAAGAGCGCTTCACCATCCGCTCCTCGCGCATCGGCGGTGCCGACGAGCTGTTCGTCGACCCGGTCCACATCCCCGTCAACTACGATCAGGTCTACGCAAAAGATGTGCAGTAACTGCGATTATACCATCCACGGCAGGCAGCATCACTTCGGGTGGGATCGTTCGATCCCGCCCGTGGCGACGGTGACGCCCGGCTCGAGCCTGAAGTTCGAGTGCGTCGACAGCGGCTCCGGCCACTTCAAGCCGGACAGCACCGTTGCAGACGTCTCGACGTTGGACTTCTCCAAGGTCAACCCGGTCACCGGCCCCATCTATGTCGACGGGGCCAAGCCGGGCGACGCGTTGAAGATCACGATCCATCAGTTCGAGCCTTCGGGCTTTGGCTGGACGGCGAACATTCCGGGCTTCGGCCTGCTCGCCGACCAGTTCAAGGAGCCGGCGCTGGCGCTGTGGAAGTATGACGCCGCAACGCTCGAGCCGGCACTGTTCGGCAAGCACGCGCGCGTGCCGCTGAAGCCCTTCGCGGGCACCATCGGCGTGGCGCCTGCCGAGCATGGGCTGCATTCGGTGGTTCCGCCGCGCCGGGTCGGCGGCAATCTCGACATCCGTGACATCGCCGCGGGCACGACGCTCTATCTGCCGGTCGAGGTGGAAGGCGCGCTGTTCTCCATCGGTGATACGCACGCCGCCCAGGGCGACGGCGAAGTCTGCGGCACGGCGATCGAAAGCGCCATGAACGTGGCGCTGACGCTCGATGTGGTGAAGGACGCCAACCTTTCCATGCCGCGCTTCACCACGCCGGGACCGGTCACGCGCCATCTCGACGCCAAGGGCTACGAGGTCACCACGGGCATCGGTCCGGACCTGATGAGCGGCGCCAAGGCGGCTGTCGCCAACATGGTCGACCTGCTCGGCAAGCAGCACGGCCTGTCGGCGGAAGACGCCTACATGCTGTGCTCGGTCTGCGGCGATCTCCGTATCAGCGAAATCGTCGACATGCCCAACTGGGTCGTGTCGTTCTATTTCCCGCGCGTCGTTTTCGAATGAAATCGTGGGACGCGGGCCAACAGTCCCCCGCGTCCCGCTCCCCCTCTCGGAGCTATTCACCAGCATGAACAAGCCACAGCAGGATACGCTGCTCAGCGTCAGGAACCTCGTGACCCAGGTGGCGACGCCGCAGGGCGCGAAGATCGTCGTCGACCGCCTGTCCTTTGATCTGGGACGCGGCGAGACGCTGTGCATCGCCGGCGAAAGCGGATCGGGCAAGTCGATGACCGCGCTGTCGCTCATGCAACTCCTGCCCAAGCCCATGGCGCGCGTCGCCTCGGGCGAAGCCATTCTCAACGGCCAGAACATTCTGGCTCTCCCCGAAGGCCAGATGCGCCAGGTGCGCGGCCGGCACATCGGCATGATCTTCCAGGAGCCGATGACCTCGCTGAACCCGGTGCTGACCATCGGGCGCCAGCTGGCCGAGGCCATTTCGGCCCATGCGCCGGTTTCGCCCAGCGAGGCACGTCGCAAAGCCAAGGATCTGCTGGACCAGGTCCAGATCTCGGATTCGGCGCGCCGGCTCGACCAGTATCCGCACGAGCTTTCGGGCGGCATGCGCCAGCGCGTGATGATCGCGATCGCGCTTGCCCAGAGCCCGCAGATCCTCATCGCTGACGAGCCCACCACCGCGCTCGACGTCACCGTGCAGTCGCAGATCCTGGCACTGATCCGCAAGCTGCAGGCCGAGAACGGCGTTTCGGTCATTCTCATCACCCACGACATGGGCGTCGTCGCCGAAATGGCTGATCATGTGCTGGTCATGAACCGGGGCAGGGAGGTCGAAAGCGGCCCGCTGAAGCGGATCTTCGAGACGCCGGCCGACACCTACACGAAAGACCTGCTCGCCGCCGTTCCGCGTCTCGGCGAGATGACGGGCACCACCCAGCCCAAGCGCGCGCCGGCGACCCCGAAGGACGCCGAGGCGCCGGCAAAGCCCGATGCAAATGCGCCGGTCGTCGACGTGGAAAACCTCGTCGTGCGCTTCGACATCAAGGGCGGCATCCTGCAGCGCCCGATCAAGCGCGTGCATGCCGTCGAGGGCGTGTCGTTCCAGATCAAGCCGGGCGAGACGCTGTCTCTGGTCGGCGAATCCGGCTGCGGCAAGTCGACCACCGGCAAGGCGCTGCTCAATCTCATCCCCTGGCGCGGCAATATCCGTGTCGGCGGCAAGGAAACGGCCAATCTCACGGGGCCGGCGCGCAAGCAGGTGCTGCGCGACATCCAGATGATCTTCCAGGACCCCTACGCCTCGCTCGATCCGCGCATGCGGGTGGGCGACCTCGTGGCCGAGCCGCTGGTGATCCACGGGCTGGCGTCGGGTTCGGAGCTGACCGACCGCGTCGAATATCTGTTCCGCCGCACCGGCATGTCCGCCGACCAGATGAAGCGCTATCCGCACGAGTTCTCCGGCGGCCAGCGCCAGCGCATCTGCATCGCGCGCGCTTTGTCGCTGTCGCCCAAGGTGATCGTGGCCGACGAAAGCGTTGCCGCGCTCGACGTGTCGATCCAGGCGCAGGTGCTGGACCTCCTGCAGGACATCCAGAACGAGACCGGCGTGTCCTATCTCTTCATCTCGCACGACATGGCTGTGGTGGAGCAGATCAGCCACCGCGTGGCGGTGATGTATATGGGCCGCTTCGTCGAATCCGGCACGCGCGCGCAGGTGTTCGAAAACCCGCAGCACCCCTATACCAAGCGGCTGATGGAGGCGGTGCCGGTGGCCGATCCGGACCGTCCGCGCAAGGCCTTCCAGCCCGCCGATGGCGAGCTGCCGAGCCCCGTGAAGGATCTGAGCTACGTGCCGCCGGTGCTGACGCGCCAGGATGTGGGCGGCGGCCACACGGTCTGGGCCTGAGGCCGGTTTTAAGCCGGCCTTCCGTCAGGGCGACGGGATCTCGCCGCGCAGTGCCGTGATGAAATCTTCGGCGTCGACATTGCCGCCGGAGATGACGCAGACGACATTGCCCTTGGCGTGCTCGCTGGTCATTGCGGCTGCAAGCGCGGCCGCACCGGCGCCTTCGGCGACCACCTTCGCCTTGGAAAACAGCAGGCGCATCGCCTCGACCACCTGAGCCAGCGTCACCACGGCGGTGCCGTCGATCAGGCTATGCACCAGCGGCCACATCTGCGGCAGCAGTGACGGCCCGCCGATGCTCTTGATGAAGGCCGGCGTGGTCTCGACCTCCTCGATGCGGCCCGAGGCAAGCGAGGCCGTGACCGGCGCGGCGTGCTCGCCTTCCACTGCCAAGATTTTTGTGCCCGGCCGCAGCGCCTTCACGGCGCTGGCAACGCCGCTGGTCATCGAGCCGCCGCCATAGGGCGTCAGCACACAGTCGACTTCCGGCAAGTCCTCGACGATCTCCATGCCGATGGTGCCATTGCCGGCAAGCACGGCCTGGTCGGTCACCGGATTGATGATGAGCTCGGCGATATCGGGACGCTCGGCATCGGTGATGTACTGCCACCAGGTCTCGTGCGAAATGAAGCGGACCTCGCCGCCGAGCTTCTGCACGCCTTCGATCTTGGTCTTCGGCGCATCGGCATACATATAGGCGGCCATCGGCACGCCCACGTGGCGCGCGGCCCAGGCCATGCCATAGGCCATGTTGCCGGAGCTGATGGTGGCAACGCCATTGCGCAGCGCCGCCGGATCGCGCGTCAGCACGGCGTTGAGCGCCGGCCTGATCTTGAAGGCGCCGATGGGCGAGAAGGTCTCGAGCTTCAGGAAGATCTTTCGATCCGGCAGGCCGAGATCGAGATGGACCAGCGGCGTGCGGGCGAGATGCGGGGCCAGGCGTTCGCGCGCGGCACGAACCTCGTCCAGCGTCGGGCGACGGGGAGCGGTCTTGTCGGTCATGATCAGCTGGTTGTTCCGTTGCTCGCGGGAGGTGTGGAGCTCGACCGCTCTTCCTCGGCGTGGATGTAGACGTGCAGCGTGTAGCCGATGTGCTCTGACATCAGCGCCGCAGCGCGCTCGACGTCGCGATCGAGCGCGGCTTCCATCAGTTCGGTGTGGTGTTCCAGCGCCATGGCTTCGCGCAGGGCGGCCACGGCTTCCTCATAGCCGTTCTTGAGGCCGGCGGCAGCGCGCAGCGTCGGCGCAAGCCCGAGGAAGCGATGGTGTCGGCGCAACTGATCGGAAATCGTTTCGCGGAAGCGCAGCAGCCAGCGCGACTTCGCAGCGCTGAGCAGCGCGAGATGGAAGGCCTGGTGCTTCTCGTCCCATTCGTTGACGGCTTCGTCGGAGGGATCGTCCACGGCGAGCTTGCAGCGCGACAGGCGATAGTGTGCCGTCACGACGGCCTCTTCCCAGTCGCTGCCGCCGTTTTGGATCGACTCGATAAGCAGCGGCACTTCCACAACCTGCCGCGCCCGCGTAAGGTCTTCCAGCTCGGCACGCGAGACCGGGGCTACGGCGAAGCCGCGATTGCTGACGGCGGTGACCAGATGCTCGGCTTCCAGCCGCGACAGCGCTTCGCGCAAGGGCGTCCAGCCCATGCCATAGGCGCTGCGCAAGGCCCCAAGTTTCAGCGGCGAGCCGGGGCTCAGGCGCGTAGCCAGTATGTCGCGCCGAAGCGTCTGATAGGCCGCTTCCGTCTTGGTGATATGTTCGCCGTTCTGCATCCGGTTCGATCCCGCTGGCGCGATCCTTCTGCCGTAGGGTTATATATCATGTGGCTGCTTCGCAAGAATTATATATAATTGTTTGACAGGTGTTTTGCTCCGGTTATGATCCCTCTCAATCGCAGCCGGTGCTGCGAGCCCGCGGGCCTCCGCGGCTGATTATGAATGGGGAGGAATGACATGAACAAGGCAAAGACCGGCTGGTTGCGCGGCATCGTCGCCGCCGGCGTTTTCGTGGCGGGCATCGGCTCGGCGCTGGCTGATCCGATCAAGATCGGCATCGCCAATTTCGGCGAGCATCCGCAGCTCAACGCCTCGATCGCGGGCTTCAAGAAGGCGCTGACCGACGCCGGCTATGTCGAGGGCAAGGACGTCGTCTACACGGAAAGCCACACCAATTTCGACGCCTCGCTGGTGCCGCAGATGATCGCCAAGCTTCAGGCGGACAACCCGAAGCTGATCTACACCATCACCACGCCGGTTTCGCAGATCGCCAAGAAGGCGCTGGCCGGCTCGAGCATTCCAATCGTCTTCTCGGCCGTGACCGATCCGGTCGCCGCCAAGCTGGTCCCGTCGTGGGAAGCCGGCGATGAGGGCATCACCGGCGCGACCGACCTGCAGGACGTCGCAGCGGTCATGGCCTTCGCGCACAAGCTGCTGCCGAACGCCAAGCGCCTCGGCCAGCCCTACAATCCGGGCGAAGCCAATGACGTGGCGCTGCTCGACAAGGTGAAGGAAGCCGCTCCGGCAGCCGGTTTCGAGGTCATCCCGGTCGGCGTCGACAACGTCAACGACATCCAGCAGCGCATCGCTTCCCTCGCTGGCAAGGCCGACGTGATCTATACGCCTTCCTCGAACCTGCTGCAGCCGGCGATCCCCGCCGTTGCCGCCGCCGCCCGCCAGGCCGGCATCCCGATCGTCAACTCCGACGACGACGCGGTGCGCAAGGGCATCGTGCCGGCCAGCTTCTCGGTCAACTACACGCAGGTCGGCATCAATGCCGGCAAGATCGCGGCCGAGATCCTGAAGGGCGCCGACCCCAAGACCATCGCGCCGAGCCGTCCGGCCTACGAGGACCATGCGCCGCTGATCAACAAGGCCACGCTGAAGGCCTTCGGCGCCGAGCTGCCGGCCGACATGGAAAACTGCAACTGCTTCGTCGACTAAGTCGTCGATAGCGATACGGCGGCGCTTTTCGCGCCGCCGTTCTATTCCAGGGAGGAAGCAGTGCTGGAAATCCGCTCTGCGCGAAAAACATTCTACCGCGGCCAGGCCGACGAAAAGATTGCCCTCGACGGGCTCAATCTCACGCTCGCAACCGGCGAATTCGGGGTCGTCATCGGCTCCAACGGTGCCGGCAAGAGCAGCATGCTCAATGCGATTTCCGGCTCTCTGAGCCTCGATTCCGGACAGATCGTGGTCAATGGCGGCGACGTGTCGAACATGCCCGTGCACAAGCGCGCGGTTCGGCTGGCGCGCGTGTTCCAGGACCCGATGAAGGGCACCGCCGCCTCGATGACAGTGGCCGAGAACATGCTGCTTGCCGATCTGCGCAGCACCAGGCGCACGCTGCGCCGCGGCCTGACTGCCGCGCGCCTTGCGACATATCGCGAGCGCCTGTCCATTCTCGGCCTCGGGCTGGAAAACCGCATGGACACCCGCGTGGAGCTGCTTTCGGGCGGCCAGCGCCAGTCGCTGTCGCTGATCATGGCAGTTGGCGGCTCGCCCGACCTGCTGCTGCTCGACGAACACACCGCCGCACTCGACCCGCGCACGGCCGACATCGTCATGAATGCGACGGTGCGCGCCGTGGATGCGCTGAAGCTCACCACTTTGATGGTGACGCACAATATGCAGCACGCGGTCGATTTCGGCCATCGCGTGGTCATGCTAGATGCCGGCCGCGTCCGCCTCGAGATCGCAGGCGAGGAAAAGGCCAAGATCACCGTTCCTGACCTGATCGGCCACTTCTCCGTGAAGACCGACCGCATGTTGCTGGCGAGCTGACCGATGATGGATTTCATTCAAACCACCGTTGCGAGCTTCATCTCGCTCATTCCCGTCACGCTCGCGCAGAGCCTGATCCTCAGCTTCGTCGTGCTCGGGATCATGATCCCGTTCCGCATGCTGAGCTTCCCCGACCTCACCAGCGAAGGCGCGTTCCCGCTCGGCGGCTGCGTGTGCGGCGTGCTGCTGGCAGCCGGCGCCTCGCCGGTCACGGCCATCAGCTGCGCACTGCTTGCGGGCTTTATCGCCGGCTGCTGCACGGCCTTCATCCACCTGCGCTTCCGCATTCACACGCTGCTGGCCGGCATTCTCATGATGACGATGCTCTACAGCATCAATCTGCGCATCATGGGCAAGTCCAACCTGTCGGTGTTCGGCTCGCCCACCGTGTTCGACTGGGTGCCCTTCGTGCAGCCGGGCTTCCCGGTCAGCAAGATCATTGCTGCCGGCCTGATCGCGCTGGCGGTTCTCATCCTGCTCAACATGTTCTTCAAGACCGAGCAGGGCACGGCGGTTCGCGCCGTCGGCGCCAATCCCGACATGGCCGAGGCCCAGGGCATCAACGTTTGGGCCGCCACCATCGGTGGCGTCGGCCTGGCGGGTGCCTTCTCTGCGCTCAGCGGCGCGGTGATGGTGCAGTCGCAGGGCTTTGCCGACGTCAATATGGGTCTCGGCATCCTCATCAACGGCCTGGCCGCGCTGATGATCGGCGAGGCCATCGTCGGCAAGCAGACCGTATGGCGCCAGCTGACGGCGCCTTTCGTCGGCGCCATCGTCTACTACCAGCTGGTGTCGCTCTGCCTTGCCGCGGGCATGCCGCCCCCCGATCTCAAGCTTGCCACGGGTCTGTTCGTGCTCGCCATGCTGGCGTTGCCGAGCCTGCGCCGCAGCCGCGGCGCAGCAGCCCCCGCCCGCGAAACCATCCGCGAATAAGGACAGCGAATATCATGACTGCAACTCCCGACCTGGCGGTGATCGAGGCACGCGACGCCGCCGACCCGCTGCGCCATATGCGCGACCGCTTCGTGCTGCCCAAGGGCGTGATCTATCTCGACGGCAACTCGCTTGGCGCGGCCTCGAAGGACGTTTTCATCGAGCTCGACAAGGCGGCCAAGGAAGAGTGGGCCGAGGGCCTGATCCGCAGCTGGAACAAGGCCGGCTGGTTCGACCTTGCCACCGATCTGGGCGACAAGATCGGCCGGCTGATCGGCGCAGAGCCCGGCGAGACGGTCGTCTGCGACACCACCTCGACCAATATCTACAAGGCGCTGCATGCGGCGCTTTCGATGCGGCCGGACCGTTCGGTGATCGTCGCCGAGGGCTCGAGCTTCCCGACCGACCTCTACATGGCCGAGGGTGTCGCTGCGACGCGTCCGGGCGTGACCATCCGTCTCGAAGGCGTTGATGCCGAGAACATCGAGGACCTGATCGACGACAGCGTAGCGGTGGTTCTGGTCAACCACGTCAACTACAAGTCGGGCGAGCTGCGCGACATGGCCGCACTGACCGCCAAGGCACATGCCGTCGGCGCGCTGGTGGTGTGGGACCTCTGCCATACGGCGGGCGCCATGCCGGTCGACCTCAACGGCGCCAATGCCGATCTGGCCGTCGGCTGCACCTACAAATATCTCAATGGCGGCCCCGGCGCACCGGCCTTCATCTATGCGGCCAAGCGCCATCATGACCAGATCCAGCAGCCGCTGTCGGGCTGGTGGGGCCATGCCAGGCCGTTTGCCTTCACGCAGGGCTATGAGGCAAGCCCGGGCATCCGCCGCTTCCTGTGCGGCACGCAGCCGATCCTGTCGCTGAGGGCGCTGAAGGGCGCGCTCGACGTGTGGGACGATGTCGATCTCGACCTCTTGCGCAAGAAGAGCATCGAGCTGACCGACCTCTTCATCGAGCTGGTCGAGGCCCAGTGCGGCGAATTCGGCGTCAAGCTCGAGGGACCGCGCGAGGCCGCGCGGCGCGGCAGCCAGGTCTCGTTCTCGCATGAGAATTCGTATGAGATCATGCAGGCGCTGATCGAGCGGGGCGTCATCGGCGACTTCCGCGCGCCGAACGTCATCCGCTTCGGCTTCACGCCGCTCTATGTCGGCTATCGCGATGTGTGGGATGCAGTGGTAGTGCTGCGCGACATCCTCGCGACCGGCGCCTGGCAGGACAAGCGCTTCGCGGTTCGCTCCGCCGTCACTTGACGGCCTTGCGGCAGGGCATCGGCTCTGCCGTTTGAGGCTGGGATCGGTTCCCGGCCTTAGATTTTCGGATCTGCGGGAAGGGAGCCAGCTTCCTTCCCGTCTTTCTTTCCGTGATCTTCGATGATCCGCTCGTAGCGCTCTATGTGCTGCTCGAGTGCCTCATTGTCCATATAAGCCGTCAAGGTGGTTATATCCTTGCCCCTGACCAGCTCGTGCTGTTGCGCGGCCTTCAGGCGAGCATGCAGCTTGACGCGTTTCATCGGCACTCCCTTCCCAGCGCACCGATCACGAGCCCCATGCGCTGATTGAACATTCCGAGCGCGATCGAGCACGAAACCGGACTTCGCCACGGCTGATTGCGCTGGCGGGCTTTTTTGACAACCCTCTTCCCTTGGAAGAGGCAACTTGCCAGCTTTGTCAACCTCCCAGGAATTTTCGTTCACTGCCCTTGACCTTCCAGTTACTGGAAGCCCTAGCTTCCGTACCTACATTCAAGCGGAAGTGGGTAGGGCTATGGAACATCATCATCATCATCATCACGGACATGGAGATTGCTGCGGAGCCCATGATGGCGGGCAGCCGGCGGCGCATATCGTTCGCGATCCGGTCTGCGGGATGACGGTCGATCCCGCGGCCGGCAAGCCGACTGCCGAACATGATGGGCGCACCTACCATTTCTGCTGTGCATCCTGCCGCGACAAGTTCGCCAAGGCGCCGGAGAACTATCTGACGGCGGAGGACCCGGTCTGCGGCATGAAGGTGGACCGCGCCAGCGCAGCGCATTTCCTGCGCCACGAGGGCGAGCGCTTCTATTTCTGCTCGGCAGGCTGCGAGGCGAAATTCACAGCGGACCCCGAGAAATATCTCAGCGGGCGGCCGGCGCCAGAGCCGATGCCCAAGGGCACGCAATATACCTGCCCGATGCATCCCGAGATCGTCAGCGACAAGCCGGGCTCCTGCCCGAAATGCGGCATGGCGCTGGAGCCGATGGGGGTGCCCACCGGCGATGAAGGCCCGAACCCGGAGCTGATCGACTTCACGCGCCGCTTCTGGGTCAGTGCGGCACTGTCAATCCCGCTGCTCGTTCTCACCATGGGCCCGATGCTGGGCCTGCCAGTGCGCGACTGGCTGGGCGAAAACCTTGCCGTGTGGATCGAGCTGGTACTGGCAACGCCTGTGGTGCTGTGGGCGGCGCAGCCCTTTTTCCATCGCGGCTATGAATCGATCGTCAATCGCAGCCCCAATATGTGGACGCTAATCTCGCTCGGCGTCGGCGTCGCCTATGTCTACAGCGTGGTCGCCACGCTGGCGCCCGGCATCTTTCCGCATGAATTCCGCGGCCATGGCGGCACCGTGCCGGTCTATTTCGAGGCGGCCGCGGTCATCGTCGCGCTGGTGTTCCTGGGCCAGGTGCTGGAGCTGAAGGCGCGCGAGCGCACCGGTTCGGCGATCCGCGCGCTGCTCGATCTTGCGCCGAAGACCGCGCGGCTGATCGGGGCCGACGGGTCGGAACGCGACGTGCCACTGGAAGACGTCAAGGTCGGCGACCTCCTGCGTATCCGCCCCGGCGACAGCGTGCCGGTGGACGGCACGGTGGCCGAGGGCCGCTCGTCGGTGGACGAATCCATGATCACCGGCGAGTCGCTGCCGGTCGAGAAGACCGAGGGCGATGCCGTCACCGGCGGCACGCTCAACAAGAACGGCACGTTGGTCATGAAGGCCGAGAAGGTCGGCGCCGACACCATGCTGTCGCATATCGTGGAGCTGGTGGCCAAGGCGCAGCGCAGCCGCGCTCCGATCCAGAGCCTTGCCGACCGCGTGGCCTATTATTTCGTGCCGGCGGTGGTGGCGGTGGCGATAGTGGCCTTCGTCATCTGGGGCATCTTCGGGCCCGAGCCGAGCATGATCTACGCCATCGTCTCGGCGGTGTCGGTTCTGATCATCGCCTGTCCCTGTGCGCTCGGCCTGGCGACGCCCATGTCGATCATGACCGCCACGGGGCGCGGCGCGCATGCCGGCGTGCTGATCAAGGATGCCGAGGCGCTGGAGCGGTTCTCGCACGTCGACACGCTGATCGTCGACAAGACCGGCACGCTGACCGAGGGCCGGCCGGTGCTGACCGATGTGGTCACGGCCAACGGCTTTGACGAGGCCGAGCTGCTGACACTTGCGGCCAGCCTTGAGAAGGCATCGGAGCATCCGCTGGCCGAGGCCATCGTGGCCGGTGCGCAAGAGCGCAAGGCGAAGCTGCTGGACGTGACGGACTTTTATGCATCGACCGGCAAGGGTGTCTCCGGCATCGTTGCCGGCAGGAAGGTCGCGCTCGGCAACCGCGCCATGATGGACGAGGCGGGCGTGGATGGCGACGGCCTTGCTGCCAGGGCCGATGCGCTGCGTGCCGATGGCCGGACGGCGATGTTTGTCGGCGTCGACGGCAAGCTGGCGGGCGTGGTCGCTGTTGCCGACCCGATCAAGCCGACCACCGCCGAGGCGATCCGGGCTCTGCACGACAAGGGCCTGAAGATCATCATGGCGACCGGCGACAATGAGCGCACGGCAAAGGCCGTGGCATCTCGGCTCGGCATTGACGAGGTGCGAGCCGACGTGCTGCCCGAAGGCAAGAAGGCGCTGATCGACGAGCTGCGCGCCAAGGGCTCGGTCGTCGCGATGGCCGGCGACGGCGTCAACGATGCGCTTGCGCTGACCGCCGCCGATGTCGGCATTGCCATGGGCACCGGCGCGGATGTGGCGATGGAAAGTGCTGGCATCACGCTTGTGAAGGGCGACCTCAACGGCATCGTGCGTGCCCGCACGCTGGCGCAGGCGACGATCCGCAACATCAAGCAGAACCTGTTCTTCGCCTTTGTCTACAACGCGCTTGGCGTGCCGATTGCGGCGGGCGTGCTCTATCCCGTCTTTGGCTTGCTGCTGTCGCCCATGCTGGCCGCCGCAGCCATGAGCCTGTCGTCGGTGTCGGTCATCGCCAATGCGCTCAGGCTGCGCACACTGAAACTCTAGGAGATCGAAAGATGAATATCGGTGACGCATCGGAGCGTTCCGGCCTGCCGGCCAAGACGATCCGCTACTATGAGGATATCGGCCTCCTGAAGCCCGGACGCTCGGAGAACGGCTATCGCGACTATTCGATGAACGACGTCCACCGGCTGAAATTTCTCCAGCGCTCGCGCAGCCTGGGGTTCTCGGTCGAGGAATGCCGCCAGCTGCTGTCGCTCTACGGCGACACGCAACGCGAAAGCGCCGATGTGAAGGCGCTGGCCGAAATCAAGCTCGGCGAAATCGACCGCAAGATCGAGGAGCTACAGAGCCTGCGCGACACGCTGAGCCATCTCGTGCGCAATTGCCACGGCGATGCGCGGCCCGAATGCCCGATCCTCGACGGGCTTGCCGGCAAGCCCGCCGCAAGCCGCGGCAGTTCCACCGATATCGAAAAAGAACTTTCTCCCAAACACTAAAGAAGGAACGACCATGACCATCCAACGCAAGCTTCCCGCGATCGCCGCTGCCCTGTTCCTCGGGATCGGGTCTTCCGGCGCCGCCCTGGCGGAGGAGAGCCACAGCGGGCACGACATGAGCGGCATGAACATGTCCGCGGGCGCCTCCTCGCCGGCCGCCAAGGGCTACACGGAAGCGATGGACAAGATGCACGAGGCCATGGGCAAGATCGAATATACGGGTGACGCCGATGTCGATTTCGCGCTCGGCATGATCCCGCACCATCAAGCCGCGATCGACATGGCCAAGGCCCAGCTCGAATTTGGCAAGGACCCCGAGATCCGCAAACTGTCGGAGGATATCATCAAGGCGCAGGAAGGCGAGATCAAGCAGCTTCAGGACTGGCTCGCCGCTCACAAGGCCAAGTAGTTTTTGCACTCGCGCGAGCGGCGTCAGTCCGCCGCTCGCGCTAGCGCCCTCGCTCAGACGAAGGGCTTGCCGACCTCGTATTTCATCGGCGCCAGCCGCTTCAGATAGGCCATGCCGGCGTCGGAGAGGTTGTTAGCGTCCGGCAGCAGGAAATCGTCGGGCATGTGGCGGGTCTTGCCCGCTACATTGGCCAGCGGCACGCCCCGCGTGACCGTCTTTTTGCCGTCGAACTGCAGCGCCACCGAGCCGCCGCCCTTGCCGGCAAGCTCCACCGCAAAGACACCGGCCTCAAAGGCTTCGGCAGCGTCCACCGGGCTGATGGTCGCGATATTGCCGCGCGGCATGTAGCCGAGAGTATCGACGCGGGCGCGCTTGCCCGGCAGGCCGTCGCGCAGCGCCTGCTCGAAGGCAAGGCCGAGATCGCCGCCGGAAAGCTTCAGATTGCCATGCGCGTCGCGCTCCAGCCGGTCCGGCGGCACCAGGCTTTCCACCAGCGACCGTCCGTCCTCGGTGGTCACGCCTTCGGAGACGGCGACGATGCAACGCTTGTGCTTGTCGAGCGTGGCGCGGACATCGTCGATGAAGCGCGGAACCGAGAAGGCGCGCTCCGGCACATAGATGTGGTGCGGTCCGCTGTTGTCGTCGAAGCGCCAGGCCGCCGACGCCGCCGTCAGGAAGCCGGCGTTGCGGCCCATGACGATGCCGACATAGATGCCGGGGAGCGCCCGGAAGTCGAGGTCGACGCTGAGGAAGGCGCCGGCCACGAATTCGGCCGCCGAGATGAAGCCCGGCGTGTGGTCGTTCTCGACCAGGTCGTTGTCGATCGTCTTGGGCGCATGGACGAAGGCCATGGAACCGCCAGCGGCCTCTGCCAGGATTTCCTGCGTGCCGGCCGTGTCGTTGCCGCCGATATAGATGAAGGCGTCGGCGCCCTCCTTCTTCAGCCCCGCCAGCACCAGATCGCAATAGGCCGCATCGGGCTTGTCGCGCGTGCTGCCAAGTGCTGCGCTCGGCGTTGCCGCAACGCGCAGCAGCCGCTCCTCCGGGATGGCGGAAAGATCGACATAGTCGCCGTCGCGGATGCCGCGCACGCCGTGGCGCGCACCCAGCACGCGCGCGCCGGGATGGCGCTTGCGGGCTTCGAGGGCCGCGCCTACCATGGTCTGGTTGATCACTGCGGTCGGGCCGCCACCCTGGGCAATCACGAATGTCGTAGCCATACAAGAACTCCTCGCCTCATGTTCCTGGCATTTTCACCCGCCTGTGGGTCACGTGCAATACGATCCGCCGTCAAATCTCGGCCGCTGTGCCAATTGCGCTGAGCCAGTCGATCTTTCGCTCTGGCCATGTGGCCCAACGTTGCCGTGATGGGGCTTTGTCGGGTAGATGACTGCATCACGATTTCTCGAATGAGGATAGACATGACGACCAATGCTTCCCTTCAGGCACGCCGCGTAGCGGCTGTTCCCCGCGGCGTCGCCACCGCCAATGCCGTTTTCGCCAAGCGTGCGGAAGGGTCCGAGCTGTGGGATGCCGAGGGCAACCGCTACATCGACTTCGGTGGCGGCATTGCCGTGCTCAACACCGGCCATCGCCATCCGAAGGTGATCGCCGCCGTGCGTGACCAGCTCGACGCCTATACCCACACCGCCTTCCAGATCGTGCCCTACGAGCCCTACATCGAGCTTTGCGAGCGTCTGAACGAAATCGCGCCCTTCAAGGGCCCTGCCAAGTCGATCCTGTTCTCGACGGGTGCCGAGGCGGTCGAGAACGCCGTCAAGATCGCGCGCGCCCACACCGGCCGCACCAATGTGATCGCCTTCACCGGCGCCTTCCACGGCCGCACGCTGATGACCAGCGCGCTGACCGGCAAGGTTGCACCCTACAAGAAGAAGTTCGGCCCGATGCCGGCCGGCGTCTGGCACATCCCGTTCCCGGTGGCGCAGCACGACGTGACCGTGGCCGACTCGCTCAAGGCGCTCGAATATCTGTTCCGCGCCGACGTCGACCCGGCGAACGTCGCCGCCATCATCATCGAGCCTGTGCAGGGCGAGGGCGGCTTCCATCCGGCCCCGACCGATCTGCTCGAAGCGCTGCGCAAGATCTGCGACCAGCACGGCATCCTGCTGATCGCCGACGAAGTGCAGACCGGCTTTGCCCGTACCGGCAAGATGTTCGGCATCGAGAACAGCGGCGTCGAGCCGGACCTGATCACGATCGCCAAGTCGCTCGCTGGCGGCTTCCCGCTGTCGGGAGTCGTCGGCCGCGCCGAGATCATGGACGCGCCGGAGCCGGGTGGCCTGGGCGGCACCTATGCCGGCAGCCCGCTGGCCTGCGCCGCAGCACTCGCCGTGCTCGACGTGATCAAGGAAGAGAAGCTGATCGACCGCGCCAACGCGCTCGGTGATCGCATGAAGGGCGAGCTGACCCGCTTCGCTCAGCGCAACGATATCGTGCCGATGGCCGCCATCCGCGGTCCGGGCGCCATGATCGCCTTCGACATCGTCAAGGATCGCGTCAGCCAGGAGCCGGATGCGGACGCCACCAAGCGCGTCACGCAGGCCGCTCTTGCCGAGGGCCTGGTGCTGCTCTCCTGCGGCGTGCATGCCAACACCATCCGCCTTCTGATGCCGCTGACGATCTCGGACGCGCTGCTGGACGAAGGCATGGCCAAGCTGGAGCGCGCGCTGGTCGCCGCCAACCGCTAACAGCTAAGCTTAGCGTGAAAGCAAAGGCGCCCGGTCGAGTTTCGACCGGGCGCTTTTCATTTGCGGATCTGGAAGCTGGGCAGCGGGCGCCGGTCTACACCACGACGATGGGCGTGCCGGGCAGCACGCGGCTGTAGAGATCGATCACGTCCTGATTGATCATGCGCACGCAGCCGGACGAGACGGCCGTGCCGATCGACCACCATTCGGGAGAGCCATGCACGCGGAACAGCGTGTCGTGACCGTCCTTGAAGATGTAGAGCGCGCGGGCGCCGAGCGGATTGGTGAGGCCGCCGGGCTGGCCGCCGCGGTATTTTTCCAGCTCGGGCTTGCGGCCGATCATTTCGGACGGCGGCGTCCAGGTCGGCCATTCCTTCTTGTACTGGATGTTGGCGCGGCCGGACCAGACGAAGCCTTCCTTGCCGATGCCTACGCCATAGCGGATCGCGTCACCGCCGGGCTGCACCAGGTAAAGGAACCGCTCCTGCAGGTGCACGACGATGGTGCCCGGCCGCTCGCCGGTCGGGTCGACCACGATCTGGCGGCGGAATTTCGGATCGACCTTGGCGAAGGGCACCTCCGGCAGCTTGAAGCCGCTGTCGGTGAAGGATGCATACATCAGGTCCGGGCTGGTCACCTGCTTGTCGACGCTGATGCGCGGCCGGATGGAGCCCGTGGTGAAGTCGTCCACCTGGACGGAGGCGAGGTCCATCGAGGGCGAGCAGCCGGCGGTGCCGAGAAGGGCCGAGCCGAGGCCGATCAGGGCGGCGCGGCGCGAGATCATCACAGGCTGGTCGGACTGGGCGTCGAAAGGGTTGGTTGAGGCGGGTTTTTGCTGCACGGAAACGCTTCCACGATTGAACACGAACGCTCTGGCAATCGCGAAACCCTGCGATCCAAGCCGATCGCATTTTCAGTATTCATGGTTGATAAAGAGTGAACTTGCGGAAAGCTTTGCGCGGCAATGGCTTATGCTTTGGCGACCGGTTCGGCTGTGGCGAAATTGTGTGTCGGCGGGCGGCCGGCCACAACAACTCCTATCTTGCGTCACAATCTGGGCCAGCCCGCTTTCTACCTCCGTGCGCGCTGCTGGAGAGGGAATCATGGGCAATACGTTCAAGACGGATTTGATGCTGTTTTCTGCGGCTTTCATCGCCGCAGCGATTGTGCTTTGCGCCAATACTGATTTCTTTTCCGTGGTTTCGGCGATCGCGAGGGCTCTGCCATGAACAGCCGCGACAAACACGCCATGGAGCGGGTCGAAAATTTGCCCTTTACTTCGCCCCGCTGGCAGGGATTTATCCTTTCCTTTGAGCAAAGGAGATATCCATGCCGCTTGAAACCTGGGCAGCTTTCGCAGCCGCATCGGCCGTTCTGCTGATCATCCCCGGTCCCACCATCCTGTTGGTGGTTTCCTATGCGCTCGGGCAGGGCTGGCGCACGGCCCTGCCGATGGCTGTCGGCGTCGCGCTCGGCGACTTCACCGCCATGACGCTGTCGATGCTCGGCATCGGCGCGCTGCTGATGGCTTCGGCCACCGTGTTCACCATCCTCAAATGGATCGGCGCGGCCTACCTCATCTATCTCGGCATAAAGCTCTTCCGCGCCGGCGGCACGCTTCGCGCCGAGCCGCGCAAGACCGCGTCCTCGGCCGCCAAGATGATGGCGCATGCCTGGCTGGTCACCGCGCTCAACCCCAAGAGCATCACCTTCTTCGTCGCCTTCCTGCCGCAGTTCATCGACCGCCATGCCGATTTCTGGACGCAGATGGCGATCTTCGAGGCGACCTTCCTGACGCTCGCCTTCACCAATGCCTTCGGCTACGCGCTGGTGGCATCGCGGGCGCGCGATCTGGTGCGCAATCCGCGCGCCATCGGCCTGTTCAACAAGGCCGGCGGCACGCTGCTGGTCGGCGCCGGCATTGCCACCGTGGCGGTTCGTTCCGGCAACTGATTTTAGCCGGCGTGGTTCGCCACGCCGGCGTCTGCTTTTTTGCGGGCTCCGAAAAAATACGTTCCTTGCCCTGCCGTATTTGTTATGAAGCGGTAAGCAGGAGAATTTTGCCTGGCAGCGTGCTGTGCCTGACGGGCAATCGGGAGGGACGAACATGTATCTGGGGATCGATCTCGGCACGTCCGGCGTGAAGGCGCTTCTGATGGATGGCGGCCAGGGCATCGTCGCTTCGGCCAACAGTGCGCTCGACGTTTCGCGACCGCATCTGGGCTGGTCCGAACAGGCGCCGGCCGACTGGATCCGCGCTACCGAGGAAGCGGTCGGCGCGCTCAAGGCCAGCCACCCCAAGGAACTGGCGGCGGTGAAGGGCATCGGCCTTTCCGGCCAGATGCATGGCGCGACGCTGCTCGACGCCGGGGACAAGGTGCTGCGCCCCTGCATTCTCTGGAACGACACGCGCAGCCATGTGGAGGCCGCCAGGCTCGACGCCGATCCGCGGTTCCGCAAGATCACCGGCAACATCGTGTTTCCCGGCTTCACCGCGCCCAAGCTGGTGTGGGTGAAGAACTACGAACCGGGCATTTTTGCCCGCGTCGCCAAGGTGCTGCTGCCGAAGGATTTTCTGCGGCTCTGGCTGGCGGGCGAGCGCATTTCCGAAATGTCGGACTCGGCCGGCACTTCCTGGCTCGATGTCGCCGGGCGGCGCTGGTCGCCCGAACTTCTCGCCGCAACCGATCTCGACGAAAAGCAGATGCCGCGTCTCGTCGAAGGCTCCGAGCAGGCTGGCATGCTGCGCGCCGAGCTGGCCGCGAAATGGGGCATGAGCGCTGGCGTGGTGATTGCCGGGGGCGCGGGCGATAACGCGGCCTCCGCCTGCGGCATGGGCACGGTTAAGCCCGGCGAGGCTTTTGTCTCGCTCGGAACCTCGGGCGTGCTGTTCGCCGCCAACGGCGCCTATCTGCCTAACCCGGAAAGTGCCGTGCACACCTTCTGTCACGCGCTGCCCAATGCCTGGCACCAGATGGGCGTGATCCTTGCCGCCACGGACTCGCTCAACTGGCTTGCCGGCATCACCGGCAGGAGCGCGGGCGAGCTGGCCGGCGAGCTTGGCGATGCCTTGCGGGCGCCTTCGGGCGTCACCTTCCTGCCTTACATTTCGGGCGAGCGTACGCCGCACAACGATGCGGCAATCCGCGGCGTGTTCGGCGGGCTCGACCGCGAATCCGACCGCGCCGCCCTTACGCAGGCAGTGCTGGAAGGCGTGGCCTTTGCCTTCCGCGACAGTTTTGAGGCGCTGGCCTCGGCCGGCACGAAGCTGACGCGCGTGACGGCGATCGGCGGCGGCTCTCGCTCTCGCTACTGGCTGAAGGCGATTGCCACCGCGCTCGGGCTTCCGGTCGACCTGCCGGCAGACGGCGATTTCGGCGCTGCCTTCGGAGCGGCGCGGCTGGGCCTGATAGCGGCCGAAGGTGCCGACCCGTTCGCCGTCTGCACCGCGCCGGCGACGGCCGAAACCATCGAACCCGACGCGGCGCTGGCCGGTGCTTATGCCGAAGCCTACGGGCGCTATCGCGCGCTCTATCCGGCGGTCAGAAGCACGATGTGATGGGTGCGTACCCTCCCCACAACGGGGAGGGTATGCGGGTCGGGCATGTCACACCGGCACCCTGTCGAGAAAGCCGGTGACGCGCTTCAGCCGACCGTCTTCGATGACGCCGAAATCGGTGCCTTCGATGACCGCTTCGCTGCCATCCGGGCCGAGGCCCCAGGAAAAGCGGATGTTGTCGGCAAAGCCGTCCGGCTTGCCCTTCAGGCTGAAGCGGAAGCCGGGGAACTGCTGGTGCACGCCGTCGATCAGTGCGCCGATGCCGGCGTGGCCGTCGCCCTGCATGATGGGGTCATGGTAGCGGATGTCGGCGGCGAAGGCGGCTTCCAGCAGCTCGCGCCGGCGGGCCGGTTCGGCTTCGTTCCAGGCGGCGATGTAGTTCTTCGCGATCGTTTCGAGCTCTGTCATGGTGTGTCTCCATCGGGTTTCGTCTTGGACGATCCCTTTGTGAGCCGAGCTGCACCTCGAACCAATTACCTTGGAGGTAATGATCTGCGGCCGCGTCAGATTTGACGAAGCCGCAGCACTTCGCCATGCTTCCCCCATGATCAGCGGCGTGCTTCTGGACCTGTCCGGAGTGCTCTATGACGGCGATAGCCCGATAAAGCAGGCGGCCGTCTCCGTCCGGCGATTGCGCGAGGCCGGGCTGCCGCTGCGCTTCGTCAGCAACACCACGCGTTCGGCCAGGAAGGATGTTCTTGCACGGCTCGCAAAGCTCGGCATCGAGGTCGGCGACGACGAGCTTTTTACGCCCGCACAAGCCGCACGCGATTGGCTGAAGGCGCATGACTGCTCGGCTCATCTCCTGATCCATCCGGCGCTCGAGCCCGATTTTCGCGACCTGCCGACGGGCAGGGGGCTTGCCGTGGTGATTGGCGACGCGGCAGATGCCTTCGACTATTCGAGCCTCAATGCAGCCTTCCGCTTGCTGAGTGACGGGGCAGCGTTTCTGGCGCTGGCCGACAACCGTGTGTTCAAGGATGCCGATGGCAAGCTAAGCCTCGATGCCGGACCTTTCGTCCGCGCGCTCGAGTTCGCCAGTGGGCGCAAGGCGACTGTGCTCGGCAAGCCGGCGCCCGAGTTTTTTCTTTCCGCACTCGCCAGCATGGACTGCCCGCCCGGCGAGGCGGTCATGGTCGGTGACGATGCCGAAGGCGACACCGCTGGCGCTTTGCGAGCCGGGTTTTCCGCGGCACTGCTGGTGCGGACGGGAAAATATCGGGCTGGCGACGAGATGCGTTTCGAGCCGCGTCCGACTGAAGTGGTCGAGGACATCGCGGCCGCAACGGATTGGATACTGGCTTGCCGCTAGTCAGCGCCGGCGAAGCTGGGTCGGCGACATGCCGAATGTCTTGGCAAATGCGCGCGAAAAACCGGCGGCGCTGGAAAAGCCGGTGCGCGCGGCGATGTCGGCCATGGGCACGGAGGTATCCACGACAAGCCGCCGCGCCGCGCTGAGACGCAGGCGCAGATAGTAGGCGCCGGGCGGCTCGCCGATCGACTTGCCAAAGATCTTTTCCAGCGCGCGGCTGGTCACGCCGGCGCGCCGGGCGATGGCCGAGATCGTCAGCGGCTGGTCGATATGTGCTTCCATGAGCCGGATCGCCTGAGCAAGCCGCGGGTCGTAGCCGTCGAGACGGCCGAGCGAGACCAGCGGCTGCGCATCGGTCGCCGCACGCGCCTGATCGTAGATGAAGACGCTGGCGACATCGAGCGCCACCGCCATGCCGAGGCGCGAGCGGATCAGATGCAGCATCAGGTCGAAGGTGGGCGAGGCGCCGCCCGAGGTGAAGATCGGCCCGTCGATGATGTAGCGGTCCGGCCGCACGTCGACGCCCGGAAAGGCGGCGGTGAAATCCTCCATGTCCTCCCAGTGCGTCGTCGCCGTCCGGCCTTCGAGCAGCCCGGCGCGGCCGACCAGCCAGGTGCCGGCCTCGATGCCGCCCACCGCGCGCGCCGAGCGTGCGACGCGGCGCAGGCCCGCCAATAGCGCTGGGGTGCCAAGCGTCTTGGTGCCAAAGCCGCCGATGATGCCCAGCACGTCGGTCGTTTCGGTCGGATCGAACTTGCCGCTGACCGCCACCGGCAGACCGGAAGTCGTCACCGGCGGCTCGCCGTCGACCGAAACCAGCTTCCAGTCGAACAGCATTTCGCCCGAAACGCGGTTGGCCGCGCGCAGCGGATCGACGGCAGATGCAACGCACATGATGGAGCAGCCGGAGAAAACCAGCATCGTCACCTTGAGCGGCGAACGGTCGGGAACAAAGACTGAGGGCTTTTCGCTTTTCATCAACTGATGTTCGTAAAGTGCAAAGCAGCGCCGCGCAAGGGAGGCAATGATCGCGATGGAGGAACGGCGCGACGTATGGGCATGAACCCGAACGGCAGTTTCGCGCCGATCGACTGGAGGAATTTATGCCGCTTTCCATGAATCGCGAGGTCTTCATCACCTGTGCCGTGACCGGCTCGGGCGGAACGCAGGACCGTAGCCCGCACGTGCCCCGCTCGCCCAAGCAGATCGCCGAATCGGCCATCGAGGCGGCCAAGGCAGGTGCTGCCATCGTCCACTGCCATGTGCGCGACCCCGAGACCGGCAAGCCGCGCCGCGACGTCCATCTCTATCGCGAGGTGACCGAGCGCATCCGCGACGCCAATGTCGACGTGGTGCTGAACCTGACCGCCGGCATGGGCGGCGACATGGTGTTCGGCTCGCCGGAGCAGCCGCTGCCGCTGAAGGAGCAGGGCACCGACATGGGCGGCGCCTCCAATCGCATGGAGCATGTGCGCCAGTGCCTGCCCGAGATCTGCACGCTCGACTGCGGCACGATGAACTTCAACGAAGCCGACTATGTCATGACCAACACGCCGGGCATGCTGCGCGCCATGGGCGGCATGATGACCGAGCTGGGCGTCAAGCCTGAGATCGAGGCTTTCGACACCGGCCATCTGTGGTTCGCCAAGGAGCTGGTGAAGGAAGGCGTGCTGAAGCCCGACGCGCTGGTGCAGCTCTGCATGGGCGTGCCGTGGGGTGCGCCGGACGACCTCAACACGTTCATGGCCATGGTCAACAACGTGCCGTCGGATTGGAACTGGTCGGCCTTCTCGCTCGGCCGTAACCAGATGGCCTATGCCGCGGCCGCAGTGATTGCCGGCGGCAACGTCCGCGTCGGCCTTGAGGACAATCTGTGGCTCGACAAGGGCGTGCTGGCGACCAACGCACAGCTGGTTGATCGCGCTGTCGGCATCATCGAGCGCATGGGCGCCCGGGTGATCGGGCCGGAAGAGGTGCGCCAGAAGCTGAACCTAACCAAGCGCGCGCCCTTGCCGGCATAAGCCGGCAAAGGTTCCAGGCGGAAAAGGGAGAGGACGCCATGGAAACGGTCAAGTTCACGGCGATGAAGGATGGCGACCGCGAGGACTACGCCTTCCTCAACGAGCACGAGGTGGAGTTTGCCACAAAGACCGGAAGGCATCTTCTCGACGCCCTGGTAAAGCTCGACGAGAGCCTGTCGGGCTACAAGGTCACGCGGCTTGGCCATTCGCTGCAGGCCGCCACCCGTGCCTGGCATGATGGCGCTGACGACGACTGGGTTGTCTGCGCCCTCCTGCACGACATCGGCGACATCTACGCGCCCTACAACCACGACGAATATGCGGCCGCGATCCTGCGGCCGTTCATTCGCGAGCAATGCCACTGGGTGGTCGAGAAGCACGGGGATTTCCAGCGGCTCTATTACGCGCATCACGTCGGCGGCAATCGCCACGCGCGCGATAAATTTGCCGGACACCCCTACTACGACGACTGCGACCAGTTCTGCGAGCGGTGGGACCAGTCGAGCTTCGATCCCGACTACGAAACCCTGCCGCTCGATTTCTTCCGGCCCATGGTGGAGAGGGTGTTCTCCCGCCAGGCCTACGATCCCGCGGTCATCCGCGTCGGCGAGCGCGTCGCGCTCGTCAATCCCCAAACAGCCAGCCAGAGAGCGGGAGCATCCGCATGAGCAGTATCAAGAAAGCAGCCGCCATCGGCGGCGGAGTCATCGGCGCGGGCTGGGTCGCGCGTCTGTTGCTGAACGGCATCGACGTTGCGATCTACGATCCCGATCCCGAGGCCTCGCGCAAGGTCGACGAGGTGATGAAGGGCGCGCGCCGCGCCTACAAGCAGATGCTGCCCGACGGCCTGCCCCAAGAAGGCAAGCTGACCTTTGCCAAGACCATCGCCGAGGCGGTGACGGGCGCCGACTTCATCCAGGAAAGCGTGCCGGAACGGCTCGACATCAAGCACAAGGTGCTGGCCGAGATCGACGCCCATGCCCCGGCCGACGCGCTGATCGGCTCGTCCACCTCCGGCATCAAGCCGACCGACATGCAGCCGGCTCTGAAGCATCCGGAGCGTCTGGTCGTCGGCCATCCGTTCAACCCGGTCTACCTCCTGCCGCTGGTCGAAATCGTCGGCGGCGAGAAGACCACGCCGGCCTTCATCGACAAGGCGCGCGAGCTCTATGTTTCCATCGGCATGAAGCCGGTGGTCATCCGCAAGGAGATCGAGGCCTTCGTCGGCGACCGCCTGCTGGAAGCCGCCTGGCGCGAGGCGCTGTGGCTGATCAAGGACGGCATCTGCTCGGTCGAGGAACTCGACGACATCATGCGCTACTCCTTCGGCCTGCGCTGGGCGCAGATGGGCATGTTCCAGGTCTATCGCATCGCCGGCGGCGAGGCGGGCATGCGCCACTTCATGGCCCAGTTCGGCCCGTGCCTGTCCTGGCCGTGGACCAAGCTGATGGACGTGCCGGAGTTCAATGATGAGCTGGTCGATCTCATCGCCGGCCAGTCCGACGAGCAGTCCGACAAATGGTCGATCCGCGAGCTGGAAAAGATCCGCGACGACAACCTCGTCGCCATCATGGAAGCGCTCGGCAAGCAGAACAAGGGCAAGGGCTGGGGCGCCGGCGAACTGCACAACGACTACACCAAGCGCCTCGCCAAACTGGCCGCCAAGAAGCCCGTCTCGAAGGCGGCCGCCAAGGCCAAGGCTGACAAGCCGGTGAAGAAGGCAGCCGCGGTCAAGAGGAAGACCGCGGCTTAAGGTTTGTGTCGCTGACATTCGACCCCCCACTCCGTCGCGCTTCGCGCGCCACCTCTCCCCCGATCGACGGGGGAGAGGAAACGCCCGTCCGCAAGGCTGGCGCCCTTCCTCTCCCCTTTTGAGGGGGAGAGGTGCCGAGCGGAGCGAGGCGGAGTGGGGGTAAGTCGCGACATATGCAATTGCCCCGCCCCGGGCGAAGGACGGGCGAGACCCGGGTGGGGGTCGAATTTTGGGCGATCATGTCGCCTGCATGGGAGGTTAATCATGGATTTCGGTCTTTCCGAAGAACAGCGCCTGATCGTCGACACGACGCGGGCCTTTGTCGAAAACGAGCTTTATCCGCATGAGGCGGAGGTGGAGCGCACCGGGCACCTGCGTCGCGAGCTGATCGACGAGATCAAGGCCAAGGCGATCGAGGCCGGCCTCTACGCCGCCAACATGCCCGCCGAAGTCGGTGGCGCGGGCCTCGATACCGTGTCCTGGCTGCTCTACGAAAAGGAACTCGGTCGCGCCAACTATGCGCTGCACTGGACCTGCGTGGCGCGCCCGTCGAACATCCTGCTTGCCGGCACCGACGAGCAGAAGGAAAAGTACCTCTACCCTTGCATCCGCGGCGAGAAGTGGGACTGCCTGGCCATGACCGAGCCGGGCGCAGGTTCCGACCTGCGCGGCATGAAGGCGAGTGCGGTGCAGGACGGCGACGACTGGATACTCAACGGCACCAAGCATTTTATCAGCCACGCCGACATCGCCGATTTCGCCATCGTGTTCATGGCTTCGGGCGAAGAGGATTCTCCGCGCGGCAAGCGCAAGAAGATCACCGCCTTCTTCGTCGACAAGGGCACGCCTGGCTTCAATGTCCGTGACGGCTACCGCAACGTGTCGCATCGCGGCTACACCAATGCGATCCTGGAATTCGACAACTGCCGCCTGCCCAAGAGCCAGGTGCTCGGCGAGGTCCACAAGGGCTTTGAGGTCGCCAATAGCTGGCTGGGCGCAACCCGCCTGCAGGTCGCCTCGACCTGTCTCGGACGTGCCGAGCGCGCGCTTGGCCACGCCATCGAATATGCCGCCCAGCGCGAGCAATTCGGCCAGCAGATCGGCAAGTTCCAGGGCGTCTCCTTCAAGCTCGCCGACATGGCGACCGAGCTGAAGGCGGCCGAACTCCTGACCCGCGAAGCCGGCTGGAAGTACGACCAGGGCACCGTGACCGATCAGGACATGGCCATGGCCAAGCTCAAGGCCACCGAGGTTCTGGCTTTCATCGCCGACGAGGCGATCCAGATCCATGGCGGTATGGGCCTGATGGACGACCTGCCGCTGGAGCGCATCTGGCGCGACGCCCGCGTCGAGCGCATCTGGGAAGGCACGTCCGAGATCCAGCGCCACATCATCAGCCGCGCACTGCTGCGCGCCGTCGGAGGCTGAGCCATGCTGCGTCTTGAACGGCTCCTGCGCCCCAAATCGATTGCGGTCATCGGGGGCGGCTCTTTCGCGCCCAATGTCGTCAAGCAATCGCTGAAGATGGGCTTTGCCGGCGATATCTGGCCGGTGCATCCCAAGCGCGACGAGGTGGAAGGCGTGAAGGCCTATGCCTCCGTCGCCGATCTGCCGGGCGCGCCCGACGCCGTCTTCATCGGCGTCAATCGCTTCGCCACTATCGACATCGTGCGCGAGCTTTCCGAGC
The DNA here is from genome assembly GCF_029892515.1 of Pseudaminobacter soli (ex Li et al. 2025). Classification (GTDB taxonomy): domain Bacteria; phylum Pseudomonadota; class Alphaproteobacteria; order Rhizobiales; family Rhizobiaceae; genus Pseudaminobacter; species Pseudaminobacter soli_A. The sequence continues at coordinate 350,636 of NZ_JARXVF010000005.1, read as the reverse complement.
GCGGCGCGGGCGGCGCGATCTGCTTTGCCTCCGGCTTCCTCGAAGCCGGCGCCGACGATGACAACGGCGAGCGCCTGCAGGCCGAACTGGTCGCCGCTGCCGGCTCCATGCCCATCATCGGGCCGAACTGCTACGGCCTGATCAACTATGCCGACGGCGCTCTGCTCTGGCCCGACCAGCATGGCGGCCAGCGACTGGAGCCCGGCACGCGCGGCGTTGCGATCATCACGCAGTCGTCCAACATCGCCTGCAACATCACCATGCAGCAGCGCGGCCTGCCCATCGCCTTCCTGATGACGGCGGGCAACCAGGCGCAGACCGGCCTCTCCGAAATGGCGCTCGGCCTGATCGAGGACGACCGCGTTTCCTGCCTGGGCCTGCACATTGAAGGCTTCGACAAGGTCGACGGTTTCGAACGGCTGGCAGCTCGGGCACGCGAGCTGAACAAGCCGATCGTGGCGATGAAGGTCGGCCGTTCCGAACAGGCGCGCGCCGCGACCGTGTCGCATACGGCCTCGCTTGCAGGTACCGACGCTTCGTCGGACGCCTTCCTCAAGCGGCTCGGCATTGCGCGGGTGAACTCGATCCCCTCGCTTCTCGAAACGCTGAAGCTTCTGCACGCTTTCGGCCCGCTTCCCGGCTACACGCTGTCTTCCATGAGCTGCTCGGGCGGCGAGGCCTCGGTGATGGCCGACAGCGCGGAAGGCCGCAAGGTGCGCTTCCCCAAGCTGACCGAGGAGCACTGGGCGCGGGTGAAATCGACGCTCGGCTCCTTCGTGGCGGTGGCCAATCCGCTCGACTACCACACCTTCATCTGGAACAACGAACCGGCCATGACCGACACCTTCACCGCGATGGTGTCGGGCGGGTTCGACCTCAATATGCTGGTGCTCGATTTCCCGCGCGGCGACCGTTGCTCGGATGCCGACTGGTGGCCGACGATGCGTGCCTTCGAGTCCGCGCTGCGGACCAACAAGGCGCGTGGCGCCATTGTTGCCTCAATGCTGGAAAACGTGACCGAGGCGCACGCCGCCGAGCTGTTCAAGCGCGGCGTCGTGCCCCTGCAGGGTATCGTCGAGGCGATGGACGCGGCCGAAGCGGCGGCGTTCATCGGCGAGGCGTGGGCGCGGCTGGCAAGCGGTGCCATCGGATCGAATGCGAGTTCGGCCGCAGGTGCCGGTCGGAATACGCCCGACGAAGCCGAAGCCAAGGCGCTGCTTCGTTCTGCCGGTCTTGCCGTGCCGCAAGGAGCCCGCGCGGCCAGCGTCGCCGAGGCTGTCGCGGCGGCCGAGAAGCTCGGCTTCCCGGTAGCGCTCAAGGCGCTGGGCGTCGCCCACAAGAGCGAACTCGGCGCGGTTAAACTGAACCTCAAATCCGCCGAAGAAGTGCGGGCGACAGCCGAGGCTCTGCTACCGCTGGGCACTGGGCTCTATGTCGAGCGCATGGTGGAGGGGGGCGTTGCCGAGCTGATCGTCGGCGTCACGCGCGATGCGCTGTTCGGCCCGGTCATGACCGTGGGCACCGGTGGCGTGCTGGTCGAACTGCTCAAGGATAGCGCAACCCTGCTTCTGCCGGCGTCCCGTGAAGAAGTCGAGGCGGCGCTGAAGAGCCTGCGGCTCTACCCGCTGCTCGACGGCTATCGCGGCCGCGCCAAGGCTGACGTTTCGGCTGCGGTGGATGCGATCCTCGCCATTTCGCGCTTCGTCCAGGAACGCGCGGGCACCATCGAGGAACTCGACGTGAACCCGCTCATCGTCTGCGGCGAGGGCAAGGGCGCCTGGATCGCCGACGCGCTGCTGGTGACGAATGATGGCGAAGCGGCCACGGCCGTTTCCCACGAGAAGAAGGTTGCGGTCTCGGCCGAAGGCTGAGCCGCCAGGGAGGTTTCCAAAAAAATGTCCGACGTTATCAAAACCCGCCGCGAAGGCGCCGTTCTCGAGGTCACGCTCGACCGGCCCAAGGCCAATGCGATCGACCTTGCCACCTCGCGCCAGATGGGCTTGACCTTCCAGGCCTTCCGCGACGACCCCGAACTGCGCGTTTGCATCGTGAAGACTGCCGGCGAAAAGTTCTTTTCCGCCGGCTGGGACCTCAAGGCCGCGGCCAATGGCGATGCCGTCGACGGCGACTATGGTGTCGGCGGTTTCGCCGGCCTGCAGGAACTGCGTGACCTCAACAAGCCGGTGATCGCCTGCGTCAACGGCATGGCGGTGGGCGGCGGCTTCGAGCTCGCGCTGTCGTGCGACCTGATCTACGCCTCCGAGCATTCGAGCTTCGCGCTGCCGGAAATCAAGGCAGGCACGCTGGCCGATGCCGCGACCATCAAGCTGCCCAAGCGCATTCCCTACCATATTGCCATGGACCTCTTGCTCACTGGCCGCTGGATGGATGTGGCCGAGGCGCACCGCTGGGGCCTCGTCAACGAAGTGCTGCCGGCTGACAAGCTCGAGGACCGCGTCTGGGAGATCGCCCGCCTGCTCGCCGGTGGCCCGCCGCTGGTCTTCGCTTCCATCAAGGAAGTGGCTCGCAGGGCCGAGGCGATGGAGTTCCAGGACGCCATGAACTGGATCACCAAGCGCAAGTTCCGCACCGTCGACGAGCTCTACGCCTCGGACGACAACATGGAGGGCTTCCGCGCCTTCGCCGAAAAGCGCGAACCGGTGTGGAAGGGCAAATAGAATAGCAGTGCAGGAGGACGACCGATGACCGACTACAGCAAGCTGATCGATGCCGAGACCTGGGCTTTCATCGACCGCACCAACAGCTTCTATCCGCCGGACGCGGTCGACCACAGCGTGGAGGAACAGCGGCGCACCTATGACCGGATGTGCCGCGAGTTCCACGCCGGCTATCCGGCAAGCGTGACTGCGGCCGACGCCGCCGTCGAGACGCCGACGCACAAAATTCCGGTCCGCATCTATCGCAACGCCGAGCCGAACGACGCGGCGGTGGTGCTCTATTTCCACGGCGGCGGTTTTATCCTCGGCGGGCTCGACAGTCATGACGACGTCTGCGCCGAAATCTGCGAGCGCACCGGCTACGAGGTGGTGTCGGTCGACTACCGCCTGGTGCCGGAACACACGCACCCCGCAGCTTATGACGATTGCCGCGCGGCCTTCGAATGGGCGGCGAAGACCTATGCGCAGCCGATCGTGCTGTGCGGCGACTCGGCCGGCGGCAATCTGGCGGCGGCGGTGGCGCACACCACACGCGGGCATGACCGGGCGGCCATCGGCCAGGTGCTGATCTATCCGGGCCTCGGCGGCAAGCTCGGGCAGGGCTCCTATCTCACCCATTCCGACGCGCCGCTGCTGAGCGTGCGCGACATGGACTATTATCGCGACATGCGCGCCGGCGGCCGGAACATTTCAAAGGACGTCACCTTCGCGCCGTTCAACGATACGGGCTATGCCGGCTTGCCGCCCACGGCCGTCATCACCGCCGAATGCGACCCGCTGTCGGATGACGGCCGCGACTATCGCGACCATATCCTTGCCGCCGGCGGCAAGGCCTGGTGGTTCGACGAGCCCGGCCTGGTACATGGCTATCTGCGCGCCCGCCACTCGGTCGGCCGTGCGCGGGAGAGTTTTACGCGCATCGTCGATGCGGTGCGTGCGCTTGGGAAGGGCGACTGGCCGTATTGAGTCTTCTACCTGGGGAGGGATGGTCGCGCGCTTCATCCCGCCCTCGTGGTTCGAGGCTCCGTTACGCTTCGCTGCACTGCGCGCCTCACCATGAGGGCTACCGTTGTCGCCCGCCTCCGTCCGAGGGTGCCACCGCGCCGACCTCCCTCATCTTGAGTTGCCGCACCCACCCCCCTCATCCTGAGGTGCGAGCGTAGCGAGCCTCGAAGGACGCACTTATTCGGTGCCACGCCCGCTCTCGCGTCTGGCTGTTGTCAAAGAACCTGGGAAGACGGGCGGTCGTCGGACGCGCTCGTTTAGGTAAATCTTGCGGCCCTTCGACCGCCCGTTCGATGCTCTTGCCACGCTCAGTCGCCTCCACATTCGCGCGGCCAGCCGCTCCCTAGGCCCGGACTTGGGGGCTCATCGCCCAGCAGCGCTACCGTCACGCCACCAGCCCGGACATCGTCGGCCTCCACGCTCATCCGGTTCATGACCCGTGTTCCCGGTGAGGCCGATGCGGAGGATTATGTGGGAGGCGGAAAGGTGGCGGATGAAATGGGCTACGGATTTCTTTCGGCGCGAATGATTTCAATGAGTTGGCGCTGATCGGTCTCGAAATTCATCCACGCCGTACCACGCGACAGGCTCTTTCGGCACCGCCGTGGCAGGTTCAATCGACCGGCATGGATCCCCGGGTCCTGCGCACTTCGCTGCGCTCGTGCTCCGGCCCGAGGATGACGAAGTGGGGTGGGTGCGTTCCCACCGCACCCACGCCCGAGGATGAGGAAGGGGCGGTGGTCCGCCCTGCCACCTATCCCAAGAACGGCTTGGCCCTCATCGAGTCAGGAATCTCTACGCCGAGGCGGCTAAGCACCGTGGGAGCCAGCTGCAACTGATCGAGCAGGGCGTCTGCCTGCGGACCGTCCCCCCGGCCGAAATAGTAGAGCGCGAAATCCTGCTGATCGTCCTCGCGCCCGCCATGGTGGCCACGGTCGGTCTGGCCGTGGTCGGCGGTGACCATCACCTCAAAGCCGGCTTCCAGCCATTTGGGCAGGAAGGCCGCCAGCATGCCGTCCATGGCGTAGCAGGCGTGGTCCATCTCGATGCAGTCGTGGCCATAGCGGTGGCCCATGGAGTCGAGCGTGCAGGTGTGCAGTATGCCGTAGTCGATGCCGTGGCGCTTTGTCAGCATGGTCAGCGTGGCGAAGAGATCGACATCGCTCGGCGTCATCTGGTTCTTATGGTTGTAGCCGGTCATGGTGTGGAAACGGCCATGGGTGATCGGCCCGCCCGGCTCGTCATATTCCATGTCTTCGACGAGATCGAAGGGATAGCGGTTGAAGAATTCCGACCAGTAGGAATGCGTCACCGCGCCGGTCTTGCCGCCGGCCCTGGAAATCTCGGAGAACAGGTCGGGCTGCTCGACCCTAAAACGGTTCTCGTTGGAAAGGATGCCGTGAACTTGCGGCGACACGCCGGTGTGGATCGAGGCGTAGCAGCAGGCCGAGGTGGAGGGCAGCACCGAGCGCATCTTCCACACGCGCGCATCGCCCGACTGCACCCAGCCCTCAAGGTTGCCGAACAGCCGGCGCCAGTTGCGGTAGGGCACGCCGTCGAGGATGATGAGCAACAGCTTGTTCTTCAGCGGCATGGGCCTCTCCGACCTAAAAGAAATCCCGAGAACCGGAATCGATTCTCGGGAAGAATGATACGCAGATTCAAGCTGTTAGACAGTCCGTTGCGCGTCGAAAATCGGCGCGCAACGAAGTATCCACCCGGGCTCAGTTGCCGGCGCTTGCCATGCGGCGGCCAGTGATCGCCTTTTCCAGCCAGCCCACTTCCATCTCCGGAACGGAAGACAGCAGTAGGTCGGTATAGGCGTCGAAAGGCGGGGTCAGAACCTGGCTCTTCGGCCCGTAGCGCACGATCTCGCCGCGATACATCACCGCGATGGAGTCAGCGATGGTCTTCACGGTGGCGAGGTCGTGGGTGATGAAGAGATAGGCGACCTGCTCTTCCTTCTGCAGCTCGAGCAGCAGCTGGAGGATGCCGTGCGCCACCAGCGGGTCGAGCGCGCTGGTCACCTCGTCGCAGATGATCAGGCTCGGCTTAGCCGCCAGCGCCCGGGCGATGCAGACGCGTTGCTTCTGGCCTCCTGACAGCTCGGCCGGGTAGCGGTCGACAAAGCCCTTGCCCATCTCGATCTTGTCGAGCAGCTCGGCCACGCGCTTGTCACGTTCGCGCCCGCGCAGGCCGAAATAGAACTCCAGCGGCCGGCCGATGATGGTGCCCACGGTCTGGCGCGGGTTCATCGCCACGTCGGCCATCTGGTAGATCATCTGCAGCTGGCGCAGGTCCTCCTTGCTGCGGTCGGCGAGCCGGGAGGGCAGGGTGCGTCCGCCGAAGGTGATGCTGCCTTCGAGCGGCGGCAGCAGGCCGGTGATGGCGCGGCCGAGCGTGGATTTGCCAGAGCCGGACTCGCCCACCACGGCCAGCGTCTGGCCGGCGGCGATTTCTACCGAGACGTTCTTCAGCACCTTGATCGCGCCGCCGCCATAAGCCGCGGTGACATTTTTCACCGACAGCGCCGCCGCCTTGCCCGGTGCCTGCTCTTCATGCGCGATCTCATGCACCGAGACGAGCTGGCTGGTGTATTCCTGCGTGGGCTGGGTGATGATCTGACGCGTATCGCCCCATTCGACCAGCTTGCCGTGCCGCAGCACGGCGATCTCGTCGGCAACCTGCGCCACCACGGCAAGATCGTGGGTGATGTAGAGTGCGGCGACGCCGGTGTCGCGGATCGCATCCTTGATCGCCGCCAAAACGTCGATCTGGGTGGTGACGTCGAGGGCGGTGGTCGGTTCGTCGAAGACGATCAGGTCGGGTTCGGAGCATAGCGCCATGGCGGTCATGACGCGCTGCAGCTGGCCGCCCGACACTTGGTGCGGGAATCGCTTGCCGATGTTTTCCGGGTCCGGAAGGCTGAGCTTGCGGAAGAGGTTCACCGCGCGCTTCTCGGCCTCGGCGCGGCTGGAGACGCCGTGCTTGAGCGAAGCCTCGATCACCTGCTTCATCAGCCTGTGAGCCGGGTTGAAGGCTGCGGCCGCCGACTGGGCGACGTAGCAGACCTCGCGGCCGCGCAGTGCCCTCAGGCCACCTTTGCCGCCTTTCAGGATGTCGCGGCCGTTGAGGATGACCTCGCCGCCGGTAATTCGCACGCCGCCGCGGCCATAGCCCATGGAGGACAGGCCGATGGTGGACTTGCCCGCGCCGGATTCGCCGATGAGGCCAAGCACCTTTCCACGCTCGAGCGACACCGACACGCCATCGACGATGACGATGTTGCGCGGCGCTTCGCCCGGCGGATAGACGGTGGCCTCGATCTTGAGGTTGCGGATGTCGAGCAGCTTTTCGGATGTGCCGGTGGATTTCGATGCGAGCCTATCCATTGCCGCGGCCTCCCTTCAGATCGGTGGTGCGGTTGAGGATCCAGTCGGCCACGAGGTTGACCGAAATGGCCAGGACCGCGATTGCCGCGGCAGGGATGAGCGCTGCGGGGATGCCGAACACGATGCCTTCCTTGTTCTCCTTGACCATGCCGCCCCAATCGGCTTCCGGCGGTTGAACGCCGAGGCCGAGGAAGGACAGGGCCGAAAGGAACAGCACGGCGAAGATGAAGCGCAGGCCGAGCTCCGCCACCAGCGGCGACAGCGCATTGGGCAGGATCTCGCGGAAGATGATCCAGCCGCGGCCTTCGCCGCGCAGCTTGGCGGCCTCGACGTAGTCCATGACGTTGATGTCGACCGCTACGGCGCGGGCCAGGCGGTAGACGCGTGTGGAATCGAGAACGCCCATGACCAGGATGAGCGTCACGATATTGCCGGGCAGCACCGAGAGCACCACCAGTGCGAAGATGAGCGTGGGGATCGCCATCAGGAGATCGACGCCGCGCGACATGGTCTGATCGAACCAGCCGCCGATGACCGCGGCGGTGAAGCCGAGGGTCGAGCCCAGCGTGAACGACAAGGCCGTGGCGAGCGCGGCGATCGTGATCGTCGTGCGTGCGCCGAAGATCATGCGCGAGAGCAGGTCTCGGCCGAGATTGTCGGTGCCCAGCCAGTGCGCTGCCGACATCGGCTCCCACACGTCGCCGACGATCTCGGCATTGGGGAACGGCGCCACCAGTGGCGCGAAGATGGCGGCAAAGGCGAACAGGCCGGTCACGATGAGCCCCAGCCAGGCGCTCAGCGGTATGTTTTTCAAGGTCAGCATGAACCCGTCCCCCTTACTTCGGATGCCTGAGGCGCGGATTGGACACGATGGCCGTGATGTCGGCGATGATGTTGAGGCCGATATAGACGGCAGCGAAGATCAGGCCGCAGGCCTGCACCACCGGCACGTCGCGCTTGGCGACATGGTCGACCAGATACTGCCCCATGCCGGGATAGACGAAGATGACTTCGACCACGACCACGCCGACGACGAGATAGGCGAGGTTCAGCATCACCACGTTGACGATCGGAGCAATCGCATTGGGGAAGGCGTGGCGCCGGATGATCTCGAAGGGGGTGAGCCCCTTGAGCTCGGCAGTCTCGATATAGGCCGACTGCATGACGTTGAGGATGGCCGCACGCGTCATGCGCATCATATGCGCCAGCACCACCAGCGTCAGCGTTGCCGCGGGCAGCGCGATCGCCTTCATGCGGTCGAGGAACGACATGCCGTCATAGACTGTCGACACGCTGGGGAACCACTGCATCTGCACTGCCACGAAATAGATCAGCAGGTAGCCGATGAAGAATTCCGGCAGCGAGATGGAGGCCAGCGTGAGGCCGGAAATGAGCTTGTCGACGAAGCCGTTCTTGTGGCGCACGGCGATGAGGCCGAGGATGATGGCCAGCGGCACCGAGACGATTGCCGCCCAGAAGGCGAGGAACAGCGTGTTCTTCAGTCGTCCGCTGAGCGAGGAGGCAATATCCTGCCCGTTCGACAGGGCGGTGCCCATGTCGCCGTGCAGCATGCCCCAGAGCCAGTGGAAGTAGCGGACATAAGCGGGGTCGTTCAGGCCCAGCTGTTCGCGCAGGTTGGCAAGCGCCTGGGGCGTTGCGGATTGACCAAGGATGGACTGTGCCACGTCGCCCGGCAGGATCTGCGTACCAACGAAGATCAGCACCGAGACGGCGAGCAGCAGGAGCAGGCCCAGCGCGACGCGCTGGGCCACCAGTTTCAGGAGCGAGGACATCTCAGCCGAGCCGGACTCACGCCTGGACCCAGCACTTCGACAGGGCGTAGCCGCCCATCATCTCCTGGTTGCCGTCCTGGTACCAGCCGCCGACCTTCGGGCCGGTCGCGTCGATGAAGTCGTTGAACATCGGCGTGATCACGCCGCCTTCGTCGCGAACCATCTCGCCCATCGACTTGTAGAGCGCGACGCGCTTGTCCTTGTCGAGCTCGGCGCGGGCCTGGAACAGCATCTTGTCGAAGTCCTCGCGGAAGAAGCGAGTGTCGTTCCAGTCGGCCTTCGAATAGTAGGCGGTGGAGTACATCTGGTCCTGCGTCGGGCGTCCGCCCCAGTAGGAAGCCGAGAAGGGCTGCTTGTTCCACACTTCCGACCAGTAGCCGTCGCCGGGCTCGCGCTTGACCTCGATGGTGATGCCGGCCTTGGCAGCGCTCTGCTGGTAGAGCTGTGCCGCATCGATGGCGCCCGGGAAGGCGACGTCGGAGGTGCGCAGCAGGACCGAGCCGCTGTGACCGGACTTCTTGTAGTGGAAGGCGGCCTTTTCCGGGTCGAACGTGCGCTGCTCGATCTCGGCGAAGAGCGGGTAGGCCTTGTTGATCGGCGTGTCGTTGCCGACCGTGCCGTACCCGTGCAGGATCTTCTTCACCATCTCTTCGCGGTCGAGCGCATATTTCAGAGCCAGGCGCAGATCGTTGTTGTCGAACGGTGCGGTGTTGCAGTGGGCGATGAAGACATAGTGGCCCTTGCCGGCCACGTTCTGGATGGTGACGCCCGGCACGCGCTTGATGAGATCGACGATCTTGGGCTCGACGCGGTTGATCATGTCGACCTGGCCGCCCTGCAGCGCGGCGGTGCGGGCGGTGGCGTCGTTGATGACGACGATCTCGATGGTGTCGGCAAAGCCGCGGTCATCGCGCCAATAGTTGGCAAAACGCTCGCCGACATGGCGCACGCCCGGCTCGTTGACGGCCACTTTGTAGGGGCCGGTGCCGATGCCGGCGACCGGATTGTCCTTGCCGCCGTTCGGCTGGATCATCAGGTGATAGTCGTCCAGCAGGTAGGGCAGGTCGGCGTTGGGGTCCTTGAGGGTGAAGACCACGTTCTGGCCGTCGACCTTGATCTTGTCGATGCCGCCCATGATGCCGAGCGCGCCCGACTTCGAGTTCTCGTCGGAGTGGCGCTCCATGGTGGCGAGAACGTCGTCGGGGGTCATCTCCTTGCCGTTGTGGAACTGCACGCCCTTGCGGATCTTGAAGGTCCACACCTTGGCGTCGGCAGAGGCGCCCCATTCCTCGGCCAGGCACGGCTTCACTTCGCCGTCGGGCGACATCTGGACGAGCTGCTCGCCCCACTGGCGGCCGAACTTGTAGGGCACCTGGCTCTGCCAGGAAGCCGGATCGAGGCTGTTGGTCGATTCACCGCCCTGCATGCCGGCCTTCAGCGTGCCGCCCTTCTGCGGGCCGGCCGCGCGCGCGGCGTTGCCCATGAGGGTGTTGGCGAAGGCCGCAGTGACGCCGAGGGCGGCCGCGCGGCCCAGGAAATCGCGGCGGCTGAGCTTTCCGGTGGCGACACGATGGCTCAGGAATTCCAATTCATTGGACATATATTGTTCCTCACTCTGGTTAGATGACTTTAAACAGTCTTGTTTTGCTTGTTAGGCGGATATTGCGCGGAAGATCTCGGCTTCGGCAAGGCGAATTGCGACATTACGTGGCGTAAATGCAGTGCGGCTGTGGACCAAGGGGTGCCGGCTGGCCGGCACCCTTCGAAAAGCCCGTTTTTGCGGCGTATCAGGCGGTGAGCCAGCACCGAGCGAGCGCGAGGCCACCCATAAGCTCGCCCGACGGATAGGGTATGTAGCCGCCTACCTTTTCCGACACCGCATCGATCCAGTCGTTGTACATCGGGATGATCGCGCCGCCTTCGTCGCGTACGAGAAGGGCGATGTCGCGGTACATGGCCTTGCGCTTGGCCTCGTCGAGCTCGGCGCGGGCACCCGCCACCAGCTTGTCGAAATCGTCGCGCTTGAAGCGGGTCTCGTTCCAGTCGGCGGTCGACAGGTAGGCGGTCGAGTACTGCTGGTCCTGCGTCGGACGGCCGACCCAGTAGGAAGCCGAGAACGGCTTCTTGTTCCACACCTCGGCCCAGTAGCCGTCGCCCGGCGCGCGCTGCACGTCGAGCTGGATGCCGGCCTTGGCGCAGCTCTGCTGGAACAGCTGGGCGGCATCGACGGCGCCGGGGAAGGCGACCTCGGAGGTGATGAGCTGGATGGGGCCGCTGTGGCCCGACTTCTTGAAGTGGAAGGCGGCCTTTTCCGGATCGAACACGCGCTGCTCGATGTCGTCCGAGAACAGCGGATAGGACTTGTTGACCGGAATGTCGTTGCCGACCGAGCCGTAGCCGCCGACGATCTTATCGACCATCTCCTGGCGGTCGACCGCGTATTTCAGCGCCAGCCGGAGGTCGTTGTTGTCGAAGGGCGCAGTGTTGCACTGCATGGCGAACACGTAGTGCGCGCCGCCGGCGACGTTCTTGATGGCGATGCCGGGGATGCGCTTGACCAGATCGACGATCTTGGGCTCGACGCGGTTCATCATGTGCACCTGGCCGCCGCGAAGTGCGGCCATACGGGCGGTCGAATCGTTGATGACCACGATCTCGACCTGATCGGCGAAGCCGCCATTGTCGGCGTCCCAATAGCCTTCGTGGCGGGTGCCGAGCTCGCGCACGCCCGGCTCGTGCGAGGCGATCTTGTAGGGCCCGGTGCCGATGCCGGCCTGCGGATTGTCCTTGCCGCCATTCGGCTGGACGATGAGGTGGTAGTCCGACATCAGGAAGGGCAGGTCGGCATTGGCTTCCTTCAGCGTGATGACGAAGTCGTTGCCGTCGACCTTCAGCTGGTCGATCCCGCGCAGCACGCCAAGCGCGCCCGACTTGGTCTCGGGGCCGGCATGGCGCTCGATGGTGGCCATCACGTCATTGGCGTCGAGTTCCTTGCCATTGTGGAAGGTCACGCCCTTGCGGATCTTGAAGGTCCAGGTCTTGGCGTCGGCCGATGAGCCGTATTCCTCGGCCAGCCGGTGAACGATCTTGCCGTTCTCGTCAATGTCGATGAGCTTTTCGCCCCAGCAGCGCGCAAACGCGCCGGTGACCTGGTTGTTGATCGCGGCCGGGTCGAGGCCGTCGGTCGATTCGCCGCCCTGCAGGCCGGCCTTGAGCGCGCCGCCCTTGACGGGGCCGGCAGCGCGCACGGCGCTGGTCAGAAGCGTATTGGCGAATGCGGCACTGACGCCAAGGGCTGCGGCACGGCCGAGAAATTCACGGCGGTTGAGCTTGCCGGCGGCAACGCGCCGGCCCAGATATTCGAGTTCATCCGACAATGACTTCTCCTCCCTGCATGTCGTCCAGACGGGCGATGCTCCTCCACCGTCCCGAAGGGGATAGTGGAGGTCCGCTTCACCTCACGTAAGGCAGATTGCGACATGTCGCGACGCAAATAGTGGTGTGTCGCTTTTAGGATAGAGAAGCCGGCTAAGTCAAATGTGGTCGCGCGGAATTTCCTCCCGGAAATCACGCTCGAACACCAATTCGTTCCCTTCGAAGGCCTCGATCCTGGCCTCGAAGTAGAAGTTTTTGGCGTCCGAATGCATGCGCGAATGGGTTTCGGTACGCAGCGAAAATTCATTTCGCGACATGACGTCGGTCCATCGGGTCTCGCCGCGAGCCGACAGCGGATCGTCGGGGTGGATGGTCCACTTTTCACGCACAATGCTGCCGCTGACGAGGCCGTGGTCGAGGTCGCGCACCTCGCCGAAATCGTCCGTGATCGAGAGCGTGACCGTGCCGGTCCTCTCGTCGCGGTCGATGTGGCGTTCCGAGCTGGAGTCGCGCAGCGTCTCGATCGCCCAAGGTGCTGCCGCTTCCGGTTCCGGGAAGCTCGTCTCGTCGCCCTTGGCGAGCGGCCGCACGGGCAGGGAGAGCCTTGCCTCGGACAGTTCGAGACGCACCGGCTCCGGCGAGGGCCAGATGGCCGGCCAGTAGGCGGTGGAGACGGCGATGCGCAGACGATGGCCGGCCGGCAGGCGGTAGGCGCACTGATCGAGTACGACGCGCGCCTCGACGACCTCACCGGGCTTCAGCGTCTCGGGGAATTCGTGGCTGTTGCGATGGGTGAGGTTGAGCACGCCGTAGGAGATCAGTTCGGACGCGCCGTCGGGATGCACGTCGCACAGGCGCACCGCCATGTTGGCCTGCGGCTTGTCGGAGGCGAAGCGCACAAGCACTTCCGGCGCGCCGACGATGTCGATGGCTTCTGGCTGGGCCGGTTGGTCGAAGCAGACCGAGCGGGCGTCGTCGGCGCGCTGGTCGCCGGGCAGTTCGGGGCCGTAGGTGAAGGGGAAATATTCGCCGCCAGTAAGGCCGCAATCCTGCGGCGAGGCAACGAGGGCGGGCGCGGCGGTGCTTGCCAGAAGCTCGATCTCGCGGGTCTCGATGCGGGGCGAGGGCCACTGCGATTCGGCAATCCAGCGGCCCGGCCGCTCGTCATGCCAGCGGCTGGGGCGCACGCTGTCCATCACCCAGGCGCGGTAGGCCGGATCGTTCTCGACGCCGTTCTCGACGCCCTTCAGCCAGCGGTCCCACCAGCGCAGCGCCACCTGCAGGAAGCCGATGGCCGGCTTGGGGGCGGCGTAGTGCGGGTATTTGTGGATCCAAGGGCCGACGATGCCCTTCACCGGCGCCGAGATGTTGGAGACCAGGTGCGAGATCGTGTTGCGATAGCCGTCGTGCCAGCCGCCGATGGAGAGGACGGCGGCTTGAACCGCCGAATAGTCCTCGCAGACCGAGCCGCGCTTCCAGTAGGCGTCGCGGCGCTGGTGGGCGAACCAGGTCCTGACCAGGAAGGGCTGGCTCTCGAGCCGGTGCAGCCACATTTCGCGCCACTTGTCGCCGACCAGCGCCGGATCGGGCGAGCGCGACGAGTAGGACAGCATGGTCGAGGCCCAGCCGAAATTCTCGTTGAGCAGGCAGCCGCCCTTGTAGTGGATGTCGTCGGCGTAGCGGTCGGTGGTCGAGCAGAGCGTGATGATGGCCTTCAACGCCGGCGGCTGCTTGGCCGCCACCTGCAGCGAGTTGAAGCCGCCCCAGGAAATGCCCATCATGCCGACATTGCCGTTGCACCAGGGCTGCGCTGCCGCCCAGGCAATCACGTCGCAGGCGTCCTGCCATTCCTGCTCGGAATATTCGTCCTCCATCAGCCCTTCGGAATCGCCATTGCCGCGCATGTCGACGCGGATGCAGGCGTAGCCGTGACCGGCGAGATAGGGATGGGTAAGGCAATCGCGCGTCGTGGTTCCGTCGCGCTTGCGGTAGGGCAGGTGCTCGAGAATCACCGGAACCGGATTCTGCTCGGCATCCTCCGGCATCCACACCCGCGCCGAAAGCCGGCAGCCGTCGGGCATGATGAGCCCCATGTCGGGATGTTCGACGACCTTGCGCGGAAATTCGGTAACGGTTTTCATGAATGCCTCTCCTCAGTTGCGCGCATAGAGGCACATTCGGCTGCCGCTAGGCAAGGCGAGGGAACGTCGCGCGCATTGCTGTTTGCGGCCTGATCGGCGGAAATTGCCGTCACTTGGCCGCCGATTGAAAAGACCTGTTAAAGGTATTATTTATGGTGCTCATAAAGGAGGGAGCCATGCCCCACACCATCCTCGCGGAAGTGACCGCAAGCGTATCTGAATTGAAGAAGAACCCAATGGGTACTGTCGCGGCCGGCGAAGGTTTTCCAGTTGCGATCCTCAACCGGAACGAGCCGGCCTTCTACTGCGTCCCGGCCAAGGCCTTCGAAGCGATGATGGACCGGCTGGAGGATATCGAGCTCAACGCGATCGCTGATGCACGCAAGGGCGAAAAGCGAATCCGCGTGAAGCTCGATGAGCTATGAGCTCGAATTTCTCGAATCGGCGCTGAAGGAGTGGAAGAAACTCGACGCCAACACGCGCGAGCAGTTCCGCAAGAAGCTCAAGGAGCGGTGCGAGAATCCACACGTGCCTTCTGCCAAGCTGCGCGATGCCAAGGACCGCTACAAGATCAAGCTGCGCAGTTCCGGCTATCGATTGGTCTATGAGGTGATCGACGGCGAGCTTGTCGTTCTGGTGATTGCGGTCGGCAAGCGTGACCGTTCCGCAATCTACGAGACTGCCGGCAAGCGCTAAAGCTTAGATTTTGTTTTTGAAGCATGATCTTGCCCGAAAAGTCTGCAACTTTTCGGGATCATGCTCTAATTCAACGGAATGTCGTTGTCGGCCTTGCCGGACTGGTAGGCGCCGGACAGTTCGTCATAGCGCTTTGAAATCTTGTCGATGCGCGCTTCCAACTCTTCGCGCTCGGCCTCGGGCAATTCGCGCACCAGGCGGCGCAGTGAATAGCTTTTCCAGTAGGCGTTTTCGGCGTTGTAGCCGCCCGGATCGAGGGTGAAGACCTCTTTCAGGATCTTCAGGTCGTGCGGGATGGCAAAGCTGTCGCGCGAGTCCTCGTGACTGAACAGGTAGTAGAAATTGTCGAAGCCAGCCCAGGTGATGGCGGAGAGGCACAGCGAGCAGGGCTCGTGGGTGGAGAGGAAGATGCAGTCCTTGGTGTCCGGGCGGTCGGCCTTGGGCATCTCGTAGAAGCGCTTCAGGCAATGGACCTCGCCGTGCCAGAGCGGGTTTTCGAGCTCGTTGTTGGTCTCGGCCAGGACGAGCGACTGGTCGGACTTGCGCAGGATCGCCGCGCCGAACAGCTTGTTTCCATGGGCGACGCCCTCGGCCGTCTTTGGCACGATGTCGTCCTCGATGACGTCGAACAGGCGGTTGATCAGCGCGACTGTGCTCATGGCAAAATTCCTTCCGGAAGCACGATCTCATAGGGCTCGGGGTAGAAAAATTCCTCGAGATTGACGCCGTCGCCGGCGCGGTCGACCACAAGGAAATCCTGCGGCTCGCCGATCGGCGTCAGCACGCCGTGCCAGAGGTTGCGCGGATAGTTCACGCCCTGGCCGGGCTTGGTGATGAAGGCATGCGGCGTGCCGGGGCCTTCCTCCGTGTCGTGGCAAACCACCACCAGGAACGGGCGCGGCGAGAGCGGCACAAAAGCCTGGCTGCCGAAGGGATGGCGCTCGACCATCGAAAGCTTCAGCGGGAAGGCATAGGGCGTTCCCTTGAAGACGTTGAGGATGACGCGGCTGTTGGGACCTGCCGCCTCGGCGGTGGCGAGCGCGTGGTAGCGCTCGCATTTGCCGGCGTTGATCGGATAGTGGTGCGCGTCCTCGGTCTCGATGACCTCGCCGAATTCGGCAAAGTTGTCGCGAGTGAGCGGCTGGGCGACGATCCGGGTCATGGCGCCTTGTCCTTCCTCGGCAGCCGACCGGTCAGAACCGGTCCAGCTTGGCGTGTCGGTTGACGTCCTTGTAGAGCAGATAGCGGAAATCGCCGGGGCCGCCGGAATAGCAGGCCTGCGGGCAGAAGGCGCGCAGCCACATATAGTCGCCGGCCTGCACTTCCACCCAGTCCTGGTTCAGGCGGTAGACGGCCTGGCCTTCCAGCACGTAGAGCCCGTGCTCCATCACATGCGTTTCGGGGAAGGGGATGATGCCGCCCGGCTTGAAGGTGACGATGGTGACATGCATGTCGTGGCGCAGGTCGGCCGGATCGACGAAGCGGGTGGTCGCCCATTTCCCGTCCGTATCGGGCATCGCGGTCGGGGCGATGTCGTTCTCGTTGGCGAAGATCGGTTCCGGAACGTCGATGCCCTCGACATATTCATAGGCCTTGCGGATCCAGTGGAAGCGCGCCGCGGCGGCGCTTTCGTTGCGCAGGGTCCAGCCGCTGGCAGGCGGCAGGAAGGCATAGCCGCCCGGCGTCAGGCGATGGGCCGCGCCATCGACGGTAACCGTGATCTCGCCTTCCACCACGAAGAGCACGCCCTCGGCGTCTGCATCGGGCTCGGGCTGGTCGCTGCCGCCGCCGGGCTGCACTTCCATCACATATTGCGAGAAGGTCTCGGCAAAGCCCGAAAGCGGGCGCGCGATGACCCAGCACCGGGTCTTGTCCCAGAAGGGCAGGTAGCTAGCGACGATGTCGCTGAACTCGCGCCGGGGGATCACCGCGTAGGCTTCGGTGAAGACGGCGCGGTCGGTGATGAGGTCCGTCTGCGGCGGCAGACCTCCGGTGGGAGCGTAGTAGGTGCGGCCGGCCATTTGTCGTTTTTCCTTTAGAGCGGCAGGATGTCCCTGAGCCTCAAGAGCGCGATGCGCTCCACCTGGGCACAGGCGGTCTCGAATTCGGTTTTGCGGTCGTTGTCGATGCGCGTCTGGAAGGCGGCAAGGATCTCGTCCTTGGTGCGGCCCTTGACGGCAATGATGAAGGGGAAGCCGAATTTTTGCACATAGGCGCTGTTCAGCTCGGTGAACCTTTCGCGCTCGGCGTCGGTCAGGGCGTCGAGCCCGGCGGAAGCCTGTTCCTTGGTCGATTCCGCCGTCAGGCGCTTGGCCTGCGCCAGCTTGCCGGCAAGGTCGGGGTGGGCCGTCAGCACGCCGAGGCGTTCGGCCTCGGTGGCGGAGCGGAACGCGCGGCAGAGCGCATTGTGCAGGCCGCCGGCGCTGTCATGGGCAGCCCCGAGCTCCAGTCGGAAGGCGCGTTCGGCGATCCAGGGCGAATGCTCAAAGATGCCGCCGAATTTCTCGACGAACTCATGCTCGCCCATTCGCGAGGGGCGAAGTGCGGCCGGCTTGTAGGGGTGATGCTCGCGCCAGTGGTTGGCGATGTCGATCCGGCGCGGCAGCCACACCTTGTCGTGGCTCTTCACATAATCGATGAAGCGCTGGAGGGCTGCGGCGCGGCCCGGCCGGCCGATCAGGCGGCAGTGCAGGCCAATGCTCATCATGCCGCCGCGTCCGGCCTTGCCCTCGGCATAGAGCGTGTCGAAGGCGTCCTTCAGATAGGCAAAGAACTGGTCGCCCGAGTTGAAACCCTGCGCGGTGGCAAAGCGCATGTCGTTGGCGTCGAGCGTGTAGGGGATGACGAGCTGCGGCGGGATGGCATTGCCATGGCCGTCATGGTCGAGCCAGTAGGGCAGGTCGTCGTCATAGGTGTCGGAAATCCAGGTGAATCCGCCCTCGGCGGCTGCGATGCGCACCGAATAGACCGAGGTGCGGCCGAGATAGAGGCCGGTGGGCCGTTCGCCGACGACCTCCTTGTGCAGGCGGACAGCCTCTATGAGGTCGGCGCGCTCGGCTTCCTCCTCATGGTCGCGATAGTCGATCCAGCGCAGGCCGTGCGAGGCGATTTCCCAGTTCGCTTCCTGCATGGCCGCGACCTGGTCGGGCGAGCGGGCGAGGGCAGAGGCGACGCCATAGACGGTGACCGGCACATCGGCCTCCGTGAACATGCGGTGCAGCCGCCAGAAGCCGGCGCGGGCGCCGTATTCGTAGATCGACTCCATGTTCCAGTGACGTTTGCCGGGCCAGGGTGCCGCACCCACGACCTCGGACAGGAAGGCTTCGGAGGCTGCATCGCCATGCAAAATGCAGTTTTCGCCGCCTTCCTCGTAATTGACTACGAACTGGACCGCGACATGGGCTCCACCCGGCCATTTGGGGTCCGGGGCATTGGCGCCATAGCCGCGCATGTCTCTTACGTAACGCATCTTCCTTTACCCCTGGTCGCGGTGACCTTATATTCTCACAATATCAAAGGGGTGCATGGATATTCCCCCTAAAAAAATTGAAAGTCTTTTTGTGGCGTTCCACTTCACGCCGAGTTTTGCATCGCCTTTAATTGACACACAACAGACCATGCGCATTCGCATGTATCGAAGGTAGGGAGGCCATATGTCCACAGCTCAAGGCGGGCGCCTTACAACCCATGTTCTCGATACGGCCACGGGCCGTCCCGCAGACGGCCTCAGGCTGTCGCTTTATCGCCTCGACGGCGAGACCCGGACACTGATCAAGATCGTGAACACCAACCTGGACGGCCGCTGCGACGCCCCGCTCATGGAAGGCGACGGTTTCCATCTCGGCGAATACGAGATCGTGTTCGAAGCCGGCGACTACATGCGCACGCATGGCACCAGCCTGACCGATCCGGCCTTCCTGGACAAGGTGCCGGTGCGCTTCGGCATTGCGGAGCACAAGCACTATCACGTGCCGCTCTTGCTTTCGCCATATGGTTATTCGACCTATCGGGGCAGCTGATGGCCGCGCACGCCGCCGCACAGCCTCGAACCAGCGTCCGCACGGAAAGATAACAGCATGTCGTCCGCCTCGATCCGCAACGAAATCCGCTTCCTGCTCAATGGCCGGGAGGTGAGCATCCGCGACTTGGCGCCTGACGCGACACTGCTCGACTGGCTGCGGCTCGACCGCTCGCTGCGCGGCACCAAGGAAGGCTGCGCCGAGGGCGACTGTGGCGCCTGCACGGTGCTGGTGGGCAAGCTGGCGGCAGGCGGCCTCGTTTACGAAAGCGTCAATGCTTGCATCCGCTTCCTCGGCTCGCTCGACGGCAGCCATGTGGTGACGATCGAGCATGTTCAGCCGGCGGGTGGCGATCTGCACCCGGTGCAGAAGGCGATGGTCGATTTCCACGGCTCGCAATGCGGCTTCTGCACGCCGGGCGTCGTGATGTCGCTCTACGGCCTCTGGATGAAGGACGCCAATCCGTCCGACGCGACGATCGAGAAGGCGCTGCAGGGCAATCTTTGCCGCTGCACCGGCTATGAGGCGATCATGCGCGCCGCGCGCGCCATCTCCGACTATGGCAAGGTAGCGAGCGACCCGTTGGCGTTGGAACGCGCGGCGGTCATAGAAAAGCTCGCCGCGATGCGCGACGGAGCACGCGTCGAGGTCGGATCGGGCAAGGCGCGGCTGATCGTGCCGGCCGATGTCGACGATCTCGCCGCGGTGCTCGAAGCCGAGCCCAAGGCAACCATCGTTGCCGGCTCAACCGACGTGGGCCTGTGGGTCACGAAGTTCATGCGCGATATCTCGCCGGTGGTCTTCATCGGCCATCTCGAAGGGCTGCGCGGCATTTCCGAGAAGGATGGCGTCATCACCATCGGCGCGGGCGTCACCTACACCGAGGCCTTCGATCTGCTCAGCCAGCGCATTCCGGCGTTGGGCGAGCTGATCAATCGCATTGGCGGCGAGCAGGTGCGCAATATGGGCACCATCGGCGGCAATGTCGCCAACGGCTCGCCCATCGGCGACACGCCGCCGCCCTTCATCGCGCTGGGCGCGACGCTGACCCTGCGCAAGGGTGCTGCGCGCCGCACCATTCCGCTCGAAGAATTCTTCATCGCCTATGGCAAGCAGGACCGCCAGCCGGGCGAATTCGTCGAGGCAGTGCATGTGCCGGTGCCGGCAAAGGACAGCCACTTTGCCGTCTACAAGGTCTCCAAGCGCCGCGACGAGGACATTACCGCAGCCCTTGGCGCCTTCCATCTGACGCTGGCTGCCGACGGCACGGTGGGTTCGGTTCGCATCGCCTATGGCGGCATGGCGGCAACGCCCAAGCGCGCCAAGGTGGTCGAAGCCGCGCTTGCCGGCAAGCCGTGGACGGAAGCCACGGTGGAGGCCGCGCTCGACGCCTATGCCCAGGATTTCACCCCGCTGACCGACATGCGTGCCAGCGCGGAATATCGTATGTTGTCGGCGCGCAACCTGCTGCGCCGCTTCTTCGCCGAAACCCAGGGCGGCAGCGAGCCGATCCAGGTTTCGCGCCACCAGGCAGCGTGAGGAGACGGCGATGAACAAGCATTCCGACCTCAAGGCCGCCCGGATCGTCGGCGGCGTGCATACCGACCAGCGCCATGACTCGGCGCACAAGCATGTGGCGGGCACGGCGGTCTATATCGACGACATGCCCGAACCTGCCGGCACGCTGCATGCGGGGCTCGGCCTTTCGAACGTTGCGCATGGCCTCTTGAAGAGCGTCGATCTCTCGGCGGTGCGCGCTGCGCCCGGCGTGGTCGATGTGCTGACCTATGGAGACGTGCCCGGCGAGAACGACATTTCGCCGAGCGGCATGCATGACGACCCGGTGCTGGCCGAAGGCAAAGTGCAGTTCCACGGCCAGCCGATCTTCTGCGTCATCGCCGAGACGCGCGAGCAGGCCCGCCGCGCCGCGCGTTTGGCCAAGATCGAGTATGAAGAGCTTGCGCCGATCGTCCACATCTGGGACCTCGACCCCGAGAAGGACAAGCAGGTTACGACACCGCTGACCCTGAAACGGGGCGATGCCGCCGCCGCGATCGCGGCTTCCCCGCGCCGCGTCAAGGGCAGCATGAAGCTCGGCGGACAGGACCATTTCTATCTCGAAGGCCAGGTTGCGCTGGCAGTTCCGGGCGAGGACGACGAGATCCACGTCTACAGCTCCACCCAGGGCCCGAGCGAGACGCAGCACATGGTTGCGCATGCGCTGGGCGTGGCGAGCAACGCCGTGACCATTGAAGTGCGGCGCATGGGCGGCGGCTTCGGCGGCAAGGAAACCCAGGCCAACCAGTGCGCCGCACTTGCGGCAATCGCGGCCAAGAAGCTCAAGCGGGCGGTCAAGGTCAGGCTCGACCGCGACGAGGACATGACCGCCACCGGCAAGCGGCACGACTTCGACATCGACTATGAAGTGGGCTTCGATGATGAGGGCCGTATCCTGGGCGTCGACTACATGTTCGCGCTCAATGCCGGCTTCTCGGCCGACCTGTCGGGCCCGGTGGGCGACCGCGCGCTGTTCCACTGCGACAACGCCTATTTCTATCCCCACGTGCACGCCAAGTCGGCGCCGCTCTACACCAACACCGTCTCGAACACCGCGTTTCGCGGCTTCGGCGGCCCCCAAGGGATGGTCGGCTGCGAGCGCGTCATCGAGGAAGTGGCCTTTGCCGTGGGCAAGGACCCGCTCGAAATCCGCAAGCTGAATTTCTATGACGCGATGGGCGTTGAGGGCGAGCGCAACGTCACGCCCTATCACCAGAAGGTCGAAGACTGCATCATCCAGCGCATCGTGGCCGAACTGGAAGAAAGCGCCGACTATGCGGGACGCCGCCGCGCCATCGCCGAGTTCAACGCCAAAAGCCGCTTCATCAAGCGCGGCATTGCGCTGACGCCGGTGAAGTTCGGCATTTCCTTCACCAAGACCGAGTCCAACCAGGCCGGCGCGCTGGTGCATGTCTATGCCGACGGCTCGGTGCACATGAACCATGGCGGCACCGAGATGGGGCAGGGCCTGCACCTGAAGGTGGCGCAGGTGGTGGCCGAGGAATTCCAGATCGATCTCGATCGGGTGAAGATTACCGCGACGACCACGGCCAAGGTGCCGAACACCGCGCCGACGGCCGCTTCTTCCGGCGCCGACCTCAACGGCATGGCGGCGCAGAACGCGGCGCGGCAGATCCGCAAGCGGCTCACCGATTTCGCGGCCGAGCGCTATCAGGTGCCGGCCGACCAGATCGTGTTCCTGCCCAACCGGGTACGGGTCGGCAACCAGGAAATCAGCTTCAACGATCTGGTCAAGCAGGCCTATGTCGGGCGCGTCCAGCTTTCGGCTGCCGGCTTCTACAAGACGCCGAAGATCCATTGGGACCGCAGCAAGGGCCGCGGCCACGCCTTCTACTATTACGCCTATGGCGCGGCCTGCTCGGAAGTGTCGGTCGATACGCTGACCGGCGAATATGTGGTCGAACGCACCGATATCCTGCACGATGTCGGCCGCTCGCTGAACCGGGCCATCGACATCGGCCAGGTGGAGGGCGGCTTCGTCCAGGGCATGGGCTGGCTGACCACCGAGGAACTGGTGTGGGACGACAAGGGCCGCCTGCGCACGCATGCGCCCTCGACCTACAAGATTCCGCTCGCCTCCGACCGGCCGAAGGTCTTCAATGTGGCGCTGACCGATTGGTCCGAGGCCTATGAGCCGACGATCCATCGCTCCAAGGCTGTCGGCGAGCCACCGCTGCCGCTGGGCATTTCGGTGCTGCACGCACTGTCGGATGCCGTGGCAAGCGTGGCCGACCACAAAGTCTGCCCGCGTCTCGATGCGCCTGCGACGCCCGAGCGCGTGCTGATGGCAATCGAACGGTTGAGAGTCGAAACGGCACGGAAGTGACACGAAACTCTGAGCGCCTCCGTTCTTTCCTCGACAGTGCTGCCAAAGTGGCCCTTGTCGAGGTGACGGAAGCAAAAGGCTCGACGCCTCGCGAGACCGGGGCACGCATGCTGGTTTCGCCGCAGGCCATCTTCGGCACGATCGGCGGCGGCCATCTGGAATTCATGGCGATAGACTGCGCGCGGCACATGCTGGCAGCACCCCGTGATGCGGGAGCCGAGCATGTCGAGCTCGACATCCCACTCGGACCAGAAATCGGCCAATGCTGCGGCGGCCGTGTCGGCCTGACGATCCGGCCTGCGGACGAAGCGCTGCGCAACGAGCTGATCGAGCAGGCGCGTGCCGAGGATGCGGCGAGCCCGCACATCTATGTCTTCGGCGGTGGTCATGTCGGCCATGCCCTGGCGGCTGCGTTCTCGCTGTTGCCGGTGCAGGCGGTGGTCGTGGAAACCCGCGCGGACATGCTGGAAGGCATGCCGGACGCGGTCGACATGCGGCTGACGCCGGTGCCGGAGGAAATGGTGCGCGAGGCGCCCGCTGGCTCAGCTTTCGTGGTGCTGACGCATGACCACGCGCTCGACTTCCTGATCGTCGCCGAGGCGCTGAAGCGCGACGACGCTGCCTATGTCGGCATGATCGGCTCCAAGACCAAGAAGGCCACCTTCAAGAGCTGGTTCCTCAAGACGGCCGGCGGCACGGAAGACGCCTTCGCGCGGCTCGTCTCGCCCATCGGCGGCGATGCCGTGAAGGACAAGCGCCCGGCGGTGATCGCCGCACTGGCCGCGGCCGAGATCATGACCGCGCTCGTTGCCCATGGTTCGTCCCTCAGCGAACGCCAGAGTCTTACGGCGGGCTGAAGGGTTACCTTCTCCTCCATTTGGAGGATACGCCGCACGTCCAACTTTGATACGCCTCATATCCAGAACGTTTCACGGCGAGGTTGAACCGTTCTGCCGGGGGCAATTCGAGCCAAGGTCGAGGGGGCGGTAAAGGTTGCACCGGGGTGCGGCCTGCTCCGAAGACCGAGGCACCTGGCTCGAATTGACCCCGGCCCCCCAAGAGTTGCTGTCTCTGCACCTTGCGGATCAGCCGCGTGCGGCGGCCGAGATCATGGCAGGGCAATGACGAGAGAGGGAGACGCCATGCCGAGCACCAGCCGTTACATTCTCGCCGCCTTGTTCTGTACAGGGCTTGCTTCGATCGGATCTACCTTCGCGGCGCATGGCGCCACCGACGAGGAAAATGGCGTTCCGGGCTACGAGCAACCTGGGCCGATTGTCAACGCAGCAGAGGGACAGGACTATATCCGCCTGGCGGGCAATGGCGCCTTTACTGACTTCAAGATCGGCAAGGCCGGGCAACTGATGATCATAAAGCCGAACAGTTTCGGCGGTCTGCAGGTGACTGGCCTCGAGATTGCCAGGAACAATGTGCCGCTGGCTGGCAACGGCAACTTCCTTAGCGGCAGCAGCATTTGCCAGTACTGGACTTCCAATCTCGATCGGCTCAACGGAGCCTTCAAGGACATGGTACGGTCGACGGTCAACCCAAGAATGGGTGGCTTCACCATCCGCTCCGACGCGCGATCGCAGCTGACGCAAAACTGCGGCGCTCGCGCCGAGGTTTTGATGGCCTGCGACAACAAGGTCGCTGTGCGCATCGCGCTGCCCGGCAACCGGTTCCTCTTCCATGTCACGACGCCCTCGGTCATCGGCGGTTGGGCGGACCCGGAATTCTCGGTCGACTTCGATCTCGAAGCGCGGACGCAGATCTCCATTCCGGCCAATGTCACGAGCCCGATGGGTGTCGGCAAAACCACAATCGCGGTTTCGAACATCCGGCTGAATGCGCAGAATGTCAGCGGCAAACTCGCCTTGGCGGTGCAGAAGGTTCACCAATACTTCACCGGCAACGACCTGACGCAGCAGCTGACGCAGGATCGCCAGTTCAACTTCGCTGGCATCCAGCAGCCGGTGGCGGATCTCAATCCCTGGCTCAGGAAGATCCCGTCGGACCATCGCATCGAGGCCTGCATCAACAACAATGTGCTGAGGCTCAATGCCGTCAACGGTCCCGAAGACCCTGGGCCGATCGTGAAGTGACACCGGCCGGCGGCTGGTGGCGAGCTATCGTCCCGCCAGGGCCTCGCGGATCAGACGCTGGCAGCGGTCGGCCATGAAATCGAGCAGCAGGCGCACCTTGGGGTCCTGCAGGTTCTTGTGCGGATAGACGGCGGCGAGCTGGACCGGCATCGGCGGCGTCTCGGGCAGGATGATCTTGAGCCGCCCCTCGCGGATGAAATGCTCGACGTCGAAGCGCGGCTTGTTGACGATGCCGCGCCCGGCCAGCGCCCAGCTGGTCAGCACATCGCCATCGTCGGAATCGAAGGGCCCGCGCACTTCGAACTTCGCCGGACCCGTGGGCGTCGAGAGCGTCCAGAAGAACTCGCGCATGCCGGGAAAGCGGAGCAGCAGGCAGTCGTGCCGCTTGTCGACGAGCTCTTGTGCGGTCCCGGGCTCGCCGCGCCGTTCGAGATATTCGGGTGCGGCGACCAGGACGCGGTCGCACTCCATGATGCCGCGCATCCTGAGGCTCGAATCCTCCAGCAGCCCCAGCCGGAAGGCGACGTCGATGCCTTCCTTCATGATATCGACATTGTGGTCCGAGAGCCGAAGCCGCACCTCGATGTCGGGATATTTGTCATGGAATTCGGGGATGCCCGAGGCGATCAGTCGGCGCCCGAGGCCGAGCGGCGCGGTGACCTTGATGGTGCCGCGAGGCTGGCCTGAAAGGGCGCTGACGGCCGCTTCCGCTTCGGTGATCGCCGCCAGGATCTGCTTGGCGCCATTGTAGAACACGCCGCCATGTTCGGTCGGCATCAGCTGGCGCGTGGTGCGGTTGAAAAGCCTCACGCCAAGATGCTTTTCCAGCTCCTTGATGCGGTTGGAGGCGACCGCAGGTGAAATGCGCATGTCGCGCCCGGCCGCCGACAGGTTGCCGAGTTCGACGACCCGGACGAAGACGGCAAGATTGTCGAGATAGGCCATTCGTGGCTGAGTTCCGTAGTCCGTAAGCTGAAACCGATGGAGTGACCCTAGTATTTTTTATTTTTTTTTGAAAGTCATCGCAGGGCTTGCCTCTTCCCGTTTGCTGGCGAGCACGTAAAGTCGAACGCCGGGTTGAGAGGACTATCGATGAACGACTACGCGGTTTTGTGGGACTGGTTGAGCTTCGGCGTGCGCTGGACGCACGTCATCACGGCGATCGCCTGGATCGGCTCGTCCTTCTATTTCGTCGCGCTGGACCTTGGCCTGCGGCAGCGCCCGGGCCTGCCGAAGGGGGCCTTCGGCGAGGAATGGCAGGTGCATGGCGGCGGCTTCTACCACATCCAGAAATATCTGGTGGCGCCCGAGCAGATGCCCGAGCATCTGACCTGGTTCAAATGGGAGTCCTACGCCACCTGGATGAGCGGCTTTGCGCTACTCGCCATCGTCTACTATGCGGGCGCGGACCTGTTCCTGATCGACCGCAACGTGCTCGATGTCTCGGCCCCGGTCGCCATCCTGATCTCGCTCGCCTGCCTGGCCGGTGGCTGGCTCGTCTATGACCTTCTCTGCCGCTGGCTGATCGGCAAGGCCGATACCGGCCTAATGATCGTGCTCTACGTCATCCTGGTGTTCATGGCCTGGGGGCTGACCCATCTGTTCACCGGCCGCGCTGCCTTCCTGCATCTTGGCGCCATCACCGCTACGATCATGTCGGCCAACGTCTTCATGGTCATCATTCCGAACCAGAAGATCGTGGTCGCCGACCTGATCGCAGGCCGCAAGCCCGACCCGAAATACGGCAAGATCGCCAAGCAGCGCTCGCTGCACAACAACTACCTGACGCTGCCGGTTCTGTTCCTGATGCTGTCGAACCACTATCCGCTGGCGTTCGGCACGGAGTTCAACTGGATCATCGCCTCGCTGGTGTTCATGATGGGCGTGCTGATCCGGCACTATTTCAACACCCGGCACGCCGGCAAGGGCAACCCGACCTGGACCTGGCTCGCCACCGCCGTCCTGTTCGTCATCATCATCTGGCTTTCGACGGTGCCAAAAGTGCTGACGGACGAGCCGAAGATTTCCTCCGCCGAACAGGCGCTGGTCGCTTCGACGCATTTTCCGGCCGCGCGCGATACGGTGCTTAGCCGCTGCTCGATGTGCCATGCGGCGGAGCCCGTCTATGAAGGCATCCACCAGGCACCCAAGGGCGTGAAGCTCGACACGGACGAGGCCATCGCCAGCCACGGCCGCGAGATCTATCTCCAGGCCGGCCGCAGCCATGCCATGCCGCCCGGCAACGTCACCGAGATCACGCCGCAGGAGCGGCAGCTGCTGGTGACCTGGTTCGAAGACGCCGGAAAGAAGACGCAGCAATGACCGAAACCCTCCTTCGCGGCCGTACGCTGAGCTTTCTTAGATGGCCTGACGCCATCGACGACCACGGCGCCTATTCCTACCAGGAAGACGGCGGGGTGCTCATCCGCGAAGGCAGGATCGTCGCCACCGGCGCCTACGAGGACGTGGCGCGCCAGGCCGGCGAGGGGGCGCAAAAAATCGACCACCGGCCGCATCTCATCATGCCCGGCTTCGTCGACGCTCATGTGCATTATTCGCAGCTGCAGGTTCTCGCTTCCTATGGCGCCGAGCTGCTCGGCTGGCTGAATACCTACACCTTCCCGGAAGAGACGAAGTTTCGCGACGCGCAGTATGGCCGCCGCGTGGCGCGTCAGTTCCTCGACGAGATGGTGCGCCACGGCACCACCACCGTCGCCGCCTATTGCTCGGTGCACAAGCAGTCGGCCGAGGCCTTCTTCGAGGAAAGCCACGCGCGCAACATGCTGAACATTGCCGGCAAGGTGATGATGGATCGCAATGCGCCCGAAGGCGTGCTCGACACGCCGCAGTCGGGCTATGACGACACCAAGGCGCTGATCGCCGAATGGCATGACAAGGGCCGCCAGCACTATGCGATCACGCCGCGCTTTGCCATCACCTCCTCGCCCGAGCAGATGGAGATGGCGAAGGCGCTCGCGGGCGAATTCCCCGGCCTGCACATCCAGACGCATCTCTCGGAAAACCACGCCGAGATCGAATTTACGCAGCAGCTCTATCCGTGGTCGCGCGACTATACCGACGTCTACGAGCACTATGGCCTGCTGGGCCCCAAGACGCTGCTCGGCCACTGCATCCATTTGTCGGAGCGCGAGGCGGATGCGCTGTCGGACTCCGGCTCGGTGGCGGTGTTCTGTCCGACCTCCAACCTGTTCCTCGGCTCGGGCCTGTTCGACTACCAGCGCTACCGCACGCGGGCGAAGCCGATCAGGATAGCCACCGCCACCGATGTCGGCGGCGGCACCAACTATTCCATGCTGCGCACCATGGACGAGGCCTACAAGGTCATCGCGCTGAACGGCGAGAAGCTGAACCCCTTCGCCTCCTTCTGGCAGATGACGCTCGGCAATGCGCGGGCGCTGTCGCTGGAAGACCGGATCGGCACGCTGGATGCCGGCACGGATGCGGACATCGTGGTTCTGGATTCGCGCGCGACGCCGATCATGCGGCTGCGCATGGAGGCCATTGAAAGCCTCGCCGCAGAGCTGTTCCTGCTGCAGACCGTGGGCGACGACCGCGCCGTGCGCGAAGTCTATGTTGCGGGGCGCCCCGCGAAAGGCGATATGGCTTAGCAGCAGAGTCGCAATTCGAGGGGCCCAATCATGACCGGACAATCCAAGCTTATCGGGATGGTGGGCGGCATGAGCTGGGAATCGAGCGCCATCTACTATCGGCTGCTCAACCAGGGGGCGGGTGAACGGCTTGGCGGACACCACAATGCCCGGTCGCTGCTCTATACTCTCGACTTCGACGAGATAAACCGCATGGCCGCTCTCGGCCGCTGGGACGTCGTCGCCGAAAGAGTAGGCGAGGCGGCGCGGACCTTGGAAAAGGGCGGTGCCGATCTGGTGATGCTGACCGCCGTGTCGGCGCACCGTGTCTTTGAGGAGGTGCAAGCGGCCATCTCCGTGCCCTTGCTGCACGTCGGGGATCCAACGGCGGAAAGCATCAAGGCGAGGGGCCTTTCGCGCGTCGGCCTACTTGGCACGCGCTATACGATGGAACAGGATTTCCTTTCCGGACGACTAAGGGATCACGGTCTCGAAGTTCTCACGCCGAATGCCGAGCAGCGCGAGAGGCTACATCGCATCATCATCGATGAGCTGACGCTCGGCAAAGTCGAGGAAGCATCGCGGGCTGCGCTGCTCGAGATGACCGCGGACCTCGAGGCGCGCGGCGCGCAGGGTTTTATCCTCGGCTGCACGGAACTGCCGTTGCTGGTGGGCACCGGGGACTATCCGCTCCCCGCCTTCGACACGACCCAGCTGCATGCCGAGGCGGCGCTGGACATCGCATTGGCCGATATGCTGACCTGATCAGCCACGACATCGGGGGAGAGAAAAAATGGCCGGGGATATCGAACGCATCAAGTCGCAGGAAGCGGAGCTCGTCTTCGACCGCTTCGACGAGGCCGTCGCTTTCGAGATCGGCTCGGCCATTCGCGAACGGGCGCTGCGGGAAGACCTGCCGATAATCGTCGATATCCGCACTTTCGATCGGCCGCTCTTCTATGCCGCCATGCCCGGCTCGAACGCCTCCAATCCGGATTGGGCGCGGCGCAAGATCAATGTGGTCAAGCGCTACCTCAAGAGCAGCTACCGGATGGTGCTCGAGCAGAACCGCCCCGACCGCACCTTCAAGGTGGGCGAGGGGCTCGACATAGCCGACTATGTGCTGGCCGGCGGCGGCTTTCCGATCACGGTCAGGGGAGCCGGGGTCATCGGCGTGATTGCCGTTTCTGGCCTGCCCGAGCGCGAGGATCACAATGTGGTCGTGGCCGCACTTGCTGCCCATCTCGGGCATTCAGCCGAGGCGCTCGTGCTACCGCCGCTAGAGGCCGCGGCCTGAACCGGCTGCGGTAGCCAAGTCCTGCGAAGGGAAATTGTTCGTGACTGCCTTCGACGCCAAATCCTTCCTCACCTCCATCTTCGATGCGGCAGTCGCCGCCGCCGACCCGGAACTGACCATCCGCGCACATCTGCCGGAAAAGCCCAAGGGGCGTACAGTTGTGATCGGCGCCGGCAAGGGCACGGCGCAGATGGCAGCGGCCTTCGAGAAAGTGTGGGACGGGCCGCTGGAAGGGCTGGTGGTGACGCGCTACGGCTATGGTGCGCTGACCGAGCGCATCGAGGTGATCGAGGCGGCGCATCCCGTGCCCGATGCTGCCGGGCTGGAGGCCGCGCGCCGGCTGCTCAAGACCGTGGGCGGCCTGTCGAGTGACGATCTGGTGGTGGCGCTCGTCTCGGGCGGCGGCTCGGCGCTGCTGCCGTCGCCCGCCGGAAATCTGACGCTGGCCGACGAGATTGCCGTCAATGAAGCGCTGCTCGCCTCCGGCGCGCCGATCTCAGTGATGAACCTGATCCGCAAGCATGTTTCGACCATCAAGGGCGGACGGCTGGCGGCTGCGGCATATCCGGCAAGGGTGGTGTCGCTGATCGTCTCCGACATTCCGGGCGACAACCCGGCGCTGGTTGCTTCCGGCCCCACCGTGCCGGATACCGGCGGCCGGGCCGAGGCGCTGGCGGCGATCGGCGCCTATGGCATGAAGCTACCCGAGGCAGTGATGGCGCATCTCAATTCGCCCGAAGCCGACGCGCCGCTCCCTGATGACGAGCGTTTCGCGCGCAACGAGGTGCGGCTGATCGCATCGGCTGCCGTGTCGCTCGAAGCCGCCGCGGCCGAGGCGAAGCGGCAGGGTATCGAGGCGGTCATCCTCTCGGATTCCATCGAGGGCGAAGCGCGGGAGGTGGGCGCAGTTCATGCCGCGCTGGCGCGCGAGGTGGCCATGCGCGACCGGCCCTTCCGTAAGCCGGTACTGATCCTGTCGGGCGGCGAGACGACGGTGACGCTGCGCGCGAAAGGCAAGGGCGGCCGCAACAGCGAGTTCCTGCTGGCCTTCGCGCTCGGCATTCAGGGGTTCGAGGGCATCCACGCGCTGGCGGCCGACACTGATGGCATCGATGGCTCGGAGGACAATGCCGGCGCCTTTGCTGATGGCTCAACCGTGGCACGCATGCGTGCGGCGGGCGTCGATGCGCGCGCCATGCTGGCCAGCAACAACGCCTGGACGGCGTTCCACTCCGTGGGCGATCTTTTCGAGCCGGGACCGACGGGCACGAATGTGAATGATCTTAGGGCGATTTTGGTGCGATAGCCTAACCGGTGTTGTACCCCCACCCCCGACCCCTCCCCACAAGGGGGAGGGGGATGATTTGACCGCCGAAGCCATCCAGAACGGCAAAGATTGGCGGGAAGCGGTCATGCGCAAAGTTCCCCTCCCCCTTGTGGGGAGGGGTTAGGGGTGGGGGTTTTTTGGGTGAGGGGGCAGGTTCACCCCATCAGCCGTCCCACCTCTCGCATATCCGCCAGAAACCGCCTGAACTCGGCCTGTTTGTCGATTTCTTCCGGAATCCGCAGGATGAAGGAGGGGTGGATGGTCACGAAGATGCGCAGGCCATCGTCCCGCTCGACCACGCTGCCGCGCAGCTTCGTCACCGGAACCGCCTTGCCCAGCAGGGCCTGAGCGGCCGTCGCGCCCAACGCCACCACAAGCTTCGGCCGGGTCAGTGAAAGTTCCGCATCGAGCCACCAGCGGCAGGCCTGGATCTCACCGGCATTGGGCTTCATGTGCAGGCGGCGCTTGCCGCGCGGCTCGAATTTGAAGTGCTTTACCGCGTTGGTGACATAGACCTTTGCGCGGTCGATCTCGGCCTCGGTCAGAACCTCGTCGAGTACCTTGCCCGCCGGCCCGACAAAGGGCCGGCCGGCCAGGTCTTCCTGGTCGCCCGGTTGCTCGCCGACCAGAACGAGGCCGGCATGTTCCGGACCCTCGCCGAAGACGGTCTCGGTGGCGTCGCGCCAGAGCGGGCAGCGCTGGCATGTACGCGCTGCATCGCGCGCCGCTTCGATGGTCGGAAAGTTCGCTGGTTCATCAAATGCCAGCTGGGTCGCCATTGCCGCCTCCCGCAAAACCCCTCGTTCGGGAAATGAACGAGGGGCATGCAGGTTCCTACGCTGTGGCTACACTTCGTGCAGGTAGAGGTGGTAGTCGAGCTCGCTCACCGTGCGGGCGACGCGAAAATATTCGGATTCCTTGATCGCCGTGAAGGTGCGATGCAAATCCTCGCCCAGCGCCTGCTTGAGGAAGGCCGAGCCCTTGGCCGCCTCGATGGCGCTGCGCCAGTCGGACGGCATCTTTCCACCCGAGCTGGTGCCCGACTCATAGCCGTTGCCGGTCGTTTCCGGGCCCGGATCGAGCTTCTCGTCGAGACCCTTGGCTATGCCGGCGAGCACGGTCGCGGCCACCAGATAGGGGTTGGCATCGACGCCCGACGGACGGTGTTCGATACGGCGGTTCTTGGCTTCGCCCGCCGGCACGCGCAGCGCCACCGAGCGGTTGTTGACGCCCCAGGTCGGCGCGACCGGCGCGTAGGACTGCGAGACGAACCGCCGCCAGGAATTGGCGTGCGGGGCAAACACCAGCATGGATTCGGCCATGGTTTCGGTCAGCCCGCCCAGCGCATGCAGCAGCGTCGGCGTCCACTGGCCTTCCGTCTCCTCGGTGAAGACGTTCCTGCCCGCGTCGTCCTGCAGTGAGACGTGGAAGTGCATGCCCGAGCCGGCGTATTTCTCGATCGGCTTGGCCATGAAGCAGGCGGTGACGCCGTGGCGGCGGGCCTGCGCGCGCACGATGCGCTTGAGCATGACGAGATCGTCGGCGGCCTGCAGCACGTCCTTGCGGTAGTGCAGCGTCAGCTCGTACTGGCCGGGCGCGTATTCGGAGATGACCGTCTCGGCCGGAATGCCCTGCGCCTTCGCGGCGGCATAGATGTCCGAGAACAGCGGCTCCATGCCGTGCAGATGGTCGACCGAATAGACCTCGGTCTTGCCGCTCCTGCGGCCGTCCAGTACGGCATTGGCCGGCTGCACGCGGCCTTCGGCGTCGCGCTCGTTGGAAAGCAGGAAGAACTCCAGCTCGAAGGCGCCGGCCGGATGCAGGCCCTTGGCGGCAAGCGCCTCGACCTGCCGCACTAGCGCAAGGCGCGGGTCCGAGGTCATCGGCGCGCCGTCGAGATGGAACATCGACATCAGCACCTGCCCGCGCGCAGGGCTGGTGCCGTAGAGCGGCTTCAGCGTGCCGGGAATGGGCCAGGCGCGCAGGTCGCCATCGCCGGAATCCCAGATCAGGCCGGTTTCGTGCACGTCCTCGCCGGTGATGTCGAGGCCGAGGATGGAGATCGGCAGGTGGCGGCCGCCCTCATAGAGGCCCATCAGCTCGTGGCGGCGGATGATCTTGCCGCGGCCGACGCCGTTGGGGTCGGACAGCACGATGTCGAAGGCTTCGATTTCGGGGTGGGCATCGAGGAAGGCCTTTGCTTCTTCAGCGGTCGAGCCGGAGGGAGAAGTCATTTGCGAAGATACTCTTTTGTCCATGTTGTTCTCAGGCGACGAGATCGGCGGCAATGTCGTCGAAGGCGCCGATCAGCTTGTCGACCTGCTTCTTCGTGGTTTCCGGCGAGATCAGCATCATGTTGTGGAAGGGCGCGATCAGCACGCCGCGATTGACGAGCGCGACGTGCACGGCCGCTTCCAGTTCGGATGCATGCGCGGCCTCGGCTTCGCCGCCATTCTTCAGCGGGCCGGGGGCGCAGATGAACTCGACGCGGGCGCCGACGCGCTGGACATGCCAGGGCAAGTTATGGCGTTCGATCGACTCTTCCAGCCCGGCTGCGAGCCGACCGGCGAGCTTTTCCATCTGCGCGTAGTTCTCCTCGGTCATCACCTCTTCGAGGTTCGCGCGCATGGCGGCGAACTGCAGCGGATTGGCCGAGAGCGTGGTGCCCATGCCGGAATAGCCGGGCTCGCGGGTACGGTTATAGGCGTCGTAGCGCTCGCCGACCTCGGCGCTCATGCCCCAGATGCTGGTGGGCACGCCGCCGGCCACCGGCTTGCCGAGCACGAAGAGATCGGGCTCGAGATCGTATTTGCGGGTGTAGCCGCCGGGGCCCGTCGAGATGGTGTGTGTCTCGTCGATCAAAAGCAGCGTGCCGTGCCGGCGGGTGATGGCACGCAGGCCCTCGTGGAAGCCGGGCTCGGGCAGCACCATGCAGCAATTGGTCAGCACCGGCTCGGTGATGACGCAGGCGACATCGCCGTCCGCAAGCGCGGCTTCGAGAGCGGGAAGATCGTTGAACTCGACGATCTTGGTGCTTTGGGTGAGGTCGCGGAATTCGCCCGCGAGGCCCGGCCGATTGATCGGCTTGCCGTCCTTCAGGCGCACCATCGTCTCGTCGACCGCACCATGGTAGCAACCGTTGAAGACGAGGATCTTCGGCCGCTTGGTGATGGCGCGGGCAACGCGCAGCGCAAAGCGGTTGGCGTCGGTGGCGGTGGTGGCGATCTGCCAATGCGGCAGGCCGAAGCGCGTAGCGAGTAGTTCGCCCAGCGGCAGCGCGTCCTCGCTCGGCAGCATGTAGGTCAAGCCGCGCTTGGCCTGGCGGCGGATGGCTTTGGCCACCGGCGCGGGCGAGTGGCCGAACATGGAGCCGGTGTCACCGAGGCAAAAATCGGCAAGCTTGTTGCCGTCTATGTCGGTGATGGTGGTGTCCTTGGCCTTGTCGACGATGATCGGGAACGGGGTGGGCCAGTCGTTCATCCAGTGCATCGGCACGCCGTCGAGGAAGCCTTTGACGCCGTTGCCGAAGGCTGCCTCGGATTTCGGCCGTGCCTCGCGGAAGTGTGTTGCTTCGGTAGCGCGGATGGTTGCGATGCGCGCAAGACTGATGCCGCCCTGCGTGGCGGCGCCGTTCCCTGATGTCTGCAATTATTTCCTACCCATTTTGTGGAGCAGGATTTGTAGCGTCCCGCCCGCATTCAGGCAATGGCGGGCGTTTGGGGCAGGGGAGTGGGCGGGGCTGAGAGTTAATCAGCCCGCAATATCGATCACGCCGCAGTCGCCGGTCTCGGAGCCGAAGGCGATGCGCCGCTCTTCGTCGTCCCAGGCCATGGAGGTGATGGCGCCCTTGCCGGGGCGGCGCAGCAGCACTTCCTTCTGGTCGGCGAAACGGGCGGCAATGATCATGCCGTCATTGTAGCCAACGGCGACGATCTCTTCGCTCGGGTGGCAGGCCACGCAGGTAACGGCGGCGTTGCCGCGCGTGCCGAGTTCCAGCGGCGCCTTGCCCATCGGGCCATCCTTGCCGACGAAGGGCCAGACGATGGCCGCCGGCGCGCCGGAACTTGCCAGCCACTTGCCCTTGACGCTCCAGGACATGCTTTTGACCTTCAGCGGATAGCCGCTCATGCGCATGTGCTTGCCATCGGAAAGGCGCCAGCCGTGCAGGGCGTTTTCCTGCATGGTGGTGACGAGGTAGTTGCCGTCGGGCGAGAAGGTGACGCCGGTGTGGGCGCCGGCCCATTCCAGCTCCACCGGCTTGCCCTCGGTGGCCGGGAAATGCAGCGTTGCGCCATTGTAGCGGGCAACGGCGATGCGCATGCCCTTGGGTGCGAAGGCCAGTCCCTCGACCGAGCGGGGATGGACGAAATCCTTCACCTTGCCGTCGGCAAAGCGCACGCTGGCGGTCTTGCCGGTGGCGTAGCTAATGGCGCCCTGCGGGCCGGCGGCGACGCTGGTGATCCACTTCCTGCCGATTTCGGCCAGGGTCTCGACCGTGTCGCCCGCGCCAAGCGCGCAGACCTTGCCGTCCTCGCCGCCGGTGATGAGCCGCGAGCGGGCCGGATCGTAGGCCGTGGACAGAAGACCGTCGTGCAGCTCGGTCCATTTGTGGCCATGGTCGAGCCGGTGAACCACACCGTCGGCCAGCGCGAAATGCGGCACGCCGCCGAGGAAGGCGGTGGCAATGCAGTGGCCTTCGAGGTCCAGCGGGGCGACGGTGGGCATGGGCGCGTTCCTATGAAATACAACGGGTGCTTCCGAGGAAGCACCCGGGCTTATCCGACCTTGATCGAGCAGACAAGGAAGGCGTGGCGCGAGTAGCCGCGCCAGCCACTATCAGGCGGCCTGGCAGGCGTCGAAGCTCTTGCGCAGGCGCTCGGCATCCAGCTTGCGGCCGATGAAGACGAGGCG
Organism: Pseudaminobacter soli (ex Li et al. 2025); assembly: GCF_029892515.1. Classification (GTDB taxonomy): domain Bacteria; phylum Pseudomonadota; class Alphaproteobacteria; order Rhizobiales; family Rhizobiaceae; genus Pseudaminobacter; species Pseudaminobacter soli_A. The sequence goes on along the minus strand of NZ_JARXVF010000005.1, from coordinate 314,388 downwards.
GCTCTCGTGCTTCTCGTCGTCCTTCCAGGCGCGCTGGTGGTCGCCCTCGACGATCATGTGCACGCCCTGGATGACGTAGCGGTCCGGGTCGTCCTTGAAGGCGATGATGCCCTTGAGGCGCAGGATGTTCGGTCCCTCGAGCTGGGTGACCTTCTCGATCCAGGGGAAAAATTTCTTCTGGTCCATCTCGCCGCCGCGCAGCGAAACCGACTGCACCGTCACGTCATGGATGGGCGAGGCATGATCGTGGTGGTGGTGGTCGTGATCATGGTCATGATCATGATCGTGGTGGTGATGATGGTCGTGGCCGCAGTCGGGGCCGCACTCATGATCGTGGTCATGGTCGTGCGCTTCGAGGAAATCCGGGTCGTTCTCCAGCACGCGCTTGAGATCGAAGGCGCCGCGGTCGAGCACCGTTTCCAGCGGCACGCCGGCGCGGGTGGTGCGGTGGATGGTGGCGGCGGGGTTGATGGCGCGGATCGTGGCCTCCACGTCGCGCAGCTCCTCGGGCGTGACCAGGTCGGTCTTGTTGAGCAGCACCACGTCGGCGAAGGCGATCTGGTCTTCGGCCTCGCGGCTGTCCTTCAGGCGCAGCGGCAGATGCTTGGCGTCGACCAGCGCGACCACGGCGTCGAGCTTGGTCTTGGAGCGGACGTCGTCGTCCATGAAGAAGGTCTGCGCCACAGGCACCGGGTCGGCGAGGCCCGTGGTTTCCACCACGATGGCGTCGAAGCGGCCGGGACGGCGCATCAGGCCCTCCACAACGCGGATCAGGTCGCCGCGAACCGTGCAGCACACGCAGCCATTGTTCATCTCGTAGATTTCCTCGTCGGATTCCACGATCAGGTCGTTGTCGATGCCGATCTCGCCGAACTCGTTGACGATGACGGCATAGCGCTTGCCATGGTTTTCGGAGAGGATGCGGTTAAGCAGCGTGGTCTTGCCCGAGCCGAGATAGCCGGTGAGCACCGTTACGGGAATCTGCGTCTGTGCTTCGCTCATGGTGGTCCTCGAATGGATGGTTGGGCTCCATATAGGACGGCGATTTCGCTTTTGCACCTGCCAATCGGCGCGGCCGATAGGGCCTGCATTGCCGAAAATTCACTGGGGCTGTGGCGCTGGCCTACATAGATAAATGGTGGACCGTTTGTTTCACAGGGAAATGCCATGACCGTGAAAAGACCATCCGGACTGCAAATCAACCGCCGCCAGGCGCTTGGCCTGCTTGCAGTAACCGCGGCGGGCGGAGCCTTTGTGCCCGCCGAGGCGCTGGCGCAGCAATCGCCGCAAGCCGACACCTCGCTGCTGATGCCGGACGCAGGTGTCTGCTCGATCACGCCGGAAGTCACCGAGGGCCCGTTCTATCTCGATCCCGAGCTGGAGCGGCAGGACATCACCGAGGGGCGAAAGGGCGTGCCGCTGGTGGTGCGCTTTCAGGCGGTGGACGCCCAGTGCCGGCCGCTGGCCAAGGCGCGGGTCGACATCTGGCATTGCGATGCCAAGGGCATTTACTCCGGTTATCCGGAGCAGGGCGACAGCGGCAACATCGACACGTCAGGCCAAAAGTTCCTGCGCGGCACCCAGCATACGGACGAGCGCGGCATCGTCATGTTCAGGACGATCTACCCCGGCTGGTATAGCGGGCGCACCACCCATATCCATTTCAAGGTGTTCCCGGACGACAAATCGGTTATGACCGGGCAATTGTTCTTCCCTGACGACCTCAGCGAGCATCTCTTCACCAGCGTTGCGCCCTATAACCACCGGCCTCACAGGCGCGACGTGTTCAACAAGGACGACGGAATCGCCCGGCGCGCCGGGCCGCTTTCCCAGGCGGCGCTGCGCGAGGCGGTGGGTGCCTATGAGGCGTTGCTGATCGTGGCAATTGACGCCGGCTAGCGACCGGTTGCCTGGCGAAGCAAATTACTTTGTCATCTAACCGTTACGTCTCTCTGGCATTAGCGCCTTGCGTGGTACCGTGATTGCCGGCAAAGGCCGCGCGACAACTGGCACTTTGTTATTATTGCCAATTGAGCCGGCTGCACTATTCTGTGCCGAGGGGGTCGGCGCGGCCTTAAGAGGTGAAGGATGGCCAAGGCAGACAAAAGCGCGACCATGAGCCGGCTGCATTCGGCGGCGAGGCTGTCGCGGACGGCACTTGCGGCAAGGTTGCTGGAATACGGCTTCTATGCCGGGCAGGACCAGATCATGCTGGCGCTCAACAATGAGGACGGGCAGACGCCCGGCCAGCTCGCCTCTCGCCTCGGCGTTCGGCCGCCGACGGTAACCAAGACCATCAATCGGCTTCAGGCGCAGGGTTTCCTCGAAAAGCGTGCTTCCGAAGCAGATGCCCGCCAGGCCCATGTGTTCCTGACCGAGCACGGCCGCGAAACCATCCGCTCGATCGAGAAGTCGGTGCGCAAGACCGAAAAACAGGCCTTCCGCGGCTTCGACAAGAAGGAGCAGAAGCTTCTGGGCAAGCTTCTGTCGCGAATCGAGGCCAATCTTTCCCACGCCGCCGAAATCGAGGCCGACGAAGAGCACGAGGTCGAGTTGCACGCCGAGGCGGCCGAATAGCGCTTCGTATTCAGCTTAGAGCGGGCGCAACAGCAAGCGGGCTTGGCCGTACAAGCGCGGCCCAGCGCCCGGGCGTCACGCCGTAAGCTTTCTTGAATTGCCGGTTGAGGTGGCTCTGGTCGGTAAAGCCGGTGGCCACCGCAGTTTCGGCCAACGGTTCGCCCGTTTCGATCATGCGGCGGGCGCGCTGCAGGCGGCGCATGACCAGAAAGCGATGCGGGCTGGTCGAGAACACGGCCCGGAAATGGCGCGACAGCGCATAGCGGTCGAGGCCGGTCACGGATTCCAGCTCGTCTGAGCGCACGAGTCGCTCGGCATTGGCTTCGAGATAGTCGCGGGCAAGGTACGCCGCCGTCAGGGCAGGCTTGCCGAGCGGTTTGGGCGGCTGGCCGGCATGCCTGGCAAGGCTGCGCGCCAGCTGCGCCACGAAATCATCGAGGAACAATTCGTCCAGCGTCTGGTCGAGCGGGCCGAGCGCAGAAAGCAGCGTGGCGCAAAGCGCCTCGTCGGTCAGGACCGGATCGCGGACGAAGGGCAGCGAGCTGCCCTCGGTGCCGAGGCAATCGAGCAGCAGAGACGGCTCGAGATAGAGCATCCGGTAGCGCAGGCCTTCCTCGGTTCCCGCGCCGCCGTCGTGCAACTCGTCGGGATGGAGCACGAGCACCTGGCCGGGCTGGCTGTACCGCCTTCGCCCGCGATAGCGGAAGGTCTGAACGCCGTTCAGGGTGACGCCGATCGCATAGGTGTCGTGGCGGTGCAGGGCATAGGCCTCGCCGTGGAACCTTGCCTCGATGCGTTCCATGCCGCTCAGCGCCGGAGCGGGCACGATGCGGTTCTCGCGGTCGTCCACGCACAAACGTCCAAGACGCTGCGCGGCGTCAATGTCTAGATGGTTCGGCATCGGCTCTGTCCGTTCATAGCCACCAACCGGGAATTTCCATGTTCGACACCAAGCTTGCAATCGTCCTGCGCGAAGACCTCGCCGTCTGGCAGAAACTCAACGTAACAGCATTCCTGGCAAGCGGCATCGTCGCCCAGTCTCCGGATGTCATCGGTGAGCCTTATGTGGATGCCGCAGGCAACGCCTACAACCCGCTGTCCGTACAGCCGGTGATCGTGTTGTCGGCGGATGGCGAGACGATGGCCAACATTCATCGGCGCTCGCTGGATCGTGGGGTGAAGACCTCGCTCTATATCGAGGAAATGTTCGCGACCGGCCACGACGAGGCCAACCGAGCTGTCTTTGCGCAGTTCGCGCCGCCCGAGGCAAAGGTCGTCGGCATAGCACTTCGCGCCGACAAGAAGATCGTCGACAAGATCATCAAGGGCGCGCGCATGCACGGCTGAGCCTGCGGCGCCAACGCCACAGGCGTGTCGCATTGCTGTTGGACCAGCCAATTGGGCTTGCGCGCGCCAGCCACCTCGCTCACAAGCAGGCGAATAAACCCAGTGAGCGATCCCACTTCCGTGAGCACCACCACAGCCACCCACGAGCAGGCGACCCCGACCGCGGCGATCCTGCTCGTCTTCAGCGCCGGATTCATGTTCTCCTGCCTCGATTCCAACGCCAAATATCTGGTGCTGTCGGGGCTGCCGGCGCCTTTCATTTCCTGGGTGCGCTTTGCGGTCCATGTGGTGCTGGCGCTGCTGCTGTTCCGCAGCTGGGCCAATCCCGGCATGTTCCGGGTCAAGAACCTGCCCATGCAGGTGCTGCGCGGCATCTTCCTGTTCGGCTCGACCATCTTCAATTTCGCGGCGCTGAAGACGCTGCAGCTGGCCGAGACCACCTCGATCTACTTCTTTGCGCCGATGGTGATCACCGCCCTTGCCGGGCCGCTGCTGGGCGAATGGGCCGGCTGGCGGCGCTGGATGGCGATCCTGGCCGGCTTCGTCGGCGTGCTGGTCATCACCCGGCCGGGCGTTGCCGCCTTCCAGATCGGCCACGTCTATGCGGTGTGCTCGACCATCAGCTACTGCCTCTATGTCATCATGACCCGGCATATGAGCGCGACCGAGACGCCCGAAAGCCTGATCTTCTATTCGGCACTGGCGCCCGCGCTGCTGATGCTGCCGGTGGGCGTCTACACCGCCGTGCTGCCGGCGGATGCGTTCCACTGGATGATCCTGCTGCTGCTCGGCTTTTTCGGCGGCTTCGGCCACTGGCTGCTGATCAAGGCCTACAAGCAGGCGACAACCACCGCGCTGGCGCCCTATCCTTACCTGCAAATGGTCTGGATGATCGGCTTCGGCTATATGATCTTCGGCCAGCTGCCGGACAAATGGACGCTCGCCGGCGCCGGCATCATCGTGGCGAGCGGCCTCTATATCGTACACCGCGAGCACCGACTGCGACTGAAGAACCGCACCCTCCTGATGTCCGAGGACGAGGACCTGGCAAAAAAGCTTTGATTTGCCAGCGGTCGGTGGCATATAGGCATTTAAACTGTTTAAATGTCTCAATGCCATGCGCCCTGTGGGCCGGGAGGACGTGCTGGCACAGAAGATCAAGCTCTCGACTATTGCCGATGCGCTCGGCGTTTCCACCGCAACCGTGTCGCTTGCCTTGCGCGACAGTCCGCTGGTCGCCGACGCGACGCGGGACAAGATCAAGGAACATGCGCGCGCCATAGGCTATATCTACAACCGCCGCGCCGCATCCCTGCGTACTTCGCGGTCGGGCATTGTGGGGGTCGTCGTCCACGACATCATGAACCCCTTCTTTGCGGAAATCCTGCGCTCGATCGAAAGCGAGCTCGATCGCAGCCGCCAGACCTTCATCCTTTCCAACCACTATGACGACCTCGAAAAGCAGCGCACCTTCATCGACACGCTGCTGCAGCTTGGCGCTGACGGGGTGATCATGTCGCCCGCTATCGGCACGCCGGCCGAGGACATCATCATGGCCGAGGAAAACGGCCTGCCGGCGGTGCTGATTGCGCGTACGGTGGAGGGGGCGAATGTGCCGGTGTTCCGCGGCGACGATGCCTATGGCACCGGCCTTGCCACCAACCATCTCATCTCGCTGGGCCACAAGCGCGTCGCCATGATCGGCGGCACGGACCAGACGTCGACCGGCCGCGACCGCTATCAGGGCTATCTCAAGGCGATGGAAGCCGCGGGGCTGGAGGTCAATCCGGCATGGCGCATTCCGGGCCCGCGCACCAAGCAGGCGGGGTTCGAGGCGGCCAGCCAGTTCCTGGCGCTGAAGGACAAGCCGACCGCCGCCGTGTGCTGGAACGATCTCGTCGCCATCGGCCTGATGAACGGCATTGCCCGCGCCGGGCTCGTGCCGGGTATCGACATCTCCGTCACCGGCTATGACGACCTCGAGGAAGCGGCCATCGCAACGCCAGCGCTGACGACCGTGTGGAACGGCCAGCGCGAAGTGGGCCGCCGCGCCGCAAGCGCGCTGCTCGACAAGCTGAACGGCCAGCCGGTGAGGCCTTCACAGGAGCTGATCCGGCCGGAGCTGCATGTCCGGCAATCGACCGGCAAGCCGGTGGAGAGGAAATGACCGAAAAACGTCCCGTGACGATCCTGGTGCCGGGTCGTTTGCACGAACGCTCCGTGCAGCGCATCGACCAGACGTTCCGCATGGTGCGCATCGACCATGTGCAGCCTGACCTGCTGACGCCCGAGATGAAGCGCGATGTGCGCGGCGTGGCGGCCATGGGTTTTCTGGAGCCACTTGGCGCGGCCTTCATCGACGCTTTGCCCAATCTTGAGATCATCGCGTCTTTCGGCGTCGGCTACGACGCGATCGATGCCGCCTATGCCGGAAGCAAGGACGTGGTGGTGACCAACACGCCCGACGTGCTGACCGAGGAGGTGGCCGACACCGCGCTCGGCCTGCTGCTCAACACCGTGCGGGAACTGCCGCGCGCCGAAGCCTATCTGCGCGCCGGCCGCTGGGAGAAGGAGGGCAATTATCCTCTGACGCCCATGACGCTGCGCGGCCGCCGCGCCGGCATTTTCGGCATGGGCCGGATCGGCATGGCGATTGCCAAGCGGCTGGAGACGTTCGGGCTGTCGATCGCCTATCACAACCGCCGGCCGGTCGAAGGACTGGCCTATCCCTGCTATCCGAGCCTCGAGGAACTGGCCGAATCGGTCGACACGCTGATTTCGGTGGTGCCGGGCGGTGCGGCGACGGAAAAGATCGTAAATGCCCGGATCTTCAAGGCGCTCGGGGCCGATGGCGTGTTCATCAATATCGGTCGCGGCAGCACGGTGGACGAAGATGCGCTGGTCGAGGCGCTGCGCGACGGCACTATCCGTGCCGCGGGGCTCGACGTCTTCGCCGAGGAGCCGCATGTGCCGCAGGGGCTGATCGACCTGCCCAATGCGGTGCTCCTGCCGCATGTCGGCTCGGCCTCGGTGCATACGCGCAATGCCATGGCCGATCTGGTGGTCGACAACCTGATTTCCTGGTTCTCGGACGGCAACGCGCTGACGCCTGTCGCCGAGACCGCACATGTGGCGGCAAAGCCCAGAACCTAGAAATGAAAATGCCCGCGAGGTTTGACCCCGCGGGCATGATTGATCGCGAACTGATCTCGAGGGCCAGATTATTCCGCGGCCTGACGCGCGCCGTCGCGGGCGGCTGCGTGTTGGCGCACGGCGTCGCCGAAGGCCTTGAAGATGCGCTCCGAGGCGCTGTCCGACTTCACCCAATACTCCGGATGCCACTGCACACCCACGGCAAAGGCGTGGGAATCCTTGACTGACACCGCTTCGACGGTGCCGTCCTCGGCGACTGCTTCCACCTGCAGCCGGCCGCCCAGGCGATCCACTCCCTGGCGATGCACGGAGTTGACCATCACCTCGCCCGCGCCGAACACACCGGCAAGGCAGCTTCCGGGCTTGATCGAAATCTTCTGGCGGATGGCGAAACGCTCGTCCTGCTTGTCGCTCACCGGTGCGCGGTGGTCGAGCGCGCCTTCGCGGTCCTGGATCTCCGTGGCGAGCGAGCCGCCCAGCGCCACGTTCATCTCCTGGATGCCGCGGCAGATGGCCAGAAGCGGCACGCCGCGCTCGATCGCCTTGCGGATCAGCGGCAGGGTGGTCGCGTCACGGTCGAGGTCGTAGGGGCCGTTGGCCTCGGTGGCTTCCTCGCCATAGAGCGGGGGATGCACGTTCGACTTGGAGCCGGTGAGCATCACGCCATCGACCGAATCGAGCACTCGGTCGAGATCGATGCGATCACCGAAATTGGGAACCAGCACCGGGGTGACGCCGGCGCCGACGATGGCAGCCTCGAGATACTGGAAGGGTGCGGCATGCCAGGTGTAGTTTTCGAACTGGCGGACATCGGTAGAGACTGCAACGAGCGGCTGGTGCATTTTGAAAGCTGCTTTCATCTGAAAATCGCAATGGCACTTTGCCGCTAAAATAGGCGATATTCCGGCGGGTTTCCAACAGAGTTTCCGGCGCACAGCCGAAGAAATATCCGTCCAGGGGAATGGTCGTGAACTTGCCCTAGGTATTGAGGCGGGAAGATTGCAGCGTCTCCCCTCCGCTGAACCGCAGCACCAGCATCACCACCAGGAACAGGAATATCCAGCCATCGCGCCATTCTATGGGGAAATAGCCGCTCCAGAGGGACTCGGCGATGCCGAAGCAGGCCGCACCGATGGCCGCCTGGACCGGGGAGCGGTAGCTGCCGACGGCCGTGACGAAGAGGATCTTCAGGCCGAACACCAGGCCGCTGCTGAAGCCGATATTGCCGAAGTAAAGTGCTGCCAGGATGCCGGCCAGCGCCGCGCAAAGCGTTCCAAGCAGGATCGCGCCGCGAAAGACCAGGCTCGTGTCGATGCCGCACATGGCGGCGGCCGCCGGATCGTCGGAGACCGCGCGCCAGTCGCGGCCGAAACTCGTGCGGGCGAGCATCAGGCCGGACGCCACGAGGGCCGCGACTATCAGGCCGCAATTCAGCAGTTGCATGACTGTGAGGGTGACCTTGTAGCCGCCGCCCTCGGCGAAGACGACCGGCGTGGAGAGCATCGGCGGCAACCAGAAATCATGCGTCTGGGCCGAGATGCGGGCAAGCTCGGTCAGGAACAGCAAAACGCCCAGCGTGGCGACGACGATGGCGTTGGGCGAGCTCTTCGCCAGCGGCTCGAACACGTTGCGCGACAGCACGAGGCCGGTGAGCGCCGCATAGGCGAAGGTCGCGGTGATGGCGACGGCAAGCGTCATCGGCAGTGTCATCCACAACACCTGCCAGCCGAAGACGGCGATGAGGATCATGGTCTGTCCGCTGAAAGCGAAGATCGCGCCATGGGCGAGGTTGGTCCGATGCAGCACGCCATTGACCAGCACATAGCCGAAGGCAAGCAGAGCGTAGATTGCGCCCATATGCAGGCCGTTGAGGAATTGCTGGAAGAAATAAAGCATGCCTCATCCATCCGCCGCGCAGCGATGTTCATGAAATAAAGCTGCGTCCAAAAATCTAACTTGTCAAAGGCAATTTACCGGTTAGAGTTGCTGTATGACCGTTTCATGGACCCAGCATCGCTTTTCCGGTGGCGTATTGGCGCTCGATGCCGCCAACACCGTCGTCCTGCGTGGCGATCCGGAGCGCACCTTCGACCGTTTCGAGCAGGCGGCCGAGCTGCCGCGCTTTGCCGCTGCCGCCACGCGTTTTCGTGCGGCAGAGCTCGGCGCGCGGCAGCTGGCGGTGAGTGACGCCGAGACGATCCTTCCCACCGTGCTCGCCATCCGCGAAACGACCGACCGGCTGTTTCGCAACGTCGTCGGCCAGGGCGAGGTGGCCACGATGGATGTGCCGGAGTTTCTTCGGGCCTGCAGCGATGGGCTTGCCGGCCACGACGAGCATTTCGGTGCGTCGGAAAAACCTTTCGGCGATCCCGGCAAGCCGCTGGCGCTGGAGGCGGCGCTGGCCGTTTCGGCGCTGTCGCTGATGTCGGCCGACAATCTGCGGCGGCTCAGGATCTGCCCGAACTGCAACTGGCTGTTCATCGACCGCAGCCGCAACTCGAGCCGCCTGTGGTGCGACATGGCCGTGTGCGGCAACCGCCAGAAGGCCAAGCGCCACTATCGCCGGCAAAGGGAGGAGGTTTCGTATGTCTGACCACACATATATGCGGCCATTCGTGGTCGCCCTGCTTGCTGCGCCGCTGTTGCTCGGCGCCTGCCAACGCGACACCAGCAAGATGTTCGAGATTTCAGGGCGCCTGATGGTGTTCAACTACCGCGTCTCGACGGTGACCTATGTGATGAACCTGAACCCCCTGCAGCCCATCGCCGAGGGCCTGATGGCCGTCACCACCTTCGAAAACCCGGCTGGAGGCGAGCCATTGGTGGTGAGCCAGAAGCTGTTCCCCAACAACCAGAAGGTGACCATCGAAAGCCCGCCGCTCGAATGCGTGGTGAAGGATCATCCCTACAAGGTCTCGATCCGCATCGAGAAAGCCGGTGGCGGCGTGCTGCAGGATATCGAGACGACCATGGTCTCGTCGCAGGACGAGAGCGTGCTGCCGGACCGGCCGCTGGTGGTCGGGCCCGGCTACGATCCGAACCCGGAGCTGGCAGGTCATCCCGATGGCCGGTTGCCCACCGGGCGTGGCGTTTCCTGCCCGGCGCCCGGCAGCTGAGCGGCGGCGGTTTCAGAAAGCTGGGGAAATATCTGTCCGGAGAGCTGGGCATTCTCTGCGCTTGTCCAGTCAATCTGCGGCTGTGGTTCTTGCACTCTGTGAAGGGTGGCGCTTTTCGTTTGACCTGATCGTCAAGTAAAGAAACAGTAACCATGCTGTTTCGATCGCTGCGGTTACGAGTCGCCCGGTCGCAGAGGAATGCCCCGATGACGCTGCACGACGTTGCCCTCGACGACAAATTCGACCTCGGCAAGGAGCGTGTCTTCCTGTCCGGTGCCCAGGCCGTGGTGCGCATGCTGCTGATGCAGCGCGAGCGCGACCGGCGCGCGGGGCTGGATACGGCGGGCTTCGTTTCCGGCTATCGCGGCTCGCCGCTGGGCGGGCTCGACCTGCAGCTCTGGAAGGCCAAGGCGCAGCTTAAGCAGTCGAACGTCGTCTTCGAACCGGGCCTCAACGAGGAACTGGCCGCGACCGCCTGCTGGGGCTCGCAGCAGGCCGAAGTGCTGGGCGAAGGCAAGCATGACGGCGTCTTCACGCTTTGGTACGGCAAGGGGCCGGGCGTCGATCGCTCGGGCGACGTGTTCCGCCATGCAAACCTTGCCGGCTCGTCGAAATATGGCGGCGCGCTTGCCCTGATGGGCGACGACCACATGGCCGAATCCTCGACCAATGCGCACGCCACCGAATTCCTGTTCGTCGACACGATGATGCCGATCCTGAACCCGGCGGGTGTGCAGGAGCTGATCGACTACGGCCTCTACGGCTATGCCATGTCGCGGTTCTCCGGCACCTGGACGGCCATCAAATGCGTGAAGGACAACATCGAATCGACGGCTTCGGTGGATGCCTCGCTCGACCGGTTGAACATCGTGCTGCCGGAATTCGACATGCCGCCCGGCGGCCTCAACATCCGCAACGAGCTCGACCAGCTCGGCCAGGAAGCGCGCCTTCACGAATACAAGCGCGCGGCGGCCAGCGCCTTCATCCTCGCAAACAAGCTCAATCGCATCGTCTATTCCGGCGGCTCGAAGGCCAAGCTTGGCATCATCACCGTCGGCAAGAGCTATCTCGACGTGCGCCAGGCGCTGGACGATCTCGGCATTGATGAGAGCCGAGCCAGCCAGCTCGGCGTCCGCCTCTTCAAGGTCGGCGCTCCATGGCCGCTCGATCTGGATCACATCGCCGAATTCGTGCGCGGCTTGGAAACGGTCATCGTGGTGGAGGAAAAGCGTTCCCTGATCGAAGTGCAGGTGCGCGAAAACCTCTACAACACGGCGACGCAGCCCATCGTCATCGGCAAGAAGGACGAGCGCGGCAGCTGGCTGTTCCCGGCCAAGGGCGCGCTCGACCCCAACGACATCGCGATCGCGCTCGGCGAGCACATCCTGAAGGTGATTGGGCCTTCGGAGGAAATTTCGGCCCATGTCAGCCGGCTGCGCCAGTTCCAGGCGATGCTGGCAGACACCAAGGACGTGGGCGCGCGCACGCCCTTCTTCTGCTCCGGCTGCCCGCACAATACCTCGACCAAGGTGCCGGAGGGCTCGATCGCAGCCGCCGGCATCGGCTGCCACTTCATGGCGCTCTGGATGGACCGCTCGACGATCGGTTTTACCGCCATGGGTGGGGAAGGCGTGCAATGGATCGGCCAGGCGCCGTTCTCCAAGCGCGACCACATCTTCCAGAATCTCGGGGACGGCACCTACAATCACTCCGGCACACTGGCGATCCGTTTCGCGATCGCCGCCGGCACCAACATCACCTACAAGATCCTCTACAACGATGCTGTCGCGATGACCGGCGGCCAGCCGCATGAGGGCGGGCTGACTGTTGACATGATTGCGCGACAGGTGCGCGCCGAGGGCATCGACCGCATTGCCGTGGTCACCGACGAGCCGGGCAAATATGCCGGCCACGTCGAATTTCCGGCAGGCGTCACGATCCATCACCGCGACGAACTCGACTGGGTGCAGCGCGAGTTGCGCGAGGTCAAGGGCGTGTCGATCCTGCTCTACGACCAGACCTGCGCGGCCGAGAAGCGCCGTCGCCGCAAGCGGGGCACGTTCCCTGATCCGGACAAGCGCGTCTTCATCAACGAGCTGGTCTGCGAAGGCTGCGGCGATTGCGGCGTGCAATCGAACTGCGTGTCGATCCAGCCGGTGGAGACCGAGTTCGGCCGCAAGCGCAAGATCGACCAGTCGAGCTGCAACAAGGACTTTTCCTGCGTCAACGGCTTTTGCCCGTCCTTCGTGACGGTGCATGGCGCCAAGATCCGCAAGGCCGAAGGCATTGCCGGCAAATCCGACCCGCTGGCGGGCGTGCCGGAGCCGAAAGCGTTTGCGCTCGGCAATGGCTGGTCGTCGATCATCGACGGCGTCGGCGGCACCGGCGTGGTGACGGTCGGCGCCATCCTCGGCATGGCGGCGCATCTCGAAGGCAAGGGCTGCGGCCTTATCGACATGGCGGGGCTGGCGCAGAAGGGCGGCTCGGTCTTCACCCATGTGCGCATTGCCGCGACGCCGGAGGACATCAACGCCATCCGCGTTTCGGCGGGCAAGGCCGATCTCATCCTGGGCTGCGACCTCGTCGTCTCGGGCGCTCAGAAGGTGCTGGCCGCCGTCCGCGACGGGCACACCATCTTCGTCGCCAACACGGCCGAAGTTATGCCGGGCGAATTCGCCCGCTCGGCCGATTTTTCGTTGCCCACCGAGCGGCTGAAGAAGGCCATCCGCGATGCGGCGGGCGAGGAGCGCTCGCATTTCTTTGACGCCACGCGCACGGCGACCGCGCTTTTCGGCAATTCGCTGGGCGCCAACATGTTCATGCTCGGCTTCGCCTATCAGCATGGCGGCTTGCCGCTTTCGGCCGAGGCAATCGAGAAGGCCATCGAGCTCAACGGCCAGGCGGTGGCCATGAACGTGGCCGCCTTCCGCTGGGGACGGCGTGCGGCGCACGAGCCGGATTTCGTGCGCGGGCTGATCGCCCAACCGGGCCGGTCTGCCGTCGAAGCGGCGCCTGCGCAGACGCTGGACGAGATCATCGCACGCCGCATCGAGTTCCTGACCGGCTACCAGAACGCGGCCTATGCAGAGCGCTATCGCCAGCGCATCGAGGCGGTGCGCGCGGCGGAAACCAAGGCTTCGCCCGGCTCCATCGTCGTGACCGAGGCGGCGGCGAAAAACCTGTTCAAGCTCATGGCGATCAAGGACGAATACGAGGTCGCGCGGCTCTACACCGACGGCTCCTTTGCGCGCCAGCTCGCAGCGCAGTTCGGGAGCTACGAGCGGCTGGAGTTTCATCTGGCGCCGCCGATCCTCGGTCGCCGCGATGCCGACGGCAAGCCGCGCAAATCCAGTTTCGGCCCCTGGATGATGAAGGGGTTTGGCGTGCTTGCGGCGCTCAAGGGCCTGCGCGGCACGGCCTTCGACGTCTTCGGCTACACTGCCGAGCGACGCATGGAACGCGGGCTCTTGGCGCAATACGAAGGCGACCTTGACCTGATCCGCGGCTCCCTTTCGGCGGGGAGGATTGAGGCGGCGACGGCCTTGGCATCGGTGCCGGCGCTCATCCGCGGCTATGGCCATGTCAAGCAGGCCAACGCTGCCAAGGCGGCCGGCGAAAGGGCGCGTTTGATAGAGCGCTTCACCGCTCCGGTCGCTGCAGAGTTGCAGGCCGCCGAATGAGCGGGGCATCCACCCGCTCTTCATCTCCTCCAAAGGTGCTGAACCAATTGCAAATGCCGGTTTTCCGGGGATTTATAAGCCTTTCTTAAGGGGGGCATGAGATAAGCAAGGCTCATTTGGGTCGCAGGTGATGGTCAAAAAGCGAACCGACGACGTCCCTGTCGACGTCTACGTTCAGTTCATTCGCTCGCTTTTCGACAACGTGCACATGGTGCTCGTGGGCGCCATCTGCCACGGCCTGATCGCCTATATGGTCTATTGGAGGAGCGGCGAGACGTTTTTCGTCGCGATGGCGGTAGCTTTGCTGGCCGTTGGTGCGTGGCGCTATCTCAGCCTGCTCAGATTTCATCGCGTCGGGACAATCGATGACGCAGAATCGGCCTGGCGCTGGGAGCGGGACTATATCTTCAAGGGCGCGATCCAGGGCTTTCTGCTGGGCACGTTCGGTTTCGTGGCGATCTACATCTATCACGATGCGTACGCCGAATTAGGTGCCGCTTCGGTGGTGCTGGGTTCCATCGTCTCCGTGGTCGGCCGCAATTACGGATCACCGCGCATGGTGGCAATCTTCGCCACCACCTTCGTCGGGCCGATTGCACTGGCGCTGATCCTGCGGCTCGACACGCCGCATATCGTGCTTGGCCTGCTCATTATTCCGTTCTTCTTCATCATCAAGGCCAGCGCTGCCAATGTGCGCAGCGTGCTGTTCTCGGCCGTGGTCGGCCAGAAGCAGGCCAAGCAATACGCCCAGCGCTTCAATCGTGCGCTCAACACCATGTCCCACGGCCTGGTCATGCTCGGGCCTGACGGAAACGTGGTGGTCGCCAATGCCGAAGCGGCTCACCTCATGTCGGTCAAGTCGCCCGATGCCCTGCTCGGGCGATCCATCCATTCGCTGCTCAAGCGCGGCGTGGCGGGAGGCATGCTGGCGGCGAGCGATTGCCGATATGTCGAGGCCCAGCTGACGCGGGCGCTGCGCGAGGGGCGGGACCGCAAGGTCCTGGTTTCATTTACGAACGGCCAGCACTACGAGTTTTCCGCGCGTGAAGGCGATCAGGAACTCGGCGTCATCACTTTCGAGGACGTTACCCAGCGTGTGGAGGCGGAAGAGAAGATCCGCACCATGGCCCGTTACGACAACCTGACCGACCTGCCGAATCGAGCCTATTTCCACGAGATCGTGGCGGAGCTCCTGTCTGCCGGTGACCGCGAGCGCCTGTGCGCGCTTGCCGTCCTGGATCTCGACGATTTCAAAAGCGTCAACGACACCTTGGGACATCCTGTCGGCGACGGCCTGATCTATGCCGCGGCCGAGCGGCTCGCGGCCATGGCGGGCGACGACATCAAAGTCAGCCGGTTTGGCGGCGACGAATTCATGGTCTTCTTCAACCGGGTTGAAGATGAAACCCACCTGGCGGCCATGCTGGACGGCATCTTTGCCGGTCTGCAGGGTGATGTGGATGTGGCCGGCCACGTGCTGCGTATTCAAGCCAGCGGCGGAGCGGTGCTTTCTCGGGTCGAGGACGGCGATGTCGACTCGATGATCGTCAAGGCGGACCTGGCCATGTACAAGGCCAAGGAGCTTGGCAAAAACGGCTGGCGGCTGTTCGAGCTGGCCATGGATGCGGCGTTCCGTGACAAGCAGCTCCTGAAAGCCGATTTGCGCACCACCGTCGAGGCCAAGGGGCTGCGCGTTGTGTTTCAGCCGATCGTGGCGATGGAGACCATGCGCATTGCCAGCTGCGAGGCGCTGTGCCGCTGGGACCATCCCGAACTCGGTCCCATCTCGCCGGCCATATTCATCCCGCTAGCCGAAGAAATGGGTATCATTTCCGACATCAGCACCTTCGTGCTGCATGCCGCCTGCCAGGAATGCATGAAGTGGCCGGGGCAGATTGGCGTGTCGGTCAATCTCTCGGCCAAGGACTTCCGCTCCCGGGAGGTGGTTGAGAAGGTCGCCGGGGCGCTGGCCGCCGCGGGCCTGGCGCCGCATCGACTGGAAATCGAGGTCACTGAAACGGTGCTCCTCGACGACAAGTCGCAAACCCGACAGTATATCGAAGAGATCAAGCAGCTTGGCGTACGGATCGCGCTGGACGATTTCGGCACCGGCTATTCGAGCCTCAGCTATCTGCACAAGCTGCCGCTGGACAAGATCAAGATCGATCGCAGCTTCCTCATCGACGTGACGCGCAACAAGCGCTCCCTGGAACTGCTCAAGGGAATCGTCGATCTCTCTCGCCCTCTGGGGCTGGCCGTCACGGTCGAAGGCGTCGAGACCTTCGAGCAGTTGAAGTTACTCGCATTGACCGTCAAGCCCGATCTCCTGCAGGGCTTTTTGTTCGGCTCGGCGCTTAGCGCCTCTGGCATTGAAACCATGTCCAGCACGATCTGGCCATTTGCCAGCGACGACAAGGTTGCGGCCAAAACCACCACTCGCGTCTAGTTTTCCAGCAATCGGGCCCTTCGGTCGAACTCTCGACATCTTGCCGAAATATTAAGGTTAACGATAGGTAAACGGGATTGCATCAAGTTTTATGTTTGATCGCAAAAACGCATCGTTTACCTTGTCCGTGGTGGACAGGGGGTACGACCAGAAATGCGGAATACAGGACCGGCGACGGACGGCGTTGGCGCGCGTGCGCGTGAGACGGAAGTCCATTCGCCTTTTGCGCGCAACATTTTCTCGCTTCTAGAGCGAATCGAGTATCGCGTATGCGACGGCGGTGAGGATTTGGAGGCCATCTACAGGCTTCGCTACAACTCTTATCTCGACGTCGGCATGGTCAAGCCCGATGCATCGCGCATGGTGGCCGACAAATACGACGAGATGCCGAATTCCTATCGCTTTGGCGTTTTTTTCGAAGGGAACCTCGTCAGCACAATCAGGCTCCATTATGCGAGCCCGGAATTTCCGGTGGCGCCGAGCACTGAAGTGTTTGCAGACGAGCTCCAGCCGCGCGTTGCCGCCGGCGAAAGCTTCATCGATCCCAGCCGCTTTGCCGCCGACCTGCAGTGGTCGAGCCAGCTGCGCGTGCTGCCTTACATCACGCTACGGCTGGCGGTGGTAGCCTGCAAATACTTCAACCCGACCTTTTGCCTGACGGCGGTCAAGGAAGAGCACGCTGCCTTCTATCAACGCATCTTCCGTTCAGTGCAAGCGGCCGAGCCGCGAATGTATCCAGGCCTGACGATGCCGGTCCATCTTTACCAATCGCGCTGCTCCGACAATATGGAAGACACGATCCAGCGTTTCCCGTTCTTCCGTTCGACGGCCTTCGAGCAACGTATGCTGTTCCAGAGACCGGCGATGGGTGAGGTGGCCCCGCTGACGATCCTGCCGACGGCCAAGTACTATAGCGACGCGGCCTGAGGGTGACGGTTCCGGCGCGCCTTGCGCCGGCTAAGTTACTCCCGGAAATCAGAGTTGTAGTGAACCCTTTGGGTGGCTTCGACGTTTTGGCTGGGGACGCGAAGTTTGCGATTAGCGCTTTTGCACCCTTCGGTTCGGACGTCGCGACGCCGGCCTCTGCCGGCGTCCGTAAAAAGGGAAGCTAGATGACCATTTCCACCTTGGCCATAACGCCACTTGTTTCGCTGATCGCCGGCATCCTCATTTTGGTGATGCCGCGACTGCTCAACTACATCGTTGCCTTCTATCTCATCATCATCGGGCTTGCCGGCCTGTTCCCGCACCTGGCGGGATAAATTGCGGCCGAGGGCTTACCACCGCTGCGCGTAGCTGGCGCGCAGGGTGCCGCTGGGGCGTTGGGCGGCAAGGTTGTCGATATTGGCGCTGAGGTTGACGCCTTGAATCACCTTATGTTCGACGCCGACGCTTGCCTGCCATTCCTGGTCCCTGCTTGAGCGGGTGCCGCGCGCAAAAAGCGATGTTCCCTTGGTTTTGGAAAGGACGCGGATGGTCTTGCTGGCGCGGGCGTCTACGCGGTGGTCGCTGGCGGTGCGGTCGTAGTCGAGGCTGTAGAGGTCTTCGATCTGCGCCGCCAGATCGGGCGTCAGGTCCAGCGAGCGTGACTTGCTCAGCCAGACGGATCGACGGCCGGTGAGGCCGTTCAGCCTGACCTCGATCTGCGCGTCGCCGCCGTCTTTCCGCTGGGATGGGACCCTCACCGAACTCCAGAACTTGACCGGATGCGCCGTGCGTGCAGGAGCGAAATCGCACTGAAAATCGGTGAAGCTGATCTCCGTGCCGGCGCTAGCTTCCAGCTCCGTTGGCAGATGGCTGCCCATGCGCATGGCATAGGATGAGTCCGATAGCTGGCTTGGCGTCCAGATCAAAGGCGTGTCGGAGGCCTGCGCCGCTTGCGCGATGGGCAGGATGGCGGAGGCGAGGCATAGGGCGCTCGCCAGTATGCGAAGCATCGAATCCGTCATGATTATTCCAGGCGGCCACGCCTCATTGCAGAAGGGTAGGGCTGGTTGCTGAGATTTAGGACGTCTAACAGCTTGAGCCGGCCGGCCAAAACACGAATGCGCGAGTTGCTGCGTTCCCGCTTCGCATGTTGCAGATGGCACACGCAATATTTGCCGGTTTTCCTGCCTTAGGCATCGAAACGAGTCGATCGGCGGCGCGTCCGGGCGAATTCGTTCACCAGACCCGCCGTCGGCGGGGCATAGCGACATCACGGCCATTGCCCTAGTCGCCGCTTTTCGCTATGTGCGCAGAAACAGCTTTTCGGAGGTTTTTTTTATGGCTGACCATTCGCCTGCCGGTCCGGTCGAAACGGGCGCCCAGATGGACTATCATGAGCATGAGCGCACCTACGCCACGTTCCTGGTGCTCGCCAAGTACGGCGTGCTCGTCTGCGTCGCTCTCATGATCGCGATGGCCTTCGGGTTCTTCACCACCGCCGGCTTCTTCTCCGCGACCGTTCTGTTCATCGTCATCTGTGCCGTTGGCGGTTTCATCCTCCGGTAGCCGGAACACATATTCGTTCTGAGGCGCTGGGCCCGGCGCCATGGCGGGCCACGCCGATGGTGTTTTAGCCGAGGGGGGCCGCGCCGTGACACAGACGATCTTTATTCCGAAGGAAATCGATCCTTCCGAGCCGCGCGTTGCGGCATCTCCTGAAACGGTGAAACGGCTGACTGGCCTCGGCTTCGACGTGATCGTCGAAGCCGGCGCCGGGCTTAGCTCGCGCATCACCGATGCCGACTACACCACTACCGGCGCGAAGATCGGCAAGGCCGCCGACGCGGCCAAGGCCGACGTGGTGCTGAAGGTGCGCCGCCCGACCGATGCCGAGCTCAAGGGCTACAAGTCCGGCGCGGCGGTCATCGCCATCATGGACCCTTATGGCAACGACGCGGCGGTCGCCGCAATGGCCAAGGCCGGCATCACCGCCTTCTCCATGGAATTCATGCCGCGCATCACCCGCGCGCAGGTGATGGACGTGCTGTCCTCGCAGGCAAACCTTGCCGGCTATCAGGCAGTCATCGACGCTGCAGCCGAATATGACCGCGCGCTGCCGATGATGATGACGGCGGCAGGCACCGTGCCCGCGGCCAAGGTGTTCATCATGGGCGTCGGCGTTGCCGGCCTGCAGGCGATCGCCACCGCACGTCGGCTCGGCGCGGTCGTCACCGCCACCGACGTCCGCCCGGCCGCCAAGGAGCAGGTCGCCTCGCTCGGCGCGAAATTCCTGGCCGTCGAGGATGAGGAGTTCAAAGCAGCCGAGACGGCGGGCGGCTACGCCAAGGAAATGTCCAAGGAGTACCAGGCCAAGCAGGCAGCACTCACCGCCGAGCACATCGCCAAACAGGACATCGTCATCACCACGGCGCTGATCCCCGGCCGCCCGGCGCCGAAGCTGGTTTCGGCCGCGATGGTAGCCTCGATGAAGCCCGGTTCGGTGCTGATCGATCTGGCCGTCGAACGCGGCGGCAATGTCGAGGGCGCTGTTCCCGGCAAGATCGTCACCACCGACAATGGCGTGAAGATCGTCGGCCATCTCAACGTGCCGGGCCGCGTCGCGGCTTCGGCCTCGCTGCTCTACGCCAAGAACCTTTTTGCCTTCCTCGAGACCATGGTCGACAAGGGGACAAAACAGTTGGCGATCAATCGCGAGGACGAGCTGGTCAAGGCCACCATGCTGACCGACGGCGGCAAGGTCGTGCACCCGGCGTTCGCCGAGGCAGCGGCGAAGGCGGCCGAAACGCCGGCTAAGCCAGAGGCCGCCGAGAAACCGGCCAAGCCGGCTGCGGCTAAGAAACCGGCGGCAGCCAAGAAGCCTGCGGTCAAGAAGTCCAAGGGGGATGCGTGATGGACAAGACCTCTCTCGAACAGGCGCTCGACCAGCTCGACCAGGCGGTCGCGGCCGTGCGCCTCGGTGTCCAGGACCTGGTGCATACACAGGGCGCGGCTGAGGCAGCCGGGGCTGCCGCACACGCGGCTTCCGGCGGAGCGATCGATCCGTTCGTTTTCCGCTTTGCCATCTTCGTGCTGGCGATCTTCGTCGGCTACTACGTCGTCTGGTCGGTGACCCCGGCGCTGCACACGCCGCTGATGGCGGTGACCAACGCGATCTCCTCGGTCATTGTGGTGGGCGCGCTTCTGGCGGTCGGCATCGCGGCCTCGGGCCTGGCCACCGGCTTCGGCTTCGTCGCTCTCATGCTGGTATCGGTCAACATCTTCGGCGGCTTCCTCGTCACCCAGCGCATGCTGGCCATGTACAAGAAGAAGGAAAAGTGAGCCGGCCATGAACGCGAACCTCGCTTCCTTCCTCTATCTC
Source organism: Pseudaminobacter soli (ex Li et al. 2025) (assembly GCF_029892515.1). Lineage (GTDB taxonomy): Bacteria > Pseudomonadota > Alphaproteobacteria > Rhizobiales > Rhizobiaceae > Pseudaminobacter > Pseudaminobacter soli_A. The sequence goes on along the minus strand of NZ_JARXVF010000005.1, from coordinate 293,763 downwards.
GTCTCCGGCATCCTGTTCATCCTCGCGCTGCGCGGCCTCTCGCATCCGACGACCAGCCGCCAGGGCAACATCTACGGCATGATCGGCATGGCGATCGCCATCGTCACCACGCTGGCCCTGGCCACGCCGTCGTTGGGCGGCTTTGCACTGATCGTGCTCGGCCTGGCCGTCGGCGGCACCGTGGGTGCCGTGGTTGCCAGGCGCATCGCCATGACCGCGATGCCGCAGCTGGTTGCCGCCTTCCACAGCCTCGTCGGCTTTGCTGCCGTGATGGTTGCCGCGGCCGCTATGTATGCGCCCGAAAGCTTCGGCATTGGTGCGCTCGGCTCAATCCATGGCCAGGCGCTGGTGGAAATGAGCCTGGGCGTCGCCATCGGCGCCATCACCTTCACCGGCTCGGTCATCGCCTTCCTGAAGCTCGACGGACGCATGTCGGGAAAGCCGATCATGTTGCCGGCACGCCATCTCATCAACATCGCGCTGGGCGCGGCGCTGGTCGCGCTGATCGTGGCGCTGGTGGTGACCCAGAGCCACTTCGTGTTCTGGCTGATCGTGCTGCTCTCGCTGGCACTTGGCGTTCTGCTCATCATCCCGATCGGCGGCGCCGACATGCCGGTCGTGGTGTCGATGCTCAACTCCTATTCGGGCTGGGCGGCGGCGGCGCTGGGCTTCACGCTGGGCAATCTGGCGCTGATCATCACCGGCGCGCTGGTCGGCTCCTCGGGTGCGATCCTGTCCTACATTATGTGCAAGGGCATGAACCGCTCCTTCATCTCGGTCATTCTCGGCGGCTTCGGCGGCGAGACGGCAGCGGTGAGCGCAGGCGACGGTGTCGAGCGTACGGTCAAGCAGGGCTCGGCCGACGACGCGGCCTATCTGATGATGAACGCGCAGAAGGTCATCATCGTGCCGGGCTACGGTATGGCGGTGGCGCAGGCGCAGCACGCCTTGCGCGAAATGGCCGACAAGCTGAAGGCCAACGGCGTCGAGGTGAAATACGCCATCCACCCGGTTGCCGGCCGCATGCCGGGCCACATGAACGTGCTGCTCGCCGAGGCCAACGTGCCTTACGATGAAGTGTTCGAGCTCGAGGACATCAACTCCGAGTTCGCGCAGGCCGACGTGGCCTATGTCATCGGCGCCAACGACGTCACTAACCCCTCGGCGCGCGACGACAAGTCTTCGCCCATCTACGGCATGCCGATCCTCGACGTCGACAAGGCGCGCACCTGCCTGTTCGTCAAGCGCTCGCTCGGCTCCGGCTATGCTGGCATCGACAACACGCTGTTCTACAAGGACGGCACGATGATGCTCTTGGGCGACGCCAAGAAGATGACAGAGGAAATCGTCAAGGCGATGGATCACTGAGGCATTGAAGTTCTGGGAAGGGGTCGGCTTAGCCGGCCCCTTTTTCTTGCGGGTCGGCATTTGATAGCTTGCCGGGTTTGTATAGACATGGTTGAAATTGGCCAAGCCGGCACGCAAGACCGGGATAGAGCGTCGGGAACGCAGGCCATGAGCACAAGAATGGGAAACCTTACGATGAAACGGATTGTTGCAGCGGCAGCCGCACTGGGCTGCGTGATGGCGGGTGTCGCTTCGGCTCAGGCCGGCGAGACGCTAGACCGCGTGATGAAGAACAAGGTTCTCCTGGAAGTAACCGACCAGGCATATCCGCCGTTCTCCTTCATGAACGACAAGGGCGAGATGGACGGCTTCGACATCGACGTGGCGAAGGAATTCGCCAAGCGCCTCGGCGTCGACTTCAAGGTCGAGACCCCGTCCTGGGCGATTATCACCGCCGGCAACTGGAAGGGCCGCTGGGACATCTGCATCTGCTCGATGACGCCGACGAAGGAACGCGCCGAAGTGCTCGACTTCACCAACGAGTACTATGCTGCGCCGGCTGTCATCGTCGTCAACAGCGACAACAACGACATCAAGAGTGCCGCTGACCTCAGCGGCAAGAAGCTCGGCGCCGAAGCCGGCACGACCTATGAAAAATACATCGAAAAGCAGCTGGTCATCGACGTTCCCGGCGTGGACCCGGTCAAGCCGGAGTTCCCCTTCGACGACGCGACTGCCGTGCCTTACGATTCCGAAGACACCGCCTTCCAGGATCTGGGACTCGGCGGCGGCAAGCGCCTCGACGCGATCGTCAGCGGCTATCTGACCGCCAAGGAACGCATTGCCAAGTCCGACGGCAAGTTCAAGATGGTCGGCGACACGCTCTATGCCGAACCGATCTGGGTTGCCGTGGACAAGGGCGATCCGGAATGGGACGCCAAGATCAAGGAAATCTTCACCGCTATGGAGGCCGACGGCACGCTGGCCAAGATCTCCGACAAGTGGGTCGGCAAGGACATCTCCAGCAAGCAGTAATCTGGTGGCAAGCGAGACAATCGAAACAGCCGAGGGCGGGACGCTTCTCCCGCCCAAGGTTACCGACAAACGGGGCCGGTTCTTTCAGCTCAGGGTGGCTGGCGTCTGGGCAGTGCTGTTGGCGCTGTTCGTGCTGTTCTTCCTGAGCTTCGGCCTCGATTTTCCCTTCATCCTAGACAAGTTTCCTGCCCTGGCAGGGTTCAGGCTGACCAAGGATGGCTTCATCCAGGGCGCGGCGCTGACGCTGTTCGTGTGCTTCTTCGCCATAGCGGCGTCGATCGTGCTCGGGCTCCTGTCGTCCCTAGCGCGTCTGTCCAACAGCGCCCTGTTCTATGGCCTGTCGACTTTCTACACCTCGTTCTTCCGCGGCACGCCGCTCCTGGTGCAGATCTTCCTGATCTATCTCGGCCTGCCGCAGATCGGGCCGGTGCCTGCTGCTATCCCGTCGGGCATCATCGCGCTGTCGCTCAACTATGGCGCCTATCTCAGCGAAATCTTCCGCTCCGGCATCCTTTCGGTGCCGCTGGGCCAGCGTGAGGCGGGCGCCTCGCTCGGCCTGCACCGGTTGCAGATCATGTGGAAGATCGTGCTGCCTCAGGCCATGCGCATCGTCATCCCGCCCACGGGCTCGCAGTTCATCGCCATGCTGAAGGATTCCTCCCTCATCTCGGTGATGGGCGTGTGGGAGATCATGTTCCTGGCCCAGTCCTTCGGCCGCGCCAGCTATCGCTATATCGAGATGCTGACCACGGCGGCGCTGATCTACTGGATCCTGTCCTTCATGTTCGAGATGGTGCAGGCCAGGCTCGAGGCCCATTACGGCAGGGGCTACAAGCGCTGACCTTTAACGTTGGCCCGGCCGTCATGCGACGGCCGGTGCTTCCGGGCGTCTGATCAGGCGGACCGCCGCGCTCACGCCGATCAGCGTCAGCGGTACGAAGGCGATGAACAGCCAACTCGCAACATGCCGGGCCGTATCGCCCGAGAGCCCGTCGGCAAAGCCGGCGGCGTTGGCGATGATGCCGCTGGAGGCCGCACCCACCGCATAGCCGATACGCTGCATGGTCGGCACCGCCGAGGAGGCGACGGTGCTTTCCGTCGGCTTGGCGGCGGCGACGATGACGCGGGTGACGAACGGCCAGGCCATGCCGAAACCACCGCCCTGCAGAAGCGCGCAGAACAGGATCAGCGGGATGAAGCCCGACGGCACCGCATAGGCAAAGCCCGCGACGCCGGCGGCGATCATGGCTGCGCCCGTCACGATAATGGCCTTCTCGCGATGCACCGGCGCGTTGGCGACGCTGATCGACAGGATCGACCAGGCGATCGACTCGGCAGCGATGATGTAGCCGCTGGTGAGCAGCGAGATGCCGTGCAGGCTGGTGAGCAGCAGCGGGCCGTAGACCGTGAAGGAGCAGGTCGCGACCGAGAAGGCGGCCACCATGATCATGCCGCTGCCGACCGGCGTGTTCCAGTCCAAAGGCCGCGAAGGGAAGAGCCGCGACAATGGCTTGCGCGCATCGAGCGCGAAGAAGAGGGCGAGCCCGGCAAGGCCCAAGACCAGCAGTACCGACGAGCGCAGCAGTTCGATGCGCACACCGGCCAGCGCGATCAGCACCACGCTGACCGCCAGTGTGCCAAGCGCCACGAAGGGGAAGGGGGGCAGCTTGCCGGTGGCAGCCTGACGGCGCGTGGCCGTAGGGCCGCGCAGCACCGCAAAGCAGGCCAGTGCCATGCCGCCGCCGCCGAAAAAGAAGATGCCGAACGCCCAGCGCCAGGAGAGGAATTGCGCGATTACCGCCCCGAGCATCGGGCCGCTGAAGACAGCAACGCCCCAGACCGCCGACATGACGCCGAAAAGCTGCGGCCAGATGTTGCGTGGAAACAGACGTTCGACCGAAACGAAAGCCAGCGAAACCAGCGCGCCGCCCCCGAGGCCTTCGATCAGCCGGCCGGCGAGGAAGACGGGCATGGAAGGCGCCAGGGCACAGACGACCGCGCCGGTTGCGTAAAGCAGCGCCGCCGCCACCATGTTGCTGCGCAGCGGCACGTAGCTGACCAGGCGACCGGCGGCAGCGCCCGCCACGATGGCGCCGATCTCGTAGATTGCGAGCGACCAGCCGACCAGCTCGACGCCTGAAAGTTCGCCGACCATGGCCGGCATGACGGTTGCCACCATGGTCTCGTTGGTGGCGTGCAGCAGGATGCCGAGGGAGATGAAGACGAAGCGGGCAAGGTCGCCGCTGGCCCACAATGCCCGCCAGTCGACCTGGGGCTTTTCGATGCTCATGTGCGTTGCCCCTCCGAGGCGGACTGAATGCGATAGGCGCAGCGGCGCGCGCCTTCGAGGATGTAATCGATGCGTTCGACGCTGACGTCGTCACCCAGCACCTGCCGGAAGAGGGCAAGCTCCGAGCGGCAGAAATTGCGGCAGCTGCTAGCCGCCGCGCAGATCGGGCAGTGGTTTTCCGCAAGCAGCCATGCGCCGCCCGGAAGTTGCTCGGCTTCGGCGAGGTAGCCTTCCTGCAAGCGGATCTCGGCGAGTGCCGCCACGCGCTCTCCCAGCCCATGCAGGCCGGCTAGCGCTGCATCGTAGCGGCGCAGCATCTGGCGTTCCCGTTCGCCAATCAGCCGGTCGAGCCCATCCTCGCCGAACAGGCCGCGCACCGAATCCAGCATCTCGACGGTCAGGACCGCGTGGCTGTCGGGAAAGCGCTTCTGCGCCTCGTCGGTCAGCCGCCAGTAGCGCTCCGGCCGGCCGACACGACCCGCGCGGTCCTCGAAGCCGACGAGGTCGTTTTCAAGCAGGTTGTTGAGGTGCTTGCGCGCGCCGGGCGCGGTGATGTCGAGATGGATGGCGATGGCGGCTGTCGTCTGGTCGCCGCGAAATTTCAGAAGCCGCAGGATGCGGTCTTCCCCGGGACTGATGTCTGGCATGGCTGTCCACTCAATTAAGAAACCAATTGGTTTTTAAATTAAGCGGACGCTGCGGGCAATGGATGGGCGATGCTGGATCAAGCGATCCGGCGCTGCTGGTGCAGAGAGGGATGAGGCGAATGGCGGCCAGGTGCGCAATGCCGGCCGCCATTCGTCAAAATGGCCTACGGGGCAATGTCGCTGACCAGTTCCAGCTTGGCGGCCGTGGCTGCCGCGTTAACCCCGCTTTGTGCCTGCACGCTCAATGGCTGCAGGGCAAAGCTGTGCCAAAATCCGCCGACCAGCAGATTGGCACCCACGCCGAGGCCTGCGGTCGCTTCGGCGTTGGCCCCCACATACCAGCCGGCCAGCCGTCCGGGCAGGTATGCGTCCCATGTCGGGGCGATGACGCACCATATCAGCTTGCCCTGATCGGTCAGTCCGACATCGATGCCGAGCTTGTCGATGCGGCCATGGTAGGTCTCGAGCGGGAAGCTGCTGTCGACGCTCTGGAAGGTGCAGGCAACCTCCTTGCTCGAACCTATGATGAAGCTCGCGCCGCCGCCGATCGCGCAGGTAAGCCAGCCGACCCTGAAGCCGTTGGCATGCGCCTGGGTGGTAAAAGTCGAAGCAGTCACGGAGGCAGCCAGCATTGCCGCCACAATGAGGGGGGCTTTCATGGAGTTGATCCCTTCGCTTTTGAAAAATCGCTAATAAAGAAACCCCGGCAAATAGCGCCGATTGGCGGGATAACCCGGCAACGGCCCGCAAAGTTCCCGACTGAGAAGGGCCAAGCGAAATTCGTCGCAAACGAAAACACCCGGCAGAATCTGCCGGGTGTTCGTAAAGGGTGAAGCTGCGGGAGTGGCTAGCCGCGTGTGCGCGACAGGCCTTCGGTTGCCGGCTTGTAGTTCGGGTCGAGCCGGGCCGCCTGAGCGTAGGAGCGGGCGGCCTTGGCCTTGTCGCCGCGGCGCTCATAGATCAGCGCCTGGTTGGCCCAGCTTTCGGCGATGTTTCCGTCGAGCTTGATGGCCATGTTGAAGTCGGCAAAGGCGTTGTCCTCGTCCTTCATGGCGAGATAGGAGAGGCCGCGGCCGTTGTAGGGCTCGGCGGCGTCCGGCGCCAGCGAGATGGCCTTCGAGAAGTCTTCAATGGCGTAGGCGTGCTGGCCCTGCAGCTGATAGATCAGGCCGCGATTGTGGTAGGCGCGCGGGTCGGTGGTGTCTAGCTGGATGGCTCGCTGGAAGTCGTTGAAAGCGTCCTGCGTGCGGCCGGCTTTCCGGTAGAGATTGCCGCGGCCGATATAGGCGGCGTCATAGTTCGAATTGATCTGCAGCGCCTTGCTGTAGTCGGCAACCGCAGAGTTCTGGTCGCCGAGCGAGCGGTAGATCAGCGCGCGGTTTGCATAGGCCTGGTAGAAGTCCGGGCGAAGCTGGATGGCGGTGTCGAAATCCTTCAGCGCCTCGCGGTACTTGCCGCCGCGACCGTAGGCCGAGCCGCGGACGTTATAGGCTTCCGGATCCTGCGGATTGCGCGCGATCACCGAGGACAGCGACGAGATGTTTCCACTCGCTCCCTGTGCGGTGTCGATGCTGCTGATTTCGCCGGCCGGCCCCGACTGACAGGCTGCGAGCGCCAGGCCGGAAAGCATCGTCGCGACCATCGCTGGGCCGCGCCAGAGGTTCCTACGGGCGCCGATCACTGCTTCCATCGCTGCTATTCCCTTCCATGCCGCGGAACATCCCTCGCGCCCAGCGGCAGATAAAGCTCTTTCCGAACAAAAACAAAAAGGTGGCGGTGACAGCGTGTCACCCCACCTTCCGCTATCCTCGGAAAAGGACGAAAACTTGGCGAGATTAACGCGCCGGACGAGCTGCGGCGGCCGGGCGCGGCGTCATCGGCAGCAGGCCTTCACGCTGGGCGCGCTTACGAGCCAGCTTGCGGGCGCGGCGAACGGCCTCGGCCTTCTCGCGAGCACGCTTTTCCGAAGGCTTCTCGTAGTGGCCGCGCATCTTCATTTCACGGAAGATGCCTTCACGCTGCATCTTCTTCTTGAGGGCGCGAAGCGCCTGATCAACGTTATTGTCGCGGACGAGTACCTGCACGGGCGATCCTGTCTTTCCGGTTCGAATTCGATAATGCGGGGCGAATAGCTACTGCTGTCGCAGCGCTCACCACCGCGAATTGGGGCGCCTGATAGCAGAATCAAGCGGCGCTGTCGAGAGGCGATTGGACAAAAGCCTGAAAACCCGCTGGATAAAGCGCGAGTGTTGTCAAAACCAGTCGTCGCAACCACTATGGCCCCTTCGGGATGGAGGTCAACAGGAAATCTCCGCGGCGGAATCGGGAAAGCGGCTCCGGCAGGCCTAATGTCGCAGTCGATGCTGGCGCAAAGCGGCAAGCGCCGTCGCAAACAGCGCAAAGCTGGTCCTGGCTTTTCGCTAGTGGTACACCTCGCCCGTCTGAATCAGGGACGACTTCTTCCGGCATCCACGAGGCCCAAGCCCATGCGGAAATATTCGGTATTTGCCATCGCCCGCGAAGCCATGCGCGGTCACAAGGGCTGGGAGGAACAATGGTCCTCGCCCGAGCCGAAGGCTGAATACGACGTCATCATCGTCGGCGCCGGCGGCCACGGCCTGGCCACCGCCTACTATCTTGCCAAGGAACACGGCATCACCAATGTCGCGGTGATCGAGAAGGGCTGGCTGGGCGGCGGCAACACCGGCCGCAACACCACCATCATCCGTTCCAACTATCTCTATGACGAATCCGCCGGCATCTACGACCATGCCGTGAAGCTGTGGGACGGCCTTAGCCAGGACCTCAACTACAACGTCATGTACTCGGCGCGCGGCGTGATGATGCTCGCGCACAATGTGCACGACGTTCAGGTGCTCAAGCGCCATGTCCATGCCAACCGGCTGAACGGCGTCGACAACGAATATCTGACGCCCGAGCAGGCCAAGGAATTCTGCCCGCCGCTCAACATCTCCAAGGATGCGCGCTATCCGGTAATGGGCGCAACGCTGCAGCGGCGCGGCGGCACGGCCCGCCATGACGCGGTGGCCTGGGGCTATGCGCGCGGCGCCTCGGCGCGCGGCGTGCACATCATCCAGAACTGCGAGGTCACCGGCATCCGGCGCGCGTCCAATGGCGCGGTCACGGGCGTCGAAACCTCGCGCGGCTTCATCGGCGCCAAGAAGGTCGGCGTGGTGGCAGCCGGCCATACATCGGTGCTGATGGACATGGCCGGCGTTCGCATGCCGCTGGAAAGCTATCCGCTGCAGGCACTGGTGTCCGAGCCGGTCAAGCCGGTGTTCCCCTGCGTGGTGATGTCGAACACGGTGCACGCCTATATCTCGCAGTCCGACAAGGGCGAGCTGGTCATCGGCGCCGGCACCGACCAGTACACCTCCTATTCGCAGACCGGCGGGCTCCACATCCTCAACCACACGCTCGACGCGATCTGCGAGATGTTCCCCATGTTCACGCGCATGAAGATGCTGCGTTCGTGGGGCGGCATCGTTGACGTCACGCCAGACCGCTCGCCGATCCTGGCCAAGACGCCGGTGCAGGGGCTCTATGTCAATTGCGGCTGGGGCACGGGCGGCTTCAAGGCCACGCCTGGCTCGGGCCATGTGTTTGCCCACACCATTGTGCGCGACGAGCCGCATCCGATCAACGCGCCGTTCACGCTGGAGCGCTTCCGCACCGGCCGTCTGATCGACGAAGCTGCCGCGGCAGCCGTGGCTCACTGAGGGGGACCAGAAAATGCTTTTGATCCGCTGCCCCTATTGCGAAGAAGAGCGTCCGGAACTCGAGTTCCGCAATGCCGGCGAGGCGCATATCGCGCGCTCGACCAACATTGCCGCCGAGAGCGACGAGGACTTCGAAAAGTTCTTCTTCATCCGCTCCAATCCCAAGGGCATCATTTTCGAGCGCTGGCGCCATATTCATGGCTGCGCGCGCTTCTTCAACGCGGTGCGCGACACCGTCAGCGACAAGTTCGTGATGACCTACAAGGCCGGTGAGCCCAAGCCTGACCTGGCCAAGATAATGAAGACCGACAAGCCGGCGGCCGTGGCCGCCGAGGTCGATCCGCAGGAAGAAAAAGCCAAGAAGCCGGCCGCCAAGCGCGCCGCACAGAAGGGAGACGCGTGATGGCCGCCACGCACCGCATTGCAGGCCAGGGCCGACTGACCCCGGCAAAGACACTGCGCTTCACCTTCGACGGCCAGCAGCTGACCGGCCTTGCCGGCGACACGCTGGCTTCGGCGCTGCTCGCCAACGGCATCCACCTCGTCGGCCGTTCGTTCAAGTACCACCGCCCGCGCGGCATCCTCTCGGCCGGTGCCGAGGAGCCGAACGCGCTGGTCGGTGTCGAGCGTGACGCCACCCGCAAGACGCCGAACGTGCGCGCGACCGTGCAGGAGCTCTATGACGGGTTGAAGGTCAACTCGCAGAACCGCTGGCCGTCGCTGTCCTTCGACGTCGGCGCGGTGAACGACATTGCCTCGCCGATGTTCTCTGCCGGCTTCTACTACAAGACCTTCATGTGGCCGAAGGCGGCCTGGAAGAGCTTTTACGAGCCGCAGATCCGCTCGGCTGCCGGTCTGGGCGTAGCGCCCGACCAGCCCGACTCCGACCACTATTCCGCCCGCTACGAGCACTGCGACGTGCTGGTGCTGGGCGGCGGTGCTTCTGGTATCGCTGCCGCACTTGCTGCGGCCGAGACGGGCGCACGCGTGATCCTGGCCGACGAGCAGGCTGAATTCGGTGGTGCGCTCCGCTTCGAAGCCGGTGCAGTGATCGACGGTTCCGATGGCTGGAGCTGGGCCCAGGCGACGGTGGCAAAGCTTGCGGCCATGGACAATGTGCGCCTGCTGTCGCGCACGACTGCCTTCGGCTACTACGCGCAGAACTTCGTCGGTCTCGTCGAGCGCGTGACCGACCATGTGGCAACTCCCGACCGCGACGTGCCGCGCGAGCGCCTCTGGCAGGTGCGCGCCAAGCGCGTGGTGCTGGCCTCTGGCGCCATCGAGCGCCACATGGTGTTTGCCGACAACGACCGTCCGGGCGTGATGCTGGCGTCTGCCGCGCGCACCTATCTCAACCACTATGGCGTGGCCGTCGGCAAGAATGTCGGCGTGTACACGGCCAATGACAGCGCCTATGCGGCGGCGATCGATCTCAAGAAGGCCGGCGTGAATATCGCGGCCATCGTCGACCTGCGCGACAACCCGTCGGGCGAACTGGTCGAGCAGGCGCGTGCGCTCGGTATCGAGATCAACCACGGCCGCGCGGTTGTTCGTACGGCCGGCCGCCTGCGCGTGTCGTCCATGACCATCCAGCCGAAGAATGGCGGCGGCGAGCGCACCATTCCGGTAGACGCGCTCTTGATGTCGGCAGGCTGGACGCCTTCGGTGCATCTGTTCTCGCAGTCGCGCGGCAAGGTCGCCTTCGACGACGAGACCAAGCGCTTCCTGCCCGGTACCTATGCACAGGACTGCGTATCGGTCGGCGCCTGCAACGGCACCGACGGTCTCGCGGCCAGCGTCGAGGAAGCCTATGCGGCCGGCGCGAAGGCGGCCAAGGAAGCTGGTGCCAAGGCCGGCAAAGGCGCAAAGCCCAAGGTCGAGGCGAGCGAAAGCTGGTCGCGCGGCATGCTGGGCGCTGGTCCCGGCGCCGGACCGGACACGACCGTCAAGGCTTTTGTCGACTTCCAGAACGACGTGACCGCCAAGGACATTCGCCTCGCCGTGCGCGAAGGCATGCGCTCCATCGAGCACGTCAAGCGCTTCACCACCAACGGCATGGCGACCGACCAGGGCAAGACGTCCAACATGCACGGCCTGGCGATTGCCGCCGAGACGCTGGACAAGCCGATCCCGCAGGTGGGCCTCACCACCTTCCGTGCGCCCTATACCCCGGTAACCTTCGGCTCGATCGTCAACCACGGCCGCGGCGCGCTGTTCGACCCGACTCGCAAGACGTCGATGCACGGCTGGGCCGAGGCGCAGGGCGCTGTGTTCGAGGATGTCGGCCAGTGGAAGCGCGCCTGGTACTTCCCGAGAGCCGGCGAAGACATGCATGCGGCCGTCAACCGAGAATGCGTGACGGTGCGCAAGTCGGCCGGCCTGTTCGATGCCTCCACCCTCGGCAAGATCGAGGTGGTGGGACCGGATGCGGCCAAGTTCATGGAGCTGCTCTACACCAATCCGTGGGAGAAGCTGGAGCCCGGCCGTTGCCGCTATGGCATCATGCTGCGCGAAGACGGTTTTATCTATGACGACGGCGTGGTGGGCCGATTGGCGGCTGACCGCTTCCATGTGACGACGACGACGGGCGGCGCCGCCCGCGTCATGAACCACATGGAAGACTATCTGCAGACCGAGTTCCCGCATCTCAATGTCTGGCTGTCCTCGGTGTCCGAGCAGTGGGCGGTGATTGCCGTCCAGGGCCCGAACTCGCGCAAGATCATCGAGCCGCTGGTCGAGGGCATCGACCTGTCGGACGAAGCGATGCCGCATATGTCGGTGCGCGAAGGCAAGATCTGCGGCGTGCCGACCCGGCTCTTCCGCATGTCCTTCACCGGCGATCGCGGCTTCGAAGTCAACGTCCCGGCCGATTACGGCCAGGCGGTGTGGGAAGCGCTGTGGGCCGAGGGCCAGAAGCATGGCGCCTGCGCCTACGGCACCGAGGCGATGCACATTCTGCGTGCCGAGAAGGGCTACATCATCGTCGGCCAGGACACTGACGGCACCGTCACCTGCAACGACGCCGGGCTCGACTGGGCGGTGGGCAAGAAGAAGACCGACTTCGTCGGCATTCGCGGCATGGCCCGTCCGGACCTGATCGCCCAGGGCCGCAAGCAGCTCGTCGGCCTCAAGACCAAGGACCCCAAGGAGGTGCTGGAGGAGGGCGCGCAGGTCGTCGCCGATCCGAAGCAGCCGATCCCGATGAAGATGATCGGTCACGTCACCTCCAGCTATTGGTCGGAGAACTGCGGTCGCTCGATTGCGATGGGGCTGGTGGCCGGCGGTCGCGACCGCGTGGGCCAGACGCTGTATGTGCCGATGCCCGACCGAGTGATCGAAGTGGAAGTGACCGGCACCGTGTTCTTCGACGAGAAGGGAGAGCGCCTCAATGGCTAAGGCTGCAACCATCACCGTGGCGCGCGCGCCGGCCCAGGCTGGACGCGACTTTTCAGCGAAGGGCGTGAAGCTTGCCGTGCTCGCGCCGGCCGAGCGGATTTCGCTGCGTGCGCCGGAAGCCTCCGTCGCGGCGCTTTCCAAGGCGCTCGGCGTGACGCTGCCGCAGAAGGCGAAGACCTCCGCCAGCAAGGATGGCCGCACCGCGCTGTGGCTCGGCCCGGACGAATGGCTGGTCATTGACGAGAAGGGCAACGACCCGCTGGCCGATTGCGCCGGCGTCAACCAGTTGCATTCGGCAGTCGGCATCTCGCACCGCAACGTCGCCATCTCGGTGACCGGGCCCGCTGCTGCCGCCTGCATCAATGCCGGCTGCCCGCAGGACCTGTCGCTGGCGGGGTTCCCGGTCGGCGCCTGCTCGCGCACCATTTTGGGGAAGTCCGAGATCCTGCTGCTGCGCACGGCCGAGGATGCCTTCCGGGTCGAGTGCTGGCGCTCGTTCTCGGACTACGTCTTCACCTTCCTGGCGCAGGCTGCGACCGACGCGGCCGCATAAACGGCAAAGACATCTGCGAGGCAACACAGCCCGCTCTGCTCTTCGAGGCAGGGCGGGCTTTTTGTTGCGGAACCTTCGATGGAACGGGGGCGTTTGGCTTCGGGATATCGAGGTAGAACCTATGCCCAGATCACCAGTTCAGCATCGGAGCCACGGCACGAAGAAATCACCCGCCGTGCGCTCGCTCGAGCGTGAGCAGCGCATGCGGGCGAGAAAAAGCAAGGAAGAGCAACTCGAAGAAGGTCTCGAGGACACTTTTCCGGCGAGCGATCCGATTTCGGTGACCTCGACCACCATTCCAGGCGGGCCGAAGAAGCGCACGCATTAGACAAGACGGGTTGGCTTTTCGCATCCGAAAAGAAAAACCCCGGCAGACAGAGCTGCGGGGGTTTTCATTTTCAATGCGCTCGAGGCGGCTTACTTGATCGCGTTGAGGTCGACGCCCTTGGTGTCCCGGATGAAGATCATGCCGATGATCAGCGACATCGCCGCGATCGAGATCGGGTACCAGAGGCCGTAGTAGATATCGCCCTTGAAGGCGCTCATCGCGAACACGGTTGCCGGCAGCAGGCCGCCGAACCAGCCGTTGCCGATGTGATAGGGCAGCGACATGCCGGTGTAGCGGATGCGGGTGGGGAACATTTCCACCAGGATCGCCGCGATCGGCCCGTAGACCATCGTGACGTAGAGCACGAGGATGAACAGGATGAGGATCGTCAGCGGCCAGTTCACCGCCGAGGGATCGGCGATCATCTTGAAGGCACCGCTGGCGGCGATGGTATAGACCGGCATTTCGGTAGCACTGCCCGCTTCTTCCGCGGTGATCGCCTTGCTGGCAATGAGGTCGGCCACCGGAACCATCGTCTTTTCGCCGCCGCGGATCGCGGTGGCGTCGAGCTTCAGTTCGGGATTGGCGGCGACGAAGGTATCGAGCTTGACGTCGGGAACCTTCGAGGCCTCGCGCACCAGCGGGTAGCCGGCGTCGTGCAACGCAATGTTGACCCCCTTGGCGAAGGCCGCCTGCTTGGCCTTGGCCTGATCGCCGGCGGCGATCGCATCGAAGGATTCGATCGTCTCGTCGCCGATCTTCACTGATGCCGGAGTGCCGGGCGCGGCAGTAGCCACCACGTCATATGGCACCGAATTGTTGGTGAGGAACGCAGTCGCGATATCGCAGGATGTGGTGAATTTCGCCGTTCCGGTCGGGTTGAACTGGAACCTGCAGTCGCCCGGCGCGGCAGTCACCGTTGCGCGGACGTTCTGCTGGGCGGTGGCCAGCGCTGGATTGGCGGCCCAGGTCAGCGCCTTGAACAGCGGGAAGTAGGTCACGACGGCGAGCGCAAGGCCCAGCATGATGATCGGCTTGCGGCCGATCTTGTCGGACAGCCAGCCGAAGAAAACGAAGAAGACGGTGCCAAGCGCGAGCGCGGTCGCGATCATGATGTTGACCGAATAGGCGTCGACCTTCAGCACGTTCTGCAGGAAGAACAGCGCGTAGAACTGGCCCGCATACCACACCACGGCCTGGCCCGCGGTGAGGCCGAGCAGCGCCAGAAGCGCGATCCTTGCGTTCTTCCACTGGCCGAAGGCTTCCTTCAGCGGCGCCTTGGAACCCTTGCCCTCTTCCTTCATCTTCTTGAAGGCCGGCGACTCGTTCAAGGTCAGTCGAATCCAGACCGAGATGCCAAGCAGCACCACCGAGATCAGGAAGGGCACGCGCCAGCCCCAAGCCTTGAAGGCGTCGGCACCGAGCCAGCTCTGGACGAGCAGAATGAGGATCAGCGACAGGAAGAGGCCGAGCGTGGCCGTGGTCTGGATCCACGAGGTGTAGAAGCCGCGGCGGTCGTTGGGCGCATGTTCGGCCACATAGGTGGCGGCACCGCCATATTCGCCGCCCAGCGCAAGGCCTTGCAGCATGCGCAGCGCGATCAGGATGATCGGGGCGGCGATGCCGATGGACGCCGAGCCGGGCAGTAGGCCGACCAGGAATGTCGATGAACCCATGATGAGGATGGTGATCAGGAAGGTGTATTTGCGGCCGACGAGGTCGCCGATGCGGCCGAACACCAACGCGCCGAAGGGGCGCACCAGGAAGCCGGCGGCAAACGCCAGCAGCACGAAGATGTTGCGCGTGGCTTCCGGATATTCGCTGAAGAACGCCGCGCCGATGAAGGCTGCCAGCGAACCGTAGAGATAGAAGTCATACCATTCGAAGACCGTGCCCAGCGAGGAGGCGAAGATGACCTTCTTTTCCTCCCGGGTCATGCCGCGTGGCGATGTGCCAGCGCTTGCTGCCATTGTCATTTGCTTGTCCTCCCAGACGTTTCACCGCAGCCGCCGCCGGCACGCAAAAGGACTGCGCTCCTATCGGCCCATTTCGGTAGGTTAATTTACGCTTACGTAGGGGGAGGGACCATCAATCCTTTGGTTCTATAACCTTAGTATAAGGCTGGCATCGCGGCCCAGGCCTCAGACGGCCTCGTCGATCAGCCCTGCGGCGAGCTGCGACAGCAGCGTCACCGCTTCGCCATACATCCTCGCCTTTTCCGGATTGGAGGCGTTGCCGTCGAGTGCGCGCCTGTAGACGCCCTGGCAGATGGCGGCGAGGCGGAAGAAGGAGAAGGCGAGGCAGAAGGTCCAGCCCGGAATGCCGGTAAGCCCGCGCCGGCGGCAATAGGCGGCGACATAGGCTTCCTCGCTCGGCAAGCCGAGTGCGGCGCGGTCGATGCCGCCCAGCCCGCGGAAGCCCGAAGCGTGCGGCAGGCGCCATTGCATGCACTGGTAGGCAATGTCGGCGAAGGGATGACCGAGGGTCGAGAGCTCCCAGTCGAGCACGGCCACGACTTTGGGCGTGTCGTGCGCGAAGATCATGTTGTCGAGCCGGTAGTCGCCATGCACCAGCGCATGGACGCCGTCGTCGGCCGGCATGTTCTGCTCCAGCCAGCCGATCAGCCTGTCCATCTCCAAAATGGTTTCGGTTTCTGAAGCCCGATATTGGCTGGTCCAGCGTGCGAGCTGGCGTTCGAAATAGCTGCCGGGCCTTCCGAAATCGGTGAGCCCCACGGCTTCGACATCGATGTCGTGCAAGGCTGCGAGCGTCGTGTTCATCGCATCGTAGATCGCGGCGCGTTCGGCGCTGGAAGTGACGTCAGGGAGTGCCGGGTCCCAGAAGATGCGGCCTTCGACGAACTCCATGACGTAGAACATGCGGCCGATGGGCGAGGCCTCGTCCGACAGATGCAGTACCTTCGGCACCGGCACGGCGCTGCCTGCGAGCGCCCGCATGACGCGATATTCGCGATCCACCTGATGCGCCGACTTGAGCAGCTGGCCCGACGGCTTGGCGCGCAGAACGTAGCGGCCGCTTTGCGCCTTCAGCAGGTAGGTGGGATTGGACTGGCCGGCGCAAAACTTCTCGATTGCCTGGAGGCCGTGAAATCCGGGGACTCCGGCTTCCAGATAAGGCGCAAGCGCCTCGGTATCGAGAAGATTTGGATCGCTCATTCAGTGCCCATCTTGGAGGGATCGACGAACATCAGCGTCAGCCAGCGCGCCGTCAGTGCCGGCTTGACCGAGTTCTCGATCTCGATCGTCACATCATGGGTGATCTGGATCCAGCCGGACGGGCGCACCTTCACATCGGCCAGGAAGAAGCGGGTGCGGATCCGCGAGCCCGTCTTCACCGGCGCTACGAACTTGATGTTCTCGAAGCCGTGGTTGATGCCCATGTCGCCGCCTTCCAGCGGCGGGACGGTTTCGTAAGCCATAGTCGACAGCAGCGACAGCGTCAGGAAGCCGTGCGCGATGGTGCCGCCGAAGGGCGTTTCGGCTGCCGCGCGCTCGGGGTCGCAATGGATGAACTGATGATCGTCGGTCGCATCGCCGAACTGGTCGATCATCTTCTGGGTGACGACGCGCCAGGGCGAAACGCCGACCTCGGTGCCGACGCCGGACTGGAGCTGGTCAATGGTAATCGGTTTCAAGCAAGTCGCCTTTTCAAATCATTCCGTGAAGGGCGGCAAGCCGTGCTGGACCGACTGGCCGCCATCAATGGGGAGGATGGCACCGGTGACATAGGCGCCCGCCCGGCTGCACAGATACAGGGTTGCGCCGGCAATGTCATCGGGCGCGCCGATCCTGCCCAGAGGAATGCGCGCACCCATGCGCTCGGCCTTTTCCTCCGTGCCGACGGCGAACGCCATCATGCGGCTGGGGAAGGGGCCGGGAGCGAACGCATTGACCGTGATGCGCCGGCTCGCGAACTCGATCGCCAGCATCCGGGTGAGGTGGTGCACGGCGGCCTTGGACGCGGCGTAGGAATAGGCGCGGTCGGCGAAGGGCTGGGTGCCCATGATCGAGCCGAGATTGATGACGCGCGCAGGGTCGGCGTCGCTCGCGGCGGCTTCCATGAGTGGCAAGAGTTCGCGCGTGAGATGAAAGATGCCGGTGACGTTGACGTTCATCACTTTGGACCAGGCGGCGTATGGGAAGGTCTCGTAAGCCTCGCCCCAGGAAATGCCGGCATTGTTGATCAGAATGTTCAAGACCCCGGTACGACTCTTCACTTCCTCGGCAAGCGCCAGAAGGCCGTTCTCCGTGCTTACGTCGGCGGCGAAGCCTTCGGCATGGCCGGGCGCGTCGAGCGCATTCAACTCGGCCGCGACGCGCTCGCAATCGGCGCCCTTGCGCGAGGCGATCAGCACGCGCGCGCCTGCCCGCACCAGCGCGGTGGCGGCCATGCGCCCGATGCCGGTGGCCGCACCCGTGACCAGCGCCGTCTTGCCTTCGACCGAAAAGAGTTCCTCCAGATAGGACATGCCGCCTTCCCCCGGTTTGGCGCGCAGGCGCCTCGCGTTGACAACCCGCCGGGTAGAATGTTCAGCTTTCGGGCGCCCGTAAAGGCCCGGCGGGATCACGGTCGGTGTGACGCTGCTCGCTCGGGTTCGGCTCAAGGGGAGGAAACGCGATGTCGGAGATGGCCCTTGGCATGACGGAGCGGCTGAAGCCGATCCATGAGCGCGTGGCGCGCATGGTGCGAGAGGAGATCATGCCGCTCGACGAGGAATTTCTGGCCGAGGTCGGCCGGGGCGACGACCGCTGGGGCTACACGCCGCGCCAGACCGAAATCCTCGAAGGCCTGAAGGCCAAGGCGCGCGAACGCGGCCTGTGGAATTTCTGGCTGACCGACTCGACGCGCGGCTATGGGCTGACGACCGTCGAATATGCCTATCTCGCCGAAGAGATGGGGAAGGCGCATCTGGGCGCCGAGACCTTCAACTGCTCGGCGCCCGACACCGGCAACATGGAGGTGCTGGAGCGCTATGGCAGCGCCGAGCAGAAGCAGCGCTGGCTGCCGCCGCTGCTGGAAGGCAAGATCCGCTCGGCCTATCTGATGACCGAGCCTGACGTCGCCTCGTCGGACGCCACCAACATCGCCATGCGCTGCGAGCGCGACGGCGACGACTTTGTACTGAACGGCGAAAAGTGGTGGGCGTCGGGTGCCGGCGACCCGCGCTGCAAGATCTATATCGTCATGGTCAGGACCGGCGGCGACGATGCGCCCAAGCATCTGCGGCATTCGATGGTGCTGGTGCCGGCCGACACGCCGGGCATCACCAAGCTTCGCGCCATGCGGGTCTATGGCGACGACGACGCACCGCACGGCCACATGCATCTGAGCTTCCAAGACGTACGTGTCCCGGTATCCAACCTGGTCCTCGGCGAGGGCAGGGGATTCGAGATCGCGCAGGGTCGGCTCGGGCCGGGACGCATCCACCACTGCATGCGCGCCATCGGCCAGGCCGAGCGGGCGCTGGAGCTGATGTGCACGCGCTCGCTGTGGCGCGAGGCGTTCGGCCGGAAGCTGGCGGAGCTGGGCGCGAATTTCGACATCATTGCCGAGTGCCGAATGGAGATCGAGATGGCGCGGCTGCTGTGCCTCAAGGCGGCATGGATGATCGACCAGGGCGACGCGCGCGCTGCCGCCCCGTGGATCAGCCAGATCAAGGTCGTTGCCCCGCGCATGGCGCTGAAGGTGACCGACGAGGCAGTGCAGATGTTCGGCGCGCAGGGTATCAGCCAGGACACGCCGCTGGCGCGTGCCTGGACGCATCTGCGGACGCTGCGGCTGGCCGACGGACCCGACGCCGTGCACCGCCGTCAGATCGCGCGGGCGGAACTCAGAAAATACACGCAGGAAAAGCTCTGAGCTTTTGCCTGCGGCCTTTTCGGGCGCACCGCGTTGTAGGGGAAGGCGGACACAGTCAGACAGGGAGTTCTGCCATGACCATTCCTTCGGAAATGAACGCGCTGCTCCTGACCGGCGACGGCTTTACGGACAAGCCCTCGGGCACGGTGCTGGAGGCGATGGAGCCCTATGTCGTGCCGGGGCGCGTCAGTGTTCCGACGCCCAAACCGACCCAGGTTCTGATCAAGGTGGGCCTCGCCTCGATCAATCCGTCCGACGTGATGTTCATCAAGGGGATGTATGGCCAGCCGCGCGTGAAAGGCCAGCCGGCGGGCTTCGAGGGCGTCGGCATGGTGGTAGTGGCCGGCGACGATCCTGCGGCGCAGAGGCTGGCTGGCAAGCGGGTCGCCTTCGCCACCGGCACCAGCAACTGGGGTGCGTGGGCGGAACATGCCGTTGCCGAGGCCGCAGCTTGCATCCCGCTGATCGATGGCGTGCGCGACGAGGATGGAGCGGCGATGATCGTCAATCCGATCACAGCACTTGCCATGTTCGACATCGTGCGCGAGGCGGGCGAAAAGGCGTTTGTCCTAACAGCCGGCGCAAGCCAGCTATCGAAGCTGATCACGGGTGTGGCACACGACGAGGGGTTCAGCCCCATCGCCATCGTGCGCCGCGACGATCAGATCCCGCTACTCAAGAAGGCCGGAGCCGCCCATGTGCTGAATGCCGAGGCGGCGGATTTCGGCAAATCGCTCAAGGAGGTGATGCAGGCCGAGAAGCCGCGCATCTTCCTCGATGCCCTCACCGGGCCGGTGGCAGGTGCGATCTTCGATGCCATGCCCAAGCATGCGCGCTGGATCGTCTATGGCAGGATGGACCCGTCGACCACGCCCATTCCGCAGCCCGGCCAGCTCATCTTCATGTCCAAGCACATCGAAGGTTTTTGGCTGGTGGAATGGATGCGGAGTACGCCGCCCGAACGCAAGTTGCAGGCGGTCATGGAAGCGCAGAAGCGCTTTGCCGATGGCCGCTGGGCAACCGACGTCACCGCCGTCGTGCCGCTTTCGGAGGCGATGAAGCGCGTGCCGGAGGAACTCGCCAAGCCAAACGGCAAGGTGTTCATACGGCCGTAGACCCTCCCTCTCGAGAGGGAGGGAAGGGCGCTACTCCGCCGGCTCCGCGTTGATATAGGCGGCTTCCTGAAGCTCCCGCTTCAGCCGGGCCTCTTCCTCCATCTTCGGCGTGATGAAGCGGCCCAGCAGCAGGTAGGCGACGGGCGTGAGGAACAGCGTCGAGAGCGTTGCCATGCCGAGACCGCCGACGATCACCCAGCCCAGCGCAACGCGCGCTTCAGCACCGGCGCCGGAGGCGAGCACCAGCGGCAGGCCGCCCAGCACCGTACAGATCATGGTCATCATCACCGGGCGCAGGCGAATGTTGGCGGCCTCTTCGATGGCTTCGCGCACGCCCATGCCGCGGTCGCGCAGCTGGTTGGCGAACTCGACGATGAGGATGCCGTTCTTGGCCATGATGCCGACCAGCATGACAAGGCCGATCTGGCTGTAGGCGTTGAGGCTGGTGCCGGTCAGGAGCAGGGCGAACACCGCGCAGGCAAGGCCGAGCGGCACCGTGGCCATGATGATGGCAGCACTGACGAAGCTCTCGAACTGCGCGGCCAGCACCAGCACGATGATGATGAGCGCAAAGCCGAAAACCATCAGCATGGCGCTGTTGCTTTCGTTGAGGGTCGCTGCCTCTGCCAGCGGGATGATGCGGTTGCCGGGCTTCAGCAGCGGCGCTGCGATCTCCTGCGCGCGCTTGAGCGCATCGCCCAGCGCCAAATCGGGGCGCAGGTTGGAGGTGATCGCCACCGAGCGCATCTGCTGCTCGCGCGACAGCGAAGGTGGCACGGCGCGTTCGGTCAGCTTGGCGATGGTCGACATCGGCACGTAGCGGCCGTCGCCGGTGCGCATGAAGATGTTTTCGAGATCGGTGGGGTCGTTGATCGGATTGGTGGTCGACACCAGCTTCACGTCGTAGCTGCGGTCGTCGATGAACACCTTGCCGACCTTGTTGCCGTCCAGCACCGCCTGGATGGCTTGCGCAAGGCCGGTGATGTCGATGCCGAGGTCGGAGGCGCGCTCGCGGTCGATCTCGACCGAAAGCTGCGGCTGGGTGGCATCGTTGCTGAGCCGCGGCTGCTGGAAGCGCGGGTCCTTCTCCATCTCAGCGATGATCTTATTGGCCGTCTCGCCGAGCTGGGAGTAGTTGTTACCGATGATAGCGAACTGCAGGCCGCTGCCGGCGCCGCGAATGCCGAGGCTGTTGGGCGCGACCGGGAAGACGCGCACGCCGGGCACATTGGTCATCAGGCCGGTGATCTGGGTCATGATCTGCTGCTGGCTGCGGTGGCGCTTTTCCCACGGCGCCAGCGACATGACGATGAAGCCGGTGTTGAAGGAGCCGTTTTGGCCGGCGCTGGCGAAGGTGCTTTCGATCTCGCCCGAATCGCGCAGCGGCTGGATCAGTTTTTCGATCTTGCTGATCTGGGCTGTGGTGTAGTCGAGGCTGACGCCCTGCGGCGCCGAAAGGCGCAGCATCACCGTCGAGCGGTCTTCGAGCGGCGTCAGTTCCTGCCTGATCAGGCCGAAGGCGCCGTAAGCTGCGGCGGCAAAGAGCACCGAGACGATGACGACCAGCGCCGGCGCGTTGAGGCAGGCGCGCAGGCAGCGCCGGTAGAGGCCGGAAAGCATGCCGCCCACGCGGCCCATGACGCCGGTGTGCTCATGCTCGCCCGAATGGCCGGCAAGCATGCGCGAGGCGAGCATCGGACACAGTGACAGCGCAACGACGGCCGACAGCGAGACCGAAATCGCAAGCACGAAGCCGAACTCGCGGAACAGGCCGCCGGTCTGGCCGGGCAGGAAGGACAGCGGAATGAACACGGCGGCAAGCGTTGCGGTCGTGGCGATGACGGCAAAGAACACTTCCTGCGTGCCGAGCACTGCAGCCGCGCGCGGGCCCATGCCCTCGTTGCGGCGGCGCACGATGTTCTCCAGCACCACGATGCCGTCGTCCACCACGAGACCCGTTGCCAGCACCAGCGCCAGCAGGGTGAGGATGTTGATGGAGAAGCCCGCGAGATAGATCGCCGCGATGGTGCCGATCAGCGCCACCGGCATTGCCAGGCCCGGGATGAGCGTGGCGCGCCAGTCGAGCAGGAACAGGTAGATGATCAAGAGCACGATCGACACCGACAGGATCAGTGCGATCTCCACCTCATGCACGGCGCCCTTGACGAAGTTGGCGTCGTCGCTGGTGACGCGGATGTTCATGCCGGGCGGCAGCGTCTTCTGGATGGTGGCGGCAGCGGCGCGTACGCCTTCCGAGATGTCGAGCGTGTTGGACTGGGCGGCACGTATGATGCCGAGACCGATGCCGGTCTTGCCATCGGAGCGCAGGGAGGATGCGCCGATGTCCGGACCCATTGTCACGCTCGCAACGTCGCCGAGGCGGGTGTTGCTGCCAATCACGATGCTTTCAAAGGCCTGCGGCGTCGTCACCTGCGCGGTGGTGCGCACGATGATGCTCTGCGCGTTCGTGCTCATGGCGCCCGAGGGCGTGTCGAGCGCGATGGAGGCCAGCGCATTGCGGATGTCGGCGATGGAAAGGCCAACGGTGGCGAGCTTGGTCTGGTCGACGTCGATGCGGAAGATCTTCTGCCGATCGCCATAGGCCTGCACGTCGGCCACGCCCGGCACGGCCGAAAGCACGTCGACGATCTGGTCCTGGACCAGCACAGTCATATCCTCGACGGACATGCTGTCGGAGGTCACGGCCAGGCGCATCACGGCGTCGGAATTGGCGTCGGCCTTGACGATGGTTGGCGGGTCGGCGTCCTCGGGCAGCTGGTTGGTCACGCGGCCGACTGCGTCGCGCATGTCGGAGGCGGCGACGTCGAGATCGACGCCGTCGTTGAATTCGACCGTGACGCGGCTGCGCCCGTAGGAGGAGCTGGAGGAGATCGACTTGACGCCGGTGACGCGGGAGACGGCGCCTTCGAGCGTGGCGGTGAGCTCGCGGTCGATCGTCTCGGCCGCGGCGCCCGTGTAGTTGGTGGTGATGGTGATGACCGGACGGTCGACGTCCGGAAGCTCACGCACTTCGACGCCGAAGAAGGCGGCAAGGCCGGCGACGGCGATCAGCGTGTTGATGACGAAGGCGAGAACGGGACGGCGCACGAAGAGCGCGGTGCTGCCCTTCTCTTCGCCCCCCTTGTTGATGTCGCTCATGCGGCTGCCCTCGCTCACGAGCCGCTGCCGGCAGGCGCGGCTGGTGCCGTGGCGCTGCTGAGAAGAACGTCGCCGCCTTCGCGCACGACGTGGATGCCTTCGGTGACGACGAGGTCGCCTTCTGCAAGCTGGGCATCGACCAGAACGGCTTCCGAGTTGCGCTGGACGATCTGGACGGGCGTGCGCTTGGCCTTGCCGTCGCGGATGGCCCATACGAACGGACCCTCCGTGCCCCACTGGACCGACAGCGGGTCGACCGAGGGATAGGTGTCGCCCGGGAAGCCCATCACGACCTGGAAGGACATGCCGGCGCGCAGCGTGTCGCCCGGATTGTCGATGCGGGCCTGAACCCGCAGCGTGCGGCTCTTTTCATCGAGGCGGTTGTCCACGGCGCTGACCTCGCCCTTGAAACTCTGGCCCGGCCGGGCGACCAGCGCGGCGGTCAGCGGCGCGCCGACCTTGACCGCACCGGCGAAGCGTTCCGATACCCAGAAATCGACGATGATGGACGCGCGGTCGTCTATGGTGGCGACGGTCGTCTGCGTGGTCACGTAGTTGCCGGCCTGGATCGGAAGGATGCCGATGACGCCGGAGATCGGCGCCAGGATGGAGCGGCGCTCGAGCTGCAGTTCGGCGTCGCGCTGGGCGAGCCGGGCATTGTTGAGCGCAACCTCCGTGTCGGCCAGTTGCACGGACGTTGCCGCGTTCGACTGGCGCAGGGTCTTGGTGCGTTCGTATTTGCCTTCGGCGTCCGAAACGGCAAGCTTGGCGCGCTCGACCGCGATCTCTTCGGTCTGCGAATCGAGCTTTGCGATCACCTGGCCGGCTTTCACTAGCGTTCCGGACGCGACCGTCAATTCGGTCATGCGGCCGGCCTCGTAGGGCGTGACGGCAACGGTCGCATTGGCGCGGCCGGTGCCGATCGCCTGCATGCGGTCATTGATCGTCGCGGCCTTGACGGTCGCCGTCACCACGGCGGTCTGCGGAGTGGAGCTGCTGCTGGCGGGCTTGCCGCCCTGGGAAGCTGCGTCTCGCGGCGTCGCCGCATCGGCCCATTCTATGCCCCAGCGGGCGAGGATTTCGGGTGCGCCGGGGAAAAACCGCACCCAGGCTGCTGCTGCCACGGCAAGAAGAACAATGGCAAAAACAATTTGTTTCCAGGCAGCCATAGGCACTCCGGGTCTTTCAAAACGTCAATGTTCGTTTGCCCCGCTTTCCGCGTCCCGAGGAAGCTGAGGCTCATCGTCGGTGTGAGGGCACCGTAAGGGCAGTACAGCGCCTTTATGACGATTTGCCGGCACTCGCGCACCTTAAATATCTGTAACGATTCCCGGCGGGCGAGCTTAACGCTTTGTAAACGAATGATTTTGCTGAGAAGCGCGAGCGGTTAGCGCAATTCTTCCATCTCGCGGATGCGCCGCGCGCTCTCGGCTTCGAGTGCACGGGTCAGCTCGCCGATCAGCGTCTCGGCAACCACGAAAAGGGCCGCGGAGGAGTCCCAGGAGGAGGGAACGGCGGTGCGCCCCGCGATGACATGGCGAGCAAAGCGCGCGATCGGCGACAGCCACTGATCTGTGAACAGGACGATCTCGACCCCGCGCGTATGCGCCTTCTCGGCCAGGCGGATCAGGCTGTCCTGATAGCGGCGGATGTCGAAGATCAGCAGCACGTCGCGCTTGCCCATGTCGATCAGCCGGTCGCGCCAGGTGCTTTCCTGGCCGGTCAGGTGGAAGACGTTGGAGCGCACGATGGTGAGGTGCGCGGCCATGTAATGGGCGATCGGATCGGTGAAGCGGCCGCCGATCAGGAAGATCTTTCCGCGAGGATTGGCGAGACGCGCGACGATTTCGGCGATCTGCTTTTCCGAGACATGGCGAAAGGTCTCATGAATGTTGTTGAGCGTGGCTTCAAGCACCGGCGAGGTCTTGCCGCTGTCGGGCGAGGGGGCGGTGACGGTGCGCGTCAACGGCGACTGCAGCTGGGCGGCCAGCTCATCCTGTAGTGCTGCCTGGAACTCCGGATAGTTGTGGAAGCCGAGGCGCGCCACGAAGCGCAATATGGTCGGCGAGCTGACGCCGGCCTGCTGGGAAAAGTCCGCGACCGTCTTGAGGCCGATCAGGGGATAGTTGGCAACAAGCGTCTGCGCAGCACGCCGCTCGCCGGCGGGCATTGCGTCGATACGTTCCGCAATCAGCTCGGCGATGCTCGATGCCATGGTGCCTCCTCATTTTCCGTCGTGCCGGCGCACAAACTCATTTGACAAAGTTTCGGAATGTGTATGAAATCATCCACAGAGACGCAAAGAAATAAAATTCGTAACATACGATACGGCGTCTTGGAGGGGGATTTCGAGCAATGGGAACTGCTCAACCCGCACTTGAGGAGGCATTAGCGCCCGTCCGCGTCAGCCGGCGGAGCGGAACCAGCCCCTATGTGCTTGTCTGCGACCATGCGTCGAATTTCATACCCGATCGGTTCGGCACGCTTGGCCTCGACTGCTCCGAGCTGACGCGCCACATCGCCTGGGATCCCGGCGCCCTGCCGGTGGCAAGCCGCATGGCCGAGGCACTCGATGCGACGCTGATCGAGTCCTGCGTTTCGCGCCTCGTCATCGACTGCAACCGGCCGCTCGACGCGCCCGACCTGATCTCGCCGGTCAGCGAGACGACCGCGGTGCCTGGCAATGCCGACCTTTCCGAGGCTGCCCGGCAGGAGCGCGTATCCGCTTCCTGGCAGCCGTTCCATGACGCCATCGCCGACGTCGTCGCCCAGAGGCTGGCCGAGGGGCGCGAGACACGGCTGGTTTCCGTCCATTCCTTCACGCCCGTCTACAAGGGTGTGGATCGGCCCTGGCACATCGGCATCATCCATGACGAGGACGACAGCCTCGCCGGGCCGATGATCGCGGCGCTGAATGGGGTGATCGGCCTGGAGGTCGGTGTCAACGAACCCTATTCGCCGGCCGACCGCGTCTACTACACGCTCGAACGGCATGGCCGCGCGCGAGACCTCGCCTGCGCCATGATCGAAATCCGCAACAACGAAATCGCCGACGAGGCCGGCCAGCGCAAATGGGCTGACCTGCTGTCTGCAATTCTGGCCGGCGCGAAACCGGCCGATCGCCGCCAAGCCGGCTCATGAAAACCGCAACCGGAAGGCCTTGAGGGGAAAACGACAGTGCCTGAAGCGTTGAAATCCTACGTTCGATATGTCGATGCGCTCAACCATCGGGTTGGACGCATCGCCATGTATCTGATCTTTCCGATGGCAGGGATCCTGCTCTACGCGACCATCTCGCGCGCAGTATTCGGCATCCCGGTCAACTGGGTTCTGGAAACGTCCCAGTTCATCCTCTCCGCCTACTATCTGCTTGGCGGAGCCTATTCGATGCAGCTCGATTCGCATGTGCGCATGGACTTGTTCTATGGCCGCCTGTCGCCGTGCAACAAGGCGGTGACGGATGCCTTCACCATCCTGTTCGTGCTGTTCTATCTCGGCGTGCTGCTGCTCGGCGGCATTTCCAGCACCAACTACGCCATTGCCTTCGGCCAGAAGAACTACTCGGCCTGGGCGCCGCCTCTATGGCCCATCAAGGTCTTCATGACCGCCGGCATCTTCCTGATGCTGCTGCAGAGCATATCCAGCCTGATCAAGGACATCGCCATCGTTCGCGGAAAGCCGATCGCATGAGCTCGGAATTCATCACACTCTTCATGTTCGGCACCATGATGGTGCTGCTCTTCACCGGTCAGCGCGTGTTCGGTGTCATCGGCTTCGTGGGTGCCGCGGCCGCATTGTGGCTGTGGGGCAACGGCTCGTTCGAAATGCCCTTCAACGCCAGCTTCCAGGTGCTCAACTGGTATCCGCTGATCACGGTGCCGTTCTTCATCTTCATGGGCTACATGCTGTCGGAATCCGGCATCGCCGGCGAGCTCTACCGGCTGTTCCATGTCTGGTTCGGACCAATTCGCGGCGGCCTGGCGCTCGGCACCATCGGCCTGATGGTGCTGATCGCGGCGTTGAACGGCCTATCGGTTGCCGGCATGGCGATCGGTGCCACGATCGCGCTGCCGCAGCTGCTCAAGCACAACTACGACAAGGTCATGGTCACCGGCGTGATTCAGGCCGGCTCCTCGCTCGGCATCCTGATCCCGCCGTCCGTCGTGCTGGTTCTCTACGCCATGATCGCCCGCCAGCCGGTGCTGCAGCTCTGGCTCGCCGGCGTCGGCCCCGGCCTGATGATGGCGGCCATCTTCGCCATCTACATCTACATCCGCTGCCTCATCAATCCGGAGATCGGTCCGGCCTTGCCGGCCGAGGAGCGTGCGAGCATCACCTGGGCGGAGAAGTTCTCTCTGCTGCGCAAGGGCATTATCCCGCTCGCCATCTTCGGCATCATGATGGGCCTGTTCCTGACGGGCACCACCAGCCTGGTGGAAAGCTCCGTGGTGGGCGCTGTGCTCGCCACGCTTGCCGCATGGGTCACGGGTAATCTCGATCGCAATGTGATGGAACTGTGCACGCGCAATACCTTGACCATCAGCTGCATGTTCATGTGGATCATCCTGGCCGCGCTGTGCTTCAGCTCGGTCTATGACGGGCTGGGCGCGGTCAAGGCGGTGAAGACGCTGCTGCTGGACACCTGGGATCTCACCCCGTGGGAAATCCTCATCATGATGCTGGTGTCGTTCCTGATCATGGGAACGTTCCTGGACGACACCGCCATGCTGGTGATCGTGGCGCCGCTCTACATCCCGCTCATCATCAGCCTGGGCTTCAACCCGATCTGGTTCGGCGTGCTCTACACCATCACCTGCCAGATCGCCTACATCACCCCGCCCTTCGGCTACAACCTGTTCCTGATGCGCGCCATGGCGCCGCCCGAGATCACGCTGATCGACATCTATCGCTCCATCGTGCCGTTCTTCTTTCTGATGGTGCTGTCGCTGGTGTTGATCATGCTCTTCCCGCAGATCGCGCTGTGGCTGCCTGAATACTACACGGCGCACTGACCGGACGGGACATGGGAGGGGACACAGACAAGAAGCAGTTAGCAGGAGAGGAAAGGCCGTCGGAGGGTTCGGCGCTCCGGCCAACAGGGTGAACAATCAAGCCGAAAGCACAATGGGAGATTGTGAGATGAACGACCGCATAAAGATCAGCAAACGTGACTTCTTCAAGAAGGCGGGTGCCGTGACGGCCGGCGCGGTGGGCGCGTCAACGCTCGCCATGCCGTATGTGCGGGCGCAGAGCCCGATCAAATGGCGGCTCCAGACCTACGCGGGTCCGGCGCTGGCCGAGCATGTGTGCAAGCCAGCCGTCGACGCCTTCAACAAGGCGGCCAATGGCGAGATGGTCATCGAGATGTACACGGCGGACCAGCTGGTGCCGCAGGGCGAACTGTTCCGCGCCGTGCAGGCGGGCACGCTGGACGCCGCCCAGAGCGACGACGACTCGGCGGCAGCACCCGTCGACGTTGCCGTGTTCGGCGCCTACTTCCCCTTTGCCTCGCGCTACAGCCTCGACATCCCCACGCTCTGGGAATGGTACGGCCTGAAGGAGATCTGGCAGGAGGCCTATAGCGAAGTGAAGGGCGTGACCTGGCTGAGCGCCGGTTCGTGGGATCCCTGCAACTTCGCCACGACCAAGCCGATCCGCTCGGTCGAAGACCTCAAGGGCCTGCGCGTCTACATGTTCCCGACCGGCGGTCGCTTCATGCAGCGCTTCGGCGTGGTTCCGGTCTCGCTGCCTTACGAAGACGTGCAGGTGGCGATCCAGACGGGCGAGCTCGACGGCATCTGCTGGTGCGGCATCACCGAGTGCTACACGGTGGGCTGGGCGGATGTGACCAAGTACTACCTCACCAACAACATCTCGGGCGCATGGGCAGGTTCGTTCTTCGCCAACACCGAGAAGTGGAACGCGGTACCGGATCATCTGAAACAGCTGTTCCAGATGGCGATGGACACCTCTCACTACTACCGCCAGCACTGGTACTGGTGGGGCGAGGCCCACTACCGCACCACGGGCGGCAAGTACGAACTCACCACCATTCCCGGAGCCGAGTGGAAGACGGTCGAAGACGAAGCCCAGAAGTTCTGGGACGACATCGCGACCCAGAGCCCGCGCTGCGCCAAGGTGGTGCAGATCCTCAAGGACTATCGCGAGACCATGGAAAAGGCCGGCCCGCCCTACCGCTACGGCTGAGCGGCGCCAAATCCGCAATGCACTCAGCCCGGCCGCGTCAGGCGGCCGGGCTCACCCGTTGAAACACCGATTGTTGAAACATGCGGCCGCGTTGGCGGCGGAGTAGAAAATGGCCGGAAATCTTTCATTCGATCAATTGAAGAAGGCAGTCGCGGAGAACGAGATCGACACGGTTCTCGCCTGCGCCGTCGATATGCAGGGCCGTCTCATCGGCAAACGTTTCCTGGCTCGATACTTTGTCGATTCCGCGCACGACGAGACCCATGGCTGCAATTACCTCTTGGCCGACGACATCGATATGGAGCCGGTGCCGGGCTACAAGGCGGCGAGCTGGTCGAAGGGCTATGGCGACTTCGTCATGAAGCCGGACCTTGCCACGCTGCGCCATGTGCCGTGGCTGGAAAAGACGGCGCTGGTGCTGTGCGACGTGCTCGACCATCACGACCACGCCGATCTGTCGCATTCGCCGCGCGCCATCCTGCGCCGCCAGGTGAAGCGCCTGCAGGAACGCGGCTATCTCGCCTATTTCGCCTCGGAACTCGAATTCTACCTGTTCAACGAAACCTATGACAGCGCGCGCGCCAAGCACTGGCAGGGCCTGCAGACCGCTTCTCCTTATATCGGTGACTACCTGATCGGCATCACCACCAAGGAAGAGCCCTATATGCGCAAGCTGCGCAACGAAATGGAGGCGGCGGGCATCCCGATCGAGAACTCCAAGGGCGAGTGGGGCCCCGGACAGGAGGAGATCAACGTCCGCTACGCCGAAGCGCTGGAAATGGCCGACCGCCATGTCATCCTGAAGAACGGCGCCAAGGAAATCGCCGAAGGCATGGGCAAGGCCGTCAGCTTCATGTCGAAGTACAATTACGGTCTTGCCGGCAATTCCAGCCACATCCACAACTCGCTGTGGAGTGCTGATGGCTCAACGCCGCTGTTCTTCGACAAGAACGGTGAATACGGCATGACCAAGCTTGGCCACCAGTGGTCCGCCGGCCAGCTGAAATACGCCAGGGAACTCACCTGGTTCTTGGCGCCCTACGTCAACTCCTACAAGCGCTTCCAGGCCGGCACCTTTGCGCCGACCAAGATCATGTGGAGCGAGGACAACCGTACCGCCGGCTTCCGCCTCTGCGGCATGGGCGGCAAGGGTGTGCGCATGGAGTGCCGTATCGGTGGCGCCGATATCAACCCCTATCTGGCTTTCGCGGCCCTGATTGCAGCGGGTCTTGCCGGTATCGACGAGAAGCTGGAGCTGCAGAAGCCCTTCGCGGGCGACGCCTACCAGGCAGCCGAACTGCCCGAAATTCCCAAGACGCTGCGCGGCGCCATCGAGACGCTGGAGAAATCGACCATGCTGCGCGAGGCCTTCGGCGAGGACGTGATCGGCCACTACCTGCACACCGCCCGCTGGGAGCAGCTCGAATACGACCGCCGCATTACCGACTGGGAGCTGCACAGAGGCTTCGAGCGGTACTAATGTCGACGGCGCCGCGAGCGGCGGCGCCCAGGACCACCTGCATTTCGCATGAAGAAGGACTGAAACCATGACCGAGACGGTCAAGCTCAAATCCCCCATCGACGGCTCGATCTATGCCGAGCGTCCGGTTGCCACCGACCAGGCGCTCAACGCCGTGGTCGAGCGCGCACGTGCAGCTCAGGTCGGCTGGGCGCAGACCTCCATTGCCGAGCGCGGCAAGTACATGCTCGCCTTCCTCGAAGCCTTGGTGGCGATGACCGACGAGATCGTGCCGGAGATCGCCTGGCAGATGGGCCGGCCGGTGCGCTATGGCGGCGAGTTCGGCGGCGTCAAGGAACGCACCAACTACATGGTCGAGATCGCCGAGCAGGCATTGAAGCCGGTCATGGCCTCGAACCCCAAGGACGGCTTCCGCCGCTATGTGAAGCGCGATCCGCTGGGCGTGGTCATGGTGATCGCGCCGTGGAACTATCCCTATCTCACAGCGGTCAACACCATCGTGCCGGCGCTGATGGCGGGCTCCGCCGTCATCCTCAAGCACGCGGCGCAGACGCTTGTCGTGGGCGACCGCTTCCAGCAGGCCTTCGACAAGATCGGCCTGCCCAAGGGCGTGTTCCAGAACGTCGTGCTCAACCATGCCCAGACCGAGGCGCTGCTCGGCTCCGGCAAGATCGACCACGTCAACTTCACCGGCTCGGTGGCTGGCGGCAAGGCGATCGAGCGGGCGGCAGCCGGCACCTTCATGACCATGGGCCTCGAACTCGGCGGCAAGGATCCGGCCTATGTGCTGCCGGATGCGAAGCTCGACCACGCCATCGCCAATCTGGTCGACGGTGCCTTCTACAATTCGGGCCAGTGCTGCTGCGGCATAGAGCGCGTCTATGTGCATGAGAAGGTCTATGACGAATTCGTCGAAGGCTTTGTCTCGCTGACCAAGGACTATGTCGTCGGCAACCCGCTCGACCGGTCGACCACCATGGGGCCGATGGCGCAGGCGCGCTTTGCGGACTTCATTCGCGAGCAGAAGGCCGAGGCCCTGCGCAAGGGCGCGAACGCCCACATCAACATGAAGGTCGACCAGGACGCCGCCGGCTCGCCCTATCTCGCGCCCGAGGTGCTGACCAATGTCGATCATCAGATGAGCGTCATGCGCGAGGAAAGCTTTGGGCCCATCGTCGGCATCATGAAGGTGCGTAACGACGAGGAAGCCATCGCTCTGATGAATGACAGTCCATACGGCCTCACCGCCTCGGTCTGGACGAGCGACGTCGAGCACGCCGTCTCGCTGGGCGACCGCGTTGAGACCGGCACCGTGTTCATGAACCGCTGCGACTATCTCGATCCCGCACTGGTGTGGACCGGCGTGAAGGATACCGGCAAGGGCGCTTCCCTTTCGGCCATCGGCTACGAGAACCTGACGCGGCCGAAGTCGTATCATCTGCGCGAACAGATCTAGGGATTACTCGTATGCCAGGTCAGTCAACCGCGACCGCATCTTCGCCAGTCAGCGAACCGGTGGGACTTGGCGGTTGGCTGATCCTACCCACGATCGGGCTGATGGCCGCACCACTTTTCGGGCTTGGCCATCTCAGCCTGCTAATGGTGAAAGAGCCGCTACCGAAATTGCATGCCAATCTCTTGAACGCAGGGCTGCTGGCTTACGCAGTTACTTCGATCGCGCTGCCTGTCGGCTTGTTGATCCTAATGTTCATGAAGAAGCGTAATTTCCCGCGGCTTTATGTGGTCTGGGCGCTCTTCAATATTGTCTTCGTTGTATTGCACTTGCTAGCAGCAACGTTCCTTTTCAGGGCGACGTCCCTCTTGGACGAAATATTGAGCGGCCTTTGGCGCGGCGTCGGACTCTACGGCATCGACATCCCCTACATGCGCAATTCTCGGCGTGTGCGAAATACCTTCATCAGCTAGTGAGAAAAGAAGTGTCCAAACTCGTTTCCAAATGGAACTATCCGACCACCGTCCGCTTCGGGGCGGGGCGCATCTCCGAACTGCCTAACGCGCTGGCCGCGACCGGTATCAAGAAGCCGCTCTTCGTCACCGATCCGGGGCTGGCCAAGCTGCCGGTCGTCGCTTCGACGCTGAAGATCCTCGACGATGCCAAGATTCCCTACGGCGTCTTCTCCGACGTGAAGCCCAACCCGGTGGAATCGAACCTCACCGCTGGCATCGCTGCCTTCAAGGCAGGCAAGCATGACGGCGTCATCGCCTTCGGTGGCGGCTCGGCGCTCGACCTTGGCAAGCTGATCGCCTTTCAGGCCGGCCAGACCCGTCCGGTCTGGGATTTCGAGGACGTTGGCGACTGGTGGACTCGCGCCGATGCGGAGGCCATCGCCCCGATCATCGCCGTGCCGACGACGGCGGGCACCGGCTCCGAAGTCGGCCGCGCCGGCGTTGTCACGCATGAAGAGTCGCACACCAAGAAAGTCATCTTCCATCCGAAGATGCTGCCGGCCATCGTGATTGCCGATCCGGAACTGACCACCGGCATGCCGCCCTTCATCACTGCCGGCACCGGCATGGACGCGTTTGCCCACTGCCTGGAAGCCTATTGCGCGCCCGGCTACCACCCGATGGCCGACGGCATTGCGGTGGAGGGCATGCGGCTGGTGCTCGAGAACCTGCCCAGGGCCTATGCCAACGGCAAGGACCTGACCGCACGTGCCCACATGATGAGCGCGGCCGCCATGGGCGCCACAGCCTTCCAGAAAGGACTCGGCGCGATCCATTCCTTGTCGCATCCGATCGGCGCGCTCTATGACACCCATCACGGCATGACCAATGCCGTGTTCATGCCTTACGTGCTGGCCTTCAACCGCGACGCGATCGAGGACCGCATCGTACGGCTCACCGGCTATCTCGGCATCAAGGGCGGCTTCGACGGATTTGCCAAGTCGGTGCTCAAGCTGCGTAAGGAACTGAAGGTGCCGCACACCCTGCCGGAGCTCATCAAGGGGCTCGACATGGACAAGAAGCGCAAGACGCTGATTGCCGACATGGCGGTGGTCGATCCGACCGCAGGCGGCAATCCGGTGAAGCTCACCAAGAAGGCAGCGTCGTCTCTGCTCGACAATGCCATCGCGGGAGCTCTTTAAGTATTGTCTAAATAAAGGAGGGGAGAGTATGCGGGCTGGCAGTCGAAAAAATCATTAGCCGGAAAATAATCGGAACGATTGCCAGTCCTGCGGAAAAGTAGTTAGATTTTGCTGCTCGGGGGGACTCCGAGGGGCAGGTTTTCACATCACTGTCATCAAATAGAGATAACCGCATCGCAGGCGTCTCAGGGCGTCAGTCAAACGGAGAGAGACATGTTCAAGTTCACGGGGAAGATCCTTTCCCTCACCGGCGCGGCGCTTATGGTGACCACGGCTATCGGCTCGGCGCAGTCGATGGACGACCTGGTCAAGGCTGCGAAGGCAGAGGGCCAGCTTACCACGATCGCTTTGCCGCATGACTGGTGCGGCTACGGCGAAGTGATTGCCAGCTTCAAGGCCAAGTATCCGGAGATCACCGTTAACGAGCTCAACCCGGATGCCGGCTCGGGCGACGAGGTCGAGGCGATCCGCGCCAACAAGGACAATAAGGGCGCCCAGGCTCCCGACGTGATCGACGTCGGCCTCTCCTTCGGCCCGTCGGCCAAGGGCGAAGGCCTGCTGATGCCTTACAAGGTGTCGACCTGGGATTCGATCCCGGACAGCGCCAAGGATGCCGAAGGCTACTGGTACGGCGACTACTACGGCGTGCTGTCCTTCATGGTGAACAAGGACCTGGTCAAGGACAGCCCGAAGGACTGGGCAGACCTGTTGAAGCCGGAGTTTGCCAATTCGGTGGCGCTTGCCGGCGATCCGCGCGCGTCCAACCAGGCGATCCAGTCGGTCCACGCCGCAGGCCTTTCGACCGGCGCCGCAGCCGGCGAGGCTGCCGGCAACGCCGGTCTCGACTTCTTCAAGAAGCTCAACGCTGCCGGCAACTTCGTTCCGGTGATCGGCAAGCCGGCCACGCTGGCACAGGGCCAGACGCCGATCCTCATCAACTGGGATTACAACAACCTGGCGGGCCGCGACACGCTGAACGGCAATCCGCCGACCGAGATCGTCATCCCGGCCACCGGCGTTGTCGCCGGCGTCTACGTGCAGGCGATCAGCGCCTACGCACCGCATCCGAACGCTGCCAAGCTGTGGATGGAGCACCTCTACTCCGACGAGGGTCAGATTGGCTGGCTGAAGGGCTACTGCCACCCGATCCGCTTCAACGACCTTGCCAAGAACGGCAAGATCCCGCAGGAAATGCTCGACAAGATGCCGCCGGCAGAGGCCTATCAGGAAGCTGCTTTCCCGACGCTTGAGCAGCAGGCTGCCTCCAAGGAACTGATCACCAAGCAGTGGGACGCCGTTGTCGGCGCTAGCGTTAAGTAAAAATCGCATCTCCGGGCGGCCCCTCAGGCCGCCCGGACCTTTCCTGATAGAGCGCCCATGACAGACGCGACCCTTTCCGATCCGGCCGCTGCCCGGCAATCCGTTCCGCCGGCGCGGGCGGGTGGCTTGAAGCTGCCTTTACAGTGGCTGGGCGTTGCCCCCTTCTTCATCTTCGCATTGATGTTCCTGATCTTCCCGACCTTCTATCTGGTCGTGGGCGCGTTTCAGAACGATCAGGGTGAATTCACGCTTGCGAATATCGCGTCGCTGTTCCAGCCGTCCATTCTGGCGGCCTATTGGATTTCCATTCGCGTAAGCCTCGCATCGGCCGTGCTCGGCGCACTTGCCGGCCTCGCCATTGCCATAGCCATCGTTCGCGGCGGACTGCCTGGCTGGGTCCGTTCGGCCACGATGACGTTCTCGGGCGTTGCCTCGAATTTTGCCGGCGTACCTTTGGCCTTCGCCTTCCTCGCCACGCTTGGCCGGCTCGGTCTTGTCACCGTGCTGCTCAGGACCTGGTTCGACATCAATATCTACGGGCTCGGCTTCAACATCCTCTCCTTCACGGGACTGACGCTGACCTATCTGTTTTTCCAGATTCCGCTGATGGTGGTCATCATCACGCCGGCCATCGATGGCTTGAAGCGGGAATGGGGCGAAGCCGCCGCCACG
Source organism: Pseudaminobacter soli (ex Li et al. 2025) (assembly GCF_029892515.1). Lineage (GTDB taxonomy): Bacteria > Pseudomonadota > Alphaproteobacteria > Rhizobiales > Rhizobiaceae > Pseudaminobacter > Pseudaminobacter soli_A. The sequence continues at coordinate 257,484 of NZ_JARXVF010000005.1, read as the reverse complement.
CTGGGGGCCACGCAGATGCAGTTCTGGCGGATGGTTGTCATTCCGGTGCTCTGGCCGAGCTTCCTCGGTACCGTCATCCTGCTGTTCGCCAATTCCTTCGGCGCGATCGCTACGGCCTATGCGCTGACGGGTTCGTCGCTGAACATCGTGCCGATCCTGCTTTATGCGCAGATCCGCGGCGACGTGCTGCACAATCCGCATCTGGGCTATGCGCTGGCTTTCGGAATGATCGTCGTGACCGGCCTCGCCAACGTCTTCTACATCTGGTTCCGCGTCCGCAGCGAGAGGTGGCTCAAATGAAGCCTAGCCGTTTCTGGGCGTGGCTCGTCTTCGCGCTGGGCGCCGCCTATTTCCTGATCCCGCTGTCTGCGACGTTTGAGTTTTCGCTGCGCATGCGTCGCGGCGAATATTCCTTCGATGCGTATCGCGTCGTGTTCGGCGACGCGCGCTTCCAGGAGACCTTCGCCTATTCCACGATCATCGCCTGCCTCACGATCGTGATCGGCGTGGTGCTGGTCGTACCGACCGCCTACTGGATCAGGCTGCGCATGCCGCAGATCCGCCCGGTCGTTGAGTTCATCACGCTGTTGCCGCTGATCATTCCGGCCATCGTCATCGTATTCGGCTATATCCGCATGTACGGCTCGAACTCGCCCCTGCCGTTCCTGGCGACCACGCGGGGAACCGACTTCCTGCTGATGGTAGGCTATGCCACGCTGGCGCTGCCCTATATGTACCGCGCGGTCGACACGGGCTTGCGCACCATCGACGTGCGCACGCTGACCGAAGCCGCGCAAGTGCACGGCGCTGGCTGGACGACGATCATCGCACGCATCATCCTGCCCAATGTGCTGATCGCGGTGCTGTCGGGCGCGTTCCTGACCTTTGCGATCGTCATCGGCGAATTCACCATGGCCAGCCTGCTTAACCGCCCGGCCTTCGGTCCGTATCTGCAGAATATCGGCGCCAATCGCGCCTACGAGCCGGCGGCGCTTGCGGTCATTTCCTTTGCAATCACCTGGGGCTGCATGTCGGTGATCCAGGTTCTCGCACGGTTTGCGCCGAAGTCGGCGAACAACCCAAATTGATCTGAAAGACGAAGATGTCCGAAACATTTCTCAGCATCCAGGGTGTCCGTAAGGCTTTCGGTCAGACGACCGTCGTGAAGGACTTCAATCTTGAGGTGGCGCGGGGCGAATTCGTCTCCTTCCTCGGGCCCTCGGGTTGCGGCAAGACGACGATGCTGCGCATGGTGGCCGGCTTCGAGGAGCCAACGGCCGGCCGCATCATGATCGGCGGCAAGGATGTCACCAACCTCAAGCCCAACCAGCGCAACATCGGCATGGTGTTCCAGGCCTATGCGCTGTTTCCGAACCTCACCGTGTCGCAGAACATCGGCTTCGGCCTCAAGGTGGCCGGCGCGTCGAAGGCCGAAATCGCCGACCGTGTGAAGGAGATGCTCGGTATCATCAAGCTGGACGGGTTCGGCGATCGCTATCCCTACCAGTTGTCCGGCGGCCAGCAGCAGCGCGTGGCGCTCGCCCGCGCGCTGGCACCCAAGCCCAAGATCCTGCTGCTTGACGAGCCGCTCTCGGCGCTCGACGCCAAGGTGCGCATCTCGCTGCGCGAGGAAATCCGCGCCATCCAGAAGAAGCTCGACATCACCACCATCTTCGTCACGCACGACCAGGAAGAGGCGCTGTCGATGTCCGATCGCATCGTGGTGATGTATGACGGCAAGGCCGAGCAGGTCGGCACGCCCTTCGAGATCTACAACCGCCCGTCGACCAAGTTCGTTGCCAATTTCGTCGGCACACTGAACGTGCTCGACGGCACGGTGGTGGACCCGGCAACTGCCACGGTCAGGATCAACGACCGCGATATCTCGCTGAAGAAGGGCCAGCTCAACGGGGCAAAGGCAGGCGACGTCCTGTCGCTGGCGCTGCGCCCCGAAGCCATCGTGCTGGGCAAGCAGGACGGGCGCGACGCCAATCTCGGTGGCCACATCTCCGATGTCAGCTTCCTGGGCTCGGTCATCCGCGTTCGCGTCGGCCTCGGCAAGAACGCCGTCTCGCTCGACACGTTCAACTCGCCGGCAAGCCCGCCGCCGGTTGTTGGCGAGCGCACCGAAATCAGCTTCTCCTCGGACGATCTGCTCGTTCTGCACTGACAGCAACCGTGGCGAACCAGAAGGCTCGCCACGTCGCTCATGTCAGCCAATGAGCGCCGGCTCATCTCGGCGCCGCATTTGCGCCGACACAAAGACCGGTACTTCCAACCACCATTTCGGCGGGCGCTCGCCTAATCCTGCCGCAAGCAGCCTTGGGTCCCGTCGCATCCATGCCCGGTCGGTGGACGCACGGCCGCGATGCGGAACTCCCACAGGCGGCCCATGGCCAATTCTTGGCAGTGGGCTTGCAGTCGGGGCCGCAGGCGATGCCAGCGGTGCGGCGCTGCCGGCAAAATCAATGGTAGTCAGTCTGCGCTCGGCGGATGGGCGTTGCCAGTAACTTGCTGTCACATTGCAGAGACCGCACGGCTGCTGCGGTAACTCGATCTCCAGCCCCTCTACAAGCGTGCCCACGCTCGTCTAGACATTCATGTCTACAATCGCTAGTCTCCGGCGCATCGGGAAGAGGGATAGCCTTGCGACGTGGCCCCATCGTTGAGCATGGGACCGGCCACGTCGTCCGGGCGGGAAGTGGAGGATTCCGTTGCAACAGGTCGTGATATCGAAAGCCGCGCCCCGGCTTGAGCGGCCATGGTGCATGCCGATGCCCGCATCATGCTGATCGCCCGCCAGACAGTTTCCAGGAACGCATATCGATGACCCGCCGCTATTCCGCGCTTTCCTTGTTCAAGGAAGGTCTCGCCGGCCAGAAGGGCTGGGAGCCCGCCTGGCGCTCGCCCGAGCCGAAAAAGAGCTATGACGCGATCGTCATCGGCGGCGGCGGCCACGGCCTGGCGACCGCCTATTACCTGGCCAAGAACCACGGCATCACCAATGTGGCCTTGCTCGAAAAGGGCTGGATCGGCGGCGGCAACACCGGCCGCAACACCACAGTGGTGCGCTCCAACTACTATTACCCCGAGAGCGTCGCGATCTACGATCTCGCCCACCGGCTATATGAGGGGCTCTCCAAGGACCTGAACTACAACGTCATGCTTTCGCAGCGCGGCATGGTGTTTCTGGCGCACAGCATCAACGAGATGGAGATCACCGCGCGGACGGTGAACGCCATGCAGGTCAGCGGCATCGACGCGGAAGTGTTCTCCGTGGACGATGTGCGGCGCGTGGCCCCGATGCTGAATTTCTCGCCCGATGCGCGCTTCCCTATCCTCGGCGGCGGCTGGCAGGGCAGGGCCGGCACCGCGCGTCATGACGCCGTGGCCTGGGGCTATGCGCGCGGCGCAAGCCGCCTGGGCGTCGACATCATCCAGAACTGCGAGATCACCGATTTCATCATCGAGGGCGGGCGTTGCCGCGGCGTGCACACCACGCGTGGAACGATCCGCGCCGACCGCATCGGCATGGCGGTGGCCGGCCATTCCTCGGTGCTGGCCGCCAAGGCCGGCTTCCGGCTGCCAGTCAATTCCTATGCCTTGCAGGCCTGCGTGTCCGAGCCGGTCAAGCCGATCCTCGACACGGTCGTGCTTTCGCCGGGCACCGGCGTCTATGTCAGCCAGTCGGACAAGGGCGAGATCGTCATCGGCGGCGCGCTCGACCGCGTTCCCTCCTACGGCCAGCGCGGCAACCTGCCTGTGCTGGAAGGCGTGATCGCGGGCCTGCTGGAAATGTTCCCCAGCTTTGCCCAACTCAAGCTGATGCGGCAGTGGGCGGGCATCGTGGACGTGGTGCCGGATTCCTCCCCAATCATCGGCGAGTCGCCGCTGCCCAACCTGTTCATCAATTGCGGCTGGGGCACCGGTGGCTTCAAGGCCATTCCGGCGGGTGGCACGCTGCTGGCGCATCTCTTGGCGACCGGCAAGCACCACGACATCAGCCGTCCCTTCGACCTCGACCGTTTCGCCTCCGGGCGGCTGCTGGACGAGGCGGCCGGCTCCGGCATCGCGCACTAGGACCCTAAATCATGCAGCTCTTTACCTGCCCCTTCTGCGGTCCGCGCGACGAGACCGAGTTTCACTATGGCGGCGAAGCCGGCAACCTTCGGCCTGACGGCGCCGATGTGACGGCCGATCGCTGGGCCAGCTACCTCTACATGCGCGACAACCCGAAGGGTGCTACGCGCGAAATCTGGGTTCACATGAATTGCGGCGAGTTCTTCGTGATGGAGCGTGACACCGTCAACCACAAGGTCGAGAGCTCGATTGCGCTCGACAGCGCGGAGCACGCCTAATGACCGCCTCGCGTCTTTCTTCCGGCGGCAGCGCCATCGACCGCTCCCGGCCGATCTCCTTCAGCTTCGATGGGCGCACCGTTCAAGGCTTTGAGGGCGACACCATCGCTTCTGCGCTTTTGGCAGGCGACGTCGCGGTCGTCGGCCGCAGCTTCAAATATCACCGGCCGCGCGGCATCTGGGGCGCGGGCGTGGAGGAGCCGAACGCGCTTATCGATGTCGGCGGCAGCGTGCGCGCTACGCCGAACACGCGCGCCACCACCGAGCCGGCGTGCACGGGGCTGGTCGCAAAAAGCGTCAACGCTACGCCGAATGCCGCTGCGGATCGCAACGCCTTCATCGACCGTTTTTCGCGCTTCATCCCGGCTGCCTTCTACTACAAGACCTTCATGTGGCCGGATTGGCACCTGTTCGAGCCGCGCATCCGCGCTGTGGCCGGATTGGGCAAGGTCGATCCGGACTGGAAGTCTCCCGGACCGGCCGACCAGATCAGTCGGCACTGCGACGTGCTGGTGGTGGGCGCCGGCCCTGCCGGTCTTGCCGCAGCAAAGCTTGCTGCCGGCGCGGGCAAATCCGTCATCCTCGTGGACGACCAGTCGCGGCCCGGCGGATCGCTTCTGCATCGCGATGCCGAGATCGACGGCAAGCCGGCGGCTGCCAGGATCGATGAAACGGTTGCGGAACTCAAGGGGGCTGGGCATCTGGTCCTGGCTTCGACCACCGCTTTCGGCATCTATGACCACAATCTGATCGCGCTGAACCAGCGCCATCACGACGGCCGGCCGGATACGCTGTGGCGGGTGAGGCCGCGCCAGATCGTTCTGGCCACCGGCGCTATCGAGCGGCCGCTGCCCTTCGCCAACAACGACCTGCCGGGCATCATGTCGGCGGATGCAGCACTTGCCTATCTGCGCCGCTACGCCGTGCTGGTCGGGCGCCGCATCGTGGTCGCCACCAACAATGACAGCGCCTATGAGGTCGCCGGCGCGCTGGCAAAAGCAGGCGCGGACGTCACTCTGGTCGAGATGCGTGAGGGCGCCCTGCCGGCCGCACCTGCGGGCGTGAAGCTGCTTGCCGGACGAGCGGTTGCGTCCGCGCGCGGCAGCATGCGCGTGGAGGGCGTGGTGCTCGATGACGGCACCTCGCTTGCCGCCGACAGCGTCGTGGTTTCGGGCGGCTGGACGCCGACTGTCCATCTGTTCTGCCAGGCCCGCGGCAAACTCGCCTGGGACGAGACGCGTGCCGCCTTCCTGCCGGGTGATCCGGTGGAGGGAGTTACGGTCGCCGGTGCGCTGAGCGGCGCGGTTTCGCTGTCCGATGTTTTTGCGAGCGCCGCGAAGGCAACGTCGTCCCTCGGCGAGACCAAGGCTGCAGCGGCTCACAGCACCGGCGTGGAAGCGACCGGCGGAGTTCTGGCCGCATGGCCGATCCCTGGCGCCAGGGGTCGCGTCTGGATCGACTACCAGAACGACGTGACTGCAAAGGACGTGGAACTCGCCGCGCGCGAAAACTTCGTCTCGGTCGAGCATCTCAAGCGCTACACCACGCTCGGCATGGCGACCGATCAGGGCAAGACCTCGAACCTTGCCGGTCTGGCTTTGATGGCGAACATCACCGGCCGCACCGTGCCGGAGGTCGGCACCACGACCTATCGCCCGCCCTTTACGCCGGTGCCGCTGGCGAGCTTTGCCGGCGCGCTCGGCGGCGAATTGATGTCGCCCGTGCGCCGTCTGCCGCTGGAGAACGTGCACCGTGCAAATGGAGCCGTGTTCCAGGAATATGGCGGCTGGCTGCGGCCGGCCCATTATGGCGGAGCAGGCGCCGATGCCGACCGGACGATCCAGGACGAGGCGCGGCGCGCGCGCCAGTCGGTGGCGCTGTTCGACGGCTCGACACTGGGCAAGATCGAGGTGATGGGGCCGAAGGCGGCCGAATTCGTCGACTTCATCTACTACAACACCATGTCGACGCTGAAGCCCGGCCGCTGCCGCTACGGCTTCATGCTGTCGGAGAATGGCGTGGTCTTCGACGACGGCATTCTGGTGCGGCTGGACAAAAACCGCTTCGTCGTCTCCTGCTCCACCTCGCATGTGGCTTCGGTGCATGCGCGGCTGGAGGAATGGCGGCAGGATCGCTTCGGCCGCGGCGCGGTCTATATCCACAACGCCACCTCCGAAATGGCGACGCTGACCGTATCGGGCCCGAACTCGAAGAAGCTGCTCGAAGCGCTCGATCTTGGGCTTTCGCTTGACGATGCCGAGCTGCCGCACATGGCGATAGGCGAGGGCAGGTTCGGCCAAGATGCCGTACGCATTGCGCGCGTCAGCTTCACCGGCGACCGCAGCTACGAAGTGTCGATCCGGGCCGACCGGGCCGAGCCGCTCTGGGCGCGCATGCAGGAGGCCGGCAAGGCGCTCGACGCGGTGACCATCGGCCTCGAGGCGCTGATGATCCTGCGCGCCGAAAAGGGTTACATCGTCATCGGCAAGGACACCGACGGCACCACCATGCCGCACGATCTTGGCGTCGAGGGACCGCGCGCCAAGCGCAAGACCGAATATGTCGGTCGCCGCTCGCTGTTCACGGACGTGGCCGTGCAGGACAGCCGCCTGCAGTTCGTCGGTCTTACCGTCGCCGAGGGCGAGCCGCCGCTTCCGACCGGCACCCACGCCATCGCCAAGAGTGGCGGCAAGCTCAGGAGCCAGGGCTTTGTCACCTCGAGCTACCACAGCCCGACGCTCGGACGGCCGATCGCGCTCGCGCTGATCGAGCGCGGCGCCTCGCGGCATGGCGAGACAATCGACCTCCAGCACCTCGGCATGCTTCGGCATGCGACGATCATCGGCCCCTGCGCCTTCGACCCTTCAGGAGAGCGGCTCAATGCGTAATCTTGCGGAAAAATGGGCGGTCGTGCCCGATTGGCAGCAAGCCGCCATCGTCGTGCCCGGCCTTACGATCCGCTCGATGGTGGGCTTGAGCCAATACCTCGTCAGCGGAAATCTGGACGCCTGGAGCAGGGCGTCGGGCGTTCCGGCCAAGGGCGTCGGCGCCTTCGGCAAGGCCGAGGGCGAGCGCTATGCGGCGCAAGTCGCGCGCGACCGGATGCTGGTCGTGTCGGCTAATCCGCTCGACATCCAGCCGGCCTGGCATGGAGAGGGTTTTGGCGTGACCGTCGTCAGCGCCGGGCTGCAGGTCTTCGAGGCGGAAGGAGCAGCCACAGCCGAACTGATCGCGCGGGCGACCACGCTCGACCCGAGCGCCGGCAGTTCATCGGCGGCGCTTTCTTTCGCCGGGGCAAACGCCGTGGTCTACCGGCATGGCGACAAGCTCCGCATTCACGTCGATCGTGGGCTTGCGACCTATCTCTGGACCTGGATGGAAACCGCAGCAAACAATATCGCTGCGGCGGCGAAGGGCTGATCAGCCCTTCGCTTCGCCTTCGCGGGATGTGAAGCGCGCGATGAACTCGTCGAACGCGGCGATGTCTTCCGGCTCCGGCTCCTGACCGCTGAAGGCGAGCAGGTAGGCCGGCACGTGCGAGACCCGGACGTCCAGCGCCTCGTCGAGGTCGAGCGTGTAGTGGCCGATCTGCATGAAATAGAGCACGCGGGCACGGATGAACGCGTTTTCCTCGTTGTAGCCGTAGCGGCGATACATGGCCGTCAGCGCCTCGACGCGCCGTCGGTCGGCCTCGTCGATCACGGCGCGGATCGAGGGGTCGCGGCGCGCCCAGATCCGCACAGCAATGTCCAGCTTGGGGTCGAACAGCCTGCCGTCGACCCAGCACTGGAAGACGTTCAGGATGGCACGGTTGATGTTGGGCGCCGGCCGCATGGCGTGCTCGACCACTGGGTCGGTGTTCTTGCGCAGCCAGTTCTGCAGCAGCTGGTCGTGCAGATCCTGCAGGCTTTCGAAGAACCAGTAGAAGCTCGAACGCGAGACGTTCAGCTTCTTGGCCATGACCTGGATTTTCACCTGGTCGATGCCGTCTTCGATCAGCGCCTGGATGGCAAGATTGAGCCAGTCGCTCTTGGTCGTCCTGACGTCATGAGCGCCTTGCGCGGGCGATCCGTCGGATCGCCCTGACGGCACGATTGTGTCTTCCGATGACTGCACGATCAACCCCCACCGTTGTCTGCTAGCTGTTCCACCCTCCTTATAAGACAGGTGGTTGGCAGAAGATATTTCCTTGAGCGTCAGATCCGAGTTCATGCCGACAAGCACAGCCGGTCGAGCGTGCGCCGGCTCGCGCAACTTTATGCTCAACGACCCTACGTAAACGTACAGACATGTCTAGACAGAAAGCGTTTTGGTTGTATTTTGTTTTCGGAAATTGCCAGCGGCGGTCGAGTGAGGGGGACATGATGCCTGTTGTGGTGGCCGATGACGGCATGCGCCTTGCAGTGCCGCAAGCGCCGATGGTCGCGGACGTTTTCTCCTCTCTCTGCCTCAAGCCTCACGTCACCCGGTAGGGGGAGTTCATGGACCGCGATTTCCGCTCGTCGCCCGATTTCGTCGACACGCATGCGTTCTATTCGGCCCTGCTGGCGCCGGGCGGCCATGTCTATGGCGCTCGCATGCTATGCGGCCATGAGAATGCCGCGCACCTTCATTTCCTTGGCCAGAGCTTCGAAGGGGCCTTTGAGGACGGAGTGTCGAGCCGGCTCTATCGCGTTGCCCGCCAAGGCGGTTCGGCTGAGCGCCTGAATGACCGCGAGACGCGCCAGATCCGCCTTTCGCCGGACGGCCAGACCCTTGCAGTGGCAAGCGCAGGCGACGAGGCCGGCGTGGATCTGATCGAGACCTGGTCCGATGGACGCCTCGTCGCCGTGCAACTTGTGCCCGGCCGCATCGAGCAGATCGACTGGTCGCCGGATGGCACCACGCTGCTGCTCGTGGTTGCGGGCACGGGCGCCGACCTCGCCGGCATCCATGGGGGCTACACCCAGAAATCCGGTGCCGGCGGCCACGCCTGGCTTCCGGAAGTTCGCTCGGATGAAGGCAGCGATCTTTGGCGCACCATCTGGACCTGGGAAGGAGAGGGAGGGCCGAAGCGCCTGACCCAGCCACCGCTCAATGTCTGGGAAGCGAGCTGGTGCGGCAATGGCTTGATTGCGGCCATCGCGAGCGACCATCACAGCGAGGGCGCCTGGTACAAGGCGCATCTGTCGCTGATCGATGCGGCTTCGGGCGCAGCGACCAAGGTCTTTCAGCCGGCCGATCAGCTCGGCTCGGTCAAGGGCGCGCCGGATGGCCGGCATGTCGCCTTCGTTCAGGCGTTCTGCAGCGACCGCGGGCTGGTTTCCGGGCTTCTTTCCATCCTCGATCCGAAAACAGGCACGATTGAAACGCTCGATACGCGCGGGATCGATGCCAGCTCGGTGGAGTGGCGCTCGCCCACGGTGATCCACTTCGCCGGTGAGCGCGGCCACCAGATTGCCACTGGCGACTACGATCTCGAACGTTCCTCAGCGACGGAAAGCTGGTCTTCCAGCGAGCTCACCAACAGTGAATGGGTGCCCACCTCCTACCCAATCGGCGAAAGCGGCGCCCTGTTCGTTGGCGAATCCTATGCGCGGGCACCATTCCTGGCCGAGGTGGTTTCCGGCGTCTTGCGTGAAGTAGCCTCGCTCGCCGCGCCGACCGCCCAAGACGCGATGTCGCGCTGCGGCGCGATCGAGCCATTTGCCTGGACGGCGCCCGATGGAATGGAGATCCAGGGCTGGGTCGTGCGGCCGAAAGATGCGAGCGGCCCCACGCCGCTGCTGGTCGACGTGCATGGCGGGCCGATCTCGGCGCACCGCAACAGCTGGATGGCGCGGAAGCGCTCCGCACCCATCCTGGCCAGCCGTGGCTGGACGATCTTCTTCCCCAATCCGCGCGGCAGCACCGGCCGCGGTGACGCCTTCGCCCGGGCCGTAAAAGGCGACATGGGCGGTGCGGACACGCACGACATCATCGCCGGAGTCGATGCACTGATCGCCAAAGGCTGGGTCGACGCCAAGCGTATTGCGGTTACCGGCACCAGCTATGGCGGCTTCATGTCGGCCTGGCTGCCGTCGCAGACCGACAGATTTGCCGCCGCCATACCGATCTCGCCGGTCGGCAACTGGTACAGCCAGCACCGAACCACCCAGATACCCGAGTTCGACGAGATCATGCTGGATGCATCGCCCTGGGCGGAGGGCGGCGCCTATTTCACGCGCAGCCCTGCCTTCTACAAGCAGAAGACCAAGGTGCCGACACTGGTCATGGCCGGCGGGATCGACAGGAGCACGCCTGTCGGCCAGGCCGAGGAATGCCATTTCGCTGCCGTGCGGTCCGGCGCGCCGAGCTCGCTCGTCATTTATCCCAAGGCCGGGCACAGCGTTCGCAGCTACCCCGAATATCTCGACAGCGCCGCCCGCATTCTCTGGTGGCTCGGAAAATATGTGCGGCCAGCCGAGTAGGCGGCCGCGACCAGGAGGAACGGTAATGAATTCCACGGCAAAGCACGGCGAAGCCGGCAAGCGGATCGTCGTCATCGGCGGCGGCATCATCGGCTGCAGCACCGCACTTCACCTTCTGAAGTCGGGCGCGGGCCAGGTGACGATCGTCGAGGCGCGTGAGCCGGCGGCCGCGACCACCGGCGCTGGCGCGGGCTTCGTGTCGCACTGGTCGGCTGGCATGATTCCGCTCGGCGAGGAGGGTCTGCGCCTGCAGCAATACGGGCTCGACTTCTACAAGGAGCTGTCCGAACTCGGTGAAGAGATAGGCTATCGCCGCAACGGCACCCTGATCATGGCGCTGACCGAAAAGGGTCGCGAGACCTTCGTGCGGCCTGTTCTGGATTCGCCCTACGCGCCGGCGGAAATGCAGGACCTCAATGCCGCGCAGATCGGCGAGAAGATGCAGGGCCTGATCGACCCGACGCAGGTTCACTCCGGCGCCTACAATCCGCATGGCATCCAGCTCGACACCAAGATGGCAACCGGCGTTCTGGTGAAGGAGATCGTCAAGCTGGGCGGTGTGTTCCGCAATGGAACCAAGGTCACCGGCATTCAGGACCTCGGCAGCAAGGTGAAGATCGGGACGGACAAGGGCGAGATCGAGGCCGATGGCGTCGTCATCGCCGCCGGTGCCTGGAGCAACGAACTGCTGCGCGACCTCGGCTGGCATCTGCCTTTGCTGCGGGTTCTGGCGACCCGCGTCGTGACCGACGGTCGCGGTCTTCCCTCGACGATCCCGACCGTCCAATGCCGCGAGCTGGGCCTGTGGCTGCGCGAAACCTTCGGCGCGGTCATGTGGGGCACGGGCGGCCACTATCATTCGTACCACAAACTTGGCGATGACTGGATCGAGCCGGGCCAGCCGCACAAGGCCGACCTCATGCAGGCGATGAATGACGGCGACCTTGCCCGGCTGCAGGAGGTGTTCCCGCCGCTTCGCGGCTCGAAGATGGCGAGCTGGGCGCAGGGCGTCCCCTGCTATACGCCCGACCGCGGCTTGCTGATCGGCCACGTTCCGGGCACGACGAATGTCGTGGTGGCGGGCGGCGACAATGAGAGCGGCGTCAGCCATGGCCCCGGCCTCGGCAGGCTCGCAGCCGAATTGATGCTCGGCCAGGCTCCTTTCTTCGATCCGGCCCGTTTCCGCCTCGAGCGGTTCGAGCGTGGCGCCTATTCCACGGATGCGGAAGTCGAAGCGGCTCTGCCGTCCTGGACCAGCGAGCAGTCGAAAACCATGTTCGCAAACACGCGGGCGTGACCTCGCTGCCATGCGGATTGTTCTGGAGAAGGGCGTGAACGTCTGATGTCGGCCCAACATGAGCCAGTTCCCGGTCAGCCGGCGAGCCCGCCGTCTGCTTCGCGGCAGGCCGGGCCGGCACCGGCCCCAGCCAGCGTTGCCCGGGCGAAGAATTCGTTGGCCTATCTGATCGCGCGCCGCGTGGCGCTCGGCATTGCCCTGCTGTTTGCGGCGTCGATGCTGATCTTCGGCGGCATCGAGGCTTTGCCGGGCGATTTCGCCACCACCTATCTCGGGCAGGAGGCCACGCCGCAGGCCGTGGCCAACATACGCGAGGAACTCGGCCTCGACCGGCCGATGACCGAACGCTATCTGAGCTGGCTGGGCGGCATCCTGCATGGCGACTTCGGCACCTCATGGTCGAACCACAACTCGGTGGGCGAGCAGATATGGAAGCGGCTCAGCAATTCGCTCCTGCTTGCGGGCGTCTCGGCGCTGATCTCGATCCCGCTCGCCATCGCCCTCGGCATGATCGCGGTGCTGTATCGCAACCGCATTCCCGACAAGGTCATCAGCATCCTGTCGCTTGCCGCGATATCCTTGCCGGAGTTCTTCATCGGCTATCTGCTGATCCAGTTCTTCACGGTCCAGCTCGGCATCAGCGAATTTCCGGCCACCGTCTATGACGGCATGAGCCTCAGCGAACGGCTTTCGGCCATCGTCTTGCCGGTGGTCACGCTGGTGACCGTCGTGCTGGCGCATATGATGCGCATGACGCGCTCAGCCATCCTGAACGTCATGTCCTCCGCCTATGTGGAGACCGCCGAGCTCAAGGGGCTTTCGGCGCTGCGCATCATTGCCGAACATGCCGCGCCGAACGCGGTTGCGCCCGTCGTCACCGTCATCGCGCTCAATCTTGCGGCGCTGGTTGTGGGCGTCGTCGTGGTGGAAGTCGTCTTCGTCTATCCGGGCATCGGCCAGTACATGGTGGACGCCGTGACGGTGCGCGACATGCCGGTGGTGCAGGGCTGCGGCTTGCTGTTTGCCGCCATCTACATCGTCCTGAACATGGTCGCCGACATCGTGTCGATCCTGGCCAATCCGCGCCTGAGGCATCCGCGATGAGACTGAGATCGATGCCTATAAGCGCGCGGTTCGGTCTCGCCGGCATATTGCTGATAGCTCTGTGCGCCATCTTCGCACCGCTGATTGCGCCCTACAGCGAGAGCGCCGTCGTAGGCGAGGTCTGGGCGCCGATGGGCGGCGACTTCATCCTTGGCACCGACAATCTCGGCCGCGATCTGCTCTCCCGCCTGATCTATGGCGCGCGTGCCACGCTTTTCGTGGCGCTGGCGGCAACGCTGCTGTCGTTCTCGATCGGCATGATCCTGAGCTTCACGGCCGTCGTGTCGGGCGGAATCGTCGATCAGGTCCTGTCGCGCCTCAACGATCTTCTGATGTCGATCCCGGCGCTGATCCTGGCGCTGATCGTGCTCGCCGTGCTGCCGCAGAACATCTGGGTCCTGATCGTCGTCATGGCGGCAATCGACTCGACGCGCGTCTACCGCATCGGCCGCGCCGTCGCGCTCGACGTCAGCGTCATGGACTATGTAGAGGCGGCGTGGCTGCGGGGCGAAGGCAAGCTCTGGATCATCTTCCGCGAAATCCTGCCCAACACGCTGGCGCCGCTGCTGGGCGAGTTCGGCTTGCGCTTTGCCTTCTCGATCCTTTTCCTGTCGACGCTTTCTTTCCTCGGCCTCGGCATCCAACCGCCCGTCGCCGACTGGGGCGGCATGGTCAAGGACAACAAGGAAGGCATCATCTTCGGCGTTTCGGCAGCACTTGCGCCGGGCGCGGCGATCGCGTTCCTGGTCATCTGCGTGAACCTGGTGGTCGACTGGCTGATCAACGCCACCGCCAGCCTGAAGGGGGCGCGCGGCGATGCCTGAGATGCTCTCTGTCAGGAACCTTCGCGTCGAAGTCACCGCGCACCAGCCCGACGGCTCGTCGTCCAGGCTGGTGCTGGTCGACGACGTTTCCTTCGACGTGAGCAAGGGCAAGGTGCTCGGGCTGATCGGCGAATCCGGAGCCGGCAAATCCACCATCGGCCTGACCGCGCTAGCCTATGGGCGGGGCGGCGTGCGCATCACCGGCGGACAGGTTCTGCTCGACGGTGAGGACATTTCTAAGCTCGACACGCGCGGCATTCGCTCGGTGCGCGGCGCGCGCGTCGCCTACGTGGCGCAGTCAGCCGCCGCCGCGTTCAATCCCGCGCACAAGCTCGGACGGCAGGTCATCGAAGCCGCGTTCCGCCATGGCATCATGACGCGGGAAGAGGCCAGGAAGCGCGCTGTCTATCTGTTCGGGGTGCTGGGCCTTCCCGACCCCGAGAACTTTGGCCAACGCTACCCGCATCAGGTTTCCGGCGGCCAGCTTCAGCGCGCCATGACCGCGATGGCGCTGTGCGCAAATCCCGAGCTCATCGTCTTCGACGAGCCGACGACCGCGCTCGACGTGACCACGCAGATCGAGGTCCTTGCCGCGATCAAGCACGCGATCGCCGAGACGAATACGGCGGCGCTCTACATCACCCACGACCTCGCCGTGGTCGCCCAGATCTCCGACGACATCATGGTGCTGCGCCACGGCAAGATGGTCGAGTACGGCCCGACGCGGCAGATCATTGAAGCGCCGCGCGAGGAGTATACGCGCGCGCTGGTCAGCATCCGGCAGTCAAGCCGCGAGACCGCCCGGCAGGACGGTGAGGTACTGCTGAACGTCGAAGGGCTGTCGGCAGGCTATTCGGGAGTGGATGTCCTGCACGACATCTCGCTGTCGCTGCCCAAGGGCCAGACATTTGCGGTGGTCGGCGAATCCGGTTCCGGCAAGTCGACGCTGGCGCGCGTCATCACCGGCCTCCTGCCGCCGAGGATGGGCACGATCTCCTTCAAGGGGGCAGCGCTGCCGCCGGCGCGCAAGGACCGCTCCCGCGAGCAGTTGCGCCGTATCCAGATGATCTACCAGATGGCCGATACGGCGATAAACCCGCGGCAGAAGATCCGCGACATTATCGGCCGGCCGCTGACGCTCTATTTCGGCGCGCGCGGTCAGGCCAAGACCGACCGCGTCAAGGAACTCCTCGATCAGATCGAGATGGGGCCGCAGTTTCTCGACCGCTATCCCGCCGAGCTTTCTGGCGGACAGAAGCAGCGCGTCGCCATTGCCCGCGCGCTGGCGGCCAAGCCCGAACTGATCCTGTGCGACGAGCCGACTTCCGCGCTCGATCCGCTGGTGGCGGAGGGCATTTTGAAGCTCCTTCTGCGCCTGCAGGAGGAAACGGCGGTCTCCTACCTGTTCATCACGCATGACATCGCCATCGTGCGCGCTATCGCAGATCGCGTCGCGGTCATGCATCGCGGGCGCGTCGTGCGTGAGGGAGTGAAGTCGGCGGTCCTTTCGCCGCCCTTCGACGGCTACACCGATCTGCTGCTGCGATCGGTACCCGAGATGGAGATCGGCTGGCTGGAGCGCGTTCTGGAAGGACGGCGCGGCAATCAGCGGCAGTCTGCCGCGCCCGTGCAGATGGAGAGATCATGAACGAGACGATCGTCAGCGAACGCGCGCGGAAACTCTATGCCGATGCGCTGGTGTGGGACACCCATTCGGGCTTCATGCCCGATCCGATAGCCGACCTGAACAACCTCCGGATCTGGTGCGACGCCGGGGTCAACTATCTATCGATCGATGTCGGCTTCGACCTGATGCCATGGCAGGATACGGTGAAAACGCTCGCCGCTTTCCGCCATTGGATCAATGCCCATCCGGACCACTACACGCTGGTGACGAGCGCCGACGAGGCACTGCAGGCCAAGGCCGAGGGCAAGCTCGGCATCACCTTCGACATCGAGGGCATGAACGCGCTCGATGGCCGTATCGAGATGGTGGAGTTCTATCATCAACTCGGCGTGCGCCAGATCCTGTTCGCCTATAACCGGAACAATCTCGTCGGCGGCGGCTGCCATGACGACGACCAGGGCCTGACCGCCTTCGGCCGGCAGGTGATCGACGAGATGAACCGGCTTGGCATGTTCGTCGACGTGACCCATTGCGGCCATCGCACCAGCATGGAGGTCATGGAATATTCGAACCGGCCGGTGATCTTCTCGCACTCCAATCCCAAGGCATTGTGCGGCCACGGCCGCAACATCAGCGACGACCAGATCAGGGCCTGCGCGAAGACTGGCGGCGTCGTCGGGATCGTCGGCATCAACTTCTTCCTCGGCGACGAGGATGCCAGTTCCGAGACGCTCGCCAACCATGTCGACTATCTGCTGGATGTTGCAGGACCCGAGCATGTCGGCATCGGGCTCGACTATGCCTTCCCCGTGGAAGTGGCGGGCATCGACGAGATCCTCGCGGCCAATCCGCAGTTCTGGCCGAAGAGCGAGGGATATGGCGCTGGGCCGAGCGTCTATGCCCGGCCGGCCCAACTGCTCGAAATGACGGAGATACTGCTCCGGCGTGGTCACAAGGACGACACCGTGCGTGGCGTCCTAGGCGGCAACTTCCTGCGCCTCGCAAGAGAGGTCTGGAAATAGCCGCCTTGCGGCCGGGCGTGGGGCAGGCCCGGCCGCTCACGGCGTCAATGCAAGTGCAGCCTGGCTCGAAACGAGCCAGCGATTGATAGAGGGACAAGGAAAGCAGATGAGGAAGAAACTGTTAGGCATGGATCTCGCGGCCAACCGGCGCGAATTCCTCAAGGGAACTGTCGGCGCGGGCATCCTTCTGGCCGGGCTCGGCGCCGCGCGGGCGCAGACGGAGCAGAGCGGCACGCCGGTGAAGGGCGGCCACCTCAAGCTCGGGCTCGATGGCGGCTCGACCACCGACACGCTTGATCCGGCGGGCTATATCAGCTCCTTCGCCTTCTGTGTGGCGCGGAGCTTCGGCGACTATCTGGTTGAGAGCGATCCGGTGACCGGCAAGCCGGTGCCATCCATCGCCGAGAGCTGGGAGTCGTCCGACAACGCCAAGACCTGGACCTTCAAGATCCGCAACGACGTCGAATTCCACAACGGCAAGAAGCTGACCATCGAGGACGTCGTCAAAACGCTGCAGCGGCACAGCGATGAGAAGTCGCGTTCGGGCGCCCTTGGGTTCCTGAAGTCCATCACCTCGATCGAAGGCCAGGGCAACGAGCTGGTCGTCAAGCTCAACGAGAGCAATGTCGACCTGCCGCTCATCTTCACCGCCTACAATCTCGTGATCCAGCCGAACGGCGGCTACGACAATCCGTCCGAAGGCGTCGGCACCGGGCCTTACAAGCTGGTCAATTTCGAGCCGGGCGTGCGTGCCCTGTTCGAAAAGAACAAGAACGACTGGCGCGAGCGCGGCTATGTCGACAGCTTCGAGATCATCGTCATGAACGATGCGACCGCCCGAACCGCCGCGATCTCGGCCGGCAAGGTCCATTTCGTCAACAGCATCGGCGCAAAGACCGTGCCGCTGCTCAAGCGCGTGGCGGGTCTGCAGATCCTCGATACGCCCAGCCGCGGCCACTACACCATGCCGATGCAGGTGGATAAGGCGCCGTTCGACAATGCCGACCTGCGCCTTGCACTCAAATATGCCATCGACCGCGAAGCCATCCTGAAAACCGCGCTCGGCGGCCACGGCACGATCGGCAACGATTTTCCGATCAACGCTACCTATCCGTACTTCCCGGCCGATATCGAGCAGCGGGCCTACGATCCGGACAAGGCTGCCTTCCACTTCAAGAAGTCTGGCCACGACGGTCCGATCGTCCTGCGCACCGCAGACGGCATCTTCTCGGGTGCGGTTGACACGGCGCTGCTGTTCCAGGAAAGCGCGAAGAAGGCCGGCATTCAGGTCGACGTCAAGCGCGAGCCGGCTGATGGCTACTGGACGAATGTGTGGCGCGCCGCACCATTCTGCCTGTCCTTCTACGGCAGCCGCCTGACGCAGGACCTGATGTACTCGACCGAGCATCTTTCGGATTCGGCGGCCAACGAGACCAACTTCAACCGGCCGGATTTCGACAAGATCGTCAAGGAGGCCCGTTCCGAGGCGGACGAGGCCAAGCGTGCGGAACTCTATCACGCGGCAGCGGTGATGGTGCGCGACGAGGGCGGTTCGATCATCCCCGTGTTCAACAACTACCTCAACGCCGCAGGCAAGCAGCTCAAGGGCTACATCCACGACGTGGGTAACGACCTTTCGAACGGCTACATCGCCTCGCGCGTCTGGCTGGAAGCCTGAGGCCTCGTGCAGGCCAGAACTCGATAGCCGGCGGTTTCGCCGGCTATTTTTTTAGCGCTCCACGCTTTGCGCGCGCACGGGCTCTTCCAATCTCAGGGCCGCGTCGGGGGTCGGCGTTTTTGGCCCGGGTCCTTGCAGGGCGCGCAGCGCGTTGAGGATCACCGCGATGTCGATCACTTCCTGCAGCAAAGCGCCGGCCACCGGCGTGATGTAGCCGAAGGCCGCAAAGATCATCGCGATCGCCGAAAGCGCGAGCCCCACCACGATGCTCTGGATCGCGATCCTGCGCGTGCGCAGCGAAATGGTGAAGGCGTCGACGACGCGGTCGACGCGATCGACGAGGATGACCACATCGGCAGCCTCAGACGAAGCGGTCGCGCCGCGCGCGCCCATGGCGACGCCCACGCCTGCCGCAGCAAGTGCCGGCGCGTCGTTGATGCCGTCGCCGATCATCATCGTCGGCTGCCGGGCCTGCTCGGCTTCCACCGCCGCCACCTTCTCGGCCGGCGTCCTGTCGGACAAGGCGTCGTCCAGCTTCAGCGTGGCTGCAACCACGTTCGCGGCCTTGGCGTCGTCGCCGGTCACCATGATGATGCGCGAAATGCCCGCTGCCCGAAGGTGTTTTAGAGCAGCTGGGGCATCCTTGCGGATCGCGTCGGCCATCAGGATGAAGGCGGAAAAGCGCCCGTCGATGGAAACGTAGATCGCCAGCGCCGAGCGATCGTTGGCCGAGGCCACTGCCGCGTTTGCCCAGCTGGGCACGGGGGTATCGCCGAGCACGAGCGTGCGGGAGCCGGCGCGGATGTGCCTTCCCTCAACGACGCCTTCGATGCCGGAGCCGCGGAATTCGCGAACATTGGTGGGATGCGATAGCGCCAGCCCCTTGCTGCGGACAAGTTCGATCAGCGTTTCGCCCAGCACGTGGTGCGAGGCCTGCTCCAGCGAAGCGAGCAGCCGTAGCGCCTCGTCGGGTTCGATATCCGATGCGGTCTCGAAGGTCGTGAGCCGCGCTCCACCTTCGGTCAGCGTGCCGGTCTTGTCGAAGATCGCGGTGCGTACTTGCGCGAGGGCTTCCAGCGCCGCACTGCCCTTCATGAGGACGCCTTCGCGCGCCGCGCGCGACACGCCGCTGATGAAGGCCACAGGCGCCGCGAGTATGAGCGGGCAGGGGGTGGCGACAACCAGGACCGCCAGCGCCCGGATCTTGTCGCCCGACAGCCACCAGGCCGCGCCGGCGACGATAAGCGTGAAGGGCAGGAGGAAGAGCGCGAAACGGTCCGCGATGCGGATGAACGGAGACTTGGCCGTCTGGGCGGCCTCGACCATCCTGATGATGCCGGCATAGGTGCTCTGGCTCGCGGCCGCGGACGCGCGAAAGCGAAACGCCTCGCCGGCATTGACCGTGCCGCTACGCAGCAGGTCGCCGCTGCCGCGCGTGACCGGCAAGGGCTCGCCGGTGACCGCGGATTCGTCGATAGAGGCGTGGGCCTCGATGAGGTAGCCGTCCACCGGCAGCAGCTCGCCGGCACGCACAAGCAGCTCGTCGCCGATCGCGACATCATCGACACCGATGTCGACCAGCTCTTCGCCGATCCATTTGTGCGCGACGCGGGGCGTCCGGTCCCGCAGCGATTTCAGGTCGCGTTCGGCCTTGCCGCGGGCGTAGTCCTCGAGGACGTTGCCGCCGGTATACATGATCGCAACGACCACGCCTGCCAGAGGCTGTCCCATGGCGACGGCCGCCACCATGGACACCAACGCGATGGCATCGACGCCAACGCGGCCTATCAGGAAATCGCGGATGATGGAGACCGCAAGCGCCACGATAATGGGCACCGTGGCCACGCTCCAGATCAGATTGGCCTCGGCCTGCCAGTGCATCAGCGGCGCCAGCAGTCCCGCGATCAGCCCGACGACAGCGATCGTCAGGAAGGCGAGGTGAAAGTTGCGTTCATTCATCGGCAAAAAACCACTCTGTTGCGGGGCCTCACCTCATGGCCTCGCCTTCGTCCTCAATCGGTTTGGCGAAGCGGTGCCGCTTGTGTACTGTGACCAAGGCGTGCGCCTGTCGGGCGATGGTCATTTCCTCATTGGTGGGGATGACACGGACCTCGACGGCGCTGTCTGGGCTGCTGATCAGCTCGCCGCCGTCTGCACTCTTGTCGAGCTTCACGCCCAGCCATTGCAGCCGGTGGCAGATGGCCTCGCGGATGCTTGTGGCGTGCTCGCCGACGCCGGCTGTGAACACCAGGGATTCCAGCCCTTCCATGGTGGTTGCCATCGCCGCGATGTCCTGGGCGATCCGGAAAGTGAAGAGGTCGAGCGCCTCGGCAGCATGCGGGTTGTCGCTGGCCAGCAACATGCGGACATCACCGGATATGCCGGAGACGCCCAGCAGGCCGGAGCGATAGTAGAGAAGCTGCTCGACATCGCCGGCCGACAGGCCGAGCGCCTGCTGGAGGTAGAGGATGATGCCGGGGTCGATAGCGCCCGACCGCGTCGCCATCATCAGCCCGTCGAGGGCGGTGAAGCCCATGGTGGTGTCGATGCTTTTGCCGTTCTGCATGGCACAAAGGCTGCATCCAGCGCCGAGATGCGCGGCAACCGTCTTCTTCGCGGCAAGTTCGGGTGAGATTTCGGCCAGGCGCGTGGCGATGAACTCGTAGGACAGGCCGTGGAACCCATAGCGGCGTATGCCCATCTCCTCATATTCGCGCGGTATGGCATAGCGGTTGGCCGGCGGCTTCAACGTGCTGTGGAACGCGGTGTCGAAGCAGCCGATCTGCGGTATATCCGGCCGCAGCGACAGGAAGGCCTTCACCGGCCGCAGGCTCGCCGGCTGGTGCAGCGGCGCGATGGGCGTCAGCGCTTCGAGTTCCTTGAGAATGTCGTCCGTCAGGCGGGTAGGTTTTACGAAGCGGCTGCCGCCGTGAACGATGCGATGGCCGACGGCCTCCACCGGCTTGCCGCCGAGGATCGGCTCCAGCACCATGATGAGTTCGCGCAGCAGCACCTCGGTCGGTGGCGCGACGGTGGCCAGCGATTTGTCGACCAGCAGCCTGCCCGTGGCATCCTTGACCGAAAAGCGGGGCGTGCCCGAGAGGCTTTCGAACACACCCCTCACGCGCTGTTCCATCGTGCCGTCGGGTTCGACGTCGAACAGGCCGAATTTCAGGCTGGAGGAGCCGGCGTTCAAGGTCAGAATGGCCATCTCGCCGGTTCCCGGATTGCGGGCGGGATACGCCTCAGCCATGGGGCCAGACCCAGTTGCGCACCTCGGGCATGTCCTGTCCCTCCCTGCCGACATACTGCCGGTGCTCTGCCAGCTTTTCTTCGAAGCGCCGCTTGGCGTCCTCAGCCTTGCCGCTCTGCCGGCTCATGCGGTTGATCGCCTCGATGGCAAGGTGATAGCGGTCGAGATCGTTCATCACCGCCATGTCGAAGGGCGTCGTCGTGGTGCCTTCCTCCTTGTATCCGCGCACATGGATATTCGGGTGGTTCCTGCGCCGATAGGTCAGTCGATGGATGAGGAACGGGTAGCCGTGATAGGCGAAGATGACCGGCCGGTCCTTCGTAAACAGCGCGTCGAACTCGTCATCCGTCAGGCCATGCGGGTGCTCGATCTGCGGCTGCAGGGCCATCAGGTCCACCACATTGACCACGCGGATACGTAGGTCGGGCAGCTCGCTGCGCAGCAGGTCGACGGCGGCGAGAGTCTCCAGCGTCGGCACGTCGCCGGCGCAGGCCATCACCACGTCCGGCTCTGCCTCGTCGCTTTCGGTCCCGGCCCATTTCCAGATGCCCACACCGGCTTCGCAATGGGCGATGGCCGCATCCATGTCGAGCCATTGCAGCTGCGGCTGCTTGCCGGCAACGATCACGTTGATGCGGTTGTAGGTCCGCAGGCAGTGGTCGGTGACCCAGAGCAGGGTGTTGGCATCCGGCGGCAGGTAGACGCGCACCACATCCGCCTTCTTGTTCGTGACAAGGTCGACGAAGCCCGGGTCCTGGTGGCTGAAGCCGTTATGATCCTGCCGCCAGACATGCGAGGTCAGCAGGTAGTTGAGCGAGGCGATCGGCTTGCGCCAGGCGAGCTTGCGCGAGACGTGCAGCCACTTCGCATGCTGGTTGAACATGGCGTCCACGATGTGGATGAACGCCTCGTAGCACGAGAAGAAGCCGTGCCGGCCGGTGAGCAGATAGCCTTCCAGCCAGCCCTGGCAAAGGTTCTCGCTCAGCACCTCCATGACGCGCCCTTCATGGGCGAGATGTTCGTCATAGGGCTCGATCTCCTCCATCCAGACCCGGTCGGTGACGTCAAAGACGGCGTCCAGGCGGTTGGAGGCGGTCTCGTCGGGACCCATCAGCCTGAAATTGCGGGCGACGGCATTGAGGCTCATCACCTGTTCGAGCAGACGGCCCATGACGCGGGTGGCTTCGGCTTGCGAGCGGCCCGGCCTGTCGATCTTGACCGCCAGCTTGCGGAAGTCGGGCATCTCCAGATCCTGCTTGAGCAGACCGCCATTGGCATGCGGATTGGCGCCCATGCGCCGCTCGCCCTCGGGCGGCAGCGCCTTCAACTCGTCGATCAGGCGCCCGCTCCTGTCGAACAGCTTTTCCGGCTCATAGCTGCGCATCCATCTCTCCAGGAGGCGCAGGTGTTCGGGGTTGTTGCGCGGGTCGGTGATCGGCACCTGGTGCGAGCGCCAGAAGCCTTCGACCTTCTTGCCGTCGACTTCCTTCGGGCAGGTCCAGCCCTTGGGGCTCCGGAAAACGATCATTGGCCAACGGGGCGCGCGCGATGCCTTGCCCGGCCCGCGGGCATCACGCTGGATTTCCTTGATGCGGGTAAGCACGACGTCCAGCGTCGTGGCCATTTCCAGATGCATCTCCTTCGGATCTTCGCCCTCGACGAAGAAAGGTTCGTAGCCGTAGCCCCACATCAGGCTCTCGAGCTCGTCCTTCGGCATGCGGGCGAGGATCGTGGGGTTGGCGATCTTGTAGCCGTTGAGATGCAGGATCGGCAGCACCGCGCCGTCATGGACCGGGTTCAGGAACTTGTTCGAATGCCAGGAAGCCGCCAGCGTGCCGGTTTCGGCTTCGCCATCGCCGATCACGCAGGCGACGATCAGGCCGGGATTGTCGAAGGCCGCGCCATAGGCATGAACCAGCGCGTAGCCCAGTTCTCCGCCTTCATGGATGGAGCCCGGCGTCTCGGGGGCGACGTGGCTGGGAATGCCGCCGGGAAATGAAAATTGACGGAACAGCTTGCGCATGCCGTCCACGTCGCGGCCGATCTCCGGGTAGATTTCGCTGTAGGTGCCCTCAAGATAGGTGTTTGCGACCATGCCGGGGCCGCCATGACCGGGCCCGCAAACATAGATCATGTCGAGATCGCGGGCGCGTACGGTCCGGTTGAGGTGGGCGTAGATGAAATTGAGGCCGGGCGTGGTGCCCCAGTGTCCGAGCAGGCGCGGCTTGATGTGCTCCGGTCTCAGCGGCTCCCGCAGCAACGGGTTGTCGAGCAGGTAGATTTGGCCGACCGAAAGGTAGTTGGCCGCCTGCCAGTAGCGTTGAATGAGCTCGAGTTCTTTCGCATCGAGCGCGCCACGCCGGACGGTCGGAGCAAGCTGTCCCATGCCAGTGTCCTCCACTTTGATCGAAGGGTTCCGCGGACAGAGTGCTAGAATAGGACAGCAGACGCTTTGCGCCACATCAAATGCGGTTTTCTTTTTCCATGCAATCCGAGGGTTTCAGCCCGTTCGGCGGACCGGCAGCGCCGTGGCCCCGCTGCATCACTTTCCGGAGCGTGAGAAAATCTTCATTCGGGCAGTAGACATCGGACCGCTAATCGCCCAATCTCGCCTCCGGGAACACAACAAGCGCCGCAACGACGGCGCCGCATGAACTGAATGGGCATGACCAAAGGTTGGAAATTGTACGACCCGCGACTGGCGTGGATGCTGGTTGCGCCGGTGCTATTGCTGCTGCTTCTGTTCCTGCTGCTACCGATTGCCGTGATGGGGGTCTACACCTTCTTCACCTTCGTTACGGCAGGCGTCGAGACGAGTGCGCTGACATTCGCCAACTGGAAGGAATTCCTCACCGACAGCTACTATCACGGCTTCCTGCTGAAGACCGTTCGCGTCGGCGCCATGACCGCGATCATCTGCGCGGTTCTGGGTTACTTCCCGGCCTATTTCATCTGGGCCACGACCTTCCGGCACAAATGGCTGCTGCTTCTGCTGCTCATCGTGCCGTTCTGGATCAGCTTCACTATCCGCACATTCTCGTGGATCCATATCCTCGGCGAGCAGGGGATCATCAACGTCACGCTGATCAAGCTCGGCCTGATCGACCAGCCGTTGCAGATGCTCTACACCGAGGGCGCGGTGGTCATGGGGCTGCTGCATTTCCTGCTGCCCTACATGATCCTTAACGTCTATGTGAGCCTTGAGAGCATAGACCGTACGCTGATTTCCGCCGCCCGATCCATGGGCTGCACCAGCGCGCAGGCGTTCCGCGAGGTCACGCTGCCGCTCTCGCTGCCCGGCCTCGGCGCGGGCCTGCTGCTCTGCTTCGTGCTGGCGGCCGGCAGCTATGTGACGCCGCAGCTGCTCGGCTCTGGCCGCGATGCGCTGTTCGGCAACCTGATCTACGACACCATCATGGGCCAGCTTAACTGGCCGATGGGCGCCACGCTTTCCATCGTACTGTTCGTCGTGCTCGGCTGTTTTGCCGCTGCCTATACCCGCTACATGGGCATGTCCCAGATCGTGAAGGGGCTCGGAGGATGATCGCGGGGCAACACGGGGACAAGGAAGGACGATGGGCCTGGCGGCTGACCGGCCTCATCACGCTTTGCGTCTATATTTTCATGTTCGCGCCGATTGTCGCCACGGTCGTGTTGTCCTTCAACGCATCGATGTTCGGCGGCTTTCCGCTCACCGGCTTCAGCCTGCAATGGTACGCCAAGCTCCTGTCCAACGAGCAGGTGCTTACCGCGTTCAGGACCTCGATGTGGATCGCATTCGTCACGGCGGCGGTCACGACGCTGCTGGGCATCATCACGGCCTATGCGCTGGTTCGCTTCGAGTTTCCCGGTAAGGGGACTTTCGGCACGCTGGTCATCCTGCCGGCGCTGGTGCCTGAAACGATCCTCGGCGTCGGATTGCTGGTGCTGATCAAGGCGGTCGATCAGCCGCGCAGCATGGCGCTTCTGTTGTTGGGCCATATCCTCCTGGCGCTGCCCTATGTGGTGCTGATCACCCAGGCGCGCATGGTCGGTATCCGCCGCACCTACGAGGAGGCGGCGCTGTCGCTGGGGGCCTCGCGCCTGTCGTCGTTCCGCGAGATCACGCTGCCGCTGCTCATCCCGGCGGTCGTCGCCAGCGCGCTTCTGGCCTTCACCATCTCTTTCGACAACACCTCGGCGAGCCTGTTCTGGCGGCCGGCCGGCGTCGAGACGATGCCGACCCAAATCCTGTCGATGCTCAAGATTTCGATAAGCCCGGAGATCAATGCCCTCGGCACGGTCATGATCCTCGTGACCGTCGGCATTCCGCTGGTCGGCGGGCTCATCCTGCAAAGCCTTACCCGGTTGAGAAAACGCGTCGATGCAAAGGGGAACGCATAATGAAAATTTCGACCACGAAGAGACTTGAACGACTGAACGAGCGATATGGGAACGGCGACATCAGCCGCCGCTCCTTTCTGACCCTGACGGCGGCGGCCGCCGCCGCGGCAGGGCTTTCCACGCCCTGGATCGGCCGGGCGCTGGCTGCCGCCACGGAAGTGCGCTTCGATGGCTGGGGCGGCGTGGTGCAGGAAGCGATCGATAAATACGCATTCCAGGCATACACGCAGAAGACCGGCATCAAGGTTGTGCAGGGCACCTTCGGCGACGAGGACGAGATCATCACCAAGATCAAGACCTCGAAGCCGGGAGACTTCCAGGTCATCCATTCGTCGGGCGTGAACTACTACATCAAGTACGTGAATGCCGGAGTGAACTCGGAGATCAACGAGGCCAACATTCCCAATCTGGCGAATGTTCTGGTGCCGATGATCGAGCCCTACCGCAAGATCACGCCTAAGATCTCGGCCATACCGTATGACTACGGCACAACCGGCATCGCCTACAACAACAAGGTGATCTCGGACGAAGAGGCCAAGGAAAAGGGCGTCGGCCTCCTGTTCGACAAGAAGTATGCCGGCAAGGTGGGCGGCTATTCCGATATGACCACGCGCGTGTGGTATGCCGCGCTGCAGTCGGGACAGGACCCGAACAATATCCAGGACATGGACGCCGTCTGGGCGAAGGTGCGCGAGAACCGGGACCTCGCCAAGAAGTTCTGGAGCTCCGGCGCCGAGCTGATGGACCTGCTTTCCAAGGGCGAGATCGTGGTGACCGACGCCTGGTCCGGCCGCGTCGCCGCGCTGCAGCAGCAGGGCCATCCGATCGGCTATATCGACCCGAAGGGCTCCTATGCGTGGATGGAGGATATGCTGGTCCTCAAGGGCTCGCCCATGCCCGAGTGCGAGGAACTGATCAACTTCATGCTCGAGCCCGCCACCTCGATCGCGGTAGCCGAGGGCCAGAACTATCCGCCGTCGCTCGACCCGAACAAGGTCAAGCTCGGCGACAAGATCGCGACGCTGCCCGCCTTCGACCCGACCGGCTCGATGAAGGCGCTGACCTTCGCCGACCCGGTCTACTGGGCAACCAACGAAGACGCTTGGAACAAGCAGTGGGACAGGATTTCGAAAGGTGCATGAGAGCCTGGAAACCTCAGCCCAGACACCCCGGCCGGAAGCGGCCGGGGGACTGCCGGCCGGCGCGGGCGAGCATGCCGCTCGCGACGGTGGGCAACTGGAAAAGCCGGCGGTCGAGTTCCGCAACATCGACATCGCCTATGGCAAGTTCGTCGCGGTGCGCGATTTCTCGCTGGCCATCCGCAAGGGCAGTTTCGTCACCCTGCTAGGCCCCTCCGGCTGCGGCAAGACCACGATCCTGCGCTCGATTGCAGGTCTGGTCGATATTTCTGGCGGCCAGATTTCGATCGGCGGCAGGCGCGTCGATGACGTGCCGATCTACAAGCGCAATATCGGCCTGGTCTTCCAGAGCTACGCGCTTTTCCCGCACAAGAATGTCTTCGACAACGTCGCCTTCGGCTTGAAGTATCGCAATGTGCCGAAGGCCGAGATCGCGCGCAGGGTGAGCAAGGCGCTGGAGATGGTGCGGCTGCCGGGCAGCGAGAAGAAGCTGCCGTCGCAACTCTCCGGCGGTCAGCAGCAGCGCATCGCGCTGGCGCGCGCCATCGTGTTCGAGCCGGAAGTTCTGCTTCTGGACGAGCCGCTTTCGGCGCTCGACGCCAATATGCGCGAGGAGATGCGCGTCGAGATCAAGAAGATCCAGAAGGAGACGGGCATTACGGCGATCTTCGTGACCCACGATCAGGAAGAGGCACTCTCCATGTCCGACCAAATCGTCGTCATGAATGCCGGCACGATGGAGCAGATCGGCACGCCGGAACAGGTCTATGAGACGCCGGCAACCGCCTTCGTGGCCGACTTCCTCGGCAAGGCGAACATGCTGCCGGGCGTCGTCTCGTCGATCGATGGGCACAAGGTAACCATCGCGCTCTCCGCCGGGCAGATGGTGACGGCCGTTTCGCCGAAGGTGCTGACGCCCGGGGCTCGCGTCTCCGTGGTGGTGCGTCCGCAAAAGCTGTCAGTCGGTGCCTCGGTCTCGGCAAACAAGCTCGCGGCGCGGGTCGTGTCGACGTCCTATCTCGGGGGCAGCGCCATCTATGAGATCGACATCGGTGAGCGGACGATCATCCGCGCCAACACGCCGATAGAAGGCAAGGTCGCGCGCGAAGGCGACGCCATCCAGGTCGGTTTCGACCCGGCAGGCTGCGTGCTGCTGGACGAGAAGGGACTGCGCATCGCGTGAGATGCGCGACGTCCGGGCGCGCATCGAAGTGCGCCCGGATCGCTTCGGGCAAAGTCAGTAGACGGCGCCCTTGCTTTCGCTGTTCGAAGGCTGCTTTTCGGCGTCGGCAAAGCTGGCGCGAAGATTGTTGGTCGCCGCAACCAGAAGCCCCACATCGCTGCCGACGGCAACGAAATTTGCCCCCAATTCGACATAGCGACGTGCAAGCGCCTGGTCGGAGGTCAGGATGCCGGCGGCCTTGCCATGCGAGCGGATGCGGAGGAGGGCGGCTTCCACCGCCTGCTGCACTTCTGGCGCACCGGGCTTGCCCAAATATCCCATGTCGGCGGCAAGATCGGCAGGGCCGATGAAGACGCCATCCACGCCCTCGGTCGATGCAATCTCATCGAGCGCGGCAAGGCCGGCCCGGCTCTCGATCTGCAGAAGCAGGCAGATCTCGTCATTGGCGGTCTGGAGATAGTCCGGGATGCGGTTGAAGGCGGAGGCGCGCGCCAAGGTCGCACCCACGCCGCGCATGCCGTGCGGCGGATAGCGGGTCGCCCGCACCAAGGCGCGCGCCTGCTCGCCGCTTTCGACCATCGGCACCAGCAGCGACTGCGCGCCGATGTCGAGGATCTGCTTGATGAGCCAGGCCTCGCCGATCGGCGGCCGCACCACAGCATGGCTGCTTGACGCCGCCAGCGCCTGCAGTTGCGACAGCAGCAGCGGGACGTCGTTGGGCGCGTGCTCGGCGTCGAGAAGCAGCCAGTCGAAACCGGCTCCGGCGCAGATTTCGGCGGTGTAGGGGCTGGCGAGCGCGAGCCACATGCCGATCTGCGTCCGGCCGTCCCGAAGCGCCTGTTTGAAGCTGTTGCGAGGAGCCGGCATTCAGGACCTCATTCGAAGAAGCAACTGATCGTCCCGTAAGGCCCGAAATCGGCGACGATCGTGTCGCCGTGTCGGGCTTCGACGGGACGGATGAATGAGCCGGCGAGCACGATCTGGCCGGCCTCGATGCTTTCGCCGTAGGCGGCGAGGCGGTTCGCCAGCCACGCGATGCCGCGCGCCGGATGATTGAGCACCCCGGCACCAAGGCCGGTTTCCTCTACCTCGGCATTGCGGGAGACGATCGCGCCCATCCAGCGCATGTTGACCTCCTGCGGGCGCATGGCGCGGCCGCCGATGACGATGCCGGCATTGGCCGCGTTGTCGGAGATGGTGTCGACGATGGTGCGGGCCTTCTTGGTCTCCGGATCGACGCGCAGAATGCGCGTGTCGAGGATTTCGAGGGCGGGCGTGACATAGTCCGTCGCGTTGAGCACGTCGAAGACGGTGACGTTCGGCCGTTTGAGCGGGGCCTTCATGACGAAGGCGATCTCGGCCTCGATGCGCGGCTGGATGAAGCGACCCTTCGGGATCGTGGCGCCGTCCTCGAACATCATGTCGTCGAAGAGGACGCCTGAATCAGGGATATCGATGTTGAGCGCATATTGCATGGCCTTGGAGGTGAGGCCGATCTTCCAGCCGATCACCTTGCGGCCGTCGGCGATCTTCTGCTTCACCCAGGCGGACTGTACGGCATAGGCATCGTCCATGCTCATTTCGGGATGCTTTAGGGAAAGCAGGCCCGTCTGGACGCGGCTTCTCTCCGCATCGTCCAGTGCCTTCACGGCAGCGGCTATCTCGGTGCTTGTCAGCATGGCTCAGATCACCTCGTCAGCAATCGGGTTGCGCAGAAGGCCGATGCCTTCGGCTTCCACTTCCACGACATCGCCGGGCTTCAGCCAGATCGGTGGATCGAAGCGCGCGCCCGCTCCGGTCGGCGTGCCGGTCACGATGACATCGCCCGGCACCAGCGTCGTGAAGGTGGAGACGTAGTTGATGATCTTGCGGAAGGAAAAGATCATGCGGCTTGTGCGATCCTGCTGGCGCACCTCGCCATTGACGCGCGTTTCGAGCCGGATGTCGGCAATTTGCGCCTCGTCGGTGAAGGGCACGAGCCACGGTCCGATCGAGCCGCTGCGGTCAAAATTCTTGCCTTGCGTGACGTTGAACTTGGCGTGACGCACCCAGTCGCGCAGCGTTCCCTCGTTGCAGAGCGACAGCGCGGCTATGTGGTCGAGCGCGGAGGCCTCGGGAATGCGGCGCCCGCCCTTGCCGATGACGATGACGATCTCGCCCTCATAGTCGAGCTGCGGGCTTTCCGGTGGCCGCACCAGAGCCTGCCCGTGGCCGACGAAGGAACGCGGAAAGCGGATGAACAGCGAGGGGTTGGAAGGGGCGGCCTGGCCGTCCTTGTACTCCTCGTTGCGATCGGGGAAGTTCACGCCAACGCAGATGATCTTTTCCGGCGCGGGAACCGGAATCTCGTAGCGGATGTCGGCAAGGTCGATATCCGGGACAAGACCGGCCGCCTCGTCGGCGAGGCGCTGAAGCGCGCCCGCCTCGATCACCTCGCGCAGCGTCGGCCATTGCTTGCCGTGCCGGGCCGAGAGGTCGACGACCCCGCAATCAGTGACCAGGCCGTATTTTTGCACCTCGGCGTGAGAGAAGGTGGCGAATTTTGCGCGTTCCATATCTGTCTTTCCGGCCGTCGATGCTTACGGCGCCACGATGGGCTGGGCCTTGAGGATGGATTCCCGCGCCTCGACGCCGGCAAAAGTGCTGCCTTCCTCGAACCAGGACCGCGGAGCCGGTGCGCCCCACAGGGTCTGGCGCTGCGGGTCCTTGAGGTCCCACTTGATCGGCTCGAGATCCGGATCGACCGTCTGGTAGTCGGAGCAGTAGATCTCGATGCGATGGCCGTCGGGGTCGCGGACATAGAGGAAGAAGGCATTCGAGATGCCGTGGCGGCCCGGGCCGCGCTCGATATTGGCCAGCCAGCCGGAGGTGGACATCAGGTCGAGCAGGTCGATGATGTTGAGCGGCGTCGGCACCCAGAAGGCGGTGTGATGCAGGCGCGGGCCACGGCCGTTGGTGAAGGCGATGTCGTGGACACCGCCCTTGCGGTGCGTCCAGGCTGCCCAGAGACGCCCGGTTTTCTCGTCCTCGGTGTATTCCGTCACGCGGAAGCCGATCTCGTTGTAGAAGGCCACCGCCTCGTCCACGTTAGGCGAGAAGCAGTTGAAGTGATCGATGCGCAGCGGCTTCACGCCCTTGTAGAGGGCGTATTTCTGATGGATCGGCGGCAGGCGGTCCATCTTCGAATAGAATTCGAGCGGAATGCCCTGCGGATCGCGTGTGCGGAAAGTCCGCGACTGGTAGGGGCGCTCGATCCATTCGACCGGCAGGTCCCGCTGCTTGAAGAAGTGTGCCGCCTTGTCGAGGTCCTCCTCGCTGTAGACCTTGAAGCCGAGGTCACGCGCCTCTGCCCTGTCCGCCTTCTTCAGGATGATGCAGTGATGGCCGCGTTCTTCCATCGCGCGCAGATAGATCGTGTCGGCCGTCTCGTCGGTGACCTGAAGGCCGAGCACGTCGACGTAGAACGCGCGCGACTTGGCAAGATCGGTGACGGCGAGTTCGACATGGCTCAGGCGAACGATGTTGAAGGGCGGATGAAGGTTCGGTTTGGGCAATGGCATGGGTGTCTCCTCCACGAGCGTTGGCGCGCTTGTCGCGCGCTCAGGCGCCGAGCCTCTGAATGGCATGCGCCGAGCTGACGAATGCCACGTTTTTGGTTTCCATGTAGAAATCGAACGACCAGTCGCCGCCGTCGCGGCCGATGCCGGAGTTCTTGACGCCGCCGAACGGGGCCGGCAGGTGGCGCACATTCTCCGAATTCACCCAGATCATCCCCGCTTCGAGATGATCGGTGAAGCGGAAGGCGCGCGTGACGTCCGATGTCCAGAGATAGCCGGCAAGGCCGTAGCGTACATCATTGGCGAGCGCGAGCGCCTCTGCCTCGTCCTTGAAGGGGATGGCGGTCAGCACAGGGCCGAAGATCTCCTCCTGCGCGATGCGCATGCCGTTGTTCGCGCCGGTGAAGAGCGTGGGCGAAACGTAGCAGCCGCCGCCCGGACCGTCGAACTTCGTGCCGCCGGCGGCAAGGGTGGCGCCTTCCTGCTGGCCGATGCCGATATATTCGAGAACCTTCTTCTCATGTACCGGATGGATGAGCGGGCCGACGACCGTTTCGGGATCGAGCGGATGACCGATCTTGATGCGCTTGGCTCTCTCGGCGACCTTCGCGGTGAAGCTGTCGTAGATGCTTTCCTCGACGAGCAGTCGCGACGAGGAGGTGCAGCGCTCGCCATTGAGCGAGTAGATCATGAACACAGCCGCATCTGCCGCCCGCTCCAGATCGGCGTCGGCGAAGACGATGACCGGGTTCTTGCCGCCCAGTTCGAAATGAACGCGTTTCAGCGTCTCGGCACCCTGCTTCATGATCATCGAGCCCGTGCGGCTTTCGCCGACGAAGCCGATGGCCTTGATCGCGGGGTGCTCAGTCAAGGCCTTGCCCGCGTCCTCGCCAAAACCGTTGACGAGGTTCCACACGCCCTTGGGCAACCCAGCCTCCTCGGCGATTTCGATGAGCAGCCGGGCCGTGAGCGGCGAAAACTCGGCAGGCTTGTGGACGACCGTGCAGCCGGCCGCGAGCGCCGGGGCGATCTTCCACGTGGACAGCATGAAGGGCGTGTTCCACGGCGTGATGATGCCGACCGGGCCAATGGGCACGCGCGTGGTCATGTTGATCTGGTTGCCGCCGCGCAGCGTCTTGCCGTCACGCGCCTCGGGGGCGCGGTCGGCGAAGAAGCGGAAGTTCTCGGCGCCGCGCAGGGCGGCCTTGGACATGAATTTCAGCGACTGGCCGGTGTCCATGCACTCGACGAACGCGATTTCCTCGGCGCGCGCGACGATGGCGTCGGCGATCTTGTGCAGCAGCTTCTTGCGCGCGTCGCCGGGCATCGCCGCCCAGGCCGGGAAGGCTTCCTTGGCCGCCTTTGCGGCGAGATCGACGTCGGCGGCGCGGCCAAGCGCGACCTTGGCGATCGGCTTCAGGTCGATGGGCGATATCGTCTCGAATCTCTCGCCGCTGACCGCCGGGACCGATTCACCGTTGATGTGGTTGAGCACGTCATGCTCGCGGAAGCGGGCGAGGAAGTCTTCCGCCTTGGCGATGTTCTCATCGAGTTTGGACATTTCATTCTCCGATGGTGGCGCGTCGCCGTCGCGGGCCGCGCTGGAACGTGGGGGCGAAATGGAAGGATCTATCTCTCGGCGTTGCGGAGCCGGGGATGGATGGCGTTCTTCTTCCAGCTCAGCTGCGGGTCGATCTCGCGGATCTCAAGAGTGAGAGCGAAATGCGGCGTGGCGAACAGGTCCGCAAGCTCGCGCGTGACCGTGGCAAAGATCGCCTCTCCCGTCCGCTTCTTCTCGTCGTCGGAGCGGCCGACGCCAATGCGAAACGACATGTCGATGAAACCGTTTTCCGGCAAAAGGTCTGCAACCGCATAATGCTCGCTGCGGATCGTGCGCACGCGCACCGCACCGAGCTCGAACAGCCCGGTTTCCATGATGGTTTCGTGGACGGAACGGCAGAGACGCTCGAAGTCGACGTGCGCATCGAGATTGGCCGAGTACTCGATCGTGAAGTGCGGCATTTCTTGCCCGATCCCCTTCGCTTTATTATTTAACATGTTAAAAATAATCGACCCGCTGTCAAGCAGGATTTCAGCCTGGATCCCCGATGCGCCGGCAATTGCGGAAAGGTGAGAAATGCCGCATAGAGCACATATGAGCCGCCAGAAATCCTCAGCAGACCACGGGCAGGACGCCCTTCTTCCCCACAACACGCGCCGCTCGCTGCCGATTGCCCTCCTGAGGGCCCGCGAAGCGGTGATGGGGCATTTCCGGCCCATGCTGGCGCAGCACGAGATCACCGAGCAGCAATGGCGGGTGATCCGCATTCTCGCCGAATCCGGGCAGGTCGATGCCACCGAAATGGCCGACAAGGCATTCATCCTTGCGCCCAGCCTGACGCGCATCATCCGCTCGCTCGAGGAGCGCGGCCTGATCAGCAAGCACAAGGACGCCGAGGACGGCCGCAGGGTGTTGCTCGAAATCGCGCCCGCAGGCATGAAGGTGATCGCAGAGGTCGGCCCCGAGAGCCGTGCCATCTATGCGAGCCTCGAGGCGAAGTACGGCAAGGAGCGGGTCGAGAAGCTTCTCGACATGCTGGACGATCTCGCCACGCTCGGCGTCTGATTGGGCCCGTCCCACCGCCTGCCTCATTGCGGAAGCTCTTCGGCCAGCCGCAGCGCCTCGTCGGCGTAACGCGCGAGCCGCGCCGCCGCATTCGGAAACTCCGGCCTTGCGGCCAGCCAGCCGATATAGGTGACGCTTCTGAGCGTGAGAAACAGCGGCAGGGTCGCAAGCGCTGCGTCGCTCAAGGCACGCCTGCTGCGATACCCTGCAATCAGAGCGCTCTCCAGTTGCCTGTAGTGCGGTTCGATGCGGTTCTTGAGCAGGGCCGTGGCAATGTCGAACATGCGAAAGCCGAAGCCCGCATCGTCGAAGTCGATGAAGCCGACAGCGTTTCCGTCGATCAGCACATTCTCGCGCACGAGATCGGCGTGGATCAGGCCGTAGTCGAGGTTTTCGGCAGGAATTTTAGCGAGCAGGTCCTGAAGACGCGCCCGGAGATAGGTGAGGGCGGAGCGGTGATCGGCGGAAAGCCCGGCGCAATCCCAGAAGCGCCCCCAGAGCGGACTTTCTCCAAGAAGCCCGTTGGCGTCCCAGGCGGCGCGGGAGAAACCGTCGGGAAGGCGCCAGCCGTCGGTGAGATTGTGCATCTCGGCCATGGCCGCGCCGATCGCGAAGAAGATCGCGATCTGGACTTCCAACTCATGGGCAAGCGGCGTGCCGCTCTGCCCGAGAGGCGTGCCGTGCATCCAGGTCACGATGTCGGCGTGCTGCGCGTCGAACGCGTTGGCCGCAGGTAGGTGGACGAGCACCCGGTCGTCGGCTGTCGCCACTGACGAGGGCACCGTCAGCCCGCCGTCGCGCAGCGCCGTCATCCAGCGCAGTTCGGAAGCCAGCGCGCCTTCGTCATGATAGCCGGGGCGATGGATCCGCAGCGCCGCTGGCTCGCCATTTGCGAGCGCGATGCGGAACACTGCATTCTCGCGATATTTCAGCAGCTCGGGCCGCTGGCCGGCAAGGCCCCAATGCGTCAGGGCCTCGCAAGCGCGCGCGCTGAGCGCATCGACCAGTTCCTGCTGGAGATGTTCCGCCATCGTCGACTACAGGGCCGTAAGAACGTCGTCGAGCGTAGAAAGCATCAGGTCCGCATGCTCCCTGGAGAAGGGCATGGGCGGCCTGATCTTGGTGGAGCATTGATGGATGCCGAGCTTGCCCATCAGCACGCCGCGTTCGCGCATGTCGTTGATGACTTTCGTGGCGAGATCGGCGGCGGGCGTCTTTTCGTTCCGGTCGAGCACGAGTTCTGCGCCGAAGAACAGCCCGCTGCCCCGCACGTCGCCGATGATGCCGTGCTTCTCCTGCAAGCGCAGCAAGCCGGCGCGGGCATAGGTGCCCACCTCCCGGGCATTATCGATCAGCTTCTCGTCCTCGATCACGTCGAGAACCGCCATGGCCGCGGCGCAGGAGACGGGATTGCCGCCAAAAGTGTTGAAGTAGCGGAAGGCCTTGCGGAAGGCGTTGAGCGTATCAGCGCCGGCGACGACGCCGCCGATAGGATGGCCGTTGCCCATGGGTTTGCCGAGGGTGACGATGTCCGGCACGATGCCTGCGCGCTGATGGCCCCACATGTGCTCGCCGGTGCGGCCGAAGCCGGGCTGCACCTCGTCGGCGATCACAAGGCCACCGGCCTTGCGCACCGCCGCCACCGCCTTATCGAGAAAGCCCTGCGGCAGGTCGGGGAAGCCTTCATTGGCGAAGAACGGATCGATGATGAGCGCGGAGAAGCCGAAGGGGCTCTCCTCAAGCGAGGCGATGGCCCTTTCGACCTCGGCGGCAAAGGCCGTCGCAAAAGCCTCGCCCGGTTCGCCGCCGAGCGGGCGATAGCTGTCGGGCGCGGGGACATGGCGTACATGGCCGCCGAAGCCGCCGACCGGCGGCATGCGGGTCGACAGCTGCGAAACGGCGGCGGTGTTGCCGTGATAGGTGTGGTTCGTGGCGATCAAGCCCGTCTTGCCGGTGACGGCCTGGGCCATGCGCAGGGCGATGTCGTTGGCCTCGCTTCCGGTGCAGGTCAGGATCGAGGTGTCGAGGCTCTTGTCGAACGTCGCCGTCAGGCGCTCGACATAGTCGAGAATGCCTTCGTGCAGATAGCGCGTATGGGTGTTGAGCGTGCCCGCCTGCCTCGCGATCGCCTCGACCACGCGCGGGTGGCAGTGCCCCACATGGGGCACGTTGTTGTAGCAATCGAGATAGCGCCGCCCGTCCGCGTCCCACAGCCAGACGCCTTCGCCCCGCACGATGTGCACGGGGTCCTGGTAGAAGAGCGACATGTTGCGGCCAAGCAGCCGCTCGCGCCGAGCCAGAAGCGCGGAGTTGTCTGCCATCTCACTTGCCCCCGGCAGCGGAGAGACCGGCATCGAGCGCGGAGATGATGCGGGTGACATCTGCGGCGGTGATGACGAGCGGCGGCGAGATGATGACGTTCGCGCCCGAGGTGCGGACCATGACACCCGCCTCATAGGCGACCTCGTAGACCTTCTGGACCACGTCCTTCGCCGCGGCGGCCTTCTTCTCCCGGTCGGAAACGAGCTCGAGCGCGCACATCAGCCCCTTGCCGCGCACGTCGCCGACCAGCTCGTGACGCTGCTGCAGTTCGTTGAGGCCGGCTAGCAATTCCTCGCCGCGCGCTTTGGCATTGCGGGCGACATCGAGCCGCTTCGTTTCCTTCAGCGTGGCAAGCGCTGCCGCCGCGCCGACCGGGTGGCCGGAATAGGTGTAGCCGTGGCCTATGGAACCCATCGCGCACTTGTTGTTCTCGAAGACCTGCGCGACCTTTTCGGAGATCATCACCGCGCCGAACGGGAAGTAGCCGTTGGTGATTGCCTTGGCGGTGGACATCAGATCCGGCTTGACGCCCCAAAGGCGCGAGCCCGTCCAGGCGCCGGTGCGGCCGAAAGCGGTGATCACCTCGTCGGCGATGAGCAGGATGCCATGGCGTTCGCAGATCTCCCGCATCAGCGGCATGAAGGTCTCATGCGGCACGATCACCCCGCCCGCGCCGAGAACCGGCTCCATGATCAGCGCGGCGATCGTGTCCGCGCCCTGGAAGGCGATCTCGTCCTCGAAGAGGCGGGCAATGCCTTTGGCAATCTCTGCCCCGTCAGTCGTGCCGAACGGGTTGCGGTAGGTGAAGGGCGAGGGAAGATGGAAGACGCCGGGCAGCAGCGGCTCGTAGTTGCGGCGGAAGTTGGAATTGCCGTTGACGGACGCGCCGCCGAAATGCGTGCCGTGATAGCCTTTCTTCAGCGCAACGAACTTCGTCCGCTCGGGCTGGCCATTCAGCTTGTGGTACTGGCGCGCGAGACGCAGGCAGGTTTCCACGGAATCGGAGCCGCCGGAGGTGAAGAAGGAGCGGACGAGGCCGTCCTCCTTGAACCACTCAGCCAGTTCGTAGGACAGCTCGATGAGCGGTGAATTGGTGGTGCCGCGGAAGGTCGAATAATAGGGAAGCTGCTCGAGCTGCTGGCGGATGGCCTCCTTCACCGGCTCGCAGGAATAGCCGAGATTGACGTTCCAGAGCCCGCCGACAGCATCAAGCACGCGCTTGCCATGGATGTCGGTGATTTCGACGCCTTCGCCGGCATTGACGATCTTGGGCGGCGACGCCTGCATCTCGGCCGGATGGGCCATCGGATGCCACAGATGGCGGGCATTGTTCTCGATGAGGAAATTGGCTTCACGCATTTTTCGTTCCTGTCCGTTCAAAGGCCGAGCATCGTGAGGGCTGTCGCGTAGCCCTTGGCAGGCCGGGTGACATCGAAATGGACGCAAGGAAGTTTTACCGCTTCCGCCCCCTCGATATTCTTCTTCTGGTCGTCGACGAAGACGCAGTCCGCGCGCGGCAGGTCGAGTTCCGACAGAACAAGCTCGTAGGCGCGGGGATCGGGCTTCAATATCTTGGTGTAGGTGGCATCCACGATGATCTCGAAGAGATCAATCAACGGGAAGCGCTTGCGGAACTCGACCCCGTAAAACAGGTCGAGTTCGTTGGAGAGGATGGCGAGCCGGATGCCGGCCTCTT
Organism: Pseudaminobacter soli (ex Li et al. 2025); assembly: GCF_029892515.1. Taxonomy (GTDB): domain Bacteria; phylum Pseudomonadota; class Alphaproteobacteria; order Rhizobiales; family Rhizobiaceae; genus Pseudaminobacter; species Pseudaminobacter soli_A. Next base: position 218,966 of record NZ_JARXVF010000005.1, on the reverse strand, counting down.
TCGCCTTGAGGATGGCGTCGCGGGCTTCCGGGCGCAGCACGAGTTCGGCATCGGCGCCGCGAGCGCGCTGCACGAAGGTCTTCATGTCGGTCCAGTCTTCGCCGACGAGACGGCCGACTTCCTCAGTGCGCGTCATCCAGTAATCGCGCTCGGTGATTTCGCGCTTCTGCATGGACACCCAGACCGGATCGGTCGCGGGGTCGAACGGCCCGCGCCATGTCAGGCTACCGGGCGCAAGTCCAAGCGCGCGTTCGGTCACGTCGTGGGTCTCGAAGAGCGTGCGCGTGACGACGCCGCCGAAATCGAGGATCAGTGCTCGTCCGGTCACGGCCGGCCCTCGGGCACGATGCCGCGTGCGATCCACTCGTCGAAGATGGCGAGCGCTTTTATCGAGAATTCCGGCTCGTTGATGTGGCCGTCCACCTCATGCAGGCTGACGGTGCCGGGAACCGCGCGCCGCATCTCGTCGATGAAGGCGTCGAGCGCTTCGGGCTCGTGCAGCGGCTCGTTTTCCTGGTCCCATTCCTGGATGCCTTTGAGCGGCAGGATGAAGGCGACCTCGGCGTTCGTCCCGGCCAGCTTGCCGCCGATGACGCGGGCGATCTCACGCCGCCCTTCCGGAGCAGTGGTGACCGACCCGATCAGGCGATTGTGGGCGTGATAGGGCCGGTCGGCCAGTTGAGCGGGCAGCTCCCGCCAGGCCTGCAGGTCGACCATGTCGACCGCGCCGGGCGCGACGAGCTGGGGTATGCCGACGCGGCCGGCATTTTCCATGCGGTCTGGGCCGGAGGTGACCACTGTTCCATGGTGATGGTTGCTCACCTCCTGGATGCAGAAATCGAAGACCGCCGCAAAGCCCTTCTGCGCGGCAATCGCCTCGAAGGCGCGGCCGCCCATGCCGGTCGCGTGGAAGACAGCCACGTCATAGCCGCGGCGTTCCAGTTCGGGCTTGAGGTATTTCATGTATTTGAGGCAGCTCGACCCCAGCGAGGTCATGCCGATGAGCGGACGCTCGCTGTTTGGTCTGATGCCGAAGCGGGCGGCGCCGACGACCGCGCCGCAGGCCTGCGACAGCACCGAACGGCAGATGCTGTTCAGTCCGTACAAGCCGCCGGCCCAGAGGATCATCATCAGGTCCGGCGCGATGCGTTCCGGCGGCAAGAGGTGCGAATAGGCGATGGTCGAAACCACGAATTTCGGCACGCCAAGCGGCAGGACGGCGGCGACGTCGAGTGCAAGGTCGGTGCCGAGCGAACCGCCAAGGACGATGACGCCATCCACCTGGCCGGCTTCATGGAGGTTGCGGACGAGGGTGGCAGCACCCGTCGCCATCAGTTCCATGGCGCTGTTTTCGTCGCCACTGGTGGCAATAGCCTCGATGGTCATGCCCACTGCGGCGGCAACGTCGTGCCGCGAATATTCAGGCTTATAGGGAGGGTCGCCGAGAATGCTGACGTCGACCATGACCGGCACGCCGCCTGCTTCCTGAATGACGGAAGCCATGAACTCGAGTTCCTCGCTCTTTGTGTCTCCCGTTCCCAGGACCAGTATGTTGGGTAGACGGTTCGCCCCATTCATCAGCCGGCCCTCCTCGCCAGCGGCTGAGCAGCATACTGCTCAAGTCCAAAGAATTTTTCTGAAATTCGTTTTGCGGTGGCCGCGGCGGCCGACCCGAGCCGGTGGATCGTCGCTTCGTCGGCGCGGACCAAGGGCGCGGCAACCGCGATGGTGCCGATCGGCATGCTGCCCGGCGCCTTTATCGGCGCGGCCGTGCTGATCACGCCGCTTTCGAGGCCTTGCAGGCAGATCGAATAGCCGCGCCTTGCCGTTTCGGCCAAAAGGCTCCGCAGGTCGTCTGCAGAGGTGACCGTATTCTCAGTGAAGGCTTCGAGTGGCGCGGACAGCACGTCCTCCACCTGCCTTGCAGGGCAGGAGGCGATGAAGGCCAGGCCCGAAGCAGTCGCGTGAAAGGGCAGGACGCTGCCGACATCGACGATGACGCGGTGGGCGCGCGGCGAGTCCTCCACAAGAACCGTCGCAAGCCTGCCGGCAGTATATTCCGACAGGTGCACGGTTTCGCCCGATGCTTCCGCGAGTTCCCGGACGAATGGGGCGGCGGTGCTGAGATAGGGAAAGCGAGCCTCCCGGATGCGCGCCAAGCGCACCGGCGCTCCGCCGATACGATAGCGCCGGGTTTCGGGGTCCTGCTCGACGAAGCCGTGCTTTTCCAGCTCGACGAGAAAGCGGCGAGCGGTGGCCTTGTCGAGCCCGCAGTGCCTTGCGATCTCGCTGAGGCCGACTTCCTTTTCCAGGCGCGATACCGCGTCCAGCAAGGTCAGCGCCTTCCCGATGGTGCTCATCATTTCCTCCGCTGCTGAGCGCCGCCTGAAGTCTCCCGAAGCCTGTCCCCCCTTGGGCGATTGCGAATGGCCGATTCCGTCAGCCGGGATACTTAACATGCGAAATAACTTGACAGGTCGATGCACCCTTTGCAAGTCTATATTTGAAGCGATGGTTCAAATAATGAACCAGTAATAGTGAGCGGCCAAGGAGGAAATTCGCTGTCTCAATTCGCTTCGACGGAGGAGGCCTTGGAAAACCGACCAGGGCAAATGGCACAAGCTGCCAAAAAGGGGAGCGAAAACATGGACGGTCAATCTTCACCCGCGAGCGGCGCGAACCAGTTGCGCAAGAACGCGCTTGGTGTCGGCGCGGTTACATTTCTCGTGGTTTCGGCAGCCGCACCGCTGACGGCGGTTGCAGGCGGCGTGCCGCTTTCGATGATGCTCGGCAACGGCGCCGGCATTCCGGCCGGCTTCCTGCTGGTCACCACCGTGCTCTTGCTGTTTGCGGTCGGCTACGTCGCAATGGCGCGGCATATCCGCAACGCCGGAGCTTTCTACGCATACACTGCGCAGGGGCTCGGCGGCATGATGGGCGGGTCCGCCGCGCTCATCGCCATCCTTGCTTATAACTGCATGCAGATCGGCATTTTCGGCCTGTTCGGCGCGGCCACGTCGGGCTTTTTCGCCAGTATGGGGCTGGAGCTGCCCTGGTGGGTCTGGACCTATATCGGCATTGCGCTAGTGGCGGTGTTTGGCTATCGCCGCGTCGATCTTTCGGCGAAGATCCTGACCATTCTGGTCCTTCTCGAATATGCGGTCGTGATGATCATCGACGTCGCGATCCTCGGCAAGGGCGGCGACAGCGGCATCACCTTCTCGTCCTTCACGCCCACCGCCTTCTTCAGCGGTTCGCCGTCGATCGGCATTCTGTTCTGCTTTGCCGCCTTCATCGGCTTCGAGGCGACCACGATCTACAGCGAAGAAGCCCGCGAGCCGCACAAGACCGTGCCGCGCGCGACCTATATCTCGGTGCTGATCATCGGCCTGTTCTACATGTTCACCTCGTGGCTGATGGTGAACGGCGCGGGCGCCGAGAAACTCGTGCCGGAACTGCAGGGACTTGCCGATCCGACAACCTTCCTCTTCGGCCTGGCCGAGCGCTATGTCGGCTCCTGGCTGCCTCCGATCATGAACCTCCTGTTCGTCACCAGCCTGTTCGCCAGTGTGCTTGCCTTCCATAACGGCGTTGCCCGCTACATGTATGTGGCCGGCCGCGAAAAGCTGCTGCCGGAATCGATCGGCGTCACCCATCCGGTCTACCAGAGCCCGCATGTGGCTTCGGTCATCCAGACGATCATCGCGGTTCTCGTCGTCGGGCTTTTCGCCTTCACCGGTCAGGACCCGGTTCTGGCGCTCTTCTCCTGGCTGACCAATGTCGGCACGCTCGCCATCATGGTGCTGATGGTGCTGACAGCCTTTGCCATCGTGGTCTTCTTCGGCCGCAATCCCGGCCTCGAACCTAGCCTGCTCGTGACCAGGATCATCCCGGTTATCGCTGGCCTGATCCTTCTGGCTCTGGTGATCTTCATCGCCGCCAATTTCGGCGACCTTGCCGGTGCGGGCGGCTTCCTTGCCGTCTTCCTGCCGGGGCTGGTGCTGATTGCCGGCGTCGTCGGCATGGCGCTAGCGGCATCGCTGAAATCCCGAAACAGCGTTTCCTTCGCCCGCCTCGGCGCCGGCCTGGAAGCCTGATAATCATGAACCGGCGGGGAAACTCCCCGCCGGTTCGACCATCCTTGAATTCGCCGACAGGAACCCGCCATGCAGGAAAAGATCGATCTGTTGCGTCTGAACAATGTTCCGGCGCAAAAGCTGTTTGTGGCGGGCAACTGGCGCGAAGCCCGGTCGGGCGCAACGCTCGACGTCATCTCTCCCATCGACGGAAGCCGGCTCACGACCATTGCCGACGCCGATGGCCATGATGTGGATGCGGCGGTTAGCGCCGCCCGCGCTGCCTTTGAAAAGGGTGTCTGGTCGAGGGCAGCCCCGGCAGAGCGGAAGAAGGTGCTGGGCCGGATCGCCGACCTGATCGAGAAACACGCGCTGGAACTTGCGGTTCTGGGCGTGCGCGACAACGGCACCGAAATCTCCATGGCGCTGAAGGCGGAGCCGGGGAGTGCGGCGGGCACTTTCCGCTACTATGCGGAGGCGCTCGACAAGGTTTACGGAGAGGTCGCGCCGACGGCCGGAAACGTTCTCGGCCTCATCCACTGCGAACCGGTGGGCGTGGTCGCGGCCATCGTGCCGTGGAATTTCCCGATGATGATCGGCGCCTGGAAGGTGGCGCCGGCGCTTGCCGCCGGAAACTCCGTCGTGCTGAAGCCTGCCGAAGGAGCGTCGCTGACCTTGCTGCGGCTTGCCGAGATCTGCGCCGAGGCCGGCCTGCCGGAAGGCGTTCTCAATGTCGTGACGGGCAGGGGCGCGGTAACCGGCGAAGCGATCGGCCTGCACCCGGACATAGACGTGCTCGCCTTCACCGGCTCGGGCAATGTTGGCCGCCGTCTCCTTGAATATTCGGCGCGCTCTAACCTCAAGCGCGTCTATCTGGAACTAGGCGGCAAGTCGCCCAATGTCGTCTTCGCCGACGCGCCCGATCTCGACCAGGCCGCAAAAGTTTCCGCCTACGGCATCTTCCGCAATTCCGGCCAGGTCTGCGTTGCCGGCTCGCGGCTGCTCGTCGAGCGCTCGATTTACGAGGCTTTTTCGGAAAGGGTCGCGGCCATTGCCGCCGAGATGAAGGTGGGCGATCCGCTATTGCTGACGACGCAGGCGGGCGCGATTTCGAGCGATGTGCAGCTCAGCAAGAATCTCGGCTTCGTGGAACAGGCGCTCGGCGAGAGCGCGCGCCTCAGAACCGGAGGCAAGCGGATACTGGAAGAAACCGGCGGCTTCTACATGGAGCCGACCGTGTTCGACGTTTCGCCGGAAATGACGCTCGCCAGGGAAGAGGCTTTTGGGCCGATCCTGTCCATCATTCCCTTCAACAACGAGGCGGATGCCCTGCGCATCGCCAACGCAACCGAATACGGCCTTGCCTCGGCGGTGTGGACGTCGAACCTTTCCCGCGCGCATCGCATGGTGCGCGGCATTCGCGCCGGCGTGGTGCATGTGAACACCTATGGCGGTGCCGACAACACGGTGCCGCTCGGCGGCGTGAAGCAGTCCGGCAACGGCTATGACAAGTCGCTGCATGCGCTGGACAAGTACACGGATTTGAAGACGGCCTGGATCCAACTTTAGCAAGGAATTCACGGCCAGCAGGAGGAGGAGACTGCCATGGCTTTCGTGGATGACATTACGGTTGAGGAACTTGAAGCCGACCCCTATCCGATCTATGCGCGGCTACGGAGGGAAATGCCGGTCGCTTATATTCCGGCCGTCAATCTCTGGTTTGTGACACGCTTCAAGGATGTCGAGTATCTCTCGAAAACCCCGGAACTGTTCGGCGCAGAGGTCGACAGCTCGCCGGTCGAAAGGAGTTGGGGCAAGCCGACGATCATCACCACGGACGGGCCGGTGCACCAATGCCTGAGAAGCGGCGTCGATCCGAAATACCATCCGAAACGCGTCACGACCTATTTGGACGATCTGGTCTTGCCGATTGCCCGGGAGTGCCTGTCCACCTTGCGGGCCAATGGCGGCGGCGATTTGATGTCAGGCTATTTCGAGCCGATCTCGATCCTCAGCCTCGCCCATTCGCTTGGTCTTGGCGAGGTCGACCTTAAAACGCTGCGCCGCTGGTTCTTCGGGCTGGCCCAAGGGGCGGTGAATTTCGAATGCGATCCCGAGCGGCAGAAAGTTGCCGATGAAATCAGCAGCGAAATCACGGAGACCGTCACGCCCGTGATGGAGCGGTTGAGCAAAGCGCCCGATGATTCCGCTCTCTCCCACATGCTGCACGATGGCATGCCGGAAGGCGAAAGCCGTCCTTTCTCGTTCCTGTTGCCGACGCTGAAAGTCATCCTGCTCGGCGGCATGCAGGAGCCGGGCCACGGCGCCGGCTCCATCATGACCGGACTTCTGCAAAATCCGGATCAGTTCGCCGAAGTGAAAGCCGACATGGACAGGCTGCTGCCGCGGGCCGTCGACGAAGGCTTGCGCTGGGTAACGCCGATCGGCACCCAGACGCGGCAGACGACCCGGGATGTGGAAATCGGCGGGACGACGATCCCTGGCGGCCAGCCCGTCGCCGCGATCCTGGCCTCGGCGTCGCATTGCGAGAGCCGGTTCAGCGAGCCGGGGCGTTTCAATATCCATCGCAACGAAGGCAATCATGCCGCTTTCGGCTTCGGTCATCATTTCTGTGCCGGCCGCTGGTTCGCCCGGCAACAGATCACCACAGCCCTCCGCTACCTGATCGACAACGCTCCTGACATTCAGTTGCAAGACCAAGCCCCAGTGCGCTTCAGGGGCTGGGAGTTTCGCGCGCCGGCAGCATTGGAGGTTGCTCTGTAGGCTTCGCTAACCGCCAAAACTGCCGAGCTGTGTCGGCACGTGAACGTAGTTGCGGTCGAAATAGAGAAGCGCATTACCGTCCGGCCGCGTGCGAATGGCGTCCACGCGGCCGATAAAGACATGGTGCGTGCCCACTAGCCGCGCGTCCGAAAGTTCGCAGTCGAGCGCGACGATGGCGTCGGCCAGCGCATAGTTGCCCGAGGCCATCTCGATCCAGTTTGCGGCCAAGTAGCGTTCGACCATGTCTGCCGTTGCCCCGGCGAAATGGGCCGCCAACTCCTTGTGGTCGTGGCTCAGCACATTCACGCAGAAGCGCCCGTTCTCGATGAAAAGTGGGCACTGCGCCGAGCGGCTGTTCATGCAGACCAGCACGCTGGGCGGATCGTCGGTCACCGAGCACATGGCGGTAGCGGTGAACCCGCCGCGCCCGGCGGGTCCGTTGGTGGTGATGACATTGACCGGCGCGCAGACCCGCGCCATCGCGTTCCTGAATTCGGTCCTGGAAACGGGCTCGCCGATCGCGTCCACCATCAGGACTGGGCAAGGGGCGGCAGCCAGGTGCCGTTCGTCCAGCCGTTCTCGTCGTAGTCGGCCATGCAGGTGTCGACCAGCGCTTCCATTTCCTTGAGGCGCCCGCCGCGCTCGGCGCCCTTCAGCACCTGCAGCCTCACCTCTTCCGGCGCACCGGCATAGTTGAGCTCGTAGAGGGCGTGGCGGCCGCCGAACTCGGTGCCCGTCGCATCCCACAACAGCTTCATGATCTTGATGCGCTCAATATGGCCCATGTCGTTGGAGCCGCGCACATATTGCGCCAGGTAGCGGTCGATCTCGCTATTGCCGAAATCCTTCGCCGACGAGGGCAGGTAGATGAGACCCGAGGCGATGACCTTGCGGATCGTCTCGATCACGCGCGGATAGGCTTCGGACATGAAGGTCCTGTAGGAGAGGGCTGCTTCCAGATTGGGAAGCACCGCACCATCCGCCCAAGGGATGGGGTTGTAGGCCATGGCGTTGGAAAAGCTCCAGAACATGTGCCTGAGCGCGATGACCTCGCCGAGTGCGGCCTGGTTGCCGCGGAACGCATCGCCGCCAGTCGCCCGCAACGCCTTGGCGAGAAGCCCGGCCAGGAAGTCGAGCTTGACTGCAAAGCGCGTGCAGCCCTGGAAGCAGTAGCCATGCATGAAGCCCGATGCCGGATGGAAGGACAGGATCTTGGCGGCGTCGCGCAGCACCAGAACGTCCTCCCAGGGGACGAACACATTGTCGAGCACGAGGATCGCGTCGTTCTCGTCGAAGCGGGAGGAGAGCGGATAGTCGAAGGGGTGGCCGACCGTGTTGGCCGTCTGCTCGTAAGAAACGCGGCAGAACATTTTTATCCCAGGCGCATTCATCGGCACGATGAACATGACCGACAGCGACGGATCCTCGGTGACAGTGGCCGAGCTCTGCGCCAGGAAATTGTAGTGGGTCAGCGCCGAGGAGGTCGCCACGACCTTGGCGCCCGAAACATAGATGCCCGCGTCCGTTTCCTTGGTGATGTGGACGAACACGTCTTTCACGGCATCGGCGGGCTTGTGGCGGTCGATCGGCGGGTTGACGATCGCGTGGTTCATGAACAGTGCTGCTTCCTGTGCACGCTTGTGCCAGGCCAGCGCGTTGTCCTTGAACGGGCCGTACCAGGCGGCGTTTGCGCCCAGCGTGTTCATCAGCGCGGCCTTGTAGTCGGCGGTGCGCCCCATCCAGCCGTAGGACATGCGCGCCCACTCGGCGATGGCGCCCTGCTGCGCGGCGAGATCGGCCGACGACCGCGCCACGCGGAAATATTTGTGCGTGTAGCCGCCCGAGCCGGTGTCGGTCGGCGAGGTCAGGACGTCCTTCTTCGCAGGATCGTGCAGCGCATCGTAGAGGCGGGCAAGCGACCTTACCGAATTGCGCATCGCCGGATGAGCCGTGACGTCCGCGACCCTTTCGCCGTTGATATAGACCTCGCGCCCGTCGCGCAGGCTTTCCAGATATTCGGCACCGGTGAACGGCCGCGCCGCGTCGGCGCGAAATTCTTCAGCTCTCATGTCACTCCTCCCGTGAGTTGCATCAAGACTAGGCATTGCGCGCGGCCGTCGCCATGGACAGAATGGCAAAATGACTTGCACTTTTTCTGGTGAAGCATGAGCCAGGCCATTCCCAGCTTCTTTGTCTATGGCGAACCTGAGCAGCCGCTCGAACCCGGCTTTTTCCATGTGGAAACGGTCATGGCGCGGCGAATCCTGCATCAGGGGCAGGTGAGCGCGCACAAACACGACCTGATGGGGCAGGTCACCTACTGGATGCGCGGTAGCGGCTCCTACTTCATCGAAGACAAAAGATTGGACTTTTCTGCGCCAGCCGTGAGCTTCGTGCCGAGTGGGATCGTCCATGGATTTTCCGTCGAGCCGACCGAAAGCGACGCCGTCGTCATCTCCATCGCGGACGGTGCCCTGCTGTCGATCCGGGAGCAGACGATCCTGCCCCTCGACGTGCCCGTGATGATCTGGGGCATTGGCGAGGACGGGCTGTGGGATCGCCTCGCGCGTCTGATCGACATCGCCGCCGGGGAGTATGCCGGCGCGGGAGCGGGAAGTCAGATGGTGATGGCGTCCCTCACAGCGGCGATCCTGACGCAGATCGCCCGCCTTGCTGCGGACCTGCCTTCGGTGGCTCATCCGCCGCATCTCGTGCTTGCGACCCAACTGCGCCGCATGATCGATGCGCATTTCCGTGAAAACTGGAGTGTCGAGCGCTACACGGCGGCGCTCGCAACGACGCCGCATCTGCTGGCCAAGGCCTGCAATGCCGCCTTCGGAATGCAGGTCAAAGAGCTCGTCAACGAGCGCCGTCTGCTGGAAGCAAAGCGGCTGCTGCTGTTCACCGTCCGCCCGCTTGAGGACATTGCCTACGAAATCGGTTTTCGGGACCCGGCCTATTTCTCCCGTTTCTTCCGCCTGCGCACCGGCATGGCGCCCAGCGAGTGGCGGCGTTCGAAGCTTTCTTCGTCAGCCGGCTAAGGCGGGCTGGGGAGGAGTGGCCGTTGTCGCTGAGTTCCTGCGACAACGGCCACGGGGGTAATTGCGAACGCCTACGCGTTCACCCGCCCATAGTGGCGCATGACGTCGAGAAGCGGCTCGTGCTTGATGGCCTCGACCTTCAGCCGATCGTGAGGCGTGCCGCCCATGTCTTCCGCCGCAAGCATGGCATTGACGACGGCCTCTTCCACGCTGTCGACCACGGCCATGTAGATGGGGTCCAGAAGTTCGTCGTTGACGATCTCGATCTGCATGCGCGGCGGCGCGCGGTGTTGCATGGGGCGTTGGTTGGCGGTGGAGAAGGCGAGGAAGATGTCGCCTGAATTGTTGCCGCCGGGCGTTCCGTTGCGGCCAATCCCGATCGAGGCGCGGCGTGCCACCCGCTGCAACTGGTGCGGCGCAAGCGGCAGGTCCGTGGCGATGACGACGATGATCGACCCACGCTCCTTGAGCTGGCTTTGCGGGGTGCCGTCGCGCATGTGCTGGCCCACCGGCACTCCGCAGATGGTCAGCCAGTCGCGCTGGCCGTGATTGGCCTGGACGAGCGTTCCGATCGTGTATTGCTTGCCGTCGAGTTCGACGACGCGCGACGAGGTGCCGGTGCCTCCCTTGAAGCCATAGGTGATCATACCGGTGCCGCCGCCGCAGTTGCCTTCCTGGACCGGGCCAGGTGCCGCGGCATCAAGAGCGGCCCTGACATCGGCCTCGCCGATATGCATGCCGTTGATGTCGTTGAGGGCGCCGTCATAGGTCTCGGCCACGACAGGCATGATCCAGAGGAAATCGTCGGTGTCATAGGTGGTAGGGTAGCGATCCAGCATCCATTTGATCGCACCATGGTGCGCCATGCCGATGCCATGGGTGTTGGTGATCAGCATCGGCCCGAGGAAGTAGCCGCCATCCTCGATCCAATGCGTGCCGGTCATCTCGCCATTGCCGTTGAAGCGGTGAACGCCGGCATAGACGGGAACCGGCGTCTCGGACCCGGCATGCGGGACGATGGCCGTAACCCCGGTCCGCATTGGCCGCTTGCGCCCGGCGCGCGGAGCATCTTCCCAGATGGTGCGAAAACCGACGGCGATGCCTTCGACATCGGTGATGGCGTTGAGCGGGCCGGTTTCCCCGCGGAAGGGCAAGCCGAGGTCGCGACCGCGCGGTTTCTGCGGTGAGTTTGTCGAATTCTTCATGATCACTTTTGTCTTGAGCGAAGATAGAGGCCGAAGGATGCGATGACGAAGGAGAACGTCAGCATCATCACGGCGATGGCGTTGATTTCCGGTTTGATGCCGCGTCTTAGCATGGAGAAGATGAACATCGGCAAGGTGGTCACGTCGACGCCGGCGATGAAATAGGTGATCACCAGGTCGTCCATCGAAATGATGAAGGCCAGCAGCGCGCCGCCCAGTATGCCCGGCATGAGCTGGGGCAGGACCACGCGCCTGAAGGTCGTCCACTCGTTGGCGCCGAGATCGGCGGACGCATTCTCGAGCGTACGGTCCATGCCGGCCAGCCGCGCCGACACGACGATGAAGACGTAGGAAATCAGGAAAGTGCACTGGCCGATGATGATGGTGGTGATGCCAAGGCTGATGCCCGCATTGACGAAAAAGATCAGCAGCGCGATGCCCAGCACGATGTCCGGCATCAGCATCGGCATGAACATCACAACTCGATAAAAGCCCTGCCCGACGAAATTGAAGCGGTGGAGGGCGAGCGCGATGGCCGTGCCGAAAACGGTCGCGATGATGGTCGTGGCGGTCGCGATCTTGAGGCTGTTCAGAACCGCCGCAACAAGCTGGTCGGTGGATTCGATGTAAAGCGCGTTCTCCGAGATCGTCGTCTTGAAGCCTAGGACCTGGGCATACCATTCGGTCGTGAAGCCGCTCCAGGTCATCATGTTGATCGGGTTCGCGTTGAACGAATAGACCACGATCAGCACGAGCGGAATGTAGATGAAGGCGAAGAAGAGCGCGGTGTAGGCGTAGAGACTGCCGCGGAACAGCGAAGCTGCGATCCTCATCGGTTTCTCCTCAGGACAGGGCGGCAGCCGCGTTGCGGCGTCCGCTGACAAGGACATAGGCGAGCAGGAGGACCAGCATCACCGCCATGACCATCATGGCCAGCGCCGAGCCGAAGGGCCAGTTGCGTGCTGCCAGGAACTGGGTCTCGATCAGGTTGCCGAGCATCATGACCTTCGCGCCACCAAGCACGGCAGGCACGATGAAGTTGCCGAGTGCAGGGATGAACACGATGACCGCGCCGCCGACAACACCCGGGGCCGTGAGCGGCAGCACGATGCGCAGGAAGGTGCGCACCGGCCCGGCGCCCAGGTCGAGGGAGGCCTGCACAAGCCGCCAGTCGAGCTTTTCGACGCTGGCGTAGATCGGCATGAACATGAAGGGAATGAAGATGTAGACCATGCCGAGGATGATCGCGCCATCCGTGTAGATCATGTTGAGCGGCTGGGCGATGATGCCGAGGGCAAGCAGCACTTCGTTGGCAAGGCCGGTCTGCCTCAGAATGAGCACCCAGACGAACAGCCGCACGATCAGGCTGCTGAAGAACGGCAGGGTGATGAGGAACAAGCAGAAGCTCTTCCAGCGGTCGGGCAGGAGCGACACGCAGAAGGCCGCCGGATAGCAGACCACCAGCGTGGCGATGACGGTGAGGGCCGCGATCCTGAGGGACCTGAAGAAGATCGCCATGTAGACCGGGTCGAATTCCTCGAAGGCCGGATCGGCGAAGCCGAGGATGCGCCCGAAATTGTGCGGGTAAAAACTCCACTCCACGCCGCCATAGAGGCCCGGCGTCAAAAAGCTCGTCACGATCATGATCGTGAGCGGAACGAGGAAGAACACGATCAGGAACAGCGAGACCGGGCCGAGGAGGGCGGCAAGCTGGATGCGGCGGAGAAGCCTTGCCGACATGTCAGGCCGCCTCCGCCCGGATGAGATGGACCGCGGAGGGATCGTAATACCACCGGGACTTCTGGCCTTGCTCCAGCGCGCCGACGGTTGCACGCCTTGCCGCCGGCACATGCGCTGAAAGGCGCCGACCCTGCTCGGTACGGCCGAATAGCTCGAAGCTCGATCCGACGAAGACGATCTGCTCCACCACCACATCGAGCGCCGGATAGCCTTCCGTCGCATCGAGGAAAAAATGCTCGGGCCGAATGAGCGCCGTCACGCGGCTGTTGGTTCCAGTGGAACCGTGGCGGATCGATGCCCCTTCCGCGGTGGTCACGACGTCGCCGTCGGCCTGCCCCTCGAAAAGGTTGCTGGCGCCGATGAAGCTCGCAACGAAGGTGTTGGCCGGGTGGTCATAGATGGCGCGCGGGGTGTCGACCTGCTGGATCCGCCCGTTAGACAGGACCGCGATGCGATCCGACATTGTGAGCGCTTCCTGCTGGTCGTGGGTGACGAAGACGAAGGAAATGCCGAGGTCATGCTGCAGCGTTTTGAGCTCGAGTTGCATCGTTTCGCGCAGGTTCTTGTCCAGCGCCGAGAGCGGCTCATCGAGAAGCAGGAGTTTTGGGCGTGCGATCAATGCGCGCGCCAGTGCCACGCGCTGCTGTTGCCCGCCGGAGAGCTGCCGCGGGCGTCGGTTCTCCATCCCTTCCAGGCCGACCATCCGCAATGCGGCCGCGACCCTCTCGGTCCGCTCCGCCTTCGTGACCCTGGCCACTTCCAGCGAATAGCCGACGTTTTCGCCCACGCTCATGTGGGGGAACAGGGCGTAGTTCTGGAAGACGGTGTTGACCGGGCGCCGGTAAGGCGGGCGGTCGCTCATCTCATGACCATCGATGATCACCCGCCCGGAGTCGAGCTCGACGAAGCCGCTGATCGCCTGAAGCAGCGTGGTCTTTCCGCAGCCGGACGGACCCAGAAGCGTGATGAATTCGTTGCGCCCCACATCGATGTCGATGCCGTCGAGCGCCCTCAGGCTTTGCCCTTCAGGAGTGGAAAAGATCTTTGTGGCCCCCTCCAGCCGGACCATCGAATCTCGCATCAGTCGTTCCCCAAAAATGTTATTAATATAACGCTTGTGCGTTTTGGATATGTGGATATCATTTCTGGGTCGAAGTCAACGCTCGACAGGCATCCGGAAGACCGGCACCGGCACGGAGCACAGTTCGGGCGGCAAAGAAGGGGAATACTCAATGCGCAATTCAAAATCGCGGCGGGGGGAGACCCGCCGGAAAAGCTCGCTGGCCCGCGCCGCCCGCGCCGCTCTCGCCACGATGGCGGCGCTTCTGTCCACGGCCAGCATGGCGTTTTCCGCCGAGCTCAACATCTATAACTGGGGTGAGTACATCAACCCCGAAGTCCTGAAGAAGTTCGAGGAGGAGACCAAGATCAAGGTCAACCTCTCCACCTATTCCTCCAACGAGGAAATGCTGGCCAAGATCCAGGGCGGAGCCACCGGCTACGACATCGTCTTCCCGTCCGTCCACATGCAGGACATCATGGCCAAGCTCGACCTGCTCGAGAAGACCGACATCAACCAGTATGAAGGCTTCAAGAACATCGACCCGCAGTTCCTGCGTGCCAAGAGCGACCCCAACGGAGAATACTGCCTTCCCTATGCATTCGGCACCGTCGGCATCCTCTACAACCGCACGGTTCTGGGCAAGGACATTACCGGCTGGCACGATCTCTTTGAAACCGCGAAGGCCAAGGGCGTCAAGTTCACGCTGCTCGACGATATGCGCGAGGTGATGGCGGTCGGCATGATGCTGAACGGCCATTCCGTCAACTCAACCAATCCAGCCGAATTGCAGCAGGCGGCCGACACCATCATCGCCATCAAGCCCGAGGTCGCGGCGTTCACTTATGATTCCCGGCCGATGGTGCAGTCGGGTGACGTGGCGGCTGCGCATTTCTTCGTCGGCGGTATGGTGGATGTCTTCGGCGACCCGAAAAACCTCGGCTACGTGATCCCCGAGGAAGGGGCGACCATGTACCAGGAAGACATCTGCGTGCTGAAGACCGCGCCTAACAAGGAAAACGCGATCAAGTTCATGCAGTTCTACACGCGTCCCGAGGTTGCAGCGCTCAACATCGCGCAGCAGACGAACGGAACGCCCAACGTTCCGGCACGCCAATTGACGCCGGAGAACATCAAGAATAGCAAGGAAATCAACCCGACCGACGAGACTATGAAGCGTCTTCAGATCTTCGAGGATCTGGGTTCCGGACTGCGCCAGCTCGACCGGGCATGGACGAAAGTCAAGACCGCCCAGTAGATCAATCGCTACCCGCCTGCCCAGGCGGGCGGGTATACAGGGGAAGCAGTGTCCAACCGTATATTGAAGCTTGTCCGAAGCGAGGAACTCAGGCGGTCCAAGACCGACCGCCTGATCGCCAACTACATCGAACGCAACATGGCGGAGCTGCCCTATGAGACAGCCCGCTCCATCGCGACCCATCTGCGCGTCTCGCCGATGACGGTGGGCCGCTATCTGCGTCGCCTGGGCTTCGATGGCCTCGACGACCTCAAGAATGAGCTGCGGCGGGGCCACTCCAACCCGGCCTGGGAGGTCAAGGGCCAGGTCGATCGCCTCCAGCAAGACATTCGCGATGGAAAGCTCATTGCCGGGCTCATCCAGGAGCAGGTCGACAATCTGGGGCAGATATACGGGCTCACGACCTCGCCCGAGTGGCAGCAGGCGATCGATCTTCTGGTTTCTGCAAGCGAGGTCTATGTCGCTGCCTACCAGAATGTGCGCGGAATCGCGCAGTATTTTGCCAGCCAACTTTCATACACCCGCCCCAGGGTGCAGTTCGTCGACGGGCTAAACGGCACCTATGCCGAGGTGCTCGACGGATCGGTCGAGGGCCGGGTCCTTTTCCTGCATGACGTGCGCCGCTTCGCGGCGAAAGCCCAGCCGCTTGCGCTCGAGGCGCGGCGAGCCGGGGTCAAGGTCATCCTGCTCACCGACGAGTTCTGCCTGTGGCCCAAGGAGGCTTCGGACGTGGCGCTGATCGTGCCCGGGTCGCACGGGCCCTTGTGGGACGGCGCCGCGACGATGATGGCGGTGATGGACCTGCTTTTGAGCAACATCATCGTGCTGCTTGGCGACCAGGTGAACGAACGCGTCGAGCTCCTGACCCGGCTTCAGGACACATTTGGCGACTTCGAAGCCTGAGAGGCTCGTTTCGGCCACTTCAGGCGAAGTCGTAGACCGTTTCCTCGCAGTCGACGAAACCCCGGCAGCAATAGGCGACCGGCCCGGACATGATCGCCATGTCGCCGACAAGCTCGATCGTCAGGGCGCCTGCCGGAAGATGCACGGTGAAACAGTTGCCTTCTGTCAGGCCTCTCATGCGCGCCGCGAAGGCGGCGACGCAGGCACCTGTTCCGCATGCCTGGGTGGCGATGCCGGGACGCTCCCATACCGCGAGCCGGATCGTTTCGTCGTCGACGAGTTCGGCCACGCCGACATTCACGCCTTCCGGGAATAGCGGATGGTTCTGGATGGGGGCTGCGGTGTTCGGAAGGTCGATCTCCGCAAGGCTGTCGACGAAATAGACCGCGTGCGGATTGCCGATCCAGAGGGCGACGCCGTCGCGGAGCGGGCCGTTCTCAACCGGCAGTCGCGTCGTGTCGACTTCCTCGGCGAGTGGAAAACTCTGCCAGTCGCCGCTGATCGGTCCCATCTCGACGCTGACCTGCATCGGGCCGGAGCGCCGGCATTTCAGCAGGCCGCCGCCGGTTTCGAGAAGAAGCTCGGTGCCGCCCGTTTCCTCAAGTAGCAAATGCGCCACGCAGCGTGTGGCGTTGCCGCAAGCCGAAACCTCGCGGCCGTCGATGTTGAAGATCCGCATGGCGGCATCGGCACCGGCTGCAGAGCCCATTTCCGAGGGGTGTTCGATTGTCAGCAACTGATCACCACCGACGCCGACTTGCGGGTCACAGATGCGCACGATGTCTTCGCGCCGGAAGGCGCGACGGTCGATCCGCCGATCGAAGATCACGAAGTGATTGCGCAGCCCGTGCATCTTGACGAAGGGCCGGCTGGTGTCGCTGGCCGCTTGTGGCCGGATTTTTTCAGGGCTCATTGCATTCAACCGATCAGTACCGATGGCGGCATCTGATCATCGCGCGCGTGGCCCGGCAAGCGGCTCTTTCGGCAAGCCACAACCGACTACGCGGCGTAGCGGTCAAAGCTTGATGGCGCCGCAAGCAGACGGCTCACGGCACCATTCATGTTTGAAGGCTGCGCGGACTATCTCCACCCGTAACCCCAGGGGCGCCCATAGAACCCGCCGAAGGGGCGCACACGATAGTAGCCGCCCCACGGACGTCCGTAGAACCCGCCGAAGGGGCGCACGCGATAGTAGCCGCCCCAGGGTCGTCTGTAGAACCCAAAGGGGTGCACTCGGTAGTAGCGCCTGTAGTATCCGCCAAACGGATGCACGCGGTAGAAGCGCCTGTAATACCCGCCAAACGGATGTACGCGGTAGAAGCGCCTATAGTACCCGCCAAACGGGTGCGCACGGTAAAAGCGCCCAAAGCGGCAACCGCCATACGGCCCACGCCAGCCGCCCGGCCCGCAGCCCTGTGCTATGGGCTGCACCATAGAAGATGCGCCAGTGTCGAGGGGAGCGACAGTAGGGAAAGCTGACGCTGAAAATGAAGAGGCGCACAAAAGGCCGATGCCGGCCAGAGCTCTAATCAGCTGACTCGTCATCTCTTTTCTCCAGAATCGAAAGACAAGCCCACAAAAATCGGATGGAAGCATATTGGGCTTCGGAAGCGTTCCACCCAATAGGAATTTCGGGCGCTACGGTTGGCGGACAACGGCTGCGGGCATCAACTTTTCTCGACCGGCGCTGTCGTCAATGCAGCACTTACACGCGACCGGCGGCGTCTCGGGCGAGGCCCGTCGGCACGCCTGCAGCCATGGTTTGCCGGCATGTTGCGGCCATGACGCTTTGTCTGCCACTCCGGGCATAAAGGAGTATAGTATCAAGCGGTTGGCGATCTTGCGTGGGAGGCTGGGATGTCACGCCTTACAATTTATCTGAGCCGCTTGCTCGGGCTGTTTTTCCTGATTTTCGCCGTTGCAATCTATGTGCAAAGGCCGGCGGCCATCGAGATCATCGGGCAACTCATGCACGACCGCTTGCTGATGCTGCTGATGGGCATGATCGCGCTTGCATGCGGCCTGGCCATCGTGCTTGCCCACAACGTCTGGTCGGGGGGCGTCCTGCCGGTCGTCGTCACCATTATCGGCTGGTTGTTCGTGATCCGTGGCGTGCTGCTGCTAGCGCTGCCACCGGAGGTGTCGGCCATATCCGACATGCTTCACTACACCAGATACTTCGATCTCTATGAGTTGGTCACGCTCGTCATCGGTGCCCTTCTGACCTATGGCGGATTCAGCGCGGCGTGGCCGCCATCGGGTACGCCTCAAGACAAGGTTAGCACTGGTTGATCGGGCTAGCGGGCTCTGCCCATCGGTTGCTTCGGCTGCCGGTGATCGAACGGCGGGCACTGGCCGACAAAGGTGGTCACGATCAGCGCGCCGACGAGCGCTTGCACGCACCGAGCATTACGGGGCGAGGCCGCCGAGATCGCCCACTCCTTGCAAGGCAAGCGCTCCCGGTCCTTGTCGACGGACCGGGCATTCAACCTTAGGATATACCGTGGCGGATTGACGCAGAAAACGTTCGCCCCTAAGAATAAATCAAATTGATTTATCTTATTCGCCGGCCAGAGCGGGGAGGTCAATTTACAACAAGGGGAACCACACCATGCTTGCTTCGCAGACAATGCCTGCTCTGCGGCCGTTGGGCCGTATTATTGCGTCTCGTCTTTCGCGGCGCGCCCTGCTTTCCGGCGCGGCTTTTGCCATGCTTTCGCTCGCCGCCGGGCTTTCGTTCGGCGCCAGCCCTGCCTCCGCGGAGGCCGTGCTTTCGATGCACATCGAGGAGCAGACCAGCTGGGTGCAGAACTTCAATCCGTTCGACCTTGGCGGGCGCCGCCAGAGCACGATGGATTTCATCTATGAGCCGCTGGTCATCTACAACGACTATGATGGCGGCAAGCCGGTCTACCGGCTGGCGACCGGCTACAAATTCTCCGGCGACCTCAAGTCGATTACCTACACGCTGCGCGACGGCGTGAAATGGTCGGACGGTGAGCCGCTCACCTCGGCGGATATGAAATATACGCTCGATTTGATGCTGAAGAACCCGGCGGTCGACATCGTCGGCGTCGGCGAGAGCGTCGCCTCCGTCGAGACGCCGTCGCCGACCGAGGTCAAGATCAACCTCAAGGACGTCGACACTCATTTCCCGGAATCGCTGGCCGACTTCCCGATCGTTCCCGAGCATATCTGGAAGGATGTCGAGGACCCGGTTGCCTTCAAGAACGAGAAGCCGGTCGGTTCCGGCCCGATGACCGAGATCCGCCGCTTCACGCCGCAGGTCTACGAGCAGTGCCGCAACCCCAACTATTGGGACGCCGCCTCGCTTAAGGTCGACTGCCTGAAGCTGCCGCAGATTTCCGGCAACGACCAGATGCTGGCGCTGCTGCCGGAAGGCTCGATGGACTGGATCGGCTCGTTCCTGCCGCAGATCGAAAAAACCTATGTCGCGCTCGATGCCGAGCATAACGGCTACTGGCAGCCGCCGGCAGAGACGGTCGCCATGCAGATGAACTTCAAGACGACCAATCCCGGCAATGCCGAGGCATTTGCGGACATCAATTTCCGCCATGCCTTTAGCCTCGCCATGGATCGTACGTCGATGGTCGACATTGCCGGCTTCGGTTATCCGGAGGTCAACCTGCACGCCTCGGGCCTGCCGCCGCGCTTCGACTCCTGGCGCAACAAGGCCGCCGAAGGCGACAAGGACGTGTGGATGGCCTACGACATCGACAAGGCCGACAAGGTGCTTGAGGATGCCGGCTACAAGAAGGGCGCCGACGGCTTCCGCACCACGCCGAGCGGCAAGCCGATCTCCTTCTCCATCATGGTGCCGAACGGCTGGACCGACTGGATCGATACCGTACAGATTGCGACCGAGGGCCTGCGCAAGATCGGCATCAACGCCTCGGTGGCGACGCCGGAATTCGAGCAGTGGCAGAAGCAGGTCCTTGATGGCTCCTTCGATGCCGTGATGTACTCGCGCGCCGACGGGCCGACGCCGTTCCGCGGCTATTACCAGTCGCTGTCGACGGCATTCGGCGGACGCCTGACCACCGCGCCATCGCGCTACTCCAACCCCGAACTGGACAAGGTCTTCGACGATTACCGCAAGGCGACCACAGACGAAGAGCGCAAGAAGCTGTTCGATCAGGTGCAGATGATCATCGCCACCGACTTCCCGGTGGTGCCGGTGTTCAACGGGCCGACCTGGTACCAGTACTCCACCAAGCGCTTCACCGGCTGGGTCACCAAGGACGACCAGGCGATGAACCCCGAAAATCACGACAACAACCGCGCGCGGCTGCTGCATCTGCTGCGCCTAAAGCCGGTGGAATAAGCGAAAGGAGAGCAGCAACGGGATTGCGGCGATGCGGATACCTCTTCGACGGCTCGGGGTCTACCTCGCTGCCTTCCTGTTTGCCATCGTGATGAACTTCACCGTTCCCCGGCTTATGCCGGGGAGCCCGGTGGACGGGATGATCGCCCAACTCGGGCCACGCGCGACGCCCGCCGCCATCGAAGCGATCAAGGCGCGCTTCGGTGCGGTGGGGCAGCCGATATGGCTGCAATTCGTCGACTATCTGAAGGGGCTCGCGACCTTCGATCTCGGCGTCTCGGTCAAGTACTACCCGCAGACCGTGACCGAGGTGCTGGGCCGCTCGGCCGGCTGGACCGCCTTCCTGGTGCTGACGGCGGTCCTGGTGTCCCTCTGCTTGGGGGTATCGCTCGGCGCAGTGGCAGCCTGGAGGCGCGGCGGACGTTTCGACGCTTTCGTCTCACCTTTCTCCGTCATCATGATCGCGGTGCCGCCGGTCATCATCGCGCTGGCGACGCTGTTCGTCTTCGGCGTGACGCTGCGCTGGTTCCCGGTCGGTTACGCCTATGACCCGTCGCTCGATCCGGGCTTCAACTTCACTTTCTTCGGCAGCGTGTTCTGGCATGCCATCATGCCCGTCCTGACCCTGTCGCCCTTCATGATCGGCGAGTTCCAGACGACGATGCGATCCTCGATGATCTCGGTGCTGGGCGAGGACTATGTCACCATGGGCCGCGCCAAGGGGCTGAGCGACACTGCCGTGATGTTTGGCTATGCGGCGCGCAACGCCATGCTGCCTGTGATGACCAACCTGGCGCTGATGCTGGGCGCGGTCTTCGGCGGTTCGATCGTCACCGAAATCGTCTTCAACTATCCGGGCCTCGGGCTCACCTTGTTCACGGCGAGCGTGGCGCGCGACTATCCGGTCATCCAGGGCCAGCTGCTTTTGATGACCATGGCGACGCTGGGCGCCAATCTCCTGGTCGATATCCTCTACGGCGTTGTCGATCCGCGACTGAAGGAGGGGCGGGCATGAACTCGAGCTTCAAGCTGTTCCTGCGCCAGAAGAAAGCCGTCGCCGGCTTTGTCATCGTCGCGGCGCTGTGCCTGATGGCGCTGTTTGCGCCGCTGCTTGCGCCCGGCGATCCGAGCGCGCGCGTCGGCCGCTCGCATCAGCCGCCGACCGTCGAGCACTATTTCGGCACGACCAAGATGGGCCGCGACGTCTATTCGCAGTTCGTCTGGGGCGCGCGTCCGTCGCTGACGGTCGGCTTCGTCACGGGGCTGGCGATCACCGCGCTGGGCACTGCGATCGGGCTCGTAGCCGGCTATTTCGGCGGCCGCACCGATGCCACGCTCGACCTCATCACCAATGCGGTGCTGGTGATCCCCAACATACCCTTGCTCATCCTGCTCGCCTCCTTTGCCGGCACAGTCGGGCCGGTGGCGATCATGGCCATCATCGCGCTGACATCCTGGCCGTGGGGCGCGCGCATGACGCGCTCGCAGACATTGGCGCTCAAGAACCGCGAGTTCGTGGTGGCCGCGCGCATGGTGGGCGAGCCGTCCTGGCGCGTCATCTTCGTGGAGATCCTGCCCAACCTCGTGCCGCTGATCGGCATCAACCTCGTCGGCTCGATCATCTACGCCATCGTTGCGCAGACCACGCTGGAATATCTCGGCTTCGGCGACCCGCTCAACGTCACCTGGGGCACCATGCTCTACAATGCGCAGAACTCCTCGGCGATCATCATCGGCGCGTGGTGGGACATCGGCACGCCGGCCATCGGCATCGCGCTGGTGGGACTGGGGCTGGCGCTGCTCAACTTCACCTTCGACGAGATCGCCAATCCGCAGCTGCGTTCGGGCCCGGCGCTGTCGCGCTGGCTGCGCCTCAACCGCCTGCGCGCCCGCGAACTGGAGGCTGCACGATGAGCGCTCCGCTGCTTCAGATCCGCGACCTCTGCGTCGACTACCTGCTCGACGACGGCGCCTTTCGCGCAGTCAAGAACGTGTCCTTCGACATAGGCCGCGGCGAGTTGTTCGGGCTCGCAGGCGAATCCGGTTGCGGAAAGAGTACGATCGCCTATGCGATCACGCGTCTGTCCAAACCGCCGGCCTGGGTGGCAGGCGGCGAGGTGCTGCTCGATGGGCAGGACCTTTTGAAGTTGCCGGAGGCGGCCTTGCAGAAGGTGCGCTGGCGGCGCATCGGCATGGTGTTCCAGAGCGCGATGAATTCGCTCAATCCCCTGATGCGGGTCGAGGCGCAGTTCCACGACGTTCTGTATCGCCATACCGGGGCCACCAGGGCGCAGTCGCGGGCGCGGGCCGAGGAGATGTTCAGGCTGGTCGGTATCCCGACCTCCAGGCTGGACAACTATCCCCATCAGTTCTCGGGCGGTATGCGGCAGCGCATCGTCATCGCCATCTGCCTGGCCTTGCAGCCGGAACTCATCATCATGGACGAGCCGACGACTGCGCTCGACGTGGTGGTGCAGCGCGAAATCCTCGAGCAGGTCATCGACCTGCAGCGCAGCCACGGCTTCTCGGTGCTGTTCATCACCCACGACCTGCATCTGATGGCGCAGCTCTGCCACCGCATCGGCGTGATGCTGAAGGGCGAGTTGGTCGAGGTGGGCGACGTGCGCCAGGTCAGCCGCGCGCCCTCACATGAATATACGCGCAAGCTTTGGGGTGCGATCCCGCAACTGCCCGGCCATGGGGCTGCCGCATGAACGCGCCGTCGGCACTCTTCTTGGAAAACGCGGCCGCGCTTGCCGAACCGGTGGTGCGCCTCGACGGCATCGAGCGCAGCTTCGGCGCGGTGCACGCGCTGCGCGGCATTTCGCTGGCGCTGAGACCGGGCCGCGCGCTTGCGCTTGTCGGCGAATCCGGCTGCGGCAAGACCACCTGCGCCCGCATCATCGCGCGCATGGACCAGCCGACCGCCGGCAGCATGCATTTCCGCGGTCGCGACATCACCCATCCGGGCGAAAAGGCAGCCGAGGCTGCCTACCGCCGCGCGGTGCAGATGGTGTTCCAGGACCCGTTCGCTTCGCTGAACCCGGTGTTCTCGATCCGGCACCATCTGGCGCGTCCGCTGAAGCTGCACGGCCACGCCGGAAACAAGACGGAGCAGGAGCGGGGCGTTGCCGACCTGCTCGGTTGGGTCGGGCTCGACCCGGCGGTAACGGCGCACAAGTTCCCGCACGAGCTGTCCGGCGG
Source organism: Pseudaminobacter soli (ex Li et al. 2025) (assembly GCF_029892515.1). Classification (GTDB taxonomy): domain Bacteria; phylum Pseudomonadota; class Alphaproteobacteria; order Rhizobiales; family Rhizobiaceae; genus Pseudaminobacter; species Pseudaminobacter soli_A. The sequence goes on along the minus strand of NZ_JARXVF010000005.1, from coordinate 195,350 downwards.
CCAGCGCCAGCGCGTCAACATCGCGCGCGCCCTGGCCGTGCGTCCGGATGTACTGGTGGCGGACGAGCCGACCTCGATGCTGGACGTGTCGATACGGCGGGGCATTCTGGAGCTGTTGTCGAGGATCAAGCGCGAGCGGCAGCTGGCGCTGCTCTATATCACCCACGACATCGCCACGGCGGCCCATGTGGCCGAGGAGGTGATCGTGATGTTCGCGGGCCAGATGGTGGAATGGGGCAGCACCGAAACTGTCATCCGCAACGCGCGGCACCCCTACACCAAGCTCCTGCTCTCGGCGGTGCCGGACCCCGACAGACCTTTCGTGCCGGGCGACAGCGCCCGCTTCCTGAACCACGCCGAGGAGGTTCGGCGCATCAGTCGTCCCGCCTCCGACAAGATCGAGCAGGTCGGTCCCAACCATTTCATCCGCGCCCTTGGCGCATCCTGAAAAGCAGCAAGGCCAGCATGGATTATCTCGTCAATCTTTCCCTTCTGAAGCCTGAACCCGAACTGGACGAGCGCATGCGCAAGGCCGGCGTGACGATCCGCCGGGCGCTGGCGCCTGAACTCGAACTGGTCACCGGCTGGGTACGAAAGACCTTCGGCTCTGGCTGGTCGAGCGAGACGGCGGTTTCCTTCATGCGCCAGCCGCCGACCTGCTTCCTCGCCACGCGCGACGAAAGGCTGGTCGGCTTTGCCTGCCATGAATCGATCGCACGCGGCTTCTTCGGCCCGACCGGCGTCGACAAGACCGTGCGGGGGCTTGGCATCGGGCATGCGCTGCTGCTTGCCTCGCTGCTCGATCTCAAAACCATGGGCTATGGCTACGCCATCATCGGCGATGTTGGCCCGTCCGCTTTCTACGAGCGCACCGTGGGCGCAACGCAGATCCCCAATTCCGAGCCCGGCATCTATGCCGGCCTGCTGAAGTTATCCTCGGCTGAAGAATAGCCAGTTCCTCGCCGGGCCGAAAATTCACGATCCGAACGCTTGTCTGACTGAAAGTTCGCCATGACCATCCAGACGAAATCCGCCTTGCGCTTGCAGACCCATTGGACGCCCGCCGCCGCTGGCGAAAGCCTTGCCTATTCGCTGACGCTGACCAACCACTCGTCCACGCCGCTTAAAGGGTTCAAGCTCTGCGTCAGCGGCCCCGCGCGCATCGACCCCGAAGCAGTGATGGAGGGCGGCAGCCTGACTGCGCGGCTTTCCAACCATTCCGAGCTTTCGCCGCCGGACGGTTTTGTGCTGGAACCCGGCGCCTCCTGGACGGTAACCGCGCATGGGCTTTCGTATCCGCTGCGCCATTGGACCGACGGCGCCAACACCGCCTATGTCGCTTTGGCCGACGGCACGACGCTGCCGGTGGCTGTGGCGGCGACCAAGGCCAAGGGCGATAATGCGCCGCTGAAGCGTGGGGCCGAAATCTATCCCGTGCCGGTGGCTGCTCCGGTGCCCGTTGCCATCGTGCCGTGGCCGAACAGCATCTCAGTCTCGGGCAGTGTCTCGGTGCCGGCAGGCCTCGCGCTCCGACCCGAAGGCGTCGAGGCCGAAGCTGCCGCAAAAGCTTTCGGCGAGTTGGTCGATGATCTGTTCCCCGTGGAAGGCATCGTGCGGCCGGAAGCCGAGGGCGGCCTGCCGGTTTCGCTGTCCATCGCCGAAGGCTTTGGGGCCGAGGCTTATGCCATCCGCTTCGCCGCCGACCGCGTGGCGGTGACTGCCGGCACCCGAACCGGCCTGCTCCACGGCCTGATCACGCTTGGCCAGATCCTACGCGGCGCGCGGCATCATCCCGAAACGTTCGTCTTCCCGGCCGAGGGCGAGATCAGGGATGAGCCGTCACTCGGCTGGCGTGGCACGCATCTCGACGTGGCGCGGCAGTTCTACGGCAACGCCGAGATCAGCCGCTTCCTGAAAATTCTCGCCTGGAACAAGCTCAACCGCTTCCATTGGCACCTGTCCGACGACGAGGCCTGGCGCATCGAGATCGACGCCTATCCGGAACTCACCCACATCGGCGCCTGGCGCGGCCACGGCCTGCCGCTGCCGCCGCTGCTCGGCTCGGGCCCGCAGCGCACCGGCGGCTACTACACCAAGGCCGCGATCCGCGAGATCGTTGCGCTGGCGGGCCGCCTCGGCATCGAGGTGATCCCGGAGATCGACGTGCCCGGCCATAGCTACGCCATGCTGCACGCGATGCCCGAGCTGCGCGATCCGGCCGAGCACGGCCTTTATTTCTCCGTGCAGGGTTTTCCCAACAACTGCCTCAACCCGGCGCGCGAGGTGACCTACCGCGTGCTCGAAACCATCCTTGACGAGGTGATCGAGCTGTTCCCGTTCAAGCGCATCCATGTCGGGGCCGACGAGGTGCCGCTGGGCGCCTGGTCCGGCTCGCCAGAAGCGTTGGCGAGACTTGGCGATATGGCCGGCGCGGAAGTCGCGACTGCGCATGCAAGACGCCTCAACGTGGTGACCAACCATCACGGGGCCGACGAGATCGAGGGCTCGGGTGCGGCGGTGCTGCAGGCTGAGTTCCTGAAGCGGATACAGACATTCCTCGCCTCGCGCGGCTGCATCACCGGTGGCTGGGAAGAGGCCGCGCATGGCAACGTCATCGACAAGGAAAGGTGCTACCTCAATGGCTGGCGCTCGGTGGAAGTGTCGGCAGCACTTGCCGGCCAGGGCTACGACATCGTCGTATGCCCCGGTCAGGTCTACTATCTCGACATGGCCAACAGCCCGGCCTGGTCCGAGCCGGGTGCTGCCTGGGCCGGCTGGTCCGAGCCGGAAACGCTCTATGAGTTCGACCCGGTCAAGGGCTGGACTGACGAGCAGAAGCGCCATTTCCTCGGCGTGCAGTGCTGCATCTGGTCGGAGCCGATGACCGATCGCGGCGTGTTCGACCGCCTGGTGTTCCCGCGCATCTCGGCGCTGGCCGAGACCGGGTGGACCAAGCCCGAGCGCAAGTCGTGGGAACGTTTTAGGGCTTTGGTCGGTCTGATGCCAATCCTCTACGGGATCACGGCAACGGCTTGAGGCCGCCTCCCGACGCTCCGGTTCGCACCTGCCCGAAAATGCCGGTGCGGGCTATATCCACTTTCGCTCTTCGCGCCCTAAGATGGATCGGTAACGAGTCGGCCGGACGGGAGGTCGCCATGCTGCAGCATCCATTCGGGCGTACCGGCCTGACCGTTTCGCGGATCGGCCAGGGTACCTGGTACATCGATGAGGGTGATCGCAAGGCGGCTGTCGCGGCGCTGCGCGGTGGGATCGATCTTGGCATGACCCATATCGACACGGCGGAAATGTATGGTGACGCCGAGCTGTTGGTTGGGGATGCGATTGCCGGCCGCCGCGAGGAGGTGTTCGTCGTCTCCAAGGTCCTGCCGGGCAACGCTTCCTATGCCGGCACGCTCGCGGCCTGCGAGCGCTCGCTGCTGCGGCTCGGCACCGACCGGCTGGATTGCTACCTGCTGCACTGGCGCGGCCGTTATCCCCTGGAAGAGACCTTTCGCGCATTCGAGGAACTGCGCCGAGCCGGCAAGATCCTGTCCTGGGGCGTCAGCAATTTCGACGTCGACGATCTCGACGAGGCACTTTCGGTTGCGGGGGAGGGCAGGATCGCCTGCAACCAGGTGCTCTATCATCTGCGCGAGCGCGTCATAGAGCATGGCGTATTGCCCTGGTGCGCCGCGCATGGCGTGACGGTGGTGGCCTACAGCCCCTTCGGCCATGGCGAATTTCCGGCCGACGCATCGGCAGGCGGGCAGATGCTTGCCGAGATCGGCCAGGCGCATGGCGCAACGCCGCGCCAGGTGGCGCTGGCATTCCTGACGCGCGAGGCGTCTGTCGTCGCCATCCCCAAAGCCTCGACCGTTGGTCATGCGATCGAGAACGCGGGCGCGGGCGACATCAAGCTGTGCGCTTCGGAAGTCGATCGCATCGACAAGGCGTTTCCGCGCGGCCGATGGCCCGGCAGCCTGCCGATGCTTTGATCGGGCAAAGGCCACCAATCACTCCGCCGCCCTTCAGGTCGGCTGCAGTCGCAAGGCACGCTGGCGCTGCCAGCGCATGAAGCCCACAAGGCCCGCAACGCAAAGCGTGCCGACGATCATCAGGAAGGCGGCGGCCGCCACCGCGGGACTGATATTTTCGCGGATACTGGCAAACATCTGCCGCGCCAGCGTGCGCTGGTTCGGCCCGGCCACGAACAGTGTCAGCACCACCTCGTCGAGCGAGGTGGCGAAGGCAAACACCGCACCCGTCAGCATGCCGGGCATGATGATCGGCAGCGTCACCCGCCGGAACACGTCGAGTGGGGTAGCGCCGAGGCTGCTCGCCGCGCGCTCCAGCCATGGATCCATGGCGTTCAACGAACCCGACACGCTGACGATGACGAAGGGGATGCACAGCACGGCATGGGCGACGATGACGCCGAGATAGGAGTTGGCAAGCCCGAGCCGGCCATAGAGCATCTGCATGCCGACGCCGAGTACCACGGCCGGCACCACCATTGGCATCAGGAATGTGGTGCGGATGGCATTGGCAAAAGGCAGATGGCTGCTGCGCAGGCCGAGTGCTGCGAGCGTGCCAAGCACCGTGGCGACGATGGTCGCGCCCGAGCCGATCATCAGGCTGTTGACGATCGAACGGCGCCACACCTCGTTGGTTTGCAGCTCGCCGAACCAGCGCGAGGAAAAGGTCTCGATCGGATAGTTCAGGAACACGCTCGAATTGAAGGCGAGCGGGAGGATCGCGATGATCGGCGCCAGGAGGAAGAACACCACGGCAAGCCCGAAGACGATCTGGGCGATGCGCAGTGCCGGGCTGGTCTTTCCGGCCATCGGTCAGGTCCCCACCATGGTCGGCGACCGCGACAGCCGCCCGTAGACGAGATAGAGCACAGTGGTGACGGCGAGCAGGATCAGGCCGAGCGCGCCCGCCATGCCCCAGTTCGCCGTTCCGGTGGCGAAGAAGGCAATGACCGAGCTGATCATCTGGTCGTTCGGGCCGCCGACGAGCGCGGGCGTGATGTAGTAGCCCAGCGCCACCATGAAGACGAGCAGCGAGCCCGACATCAGGCCGGGGAAGGCCAGCGGCAGTAGCACGTGCCGGAATGCCTTGAGCCGCGAGGCGCCGAGCGAGGCTGCCGCCGGCATCAGGTTGGCCGGTATGGTCAGGAGCCCGCTGTAGATCGGCAGCACCATGAAGGGCAGGAGCACATGCGTCATGGCGATGACGACGCCGGTGCGGTTGAAGATCAACGGCAGCGGTGCGCTGATCAGGCCAATGGCCTTGAGCGCCTCGTTGATGAGCCCCTCGTTCTGCAGCAGGATGAACCAGGCAGCGGTGCGCACCAGAAGCGACGTCCAGAGAGGCAGCAGCACCGCAATCAGCAGCGCCGCGCGCACCCAGCCCGTGGCGGAAGCCGCAATCAGCGCATAGGGAAGGCCGATCAGGGCGCACAGGACGGTCACGGTCGCTGCAATCAGGAAGGTGCGCAGCATGATCTGGCGGTTGGCCGAGGCGCCGGCATCGACGGCCGCGATATTGCCGGCGCCGTCGCGTTCGAGGTCGGCGGCGGCCAGCAGGTAGCGGTCGGTGTAGAGCGGCATGGCGTGCTTCATCGCCAGCCAATATTTTGGCTCGCCCCACCGCGGGTCGATCGTGGCGAGATCGAGCGCCTGGCCTTCTTGCGAATCCCTGACGGCGCTCGTCGTGTGCGACATCAGCGAGCGGAAGCCGGAAAGCTCGCTGTTCAGCCGTCGCACCGCGTCGCCAAAGGCAAGCTGGTCGACCGGCTTGCGCAAATCCGAGACCAGAGCCTGCTGCATTTCCGGGCTCGGCGGGCTGTTTCCATCCCAAGCGGACAAGGCGACGGCTGTCTCGGGCATTACGCCGCGCACCGTGCCGTCGGTCACCGAGGCCATCATCATTGTCGCCAACGGCCAGAAGAAGAACACGACCAGAAAGGCCACCAGCGGGGCGATCAGCCCCAGTGCCGCCAGTCGTGCGCGTAGGGCCGACGACATCATGGCCGGATCACCGTGCATTCGTCGGGCTCGAAGGTGGCGAAGGCATCGGCGCCCACTGGCCAGGGGCGCGCCTTGCGCTCCAGCTTGGCGACCAGGTCGATGCCGCTGCCGGCGAGGCGCACGCGCAGATGGTCGCCCTGGTAGACTGTGTCCAGAACCTTGACCTGGATAGCGTTGTCGGCGCCGGCCTGTTCGGCCAGCCTTACGCGCTCTGGCCGTACGCTGACGAGAGCGGCGTTTCCCGCGGCAAAATCGGTGGGGATGCTCGCTTCGACGATAGGTCCGTTCTCGAGCTTAATCCTGGCTTTCTGGCCTTCGCAGGCTTCCACCTTGCCGGCAAAGAGGTTTGTCTCGCCGATGAATTCGGCAACGAAGCGCGTATTGGGCCGATCATATATCGCCTCCGGCGAAGCCAGCTGCTCGATCCGGCCGGCATTGAACACGGCAATGCGGTTCGACATCGTCAACGCCTCGCCCTGGTCGTGGGTGACGAAAACGATGGTCAGTCCGAGACGGCGATGCAGCTCGCGCAACTCGAACTGCATATGCTCGCGCAACTGCTTGTCGAGCGCGCCAAGCGGCTCGTCCATCAGCACCACGCTCGGCTCGAACACCAGCGCGCGCGTCAGCGCCACGCGCTGCTGCTGGCCGCCTGAAAGCTGCGCTGGCTTGCGGTCCTTGATATGGCCGAGCTTGACCATGTCTATGGCGCGGCCGACACGCTCGGCGGCCTCGGCTTTGGAAACACCGCGCATCATCAGCGGGAAGGCGACGTTCTCGGCGACCGTCATATGCGGAAACAGCGCGTAGTTCTGGAACACCACGCCCATGTTGCGGCGATGGGCCGGCAGGTGGTCGATGCGCTTGCCTTCGAGCCTGATTTCGCCGCCCGTCGGTTCAATGAAGCCCGCGAGCATCATCAGGATCGTCGTCTTGCCCGAGCCGGAGGGCCCGAGCAGGCTTACGAATTCGCCCTTCTCGATTTCGAGGTCCAGTTCATCGACGACCTTGAGCTGACCGAAGGCCTTGGAGATGCGGTCGAGAGTAATGAAAGCCGACAAATTTCCCTCACTTCAGGCACTGCCTTTCCGGCGCAGACCGGAAAATACCCCAAGGAACCATCCCGCCGATCGAGCCGGAGATGATGGTCGGACAGCCCGCACTCGAGGCGCGGGCTGTCCGTCGTTCCGGCGCTTTACTGCGCCAGCCAGGCGTTGAAGCGGCTGGTCAGCTCCTCGATGTTGTCGACCCAGAAGGCACCGTCGAGCGCCACTGCATTCACCATGTTGGCTTCCGCCGTCGGCAGGTCGGCTGCCTCGGCGGCAGGCACGGCCGCGGCCGCTTGCTTCTGCGGCAGGCCGTAGGCGATGTAATCAGGCAGCTTGGACTGGTTTTCCGGGGCGCTGGCGAAGGCGATGAAGTCCATCGCGTCCTGCTTGTTGAGGCTGTTGCGCAGCACCACCCAGCTGTCGATGGCATAGATGCTGCCCGGCCAGACCACCTTGAAGTGCTTGCCTTCGGTCTTGTTGATGCCGGAGATGCGGCCGTTATAGGCGGTCGTCATCACCACTTCGCCCGAGGCGAGCAACTGCAGCGGCTGGGCGCCGGCCTCCCACCAGACGACATCCTTCTTGATCTCGTCGAGCTTCTTGAAGGCGCGGTCCACGCCCTCGGGCGTGCGCAGCACCTTGTAGACATCGGCCGGCTTCACGCCGTCGGCCATGAGCGCGAATTCGAGAGAATATTTCGGGCCACGGCGCAGACCGCGCTTGCCCGGGAACTTCTTGGTGTCCCAGAAATCGGCCCAGGAGGTCGGCACGTTGTCCTTCAGCTTGTCGCTGTCGTAGCTCAGCAAGGTCGACCAGACGATGGCGCCGACGCCGCAGTCATGCGCCGCCGCCGGCAGGAACTTGTCCTTGCCGCCGAGCTTCTCCCAGTCGATCTTTTCATAGAAGCCGTCGGTGCAGCCGAGTTCGAGTTCCTCGGTCTCGACCTGCACCACGTCCCAGTTCGGCTCGCCGGCTTTCACCTTGGCGGCGATCACGCCGACGCCGCCGTCCCAGCTTTCGTCGAGCACCGGCTTGCCGAGCTTCTTGGCGAAGGGTTCGAAATAGATCTTCTTCTGCGCGTCCTGGTAATTCCCGCCCCAGGAAACGATGGTCAGGTCACGCGCCGCCGCCGCGCCCGCTGCAAGGGAAAGCGCCAAAGCTGCCGCGCCGATCGTGCTGATTGTCCTCTTGAAAGCCATTTTATTATCCTTGTTCCACCTCTGGATAGAATAACAAAAGCACAACTCTGGTTGGTGCAACAGAGCTGATGCCGTTAGGTCAGCTGTTGGTTAAGATATCGACCAGTTTTGATGTGCCGAGCGCTGCTCAATATGTCGGCGGGGTCACCGCGCTGATGATTTGGCTTGGCTCGCCGCTGACATTGCGGAACCGGTGCGGCAAGCGGCTGTCGAAATAGTATCCGTCGCCCGGCTTGAGTACGCGGCGGTCGTTACCGACCGTGATCTCGACAGCGCCCGACATCACGAAGCCGGCCTCCTGCGCCTGGTGGCTGAAGGCCTCGCCGGTGTCCGCTCCGGGCGCATAGGTCTCGTGGAGCATCAGGATGGAGCGGTTGGGGAAGTTGACGCCCAGCATCCGGTAGGAAATCGAGTCGTTGTTGCCGATTTCGATGCAATCCCGCGCCGAATAGAATGGAGAGGACGGAACGGACGACTTGATGCCGGAAAAGAAGCCGGTCAGCGTCGTGCCCAGCGCGTCCAGTACGGCGCTCAAAGTATCCACTGACGGGCTGATGCGGTCGCGCTCGATGAGCGAGATCGTCGAATGCGAAATCCCCGACCGCACCGCCAACTCCCTGATGCCGAGATGTCGGCGCCGCCGCAGTTCGCGCAGGTGTGCTCCGATTTGCGACATGGCATCCCCCTGGATCGCTTGTGCCGATGGTAGCAGTGACTGGTCGGAATACTAGACACGTCTTTCCGGCCCAATTGTCTGGCTGGCACGCGTCCGTCACTCTCTGTGCGATCCCACTCATCCGGAACACCAAAATGTCGCTGCCTGCCGAACCTGCCGCCCGCACACGCTTCCTCAAGGCGCCCAGCCCTGCCGCCACTGCCGACACCGGCGAGATCGAAAAGACGGTCAAGGAAGTCCTTGCCGCAGTGCGCGAGCGCGGCGACGGGGCGTTGCGCCAATACAGCCGCACCTTCGACCGCGCCGAGGTCGAGCACTTCGAAGTAAGTATGGCCGAGCGTGAGGCGGCGGTGGCCGCCCTCGACCCGCAGACGGCTGCCGATACCCGTTTTGCCATCGAGCGCGTGCGCGCTTTTGCCGAGGCGCAGCTTGCCACCATGCTGCCGCTCGAGGTCGAGCCGCTGCCCGGGCTGCATCTCGGGCACCGCGTCATTCCGATCGCGCGCATCGGCGCCTATGTGCCGGGCGGCCGATACCCGCTGTTGTCGGCCCCGGTCATGACCATCGTGCCGGCCAAGGTCGCCGGCTGCGACGAGGTGATCGCTTGCCTGCCGCCCAATGCGCACCAGGCGATGATCGCGGGCTGCCACCTGTCGGGCGCCGATCGCATATTTCGCGTCGGTGGCGCGCAGGCCATCGCTGCCATGGCCTATGGCACCGAAACCATCCCCGCCGTCGACAAGATCGTCGGCCCGGGCAACGCCTATGTGAACGAGGCCAAGCGCCAGGTGTTCGGCCCAGTCGGCATCGACCAGCTGGCGGGGCCAAGCGAAATCTTCATCGTCGCCGACTCTTCCGGCGACGCAGCCATGATCGCCACCGATCTCCTGGCCCAGGCAGAGCATGATGTACGCACCCGCGTCGGCCTGATCACCACGGACGCCAAGCTGGCCGAAGCTACGTTGGCCGAAGTCGAGCGGCAGCTAGAGGGGTTACCCACGGCGGCGGTTGCCGCGCCTGCCTGGCGCGATTTCGGCCAGATCGTCGTCTGCGAGGATGAGGCGGCGATGATCGCCTATTCGGACTTCATCGCTGCCGAGCACTTGCAGGTCCACACCGTCGACCCGCAAGCGACCGCGAAAAAGCTGCGCAATTACGGCTCGCTCTTCATCGGCCCGATGGCGAGCGTGGTCTATTCGGACAAATGCTGCGGCACCAACCACACGCTGCCGACCATGGGGGCGGGGCGCTACACCGGCGGGCTCTGGGTCGGCTCATACGTCAAGGTCTGCACCCACCAGTGGCTCGAGCGCGCGGGTGTCGAGGCGGTCGCACCGCCCGCTATCCGCCAGAGCGCCAGCGAGGGTCTTGAAGGCCACCGCCGCGCCGCCGCCTTGCGCATGGAGCGGATGCAGCTTGGGTGAATAGTGCCGCGGCTGGCTTCGCACACCATAAGAGTCTCTCGACCTCTCGCCTTCATCGTTTCTGCCCGGCCGCTTCGAGGATGAGCTGCGTGACCTCGTCGGGATGAGAAATCAGCGAGAGATGGCTGGATTTCAGCTCGATAGTCTTGGCTTCCATCCGTTTTGCCATGAAGCGCTCGAGGTCCGGATTGATTGTCCGGTCCTCGGTGGAAACGGCATAGTAAGTCGGCTTCGATCGCCAGGCCGCGTGTGCCGTCTTGCCGGTGAGCAAAGCCTTGTGGAATGGCACCTGGACTGCATAGAGCACCTTCGCCTGCGCCTCAGGCAGATCTCCGGCGAAGTCGCGCAGAAAAGCCTCCTCGGTAAGACGTCCCTCGTCGCCGTCAAAGACGATCCCGGCACTTGCCGGCGGTGGCGGAAATCGCTTGGCAAGCGCCGTATAGTCTTCGTCCGCGTCCGGTGCGCGCGCCGCCACGTAGACCAGCGCGGTGACGTTCGGCTCCATACCGGCCTCGGTGACGATCATGCCGGAGAAGGAATGGCCGACAAGAACCGTCGGCCCGTCCTGCCGCGCCAGCACGCGTTGCGCGGATGAGACCGCTTCAGGCAAGGTCGTCAGCGGGTTCTGCACGGAGGTGGCATTGAGCCCGGCCGCCTGCAGGCGCGAGATCACCTCGGACCAGCAGGATCCATCGGCGAACAGGCCATGCACGAGCACGATGTTGCGTGCCTTCGTCGGATTTGCGGCAGGGGGCGCCGCTACGCTGGGCTTTGGGATCAATGGAGCGGCAGCGGCTGCGAGCAGTGCCGAGGAAAAGGTACGTCTGTTCATCAGCATGGCTTCTCTTCCTTCATCCATCATACCGGGGCAGGGGGGGAACTGGCGATCGCCAGAAAGCGAGGGCGGAAAGAGGATAGTTGCAGCGCTGTCCGGGTTCCCGTCGGCTTCACACCGGAAGGGATGTTGGCGAGCCCAAGGAGGCCGCTTCGACGGGTCCCGTTACTCATGGCGCGCTGCTCCAGCGCGCAGAACGGCCGCGAGACCCAATCCGTTCCCCGCTTGCGGCGAACCTGTGACAGTCATCCACATTTCAGTGTCTCTTCCGGGTATGGAACGGGGAAACGGTTGATCCGGTTGACGCAGGGACGTATTTCTCTTGTCGACAAGAGGGATGCCCGATGACTACTGCCGACACCAAATCCATTCCCGAACGCAAGCGAGGGTCGGGCGTGAAGATGGTCTACGACCTGCTGCGCGACGAGATCCTTGACCTGGTCCTGCCGCCGGGCAGCCCGATCGACGAGGTGCAACTGGCCGAGCGTTTCAAGATGTCGCGCACGCCCATTCGGGAGGCCTTGGTGCGGCTGGCAGGCGAGGGGCTGATCGCCACGCTGCCAAACCGGTCGACCATGGTGTCGAACATCGACTTCCTGAACATGCACACCTATTTCGACGCGCTGGTCCTGATGTACCGCGTCACGACGCGACTGGCGGCCGAGCATCATCGCGCAGAGGACCTCAAGGTGATCCGCGCCCGCCAGGCCGAATTCGCTGCTGCCGTGCAGGCGCAGGACGCGCTGGCGATGATCGCCACCAATGCGGCTCTCCATTCGGCGATCTCGGAAGCCGGGCGCAATCCGTATTTCACCAGCCTTTTCAACCGGCTCCTGGACGAGGGGCGGCGGATCCTGCGGCTCTATTACCAGTCCTACAATGACCGTCTGCCGCAGCGTTTCGTCGATGAGCATGAGGACATGATCGCCGTCATTGCTGCCCGCGATGTCGAGGCTGCCGACCGTCTCGCCAAGGCGCATGCCGAGCAGATCGTTCACCAGATCCAGCAGCTTTTTACCCGTAACGAGCGGCTGAACATGGCGTTGTGAATTTGCTGTCGATTTCTTGTCGACAAATAAAATGCAAAGCGTATAATCGACGGCGAGGGGCATGGATACGGCGTCGTTCCGGCGTGACGGTCGTGCCGATATGACAGGCCCAGAGGAGTTTGTGATGAAGGCCAAGATTTTTTCCGGCGTAATTCCCGCATTGATGACCCCGTGCAAGGAGGACCGCACCCCTGACTTCGACGCGCTTGTCCGCAAGGGCAAGGAGCTGATCGCGCAGGGCATGTCGGCGGTCGTTTACTGCGGCTCCATGGGTGACTGGCCGCTCCTGACCGACGCGCAGCGCCAGGAAGGCGTGGAGCGCCTGGTGAAGGCCGGCATTCCGGTCATCGTCGGCACGGGTGCCGTCAACACCGCTTCGGCCGTGTCGCATGCCGCACACGCCCAGAAGGTCGGCGCCCAGGGCCTGATGGTCATCCCGCGCGTGCTTTCGCGTGGTTCGGTCATCGCTGCCCAGAAGAACCACTTCAAGGCGATCCTGTCGGCCGCCCCGGATCTGCCGGCCGTCATTTACAACAGCCCCTATTACGGCTTCGCCACGCGCGCCGACTTGTTCTTCGCGCTGCGCGCCGAGCACTCGAACCTCATCGGCTTCAAGGAGTTCGGCGGCGCTGCCGACATGCGCTATGCAGCCGAGAACATCACCAGCCGCGACGATGAAGTCTCGCTGATGATCGGCGTCGACACCTGCGTCTTCCACGGCTTCGTCAATTGCGGCGCCACTGGCGCTATCACCGGCATCGGCTGCGTGCTGCCGAAGGAAGTCATCCACATGTGCAACCTGTCGAAGGCGGCTGCCGCCGGCGATGCGGATGCCCGCCAGCGCGCGCTGGAGCTGGAGCAGGCGCTCGCCGTCCTCTCCTCCTTCGACGAAGGCCCGGACCTCGTTCTCTACTTCAAGCACATGATGGTGCTGAAGGGCGACAAGGAATACACGCTGCACTTCAACGAAACCGATGCCCTGTCCGAGAGCCAGCGCGGCTATGTCGAAACCCAGCTGAAGCTGTTCGACACCTGGTATGCCGAGTGGAGCAAGCTCCCCGGCGCGGTGCAGAAGTACAAGGGCTGATCCCTAGCGATCTCCTGATATGACAAGGCCCTCCCGGCGGGAGGGCCTTTTCTTTTTGTCCAAGACGAATGCGAGAGCGATGGCCTTGGCCGTCTCCCAGAGCGAGATGACTTCCCTTTGGGTCGTCACCTCGCCCCAGGTTTTCGACTTTACGAAACGGCGTCGAGCCCGAGCGCGAGCAGGCGGTCGAGCTGTTCCATCTCGGCCGCGGTCAGGATGATGCCTTCGGCCTCGGATTTGGTGCGCGCGGCGTAGCGGCGCTGCGAGGGCAGGCGGGCGCCCTGGCCGGCGATCGCCTCAAACAGGATCTCCGCACGCGCGAAGGGATCGCCGGGGCGGCCGGCAGAGAAGGCTTCAGGGGAAAAGGCGAGGATGAGTTCGCCATGAGGCGGGGCCAGCGTCGTGGTGCCGAGATATTCGAGCACTTCGGGGCTGGTCAGATCGCCGATCATGATGCCGGCCAGGAGCTCGACCATCGTGCCGATGGCCGAACCCTTGTGTCCGCCGAAGGGCAGCATGGCGCCGGCCAGCGCGGCTTCCGGATCGGTGGTCGGATGACCTTCCGCGTCGATCGCCCAGCCTTCCGGCAACGGCTTACCCGCACGGCGATGCAGCTCGATCTCGCCGCGCGCGGCAACCGAAGTCGCAAAGTCGAAGACGTAGGGCGACTTGCCCGGGCGCGGCCAGCCGAAGGCGATTGGGTTGGTGCCGAGCAGCGGCTTGTTGCCGCCGGTGGGCGCGACGGTCGAGTAGCTGGGGCACATGACCAGTCCGGCCAGACCCTGTTCGGTCAGCGCTTCCACCTCCGGCCAGAGGGCGGAGAAATGCGTGCAGTCATTGATGACGAGGGCGGCGAGGCCGAAAGAGCGGGCGCGCTCGATGAGGGCCGGCACTCCAAGCTCGAAGGCCGGGTTGGCAAAGCCGCTCTTGGCATTCACCCTCACGATCGCCGAGCCTTCCTGAAGCACGAGTTCCGGCACCGCATCCGGCTTCACCTTGCCCGCCTTGACCGTGCGCAGCGTGCCTTCGATTCGGTAGATGCCATGCGATTTGCAGGCGTCGCGTTCTCCGGCCGTGATCACCCGGGCCAGCGCGCCCGACTGAATGGCGTTGAGACCCGCCTTGCGGAAGATTGCCTCGACGCGCTCGTGCAGCGCGCTGATCGGCAGGGCGGTGGTATTACTCATGTCGTCTCTCTCGTGGCTGAGCCCGACCGGAACGGGCAGTGCGGTTGATGTTTTGCATACATAGAGTATACAAATACTCGACAAGTGCAAATTCGACGGCAGGTCGTTCGTCACCGAACCCCGCGCCGGGTCATCGAGAAAGGAACCTCATATGGTCTTCACCCCAAAAGGAAAACACCTCGTCGCGGGCGAATGGCTCGATGGCGCGGGTACGTTCGCCAGCGCCCCGGCGCACGGCCCCGTGCATCACTTTGCCGCCGGTACCGTGGATCTGGTGAACCGCGCCTGCGAGGCCGCTGAGGATGCCTTCTGGAGCTATGGCAATTCCTCGCGCAAGGAGCGCGCGGCCTTCCTGCGCGCCATCGCCGACGAGATCGAAGCCCGTGCCGAGGCGATCACCGAGATCGGCAGCCAGGAAACCGGCCTGCCCGAAGCGCGACTGCAGGGTGAGCGGGGCCGCACGACCGGCCAGCTGAGGCTGTTCGCGGACCACATCGAGAAGGGCGACTATCTCGATCGCCGCTTCGACGCGGCAATGCCCGAGCGTCAGCCGGCGCCGCGCCCCGAGATCCGCCTGATCCAGCGGCCGATCGGGCCGGTGGCGGTATTCGGTGCCTCGAATTTCCCGCTCGCCTTCTCGACCGCAGGCGGCGACACCGCTGCCGCGCTCGCCGCTGGCTGCCCGGTGGTGGTGAAGGGCCATTCGGCGCATCCTGGCACCGGCGAGATCATTGCCCAGGCCGTCGAGGCGGCAATTGCCAAGACCGGCGTGCATCCCGGCGTGTTTTCGCTGATCCAGGGCGGCAGCCGCGAGGTCGGCCATGCGCTGGTGCAGCATCCGCGCATCAAGGCGGTGGGCTTCACCGGCTCGCTCGCCGGCGGCCGCGCGCTCTTCAATCTCTGCGCCGCACGGCCGGAGCCGATCCCGTTCTTCGGCGAACTCGGTTCGGTCAACCCGATGATGTTGCTGCCCGAGGCGCTGAAGGCGCGCGCCGAGTCGCTGGGCCAGGGTTGGGCGGGTTCGCTCACCATGGGCGCAGGTCAGTTCTGCACCAATCCCGGCATTGCCGTGGTGATCGATGGCGCCGATGCAGACCGCTTCATCGGCGCTGCGGTCGAGGCGCTGGGCAAAGTCGGCCCGCAGACCATGCTGACCGACGGTATCGCCAAGGCCTATCACGACGGGCAGGCACGCTTTGAGACGCGCAATACGCTGAAGCCGCTGCTCGTGACCGAGTCGGCAGGTCGGGCTGCCAAGCCCAATCTGTTCGAGACGACGGGCGAACAGTTCCTTTCCGACCACGCGCTGGGCGAGGAGGTCTTCGGACCGCTCGGCCTGGTGGTTCGGGTTGGCTCGCTCGATGAGATGGAGCAGATCGCACGCGGGTTCGAAGGCCAGCTGACCGCGACCATTCACATGGATGCGGGCGATCTGGACGCCGCACGCCGCCTGCGCCCGGTGCTTGAGCGCAAGGCGGGCCGCGTGCTGGTCAATGGCTTCCCGACGGGGGTCGAGGTGGTCGACACGATGGTGCATGGCGGGCCCTATCCGGCCTCGACCAATTTTGGGGCGACCAGCGTCGGGACCATGTCCATCCGCCGTTTCCTGCGGCCGGTCTCCTACCAGAACATGCCTGAAGGGCTGCTGCCCGAAGACTTCTTCGCCTGATCCCCTCAAGCGGGATGGCTTCTCTTCGATGAGCCATCTCGCTCACGGGTATGCGCTTTTGCCGCAGGACCCTGTCCAAAAGTCTCCAACTTTTTGGGATCAGCGATCGGCCGGACAGGGTGGGCCTTCCATTGCGGAAGGTCCACTTCCTGCGGCGCGACAAGGCGTCCTCTTCATATACTTTTTGTATACGCCTTGTATTTTTGGATTGATTTACGCTCTCCGACACGAAATAGTGCGCCCTCGTCAACCGACAGACCTACTCAGGGAGAGAGTATAAGAATGAGAACTTCGGTCCTCGCCTTCGGCCTCATGGCCGCTACCGCACTGGCTGGCCAGGCTCACGCCGACAAGCTGGACGACATCATCGCCTCGGGCACGCTTCGCTGCGCCGTTGTGCTCGACTTCCCTCCGATGGGTGCGCGCGATGAAAACAACAACCCGATCGGCTTCGACGTCGACTACTGCAACGATCTGGCCAAGGCGCTCGGCGTCACCGCCGAAATCGTCGAGACGCCGTTCCCCGAGCGCATCCCGGCGCTGATGTCGGGCCGCGTCGACGTGGGCGTTGCCTCGACCTCCGACACGCTTGAGCGCGCCAAGACGGTCGGCATGACCGTTCCCTACTTCGCCTTCCAGATGGCCGTCACGGCCAACGACAAGTCGGGCGTCAAGTCCTTCGAAGACATGAAGGGCAAGGTCGTCGGCGCCACCGCCGGCACGTTCGAAGCCATCGCGCTCGAAAAGTCGGTCAAGGAATGGGGCGTGGGCGAATTCCGTCCGTACCAGACCCAGGCCGACGTCTTCCTGGCGCTCAGCCAGGGCCAGATCGACGCCACGGTTTCGACCTCGACGGTTGCCCAGTCCAACGTCAAGAGCGGCAAGTTCGCCGGCATTTCTGTCGTCGGCAACGCGCCCTACGACATCGACTATGTCGCGCTCTTCACCAACCGCGAGGAATACGGCCTCATCAACTACCTGAACCTGTTCATCAACCAGCAGGTTCGCACTGGCCGCTACGCCGAACTCTACGAGAAGTGGGTTGGCGGCGAGGTGCCGTCGCTCGCGGTGAACGGCGTCTACCGCTGATCTGACCGTTTCTCTGGCGGCGCGAGGCAAAACACCTCGCGCCGTTTATCCTTTCCCAATGTGAGACGGTAATGTTCCACTACACCTTCCATTGGAACCAGGCTCTGAAGGCTTTGCCGCAGATGCTTGATGGCGCGTTGGTCACGCTGCAGATCGCGCTCCTGTCCATGATCATCGGCATGGCAATCGCCATTGTGCTGACACTGTTCCGGCTGTCCGGAAGCCGCCTGCTCGGCGGTTTCGCTACGGCCTGGGTCGAGGTGGCGCGCAACACGCCCGCTCTGTTCCAGATCTACATGGCCCATTTCGGCCTCGGCAATTTCGGCATCCACCTGAGCCCGTTCATTGCGCTCCTGGTCGGCATCGCCTTCAACAATGCAGGCTATCTGGCCGAAAACTTTCGTGGCGCGCTCAAGGCCATCCCCGAGACCCAGGCACGCGCCGGGCGTTCGCTGGGTATGACCTCGCTGCAAGCCTTCCGGATGATCGTGCTGCCGCAAATGCTGCGCGTCGCCTTCCTGCCGGTCACTAACCAGATGGTCTGGGCGATCCTGATGACTTCGCTTGGCGTCACCGTCGGCATGAACACCGACCTCACCGGGATCACGCAGGAGCTGAACGCTCGCTCCTTCCGCACCTTCGAGTTCTTCGCGATCGCCGCGGTGATCTACTACGTCATCGCCAAGGTCGTGACGCTGGCCGCCCGGGCCTTCGCCTCGCGCATGTTCCGCTACTGAGACAGGTGAGAGAGATGTTCAACACTGCCCTCTCCTGGAGTGATCTCGTCTTCCTTGCGCATGGCGCGGGGATGACGCTTACAGTCACCGCCGTTTCGGTCGCCGCCGGCACCGTGCTCGGCGTCCTGTTCGGGGTGATCCGCTTCCAGCTCGGACCTTACTGGGCGATTCCGCTCACCTTCGTGCTCGACATATTCCGCTCGGTGCCGCTCCTGATCCAGCTCGTGCTGGGCAACGCGCTGCAGTCCATCATGAAGCTCGGCTGGCCCCCTTTCACGACGTCCTGCGTGGTGCTGTCGCTCTATACGGCGGCCTATTGCACCGAGATCGTGCGCGGCGGCATCGACTCCGTGCCGATGAACACCCGTCGCGCGGCCCGCTCGCTCGGCATGACCTGGTTCCAGGACATGCGCTACATCGTGGCGCCGCTTGCCATCCGCGTCTCGTTGCCTTCGTGGATCGGCCTGACGCTCGGCGTCATGAAGGACTCCGCGCTCGTGCTCTGGCTCGGGTTGATCGAGCTCCTGCGTGCCTCGCAGATCCTCGTCACGCGCCTGCAGGAGCCTCTGTTCATCCTGCTGATCTGCGGCGCCATCTACTTCATCATCAGCCTTCCCATCGCCCGACTTGGCGGGTATCTCGAAAAACGGTGGTCCCCCAATGATTGAGATCGAAAACGTCCGCAAATCCTTCGGCCAGTTGGAGGTCCTGAAGGGCATCAACCTGACTGTCAAGAAAGGCGAGGTCGTCACCGTCATCGGCGGCTCCGGCTCGGGCAAGTCGACCCTGCTCACCTGCATCAACGGCCTGGAGTCGATCGCAGCGGGCAAGGTCGTGATCGACGGCACCGATGTCCATGCCAAGACCACCGACCTCAACAAGCTGCGCCAGAAGGTGGGCATCGTTTTCCAGCAGTGGAACGCCTTCCCGCATCTGACCGTGCTGGAGAATGTCATGCTCGCGCCCCGCAAGGTGCTCGGCATGTCCAAGCAGAAGGCCGAGGAGATGGCCGTCAAGCAACTGACCCATGTCGGTCTCGCCGAGAAGCTTTCGGTCTATCCGAACCGCATGTCGGGCGGCCAGCAGCAGCGCATGGCCATTGCGCGCGCGCTCGCAATGTCGCCAGAATACATGCTGTTCGACGAGGTGACTTCGGCGCTCGACCCCATGCTGGTGGGTGAGGTATTGGATACGCTTCGTATGCTCGCTTCCGAGGGCATGACCATGATTTGCGTTACCCATGAAATGAAGTTCGCCCGCGAGGTCTCCGACCGCGTGGCTTTCTTCCATCAGGGTATCATGGCCGAGATTGCCCAGCCGGAGCAGCTGTTCGACGCGCCGGAGCACGCCGAGACCAAGAAGTTCCTTGCCGCAACGCATTGAGGGCATGATGAAAGAGCAGGCTGAGGCCGACGTCATCGTTATCGGGGCAGGGGTCGTCGGGCTGTCGGCGGCGATTGCCGCGCAGGCGCGGGGATTTTCCGTCACCGTGCTGGATCGCGAAGGCCCGGCCGCCGGCGCATCGGCGGGCAATGCCGGAGCTTTTGCCTTCACCGATATCCTGCCGCTTGCCTCGCCGGGCATCCTGAAAAAGGCGCCCAAGTGGCTGCTCGATCCGCTCGGTCCGCTGGCGGTGCCGCCCGCCTATGCCGTGCAGATCGCACCGTGGATGTTCCGCTTCTGGCGCGCCTGCTCGCCCAAGCGTGTAGCCCATTCGACCACGGCTCAGACCGCGATGATGGATCTGTCCAAGGCAGAACTGGAACCCTTCCTGCAGCAGACTGGCACCATGCCCATGCTGCGCAAGGAGGGCAATCTTCAGGTCTATGAGGGCGAAGCCGAACTCAAGGCTTCGCTCCCCGGCTGGAAGGCGCGAGAGGAGCACGGGATCGAGTTCCGTCACCTCAACGCAGCCGAGATGGCAGTGATCCAGCCAGGCCTTTCGCCGCGCTTCACGCATGGCACCTTCACCCCCGGCTGGTACTCCATTGCCGACCCCAAGCTCTACACGATCGCCTTGGCCGACCACTTCCGTTCAAAGCAAGGCCCGGTCGAGCGTGCCGAGGTCATCGCGCTGCGCCCGGTCGACGGCGGCGTCGAGGTGCTGACCGCCGATGGCGGTGTGCGGCGCGCGGCAAAGGTCGTGCTCGCTGCTGGCGCCTTCTCGCACCGGATCGCGCGAACCATCGGCGAGAGCATCCCGCTTGAAACCGAGCGCGGCTACAACACCACGCTTCCCTCAGATGCCTTCGACCTGCGCACGCAGGTCACGTTCGGCGGTCATGGCTTCGTCGTCTCCCGCCTATCGACCGGCATCCGCGTCGGCGGCGCGGTGGAGCTCGGTGGGCTCAAGCTGCCGCCGAATTTCCGTCGCTCGGAAGCCATGCTGCGCAAGGCGCAGGCCTTCCTGCCCGGGCTGAAGCCGGAGCGCGGGGTGCAGTGGATGGGCTTCCGCCCGTCGCTGCCCGACAGCCTGCCCGCAATCGGCGCTGCCCGCGCCACGCAGCGCGTTATCTACGCATTCGGCCATGGCCATCTCGGCCTGACTCAATCGGCGGGCACTGCCCGGATCGTCGCCGATCTCTTGACCGGCAGGGCGCCCGCCATCGACATTGCATCTTTCTCGCCTCAAAGGTTCTGACAGGGGTCTCGGCCATGGCCAATCATACTTTCTCGTGCATTGACGGACATACTTGCGGCAATCCCGTTCGCCTCGTTTCGGGCGGCGGCCCGCGCCTCGAGGGCGCGAACATGCTGGAAAAGCGCGCGCATTTTCTGCGCGAGTTCGACTGGATCCGTACCGGCCTGATGTTCGAACCGCGCGGCCACGACATGATGTCGGGCTCGATCCTCTATCCGCCGACGCGGCCTGACTGCGACGTGGCGGTGCTGTTCATCGAGACCTCGGGCTGCCTGCCCATGTGCGGCCACGGCACCATCGGCACGATCACCATGGCGATCGAGAATGGCCTGATCACGCCGCGCGAGCCGGGCAAGCTGTCGCTCGACACGCCTGCCGGCAAGGTCGACATCACCTATCGCCAGGAAGGCCGTTTCGTTGAGGAAGTGCGCCTCACCAACGTGCCCGGCTTCCTCTATGCGGAAGGCCTGACCGCCGAGGTCGAGGGCCTGGGCGAGATCGTCGTTGACGTCGCCTATGGCGGCAACTTCTACGCCATTGTCGAGCCGCAGAAGAATTTCCGCGATATGGCCGACCACACCGCCGGCGAACTGGTAGGCTGGAGCCCGAAGCTGCGCGCGGCGCTCAACGCAAAGTACGAGTTCGTCCATCCCGAGCATCCGCAGATCCAGGGCCTCAGCCACATTGAGTGGACCGGCAAGCCGACGGTCGAGGGCGCGCATGCCCGCAACGCCGTGTTCTACGGCGAGAAGGCCATCGACCGTTCGCCGTGTGGCACCGGCACTTCGGCCCGCATGGCCCAGCTCGCCGCCAAGGGCAAGCTGAAGGTCGGCGACGAATTCGTCCATGAATCGATCATCGGCTCGTTGTTCAAGGGCCGGGTCGAGGCGGCGACGAAGGTTGCCGATCGCGATGCGATCATCCCCTCCATCGCGGGCTGGGCGCGGCAGACCGGCATCAACACGATCTTCATCGACGATCGCGATCCCTTCGCGCATGGCTTCGTGGTGAAATGAGCCACGCAGTGCCTGCTCGCAGTATCCTTGGGGGCACGGCCGAGGGCCCCGTCATCGTATCGGCGGAGGCATTGAGCTTCTGGGGCGGGGTCAATCCCGCCACCGGCAGCGTGATCGATGTGCATCACCCGCTGCATGGAACCTGCCTCACCGGCAGCATCCTGATGATGCCGTCGAGCCGTGGCTCCTGCACCGGTTCCGGCGTGCTCCTGGACTTGGTGCTGACCGGCCGCGCGCCGGCAGCGCTGGTGTTTTTGGAAGCCGAGGACGTGCTGACCCTCGGCGCGCTGATTGCATCCGAGCTGTTCGGCAAGCCGCTGCCCGTTCTGCGCCTCGCTCCCGAGGCCTTCGCTGCATTGTCGCGTGCGAAGTCGGCGCGGATCACTGATACGGCGATCGAGGCCGATGGCCTGACGCTGCCCGTCAGCCCGCCGGCGACCTCCGCACTTGAGCTGACCGAGGCCGATCGCGCCATGCTCGAAGGTCACGATGGAGTGGCCGTGCAGCAGGCCATGCGCATCATCTGCGCCATGGCCGCGCAGCAGGGGGCGCTGGGTCTCGTGGACGTGACCCAGGCTCATATCGACGGCTGCATCTATGCCAGCCCCGCGAACCTGACCTTTGCCGAAAAGATGGCCGAGATGGGCGCGCGCGTCCGCGTGCCGACCACCATGAATGCCATTTCGGTCGATCGTGCGAACTGGCAGGCGCAGGGCGTGCCCGACTCGTTCGGCGACCCGGCGGCGCGTCTCGCCGACGCCTATGTCCGCATGGGGTGCCGGCCGACATTCACCTGTTCACCCTATCTGCTCGACAGCGCGCCTCGCGCCGGCGAGCAGATCGCCTGGGCGGAATCCAACGCCGTGATCTTTGCCAACACCGTGCTCGGGGCGCGGACGGCGAAGCATCCCGATTTCCTCGATCTCTGCATCGCGCTGACGGGGCGTGCGCCCCTGTCGGGTGTCTATCTCGACATCCATCGCAAGGCCCGGCGCGTCATCGACGTGGAACTGCCCGAGGCCGTGGATGATGCCTTCTGGCCGCTGATCGGCTATCTCGCCGGCCGCGCGGCACCCGACCGCATTCCGCTCCTGCGCGGCCTCGCGTCGGCTCGGCCTTCGCGCGATGATCTCAAGGCGCTCTGCGCGGCATTCGGCACCACTTCAGCCGCGCCAATGCTGCATGTCGAAGGCGTGACGCCCGAAGCCGACGGCGCCGCGGCCGAAGGTGCCGACACCGTCGTCATCACCCACGCCGATATGGCAGCGGCATGGAAGGTCCTCAATGCCGGACCGGAGCAGGTGGAACTCGTCGCCATCGGCAGCCCGCATGCGTCGCTCGACGAATGCCGGATGCTGGCCGAGGCGCTGGGCGGCCGCAAGCGCAGCCCCGACGTGTCGGTCATCGTCACCGCCGGAAACCAGGTGATCGCCGAAGCGCGTAGCGATGGCACTTTGGCGCGGCTGCAGGAGAGCGGTGTGCAGGTGCTGCCCGATCTGTGCTGGTGTTCGATTTCCGAGCCGCTGTTCCCGACGCGGACCCGCGCGCTGATGACGAATTCCGGCAAATACGCCCACTACGGTCCCGGTCTTTCTGGTCGCGCGGTGCGCTTCGGCAACCTGGCTGATTGCGTGACCGCTGCGCTCACCGGGTATGTGCCCGAGCGCCTGCCGGACTGGCTTGCTTAGAGTGAGATAACCTCTCTTCGGGCCGCCACCCCCGCTCTAAGTTATTGTTTTGCCGCATGATCTTATCTGAAAAGTCTGATGGGATCATGCTCTAAGGAGGAACCATGCGCAGCACTAAAACCATTCATGTGATCTCCGCCCACGCCGAAGGCGAGGTGGGCGATGTGATCGTTGGTGGGGTCACGCCCCCGCCCGGCGATACGATCTGGGAACAGAGCCGCTGGATCGCCCGCGACAACACCCTGCGCAACTTCGTGCTGAACGAGCCGCGCGGCGGCGTGTTCCGCCATGTCAATCTCCTGGTGCCGCCGAAGCACCCGGAAGCCGATGCGGCCTTCATCATCATGGAACCGGAGGACACTCCGCCCATGTCGGGATCGAACTCGATCTGCGTGTCCACGGTGCTGCTGGACAGCGGCATCCTGCCGATGCAGGAGCCGGTCACGGAAATCACCCTCGAAGCCCCGGGCGGTCTCGTCCGCGTTCGGGCCGAATGCCGGAACGGCAAGGCCGAGCGCATCTTCGTGCGCAACCTGCCGAGCTTCGCCGAGCGGCTAGACGCCAAGCTCGAGGTCGAGGGGCTTGGCACCCTGACTGTCGACACCGCCTATGGTGGCGACAGCTTCGTCATCGTCGATGCCGCGGCGCTGGGTTTCAACCTCAAGGCCGATGAGGCGCATGACATTGCCAAGCTTGGCGTGAAGATCACCAATGCTGCCAATGCAGCACTTGGCTTCCATCATCCCGAAAACCCCGACTGGAAGCATTTCTCGTTCTGCCTCTTTGCCGGTCCCGTCGAGCGCACGGCGGAAGGCCTGCGCGCCGGCGCGGCCGTTGCTATCCAGCCCGGCAAGGTCGACCGCTCGCCCACCGGCACGGCGCTGTCGGCACGGATGGCGGTGTTGCACGCACGCGGCCAGATGGGACTGGAGGATAGTTTGACCGCCGTTTCGGTGATCGGCTCGACCTTCACGGGCCGCATCGCCGGCACCACCGAGGTCGGTGGCCGTCCCGCGATCCTGCCGGAGATTTCAGGTCGCGCCTGGATCACCGGCACGCATCAGCACATGCTCGACCCATCGGATCCGTGGCCCGAGGGCTACCGGCTGACCGACACCTGGGGCGCGCGCTAAGCCGTCAAGGAACGACAGAAGCACTGCATTGAACGGAGCGGCGATGGTCGCTCCGTTTTCATTTGCGCTCCTGGATTTGCCTCACCCCCGCCCGCGGTAGGGTGGGACGCCCTGCTCGGGGATCCAGACGTCGGCCGGGGCCGCCCCGGTCTGATAAAAGACGTCGATCGGAATGCCGCCGCGCGGATACCAGTAGCCGCCGATCCTGAGCCATTCGGGCTCCAGGCGTTCAATGAGCCGCGTCGCGATCGACACGGTGCAATCCTCGTGGAAGGCTCCGTGGTTGCGGAAGGACGTCAGGAACAGCTTTAGCGACTTGCTTTCGACCAGCCACTCGCCGGGAACATAGTCGATGACCATGTGCGCGAAATCGGGCTGGCCCGTCATCGGGCAGAGCGAGGTGAATTCGGGCGCCGTGAAGCGCACGCAATAGCGGACGCCCGCCTGCGGGTTGCGCACCCTCTCCAGCACAGCGGTTTCCGGGCCGGTGGGGATGGGCGTGTCTTTGCCGAGCTGAGTGAGTTCTGAGTAGATGTTGGATTGCGACAAGTGTGAGCGCCTTTCCTAAAAGGCCCCCTCCGCAGGTACATCGCCAAGTGCGGCGTACGATGACTATCTCGGTGTCCTTGTTTTGACCGGGTAGGCTGCGACCGGAGGCAGTGATGCCAGTGCCCGCCAGATACCAGTTCGCCCTACCGACGTAAAGATCGGTTCAAAAGCCGAACCGAGGTTGGCTCCCTGACATGGAACGGCTGCTGGCTTTCAATCCGTCCCGGCCTATGTTTTCGGGTCAAGCATGACCGTATGCGCTTTTGTGGAATTGAACCCCGCCATAGGAGGCAAGTCATGAATCCGAAGCAAATGGCAATCCTGGCTGCTCTTGCAGCAACAACGATCGTCATGCCTGTGGTGCCCGTAGAGGCGGCCCGAGCAGTCGTCACGGGGAGCGTCGATGTTCGCTCGGGACCTGGTCCCCACCATCGCGTCGTAGGCCGTCTACGCGCCGGGGAGAGGGTAAATGTCACCCGCTGTGCCTCTTCACGCCGCTGGTGTCATGTTCAGTCTCGACGCACGCGTGATGGCTGGGTCAATTCGCGGTTTTTGGACCGCGTGCGCGGTGGCCCCAAGCGTTCCGGCGGCATCTGCTTCTTCGGCGCACGTGGCCAAATTTGCCTAGGCCGCTAGCCACGCCTCGAACGCCAAAACGAATGGAAAACGCCTGCGGTGGCAGGTCGACCGGTCACCGCATTCCGTGCAGTGGTGGCACCCGCTGGCGCTGAGAAGAGCGCCTTGCCAGCCTGCTTCAGACCCGGCGGCCGATGGCCGCGCCTGGCGCTAACTGCTTGTTTTCTTTGGTGGATGGTGGGCGTGACAGGGATTGAACCTGTGACCCCTACGATGTCAACGTAGTGCTCTCCCGCTGAGCTACACGCCCATCCGATGTCGCGGCATAGACCACTTTTGGCCTGGGCCGTCAATAGCGGGAAAAGGGAAAAGTTGCAGATTTTTGACCAACCTTTCCCAAAGCCCGGAAATCCGCCTCAGGCGGCGTGCAACATTTTTTCGACCTCGGTGACGAGGTCGCGCAGATGGAAGGGTTTCGACAGCACCTTGGCGTCGCGCGGTGCTTTCGAATCGGGATTGAGGGCCACGGCGGCGAATCCTGTAATGAACATCACCTTGAGATCGGGGTCGATTTCGGTGGCGCGGCGGGCGAGCTCGATGCCGTCCATCTCCGGCATGACGATGTCGGTCAGCAGCAGCGAGAAGGGCTCTTCGCGCAGCCGTTCATAGGCGCTGGCGCCGTTGTCGAAATCGCTTACGTCATAGCCGGCGCGTTCTAGCGCCTTCACCAGAAATCGACGCATGTCGTCGTCGTCTTCCGCCAGAAGAATGCGTGTCATCGTATCCTGTCCGAATCTCTCCGCGGGACCCGCTGCGCTGGAGCCCCGTTAACCATCCCGTATATGAAGCGCGGAGGGTAAACATCAAGTGAATGCCGCCCGCAGCGTCATCCGGCGGAACCTCGCCGCCATCTTGCGAATTGCTGGACTCGCCGCCCGCCTGATGGCACTTTCGTGACATGAGACAGCGTGCTTGCCAGCCTGGATATGCGCCATGACGGCCAATGACGACTTTTCCGTGGTGGCGCCCTTCGAAGTTCGGGCGAGCGCGGAACAGCGGGTGCCCTTCGTCTTCAACTCGCCGCACAGCGGCCGGCACTATCCCGAGCGCTTCCTGGCCATGGCGCGGCTCGATCGCGACGCCATCCGCCGTTCGGAAGATTGCTATGTCGACGAGCTGTTCGGCGGTGTGGTGGTGCTCGGCGCGCCATTGCTGGCGGCGAATTTTCCGCGCGCCTATCTCGACGTCAATCGCGAACCGTGGGAGCTCGATCCACGCATGTTCATCGAGCCGGTGCCGCCCTTTGCCAATATCCGCTCGGCGCGGGTCGCCGGCGGGCTCGGCACGGTGCCGCGGCTGGTGGGCGATGGGCTCGACATCTATGCCGGCCGGCTGCCGCTGGCGGAGGCGATCAGCCGCATCGAAGCGATCTACAAGCCCTATCACGACACGCTGAAGCGGTTGCTCACGCGCACCCATGCGCGTTTCGGCTTTGGGGTGCTGATCGACTGCCACTCCATGCCCGCCAGCGTGCGTAGCGGCGAAAACGGCATCCGCCCGGATTTCATCGTCGGCGACCGGTTCGGCACGTCCGCGTCGCGCGCGCTCACCGAGGCGGCCATCGGCCTGCTGGTCTCGATGGGCTACACGGTCGCCCATAACAAGCCATATGCCGGCGGTTTCATCACCGAGCACTACGGCCGCCCGCCGCGCAATCTCCATGCGCTGCAGATCGAGATCAACCGTGGCCTCTACATGAACGAGCGGACTTTCCAGCGCTCGGCGGGCTTCGATGCGCTGGCCGACGATCTCAGCCGCTTCTGCGCCGACCTGATGTCCATTCCCGACGACGACATCCGCGACCTGCCGCTCGCCGCCGAATAACGGGTGCGAACGCCCAGCCGGCCAATTGGAGCCAGGACATCTTGGAAAAAAAACCGCGCCGTTCGCACAGCGCGGTCGAAGTCTAGGGAGGAAACGCCCAAGGAGGGCATCGGACAGCCAAACTGTCCGACTGAAAGGTTATTGTGCACTGCACAAAAGTCAAGCGACATTCACGCTTTTTTAAGCCGCGGCACTGTGGCAAAGCGTGTGTGGACAGGAAACGATGCTCGCGCAGGATCAGGAGGGGCGATTGCCAGTCACGGTGGATTTCATGCGGCGGATCGCCGAAGCTGCGGCGGCGGAGACCTTGCCGCGATTTCGTCAGCAGAACACGGTCTCCAACAAGGAGGCGGGCGGCTTCGATCCGGTGACGGAGGCCGACCGCGAGGCCGAGCGCGCCATCCGCGCATTGATCAACACAGAATATCCGACGCACGGCATCCTTGGCGAAGAGCACGGCAACGAGAATGTGTCGAGCAGCCATGTCTGGGTGATCGATCCGATCGACGGCACCCGCGCCTATATTTCCGGCCTGCCTGTGTGGGGCACGCTGGTGGGGCTCACGGTAGACGGCGATGCGGTCGCCGGCATGATGTCGCAACCCTTCACGGGCGAGCTGTTCTATGCCGATGCCAGCGGCTCCTACTATGAGGGCCCAGGCGGCAGCCGCAAGCTTGCGACGCGCAAGACGACCTCGCTTGCCGATGCCACGCTCTTCACCACCACGCCGGCGCTGTTCAAGGGCGAGAAGCGTGGGCTCTACGACCGGCTGGAAAAGCAGGTGCGTCTCGCTCGTTACGGCACCGATTGCTACGCTTTTGCGATGGTGGCCGCCGGCCATGCTGACATCGTTACCGATCCGGGCCTGCAGCCCTATGACATCGTGGCGCTGATCCCGATCATCGAGAAGGCGGGCGGTGTGGTCACCACCTTCAACGGTGAGCCGGCCGAGAAGGGCGGCGACATCCTTGCTGCCGCCACGCCGGAACTGCATGCCGCGGCGATGGAGTATTTGCGCGGCTAATCGAACGGACGCCAACTAGGCGCGCGGACGAACTGCCTCACATCACCGGCGCGTCGCTGCCCGGCACGAAGGCATCGAAGGCCGCGAGCAACTGCTCGCGGTAGAGGTCGGCTTCCTGCAGCAGTTCGTGGCGCGCGCCGCGTATGGTCAGCATGGAGCCGACGCGCAGCCGCGCGGCATAGGCCTCGATGGCATAGCTTGAAACCACTGAATCGGCACCGGCGGCGATCAGCAGCATCGGGATCTGCAGTCGCGCCATGAAATCGGGCTCCTGCACGCGGGCGATGGCCTCGCTGGCGGCGCGGATCCAGGCGAATGTCGGGGCGCTGATGGCCAGTTGCGGGTGGGTCTCGTAGAGAAGACTGTTGCGCTCGTAGCGCCTCTGGTCGCTGGTCAGCTTATTCTGGTCAAAAGGCTCCGCCTTGCGCGTGTCGCGCCCACCGGGCGCATAGAGCCGACCGAGCCCGGCCCCGCAACAGACGGAGGCAAGGCGCCCCAGAGCCTGCATCGATAAAGGTGACTTGGAGAGCGCCAGGAACGGCGCCATCAGGACCATGCGGCGGATGCGGTTCACCAGCGACGGCGCGGCAAGCAGCGCAACCAGCGCCCCGGTCGAATGCGCAAGCAGATAATAGGGGCCTCGGCAGTCAGGCAGCACGACCTCGGCAAAGAACTGCTCGAGATCATGCTCGTAGTCGTCAAAACTCTGCACATAGCCGCGCGCCCCGTCGCGCAACAGGCGGTCGGAAGCGCCCTGGCCACGCCAGTCGAAGGTGGCGACGCCGAAGCCACGCGCGGCAAGGTCTCGGATGGTCTCGAAATATTTCTCGATTGCTTCGTTGCGGCCGGCCAGCAGCACCACCGTGCCGTTCAGCGGCCGCGCCGTTGCGGGAAAATGCGCATAGCGAAACTTCTTGCCGTCACGTGCCGTGAGGAAGCCGCAAACGCCGCCTTCCGGCCTGGGATTTCCGGGGATGTCGTAAAACAGATCCGTCATCGCTTCGGCTGCGTGGAGGGAGGGGACGCCACTGATGCTATCTACGACCTAAAGCTGTAGCAGCGAAAAGCAAAGAAATTCCAACCGTCGCGCAGAAAGAAATAGAGGCCGGAAGCAGCAGACCTACTTCCGGCCTTAGTCGATCCGGGAGGAAGGGACGTGACACCCGGGTTCGGACCTCTTGACCGGGGCCCTTCAGAGCCGCAATCGCGATGTCGAAAACAAACTAGTGCGAGCGGCCTGAACGCAGCCCGAAGACGCGGTTCATGCCGCGTTCATCGAGGCGTCGGGTTGCTCGCCAGGGTGCGAAGCTGGCAATTTGCGGTGCCGCTTTTGCAGTGAAGACAAGCCCTTGAAACCTCGCGGGGCGCCACCCAAATGTCTGCTGTGGCCGCCGAGAACCGGGGCCGCTGACCGCTCCGAAACGCCATAACGGGTTTCATGCAGGTCAAACGCAAACCATGTTGCTCAACAGGAGAACAGAACCATGCGTCACGTTGATTTTTCGCCGCTTTATCGCTCGACCGTCGGTTTTGACCGACTTTTCACCATGCTCGATTCCGTTGGCCAGCCTGAAAGCGGCCAGACCACCTATCCGCCCTACAATATCGAGCGGACGGGTGAGGATTCCTATCGCATCAGCATGGCTGTAGCCGGCTTTTCGGAATCCGACATCGCCATCGAGGCCCATCGCAACGTGCTCAGCATCAAGGGCGAGCGCAAGGATGAGGGTTCTGGCGAGGGCTCCGAAATTCTCTATCGCGGCATCGCCTCGCGCGCTTTCGAGCGCCGCTTCCAGCTTGCCGACCATGTCGATGTCGTCGGCGCCCGGCTGAAGAACGGCCTGCTGCACATCGACCTCAGGCGGACGATCCCTGAGGAACTCAAGCCTCGCAAGATCGAGATCGGTACCCCGGACAAATCGGCCAAGCAGATCGAAGCCAAGGCCGCGCACTAAAAATCTGATACGCTCCTCCCGAGCAAGGCGGCGCCCACTGGGCGCCGCCTTTTTTCTGCCTGCCGGTTCCGGATCAGGCGATCAGCGCACCAAAGCGGTCCACTTCCTCGGCGGTCGTGGCGAAGCTGGTGACAAAGCGGCACATGGTCTCATCGGCGCCGATCGGGTCGGTGTAACCGCGCGGCGTGTTCCAGGGATAAAACACCGCGCCGGCGTCGGTGAATTCCTTCATGGCGGACTTGGGCATCACCGCGAAGACCTCGTTGGCCTGCGGCCGCCAGGCAAGGCGTATCCTGCTGGATGCCGCGATGGCGTCTGCAAGCTTTGCGGACATCGCGTTGGAGTGGCGCGCGTTTTCCAGCCACAGGCCGTCTGCCAGATAGGCGTCAAACTGCGCGGCAATGAAGCGCGATTTCGAGAAGAGCTGTGCTGCCCGCTTGCGCAGGAAGCTGAATTCGCGCGCCTTCGAGGTGTCGAACAGGACGACGGCCTCGGCGCACCAGCAGCCGTTCTTGGTGCCGCCGAAGGAGACGATGTCGACGCCGCGCTTCCAGGTCATCTCGGCGGGCGTCGTGTCCAGCGCTACCAGGGCGTTGGCAAAGCGCGCGCCGTCCATATGCAGCGGCAGGCCGCGCTTCTTGGCGATGGCCGAGATCGCGTCGAGATCGGCCAGGCTGTAGATAGTGCCGACCTCGGTGGCCTGCGTGACCGAAACCGCCATCGGCACGCCCGAATGAACGACTTCCGGTTCGAAATGGGCGATGGCGCGTTCGAGGTTTTCGGCCGTCATGCGGCCGAGCGGGCCGTCGACTGCGCGCAGCCGCGAGCCGCCGGTGAGGAATTCGGGCGCGCCGCACTCGTCCTCCAGCATATGCGCGTCGCGATGCATGAAGGAAACGCCGCCGATCTGGTTGTAGGCCGCCAGCGACAGCGAGTTCGCGGCCGTGCCGGTGCCGACGAAGAACACCGAAACCTCGCGCTCGAAGATCTCGTTGAAACGCTCGCCAACCTTCCGGTCGATGTCGCTGGTGCCATAGGCCGAGGCAAAGCCCGTGCCGTGGGCCGAAAGGCCGGCCGCGATCTTGGGGTGGGCGCCGGCCCAGTTGTCAGAGGCAAAAAACATGTTCTTGTTCCGGGGGATGCAAGTTGAAAACCGGGCCGACCTTGGCCGGTTTCGGGGCGATTTCGCAAGAGCCAGAGCATAAAATTCCGCGCGGCCGGCTGCGCCAGCCCGCAATGGCCTCAAAAATGGCCGGGTGGAAAGTTTCGCCCCACCTTCGTTGGAAGAAATTTTCTTTCGTGCTTCGCGCCGATTTTTTGTGAATCGGTCTTGTGTGACGGAAAGAATTCTGCGATAAGAAAAATAGGACAGCAGTGCTGTCTTATTTTCCGCGCAAACACCTGCCGGACTTGGGCTATAGTGCCTGGTCCGGCTGTCGCTGCGTCTGGTGTGTGGAACATCGGCCCGACTGGCCCGTTTCGCGCATCTGCTGGGGATGGCATGCGAGCACTCGACATGCCTTTACCGGGGAACGTCTAAAACGGCTGCTGCCGACCTTCGGATGAGACCGACAGCCTGGCAGCGTATGTGAAACGCCCGCGAGGGCAGGAGAGATCGAAAGAAGACGACGATGACGGACATGACGACATCTGTGACGACGCAGCCTTTGGCGCACGTGCAGACGAAAGCCATGGCCGCCAAACGTACTACCACCCAAACTACCCTGCGAACTCCCAACGGCCTCAATGCGCAAGGCCTTTATGATCCGCGCAACGAGCACGACGCCTGCGGCGTCGGCTTCATTGCCAACATGAAGGGCCGGAAGTCGCACAAGATCGTCGAGGACGGTCTTTTCATCCTCAACAATCTGACCCATCGCGGCGCGGTGGGCGCCGATCCGCTGGTGGGCGACGGTGCCGGCGTGCTGGTGCAGATTCCCGACCGCTTCTTTCGCGAGGAGATGGCCAGGCAGGGCGTTGAGCTGCCGCCGGTCGGCCACTATGGCGTCGGCCACTGGTTCATGCCGCACGATGCGGCCATGCGCGACCATCTCGACGACATCATCCGCGAGTCGGCGCAATCCGAAGGCTTGCCGGTGCTCGGTTTCCGGGACGTTCCGGTAGACAATTCGTCGCTGTCCAAGGCGCCGGATATCGTCGCCGCAGAACCCCATCATCGCCAGGTGTTCATCGGCCGCACGCCCGATATCGATGACGATGAGGAATACGAGGCGCGGCTCTATCTGCTGCGGAAGGTCATTTCGGGCCGCATCTATGCCGAGAACGATAACAAGGACGTCGGCGCCTATTGCGTGTCCCTATCGGCGCGCACCATCGTCTACAAGGGCATGTTCCTGGCCAACCAGGTCGGAGCCTACTACAAGGACCTGTCGGACCCGCGTTTCGAGACCGCGCTGATCCTGGTCCACCAGCGGTTTTCGACCAACACCTTTCCGTCGTGGAAGCTCGCACACCCCTATCGCATGGTCGCGCACAACGGCGAGATCAACACCGTGCGCGGCAACAACAACTGGATGGCGGCGCGCCAGGCCTCGGTCGACTCCGAGCTGTTCGGTAACAACATCTCCAAGCTCTGGCCGATCTCCTACGAGGGGCAGTCGGACACGGCCTGCTTCGACAACGCGCTCGAGTTCCTGTTCCAGGGCGGCTACAAGCTGGCGCATGCCATGATGATGCTGATCCCGGAAGCCTGGGCCGGCAACAAGCTGATGAGCGAGGACCGCAAGGCCTTCTACGAGTATCACGCGGCCCTGATGGAGCCGTGGGACGGCCCGGCGGCGGTTTGCTTCACCGACGGCCGCCAGATCGGCGCGACGCTCGACCGCAACGGTCTCAGGCCCGCGCGCTACATCGTCACCGACGACGACCGCGTCATCCTGGCCTCGGAGGCCGGCGTGCTGCCGGTCGAGGAAAAGCACATCGTCCAGAAGTGGCGCCTGCAGCCCGGCAAGATGCTGCTCATCGACCTCGATAAGGGCCGCATCATCTCCGATGAGGAGATCAAGTCGGAGATCGCGGCCAAGCACCCCTACAAGCAGTGGCTCGCCAACACCCAGCTCATCCTTGAGGAGCTGAAGCCGGTGGCGCCGCGCGAACTGCGCAAGGATGTCTCGCTGCTCGATCGCCAGCAGGCCTTCGGCTACACGCAGGAAGACCTCAAGCTCCTGATGTCGCCCATGGCCACCACCGCGCAGGAAGCTGTGGGCTCGATGGGCACCGACACGCCGATCTCGGCGATGTCGGATAAGGCGAAGCTGCTCTACACCTATTTCAAGCAGAACTTCGCGCAGGTGACCAACCCGCCGATCGACCCGATCCGCGAGGAGCTGGTGATGAGCCTGGTGTCCTTCATCGGACCGCGGCCGAACATCTTCGACCTTGTCGGTTCTTCGCGCCGCAAGCGGCTGGAGGTGCGCCAGCCGATCCTGACCAATGCCGACCTGGAGAAGATCCGTTCCATCGGCCACACCGAAGAGCGGTTCGACACCAAGACCATCGACATCACCTATTCGGCCACTGAAGGCATGGAAGGCATGCCGGCCGCCATCGAGCGGCTGTGCGAGCGCGCCGAGGCGGCGGTTGTCGGCGGCTACAACATCATCATCCTGTCGGACCGTCAGGTCGGCCCGGACCGCATCGACATCCCAACGCTGCTGGCCACGGCTGCCGTGCACCATCACCTCATCCGCAAGGGCCTGCGCACGGCAGTTGGCCTGGTGGTCGAGTCGGGTGAGCCGCGCGAGATCCATCACTTCTGCTGTCTCGCCGGCTATGGCGCCGAGGCGATCAACCCCTATCTCGCCTTCGATACACTGGTCGATATGCACCGGCGCGGCGACTTCCCGCCGGAGGTCGACGAGCAGGAAGTGTTGGGCCGCTACATCAAGTCGATCGGCAAGGGCATCCTCAAGGTCATGTCCAAGATGGGCATCTCGACCTACCAGTCCTATTGCGGCGCGCAGATCTTCGACGCCGTCGGCCTGAAGTCGGACTTCGTGGACAAGTATTTCACCGGCACCGCCACCCTGATCGAGGGCGTGGGGCTGGAGGAAATCGCCACCGAGACGGTGCGCCGTCACGCCGATGCCTTCGGCGACGACCCGATCCTGCGCAACTCGCTCGAAGTGGGCGGGGAATACATGTACCGCATGCGCGGCGAGGCACATATCTGGTCGCCGGATGCGGTGGCCTCGCTTCAGCACGCCGTTCGCAAGGGCTCGTGGGAAACCTTCAAGGAGTTCTCCGAACAGATAGACAGCGAGACCGCCCGGGCCCAGACCATCCGCGGCCTGTTCGACATCAAGCTCGCCGAGCAGTCCGGCCGCAAGCCGGTGTCGCTCGACGAAGTGATGCCGGCTGCCGAGATCGTCAAGCGCTTCTCCACGGGCGCGATGTCCTTCGGCTCGATCTCGCGTGAGGCGCACACTACGCTGGCGCGCGCCATGAACACGATCGGCGGCAAGTCGAACACCGGCGAGGGCGGCGAGGAACCGGACCGCTACCTGCCGCTGCCCGACGGCAAGCCCAATCCCGAGCGCTCGGCGATCAAGCAGGTGGCTTCCGGCCGCTTCGGCGTAACGGCGGAATATCTCGTCAATTCCGACATGATGCAGATCAAGGTCGCGCAGGGCGCCAAGCCCGGCGAGGGCGGCCAGCTGCCCGGCCACAAGGTCGACGCGACGATCGCCAAGACCCGACACTCCACGCCGGGTGTCGGCCTGATCTCGCCGCCGCCGCACCACGACATCTATTCGATCGAGGATCTGGCGCAGCTGATCTACGATCTGAAGAACGTCAATCCGGCGGCCGACGTGTCGGTCAAGCTGGTCTCCGAAGTCGGTGTCGGCACAGTCGCCGCCGGCGTTGCCAAGGCGCGCGCGGACCACATCACCATTGCCGGCTATGACGGCGGCACCGGCGCCTCGCCGCTGACCTCGCTCAAGCACGCCGGCTCTCCTTGGGAGATGGGCCTTGCCGAGACGCACCAGACCCTGGTGCTGAACGGTCTGCGTTCCAGAGTGGCGCTGCAGGTCGATGGTGGCCTGCGCACCGGCCGCGACGTCGTCATCGGCGCGCTGCTGGGAGCGGACGAGTTCGGCTTCTCAACCGCCCCGCTGATTGCAGCGGGCTGCATCATGATGCGTAAGTGCCATCTCAACACCTGCCCGGTTGGCGTCGCGACCCAGGACCCGGTGCTGCGCAAGCGTTTCAAGGGCACGCCCGAGCACATCATCAACTACTTCTTCTACGTTGCGGAAGAAGTGCGCGAGCTGCTCGCCAGCATGGGCTTCACCCATCTCGACCAGATCATCGGCAACACCGATCTTCTGGAGAAGCGCGCCGTCATCGAGCACTGGAAGGCACGCGGACTGGATTTCAGCCGCATCTTCTACAAGCCCGAGGCGACGCCCGAGCAGATGCACTGGACCGAACGGCAGAAGCACCCGATCGACGACGTGCTCGACCGCAAGCTGATCGAAATGGCCAAGCCCGCGCTCGACGCGCGCCAGCCGGTGACCATCGAGACGGAAATCCGCAACGTCGACCGTTCGACCGGCGCCATGCTGTCGGGCGAGGTGGTCAAGCGCTTCCGTCACAAGGGCCTGCGTGAGGACACCATTTCGGTGAAACTGACCGGCACTGCCGGGCAGTCCTTCGGTGCCTTCCTGGCACGCGGCATTTCGTTCGAGCTGATCGGTGACGGCAACGACTATGTCGGCAAGGGCCTGTCGGGCGGCCGCATCGTCGTCCGCCCGCCGGAAGACACCAAGATCGTGCCCGAGGAATCGATCATCGTGGGCAACACGGTGCTCTACGGCGCCATCGAGGGCGAGTGCTACTTCCGCGGCGTCGCCGGCGAGCGGTTCGCCGTGCGCAACTCCGGCGCGGTGACCGTCGTCGAAGGCGTGGGCGACCATGGCTGCGAATACATGACGGGTGGCGTAGTCGTCGTCATCGGCAAGACCGGCCGCAACTTCGCTGCCGGCATGTCGGGCGGCGTGGCCTATGTGCTGGACGAGGAAGGCGATTTCGCCGAGCGCTGCAACATGGCCATGGTCGAGCTCGAGCCGGTTCCGGAAGAGGACGACATGCTCGAGAAGCTGCATCATCATGGTGGCGACATCGCGCACAAGGGCCGCGTCGACGTATCCGGCGACATGTCCAGCCACGACGAGGAGCGCCTCTACCAGCTCATCTCGAACCACGTGCATTACACGGGTTCGACGCGTGGCAAGCAGATTCTCGACGATTGGACGACCTTCCGGCCGAAATTCCGGAAAGTGATGCCGGTCGAGTATCGCCGCGCCCTCATCGAGATGGAGCGCATGCGCATGGGCATGGCGGCCGAATAGCGCCAGCCTTCGCTGACGACGGCGGGCGGCAGAGGTGCCGCCCGATGCCGTCGCCTCCACCGAGATTGCGTTGATGCCGCGTCATTGCGGCCACCCACGAACAAGAGCTTTGAAATGGGTAAGGTTACAGGTTTCCTCGAGATCGACCGGCAGGTGCACAAGTACCAGCCCGCCTCCGATCGCATTCGCCACTATCGCGAATTCACGCTGCCGATGTCCGACAAGGAAGTCGAGAAGCAGGCGGCCCGCTGCATGGATTGCGGCATTCCGTTCTGCCACGGCCCGACCGGCTGTCCGATCCACAACCAGATTCCGGATTGGAACGACCTCGTCTACAGCGGCGATTGGGAGAATGCGATCCGCAACCTCCATTCGACCAACAACTTCCCCGAATTCACCGGCCGCATCTGCCCGGCTCCTTGCGAGGAGGCGTGCACGCTGAACCTCGAGGACATCCCGGTCGCGATCAAGACGATCGAGCAGGCGCTCGCCGACAAGGCGCACGAACTGGGCATGATCCGTCCGCAGCCGGCGGCGAAGAAGACGGGCAAGCGCGTCGCCATCATCGGCTCGGGCCCGGCCGGCATGGCCGCGGCCCAGCAGCTCGGCCGCACCGGCCATGAAGTTCATGTCTATGAGCGCGAAAGCCGCCCCGGCGGCCTGCTGCGCTACGGCATTCCGGACTTCAAGATGGAGAAGCACCACATCGACCGCCGCATCGAGCAGATGAAGGGCGAGGGCGTGACCTTCTTCTGCAACGTCAATGTCGGCGTCGACAAGAAGGTGTCGGAACTGCTTGCTGAGTATGACGCCGTGCTCTATTGCGGCGGTTCGGAAACGCCGCGCCCGGCCGGCATCCCCGGCGGCGAACTCGAAGGCGTGCACGACGCAATGCCTTACCTTGTCCAGCAGAACAAGCGCCTGGCGCAGGAGGACATCGGTTCGGTGGCCTGGAATGCCGAGCCGATCGTCGCCAGCGGCCAGCATGTGGTGGTGGTTGGCGGCGGCGACACCGCCTCCGACTGCATCGGCACGGCGTTCCGCCAGGGCGCGGTGCGCGTGACCCAGCTCGACATCCGCCCGCAGCCGCCCGAAAAGGAAAACAAGCTCGCCGTCTGGCCCTATTGGGCGACGAAGATGCGCACCTCCTCCAGCCAGGCCGAGGGTGCGGAGCGCGAATTCCAGGTCGCAACGCTCGAATTCATCGGCGAAGAAGGCCAGCTTACCGGCGTGAAGTGCTGCGAAGTGGACGACAAGCGCAAGCCGATCGCCGGCACCGAATTCGTCATCCGCGCCGATCTTGCCTTTATCGCCATCGGCTTTGCCGGTCCGATCTCGGGCGGGGTTACGGCCGAGCTGGGCGAGGCGCTGAAGACGCATGTCGACAGCCGCCGCTCGACCAATATCGAGGCAAATGACCGCGACTATCGCACCAGCGTCGATCGCCTCTATGTGGCGGGCGACGTGCGGCGCGGCCAGTCGCTGGTGGTGTGGGCCATCCGCGAGGGCCGTCAGGCAGCGCGTTCCATCGACGAAACGCTGATGGGCACGACCGTTCTGCCGCGCTGACGAGGCCGGCATGCAGAGACGAGAAAGGGCGCCATCGGCGCCCTTTTTGCTTTCAGGGTCTAGCCAGCGATCAGTGAGCGGCGGCTTTTCCCGCATCCGGCGCGGCAGGCGCAGCGACCTTGGGCGCGTCCGTCGGCCAGGAAAAATCGTCGGCGCGGCCGGGCGAGGGAGCGGGCGCAATGCCCTGGATCAGCAGCTTGTCGCTCGGCGTATCCGGGTCCGGCTGTCCGCGCTTGGGACCGATCTGTGCTCCGAGCAGGTCGCCGCCGCCGTCGAGCGCCGGATCGTTCAGCGAGATCGGCGGCGTGCGGTCGATCGGCGCGGCCTTCTTAGGGCCTTGGACCGGTGAGGGAACATTCGGCCCGCCGCTGTGTGGGCCGGGCATGTTGGTGACGCCGAGAATCTTGTTCAGCGGCTTCTCGGCATAGAAGGCGAGCTTGCGCTTGCCGGCCTTGGTGAAATTGATGCCATCGTCCGAGCGCAGGCGAACCGGCTGGCCGTCCACATCGGGGCCGGTCGCCACGAAGGTGCCGTTCTCGTCGACGAAGCCGTCCCATACATCGATGAATTCGGCACCTGCACCCTCGGCGGCGGCGCGGTAGACATCGTTGAAGGCCAGCATGTCGGTGGTCATCTTGGAGAATTTGAAAGCCGGCGTGCCCACCCAGATGAAGGGCACCTTCTTGTCGGCGATGGCCTTGGCCAGTGCCTTTGCGCGGCTATCATATTCCTTGTCCCAGTTTTCCGTCCGCGGCGCTTCGGAAGCATTGCCGACGCGCATCTGCTGGCGGTCGTTCGAGCCCAGCATGACCACTACCACCGCCGGCTTCTCTGTATCGATGAGCGTTCCGACTTGCTTGGGCCAGTCATAGTAATCGTCGCGCACGAAGCCGGACGAGCCCTTGGACCGGTCGACGACCTTCACCTTCGGGTTTGCGGCATAGACGGTAGTCAGGCCTTCGGCGATGCCGCTGCCCATGAAATCGCCGATGACCAGCACCTCCTTGGCGTCGGCCTGCTTTTCCACCACCGGGGTTGGCGGTTCGGCCGGAACAACGCGATGCTGCTTGGCGCCTGCCGCGCCATCGGGGGCTTTGTGCATCTTGGGCTTGATGCGCGCTTTTGGCCTGCCGGGCATTTCGCCCGGGGGCGGCTCGTAGTAGCGCGGTTCGCGACGCTGGAAGAACGGGGAGAAAAAGTTACGGAACGACCAGGGCCGATAGTAGGGATCCTGCGCATGCGCGGGAGGAACGGCTGCGGTCAGTCCGGTCGCCAGCACGGCCAGCGCCAGAAGCAGCGCAGGTACCCAGGCCGGTACGACAAACCGTTTCCTTGGCAGCAATGCCGGCTCCCTCGCGTTCGCAACCCACGGCGCTGTGCTTGATTGCTACAACGCCGTGAGATTCTGAATTTAGGCAAATTCCCTCGAAAATCGATGTCGATCTTCGAGAAACGCACCTACTGTTTACGCAGTAGCGACA
This sequence comes from Pseudaminobacter soli (ex Li et al. 2025), assembly GCF_029892515.1. GTDB lineage: Bacteria > Pseudomonadota > Alphaproteobacteria > Rhizobiales > Rhizobiaceae > Pseudaminobacter > Pseudaminobacter soli_A. The sequence continues at coordinate 155,424 of NZ_JARXVF010000005.1, read as the reverse complement.
GCACTTCCATGCTCGGATGGCCGTCCTGCTCCATGCCGGCCCTGGCCTGGAAGGACTTGATGGCGTTGCGCGAAGCCTCGCCAATCTTGCCGTCGGACTTGCCCTGGTAGTAGCCATGCGCGGAAAGGCGCTGCTGCAGTTCCTGCTTTTCCACGAAGCTCAGCTTGGTGAAGGGCCGGTTCCAGTCGCGCACCAGGCCGCCATAGCCGGCGATCTCGTCCGCAAGCAGGCCGACGGCCAGCGCATATTTGTCGGAACTGTTGTAGCGCTTAAGAACCGAGAAGTTCTTGGTCATCAGGAAGGCCGGCCCATCGCGCCCGTCGAGCACCTTGAGTTCGGCCATCTCCGAGCCATCGCGGAACGGCTTGCCGCGCGCACGGGTCACGCCCAGGCCCTGCCACTTGGCCAGCGGCAGCGCACGGTTCGGGAATTTTCCGGTCGCCGGCAGCTTGACCTCGTAGCCCCAGGTGCGCCCGCTCTGCCAGCCGTTCTTGGCAAGCAGGTTGGCGGCGGTGGCGAGAGCATCCGGCACCGAGTTCCAGATGTCGCGCTTGCCGCTGCCTTCGATGTCCACGGCGTAGCGCTGGTAGCTGGTCGGAATGAACTGGGTGTGGCCCATTGCCCCAGCCCACGAACCCATCAGATGGCTTTCGTCGATATCGCCGGTCTGCAGGATCTTCAGCGCAGCGATCAGCTGGGTACGGGCATATTTGGAGCGTTGCTGGTCGCCATAGGCGAGGGTCGCCAGCGAGCGCACCACATTGCGCATGACCTTCTCGTTCTTGAGCGTCTCGCCATAGTTCGATTCCATCGACCAGATGGCGAGCAGGATGTTGCGGTCGACGCCGAAACGCTGCTCGATGCGATCGAGCCAGGGCTTCCACTGACGCGCCATGGCGCGGCCTGTTGCCACGGCCTGCTCATGCACGCGGTTGTCGAAATAGTCCCAGACGGGTGCGGTGAATTCGGGCTGGTAGCGCGCCTTCTCCAGCACCTCAGGGTCGATGTCGCGCACGTTGCGGAAGGCGCGGTCGAAGGTTGCACCGGAAATGCCGCTTTCCATGGCGGTGCTGCGGAAGCCGGCGACCCACCGCTGGAAAGCGGCGTCGGCCGAGGCCGGGCTTGCCGAAAGGAACAGGCCAAGCGACAGGCCGAGAGCTGCTACGGCGCCTGCGTAGCGCTTTACGGTCTTGCGAACGAACATGTGTCCCTCCTTTAGGATTTCGGAAGACTCATTCATCGCCCAGTGCGGTTATCAATCCGTTTACCATGGCGATGATCATGGGATGAAGCCGTCCCCAAGCCTCGGTTGGTGTCGTCATCGACGACGGCGTGTTCAATATTCATCAATTTCGACATGAAAATGTCTTATCTCGTGATAGGAGACGACGGCGTACGACTCGGATGAGTGATGCTATGAAAAAAGTTCGCAAAGCAGTTTTCCCGGTTGCCGGCCTGGGCACCCGTTTTCTTCCTGCCACCAAGTCCATTCCCAAGGAGATGCTGACAGTCGTCGACCGCCCGGTGATCCAGTATGTGGTCGATGAGGCTCGCGAAGCCGGCATCGAGCACTTCATCTTCGTGACCGGCCGCAACAAGGCCGTCATCGAGGATCATTTCGACGTCCAGTTCGAGCTCTATGACACGCTGGCGCAGCGCGGCAAGGACGACCAACTCTCGCGCCTGCAGCGGCTGCAGCCGTCTCCGGGCCAGACCAGCTTCACGCGCCAGCAGGTGCCGCTGGGGCTCGGTCACGCGGTCTGGTGCGCGCGCGACCTGGTCGGCGACGAACCCTTCGCGCTGCTGCTGCCCGACATGATCATGCAGATCGACCAAAGCTGCCTGAAGCAGATGGTCGAGCTCTATGAGCAGACGGGCAACAACATCATCGCCGTGCAGGAATGCGACCCGGCCGAGACCCATAAATACGGCATCGTGGGGCGCGGCCGTGATGTGCATTCGGGCTTCGAGATCACCGGCATGGTGGAAAAGCCCACGCATGGCACCGCGCCTTCGAACCTTTACATCAATGGCCGCTACATCCTGCAGCCGGAGATCTTCAAGATCCTGGAAGGCCAGGAAAAGGGCGCCGGCAACGAAATCCAGCTTACCGATGCCATGCTGAAGCTGGAAAAGGAGCAGGCCTTCTACGGCTACCACTATCAGGGCCGCACCTTCGACTGCGGTTCGCCTGAAGGCTTCATCGAGGCCAATGTCGCCTTTTCGCTGTGGCGCGCCGACATGCACGACAACGTCGTCGACATGCTGGCTCGTTCGCTGCGCGACCTTCGTCCGATCGAGCGGCGCAAGATGCCGAGGTAAGGTCTTCACCCTCCCCGTCGAGGGAGGGGCTCCTACCGCTGAACCGTCACACCCATGAACACGCTGTTGGCGTCGTAATCGCGGTAGGGCAGGTTGCTGCGCAGCTGCTCGTGGCGCAGGCGTCCGGTCAGGCCGGCATAGCGGTTCATCCACCAGACCGCGCCGAGTTCGGCGCTAAAAATCCTGTCGTAGCCGTTCGAGCCGGAATAGTCGCGATAGCCGAAGCCGAGGGCTGCGTTAGCGGTCAGGTCGGCGCGGATCTCGCGCACGGCCGATAGTTGTGCCGCATGCAGGATCGAGCCACTTTCGCCGCCCGCGGTGGCGCCCTCGGCTGTGGTCGTGGCCGTGAGGTTCACCGTCGTGCCGCGTTCCGGCGACCAGGCGAGCGCGGCCGCGATCGCGGGGCCCGAAATCGGTGTCAGGCGGTCGTCGTCGAAGGTCTCGCGCAGCCAGCCGGCGGAAAATTCGCCGGAAAGTTTTTCGCCCATGTCGAAGGCCAGGCCGGCCCGCGCGCCGAGCAGCGTCGATGAGCGCTCATAGCCGCTCGCATCGATCTTCTGGTCGTAGAAGCGCCGGCCGATTTCGGCCTCAACAAAGGGTGTCAGTGCCGGCGCAATTTCGTAGCCGCCGCGCAGAACCAGCGCGGCGAGCGTCGAGTCGCGATCCTTCTGCGAAATGCTGCCGCCATCGGAAAGCTCGGCGTCGCCATACATGTCGTGCTCGAGCCGGCCGGTGATGCCGAAGCGGGCCCTGCCCACCGCCTTTTCGAGGCCGGCGCCGCCGGTCAGCGTCTGCCGGATCGGCTGGGAGAGCGTGCCGACCACGGCTGCGGGAGAGGAGGCAGATTCGGGGCGTCGCAGATAGCCGAGTGCGCCGAAGGCGCGCATTTCGTCGCCAAGGTCGAGGTCGAGCCGGCCGTCGACGCCGATCTGGCTGTCCTTCACCTGTTCGCCTGAAAGCGTGCGGCGCAGATTGCCATAGGCATTGACGACCGCCGCATGCCGGCTCCAGTCGGAAGCGGCGTTGAGGCGGAGCGTGGTTTCCGACAGGACGGCGCTGGAGCCGCCATAGCTGACGTCGGCATTGCTCGTAGCCGTCAGGCCCTGATCCAGCGAGGACCGCAGCACGAACGAACCGACGCGGATGCCGAGCGGGTCAAAGGGGCGGTCGTCGCGCGGCCGGCGTCGGCTTTCGATCGCCTGCACGCGTTGGGCGCGCTGCTCGCTGTCGTCATTTTCCGTCGTGTCGATGGTCGGCGCGCGCACCGCGGACGTATTGATGTCCTCGTCGACGGTTTCGACCCGCAGGTTCTCACGCACGGGCTGCTGCGGCTGGGTTTCCGCCGAGGCCCGTGCCTGAGTGAGCAAGCGGGTAGCCGAGGGCCTGCGAGTAGTCGTCGTCGGCGGAGATCCGTCCGAAAGTGCATCGTCGACATTTGCAGGCAGGGAATAGAGGTTCTGGTCAGTGACGTTCGGAACGGTCTGTTCCAAGGGAGCGATGGCGCCGGTGCTGGTGGGGTCGTATTGCGGCTGCAGATCCTGCTTAGCGTCGCCGGACTGGTCTCGCGCCGGTGGTTGCGCGGCACTCTCCGCCGGAGCCGCGTCACTGGCGCCGGCGGCGCTGAGGCTTCCCCGCAGGCCGGTGTCCTGTGCCTCGGCCGGAAGCGCGCAGAGCATCGCCGCCGTCGACATGCAGAGCATGGCCGGCAGCGCCCATCTTGCTGAGCCGCTTCTCTTTTCTGGGCGAACCCGGGGCATTCTCACCTGACTGCGTCTTCGGCGCGGTGCGCGCCATACTTACCGAACCGTAAATGCGCTTGGTTAATGGAGCGTTGAGGCAAGCAGGTGTATTAGCGCCGATAGTATGGACAGGCAGGCTTCGACAGGTTAATCGCTTCGTCCATGCACGCAGGATCCTTGAAGAGTCGTCCCGACAGGCAGGAATCCATCGCTTCGGCGATGCGAACCGTGAGCACCGAACGCGCCGGCATCGAGGCGCTGGTCGAGGCGCTGGAAAACGGTTTGGCCGAGCCTCTGGCGGAAGCCGTGGAAATTCTGGCCGGCATTAAGGGCCGTGTGATCGTCACCGGCGTCGGCAAGAGCGGCCATATCGGCGCGAAGATCGCTGCGACCCTTGCTTCGACCGGCACGCCCGCCTTCTTCGTTCATCCCGCCGAAGCCAATCACGGCGACCTTGGCATGATCGCGCGCGACGACGCCATCGTTGCCATGTCCTGGTCGGGCGAAACCGCCGAACTCAAGGGCATCATCGCCTATGCGCGGCGCTTTTCCATTCCGCTGATCGCGGTGACGTCGAGCGAGACCTCGGCGCTGGGTCGCGAAGCCAATGTGGTGCTGAAGCTGCCCAAGGCCGCCGAAGCCTGCCCGCACGGCCTTGCGCCCACCACCTCGACGCTTCTGCAACTCGTCATTGGCGATGCGCTTGCGGTTGCGCTGCTCGAGGCGCGCGGCTTCACGCCCGAGCATTTCCGCACCTTCCATCCCGGCGGCCAGCTCGGCGCGAATCTCATGCGTGTCGGCGAAATCATGCATTCAGGCGAGGCCATGCCGGTCGTCCCGCTCGGCACCGACCTGCCGGCGGCCATCACCGAACTGTCGCGCAAGCGGTTGGGCTGCGTCTGCGTAGTGGATGGGGATGGCCGGCTTGCCGGCATCGTCACCGAAGGCGACCTTGCCCGGAACCTGCACCGCAGTCTCGGCGAACTCGCCGTCGAGGACATCATGACGCGCAAGCCCAAGACTGTCGGCCCGCGCATGATGGCAAGTGCTGCCATCGGCATGTTGAACGACAACAACATCAACGCTCTGATCGTCGCCGAGGACGATCGCCCCCTCGGCGTTCTGCATTTCCACGACCTGCTCCGCATCGGCGTGGTCTGAGCAGGTCGCGTCTTTCGGTCAGGCGACCAGCTTGCGCGCCATGCGCGCGAGCGGCATGCGGCCCGAGAACTGCTGATCAGCCTCGCCTTCGACGCCTTCCACTCCGAAAATCTGCTCAATCGGCTTGGGGCGTCCCAGGAAGAAGCCCTGCGCTTCGTCGCAAAGCTCGGTCTGCAGGATCGTCAGCTGATCGTCGGTTTCGACGCCTTCGGCCAGCACCGGAATGTTGAGGCTCTTGCCGAGCGTCAGCACCGCACGCACGATCGCCTTGGCCTGCGGGTTTTCCTCCAGCTCGCTCATGAATGAGCGGTCGAGCTTGATCTTGTCGAAGGGGAAAGAGCGCAGCGTGTCGAGCGATGAGTAGCCGGTGCCGAAATCGTCGAGCGCGATGGTCACGCCGAGCTCGCGTATCCTGCGCAGGGTCTGCAGTGTGCGCACCTTGTCGGCGATGATGGTCGATTCAGTGATTTCTAGTTCGAGCCGCTGCGCGTCCAAGCCGGTCTCGACCAGGATGCTTCTAACGAGGCTTGCGAGGTCAGGATGCGCGAACTGCACCGGTGAAAGGTTGACCGCGATCTTGTAGGGCTTGTCCCAAGTTGCTGCCTGCCGGCAAGCAGTGCGCAGCACCCATTCGCCGATGGCCATGATCAGCCCGTTTTCCTCGGCGATCGGGATGAATTCGGAGGGCGGCACCTGGCCGCGCTCGGGATGGGTCCAGCGCAGCAGCACCTCGAAGCCGCGAATCTCACCAGTGCTGATCGAGGTCTGGACCTGATAATGCAGTTCGAGCTGGTCGAGCTCGATGGCTTGGCGCAAGTCGCGCGCCAGGGACTGCCGGGTGCGCGAGGCCTCGTCCATGCGAAGCTCGTAGAAGCAGATGGCGCGGGTCACGTCGGCCTTTGCGCGATACATGGCAAGGTCGGCATTGCTCACCAGCCGTTCCAGGTTCTCGCCGTCCTGCGGATAGACGGCGACGCCGATGCTCGCGCCGGTGGCGCAATCGAAGTCGTCGATACGCATTGGCTGGAAAAGGGTGTCCTTCAGCCGCGCCACGAAATCGAGTAGGTCTGCCTGCTCGGTGAAGCGCTTCATTGCCGCGAACTCGTCGCCGCCGACGCGGGCAACGAACTCACCGTCGCCGAGCAACCGGGTCAGCCTGCGTGCAACCTGCTTCAGCGCCTCGTCGCCGGCCTTGTGGCCGCGCAGGTCATTGATCTCCTTGAAGCGATCGAGGTCGATGCCGATGACGGCCAGCTTGCTGCCGTTCTCCTTTGCTCGCTCGATCTCGTTGTTGAGCTGGCTCCCGAAGCTGGTGCGGTTGGGAAGCCCGGTCAGCGCGTCATTCAGCGCCAGGTGCTGGAGCTGGCGATAGGATTCCTCGCTGGTCTGCGCATCGATGATGTAGCTGACCACGCCGGTGCCGACGATCATCATGCCGACGACTGCGACGGCCACTGCCATGGCCTGGAGGATGGCCGGCTCGGTGAAGCCCATGCCTGTCGACATCGGCGTTACCGACACGGCCGCCATTGCTGTGAAATGTAGTGACACGATTGCGAGGGTGAACAAGCCGAGCGCAGCCAAGGCGGAGAATTTTCGCGGGCGGCGTACTGCCTGGCCGATGGCTAGGGAAGAGAAGATCACCGACATGGCGACGGAGGCCACCACATAGCTAGTGTCCCAGTCGACGATGCCGTCGACATGATACGCTAGCATGCCCGTGTAGTGCATGGCTGCGATCGCAAGGCCAACCGCGCCACCGCCCAACAAGGGCGCCAGCTTGGTTTTGCGAGACAGCGCGGCGGCAAACCCATAGCCGCAGCCGCCAACGGCAATAACCAGCGAGATCATGGTCAGGATGGGATCGAAAGTTATCGGCGCGCCGGCATCGAAAGCGAGCATGGCGATGAAGTGCGTGCACCATATGGACGCGCCGGCCGCCACCGAGGTGAGGAACAGCCATCCGCCTTTCTTGACACCTCGGTTCTCTCCGGCCTTGCGCAGCAGGCGAAGCGCCACAGCAACGCCGCTCACGCAGACAAAGGCCGCCAGGAGAACCAGCCACAGATTGTGCTCTGTAGCGATGCAGGAAATCACGCGCATAGAAACCACCGCTTCGTTCAAAGGGCGGCCATGTCTTGAAGGTCGATCGCTGCACCCTGCTCAAACAGCTAAGGCTCAGGTCAAAACAAATCGTGAAATTCTAAAAGACGAACGTGGAACCGGTGCCGGGGCGGAAGCGGATCGGCGGTAATGGTTGCCAAAAGCTTACCGCCAGGCGTTTGCGACAGTGCGCCGCGGAGGTCAGACGGCCTCGACCACCAGTTCGGAATCTTCGGCCGCGACAACGCGGACGCGTGCGCCCACCGGCAGGTCCGGACCGGAGACCCGCCACATGGTGTCTCCAAGCTTTATGCGGCCGCGCCCTTCGCTGATCGGCTCGGTCAAGGTCGCGGTGCGGCCGATCATCTGTTCGCTGCGGCGGTTGAGCAGCGGCTGGTCGCTGTCGTCGCGCCTGGCGGCCATGATCCTGCTGCCGGCATAGGCCGACAAGAGCGACAGCACCAGGAAGATCAGAACCTGAAGCTGCCAGGTCCAGAAGCCCATGTTCCATAGCTGCAGCGATAGCGTGCCGACCAGTATGGCCGCGATCCCGATCCACAGCAGGAAGACGCCGGGCAGGAACAGCTCGAAAATCAGCAGCGCGGCACCCAGCGCCATCCAGTTCCATGGCCCCAGTTCTTGGATCAGGCTTGCGATCATGGCTGTGTTTCCGTGGCGGGATCAGTCCTGGCCGCGCGTGATCGGCGGCCGGCCGGAAGAACGCTGCGGCGCGGAAGCGGTCGCCTGTTCGCCGAAAACTTCCTTCGCAATGGAGCCGATGCCGCCCAGCGAACCGATCAGCGATGACGCCTCTATCGGCATCATCACGATCTTGCTGTTGCTGGCCGAGCCGATCTTGCCAAGCGCTTCGGTGTATTTCTGTGCGATGAAGTAGTTGATCGCCTGCACGTCACCCTTGGCGATGGCTTCCGACACGACCTGGGTGGCGCGCGCTTCCGCCTCTGCCGAACGCTCGCGTGCCTCGGCGTCGCGGAAGGCGGCCTCCTTGCGGCCTTCGGCTTCGAGCACCTGGGCGGCCTTCAGGCCCTCGGCCTCGAGGATCTGGGCGCGCTTGTTGCGCTCGGCCATCATCTGACGGGCCATCGACTCGACCAGATTGGCCGGCGGGTTGATGTCCTTGATCTCGACACGGGTCATCTTGATGCCCCAGGGATGGGCCGCCTCATCGACCACGCGCAGCAGCCGCTCATTGATGGCGTCGCGGTTGGAAAGCAACTCGTCCAGGTCCATCGAGCCCATGACCGTGCGGATGTTCGTCATGGTCAGGTTGAGGATGGCGTTTTCGAGCCCGGAAACCTGATAGGCGGCCTGCGGCGCGCTCAGCACCTGGAAGAAGGCGACGCCGTCGACGCCGACGATGGCGTTGTCACGGGTGATGACCTCTTGGGTCGGCACGTCGAGCACCTGCTCCATCATGTTCATCTTGGAACCGATGCGGTCGACGAAGGGGAGAATCAGGTTGAGCCCGGGAGAAAGCGTCTTGGTGTACCGGCCGAAGCGCTCGACCGTGTAGTTGAAGCCCTGCGGCACGGTCTTGATGCCGGCAAACAGGAACAACAGCACGAGAATGACGAGGATCGGAATCAGTATGTCGGGACCGGTAAACGGCATGCAGTTCTCCCTCTCAATCGGCATGCTTCGGGCAATCGCTCCCAGATGCACGAGAGATACTTAAGGGGCTTTCATGACGGTTACAATCATGCCGCGAGTGGCCGGCAAACATGCCGGGCACTCATGGGTTCGCGGCACGTGAGAGTGCCCGAACGTCCAACTTGCCGGGTTGCGTTCAGACCCAGCCCATCAGTTCGCGGCGCGTGATCGCCTCGATGACGGCCATGCCTTCGGCGCTGTCGTTCAGGCAGGGAATGTGGGAAAAGTTCTTGCCGCCGGCATGATGGAATATCTCGGCGTTCTCGCCGGCGATCTCCTCCAGCGTTTCGATGCAGTCGGACGAGAAGCCGGGATTGATGATGGCGATGGATTTCACGCCTTCCTTGGCCAGTCGCTCGACCGTCTTGTCGGTATAGGGCTGGAGCCATTCCTGCGCGCCGAAGCGGGACTGGAAGGTGGTCATGAGCTTCTTGTCGCTCATGCCCAGCCGCTCGCGCAGCAGGCGCGTCGTCTTCACGCAGTGGCAGTGATAGGGGTCGCCCTTCTCGAAATAGGGTTTTGGAATACCGTGGTAGGAGGCGAGGATGACCTCCGGCTCGAAGTCGAGCCCGGCGAGGTGCTGCTCGATGGAGCGCGCCAGCGCCTCGATATAGACCGACTCGTCGTAATAGGCAGGCACCGTGCGGATCGACGGCATGGCCCGGATCTTCATCAGGGCGCGGAACAGCTGGTCGCTAGCGGTCGCCGTGGTGGTGGCCGAGAACTGCGGATAGAGCGGGAACATGACGATGCGGTCGCAGCCCTGCGCTATCAGCTTCCCGACTGCGCTTTCGGTCGAGGGAGTGCCGTAGCGCATGCCCCATTCGACGATGACGTCGGGCAGGTCGCGCAGCGCTTCGGCGAGCTTTTCGCCCTGTGAACGCGTGTAGGTGCGCAACGGGGATTCGTCGCGCTCGGTGTTCCAGATCTTCTTGTAGTTATCGCCTGACTTCCTCGGGCGCGTATTGAGCACGATACCGTGAAGGATCGGGTACCACAGGATCTTCGGCATCTCGATGACGCGCGGATCGGACAGGAATTCCCGCAGGTAGCGACGCATCGACTTGGTGTCGGTGCCGTCGGGCGTGCCGAGATTCACCAGGAGCACGCCGACCTTGCCCTTGCGCACCGCCGGGTGGCCGGCGGGAAGGGGCCCAAGCGCCTTGCTGGTCTTGTCGTCGATCGGGGTGGTCATGTCCATTCGGTCTCTCCGCAATGCGCAATACGTAGTCGAATGGCGCAACCGTTCAATGTCGCGTCTGGCCGCACCGTAAAGCGAAAACCCGCCCGTGGGAAACGGGCGGGTTTTGCCTATAGACTGCGCCGGGCGCTTATTGGGCGGCCGGTATCTTCAGCGTTCCGCCGACAGGCAGGTTCCGCGCCGGATATTTGTTGGCCTTGGCGATAGCCCGCCACTTGCCGCCATTGCCATAGGCCGCCTTGGCAATGTCCCAATAGGTGTCGCCGACGGTGATTACGTGGCTGTCACCGGCCTTGGGTCCGGCCACCGTGGGCTTGATTACCGCCGCAGGCTGGAGTGCCTCGGCCGGCTTGGCGGCTTCGGTTGCCGGAGCCGTTTCCGCCGGCTTGGCGGCATCGGCGGGAGCAGCCTCGGTCTGTACCGCCTGCGCCACTTCCGTGATGCGGCCCTCGATCTTTGGCGTGTAGGGTCGGTGCGCGGTCAGATAATCGGCTACGACCTGCTCCAGGTTCGGGCCGTAGTCATAGGCGTTCTTGGCCTTCTCGGCGAAGATCTTGTAGCCGTCGCCGCCCTGGCGGACATAGTTGTTGGAGGCGACCAGATAGTCCTTGCTCGGGTCGATCGGCGCCCAGTTTCCGTTTTCCTGAACCTCGACGGATTTTATGCGGCTCTGAGGCGGGGCCGATCTGTCGAAGGAATATTTCAGGCCGGCGACCTGCGCGAAGCGACCGCCGCCTTCCTCAAGCTGGCTTGCACCATTCTCAAGCGCGGCGACCAGGTCCTTGCCCGATATCTGGAAGGTGGCGATGGTGTTCTGGAAGGGCAGAACGGTCAGCACCTCGCCCATGGTGACGGGGCCCTGGTCGATCGAGGCACGCAGGCCACCACCATTGATGAGGACCATGCTGACGCCCTGGCCCTTCACCCGTTCGAGCACGGCGTCGGTGACCAGGTTGCCCATGGCGCATTCGCGCGTGCGGCAGCTTTCGCGGCTGCCGTCGATAGGTGCGGTCGTCTCGCCGACCTCCTTGACCTTCAGCTCCTCGATTGGCGCGCCAAGCTCCTTGATGCGTTTCAGCACACCCTCGTCGGGCTTGATCTTGGCGTCGAGATAGATCGGGTCGCCGCTGGCTTCCTTGACAACGCCGTTGTCGTCGAACACCACCTTGAACTCGCCGAGATATTTCGAATAGGAGGCCGCCTGCGTGACCGGCACCTTGTAGCCGCCGGGATTGTCGACCATCGTCGGGTAGGGGCCCTCGGCCTTGGGATCGGTGTTCGACAGCAGCGAATGCGTATGACCGCCCACGACCACGTCGATGCCCGGGATCTTTGCGATCATTTCCTTGTCGCGCGGATAGCCGACATGGGTGAGCGCGATGATCTTGTTGACGCCCTGCGCCTTCAGCTTCTCGACCTCGGCGGTGATGGTCTTGATGTCGTCCTCGATGGTGATGTTGGGGCCGGGCGAAGAAATCTCCGGGGTTTCGGTGGTCACCGCGCCGATGATGCCGATCTTCTGGCCGCCGACCTCGAGCACCTCGGAGGGCTTGATGCGATCGCCCACCTTGGCCGCAGCACTTGCCTGCACATTGGCGCTCAGCACGGGAAACTGGATGACGTCCAGAAAGGGCGCCAGCGCGTCCTCGCCATCGTCGAACTCGTGGTTGCCCACGGTCATGGCGTCGAACTTCATCTGGTTCAGGAACTCGGCTTCGGCCTTGCCCTTGTATGTGCTGTAGAACAGCGAGCCCTGGAAATTGTCGCCGCCGTTCAGCAGCAGAACATTCTCGCCCTCCAGCTTCTTGCGCTCCTGGGCGATTGCGGTGACCAAGCGGGCCGCGCCGCCGATGCACTCGTCCTTGGCCTCTTCCTCGGCCGAACAGGTCGACTCGAATTTGTTGTTCGATTCGATGCGGCTGTGCCAGTCGTTGATATGCAGGATATGCAGAGTGTAGTCGGCAAAGGAGGCGCCGGTGGAAAGGGCGATTGCCGATGCGGACAAAGCCACGAGGGCCGCGAATCTTTTCATGATCTGTCTCCCCGGGTGATACTAGCGATATAAAACCCGCCCATGACCGTAATGCTACGGCAGACCGGCATGTTCACATCGGGGTCTGGCTGACGCAAGCGGATTTGCGCCAGTGTAAGGCGGCGGCCGGACAAGCTCGGGGGAAGATCAGCCTTCGAAAGGCCGCAGGCCGTACGGCCTCCCCACGATAGGGAGGCGCAAATATATGTGCCGCCGTTTCCGGCGCTTGGATCAGCCGGTGATCGGGCGCCGCGTCATCACGAACTGCTGGCCGCTGGAGCTGGTGCAGTTCAGCTGGTTGGCCGTCGCCAGTGCGCAGTTGACGTTGCTGGTGGTCTGGCGGATCAGCGAGCGCATGGTGATTTCCACGTTGCGGGCATCGACCATGCGGTAGCTGCCGTCGGCCAGCTTGTTGCCGGTGTCGAGAGCATTGGTCTCGAAGGCGCCGCCGGAGAAGCGCGAAACGGCAACGCCGTCCGTGCTCAGCCACTCGCCTTCAACGCCGCCACGCGGAGCCACGCCCACGGGGCCGCCGTTGATGACGTCCGGTCCCGCACCCACGCAGCCGGCGAGCGCCGCTGCTGCAGCCGCAATCGCGGCGACTGAAATCAGATTGCGCGCAATCGTCATGGTTAAAAAATCCTCTCCTCAGTCCGCATCGAGATGAGCAATCGCCCGATTTCCGGGCGATTGCAAGGCATAGCTGGTATGCCTGCTGCTTGGGTCCGGAATTAACGGACGAGTATGTTACGGAACTGCCACGGGTCCTGGGTGTCGATGTCTTCCGGGAACAGGCCGGGACGGCCCTCCAGCGGCGTCCAGTCGGTGTAGACCCCCGTCATGGTTCCCAGATAGGGGCGCTGTACCTCGAGGCAGCGGTGGTAGTCGATCTCGTCGGTCTCGACGATGCCGGCTTCCGGGTTCTCCAGCGCCCAGACCATGCCGGCCAGAACGGCCGAGGTCACCTGCAGGCCGGTGGCGTTCTGGTAGGGGGCAAGCTTGCGCGCCTCTTCGAGCGTCAGCTGCGAGCCATACCAATAGGCATTCTTGGCGTGGCCATAGAGCAGAACGCCGAGTTCATCCTTGCCTTCCACCAGCTCGTTCTCGTCGAGCACGTGCTGGACCGGCTGTGCATTTCCGGCAGCGCCGAACATCTCGTACATCGACAGGATCGCGTCGTTGCAGGGGTGGTAGGCGTAGTGGCAGGTCGGGCGATAGCTTGCCGTCCCGTCCGCTCCGCGCACGGTGAAGAAGTCGGAGATCGAGATTGCTTCGTTGTGGGTCACCAGAAGGCCGTATTGAGCGCCGGGGGTCGGGCACCAGGTGCGCACGCGGGTGTTCCCGCCGGGCTGCTCGAGGAAGATGGCGGCCTTGGGGCCGGTCTGGTGCTGCTTGGCGTTCGCAGGCATCCACTTCTCATGCGTGCCCCAGCCGAGTTCGGACGGCTGAAGCCCTTCGGAGATGAAGCCTTCCACCGACCAGGTGTTCCAGAAGACGTTGAGCGGCTTGGGGTCGCGGGTAAGCTGCGTGTCGCGCTCGGCGATGTGGATGCCCTTCACGCCGACCTTCTGCATGAGCTTGGCCCAGCCGTCACGGTCGCTTGCCGCCGGTTCGGTGAAGTCCAGTCCGATATCCTTGGCGAGATTCACCAGCGCCTGCTTGACGAACCACGACACCATGCCGGGATTGGCGCCGCAGCAGGAAACGGCGGTGGTGCCGCCAGGCTGCTCGCGCACTTCCTTACGAACGGTCTCACGCAGCGCATAGTTGGTGCGCGAGGCATTGTCTGCCTCGGTGTCGAAATAGAAGCCCAGCCAGGGCTCGACGACGGTGTCGATGTAGAGCACGCCGAGCTCGCGGCAGAGGCGCATCAGCTCGAGCGAGGAGGTGTCGACCGAGAGGTTGACGCAAAAACCCTGGCCCTCGCCCTTGGTGAGTAGCGGCGTCAGCAGTTCGCGATAGTTTTCCTTGGTCACGGCCTCCTTGAGGAAGGCAATGCCGCGCTCGTCGAGGAGATGGCGGTCGGTGTCGCGCGGATCGATGACCGTCATGCGCGACTTGTCGAATTTGAAATGGCGCTCGATGAGTGGAAGTGTTCCCCGGCCGATCGAGCCAAAGCCGATCATCACCACGGGACCGCTGATTTCACCGTAAACGGGCCATTTGTCATTCGCCATTCTTTATCCACTCCATTAGGGGTTGCGCAGCCGGCTCGCCTGTCTGGCCGACCGCCAATTGCCAGAACACAGAACGTCGTCACAATAAAGGGGAAATCGTTGACCCACTTATGACGACGCTGCGATTTTCCCCAGTACCGCAACCAGCCGGTCACGGTCGGCGGTCAGGCCCTTGTAGTCGAGCTGGGCTTCGTCGAGCGCTGCAAGCTGGCTGGCGAAAGACGCGGCAATGCTTGCCCGGTCCGGGTGGCGAGACAATACAGTCAGCGGATCGAGATAGATGCGGATGGTGAAGAGGATGTCGCCCGAATTCGGCAGCTTGCGCAGCGTCTGCCGCTCGACGCGCATGAAGGCCTGGGCGGCAAGCTCGTCGTCACTGAATTCCGACGGCCGGTTGGTGGCGCGGTAGATGCGTTGCGCATTGGAGAATGGCAGATAGAGGTCCTTGCTCGCCTGCAGCGACCAGTTGAAGCGCTGCACCGGCTGCTCGACCGCGAGATTGTCGAAGATGCGCTGGATGAGATCGGCCGTGCGGGTGCCGCGGCCGAAAGCGGGCACCGGCTCGTGGATGTCCTGCAGCGAGCGCCCGAATTTCTCGCCGAGCACCCATGCGGACGGGAAGCAGAGCGAGCCCGCCACGAGACGCCATCCGTCGTCACTCCGGCGCATCAGGATCAGGTCTTCAGGCACCAAAAGCGAAGCTGCGCGCAACGGCGACATGTCCGGCTGGGACGTCTCGACCTGGCGGCCGGTGCCGACGATCTCGATGCCGGAACCATTGCTGCGATAGGTTTCGGGAAAGCGCTCGACCAGATGGGGCACCAGCATATCCAGCACTTCGCGCTGAGCGTCGTGCGTGTCCGGCTCCTCGACGAAAACCTTTTCGGGCAGCGTCGCGTAAAGCCGGTCCTTCTCGGCCAGATAGGTCTCCAGGTGGGCGTCGAGCTCGATCCAGTCCGTCGGGTCGAGCGTCTTCAGTGCGATGGTGAAGGGCTTGGTTGACCCGTCATAAGGCGTATGTCTGGGCATTTCGTTCAAGGCTGTCTGTTCTCCCTCTCGGAGCGAAAGGACGCTCCAAATTTTGTTTTTGAAGCATGACCTTGTCCGAAAAGTCTGCAACTTTTCGGGATCATGCTTTGGCTGCGGGCGAGATAAGCAGCCCGGCAAAAAGGGCGCAAGCCGGAGACGACTAGGCCAGCCAGGCGGAGATCAGGCCACGCAGCGAGTTGCCGACATAGAGGGCGCGCGCCTTGCGCAGGTCATCCGGGGTCAGAACGGCTTCCGACGCCTTGCCGATGTCGAGCATTTCGGCGCGCAGGACGCCGGCGAGCAGGCCGCAGCCGAGCCGCGGTGTCTTGAAGGGGCCGTTGCCGGTATCGGCGAAGATCGAGGTGATCGTCCCTTCACAGACTTCGCCCGCTTCATTGAGCAGGATCACCTCGTCCGCCGCGTCGCGCGAAAACTCGGCGCTGGCGGCCTCGTAAGTCTCGCGCTTCGTCGTCTTGTGGCGCAGCAGGGCATCGGCGGAATCGAGGCGCGTGCTTGCGATCGCCAGCTTCCAGACCGTGTCCGCGGGCAGGGGGATGAAGGGCTGGATGGTGACGTTGGGCTGCCCCGTCCGGCCTAGCGTCAGCCTGACCCGCAGCGGCGCGTCGCCACCGACGCTGCGCACCAGCGCTTGCTCCACCTGCGGCCTTTCGAAAGCAAAGCCAAGCTCGCGTGCGGACGCTTCCAGCCGCGCCAGATGCCGGACGATGCGCACAAAACCTTCCGCCGGCTCCCAACGCAGCGTCTCGATCAGCTCGAAGCTGGCGGGGTTCCCGTCGCGAAGCGCGCTTTCAGAAGACATTCCGCATATTCCTCCTCAGCGGTGGAATCGAAGACCACGCCGCCGCCAACATTGTAGATGGCTTCGCCGTCCGGGTAGAGCGAGATGGTGCGAATGGCGACCGAAAAGCGCATGGTGCCGCCCGGAGCGATCCAGCCGATGGCGCCGCAATAGGCGTCGCGCGGGGTGCCCTCCAGTTCGCGAAGGATCTCCATCGCCCGGATCTTGGGCGCGCCGGTGATCGAGCCGCAGGGGAAAAGTGCAGCGAAGATGCGCGCGATCGGCAGGTCCGGAAGAAGCTTAGCGCGCACGCTGCTCACCATTGTGTGCAGCGTGGGATAGGTCTCGATCTTGAAGAGTTCCGGCACGTCGAGCGAGCCGACCTCGCTGACCAGCGAGATGTCGTTGCGTAGCAGGTCGACGATCATGCGGTTTTCGGCCTGGTTCTTCGGATCGTTGCGCAGGAACTCGCGCTGCGCCTCGTCCTCGGCCGGGGTCTTGCCGCGCGGGGCAGTGCCTTTCATGGGATGGGTTTCGATCCAGCCATCCGCATCGACCTGGAAGAACAGTTCCGGCGAACGCGACAGCACGACCGGATTTCCGAGCGAAACCAGCGCGCCGTATTTCACCGGCTGGCGCTCGGTCAGCGCATCGAAGGCGGCGAGCGGATCGCCGGACCACTGTGCGCGGATCGGAAAGGTCAAATTGCCCTGGTAGCAATCGCCAAGTCGCAGGTGCCGGTGCAGTTGCGCAAACCGGCTCTCATAGTCGGCGAGCGACCATGTCGCCCTCGCGTCGAAGATAGGGCCGTTGCTGGCGGACCCGCGCGAAGTGGCCAGGTCAGTTTCCGATGGGCCGTCGAACACGCCAAGGCAGATCAGCGGCGCGCGGCGCCCCTCGGGCAGGATCGGGCGCAGCTTGGGCTCGAGCAGATAGCCGGCCTCATAGGAAAAATAGCCGGCAAGCCATTTGCCCGCATCATGCGCGGCCTGCATCGCATCCAGCGCCGGAAAGAAGCTTTCCGGCGTGTCGGCGACGATGATCTCATGCGGCCGGTCGAACAGCAGTTCGTGGCCGGCGGAATCGTCTCGGAAAAGGACGAAGGGCGCTGCAGGCATTGGCTATTCCGTGAAGGCAGCCGGAAGCGGCCTTACTCCAGGGCTTCCAGCTCGTCGATGAGGTTGCTGATGACGCCAAGCCCGATCTGCCAGAAGCCGGGGTCGGAGGCATCCAGGCCGAACGGCTTCAGCAGTTCGGAATGATGCTTGGTGCCGCCGGCGCGCAGCATGTCGAAATACTTGTCCTGGAAGCCGCGCTCCGCATTCTGGTAGACCGCATAAAGCGAGTTCACCAGGCAGTCGCCGAACGCATAGGCGTAGACGTAGAACGGCGAGTGGATGAAGTGCGGGATATAGGTCCAGAAGGTCTCGTATCCGTCGCGCAGCTTGATTGCGGGCCCGAGGCTCTCGGACTGCACCTCCAGCCAGAACTGGCCGACGCGGTCCGAGGTCAGCTCGCCATTGCGGCGCTCGGTGTGCACCTTGCGCTCGAATTCGTAGAAGGCGATCTGGCGCACGACCGTGTTGATCATGTCCTCGACCTTCTGTGCGAGCATGGCCTTGCGCTCGCGCTTGTCGGTCGTCTGGTCCAGCAGCGAACGGAAAGTCAGCATCTCGCCGAACACCGAAGCGGTCTCGGCGAGCGTCAGCGGCGTTGATGCCATCAGCGCGCCCTGGCCGCCGGCCAGAACCTGGTGCACGCCGTGGCCAAGCTCGTGAGCGAGCGTCATCACGTCGCGCGGCTTGCCCATGTAGTTGAGCAGCACATAGGGGTGCGCCGAGGGCACGGTGGGATGCGCGAAGGCACCCGGCGCCTTGCCGGGACGCACCGGCGCATCGATCCAGCGGCGGTCGAAGAAGGTGCGTGCGATATTGGCCATGTCGGGCGAAAACCGTCCATAGGCCGACAATACCGTATCCTTCGCCTGGTCCCATCCAATCGTCGCCTGCGGTGTTTCGGGTAGCGGCGCGTTGCGGTCCCAGTGGTTCATGGTCTCCATGCCGAGCCAGCGCGCCTTCATCGCATAATAGCGATGCGACAGGCGCGGATAGGCTTCGCGAACGGCGGATGCCAGCGCATCCACGACGCTGCGCTCGACGCGGTTGGCAAGGTGGCGGGAGTCGGCGATGTCCTCGAAGCCGCGCCAGCGGTCGGAGATTTCCTTGTCCTTGGCAAGCGTATTGGTGATCAGCGTGAAGGTGCGGAGATTTTCCTTGAAGGTCTTGGCCAGGGCCTCGGCCGCCTTGCGCCGAACCTCGCCGTTGGGATCCTGCAGCCGGTTGAGCGTCGGCTCCAGCGACAGCTCCTCGCCGTCGATGTCGAAGCGCAGGTCGGTCATCGTCTCGTCGAAGAGACGGTTCCAGGCGCCGCGGCCAGTGATCGACTTTTCGTGGAACAGCTGCTCGATGCGGTCCTCGAGCTGGTAGGGCTTGTCCTTGCGCAGGTCCAGCACCCAGGGCCGGTAGTGGCCGAAGGCCGGGTCGGCGTCGAGCGCGGCAATCAGGTGAGCGTCTTCGATCAGGTTGAGCTCCAGCGCGAAGAACAGCAGATGCGCGCTGGCGTCCGTCATCTTTTCCTGGACGTCGCCATAGAGCTTGGCGCGCTGCGGATCGGCGGTGTTGCCGGCATAGACGAGCCCTGCATAGGAGGCGATGCGGCCGATCAGTTCCTCGATCGCCTCATAGGCGACTAGCGCCTCGCCCAGCTTGCCTTCGCTGCCCTTCTGGGCTTCGGCGGCCAGCTTGCCCTTCCACTGCGTCTCGAAGGCGATGGCGTCGTCGGCCGCCTTCTGCAGGTCGCGCTTCAGCTCAGGCGCGTCCATGCTCGCGTAGAGGTCGGTGAGATCCCATTCCGGCAGGTCACCCAGATCCGTTGCGCCGTGACCGGAGACCAGAGGAGCGGCGTTCCGCTCCGCAACTATGCGCATCGCATTACCTTCCAACTTCAAGACGGGGAAAAGACCGGCAAAATCATAAGGCTTCATTCACCGGCTTTTTTGAAACCTTATTTAGAACCCTGTGCCAGGATGATCCATACGGCAACAACGCTCTCTATCGCGATTCTCCGAATAATTCATGTCTGCTTGTATACTCATAGTCGATGACGATCCTGTGCAGCGGCGTTTGCTCGAAGCAGCCGTCACCAAGTTCGGCTATCGGGCCATCGTGACGGACGGCGGCGAGGCGGCGCTGAAAGTGCTCGATGGCGCCGATGCGGGCAACGTCTCGGTGGTCATCCTCGATCTTTCCATGCCCGGCATGGACGGGATCACCGTGCTCCAGACTATGCGCAAGCGCGGCATCCAGCTGCCGGTGATCGTGCAGACGGCGCAAGGCGGCATCGAGACGGTGGTTTCGGCCATGCGCAACGGAGCTTTCGACTTCGTCATCAAGCCGGCATCGCCGGAGCGGCTGAAGACGGCGGTCGCCAACGCGCTCAAGGTCGAGGCGCTCGGCGGCGAGGCACCGCGCTCGACGCGCAGCGGCGGCGTGCTGACCTTCAAGGACATGGTGACGGGAAGCCCGGCGATGGAGCGCGTGATCCGGCTGGGCCAGAAGGCCGCGGCCTCCAACATCCCGATCCTGATCGAGGGCGAATCCGGCGTCGGCAAGGAACTGGTCGCCCGGGCGATCCAGGGCTCCAGCGGGCGTCGGTCGAAGCCGTTCGTGACGGTCAATTGCGGCGCGATCCCGGACAATCTGGTCGAGAGCATCCTGTTCGGCCACGAAAAGGGCTCGTTCACGGGCGCGACCGAGAAGCACGCCGGAAAATTCGTCGAGGCGCATACGGGCACGCTGTTCCTGGACGAGATCGGCGACCTGCCACTGGACGTGCAGGTCAAGCTGCTGCGCGCGGTGCAGCAGGGCGAGGTCGATCCCGTGGGCGGCCGCTCGACGGTCAAGGTCGATATCCGGTTCATCTCCGCGACGCATCGCAACCTGCTGCAGCAGGTGAAGGACGGAAAGTTCCGCGAGGACCTGTTCTATCGGCTCAATGTCTACCCGATCTTCGTGCCACCGCTCCGCGAACGCCGCGAAGACATTGCGGCCCTGGTGCGGCATTTTCTCGCAAATGTCGCGCCATCGCAGCCGCGCGGGCGCATCATGGACATTTCCGCTCGCGCGCTTTCGATGCTCCAGGCCTATGACTGGCCGGGCAATATCCGCCAGCTCGAAAACGCCGTCTTCCGTGCTTCGGTGCTGTGCGAAGGCAATGTGCTGACCGAGGAGGAATTCCCCCAGATCAGGGCGCAGGTTGAAGGCGCGGTCGTGCTGAGCGAGCGGTCCGACGATGCCGCTCCGCAGCGGTCGGAACAGGTCCCGCTGTCGCAGCCTGTGGAGGCGAGCCGGGATGCACCGCAGCACGCGGAGCCCGCAGGCCGCAACGGTTTCGGGCTGCTGAAGGCGGTGGACGAGCGCGGCAATGTTCGCCCGCTTGCCGATGTGGAACTGGACATGATCAGGCTGGCCATCGACCATTATAATGGCCAGATGAGCGAGGTGGCCCGCAGGCTGGGCATCGGACGCTCGACTCTTTATCGCAAGCTTAAGGAATATGGCATCGACCCGGAGACCGGGCGAGCAGAAAGGCTGGCCTCGTAAATTCGATCTAGCTCTGTGAAGGGCACGCCTTTTAACTGGTCATTTACCGTGATTTCTACGGCTATGATTTGCCGGGATATCGCCATGGTGTCACCGCATTTGGACTTCAATAAGCAGTGATTAACCATTAGAATTGATATTCGGACGACAAAGCACTCGTCGTCCGGGGTTCAAATCCGGGGACAAACGGCACTCTATAGGGCCTTTTGATTTGATTAGTATCGAGCGACCCAAAAACAGGCGCGATCTCGAACCGTTCGGCTGGCGCAAGCTGCTGGCCTCTTCGTTGATCGCTTTCGGTTTCCTCACGATGGTGGCCTCGGCGGCCAGCGCCGAGACCAGAAGTCTGAAGCTCTATTTCGTTCATACCGGCGAGAAGAAGGAAATCACCTTCAAGCGCAATGGGCGGTTTGATCCGGCAGGCCTTGCCGATCTCAACCGGTTCCTGCGCGACTGGCGCCGCAATGAGCCGACCAAGATGGATCCCAGGCTGTTCGACCTGATCTGGGAAGCCTATCAGGCTTCGGGGTCCCACGAATATATCCACGTCGTTTCGGGCTATCGCTCGCCGGCCACCAACTCGATGCTGCGCAGCCGCAGCAAGATGGTCGCCGAAAAGAGCCAGCATATGCTCGGCAAGGCGATGGACTTCTATCTGCCTGATGTGCCGCTCAAGCGGATGCGCGAGATCGGCCTCAAGATGCAGGCCGGCGGCGTCGGCTACTATCCGACCTCCGGCTCGCCCTTCGTGCATTTTGACGTCGGCAATGTGCGCCACTGGCCGCGCATGAGCCGCCAGGAACTGGTCGCGGTGTTCCCGAACGGCAAGACCCTGCACGTACCGAGCGATGGCAAGCCGCTGCCCGGCTTCGAGGAAGCGCTGGCCGCCTATGAAGCCCGCAGGGGCAGTGGCGACCTCGCTGTTGCCTTGGCAAGCGGCAGTACCAAGAGCACGAAGCGCTCCCGCGGACTTCTGGCTGCCCTGTTCGGCGGCGGCGGATCGGACGACGAGGAAGACAGCTCTCCGGTCGTAGCCTCGGCAGCACCAGCTCCGAAGGCCAGCGTCAGGCAGGCGCCTACCGTTACCACGGTTGCGGCTCCGGCTCCGGCCAAGGGCGGTATCCAGATCCTGTCGCCTGACGAAGCGCAGCGCGCCGAGATTCCGGGCGTGGATGCGGCCGAACAGCAGCCGCAGCCTGCACAGGCGCCTGAAACCATAGTAGCCGCGCTGCCTGCGCGTGGGGTGCCGTTGCCGGCGCTCGCGCCGCGGCCGAAGGGTGAGGTGGGCGCCGAGGCGGTTGCCGCAGCGACCCCCGAAACCGTTCCCTTCGGCATGGCGCAGGACCCGCTCCAGGGATCGCCCGGCGCACAGGCGCAGGCCGTAGCCCTCAATATTCCGTTGCCGACGCACCGGCCCGACTACACGCCGCCGGCCGAGCCGGCGAAGCCGACGCAGGAAGCGATGCTTCTGGCTCTGGCCGAGACGGACAAGGGCAAGCTCGCCAACATTCCGCTGCCGATGAGCCGTCCGACGGCGGCCTCGGATAGCGCGGAGATGGTGGTGGCGGCTCTGCCGCAGGCTCGCCCGACCTTGCCGGAGCCGGCCAAGGTGGCTCAGCCTGAGGAGGCAGCCGCCGTCCAGGCCGAGATCAAGGCGAACAAGGAGCGCATGGCTGCCTTGGCCACCAGAGCCGCCGAGCCCGCCACGATGGTTCCCGATGTTCCGGCCGAACCTGTCGCGCCGACGTCCGGTGCCAAGACCACGCCCAAGACCGCCCGTGCCGCGGCCCAGGACGCCAAGCCTGACCGCAAGTCGGTCACCCTGGCCGCTGCTCCGGAAGCTGCGCGCTGGGTGCTGCACAAGGACTATGTCGCCAAGGCTTCGGAAGGCACCACGGCGCCGTCCTTCGCCTACAACATCGTCCGCACGGCTCCGCGCGAGGTCTATACGGCTGGTTTCCAGAAGAGCAGCCAGGTGGCGGATGCCAGCCGCTTCACGGGCAAGGCCGTGCAGTTCCTGTCAGTGGCTCGTTTCGAGACCAATTGACGGGCTTGGCCTGACACCAGAGCCAAAAAAAGCGCCGGCAAGTCCGGCGCTTTTTCGTTTGGGCGAAGTGTTTTTCCGATTGCGGAAAGCCGGCTCAGGCCTTCCGCAGGGTCGTGGCTTCGCGGGCGAGAGCTTCAATCGCGCCCCAGTCGCCGGCCTTCACCAGATTGTCCGGCGCCACCCACGAACCGCCCACGCAGATGACATTGGGCAAAGCGAGATAGCTGGCCGCATTGCCGGCCGATACGCCACCCGTCGGGCAGAAGCGGATGCCTGCGAAAGGCGAGGCAAGCGCCTTGAGGAAGGCCGCACCGCCCGCCTGCTCAGCCGGGAAGAACTTCAGGAAGTCCAGCCCGGCATCGCGCGCGGTCATGATCTCGCCTGGTGTGATGGCGCCCGGCAGCAGTGGGACCGGGCTGTCGTTGGCCGCACGGAGAAGCTCGCGCGTCACCCCCGGGCTGACGATGAACTTCGAGCCCGCCTCGGCGGCCTGCTCGAAGTGGCGCGGATCGAGGATGGTACCGGCGCCGACGATCGCGTTCTCGACCTCGCCGATCACGCGACGGATCGCCTCCAGCGCGTCAGCCGTCCTCAGCGTGATCTCAATGGCGCGCAGGCCGCCTTTTGCCAGTGCGCGGGCCAGCGGTACGGCATCGGCCACATTGTCGATCTTCAGCACCGGAATAACCGGCTGGCCGTCGAGGAGAGAAAGGAGCTTGTCGGTCTTGCTGGACATAAGGTTCTCTGAAGCGTGACAGGAATTTCAACCGATTTAGCAGAGGCAGTCCCGCAAGTCACGGAGACAAAGTGTGTCACCGCCGCAGAAGCATTGCCTTGAGCCCGTTCCACCAACCGCCGAGAGCGCTCTGAGGTTCCGACACCCGACCCGGCAGGGCCACGGATGGCGAGATGTTTTTGCCGACGTTGGAGGCGTCGCCGGGCGGCAGGCTGCCAGGCCGCGATTGGCTGGCGATTTCGCTGCTTGCCTTGTAGCGCCCATATGCGGCGGCGATTTTCGTGTGATAGCCGTTCTTGCGATAGTCCGGGCCGTTGTAGCCGCGGGCAAAGGCGGTCCAGTCCCGGTCCCGAAGCGCGGCGGTCAGCCCGGCCTTGTCGATGTAACCCGCCATCAGGCGTATCTGCCCGGCGATGCCGCTGCGCGCCTCGGCGACCAGCGCATCGACATTCGCATAGTCGAGCCACGCCCAGTGGGCACCCATGACCTGGCCCACGCCCCAGGAGACGGATTCATAGGCCGCCTTGCGATCGATTTCGGCCGCGCGGGCCAGAAGTCGCCACCGCGCCTCTTGTGTGCGTGGATTGGCAACCGCGCCGGCGGCCGGCGCGGAGAGGCCGAGTGCCCGCGCCTTGATCTGGTTGACGGTCGAAAGTCGCCGGTCGAAATAGTGGCCCTCGAAGCGGATCAGGGGCTCGTTGCGCCCATCCACACGGGCATAGGCCTGGCCGCCGCTTTCCACTTCGGCAATGGCCAGCAATGCTTCGGCCTCGATGCCGAGCGATCGGGCGGCGGCCCGGATTTCGTCGATGATTTCCTGTGTGAACATGATCTTGGCGTCTCCCTGTGGTGCGCCAATTCTGCTTCCGCTCCGTTGGCGGGGGATAAAACCCGGCGCAGGTGCGGGGCGTCGCCTGATTAGCCGCTTCGGCAAGCCGTTGCGGCAAAAGGCTTTCTCGAGGCGTCTTGAAACAAATCTCCGCAGGCGCTACTGCCCCATTCAATGAATTCATCCACGCCCCAGCAAGATTTCTGCGTCGCCGCGCTCTACCGGTTCTGCCGGCTCGAAGCATTCGAGGCTTTGCGCGAGCCGCTCGCCGCCTTCTGCTGCTCGCACGGCATCAAGGGCACGCTGCTCCTGGCCCGCGAAGGCATCAACGGCACGGTCGCCGGGACCGACGAGGCCATCGCCGGCCTGATCGCCTGGCTGGAGGCGGTTCCCGAATTCGCTGGGCTGGAGCTCAAATACAGCCGCGCAGACGAGATGCCGTTCCACCGCATGAAGGTGCGGCTGAAGCGCGAGATCGTGACCATGGGCGTCGAGGGCATCGACCCGCTGGACGGCACCGGCGCCTATGTCGAGGCGAAGGACTGGAATGCGCTGATCGCTGACCCAGACACGATCGTCATCGACACGCGCAACGACTACGAAGTCTCGATCGGCACGTTCCGCAACGCGGTCGATCCCAAGACCAGCAGTTTCCGCGAGTTTCCCGACTGGGTCGAGCAGCACCGTGGTGACCTTGAGGGCCGCAAGGTGGCCATGTTCTGCACCGGCGGCATTCGCTGCGAAAAGGCGACCGCCTATGTGAAGTCGCTCGGCATCGAGGACGTGTTCCACCTCAAGGGCGGCATCCTGAAATATCTGGAAGAAGTGCCGGCCGAGCAAAGCCTCTGGGACGGCGAGTGTTTCGTCTTCGACGAGCGCGTGGCCGTGTCGCATGGGCTGGAGCAGGGCGTTTCCGTGCTCTGCCGTGCCTGCCGCCATCCGCTTGCGCTTGAAGAGCAGGCCTCACCGCATTTTATCGAGGGCGTCTCCTGCCCGCATTGCCATGAAGTGCGCACCGACGAGGACCGCGCGCGCTATGCCGAACGGCACAAGCAAGTGGAACTCGCGGCCGATCGCGGCGTTCGGCATATCGGCAGCTGATCGGACCAATCCTCTTTCATAGGCAGCGCGCGGTCACAAATTGTCACCGCCGCATTGCAATGCCACTTTGCGCTGCCTACCTCACCGGCACCCGAAACAGTCCGCCAGCTGCGGACCCAAATTCCGGAGGCCCGAATGTTGGATCCCAAGAAGCTGCTTGACGATCTGCTTGGCTCGAAGGTGCCCGGCACCGAGTCGACCGTACGCGAAAAAGCCGACCAGGCAACACAGCTTGCAAAGGACAACCCGTTGGCGGCCGGTGCGCTGGTCGCGGTTCTGTTGGGGACCGGGCCCGGGCGCAAGGTTGCAAAATCGGCGTTGAAGCTCGGCGGCCTCGCCGCCGTGGCGGGCCTCGCCTACAAGGCCTACCAGAGCTACCAGAACGGCGGCAAGCCGGCGCCCGCAGGCGTGCATGAGCCGGAACTGCTGCCGGCCCCGGAAGATACCAGTTTCCATCCCTCGCAGGCGCCGCAAGGCGAAAGCGAGTTCGCGCTGGCGCTGGTGCGCACCATGATTGCCGCCGCCAAGGCCGACGGCCATGTCGATGACGAAGAGCGCCGCAAGATCGCCGACAAGATCGCCGGCTCCCACATCGGGCCCGATGCGGAGAGCTTCCTGCTAGGCGAGCTGGCCCGGCCGCTCGACATCGACTCGCTGGTCGCGGCCGCCCACACAGACGCCCAGAAGATCGAGCTCTACACCGCCGCCCGGATGACCATCGAGCCGCACACTCGCGCAGAGCGTGGCTTCCTCGACATGTTGGCAGGAAGGCTCAAGCTGCCGGATGCGCTGGTCGATCATATCGAGGCGACAGTTTCGGCCGCCAAGGTGCCCGGCGGGGTCGAAGAAAGCGCGGCGAGCGCCTGACTGCCGCGATTTGCGCATTAAGATTCCGTTAACCTTTCAAGCGCATCATTTTCATCATTCGGATCCGCTATCCTCCTCCCAAGCGGAATTCCCATCTTAGGGCGGTCGCCAATGACCGCCCTTTTTGTCTGCCGAAACCGCTTCAATCGCTTGCCTGACCGGCCCGCTTTTGCGATGCCTCGCTACCGAAAGGGAGGCTCGAAATGGCAAACAGCAAGATTGCAATCGTCACCGGTTCAGGCACCGGTATCGGCAAATCCGTCGCAACCGCACTTCTGAAGGCAGGCTGGAACACGGTTTTCGTCGGCCGTCGGAAATCCGTCCTCGACGACGCGATCGCAGCTGCCGGCCCCTGCGAGGCAAAGGCGCTGGCGGTGGCCTGCGACATTTCCAGGGCCGATCAGGTCGATGCGCTGTTTGCCGAAGTGATAAGCACGTTCGGCCGCGTGGACCTGCTCTTCAACAATGCCGGCATGGGTTACAAGTCGACCTTGATCGACGAAATCTCCGTCGATGTGTGGGAGGACGTGGTCGGCGTCAATCTCACCGGCTCGTTCCTGTGCGCGCGGGCAGCCTTCGGGGCCATGCGCCGGCAGAGCCCCCAGGGTGGCCGCATTATCAACAATGGGTCTGTCTCTGCGCACGCGCCGCGCCCGGGCTCGGTGCCCTACACCACGACCAAGCACGCCATCACCGGCCTCACCAAGACGCTCGCGCTCGACGGGCGACCCTTCGACATCGCCTGCGGCCAGATCGACATCGGCAACGCCCTGACCGAAATGGCCGTGCCGATGACCCAGGGCGTACCGCAGGCCAACGGAACGATTGCGCCGGAGGCGGTGATGGATGTGGAACGCGTGGCCGAAGCCGTTCTTTACATGGCCGGGCTGCCGCTCGACGCCAATGTGCTGTTCATGACGGTGATGGCAACCAATATGCCTTATGTTGGACGGGGCTGACCTAGATATTTTAATCATAAAATTTCATGCTTGAAATGTAATCCCGGGAGTGCGATCCTTCCCAAAAACAAGGGGAAGGCGGGCTCCGCCAACAAGGGACGAGTTGCATGACGCAAGCTGACAATCCTGCACAGGGCGCTCAGATGGAGTTCCGCGGGCGCATGTCGTATGGCGACTATCTTCAGCTGGACAAGGTGCTCACGGCGCAAGAGCCGCTCTCGACCGCGCATGACGAGCTCTTGTTCATCATCCAGCACCAGACCTCCGAACTCTGGATGAAGCTCGCCATCCACGAAATGCGTTCGGCCATCGTGGCGATCCGCGAGGACCGCCTGCAGCCGGCCTTCAAGATGCTGACCCGCGTGGCGCGGATCTTCGAGCAGCTGAACAGCGCCTGGGACGTGCTGCGCACGATGACGCCCAGCGAATACACGCAGTTCCGCGGCTCGCTCGGCCAGTCGTCGGGCTTCCAGTCCCATCAGTACCGGGCGATTGAGTTCCTGGCCGGCAACCGCAACCTGCCCATGCTGAAGCCGCATGAGCACAAGCCCGAGGTCCTCGCCGAGCTGGAAGAAATTCTCGCTGGCCCCAGCCTCTATGACGAAGCCTTGCGGCTTCTGGCGCGCCACGGCTTTGACATCGGTGCGGATGTGGACCGTTCCAACTTGCGCGAGACGCGCGCTGAGAACGACCAGGTGCTGAATGCCTGGAAGGAAGTGTACCAGGACCCGGCGCGCTACTGGATGCTCTATGAGCTTGCCGAGAAGCTGGTCGACTTCGAAGACTATTTCCGGCGCTGGCGCTTCAACCACGTCACCACTGTCGAGCGCATCATCGGCCTGAAGCGCGGCACCGGCGGCACCTCCGGCGTGTCCTATCTGCGCAAGATGCTGGAGGTCGAGCTGTTCCCGGAACTCTGGAAGGTGCGGACCGCGCTCTAGGGCAGGACTGGGG
Source organism: Pseudaminobacter soli (ex Li et al. 2025) (assembly GCF_029892515.1). Taxonomy (GTDB): domain Bacteria; phylum Pseudomonadota; class Alphaproteobacteria; order Rhizobiales; family Rhizobiaceae; genus Pseudaminobacter; species Pseudaminobacter soli_A. The sequence goes on along the minus strand of NZ_JARXVF010000005.1, from coordinate 127,036 downwards.
AGGAGGGCAGGGAGGCCCGGCGATCCAAAGCCATCAACAAAGACGAAGAACTGATATCGGAGACAATTCATGACCACCGCCACCATTCACGAAGTGCTGCATCCGGCAAACTGGAAGCCGGCCAAGGGCTATGCGAATGGCATCCTTGCGGATGGCCGCGTCGCCTATCTCGGCGGGCAGATCGGCTGGAACGCCGATCAGGTCTTCGAGGAAAAGGATCTGGTGGGCCAGACCCGGCAGACGCTGCAGAACATCGTAGATGTGCTGAAGGTAGCCGGCGGCCGGCCCGAGCACATCGTCAAGCTCACCTGGTACATCACCGACAAGAAGGAATACCTTGCGAACCTGCGCGAGATCGGCGCCGCCTATCGCGAGGTGCTGGGTAAGCATTTCCCGGCAATGGCCATGGTGCAGGTCGTGGCGCTGATGGAAGACGAGGCCAAGGTCGAGATCGAGGCGACGGCCGTGCTGCCGCGCTAAGCGGTTCACTCAGCCGATAGATAGAGGATTTGCGGCGGGCTGGTCCCGCCGCTTTCTTTTCAGCGTAGCCAGTCGGCCAGCGAGGGGCGGAAATTGCCCGCGCGGCCTTTCATGGCTTCGGCTGCGCACATCGAGTTCAGCACCGCTTCCTGCGTTGCCTCGGTGGCGGCGCGGAACAGCTTGTCGATGCGGTTCTCGTTCAGCGCGCGCATCGAGATGAGATCGCTCTTCTCGTCGTGGTCGATGGTGGTCGCGGTGGTGAAGCCGATGGCGATGTCGCCGCTGCCATGGCCCCAGAAAGCCCCGAGCCGCGCAAGACCCGCGCCGCAGCGACGCGTGACGCGCTTGAGCTGGCGGTGTTCCAGCGGCACATCGGTGGCAAGGATGATGATGACCGAGCCCTTCTCGGCCTCCTTTGCGGAGTTAGGCGAGGGGCGGCGGCCGTCCGGCAGCACCAAATCGCCGGCGCGGCCGAAATTGGAAAGCACCAGCGCGCCGAGATGGAAGGTCTGGCCGTCCAGTTCGAACCTGCGCGACGAGGTGCCGATGCCACCCTTGAAGCCGAAGCAGGTCATGCCTGTGCCGGCGCCAACATTGCCCTGCTCGACAGTGCCTTCATGTGCGTTCGCCAGCGCCAGCCGAGCATGTTCTTCGGTGACAGCCATCGCCTGGATGTCGTTCAGCGGCCCGTCATTGCATTCGCAAACCACGGGGTTCACCGTCGCCGTCTGGCGGCCGATGTCGGGATTGGCGGCGATCGCCTCGCGGATCAGCGCATTGGCGCATGTGCCGACGCCAAAGGTGTTGGTGAGCAGGATCGGCGTTTCGAGCGTGCCGAGTTCGTCAATCTGCACCAGCCCCGTGCTCTTGCCGAAGCCGTTGATGACGTCGCTCGCCGCCAACACCTTCTTGCGATAGAGATTGCCGGCATGCGGCAGCACTGCCGTCACGCCGGTGTTGATGTCGCCCTCGTGGATCGTGTGGTGGCCGACGCGCACGCCGGGCACATCGGTGATCGCGTTCTTTTCGCCCGTGGGAAGAATTCCGCAGACGATGCCAAAATCCCGTGCGTTCACCGATGTCACCTCGATCTTTCCAAATACCAGCCTTTACAGGCGGCCGGCTTCCACGATGCGCTTGAGGAAGGCTTGCGTACGCTCGCCCTGGGGGTTGCCGAAGATCTGCTCCGGCGGGCCTTCCTCATAGACCTTGCCGGCCTGCAGGAAACACACCTTGTCCGCGACTTCGCGGGCAAAGCCCATTTCGTGCGTGGCGAGCACCATGGTCATGCCGTTCTTGGCCAGATCGCGCACGATGTCCAGAACTTCCGAAACCAGTTCGGGGTCCAGCGCCGAGGTGATCTCGTCCAGAAGCAAGAGCGTGGGGTCCATCATCAGCGCGCGCACGATGGCGACGCGCTGCTGCTGGCCGCCGGAAAGACGGTCGGGATATTCGTCCGCCTTGTGTCCCAGCCCGATGCGGGCCAGCAGAGCCTTGCCCTTCTCGACCGCTTCCCCCCGCGACATGTTCAGCACCTTGGTCGGCGCCAGCGTGACGTTCTCGATCACGCTCATATGCGGGAAGAGGTTGTAGCCCTGGAAGACGATGCCGATCTCGCGGCGCAGGGCGTCGAGATCCACGCCGGGGCCGGTCACCCGGTCGCCGTGCAGGCGGATCTCGCCTTCGTTGATCGTCTCCAGACGGTTGATGCAGCGCAGCAGCGTGGACTTTCCGCAGCCCGAAGGGCCGATCAGGCAGACCACCTGATGCTCCTCGATGTCGAGCGAGATGCCGGAGAGAACCTCCACCGCGCCGTAGCGCTTGTATGCCTTGTCGATTTCGACCAGTGCCATCTTTTTCAATCCATCCGTTCGAGGGTCAGGAGCGCATCTTCTTGCGGTCGCGTTCGATCAGCTTGTCGACGAAGCGCGCCTGCGGGATCGTGATGACGATGAAGAGGATGGCGACGGTGGTGACGGCGGAGAGGTTGAAGTTGTTGCTGGCGATGATCTTCGACTGGTTGAAGGCGTCGATCGTGCCGATGATGGCAACCAGCGCGGTGTCCTTCTGCAGGCTGATGCAGTTGTTCATCAGCGGGGGAATGATGCCGCGCACGGCCAGCGGAACGACCACGTAGCGCATGGTCCTGAAGTAGGACAGGCCGAGTGAGCGGGCCGCCGCGATCTGGCTCGGATGCACGCTTTCGATGCCGGCGCGATAGACCTCGGAGGTGTAGGCGCCATAGGTCAGCGTCAGCGCGATGATCGCGTAGGCGTTGGAGGAAAGGTCCTTCAGGATCGGCAGGCCGGTAAGCGGCAGGCCGAAGCCGATGAGATAGATGGTGATGATCGCCGGCAGGCCGCGGAACAGATCGCCATAGATGATGGCGAGCGTGCGGATCGGCTTGCCTGCTTCGCCGGGGAGTGTGCGCGCAATGGCGACGACGAGTGCCCAGACAAGGATCAGGATGCCGGAAACCACGAAGATGAAGATGTTCGTGCCGAAGGCCTTGAGCACGGCGCCGGCGGATTTGACGATCAAGTTGACGTCGAAGAACGTCCGGCTCACGGCCGCGTCGTTGACGACAAAGAACCATGCGAGCGTACAGACGATGAGCAGCGCCGCGGCGTAGGCGAGCGCCTTCCAGGAAGCGTCCGAGGCCTTGGCCCCCAGTTCGCGTCCCAGGTAGATATCGGAAGCTTTTCCAGCCTGCGACGACCACGATACGGCGCGGGCGGCTTGCACCACGACAGCCAGCGGCAGGAGGCAGGCGAGGGCCGCCACCACGGTCACTGGAGTTGCCGACCAGGCTTCCGCGATCACGAAGGCGCGGATGTAGTAGGCCGTGTAGGCGAGAGCGGCGAGGGTGAGGAGCGTGAACAGCAGAACGCCGAAAGTGCGCTTGCTATAGGTTCGGACCTGGTTGCGAGCGCGCCATCTGCTGGCGCGCTCGTCCTTGGCTTCGAGAGCCGATGTGGACATGAAGTTTCTCTACCCTTGGCTCACGGCTTCCAGGTCGGGACGTCGTCGGGCGACACGCCGCCGTACGACTCAAGCAGATAGGCCGTCTCGAGCTTCTTGAGCGTGCCGTCTGCCTTCAGGTCCTCGATGATCTTGTTGATCGTCTCGCCGTTGGGCGAACCCTTCTGGTAGATGCCGGCGGTCTGGGTGTCGTCAAGATATTTGCCGACGACCTGCAGCTTGCCGCCCGAGTTGGCGACCTGGCCGAGAACGATGCCAAGATCGGTCATCACAGCGTCCACCTTGCCGGCTACAGCGGCCGTGAACATGGAAGCGGTGTCGTCGAACACGTCGACGTTGGAAACCCCCAGCGTATCCTGGGCGAAGGACACCAGGGTGGTGCCGGCCTGCGTGCCGACATGAGCCTGCTTGATCGTCTCTTCGGTCAGGGTCGAGCCGGCCTTGGCGGCAACGCCGTGGGCGGAGGCCAGGTACGGGGTCGAGAAGTCGACGACCTTCTTGCGCGGCTCGGTGACCGAGATTAGCGCCAGCGCGATGTCGAAGTCCTTGTTCTGGCCGGCGACGATGGAGTCGAAGGAGGCGTTGATCAGCTTGACCTTTTCGAGGCCCAGGCGGTGAGCGATGTTGACCGCCATGCAGAATTCATAGCCGTCCTTGATCGCATCGGGCGTGTCGCCGTTGAACTGGCCGACCGCCGGCAGGTTGATGATGACGGTGAACTGGCCCGGAACCGCCGGGGTGATGGAGGCCGAGCCCTTTTCACCGGTCAGCGGGCAGTCGCCGTAGCCTTCCGTCGCCATCGCTGCTCCTCCGGCAACGAAGGTCAGAGCCGTCGCGAGCAAAGCGCGTCGCGCGAGCTTTGCCGTCGTGTTCAAGATCGTCATAGTTCCTCCTCAAAAAATGTTGGGTGGCTTCTGTCCACTGGAGCAGGCTTAGTTGCGTGCCAGCTCCAGGTAGATGGTTTGCAGGCGCTTCGTCAGCGGGCCGGGCGTGCCGTCGCCGATGACATGGTCGCCGATACGAATGACGGGGGTGACGAGGCTCGATGCGCTGGTGAGGAAGGCTTCCTTGGCTTCTCGCGCTTCCTCGGCCGTGAACAACCGCTCCTCGACGCGGAGCTTCTGTTCCTCGGCGATCTTCATGACCGCGCGCTTGGTACAGCCAGGCAGCACCGCATGCGAGTTCGGCCGGGTGACGATCACATCGTCCTTGGTCAGGATGAAAGCGGTGGACGAGGCGCCTTCGGTGACGAAGCCGTCTTCCACCAGCCACGTCTCGTGAAAGCCCTTCGCCTTGGCGGCCTTCTTGGCCAGAACCTGCGCCAGCAGCATCACCGTCTTGATGTCGCGGCGCGCCCAGCGCGTGTCGGGCGCGATGTCGACGGCAACGCCGTTCTTGACTGAATTGGCGTTCACCAGGTTCTTTACCTGTGTAAAGGCGATGAAGGTCGGCTTCATGTCGTCGGCAAAGCCGAAATCGCGATCCGCCGCACCGCGGGTGACCTGCATGTAGACGACGCCTTCCTCAAGCGAATTGCGCGCGATCAGTTCGCGCTGGACCTTGAGAATCTCTTCCTTCGGCAGTGGAAGCGGAATTGAAATCTCGTTCAGCGAACGTTCGAGCCGGCTGAGGTGGAGATCATTGTCGACCAGCTTGCCGTCGATGACGGCCGATACTTCGTAGATTCCATCGCCAAAGAGGAAGCCACGGTCGAAAACCGAGATATTGGCTTCGTTTTCGGAGACATAGTCTCCGTTCATGTAAACTATTCTATTCAACTCAGGCCCCGAAAACTTCTGACAGATAACGCTAAAAAATCCCCCTTGCTTCGTCCAATGCATTGTTTTCTAATCGTTATGCAAATTTTGCATGAGCCACTTTTGGCGCCGAGGGTGGACGGTATCCGGCGTTGGGGGAGCTGCTGCAGGCAGGCTTGAGAGGAAGTTCTATGGAATTGAAATGGCTCGAGGATTTCACTTGCCTCGCCATCACGCTGAGCTTTTCCCGCGCGGCCGAGGAGCGGCGCATCACTCAGCCAGCCTTCAGCCGGCGCATCAAGCAGCTCGAAGCCTGGCTCGGGGTGACGCTGGTCAGCCGGGTCACGTTTCCCGCCGAGCTGACGAAGGAAGGCAAGGCATTTTTGCCGGTCGCGCAGGAAGCCATCAGGAATTTCTACAGCACGCGCGAGGCGTTGCAGCCGCCAAAGGCGCAGAAGGACCAGACGCTGACCTTTTCAGCCCTGCACACGCTGACGGTGGTCTTCTTCCCGCAATGGCTGCAGCAGATGCAGGCCCGATTCGGGGGCTTGCGCACGCGCATGAGCCCCGACAAGGGCGGCATCGAGGAGAATATCGGCACGCTGGTCGAGGGAGAGGCGGACTTTCTGCTGACCTACGCCCACGCCTCCGTCCCGTTCCTGATGGACAGCTCGCGGTTTCCCTATCTGGTTCTCGGCACCGAGCGGCTTCTTCCCGTCAGCAGTCCGGCACCTGAAGGCGCCCTTCTGGACCATGCCATCAACAATGGCATTCCGATTCCCTACCTGAGCTATGGCGACTTCTCCTTCTTCGGCGTCGCTTTGTCCAAGCTGTTTGCCAGCAAGCCGCGTTTCGAGCGCCGAGTGGTGCACCAGAACACGATATCGATCGGTCTCAAGACGATGGCGGTCGCCGGCTGGGGCGTCGCTTGGCTGCCTGAGGGACTGATCCGCGAAGAACTCGAAGCGGGCACGCTGGTGCGGGCAACCGAGGACCCGTCATGGGACATCGAGGTGGAGATTCGCATCTACCGTCACGCATCTTCCGCACGCGCAATCGTCGACGAGTTCTGGAGGGCCGTGGGTGAAAATCTGCGGTAGGCCGGCGCCAAGTAACGCTGTTTTCAAGCACGGCGGCTCGACGCAAGTGGATGGGCGGCTGCTTCGGTCTGCATCGTCATGAAGCCGTTATCAAAGGTTCGTATCGGCAGGCCATCGCGCTCGGTGGCGCGCGAAATGCAATTGGCTCGACCTATGAGCCGGCAAATCGTCCCTCTTGGTGAAGCTTGACCGATACTGGCATGAACGAAACGACCGCAGCCGACCGCTTCGAAATCGCTCGCGAGGCAACACTCGAAGCCGGCGCGCTGGCGCTGTCCTATTTCAACGACCTTGCGTCTCTCGACATCGAAACCAAGGCCAACGGGCAGGATGTCGTCAGCGTGGCCGACCGCGAGGTAGAAACGCTGCTGCGCGCCCGCATCGCCGAAGCATTCCCGGACGACGGTTTTTTGGGCGAGGAATTCGGACTGACTGAAGGCGCTTCGGGCTACACCTGGGTGATCGATCCGATCGACGGCACCAGCCCGTTCCTGCATAGCATGGCGAGCTGGTGCGTCTCGGTGGCCTTGATGCGCGGTCCGGAGACGCTGCTCGGCTTGGTCTACGCGCCACGCGTCGACGAACTGTTTTCCGCGCAAAAAGGCGAGGGGGCGTTCCTCAACGGCCGCCCAATCCGCGTCGAGCAGCACCGCAACATCCAGACCGGCCTGCTCGGCGTTGGGGCCAGCTTGCGCGTTCCTCCGCGCGTCGTCTCCGGCCTGGTCCACGGACTTCTGGAGCGCGGCGGCATGTTCATTCGCAACGGCTCGGGCGCGCTGGCGTTGGCCGACGTCGCCTGCGCCAGGTTGGCTGGCTACTACGAACCGCACATCAACGCCTGGGATTGCATGGCCGGGCTCTGCCTCGTGCGCGAGGCCGGCGGCTGGACCAGCGAGTTCGGCGCCGACGACCTGATCTCGGGCGGCCCTGTCGTCGCCTGCGCGCCTCAATTGCGCGCCGACCTTCTCGACCTCATCGATACCGTCGCCTCGGAGAACGAATAGCCATGAAGCTCATCCAAGTCACCGACCTGCATCTGGTCAATCCGGGCGAAATGCTCGTTGGCCTTGATCCGCTGGCGCGTCTCGACGCCTGTATCGCCGATATCAATCACAACCATGCCGACGCCGATCTGGTGGTCTTTTCGGGGGATCTCTCCGACCGCGGCGAGGCAATCGCCTATGAAACGCTCAAGCGGCGCCTCGCAACGCTCGTGCCGCCTCACCGGCTGATGATCGGCAATCACGACGACCGCGCGGTTTTCCTCGAAACCTTCCCCAAAGCAGCCGACGAGAACGGCTTCATCCAGACCCATCTCGATATGCCGCACGGCCGCGTGCTCCTGCTCGACACGGTAGAGCAAGGGCAGGTGGAAGGTCGCCTTTGCGCGACCAGACTGGAATGGCTGGACGAGCGGCTGGGCGAGGCGGAGGGCCGTCCGGCCTATGTGTTCACGCACCATCCACCCTTCGACATCCACATGCCGACGCTCGACGTCCTTAAGCTAATGGACCACGCTGCGCTCTACGATGTGCTGACGAGCCACGGCACGGTTCGTCACATCTTCTCCGGCCATGTTCACCGTCCGGTGGGCGGAAGCTGGCGCGGCATCCCCGTCAGCACGGTGCGCGGCACCAATCACCAATCCGCACTGGTGTTTTCAGGCGACTACCGTACCAGCATGGAGCCGCCGGCCTATGCGGTGATCATCGTGAGCGAAGATAGCGTGGTTGTTCATCATCATGATTTTCTTCAGGGCGCGATCGCCTAGTTCTTTCGCTCCGCAAATCGAATTGTTCGGCAAAGCGCGCGGGTAGAAGCCCGCGCGCCTTTGCTTTCTTGCCGCTTGACAGCTGCTGTCAGCATCCATAACGCTAACATGTCAGACCAATTTCGGTCGGCATGAAGTTGGGAGGCTTCATGGCGGGGATGATCGACAGGCCGCAGATATTGCCGCTTCCACCGGTCGATCGCGCGCGTCAGGTCACCGAAGCCCTAGCCACCTATATCGACCAGGCTAATCTCAAATCGGGTGATCGTCTTCCCGCCGAGCGGGAGCTTATGGCCGCGCTCGCGGTCGGCCGTTCGACCATCCGCGAGGCAATCCGGCATTTCCAGGCGCTCGGCGTCATGGAGACGCGCAAGGGCAGCGGCACCTATCTGCTCAAGCCTGTCTCGATTGCCACCATCCACATGCCGCTGTCGCTCGACCCCACGCATCTGCGCGATGCGCTGCTGCAGACGCTCGAGGTGCGGCGCGGGATCGAAGCCGAGGCCGGCATGGTTGCGGCGCGCAAGCGCACGGCCGAGGATATCGCCAATATCGAGGCCAAGCTGAACGAGATGGAGCGCGTTCATATCGCCAAGGGAAGCTCAGGTCCTGAAGACCTTGCATTCCATCTGGCGATCTATGACGCCACCCACAATCCGCTGTTTGGGCAGTTGCTGGAGCAGATGCGCGAGGCCTTCGAGAGTTTCTGGCACGAGCCTTTTAATCGCTCCGATTTCGCCCGCCGCTCGTTCCCGTTTCACCGCACACTGTTCAACGCCATCGTCGCGCAGGACGCCGAGGCGGCGCGCCGCGAGACGCTCAAGATTCTCGACGTGGTCGAGGAAGACATCAAGGAAATGTCCAAATGAACAATGGCGCCGAGCCGTTCGACCTCGCCTCTCTCATCGTCGCCCATGACGACGGCAACGCCTTCGATGCGGTCGTGCCTCCCATCGTTCAGACCTCGCTCTTCACTTTCCCGAACTATGACGAGATGGTCGCCTCCTATCGCGGCGAGAAGGTGCGGCCGATCTATACGCGCGGCCTGAACCCCACGGTGCGTGCCTTCGAGGAGATGCTCGCCAAGCTCGAAGGCGGCGAGGATGCGCTGGGTTTTGCCAGCGGCATGTCGGCGATTTCCTCGACTGTGCTGTCCTTCGTCGAGCCGGGCGACCGCATCGTGGCCGTTCGCCATGTCTACCCCGACGCTTACCGGCTGTTCGGCACGCTGCTGAAGCGCATGCGCGTCGAGGTCACCTATGTCGACGGCCGTGACGAGGAGCAGGTAGCCAAGGCACTGCCGGGCGCAAAGCTCTTTTACATGGAAAGCCCGACAAGCTGGGTAATGGACGCGCATGATGTCGGTGCGCTGGCTGCGCTGGCAAAGCGCCACGGCGTGGTCACCGTCATCGACAATAGCTGGGCAAGCCCGGTCTTCCAGCAGCCGCTGTCGCTCGGCGTCGACCTCGTGCTGCACTCGGCCTCGAAATATCTCGGCGGCCATTCGGACGTGGTGGCTGGCGTGGTGACAGGCTCGAAGGAAATCATCGGCCGCATCCGTGCCGAAGCCTATCCCTATCTCGGCGGCAAACTGTCGCCCTTCGATGCCTGGTTGCTGGTGCGCGGCATGCGCACGCTGCCGATCCGCATGAAGGCGCATGAGGCCTCCGCACTTGCCATCGCCAAGCGCCTGCAGGATCTCGACGTGGTGGAGAAGGTCTGCCATCCGGCGCTGGCCAACCGGCTGCCGGCCGGGCTCAACGGCACGTCGGGCCTGTTCTCCTTCGTCTTCCGCGAAGGCGTAGACGTCCGCCGCTTCACCGATCACCTAAAGCTCTTCAAGCTGGGCGTCAGCTGGGGCGGGCACGAAAGCCTGATCGTGCCGGCCGAAGTGGTGCTGCAGCAGAAGGCTCAACCGAATTCCGCGCATGCCTTCGGCATCGATGCGCGGTCCGTGCGTCTCCATGTCGGCCTCGAGGGAACCGGGGCCTTGTGGAACGATCTCGAGGCGGCAATCGCCGTCTCGCAATCCTGAAAGCAATGAAAAGAAACCCAACCAAAGGGGAACTGCAATGAGGAGACTTGTTACCGCCGCCATCCTCACCGCGATGATGGCCGGTACGGCGCTTGCCGACACCACGTTGAAGCTCGTGGAGGTGATCACCAGCCCCGAGCGCACCGAGACGTTGAAATCCATCGTCGGGAAATTCGAGGCCGCCAACCCGGGCACTCATGTAGAGATCATCTCGCTGCCCTGGGGCGAAGCCTTCCAGAAGTTCGCCACCATGGTTTCGGCCGGCGAAATCCCGGACGTCATGGAGATGCCCGACACCTGGCTGTCCCTCTATGCCAATAACGGCATGCTCGAAAGCCTCGAGCCCTATCTGGCTAAGTGGGAACACACGGCTGGCCTGACACCGCGCGCGCTCGAACTCGGCCGCGACGTCAAGAACACCGCCTATATGCTGCCCTACGGCTTCTATCTGCGGGCCATGTTCTACAACAAGAAGCTCATGCAGGAGGCTGGCGTCGCCGAGCCGCCGAAGACGCTGGAGGAGTTCACGGCCGCTTCCGAGAAGGTCTCCAAGCTTCCGGGCAAGTATGGCTACTGCATGCGTGGCGGCCCCGGCGGCCTCAACGGCTGGATGATCTTCGCCGCCTCGATGGCTGGCTCCAACAAGTATTTCAACGAAGACGGCACCTCCACGATGAACAGCTCCGGCTGGCAGAAGGGCATCGAGTGGATGGTCGACCTGTACAAGAAGGGCTATGCGCCCAAGGACAGCGTGAACTGGGGCTTCAACGAAGTCGTCGCCGGCTTCTACAGCGGCACCTGCGCCTTCCTCGACCAGGACCCGGATGCGCTGATCGCCATTGCCGAGCGCATGAACAAGGACGACTTCGGCGTCATGCCGCTGCCGAAGGGACCGGACGGCAAGTCCTTCCCGACGATCGGCTATGGCGGCTGGTCCATGTTCACCGCGAGCAAGGACAAGGACCTCGCCTGGAAGCTGATTGCCACGCTCGAAGGCCCGGAGGGCAATATCGAGTGGAACAAGCGCATCGGCGCACTGCCGGCCTATACCGCGGCTGAGAAGGATCCCTTCTACGCGGGCGACCAGTTCAAGGGCTGGTTCCAGGAACTGGCTGATCCGAACACGGTGCCTACTGTGATGCCGACCTACCTCGAGGAATTCGCCTTCTTCAAGGACTCGCTGGTGATCAAGACCTCGCAGGAAGCGCTGCTGGGCGACATCACGGCTGATGAACTGGCCAACCAGTGGGCGGACTACCTGACCAAGGCGCAGCAGAAGTACCTCGCAAAGAAATAGCGGGGCCATTCGCGGGAGGCGGGACTCGACCGCCTCCGGACAGCGCGGGATGAGGAGCCGGCGGCGGAACGTTTCGCCGCCGGCTCCGCACCCTCGCGCATCAAGCCGGCTGCCGGGGTTGGCACGCCGCGCTCGGGACCGTTTCGTCATGGACGCAACTGTAATTACCTATGACACGCGCCCGGACAGGCGCCCGCTGTTGCAGCGGATCGCGCACGCTTCCGAGCCGTACCTCTACAGCGCGCCGGCGCTGATCCTCATCGTTGCGGTCATGCTGGTGCCGCTGGTGCTCGGCATCTCCTATGCCTTTCGCGACATCCAGATCCTCAATCCGTTTTCGGGCGGCTTCATTGGGCTCGACCATTTCCGGGAGCTGTCGCAGGACCAGTCCTTCTACCGCGCGCTGAAGAACACGCTGTGGTGGACGGGCGGATCGGTCCTCCTGCAGTTCGTCTTCGGGCTGATCCTGGCGCTGCTGCTCGACAAGCCGTTCTATGGACGCGGGCTGGCGCAGGCGCTGGTGTTCCTGCCCTGGGCAGTGCCAACTTTCCTTGCCGGCCTTAATTGGGCCTGGCTGTTCAACCCGGTCATCGGGCCGCTGCCGCACTGGCTTTATGCGCTGGGCATCCTGAGCGAACCCAACAACATCCTGTCCGATCCGCAGCTTGCCATGTGGGGACCCATCGTTGCCAATGTCTGGTGGGGCATCCCCTTCTTCGCCATCACGCTTCTGGCGGCGCTGCAGGCGATCCCGCGCGACCTCTACGAGGCGGCGGCAATCGACGGCGCAGGACCCGCGCAGCGCTTCATGTCGATCACGCTGCCGTTCCTGGCGCCCACCATCGCCATCACGGTGCTTCTGCGCACGGTCTGGATCTCCAACTTCGCCGACCTCATCGTCGTCATGACCAATGGCGGGCCGGCTGATCGCACGCAGATTGTCGCCAGCTACATCTTCACGCAGGCCTTCAAGCGGCTGGACTTCGGCTATGCCTCGGCGATCGCGCTGGTGCTGTTGGTGCTGCTGCTCGTCTATTCGATGCTGATCGTGCTTCTGCGACAGACGCTGCTGAACAGGGGCTGAGACCATGCGGACCAAAAAGCTTCTTCTCACCGGCGCGCATCGGCTTGCGATCCTCACCTATATCGTCTTTGCGCTGTTCCCCCTGTTCTGGCTGCTGAAAGTCTCGGTCACGCCCAATGACCTTCTCTACACGGAAGGGGTGCGGCTCTGGCCCTCGCGCACGACCTTCGAGCATTTCGAATTCGTGCTGACGCACAGCGCCTTCCCGGTGTTCTTCCGCAACAGCCTTATCGTGTCGGGCGCCACGGCGGTGGTTGTGACCATCCTTGCCTCGCTGTCGGGCTATGCGCTGTCGCGCTTCACCTTCAAGGGAAAATACTGGATCGTGGCGCTAATGCTGGTCACCCAGATGTTCCCGCTGGTCATGCTGGTGGCGCCGATCTTCAAGATGCTGTCGCCGCTGGGGCTCACCAACAGCCTCACCGGCCTGGTCATCGTCTACACCGCCTTCAACATGCCTTTTGCCACCTTCCTGATGCAGTCCTTCTTCGATGGCATTCCGAAGGATCTCGAGGAGGCGGCGATGATCGACGGGGCAACGCAGTTCATGGCCTTCCGCCAGATCATCCTGCCGCTGACGCTGCCCGGCATTGCGGCCACGCTCGGCTTCGTCTTCACCGCCGCATGGAGCGAGCTTTTGTTCGCGCTGATGCTGATCTCGGGCAATGACGCGGCGACCTTCCCGGTCGGGCTGCTGACCTTCGTGTCGAAATTCGCGGTCGATTTCGGGCAGATGATGGCTGCGGGCGTGCTGGCGCTCATCCCGGCATGCCTCTTCTTCCTCCTCATTCAACGCTACCTCGTGCAGGGCCTGACGGCCGGCGCGGTCAAGGGTTAGGTGATCCCATGGCATCCATCGACATTCGCGACATCCGCAAAAGCTACGGCAGCTTTCCGGTGCTGCACGGCATCGACCTGACGATCGGCGACGGCGAATTCATCGTGCTCGTGGGCCCGTCCGGCTGCGGCAAGTCCACGCTTCTGCGTATGATCGCCGGACTGGAGGAGGTGACCGCGGGCGAGATTTCCATCGCCGGCAAGCGGGTCAACGAGCTTGCGCCCAAGGACCGCGACATCGCCATGGTGTTTCAGTCCTATGCGCTCTACCCGCACATGAATGTCGCCAACAACATGAGCTACAGCCTTCGCCTCCGCAAACAGGCGAAGGACAAGATCGCTTCAGCGGTTAACGGCGCGGCATCCAAGCTCGGGCTCGACCCGCTGCTGGACCGCCGCCCCAAGGCGCTGTCGGGTGGGCAGCGCCAGCGCGTCGCCATGGGCCGCGCCATCGTGCGCCAGCCCAAGGCCTTTTTGTTCGACGAACCGCTGTCTAATCTCGATGCGCGGCTGCGTGAGCAGATGCGCGCCGAGATCAAGAAGCTGCATGGCGACCTCAAGGCGACCTCGATCTATGTGACGCACGACCAGATCGAGGCGATGACGTTGGCCGACCGCATCGTCGCCATGCATGGCGGGGTGGTGCAGCAGGTGGGAACACCGCTGGAGCTCTACGACAAGCCGGCAAACCTGTTCGTTGCCGGCTTCATCGGCTCGCCGGGCATGAATTTCCTCGAAGGCACCCACCTGGCGAATGGCGGTGGCACCAGCGTCGGGCTTTCCGGCGATACGCTGGTGACGCTTAACGGGCGCGCCGCGCTGGAAAACGGCGTGGCGGTCACAGTCGGCATAAGGCCCGAGCATGTGGTGCTTTCGGAAACCGGCGGGATGGAGGCCACCGTCGATCTCGTCGAGCCAACCGGTTTCGGCATCATCCTGCATCTTTCCCTGCACGGACTGCCGTTCAAGGTCTTTACGCTCAACCGCGATGCGCTGAATGCTGGCCCGACCGTGCGAGTAGAGTTCCCCAGAAAGCACCTTCATCTGTTCGACAGCGCTGGGAACCGGGTCGAGGCTGGCTGAGCCGGCCCCGTCGGTCGGCGGCAGGAAACTGATCAGGGCGTGGCGCTGGCCACCAGCTTGGCCGGCGGCGGCGGGTCGTCCACCGGGAAGGTCAGCTCCCAGCCGCCGCCGAGCGCCTTGAACAGCTGCACCAGATAGAGCGAGACATTGGTGTTGCTCGTCGCCTGCTGCTGCGAGGCATCCAGCAGCGTCCGTTCCGCATCGAGCACGGTCAGGAAGTCTGACACGCCCTCGACATACCGTTCGCGCGCAAGGCCAAGTGCAGCGCGCGCATGTTGCAACTGCGCCGAAAGGCGGCCGCGCCGCTCCCGCTCCAGGCGATAGGAGACCATTGAGTTGACCACTTCGTGCCACGCCTGCAGCACCGTCTTGCGATAGGCGATGGCCGCTTCCACCTGCTGTGCCTTGCGCAGTTCCAGCGTGCTCTTCAACCGGCCGCCGGCGAAGATCGGCACCGAAATCGTCGGTCCCACCGTGTATTGCAGCGAGCCGGGGCTGAACAAATTGTTGAGGTGGAGTGAATCGTAGCCGATCGTGCCGTTGAGCTGGATCGACGGGTAGAAGGCACCGACTGCGACGCCGATGTCGGCCGTCGCGGCATGCAGCTGCGCTTCGGCCGCGCGGATATCCGGCCGCCGTCGTGCGAGTTCGGAGGGCACCCCCACCGGCACGCGTGCCGGTGCCGGCGGCACCGCCCTGGGGCGGCCAAGCTCCGCCTTCAGCGCTCCCGGTTCTCGGCCAAGCAGCAGGCTGAGCGCATTGATATTCTGCACCTCCTGCTGCTGCAGTGCCGGAATCTGTGCGCGAACGCTTTCGACCTGTGCGGCAGCACTTTCGACGTCGAGCCCGTTCTGGAGGCCCTTCTTGTGGCGCTCCTCGACCAGGTCGAGGATGTCCTTGGCGATCTTCAGATTGTCGTTGGCGATCCTGATCTGGGTCTGCACACCGCGCAGCTGGATATAGTCGCGCGCAAGTTCGGCAATGCTGGAGACCAACGCGTCGCGTTGCCGCTCGGCGGCCTGGTCGACCTGGGCGCTGGCGGACTCCACCTGCCGGCGGACGCTGCCCCACAGATCGAGCTGCCAGGAGGCGTCGAGAGTGACGGTGTATTCGTTGATCGGCTTGATCGTGAAGGGCGGGCTTCCCTCCGCGACCAGGAGGTTTTCGAGAAGGCTGGCGATGCCGTTATTGCTGTAGAGCTCACGCACATATTTGGCGTTGGCGTTCGCCGAGGGAAACTGGGCCGCGGCGGCGATGCCGCGCTGGAAGCGGCTTTCGGCGAGCCTGACGGTCGCGGTCTGCACGTCGAGATTGGCTCCAGCGATCTGGCTTGCGAGGCTGGTCAGGATCGGATCGCGAAATGTCGCCCACCACAACGGGTCCGTCGGCAACGGCAGCTGCCTGTCGCGGACGTCATCCGTATACGAGGTTTCGGGCAGTTGCGGGTTCGGCGGCACGAAGTTCGGGCCAACCATGCATCCGGCAAGCAGTGTAATTGCTGCCAGTGCCGTGGTTGTTCGCCACATTCCGCCCCCCGTCAGTGCATTCCGCCCGGGCCTCCTTCTCCAGGTTTGCCCGGTGACAGAAGAAAGCAGAATGGAATCGTGATGAACGCAACTATCGAGCAGTAAAAGAACACGTCGCAATAGGCCAATACCACCGCCTGCGTACGGAACTGTTGATAAACGTGCCCGATCGCCATGTCGTTGGCCACGGTGCCGACCTTGCCCACGGCCCGAAGCGCCTGCTCATATGTGTTGACCAGATCCTGGTACGGCTGGTGAGACGGTGTCGCCCATTGCGACAGATATGTCTGGTGTACCTGGGTTCGTTGAGTGACCTCGGCCGTTGCAAGCGAAATGCCGATTGAGCCGAACACGTTGCGGAACATGGAGAACAACGCCGCGCCATCGCCGCGAAGCTCCCGCGACAGCGTCTGGTAGGTGATGGTGCTGATCGGCACGAACAGGAAGGCGAGTGCTGCCGACTGGAACACCCGCATGATCACCAGCGTCCGGAAATCGATGTTGGGCGCGAGGCCGCTGGCATAGTAGAGCGCAAACCCCATCACCGTGAAGCCGATGGCGATGACGTAGCGGGTCTGGATCATGTTCATCAGCCGGCCGATCACCGGGATCAGCAATATGACGGCCACGCCTCCCGGTGAAAGCACGAGGCCGGCCCATGTCGCCGTGTAGTTGAGGGTCTGCTGGGCAAGCTGGGGTATCAGAACTGCGCTCGCATAGAGAAGCGCGCCCGTCGCTCCGATCATCACGCAGCCGGCGGCGAAGTTGCGATCCTTGAACACCGAGAGCCGGACGATGGGATGCGGGGCGATCAGCAGCCAGCCGATGGCACTCAAGATGCCTACGAATGCGAGCAAGGCCATCAGCTGGATGAATTTCGAGTCGAACCAGCCAGCGTCCTCGCCCCGGTCCATCATGATCTGCAGGCAGCCGAGACCGATGATGATGAGGATCAGGCCGATATAGTCGACGCGGCGCGGCTTCACATTGGCTACCCAGGGCGGATCCTGGACCAGAACCGAAACGAAGAACACCGCCACGAGACCGACCGGCACGTTGAGGAAGAATATCCAGCGCCATGACACCTGGTCGGTGATGTAGCCGCCAAGCGTCGGCCCCAGCACCGGGGCAACGACGATGGCAATCGCTGCGACGCCAAAAGCGGCCCCGCGCTTCTCGGGCGGAAACGTGTCGAGGATGATTGCCTGCTGGGTGGGCTGCAGGCCGCCGCCGAAGAAGCCTTGTGCCAGGCGGAAGACGATGAGTTGCGGCAGGCTGCCGGCGATGCCGCACAGAAACGAGGTGAAGGTGAACATCGCTATGCAGATCAGGAAGTAGCGCTTGCGGCCGAACAGGTCGCTCAGCCAGCCCGAGATCGTCAGCACGATGCCGTTGGCGACGAGATAGGAGGTCAGCGCCCAGGTCGCCTCGTCGCTGCTCGACGACAGGCTGCCGGCGATATGGGGCAGGGCGACATTGACGATCGTCGTGTCGAGCACTTCCATAAAGGCGGCGATGGTGACGACGATGGCGATCAGCCAGGGGTTGGAACGGGGTTTCCAAGCCGCGCCGGCCGCGGGCAGGGTGGCCTCGGCGCTGCTCATCTCACGGTCACCGTCGGCACGACCGAAATGCCGAGGGGCAGCGGCACCTTGGGGTCGAGACCGCTGTCGATGACGATCTTCACCGGCACACGCTGCACCACCTTGACGAAATTGCCCGTGGCGTTCTCCGGCGGGAAGGCGGTGAACTTCGAGCCGGAACCGAGCTGGATGCTGTCGACATGGCCGCGCAGGTCGAGCCGTGGGTAGCCGTCGACGCTGATCTGCACCTTTTGTCCCGGGCGCATGTCGGCCAGCTGCGATTCCTTGAAGTTGGCCGTGATCCAGACATCGGGCGTCACGATGGACATGATCTGCTGGCCGGCGGTGACGAAGTTGCCCTGTTCCACATTGCGCTTTGTCACCCAGCCGCTCTGCGGCGCATTGACCACCGTCCAGGACAGGTTGAGGTTCGCCTGATCGAGGCGCGCCTGCGCCTGCTCGACCTGCCCCTGAAGCTGCCCGACCTGCGCATCTGTCTCGCCGATGCGCTGCGGAACGGGCGAGTTCTGGGTGATCTGCGCATTGGCGAGGGCGACTTGCGCCTGCGCCTGCTTCAGCGCTGCCTTGGCCGCATCCACCTCCTGCTGGGAGGTGGCCTGCTTGGACAGGCTGGCCTGGCGGTTGAAATCGGCCTGCGCCTTGGCGAGTGCGGCATTGGCGCTTGCCAGTTGCGCCTTGGCCTGTTCGAGCAGGGCGGGAAAGTTCTTGCGGGCGATCTCGGCGCCGAACTGCTGGCCTTGATGCTGGGCCTTCGCAGTCGCCAGCGCGCCCTCGGCCAAATCGCGGTCGTTCTCATATTGGCGCGGATCGATGTGGATGAGCGGGTCGCCCTCATTCACGAACTGGTTGTCGTTGACGTCCAGCGACACGACCACGCCCGAGACCTGGGGCGCGATGGAAACGACGCGGCCGTCCGTATAGGCGTCGTCCGTGCTTTCGACGTTCCAGGTCGACAGGTAATAGTAGTAGCCACCGGCAGCCAGCAGAGCCAGGACGATCAGGCCTATGGTGAACACCCACGGACGACGCCGCTTGCGCCGAGCCACGCCCTCGGCATCCTCGCCGGTCGCTGCCCCGCTGTCGGCGGGTGTGTCGTCCGGCTTCGGCTGCTGGTTGCCTTGTTCGGCGTGCGGCCTGTCGGCAACCTCCTGGTCGATCGTGCTGTCGGACATGAGGCTTCCGCTCCGCAGCCGAGCCCAAACGCCAAACCACCGTTGCGCACTCGGAGTGCGACGAAGGTTCGGCATTCCCGTTCAATATGGATTTGAAGGGCAGTTTCGCAATAAATCGCACCCAGAGGATGCAGATATTGTGAGGCCGGCAAAAGTCTAGGCGCGCCCGGGTCACGTTGTCTTGTGTATTGCCTCGGCCACCTTCGCGCTGCGGGGCGCGACAAAGCGGCGCGAGGCCCGATGCAGGCGGAATTCTCGCTGCGCACTCCGCAGCCTTGACCTTTCCAATGGGTATTCCAGCTGTTAAAGCGAAGGTGAAGGGAGACGAGGTGCGTGTGCAACTTCCGGCATAAGGGTTGGAGCATTCTGGTTGCGCTTGTCGCCGCCTATCTGCTCGTCCTTCAGTCGGCCGTAGGTGCCCTCGCGCTCGGCGCAAGCACGAACGCCCTGCAGCTCGACGCCTTCGGCAATCCGATCTGTTCCACAAGCATGAACGGCAAGGGCGAAAGCCCGACGAGCCGGGACCATCAGAATATGACGGACTGCTGCACGATGGCGTGCAGCATGTTCGCACCGCTTGTCGCCATTGACCGCACTGCCGGTTTCGTGGCCAAGCCGCCGAGGTCCGTCTCCGTCAGCCTTCCGGTGCATTATGATGGCAGCCCCGCCTCCAGACTGGATCACGACCCGGGAAGTCCCCGCGCTCCTCCATTGATGGCCTGAAGCACGCCGCGCCATTTGCGGCGCCTGCTTTTGCACGTCCATCAATGCGCGCCTGATTTGCCGTCCTGCGGCAGCGGGCGCCAATCAGGAGCACTACAATGCATTCAAATTCACGCACCATCGCGCGCGCCGTCGCCTATCCGTTCAACCGTTCCCGTTCATTCGTAGAGCGACTGGGCATCCTTGCCTTCGCGCTCGCCTTGTTCTTTGCAATGTCGCATTCGCTGTGGGCACATGAGTTCAAGGCCGGCGACATCGAGGTCGTTCATCCCTGGTCGCGTGCCATCCCTGCGGGTGCCAAGGTGGCGGCAGGGTATCTGACGCTCAAGAACGAAGGCTCGGCGGCCGACCGGCTCGTCTCAATCACCAGCGAGATCGCCGGCAAGTCTGAGATCCACGAGATGGCCGTCGACGCCAATGGCGTCATGACCATGCGTCCGGTTCCGGCTGGCGTCGAGGTTCCGGCCGGCGGCAAGGTCGAGCTCAAGCCCGGCTCGTATCACATCATGTTCATGGACCTGAAGCACCCGCCCAAGAAGGGCGAGTCGTTCAAGGGCACGCTGACCTTTGAAAAGGCCGGCACCGTGGATGTGGAGTTTTCCGTCGACGACATGGGCGGCGAAAACGATCACAGCGGCCACGGGGGCTGACATGGCCGCAGCATCGGCGCGCACGGCGCTGGTGGCGATTGCCGCCGGCGCGGTGCTGCTGGGCGGGGGTGCAGTGTACCTGCTTGGCCCGAACAGCCCCTTGCGGGAGCAGCAGATGGCCCTTGTCGACATCGGCGGGCCGTTCAAGCTGACCACGCAGGACGGCAAGCCGCTGTCGAACGAGGATCTCAAGGGATCCCCCTTCGCCGTGTTCTTCGGCTTCACCCACTGTCCGGAAGTCTGCCCGACGACCCTTTGGGAAATGTCCGAAGCGCTGAAGGCATTGGGCGATAAGGCCGACAAGCTCAAGGTCCTGTTCGTCAGCGTCGATCCGGAGAGGGATACGCCCGAGTTCATGTCCAGCTACCTCAAGTCGTTCGATCCGCGCATCATCGGATTGACCGGCAGCCAGGAAGCGATCGCATCCGTCGGCAAGGCCTATCGCGCCTACTGGAAGAAGGTTCCGACCGACGGCGGCGACTACACGATGGACCATACGGCATCGGTCTATCTCATGGACGCAGAAGGCCGCTTCAGCGGGGTCATCTCCTATCAAGAGGACCCCAAGGTCCGGCTGGCGAAGCTCGAAAGGCTGGTCAACGGCTAACCGCCGGACACCAGCCTCGCATCCCGTCCCACGAAAATCTGATTGGCGGCAACGCCACTCGGCTGAACGCCCCATGCAGGGGCAAACCTAATACCTATGGAGAGATGAATATGTTCAAGAAACTCATTGCCGCGACCGCGCTGCTTACGCTCGGAAGCACGGCCGCCATGGCCCACGTTACGCTGGAGGGCAAGGAAGCGCCGGTCGGCTCGACCTACAAGGCGGTGTTCCGCGTACCGCATGGCTGCGACGGCAAGCCGACCAACGTCGTACGCGTGCAGGTCCCGGAAGGCGTCATTTCGGTCAAGCCGCAGCCGAAGGCCGGCTGGAAGCTCGAAAAGGTTCGCGGCCCCTACGCCAAGTCCTACGACTACTACGGCACCCCGACCAGCGAAGGCGTCAAGGAAATCATCTGGAGCGGCGGCAATCTGGGCGACGACGAATATGACGAGTTCGTCTTCCGCGCCTTCCTCACGCCTGACCTGAAGGCCGGCGAAACGCTCTACTTCCCGGTCGTGCAGGAATGCCCGGAAGGTGCGGTGGAACGCTGGATCGAGATTCCCGCGGAGGGCAAGACTTCGGACGATCTCGAACTGCCGGCTCCCGGGGTGAAGCTTCTGGAAAAGGCCGCAGGCCACTGACGACAATATGGCCGGCGCGTTCTGCGCCGGCCTTCCTTTTGGGGCAGGGGAGATCGGATCATGGCCGGGTTTCGCAATATTGGCTTCGACATGCGCAAGCTTGCGCTGGCCATGCTGCTATGGCTGGGCCTGGCTTCAGTGGCGGCCGCCCACGCTTCCCTGACCGCGACCGAACCGCAGGATGGGGCCGTGGTCGATGCACCGCCGGCCCGCTATGCGCTTTCTTACAACGAGCCGGTGTCGCCGATCTCGCTTCGATTGATCAAGCCTGACGGCACTTCGGTGTCGCTCGATAAATTCGTCCTGCGCGACCGCACCCTCGACATCGAGGCTCCGACTGATCTCAAGCATGGCACACATGTGCTGTCCTGGCGCGTGATCTCGGAGGATGGGCATCCGGTCGGCGGCTCCGTCGTTTTCTCGATCGGCGAGGCAAGTGCCGCGCCGCCGCCCGTGCCGGAGCTGGTGGATTGGCAGGTGCGCGCTGGCCTCTGGCTGAGCAAGCTTGCACTTTATATCGGCCTTTTCATCGGCATCGGCGGCGTCTTCGCGTTCAGCTGGCTCGCTTCGGGAGAACGGGCGGGCACGAGACTGGTGGGCGCAGCACTCGGCATCGGCCTTGTCGGAACCATAGCTTCGGCCGGCTTCCAGGGACTCGACGTGCTCGGCGCGCCTGTCTCCCGCTTCTTCGATCCAGCCATATGGTCGGCCGGCATGGGCACCAGTTTTGGCAGGACAGTGGCCGTCATGATCGGCGCGATCGTCCTGTCAGGCCTTGCGCTGCTTGCGCGCTCCGAGGCCCTCGCACGCTGGTTGTCGCTGGCGGGGCTTCTGACCGGGGCATTGGCACTCAGCCTCAGCGGTCATGCAAGTGCGGCCGAGCCGCAATGGCTGACGCGTCCGTCGGTGTTTCTCCACGCCTCTGCAATCGCCATCTGGACCGGCGCCCTGCTGCCGCTCGGCCTTGGCCTGCGCGCGGGCGATGCGGGCAGCGTGACGGCTCTGCGGCGCTTCTCCGCCTGCATTCCCTATGCAGTCGTAGTTCTCGTGGTCGCGGGCATCGCACTTGCCGTCATTCAGGTGCAGACGCCGCAGGCGCTTCTCGACACGGCCTATGGCAACGTCCTCCTCGTCAAGCTCGCGCTTCTTGCCGTGCTGTTCGGACTTGCCGCATTCAATCGCTGGCGGCTAACCAGGCCCTGTGAAGCGGGCGATGCCCAGGCCGTTCGCCGTCTCGTCCGCTCCATTGCCGCAGAGACCGCGATCGTGCTGATGGTTTTCGCGGTGGTTGCCTGCTGGCGCTTCACGCCTCCGCCGAGGGCGCTGGCGATCGCCGCCGCGCAGCCGGCCTCCACGCATATACATACGGAAAAGGCGATGGCCGATGTCACGGTGACGCCAGGTCGGGCAGGCCCCGTCACTGTCTCGGCGATCATTATGACGGGCGACTTCGGGGCGCTCGATGCCAAGGAAGTCAGCTTCGTCTTTTCCAACCCGGCGGCCGGCATCCAGCCGATCAAGCGCAAGGCGATGAAGCCCGGCGACGGATCCTGGCGAGCGTCCGACCTGGTGCTGCCGCTGCCGGGTACGTGGAATGTCCGCGTCGACATACTTATCAGCGACTTCGATATCGCGCGGATCGAAGGCAAGATCGACATCAGGCCCTGAAGGCGCAGCAAGCGACCTCAGTGCGCAGCCGTGGCGGCCTGCTTGGGAATGAGCACGCGGGCCGCCAGCACGCAGAGCAGCACGGTGAAGATGAGGATCAACGCCACCAGCGCGTTGATGTCGGGCGAGAAGCCCAGTCGCATCATCGCCCACAGCCTGACCGGCAGCGTGCTCTGGGTGCCGGTGACGAGGATAGTGATCATGGTCTCGTCGAAGGACAGGGCAAAGGCGAGGATCGCGCCGCCGGCCATGGCGCTCGACAGGTTCGGCAACAGCACGCGCCAGAAGGTCTGCCAGCTGGTGGCGCCAAGATCGTAGGAGGCCTCGACCAGCGAGCGGCTCAGCGATTGTAGCCGGGTCAGGACCGTGCGGTAGACAATGGCGAGAACGAAGACCGTATGGCCGATGACCACCGTCAGCAGCGAGCGTTCCAGCCCGACCTCGCGGAAGAAGATCAGCAGCGCCAGGCCGCTGATGATGGGCGGCATCAGGAACGGCAGAAAAATGATGAACTGCAGCGCGCCGCGGCCGCTGCGGCGGCCATGATAGTAGAGCGCCAGCAGCGTTCCGCTGCACACCGAAAGAAGCACCGTGCAGGCGCCGACGACCAGCGTGGCGCGCAAGGCGGCGAGGATTTCTCTGTTTCCGGCCAGCGACACATAGGCGGCAATGGTGGGAGACGACCAGAGGACTTCGCCATGCGCCACCGTGAAGAATGACGACACGATCGGCACGAACAGCGGACTGTAGAGCAGCACGGCGACCAGCGCAGTGACCGCAGCCAGAAATATGGTGGAGGGCCGGGCGATCATAGCGAAGCTCCCCGGTTGCGCCCAAAGCGTTCGCCGAGAAGGATTGCGGTGACCACCACGGCAGCCAGCGCCACTGATAGCGCGGCCCCGAACGGCCAGTTATAGGCGGTGCCGAACTGGCTGTAGAGCACGCGGCCGAAGGTGAAGCCGCTGACCCCGCCGACCATCTGCGGCGTCAGGAAATCGCCGATCGCCAGCACGAAGACGAAGCTCGCCGCCGAGGCCACGCCCGGCAGGCTGAGTGGCAAGGTCACGCGCAGGAAAGTCTGCGCAGCGCTTGCGCCGAGGTCGTCGGATGCCTGGCGCAGGATCGGCGGGATGCGCTCGAGCGTCAAAAAAATCGGCAGGATGGCGAAGGGGATGAGCAGCAGCGAAAGCGTGAGCAGGATGGCGTTCATGTTGAACACGAACAGCGAGGACGGCTCCTGCAGGATGCCAAGGCCCACCAACGCCTTGTTGAGAAACCCGTTGAGGCCGAGAATGCTGCGGATGGCATAGATCTTGATG
The DNA here is from genome assembly GCF_029892515.1 of Pseudaminobacter soli (ex Li et al. 2025). Lineage (GTDB taxonomy): Bacteria > Pseudomonadota > Alphaproteobacteria > Rhizobiales > Rhizobiaceae > Pseudaminobacter > Pseudaminobacter soli_A. The sequence continues at coordinate 102,700 of NZ_JARXVF010000005.1, read as the reverse complement.
ACGTAGCTCATCAGCAGCGGCACCATGAGCAGCATCAGCAGCATGTAGCGCCAACGCCCCTTGAGCGTGGTGAGGAAATAGGCGGCCGGGTAGGCGAGCAGAACGCAGATGACCGCTACCGAAAGGCACAGCACGCAGGTGTTCCAGAACACCGGCAGAAAGATCGGGTCGCTCAGGAAACGCGCATAGTTCGCCAGCGTCAGCGTGTAGTTGATCTCGCCGTGGTCTACGCTAAAGAAGCTGTAGCCCAGGAAGATCGCCAGCGGCACCAGAATGAAGACCACAGGAGTGGCGAAGGCCAGCAGGGTCACCAGCCGCTGCGACCAACGGGTGGGGGTGCTCGCTGGGCCAGGGCCGGTCATGAAAGCACCAGATGCGCCTCGCGAGGCGCGAACGACAGTGCCACCGTCTCCGACGCGGTCAAGGCGCTGCCGCTGAAGCGGCTCGCGAGGCGCATGCGCAACCGTGTCGTCCTGCCGTCTCCCGCCGCGATGATGGCGACCGTCGATGAGCCGGCAAAGGCAATGTCGACCACCCTTCCGGAAAAGTGGTTCTTGCCCTCAGGCACATCCGCGACGTGGAGCGCCTCGGGGCGAAACATCGCAAAGGCACCGGCGCCATCCGGCGCGTTCTTCAAATGCGGCTGGCCGGCAATCGAACAGATCAGCCGCCCGAGGGCAGTGTCGATGGAGCGCAATTCACCGTGAACCTCGCCGAGCTTGCCGGGCACCAGGTTGTTCTCGCCGAAGAAGCGCGCCACGAATTCGCAGTTCGGCTTGTAGTAAAGCTCATGCGGCGTGCCGAGCTGGCGGATGCGGCCTGCCTGCATCACGCAGATGCGGTCCGACATGCCGATCGCTTCCTCCTGGTCGTGGGTCACGAACAGGAAGGTCGTCTTGATCTCGCGCTGGATGGATTTTAGGAACTCCTGCATCTGCCGACGCAGCTCGAGGTCGAGCGCTGCAAGCGGCTCGTCGAGCAAGATGAGGCGCGGCCGGCAGATCAGCGCGCGCGCCAGCGCCACGCGCTGACGCTGGCCGCCGGACAGCTGCGCCGGATAGCGCTTGGCAAAGCTCGCGAGTTGCACCAGTTCCAGCGCCTCGGCCACCCGCCGCGCAATCTCCTTGCGCGGGACATGGCGGACGGAAAGCCCGTAGCCGACATTGCCGGCAACCGTCAGATGCGGAAACAGCGCGTAGTCCTGGAACACCGTGTTGAACGGCCGCCGATTGATCGGCATGCGGCTGATGTTCTGGCCGTCCAGCCGGATTTCGCCCGAGCTCAGCGGTTCCAGTCCGCCGATGAGGCGCAGGACCGTGGTCTTGCCCGATCCGGACGGTCCGAGAACCGTCAGGAACTCACCGTCGCGGATTTCAAGGTTCACGTCGTGAAGCACCGGAACCGCGCCATAGGACTTCGACACGGAACGCAGCGTAAGCAGGTCTGAATTCTCTGTCATGCTAGGCCCTTGTCGGCGGCCGGAAGAGCCCGGACCGCCGCATTGCAAGAGAAGAAGTCCGGCCCGGCTATCAGGGGGCAGCCTTGACCTCGTTCCACAGATCCGAACGCTTCAGCGGATCTTCCACGAGCTGAAGCCAGACCAGCTTGTCGTTGGGGCTGGCGCTGCTGGTCTCCGTCACGGTGTTGCCGAAGCCGGTGCGCTCGGAAAGTTCGCCGCCGATCTTCTTGCTCAGCATGAAGTCGATCCACTTTTCAGCGGCCGCCTTGTCGCGCACGCCCTTGGAAATGACCCAGTTGTCCAGCCAGGCCAGCGCGCCTTCGCTCGGATTGACGTAGGCCACATGGGCGCCGACCTTCTGCAGCGCCTTGACCTGCTGCTGGCCGTAATTGGCCCAGATCAGCGCAACGTCATTGTTCTGGTAGATCTGCTGGGCCTCGTCGGCCGTGGTGTAGAAGGTCAGCACATTGCGCTTGAGGCCGACCAGCTTCTCCTTCACCGCGGCCATCTGCTCGTCGGTCAGGTGGAAGGGGTCCTTGTAGCCGAGCGTCAGCGCGGTGAAGGACACGTTGTGCTCGCCATTGTCATAGGCCAGCACCTTGCCCTGATAGGCCGGATCCCACAGCACCGACATGGATGTCGGCGCCGGCTTCACCTTGTCGGTGTCGTAGATCAGGCCGATCGAGTCGAAGCAGAACGGGATGCCATAGACCTTGCCGCCGCTCGTCACGCCGCCGACCGATTCCAGATCGTGAAAGCGCGGCAGCACATCCTTCTGGTTGGGCAGTTGGGCAACGTCGATCGGGCTGACCAGATCGGCCTGGATATAGCGCTGCAGCTGCGCCGTGTTGACGGCGAAGACGTCAAAATCCTTGCCGGCGCTGCCCTTGATCTTGGCCCAGATCTCGTCATCGCTGCCGATGAAGACGACATCCACGCCGATGCCGGTGGTGTCGGTGAACGCCTTAACCCAGTCCTGGTCGGCATAGCCGTCCCAGGCGAGAACGCGAAGGTTTTCGGCAAGGGCGGCCGATGTCATCAGGCCGACACCCAAACCGATCATGGCAATTTGCTGAAGTCGTCTAAGCAGTCCCATCACTAACCTCCCGTGATCACTCGTGTTGAGCCGCAATATTTCGGACTTGGGTCCTTGTCGCTGAAGTCAGCGGTCCCGCCTCCGCAACTGGCCCGGTTCATTTGTGCATGCTTGGTTCCAGCGAGGGGGCATATTCTTCGGCATGATCGTTGGCTGGGTGGAGCGATGCAGGCAGGACTCCGCGCCGCTCATTGCGGCCCGAAACGCGCAGTCCTGCGCGGCGGCATCGATAAAGTGCAGTCCCAGCGTCGCGCTTGCCATGTCTATTGACGCCTTCCCTCATCCCCTATAAAAATTATTATATGAATAATATGAAGAATACAACAGCCTCACAAAAGTCCTGGCCCTCTCTCGCTGCACAGGCGAGGGCGATGGCCTCTCGCCCGGCCGGATCAGCTTCGGGAAGCCTGCATGCGATGGTGCTGAACCAGATCGGCCTCGGCATTGTCCGGGGCGAGTTCGCGCCCGGCGATCCGCTGCCCAATGCCGATGACTGGAGCGCGGCGCATGGCGTCAGCCGCACCGTCTTGCGTGAGGTCATCAAGGTGCTTGCCGGTAAGGGCATGGTGGAATCGCGGCCCAAGACCGGAACGCGCGTGCGCCCGCGCTCGGACTGGAACTTTCTCGATCCGGACGTGCTGGCCTGGCGCTATTCGGGCACGATCAGCGGCGAGGACGTGCGCGAGCTGTTCGAGCTGCGCCGCGCGATCGAGCCGATGGCGGGCGCACTGGCCGCCGAGCGCGCGACACCTGAACAGGTCGCCGAGCTGGAAGCGGTGCTCGCCGAGATGGAAAAGGTCGTCGACGATGGCGAGCGCTTTGCCGAGCCCGATCTCGTCTTCCATCAGGCCATTCTGCGAATGACCGGCAACGAGCTGATCGGCTCGCTTGCGGCGCTGATCGAGACCGCGCTGCTGATGAGCTTTCGCCTGTCCAACGACAACCCGCAGGGCCAGCGGCACTCCATGCCGCTGCATCGCGAGGTCGCAAGCAACATAGCCAAGGGCAATGGGGAGGGCGCGCGCAAGGCGCTGCTCGCCCTGCTCGTTGACGCGGAAGAAGACGTTCGCCGGGCCATTGCGGCGCGGCGCGGCCAACACGAATAAAAACGGGAGCGGGGCATGTCGGGGCGAAAAAAGCTGCGGTCGGCCGCCTGGTTCGGCGGATCAGGCAAGAATGCCTTCATGTACCGCAGCTGGATGAAGAACCAGGGCCTGCCCGACGATCTGTTCGATGGCCGGCCGGTGATCGGCATCTGCAACACCTGGTCCGAGCTCACCCCGTGCAACGCCCACCTGCGCAACCTGGCCGAATATGTGAAGCGCGGCGTCTATGAGGCTGGCGGCATGCCGGTCGAGTTTCCGGTGATGTCGCTCGGCGAATCCAACATGCGGCCGACGGCCATGCTGTTCCGCAACCTCGCCAGCATGGATGTCGAGGAATCGATCCGCAGCAATCCGATCGACGGCGTCGTGCTGCTGGTCGGCTGCGACAAGACCACGCCGGCGCTGCTGATGGGCGCCGCAAGCTGCAACCTGCCCGCCATCGCGGTGTCCGGCGGGCCGATGCTGAACGGCAATTTCCGTGGCCAGACCATCGGCTCGGGCACGCATGTGTGGAAGTTCCACGAGGATGTGAAGGCGGGCCGCATGTCCATCGAGGACTTTCTTGCGGCCGAGCAGGGGCAGAGCCGTTCGGCCGGTAGCTGCATGACTATGGGCACCGCGTCGACCATGGCGAGCATGGTGGAGGCGCTCGGCATCGGGCTGCCTGACAATGCGGCGATCCCTGCGGTGGATTCCCGGCGCGGTGTGCTCGCGCAACTGGCCGGCCGGCGCATTGTCGAGCTGGTCAATGAGGACGTGACCATGTCGCGCATCCTGACGCGTGCGGCCTTCGAGAACGCCATCCGCGTCAACGGCGCCATCGGCGGCTCCACCAATGCCGTCATCCACCTGATCGCCATTGCGCGCCGCATCGGCGTCGAGCTCAGCATGGACGACTGGGACCGGCTCGGCCGCGACGTCCCGACCATCGTCGACCTGATGCCCTCGGGGCGCTTCCTGATGGAAGATTTTTATTACGCAGGCGGCCTGCGCACGGTCATGCGGATGCTCGACGAGGCGGGCTTGCTCAATCGCGATGCCGAAACGGTCGCCGGCGGCACCATCGGCGAGATCGTGAAGGACGCACCGAACTACAACACCGAGGTGATCCGCCCTCTCGATCGCCCGCTCACGGAAAATGGCGGCATCGCCGTGCTGCGCGGCAACCTCGCGCCCGACGGCGCCGTGATAAAACCTTCGGCCGCGACGCCGAAGCTGATGCAGCATCGCGGCCGTGCCGTGGTCTTCGAGAACATCGAGGACTACCACGCCCGCATCGACGACCCCGCACTCGACATCGACGCCGACTGCATCATGGTGCTCAAGAACTGCGGGCCGCGCGGCTATCCCGGCATGGCGGAGGTGGGCAACATGGCGCTGCCCGCCAAGCTGTTGAAGCAGGGCGTTTCCGACATGGTTCGGATATCCGACGCCCGCATGAGCGGCACCGCTTACGGCACCGTGGTTCTTCACACAGCGCCGGAGGCGGCGAGCGGCGGCACGCTGGCCCTGGTACGCGATGGCGATTTGATCGAGCTCGATGTCGCCGGGCGGCGGCTCGAACTGCTGGTCGATGACAGCGAGCTCGCCGCACGCCGGAAGGACTGGACACCTCCACCTGTGCCTTCCGGCGGCGGTTATCAGAGCCTGTTCGTAGAGCGCGTGCTGCAGGCCGACCAGGGTTGCGACTTCGACTTCCTCGTTGGCCGGCGCGATGCCGGCATTCCCCGCCACTCCCACTGAGATCGAACATGACGGGCGAAATCGAAAACGGCGCGATCTACCCGAGCCTGAAAGACCGCAGCGTGTTCATCACCGGCGGCGGTAGCGGCATCGGCGAAAGCCTGGTCGAGCATTTTTGCGCGCAGGGCAGCCGCGTCGCCTTCGTTGACATCGCGGAAGAGCCGTCACGGCGGCTGGTGGAACGCATCCGTGCCAAGGGCGATCCGGCGCCGCATTTCATCCCCTGCGACCTGCGCGACATCGAAAGCCTGCGCAAGGCCATCGCCGAGGCGGCCGAACGCAATGGCCCGATCCACGTGCTCTGCAACAATGCCGGCAATGACGACCGGCACCGCACTGAGGACGTAAGCGTCGACTATTGGGACGACCGCATGGCGGTGAATGTGCGGCACCAGTTCTTCGCCGCGCAGGCCGTCCGTCCGCAGATGAAGGCGGCTGGCGGCGGCTCGATCATCAATTTCGGCTCTATCACCTGGATGGTCGGCGATGGCGATTGTCCGGCCTATGTCACCTCCAAGGCCGCGATCACTGGCATGACGCGTGCGCTGGCGCGCGAATTCGGCCCCGAACGTATCCGCGTTAACTGCATGATCCCCGGCTGGGTGATGACCGAGCGCCAGGTCCGCCTCTGGCTCAATGCCGAGGGCGAACGCCAGATCGCGGAGCGCCAGTGCCTGCCCGATCGCCTGCATGCGCCCGACATTGCCCGCATGGCGCTGTTCCTGGCCGCCGACGACAGCCGCATGTGCTCGTCCCAGCAGTTCATCGTCGACGGGGGCTGGGTGTGACCGGCTCCGGACAAAAATCAACAAGGGGAATATGATGCGTCTCGTTCAATACACCGATGCTGCCGGCAACCGGGCGGTCGGCCTGGTCGCCGAGGATGGAAACCATCTCCACCCGCTGGCCGGTGTGTCGACGGTTTTGGACCTCGCCAATCGCGCCATCGCCACCGGCACCCCGCTTGCAGAGCTTGCGCGCGCGGCGGCGACCGACGAACGCGTCGACTACGATGCGCTTCTGAACGCCGGCCAGGTTCTGCCGCCGCTCGATCATCCCGAGCCCAGCCGCATGCTGGTAACGGGTACGGGTCTGACCCACATCGGCAGTGCCGCTGCCCGCAACAAGATGCATCAGCTGACCCACGGTGACGATGCCGACGAGTCCGACTCGATGAAGATCTTCAAGATGGGGATCGCCGGCGGCAAGCCCGCGGCCGGCGAGCTCGGCGTTCAGCCGGAATGGTTCTTCAAGGGCGTGGGCACCTGCGTCGTGCGACCGGGTGAGGCCCTGCCATTGCCCGCCTTCGCGCTCGCCGGCGCCGAGGAGGCCGAGATCGTGGGCCTCTATCTTGTCGGGCCGGACGGCGCGCCGTTCCGCATCGGCTATGCGCTCGGCAACGAGTATTCCGACCACGTGACCGAGGCCAAGAACTACCTCTACCTCGCGCACTCCAAGCTGCGGTCGTGCTCGTTCGGCCCCGAACTATTGATTGGCGAGCTGCCGGATGAAGTGCGCGGCACCTCGCGCATCCGCCGCGATGGCGCGGTGGTCTGGGAAGAAGAATTCCTCTCCGGCGAGAAGCACATGTCGCACTCGATCGGCAATCTCGAGCACTACCACTTCCGCTATCCGATGCATCGCCGGCCCGGCGACCTGCACGCCTATTTCTTCGGCGCGGCCGTCATGAGCTTTGCCTCGGGCGTGGCGACGCAGTCCGGTGACGAATTCGAGGTGCATGCCCCGGTGTTCGGCAAGCCGCTGCGCAACCGGATGGAGCAGGTGACCGACGAGGGGCTCGTCACCGTCCGCGCCCTCTGAAGGGCGCCGACGGGGAGGGTTGAGGCAGTGCCTCAGCCCTGTCGTTCGGGAATGCGTACCACGAGGCCGTCCAGCTCATCGCTCACCTTGAGCTGGCAGGACAGGCGCGAGGTCGGACCCGGCTCCCAGGCGAAGTCGAGCATGTCGGCTTCCATCGGCCCGGCCTCGCCGACGATCTCCGCAAAAGCCGGATCGACATGGACATGGCAGGTGGCGCAGGAGCAGGCGCCGCCGCATTCGGCTTCGATGCCCGGCACGGCGGCGCGGACAGCCGTTTCCATGACGGTCGCGCCATTGGCGGCTTCGATCTCGAAGCGTTGTTCGTCATGGGTGATGTAGATGATGCGCGGCATTGGCGGGCCTTTCGAATTCCAGTTTGTCATGTCGCGGCGGCAAGGCCGCATATGTTGAGGCGCCGGGTCGGAGACCGGGGGCGGTGTTCTATCGCTTGGGAAAAGCGGATTATTGAAGGCCGCAGGCGCGCAGGAAGAGGGCAGTCACCTCTTCCTCGACGCGCACCATGTCGAGCTCCTCGTTGTCGCTCAGCTGCATGAAGCTGCGGATCTGAACCTCGAAGTCGGCGTAGTGCTGGGTCACGGCCCAGATGTGCATCTGGAACAGCAGGGGATCGACTGGCCGGATAAGGCCCTGGTCGACCCATGACTGGATCAGCTTCACCGCCTGCTGCGTGGAGGCCTGATACTGCGCCCAATGACGGCCGAGGAACGGCGCGCCATTGGCGATTTCGGTGGTGAACAGGCGCGACGCCTTGGGATTCTTCTGCCCGTACTCCAATTTCTTATGGATGTAGGCGCGAATGATCTGAGCCGGGTCGTCGCCCGTCGAGGCGCTGATGAAAAGCTCCTGCCACTCGTCCAGAATGTAGACGAGGATATCCTCGTAAAGCTCTTCCTTGCTGGAAATGTAGTAGTGCAGCTGCGGCTTGGTCAGGCCGGCGCGCTGGGCGATGGCCTGCGTGGAGGCACCGACCAGTCCCTTGCTGGCGAACTCGTCGATCGCCGCATCCCTGATGGCGGCCAGAATGCGCCGGCGGCGATCGAGAACCTTCTCGCGCGCGCTCAGTTCGCCGTTGTCCGGAGTTTCAGCGTTGTCTTCACTCATCGCCAGATCGTTTCCGGCGAGGGGCCGGTGAGCCCCTCGCTTCCTTGTTGCGTCGATTACGGATTCAACTGCTTCTTGATGTCGAGGCCAACGCCCTTGTTGACGAAAGCGTCGGTTGCGACCTTCGAGATGTCGATCTTCTCGCCGGTCACGATGCCGGCCTTGACCGCGAGTTCGTAAAAGTCCTTGACCCGATCCATCGAGATGGCGCCGATGCCTTTTTCCAGAGTGTCCCCGCCGTCGATCAGCTCCAGCTTCTTGAGCATCGCCAACTCGCCGTCGAGCGTCTCTGCGCTCATGTCCGGGTTGTCCTTGAGGATCAGCTCATAGGCCTTGCTGTGATCGCCATAGAGGAAGTTATTCCAACCCACGATTGTCGCGTCAACAAAACGCTGCACCAGTTCCGGGTTCTTGTCGATCAGTTCCTGGCGGGTTTCGATGGTGTTGGCATAGGTGCTGTAGCCGTGGTCGGCGAGCAGATAGGTCGTAACCTTGGCACCCTGCTTCTCGGCATAGATCGGCTCGGCGGTGGCATAGGCCTGCTGCACCATCTTCTCGTCGCCGAGGAATTGGGCGAGGCTGTAGCCATAGGGGCGGATCTGCTCGTCCTTGAAGCCGAAGTCGTTCACCAGCCAAGGAAAGAAGCCATACTGGCTGTCCTTGGCGAGCAGGATGGTCGGCGCGTTGACGAGGTCGTTGAAGTCCTTGTAGGCGCCTTCATGCGCCATCAGCACCTGCGGGTCCTTCTGGTAGAAGGCCGCCACCACCGTGGTCGGGATGTTGTTGGCGACATTGTGGAAGGACAAGAGCAGGTTGCCGGTCAGCAGGAAGTCGAGGCGTCCCGCCGCGAGCATCGGCCGGTTGTTGACCTGCGGGCCGCCCATTTCGATGGTGACGTCGAGGCCGTACTTCTCATAGGTGCCATCGGCCACTGCCTGGTAGAAGCCGCCATGGCCGGCCTGCGCGAGCCAGTTGGTTCCCACGGTCACCTTGTCGCCCGCGTCAGCGAGCTGCGCCGACATGGCCAGCGAAAGAGCGGTGATCGCCGCTCCAAGCAAGTTCTTCATCTGAAATTTTCTCCCATTTGATTTCAGGTTCAGCCTTTGGCGGCCATCTCGGCCGTCCAGCCTCGCGTCTTCCCCGGATTGAGGAGGCCGAAAGGATCTGCTTTTTTCTTGAAGTCGATCTGCACGGTGTCGATCTGCTTCATGCCGCCGTCCTCGATGGTGTAGGCGTGCGGATCGTAGATGTCGCAGCCGTCCAGCTGCTCGAGTTCGCGGATGACCCGGTAGGTGTCTTCGCGGCTGTGGTAGCGCACCAGCGGCAGGCCGAAGATCTGCACCTCGCCCTCCAGCCGCGCCATCTCGTGGTGCATGTATTGCTCGTCGCCGTAGCGCTCCATCTGGCGCTTGACGACCTCGGGGTCGAAGGGGCGCGGATAGGCCACCTGCAGGTAGGTCCAGCCGGGCTCGGCCTTCAGCGCCTGCAGCGTGGTGTGGTTCCAGCCGCATTCGTAAGCCGGCTGCAGACCCTTGGCGTGCAGTTCCTCCTTGGTCATGGCGAAGGAAACGCGACCGCCGAATTCGGCGACAAGAGCCTCGAACTTGGCCATGTCGCTCGGTGCGATCATCGCGAAAACGGCATCGCGGTCGGAGGGGAAGAGCTCTCCGAACTTCGTGTAGAAGCGGGCGAAGCGCCGGTCGACCGTCGTCAGCAGGTAGCAGTCGAGGCTGTCTTCCAGCGCCTTGAGGCAGAAGCGCAGCGTGGCGTCATAGCTTTCGAAGAGTGCCGCGGTGTGGACCCAGTCGGTCGACTTGGTGAGCCCGATCTCGAGCTCCATCACGATGCCGTTGGTGCCGTAGGCGTGCTGGACCTTCTGGATGTCGCGGCCGTGCAGTTCGATGATCTGCGGCTCGACTTCCACGGTCATCACCTTGACCGAATAGATGTTGCCGTCGTCGCGCAGCATGCCGTGGCGCAGCGAGCCGATGCCGCCCGAGCCGCCGGTGAAGAAGCCGCCGATGGTGGCGATGCGACGCGTCGAGGGGTACATGAGCAGTTCCTGCCCGGTCTCGCGCACGGCGTCGTCGAGGCGCGCGATGCGGGCGCCGGCTTCCACGCGCACCCGTCCCGGCTCGATTGCCAGAACCCGGTCGATCTTGGTCATGTCGAGGATGATGCCGCCTTCGAGCGGCACGCACTGGCCGTAGTTGCCCGTGCCGCCGCCGCGCACGGTGACGGGGATGCGCAGCCGCGCGGCCGCGGCGACCACGCGACGCACTTCGTCCTGATCCTTCGGGATCACCACCAGATCGCCCACGCAGTGGCCGATGTCCTCGCTGAGGATGGGGCTGTACCAGAGATAGTCGCGCGAGCGCAGTTCCACCTGCTTGGGATCGTCATAGACGCGGATGCCGTCGATCTCGGCGCGGAAGGCCGCCCAGTCATAGGCGCGCGTTGGCTTGGTCGCCACGTTCATGCGTTTCTCCAGTCTTGAATGCTTGCCGGCAGCGGCTCGCCGCCCCGGTAGACGATGCGCTGTGCCTGAGGCCGGCTGATCAGGTCGCCTAGGTCGCTTGCGGCGTGCCAGACGAAGTTTGCCGGCATGCCCTTCGCCACGGGCGTCGCGATGCTGCTTGCGCACCAGCGCGCCGGCAGGGTGGTGATGCTGTCGAGCCAGTCTTCCGGCTCGAGATGGCCGGCGGGAGCCGCCAGCCGCAGGACGGAAAGCGGGTCGTAATCGCCATAGGGATAGAAGGCGTCGCGCACATTGTCGGAGGCGAGCATGACCGTCATGCCGGCCTTCCGCGCTTCCTTCAGCGGGGCGATGCCGCGCTGGCGAGGGGAGCGCCCGGTCGCGCGGTCCTGCAGATAGAGATTGGTCGTCGGCAGCGAAACCAGCGCCACGCCGGCTTTCGCACCCGCTGCAAGGATGCGCTCCAACTCGTCGGCGGAGCGCAAGGTCAGCGAGCAGGCATGGCCGCACAGCACGCGACCCGCCATTCGGTGGCGCTCTGCTGCGTCGATGATCAGCGACAGGCCGTCGGCCTCCGGATCGAGCCCTTCGTCGACATGGAAATCGAGATCGAGATCATGGGCCGCGGCCAACGCGAACATCGTCTCGACCTTGGTCGCAAGGTCGGCATTGCGATAGAAGAAGGCGCCGAAGACGGCTTTGTCCTCTTTCACCCGCGCGGCGATCGCTGCACCGGCGTCCGGCACGATGTCGCCATGGATGAGTGCGGCCAGCTGGAGATCGATGCGGCCCTTCCACTCCTGCCTGAGCTCGACGAGCACGGGCCAGGCTTCGGGCACTTCGTGCGATACCCAGTCGATATGCGTGCGCATGGCGCCCACGCCCTGCCGATAGGCGGCTTCCAGCGCAAGGCTTGCGCGGGCGCGGATATCGGCTGCCGTCCAGTTCGGGCGATCCTGCTCCATCAGCGCGATGGCGTCGAACAGGCACTCGACCCGGGCGTTTGCCTCCGCGCCAATGCGCGAGATGGTGTAGGTCTTGTCGAGATGCACATGCACGTCGGCGAAGAGCGGCGTGACGACGCCGCCCTTGGTTTCGAGGGAGGGAACAAGATCGGCGATCCGGCCGCCTGCGACGACAAGATCATAGCGGCCCGGCTGGCCGGGCAGGCTCACGCCGGACAGCCGCAAGGGCTGTCCCGATGCGGTCGCGTGGTCGCGGACCATCTCGTTCCCGTCCGTCACGATCAGGACTCCCGGCGGATTTCGCTCTCGTGCCAGCGGCCGAGAACGGCGCGTGACAGCCAGCTGGTCGCCAGGAAGATCACGATGCCCAGCACGGACACCAGGAACAGCGCGGCGAACATGCGCGGGATCTCGTTGCGGAAGCTTGATTCCAGGATGCGCGAGGCAAGGCCGGTGTTCTGGCCGGCGGTGCCGGCGACGAACTCGGCAACCACCGCGCCGATCAGCGACAGACCGCCGGCGATCTTCAGCGCCGCCATGAAATAGGGCAGGGCGCTCGGCGCCAGCAGATAGCGCAGGCGCTGCAGCGGCGTTGCCTGGTAGAGCTTGAACAGGTCACGCAGATTGTGGTCGGCGCTGCGCAGGCCGATCACCGTGTTCGACAGGATCGGGAAGAAGGCGACGATCCAGGCGCAGATCAAGAGAGCGGTGAAGGTGTCGCGCACATAGATGAGGATCAGCGGCGCGATCGCCACCACCGGCGTCACCTGCAGGATGACCGCGAACGGAAAGAAGCTCATCTCAACCGTGCGCGACAGCGCAAAGATCATGCCCAGGATCACGCCGCCGGCGATGGCGCACATGAGCGACAGCATGGTCAGCTTGATGGTGAAGAACATCGAGCTCATCAGCGACGGACCGTCCTTGATGAGCGTTTCGGCGACCAGCGACGGCGCCGGGATCAGGTAGTGCGGAACCTCGTAATAGCGAACCAGGCCTTCCCAGATGAGAAGCGCGATGGCGATCGCCAGGGTCGGCATGATGACGGCCTTGCGCCGCTCGATGCGGGCACGGCGGTTCTGCTCTGAATTGAGGATGGGGGTCTCGGTGCTCATGGCCAAGCCTTCAATGATCGATGTCGTCGGTGCCGAGCGTCTCGTTCAGCGCGTCGGACACGATTTGGCAGCTGTCGGTGTATTCCTTGGTGGTGCGGAAGTTCTCCGCACGCGGATAGGCACCGGGGATGGCGATGTCGGCGACGACGCGGCCCGGCCGGGCAGCCATCACCACCACGCGGTTCGACAGGTAGACGGACTCGTAGACGCTGTGGGTGACGAAGATCACCGTCAGCCCATGTTCCTGCCACAGCCGCAGCACGTCGTTGTTGAGCTTGAAGCGCGTCATCTCGTCGAGCGCCGCAAACGGCTCATCCATGAGCAGCAGGCGCGGGCGGGTCGCCAGCGCGCGGGCGATGGAAACGCGCATCTTCATGCCGCCCGACAGTTCGCGCGGATAGGCCTTGGCGAATTTGGTCAAGCCCACCTGCGCCAGCACCTCTTCGATTCGCGGCGTGGCGTCCTTGCGCGACATGCCGCTCAGGCGCAGCGGCAGATAGACGTTTTCGAACACGGTCGCCCAGGGCATCAGCGTCGGCTCCTGGAAGACGAAGCCGATGTCATGAGGGCCGCTGCCCTTGCCGGGCTCGTGGCCATTGACGCGGATCTTGCCGGCCGAAACCTCGGACAGGCCGGCGATCATGCGCAGCGCGGTGCTCTTGCCGCAGCCCGAGGGCCCGAGAAAGCTGACGAACTGACCCTGCTCGATGGTCAACGACATGTCGCGGACCGCAACGACGCCGGTGCCGTACTGCTTGTAGACGTTCTCGATCTGGATCAACGGCTGGGCCGACGGAGAAGGAGTGGCGACCATGTTCATTGCTTCACCTCACCAGGCGGGGCTGTTGTCGAGCCAGGAGAGCGGCGCGCGCTCGACCTCGGCCAGGAGTTCGACCAGCCGGTCGGCTGCGAAGTCGATGGTCTTGCGGCCCTTTTCGGCCGTTGCCGCCGCGGCGTTGCCGGCCGCGCCATAGGGGTTGATGTCCTGGATCTGCCAGCCGGGCTTGGCGCCCGAAAGGGAGATGTGCTGGAAGTCGCGGGCGAAGGTCTCGGTAAGCGTGGCGAAGTTCTGCGCCTTGCTCATGTTCACGAGGTCGGGATGCAGCTCGAGCATGACCGAGGTTTCCATGTCGCCGGCATGAATGCCGTGGCGCAGCTCATGGTCGGTGTAGACGCCTTCCGGCATGCCCTGGCCGAACCAGTTGACCGAGAACACCATCATGCCGTGCTTGATGCGCAGCTCACGCGCAACGATGTCCATGGTGCTGATCTGCCCGCCATGGCTGTTGAGAAGCACGAGCTTCTTCACGCCGCTGGCGGCCACGCAGTCGCCGATCTCGCACCACATTGCGATTAGGGTCTGCGCCGAAAAAGTCAGCGTGCCGGGATAGCGGCCGTGCTCGTTGCTCTTGCCGATGGGCTGGGTGGGAAGAAACAGTGCCTTGCTCGTTTCGGGCAGGCGCTCGACTGTTGCCGCGACAATGCCGCTGGCAATCGCCGCATCGACCGACAGCGGCAAGTGAGGCCCATGCTGCTCGGTGGCGCCGACGGGCAGAACCGCCACGATCTTTTCGCGGTCGAGCCGGGAAAATTCCTCGCTCGTGTAATCGGACCAGTATCTCTTCAAGTTTCCAATCCCTCCCTCTCGATCGGTGGCGCGTCGCTGCGTCAGTGCCCGCAAAGGCAACCGCCGAATGGACCTCCACGAGCCATCCGAAGCGCTGCCGGTTCGCCCTCAGCCGAGGGCGGCGAAAATTCTGGAAATCCGGAACAGTCCGGCGAGATGCGAGCCAGGGTGGCGCATGGTTGCGCGGCTTCCGCTCGACTCATCGTTGATCCCCTCCCGATTTCGTCCGGACCTGCCGGCGACATCGAGGTACTACTAACCGATCTGACCGATCGGTCAAACTAATTGTTTAAATCCCTGTGGAGATGTGCAACAAAATTACCTGCCGTTCGAGTCGGGGGAGTTTTTGCGCGCGTATTTTCGCGTGCGGGCCGGAGAGCGGAGTTGCCTTGCGGGAGGTTTTTGATCGCGCAAGGCGCGGCCGACTGGCGTCGGCCGGTGGAGTATGTGGAGGGGACATGGGCGATAGGTGCATCATCGTCGGCGCGGGGCACGCCGGCTCCCAGGCCGCGGTCAGCCTCCGACAGGAAGGCTACGCGGGGGATATCGTCCTGATCAACGACGAGACCGATCTTCCCTATCACAAGCCGCCACTTTCCAAATCCTACCTGAAATCCCCCGACTCGGCCGGCCTCGTCCTACGTCCCGAAGCCGTCTATCGCGACAATTCCATCGAGCTGATGCTCGGCGCTCGCGTCGAGAAGATTAGCCTCGACGCCCGCAAGCTCGTGCTTGCCGACGGGCGGGAACTGGACTGGACGCATCTCATTCTGGCGACCGGGGCCCGGGCGCGGATACCGAATCTGCCGGGCGTGGATCTCAATGGCGTCGTTACGCTGCGCAACATGGAGGATGCACGCCGCATCCGCGAAATGATGCCCGAGGTGCTGAACGTCGTCATCGTCGGCGGCGGCTTCATCGGCATGGAGATGGCGCATAGCTGCCTGGCAGCGCGCAAGGTAACGACGCTCATCGAAGCCGCGCCTCGCGTGCTGGCGCGATCGGTGGCGCCGATGGTCTCCGCCCATGTGGAAAAGAGGAGCCGGACCGCCGGCATCGACATCTTCACCGGCGTGCAGCTCGCCGTCATCGAAGGCGAGGGTGGACGTGTAAAGGCGGTTTCAACCGCTGATGGCCGCAGGTTCGAGGCCGACATGGTGGTTCTGGGCATCGGCGCGGTCCCCAATGTCGAGCTCGCCGTGGAAGCCGGTCTCCTCGTGGACAATGGTATCGTCGTCGACGGCCACATGCGCACCTCGGCGCCGCATGTCTATGCGGTCGGCGATTGCGTAAGCTACGAGCATCATCAGGTCGGCCGGCGCGTGCGGCTGGAATCGGTCCAGAACGCGACCGACCAGGCCAAGCATGTCGCGCGGTCCATCGTCGGGCGCTCCGACGCTTACGCCGAGGTCGCATGGTTCTGGTCCGATCAGAGCGACATGAAGCTGCAGACTGCAGGTCTGTCGCTTGACGCCAATCATTGCGTGGTCTCCGGCAATCCGGAGGAGAACGCTTTCTCGGTCTTTCATTTTCAGGGCGCGCGCCTTGTGGCCGTCGACTCCATCAACAAGCCGTCTGACCATATGATCGCGCGCCGGCTGCTGGCGGCCGGGCTGAGCCCGAGCGAGGCAGATATTGCAGCCGGAGCGCAGCATCTGAAGCAACTGGCGAGTGCGAAGGCGATGGTGCCGGCCTAGCGGCCGGGCTCCAACATCATTTCGGGCGAGGGCAGGCAGCGAACGGCAGCCCGCCTTCGGCCCTGCGGAAACTCAATTCGGGGATCAGGACAAAATGGTTCACTGTCTCATCATCGGCGCGGCTGGCATGCTCGGCGCGGGGCTGGCCAAGCGCCTCATCGAGGACGGCTCGATTGCCGGCAAGGCCGTTTCGCGGCTGACGCTTTTCGACATCGCGGTGCCGGGCACGTTGCCCGAAGGCGGCAAGGTCGTGGTCGAGTTCGAAACCGGCGACATCTCGTCCCCCGAGACGGCCGAGCGTCTTGTGGCGAGCCGGCCCGACGTGATCTTCCACCTCGCGGCCATCGTGTCGGGCGAGGCGGAGCGCGATTTCGACAAGGGTTACCGCATCAATCTCGACGGCACGCGGCACCTGTTCGACGCCGTGCGCAAGGCGCATGAGAAGGACGGCTACTATCCGCGTGTGGTCTTCACCTCGTCGCTGGCCGTCTTCGGCTCGCCGCTGCCCGATGTGATCGAGGACGACTACATCATCACGCCGCGCTCGAGCTACGGCACGCAGAAGGCGATCGGCGAACTGCTTCTGGCCGACTACAGCCGCCGCGGCTTCTTCGACGGCATCGGCATCCGCCTGCCCACCATCTGCATCCGCCCCGGCAAGCCCAATGCGGCGGCTTCGGGCTTCTTCTCCAACATCCTGCGCGAGCCGCTGGCGGGTCTGCCGGCGACGCTGCCGGTGGAGCCGTCCGTGCGCCACTGGTTCGCCAGCCCGCGCGCGGCCATCGGCTTTATCGCCCATGCGGCGGCTGTGGATGGCGCGCTGCTCAAGGAGCGCCGCAACATGACCATGCCCGGCGTTTCGGCGACCGTGGCCGACGAGATGGAGGCACTGCGCGCAATCGCGGGCGACGACGCGGTCAAGCTGATCAAGCATGAAATCGACCCCGCAATCGTCGCGATCATCTCGACCTGGCCGAAGGCCTTTGAGGCAAGCCAGGCCGAAAAGCTTGGTTTCAAGGCAGATGACTCCTTCGGAGCGATCATTCAGGCCTATCTCGAGGACTATGCCCCGAAGGCGGAGAAGCAGGCATGAGCGCTGGAGCCTCTGCGTTGCCGGGTCGGCAATTCCTGCTCATCGGCCTTGGGGCCATGGGCTACGGCATGGGCCAGTCGCTGCTGCGGTCCGGCCTTGCCGTCGATGGCTTCGACCTCAATCCCGACGCCCAGAAGCGTTTCCGCGCCGAGGCTGGCCTTGACCGCGATCTCGACCAGGCCAGCGCGGAAGCCGATGGCGCCATTCTGGTCGTTGTCAACGCGGCCCAGACGGAAGACGCGCTGTTTGGCGCACGCGGACTGGCCGAGAGGTTGAAGCCGGGCGCGGTCGTTATCAGCTGTGCCACCATCGACGCGCAGAAGGCGGTCGAGTTTGAGGCCCGCCTTGCCGAGAAGGGCATTCTCTATCTGGACGCGCCGATTTCCGGCGGCTCGGCGCGCGCCGCAAAGGGCCAGCTCAGCATCATGGCCTCCGGCACCCCCGACGCCTTTGCCCGCTCGGAAGCCGCGCTCGATGCCATGGCCCAGACCGTGTTCCGGCTGGGCGACCGTGCCGGGCCGGGCTCGGCGATGAAAAGCGTCAACCAGCTGCTCGCCGGCATCCACATCGCCGCCGCCGCAGAGGCCTTCGCATTCGGCTTGGCGCAGGGTGTGGACGCTGACCAGATCATGCAGGTCATCCCGCATTGCGCCGGCTCGTCCTGGATGTTCGAAAACCGTGGGCCCTACATCGCCGATGGCGACTACCGGCCGCATTCGGCCGTCGACATCTTCGTCAAGGACCTCGGCATCGTTACCGGCGCGGCGAAGGAAGCCTCGCTCGAGCTGCCGGTCGCGCAGGCGGCACTTGCCCGTTTCCGGGCCGCGTCCCAGGCCGGCCTCGGCCGCGAGGGTGACGTGGCTGTGGTCAAGCTCTATGCGGAGGAGAGCGGCATCAGCCTTCCCGCGAAACGTTACAAGGAGAGCTGATCATGCTGCTCGGCTGTATTGGTGACGACTTCACCGGCTCGTCGGACCTTGCCAACACGCTGGTCAAGGGCGGCATGGCAACGACGCAATATTGCGGCATCCCGCAGGGCAGGGCCGATGCGGATGTCGAGGCAGGCGTTGTCGCGCTGAAGACGCGCAGCGTGCTGGTGGAGGAAGCCGTCGCCCAATCGCTGCAGGCGCTGGAGTGGCTCAAGGAACAGGGCTGCCGCCAGTTCTTCTTCAAATATTGCTCGACCTTCGATTCCACCAAGACCGGCAATATCGGCCCCGTGGCCGAGGCGCTCAGCAAGGCGCTGGGCGCCAGCCAGGTCATCGTCTGTCCGGCTTTCCCAGGCGCGGGCCGCACGATCTATCAGGGCCATCTCTTCGTCGGTGACCGGATGCTGAACGAGTCGGGCATGGAGGCTCATCCGCTCACGCCGATGACCGACCCCGACATTCGCCGCTGGCTGCAATACCAGACCGCACTTTCCGTCGGGCTGGTGGCGTTTTCCGATGTGCGCCGGGGCGCGGCGGCAATCGCCGAGGCCATGCAGCGGCAGGACCAGGCGGGCCATAAGCTTCTCGTGCTCGACGCGCTGCAGAATGAGGATCTGTTCGCCATCGGCGAGGCGGCAGCCGACCTGCCGCTGATCACCGGCGGTTCGGGCGTGGCGCTCGGCCTGCCGGAAAACTTCCGCCGCAAGGGGCTGATCGGCAATCGCCAGGTGGCGTGGCAGGGCATCGACGGCCCGGGCGCCGTGCTTTCGGGCTCCTGCTCGCGCGCCACGCGCGGCCAGGTGACGCATTACCGTGTCAATCATCCGGCGCTTGAGATCGAGGCCGACGCGCTGATGGCCGGCGACATGACGGTGGCGAAGGCATCGGCCTGGCTGGCCGAAAACCTCGCCGCCGAGCCGCTGGTGTTCTCATCCGCCGAGCCGGAAGTGGTCGGCAAGGCGCAGCAGAAATACGGGCTTGGCGAACTCGCCCACCGCATCGAGACCTTCTTCTCCGAGCTTGCGGCCGAAGCGCGGCGGCACGGCGTCAGGCGCCTGGTGTCGGCCGGCGGCGAGACTTCGGGCGCGGTGGTGCAGGGGCTTGCTTGCGAGGCACTTCAGGTCGGCCCCGAGATCGATCCGGGGGTTCCCATGCTGCGCGTCAACGGGCAGGATTTCGGCCTGGCGCTGAAGTCGGGTAATTTCGGCGCTGAGGACTTTTTCACCAAGGCGCTGAGGATGCTCAAGGGAGCGGCAGTGTGAGCGAGGAAGCGAAGCTGCGCGAGACGATCTGCCGGATGGCGCGTTCGATCTTCGAGCGCGGGCTGACCGGCGGAGCGTCCGGCAACATCTCCGCTCGCCTGTCCGACGGGCGGCTCTTGGTGACGCCCACCGGCTCCTCCTTCGGCGATCTCGACCCGGCGCGCCTTTCGCTGATCGACGAGACCGGCCGGCTGATCGGCGGTGATGCGCCGACCAAGGAAATGCCGCTTCACTCTGCTTTCTATGAAACACGCGGCGCCAAGGCCGGCGCCATCGTCCATCTCCATTCCTGCCATTCGGTGGCGCTGTCCATGCTGCCGGAAACCGACCCGGACCATGTGCTGCCGCCGCTGACGCCCTATTCCATCATGCGGCTCGGCAAAGTGAAGCTGCTGCCTTATTTCCGGCCGGGCGATGCTGCCATTGGCGACGCGATCCGTGGCCTCGCCGGAAAGCGCAGCGCCGTGCTTCTGGCCAATCACGGGCCGGTGGTCGCCGCGAAGGATCTGGAAGCGGCGGTCTACGCCATGGAAGAGCTGGAAGAGACGGCGCGGCTTGCGCTGCTCACGCGCGGCATGAAACCCAAAATGCTGACGCCCGAACAGGTCCGCGATGTCGTGGATCATTTCAACATCGAGTGGGATTGAACATCATGGCCCTTCCGTATTCAGCCAATCTCGGCTTCCTGTGGACCGAGCTGGCGCTTCCCGACGCCGTGCGCGCGGCGGCCAAGGCCGGCTTCGACGCGGTCGAGCTGCACTGGCCCTATGCGGTGGATCCGTCCCTGCTCAAGCAGGCGCTGACCGAAAGCGGCCTGCCGGTTCTGGGCCTGAACACCTCGAAGGGCAATGTGGAAGCCGGCGAATTCGGGCTTTCCGCCTTGCCGGGGCGCGAGGAAGATGCACGCGCGGCGATCGATCAGGCGCTCGCTTATGCGACCGCGATCGGCGCAACCGCCATCCATGTCATGGCCGGCAAGACGAACGCGCCTGAGGCGCGCGACACCTTTGTCGCCAATCTGCGCTATGCGGCTGACCGGGCCGCGCCGGCCGGCATCACCATCCTGCTCGAGCCGCTCAACCTCCACGACGTACCGGGCTATTTCCTGCACGACAACGCCACCGCGTCATCGATCATCGAAGAGGCCGGCCGCAGCAACATCCGCATCATGTTCGATTGCTACCATGTGGGTCGTTCCGGCAAATCCATCCTGGAAGAGTTCGATGCGCATCGTCAGCTTGTCGGCCATGTCCAGTTCGCTGCTGTGCCGGATCGCGGCGAGCCCGACGCGGGCGAGGTGGATTTCGCCAGCCTGCTGCCCGAGCTTGCCGCCCGCGGCTATGCGGGCCACTTCGGCGCCGAATACAAGCCGCGCCGCACGACCGACGAAGGGCTGGGCTGGCTCGCCGCCTGGCGCTGATTCAATCCATTTCTTGGGAGGCATGCCATGACCGATCGCGCTTCGAACCTCGACCATCTCGTGCCGGAAACGATGCCGGCACCCTTCGCCGCCTACAGCCATGGCGTGCTGGTCCGCACCGGATCGGACATGGTTTATTGTTCCGGCCAGCTCGGCATCGGGCCCAATGCGCATGTGCCAGAGGACGCCACGGCGCAGGCCGAGCTCTGCTTCGAGAATGTGCGCTCGATCCTTACCGCCTGCGGCGTGGGCTTTGCCGACGTGGTGCGCATCAATGCCTACGTCACCGACCGGGTCCATATGCGGCCCTACATGGAGGTCCGCGACCGGCTGTTCCCGCAACCGGCACCGGCCTCGACGCTGATGATCGTGTCGGGCTTCACGCGCGAGGAATTCAAGGTCGAGGTGGAAGTCATCGCGGCACGGCCGGCCAGACTTTAGCCGACCCACTTTAGGCGGCTAATGCGGAAAAGTTGCTGTGCTTCTGGCGCAACACGCAGGCAAACTTGCAGTAGAGAACTCGCGCGGCTGTCCGGCATATGATAAGCGACAGCTCATATGGGATTTTTACTTGTGGCATAATGCATTCGGGCCAATCTCGCGAACCGGCAGGTCTTCATTCCTGCTTTGAGCTATTCAAACGCGAGAGGCTCGAGCGAGCCTGCGTCGGGCAATGAACGCGCGGCCGTCGCTGCCCAGCTCCGTTCTGGACACTTCGGGCCTGCCAACCAAGGCGGCGATCTCCGCATGGCAGGAAAGCATCGGCGTCATGTTCGATGTAAGACCGCGCCAGACGGCCGAAGAGACCTTCCATGCCCGCGTCGAGGCCTTCATGGTCGGCGAGCTCGCGCTCGGCGCCTGCAGTTCGGGCGCGCAATCCTTCGACCGCTCCCGGCGCCGGATCGAGCGCGATGATCTCGATCACATCGTGCTCCAGTTCTATACGCGGGGAAGCTGTGGCCATCGCGATGGCAGCGCCGACGAGAAGACGAGGCCGGGGGATCTCTGGGTTTCGGATCTGGCCATGCCGCTGTCCACGGGCGTGACCGATTTCGACAACATCAACCTGATCGTGCCCCGTCGCCTGCTGGCGCCGTATCTGAAGGTGCCGGAGGGACACCATATGAGCATCATTTCCGGCAGCAATCCGCTGGTCGGTCTGCTGCACAACCACCTTGAGGCGCTTTTCCGCAGTGCGTCGCGCATGACCCAGCAGGATGCCGAGGCCATCGTCCGCCCGACGATCGAGTTGGCTGCCGCGACCCTGAACGGAAGGCCGGCCGAGGAGAACGCCCAGGGCGTCGCCTCCTCGCTCTTCGGGGCGATACTTCGCCATGTCGATGCGCATCTGTCCGCGCCGGACATGTCGGCCGAAACCGTGGCCGCGGCCTTCGGAATCTCGCCGCGCAAGCTCTACTACCTGTTCGAACCGCGCGGCGGCTTTGCCTCCCATGTGCAGGACCAGCGCCTGCTCAGGTGCCACGATGCGCTTTCCGATCCCGCACAGCGGCATCGCGGCATCGCGGAGATCGCCGAATCCTACGGCTTCACCCATCCCAAGAGCTTTAGCCGCGCCTTCAGCCGCAAGATCGGCATGACCGCCCGCGAGGTGCGCGGCCTCGCCACGGAGCGTGAACGCAGCGCCTTCGGCCGCTCCGTGTCGGACGAGTGGTGGTCCTGGATCGAACGGATGCGCTGAACGGCGGATTTGAATTCGCCCTGCAATATTCTCGAAAGCCAACCGAAATACCTTACATCGGCACCGCTTTCCCTGACTTGTGCCCGATTGCCGGTCTGCCACGCTTCTCGCCCAAAGGAGGCTGAGAGCTATGGTCCCGAATATCGACGTCGTCGACGAACTTCTTGGCCTGGCAAGAGATCCGGAGCCATTCAGCAAGGACGATATGGCGGAAATCGCCCTGGTCGCTGCAACCGAGATCATGAAGCTTCGCCGCTATGAAACCCAGCTCAAGCGATCTCCGGGCAAACGTCAACGACGAGAGAGCTGGCGCCAACTCGGCTCGGCGTAAGACGACTGGTTTGCGTCTAATGGGCCGCCCGGGTCACGCCACGCGATCGCGCTTGATGGGCAGTTTGGCCACCCGGTTCTCGTCGCTGCCCTGTTCTGGAAGCTGGCCGGCATTGTGCATGGCCTCGTCGAAGATCCGGAACGTGTTGCGGCCGGCGGCCTTGGCTGCGTAGAGCGCCAAGTCGGCCTTGGCGAAAAGATCGCGCGGCGCCGGCCCGGCCGGAACGATGACCACCCCGATCGAAACGCCGATCTGCGCGACGCGCCCCGCCAGGAGGAAGGGGGCGCCGAGTTCGGCAACGATGCGGTTCGACAATGCGCCGACCTGATCGGCGGTTTGGACGCGCCGCAGGATGATGGCGAATTCGTCGCCACCCAGGCGCGCCACAGTGTCGGCGTCTTCGACCAGAGGCACGAGCCGGCGGCCGACCTCGCGCAGCAACTGGTCCCCGGCTTCGTGGCCGAGCGTATCGTTGACCTGCTTGAAGCGGTCGAGGTCCAGCGCCAGCAATGCCACGTTTGACTGGTTGTTTCGCCCGCCTGCCAGTTCCTCCAACTGCTTGTTGAAGTAGGCACGGTTGGCAAGTCCGGTCAGCGTGTCGTGATTGGCCTGGTATTCGGCGTCGGCCTTGCCCTGCTCGAGAGCTTTGGTGGTGCGGCGCAGCCCGCGCAGCAGGAGCACCAGCACGACGCCGGCAATGGCCAGCGCGCCGATCATGGCGGGCAGGGTTTCGGCCAGCATCCTCGCCCCCGGGCGATCGGGCTGCCAGCTGAACCAGCCGACGGTCTGGCCAGCTTCGTCTTTCAGGGCGAAATTGGCGACATCGCGCCCGGTCGCGGCAACCGCCGCAAAGGACGGGTTTTCGATATAATATTGCTCGGTAAGTTCGGTGGACATCACGCTGGCGAGATAGCGGATGCCAATTAGAAAGCTTTCCTTTCCGGGGATCTGCTCCGTGCCTTCGTCGCGGTTCTCCGACATGATGACGGTGACGCCGACATAGGCAGGACGGCCGTCGATCAACGCGATCTCCGCCACGCCCGGTACTCGGGTCGCGTTGCCGCTGTCATAGGCGGCGAGCGCGCCGGCGGCGTCGATGCCCTTCAGCTTCTCAACCAGCGGCGCGACCGCAGTGCGGTCGGCCTCGTAGTGCTCGGCGCCGGTCTTGCCGCCGGCATACATGGCGTAGAGCGGGCGTGCGCCGGGGTCGAGCACATAGATGCGGTCGAACGTGACATTGCTGTAGAGGCTGAAGGCGAGGTTGGAATCGATCCACTCGATGTCGCCTTCGGCAAGCGCAGTGATCGCTTCGTCCCAGCCGGAGTAGTAGGCCTGCTGCTCGCCAAGGGCCTTGACCCGCTGGCCGATGACGCGGCCGACCAGATGCGTCTCCCGCTGCAGGGCGCGTTCATCGCTCCTGGCGGTCGACCAGTAGACGAACCCCGCAACCGTCGCCATGGTGATGCCCACCGCCAGAACCACCGGCACGACGACGCGCATGGCAAACCGCCGCGCGCTGGCGCCTTTCTGCTCCCTGCCCATCCAAGCTCCCCATGGACATCTTTGGGACGGACGGTAGTGGCGGCGGGCTTAGAAAGAAGTTAGCGCGGGCGTTGGAGGCCGGGGAGCAACGCAGCTTTAGTCCGCGTGGTTAAGGGAGCATTGCCGATGATGGGGTGCTGTTGCTGCTGCTGTAGGTGGTGGGGCGCAGAGAGCCTGAGAAGCTGGCGCACCCGACAGGATTCGAACCTGTGACCTCTGCCTTCGGAGGGCAGCGCTCTATCCAGCTGAGCTACGGGTGCCTGGCCGAAGCTGAAGAATCGCCTCGACAAAAATCAGTCGCTGGCCGACCGATCCCGCGCTTCATAGCCGATGCGTTCGCCGGCATCAACGGGGAAATGAAGTCGCGCTGTTCGGTCCGGGTTCCTACGACCGCGCTTCCGCGAAAGAGACGAGGCGGCGGCGCCTTTCGTCCCACAGCGCGAGATTGACGCTGGCCAGGCTCTTGCCAAATGTGAGCTTGACGCGTTCGCTTGCCGCGCGGAGCTCGGCACTGTCATTGAAGCATGCCTGCAATCGATAGAACGGGACGCGGCTGCAGAGATGATGGATGTGGTGCAGGCCGATCGAGCCGGTGATCCACTGCGCGGCGCGCGGCAACACGTACCAGGAGCTGCCGCCAAACGCGGCGACATGCAAATCCCATGCCTCGCCCTTGTCCCAGCGCGTCTCCTCGAACTGGTGCTGTATGTAGAACAGCCAGCCGCCGACCCATGCGCCCATGACCACCACGGGCAACACCGCAAACATAGCAGCCCAGCCCGACAGCCAGACTAGCGCGCCGTAGAAAGCCACGAGCGCCAGGTTGAGCCCGCCCGCGCTGCGCCATGCATCCACGCGCGGTATTGCCTCATTGTATGGAAGCCGATGCACTATGAGAAAATAGAGTGGAACACCAAGGACGATGAGGACCGCCGGATGCCGGTAGATGCGATACATCAGCCTTTGGCGGGTGTTCATCGCTTCGTATTCGGCGACGGTCCTGGTGTTGATGTCGCCGATGCCGCGCTTGTCGAGATTCCCCGAAGAGCCGTGGTGGATGGCGTGCGCCTTCTGCCAAAGCGTGTAAGGGGTGAATGTAAGCACGCTGAGCGCGCGCCCGATCAGGCGATTTGCCAGGCGCGAACTGGTGAAGGAGCCATGACCGCAATCGTGCTGGATTGCGAAAAGCCGGACCAGAAATGCCGCGCAAGCCGGAGCCAGCAGCACCACCAGGGCCCATCGCCAGCCGCCGAGCAACGGCCCGGCATAGGCGGTCAGCCAGACCAGTGTCGCGCCGATCGCCAGGAAGGGGACGAGCGTGAGGGCCAGCTCGACTGTCGCGCGGCCGTTGTCGGGATCGCGAAAGCGCTGGCAATGTGACACGAGCCGACGAACGAGTGCCCTTTCAGCCGCATGATCGACTGTGGGGGAGACTCCGTCTGAAGGAATCCGGCCGTCCTCGTTGGACAGCATCAGCTGGTTCATTCGGGCTCCGAGCTTCTTGTTATCGATTGGCGCGCATGTCGCGCATCTGTCATTAAAGCGCGGCCGAAGCGATAGCTAGCAAAACCGCTGTGGCAAATTGGCTTTGATCTCGCGGTTGCTGATCTTGTTCGGTCCGGATGCGGATTGCCTCTTGCCGCCGGCCGCGTTACTCAATCGGCATGTCGCTCGAAACCGTCCGTGCCTTCTTCGCCGCCAATGCCCCGGACATTGCCGTGATCGTCACCGATGCGAGTTCGGCGACGGTCGCGCTGGCTGCCGAAGCGCATGGGGTTTCGCCGGAGCAGATCGCCAAGACGATCTGCCTGCGGGCGGGCGATACGACCATGCTGATCTTGGCGAGCGGAACCGCCCGGCTCGACAATCGCAAGTTCAAGGATCGTTTTGGCGCCAAGGCCCGCATGCTGGGGGCGGAGGAGGTGGTGGAAGCCACGAGCCATCCGGTCGGCGGCGTCTGTCCGTTCGGCCTGCCGCAGCCTTTGCCCGTCTATTGCGATGTCAGCTTGCAGGCTTTCGGCGAGGTCGTGCCGGCTGCCGGCGCCACCAATGCCGCGGTGCGTCTCACCCCGCAGCGCATGGCCGACCTCACCGCCGCCGAATGGGTGGATGTCTGCCAGTGACGCCTCCTGTCAGTGGGCGCCGGCATATTGCTCGGCCGGCGGCGTGGCGCTGACCAGGGCGTGGATCGCCATGCAGTGGTCGATAAGGTTGTCGCGCGCGGCCACGAACTGCCTGAGCGGCGTTTCGATCGGGAAGAAATAGATATTGGCGATGAAGCCGTAGATCGCGGCGTCCACGGTAGTGGGCGCAGGCCCATGCAGAAAGCGGTTCGACGGGATGATATCGGCCAGGACCTGCAGGTCGGCCAATCCCCGCGCATAGGCATCCGCCGGCGCATAGCGCCCGATGCCCTGATAGTAATATCGCATCGAATTGAACTCCTGCGCACTGCGCAGCGCATCTTCGCTGAGGCCCGGATGCTGCGCCAGCAGCGCATCGTGGAAGGCCGGCCAATAGTGCTCGTCCTGCCAGCGCGAATAGGACATGACCCAATAAAGGTCGTCCAGCATGCGCGTGATCAGGTGGTCGGTATGGTGCTGGGCCAGGGTCAGGCCGCTGTCGATGGCAAGGCCGTATCTTTGGATGAGATGGGCGATGATCGTTTCGCTGTCACCGATAGCCTCGCCGTCGTCGTCGATATAGGGCAACTGGCCGCGCGGCGCGCCCGATGCGTCGAAGATGTGCCGGTGGGTGAAAGGCACGCCGGTCAGCTTGAGGAAGGCAAAGACCTTGAGGCCATAGCCGTTGTTGTCGGCCACGCCGAAGAGCTCGGGATAGGAATAGAGCGTGATCATCGCATCCCTCCATGTTGCGGCCGGGTCGAAGCTGCCCCCCAAATGCGGATATTGCCGCGTCCGTTCGATCGACAAGAGGCGCTGGCGTCAGTGGTCCATATCGGCGGCAAATGCCAAATAGCGGTGGATGCGCCAGACGCCGTCTGCACCCCGCTGAAACACATCCATGCCTTCATCGGTGGTCATGGAAGCCTTGCCGCCCATTTCGGTCGTCAGGGTCCAGGTCAGCCGGACCACAGCGAGATCGCCGGAAACCAGTATCTCGTGAATATTGGTTGCATAGGCGAGCTTCCGGTCGGTTTTCGCCAGTGCGTTGCGCAGCCGCTTGCAGATCTCCCCCTTGCCGGCATTCGGCGTGGTGCGGACCGTTGCAATGACGTCGTCGGTGAAAAGATCACAGACCTCGTCCGCACGGCCCTCGTTGAAGGTCTTCGTCCAGTTATCCAATTGGTCACGTATCGCTTGTTCATCCGAGCCCGCAGCGGCAAAAGCCGGCGCGCTCAACAACTGCCACGAGAGCAGGGTGGTCACGAACGGCTTCATCCTCTTTGGCCTCCGGTCGCATGTTCGCTGTGAGATCATTTAGGGCTGCTGTGGCGTCCGGCACGTCACCGGCGTCGGCCTTATGGTCGCGCCCTCGCCATGTGCGTATCGGAGCGCTATGAGGGACGAATGAAACCAGCCGACCTCAATGCCTGCGGTGCCGATGTACACTCTTGAGCGTGTCGAGACCTTCGAACAGGAAATCAAGAAGAGCCGCTTTCTTGGCGTCGCCGGGCCGATTGCGAGCGAGGCGGCGGCGAAGGATTTCATTGCCGCCCATTCCGACCTGGCCGCCAACCACAATTGCTGGGCCTGGCGCATCGGACAGAGCTATCGCTTCAACGACGATGGCGAACCGAGTGGCACGGCCGGCAAGCCGATCCTGCAGGCGCTGGACGGGCAGTCGCTCGACAATGTCGCGGTGGTCGTCACGCGCTGGTTCGGCGGCATCCTGCTCGGCAGCGGCGGGCTGGTGCGCGCCTATGGCGGCACGGCGGCCTCCTGCCTGCGCGCGGCCGCGAAAGTGCCGATCGTCGCCGCGATAGAGGCGAGCATCACCTGCGGCTTCGGCGATCTCGCGCTGGTGCAGGCGCGGCTGGCTGCGCGGCCGAGTGTAAACATCATGGCCGAGACTTTTGGCGCGGACGGAGCCGAGCTTGCGGTGACGCTGCCTGAGGCGGACGTGCAGGACATCGTGCGCATGGTGACCGACATCACCAGTGGCCGGGCGGTAATCAAACTGCCGGACTGAGGGCGTCCTGCCTCTGATTGCCGTGATGGCGGGGCGTGACGAAAAAATCGTCTACGCGGCGGCCTGGCTCTCCAGGAATTTGCCGATCCGGTCCAGCGCGCGCAGGATGTTCTCCTCCGAATTGGCGTAGGAGAGGCGGATATAGCCTTCGCCGAGCACGCCGAAATCCGGCCCGCCGATCAGCGCCACGCCGGCATCCTCCAGAAGCGCGCTGGCGAGCTTCTTGGATTTCCAGCCCGTGCCGGCGATGTTCGGGAAGGCGTAGAAGGCGCCCTTGTGCGTGATGCAGGAAATGCCGGGCAGGGCGTTCAGCCCCTCGACCACGACTTTGCGGCGCCGGTCGAAGGCGCGCATCATCTTCTCCACTTCGTCTTGCGGCCCGTCGATGGCCGCGACGCCAGCCCACTGGCTCGGCGCGTTGACGCAGGACCAGCAGTTGACGGCCAGCTTGCGCACCTTGTCGTAGAGATGCGCGCCCTTCTCGCCGTTCGGCCAGATCGACCAGCCCATGCGCCAGCCGGTCATCGCCCAGGTCTTGGACCAGCCGTTCAGCACGATCAGCCGGTCGCGGATTTCGGGAAATTCCAGCAGCGAGCAGTGCTGCTCGCCGTCATAGGTCATGACGTCGTAGATCTCGTCGGAGAGGATCGCGACATGCGGATGCGCCTCCAGCCCCTTCACCAGCTTTTCGATCTCGGCGCGCGGGGTGACGCCGCCGGTCGGGTTGGCGGGCGAGTTGAGGATGAGAAGCCGCGTCTTCGGCGTGATCAGCGCCAGCGTTTCTTCGGCCGAGAAGGCAAAGCCGTTGGCTTCGCGCATCGGCACCGGGATTGGCGCAGCACCCGTGAACTCGATCATCGAGCGGTAGATGGGAAAACCCGGATCGGGGTAGAGGATTTCGGTGCCCGGCTCGCCGAACATAAGGATCGCCGCAAACATGGTGGGCTTGCCGCCGGGCATGATCATCACGCTCTCGGGCGACACTTCCACGCCGGTGGTGGCGAGCGTTCGCCGCACCACGGCTTCGCGGGTGGCAAGCAGGCCGTTAGCCGGCGTGTAGCCATGGTGGCCGTCGCGCAGCGCCTTGATCGCCGCTTCCACGATGTGGTCTGGCGTGCGGAAGTCCGGCTGGCCAATGCCGAGATTGACGATGTCGCGGCCTTCATGGGCAAGCTGGGTGGCGCGGGCCAGCACGGCAAAGGCGTTTTCCTCGCCGAGACGGTCGAAGGCGGCAATCGTTTGGAGCATGGTTCACGCCTGTGTGGTTCTTTTGTACGGACTCCGTTTTTGTGAGGCTTTCGGGCAACGAAAGTCAATCATAAGGGAACATCGAATGACGACCGATCTGACAAACTGGCAGCCGCGGCCGCGGCCCGAGCGGAAGGTGCTCGAGGGGCGCTATGTGCGGCTTGAGCCGCTCGACCCGGCAAAACATGGCGACGGGCTGTTTGCGGCGTCGTCGGTGCCGGATGCCGCTGATCGTTTCCGCTGGCTGCCGGAGTATTCGCCGGAAACCCGCGAAGGCTTCCAGCCTTGGCTCGACAAGGCGAAGGCCAGCGAGGACCCGCTCTATTTCACCGTCATCGACAAGGCGAGCGGAGAGATTGCCGGCCGCCAGACCTTGATGCGCATCGATCCGGCCAACGGCGTGATCGAGATCGGCAACATCTATTGGGGGCCGCTGATCTCGCGCAAGCCCGCCGCCACCGAGGCGCAGTTCCTGTTCATGCAATATGCCTTCGACGAGCTTGGCTATCGCCGCTACGAGTGGAAGTGCAACAACGCCAACCAGCCGTCGAAGCGGGCGGCCGAGCGTTTCGGTTTCAAATTCGAGGGAATTTTCCGCCAGCACCTTGTCGTGAAGGGCAAGAATCGCGATACGGCGTGGTATTCTGTCATCGACGGTGAATGGCCTGCGCTGAAACGCGCCTATGAGAACTGGCTCGATCCGGATAATTACGACGCCGACGGCCGGCAGAAGAAGCGGCTGGAAGATTTTCGCGCCGCAATAGACGCTTGATCACGGGCATGCCCGTGAACGGACAGGATTGGAATTGACGATGGATACAGGCAACCGCAACTCAATGATCGCCGCGCTGGTGATCATGCTCGGGTTCGGCCTGTTCGCCTATTTCCTGCCCACTATCATGCTCGCTGCCGCCGGCATTTCCCCGGTGGCGGGAGTTGCCGTCGTGGTGGCGTTCATCATGTGCTTCTTCATCGTCTTCTGGCTGCGGGCCCGCAGCCAGAACCGCAAGCAGGACTGACGCTTTCCTGAATATCAGCCGACCGCCTGCAGATCCCGGGCGCGCGGCAGCGTCAGTGTCACGCGCAGGCCGCCCTCGGGGCGGTTGCGAAGCGTCACCTCGCCGCCAAAGCTGCGCGCCGTGTTGCGGGCGATGGTCAGCCCAAGGCCAAAGCCGCCGGTCTGGCGGTTGCGTGAGCCCTCCACGCGCGTGAAGGGGCGGAACACCTTGTCCATATGGTCGGCGGGTATGCCCGGGCCGTCATCGTCGATGGTCAGCACGATGTTGCTGTCCGTCTGCGAAAGACCGAGGCGCGCGGTGCCGCCATATTTGATCGCATTCTCCACCAGATTGGTGACGCAGCGGCGCAAGGGCACGATGTGGCCCAGGCAAACCAGTCCGCGCGCGGGCTTGGGCTGGTCGAAGACGACATTGGGGTTGTCGTCGGTGATCGAGTCGACCAGCGACCAGAAGTCGATGCGTTCGAGCTCGCCTTCATGGCCGTTGGGCGTGGCGAAGTCGAGCACGGACGACGAGATGGCCTCGATGTCGGCGAGGTTGTTCATCAGCGCCGCCTTGAGCGGCGACTTGCGCAGAAGCTCGAGCCGCAGGCGGATGCGGGTCAGCGGGGTTCGCAGGTCATGCGCAAGTGCCGCGGCCAGAAGCTCACGATCCTCGACATATTCGCGCAGCTTGGCCTGCATGGTGTTCACGGCACGCGCCGCAGATTTGTATTCGCTGCTGCCTTCCTCGGGCAGCGGCTGGCTTTTCAGGTCCTCGCCGATGCGCTCGACCGCGCTTTCGAGCGTGCGATAGGGGGCCGTCAGCCGTCGCAGCAGCCAGATCGACAACAAGACCACCGCCGCCGCGGCTGACGCAAAGAGCGGCAGGTTCTGGATGGTCAGCACCGGACTGAGAGGGGTGGAGGGCATGATGAAGTTCAGCCACTGCCCATCGTTGAACTGAATAGAGGCGATCAGCGTGTCGCTTTTGGTGAAATCGGCGGCCAGATTGAGCAGTTCGCGCTCGATGCTGCCGACATCGTCCCTGTCCAATGGTTTGTGGGGGTGAGCGGGACCGTCTGGCTGTACCGGGGATTCGCGCCGCACCCGCGCTTCCTGCACGCCGTATTTCGTGAGCCGCCCGACGATGATGTCCTCCATCTCGGCCATCTCGTCGTCGTCGGGGATCGTGGTGGTTATGGCCGGCGTGTCCGACATCGTCAGCACGTAGGGCGGCACCGAAAGCCCGGCCGCCACCTTCTTGCGATCGTCCGGCGTCGCCGCATACATCAACTTGACCAGCGACTGCGCCCGGTCGTTCAGCCGAAACAGGTCGAGGATGTTGTTGGAAGCCACGCGCTCGCGGGCGACGATCGAAAGCGTCAACACCTGGATGGCCAACAGACCCGCAATGACGATCAGCAGGACCCAGGCAGGCAGCGAGCGGGGCAGCAGCCACTTCATTCGGCTAAAACCTCGGGCACGAACTGGTAGCCGCCGCCGCGCACGGTCAGGATCAGCTTGGGCGAGCGCGGATCGTCTTCCATCTTGCGGCGCAGGCGGCTGACCAGAATGTCGACGCTGCGGTCGTAGCTGTAATCGCCGTTCTGGTTCGACAGCTCGATCAGCTGTTCGCGGCTGAGCACGCGCTGCGCGCTCTTGGCCAGCGTCAGCAGCAGGTTGAACTCGGCCGTCGTCAGCTCGACCCGCACGGCATCCGGGTTGAGCAGTCGGCGGCGACCGGAATCCAGCGTCCAGCCGGCGAATTTGAAGATCTGCTGCATGGGCTTGTAGCTGGCGCCCGGCTCGGCGCGCCGGCGCAGCACTGCGCGCGACCGCGCCAGCAGTTCGCGCGGGTCGAAGGGTTTCGGCACATAGTCGTCGGCGCCCATTTCCAGCCCGAGCACGCGGTCAATCGTTTCGGTGACGGCGGTCAGCATGATGATCGGCACGGTCGAATGCGTGCGCAGCTCGCGGCAGATGTCCAGCCCGCTCTTGCCGGGCAGCATCACGTCCAGGATGATCAGGTCCACCGGCGCGCGGCGCAACGCTGCCTGCATTTCGTCCTCGTCGCGGGCTGCCGAGACGCGCATCCCGTGCTTCTGGAAATACTCCTGGAGCAGGTCGCGGATTTCCTTGTCGTCGTCGACGATCAGGATATGGGCATCGGTTTTCAAATTGGCATTCCGTCTTGGCGGGAAATTCCGGCGCCAGAATAGAGCCATTCACGGTCAGATTGAAACCGTTCTGTTGGGCCGTCAGCAGGGCAATCAGGTCAGCGAGCGGCTGTTACAATCCAGAAACAAAATGCTGCAGAGCAGAAAAACGCGGGACATGGCGACCCGTCATAAAGACCATGCTGCAACACACCGGTTCAAGGAACGTCATGCAAAAGCTAGGGACCAGTTCGATCGTCGTTCTGCTCGCCGCGCTTTCGCTTGGCGCTACGGCCGAACAACCCCTGGCGGGGACGACCTCCAGGATTGTTCAATGCAATCGGCTGCAGCAGCAATTCGCCCATGCGATTACCGAGCACGCGGAGGCAAAACGGGCCGCCGAAGCGAAAGCTCTTCAACGGAAGGCCGCCAAGTTCTGTGCCGGCAGACGCCAGGCACAGGGCATACGGGCCTACGCCAACGCTCTGAAGATGCTCGGTGTCCAACCGATCGAACCTTGATCGGCTGAGTACAACCCCCCAGGCCCCTGTCAAAAGGAAACTGCTATGACCCTCTCCAAGTCCCTGATTTCGGCTCTCGGCCTGACCGTTGCTCTGGCCTTCTCGGCTCCGATGTTTGCCGCCACCAGCGCCAACGCTGCCGGCACGACCGCCACCACGGACACCAATGCTCCTGCTCCGATGAAGGAAAAGAAGCATCACAAGAAGCCGGTCCACAAGCACCACAAGAAGAGCGAGGCCAAAAAGTCCGCTTACTAATCGGCAAAGCCGGTCAGCCGGTTAGCTGATAGGGCCGAAATGCCCAATTCGCTCTGGTCGCTGCCACGACCAGGGCGAATTTCTTTTGCCAGGTGCCATCATGAAGAAAGGCCGCGCGTTTCCGCGCGGCCTTTTGATTGATAGGGTCAGCGAACGGTTCGCTGTGCTCTAAGCGCTGAGGCTTGCCGTCAGCAGCAGCAGGCCAAGTACCAGGACCAGGCCGGCGCCGCCGATTTCGAAGGCTGCGTGTACCCGGTTGCCCATCCGCCCGTCGCCGGCAAAGGCGACTGCCCAGTTCTTGGCCGTGACGGCCAAGATGGCGAGGGCCGAGACCGTGATGGCGGTGCCGACAGCCATGGCGACCACCGACAGGACGCCGCCGGCCCAAAGGCCGTTGAGGAAGGCGAAGGTCAGCACGATCAGGGCGCCGGAGCAGGGGCGCAAGCCCACCGCGGTCACGGCCGACCAGGCGGTCTTCCAGTTGAAATTGTCGCCCGAGATCATTGCCGGGTCCGGCAGATGCGAGTGGCCGCAGCTGGAGCACACCATGCCAGCGCCATGGTCATGCGCATGGTGTGAATGATCGTGGTGCGAATGGTCGTGATGGTGGTGATCATGGTCGTGGTGATCGCAAGCGCCGTGATCGTGATGATGATGATCATGATCATGGCCATGCGCGGGGTGATCGTCATTGGCATGCACGAGCGCATGCGAATGCGAAGGATGGCTGCAGCTGTGGTCGTGGTGATCGTGCGAATGCGAATGCGCGTGGGCATGCGCCGCCGAGAGGCTGTGAGCCGGGTTGGCGCCGATCAGCCCGCGCACGCGCGGCCAGGCCTTCTGCCAAAGTAGCCATGCGCCGAACATGCTGATCATCACATAGCTTGCAATCTCAAGGAACCAGGTCGCGTTGGTCATCGAGATGGATGTGCCGCGCAGTACCAGGAACAGGAGCGCCATCATGACGATCGCCGTTCCTGCCTGCAGGAAGGCCGAGATGAAGGACAGCATGATGCCGCGCCGCAGCGCCACTTCGTTGGCCAGCAGATAGGAGGAGATGACCGCCTTGCCGTGACCCGGCCCGGCGGCATGGAAGATGCCGTAGGCAAACGACAGGCCGACCAGGATCCACACCTGGCTGCCGTCCTGGCGCATTGCCTTCAGCGAGTTGGTGAGCGAACGGTAGAACGTCTGCTGCTGTACATTGATCCAGTTCATCAGGTGGGCAAACAGGCCGGTCGAGGGGATGGTCGCCTCGTTGGCACCGATGCCGAGCGAACTTTGCGCATGCGCGTGGGGGGCAAGCTGGGTAAGCACGCAGACCGCGATGAGGGCGGCAAGCAGCACGCGTCCGGTCGTCTTGTTCACGGGCTTTATCCTTGGGCTGGGCAGTTGAGTTCCAGTCGGGTGGCGAAAATCTTGCTCATGTCCGTGCCCTGCGGATCGTTGAAGAACGCATCCGTCAGCTTGGACTGGTTCTGCTTGATCGCCTCATCCGGGTCGGGACGGACGACGGTGCGCGTGCATGTCGGGGGCAGATTTTCGACCGCCATCTTGTCGTCGTCGACAAAATCGATCGCGGTGTAGAAGGTTGGGTCGTAGACGCCGAAATCGACCTTGCCGGACAGCTTGAGCGGCTGCTTCGGCTCGGATTCGAACGCGATGATGAGTTGGTCGTGGTCGAAATTCGCGATCAGCTTGGCCGGCGGCTTCATCTCCACGTCCTTGTCGTTGAGCGTGACCATCTGGAAATAGCCGTATACCGCAAGCGACTTGTAGACCGTGTCCGCGACATCCTTCAGCTCGGCATCGTCGAGCTTGAGGTCGGAGTTCTTGTCGAACTCCATCAGCACGGTGGAGGAAAACAGCTCGTCGAAGCGCCAGACGTGACGCAGCGATTTCACGGTGTGGTCGGGATTGACGACAACGTCGAGGCGCGCCTCGGCAAAGACATGCGGATGAACACGTGCCGGCAGCGTCGAGGCGAGGAGGGTGGTGGTGGCCGTGGCCGTGGCCAGAATCGCCATTCTCATTCTGACGTTCATAGGCGGTAGCGTTCCTGTGGGGATTCGGATTACCGAGCGTTAACAGAATCCCGGCGAAATTGGGACCGGCCCGCCGCCAAACGCGTCGTCCCGAAGGCCGCAGCCGGCTTCGGGACGAAATTAAGCCTTGATTTCAGAATGTTACAATACGTGTTGGACTGAGCAGAAAAAGGTCGGCCAAGCTACTTCGGCTTGAACCACTGCACCAGATAGTCGACGAAGACGCGCACTTTGGCCGGCAAATAACGCCTGTGCGGGTAAACCGCGAAGATGCCGCCGCCGGACAAAATGCGGTCGTCCAGCACCGGAACCAGCCGTCCCGCCTCGATGTCGGGTGCAGCGATAAAGTCGGGCAGGATGGCATAGCCGAGGCCGGAAAGTGCTGCCGCGCGCGTGGCCAGCGGGCTGTTCACTTCCATCTGCCCGGCAACCGAGACGCTGACCGTCTCGCCGCCGTCGCCGAGGAATGGCCAGTTCGACAGCCAGCGGCCGTTGGTGTCGATGATGCAGGGCATGCCGGCAAGATCCTGCGGGCGCGTCGGGCGCCCATGCTTTTCGATCAGCTCGGGCGAGGCGCAGATCCTAACCGTGAAGGGCGCCAGCCTTCTTGCGATGAGGGATGAGTTTTCGAGCCGCGAGATGCGGATGGCGAGATCGAAGCCTTCCTCGACCAGATCGACGAAGCGGTCGTCGAGCTGGATTTCGAGTACGATGTCGGGGTGCGCCTTGGCGAAATCTATCAGCGATTGGCCGATCGGCGCATCGGCAAAGGTGCGCGGCGCCGAAAGCTTGATGCGGCCCTTCACGTCGCCGGAGGATTCGCGCACCGCATCGGCCAGGCTGTCGACCTCGCGGATGATTTCCGAAGCGCGCCTATAATAAGTGTGCCCGGCCTCGGTGAGCGAGAACTGGCGCGTGGTGCGGTTGAGCAGCAGGGCGCCCAGCTCGTCTTCCAGCTCGCGCACATATTTGGAAAGCAGCGCCTTCGAGCGGCCGATCTTGCGCGCGGCGGCCGAAAACCCCTCCGCCTCGACCACGTCGATGAAGGCCCGCATGCGGGTCAGCGTGTCCATTGGTTCAATCCTTGGTTTCGAGAATGCGCCGGCCCAGCGCAATGAGCTGACGGTCGCTGCTGGCGGGGCCCAGCAGCGACAGCCCGAACGGCGCGCCGTCGACCGTGCCGAGCGGCAGCGAGATCTGCGGGAAGCCGGAAAGGCCGGAGAGGCACAGAAGCCGCAAGGCACGCTCGCGATAGGCAAGCAGGCTGTCGGGCGCCTCGCTCTTGAGCGGCGCGGCGCCGGGGACGGTCGGCAGCACGAGGTAGCCGTCTTTGCCCAGCAGGGCGCCCAGCTCTTCGCGGAAGCCAGCGCGGTATTCCCGCGCTTGCGCCAGCGCGGCATCGTCCACCGTCTGGCCGAAGCGGAAGCGGTCCTCGACGCTTCTGTCGAGGCTGCCGGGATGCGTTTCGATCCAGCGGCCGCGGCTCTGCCACGCCTCGCGCGCCTGGATCTTTCGGAAGCACCAATAGAGGTCGTCGCCACTGTGGCTGAGCGGCGTAGCGGTCTCAACGTCGCCGAGCGCGGCGGTCACGATCGAGAGCATGCGGCGGTATTCGGCGGCTTCCGCCGGGCCGAAGACGAGCTCGTCCAGCGCGGCGAGGCGGAGCAGGCGAGGGCGTGCCCGGTCGCTCCGCTCGTCGTGCGACGAGGGGGCAAGCATCACCTCCGTCACCGCCTCATAGACATCCATATCCCGCGCGAACCAGCCGACGGTGTCGAGAGAGGGGGCCAGCGGCATCACCCCGTCGAGCGGAATGCGGCCATGCGTGATGCGGAGGCCGATCAGGCCGCAGAAGCTGGCAGGCGCGCGGATGGAGCCGCCGGTGTCCGATCCCAGGGCGATGTCGGCGAGCCCGCCCGCCACCGCCGCGGCTGAGCCGGACGACGAGCCGCCGGTCACGCGGTTGGGCGCGGCCGAATTCATCGGCTGAGGAAAATGCGCGTTCTGCCCCATCAGCGAGAAGGCGAATTCGTCGGTTTGGGTCTTGCCAAGGAAATGCGCGCCGGCGTCGAGAATCACTTGCACAGCCGGCGCGGACCGCGTGGCTGGCGAGCCTTGCGCATAGGTGTCGAGGTTGCCACAGCCGGTGCGATAGCCAGCCACGTCGTAAATGTCCTTCACACCCAGGCCCAGCCCCGCCAAGGGGCCGGATTGTGCATTGGAAACAGCCACTTGCGGGTAGTCCAGAAAAGCGTTCAGGCTGTCGCGCATCGGCCCCATCGTTCAACAAATCGTCGTCTTTGCGCCAGCTTCGTTCGACGCTCGGCATTTTACAAGCGGCCTTAATATTTTTGTTGATTGTGACAGACCCCGACCCTATATCCGCGCTTGCCCAAAGTCGCACGTGCCTGTGGGCGTCCCCCGACCCTCGAATGGCGAGGAAATCGGGACGGTACCCGGGAAGTAACGAGCCCGGTCGGTTAAGTGGCCAACCGCCTAGCCGAGGACGTCTTGAAGCAACGACGGTGCGGGCCTTTCTGGTGTCTGCCGATTGTCCATAAATCGGGGTTACTGAAGAGGCACACCTTCATTGCCGGCAGTGCGGAACGGGGTCTCCCAATCCAAGCCAAGGCAGACAAAGCGAGCAAATGCCGCAAGGCACGAAGCTCATCGCCGCGTGAAAGCGTTTTTGCGTTTCCGGGATCTCCACCGCCCGGTTCGTCGAATTGCATTCATGCCTTTGTCCGTAGCGGCAGAAGCGACCGAAGGGGATCGCGCCGCAGCTTCGTTTTAGCGTGGGGAAACCCGCGCCAAGGAGAGATTCATGGCAACCCAGCGCATCCTCGATTTCCTCGCAACCCGACGTCCCGAAGGCCCGTGCCTGGTTCTGGACCTCGACGTCGTGCGCGACAATTATCGTGCCTTCGAGAAGGCCCTGCCGAATTCCAAGATCTATTACGCGGTGAAGGCCAACCCCGCGCCGGAGATCCTGCGCCTGCTCGCCTCGCAGGGCTCGTGCTTCGACACCGCTTCGGTGGCCGAGATCGAGATGGCCATGAATGCCGGCGCCACGCCCGACCGCATCTCCTATGGCAACACCATCAAGAAGGAGCGCGATATCGCGCGCGCCTTTGAGCTCGGCATTCGCCTGTTTGCGGTGGATTGCGTCGAAGAGGTCGAGAAGATCGCCCGAGCCGCCCCCGGCGCGCGCGTTTTCTGCCGTGTGCTGACCGATGGCGAAGGCGCCGAATGGCCGCTGTCGCGCAAGTTCGGCTGCGTGCCGGCTATGGCCGTCACCGTGCTCCGCCATGCCAAGTCGCTGGAACTCGACGCCTATGGTGTGTCGTTCCATGTCGGCTCGCAGCAGACCGACCTCGTCGCCTGGGATCGCGCCCTGGCCGACGCAAAGGCCGTGTTCTCGGAGCTGGCGCAGGAAGGCATCACGCTTCGCATGGTCAATATGGGCGGCGGTTTCCCGACGCGCTACCTGAAGGACGTGCCGACCGCCCAGGCCTATGGCGAGGCGATCTTCGACGCGCTTTCGAAGCATTTTGGCAACTGCATCCCCGAAACGATCATCGAGCCGGGCCGCGGCATGGTGGGCAATGCCGGCGTCATCAAGTCGGAAGTCGTGCTGATCTCCAAGAAGGCCGACAACGACAATGTGCGCTGGGTCTATCTCGACATCGGCAAATTCGGCGGTCTCGCCGAGACGATGGACGAGGCGATCCGCTATCCGATCGTCACCCCGCGTGACGGCGATGCAGTGGAGCCATGCGTGCTCGCTGGCCCGACCTGTGACTCGGCCGACGTGCTCTACGAAAAGGCGCCTTATCCGCTGCCGCTGTCGCTGACCATCGGTGACGAGGTGCTGATCGAAGGGACCGGCGCCTACACGACGACCTACTCGGCCGTCGCCTTCAACGGCTTCGAGCCTCTCCGATCCTACGTGATCTGACGGCTCGTTACGGGCGCCTGTTCGCAGGTGCCCGGCAGCCGCCAGATCATCCTGCCCGCCAGCGAAGTTGTCGCGGGCGGCGGGTTCGCTCGTGGAAAAACCTCCGCTTGTGAAGGATCACGGAAATGGAACAAATCGTTGAGAAACTAGGTGCGGCCTTGCCGCTGATCTCCTCCACAACGGGGGAGATCGGCAGCTGCGCGGCCTTCACCATTGCCGCCGAGACCCCGGCCGATATCGTTCAGCGCGAGGCGCTGCTCGACCTCGCCATGGGCCTGCAGCGGCGGCGCAAGTCTTCGGAGAAGCTGCGCCGCGGCCGTCTGCCGTCGGCGGGGCTGGCTTTCGTCGCGCGCGATGCGGCCGGAGCCATCATTGGCACCGTGCGGCTTTGGGATGTCAGGCTCGGCGAGGGCGGCGCGCGGGCGCTGCTGCTCGGTCCGCTCGCAGTCGAGCCGTCCCTGAAGTGCGCCGGCGTCGGCTCGGCCCTGATGCGCCATGCGATTGCCAAGGCCGAAAATCTCGGCCATCGGGCGATCCTGCTGGTGGGTGACACGCCTTACTATGCGCGCTTCGGCTTCTCAGCAGACAAGACCGGCTCGCTCGCCATGCCGGGGCCCTATGAGCGGCACCGCTTCCTGGCGCTGGAGCTGGTCGAAGGCGCGCTCGACGGCGCCTGCGGCGTGCTGAAGGCAGCCGGGCGTCGCCAGCGTTCGACCGGCCTGGAGACAGCCGCCTGAAGCCCAAAAAGAAAAAGCCTGGCGCTGATGAAGCGCCGGGCTTTTTGCTGGCTAAATGCCTGTCCGGATCAGATGATCTGGCTGAGCGACATGGCGACCGACATGTCACCTTCGACCTTGATCTTGCCGGTCATGAACGCCATCGTCGGGTTCAGGTCGCCGCTGATCAGCGACTCCAGATCGTCGAGGCTGATCTTGATGGTGCAATCGGCCGGAGCGTCGGTGGTGGAAATGCTGGCGCCGTCGATGACGATCACGCCGTCACCACCGGTGTCGAACTTCACCGAACGGTCGAAACCGGAACTTTCAACGCGCGACCGGATCTTTTCGACAACCGCTTCAACGCCCATGACAACTCTCCCTGATCTCGTGAGGCGACGCGATCGCCCCGCTTGGAGCGACCTGTCTGGTTGCCACTCGTATAGCCTCTCGTTGACGTAAACGTCAATGGTGCTCGGCCGGCGCTGGCGCGGCTTCTGCCGCCGCGTCTGCCTGTTCGTTGCGACGGCGCGCCGAGCGGTCGCGGGTTTCCTCGCGGGTCAGGAAGTCGATCTGCTCGACAATCACGTCATGGATTATCTGCTCGCCGATCCGGCCGTTGATGCTGTCGCGGATGCCGTTCCTGAACGCCTCGAGATCGAGATCCTCGCGCTTGGAGAAGTCGATTTCTGGGTTCGCGTAGAGATAGGAATAGACTTGGTCGGTAATCAGGGATTCGGCCGGCACGGTAAGCTTCTTCAACTCCTTGGGGTCGGCCGTATAGACCAACCGGGCCAGGAAGTAGCCTTCGACGCTCGCCTTGTTGAAGACGGGAACGGAGATGACGTTCGCCTTCACATATTTCAGCCCGCCGAGAAGCGGCGGCGGAGACCCCGGGTCGGTGAGGGCGTGCGGCGTCTTGAACGAGTAGAACACCGCTCCAAGCGTGACCAGGCAGATCCAGACCGCCGCACCGATGAATTTTATCAACGGGCCCAACCGAATTCACCTTCGGAGTAGGTGCCGTCGGCTTCGGCACGCTGGATGACGGTCTGCATCAGCTTGGCCACCTCGCTGACGGCGCCCATATGCGCGCGGATCACGGATTCGTTGACCGTCAGGCGGTCGCGCAGCCTTTCCAGGCTCTCGCGGTGTTCGGCCAGCACCTCGCCGTCCTCGATGCCCTTGGTGGCGCGGGTGAGTTCATAGAGATAGCGGCTCTTGCGCGCATTGGCGGATTTGAGGTCGAAGCCGACGCCGGAGCGGATAGCCGCGGTTTCCTCGTCCACGGCTTCGATGATGCGGCCGATGATCGCCGACAGATTGCCTAACCGCGCAGCTTGCGCGGCTGTTGCCCGCGTGCTCTGTGCCGGCAGGTTCTCAGCGGTCGGCTTCGGTTCGGTCATGTCGATCTGTCCCTTGGTATTATCGTTTATCGGGTCTTAGATTTTGGTCTTGGCCGCCAGGGCGGCCTGGTCGCCGGTCATCTCGCGCGTCAGCTTCATCTCCATCTGCTGCACAAGTGCTGTCGAAAGCCGGCTGTTCTCATCGACCTCCGCCTTGCCGGGGCCGCCGGAAACGGGGCCCACGGCCACCTTTTCCTTGCCGTCCATATAGTGGGCGCCGAGCACCTTGTCGGCGATGCCGATGCCGCCGCGTTCGGCCATCACGTCGGCGATCTTGCCGGCGAGCATCGATTTCCACATGTCGCCGGCCATGCCCTTGCCGTAAACGTTCTCGGCTTCCTTGGGCATCATGTTCTGGATGAAGGTCTGGAGAACCATGGCCTCGAAGCGCTTGTAGCTGTCGGGCGCCTTGGCGTCAGCCGCCGCCACATGGGCGGTCTTGTCATACCTGCCCCCGACATCGCCGACCGAGAAGGTCGCCGACATGCCGGCCGCGGCGGCGCTGCCGCGCTTGGCAAGCTCGGCGCGCGCGGTTTCCATGCCCGACGGCTCGACGGCGCGGGCAACGTCCAGAACAATGTCGCTGGGTGGAGAAATCGCCAAGGAAAACGTTCCCTTATCCGGTTTTCATGGGTCACGATGACCAAGCCGGGATCATGAACCAGTAAGCTTGTGGCAACCTTACCGGGAGGCAGGGTCGGGATCGGAAGCGCTCTTGCGCTCGATCATCTCCAGCCTTTCGCGGTCGGCGGTAAGGCGATCGTCCCACTGGCGCGCCTCGCGATAAGCGCGTTCGACCATGTTGGTGCGGGCGGTGGCGACCGCCACCTTCTCGGCCTCATCGCGCGCAAGTTGGGCCTGCTCCTGCTTTCGCGCGATCGCCTTGCCGATGCGGCGGTGATAGATGTCGGGGAACATGCCCGACAATGTGCCCTCGGCGTCGAAGCGGTTCACCAGTTCGACAGCCTCGTTCTCGGCGGCCGCCGCTTCCGACAGGAAGCCTGCATGGCGCGTCTCGTGCAGCGCCTTCAGCTGCGCCTGCACCCTCACCAGCTTGGCCAGCCTTTCCTTGCGCGAGGTCATGCTCATCTCCCGATGGTGGTCGTGGCAAAGCCGTCGGCGAACAGGCTGACCATGGTGCCGACGCCGAAGTAGAAGATGAACATCCCGCCCGCGATGACGAAGGGCAGCGAGATGAAGTAGACGGGAATCTGCGGCACCAGCTTGTTCACGAAGCCGATGGTCAGGTTGACCAGTATGGCATAGGCGATGAACGGGCTGCCCAGGCGCAGCACGATCGAGAAGCTTTCCGACAGCGTGTCGGTGACGTCGACCAGCGCCTCGCGCGGGTTGAAGAAGACGTTCAGCGGGGCGACTTCGTAGGAGTTCACCAGCGCCTTGATGATCTCGTGATGGAAATCGAACACGAACATCAGCATCAGCGCCGAGAAGGAAACGATTGTTGCGAGTGCCGCCTGCGGCTCGGATTCTTCGATGGCCGTTCCGCCTGCGCCGCCGTAGCCGATCAGCATCGCCATGGCCGAGCCGATGAAATGCAGCGCCATGACGTAGAGACGCGCCAGCCCGCCGATCAGCCCGCCGATCATCAGCTCCGACACGATCATCGGCACCAGCACCTGCGGCCGGCGGTCGATATAGGGCACGATGTGGTCCCAAAGATGCACCAGCAGCGCCCCGGTCGCGGCGACCGCCACAAACAGCCTGATCTGGATCGGCACGCGCGCGCTCGAAAGCCCGGGCATGATCAGGAAGCAGCCGCCGATCCTGCAGAAGGCGACGAAGGCCGCCAGAATGACGGTTTCGGGGGCGACGTTCACGAAATGGTTCCGAGCACCTTGATCTCGACGCCCTTGGCGATCTCGACATGGCTGAGCACCGGCAGCGTGGTGAACAGCCGCTCGATGATCATGCGCACATAGGGGCGCGAATCCGGCGCGGTGACGATGACGAAGCGCTCGCCGGCCTCCAGATGCCCGCGGATGACCTTGGTGGCTTCCTGGCCGAATTCCTCGAGCTGGCGCGGGTCGATGTCGAACTCGCGCACCTCGCCCTTGGCGTCGCGCTTGAGCGCCTGGTGGAAGGCGAGGTCCCAGCGGTTGCCCAGCCGCAGCACCTTGAGCACGCCGCCCTCGGTCACGTCACCGCAGATCTGCTGGGCCATGCGCACGCGCACATGCTCGACGATCTGCTCGGTGCGGCGCACATGCGGCGCGATTTCGGCGATGGCCTCGATGATGAGGTGCAGGTTGCGGATCGAGACGCGCTCGGCAAGCAAGAGCTTCAGCACCGCCTGCAGGCCGGGGTAGGAGATGTGCTGGGTGCAGATCTCGTCGGCCAGCTTGCGGTATTCGGGGTCCTGCCGTTCCAGCAGCGCCTTCATGTCCTTGTAGGAGAGCAGCTGCGGCAGGTTGTTGCGGATCACTTCCGAAAGATGCGTCAGCAGCACTGACATGTTGTCGGCGAAGGTGAACTGCTCGCGCTTGAGGTCCTCGCTGAACATCTCCGGCACCGAGTAGGCGCGCATGCCGAAGGCAGGCTCGCGCACCTCCTCGCCCGGAACGTCGGGAATATCGCGCTGGCCGAGCAGCACCATCACCTCGCCGACGCGCATCTGGTGCTCGGCCACCACCGTGCCGTGAACCTT
The DNA here is from genome assembly GCF_029892515.1 of Pseudaminobacter soli (ex Li et al. 2025). Classification (GTDB taxonomy): domain Bacteria; phylum Pseudomonadota; class Alphaproteobacteria; order Rhizobiales; family Rhizobiaceae; genus Pseudaminobacter; species Pseudaminobacter soli_A. The sequence continues at coordinate 58,072 of NZ_JARXVF010000005.1, read as the reverse complement.
GATCTGGTAGGTCTTGCCGGGCAGGCTGAGATCGTCGGTCAGGCGAACCTCGGGCACCACGAAGCCATATTGCTGGGCAAACTTCTTGCGCATCTTGCTCATGCGGAAGGCCAGTTCCTGGTGCGAGACGAGCAGCTTGGTCGAAAGCTGCTTGCCGATCAGAAGCTCGATCTCGGCGGTCTTGAGCGAGGCCTTGACCGAGTTCTTCTCTTCTTCTTCCTTGGCCACCTGAACCTGCTGCTCGGCTGCCTTGGCCTCTTCGGCCATCGCCTGCTGGCGGCGGGGAATGACGTAGCCGATCGCGGCCATGGCGCAGGCCAGCACCATGAAGGGGAAGAGCGGAAGGCCCGGCATCAGCGCCAGCACCGTCAGCAGCACTGCCGCCACATAAAGCGCGCGCGGATGGGCGCCGAGCTGGCCGAACACGGCCTGGTTGGCCGAGCCGCGCACGCCGCCCTTGGAAACCAGCATGCCCGCTGCGAGCGAAACGATCAGCGCCGGGATCTGCGTCACCAGGCCGTCGCCGACCGACAGCTTGATGAAGACGTCGCCGGCCTTGCCGATGTCCATGCCATGGCGGAAATAGCCGATGGCGATGCCGCCCACGATGTTGATGGCGGTGATGATGAGGCCGGCGATGGCATCGCCGCGCACGAATTTCGAGGCACCGTCCATGGCGCCGAAGAAGGAGCTTTCCTCTTCCAGCTCGCGGCGGCGCAACTGCGCGGTCTTGTCGTCGATCACGCCGGCCGACAGATCGGCATCGATCGACATCTGCTTGCCGGGGATGGCGTCGAGGGTGAAGCGCGCGCCCACTTCCGCGATACGGGTGGCGCCCTTGGTGATGACGATGAAATTGACGACGATCAGGATCAGGAAGACGATCAGGCCGATGACGAAATCGCCGCTCATGACGAGCTGGGAGAAGCCACTGATGATGTAGCCGGCGGCGTGCGTGCCGACATTGCCTTCCGACAGGATCATGCGGGTGGTGGCGATGTTGAGCGACAGGCGCAGCATCGTGGCAATGAGCAGGATGGTCGGGAAGGACGAGAATTCGAGCGGCCGCTGGATCCACAGCGACACCATCAGGATCAGCACGGACAGCGCGATGGAGAAGGCAAGGCCAACGTCGATCATGAAGGCCGGGATCGGCAGGAACAGGACCGACAGGATGACGATGATGCCGAGGGCAAAAAAGATGTCGCGGCCGCTTTTGGCAGCACTGCCCGACGGCATTGTTTCTGCGATGGCCACTTGCTTCTCCATGCTCATTGCCCGCTGGCGCGAAGTGCGGGCGCTGCGACCTTAGGATTCCAAGCTTGCGCGAGCATGGGAGGGCGGAAACGCGGCGCTTCAGGACCTGGGTTCCTCGCCCCGCTTGCGGGGAGAGGTGGTGAGCGTAGCGAGCCGGAGAGGGGCATTGGGCAGCGCAGGCGAAGGTCCTGGCGTTCAAGATGTGGACGAATTCAGCGGTCGATGAATTCTAATCATTTGAAATCATTATCTACATCAGAAAATCACTGCCTCTTTCATCCCCCACTTTTTCGCTTCCCGCATAATCCGTGGCATCGGCCTCACCGGGAACACGGGTCATGAACCGGATGAGCGTGGAGGGCGACGATGGCCGGGCTGGTGGCGCTACGGTAGCGCTGCTGGGCGATGAGCCCCCAAGTCCGGGCCTAGGGAGCGGCTGGCCGCGCGAATGCGGAGGCGAACGAACCGGGCAAGAGCATCGAACGGGCGGTCGTGGAGACCGCAGATACTACTTAGATGAGCGCGTTACCCGACCGCCCGTCTTCCCAGTTCTCGAAAGAGAGCGTTCTTTGAAATGGCCAGACGGTGAAAACCGGGCGTGGCGATGAACAGGTGCGTCCTTCGAGGCTCGCCCTCCGGGCTCGCACCTCAGGATGAGGACGGTTGGCGCGGTGACACCCTCAACTTAGAAGGTGGTCGTCAGCGACAGCGATACCCTCAATTGAAGCGGTTGCGCGGAGATACCCCCCAACTCGAGAGGTCGGTGCAGCGACGCCGTCAACCCAGGAGAGGGGCGCAGACGGAAGCCCTCATGGTGAGGTGCGCAGCGCAGCGAAGCGGAACGGAGCCTCGAACCACGAGGGGGGATGAAGCGCGCCGAGTTCCGTCAGCGGATGACCGCATGAACAGAAACGGCCTTGAGCTTGATCGACGGCTTGGCGCCCGGCGTGTTGGGGAGCTCGCTGTCGATGGCCGAGGCGATGCCCTCGACCGAATAGCTGATCGGCGCGCCGCCAAAGTCCATCGCTGCGTTGATCGCCTTGCTGTCGATGCTGATGGTTTCGTTCTGGTCGATCCGCTTGTAGGCGAGGTCGGTGTCGACCGCCTGGCTCTTCATGCCGAGCTGGGTGATGTGCCCGTCGAGCTGCATCCGGATGGCGTTGGTGTCGGTGTTCACAGAGCCGAAATCGCCGTCGAGAGTTGCTTCGAGCGCGTTCTGCTTGATGTTGACGTTGCCCTTCGGTAGCACGTTGGCGTCGATCTTGAAGGAGCAGTTGGCAAGCTCGGAGGACGGCGCGGGCGCGATCGAGATGACCAGCGCCTTGCCTTCGACATTGGCCGAGACGAGCGCCATGCAGTCTTCGAAGTATTTGTCGGAAGGCGTGACGCCGGAACCAGGCTCGCGCACCTCGATGGTGGCGCGATTGGGCTCGCCGCTGGTCGTCGTCAGCTTGAGCTCGCCGGCCGGGCTGTCGATGCGGACGTCGGAAACGCTCGGCAGATCGAGCGTCTTTGGGGCGGGCTTGGCGTGAGCGGTGCCCGCTGCAAGGAGGGGTGCCACGAGCACGAGGGACAGAAGCGAAGCTTTCGACATGCAATGCCTCCCGCTCCGAATGCTTCATCCGGAGGATCGTTGGGAAGACAGCGGACCGCTATCCGTCGCCTTCGGGTTGCTTGAGCCCCCCTTACATGTGTCTGCAATGGCTACAGTCTACGCACAGTCCCGGCGAAATTGCGACAGGGATTTTTAGAATCCGTGTTCGATGCGCTCGAAGATGACGTTGGCGAAGGACGAGATCTGGGCGCCCATGAAGGGCCCGGTGAACGCCACCACCAGCATGATGGCGACGATCTTCGGCACGAAGGTGAGCGTGATTTCCTGGATCTGAGTCAATGCCTGGACCAGGGCGATGCCAACGCCGACCACCATCGCGACCGCCACGGCGGGGCCGCAGGCGGTCAGGACCGTCCAGATGGCATACTGGACGATATCGAGGGCATCTGCTTCGTTCATGCTTCCACGGGCGTCGGCTGGACGGTGATGCCGGGGCCGACGACGACCTGGGTGCCGTCCTTGAGGACCGCGACGATGCCGTCGGAGTAAAGCTTTACGGAAGCGACCTCGCCGGTCACCGTGCCGTCGGCCGAGGTGATCGTCCGTCCGATGAGGGCGTCGGCCTGCGATATGGTCTGGGACGTCAGAAGCTCGTTCAGCTTGTTGTTGATCTGCACCGACTGCTCGACCTGCGAGAAGGAAGCCAGCTGGGCGACGTACTGCGTCGAATCCATCGGCTTGGTCGGGTCCTGGTTCTTCATCTCGGCGACGAGGAGGCGCAGGAACGACTGGTAGTCGACGGCCGTCTTCGAGGTCGCATCGGTGGAATTGCCGGTGTTGGTCGTGCCGACGGGGGGTACAGTCATGGCCATTGCTATTCTCCTACGGCGAGAGGGCGCGGCTGCGGCGCCGGGGCAGCATCGTTCGAGAGGGCATTTTCCTCGAGGCGGTAGAGCGTACGCAGCGTCTTCAGCGCTTCGTAGATGCGGTCCTCGCCGACCATGCGGTCGATCTGCTTCAGGCCCGCACGAATCTCCTGATCCTCGAAGCTGGCCAGGGTCCGGGGCAGCGACTGGCGGAACAGCGTGCGCGCAGCGGATGCGCCGGCGGGGTCCATCAGCATGACCTGGAGCATGAAATAGAGCTGGCGCAGGGGCGTCGAGGCGTCCTCGGGCTGCAGCACATGGCTTTCAAGCAGGAACTGCACGTCGTTCAGCAGCTCCATCGTGACCTTGCGGTCGACCTTGATGACGGCGCCGTTGATGTAGATTTTCTCGTTGGGCTTCAACGAGATCTTCAGCGTGCTTTTCATTGAATGCCGTCGTGGATTATCTGCGAAACCTCGATCAGACCCTCGAAGTTGTCGGAGCGCCCCTGGCGCACTTCTTCGGCTTCACGAAGCAACCAAAGGCCGATCGAGATCAGATTGGCGCGCAGCTCGGGCGGCAGTCCATTCTCCGGGCTGCCGAGATCGTCGATGAAGGTGGTCCACAGGCGGTTGGTGAACTGCAGCGCCTCTATCGCTTCCATCGAGTTGGTGCCGACGGTGCGCGCCGCCATCAGCAGGTCGATCGACCGGCCGAGAAGCTGCTTCTCGCGATCCTTAGCGTCGGCTACCGAGTCGTGCTGAATGTCGGCGTAGGAGAATTGGTACATGATGCTCCCGATCAACTCAGATATTTGAGCAGGCTCAGCTGCTGCATGCGCGCAGTCAGCGCGTAAGCCGTTTCGATGTGCGACAGCAGGTCGGAGACGCGCGTCGCAGCTTCGTAGGGATCGACGCCCTCGGTCTTTAGGATATGCTTCTCAAGGAGCGTGCTCTGCTGATCCATGCGGTCGCTGGCATCTGATACGCGTTTTTCGGCAATGCCGGTCACCGAGCGCAGGTTGGCAAGGTCGCCCATGGCTTCGCCAACGACGGAGACGGTGCGCTTGATCAGCGACTGGCGGACGCCGGTGCTGAGGTTGGCCGACATCAGCTGTTCGATAACGACACCAGCCATTGCCAGTTTGCGAACGCCGGCATTGTTGGCGCTGACCGAGGTTTCCGTCGTTTCATTGAGCGCAATGCGACCGACAATCGGCTGGTCCGAGGCGCTCGACCAGTCGCTCCAGCCGGCCCCGAGGAACATTGGCTCGACGTTGTTGGTGATGAAGTCGTCCATGTCCGTCGCGGAGATCGAAGCGGCCTGCGGATCGGACATCGAGAAGCCAAACTTCGCGACGAAGGCGTTTTGGAAGGCGGTTACGCCAGCCGTGGACGGGTCCGAAAAGTCGCTGATCGGCTTCACGTCCGTATTGATGCCTGCAAACAGGTATTCGCCGTTGAGGCTGGAATTGAGCAGCGAGCTCATGCTTCCCAGCGTGTCCCTGGCTATGTTCTGGGTCATGGCCGACTGGGAGTCGCCGGAGACAGCCGTGCCCAGTGCCGACAGGAAGGTTTGCGCAGCGTTTTCGATCCCGCTCAATGCTTGTTGAGTGGCCGACAGCCGCGCTGTGGCCATCGAGTTGGAGTCGATGATGCCCTTTATCCGCTCCAGTTCGCGATTGAAGGTCACCGACTGGGAAGTGCGCGCACCGAGCGCCAGGCCCTTGTCGGCGTAGAAGCCGGTCGACTGCTCCTTCTGTGCCTTGACGAGAGATGCCTGCGTCTTCATCAGCGAGTAGCGCATGGCCTCCGATATGGCGGCGGTGGAAACGGAACTGGCTTTCATTGCATTACCTCACTGCATCCAGCAGAGCCGACAACATGTCGTCGACTGCCTTGATGAGACGCGCCGACGCTTGATACGAGTGCTCGAGATCGAGAAGGTTCGACATTTCCATGTCGACATTGACCCCGGTGTCGTTGGACAGGGCCTCGCCGGTGCGGACGGCAAGGGCTTCCTTGGCATCTGCCGCGGTCGACGCTTCCTTGCGCAAGGCCTGATACCAGCCCACCGAATTGGCCGAGTAGCCGCTCAGGCTCGCCTTGTCGCCATTGCCCGCTGCGGGATCGAACGTCATGGGTTGGTCGAGGCGCTCGCCGTAGGAAATCAGCAGGGCCGCATAGGAAGAGCCGCTGGAATTCTGCACGTAGGCTGCGCCATTGGCGCCGCCATCGCGCAGCAATTCGGGATTGCTGACGAAAGCGTTGTTGAGCGAGATCTGGCCGGCCAAACCATCGATCAGCGTGCCAGCCGCCGGCACGGCAGGTGCGCCAGGCCACGTGAATAGCCCCGCTGCATCGGGGTTGGCGCCGGAGGGATCTTTTTCGGCAAAGGCGGTGATCAGGCCGCGTGCGACTTCGTCAAGCTGACGCTGCATGGTGACGGCCACGCCGTCGCGCAGCTGCAGCAGGCTGCCTAGCTTGCCGCCCGCATTGGTGTTGCCGCCTACGCCCATCGCGACCGGCACGCGGTCGATGTAGATCTGATTGCCTGCAGCACCCGGCGCATAGGCTGGGGAGGGCTCGAAGGTAACGCTGCGAGGAACTGTCTCGAATAGCGTCATGCCGTCGGTGGTCGTGATGACCATGTCGTTGTCGCTGCGCGTGAAGGTGGAGATCGGAACATATTCCGAGATCTTCTTCAAAAGCGCGTCTCGCTGGTCGAGCGCGTCGTTTACGTCACGGCCCGTACGCGTGCCGGCGACGATCTCGTTGTTGGCATCCTTGAACTGAGACAGGAGCGAATTGAGGTCGTTGACGGAGGTGGCGATTTCCTGGTCGGCCTCGGCGCGGAACGTCTGAATGGCGGCCGCACCCGAGTTCAGGCTGGCGACGGCCTGCCGCGCAGCGTTGACCGCGTTGTCGGCCAGCGTGCGGTTGGAAGGCGTGGCCGAATAGATCTGCAACGCCTTATGCAGTTCAGTGATCGCAGACGCTGGCGTCAAGGCGCCGTCGACGCCATTCACGGACAGGTCGAGGCGGTCCAGCCCGCTGACGAGCGTGTTTTGGGCGCTCCAGGCGGACGTGGCCACGAGATTTTGACGGAAGAGCTGTTCGCTGGTGGCGCGCTGTATGACTACAACGCGCGCACCGGGAGCCAGGCTGGATAGCACCGCTGTGCGCCGTGCGTAGTCGCTGTTCTTCTCTTCCTGCACGTTGCGCGAGACAACCGTTGTCTGGCGGCTGGTGTTGAGAAGCGACGATTGCGCGATGTTGAGTGCGGTGGCTAGTGACATGCCTTATTCCTGTTCGGTCGCCTGGCTTACCTTTTCAGGTTGACCAGAATGTCCATGAGATCGGCGCCGGTCTGGAACACTTTCGAATTCGCAGTGTAGGTGCGCTGCGATTCGATCATGTCCGTGAGTTCCTGCGCGACATCGACGTTGGAGTTTTCGAGAGCGCCGGCGACGACCTTGCCTTTGCCGCCCTCATTCGGGAAACCCAACTGAACCGTGCCGGAGTCGCCGGTCGGAGCGAAGACGTTGCCGGGCAGCACCTGCATGAGGTCGGGGCTCGGCACGTCGGCGACGGGGATACGGAAGATCGGCTTCAATGCGCCGTTCTCGTATTGTGCGTATACGACGCCGTTTGCGGCGATCTGCACGCCTTTGATCCCGGCCGGAGCCGCGCCATCGACCTTTGCGTCGACGACGGTGTAGCTCTTGTCGAGCTGCGTCATCTTGGAGAGGTCGAGGTCGATCGACTGCGGAGGCGGTCCAGGGATGGTTGCAGTCGCAGTCAGCGGTGTCGTGGTGAGCTTGCCGTTGGACGGATCGAAGGTCAGGGTCTGCGTGCCGATCAGTCCGTCGCCGCCATATGGGAACGAAGTGTTCGCCGCCGCATCCGACTGCTTGAAGATCGCGACTTCCCAAGTGTTGGGGCCGGTCTTGGTGTAGTAGACGTCGAGGAGCTGCTCGCCGCCGAGATGGTCATAGGAGACCAGCGATGACTTGGCCGAGTAGGTTGCAGTGGTGGCGTTGGCCGAAGGCAGGTCGGCGGCCGGGACGACGTCCGCATTGGCGGGCAGGTTGGCGGTGAAGACGCCCTTGGCCGAAGGGATCGCGACCAGATCGGTCTGCGAGATCGTGACCGGGAGCAGGCCGCCGAGGCCGTTTGCCACGACGCTTGGGTCGCCGTTGGCGTAGCTGTAGCCCATGAGCTGGAAGCCGGCAGCGTTGACGAGGCGACCTTGTGCATCAGGCACGAAAGAGCCCGCGCGCGTCAGGACCGGCGCGCCGCCGCCCGTGTTCTGCACTACGAAGAAGCCTGAGCCGTTGATGGCGAGGTCACTGCCCGAGGTGGTGTATTTGAGATCGCCCTGCTGGCTGATCGAAGTGCGGATCGTCGTGGTCACGCCGCCGGACGTGTAGTTGCCGGTGACGGTCGGGATGATGAGAGAGGAGAATTCCGCGCTCGAACGCTTGTAGCCAGTCGTGCTCGAGTTGGCGATGTTGTCGGCAACGGCCGACAGGCGATTGGCCTGTGCGTTCATGCCGGACACGCCGGTGCGCATCATTCCATACAAGCTCATAGAAACGTCTCCTGATTTTCCGGGCTCTGGCCAGGCAGGGTAGATTTCCTGACTTGCGTGAAGCTGGCGCAGCCGCACTCGGCGTGGTCAAAACGTCCAGCGAAGTCGGTATGCGCCCAAACCATCAAACGACCAGGCGGTAGCCAAGGAAACGCTTGGAATCGATCGGATCGAAGCCCAGCTTCTCGCGCAGTTTCTTGCGCAGCTTGCTGATGTGGCTTTCGACGACGTTCTCCTCGACCTCGTCGTCGAAGATGCCGTAGATCGCGTTGAAGACCTGGGTCTTGGTGACGCGACGGCCGCTGTTGGTCGCTAGATATTCGAGGATGCGGCGCTCGCGCCGCGGCAGCGGCATCGGCTCGCCATTGATCTCGGGATCGCGGCCATCGAGGAAGATGCGCATCGGGCCAATCTCGGTGTAGTTGGCCTCTTCCTGGGTGCGACGGCGGATCGCCGTGATGCGAGCCAGGATCTCGCGAATGTGCACCGGCTTGTGAACCACATCGTCCACGCCGGATTCAAACAGCTTGAGGGTGTTTTCCAGCGAATGATGCTCGCTGAGCGCGATCACCGGCGCGCCGCTGCGGTCGCGAAGCCGGCGCGGGGAGATCTTATCTTCGCCGCAATCGCCGATAAGAAAAGCACTCACCGACTTAAGATCGGATTCGGCCGCGCTTTCGACCCATTCGCCGAATTCCTCCGAGCGAAAGCCTGCGCTCGCCACGCCTTCCCGGTCGAAAAGCGACGAAAAACCTTGTTTGACGAGCTCTCGCTCGTCCACGATCACGATCATCGGCCCGCCCTCCGAATCAGATGTAATGCCTGAACGGGTCAAGTCGTAAACGCTGCCGGGAATCCTGAAAAACCATCAATTCTTGTGGATGTTTTCTTGGGAGTCGGGAATCGCATGGGTTGCAATTCCCTAGAGTCAGCTTTGGGCTTACCCCGAATCGCCAAAACCAGTGTTCGCAACGGTTTCAGAGTCTGACGTCGAACATCAGCTGGTAAATGATGCCACTATTGATTGCAAAAGGAGCGGGCGTTGCTCGTCCACTTGCCAAAACCTGTGGCAACCATGTTGGCGATGACGCGGCAAACATATTGTTTTTGCGCCGGATCGTTGTTGGGACCCGCGTGATAACGCGCCACCGCCATCGACCAGGTCATATGTTGCGCATGCAAACTGACGAGGAAACGTGCGGCGTAATCGACATTGCGACGAGGGTCGAGCATCTCCTCGACGCTGCGGAAGTGATCGCCATGGTAGTGATGGTTGATCTGCATACAGCCGAGGTCGATGAGCTTGGCGCCGCTGCGGCGGGCGGCGTAGAAGGTCGTCAGCGCCTCTTCTGGCGAGCGCGAAAACACAGCCTTGCCTTCGATGTTCATGGCGTTCGGCTGCAAGCTTCCCTTGCGGCCGGTCTCGGTCAGGCCGACGGCGTAGAGAATTCCCACCGGCACGCCATACCGGTCGGCGGCGCGCAGGATCTCGGGTTCGCACGGATTGCCGGATGCGGCTGCGAAGCCGGCGCCGGCGCTAGATATAAACGCCGCCGTCAGCGCGGTTCGCAGAAGCCGGTGCAGCACCCTCGGACCCGTATGCGCCGTCATTCTCATTCCTTGCGAATTGCTGGCCGCCAGTATCGTTGCCATTGCCGCCCGATCCTGCGGAGCTGAAGGACTGCTGGTCGCGCGGGCCGAAGCCTGCGGAGGCGTTGTTGCCGTCGGCTCCGCCCTGTGCCGAGGAGGAGGACTGTGGCTGCTGGATGGTGACCTGGTCGATGCTCAGTCCCATGGAGCGCAGCGACTTGACGATGGTTTCGCTGTCGGCCGTCAGCCGGCGATAGGCCTCGGCGTTTTCCACGCGTAGCTCGACGGTCAGCTGGTCGCCGCTGAAACGCAGGTTGGCCGTGACCATGCCGAGCTCGGCCGGGTGCAGCTGGAGCTTCAGCGTGTGGGCAGAAGTCAGGCCGGGTTGTGCGCCCACCTGCTGGAACGGCTGCGCGGCGGCCGAGCGCCAGCTGGGATCAGCCGAGATGAGATTGGCTAGCGCCGTCGACGTGGATGCACTGGGTTGCGCCACGGGGGCGGGGATGTTCTGCTGGGCAACGACGGTGACGCGCTCGCTCTTTGCGTCGGTGCGGCGCCCGAAGCCGTCGACCTGTGACCGGCCACTGTTGCTGTTCGCTCCGAGCGTACGCAGGAAGTCGCGGTCGGGGGATAGTGTGGCGTCGGTCGGTGCGGCGATCGTTTCGCCTTCGCTGGCTGTCGGCGTCAGCGACAGGTTGAGAGCGGCTGCGCTCGACATGCGGCCGGCTCCGGTCCGAGCTTCGTTTCCGGTAGCGGTCGATCCATCGGTGCGCGCGTTGGCCGCGAGAACATTGCCGGTGGAGGCGGCGGCGCTCTTGCTGTTCGCACTTGCCGGGCGGCCAGCCTCGCTGCGGGCTGCGCGCTCGGCTGCCGCGACCGACGCGGGGTCGAGGTCGATCTTGATATCGGGCTCGCTGCCTGCCGTGTCGCCGCGCATGGTCGGGCGCGAGCCAGTGCCTTCGGCACGCCCGCCTGTTCCGGCTCGTTCCGTGCGCATATCCAGCTCTCGAGCGACCATCAGCGCCGAAAGCGGTGTGCCGGCAGTCTTTGCCTGCGCACTCACATCGCTGGCGTCGGACTCTTCGGTCGCCTCGGCGCCTTCTTTGCCGCGGGCGCCGTCTTGACCGCGCCCGGCGGTCTTTACGCCGAACCCACCGTGACGCGACCAGCGTCCGGGCTGGTGCTCGGTGCCCACGGCTCCCTCATTGCCTTCATTGTCGGCCTTGGGGTCGGCCTGATCGAGGGCGGCGGAGAAATCCGCATCATCGCCCTGCGTTTTCGCGCCGGATTTGTCCGTCTTGGCCGAGTTTGGCATCGGCACGGAGAATGCCTGATTGACGCCCATCGTCATTGAACATCTCCCAACAGTTTGTCGATCTCGTCGAGTTTGCGGCGCGTTTCCAGGACAATCTTGTCCGAATTGTCTGAGGCGGGCGCTCCGGCGCTTCCAGCGGCCGGCACCGCTTGCGGAGCGATTGCGGTCTTTTGCGTCGCTGGCGCCGCAGGTGCTGCCTTTGCTTTCGAGATCGGCTGTTCCTGCTCCGCCGTCACCACCTCGGGCTCGGTTTGTGTCGCTGCTTCGGGTATCAGTTCGGGCGGTGTGGCCGTCAGCTTGGCCGCGACGTCGCTGACCGCGTCGAGCAGTTCCTGGTCGCTTTGCGACAGCCGGCGCCGATCGATCTTCGCGAGCTTTGCGTTGATTTCGTCGGAGGTGCCCGAAGGCACGGCGGCCAGGCTGGAATAGAGCAGGGCACGCGGGTCTTCGGATTCGTTGCTGCGGCCGCGATCTTCGGCCTTGGCGGAAGCAAAGGCTGACAGTTCGGTCAGGCCCTCGATGCCGGCGCGCCGCGCGATGCGCAAATAGATGATGCGCTCCTGCTCGGGATTCATCATGGCGGTGATGGTGCCGACGGTGGCGAGATCGAGCGAGGCATGCAGGGTGACTACGCCCGCCACGAATGCGTCCGCGAACTGGGGAGCATAAGGCGAGCGCAGGTAGCGCGCAGCATATTGCGTCGAGGCGCGCGCGAAGCGATTGGCATCATCGACGGTGGAGGCCAGCGCGATGGAGCGGCGCAGCGCGCCTTCCTCGACGAGCGTACCAGGCCCGAGCAGCCGTGCCTGGTCGAGCAGCTTCAAGGCACCCTGCGGATCGCCGGAGGCGCCCACCGAACCTTTGACAAGGGCAACGAAAGCGCCGAGGTCGGGTGACAAGGTCATGGGATCGACCGACGCAAGTGCGGCGCGAGCCTCGGGGGCCTGGCCGTTCAGGTAATGCAGCAGGCCCTTGCCGATTTCGCTGTTGGTGCCGTCGAGATCGAGCCGCGAAAGCAGGACGCTTATCGTCGCGGGATTGCCACCGCTCATGGCATAGACGAGCAAGGCGTGCAGGTTCCGCTGGTCGGCGAAATCCGCCTTGCTTCCCTTGCGCAGCCGGCCATCCATGATCTCCAGCAGCTTGTGCTGCATAGGCATGACGGCAATGTCGCCTATGGCGATACGATCCTGCACCACCTGCAGCGAGCGCACGATCTGGTAGGGCTGCAGCAGCGTGGTGCCGCCTTCGGCGTGCGCCGGCGCCTGCAGGGCGCCCGTGAGCAGCGCCAGCCCGACAAACCCGCCAAGCCGCGTAGCCCTAATCATTGCGGCAGCTCCAGATGGATCTCGATGCGGCGGTTGACGGCCGACAGAGGTTGGCTCGTATCCTTGAGCTTGCGGTCGGCGTAGCCCGAGACTTCGGTTACGCGATGCTCGTCCAGGCCGCCGCGCACGAGCATGTAGTAAGCGGAGTGGGCGCGGGCGGTGGACAGCCGCCAGTTGTCGTAGCTCTGGCTGCGGAACGGGCGGGCATCGGTGTGACCGCTGATGGTGACCGAACCCGGCCGCTCGCTGAGTGCCTTGCCGATCTTCTCCATCGCCAGGACCAGTTCGCGCCTCGGGACGGCCGAGCCGATCTCGAACATGCCGAAATCGAGCTGGTCGGTGATCGAAATGGTGACACCGTCGGCGGTGGCCTTCACCGAAATGCCTTCGGACAGCTTGTCGCCGGGCGGGAAGGCGGCGTTGAGTTCCTTTGCCAGCTTTTGTGCCGTCTGCTCAGCAACGGGGGTCGGCTTGTCCTCCGCGGGTGCGGGTGCGGTTTCGTCAGCCTTGGCCTGTGCATCGAGCCTGGCCGCATTCTCGGCCTTGGCCAATTCCTGAAGCGGAGACGTGTCCTCTGGCGCCTTGAGTTCGCCGGACGGGGCCGGAGTGGCATCGCTGCTTTCGACCGGTTTGGTCTCGTTGTTCTCGATCGGCTTGGCGTCGGCCGCCTCGACCTTGGCCCGCTCAGCGCTTGCTTCAGCAAGCGGCGTTGCAACCTGCTGGGACCAAAAGTCGGGTGCGAAGGGGTCACGGTAGGATTCGCCGCCCGACGCGCCGGTGGCGGGGCCGGCTTCCTGCGCGCCGCCATCACCCTTGTCGCTCACGTTCTGGCGCACGCCGGAGTTTGCTGCGATTTCGGCGAGCACCGCGTAGGGATCGGCAAAGAGGTGTTCGTCGGAGCGTTTCACGGCGTCCTGCGACTCCGATGAATTTTGTTCCGTCGACGGGCCGGATGTGCCCTTGCCGTCGGAGCCGACCTCGGCATTGGCCGGCTGCGGCTTTTCGGCAGGGCGGCCGACGGCGTTGGTGCTGTCGCTGGCATCCTCGAGATTCTTGCGGCTCGAGTTCTTGTCGACCAGCTGAACCGGATTGAAGTAGTTCGCCACGGCTGCTTTCGTGTGCTCGTCGGCAACGCTGATTAGCCACATGACGAGGAAGAAGCACATCATTGCCGTCATGAAGTCGGCGAAGGCGATCTTCCAGACGCCGCCGTGATGGCCCTCCTCGCCGTCGCCGTGGCCGCGGCGGACGATGACGATCTCGTGCTTGACGTCGCCGATGTCGACAGTGTTCACGACAAAATCTCCGAAAGCGTAGCGGACCATTCCGAAAGGCGCGTTTCGAAAATGTCCTCGTCAATTGCGACTGTCAGGTCGAAGCCCGGAGCTTCGATGTGGTCGAGGCAGGCGGCCCGCTCGGGCAATGCCTCAGCCAGGGCTTCGAACAGCGAGCGCGGCGAGGTCACCTTGATGCGCACCGCTTCGCGGTCGGCCGTCGCTTCGCGGATCGAGTGGGCAAGGCTTTCCAGCGAGCGGCTCAGAACCGCATCGCTCAATATCCCGCTGACGATGCGGGCCGTAGCCGTCGTGGTCAGTTCGCTGATGCGCTCTTCCATCTCGGCCAAACGTGCGGACATGGTCGCTGCGGCCTCTTCGCCGAGGCGGCGGGCAAGTGCCTCCATCTCCGCAGCATGGCGCTCCCGTTCCGCCTCGAGCGCTTCGGCGTGCTCTTGTTCGAGGCGTTCGGTCAACGCCGCCTCGGCGCGCGCCACTTCTTCTGCGATGACATCGGCCTGGTCGGGGACGGGATCGGGCTCGATGAAGCTTTCGATGATGTTGTGGCGGAGGGCGCTTGCAGAGGTGGCTTCACCCGCGCGTGGCGGGTGCTTGCCGAAGTCCTGAAGCAGATCGGAAAGTGCCAATGCGGACATCTGACTGTCTTAACCTGCGGCTTCCTGATGGGCCCACTTGCGCAGGATGAGCGCAGTGCGTTCCTCGTTGAGATCGACCATGCGGGCCAGGCGTTCCTGCGGCGCCGGTTTGAGCTTCCAGCGCAGGTCGTCCATCGGGTTATCGTCGAGCGGAGGCAGCTGGAACGGCTGGCCACCACCCAAATTCGCGAGACCCGGCAGAGGCAGCGAACCAGGCATGTCGTCGAAGCCCGGGGACGGCAGTTCGAACGCCGAGCTGCTGCTGCTGCTGTTGCCGGTGAGGCTGGCAACCATCGGGCGCAGGCCGAAGAAGGCGACGAGGAACACCACGACGACGAAGGCGGCAGCGTTGATGATGGTGCCGATATGCTGGCCGAGCGCGTCGAGCATGCCCGGCTGCGGCACCTGCACGCCATCCAGACCGTCGATGAACTCGACCGCGGACACGTTGATCAGGTCGCCACGGCCCTGGTCGAAGCCGGTCGCGGAAGCCACGACCTTCTGGATGTCGGCGACACGCTGCGCGATCATCTCGGGGGTGGCGTCCTTGCCGAGGATCTCGGTCAGGCGCTGCTGGTTGACCACGACGGCGATCGACATCTTGGTGACAGTGTAGCCGTTGCTGACGGTGGCGATGCGCTTGGAGTTGATTTCGTAGTTGGTGGTTTCTTCCTTGCGCTCGTTCTGCTCGGTAGACTGCGGACCTTCAGCCGGGGTGAGGTTGGCTTCCGGCAGGTTCTGTTCGACCGTGGCCGGCGCTGCTGCGTCGCGGCGGTTCGAATTCTCATTGGAGCGTACCACCTGCACCGAACGCTCGACGCGCGACTCCGGATCGAAGATGGTTTCCTCGGTCTGCTTGGCGTCGGTGTTGATGTCGGCCTTGACGCTGGCGCGGAAATTGTCGGGCCCGAGATAGGGTGCAAGAGCGCGGCGGATGTTTTCCTCGATCTGCGTCTCGACCGTGTGCTCGACGCCGAGCGAGCGGCTGGCGCTGGAATTGACTGGGTCGTCGCCCGCGGCAAGCAGGTTGCCGCTCGAATCGAGCACCGTCACCTTGTCGGCGCTCAGGCCGGGAACGGCGGCGGCGACGAGCTGGCGGATCGACATTGCGCTCTTGACGGAATCGATATCGTTGGAAGCGCGAATGACGACCGAAGCTGAAGGCGGCTGCTCCTCGCGCCGGAAATTGGCGCGCTCGGGCAGCACGATGTGGACCCGCGCGGCGCGGATGCCGTTGATCGACTGGATGGTGCGGGCGATCTCGCCTTCCAATGCACGCACGCGGGTGATCTGCTGCATGAAGGAGGTCAGGCCGAGCGAGCCGACATTGTCGAACAGCTCATAGCCGGCATTGCTGCTGGTGGGCAGGCCCTTCTCTGCCAGCAGCATGCGGGCATTGGCGGTCTTGCCGACGGGAACCATCACCGAAGTGCCGTCCGATCCGATGTCGAAGGGAATGCCCGCTTCGCCGAGCACGACGCCGATCTGGTTCACGTCGGAGCGTTCGAGCCCGACATAGAGCGTTTCGTAGGTGGGGCGGTTGAGATAGGCCGCGCCGAGGCCGATGACGGCGAGCACGATGGCGGCCACCGCGGCCATCATCCCAAGCTTGCGCGGGCCGAAGCTCTGCAGATTCTCGATGATTGTCTGAAGTTGCTGCGGCACGGTCGGACGGCTCCTGCATGTCTATCCGCCGGGACAGTAGAGGCCGAAGCTTGTGCGAAAATGTATCAGGCCGCGCCCTGAAGAGCGCGGCCCAATGTCTGTCAGCGATGCTAGATCGATTAGCCGCGGAAGAGCGACAGGATCGACTGGCTGTTGCCGTTGGCGATCGACAGCGCCTGGATGCCAAGCTGCTGCTGGACCTGCAGGGCCTGCAGACGGGTCGATTCCTTGTTCATGTCAGCGTCGACGAGCTGGCCAACGCCGCGATCGATCGAGTCGGACAGCTTGGAAACGAAGTCCTTCTGCATGTCGATGCGCGACTTGGCAGCGCCGAGTTCGGCCGCGCCGGTGGACATCGACTTGAGGCCGGCTTCGATGCCGCCCAGCATTTCGTCGAAATCCTTGCCGTCCAGGCCAGTTGCCGAGACGTCCAGGGTGAGGATCGATGCCGTCTGGGCGCCACCACCCGTCGTGGTGAACTCCTTGTCGAGCATGCCGGCCTTGGCACCGCCCGCGTCGATGAGCTGGGTCTTCGAGTAGTCGACGTCGATCGTGCCGATCGAGACCTTGCCCGCGGAATCACGGTTGTAGGAGGTCATGACCGTCAGCTTGGTGTCGGTCGTGGAGGTCGAGTCGGTCTGCAGCAGGTTGGAGCCAGCATAGTTGGCGCCAGCGATGTTGTCCTTCAGCTGGGCCTGCAGCGTGGCGATTTCGGTCTGGATCTTTGCGCGGTCGTCGTCCGAAGAGGTCTTGGCCAGCAGCACCTTCTGCTTGATCTGGTCAACGACGTTGATGGACGAATTCATCGCCGTGTAGGCGGTGTCAACCTTGGCTGCACCGAGGCCGAGCGCGTCCTGGATGACCGAGTTGGCCTTGTTGTCCGAGCGCATGGTCGTGGCGATCGACCAGTAGGCAGCGTTGTCCGAAGCCTCGGCGACGCGCATGCCGGTCGAGATGCGGCCCTGCGTGACCGAGAGGTTCTTGTTGGTGGCGTTGAGGCTCTGGAGAGCGGTCAGAGCGGATGCGTTGGTGAGAATGCTGGACATAGGTCCTGCCCCTTTTTGTTACAAATGTTACTAGGGACATGCCGGAAGTTACCGGCTAGGACAGAGCGGCATCATGCCTATGATCCGTGTCGGACCAATCCGTCCTTTGTGTCTCACCTTATGAAGCCGATTTCCTACCAAAGAGATAATCGGAAGGGTAAATGTGTGAGCAAATTGAAAAAGATCTCGGAAATGAAAAAGGCCGCGCCCCAGAAGAGCGCGGCCTGGATGCCCTTAGCTGAATCTAGACGTCAGCCCTTGAACAGCGACAGGATCGACTGAGCGTTGCCGTTCGCGATCGACAGCGCCTGGATGCCGAGCTGCTGCTGGACCTGCAGGGCCTGCAGGCGCGTCGATTCCTTGTTCATGTCAGCGTCAACGAGCTGGCCGACGCCGCGATCGATCGAGTCGGACAGCTTGGATACGAAGTCCTTCTGCATGTCGATGCGCGACTTGGATGCACCAAGTTCGGCCGCGCCGGTGGCCATCTTCTTGAGAGCATCTTCGACGCCCTTCAGCATATCGTCGAAGTCGGTGCCGTCCAGGCCGGTCGCCTTCACGTCCAGGGTGAGGATCGATGCCGTTACGGCGCCAGCGCCCGCGGTGGTAAACTCGGTATCGAGCATGCCGGTGTTGGCACCGGCCGCGTCCGAGTCGATGAGACGCGTCTTCGAGAAGTCGATATCGATCGTGCCGATCGACACCTTGCCCGACGAATCACGAGTGTAGGAGGTCATCACCGTCAGCTTGGTGTTGGCCGTATCTGTCGAGTCGGTCTGCAGCAGGTTGGAGCCTGCATAGTTGGCGCCGGCGATGTTGTCCTTGAGCTGGGCCTGTAGCGTGGCGATCTCGGTCTGGATCTTTGCGCGATTGTCGTCAGAAGAGGTCTTGGCGAGTAGCACCTTCTGCTTGATCTGATCGACGACGTCGAGGGACGAATTCATCGCCGTGTAGGCGGTGTCCACCTTGGCTGCACCGAGGCCAAGTGCGTCCTGGATGACAGAATTAGCCTTGTTGTCGGAGCGCATGGTGGTGGCGATCGACCAGTAGGCGGCGTTGTCGGAAGCCTCGGCGACACGCATGCCGGTCGAGATGCGAGCCTGGGTGACGGAGAGGTTCTTGTTGGTGGCGCTGAGGCTCTGGAGAGCGGTCAGAGCGGACGCGTTGGTGAGAATGCTGGCCATGTTGTCGTTGTCCCTTACGGCGACGTGATTTGGGGGACATGCCGGAAGTTACCGGCCAGGACGGAGCGGCATCATGCCTATGATCCGCGTGGGACCACCCCGTCCTGTCTTGCGACCTTTATGCCAGGACATCCCTAACAAAAGGATAACGTAAAGGAAACGTTCACCATAAACGTTAAGAGAACGACCTCACCAGGCTGCCGACGAGCAGGTTCCAGCCGTCGATAAGCACGAAGAAGAGGATCTTGAAGGGCAGCGACACGACGGTCGGCGGCAGCATCATCATGCCCATGGCCATGGTGATGGTCGCAACGATCAGGTCGATGACCAGGAAGGGCAGCACGATCAGGAAGCCGATTTCGAAGCCGCGGCGGATTTCCGAGATCATGAAGGCCGGCACCAGCACGCGCAGGTCTACATTCTCGCGCGAAATCGTCTGACCCTTTTCGCGGGCGAGGTCGGCGAAAAGGTCGAAGTCCTTGTCGCGCACATGCTTGACCATGAACTGGCGGAACGGATCGGAGATGCGCTCCAACGCTTGCTGCTGGGTGATCTCGTTGTTCATCAGGGGCTTGACGCCGTTGTTCCACGCCTGGTCGAAGGTCGGCGCCATGACATAAAAGGTCATGAACAGCGAAAGGCTGATCAGGATCAGGTTGGCTGGCGTCGACTGCAGGCCCATGCCGGCGCGCAGGATCGAAAATGCGATGACGAAGCGCGTGAAGCTCGTCACCATGATGAGCAGGCCCGGCGCCACCGAAAGCACGGTGAGCAGGCCGAACATCTGGATGATGTAGCCGACGGTCGCGCCGTCAGCTTGGCCGATGGCTCCGAGGTTGATCTGCTGTGCGCTCGCAGCCGTTACGGTCGCGATCAGGGCAAGGGCGGTAAGGGAGAGCTTTTTCATTCGAACAGCAGTGTTTGGATGAGCACCTGCTTGACGTGACCGTCGCTGCGGATCCTGGCCCGATCTTCAAGATCGGCCTTCAGGTTGCGGAGGCCCGTGGCTCCTTCGATCTGATAGACGCGAAGGGTGCGCAGGTAGGCGAGAAAGTCCTGGTGGATGTCGTCGGCGAGCGTTTGCGGTGCAGGACCGTCAAGCACGATGGATGCTTCCATACGCAGCCACATGTCGTTCGGCACGGCGAGGTTGGTGGTCAATGGGGCGAGCTTGACCTCGACGCGGTGTGCTTCCGCTTCGGCTGGTTTCTCGGCCGCGCGGCCGTCATGCGAAGCAGCCTCTTCGGTCTTGGTGTCCTGGTCGCGGTACAGATACTGGCCGGAAACCCAGCCGAGCCCCACTGCGGCCAAGGTCATGACCAGCAGCACTGCGCCCTGGATGAGCAGGGAAGGCCCTTTGGCTTTGGGATCTGCTAGCTCGATCATCGACATGGCGTAAGGTTCCCAGGTCTAGAAGGGCAGCACATTGTCGAGGATCTGCTGGCCGTATGGCGGCTGCTGGACCTCGGTCAGGCGGCCGCGACCGCCATAGGAAATGCGCGCCTCGGCAATGCGGTCGTAGGGAATGGTGTTGTTCGGCCCGATGTCCTGGGGCCGAACGATGCCGGCGATGGTGAGCACACGCAGCTCCGCGTTCACGCGCACTTCCTGCGAGCCGCTGATGACCAGATTGCCATTTGGCAGCACGTCGCCGACGACCGCGGCAACCGACAGCTCGATGGTTTCCGAACGCTCGGTCCTGCCGGAACCCTTGGTCGATGTGTTGGAATTGACATTGGCGTCGAGGGAGCCGCCCTGCTTGGTACCATTCCAGCCAAAATTCATGCCGGCGCCGAGCTTTCGACCAACCGTGCGGTCGCGATCGGATTCGTTCTTGAAGCGGGCGCGGTCGTTGATCTCGATCTTGACGGTGAGGATGTCGCCGGGCGACAGCGCGCGCGCGTCGGTGAACAGCCGCTGCGCGCGGTCGTCCCAAAGCGAATAGCGCCTGCCCGGCGTGGCCGGCTGCTGGGGATAGCTGTAGAGTTCGGGCGGCCGTCCCAACCCCGTCCCAACGGGGGAGAGCGAGGGCTCCTTGCCGATCTCTTCGGGCCTGGTCGCGCAGCCCGACAGGGCCGTCACGGCCAGGGCAACAAGGGCGAGGCGTTTCATGAAGGGTCTTCCTTGCGCGTGGCGCTGGCCATGATGGCGGTCAGCGCGGCGGCGGCTTTGCTGTTCATTTCATTGAGGATCACGCCTGCCTTGCGGGCGTCGAGCTTCATCAGGATGCCTGCGGCGACGAGCACGTCCACCGCCGCCAACCGCTCGGCGGCGGCATCGGGCTTCATAGTCGAGTAGATCTTGACGACGCTGTCCTCGGTCTTCGACAGGAAATCATTGCGGCGCTTGAGCCAGCCTTCGTATTCGGCGCGCTTTTCCTCCAGCAGCTTCATGCGCTGATCGATGTCTTGCTGCAGCGTTTCCAGTTCCTGCCGCTGCAGCGCGTAGCGACGGTCGCGGGCGGCGTCGGTGATGTTGGAGCAGAAGCGCTCGATCTCGGTCTGCTGCGGTTCAGCGCCGGCAGGCGGGACGGCACCGGTCGTTTCGGCGCTTGCCGGCTGGGGCGCTTCCTCGTTGGAGGCCATTTCGGCGGCCGCCGGGCTGGCGCACAACAGCAGTGTTGCGGCAATGCCTGCCAGCAACCGGCTCCGGAGCGTGGAGGTCTGGGAAAGGGGAAGCGCGGTCATCGGCGGTCCACCTATTGCAGCACAAGGTCGGCCTGCAGGGCGCCGGCAGATTTGATGCCCTGAAGGATGGCGATGATGCCCGCCGGCTTCACGCCGAGACGGTTGAGACCGGCGACGAGCGTTTCAAGATTCGGTCCGTCGAGGATGGCGACCCTGGCGTTCGGCTGGGCCACGTCGATGGCCGTGGAAGGTTCGACGGCGGTGACGCCGCGCGAGAACGGCTCTGGCTGCACGATCTTGGGCATCTCGGTGACGCGCACCGTCAGCGTGCCGTGGCTGATGGCAACACGGGAGATCCGCACGTCCTGACCAATCACGATGGTGCCGGTGCGTTCGTCGACGACGACGCGAGCCGGGGCGTCGGTTTCGACCACCAGGTTCTCGAGCTCTGCGTAGAAGCGGGCCGTGGAGATGCCTTGCGGCCGGCGGATCATAACCGTCCGCGCATCCTGCTCCGCCGCAACACGCTTGCCGAAGCGCGCGGAGGAGTATTCGTTGATCACGTCCGCGACGCGCACCGCGGTCGAGTAGTCTGCATTGCGCAACTGCAGCGTCAGCACGGCCTGGTCGCCGAGTGCGGCCTGTACCTGGCGCTCGACGATCGCGCCATTGGGCACGCGGCCGGCAGTCGGCACGCCCTCGGTGACGCGTTGGGCCTGCCCCTGCGCGTCGAAGCCGGAAATGAAGACCGGTCCCTGGGCAACGGCATAGATTTCGCCGTCCGCCGCCTTCATCGGCGTCATGATCAGCGTGCCGCCCTGCAGCGAACTGGCGTCGCCCATTGATGAGACGGTGACGTCGATGCGGGCGCCGGACTGCACGAAGGGCGGCATGTTTGCGGTGACGATGACAGCGGCGACGTTCTTGGCGCGCGTGCGGCCACCTTCGCTGGCGATGCCGAGATTCTCCAGCATGGCGCGGATCGACTGCTCGGTGAAGGGCGCGTTGCGCAGGCTGTCGCCCGTGCCCTGCAGGCCGATCACGAGGCCGTAGCCGACCAACTGGTTGTCGCGCGAGCTCTGAAGCTGCGCAATGTCCTTGATGCGCGAGATCGGGCCGCCCGAGCCGGGGATGTGGCTGTTGGCATAGCGGCTGTCGGTGACAAAGCCACCGCCGTCGACACCGCCCGCGGCCAAGGGGGCACCCGCGACGGGACCTTTCAAGGTGCCGGGAAGCTGGCCCTCGGGGCCATCGGCGAGTGCGGGCTGCAATCCGAGGAGAACAGCCAGGGCAAGGGTGAATGCACGGATCATAGATCGCTGACCCGAATTGTGCCGTCGGCCATCACGGTGCCGCTGATGACCTTGCCGCTATCGACGTTGCGAACCTTCACGAGATCTCCGGCAGAACCTGGCTGCAGCGTGACTGCGGCTGCTGAAATGGTGAGCGGACCCGAGACGAAGACCAGCTGCACCGACGCTCCCTGTTCGACCAGCCAGGCGTCGCGCACGGCTGCCATCGGAATGTAGCGTCCGGGCAAAAGCGTGCGGCGGGCGACCTTGCCTTCGATGTCGTTCATCGACATGGCGACGGCGGAGGGCGGGACCTTGCCGTCGCGCAGCACCACTTCCCTCAGTGCATCGGCCGGAATGGCTTCGCCGGGGTAGATGACGCGACTGGTGACCGTCACCGTCTCTCCGGCCAATGCCGGCGCGGCGCCCGCAATCAGCGCCAGGCCGGCTGTGGCCGTAACGACGAGACGGTGAAAGGGGCGCGACGTCATGCTCTTACCTGATGTTCTTCGAAACGACCGCAGCCATCTCGTCGGCGGCCTGAATGACCTTCGAATTCATTTCATAGGCACGCTGGGCCGAGATCAGTTCGGTGATTTCCTTGACCGGATCGACGTTGGAGGCTTCCAGATAGCCCTGCTGCACCTGGGCGAAGCCGGGGTCGCCGGGAACGCCGACATTGGCGGGGCCGGAGGCGACGGTTTCCTGGAAAAGATTGTCACCTAGGGGAGCGAGACCTGCCTCGTTGACGAAATTGGCAAGCGTCAGCTGGCCGAGCAGCTGCAGGTCGGTCTGGCCGTCGATCTTCGCAAAGACCTGGCCGGACTTGTTGACGATGACGTCCACAGCATCCGTCGGAACCGTGATTGCAGGCAGGACGGTAAGGCCGTCAGCGGTGACCAGCTGGCCCGTACCGTTGATGTTGAAGGCGCCCGCGCGGGTGTAGAGTGTCTGGCCATCAGCGCCTTCGACCTGGAACCAGCCCTTGCCGGTCAGCGCGAGATCGTAGGAGTTGCCGGTGTTGGTGAGCGATCCCTGGATGTGGACGTTGCGCACCGCCGCGGTCCTGACGCCAAGACCGATCGAAGCACCCTCCGGCACGACATTGGCGTTGGCCCGGTTCGGCACACCCTGCAGCCTGTCGACCTGGTAGAGCAGATCCGAAAACTCGGCGCGGGCACGCTTGTAGCCCGTGGTGTTGATATTGGCGATGTTGTTGGCGATGACCTCGAGATTGGTCTGCTGGGCGTTCATGCCGGTGGCGGCGATGGCGAGCGCTTTCATGATGCCGGCTTTCCTCAGATGGCCATGCGGCTGACTTCGAGATAGGCGGTGACGATCTTGTCGCGGATCGCGACTGCCGCCTGCAGCGACTGCTCGGCGTTCATGACCGCGTCTGCGACCTGGCGCATGTCGGCGTCGCCTTGCAACGCCTTGACCGAGGTCTGCTCCGCAGTCTGGAGCGTCCCGATGGTACGTTCCGCTACGTCCGACACCATTTCGGCAAAGGACTGACCTGCATTGACGCCGGTGGGAGCGCCGGTCGGAGACATGCCGGTGACGCTGCCGGCATCCTTCGACAGGATCTGGTTTATTGCGCCGACGCCGCTGATCATGATTGGCCTTTCATAAGATCGATGGTCATGGAAATGAGGTCCCGCGCCTGTTTGACGACCTGCAAATTGGCTTCGTAGGAGCGGTTGGCCTCGGTCATGTCGGCCATTTCGACCAGCACGTTGACGTTGGGCATCTTCACGTAGCCCTTGTCGTCCGCGGCTTCGTGGCCGGGCAGATATTCGACTGGGTAAGCCGAGCGATCGCGGTCAACCGATGCGACATTGACCAGGGAGGCTCCGACCGCGCGGTCGAGCCCAGCGGAGAAGATGATGGTCTTGCGCTGATAGGGATCCGATCCCGGCGTGCTGCCGGTCGACTGGGCGTTGGCCAGGTTTTCCGAGACGATGCGCAGTCGTTCGGATTGGGCGGTCAGGCCCGAAGCGGCGACCTTGAGAGTTGCGGAAAGCGCGTCCATGCCAATCAGCCCTTCACGCTCAGCATCATCATGCGGTGAAACGATTTGACGATCGCAGTGTTGAGCTCGAAGGTGCGGCGCACGTCGCCGGCCTTCATCAATTCGTTCTCAAGGACGACCGAGTTTTTCGACGGAAGCACCGAGTTCGAGGTGTTTTCGTTGCGAACGTCAAAGGCCGCGTTGGTGACGCCAGCCGCGAAGTGGCCTTCCTGCGTGGCGGTGAGCCCGACGCGCGTGTTGTTGAGTACCTTCTCGAAAGGTTCGATCTCGGCAGTGCCGTAGCCGGGGGTATTCACGTTGGCTATGTTGCCGGCAATGGCCGACTGGCGAACGGCAAGCCACTGCGATTGCTTAGAGGCGAGGTTGAATAGATTGACAGGCTGCATAGAAATCTCCGGCAGATTTCCAGACTGTAGGCAGCCAGTCTTGCGCGGGCCTTACGCCGGACGCTCAAAATTCAGGAACTGTTAACACTTGGTCGAACTGGCGCGGCGAGGCGCAAAAAGTGAAACGGTACCGGACGTGGAAGTCCGATACCGCTTTTCAACCAGAATGATGGGCGCGCTCAGCGAGCGAGTTCCACGACCTTGTCGGCGCTGGTGACCATGACCCATTTGCCTGCGCGCTGCTCGATGCTGGCAACGCGGGTGCTGTCGGGCAGCAATGCGCCCGGCTGAACCACCCAAAGGCCGGCTTCGTCCTCGATCAGGCCTCGACCGTTGACGACATGGACCAAGCGGTACGGCATCTCCACGACTGGGAACGGCTGGTTGGGCTCCGCCATCCGCTCTTCCTTGTCGGGAAGCGTGCCGGTGGCGAAGAGGTCGACCTTGTCGAGCGATGCAATGTCGTCCGACGGAGCATCGCTCACGCCCAATTTGTGCGAGATCGAGGCAACCGGTCGGTGCCCGCCACTTCCGTCTCCCCCGAACTTCAACGCCTGGACGCCGAATTTGTCGGGGTTGAAGAAGATGTACCAGGGAAACAGCGCGCAAACGAGGCCGAGGGTGATGCCCAGGCCTGCGATGACCAGATCGCTGCGACGGTCCGCCTTGCGCGAACTTTCCGTCCAAACGGTCAAGCGCTCAAGCAGGTTCGACAGGCTGAGGGGCTTCCTGCGCGCCTGCTGCGCCTGCTGTTCGGCGGCCTGCTCCTTCTCGAGCATCTGTTGAAGGGTTTGCTCAATCTGGCTGAGCTGCATTGGGCTTGTCCTTCGCTCTGAGGTGGCGGGCCAGATCGGCCAAAGGGTCGGTCGAGGGCGGGTCGGCGGGCGTTTGCGTCAGCACTTCGTAGACCAGCGGCACCTGGCGCACGGCCATGTCGAGTTCGGCATCCATTCCGGGCTGATAGGCGCCCAACAGGCGGATGTCGCGGGTGTCCTCGAAGCGCGAAATCATGGCCTTGAGCCGAGTTACCAGCATCCGCTCGTCTTCGCTCCAAGCCTTGCCGGCAAGACGCGAGATGGAAGCCAGAGGATTGACCGCAGGGAAGCGGCCTTGCTCGGCGATGGCGCGGTCGAGCACGATGTGCCCGTCGAGAATGCCGCGCACCGAGTCCGCTACCGGGTCGTTATGATCGTCGCCGTCGACAAGCACCGAGATGATGGCGGTGATGGAGCCGGACCCTTCGACGCCAGGGCCGGCGCGTTCCAGCAGCTTCGGCAGATCGGTAAAGACAGACGCGGGATAGCCACGCGCGATCGGCGGTTCGCCCGTGCCGATGGCGACCTCGCGCAGGGCATGAGCAAAGCGGGTGATCGAATCGAGCACAAGCAGCACGCGGTCGCCGCGTTCGCGAAAACACTCGGCCACCCGCATGGCGGTGTCCGGTGCGCGGCGGCGCATCATCGCGCTCTCGTCGCTGGTGGCAACTACGGCCACAGTCTTGGCCATGCCGGCCTGGCCGATCGTGTCTTCCAGGAATTCGCGCACTTCGCGGCCGCGTTCGCCAACCAGGGCCACGACGACGGTGTCGAAGGCCTCGGCGCTGGCAAGCATGGCGAGCAGCGTCGACTTGCCAACGCCGGAGCCGGCAAAGATACCGAGGCGCTGGCCGAAGCAGATCGGGGTGAAGATATCGATGACGCGCACGCCGGTGAGGAAGGACGTGGCAACGCGCTGGCGGGCGAGGGCGGCCGGCGGCGTGGCATCGCCGGATTCGCGAAACTCGCCCTCGATAAGCGCCGGGCCGCCATCGATCGGGCGGGCAAGCGAGTCGATGACGCGGCCGCGCCATGAAGCATGCGGCGCAATGGCGAAGGGACCGCGATTGAAAACGAGGTCGCCGACGCCGGCGTCGGCAGTGCGCTCGAATGGTGCGATGAGCACTTCGTCGGCGCCGATCTGAATGATCTCACCGCGCCGCGTGCCAGTCTTGCCTCTATGCTCGACGATGTCGCCGAGCCGGGCCGTGCTCGAAAGGCCGCGAGCCCGATAATTGGTCGGCGATACTTCGATTACGCGTCCGCCGCGCTTGACGAGAGTGCGCTCCTCGGCAATGCGCCGGAAGCTTCGCTCAAGGATCGTCAGCCGGTTGTCCAGTTGGTGCTCGGACGGATCATTCGGAGTAGCCGGAACCGGCAAGACATTCGACATCTGTCGTGCTTACTTCGAGCCCAACGTGCGAACGGCTTCGCTGAAGGTCTGATCGTTGCTGCGCATCAGGGCGGCGGTGTTTTCAAACGCGCGCTGAACCGTGATCAGATGCGTCATCTCGAGAACCGGGTTCACGTTGGACTCTTCGACGAAGCCCTGGGCCACACCGACATCGATGCGGTCGACGACCGGTTCTGGCGGGTTGTTCGGAATAATGCCGGAATTGGCGTAGCGGGTGAAGTTGAGTCCTGGGTCGAAGCTATAGAGGCCGAGCGCGCCGACGGGCCGACCGTTCTGGAGCAACATGCCGTCTGCGCTCGCTTCAGGCACGCCTTCGCGCGGGTCGAGCTGGATGGGCGCGCCGCCGGCGTCGAGCACAGGATAGCCTTCGACGGTCACGAGTTCGCCGTTCTCCGTCATTGTGAAGCGGCCGTCACGGGTCATGACGGTCCCTGCGGGCGTCTGAATGCCGAACCAGGCGTCGCCCTTGATGGCAAAGTCGAGCGGGTTTCCGGTTTGGCGCAGTCCCCCGGATTGTGTCGACAGATAGGTGTCGCCAGTGGACACGAATGCCATCGACTTCTGGCCGACACCTGACACGATATCTTCGAACTTCACGCCGGTGGCGCGAAAGCCCACGGTGGACGCGTTCGCGACGTTGTCGGCGATCGTGTTCAGCCGGCGCTCCAGCGCGATCTGCGACGAAAGGGCGACGTAAAGACCATCCTGCACGTGCTTGTCCTCAGCTCTTCATTTTCTGGATTGCCAGCATCAGGTTCGTCGAGACACCGTATTCGACGGGCTGGCTGAACAGGACGCTCAAAGACGCCTGCACCGGGGACGACGGGTTGTCGATCTCCCAGAGGGTGGTGAAGCGGGTGAGCAGCTTGTCCAGCGCCTTCGGGTTGGAAAAGTCGGAGATCTTCAGCCGCTTCTCAAAGAGTTGCACCTGCTTGTCGATGTCGGCCTGGGCAAAGGATTCAGGCAGGCTGAGCAAGGTGCGAACCACCTTGGCCAGTGCCGGGTCCGAGAGCACCTGGTAGAAGGAGGTGATGGAAGGTGCCTTGCGCTGGAAATAGAGTGCCAGGCGCACGCCCTCGTTGTCCTTGCCGGCATCTTCTTCCAGGGTCTGCCGGAAGTATTTTGCCGTGGCCGGCTGCTGTGCTGGATTGTAGGTGGTGGCGCTTTCGCCCAGCGCCTCGAAATTGAAAGCCCCCACGAAGGCCTTGTAGCGCGTCTCGTCCGACTTGTTCGCAGGGCTGTTGGGATCGCGTACGCCTCCCTCCAGCATCTTCCGCATCAGTTCCTTGTTGTCGGTCTTCGGATCCATGCCGAAGGCCGTCATGGCGTAGTTGTAGAGCCTGTCGTTGGACAGGAACTCGTCGATGGACTTCACCTTGACGATATTGGTTAGGTAGTAGGCCGTTTCCTTCTTGACCGCGTCCGACTTCGGATCGAACCCGAGCAATTCCACCTGTGTGGCATAGTTCTGCGCGGTAAATTGCTGCGCCTTGTTGTAGACGGTCGCCTCGGAGCCGTAGGCGGCGAAGTTGAAGGCTTTGACGAACTCGGCGTAGCGCTTGTCGGAAAGCTTGTTGGCGAAGCTGTTGGGATCGGAAACGCCTTCCTTCAGGGCCTTCTTCATGAAGGCCTTGGCATAGGCCATGTCCTCGAGGCCGAAGGCCTTCATCGCGTATTTGAACAGCCGGTCGTTGTTGACGAACTCGTCGATCGACTTAACCTTGGTAATGTTATCAAGGTAGTACTTGGTCTCGCGGTCCACCAAGGGCTGCTTCTGGACGCGGCTCAGCGACTTGTCGATGTCTCTCGTGATCAGCTGATAGCTGGCATAGGTGTTGAGCACTTGGCAGTCTCCGCCCGAACTTATCCGACGAGGCTAGCCCAACTTCCTTGCGCGAAACTGAAGCTTGGTTGTCAAATTGCGCCTTGCGGCGGAGACACCACTGAACAGTGATTCAAGCCTCACACAAGGCACGGTCGCTATTGCTCGGATGGAAGTCGACTCGCGGAAGGACTGACGGTGGGCATTCTTATCGGTATCGTTGTGACCCTGGGCTGCGTGCTTGGTGGGTTCATGGCAATGGGCGGGCACGTCAACGTACTCGTGCAGCCCTGGGAAGCTGTCATCATCATGGGTGCTTCGATCGGCACGTTCCTGGTCGCCAATCCGATCTCGACGGTCAAGGACACCGCCAAGGGCTGCATGGAGGCCTTCAAGCAGGCCGTGCCGAAGGAGCAGGACTATCTCGAGACGCTCGGCGTCCTGCACAGCCTGATGCGCGAGTTGCGCTCCAAATCGCGCAGCGAGGTGGAAGCCCATATCGACAACCCCGACGATTCGGTCATCTTCCAGGCCTTCCCGAGCGTCCTGAAGAAGCACGATCTCACGCATTTCATATGCGACTATTGCCGCCTGATCATCATCGGTAGCGCGCGGCCGCATGAGATCGAAGCACTGATGGACGAGGAAATCCACACCATCCGCGCCGACAAGCTGAAGCCCTATCACGCACTGACGGCGATGGCCGACGGCCTGCCGGCTCTCGGCATCGTCGCTGCGGTGCTGGGCGTCGTGAAGGCGATGGGCGCACTGGACCAGTCTCCCGAAATCCTCGGCGCGCTTATCGGCGCCGCCCTGGTCGGTACGTTCCTCGGCATCTTCCTGTCCTACGCGGTGGTCGGTCCGATCGCTACCAAGATCAAGATCGTGCGCGAAAAGAACAACCGTCTCTATGTGATCGTGAAGCAGACGCTCCTGGCCTATCTGAATGGCTCGCTGCCGCAGGTGGCCATCGAATTCGGCCGCAAGACCATTTCCGCCTATGACCGCCCGTCGCTCGACGCGGTCGAGCAGAGCACGATGAACACCAGCTTCGATACGAAGAAGGCCGCGTGAGGACCGACGTGAACGACCGGAATAGGGGGCAGATATGGTGAGCCCTGCAAGTCCTGCAGAAACACGCGCCTTCATCATCGAGCGTCTTGTCGGTGAAACCGGCGAGCCCGATCGCGTCATCTCGTCTGCGAAGGCGCTTACCGAAAGGTCGCTGTCGGCCGTCATGCAGGGGCTGAACGGCAAGCTCGCTTCGCCGCTCGACATCGAGGTCCAGTCGGTCGAACTGGGGCGCTTCGCTCAGGCCCGCCCGTCGAACAGCCAGCATGCCATGACGGTGGCGGCATCGGCTTCCTCGCCTGATGCTCTGATCCTGTCGATGGATCCGGCAGCCGTCGCGCTTGTCGTCCATGCTCTTTTCGGCGGCGATATCGAAAGACCTGTCCAGCCGATCGATCGCGAATTGTCTCCGACCGAAGCCGAAGTCGCGACCATGGTGTTCGAGGAGATCGCCAAGGCCATGAACGGCACCGGTCCGCGGGCCTTCGAGTTCCGGTTGCCCTTGCCGGCCGCGATTACGGGCGCAGAGCTCAAGCGGCACATCCTGCGCGACGGGCCGGCCGTGCGCGTGGTTTTCTCGATATCGGCGGGCGTGAACGCGGGCTTGATTGTGCTGACCATGCCACAACGCGTGCTGCTCAAGCATCGCGGCGAAGCCGGCGCGCAGGCCGCGAATGCCGAGCCGGAGACCGAATGGCAGGAGCGCTTCGGCGAAGAGGTGAGGCGCTCGACCGTCACACTGGAAGCGACGCTTCCTATAGCCCACATGACGCTCGGCGAGATCGCCATGCTGCAGGAAGGCCAGATCATCGAGCTCGAAGAAAACGCCCAGTCGCAAGCACGTCTTTCTGCGCGCAACATGACGCTGTTTGTGTGCGAATTCGGTAAATTAGGGCAGAATTACACGGTCCGAATCAGGCATCCTTTCGATGCCGGCCAGGACCTGATGGATACTTTGTTGCCGGAATGACGCCCAGGCGTTGTTTCGAGGTGGCCTGAAGTGGAGAGGCAGATGAACGAGATCGGCGCAGAAGCGGAAGGCGATATCCCGGAGGAGCAGCTCAACCGGGCCATCGAGGAACTCCGTGGAGCTCTCCACGAAGAGGACCGGCGCCCGCAGGAGAAGGCGAAGCCTGAGCGTCAGGCGTCGAATGCCGCTGTGATCATGAACATCCCTGTGGAGGTGCAGACCGTGCTCGGTAGCGCCGACATGCAGGTGTCCGAGCTGATGGCCCTGCAGAAGGGCTCGACCGTGGCGCTCAACCGTCGCATCGGCGAACCGGTCGACGTAGTGGTGAACGGCCGCAAGATCGCCCGCGGCGAGATCACCGTCCTGGAAAACGACCCGTCGCGCTTTGGCATCAAGTTGACGGAAATCATCACGGCGGCGAAACCCGCATGATGCAGCATAGTGCCTCACTAGCCTTACCAGGAAGAATTTCAGCATGACGGTGCTGGCTAAGCTGACGCGCGCGCAGAAGGCCGCGGCCATTCTCGTCGCCATGGGCAAGCCGTCGGCGAGCCGCATGCTGAAGTTCTTCAAGCAGGAGGAACTGAAGGCGCTGATCGAGGCCGCGCGGCTTTTACGCACAATTCCGCAGGCCGATTTGGAGCAGATCGTGGCCGAGTTCGAGGCCGAGTTCATGGAAGGCGCAGGCCTGCTGGACTCTGCTGACGACATGAACGCGATCCTCACCGAGTCGCTTTCGCCCGAAGAGATGAACGCCATCATGGGACGCGGCTCGTCCGGCATGCAGGAGGTGCTGACGCCGGTCTGGCCCGAACTGCAGAGGGTCGATCCGGCCCGCGTCGCAGGTTTCCTGAACGTCGAGCATCCGCAGACGTCGGCAGTCATCATGTCGAAGCTCGCGCCGACGGCCGCAGCCAATGTGCTGCTGGCTCTCGAAAAGCCGCTTCGGGGCGAGATCCTGAAACGCATGATGTCGATGGGTGTCATTCCCGACACGGCGACGCAGATCGTCGAAAACCAGCTTCGCAACCGCGTTCTTTCGGAGCGGGCGACCAAGGATATTTCGGCCGGCCAGAGCCGGGTCGCCAGCCTGCTCAATGAAATGGAGAAGGATCAGGCTGACGAGGTCATGCGGGATCTGGAACTGGAAGGCACCAGCAATCTCGACGGCATCCGCGCCCGGATGTTCTCCTTCGAGGATGTCGTGTTCCTTCCGCAGAAGGCGCGCGTTCTGCTGTTCGACGGGCTGTCGACCGAAACGCTCACGCTTTGCCTGCGCGGCGCGCCGCCCGAACTAGCCGAGGCGGTGCTGTCGTCCATCAGCGCGCGCACGCGGCGCATGATCGAGTCCGAGCTCGGCCAGGGAGCGGACGAGGTGGCCATGTCCGACGTTCTCAGCTCAAGGCGGGCCATTGCTTCCACGGCGATCCGCATGTCGCTGGAAGGCGCCTTCGAACTGCCCAACACCCAGAGCGCCGCCTGAAACGCGACCTGAGGCTATCGCGCCATGTCCGAGAGCGCCGATAAAGAAAGCAAAACAGAAGACGCCACAGAGAAGAAGATTCGAGATACGATCGAGAAAGGCAAATTGCCGGTCTCGAAGGAAATCTCGATCTTCGCCTCTTTCGTCGCTATTCTGGTGTTTGCGACGTTTTTCGCCCAAAGCAACATCATCCAGCTCGGCTGGTTCCTCGGCATATTTCTGGAAAAGCCGGAGGCCTGGCCGCTGGCGAACGCGCAGGACGTCATCGAGCTTTATCGTGTTGTCTTCCTGGAGATCGCCAAGCTGCTCGGCACTATGATGGTGCTTCTGGTTGTCGCGGGCTTAGCCGCCTCGGTGTTCCAGAACATGCCGCAAATGGTTGCCGAGCGAATTCGCCCGCAGGCGTCGCGGATTTCACTCGCAAAGGGCTGGAGCCGCATGTTCGGCGCGCAGGGATTTGTTGAGTTCCTAAAGTCGCTGGGAAAGCTCGGCTTCGTCGTGCTTGTGCTGATCTTCACGCTGAAGAGCGAGTATCGTGATCTCCTGGCGGGGATGATAACCCATCCCACGGCATTCGTTCTGACGGTGCGTAGCATCCTCATTCATATTCTGGTGTCGATCGTGATCGTGATGGGCGTGATCGCGGTGGCCGACCTTGTGTGGTCGCGCTTCCACTGGCGCCAGGAACTCAAGATGACCAAGCAGGAGGTCAAGGACGAACTGAAGCAGTCCGAAGGCGATCCGATCATCAAGTCCCGCCTGCGTTCGCTCGGTCGCGACCGTGCGCGCCGGCGCATGATGGCGGCGGTGCCGCGCGCCACGCTGGTGATCGCCAACCCGACCCACTATTCGATCGCCCTGAAATATGTTCGCGACGAGGATCAGGCGCCCATCGTGCTGGCCAAGGGCCAGGATCTGGTCGCGCTGAAAATCCGGGAGATCGCCGAAGAACACAAAATTCCGATATTCGAGGACGTTGCGCTTGCTCGCTCCATGTACAAGCAAGTTTCGGTGGATAATGTCATCCCGACTAAGTTCTACCAGGCAGTGGCGGAATTAATCCGCATCGTCTACAGCAACAAGGCGCGCAAAGTCGTTTCATGATGAAACAACCGCATGCATCATCTCGCGAGATCATAGTCGCGAATGCAATCAAACAGGTAGTCAGCGAGCTAAGGCTCGTCGATGTTGCCGATTATATTTCATTTATACGGTTTGAGCAGTTTGGCTGCATTGCTGATATCGTGGATTCGGCGGCAGAACTGTATTTTATGCCAGGCGCTCTGAAGCTGGGGCATGGCGGGGAGGCGCATGTCAGCTGGCTCGACGCCCCCCGTATTGAACTCGACCTCGAGTTGAGGCCCGCCGGCGTCACCATCTATTTCACGCTGACGCTTACGGCCCTGCATGCTTCGGTGGAGATCAATTATGTCGCCTTCGACAAGCCCGACAGTGATCCCGAACGGAATACGGCCTTCCTTGAGGCTGCTGTTGAACATGCGCGAATCCGGCCCACGGTTCCGATGGTCTGACTTATTCTATCAGGCCGAGGCGCAGGCCCTTGGCGACCGCGTGCATTCGGTTGACCGCATTCAGCTTCTGCGTGGTGTTGGTGAGATATTGGTTGGCCGTATGGACCGAAAGCTTCAGGCGACAGGCGATCTCTTCGCTCGTCAGTCCGTTCGCGGTCAGTTTGAGGCACTCCAGTTCACGCTTGGAGATGGAGGGGTGTTTGCCGCTGTCTTCGGTCTGCATGCGTGCGACGGCCGAAAACAAGGCGAAGCAGCGCGCGTGGATGCCGGGGAGCTGTTCAGGCGAAAGCCTGATCTCGTTACCAGTGAAGATCACCAAGCCGCACTGGCCGCGCTCTGCATAGGCGGGGAAGGCGATGCCTGATCCTTCAGGGCCTACTGGCGCGATCCGGGTCGCCCAGCTGAGCGCCGAAAAGTTCGCGGCAGAGGCGGAGCCTTCGTCGCTGCTCCACCAGCAAGGCAGGGTGGAGACGCGGGCCCGGCGCGTCAGCTCCTCGCAGCTCTCGCCGGAGACGAACTTTGTAAAGTTTGTGATGCGCGGATAATCCGCGTCGAAGCACGGCACCGGGTGCGCCCGTTCCGCCGATGGATTGACGAAGAACAGGCCAAAACTGCCGGCGTTGAGGTCGACGGCGATCCAGCGGCAGCGGCGCATCGCATCGGGGATCGTCACGGCCGGATGCTGTTCGAGGCCAGGAGTGGCAAAACCGAACGGATTCCTTGGCTCGGAGGAGGCCGGAGTGGCGTTTTGTGCGGCTGCGCGTGTCAAATGATGCCGCTCCTGATTGCAGTCGCCACCGCCATGGCGCGATTGCTGGCCGAGAACTTGCGGATTGCGTGGGTGATGTAGCTATTGACCGTGTTCGAGGAGACGCCGAGGATGACCGCGACTTCGTCGGTGGTCTTGCCTTCGGAGACCCAGAACAGGCACTCGCGTTCGCGGTCCGAAAGCGGATCCTGCATGACGGCGGCGCCAAGCACCTCGGACATGCGCGATAGCCCGTAGCAGCACTGGAACTGTGCCTGGATCAACGCCGCAAGATCGATGCGCGCGATCGAAGCGGCGGAGAAAAGCAGAAACAGGCGCTGGCGACCGACAAAGAGTTTTAGCGCGTAGATTTCGCTATGGCCGAGCACGTCGAGCAGTTTGATGTCCTCGCCGCCTATGCCCTCGAGCGATGGGGCGGATGCCGTCACGATCGCGCGTGGCATGCCGCCCGGGGAGGCGGCAAAGGAACTCTGCGCCAGGGTTGCAATCAGCTTTTGGCCAGCGAGTTGGATCGCGTCGTAGATCCAGTTCGAGGCGATTATCCGAGCGTCCGAGTGGTCCTGGTCATGCACGACAGCCACGAGCATATAGGCGTCGGCGCCCACCGCGTCGGTCTGCTCCATGAGAAATGCTGTCAGGTCGCCGCGCGTCGCCGGTTTGGCGGCAGTCGTCTCGAATGAGCTATTTTCAACGGCGAGACTTGTCATTGCCATGCAATTCGGGGGCTCGGGATGGCCGGAATCAATCTCCATGCCCGAGCACTGACCTGGTCAGCAACCGAGCCTGAAAACGCCTTTACTTGTTACGAAAACACGCACCGGAACACGGCGGTGTCACCACCGGCTCTCTCGGTATGGGTAAGCTCCGATACTGCCCCGCAGATTGGGGGTCGTTTGGGCGCCAAACCATTCGCGGCCGGTTGATTCGTAGTCAATTTAACCCACGGGATTCCAACAGCAAACCTGTAAATTTAACATGTTGTTAACTTTTGCGAGGTGGTGCGAACGTGTCGCAGGTGGCAGTTGGGTGAGGGTGCGCGCGGCGCGTGTTTGAAGCTTGATTTTCCTCTGGCATCACACGGCCCTGGGTGAGTTTTTCAATCGCGACTTGTCGCAGTTCCCCGTCCGCCTGAACGGTTCCATTGTGCAGTGATTTCCCCAAAAATCGCCAATCGGAGTCCAATACCGCCTATTGAAATCGATTTCATTTCGGATAATCTCGCCTCGGTTCAGTTTTTTGGGAGGGAACTCATGAAAAAGTCCGCGATGTTTGCCTTGACCACCGTTGCCGCGATGGCGGTGTCGGTGTTTTCGACGCATGCAGAGGATTTCAAGATCGGCTTGAGCAATGGCTGGGTGGGCAGCGAATGGCGCACCCAGATGATCGACGAGGCCAAGGCTGCGGCCGAAGCCTGGAAGGCCAAGGGCGTCAATGTCGAGGTCGTGGTGCAGAGCGCCAATGTCGATGTGCCGGGCCAGATCGCCCATGTGCGCAATTTCATGAGCCAGGGCGTCAACGCCATCATCATCAATCCGAACAGCCCGACGGCCTTCGATCCGATCTTCAAGCAGGCCAAGCAGCAGGACATCCTCGTGATCGCCACCGACGCCGAAGTGTCGTCGAAGGATGCGACCTATGTCGGCATCGACCAGAAGGCCTGGGGCGCTGCCGGTGCCAAGTGGCTGGCCGAGACGCTGGGCGGCAAGGGCAATGTGGTCGCCATCAATGGCGTCGCCGGCCATCCGGCAAACGAGATGCGCGTAGCCGGCTACAAGGAAGTGTTCGGCCAGTACCCGGACATCAAGGTCGTCAACGAGGTGAACGCGAACTGGGATCAGGCGCAGGGCCAGCAGGCCATGCAGAACCTGCTTGCAACCTATCCGGACATCAGCGGCGTCTGGGTGCAGGACGGCATGGCCGCTGGCGCCTGGAAGTCGATCATTGATGCCAAGAAGCAGTCGTCGATCGCGGCCACCGGCGAAATCCGCAAGGACTTCATCGACATCTGGAAGTCCGACAAGCTGAACTCCGGCGCTTCGGTGAACCCGCCCGGCGTGATGGCCAGCGCGCTCAACGTCGCGGTGCTGATGCTGCAGGGCAAGGAACTGAAGGAGCCGGCGACGGCTGGCCAGTACGGCAACGCCATGTATCTGCCGATCCCCTTCATCGACAACAAGAACCTCGATGAAGCCGCCAACGCCGTCGACGGCAAGCCTGGCTACTATTCCTACACCAGCCAGCTTTCCATCGAAGACGCCGAGAAGCTGTTCAAGTAATTCCTCCCTGCGGGAGCGCGTTCCTCCGTGCATTGGAACGCGCTCCCGCGACCGCTGGGCGCTGATGGCGCCAGCTCATAGGCTCTATGCCCGCGCGGTCTTGCGCCCGATTGGATGCCAGGCGATGTTGCGAGGCCGCAAATAGGGTAGTGGGCATCCGGAACGGATGAATCCGCTCAATAGGAACCGAAACAATGTCCGAGCTGCTGATACGCGGCGCGCGCAAGGCATATGGCGGGACGCTTGCCTTGCGCCGTGGCGATCTTCATCTGCTTCCCGGGGAGGTCCACGTGCTGATCGGCTCGAACGGGTCGGGCAAGAGCACGCTGTGCAAGATCGTCGCCGGCAGCGTGAGGCCGGATGCGGGTGAGGTGCTGCTCGACGGCAGGCCGGTCACCATTGGCGGTCCGCAGGCGGCGCGGGCGCTGGGCATCGGCATATTCTATCAGGAGCTTTCGCTCGCGGCCCGGCGCACAGTGGCCGAGAACATCTGCATGCCGGCGCTGCCGGTGAAGGGCGGCGTGTTCGTCGACCGCGCGGCGTTGGAAGCAAAGGCCGCGCGCATCATCGAGGCGTTTGCCGATGTCGCTGGCGAAGGCTTTTCGGCCGACGCGCCGGTGAACACATTGCGCGCCGATCAGCGACAGCTGGTCGAGATCATGAAGGCGCTGGCCACCGAGGCATCCATCCTCATATTCGACGAGCCGACCTCGGCTCTCGACCGAGCGCAGGTCGATCGCTTCTTCGAGATATTGCGCCAGCTAAAGGCTGAGGGCCGCGCCATTGTCTTCATCTCGCACCGCATGGACGAGATTTTTGCCATCGGCGACCGTGTCACCGTGATCCGCGACGGCGAGACAGTCGGTACGTCAAGAATTTCCGAGACCGATCAGGCGTCGGTCATCCGCCAGATGGTGGGCGAGCGCGACGATTTGGCGACACCCGCCATTGTGCCGTCGACGCATGCAACCCAGCGGTCGGCGGTGCTTTCAGTGGCGGCCCTGAGCGGGCCCGGTTTTCGAAATGTCAGCTTCGATGTTGCCAAGGGCGAAATCCTCGGCTTCGGCGGTCTGCACGGGCAGGGCCAGTCGGCGGTCATGCGCTCGATTTTCGGCGCGGCGCCGCATCAGACAGGCACCATCGCACTCAACGGAAAACAAATTGCGATGAAATCGCCGCGCGAGGCGATTGGGCATGGCTGCGCCTATGTCTCGGGCGATCGCAGCCGCGACGGCATCCTGCAGGGACGGCCGATCCTCGAGAACGTCACGCCGATCCATTTCCTGCGCAACCGGCTGTCGCTGGCGCGTCCGGCCTCGCTGCGCGAGCGGGCCATGCGGCCGCTGCAGGCCTTGAAGACCAAGTTCCAAGCGCTTGAACAACCGATTACTTCGCTCTCCGGGGGCAACCAGCAGAAAAGCGTCATCGCGCGTTGGCTGATCGACAGGCCCGACGTGCTGCTGCTCGACGATCCGACGAAGGGCATCGACCTTGCGGCCAAGACCGATCTTTTCGCGCTGATCCGCAAGCTGGCCCAGGAGGGCATGGGCATCGTGCTTTATTCGTCCGAGGACGCCGAATTGCTCAACAATGCCGACCGCATCCTGGTCTTCAATAGCGGGTCGGTCACGCGCGAACTCACCGGCGCGGACCGTACGCGCTACAACCTCTATCACGCCGCCTACGAGGCCGCCTGATGCAACAGACACTCTCCACCTCAGTGGCGAATGCCAGCCCGCTGAAGAGCGTGCTGCAACGCTTTCCCTTCGTGCCGGCGCTCATCATTTTGATAGCACTGGTGGCGCTCAATGGCTTTTTCCAGCCACGCAGTCTCAGTTTCGGCTCCATCACCGGCCTGTTCAGCACCTATCTGGCGCTGATGCTGTTGGCGGTGGCGCAGACTTACGTCGTCTTTTCCAGTGACATCGATCTGTCGGCCGGCAGCATCGTCTCGCTGGTCAATGTCGTCATCATAGTGCTGATGGAAAAGTGGGGCGGCGGCGGGCTGACGGTGATCGCCGCCTGCCTGGTCGGCATCCTGACCGGCCTTGCCTGCGGCGTCGTCAACGGGATCATGATTGCGGGGCTCAGGCTGCAGGCCATCGTGGCCACCTTCGCGACCAGCATCTTCTTCACAGGCCTTGCGCTCTATGTGTTGCCGGTGGCTGGAACGCCGGCGCCGGAGGCCTATTGGCTGACCTATGGCGGCACCTATTTCGGCATTCCGTTCATCTTCTACGTGGTGGCGGCTGTCGCCATCATTCTGGGCGTTCTGGCGCGCATGCGGCTGACCACGCAGATGCTGGCGGTCGGCGACGACGCCATGGCCGCATTCCAGACCGGCCTTCCGGTCACAATGATCCGTATCAAGGGCTATGTGCTCTGCGGTCTGTTCTCGGCGCTTGCAGCGCTCTGCATCACCGGCGACACCGCAAGCGGCGATCCGCTGGTGGGCAGCAAGATGACGCTCTACAGCGTTGCGGCCGTGGTGCTTGGTGGCTCGGCGCTTTCGGGCGGGGCAGGGACGGTGACCGGCTCGCTGATCGGCGCCCTGATCATCGGCCTTATCAATTCGCTGGTCTTTTTCGTCGGCACGCCGTCGGAATGGCAGAACCTCGTGCAGGGCCTCGCCATCCTGATCGCACTGATGGCCGGTATCCTCGTCAGCCGGGGGGGACGCGCATGAGCACCGAGACAGCCGTTTCTATCACCGCCGCGCCGTCAAAGGCGGTCGAGTTCCTGAAGCGCCCGCTGGTCGTCGCGCTAACCCTGATCGTGGCGCTGCTGGCGCTCGGCGAAGCGCTGTCGCCGGGTTTTGCCTCGGCCGAACAGATCCTGCGCCTGCTGGTCGTCGCCTCCGTCATGGGTATCGTCGCTGCCGGTCAGAACCTCGTCATCATTGGCGGGCGTGAAGGCATCGACCTTTCGGTCGGCGGCATCGTTTCGCTGGCCGCCATCCTGGCCGGCAATGTCATGAACGGGGCCGATGGCGGTATCTTGCCGGCGGTGCTGGTCGCGGTCGGCGTCGGCGCATTGTTCGGCCTGTTCAATGGACTTGGCATCACGCTGCTGCGCATTCCGCCGCTGGTGATGACGCTCGGGATGCTGGGCGTGCTGCAGGGGCTTCTGGTCGTTATCCGTAACGGCATTCCCTCCGGCCGCGCCGCGCCCGGCCTGTCGCAGTTCGTGACGCAGCCTTTCCTCTTCGGCCTACCGGGCATCATCTGGCTTTGGGTCGCCATAGGCCTCTTCATGGCGTTCCTGCTCAAGCGCACCGTATTCGGCTATCGGATCTACGCCATCGGCTCCAACGAGCAGGCGGCCTTCATGGCCGGTGTGCCGGTGAAGACCATCCGCGTCGGACTGTTCGTGCTGTCGGGAGCTTTTGCGGCGCTCGCGGGCGTTTGCCTGCTCGGCTATTCCGGCTCGTCCTTCTCCAATGTCGGCGAGCAATACATGTTGCCTTCCATCATCGCCGTTGTACTGGGCGGCACGCCGCTGGCCGGCGGCAAGGGTGGCTACACCGGCACCATGGCTGGTGCGGTGCTGCTGGTCATCCTTCAGAGCATTTTGACCACCGTCCATATCGACGACTCCGGCCGCCAGATGGTGTTTGGCGCGACGCTGCTGGTGCTGATGCTGTTCTACGGCCGCGGCCGGGCCATGCGAGGCTGACATGGACAGGCGAGCCAAGATTAAGGACATAGCACTGCGTGCGGGCGTCTCGCCGGCGACGGTTTCGCGCGCTTTGTCGGATTCCGGCCTCGTCGCCGAGCCGACTTTGTCGCGCATCCGCGAAGCGGCGCAGTCGCTCGACTACCGGCCCAATGTGCGGGCCCGCAACCTGCGCACGCAGAAGTCGATGGCGGTTCTGCTGGTGGTGCGGGACGTCAGCAACCCGTTCTATCTCGAAATATTCAAGGGCGTGGAGGCGACGGCGCGCGAGGCTGGCTACTCCGTGCTGATGGGCAACACGGAAAACCATCCCGACCGCGAGCTCGAATATTTCGACATGCTGCGCGATGGTCACGCCGACGGCATGATCCTGATGAACGGCAAGCTGCCTTCCGGCCATACCCGCGATGCCGAGCAACTGGCGCGCCTGCCGATCGTGGTGGCGCTAGAAATCATCGAAGGCTGCCCGCTGCCGCATGTGCAGATCGACAACGTCGCGTCGGCCTGTGGAGCGGTGAAGCATCTGCAATCGCTCGGCCACCGGTGCATCGCCCACATCTGCGGCCCGGTTCCCGAAGTGATGAGTGTGTTGCGCCGCGAAGGCTATCGCAAGGCGATGGCCGAGGCCGGGCTTGCGGTGCCGGAAGGCTACGAGCCGATTGGCGACTACACTATTCCCTCGGGCGCCACGCTCTGCCGACAGCTGTTTTCGCGACCCGATAAGCCGACGGCGCTGTTCGTCGCCAATGACGAGATGGCCTTCGGCGCCATCAACGAACTCAGGAAGCTAGGCCTCGACGTGCCGGGCGATGTTTCGGTCGTCGGCTTCGACGACCTTTTCTTGAGCGAATGTTTCTATCCTCCACTGACTACGGTCAGCCAGCCGCGTGTCGACATCGGCAAGCAGGCGATGAAGCAACTGCTCAAAGTGATGAACGGCGACGACAGCGTCGAAGCGCTGGTCGAGATGCCGACGACGCTGAAAATCCGCGGGTCGACCGGCCCGGCCAAGACATCCGACAATTGAAAGGAAGGCATCCATGACCAATCTGCCGAAAGACAGGCTGCGCGTAGGCTTCGTGGGCACCGGCTTCATCGCCCAGTTCCACCTGAAGTCGATGGTCGGTGTGCGCAATATCGACGTTGTCGGCGTCTATAGCCGCAAGGCCGAAAACCGCGCTCACTTCTCGGCTTTGGTTTCGGAACTTGGCCTTGGCTCCTGCACGAGCCATGACAGCCTGGAAAGCCTGCTGCGCGACGAGAATGTCGACGCCATCTGGATCCTTTCGCCCAACTACACGCGCCTCGACGTCATGCGCACGCTGCACGACGAAGTGACCGCCGGCCGCAGCAAGGTCTTTGCCGTCGCCTGCGAAAAGCCATTGGCCCGCACCGTTGCCGAAGCACGCGAAATGCTGCGCCTTGCCACCAATGCCAAGCTCAACCACGGCTACCTTGAAAACCAGGTTTTCTGCACGCCGGTGCTTCGCGGCAAGGAGATCGTCTGGCGGCGTGCCGCTTCGACCACCGGCAGGCCCTATCTGGCGCGCGCGGCCGAAGAGCATTCCGGCCCGCACGAGGCCTGGTTCTGGAAAGGCGACAAGCAGGGCGGCGGCGTGCTGTCCGACATGATGTGCCATTCGGTGGAAGTGTCGCGTCACCTGTTGACCGAGCCGGGTGCGCCGCGCAAGTCGCTCAAGGTCAAGTCCGTCAACGGCACGGTCGCCAATCTGAAGTGGACGCGCCCGCATTATGCCGACCAGTTGAAGCAGCGCTATGGCAGCGGGGTCGATTATCGCAATCACCCTTCGGAAGATTTCGCACGCGCCACCGTGTCGCTCGAGGACGAGCAGGGCAACGATCTGATGATCGAGGCCACGACCTCCTGGGCCTATGTCGGCGCGGGCCTGCGCATCCAGCTCGAACTGCTCGGGCCCGAATATGCGATGGAGTTCAACTCGCTGAACACCGGCCTTAAGATCTTCATGTCGCGCGCGGTGACCGGTTCGGAAGGCGAGGATCTCGTCGAAAAGCAGAATGCCGAGCAGGGCCTGATGCCGGTGCTGGAAGACGAAGCCGGTGTCTACGGTTACACCGACGAGAACCGTCACATGACCGAGTGCTTCCGCAAGGGTGAGACGCCACTGGAGACTTTTGAGGACGGGCTTGCCGTGGTGGAAATCATGATGGGCCTTTACCGCTCGGCGGAAATAGGCGAGACCGTGCACTTCCCGGCACCGGAACTCGAAAACTATGTGCCGGTCGTCGCACGTCACATCAGTTAAGTAGTCATGTCCGTATCGCCGCTTCTCATCCTCGGAAACGTCAATGTCGACCTCGTCATGGGGGAGGTCGACGGCTGGCCTGCCATCGGCACCGAAGTCGTGGTGCCGCGCAGCGAGATGCGGCCGGGCGGTTCGGCCGGCAACACCGCGCTGGCGCTGAGCGGCATGGGCATCGCGCACCGGCTGCTCGCCAGCGTCGGCAACGACGCCATGGGCAGCTGGCTTGCCGGCTATTTCGACGAGGCCTGCTCGACCTGGGTGATCGACGATTCCGACACGACAATCAGTGTCGGCATCGTTCACAAGGGCGGCGATCGCGTGTTTTTCACCGCGCCGGGTCATCTGCATCACGCCCGGCTCGAAGACCTGCTCGCCCATATTCCGGCGGCGCCTACGGCGTCGAGCTTCGCCTGCATTTCCGGCGGCTTCCTCATGCCCTCGCTGATCGAGGGAACGAGCGAACTGCTCCGGCTTCTGAAACAGCGCGGCTGGCAGACGGCGATCGATCCGGGCTGGCCACCGGAGGGTTGGACCGAGGCCAACAAGAAGCGCTCGCTGGAATGGCTATCGCTGACCGACTACGCGCTGCTCAACGCCGAGGAGGTGAAGGGCCTGGGCGAGAATGAGAACCTCGATACGGCCGCCGTGACGCTTTCAGGCCGGCTCGGTGCCGGCCAGACGCTGGTGATCAAGAACGGCCCGGAGGGCGCAACCGCCATCCGTGACGGCAAATCGGTTTCGGCCAAGGCGCCGCCGGTCACGGTCATCGATACGGTCGGCGCCGGCGACACTTTCAACGCTGCTTTCCTCGCCGGATTGAGCTTGGGCGACAGTTTGCAGGGCGCGCTTGAACGCGGTGTCCGCGCGGCCTCTCTGGCGATCTCGACCTTCCCGCGCCGATACACGGCCTGACCTGTCCGCAGGTGTATTCGAGCCCGTGCGCGATTCGCCGCAGCGACCGTGCAGCGCGCGAGAATGCTTGAATTTCTCGCCGTTACCGCGTACGGAAAACAAAAAAATTTACTATCAGTAAAAATTTAACGGATAGTCCCAAAGATCGAAATCGATTTTTGGAAAGGATCATGCGTAGATTCAAGGGGTTACGGCGTCCTTTGCTCCCCGAATGGGCGAGCAGCGCTGTAACGTGGCGGGTGAGCGAAGTGGCGAAGACATCGACACAGGCGGCAGAGCCGCGCAAGCAGGGCAAACGCAGAAGTGAGGCCGTGCAGGCGATCAAGCCGCTGACAAAGGACCTCAATGCCTCCAAGAGCCTGAACCAGAATCCGCATGCGGTTCGCGATACCCGCGAAAACGTGCTGGAAGTCGCTATCGGGCGCGAAGTCCGCGCCTTCCGCAAGAAGCTTGGCATCACTGTGGCTGATCTGGCTGCGGCCACGAACATCTCGCTCGGCATGCTGTCCAAGATCGAGAACGGCAACACCTCGCCGTCGCTGACGACGCTGCAGTCCCTGTCGCGGGCACTGGGCGTGCCGCTGACGGCATTTCTCCGCCGCTTCGAAGAGGAGCGCAACGCGGTGTTCGTCAAGGCCGGGGAAGGAGTCGATGTCGAGCGGCGCGGAACGCGCGCCGGCCATCAGTACACGCTGCTCGGCCACATCGGATCGAACACCAGCGGCGTGACCGTCGAGCCGTATCTGATCACGCTGAGCGAGGATT
Organism: Pseudaminobacter soli (ex Li et al. 2025); assembly: GCF_029892515.1. Taxonomy (GTDB): domain Bacteria; phylum Pseudomonadota; class Alphaproteobacteria; order Rhizobiales; family Rhizobiaceae; genus Pseudaminobacter; species Pseudaminobacter soli_A. The sequence goes on along the minus strand of NZ_JARXVF010000005.1, from coordinate 13,617 downwards.
CGGACGTGTTCCCGACCTTCCAGCATGACGGCATGGAGTTCCTCTACATGCTGGAAGGCGAGGTCGTGTACCGCCACGGCAGCAACCTCTATACGATGCTGCCGGGCGACAGCCTGTTCTTCGACGCCGATGCACCGCACGGACCGGAACAGCTGACCAAGCGGCCGATACGCTACCTGTCGATCATCTCCTACCCGCAGGGCAGCGGCAGCGACTGAGACAGACTCAGTCTTCCGAATGGGGCGATATTGCCGCCCCGCATTCGGATAGCGATGGCCTTTAGGCGGTGGTCTGGCGATCGCGCGTAGCCCTCTTCATTTGCACAACTCATCAGGCCGGTCCGCGCGTGCGATGGAAGCAGCGCGGCCTCTTCGGCATGGATTCTACCTGCCCGACACCGTCCCGGGCATAGCTCCACTACCCCAGATTGTCCTTGCCGTGGGACCTCACCCAACGTCACTGCGCGCTTGACAAGCCCCATGGCCGGTGTTTCTCATAAGGTAATTAATTTGCCTGGCAGTATATAAAAATAAACGGGGAACAGCGTCCCGCCAGGCTCCATGGACGCTCGAAAAGGGAAAGAAATGCCAAACCTCAATCGACGGATTGGGGTCATGGTCCATGCTGTCCTGCGTGGTCTGTGGCCGCCGACGGTGCACCCATTCGAATGGAGGAGATTCGATGGCTGAACGAAAACCCATCTCCGACACGGAAGGAATAGATCGCTTCATCGAGATCATCTCGGGGAGCCGGGCGGGCATGACACAGGAGGTCATCAAATGAGCCAGGCTGGATCAGAGGCATTGGACGTTCTTGACTACGAACACGGCAATCTACAGACCGGAACCAATTGGTGGGGAGCCTTTGTAATCGGTCTTGCCGGCACCATTCTCGTCACCGGGGCCGCGCCCGCATTCCTCACGGTTTTCGGTGCTTCCTACATTCCCTTCATAACTTTCTTCACTCTCACCGGCGTCGTTCTCTGCCTGCTTCTGGCTGAACTTTCGGCAATGATGCCGGGACGCACGGGCGGTTCTCCTTCCTACGCCTATCCCGCCTACAGGGAGCGCTGGCCGCGCCTTGCGCCGCATGTCAACGGCATTACCGCATGGATGTATTGGGTCGGCTGGATGCCGGTTGCGCCGCTCAACATGATCCTGGCGTCCTTCTACATCACGCATCTGTTCGGTCTTGACGCTACCCATGGCATCACGCCGGTCAGCACCTTCATTCCTTACTGGACACTTGCGATCACGGCAGTCGGCCTGATCGTTCTTTCCATTCCCGCCTATCTCGGCATCCGCTTCGGCACGTCCATGGCCACCGTGCTTGCCGTGCTCTCGATGATCCCGCTCACTTTCCTGTCGATCGGTTTCATCTTCAATCTCGACGCGGCGAACTGGAGCGAACTTGCCGGCTTCCGGCATCTCGACGGCTCCAGCTTCTTCGCCCCGGTCGGCGGCTATCCCGCGTGGATGATGTATGTGGCCTATGCGTTTCCGTTGCTTTGGACGGTGATCGCCTATGAAGCGGCCGCCTGCTACATCGGCGAATGCAAGCATCCGGGACGCGACGCCAAGATCGCGATGACTCTCGAAGGCGGCTACGGCGTGTTCGTCTACACCATGCTGCCGATCTCCTTCGTGGTCATACTGGGCGCCAAGGCCATCTCGGACCCGGCCCTGGTCGACCCCAAGACGATGTTCGTCACCTTCGCCAGCAACATCTTCCCCGGCGTGGCCGGAGCGGTGATGGAGTGGTTGATGGCGGCGATGCTGATCGTGGCGCTGGTGCTTTCGGCGCTGAATTCGCTGATGGGCTGCTCACGCTCGCTCTACCAGATGTCGCTCGACGGGCAGTTCCCGCGCTTCTACCAGCACCTCAATAAGCATCACGTGCCGGATCGGGCCATGATGACCAACGTGGTCGCCAGCCTGCTCATCGCCTTCATGGGCGGCGCGATCGAGATCTATTCCTTCTCCAATGTGGGATATCTCGGCTCGTTCGTTCCGGTGCTGATCGCTTACTATCTGCTGCGCAAGGACCGACCGAATGTTCATCGCCCGTTCCGCCTGCCTGAATACTTCAAGTATATCGCGCTCATGCTGGCTGCTTTGTATTTCTTCGTGTGGCTGGTCGGCGGTCTGATATACTCGTATATCGGCGGTCAGGCGATCTACTATTTCCTCGGCGTTGCCACCATCTTCATGTACCTTCCGCTCTATTGGTATCGCATGTGGGAAGACCGACGTGACGGCTTCGCACCTGCAATGGCAACCAGCGGCAACTGAGGAGTGTGGTCGAAATGATCCGGACTCTGTTCGGTCGCCCGCATGCAGCCGACAACCCGCTCGAGGTCAGCAATGTGCTGGTCGCGTCGGAGGGGCGGCGGTTCAGCCAGGAGGTGATCGATCTGGCCGTGCGCCTGGTGCGCGGCCAGGGAGGTCGCGCCCAGGTCCTGACCGTGGCCCGGCTTTGGGGAACGAGTTTCGGTCTCCCCAATCCGGGCCTGCGCCCGAGTCGGCGTGAAATGGCAGAGCAGGAAGAAAACATCATCTGGGCGATCGCCCAGCTGGAAAGTGCCGGCGTGGAGGCCGATGGCCACATCGTCACCACGCGCAATCCCTGCCGAAGCATATTGAGCGAGGCGAGGCGTAAGAAGTGCGATGCCATCGTCATGGGGGCGGACCCGCGCCGTAACTGGCTCGTCCGCAGCATGATGTGGAGCCAGGAACCCTATCGCGTTCGCGGCCGCACCGAGGTGCCTGTCCATCTCGTTTGCGCGGCTGGCCAACATTGAACTTCCGCTGCCGCCTGCCATCGGCGGGCGGCAGTCTCTGGCCCGATCGTGGTCAGCACAAATGAGCGACATGGACCAATCTTTTCTATAAGGAAAAAAACATTCATGTCAGTTGAATTCAAATATCGGACCTGCTAGCGTTTCACGCAGGCAGAAAACGAAAATGAGGTGAACGCCATGTGTGGCATTGTGGGGCTGTTTCTGAAGGACAAGTCGCTGGAGCCTCAATTGGGCGCCATGCTGTCGGAGATGCTGGTCTTGCTTACCGACCGTGGTCCCGACAGCGCCGGCATTGCGATCTACGGATCATCGGCCGAGGGCCAGGGCAAGCTCACCATCCAGTCTCCGTCGCCGAAGCGCGATTTCGCCGGGCTGGATGCGGAGCTCTCCAAGAAGATCGGTGCGCCGGTCGCCGTGACCGTGAAGTCGACGCATGCAGTGTTCGTCATGCCAGCAGACAAGCTGGAGGCCGCGCGCGAAGCTATCGTGGAATTGCGGCCGGCCGCGCGTGTCATGGGCATGGGCGAGACAATCGAAATCTACAAGGAAGTCGGCTTGCCGGTGAAAGTGGCCGAGCGCTTCGAGGTTTCGAAGATGAGCGGCACGCACGGCATCGGCCACACCCGCATGGCGACGGAGTCGGCTGTGACGACCATGGGCGCGCACCCGTTCTCCACGGGTCCAGACCAGTGCCTGGTGCACAACGGCTCGCTGTCCAACCACAACAATGTCCGCCGCGAGCTGCGCCGCGAGGGCATGACCTTCGAGACCGAGAACGACACGGAAGTGGCGGCAGCCTACCTGTCGCACAAGATCGCCGGCGGCATGGACCTTGGTCAGGCCCTGGAATCGAGCCTCGAAGATCTCGACGGCTTCTTCACTTTCGTCGTCGGAACCAAGAACGGCTTCGGTGTCGTGCGCGATCCGATCGCCTGCAAGCCGGCCGTCATGGCCGAGACCGACCGCTATGTCGCGTTCGGGTCCGAATATCGCGCGCTGGCCAATCTGCCGGGCATCGAACAGGCCAAGGTTTGGGAGCCCGAGCCCTCAACCGTCTATTTCTGGGAGCATTGAGACGATGGCTACATCCAATCTTGCCAAGGCGCCTGCGCCGGAGACGCAATATGAGGCGAGGGTATTCGACCTCGCCAAGGTCCCGCTGCGCGAGCTCAATCAGGCGCTGCATGATGTGGCCGACGGCTCGAACCAGACCGCCTGGGAAGTTCTGAATCCGAAGGGCAATCATGCCGTTGCCGTTGGCGTCGACGCGTCCATCAATGTCGATGTGCATGGTAGCGTGGGCTACTACTGCGCCGGCATGAACCAGAAGGCTACCATCACCGTGCACGGCTCGGCCGGACCGGGCGTGGCCGAAAACATGATGTCGGGCGCCGTCATCGTGAAGGGCGATGCCAGCCAGTATGCCGGCGCCACCGGCCGCGGCGGCCTGCTGGTTATCGAGGGCAATGCCTCATCGCGCTGCGGCATTTCGATGAAGGGCATCAACATCGTCGTGCGCGGCAATGTCGGCCACATGTCGGCCTTCATGGCGCAGTCGGGCAACCTCGTGGTCCTGGGCGATGCCGGCGATGCGCTTGGCGACTCCATCTACGAAGCTCGGCTTTTCGTGCGCGGCTCGGTCAAGAGCCTGGGTGCCGACTGCATCGAGAAAGAGATGCGGCCAGAGCACATCGAGATCCTCAAGGATCTGCTCGAACGGGCCGGAATGACTGATGCGAAGCCCGAAGAGTTCAAGCGCTACGGTTCGGCGCGCACGCTCTACAACTTCAACATCGACAACGCCGACGCGTACTGAGGTAAGACATGACCTATCACAATCCTCCGACCACGCCGCGCAGATCGGCAACGTTCGACGAATACACGATGTCGGAAATCCGGCGCGCCGCCGCGACCGGCATCTATGACATCCGCGGAGCCGGCGCCAAGCGCAAGGTGCCCCATTTCGACGACCTACTTTTCCTCGGCGCCTCGATCTCGCGCTATCCGCTCGAAGGCTATCGTGAGAAGTGCGACACGAAGGTCGTGCTCGGCTCGCGCTTCGCTACGAAGCCGATCGAACTGAAGATCCCGATCACCATCGCCGGCATGAGCTTCGGCTCGCTGTCCGGTCCGGCCAAGGAGGCGCTGGGCCGTGGCGCGACGATCGCCGGCACCTCAACCACCACAGGCGATGGTGGCATGACGGAAGAGGAGCGTGGCCATTCGCAGACACTGGTCTACCAGTATCTGCCGTCGCGCTATGGCATGAACCCGCGTGACCTGCGCCGCGCCGACGCGATTGAGATCGTGGTCGGGCAGGGCGCCAAGCCGGGCGGCGGCGGCATGCTGCTGGGCCAGAAGATTTCCGACCGCGTCGCCGAGATGCGCACCCTGCCCAAGGGCATCGACCAGCGCTCGGCCTGCCGCCATCCCGACTGGACCGGCCCGGACGATCTGGAAATCAAGATCCTCGAAATCCGCGAGATCACCGACTGGGAAAAGCCGATCTATGTGAAGGTCGGCGGCGCGCGGCCCTACTACGACACCGCATTGGCGGTGAAGGCCGGTGCCGACGTCGTGGTGCTCGACGGCATGCAGGGCGGCACTGCCGCCACGCAGGAAGTCTTCATCGAGAATGTCGGCCAGCCGACGCTCGCCTGCATTCGCCCCGCGGTTCAGGCGCTGCAGGATCTCGGGATGCACCGCAAGGTCCAACTCATCGTCTCGGGCGGCATCCGCAATGGCGCCGACGTCGCCAAGGCGCTGGCGCTTGGCGCCGACGCCGTGTCCATCGGCACGGCTGCGCTGGTTGCGCTCGGCGACAACGATCCGCGCTGGGAGGCCGAATACGAGAAGCTCGGTACCATCGCCGGCGCCTATGACGACTGGCATGAAGGAAAGGACCCTGCAGGCATCACGACGCAGGACCCTGAACTGATGAAACGTGTGGATCCGATCGCGGCGGGGCGTCGCCTGGCCAACTACCTGAAGGTCATGACGCTGGAAGCGCAGACCATCGCGCGCGCCTGCGGCAAGAACCATGTGCACCACCTCGAGCCGGAGGATCTGTGCGCACTCTCGATTGAAGCCGCTGCCATGGCAGGCGTGCCGCTGGCGGGCACCAACTGGATACCGGGGAAAAATAACTTCTAACAAAAATAAATAATCCAAGCCGAGAGGAACAAATAAAATGGGAACGGCTTTCGATACGAAACTAGAAAACAAAACGACGACCGACCTCGCAGAGTTCGCGAAGGCTCGCAACGTCAAGTATTTCATGGTTACCTATACCGACCTGTTTGGCAGCCAGAGGGCCAAACTCGTTCCGGCACGGGCCATTGCCGACATGCAAAAAGACGGAGCCGGCTTTGCCGGCTTCGCGACGTGGATGGACCTGACCCCGGCCCATCCCGACATGCTGGCGGTGCCGGATCCGAGCTCGGTGATCCAGCTGCCGTGGAAGCCGGAAGTTGCCTGGCTCGCTTCCGACTGCGTCATGGAAGGCAAAAGCGTCGAGCAGGCACCGCGCAACACGCTGAAACGTCTTATCGCTGAGGCGGCTAAGGAAGGCCTTCGCGTCAAGACCGGTATCGAGCCGGAATTCTTCCTGACTACGCCCGACGGCAAGATGATTGCCGACTCGTATGACACCGCGAACAAGCCCTGCTACGACCAGCAGGCGGTCATGCGCCGTTACGACATCATAGCCGAAGTCGCCGATGCCATGCTCGACCTCGGCTGGGAGCCGTATCAGAACGACCACGAGGACGCCAACGGGCAGTTCGAAATGAACTGGGCCTACGACGACACGCTGGCGACCGCCGACAAGTACTCCTTCTTCAAGTTCATGATGAAAACCGTTGCCGAGAAGCACGGTCTGCGCGCCACTTTCATGCCGAAGCCATTCCCGACGCGTACCGGTAACGGCTGCCACGCGCATATCTCGGTCTGGGACCTCGACGGCCAAGTCAACATGTTCGCCGACCGAAATTCTTCGGACGGCCTGTCGGAGAAGGGCATGCACTTCCTGGGAGGTATCATCAAGCACGCCCCGGCGCTCACCGCGATCACCAACCCGACCGTGAATTCCTACAAGCGCATCAACGCGCCGCGTACGACTTCGGGGGCGACCTGGGCCCCCAACACGGTGACCTGGACCGGCAACAACCGCACGCACATGGTGCGGGTGCCCGGCCCCGGCCGTTTCGAGCTTCGCCTGCCCGACGGTGCGGCCAATCCCTATCTGATGCAGGCTGTCATCATCGCGGCCGGCCTCAGCGGTATCCGCGCCAAGGCAGATCCCGGCCCGCGCAGCGACATCGACATGTACAAGGACGGCCACACCGTGACGCACGGCTCGAAGCTGCCCTTGAACCTGCTCGACGCCTTGCGCGAGCTCGACAACGACACCGAGCTGAAGGGGCTGATGGGTGAGGAGTTCACGCGTGGCTTCATCAAGCTGAAGACGCAGGAGTGGAACTCCTACGCAAGCCAGCTAACCCAGTGGGAACTCGACAATACCCTCGACTGCTAACTTGCTTTGGGAAACGGAAGTCGCAGGCCTTTTCGCGGAAAACATGGTGATGAAGTACTCAATTTTTTCGCTCGCCAAGGCGGCGCTTACCGGACACAAGGGCTGGGGCCGCGCTTGGCGCGATGCCGCACCCAAGGCACATTATGACGTCGTGATCATCGGCGGTGGCGGCCATGGCCTCGCCACCGCCTACTACCTGGCGGAGCGCTACGGCATCCGCAACGTGGCGGTGCTGGAGAAAGGGTGGATCGGCTCGGGCAATGCCGGCCGCAACACCACGATCATCCGGTCCAACTACGGGCTTCCCGGCAACACCGGCTTCTATGAGCTTTCGATGAAGCTCTGGGAGCGGATGGAGCAGGATCTCAACTACAACACGATGGTGAGCCAGCGCGGCATCATCAATCTCTACCATTCCGACGCGCAGCGCGATGCCTTTGCCCGCCGCGGCAACACCATGCGCATCAATGGCATCGATGCCGAATTGCTCGACAAGGCAGCAGTGCGCAAGATGCTGCCATTCCTCAACCACGACAACGCCCGCTTCCCGATCATGGGCGGCCTGGTGCAGCGGCGCGGCGGCACGGCGCGCCACGATGCGGTGGTGTGGGGCTATGCGCGCGCCGCCGACGGGCTCGGCGTCGACATCATCCAGAACTGCGAGGTCACCGGCTTCGTGCGCGATCACAACGGCCGGATCACTAGCGTGGAAACCTCGCGCGGCAGGATCGGCGCCGGCAAGGTTGGCATGGCGGTTGCGGGCAATTCGTCCCGGGTTGCGGCGATGGCCGGTCTTAGGCTGCCGATCGAGAGCCATGTGCTGCAGGCCTTCGTGTCGGAGGCGATCAAGCCGCTGATCCCTGGCGTCATCACTTTCGGCGCCGGGCACTTCTATGTCAGCCAGTCCGATAAGGGTGGCCTGGTCTTTGGCGGAGACATCGACGGTTACAATTCCTACGCCCAGCGCGGCAACATGCCGGTGATCGAGGATGTCTGCGAGGGCGGCATGGCGCTGATGCCGATGATCAGCCGCGTGCGCATGCTGCGAAACTGGGGCGGCATCATGGACATGTCGATGGACGGCACGCCGATCATCGACAAGTCGCCGGTCGACGGGCTCTACCTCAATGCCGGCTGGTGCTACGGCGGCTTCAAGGCAACGCCTGCCTCCGGCCTGGTCTTTGCCCATCTGATGGCGACCGATGCGCCGCACGAGGAAGCCTGGCGCTTCCGGCTCGACCGCTTCGAGCGCGGCGCGATGATCGACGAGAAGGGCCAGGGCGCCCAACCCAATCTGCACTGAAAGCGAGGCAGGCGAAAATGCGTATTGCATGCCCCTTCTGCGGCGAACGCGAGAATGGCGAATTCACCTATCTCGGCGACGCCAAGCCGAAGCGTCCGTTCGTCGCCGTCATCGAAGACGGCAAGGGAGACGAAGGCGAGCAGGATGCCTTCTATGATTACGTCTACCTGCGCGACAACGTCGCCGGCGAGATGAGCGAATACTGGTATCACGGCGGGGGGTGTCGCTCGTGGCTCGTCGTCCGGCGCAACACACTCACCCATGAAATCCTCTCCGTCGCAGCAGCGCCCGGAACCGGCGCAGCCGTGGTGGATGTCGCAATGGCCAAGGCAGGTGCGGAATAATGGCATCGCAGCAAATGAACCGGCTTGCCGCTGGCGGCCTGATCGACCGCACGACCCCGCTGAGCTTCACCTTCGACGGCAAGGCCATGACCGGCTATGCCGGCGATACGCTGGCTTCGGCGCTGGTGGCGAACGGCGTGAAACTGGTCGGCCGTTCCTTCAAGTATCATCGTCCGCGCGGCATTCTCACCGCGAGCTCTGAAGAACCCAATGCGCTGGTCGAGCTACGCTCCGGCGCGCGGCGCGAGGCCAACACGCGCGCCACCACGACCGAGCTCTATGACGGGCTCGATGCGCTGAGCCAGAATCGCTGGCCCTCGCTCGGCTTCGACGTCATGGCGGTCAACTCGCTGCTGTCGCCGATCTTCGTCGCCGGCTTCTACTACAAGACATTCATGTGGCCGGCGAAGTTCTGGGAGAAGATTTACGAGCCCGCCATTCGCCGCGCTGCCGGCCTTGGCCGCACCAGCGGCGTGGCCGATCCCGACCACTACGACAAGGCCTGGGCGCATTGCGACGTGCTGATCGTCGGCAGCGGTCCGGCCGGGCTGGCGGCCGCACTCGCAGCCGGAGGCGCCGGCGCGCGCGTGATCCTCACCGAAGAGGATCCGCTGGTTGGTGGCCGCTTGAACAGCGACGGCGGCGAGATCGACACCATTCCCGCAGCCGAATGGGCGGATGCCGCGCTCGGCGAGCTTCGATCGATGCGCAATGTCCGTGTCATCACGCGCACCGCCGTTTTCGGCGTCTATGACGGCGGTACCTACGGCGCGCTGGAGCGCATCAACGACCATGTGCCGGTGCCGGCCAAGCACCAGGTGCGCCAGCGCCTCTGGCGCATCGTGGCGAAGCGCTGCATCCTCGCTGCAGGCGCGACCGAGCGGCCGATCGTCTTCCCCGGCAACGACGTGCCCGGCGTGATGATGGCCTCGGCCGTGCGGACCTATATCGAGCGTTTCGCGGCCGTGCCCGGTAAGCGGCTCGCGCTCTTCACCAACAATGACGATGGCTGGAAAACGGCCGAGACCGCTTTGCGGGCGGGCGTGGAAATCACCGCTGTCATCGATGCGCGCAAGAATGTGCCGGCGCATTGCCGGGCGCTGGCGGAGAATGGCGATTTTGCCCTCTATAGCGGCAACGTTGCCGGCGTGCGTGGCGGCAAAGCCGGCATCAGCCAGGTCGAGATTGCGATGGCCGATGGCCGCCGCGCGACCGTCTCCGCCGACACGCTTGCCATGTCGGGCGGCTGGAATCCTTCCGTGGGGCTTGCCTCGCATCATCGCGGTCGTCCGAAGTGGCAGGCCGAGATCGCCGCTTTCGTGCCGGATGGCTGCCCGCCGGGCATGACGGTCGCGGGCGCGGCCAATGGCGAGCTGTCGCTTGGCGCATGCTTGCGCAGCGGCCATGAGGCCGGCGCCAGCGCTGCTATGGATTGCGGCCATGCCGCCGCAAGGTACACCGCCCCGGCAGCGACGGATGAAAGCGTCGCCATTGCCCCGCTCTGGCACGTCGAGGGCAAGCAGAAGGCTTTCGTAGACTTCCAGCACGACGTGACCGCATCGGACGTGGCGCTTGCGCAGCGCGAAGGCTTCGAGTCGGTCGAGCACCTGAAGCGCTACACCACGCTCGGCATGGCCACCGACCAAGGCAAGACCTCGAACGTCACCGGCCTGGCGATCATGGCGCAGCTCAGCGGCCGGTCCATCCCGCAGACGGGCACCACGATCTATCGCCCGCCGCAGGTTCCGGTGGCGATCGGTGCATTTGCCGGACACCATCGCGACGAGAATTTCCATGCTACACGCCTGACGCCCTCGCACCATTGGGCGACCGAGCGCGGCGCCGTGTTCGTTGACACGGGCCTGTGGAAGCGCGCGCAGTGGTATCCGCTGCCCGGCGAAAAGGACTGGCTGGAATCCGTCACTCGCGAGGTGCTGGCGGTGCGCAACGGCGTCGGCTTCTGCGACGTTTCCACGCTCGGCAAGATCGATGTGATGGGCAAGGACGCCGGCGTCTTCCTCGACCGCGTCTACATCAACGCCTTTTCCTCACTCGGGGTCGGCAAGGCCCGCTACGGCCTGATGCTGCGCGAAGACGGCATCGTCATGGACGACGGCACCACGTCGCGGCTGGCGGAGGACCACTACTATCTCACCACCACCACGGCCAAGGCCGGGCCGGTGATGCAGCATCTCGAATTCTGCCGGCAGGTGCTTTGGCCGGAGCTCGACGTGCAACTCACTTCCTGCACCGACCAGTGGGCGACCTTCTCCATCGCCGGGCCGAACACGCGCGACCTGCTGCGCGAGATCGTCGATCCGGCGGAGGACCTGTCCAACGAAGACTTCCCCTTCATGGGCGTGCGCGAGGTGCAGCTTCGTGGCGGCATGGTGGCGCGGCTGTTCCGCATCTCCTTCTCGGGCGAGATGGCCTTCGAGATTTCCGTGCTCGCCCGCTATGGCGACGCGCTGGCGCGCAATCTGATGATTGCCGGAAAGCCATTCGGCGTCACGCCCTACGGCACTGAGGCGCTCGGTGTCATGCGCATCGAGAAGGGCCATGTCGCCGGACCGGAGCTCAATGGCACGACGACGGCCGGCGATCTCGGCCTCGACAAGATGATGTCCAAGAAGAAGGACTTTGTTGGACGCGTCATGGCCGGGCGAGAAGCGCTTGTCGCGCCGAACCGTCAGGTGGTCGTCGGTTTCAAGCCGCTGGACAAGGCAAGGCGGTTGCGTTCGGGCGCTCATGTCATTCCGAGGGGTGCGCCCATCGGACCGGAGACGGACCACGGCTATGTCACCTCCGTCTGCTACTCGCCGATCGTTGGCCAATGGATCGGGCTCGGCCTGGTCGAGCGCGGACGCGAGCGCATGGGCGAAATCGTGCGGGCGCACGACCCGCTGCGCGACGAGGACTATGAAGTCGAAATCTGCAATCCGTGCTTCTACGATCCCGAAGGAGGGCGTCAGCGTGGTTGATTTTGTCTGGAACGTCCGTTCACCGCTGCAACAGGCCGTCGTGCCGGGCAGGGCAGGGGCAATCGTTGCATTCTCTGGCGTGAAACTCGCCGAGATCCGCGACTTCGATCTGGTCCAGATATTTGCCCGGCGCGGGCAGCGGGAAGCGACCGCGAAGGCGGTGAAAAAGCACTATGGCGTCGAAGCGCCGGCACCGCGGCAGGCTGTATTCGGTAAGGGCGCGACACTGATCTGGTCCGGACCGGACCAGGTCATGGCATTGTCGGCGCGCAAGCCTGGCACGTTCCGGCCGCTGGATGCGATGCGTGAAAGCTTCGAGAGCATCGCCTCGCTTTCCGATCAGTCGGACGGGCGTTGCCTGATCCGCATGAGTGGCCCCCAGGTTCGTTCGATGATGGCGAAGCTGACTTCGGTCGATCTGCACGACAGCGTTTTTCCCGTCGGCGCGGCGGCCACGACGTCGATCGATCATGCGGCGGTCAATCTCTGGCGTTCGGAAAATTCCGAGGACGGATCGCCGGTGTTCAACGTTCTGGTTTTCTCCAGCTTCGCCGACAGCATCTGGCACACGATCGTCGACGCCGCCGCCGAATACGGCATCGAGATCGAAACCCGGCCTGCCGCATCGAGCTGACGCGCTAAACATCCTCCCAAATGACAAGCCGGCATCGGTTGCTGCCGATGCCGGCAATTTCTATGCAGCGGGCGTTCTATGCAGCGGGCGGCCCATCACGTTGCCAATGAGCTGATCAAGAACGCGCCGGCAAACCGACCGGCAGATGCCGTCCCAATCTTCGCAGTAAAACGCCGCGCGGATGTCTCCGCGCGGCGTTGATGATTGCGGTGGCTGCGGGCAGGCGGCCCGCGGCGCACTCGGATGCGGCTTAGAACAGGCCTTCGATCTGGCCGTGCTCGTTGAGGAAGATCTTCTCCGACGACGGCACCTTGGGCAGGCCGGGCATGGTCATGACCTCGCCGCAGATGGCGACGACGAAGCCGGCGCCCGCCGACAGCCTGACCTCGCGCACCGGCACGGTGTGGCCGGTCGGCGCGCCGCGCAGATTGGGGTCGGTCGAGAACGAGTACTGGGTCTTGGCCATGCACACCGGCAGGTGGCCGTAGCCCTGCTGCTCCCAGGCGTGCAACTGGTCGCGCACGCTCTTGTCGGCGATCGCCTCCGAGCCGCGGTAGATGCGCTGCACGATGGTGTTGATCTTGTCGAACAGGCCGAGCTCGTCGGCATAGAGCGGCGCGAACTGCGCCGCGCCGCTCTCGGCGAGCTGCACCACCTTGTGCGCCAGGTCCTCGATGCCGGCCGAGCCCTCGGCCCAGTGCCGGCACAGGATCGCCTCCTCGCCCATCGAGGCGACGAAGTCCTTCACCGCCTGGATCTCGGCCTGGGTGTCGGAGTGGAAGTGGTTGATCGCCACCACCGCCGGCACGCCGAACTGCTTGACGTTTTCGATGTGGCGGCCAAGGTTGGCGCAGCCCTTCTTCACCGCCTCGATGTTTTCTTGGCCGAGGTCTTCCTTCTTGACGCCGCCGTTCATCTTGAGCGCGCGCACCGTGGCGACGATGACCGCTGCCGCCGGCTTCAGCCCCGCCTTGCGGCACTTGATGTCGAAGAACTTCTCGGCGCCGAGATCGGCGCCGAA
>NZ_JARXVF010000004.1 GCF_029892515.1 Pseudaminobacter soli (ex Li et al. 2025) | reverse complement strand
GGTATCGGCCGTCCCGTCGGCTGGGGTGGCGTAGGCTGGCGCGGCAACTACTGGCGCGGTGGCGCATTCGGTATCGGCCGTCCCGTCGGCTGGGGCGGCGTAGGCTGGCGCGGCAGCTACTGGCCGGGCGGCTTCCGCGGCTTTGGTGGCAGCGGTGCCATCCACAGCTTTGGTGGCGGCGGTGGTTTCTATGGCATGGGCGGCGGCAACTACTCCGGGTTCGGAAACGGATGGTAACAACTGGGGCGGCGGCTTCTTTGGCTTTGGCCGGCCGCGCGTCGGTTGGGGGTCGGCCTGGTGAGGCAGCTTTACAACTGACGCCCGAGCGAAAAATTATGGCCGGCAGTTGAGCCGGCCATAAGGGCACTGGCCGAATCCCGGCGCGAGGCCAGAGATTGGATCGCAGCGGAAGGCGGCGAGTAACCTCGGCGCAATTGGCCACGTGCGCCTATCAGAATTGGCCGAAAAAAGCCCGCCTCGGTCTCCGGGGCGGGCGCTTTTCTTTCGCCGTTTCTACCGACGGTCAGGCGGGAACGATAGTTCTGACGCTGCGGTGGATGCTGTACGCTTTGCCTCCCAAGCGTTGCGCATCGGACCTGCGGTCGTCTCACTCAGGACGACGGACTTTCTTTCCTGACCAATGGAACATCAAAGGTCATTACGAGTTTGATGTGATTCCTGCTACGGTTCTGGCGTCCTACTCCTTCTCCTTCGACGCCAGGGAGCGCCCGTCACCTGTTCGAGGCGGCGGGCTCTTTTTTGCATTTCGAGTTGCGCCTCGGCATTCCTGATCGGAACCTGCGCGATGTGGATCGAGGACACCGCGTTCGAAATGGTCGCGCGCCGGCTCAGGACACAACCGCCCACATGATCTCAACAATGGAAACGCCCGCAGCAATCCTGCGAAGCGGGCGTTTCAGTGCCGAAAGGGGCCTAGTGTGCGGATGGATGATGATGATGGTGATGATGGTGATGATGGGGGTGCTTATGATGCCCGGGTTCCCCAGCGTTGCCGGCGCCAGTGGCGCCGCCGGTGCCCGAAGGACTGCCGATATCAGCGCCGCCGCCTGCAGTGCCACCGCTGCTGGTGCCCATCTCGTCGGTCGTGCCGCCTGCGGCACCGCCACCGACCCCGGCAGCCAGCGCCGAGGTCATCAGAGCTATCGTCAGGGCGAACGCGGTCATAACTCTCATAATCATCTGGAAGATCCTTCTTCGCTGTGATCCGTCGCGTGGATGCGACCCCAAGCAAACCCGCGGTCAGCACCGTAGTTCCCGGGCTGCGGATCAATTCGCGAGGGTGCGGTGACCTGATCGGCGTCCTGGGCAAATGAGAACGCGCTTAATCTTCTCGAGGTCTGGCGTGGACAAGTATTGCTCACCGGTGGGCATGGTTTCCTCTCGGGATTGGTTCTTTGGCGGAGCGAGAGAGGCCAGCGCGACAAGTGTCATTGCTGAGGGACATCGAGCTTCTCCTTTGCCGCTACCGGGGGCAAGCCATGTCGTTGTGGCACTGGCCACATCGGTCAGAACGCGCTTTTCACAACGCCGCCGTCGGCCCGCAGCGCTGCCCCATTGGTGGCTGAGGACAAAGGGCTTGCGACATAGGCAACCATAGCTGCGACCTCCTCGGGCCGCATGAAGCGTCTGATCAGTGATGTTGGCCGGACTTGCTCGAAGAACTCGGTCTCGAGTTGCGGGAAGGATTTCCCTTCCGATTCTGCCAGCGCCTCGACAAAATCGACGACGCCACGCGACCTCGTCGGACCCGGCAATACGCTGTTGACGGTGATCGCAGTGCCGGCAACGGATTCGGCGATGCCGCGCGCCACGGCGATCTGCGCTGCCTTGGTCATGCCGTAATGCACCATCTCGGGCGGGATTTGCAGCCCGCTTTCGCTTGAGATGAAGATGATGCGGCCCCAGTTGCGCTGCCGCATCGACGGGAGGTACAGGCGCGCGAGACGAACGCCGGAGAGGACGTTGACGTCGAAGAAGTACTGCCAGTCTGCATCCGAGATCTCTTCGAACGGCTTGGGCTCGAAGATGCCGAGATTGTTGACTAAGATCTCGACGTTCGGGAAGCGTTTCGCGACCGTTTCGGCAGCATCGGCGGTTCCGAGATCTCCGGCAAATCCTTCAGCGCTGCCGCTGCCAATCGTAGCAAGTTCGGCGACCGCACGGTCGACCGCGTCCTTGGTCCGGCCGTTGACGACGACGTGGGCGCCTTCGCGAACGAGAGTCGCCGCGATTGCGTGGCCGATGCCGGCGGTGCTGCCGGTGACGAGAGCCAGTTTGCCATTGAGCTCGAGGTTCATGATGGAACTCCTGATCTTTGCGAGTTGGCCGCTTTCAAGGCTTGCTCATGCCTTCGTCGGCGATGGCTTCCGTGCAGACGATGAACGCCGATTCAGGCGAGGCGAGATGCAGCACGGTGGCGGCATTCTCGGCTTGCCGAAGCGGCCTTGTTGTTGAAAGCGCCGGTAGGTAATCGGAACTTGCCTAAGTTCGGCGTTTCGACCGGGCGCGGGCTCACCACATTGACACGCAAGACTTGGCACACCAGTTCGCCAGAAGGCGTCCAGGCGAGCGAGATGGACACCCCCCTTGGCCAGGCCTTGTGGGTCGGAGCGCAATGCTGGCCGACAAGCTTTGCCGCGGCCATAACCTTCTGCCCGGCGGGCGCATCCACGACCTTGTCGCATGAGACCTGGTTGCATGAACGGCTTCCGTAGATCTATTGCCCCCACTCAAAATGCTTAACCGCGTCTCATAGGCAGGTGTCGCCCCGCTACGATTACCGACACCGCCGTCTTGCCAACGATTTTGCTGCAACGCCGGATTAACTAGCCAGTTCCAAAGGACCTCGATGACGCGGCGAATGCCCCAAGAACGTCCAGGTCTAGGGAACTTTCCTATTCGTGAGACGTTCGCTCGCAACGTCCGATTGAATAGGAGGATGACCATGTCATCTGTCAAAAATCCAACTCGGCGAGAAGTTCTGGCCACTGCCGCGGCGATTGGCGCAGCCAGCGTGATGCCAGGGCAAGCGGCCGCCGCCGCGGATAACAATGTCATTCGGCCTTTCCAGATCTCCTTCTCAGACGAAGACCTGGCCGACCTTCGCCGCCGCGTGCAGGCGACCAAATGGCCCGACAGGGAGCAGGTGGCGGACACGACGCAAGGTGTCCAGCTCGCGACCATGCAGCAGCTCGCACAGTACTGGGCGACGGAGCACGACTGGCGCAAGTGCGAAGCCAGATTGAATGCCGTGCCCAATTTCACCACCGAGATTGACGGTCTCGACATCCACTTCATTCACGTGCGTTCCAAGCACGAAAACGCGCTGCCAATGATCGTCACGCATGGCTGGCCGGGCTCGATCATCGAGCAGATGAAGATCATCGCGCCGCTCACCGATCCCACGGCACATGGCGGAAGTGAAACGGATGCCTTCCATCTCGTGATCCCGTCGCTGCCCGGCTACGGCTTCTCCGGCAAGCCAACCGAGCCCGGGTGGAATCCGCCCCGCATCGCGAAAGCCTGGGCCGAACTGATGCAGCGCCTCGGCTACTCGAAATACGTGGCCCAGGGCGGCGACTGGGGGAACGCCGTTACTGAGGACATGGCCTTGCAGCAGCCGCCCGGGCTGCTCGGCATCCACACCAACATGCCGGCCACGGTTTCGGCCGAGATCAATCAGTCGCTCGCCGCGGGCAAGCCGCCGGCCGGCCTCGCGCCGGACGAGCGCAACGCCTGGGACCAGATCGACTTCTTCAACAAGAATGGCCTGGGCTATGCGATCGAGATGAACAACCGCCCGCAGACGCTCTACGGGATCGTCGATTCCCCCGTTGGCCTGGCGGCATGGATGATCGATCACGACGACCGAAGCCAGAAGATGATCGCCCGCGTCTTCGCCGGCCAGAACGAGGGCTTGTCGAAGGACGACGTGCTCGACAATGTCACGCTCTACTGGCTGACGAACACCGCGATTTCCTCGGCGCGGCTCTACTGGGACAACGCGCACCATCCGACGGGCGGTTTCTTTGACATCAGGGGCATTACAATCCCGGTGGCCGTGACCGCCTTCCCGGACGAGATCTACACCGCGCCGCGGAGCTGGGCCGAGAAGGCGTATCCGAAGCTGATTCACTACAACAAGGCACCGAAGGGCGGCCACTTCGCGGCCTGGGAGCAGCCCGAGTTCTTCGTGGCGGAGATGCGCGAATCGTTCAGGCCGCTGCGCAATTCGAAGTGAAAGAAGACGGTGTGCGCCCTAAGGGGCGCGCCGTGCTCGTTCCCCGAGACCGCAAGGCTCGGATGCCGCCGATGAATACGCTGCGTTCGTTAGCGAGTGTCGGATTCTCAGTGATCGAAAGGAGGAAGTTGCCATGAAAATACTTACGGCTGTCCTAGCATTGGCTGGCTTACTGCTGACAGGTTCTGTCGCAATGGCACAGTCGGCCAAGCCGACCATCGTGCTTGTGCACGGCGCCTTCGCCGACTCTTCCAGTTGGTACGGTGTCATAGGCCTACTGGAGAAGGCCGGCTACCCCGTCGTCGCCGTCGCAAATCCGCTGCGCAGCGTGAAGGGCGACGCCGACGCGGCCCGTAATTTGCTTGCCACCATCAAGACTCCTATCGTGCTCGTCGGACATTCCTACGGCGGCATGGTGATCAGCGCAGCGGCGAATGGTGAGGCGAACGTCAAAGCGCTCGTCTATGTCGCGGCCTTTGCGCCGGAGGCGGGAGAGAGCGCCGGCGGCCTCAATGCCAAGTTTCCTGGTAGCCTGATCGGCCCCGACACGCTGGAGAAGCCGGTGGCCCTGGCAGGTGGCGGCAACGATCTCTATGTCCGACAAGACAAGTTCCACGAAGCCTTTGCGCCCGACCTGCCCGTGGCGGCCGCGAAATTGGCCGCGGCGGCGCAACGGCCGGTCACCGACACTGCCTTCGGCGAAGCGGCAGGCGAGCCCGCCTGGAAGACCATCCCGTCTTGGTTCGTCTACGGTGACCACGACACCGCGATACCGCCGAAACTGCATGCGTGGATGGCCGACCGTGCCCATCCGCGCGAAACGGTGGTCGTCAAGGGCGCCTCGCATGTCGTGATGATTTCGCACCCCGAGGCTGTGGCGAAAGTCATCGAAGACGCGGCAAGCGCACCGTAGACAAGCCGCCAATGCAAAATGCCGGGCTTTTCCCTTTTGATGGCCGCCGTTTTCCCCGGCCTGACCCGCGATACAGTCGGAGCTAAATTGGATTCACCGCCTGGGAGAGCCGGACCATTTTCGCCAAGGGGGAACTGCCCGCTTGATCTCCGGGGCGGGCATCAACGCGTGAAGTGTCTGGCGAAATGAGCGGCTTCCACCGGACGCCAGACGCGCCCGTCGTCTCACCAGAGGCGGCGGGCTCGCTGTATTCATGGTCGCAATGAGGTGTGAAGCGAAAGCTCGGACCCAATGCCTACGGGCATGGCGTTTGTAATCCTCCCTGGGAAAAGGAGTATCTGGGATGTCAGGGAAGAATTGGGACAGAGTGCCAATCGACGTGCAGAGCATCGACGCGCCGCTGTCGCGAGCAGCCGTCTTTCTTGTGGTCACCGTCGCGAATGAACAGACTGCTCTCGCAAAGGTCTTCTCGACGCTCGATGGGCTTGACGATCTCGTCAAAACTGTTGGGTTCCGCGATCTTTCAGCCCGGCTGTCGTGCATCGCCGGAATCGGTGTCGATCTCTGGGATCATCTTCACTTCGACAAGCGACCGCGGGAACTGAGACCGTTTGCGCAGATTGAGGGAGCGGTCCATGTGGCGCCATCAACACCAGGCGATCTTCTCTTCCATATCCGATCTGAACGCCCCGATCTGTGCTTTGAATTTGAACGCATTCTGCTCGACAGTCTTGGTACTAGCGTGACTGTCGTCGATGAGGTTTCCGGCTTTCGCTATTTCGACGCGCGTGACCTTCTGGGCTTTGTCGACGGCACAGCTAACCCGACCGGCCTTGATTTGCCCGCCTCGGCAATTGTCGGTGATGAAGATGCTGACTTCGTTGGAGGCAGCTACGTCATCGTTCAGAAGTATCTACACGATCTCAGAGCCTGGGCAGAGGTTCCAACGCCTCTCCAGGAGGGGATCATCGGTCGCACAAAATTAGACAATATTGAAATCGATGATGACGATGCGCCGCGCAAATCACACAAGTCACTGGCCACGATCGTAGATGCCGGCGGCATCGAATACGATATACTGCGCGACAACATGCCGTTTGGTCGTCCGGGGCAGGGGGAGTTCGGCACCTATTTTATCGGCTATTCTCGATATCTTTGGGTAATCGAGAAAATGCTTCAGCGAATGTATATCGGCGATCCGCGCGGAGCTTACGACCGGATATTGGATTTCTCAACGCCGCACACTGGCACAACGTTCTTCGCCCCTGCTCGCCCGATCCTGCAAGCACTTGCTCGGGCGGCGGCCGCTTAATGTTGCTAGCCCATATGCAAGATGGCGGGCCTTTCCCGTTTCAGGCCGCCGTTTTCCCTGACCTGACCTGCAATTCAGTCATGCAGGGGCGGCCTCGGCTGTGACGCCTTAAGATTTAGGCTTTCTACGCCAAGGGCGACTGTCGGCTTCCGGCCGATTTCGTTGAAAAACTCGACGGTGAGTTCGTTCACAGCGCTGAGGCCGCCGAGGCGTCCTGGAATCTTACCGAACTGGCGATCGCTCGCGGCGGCGGCGGGAGTTCGACGCGCTCCTCACAGGGCTGCTGCCGCGGCCAAGCGGCACGGCGGCCTGAGCTTTGCCAGTCTCCTGAGGTTTTGGGCGGTTGCGGCCCATAGCCGCCATTCAGGCAGTTCAGCATTTGAGAACAAGACTGGGCTCATTCCTTGGTGAGAAGAAACCGCGGCCCGCCGATATTGACACGACAGACACGCGCGATTCAGGCATTGAGCTTCGAAATGGGAGACGGCCCGGGCGATGCCGCTGGTCGGACAGATTGGCTCCGTCGATGGCTGGCCCCAGCCAGCCATGAATGCCTTGTATCCGGTCAGGGCAAACTTGATCCCCATCGCTATCACGATCAAGCCGGGGAGCTCGAGTTCGTCCCCATCCGAAAGCAATCAGTCGGGGCTGCACAAGGTTTCTTCAATCGCACGTTTTCCTTCCGGGATGGTTGCCAGGAGGAGAAATACGATGGGCTCACAGTATGATCCCGCGGAGCGGGCCTGACGGGCTTGGAATGAGCGCAAGATTGGACGTCATCTCCCGAAGCCGGCTGAAATGAATGGACGGAAATACCTTGCGTTGGAATTCTGTTCACGTCGACAAAGGACGGGTGGAGGCATTCAGCTCCCTTGGTGCGACAGGCATTGCCTGAGGGCCATGGATTTATGCAAATCCATCATAAATCGCATGTTCATATCTCGTTTGCGGCAACTGCGCTCACGTGGTTACGCTTCAACGTCAAAAATAAGAACGAGGCCCGTGGAGCTTCGGGGGAACCATCACCATGCGCAATGTCGCAAGCGCCAGTTCGACACCTTTCATCATCGTGCCGCGACGCAAAACCGGTACGAAAATTCTGGGCGTTGTCGTCATCGTGCTGCTTGCTCTGCTCGTCAGGGCTTTCTGGGTCGGTGACATCGCCTGGAGCTATGTTGGCGACAATTTCTTTGCGCCGAGCGTCGTCAAAGGCGTCGTCAACTCGATCATCATGACCTTTTGCGCCATGGTGCTGGGCATCGTGCTGGGTGTTATCGCTGCTATCATGCGCATGTCGGATAACACGGTGCTGAGGAATGTCTCGGTCGGCTATGTCTGGCTTTTCCGTGGTACGCCGGCGCTTCTGCAGCTGCTGCTCTGGTTCAATCTGGCGC
This sequence comes from Pseudaminobacter soli (ex Li et al. 2025), assembly GCF_029892515.1. GTDB lineage: Bacteria > Pseudomonadota > Alphaproteobacteria > Rhizobiales > Rhizobiaceae > Pseudaminobacter > Pseudaminobacter soli_A. The sequence goes on along the minus strand of NZ_JARXVF010000004.1, from coordinate 418,863 downwards.
TGATCTTTCCCACGATCGGAATTCCGGGCCTTTTTTCGTTCAGAACCGTAGATGTCATGACACCCTTCGTCGCAGCTCTCCTCGGGCTGGGCATCCAGCAAGGCGCCTATACCGCCGAGGTCGTGCGCGCCGGTATCCTCTCAATTGACAAGGGTCAGACCGAGGCCGGGCTTTCAATCGGCATGACACCATTGCGCGCGACGCTGAAGATCGTCCTGCCGCAGGCCATGCGCGTGATCGTTCCGCCGATCGGCAACGAAACCATCGGCATGGTCAAGCTCACCTCGCTGGCCAGTGTGATCCAATATTCCGAACTGCTGAGAAGCGTTGAGGATGTCTATTACGTCAACTCACGCGTCATCGAACTGCTGATCGTAGCCGCGATCTGGTACATGGTCGTCGTCACCGTGCTTTCCGTCGGCCAGATTTTCGTCGAGCGCCACTTCTCGAAGGGCTGGGGTGGCCATCGCCCGGACCAGCCCGCCCAACAAACTCTCGTCGAGGAGGCGGCGTGATGGACGCGCTGATCACAGCTGTCGGGCTGCAGAAATATTTCGGCTCCTTCCACGTCCTGCAAGATATCAACTTTGCGATCGCTAAGGGTGAAGTCGTCTGCATCATAGGCCCGTCCGGTTCGGGCAAGAGCACTTTTCTGCGCTGCATCAATCAGCTTGAAAAGATCAACTCGGGATATGTCACGATCGGCGGCGAAATAGTGGGTTACCGCCGCGACGGGGACAAGCTCTATCCGCTGAGCGATCGCGAAATAGCCCGCCAACGCCAGGCGGTCGGCATGGTGTTCCAGCGTTTCCATCTCTTCCCCCACAAGACGGTGCTGCAAAACATCATCGAAGGGCCCATGGGAGTGCAGAAGCGCGCGAGGACTGACTGCGTCGAGGAGGCGAGGGCTCTGCTCAAGCGCGTGGGGCTTGCCCATAAGGCGGAAGCCTACCCCGGCGAACTGTCGGGCGGTCAGCAGCAGCGCGTCGCGATCGCCCGCGCACTGGCGATGAAGCCCAAGGCGATGCTGTTTGACGAGCCCACCTCCGCGCTCGATCCGGAACTGGTCGGCGAGGTCTTGAGCGTGATGAAGGAGCTTGCAGCCTCCGGAACCACCATGATCGTCGTCACGCACGAACTCGGCTTCTGTCGCGAAGTGGCCGACAGGGTGGTGTTTATGGACGCGGGCCGCATCGTCGAAAGCGGAACACCCGCCGAGCTTCTCGAAAACCCACGAAATCCCAGAGTGAAGAACTTCATTTCTGCGGTGCTTTGAAAAACAACTATCAGGAGGAGAATGCCATGAAATTCCTACGCATTGCCGTATCGGCAATCGCCCTTGTCGCGGCGGGCGCGGCATCCGCGGAGACAAAGCTCAACCTCGTCAACCAGGGCGAACTGCGCGTTCTGACCAACCCGATCTACCCGCCCATGGAATTCGTGAATCCCGATGAGGGCACGCTCGATGGTTTCGACGTCGATCTGATCAATGCCATCGCCAAGAAGCTCAATCTCAATGTGCTCTTCGTCACGTCGGCGTTTCAGGAGCTGCAGAGCGGACTTCAGACCGGGCGCGGCGACATGATCATCTCCGGCATGAGCGACAACGTGAAGCGTCAGGCCAGCATGGACTTCGTCGACTATCTGACGAGCGGCCCGATCCTGTTCACGACGAAGGCCAATGCCGCCCAGTACAAGCAGACGACGGATTTTTGCGGCAAAACCGTTGCCGGCAGCCGCTCGACCTCGTTCGGCGAAAACGTCACCAACTGGAGCGAGGCCAACTGCGTGGGCAAGGGCAAGCCGGCGATCAAGTTCGAGGGAACCGCCGATTCCAACGCCGCCCGTCTTGGCATGAAGCAAGGTCGTTACGACGCTGTAGTGCAGGGTATCGAAACGATTGCCTACCAGATCCGCCTCGAGCCTGACACCTATCAGCTCGTCGGCGAACCGCTGCTCAGCGACGATACATTCGGCATGGGTTTCAAGAAGGACAATACCGGCCTTCGCGATGCCGTCGCCGGCGCGCTCGAAGAACTGATCAAGGACGGTTCGTACGATGGCATGCTGAAGAAGTGGGGCTTGGTGCACAATGCCGTGCCAAAAGCCGTCATCAACGGCGTGAAATAGCGTCAGGACACCTACGCCTCTCCGAAATTCACGATTTTCGACCGGCCATCCGGCCGGAACGGAGAGTTTTTGTCTCTGAGAGCCCGCGCCCGGTTCCGCCTGGCGCGGGGAATCCCGAAACAGAATGACCAAACCTATGTCACAGCCCGCTCTTTCCATCGGTTCGGTCTGGCCGGCCGGAAAACAATCCGCGGTCGGCCTTGCTTTCGATCTCGACGGGCCGACGGGCGATGCAATGCTCGACGGGTCGCTGCTCCACAATCCGCGCTACTTCTCCCAGGGTGCCTACGGTCCGTGGCGCGCGCTGCCGAGATTGCTCGATCTGCTGGCGGCCTACGATCTCAAAGCCACCTTTTTTATTCCAACTTGGGTGGTGCAGCACTGGACCGAACGTTGCGAGCGTATTGTCACCGAAGGCCATGAGATTGGTTATCACGGTCATCGCCATGAGGTTTTCATCGACCTCAGCGCGGAGCAGCAATTGGACGTCATGGAGCGATCGCGCCGGATTTTTCGCGAACTGCTCGGCGTCACGCCCATCGGCTTCAGGACGCCGTCCGGTGACTGGAGCCATGAGACGGCAGCGCTGCTCAGGCAGTTCGGCGTTATTTATTCCAGTTCCATGCGCGGCGACGACCGCCCTTATTTCCACCCGACCGATAAAGGTGTCGGGCTCGTTGAAATCCCCGCGCGCTGGGACATCGACGACTACACGGCCCTTGCTTACACCGAGGCGCCGGATTTTCCGATCGGGCTTGACCGCATCTCGGACTATCGCGCCGTCGAGCGCAACTGGCGCGCGGAATTTGAAGGCTATCACCGCGAAAGGCTCTGCTGGACGACGATCCTGCATCCGAAGGTCTGCGTGAAACCAGGGCGCCTTTCCATCCTCGAGGGCTTGTTCAAGGCCATCGTGAGCAAGGGCGATGCCGTCTGGAAAGCACGCCTCGGCGACATCGCCCACTGGTGGATCGAACGCCATTCCCAAACTGATGAACGAAAGCCGACGGCATGACAGCGCAGCCGACAATCTGGCCTCAGGGTAAAAGCTGCGCCGTGATGGTGGCGGTACTGTTCGACGATGGGGCGGATGCGATTGCCGCAGCTCCGGATCTTGCGAACAGATCGAAGAGCCTTTCAGTCTGGCAATTCGGCGCGAACCGCGGCGTTGAGCGCCTTTGCCGGACATTTGGAACATCCAACGTCAAGACAAGCTGGTTTCTGAGCGCAGAAACGGCCAACCGCCACCGTGACTTGCTGCGCGGGATAATCGGCGCTGGCCATGAACTGGCAAGTTCTGGCTTTTCCTTCGAACGGCATGACACGCTCACGTCGGACCAGTCGCTTGAAGTGCTCAGACGCTCCAGAGACGCGCTGAACTCGCTGACAGGGAAGGAGACAAGCGGTTTCCGTTTGCCGCAGGGCAACTGGCCCGTAGGCTTCGACCGGCTTCTGCTGGAAGCGGGCTATGGCTGGTCGGCCAGCCTCAATGGCGACGACATTCCCTACACTCATCCCTCCGGCCTTGTCGAAATTCCGGTTCACGTCGAGTTGGAGGACCGGCCCTATTTCCAGTTCAACTTCACGCCGGCCTTTCCGAAGGGGCAAAGCCGGATACCCGACTATGAGGGGGTCTTGCACAACTGGATCGCCGAGTTCGATGCCTATCGCCGCTTCGGACTATGTTACGTCATCCAGCTTCGGCCGGAATGGACTGGGACACCAGGGCGCATCTCGCTTATCGAGGATTTGCTGGGTCACATCCTGAGCTTCGACGACGTGTGGGTTGCGACCGGCGCCGAGATCGCCGAACGCCAAAGAGCGCTCGGACCTGCAATTCCGAATAATCACCCGATCCGGGTCTTCGAGACCTATCGCATGGAGCAGCGCTCCGATGGCTGAGACCGTGCTGACTGCGCTTGCGGCCAACATCGCGGCGACGGACTTTTCCCATTTTCCCGAAAGCACGATCCGAAAGGCGAAGCTCCACATTCTGGATACGCTTGGCGTTTCGCTGGCGGGCGCGACATCCGTCGAGACGAAGCTCGTGATCACTGCTCTTGGGACAACCGGGGCGAGGGGAGAGGCGAGCGCCTGGGGGCTGCCACTCAAAACAGACGCTCGTACCGCCGCCTTCATCAACGGCGTGTCCGCACACGCCTTCGAGCTGGACGATTCCGGCGGCTGCGATCACTCCGGCGCTGTTGTCTTGCCTGCAGTGGTTGCGGCACTCGAAGCGATGGGGGAGCCCATCGACGGTCGCCTGTTCCTCAAATCCGTGCTGCTCGGCTATGAAGTGGGACGCCGCATTCTGGAGGCTTCCGGCGGCTATGAAATTCACAACGGCAACGGCTGGCATTCCACCGGCACCTGCGGAACCTTCGGCGCGGCAGCGGCCGTGGCCACGCTGATGGGGCTGGACAGGGAAGGCATCGCCTCAGCGCTCGGCTGCGCGCTCTCCTACTCGGGGGGCACCTGGGCGTTCATCCATGACGGCGGTCCAGCAAAAAAACTTCATGCGGGCCGGGCGGCGGAGGGCGGCTACCTTGCGGCGCGGCTTGCCGGCGCCGGCTTCCAGGGGCCGCTTTCGGCTTTCGACGACAAGGTATGGGGTGGCTTCTTCCAGACGTTTGGCGACGAGCGGGCGGTTCCAGAGGAACTCTGCCGCGATTTCGGCCAAAGCTGGCGGCTCAACCGCTGCTCGATCAAGCCACACGCAACATGCCGCGGCACGCATTCAGCCATCGACGCCATTGATCTCATGCTGGAGGACAACGAGCTGAAGAGCACGGACATCGCCGGGGTCGCCGTCGGCATGAGTGGCTTCCAGTTCGGTATGTGTGGCCACAAGACCGTGACCTCGCGTGCGCAGGCGCAGATGAGCCTGCCTTATGCCGTCGCGGCTCGCCTTCACTATGGCAAAGTCTCCCTCGCCGAACTTGAGGAGCGCGCCTGGCGCGACCCTGCGATCGGCAAATGGCTCGACCGGCTGACGGTTCGGATCGACGACAGGATGCGCGACGAGGACGAGCCGTCCGTGGAGATCCAGACCCGTGATGGCCGGATATTCGAGGCGACGATCGAACATCCGCTGGGGGGACCTTTCAACCCGCTGAGCGACGAACGCATCATCGCCAAGTACAGCGACCTTGCTCGGATCGTTCTGCCTGAAACCCGCGCAGCCGCGCTCCGAGACGTGGTCCTCGACATCGACGCCATCGCCGACATGCGCCCGCTTATCGATCTGCTCAAACCGTGAGATGACAATGTCCGCACCCTCGAACACAACATGGTCGCCCCTCTTCAAGGAGGCCGTTTCGACGGACTTTCGCGACTTCCATGAATGCCTCGACCAGGACAAGCGCATCGCAATTTATGACGTTGCAGCCTCCAAGGTTCACGCTCGGATGCTCGCCCAGGCCGGCGTGCTGACGTCCCAAGACAATAGTGCCATCCAAACCGGCCTCGACACGATCGCTGAGGAAATCCGTACAGGCATCTTCGAGTGGAAGAAGGAGCTCGAAGACGTCCATATGAATGTCGAAAGCCGTTTGACCGCACTGATCGGCGAGGCCGGCAAGAGGCTGCACACTGCCCGTTCGCGCAATGATCAGGTTGCAACCGATATCCGCCTTTACGCCCGTGCGGAGCTCGATGCACTCAGTCTCGAGCTCAAGACCCTGATCCTCGCCTTCATCGATCTTGCGGAGGGCCATGCGGATACGATCATGCCGGGCTTCACCCATCTTCAGGTTGCGCAGCCCGTGACGTTCGGCCATCACATGATGGCATATGCCGAGATGTTTTTCCGCGATCTCGAGCGCGTCAGCCAGGCGCGCGAGCGCCTCAACGTCTCTCCACTCGGCGCGGCAGCGCTTGCCGGAACGAGCTATCCGATCGATCCCGACTTCAGTGCTCGGGAGCTTGGCTTTTCCCGCGCTTTCCGCAATTCGCTCGATGCCGTCTCGGATCGCGACTACGTGGTTGATATCTGCGCGGCCGGTTCCGTCGTCATGGGGCACCTGTCGCGCCTAGCGGAAGAAATAATCCTATGGTGCACTCCCATGGTCGACTTCATCGAGATTGGCGACCAATTTTGCACGGGCTCGTCGATCATGCCGCAGAAGCGCAATCCGGATCTCGCTGAGCTTGTGCGGGGCAAGGCTGCGCGGGTGATTGGCAACCTGACGACGTCAGCGGCACTGATGAAGGCTCAACCCTTAGCCTTCAACAAGGACCAGCAGGAATCGAAGCCACCACTGACCGACACGCTGGAGAATGTGCGAGGCGCGGTAGCGGTCACCGCGCAGATGCTGCCCACGATCAGGGTCAAGGCGGAAAACATGCGCGCCGCGGCCGAACAAGGCTATTCGACCGCGACGGACCTTGCCGACTACCTGGTGCGCGCCGGCCTACCTTTCCGGGATGCCCACCATGCGGTCGCTGCGATCGTGGGCGCGGCGCGAGACCAGGGCTATGCCACACTTGCCGAAATCCCGCTCGCGACCATGCAAGCTTTCGCGCCAGTTGTCGCGGCGGATGTTGCGGAAGTCTTGACGACGGAAGGCTCCGTTGCCTGTCGCAATCATCGCGGTGGCACAGCGCCGGAGCAGGTTCGCCGTGCAGCAGCCGAGCTACGAGCTCTGCTGGGTTAACATTGAAACGCTATTTACCTCCGCAGCGGTGCCTGTTTAGTGCATGACCCCGAAAAGCGGAATCGCTTTTCGAAAAGGATCATGCACAAATTCAAAGTGTTGCAGCGTCCTTTGCGCGTCCAAAGGATGCGCGGCGCTGCAATGACAGGCCTTCGCGGAGAGAGACCTTGAGACCGGCAATTCAGCAGAATCGGCTTCCGCCCCTGCAGACACTGCAAACCTTTTCCGTTGTCGCAGAAACCGGAAGCTTCACCCGGGCAGCCTCCGAACTCAATCTCAGCCAGAGCGCCATCAGCCGTCAAATACAGCAATTGGAACATTATTTCGGCTGTAGCCTCTTTCAGCGCCACACTCGCAAGGTGGTTCTGACTGAGCAAGGAGACGCGATCGTTCCGATCGTCAACGGATTGCTCATCTCGCTTCGCAACTCCTTCGAGGCGACCAGGACCAAAGGGCGCTCCCTGACCGTGCGCATGCCGCCCACCTTTGCCCGACGCTGGCTTCTCCCTCGACTAACGGATCTGCATGGCTGCCACCCGGACCTGAACATCACGATCGACACCGCCTGGTTCGCTCGGCCGACATTTGGCCCCGGCGACATCGATCTGCTGATCCTCTATGGCAACGGCCATTGGCCCGGCATGCATGTCGAATTGCTTCTGCCTGAAAAACTCACACCAATGTGCTCGCCCTCATTTGCCGGTTCGCTTGGCGACCCGGCGCGAGTAGAAAGTCTGGCCAATTGCGTACTGCTGCACTCCAACGCGCGCCAAAGCGATTGGACGCTCTGGCTTCAGGCCGAGGGCGCTTATGACCTGACAGCGGCGCGCAACCAGATATTCGATACCCAGGATTTTGCAATGACCGCCGCAGCGAGCGGTTATGGTGTGACGATGGGCGACATGCACCTTGCACGACAGGACCTGGAAAGTGGCCTGCTTGTCACTCCCTTCCCGCGCGTCATTGAAAGCGGCTACGGCTATTATGCCATCTGCCCGGCTCGAGAAGATGCCAAGGCGCTGGTGTCCGATCTTCTCGATTGGTTGGGAAAGGAGCGCCCGGTTTAGATGTCTCAACGGGAATTAGCACAACCCAGCGATTGCCTGTGAATGAGCACCGAAGAGTGCGTCTGCCACTGCTGCCTAAAACCTCGAATTGCATCGGCAACGCGCCCATGTCGGTCGTTGGGATCAGCTTCGCTGCTTCCTGAAACCGGACATCATGGGGAGCCACGCTCTGCCTGCTGCGGTTTCCGGAGCGGACCATTTTCTTCATGCAATACACTGGCGAGGCACCGTGACCCCTCCCGACCACCGAGCCTCTGGATGCCCCCCAGTTCACTCGCCGAACAGCACTCGAACCCGTGCCCCTGCACGACCTCGGCCGAGCGCAGCATTGGCGTCGGTCATTCCACCGACCATCGTGGATCATTTGTTTCGCGCTGACGCTGCTGCCTTGTCACCAGGACGAGACCGAACGAATACCGTCTATCCAGGTCCCTCAATCATGGAGCCATCTAGCTTCAATATACGTTCCAGCCAGGTTTCTCGGGCAGCCAAGCAGGCCCGGGAGACCGCGGCCTCGGGGACGATGTCATAGAAGCCGTGAAATGCGCCGCCCCAAACGTGTAGTTCGCAATCGCCGCCGGAGGCCATAATGCCCCTTGCGTAAGCGATGGCCTCATCCCGGAACACCTCGGCCGCGCCGACATCTATGAAGGTGGGCGGGAGGCCATCGAAGCTGGGTGTACGGGCGGGAGCGGAGTAGTGGCAGACATTGGCCGAGCCGCAGCGATCGCCCAGTACCGCGCGCCAAGCGGTCTTGTTGCTCGTAGTGTCCCAAACACCGAAACCATCGAATTCGAGCGCCGAGGGCGTACTATTGCGGTCATCGATCATCGGACACTGCAATAACTGTCCGATCAGGGTGAATTCCTTGCGGTCACGGACGATAAGAGTTGTGCCCGCGGCTAGGCCACCGCCGCCGCTTCCGCCGAAGATGACGACTCGCGCGGGATCAAACTTGAGTTCCTTGGCGTGAGCCATCATCCACTTCAGCGCAGCGTAGCAGTCCTCGACTGGCGTGGGTGCGGGGTGCTCAGGGGCGAGCCGGTACTCCGGCGTCACGCAGACGGCGTCGTATTTGAGAGCCCATTCGATGAGAGGCCGGGCGCCTGAGAAACGACTACCCATCACCATGCCGCCGCCGTGCAGAAAAAAGATGCCGGGGCCTGGGGTGTGGTGGTCATGCCGCGTGACGACGGACACTTCGATGTTCGTGCCATCGGCGGTCGGCGCAGTGTGTTCGACGCAGCTAACGACGCTGTCTTGCAGAAACTCCTCACGCGTCACACTGCTGATGGCGCGAAAGTGAGGAAGTTGCTCAAGAGTCATCTTCACCGGCACATTTCCGACGAGCCAGGGCAATATGGCTGCCAGTTGAGGATCATACGGGTTATTCTTCGTCATAGGCAGAATCTCTATTCAGGCGTCATCCGCGGGCAGTATTCGTCGTCGAATGGCGATCAGCCTAAACTCCACCAGAAACTGCACGGAACAGTGTCGTTATCGAATTCAAGGACAAAACGCAACCGGCTCGTGCCGTTAGCGCGCTGGTTCGATCGTTGATCGTGGGGCAGGCTGAATGGCTCCGTCGTAACCTCGAAGTTGAGATGCGTGGAAGGTCCGGTCCTGATGTCACTGTGCGAGAATGTCGAACTGCGGTGCTGGTGACGGCGTTGGATTGTAGGCGCACCTCGCCTGTCCGTGGCGCATCATGTGCACCATCGCTGCCTGAAAGTCGTCGAAGCCGGCGTCGTCACGCGGTCACCTGCCCTCCGCCGGATACTCAACAACATGATCGGCCAACTTCGCGCGCACCATGGAGGTCTACGTTCAACATGCACCCGGCGATGGAATCCGCATCAGTGTGCTCGATCGAGGCCCTGGAGCTCCCGAAGACCAGCTCGACACTGTGCTTCAGCCCTTCTTGCGGCTGGGGCATTCGCAGAGTCGTTATGCAGGTGGTACGGGCCTTGGCCTGGCCATTGCCCAACAACTCGTTGGTGTGTTGAGTGAGTGCTCCGACTTCACAATAGATCTGGAGGGAGATTGTGCGCGAAAACCACTTTAGCGGCGAACGGCGCCGCTTCTTCTCCGGTTCGTATCCCTTAGACAAGGTAGCGCCACCCATCGACGCATCCCGCGGACGGCGCAAATGTCGACTTTGATTACCTGTCTGGCAGGTTACTGCCGGCTTGCGGTATGTGAACTCCCACCACCACGAAGCTGATGATTACGTGCTCGGTCTTCGGGTTGGTATTGCGCAAAACCTGACCGCAGGCCGCGTCGATATCGTTTCCGAATGATGCACGATTTGACGTCGTCTGGAATGGCTTTCGCCTGCCTTGGGCGAAAGAGGCTTGGAATAATGCACTCTGATGACCCGCTCAAATGCATATACATTTGACGGCGACTTGCCATCCAGAATCTGTCCAAGGTTTACTATCAGCAGATAGCCGCAACAACTGCTTATGCGTCGGCACACGCACGATTACTTCCTGCGCTCTGCCTCAGCCCGAGTTTCGCTCACTCGTTCCGATCGAACTGCATCTGGTGCCTCCTCCAAGGCGTCCTTGCACATTGCCGAAACGAAGACGGACCACCTGTCGGCAAAGAGTTCTTCTGGATGCAGGGGGGCACCGCTGGTGTCGTCGTGTAACCGGACACGGTTGTTGGCTCCCTCCAGCAAGTCCACGAGGATCTCACAGATGACTGAGGGATCTCCATTGCGAACAAGACCCGCGGCCTGCGCGGCTCGGATCGTCTGCTTCAGCGGCTCCAGGGAGGCCTTGGACCAGATGGCGAGTTGGCGGCGCAACGCGCCGGAAAGGGCAGCCTCTGCGCTGACCGAGAGATAGAAGGCGGCATAGTCGCGCGACGACCCGATCTCGAAATAACGCCGGGCGGTCATCTTGACGGCTTCAAGAGGAGCCATCTCGCCGCCGGACGCCGATAGCAGCGCGTCCTTGAACTGGCTGATATCACGTTCGACCACGGCCTCTAGCAAAGCCCCTTTGTTGGGATAGCGGCGATAGATCGTGTGCTTGGAAACACCGAGTTGGAGGGCGATCTCGTCCACCGATGTGTTGGCGACCCCTTTTCGGCAGAAGGCGGCACGCGCACCGTCGAGGACCCGATCATCCATTGCGGCCGCCTGCTCCCTGGTCGGTCGGCCACCCGGTTTGCGCCCACTCAATGCCATTCGCCTGCGTGATCCGTTACGCGCCATAACGGCACGAGAAGGTTGCGTTATCTTCCCTTATTTGATAACAGCACCATATCGTGCAGTTAAGCAAAGTTCAAGAGAGGTCCTACGTGCATGTCGTCGATCACCTTATCCCAACTCGCCTGGTCGACACAGGACGCCGGCTCTGTATTCTCGGATCTCAAGCTGTGCTTCAGTTCCGCACGAGGCGGCCTGGTCGCACGCTTAGGCCAATATTGATCGAGCTACCTCTGTAGATGGAGAACAACATGAAGATCGGCGAAAACAGTAACCTCTTCCGGGGCAGTGACCTTACAGGGTCAAGAGTCGGCCACGCCGATCCGCAGGCGTCGACGTTCAAACTTGGAGCGATGCCGTCAATCCAATCAGACCGAGGTGCAGTGGAACCCAGCAGATCGCTCAACGCGCTTTCGCGAACTCTGTCGGCAGTCCCGTTCGACTCGGTTGAAAAAGACTTCATGAAATGGGCCAATATGAATCCGATCGAGAGGCTACGGGCAGCTATTCTCGAATCGAAGGGTCTGGACGAAAACAGCCTCAACGTACTGCCGGCCGAGGAACGTGAGGCGATCGAAAAGGAGATCCGCGAGGCCATCAAGGAAAAGTTCGGCGTCAACGACAAAGATGCGAAGGTTGCAGTCTCCGAAAATGCCGGTTCGACTGACGCTGCTTAGAATCACTTTGTTTGACCCGCCAATCCAGAGCCAACTACCGATCCGTAGAAAGTCAGCTATCTCGTTTGCCACGCCGAAAGCCGACTGTCTGCTAGCGGCCCAACGCTGCCGGTCAGCATTGCGCACATATCGGCCGTTGAGAGAAGCTCTACCGTTTCCTGAAAGCTGACATTGCGCGCGAGAGGGCGCGCTTGCGCCGCAAGCAGATATCGCCGCCCAGCCAACGTTCAATTGTGGCGGGCTTCAGGGAATGGAACGTCGATAATTCCCGCCCATTCCGAAAACCATGGCTCCCCCGACCATTCCAGCTCCTGCGGCGGCGAGAAGCAGACGTTCGCCAGGGGCAAAAGGACGCTCCCTGTTGGCTAACGAGAGAGAAAGAGGGATCGTCGCCGCCGAGGAATTCCCGAACTCATCGATCGTCCGGACCGCCTTGTGGCGGGGAACACCAAGCTGATCGCAGACCGCGTCTATGATGCGCGAATTGGCCTGATGCGGGACGAACCGATGTATGTCCTGCACCGCAAGCCCTGCCTGTTCCATGGCCCGTACCGCGGACTGGCCCATCATCCGGACGGCCTGCGCGAACACGGCCTTGCCGTCCCGCATGGTCATTTGCAGTTCGCTAGGGTCCATGCCTCCAAGAAACGGGCATGCGCTGCCGCCGGCGGGAATCGAGATCAGGCCGTAGTCCTTGCCATCGGACACCAGGTCGACGCCGAGAGTACCGCAATCGGGATCAGCGGATGGGACGAGCACGACCGCTCCCGCGGCATCGGCGAAAACAACCGCGCTGCCCCGCTCGTCCATATTGATGCGCCGGCTCAATATGTTGGCGGCAACGACAAGCACCGGCTTGCCCTGCGCCTTTACGAAACTGTCGGCAAGCACAAGGGCATAGAGGAAGCCCGAGCAGGCTCCGGCGAGATCGACCGCTCCCGACGCCGGAAGACCAAGCTTGTGAGCTAGCAGCGGAGCCGATGGCGGCAGAAGATGGTCGGGCGTCGATGTCGCAAGAAGCGTCAGCGCGACCGCGCCGCGGTCGATACCTGCACCGTCGAGTGCCATTGCCGCAGCGTTCGTCGCCAGATCCGTCAGTGTCTCGTCCGGTGCGGCCCAGCGCCGCTCCCTGATGCCCGTTCTACGCTCGATCCATCCGGCATCCAGCCCTAGGCGCGCTTCGATCTCCGCGTTTTCGACGCGCCGGGCGGGAACATAGTGCCCGAAACCGGCAATATGGCTCGAGCAGGTCATAACGCGCCTGTCTCGATCAGATCGGCGGCCTCGAGAATGGCTTCATAGGCGCGATCGAGATCGCTGGCCGTCACGCAATAGGGGGGCATCAGATAGATTACGTTCCCTAGCGGACGGAGAAGGATGTCTCTCTGGCGAAAGAAGGTCCTCAATTTCGGGCCGACCTCCGAGAGATAGCCCTTCGTCCCGGCCATAATATCGAGCGCCGCAATGGTGCCCTGTTGCCGGACATTGACGAAGCGCGGATCGGATCGGAACGGGGCCAGCCTCTCGCGGTGCATCTCCGCCAATGCCTGGATGCGCCCGACCACCGGCTCGTCCCGCCAGACATCCAGATTGGCCAGCGCCGCTGCGCAGGCGATTGGGTTGGCTGTGTAGGAGCTGGAATGGAAGAACGTCCGGCTGCGATCTTCGGACAGGTGGGCGTCGAAGATTTCCGGCGTGCATAGCGTCGCCGCCAGCGGCAGCGCGCCGCCGGTGATCCCCTTGGACGTGCACAGGATATCTGCCGTCACGCCGGATTGCTCGCACGCGAAAAGTGTTCCCGTCCGCCCCCAGCCGGTCATCACCTCGTCGGCGATCAGCAGGGTTCCATAGCGTTCGGTGATCCGCTGGAATTCCGCCAGCAGATGCGGCGCATACATCTTCATGCCACCGGCACCGAGAACCAGCGGCTCGATCAGAAGGGCCGCCACCTTGCCTTCGCGGCAGAAACGCTCCAGCGCGTCGAGCGTGTCCTGCTCCCGGCCGGGGGCGGGAAATGGAAGGGTATCGACGTCGAACAGCAGTGGCTCATAGGCCGCGTTGAAGATGCCGCGCGCGCCGGCCGACATGGTGCCGATGGTATCGCCATGATAGCTGTGCTCCATGACGACGATGCGTGAGCGCGGGGCTCCGCCATTGTGAAAGAAGCCCAGCGCCATCTTCAGGGCGACCTCGACCGAAGTCGATCCGCTGTCGGAGAAAAAGACATGGGCCAGACCGGGTGGGGCCAACAGGATCAGGCCTTTTGCCAACTCCTCCGCCGGTTCATGGCTGTATTCGGCGAAGATGATCTGATCGAAGCGCTCAAGCGCCGTTCCGATCGCTTCGATGATGGTCGGATGACGATGCTGGTGGGTGATCACCCACCAGGAAGAGATCGCGTCGAGAACTGGTCGTTCGTCCTCATCGATCAGATAGGCACCCTCCGTCCGGATGATCTTCTTCAACACCGGATCGAGACGGTGCTGAGTGAAGGGATGCCATACAGGTGACGTCCTGTAAGAGCCGATCATGCCGAGGCTTCCTGAAATACTCGGAGATCGAAGTGATCATGGAAAGCACGGAGCAGTTCGTCCGGCGTCAACGGATCGAGGCGCGGCAGGCGACCGAGGCTTGGAACCCCGCCCATCTCTATGATGATTTGCGTCGTATCGGGATGGTCGTCGCCAATGAAGGCGATGCCGAGGATGGGGATCTGCCGCCGCCGCATGACCTCCAGCGACAGCAGCGTGTGGTTGATGGTTCCAAGTTCGGTCCGCGCGCAAAGGACGACAGGGTGGCGCCAGCGCGCGAAGACGTCGGCAAATGTGCGCTGCGGGGTCAACGGCACGAGCAAGCCACCCGCGCCCTCGATCACCAGAGGCAAGGATGTGCGGGGTGGCGCAAGCGTTTCGGGATCGATCGCAACGCCGTCGATCCGGGCCGACAGATGCGGTGAAGCAGGTGTTTTAAGACGCCATGCTTCGGGCCAGATCCGCTCTGGCGTTAGCCGGCCAAGCCGCGCTACCGTTTCGCTATCGGTCTCCCCGTCCAGGCCCGACTGAACCGGCTTCCAGTAGCAGGCGCCCAGGGCATCGGTGAGCGCGGCCGAAAACACCGTCTTGCCGACCCCGGTGTCCGTTCCGGTGACAATAAGGCACTTGCTCATGGTGTCTCCTCCGCCATCGCCACCGCGAGCTGGTCGATCATTCGGGTGATGGTCGGCGCGTCGACGTTCAGCGTGATTGTGATGCGCAGTCGGGCGGTTCCGGCAGGGACCGTGGGGGGACGAATGGCTCGAATGTCGAACCCCTCCGACTGCATACGCTCGGCCATGCGGATGGTCCGGCCGTTGTCGCCGATGATGACGGGCAGGATTTGCGTACCGCTTCCGGCCCTGCCGAAACGCTCGGCAAATCGCTCGTTTGCGAAATCGACAAGCGCGTGAAGTCTGGCTCGCCGTTCGGGTTCTTCCGAGAGAATGGCCAACGCCTGACGGACGCTGGCCGCCTGTAACGGCGAGGGCGCGGTGGCGTAAATGAAAGGTCGGGCCCGGTTGACGAGAAAGTCGCAGATCACTCTGCTTGCCCCAACAAGCGCTCCTGAGGAGCCGAGGGCTTTACCGCAGGTGTGGAGCACGATGACGTTGTCCCGGCCTTCGAGGTTGGCCGCATAGCCGCGTCCATCGATGCCATGCACACCTGTTGCATGCGCCTCGTCGATGTAGAGGAAGCCGTTGTGGCGATCCGCGATCTCGATCAGATCGAACATCGGCGCCCGGTTGCCATCCATCGAATAGAGGCTTTCGACGACGATCCAGGGGCATCCGGTGCCGCCGGCAGCGCGCCAGGAGCGAATGGCGTCCTCCACCGCGCCGGCGTCGTTGTGCGGCACCGGCACGACCTCGGCGCGTCCCGCTCGCATGCCTTCATACGCGCTTGCATGGACAAGCGCGTCATGGACCACGAGGTCACCACGTTGGGGGAGCGTCGAAAGAACGGCCACATTCGCCGCATAGCCGCTGCCGAAATAGAGCATGCGCTCGGAGCGAAAGAAGATTGCCGCTGCTTCCTCAAGCGCCTCATGCTCGGCGTGATTGCCGCGCAGCAAGCGCGATCCGCCCGCACCGGCTGGAACACCGCGTTCGAGCGCGGCGACTAGGGCAGCCCGCATACGGGGCGATGCAGCAAGGCCGAGATAGTCGTTCGAGGTGAAATCGGCGCCAGCATCCGTGCCGAGCACGCGCAGGCGGCCTTTCTGGTGGAACTGCTTCAGCTTTGTATCGTAGCGGGCAAGTGGGCCGGAGATCATTCAGCCTGCTCCAGTGTTTCCGGAATGAGGCCGAGCCGGTTGAGGAGGCTTGCATCGCGGTCGTCGCCGGGATTTGCCGCTGTCAGCAACGTGTCGCCTATGAAGATCGAGTTGGCACCGGCGAAGAAGCATAGCGCCTGCATCTCATCGCTCATTGCCGTCCGCCCGGCAGTAAGGCGCACATGGGACAGCGGCATCATCAAGCGGGCAAGGGCGATGATGCGGACGAAGGCGATCGGATCGGGCGGCGAAGCTTTTTCCAGCCGGGAGCCCGGCATCGGGATCAGCATGTTGATCGGCACGCTTTCGGGTGGGGTCGGCAAGTTCGCGAGCGTGACGAGCATATCGATACGGTCGTCGACGGTCTCGCCCAGTCCCAATATCCCACCGCTGCAAACCTTGATGCCGGCCTCGCGGACATGGGCCAGCGTTTCCAGGCGCTCGTCGAAGGTCCGCGTGGTCGCGACCTCGGGGTAAAAGCGCTCCGAGGTGTCGATGTTGTGGTTGTAGTAGTCGAGGCCTGCATCGGCGAACGTCTGGGCCTGTTCCTGCGACAGCATTCCGAGCGTTATGCAGGTTTCCAGACCGAGGGATTTCACCCCTTTCACCATCGCGACGATTGCCGCCTCGTCGCGCGGTTTAGGGCTGCGCCAGGCAGCGCCAAGGCAATAGCGGGTCGCTCCGCCTTCCTTGGCCTTGCGCGCCTCTTCAATCACCGCTTGCGGTTCCATGAGCTTCGAGGCCTTTACGCCGGACGCATGGTGGGCAGACTGGCTGCAATAGCCGCAATCCTCCGGACAGCCGCCTGTCTTGATATTGAGCAGCTTGCTGAGCTGGACCTGGTTGGGATTGAAATGCGTTCGATGGGCGGTGTGCGCCTTGAACAGCAGGTCATTGAACGGCAGGTCGTAAAGCTGACGCGCCGAACTCGGCGTCCAGCGCGCGGGCATGCGGCTCCCTTTGACCTGTACGGCCGCCTCTCTTTCCAACATGAGCATTCTCCTGGCGCGAGGCCCCGCGGTGCAGCATCAGGCCGCGCTTGTAGAATAGATAATCTATGATTATGCTGACTGGGTCTCAGGCTATGGCCCCAACGAGGGTCAGGCAATCGAAAATATCATAGATAATCTATGGAGTGGGGATGGCAGAAACAGTCGCCGAGCGAATTGCACAAGTGATCGGAGAGAGAATTGTTTCGGGAGAACTCGCTCCCGGGACGCCGCTTCGGCAGGATCGGATCGCAGAGGAGTTCGGTGCAAGCCACGTACCGGCTCGCGAAGCCTTTCAGCTGCTCCGGGCTCAAGGCCTGGTCATCAACGAACCGCGTCGAGGCATGCGCGTTTCACCCCTGGACCCTGCGTCGATCCAGGAAATCGTCGAAATCCGCGCTGCCCTGGAGACGCTCGCTCTAAAGCTGGCCGCACCCAGAATGAACGCTGCCTCATTCGAAAAAATAGAGCAGGCACTCGCGGCAGGAGATCAGGCAAAGTCCATAGCGGAATGGGAGGGGGCCAATCGCTCCTTTCACCGAGCGCTTGTGGCTCCCTGCAAGATGCCAAGACTACTGACCATGCTGGACGATCTCCAGCTTGCAAACTCGCGCGTCATCTTTGCCGCAACACGCTCCGCAGGCTGGCGGCCCGGTTCAAATCACGCTCATCGGCAGATCGTGAATGCCCTGAAAAACCGCGACACCGGAAAAGCTGCGGCGCTGCTTGATGCTCACATTCGAGGGCTTGAGCGCACGGCGGGCGATGGCGCGCACGATGTGCGGCGCACCGATGGCCGAGGCAATCTCGATATCAGTATCGACCGGGAATCGTCTCACAATCTGGGCAAAGGCAGATACTGAACGGCCTTCAACCGCTGCCGGGAAACCTTGGGCAACGTCACCGAATGTCCGCTTCAGTTAAATGCCGCCGTAAAGCAGACAGTCCGCCTCCGGCCCGAAGCAGCCTCTCACAGGCAGGGGGCTGTACGTGTCGGCTTTGGGCCCCATCCAATTAGGTCGCCGCAGCGGTTCACCAAAGGCTGACGTTGCCAGAGGACACCTTGCACGTTGCGTTTGCGCCGCCAGAAGCGATCACGACCAATAAATAGTTAAAGGGTGGTCGACAAGATCAGGTCGTACGACTGCCGAATTGGATTGACGCACATGGAAGTTGCCGCAATAGCGTTACAGCCTGCTAGAACATTAGCCGTGATTGCCTTGTTCTCCGCCATGGTCATCGCGCTCCTTGTCGTTCCGTCCGTATTTTGAGGGCCCAAGTTCCGCCAGTGAAAGTCTCTCACCGTCGAAGACGCCATTGATAGCGAAACCCATCTTGCCTCGCCGGTCACTCCCAACGAAGCCTGTTACGTTCGAAGCCTTATTCCTTCCGGATCGAATGGCGGCCGCTCCAGAATTATGGCTTCGTGTGGGCGGCCAAGGATAGCGACGCTGACTTTGTCTCCGGGCTTTGCCATGTCTGTCTTGATATAACATAGGGCGAGCGACAGGCCCACATTGTAACCGTAAGCGCCGGACGAAACCTGGCCGATCGGGGTGCCGTCGGCTAGGAAGATCGGCTCGCCCCCCGTGGCGTCGGCATCCATGGCGTCGATCGACACCATCGCAAGTTTTTGCCTTGGACGTTCCTCGGCAATCTTCTGATAGGCCTCCCTATTGAGGAAGAGACGCTTGTCGCTCTTGATCAGATGATCGAGCCCGCATTCCTGCGGCCAATATTCCGGCGAGTATTCCCGGCTCCAACTGCCGTAGCCCTTTTCGATGCGTAGAGAGGTGAGCGCGCGTGAGCCGACAGGGCCTGCATCGAGTTCCTTGCCCGCTTCTAGCAGGGCTTCGTAAAGCGTCACCTGCTGATCCGCGTCGCAATAGAGCTCCCAGCCGAGATCGCCGGTAAAGGATACACGCAGCGCGATAACATCGACGCCGGCGACGCTCATTTTGCGCGATCGCATGAATGGGAAACTCTCGTTGGAAAGGTCCTCGTTCGTCAGGCGCGTCAACAATTCGCGTGATTGCGGCCCTGCGACATTGAAGGCACTGAGGCGCTCGGTCATCGAAGTGAAGGTGGTGCCTTCTGGAAGCGGGATAGCCTTGAAGAAGCGCTGATGGTAACGCTCCGCCATGCCGGAGCCAAAGATCATGAACTCGTCCTCGCCGAGCTTCGTGACGGTGAAATCGCCCGCGATACCGCCCCGCTTGCCGATGAGCGGCGTCAGACAAGAGCGGCCAAGCTGCGTCGGCATGCGATTGGCGAAGATTGTGTTTAACCAGGCGGTGGCACCAAGGCCTTTCACCGAATATTTGGCGAAGTTCGAAATGTCGATGATGCCGGCCTTCTCGCGCAGCATGCGCGCCTCACGACCGACGGGCGCCCACCAGTTCTGGCGGGTGAAGCCGATCGTCTCCTCCTTCGGCTCTCCATCGGCGGAGAACCAGAGCGGGTGTTCCCAACCGAAGTTGAGGCCGAAGACGGCGCCCATTGCCTTCTGCATTTCATAAGCTGGACGAGTTCGAACGGGACGACCCGCCGTGCGCTCCTCGTTGGGAAAGTGGATCTTGAAGCGGTGGCTGTACTGGTCCTGTACGCGCGCCTTGGTGAAGGCCTTGCCTGCCCAGTGGCCGAAGCGGGCCATGTCCCAGCCGAACATGTCGAGTGAGGGTTCGCCCTCGATCATCCATTCCGCGGCTAGCTTGCCCATGCCACCGGACTGTGAGAAGCCGGGGATGATGCCGTTGCAGCAGAAATAGTTGCTGAGCTCCGGGACCGGGCCGAACAGCGCCGCGCTGTCCGGCGACCAGATCATCGGCCCGTTGATCACGCGCTTGATGCCTGCCGCGCCAACGACCGGGACGCGATCGATCGCGCGCATCATGTTCTCCTCGATACGTTCGAGGTCGTCCGGGAAGAGTTCGTGGCCGAAACCGAGCGGGGTGCCGTCCTCCGCCCAGAACCGCATATCCCTTTCATAGGCACCGATCAGAAGACCGAGGCCTTCCTGCCGGAGGTAATACTCGCCGTCTCGGTCGGCGACAGAAGGAAGCCGGCGGTCGAGTGCGGCGATCTCCGGTAGGGTCTCCGTCACGAAATACTGGTGCTCGGTTGGGATCAGCGGAAGTTCCAGTCCTGCCATTGCCGCCACCTCGCGCCCCCACAGTCCAGCGGCGTTTACGACCCATTGAGTGCGGATATCGCCCTTCGGCGTGCGCACGATCCAACTGCCGTCCGGCTGCGCCTCGGTGCCCGTGACGGGCGTAAAACGATGAATCTCGGCGCCGCGCTGCCGGGCACCCGCAGCATAGGCCATGGTCACGCCTGACGGGTCGACATTGCCACCGTCGGGCTCATACATGATGCAGCGGATGCCATCGAAGTTGACGAGAGGATGGAGGCGTTCGGCCTCGTCGCGGCCGATTTCGTGGAAGCTCATCTTGTAGCGCCGGGCCTTGGCCTCTTGGAGGCGGAGTTGGTGCTCACGCGCCTCGGTCTGCGCGAGATACAGGGAACCTGGCTGGAAGATGCCGCAGCCCTGGCCGGTTTCCACCTCCAGTTCCTTGTAAAGCGCCATCGTGTAGTGTTGCAGCAGGCTGATGTTGGTGGAGTCGTGTAGGCCGTGGATGTTGGCCGCCGCATGCCAGGTTGAACCCGACGTTAGTTCGCTGCGCTCAAGAAGCACCACATCGGACCAGCCGAGCTTGGTGAGGTGGTAGAGAATAGAACATCCGATGAGACCGCCGCCAATGACGACCGCTTGAGCGTGGGAGCGCATGAATTTCCAGCCTTGAACCTATGACTTCTGCGGCCGACGAGCCTGTGCCGGTAGGTCCAAGTCTAGGGATGGCCGGCTTCTTCCAAAAGCCGGCGAGATAGGGAAATCAGCTCTTTTCGACGTCAGATGAGCAAATAAAACAGGGTCATTGAGCCCGCAATTTTCGTTTGTTGCCAAGGGGGCTTTCGCTAGCCTGGAATTGGCCCTTACTGGCCTCGTAGGTTAGTCGGCGACCTTTTGCGCTTCCGCAATAATCCAGTCGCGTACCTTCGCGACTGTCGCTCCTTTGGAAGCCTGCGCTTCAGAGAGATAGTAGTTCCATGCGCTTTTGGTCCGGGTCTTGAACGGCTCGACGAGCAGGCCACGGTCCACATAGATTCGCGCGAGCGACTGTGGGGTCACGATGCAACCGGCGCCGTTTGCCGCCATTTCGAGAGCGATGTTGGTAGAGTTGGTGGAGAGCCGCTTGTCGTTTGCGGATGCGTCGATGCCGAGCGCGTCCGCCATGTCCTGCCAGAATTCCTGCCGGCCGTGTACGGCAATCCAGTTTGAATTCAGGACGTCCCCCGGCGTCTTGATCGCATTCTGGCCATGCATGAGTTGCGGCGCGCACAGCAGCGCGAGCCGGTCGTTCCACAATTGCATCCCATTTGCCGGCACGTTGTCGAAGCGACGGATAGAAATAAGGATATCGGCGATCTGTTCCGTCGAATCCTCCCATATGGTGCCGTGCAGGAGAATCTCCACGTCGGGATGTTTCCGGCTAAAGCCGGCGACGCATCGCGCCAGCCAGTTTTCGGCAAGGCTCGTCGGGCAGGAGATGACGACAGTCTTATTGCGCGCCGATGCCAGTACGGTTTCCGTGGCGAAATCGATCTGGTTTAGCGCTTGTCGCAAAGTGGGCAGGAAGGCCTCGCCCATCTCCGTCAGCTTGAGGCTGCGCGGATAGCGGATGAAGAGCTGGCGGCCGAGATACTGTTCAAGCGCGCGCACGTGACTGCTGATGGCGGCCTGGGTGTAACCGAGCTCGTTGGCCGCCTCGGTGAAGCTGAGATGCCGGGCGGAACATTCGAAGGATCGGATGTAGTTCAATGGCGGGGATGGTTTCACTACAGGTTTTCCTCTTTGCCGGAGGCTAGTCTGGCTCGGGCGCGACGTGCAAGATGCAAGCGCGCCATGACCCCGTTTTTCTTGGTCATTGCCTCCGAACTTATCGTGTGAAGACCAGCGCGCTATTGGACATAGTTTCAGCGAGGCGGAACACGAAAAGTCGCATGCATTTCCCGTTGGGCTGGTTAATGCCCCGGACGGGATGCAATCGCTCGAAAGGCAGTTTTCGATGAGTGACAGACGCGGCGGCGGACGGCGATCGCGGGCAGGTCGGGGAGGCGGCGGCATATCGCAGTTGCCGTGGCGGGAGGTCGTCAACATCTATTCGCCGATGCAATTGCTTGACGAGGAGCGGCTGGACGCCCTGCACCGCAATTCGATGCGCATCCTGTCCGAAATCGGCATTCGCGTCATGAGCGAAAAGGCCATGGCTCTTTTTGAAAAGGCTGGTGCCATAGTTGACCGCGAACACCTGACGATCCGCATCGATGAATCCATAGTAAACGCCGCGCTCGCCACCACGCCTTCCTCCTTCACGCTCACCAGCCGCAACCTGGCGAAACGCCTGACAATCGGAGGCAACACGATGGCCTTCGGCCTCGTCGCCGGCCCACCGAACGTCCACGACAGGATCAACGGTCGACGGCAGGGCAATCTTGCCGACTATCAGAACTTTACCAGGCTTGCCCATTACTTCAACGCCATCCATATTCTCGGGAACCAGGTCTGCGCACCTATCGAGCGGCCAGCCAATTCACGCCACCTCGACACCTACAACGCAAACCTCGCGCTCAGCGATCTCTGCTTCCACTGCAGTGCGATCGGCCGCGGTCGTGCAGTCGACGGCATCAAGATGATGGCGATTGCACGCGGTATCGGCGTTGAAGAGATGCGCCAGTCCCCAGGTGTAATCACGATCATTTCGGTCAACTCCCCGCGGCTCTTAGATGACGCTATGGCTGACGGGCTTATCGCCATGGCCGAGCACGGGCAGCCGGTGACCATCACGCCGTTTACGCTTATGGGTGCCATGACTCCAGTGACGCTTGCCGCGGCGCTCTGCCAGCAGAATGCCGAGGCCCTGTTCGGCGTTGTGCTGGCCCAACTCGTCAATCCAGGCACGCCGGTCATGTACGGTGCATTCACATCCAACGTGGACATGCGCTCGGGAGCACCGGCCTTCGGCACACCGGAAAACGCCAAGGCGAACATTGTCGCGGGCCAGCTCGCGCGGCGCTACAAGCTTCCCTATCGGACCTCGAACGCCAACGCGTCGAATGTGGTCGATCTTCAGGCGGCATACGAAACGGAGATGGCGACTTGGGGGGCGGTGCTTGGCGGGGCCAACCTTGTTTATCACGCGGCCGGGTGGCTTGAAGGCGGGTTGACCGCCTCCTACGAGAAGCTCGTGCTCGACGTCGAGATCCTGCAGAACATGATGGGCTTCTTGGAGCCCGTGCCCTTCTCCGAGGACGATCTCGGCTTCGAGGCCATCAAATCGGTACCGGCTGGCGGACATTTTTTCGGTTCCGAGCACACAATGGCGCGCTATGAGACCGCCTTTTACCAGCCGATCCTCTCCAATTGGCAAAACTACGGCAGTTGGCAGGAAGCGGGCGGGCGCGATGCGCTGGAGCGCGCGACCGATATTTGGCAGCAGGCGCTTCGCGAATACGAGGAGCCGGCGCTCGATCCAGCCATCCGTGAGGAGCTGGACGCCTACGTCGCTAAACGGCGCGCGGAGATCGGAGCAGGCGAACCTTGAGAGGAAACGCAGGCGAGGGATAGTTACGAAATCCGCTTTGCGATCTTGATGTTTGGCCTTCAGCTCCATCATTGAGCCCCTTCGAGCAGCCAACACGCCTTCCGGAAAACTCTGCTATTCGTGGATAACCGTAGCCGCCGGCGACATAGTTCGCGCATCGAACGGGTGTTGTCACGGTAACAGCTTGTTCGGCCCCGCTGCGATAGACGCACGCGCATGAACACCTCGCCCAAAAGCGTCCACCCGCGAAGGCGCGCCTGATGTCAGGACTACCGCTCGCGCGGTTGCAGCGGCGTCCGGGCTGGTCTGCGCGGCCAGTTCGTGGCGATACGCTATTGCCGATCGGCCCGGCGCATGTGTGCTCAGCAGAACGCTGAAGGCAATGCCTCCCAAGCTTGGGATCGCGCAAAGGAACTCCGCTAAGGCCAAAAGCAAGCACCGTTTGATCGATGCGGGCTTTGGTCAAACGGTGGTGGATCATCGGTTGAGACGATCAAGTGCATCGTCTCAACCGCAGTCTCGCGCTACGAATGATTGCGTCAGCAATGGGCCGATCCGGTTCATGTGCTGAAGCGCTGGCGGAGCGTGCCCCCGCAAGCGCTTCTTGCGTACCTCGGACGTCGATCGATCACTTGACCGCGGCGTTGCCACCATCGGCGAACAGGGCCGCTCCCGTGACGAAACTGGCCATCGAACTGGCGAGGAAAAGAGCGCTAGAGGCAATCTCCTCGGGTCGAGCGATCCGCTTCATCGCATGCAGGCCTGCGGCCCAGTCCTTCTGGCTCTGATCGCCTGCCATTGCGGTATCCACACCGCCGGGCAAAAGCGCGTTGGCCCTGATGCCCAGTGCGGCGTAGTCGGCGGCTATCCCCTTCACCAAGCCCATCAATCCAGCCTTGGAAGCGCCATAAGCCGCCATGCCGGGAATGCCAACGCTGGTGCCAACAAAGCTGGACGTGAAGACGATCGAGCCTCCGCCGCGCGAAAGCATCGCCGGAATCTGACTGCGCGCTCCGAGAAATGCTGCCGTAAGATTTGTCGTCAGGGTGTGCTGCCACTCCTCCGGCGAAATCTCCGCCAGCGGCCTTGCCGGACCAACCGTGCCAGCATTGTTGATGGCGATGTCGAGGCCTCCGAATTCACTCGTTGCGGCAGCGACGGCCATTTCGTGGGTTTCGGGCAGGCCGACATCGCCGCCGACGGTGATTGCACGCCCTCCCTTGCTTCGGATTGTCTGGGCAACCTCGTCAAGTGGAGTTGTGCGCCGCGCGGTTAGGACCATCGCCGCGCCTTGCTTGGCAAACATCAGCGCAACAGCCCGACCGATTCCGGAAGACGCGCCCGTGACGATGGCGACCTTATGTTTAAGTAGATCCATGTCTCGAACATCTTTCTGCTGTCGTTACGGGCAGCAAGGTATTCAAGCCTCCGTTGGGAACCACCCGATTCCCGCGTTCGAAACAAGACGTGTCGATCGGCGCGTGGTGCGAAATTGGCAGGGGCGAGAAACGGGTGGCTGACGAGCGCCGTCCACCATGTCCCCCCCCTTGACTTGTGTGTTCTTATTTTGTTCTGTTCTGGGGTCACGTTAAGGAGGCCGAAATGGCGACCAGCCACGTACCGCACGAATCTCCGGATGCTGCTGTGTTCTGCCAGGACGACAGCGCTTGGGATTGGCAATTTCATATGGACTATCTCGATGTCCTCCGGGACTTGATCGATGAGGGATTTTTCAACGAGCGGCGGCCAGAGGATCACCTTGCGCAGAGCCTCATGGTTCGTTCTATGAATGACCTCAGCGCAGCAGAGCGGTGTCTCTTCGAGGCACATTTGCAGCCGATCCTTGAGGCTCGGTGCGTTGATCCCGACAAGTTCGCCTCCGAATATGAGCGTCGGCGGTTGGGCCTCTCCCGGGATCGTCACCCCATCAGCCACCAGGCGGGACGACTTGCTGCATGACGCCGGCAACATCCACGATCGAGACGCAAGGCGACGTCTTGGAAGAGGCGGCTGAGGAGGCCATTAAACGCTCATCGCGGCAAATTGTGATCACGGCAGCAGTGCAAGCCGCCGCGGCAGCGCTATCTTCCGACGAACGAAATTCGCGGAGATATCGAGGGGCGGGCAGGGGGCAACGACGAAAGGGCCTGGTGGCTACGGCATTGGCCATCCGTCGACCAGCAACATAGGGAGAGCTGGCATGTATCAGCACATTCTAATAGCAACGGACGGATCGGTGCTTGCACACAAGGGCTTGGAGCACGGCTTGGCACTTGCGCGTGCGCTGGGCAGCAGAGTCACGATCATACACGTGACAGAACAATATCCCCTTGCGATGCCGGGTTTCGGGTGGCCGAGCACTACTGAGGAAATTGAAGCCTACCTGGAGCGCAGCGAGCAGTATGGAGCTTCCGTTCTCTCCGCGGCCAAGGCCATGGCGGAGCAGATGGGCCTGGCTGCGGAAACGGTCTATGTCGATGAGGCCAAACCAGCCGAAGCAATCATTGAAGCGGCACAAGACTTACGGTGTGATGCAATCGTGATGGCATCTAATGGCCGGCGCGGTCTTAGCAAGTTGTTGCTCGGGAGCCAGACCCTTGAGGTATTGACGAAGACGAAGATTCCAGTCGTCGTGATACGATGATAGACGATCATGAAACGTGTTTGCCAAGGCAGTGACAAGACGGTCGGCCGCCTCGGGCAGCCGGCGGCTTTCAGGCCGCACAAGCAAGCACTGGACTTTGCCGACGCCTGGAGCATGGCAGACCAGCATCGAGTGCGGATCTTCTGCATCAAGCTGATCGAATCCTTCGTGGGCGCCCGCAAGACCATCGCGTCTGCACCGTGTGAAGAATCCCGATGGCACCCCGTTCGTGGCCGGCCGGACCGTGACCGCCTTCACCAATGGCGAAGAGGAAGCAGTCGGCCTGACCAAGATCGTCCCATTCCTCGTTGAGTACGAGATGCTGAAGCTCGGCGCCACCTTCTCCGAGGTCAAAATGGGGTGTCTACACCGTGGTCGATGGTCGACTGATCACCGGGCAGAACCCCGCTTCGTCGGGGCCGGCAGCCGTTCTTCTGATCGAGGCGTTGCGCAAGCAAGGCAAGTAGTGTGCCGGAGCCAGCTTCGAACGTTGCCATGAGCGGCGCTTGATCGGCGCAGCGCAAATTGACAGCCATTCGAAGATCAGATCGGAAAGCGTCGGCTCCACAACGCGCCCCTTTGCCGTGCGATCGCGGATGAATTTGCGGCGAAGCTTCAGCCAACGCCGACGGACCGCCCGACGTCGAGATCGGATCAAATCGCAACCTGGCGACCGATCTCAACGACACTCTCGACAGGTATCCGACAGAAGTCCGTGATATGGGCGCTGTTGCGCTCCATCAAGGCAAACAGCCGGCTGCGAATCCTTAACGGCCAACGAGCGCGTTCGCGGCCGACAACCGTCTCGCGGCCGATATAGTAGGTGACATCGTCGAGGTCGATGCCACATCCTCCGGCATGGGCGTGACGCAGGAGGACCGGAATGTCTGGCCGCTCCATGAAACCGTAGCGCGCCGTGACCCGCCAGAAATTCGGGGCTTCCTCCGCCATCGACAGCCGATCCTCGTCCGCCACCCAGGGGATCGATTGCATCTGCACCGTGAGAGCCAGCAGGCGCTTGTGCAACGCCCTGTTGCGCTTGACGTGCCAGGCCATGATCGGCGGCGTGCCGTGGGTGCTCCGGGTCAGGAACACCGCCGTGCCGGGAACGCGTGGCACGCCTGCCGCCACGATTTGCTTCATGAACTGGTCCACGGGCACCAGCGTTGCGTGCAGTTTTCTGGCAACCGCTGCCGCGCCGCTGTGCCATATGAGCATCACCCCGTACACGCAGGCGGCAAGCAGCAGCGGGACATAGCCGCCATCGAGGACCTTCACGACATTCGCCAGGAAGAACGCCGCGTCGATGGTGAAGAAGCAACCCGCGACCGCGCCGCTGGCCAGGAGGCTCCAGCCCCAGACCTCGCGCATGGCGATGAACAACAGCGCCGAGGTCATGAGCATGGTGAGCGAAACGGCGATACCATAGGCGGCGGCCAGGTTGTCCGACTTGCCGAACCCGATCGTCAGACCGACAGTCGCAATCATCAGCATCCAGTTGATGGCGCCCACATAAATCTGGCCATAGCCTTCCGCCGAGGTCTGGACGATCTTGAGGCGGGGCAGCCAGCCGAGCAGGATTGCCTGCCGGGACATCGAGAAGGCCCCGGTGATGATCGACTGGCTCGCGATGATCGTCGCGAGCGTCGCAAGGACCACGAGCGGAATCAGCAAGGGTTCGGGACAGAGGCGATAGAAGATATTGCCTTGAGTCGATCCCCCGTCGAGGATGATCGCCGCCTGTCCGGCGTAGTTCAGAACAAGGCTCGGAAAGACGACCGTCGACCAGGCAAGCCGGATCGGCCAGGCGCCGAAATGTCCCATGTCGGCGTAGAGCGCCTCCGCCCCCGTCACGCACAGGAACACGCCGCCGAGGACAAGGAAGCTGCCTAAACCGTCGGACAGCAGATAGTGGATCCCGTAGCGTGGATCGATGGCGGCGAACACGGCCGGATGCTTTAGCACGCCCCAGATGCCAAGCAGGGCGATCGAACAGAACCACAGCGCCATGATTGGACCGAAAATCCGGCCGATCCACGCGGTGCCGAACGGCTGTATGGCGAAAAGCCCAATCAGGATCGCAACGGCGGCCGGAACGACGAAAGGCTCCATTGCCGGCACGGCAATGTTCAAGCCTTCGAGCGCGGACAGCACCGAGATGGCCGGAGTGATGGCGCCGTCGCCATAGATCAGCGCGGCGCCGAACAAGCCCAGGGCAACAATTGCAGGTCGCTGTTGCCGCTTGATGCCGAGAAGCGCCATCAGCGCGAGAATTCCGCCTTCCCCGTCATTGTCAACGCGCATGGCGAAGGAAACATACTTGACCGACACGATGATGACCAACGTCCAGAGCACCAGCGAAAGGACCCCGAGCGTCACATCGGCAGTAGGGTGCTCGCCGGCGAGTGCGAGCACGGTTTTCAGCGTGTAGAGCGGACTTGTTCCGATATCACCGAACACGACACCGAGCGCCGATAGTCCAAGCATGGCCGACGGGGTCGACGGGACCTGCAATCTGGCGCTTGCGGGCGGCGTTTCCGGCACAGCTTTGCTCCGTGGCGAGACAGCCCAGCCTGCTGAGCTCTAGGGCGGGGATGACGGCGTTGTCTAGGTAGCAGAAGCCGCCGGCCGCGTAGTGTGCTGCGGCGATCATCGAGAGGTTTAAGGCGGATGTCAAACGACTTGCGAATGCAGTGAATGAATGAAGTTTGTATTTGGACGCGTGGTTGCGGAATTCATCGCGCCGCTCAGGAGGGCGGGGTAGAAAGGAGGGCATCGATGCCCTTCTTCAGCGGATCCGCGGCGACGCGCTTCAGCTTTCCTTCTAAGAGCAGATCCAGAGCCTCCTTGAACCTGCAGTTCGCGCGGCGGGCGGCGTCCAAAAGCGATACCAGAGCACCCTTCGGGTATTGGCGCGCCAGTGCGCGGTTTCAGGCTGAGGTTTTCCCCGACATGACTAGCAGAGCAAGCGCGCCATATCACCACTGGATGCCGGCGGCTAACATGCGGACGAGCCGTCAGCGCCTTGCGCGTCGTCTGCGGATGGCGAGCTTTCTTGATTGGGGCGCCCTTCAGCAGGCGCACTTTGCGGAACAACGGCTAAGGAGGTGACGACTATGCGTACGTTGCTTTTCTCGCTCTCCATGGGCCTCTTGGCTCTAACGTCGATGACGGGAGTTGGCAGTGCAACCGGGATGACGGCTCCCACCCACCAGAATGGTCGCACGACACCCAACAAAACCCACCGCCCCCGCCACGCTCACCGGCACGTGCATGCCGCAGATCGTCCCCACGCTCACGGTCGCAATCTCCATTGAGGCTCGGCGGCACCTGCTGGTGGTGCCGCAACTGAATTCGCTTCCCGCCTCAGGATGCCAGCGACACGTCGTCTCATCCGAGGCGGCGGGTCCGCTTGTCGCGTTTCACGTTCCACTTGCCGACCAATGACGCCGGTCGTCTGAACAACTGGAAGCCTGTCGTCTCACCCGAGGCGGCGGGCTTGTTCATGCGCCCCAGCTTTCGCCGGGGTCAAAGGCATCAAGGGAGATGCAGATCAGAACTTGTAGGCGATGCCGATGCGGAAATCGTTGGTTCTGAGGTTAACCTTGTGCTCGAAGGTGCGGGGCGTAGCGTCGAAACTTGCGCTTCCGAAGTCCGAATAGCGGTATTCTCCCCGAAGGAGCAGGTTGCCAGTTACTGCGTATTCGACGCCACCGCCAATGGTCCATCCCGTATAGATGTCTCTGAAGTCATCCTCGTGAGTGGCGCCAAAAAATAGATCATGATGGTAGTCGGCAATCGCGATGCCGCCTGCGATGTACGGCAGGAAGCGATCATATCGATAACCTATGCGGGCGCGGACCGCCGCATTCCAATTGACATCTCCATTCGAAACGAAAATGGGGGATAGCGGGAAAACTCCAGCTCCATCGATTTGCGAGAATGCGAAATCCGCGTCGACGCCTAAGACCAGGCCACTGTCGAGCTGCTTATTATAGCCAATGTAAGCGCCGCCTATGAAACCGTCGGGGTCAGGATCGGCGAATGCACCATTCGCCACTCTATATCCAGATTTACCCCAGCCGTAACCGGCCTGCACACCGAGATATGGGCCTGACCAGTCATAAGCGGCATCCGGCTCCTGAACGACCACGTCAGCAGCCTTCGCGGCAGTGACGCTCGCGGCAAGAAGCGCCGATGCGATGAAGTACTTTCTCAAAGTGATTGCCCCCTCCGTCCTGAGTGGGGGTAATAACATTGGTTCAGCTGCACGCAATTGGCAGTGCGTAACGCCACCACAATGGCAGACTGCTGTTGCATTTGAGGTACATCTTAAACAGCCGCAGCATCACCGCTGCCAAGCCGTGACCCCGTTGTCTGACCCGAGGCCGCGGGTTTTCCCCGTTTCAGGGCGCCGTTTTCCCCGACCTGACCGGCAACTCTGTCGGAGCTACATTCAATCTATGGTCTGGGAGAGACGGACCATCTTCGCCAATGGAATTCTTGCCCGCCCTGGTCCCAGGGCGGGCTATCTTTTTGTCGAGCGAGGCCCGGTGATCGCTAAGAAATCACCGAGCCTCTGGCCGCCCAAAGCGCAGAGGGCCGGGCGCTTATCTCTCGGGCGCGCACGGCGGGCGCTTGTCCTGCTTGCCGCCCTGCATGAGCCGCCAGTCACTCTGGAGTTCGATGAAACGATCGAGCGCCTCGGCCAAGTGGGCACCTTTTGGTCCCTCGATGGCGGGGGCGGGCGCGGCACTTCCATGAGGTGCCCTTAGAAATGACCAATCTCCGGGAATTTTCTCGTTGGCGATGCGTTTGTCTAGGAGGTCCGGTAGAGGCCCAACCCCGACGATCATCGCACCAAGGTCAATCCTCCCCCTGCGATCAGCGGGCATTGGGATCCACGGACGATTTCCCTTGGAGAAGACAATGAAACGCTATCTATCAACTCTCGCGTGCTCGGGATTGCTGAGCATTGGAGCGCTCATAGGCACTCCAGCCTTTGCCGGCAGCATCGCCAGTTCAGCTTCCGCAAAGCCCGCAACAGACGGCCAGACGTGGAATAAGTCCTGCGCCAGGGCTGCCTGCCAGGGCAAATTTGAGGCGGCCATTCTATTACGCAAGTCCTCCGACAGCATGAGCGGCGGCCTGCAGCTTGTCCATGGTGGTGGCGGCGGTCACGGCGGCGGCGCCGGCTTTGGTGGCGGTGGACACGGCTTTGGTGGCATGGGCGGCGGTCACAGCCTCGGTGGCATGGGTGGATTTCATGGCATGGGAGGCTTCCACGACGAAGGCTCCCGTGGCTTCCACGGCTTCCGCGGTGAACGCCATGATGACCGCTTCCACCATAATCGGCACTTCTTCAATCAGGGAGGTGGCGACGTCTACTACTGCAACCCCTATAACTACGGCTCCTATGGCGCCTGCTATCAGGGATATTAGTCGGACGCGCCAGATCAGCCCGGGGGCGTAGGCATGTGCACCTATGACTAAGCCCGCCCCGGAGACCGGGGCGGGCTTCTCTTTTGGGGCGTAACAGGTATGCATCGCTGTCGCTCTAGCTGGTCAAGACTGATGACGGCGCTCGTACGATACCGGATACGTCTTGTTGCGGAACTGAATCATCTCGTCCGCAGGTTCGATGCCGGCAGGCAAGAGCGCCGGCAAGAACATGAGCGCGCGTTCGGTCGCCTCGCTGTCCGCTACCACCGAAGCGACGGTCAGCGTCCCGAGCGCAGTGATCTTATTGGTGCTCGCCCACGCCACCGATGGATCATCAATCTTGTCGCCCGGCGCTGCCAGCTGTAGCACCACCTGGAAGCGGACCGCCCCATGAGCAACGCGCTGGCGAATCTCGTCTTCGAGATAGTTGGCCGCCGCCGTGGCGATCTCGTCCTTCGACAAGAAATGGCGGCCGGCGTCGGGAATGAGCTGATAGCGCCCGATCGTCACGGCGCCCTTTTCGTTGACGAATTTGAAGCTGTTCACGCCGAAGTAGGTGGTCGTCGCGTAGCTCACTGGCGGCGGATCCCGCGTGGTCATGAACGCCTTCGCGGCCGGGTGCGTCTCCTGGAAGGCCTCAACTGGCGTCGGCGACGGGACGCCTGGCTTGCTCCCGGCAAGCGCCAGGAAGAATTGCTGAAACTCCTCGGGGTTCTTCGCCGGAAAGCCGTCGTACGAATGGGTAACGAGATCGGTGTCACTGCCGTCGGGAAGACGAAATCTGATGGCTAGGCCGCGCGGAGCGGCCTGCGGATCCACATCGGCGATCTTGGCCATGCCCGTGTTGGCCGAGAAGCGCACCGTGACCGGCACCTCGTGCTTGAAATGCAACGCCTTGCTCACGCTCGCCGCCTCCGCGCTCGGAACGAACTTGCCGAGCAGGACGACGCCCTTGGCGTGGGCAGACCGCTGCGTCGTTTGCTTGCCGAACGCCGCGTTGAGCGCATCGACGAACGATTCTGGGGTCGTGGCCATCGCTGGCTCCTTCCGTGCGTTCATCGCCGTCCTCTGTTGGAACGATCACTTCCCCGAGCTTCGCGCCCTCGTGCGGCGAACTGGCAATGGCACGCATTACGCCGTCTTGGCCTTCGGCTTCTCTCCCTTTGGCGGCGCGATGCCTTCCGCCTCCATGCTCTTGCGCAGGATGCCTGCCAGATCCTTGACGTTCTCCTTCGGCCGCGGCGCCGGCTTCGGCATCGGTAAGCCGGTGCGTTTGGATTCGATCAGTTGCTTCAACGCTTCCTCGTAATGATCCTCGAACTTGCTCGGATCGAAATGCGTGGTCTTCTTGTCCATGATCAGTGACATGATCTCGGTCATCTCTGGGTCGATCTTGGGAACCTCAATGTCACCGAACGGCTTCGACGCCGGAACGATTTCCTTGGCGTTGTGCAGGATCGCACAGGATTGGAAAACGGGTAGGGGCGTCTATCGTTCCGGCTGGTGCATGCTTGAAGGCGGGATGAGTTCGTTCCGGCCGATCTCCCCAAGACCCAGCCGCGGCCCAAAGGCGCTACCGAGGGACTGGGCGCAGGCGAGCCGATCCCCAGCCTCGTGCTCCTAGCACCTGCTCGATCTCCGGGGCGGTCATCACTCGCGCGAAATGTCTGATGCAACTAGCGGCCTCCATCGGACGCCCGGCGCCTCTTCACCGAGGCGACATTGCCAGGTCCGCTACCGGCCCATAGCC
Organism: Pseudaminobacter soli (ex Li et al. 2025); assembly: GCF_029892515.1. Taxonomy (GTDB): domain Bacteria; phylum Pseudomonadota; class Alphaproteobacteria; order Rhizobiales; family Rhizobiaceae; genus Pseudaminobacter; species Pseudaminobacter soli_A. Next base: position 385,322 of record NZ_JARXVF010000004.1, on the reverse strand, counting down.
AACCGTTCGACCACGTATCAAAGTCACGGCACTTGCGGCGGCAGCAGATATAGCGTGACGGCAAAGACCGCATAGACGAATATCAGAAGAACGCCAACAAACCAGGCCGAACGCCCGCCACTTGTGATGAACGCCGCAAGAAGCGTGGCAACAAAGACCATTACCACTGCGCCGGGCCAGAATTGCAGATCCATCGGCGTCGGCCCGATGGCATAACTCAGCAGCACAAGCACGGGACCGACGAAGAGCGCGATCTGGGTCGCGCTCCCCAGCGCAATCCCCACACTCAGATCGAGCCGGTTCCTGCGGGCTGCGGAAAACGCCACCGCCATTTCCGCGGTAGCGCCGACGAGTGCCACGACAATAAAACCGACAAACGCCTGGCTCATGCCGTATGTCTCTGCCGCCTTCTGTACCGACTCGACGAAAATCTCGCTCACCAGCGCCACGAAAACCGTTGCTACGGCAAGCGTGACCAGGGCTAGCCCTATCGGCCAGGCAGGTTCGCCAGATTCCACGTGCTCGGCGCCGGAAAAAATTTCGCGATGTGTCTTCAGCGAGAACAGCAAGCCCAATCCATACCCGGCAATCAGCAGGACGGCCAAGGCGAGGCTGAGCTTCTGAGTCACAGCGGCGCCGGGCAGCAAGTCAGCTCGGGCGATCGCCGAAGGACTGATGAGCGCAATCGTAGCTAAAAAGAGCAAACCCGCGTCCAGCCGGGCGGTGGCTCGGTTGAACTCTTGGAGATGGTGCCTAAGGCCTCCGAGAAGAAAGGATGCGCCGAGCATGAAAAGCGTGTTGGTCACGATAGCGCCGGCAATGGAGCCTTTAACCAGCGCATACTCCCCCGCGCGCAGTGCCGCCCCTGCAATGACCAGTTCCGTCAGGTTTCCAAGTGTGGCGTTGAGCAGCCCGCCGGCAGCGTCGCCAGTCTTTTCTGCAACAGATTCGGTAGCATGACTAAGCAAGGCGGCAAGCGGCAAGATCGCGAGCACTGAGAGGACGAACAGCAGCGTGTGCGCGTCGGGCAGCAGTTGCGCAGCGACCAATGCTATCGGCACAAGTACCAGCAGCCACAGCATGGGGTTATGGCGGAGCTCCTGGAGCAGCGGGTCCACGTTTCGCCACCCTCCTCGAATTTTTGATACTGTCGTGCCAATGCTCCCCGCAGAACTTCAAAATTGACCGCAGTCGACCACTGCAGCACATCTTTTGTCGTGGTCATCGGGCCTAGCAGCCGCCAACTCTCCACAGGAACAATGTCGCCGTACCCGTGTATGTGGCTGACGAACGCAAAATAAACGAGATCAGCATCAGCCAGCGCTGTATGAATATTGAGACATAAAAGACCAAACGAAAACTTCAAGCGCGCGCGTGGCCATCAAAACTGAACCGTCAGAACCATGACATGGCGTCGAGGGAGAGGGACGCCAGTACTGTAGCAGGAACGCAAATCAAACTCGTCATACCCGTTGATGTCCCATCGCCCAAAAAAACGTCCGTCGTACCGGGTGAGACGACGGGCGGATGCGATGTCGCGGCAATGCCACTGTTACCGGCAGGCTGTTGCTAGAAACGGCAAAAGAAAACGCTCACCCCCGAAGAACGAGGCGCTTGCTTTCGGCCAGTTCTGATAGGCGCACGCGGATAGGGTCGCGGTTGAGTACGCCGAGTTGCGTTTCCTCTGCGATCCAATCTCTAGCCTCGTGCACGGTAGCCATCGTCACGAAGCGCAGCCGCGCCTTTTGCTTGTCGTCGAGGGTCTTATAGAGCGGCTCCCAGGCATAGGCGTATTGCTTCAGACTGGCGGCCCGCTGCGCCATGTTGGTGGCGCGGTTACGTAGGACATCGAAGAAGTCGGGCTGATCGCTGGTTCAGGTGCGAAGCCTGGTCCAGTCCACTGTCAGTTACAGCGTCATCGTTTCCCGCGTCAGATTATCTCCGCGAGTGCCTCAAAGAGCGCGAGGTTGAAATCCTTGGCATCCTCGACGATGGCCTCTGGCTGCGACGAGAACTTGGCGATGACCATCTCGGCCCGCGGATCGATATAGAGCCATTGGCCGTGGATGCCGAGCGCGAAGAAGGCGCCGGTGCCAGTCTGGTACCATTTGTTGTGATAGCGCCCGTGCGGCAGCCATGACACGGGGGCGCTTTCGGCCCAGGCTTGGCGCGATCCGCCGGTGATGGTGTCGTCCACCCATTCCTGCGAGACGATCCTCCGACCGTTGGCCACGCCGCCCTGCCGCATCATTTCACCGATGCGGGCAAGGTCGCGGGCCGTCATGTTGATGCCGCCGCCCGTGCGTGGCGTGCCGGCCCGGTCGACCGTGATACACGCATCCTGCATGGCGCCGAGCGGCTGGAACAGTCGCTCCGACGCCAGGTCGGGAAAGCGCCGCCCCGATGCGCCCTGGATGACCAGACCCAGGACATCGGAATTGGGCGAGGCATAGTGATACGGCCCACCGTGCCCGCCCTTGCCCTTTTTCAGGCCGGCAATGAACTCGATGACGGTTTCTATCTCGTCTCCGGGCTTGGAAGGGTCAAGCAGCCCGGCGCGCCGGTAGCAGGCATAGGGGCCGTTCGGATCGTGGTAGACCTCCTCGAAGTTCAGGCTCACTCTCATGTCGAGGACATCGCGCACCCGCGCATCGCCATAGGCCGAGGTTTTGAGTTCCGGAACATAGCGCGGCACCAGCTCGTCGAAATCGAGCAGGCCGTCGTCTTGCAAGATGCCGGCGACGATCGAGGTGACCGATTTGCTCACCGAAAACAGGATGTGCCGGCTCTGTAAGGTGAAGTTCGGCGCGTGGAAGTCGGCAACTATGCGGCCGGACTTCATCACGACCATGGCATCCGCGGAGGTTTCGCGGAGAACCTCGGCGACGGTGACACGGTGACCGTTGAGCAGAAACGTCTGACGAAGCAGATCTTCCGCATCGACAACCGGTTCCTCCAGCAGCCCGGGCGTCGCCGCGATGCGAGCCGTCGGAATGAATTCGCTGACGTTGCAAAACGCCCAGACATTCCACGGTGCGGCGCGCCAGTTGCCGAGCCGCACTTCGTCGCGGCTGAAACCATGGGTCGCCTTGAAGGCTGATGCTTTCATCATGAGCGGTACTCCGTCGGTCGCCAGGCCGACAGGGGTGCTGATCCCTGTCATGACCCGACTGGTTGACGATCAAGGCTTTACGGTCGCGTACTCTTCGAGCCGCACGGCGCCACCCAGCCAGCATCCGTTCGGACGTCCGTTCTCAAGACGGAAGCGAACCAGGATTTCCGAGGGGCGTTGCATGGCGCGTCCCTGGCGGACGGTTATCCGGCGTTCCGATGCCACCACCATCCTGTCCGCAAGCAGGCCGAACGCAAGCGCCGATGCCGCGATGCCGGTGGCCGCATCTTCGGGATAGCCGGACGATTTCGGAAACTGACGCGCATCGACGATCTGCGCGTCCTTGTCGAACATGGCATAAGGATAGAGGCCGGTGGAGCCGATGCGGTCGCACAGGTCCTCTATCCTCGTGAAGTCCGGGTTCAGACTGTCGAGGATCGCCACGCTCTTCAGCGGAACGAGTGTCTTGACCCGGCTGGTCGACGCGTTCCTGATCGGCTGCGGGGCAAGGTCGTTAGGCCGGATGCCGAGGATTTCGATGATGTCTGCCCGGTCCCTGTCAGCGTCAGGCAGCGCCTCGACGCGGCCGGCGGGCTGCGAAATCTCTACGGCCGCGCCATTCTTCGTCCGTTCGCGGATCCTGGCTTCGACGCGGCCGCTCTTCGTCCAGATTGCCAGATCGTCGCCAGGCAGTTTGCCCAGCCGATCGAGCAGCCACAGCGCGCCGACCGTTGCATGCCCGCACATCGACATCTCGTGATTGGGCACCCAGAAGCGGAATTCGAAGTCGCAATCCGAAGCCGGCGGCGGCGGAAGAACAAAACCGCTCTCGAGGCCGAAGGAACGCGTGATCTGCTGCATGTCGGCATCGGACATGCCGGCTGCGTCGACCACGATCGGCGCCGGATTGCCTCCATGAGGCCCGGAGGGAAACACACTGACAAGTTGGACGTCCGGACCCATTCTTACCTCGCGCGGAATTCACGGCGCGCAACCTATCGCCGCGGCTGTCCGGCCGCGCGTCCGAACGGGCCTTAGATCTTGATCTGCCGGGCCAGCAGCTTTCGTATATCGGAAGGCGAGCGGCCGTCGGATCGCCGCATCGCATGGGCGAGCGCTGCGCCGCTCTCGAAACCGACCCGGAAAGCGATCTCGCCGACCGGCAGATCGGTTCCGCCCAAAAGTTCGCGGGCCGTCTGGAGGCGGATCCGCATCTGAAACTCGCCCACCGAAAAACCGGTGCCTTCGCGGAACAGGCGTGTGATGTGGCGTCTGGAGATGCCGAAGCGCTCCGCCAAGGCGTCGAGCGGGATTTGTTCGTCGGCGTGCTGCGTCAGATACTCCTTGAGATCCTCGACCAGCGCCATGCCGTGCTCGCCGTGCGTGGCGCTGCCCATGACCTCACCGGCCATCACCTCGGCGATGCACTGGACGAGCAGGGCGGATGTCAGCGAGTGCTTGACCCCGGAATTGCCGTAGGCGCTGCGGCCGTTGCGAAGCGATAACGCCTGCAGCGCCCGCACGGTGGCGGTGCGCCTGACCACGGTCGTGGTGCGCGTGCGTCGGTAAAACTCACTCAACGAGCCGGCTTCTCGGTCGAGCCGGCGAAGGATTGCGCCGGTGACGTAGAGGGCGACGTGACGATGGGCGCCGATCGCCGCCCGCGTCTCATGCGCCCGGTTCGACGGAACCACGGCGAACCGATCCTGCGACAGCCATGTGCCTTCACGCTGGTCTTCGTGCTTGAGTTCGACCGTCCCCTGGCTCGGCAGTATGAACATCAGGCAATCGTGCCAGTGCCACGGCGTGGCGTAGTGGCCGCTGCCAGCCAAGGCCGCATGTTCGTCATCGGCCGCGATGAGCAAGTCGGCCCTCGCTGTGGCGCGCAGTTGCTCGAATGACCGCAGCATTTGGGCCTCCACGTTCGTACAGAGCCCAAAATTACCAGAAGTAGCTGGGCGCGCAATTGAGCTTCCGACGACGAAGTTCAATTCCAAGGCGTTCAGCGTCTTGTCAATTGGCACCTGGGTGCTCGGGGCAGTCGCACCTAATACGGACAGCGGCGCGGCGGCTTTCTAACCGCTTCCGGCATGAAACTGCGTAAGTCTGCTCAGACGCTATGATCGATGAATGTGATGCCGGACAAAGGAGAACACCTCTCTTGCAGGTGTCGTCCGGCCGGCGATTCCGGTTCTAAGGACGCGCTCTAGTGATAAATGCTTGGATCGACGACCGTGACGGACGCCATCATGCCTTTGTCCTCGTGTTCGAGAATATGGCAGTGATAAGAGAAGCGGGCATTTTCCATCTTGCGGCCGCCGGCGTCGAAAGCAGCCAGTTGCGCACCGCCAAAGTCGAGCCTGATGCGGATCATACCGCTGAGATCACCGTTCTCGCCCATGCCCGTGCACTCGTTCGTTTCGGCCGCCGGCTTTAGCTGGAGGTCATTTTCATCGATCCGGTTAATCGCATGCCCGCAAGCGAGATGGTCAGGGCCGCCAGATGGAACGGAGGAGCCGCGTGGAACGATGATCGTGTCATGCAACAGATCGGCCTGTCCGTTCTTGAATAGCAGTGTGTTTGGAATGCCCACGGCGTCGATGGGCGAGGGAGCGCGCATGATCGGCTTTCCATCGTCCGGCCCGCCGATCTGTCGTTCGATGGCGAATTTCAACTGATGAATGTGGAAGTTGTGCACCTCGTTGGAGACATTCACCAGTTCCCAGGTTTCGGGCTCAGGATCCTTGCGGACGCAGAGGTCCGACTTGCCGCCCATGGAGAAGGCTGACAGCCGCACCTTGTGATCGGCAATCGGCCGCCCGAAGACATCCGTCTCGTTGCCATTGTTGTCGATCAGCGTGCTGCCGAGGGCGAATGTATCTTCGACGACCCCGAAATAGATCCGGCGCTTCCAGTCCGCTGGAATGTGGAGATGGTCGTGGAAGAACTGCTTCTGTGGGGCGGTCAGGGTGGGGTCGTCAAAACCGACGCAGAGGTTCGGCAGGTCGGCCGCCAGCCTGGTTTCATCGACCTTCGCAGGTGTGATAGCGGCGAACGCCTGGATCGGCGCCGGCAGCGTCTGCACTGCCGCCACATAGGCTCGCGAGGCCTTGAACCTCACGGTCGCCAACGTGACATGCGGCCATACATCGGCATCACCGATGCTGTAGCCCGCCTGAAAACGATCGTTAACGAGAGCATAAGTTACGTCGCTGGAATTTTCGCGCGGCGACTGGACAAGGAGATCGGCGCGGTTACCTGGCATCAGCAAGATTTCCTGGGTGGTTGGTGCGTCTACGGTTGCCGGCGCGGATGACGGCGCGAGACCGGCGCCGTCCATGTCGAGCACCTGGAACGACGCCTTGCGGGCGATGTTTTGGCCATAGGCCAAGGCCTGCAAGCTCAGCCGATAGGTGATGTTGGCGGAGCCGTTCTGAATGCGCCAGATTTCATAGTGGTCAGGCGCAATCTCCCAATGTGGCGTTTGCTGGCCGTTGATCGTGAAGACCCAGCGTCCGGACTTGACCTTGGGGTCGCCGAGGCTCGTCAGGTCGGCGTCGCATTCGCCGAAATTCCCCGAGTTCAGCTTGTTGACGCCGCAGAAATCCGGATTTTGATCTGTGTAATTGTGATAGACGTCCGGCGCGGGTGGGTCGGACACGTACTTCATCAGCTGCGCGTCTTTCAGGATCATGTGCTTGACGGCCTTGCTCGAGATTTGCACGCAGTGGTTCAGCTGCGTTTTGCCGTCCGGGGACGGTTTGGCGCAAAGCTGTGCGTTCACATCGCCGACGACGATCATGCTGGCCATGCCGCTGGCAAGCTGTTGTTTGGCGATGCCATGGACGTGCGGGTGGATCCAGTCGATGCCCAGCGGGTGCGGCCCGTTCACGCCGATATCGTCCAGCGTCATCTCATAGTGCATGGTTTTGCCGACGACCGCGCCATTTGTCCCTTGGGCGGACGTGCAGCTGAAGCTGTTGTCCCCGAACACGTGACCACTGTTTGACTTGCGCTGGTAAGGCGAGACGAGCAACCCGTGCGTATGCAGGTTGAGCAGGCTGTCGTCGGTTCCGTCCATGACCATGCAATGGTCGGGCGTAGAGCCGCCCTTGCTCTCAAGTGCATTGGTCAGATCGATCGAAAGCTTGTTGCGCGGCGAAAGCTGCAGGACCGCCCCGACATAGGGATCCGCGCAGCGTGGACCCTTCTTGTCGCAGACGACGAGCGACGGATTGTCGACAACCTTGTAGGGACCGATGGTCACCTCTTGCGCAGCGGCGCGCATGTTGACTTCCAACGTACCGTCAGCATCGGGCTGAAATACCGTAACTGTTCCCACTTCGGCCGCGCGGGAAAAGGTTCCTAGCGCACCGGCTGGCAGGGCGCTTGCCAGCAACACAAACACCCTGAAGATCTCTGGCTTCATTGCCGGCATCCCTTGCGACGATACCTATAAGGTCGTGGCGTGGAAGCCTATCGCGCAAGTCAGGGAAACCCCGCGCGCAGCCGCGGGCAGGGAAAGCGAGCCCCGGGCGGCCCAGCTCTGGATGAAATGCCCTCGGGCTGCAGGCCATGCCGTATGTCGGCATCGGGTCACGTCACTAGGATACTCATACCTACCTGAAGGTCCACTATTGAATATCTGCGGTCCGATGCTGCCAATCCGCTAACCGCCCCGAGCTGCAGTTAGCGCCCCATCCCGGTCGTCGGGCGACGCTGCGACTGCCCAAAGGCAGACTTGATCCGCGCTCGGGAATTTGACCTTTGGTCGAGGACGCAACATCTTCGGACATTCCCGCCTCTTCGCGTCCAACCAGAATGCGTCATAGTGGTGCGCATCGCCCGCCACCGGGGCCGCGCGTTCCGCACCCGCGCCCTTCGCCACGAGGAACATCTGATTGCGGTCGGTGCAACGGACCATGTGGCTCAGTCGGCCGGAATTACGAAACGGCTCCCGAAGATCGGGTCGTCGCCGCCGAAGGCATTGAAGGCGGCGAGTTCGGCTTCCGAAGGCGCTTCGCATGAACCCTTGCGGCTTGGAACCCAGCCGCACTGGCGCTTGAGGAGCGCGGCATACTCGGCACGTTTAAGCGCTGCGATTGACGGATCGATGACCGGCACGCCAAGCTCGCGCTCTATCTCCTTGTAAAAGCCGATCTCCATGGTGCAGCCGAGGAGAGAGCGGAGGCGCTCCCAATGCACGGCCATACGCGTATCCGCACGCTCAAGGCCTACACGCGGCACACCTGAGCGAACGCCCTTCACCATTGGCATCGCCGATGCCGACACAACCTACAGCGGTGCGGTTGCGCAGGCGTCAGAGTAGGCATTGAGGTTGCAAGAAGCCTGGCGCCATCGACCAAGCTCCCGAAACCAGACCTCCCGCTACCGAACCTATGCAGTCGAGCAGCAACGCACCAAGACCATTCATTCAAATCTGGCGATTGAACCGTCGCTTTCCAAGCTGCAGATGTACTTTGCGCTCGTCGCCGGGCTTGACCTAATGATGCTGCGAGTTAGTTCAATTGAAATATTTCTGTTCCGGGGGGAGGCATATTCGAGGACGAAGTCGTGTAAGAACGGTGACTTACCGTATGCGCGCCTTGTTCCCGTATAGTTTATTCAATTCATAAGGGGATTCTCGCCATGTCGGATGATCCAAGAGACGTCGGTCGCCGCGATTTCATAATCGCATCCCTCGCCGCAGCCGGCGCGTCGGCTGCCTTTGCGGTTAGCGCTGGGGCAGCGAATGCCCAGGACACCCAGGACGCATTGACACCTTCTGCCGATGCGGGATTGGGAACGGCCTATACCGGCGATGTTGTCCGGGGGAAAAAGGTCGTTAGCGCTCTTAACGTCAACGATCTTGCGCCGGGGCAGAAGCACTTTCTCTATTTTCAGGGTGTGCAGATGCCGACTGGACAACACTGGTACGTGTCCGTGGCGGTCGCCAGGGGGGCAAAGCCAGGCAAGCGCGTCGTTCTGGTAAGCGGTGTGCATGGCGACGAAATGAGTTCGGTGCATACCGTGCAGACCGTGATGAACCAACTCGAGCCGGCAGAGATGTCCGGCACGGTGATGGCGGTCACGGACGTCTCCAGCCCGGCCCTCGAAAGCATGCAGCGGCGATGGCCAAATTCGGGCAGAGGTATCGACCTCATAGATATGAATCGGGAGTGGCCTGGGAACGAGAACGGCGTCACTGCGCCCAGCAGACACGCCGGGCTCCTGTTCAACCGATTGCTGCGGCCTAACGCCGACGTCGCGATCGACTTCCATACCGGGACGACCGGCTTCCATGTCTCGGCATTCAATATTGCCAGCATGGATGTGCCCGAGATCAAGGCGATGGTGGAACTCTACCCCGTTGGCCAGACGTTCGCCAATCATGCCTATCCCGGTGTCTTGCATAACGCGTTTGTCGACGCCGGCATTCCGGCTTTTGCGCCGGAGGTCGGCGCCGCGCGCGTACTGGATCTCGAAATGATCCCACTGTTCGTGGAAGGCACAATGAACGTCCTTAAGCTTCACGGCATTATCGCCGGACCAATGGGACGCACAAGCAAGGACTCGGGTGTCTTTATTGGCAACAGCGCATTGCCGATTCTGGCAATCCAGGGCGGGCTCGTCGAGCACCTCGTCAAGCTCAATGAGAAGGTTGAAGCCGGACAGAAGATCGCCATCCAGCGCAACGGCTTCGGCGAGGTGGTTGCGGAGTATACCAGCAGCGTGGCTGGAGAGGTGGCTGGCCAGCGCAGCGACGCAATGTCCGAACCCGGCAATCCCTTGGCATTCATCCTATTCAACAAAACGACGGCGGGGGACGCTGAGATCTATCCCGAGTAATTCGCCGCGCGAGCAGAGGGCGCTGCTGGCTCGGTTGTTGCATGAGTGAACGAATGTCCGCTTCCTACTGAGTTCGCCCTGAACGCGGCCGACATGGTTAGCTTGAGCAAGTGGCAGGGTCTCACTATATTTTTGAAATGGTCTGCGCAGCGGAACGACGATGCGTGGAGGCAGGCTATGGTGGCCATCAATCTTGGCGCCGAGACGCTGTCCGAACAGGAACATGGCAGGCAGCTTAGGCGTGCCGTGATAGCGAGCACGGTCGGCACCGCAATCGAATGGTATGATTTCTTCCTTTACAGCACGGTGACCGGCCTCGTCTTCGCGCGGCTGTTTTTCCCACACTCTGACCCGCTCGTCGGTACGCTTGAGGCGTTTGCCATCTATGCGGTCGGCTTTCTCGCTCGACCTATCGGCGCAGCGATCTTCGGCCACTATGGCGACCGCATCGGCCGAAAATCGACGCTCATCGCGACGCTTATGACGATGGGTATTGCGACGTTCCTCGTTGGGCTCGTTCCGGCTTACGAAAGCATTGGCATTTGGGGTGCAATCATCTTGACGGTGCTGCGCTTCATTCAGGGCATCGGGGTGGGCGGCGAGTGGGGCGGTTCCGTGCTACTGTCGATGGAGTGGGCGCGGACTTTCAGCCATCGCGGTTTCGTCGCATCCTGGCCACAGCTTGGCGTGCCATGCGGCCTCTTCCTCGCCAATCTCGCGGTCCTCGTGTTAAGTTGGCTATCGGGCGATCAGTTCCTGGCATGGGGCTGGCGTGTTCCGTTTCTCCTGAGCCTCCTGCTCGTCGCCCTCGGCCTCTGGATCAGGCTTGGCATCATGGAGACGCCCGTCTTCAGCAAGCTCGTCGCTGATAACAAAGTCGAACGTGCACCGATGCTGCAGGTCGTGCGTCGCCAACCAAAAGAGATTCTGCTCTGCGCGCTTGTGCGGATGGCGGAGCAAGCGCCTTTCTACATCTTCACGGCTTTTATCTTCGCGTATGGCGTCGGGACGCTGAAGGTATCGCGCGACTTTCTTCTTATTGCCGTGCTGGCGGCGTCGATCGTTTCCTTCGTTTCGATTCCGTTGTTCGGTCACATCTCCGATTTGATCGGACGCAAGCGCATGTACATGATTGGCGCGGCGGCTACCGGCATCTACGGCTTCATCTATTTCGGGCTGCTGAACACGGGCTCCGCTGCGCTGATTTTCGTCGCCATCGTGATCTCGCTGATACCTCACGACATGATGTACGGACCGCAAGCGGCGTTGATCGCGGAATCCTTCACCGGTCGGCTGCGCTACAGCGGCGCATCGCTCGGCTATCAGCTCTCATCTGTGATTGCCGGCGGCCCGGCCCCTCTCATCGCGGCCTGGCTGTTCAGCGCCTATGGAACGGCGTACGCAGTCGCGTTCTACGTGCTAACCTGCTCGGTGCTCAGCTTGATCGCAGCAGCGCTGATGACGGACTACACTGGGAGGGATATCGAGGGCAAATACGAATAGAGCAAGGTCTCTAGTCACGGCGACTAGCCTGACACGTTGAGGTTGCGCCTCATCCCAGCCTTTCCAGAACGGCTGCGGCTTTCCCAAAAGCGGCCACGGCCTGCGCACAAACGGTAGGGAGACGCTCACTTCCCTGTCCTGTGACTTGCGGGCAGTTCGATATTCTCGCAGCCTGAAAACAGGGCTGGAGCCTATCCGCATCTCAACTACGAGGTTGCGAAGGAGCCCGAATTCTCCCGGCCTATGGTTTCGGTACCGAAAAGGCATAAAGCTTGTGGCTATCGCCGGCATAAGGCAGCCCGAGGATCGTGGTGTGATAGCCACTCCCCCAGTACACCGTACCGTCGACGATCGCGGCGCCCGACACGACCGCGCCGCCGCTCTCGAATTGCCACTTGATTTCACCGGTGGCCGCATCAAGCGCGAACATGTTCGAGCCACTGCCGGCGAGCGAGCCGGCATAGACCACGCCATTGCCCTCTGACATCGCAACGGTGACCAGCATCTGCTGCGGATCGGCCGTGCGCCAAAGCACCTTGCCCGTCGCCGCGTCGACCGCTGCCCAAATCCCACCCGTGGTCGTAGTCTGCCCCTTGGGGGAATCGACGGTGATGGGCTCACGCTTGAGGTTGCCGATCGACACGTAAATGCGGTTGCCGTCGGCGGCGGTACCCCACATCATCCCGCCCAGCAGACTGCCGGGGCCGACCTGGGTATGCCAGACGACTTTACCCGTCTTGGGTTCGAGTGCCCAATAGATGCCGCTCTTCTGGCCAGCGCCGAGGAGGGTCTGTTCATGGCCTTCTATCGTCGTTGTGAACAGGTTGGGACCCGCGCCGAAATCGTAATCCGGACCATCCTCGTGGTTGTAGTTTGTCGACATGTCGGCGGGCAACGTGGGGGTGGCCCAGGCGATCTTTCCGTTCTTCAGGTCGAGTGCGAGAATGCTGTCGATATGATTGTCAGCCGCCGCCGGCTCGCAGTTCTTTTGCGTCGGGGACCGGCAGACACCATTGGGGACCGTGAAATTGTTGCCGGTGGTGACATACAGCAGGCCAGTCTGGCGATCGACAACCGGCGTGTTACCCCAGACCGAGCCGCCCGTATAACCTTCGGGCACGATGTACGTTTTCCAACGCAGCTTGCCGGTCGTCGCGTCGAGGGCCACGACGCTGCCGCGGTACTTGGGAACTTCATTGAGCGCCTCGGCGCGCGACGATACGCCGACGTAAACGACACCATCGTCGATGACTGGCGAACTGGTGATGATGGCGGTCGGGTCGGACTCGACCTGGGTGCTCCACAACCGTGCGCCGTCGTCGGCCTTGATGCCAACCACGTAAGCACCGGTCGCGTTGTTGACGAGCTGCGTTCCCTGGCCGATCACCAGCGTACCTTTCCAATAGGCAGGGCTGGTACGCGAAGCGTCATTGGGAATCCCGGTGTAGTCGCTGACCTTTTTGCGCCACTTCACTTGTCCACTTGCGGCATCGACGGCCCACAATGTGCCACCGAAGTCCGGAACATAGACGGCGCCGTCGGCCACAGTCGGTGTGGCCGATACGTTGCCATCCGTATCGAGCGTCCAGCGAGGCGACAGCTTGGCCACGTTGTCCAACCCGATCGCGCGCTCGCCCTGCGCGCTACGGGTGTTATGGAGATTCTGCCCCGCCATCGGCCAATCCCCTGCGCTTTGCGCTGCAGCGGAACCGGCGGCCATGACACCACCCGTCAGCGCGACCGCGGCCACCACTGCGGAATTCCACCCGTGCAGTGACGAAGGCCGACGAGCGCTTTTCCCGTTGAGCTCGTTGTGCATTTACCACCTCTATGAGACGGTCAATCGCATGACCGGCGGCAAACCGGTCGTCTGAAGGAAAAGCTCTGACTGACCGAGCTCTCGATGGATGGCGGATGCCAGACATTCGCCATCCCTGGTTTACGTCGTGATTTCAACGCCTGGACGAATTTCGGCAAAAGCAAACTAGGGCGCAATCGTCGAACTACAAGGATAGCCGATCAATCAGCCACGAGCCCAATCCCAGTGAGAAAATCGCAACTGCTCAGAGCTCGATAAAGATGCTCGGTCGGAGGCTGCCAATGGTTCATACCGGTGGATGCGGGATCGGATTGCCGAAAGCGGCCCCGCGTCCGCTTGGGTTTCGTACTCTGATGGGAGAGGGCTCTGGCAGAATCTGGTTTCGATGGGCGCATCCTGGCGTAATTGGGATGAGACCGACGACAAAAAGGCGACCGCGGAAGTTTTCGCCACCCCCACGCACTGCCGTTGATCGTCTCGCACGGCTGGCCTGGATCGGTCATCGAGCAGCTCAAGATCAACCGCGCGGCAGAACGATACAGGCGAACAGGAGAGCGGCGTAGCGCAAGCGAGCGAGATTGGGCTTACTAGCGAAGAGTTTGCGTTCTCGACCAAACGCCCCGCAAAAGAAGAAGCCCCAGCTTTCGCCGGGGCCAGAGGTCACTGCGGGAGTGCAGATTAGAACTTGTAGGCGATGCCGAGGCGGATGTCGTTGGTTCTCAAATTCATCGAATGGTCCGCACGCGGGGACATTCGCTCAGCAATGCGCAATCGGTCAGGCGTGAATCTATTACATTACTGGCATCTTGTGGCATTTCTGATGCGCTGTTCAACGTTCAGAATTATCAAAATTACAAAGTGACTTTCATGTCGAACAGAGTTAAATCTTTTTTCGCCTGAACAGCAACATATCCAGTACAGCCCGTCTCGTCCCTCCACGAGGCGGGCTATTTTATTGACGCGACAGAAGTTCTCTTTGACTTGGATGCTGTTGTATTACGCAGTCATTTACCTAGACAAATTACGTGGTGGGCTTTCTCGCATCTCCAGCTGGGCTTGATCGTTTCCGCTACCGTCCGTGCGAGATTGGCACTTTTTTTGCCCCAAAGGCCTAAGAACATCGTACTCAAGACCGGATAGGCGTATCATGCCCGATCCGGAGGAGTGCAGCCGTGCGCAAATATCTCTCCCTCCACCCTGATCAAAGCGGCCCTCATTACCCTGAAGAGCTGGAGAAACTCGACGAGTTGGTTCAGCGCGCGATGGAAGCGCTGCGGATAGTCGACCCTGATGAGCGGAATGAGGTCGCTGCAAGGATCTTGTCGCTTTACTCGACCGGTATTCGCGCCGACGAAGAAATTCTGGAGATCACGATCCGCCGGCACAGGCAAGGTGGCGATCTCGGGAGTAGGAAAGCCTAGATCGATCTAAGGACGGTCGTGCCCGCCGAGGCAGCAGGCTCGATTTTGCGTTCAACGCTCCACATGCCGACCAATGACGCCGATCGTGCGGAACTCAAAGGATGCTGGTCGCAATGCGGTCGAGCTTCGACCCCTCTCGATAGGCAATGCGGACGATTGCGGCAAAGATGCCTGTGAGCGCACCGCCGCCGACAATGTCGGAGGCGTAATGCGTGCCAACATAGACGCGCGACCAGCAGACAAGGATCGCCAGGCCACACAAGACGAGCGACCGGAATGGCAATCTCTGCATGGCGAAAGCCGCCGCGATGGCAGCCGTGAGCGCATCGGGCACGAGAATTCCTCTCGCCCGCGCAAAGGCCACAAGTGCAATGCGCGCGGCTGCTATGTCGCCATCTTTGGTAAAAACTTGTAGTTGACGCCTATGCGAAGGATTTGGCCCGTATTCTTGGCAGTTCCTGTCAGCGTTGAGGGCCGGCTACTATAGCCGTACCTGGCCGTCGATGATCTCTTCCCGAGATCGTAGTAAAGATACTCGCTTTTCACACCGGCCCAGGCCCAGGAGTCCGGTAACGCATGATCTCATACATTCGGCGACCGTACAGACTGCCCGCCTGCCCATAAGCCTCCTCGATGAAGTGGCGGAGCGCCAGCATGATGCCTCATACGATGCTGGGTCGCCACGGCTCGTGCGCGTGGGCGAGCCAGACCCACTCGGGGTCGAGCGCGCGCACCCGCAGTTGGCCTTCGGTGTGCGGCTTGTCGAGCTCGCCAAACCAAACCGCCACGTCGCCGCCAACGACGACTGGGCGCCCGCCGGTCTCGACGACGACGACCTGCATGCCGGCTGTGTGGCCACGCGCCGGGACGAGCCGGAGCCCGGGAAGCAGTTCGAGTTCGCCGTCGACCGGCACATACCGCACGCCGGGCGCGTCGACCCACTCGCGAATGTAGTCGTCCTCGCTGCGCGCTTCGTCGAGCTCCCGACGCTGGACGTAGATCGGCTTGTCGGCGAAGAGGTGATTGCCGCCGCAATGGTCGGCGTGCAGGTGTGTGTTGACGACGATGTCGATGCCGGCGAGGTCGAAGTCCTGCTTGCTCAGTGGATAGAGGCGGGGATTGAGGTCGGCCAGCGCCGGGTGCAACTCCGTCATGCCGGTGTCGACCAGTATGCGCGCATCGGGATGGTCGATGACGTGCACATAGACTGGCATCCGCTCGCCCTCTACATGCAGGTCGGCAACGAGGATTGGCGTGATGGTGATCGAGGCGGGGGCATTCATCTTTTCAGCTCCAACATTTTTGCACGCTGCCGGCCAGGCCACGCATGTCCCCGATGAAGTGGCGGAAGAGCGTGAGGCTTGGCTCAAACGCCATATGATCGAAGTAGCCGTCCAGGGATTGGTTCATTCCGAACCTGAGCTTGGCCAGGCCACTTCTTGTCCTCACGCGGCGCATCCGCAATTCTGATTGCGTTATGCAACCAGTTCAAGTTAGGCCGACTGATCTTATCTTGCAACCGGTTTTTCTTGCGAACGCTCCTCCAGTGAGCAAGATGAGGTCGGTTGCGGAACGACAGCGATTCAAGGCTTTTCACTGGAACCGGACCGACCGCTTTCGGCCCTTGTCAGACATGCTGACGGCTTCAGTGAAGATCTGAGGCAATCTCGTAAATCTTGGGCACCAATCGCCCGTGGATGATCTGGACCATTGCCAAGGTGATGGGCAACCTGAACCTGCGCGGGCCTGCACTGCCGGGGTTGAGATAAATAACGTCATCGCGACTCTCGATACTGGCACGATGAGAATGACCAGAAATCACGAGATTGATGCCCATCATGGCTGGAGCAAACGTCATATCCTTTCGGTCGTGGATCACGAATAACTTCTGCCCGAACAGCGTCACTTGAAGGGTATCTGGAAACATAGACGCCCACGGCTCGACATCGACATTGCCGCGAATTGCCGAGACTGGGGCAATACGTTCCAATCCCTCGATGATGGCGGGGTTTCCAATGTCGCCCGCATGGACGATGTGGTCGACGCCCTGGAGAAGCGCAACAGCGTCCTCACGCAGAAGGCCGTGAGTGTCTGAGATCACACCGATAATGTTCATAGAGCTCAGAATCATCAGTCCTCGCTTGCACTGGCGAGAATGCTGACTTCGGAGTCGTTGGTCTGCGCCTGGAGATCCAGAACGAGGCTACGTCAAGAGTACGCCAATTAGAATCAGACCCTCGGCCGCTCGCTTCCTTCTAGATATGGAATGGCGCTACGGCGTTTCGACCCAACAGCCCCTCTCAAATTGTTGGCCCGCGTCCCGCGGCATCCCTATTTAGCTGGTAACCTGAACAAGCCCCGAGATGTCATGCGCAGTCCCCGGTTCCAACACACTTATGCCGCCGACCTCCCCGAACGGCTTTACGCCCGTCCGGATCCATCCTCGGTTTCGACACCGCGACTGCTTGAACTGAATGAAACACTGGCGACGGAACTAGGCCTCGACATCGGCTGGTTGCGTAGTCCTGACGGTATCGAAATGCTGGCCGGAAACCGCTTCCCCGCTGACGTGCGCCCCATCGCCCAGGCCTATGCGGGTCACCAGTTCGGCAACTTCGTGCCGCAGCTTGGCGACGGTCGTGCCGTCCTCGTCGGAGAGTTGCTCGATACCAGCGGCCAATTGCGCGACGTTCAGTTGAAGGGCTCCGGTCCGACCCGGTTTTCCCGCAATGGCGATGGGCGCGCAGCGCTCGGACCGATGATGCGCGAGTACATCGTCAGCGAGGCGATGCACGCACTCGGGATCCCAACCACGCGAACCCTATCGCTGGTTGCCACTGGCGAGCACGTCTACCGCGAGACCAGGCTTCCCGGAGCGCTGATAGCGCGCGTTGCCGCCAGCCACATCCGCGTCGGCACGTTCCAGTACCTTGCCGTACGGGACGACATCGACGGCCTGAGGGCGTTGGCGGACTACGCAATTGGGCGGCACTATCCGCATCTCGCCGAAGTTCCCCGTCGCTACCTTGGGTTCCTCAACGCCGTTGTCGCGGCGCAGGCGAAGCTGGTGGCACAATGGATGCTGGTCGGCTTTATCCATGGCGTCCTCAATACCGACAACGTCGCAGTTTCTGGCGAAACGATCGATTATGGTCCATGTGCGTTCATGGACGCCTATCATCCGGCGACTGTGTTCAGTTCCATCGACCATCAAGGCCGCTATGCGTTTGCAAACCAGCCCCGCATCACCGTCTGGAACCTGGCGCGATTGGCCGAAGCGCTGCTGCCCATTCTGGGAAACGAAGCAGGCGGAGACGATGAAGGCTTTGAGCAGGCGAAAGCGGCGATCGGATCGTTCCAGGCACGCTACGAGGCTGCGTTTCATGAAGGCATCCGCCACAAGATCGGGCTGTTTACCGAACAGCCGGGCGACCTTGATCTTGCCGCCGAACTGCTTGACCTGATGGCGCGCAACGGGGCGGATTTCACCCTTACATTTCGCGATCTCGCTCATGAGGTCGACGGCTCCGGCCGAGTACGCAACCACTTCATCGACCCTACTGCTTTCGATGGCTGGGCTTCGCGCTGGCGTGAACGGCTGGCTCGCGAGCCGGAGAATGCAGCCGACCGGACTGCTCGGATGCGCACGGTGAACCCGAAGTACATAGCACGCAATCACCGTGTCGAAGCTGCCATCGCCGCCACCACCGATGAAGGCGACTTTGGCCCTTTCCAGAGCTTGCTCGCTGTCCTGGCGCGTCCGTTCGACGAGCAGCCCGAGATGGAGGAATACGCGCAGCCGCCAGCAGACGAAGAGCGCGTCCTGCAGACATTCTGCGGTACGTAATTGCGAACGCTCCTCCAGTGAGCAAGATGAGGTCGGTTGCGGAACGACAGCTACTCAACGCTTTTCACTGGAACCGGACCGACCGCTTTCGGCCCCAAGCTGCCCGGCGGCCTTGCAATATCCACTACGGCACTCATCGGGGGCGGTAATGTGCGGCAGAAGCACGTCTGGCGCGCCGAGATCATTTTTCGGAGCGGCGACGGCGTCGGCACTGTCGACATCAAGCGGGAAACCGGCAAATCCAGGACCTGCGTGTGGCGCTGATTAGTGCGATTTGCCGAGGAGGGCTTTGAGGGGCTGCTGCGCGATAAGACGCGGCCCTCGCGCATTCCCTCATTCCTGTACTTGGCAGGGGCCAGCGAATGTTTCCAAAGTTGGAATGGCTGCCGTCGAGGCACCGGCGCTCACACACTGCTCAACATCAGGCTGGTTTCGCTGTTCGACACGCCGTCGATCATGCGGACCTCACGCAGCACGCGATCGAAGTCGGACAGGCTGCCGGCACGGATATTGGCTATCAGGTCCCAGTTTCCATTGGTTGTGTGCAGCGTCGCAATCTCCGGAATGCCGCGCAGCTTGCGGATAACCTGCTTGCGCGGAGCCGAAGCGCTTCCTTCTCGACGGCTTCCAGCATCATGTCACGGCCAGCCTCGTCGCCAGGCGTATTGTGTGCGACTGAGGAATGGATCATAGTTTGGATCGCTGAGCCTCGGTCTGATGGCCAGGGAGCGAAACGATGATGGGGAAATTCGTGGCCATCGTTGTTGGTGTCGTCTGCGCGACAGGCAGCGCCATGGCCGCGTCCACGTCGGCTCTCAAGCCTATTGACCTGGTTGCGCTCCAGGCCACCGTCGAGGGTTTGGCCAAGGAACTCATGCTGCCCGGCGCCATGGTTCTGCTCACGACCCCACGAGGCAACGTCGTCTTCGGCTACGGCACGACTGAACTGGGCGCCACGAACCCGCCGCGCGCCGATACCCACTTCCGCGCGGCCTCGAACACCAAGACGATGACCGCCGCCGTCATCGTGCAACTGGTCCAGGAAGCGAAACTGAGCTTCGACGATCCGATCTCGGAATACGTCCAGGGCGTTCCCAACGGCGACGAGATCACCATTCGGCAGCTCATGACAATGCGGAGCGGCCTCTATAACTTCACCAATGCGCCGGAACTTGCCGAAAGCCTCGACAAGGATCCTGACAGGGTGTGGATCGCTGACGAAGTGCTCGGCATGGCGTTCAGACGGCCGCCGGACTTCGCGCCGGGCGCCGAATTCGAGTACAACAACACTAACTACTACCTGCTCGGCCTTGTCGCCGAGAAGATCGACGGCAAACCGCTCTCGACCATCTTCCGGGACCGCCTGTTCGGGCCGCTCGGCATGAAGAATACGGCGTTGCCGCCGAGCACGTCGAACGCCATCCCCGAGCCATACTCACACGGCTATCTCTACGGCAGCACCTCCCATGCGCTGGTCGATGCGCCCTATCCAGCCGATCTCCAGGCTGCAGCCAGGGCGGGAACGCTCAAGCCCAGTGACGACACGTGGCAGAACCCGTCCGCCTACTTCGCGGCCGGCGGCGTCATCTCGACTGCGGATGACCTCGCGACCTGGATGCGTGCGCTGGTCGGGGGTAAGCTCTTCAATGCCGACTTCCAGCAGCAGTGGCTCGCGAGCCCTGAAGCGCCGGAGCCGGGCGAGCCTGCGATGCAAAAATACGGCTATGGCATCCTGACACTTACCTTCGGGCCCAACGAAATCTATTATCACGAAGGCGAAATGCCCGGTTACCAGTCCTTCATGGGCTACGATCCGGCTAACGACGTCACCCTGGTCATCTGGACTAACCTGACTCTCGCGCTCGACGGCCAGGCGACGGCCAACACCTTGATGGTGAAGATACTGGACGAGATCTACACGGTGTCGCCGGGACGAAACGGCCCTCATGGATGAAGCCGACGATGGAAAGCCCTGCTGATATGACTATGCAGAGGGGGCGAAGATTGACCTGAACTTTTCTAAACCCTCGCAGGTGAAGGTCACCACACGTCCGGCGTCGCGCCGGGCCTATCCCTTCTCGGGCAGTCGTCACAGGATCGCGAGCGCCTCAGGAAAGATCCCCTGGGGCGGTCCAATTACCAATTCGCCAAACGGGACCAGTTCATCCGCCGCGAAACTCGTCGAACCCGAAATCAGAGAGTAAAACGCCCGCGGATTTAGTCGAGAGGCTACGATCCATGATCGCGGGCCAAATTCCCAAAGCCGCATGCCCGCATCCGCGATTTCACGACAGGAAAATCCCCTCATGAACAGTAGGAAAATTGAATCTGATGTCAGGCTGTCGGAAAGCGACCTTATGGCGCTGACGACAGACTTTCTGCTTTCACACGGTCTAAATATTCCGCAGGCTCATTCCTTAGCGCGAATCCTGGTAGTTGCACAGCGCGATGGAAGCTGGTCTCACGGTCTGCAACGATTGCCGGGAACGCTGGACACGATGAGCCATCCCCGGTTCAACAAGGCGGCAGATCCGGCTCCCGAAAGCGTTTCTGCCGCTGCTGTGCGGATCGATGCACAATACGGCTTTTCGTGTCTGGCGGCCGAGCGAGGCATCGACGCAATGGTTGAAAAAACCAAGCAGATCGGCATAGGTCTACTTGCCGTCAAAAATGGTTTTCATTCGACCGCCTTGTGGCCGCTGATCGAGCGCATTGCCGAGGCCGGACTTGTCGGCCTCTCAATGAATCCCACCCATGCCTGGGTCGCGCCCGCAGGCGGGACAAAAGGATTGCTGGGCACCAATCCACTCGCCTTCGCCTGGCCACGAAAAGACAAGCCGCCCTATGTTTTCGACTTTGCGACCTCTGCCGCCTCCCGTGCCGATATCGCCATGCATCGCAACTCCGGCGAGGAAATTCCAGATAACTGGGGCGTGAATGCGCAAGGCGAGCGCACGACGGATCCGGCCGAAGTTCTGGCAGGTGCGATGCTTCCGTTCGGCGGTCACAAAGGCTCAGCCATCGCGACCTTGATTGAACTGATGGCCGGTCCTCTGATCGGAGATCGTACAAGCCGGCTATCGCAGGACTTCGATCAGGGTGCCAATGCCGCTCCGTGTCATGGTGAACTGCTGCTAGCCTTTTCGCCCGACATCATCGGCGGTGCGCATGCCAGCGATGACGCCGAATCCGTATTCGCCGGATTCTCCGATCAGGGTGTGCGCCTACCGGGTGACCGGCGCTACCGGATGCGGGAGGTGAGCGCCCGGGAGGGTATTGCGGTTTCGAGCGCGTTATTAGATCGTATTCGTTCATTGGTCCGATAAGAAGGTGTTCCGGCGTTAAGTCTTGTGGTGCGTGGATAACCTTTTCTCTGGCAGGTGCCTTGTCATCCAGATGATCTGCAAGTAGGTGCGCCTCATATGCGGTCCGATGCATGCGATAGTCCGCCGGTATCGCTGCAAAGTCGCACTTAACCCGCCCGTCAATATGGACTGCGGACCGGCGATGTAGAAATGTCGCTGGCTCTGTAAAATGGAGCTGTCGCGCAATGCTTCTCAAAGGGCAGGACGCGGCAGTATAGAAATGCGACAGTCTCGCTCGAGCCGCTAGTCGGGTTGTTCTTGGCTTTCCAAGACGGTGACGCCCGCTCAGAGCGCAAAGCGGCCAACCCGGTGCCGCAGTCGCGCGGTTGCTTCGGGACACCGGTTGCAGGGGCGGAAGCCGAATGGCCGCTTTATCCGCCTTCAATGCCAGGACCGGACGGTCCGCTGTCGGCCCTAAACTGCCTGTCCCCAACGCGCCCATGTCGGCCGTAGAGACCGGCTTTGCCATCTTCTGAAAGCAGTCATTGCCGGCGATCAAGCTTGAGGTCGCAGTGACGCCACTTGCTGACCTGGCCGCCTCTTCCTGCGGATTGCGACCCGAACCCGACCTTCGCTCTACTACCCAAAGCGTGCGCGCTAACACGCCTATCTCACGCTGCCGACCGTCCCCTATTTCAAGGCGGTCGGTTGGCCACTGCCTGGTGACTGGCGATGCTCGCTTCCGCATTTCTGATCGGCGCCTGCGCCATGTGGATCTCGGACATCATATTCGAACTGGTCGCGCATCGCCTTTGGCCGCAGCCGCCGCAGCAATCGCAAAATTGATGCGAGACGCCGCACAACACCAATGTTTGATGGGCTCGGTTCATGGAGTCGGCGGCGAACAACGCTTACTTAACAGCGGTCAGTTGATGCCACTTCGAAAGGCATGCAGACATGTCTTCTATCCGAAAGACCAAATACATTGTGTCGATCGCGCTGCTGGCGTTGGTGGCGCTCGGCGGATCGCAGGCTCTTGCTCGCGGAGGCCACTCGATGGGTAGCCCCACGCTTCCCGCTACCCACCCGATGGGTCGCCACACGTACCCAGGTGCCCATACGACTACGCATCCACAGTCCAATTCCCGCATGATCCAACAGGACGAACCGAACTTTCGGCCAGACGAGCAGATGCGTCAGAATTACCAGCGGCAGCAACAGTTGTATCGGGACCAGGATCGCCAGAATATGACGCCCAAGTACTGAGACGCCCAACGTAGAAACGCTGTTCCTTACCCCTGACACGGCCATTTGGTCGGCCAGATCGGGTTTCTCGGCTTCGTTGTCCCTCCGCTGAGGCTGCTCGGCCTTGCTGAACCTCAGACTATCGCAGGAATTCGCGCATGTGGAAGCAGGCGCGCGAAGCCAGCTATCGTTGTTGAGGGGCGGGACATCGCGTGTGACCGTCGGATCCAATTTGGAAGTCAACCTCCGCTTCGCGCCCCATGTCGGCCGTTCATGGTGCCTTTGCCACTGTCCAAAAGCAGTCGTCATCTACGGCAAGGTATTGTCAGATCTGACGCTCGAGAGGTTGATCATGAGAGAGACCTCGCGAAACTAACAAGCTCCCCGCGATCGCTGTCGCGCCGATCATGAGAAGGCGAAGTTCTCGGTCTCGGAGCGCTTTGTCTGCAAAGTTCTCGGGCCACCGTCGCCCAAAGGTAAGGAGAATTTCCGGAAACAGATACTAAAGTAGTAACGTACGGCGATGCGCGCTCAAAAAGGACAACTTTCAATATCCGGTGCCAAGGTGCAGAACCAGCATCTTTAGTATTGGAGAATTACCCTTCAACGTAGCAGTGCGATGGGGTTGAGATGCGGATAGCCTTCGTACATGAGTGGCTGGTGACCTATGCCGGCTCCGAGAAAGTGCTATCCGAGATGCTCAAGGATTTCCCGGACGCGGATTTGTTCTGCCTGGTCGATTTCAGCGACGGACGATTCAAGCCCCACTTCATAGGAAAGACCTTTCAGACTAGCTTCCTACAAAGGTTCAAAGCATTCTCCGGCATATACAGATACTTCTTTCCATTGATGTCCATTGCGGTCGAGCAATTCGACTTGTCCGGCTACGACATTATAGTCTCGAACAGCCATGCTGTTGCCAAAGGAGTAATCACCGGCCCGGATCAACTGCATATATGCTACTGCTATACCCCGATGCGTTATGCTTGGGATCTGCAACATCAATACCTCAGGGAACAGCGTTTCGACGGCAGGCCTCGAGGTGTTGTAGCCAGGGCGGTATTGCATAGAGCCCGCATCTGGGACACCCGGACGGCAAATGGCGTTGATCATTTCATTGCCTGTTCGGAATACATCGGACGCCGTATCTGGAAGGCCTACCGGCGGAACTCGGACGTTATTTATCCCGGCGTGGATACGAACTATTTCCAGATCGGCGGAGCGAAGGGCGATTACTATTTCACCTCATCGCGCATGGTCCCCTACAAGAAGATTCCGTTGATCATCGAGGCCTTCCGGCGGATGCCGGACAAGAAGCTGGTCGTGATCGGCGACGGCCCGCAATACAGGGACGCCTTGAGTAAGGCCGGCCCCAATGTCTCCGTCCTCGGCTACCAGCCGGACGATGTTCTTCTGAAGCATATGCAGGAGGCCAAGGCCTTCATTTTCATGGCGGAAGAAGATTTCGGCATCACCCCGCTGGAAGCGCAAGCCTGTGGCACACCTGTACTCGCCTTCGGGCGCGGGGGGGCTTCGGAGACGGTCATCGATGGCGTTACGGGCTTTCATTTCTGGGAGCAAAGCACACAGGCCGTCTGCGACGTGGTCGCGAAGTTTGAAAATTCCACCATCACATTCGATCCGGCGACCATTCGTCAGCACGCCGAGCGATTTTCCATTGCTCGCTTCCGGACCGAATTCAAGGATCTGGTCATGGCCAAGTGGCAGGCACATAGCCGAGCCAACGCGGGCGTGAAGGAAAGGGGGAAGAATGAAGCGGGCCTTCGTGACAGGGATAACGGGACAGGACGGTGCCTACCTCACCAGGCACCTGCTTGATAAGGGCTACCGGGTCTTCGGCGGACACCGCAGAACGAGCACGCAGAATTTTTGGCGTCTTTTCGAACTCAAGGTAGTCGAAGACGAAAATTTCTCGCTCGTCGAACACGATCTGACCGATCCCGGCTCGAACATCCGCGCGCTGACGACCACCGAACCTGACGAAGTCTACAATCTGGCAGGCCAGAGCCACGTCGGCGTATCCTTCAAGGAACCAACGCTGACGTCGCAGATATCCGGTGTCGGGGCCTTGCAGCTCCTGGAGGCGGTGCGCGCCGTCAATCCGAAGATCCGGGTCTACCAGGCCTCGTCGGCCGAAATGTTCGGCAAGGTCCAGGCGATCCCTCAAACCGAGGAGACCCCCTTCTACCCCAGGAGTCCCTACGCCGTGTCCAAGCTGTTCGGGCACTGGTCGGCGGTGAATTACCGGGAGTCCTACGGGATTTTTGCAAGCTCCGGCATCCTGTTCAATCACGAGTCGCCCTTGCGTGGGCCGGAATTCGTGACGCGAAAGATCAGCATCGGCGCAGCCCGCATTCGCCTTGGCCTGCAGTCCAGCCTGACGCTGGGCAATCTCGACGCCAAGCGCGATTGGGGATTTGCGGGCGAGTTCGTCGACGGCATGTGGCGCATGCTCCAGGTCGACGAGCCCAACACTTTTGTCCTTGCAACCGGTGTTGCCACCACCGTCCGGGATTTCGCCACGCAATCCTTCGCGGCAGCAGGGATCGATCTTGAGTGGATCGGCACCGGGGACAACGAAGTTGGCCGCTGTTCCGAGACCAGGCGCCATCTCGTCCATATCGATCCGGCATTCCGCCGGCCTTCCGAGGTCGATCTCTTGCTTGGCAGCCCTGCAAAGGCAGGGCGGATCCTGGACTGGAAGCCCGCCACCACGGTAGCGCAACTGTCGCAGATGATGGTGGCGGCCGACCTAGCTCGTGAAAAGGCGCGGGCCTAGTTTGTCCATTGAGGAATGGAACCACGTTCGCTTGCTCCGGCTGTAAGATGCGGCAGCTTATTCAGATATCTTCCTGAAAACGGACGGACGGCTTCCGGCCCTAAACTGCCAGTCAGCAACGCGCCCAACTCGGTCATTCGGGCTGAATATCTGCCGTCCTGAAAGCAGCCATCAAATCTGTTGAGATGACGAACGGTCGATCCGCAGTGCTGGCCGATCGATTTCCATCCTCTATTGAAAGAGGTCGCGCCATCCGATGCTGGCCTCCTCTCCAGCCAGCATCTTGAATCACAATTCGAGCCTCAACGATCCCGACAGCGATTCAGCCAGGGACTGAACCGCTCTAGAACCGGCTGTTGACCCCGGCTCTTGCGCCAATGGATTTTTGCCCGTCGCCTTCGATGTTGAACAAAAGCGCGCCTTCGACGGACCAGTTTTGCACGGTTTGCAACCTCAGGCCGGCCGAGACCGAGCCGAAGGCACCGGAACCGTCGAGGCCGGAGAATCCGCCGGTCACGCCGAGCCTGGGCGTCAGCGCCATGCCGTTCTCCATCGTGAAGGATCGAGATATCTCGGCCCCGAGGCTGACACGGAACTGCTCTTCGTCGAAGCCGTCGATCGATATCGTGTTGCCGCCACCATTCTCGACGGCATAGTCATCGATCGTCTCCGAGAAGTACACCGCCCTGAGCTTCGGTGTCAGCGTCGTCACTTCATCCAGATTCCACTGACCCGTGATCGACGTGTCGAGCATCCAGCGTGTTGTGTCGAAGGTTCCGTTCCAGAACGTCGTACCGATATCGTTCACCGAACCGCCATAGAGCAGGCTCGTATCCCAGAACACGCCCTTGCCTATCTCCAGAGAAGCATAGGGACCAGCAAGCCAGCCATTGCCTGTCAGCTTGGCATCCTCCTTGGTCGGATCGGTCGTCCGGTCATAATGGAGGGACATGCCGATCAACGCCTTCTCCGACACCAGGTAGTCGGCACCGGCCGAGATCATGCCGAAGCTGCCCCATTTGTTGCCGTTGTCTTCGCGATTGTGCGCCATAAGCGTGCCGTCGACCCAGGCATTGAACGGCGACAGTTCCGCATCGACCACGTCAACGGCATCGTTCCGTGTCGCTGCCAGTTGTGCCAGGCTCGTGGCGAAACCAAGTGTAATCCCGTCTTGCGCGGGCATTATTCGGGCGGTGACAGGGTCAGCGGAAGTTGCCATTCGGCGGCGGTCCAGCAGGCCCGGCAGCTTGATCGTGGACGCGATCAGGCTCTGGCGAGTCTGCACGAAGCCGCGCACGAGCTTGTCGATGTCCTCCTCCACCTTCGCGGCGCTATAGCCGAGCGTATAGGAGACGACGCCGGTATTGGACACGCCGAGCGTGCTTGTCAGCCTGAAGCCGACTTTCGCCGTGCCGGAATAGGCCGGATTGGGGATGAACTTCAGATACCAGCCAAGCGGTGTCGGGCCGACGGCGGCGAATTCGCCGCGCACGATGCTGGCCGTGCCGGCATTGGACGGCTCGACAAAGGTGATGTCGGCCCTGCTGAACGGACCGCCGGTCGCGTCCTCTTCCAGATTGACATTGGTGGACGTTGTGCCGGTCTGGTTGATAACGCTGACGACACGCTCCTTGACCTCGAGCGTATAGCTTGCCGTTGCGGTCGCCCCCGAGCCATCGCGCACTTCGATGCTGAAGGAATAGACTTTCACTTGCGCTGTCGCATCAAGCGGACCGGTGAGTTCGCCGGTGGAAACATTGAGGATCACGCCATCCGGCAGTGAGCCGGAAGCAAGCCCGTAGGTCTTCGTCCCCGTTCCGCCGGTCGCGGCAATCGGTTGGCGATAATCCTCCCCGGCCATGGCTTGCTTCAACACCGAGCCATCGGCCGGCGCAAAAACGAAGGTCACTGCCGGCCTGACGGTAACAGTAACGGCGGCAGAGGTCGCGGTCGCGTTGTTGGTGTCGCCCGCGTAGACGGCGGTGATGGAATGCGCGCCGAGGCCCAGCGCCGAGGTGGTGAAGGTGGCCGTCGTGCCGGAGACAGTGGCGGTTCCAAGCGCGGTGGCGCCGTCGTTGAAGGTAACGGTGCCCGTGGGCGACGAGCCGCCGACCAGCGTTGCGGTGAAGGTCACCGAGGAGCCAAGGGAAGGATTGCCGTCGGAGGCCGAGAAGGTGATCGTCGGAGCGGCCTGGCCGACCGTCACGGTAACGGCGGTATAGGTTGCGGTCGCGTTGTTGGTGTCGCCCGCGTAGATGGCGGAAATGGAATGCACGCCGGGGCCCAGCGCCGAGGTGGTGAAGGTGGCCGTCGTGCCGGAGACAATGGCGGTTCCAAGCACGGTGGCGCCGTCGTTGAAGGTAACGGTGCCCGTGGGCGACGAGCCGCCGGACAGCGTTGCGGTGAAGGTAACCGATGTACCAGGAGAAGGATTGCTGTCGGAGGCGGAGAGAATGATCGCCGGGACAGCCTTGCCAACGGCGACGGAAACCGCGGCGGAAGCGGCAGCGGCGTTATTCGTATCGCCGGTATATACGGCGGTGATGGAGTGAGCGCCGACCGCCAGGGCCGAGGTGGTGAAGGTCACCGTCGTGCCGGAGACAGTGGCGGTTCCAAGCGTGGTTGTGCCGTCCTTGAAGGTGACGGAGCCTGTTGGCGACGAGCCGCCGGCCAGCGTTGCGGTAAAAGTCACCGATGCACCAAAGGAAGGATTGCTGTTGGAGGCGGAAACGGAGACGGTCGGCGAGGCCGGGCTTACGGCGTGCGTCGTGCCGCTGGTGAAAGCTGCCTGCATCGCATTGCCTGCCGCATCTACGATGTTGTTGTTGCTTCGAATGTCGAGCCGGATTGTGCCTGTCCCGGAGATGCCGCTTACCGTCACATTGATCGACGAGCCGCTGGATGCCGAAACGGCTGACGTCGTTCCGCTGGCACTTCCAGTGGCGGTGAGGATGAAGTCATTCGTGCTTACATTGGAAACGGCCTTGGAAAAGGCCACGGTAAACATGACGCTTGCATCCGTGGACTGGGCTCCGGCGTCGGCGATGATGGAGCTTACGACCGGCCGGACGCCATCGACCAGAACGCCTGCCGTCGATTCCACACCGTTCAGGATGAGATTGGCATCGGTGCCCGAGGCCTGGATTGTCCCGCCATTGAGCGTCACCGCCGACGCAAGGGAAATCCCGTCAGCATCCAGGTCGCCTTCGGCAATCGTGTAGCAGAAGGTGAGCATCGTGCTCCCGCTGCCGGAAACATAGTTGGCGTTTCGAGACGATGACGACATCGTCAGGCCGAGTTGGGGCGTCCCCGTGACCGTAACGGCGCTGCTGAAGGTCACGCTGAAATTCAGGGTTCCACCGATTGAATATGTGGCATTGGCCGGAACGGCGACGCTGGTGACAGTCGGGGCGGCCTGTCCGACGGTGACTGTGATGGCGGACGAGGTTGCCGCGGCATTGTTGGTGTCGCCGTCATATTCGGCGGTGATGGAGTGCGCGCCGACGGCCAAGGTCGAGACAGCGTAGCTGGCCGTCGCATCTGCGGAAACCACGCCGGCTCCGAGCGTGGTGGTGCCGGCCTTGAAAGTCACGGTGCCCGTCGGCGACGAGCCGCCCGATAGGGTGGCGGTCAAGACGATGGATTCGCCGAGCGCCGGGTTGGCGTTCGAGGTGAAGACCGTGACGGTGGGTGACGGCGACGAGGCAGCATGGACTTGGCCTGTACCGAGCAAGAGAGACACCGAGGTGAGGAGCGGGAGAAGCAAATAGAGAGCAAGTGCTGCCCTGCAATTCGTCAGGGCCTTGAAACCAGATAAAAAAATCATCGACTGCCCATATATTCCCGGGTCGAGCGCACTGCCGAATATATTGGCAGCTCAACCTATGCACTGCTATCTGCTTGCCGATCGCGTCGCCACCCCACCAAGCGAACAAGCCGGACGGATTGTGGAAGCAATTTGACTTCACAAACCTATCGCGAGGCTGGACGCCAAGTCCATGAAATTTGATATCTGAAGTTAGAGTGTTTGCCGCATGTTTGCGTGCGCGATGGACGAGGATGGCGCAGCGGCCCAATCCGCATGTGATTGCAGCCGGAGATTGAGTTCTTCGTTGCGGCTTGCGGCGCCATCTTGCCTGCACCAGTCACCCCCGCGGCGCCCTTCCGCAACGGCACGCCATGAATGATTCGGCTTGCGCCGACGAGGGCTGTCCAGATGGGGGCGCAGTTTTGAACGGAAATGGCACGCCTCACGAGATTCGAACGATTGATGAGACTGCTGCACAGCATCTGCAATGACTGCTTCCTCGTGCTTGCATTTTACTAGCCGACGGTCCGGTTTCGGCCATCATCCTGCCGGAACGAACCGTTTCCGACCAAGCCGACGGTAGGGCTGTTTTGGGGCGCTTCTCCGCTGGCCTTCACCGCTGGATCTCTGCTAGATCGGCCTTCTAATTTTCAACGTTGATCCGAAAGAACCAGCACGGCAGCGACCGTGACAGGCTTTCATTCTTGCGACCAAGGTAGCGAAGATGAACAAGCCTTTTGTTTCGTTGCGTCCAGAAATCACTCGGACACACGCACTGATCCTGATGGACTGGTTAGAAGATGAACGCGTCACTCGCTACCTGAGCGATTCCTGCAGTGTGTCTCGATTCATCTCACAGGCCGTCGACCGAGCTCAGATGCCGATCCTGACACATCTGTTCAATCAGGGCGGCCGCTTCTTTATGGCTTACGACCGAAACGATATCCCGGTCGGCTTCGTGCGTCTGGTCAAGACAGGCGCTGAGTGTGAAATAGTCTTGGTCGTCGGAGACCATGACAATTGGGGGCGCGGACTTGGCGCCAGCACCATCCGCGAAGGTTTGAAGCTCGCCTTCCTCGACATGCGAGCCGAGAGCGTCATCGCCAAAATTCACCCGAACAATACGCGCTCGCTGAAGGGTTTTGAACGCTGCGGTTTTTTTCTCAAACTCGAAACATCAAAGCTCAATTCCCTGTCCATGACCTCTGGCCGGTATCTCCAACTCCTGCGCGAAGGCGTCATGGCGCAATCTGCCGACATCTACGTCACGGAGATCGACAAAGCACGCCTCCAGAGCCTGATTGAGTTCGAGCAAGGGGCGGCAATTGTCGAGCTTGAACACGAGATTGAGAGAGCCATTGTCGTCGATTCTCAGCACGTCGCGCGCGACGTCGTGACAATGAATTCCAGGGTCGTGCTGCAGCTTGACGATGAACAAAGGGAAGTGGCTCTTGTCTATCCGCAAGACGCCGACGAACGCTCTGGTAAACTATCGGTCCTCTCCGACGTCGGCGCCGCGATCCTGGGCTATCAGGAAGGCGATGCCATTGACTGGAGGGTTACTGATCGTACACGACGTATCCTGATCGAAAGGGTGATCTACCAACCGGAATCGTTCGGTGATTTTCATCTCTAGTTGCACTGTGGCAAACCTGCTTGTCGAGTTCGTCAGCAGCCTGACAAGCCGGAGAGACGGGCGGGGCTCCCGGTTGCGCTGCCTTTTTTCTGCCCGCTAGACGGAAGACCCAGTATCGTCAGGCCGACGATGTTGTTTCTGCCAGCCAAAATCAGACAGGACTGCGGCTCGAGTCTTGCGTTGGTAGCCTTAGCGGTCTTGCAGAAAACGTTACCAATTTTGCAGATGTGGCAACTTTTGATAGTTGCGCCGCAGAAGCGCGTGAACATCGAATCTCATATTGATATCGAGAGGGAGGCATGCGGCGGCGCCTTGGTCACCGGTAATTCCAGTATGTTGAGGGAAAATTGATGCGCAGTGCATGGGCTGTATCCGCCACGGTATTGGGGATCTGCACGGTCTCATCCGCCCATGCGGATGACATCTTCGCCAAGCGATGGGGAGCATGGTTCGAAGGCGGCGCGCAGGTCAGTAAGAACCGTTCGCTCGGCCAAGCGGACCTGTTCGCCCCGCTCTACCAAAACAGCGATACGCTGCTTTTCGCCGATCTGCGCGGCATGTTCGACGACAGGGACGCTGTCGAGGGCAATTTCGGCCTTGGCCTGCGCCAAATGCTGCCGTCCGGCTGGAACCTCGGCGCCTACGGCTACTACGACGTCCGCCGCTCATCGCTCGACAATACGTTCCATCAGAACACGCTCGGTGTCGAGGCGCTGAGCGAATATCTGGACTTCCGCGCCAATGCCTATCTACCGCTCGGCAACCACGAGAAGCGCATGCGCGCCGGTTCGTGGTCGAGCGTCACGTCAACCGGCCCGGAAGCTGTCTTGATGGGAACTTCGCTCGGCATACAAACACAGACGATCACCACGCTTGGCACGAGCTTTCTGATCGAAAGGGCGATGGCCGGCTTTGACGCAGAAGTTGGCGTTCGGCTTCCAGTGTTCCCGGACGATTTGAAGCTCGATTTGCGTGCCTTCGGCGGCGGCTATCACTTCCAAGCCGCGGGCATGGAAAGCATTTCGGGTCCTCGTGCACGCTTGGAATTGATGGCCAGGGATTTCGCCGGTTTGCCGGGCGTGAAGCTGACGGGTGACTTGACCTGGCAGAACGACATGGTGCGCGGCGACCAGTTGATTGCCGCGGTGCGCCTGCGCGTTCCCTTCAACGCGTCGGTCACGCGGGATAGACCGCTCACCTATATGGAAGAACGGATGTTGGACAGGGTGGTGCGCGACGTCGATGTCGTGTCGAACACCGGCAATGAGACAACCTCGAAGAGCGTTACGGTCACGACTACCGAAGATGCGATCAACACTTGGAACGGCGAGACCGTCACCTCGCTCGTCCAGGTGGATGCGACGACGCAGGATCACGCCGCCCTCCAGGCTGCCCTCGATAGCGTCGGCGCAGACGGGATCGTGCTGCTGAACGGCAACATTGGTGCGCCAGGCGGAATTACCCTCAATGACAAGCAGACGCTTCTTGGCGGCGGGACCGTGCTGAAGCTCAAGGGGGCGACCAGCGGCGCCGAGGTCGATTTCACGGCGCCCGGTGCTTCGGGCGGAATTTCCGGGGCCGCTGGCACCGCGGTCACGATGGCCACGGACAGCAGCCTGCGCGGCCTTTCGGTGGAGAACATCTCGTCGAACGCCAACTCCTTCGCCGTCGTCGGAGCCAGCGGCGCCGGCCTGCACGACGTCACCATCGTTTCAGCGGCAAACGGGGTGAAGGTGAACAACATCACGAACTTCACCCTGCAAGGCGGCAGCATCACCGCCGCGCAGGGCAGCGCCGTCAACATTGCTGGCAGCACGGGGCTCAGCATCAGCGGCGCCACCATCGTGCAGAACGGCGCCAGCGGCATGGGGATCGTGGCCGACAACGCGTCGGGCACCATCTACGGCAACACCATCACCACCAATGGCAATGGCAACGGCTTTGATGATACCGACCCTGACGCGCGGCCGTCACACGGCCTGTCGGTCAGCAACAGCGGCGGCCTGACCATTGCCAACAACACCATTACCACCAACGGCACCCAGGCCAACGGCATCCATGTCACGAACAGCGCCGGCATTCAGATTTCCGGCAACACGGTGACCACCAACAACTACATGAGCCGCGGCATCCATCTGCTCGACAGCAACGGTGCCACCATTTCCGGCAACACCATCGTCACCAACACACAGAACGACTCGAATTGGTCGTCCCTGACGATTGCGTTCGGCATCATCACCGAAAGAAGCAGCAACCTGACCATCCGCGACAACACGATCTCAACCAGCATGCGGGGTGGTCACGGCGTCTACATGCGCTATGGCGCGAACAACACCATTTCTGGCAACACCGTGACCACCAGCGGCGAGGCCGCCTCGGCCATCTCCATGGTACGCTCGACCTCCAATACCGTCAGCGGCAACATCCTGACCACCACGGGTCCTGGCAGTTCCATTGGCGTGCTTTTCGGCCTTCTCAGCGACAACGGGGTGGCGGAGAACAACACGGTGACCACTTGGAGCGCCCCCGGCGTCGTCGTCAATTACGCCTCCGGCGTGACCGTGCGCAACAACCGCCTGGCGCGGGGGGATGATGGCGTCTTTACGACGGAAGATGACACCGTCATTACGGGAAATACACCATAAGGGGCGCCTTGCCGCC
Source organism: Pseudaminobacter soli (ex Li et al. 2025) (assembly GCF_029892515.1). Taxonomy (GTDB): domain Bacteria; phylum Pseudomonadota; class Alphaproteobacteria; order Rhizobiales; family Rhizobiaceae; genus Pseudaminobacter; species Pseudaminobacter soli_A. The sequence continues at coordinate 351,316 of NZ_JARXVF010000004.1, read as the reverse complement.
GCCCTCCGCGATCTGCATCACCCTATGACTTTAGGCCCCGGCGAAAGCTGGGGCTCTTTCTTTGGGAGGCAAGGACAGGAAACAGGCCAGAAAGACGAACAGCAAAAGAACTGGTTGGCGGCTTAGATCTACCTTGGGCGAGGTACCAGCCATTCTCGGAATGGCTTTTCCCCTTACTGCCGATCGAAGGGCCGTGCCGCTTCCAAGCGGCTGTTCCAGTTATCCAGGAAGGCTTTGGATACGTTCGGGGACTCGGTGAAGGTGACGTTCTCGGCATTCCGCTTCGCAGCGTTGGCCGTGTAATTGTAAGAGCCGCCGATCGTCAGATGACCATCGATGATGACCTTGTTGTGCGCGATAGCTGGCCGATAGTCGATCCAGACCGGGACAACGTAAGCCTGCAGCAAGGTCTATGCCGAGAATTTCTTGTCGTTGCTCTTGTCCAGGATGGCCTTGATCTCGACGCCGCGCTTAGATGCCCGCTGTAACAGGCTTCCCTTTTTGCTTCGCGGGCGTCGGATTAGGTCGTAGGACAAGGCCTAAAACACGTTTTAGGTCGCGGATGGATGATCATAAGATCATGATCGCCTCATCCGACTCACACCGTTTTCGTATTCGGCCCTATGCCCTTCATCCCGCTTTCCTTTGTTGTAGCGCTTCTGCTCCTTATCCTGTTCGTCGCGGTCATAAAGACCGCTGACGATCCTGACCCGACTGGGAACCCACGGAACGCCCCCTTCCTTGCGCTGATCCTGCTAAGTGCTTTCCAGGCCTTCCTCTCGGGGCTGCGCTGGGGGTATGGAATAGAGGACGTGATGTATGTCGCGCCGATAGGCGCAGCGCTCGTACCGCCGCTGGTCTACTGCGGTGTCGCCAAGCTGGTCCGGAAAAGCAGATTATCCCGACATTTGCGCCTCGGCCTGCATGCAATTCCCGCCGTCGTTATCATCTTGCTGATGGCAGTATGGCGAAGCGCGATTGATGTTGTGCTGCCGGCGATCTTCATAGGCTATGCTGGGGCGATCCTGCATCTCATGCGGTCGGGGCCCGACGCCCTGCGAAGAACGCCGTTCGAAAGCGCAGCCCCGGTCTATCGTGCGCTCGTCTTTGCTGCGTTGGCGTTGTTGCTGTCGGCGGCGCTTGATCTGTTTGTGTTCCTCGACTTTTCATGGACGCAGGGCAGGCATGCGCCGGGCATGGTGGCGATCGGCAACCTCATTGCGTTGATCGTCCTGTCAATCGCGGCTGCTGTGGCGGTCGAGGGTAGAGGGCCTTCCGAGGCCGACACTGCTGCACAGCACCTCGACGACTTAGGGGATAAGGAGACACTCGCCGCTATCCGGTTGCTCATGGAGACAAAGCGCTCCTACCGCGACCCGGACCTCAACCTTGATCGTCTGGCGCGCAGGGCCGTAATTCCAGCGCGACAGATTTCCGCAGCAATCAACCGGGCAACCGGCAAAAACGTCTCGCAATACGTAAATGAGTTCCGTGTCGCGGAAGCATGCCGGTTGCTGACGGATACAAAAAAATCAGTGACCGAAATCATGCTCGAAGTGGGTTTCCAGACCAAATCCAATTTCAATCGCGAGTTCCGTCGCGTCACGGACATAACGCCTGTTCAGTGGCGACAGAGCCGGGAAAATTCAGCCTGAGCCGGTCTTTCTGACGTACAAGATCGCGATTCAGCACGATCAGAACGTGTTCGAGGTCGAGTTCAGGACATGAGCCTGTCCATGTTGTCGGCATGAACACACTCACCGAACAAGATCGCAAACTCGCCGAAACGCTCAAGTCTCTTTCTCTGGAGCCGCTGGCAGACGCGTCAGGACCAAACTGGAAGATCATCCGCTGGATTGCCGGCCTTGTACTTGTCGCCACTCCTATCAGTGCTGTTCTGATCTGGCCGAGCTCGTTGAATGACATAAAGACAGCACTTTTAGGTCAGTCGGAACCGGCCAAACCGGAATCCCAGGCAAACCCGGCAACGGCGCTTCGCGCGATCACAGGGCGTGACAATCCATCGCCGAATCCCAACACGCCTGAAGCAGTCACCCGCGAGATTACCGGCTCGGGCTACGTCATCGCGCCACGCTCGACGACAGTCTTTTCGAAGTATGAAGGCAGGATCGCCGGAATCGCCGTCGAAGTGGGTGATCAGGTTCAAGCTGGTCAGATACTCGTCACCCTGGAAGACGCCAGCGCCAGTTTGGCACTTGAGCAAGCAAGGGCGGCGAAGGTTTCAACCGATCTGGTGCTCGCCTCCAGGGAAATCGCTTTAACGCAGGCTACCGCCTCGTTTCGACGTACCCAAGCGCTGGTGCAACGTGATGCAACATCCAAAAAAGACCTAGAAAACGCTGAAACCGCCTGGAAAAGTGCCCTGAACAGTGTCGAGCAAGCCCGCCAGGATGTCATCCGGGCTGATCTGACAATCGGTGTCGCTAGGGAGCAGGTGGACGAACTGGTCGTTCGCGCGCCCTTTGCTGGGACTGTGGCGCAGCTCAACGCTCATATTGGCGACACCGTTCTGGCTCGCGCAGACAGCGTTCGGGAAAGCCAAAGCCTTTTGGCGCTCACTGATACCACCAGCATGGTGATCGACGCAGACATAGCCGAAACAAATGTCTCCCTGCTCCGATCCGGCTTACGTGGCGAGGCGGCACTCGACGGCTTTCCCGATCGGCCTTTTGGCATCGAACTCCGACGTGTAGCGCCGATTGCGTCGGCCGAGAAAGGCACGATTGGGCTTCGGCTCTCTCTTATCAACCCGCCTGCCGGCATACGGCCCAACATGGCGGCGCGCATCCGCATCACCGCCCCCGAAATTCAAAGTCAAATCGGAGAAGTCCAACCATGACCGACCGTCACGCGAAAGAGCCATACATCATTTTGAGAGACGTGCGTAAGGGATACAGGATCGGAGGCGAAGCCATCCCGATCTTCGCCAATCTCGATCTGGAAATTCCTCGTGGTGATTTCGTCGCCATCATGGGGCCATCCGGATCAGGCAAATCGACACTGCTCAACATGCTGGCTGGCGTTGAAAGCCCCGATGCGGGCGAGATCAAGATTGGCAGCGCGAGGCTCGATCGGATGGGGGAGACGGCACGATCGGCATGGCGAGCGCATAACATGGGCATCGTCTTCCAATTCTACAATCTGTTGCCGATGCTCAGCGCAGCGGAGAATGTCGAGCTACCGCTCCTGCTCAAGCCGATTCCCGCTAAAGAGCGGCGGATTCGCGTTGGCAAGGTTCTCGATCTGGTGGGTCTGGCCGGGCGTGAGAAACAATATCCGACACTGATGTCCGGCGGTCAGCAGCAGCGTGTCGGCATAGCGCGCGCAATTGTGGCCGACCCCGATCTCTTGCTCTGCGACGAGCCGACCGGCGATCTCGACCGGAATTCTGCAGACGATGTTCTCGATATGCTGCGTCTTCTCAATCGGGAACTGGGCAAGTCGATCGTGATGGTGACTCACGATCCGCAGGCGGCACTTTATGCCCGCCGGACGCTGCATCTCGACAAGGGACGATTCGTTGAAAAGAAGAGGGCCGCCTGATGCGCTTCCTCCATCTTGTCAGAAGAAACGCTTGGCGAAAACCGCTGCGCACCGTCCTGCTGATTTCCTGTGTGACGGTCGCCTTTTTGATCTTCGGACTGACCGCGAGCTTCATCAATGGAGCACAAGGTTCAGCCGGCGCTAGCAATGACCTCCTCGCGGTGATGAACGCGGCAGGGCGCACGCAACCCCTGCCGATGGCTTATATGACGCGCATTGCGTCGGAGCCGGGTGTGGCCTCGGTTGCCTACATGACGCGGCTGCGGGGTTACGTGAATGTTGAGAAAAACGTGGTGGCCGTGAGCGCGGCTGAGCCCAAGCTCATAGCCGGGGTCAATGGCAAGGAGCTTGGGCTCACGCCGGAACTGGTTTCCGCCCTCGGCGAGACGCGAGACCGGGTGCTGGTCGGCCAAGCGCTGGCGGAAGCGCAAGGGTGGTCGGTCGGACAGCGCATCACGGTAACGGCGTTCCAGACAGCGCGGAAAGATGGGAGCCGCGATTGGCGATTCGAGATCGCTGGTATTTTCGACGGCGAAAACGCCAATACCGACACCTATTTCATGCTCGCCAGCTATGATTATATCAACACCGCCCGGGCGCGGGGCGCAGATACGGTAGATGCTTTTATCGTGCGTCCGGCAGCCGGTGTGTCTCCCGGCATCCTTGCGGCGCGCATCGATGCCCTGTTTGCCAACTCGGCAACCCCGACACGCACACAATCAGAAAAGCAATTTCTTGAAGCTTTTCTGCGCCAATACGCCGATGTCGGTCTGATCATCAACCTTGTTGTCGGCGCGGCCTTCGTCACTTTGCTGATGATCGTCGTCAACACCATGGTCTTTGCCGTGCGCGAACGCACCTTCGAGATCGGCGTCCTCAAAACGCTGGGGTTCTCGTCAGGGCGAATCCTGATGCTCGTTCTAGGTGAGACACTGCTCATTTTCGCTGTGGGCGGCACTCTCGGTCTTATCCTGGCAAAGGTTGCCACCGTTCTTGCCGGGCCGGCACTCGGCCTGGTTCTCTCCACGGTCGTGCTTGCCAAAGCGGTTTCCATCATTGTGGTGCTAGGTCTCAGCACAGGCCTAATACCGGCAGTCAACGCCATGCGGACCCCCATCACCGCAGCCTTCAGAGCGAGGTAAACAGATGTCGTCCACACTCAAACAAACGCTCGTGATGACTAGAGCGAACCTCCTGAGCCTGCCGCGACGCTTTGCGATCGCGGCCTCCATGGCCCTTTCCGTGGCTCTTGTCGTCTGTGTGCTCGCAGGCTTCCTGTCTATGGCTGCCGGATTTGAGAAGGCGTTGAAGAGCGCGGGCTCTTCAACCGTCGCAGTGATCCTGGGTGGCGGCACGAACCAGGAGAACGGCTCCGATGTACCGGCCGATGTCATCCGCACTATCGAGGCCAGGCGAGGCGATATCGGCGCGGTGCGCGATACGGCGGGCAACCTCGTCTCGTCACGGGAAATCGTCGTTCCTGTCGAGATGGCGGACGATCAGGCCGGCGTCGAAAAAATTCTGGCTCTGCGAGGCATGGACCCAATCGGTCCTTCTCTGCGGGATGGAGTCACCTTGACAGCCGGACGCTTTACCAAGCCGGGCGCGCGTGAAGTCGTGGTTGGCGAACGCATTGCAACGGAATTTCCTTCCCTTGCGGTCGGAAAGCAGGTGCGGCTTGGCTCGGTGAATTGGAGAGTGGTCGGGCATTTTTCCTCGGCCGGCAGTGCGTTCGAGTCGGAACTGTGGGCCGATCTTGACGCTGTTCATTCCGCCTTCGATCAATTGGGCGAAGTCCAGAGTGTTCGGCTAAGGCTTGATGGGACCGGGGCGATCGAACGGCTGAAGACAGCGCTTGGCGGCATCACGACCACCCCTCTGATCGTCGTAACCGAAGCCGATCTTTACGCCGCCCAATCATCCGGCACGGCAAATCTCATTCGCATGTTTGGATGGCCGGTCGCGTTGCTTATGGCACTTGGCGCGACTGCAGGCGCTCTCAACACGATGATGAGTTCGGTTTCCGATCGGACGATCGAGATCGCCACGGTGCGCGCATTGGGTTTCAGCCGCCTGTCTGCCTTCGTTGCAACATGGGCCGAGGCGATGGTGCTCGCCGTGGTCGGCGTGTCGATCGGGCTTGTCGCATCACGGTTTCTGTTCAGCGGATGGCAAGCCAGCACCATTGGTACAAATAACACCAGCATAGCCTTCGAACTCACTCTGAGCGAAGACGTCATGCTGACCGCCGGACTTTTAGGTCTTGCAATTGGCGCGATAGGGGGTGCTCTACCTGCTTTTTCTGCTACGCGCCTGCCTTTGACGGCGGCTCTCCGCGCACGCGGATGACAGGGATTTCACAACGGCTGCAAAGACCGCGGCACACTTCCTTTCGCATAGCCTAATCGATTATGCCGATTGCCTGATCGCCGATGGCAGGTATGACCTAGCCCCAGCCTTCGGCGGAGTCTTAGCTGGGCCGGAAATTGATGGCACACGGGATGACGTGCCCGGTTTGGTCAAGACTGTTCCAACACTGGCAACGCCCAACATCGAAGTTCGCTCTTGGAGCGACTGTGTTGCTGAACCATTCGTTCTTCCGTGCAGCCAACTCAAGCCGTTGTGCGAGCCATGGAAGCGGTCGTTGACGGCATGATCCGAAGGGCATAGATGCCACATATCTGCAGAAGGAGATTTATGCGCAGAGGCTTCGATTGAACCGCGTGTAGCGGCATCGCTCGGCACCATGAAGGTGCTGATCCTCTTTGCATGACTTATTCTGCGGAGTTCTCATGAAGAACCAGAATGTGGTGATCCGGCCCTTTGAAGCGGCGACGGACACCGAAAAGCTGTCGGGCATCTGGCTCGACGCTTCCCTTATGGCTCATCCTTTCATCGGCGAGCGGCGGCTCATCGAGCAGCGGCAGTTGATTGAGGAGAAATACCTGCCCAATGCCGAGACCTGGGTGGCCTGCCGCATGGATGAACCTGTTGGCTTCATCAGCTTACTGGACACGTTCATCGGGGCGATTTTTGTCGCCCCGGGCCAGCAAGGGCAGGGAATCGGACGCAAGCTGATTGCCCACGCAATGGTCCGGAAGGGTGAGCTTTCACTGGAGGTCTACACCCGGAACCAACAAGCCGTCCGGTTCTACACGGCGCTTGGTTTCCGCGAGGTGTCGCGAAGATCGGCCGACGATGAAGGCTTGCCGTTCGAGAATGCGCATTTGCGGTTGAATGGCTGAAGAAGCGGCCGGGCAACGTCATTCGCTGTCCGGCCATACCACGCCACAATGTCCGCTTTGCCTCGGTTAGCTTCCCTTGCGCAAACGAACAGGCAATGGCGGCTTTCGGCTCCGGCACGCCATTGCACAAGAAAACCCGGGTGACTGGAAAGGGCCGATCGCAGCGTCGCTGTCATGCGCGTCCTTCCATGGAAGTCGCCGACTGCTGTCCAATCCTGGATGTCGCCATCGCTACAAGCAACGCAACGGCACTGAAAGCCGCTCCCAACCAACACACGTACGGCCAGCCCCCGCACGCATATGCCAGCGTCGCACCAATCGCGCCTATGGCGCTTCCGATGGAATAGAAGACCATATAGCCTCCCACGAGACGGCTGCGCGCTGCAGGATACAAAGCGAAGATGATGCTTTGATTGGTGACATGGATCGCCTGAACTGCGAGGTCCAGCAGAATGACGCCGGTAACAAGCGCGGGAACGGAAATCGGCAGCAGTGCGATCAGTCCCCACGATGCCAGCAGAAGCAGAAGCGCCAGTCCAGTTGTCCAACGGGCAAAGCCGCGGTCGGCCAATTTGCCGGCGGCCGTTGCGGCAATCGCTCCAGCCGCGCCGACAAGACCGAACAACCCGATCTGCGTATGGGAATACGAATAGGGCGGTGCGCTTAACGGCAAGACCAGCGCCGTCCAAAAGGTGCTGAACGCGGCGAAGACAAGAAGGGCAAGAGCGCCTCGAACCAGCAGTATCCGTTCACGCAGGAAGAGAGCCGGGATGGATCGAAGCGTTGAGAGATAACTGTCCTTACTTCGAGCGGAGTGTTGCGGCGGCAGGACACGCATGAGCAATCCGACCATTGCCAGTGTCAGCGTCGCTGAAATCAAGTAAACCGATCGCCAGCCACCTAGATCGGCAAGCACTCCGGCGACAAAACGGGCGGCCAGAATACCAATCACCACGCCGCTCGTTACCATCCCCACCGCCTTGCCGCGCTCGGTCGCGGCGGCCAGCGTCGCTGCGAAGGCCACCAGCACCTGCACCACGACCGCCAGCAGGCCCATCGCCGCCATTGCGATAAATAGAACGGTTTCGGATTTGGCTGTAGCGACAGCAACAAGCGCCACCACCGACAACAAACCCTGGCCGATGATAAGGCGACGGCGATCGACAAGATCGCCAAGCGGCACGATGAAGACGAGCCCCAAGCCATAGCCAACCTGCGTCAAGGTCACGACCAATCCGATGACGGAGGGCGATATCCCAAAATCCTGCGCAATCGAGCCGAGCAAGGGTTGAGCGTAATAGACGCTGGCGACACTGAGGCCGGCAGCGACGGCAAAGATGAGGATCGTAAGCCTCGACAAACCGCCGGTCGCATCCTGCGGTCGTTGGGCCTCTTTCTCGTGCTGCATCGCGATTCTCCGCTCGAAACGTTTCTGGTCTCATATTGAGATCTCTTGCTCTGCTGTAATTCCAGTTCTATTTTAGAACCAGAATGCGTAGAATGGGGTTTACAAGATGGCCAAGCGGGTCAGTTTATGGAATGCCGGATGCCCGGTGGCGCGGGCGTTGGATGTAATCGGCGACTGGTGGTCGTTGCTGATTATTCGCGACGCTTTCGATGGAGTTCGGCGCTTCAACGAGTTCCAGAGCGGTCTCGGCATCGCCAAAGGTATGTTAGCGACCCGTCTGCGCGACCTTACTGAGAGAGGCATTCTGGAAACGGCACCGGCCTCGGACGGCTCCGCATATCGCGAGTATGTTTTGACAGAGAAAGGACGCGGCCTCTTTCTCGTCATTGTGGCCCTCAGACAATGGGCGGAAGAGCACCTTTATCGCCCAGACGAACATCGCTCATTGCTGGTTGACGGCAAGTCAGGCGCTCCGATCGCACGACTGGAACTACGTTCCGGCGAGGGTCGCACCCTCGAGTGGAGCGATACGCGCGTAAATAAGGGTGTCTTTGATGCAATGTGAAATTCTCTGGAGGCGTATGGCCGCTCGTTCGGCGGGCCGCTTTCACGGCGATTTTCTTTTGGCCTCGCAATGACACTATTTGGTTTTTGACTCACGGCCAACGTCTTTGGCCCTGGCAAAAGCTTGGCCCTGGCTTTGGATCGCGACAAGGCCGGAAATCCAAAGCGTTTCCAGCTAGAAATAAATCCATCCGGAATTCGATCCCTGGCTGTCGTCCGGCTCGGTTGAACGTGTGCACCGTGAGCTTCAGGCTTCCATCCGCCTGGCGCTTGGCGCGTTGCTGACCGGTAGTTAAGGGTGGAAGCCGGACCAATCGTTCGATAGGAAGGGGCGATGGTCCAGGATGAACAAAACCGTGCCGTGTCGATCACCAATGAATTGGTTGGTCGACTGATCGCCAAACAATTTCCGGAATGGTCCGGCTGGCCGATCGCGGCTGTGGTGCCAGGCGGATGGGACAATCGCACCTTTCGGCTTGGGGATGAGATGTCCAGCGCCGCTGCCTATGTCGCGCAGGTGGAGAAGGAACAATACTGGCTACCGAAACTTGCCCCAAATCTGCCATTACCGATATCCGTTCCGGTGGCAAAGGGCGCACCGGGCGAGGGCTATCCGTGGCAGTGGTCGGTCTATCGTTGGCTGGAAGGCGAACCGGCGACGGCGGGCGGGATTGCTGACCTGACCGCATTTGCCCGCGCTCTCGCCGGCTTTCTGGCGGCATTGCACCGTATCGATGCGACTGGCGGGCCGCCTGCAGGCGAGGACAATTTCCATCGTGGTGGCAGGCTTGCCGTTTACGATGCGCAGATCCGCACGGCACTGTCGGCACTTGCTGATCGCATCGATACGGCTGCTGCGGCGGAGATTTGGGCTGCGGCTCTGGCGTCCGAGTGGCTTGATACGCCGCTATGGGTTCATGGCGATATCGCCGCCGGCAACTTGCTGGTGCGGGACGGCGCGCTATGTGCGGTGATCGATTTCGGCTGTCTGGCCGTGGGCGATCCAGCCTGCGATCTTGTGATCGCCTGGGCCCTGTTTTCCGGCGACAGCCGTCAGGCATTTCGCCAAGCACTTGCTTTTGACGAAGACACTTGGCGGCGCGCTCGTGGCTGGGCCTTGTGGAAGGCGGCAATCACCGCCGCGGGTCACGACAAGAATCAACGAGAAGCAGAGCAGTCATTGCGGATCTTGGCCGATGTAGTAGCTGAATATCGCAGTAGGTCTCTGGTGTAGCACCCGCATGGGGGGAAGGAAACACGAGCTGTCCAGTCTCCGATGTCGCATGTGCGGACCAGGGTTAGTGGTGCAGCGCCGCGAATTCCGCTCGATCGTCTACAGAGTCAGCTACGTCGCCGCTCGTCGGCCTGGTGAAGTTCCTGATGGAGGACTGCTGCCTCGGCCATCCAGCGGTGCGCGCGCCCTTGGGTGCAGCCGACCCATGCTGTCCGTCTTCGACTGCTTCGGCGCAGGGCGGAAACGCCTGAAATGAAGCATGGCATCCCTGTGGGGGTCGTCGCCGCGCTCGGCCTCACCCAGATCATCGGCTACGGCACGCTCTACTACAGCTTCAGCATCCTCGCCCCGGCAATGGCCGGCGATTTCGACCTGACCGTAGAGCAGGTGTTCGGCGTCTTCTCCGCCTCGCTGTTCGTCGGCGGACTGTCGGCCCCATTTGTCGGCAAGTGGATGGACCGTTTCGGCGCGGCGATGGTCATGACCTTCGGCTCCGCCATCTCCGCCCTGACCCTGTTGCTTTGTGCCTGGTCACCATCCACCGTCGTATTTGCGCTGGCCATAGCCCTGCTGGAGGTCGCATCCGGCATGGTGCTGTATCAGGCCGCATTCGCGGCACTCGTGGAGAGTCGTCCGCAGGCCGCTTCACGCAGCATCACCTATCTCACACTGATCGCCGGCTTTGCCTCGACGATCTTCTGGCCGATCACTGCCAGCCTCCACGAGCATTTTTCCTGGCGCGAGATCTACGTCGCCTTCGCGGGGCTGAACCTACTTGCCTGTCTGCCGCTGCACTATCGGATCGCCCGCTCCAGGAAGTCCGAGGCGGCCTTATCCGTCCATCACGCCCGGGAGGCGGTTGTTGGTGCGCTTCCAGGCGATCTCCGACGGCGGGGCATGATCATGGTCTCGCTGGCGTTCGCCCTCCAGGGCTTTGCGCTGTCGGCCATCCTGACGCACATGGTGCCGATGCTGGGAACGATGGGCTTCGGGGCGGCAGCCGTAGTGATCGGCTCGCTGTTCGGGCCGTCCCAGGTTCTGAGCCGATTGATCAACATGGCGTTCGGCAAGAACATGTCGCCGCCCATGCTTGCGACATTGTCCGGCGTCCTCATCGTTGCGGGCGTCGTCATCCTCGGTGTGTCGGGGACCTGGCTGCCGGGGGCTGTCGCCTTCGCCGTGTGCGTTGGCCTCGGTTCGGGCATCAACAGCATCGCTCAGGGCTCGCTGCCGCTTTGGCTGTTCGGCTCGGCTGGCTACGGCGCAATAACGGGCCGCATGGCCGCCACGCGGCTTGCCGCGGCGGCTTTGGCCCCGTTCGTTTTCTCGGTGCTGATGGAGAGATTCGGTGTCAACGTTGCGCTGATGGTCAACGCGTTGCTCGGGGCCGTGGGCATCGCGGCGTTCGTCGCAGTGGTTTCGGCAACGCGACGCACGGCCACCGCAACGCCATGAGCACCGGTGGTAGATGGACCTCAATGACACCCGCGCCTCCAGTTTGGTGGCCTCTTCCTTTCGCTCGCTGTAGCGATCCGTCAGATATGCGGAGGCGTCGCAGGTGAGCAGCGTGAACTTGACCAGCTCCCCGTTCGCTTCGCGCGGCAGCCGTCTTGCCAACGATTTCACCGCAACGCCGGGCGAGCTAGCCAGTTCCACCGGAAATCGATCAATGCTCTCGTCCAGCCCTGAGGACCACCTCAGAGAACCGTCATCAATGGTGGCAAATTGGGTAAATCAGACGTCAATCAGACCGAGGCAGAGTGAATTTGCGCGCAGGCCGGTTATGGCTCGACTTTATGGGCTGAGTACGCGTCCATCACGCGTGCCGAATAAATAAGCGCCGCACCGGCATTCACTGCTACAGCCACCCCGAGCGCTTCGGCGATCTCTTCGCGCGTGGCGCCATGCTTAATGGCCGCGTCTGTGTGGACAGCAATGCACCCGTCGCACTGCCGCGTGACTGCGACCGCGAGCGAGATCAATTCACGTATCTTCGGGTCGAGTAAGCCGGTCTTGGAGCCTGCATCACCGAGTGCTCGATAGCCACGGATTGTTTCGGGGCTAATTCGTCCAATCTCGGCGATCCTGACCCCAACCTGTTTGCGATAGTCATTCCAGTCGAACATCATTTGCTTGATCCTCCTGGTGGTAGATCAGGATGACATGCATGCCGGCTGCGGAAAAGCGCCCTTCTTTGGTTGAACGTTCTCAACCTGGCGTTACGGTAGGTGTTCACGGTCTAATTGATTTTGGCGCAATGACTATCTCCGAAAACCATCAATTAGGTTTTAGCGAGAATCTCGTCGATGAAGCATCTCTTAAGTTTACTGAGGACATGATTGCTTTGCCGGATGAGCAAACGCAGTGGCGGCGGTTAGATGCGTTGACTGTTTGAGGACACGATGGCCGGCCGGACGGGAAAAGCTCTGCTTGAACCTCCGACTCGCTGGTCGGTCTTGGCAAATTAGCCTCCAACTTTCTCCGCCCAGTTTCGGATGGTCGTGGGTAAAGCGCTACCATGAGCTGTGGCAGTAGCACGAGGGTGAGCTACGAAGCCATTGGCGATGGGTCGTGCCTTCAAGTCGATTGTCCAACGCCCGAGACCCCGGCTTGGGTCGCGAGGGAGTTAGTCGCGTCGCTGCATCAATACCCAGTGCTGTGATTTGCCGACCGTCATGAAATGGCTTTTCAGGTAGTCGCCGTAAATTTCAAGCAAGACAGCGACCGTTTCTTCACAACATCCTCCCCGCGAGAAGTTCACCGGATATATTGCGAAGTTTGCGTTGGCGAATACGACATCTGGCTTGGGATAGACTGAGCGACTGAACGAAATCCCCAGATCCCACCAAAGCGGCGCTCCCTTCGACGGTTCGAGGTTCAGAGCAAATGAAAATGGATCGGTCAATGCCAAGACCAAGAGGTGGCTGTCAGGAGTGATGTGCTGGCGCAACAGCCCAAGTCCCTCATTGATTTGCGCTGGCACGTCTCCGGCTCTTGAATAGGCTGTAGCCCAGTTAGAGTTGCGCGGGATTGTGAAGTTGCTCAGGCGAGTTGCTTCAAATGTGTCGGCAAACTCAGCCTCACCACGCATCGGGCCGGTAACATAGGCATTGATGACGCTCAGGGCATCTCTTCCTGTCACATTGGCTATCAGCAGAAGGATTGTGCCGAAAGCAGCCACCGAGGACACGGAGGCCATCCGGCTTTTGCTGAACGGTGTGAACGTCGACGGGGAACTGCGCTGCGCCTGCACCAGAAGGATAATCACGGCAATCGGTAGAAGGGGGACATTACTTCCCTCCGTGGCATTTCCAACCGTCAAGATCATGGCGGATGCCACGAGACCCCAAAAGATGATGCTGCATTGAACAGCCGGCCCAAACGGGATCTCACCGCGCCGATATCGCACGACAATCAGAGCAAGCCAACAGCCGACGAGAAGGAGAGCGGGCAGTATATTCGCCTTGAGCGACTGCTTGAGCCAAAGAAAACGCAGACTGACCGACTGTGACTTTCCGGCGGCAGAAAGATCTCGCAGGTAGGCCATGGGATCAAGGCCGCTCACAGCCGAGGTGACCAGGCAGAAGACAAGAAAGCTAGCAACGGTCATCCAGAGGCCACGGCGCAAGTCTTGCCTTCCCAGAGAGGCAAGGACGACGGTAGCTCCTCCCATAACGAAGAAGCTGATCTTGCACAGGAAAAGGAGCCCTAAGAGAAGTCCGGCGGAGATGGCGTCAAAAGTTGCACGATTGGACTTGGCCGACTGATCGTGCAGGAAGAGCTGCACGATAAGGATGGAAATCAAAACCCATCCATAGCGATTATAGATCATCGCATATGTGGTGATTGACGGCGAATATCCCAGCGGGCGGACTGCCAGGATGAGCAGCAGAATGAACAGCGTCGACAGGAAAGCCAAAGGGGCAGGCAGCTTGCGAAACAGGACAAGCATTGCCCAAGGCATGACAACGGCAAAGAAAAGCAAAATCCCGACCGATATGCCTTTCAGCGACGTGCCCGCGGCATAGATGCCCAGACCGCTCAGCCAGTAAACCAATGGTCCGATCGGCGTGTAGAAGTCGCTATGCGGCACTTGGCCGTTGATGATCCGCCATCCACCGTCAAGCAGGATGAAGACGTCCCAGGGGGCCATGATGACGGGCGGTGATATGGTGAACGAGACTATCCCGAGGGTCAGAACCAATAGTGCGGCGAGCGTCGGCCAAGCGATGTTGGAGAGACCGACGATCGCGTGTCGCTCTCCGCCTGTTTCGACCGCCGCAAGACGATCATCTGTCATGGTTGTCTTCCTCCTCAAGGAGCAGCACCCAGTCGTGGTCACCACCGGCATTGCTCCTGTTGGGCCGGAATCGCTCCGTGTCGCCGGCAATGAACGGCGACAGTTGGGCTTGGAAACTTTCGCCGCCGACCGGATCCCACCAGACCGCGCGAACTCGCCTTCCAGCAAGAGGGCCCATTTTCAATGTGATCTGGCGATCGTCCGATAGGTAGATCACAGCCATGGAGCCGTCCGCGTTTCGCGCAGCGACGTTGCGCAACTGGTCGTCGGATTGGCCTCTTACGAGAAAGCGGTTGTTTACGTCCGGAACGAGATCTTGCCAGCGCAAACGCCGGAAGAGATCCGTTAGCCTGGCCATGCTGCGGCTGCCTTCGCCGTCGAGTGCTTTTCTCCAGCCCGGCGGCGCATGGAAGAAATCCACGCCGTCGAAGTACCAGATGGGCGAGTTCCCGAAGACTTGGCCGGAAGCGCCGGTGAGAAGCGCCTGGTAGGCCTGCCCCCGCAGTCGCCGCGTCGTGATATCTGGCCCGTTTTCATATTGGCTCTCGATCAGGATGAACGGCATTGTCGGAGCGCGCAGATACTGCTTTCGCGCCTCCGTAAAGACTGGCCCCCATGTATAGACGTTGTTCAGAGTCAACCACGCTGCTTTCGGCCACAAATCCGCCCCTGCCGTTCCGGTGCCGTTGTGCGATGTTTGCAGGGCGTTCGGGTCAGCCTCGTGCAGTCCCTGTGCGATGGCCTGCACGAGATCGCGTTCCGGCGGATTGAGATCACCGTTATCGACCCAGACGATGTTCTGGTAGCGACCAAAGCGCGTTCCAAGGAACCGGCCATATTCTCTGAGCTTCTCGACCCCGTTGGCCTGCATCTCACGATACCAGCCCTCAGCACCGTCGTCAGCGCCGGAGTAGCAGGGGGCCAGAAGCACGAGCATGCCATGCTCGGCGGCTCGCTGGATGACCCATTCCGCATGCTTGAAGTATGCCTCATTCGGGGTTCCAAAATCTCCCTTCCTCAGGAAAGGTTGATCCCCATAGGCATTGGCCGGAGCGTTCTCGGCGAACTTGTTTTCGATGAGATTTACAAGGATAGCGTTGAAACCGCGCGCCTGTCGGTCGTTGAGGTAGAGATCCACATCCTCGCGGGTCAACTGGGCGATCAATGACCAGGCGGCATCGCCTGCAAGGAGAATGGGGTTGTCGGCCGAGTCAATCAAATACCTGTTGTTGGCTGACACTTTGAGGGGAAACTGTACCGGTCTCGTCTGATAGGCTGCACGCAGAGACACTGGTCGGCTTTCAACGACGGAGTGCTCGCTTACTCCGACGGCGAGCGGATTTCCGGCGGCCCTCAACAACGCCAAGCCAGCGACACAGAGAACGCAGGCCAAGACCGCCGCGCCACTTAAAACTCTGCTCTGCAGAAACCAGGATGCCATTTCAGCGAGTTCGCCACGTGAACAACGCGGTAGCGCTATAATTCCAGCCCAAGCCGACAATGATTCCGGCGAGCGCAGACAGCCACCAGGAATAGTTCGACGCGAAGAAGGTGTTTGCGACGCCGACATTGGCGAGCGCGCCGACGCTGCAGACCGCGTAGAACGAGAGAAGCGCGCGCGTCATCGCCCCAAGGCCGCGCACGCGTTTGTCCCTGTAGGTGAATATGTTGTTGAGGAAGAAGTTCGCGGTCATCGCCGTCAAGGTTGCCGCTGCCTGAGCCAATGTGAACGGGAATTGGCCGATACTCAGAAGCATGCCGAGAGTGCCCATATGCACAACTACGCCCAGGGCGCCCACCGCGGCAAACATGAACAGCCTCACCGGCACCCGGCGGCCGATGAACTTGTCGAGGACCAGCGTGAAGAATTCCAGCGACACGAGCGTGTCAAGCTTGCTTTCGCCATGCTCCCTCTGCCGGAAGACATAAGGCAACTCGACGACTTGGAGTTTGCCGGGGGAGGAGGCGACGATATCGAGCAGGATCTTGTATCCTTGGTTCGAGAGATGGCGGACTGTCTCGTCGAACTTCGAGCGCCGAAGCATGAAGAAACCGCTCATCGGATCGGCAAGTTCCGTCTTCGTGACCAACCGCGACAGCATTGTCGCAAAGCGACTGATTCTGTGCCGCGTCTTGTTCCAGGAACCGACACCACCATCGGCGGTGTAGCGAGAGCCAACCACGAGATCGACGTTGTTGCGGGTCAGTATCGCGTACATCTTTGAGAGAAGACGCTCGTCGTGCTGCATGTCAGCGTCAATGACCGCGACATATGGGGTCGACGTGCTCAGTATTCCTTCGATGACTGCCGACGACAGACCCCGCCGGCCAAGTCGCTGAAGAAACCGAACACGCGCATCAGTACGCGCCACCTCCGCTAGAACGTCGATCGTCCGGTCTGGAGAATCGTCATCGACGAAGATGACCTCCCAGGCAATTCCGTCGAGTGCCTGGCGAAGCTTCTCAATTAGCGGGACGACGTTGTCGGCTTCCTTGAAGGTCGGAACGATAATCGCAACGTCCGGTACGTGGGTTTGCCATGGCTGCGGACTTGGAATCGCGATGTTCAGGGCGTCCGACATTGCAGCCTCCCAAGTTTCCGCAACAGGCCGATTTGGATAAGTTCGATTTTGCTGCGGGGCCGACTGCGAACAACTTGGTCAAAACGAGCACTTCTATCGTCCGAATTCGCTGTCTGCAGTGCTTGCGTCGTCGAAAGGCTTAGGCTGGTGCGACTAAGGAGCGGCTACCGAACCGATTGATGAAAATTTGATGCCCGGCAGGCCTACTGCTCGAGGCTGTCGGCGAGGGCGCCAGTCGCCATTCGCGGATCAAAACCTTGCGTTGGCTTTCGATCTCATCCGCTGGGCTCGCATAGATAATGTTGGCATAGTCGCAGCCTACGTGACTGCGACTATGCCGACCTCAATGGCCGCGGCTTGAGATGGCTGAGCAACGCATCGATGAAAACCCGTGTCTTGCGCGGCATAAGCTGCCTGCTCGGAAAGACGGCGCGCACCATCGCGGGAGGTAGACGCCATTCAGGCAGGATGCGGACAAGTTCGCCGCTGGCGAGATAGGGCCGTGCGAAGAGGTCCGGCATCGCGGTGATGCCCGCGCCCGACCGGGCCAGGCGAAAGAGCAGTTCGTAGGAATTCGCCGAAACCCGCCGTCCCGACATGTCGACCGGGACCGACAGGGCATCCCTGTTTAGCACCCAACTCACCGGAAGGCCGTCGGCGAGCAGCACAAGGACGTCATGCTGTCCTAGCGTCTCGGGACTGTCGGGCTCGCCTGCCTGCTCGGTGTAAAGCGGCGACGCGTACAGACCGATGCCGAGGTCGACCAGATGCCGGGTGGTCAAGTGAAGATCCTGGGTTTCGCCACCAATTCGGATGGCCAGATCGAAGCCGTCGCCGATCACGTCGACATAGCGAGGTGACAGGTCGAGTTCCAGCTGGATTTCGCTGTAAGCTTTGCTGAAATCCGCCAGCATGGGAGCGAGCGAGATCGCAGCGAGGTCCCCCGGGACTGACACCCGCAGCCGTCCCGAAGGAGTCACCTGCCGGTGTTCGGCGACCGCCATGACGGCATCGACCTCGTGGATGATCTGTTCGGCCGGGATGAGAATGCGCTGGCCCATCTCAGTCAGGAAGTTGCGACGCGTGGTACGCTGGAGCAAGCGCTCACCAAGCTGACTTTCGAGAACGGAGATGCGTCGGGACACGGTCGACTTTGGCAGGCCAAGTCGTTCGGCGGCGGCGCTGAAGCTTCCCGTCTCGGCAACACGCGCAAAAATCATCAGATCGAATGGGTCGGGAGTGGTCGGCATCACAGGCCTTGAACTGTTTCAAGTATGAAACAATCAAAACCATTCCAGACAATAGCGCAACAACGAGAATGCCGATTAGCTAGTCTCGTGAACTCCATTGATCATCGGGTGCAGACGACATGACCGTTTCAGCCAGAAGCCTTCTAGACAAGGCAGTCGTCTGGGAAAGTGCAGTAGGCTGGACCCCCGAATGCCTTGATGAAGGTCCGGACATGCTTGTCCGCTACCGCGACGCGGGGTTCTCCTTCCTTTCTTTGACAATTGGCGCAGATTGGGACCGGCCGGAGCCCACGCTCCGTCATCTCGCCCAGCAACGGCGATGGTTCGAGCAGCGCGCCCACGACTACCAACTGGTCGAGACCATTGCTGACATTCGCACCGCCAAGCGGTCGGGCAAGATGGCGATCGGCTTCCACCTGCAGGGTGCCGGCCCAGCCGCCCATGAGCCCGCCATGATCGACAGCTGGTACCGGCTCGGCATACGCTGGATGATCGTGGCCTACAACACTCGCAATCCGCTTGGCGACGGCTGCCACGAGCCCTCGGACGCGGGTCTCTCGATGTTGGGCCGTGCCTTCGTGGCCGAAGCTAACCGCGTTGGCATGATGCTCGATGCGAGCCACGCAGGCATCAACACGTCGCTCGACATCATCGAACTGTCGGAAAAGCCGGTGGTGTTCTCCCACTCGAGCGTCCGCGCGCTGAAGAACCACGAGCGCAATATCGACGACGTTCAGATTAAGGCGCTTGCTCGGCGTGGCGGAGTGGTCGGTATCAACTCCATCGGTGCCTTCCTGACCGACGACAACCGTTCGGACGTTTCAGCATTGATGCGCCATATCGATTACGTCGCCCAACTCGTCGGGCCCGAACATGTCGGCCTCGGTCTCGACACCGTCTTCTATCAGCCCTTCATGACCAAGCTGTACGACTCCGGCCCGATGATGGCGTTGCGTGGCTATCCGCGCCCGCCTTGGGCCGATGTCAAGCCGGAGGTTCTGCCCGAACTGGTCGAAGCCCTTGAACGGCACGGCTATCCGGAAGCCGCCATCCTTGGCGTGCTGGGCGAGAATTTTTTGCGGGTCGCCGAACAGAACTGGCGTCCGTCTACCGTGTAAACCCAACCTAAGGAGCGCGTCGTGAAATTGATGAAATGGCTGCTCGCGGCAGTCTTGGTCACCGCAGGGCATGGCCTTGCCCATGCCGACCCCAAACTGGTCGAAATCGCCAGCTTCGGCGAACACCCCGCGCTCAATCAGGTCGCCGAGGGCTTCAAGGCTCGGATGACCGAACTGGGCTACGTCGAAGGTAAGGACGTCACCTACGGCTTCCAGCACGCCAATTTTGATCGCAGCCTCGTTCCGCAGATCCTGCAGCAAGTGGAGGCCAAGCATCCGGCGCTGATCCTCGCCATCACCACTGGGCTCAACCAGGCGGCGGTGCGCGGCATCACCGACAAGTCGATCCCAGTCGTGTTCGGTGCGGTCGTTGACCCTGTTGTGGCGGGTATCGTGCCGGATTGGCAGCATGGTTCGGCATGGAGTTCGGGCGCGTCCATGTTGCCCGATTTCGACGCCTCCTTCGATTACCTCAAGAAGGTTATACCGGGCGTCAAGAAGGTTGGAACCCTGTTCAATCCTGGCGAAGACAACGACACCTCCAATATGGAGCTGATCCGGAAGGCGGCCGCCAAGGCCGGGATCGAGGTCGTCGGCGTGCCGGTTGACAATCCCAACGACCTGCCCCAGCGCGTCCAGACCTTCGCCGGACAGGTGGACGCCATCTTCCTCATCCAGTCTAACGTCGTGCAGACCTCGGTGCCGGTCGTCGCGCAGGTGGCGCAGCGGATCAAGCTACCGCTGTTCAACTCGGTCTACGCCCCCGACCTCAAGGATCAGCTCGCCGGCTTCCACGCCATCTCCTATCGCAAGAACGGCGAGCATGCGGCCGATATCGCCGACCGGATACTCAAGGGCGAGAAGCCGGCCAACATCGCGCCCTATGTCCCTAAGGGTGCAGACTTCGATGCCTATGTCAGCCCCAAGGGCCTCGCAGCAGTCGGCCTGGCGGTTCCGGAAGCGCTCAAGGATAGCTCATGGCTCCTCAAGTAACAGCGGTGGGTATGCCTCTGCTTGTCTGCGCGGGCTTACGCAAAACCTTCAATGCGGGTCTCGCCGGCGCGCGACCCGCGCTCGACGGGGTGGACCTTGCGCTCAATCGCGGCGACTTCGTCGTGATCATAGGCTCCAATGGCGCCGGTAAATCGACGCTGCTCAACACCATCGCGGGCGCGATCGAGCCGGACAGCGGCTCGATCACTCTGGGGGGCCGCGACATCACCCGTCTTCCCGCGCACGGAAGGGCAGGCATGATTTCCCGTGTGTTCCAGGACCCAATGGTGGGTACGGCTGCGGCGATGACGATCGAGGAGAACCTGGCTCTGGCAGAGCAGCGCGGGCAGCGCAGGGGTTTTGCGCGCCATCTCGACGGCGCCAGGCGTGACCGCTACAAGGCGTTGCTCGCCGGCCTGTCCCTCGGTATGGAGGCTCGCCTATCGACGCCCGTGGCCCAGCTCTCGGGTGGCCAACGCCAGGCTCTGTCGCTTATTATGGCGTCGCTTTCGCGCCCCTCGCTGCTCTTGCTCGACGAACACACAGCAGCACTGGATCCCCGTACCGCCGATCTGGTTATGGAGATGACCCTGCGGATCGTCGCCGAACAGTCGCTCACCACATTGATGGTGACTCACAACATGCGCCAGGCGATAGAGACGGGCAACCGGCTGGTGATGATGGACGCCGGCCGCGTCCGCGACGACATTGGCGGCACCGAAAAGGCGGCGCTCACGCCCGCCGATCTAGTCGAAAAGTTCAGAATAGATAACGACCGCATGCTGCTGGGAACCTGACTAATGGAAGTGATCCAGGCCTATCTCAATCTCGTGCCGGTGACGCTGTCGCAAAGCCTCATCTATTCGTTTCTCGTGCTCGGCATCATGGTTCCGTTCCGGCTGCTGAGCTTTCCTGACTTGACCAGCGAAGGTGCCTTCCCGCTCGGGGGCTGCGTGTGTGCGACGCTGTTGATGGCAGGGTATCCACCGCTGCTTGCAACGGTTGTGGCCATGCTGGCTGGCGTTGGAGCCGGCGCGGCAACCGCACTTGTCCACCTGCGTTTCCGGATTAATTCGCTCTTGGCCGGCATCCTGGTTTTCACGGCGCTCTACAGCCTCAATATGCGTATCCTCGGCCGCTCCAACGTCGCATTGTTCGGCGCCGACAACATCTTTATGCACATCAACCCGGCCATCCTGACGGACGTCCGGTTGCAAGTCGGCACATTCGCCGTACTGATCGTCACGGTCCTGATCGCGTTGCGCTGGTTCCTGGCCACGCAGGCTGGGGCGGCAATGCGTGTCATCGGCATCAACCCCGATCTCGCGCCGTCGCTTGGCATCAGCATCTGGACCTACACGGTTGTTGGACTGGGCATTGCTTCGGGCCTCACCGCCCTCGGAGGCGCGTTGATCGTACAATTGCAAGGTTATGCCGATGTCGGCATGGGCGCGGGCATCCTGATCAACGGTCTTGCTTCGCTGGTCATTGGCGAAACGATCACCGGGCGGCAGACCGTGACCCGGCAATTGCTGGCGCCAGTGGTCGGCGCGGCGGTCTACTACCAGCTCGTGTCGCTGGCGCTGTCGCTTGGGCTGCAACCGAGCGACTTGAAGGTCGTGACGGCCGCCTTCGTACTGGTGACGTTGGGACTTCCCATGCTACGCGGTCGCAGCACTCTGCGGGAAACCATGCGCGCCTAGTTTGATGACGATCACCTGCTTCGGCAGCATCTGAATGCTAGTAGGCGCCGACTGATGGGTTTGTGGCATGTACAACTAAGAAATGGACAGGATCTCGAGTTCGCGCTGCCCTAGCTGGACAATGTCGCCAACGGTTTTCCCAATCAGTGCGATGGCAACCGGTGAACCATGCGATATGGAAGCTTGAGACGGGTTGGCTTCGTCCTCACCGACGATGCGGAAGGTCTGAGTGCGGCCATCATCGCGTTCAAAGGTAACGGTGTGACCGAAGGCGATCACTTCATTGGACGTGGGCGCCGGCATAAGCTGGGCCGTACGGACTCGCTCGGCATAATAGCGCATATCTCGAAGCGGAACTGCCGACTGCCGTCGCCTCTCGTTGACATCTTCCAGCACGTTAGCGGCCTCGAGAGCCTGCTGAGCGCGGGCCATTTCATCTTGCAGCAGCTTGAGACCCACCTCCGTGACGAGGTTGACCCGATCGGAGATAGGGCGAGCCGGCAGAATGGTTTCCGATGCTGCCTCTGCGCTTTCCTCCTTTGCAAATGCTACGCTCAATGGTCGGGACTCCGTGTTGAACACTGCTAGTAGTCGGATAGCCTCCATCCGACAATAAAGCAGCAGCTGTTTTGCTGCTGGCTTCTGCCACACAAAGCAGGTGCGGACGAATGATCACAATCTGCTTTCCAGCATCGGAGTCTCGTCGCGGCGCAGGGTCAAGACATCGACGCCAGTTCTTGTGACCGCTACCGTATGCTCGAACTGGGCAGAGAGCTTTCGATCGTGGGTGACAACCGTCCATCCGTCGCTCTCGGTCGAGACCTTGCGGGTACCCTGGTTGACCATCGGCTCAATGGTGAACACCATGCCCTCGCGCAGCTTCAGGCCCATTCCCGGCCGTCCGAAATTGAGCACCTGCGGGTCCTCGTGCATCTCGCGGCCGATGCCATGCCCGCAATATTCGCGCACAATCGAATAGCCGTGCCTTTTTACATGCCGTTCGATCGCAAAGCCGATGTCTCCCAGATAGGCTCCGGGCCGGACCTGTTTGATACCTTTCCACATCGCCTCCTGGGCGACCCGCACGAGCCTTCTTGCGGCAGGCGGGGCATTGCCGACCAGGTAGGTCTTGCTCGAATCTGCGATGAATCCGTTCTTTTCCAGCGTGATGTCGAGATTGATGATATCGCCGTCACGGATGATCTCGTCCGGATCGGGCACGCCATGGCAGACGACATGATTGATCGAGCAGTTCAGGACATATTTGAAGCCATATTGCCCCTTGCTCGCCGGACGAGCGGCCAGATCCACGGTGATGAAGCGCTCGACCAGATCGTTGACCTGCAATGTCGACATGCCGGCGAGTTCCTGCCCGTCCAGCATCTCGAACACGGACGCCAGCATCCTGCCCGATATGCGCATCAGCGCCAGTTCGTCCGGGGTCTTCACCATGTCAAGCGACCGCTAGATCGGCGAGACGCACATTTGCCGCCGCGAACTGCATCTTCACGATGTCGTTGAAGGACAGGGTCGGATTGGCTTCAGCCAGCATGCCGATCTTCATCCAAAACTCGGCCTGCGCATTGATGGATCGGCACATCACCGTGCTGGCCCGACGGGCTTCCTCATGCAAATCCTCGTCGATTTTCACGATGCCCATGGACAACTCCTAAAGAAAACGAACATACGAACCGTATATGATTCATATATCACCTCGTCAATTGGATGCTGGAAAGACGTGGCGGACCTGCTGAAGCGACCTCCAGATTGGGCCAAGGCCGGAAGCTGAATAAACGGCTGACTTTGAGTGGGGCATCTTGCGATCTAGGGGCCTAATAGGGGGAACGCAGCATGGGATGACGCTGGGCCAGATCCAGGAGGCGCTGGGCGTCCAATGGCAGGATGCAATCGGAGGAGAAGATGAGATCGTTATGGTAGCGCCTCAACTCCCTGTCCTAGCCCGATCGAGGGCCAGTTCCGCGCCATCCAGTCATTGTTGCCGTCATGACTCGATCCGAAGACGTAGGCGACAATCTGCATTTCGAGCTTGAGTTTGCGGATCACGCGGGCTTGTCGGTGAGCGCGTTGCAGGAAATTCGGGCTCAGGCCAGCGTCGCCGGCGACGCGGGGAATGGATGAAGCCAGGCTTCCAGTTCGAGCAGGCCGTCATGCCAGCGTCGGATGTTGGGATAGGCCTCGAGCGGGATGCGGCTGGCTTGCGCATCCGGAAGAGCCGAAGCCAGGGCAAAATCAGCGATGCTCAAGCGATCGCCGACGACATGGCTGCGTCCATCGAGATGGCGATCGAGCAGGGCGGCGGCGGCGTGAAATTCGGTGGTGGCGGCGGCCACCAGTGCCGGATCAGGAGGGCCCATGCCGATGGCCGATTTCACCGTGTGTTCGAACCATAGCGTGCCCGCCGGGCGGGTGAAGTGATGGGTATCCCAGCTCAGCCAGCGCATTACCTCAACCTGGCTTTCATCATGCGGCCACAGATCCGAGTGCGCCAGGTCGGAGAGATGGCACATGATGGCGTTGGCTTCCCAAAGCGCCCAGTCACCGTCCTGCAGCACTGGAACGCGGCCGTTGGGATTGATGGCGAGGAACTCTGGGCGGCGATGCTCGCCCTGGGCGAGGTTCACCCGCACGAATTCGACGGGGGAGGCGAGATAGCGGGCGACAGCGCAGGCTTTGCGCGGGTTCAGGGTCTCGCAATAGAAGAGTTTCATGGCGCAACCTCCGCAAGATAGGATTCGAGCCGGTCGAAGCTCTGGTTCCAACCTTCTCCATGGCCGTCCCGCGAGGCGAGGGACGTGAAGATGGCCTGGTGAAAGCGCATCGATGTCTGGCCGTGCTGTTCCTTGAAGGTGATGGTGACGACGGTCTGCGGTCCCGGATTGCCGTTTTCGTCCTCCCAGGCGTGGGTGAAGACCAGGCGGGTGGGCGGCTCGACCTCGAGATAGGTGCCGCGAACCCAATGATCCGTGCCGTCGGGGGCGTGCAGGCAGGTGCGGTAGAAGCCGCCGGGGCTGCAGTCGAACTTGTCGGAGGTAGCGGTGAAACCTTTCGGGCCGGGCCAGCGGACAAGATGCTGCGGTTCCGTCCAGGCGTTGAACACCAGCTCGCGCGGAGCCTTGAACAGGCGGGTGATGACAAGTTCGTGCTCGGCGGCTGCCGGGGCGGCGTTGGTGGCGCTAGTCATGCTTGTCTTCCTTGGCTTGAAGTTCTGCGAGGTAGTCGTCGAGGCGGTCGAAGCTGTCGTCCCAGAAGCAGCGATAGTGCTGGACCCAGTCGAAGGCCTCTCGCAGCCGGCCGGGTTCCAGCCGGCAGGGGCGCCATTGCGCCGTGCGGCTGCGCGTGATGAGGCCGGCTTTCTCCAAAACCTTGAGATGCTTTGAAATGGCCGGCTGCGTCAGCGTGAAGGGTTCCGACAGCTGCATGACGGTCGCTTCACCCTGGGACAGCCGGGCAAGGATAGCCCGGCGGGTCGGATCGGCTAGGGCCGAGAAGGTTTCGCTGAGACGATCGGGCATCGTATATAGCCATACAGTTAATTAACTGATTGGCTATATATGGTGCTCAAGAATGCGCGTCAAGGCGATTCCCGCCCCTCCCTCTCTAGGCAGTTGCACTGCTTTTCCGGATAAGATCACCGTGCCGCTGGGGTCGGGTGGTGGCCGCCTGGCGTAGGCGCCGAACAGGCCTTGGAGGATCGGGAAATAGGCAAGGAGGCCGGCTGTGATCGCCCTCTCTGCGCTTCATCCCCCGCATGCCAGGCCAATGGCACGGCAGAAAGCTCTTGCCACCTGCCACGTAGCGGCGGCGGGCGCGTACCGCGGAGTCTGGTTAGAAATGCCGCGGGCCTGTCGAGTACGCGTCGGCGCTGTCGAGCCGGAAACGCCGCCACGGCCATGTCGGTTGCTTGTGTGATGGGCATCTCGAGCACCCTCACGGAAAGAGCAATGATGAGCATGTAATAGATGTCAGCGGGCGTCGCTTCGTCTCACGACCTGAATTGGAACCGTAACGGGTCAGACGAATTACTTATAGTTCCACCGCGGGAGCCGTCAGCAGTCAACCGTTTCAGAACGTGGCTCTAAAGCTCCTGCAAGGAACTGCGTGAAGGAGGCAAAAATGCCTGACAACTCATCAAACTGCGCAAGCTGCCGCTTCTACGACGACCACAAGTTGAATGGTGCCGCAACTCAGAACGACCGTGGTCTTTGCCGCTTCAATCCACCTGTCTCCCAGCCTGATCCGCAAGGCCATGGCCTCTGGCCGGTAGTCGCCGCGGACGACTGGTGCGGGCATTTCTCGCCTCAGTATCTGCATGCCGAGTCGAGGCCGTCTCAGACAATGCGGCCAGTGTGAGTTGAACCTGATCCAAATCCGGACAATGCGCCGTTCGCCCAAATGGGCTTGAGGTGAATATCGCGGCCGGCAATTGCGCCCTTGGCGAAACGCGCAGCCCGCCTCGGTCCACCTGGGCGGGCTTTTCGGATGAGCTACTGCGGCGGAAGGGTGCCGAAAAGGCTGACGACGGCGACCACGCAAACACCCAGGGCCAGTTCGAGGAGTGTGGAACGTCGCAGGCTTCGCAAGGCGTTTTCGCTGTTTTTCAGGCTCGGGACCAGCACGTAACGGTTGACGATAGCGAGCCCGACCATCACGGCGACCAGCCCCATCTTCAAAAGCAGGAGTAACTGGTAAGGCGATGACACGTTGGTGGGCCAGCGTCCGAGCACAAGCGCCACATTGATGATGCCGGATGCAATGACCGCCGCGACCGCAAAGTGCCCCAGCCCTGAAAACCGCTGAAGGGCGCGTGAGACGTCGGATCGCAGACCAGTGTCAGCGAACTTTCCAAGACATAACGCCAGCGGGATCAGCGCGCCCAGCCAGAACCCGCCGGCAAGAAGATGAACGACGTGGCTTGCGCGGCTGACCCGGCCCGCCGCGCCTTGCAACATAACCGCGTGACCAACAAAGCCCAGACTACCGAGATAGACGGCGCTCAGAACCGCGACGAACCGCCAATAGCGCCCCCAGCCACTCATCAGAAAACTGACCAGCGCGGCTGCCAACAGCAGATGGATCTGCCACACGCGGCCGAACTCCGTGTCGGTGAGAACTGCATACCAGGTGGATGGGTTCCAGACGTCGCTCCACCCATCTCCCATCTCGCCCGACGCGAGAAGCAGCCACGCAACGGCGCTCAGAAGGCCAATGAATGCCGCAACGGAGACGATGCGCGCCAGTGCGGCATCGAGCGAACACGCCAGATGCTGCGGCGCCAGCCAGCCTTGAAACGCGCTGATCCCGAACAGGAGCAGACCAGAGCCATAGTGCAGCAGGCGGCAAAGGACGAGTGTGTCGTCCATCCAGCCTTACTTCATCGACTCGAACCAATAGGTGCCCTTGGTCTTATGGCCATCCGTCGACAGCGCATGCCAGTCGACAGTGTATTTGCCGTCGGGAAGCGCCGATTTGATCGGCACGATCAGCATCGTGTTGTCGTTCGGATCCAGCGTTGCAGGCCCGGTTTCAATCACATTTTGCTTTGGTCCCACGATCTTGACGCCGGTGAACTTCAGCTCAAGGCCCTCGGAGAATTTGAGCTTGAGCTCGGTCGGCGCAGGCATCGCCATGGATTTGGCAGCCGGAGTTGCCGAGACAAGCTCAGCATGGGCGAAAGCGTCGCTTGCCCAGAGGGCGGATACAAACGAGGACAATACGACAAGCGGCAATGCGGATCTTGAGTGAACCATAGAAAACTCCTTCGCTGCGTCATGCTTGCGGGCGGATGCGGTATCACCAGGCGCGGTTGAAATAGTATCACCACTCAGTGACGCGTGGAGCAAGTCATTGCCGATGCGCAAACGGCAGGGGGACGTCCATTTTCCGCCCTGTCACTTGCAGGGCAGTTCGATATTCTCGCAGAGTGAAAACAGGTCTGGAGCCAACTACGAGTTTGTGAAGGGGCCTGATTTCTTCCGGCTTATGGTTTCGCTACCGAAAAGGCATAAAGCTTGTGGCTATCGCCGGCATAGGGCAGCCCGAGGATCTTGGTGTGATAGCCGCTCCCCCAGTACACCGTACCGTCGACAATCGCAGCGCCCGACAAAACCGCGCCGCCGCTAAAAAGCCCTGACGGGCCGAACCTTTCGATGAATGGCGGATGCCAGACATTCGCCATCCCTGGCTTACGTCGTGATTTCAACGCCTGGACGAATTTCGGCAAAACCAACGTAGGGCGCAATCATCGAACTACAAGGATCGCCAATAAACCAGCCACGAGCCCGTCGCGGCGGCAATGGATTGGAGCCTGGTGTTGCGTCGCGCTGCGCAATGACGCGGGCGCCAGCACAATCTTCCTGCCTTCCCAATGACTTCTCGGCTGGAGACAGTCTAGTGGTTGAGCAGTCGTTGACGCTCTTCATCAGTCATCAGGTGACCGGCCCACCATATTTCACCGGCGGCACAGGCTTCCGGTATCGGCTCTGTCACATTCGTCGGTGTTTTGTCTCGGGCCCCGGTCGCGGGCGGAACCCGGTTCCCTTGCCCGCCGCCCATGGCGATCTCATCACCGACATAGGCGGTATTCCCGCTGTAGCCGTCCGTAATCTTGATGCGGCCGTCGCCGGTTCGTTCGATGCGGCTATCGTGATGCCAGATCACGAAAGGCCCTTGCTCGCCGCCGATACGCAGACATCCGTTCTGGTCGATTGCCAAGCGTCCTTGGGCCAGCGCCTCAAGCTCAACATCGTTTCGCACGCTGTTTCGGACGAAAACCGGCAAGTTCTCCCGTGTGGACCCGGCAGCCACCGATGTGCTCGTATCTACGGTGCAGGCCGGAAGTGTCATAAGCGATACGACTGCGGCAGAAAGCTTCGCGTTCTTCATCTCTTCAACGCCAAATTATTACGCAGTTCAAGCCGACAGGTTTGATCTAGCCTGGTCACATCATGCGCGGCTGGAAATCACCCAGAGCTTGCGCACGAAGGCATCGCTGCGCCAGCCGAGCTTGGCACCGGCGAGGATGATGAAAACGTCGCCAGCTTCGAACCGCTGGCGTTCGCCGGCCTCGGTGTAAATATTCACTGCTCCTTCGAGCAGATACATCAGTTCACTATAGCCGTAGTTGGTCGGCGCGCGTTCGTAGGGGGTGGCCGACCAAAGGCCAAAGGTAAATTCCCCTTCGACCCGAAAGCCGTGACTGGCACATTCAGGGGCGGGGGAGCGCAACAGGGTGGTCGCGGGCCCGGAGGAGGGGGAGAGAGGATGCGAGAGGTTGAGCTCCGCGAGCTCGGGCTTCACCTCGGTACGATAGTCGCAGACCACCACTATCTCAGCTGCCTCGGCCTCCCAGCGCAGTGCCGTTCCCTTGCCTACGGCTGCGGTCTGACCAGCTGCCAGGACAAGCGTGCGGTCTTCACCGTTCAGGGTTAGCGAGCCAGAACGAACCAGCACGACCATTGCAGCCGGCAGTTGGCCTTTTCCAAGCCCATTTGCATTCAGGCAACCGAAACGCAAATCGGCGTCCGCACCTGGGCGCAAGGCAAAAAGCGCAGAGCCGAAAATCTCGTTTCCTGCTGCGACGACGGGCGTCAGGTCCTTGAAATCAATAATATCTTTCATTGCATCCTCGATATTTTGCTGCCGCTGGCGGGATTATTTGGAGGCCAAGCCAAGGCTGTCCTTTAGCCAATACCAGCGAATGCCGAGCCCCATGACAGGGCGGCGTATTGGATGCCAGGGAATGGGTTTGATTGAACTGCGTGGATAGATGGCAGGAATCGAGCGGGCAATCTCTTCGGCCATCATGCGACCGAAGGTCGTGGCAAGAGCTATCCCCCGACCATTGTAGGCAAGCATGCAGTAGAGGTTTGGTTCGGGCTCGTGCAGGTGGGGCAGTCCGTCCATCGAAAGGGCCACGTGACCAGACCAGCGGTGAACGATCTTGACACGTTCAAGGTCGGGAAAAAGGCGCAGCATGCCTCTTTCAAGGGCAGCCATGAGACTTGGGTCCTCGCCATTGCCAACTGCCCCGCGACCACCGATCATGAAGCCGCCCTCAGGCGTCTGGCGCATGTAGAAGGCCAGTTTGCGCGTCTCCGAAAGCACCACGCCGCCGGGCATGACCCTGCGGGCGAGATCAGCCGGCAACGGCTCCGTTGCCAATTGCATGCTCTGGACCGGAAGCACGGTCTGGGCGAGTTTCGGCACCAGGTCGCCTGTATAGCCGTTCGTCGCTACGATGACTTTGCGCGCACGCAGTTTGCCGGCTGCGGTCCCGAGCTGCCATCCGCTGTCTCGCTTGGTAAGCGAGGTGACGCGGCTTTTCTCAAAGACCCGTGCGCCGGCCTTGATTGCGGCACGCGTCAGCCCGCGTAGATAGTCGAGTGGCTGGATAGCTCCAGCGCGCGGATCGCGCCAGCCGCCGAAATAACGGGTCGTGCCGGTGCTGGTGGCGATGCCGTCGCGGTCGAGCACCTCGACTTCCACGCCTTGCTTCCGCCATTCGCCGGCGCGTCTCAATACTGCCTCAAGTGCAATGGGGGAGTGGGCTGCCTGTATCCAGCCCGCTCGCACCGGATTGCAGCGGATGCCGTGTCGCTCGATCAACTCAAAGACGTAGTCCGCCGCCCCGCCCGCCAGTTCGATAAGCCTCTGTCCTTTCTCAGGGCCGTATTTGGCCACGAGGTCGGACGGATCGTACTTGAGACCGGGAATGACCTGGCCGCCATTGCGTCCGGACGCGCCGAAGCCGATGTGGCGCGCTTCAAGGACGGCGACGCTGAGACCGGCCTCGGCCAGGTGCAGCGCCGAGGAGATGCCGGTGATCCCGCCACCAACGATAGCGACGTCGACGTCCAGATCGCCTTCAACGGGCGGCAAATTGCATGCAGGCTCCTTGCTTTCCCCCCACCAGAGCGACCGGGGGAAGCTTTCCAAGCTACTGTTCACGCAGAACTCTCCTGTTGAGTTTTCGACGACGCCTGCGGCCATCAGCTCATACTGTTGACCCAGAACACCACGGCCTCGGCGTCACCGTTATTGAAGAAGCGGTGCCGCAAGGAACTGGGAAATGCGAAGCAATCCCCCTGGTTGAGCAGGAAGGTGCGGCCTTCGATCTGCAGCGAGAAACTGCCTTGCAGAACGAAACCCATCTCTTCGCCATTGTGGGCGTAGCTCTCGTCACCCGAGGAACCGCCAGCCTTGATGGTGACGCGGTAGCCCTTGTAGCGATCCTGTCCGCTTGGTGTCGAAAGAAGCTTGATGACACCGTTGGCATTGAGGACTTCGCGGTGCAGGCTGGCACGGGAAATGTAAGGGCTTTCGGCGCCGGCGGCTTGCGTGCCTTCGGGGTCAATGATCCCCGCAGGCGAGATTTCCAGCACGCTGGCAATTGAATAGACAGTGCGGATCGTCGGCGAGACGATGCCACGCTCGACCTGCGAAAGCGAACCGATGGAAATGCCGGTCTGCTGGGATACCTGGCCAAGGGTCATCCCGCGCGCAACCCGTGCCTCGCGCAAGCGCGTACCGATGGAATCGGCTTGTGCGAGATTGATGGTCTTGGCGCCTTTCCTGCGACGGGAGGCGGTGTCAGTGTCATTCACTGGCATATGCTACTCCGGTAGGCAAAAGAATGCGGGGCGGTCAATACGTCTCATGCCATTACTATCCCAGCCTCGATGATCGGTCCGGTCGTTTCAAACCTGTTCAGAGCGAACGGTTTTAACCGGTGATCTATTTGGCCAGTCTTGATGGCTTGTGCCAAGAGCTTTCCGGCTGCCGGAGCGCCGGCAAAGCCATATGACCAGCCTGCCGAGAACCAGAAGTCTTGCAGTTCGGGGTGCTCGCCCATCAGCGGCGCGAAATCAGAAGAGGCATGAAGCTGACCTGCCCAGTGGCGTAGAATACGCACTTCGCCGAGTTGCGGGAACATCTCCAGATAGATCTTGGCCATGCTTGCCATCACCGGCACATCGGCCTTGAGCGACATACGCGGCCGCTCGGGCACCTCGGTGCCGCCCATGATTTCGCCGCGAGAGGTCTGGTGGAAATAGGCAAGGCTGTCGATGAGCGCGATGGCGGGTTTTATCAACGGGCGCGTCGGCTCCAAGGCCATGGCCTCGATGCGCATGCCGAAACCGTTCAGTTCTACTCCGGCCAGGGCGGCGATATCGGGGTTGTTGGGGCCGGCACAGGCGAGAACGCAATCGGCGTCGATGCGATGGTCGCCGACCATGACTGCGGAAATACGATCGCCCGTGCGCTCGAGCCCGGTCACCTTGGTGCGATAGCGAACGTCGACACCGTTGCGCTTGCAGAAGGCAAGAAGTCCCTTCATCACGGCATGGTGCGGAGCGACGCCGCCGTCGGGCTGGTGCTGTACGGCGTGTACCCGCGACTTGTTGATCGCTGGCAGCAGGTCGTTGATCTCAGCGCGGGTCAGCATGCGGCTGTTGACGCCGAGGCTCCTCTGTACGCGCAGGCCTTCTTCCAGCATCGCCGCGCTCTTTTCCTTCTCGGCTACGACCGAATAGCCGCGCTGGGTGAACATGATGTTCTCGCCCAGGCGTTTCGACCAGGTGCCCCATTCAGCGACGGTGAGCTTGAACAATTCGGTCCAGGCGACAGAGGCGAAGCCGGGGCGGATTAGGGTGCCATTGCGACCAGAGGCGCCGCCTTGCCAGTAGCCCACGTCGAGGACGAGGATATTGCGCTGGCCCAGTTCGGCCAGGTTGAAGGCGCAGGACAGGCCCTGCACCCCGCCGCCGATGATCACTACGGAGGCACGCTTGGGAAGTGGCGCGTTCATGTGTCTGGCTCCACGATGGCGACCAACCCGGCGGCTTGGGCTACGGTGATGGCGCGCCGGGGCGGGCGATGGGTCGGGCGGGCAAATTCGTCGGGCAAGCCATCGACGCGGGCAGCCAGAACAGCCAGCATGCTTTCCCAGCAGGGGAAGCCCTGGCAGGTGCCCATGCCGCAGGAGGTGAGGCGCTTCAAAACCTCGGGGTCGGTCTCGCCGGCATCGACATGGCAATAGAGTTCGCCCGCCGTGACGTCCATGCAAGGGCAGATCAGGGTGTCGTGATGCAGATGTTTCGCGGCCGGAATGGGCTCGCTGCCTTCGGCTGCGATACCGGCAAGCGTTACGGTCTGCGGCAATGGCTCGGCCAAGACCTGATAATGGCCCTCGGCCGAAACCTGGAAGGCAAGGCTCGGATCGGTGCGCCAGGGGCCGGCGTGAACCAGCGCGTCGCAAGCGATATTCTGTTCGGCCAGGATGCCGATTACGCGCTTTCGGCCTCTGATCTCTTTCAGATGTGCAGCCTTGCCCGTGTAGACGACGTTGGCGCCGAGCGCCTTGAGGCGGGCTGCGAGCGCGGTTTCGGCTCCGGTGCCGATCACCGCGATGCGCGCGCCCGGCAACACGCCGTGCGTGTCAACCAGTTCCAGTGCTGCATGGGCGTCGAGGACGCCCGGCAACTGGTTGCCCTTGACCAGCGGCGGCATCGAACGGCGACCGGTGGCCAGCACAGCCGATTTTGGCCAAAAGGCCACCGCACCTGCCCGGTGATCGTGGGGAGCACCCACCATGATGGCGCCGCCTCGGTAGCAGCCAAACAGTTCCGTGCCGGCAAAGAGCTGCACGCGCGGGTCGAGCGCGGGCACAGCAACGCCCATCGACCGTGCGAACCGCGCCAGCTCGTTTCCGCGCGTGACAAGTGCCGCGCTCTGCCCGCCTTGGACACGGGCATTGGCCTCCGCGATCCCAGCCGGTCCGCCTCCGACGACGAGACAATCGACCTCGGCACCGCGACCGGGAATTTCCTGCGGGTTGAGGTCGGCATCGGCCGGGCGAGCGACCCCTGCGAGATTGGCCATGATGCGCTCGGCCACCCGATAGCCAAGACCGGAGGCAGGCATCATCGCACCATGTTCAAAGCCACCATAGACCGCCTTCGCCGGAAGAAGCTGAGCGAGCTTCAGCAAGTCGAACCGAGGCGACGGCCAGGTGTTCTGCATCTCGACCTCGAGCCCGGCACGTGCAGGCGTGAGATCGAGCCTGACATTCGGCCGTCCATCGACACGTGCCAGCACTCCGGTAAGATAGGCGCCACTGTAACCCAGCCTCCGGTGCAGCTTGCGCGAGCGGGCAATTGTAGTGATGCCGGCGCGCCAGAGCGCGGCGGCAACGCTCTCGCCGTCACGGGCAGGAATGTCCCGCCCGTTCCAACGGATGGTGATGTCGGGTGCCTGCGTCATAGGATCAGTCCTTCCAAGGCCGAGGTCGCTCAGGAAAGGGCGAACCAGGTGGTTTTCAGGTCGCTGTACTTGTCGAAGGCGTGGATCGACTTATCGCGCCCAAAGCCCGACTGCTTGAAGCCGCCGAATGGGGTCGTGATGTCGCCCGCCTCATAGGCATTGATCCAGACCACGCCGGCCTTGAGCGCTGCGGAAGCCTTGAAGGCCTTGTTCAGGTCCGAGGTCCAGACGGCGGCGGCAAGGCCGTAGACCGTATCGTTGCCGATCGCGATGGCTTCGTCGAGGTCCTTCACCGTGATGGCTGAGACGACCGGCCCGAAGATCTCCTCGCGGGCTATGGTCATCTGGTTGGTGACGTTCTCGAACATAGTGGGTTCGACAAAGCAGCCCTCCTTGCCTGCGATGCGCTTGCCGCCGAAGCGCAGGGTGGCTCCATCCTGCTTGCCGGTCTCTACATAGGAAAGGACGCGATCCATCTGCTTTGTGTCGACCACCGGACCCATCTGGGTTTCAGGGTCGAGCGGGTCACCGACGCGAATGGTCTTCACGAAACACTCGAACTTTTCGAAGAAGGCATCCTTGATGCTCTCTTCGACCAGGAGCCGCGAGCCAGCCGAGCAGATCTCGCCGGCATTGTAGAAGATGCCCCAGGCCGAAGCCTCGACTGCGCGATCGAGATCCGGACAGTCGGCCAGAACGATGTTGGGCGATTTGCCGCCGCATTCGAGGCTAATGCGCTTGAGGTTCGAGCGCCCGGAATAGGTCATGAAATATTTGCCGACTTCGGTCGAGCCGGTGAAGGCAACAGCATCGACGTCCATGTGCAGGCCGAGGGCCTGACCGGCGGTCTCGCCATAGCCGGGGAGCACGTTCAGGACGCCCTCGGGGATGCCGGCCTCGATGGCAAGCTCCGCGATGCGAATGCCGGTGAGCGGCGACTGCTCAGCAGGCTTCAGGATCACCGAGTTGCCGGCGGCCATGATCGGCGCGATCTTCCAGCAGGTCATCAGCAGCGGGAAGTTCCACGGCACGACGGCGGCGACCACGCCGATCGGTTCACGGCGGATCATGGCTACTGTGCTCGACGCAGTGGGCGCGACCTCGTCATAGACCTTGTCGATCAGTTCGCCGAACCAGCGCAGGCAATTTGCAGAGGCCGGTACATCGTCGTGGTAAGTGTTGGCGATGGGCTTGCCGGCATCGAGGGTCTCCAGAAGGGCCAGCTCATCACGATGCTGAAGGATCAGCTCAGCAAACCGGACAAGGCGCAGCTTGCGTTCCTTGGGTGCCATGCGCGACCAGTGGCCGGCCTCGAAGACGGCACGGGAATTTGCCACGGCGCGGTTGACGTCCTCCAAGTCGCAGGAGGCGATCTCGCCAAGCGAAAGCATGGTGGCCGGATTGATCTTGGCGAAGGTCTTGCCGGAGGCTGCCGGGACATATTTGCCGGCAATGAAGGCGCGACCTTCCGGGCGGATAAGTGCGGCCTTCTCGGTCCATTGCGCTTTGCTTAGGGTCATTTCAGGTCTCTCAATCGATAGGGCGGCCGAAGTTTCGCAGCGTGCAGAAACGTCAGTTCTGCCGCGGGAGGATCACTTTGCGATGATGACGATGTCTTCGGCGTCCCAGCCGACTGTCACGCGGTCACCGGGACGGAGGTCCTCGATCACGGCCACGTCTCGGCTACGCAGGTTTACCTTGGTGCCGTCGGTGAACCTGACCACAAGGCGGTATTCGACGCCGAGGTAGATCTTGTCCTCAACGATGCCTTGGGCCCCATTCGAACGCTCGGCACTGGACTGGGCGAGGGAGATGCGTTCCGGGCGCAGGACAAGGCAGAGACCTTGTCCTGCTGCCAGATGCGCCACGCGCGGATCGGATTTGGGCAGGGCAGCGCGCCAGGCCGCGCCTTCCAAGAGGCAGGTTTCGTGCTCGATACGGGCGCGGCCATGCAACAGGTTCGCTTCACCGATGAAATCGGCGACGAATTCCGAATTCGGGCGTGTGTAGAGTTCCTGAGGCGTACCGATCTGCGCCAGCCTACCGTCCTTGAAGATGGCGATGCGATCGCTCATCACCAGAGCTTCTTCCTGATCATGTGTCACTGAGACGACGGTTGCGCCGACCTGCTTGGCGATGTGCATGATTTCGATCTGCATCTGGCTGCGCAACTTCTTGTCGAGTGCTGCCATGGGCTCGTCGAGCAGAACGATGTCGGGCTTGAAGACCAGTGCACGCGCCAACGCTACGCGTTGTTGCTGGCCGCCTGACATCTGGCGCGGATATCGGCGGGCGCAATGGGCAAGGCCTACGGTCTCGAGCATCTCCATGCTTCGCTTCACGCGTTCGGCGCGCTTGATGCCGCGCGTCTCAAGCGGATAGCCGACATTTTCGAGCACGGTCATGTGCGGGAAAAGCGCGTAATCCTGAAACATCATGCCGATGTTGCGCCTTTGGGGCGGAACACCCGTCATGTCGCGCCCATCGATGAAGAGGCGGCCCTCGCTCGGCTGAATAAAGCCGGCGATCGCCCTGAGCGAAGTGGTCTTCCCCGAGCCCGAAGGCCCGAGCATCGTCAGGAACTCACCCTTCTGCAGTTCGAAGGAGACGTCATCGAGCGCGCGTACCTCTCCGTAGAATTTGGAGACGCGCTCAAGTTTCATTGCCGCCCCGGCGACGTGAGAAGAAGCGGAGGACATTATTTCGACTCCTTGAACTTGTAAGACAGAAGCACCCCGATAGTCGAAAGCAGGATGAGAACTGTCCCGACCGCAGCCGTTGCGGGGTCAAGATTGGCGCGAACCTGATTCCAGATCATGATTGGAACAGTTCGCGTGGACGAATCGGCCAGGAAGATTGCGATTACGACTTCATCCCACGACGTGATGAAGGAGAACACCGCTCCGGAAATTACTCCAGGCAGGATGAGCGGGAGAGTTACTCGACGGAAGGTGAGCCAGTGCCCGGCACCAAGACCCGCGCTGGCCAGGGCGAGCGAAGGGTTAACCATCCTGACGCTCGCCAACACGGAAACGATGACGAACGGGATGGCCAATACGGTGTGCGCAATGATCATCCCGACATGGGTCGCGGCCAAGCCCCAGCGGGCGAAAACCATGTACATGCCGACCGCAAGAACGATGACGGGAGTGACCATTGGGCTCAGAAGGAGGCCGATCACTACGGTCTTGCCCGGAAAATCGTGCGCATGCAGTGTAAGTGCGGCGGCGGTGCCAAGAATTGTGGCCAAGATTGCCGTGGCAACGGCAACGACGAGACTGTTGACCAAGGCAATCTGCCAGTCGGCTGCAGCCAGAATCTTTCCATACCAGTCGAAGGTGAAGCCGACAGGAGGAAATTCGAGGGTCGAGGTGGTGGTGAAAGACATCGGCACGATCACCAATGTCGGCGCCAGCAGGAAGAAGGCCGTCAGGGATACGAAGATCCAAAGAAAAGCCTTGCGCAGCAGATCCGAGCTCATGCCGCCTCCTTCCTGATTTGGCGGCGACGCACCCATTCCCGGATGCCGCCAAAGAGGCCGAAGGCGATGGCAGTGAGGACCATGAGCACGACGGCGAGGGCGGCGCCGAGACCAAAGTTCAGCTGTTCGCTAAACTGCCCGGCAATCATCTGGGCAATCATCATACCGCGGGGACTGCCGAGAAGGGCAGGCGTAATGTAGAAGCCGAGAGAAAGCGTAAAGGTTAGAATGCACGCAGCCAGAACGCCCGGCAGCGAAAGCGGGAAATAGACCCGGGCAAATCCGCGCAACCACGACGCGCCGCAGATGGCCGAGGCTTCCATCAGGCGCAGATCGATTTTCTTCATGACGGTGTATAGGGGCAAGACGGCATAGGGCAGCAGGATATGCACCATGCCGATGACCACGCCTGAGGGCGTGCGGATCAGGCGCAAAGGTTTGTCGATCAGGCCCAAGGACAGCAGGAGACTGTTCACTAGGCCGCTGTTCTGCAGGAGCACGATCCAGGAGAAACTGCGCAGAAGCAGGCTCACCCAGAATGGGATGAGCAGGGCGACCGTCAACACCAGAAGAACACCCTTGCCAGCCTGTGCCATTGCGTAAGCGTAGGGATAGGCCACCAAGACCGTGATGAGCATCACAATGCCCGAGACGCGAAACGTTTCACCGATGACGCGCAGGAATACGGGCGTGGTGAAGATTTGCTCGTAGAATTGAAAGCTGCCGTCCGGCAGGGAGATCGCCACCAGCTTCATCAAAGGAAAGACGAAGAAAAGCGCGAGAAAAAGAACGGCGGGCGCAAGCAGCCAGATGCCGACAGGCACACGCGACAAGAGTGCGGCCTTTCCCCGGCCCGCTGAGGCGGGAGGATCGAAAGTTGCTACGTTCATTCCCGGAATCTTTCGCCATGTCTTACCCGCCCGGGAACCGGGCGGGTAACGGTCAATGAGAAGAGAGAGCCGGCGCTTACTGCAGCAGCCATTCCTGGAAGCGCAGGTCCACCTTGGAGCCATTCTGGGCCCACCAGTTTGCATCCATCAGAACACGGTTTCCGAGGTGATCGGTGGGCAGATTGCCCTTGAACGTGTCGAGCACACCGTCCACTGCATGCTTGTTCGAGGGGCCGTAAGGCATATAGGCGGTGAACGCGATTTGCTGAGCCGGCTCAGTGAAGAAATTGATCGCCTTCATCGCCGCTTCCTTGTTCTTGGTGCCCTTGGGAACGATCCAATATCCGGTCTGCGACGTCCAATTGGTCCAATCGATCTTGATACCCTTTTCCGCACCGCTCAGTGCACGGCTCACCCAGACCAGCCCCATGCTGGCCTCGCCGCTCGAAAGCAGCTGCTCGGATTGTGCGCCGGTTTCCCACCAGACGATCTCGTCCTTGATCGTGTCGAGCTTTTTGAGCGCCCGTTCGACGTCGATCGGATAGAGGTCTTCGGGCTTCACGCCATCGGCAAGCAGAGCTGCCTCGAAGATTCCGGAGGCAGCGTATTTCCAGACGGCGCGCATGCCGGGGAACTTCTTGGTGTCGAAGAAGTCCGCGAAGCCGTTTGGCGCCTGATCGCCATACTCCTTGGCGTTGTAGGCCAGCACGGTGCCCTCGATGTCGGCGGCGACACGGTAGGTGCCGGCCGCGCCCTCGATGAATTTGGAGCGGTCGATGATGCTGTAGTCGATCGGCTCAAGCCATTCGGCATCGCTGTCGAGGCCGAAGCTGTCATCGCTCACCATGACATCCAGCGTGACGGTGCCGGTTTCGACCATGGCCTTGAGCTTGGCATTGCTGGTGGAGCTGTCCTGCACGATCTTGATGTCGGGGTGGGCAGCCATGAACGGATCGAAATAGGCTTTCGTCTGCGCCTCTTGATAGCCGCCGCCATAGCTCGACACGGTGATCGACGAATCTGCGGCCGCAACGCCCCCACTGATAATCGTCAGGCCCACAGCCGCGGACAATAGAGTTCTACGCATTCCAAACCTCCTCCAAATCGGAAAAATCTGGAAGCTGAAGATCATTATCCTCGCAGCGAGTCAATCAGAATTTCATAATTACGAAATTCGAGTGGATGTTGTGCATAATCGTGAAATATTCAGCCCACCCATAACGTCAGGCTTTCAGCACGACAGAATTGGCGCCTGGGCGCTGCCGCACATGCACGATGTCGCCGATGTCGAAGGCGGTCTCCGCGGCCTGGCGTGAGGCGTCGATGATTACAGGCGCGCCGGAGATCAGCTGCGCATGCATTCTCAAAGTCCGGCCATGGAACACGACGCTCTCGATCTTTGCCGGGACGGTGGCGAGGCCGGCCGAAGGGGTTGCAACAAGATCCTCCGGGCGGACTCCGATGGTATGTGCCCGGCCATCGGCCGAAACCTCGTTCTGATCGGCGGAAAGTTCCAGCGGCAGGTCGCCGGACATGTAGCGCAAGGTCGCACCGTCGCGTCCGACAAGGCGGGCTTCGAGAAGGTTCATCGTGCCGATGAAGCCGGCGACGAACTTGGTGGCTGGGCGGTCGTACAACAGCGCCGGTGACGCGACCTGTTCGATGCGCCCCTTGTTCATGACGACGATGCGGTTTGAAATCGATAGCGCCTCTGTCTGGTCATGTGTGACCATGACGAACGTCATGCCGAGGCTCGACTGGAGGCGCTTCAACTCCATCTGCATGTGCTCGCGCAGATGCGCGTCGAGCGCCGATAGCGGTTCGTCGAGCAGCAGGATGCGGGGCTTGCAGACGATGGCGCGGGCCAGTGCCACGCGCTGGCGCTGGCCACCTGAAAGCTCCGCCACGCGTGCCGAGATCTTCTCGCCAAGACCGACCATGTCGAGTGCGGTTGCCACCTGCTTTCTTTGAGCCGCCGCG
Organism: Pseudaminobacter soli (ex Li et al. 2025); assembly: GCF_029892515.1. Taxonomy (GTDB): domain Bacteria; phylum Pseudomonadota; class Alphaproteobacteria; order Rhizobiales; family Rhizobiaceae; genus Pseudaminobacter; species Pseudaminobacter soli_A. Next base: position 310,722 of record NZ_JARXVF010000004.1, on the reverse strand, counting down.
GGAACTTTTCGCAACGACAGACCAAAGCCGACATTTTCGGCGACATTCATGTGCGGAAACAGCGCGTAGTCCTGGAAAACGGTGTTCACCGGCCGATCGAACGGTCGCAGTGCGGTGATGTCGCGGCCGTCCAGAAAGATTCGCCCAGACGTGGGCGTTTCGAATCCGGCTGTCACCCTCAGGCTCGTCGTCTTGCCGCAACCGGAAGGCCCGAGCAGGCTGAGAAATTCGCCCGGCGCAACCTCGAGGTCCATGGCGTCCAGCCCAACAACCCCGCCCGGAAAACGTTTTGAAACCGCTTCCAACCGAAGCAGCACCTCATTCGGCATTCTCGATCTCCGAAGTTCCTGGACCTCGGCCGCGCCAGCTGCAGCGGCGATGTCCGAAGACGAGCCCTGCCACCCAAATGGCAGCGTCAGTCTGTTGCATCGTCAATTTGGATCTAGGTGGCTTGAAGGGATGCATTGCGCGGCCGGGCGCCGCGCAATGCGCTGAGTGTCAGCCGCCTGCCTTGACGCGCTCGAACATCTTGGCCAGATCGTCGTTCTGCTTCATCGGCGCTGTGAAGACGGTCGTCTTCAGCATTGCGTCGGGGTCGGCCGGCAGCTGGAGCTTGTCCAGTTCCTCTTTCGGCACTGTGGCGAAGGCCGTGCTGGTGGAACTGCCATAGCCGTAGTTCTCTATCAGATATTTGCCGGACTCAGCCTCCAGGCGGCTGTTGATGAAGTCGTAGGCGAGATCGACATTCTTGGCATCCTTCAGGAGCACATAGCCGCAGGACCAGGTGAGCATGCCTTCCTTCGGCTTCATGAACTCGACCGGAACGCCTTGCTTCTTCAGCGTCGTCGCCGACGCATTCCAGGTCATGGCTGCGACGAGCGCACCGCTGGCCAGCGACTGCTCAATCGATGTCATGTCCGTGGTGTAGGCGGAAAGCAGCGGCCGTTGCTCGCGCAGCTTTTCGGCAACCTTGTCCATCTCTTCAGGCGTCATGTCGAACGGATTCACGCCCGCAAGGAGTGCGGCAACCACGGGGGTATCATGAACCGCGTCGATGGTTGCGAGGCGCCCGGCGTAATGCTTGTCCCACAGCAGGTTCCAGCTGGGTTCGGGATTGGATACGAGATCGGTGCGATAGAGGATCGACGTGTTGCCCCAGTCCCACGGAACCATCCAGACCTTGCCGTCTCCGGCCTGAAGATCCGGCAGGTTCTTGAGCACCGGGAAGATCGAGTCCCAGTTCTTGATGCGCTTTGTATCGATCGGCTGCAGCAGCCCTTCCTTGTTCCAGCGGGCGACCTTGTCGTAGCAGGGATGTGCGATATCCGGACGGAAGCCCGCCTTGACCTTGGTGAATGCGTCATCGTCGTCGCCGAACATCGTGAACTCGACGCTGTCAGGATGCTGGGCCAGGAAGCTCTGATTGAATTCCGGTAGTTCGTAGCCGGACCACGTGAAATACTGCAGCTTGTCTCCCGCCGATGCCGGCACGGCAAAGGAGGCAGCAAGCAGTGCCAGGCCGGCAATGCGCGAGGCCCTACCCAAGCGATATCTGGGTGCTCTTTCGGATGTCATGGTGTTCCCCTTCATGTTGCTTGTTATGTGAATGATCCGGCCGACAGCGGCCGTGAGGTTGTCTGGGACAGGCCTCTCCGGCGCAGGAGCTCGGCCAATCCCGCAATTACGATCGATACCGTCAGGATCACTGTGCCCAGCGCCATGACGGTGGGCAGTGATTTCGGAAAGCGAAGCTGGCTCCAGATGTAGAGTGGCAGCGTGGGCTCCGTGCCTGCCAGGAAGAACGCGACGATGAATTCGTCAAAGGATGTCAGGAATGCCAGCATGAAGGCAGAACCGATGGCCGGCAGGCTGAGCGGCAGCATCACGCGCCGGAATGTCAACCAGTCCGAGGCCCCAAGGTCCAGAGCAGCTTCGGCCATGCTCCTGGGGATGGACGCAAAGCGACCGCGCATTACAAGGACCGTGGTGGGAAGCGCCACCAGGACATGACCGAGCACGATCGCCAGCCGAGAGGGCCCTAGTCCCGACAGATTGACCAGGATCAGCAACGATATGCCGACGATCACGCCTGGTATCAAAAACGGCAGCCGAGAAATGGCCGATATGGCCCACGCAAGCGGTGAGCGGCCGTAAATCTCCATATAGGCAATGGTTATGCCGCAGAGGGTCGCGCCCGCTGCTGCCGCTAAGCCGACCATGAGGCTGCTGAGCAGAGCACCCGAAAGCGCTGAGTTGCCGGTGAGCGTTCCGTACCAGCCCAGCGTAAATCCCTGCAGCGGAAAGGCTGCCTGAATGGAGTCGTTGAAGGAAAACAGCGGGATCAGTGCGACCGGCAAATACAGGAAAACGAGATAGGCGACGACATAGGCGCCCAGCCAGCTTCCTCCCGTGTCGGGTCTGTTTGCCACTGTGCTCATGCGCGCCTCCCGAGACGGGTGTCGGAAGTGCGCACGATCAGGACCAGCGTCAGGATGACCAGCATGACCGCCACCGACAAAGCAGCACCAAAGGGCCAGTCATTGGCCTTGCCGAACTGCGCCTGGATCATCGACCCGATCATCGTGCTCGAGGGTCCGCCGACCAGTGCCGGCGTGACATAGTCTCCGACCGTCGGCACGAAGACCACAAGAGCGGCGGCCATCACGCCTGGCATGGCGTTTGGCAGTATGACGCGCCGGAACGTCGTCCATGACTTAGCGCCGAGATCGGCGGCCGCCTCAATCAGCGATTTGGGGATCGTCTCGAGCGCCACATAGATCGGCAGGATGGCGAAGGGCGCGTAGGCATGGGCCAATGTCACCACCACCGCTGCCGGAGTGTTCAGGAACGCCAGCGTCGGCTCCGAAAGAAGCCCGCTGCCGACCAGCGCCGAGTTCAGGACACCGTTGTAGGCGAGCACTACCTTCCAGGCAAAAACGCGCAGCAGATAGCTGGTCCAAAACGGCAGCGTCACCAAGAACAGGATCAGACCGCGACGGCGACCGGCATGAAAGGCGAGATAGTAGGCCACCGGAAACGCGGTAACGACCGTTGCCATCGTAACGAGACCTGCGATGACAAGAGAGCGCAGCATCACGGACCAGTTGAGCTGGTCGAAGATCACGGCCTCGAAATTCCGCAGGGTGAAACCTGCGCCAAGCAGCGATCCATCGTTTGCCCTGAACGCCAGAAAGACAACTAGGGCCAGCGCAAAAAGGATCAGTAGAAAGGTGACGATCACTCCTGGTGCAAGCATCCCGGCTCGAAATGCCAGCGGCGCACGCGTGGGAGGCTTGGCGCCGACTTCAATCATGTGCTCGCCCCTCCACTAAAAAAGAATTTAAGTGATCATTTTTCAATTACATGAAAACGTCAAGGGATCTATTTCAGATTAATGAAGGTAAGACGTCGCGCCGAATTGCCAAGACGAGAACGGCCAGATCGCCGTTGACTAGTACGACGCGCACCTGCGCATGACACTTGTCGCAGGTGCGTAGCAAGTCTGCGAGGTAGCCCGTCTTCGGAGCTCTCAATTGCCGTCACATCTTTCGCACCCCCCCATCGATTGGTCGAAGCGCTATTCGCGCGTGATGCACGAACTACTGCTCAGCTTCGTGAAGGCATCCATTCCTTTCAGGTCATGCGAGTTGGGATCGAGCGCCATCAGGGACATAAACCCCGGCTCTGACTTGCTATCGACGCAAACGGCTATACTCTCGCGGCCCGCTCCCCCGCAGTTTCCATTTGCGGGTTTGCGCAGGAGGTTGGCTTTTTGGATATCCGCAACTTCAACGGTTTTATTGCCGCAGCTGAGTTGATGAACTTCACGCTGGCGGCGCAACGGCTGAATATCACCCAATCGGCACTGTCGCGCCAGATCAAAGGCCTCGAAGACTATCTAGGTGTGGAACTGTTTGAGAAGAGCGGTCGGAATGTGCGCTTGACGGCCCATGGCGACGCTCTCTTGGACAAGATAAATGACGTGGTCGTTGCGGACAAAAGCTTGCGGGTTCTAGCCGACAATTTGGGGAGTGGCGAGAGCGGCGTGCTCAAACTGGGGGCCTGTTCGCAGCTCATTGAGCGCTACTTGCCAACATTTCTGAAGAAATGGACAGGGGAAAATCCCGGCGTCAGCATCCGCATAGAAGATGGCGGCGGCCCCGAACTCGCTGGAAAGTTGCGCGCCGGCTCTGTGCATTTGACGATCAGCGCCCGCCCCATGTCCCCCATAGACCCTTTCGAAACGGTCTCGCTAGGCCGGCTAGGCTTCCTCGCGGTGGCGACCGAGGAATTTCTCTCAAATGAAACGTCTCCCGTGGAGATGGCTGACCTGCTGCATCTGCCAATCCTGACGCTCAATCAGCGTCATGCGTCGCGCGAAGTATTCGACGCCGCCTGCAAGCTGGCGGGAACGGCACCGACCATTGTACTTGAAAGCTATTCGCCGCATACGCTCTTCGCTATGGCTGAAGGCGGGATCGGCGTGGCGGTCGTGCCTTCTTCGGCAGTGAAATTCGGGCCGCCGCTTGTCGGCCGATCTATCACGTTGAAGGGGCAGACGGTTCATTTCGACATCTGTGCCATGTGGAGTTATGCAGCCCCTCTGCCAGATTACGGCGTGCGTTTCGTACAGGCGTTGAAAGACCACATCGTTGCCGAGAACTTGCAAGATGCATTGTGGTGATGCGAGAGGCAGATTCAGGTTCATTCTTGAAACTGCCGCCAGGCCTCGGTCTGTCGCTTCACCGTTAGCGACCACGATACCTATTGCCTCCGTCGTACGGCGTTCATTCTAGCCCCAATGATCCGTTGGAGCATTGTGACGGATATCTATTCCAATATCGCATCGATAATTGGCAAAACTATTCATTGGACGAATTGATTTTGCTGCTGTTACCTTCGACTTTCGAACCGCAAGCGCGAAGATACGCGTAAGGTCGAAGGGGGAGCGAACATGCAGAAATCCGGCTGGGGCTTTCTAAATCAAGAACGGATCATTTTGGCGCTCGCCGCCGCCCTGTTCGTCGCTGCCGCCATTGGCCTGCCGGGGTTCCTGGGGCCGGACAATTTGATCGCCATCGTGCGCTCCGTCTCCGTTCTGGGCATCCTTGCATTGGGCATGGCCATCGTCATCATCGGGCGCGGCATCGATCTGTCGACCGTCGCCGTCATGGCCATGTCGGTCGCCTGGTACTTGCAACTGCTTGGCGAGGGATCTCCGGACGGCACCGCGCTCGCCTTCGTCCTGGCAGGCGTCGTGGGCATCGGCCTTCTCAACGGGTTCCTGGTTGCCTATGCGGACGTCCCCGCGATCTTCGTGACGCTGGCGAGCGGGTCGTTCGTGTTCGGCTATGTCCGCTCGCAACTGATCACGCAGGACGCGGTACCTGTTCCTTCAGATCACTGGCTGGAGGTCTTCGGTGGGCTGCGCTATTTCGACATTCCCGTCGAGGTCTTCATCTTTGCGGCCCTGAGCCTCGGGATCTTCGCTTTCCTGCGTTTCACCAAATGGGGCCGTTACGTCTATTACGCTGGCGACAACCCTATTGCGGCGCGCAATTCGGGCATTCCGGTGCGTCCGATGCTGGTCCTGCGCTATGTATTGTCGGCGCTCATTGCCTTTGTCGCGGGACTTCTGACAGCCGCTAGTCTCCATTCCATCAACACGCGCGTCGTCAACTCGACACTTCTATACGACATCGTTCTGGTGGCGGTCATCGGCGGCATCGGCCTGTCCGGCGGCAAGGGGGGAGTGCGCAATGTGTTGGTGGGTGCTGCGCTGATCGGCATCCTGCTTAACGCGATGACCATTCTGGACATCCCGCTACTTTATCAAAACCTCATCAAGTCCAGCATCTTGCTGGCGGCGATCGTCATCGACGGCGTCATCAACCCACGCGACGAACAGACGGCGCAACAGGGCGACATTTAGCCAAATTTCAGAACCGGCCTGCAAAGCGCCGGACGAGAGGAGAAGGGAAATCATGAATTTCTTCAGGAAAATTCTGGCCGCAACGGCCATTCTGTCCACAGCGCTGGTGGCGCAGGTGGCGCACGCCGCCGAGGATCCGGGACCGGCGGCCTACGAAAACGCCCTCAAGGGCAAGCGCGTTCTGCTTGTTCCGATGACAATGGGCTTCGATCTGGCGCAGGGCTGGGCCGCCTATCTCAAGCGCGAGGTCGAAGGTTTCGGCGGCGTTTTCGAGACGCGGGACCCAAATTGGAGCGCCGAAGCCGGGGCACAGGCGATCACCGAAGCGATCTCTTCCGACACCAAGCCGGACGTGCTGGTCGTGCAGTCGCCGGACATGAATTCCTACGCCAAACTGTTCAAGAAGGCGCAGGCGGCGGGTATCTACGTGATCACCATCGACAATCCGGTTAACTACGCGACTGACGCCTTTATCGGTTCGGACTGGGATCGTCTCGGACAGCTTGAGGCCGAGGCGGTGATCAAGGGCTGCGGTCCGAATTCGTCGAAAAAGATCGCGCTCATTCAAGGTGATCAAGTCAACGCGTCGAGCCTCTATCAATATGCGGGCGTGATGAAGGTTCTGGAAAAGAACCCGGATTTCCAGGTCGTGGCCAAGCCCGATTCCAACTGGGACGCCACCACGGCGCGCAACGCCGCCACGACGATCCTGCAGCAGCATCCTGACATTTGCGGCATCGTCGATTTCTGGGACGGAGATGCGACCGGGACGGCGGCGGCGATCCGCGACGCCAAGCTCCAGGACAAGGTGCATCTGGTCACCACCGGGGGTGGCGAAAAGACTGCGGATTGCGACCGACTCGAAGACGGAACCTATGGCGCGGTGGTAATGACGGATCTCGCCCGGCAGTCTGGCGACATCAACGCGATCATCAAGTTCCTGCTGCAGAGCGGCCAGCCGGCTGGAACCTCGCACACCTATATCTACACGCTCGAAAAGGCGACCACCAAGGCAGACCTGACGCCGGCGAGCTGCTGGGACGTGAAGGCCCTACAGGCGCAGGCCCAGTAAGCCACGCTCCCGCCCCTGAGCAAGTGACCGCGCGGCTCGCGGTCACTTGTCGCATTTGTTTTCGGAAAGCTTCATGTCGTTACGCGAACGTATCCATGCCTGGCGTTACAATGCGGTCCCCGATCACCTGATCGGCGAAGTCCTGACCAAGCGATGGACGGACAACGCCATTCCCTTCGCCGTGCTAATGGCGACGATCGCGATTTTCGGCTCCGCCGTCTCGGGCTTCTTCAAGGTGTCGTCCCTTCAGGAATCCACGCGGCAACTGGGCGAGTTCTCGCTGGTGGTCACGGGGCTGACAGTGGTGATGCTGGGCGGCGGCATTGACCTTTCGGTCGGGTCGATCTTTGCGCTCTCCGCCTTTTCCGCCGTGGCGACGTTCTTCATCTTTGAACAGCCGGTCTGGTTGGCCTTACTCGCATCCATCGCCACGGGCATGTTCTGTGGCGCGATCAACGGCTATCTGATCGGCTATCTGCGTCTGCGTGCCTTCATCACCACGCTGGTGACCTTCATCATCGGGCGGGCGATCTATGACATTCTGGTGGTGAATTTCGCCGCTCAGGTACAGACGTCGGCCGCATCCTCCGATGTTTGGGATTTCATTGGAGACGAGACGGTTTTCGGCCTTTCCGTTTCCGTCCTGGCGGCGATCTTGGTCGCGATCGTCACGCATGTCGCCCTGACACGCTCCCGTCCTGGCTGGCACGTTCTTGCCGTGGGCGGTTCGCGGCGCTCCGCCCACAACGCCGGCATAAGGGTGCGCCGGACGGTCTTTTTCACCTATGTTTTCTCCGGCCTCTGTTCGTCCATCGCGGGCTTCCTGATCGCCTGCCGTCTGAGCGGCGTCGGTCCCGGTACGGGCCTCAACCTTGAAATTCTGGCGCTTACTGCAGCGGTCGTTGGCGGCAACAGCCTCGGCGGCGGTCGTGGCTCGGTGGTCAAGGGTGTGATGGGGGCCATCATCGTTCTCGTCATGACCAACGGATTGATCCGGCTCGGCTACGGCACGGGCACCACGCAGCTTGTTCTGGGCGTCATGCTTGCGGTGGCCGTCACCGTTGACATTCGCTGGCTAAAGAACCGGCATAAGGTTCTCAACGAAGTCTATGTCGCGCCGGTCTATCTCAAGATGGGCGAGACGCAGTCCGCTGCGCCGGGGTCCGGCACACCCTACGAACTCGACGATCGCCTGTCCGAAACCGATCATATCGGGCTCGGCGAGTTGGAAGGGCCGGAGGACGTCATCCTCGATCGCGACGACAACCTCTATTGCGGAACGCGCCACGGTGAAATCGTTCGCTTCTTCGCGCCCGACTACAAACGTTCAGAGGTTTTCGCGCATGTCGGCGGCTTCCCCCTGGGGCTTGCCTTCGACCGCGACGGCAATCTGATCTCCTGCGTGGGCGCGATGGGGCTCTATTCCATTTCGCCGCAGCGCGAGGTCAAAAAGCTCTCTGCCGAAACGGCGCGCTCGTGGACTTCCATTGTCGACGACGCGCGTCTGCGTGACCCCAATGACTGCGACATCGCGCCAGACGGGCGCATCTATTTCACGGATTCCACCAAGCGTTACGACGCTCACGACTGGGCGCTGGATTCCATCGAAAACCGTCCGACCGGACGCCTGCTTGTCTACGATCCGAAGGACGGATCAACCAAAACGCTGCTTGACGGCTATCGCTATACCAACGGCGTCTGCATGGCGCATGACGGCAAGTCGCTGTTTTTCGCCGAAAGCTGGGCTTGCCGAGTGCATCGCTATTGGCTGGAGGGCCCGAAGGCGGGAACAGCCGAATGCGTCATAAAGGACATGCCCGGCTACCCAGACAATATCAACCGCGCCTCCGACGGCACGTATTGGATGGCGTGGCTTGGCATGCGTACGCCGAGCTTCGACCTTTCGCTGCGTCACCCGGACATGCGCAAGCGCATGACGCGCCGTCTGCCGCAGGACGAATGGCTGTTCCCCAACATCAATACGGGGGGCGTAGTGAAGTTCGATGAGAACGGCAGGATCATCGACACGCTGGGCGATCTTTGCGGCGTGTCGCATCCCATGGTGACCTCGATGCGAGAGCACAAGGGCCATCTCTTCGTGGGCGGGATCCTCAATAACCGCATCGGCCGCTACAAGATCGCGGGAGCGGATCCGGACTGGACTAGCCCTGTCTCCTATTGGGGGGAAAAGCGATGATCTTCGATCCAATCCTCGATCTCTTCCGCAGCAAGGCCGTCACCATACCGCCGCTCGACGGCGCGTTCCGGCCAAACACGCTGCTGGACGACGCCGGCGTCTTTGCCGATCTGGGCGAAGCCGACAATCTGGTGGCTTTCGGCGGAAAGCTTATCGCCAGCAGCGGCAATGCGATTTACAGCTTCGCGGCGGGGCGCGAGCAGGAGATGGTTGCGCGTTTTCCCGCGCCCGTGACGGCACTGGCGCTGGATCCGGCGGGCAAACTGGCCGTGGCGCTCGAAACGGGAAAGCTATTCGTTGACGGCGTGGAGCAAACCTTGCCTGTCGGGGTGGGCTGCATCAGCGCGCTGGCCTTCGCGGCCGACGGGACACTGTGGCTCGCTAACGGGTCCGCCGATTATTCCATGGCGAACTGGTCCTCCGACCTGATGCGGCATGGCGCGTCGGGCTCGATCTGGAAGCGCCCCCCCGGCGGAGCGCAGTTCTCGCAGGCCGCTTCCGGACTGGCCTTTCCCTATGGATTGCTGCCGGTGGATGGCGGCGTCATCTTCAGCGAAAGCTGGAAGCATCGTTTGGTCCGTCTCGACGGCGCAAACGGCGCGCGACGGATCGTTGCTGACAAGCTTCCGGGCTATCCAGCGCGGCTTTCGCCCGCTCCTGGCGGCGGCGCATGGCTGGCGTTCTTTGCGCCGCGCAATCGCCTGATCGAGCTTGTTTTGCAGGAAACCCATTATCGTATTGATATGATCGAGCAGGTGCCGCGTGAATTCTGGATCGCGCCTGCTCTTTCCTCGAGCCGCAGTTTTCTGGAGCCGTTGCAATGCGGCGGCATCAAGACGATGGGTGTGCACAAGCCCTGGTCGCCCAGCCGCTCCTATGGGCTGGCGGTGCGGTTGGACGAGAATCTCCAGCCCCTTTTCAGCTATCACAGTCGGGCGAATGGCCATCGGCACGGCACCTGCAGCGCCGTCGAGCTGAACGGCCGGCTGCTGGTCGCCAGCAGGGGCGGCGATTGCATCGTCGACGCAGGGTCCGCCGACATCGCGCAGCAAAAGGTGCATTGATGGTTCAAGCTGACGACGTCATTGTCGAAATGAGTGGCGTCACAAAGGAATATCGTGGCGTGCCGGCGGTCAGGAACGTGGATTTCCGTCTTGGGCGCGGAGAAATCCATTCCCTGCTCGGCGAGAACGGGGCTGGCAAGTCGACGCTGACGAAAATGATCGCGGGCGTGGTCGAGCCCACCGCCGGATCCATCACCCATAAGGGAAAAAGCGTCCGTTTTTCCTCGCCGAACGAGGCGCTGGAAGCTGGCATCGCGATGGTTTTTCAGGAAACCAGCCTCGTGCCGTCCATGACGGTCGCGCAGAACCTCTATCTTGGGTCGGAGAAATTTCTCAACCGGTTGCGGGGAACCTATATTTCCGCGCAGCAATTCTTGCAGTCGTTGAACTTTTCCGTCGATCCGACGGCGATGGTGGAGACGCTGGGTGCTGCGAAGAAGCAGATGGTCGAGATCGCGCGCGCCGTGCATCACAACGCCGAAGTTATCATCTTCGACGAGCCCACGGCGACGCTCACGCCCGAAGAAAAGCGCCATTTCTTTGCGCTGGTCCGGCGTTTGAAGGCGAGGGGCGTCTCTATCGTGTTCATCAGCCACGCGCTTGAGGAAGCGCTGACGATATCAGACAGGATCACGATCCTGCGGGACGGCGAGTTGGTAGCCAGCGGCCCTGTAGCGGATTTCGACCGCGAAAAAATCGTCGCGGCGATGGTCGGGCGCTCCCTTTCGGCGGAGCTTTATCGTGAGCGCGATCCGTCGCGCCTGCGCAAGCCCGGCAAGAAGATCTTGTCCGTGCAGGACATTTCCATGGGGAATATGGTCCGCAACAATTCCTTCTCTATCTTTGAAGGACAGATCACGGGCGTGTTCGGGTTGATCGGCTCGGGCCGCACCGAGACGTTCAAGGTTGTTTCCGGCATCTACAAACGGGATTTCCTGCGCGGCGGAACGATTGAACTCGACGACAAGCCGGTGCGCTACTACGTGCCGCGCGAGGCGGTGAAATCCGGCATCATCTACATCACCGAAGACCGGAAGAGCGAAGGGTTCTTCGAAACCATGTCGATTGCTGAAAATCTGTTTTCAGGGCTTCTGGCTGCGGACAGGGAGAAATCCAGCATCGTCAGCATGAAGGAGATGCACGATCTTTCAGCCGAGTGGATCAAGCGGCTGAACATCCGCGCCATCAACAACAACGCCCGCGTTGTGGAGCTTTCGGGCGGCAATCAACAGAAGGTGGTCATCGGCAAGGGGCTGGTGCAGAAACCGCGCATTGTCATTTTCGACGAACCGACGCGAGGCGTCGACGTCGGCGCCATTGCAGAAATCCACCAGCTTATCAATCAGCTGGCGGACGCCGGTCTGGCGGTGGTGGTGATCTCCTCCTACCTGCCGGAGATCATGAACCTCTCCGACCGGATCCTGGTGAGCCGGCAGGGACGCATAGTCGAGGAGTTCTCGCCCGCCGAGGCGACGGAAGAAAAAATCATGTATGCGGCGGTGCACTGAAAACGTGCATGGCCGGAAGTAAAGAAAGGTAGAGAAGTGGCCGACAAGGGACAGATCTGGACATACTACAAGGGCGAATGGCGCGAGGGTGACGTGCGCATTCTGGGCGCGGCCTCGCATGCGACCTGGCTTGGGTCCCTGGTCTTCGACGGTGCGCGCCTGTTCGAAGGCGTCACCCCCGATCTCGACCTGCATTCGGCGCGTGCAAACGCATCCGCCCGCGCCCTTGGTCTGGAGCCAATCCTGTCCGCCGGCGACATCGAGGCGCTGGCGCGCGAGGGCTTGAAGAAATTCGCTCCCGGAACCGACGTCTATATCCGCCCGATGTACTGGGCCGAGGACGGCGATACCAGCACCGTTGCGCCGCTAGCGTCTTCCACCGACTTCGCGCTGTGCCTCGAAGCCATCCCCATGGTCGAGCCCAAGGGCTTTACCATCACCACAACCTCCTTCCGTCGGCCTTACCTCGAGGTGATGCCCGTCAACGCCAAGGCAGCCTGCCTTTATCCGAATAATGCCCGCATGCTGCGCGAGGCCAAGGCCAAGGGCTTTCACAACGCGCTCGTCACCGACGTGCTCGGCAATGTGGCCGAAACCGCGACCTCGAATATCTTCATGGTTCGCGGTGGTGAGGTGCTGACGCCCGTTCCAAATGGCAGTTTCCTCAACGGGATCACGCGCCAGCGTGTCATCAAGCTTCTGCGCGCAGCTGGCGTCACGGTCCACGAAACGACGCTGACGGTGGAGGATTTCCGTGAGGCTGACGAAATCTTCTCAACGGGGAATATGAGCAAGGTCGTTCCGGTGATCGGCTTTGACGATGGGGCGCTCGAATACGGTCCGTTCACGCGCCGTGCCCGCGCGCTCTACTGGGAATGGGCGCACGCCTAAAGGAGGGAATGCCATGGCTACTGTGAAACTCTGGAGCGACGCTGACGTCGAGACCAACCCGGCGGTGAAGGCGGTGTTCGACGACATCCGCGCGACCCGGAAGTCGGATTTCGTCAATAATTTCTGGCGCGGTCTGGCCAATGATCCCGTCAATCTGAAGCGCGTCTGGGAACAGCTCAAGGCGGTGATGGTCGCCCCCGGAGCGCTTGATCCGCTGGTGCGGGAGATGATCTACATCGCCGTTTCGACGGCCAATGGCTGCCAGTATTGCGTTCACTCGCATACGGCCGCTGCTCGCGCCAAGGGCATGAGCGATGCGCAACATGCTGAGCTTCTGGCGGTAATCGGACTGGCGGCGCAGACGAACCATATCGTCACCGCCTTGCAGATTCCGGTCGATCCGGAATTCGATGTCAATAGCTGAGTAAACGTCATGAGCAAAGCGTTCGTTGCCAGCCAACCGGGCGGGCCGGAGACACTCGTCTGGACGGACATCGACACGCCGCCTCCAGCGCCGGGCGAGGTGCGGGTGAGGCACACGGCCATAGGCGTCAATTTCATCGACGTGTATTTCCGCAGCGGGCTCTATCCCTGGCCTGAATCGACGATGATCCCGGGGGCGGAAGCCGCCGGCGTCGTCGAGGCGCTCGGCGAGGGGGTAAGTAATTTCGCCTCGGGCGACCGCGTGGCCTACGTCATGCGACACGGTGCCTACCGGGATGAGCGCAATGTTCCCGCATCGCAGCTCGTCCGCATTCCGGAGGCCCTCAGTGACGCGGTGGCGGCAAGCGTCATGCTGAAAGGCCTCACCACCCAATATCTCGTGACGTCGTCCTATGCGGTGAAGCCCGGCGATACGGTGCTGGTTCATGCGGCGGCGGGCGGGGTCGGGCTGCTGCTGGGCCAGTGGCTGAAGGCTTTGGGCGCGGTCGCGATCGGAACCGCCGGTTCGGCCGAAAAAGTCGCTCTCGCGCTGCAACACGGCTACAGTCAGGTCATCAACTATCGCGAACAGGATTTCGTGGCCGAGGTGCGGGCACTGACGCAAGGCGAGGGCTGCGCCGTCGTCTACGACAGCGTCGGAAACGACACCTGGCGCGGTTCGCTTCAATGTCTCCAGCGCTTTGGCATGTTCGTGAATTTCGGCCAATCGTCCGGCCCGATACAGGGTTTTGCGCTGTCCGATCTTGCGAAGGGTTCCCTATCGGCGAACAGACCGATGCTGTTCGACTACATCGCTACGCGCGGCGATCTTGAGAGGCGTTCGGCGGAGCTGTTCCAGCGTATACTGGCTGGGGACGTTCGCACGGACCGCATCACCCAGCGTCCTCTTGCCGATGTTGCTGACGTTCACCGCGATCTGGAAGCGCGCAAGACGACCGGCTCGATCGTCTTGGTTCCCTGAACAGTCCTCATGGCCTAATGCCCAAGCATCGAACATGCGGGGAACCCCGCATGTTCGGTGCTTGCTTCAGGGCCGACGCGTGGGCCCGGTTTTGCGTAGAATGTTACCAATTTTGCAGATGGAGCAACTTTTGACAGGGTCGATTTAGGAAAGCGTGATTTTCAACGCGCACGTTGATATTGCGGAACTTGGATGCCTTGCACCGAGCAAGAACCGGGAGGCTATGGTGACGGCATGAAGGGAAAAGCGGCGTATCGTGAGGGTGATTGCGCCGCAGCAGTTCCGGCCAGAGCGGGTCTAAAGCGAAGGCAGTAGATGGTCAGGCTCAGTATGGGCGCGGGCCCCAAGCAAGCCATTCGGTCGTCTCGACGCTGCTCTTCTCTACGGCTCTGACCTCGGGTCTCACCGCTCCGTCCCGAGGCGGGGACGCTGACTATGAATGAATATTGATACGTGACGTCATTGGAATTGGGCGGAGACGGCTCGTTGGAGCCAGCCGCCATGCGGGCACAGGGGCACGTTCACATTGTTGTTGTTTGTGGCGGGGATTTTTCGCCGGATCTCGGGTCAGCATTCCAGGTATCTTGTGGTCGAGACCGCTAGCGCCGGTTCGAGGTGGCTCGAGGCGGCGTGTGGTCTCATGCGGCTTGGCCTTTTCGTCGCCGGTTTGCTGCTCGGCATGGCCGCCACGGCGAATGCCTGTGACGTCACCACCGGGTCAAACAGCGCAACGGTTACATTATCGGGCGTCCACGATACGGTCAGGCTTTGCGTCAGCAACCCTTTTGTTAAGTGGGGGCTTTACGGCGTAAACGGGGCTAACGCCCTGAACCTTCCAATGTCCGGTTATTATTCGACCCGGACCGAGCCCTATTTCGCGCAGACGTCGGCGGCCTCCTATAAGATCACGCCGATAGAGACTGACGATTGGAGCATCGACGGGTTCCCGGAATACGAGATCGAGCTCACCTCGATGTATATGTCGCCGGGCACTGACACGATCCCGCTCTGGTACGCGAATTGTGCGGTTCTTGGCGACTGTAGTCCCGGAACAACCGCCAACAAGCCCTTCACCATCACCGTCAATCTGCCTGTCCCGACGGTGACGTCGATCTCACCGACTTCCGGGCCGGCGGCGGGCGGAACCTCCGTGACGATCACCGGCACGAACCTGCTGGGCGCCACGGCCGTGAAATTCGGTGCGACGAATGCGACCAGCTATACCGTCAGTTCGGCCACTTCGATCACGGCGACCGCGCCGGCTGGCGTAGGCACGGTGGACGTTACCGTGGCCAACGGCTCCCAGATCTCGGCAACTTCCGCGGCCGATCAATTCACCTATATTCCGGCTCCGACCGTAGCATCGATTTCGCCGACATCGGGCCCAACCGCAGGCGGGACCTCGGTAACGATCGCCGGCACGAATTTCACCGGCGCCACCTCAGTGAAGTTCGGAGCGACGAATGCGACCAGCTTTACCGTCGACTCGGCAACATCGATCACGGCGACCGCGCCGGCGAGCGCGGCAGGCACGGTGGATGTGATGGTCACCACCGCAGGCGGCACGTCGTCGACGGTGACTGCGGACCAGTTCACCTATATAGCCACGCCGACCGCGACGACGGCGATCGCGTCCACATCGCTCACGCTGGGGCGCGCCGCCACATCCTTCAAGCCTGTCACGGGATTGGGTGGCACGGCGCCTTTGAGCTATAGCGTCTCGCCGGCCTTGCCGAATGGCCTGAGCATGGACGCCAACGGCTTCATCACGGGAACGCCGACCGTTGTCCGGACGGCGTCCAGTTTCACCGTGACAGTGACCGACGCCAACTCCTTCACCGCGAGTGCATCTTCCAACTTGACGGTCAATCCGGCGGTCACGGCGGGACAAGCAATCGCTTCGATCACGCTGACACAGAACAAGGCGATGACGCCGCTTACGCCGGTTACCGGTGGCGGGGGCACGGGGGCGTTGACCTATTCCATCTCGCCGTCGCTGCCGACTGGCATGAGCTTCAATACGGCCAACGGAACGGTTTCCGGCACGCCGGCCGCAGCCAACGTCGCGGCGGTCTACACCGTCACGGTGACCGATACGAACGGCGCCAGCGCGAGCAACAGTTTCACGCTTGCGGTCAACCCAGCCGTGACGGCGACCCAATCTGTCGCCTCGGTCGCGCTGACGCAGAACAAGGAAGCGACGCCGTTTACGCCGGCCACTGGCAGCGGCGGCACGGGGGCGCTGGCCTATTCCATCTCGCCGTCGCTGCCGACCGGCATGAGCTTCGATACGGCCAACGGCACCGTCACAGGTACGCCGAGTATTGCCTCCGTCGCGGCGATTTACACGGTTAGGGTGACTGACGCCAACAGCGCGACGGCGGCGGCCACATTCAGCCTGACTGTGAACGCTGCCGTCACAGCGACCCAATCCGTGTCGTCGGCTACCCTGACAGCCAACCACACGGCGCAGGCCTTCACGCCGGTAACGGGGGCGGGCGGTACGAGCGCGCTGTCCTATGCGGTGTCGCCGTCACTACCGGCTGGCCTGAATTTCAACACGGTGAACGGAACGGTATCGGGCACGCCGAACGCAAGTACCGGCGCGAGTGTCTTCACCGTGACCATTTCCGACGTCAACGGCGCCAGCGCGAGCAACGGTTTCACGCTCGCGGTCAATCCCGCTGTGACAGCGGCTCAAACTGTCGCCGCGGTTACGCTAACGCAGAACAAGGCGGCAACCTCGTTTACACCGGTCACCGGCGGCGGTGGAACTGCGCCGCTTTCATACAGCGTGTCGCCGTCGCTGCCGACCGGCATGAGCTTCGATACGGCCAACGGAACGGTTTCGGGCACGCCGACCGCTACATTGTCGGCGACGTCGTTCACGGTCACAGTGACTGACGCCAACAGCGCGACGGCGGCGGCCACATTCAGCCTGACTGTGAGCGGCGCCGTCACGGCGACCCAATCCGTGGCGTCGGCTACCCTGACAGCCAACCACACGGCGCAGGCCTTCACGCCGGTAACGGGGGCGGGCGGCACAGGCGCGCTGTCCTATGCCGTTTCGCCGTCACTACCGGCTGGTCTGAATTTCAACACGGTGAACGGAACGGTATCGGGCACGCCGATTGCGAGCATTGGCGCGAGTGTCTTCACCGTGACCATTTCCGACGCCAACGGTGCCAGCGCCACGGCGACCTTCAATCTTGCGGTCAACGGGTCTCTCGCCGCGACCCAGGCCGTGACTTCGACAGCGTTGACAGTCGACCACGCGGCGACGCCGTTTATACCGGTCACCGGCGGCGGCGGAACTGCGCCGCTTTCACACAGCGTGTCGCCGTCGCTGCCGGCCGGTATGAGCTTCGATAGTGCCAACGGGAGGGTTTCGGGCACGCCGACCGCTACGCTGCCGGCGACGCCTTTCACGGTCACAGTGACCGACGCCAACGGCGCGACTGCGACAGCCACTTTCAGCCTGACGGTGAATGGCGCCGTCACCGCGACCACGGCGATTCCGTCCACGATATTGACGGCCAACCATGCGGTAACTGCTTTCGCGCCGGTCGCGGGCTCCGGCGGCACAGGAGCGCTGTCATACAGCGTTTCGCCGTCGCTTCCTGCCGGGCTGTCGTTCAATACGGCGACCGGCCAGATCACTGGTACGCCGACCGCCACACTGGCGGCAACGACCTTCACCGTGACGGTAACCGACGTCAACGGCGCCTCCGCCAGCACAAGTTTCGCCCTGGCCGTGAACGGAGCGCTGACCGCGACCCAGAGCGTGGCCTCCACGACGTTGACGGCCGACCATGTCCCCGTGGCTTTCACGCCGGTTACAGGCGGAGGTGGGACGGGAACGCTCTCCTACGGCATAGCACCGGCGCTGCCTGCGGGACTATCATTCAGCGTGGCCACGGGCGAAGTCTCCGGCTTGCCGACAGCGCAGCTGCCAGCCACTACCTTCACGGTTACGGTAACGGACATCAACGACGCCACAGCTAGCGCAACCTTCAGCCTGACGGTCAATGGAGCCGTAAGCGCCGCGCAGACCGCCTCCTCGGCCACGCTGACGCTCGGCCATGCTGCCCCCGCCTTCACGCCGGTTACAGGCGGGGGCGGGACGGGTTCGCTCTCCTACGGTATCGCACCGGCGCTGCCCGCGGGACTGTCATTCAATGCGGCCACGGGCGAAGTATCCGGCTTGCCGACAGCGCAGCTTCCAGCCACCAGCTTCACGGTTACGGTAACGGACATCAACGGCGCCACAGCGAGCGCAACCTTCAGCCTGACGGTCAATGGAGCGGTAGGCGCTACACAGACCGCCTCCTCGACCACGCTGACGCTCGGCCATGCCGCCACCGCTTTCGCGCCGGTCGCCGGTTCTGGTGGCACGGGACCCTTGACCTATAGTATCTCGCCGTCGCTTCCCGCCGGGCTATCGTTCGATACCTCGACCGGCCAGGTCACGGGGACCCCGACCGCCACACTGGCGGCAACGCCCTTCACCGTGACGGTAACCGACGTCAATAATGCCAGCGCCAGCAACGGCTTCATGCTGACGGTTGTTCTGCCGACACTGAGCTTCATGCCGGCTAGCCTTCCCAACGCCACTGCGGGCGTTGCCTACAGCCAGATGGTTGTCGCAGCAGAGGGAACGGCGCCATACAGCTATGCCCTTACCGGCGCGCTTCCGGATGGACTGTCCTTCGATGCATTGACTGGCAAGCTCAGTGGTACGCCCAAGGCTGTGGAATCGAGCAACTTTACGATTACAGCCACGGACGTTAATTCCGCGACGGGTTCGATCACCTACAGTCTGACGGTTTCCGGTCCGGTCATCACCGTCGTTTCCACCAGCGACACCGTCGTTACGGGTACCTCGGCGACAGTCGATCTGACGCAAGGCGCCACAGGTGGTCCGTTCACCCGGGCTCAGCTGATTTCGCTGTCTCCATCTTCAGCGGGCGTCGCCTCCATTACGCTGGGCGAAACGGCCGCGGCGTCGGAAATGGTCGTCGCCGAAATCGTTGAGGCAGGCCACTACAAGCTGAAATTCACAGCTGCTCCCGACTTTGCGGGAACTGCGGTAGCGACTTTTACGCTCAGCAGTGCTTATGGCACCTCACCAGCCGGGACGGTGACATTCATCGTGACGCCCCGCAAGGACCCCTCCCAGGATCCGGACGTGATCGGGCTGGTGAACGCCCAGACCGAAGCAGCCAAGCGATTTGCAACGACGCAGATTTCCAACTTCAACGATCATCTGGAGCAGCTTCACGGAGGAGACTGCCTGCAAAACCAGTGGGGATTGACGATCAGCGACAGCCGAGGCGCGTCCCAGAGCCGGCAGGACGACACCGCGCAGCAGAATTCCGGCCTTGCAAGCAGGAATTCGGAACCGCACATGGGGGGAGCCAAGTCGGACCCGACAGCCAAAGCCGATGACAACAGCACTGACCGGTGCTCACCTCTCGGGGGCGGTGCCGTTGCGGTCTGGACCGGAGGCTTTGTCAATTTCGGATCGATGGATCTCGGGGCATCGGGTCAAAAGTTCAACTACACCACGGTGGGTGTCAGCGCAGGCATCGACTACCGCTTCAGTCAGTCCTTCACCGCCGGCGTAGGCTTCGGCTATGGCAGCGATCGAAGCCGGATTGGCGATAGCGGAACGCAGAGCGATGGCAGCGCATACAGCGTCGCGCTCTATGGCAGCTATCACCCGACGCCACAGATTTTCATCGATGGCCTGGCTGGATACGGTAAACTGAACTTCGATTCCCGACGTTTTGCGACCGACACCGAGAGCTTCGCCCTTGGATCACGTGACGGTCATCAGTATTTCAGCTCGCTGACAGCTGGTTACGAATACACCAAGGATGGCTTGCTGATATCGCCTTACGGGCGTCTCACCGTCTCGCGATCAGTGCTGGATCCTTTTACCGAAAATGGTGCGGATTGGGCTGATCTGCACTACGGCTCACAATCGATCGATACGTTCACGGGCTTCCTCGGTCTGCGACTTGCCTACAAGATCGATACGGGCTGGGGGAGCTTGGAACCTCGCGCCCGCGTTGAATACGGTCACGACTTTGCTGGGAATAGCGCGGCCACGCTGGGCTATGCGGACATTCCTGCGACTAGCTACGAACTGAAGGCACTTGGTACTGGAAATGACTTTGCAACCTTCAGTCTGGGGACGGACATCAAAGTCGGCCAAGATCTTACGGTAGGGACTGAATACGGGACATCAGTCGGCCAAAACGGGACACAGCCGCATCAAATTCGTCTCAGGATCAGCGAACGCTTTTAGGTGCCCAGGGCAATCGCGCCCGACCACTTTCTTCACGTCTCGGGACGAACCGGCAAGGCGTCACTGCACCAGACCGGCGCGGCGATCTGCGCGGCCAGACGCACTAGCTCCACCTGTCGCGACACTCCTGTCTTGGCGAAGATGTTGCCAAGATGCGTCTTTGCCGTGGCGAACGCGATGCCCAGTTCGGCCGCGCTTTGGACTAACGTGCGGCCAGCCAACAACGAGGTCAGCACGCGCGTTTCCATTCGGGTGAGGTCGAAGGCGATCGACATGGCCTCGGCGCCATTCGCATCGTTGCCGACCGGATTGACAAACACGGCCGCCACCGCCAGCGGCTCCAGCCGCTGCCGCACGACACCCGGCCGTATCGGCAGAACACTGGCCAGTACCGGCGCATGCCCCGGATTGGTCAGTCGCACTGCAAGCCCCGTCTTGCCGAACTCGGCCTCATTGCGTGTGGCAAGTTCGATGGCGGCGTGAAGCTCAGCCGTGGCGGAGGTCAGGTTGGTCAGTATGGTACCGGCAGCACTGCGGATCGGCTTGCCTGCCCGCAGCATAGCTTCGGCCGCGGCATTGACATGCAGGATGCGCGCCTTGCTGTCGGTTAGCACCACGCCCACCCGCAGTGTATCGAACACCGCCTTGGCTGCCTCCGCCTCAATCGAACGGACGTCCAAAATGTTGCTGATCGTCACCGCACGACGAACATGGGGGGCGAGAAGCCGCCCAAGTTCCACCTCCCGGTCAGAAATGCAACCGGCCGACACATGCCGCCCCATGCCCATGTGAGCGTGCCGGGAAGGGTTGCGCATGAGGACAAGCCCGATACTGTCGACTAAACCTTGCGGCGCCACCCATTCGGACAGATAGCGCGAGCTTTGCCGCAGTTCCGGTGGCAGGTGCCGCGACATAACCTGCGGCTCGTCGAGCGGCAGGATCATGGCCAGCGGCAGGCGCTCCCAGTCGGCAACTTCCGAGGCATACTCCAACTGCCTCTCCAGCCAGTAAGGAGCTACCCCCACGCTTTTCATCAGTTTTACGCCCCGCTGTTCGAGGTCGTACATCAGCAACTGAGCGTTTTGGGATCGAAACAGCGCCCTGATCCCTTCGAGCGCGAGATCCCATTGCTTGGGGTTGATCGCGCAGTCGTAGATGAGGCCAATGATTTCCGAGATTGTTCTAGTAGAGGGAAGATCATCCATCGTTTTTACCAGCTAGGCTGAGTGTAGTGGTCGCTCGGACGATAGTGTAGAACTCAGATATTGTCTCTCTGCATCTGATTGCGTTCTTGGTTCGGCGTAGATCGCCTGATCGTGTCGCAAGTTTTTAGTGGGGCAAGGAGGCTGCTGAGCGCGCAGGGTTCTCATCCACGTGTCATTTCTGGCTGACGCGTCGTTTGCAAGGCGCGAAGCACTTAAGCAGTTCGAGCCAGTAACGGATACCCCATCTGTAGAGAGCCTGCGACGGATCCGGCCGGGGGTGGCCGTTTATTGAGGCGCCGACAGTTCAACCCTCCGCTCAGCGCCGATGTTTGTGAGGAACGTTTCGTCATGGCTGACGACGAGCAGCGCTCCGTCATAGCCGGCGAGGCCAGCTTCGATCGACTGTATGGAGTCGATATCAAGATGATTGGTCGGCTCATCAAGAATAAGTAGCGGTGGCGGATTGCGACCACCCAAAACGCAGGCAAGACCGGCGCGAAGCACCTGGCCACCGCTGAGCGTGCCGACGCGTTGAAGCGCGGCATCCGCGCGGAACAGAAAGCCGGCAAGCGCGGACCGGCAGGCATTTTCGGTTGCGCCCGGATTGAGGCGCAGGAAATTCTCGGCGATCGATGCCCCAGGGTCGAGGACGCTCACGCGCTGATCGAGCAACGCAAAGTCGACAGCGACCGAGACCTTTCCCTCAAGCGGCTGCATCTGGCCAGTAATCGCCCTGACTAAAGTAGTCTTGCCAGAACCATTCGGACCCACAATCGCCACTCGTTCCGGACCAACCACGGAAAGCGAAAGGTTGCTGACAAGCGGATGGGCCGGATCGTAGCCGGCCGTCACCTTCTCCAGCGTCAGGACCGTCCGGGTTGGGGCCAGTCCCGTTGGCGGAAGGACGATTGCCATTTGCTGGAGCGTCTCGATCCTGGCGCGCGCTGCGGCCGCTGCCTCCTGCGCTTGTTGCTTCTGGCGCTCGGCCAGCCGCGCGCTTTCGCCTCCGCTAGCCTCAGCGTTGTCCTTCCGGGCACCCAGTAGAATACGCGGGAGATCGCCCCGGGCGCTCTTGCGCGCACCAGCTGCGTCACGACGATCCTTCCGCTCGGCGGCGAGTTGGGTTTTCCGATTGACCTGCGCGATCCTTTTTTCTGCGTGGGCGAGATCGTGTTCCGCCGCCTGCAGCTCAACAGCCTTTCGTTCGCGATATTGGCTCCAGTTGCCGCCATGGCGAGCAGCGCCAAGCGATGTTAGCTCGACAATTGCATCCATATGCTCGAGAAGCTCGCGGTCGTGGCTGACAATGATGGCGCCCGCCCGCCAACTGGCGAGCAGGCCGATGACAGCATCCCTCCCGGCGCGGTCAAGATTGTTGGTGGGCTCGTCCAGCAGCAGGAAGTCAGGCTCTGCGAAGATTGCGGCGGCCAGGCTGGCTCTGGTTCTCTGGCCACCGGACATGTCCGAAAGAGGCGTGCTCGTGTCTCCGTCGAGCCCCACTTTTGCAAGCGCCGCCGCGATGCGTTCCTCCACAGTCCAGTCGGCTTCGGCCAGCTCCTCGATGCTGGCTTCGCCGGCTTCGGCTCGCCGGAGCACGGCGATGGAATCGGCGACGCCGAACAGGCTCGCGATCGTTTCGTGTGGGCCAACCTGTACCGTCTGCTTCAGCAGGCCTAGGGTTCCGTTGACGGAAACGCTACCCGAGAGCGGTTGCAATCCGCCGGCTATGATTTTGAGGAGAGTGGTCTTGCCGACGCCATTGCGCCCGACGAGCCCGACCCGTTCGGAACCGAAGTTCAGGTCAAGACCCGAGAATACAGGGCGGGCGTCCGGCGTCGCCCAGGCGAGCTGGGATAAGGTGATCGACGACATGTACGCAGGACCTCGCTTGAACTGTGCTTAACGGCACGATATGGTGCTGTTACCAAGCGACGGAAGATAACGCAACCTTCTCGTGCCGTTTTGGCGCGCAACGGATAACGCAGGCGAATGGCATTGAGTGAGCGCAAACCGGGTGGCCGACCGACCAGGGAGCAGGCGGCCGCAATGGATGATCGGGTCCTCGACGGTGCGCGTACTGCCTTCTGCCGAAAAGGGGTCGCCAACACATCGGTGGACGAGATCGCCCTCCAACTCGGTGTTTCCAAGCACACGATCTATCGCCGCTATCCCAACAAAGGGGCTTTGCTAGAGGCCGTGGTCGAACGTGATATCAGCCAGTTCAAGGACGCGCTGCTATCGGCGTCCGGCGGCGAGATGGCTCCTCTTGAAGCCGTCAAGATGACCGCCCGGCGCTATTTCGAGATCGGGTCGTCGCGCGACTATGCCGCCTTCTATCTCTCGGTCAGCGCAGAGGCTGCCCTTTCCGGCGCGTTGCGCCGCCAACTCGCCATCTGGTCCAAGGCCTCCCTGGAGCCGCTGAAGCAGACGATCCGCGCCGCGCAGGCTGCGGGTCTTGTTCGCAATGGAGATCCCTCAGTCATCTGTGAGATCCTCGTGGACTTGCTGGAGGGAGCCAACAACCGTGTCCGGTTACACGACGACACCAGCGGTGCCCCCCTGCATCCAGAAGAACTCTTTGCCGACAGGTGGTCCGTCTTCGTTTCGGCAATGTGCAAGGACGCCTTGGAGGAGGCACCAGATGCAGTTCGATCGGGACGAGCGAGCGAAACGAGGGCAGAGGCAAAACGGAGGAAGTAACATGGTGCATGTGCCGACGCATGAGGGTGCGGCAACAACCGCGTAATTGTTGCCGGTAGCCGCCTTGGTCAAGGCGCGGTCTAGGGCGAGGTAACTGCTGGACGTCTGTCTCATACTCGATAACGAGGCCGCGGCGGGGCCGCGGTCCTATTGACGCTCGGGTGCCGTAAACGTGCGGTCTTTTTTCGACGTATTCGAGTTCGTTGGGGTGAAGGCCACATTACGGGCCTCATTCGGAAACGGCATCGACAAGGCGTGTGTTAGTTGATTGCCCAACATCAGCTTGGCGACCGAAATCGCTAATCATCGGCCTACGGAGATCAACAAGGCCGTCGATCATATCTGGTTCAGAGGCTCCATGTGCAGGCACTGTCGCGGCGCTATTTTTGGCCATCCGAACAATCACAATGCCTCGGCCTTGCTCGACGTTTCACCGTGAAATGCAGAGCGGCGGGACAAGCCCGCCGCTTTGAAGGTTAGGCATCGGACCGATCAACGGCCGAACAAGTTGCGGTCGCTGCCGCGGGCCTCAAGCTTCTGGACAGCCACGTCGGACTTTTTTATCGAGGCGGTGACGGTGCTGTCGACGTTGGCGGCAGCCGACTGGCTTACATTGGCCGGAGCGGGGTCGTGATCGGCGAAAGCGGTGCCCATGCTGATGAGGACGGCGGCTGCGGTGAGAGTGATCTTGGTCATTTCAAATACTCCTGCTTTCGAGGGTTGGTTGTTTCGGAGGTCGACGTTTGCGGCTGTCTCCGTGTTTGCAACCCATATATGACGCCGATTGATGCATCGGCATAGGCTATATTGTTAGATGATATCTATCTGACAAATCGATACACATAGGCTGTCATTCCCGTGGAAGCAGCGATGGACGCGGGCAGCGTCGCAACAGTGGGCCAAGATATCTGGGACCACCGTGTTCCGATCGCGTCAGGCGCGGTACCGGCAAATTGAGCAGGAGGAGGCGGTGTTGAGTGCAACGGGTCTCAAGCCGCGAGCGTCACAGCCTTCCAGTCAGCCATTGCAGTGGGGCGATGAGATCGGATTTGGTGGGAGAGCGAACTGTGCCGAAGGGGACAAAGAGATTTCGTAAGGTCGCGTAGATCGACACAAACCGTTACAGGCTCCCGGCGAGCGGAAGCCTTGCGTCGATCGCACGTGATTTCGTAGCGGCTCGTGCGCATTCTCTGGCCGGTTGTTCAGGCCCTTTTGCCGGCGATTGCCGCACCAATCAATGCGGCCAGCGGAATGAGCCACGGCGCGTGGTTGAGAATGCCGAGGTCGCCGGTCAGCGTATCGTAGTTGGCGAGCACAAGTACAGCCGCAGAGGTCAGGCCCGCAGTTGCAAGAACAGCGATGACGAGATTGATAAGCCTGGCGCCCGTGTGGCCTTTGCTTCGCGACATGAAGAAGATGACCGAAAGCGAAGTGACGGCCTGAAGCAGGATAATGCCGAGAGCCGCCAGGCCGAACGTGCTGGACAGGACGGTCAGCAGCGGATCTGCACCGCAGGCGGCGAAGAGGGCCGTGGCAACGAGCGTTATGCAGCTGACAGCGAGGCTCGCGACATGGGGAGATTGGAACCGCGCATGCAGCCTGCCAAGCCCTGCCGGTAGCATGCCTTCGCGCCCAAGCGCAAAGAGGTAGCGCGAGCCGGCGTTGTGCAGGGCGACCGTTGCAGCCAAGGCGCTGGTTGCCATCAGAAATTCGGCTGCGACAAGCAAAGCGGGATGCGTGTACTGCGCGAACGCCCGGAACACCAGCGTTCCCGGATTTTCGGCTGCGGCAGCCACCACCTTGTCGGCGCCGAAGGCGCAGACCACACACCACATTGCCAGCGCGTAAAAGACGCTGATGAAGACGACTGCGGCAACCAGTGCCCGCCCTACGGTGACATGTCCATCACGCGCTTCGTCACTGTAGATTGCCGCCGATTCAAACCCCAGGAAGGAGACGAACGCAAACATCAGACCGATGCCGAGCGAGCCGCTGAAAATGTTCGGAGCCACGAAAGAATCCAAACTGACAGGCGCCGAAGATGAGGGCGAAAACACCGCTATCATCAGCGCGACCAGTATCATCACCTCCAGGACGAGGAGGACCGACAGGAGCCGCGCTCCAAGGGCAACCTCCCGATAGCCGAGAACGGCGACGATCAGGATCACCACACCTGCCCACAGCCACCAAGGCAAATCGATGCCGAGATTCTCCGTCGCGAAGAGCCCGGCGAAGAAGCCGAATCCGGCAGCACTTCCGATAACCATCGCAAGATAGACGACAATCGCCACGAACGCGGCAGCGGCACCAAGATATCGTCCCAGGCCATGACGGATGTAGGCGTAGAATGCGCCTCCACCCTGGACGTGGGGGCTCATCCGTACGAAGCCTACGGCAAAGAGGATAAGCACGAGCCCGGCGATAAGGTAGGAACTCGGCATGCCGGCTCCGTTGCCGAGCAGCACCCCGAGAGCGCCGTTACCGACGACTGCGGCAAGCGGTGCGGCGGCCGCAACAACCATGAAGAAGACGTCGTGGGTTCTGAGACTGCGTATGGGCGCAAGGTCGGAGTATGCCATGATGTTTCGTGTCCGATGTTGTGGTGTCGGTTAGTGTTTCCTGGCAGGAAGGCGGACGCTTCGCCGTATTACTGGTCGTCCCAAGGAGCCCACATCGCTTTCGCGGCGGCCCAGTCGTCATTGCCTTCCGAAGGTGCGGGCGTATAGCGCGCACCGGGAACCTCGCGCGAAGGGAGGGTCCAGGTTCCGCGCTCGACCAGTCTGCGGATGTTGTCGCGGTAGATCTCATCGACCATCATGTGGCGCTCTGGCTCACGCTCAAGCCACAGATTGCGTGGATGGATCGGCTTCTCGTACATCTTGGCGAACAGCTCGGTGCGCAGATCCTTCATCCAGTTCGAATTGAGATTCATCGCGCGGAACTGGCGCAGTGCCTCAATGTCGATGATGCTCGCCACCATCGTGTTGGCGCCGCTGGCCGAATAGGAGGTCACGTTGCCGCGATAGTCGACGATGTGGCCGTTGCCGCCGGCAATGTCGATGGGAAAACGCGAACTCGGCGACAGATAGACCGGGCCCACATTCGGGCAGAGCATGTAGAGGCTGTTGAACTCGGCGTGGGCCCGGTTCTGAATCATCCAGCTGCCGCCGCCCGGATAGGACGAGCCGGTCATGGGCATCGCTTCCGAGGGGCGGTAGACGACCTCGGCGCCGCCGAAGGCAAGAGCACGGACCGCCTCCGGATATTCGCCGTCCGAGCAGCAGATCGTGCCGATGTTGCCGATATCGTCGGTACGCAGCACGGGATAGAATGCTTCTATGCCGTCGCCGAAGCGTTCGACCCAGCGGTCATAAATATCATGCGGCGTGCAGCTCCGCTCGCGGCACCAGATGTGGTTCTTCGCGGCCCGGTGGACCACCTCGCCCTTACGGTCGATGACGAACAGAGTGTTGAAGAAGCGATCTTCCATCACGTCGGGCCAGCGGGCCTTGCATTGACCGATGATGTAGGTGTCGTAGTGCCGGGCCAGCTTGCCGAGCGCCTCGGTTTCCTCACCCGGAAGATCGATGAACAGCTCCCGCGCGGCCGTTACGTGCGGAACATCGAAAATCTCATCAGTGAATCCGGTCAGGGCACCTTCAGCCAAACAGACGATGCGTATGGGCGCATTGATGCCGCAAATCGACACCGAAGCGTGGATAGCTTCCTCGACCACCTCCAAATTGTGCCGGATGTGCCTCCGCTCAGCGATGCCCGTGGCGATTGTCGACAGGCCGATGGCCAGATACGGAGGAACATATTCCGGACGTTTATTCATAGTGCTGATCCCCAAGCGCGACTGCTTTCGCAAGCGAACCTTTCTGAAGGAAAGCACTGCGTTAGCCATGACGGGCAAGGGGCAGGCGATAGGCCAGAGCTTACCGCAGACACGCCGCAGCTTTCTTCGCACGGTTCGATTTTCCCGTAAGGAGTAGCTGCTGCCGCCCACGGCAACCATCATCCCGAAGTATGATGGTCCCTCTAAGGGGTTCAAATGTCTGGGCAGCGTCGAGCTAGCGTGACGCCCGGCAATCTTGAGCGTTCGTGGCGCGAAGTCAGTTGGGCCGCTGGTCGTGCATCTTGCGGATGAATTCGGCCCTGCTTCGCACACCCGCCTTGGCAAGGATCCGGCTGACATGCGTCTTCACGGTCGGCAATTGGATGTCCAGTCGCCGGCAGATTTCCTTGTTGCAGACAGCCGCGGCCATGAGGTTGGCTATGTCCCGCTCGCGGGGCGTCAGGCTCCACCTATCATGGGGCGACGCCTCGACGTCTTGGCATCCGACCGAGCCATCCGCGAACTCGACAAGCCGTTCGAGGAAGGCAAGATTCTCACGTGTGAAGGCACCAATCGCGTCGTTGCGCAGCAAGGACGCGCCGGCAATGATGCGATTGCCACGCCGGAAATACAATTCGGTCTGGTGCGTGGTCCCCTGAGGTAGCAGGAACTGTTCGAAATAGTCCCTGGCGTCCGTGCTTTCGCCGGCGGAGCTCCTGGTCAGACTAAGCAACGGCACGCTGCGATTACACACCTTGCTTGGGTGAAGTGGATCGAGCCGCCAGAAGTGATGATAGTAGCTGTTCAGCCAGTAGCTCGACAGGCGAAACAACTGGTGGTCAATGACGTATTGCCCGTCCTCCACCCGATAGAAACAGCAGCCAGCGAGCGGCATTGACGCCGCAATCAGTGACAGCAGGCGATTGCCGAAGTCAGTTTCAATAGGACGCATCCACCCTCCCGCAAATGCTTTCGGAGCGACACGCGTCGAATGCACCGGTTCCTCCCGCGCATCCGCCGATCTCGGACATCCGCTTCCAGTGGCAACCTTAGGACTATTTCCCTCCGAGTTGAAGCATGCGCCCGGCTTGGGAGCAGCGGTTGCGGCGTCGATCCAGCTGGCGACGAACTGCGCATAGCTGGTCGCAGCGGCTTCGTTTGCCTCGATCAGACGACGCTTCCACAGTCAAAGCTTCTTGCCGAGAAGGAAGCCGGACCCACCGCCCAATCCTGCGCCCGGATGGGTCGAGGCGCCGATGTGATAGAGCCCCTTGATATCCGTTTCGTGGTTGCGGCTTGCCTTGAAGGGACGCCAAAGGAAAGCTTGGTCGATGGTCGACGAACCGCCATACGGGTCGCCACCCACGAGATTGATGTTCATGGCTTCCAGATCGGCTGGCGAATAGGCCCTGCGGGCCAGGACAGTTTTGCGGAATCCCTTGATATGTGCCGTGAGGATCGCCTCGACGCGATCAGCGTAGGCTTCCCGCAATTCCGGTGTCCAGTTCCCGTCGGCCGGGACATTCAGCTCGCCGGCCGCATCGCCCTTGAGCGAGCGTGGCGCCTCCGGCAATTGAAGCCAAAGGATGGCCTTGCCCTCCGGGCAGCGCGACGGATCGAGCGCATGCGGTTGGCCGACGCAGATGGTGGGCGTCTCGGGCAGCATGCCGCGCGCGGCTTCGTTGCAGGCCTTGGACACGCCATCCAGGCCGGGCGTCAGATGCAGCAGTGCCACCTTGCCAAGTTCGGCGTTTTCCCATTCAGGCGGCCGGTCGAGCGCATAGTGCATCTGAAAATTGCCCTTGCCGTATCGGTATTTGGCTACCGCGTCGGGATCGCCCTTTGGCTTTTCCCCTCCAAGCAGGCGCTCGTAAAGCTGGGTCGGCGTGACCGAACAAATGACGCTTTTGCTGGCCGAGATCTCTTCGCCCGAGGCGAGGCGAACACCGGTGGCCCGACCGGACGACTGGAGGATCTCAGTGACATCTGCTCCTGTCCGGATCGTTCCGCCGCGCTCCTTGATCAATGCTTCGAAGGCGGACAGCGCATTCTGCGCGCCACCTTTGACGATCGGGGCGCCAGCAGCTTCGAGGGCGAAGCCGATGACTTTGCCGATCTGGGCCGAAAAGGCGTCTTCGGGGCCAAGTCCGGCATGCAGCACCCACGGCGCCCACAACGCGCGCATGGTCTCGGATCGATAACCGCTTTCCAGCCAGCTCCGCGCCGGGGTCAGCATTTCGCCAAGGAAGGCGGCGAGCCCGCGCGGACCCTTCCGCCAGGCCTCGCCCAGCAACAGCTTCAGCGTCGACCATGTCCAGAGCTCGCTGCCAAGCAGGCTGAAGAGCGTGCCCGCATTGGCTTCGACGCTGACGACATCCTTGCCATATTGCGAACCGTCGCCTGCGGCGAGGGCATTGAAGGCCTCTATGTTGGCCCTGCGATCGTTGCGCAGGATCGCGTGGCTTCCGTCAGGCCTCAACACGGCGGTCGGCAACGAGGTGTTGCAGAATTCAAGCCCGTGACGACCGAGATCGGCAGCCAGGGACGCATAGGCCGGCGAAGTGATGAACAGGACGAAAGTCGTGGCCATGACATCGTGGATGAAGCCCGGCTCGGTGATCTCTTCGGTTCGAATGCAGCCGCCGATGCGGTCGTTACGTTCAAGCACCAGGACCTTCGCGCCTTTGCCGCTGAGAACGGCAGCGCAGACCAGGGCGTTGATGCCGCTGCCGACGATGATGTGATCGGGCGTGCTCATCGAGCTTGTTCCTCCAGCGTCCGGCCGGTCCCTTGGCCACGATGAACCCTTGATACCATGAAATCCTCCCTCAACTCTCTCGCGGAACATCGAGCCGCGCCCTCACGAGTCATGCCGGCAAATAACAGGTCGTTTGCCGGCATGGTAGTAAAGCCTGTTCAGGCCGCAAGCTGCTGGAGATAGCGATCGGCCTCTTCGGGGACGGCAAACCAGGGGAACAGGTCGGGCGGATTGTCGAAGGCATTGGCGATGCGGCGCGACAGTGTGGGTACGGCCTGGGCCGAACCCATGATGTTCAGGACATGCGGGGGAGGCGGCTGCAGCATGGCGTTTGTCCAGCCGACCACAAACTGCGCATAGTCCCAATATTTGTCGAAGGTCGCCTGCATGAAGGCCTCATCGAACGGCCGATCGCCATGGCCGATGATGGCATCCATATAGACGCGAGCCGCCTTTGAAGCGTTGTTCGAACCTTGCCCGGTGATCGGATCGTTGAGGCAGACCGCATCGGCGAGGCCAAGCACCGCTTTTCCCGACGGCAGCCGGCCGATGGGCTTGCGCACAGTCGGAGGAAACGCACCGGACAGGATGCCATTGGCGTCGGTCAGCTCGACATTGCGGCAACGATCGGCTTCCCACGGCAAAAACGTCGACAGGATCTCTTTCGAACGGGCGAGATGTTCCTGCGGGGTCGCCACGTCTTTCCAGCAGTCCATCGGACCGCCGGGAATGCCTTCGAACACCATGATCTCGCAGGCGCCGCTATTGGTCAGCGCCGGGAAGACGAAATATTCGCCTACGCCCGGGATCAGGTTGAAGTTCACGGCCGAGTGGTCGGGCCGTGGCGTCATGCCATGGACATAGGTCAAGGCAAGCGCGCGCTGCGGCCTGTCGAACGGCGATTTTTCGGCATCGCGTTCGAACATCTTGGCAATGTCGCCCTTACCGGCAGCGACGATGGTCAGGTCGGATGTCGCCGCATAGGTTTCGAGATCGGCGATCCCGGCATCCTTGATCTCGAGACTGCCGCCGCGTCGCTCGAATTCCTTCAGCCAAACCGGGATCTTGGTGCGCTGGTCGACGCTCTGCGCCGGTCGGTCGAGCAGGCCGTTCCAATCGATGGCCTTGCCGCCGTCGGGGGCAGGCACGACGAAATTGATCGAGTCGACTGTGGGACATTCCTTGCCCCAAAAATCGAGACCGATCTCGCGCTCGTTCTGCAGCGCGGTGTGGAACATGCACTGGCTGGACATCACCTTGCCGGTGCGGACGTCGTCTGCGGTGCGGTTCTGGACGACCTTTACGTCATATCCCTTCTGCAGCAGTCCGCAGGCGAGCTGGAGCCCGGCCTGGCCTCCGCCCAGTATCGTGATCTTGCGATTGCTCATTTTATTCCCCTTGTTTGTTTCGGTCGCATCGCTTGCAAGTCCGTGTGGCTGGTCGCCTACTCCATCAGCAGCGGGATCGCCGGATCGACCCGCTCGGGGCCGATTGCGGTGTAGCCGCCGTCGACCCGAACATCAGTGCCCGTGATGAAGCTTGCTGCGTCCGAAAGCAGGAAGGCGATAGTCTCGCCGACTTCCTCGGGATCACCGGCGCGGCGCAGGAGATGGAAGGGGGCGGCGACCCCATCGGTCTTCTTGCGATCGTCACCGCTCAGCTGCTTCATGATGTTGCTCCATGTCCAGCCGGGGGAAACGGCATTGACCCTGATGCCGTCGGGCGCGAGGTCGAGCGCCTGGTTGCGGGTGAGTTGCAGGATCGCTGCCTTCGAGACTGGATAGACCCAGCGTCCAACCTGGGCGACGCGCGCCGAAATCGAGCCGAAATTGACGATGGCCCCCTTGTTCTTGGCGAGATGCGGGCGAGCCGCTTGCATCAACATCACCGAACTGACGATGTTGACGTCGAGCGCCTTCAGCCAGTCGGTGCGCGAGGTGTCGGCGCCATTGTCGAGATAGGTGCAGGCGACATTGACCAGGAAGTCGAGACGGCCATGCCGTGCGACCGTCGCGGCGACCAGAGCCGCGATATCGGCGTCGCTGGTGATGTCGGTTCTGACAAAGCTTGCCTTTGCACCAATGTTCGCGGCAGCCGTGTTGCCGTCGGCTTCGTTGATGTCGGCAATCACTACGTTGACGCCGTAGCCTGCGAGCACCGCCGCACAGCGTTCGCCGAGCAGCGTCGCGCCTCCCGAAATGATCGCGGTCTTGCCGTCCAAACCTTTCATTGAAAACCTCCCGTTTTGATGGTTGTGCGCAAAGGCGTAGCTTCAGGCGGCCGAAAGCGGCCGCGGGACGGAAGAGAAGCTTCCGTCGAGATAGACGAGCGAGTGGCCATCCCCCAGCACGGTCTCGACGACCTGGCCGATCAGGATGACATGCGTGGTGTGATCGATGATCTTCTCGAGTTTGCACTCGAAGGAAGCCAATGCGCCCTTGGCGATTGGCACGCCTGTCGTCTTCGTTTCCCACTCGCCGACTGAAAACCTGTCGCTAGCCGCCAGCGCGGTCTGCCCAGCGAAGGTGCGGGCGATCGCCTCCTGCTCGTGTGACAGCACATTGACGGCGAATACGCCCGAATCCGGGACGAACTGGGCGACCCAGGTCTTGCGGTTGATGCAGGCGATGAGGGAGGGCGGCTCGGCCGACAGAGAGCAGACCGATGTCGCCGTCAGCCCGCGATGGTCACCGTCGTTGCTGATGGTCGTGATGACGCTGACGGCGCCGGCGACCTTGCGCATTCCAGCAAGGAATAGGTCTGAAGACATCTTGCTCCTCCGATGTCGTTCCCGGGCGAACACGATGCCCAGCACGGCGGGGCTCGCGTTTCGTTTAAACTTCAATTACGTTGAGAGTGGAGTGGAGGAGTATAAGCGGCAATCCGGATCGCGCAGCGATTATCCGGATCGCGCAGCTCAAGTGGCCAATTGCGACCGTGGGAGAGGTTGCTCGCATGGACCTCGTCGCAGCGGAACAATCTATCGTACGTCGAACGCTGGTGGACACACGGTCGCCTGAGGAGGCGCGGCAGGAGATCGGCCGGATATTCTGTCCGCATTTCCTGGCGCCAAATGGGCGGCACGCCAACGGCTTTCACGCCGTTCATCGTTCCTCGCGGCAACGCGACTATTCGCTGAACGTGGTGAGTTATGGCTCCCAGGTCGACATCGACCCCGGCGAGCTCTCCAATTTTTTCCTGCTCCAGATACCGGTTACCGGGTCGGCGATGGTTCGCTGCGGCAAGGATAGCGTATTTGCCGAAGCAGGGCGTTCGGCCTCGCTGCTGTCTCCGACGCTTCCGACCAGGATGCGCTGGTCCGATGGTTGCGAGAAACTGATTGTGCTGATTGCCCGGGAGGCAATGCAGCGGCAGTGTGAACAGATTGCGGGGCGCCCAGTCGACAAGGTCGAGTTCGCCACCGGCATCGACACGACCCGCGACGCAGGCCGCCAACTGCTCGGTCATGTCAGGCTGATGCGGGAAGCAACCGAGATCGAAAGCGGTATGTTTGGCGACTATCTCGCGCGTCTCGGCGAAAGCCTAAGCATGCTGCTGCTCATGTCGTTATCCCATTCGCAGCGCCCGGCACTCGAAGCTATCGCAGCACCTGCTGGCTCTGTGGTCGTTGCCAGCGCCGAGGCATGGATATCCGCCAACATCGAACGCTCGTTTTCCGTTGCCGATATTGCGGAGGCGGCCGGCACAAGCCTGCGCTCGTTGCAGGAGGGCGTTCGTCGTCAGCGGGGGACTACGCTTACGCAGATGATCGAGACTGTTCGCCTCGAACGCTTCAGGGTAGCGCTTCAGAATCCGAGCAATTGCAGTTCGGTTACCGAGATTGCGTGTCTGGTTGGGCTTGGGCATCTCGGACGGGCGGCCGCCGCCTACAGAAGGCGTTACGGCGAAAGCCCATCGGATACGCTGCGGCGGACACGTCGAAGGTAGTGCCGGCGGTATGCGCCATGCCTCTTCACGGAGCCGGTTGCGATGGAATTTGAGGCTACAGCGAAGCCATCAGATGAGGTTCGAACCATCAAGAATGGCCTGGTTCGATCCTGTCATGCCCTACCTTGAAATGACTAAGCGGAGGCAAAACATGCCGCCCTCTAGGTTCAATGAACGTGCCCGCAAAGACCCCTCAACCTCGCCACACCATTGACCTCCGCACATTTTTGCGCGCCCATATTCCCGAATATGGGAGGGAAGCATGCACAGCGAACTTGTCGTCTATCACATTCCCGTCTGCCCCTTTTCGCAGCGGCTGGAAATTCTGCTCGAACTAAAGGGAAAGCGCGATACGGTGCGCTTCTCGGTCGTCGATATCACGCGACCACGCGATCCGGCACTGCTGGAGCTGTCTCGCGGGTCAACGGCACTGCCTATCATGAAGACAGCACAGGGCGTCCTCAAGGAAAGCCTGGTCATTCTGCGCTATCTCGACGAACTGTTCCGTGAAACGCCGGTCGCGCGTGCCGCTCCCTATGAGCGGGCGGTCGAATCGATGTTGATCGCCATGGAAGGCGATTTCACCGGGGCAGGATACCGCTTCGTCATGAACCAGGACCGTGACCGACGTAGCGCCTGTTGCGAAGCGATGATCGCGCAATATCGCAGGCTGAACGACTTCCTTGAATGGCAAAATCCGACCGGAACCTACCTGTTCGACCGCTTCGGCCTGGCGGAGACCGTGTTCACGCCGCTTTTCATGCGCTTCTGGTTCCTCGACTACTACGAGGATTTCGACGTCGCCGCGCTCGGCTTGGAACGGGTAGCCCGCTGGCGCGATGCGTGCCTGACCCATCCCGCCGCCCAGCAGGTCAGCAAGGAAGAGATCGTCAAGCTTTATTACGACTATGCCATGGGCGCGGGAAACGGAGCGCTGCTTCCTGGCCGCAAGATTTCCAGCTTCACCTTCGAGCCGCGCTGGCAGGGTCGGCCTTGGCCGCCGCGCGCGAAATACGGCTTGGCGGCTACGGATTCGGAACTCGGCCTCGCATCGTCCTAAGCCATGCGAGGCAGCAGAACGCCACTACACCGACTATCCCGTGCTTGCCACGGCTATCCGACGCGCGCGAGACTATCCGTCCAAGCCGCGTTGATCCTTAAGCTGCTCCCCGCTTTCGGAGGCGGAGAGACCGCATTGCGGCGGTCTCTCCCATTTGGACCCCGATCAGCCGTTGCGGTTAGCTCTTCCCAACCGTGCTTGCCGCCTTACGGATCACGTCAAGTACGAAGCTCGGCTTGGAAAGCATTGGCACGTGGCTGCTTGCAACTTCGAAAGTGGTGGCTCCCATTCGCTTCGCCACGAAACGGTGCAGATCGGGATGGACGGTATGGTCGTTGGTGGCCACGATGTACCAGCACGGCTTTGTCTTCCATGCCGTGCCTTCGACCTTCTGGTTGAACAGGTCCGCCACTGGCACCCCTTGCGTTGCGTAGACGAGCCTCTGCTCCTCCTCAGGCAGGTCTCCGGCGAAGGAGGGAACGCCGCTGGGTTTGAGCCATACGCGTCCGTCCGTGACCTCGATGTGCGCGAACACATCGGTCACCGGGAACTTCGCCTGTAGGCTCTGCGAGGTCTCGTCGGCGTCCGGTGCCAAGGCGGCGATATAGACGAGCCCGGCAACGCGTGGATCAGCCCCGGCATGCGTGATGATCGTGCCGCCATAGGAATGCCCGACGAGGATCGCCGGGCTACTGACCCGACCCAGGCAAGCCTTCACAGCGGCGACGTCGGTCGCGAGCGAGTCAAGGCCGTGTTGTGATGCCATCACTTCGTGACCCTCAGCCTGCAAAGTCGGAATCAATTTGCTGAAGCACGAGCCGTCGGCCCACAGGCCATGAGCGAAAACGATACTTGGTTTGGCCACTGTCGTCTCCTCTGATTGGTGGGAACTGCTTGTGATGTGATGATCTGCGACCTGTCTTGCTTCTCGGAGGCTAATTCAGATGCTGAGCCAGCCCGCGCCAAACGCATTTTCCGAGCCGAGATTCATCCGCAGCGCCCAGAGATGGGTTGTTCCGCCGTCTCCGGTTTCGGCTGATTTTCGATCATGGGGCTGTTGGCGAGAGCCTCGTAGCGGCTCTTTGGGGCCTTGGGTGGAGTAGGAGGCGCCGAATGCGGTAAGAAAGATGAGGCAGGACGCCACTGGCGTAGCTGACGATGGCATGACCGGCCTCAGACCTGGTTCCTGGCCCCACTCAACTGCTTATCTGCGTCTCATAGGCAGGTGTGTCGTCGCCGCTACGATACCGACACTACTGTCTTGCCAACGAACTACCGCAACGCGGGATAAGCTAACCGGTTCCAGCGGAAGTCGATCAATGCTCTCGCGCGGCCTCATAAGCGCTTCAGCAAATTGCCATCAATGGCTAAAACCTTCAGCCGCGCCGTGCTGCCTCGATCGCGGCGACGTCGATTTTCCTCATGTCCATCATCGCAACAAATGCGCGTTTTGCTTCCTCGCCGCCAGCAGCCAGCGCCTCGGTCAGCACGCGCGGTGTGATTTGCCAGGAGATACCCCATTTGTCCTTGCACCAGCCGCAGGCACTTTCCTGGCCGCCATTGCCGACGATGGCGTTCCAGTAGCGGTCGGTCTCTTCCTGATCGTCGGTGGCGATCTGGAACGAGAAAGCTTCGCTGTGTTTGAATGCGGGCCCGCCATTGAGGCCGAGACAGGGGATGCCGGCGACTATGAAGTCTACCGTCAACACGTCACCCGCCTTGCCGGACGGATAGTCGCTGGGGGCACGGTGGACGGCGGCCACCGAGCTGTTCGGAAATGTCTCGGCGTAGAAGCGGGCTGCAGCTTCGGCATCCTTGTCGTACCAAAGGCAGATCGTGTTCTTGGCAATTGCCATGGCTTTTCCTTTCGCTTTCGAAGTCAATCCCGCCTCGAATTCCGGGGAAATCGAAGGCAGTTCATAGTCAACTTCAACGGTGCACCATGAACATAGACCGCGCTCGCGTCATTCCGCCAGCAATTCTGACCAAAGTCTTCTGTTGCGTTGCCGTTTTTCCTGACCTGACTGGCCGTACAGGTGAAGCTAAACTGCGGCTGCAATGAGCCATTTTCGCCCACCTGAACGTCCGCCTCGATCTCCGGGGCGGGGGCCACGCTCATGAAGCGTCTCAGGAACGTCCAGTTCCGGGGAACTATTCCGTTCGCGATGCGTTCGCTTGGAACGTCCGATTAAGGGGCCAGCCCTCACGGTTATCGCGTAGAGGCCCATCTCCCCACGATCATCGCAGGCCTTGGCCGAGCGGACGATTTTCCGTTGGAGAAGGACAATGAGACGCTATCTCTCAACACTTGCATGTTCGGGGATGCTGACCATTGGCGCGCTGTCGGGATTTTCAGCGTCGGCAATGGCCGCTCCAGCCTTCATTCCAAACATTGCGCCAAAGGTCGCTGCGGGCGACGAGGCGCGTACGCTTCCAATGCAACCGATGACCGATGGCACCATTTGGAATCTTGCTTGCACCGCTGCAAGTTGCGACCAGGGTGGTTTGCAGTCGGCCGTTCTGTTGGGCAAGCCCGGTGATTTTCGCGGTGGCGTGCAGCTTATCCGCGATCGCGGCGATCGTGCCCACTACATAGGTGGCGGTCGCCGGTACGGTATCGGCGGAGCCGGCTGGCGCGGCGGCCGGTATGGTATGGGCGGCGTCGGCTGGCGTGGTGGCCGGTATGGCATCGGTGGTGTTGGCTGGCGCGGTAACTATTGGCGCGGCGGCCGCTACGGTATCGGTGGTGTCGGCTGGCGCGGTAACTATTGGCGCGGCGGCTGGCACGGTATCGGCCGCGTTGGCTGGCGCGGCGCGTACTGGCGCGGCGGTCGGTACGGTATCGGTGGTTGGCGCGGTGTCGGCTGGCGTCCCGTCGGTTGGCGTGGCGTAGGCTGGCGTGGCAACTACTGGCGCGGTCGCGCGTTCGGTATCGGTACCGGCTGGCGTCCCCTCGGCTGGCGTGGCGTAGGCTGGCGCGGCAACTACTGGCGTGGTGGCTTCCACGGCTTTGGTGGCAGCGGCGCCATCCACAGCTTTGGTGGCGGCGGTGGCTTCTACGGCATGGGCGGCCCCAACTACACTGGCTCCTACGGAATTGGTACCGGTTGGGGCAACAACTGGAACAACAACTGGGGCAGTGGCTTCTTTGGCTTTGGACTGCCGCTCTTCGGCGCCACCACCACCTATGCGGCGGCCCCGGTTGCGACAGCCCCAGTGTTGACGACTGCGCATGTCGCCTGGTGCTTTGGTCGCTATCGGACCTATACCGCTATCGACAACACGTTCCAGCCCAGGTTTGGACCGCGCGTTCAGTGCATTTCGCCCCTTTAATCTACGGGCTTAATGGTTCAACGGTATAAAGGCGGCGCCGCTTGCGGCGCCGCTTTCATTAAGGTCGGTATGGACTAGCCGGATTTTAACCCCGCAGAAGGCTCGCTTGTAGCCACTTTGGATGCACTCAACAGGTCAGCCTCGTCATTGAAAATGGCCTATGATGTCGCCCCACATGTTCGTGTCGAATGCCGGTAGAATTAGCGGCTCAACATGCCCATCACGTCTGGCAGTCAAGACGTATCGCATCATGGCCTCGTTATCCGGCATCTCGAACACTTGTACAAAGTCGTAGGCTCCCATGACGGCGTAGAATGCAAGCGAACGGCCTCCTACTGCCGCTACGCGCGCCTCGCTGACCTCCCGCCGCTTCGCACTGTCGCCCAACTCCAAAAGCCCCTTCTCTGTGAGCTTCATTAGCGAGACGTATTTCTGATTGACCATGGTTTCTGACTTTTCCGTCATGGCTTTCATAGTTCCGACAGCGCCTTGATCACGGCTGAGGAATCGGAAAGCGCGCCGAAGATGCCGTTCTCGACGGTCACCATGTGCAAGGCAGCCTCATGGGCGTATTGGTCGCCGCTCGCACAGGCATCGGCGATCGTCAAACACTGGAAATTTCGGTCGCAAGCCTCGCGCAGCGTCGTGTGGACGCAAACATCCGTCGTACATCCAGTAAACAGGAGATGCGTGATGCCCTGTGCACGAAGGATATGTTCGAAGTCGGTATGGGTGAATGCGCTATTGCACGTCTTGTCGACGATGATGTCTTCCGAGCGCACGTCGATCTCGGGAACGATCTCGAACCCGGGGCTCCCACGCACCAGAACATTGGTGCCATCCATGCCGGATTGCTTACGACGCCATTTTTCATAGGGCGTCATGTCCGCCAGGTCAGCGCGATAACCCTGCCTTGTGTGGATCACCCGGACGCCAGCAGCGCGGCAGGCTGAGATCAGCTGCGACACCGTCGGCAGTATCGCCCGCAGCGGCGACGGATCGTAGCCCTGCTTGGCGAAGTATCCATCCTTCGAGAGGAAATCGTGCTGCAGGTCGATGACGATCAGTGCCGTCGCACGGGGATCAAGGTTTCCGTCGTAGGGAAAGTCGAATGGTTTGGCTTTAATCATCTTGTCCGTCCTTTCCGCTTGGTCGTAACATTCGACCTGTGGCGGAAAAATCGATTTGTTTTGCGCTCGATTGTTTCATCGATTTGAACGATCACACACGGGACACGCATGGCGCGAACATTGACGTTTCTTCACTACCTTCCCGCCTTCGAGGCAGTGGCGCGCTTGAAAAGCGTACGGGGAGCGGCGCAAGAACTCAATCTCAGTCCAGGTGCCGTCTCGTTCCAGATGAAGAAGCTTGCCGATGCGACAGGCATCACTCTCTTCGAAAAGGATGGGAGGAACGTCGCTCTTACAGCTGCAGGAGCGGACTTCGCGCAGGCAGTTCTGGTTTCGCTAGGGCATCTGGAATCCGCTACACGCAGCGCAAGGGCTTGGGATAGCTCTGGAAGGCCGATGTCGTTGACGGTGTCCGTTCCCACCGCCCTCGGCATTGCCTGGTTGACCAGCACGATCGTTGAATTCGCGGAGAGCAATAACATACCAAACCTCACGATCAACGAGGCCATCAGTGCCGATGAGGTCACTTGGGAAGCCACCGACCTTGCGGTCGTCTATGACAATCCCCCTTTCGCCGGGCTTCACTGGCGCTCGCTTAGCGAAGTCCGTCTGAACACGGTCTGTTCGCCCATGTTGTTTCCGCGGCTGGACCTGCAGCATCGAGAGCGGAAACTCAACGGGGTTACCCTGCTTCACGAGGATGAAGGCGAGGAATGGGCAAAATGGGCAATCGCGGCCCGTGTCAGTCTTGAGGGAAGCGGTCGCGTACGGGTCGATTCAGTGGCGCAGGCAGTCGCGTCCGCCGTACAGGGCAAAGGGCTCGCGCTGGTATCCGATGTGTTGACCCGCAGCTACCTCGTGGAGGGGCGCTTGATCCAGCCGTTTTCGACGTCCATCAACGCGGGCCGAGGATATCACATCCTATGTCAGGAGGCCCGCGCCAAGGAACCGCTCATAGAGGCCTTGATCGACCGAATAATCGACTATCTCCGCCGCAATCCAGCATGACCGACGTCGACCGGTCAGATAGAGATGCGGACGCCATAGCTTGGGAAACTCAACGTGCGACGTTGTCCCGATGGGGAGCGGACGTCACCGAAGCTTCGGCGATGAGCCAGTCTATGAAGTAGCTTATGTCCGGCCGTTCGCGTTTCGACTCGGCACACAGGCAGTAATAATTGTGAATGGCTGGGACGGCGAGCGGAAGCGGCTGAACGAGTCTGCCCTCATCCAGGTCGCGTGCAGAGATGATTTCGTCACTCAAGGCGACACCATATCCATCGCGCGCTGCCTGAAGGACGATGCCGAAATCATCGAAATACACGTCCGAATATCCCATATAGGTCCCTCCGGCTGCAGCGTAGTATCTGCGCCATTGAGACCCGTCGTCTTCATGCAGAAGCCGATGATTGGCCAAATCGCTCAACTGTCGGATCGCGTTCGGACCGCGCAGCAGCTGGGGACTGCAGACGGCGGTCATGCGGATGCCGTGCAGCAAGCGCCACCAGAAGCCCGGCCAGGGGGGGACGCCATAAACCACCGCGACATCGACCTTGCGCCAGTCCACGGCGCTGAACTGTCCCGCGGTCACGACATTCAGGGTGAAGTTCCTGTTGTCCCCCATGAACTGGAACAGACGCGTTGCTAGCCATGCAACGCCGTGAACCTGGGGCATCGAGATCGTCAGAACACTCTTGCTGATGTCAGCGGATTTTTGGTTCGCGACCTCGCGGATACCCCCAGTGAGGGCGTCCATGGCCTTGCGAACCGAGCGCTGAAGAACCGAGCCCTGCTCGGTCAGGACAAGCTGACGGCCGCGCTTTTCGAAGAGTTCGACGCCCAATGAGAGCTGAAGGGAGCGAATCTGGTGGCTGACCGCACCCGGCGTCACGTGCAGTTCCGCTGCGGCTGCGCCCATGTGACCCAGTCTGGCCACGGCTTCGAAGACCCGGAGAGCATTGAGAGGCGGCAACTGCATGGTCTTTCCGATGTCGTCTGCACCGAACGATCGCGGGGCCCGTTGATCGTTTAGTTTTATTGCGGATTTTCGCCTAAATCTTTTAGCTTGTTTGCACAAGTTCACCCTGTACGAATGTGCGGCCTACGACAAGGCCGACAAATAAAGGGGACACACAGTGGACAACCAATCGAACAAGCTGGCCGGGCTTCTTTGCGGAACCGTCATTGCATTGGCGCTAGGCAGCCAGGCTTCCGCAGCCGCTTCGGACAAGCCCGAGTTTGCCTCAGGCGGAACGCTGAAAGTTTGCACTGCGGGCGATTTTCCGCCGATGCAGTATTACAAAAACCCCGGAGACGCGGACCTCGTCGGCTTTGAAGTCGACGTCATCGACGCGATAGCCAAGCAGTGGGGAGCGAAAACCGAATTCGTCGTCGGAGACTTCAAGGGGCTTCTGCCGTCACTCGATTCCCAGCGCTGCGACCTTGTCGCGAGCGGCATCATGATCACGCCCGCACGCCTCGAGAAGTACGATGGTGTTCCGTATTTCGGTTCCCATGTCGTGCTGCTCGTGCCTTCGACGGACGAAGAGACCAAAAAGCCCGAAGACATGAGCGGCAAGCTCATGGCGATCGAAGCAGGCACCACGTACGAGGGGACCGTGGCTGACCTCAATGCCAAGCTCGCGTCTGCCGGAAAGGACCCGGTCGAGATGCAGACCTATCCGTCGGCATCCGGAGTGATCGAGCAGATTCTCGTCGGCCGGGCAGCTTCCACCATAACGCAGGATACGACAGCCGCGTTTCGCATGATGCAGATGCCCGACAGGCTCAAGATCGCCTACACCTATGATGAAAGCGAGACCTACGGCATCTACATGCGGAAGAATTCTGAAGACCGCAAGATGGTGAAGGAAGCCATTGAAGCCCTCCAGCAGAGCGGCGAGATGAAGGCTCTGCTCGCGAAATGGAGCCTGCCGGCCACGTCCACCGACGTCGCGCACGACTGACGGAAGCGGGACGGATGTTCGACTTCAATCTGTTCGCCACCGCGCTTTTCGGCTGGCCCCTTGCGAAAGGGGCCCTGCTTACCTTGGTGCTTTCGTTGTCGGTGATGGCTCTTTCTCTGGTCATCGCGACATTCTTTGGACTTGCGGCCGGGTCCCGGAAGAAGCCGGTGCGCTGGCTGATCGGCTCCTATGTTTGGCTGTTTCGAGGCGCACCGGCACTGTTGATCCTTCTTTTCGTGTGGAACGGGCTTCCCCAGCTCTCCCCCGTTTTTAGAGCGACATGGTTCACGCCCTTTGTGGCCGCGTTCCTGGCGCTTATGCTCATCCAGATCGCCTATCTGACGGAGATTCTACGCAGCGCATTCGCGGCGGTCGGCAAGGGCCAGCGCGAGGGTGCGGCCGCTTTGGGACTTCACCGCTGGCACACATTCTTGTTGATCACGCTTCCCCAGGCTTTGAGGATCGCCGTGCCGGCGCTGGTCAACGAATTCATCTCGCTATTGAAGGCGACGTCGCTCGCCACCGTCATCTCTCTTAAGGAACTCATGACGGTTACGCAGTTCGCCATCGCGACGAGCTTCCGGTTCCTAGAATGGTATGGAGCCGCGCTGGTCTACTACATGCTGATGG
The DNA here is from genome assembly GCF_029892515.1 of Pseudaminobacter soli (ex Li et al. 2025). Lineage (GTDB taxonomy): Bacteria > Pseudomonadota > Alphaproteobacteria > Rhizobiales > Rhizobiaceae > Pseudaminobacter > Pseudaminobacter soli_A. Next base: position 266,772 of record NZ_JARXVF010000004.1, on the reverse strand, counting down.
TTTCGGTTCTGACATTCGCGCAGTCCCGGATCGAGCGCCTGCTCTCACGCGGCCATCGCTGATCGCCAGCCTCTTATCTCATCCCTGGAAAGAAAATCAGGATGCTTCTTGAACGGTCATCGGCCGCTGCGGCCGACATCATGCCCGAAGTGGCGGCCATTCGGCTCGTCAACGTCAACAAGTGGTACGGCAGCTTTCAGGTACTGCATGACGTGTCCCTCACTGTGGAGCGGGGCTCGCGGGTCGTCATATGCGGCCCATCCGGATCAGGCAAGTCGACGCTGATCCGGTGCATCAACCGGCTTGAGGCCCACGAGCGGGGAGACATCATCGTCAACAGTGTTGAGCTTACCAACCAGATCAGCAAGATCGACCAGGTCCGCAGCGAAGTCGGAATGGTGTTTCAGCACTTCAATCTCTTCCCGCACCTTACCGTGCTTGAAAACTGCACCTTGGCGCAGCGCTGGGTGCGCAAGCGCTCCAGAAAGGAAGCGGACGAGATCGCCATGGCTTTCCTGGAGCGAGTCCGGATTCCCGAGAAGGCCCAATCTTACCCCGGCAATCTTTCCGGCGGACAGCAGCAGCGGGTCGCCATCGCGCGCGCCCTATGCATGAATCCAAGCATCATGTTGTTCGACGAACCGACCTCGGCGCTCGATCCGGAGATGGTGAAGGAAGTCCTGGACACGATGGTCCGGCTTGCGGAGGACGGGATGACGATGGTCTGCGTGACGCACGAGATGGGATTCGCGCGCCAGGTCGCAAACGAGGTGGTTTTCATGGATGGCGGAAAAGTCATCGAGAGGAACACGCCCGAGGCAATCTTCTCCGCGCCGTCACAAGAGCGGACGAAGCGCTTTCTCAGCAACCTGCTTCACTAAAGGGGCATCGCATGAGCCCGCAGCATGATTGGTTCGAGACGGAGCAATATTCCGGCGGGATCACCCGCATTTGGGAACCGCACGTACATTCGTTTTTCCGGGCCAACCTCTATCATGTGGCCGGACGGGATGCCGATCTCGTCATCGATTTCGGCATGGGGCTTCGATCGCTGCGCCAGTTCTTGGGTGTGAAGCATGGCAGACCCGTGATCGCCGTGGCGACACACGTGCACGTCGATCATGTCGGCTCATTCCATGAGTTCGATTGTCGGCTGGGACATTCCGCAGAGGCGAGCGCGTTCTCGACAATGTTGGACACGAGCACATTGGCCGACTTCTTCCGAAAGCAACCGGATGGCGTCTCACAGGCTCCTGATACGAAATGGACGCCAGACCGTTACCGGATCATGCCTGCGCCCCTTTCGGACGTCCTGGAGGAAGGTGCGCAGATCGATCTTGGTGACAGACGCTACCGCGTGCTGCATCTGCCGGGGCACTCTTCGGGTTCCATCGGGTTGCTGGACGAAATGAATGGCGTTCTGTTCAGCGGAGACGCCATCTACGATGGAACGCTGGTGGACGATCTGCCTGGCTGCGACAAAAGCGAGTACCGCAAGACAATGGAGAGAATTTGCGATCTGGATGTCTCCATCGCATTTGGCGGACACGGGGCTCCAATGTCGCGTAAGCGCATGCAAACGGTAGCAGCGAACTATTTGGCCAAAAGCACCACTTGATCGGATAGGCGGCGAGATCACGCCCAGTATTCGCAATGGCTTGGGAACCAAAATGAAAGTTGATTTGTCGACCGACTGCGCTGTGCGCGATCGCTTGGCAGTCACAGAGGGCCAGCAGGCGGTCGCCTATCAAACGTTGCTACCATTGCTCCCGCCGCAGCCACCGCTAGGACGATTGGTATGCCGATAAATGGCAGCAGGCCGAGGGTTAGTGCTCCGGCGGTCCATTTGCCTTCCAACAACGCGTGTTGTGCATTTTGGTAACCGTTGAAATAAAAGTAAAGAAGGGTCGTTGTGGCTACAACGAATATCACGAGAGTACTTCGGGTGCGTGCTCGCCTTTGAAAGACCGCGCATATTAGGGCAGTGGCGAAGAACGGAGCTGCCAGCATTATTGTGCTGGTAAAATCTGGCCATGTCCAATGCAGGGCCTCGTTCAGCGCCTGCGCAACCGTTTTTTCTGCAATGGATGTCCGTGCAAAAATATCGGAACCGATGGTTCCAGCAATGAATGCGATTGAAGCGGAGAACAGGTAGATCACGAACTTCATCAATAAAACATACTTCATAAATGCTAAGATTCATACAGGTTACTCTGGCCGGCTGGAAGCATAACCGAACGTCCGCCTACAGTCGGCCCGCCAAGCATCGTAGCCGACAGATTTGTCCGACAAAGACGCCACGAGGTATAACGCAAGAGAGGCAAAATGCGCGTGAAGCATCGGTATCGTTCGGCGAGAAGGCGCTCATAGCGCCACACCCAATTCCACTTCATGGTTCTGGACGGGGCTCGGCTACCGCAGGAGCATGAGCCCGAGCAGTCCCGCAACGGACTGCCCCCGTTCGTAGAGGACGGCGGTATCGAGCGAGCAGGCCGGGAAGGTTGTGGACGAGCACATGGAGCATCCGGGCAAGCCGACCGTCGCTGCTCATCCGTAGGCGCAGCGATTCACTATGGGCCGCCGCGCCAACGCGCATAAATGATCGCTATCACGGCGAAGCTGCTATGAAGGACATTTCCATGATTCTCCGTGCTGCCGCCGATGACCGCCACCGCCCTCGAAATCCTCAAGACCGTTTATGGCTATGATGCGTTCCGGGGACCGCAGGGGCGCATCGTCGAGCATGTGATTGCCGGCAATAACGCCTTCGTGCTGATGCCGACGGGCGGCGGCAAGTCGCTCTGCTACCAGATTCCCGCCATCGTCCGCTCCGGCATGGGTCTCGTCGTTTCGCCACTGCTGGCGCTGATGGCCGATCAGGTGACGGCGCTGCGGCAGGCAGGGGTGCGGGCGGCCGCGCTGAACTCCGACCTTTCGCCCGACGAACGCCGCATCCTGTGGCGCGATATCCGCGTCGGCGCGCTCGACCTCCTCTATGTCGCACCCGAAACACTGCTGCGGCCGGACGTGCTGGAGCTGCTCGATGGTGTAAAGCTGTCGCTGATCGCCATCGACGAGGCGCACTGCCTGTCGCAATGGGGGCACGATTTCCGTCCTTCCTATCGTCAGCTCGACGCGGTCGTGGCTCGCTTTGCCGGCACCCCGCGCATGGCGCTGACGGCTACGGCCGACGAGCCGACGCGCGCCGAAATCCTGTCGCATCTCACAATTGCCGAGACCGACGCCTTCATCGCCGGTTTCGACCGGCCCAACATTCGCTACGCCATCGAGGAAAAGGACAATCCGCGCGCACAGCTCAAGGAATTCCTCAAGCGCTACGAGGGCGAGAGCGGTATCGTCTACTGCCTGTCGAAGCGCAGGACCGAGGAAACCGCCACCTGGCTTCAGGACCTCGGCTATGATGCGCTTGCCTATCACGCCGGCATGGACAAGGCGGCGCGCGAGGCCAACCAGATGCACTTCCAGCATGGCGAGGCGGTCATCATGGTCGCCACCGTCGCCTTCGGCATGGGCATCGACAAACCGGACGTGCGCTTCGTCGCCCATATCGACCTGCCGGGCAGCATCGAGGCCTATTATCAGGAGACCGGTCGCGCTGGGCGCGACGGCCTGTCGTCCGATACCCTGATGCTCTACGGCTACGAGGATATCGCTTTGCGCAGCCGCTTCATCGAGGAGTCGGAGGCGCCGGACCAGCGCAAGCGCATGGAGCGGCACAAACTCGATGCGCTGCTCGGACTGGCCGAGACGGCGGGCTGCCGGCGACAGGTTTTGCTATCCTATTTCGGCGACCATTGTGAACCGTGCGGCAACTGTGACACCTGCGCGGAGCCGCCAAAATTGTTCGACGGTGCTATTGCGGCGCAAAAGGCACTTTCGTGCATCTACCGCACCGGCGAGCGTTTCGGGCAAGCCTATATTGTCGATGTGCTACTAGGCGTGGAAAACGAGCGCATCGCCCAGTTTGGCCATGACCGGATCTCAACCTTTGGCATCGGCACCGAGCACGACAACCGCACATGGCGGGCGATCTTGCGCCAGCTGATCGCGCTACGCCTCATCGACGTTGACCTCACCGGCCATGGCGGTCTCTCGATCGCACCAGCCGGCCGCGACTTCTTGCGCGACAAGCCGACGCTGATGCTGCGCGTGCCGGCGCCGGCGCGCGCCAAACGTGGCAAGGTAGCGCGCAGCGCGGCGCAGCCTGCCGTCACCGATGCGGACCATGACCTGTTCCAGGCGCTGCGGCGCAAGCGCACGGACATCGCGCGCACGCAGAACGTGCCACCCTACGTGATCTTCCACGACAAGACCCTGATCGAGCTGGCGGCGGCGCGACCGGCGTCGCGCGCCGAGATGGCGAACGTGCCCGGTGTTGGCGAAGCCAAGCTCGACCGCTACGGCCCCGCCTTCCTCTCGGTGATCGCCGAGCACGCATGACGAGATGGCGGCGAGATGGACGAGGCGTTAGGCGGCCGGCGATGTTCTGCTGCAGCAAACGGAGACCGCCCCTGGATGTCGCTCGTGCGCTGCCGAAAAGGCACATGTCCGGTTCGCACGATCAGTTGCGTGGCGCGCAGCGCGAGCGGCTACGGATTCGACGCCGCCACCGCACGCCCGCGCTGGCTCTGCAGCAACACACGAAACATCAATCCGTGCGTTATGAACAACAGCGGAACGATCGCTGTGGGAATGAAATAGGCGGCGCCGAGCTGACCTGGCGATAGTCCGGCTGCGTTGGCCTGATAGAACGCGTTGAGCAGATCGAAGCTGCCCCAGAGGTTGAACGCCCATGCCAGCGCAATCCCCACGCCACTCCGCAGCGTGGCCAAGGTGGCCAAAGCCAAGATCGCCGCGACGATGTCGCCATAGGCAGCATCGCGCGCGAACGTGATCGGCAGATCGGGCGACACCACGCCGGGAACCAGGAACGCCAGCCCGATAAAGCGAAATGCGTGCAGGACGAGCAGCGGCCGCAGCGCGTCGCTGCGAGATCGGGTGCGCAACTGTGGCCAGATATAGAGGGTGGCGACGACCGCCCAGGCGATGAAGCCAAAGGCGACGCTCGTTCCGAACAGCAATTGCACGGTCATGAGGCCACCCGCGATGTCTGGCCGGCCCGCGGCTGTCTAGCCATCAGTTGGCTGTGCTCGTCCCGCCACGTTTCGTCGGCGAGCGAGAACGTTGGTTTCTGCGGCTCTGGAAAACCCAATTTCCGCTCGAGACGCGGGAGGTCATAGCCCGGCAACAACGGCGCGGCAGTGAATTTGACCAAGGCCTTGATCCGATTGCCTAGAGATGGCCGCGCGAAAGGTAGCGCAGCGTAGCGCCGCGCCGTCGTCTCGAAACTCTCGGCCGGCGTCCCCGTCAGCGCCTCGACCGTCTCGGTGACGCCGCCTTCAAACGCGAAGGCGCCGTTCCTCACGTCCTCGACATAGTGCCGAAGCGCACTGACCAAAAACGGACCGACGCCCTGCCCCCAGCGCGCGTTCTTGCTGAACAGCCAGAACGGCACTTCGACGGGCCGGACCCGATGACCGACGACCTTGGCGACACGCTCCGCCATCTCTCGGCCCGACAGCAGCTGCGGCCCGGTCGGCCGATAGGTTTTTCCGTCGTGACGTTCGGGCGCCATCAGCACGGCGACCGCGGTCCGCGCGATGTCCTCGTTGGCGACCGGCGCCACTTTGCCGACACCGGCGAGCACAGGAAAAACGCCGAGCAGCACCGCGAAATCGATGGTGCGCAGGAAATCGTCGGCAAACAGGCCAGGATTGAGGATGATGTGCGCGATGCCGCGGAACTCCGCGAACATCTTGTCCATCAGCCAAGTCTGGCGGGTCATGAGCGCGGGATGGCTGCGGTGTGACAGCCACTGCCCGAGCTGGACGATCGCCTCGAGCTTCGCCTCGCGTGCCGCGACCGCGAAGGTCACGGCGCTCTGGATCACATAGGGGTGGTAGGGCGGAACGTAATAGGCGCGCTGTACGCCGCGCATCGCCGCGAGCAGCTGGTCGGGGTCGAAGATATCGGCAACGACGACCTCCGCGCCGCGCGCTTGCAACGCCGCGCTGCGTGCGTCGCGGGTACGGACCATCGCGCGCACCGGGACGCCGCGGTGTAGAAGTTCGGAAACGACCGCGCCGCCGGTATTGCCGGTGGCGCCTGTGACCAGAATCGTTGGCTGAGTCATGGTTGCTCTCCTCATATGCCAGTTTATGCGTTAGCCAGTGAGAGTGCGCTCAATTGGCGCCTGTCCCTATTGTGCTAGGGGTTGGCCACGAGCAGGCGGAGTGGCATGAGCGGACCGACTGCGATGTACTCATGGTCCATGACATTTTCCTCGGCCAGCGGAAGGCCCTCCATGATCGCGTGCGCCTCGGCGACGTCGCTGGTATCCAGCAGGAAGACGACCCCGCGACCATCGCCGCGTGAATACCATTCACGAATCCTCCCATTGAGATAGAGCTGCACGGTCTCCCGGATTTCAGCTGGCATGACAGCCATGACCTGTTCGCGTGTGACGCCTGCCTTCGCGGTAAGGATGACGATCACGCCAGTGGTTGTGGGCGAGGAGGCCTGGGCGTGGGCAACGGATGAATTGGCCATAGAAGTAGCTCCTATGAGGGGTAAGGTGAGCGCGACGACGACGTTACGCAGTGCTTTCATCGTTCTCGCTTCTGCGATTGCGGCGGGTTCCTTTGTTCATCGGCAGTGCTCCTGAATTTAGACCGCTTCTCGCGAGCGACTATCCGCGATAACATCGACAGGTTATGAAGCAGAACTTCACGGTCAGGCAGGGTGCGCTCGACGGCGTGGAGGCCTTCCTGAGCGTTGCCCAGCACCGCAATTTCCGCCGCGCAGCCGCGGAGCTCGGGGTGACGCCATCGGCGATCAGTCAGGCGATACGCGCACTCGAGGCGCGCGTCGGTGCACTGCTCTTCATCCGCACGACCCGCAGTGTCGGCCTGACCGAAGCCGGCGAGCGATTCCTTTCACGCGCAAAGCCCGCCTTCGAGGAGCTCATCGCCGCAAGCGACGTCGCGCGTGAACTCGGACAGCGGCCGGCCGGCCTGTTGCGCCTCTCGGTGCCGCGCGCGGTGGTGCCGATCCTACTCGAGCCGCTGATCGCATCGTTCTGCCAGGCCTATCCCGCGGTCGAGGTGGAGATCGCCGCAAGCGAGGAACTGGTCGACCTCGCAGCCAAAGGGTTCGACGCCGGCATCCGGCTGGGTCAGTTCATCGCCGCCGACATGGTCGCGGTGCGGCTGACCAAGCCGTTCCGCTTCATCATCGTCGGCAGCCCCGCCTACCTCGCCCGCCACGGCCGACCCGAGCGCCCGGACGATTTGCGTCAACACGCATGCTTGAGATTGCGACGATCCAACGGCGCGCTTGCGTTATGGTCGCTTAACGACAACGGCCGCGCGATCGAGATTGCCGTATCGGGCCCTCTCATCGCCAACGACTTTCCCACTATGCTTGGCGCAGCCGTCGAAGGGCTGGGTCTTGCGCAAGTGCCCGAGCCGCTCGCTACCAGCGCCGTGAAAGCCGGAAAACTCGTGCGCGTGTTGGCGCCGTTCGTCCCGATGGCGCCGGGTGTGTTTCTCTACTATCCCGGCCACCGGCAAATAATGCCGAAGCTGCGGGCCTTCATTGATCACGTGAAGAGCCGTTCGAAACTCGCAGATAAAATCCGCGTTGCCTCGGGCGACGCGCCGCCGAACGGAGCCAGCTAGACCCCTTCCTCGCTTTCCTGATGTCGCCGGGCCGCTGTCACGCCTGAGGCCGTTCCGGTGATCACCAGATAGCGGTCTTACCCTCGCGGCGCTGCAATTCGGGCGGTCAGGGGCAACTCCGGAAGCGGGTGGGCGAGGCGAGCGCAATCCAGGCTTGGTCAGCCTCCGCGCCGGAAGATATGGGTCGCTCACGAGGTGGCCTGATCAGCCAAGATTCACGCGGTGGCGGACACCAATGGCCTGCCGGTCAGGACGCAATCAGGGGAGCGCCAGGTGGTAACGGCTGAGCATGCCTGCCCCGCGCTCAAGAGATGTTAGAACTTCCAGTTGAAATCCGCCCTGACGGACTGGTCGGAGAGACCCGAGGCGAACTGGCCATTGTAGGAGATGCCGAGCGTGGCGTTGGGCGCGATGGCGAAGTCGAGACCTGCCTCGACCACGGCTGCATCGCGCTTGATTGGCGCACCCGCGATCGTGAACGGTGCACCGCCTGCAAAGGCCATGGCGGCGAGTGGCGTCACGTCGCCGAAGGCATGCTTCCAGCCGAGCCCGCCCCTCGCGGTGGCGCTGGTGCCGCCGAGGTCGAACGTCGTCGAGGCGCGCAGGCCGAATGTCGAGAAGGTTGCATCGGTCGTGCCACTCGATCCCAGCAGGGCCGCAGCGCCGCCTTTCTCGGTGAAGCCGTCCGTATGCAGGCTCACATAGGCGAGGTTGGCGAAGGGCTCGAAGCCGACATTGCTCGCGCGGACGCCATAGGCCAGTTCACCGAACACCTGCGCTGTGCCGGCGTGGTAGCTGGCCTCCAGGTTGTCGGCGAAGCCTGGGAAGGCGATGGAGCGGCCAGTGGAGATGTCGTGCCACGTGTAGGCCGCGCCGCCGCGGAAGGCGAGATTACTCCACTCGGTGCCGCCGTAGAGACCGAGGTGATAGTTGTCGCTCGTCCCCGAGGAATGGCGGTCGCGGACGTCAAAATCGTTGCGGCTGTAACCGGCAAGCAGGCCGAGGCGCCACGTGTCGAAGACAGGTCCGTCGCCGCCTGCGAAGAAGCCGCCTGTCGAACGGTTGAACCGGGCGGCATTGTCGTCCCCGTCGGTATGCCCCCACGATCCGAAGGCACGGCCCCAGAGGGCGAAGCGCTCGGTGGCGGCGGGCGCATATTCCGGCCCGCCGGACGCATAGCTCATGGCCGGGGTCTCCATTGCGCCGACCGCATCGAAGGCCGCGCGCAGGCGATCGATCGCCGCATCCCGGACGAAGCGGCTGTCTTCAATCAACGCCGTTTTCGCCGAGGCGTGCACCTCGCCCGAGAGCTGGTCGAAATTCGACCGCGCCGACGACACGTCGAGCTGCGCCATGGCGGCGACGAGCGGGCTCGTGAGCGGCGCGCTGTCCAAACCGCCGCCGGTTGCAATCTGGTTCGTAGTCTCGCCGACCGAGGCGAAGGTCAGGCCGCTGCGCTCCACATTGAGATAGGCCGCGTGCGCGTCGTAGCTCAGTCCGAAGGAGAGGAAGGGCGTCGAGAGCGGTACTGCCTGCGTCATGCTGGCGAAGGTGCCGGTCAGCCCGCTGGCGGCCGTCACGATGGCGTAGTGGCTGCCGAGCGCATAGGCGCCGGGGGCATTCAGCACCTGGACGGTGCCGCCGTCGATCGTCGCCTTGCCGGTCGCAGCGATCCGGTCGAACTGGTCCGCCGCGTTCACCTCGACCTCGTAGGTCGAGCCAGCATTGAAGGTGATGTTGCCGGCGACATTGAGCGTGCCGATCGAGTTGCCCGGCGCGATCGCGCCCGAGACGGTGGTGTTGCTGACCGTGCCGGTGCCCTGCAGGCGGCCAGCGGCCAGAACGTCGAGCGCGCCGCCAAGCGTGCCATTGACGGCGAGCGTGCCGCCCTTGACCGTGGTCGTGCCCGTGAAGCCGCCGGAGTCTCCGGTCAGGATCGTCGTGCCGGCATCGACCGTCACCGTCCCCGCGCCCGAGATGGCCGGGGCAAAGAAATAGTTCGAGGCGGTGTGGTTGAAGACGATCTTGCCGGCTCCGGCCCCGAACATAACCGAGGCGGCGTTCAGCGTGCCCGCCGCAACTGCAGCCTGGCCGGAGGCGCCGCCGATGTTCAGCGTTCCCGTGGACCCTGAAAGCTTGGCAATGGTCACGGACCCGCCACCGTTCACAGCGCCACCGTTCTGGATCGCCAGTGTGCCGTTGCCGGCATCGCCGACATCGAGATAGCCGGAAGTGGTCCAGGTCGAGTCCTTGCCAGTGACGATCACGGTCCCGGTCGAGCCGGCAAATTGCCCGACGTACCCGCTGAGGGTACTGACCGCGCCGCCATCCTCAATTGTCAGCGTGCCAGTGCCGACTTCGCCGACAGAGAGGAAGCCGGAATTGGCCCAGGACGAGTCCTTGCCAGTAACCGTCACGGTGCCGGTCGCGACGTCGCTGAAGCCAATCCAGCTAGCACCGCTGCTAACCTTGCCGCCGTTCTGGACCATCAGCGTGCCGGTGCCGAACCCGCCGACCAGGAGAGCCCCGGAACTGATCCAGGATGAGCCTTCGCCAGTAACCGTCACAGCACCGGTCGAGCCAGTAGATAGGCCGATGATGCCGGTGGTGTTGCTGACCGTGCCGCGGTCCTGGATGGTCAGCGTGCCGATGCCGGCGCTGCCAACATGAAGATCGCCGGAATTGACCCAGGTCGCGTTGGTGCCAGCGACAGTCGCCGCGCCGGTCGAGCCGGCAGCGTTGCCGATAATGCCACCCGCCGTCGTCAGCGAGCCACCGGTGTCCACAGCGACACTGCCCTCGTTGGTTAGCAGACCCGCGAGCGTGTAGTTGCCGCTTTCGCCTATTGTGAGCGTCGCGCCGGCAGCGTTGTCGAACGTGCCGTCGCTGGTCACGCCGCCGCCGACGTTGAAGCTGCCGCCGACGTTGTTGCTGATCGCGCCATTGAGCGCGCCGCCATTGGCGTTGACAGTGCCGTAGTTGATCACGCCGCCTGAGACGCTGCCGGCCGTTTGGGTGAAGGTGGCGCCGGTATTGTTGGTCACGCTGCCTGTGACCGTACCGGCGTTCTCGAACGTGGCGGTGTTGGTGACGTCCGACGTGATGCCGCCCGTCGAGGCGATCGCCAGCGTGCCGGCGTTGACGGTCGTCGTGCCGGTGTAGGTGTTCTGGGCCGATAAGGTCAGCGTGCCGTCGCCGTTCTTGGTCAGGCTCTTGCCGTCCCAGCCGGTCGTCGCATTGGCCGCCTGGTCGGTCAGCGCCAAAGCGACATCGAAAGCCTCATTGGCATTCGTCAGCGTGAAGACACCGTTGGAGTTGCCCGTGGTGTCCAGCCAAGTCAGGCCGAGGCCGACATTGTAGCTATCGCTGTCGGCGCTTTTGCCCGTGATGACCGTCAGATAATCGACCGGGCTCGTCGATCCGCCAACGCTGACGCTGAAATCCGACCCGAGGGTGATACCGTTGGTACTGGTCTGGATCACCGTGAACTGCGTGGCAGGTAGTCCATTGGTTGACGCAGGTGGAGTTGTGGGCCCCGAGTAGCCCGCGATGTTCAGCGTCCCGTCAAGCGTTGCGTTGTCCGCTGTGATGATCGGCTCGTTCGAGCCCACGATGACGTTCAGCGTCGAACCCGAGGCTTGCGAAAGGATACCGCCGACGGTGAGTTGTGCGGTCGCGCCGATGGTCGCGGTTGCCCCGGCGTCCAGGGTAAGGTTACCGTCGACGACGAGTGTGCCATTGGCCGGGGTCAGCGCGCCGCCGTTTTTGATCGTTACGGTGTTGCCGGATGTCACGGCCACAGTGCCGTTGCCGGTGAGCAGGCTGCCCGCGTTCACAACGATGCTGTCCGCCTCGACCGTGCCGCCGTTCTCAATTTTCAGCGTGCCGGTGCCGAAGAAGCCGACATTGAGGTCGCCGGAATTGGACCAGGACGAATCCTTGCCATCGACTGTCACGGTGCTCCCGGTCGAGACGGGGAGGTAGCCGATATATCCGCTGCCATTACTGACCTTTCCGCCGTTTTGGATCGTCAGTGTCCCGGCATCAGACCAGCCGACAAAGAGATCGTTGGAATTGGTCCAGGCGGAGCCCGCCCCATCGACCGTTACGGTGCCGCCGTTGATGACGCCGCTGAAGCTGATTGGGCCGTAGGCTCCGTCGCCGCTGCTGACCTTGCCTCCGTTCTGGATCGTCAGCCTGCCGCCGTAGCTGACACCGAGATCGCCGGAATTGGTCCAGGACGAGCCCACCCCATCGACCGTTACGGTGCTGCTGTAGATGGACCCGCGGTCGTTGCTTACCGCGCCGCCGTCCTGGATCGTCAGCGTGCCGGTGCCCCCGAAGCCGACATAGAGGTCGCCGGAATTCGTCCAGGAGGAGTCCGTGCCATCGACCGTCACGGCACCGGCCGAGCCGATGGAGCCGATATACCCGGTGGCGTTGCTGATCGCGCCGCGGTTCCGGATGGTGAGCGTGCCGGTGCCCCCGATGCCGACATGGAGATCACCGGAATTGGTCCAGGACGAGTCTTTGCCATCGACCGTCACGATACCCGTCGAGAGGGGGGTCATGCCTATGAGGCCGTCGACGCTACTGACCGCGCCGCCATTCTGGATCGTCAGCGTGCCGTCGCCCATCATGCCGAGAAAGAGATTGCCGGAATTGGTCCAGGACGAGCCCGCGCCATCGACCGTCACGGTGCTGGTCGAGTCGAGACCGATGCCTATGATGCCGTCGACGCTGCTGACCGCGCCGCCATTCTGGATCGTCAGCGTCCCGGTGCCGCCCACATTGACCTTGTGGGCGTATGCGCCAGCTTTGTCGACCACCACTGCGTTGTTTACGTCCGTGACGATAGTCGCATCGACATTGCTGTCCGGTATGCCGTTCGTCCAGTTTCCGGCGGTGAACCAGTCGGACGATTGGGTGCCGGTCCAGTCGGTGGCGAACGATGGACTTGCCGACAGCGCTAGGCCAAGCGTCACGATCGAGGTCGTGCCGAGGAGACGCCCTTTGAGTGCGGAGGTCGGGTAAAGCAATCGCACCCAGCCACGCCGCGAGCGCCCCCCGCGCCCGCAAAGGCACTGGACAGAAATGGCGCTGGTCAGGTCACTCTTCATCGGATCCCCCCGATTTCGGCCATCGCCGGAAACGCTCTGGTGAAAAAAAGATGAGAGCCAGTATATAGTTGTTAGCGAACAGCGCTTGGCGCATTCATTTCTGTCAAATGCTGTTAAATCCTGTCAAAGCGAAAGAGACGATTGCGCTGTGCCGGTTTATTTGCCCCTTCATCCCCCACACATAACCGCGCCGTATCTCCTCGCCGTTGTGGAAGACAACACCGATCTGCTCACCGACTTGGTGGAGTTTCTCGGGTTGCGGGGGTTTGTCGCACAGGGCTTCACCGCCGCAGAAGCCTTCTTCGGTGTCTGGCCAGCAACGCATTTCGATTTGCTATTGCTGGATGTGGCCCTGCCCGGCGCCAGCGGGCTGGAAATTGCCCAGCAGGTTCGCGCGCAAAGCGCGTCCGCCGGCAAAACGGTCCCTGGGATGGTGATGCTGACCGCGCTGGATAGCAATCATGACTACGTGCTGGGGCTGAATGCAGGCGCGGACATGTATCTTTCCAAGCGCAGTTCGCTGGAAGTGATCGAAGCCGCCTGCCATAGCGTGCTGCGCCGACTGGATCAGGCTAAGCCTGCCGCCAGCGACGCCTGGCGCCTGCAAGCCAGGCTGTGGCAACTGCAGACGCCCAATGGAGCCGTGCTGGACCTGACGCATGCGGAAGTCCTGCTGCTCTCTTCATTATTCGAAAAGCCGGGACAGGCCGTCATGCGCAAAGAGCTGCTGACGCGCATGGACAAGGCGGAAACCCTCTCCAGCATTCGCAATCTGGACAACACGGCCAGCCGCCTGCGGCGCAAGGTACAGGCCGCCTGCGGCATAGAGCTTCCCGTGCGTCCCAGCTACGGCAAGGGCTATACCTTTACCGGGCACTGCAAGATGGAAGCTTGATGCAGCCGCGCGGGTTTTTCTCCCAGTATCAATGGGCCATGATGCTGTGCGCGCTGCTGTTCTGGTTGCCGGGCACAGCTTGCGCTATTGAGCTGAACGCCGATACGCCTCGACTCTCGCTGGAGGGCCGGCTGGCGCATTTTGTCGATACCAGCAATGCGCTGTCTTTCGAGGATATATCTCGGCCCGGCTTCGCCCAGCAGAATTTCACTCGCTTGCCCGATTTCCGCAGCCTGGGTTACGACGCCTATGCGCACTGGTTCCATGTAGAGCTGAACCCGGCGCCCAATACCCCGCCGCATTGGATTCTGGCCATCGGTTCGCCAGAGCTCGAGTCCGTGGATGTCTGGGTGGAGAAGCCGCGCGGCGGCTTTCAACGATATGCCATGGGCTATCACCGGCCGTATTCCAATCGTCCGGTGCAAACGCGCCTGTTCACGCTGCCCGTTGATGTCTTTCCCGGCGCCCAGGTTTATTTTCGGGTGCGCACCACCAACGCCATCAACGTCTATGCCAATCTTTGGCAGGGGGATGCCTTCGCTGCCAGCGAAACCCGCAGCAACTTCTATCGTGGCCTGTATTTCGGCATCCTGCTCATTGCCGTGGCGCTCTACACCCTTCTCGGCGCACGGCTGCGCGATGTGGTGATGGCCGCCTATGCCGGCTATATCGCCTCGCAGCTTCTGTTCAACTTGGGCACCAATGGATATCTGCCGGTCCTGCTGACCCGGTATTCGGGGTGGCTCACCGATACGCTGCCGCGCATCGGCTGGCTGGGCGGCGCTGCCGCCATCGTGCTCATGTGGGACAGGCTGTTGGATCTGAAGCGCACGCATCGCCGCATCTATCACCTCTACCGGTTCACCCTACTCCTCAATCTCGCGCTACTGCCCTTTGCGTTGCTGCCATTCTTGGTCAGGCCATGGCTGCTGGTTTTCGTGGAGTTGGTGAACATCCTCAACAACCTCAATCTCGCCATCAGCATGGTGCTGTTGCTCATGCACTGGCGGCGCAGCCGCCAGCGCGAATTGATGATCTATTTCGCGGCCTTCGTGATCCCGGTAGCGGGCTCGGCGGTCAACACTGCCATGAACCTCGGCCTGCTCCCACAGAATGCGGTGACAGGCAACCTCTACCAGATAGCCACACTGGTGCATATTCTGGTGATGAGCTACGGTCTGACGCTTCGCCTGCGCCAATTGCAGTATGACAAGGTAGCCGCCGTAAATGAGGCCACCATCGCTAGGCAGCGCTCCGAAGAACAACGGCGCTTTGTTGCCATGCTGTCGCATGAATTCGGCAATCCGCTCGCTGCCATCGATCGCGCAGCGCAAATGATTCAGCTCAAAACACCGGAACTGGCGCCTGCGGAAATGCAGCGCCTGAGCCACATCCGCGGCAATGCCGCCACGCTCTCCCGGTTCGTCGATAACTTCCTGATGACTGAAGCCCTGGGTCATGGTGCCCTTGCCCTGTCGCGCGGGCCCTACAACATACGCTCGCTGCTGGATGACACCATTCGCCTCAAGGACGAGGCCGTCGGAACGCGCATACAGATAAACGAATGCCCCGCCGATGCCAGCTTCAACCTGGACCCCACGCTGATGAGCGTCGCCATACGCAACCTGCTGGCCAATGCGCTACGCTATTCACCGCCAGAAAGCCCGGTAATCGTCAGCGTCGTCCTCGATGATGAAGGTTTGCGCATCCGCATCGCGGATCAAGGCCCCGGCATGAGCGATGCCGAGTTGGAACAACTGGGCACCCCCTATTTCCGGGCTAGGTCCTCGCTGGGCAAGCAGGGCAGCGGCCTCGGCTATCACTTCACGCGGTGCATCGTAGAAACTCATGGCGGCACCCTGGTTGCCCGCTCCGCAGGTCCCGGACTGGAAGTGGAAATATTCCTGCCATAGGACATGTTCTTCAAGTCTGGGAGATTGCGCGCAGACTGCAACCTCGCTTTGTAAAATCTCCGTTCCAGACCCGGCACACCCTCGCGCTGCAGCGGCTTCTGACCGCAACCACGACGCAGGAAATCCTTTACGTCGCCCTATGCGCTTCGAGGTAGTTCGTAATCGCTGTTTCCCAGGCACCTTCGGGGATCGGTGCGCGGGGTGACGGCATTCGCCGGATGTCTGCTATCGCAGGAGTTCGCCTAAAAGCGGTCGGACAGCTTCCGGCCCTGAACTGCCAGTCAGCAACGAGCATCCTTGACGGCGTGGCAGATCTTTTTTGGATCGCTTCGGTAAACGATAAATGAAGTTCGTATTTTGCCAAACAGGTACCTGCCTCCCTGCTAGCTTTCCGTATGGGAATGCATCACGGAGGAGTAACAAGAATGCATCTGATCAGAGCTACCTTGATGGCAAGCTGCGTATGCCTGGCCGGGACCGCGTGTGCCCATGACCGAATTGATCTCACGTTCTCAGACCTGATTTCGGACACACAGCCATCGAAGCTGGTTGGGAATTTAGTTTTCCTGCCGGGGGACGGCGCACGGAAAGCCCACGAGCCTTTCGCCGGAACCATAACGTTGTCAGAAACGACGATGGCAACCGAGCCTGCCAAGTTCAAGGCTGACAAGGTTCTCGGGAAAAACCCGACCATTTTCCCGGCGGCGATACTGTCATTCGTTACCCATGAGGGCGATCTCGTCCCGATCACACAGGATATCCAGCGGTACGGATCGACAACCAAAGGCAACAGCTATTGGGACATCCTAGTGCAGCCTGGGAAGGTTTGGTCCGAACCCGGTGATGATGGCTGGTCAAGAGCTTCGTTCCCGTTTGCATTGATGCATTCGATCGAGGGCGAGACGCACAACGGGGTTGCTACGTTCCTGTACAAGGGCGACAAGATTTCCGCCCTCCAGTTCCAGATTCTCACGCAAACCTCACCTTTTTACATCGAGGACTATTTCACCGCTGTAGGCAAGGCGAGTGCCACGTTGACTTCCAGAAAAGTTGAGAACGAAGCCGAAGTGAAGTCCACGTATGCCAAATCAGTTGTCGATTCAGAGAAGCTGGGCTCCTGGACTGATCTCGAAGCCAAAGTAGGGAAGGACAACATAAAAAACTTCGACAGCGATATCGATGCTGCTGAAATTGTTGTTGATGGCATCGGAATTGACGGCACGTTCTATCTGAAGTCTTGTCCAACGCCTGCGGGCGAACTTCCCTACTGCGACCGCCAGCGCTTTGGCGTCTGGTCGGTGACCAAGGCGGCGGCGAATGCAGTGGCCATGCTGAGGCTGGCCCAGAAGTTCGGCCCCGAGGTCTTTGAGGAAAAGCTCACCGACTACATCACCGAAGCCAAGGACGTGCCTGGTTGGGAAAAAGTCACCTTCGGCGACATGCTGAACATGGCAAGCGGTATGGGTTACGGATCCATAGAGGAGAAGCCGTATCACATCACAGATCCGTTCCCGGAGGCCTACTACGCCTGGTATGAGGCTCCAGCGGTCGAGGCGAAAGTGGCAGCTCTTCTGAAAGGAGCGAAACCGTATCCTTGGGGGCCCGGCAAGGTGGCACGATACCGCGATGAGGACATGTTCCTTATTGGCGAGGCCATGACCCGTTATATCAAGAAGAGGGGCGAGCCATACGCCACAATCTGGGATTTGGTGACCGAAGAAGTCTATAAGCCAATTGGCATTCATTATGCCCCAATCAATCGGACTATTGAGACCGATCCGAAAGACGATCAACCGCTGATGGCCTTTGGCTACTACCCGACCATCAGCGACCTCGTGAAAATCGTTAAGCTTTACCAAAACGGGGGCAAATTCGGTGACAAGCAGATCCTCAGCGCCGAGATGCTTGCCGACATCATGCCTGCTGAAAAGCCAGTTGGGCTACACACCGGCGATCCTCAGCGGCCCTTTTACCGGAAAGCGTTCTGGCGCGGTCACATCGATTCGAAGAACGGCTGCAGCTTCTATTATCCAACGATGGTAGGTTGGGGGTCCAACTTCGTACCCGTTTTTTCAAAGGATGTTTTTGCAATCAGGCTGGCAAAGAATTGGGATGCCAACGCTGGGGCCAAGCGAATGGACAGCCTGGCGGCTACTGCGGACAATGTTGGCAATCTCTGTCAGTAAGCCTGAGCCGCCTAGACGATCAAGGAACCCGAAGCCCGCCCCGGAGAGACCGGGGCGGGTTAACTCTTGAAAGGGCTTCCAGACAGTCTAGGTCAATGTCCGCTTGAGCACCTCGACGGCCGGAAGCTGCGGTCCGCAAGCGGCCAGGCCTGCCAGTTAGCAACGCGCCGCATGTCGGCCGTAGAGGTGGACTTTGTCACTGCGCGAAAACCGACATCAACTGGCGGAACACGCGGCTAGAGGATAAGACTTCCGACGTCGGCATGGATACCCGCACGCCCCTGACGTTGGTGGAGTATCGTTACGATGTTCCGTTCAAGTTCACCGGCAAGATCGACGAGCTCATTCTCAGATTACAGTGATCCGGCCCCTGTGGCTTCATCGGGTAGGTTGCGCGGCCGGGCTAGAACAGGGCTATCGCTCGCATGAGCAAGGCACTGATTTGGGCCGTCGAAGTCGAAGCCGCCACCGGCTTGGCGTTGCTCGTTGTCCCGTCGATCGTGGGTCGACTATTACTGGGGCAGGAACTCGTCGGCATCGCGATACCGGTCGCGCGTGTCGCCGGGATCGCCCTGATTGGGTTGGCGGTCGCGTGCTACACGCTAGCTATGTGCTGCGAGCTTCCTGATGAAATCCTGCATGATGGCATTGCGATTTATCGATCCGACATAGCGCATCAAATGGCGCGAGCGGTCGGTGCTATACCGCATCTCATTGGTGAGCACAGGTGTCGGCATCAGCACGCTGGGTGCCCAGTCGGGATCCAGCGCCCAAGCCACGGCGCCCATGTCCCAAATCTCCTTCGCCCAGCCAATGTGGTCGTCGGAGTAGCCCTTGAAGCGCATAGCGAGGAACTTGCCGATTTCCCCGAACGGTTCGACATAGCGTTCGATCTCCGGCACCGTGCTGTGAAGGATGGACGTGACGCCCTCGCACGGAACCAGCACCAGAGGCACGCCGCAATCAAATAGGACCTGTGTTCCGCCCACATCCTGCTGGAGGTTGAATTCCACCTGATGCTGCCAGTCGATCGCATGCCCACCCAACCAGACGACGACAACGCGATCGACGATATCCGGCGCCGCCAGCAGCGCGGACGCAACGTTGCTTATGGCACCGATGGCGATGACATAAAGCGGGTTGTCCGGCGAACCTTTGCGCGCCCGCGCGACGAGATCGTCGATGGCGGGGGCCTTCACGGCGACCTTGTCAGGCCCAACATAGTTCGTGGCACCCCTATGAACGAGGCCGTGATGCGAAATGCCCAGGCGCTCGAGAAGCGCGAGTATTTCCTGGTAGCTGAGTTCCATGCCGCGACCGGGTTCGGAGCAGGTTTCGTTCATAAAGGGGGCGGCATAGAGTGCCTCCACCTCCATCCGCTCCGGTGACAGGAGCGCGTGGACGAGCGCGAACTGGTCGTCGATCTCATTGTAGGTATCGGTATCGATCACCACTCGAAGCTTGCCCTTGCGCGGTGTCAGCAATGCCAGCCGGTCGCATTCGGATAGGTGCATTTTGCATTCCCTCTTTTTCTTTGTCAGGCGTTGCGCAGCCGCTCGGCGGCGGCGCGCAGCATGCGGTCGAGATTGATGGCGGTGAGGCAGAAGACGATCCCAGCGGTGATGCCCAGGCCCGCATCGGCCTTGCCAAGCGAGATGTAGATCTGCTGGCCAAGCTCGGCCGTGCCGACGGTAGCTGCGATTGGCAGCATGGTGATCGCAGCCATCACGGTCTGGTTTAGACCCAAAAGCAGCGCCGGGCGCGCCAGTGGAACTTGCACGAGCAGGTTGCTTTGCACCGGCGTGCAGCCAAGTTGCCTTGCGGTTTCCAGAATAGTCGCGGGAACGGCCCTGAGGCCGGCCTCGGTGTAGCGGATGGCCGGCACGATCGCATAAAGTGATATGGCGATCAGGCCTGCGAATTCGCCAACCTTGAAGAACATGAGCGCCGGAATCAGAAAGACGAATTGCGGCATGGTCTGGAGGGCGTCGTTGATCGGCCGCAGGCCGGCGGAGAGCCAGTTGTTGTGTGCGGCGAGCATGCCCAGAAGGCCACCGACCAGAGCGCAGAGCGTGACCGAAACGCCGACGAGATAGAGCGACTTCACGAACGGTATCCAAAGTCCGCTCAAGAGCACAAATGCAAGGCTTGCACTGGTAAAGAACGCGAATTTCGGACCGGAAACACGCCAGGCACACCACATCACGAGCAGGATGGCCGCAGGCCACGGAAATCCAACTAGGCCAATGTAGAGCAATATTGCCAGCGACAGCGTGCCGGCCGCCGCGCCCGGCTTGCCTTTCGCCCACTGGCGGATTGCCAGCAGCAGCGCCACGGCGGCATAGAAAGCACTCACCGGCGGCGTCATCGCAAAACCCCAGGTGGTGGGCAGCACCGCACCTGATAGCCCCAGCCGCAAAGGCAGCACGAGGTAGTAGAGGATGCCGCTTTTGATCGCATCCAGCTTGTCGCTGTAACGGGCGACGAAGCCGAGCACAGCGCTGTTTACGACGCTGAGGTCGATCACACCACGTGTCTCATTCAGGCCTTGCACGAGGTCCGGAACGACCCATCGCGAAAGCGCGCCGAGGCCGACAATGGCTGCCGCGGCAATCAGAACCGAGGCTCTTCCGAGGTGTACACGCCAATCGTTCCGGGCGCGCTGGCCTGCGAAAATTCCAGAGGTAATGCGGTCCGTGATGATCGAAATCAGCACGATCACGAGGCCGGAGAGCAGGCTCTTGCCCAAGTCGGCCTGACGAAGCCCGCTGAGGACCGCCCAGCCAATGTCATCGAAGCCGCCGATGATCGAGGCAGTGATGACCATGCTGAGTGCGGCCATCGTGGTCTGGTTGATGCCGACCATCATCATCGGCTTTGCGCTGGGCAATTCGACCCACAGCAGACGCTGCAAGGGGGTGCATCCGGTCATCTCGCCCACTTCGACGAGTTCCCGTGGAACCTGAGTGAGGCCGCTTAGGATGCAGCGCGCCATCGGCGGAATGGCATAGATGGCGGTGGCAACCAGGCCCGCTATGGGCCCGAAGCCGAACAGCAAAAGGAGCGGGATCAGATAGGCGAAGGCCGGGAAGGTTTGCATGAAATCGAACAGCACCTCGACCGGGCGCCGGACACGCGGCAGCAGAAAGGCGCTGAGGCCGAGTAGGAAGCCACCCAGAACCGAAATCGGCACTGCAAGAATGACCAGCGAGAGGGTCGCCATGCTTTGGCGCCAAAAGCCGGCAAGCACGATGTAGGAGACGGCGCAAAGGCAAAGAACGAGCAAACGTAGCCCGCCGGCCTTGAACCCGATCAACATGACGGTGAGCGCCACGGCGGGCCATGGCAGGAATTGGAGGGTCGCGACCAATGCCGCGAGCACGGTGCCGAGCGCCTGGCTGACCGTGGATGTCAACGGCAGGACATTGGGAATGATCCAGTTCAGGATCAGGTTGATTCCGGCCGCGACAGGCAGCGTCCAGTCGTCCGGAAACTGCGCAATCCAGTTCCATCTGGCGCCGGCAACAACGCAAAGAAGGAGCGCGCCAGGAACTGCAAGCGCGCGAACGGCGGCTGGCGAAAACAAAATTGCGATATGAGACTTCATGACCGCCTAGTCCCGACCGTGTCTGGCAAATCCGGCGATCTCCGCGGCGGTAATCTGGCCGACTATCGCGCCGGCTTCGTCCTGCACACCAACCAAGGGAGCGCCGTCCAGGACAAGCGGAACAATTTCCTCAAGCACCGTGGTGCCGGAAACGACGTGGGCCGGCGACGTGTCCGCCGCCAGTGGCCGCATCACGTCGGCCGCCTTGATGACCCTCAAGGTGGGAATGTCGCGCAGGAATTCGGCGATGTAACCATTTGCCGGAGCGAGCGCGATCTCAGCCGGCGTTCCCATCTGGACAATCGACCCATCGCGCATGATTGCGATGCGATCGGCCAGCCTGAATGCCTCCTGGACATCGTGCGTGACGAAGACGATGGTCTTGCGCAGCATTTTCTGCAGGCGGATGAACTCGTCCTGCATCTGCCTGCGGATCAGTGGATCGAGGGCCGAAAACGGCTCGTCAAGGAACCAGATTTGCGGGCCGACTGCCAGGGATCTGGCAATGCCCACGCGCTGCTGTTGTCCGCCGGAGAGCTGGCTTGGAATATGTCCCTCCAGCCCTCTCAAGCCGACGAGCTCGATCATTTCCCGCGCCCGGGCGTAGCGCTTGCTCGCTTCGATGCCCTGTACCCGAAGGGGAAAGGCAACATTGTCAAGTACGGAGAGGTGCGGCAGCAGTCCGAAGTTTTGAAACACCATGCCCATGGCGTGACGGCGAAGCTCGACCATGCGTTGCCGGCTTGCGGCAAGCAAGTCCTCGCCGTCCAGCAAGACCTTGCCGCTGGTCGGCTCGATGAGCCGCGTAAGGCATCGCAGCAGCGTCGACTTTCCGGAGCCGGACAGCCCCATGAGCACGAAGATCTCCGCCTCGTGAACCTCCAAGCTGGCGCCGGCAACCGCCGCGACGTGTCCGTTCCCCGTGAGTTCGGACCGCAGTCGATCCTTGTCCTCTACAAGGGGCATGACCGCAGCCATCGCATCCCGGGGACGCGCCCCATAGAGTTTCCATAAATCTTGGCACGCGAGTTTGACTTGCCGCGGCGACGCGGGCGAGGGCGCTGAACTCATCGGAATTTCCCATCACAGATCGGCAATTGAAGAAGGCTTATTTCTTCGCGTCCTCGATCCAGGGGCTCCATCTTGCAGCATTGTCCGCCACCCACTGGCTGACCACGCCGTCGAGTTCTTTGTGGTTCTGGTCGACCTCCATCATCATCACTTGCTGATCTTCCGCGCTAAGCTGGTATTGCTTCATGAAGGCGTAGGCGGCCGGCCATTTGTCGCCGAAGCCCGCGCGCACGACCTTGATGACGGGCGAAGGTAGAATGCAGCGCGCGCCGTCATTCGGATCGCAGGGGGGCATTTCGACCCAATTGAGCTTCGCTTTCGCAAGCAGCCAGTGCGGTGCCCAGAAGCGCAGAAGGAGCGGCTTCTCGGCTACGATGGCAGACTGCAACTCCGCCACCAAGGCTCCTTCCGACCCGGCCGGCACGGCAGTGAGCGGCAGTTTGAAATCCTCGATCTCATTGGCGGAAGCAGTTCCCCAATCGGCCGGGTAGTCGACAAGGCGACCATTCGGCAGCGTCTCGGCCGTTGCCAGGCCTGCAGCGCAGGACGGCTCCAGAAGCGCCTTCCAGTCGGGAAGGCCGGGGCAGATGGCAAGGGTTGCGTCGGTGTAGCCCCAGCCATCGCGGGCGTTGAGCCCGAGGTCGCCCACTGGCTCGACCTTCTTCTCTGCCAGAAGCTTCGGATAGATGTCGCCGAGATTGTTGGTCCACAGTTCCGGCGTCATGTCGAGCGAGCCGTCTTCCATCCCGATCCACTGGGGGAAACTGCCCGCCGTCACGTATTGAACCCGGTAGCCGAGCTTCTCGAGAAGCTGGCCCGCGACGTGAGCAGTGATGTTCTGCCCGGTCCATTCATTGAGTGCGATCTTGATCGGCTCTGAACTGTCCCCCAGCGGAGCCGACAAGGCGGCCGCACAAGGCCAGCCGAGCAATGCGGTGACGCTCAAGCTTGCGGCCAGGTAGATCGTTCGGACACAGCGCATGTCATTCTCCTCCTATGACTTCTGCCCAGTTGGTGGTGAGCTATATTCCAAACCGTCCAGCCGGTCTATAACAAAAACCGTCCGGCCGGTCGGAAACTTGTTGCAATCCTGGGTTTTTCGGAGAAGGGTTGGGTAGAGGCGGAGTCGTATGAATCAATGATGGCCGAAAAGCCGGTACGTAAAAGAAGAAAGAGCGGCGACGAGATCAGGACGGCGATCGTCAATGCCGCAACCCGGATCGTAATGGAGCAGGGCGCTGCGCGTATGACGCTTGCCGACGTCGCCAAGGCTGCGGGTATCAGCAAAGGCGGGCTGTTGCACTATTTCGCCTCGAAGGATGCGTTGATCCGTTCAATGATTACGGCCGGCCTCGATTCATTCGAGGAGAAGACCACGGCAATGGTTGCGAGCGATCCGACGCCAGGTTCCTATCTTCGCGCCTATATCACCACCAGCTTTCCCGCCGAGCGCGCCGATGACATAGCCGCAGCGATGATCGCCGGGATCGCTACCGATCCCGACCTTCTGGCCGACTATGCTGTCGAAAGCACGAAGTGGTCCGATCGATTGAGAGACGACGGATTGGACTATCTGCATGCCGAAGTCATCAGGCTTGCCGTCGATGGACTCTATTTCAACGAGGCGATCGGCCTGCCGCCACTCAGCCTCCCCGATCGCGCAGAGTTTTTGAAGCGGCTCATCGCGATGACCCGTGTTTCTGGGGCAGTCCAGGGCTAGGTCGACCCTCTGGTCACCCGAGCGGCCGGTCCGGCCGGGCTCTGCTGAATTGAGCGGGGGTCCGCGCGGCACCGCCTAGCATCGCGCCACTCCGTCGAGCTTGACGCGTAGGTCGTGGCGTTGGCCGTGGTGTGGTGCTTGTGGACGGCGAAGCGATTGCCGCCCCCTTTCTGTTCGTCCTCCGCCGAAGGCCGTTTGCCCCGATTTGCTGATTGGCCTTAAGCTGATGTAGCGCCAGCCGGGCTCGAGGTTCTCTTCGGGGTCGATTGCTAGGATCATCGCATGTTTCCGTTCGAACAGCGGGCATTGTCTCGGAGAACCCGTGATTCAGATCCGGAGGCGCGGCGGACGAAAGCATGACGCCGTGACCGTCGGCCTTCTACCCAAGGCAGGCAGTCAGCGGCCGTCGGAGGCCCGAACGGATGATCGATCCAGCCATCTCATATTCGGAAAGCTGATTTCCAGCTCTGTCCGTCAATGGGCAAATCAGCGATCGGATAAGCCGGTTTCGTCGCTCTCGGCCCGCAGACGATATGTCGAACCACCTGTACGGTATCGTACGTGCAAGTCCGCTTTCACGGCCTCACGCTCCAGAAGCGGCCAGTCTCCTCCCGGCCCAAGCCGGATGCCGCCGACGAATAGCGCAAGGGCCAAGATTTGGTGGAAACCCGCCTGTCCGCTTTCAGGCTGCCTTAGGGGAAAGCGGACTGGTGGTTGGAATGTCAGGGTCGTGTTTGCCGGAGGCAATCAGGAACTCGAACGCGCATTCCAATTCGCCCACTTGATTTTTTGGCGAGACCTAGTCCCGCTCAGGTGCTCCTAATGGGAAAAAGGGCCGATAAGGCCGAGCCTCCTCAACTACGCGCGCTACAGACGGGCGGGACAGGAGTCGTGCCCGGTAGGCGGCAAGTGCTGTGCAACGTGCAGGAATTGGATGCACCCAATCACCATAGAAAAGCGCTGGTGCAGCGGCACAATCAGCAATTGTGAACCCGCCGCAGGTCGCCCATTCCTGACCATGCAAACGTGGCTCCATCCAATCGTAGCAGCGCTCCATCAAAATATGCGCATCGGCAACGCCCCGCGGATCACGCTCATCCTCGCCACGCAGAGCATCACCAACGATCCGCTGCGTCTGAGCATGGATATAATCATCAAACACATCCGCGATCATACGGGCGTCAAGCGCTTCACGGGCATTCTCAGGCACCATCGGCGGAGCGTCGCCGTGAAATAGGTCGAGATATTCGATAATGCTGTTGCTTTGGGTGACTTTTCTGTCGCCATCGACCAGGGCGGGAAATTGCCCCGTGGGGGAGAGCTCAGCCATGCGCCTAGCATTCTGCGGGTGGTCGGAGTCGACCATTCGGAAGTCGAAGGTCAGGCCGCGCTCGTATAGAGCGATCAATGGTTTCCAGACAAAGGAGGCGAACGGATGGCCATAGAGCGCAAGGCTCATTTCAATACTCCCAAGGATTGAAGGGTAGTTTCGATCATGTCGAATTGAATTCCCGTGCCGTGACGGCGATCAGCTGTGCCGTCCTTGCCATCGAGAAACACAATCTGTTCGGTGTAAGAGACGCGGGTTTTGCCCGCCTCCTCATCAAGCTCCAGGCTCGACAGCGTCACTGAGTGAAAGCGACCGGAATGATGCAGGTCATAGGCATAGACCAGACGCTCGGCCGGCTCGATCACATGAAAACGCGCTTCAAAGAGTGTCTCAAGACCGCTCTCGTTGAAGCGCCCGTGCAGTATTTCCTGTCCACCCACACAAAAATCCATCGAGCGGCGCATAAGGGTCCATTTTTCTGCCGGACCCGTGAACCACTGCGCCTTGATCTGCGGGTCGCACCACGCGCCGAACACGCGGGCGGGCGATGCCGCCCACAGGCGCTTCAGCGTAAATGTACCGTGGAATAAGGGTGTTCCTGTCATGCCTTGTCTCCTTGGTCTGACTGGCTCGTACCGTCAGCCTTATCAAAAGTTTCTTTGCCTTCGAGCAATTCTCCCAGCCGGTCAAAGTGGCCCTCCCAATGCTGGCGACGTTCGTTCAACCAATTTTCGACACGCAAGACCGCCTCGCTTGAAATTCGGCATCCGCGGACTCGTCCGCGTTTCTCTGTGATAACCAGTCCGCTTGCCTCAAGCACTTGCACATGCTGATGGATCGCGGAGAGGGATGTGTCGAAGGGCTTTGCCAGATCACTTACCGAGGCTGGTCCACGTGAAAGGTGTTCGAGAATCCGCCGCCGAGTTGCATCAGCGAGCGCGTGGAACGCCCTATCAAGTTGTTCTGAATACTCAAGCATGTACTTAAGTTACAGCTTGCCTGATGAAAGTCAAGCGGACACTTAAGTGTCCGTGCATTGCACCTGGTTTAGTGGTTTGAGAATGGCGCCATCCAGCCGTGATAAGCACAGCGACGGCAAGACCGTGCTGACCATGCGCCAGCTTCACCCAAGCCGAGAGCGTCGCCAGTTGGTCGTTGGTTTCGGCGCGGTGGAGCATGGGCTGCAGACGCTGGAACTCCTCGCCGCTTGACTGGACGATTGAACGGTGATCATCCGGAGGAGGGCAGTCGCCGTCATAGTGCCTTGATCGATCGCTCTCAGGACTTTATGGCCCCACCTCGAACGACGGGAATGCGGTCGATAGCTGCCGGGTCGTCGATCGGAGCTCCTGAACGTCACGAGTTGGTGGTTGGCGGGACAGCAGCTTCTAAACGCCAGCACGGCGGAACCTGCCATTTGCGGCGAAGCGATGCCTATCGACCGTGGAGAACAGCGCGTGCAAGTATCTCCGGCATGAGCAAACGCGAAGAGCACCCTCCCGCATGGTACAGCGGCATCTGTCGTGCAAACGGCATAAACATTCATTACCGCCGAACAGGCGGGGACAAGCCTCCGCTTGTTGCCCTGCACGGGCTGATCGGAAGCGGCGCCTGTTTGTTGCCCCTGGCGCACGCGCTCGAAGATGCCTTCGATGTGGTCCTGCCCGATGCCCGGGGACATGGCGGCTCCAGCGCCCCTGAGAACGGCTATCTGTATAGCGATCTGGCCGATGATGTTCTTGGGCTCATCGAGGAGTTGGAGCTAAACGCTCCGACATTGGTTGGACACTCGATGGGTGGGATGACCGCTGCGCTTGTTGCCAGCGAGCTTGGATCGGCCACGAAGGCCGTCGTCCTTATCGACCCTACTTTTATCAGTCCAGAGTGGCAGCGCGAGGTTTACGAAAGTAACGTCGCAGCAGAGCATCAGCAATTGCTCCAGTCGACAAGGGATGACCTGCTCACCCAGGCGCGCCTTAGAAGCCCGAATCGGTCGGCAGAGATGATTGAATATATGGTCGATGCGAGGCTTCACACCAGCTTGAGCGCTTTCGAAGTTCTCACGCCACCTAACCCGGACTGGCGCAAGCTGATGCAGAACATAGGTGCTCCGATACTGCTTCTGATTGGTGATCGCGGCATCGTCTCGCTTGAGACTGCCTGCGAGTTACAGGGCATTAATCCACCACTGCGCTATGAGCTGATCCCTGATGCCGGGCACGGCCTACCATATGACGAGCCAGAGAAGTTGGGCGCTGCTGTGTCAGCATTCTTGGCGGAAGTGGCTGCAATCGGGAGCGGCACGAAATCCATGGAATGACTGCTAAGGGGTCGGAAGCTGCCACCGGCCTGAAGCTGGACGAACGGCAGCTATCGCTCCTTCCCAATCCAAGAGCAGTCAGACCGCACTCGGCCCGAAGCGGCCAACCGGCATTACTCTCGGGTGCGAGATGAGACCACTCGGGGTAGGCTCAAGCAGGCGTGGTGGGCATGCTACAATTGCGAACTCGGCATATTGTTCCGCCGCGTTCACCGTGGCGGCCCGAACTGGTTTGGCGCCGCTTCCTGCAGAAGCGACAAGCGCGGCTGACTAAGCGGCGCATCAGGCGAAATAGTCCGCACGGGCTGTTGGCCATGCCGCGCGGAGTTTCGATTCCGTGGTATAATTTCGTTGCGAGCGGAGAGCGCAGTGGGGCAGGCGGGAGCAGCGCGCAAGGCGCGTTGCGTCGATCCATGGAGAAAACCATGCGCAGATATATCGACTGCCGCGAGTTCCCGAGCGAAATGAAATGCACTGTCGCGATTGTGGCAGACAGCGAGGAAGAGCTGGTCAACGCCGCGGTGCAGCATGCCGTCGCCGTTCATGGCGAGCACGACACGCCGGAATTCCGCTCTGAGATCAAGAAGGCCATTCATGAGGGCTCGCCGCACGCCTGACGGTGGCGGCGCGCCGCCTCGGCAAAGCGTTGATGCAGGCGGCTATTGGCGAGGCTGCTTGGGTCGCCCAGGAATGGCGGTGACGATCACGGAAACCGGGTCGCTGCCGGGAAAGGTGTCTTCAAGGCCTTCTTGAAGCTGTTCCTCGAGGGTTGCCCGATCTTCCGCGCGGCCTTCCGTGCGCCGTTTGGCGGTGCGAGTTTGCTTGGCCTCGAGGGCCGGATGTTGCGCTGCGGTCATCCTGGTCTCCTGCCCCAGCGCGTTTTTCAACAGTATCGGCCCGATCCGGTCGGACAGCAGGCGCCGCAATCTCGGCCGTAACAATCCGCTTTGGTGCTGCCTGAAAGCAGATGAGGTTGATGGCTCCCGCTCCCGGCATCCGAGTGCCACAGTCAGGCAACCCGAGCAAAGGAGCCATCCGCCATGAATGCTACCACCGTGGGCCTTGATCTGGCCAAGCGCATTTTTCAGGTTCATGCCGTCGACGCGTTGTCGTGCGCAAGGCAGTGCGGCGATCGCAAGTGCTGCCGTTCTTCACCAAGTTGCCGCATTGTCTGGTCGGTATGGAGGCCTGCGGGACATTTCCTGACAGCGCTCGGCCATGAGGTCCGCTTAATGCCGCCGGCCTACGCGAAGCCCTATGTGAAACGCGGCAAGAACGATGCGGTGGACGCGGAAGCGATCTGCGAAGCGGGTAATGAAGTCGGCCGAGCAACAGGCAGCCCTGTCGCTTCACCGCACGCGCAACCTTCTGGTCAAGCAGCGCACGCAGTTGGTGAACATGATCCGTCGCCTATTGGCGGAGTTCGGCATAGACATTCCGGAAGGTTTGGAGCGGGTGCTTAGCCTAGCATGCAAGATCGCCGCGAAGGAAGCTGAACCAGACGTGCCGGCGGTGGCAATGCAGATTCTTGGCCTGCTGAGCAGTCAGGTACTCGACACCCATCTCCGATCGCCTCGCACGATCATGCGCTTGTCCGCGCACGCGCCGTTGCTGTCTATCGTGCACGATCGTGACTATCACGCCCGCTCATTTGGACGCTCGATCGCGCGCTTTGAAGCACGCACGCTTGGCCGCGGGTCGGTAAGGGTCACAGCCATTCGGCGCACGACACAACCTCGGCTCCCCGGCTTGGAAATATTTTGTCCATGAAGAAGTCGTGGACGGTGGGATCGCTATCCGCGCATCCATCACGAAGCACTGTTGTCCGGTAGCCGCGATCAGCAGCGTCGTAAAAGGTCGCGGCGACCATCGCGCTGGTTGCCACTCCAGCGATGGTGATTGCGTCAACGGCATGGGCACGCAGCACGAGGTCGAGGTCTGTCCCGGCGAAGGCGCTTGCCCGGCGCTTCAGCACAACGACGTCCTCACGCTCCACCGGCAGATCAATCATGGTACCAGGCGCCCCCTCGTGGAAGCTGTCCCCGGCGTCGAAGAAGGCGGAGAAGAGGTTGCCCGGTGGCAGATCCGCTCGGTTCGCCCGGAACGCGATGCGCACGAACACGATGAGGGTACCAGCGGCTCGCGCGCGATGGAGAAGGTCCGTCAGCGGAGGCACGACCTGCCGTGCGAACGGATAAGCGCCCGTGATACCGCGCTGGATGTCACCGACTATGAGTGCGGTTGCCATGATGTCTGCGAGTTCCTCGCTGGATAGAGGTGAACAACTGCCATGTTCCGCGTCCGGTTGCGGCTTGAGCTTGCCTATGGCGCGGGTGCGCAACTTGTCGCCTCGGCACGCCTGATCACCCACACGGGCATGGAGTCGCTTTGAAGGCTGGAACTCCACTCTATTTCCTTCGTTCCACGCGTCAAGCTGCTCAATCGGATAGAGGACGGCTTTACCGATCTGCACGAACGTACCTGACGCCGACGCTTCACAATCCGACCACGGCGACGATGGGGATCGCGCGTCGACAGGCGATGGTCGCGATATGCGGTAGAGCTGGCGCCCACGCCTTCGCGTCGACAGCCTTGCCGCCGCTAGCGGCCCTGGCGCCCGACATCACTCTGCACGTCAACGGGCTGTCGAAATCGCTCGGGCCGGGACTGAGGATCGGGGTGTTGGCGCTTCCGGCGGGAATGATGGATGCGGCTGAAGGAATTGTACGGGATAGGCCGATGGAGCCATCTCCGCTTTCGTGCGCTGTCGTAGAAGAGTGGTTGGCGAGTGGCGTCATCGCATCGGTTCAAAAGGATCTTGGTCATGAAACGCGACGCCGATCGCGTCTGGCCAGCTCACTTCTCGGCATGAGCGGACTCGTCATCCATCCTGCCGCCTGCCAGGTCTGGTTGCCGGCACCGCGCGGCATTGCTGGTCGCCTCGTCTTGGCCGCCACCGCCGTGGGCATCAAGGTGACGCAACCAGAATCCGTGATGGCGGAGCGCGAGGATCGGATAACCGGCATTCGCCTTTGCCTCGGTGGTCCGACCTTCGAGGAACTGACCGAAGCTTTGAGCGTGTTCGCTGAGTTGTTGAAGAGCGCTCGCAGCACTGCCGTCGAGCATCAGTAGTCGTGATGACTCACAGGCTGGATCCAAGGCGGCCATACTGGTGCGTCTGGAGTTGGGATAATGGGGCTGCCAGAACCGTCTGTGGCGCGTTTCCTGCCCGTCCAGCGAGGCCTATGACGAAGGGTGGGAAACCATGTCGCCAAGCAGCCCAGATAGCTAGTAAACTCACGCCGCCGCGCCTGGGGATAGTGAACACCCAACCGGATATAGCGATGCCGCGGCCGGCAAGCGAACGCAGCATGCCAGCCTGAATGGCGCCAAAACTGCCGCCGCCGGCAAGAACAAAAGCGGTTTTGGGTGATGCAACCTCGCTGATCACGGACGCGACTCCCAAACTGCAGGACCGCAGCGGTCGAGCCGCGATCCTGCGGTCCTGCTTGACGGCTACGGCGCCGATACGGTGATGCGGCCCATCATGTTGGGGTGAAAGCGGCAGTAATAGTCGACCGAACCCGCCGCTCTCACGACCATGCTGGCCGACTTTTTGGGCGGGATCACCACGTCCCAGCCGCCCTTCGCCGTGGCGGTGTGAGCCAGGATATCGTTGTTGACCCATTCGATCGTGTCACCGACCTTCACATCGATCTGTGCCGGCGAAAACTCCATCTTGTCGATCGTGACCTGAATGGTTTCCGCGCGGAGCGGAGCGGTGCCCAGGCACAGCGCCAGGACCATGCTGCAGGCCCAAAGAAGCTGTTTCGACAACATCGCCCAGACCTCACTTGAGCTCAGCGGCGACGTGCTCCGCATGCTGCTCGTGACCCTGGAATATCTTCAGCCCAGTCTTGAGCAGGCTCTTGAGTTCGGCGTTGCTCGCCGACGGAATCAGCAAGGTTTCGAGCGCGCCATTGACCTGCTTGTGGTAGGCCACCTCGTTTTCGACATAGGCCCTGTCAAAGGCCGCCCCGTCCAGCTTGGCGAGCTTGTCGCGTTCTGCGGCGGCGGCCTGGATCAACGCCCTACTGGTGTCATTGTCTTCGGGCGTGACCTTGAGCTTCTTGAGCAGGTCAAGCGCCTGCACGTTCACCGCTTCGTGGTCGCGCACCATGTCCTGCGCAAAAGCCACGACGTCCTTGTTCTTGGATTTCGCGATGGCCTGCTTGCCCGCCTCGACGTCAATGACGCCCGCGGTATAGGCGATGTGGGCGATCTGCGGATCGCTGGGCTTGTCGGCGGCCTGGGCCAAAGGCGCGACGCCGAGCAGACAAAGCGCGGCCAAAGCCGCAATCGGACGGGTAAGCATGAGGACCTCCTTCACCCGGGCGCGGAACGGCACCGGTAAGATTCAGTTGACGGCCATTGGATGCGGCGTGGCGGAAAACGTTCCCGGAAAAGTCAAAGCTTGAAGCCGAGCCGCATCATCACCGCCGCGGTCAGGCGTTCGCAGCGTCGGCCAGCAAACGGGAACGCGTCCAGCAGCACGGGGCCGATCTGCGCGTCCAAGTCCTTGCGCACGAGCGCGCGGGCGCGATGCAGCCGCGTCTTGACGGTCTCGGGTCGTACATTGAGCAAGTCCGCCGTCTCGTCGATGCTCAGGCCCTCGATCACCCGGGCGACAAAGACCGCCCGATACAGATCGGGGAGATTGTCGATCGCACGTTCGACAAGTTGCAGGATCTGCCGTTGCGCCATCGTCCGCTCCGGATCGTCGAAGCCTGTGTTGAGAGGGAATTGGATGATTTTGGCCTCGACCGCGCGACCGCTGGACTCTGCGAACTCCGCGGCGCGCCGTCTCTTGCGCAGGCGTCCGAGTGCCTCGTTGATTACGATACGGGAAAGCCATGTCGCGAGCGTGGACTCGCCGCGAAAGCTCTCCAGATTTGCAAAGGCGCGGACATATGCTTCCTGAACAATGTCCTCGGCGTCGCTATTGTTGGGAAACACACCTCGGGCGATGCGGTAGAGCCTTTGATTGTATTTCTGCATGATCATGCGAAATGCATGGCCATCGCGGGCAAGCGCCCGACGCGTCAAATCCAAATCATCGGCGGCGGCGACGATCTTGACCGCGTCTCTTCCAGCTTCCGACATGAGCCTTCTCCCGACGCTTCATTAGATGGAGCTCAACCAAAAAAGTTCCCGGAGCTTGTCACAGATCGATCGCGGCCAGAAATTCGCGTCATACGGGGGGCACTTCACCAACGCCGGAAACGAACTCAAAACCGGATACAATCTGGGGGGCAACATCATTCGCCATATCTCGTGCCCCGCGTCGGCAGGGCTGTTTTTGGCAGACGCTCGGGGAAGAGCAACGCCGTCTGGGCCCACCGCAGTCAAGGCCATTGGCCATCAACGGTTCTGCTGCCGCTCCGGCATGCCCTACGCTCTCGCGGCCGCGCAATGCCGAATGAGAAACCGCGCCATTGTAGAGATGCAGGTGAAACAAGTAGTATCGAAGGCGTCTGTAATCCACGATCCGATGTAAGAAGTCGTATCCCATGCACTGTTTGTGAAGCATCCATAATTGGTATGCATCTCATCTGCGGCATCGAGAGCTCGCTCAGCGAGAGACCTTGCCGATATCGTTGCGCGCTATATATCGCGGCTCTATCGACCATTGCGACGCAGCGATGGCATCCCCGCATCCGACTACCTACGATCATTATCGGCGATGACATGCCGCCTCGCAGCGACAGCGCCAGCAACACCGCCTCCGGCGGTTGGCATCTCTGTTATCCCACAGGAGAAATCAATGAGCACTGACGAAGGAACAGCGATAAAACTCTCCCTTCGCGCGAAAGCGTCGCAGCGCGACAAGGCCGCTGCCGAGGGGGTTCGGTCCACGGCGGAAGAGGCCGCGGCGGCCAGTAAGCAAGGCATCGAAGCCGGAGCTGAAATCATTCAGCTTTCCACTCAAGCGGTCCAGCGCTCGATGGAGCAGCTCGCGACCATATTCGGCCTTGCCGGTGAGGGCGAGCAGGCACAGGGTGTTGCGAACAGTACGACGCGCAACCTCGATGCAATCATGCAGTGCAACACGGTGCTCGTGGATGGCGGGCATGATCTTGCCCATATCTGGACGGACTCGTTTTGCTCGGCCGTTCTACGCAATGTCGAAAACACCGAGCGCCTGCTGCGATGCCGCACGCTGACCGAACTCGGCTCGGTGCAGAGCGACATCATGCGGCAATCGATCGAGTCTGTGATCCAGAACACCCTCCGACTTTCGGAGAGCTCGGTTCAGATTGCGCGTGGTGCAGCAGAGCGTTGCCGCGTCGCACAACTCTGAGCCCGCTCACATCCTGGATGGGGAGGCGCCAGACGTGGCGAGATCATCATTCGCAATCGTGAAGGCCTGATCACACGGACGAACAGTAGCTACGACGTGCCCGCGGCCGAATATCGGCGACTGATCCGACACCTGCCCACGCGGAAAAACAACGTTCTATATCGAACCAATCGGACGGTGAAACGACAGCAACGCCGTCCCTTGCCACACTTGGCGTATTGCTTTCGGCATCGCTCAATGAAAATGGAGGCAGTCAATGACGTTTTGCGGTTCCATTTCCGAGCGGTCAACACACGAACTGGTCCAAGCTTACGTCCTGTCCAGGAGCAAAGCCAAATGCCTCTCCACCCACTTGGCAATCCGTGCCATCCGCACGCTGTCGCCCGCCTGCGCGGCCTCTGACCGGGAGCTGGAGGAGATGATCGAGACCGCCGCCATCGAACATGGTGTCAGCGTCTCGTTCCTGTACAGCGACTGGAAACCTGATTGCTCACGAGCCGTCTCTGGCGAAACCTCGTAGCAGCGGAAGCCACCCATGATGACCGACAGATAGAACGGGTTGGTTACGTCCGAGATGGGTCGTCTGCGGAATGTCCACTTCAGCCAAATGTGTTCCGAAAGCGGATGAGGTGGATGGCTCCTTTGCTCGGGTTGCCTGACAGCATACCCACTGTGGCACTCAGATGCCGGGAGCGGGAGCCATCCACAGAGGACTGACGCTCCTGCTTGTCGGGTGTATTTGGGCTTGTCTCCCCGTGGCATGGATCTTCTACTCTCGCCAATTGGTTCTTGGGTGTTTCTGGGGGGCAACTCCATGCGTTAACTATGGTTCCGAAAGAGGACGCTAGGTTCAAAACGGTTCCAAGTGGCTGGAGTTTGTTCTCGGCATCGCCTCTCCGTTTCATTTCCCTCCGATGGGAGTCAGAACGCTCCTGCAAGGAGCACAATCGCGCCGATCAGGATTAGCAGAAAGCCAATCCAGTTTTGAACACGGCCTAGGAAACGCAGTCTGCGGTGAGGAGGCTCTAACGTTTGACCCGCCACAGGATCAGTGTGACTTTCGCTTAGTCGGCCTCGGTTGATCATCGACCACGCCAGAACCACAACGCCGCATAGGACCAGTAAGGCGCCGAACCACATGGCTGCATGCTCCGCCCAAATGAGCGCAAGGCGCTGCGAGCCGGACGGGATAGGTGCTCGTCTGCCATTTCGTCGGCCAGGAAGAGAAACCGGGAAAAAGACTTTCCTGTTCACCGTACCGTCGGGCCCGATTGACACGCCCGCAGCTATCGGATCAACGCGTCACTGTTCCACGAGTTGCAACAGCGTAGCGAAGCGATCATCCCGCCTGGTTCATACCAGGAGACCGCCGGCTCAAGTCCGGCCGCTGCAACCAGTCCTCATGTCGCAGGGGCGTGACATGGCATTTCAAAAGCGAGCGGTTAGATTGTGGGGAAAGAAGAAGGGATCGAGCCTTATGATCAAAGTCGTCCGAAAAAGGCCTGTGTTGGCGTTCATAGCCGCTGTAGCATTGGCTACAGTGGTGGCAGTCGGCGCCGCTATCGGGGTTATTCAAACAATCACCATCCTCGCGACAATTGCCACTGCGGTAGTCATGGGCTGTCTGGTCATGATATCGATCAGGGGGTAGGTCTTCAGACACGCGTGACGGCGGCGCGATCTTCCGCGCAAGTGGTAGCTTCACCTTAGCCTCAAACAAATGAACGTGCCGGCTTATCCCCCGCGACCTCGTTGCGCCGATCAGCATCTTTCGGCAATGCGGCATGGTCTGGGATTACAGTGATTACGGTCTCAGGGGCTTACAGTCCAATCGTTGAATGATCCGTGCACCAATGTCCCTGCTGGACCGTTCCAGGGAAACCGTCTGAGCGAACCGCGAACCGCGCGCGATTGGTGCAAGTGGCTGGCGTCCGCCCACTGACCTCTGTTGCAATTCAGTATCACCAAAGCTGTGGAATGTGGTGCCTGCCATTCGTTGGCATTGACAGTTCGAACAGTTTGCAGTGAGCTTATTCTGCTCAGATGTACGTGAGCCTTTCCTTTGGGAGGCAGTTCATCCGGCCTGAGCCTGGACGCAAGCTACAGAGCTTGCGACGGGCTCATTTGTTCTAAAACTGGCGCATGGCGTCAGCGCGCAGAGCCCTTTCCAGCCAATCAAGTCATTAGGCAACAAAAGGGCGCAAATGAAGTCGCTGCTTCTCACGACAACCGTTCTCCCTCTGGTCTCGGGCATGGCCTGCGCATGAAGCGAGCCGGAGCGGGCAATGACGAAATCGGGACCCTCCTCGACTACCGCCGCGTTGCGCGCTGTCCCGCCCGCGAAGGCTACTTGGCTCACGCGCCGCACGCCGAACGACCGAAACACTCCAAACCAAACTCGCGCCTTGTTGCGGGGCGGTTGAGCCTTCTTCTCTGTGCGAGCGCCTTAAGTGGCCTGGTCGCCTTCTGGCCTGGCGCGCTCCATGCCCAGCAACTGGTAATCGGCAGTGATGGCGGCCCAGGAGATGATGGCGCCGATGTCATCGGCAACTCGGATGCTGGGCCTGGTCATTCACCTGTCGCCTCTGCAGTCGCCACGAACCACGATCCCAGAACCACCGTCGGCCAACCGGCGGTATTGGGCAAGGCCAATGGCGGACCCGGCGGCAAGGGCGGTTCCGCCATTGAAGTTTGTCTATGCCTTCCTCCGGTCAGGTTGAGCGGCGGCAATGGCGGCGACGGTGGCAGCGGCGGCACAGTCGACGTCACCAACGCCGGTTCCCTGAAGACGACCAATGCCAACGCCTTTGAGGTTGGTGCAAACGGGGGAAAGGGCGGCGACGCAGGCTTTGCCCTTAAAGTCGGTCTCGCTCCCAGCGGCGGACATGGCGGACGTGGTGGCGATGGGGGCTCGGCGACGGGAACCAACGAGGCCGGTATCTCCATCGTAACGATTGGCAACAAAGCCAACGGCATGCAGATAACCGCAGACGGAGGCAATGGTGGCGACGGTGGCTTCGACCTTGACCTTGGCCCCGGCCATGGTCAAGGCGGCGCTGGCGGTGGCGGTGGCCAAGGCGGTTACGCCAGCGGTATCAACCGTGGAAGCATCCAGACTGGAGGCGACTTCTCGAAAGGTATGCTGATCAGGGCCGCTGGCGGGGTAGCAGGTGACGGCGCGGATGCGTTCGGGCTAAGCGCCGGCGGTGGCAATGGCGGACCTGCTACGCGCGGCGGCGAAGTATATGGCGAGAATGCCGGCAGCATTTCAACGACAGGAGATTTTGCCAGCGGCATGGTCGTGCAGTCTGTCGGCGGCGGCGGTGGTGACGGTGGCGGCTCGTTCGGTATCTTCAGCGGTGGCGGTTCCGGCGCCGACGGCAACGATGGCGGCAAAGCTACCGGCGTCAACACCGGCACGATCACTACCAGCGGCGTAGGCGCCATCGGCATGCTGGTCGAATCGGTCGGCGGCGGCGGCGGTGATGGCGGCGGCGCGGTCGGGTCGATTGCCTTGGGCGGGGCCGGCGGCGGCGGCGGCAGGGGCGGCGACGTTTTCGGACATATCGGCGGCCAGATCACGACCGGCGCCGACGGCAGCGGCGACGGCGCGCACGGCGTCGTCATCCAGTCGATCGGGGGCGGCGGCGGCAATGGCGGTTTCGCGTTCGGCGTCGGCGATGTCGTGGCCGTCGGCGTCGGTGGCTCCGGTGGCTCGGCCAGCAATGGCGGTATGGTCAACGTGCATCAGGTGGGCAGCGGCCCAATTGTATCGACGACCGGGGTCCAAGCCATAGGCATCCTGGCGCAATCGGTCGGCGGCGGCGGCGGCAATGGCGGCAGTGCCATCGCTGTTTCCGGCGTCGTATCTGCTGGCGTCGGCGGCAAGGGCGGTGCCGGCGGCGATGGCGGCAATGTCATCTACAATGTCGACCATTCGAAAGTGACCACCAACGGCACCGGATCGACCGGCATAGTGGCGCAGTCGGTTGGCGGCGGCGGCGGCAATGGCGGTTTCTCCGTGGCTATCGCAGGGGCGGCGACCGTTGGCGTCGGCGGTACCGGCGGTGCCGGCGGCAAGGGCGGCACGGTCAACATGACGACCGGCGGCACGGTCGAGACCCTCCAGGATCGCTCGGTTGGCATTATCGTCCAGTCGATCGGCGGCGGCGGCGGCAATGGCGGCGGCGCGGTGACCGGCAGCTTCGGTGTAGCGGTTGCCATTGGCAGGAAGGGCGCTGGTGGCGGCCTCGGCGATGCCGTCACCTTCGACGGCACGACGTCCAACGTCACGACGCACGGCAAGGATTCGACGGGAATTCTCGTTCAATCGGTAGGCGGTGGTGGCGGCAATGGCGGTTATTCGGTTGCCGTGTCGGGTGCCGTATCGGTCGGCATTGGCGGCAATGGCGGCGCTGCCGGCAAGGGCGGCGTCGTCGACGCCAAGTCGAATGGAAGTGTCGAGACGTGGCAGGATCGTTCCGCAGGCGTCGTTATCCAGTCGATCGGCGGCGGTGGCGGCAATG
Organism: Pseudaminobacter soli (ex Li et al. 2025); assembly: GCF_029892515.1. Taxonomy (GTDB): domain Bacteria; phylum Pseudomonadota; class Alphaproteobacteria; order Rhizobiales; family Rhizobiaceae; genus Pseudaminobacter; species Pseudaminobacter soli_A. The sequence goes on along the minus strand of NZ_JARXVF010000004.1, from coordinate 227,963 downwards.
GCGGCATATCCGTCGGTCTCGGCGGCATCGCCAGTGTCGGGCTCGGCGGCGATGGCGGCGGCGGTGGCGAAGGCGATTCCGTCACGTACCGGACCGACAATTCGACGATAACCACGCATGGCGCGGATTCCGCTGGCATACTTGTTCAATCGGTGGGCGGCGGCGGCGGCAATGGCGGGTTTGAGCTAGGCCTCGCCTCGGTCGCTTCGCTGGGTATCGGCGGCAAGGGCGGCACCGGCGCCGACGGTGGCGTCGTCAAGGCCACGGTGACCGCCGGGACGATCCGCACCTATCAGGATCGCTCGAGCGGCCTCATCGCACAGTCGATCGGCGGTGGCGGCGGCAATGGCGGTGCCACGATCTCAGCCAGCACTGCGTTGAACATTGCCGTCGGCGGCAAGGGCTCGGGCGGCGGAAATTCCAAGACGGTCGACGTCACCAACGGCGCGAACATCACCACCGGCGGCGATGACGTCAATGTGGGCGTGCAGTCGCACGCAATTCTCGCCCAGTCGATAGGCGGCGGCGGCGGTTCCGGCGGTTTCGCGTTGGCGGTCGGTGGGCCGTCGCTGGCGGTCGGCGGTGACGGCAATGCCGGTGGAACGAGCGAGAAGGTGACGGTCACCAACTCCGGCACGCTCTGGACGGGTGGCAATATGTCGGTCGGCCTGCTCGCGCAGTCGATAGGGGGCAGCGGCGGCGATGGCGGCTTTGCCGGCGCGGGCGGCCTCTTCACGGCGGTGGGCGTCGGCGGCAATGGCGGCGCCGGGGGCAGCGGCGGCGAGGTCAGTGTGACCAACAACGCGAACATCACGACCAAGGGTTCCCTGGCGCATGGCATCCTGGCCCAGTCGGTGGGCGGCGGCGGCGGCAACGGCGGCAGCGCCGGTGCCCTGTCGGCGGGCGTTTTCGTGGGCGTCAGCGTCGCCGTGGGTGGCGCTGGCGGCGCCGGCCGCGATGCCAAGGGCGTCGAAGTCACGCATCACGGCGACATCAGCGTCAGCGGCGAAGGCTCGAAAGGCATCATTGCGCAATCGGTTGGCGGCGGCGGCGGCAATGGCGGCAAAGCCTATGCGGGGGCCTTTAGCGTCGGCCTCTACGGATCGGCCGGGGTTGCTGTCACTGTCGGCGGCTCGGGCGGCGACGGCGGCAGTGGCCGCAGCGTCACACTGAAGGCAGACGGCAACATCACAGCCGAGACGGACGCGGCTCAATCTGGTGGCATCTTGGCCCAGTCGATCGGCGGCGGAGGAGGCAATGGTGGCCGCGCCCTGTCGATGGCCGGCGCGGTCAGCACTGACGTAGCCGTCAATCTCGGCGTCGCGCTCGGCGGCAATGGCGGCAACGGCGGCCAAGGCGGAACGGTCAAGGTGGAGACCGGTCTGAACGGCGGCGGCTCGATCGTGACGTCCGGCTTTCAGTCCATCGGCATCATGGCGCAGTCGATCGGTGGCGGTGGCGGTAATGGGGGCGACACACTCGGCGGCGCTGGTGGCTTTGGCAACGATGTGACGGTCAGCGCCACGGTTAATATCGGCGGCCAGGGCGGCGGCTGCATCTACGTCCAGGACAAGCCTGACATCTGTAACAGCGCCGGCGACGTCCACGTCACCAACGCCATGTCGGTGACGACCGGCGGCGATTCCAGTAGCGCGATCGTCGCGCAGTCGATCGGCGGCGGCGGAGGCAATGGTGGTACGAGCGCCGGTGGCACGGCCAGCCTGGGCGGCGGCAGCGGCGTCAACATCGCGGCAAACTTCGCCATGGGCGGTGGCGGTGGCGCCGGCGCCTTCGGCAGTACGGTGGACGTAATCAATTCCGGCAACCTGATGACCACGGGCGCCTTCTCTTCGGGCATCGTGGCGCAGTCGATCGGTGGCGGCGGCGGTATCGGCGGTTCCAGCACGGCGAAGTCCTACAATGTCGGCGGCACCAGCCAGACCAGCGTTAGCGTCGAAATGGGCCTGTCCGGGCACGGCGGCACGGGCGGCTATGCCAGCAAGGTGACCGTAGACAACTCCGGCATCATCTCCACCCAGGGCTTCGGCTCGAACGGCATCATGGCGATGTCGGTCGGCGGTGGCGGCGGCGCGGCCGGCGCGGCGTCCGCGTCCGACGAGACCATCGGTGGCGGCGATAGCAACGGAGGCAGCGGCGGCGGCAGTGGAAAGACCTCGGTATCCATCGGCTTCGCTCTCGCGAGCGCAGGCGGCACGGCTGGCGATGGCGGCGCGGTCTCGGTCACCAACAGAAGCATCATCACCACCAATGGCGGCTTCTCCTATGGCATTAGCGCCAGTTCGATCGGCGGCGGCGGCGGCGTCGGCGGATCGGCCACGGCCGGCGCGCAGGCGACCTATGCGATCGGCGGCGCGATAGCCGGCAAGGGTGGCAGCGCCGGCAATGGCGAGTTGGTCGAAGTCACCAACGAGGCCTCCGGCCAGATCTGGACCAAGCAGGAGAATTCGATCGGCATCTTCGCGCAGTCGGTCGGCGGAGGTGGCGGTGTCGGCGGCGCCGGCAAGAGCACTGGCAGTGGTGACGCCACGAAGGTGGACGTCAAGTTTTCTATGGGCGGCGCTGGCGCCGGCGGCGGCAATGGAGGGGAGGTGCATGTAACCAACAGCGGTCTGATCCAGACCGACATGGCAAATTCGCATGGCATCATGGCCCAGTCGATCGGCGGCAGCGGTGGCGTGGGTGCAGCGGCGGGTTCGTCAGCGGCCGAAGCGAAGGTCACCATCGGCGCCTCGCTCGGCGGCGAGGGTGGCAGCGGCGGCAATGGCCAGTTGGTCCATGTTATCAACAACGCGTCCGGCACCATCCTTACCAACGGCGACAATTCCTACGGCATCTTTGCGCAATCGATCGGCGGCGGCGGTGGTGCGGCCGGCGCCGGCTCGACCAAGACAGGGGCCGCCAAGGAAGTGGCCGTCAACCTGTCCATCGGCGGCATCGGCGGAAACGCCAGCAGTGGCGGGGACGTCACGGTCGACAATCACGGCCAGATCACGACCTACGGCTACCTGTCGCACGGCATCTTCGCCCAGTCCGTCGGCGGTGGCGGCGGTGCTTCGGGCGCGGCGGCCAACGCGACAGAGGGAGACAGCCAGATCGGTGGCAAGGTGCTTGCGGTGGGCGTATCGCTGCCTGCCGGCGAAGGTGCCAATGGCGGCCACGTCATCGTCAACAATGACGGTGTCATCGAGACCACCAAGGCCGGCGCGATCGGCATCTTCGCGCAGTCGATTGGCGGCGGCGGCGGCTATGGCGGCACCGTCTCGACGAATGGCGCCAGCGACAACGCCTTCGCACTGCAGATCGGCGGCTTCGGCGGCAATGGTGGCGACGGCGGCAAGGTGGACGTCACCGTTTCAGGCGCCATCGTCACGCATGGCGCGCGGGCGCATGGCGTCGTTGCCCAATCGATCGGTGGCGGTGGCGGCTATGGTGGCGACGCCAACGGCAAGACGTCGAACGCGCTTGCCATTGGCGGCGTCGGCGCTGATGGCGGCAATGGCGGCGACGTCAGCGTCATTCGCACCGGCACCATCACCACCAATGGCGTCGATTCCATCGCCATCATCGCGCAGTCGATCGGCGGCGGCGGCGGCTTCGGCGGCGCCGGCTTTGGCCGCTTCGGCGCCGATGACGATGGCGGCGGTCCCAACGCCGTCGGGTTCAATTCACCGGGTGGCAGCAAGGGCGATGGCGGCAAGATCACCATCATCCAGTCCGGCGCAATTGAGACGAATGGCGACCGCTCGCATGGCATCGTGGCCCAGGCAGTCGGTGGCGGCGGCGGCGCGGGCGGCAATTCATCGCTCGACCTGAACCAGTCGGCCGCGGGCTCTCAAGGCGGCATAGGTGATGCCGCGGCAGCCGAAGCGAGCACCGACAGTCAGGTCTGGGTGAAGGGCGCCAGTTCCTACGCCATGTTCGGGCAGAGCGCGACCGGGCAGGGCAATTCGGACCTCGTACATCTGACCGCTGGCGGAAGCCTGTTTGCGCAGGGCGCCGATTCGGTCGCCGCCTATGGCGAGAGCACCGCCCGTGGCACTAAGGGCAACATCACCATCGACCTGAAAGGCCAGTACACGATCGGTGGGGCCAACACCGGCGTCGCCGTGATGCTGGTCGGCGGCGCCACGAACACGGTCAACAACAACAGCCTGCTGTATGCAACGGGAGCCAATCCCACATTCAGCGTGATGCAGTCGAGCTTCGCGGCCTTCAACGCCTCGCTGGCCGATCCCGGACCGTTCGTTCCCAAGGATGCTATTCTGCAGTCGCTGCTAGGCCAGTTCAGCCCGCTGTCGATCACTGGCACGTCCGGCGACGACACCATTAACAATGAGAAGAGCGCCATCGGGCTCGGCCGTGTCATCGGCAACATCGATCTCGGCGGCGGAACCAACGCCTTCAATAATTTCGAGAATTCCTCGATGGTCGGCCTCAAGAGCATCAATCTTGGCGGTGGACTGTTCAAGAATGCGGGCCTGATGACCAATCAGGGCATCGGTGTGGTCGCCACCGTCGACATCACCGGCGACTACACCCAGGCTTCGACAGGCGATTTCGTCACCGACATCGATCTCAACAACCAGATCACAGACAAGCTCGTGCTGACAGGCGCTGGCAGTTTTGACGGTACGGCGCCGCTCAACTTCCTGTCGATCGACAAGCTGTTCACCCACTACACGCTGGCGACGGGCGCTTCGATGACGGATTCCTACCTGACGCCGAAGACGTTGCATCCGGCGGTCGGGTTCAACTTCCTGACCCGGGTGGACAATGGGAAGGACCTCGTCATCTACGCCGACAACCCCACCTTTCTGCAATTGGCACAGAATCCGGGCTCCGGCACCACCGATCCGGGCGTGTACCAGATGGCGAAGTATCTCGACAACGTCGAAGCGTCATCCAGCCCGAACAATTCGATGGCGCGTTTGATCAACATGCTCCGCTTCTCGCAAACCGAGGCGGAGCTTGGCGCCGCCCTAACGCGGCTCACCCCGCATTATGCGGTGCACACGTTCGACATGATCAATCGTTCGGCTGACATCATGTTGGAATCGGCGCGGGAATGCACACGCGTTCCGGTATATGCCAATTCCGACGGCCGTTGCGTGTGGGCAAGTATCAGCCCGCAGGCGGAGTACAAGCGCGATACAGGCGCAGGAACGACGGACCGCGACGACGTGTTGAAGACGATGTCGTTGGGCGGCATCGGCGAGGTCGACCAGAACTGGTCGCTCGGTGCCACGCTCGGCCGCACGGAATTCGATTCCGATATCCACTTCAACCAGGACCTGCTGTCGGCCACGACGGGCGAATCCTGGCAGCTCTACGCGCTGGCGAAGTACGAGGACAAGAACTACTTCGTTGACTTCGCACTTGGTGGTGGCACCGGCTCGTTCGAAGGTAGGCGTGACACGCATGTCGATCAGGTCGGCTACATCCCGGGCGAAACGCTGGAGGGCGTCTACCTGCCCGAACTGTTGCTGGACGGAATCGGAAACAACGTCAGCTACACGCAGAAGACCGCCCAGTTCGGTGGCTCGGCGAGGCTCGGTTTCACCCAGCAGATGGGAGCCTTCTATCTTCAGCCGACGTTGCAGTTAGACGCCCGCTGGCTACGCGTTTCCGGCAGCGAGACGGGATCGGTCGCCGCCTTCACTTTCGACGGCAGCTCCAATACCTACTATTCGGCGACACCCCTAATAGAGATCGGCACCGACATCGCGCTGAGCGACATCGACAGCCTGCGTATCTACGGAAAGGCAGGCGCGGAATTCTCCAACAAGGAATGGGAGATCCAGGGACAGTTCACGGCTGCGCAGAACTTGCCCGGACGCCCCGCACTGCACTTGACGGAGGCGGTCGATTCGCCGCTTTATCGGGTCGGCGCCGGGCTGGAACTCAACGGCGTGAACGGCGTTCGCCTGTCGGTTAGGTACAACGGCTCGTTCGGGGGAACAGTCAAGCAGAACACTGTCAGCGCGGCCCTCAAGGTCAGCTTCTAGCTGCTTCGGGCCGGCTCCGGGCAAGAGGGGGCTCATGAATATCAGACACGCTTATCTCGGGCTGCTGCTGGGCGCGGCCCTTGTCATCTGGCAGCCTGCCATCGCGGCGCAGGGCAAGGGCGACAAGTCGGCGCCGGCCGCCGCCGACAACAACGTCGTCACCAGCGCCTCCCTGTTGCCGGGCGGTGCCTCGGCTCTGTCAGAGACGCATGGCGACTGGACGGTCAATTGTCAGGCCACGGTTACCACCAAGACCTGCACACTGTCGCACCAGCAGTTCAACAAGCAGAGCGGCCAGCGCCTGCTGGCGATCGAGCTGGCGTCCAAGACTGGCCAGGACGCCATGGGCATGCTGGCGCTGCCGTTCGGGTTGGCGCTGGCCAAGGGCATCACGCTCGAGGTCGACGACGAGAAGCTGGAAGGCAGCCTGGAGTTCAACACCTGCCAGGCCGTCGGTTGCCTAGTGTCGGTCACATTCACTGCCGACACAACGCCCTTGTTGCAGAACGGCAGCACGCTCAAAATCAATGCCACGGCGGCCGATACCGCGCAGCCGATCGCCTTCACAATTTCGCTCAACGGCTTCGCCGGCGCGCTCGCCCGTACCGCGGAGCTATCGGCCGATTGAACGGCTTCGATCGCGCCGCACTGTTGGAGAGGACTGACATGGGTTCCGTTGCAACGGCTGAATGAAAGCGCGAAGGTGCCTGATACAAGGTAAATCATGCGGCAAGAATTTCGAACTGCTCGGCCAGAGACGGATTCGGATTGAAGGCGTACCGCGCCCCTCGCTTGCACATCATGGCGACCAATTCGATGTCGTTGAGAATGGCACAAGCACTTGCGAACGACTTAAAGCCAACATCGGCCGAACGCGTCGCCTGATGCGCCGATGGTCCTGCTCGATGCGCTTGTTGAGGTAACGGCCCTGCCGGATCGGCTCTAACCCAAGCAGAGAGTACTTCTGCAAGCGATGTGTCGTGTCGCAGGAAACGATCGCTTCACGGCGGTCTGGCTGCCGTCGATGATGTGAGCGGCATGCGATCGACCACACTACCATCCATCGTTGGGCCGTTCGAAGGAACGTAAACGCCCCGCCGAGCGCACCCGAAAGGTGAAGGGAGCGAAACAGAGAAGGCTTAGAGCAAACGAAGGCCCGGACCGAAGCAAACCCGCCCCAAAAACCGTATCGCAACGGCTCGATCGAAGGCTTTGCGGGCGTTGCCAGCATGATCGCCGCCTTCAGGTCGAAGGTCGCGAGGACGCGATGACCAAGATGGGTCGTGAATGGAATGACCGCTTTCGCGCACTCCTGCACAGAAGCGGACCGGCAGATTTCGGCCCCCAATGCGACGTGAACTGAACCTCGATTGCCCGTCACTGGGTTCAGGCACCGGACGCACATTCTATCGAGAAATCAGGTGCTGCGCGGCAGATCGGCGAATGCAGGCGACAAGTAAGTTGAGCGTGGCGCTACCCAGCCGCCAGTAGTGCAGATACAGCGGTACCACCAACCGGGAACGGGGCGCGATGGCCACCAGGTCGCCGCTGTCAATTGTTTTCGATGCCATCAGGCCGGGAACTACGGCCCATCCCATTCCCTTTATCGCGGCCGCAAGTATGGCATTCGAATCCGGCAAATAGTGAACACGGGTCGTTCCGCCTACCGGCTTCATCTGTTCGGCAATGCGCCGGGAAAGTGAATCGGAATATTCGAACATCAGCACCGGGCAGCCGTCTCTCGGCCTTCCTGCGTCGCCAAACCATTCTTGCAGGAAGGCGGGGGTGCAGACCGCCACATATTCAAATCCCCCCAGGAAAATGACCTCGCAGCCCTGTGGCGGCTCCGATTCAGCCGAAACCGCGGCAACCGCTGATCCGGAGCGCAACAACGAAGAGGTAACGGCCTGATCGGCACAACGGATGTCTAGTGTTGTTGCCGAGCGAGCGGCGAAGTCCGTCACCGCATGGAGAAACCAGCTTGCCAACGAGTCGTGGTTGACCGCGACCGTCACCGTGGACGAAATCTCGTCGTTTGTTAGCGAGTGGATCGTATCGGCCATCACCAACTCGACCTGTTGCGCCAAGCCCAGCAAGGTCTCGCCGGCGCTGGTCAATCGAACCGGATTGGTCCGCACCACCACGATCTGGCCAAGCCTGTCTTCAAGCTGCTTAATACGCTGGGACATTGCCCCCGGCGTGATGCCCAGCGCGCGCGCGGCAGACTCGAAGCTGCCGGTGCTGGCCAATGCACGCACTGATGCGAGGTCTCGAATTTCTAGCATGACGATAGCATCGCTAAAGCGGGTTTAGGCATATTCGATTGCCTAGAGGCAAGCGCTTGACTAGCGCGAGGGGACAATAAGCAACTTTGGGAGCATAGCGCGTGTTGCAAGGCAATGTATCCACCTCGGCGCCGGTCCGGCCATTCCTGGATTGGCCCGTCATCACCGATCCGACAAAGTGGAAGAACATTGCAGCGGCTGTCATCGGCGTTCCCTACAGCGAGCCCTACTCCGGCGAACCCCTGCCCAACGATCAGGCTAATGCACCAAGCGCCATCCGTCTGCAATCGGGCCAGTTCTGCGATGGACCGGCACAGTGGGACTTCGACTGGGACGGCACGCTCGAAAGCATTCTTCCCGGCAAGGGCGTCGATGCCGGAGACTGTCCGCGTTGGTCCGGCAGCTTCGAAGACTATTTTTCTGGGACGGTCGCCCGCCTGAAAGCCCTTCTTGCCAACAGCGACATGACCTTCATCCTGGGTGGCGATCACGGCATAACCATCCCGGTCCTGCACGCCCTAGAGGTGGTCGGCAAGCCGGTACATCTGGTCCAGATCGACGCCCACATCGACTGGAGGGATGATGTCCGCGGCTCCAGGCTCGGCTACAGCAGTCCGATCCGGCGCGCGAGCGAATTGCCCTGGATAAGCGGCATCACCCAGATTGGCATGCGGAGCACCGGATCGGCCCGTGCGGCCGAGGTGGAAGCTGCGCGGAACCACGGCGCACATATCGTTACGGCGGCGCAGGTTCACGCCGAGGGAATTGGACAGGTCCTGTCGCATCTCAAGGGAAAGGGCCCCTTCTACCTCACCGTCGACGCAGACGGGCTCGACCCCTCTGTCATGCCGGCAGTGCTGGGGCCGGCCCCCGGCGGCCTTCGTTTCGAGCAGGTCCAGCCCATAATCCATCAACTGGCCGAAGAGGGGCCTTTGGTTGGAATGGACGTGGTGGAAGTCGCGCCGAGTCTCGATCTGCCAAACAAGATCACCAGCCTCACCGCAGGGAGGCTTATCCTGAATGCACTAGGTGCAGGGCTGCGCAACCGGAAATCGGAGAACTGACCGTGAAGAAGACAACAGTATCTGCGATCGTCATGTCGGTTGCGATGGCCGTTGGATGGGGCCAGGCCTATGCTCGGGACAAACTCCGTCTGGGCACCGAAGGAGCCTATCCGCCTTTCAACTTCATCGAGCCCAACGGCGCGGTCAGTGGCTTTGATGTCGAGATCGGTCTTGCGCTTTGTAAGAAGATGGATGTCGATTGCGAGGTCGTCACGCAGGACTGGGATGGCATCATCCCCGGCCTGCAGGCCAGGAAATACGACTTCATCGTCGCGTCGATGTCGATAACGGACGAGCGCAAGGAGCAGGTGGCCTTCACAGATCCTTACTATCGGTCGGGATTCGCGCTTGTCGCCCCCAAGGACAGTGACATCGTTGACGTAAGCCCCGAGGCTCTGGCGGGAAAAGTGATCGGCGCGCAGGCCGGAACAACGCAGGGAAACTACGCGGCCCAGATCTTCACCCAGTCCGATGTGAAACTCTATCCAAGCCAGGAAGAGGTCAATCTTGACTTGTTGAACGGGCGCTTGGATTTGCAAGTCAGCGACTACCTGCCGATGCTGGATTGGGTCAACAACTCGCGACAAGGTGCCTGCTGCAAGTTCATCGGCAAGCCCGTGACCGATCCCGCATTTGTCGGCGATGGCATCGCAATCGCCTTGCGCAAGGAAGACGAGGATCTTCGCAACAAGATGAACGAGGCGCTGAAGGCGATCCGATCGGACGGGACTTACGCCGCCATCAGCAACAAGTACTTCCATACGGATATTTTCACATTCGAATGACGGCTTACGCAGCCATGTCTGAGGTCCTAAGGAATCAATGTTTCGTCGCTGCTAAGCGCATATCCTGTTCGCCTTCTCGATACCGGCTTTTTTCGAATGCTCGAAACGGGCGGGCTAGCGCCTAGGTGGGGTGAAGCGGAATAGAGCTACGAGCCGTGAGTACTCATTGTTTGTCTTAGGGGAAGCCGTTGGCAGAGGCGTCGGCCTTGTTGAACACCGTCACCTCCCATTTGTTGTCCAGCCCCTTGGTATAATAGTCGTCAAGCAGTACCTCACCGCCGAGATTGTCGTGGGCGAGAATTGCTGGCGATCTTGTATCAAACTGCTATCTGAAGCAAATGTCGGTATCGGTGGTTGCGAGCCCCCGCAACCACATACAGCACGCTAGACCACTCTAATCTACGACCCGCTACTCACTTGAATCGATAGGTTCAAATCCGTTTCGGATCGCCCCTGGGCGGGCCAATCCTGTCGCAGGGATGGCCGCTTTGCGCGGATTTCGTTGAAAAACTCGACGGTGAGATCGTTCACAGCGCTGAGGCCGCCGAGGCGTCCTAGAATCTTACCGAACTGGCGATCGCTCGCGGCGGCGGCGGGAGTTCGACGCGCTCCTCACAGGGCTGCTGCCGCGGCCAAGCGGCACGGCGGCCTGAGCTTTGCCAGTCTCCTGAGGTTTTGGGCGGTTGCGGCAAGGAGGAATTCGTCGCGTGCCCCGCACTGGCCTCGCAGCCTCAGGCGAGCCATCCGCAGGATGCGCTTGAGGTGAGCGAACAGCATCTCCACCTTCTTGCGCCGGTGGCGCGAGCGCTCATAGGCCGGCGTGCCAGCAATTGCTCTGGCGACATCGCGTGCGTCTTCATGGAGATCGCGGGGCACCTTGCGCGTGGGCGCGTTCGGGCAGCAGCGTGGTTTAAGTTCGCACGCATCGCAATCCTGCTTGCGGGCTCGGTAAAGCCGGGTGCCTTCACTGGTGATGCCCGATCGAGGGGTCGCATAGCGGCGATGGAACTGCAGCAATTCCTTTCCCGCCGGGCAGACGTAACGATCGTGTTCGCCGTCCCAGACGAAGTCGGCGCGCGAGAAGGTTCCGTCGGTTCGGGTGGATTTGTCGAAGACCGGGATGTGCGGTGCGATTGTCTTGTGCTTGACGAGCCAGGCAAGATTCTCGGCCGAGCCATAGGCGCTGTCGGCCACCAGATAATCCGGCTTCAAGCCGAAGCGCTCCTCGGTTCGGTCGATCATCGTGCGGGATGCTCCGACCTCTGCCTGACGGATGGCACGCGTCGCCTCGACATCGAGGATGACGCCATGGTCAGTGTCGATCAGGTAGTTGGTTGCATAGGCAAAGAAGGCATGACCTTTATGGGCTCCGGTCCACTGGGCCGCCGGATCGGAAGCGGAGATGAACTTCGGCGTCACCGGCGAGGCCGCGCCGAAGGCCGAATCATCGAGCACTTCCAGATATTCCTGCACCGAGCGACTGGCACTGTCCTTCGCCGCATCGAGGTTCCATTCCACGCCAGGCACCGAGCGCTGCTTGTTGGCGTCGGCGGCAATCAGGCTGGCGTCGACGGCAAAGCCTTCCGCACCGACCAGCCCCTGTGCCAGGCAGCGCTCCACCACCGTCTCGAACAGATGCCGCAGGATATCACTTTGCCGGAAACGCCCATGGCGGTTCTTCGAGAAGCTCGAATGGTCGGGCACCTTGCCGTCCAGTCCCAGCCGGCAGAACCAACGGTAGGCGAGATTGAGATGGACCTCCTCACAGAGCCGTCGTTCCGATCGAATGCCCATGCTGTAACCGACGATCAGCATCCGCATCATCAGGTCAGGATCGATCGAGGGTCGACCTGTGCTGCTGTAGTACGGCTTTAACTGCGTGCGGATGCCCTCAAGGTCCAAGTGTTGGTCGATGCGGCGAAGGAGATGATCGGCCGGCACGTGCTCATCGAGACTGAAATCATAAAAGAGCTGCGCCGGAGCCGCCTGAAATCCCATCATCCGCATGATCCCCTGCAAATCACTCAGAGGATTGAATCATGCGTCCCAAGCGCCAGCAACAGCGCGTTTTTCAACAGTATCCGCCATGTCCGCCGTAGAGGCCGATTGCGTCACTGCCGGGAAGCAGACATTGCCGGAGGTCGTGCCGTAGCCCCGCCGCTGCTGCGGCTGCGCACAGATGGGTCCTGACGCCGTCGTTAACCCTGCTCGGGCAGGCGAAACGACGGCGTTGTGCCGTGTCTTTCGCGAGACCTGCTCCTTACGGCACCAAAAGAAGCTTGCCCGTGGTCGCGCGGCTCGCCATGTCGGCATGGGCGCGGGCAGCGTCGGCGAGCGGATATGTTCGGCCGATGTTCATCTTGAGCGAGCCGGCCTCGATCCAGTCGAAAAGCTGCTGCGTACGGACGCGCAGCAGTTCGGGCGTGGGGATGTGGTCCATGAACACCGCGTAGCCGAGCTTGATGCTCTTCGGCAGGCTCATGATGTCGAGCGGCCCCGGACCGCCGAGCACCGGTCCGTACCAGCAGAAGATGCCGCAGCGGCGGAGCGCTTCTAGCGATCCCTTGAAGGTCGTGGGCCCCGAGCCGTCATAGACGACATCAACGCCCTTACCGCCGGTCAAACGCAGCACCTCCTCGGCGAAGCGACCTTCGGTATCGACGATGACGTTCTCGGCGCCGGCGCACCTGGCGATCTCGGCCTTGTCCTCGGACGAGACGCGCCCGATCACGCGACCGCCCCGCAGCCGGATGATCTGCGTCAGAAGCAGGCCGAGCCCGCCGGCCGCGGCATGAACGAGAGCGATATCGCCCGGCTGCACCGGATAGAAATCGGTGGCGAAGTGGCTGGCCGTGAGCCCCTGCATCATCACGGAGGCGGCCGTCCGGTCGTCGATGGAATCGGGGATCTTCACGCAAGAAGCGGCCGGTATCGACTGCCGCTCGGCATAGCTTCCGGGCGCATAAACCCAGGCGACGCGATCGCCGACCACAAAGTCGCTGACGCCATCGCCGACGGCGAGAACGCGACCGGCACCCTCGACGCCGAGGACTTTCGGGTTCGGCGTCTCGGTCCAGGCCATGCCTTGGCGAACGCCGATATCCATGAAATTCACCCCGGCGGCGGCGATTTCGACGACGACATGCCCTGGCGTCGCGACGGGCTCGGGACGATCGACGAACTCCATGACGTCGGTGCCCCCGATGCCATTCATAACCACTGCTTTCATGTATTTCTCCTTTCTTGATTGATCATTCCAGAATTGGGCAAAAAAAATTCTTTCTACATGATCGCGCGAAGCGCCAGCCGGCCCAGGGATTGCAAATGCGTCAGGTCGGCGCCTCCACGGGCAGCAATCCGAATGCCGGCGATACTGGCGAAGAGGAAATCGGCCGCCGCCTCGGCGGATAACGACGTGTCGACGTCGCCCGCGGCCTGTGCTTCCATGATGCGGTCGCAGGCGACTCTCCTGAGCCGAAGGTCGGCGGTACGGTGCAGCGTAGACAGATCGGGCCGGCTCTGACCAAACTCGCAAATCGAATTGACGCCGAGGCAGGCTTGGCCGGCATTCTCGACGACCCGCTCCATCATCGCCCGGATACCGTCCAGGGCGCGCGGCTCCCCGCGCAACATGGCAATATGGGCATCGGTTTCCCCGGCCGAATAGCGCTCCACCGCAAGGCAATAGAGCTTCCACTTGTCGCCGAAAGTGTCATAGAGGCTCTGCCTGCCGATCTGCATCGCGCGCACGAGCATGTCCGTCGAGGTTCCCTCGAAGCCATGCTCGCGGAACACGCCGATTGCAACGTTCAGCGCCTGTTCCTTGTCGAATTCCTTGGTGCGTGCCACAGCCACCACGTAGAGATATTGGAATGATCTGTCAAGAATTGATGATCGGTGAGCCAAAGCTGCGATCATCTACAAGGCGACGGGCAATTTGCGAGCGGTGCAGATCCTGCTCGGTCACACCAAGATCGAGAATACAGTTCGCTATCTTGGCGTAGACGTCGAAGACGCGCTCACCCTCGCTGAAGGAACTGAGATCTGATCGTGATGGCCTCTCGGGCTCACCGAGAGGCCATAATTGGTGGTTAGGTCCCGGTCCGTTTTCAGGATGCTACCCACAGAAGCGGACAATTGGTGGGGAGCAGCGTCGTCTTTCTGGTCATGCGTCGACCAAGACTTCCGCCGGCGGCAGCCAATCTGTGCTTCAGCGATGTATTTCAAAGAACATGTCGGTTTCCGGCAATCTCATTCGTCACCATTCTGTGGACCAAAGCCAATGGATCAAGCATGGAGACAGACGCAATGATCAGCACCATTACCGTCTTTGAACGGTCGCCTGATGGCGGCAAAGGACTGGCGCGAGATATTCGTGTGCGCTGGGCGCTTGAAGAAGCCGGCCAGCCTTACGAAGTTCGCTTGGTTTCTTTCGCCGAGATGAAGAAGCCCGCGCATCTCGCTCTCCATCCTTTCGGCCAGATTCCCACTTATGAGGAAGGCGATCTTACCCTGTTCGAGACAGGCGCGATCGTCTTCCACATTGCGGAGCAGCATGCGCGCCTGCTGCCCGAAGATGCGAATGCCCGGGCGCGCGCTATCACGTGGATGTTTGCCGCCCTCAACACGGTAGAGCCGCCGATCCTCGACCTTGTCACTGCCAAAATAGTCGAGGGCAACAGGTCTTGGAGCCAGGAGCGCCTGCCGCTGGTTATTGACCGCATCCGTGCCCGGCTGGAACAACTGTCCACTCGCTTGGGCGATGCCGATTGGCTCGACGGTGCATTCAGCGCGGGCGACCTGTTGATGGTGTCGGTGCTGCTGCGATTGAGAATGTCGGGGATCTTGGACAAATATCTGAACCTAGCCGCTTACGTCGCTCGCGGCGAAGCCCGACCGGCCTATCGTCGAGCTTTCGCCGCGCAACTGGCGATCAATGCCCCAACAACGTGCTGAAAGGTGTCCGCACGAAATCGGACCTACGGCAGGTTTTCAGCCAGCGTCCACGCCACGCGTATGACCGACTTGCGGTCGGCAGCGGAATGGCTGCTTTCCCTACCTCTTGCCTCATAACCGGACAGTCCACTTCCGGCCCAAAGCTGCCGGGCCGCTTCGCGGCCATGTCGGCCATACAGGCACATTTTGCCTCCGCCCAGAAGCGGACGTAGCGAGTGACGATGCTGAAGGTCGTTGTCCCGCCATTCGTCGACGTTGCGGAGCTATCCAGCCGCGTACATGTCGCCGCGCACGAGCTCCGGCGGGCCTCGAGCCAAGGATGCCCGCCGGATCGCTGAGCCATCAGTTGTCTGCGCCGGCGCGGGCGTGCCGAATGGCCTGATGATCCGCGTCAGTTAGCTGCACCGGCCAGACCTGCACCGTGAGCTTGTCGAGCTTGCCGGTGAACCGGAATGGGACCTGATAGTCGTCGTCGTCAACCGGGGTACGGGTGTCGACACCCACGTCGAAGGTTTCCTCGAGGGCAATGATGAAGGGAATGGTGTGCGGGATTTCTCTTGTGGCGACCTCCTTATCGTCCACCTTCAGGATGCCCGTGCCGCCCTTGCCGAAGCCGGGTCCATCATATTTGAAGTCGAACACTATGGTGTGCTTGCCCGGCGTGAGCGCGTCCTGGCCTTCCCAGCGGAAGCGTTCGAGACCGACGAAATTGTACAGGAACACCGGCTTGCCCTTGAGCAGGTAGAGGCCATAGCCACCGAAGCGTCCCCCTTGAGTGACGAGCATCCCGTCGCCGCTACCTTGCGAACCTGCACGCCCGACGGTGCCGTCGGCGCTTGCGGGAATGTCGATCTCGGCGGTGATCGTATAGGACCTGTTCAGGATGCTGGGTGCATCGCTCTCGGGCAGGCCTGACAACTCACCCGAGTAGGTGAAGGTGTTTCGACCTGCGGTCGCGCTTGGCCTTGGTGTGATGATGCGCGCAAGGACCGAGTTATCCAGCGGAAACACGTTGTACTTTGCCGCCTCCACCATGAACAGCTCCTGCAGCTCGCGTAGCTTGTCTGGCATTGTGGCCGCGAGGTCGTTGTTCTCCGAGTAATCTTGCGCGATGTTGTAAAGTTCCCACTTGTAGCCGTTGATCAAGTCCTCGGGCAGCTTGGCCGTGCCCAGGAGCCACGGCGGCGCAGGCGGCGTGGTCGCCGCGATCCAACCGTCGTGATAGATGGCGCGGTTGCCCCACATCTCGAAATACTGCGTCGTTCGCGTGGACGGCGCGTTGGCGTTCGCCCCGTCGAAGGTGTACGCCATGCTCACCCCTTCGATCGGCTTCTGCGCGATTCCGTTGACCATCACCGGCGCGGGAATGCCGGTTGCCTCAAGAATGGTTGGCACGATATCGATCATGTGGTGGAACTGGGTGCGGATGCCGCCGGCATCCTTGATCCGGTTCGGCCAACTGATGGCCATGCCCTGACGGGTACCGCCGAAGTGCGACGCGACCTGTTTCGTCCATTTGAACGGCGTGTCGAAGGCCCATGACCAGGCCACCGCCATATGCGGGTAGGTAGCCGCCGAGCCCCAGATGTCATAGGCCTTCAACTGCTCGGCGATCGGAAGGTCCAATATACCGTTGTAGGCCGTATATTGGTTCGGTGTGCCGACCGTGGTGCCTTCCGCACTCGTGCCGTTGTCACCGCTGATATAGATGATCAGCGTGTTGTCGAGCTTGCCTTCGTCCTCGACTTCCTGGATCACGCGGCCGATCTCATGGTCGGTGTAGGCCGCATAAGCGGCGAACACCTCTGCTTGTCTGGCGAACAGCTTCTTTTCGTCGGCCGTCAAACTGTCCCACTTTTTCAGGTCGTCCGGCCAGGGTGTGAGCTGCGTGTTCGCGGGAATGACGCCCAGCCGCTTCTGATTGGCGAAAATCTGTTCGCGCAGGGCATTCCAGCCCATGTCGAACTTGCCCTTGAACTTGTCGATCCATTCCTGGGTTGGCTGATGCGGCGAGTGGGTGCCGCCGGGTACGTAATAGAGGAAGAACGGCTGATCGGGGGCTGCGGCATTGAGTTGTCGCAGGTGGGCGATCGCGTCGTCGGCCATGTCCGTGGTCAGATTATAGCCGGGCTTGCCAATCCAGGGAAAAACCTGGGTGGTGTTCCGGAACAGGTACGGCGTCCACTGGTCGGTCTCGCCACCCATGAAGCCGTAGAAGTAGTCGAATCCGATGCCGATGGGCCACTGAGTGAACGGTCCCGCCACGCCGTACTGATAGCTCGGCGTGTTGTGGTTCTTGCCGAACCACGAGGTGGCGTAGCCGTTCTGCTTCAGGATG
Source organism: Pseudaminobacter soli (ex Li et al. 2025) (assembly GCF_029892515.1). Lineage (GTDB taxonomy): Bacteria > Pseudomonadota > Alphaproteobacteria > Rhizobiales > Rhizobiaceae > Pseudaminobacter > Pseudaminobacter soli_A. Next base: position 210,509 of record NZ_JARXVF010000004.1, on the reverse strand, counting down.
GTGCCAATGGTGGCGCTCTCCGGTCCGATGATGCTGTCGTAACCTGGATAGCCGGTCGATTGCTCCGAAATGGTGCCGAAGCCCACCGAATGGTGGTTGCGGCCGGTGATCAGCGCGGCCCGGGTTGGCGAGCAAAGCGCTGTGGAGTGAAACTGCGTGTAGCGCAGACCCATGTGCGCAACCCGGTCCAGCGCAGGTGTCGGGATGACGCCGCCAAAGGTCCCCGAAACGCCGTAGCCCTGGTCGTCAGTCATGATCAGGAGCACGTTGGGCGCGCCCTGCGGCGGCACCACGCGGGGCGGCCAATAGGGTGTCGACTGGCTGGCCTGGAGGTTGATCTCGCCGCCGAACTTCGGCGGTGGCGGCGGGAGATACCTGCCATCGATGGTCATCGTAGCACCGGGTGAGCCCGGCGTGCCGTTGATCTGTTGCGCCGCCGCGGGCAGAACCGACATGGTCGCGACGGCAGCCGATGCCAGCAGCCCGAGCCAAACGATCCGGGTCTTGCTCATGCTCGATGCACATGACGCTCTTCCAACAACGTCGGTTGCCTCGATATTGTGGCCATCTCCTGGCTTGTCAGTCATTGCACGCTCCTTCGATTGAGATCACCAATTCGAGTTGGCGGATAGGCTCCCTCTCCTGGGCACTCCTATTTCGATCGAAATGCGCGATTGCTTGTGCTTGTCGGAGCTTCCTGTTTGGCGGCCCACCGTCTCATGTACCCGAGCTTGCTCGAGTTGATTGACCGACGGCCGGTTCTGGGACGGGTATGACTAACGTGACACGATGCCGAACACCTTGCGGACCAATCCCCGTTTTCTTCTACTTTGAGCATTTCGCTTGCCCAGCGCACGATCGGACAATTGATCGAGAGGATAGGCATGAAAGAGACTGGCGCGCATGTCGGGGATTTCATGACTGCCAAATTTCACAGGTGCGAAGTTCTCGAGATATGCGAGAACAACTACCGCGTTGTCTGGGCTGCACCTGCAGGGAAACTCGGATTGGGAAAGCCAGCAATGGCTCAGCCTCCGCCATGACGCTTTATGGCCCGAACGTCTGCTTTTTGGCCTTGTACGCCGAGAGCTTCCGGTCCGCTTCCGGCTCCACAAGGTTACTTCGATCGGTCGTTTTCCTTCCGGCCATGGTGGCCGGAAGGAGAAATACGATGGGACTCTCACAGTATGATCCTGCGGTGCAGGCCCGACGGGCCTGGAATGCGGGCAGGACAGTTGGCGCGAAACGAGCGCTGAAACCTCGGCAGATATGGGCCATCCGATTCTTCCTCGATCGAGAAGGCCGCTTGCGGGACCGTGCGTTGTTCGACCTTGCGATCGATAGCAAGTTGCGCGGCTGCGACCTCGTTAAAATCAAGATCGGGAGCCTTGTTGTGGGTCCCGAAATTCGGACGCGTGGGCTTGTGGTGCAGCAGAAGACGGGGCGCCCCGTTCAATTCGAACTGATGGCCGACGCTCGAGCGAGCTTGTTGGCATGGCTCGAACGGCGTGGCGGAACGATCGACGACTATGCCTTCCCAAGTAGGATCAATCGTTCAGCCCACATGAGCACCAGGCAGTATGCCCGATTGGTTGATGAATGGATTGAAGCGATCGGTCTTCGCGCTGAGGATTACGGCACGCATTCGCTTCGTCGTACGAAGGCCTCGATCATTTACAAGGCAACCGGCAACCTTCGAGCCGTGCAAATCCTACTCGGCCACACCAAGATTGAAAACACCGTTCGATACCTTGGCGTGGACATCAAAGATGCGCTAACCCTCGCGGAGGGAACTGAAATCTGACTACGGTGGCGGCCTGGTTCCGGCCTGGGTCGCCATGGGACCGCCACCCCAAAGGGTAGCGGTTCTTGTTCTCACGGCTGCGACGGGTGGAAATAGCTCCGGTCGATCGCACCTTTCCTGCGGGCGACACGGCACAACTGCTCATACATGATCGTGGCTGCGTTCAGTGCAGTGATCCCGGCCACGTCGAAGGGAGGAGATACCTCGACGACATCGCAGCCGACGATATCAAGGCCCGAGAGGGCGCGGAGGACACGCAGCAGCTTGAGCGGCGTGAGCCCGCCGACGACCGGCGTTCCCGTTCCGGGGGCATAAGCCGGATCAAGGCAGTCGATATCCACCGTCAGGTAGCAGGGGCCTTCACCCGCAACCTGCCGGATGATCGCCGCAATCCCCTCGGGCGTGGAGTCGTCGCAGGCAACGTTGTCGAGAATGCTAATGCCCATCGGATCATCCACCCACGTGCGGATGCCGACCTGGATCGACCTTGCAGGGTCAATGATGCCCTGCTCCACGGCGGTGCGGAACATCGTGCCATGATCCATGGCCAACTGGCCGGGGGCCACCTGAGCGTCCTGCCAGGTATCGGTGTGCGCGTCGAACTGGATCAAGGCCAGCTTTCCATGACGCGCCGCCGTCGCCTTCAGCAAGGGGAAGGAGATGAAATGGTCCCCACCAAGGCCGAATAGGGTGGCCCCGGAGGCTATCACCTCTGCCGCTGCGGCTTCGATGGCTCCGGGGATTGACCGAGAGTCGCCGTAATGGAGATGGACATCGCCGAGGTCTACGGCCTTCACATATTGAAGCGGGTCGAACCCACCGGGATAGCTCGGCAGTTCGGCAAGTTGCCCCGAGGCGCTGCGGATAGCGCCGGGCCCCAATCTCGCGCCCGGCCGGTTGGACGTGGCCAGATCGAACGGAATGCCAAGAAAAGCTACGTCAGCGCCTTCGGCAGTTCCTGCATGGGGAACTCGAAGAAATGTTCGCGCCGTCGTGAAAGTCTGCTCGGACGCAATGATCGATGATGATGCGATGCCGGACAAAGGACACCTCTCTCGCAGGTGTCGTCCGGCCGACACCGTGATGAGTGCCAGATTGGCTGCCTCCGTTTCTCGGCGGTGGAGAATTGGTTGAAAGCGGGCCGCCTGTCAACCTCAGCTTCCTTGGTGTCGTCGGTGCTGATCAGGCCATGCCTGTGAGGCAGCGAGCGGCTAGATGCGAACCGAAACCGGACAATCCGCTCTCGGCCCAACGCCAGTCAGCAACGCGCCCATGTCGGTCATTGAAGCGGCGTTGGCCAATTTCCAAAAGCGGACATTGCTTGTGACTGTTCAAATTCGGTCCTGGCCCATTTACCGCAGATTGCTTTCCATCGCTCGCTTTGCCGCCGATCGCCGTACGCCCACCAAGCGGCATGCCTTGGTCAAGTCAACTAGCGTCATCCAATCCATCGGGAGATCGCAGCATTCAAACAATCGGTTGCGTGACGGCTCCAATGCGGCTAAGGATTCCTGTGCACAGTTGTGTGTTATTATCCACTATAGTGTACTATCGCAATTGGTTAACAGTGGGATGAGCAAGTGTGGGCGGACGATGCCGGCTTTGGCTGACCGATGGCCTTTGCCTTGTCGCGACCGAAGCACACTTCGTCACTTGAGCAGCACTTACGAAGCAGTAGAAGGAGACTTGGTTTGCGGGAAACAGCGATTGTCGAGGATGCCGTCAAGCCGGCCGGTCACTATTCACATGCCGTGATCAGCAATGGCTTGGTTTTCGTATCGGCACAGGGCCCCGTGAATGCTCGCACGGGAGATATGCCCACAAGCTTCGCTGAACAGGTACGTCAGACGTTGCGCAACTTGGATGTCATCTTGCGCGGCGTCGGGACCGAACTGAGGCATGCAGTCAAGATCAATGCCTATCTGGGCGACCTCGGCAACTTCGCCGAGTTCAATGCAATCTACAAGGAGTTCTTTCCTGGCATGCCTCCGGCCAGAGCCGTCATTGGATGCCAGTTGATCGACGACATGGTGGAAATGGACTGCGTCGCGGCATTCCCGCCAAAATAGCTGGGAAGGTGGCACGCCGCCGCGAACGAACGGCCTATTCGGCTGCGCTTGGCACGGCGGCCAGGGAAAGCCGGTCGGCGCTCGCTCTGAGATGCTGCACGAGCGCCATGACCTCGCCGGCCGGCCGGTCGATCGTCACTACGGCGCAGAGCGTCGCCGTCGTCATGCCGCTTGCATCCCGGATCGGTGCGGCAAGGCACTGGGTCAAGCTATCGATGAGCCCCGACGTGATGGTGTAGCCTGCCGCGCTGGCGGCGGCCACGTCGCGGCAGAGTTCATCGACGCCGATCTCGCGGCCATTCGGCAAGATGAAATCCTCTGGCGGGATAAGATCGACGATCTCCTGACGCGACAAGCCTGCGAGAAGGAGGCGCCCGGATGCCGTCCACGGGATGGGGAGCCTGACGCCGACCTCGGAGCCGATTCGAAACATGCGTGCGCCCGTCTGCGCATACACAATTGCGTATTTGTTCCCCTGCAGGGTGCAGAATTCGAATGTTTCCCCGAGCTGCTGCGCCAAACGGTCGACTTCGTCACGTGCCCGGCGCATGAGGTCGTTCCGCCTGAGATAGTCTGCGGCATAGAAGTGGATTGCCCGGCCGAAGAAGATCCGGCCGCGCGGTCCGTAGTCTTCCAGGATGTCCGATTTTATGAAGCGCTTGACGAACTTGTAGATCGTGGAGCGCGGAGCATCGAGTCGTTGCGATATTTCCGCAATCGACAACGGTTCTCCAGCTTGATGCAGACACTCCAGAATATCGATCGCGCGGTCAATTCCGCTTTCGCGCTGCTTGTCTTTCTGCTTCACGGACGTCGTCATGCGTCTCCACGGCTATGCTTTGCGGCGCCTGGGGCGTCTCGACAGTTTCATGATACCTGACGAAACCTTCTACGCAGGAACATGGTTGGTGTCACCCCCGGGATACCAAGATATCCGCGGCCAGAGTGCCGTATTTTGCGTGGAAAATGGGATCAAGTGATACGGTCGAGCGCACCGAGAATGTCGATTTTCCGCTTGTCGACCGGAGTTCACCTTAGCTCCAGAGCGATATGAGCGCGGGTGCTTCATCGTCAAGGAGCATTTGCCGCGATCGACTTCCGATTTCCCACCCTGCTGCATCGGGAACTGGCGCTGTCTCTTGGCTGACCTCCGCGAGAGGCCAGATCGGGTGTCTTTTTGGCCAATTCCTTTGCAAACCCGCCCCATTTTGCACGTCGACCTTCGTCATATATTCGTAACAGAAATTTGCCATTGTCATATCTGTGAACATCAGTCTACTGTAGTGTACTTCTCATGGCGGCCTTGGCTGAGAGAATGTGGGGGAATTTTATGGCGAGCAAGACGCATCTGCCTTCATGGGTTGGGGTTGTCCCGGTAGGGAAGGGAGCCTGACGTGTCGCTAAACATTGATGATGCGGAGTTCGCGCAACTGGACCGCATCAGCTACCTGGATATGGCCGCCTTGGGCATTCCACCCGCTTCGGTTCGAAAAGCCGTGCTGGCTCAGTTTTCCGAATATATGACATGCGGAACCAGCGCGCGCGAAGAGTGCAGGCCCGACGATATCGTCCGGCGTGCCGAGGCTTCGGTGCAGGGCTTTCTGGGCGTATCGACCGGTCTATGCTTCGTTGGTTCCACGGCAATGGCGGCTGCGGATGCTGTCCTGCAGGCGATGCCGTTGGGGCGCGGCTCCGTCGTGTGCTGTGCTGACGATTATCCCGGCCTCGTGACGCTTGCCGGCCGCTACGCTGCCCGCACAGGCCGCGATCTGCGTCTCGTTCCCGCCGGGCGGTGGGCCGCTTCCGATCTCCTGGCGTATGTCGATGGCGAGACGTCGGTTGTCCTCGTCAGCCAGGTGCATTGGATCACCGGAGCGGTGATCGACCTGGCTCCGCTGGTCGCCGCGCGCCGCGACCTCGGCTTTACCCTTGTCGTCGATGCGTCCCAGGCGATGCCGATCGTCCCGACGGGCGCGCAGATCGAGGAGATCGATGTCCTCGTATCGGTTGCCCACAAATGGTTTTGCGGCTCTCCGGGAGCGGCAATCGTCCACCTGTCCGCGCAAATCGTCGACCGGCTCGGCAAGACGCTGGACAGCGATCTCTGGCCGGTCGTGCCCAGCAACCAGAGCTACACGTCCATGTTCGCGCTTTCGGAGATGATCGGGTGGTATGGCGAATATGGCCTGGATCGCATTCGTCAGCGCACGCTGGCGGCGGCGCGAACGGTTCGCGAGGTGGCCATGCAGCATGGCTGGTCGCTGATCGCCGGCAGCTCCGACATCCAGCAAAGCGGGATCGTCACCCTTTCCATTCCCGAAGCGCAGGCGCTTGAACTGTCGCAGCGCGTCCGCGCCGAGGGACTCTACCTTTCGGCCCGCGGGGCGGGCCTGCGCCTTTCTCCTCATTTCACCGTCTCCGGTGAGGTCATCGAACAGGCGATCAAGACTCTTTCCTCTGCCGCTCAACAACTGCAATCTTAACCTCCAGGAGAGCTTCCATGTCTGCAAGCATGTCAATCCGTTCGACTATCTCCATCGCCCTTCTCCTCTCTTTCACAAGCATTGTTCACGCGGAGGAAGTCCCTGAACTCCGGGCTATGCTGCCGGACAGCATCCAGAAGGCAGGCGTCATCCAGGTCGCATCCGAATTCCCGTTTCCGCCCTATGAATTTTTCGACGCCAAGAATGAACTGACGGGCGTGGAATACGATTTGATGCAGGAAGCCGGGGCTCTTCTCGGTGTGAAATTCAACTGGAACAAGCAGCCGTTCGACGGAATTATTCCGGGCCTGGCCGCCGGGAAGTACGATATCGCATTGTCGGCTTTCACAGACACGATCGGCAGGCAAAAGGTTGTCGATTTCATCGATTACTCCGTCAGCCAGGACGCCATGGTCGTCCCCAAGGGCTCCGATGTGAAGGGCATACTCGATATCTGCGGCCGGCGAATGTCTACCCAGCGCGGAACCAACGGTGAAAAGGCAATCGCGGATCTGAGTGCGGATTGCGTGAAAAGAGGCAAAAAACCAATCGAAGCGGTCGTATTGCCGTCTGCCAGCGATGTTCATCTTGCCATCAAGGCGGGCAAGGCAGATGCCTCCACCAATGAGGCGGCAACCGCAGCATATCTCGCCCAGACAGTCGACGGCGGCAATGCCTTCGATGTCGTGATTTACACCGACCTCGACAATCAACGGTCACCGATTGGCATTGCCGTTCCCAAGGGCAACGACCAACTGCGCGATGCGATTCAGGCAACCCTGCAGCGTCTCATAGACAATGGCACCTACAAGACGATCATGCAGAAATACAACATCGAGCCCCTGAGCGTGCAGAAGATCGAGATCAACACCGCGAAGGAATAACTGCCGGCGGTGCGCCTGCGGGATCGATCACAGGGGATAATGTCGATGGACACAGACAAGATGCGGGAACTGGCTGTGGTCGTACCGCACAAATATTGGGGGAGGCGCGTTGCCGCGTGCCTTCTCATCCTGATCGTCGCATTTGCGGGATATTCCGTCGCGACCAATCCCCGCTTCGAGTGGAATGTAGTGGGGGAATATCTTTTCCATCCCGATATTCTCAGCGGCATGGTCGTCACGATCGAATTGACGGTCCTGGCGATGGTCATCGGCACGGTGGGGGCCGTCATGCTCGCCCTGATGCGCCTGTCCGGGAACCCGGTCCTGGTGATCGCGTCATCAGCCTATACGTGGTTCTTTCGCGGCACACCGCAGCTCGTGCAGATCATCTTCTGGGGTTTCCTCGGGGCGTTGTATCCCAGGATATTTCTCGGGATTCCCGGAACGGACATCGTCTTCTTCGATGCGCCGACCAATGCGGTCATCGGCGCTTACGTCGCCGCCCTCCTGGGGCTTGGATTGAACGAGGCCGCCTATGCCTCCGAGATCGTTCGGGCAGGCATTCAGTCCGTGAACCCCGGACAGGTCGAGGCGGCGCAATCCCTCGGCCTGACGCCGTCGAGAGCTATGGTGAAGATCGTCCTGCCCCAGGCGATGCTCGTCGTGGTGCCGCCGCTGGGGAACGAGGTGATCGGCATGCTCAAGACCACCTCTCTGGTCTCGGTCATTGCCGGCAGGGACCTTCTTACGAACGCCCAGGCAATCTACAACAACACCTATCAGATCATACCACTGCTCATCGTTGCGAGCATTTGGTATCTGGTCATGACTTCGGTCCTCAGCGTTCTGCAAGTTCAACTCGAACGCCGGTTCGCCAAGGGGGCCAGACGACCCGAAAATCCCTTCGTCAGTCTTTTCAGAGCCGGCGCTCTCCGTCGCCTGCAACACCGTGCAATCCTGAACGACCGGCTAGCGAATCCGTTGAGCTACGGGATCGGAGAGGCAAAATGAACCACAACGATCCAACGCCGTTCCTTCGGATCGAGGGCGTGCACAAATTCTATGGTGCCGATCATATCCTGCGAGGAATCGATCTCTCCGTGAGGCGCGGCGAAGTCGTCTGCATCCTGGGCAGAAGCGGGTCGGGGAAGTCGACGCTGTTGCGCACCGTGAATGCATTGGAGCCGATTACAGCAGGGCGTGTCATTCTCGACGGGTCGCTTATCGGCTATATCGAGAAGGGTGGCTGTCTCTACCATCTTCCTGCGGAAGAGCTTGCGCGACAGCGAGCTCGCATTGGGATGGTGTTCCAGCATTTCAATCTCTTCCCTCATATGACTGTGCTTGAAAACATCACCATGGCGCCGCAGCTCGTCCTGAAGCAAACGCGCAAAGCCGCCGAAGCTCAGGCCATGGAGCTTCTCGAGAAAGTGGGATTGGCGGACAAGGCTTACGCCTATCCCGCCTCGCTGTCCGGTGGACAGCAGCAGCGGGTGGCGATCGCGCGCGCGCTGGCAATGCGTCCGGAATTGATCCTGTTCGACGAGCCTACGTCGGCTCTCGATCCGGAGCTCGTTGGAGAGGTGCTCGGCGTTATGCGGCAGCTCGCATCGGAAGGCATGACGATGTTGATCGTGACGCACGAGTTGCGATTTGCGCGCGATGTTTCCCACAAGGTCGTGCTCATGCATGAAGGCCGAGTTGCCGAGAGCGGCCCGACATCGAAGGTGATGTCGGCGCCTCGAACGCCGGCTGCAAAGACGTTTTTCTCAACACTGACCTGACGGTCTGGCCTGGCTGACGACCGGCTTCAGCCTCGCGATCCGGTGCTATCCGTAACGCTCCTTCAATTGCAGCAGCGATTAATATCGCTCCCATAAACCGGTAACGCGCGACATTGGAGAACCGGGTGACTAACGAAACCATTGATCGGGAAAATCCGCAGACTCTCTTTTCCGATGGGGGATTGGCAGAATTTGCGGAAACTCTGGCCAACGACGCCGCACTAATGAGCATGTCTTGGTTCCGCAAGAGGATAGATGCGGAACTCAAGGCTGATTGCAGCCCGGTCACTCAGGCCGACCGTGAGATTGAAGCGTCGATCCGAAATAAGATCGCTGAAAACTACCCGGATCACGGGATACTGGGTGAAGAGTATGGGCGCTTAAATCTGGATGCAAGGCATGTATGGGTTGTCGATCCTATCGATGGAACGAGAAGCTTCATCACAGGCTGGCCCATCTGGGGGACGCTTGTCTGTCTTCTGCAAGACGGCAAACCCGAACTCGGTATCATTGATATGCCGGCACTTGGTGAACGCTGGAAAGCCACACGGGGGAATCCAACGTGCTTCTATTCGGCCCAGGGAAACGTCGAAATCTGCCAAACAAGTGCATGTCGCAGCCTGGAGATCGCCCGGTTTTATACGACCTCACTATTTTATTTCGAGAATTCCGATCGACCGAAAATAGAGAAGATCGCCAAATCCTCCGCGACACCCCGCTTCGGTGGCGATTGCTACAGTTACGGATTGCTCGCCTCTGGACACGTGGACCTAGTCGTCGAGGCACTGCTGCAACCGTTCGATTACTTTGCTTTGGTGCCGATCATCGAAGGCGCTGGAGGTGTCATCACCGATTGGAACGGTCAGCCTCTTGCAATAGGATCAGACGGCCGCGTAGTCGCCGCTGCAACACCGCAGCTACATGCTGAAGTCCTTCAAATATTACGTGCATAAGATTCGATACCAAGAGCGTATCTGCTGAATTCCGTGGGGTGGCTCAATCTAGTGCCGCAATCCTTGGGAGCACCATCAGCGCTTGTCGGTCAGCGTCATTTCTAGCGCTTGCTCATCGGGGGGCTACTAAGTTCTCTGTGACCCAGTGATCGGACGTGAGATGCCGAAATGCGGTACTGTTGAGTACACGCGCTACGCCGGCGACATTAGCGTTGTCGATGCCGCGGAGCACGAACGGCACGATCATACCCACTGCAACAAGGCGATGCGTAACGCTGAAGAAAAGGCCACTGTCTACGGCGCCTCGAACGTCGCACAAGGGTGGGGTGCAGCCCAGTCAGAGGTCAACAGGCGGAACGGCAAGCGTACGGCGAGATGGCGGATCGGATGGAACTTCGCCCGTATGATCGACGAACGGGCCGGCGTGACGATACGTCTTCAACTGCACGGCGAAACCAAGGCTGGTCCGTGACGGCTTCGCCTCGATCAGCGCTAGCTCATCAGAATTGAGACTCCACCATCTGGAGAGTTCCACTCGGTCCCAGTCTTGTCGCACACCACGCTCCTGCGGCCAGCCCTCCGGTCGACATCCTTGCGTGTGAGCATCTTTCCTTCAAGCCTGAGCCCCAGCATTCGCATCGGTTCTTTCAGTGGGCTGCTTTCGCAGCGACATCCGCGCCGGGCCAATTCCGATAGATGTACTGGGATTCCATGCACAGCTCTTGTGGCGACCCCGCACCTGGAGATGCTGACGCACATCGCGGCGCATCCTTGTCATAAAACAGTCGCCCAATCTCACTATGAACCTCATATGTCCACCAGTACGAAACGACGTCCATTGTAGTGTACTTCTTCCGATCGTTGGTTGCGGAGAATGAGATGGGAACCTTCGTTGGCTCTATCCCCGGTAGTTCCGATGTCCAGCAAAGCGGGATCGTCACGCTTTCCATCCCTGAAGCACAGGCGATTGAATTGTCGCGGCGCGTGCGTGCCGATGGACTTTACCTCTCTGCGCGGGGTCCGGGCCTGCGCCTTTCTCCTAACTTCACCATCTCGGGTGAGGCCATCGGGTAGGCGATAAGAACGCCGTCCATTGCCGCTCAACAACTTCAATACTAATCTTTAGGAGAGCTTCCTGTGTCTGCGAACAAGTCAACCATTTCAGCGATCTTCATTTCCCTTCTTCTATCTTTCGGGAGCGCCGTTCACGCGGAGGGGAACCCAGAGTTGCGGGCAATGCTGCCGGACAGCATCCGGAATGCGGGCGTCATCCATGTCGCATCCGACTACCCGTTCCCGCCTTATGAGTATTTCAATGCCAAGAATGAGCTGACGGGCGTCGAATATGATTTGACCCAGGAGGCAGGGGCTCTTCTTGGCGTAAAGTTCGAATGGCATAAGCAGCCTTTTGACGGGATCATTCCTGGTCTGGCGGCCGGGAAGTACGACATAGCATTGTCGGCCTTTTCAGACACAATCAGCCGGCAAAAGGTTGTCGATTTCATCGACTTCTCCGTGAGCCAGGGCGCCATGGTCGTCCCCAAGGGCTCCGATGTGAAGGGCAAACTCGATATCTGCGGCCGTCGCATGTCTACCCAGCGGGGGTCCAACGGCGAAAAGTCAATCGCGGATCTGAGTGCCGAATGCGTGAAAAGAGGCAAAAAGCCAGTTGAAGCGGTCGTGTTGCCGTCCGGCAGCGATGTTCATCTGGCCATCAAGGCGGGCAAGGCAGATGCCTCCATCAATGAGGCGGCAACTGCGGCATATGTCGCCCAAACAGTTGACGGCGGCAAAGCTTTCGACTTCGTGATCTACAACGACCTCGACAATCAACAAGAACCAATTGGTATTGCTGTCCCCAAGGACAGCGAACAATTGCGCGATGCGATTCAGGCAACCCTGCAGCGTCTCATCGACAATGGGACCTATAAAACGATCATGCGCAAATACAACATCGAGCCTCTGAGCGTGAAAAAAATCGAGATCAACACCGCGAAAGAGTAGTTGCTGGCGACGCGCCTGCGGGATCGACCACAAGGGATAGCCTCGATGGACATTGACAAGATGCGGGAACTGGCTGTGGTGCGTACCGCACAAATATTGGGGGAGGCGCGCCGCGGCGTGCCTTCTCGTGCTGGTTGTCGCGATTGCCGCATACTCCGTCGCAACCAATCCCCGCTTTGAGTGGAATGTCGTGGGTCAGTATCTTTTGCACCCGGATATTCTATGCGGCATGCTTGTGACCATAGAGCTTACGGTCCTGGCGATGATCATCGAGCCCAAGGCCCTGTTGCGCACGGCTGCCAAGCATACTGTGGAATGGCTACGGCACGGGTAAGGCTCTCGACTATCTCCGCTGATAATAAGGATCAGGCGTCTGCTTATCTCGCTTTCACCCAAAAAGCAGACGGACAGCTTACGGCCCAAACCGGCCAGTCCGCAACGCGCCCCATCTCGGCCGTTGAGGTGACCTTTTTCGCTTCCTGAAAGCTGACTGCGCCTGCCGACCGTGGTGTCGCCGCTGGGCCTGGACTACGGCATGGCCACGAATCTCTCAGCCACAGGGCCGTGGCACTCAAGGAGTGCCGCATTTCACCAAGGCCGGCGGCTGTGCAAGTCTGTGCGTCGCCTACTGACCGGGCTGAACATTCCTATCACGGTGGCGCCTCATGATCTGCGCTCCTGCGATCTGCATCCCTTTAGGGGCGTGTGTCGACACTGATGTCGCCTACCATCGTCAGTTAAGCCACGTGTATGGCGCCGCTGATGCATGTAATCGGCCTTGATGCTCAGCTCTTATGAGCAGCTTTTTCTGGGATTCAACCTGGTGCAGGAATGGCGGGCAAAGCGGCTGCATTGGCCCATTACATGTTCGCAGATGTTCAATTGATTTTTTGCCGGAGGGATGCTTTAGCGCAGAGGGGAATGAAGAGCGAACCAGTTCTCACCTGCTGGAGAGGCACGTATTGCGGTGTGCTTATGAGAGGCAAAGAACGAAATTATTTGTCCCTCATGCGTCGCAACGAAATGCGGTTGGCGAGGTCTACGGAATTTAGCTCAACAGCCTACAACTACCATCCGTACACTTGAGGGTGGCCCGAGGAGGAAGCTTTTGCAGCAAACATCAGAGCTCAACCGCCGCTTGAGGAGCAGGCAACGGCTTCGCGACAGCGCATCAACCGGCAGAACAGAAGCCAAGGCCAGTTCTGCACCGCTTCCAGCGCGCGCCATGGACGGCCGATCCAACAGCAGCCATGCGCCGATGCCGCTGCGGGCGCCGCTGGGCCGGCATGTGGGCGCAGCGCGCGGGTCGGTCTCGGTTGTGGCATTGGCGCTGTCGCTCGTTCTCAGTATTGCGGAGACGCAAATGGCGCAGGCCCAACAGGCGACCGGCGGCGAGGGAAAGGTGGGCGCCAGTTTTCAAGGCGGCCATGGTGGTGGCGCCGGGGCTAGTGGCAGTAACGGTTCTGGTCTGTTGGGAGGAGTTGGCGGCGCTGCGGGGACTTTAGGGGCGCCGAATGGGAAAGTCGGCGGCGTCGGCGGCGTCGGCGGCGGTGGTGGTGGTGGCGGCGGCGGATACAGCAATGTGGCGAATGGCGATGTTGCAGCGCCACTAACAGGCGGCAATGGTGGCGATGGTGGCTTTAGCAGCATAATTGATGGTGCCGGTGGTGGTGGTGGTGGTGGTGGTGGCGATGGCGTGCGAATTGACGCCACGGGACCTGTGACCATCAACGCGGTGATCAAGGGCGGAAATGGCGGCAGAGGCGATGGCACCAGCGGCAACGGCAACGGCGGCGGCGGCGGCGGCGGTGCCGGCGTGGTCTTGCTAAAGGAGAGCAACACCACCGTGACCTCGGATGTTATCGGTGGTGCTGGTGGGGCTGCTGGTCTAGATGGTGCTGGTGCTGGTGGTGGTGGTGGCGGCGCCGGCGTTATCCTGGAAGAGGGCGGCAACCTGACCGTTAACACAGGCGCGTCGATTGCAGGCGGATCTGGCGTTGACAGCGGCACGGGCGGAGCAGGCGTCCTGCTGCAGGCAAAAGGGACTGTCACCATTGTCGGTGGGAGAGTTGCCGGCGGTGCTGGCGCGCATCTAGGCGATGGTGGCGCGGCGATCGAAGTCGCGGCCGGCAGCACGGTCGTCAATGCAGGCACCATTCAAGGTGGAATGGCCGATGGCGAAATTACGGGAGGGTGGCCTGGTCGCCAGGGCGGAACGGGCAGCGGTGGCGCCAAGGGTTTTCAGCCGAATACGCCACACACCTCCGTTGGTGGCGCCGGCATTCTTGGCGCGACCGGTGGCGGTATCACCATCATCAATTCGGGACAAATCACTGGCGGAACGACTGTTTCCCGACCGGCCAATGCGATTTCCCTCTTCGGCAGCAACAACAGCCTCGAATTGTGGAAATCCTCTGCCATCGACGGCAATGTCGTCGTGTCGGGCGGCGGTACAAACAACGTGCTCGCGCTCGGCGGCAGCGACGATGGCTCATTCGACGTCTCGCAGATCGGTTCTACGGCGCAGTATCAAGGCTTCGACACCTACAAGAAGCGGGGCACCAGCACCTGGACGCTGACGGGCAGCGGCACCCAGGATTGGATTGTTGACGAAGGCACGTTGCGGGGCGACGCCGCCAGCTTCGGCGGCAATGTAGAAATCGCCTCCGGTGCATCGCTTAACTTTGCAGGGAGCGCGCTTGCATCCTATGCCGGCGTGCTCTCGGGTTCTGGCGGCTTTAACCTGTCCGGTACCGGCACCACGGTGCTGTCAGGCAACTCCTCCGCCTTTTCCGGGGCGACGACCGTTGCCGGCGGCGCGCTGGTTGTCGGCTCAGCAACCGGCGGGACACTCGGCGGCACAATCCATGTCAAGTCGGGTGCACTCCTCGGCGGCATCGGCACGATCGGTACGGCGGGAGCGGCCGTGACCATCGACGCAGGCGGCGTGCATGCGCCCGGCAGCATCGCCGGCGGGCAGTACATCGCTGGCAACTATCTCAATCACGGCACCTTGCACATCGAGGCAACGCCGGCGGGTGCCACCAGCATCACTGTTGCCGGGGCGGTGGATATCACCGGGGCAACGCTCGATCTTGCTCTCGCGCCGAACAATGCAGCAAGTTGGAACGTCTTCAACGGCCCCTTTACCATCCTCGAAAAGCAGAGCGCCGGCGCTATCGTTGGGACCTTCAGCCCGGTGACCCAAAACCTGCTTTTTCTCGATGCTTTGCTCGACTATGCCGGTGGTGACGGCAACGACGTGACGCTAGAACTGCGCCGCAATGACCTGGCCTTCGCCAGCGTCGGCCGGACCCGCAACCAAAGCGCCACTGGCGGCGCCATTGGCACGCTCGACGACAGCCATGCCGTCTGGCGCTCGATCGCGCTCACCGTCGATCCTGATAACGTGCGCAAGAGCTTCGATGCACTCTCGGGCGAAATCCACGCCTCGGCCAAGTCCGCGCTCGTCGAGGACAGCCGCTTCGTGCGCAACGCCATCGACGAGCGTCTGCGCGCCGCCTTCGCCGCACCGGGCGCCTCGCACGCACCGGTGCTGGCCTATGGACCGGGCGACACACCCGTCGCGGTTGCCCCCGACCACGCCGGCCCGGTGGTCTGGAGCTACGGCTTCGGTTCCTGGGGCTCGATCGACAGCGACGACAATGCCGCCAGCCTTGAACGCTCCACCGGCGGCCTGCTGATCGGCGCCGATGGCCTAGTTGGCGGCTGGCGGGTTGGTCTTCTGGCCGGTTACAGCCATTCCCGCTTTGATCTAAATGACCGTTTCTCTTCCGGTTCGAGCGACAACTATCATCTCGGTCTCTATGGCGGCACCGAATGGGGCAATTTGGCCTTCAGGAGCGGCCTTGCCTATACGTGGAACGATCTCTCCACCCGCCGCACTGTCGCCATTCCCGGCATCGCCGAGAGCCTCGCTGTCGGCTACCACGCCGGCACGCTGCAAGCCTTCGGCGAGGTCGGCTATGGCATCGAGACCGGAGCAGCCCGCTTCGAGCCCTTTGCCAACCTCGCCCATGTCCGCCTGCACACCAATGGCTTTACCGAGAATGGCGGCGTGGCGGCGCTGTCCGGCTGCAGCGACACGACCGACACCACCTTCACCACGCTGGGCCTGCATGCCGAGCACAAGCTTGGCTTCGGCACGGTCGACGCCACCCTGCGCGGCGTACTCGGCTGGCGGCATGCCTTCGGCGACACCACGCCCACGGCAACGCAGGCGTTCTCGGCCGGTGACGCCTTCACCATAGCCGGCGTGCCGATCGCCAAGGACAGTGCGGTGATCGAGGCTGGGCTTGACCTTAAGCTGACCCCCGAGGCGAGCTTCGGCCTGTCTTATATCGGCCAGTTCGCCTCCGGCGCACGGGAAAACGGTTTCAAGGCAAACCTCGCGGTGAGGTTCTGAGGATGAGATGTCTTCCAGCATTACGCTCAACCGCGGCCTGCCTCTCGCCGCCATGCTGATCGCGGATGACCGTAACCGGTCGGCACCAGAAGGACCGCTTTAGCCGTGTAGCTCCCGTAACCTGACTGTCTTCTGTGGATGGCTCCCGCATTGCAAGAGGTAATTCGGCGTTTTGGCGCATTGGTCGGGTTCAGTCTTCTGTCCGGCCTGTTGATGCAGCCATTCGAGACTGCTGGCCCTGATGGGGTCGGCGAACAAGGTCCCAATCTGCTTGTCAGGCTATGATGCCTCGGACTGTCGGTGGGTTGTCCCTGTTTCCGGCCTGACCGGTCTCGCCATCACGTCGCGTCGCTCTCACAACCTCATGGAGCCGATTGATCGGCTCGATCTGTTTTCTGCGGCCGAGGTCTCAGCTTCTTCCTAACCTTACCCCGCCAGCGTCGGGATATGGCGGGATTGATAAGTCTCCCCGCGAGCCATGATCGCCCAGACGACACGGGCCATCTTGTTCGCCATGGCCACACTGGCCACGCGCACGGGCTTCCTGGCGAGCAACGCGACAAGCCGCGGATCCACGGTCTCCGGTTTGTATCGCGCCCGGCGGATCAACGATGTCGCCCCGACCACCAGCAGCTTTCGCAGATACCGGTCGCCCATCTTGGTGATGCGACCAAGCCGGTCCTTGCCTCCGCTTGAGTTTTGTGACGGTGTCAGGCCGAGCCAGGCGGCAAACTCTCGCCCCGAGCGGAACTGTCCCGGATCGGCAACAGATGCTGCCAATGCCGTGGCGCCGACCGGGCCGATGCCGGGGATCGTCGACAAACGTCGTGCGACGTCATCGGCTCGTTGCAGCGCACCGATCGAACGGTCGATCGCTTGGAGTCTGACATGCGTGTCGAGCACCTGCGCGCACAGGAGATCGAGAATCTGTATCGCCATTGCCGGGACGTCAGGCGCCGCTTCCTTCGCGGCGATCTGGCGCGCCAGCCCAAGCGCCCGCTCCAAACCTTCCGGAATGTCGATACCGAACTCGGCCAACAGGCCACGGATCATGTTCACGAGCTGCGTGCGCTGCTTGACCAGAAGATTGCGCGTGCGGTGAAGCGACAGGGCCGCCTGTTGCTCGGCCGACTTCATCGCCACGAAGCGCATGGTCGGGCGTGTCACCGCTTCGCAGATCGCTTCCGCGTCCACCGCATCGTTCTTGCCACGCTTCACATAGGGTTTGACGTAGGCTGGCGGCATCATTCGAACTTCGTGCCCAAGCATGGTCAGTTCGCGCGCCCAATGATGGGACGTTCCGCAGGCTTCCATGCCGATCAGGCAGGGCGGCAACGCGGTGAAGAACGGCAGCACTTGCGATCGCCGCAGTGCCTTGCGCACGACAACGCTACCGGCTGCAAATTTTCCTTCCGCCCGGAAGCAGACATCGCGGGTGCCCATGCCGGAGGTCGTGGTCGGGCCATCGTTCATGCGCCAATTGTGGCATCACGACGATCTGGGCTGCGATAGCAGGCATGAAAAACCGCTCCGGGGAGCGGTCAAAGCGCCTGCGACAGCGGGCTGATCATGCCAGGGCCTGCTGGGCCTTCGCAATGACGGTTTGCAGCAGGCCCCGCTCAGCCACCAGGTCGAGATAGCGCTGCTGGCCGCCGTCGTCTGCCGCTTCAACCCCGGGCCTGGCGCGCTCGATCAGGCTGGATACCTGGGTGAGCCGGGCCTCGGCTCGCTGCAGGATCGCGCGTTCGGCCTTCTCGGTCTTGTCGGCGAGCGCCCCCAGCTCTCCCAGGTTGGCTCGGATGCGTTCGATGTGCGCCTTCACTTGCGAACCTCGGCAGGGCACTCACTAAGTTGAATTTTAGGGCCTTTCTGTACATCCGGAGATGGACCTGCACCAATAATTTCCGCGACCTTGTGGTCGCTCCACATGTTCAAGTATTCGTACAGATGACCTTTCGGCACAAGGTGGACCGCCTGGCTTTCCCAGCCCATTGCCGTTGGTGTGCCGCCAACACGGCGGCCACGATAGAGCCTGGCAACTGAGGTCGTGCGGGCGAAGTCACCGACGAAACCGGTGATCTCGACTTGCAGGCCCGCCTCTTCGAAGCATTCCTTGATGGCGTTGGCCTGCAGCGACAGCGCGGGCTCGGCCGTACCCTTGGGGAAACTGGCCTTATATCCGCCGAACTGGTTCGTCGGCGCAATCAGCCAAACGCGGCCGTCCGGCTCTTCCACGACCACGCCGCTGGCGGCCTTCTTACCCCGGGGAGGGTGAAAGGGTGGTTCGTGCAAGTCCTCGTTCACGCCGTCGACGTGTCCCCAACCCTCGTTAGTGCGTGGATGGTCTCGCCACGCCAGGAAAGGCACGCCATGCAGCGACAGCGGCGCGTCTCCGTCAGGCACGAACGTGGCGACGGCATCAGGGTTGTGCCAGGTACTGGGTGCCGATGCTTGGCTTGGATTTTTGACATGGACCTGCTCGCCCTTTTCGCCCAGGCGCGGGTGGTAATAGATCGGGGCCGAGGCTGGACCCGGGCCGCCGTCACGTTCATGAGGCTTGGCTGTTGTCAACATTTTGCCGCTAACAACCGTTCTCGGCGCGGATTCGATCGATCAAGTTGAGATCGCCTTCCTGTCTGGTGGTCACCACCGATGAGCCGTCGCAAACCTTTCCGTTATGGCTCTCAAAGGTGTAACGCGCCCGAAACTGGTTTGGGGCGAGCTGGGCGACGTTTAATAGTGCAAGCGGCCGTTTCAGCGTGCCGTAGAAAGCGGATAGAGCCTTGGCAGACAGTGGGCCCTTGCCGCGCTTCTCGGGAACGATGTTCATGGCAGCCGATGCGCCATCGCCGATCTCGAGAGCGTAGTAAAAGGCCTCGACCGTGGTCATGGCGACGGATGGGTCGACGGGGTTTGAGGGGGCTGCGGCCGTGACTACAGTCATGAGGAGGGGAGCATGGTGATGTCCAGTGTGACCGCCGAACATGTTCTTTCCGACAATGCTTACGGACTTGCCGAGCCATTGGCGCAGGACCTTGCCGTCATCGATGAGATGAATGCGATCGACGTTGGCATTGTCTCCGAGAAATTCGTCCCCCGTAACGCAGATCGGTGTGTGCAGCTTCAGAATGTAGGCTGGCTCGGGCGCATCTCCTTGGCGGACATCCGTGTAGTTCGGCGGACCAGCAAAGATTGGGCGGGAGAGATCGCCCGTTACCTCGAGCTGCTGATCTTCCGAGATTTCGAGGCAGGCGGCCGATGCACTCGACATGCCGCAACCGACAAAGGCCAAAAGTAGCGGCAGCAGAAGCTTCATTGATGGGTCCCCCGACGATGGCCAGCTAATCAATATCCAGACCAAATCTGACCGCGCTGAGCCAGCAGGATATCCAAATCAACAGGTTTGTTACGCGAATCGAGGGCATGCTAGCATTTCGGGCGTCGCCAATCTGCCATCTGCCGCATCTGGAGCAGGTGGCAGGCTTGCTTCTGGCTCACGCCGACGGGGATGTCGGTGAGCCATTTATGAGCGGTATCGGCGGAAAGCGGGGGGCTGGGATTGTGGCTCCCATGCAGGGCAGTGATGCCGCCAATTGCGGTCGTGGTATGCATACGCTCCGACCTCTTTCCCCGCGATGTCCCTGCGAAGAGGTTCGCGGCCAGCCACCGAAACCCTCCCATCATAGGCGGACAGATGGTTACGTCCGAGATGGGGCGTCTGGAGAATATCTGCTTCAGCCAAATCTGTTCCGATAGCGGACTGACAGCTTCCGGCCCTAGCTTGACGGTCTGTACTGCGCCCATTGCAGACGTCGCTTGCCTTTGGGCGATCCAAAAAAAAGCGGACGTTCGGAGCAAGTCTGAAAACGTGGCGTCATTGCGTCTTGCGGCTACGCTGTCCCGCGCACCCAGTCGCCAACGGCAGTCAATGCGCCTGCCATCGCGAACATGACCTACATATAGGCGCACACCCTACGCCATCACAACGATTCTTCGGGATTAGGCTATCCATGCACGGGTGTGGTACCTCTGCGAGCTTTCGGTCGGTCCGCGATCAATCAGTGTGACACTTTGCGAGTAAATGAGATTTCCGCTTCATGATTGAAGTGGGCTACCTATCCCTTTTTTGAAATGGGGATTGGTATTGTGAATCCAATTAGAATTGCCGTCGCAACCTCGGTTTTTAGTGCTGTCCTGGCGATCACAGGACTTTCGCATACTGCATCCGCCCAGACACAGGCGGAGATCTCCGCCGCCGAGCCGTTGGCCGTTGGCATGACCAACGGAGGCGTCGCCGAGGCCCAAGTTGTTGAGGCGATCCGGCACGGCGACATTCTAACGATCAAAATGCGCTTCAGGCCTCTCGTCGCAGGCAAACTCGAAAGAATCTATGATTCAATCAGTAAAAGCGACTACGAGAACAGCTTTTATGTTCTTGCCGGCAACAAGAAACATCTGTTGCTGACGGACAGCAATGACCAGCCGCTGACAAACCCTTACCTTGTCATCAAGACAGCAAAAGATTCCCCAACCGCTGGCTCCTGGCACGGCAGATTTCCCGCTCCGCCAAAGGACATTACGGAGGTATCGCTGACGATCCCCGGTGTCGAGACACTCGACGCGATCAGAATCACTGATCGATAACAATGTCCAGGGCAAGCAAGTACGCCCTCGTGCTAGCCGTTCTAGTCGCCGGCACAGGTTTTTCATCCGCGGAGGAAGGTCCGTACAAAAGTGAAATCCGTGATCTCAAGGCCAAGGTTCTGGACCTGAAGGGCCTTCCATCAGATCTGGGCGTCACCATATCGGATTTGTCAGCGCGGGCCGATGGGCTTGCCGCCCAAAACAGTGCCCTATCGGTACGCCGAGACGAACTGGCCGTCAGGGTGTCCATGATGGGCGATGTCCTGTTCGAATTCGATAAAGCGAACATCCAGGCATCTGCCGAACCGACCCTCGGTGATATCCTCCGCTTGATCACATCAGTTCCAGCGGGGTTGATCACTATCGAGGGGCATACCGACTCCAAAGGCCCGGCCCGTTACAACAAGGAATTGTCCCTCAAACGGGCAAATGCTGTTGCGGAATGGCTAGCTGCGCATGGAACAGACAAAGCGCGACTGTCAGTCAAAGGCCTTGGTGACACACGCCCGATCGCACCAAATACACTGGAAAGCGGCGCGGACAATCCGGGTGGGCGTGCGTTGAACCGGCGCGTCGAGTTCGTATTGCCGAGACAAAATCCGTAGAACTTCAGAGGTCAGCTTGGCAGTTTTTAGCGCAACGGCCAAGATGGGTGGGAAGCGGACAGCCTGCTTCCCGCCTAGGGATGGCGCGACAGTTCGGCTTCTCGCGTTATGCCTTGGACGCGGTGACGATCCATGTTGCGGCCTTCAGGCTGACCCGTCCTGAATTCGCTCGCTCTACAAGAACCGCTCGGACCCGTGGTTCTATAAACGGGCGCACCTCCGGGGTCTTCCCAAGCGCCCCGACTTGGGTGACCACTTCCAGCGTCTTGTCGATGTCCCCGCACGAGACTTCAGCGTCGAGCGGGCCGATTTTGATTTGATCAAAGCCCGCCGTACGAAGAACTTCCTTAATGAAGCAAAGCTGCTCGAAGCTGACATGCGAGGCATCACCCGACGCCAGCCCCGCTGCTTCAAGCGGAACGAAATCCAACTCGTTTTCCCGAATTGATCGCCAGCAGACGAAGCCGGTCCGACCGCCAGGACGAAGCATGCGCCGCAGATTACTGAACGCTCGGACGGGGTCAGGAAAGAACATAAGACCAAGGCTTCGATCATCTACAAAGTGACCGGCAATCTTCGAGCCGTGCAAATCCTGCTCGGCCACACCAAGATTGAAAACACCGTTCGATACCTCGGCGTGGACATCGAAGATGCGCTGACCCTCGCAGAGGGAACTGAAATCTGACTATCGTGGCGGCCCCGGTTCCGATCTGGGCCGCCTCTTTCCTGTTTAAGCCCGCCGTTTTCCCCGACCTGACACGTGTTTTGGCTTGGACTAAACTGCCCGTGCGAATGATCCATCTTCGCCCACATGAAGGGCTCGCTCTGGTCTCCGGGGCGGGCTCTTTTGCGCATTGGGGTTTGGCAAGACGATCTGCATACCATCCTTGGCTATGAAACGATGCCACCTGCGCTAATGCGTTAGCCTAGGCAGCACAACGCACGCCTATATTAGAAGTGCGTGATGGAATTGCGTGCTGACAGCCACGAGCGCAAGATCAAGCTGGCGGTAGCGTCCGTCGGCGCTTCAGCGGTATTGAGGTCGTCACGTCGTCGTCTCGCCCGAGACGACGGGCTCTGCGTTTCAGGCCACAGCCGGCTTAGGGCTCATTCTAGATCTAGTCTCGCGCACAGGGTGGGAAGACGACGCTCAGCCCTTGGCTCGCTGCTCCGCCTCGCGTTCGTAGACGGCGAGGAAGGCTTTGCCCATCAGTGAGCTCTCGCTTTCAATGCACGTTCGGAGAACCGCGGCGCGCATGACTTGAATGCTCTGGTCGTCGGGGGCTGCCGCATGCGCGAACTCGACGAGCTGGACGGCGAGGCGAGATTGCCCGGCCTCGGACAAGGCGGCTGCTCGTTCGGCCAGTTTTCTTGCGCCGCCGACGAGACCGGCCAGTTCCAGAGCGAGATCTGTTGCCGGGGCAGGCTTGAGATGCGCCGGGTTGCCATCAAACCAGCCGGCGTAAAAGTGATAGATGCTCCGGACCAGGAATTCCGGGTCATCATATTTCGGGAGCAGGTAGGGCTTTGCGAGAAATTCGGCCGGCACCTTCACCGATCGCAGAACATCGTCGAGCGTGGCGCCCTTGTTCATCAGCGCGAGCGTCCCGCGCACCAGATGCTCGAGCGCTTCGGCGCCATCCCGCAACATCTGCGTTGCGCGCTCCTCGCCAAAAACGACCGGACCATGGCCGGGGATAAGGATTGCGGGTTTGAGCTGCTCCATCTGCCGGAGCGCGACAGCCCATTCCGCCGTGTAGCGCTGTACCTTGCGCGGATTGCCGGCGTTGGGGAACACCCAGATCACGAAATCACCACTCGCCAGAACGCGCCGTTCAGGTAGCCAAACGAAGGTGGCGTCGTCCGTTTCTCCGCGACCATGGAAGAGATCGAACCGCTCTCCACCGATGGAGAGGGCCAAGGTGTCGTCGTAGACCTCATCCGGGCGCCGCTGGCCGATTGGATAGACGTAGCCGGGCATATTGAACTGCTGGCCCTGCACGATGCTGTTGAAGCCGTGTGATGCCTCGTATCGATCCATCCGCCGTTTCAAGTTGCGGTGCGCGATGATGCGCGGTCGTGCAACCCCTCTTGCATCGGCCTCCTCGTCAATGACGGTGATGCCGCTCGTGTGGTCGATGTGACCGTGGGTGAAGATGACGGTGTGGATCGGGCTGTTGTCCCAGGAGCGCACGACATCGAGGGTCTGCCTGGCGGTCTCCGGCTTAGCGGTGTCGATTAGAACCAACCCTTCGGAGGTTCGGATGGCTGTCACGCTGCCGCAGAAGTAGGTGGTATGGACCGTAATGATGTTCTCGGCGACATGGGTAATGGCGCCGTGCGAAACCGCAGCGGTCCATTCTTCCATCTGGGCACTGCCATTCCAGAGCCGCTCGAAAAACGGGTCCTGACTCATATGCAATCCTCGGCCGCAACTGTGCCGAGCGCACTTAGCACTGCTGTACGCCGATGCAAGTCAGCATAGGGCGGTATGCTGACAGATGAAGTCGGCTATGGGTCGTAGCGGCCCGGCAGCATTCTGGCAGCACTGCCCCAGAACCGGACGGTCCGCACACGGCCCAATCGTGACGTCTGAATAGCGCGATGACGGCTCTTGGCACTTCCTGCTCGATCCGGCAGGCAGTCAGATCCAGCATGCACTAAACCCGGATCACTCGTCGGGCAGACCAAGATGCCTTGACGAATTGTCAAATATTGACAAATTGTCTCTAGCGCGCGATAAGCGCCTTATGCCCCACGCACTTGAATCCTATGTCGCGATTGCAGACGCGCTTGCCTTGTTGCTCAAACCCCATGCGGAGGTCGTGCTGCACGACCTGGAGCGCGGCACGATATTTCATATGTCAGGTGGGCTCTCGCTTCGTCAGCCAGGTGATCCGTCGCTGACGGAAATCGAAGACGTCGTTTCGTCTAATCGCCGAATCTTCGGTCCTTATGCGAAAACAAACTTCGACGGCCGAAAAATGCGCTCCGTTTCCGCGGCGATCTCCGACCGCTCCGGTTTCCCGATAGGGCTGTTCTGCATCAACCTGGACGTATCGGTCTTTGAGGCCATGCGGACCTTGTCGCGTGATTTCCTGTGTTTTGCCGACACCGAGGCAAAACCATCCGTTCTTTTCGAAACGGACTGGCAGGAAGAGGTCAACGACATCGTCGGACAGTTTCTCTCAGATCACCGCCTGTCGCTGAACTCGATGACGGCGGAGCATCGGGCGAGCCTCGCGGCGCTTCTCGATGCTCGTGGCCTCTTCGAGATCCGAAACGCCGTTCCCTATATTGCCAGGGTCCTGAACCTGTCGCGCGCAACGCTCTACAAAACGCTGAAGACCGTTCGGGCGCCTCGGCCTTAGCTCGACTGCCGTCAATCACAACAATTAACAGCCGCGCTTGAAAGCCGCTGATGAGAGGACCACAACGATGCCAAGTCTTCCCGACTTCAAGCTCGAAACCCACTTTTCCCGCTGGGAATTCAAAGCCCGGCATCATCTGACGGCCTCCGATGCACAGAGCCTTTCGCTGAAGGAATTGCTGGCGATGGCGACGGAAGCAGAGCGTGGCGCGTTCGAAAATCTTTGGCTCGGTTATACGGAGACGCACGGCGCGCCCGAACTGCGCGAGGCGATCGCTGAAACCTATCAAAGGCAGAGCGCCAAGAACATACTCTGCTTCGCCGGGGCCGAGGAAGGCATCTACATTGCCAATCACGTGCTGCTCGAAAAGACCGATCACGCGATAGTCGTGACACCAAACTATCAAGCCGCCGAGACAATCCCGCTGGCCATATGCGATGTGAGCGGCGTGGGCCTTGATCCCGACAATGATTGGGATCTGGACCTTGATAGGATAGCGGCGGCCATTCGCCCGAATACGAAGCTCATTCATATCAACTTCCCACACAATCCGACCGGAAAGATCATTGCCAGGGAAACGTTGGAGGGCCTGATCGATCTTTGCCGACGCCACGGGATTTGGCTGTTCAGCGATGAAGTGTATCGCTCACTTGGCCCCAAACCCGAACGCCAATTGCCTCAAGTCGCCGATCTTTACGAACGGGGGCTGTCGTTGAATGTCATGTCGAAGGCCTACGGCCTTCCCGGTCTACGGATCGGCTGGATCGCTACCACCGACGAGCGCTTGCTCGGCAAGATGGAGCGGATGAAGCACTATTTGTCGATCTGCAACTCCGCACCGAGCGAACGGCTTGCCATCATCGCGCTACGCAACCGGGAGCAGATCCTGGCGCGCAACAATATGCTGGTGCGCTCGAACCTCGTTCTGCTCAAGGAGTTCTTCGACGAGTTTCCGGCCTTGTTTGAATGGCGCGAACCCGATGGCGGATGCGTTGGCTATCCTCGCTACGTTGGAGAGGGCTCGGTGGACGAATTCACTACCGACCTGGTCGAGCAGGCTGGCGTGCTGTTGCTGCCATCAGGCATCTACAAATCGGACCTCGGACAGGTGCCAACCGACCGATTCCGCATCGGGTTCGGCAGAGCCAACCTGGCCGAGGGGCTTGCTGCGTTCCGCAACCATCTGTTCAGGAACCAATAATGGCGACGGGTTTTCCTATCCTCACCTTGGAGGATATTGTTCCTCTTTGCGATCCATCGGAAATCACGAAGGCGGTGCAAGACGCCTTGATCCGCCACGCGCAAGGAAAAACCGTTTCGCCGCCACCTGTGCAATTGGAATTTCCCGAGGCGCAGGGAGATTGCCATATCAAGACAGGATACTTCCGCGGAGATCGCTATTTTGCAGTGAAAGTCGCGACTGGCTTCTATGCGAACCCGTCGCGCGGTTTGCCCGTCAATGACGGCGTGACAATGGTATTCGATACGCACACCGGAACCCCGGTGGCATTGCTGCGAGACGCCGGCTGGCTGACGAGTTGGCGGACAGCCGCCGCCGGCGCGCTCGCGGCTGCGGCCGGCGCACCGCCGGGCGCTTGCACGTTGGGCATAGTTGGAACCGGCCATCAAGCCCAACTACAGGCCGAGTGGATTGCCGAGCACCTCAACATGGAGCGCATTGTCGTCTGGGGCCGGTCGGCTGATCGTGCGGAAGCCCTTGCGTCTGCCTTATGCGCCAAGGGCCTGACTGCCGTGGCGGTCGCATCCATACAGGAACTTTGCGCGGAGACGCGTCTGATCGTTACGTGCACCCCTTCAGCAAGTGCGGTTGTGCCGACCCAGGCGGTACAGGCCGGAACTCACATCGTGGCGGTGGGGGCGGATAGTCCGGGCAAGCAGGAGCTTGAGCCCTCGCTGTTCGCCAGAGCGAGCGTCATTGCGGTGGATGATCGCGAGCAGTGTTTGCACCATGGCGAAACGTCACACGCGCTCCGGGAGAGATTGCTGGTTGCCTCCGACGTCGTCCTCCTTGGAGATATTCTTGCTGGTCGAGCCAAAGGGCGCTTGTCTGCCGACGAGGTCACGATCACGGATCTCACAGGGATTGCGGCGCAAGATGTCGCCATGGCGTCGCTGGTGCTCGAAAAAATGCAGTGTCGACGTGACCTGGATAGATGACGGCAAACAGGTGATCTCCGCGCACTGCTCTGCCGGGATGTATCTGGTCGAAGGAAAGCCGGCGCGGGTCATTCGTTCGATTGGCGACGGCTAGAGGCGCATTCGCAAGGGATCGTTTGGCGAATGTCCGCTTCAGCCAAATATGTTCCAAAAGCGGACTGACTGCTTCCGGCCCAAAGCCGCCATTGACGCCATGATCCGAAGGGCCTAGATGCCACATATCTGCAGAAGGAGATTTATGCGCAGAGGCTTCGATTGAACCGCGTGTAGCGGTATCGCTCGGCACCATGAAGGTGCTGATCCTCTTTGCATGACTTATTCTGCGGAGTTCTCATGAAGAACCAGAATGTGGTGATCCGGCCCTTTGAAGTGGCGACGGACACCGAAAAACTGTCGGGCATCTGGCTCGACGCTTCCCTTATGGCTCATCCTTTCATCGGCGAGCGGCGGCTCATCGAGCAGCGGCAGTTGATTGAGGAGAAATACCTGCCCAATGCCGAGACCTGGGTGGCCTGCCGCATGGGTGAACCTGTTGGCTTCATTAGCTTGCTGGACACGTTCATCGGGGCGATTTTTGTCGCCCCGGACCTGCAAGGGCAGGGAATAGGACGCAAGCTGATTGCCCACGCAATGGTCCGGAAGGGTGAGCTTTCACTGGAGGTTTACACCCAGAACCAACAAGCCGTCCGGTTCTACACGGCGCTTGGTTTCCTCGAGGTGTCGCGAAGATCGACTGACGATGAAGGCTTGCCGTTCGAGAACGCACATTTGCGATTGAACGGCTGAAGAAGCGGCCGGGCAGCGCCATTTCGCTGTCCGGTCACACACACCGCAAATCAGGCGCTCCGGTCACACGGTTGGAACTACGCTCCGGCGACGGTCGCTCCCTCGGGTGGTATGGCCGATCCTGCTCGCCGCTGCTTCCGCTCTTCTTGCTCCTGTTCAGCGGTCTGTACATGTTCGCGCTTCCCTATGCCGCCGGTTGGCAACCGGACCGATGCTGCCCGCCAGGGAGGTATATGGAAGATGACGGGCGCGCTTTTCCTTGACTAGAGCCAGATCGGCACGATGGATGCCGCAAGCAAGGGCCCAACGAAAAGTTGAGCGCTCGCCATTGCCCATCGGTGCGTAGGAGCTGCGAGAGCATCAGCCCGGTAACGCACCACGTGGACAGCGAGACAATCGCGAAAATGCCGAATGTCGCAGCGAGCAATAGTCCGAGTTGAACGGGTTTGTCCGCGAGCGAGGCAAACGAAGCCGCTGCGCTGACCGTTATGGCCCAGCCCTTTGGATTGTGCCAAAGCATCCAGACGCCGGCAATGAACCCCAGAGGTCTGGGGCCCTGCGCCTTCATCGCAGCGGCGGCTGAACACCGCAACGTGACGGCGGCAAGCCAGGTCTGGCATGGCGGACGGTCTTCGAGAACGGCACGCTCGACGCGACCATGGCGACGGTCCGGACCGATCTTGCGGTTTCGGCCCGGATCGTCCGCTGAGCCCGGCGGCGCGTGAACTTGTCCGGCATATCCGCCATGCCATGGCGCGGCCACACCAGACTACCTGATCCTGATCTGTTGCCACGATCCTCGCCGGCGGTGCGAGCTGTCCAAGACGACCCCCAGAGATGGATAGATTAACGGGGCTCCACCAGGCCGCTGGCCGCGATAGGTCAGAGCAGCCTCCCTGCCGCCGGCTATGGTCTCCAGATGAGGGCAATTCCTGTGGATTTGCGTGCGGTGAAGCCTTGTCCGCAACTCAAGGGTGACCGATCCTGACCACGGGCATTGTTGGATACGGAGCACCGTGCATGGGGATGAGGCGTTTCCACAAACCAGTGCGCATTCAAATTGGTCGAATTGATCGCGACCGCATTGTGTGCGGCACGGAAGATGCCGCCAAAATTCTGCTGCGCGCTTGGCCGTCTACCCACAATGAAAAAAGGCAAGCGGCCATGAGAGCTTGCCTTGAGGTCCTCAAGGGCCAGAAGCCTCCCAGCGTCGCTCGGAGGGCATTCATCGAAGCCGCACAGGAGGCCCGCGTTCTTCTCGACGAGGACACTCGCGCCTGATCTCATGCCGGAACGGAACGCAGGGACGACAAAATCGCCGCGATTTCCATAAGTCTCCGATAGAAGCGGTGATGTTAGGTAAACACTTTTGGCCTGAGGGCTCGTTCCGGTAATGGCATTCCAAGGTGCCGCGTGAAGGCGATGTAGGTGTATGGCGATAGCTGAGTTTTTCGACCGAGGCTGAACACAGATATTTCTCGCCTCTACTTGCTGATCTTCCTGAGAAATGGAAGGCGAGACCCCGGAAATGCCCGGCCGTTCAGCCGTTCACGAGCATGGTCAGACGGTTTGCGATCGTCAGGCGTTCGGCGAGGGCGCGGGCGAAGAGGCGGTGTGCCAGGACGGCGAGTTCGGGATCTTGCGTTTCCAGTTTCTCCAGAACGTAGCGCGTCAACTTGAACAAGGTCGCGTGCCGTTCGACGATGACATCGGCGGTACGGGCGCCGCCCAAATAGAAGGCGACCTCGCCCAGCACGGCGCCGGCCGTCATGCCACGCAGTCGCAGCGGGCGGCCATTGGCAAGCGTGACCTGGACTTTGACGCTGCCGGAGCCGACAACGAAAATGTCGTCGGCTTCCTCGCCGGCGCTGATAAATTTCTCACCAGCACGGCACTCCACGCGCTCCATAACAGACACGAGGTCAGCCAGCCGAGGGTGCGGCCCTAGCGCCCGCCCGAGTTGCAGCGCGATGTCTTCGGGCTCGTGGGTGCTTTTGCTTGCCCCGAGCAACTGCTCCTCGCAAGCCTCGAGCGCATGGTCGAGATCGACGGCAACGGAAATGGCTCCGCAGTGGCAGCTGTCCTCAATCGCGGGTTTCAGAAGATGCCTGACGGCCGGCGGCAGGGCTGACAGCGTGATTTCAACCCGTTCGACGGCCGCCATGTTGAAGATCTTCGAGAAGCCCGCGACGGCGGCGGAGTCCGCGCCGCTGACATTGCGGAAATCGAGGATCAGGAAACGCGGTGCGCCGCCCTCTGCAAACCGTCGCCGCACAGCGCCGACGATCTGCTCCATTGTGCCGAAGAAAAGGTAGTTCTGAAGCTCCAGGATATGGATCCGGTGGCCATTTTCATTGAGCAGATGGCTTGCGGCAGCGGAACGGTCGTTGCTGCTGCGTCGGTTGTGGCCGCTTGCGGCGAGGCGGATGACGGGTAGGCGCGCATAGTTGAAGACGAAGGTGACGACAGAGCAGATCAGTCCGGCAGCCATGCCGGTCATGAAACCGAAGGCCATCATGGACAGCACGATCGCAAGCACCACCGCCCATTCGAGGCGTGGTAGGGTCCTTCGCGTGGCAAGGGCCCAGTCATACAGCAATTCTCCGCCCAGCATCATCATAAGTCCTGCGGCAAGCAAGAGCGGGACGCCTGCGGCGAGTGCGGTGGCGAAGGGCAGGGCCATAGCCATCACCGCGGCGGTGGCGATGCCAGTCGAGCGGCCGGTAACGCCGAGCCTGCGGGCGAGCAGGGTGATGCTGAGGCCGGTGAAGCCCGAGGCTCCGCCGAGAAGACCGACCACGATGTTGGCCTGCCCGGTTGTCTTCAGCTCAGCATTCGCATCTATGTCGCGGCCCGCCGCCAGTTCCAGCGCGCTCGTGTTGAGCAGCAGCCCGGCCATGGCGATCAGCGGAACCGAGACAAGCATCGGCAGGACGGAAAGTACCGCCATCCAATCGGCCTCTCTGATGATCGCGAGCGGGGAGGGCAGCTGCAGTCCGCCGGGACCCGAAAGATCGGGCAGCCAGCCCGATGCACGCGCCGTTTCGACCGGTAGATCGGCTGCCCACAGGCAGAGATAGAACAAGGCAATCGAAACGAGCATGAGGATGGGCGGGGCAAGCGGGCTCGGCGAGAGGCGCACGCTGGCGGCCATGGCCAGCGCGAAAAGGATGGACGGCAGCATAAGGCCGAGAACGGCGGGATCGCGGAATGATTGCGCCATGTCGAACGGTGTATCGGCGTTGGTGACCATCATCAGGGCACCTTCGAGCAGCAGCCAGCCAGAACCGGCGAGGAAGCCCGCAACGACGGGATAGGGAAGGAAGCGCACGAGGGCACCAAGGCGAAATCGGCCCGACAGATAGCAGAAGACCCCCGTCGCCAAGGTGCTCGCACCGAGGATGGCGAAGGCCGTGCTGACCTTCTCGTCGGCGTTCGCGGCGGCCATCGCGCCGGTCGCAGCTGTGACGGCGGAGGCAAGGATCGCGATCGTGGTTTCCTGTACCTGGGCGACGCTGGTCGCATAGCGGCTGCGAAGCGAGACGTATACCGCGAGAATGACGGAACTGAGCAGCATGACGCTGACCCCGGTGCCAAAACCTTGCGACAGGCCACCGGAGAAGATGAGGGCCGCGAAGGCGACGCTGGTGCCGAGGCCATCGATGCCGGCGATCAGCCCGAACATGGCGGCGTGCAAGGAGTTGCGGGTCAACAGGGGAAACCCGGTAGTGCTTGCAGATGCGTCGGCGGATTGAGGCGAGGTCATGTGCTCGGGCATCGCAACTCCTTCGAAGTTGGGTCGAGGTTGACAGTTCGATCCGCCAGCAAGGCCAGGTCCGCCCGATGCGTGGCAAAGAGGAGGGCGATGCCGCGCCTGCGCACCGCTGCGAGGATGCCCGCAACGACATCCTGGTCTAGGTTGGAAAAGGTCTCGTCGAGGACGAGGAGGTCTGGCGCCTGGGCGAGTGCGCGCGCGATCAGCAATTGCTGGCCGATGCTCTGCGGAAAGCCGCCTTCCACAACTAGCGTCTGCAAGCCCATGGGGAGGGTAGCGATTGCCTGGGCAAGGCCCGCATCGGCCGCGGCCTGGAGGACGTCCGCTTCCCGAGCCATGGGTGCGTTCTGGCTGATGATGCCGCGAATGGTGACGAAGCCGATGGGCGTGTCCTGGAATATGCCGGCGATGCGGGTGCGATAGGTAGAGAGCGCCGGCCAGTCACGCCACTGGCCATTGACAGCGATGCGCCCGGCTTGCGGGGTCTTTAGCCCCATCAGTATAGCCATGAGCGTCGATTTCCCGCTGCCGGAAGGCCCTGTGAGGGCCACGACTTCGCCGCAGGAAATCGCGAGCGAGAAGGCAGTGAAGAGGGAGGTGGAGGCCGGGTCGTGGTGGAAATGGATGTCGTCCAGCCGGACGGTCCGGATGCGAGCGACCGGGCATTCTTCCGCGGTAGGGCACGGCCGGTCGAGCAGCAATGGCCGTATTGCCCCGGTCCGCCGCCATGCGTCGAGCAGTTGGGCGAGGCGCTGGCCAATATCGGCCGCGCAATAGGTGGCCGGCACCAGCAGAAGCAACCCAGCAAGCCCGGCGGCATCGAGGGGTTGGCGCATGGCAAGAACCATCGCCAAACTCGCTGCGGTGAGCCAGAAGGGAGCAGCCCCAGCAGCGGCGCCCAGCATGCGCAACGCGCGCCGGTGTTCCGCGGTTTCTTGCTGCCGGGTTACCAGCTCGAAAAGGCGTTGTGGCGCAAGCCCCAGTTGCCGAAGGTTCGGCATCGCCCGCGCCAGTCGAATTTCAAGTCTCGTTACGCGATGCCGGCTGAAGGCGACGCGGTTGCTCAATGCGAGCTGACGTCCACCCAGCAAGAAGGTGAAGCTTAGTGCAAGCGGAAGGATGATCGCCAGTAGTGCGTGGAGCGTCGTGTCCGGCAATGAAACGATCAAGACCGCCGCGGCAATGGTCACCGCGGCGGGGGCAAACAGATTCCTGCCTTCGGCGGCAAGGGTGAGCACGCCTTCCAGGCCGCGTCGGAGCAGGAAGGCCCGCTGCAGGGAATCGTCGCTCGTATCGTCGGGATCGGCAGCGGGGAGCGTGGATTCGATGATCCGGTCCCAGAAGCGAGCGTGAATGCGGACGCTTTCGTCGCGTTCCAGTCGCTGACGGGCGGGGGAGGACGCCGAAAACAGGCAGGTGGCGGCAACGATGAGACCAGCTCGGATGAGGTCATTCGGGGCCTGCAACAGCAGATAGGGCAGGAGCAGCGTCATGATCGGAAAGCCGGCAAGCACCGCATCCGCCAGCACCGCTGCACGGGAGCGAGAGAGAGGCCAGCGCGCGACCCAACTGCGAAGGGAAAGCCGGCCTGCCGGAACCGTTGGATAGGGCATGTCCACGCGATCCCCCGCGTCGACGGCGATGCGCCGCAGCCAAGCCTTGCGGTCGTGGTCGTGAACGAGGAGCGGGCCGGCGTTATGCGACGGTTTCAAGGCCGCTGCGAAGCGTACCCGCCGAAACCGCAGGCGATCCCGTCCCTCCATGCCCTCAGGCCGCATTGGCGACTCCAAGGTCCAGCCGCTGGTCGCCGGCGGCAAGCAGATCGGCGTTCTTCGTCGTGACGACCAGGATCATGCCGAGCGCCCGCAACCGGGAGAGAATGGTCTTGGCCAGAGAGGTCTCGACGTTGTCCAGTGCCTCGTCGAGCACCAGAAGGCGAGGCGAGCGGCAGAGAGCGCGGGCGATGGCGATGCGTCGCAACTGGCCGCCGCTCAGTCGCGGCTGATCAGCCTTCAAGATGAGGGAAAGGCCGCCGCGTGGCGCTAGAACGTCGTCGAGCCCGACGAGGCGGAGCGCGGCCAGCATGGTGGTATCGCCGATGCCTGACGCGCCGAAACTGAGATTTTCCCGCAGCGTCCCCGGCACAATCGGGACAAAATGGTCGACGAGGATGGCGACGGTCGGGGGATGTTCCGCAAGGGGAATGCCGCCGAGGGTCACGATACCTTCCGTGGGGTCCAGCATGCCGGAAGCCAGCCGGGCGAAGGTCGTCGCCCCGGCGCCGGAGGCGCCATTAACGACAAGAACCTCTCCGCGCGAGAGGGAAACCGAGACACTCTCGATGGGCGGGCGATTGATGCCGCCCGGATACCAGCCGGCATTTTCCATGCGGAATTTCCCGCCTGCTGACCGCGGCGACGCAGGCGGATCCTTCACGACCTCGACCGGCAGGTCGCCAAGCCGGTGCAAGGCGTTCTTCAGTGGCTGGAAGTGGATGTCCCTGCCGATACGTCGGAGCATGACGCTGCCGGCCGCGGCAACGCTTAGCGCAAGGACAAGGCCGGCAATCTCCCCTTGGGCGGCGGCGATAGAAAAGGGCGCAGCAATCTTCACCATGTCTAGGCCGAAGAGCGTCGTGTCCATGCGCCGTCGTTCGTTAGCCGTCTTGAAGAATTCGGACGCGACCAGAGCATGATGCCCTGCCACGCGGGAGAAGAGGCCGTCGCTGGCCTGGCCAATCCTGTACCAATCGGAATCGGCGAGGTGTTCAGCATCGATGCCATGCGCGGAAAGTTCCGCATGGCCGTTTCGTGCGATCCGGCTGCCGCGGCGAGTCGCAGCCCAGCCGAGGAGGCCTATCTGAAGGAGGCTGATAAGAGCTACCGGCAGAACCGGACCGAGCGCCAGCGCCGTGCCCGAGGCGAGTGCGGCCAGCAGCCAGAGCACCGTCAGCAGGGCACGGAGAATGTTCGAGTTCTGAACGTGATCGAGGGCCGAAAACTGAGCGAGCGTCTGCTCCGGCTTGCTGAAGAGATAATGTTCGTTGCCGGCCTTGCCGAGCGCCGCGTATAAGTCGGAGCTCCACCGGCGCCGTGCATCGAGTCCAACCTGTTCCACAAGGAGGATCGCGAGCCAGCTAGTGCAAAGCGATGCCGCCAGGAGAAGGAAGTCCATCCCGAGGCTGGCAGGTCCGTGCGATGCCAGTCGCCAGATGCCTGCCGTGGCGGCGATGCCGCCCGTAACGGAGGCAACGCCGGCCAGGGCCAGCTTCGCCCACTGCGGCTTCCATGTGTCCAACAGGGCGGTCGCGAAGGAGAAGGGCCTGCCGCGCCGCGCCACCGTTTCCGGCTTCACCGAAAGGACGATGCCGGTGAAATCCCGGTCGAATTCCGCCCGGTCCAGAACGACCGGTCCGCAGGACGGATCGTTGACATGCACGACCGCGCTGCCGATGCACTCGACCACCACGAAATGGATGAAGCGCATATGCGCGATCAGCGGCAGGCCGATGACTGACATGTCTTTCGGTTCGGTGCGGTGGGCCTTGGCCTCAAAGCCGTAGCTGCGGGCGATGTCTCGCAATTGCCGGATCGTTGAGCCGAACAGGGTGGTGCCCGCCTGCTGGCGCAGCTCCGCCATCGGTACATGCAGGCCATGGTGGCCGAGGACGATGGAGAGCGCGGCCAAGCCGCATTCGGCATGCTCGCCCTGCCGTACTTCCGGCGTCCGGACGCGTATTCCTCCTGCCGGCAGCCTGCCGTTCTCTTTCGTCAAATTGCCCATGGCCGCACTGGTTGAAACGCGCCGTCCGTTGCCCAACCGATAGCGGAACACGCGGGCATGCGATGGTGCAAAACGTTGCCTGGGACAAAAAGCAACTATTTTGGGACGGAAAGGCTCCAATCCTAAGCCATTGATTTGTCGTCATCTCTTTGCTCGCCGTGCTAATTGGGCGCTGGAATTGGTTGGGGTCTCGGGCGACATATGACTTTTGGCAAAACGCTATCCAGGTGGATCTGTGGCGTGGCTGCCTGCGCGTTCCTGTCGTTGGGCGGCGTATCTGCAACCGAAGCTGCTCCGCGTGATCTTAACCGCCCGCCCCGCGCCGCCGCGGGCGACATCCAGCGGATTGAGGCGCGGCGGACAGCCTTGTTCCAGGTGATGCTGGACGACCCCAGCAATCTCGATGCCGCGTTCGAATATGCTGCGCTCTCCTCGCAGGTAGGCGATCTAGAAGGGGCGATCGCCACGCTGGAGCGCATGCTGATCTTCGCGCCAGGCCTTCCGCGGCTGCAACTCGAACTGGGCGTGCTATATTTTCGCCTCGGGGCCTATAGCACTGCAGGCACCTATTTCGATGCCGCGGTTTCCAATGGTGACGTGCCCGAGGAGGTGCGCAACAAGGTTTCCCAATACCAGGCGGCGATTGCCAGCCGAAACGGTGCCTCGTCCTATTCGGGTTCGTTCAGCATCGGCACGCGCTATCAGACCAACGCCAACGGTGGCCCGGCATCGGCCTTTGTCAATCTGAATGGCCTCGACTACTTGCTCTCGG
This sequence comes from Pseudaminobacter soli (ex Li et al. 2025), assembly GCF_029892515.1. GTDB lineage: Bacteria > Pseudomonadota > Alphaproteobacteria > Rhizobiales > Rhizobiaceae > Pseudaminobacter > Pseudaminobacter soli_A. The sequence continues at coordinate 174,188 of NZ_JARXVF010000004.1, read as the reverse complement.
AAGATGCTCGCAAGGCACCCGACCTAAGTGGGTTTATCTCGGGCAATGTCCTGGGTGTGTTCGACCTGCCGGCCCAGGGCGTCGAATTCAAGGCAAGCCTGCGGACCTACGGCGAAGGCTATGCGAAGCGCGAGGAGCTAAACCTTGCCTATGCGGAACTGGCCGCCGGCCCGTCTTTCGACCTGAACCGGTTTGGCCTCGAGAACTATACGCTCGATGTCTACGGCATTGCGAGTGGCGGCATCCTGTCGGGTGATCCGCTGACATCGAGCCTGGGCAGCGGGGTGTTCCTCGGCGCGCGCCCGACCACGGATTGGTTCTACGGCGTTCGCGGTGAATATCGCCATGAGCGCTACCACGATTCCGATGCGCATCCGCAGATGAGTGACAAGAGTGGCGATCGGTTCCAGGGCCAACTCGTTTCCTCGTATCGCCTGTCGGATAGTCTGACCCTCGACCTCGCAGGCACCGTCGACCGCTTCGAGGCTGACATCGCACGAAATGCCTATTGGCAGGCGAGTGGCTTTGCCGGCCTTACGATCCAGTACGGATCGCCGCTTGCGGGCCTGCCGGAGCCCTGGAGCATATCGATCACCAATCAGATCTCCCGCCGCAAGAACGATGCGGCCGATCCGATGATCAGTTCTGCCGCGCAGCGCACGACGATGTGGACCCTTGGCCTGACTCAGACCATTCCGCTGACGACGGAATGGGCCGCCCTGCTGCAGACCGGTTACCAGAAGTCGTGGTCCAACTACGACACGGGAACATTCGACAATGCCACCCTCGGCATCAGCCTGACGAAGGTTTTCTGAGATGGGACGATCGAGAACAGCACTTCTTGCCGCAACCGCTCTGACGGCACTCATCGTGGCGACCAATTGCTCGGTTGCCGAGGCGGCCCGCGTGGGTGTTGCAACGGCGGTCAATCAGGATGCCCAGGCTCGAATCCCGGGTCAGGGCGTAAAGACCATCGCCATCGGCGACGATGTGATCCACAACCAGGTGATCGACACCAACGAGGGTGGTCTTGTCCAGATCCTGCTTGCCGACGGCACGGCGTTCACGGTCGGCCCGAACTCAAGCCTGACGATCGACAGCTTCGTCTACGATCCCGACGCTGGAACGGCCAAGGTCGTGGCAAGCCTCTCCAAGGGCTTTATGCGCTTCGTAGGCGGCAAGACATCGAAGACGGCGGGCGGTGCAACCATCAATACGCCTGTCGGTACGGCGGGCATCCGCGGCGCGGTGGTTGATATCGATCTGGGCGCGATCGGCCAGCGCCTGGGCAAGGCGCGCTCGCGCAAGGACAAGAAGGGCGGCCATGGCGGCAATCCACCCCACGTGTCCCTGATCTTCGGCAAGGAAGTCACGCTGACGGGGAATGGCGCGTCACACCGGCTTTTCCAGGCCGGTTATTCGGTCATCGTCGATGGCGACCGGCGGTCTGTGACAAGAACGCCGCCCGCCTTCCAGGCGGCCATGCAGAGCCAACTCGCCGGCCGAGACGGTGCCCACGGGGGTGTCTCCCGTCAGCCGCAGGACGGTCAGGTTCGTGGAAGTGGCGTGACGCAGCACAATTCGGACGCTGGTTTACCGGCAAACATCCCTGTTCCGGAAGCGCGCCCGGGCGCGTTGGCGCAGCAGACGGTTGCTGCCGATACAAGGGCGGCTATCGTCGAAGAGACAATCCGCAAAGGCGGTGGCGAAGGGGGTGGCCCCAGCCTCACCTCAAAGGTACGCGTTCTCCTACCCCTGCCGGTCGACGATGGCGGCGGCAACGGCATTGTTGGTGGCTCGCCTGAAATGGATCGCACTGGCACGCTGATCGGTCGCGTCGGGCAGGACGGAACGTTGGCGCTCGGCGGCGGCGGTAGTCTGTCACTGCCGGTCTATGCCGACAGCGCCTTCAAGGCTCATACTGTTTCCGGCTACGCCTTCGGTGGCTCGACCTATTCCGGCAAAGCTTATGTCGGCCTCGATGGTTTCCGCGCCTATATGCTGACGAACGGCACGAACCCGCTCTATGCCATCGCCGGTCGACCGACGGCTGACGTCCCCGGCGCCTTCGCTACCTCAGGAACGCGTCACTACGCGCTCAGCGCCGATGCCACCAATCCCTTGGTAGGCAGCCTTGGTGGTGTCATTCCCTTCACGTATGCGCCGCGCCTTGCCGGCGTCGATCTTTCAGGCGCCGTTTCGAGCGATTTCCTCGTGGCCGGAACACCGGGCGGGAGCGATCCCAATGTCGCGGCGAGGGGATTGCAGGCCTGGATCGTTATCGATGGCACTGGCCCGGAACAAAAGAGTGCGCTTGGAGTCATGACCGGCGCTATTTCGCTGCTGGGGGATGGTAAATCCTACGGTTTCAAAGGCGACCGGGGCGGCAGCGACCGGCTTGATCCATCTGATGGTTCTACGGCCCACAAGGGCACCGTGGTCAGCGTTGCCGGCGGCGACGGCGGATCGTCGATCTTCGGTCCTGGCGGCCAGTATGTGGTGCTGACCAACGATCCTGAAAATCCCTATTCCTCCTTCCGGGATGAGGCGAACTATCCCGGCTTCGATGAAGTCGGGTTTTCGACGGGGCATGTGGGCAATCTCGCGTCGACCGACACGAGCGTGACGCGGAACTATGGCGGGCGGACGCTAAACGGCTTTTCGTCCATCGCGCTGTCCGTAGACGGAACGACGTCGGCGCGGGCCGGCACGGTGAAAATGCAGTTCGACGCGGCCAATGCGACGTTCAACGCGCTGTTCGAACAGTTCGCTCAGTTCAGTGGCCCGCCGCTCCCGCATAACGAGATCGGCTTCACGGATAGCTATGGCGGCGCTGTCTATCTGGACGACGACAATTTCGCGGCTTCCGGTAAGAACCACCGCTCCTATGTGGTGAATTCGAAGGTTGCGCCCGTCAAGATCTTCAATGGCGGCACGTCCTCGGAACTCTGCAGCTGCTCCTATCTGAGCTGGGGCTGGTGGGGCAGTGCGGATGGCGGCGATGGCTATTGGGCATCCGGTCACATGGGCAATTGGGTGATCGGCGACATCACCGCGAATGTGGACATGCCGAAGAACGGTACGGCGACCTATGACGGCAATGCCGTGGGGACCGTGGTGAACGGCAACGCGCAGTACATCGCCGCGGGCACCATGAACGCGACGATGAATTTCGGCACCCGCACCGGCAACGTCTCAATCAGCAACTTCGACGGGCACAATTTCGGCAGTGACGTTTCCTTTGCCGGCTCTTCCACCTTCACCGGCACCAATGGCGCAACCGACATAACCGGCTCTTTCGCCAACAACGGCGCGGACAAGGCGAAGGGCATTCTCGGGGCGTTCTCGACGACCGATGGCGCCTGGTCGGCATCCGGCATCTTCGGCGGTAACCGCAATTGATTGCCGGCAGCGGAATGACTCGTGGCAGATGAAGCGCGCGCCAAAAAGTTCCGGTGAGCGCAGGTTCCCACGTCCGTCAGCGACGACCCTGGCGGGTGTGCTGGTGCTGTTCCTGTGCCTCGGGCTCTGGCGCGCATTTCCGGCTTCGACGGACATCCTGACCAATCCCCTGTTTGACGCCTATCAACGCATTCAGCCACGCCCCACCACCGAACCGCCGGTGGCTGTCGTCGATATTGACGAGAAGTCCATTGCGGAATTGGGCCAGTGGCCCTGGTCGCGGGATGTCATTGCGCAGATGGTCGACCGTCTGACACAGAGCGGCGTCGCCGCCATAGGCTTTGACATCGTGTTCTCGGAGCCTGACCGGCTATCGCTTGGCAAGGCTGTGGACGAGCTTCGCAAGCGGGGCGCGAGCATCGGCCTGTCGGCGGATGCTGCCCAGCTCGACAGCGACCAGGTTTTGGCCGGCTCGCTGTCGCACGCCAATGCCGCCGTTGGTCTCGCGCTGACCGATGAACGAGACGAGACCCCACCTGAGGCCAAGGCTGGTTTCGCCTTCGGCGGTGGTGATCCGCGCGCCTATCTGCCGCAATTTGCCGGTGCCGTCCGCAATCTCGATATCTTCCATAAGGCGGCGCCGGGGGCAGGCTTCTTTTCCTTTGCCACGAGCCGCGACCATGTCATTCGCACCATGCCGCTTGCCGCCATTGCTGCCGATAGACTCTACCCGGCGCTCAGCGTCGAGGCCTTGCGTCTGGCACAAGGCGCATCAGGATTCGTGATCCGCAGCAACGACGCCAGCAGCGAAGGCGGCGGCGGCCGGCCGGGAATGAGTGCCATGCGGGTGGGGGAGCTGACGGTTCCCACGGGCTCGGACGGGCGCTTTCGCGTCTACTATTCAGGCCTTTCCAAAATGCCGGTCATAAGCGCCGCCGATCTCATCAGGGGCAGGGCCGACCTGACGGAGCTCGAAGGCCTCATTGTGCTGGTAGGCACAAGCGCGGTCGGTTTGCGCGATATCGTGGCGACGCCCATCTCAGCGGCAATGCCCGGCGTAAACGTTCATGCCGAAATCATAGATCAAATCGTTGCCGGGGTTTTCCTGCAAGAGCCCGACTGGGCACAGGGTGCGACGCTGCTGGTGACATTTGTCGCGGGAGTGATCCTGATCCTCGTCGCAAGCCATCGTTCCGCGTTGGCCAGCACGCTCGTCTTTACAGTGCTCGCCAGCCTTTCGCTCGCGGCCTCATGGTTCGCCTTCTCTCGCGCGCAATACCTGATCGATCCCGTCGGAGCCGTGGTTACGCTGCTGGCAGTCTTCCTGGTGCTCATCCCACTCCGGTTGGCGCTGGAGAACCGTGAGAAGCAGTTCGTCAAGAAAGCCTTCGGCCGTTATCTGGCACCGGCGCTGGTGGAGCGGCTCGCCGAGGAGCCAAAGGCGCTGGAGCTTGGTGGCGAGACCCGGCACCTGACCGTGCTCTTTTCCGATATCCGCGGTTTCACCACGCTTTCGGAGGGCATGGACCCGCAGGCGCTTACCAGCCTCATCAACGATGTGCTGACGCCGCTGACCGATGTGCTGCTCACTCGGGAGGCGACGATCGACAAATATATCGGTGATGCGATCATGGCCTTTTGGAACGCGCCGCTCGATATCGAGCATCACGAGGAAAAGGCCTGCCGCGCCGCGCTCGACATGGCGCGCGCCGTCGAGCGGCTGAACGAACGTCGCCTGGTGCCGATCCGCATCGGCATCGGCATCAATAGTGGCGAGGCCTGCGTCGGCAATCTCGGCTCGGCCCAGCGCTTCAGCTATTCGGCGCTTGGCGATAGCGTCAACCTCGCCTCGCGCATCGAGAGCCTGACGAAGCTCTACGGCGTGACGATCGCCGTCAGCGAGTTCACGCGCCAGGCCGTAAAGGGGTTGGCCTTCCTCGAGGCGGATTTTGTTCGGGTGAAAGGGCGTTCGACGCCTGTCCGGCTTTATGCGCTGCTCGGCGATGAGGCTGTTGCCGAAGGCAAGGCGTTTCGCGGTCTCGCTCAGCGGCATCAGGCGTTCCTCGACCTCTACCGCACGGGCGATTTCCGCTCTGCACACGATGCGCTTGCTGCGCTACGCCTCCACGAAACGGCCGAGCTTGCGGGTCTCTACGACCTTTATGCCGAACGCCTGGCTACCCTGACCATCGACCCACCGGAGGGTGAATGGGACGGCGTCTATGTCGCACGCTCGAAATAGCTGGGGAATGGCGAGCTGATGAACAACCAGAAATCCAACCTCTATCGCCAGGAAGCGCTGGACCGGCTGTCATCGCCGGAGCAACTCGACGAGGCCATCGTCATCACCGGCTCCGGCAGTTGGGCCGCGCTTCTCGGCCTGCTGATCCTGCTCGCCACTGCAACCGCATGGGCATTCACCGCCAGCATTCCGACGCGTATCGAGGGGCAGGGCATCCTCTTTTCCGGTGGCGGCCAGATGGTGGACGCGATCTCCACTGCATCCGGCAAGCTGCTCCCCGTTGGCCAGCTCATTGGCGGCAGTGTGCGCAAAGGGGATGTTCTGGCCGAGATCGACCAGCCTGACGCTTCCGCGAAGCTCGCGTTGGCGAAGGCTCAGGCCGAAGCGGCGAAGGAGGCGCTTCAAGCTTTGCGCCGCGAGCAGAAGGCGGTCGCCGATGCCAGGCTGGCGAATGCCGAAGCGCGCAAGGCCTCACTAGAAGTTCAGATGCGTGCCGCAGAGCAGCGCCGCACCGTCTACGAGCAGTTTGTCGGCAATCAGGAAAAGCTGGCGGCTGGCGGCGTCACCACGGCTCTGGCGGTGCAGCAGACGCGCGAACAGTTGGCCAGCGCGACGCTCGACATCGCGACAGCGCGCACCGGACTGCTTGCGGTTGCGGCCGAACAGTTCGCCGCGGAGTCGGAGGACCAGCGCCGCTTCTTCGAGCAGAACCAAAAGGTTCTCGCTGCAGATGCCGAGGTCAAGCAACTCGACCTTCAACTGTCGCTCTTTGGCAAGGTCACGAGCCCGGCCGATGGCACCCTCGTCGAGTGGAAGGCACCCTTCGGCGCCTTCACGCCCTCTGGCACCCGCGTCGCCAGCGTGGCGGCCGGTGAGGGCAGCCTGCAGTTCATGCTCTACGTGCCGCCGGCACAAGGCAAACGCATCAAGGCGGGCATGCCCGTCAATGTCGAGCTCGGCGGCCTCGAAAAGGAAAATTGGGGAACGCTCGTCGGCCGTATTCTGTCTGTGTCTGAATTTCCCTCGACGCCGGAGGGGATGCAGGCCGTGTTGCAGAACGACGTGCTTGTCACCCGCTTTGCCAAGGAAGGTGCGCCCTTTGCGGCGGTGGTTGAACTTGAGCGCGACGAAACCACCGCGAGCGGCTATCGCTGGTCGGGAGGCACCGGTGCGTCGGCGGAGCTCAGCGCAGGCACGACGGGCACAGCCAAAGTGACCGTCGACAGCCGCACGCCGGTCTCCTTCCTGCTGCCGCTCCTGCGCAAGGCGCTCGGCGCGTGACCGGCCTTGCACAAAGCGCACGATCAGGCTTCCTCCGCACGTGGTCCGGGCGGTGTGCGACGCCGCAGATCCTGCAGATCGAGGCTGTTGAATGCGGGGCTGCTAGCCTTGCCATCATCCTTGCGCACCACGGCCGCTGGGTGACGCTGGAGGAAATGCGGTTTGCCTGTGGTGTCTCGCGCGACGGGACCAAGGCGACCAACCTCTTGAAGGCCGCTCGCCACTATGGCCTCACCGCCAAGGGCTTCCGCAAGGAGGCCGACAAGCTTGCCGATGTGCCCTGGCCGGCGATCCTTCACTGGAACTTCAATCACTTCGTTGTGCTGGAGTCTATCCGGGGCAATCGCGTGTTCATCAACGATCCGGCTGTCGGCCGGCGGACGATCACGAAACGGGAGCTGTCCGAAGCCTTCACCGGCGTCGTGCTTGCCTTCGAGCCGTCCGAGACGTTCGAGCGCACTGGCGCGCCGCCGCTCGCCTGGCCGATGATGCTCGAGCGGCTGCAGGGCTCTCGCAAGGGCCTCGTCTTTGTCCTTCTCGCCTCGCTGGCATTGGTAGTGCCGGGGGTCGCTGTGCCGGTCTTCACCCGTGTCTTTGTCGACAACATCCTCATCGGCCGGCAGCATGACTGGTTCTTCGCGTTTGCCGTTGCGATGCTCGCCGTGCTCCTGCTGCGCCTTGCGGCGACGGCCCTGCAGCAGGCGGGGCTGCGGCGGTTGGAGATGAAGCAGGTTGTGGTGCCGGCCAGCAAGCTGCTCTGGCACCTCCTCCGGCTGCCGGCGGAGTTCTACACCCAGCGGCATCCGGGCGAAATGGCAAGCCGCCTGCACGCCAACGAGCGCATCGCCGATCTCCTCTCTGGCCGGCTCGCCTCCACTGTCTTCAACTTGGCGAGCCTCGTCGCTTACGCGGCTATCCTTTGGCTGATTAGCCCCTTGTTGGCCGCCTGCATTCTGGCGACGCAGTTGCTGTACGTTTTCGTGGTTTACCAGGGCGGCAAGTTACAGCGCACTCAGAGCACCAAGCTCTCGCTCGACCTCGGCAATCTCCTTGCCGCCACGCTCGGTCCGATCCGTGCCATCGAGACGCTGAAGGCGTCGAACATGGAAGGCCAGGCCTATCGGCGATGGGCGAGCCAGCACAGCCGCGTTCTGGGCACGCGCGCGGAGGTGACGCTGACCCAGACCCTGGTCAACGCGGTACCCGCGACGATCCAGGCCCTGACCGCAGTGCTCGTTCTCGTTCTGGGGGCGATCAGCGTCATGCAAGGCCATCTCTCGATTGGCGCGCTTGTCGCCTTCCAGGGGCTTGCGCAGAGTTTTAACGCCCCTGTAGTCGATCTCATCGGTCTCGCCGGCCAGATCCAGTCGATCCGGGCGGATCTCGTAAGGATTGCAGACATCACCCGCGCCAGGCCCGTTGCCGCCGGCGATGCGGCGGCGGTGCCGGCTTCGAGCCATGTCGAGCTCGACCGGGTCAGTTTCGGCTATTCGCCGCTCGATCCGCCCCTGATCGAGGATTTCACGCTCAATCTGAAGCCCGGCGCGCGCGTCGCGCTCGTGGGTGGCTCGGGGAGCGGAAAATCGACGATCGGGCGATTGATTGCCGGCCTCCAGACGCCCTGGTCTGGAGGGATTCGCATTGGTGGCGTGAATGGACTGACGCTCCCGCAGGCACGCCGCTCCAATGTCATCGGATATGTCGACCAGGAGATATTTCTGTTCGAGGGCTCGGTTCGCGACAACCTGACGCTCTGGGACGAGTCCATTCCGGAAGCGTCCCTAATCTCCGCGCTCTCCGACGCTGCCATCCTCGACGATGTCCTGACGCGCGCCGGCCAGCTCGACGCCCATGTGACCGAGGGCGGTCTGAACTTTTCCGGCGGCCAGCGCCAACGGCTGGAACTGGCGCGGGTGCTGAGCGCCAGTCCCGCACTGATCGTTCTCGACGAGGCGACGGCAGCACTCGACCCGGTTACCGAAAAACGGATCGACGATAATCTGCGGCGCCGGGGCTGCGGCTGCCTGATCATTGCACATCGCCTGAGCACGATCCGCGACTGTGAGGAGATCATCGTGCTCAACCGCGGGCGCATCGTCGAGCGCGGCGATCACGACACCCTGATGGCAATGGAGGGTGAATATGCCTCCCTCGTCCGAGGGGGCCTCTGATGCAACAGCACGCCTTCAGCCATGGCTCGCCGACCGGTGGCCTCATCGATGGTGGTAGCAACCGTCCCCTGCCGCTGAATGTGGGTCTAGGCGCCTATAGGCTCGTCCAGGGCTATGCCGATATCTTCGTGCTCGACCAGCAAAGCGATGCACGCCGCCACCTCTTTAGAGCGGAGCAGGGGGCGGTGATCATTTCCACCAAACCGGTCGCGGCGGGGCTGCTCGTGGCCGTCGGCGGGCTCGGGTCGCGCTTCCAGCGCATTGGCATCGAGGATGCCTGCGGGATGTCCGACGAGTGGATCCGTGGCCTGAATACCGCCGTCGCCGGGTCTCAGCAATGGCCGAACCATCTGGTGGAAGGGGAGCGACTTTTGCTTTCGGAAGGCGAGACCTGCTCCTCGGCCGCCCGTGAAATTTCTTATGTGGAAGCCGAGATGCCGGGCTTGGCTTGGAGCGGTGTTCCCCTTTCGGAAGGCGTGCTCTTTCCTCTCGCTGCTCCAGGCGTGCTGACGGCGACGTCCCAGACCGTGCTTCGCCCCGTCCCAGTGCCTTCGACCACGGAGATTTGCGAGGCGCTGGAGCAGCTTGCCCTTGCAACAATCGAATGGGCCGTCCGCTCCTTCACGGCAGGGCGCCTGGCCGACGAACGCCGCGAACAGGGCCGGGACCAGGCATCGGAACGGCGATTCTCAGATGCGCTGGGCGCACTCGCCACAATACGCCACCACCGCCGCGCCTCGCAAAATCCGTGGCTGCATGCGGTCGAAAGCGTGCTTGAAGCTTTTGGCCAGCAGCCCGACAGCCTGCCGGATGCTGCGCGTAGGCGGGCTACTAAGGCGAAGTCTTTCGAGCCGATCCTGAGCGACCTCCTGCTTGATTATCGCGCCATCGCGCTGGCCGAGGGCTGGTGGAAACGCGACGGCTTGCCGATGCTGGCACAAATGGTGGGAGGCGAGCCTATTGCGCTGCTTCCTACCGGCGGCGGCCGGTTCCGCGCTGTAGGCGCATCGATCGACAGCAAGGTCGATGCGGTGTTGGCTGCCTCGATAAGGCCCGGCGCCCTCCAGATTTATCCCATGCTGGAAGACCGCAGCCTCGGCATGGGCGATCTCATGCGTTTTGCGGCCCGCGGCCTTGGGCAGGATGCGCGGCGCATCGCGCTGACAGCGATGCTTGCGGCTGCGGCTACGGCCTCGCTGCCAGTCGCAACCGGGATCCTTTTCGATTCGGTGGTTCCAATGAACGACCGTGCCGGCCTGGTGCAGGTGGCGCTACTCCTGATCGCGGCGGCGCTCGGCCAGTCGCTATTCGAGTTGACGCGCGCCATGAGCGTTGCCCGCATGGAAGCGGTCCTGGATGCCAAGCTGCAGGCGGCCATCATGCTGCGGCTCCTGCGGCTGCCGGTTCGCTTCTTCCAGAGCTTCTCCGTGGGCGATCTCGGTCAGCGTGCCCTTGGCCTGCAGGAGGTGCGGCAGATCCTGACGGCCTCGACACTCAGCGGGCTTTTCGGCCTCGTTGGGGCTGTGACTGGCATGGCGACAATGCTGTTCATCAACTGGCGGCTTGCCCTCCTTGCTGTCATTCCCTTCACGGTCATGATGCTCGTTTCCGGCTGGATATCCCGCAAGCAGCTGCGCCACGAGCGTGAACGGATCCGGCTCAATGGCCAGCTCGAGGGGTTTTTGCTTCAGGTCCTTGTCGGTCTGCCGAAGCTGCGCGCTGCAGCAGCGGAAATGCGCGCTTTCGCCGAATGGGTCTGGCGCTCCATGCCGGAACGCCGCGCCTTCGAGCGCGCGCGTTTCTACGGCGGCTGGCAGACGGTCACTGTCGCGGTGCTACCGTCGCTGTCGCTGCTCTTCATCTTCGGTTGCCTGCTCCTCGTGTTCAAATACGAGACGACCTTGGCAGCCATCGCGGCGCTGGTGACTGGAACTGGCGCGCCCGACGCCGCGGGATCCATGTCGGCCGGCATGTTCGTCGCGTTCGCTGCGGCCTTCGGCCAGTCGTCCTCGGCCTTCGTCGCGGCCGTGACGGCAAGTTCCGAGCTCCTGAGCATCGGCCCGCTGGTGGCGCGTACCCTGCCGCTTCTCGAGGCCGAGCCGGAAGCCAGCAGCAAGCGCGAGGTGCCGGGGCGGCTCAGCGGTGGGATTGCCTTCAACCGCGTGAATTTCCGCTATGCCAAGGATGGGCCGCTTGTACTCCGGGACGTGAGCTTCGCGATCCAGCCCGGCGAATATGTCGCCATCGTCGGCGAATCCGGCAGCGGCAAGTCGACCATCATGCGGCTTCTGCTCGGCTTCGACACGCCCGAGGAAGGCGCCGTCTTCTTCGACGGCAAACCCGCAGACCGGCTGGATGCGGCGGCGCTGCGCTCGGAAATTGGCGTGGTGCTGCAGAATGGGCGCATCAGCCCGGGCTCGGTCTATCAAAATATCGCCGGCGCCTCGGGACACGGGCTTGAGGCCGCCTGGGCGGCGGCGCGCCTCGTCTCGCTTGCACCCGATATCGAGGCCATGCCCATGGGCATGCACACTGTCCTCAACGATGGCGGCAGTGCGCTTTCGGGTGGGCAGCGACAACGCATCCTGTTAGCGCGTGCTCTCGTGGGCGAACCCAATATCCTCTTGCTCGACGAGGCGACGAGCGCGCTCGACAATCGCACACAGCGCGTCGTGACGGAGACGCTGGCGCGGCTTTCCGTCACCCGCATCGTGATCGCCCACCGTCTCAGCACCATCATGAACGTCGACCGCATCTTCGTGATGGACAAAGGCCGGCTGGTAGAAAGCGGCACCTACCATCAGTTGATGGAGGCACGGGGGCCATTCCACGCGCTTGCCCGGCGCCAATTACTTGAGGAAGAGGGTTGATGCGCAAGGTACTCTACATTCTGGGCCAACTGGACGACGAGGACATCGAGTGGATGGCCCGCAAGGGGCGCCGGTTCCAGGCCGAGGCGGGGACCGTGCTCATCCGCGAGGGCATGCCGGTCGGCGACCTGTTTTTCGTACTGTCGGGCGAGGTCGCCGTGGTCGCCTCCGGCATTGGCGAAGTCGCGCGGCTCGGGCGCGGCGAGGTGGTGGGTGAAATGTCGCTCGTCGATTCCGCTCCGCCTTCGGCGACCGTTGAGGCGACGGAAGGGGCGCTGATCCTTGCTGTCGACAAGCGCGACCTCCAGGCTCGACTTGCTGAGAATCCTGGCTTCTGTGGGCGCTTCTACAAGGCGCTCGCGATCTTCCTGGCCGATCGCCTGCGCAGCACGACGCAGCGCATGAACGCGCGCGGCGGCCTCAAGGCGGAAGCAGTGATGGAGGATGAGCTGGACGAGGGCATCCTGGACACGATTTCTCTTGCCGGCGCACGCTTCGAGCATCTCCTGACACGACTTTCAGGTGGTAGGGACGGCAGTGCATGATGGCCGGGGAATTCGTCACCCTGTTCGCCCTTTTGGTCTTTGGCCATGCGCTCGGCGACTATCCGCTTCAGAATGACTTTATGGCCCGTGGCAAGAACTGGAACACGCCGGTTCCCGGCGTACCCTGGTATCACCTTCTGGCCGCCCATTCGGTGATCCATGGTGGCCTCGCAGGGCTGGTAACCGGCTCCGTCGTCATTGGAATGCTTGAGACTACTATGCATTTCGCCGTCGATAGCCTGAAAAATCGTGGAATCACTTCGATCCATTCGGATCAGGCGCTGCACATCGCCTGCAAATTTATCTGGGCGCTCCTGATCGTCAAAAACCTGGTCTAAAGCCGCGACACGACAGGACCTTTTTAAATCCTGCCCTAACGGAATACCAAAATTGAACGTATGCGGATATCGATCGTCCGGACGTTGATTTGGGGGACGTGGTTTGACCACAGAGAATGTCGAGCAGCAGATAATCCGGTCTTCGCAATTGAGTCGCGAGGAGAACTACGAATACTGGCGCATGGGCGTCGCCAGCTTGTTTGATGCGATCCCGTCAGGCGATGGCCTGGACGCTTTCCGAGCGGACCTCGCCAGCTACAATCTCGGCCATTTCCTGATCGGCAAATCCTCGGCGAGTGCACAGCGTTTCGTCCGCTCCAAGGAGCGCGTGGCGGCAACCGGAGTCGATCATCTGCTGGTCCAGCTCTACGTAAAGGGCGAGTGCGCCTACAATGCAGATGGCGGGGTGGCGAAGGGCGGAGCAGGCGACATTGTCTGCTTTGATCTCAGCCGCCCTATGCAGAGTCAGGCGACCGACATGGACATTGTGAGCCTGATCCTGCCGCGTTCCATGATCCGGCTCCCACCCCGCGTGATTGATGGCCTGCACGGAGCGCGGGTCGATGGTTCCTCAGCACTTGGCGTTCTGCTCGGCGAGCATATGCTGACCATGGCAAAGATCGCGCCCAAACTTGCCGGCCCCGAAGGTAAGCTGGCTGGGGAGGTGGCGTCCGCCATCGTGTCGAGCGGGCTTTCGGCGGCGGTTGCCGCCGAGCGTGAGGCGCTCATGGACATCAACCTTCAGACCATCCAGATCTTCATTGAACGCAATCTTACCAATCCGTTGCTCTCGGCCAATATGATCACGCGCCACTTTGCGCTTTCCCGCTCGGCGCTCTACCGCCTGTTCGAGCCGGTCGGCGGCATTGCCAACTATATTCGCGAGCGCCGGCTTCAGTTCGCGCATCTGAAGCTGACATCGGTTGGCTCCTCGCGAGGGTCGGTGGCAAAGCTGGCCTACGCCACCGGCTTTGCCAGCGAGAATGCATTCTCCCGCGCCTTCCAGCAGCATTTCGGCATCCGGCCGAGCGAAGCGATCCGCAATGCGGAGGCGGGTATCCGGCTGAAAACCGATCTCGAAACGAATGACTTCAACTTGATGCAGGGCTGGCTCGACAAGCTGCGCGCCACGTCCTGATGCCTCAGGTCAGGTTGCATCCCAATCTTCTCGGATATCGTCCCAATCTCCGGCGGTCGTCTTTTCTTTCGCGAGAGCTGTGGCCAAACACAATCCATGTCTGCGCATGCGGCGGTCGTCCGGCCGGCCCAGGGAAAGAACGGGATTGTGAGCAACGCGCTCGAAGCGGCGTCACGTAAGTCTGGGGAGGCGGGTTGTGCTGGCGACACGCTGGTTCCCGACGTTTCCCTGTCCGTGCTGAACAGGGACGCCCGGCTGTTTTCCGGCCTGACATTCGACCGTTTCCGGTCGGCACTCGCGCCCCTCGGGCCATCAATGGTGGCCATCGGCGCGATCGCGGGTGGTCGACCAGTCGGTCTCGCGATCGGCCCCTGTGAAGGTGGGGAAGCAGAACTCCTGTCGGTTGCCGTCTCGCCAGCGGAGCGCAATCGCGGCATCGGCCTGGGGCTTCTGCAAGCTTGGCAGGGCGAGGCCGCTAGTCGCGGCGCCGCAACCATGGTCGCGCGCTACAATGAGACTATACCGGGCCGACCGGCCTTCGAGGCGCTCGCGGCTGAGGCTTCCTGGAGCGCGCCGGTAGAGGATGGCCTGATCGTTCTCGGGCGGGCTGGGGCGATGGCCGAGGCGGCTGGTGCCTGGCGCACCATCGACCTCCGCCTTTCAAGCCCCAATCTCTATGATTATGCTCCGGTGGAACTGTCGGGCGCCGACGCATCAGCGGTCGAGGCCTATCTCGCTCAGCCGGCCGCGGCCGGAATGTTGGGCCCTGTCGCCTTGGCGCAGACTATGGCGCCTGCCTTCAGCACCCTGATCCGCCGCCAGGGTGTGCTTGTAGGCTGGGTCCTTGCTGCTGAAGTAGAACGCTCCGGCGCCATCGAACTGGCAATTGGTGGTGAGCGGGCAATCCGTTATCTCGAGGCATTCCTCGATCCGGCCTATTGGCACAGCGGCATCACCATCGGCGCCTATCATCACTGTTATGCCCGCCAGGCCGCGCTGCTGGGGCCGAAGTCCGTCGCAGTCTATTACACGAACCCAAGCAAGCCGCGCATGGTCGCGATCACGCGACGGCGCTTTGCGTCGATCGCCGACAGGATCGAGACCATTCTCGCCGTCCGGCGCGGTGGTGTGCCGCTGTCACCGCCACGACAAATCCCATCTTCGCTCACCATGAAAGGAAGCATCCATGAGCATCGAAGCACTTGAGCAGTTCTATGAAAAGGTCCGCGCAGACGCCGGTCTCGAAGCGGAAGCCGGCGCCGCACTCAACGAAGGGGGCGCTGCCGTCGTCGCGCTTGGCGCGCGCGAAGGGTTTGAGTTCTCCGAGGACGAACTTTCGATCGCGCTCGCTCAGCACGCAACGGCCACAGGCGAACTGTCCGATGCCGACCTGGACATGGTGGCCGGTGGCATCATTATCCCCCCCAGCTTGAGCAAACCCACGAGGGGTAGCGAGTTCGGGCGCTGATCGCTCGTCCCGTTCGCGACGGCCTCCCGTCTGCCTCATCAACCCGGGATAGCCTCGGGGCTTAGGTTTTGGCGCGGACTTGCCTGAGTGTGCACTGTCGGCATAGCGAAGTCCGCCATGCCGACTCTCGCCGCCTGTGCGCTCAGCTCCAGCGGCCCCTTGTAGCACGTCACCATGACGTTTGGGTGTCGTAAAGCAGCGTTCGCATCGACTACCTGCGCGCCGCCGCTGCCGCTTGGATGAGGTTGTCCTTGGTGATGAAAGGTCCTACGTCGAGGACATGCTGCAGGAGCGCGGCATCGTTGCCTCTTATGAAATAATCCGCCTGTAGAACAAAAAGTTCGGTTCTGATCATTCTGGTCGTCGTGGGAAGCCGTGACCGGAATTCTCGCCTGAAATAGAGGCGCCGTGATTCATCCCGTCACGTCTCCAACAACACGACATCCGTCAAAAATGGAATGATGGATCATGACAGATACGCTTGCCTGACAACCAAGCCACAGTCAGCAAGCGGCCGGTCGCCTGGAAGGTGCCAAGTCCAGCTTACTTTGCCTGCGCGATCATGCGCCTAGAAGGATCTATCCGAGTGCGGTTGATTGCAGACGGATACGAATGAACAAGTCTCGATTTGATGCGTAGATGCTAGCTATTTTTTAGCGCGCTAAAATCCAGGCGCGCGATACTGTGTTCAAAACATCATTTATAGTTGACTATATTATGGTTCGAAGGAAAGTATTAGAATGTTTTCATTTCAGTAACATTATGTAACGTATTGTAACTGTGGGTGGTCATTCTGATGAAATACTTAAAGGAAAATTAATTACTCTTTTTTGAGCCGCTTGAAGGCGGTATGAAAAGCTGCATATTGCGACCTCATCTGTATGGATTCGATAAAGGACACTGATGAGCGCGCGGATTCTCGGCGTTTTTATTTTCTTGTTATCAAGTAGCGCTGGCGAGGCGGCTGACTTCGCCGGTGGAGCGGCCGTCGACTGGAGCGCTCCTTATCTTGGCGTTTCGGGTGGTCATGGCTGGCTTCGCGATGCCGACCGCTCGTTTGCTCCGCCGCTCCGTTCATCGGGCGATGACGTCGTTTTCGGCGCGCACGCCGGCTATCTCCACCAATTCGGTGCCTTCGTTCTCGGCGGCGAAGCCGAATACATGCGGCTTGATATCAATTTTGAAGGCTTTCCGATCGACGTCGAAAACGCCGCCTCGGCAAAGGCCCGCGCCGGCTTCGCCTTCGACCGCATGCTGTTTACCGGTCATGCCGGAGCCTCCTATATCACCACCAACATCGGGCTGAAGGATTGGGGCTGGGTGGCAGGCGCCGGTGCCGACTACCGCCTGACCGAAAATCTCGCTGCCGGCGTGAGCTGGGATCACATGCAGTTCAATCGGTTCGACAGGACGCTGATTGATGGCAAGATCGATCTCGTCAAGGCGCGGCTGGATTTCAGATTTTAGGGATTCGGCCAAGGGGCTCGGTCCGCGAGCCCCACACCGAACGAGAGAGACGCTCTGCCCATGAAAGCAATACCCAAGGCTGCACTGTCCGGCAGTCTGAAGGACTATCGCGCCTCGAAGAATAGCGGCCTCATGTCGCGCACCGACAGCTTCTTCAGCTGGCAGGATCTTCGCCGCCAGCATGGCTTGTGGCCCTATGCCCGCTCGACGTCTTCGGCACCCCGGCCGCGATCGGAGATCAGGTCCGACGTCGGAGAAGACAGCTTTGGCGTCAATTTTGCCTCGCAGGACTATCTGAGCCTGGCCTCTCACCCGAGGATCAAGGCTGCAGCAATGGCGGCGATCGACAAATATGGCGTTCATAGCGCGGGTTCTGCCGCTCTTCTCGGCAACACCGCCTATTCGCTGCAGTTGTCGGAGACTTTTTCGGAATTCCTCGGGGGCCGTGAGGTCGTGCTTTATCCGACCGGCTGGGCCGCCGGATATGGTGCCATCCAGGGCTTTGTCCGTTCGGATGATCATGTGGTGATGGATCTGCTGGCGCATTCCTGCCTCCAGGCGGGAGCAGCGGCCGCAACTCAAAAGGTGCATTACTTCCGGCATCTTGACACTGAAGCGGTGGCCCGCAGGTTGGCGAACATTCGCGCGGCGGACACGAAGAACAACATTCTCGTCGTGACGGAGAGCCTTTTTTCAATGCACTCGGACACCCCTGATCTCAGGGCGCTTCGAAGTGTCTGCGACGCCCACGGGGCCAGTCTGCTGGTCGACTGCGCTCATGACTTCGGCTGCATGGGCGAGGACGGTCTTGGCCACATCGGCCAGCAGGGAATGCTCGACGAGATCGACATCATCATCGGGAGCTTCTCAAAAACCTTCGCCTCCAACGGCGGCTTTGTGGCCGTCAAGACGCGGGCCGCCGCCGAATATCTGAGATATTACAGCGCGCCGCACACATTCTCGAATGCTCTGTCGCCAGCCCAGGCCGCAACGGTTCTGGAGGCACTTTCGATCATCCGGGCGGACGAAGGCAAAGAGTTGCGGCACAGGCTGCGCGATAACGTCAATCATTTGCGCGAGTCCATGGCGCGCACCGGCCGCGAAGTGCTGGGAGAGCCTTCGCCTATCGTTCCGGTTCGCGTCGGCGGTGAAGCCCTGGGACGGCTGGCCTCGAAATATCTCTCGATATTCGGGGGAATTGCCAACCTGGTGGAATTTCCGGCCGTCCCATTGGGACAATCCCGGTTCCGCTTCCAGGTCATGGCCGGCCATTCAGCCGAGGACGTCGATACCATGGTTGCCGCGTTCAATAGAGCGATGGACAGCGCCTCGGCGGAGTTGGCGGAAATCGGGGAGTAAGAGGGTAGGGCAGCAGGCAAGCTGATCGCAGACCTACTGCCATATCGCCTACTCCCCAACTGCGCTATCAAGCCACTGCACGCCGCGCCGACGAAAGGGCTTCCATCTCGATCCCGATGTAAGGCGCAAGGTCGGCGCGCGCGGTCGCCATATGCAGGTTGGCAGCCACGAAGCCGGCTGGCGAACCGCAATCGAAGGTGCGACCGCAGAACTCGAAGGGTCGGATCTCCTGATTTTCAATCAACGTGATCATGGCGTCGGTGAGCTGGATTTCGCCGCCGGCTCCCGGCGCCTGCCTCTCAAGTATGTCGAAGATTTCGGGCTGCAGGATGTAGCGCCCGGAAATGAAGAGATTGCTGGGGGCAGTGCCGGGGGCAGGTTTCTCGACAAGGCCGGTCACCACCTGGTCATCGGCCGTCGGCTTGAGCGAGACGATGCCGAATTTGTGGGTGTCCTCGGGCGCGCATCGCTCTACTGCGATCACGTTGCCGCCGTGGCAACTATAGAGATTGACCATGGACTTCAGGCATGGCCTCTCGGAGATCATGAGCATGTCGGGCAGAAGCACTGCGAAGGGCTCGTCTCCGATGATGTGCCGGGCCGTCCATACCGCGTGGCCGAGACCCCGTGCCTGCTGCTGGCGCACGAAGGAAATCGCTCCGGCCCCCGGAGTGTTCTGTGCTATGCGATCGGCCAAAGGCTGCTTGCCGGCACTGCGCAGGCTGACATCGAGTTCGAAGGCGTGGTCGAAATGGTCTTCGATGGCGCCCTTCATGCGCCCGGTGACGATGATCACATGTTCAATCCCCGAGGCGAAGGCCTCGGCGACGATGTAGTCCAGCACGGGCCGGTCGACGATCGTTAGAAGTTCCTTCGGGATGCTCTTGGTCGCCGGAAGCATGCGCGTCCCGAATCCGGCGGCAGGAATGATGGCCTTGCGAATCTTCTGGTGCATTGGGGTAGCCCTCCGGTTCATGCGACTTTTGAAATGCTCTGGGGTTCGCCGGTGTTGATCATCTGATGAGCAACGCCGTTTTCAGTCAGGAAATTGTACATTTCGACATAGATGCGCTGCCAGGCGCGGTTATATTTGTCGAAAAGTGACTGATCCAAGTATTCGTCAGGAACAAACGTCCTTCCGCTGAAGACGTCGAAGCTGGGGATCTGGAATGTCTCCGCAAACTCGACCGTCCTGCTGTCATAAGTGAAATAGATCGACGGAATCCCGTTGGCGAGCGCCATGAGGTTGCCGTGCAGGCGATAGCCCAGGACCAGGTCCAGCGAGCGCACGAGCTCTTCATAGTCTGCAACGACATCCGAATAGAACAGCCGTTCGCAATAGAGCCGCACCATCTCCTCGTCGAGATACCAGGCGGCAGTCCATGGGTGCGCCCTCAAGGCATCCATTGCATCGTCCCGCTGCGTCTCCGTTCCAAGTACAAGCTTCTTTTCCTCGACTTCCCCTTGTGTCATCAGCACCGCATCAAAGCGGCGAGCCATGGTTTTCACCAAGTCGCGGTGGAAGGTCAGGTATTGCCCTATGTCCTTGGCGTAGTCTGGAGAGACTTCGCGACGGATGGTGATGCCGACCTTCCGGATGCTGTCCAGCGGAGGGAGCTTGATGCGCAATTCGGGGTCGTTGCGGCGAAAGGCCGTTGGGCAACCGATGATGCGGGTGTTGTGAATACCGATGTCCCCTAGCACCTCAGCCGTGTAGGCGCCGCGCACCCCGATGGACGTGGTTGAGTCAGCCATGAGATGGAGCAGTTCCTGCGTTTGGTCCGAGAGCTGGATCTTGCCCTTCGCCGGTGCCTGGGCGCCGATACCGAAGCCGATGATGGGCAGGCCAAGCCGCCTCAGGGTCGGAACGGCCTGCTCCCAGTTCATCGAGTTGTGGATGTAGTTGGACCCACGCAGGAAAACATAGTCATACTCGTCGCGTAGCCGATCAACGAGGTCCGGTTTGAATTCCGAGATCTCGAGAACGCCGAGCTTGTCGTAGCTCAGAAGCTTCAGCGAAGAATCGAAGACAAATGCATCTCCGATATTGTGATAGCTGTTGATGCTTCTTTGAATGTCGGAGTGCCGGTACCAGCGGACATTGTCGCGCCCGTATACCTCGCCCGAGGGTATCATCACGAGTATGCGTGCCATGGACTGTCTAACTCGCTATTGGAAGGAGGGCGGTGCGGTGGGCGGCGGCGTCGCCATGATCCTGGCGCAGCAGCCGACGGTAGAGCTCGACGTGTTCGCGGGCGCAATCGATGTGGCTCGTTGGCTGCCTCATTGAGGCCCGCAGCCGGTCCCAGCCCTGGGAATCGCTCAGCACCTCCGCCAGGCGATCGGCGAGATCCTGCGCGCTGCCTGCGCGGAAATGCAGTCCGTCATTGCCGTCCCGCACCTTTTCGGCCATGCCACCAATATCGGAGCAGATGATGGGCCTGCGGTGGTGCAGCGCTTCCTGGATCACCAGCGGCGAGTTTTCCCACCAGGTGGACGGCATCACGACCCAATCCACAGAGCGGATCAGACGCGGCATGTCGGCATTCTGGTAGGCGCCGTAGAAGCGCACGCGGCGCCCAGCATCGTCGATGAGCTTCTTCAGGCGCTCCTGGAAATCGGGCGGCTGGCGCTCGAGATTGCCGCCGAAGATCATCAGGCAGGCGTCGTCGCCCCAGATGTCCTGCGGCACCCGCGAGACCGCGTCGATCAGCACGTCGACACCCTTGAACGGCGTCAATTGTCCGAAATAGGCGAAGCGGTTCCGACGGGGGTTATGGGGCGGCAGCTCGCGCGCGGGCGCGGCTTCCCCCATTGCGATCCCGTTCTCGATGACCGACAGCTTGTCCGCCTCGATCCCCCATTGCGCGTAACGTTCGGCCAGAAACATACTCGGGGAAACGAAGGCGTCGGCCAGTTCGAGCATTCCGCGCGCAAACCGCTCGCGCTTCAGGAATTGCGAGACGGGTATTTCGGGAAAGCACCCGTGGCAGGCGATGGGGGATGCCTCCCTGCAGAGCAGTCCGGTTGGCCGCTTAACCATCTGGCCATGGTTGTGGCAAATCGACAGGTATTCGTGGAACGTCAACAGAACGACCGACTGCGGCAGGGCCTCGCGCACCGCATAAAGCGCTTCCATCCCCAGGCCCAGCACATGATGGAAGTGAACGACATGGGGCCGGGCGTCGCGAACGAAGCGCACGAGGTCGTGTTGGAGAGCCTCGGTATCGCGGTTGGAGAGGAAGAAGTGGTTGTAGTCGTCGGCGTGGAACAGCAGTTCGTCCTCGGTCGAACCGAGGTTCATGAGGGCCGAAGCCGCGTGCCGCGGAGAGGGTTGGCCGACGCGGGCCAGATAGACCGATTCCACATTGGGCAGTGAATTCAGGCCCTGGTGCAGGCTGTGGGACGCGATTTCGGCACCACCCAGCGCGAGCGCGGGATGTCCGTGCGAGACGACGAGGACCCGAAGTTGCTCGGTCATGTGCGAGGCCCCTCCGATGGGTTTCCTTTGCCGGCTAGCTCAGCCATGCCACGGGCATCGAGAATCTTGCGATCGATGCTCTCGACGAGAGCGCCCATCGCCGACGTGGCTGTGCTCGACGTCTGGTCAGAACCAAGCATCTGCACGGATGGCAGCCAGTAGGAGGCAACGCCGTCGCGGCTGAGGCGCAGGCCGAGGTCCAAGCCCTTTTCCCGAGAGCCGAGATATCCCCCTGCGAAGCCGCCGGCCTCGACGAGGGCCTCGCGTGGCAGCACGCAGCATTCGAGCGATGCGGCTGTAACAGACGTCAGCTTGAGCCCGGTCACCGCGCTGATTGGGTAGCCTTCGTAGCGACGCGCGGGCCAGGTCCCCGCCCAACGGACAGAATAGTCCTCATAAGCGAGGGTAGGGGAGACGATGCTGTTTTCGAGCGATGCCTGGGTGGCGACAAGCTTGCGATACCAGCCGGCCTTGTGCGGCACCAACGATGCTGAAAGCAGGACTACTGTGTCCGACGATAGTGCCCGCGCCCCGGCCTCGAGAAGGTCATAGGCGTCGCCCGCCTCTCCGGCCGAGACCAGCCTGAGCGAGAGGCCGTAGAACGCGGCGAGCTTCCCTATCCGGGCTACCTGCCGATGAAAGCGCTCCGAGGGCACTACAAGGGCTATCGGAGCGCGCTTCGTTTCGGGGTCGATCGCCAGCAAGGCAAGAAGCGGAGCGATGCCGTCCTCGTCGTTTTCCCCGACGCTGATGACAATGGGCGGGCCGTCAGCCGCCTCGAACGGACCCGGATCGACGACGGTGTCCACCGTTGGTGACACCCTTTCCGAGGTGCAGAGAAGCGGGACAATCTGGCGATCTATGAGCTCCGGCAGTGCCCAATCGGATGGGTCGATGGCGTGCATCTGGCGCACCGCCGCGAGGCGCGCTGTAGCTCGCAAGGGCGAGAGCGGCATGAAGGCGCGACGGGTGTCGCGCAATGTGAGTTCCAGGTAGAGGGCCGAAGACGGATCGCCATCCGGTAACCGCGCATGGGCGACGAAGCCATGCCTGTGGCTGCCGTGGCCGAATGCGCGCGGGAAGGCGGGGTGGTCTGCGAAGGCATCGGTCACATCGGTCCGGTCGAGCCGGCTCCAGCCGCCGTCGAGCCGTTCTTCGCCGTTGTGACGGCGCAACTTCACGCTTTGGACATGACTGTCCGGGTCAAGCAGCCAGCCGGAGACTAGAAAGCCTGTGCTGTCGACCTGGAATACGTTGTCTACGCCCATGCGGACCGGAAGGGGCAGGCTCGACACCGTCTCAGTGCCGTCGAAGCTGTTGGCCGCCGTGCGCAGACGCAGCAGAGTTTGGGGCGTGCTGTTTGCCCGCAGCAGCACCGAGCGGACGTGGCCGGGTGTTTCCAGCGGTCCAGCAATCAGCTTGCGCTCGTGGACGGCCACGTGGCGCCAGCCACGGCGGCCGCGCCAGACGAGGCCATCGATGCTGCCAGGACTGAACGGCCCGTCCAAATCGAGAAGTCCGGCAAAGGCCGAGGCTCCCTGGGGAACGTCCTGCCGTGCGTAAACGGCAATTGCGCTATCCGCGACCGAAGGCCTGTCGCCGTCGACCACTGCTTGGGCCATGCCAGGCATGACGTCATGGGCCCAACCTTGCAGGAAGATCTCCCCGTCCTGGCCTTCGCCAAGCAACTCGATGAAGCCGTTGCTCCCATGCGCCGCCTTCACCAGGGCGACCATGGCCGACAGCCTGTCAGGGTCGGACGGCGCCGCGATGAGCAAATCCGCCAAACCGTCGATGGTAGCGGCCAGTTGGTTGCCGCAAAGCTCGGCCAGCAGCACGGCAGCTTCGTTCACCGAGACCGTTCGAGGCGTGAAGACGTAGCGCTTTGGCGCGCCTTCCTGTTCGAACTGCGCGGTCGCGAATGCGCTAACCGCGCTGTTCGTGGGCAGAAGGGCCGCGAAGCCGTGCGTGGCGGTCGGCAACGGTGTCCCCAATCGCCAGCTGATGATGGTGGCAGAGGAGATCTCGGCGGGATCGTCATTCAGTGTTGTCCGTGCCGCGTTTGGCAGCGGGCCGCCCGTGCCGATCACGAGCAGAGTGGAACTGCCGATCGGGCAACCGGTAACCCTTCCGGCTCTGGGGATCCTGCCGGTACGCCGGGGCGCGGCGATCAGGGATGGGGGAGGTCCATTTTCCACGGCCAGCATGGTCAGATCCTGGCAAGGAGGGTCATGGCGGCACCCGCCGCAAAACCCACCAGGACGAAAAGCAACAGCAGCAACGGCTTTAACTCCCCGTTGGAGCGCTTCTGCAGTCCGCTAAGTGTCTTTTCCATTCCCGCCACCACACCGTCGAGCCGCATCAGATGGACGTCGAGATCGCTCAGCCGCTGCGTGATCTCGGTGCGGAGGCTGGCAACGGCGGTGCTGATGTCGATGAGCCCGACTGTCTCGGCCTCGCCGGTGTCGTCGATCTGCTGTGTGCGGATGAAGGAGCGCTGGGAGATCTGCAGCTGCCGCTGCGCCGCCATCAGCACGTCCAGCCTGTCGAGGACCTTGGCGAGCGGCGCGGCGATCAGGGCTTCAGCGGCCTGCTCGTTAGGGCGGGGGAAGCGCAGCGCCTGCTCGTTGTCCGGCCCGCTCACCGCTACCACGACGAGATCGGAAGCGCGCGAGACTGCTGGCTCCGGCAGTGCGATCTCAAAGGCGTGCTTGCCATCGCCGATGCCGTTGCGCCGCAGATCGGGACGATCGCGGTCGGCAGCCGCTTCGGCGATCGTCTTGCCGTCCAGGATTACGCGGATCGCCACTCGCTTGTGCGGCTCGGCGGGGTCGAAAGCCCAGCCGAAGAGGCGACCCTGGTCGATGGCGTCAACGCGGCCATTCACCGGCTTGGTGTTGTTCTGCTCGGCCATAGCGCTTGGTTTCTCGGCACCAACAGGCATTCAGCTGTTCCTCATGCTGCTTGGACACGTGCGGGCTCGATCGCCTCGATCAATTCGAGGTAGCGCCGAGCGGTCGTGTCGATGTCGTCAGGCCGGCGTGCGTTCATGGAAAGCCGACGGCGCAGTTCCGGCTCTTCAGCGATGCGGCGCATCGCTGAGGCGAGCGCGCGCGGATCGTTGGGCGAAACCCCCAGGCCATTGACCCCGTCTTCGACCAGTTCGGCCATGCCGCCGATGTTGCTGGCGATGACGGGCCGCCCTTGTGCCTGGGCCTCCTGGATGACGAGCGGTGCATTCTCCCACCAGATCGACGGAACAACCGTGCAGTCGACGTCAGCTACGAGCTCGGCGACGTCCTCGCGCCGATAGGCCCCGCGCCTCTGCACCGTCGGCGCGGTCTCGCTGAAAAGGCGGTCGATCTCCGCGACAAAGGCTTCGCTTTGGAACGGTGTGCCGCCGTGGACGCGCAGTTCGAACTCGAGCCCTTCGGCGATGAGCTGCCGGGCGGCCTCGAGCAGTATCGTCGCCCCCTTCCACGGATTGAGATTGCCGAAATATCCGAACACGGTCGGACGTCCGGCGTCGCCTGGCGCGGCCGCGGGCGTGGGCCGAAGCGGAAGGCCATTTGGGATCACGCTTATGACATCCTCGGCAAGCTCCCACTCGACGAAGCGTTGCCGCAAGAACCGGCTTGGCGCGACGAAGTGGTCGACCGTGCTCAGCAAGGCCTTCAGGTGGCGCTCGCGCAGCGCAAAACGGTCGAGGGGGATATCCTTGAAGCAGGCGTGGCAGCGGTCTGGGCTTGCGACGTGGCAGAGCTCCTTGCCGCCGGTGCGGACCATCAGGCCGTCATGGTGGCAGATCGGATAGTAATCATGGAGCGTCATGACGATGCGGCAGTCTGGCAGCGTTCGCCGGACGATGTGCGGGAACTCCGCGCCGATTAGGAGCAGGTGATGGATATGCACCACGTCCGGCCGGAAGTCCGACAACAGCTCCACCAGGTCCGGAACGACCCCATAGAGATCGACCTGGCTCATGTAGAAACGGTCGAAGTGGCCGGACCACAGCAGCACTTCGTCTGCCGCATCGCCAAGCCCCTGGAAGCTCGTGCCTGGTCGGACTTCGCGATGGACCTGGTTCGTCGCACCAAGGAAGAGCGCCTCGTGGCCGGCGCGCTGGTAGGCGCGGAAAAGGTCGTGCGCGAAGATCTCGGTACCGCCAGGATGCAGGGCCGGATGGTTGTGTGCCGCCACAAGGATGCGCATGCTTACCGCTGTGCTCCCTGGCATTCGGCAACATAGATATCCTGGTAGTGATCCGCGTCCTGGCCGCGCCAATGGCCCAGCGACTTGATCGCGATCGCAAGCCCGGCCTTCTCCAGGGCATGGTCGAGGAAATCGTCGTCGAACCCGACGGCCGCGAGCGGTGGCATGTCGGGAACAAACCAGCAGGGCCCGTTGCCGTCGCGCACGAAGCCAAGTCTGGGATCGCGCCTGCCGGATGCGTTGGCAGCAGCGATGCCGTCGACCACAAAGGCTGTCATGAACAAGCGCCCGCCCGGTTTGAGCAGCCTGGCGACCTCGCGCAGGTAAACGAGAACCTCGTCGGGCGGCAGGTGCGTGACGACCGACGTCATGATCACGAAATCGAACAGCTGCTCCGCGTAGGGAAGTTTTAGCGCTTCCCCGCTGATCTTGCCTTGGGGGTTGTAGAGCTTGTGCGCAATGTCGAGCCGCTGGAACGTAAAGTTGGGATAGACCGGGGTGATGAAGCGCCGGCACCAAGCGATGCCGCCCTCGACCGGGTCGAGGCCGCTGTAGCGTCCCTTCTCCACATCCAGATACTGGGTGAGCGGAACGGCCATGCGGCCAATGCCGCAGCCGATGTCGAGCACGCGGTGTTCCGGCCGCAGGCTGCCCAGGCGGATGAAATGGCCCAGAAACTCAGCGCCGACGGCGCGGTAACCTCCGTCCCCGACGAACACTCTCCCCGCATCCGGCCGCGGCAGAAAGCGGTTGCGCAGGACCGACTCCATCAGCCAACCGACGCGATCCTCCTGGACCGTCGTTGCCGGCCCGACTTCATGGAGAAGAGCGGCTTCGCTCATGCGTCGTTCCTTTCCGTCGCGTCGATTTCCATGGAGATGCCCGTCCTGTTCGTGCCGTCGGAGTTCAACGCGGCGATGTCGTCCTCCCAGCGCTGGGTGTGCAGCCAGGAATTGTATTGGCTGGCGACGCCGCGCATGTAGTCCTGGCTGCGGCTGATCGAGCGACGCTCGAAATGATAGAGGCAGGCCGCTGGTTCATAGGCGATCTGCAGACCCAGCCGCCGGATCTTGAGGCAGAGGTCGCTGTCTTCGTAGTCGCCTATGACATAGTCCTCGGTATATCCGTCGACCCGCTCATAGGTTTCCCTGCGCGTCACAAGGCATGCGCCTGTGACGCCTGGAACGTTGCGGGCGACCTGGGCCGGCGGATAGCGTCCGGGCATACCCTTGTAGAAATGGTGATTGAGCCAGATGCCGCGCTGGTCGCGGCCGAAATAGAGCCCGGCATGCTGCAACGAGCCGTCTTCGAAAATCAGCTTCGGGCCGATGGCGCCGAGTTTCCGTTGTTCGAGAAGCGGCCGCGACAGTAGCTGGAGCCAGCCCGGTTCGCGCGGCACGACATCGGAGTTGAGCATCACGAGAACCGCGCCGCGCGCAAAGCGCGCGCCCGCGTTGCAGGCCCGGGAATAGCCGCCATTGCGGTTCATCACCACGAGCTTCATCGGCAGGCCGTGCAGGATGTGCAGTCCGCCCAGCATATGTTTCGTCTCGTCTTCGATCTCGGGGGAATCCAGGACGAAGATGATCTCGGCATTCTCCGCCAGCCAGGGATCGGTGGCCATGCCGGACAGTTGAAAACGGAGAAAATCGAGGACCCGATAGAGAGGCACCACGATCGAGACGAGCGGCGCCTGTTGAGGCTGGCCATAGTCCTTCGTGTGGTCGACGCGTATGGTTTTGCCCAGTTCACGCTCCACACCCTGGAGGGCCGGGGCAAGAATGGTGCGGAACGCATTGTCCACGGCATGCTGTGGGGGTACGGCGCGCAGGATGCGGTTGCGCTGCTCTACTGGCTCGAAGGGTTGCGGCTTCGGTACGAGCGGTTTCACCGCACCTGAGGCGAGCCGCATCTGGAAGCGAGGCTGAAGCAGTGGACCAAGAGGCTCGTCCAGCGGAAGCCAGGCGACGAAGCCGGTCACTTCGGTCTTTGCATTGGTCTTCGCGTCGCGGCTCCAGGCCGGGAACTCGTACCAGTTGCCGTCGAGGGGCAGGGCTGTGCCGTCCTCCTTGAGATAGTCGATGCCGGCAAGTGTGAAGGTCGGATCTTTGGTCCAGCCACCGGCGAGCAGGCCGCCCTGCAACGAAAGGGCGATGTCGACAGTGGCGTGCATCTGCGACCTGGCGACCTGCCGGGCGGGAAGCGGAGCCCGCATCTGGAGGTCGATTGCGACAGCCGAGCTGCCACCGGGCAGGTTTGACAGTTGTCGCACGACGAACTCGCGCAATCCCTGGTCGCCGCGCTGCTCCGCCCACCATTTCTGGAGGCCTGGATAGCGCGGAATACAGTTCGGCAGGCTCCGGACCGCGATGCCCTTTTTGCCCAGAAACATGATGTGAAGCGGCCGGGCAGGCTGTGGCGAGCCGAGAATGAAATGGCAGGACTGCCAACCCCGCTGCGAGCCGTTGCCGACGACAAATTGCGACGGCAGCGGCAAAATGGAATTCACGCCGATTGCATAGATGGCGCTGATCTCGCCCAATACAGGGCTGATGTCGGTCTCAACGAGATAGCGTCCCGGAGCGATCTGGCAGAGGGAATGGGCAAGCCGCGGCGCCGGCACAAGGGTGAGGACGGCATCCTCGACGATACTGCTGAAAAGCTCGTCGCGGGACAGCCGGAACACGCTGCGCCATACGGTCAGGAGATTGTTCAGGAACTTGACGCGGCCCTCAGGCGAGAGGTTGCCCAACAGGGACTCCACGTCGAGGAGCGGCAGCCGTGCGGCCGGTTGCAGCGCGACTGCCTGCAGCCGGCTTCCGTCCGCTGCGGTAATCTGTGCGTCTTCCGCTTCACTTCCCGGCTTCATTGCCCACAGCACGCACTGCCCGCCATCGGCCCGCGGTAGTGTCATGCTGACAAGCGGGACCGGCCGCGATTGCATGGCCAGGGTGAATTTGCCCAAGGCTGGTAGCTGCGCGGGTACGTCCCAGATCACTACAGCTACCTCCGAGCAAAGCTGGAAGGCCTGTGCGAAGCTGGAACCGTCGCCGGCGACCTTCGAACGGTCGAACGTCACGCGTTGGTCCTTTGGATCGGTTGGAGGGTATGCGACGTGCCCCGCGGGGGGAGGGCAGGGCACGTCGCCTCAGGCTCAATGGATCGTGAAATAGTGATCCGGGTGGGCCTGCATGTCTTTGGCGTCGACGTTGAGCAACGTCAGGGTGTCGCCATGACCAAGGTCGATCACGACATTGCCGCCGACCTTGATGATGCGCGAGGCCAGGTCATCCGGGGAGGTAACATCGAGACCGTTGATGTTCTTCTGGATCTGCAGCATGTCCTCGCCAGGCGTGAAGTCGAGGATGACGTCGTTGCCGCCGCCGCTCTCGAAGACGAACAGGTCAGCGCCCTTGCCACCGACCAGGATGTCGTCGCCTGCGCCCCCGTTGAGGATGTCGTTTCCGTCGCCGCCGAACAGGAAGTCGTTACCCCTGCCGCCCAGCAGGATGTCGTTTCCGTCGCCACCCATCAGGATGTCGTCGCCATCGCCACCGTTGAGCAGGTCGTCGCCAGCTCCACCGATCAGGATGTCGTTGCCATTCCCGCCATAAAGGATGTCGTTGCCGTTCCCGCCGAACAGAATGTCGTTTCCATCGTCGCCGAACAGCACGTCATCGCCGTCGTCCCCAAAGATTATATCATCCCCGTCGCCGCCCTTGATGAAATCATCGCCGCCATGGCCGTGAATGATGTCATCAAAGCGGGTGCCAAACAGGACGTCGTCATATGCGCCGCCTTCCAACGTGGCCATCTGCTTCTCCTCTTTGCCGTTTGAACGCGTGCATCGCCGGTGGAGCCGAGGATTACGCTGAGGGCATTGTGCAGTGCAAAGAAGATAAGTGCAACACGATCAAAAGAATAAAATGATGATTTTTGATAAAAAATCGCCTTGTGTTAGTAGTTACACGCAATTCAACAAGAAAGTATAGGAAGATTATAAAGAGTATAATTTTGGATTGCAGGCAAAGCGCTTCAAAATTCAAACTAAATTCCAGGCGCAACCGTTGAATGAGCCACGCGCCACCGACCCGCGTGCCCGGCCGGCAAGGGGCTCATAGGCTTGGGGGGGATTTGGGGCCGGTGCCCGCGAGCCGAGCTCGCGGAGCGGGGCTAGTCTTCCCTGAACGCGCGATTGAAGCTGTCGGCGACAGGAGAAACCAGGTAGTCGATCGCCCGGCGCGGCTTGTGCACGATCAGCACTTCCGCCGGCATGCCGGGATAGAGGCGCATATCCGGATTCGCGGCCAGCGAGGCAGGGTCGACCTGTGCTCGCGCGACGAAATAGGCTGCATTCGATTTTTCATCGACCGACTGGTCGGCGGCCACATAGGTAATCTTGCCTGCAACGGGCAGGTGCGAGCGCTGGTTGTAGGCCGTCAGCCGGATCTGCGCCTGCGAGCCGACCGCGATGCTGGCGATATCGCGCGTGCTGACGTGCATCTCGATGAGGAGCGGCTCGCTTTCCGGTACGATATCGAGCAGCGCCTCGCCGGGCGTCACAGCACTGCCCGGCGTGCGCACGCGGATATTGGTGACGATGCCAGCCTGGGGCGAGCGGATCTCGAGGCGGCGCAATACGTCCTTTGCGGCGACGATCTTCTCCTCGACATCTGCGAGCTCAAGGCGGGCTGTGGTGATTTCGCCGGCGATGTCCGACTGAAAGTCGCGTTCAATTCCCGTCAGCGTGAGTTCGGCGCCCGCCTTGGCTTTCACCGCTTGCGCTCTTTGACCTGCAAGCTCGCCGCGCGAGGCGGCGAGTTCGCTAAGCCTTGTTTCGATCTCTATGAGCTTGGCGCGCTGGGCAAAGCCCTTACCCACCAAGGTTGCAATGGCAGTTCTCTGTTCATTGATGAGATTGATCTGCCTGTCGACGGCTTCGAGCTGGATGGTCAGGAACTTCGACCGCTCGGCAAACTCCTCGATCGTCGTCAGCTGGACGCTGCTGCGCCCATCCTTGGACTCGCGGCGCTTTTGGAAGTACGCGCGTTCAGCCGCCTTGGCGTCAGAGATTGCAGCGTCGGCGTCGCCGCCAAATTCGTCGGGAAAGCTAATCGCCTCGGCGCCGGCCTGCTCCGCCCTTAGCCGCGCCAGTTTGGCAATCAGGCCGATTCGCCGGCTTTCCAGGCCTTGGAGATCGGCGCGGGCCCGCGTGTCCTCGAGTTTAATCAGAGGCTGTCCGGCGGCGACCTGATCGCCCTCCCGCACCACCACGCGGCTTAGGATGCCGCCCTCGAAATGGCTGATCGTCTTGCGCTTCGAATCGACGACGACCGTGCCGGGGGCTACCGAAGCGCTGCTGAGGTCGGCGAAGTACGCCCAGCTGAGAAATCCGCCGAACGACACCATGATTGTCGTGAACCCCGCGATGACAAGGCGCCGGAGCGGCGAACGGCCTCTGCCCTCGGCCATCTCCAGCTCCATGACGGACACAAGTGGTGGCGTCCGCGGGTGGTGGTCCGGAACATCGGGCCTGCGGATAGGCTGAACCTCGGTTCGTGCCGACTGAATCGACTTGCGCATCATGATGCCACAACCTCACGCGACGATTGAGCGGACGTCATCGAAGCAACCACATCCGTGCGCTCCCCGAACTGGGTGATGCGCCCGTTTTCCAGGACGAGCAGTTTGTCCGCGACCTCCATGATTGTCGGTCTATGAGCGATCATCACGACAATGGCGCCGTCGTCACGGGCCTTTTCGATCGCGCGGACGAGCGCGCGCTCGCCGATGGCATCGAGATTGGCGTTCGGCTCATCCAGCACGATCAAGCGGGGACGGTCGTAGAGGCAGCGGGCAAGTGCGATGCGCTGCCTCTGTCCGCCCGAAAGCGTCAGGTGGCCGTCGCCGACCGGCGTGTCATAGCCCAAGGGGAGGCGGCCGATCATGTCGTGGACATCCGCCAGTCGTGCGGCCTCGAGCACCCTGTGCGGGTCTCCGTCTTCCATCCGCGAGATGTTGTCCCGGATCGTCCCCTCAAGCAGCGAAACCGATTGCGGAAGATAGCCGGCTATGCGGCCGAAGGAGCCACGCTCCCAGAGAAAGACATTGTTACCGTCCAGGAAGACGCCGCCCGAAGTGGGCTTGATGACCCCGACGAGCAGCCGCGCCACCGTCGATTTGCCAGCCGCGGAGGGGCCGACCAAGCCCAGCACCTCGCCGGGGGAAAGGGAAAAGGAAATGCCCTTGATGATCGGCACGTCCATGCCCGGCGCCGCGTAGACCAGCTTGTCGACGACGAGGTCGCCGTGTGAATGCGGCGTCGGCATGGCCTGGCGCACCGCCAGGTCCTCGTTCAGGGCCGTCTCGAGCCGGCGCCAGCCGGCGATTGCCAGGACCCATTGCCGCCAGTTCTCGATGATGGAATCGAAGGGTATGAGCAGCCGGCCGACAAGAATGCTTGAGGCCATCATGGCGCCGGGGCTGACTTCCTGCTCCAGCACGAGCAGGGCACCCGTTGCGAGCGTCACAGACTGGATGATGTAGCGGAGCGTGCGGGTGATTGATGACATCGCCTTGCTCCTGCTTCCGCTGCTTTCGAGCGCTTCCAGCGAATGCATCTGGGCGCCACGCCACCGCCGCGCCAGCGCCGGTAGCATGCCCATCGCCTCGATCGCCTCCGCGTGGCGAAGTGATGCGGCAATTTTCGACACTGATTCGATATTGGCTTGATTTGCCTCTTTCACGAGCTGACGCGTGAGCAGGTCTGTAACCACACCGCAACACAGCAGCAGTGCCACCGAAATCGTGCCGACCACGCCGAACAAGGGATGCAGCAAAAACAGGGCGCCCAGAAAGATCGGCGACCAGGCGGCATCGAGGGGGGCGCTGACGGCCGACGAGGTGAGGAAGCTGCGCAGGTCCGACAGGTCCCGCAGCGACTGCGTTGCGCGGGAAACCCCCTGGTTGACGGAGGCCTGAACGGCGGCCGTCAGGAGCGGCAGGTTCAGCCACCGCACCACGGCGCTGCCCATGGCCTGGAACGAAAGGGCACGGATGAAGTCGAGCACGCCGCTGATCATCAGGGCGCCGACCGCCAGGATCGCCAGCATGACAAGGGAATCGATGCTCTGGCTGTTCAGTACTCGTTCGTGTACCTGCAGCATGAACAGGGGCATCGTCAGCTGCAGCAAGTTGATGCAGGCACTCAAGAGGGCCGCATATAGGAGCGTCACGGCGAACACACGCCTCGCCTGCAAAACCAGCAACCTCGGATTGAGCGTTCCATTTTGGGCCACAACTGACCCATTTTGGCCCTTGCCAACTGGGTTTTTTCGAACAGTATCAAGCATGGGCGATTTGGCCTGGGGCTAACGTGTTTAATGATTTGAAGGTGTTATCTGCGTCGCATGCAGAACGTATCGCAATATCTCTGTCGTCAGTGTGACACAACAATGATGGCACAAACAAGAGCGGGGTCTCTGGGTGGGGTGTTGTTTAATTTTACTTCAAGTTTTGAAGTAAATTACAAAGAAGGAGAGAGGGATGACTGAAGGACTTCTCCGCCCGTCCATGGGTTTGGAAGATGCAGTTTTACTACGGAATGGGGGCGATAGACTGCGTGCCGTCCCTGATGAGCCGCGCCGTGACCAACAGAGTGACGCTCCACAGGCCTCATGTTTCGACTTGGCTCGTCTGCTCGATCGGTCGAGCCGGCGTTTCTCGGGCCTGATAAGCGCGGAACTTACGCGGCTGGGCGTCGACGACATCGGACCGTCCCAGGTGATGGTTCTGCTGGCCATTGGCGATACCGAGCTCTCGGTCGGCGAACTGCTCGATCGCGGCAACTATGTGGGCTCGAACATCTCGTACTACCTGAAGCAGCTGACCGATGGCGACTACATCGATCGCGTCACCTCGCAGCGCGACAAGCGCTCCGCCCGAATCAGGCTGACGGAGAAGGGCAGGCAGCTTTGTGCCGATCTGCGGGACGCGGCGAAGGCCTTCGAGCGCACCTTTTGCGTTGAGCAGGACTTGCGGGATCTCGCAGTCGCCTTCCAGGCGCTGCACCGGCTCGAGTTGATGTGGGCCAATGCCGCACGCTTCGGTGTCTGATGCGCGCCTGACGGGCGGTTCCTTGTCGCGGGGCTAGCCAGGCATGCATGTAGCTTTCGTACACCGGCGCGGTTTCGGTCAGTTCGCCGCGCTGGCCGCCCATTTGGCGCAGGCGGGGAACGAGGTAAGCCTTGTAGCCGAGGCGGTGGACCAGCGGATCCCGTCGGTCCGTGTCGTGCGGCATCGGTCGGAGCCGGGTCCGCGGGCGCATCCGCTGATGGCCCGGCATCTCGGCATACCCGACCACCATGTCCGGATCGGGCACCGTGTCGCCGAGACGTTCGACGCGATGGCGCGTCAGGGTCAAAGCCCCGACATTGTCATCGGCCACATCGGCTGGGGCAGCATGATGTTCGTGAAGGACGTGCTGCCGCGTGTGCCTGCGCTCGGCTATTGCGAATTCTTCTATCGGGCCGACGGGGCAGATGTCGGATTTGCCCCTGACGATCAGCCTGATCTGGAGACGCGCAAACGGCTCAGGCTTCGCAATATGGCGCAGCTCGTTTCGCTGGAGGCGCTGGAGGGCGGCATTAGTCCGACCGAATGGCAGAGGGACCTTTATCCGGCCGATGCGCGAGCGCGCATTACCGTGTGCCACGAGGGGATAGATACGCAACGCTTGCGCCCAGATCCGGCGGCTTCCTTGAAGCTTCCGGACGGACGCGTGCTCAAGGCCGGCAGTCCACCCATTGTCACATTCGTCGCACGCGACCTTGAGCCCTACCGCGGCTTCCCGCAGGCCCTGGAGGCTGCATCCAAGGTCATCCGGAAACATCCCGACGCCTTGTTCGTCTTTGTTGGCGGCGACGGCGTAAGCTATGGAATGCCGCCGCCTGGCGGGGGATCATGGAAGGATCACCTTCTCGCATCGCTGGATCTCCCAAGAGACAGGGTGCTTTTTCCCGGCGTGGTCTCGCGCCCGGTCTTGCGTCAGCTTTTCCAGATTTCCACGGCTCACGTCTATCTGACCTACCCCTTCGTCCTTTCCTGGTCGGTCCTTGAGGCGATGGCCTGCGGTGCTCTCGTCATCGCCTCCGACACCGCTCCCGTCCGGGAAGTCATCAGCTCGGGCCGCAACGGCATCCTGGTGCCGTTCTTCGACACGGACGCTCTGGCCGGGTCCATCCTGGAAGCCTTGAAAAGCCCGGACAGATTCGCCGAACTGCGGATCGCCGCGCGCCAAACGATCGAGCAGCGCTTCCGGCTGGATGATTGCATCGCAAGCCAAACCGCTCTGATTGGAAGAATGATGGGGGCGGATTGAATTCCCGCTAAGCAAACCTAGATTGCGCGAATATTACTTCAAGTTTTTAAGTATACTTTGCAGATTTATTTCTGCATTTAGTTATTGTCCGCAGCTATAATTATTGGTACGGGTCTATTCGACCGATTACCAATGCATTATCGCGACAGTCGTCCAGTCTGTCGTTTCATTTGATAATGGTATTACTGAGGAATTTTCGTGCAAATGTTGATGACTTCTGGCGGGAAGCAGTCGACGACAAGTATAAAGCTGATCGCGGCGTCAGATCTCGACCGGATCAATGTTGAAAAGGCTGGAATTGCAGACCTGGTCATCTTTCTTGGCGATGGCACACGTTCGCAACCGGCCCTGAAGAATACCTTTCCTCTCATTGCCGTCGCCTTTTCGGAGCAAGCCGAAGCTGACCTGAGAGGTGCTCTCGTCTCGCTCCGGCGTCTTGCCACGGTGCCGGAAGTCCCCGTCCAGCGGCTCGATACGCGAAATGGGGCCGAGATGTGCGCGCTCATTCGCACGTTGGCCGAGGGCGGCTTGGGGCGGCTGTCCCGGTTCGCCGCCACGATGACCTCGGAACTCGCCATGCTGCGCCGGGACCGCGAAGTGCTGTTCGAAAGCTACCGCGCGCTCGAAGATGCATTTCAGACGCACAACTGGGAGCCGGTGGCGGAAGTGTTCGGGCACGATCCCTATGTCGACCCCAAGGACGAAGGCATTGGCCAGTTGCTGTCGAGCGCCCATGTCGAGCAGCTTCTGCCGGTCTCCAGCCGGGGCGTGGCCGGCATCGCTCTGCATCTCAATTCGGTGCCGAAGGACGGCGCCGAGCTGGTCGTCACGCTGAGCTATGTCGAGAGTGGCGAGGGCGTGGCCGAATGGAGCGTTCCCGCTTCAAAGCTAGTTGCGAACTGGAACTTCTTCTCGCTGCCGCGGGCTTGCGGATGTGGGGCGAAGACGTTGCGACTTCGGGTGTCGACCACAGGGCCGGAGACGGTGGGGCTGTCGCTCGGGTTCCCCATTGCCAGCGAGCGCTACACGGCGCGGTCGGAAGTCTCGCATCCCGATCTCGATCTCAGGCCGCTGGCATTCCGCGTGTTCACGGGACTGCCAGGCGTCCGGCCAACCCGAATGCCCAACATGATTGCGCCCACCGACCTGCTCGCCGGCCAGTTCATCGAAGACTACCGTCTGGCGCCCGACCTGCTGAGCCGGATAGTCGATGCTTCGGTCACGCCGGTCGTGCCCGAATTCCAGACCGTTCGGTTCCTCGAGCACGAGCACGCGGTGGTGTGTCATCCGCTGCAGAGCGGAATTTCCGCCGGCGCCGTCAGCCGCGCAGTCGAGCCTGGAACCATTTCGTTCTCGGCGAGCGCCGTGATCGATCACCCTGAAGGGGCTCCGGCGGCCGTCAGTTTCCTGCTCGTCCCGGCAAACTCGAATGCGCGGTCCGAGGTTGCGGAGTTGGTACGCAAGGGCAAGGCAAAACCGTCGGCCTTCTTCAGCGGCTGGCGCGAGGTCGGCCCGGATCGGGCGATCAACATCAGTATCCACATGGACGAGCCTGTGCGCGCGCACATGGATCTCATGATCCTGAGCCGTGCGGTCACCGATTCAGTCGATTTCTCCTGGCTCAAGGTGTCGGGCTTCCGGCTGGTCAAGCAGTCGGAGGGGGCGGTCAATGTCCGCCACTAAAGACGATCTGATTGCGGTGGCGATGCCGCTTTACGGCCATGCGGCACTGGCCCTGGAAGCGCTGGAATCCGTCCTTGCTTCGACGGTTTCTAACTGCAGGATTGCCATTGTCGTGTCCGTCGACGGCGACCCACGGCACGAGGCTTTCGACCTTCTGCTGCTTTATGCTGCCAGCCACCCTGAAATACATGTGGTGTTCGGCCCGAATGCCGGACCGGGCGGCGCGCGCAATCGCGCAATCGACTACGTGCTGGAAAACCTGCCGGAGGCCAAAGCGGTCTATCTGCTCGATGCCGACAACAGGGTCCTGCCGGGCACCATCGAAACCCTATACCGGCAGTTGATCTCGAGCCGCTGCGGCTGGGTCTACACCAATATCGACACCTTCTCGGTGAACTGGCGTGCGCACTACGGCAACCGCTATTCGCGACTTGTCCACTGCATCACAGACAACATCTGCGACACCGGCTCGATGATCTCCATCGACGTCTTCCGGGCGGGCGTGCGCTTCGACGACGACCGACAGAACGGGTTTGAGGACTGGGAGTTTTGGCTTTCCTGCATTGAGCACGGCTTCGTCGGCGTCCCATCGCACGACACCACCTTCGAATATCGGCTGCGGGCGGAAAGCCGCTTCAAGGAAGCCAATCGCGAACGGGCCACTTCCGTCAGCTTCCTCAGGAAGCGCCACAAGGCGTTGTTCCAGCGTCCGATGCTTGTCGAGTTCGAGCACGAGGAATGCCCGCGCTATCTCTTCGCGCGGACTGAAGATGCCGCCATCTCGTTCTTCACCGACCCCACCAAGCCGCCGAGGATGCTTCGCCTCGACGACATCATCCCGGATTTCTGGGCGAGTATCGGCGAGCCGGACAATGTCCACTTCCCTCCATTCCTGATGGCGGGCAGCGGCGCGACGTTCGACCTTTTGCGAAAGTCGCGCATGCTGCCCAATGTGCTTTGCCACCTGGAGCGCCTGAGCGAAAAGGCGAATATCGTCTTTGTTCAGCTCGGTAACGATGCAACGCAGCGCAAGATCGAACCGGTGGTGCTGGAGTCGGGGGCATCGCAGGCCGCGTCCGCAGACCTCATCTTCATTCCGACCTCGCTTGTTCGCGACGTGATCCAGAACAATGCGCTGGACTGGTTCGCCTCGATCGGCCAGGAGCAGATTTGGCCCACTTCGGCCATCCTGAAGGTGCGGTTCCCATTCCCGAGGAGCCTGCCGCGGCGGTCGCTGATTACGCCCCAGCAGGTGATGTTAAACTGCGTCAACGCCATTGCCACGAGCCCGCTGCGTCGGACTGCGGGCGGGCGCTGGACGTGGCGGCCGGCGCGGCTTGTGCCTTTCGCGGATCTGCACAAGTCGCTGCGCAAGGAGATCGGCGGCTCGCCCGTGCTGCCGCTTGGCCACAGTGACGGCAAGCGCACCGCTGCGCTGCTCGTGCCCAATGCTTCATTCGGCGGCGCCGAGAAGGTGGTCTATGCGGCCGCGCGCGAGCTGAAGAGGGCCGGGTTCGAGACCCACCTCTTCGTGCTCGGCACGCAGCGTATGGACGTCATCGATGAGTTCGATGCGAGCTTCGATCACATCCATTTCTGGAGCGAGGGCATTCCGGCCTGGGGAGGCTCGGGCCAGTTCCTCGGCCAGGACTTCATTGCCGACCACCACGACGTCGAATGGGGCGCGTTGAAGGGGCAGCTCTCGGGATTCGACCTGATCATCAACAACCATGTGATGTCGGTCCATCCGCTGGTTGCGCGGCTGCGCGCGGAGGGAACGCGCACGGCGTGCTATCTTCACGTCGTCGACAACACCTCGTTCAAACGGCCGGCCGGCCAACCCTTCGCGGCGATCGCCCATGAGCATTGCTACGACGCGTTCCTGACTTGCTCGGAGCAGCTCAAGATCTACCTGCGCAGCTTCGGTGTTCCCCTCGAGAAGGTCTTCGCCGTGCCCAATGGGGCGAGTTTTTCGGTGCCCCCCAAAGTGCTTGCCGATGTGGTGTCCGCTAGGAGGATGGAGCGGAAGGATGACCAGCTGCGGCTGCTCTATATGGGGCGGTTCGACACGCAGAAGGGCATCGACCGCCTGGCCGCGACAATCGCCGAGCTGCATGCCGCGCACGTCCCCGTCGATATACGGGCGATCGGAGGCGAGATTCTCGCCGATTCCACCGTTTCCTGGACGGAGCAGCTGAAGGACCTCGGCGTCGAGGTGCATCCCCCGGTCTTCGCCAGCAAGGAACTGATCAAGGCGCTGGGCTGGGCGGACGTGCTCATCATGCCCTCGCGCTGGGAAGGCGCTCCATTAATGATTGCAGAAGCGCAGCAGCTCGGCTGCGTTCCCATCGCAACCGGCGTTGGCGCCGTGGGCGAACTCATCAGCCATGGCGAAGACGGTATCCTCATTGAGGCTGATGTCGACTCCCAGGTGGTGCAGCAGATGGCCGAGGTCATCGAAGAGGTCGCCCGCGATCGCCGCAAGCTCGCTCCGCTCATGGAAGGCTGCCTCAATTCGGCGGCGCGCCGGTCGTGGACAAGCTCCTTCTCGGAATTCCTCGGCTGGTGCGACGGCGCGGTGAGCAATTCATCGCTGTCACGTGCCTCGGTCATGCGCCGGCGCGAGGCGTCTGACGCAGAGGTCATGGCGGCGGGCTGAAGGGCTTCCACCAGTTCTATCAAGCAGAAAGGTTTAGTTGTATGCGTCCAAGGATTCTCGTGACGGGCATTCCTGGTCACTACTCGCGTCTTGCAAACGGCGCCGACGGTTTGGCCGTCTCCTATTCGGAACGGCAGAAACAGCCAGAGTCGAAGGACGAGTTCCTCCAGGAACTGCGAAACATCAGCAATACCGGCAACTATCTGATCGGCGAGGGCGCTTTGCGTGCGCTCGCGCCGCATGCAAAGCAGGTGCCCTTCTGGCATCTCTACAATTGCAGCCGCAACGGGGATGGATTCGAGCAGTTCAATTCCAACTTCGACATCTGCGTCTTCACCTGCGCAAACCTGTTGCGCAAGGGACTCTCGGCCGACGCGGAAGCAGAAGTGCTGAGCAAGCTCAAGATGCCGATCGTGATGCTGGGCATCGGCCAGCAGAACCGCAAGGACCTTGAAAATGCGCTGCCGGAGGGCACGAAGCGGCTCCTGAACGTGCTGAAGGATCGGGAACACTATTTCCTGACGCGCGGTTTTGAAACCGCCGGCTTCCTGAAGGACCAGGGCTTCTCCAATGTCCGGCCGACTGGCTGTCCGTCCGTCTATTTCATGCCCGACAACATGCGCCGGTCACTGAGGAAGCTTCCCGGCGTGCAGGTCGGCAAGGCGCGGACCATCTTCTCGGGCTACCTTGGCGCCAATCACGATGCGATCGTCGACGCCAACGCGCTGGAGCCGCAGGACTCCACCCCGCAATATGTCGTCCAGGACGAATTCCTGCACTTCGACATGAAGGTAGAGCCGAACGCCGAAGGACGCGTCTACGACTCGGCCTCCGGAACAATGATCGGCGACCTCACTTACCCGGGCACCGACCGGCTCAAGAAGCCGTTCGATGTGCGCACCTTCTTCGACAACAACCAGTGGCGCGCCTGGGCCTCGTCGATGGACTTCAATTTTGGCCGGCGTTTCCACGGCTCGATCATTGCCATGCAGGCGGCGGTGCCAAGTCTCATGGTCGCGGTGGACGACCGTATGCGCGAGATGCTGGGCTTCATCGGCCTGCCGGCCATCGATGCGACGGATGTCGACAAGGCCGAAAACCGGGCCGAGTTCGTGGCCGACCATCTGGCTGGCCTCAATGCGTCAGAACTCGTCGATCGCTATTCCGATCGCGAGCGGAACTTCCGGTCGGCGCTGCGCGAAATCGGCATCGGGCAGTAGCGGGCGATTAGGTCTCAGGCACAATTCATCAGGAAATTAACATGCGCATCCTGCTTACAGGCATCCCGTCATATCTGCAGCGAACCGTGGCGAGCGTGTCCGGGGCGGAGGTTCGCCACAGGCCCTATTTCGACGAGATCAGGACCAAGTCGGAGCTGATCGAACAGGTCAGGAAGATAGCCAACACCGGCAACTACCTAATTGGAGAGGGCGCGGCTTACAGCCTGAAGGCGCATGATGTCACCTATGTCCCGTTCTGGCACCTTGCCCGCAGTTGCAAGTCGGAAGACGTTTATGAGCGCCTGAACCAGGAGTTCGACATCTGCGTCTTCGCCTCGGCCAATCTTCTGCGGCCAGGATACTCCGCCGATCTGGAAGCAGAAGTGTTCGAAAAGCTGAAGATGCCCGTCGTGGTCATGGGCATCGGCATCCAGCGAAAGGAAGGTCTCAAGGAGAAGCTCCCCGCCGGCACCCTCAAGTTCCTCGATGTCCTCAAACACAAGGAAAGCTTCTTTCTCACTCGTGGCTATTTCACTGCCGAGTTCCTGAGGGAACAGGGCATGAAGTTCGTGCGGCCGACGGGCTGTCCGTCGCTCTATTTCTCGCCGTCGGGGATGAAGCGTTCTCTCGCAGCCCTTGCCAACCCCGAACTGGCGCATGCACAGAAGATTGCTTTCGGCGGGTACCTCGGGAGCGTGGCCGATACGATCGTTGACGCCCATGCGCTGCTGAAGCCGGGAAGCGTCGCAAGCTATGTCGTGCAGGACGAACTGGTCGCCTACAATCTGTCCTTGCCCGTCGACGATGACGCGCCTGTCTATGACAAGGCAAGCGGCCGCATCACCGGGGCGACCTCCTACAAGCATTCCGAAAAGTGGCAGAGGGACCATGAACTCGTGGTCTTCTTCGACACGAACCAGTGGCGGAACTGGATCGCCGCCCGCGAACTCTGCTTCGGCCGCCGGTTCCATGGCTGCATCATCGGCATGCAGGCCGGCGTGCCGGCACTTATGATCGCCGTAGATGATCGCATGCGGGAAATGCTGGAATTTGTCGGCTTCCCCTACATCGAGGCGGCGACGTGGAACCGCGAGGTGGACAAGAAGGCTTATCTCGCTAACTTCCTTTCCAAGATCGATACGCAGGCCGTAATCGACCGGTATTCGGCCTGCGAATCCAACTTCCGCAGCGCTCTCAGCCATGTGGGCCTCTAGTTTCAGCGTCAGGAGGACAAGGCCAGCCAGGCTTTTGCTTGGCATGCTGCTGGCTGTCTGGGGTGTCGCCCCGGTGCCGGCTGTCCATGCCGGTGGGACGCTGCCCGCCCGCATCGGGGTCAACCGGCTGAACCTCGCCTGGCTGTCGCGAAGCGAACAGGAAAGAGTACTCGGGGAGATGGCAGCGAACGGCGTCACGCACGCCCGTCTTTCGCTGTCGCGGCCGGTGGACAAGAGCATCGAGGGCCTCGAGATCGCAAGCCGCCTGGGCATCGGGATCCTTCTCGAGATCCAGCTAACGAACAAGAGCTACTTTCCCGAGACGGCTCGTCCCCGGACTGGCTTCGGCCGTATCTGGGATGTCTACCGGCTCTCGGAACTCGATCTCGACCGGTACCGCATGGGATTGCGCGACGCACTCCGCCGCATCGACGCCCTGGGCATCCGGCTGGAGGCGATCGAGCCAGGAAACGAGATCAACTTCAGCGCCTACAATGGCGACCTCCTTGTCTATCGTCGGCCGGGCGAACCGACCCCACGCAACATCGCCGACCTGGCGGGCAGTGCGGCCTTCGAGCAGGGGCTCGATAAATATTTGGAGGCCGTGAAGATCACCCGCGAGGAAGTGCGGGCTACCGTTCACAGTAGCGACGCGGCTATCGTCTCGGCCGGCCTGTCGGACCTGAGCGCCGACTGGGCTGACAGGAGAGGCATGGAGCGGCTCGATCCGCACGAGGTCATTGCGCTGCTGCGCAAACGGGGCATCGACAGTCTAGTCGATGCTTACGGCATTCACGTCTATCCAGGACAGAAACCAGCGCCGACCCTCTTCGACCGGGTGAGGCGTACCCTCGACTTCTGCCGGGCGGACAATGCTGGCCGCCCCTGCTGGGTGACAGAATGGGGGATAGCAAATACGGCGCACGACTGCCCCGTCGATGACCGGAAGCGGGAAGACGCGGTGCGAGCCGTGCGCGCGGCCTTCCAGCAAATGATGGATGCAGGACAGCTGACGGCAGCCTTCTACTACGATTGGGACACCGAGCAGTCATACAGCCTATGGCGTTGCGGCCGGTTGAGCCCTGCAGGAGCGCTCGCCGTCACATCTGCCGGAACCGAGGAGAAGCGCGCAGTGTTGCCTTGAGCGGGGCACGCTACATGCGGACGGCAAATATAGTGAAGCGGCAATCCGTATTGCCAGAGTACTTCAAATATTCGGGAGTTGGGCTTGCTAATCTATTCCGACGAAAACCTTGAGGTATTTCATAGGCCGGGATCGTCGACCTATGTTCTCGCAACCTTCAACGAAATGGAGATGCAGGCAAACGGCAGCCGCTTCTGGGGGCAGCGGTTTTGCGAGAAGGCGGACATCACCGCTCTCGGTTTCATTAGCCGGCGACCCAACTGGTTCCCGGCGGCGAGCATGGCCAAGGCCAGCGTCGCGGCAGCGCCGATCCTGCGGCAGGCATCCGAACGCATCCTTTACGGCCACTCACAGGGCGGCTACGCGGCGCTCCGCTATCGACGACTCCTTGATGCAGATGTCGCAATCGCCTTCTGTCCGCAGATCTCCATCGATCCCAGGACTGTGCCCTTCGACGGCCGCTTCACGAGCCACTTCGCGCCCTCACTTCATGAAGACATGGAAATCGCACCCTTGCACGCGGCTGGCCGTGCCTATGTCTTCCATGATCCGTTCCATGCCGTGGATCGCGAGCACGCGGAGCGGATCGCTGCGCTGCAAGAGGGGACACGGCTCGTCCCGGTGCACATGACCGGTCACGGCACTGTCCGGGCCTTCGCCGGAACGGCGCGCGGGCTGGCGCTCATCGAGGCCTGTCGCGCGGACGACTTGTCCGGCCTGCACGCGCTCGCCCGCGCGGCCCGGGTTGGAGCCCCCATGCGGCCCTACCAGGTTGCACTCACCGCGATTGCTCACCATCCCGCCTGGGCCGACCGGCTCCACACGCGCCTCGGCAATGGCTTTTCGTCCGTGCAGCGGGCCAACTTCCTCTACCACCGGGCCAACCGCCACATCCGCGATGGCGAGTTAGCGACCGCGCGCGACATGCTTGTCGAGGCCATAGCCCTTCAAGCAGGCAATGCCGGGCCTGCTCGGCGCCTGCAGGAACTCGACGCGCGCATCGCCGGCACGATCCGGACGGAATTTCTTGAGCAACACCAGGGAAGCATGGGCTCGCTCAGCGTCCATGCCGCATCAAAGAACGCGGCGTGAAATCAAAGTCCATTCTGATCACAGATCTAGCAAGAAGCAAAGCAGGGGAAGGAGCCCTCCGTGAAGGGTATAATTCTAGCCGGCGGTAGTGGGACAAGGCTTTATCCCGCTACACTCGCAGTATCGAAGCAGATACTGCCGATCTACGACAAGCCGA
Organism: Pseudaminobacter soli (ex Li et al. 2025); assembly: GCF_029892515.1. Lineage (GTDB taxonomy): Bacteria > Pseudomonadota > Alphaproteobacteria > Rhizobiales > Rhizobiaceae > Pseudaminobacter > Pseudaminobacter soli_A. The sequence continues at coordinate 129,666 of NZ_JARXVF010000004.1, read as the reverse complement.
TGATCTACTATCCGCTGAGCGTCTTGATGCTGGCGGGTATACGGGAGATTCTTGTCATCTCCACGCCGCAGGACTTGCCGCAGTTTCGGCGCCTTTTGGGCGACGGTTCCGCCTTCGGCATCTCGCTGTCCTATGCCGAGCAGCCTACGCCGAACGGATTGGCCGAGGCCTTCATCATCGGAAGCGAATTCATCGGCGATGATCCGGTGGCGCTCATACTGGGCGACAATATCTTTTATGGCGACGGCCTTTCGCAGCATTGCCGGGCAGCGGTGGGGCGAACCAGTGGGGCCTCTGTCTTCGCCTACCAGGTCGAGGATCCGCAGCGCTATGGCGTAGTGTATTTCGACCGTGAAACCCAGCGGGCGCTCTCTATCGAGGAAAAGCCGGCTCAACCGCGTTCTAACTGGGCCGTCACCGGGCTCTATTTTTATGACAACTCGGTAGTCGAGATTGCTTCGTCAGTCAGGCCTTCGGCACGAGGCGAGCGCGAGATCACGGATGTCAATAGAGCCTATCTCGATCAGGGCAAGCTGCATGTCATGCGGCTTGGCCGAGGCTATGCCTGGCTGGACACGGGGACGCACGACAGCTTGCACGATGCGTCGTCGTTTGTTCGTACGATAGAGCTTCGTCAAGGCATCAAGATCATGTGCCCCGAAGAGATTGGCTTCGAACTGGGTTGGTTGAGCGAAGCTGAAGTGCTCGCCAGGGCGGCCTCCTTGGGCAAGACCGACTATGCACGCTATCTTGAGCGCCGGGTTCGGGAGCTCACCCATGGTTGATGTGCTGAGCCTCGGGCTGGAAGGTGTTTTTGAGATCCGTCCGCCAAAGTTCGTTGATACACGAGGTTTCTTCTCGGAAACCTGGAATGCTGCGAAACTTGCAAAGGCTGGCATCTCGATCGACTTCGTGCAGGACAATCACTCGTATTCGCGCATGCAGGGCGTCATGCGGGGGCTCCATTTTCAGATGCCTCCGTTTGCACAGGACAAACTCGTGCGCGTTGTGCGTGGCTCCGTGTTCGACGTCGCGGTCGATATTCGCCGAGGCTCGCCGACATTCGGAAAATGGATAGCCGTCACGCTTTCAGGCAGGCAGTGGAATCAGATTCTCGTGCCCAAGGGCTTTGCGCACGGCTTTGTCACGCTCGAGCCCGATACCGAGGTTGTCTACAAAGTCTCGGCTCCTTATTCGCGGCCGCATGATCGGTCGATACGGTTCGATGATCCGGATATCGCGATAGATTGGCCAGTCCCGGTGACTGAGATGGTTCTCTCGGCCAAGGATGAAGCTGCACCGTTTTTGGCGGAACTGGAAACGGGATTTATCTATCAGTGAAGCATACCTTGCCAACAGTCCTCGTTACGGGCGGTGCGGGTTTCATTGGCTCTGCCGTCTGCCGCCATCTGATCCACACCGGACGCTATCGCGTCGTCAACCTCGATAAGCTGACCTATGCCGGCAGTCTGGCATCGTTGCGCGACATCGCAGGTCATCCGAACTATGTCTTTCACCGCGCGGATATTTGCGACACCAAGTCCGTGAGGCAGATATTGGCTGCAGAAAGGGTCGATCGGATCATGCATTTGGCGGCTGAAAGCCATGTCGACAGGTCCATCGACGGGCCCATGGTTTTCGTGAGCACCAATGTCGTGGGAACGGTAAGCTTGCTTGCCGCCGCGGTCGATCATTGGCGTAAACTTGGTGATGACGTCCGCAAGGGCTTCCGCTTCCACCATGTTTCCACAGACGAAGTATTCGGGGACCTGCCATTCGACGCCGGTGTCTTTACCGAGGAAACCCCTTACAAGCCGTCCTCGCCCTATTCTGCATCGAAGGCGGCATCGGACCATTTCGTGCGCGCTTGGCACGAAACCTATGGGTTGCCGGTCGTCATCTCGAACTGCTCGAACAACTACGGCCCCTTTCATTTTCCCGAAAAGCTGATCCCGCTCATCATCACAAGCGCTCTCGATGAGCGCCCTCTGCCCGTGTACGGCCGGGGCGCCAATGTGCGTGATTGGCTATACGTTGAAGACCACGCCCGTGCGCTTGAAGCGGTGATGAGCAAGGGGCGGGAAGGTGAAAGCTACAATATCGGCGGTCGGGCGGAACGTACCAATCTCGAGGTGGTCCGAACCATTTGCGCCTTGCTCGACGCAAAGCGACCACGAAAGGGGGGAGGTTCATATACGGATCTCATAACATTCGTCACCGACCGACCGGGTCATGACCGGCGCTATGCTATCGATCCCAAAAAGAGTGAGCGTGAACTGGGATGGCATCCGCTTGAAACCTTTGAAACGGGGCTCGCCCGTACGGTCGACTGGTTTCTGGACAATAGCTGGTGGTGGAGACCAATTCGTGCGCAGCTATTCGCCGGGACCCGTCTCGGGCTGCCGTGTGCCAGATGAAAATCCTCGTCACCGGAAAGAATGGGCAGTTGGCTCGTTCACTCGCGGCCCGGGCGCAAGGCAGCGACATCGAAATCGTGCTCGCCGGCCGGCCGGAGTTTGATCTTGAGAACCCTCTGACGTTCGGCCCGGTGCTGAAATCTGTCGCGCCTCACATGGTGATTAATGCAGCCGCGCATACCGGAGTTGATCAGCAGGAAGACGAACCTCAACGAGCATTCAGGATAAACGCCGAAGCCCCGGCCGAATTGGCGCGACTGACGCGGTTGGCGGCTATTCCTATCATTCAGGTTTCGACAGACTACGTGTTCGATGGCAAATCTACGGAACCGTATGTCGAGACGGACAAACCCAATCCGCAAACGGTCTACGGGCTCAGCAAGCTTGCGGGCGAACAGGCAGTCCGCTCCGAGAACCCAGATCATCTGGTGGTTAGGACGGCGTGGGTCGTTAGTCGCTATGGTCGTAACTTCGTCAAGACGATTTTGTCCTTGGCGCGAACGCGAAAGAGGCTTCAAGTAGTCGCGGACCAGTTCGGGAACCCTACCGAAGCCCACGACCTAGCTGACGGTTTGCTGGCGGCGGCGCACTTCTGGCGCGAGAAACAAGGTTTTCCGCAAGGACTCTATCACCTTGCCGGGCAGGGCAGAGCGAGCTGGTACGAGGTGGCAGCGCGGGTTCTTGAGATCAGTAAGGCGGTGGGAGGCCCGATCGCCGATGTCGAATCCATAGACAGCAGTCTATGGGTGGCCAAAGCCCAGCGCCCGGCGAACTCCGAGTTGAACTCGGAGCGCTTTGCTCACGATTTCGGTTACCGTGCTGGAGACTGGCAAGAACGTGTCTTTTCCGTGGTGGGAAATATCATCAAAGACTCAGCGATTGGGCAGGATAGTCGATGAAACCTCGGGAAACTCAAGCGCTTCAAGCGGGTCGCGCTACGCTGCGGGAAAACGAAGCTCAATTTTGCGGCCATCGTTTCCATCGCAGCAGCGTTCATCTTGATCAGCGCCCACACCGCCTAGCCACAGTATCAAAGACTGGATCCGCATCATCCTTCGGTCCTTGCACCATTGCAATCTTGGTTCGATTGCGGCCAGCAAGTTTGGCGTCGTACAATAGCTTGTCGGCTTGTTCGTAGAGCTCTGCGAACTTCGCACCAGCATTTGGCGACGCATCCGTCATGCCCATGCTGGCAGTTACGGGTCGTCCAAGGCCTGGAACGGCATTGGCGACGATGGCGGGGATCGCTTGGCGCCGATGCTCTGCCTGAGCCTGGGCATCGTCTCCGCGCACAAGCAGCACGAATTCCTCTCCGCCGAGACGGAACGCATGAACCTGCGAGTTCGCCTGGAGCGCTTCGGCCACGGCCTTCAGCACGGCGTCGCCGACCAAGTGGCCGTGAACATCATTGATTGCCTTGAAGTGGTCCAGGTCGAGCACGGCAAGTGTGCGATAGCCCTCGGCGCGGAACTTCTCGAAATTCTGCTCGAGTGCCCGCCGGTTGAGCAATCCCGTCAGTGCGTCGCGTTCGGACAGGCGCTCAAGCATGTCTGCTTCGAAGCGCGCGCTGTCTCGCTGGCGCTTGATCGTCATGAAGCGGTCTGCCACGCCAAGTGTGGTGAACAAGACTTCGCATGCGCAACCCACATAGAATAGGAGCATGGCATCATTGCTCTGCAACCCGGGAGCCACACCCGTGGCCAAGCGCACCAATCCGGCCAAAAGCATAGGCGTATAGCCGACCGCCTGAAACTTGGCGGCCCGACTTCCGCGCCGCAGGGCGTCGGCAACTGACAATATGAAAATGACGACCACGGGAGCAAAAGCCGCCGTGTACAGGGTCGACTGAATCGAGCGCGCCACGAACGGGAATGCCGCGTGAGCCGTGCTCAGAAACAGCGCCCATGCGGCGCAATAGAGCAGCGCCCGCCGCAGGCCCGGGTGCATGCGCCCGGGTTCGATGAAGCAGTGGGTAAACATCGCCCCAGAAGCGACCGTAAGGCCGAAGATCACCGTCGTCATCCAGCTCAACGTCATTGCTGGCAGATCGAAGAGAATGACTGCAAGACCCGAAGAGACCAGGATAGTCAGCAGCAAAGAGATCGTGAGCATGGAATGCCAAAGCACGAATGGCTCGCGCAGGATCCGGTAGAAGGCCGCGTTGAAAATGAGCGGCATGGAAAGCATCCCGGCAAGGATAGCCAAGAAAACTAGGGACCGCAGAAGGTCTGGGCCCAGAGCGATGTCAGACGGTGACAGATAGGCTCTCTCCAGTGTCATCTGATGGCTCGGCAAATCGAACGCGACAACGACCTGCAGCGTGTCGCGGGTTACACCCGGCAGTGAGGCCTTGAAATACCCGCCACGCAGCGCGCTAAGCAGTTCACCCGCCGACAAGGAGGTCTGGCGCAATGTGCCGTCTCGGTCGATCGCCAGCAGGTGCACAGCCGCGAGCGCGCTTCGCCTTGAAAAGAGATATTGGGGAAGGACATCGTATGGACCGATTTCAAAACGCAGCAGCGTCCGCTCGCCTTCAAGCGAATAGATCCGATCTCCGCAGGTCCAGCGCCCGGGAGCGTGGACGACAGCGACCAAGTCGTCCGACAAACTGCTGGACGCCGAGCAGGAACTGCGAATGTCCATAGATTCAGCCGCGCCAAGGGGTGCAGCGTCCAGAGATGCAAGCATGACGATGCTCAGCAGCGTCGTCACGAGTGCTTTTCGGAGGTCATTCCAGAACATTGCTTGGCGCTACACGCCAAGCATTGAGATGCGGTTACCGACCTGCAGATCAATCGGCACTCGATGAATCAGACAAAGCTCAAGTCAGGAATCCCAAACGCAATACGTGCGGCAATCCGTCCGCAGATCCAATCTGCCCTGGGCTGCCGGCCCAAGTGCGGCAGCATTTGGTCATTCAGGCCGGGAAGCACCCTCTACACCAGCTCGCTACGCGCAATAGTGCGCCTGTGCGCGCCGTGCCGTTGCTAGTGTTTGAAACAGGCGGGCGGTCGACGCTGCGCAGGGAATAGGTGTCGCCGGAGCAATCGCAAAAGAACCGCTCCAACAAAAACGACTTCCGCCGGCGCACGCCAGCCCGTTTTACCGGTGATGCACGCGGATCGCCTCGCTCAGCTTGACGTGCTTGTTCTCGCTATTGCGCGCCTTGTGACCGCCCACCAGAGGCGCTCGTCGACGATGAACAGCTTCGGCACCGGGTGACGATCTGGGCATCCCGCTGGTTGAGGCGCGACACCCGCTTGCCGATTTGATCGACGGCCTCCGAGTGCCGATTTTCGTGGCCCCCTCCCAAGCGGCACCGCGCGGCAGGCGGGCCGTCAATCCTTCAATGGACGTTCACCCCGTCTTGGGGCCTTCCGAGGTCATGGCGCAACCCCGTGTGGGACGACAGCGCATCTGCCTGCAGTATTTTGCAGCACGATTAGTGACATGAATTGACTGGCGGCGTATTTGATGTCATAGACAGTGACATCAAATCAGGAGACCACACATGGCAGACGCACGCAGCTACAACAGTCCGCTCCGGGAGGAGAGATCGCGCGAAACCCGCGAGGCGATCCTCCATGCCCTTTACGGACTGATGAATGCAGCAAGTGTCCCAGACGAGATCAGCATGGAGGCGATCGCAAACGAGGCCGGCGTGCAGCGCCGCACGGTCTTTCGTCACTTCCCTACGAAGGACGACCTCCTCACTGCCTTCTGGCCATGGCTGAATGCCCTTATGGGCGCGTCCACCGCGCCGGAAAGTATCAAGGATGTCGTCGAGGGGCCGAAGGAGGCCTTTCCACGTTTCGACGCGCATGAAGCTGCCGTCCGCGCCTCGTTGCATTCGCGCACCGGTCGCGAAATGCGCTTGGGCATGGTCTCCACGCGACGCCTGCGCTTTGCGGGCGCTCTGGCGCCTGTTCTTTCCACTCTACCGCCCGCCGAAGCCCTAAGGGTCGAGGCGCTGGCGCACCTGCTTTATTCGGCCTCCGCCTGGGAGGTTTTGAAGGATTACGGCGGTCTCACCGGTGCCCAGGCCGGCGAGACCGCCTCTTGGGCGCTCGACACGATCCTGTCTGCGGTCGCTTCGAGCTCAATTGCCGCGGACGCACCATCGACAGCCAAGGAGAATGACAATGAGCATTGACGTCACCACCACGCTGAACGGCGAGACCTGTTGGGTCGTTGCCGACCGCATCCGCTTTCTGAGCGGCCCTGCGGGATCGAACCTCGAACTGGTCGAGGTGGAGGTCCCGCCGGGCTCCGGCACCCCGCCGCACAGCCATGCCTCGCCCGAACTCTTTTATGTAATCGACGGTGAAATCACCATCCGGCATTTTGCAGCCGACATGCCGCCAACGACCGTCGTGGCAGGCGCTGGGACTTCGGTGCGCATAGGGCGTGATGCGCCGCACAACTATGTGAACGAGGGCAACAAGCCGGCGCGGATGCTGGTCCTCATCGAACGGTCGATGACCGCCTTCTTCCGGGAGATCGGGACGGCGGAGCCGCAGGCGCAACCCGATTTCGCCCGCATTGGCGCCGCCATGCAGCGCCACGGCATTCAGACCCTCCAAATGGTTCCCTGATCCGTCTTTCATAGCGCACCCGCCTCGGTTCGCCGGGGCGGGGCTTTTCTGCGTTCCAGGCCAGCACTTGGTCTGTGTGCTTGGAGAGGCTTAGCCCTATTGAGCGATGCGCGTCCGCTAGCTCCACGCGATGGGGTCGAACACCGCATCCACCGCAGTCATTCTGTAGAAAAGGCAGCTGCCTCGTCTCCTAACTTGGGTGCGGCAGGCACGGCATCTCTGCGCAAATCAGGTGGGGTCAAGATCGAACCGCGAGCAGGCTAAATCTGCGCCCTGATGGTTCTGTCGAACACGATCAATAGCCTGAACTTGTGTTACAGACCCGCGGCTATCTCTGCATCTGCATCAGCTGCCCCGTCGGCATCATATTGTAGTTTAGGTTGGCCATGATCCAAATCGATCCGATGACGATCAGGAAGACAACCAGCGTGCCGAAGGCGAGAGCCAGTATGTTGTTGGTGTTGTCCGGGCCTGTCGTGATGTGGAGGAAGAACACCAGGTGTACGCCCATCTGGGCGATAGCGAGCACGACCAGGGCGACCGGAATGGCTGGCGCGTAGATTGCACTGGAGCCCGCCAGAAGGAAGGACGCGATTGTGAGCACGATAGAGAAGCCGAGGCCTATATTGGCGTTTCGCACCCAATGGCCGGCGCTCTCCTCCGGCGCGTCGCCAGGGGCGTGATCTTCCCGGTCGTCTAGGACACCCGTATAGAGGTGGGGATCGGATTCGAGGTTGCTCATGCTAGGCTCCCCAACAGATAGACGATGGTGAAGATCCCGATCCAGACAATGTCCAGAGCGTGCCAGAAGAGGTTGAAGCAGATCAGTCGGTGAACGATCTCCGGCCGAAAGCCCTTGACTTGCACCTGGGCGAGCATGGTGGCGAGCCACAGCCCGCCAAGTGTGACATGCAATCCGTGCAGACCCACCAAGCCAAAGAAGGACGTGAGCATCCCGCTGACCTGAGGCGTGATCCCTCGAGCAGCGAGCTCAATGAACTCCTGCAGCTCAAGTAGAACGAATACCAGACCGAGGAAGCCGGTGATCAGCAGGAAGATCTGGGTCCACAGGACGCTCCGCGCGTTCGTGGCTGCAAACGAGAGCATGCAGGTGTAGCTGGACAGCAGCAGCGCCGTCGTTTCGATGGCCACGCGGGGGATGTCAACAATTTGGGAAATCGTCGGGCCGCCAGCGGTCGCCCCCCGCAGCACGGCGAAGGCCGCGAAAAAGCATGAGAACAACACGATGTCGCTGAGCAGATAGATCCAAAAGCCGTAGCCGACGATGATCCGCTTCCGGGCGGGGCCTGTTTCGCCATGGCCAGCACCCGCAACGGGTTCTTGCGGACCATGGGCGCGATGACCGAGCCGGTGAGGGTCTTCGCGGACGCGGCGGATAGCTTCCACGCTGGCGGGCAGCTCGGAATACGTCATGGCAGTACTTCCTGCCTGGTGAGCTTCTCGAGGAAGGCTTCACGGGCCGCACGGCGTGCCCGATCCACGCTGGCCACCTGCTCGATCGGCACCTCGAATTCGTGAATGTCCCTCCAGGCGAAGACAACGAACCCCACAAAGGCCGCGACCAGCGCGACGGCCGCGAGCCACCAGATGTACCAGACCATTGCAAAGCCGAAGACTGTGGTAAAAAAGGCCGTGTAGAAGCCAACCGGGCTGTTCACCGGCATGTGGATAGGCTCGTATTTCGGCTCGGGGGACAGCTGTTGTGTCTCCACCGCACGCAGTTTGATGCCCCAATAGGCCTCTTCTCCTTCGACGTTCGGCATCACGGCGAAGTTGAAGAAGGGCGGGGGCGAAGGCGTGGCCCATTCAAGGGAGCGGCCGTCCCACGGATCGCCCGTCACGTCGCGGAGCTTATCGCGGTCACGGATGCTGACCACCAGCTGCATCACTTGCGAGATCACCCCCAGAATGAGGATGGCGACCCCGATCACCGAGATGTATAGCCAGGGCCGCCACGCCTCGATGTTGATATGCTGCAGGCGCCGTGTCATGCCGAGCAGGCCCAAAATGTAGAGTGGCGTGAACGTCACCCAGAAGCCGATGAAGGCGAACCAGAAGGCGGCCTTGCCCCAGCCTTCATGCAGCCGGAATCCGAAAGCCTTGGGAAACCAGAACTCCAGGCCTGCAAAGATTCCGAATACCACCCCGCCTATGATGACATTATGGAAATGCGCCACCAGAAACATCGAGTTGTGGGTCACGAAGTCCGCGGGCGGGATGGCGAGCAGCACGCCTGTCAGGCCGCCGATGATGAAGGTGAAGATGAAGCCCATGGACCACAGCATGGGGACCTCGAAGCGCACACGGCCGCCATACATGGTGAAGATCCAGTTGTAGATCTTCACTCCGGTCCCGACCGCGATAACGCTCGAGGAGATGCCGAAGAACGTGTTGACTGCCGGGCCCGCGCCCATGGTGAAGAAGTGGTGCAGCCAGACCATCATGGAGACTATGCAGATGAATAGAGTGGCCGCGACCATGGATCGGTATCCGAACAACGGCTTGCCTGAGAAGGTCGAGAAGATCTCGGAGAAGATGCCGAAGGCCGGCAGGACCAGGATGTAGACCTCCGGATGTCCCCAGGCCCATACCAGATTGACGAACATCATCGGGTTTCCGCCAGCGGTGTTCGTGAAGTAGTGCCAACCGAGGTAGCGATCCAGCGTCAGCATCGCGAGCGTGGCGGTCAGGATCGGGAAAGTGGCGACGATCAGCAGGCAGGAGGCCAGCGCGGTCCAGCAGAACACCGGCATGCGCAGAAAGCTCATCCCGGGACAACGCATCTTCAGCACCGTGGTGACGATGTTTATGCCCGTGATCAGGGTGCCGATCCCGGAGATCTGCACGGCCCAGAGGTAATAGTCGACGCCGACGCCCGGCGTGTAGGTCGTCTCGCTGAGTGGCGGATAAGGCAGCCAGCCGGTGCGGGCGAATTCGCCGACGAACAAAGACACGTTGACGAGCAGGGCGCCGCTCGCGGTCAGCCAGAAGCCGACCGAATTGAAGGTCGGGAACGCCACATCGCGCACGCCGAGCTGCAGCGGCACCAGGAAGTTCATGAACCCCAGCACCAGCGGCATTGCACCGAACAAGATCATGATCGTGCCGTGCGCCGTGAATACCTGGTCGTAGTGCTCCGGAGGCAGATAGCCGGGCGCATCGATGGCCAGCGCCTGATGGGTGCGCATCATGATGGCGTCGGCGAAGCCACGGATCAGCATCACGACGCCCAGCAGGCAGTACATGATCCCGATCCGCTTGTGGTCGACACTGGTTATCCACTCGTGCCAGAGATACGGCCACCAGCCTTTCACGGTGATCAGGATCAGTACGGCGACGGCAATGAGGATGACGACGAAGGAGGTAATCAGCGGGATTGGCTGAGAAAGCGGGATCGCTGAAAGGTCGAGTTTGCCAAGCATCGTCAGTCCTTTCCGCCAGTCGATACTTCACGCCCGGCGTGATGCGGCCCCCCGGGCTGCGGCCCCGGTCCCGGCGCGATCTCCTGAGTGGCCACGGCCAGGAAGAGCTGGGGATCGATCCCCCCGTAGGTCGACGGCGGTACGCGCTGGGCCTGATGCAACAGCTCCGCGTATGCTGCTCGATCGAGAACCGGGCCGGTCCCCCGGATGCTCGCGACCCAGGCTTCGAAGTCGGCTGCAGGCACGCTTTTCACCTGGAACTGCATGTCGGAGAAGCCGTCGCCGGAAAACTGGGCAGAAATGCCCAGGGTCTGCGCCGGATCGTCGGCCTGCAGGTGCAACTGCGAGACCATGCCTGGCATGGCGTAGATCATCGAGCCCAGGCGCGGCACGAAGAAGGCGTTGAAGACGCTCGCCGAGGTGATCGAGAAATGGACCGGCGTTGCGGCCGGGATCACCAGCTGGTTGACGGTCGCGATCCCCTGCTGGGGGTAGATGAAAAGCCACTTCCAGTCGAGCGAAACGACCTGCACCTCGAGGGGGGGAGTTTTGGAGGGCAACGGCCTGAACGGGTCGAGCTCGTAGGAGCCGATCCAGATCAGACCGCCAAGGAACATGACAGTCAGGGTCGGGATCGACCAGACGACCGCTTCGACCCGTCCCGAATAGGACCAGTAAGGCAGGTATTCCCCGCGGGGGTTCGACGCTCGGTACCGCCAGGCTACCCAGAAGGCCAATAGTATCGTCGGAACGACGATGGCCAGCATGACCACCGTGGAGTCAATGAGGATAAGCGCGTTTCCCGCGCCCACAGGGCCGAGCGGGTCCAGCACGCCGCCAGAACAGGAGGCAAGCCCGACGCTGAGCAGTAGGCATGGTATCGCACCGCCACGGGCGCCGCGCAGAAAGCCTTTAGGGATCTGCAACCTACCCATTGCGGAGCGTCCCTGCTACGCGGACCAAACGCCCCAAGCTCTATAATGTTCCGCTGGTTTGGCGGCCGATCCATCAGTTAATTGCCCATCTCAACTGATCCAGACACGGCCTTCTGACCGCTCGGCAACGAGTTTAAGCGACAGCGCCGCACGGCCCCCTTGGGAGGACCGAATGCGGCTCACCATCCGCTGCGTCTTCGTTGTTCATGAGACACATGCCTCATTCAACTCTTGCGATGGTTCCGCCACCCGGACACTGACTGAGCGGGTAGCATATGACCTCTATCCCGAATGCAGCCCATTTTAACGGAGGGGCGGCCTCGCCGGCGAGACAGCAGCGATGCTGGAATAGTCGCTCCCCGACAAGGTCAAGCACGGCGCGGATTCGGGCGGCGCGGCGAAGATCGGGATGTGTGATCAGCCACAGCAATTTCGCCATCTCCGGGATCGGCGGCATTGCGCTTACCAGATGCGCGTAATTGCCGGTCAAGAAGCGAGGCAGCGGAGCCACTCCGAAATTTGCCCGACGCGCTCCTGGGGTCGGTCCAACGCCTCGACCCGAGTTACGACTCTAGCGCCGACAAATCCTTCGGCAACATTCGCTTGAAGAGGGCGAGCATCTGATGGCTTTCCTGCTGAGGCAGGGCAATGGCCTGGCGGACCGCGGCCGCGATCAGGATCATCGTTAGCTGAGAAAATGTGGAGAGGGCAGCCTCGGGCACGTCCGGCGCGAGGCTTCGCAAGGCGTCCGAGAGAAGGCTCGCAAGAAAGGCTCCGTCCTCTTCGTCGAGTTTCTGTAGCGCCCGATCGGCCTGGGTCGCCTGCCAGATGTCGCGCATCACCGGCTCGTCGAGGAACATTTGATAGTAGCTGTCAGTGATGCGGCAGAGCGCGGCATTGAGGTCTGCACCTTCCTTCATCGCCGATAGGTCCCGCCGGACGCAGTCGTGTCCGACCGCATTGTAGCGTTCGGCCAACGTTCCAATGATCGCCGTCTTGTCGGGGAAGTACTGGTATAGCGAGCCGAAAGCGATGCCGGTGCGCTCGACGATATCGCTCATTCGAAAGTCCTCGCTGCCCTTTTCCAGCAGCAGTTCCTGCGCGCAGGCCAGGATGCGGTCAAAGCGTTCGCGGCTTCGCTTCTGCGTTGGAACGAGCCGCGCCAGCCCGTGCCCGCTCGGCACGGTGTCCTTCGGTTTCTGTCCTGACTTTAGTGCCGCCATCCGTCTCACCTCAAAAAAGTTCTTGACGTGCAAAATACGAGAGTTTATCGCTTTTTGCAAATACGAGAGATTCTCGCATTGTGGATCGAGGAGAAACCCCATGGTAGATAGTCCCATTCTCATTACAGGCGGTGGCGGAAAGACCGGCGGCCGCGTGAACGTGCGGCTGCAGGCGCGTGGCTTAGCCACCCGCGCGGTGTCGCGCTCGGCCAACGTCCCATTTGATTGGACGCGACCGGAGACCTGGAGCAGCGCGCTCGACGGCGTTTCCAAGGCCTATGTGACCTATCAGCCCGATCTTGCAGTCGAAGGTGCTGCCGAAGCGATCGCGGAGCTGAGCGCGCTTGCTCGCAAGATGGGCCTCGAGCGCGTGGTGCTGCTGTCGGGCCGCGGCGAACCGGGCGCACAAGCCGCAGAAGCGGCGCTTCGGGCTTCGGGCGTCGCCTGGACCATCGTGCGCGCCAGCTGGTTCAACCAGAATTTCTCCGAGGGCTACCTGATCGACGGCGTGCTGGCCGGTGAGATTTCGCTGCCGGCAGGCGCCGTGCCCGAACCCTTCATCGATGCCGACGACATCGCCGACGTGGTCGTCGCCGCTCTCACCGACGAGCGGCATGCGAATAAGCTCTATGAAGTGACGGGCCCCCGCGCCCTGACCTTCGCCGAGGCTACGGCTGAGATCGCGCACGCCACCGGGCGGCCGATCTGCTACAGACAACTCTCGCCGGAAGCCTTCGCGGCCAACATGCGCCAAGCCAGCGTACCGGAGGACGTCATCGCGCTGCTCGACGAGCTTTTCACCGTCGTGCTCGACGGCCGCAACGCGAACGTGACGGATGGCGTCGAGCAAGCACTTGGACGTCCGGCGCGCGACTTTTCCGACTATGCCCGGGCGACCGCCGCGGCCGGCGTGTGGAGGGCTTGAACCATGCGCCAGCTCCTCACCACCGGCCTGCTTTGGTTTTCGGCCATCGGCTGCGGCCTGATCGCAGGGGTCTATTTCGCCTTCTCGGCCTTCGTCATGACTTCGCTCGGCCGCATCGACCAGGCGGCGGGAATCGCCGCCATGAACTCCATCAACTTGGTGATCCTGCGCTCGCTGTTCATGCCGTTGTTCCTCGGCACTACGTTGGCTGGGGCAGCACTGGTGCTTCTCTCCTTTTTTCGATGGGGCGAATCCGGTGCGATCGCCACGCTCGCGGGCGGCGTGATCTATGTGCTCGGAATGTTCCTCGTCACGGTGATCTTCAATGTGCCGCTCAATGACGCGCTCGCGGCAGTCGATCCGTCAGCTGAGCAGGGAGCCTCGCTGTGGGCACGCTATCTGCAGGACTGGACCTTCTGGAACCACGTCCGGACGGTGGCTTCGCTTGTGGCGTCCGTGCTGTTCACGCTCGCTATCGCGGCGAAGTAGGAGATCGATAGGAACGGGTCGCGGTGAACCGCAGGGGCAGAGGAAGACGGACCGGCCTCGGCATGCAGCAGGCGCTCGAAAAAAATGGTGCGCCGGCAATCATGCAAGGCTCCTGTAATTGAAGGACTGGAAAGTCGGCGTCGCTCTCTGCCAATCCAGCGCCGGGGAGGGCAGTTGCAGCGCTCCCGATTCCGATGATGATTGCCCTTCTTTCACGACGACCCACCCCTCACCGATCGTTCTTGCAGGTAGTGCCACGACGGCTACAGCCCTTCGGAGCGCTTGTGGCGCTGGCCTGCTTTCTTGCCGGATGCGCCGCGCCCGACACGCGCCCGACCAACGCGCCGCTCGAGCTTGTCACGGGGGCTCTCCCGACAGCCAGTCCGCCGCAGGGAGGCGATGTGGCGATCGTGCTCGCCGTCTCCGGCGGCGGTGCCCGCTCCGCCGCTTTCGGCTATGGGGTTCTCGCCAGCCTCGCTCGTGAGCCATCGACTGCCGCCGGCCGCAACCTGGCGGATGATGTCGCTGTCGCGGCAGGCGTGTCTGGGGGCGCCATGCTGGCTTCCTACTTCGCCCTATACGGCCCGGCGGGGCTGCCCGGCTTTAAGCGCGACTTCCTGGCGCGCAATGCCGAGGCTTCGCTGCGCACCAGCTTCGGCCCGGCAAACCTGCTGCGTGGCTATCGCGGCGGAGTCAATGATCGCAACGGGCTGCCGCCCTGGCTGGACGCCAACCTATACCATGGCGCCACGCTGGGAATGCTGGATCGGCCTGGCCGTCCCAAGCTGGTGATCCATGCCACCGACCTCTACAATCGTGCGCCCTTCATCTTTGATCGCGCTTCCTTTGCCGCTATCTGCAGCAATTTCGACGACTACCCGCTGGCATATGCCGTCGCCGCGTCTGCTGCTGTGCCGGTGGCATTCGCACCGATCACGCTGCGCAACTACCGTTCGAAATGTCCGCCGGATGCCGAGGTCGCCAAAGCAGCAGCCGCAAGGTCGGCATTCCGCCCGGAAACGCTGCTCGAGCAGGAATATCGGGAGTCTCTCGACCGCTATCGCAGCGCCGACGACCTCAATTTTCTAAAACTCTATGATGGAGGGCTCGTCGATGGCATCGGCACGTCGACGCTTCTGCATCTCTTGAACCGGGGAGCACCCGAGCCATTGCCAGCGGAGACGGCGAGCGGGGTCCGGCATCTGCTCTTCGTCGTCGTGGATGCGTCGACCCGTCTTGGCGGAAACCTTTCCGAGACGCCCGACAGCCCCAGTGCCAAGGATGCGATCGTGGCGGCCACTGATGCCTTGATGAACGTTCCCAATCTCCAAAGCTTCGACGAGTTGCGACGGCGTCTGCCCTCCTGGCGGCAGGAAGTGGTGAGATGGCGTTGCGATAAGGCGGGGGCCCGTGCCTCTTGTCGCGACCTCGACGTGTCGATCGTGCGGGTCGCCCTCGCGGATGTCCGCGAGCCGGCTACGGCGCGACGGATTCTCGCCCTGCACAACACGCTCGCTCTCAAGCCGCAGGACGCAGCTTTTCTGAGCGATCTCGGGGGCCGTCTCCTGGTCCAGCAACCCAGTTATCGCCGCTTCCTTCAGCGTCTGGGTCGCGACTGATTTCGCCGATTCCCGCGAAACGAGGTATCAATTTGTCGAGCAGCGCCTGTCATGGGCACTTGAACGCGTTAGTCTCAGGCCAGGGCTGACCCGCCATGGGGCTTCCCGAGGATGTCTGCGGCATCATCGAATGAGCCATAGTGCACATGCGGCGGACGAACCCCGTGCGTAAACAGTGTTTGGCGAACCGCCTGGGAGGTTCCCGTAATGAAAAATCTGATTCCGGCTTTGACGGCTTTCCAAGCGGTGCCCTCTATGATGTTGGCTGCCGTGGAGCCGAGGAACGGCACTGCCGAAAAATCGAGAATGAAACTCTTGCGCTGATCGGCTTTGCGATCGAGTACCGTGCCGACGACGGAGGCCGCTCGAAAGAAGAAGGCTCCGCTGAGACGTAGATGACAAGATCAGGATCGCGTGTTTTTGTTTGGTGAGTTCCCACCGGTTTGGTGCCAAGTTCATCAAGAAGCGTCACATCCGCTTGTGTTTGCGGAACGCCTACGCTCCGGATACGGTTCGGCCTTGAGGGGACAATGCATTTGCATTAGCTATCCGAGCGATGTTTCTGACCCGAACTCAGGAGGCAGACAGAGTTGCGGTCGCTCTGGAGTTCTCGAAACTCACCGCTGAGGCTGCGTAAAACACTGTGCTGCGGATGGCTAAATGGATCACCCACAACATTGCCTTGTGCTTGGCGGTGGCGGCTTTATCGGCACCCATCTCGTCAAGGCTCTTCTATCGCACGGGAACCTAGTCACGGTCCTAAGCCGGTCTCCAGTCGACCTGGTTCGCAGGCGGTTCGCAGATGCCGCACCAAGCGACCGACTGAAAATCGTGCAAGGCAGCTTCGACGACGAATGTCTGCTGGATTCGATCCTGCCAATCTGTTCGTCTTGTATCCATCTGGCTGGAACGATGGTTCCGGCAGCTTCCATCGAGGACAAGATTGCCGACATTCAGGTAAATCTAGCCGGAACTGTAAAGTTGCTCGAGGCGGCTAGCCGCCACAGCCTGCCTAAACTGGTCTATATTTCTTCCGGCGGCACCGTATACGGGCAATCCGATGTAGACCGTATCCCCGAGGATCATCCGACGGATCCGATCTCCGCCTATGGGATTACCAAACTCGGCGTAGAGAAATATCTGCGCCTATTTCACCGCCTGCATGGATTGCCATCCATCACATTGCGGCTGGCCAATCCTTTCGGCCCCGGACAGGCCGAGAAAGAAATACAAGGGGCAATAGCCGTTTTTGTCGAACGAATCATTCAGGGAAAGCCGATCGAAATATGGGGCGACGGTAATATCGTTCGCGACTATCTGTTCATCGACGACGTCGTTGATGCCATTATCCGCGCGTTAAATTATTCCGGCATGGAAACCGTCTTCAACATCGGCTCAGGTCAGGGAACAAGTATCAATGAGATATGCGCGCGAATAGCCCATCATCTCGCTCCCTTTGAAATCAATCATAAACCGACACGCTCCTTCGACGTGTCGCGAAATGTGCTGGATATCAGCCGCGCTGAAGCGCACCTTGGCTGGCGTCCACGGATATCCTTGGATGAAGGAATCTCCCGCTATGTAGCGTGGCGTCTGGCGCAACGCCCGTATCAGGCGATCCCTCCGAAGAAAGCTCAGGAGCTTTCAGTATCCGCCTGCGGCAAATAAGGAAGGTGGGAAAATGCGGCACGCTCGTTGAGCGTCGCCTCGAAACCGCCGAAAACGACCTTGCCATGATCGAGCTTTCCACCCTCCGGAAGCCGCGAAAGAAGATGCAACTCGATAGGCTCGGACACCACACTTGGCAAAGCCAATCGCAAATCGAAAATTCGTACAGGTTCGGACAATTCTGTCCACTCCGTGACGGCAAGTGCTGCCGTCCCATCTTCAACCTCGTCGATATTCCGGCCTGGAAGGCTTGCTGCCAAACGAACGAGCATCTTTGTCGTGCAAAGCGCATCATCGATCTTTACCGTGCAATTCAAGGCCGCAAGTCCAGGAAGAGCAGGCAGAGAAATGCGGGCTGAGGACGCGGGGTTCTCCTTCAGCGGGCGCAAAAGCAACCGCCCCGCTCCGAGATAGTTGAAATATGGATAAGCCCATGTCAGCGGTCGTGTTGTTTGGGCCGCAGCAACCAGATGGTCGGCAATCTTGACCACGGCTGGCGAGAATGACGTGTCTGACGATGGCGATTGATAGCTAAGCCCCGGATATCCGCCCCACATTCTCATTCGAAGCATGTTTCCGGCGATATCAGAACCGGTGAACGCATATTCGTCCATCAGTCCCGCAGGCGAACAGGTCAATTCCGGAGGCTGCCCGTCACCGTGTAGCTCAACGGCAAGTTCGACAATCGAATCCATCCGGGCCGAAACGGCCGGGAGACGTAAGGCTAGCCATCCGGTAGAGGTTTCCGAGTAGGGTATACGCCACTGCGCCAACTCAAGCCCCGAACTTGGCACCTGCAACTTCACAAGCAGATGGCCTGTGCCAAGTCCAGCGTTCGACACATGCAGATCGACTCCGAGAAAGCCCCGCGCACCTGTGAGCAAAGGTTGAATAATCGCTCCTGTTACGGAGGCAGTTGAAGAGAAGAAAGGCGTTTCAACAATCAGGCGCGGCGAAGCCGCACGTAAATTCTTCAACAGAACTTCAAGTTCCGGCGGGACCCTCACGTGATGCGCAAGGCCTTCCCGCAGTGCAGCCAGATCTTCCAGCAGCGTCTGGTTCATTCTGGTCAAACGATTGTTTTCACACAAGGTTTGGCCCGCTACTGCGCCGATCAAATGCGCTGCATCACCGTGCACAAAAACCGGCCCCCTACTGGTTCCGCTGGCGCGCTCCCACCATTTTTTCAAAGCATCGATGGATGGATGCGAATGTGGGATCCAAACCGCCAGAACGTTGCTTGGCGGCATTTCTAGCGGAAAGGCAGGCTCATCGTCCTCGGAGAGCCGGAAGACGTTTCCATCAGCAGTGGTTGTGGTGAGCCACTCAACAGGAAGGTCGGGCAAGCGGATATCTTCATTGCAGGACTCAGTCCTGACGACCACAATCTTTGGGCCCCCTGAAAAGAGGGTCGACAACATTTTTGAAGAAGCACTGATCATGAGAAGACATCAGCTGTTTGTTGAAAATCATGCATGGCGGTGGTGATCGTCCGAGGTGGAAAATGCTCTTCCCAAACCCTCAATTTTCCCGCTGGATAACCAATGGCCCGACACAAATGGAGGACATCGACAGTTTCCGGGAATATGGCGTCGTATGCCTGTTCGAAAGCCGAGCCGGCAACAGCCGCATTGCTTGCCCCGGCTTTAGCATCTTCAATAAAGGCCCATGTCCTCACACCCAGTTTTCGTAAGGCGCCGGCCAAGAGATGCAGCACACGGCCTCGAACCGATACCACTTTCGAAAAGGCAGCCAGAGTGCCGAGCGCTGCCTGACGATCTCGTCCATCAAGCAAAGGTAAATCCGTTCCCAAATAATTCTGTATAAGGTCCGAATGATTATCCAGTGACGGCAGCGGCATGGATATGATTTCCGCAAATACATCCAGATCGGCGGACGGACCGGCAAAGGTAGAACCGAAGCATAGGAGATGCGGGACCAGCCCATGCGCGCGAACTGATATCGCAAGTTGTGTCGCTTTCGCGATATCGTCGTGTTCGGCCCGATCCAGCACAAACGCTATGGCATTCCCGGCCTGCATGACAGGAAGCGACGAATAGAGTCTGAAAAACTCCGGATAATAGTCTCTGGGCATCGCAGCCTGTGTGCGATAGCGATCATAGGGAACACAATGCCAGAAAGACCGGCTCCCCTGTTCGGCGACAGCTTCCAATGCCGAAGATAAGGCGGCAAAAGCGTCCGGTGCGATCGGCGACGCGTCCATCTGCGTTACGTTTGGAGCAGCGATTTCGAGCGTGAAATGACGGCTGCCAAATGGCTTGACAGTATGCCAATGGTTGCCGAAAGCAAAACCGCCTTCGGGAAACTGCTCGGCCAGCAAGGCACCAGCCTCCACTGCCCATACATGAACGGGTTGTGACGGGAATGGTACGGAGAGTTTATCGGCCCTGGGCAAATCGGTGGATGTCCATGCAAGAGAAACATCGACTGACGTCCGCACATCAATCGTGCAACTCGTGCTCGCCGCCTGCTGAAGCGCGCATTCCAGGATCCAGAAAACACCAGCCAGCAACTTCATGTCCGACAGCAGGTCATATGTATTCTGCTCCAGAACAATGAGATGACCGGGGCAGCTTCCATAATCGGGCTTCTCTGCGGCCCGCAGCAGGCATCGCAAGTAGTCCTCCAGCACAACTGGCTGAGACGGATCGGAAGTCGCCGTCATGCACCGCACGAGCCTCGTATCCGGATGATAGACCGCGTAGCGGACCCGTCCCTTTATCTCACGTTCCTGAACCGCCTGTATCGAATATAGGGAAGTGTGCTTTTTGCGGATGTAATCGAGAATAGGAGCAATATCCCGCTCGGTCTCAGTCAACATGCTCTCGCCACGCCGCCTGTAATGAAAGCCGGCGTTGGGAACATGAATGCCGTGAAACCCCATCGAAAGGCCCTGCAGCCAGAAATCCCAATCCTCTACACCTTTCCGCATTGCTTCATCAAAACGGGCACCAGCGTCCAGCATGCGCCGCGAAACCATGCTACCCGCTTCGCAGAAGCTGCGGAAAAGATGTTCAAGCGAAGAATATGGTCCCGACATGTCGCTGAAGCTTGCGAAGCCGAATTTGTCCACATCCGTATAGACCCAGCCCGCGTGACTATCTCCGGCCCGTAAAGCGTGCACCAGCCTCCGCAGAAGATGAGGACTGATATGGTTGTCGCAATCGAGAAAGAAAACAGCTTCGAGAGCTGGAAAGGCACGAAGGGAGAACTCGAGTCCGGAATTGCGTGCAGCACTTAGCCCCTTATTTGCCTTGCTGAGATAGAAGACCTTGCCGGGATATGAAGCGGCAAAGTTCTGACAAATCTCATGCGTTTCGGGCACAGGACAACCGTCATTTACAACAACAATCGCAAATGGAAAATCGCATTGTTGTCCTATTGCGGAGTGCAAACTCTCAGCAGTGAGTGCGGGTTGCCCATGTGCCGGTATAAAGATGACTGCACGTATATCGCTTCTATCGCATGGTTGATCGCTTCGAGTCTGCACTGTCATGTATCCTGCAAGAAAAGCATATCGTAATGAGTCAATTTCATAATCTGGTTCCGCAGCCGACCTGGCACCCGCTTCAAGGCTTGTGAAATGAGAGCCGCGTGGCCCGTGTCCGTCAAGTCTGATCGTGGTGTTTCATCCTTCACGCTCATCCTCGAGCCTGTACGATAGAGGATCGTTCAACAGACACTCTTGCCGTCACATCGCCGGGCCGGAAATCCCCCGATTTGTCGGGGAGCCAATCGTCTCATTTAAATGGTACTATGTTTCTTGCGATGAAGAAGCCCATAACGTTACAGATTCCATATGACGCACACTCCCATAGGCTACGCCCGCTGTTTCACTGACAAACAGGACCTCGCGGCGCATAGGGGAGCTCTGATCAAACTCGGCATTGCCGCCGATCGCATCTTAGCTCGCCATTGCACTCAAGGAAGAACCAGGTGAAACCATAACGCTTGTTGCCCTTCGGGCCGATGATCGGCCTTCGGAGCTTATTCACACTCCGCCATTCAAGGCACCAAGCACTCGATTCACGTGTTAATTCGTGATGGTGACGCCAACGACGATGTGGCCGCCATGGTCAACAATCTCGCGAGTACCCCTTGGGCAAAGGCGAAGGAGAGCGCCGAACCCTCATTGTCGAACTCTTCGACCGCGCTAGACGAATTATGGTCACCTTCTTGGGCTGGGCCGCAGGAGGATATCTGTCAGACTCTCTCCGTGCCGCGCGCGCGCAAATACCAGTGAGACGGGGACGCGCTATGTCATCCAGCTTCTCAAGGGTAGCGACAGGCTGGAGCAGGGCGCGCCACTGGTTCGCGACCTCTTTGAGGA
This sequence comes from Pseudaminobacter soli (ex Li et al. 2025), assembly GCF_029892515.1. Classification (GTDB taxonomy): domain Bacteria; phylum Pseudomonadota; class Alphaproteobacteria; order Rhizobiales; family Rhizobiaceae; genus Pseudaminobacter; species Pseudaminobacter soli_A. Next base: position 108,001 of record NZ_JARXVF010000004.1, on the reverse strand, counting down.
TCTCGTCGCCAACGCCGAGAAACAAACAGACGCCGTCATCGAGGCGCTGGGGCGCGGCTTCCCGATCAGCTTGTCAAATCAGGCCGGGCAGCCGTGTTGAGCCGCGCCCGGATGGTGTCGCCTTAATCGACGCAAGTGGGGTCACGTTGCGAATTTCCAGCAAAGCTATGCAATTGTTGCCCATCGGTCTGAGGGTCATTCTTTGGTGTTTGTTCACAGGGGGGAATCTCGTCCTGCTGCCGTTTAACGCCTGCCAGAGGCGATAGTCTACGACGCGCAACTCCGACACTTTGGTGCCTATCTAATCGTTGACCGTCGTTGGGTCCTGGGCGCAGCGCTGGCGGTTCCACATCGGTTCGACAAATATCGTCGAAGAAATGGAGCGAGATTGTCGACAAAGCAGTTGACAATACGTACTGGCTTTCTCAGTATGGGAGGGAGGCAAGTCGCATTGCTGCTCGGGGTGAGGGAAGATGCCCCGGGGCTTGAGTAGAGCGCTCCTTCGATAGCGGTTGTCTGAACAATAGAGGACCTCCGGGACGGAGGCGCGGGAGGAGTGAGTATGGGCAAAGAAGCGCCGGCGGATTTATCGCACTCGCCATTCCGGTGAGACGCTTGTTCGCGGAACAAATTCAGCCCCAACTCAACTGACGAGGCCTTGTATGCTGGTTTTCGTTATTGGCCGCATCGGTAATGCCATCATGGTCATGCTCGCCGTTGCCATGCTGGCGTTCCTGATTTTCAGGCTTGCCGGCGATCCGGTCGAACTCATGGTCACGGAGCAGACGACGCAGGCTGACCGCGACGCAATCCGCGAGCGCTTGGGTCTCAACGACAGTGTCGCAACCCAGTTCGTACGATTTGTCGTCAATGCAGCGCAAGGCGACTTTGGTATTTCCTATCGCAATGGGCAGGACGTACTCAGCCTGATTGGCGAGCGCTTTCCGGCAACGCTGGAGCTGGTGCTAGTGGCCACTTTGATTTCCTTGGTGGTGGGGTTGCCCCTAGGGGTGCTCACCGCGATCAAGCGAGGGCGATGGTACACGGAGTCATTGCAATTCCTCTCGATCATCGGTGTCTCCTTGCCCAGCTTTGTGGTTGGCATCCTGCTCATCCTGGTATTCTCTGTCATTCTTGGCATCGCGCCATCGTTCGGACGGGGTGACGTTGTCCAGATCGGCTGGTGGTCGACCGGGCTGTTGACACCCTCGGGGCGCGCAGCACTCGTCTTGCCGGCGATTGCGCTGTCGCTCTACCAAATCACGCTTATTATGCGCTTGGTAAGGGCCGAGATGCTGGAAGTGCTGCGCTCGGACTATGTGAAGTTCGCGCGCGCCAGGGGTATCCCACGCTGGCGGATCTATTTCCGCCATGCGCTGCGCAATTGCCTGATGCCAGTCGTGACAATGACTGCGATGAACGTCGGTTCGCTGATTGCCTTCGCGCTGATCACGGAAACGGTCTTCCAGTGGCCGGGCATGGGAATGCTCTTCATTCAGGCGGTCACCTTCCTCGACATCCCGGTGATGGCAGCCTACCTCTGCATCATCTCCTTCATCTTCGTTGCGCTCAACACACTGGTCGACATCACTTACGCGGTGATCGATCCGCGTCTGCGCGCCGCGCACTAACTGCGGAAGTCCAGCCGATGACGACCGACGTTTCGAAGCCAGCAACCACGCAACGCCCAACCATGAGGCAGCGCATCCGCAACAGCGACGTGTGGTGGTCCTTCACGCACAGCAAATCCGCAATGGTTGCTGCCGTGATCCTGGCAGTGCTCGTGCTTGCGGCGGTCTTTGCGCCCCTTATCGCGCCGCAGAACCCATATGATGCCGCACAACTCGATATGTGGAAGGCCGAACTGCCGCCGATCTGGGAACAGGGCAGCGAGTGGCCCTACCTGCTCGGCACCGACACGCAAGGGCGCGACATGCTGTCGACTATCCTCTACGGCACGCGCATCTCTGTTGTGATAGGCCTCGCCTCGGTAGCGCTGTCGCTGGTGATCGGCTTGACGGCTGGTCTCTGCGCCGGCTTTTTCGGGGGCTATATCGACAATATCCTGATGCGTCTGGGTGATATCACCCTGTCGATCCCGACTATCCTGATTGCGATCCTGGTGTCCACGGTCGTGAGGCAGCTTCTTCCAAGCGAACTTCGCGAGATCGGCGCCTCCGCCGTGTTGGTTCTGGCAATCGCGTCGTCGTCCTGGGTGCAGTATGCCCGCACAGTGCGCGCCCAGACCATCGTCGAGCGCAGCAAGGAGTACGTCCAGGCGGCAAGGCTGCTCAAGGTGCCGTCCCGCCGGATCCTGGCCTACCACATCCTGCCGAACACGCTGACGCCTGTGCTGGTCGCCGCCACTCTGAACTTCGGCATGGCTATCCTGACCGAAGCAACGCTGTCTTTCCTCGGCATCGGCATGCCGCCGGGGCAACCGTCATTGGGAACGCTGATCCGTATCGGCAATCAGTTTCTGTTCTCTGGCTCATGGTGGATCGTGCTCTTTCCCGTGATCCAGCTCTGCCTGCTCGTGGTCGTCGTCAATGTGCTGGGCGACTGGCTGCGCGACGTACTCAATCCGAAACTGAGGTAAGCGCTATGACCAACCTTTTGCTCCGCAACGTGCGGCCCAATGGCGGGACGAACAGCGATCTGTTGATCCGGGACGGCCGCATTGCTGGAATAGGCCGTTTCGAAGCCGAACCCGGAATGGCGGTTGAGGACGGAAACGGTGCCATTGCTGTTCCTGGGCTGATCGATGCCCATACGCATCTCGATAAGACGACCTGGGGCATGCCCTGGCACGAAAACAACCGCCGTGCCGTGCTGCGCGAGCGGATCGACTTTGAGCGCGAGAACCGCACGGCGCTCGGCATCGATCCGCACCGTCAGTCGATGCGGCACGCGATCGGCCTGGCTGCCCACGGCGCGACCCATATCCGCAGCCATGTCGACATCGACCCGGTCCATCGCCTTGCAATCGTCGATGGCGTGATGGAGACGCGCGAGAAGCTCAAGGGCATCATCGATATCGAGATCGTGGCTTTCCCGCAGTCTGGCGTGATGGTGATGCCCGGCACGCTGGAACTGCTCGACGAGGCACTGAGTCAGGGCTGCGAGGTGCTGGGCGGTATCGATCCCTGTGGCATCGACCGCGATCCCAAGGGCCAGCTGGACGCGATCTTCGCGCTTGCTGTGAAGCACCAGTGCCCGATCGACATCCACCTGCATGAAACGGGTGATCTCGGCGCCTTCACCATGGAACTAATGTTTGAGCGCATCCGCGCCAACGGCATGGAAGGCAAGGTCGCGATCAGCCACGCCTTTGCGCTTGGCATGAACGACTTTCTGCGTGTCGGCCATCTGATCGAGCAGATCGCCGAGCTCGATGTTGCGATCCTGACCACGGGCGCGCCATCGGCCGCCGTGCCGTCAATCATGCGTCTCAAGCAGGCCGGCATCCGCGTCGGTGCCGGCTGCGACGGCATCCGCGATACTTGGGGGCCGTGGGGGCAGCCCGACATGCTCGACCGCGCCAAGATCGTGGGCATGAAGAACGGCCTGCGTTCGGACATCGAGCTTGAGCATGTGCTGCATATCGTTTCACAGGGAGGTGCTGACGTCATGCGCCTCGAAGGCTATGGCCTGGTCGATGGCTGCAATGCGGACCTGACCCTGCTGACGGGCGAGACCCTTGCTCACGCGGTCGTCGACGTCGCACCGCGCCCGCTGGTTATCAAGGGCGGCCGTGTCACCGCGCGCAACGGTCAGGCAGTGGTGGAAATGCCATGACACGACAGGTTCTCGATACGCTCGAACTCGGCAAGCGTCCCGAAGGCCGCACACTGATCTCAGCCGCTTGGGTGCTCGGCCATCGCGATGGTGGACACCGGCTGGTCTCCAATGGCCAGCTTGTCATCGACGGAGGCGAAGTGATCTATGTGGGCGCCGAATTTCCCGGCGAGGTCGCCCGCCGCATCGATTTCGGCAATGCTCTGATTAGCCCGGGATTCATCGATCTCGACGCGCTGTCGGATCTCGACACCACCATTCTCGGCATCGACCATCATCCAGGCTGGGCCAAGGGTAGGGTATGGCCGCGCTCATACGTCGAGGCTGGTCCCTACGAGATGTATTCGCAGGAGGAACTCGCTTTTCAGAAGCGGTTCGCCTTCGGGCAGCTTCTCCTGAACGGCATCACCACAGCGGCCCCCATCGCTTCTCTCTTCTATCGCGAGTGGGGCGAAACGGTCGCCGAATTCGATGCCGCAGCCGACGCCGCCGGTGATTTGGGCCTGCGCGTCTATCTCAGCCCGGCCTATCGCGCCGGCGGCATGGTGCTCGAGGCACCTGGCCGCATGGTGCCCGTGTTCGACGAACAGCGCGGCTTGGCCGGCCTGCGTGAGGCCGTCGACTATATCGGCCGGCAGACGGGCCGCCATGGCGACTTGGTGCGTGGCCTCCTGGTGCCGGATCGTGTTGAGACCTGTACCGGGGAGCTTCTTCGCCAGACGCAAGCCGCGGCTGAAGAACTCTGCTGTAAGATCCGCCTGCACATGGCGCAGGGATCGATGGAAGTTGACACCGTGCGCAAGCTGCACGGCTCGACGGCACCGGTGTGGCTGGCGCGCGCTGGTCTGCTCAGCGACCGACTGATCGCGCCGCACGCCACCAACGCCACCGAGGAAGACCTTGAACTCTACGCCGCCAACGATGTGTCGATCGTGCATTGTCCGCTGGTCTCGGCCCGCGGCGGCAGCACGCTCAACTCGTTCTCAAAGTGCCGTGAACGCGGCATCAACATCGCGATGGGTACGGATACGGCACCGGCCGACATGCTGATGAACCTGCTCGTCGGCCTGATTACCTGCCGCATCAACGACCAGGCGCCCGATCGCGTGCGCTCTGCCGACCTATTCGACGCGGCAACGCTCGGCGGCGCCAAGGCGCTCGGTCGCGGCGATATCGGCCGGCTCGCGCCGGGCGCTCGCGCCGATATCGCCGTGTTCGGGCTCGATGATGCAGTGATGGCCCCGTCCATCGACCCGATCACTACTTTGGTGACGGGCGGCTCGGGCAAGGTCACGCAGGCGGTTTTCGTCGACGGCCGCCTGTCGATGCGCTTCGGCGAGGTCGCCGGCATCGACATGAAGGCTGCGCGACAGCGCGCCCAGAGGCAGTTCGATGGCCTGATCGCCAAATATCCGGATCGCAGTTGGGGTCATCCGCCAGTGTCGGATCTATTCCCGCCAAGCTATCCGATCGAAGGCAACGCCAATGGCTGAAGCCGAGAAAGCGGTGCTTGAGGTTCGCAACCTCAAGGTTGAGTTCCCCGGCCGTCGCGGGGTTGCGACGGCGTTGTCCGAGGTTAGCCTGTCGATCCGCGCCGGCGAGATTCTTGGGGTCGTCGGAGAGTCGGGCGCTGGCAAGTCGATGACCGGTCTGGCGATCCAGGGGCTGCTGGAAAGGCCTGGCCGCATCGCGGAAGGCGAGATCTGGCTCGGCGATCGTCGGATCGACAAGCTGGATGACCGAGCGATGGAAAAGATCCGGGGCCGCGAGATCGGCGCGATCTTCCAGGACCCGCTGACCTCACTCAATCCACTGTTCACCGTCGGTTCGCAGCTGACCGAGACCATCCGCCAGCACCTCGGCATGGGCAAGGCGGAAGCCAGGGCACGCGCGATTTCGTTGCTGAAGGATGTCGGTATTCCCTCACCTGCGGATCGCATCGACCAGTACCCGCATCAATTCTCCGGTGGCATGCGGCAACGCGTGGTCATCGCGCTGGCGCTTGCGGCCTCGCCGAAACTGATCATTGCAGACGAGCCCACTACCGCACTCGACGTTTCCATTCAGGCCCAGATCACCTCGCTCCTTCGTAAGCTCTGTAAGGAACAGCAGACGGCGGTGATGTTGGTGACGCACGACATGGGCGTCATCGCCGAGACGGCCGACAGGATCGCCGTCATGTATGCCGGGCGCCTCGTCGAGATCGGACCGGTCGACCAGGTGTTGCACGCACCCCAGCATCCCTACACGCGCGGCTTGATGGCTTCGATACCGGCGCTTGGCGCCCGGGTGGAGCGGCTCAACCAGATTGACGGATCGATGCCACGGCTTGACGCTATCCCTGACGGTTGCGCCTTCAACCCGCGTTGCAAGCAGGTCGGCCCCCGCTGCCGGCGCGAGCGCCCGAACTTGGTGTCAGCTGGCGCCGGGAGCTCTGCATGCTGGATGAATGCCGGAGGAACCGCATGACCACGATGTTCGTGCAAAAGACGCATGCTCTCCGCGTCGAGGGGCTCATCAAGACATTCGACGTGTCCGCTCCATGGCTCAACCGTCTGGTCGAGCGCAAGCCACGCCGATACCTCCAGGCCGTCAGCGATATCAGCTTCGAGGTGCCGCTAGGCGGTTGCCTCAGCCTTGTCGGCGAAAGCGGCTGCGGCAAGTCCACCGTTGCCCGCCTGGTGACCGGGCTCTATAGCGCCAACAGCGGCAAGATGCAGTTTGCATCGGGCCCGGACGGCAAGCCGCTGTCCGCCCAGATGATCTTCCAGGACCCCTATGCCTCTCTGAACCCGCGCTGGCGGGTCAAGAACATCATTGCTGAGCCGATACGCGAATTGAAGCTGCGCAAGTCGGCGGCCGAGGTAAACGAGCGCGTGGTGGAGCTGCTGAAGACCGTGGGGCTGTCGGCTTCGGACGGCGAGAAGTTTCCGCACGAATTCTCGGGCGGACAGCGGCAGCGCATCTCGATTGCACGCGCGCTGGCGAGCGAACCGCGCTTCCTGGTCTGCGACGAGCCGACCTCGGCCCTCGACGTCTCGGTGCAGGCCCAGGTGCTTAACCTGATGCGGCGGCTGCAGGACGAGTTCGGTCTGACCTATCTCTTCATCAGCCATGACATGAGCGTGGTCCGGCACATGTCTGATCGCATCGCTGTCATGTATCTCGGCCGCATCGTCGAGGAAGGCGACACCGAGGAACTGTTTGCTCGGCCGCGCCATCCCTACACGCGGCTGCTACTGCAGACGATCCCCAACATCGAGAAGCCGCACCGGGACCGGGTCGTCGCCGGCGGTGAGGTGCCAAGTCCGCTCAAGCCGCCGTCAGGCTGCCCGTTCCACCCGCGCTGCCCGAGCGCCACGGCGCGTTGTTCGGCCGAACTGCCTCAGGTGCGCACGCTGGCCAGCGGAACGCGGGTTGCCTGCCATCTGGTGCAAGAGGACTGAAGATGTCGCCCGGATTACGCCAGCGCGGCTCTGAGGTCATGGGATATGTCGCGCACCTCTCTCAAGTCGAGTTCCGACTCCACATGCTCGAGATGATGCTCCATCAGCGCCGCCGCTCGCTTGAGATTACCATTGGCAATATGCTCGACGATTTCTGCGTGCTCGTCCGGTCCGCAGTTGAAGCGGGCCGTGTTGCGATAGACAGCCGTGATCAAAGAAGTGCGCGAGATCAGGTCGCGCATCATGCCGAAGAGGAAGTCGGAGCCGGAGATCTCCGCGAGAAGCAGATGGAAGCCGCCGGAAAGCTTGATGATATCGGTAGTATGATCTGCAGCACTGGCAGCCCGCTCCTGCTCGACATGGTTGCGCAGGCGCGTGACGTCGGCCTTCGAGATCGAGGTGCCGATGCGCTCGACCACGCAGGCCTCGACCGCACGGCGGACGGCAAAAACGTCCTTGGCCTCGTCGACCGACGGCTGGCAGACGAAAGCACCGCGATTGGGAATGATCGTCACCAGTCCTTCGCGCTCAAGCGCCGTGAGGGCTTGGCGAACGCGCGCACGGCTGACGTCGAAAATCGCCGCCATCTGCCCTTCCTTGAGCTGGACGCCAGGGCGCAGCCGGCGCTCGGCAATAGAAAGCCAGACTTTTTCGACAATCTGCTGCGTCGATACACTTGCTTGTTCGGACATGAAACTACGTCTCCCGCACCGGCCGACAATCGTCATGCACAACGAAAAGTCAACATTGATATAGGTTACCTGAATCGTGGTTTGATAACAATTTTATTTAAAATTGTGTACCAAGCGAAACGGAATTGAGAGGATCATGGAGTTCGATTTTACGAAGCTGGATACGGACAGCCGCTATCGACTGCTGACCAATTTCATAGGTCCGCGGCCGATTGCGCTCGTCACGACCCGTTCGGCCGGCGGGCAGCGCAATGCCGCGCCGATGAGCTTCTTCAACGTGTTTTCGCATGAACCACCGATCGTTGTGCTCGGCATCCAACCGCGTCTGTCCGGGGAGGACAAGGACACGGTCGCCAATATCCGCCGCACTGGAGAGTTCGTTGTCAATATGGTCGACATGGCGCTTTCCCAGCAGATGCTGATCTGCGGCCTGGCATTCGACAGCGAAGTTGATGAGCTAGAGATGGCGAAGCTGCCGACCACTCGCGGTGCAAAGATCGACGTCGATTACGTCAGCAATGCACCCTGTTCCTTCGAATGCCGCGTCGAGCGACTGATCGAATACCCGCGTCGTGTTCTGGTGCTGGGCGAAGTCGTCCATATGCATGTCCGTCGGGACTGTCTCGACGAAGGTGCGCGCTACGTCAATCCCGAGATCTACCAGCCGATCGCGCGGCTTCATGCGGACAACTACATAACTTCCGATCGCCAGTTCGTGCTCAAGGCGCCGGCGATCGCGGATGTTCTCAAGGCAACTCAAACCGGCGACTAGGATCCAGCAAATTGCATATCCGCCTGATCAATCCGAATTCAACGGCTTCGATGACCAGCCAAGCGCTGGAAAGTGCGCTACGTGTGGCGAGCGCTGGAACGCGAGTAACAGCTGTCAATCCGACGTGTTCACCAGTCAGCATCGAGGGCAGCCTTGATGAAGCGCTGGCGGTGCCGGACATGCTGTCCGAGATCCGCAAGGGTGAAGAACAGAACGTCGATGCCTATGTCATCGCCTGCTTCGATGACCCCGGCCTGCATGCAGCCCGCGAGGTGGCAAGGGGGCCGGTGATCGGCATCTGCCAGGCGGCGGTTCAGGTTGCAATGACCATCAGCCGGCGCTTCTCGGTCGTCACCACGCTGCCCCGTTCCGTGCCGATCATCGAAGACATCGTCCAGGCCTATGGGGCCGGGCATCACTGCCGCGCCGTGCGCGCGATCGATCTGCCTGTTCTTGGCCTCGAGGAGGACCCTGATACGGCGGAACGTCTGCTGATCGAGGCCATCGAGCGTGCCAAGGTCGAAGACCGGGCCGAGACGATCATTCTCGGCTGCGCCGGCATGTCGCGCCTGTGCGAGCGCCTGACGGAAGTGACGGGTGTTCCGGTTATCGATGGGGTGACCGCCGCTCTCAAGATCGCCGAGGCGCTGGTCGGCGCTGGCTACTCGACCTCGAAAGTCAACGGTTACAACTATCCGCGCCAGAAGGGGCAGGGGACTGCTTCTGTCCAACGTGAGTGCCTGGTGGCCAACGGCTAGACTCTTTGCGCCCCAGGGACCGAATTGCGGTCCCAGGCCTGCCGCTCCTGCTCTCGGTCCGCCCCGGATTTCTGGTGGCGGACCGAACTCAATCCGGTGGGTTGAATTTACACTACGGGGGGTGCCGGCGGCACAATCGGCTCGTCGAACGTGCGACTGAGCTTGCCCCAGCCGGGGTCATGCATATGCGCCTGCAGGCCCGCCCGTTCGACCAGCGCCTGCGCTTCCTTTTCGCCGAAATCGAGCGCCTCTTCGACGTTGGCCGTCAACACCCTGCCGCCATCCATCAGAATCTTGCCGTCGACGATCACGGTTTCGACGTCGCTTCCAAGCGCCTGCTGAACCAGCCGGTGAACCACCATCCAGTTGGGGGTGAGGTGTGGCTGGCGCATGTTGATGATGGCGATGTCGGCCTTTTTGCCGATCTCGAGCGAGCCTATCTCGTGGTCCATGCCGAGAGCTCTGGCCGCATCGATCGTGATCATCTCGAACACCTTGCCGGGCGGCAGCAGATAGCGGTCGTGGTTGTGCAGCAGATGCTGCGTGTACTGTGCAAGACGGGCCGTCTGCAGCATGTCGAAGTGACGGCTTGGGGATACGCCATCTGTGGTGATGGCTACCGGAACGCCTCTGGCGATCATATTGAGGACGGGGGTCGAGCGGCCGGGGGGCGCATGGGTAACATATGTGCCTGTCTCGGCAAGGATGTCGATTTCCTCGTGGGAGATCCCCCAGCAATGCTGGAGATGGACATCCGGGCCGAGGATTGCGTTCTCCTTGTCCTGGAAGGCCATCCGGATCTGGCCGGCGAAGGCGTCGGAATGGATGCGCACGCCCCACTTGCGCGCGGTCTCGCGGATGCGCCTCGCCTGCATGCGGTCGTTGTCGGTCAACTTCACTGCCTGGTCGGGCGTCGACGCGTTGGACGGGTCGAGCGAGGGCACGATGGTGAAAGGCGTGAGGAACACCTTGATGCGCCCGCCAGCGCTCCCATCCAATTCCTGGATAGTCGCCTCGGCGCCCTCGATCATTTGCTCGAACGAGACATGGCGCCGCTCCGGCTTGCCGCTTTCCCAACGGGTCACCGGATGCGGCCAGGGCAGCCCCGCCGGCCCGACACAGATGATTTCCCGGAGCCCGATCTCGCCATAGGCCTTCGCATGGTTGCTTGCGAAGACTGGGTCGTCGCTCCTCGGCATCGACGAAATTATGCTGACGCCCGTAGTGACGCCGGCGCGAAGCCGCTCGAGGCCTGCTACCAGCCCGTCCGCATACCAGTAATCTCGGGTCGTATAGTGATAGTAGGTAGGCGTTACGATCTGCATCCACAGGGAATTGGTATCCGACGCGATGCTGCGGATCAGAACGTGTCCGGCGTGGCCGTGAGCATCGATGAGCCCAGGGATGATGAGCTTGCCCCGGCAATCGACGACCTTCTTGTCCTGGTGCTTGGGCTCAAGATCGCTTGCGGAGCCAATGTCGACAATCCTGTCGCCGGATATGGCAATCGCCCCGTCCTCGATGATCCTCCGGTCGGGATCGACGGTCACGATCACCCCATGAAGCAATAGCAGTCCGCTCACGCGTTTCTCCTCCCATTCCAAGGCCAGGCGCCGCAGGTCGAACACTTGCGGGGCCGTTGTCAGCCTTATCCATAGGATCCATCTTGCTATGCGTGTACGCAATTTACGTCAACAATATTGTTGACAATCGCGATGTGCGACCTGATGGTGGAGGAGAATTTCGGGAAGAGGAACCCTGGGAGTTGACATGTCTCTATTGAAAAAAATCATTCTCGGCGCCGTCGCCGCAATCGCCATCTCCGCGCCGGCCAGCGCGGAAACCCTGCGTTGGGGCGGTCGCGCCGACATCTACTCGCTTGATCCGGACTCGATCGCTTCGACGTTCAACCTGTCGTTCCTCAATCATATCTATGAGGGCCTGGTCCGCTACGACGCGAACTTCAAGATCGAGCCGGCGCTGGCGACCGAGTGGAAGCTCATCGATAACAAGGTCTGGCGCTTCACCCTGCGCAAGGGCGTAAAGTTCCACAATGGCGCGGACTTCACCGCCGATGACGTGATCGCCTCGCTCAACCGCGTCACCGATCCGACCTCGCCGCTGCGCGGTAACATTCCGCTCTACGTCAGCAGCAAGAAGGTCGATGACTATACAGTCGACGTCGAAGTGTCGGCGCCGACTTCGCTGTTCCTCAATGACATGACGAACATCTTCATGTTCAGCGCGAAATGGCTGAAGGACAACAACACCGAAATGCCTACCGCCGTCGATACGAAGACGGAGGGCTATGCGACGCACAACACCAACGGCACTGGCCCGTTCAAGCTGGAGAGCCGCGTGGCGGACAGCAAGACCGTGCTGGTTGTCAACGACGCCTGGTGGGACGAGAAGAAGCACAATCTCGACCGCATCGAGTACATGCCAATCGCCTCAGCGGCGACGCGCGTCGCAGCGCTTCTGTCGGGTGAAGTCGACCTCGTCGATTCCGCACCGATCCAGGATTTGCCCCGTCTCGAAAGCTCGCCGGGCCTGTCAGTCCTGAAGAAGCAGGAGTTCCGCACAGTCTTCATCGGCTTCAACCGCAAGGAAAAGCTGGAAGACGGACGCGCCAATCCGTTCAACGACGTGCGTGTTCGTGAAGCGGTGGAAGCCGCGATCGACCGCGACCTGATCAACGCCAAGGTGATGCGCGGGCTGGCCCGTCCGTCCGGCTCGCTGATTGCCCCGGAAATCTCGGGCTACGCCAAGTCGCTCGACACATACAGCAAGGCCGATCCGGAACGCGCCAAGAAGCTGCTCGCCGAGGCTGGCCAGGAAGGCCTGAAGTTCACCTACATGTGCTCCAACGACGAGAGCATCAACGAGGAGGACTTCTGCGCCGGCATCGCAAACATGCTGAAGCGCGCCGGCTTCGACGTCTCGATCGACATCGCGCCGCGCGCCGTCCAGTCGCCGAAGCGCACGCAGGGCAAGGCCGACATGTTCAACCTGAGCTGGGCCAACGAGCCGACGCTCGACGCCTACTCGATCCTGGCCCAGGTGCTGTCCACCAAGAACGACAAGGTCGGTGTGTCGAACTATGGCGGATGGTCCTATCCGGAGCTGGACAAGTTGGTTGCACAGTCGGTGCAGGAGCCTGACAGCGCAAAGCGCCTGAAGCTCGAGGAAGCGGCCCTCAAGATTGCCAAGGACGACACGATCCTGATCCCGCTGCACCAGCAGCCGATTGCCTGGGCCATGCAGGGCACGGTCAAGAGCGTCGACTTCCGCTCCGACAACAAGCCGCGCCACTGGCTGACACAGATGGGCAGCAAATAAGCCTGACCAAAACCATCTCCCAAGATCTGGGCGTTTCATCATCCGGTGAAGCGCCCTTTCTTTGGCCGCGTCTGCCTCCGCGCCGGCGTGGTGTCTTCAGAATGGAACAAGCGGTGATGACACGTCCTGACGAGCTGATCCTGGGCCAGCGCCCGGCTGGCCGCACCTTGATGACAGCCGACTGGCTGCTTGCCTATCATGGGGAAGGGCACTGCCTGGTGCCGCGCGGCGAAGTGGTGATAGAGGGTGGCGAGGTCATTTTCGCCGGGCGCCGGTTCGAGGGCGAGGTTGCGCGCCGCATCGATTTCGGCAGCGCGCTGATCAGCCCCGGTCTGATCGACCTCGACGCGCTCTCCGACATCGACACCTATGTGCTGGTCACCGACAACCAGCCCGGTTGGGCCAAGGGCCGGATCTGGCCGCGCTCCTATGTCGAGCGCGGGCCGTATGAGATGTATTCCCTCGAGGAGCTGGCCTTCCAGAAGAAGTTCGCCTTCGGCCTGTCGCTGCTCAACGGCGTGACGACGGCGGCACCCATCGCGTCGCTCTACTATCGCGAATGGGGCGAGACGGTTGCGGAATTCGACGCAGCGGCCGATGCCGCCGGTGAGCTCGGCCTGCGCGTCTTCCTCAGCCCCGCTTATCGCTCTGGCGGAATGGTGCTGGAAGCGCCAGGCAAGATAGTGCCTGACTTCGACGAGGTGAGGGGACTTGCCGGGATTGATGACGCGATCGCCTTCATTGAGCGCCAGCATGGCCGCCACGGCGGGCTGGTCAACGGCATGCTGGCGCCAGACCGCGTCGAGACCTGCACGCTGGAAGTTCTGCAGCGGACGATGGCCGCTGCGCGCGACCTCGACTGCCGGGTTCGGCTGCACATGGCGCAGGGCAAGCTCGAGCTTGAAACCATGTACAAGCTGCACGGTGTTTCGGGGCCACGCTGGATGGCCGACCATGGCCTGCTCAGCGAACGGCTGATCACTCCACACGGCACTCATGCCTCGGTTGAAGACTTGCAGCTCTATTCCGACGCCGGCGTCTCCATCGCGCATTCGCCGCTGGTGTCGGCGCGCATGGGCAGCACGCTCAACTCCTTCGCCTCGTGCAGGAAGCTCGGCATCAATATCGGCATGGCGACCGATACGTCGCCGCCCGACATGCTGATGAATTTGCTCATGGGGCTGGTCGCTTGCCGCATTAGCGAGAAGGCTTCGGATGCCGTGCTGAGCAAGGACCTCTATGACGCGGCGACGCTGGGCGGGGCAATTGCGTTGGGTCGCAGCGATATCGGGCGTCTTACGGCTGGCGCCAAGGCGGACATTGCCGTGTTCCGCCTCGATGATCCCTATATGACGCCGACTATCGATCCCATCACCACTCTGGTCCTGGGCGGCTCCGGCAAGGTCACGCAGGCGGTGTTCGTGGACGGGCGGTTGTCGATGCTCGATGGCGATCTCGCCGGCTTCGACATCCGGGCCGCGCGAGAGCAGGCGCAGCGGCAGTTCGAGGGCCTGATCGCCAAATATCCCGACAGAAGCTGGCAACACCCTGCGGTGTCGGAGATATTCAAGCCGAGCTACCCCATCCTCGACTGAGCAGGATGGGGCGTTTTGCCGGGCCTAGTTCCCAACCACCGGCAGCGACTTCGGTGCCAGTTCGCCGATGCTTCGACCGCGCGGGTCGTAGCTGCCGGCGCGAGAACAGGCCCAATCCTGCAGCGCCTGGATTTCCCTTACCGCGCCGTCGTAGTCGAGCTGGGTGGGCTTGCCGCCATCTACGGTCAACTGCCCGTCGACATAGACACGCTCGACGGCACGCTCGGCGGCGCAGTGCAGCAGGCTGCGCAGCGGGTCGTAGACCGGGCGCATCGCCGGCGTATCGAGGTCGATGACCACGAGGTCCGCCTTGGCGCCGACGCTCAGCCTGCCGATGTCGCTACGGCCCAGGGCCTTCGCGCCGGCAAGGGTGGCCGCGTCGAAGATGTCGGCGGTGTTGATGTCGAAGACGCTCTTGCCGCCGAGGCGCGAACAGATCAGCGCCTGCCGCATCTCTTCCAGCATGTTGAATGGATAGCTGTCGGTACCGATGGCGACGTTGACGCCTGCGCGCCTGTAGGCTCCGAGCGTTTCGAGCGCCATGCCGCTGCGGGCGAAGGTGACAGGGCAATGGGCAACCGTGGTGCCTCGCTTGGCGAGCGTCGCGAGATCGTCGCGCGTCCGCTGTCGGGTCCAGGAGTGATGGTCGGCGAAAATGCAATGGCCGAGGATGACGTCGGAGCCGAGCACGCCGAGACGGTCGAGATACTGCACGGCCGTAAGGCCAGTCCGGCGCAGCAGTTCCTCATGCTCGGCCATGGTCTGGGCGGCGTGTACCGTGATCGTCATGCCGCGCTTGCGTGCTGCCTCGGCGGCATCGGCCAGGAGGTCTGGCCGGCAGGTCTCGACCTGCGAGGGTGACACCACGCCGTCGAGCCGGCCGCTCGGATGCGCGCGGGCCCGGTCGACGAATTCGAGCGCCCGAACAAAGGCGTCGCGCCCGGCCGCATCGTTCCATTCGAAGTCGAGACGATGGCTGTCGTGCACCACCCAGTCGGCCTGACGGAACCCCGGCGCGAGATAGGCCCGTGCGCCGCTTTTGGCGGCGATGTCGAGCCAGATGTCGTGGGCGCCGGCAATGTCGAGAATGGTGGTCGCGCCTGATCGCATCAGGTCGCCGAGCATGACCGTCAGACAGGCCGCTCGGGCATCCTCGCCACCGTCGAGAACGTTCGAGAACTCGTACATGGCCTGACCCCAGAGGGCCGCGGTACCAACATCCTCGAAAATGCCCTTCGCCAGAGGTTCGTCATGCGAATGGCAGTGGATGTTTATCAGCCCCGGCATGACCATGCGCGCTTTGCCAGAAATCTCGGTCGTCGCCTGGCCCTCGAAGCGATCGCCGACGCAGAGCAGCCCGGTTGCGCCGAAAGCCACGTCGCCGCCATGGCGATAGACGTGGCGGTCGTTGGCGGCGTCGTAAGCGACGATGGTGTCGACGTCGCGAATGACGGTGATCTCAGTCATGACCTACCCTGAAGCGTTTCTCTAGATAGCGGCTGTAGGCGCCCATAAGGGCGCTGAAGACGAAATAGACGACGGCTGCGAACAAATAACCTTCAAGCACGGCTATGCCTTGCCAGTTGGGATCGCGCATGGCCGTCCGGACCGTGTTGAGGAAATCCAGCAGCCCGACGATGACGACAAGCGTCGTGTCCTGGAAGAAGCCGATGAACAATGAGACCAGCGGCGGGATCACTGTCTTCAGCGCCTGCGGGACGGTCACGAGGAATGTGTATTGCCAGTAGTGAAGTCCCAATGCCTGGGCCGCCTCGGTTTGGCCGCGCGGCAAGGCTTGCAGGCCCGCCCGCACGATCTCGGCGATGTAGGCTGCGGCGAACAGGATGATGGCGACCTGGGCTCGCAGCAGCTTGTCGATGGTCACTCCGTCCGGCATGAACAACGGTAGCATGACGGACGCCATGAAGAGGATGCTGATCAGCGGCACGCCGCGCACCAGCTCGATGAATGTGATGGCCAGCACACGAATGGCCGGCAGGTTGGAGAGGCGCGCGAGCGCCAGCAGGATACCGAGCGGCAGTGCGCAGACGAGCCCGACAAAGGTCAGCATGAAGGACAGCGGCAAGCCGCCCCACTGCGATGTCGGAACATGCGAGAGGCCGAGCGCCCCACCGGACATCAGCAGGAAGAGCACCGGCAGCAATGCTGCCCAAGCAACGACCAGCTTGCGCCCCCAAAGGCGGGGAATGCCTGATAGCGCCATGGCAGCGATGAACAACAGGGTGGCCGCCGACGGCCGCCATTGCTCTTCGAACGGATAGATTCCGAACAGCATGTAGCGCAGCTTGGCGGCGAGATATGGCCAGCAGGCACCGGCACCTGCCTTGCAGTCTTCCGGCGTGCCGCTGAACACGGCATTGATCAGCAGCCATGAGATCGCTGCCTTGGCTGCGAATGCCAAAATGGCCAGACAGACCAGGGTCAGGACTGTGTTGCCCGGCGTCCCGAAATAGGCCTTCAGGGCAGGGTTGCTGCGGGCCGGTCGACGCCAAGCCCCTCGGTTACCCGCCATCGTCGCTATGCGGTCGGTCACGGTTAGCGTCCCTTCAGGGCGACACGCCCATTGTACCAATTCATCAGTAGCGAGGTCGCTAGAGACAGGAACAGATAGGCCAGCATGAAAAGGGCAATCGGTTCGATTGCCTGCCCGGTCTGGTTCATGATGGTGTTGGAGACCATCACTACGTCCGGATAGCCGATCGCGATCGCCAGCGAACTGTTCTTGAATGTCGTTACATAGACGTTGGTCAGCGGCGGCACGATGATGCGCAGTGCTTGCGGCAGGATGACCAGACGCATGCTTAGGCTGTCGGGCAGGCCCAGCGCCCTGGCCGCCTCGCGCTGGCCCCTGCCGATCGCCAGGATGCCGCCGCGGACGATCTCGGCCACGGTTGCTGACGTGCCAAGCGTCAGGCCGAGCAATAGCGCGACGAATTCCGGTTTGAGATGTGCGCCGGCAGTCAGCCGGAATTTGCCAAGGACGGGCCAGTCTAAGTCGACGCTGATCTCGAAAAGCAGTACCGCAACGACAACAGGCAGGACGAACAGCGCGACCGCGACCGGCCATCCAGCCTTCGCGTTGCCTGTTGCGATACGCCGGCGGCGGGCCAGAGCCTGCCAACCGAAAGCGGCTGCCGCACCAAGGACGGCGGCCAAAGTGATTGCCCAGAAACCGGAGTGCCAGACTACGGCCGGAACCGCCAGGCCGCTATTCGACACGTAGACGCCCGGCAGCAGCCCGATTGCCTGCTTGACCGGCGGCAGCGTGAAGATAATGACCGAGTACCAAAGGAATAGGTAAAGAAGCAGTGGAACGTTGCGCAGCGCTTCGACGTAGAGGAGCATGAGCCGCGAAAGCAGCGGGTTGTTCGACAGTCGCGCAATTCCGACGAGCGTGCCGATGATGGTGCCGAACACGATAGACAGACCTGCGACCTTGATCGTGTTAAGCAGGCCGACCAGCAAGGCGCGCCCATAGCTGTCGGATGGTTCGTAGGCGATCGGCGTCTCGCTGATGATAAAGCCGGCCTCCCGTCCGAGGTAATCGAAACCGGTGGCGATGTCCTGGTGCGCAAGATTTGCCAACGCGTTGCTGAGCAGATACCAGCCGCAGCCGACAACGGCGGCAACACAGACAACCTGATACGCCAATTCGCGGGCGCGCTGGTCGCGTAGCAGAACAATGGGCGACACGCCGTCCGTCCTCTCGGTTCTGGTGGAAGAGCAGCGGCGCATGTCCGACAGACATGCGCCATATTCCTGTTAGCGGCTCACCGGAAGGGCGGCGGGTAGAGCAGGCCGCCGGCGTTCCAGAGGGTGTTCGGGCCGCGGCTCAGGCCAAGCGCGGTCTGTTCGCCAAGGTTGCGGTCAAACATCTCGGCATAGTTGCCGACATGCTTGATGATATTGTAGCCCCAGGCCTTGTCGAGGCCGAGCATCGTGCCGAGTTCGTCGGTGACGCCGAGCATGCGCTGGATTTCCGGATCCTCGCTCTTGAGTTGTTCGTCGACATTGGCCTGGGTTACACCCTTTTCCTCAGCGGCCATCATCATCCAGGCCGACCACGAGACGATATCACGCCAGTTGGAATCGTTCTGGCGCACCGCCGGGGCCAGCGGTTCCTTGGAGATGGTCTCCGGCAGGATCACGTAGTCGCCGGGGCTCTTTGAAGCTGCACGAATGGAGGCCAGGTCGGAGCGGTCGGACGAAACCGCGTCGCAGCGGCCGGAGAAGAAGGCGTTGTTGTTTTCGTCGGGGTTCTCGAACACCACGAGCTCGAATTTCTTGCCGTTGGCACGGAAGAAGTCGGCGAGATTCTGGGCTGTCGTCGTCCCTGGCAGGGTGCATATGGCCGCACCGTCGAGTTCCTTGGCGCTGCTGATGCCCAGGCTCTTGGCGACCATCAGGCCCTGGCCGTCATAGAAGACCGCCGGTCCGAAATCGATTCCGAGCGATGCATCGCGCGAGAACGTCATTGTCGTCTGGCGCGAAAGGACGTCGATCTCGCCCGACTGGAGCGCCTGGAACCGCGTGTTGATGTTGGTCATCACGAAGTCGACCTTGTTCGGGTCACCAAACACGGCGGTCGCGATGGCGCGGCAGACGTCGACGTCGAAGCCTGCGAACTTGCCCTGCGCGTCGGCCAGGGCAAAGCCCGTCGTGCCCATGGAGACGCCGCAAATCAGTTTGCCGCGCGCTTTCACCGTCTCAAGTGTGGACGCTGCCTGTGCGGCGACCACTGATGCGCCCAGCGCCAATGCTGCCGCCGCGACGCGACAGGCCCTGCCTAACATAGCCATTGTAGTCCTCCCATTAAGATTCTGGCGGATGCTCCCCCACCGCCGCTTTTGAGCAACGCGATCCAAGCAAATTGCCGACAATTATTCAACACAATAATCGACAATAATTGTGCTCAATCCAATGCGGTGAGACGTTGCGTGCGGCGGACATCCAAGCATGCCCTTCGCAGGTCATCGACCACCAGTACATCTAGGTCGCTCTGAATGCCCGGCGCGGTCAGCATAGCTTGTCGTCGATGGCCAGGCCTAAGAAACCATCATGGTCAACAAAGGCGGGCAGGTCTCCGGTAATGGAACCGTCGGCAGCGCCCCGCGAAGGAAGACGACCGCAGCAGATTAATCACAGCTGCTCCCGTCGATGGAGGCTCCATGCAACTCAGTCAAAACAAGCCAACGAGCCTCGTTCTACTTGCGGCTATTGATACCGCCGGCCTGGCGGCAGCAAATGACAGCCGGCCATGCGCGGCGCCGGTGGCCTGGAGCTCACGGCAAATGCCGACATCGTGGTGGAGAGCGAGGATCTCTCCCGGTCGCAGCGGGAGGTTCGGGTGCGCTACGTTTCCGCAACGAGAGCGATCGGGACATCAAGATCCGAGTCGCCTTTCCGTTGCCGGAAATACCGTTCGGCCCCATCGACAACCTGGAGCTGCGGATACCGGGAAATAGTATTTCGTCAGGTCGACGGGCAGGTGGTAAGGCCCGGAGCGGGACCCGCGGGCAACCAGCGTAGGTCGAGGATGACGCAGGCGCGCCGTCCCGCTTTCCGCAAGGCTGTCGCCCGGTCCCGTCCAGGAGCGTGCCCTGTTCACTGGATCGACGCTGTTGCTTCGTATTCTGCATCGTCGAGCGCCTCGATCCCCGGCGTACGCACAGCGGGATCTGGGAGCGTCGATATGGCGGCCCTTATACATGATCCAAAAACGGAGATGGCGTCATCCCAGTCGCCGGTTTCCAAAGAGCTTGCAACTGAACCCAACTACCTTGTCCGAGATCGAGATGGTTCAGAAGATGCGCAAAAGAGCGACGGAACCCGTCTCCCAGCAACCGCAATATTTGAAACGCACCCCTTCACCTGGTGTTCAACCTCCATATCTGGGCCGTTGGGCGGGGTGTCCACCCTGTCAGAACCGGTCAGCGTTTTCGCTAGAACTCGTGCAAGCCAGTGCCTCAGATGTGCTTGCGGCCGCCGGTGTCGCGGAACCAGCTGTCGGGATAAGGATACCACCAACCCTGGATCTCGGGCTTATGATCGATGATCACCATCTTCGAACGCCGGAATGCATCGAGCCCCTGGCGGCCGAGCTCGCGGCCGAGGCCCGAGGCCTTCCAGCCGCCGAAGGGCAGGGCATCATTGTCGATCAGCGGGTTGTTGACCCAGACCATGCCCGCCTCCAGCCGTTCAGCAGCCTCATGTGCCTCCGCGAGATCGGTGGTGAAGACGGACGCGCCGAGGCCGAAAGGGCTGTCATTGGCGAGCTTGATCCCCTCGTCGAAGTCCGTGACGCGGCAGATTGCGGCGACCGGCCCGAAGCATTCCTCGCGCATGATCGCCATGTCGGGCGTGACGCCGGTCAGGATCGTCGGCTCGTAGAACCAGCCGGTGGTGTGTGCCGGCGGAATGCGCCCGCCGGTCACCGCCCTGGCGCCACGTGCGATCGCATCATCGACCAGCCGCATGACTTTCGCCCGCGCCGCCTCGCTGACCAGCGGGCCGATCTCGCTCCGGTCCAGCCCGTTGCCGATCCGCAGCGCGCGCGCCTTCTCGGCGAACAGGTCGACAAATTGGTCGTGCACGGCGTCGACGACGAAGAAGCGCTCGGCCGAGGTACAGACCTGGCCGCTGAGGTGAAAGGCGGCGGTGACCGACCCGGCCGCCGCCACTTCCAGCGGCGCGTGCTGGCTGATGATCAGCGGATCGCTGCCCCCGGCCTCGATCACGCAGGGCTTCATGCGTTCGGCGCAGGCAACTGCGACGGCCTTGCCAGCGGCGACCGACCCGGTGAAGGCCACCGCGTGAGTGCGTTCCGAGGCGACCAGCGCCTGTGCCGTACCGGCGCCCCCGGGCAGGCAGGAGACAAGACCTTCGGGCAGCGAGCGGAAGATCGTCATGTAGTCGAGCGTCGACAGCGTGGTCGCTTCGGCCGGCTTGATCACGCAGGCATTGCCGGCGGCGAGCGAGGCCGCCACCGTCCAGCACATCAGGAGGATCGGAAAGTTAAAGGGCATGATGTGGACGGAGACGCCATAGGGCTCGTAGCGTGCGTACTGGAATGAGCCTGTCTGCGTCGTGCCAGCCACCTTGCCGGCGTCGTCGCGTGCCATCTCGGCATAATAGCGGAAGATCGGCGCGCAATTGGCGATCTCGCCGATCGCTTCCGGGTAGGGCTTGCCCATCTCGCGCACCATCAGCTCGGCGCAACCAGTGAAGTCAGCCGCCTCGATCGCGTTGGCGACGGCATGCAGATGTCTGGCGCGGCTTTTGGCGTCGAGCTTTTTCCATGTCGCCTGCGCCTTGGCGGCGGCGGTCAGCACGGCATCGATCTCGTGATCGGTGCCGGAAGCGATGGCGCCGACAGTCTCCAATGTCGCCGGATCGATCACCGGCCTCCTTGCACCGGCCATCGGTCGGTATTCTGGATTGACGAAGAAAGCTGGTTGGTCCGGTAAAAACTGCATTGGAAACCTCCGACCGGCTTTTTAGCGGATCATATAGACCTTCTTGATGGTCTCATGGACGGTGCACACGCCTTTCCAGTCCTGTGGGAAGAACGCAGCCGTGTCGGGCTCAATTTCGATCACCTCGCCGGATTCATGCGCGTAGGTGCAGCGTCCTTCGAGGAAGTGGCAGAACTCGTCGCGGGTGACATGGCAATGCCACTTGCCCGGCGTGCAGACCCACAGGCCGCATTCGGAGCGGCCTTCCGGCCCTTTGTGCAGCAGCTTGCCGGATGTGTGGGATTGACCCTCGATCATGGTGGGGATGACGCCCCAGTCGACAAGGTCGGTGATGGCAAGCGGGGATTGCATGACGGGTGTGGTCATTGATCTGTTCCTTGAAAATGTATTGTGCAACTCACCGACACATGAAGGCCTTGGTCAGCGTCTCGGTGATTTCTGAGGTGCCGGTCCAGCCGGCGGGAAAGAACACCAGCGTACCGGCTTCGACCGGAATCCGTTCGCCATCCTCATGGACATAAATCCCCCGGCCCGAGAGAAAATGGCAGAATTCATCGGCCTGGAAAGCGACGGAACGAGTGCCCGGCGTGCAGGACCAGAGCCCGCATTCACTCGACCCGTCCTCATGCTTGAATAGGATCCTGCCTGAGGCGCGGGGCGAACCTGATATTGTGTTGGCACCGGCACCCCAATCGTCGAGTGGCACGGTCGTGGCCTTTGGCCAGTGAGGTGTCGGCATGTTGTGAAGCTCCTCGGTCAGGCCAGCATGTAAACGTTGCGCATGGTCTCGTGCACGGTGCATTCGCCTGTCCAGCCGGCAGGGAACATGACCACGGTTCCGGCCGCCACCTCGATCACTTCGCCAGTGTCTGATTTGTAGGTGGCGCGACCCGCAACGAAGTGACACAGCTCGTCCCGCGGGATCGCCAGTCGCCAGCGGCCGGGCGTGCAGACCCAAATGCCGGATTCCGGTTGGTTGTTCGGCCCCTTGTGCACCAGCCTGCCAGTGGAGTGCGAGGCTCCCTCCAGCGCGTCGGGCTGGGCACCCCAGTCGACGAGGTCGGTGCGGGTAGAGGCTTGGTGAAGATGCGGCGCGGAGGAGGTCATAGCAGTGTCTCCAACAAGTCGGCGGCCTTTTCCGGGCCGTTCTGGGAACGCATGCGCGTCGACGTTTGCGCGAGCTTCGCCATGATGGCCGGATCGGTCAGGCAGGTTTCGATTCTTGCCGTAAGCTCGGCATCGCTCCAGTCGTAGCGCGGCATACCGAAACCGTGGCCGGTCTCCTCAACTCGACTGGCGTTGTCGTGGCCGTCCCAGACATAGGGCATGATGATCGCCGGTTTGCCGAAGTAGAGGCACTCGGTGAAGGAGTTGTTGCCGCCGTGGTGGATCACCGCGTCAACCTGCGGGATGACCGACGGCTGCGGGAACCAGCTCTCGATGATGACGTTGCCCGGCACATCCGAGTACTGGTCCTCGTAGCCTCCGACATTGACCAGCGCCCGATAGCGCGTCTTGCCGAGCGTTGCGATGATGCGCTTCAGAAGATCGACGTCACCGGCGCCCAGGCTGCCGAAGGAGACGTAGAGCAGAGGCCCGTCATTGTTCTCTGCAAAGACCGGAACAGCATAGGGCTTCTCTTGCCGGACGCAGCCCTCGAGATATTGGAATCTGGCCGGGTCGAGCGGATGGCGACGGTTGAACTTCGCCGCCTCGGGGTAGAGCAGCAGGTTGAGATACGGTGAGGCCTCAAAGAACTGACCGACAGGGTAGAGCGCTTCGTTGTTGGCGGCGAGGAAGGCGT
Organism: Pseudaminobacter soli (ex Li et al. 2025); assembly: GCF_029892515.1. Lineage (GTDB taxonomy): Bacteria > Pseudomonadota > Alphaproteobacteria > Rhizobiales > Rhizobiaceae > Pseudaminobacter > Pseudaminobacter soli_A. Next base: position 84,301 of record NZ_JARXVF010000004.1, on the reverse strand, counting down.
TGAAGTCATCGTGGATCGGCTTGATCACCGCATTGAAATGATCGCGGTAGCGCTTGTGCCCGGCATGGTCATTCTCTGCGCAGCCGGAGAGGTGGGGCGGAATGTCCTCGTCCTCGATTTCATTCTCCGAGCAGGAGATGACGCGCACCCATGGCTTGCCATACTGCTTGATCGCCGGAAACAGGATGACGTTGTCGACGCAGATCACGTCGGGCTTGATGTTGGCGAGAACGCGGGGCAGGTCGTTCTGCGCCCATTTGGCGCTGTCGACGATCGCGGTCCAGCAATCCTTCACATAATTGTCGACTTGGTCGTAGGGCGACTTGCGGAAGTTCGGGATGTGACCATTGATGAAGTCCTCCCAGAACTTGGCCATTTGCTCGGGCGGCAACGGTTCGGAGAGGTTCACAGGATGCGCCTCGAAGCCATAGCCTTTGTAGACGTCAACGAAGCCGGGATCGGACAGGAATACCGCCTTGTGCCCGCGCGCCTCGACCGCCTGGGCGATGCCAACCGAGTTGAGCGCCGGGCCAAAGGCCGCTTCGGGAAAGAACGCGATAGTCTTTCGCGCCATGAGTGTTTCCTCCATCAATCTGCGTAAATTCTGACGTCGGCCGCGTCCCAGCCAAGCTCAACATGATCGCCGGCCGAGACCGGCTGGCGATCGACGGCATCTGCGGTGACACGCACCAGGATTGGCTTGTCGGACAGCGCTGTGCGGACGTGGAGCTGCAGGTCCAGCCCCTGATAGGCCAATGCCTCGACAGTGCCGGCAACGCGGTTGGCGGTTTCGGGCGAGGGAAAGAGCCGGATACGTTCGGGCCGCACGGCCGCAACGGTATCGGCTCCGAGTGAAAGCATGGTCGGAACCTTGCCGGCAATCTTCACGCCGTTGGCGGCCAGCACGCCATTGGCGGTGGCCTTTCCCTGGAGAAAATTCGTAACGCCGATGAAGTCGGCAACGAAGCGGTCGCAAGGATGCTCATAGACCGCTCGCGGCGTGTCGCATTGCAGCAGGCGGCCATCCCTCAACACCGCAATGCGGTCTGCCATGACCAGCGATTCCTCCTGGTCGTGGGTAACGATGACGAAGGTGATGCCGACCTCGTTTTGCAGGCGCTTCAGCTCGAGTTGCATGGCGCCGCGCAATTTCTTGTCAAGCGCGCCCAGCGGCTCGTCGAGCAGCAGCAGCCGCGGCCGCTTCACCAGCGCGCGGGCCAGCGCCACGCGCTGCCTCTGGCCACCCGACAACTGTTCTGGCTTGCGGTCGGCGAAGGGCACGAGCTCGGTCGTCGCCAGGATCGCGTCGACACGGGAGCGGATTTCATTTGCCGGCAAGCGTTCCATCTCAAGGCCGTAGGACACGTTGGCCCTGACGCTCATATGCGGAAACAGCGCGTAGGACTGGAACATCAGATTGACAGGCCGCTTGTTGGGCGGTGTCCTGGTGATGTCGCGTCCGTCGAGCAGGATGCGGCCATCGCTTGGGGGCTCGAAGCCGGCGAGCATGCGCAGCAGCGTGGTCTTGCCGCAGCCGGAGGGACCTAGCAGCGCAAAGAACTCGTTCTCGCGGATATCGAGCGAGATGTCCTCGACCGCTTTCACGCGGCCGAAGCGCTTCGAGACGTGATCGATCGACAGCAAGGTGCGCGGTTCGCTCATTGGCCGATGACCTCGCGATTGAGCCGCTGCGACAGGGTCAGCGCCACCACGCTGACCGCCATGACGATGGTCGCCAGCGCGTTGATTTCGGGTGTGATGCCGAAGCGGATCATCGAATAGATCTGGATCGGAAGCGTGGTTGAGCCGCGCCCGGCGCCGGCGGTGAAGAAGGCGATGATGAACTCATCGACCGAAAGCGTGAAGGCAAGCAGCGCGCCGGCTATTACGGCGGGGAGGATGACCGGCAGCGTCACCCGCCGGAACGTGGTGATTGCGGACGCGCCGAGATCGGCGGAGGCCTCGACGATCGACCAGTCGAAGTTCTTCAGTCGCGCGCGCACCACCGAGCAGATGAAGGCTAGATTGAAAACGACATGGGCGACGATGATGGTCTGCAGGCCCATGGTGACATTGAGCATAGAGAAGAAACTAAGCAGGGCGATGGCCAGCACGATGTCGGGAATGATCATCGGCGCGAAGATCAGTGCCTCGAGCCCCCTGCCATATTGCCGGCGCATCTCGACGCCGATCGCAAGCAGCGTGCCGAGCAATGTCGCGATCGCGGTGGAGACCAGCGCCACGATCAGCGTGTTGAGGGCTGCCGACAGAATCGCGGAATTTCCCGCGAGCGAGGCGTACCATTTCAGCGAAAAGCCGGACCAGGCAGTCGGCAGCCCGCCTTTGTTGAAGGACAGTGCCACGAGCACTGCGATCGGGATGTAGAGGAAGGCGAAGACGAGGCTAAGCACGAGCCAGAGCGCGCGCCGCGTGCCGGGAGCGCGCTCAGCCATTCGCGCCTCCACGCGCCTCAATGGTTCGGCCGGCGGCGCGGTCGGCGAATTGCGCCTGCGCCATCAGAACCAGCAGCATGACGGCGATCAGCGCGATACCCAGTGCGGCACCGAAGGGCCAGTCGTTAACGGTCAGGAACTGGTCATAGACGAGGTTGCCGATCATCTGGAAACGGCCGCCGCCGAGCAAAGCGGGCGTGACGAAATTGCCGATCGACAGCACGAAGACGAAGACCGCGCCGGCGGCAATGCCCGGTACGGTCAGGGGTAGGATGACGCGCCGGAAGGTAGTGGCCGCGGATGCGCCGAGGTCGCGCGAGGCCTCGTCCAGCTCGGGGTTCAGGCGAGACAGCGGCGCATAACAGGCGAGGATGACGAAGGGCAGGTAGTTGTAGACGAGGCCGGCGATGACGGCACCCTCGGTGTAAAGCATCGACGGCGGCTCGCCGGTATAGCCTACCCAGCGCAGGAGCTGCGTGACCAGGCCTTCACGGTTGAGCAGTACAATCCACGCATAGGTGCGGATCAGGTAGTTCGACCAGAACGGCAGCACGGCGAAGAACAGGAAGACCGGCTGCAGGCGACGGGGCGCGGCAGCGATGGCATAGGCGGCGGCATAGCCGATGATAACGGCGATAACTGTTGTGGTGCCGGCGATGGACGCCGATTTGAGGAAGATGCGGGCGTAGAGCGGGTCGAAGACCAGCCCGAAATTCTCCAGCGTGAAGGTGTATTCGACGCCGCCGTAGATGCCGCGCCGGAAGAAAGCGAGCGCCAGCACCAGCGCGCAGGGCACCACCATAAGGGCGGTGAGCCACGCCAGCGCTGGCGCCATCAGCAAGGAGGAGCGAAATCGTGTCTGGGGCACGTTGCAGTACCGTTCAGTGGCTGGCGGATGAACGCCGGTCTCTTGACGTGATTGCGCCTACTGCGCGGCCTTGATCTCGCTGACGATTTTTGCGTAGTCGCGCTGGGCCTCGCCGACGTCGCGCAATTGCTCGAATTTGACGAGATCGGCGACTGGCATAGCCATGTTGGGGAACTTGGCGAGGAAATCGGCCGGGAGACTTTCCATCGCCGGCTTGTTCGGCACCTTGTAGTCGATGTTCTGTGCCGCCCAGGCGTGGTTCTTGGCGTCGAGCATGAAGTTGATGAACTTGAAGGCTGCTTCCTTGTTCTGCGAAGCCTTCATCACCACCATCGTGTCGACCCAGAGGTCCGAACCTTCCTTCGGGATGACGTATTTAATCTCGGGCTTGTCGGCGATGCCGTAGTTGCACCAGCCGTCCCAGGCCTGCACCATCAGCGCTTCGCCAGAAACCAGCTTGGAGTAGAAGGTGGTGTCGTCATAGGCGAGCAGGGTCTTCTTGGCCGAGATCAGGAGGTCTTTTACCTCAGCGAGCTTGGCGGGATCGGTTTCGTTGACCGAGTACCCTTTGTCGAGCTGGCCGGCGGCAAGCAGCCAGCGGTCGGTCGCCAGCATCGTCGTCTTGCCCTTGAGGTCGTCGGACGGCACGAGCAAATCGTTCCAGCTGGTCGGTGCCGTCTTCACCAGGTCCGAACGGTAGCATAGGCCGGTGGTGCCCCAGGTGTAGGGGACGGAGAAGGTGTTGCCGACATCGTGGGGAAGCTTCGTCGCCTCCGGATAGAGGTTGGCGAGATTGGGGATCTTTGCATGGTCCATCGGCTCAGTCAGGCCGAGCTTGTTCAGTACCTCGGCGAAGGGCGATGAGACGAAGACCACATCGTAGCCCTTGCCGCTGGAGGCGACGAGCTTGCCCATGATCTCCTCGTTGGTGGCATGCACCACGACTTCACCGGAGACGCCGGTTTCGGTCTTGAATGCCGCCATGGCGTCAGGCGCCATGTAGCCGTCCCAGTTGGAGACGACGAGGTCGGCTGCAGCGGCCGGCGCCGAAAGCGCCAGCGCGAGGCCAAGCGCGATGAATGACGTCTTGGACGAGCGGTACCGCGGAGCGGTGGTGGTCATGATGGACTCCCATTCCGATTGATCGTCGAAATCATGCGTAGGACCGGCGCTCGCACCAGGTTGCGGTCTCGATCCTGTGTTCCCTCCGGTCTTTTTGCCGGTCACGTAGACAGTACTATTGCGAAAAAAAGAACGTCAATCCATAATTTGTCAGGTGGCCGAGGAATCTGTCCTGTTGCGCCCGCGGGGACGATCGGTCAAACCATCACGGTCATGTCCGACACGAGAAGTTTCATGCAAGCGGCAGCCCGGCGACCTCGCACCAACCATCTCGATCTCGCGCAGCGCATCCTGGACGTGGCGCGCCAGTGCGGCTTTGAGCCCGGTGCCCATTTGCCGGAACAACAGATCGCATCGCTCTGCAACGTCTCGCGGACGCCGGTGCGCGCGGCGTTGCGCCTGCTCGCCGAACAGGGCGTCGTGCATTGGGAAGCCGCAGCCGGATATCGCCTGGCCATTGACGTTACAGCGCCTGCGGCCATTGTCGCCGAACTCCCTGCCAGCGAGGAAGACGAACTGATCGAAGCGATCCTGCGCGACCGGTCAGCGCGGCGGCTGGACCAGACCGTCACCATCAGCGAGCTCATGCGGCGCTATGGCACTGAACGCAAGACGGTACTAAAAGCGCTTCAAAGACTGACGGAAGAGAATTTCCTCGATCGCGCGCCAGGGCAATCCTGGCTGTTTCGCCGCGCACCGGACGATCCGGAGGCGCAAGGTGAGAGCTGTGAGTTTCGCCTGCTACTGGAACCTGCCGCGATCCTGACGCCCGGCTTCCAGCTCGACGGCGCGCGCGCGGCGGCAATGCGACAAGGAATGGAGGCGTTGGCGGCACTGCCGGACGCGGCATTCGATCTCAAGGAGTTCCAGCGGCTCGACATCGACTTCCACGGAATGATCGCCGACGGATCGGCTAACCGCTTCATCGCCGACGCGCTCTCCGACCACTTGCGGCTGCGCAGACTGCCCGGCATCTATGTGGGGATCAATGTCTACAGGCTAAAACAGTCGCTGCGCGAGCACCTTGCCATACTCGACAATCTAGAAAGCCAACAGTACGAGGTGGCGGCCGACCTGCTGCGCGTCCATCTGCGCCTGTCCCGCAACCAGCGGCCGCAGGCAGCCAGCCGTGGGGCGCCAGCATTGTTCGGCATGATCAGTCGGCCGAGTTGATGAGGACCATGCGCAAGGCAAACCCGACCATCGTGCTGTTTCCCGAAGCGAGCTTTGGCGCGGCGCTGAATTGCGTCGGCATCGCGCAGGCGCTGCGTGCCCGTGGCGCGCGGCCGGTGTTCATCTGCCATGCCGGCTTCACCGGGGTGTTCGCCGACTATGGATTCCAGGAACACCAGTTGCCGACTAAAGACCCACTGAGCGTCAGCGAACGCCAGAGCTACTGGCAAGCCTTCGTGCGCACCCATTTGCCTCATTTCCGGCTGAGTCCGGCCGACCAGCTCGAAACCTATGTCGCGCCGACATGGCAGGCGATCGTCGACACAGCGGTCAGTGCCGAGGCGCCGCTCAGGCAATTGCTGGCGCAGCTGAAGCCGGATGCAGTGGTGCTCGACAATGTCGTCATGTTTCCTGCGATCGCCGCCTCGGGATGTCCCTGGGTGCGTGTCGTCTCCTGCGCCGAGACCGAGCTCCCCGATGCCCGCGTGCCGCCCTATCTGTCCGGCCTTGCGGCAGACGACGCCGGCCGCGCTGCCTTCGAGGCGCGTTATCTGGCGGCTGTTGCCCCCGCGCACGAGCGGTTCAATAAGCTGCGCGCCGATGCCGGACTGCCTCCCTTGCCGAAGGGATCGTTTCTCGAGGCCTCGCCCGATCTCAACCTGCTGCTGACGCCGTCGATCGTGCGCCGCGAACGCGCCGCGCCGCTCGACCCGGAGCGTTTCATCTATCTCGAAGGATGCGTCCGTTCCGAAGGGCCCTTCGAGGTGCCAGTCTTTCCGCGCAATGGCGGGCCGCTGGTCTATCTCAGCTTCGGTAGCCTCGGCGCTATGGATGTCGGCCTGATCGAGCGCATGCTGGCCGTCTTCGATCGGCTGCCGGCACGGTTCCTCGTCAATGTAGGCGGCCTGCGCGACGCTTATCGCGCGGTCCCCGACAATGTCCATCTGGACTCATGGTTTCCGCAGCCTTCGGTGGTGGCGAAGTCCGACCTGTTCATTCATCACGGCGGAAACAACAGTTTCTGCGAAGCGCTGCGCTTCGGTGTGCCCTCGCTGATCATACCCTACTGCTGGGACGGGCACGATAATGCGCGACGCGCCGAGGAGACTGGCGTCGGCAGCCACCTCAGCCGCGATGGATGGACCGAGGAAGTGCTGGAGCGAACCATTATCGGCCTTCTGGCCGACGATGTGATGCGTGCCCGCCTGAAGAAAAATGCAATCGATATGGCGTTGAAACCCGGAACGGAAGCGGCCGCTGAAGCGATCCTCTCTCTGTTGCGGACATGACCTCACCGGGGTAACGGCGGGGAGGCCTGTCAGCTCTTCCGTGCGTGCCACGAGTGCACCGATCTCGGTCTGGATTCTGGTGCGAAATATGCCGGCCTTGATGGCCTCAACCATGCCCCGGATCTCTCCTTGGTCGGCTCGGCACGCCAGGCATCGGCATTGGCTTTCGAGCCGTTCGTCTCCTCAGCATAGGTGCGCATCGCGGCCGCGGCGACCGGCTCGCGCGCCGTCATCCAGTGCTGATCCCTTGACCGCACGTCTCATCTTCATGACTGGGCGTCCCAATGTGACTATGGGGCAATGACGGCACGATTTGGCCGTGTCAAATCCGCTGCAGCAATTCACCGAACGTTCTGCTGGGCAGCCAACGCGACGCCACAAAATGATTGTTGTGCCTAGACTTCCAGACGATTTACCCAACTATGCTGCGATGATCGAATTGGCCTGTTCGTGGGAACAGAACAAATTATCGGGCGGTAACTGATGTCGACAGCCAACTCCGACCCACAGCCGCGCGCGACCCGCGGTATTGTTTGGCCCTTTCCCCCTGGAATTGATTGCTTCAACGCTTGGAAAACTGCACTCGGCAGATTGGTTGACTGTGCAATACCGGCCGACTTAGACCCGGCATTGTTCGACTTTCATGGCTGCACTTGGCAGCTTCCCGAGGCCTTCATACAGGTTAACGGTGGGTCGGCGATGTCGATGTCTCGATCACAGCAGGTCATTGATGACCGGCCGATCTCTCAGATGTCGCTCTATCTCCTAACCGCCGGCAGCGTACTGAGCGACTATGACGGACGTAGGCGAAAACATGTTCCAGGAGACATCGTCGCCGTCGACTATTCCCTGCCCTATGAATCTCTTACGTCCGGCTACGAGGGAATAACGCTGACATTCGACAGGACCAGCGCACCATCCGGTCTGCAAGGCAATGTCCATGGCATCGTTGTGTCTGAAAGCAGCAGCGCCGGCAACCTTCTTGGAATCCAGATGAGAGCCCTTGTCGATCATATAGATGGGCTCAGCGTTGACCAGGCGCAGTCGGTCGTTGATGGCATTCTACGGCTAGCCGCGACCACCTTTCCTGATCCGGCACCCAGAAAAGAGCGTGACGATGGCTCGTTCATGGACCGCGCGCATCGGCTTGCCCTTAAAAGAATGTCTGATCCAGACTTTGGCCTAGATGATATTATGCTCGCATTGGGCGTTTCACGATCGAAACTGTTTCGTTCGTTTGAACCCCATGGCGGTGTACAACGATGGTTGCTCGGCGAACGACTTGCAGCCAGCCTTCAGATAATCATCAGATCCGCAGGCAAGCTGAAAGTATCAGCCATCGCTCATCAACATGGGTTTCGTAGTGAAGCCCATTTCAGTCGTGCGTTTCGGAAGCGATATGAAATGAGCCCGCGCGCGGCTATGGGATTGGCAATGCGCTCGCAGGGCACGTCACTATATTTGAATTGGGCCAAGAACAACGCGCGGACCAAGCGCTCCACAGCAGAAGCCTGGCTCGCCGATGCCCAGGCAAGAGAATTAGAGCCGAAGGAAAAACAAAATACCCAATTGTAATGGGACTTCTCTACTCTGATTGAAGATAGAAAATACACCCGGTTCTCTTCTTCCATCGTGCCTCATCAATGTTTGAAAGCACGAAAGGCGGCCAAGTCGCCGCCGCTCCAACTCGTCTCGCGCCCTGATCATAACCTGTAGACCCGGCCAGCCTTGAGCGCGTGGAGTGCGTCGGCTCCGTACGCGCAAGGGGTCGACCACCCGAGTGCTCGGCTTGGGACATCATGACTGTCCGTCTCATTTTCATGACAGTGAGTCCCAATGTGGCGTGCAAGGCCGTGACAGTAAATACCCGGCATGCGAAACGAGTATTCGAATTCAACGCACTAGCGTTCTCAGGTGCGAGTTAAATAAAATCATCGCTTATTGTTCTTTACGTGTAACTTATTCAGGGGGGAATATGCCTAAAATTGCAAGACAATACTTTATAACAGCAATGTGTTTTCTTTTGGCGGGGGTTGTTGTCGGCCTAAAGATGTCAATTTCCCATGAGTATGTGGCAGCTGGCGCGCACGCACATACCAACCTGCTTGGTTGGGCGACGATGGCTATATTCGGGACATTTCACGCGCTCAATCCGCATGGAGCCGAGACACGCTTGGCGAAGATGCAATACTACGTATACACGGGCGGTTTGATTGTGATGTTGCCATCTCTCTACCTTTTATTGAGTGGGAACCAGTCATTGGAGCCTGTAGTGGCAGTATCATCTCTGGTGGTGTTTGCGGGAATATTAATGTTCGCGGCAATTATATTTCGGGCGCGCGCACAATGACGCCGAATAAACATTCAAAGAGGGTCAGGTTTGTGAATAAATATACCTCCCTTAGATCTTTGAATATGACGATCCTTGCGTCGACGTTGCTGTACACCACTTCCAGTAGTGCACTAGCGTCGGATTCAGTGATGTCGGCGGTGAATGCCGCCTCGTCGTCCAAAGTCGTGGCGGCCTTGCGCTGTGTGGAACGATGCTGGCCGAGAACCCGGCATGTCCGCCGTTGGGACACATCCGATTCCTTGATAACGGGGTCAATACAAGTCCCGTCCGCCGAAGCCGGGCGGTCTCAGTCTCCAACCCCTTGGGGCGCTTCATCTGATCGCCCAGCAGTCCGGCAACGATAATATGCAAATTCAGCCACGCCTACAAACGCGGCGTGAAGCCCACCGCCTTGAACGAGGCAGTGGGCTTTCGCCTCAGTGACAGGCAGCACCGTCCAACTGGAACGGTGAGGGATTGAGCCGTCGAAAGTGGCTACTTCTTCAAATAGCCCACGTAGTAGATGCCGATCACGTGTTTTTCCGCATCCTTTATCGGGTCGTATCCTGTGACATAGGGTTTGCCGAGAATATCGACCTCCCCATAGAAGGCCTCACCCTTCTTGATGGACTCGATCGCTTTTCCCTTTGGGTCCAGGACTGTCCCGATCGCCCGCGACCCATCGTCCTTCTTTACGTTCGTGGCGACCCGAACATAATCATCACCGCTTTTCACGAAAATTGTCGCGGTACCGCCGGCTTCCTTCACGACGTCGTCAACCAAAGCGAAGTTGTTGTTCATCTTGGTCGATCCGAAATAGATGGCCGGCACCTCCTTTCCGGCGACGGCGTCAGTTCCCTCTATCTTGGGCGATCCGAGTTTGCTTGCCTTTTCCTGCAAGAGCTCCATGGCTGCCTTCACCTTAGAATCCTGAGCGTTGGCAGCTATTGGCACGAGCATGGCGGCTCCGGTGAAGCATGTGGCCGTCAAGATGCTGATGAAAGCTTGTTTCAGGGTCATGGGCTTTCTCCTCGTCAGCCCTCTCCATCCCCTGTCTGTGGAATGAATAATACCAACCTCTGTTCCATCACTCTAGCGGCCCAGGTTGGTTTTCGGGGTAGGGAGCTATGTCACGATGGGAATCGTCGATCCGCAGTAAATGAACCCGGACAAGCAGCCCAACTTCATCTATATTTGAGGTGGCCAAGAGTTCATGGGAGCGTACTGTGCGCGGTCGTGTAGTTCTTGCAACCGCATGTGGACTTATCTTCAGCCAAATTGGTTCAGCCGCTGGGCAGGGCAGCGACTTCAACCCGCTGACCTGTGGCTGGCTACAAGGACGCATTGCGGAGGCCGAGAGCCAACTTAATCCCGCGCGCCTCAACAGTTTCCTGTTCCGGGCAGCCGATTTGGGCTGCACGCCGATTGCGCTGGAACTCCTGGACCGCGGCGCTTCGGTGTTCGCGCGCGACCGCGTTTCCAACACGGCTCTGCTTCACGCCGCACAAAGCGGGCACAAGGAACTGGTCGGGTTGCTCCTCGATAAGGGTGCCGACATCAATCATGCCAATTTGGACGGCTCGACAGCCTTGGCGCTTGCGATTGCGCGCCAGCGTCATGACGTGGTGCGGCTTTTGTTGGAAAGGGGAGCTTCGACCACCGGCCTGGCCCCACGCGGATCGACTTTGCTGGCCACTGCTGCCTTCGACGGCGATGAACAGCTTGTGCGCGTCCTGCTGGATCAGGGCTCTGATCCGAACGAGCCGGACGGGACCGGCAAAGGTCCGCTCGTCTATGCTGCGGCGAAGGGGCTGACGCCGATCGTGCGGATGCTGCTCGATGCTGGCGCTGACGTGAATAGGGAGTATTCACACAAGCTGACGGCACTAATGTGGGCCGCCGGCTACCCCAATATCGTCGCCGCGCATGACGGCGTTGCAACGGCAGAGCTGCTGGTGTCTCGGGGCGCGAACATCGATGCCGTCGACGATCGGGGGCGCTCGGCGTTGATGATCGCGGCCGAGCGCGGTCACGCCGAAATGGTCGGATGGCTGATGGCACACGGCGCTGATGGGAACTCGAGGGACGGGCAAGGGAAAACGGCAGCCGATCTTACGTCGGATGCTGCCGTGCTCAATGCGCTTCAGGCGCAGCCAGCCGATCAGAGTCCGGCGAGATAGCGGCTCATCGCAGCTATGTCGGCGTCGGACCAGTCCCTGACTATCGCTGCCATGGGCGGGGCATTCTTACGGATGTCACCCCGAAAATCGGTTATCGTCTGGGCCAGATAGTCAGCCTTCTGGTGGTTGAGACGAGGGTTGCGGCTGTCGCCCACCATTCCTCCGAGGTGGCACTGGGTGCACTGACCCTCGACAGCCAGGCTTTTAGCGCGCGCGTTGTCTTCCGGGCTGCTGACTTCCGAATAGTACGGCCAGGGCTGGGCCGCGAAATAGGTCGCAAGTGCCTTCATCTCGTCATCGGAAAGGCTGGCGGCGATCGGAGCCATGATCTCGTTGGCGCGGCGACCCGCCCGATAATCCTTGAGCTCGGTGAGAAGATAGTACATGTGCTGGCCAAAGATGATCGGCACCTTTTCGACGACCGGTTTTCCGTCTGCGCCGTGGCAACTCGCGCATAGTTGCACTTTATCCGCGATCTCGGGCGGAGGAGGCGTTGCTCGTTGTGCATTTGCCGGGCGGCCGACCGACAGGGCGAGGACCGCCGCAAATACGGACATGCTTCCCGGGTGAACGGCTCGCATTGCTACTCCTCCAGTGTGGGCGCAAGGGAGGCGAAGCGCAAAGGCGCTTCGCCTGTGTCCGCAAGGGGAACTGCCTATCGAGCAAGCTTGAAGGCGATGATTGCGTTGCCGCGCTTGTAATCCAGTTGCGTGTTGCCGCCTGCGGCCACGACGATGTACTGCTCGCCGTCTATCGCATAGGAGGCAGGCGGGGCGTTGACCCCGGCCCCAGCGCGGAAGTTCCACAATACGTCACCGGTCTCGGCGTTATAGGCCTTGAACAGGCCGTTGCCTTCACCTGTGAACACCAGACCGCCGGCGGTAGCCAGCACGCCGCCGATCATCGGTTGATCGGTCTTAGCCTGCCAGCGAATCTTGCCGGTGTTGTAGTCGACCGCCGTTACGTTGCCCCACTGCTCTTCAGTGGGAATGACCTTGAAGGCGCCGCCGAGCCACAACTTGCCCTCGGGATAAGGTGTGCTTTCCACCTGATACGTCATCGGCTGGTGCAGATTGATTGCATATGCAAGCGAATGGTCGGCGTCGATCGCCATCGGCGACCATTCCACTCCGCCATTGGCGCCGGGAAGCATCCGAGCGCCTTTGGCCGTCGGCAGCGTCCACATGTTCTCCTGGGGGACCATGGCCTCGGAAAAGCGGACAAGACTGCAGTCATCCGCCTTGTTCACGTAGATATGCCCGGTCTTGCCGCCGTGCAGGATGCCTTTCACCGTCTCGCCGGTGTCGGTCTTAACTTGGGTGATGATCGGCGGGCTGACAGAGTCGAGGTCCCACACGTCGTGAGGGATGTATTGGAAATGGCAGGCATACTTGCCCGTATCGAGGTTCACCGAGACGAGCGAGTCCGTGTAGAGGTTGTCTCCGGGCCGGAGCGAGCCATCCAGATCGGGGGACGGGTTGCCGACCACGAAGTAGATGCGCCGTGTCTCCAGGTCGACCGCCGGGTTCTGCCATACACCACCGCCCAGCGTCTTGTATGGATCGCCCGTTTTCGCGAGCGCGGCTTTTTCCGCCGCAATGTCGCGATGCAGATCACGGCCGGTCGCATCCTCTGTGGCCCAGACACCGACGCTTTTTTCCGGAATTGTGTTGAACGTCCAAAGGAGGTCGCCCTTCTCCGCGTCATAGGCCTTCATGAAACCGCGGATGCCGTATTCCCCGCCATTGGTGCCGATGAGAATCTTGCCGTCGACGGCGGTCGGCGCCATCGTCTCACTGTAGCCGAGTGCCGGGTCTGCGACATCCTTCTTCCAGACGACCGATCCATTCTGGGCATTGAGCGCTACGAGTTGGCCATCAAGTGTTCCCAGATACACCTTGTCGCCCAAGACAGCGACGCCTCGGTTGTTCGGGCCGCAACAGAAGGTCGTGATCGGGCCCATCGGGTGCTTGTATTCCCAGATCTGTTCACCGGTGCGGGCATCCAGCGCGTAGACATGATCAAATGCCGTCGTCACATACATGACGCCGTTGACGACGATCGGCGTCGTTTCCAAGGTCTCGACGATGTCGGTCTGGAATATCCAGGCTGGCCGCAGGTCTTTGACGTTGTCCTTATTGATCTGCTGATTGGGGTAGTAACGGGTCTGGTTATAGTTCGCATTTGTATGGAGGAAGTTGTTGCCGTCACTCGCAGCCTTGTTCAGCATCTCTTGCGTGACCGGGGTCCGTGTCTTTGCTTCCTGAGCCGACGCGGCCGAAATGGTTCCAGCCAGCATGGCAAATACGCAGGCGACCGCGCCGCCTGCGCGCTTCTTCGACCAGTTTTTCATGGTTTCCTCCCGCAGCACTTGGTGTACTGACACGCGCTCGCACAGAGCGAACGCAGCGGATAAGCTACCACATTCCGCAGCGTCAAGCGACGGCCACAAAGGGTGGAGCCGAGTTCGGACTGCGATATGGCGCGCTTCTGCGCGAGCTGTGGCCGACCGATTGATGCTTAGAACTCGCCCGAGGCTTGATCAGGCTGTGGTCTTGCCCGTTTTGATCCTCAAACTGCCGCGGATAGGATAAGCCAGCGCCGAGCCTGCTCGTGGCGTTCCCCCGCGGATATCGCCCACGCGTTGCGGACTGGTCAGCACGAACCAGCAGACCGAAGGGTCAACGCGCGGGTTTTCAAGAGTCGCTTTACGCCTTCACTAGAAACTAGTCGACGCAGCAATAATCAATCCGCCGACGACAGCAATGTTGATGGTAAAGGCCGAGCGCAACCCTTGCCTTTCGGGACCCGAATAACGCCAGAAATTGAGAGCCATTAGGCTGGCTGCGATCGTAAAGACGATCAGTGCGAGCGCGGCATAGGGCCTGGCCACGTCTGCTGCAAGGCACAGGCCAGCCGTGACCTCCACTGCCGATCCTGCCGCTAGTAGAACGGCCGCAGCAGGGAACTGCCGTGCGACCAGTTGCTTGACAACTTCCCTGAACTTGAGGAAGTGCTCGGCTCCAGCCCAGACGAAGACGCCTCCGAGCAGCACCATGCCGGCATTGTGGATGAACGGTATCATTGGGTTACCTAGTTGGTGAAGAGACGCGAGTTCTTTCGCGCCAAAATCCAGGCTGCAAGTTCGGTGGGGGTGTGCAACTCTCACATGTCGCGTCTGAAATTCGATTTGATGACACGGCCAGAAAGCTGTCCGCCATCCACGGGAAGGACTGCCCCAGTTGTAAAACCGGATAACGGCGAGGAAAGCCAGAGCACGGTGTTGGCGACGTCGGTGACGGATCCTATCCTACCCATGGGGACGGCCATCGCAGCCATGCTCTGCACTTTTTGGCCCGCGGCCTCAAGATGATGGGTCAGGATGGGGCCTGGCGCTACCACATTCACTCGGATGTTCTTGTCGGCGTAGTCGAGGGCCGCAGCGCGGCTTAGCCCGATAATGCCGGCCTTGCCCGCCACATAGGCGGAAAGCCCCGAAGCTCCTTCAACCCCGGCCGTCGAAGCCATGTTGACGATGGTCCCGCCACCGCTTTCAAGCATGGCTGCAATTTGAAACTTCATGCCATGAAACGTACCGTGAATATTGGTTCGTATGCCTCGGTCGAACGCGTCCGCATCTATCTCGGCGAGGAGGGCAGGCATCGGCCCATCGGTCGCATTATTGAACGCTGCATCGAGGCGCCCGAACACATCAACGGCTCTTGAAACGAGAGCTTTCATACCAACGGGATCGGTAACGTCGGCGGAAACGGCAAGGGCCCGACCACCTGTCGCTTGGATCTTACGTGCCACCTCGTCGATTGCCGCTTGCGAGCGTGCCGCAAGCACGACGGCAGCGCCGGCCCGGGCGAACGCTTTGGCCGTCTCCGCGCCAATGCCCCTGCTGGCGCCGACCACCAGCGCGACCCTACCGGAAAAATCAAAACCTTCTGTCATTTCTGTCTCCTCAATTGGCACTTGTGTGGGCAAGCGGATGCGCCGGGCGGGAAGTCAGGGCAGGCCTCCGCTTGTTTGCCGAGCGGGCCGAATTAGCTGCCAGTGCCTTTGCGATGTCCTGGGTCAGGCGCCCGATCATGCCTTCATAGGCTGTGTTCGTAAGCAGAACTGCGATGCGTTCGCGCTGGTGATCGACACACCACCAGTGCCCATACACGCCGCCCCACGACACCGTTCCAGATGAAAGCGTCGAATTCGCCACTACAGGATCGACGAGCACCGCGCCTGCCCAGGAGAAGCCCCAACCCGGACCCTGTGTCATGGCTTCGCCACCGACGCGAACCTTCTGAGCTTCCTGCCGGCGTGCGGCAGACAGGAAAGTTCCGTCGCGATATGCCTCCAGGAGGCGCATCACATCGTGCGCAGTCCCCGCCATACCCGCACCGCCGGACGGAAAGGCGCTAACTCGCCCAATCCGCGCCGGGTCGAACCGCACCGCCGAACCGAGATATGCCGGCAGCGGAACTTCCGTTACGCCCGCCATACGTATCGGCGCCGGTGCGCCGGCGTAATAGGGTGTAGCCAGCTCGTCGGGCACAGCGTGGAATGACGCTGCCAGGCCAAGTGGACCGGTGACCAGATTGGCGATCGCCTCTGGCAGAGATTTGCCTGTGACCGCTTCGATCACCCCGCCCAGTACGTCGATGGCGACAGAATAACGCCACGCGGCGCCAGGCGCGCTGTTCAGCGGTACCGAGGCGATGCGAGCAATGTTGTCCGCAAGCGACAAATTCGCTTCGTCGAGCCCATCCGAAATGCCGGATCTGGCGTAGATTCCGTCCCGTTCCTGCTGGAAGCCGTAGTCGAGGCCTGCCGTATGCGACATCAGGTGGGCCACGGTGATATGTGCAGCCGTTCCATCGGCGGTCGTGGGCGCAAAGCTTGGCAACCATTTGTCGATCGGATCGTCGGCGCTTAGTACGCCGGCCTCCATCAGCTTCAGTGCCGCCATGGTTGTGAACGGTTTGGTGACGGAAGCGTAACGGAACGGCGTGTCAATCGCCATCGGGCGCCCCGTTTCACGGTCGGCCAGACCGGCAGCACGCTCGAAGATGATACGGCCCTTCTCAGATACGAGCAGCACGCATCCGACGATGCGTTGGTCTGCGAGCGCGCTGTCGAGGGCGTCATCGAACGCGGTGGTCATCTGGCGGAGGGGCTGAGAGGTTGACACAACCGGTTGGCCTGCGGTCGGACTAGGTGCTTTTCGTAACATGGCTGGATCTCCATTTCGCTGCTGAACAGAGAAATAGCCTCGACACCCTGCCACAAAAACTGGCACATTCCTGCAAGCATCATGAAGGCAGGCTTAACAATGGATTCCAATATTCTGGCCGCGCTGCCTATCTTCCGTACTGTGGCACGCGCCGGCGGGTTTACCGCAGCTTCTGGCCGGCTCGGCATCTCGGTTTCAGCGGTTTCCCAGGCGATCCGGCAGCTTGAACTCCGCCTGGGGACACGTTTGTTCGACCGGACAAGCCGCAGCGTCCGTCTGACTGAACGCGGCCATCAGCTGCTGGAGGCGATCGAAGGTCCGATCGGTGTGCTTTCGGGAGCCCTCGAAGCGATCAAGGAAGCCGACGGCGAGCCGTCCGGCCATCTCAGGATCAGCCTGTCGAGGCTCGCGGCGGAGGTATGTATCCTGCCCAAGCTGGCCGAATTCGTTCGGCGTTACCCCGCTGTCCGTCTGGAACTGTCTACCGACGACCGCCTTACCGACATCGTGAGCAATGGCTTTGACGCAGGCATACGGTTTCGCGGGGCGCTTGAACTGGACATGATCTCCGTTCCGATCGGCCCGCCGCTACGGCGTTCCATCCTCGCAAGCCCGGATTATCTCGCTCGGGCAGGCGAGCCGCAAACGCCCGAAGACTTGGTTCGACATGCCGTCATCCGCTACCGCTTTCCCGGCAGTGGCAGGTTGGAGCCGGTCACGCTCCGGCGCGGAGAGGAAACCGTCCATCTCGACCCGCCGGCAGCCTTGATCCTGGACGACAACGGACATTTTGCGTTGGCTTCGCGCGCGGGATTGGGATTGGCGCAACGCTTCCGAGCCACCGAGGAGGAAGCCTTGAAATCGGGCGAGCTGGTCAGCGTGCTCGACACCTACGAGCCGGAACCGCAGCACTTTCACATCTACTTCCCATCTCGCAGCCTCCAGCCAACGAAGCTGAGAGCATTCATCCAGTGGTTCAGGGCAGGGTAGGCAAGTTCAAGATGAACTGCGCCACGCGCCTGGCAAGATCCGGGGAGCTATGTGCGGAAGTTGATGACGGCATGAAGGAGCAGGGCGGCGTATCGTTGGGGTGATTGAGCCCAGCAGCGCCGGCCGGAGGAGACTTTGGGCTCAGCATCCGCTCGGGCCGCGAGCAAGACTTGTGGTCGTCTCGCGGCACGGCGGAAACGCAGCAGGCGAACGATGCCGTGTCTTGCCCGAAGGGGAGCCGCCACCATCGAAATGTGAACCAGCTTGGCGTGGTTCGGCGTGGAAAACTCTGGTATTTTGGAAATAGAGACAGTTGCTCATGCGTCAGCTGCGGCATGGGCTTGGGCGAGTCCAGGCATCGACCATCGAAGATGCAGTCTCCTCCGAAGCGATGTCGAAGCTAATCGAGTTGGCTTACGACTGCACGCTTGATGTTGATCCGGGGAACTGGCGCTCAGTTAAACCACACACGTTTCAAACGCAGGCAGGTCGTCTCCAACCTGCGGCGGCGCAGTCGACTTGCACCGCCGCTCACGATGGAGAAACCGATGAAACCCACGATAGTGACATCTGTTGCGGCAACCAAAACTGCCACAGCGATACTTCTTTCCGGGTTGCTCTTTGCCTTGATCCCTGGGGCCGGCCTGGGAGAGCCGCTCCCAAAGAAGGGCACCACCCCCTACGTGACGCATTTCATCTTTCGGCCTTTGCAGAGCATTGACATCCCTGGCCTCGGGACGGCCACCCTGCTGGAGGCCGTCGGCACCACCCAAAACATGAAGGGGGAGGCAATGCTCGACAAGATGTCGGCGCAGTGCGCGGCCTTAAGTGTTGCGTCGGGCGAGAAGAAGTACATCGATGGTGCCTGTGTGCTGGCCGACAAGGATGGAGACAAGATCTTCTCGACCTTCGACACCCGCGACCAGGACAAGTCGCAGCCAAAGATGAATTGTGGCACCCATATTATCACGGGAGGCACCGGTAAGTACGAGGGCATCAGCGGCAGTGAGCCCTTTGCCTGCATAGAAATGCCTGCACTGGCTGGTCCTGGCGGCTACACCGCGATGGACATCCCACACAACACCACGTGGGAGATCAAATGATTATAGCCCGCCGTCATGGCTGAACGCCCGCCAGTGGCACCGGCATGATTGAATACGGCCCGGCCCTGACGGCCGGGCTTTTTTCACCCACAAGCTGATACCAACCGACCTCACGGCAGTGTTCCGTGCAAAAGCAACTCGCCACTTCCGGCCCGCAAGTCGCGCCGGCGTTGCGACCATCGTTTCGGTTACTGGAGGACGGCCTGATGCATAGGCAGCGTCCCCGAATTGTGCAAATTGCACCTGATGCCGCTAGCAAATTGGCCGAGTGCTATGGAGGCAAGGAATGTCACTTGGCGCGTCGTTTCTTCAGGCCAGGGCCTTTCAGTCGCTTCGACATTTCTGGTGGCGGTTGCCACGTGGGCACGCCCGGGGCGAGATCCCGGCATGCTTTACAATTTGGGCAATTCACTCGGCTTCATCGCCGGACTTGGCGTCGCGCTCGCGGCGGACGTTACTCACGACGATGGGGCTACCCTATGGGGCACCTGAGGCCCGATCTGCAGGCTGAAGGGCTGCGACGAGCTTGGCGTTGGAAATGTGGGCCGCAGCAAATTGGGTTGCTGTCACCAAACAGGTGGGTCAGCCAGTGGCGACGCGTCTTGCCGGCAAATATTCTTAGGCCGGCGTGCGGGCGGTGCTACGCCTGCGGTTAATCTCGACGGCGATGGCAGCGAGTATCGTGAGGCCAATGAGGATGAGGCCCAGCGCATTCACGGTCGGCGTCAAGCCGGTGCGCACCTTGGTGGCGATGTAGACCGTCAGCGGCGTCTCGGTGCCGCGCACAAACAGCGTCGTGTTGTAGTTCTCGAAGGATTGCAGGAAGGCGATGAAGGCACCGGCCAGCAGCGCGGGGCGCAAATAGGGCAGCAGGATGCGGCGGAAAATCATGAAGCGCGACGCGCCTAGACCGGCGGCTGCCTCTTCCTGTACACGGTCGAAGCGTTGCAGGCGGGCGACTACCATCAGCATCACATAGGAGGTGATGAAGCTAGCCTGCGCCAGCACGATCAGGAATGTGCCGCCGCCCACGCCAAGTTGATGCCAGAGCACAAGCGTGGCGATGCCGATGGCCACGCCCGGCGTCAACAGCGGCGAAACCATCAAGGCATAGAAGAAGGTGCGCGCGCGAGGCTGCAGGCTGGTCAGGAAAAGCGCGGCAGCGGTGCCGGCGGGCAGGGCGATAGCGATCACCGCCAGCGCGATCAGGAGCGACAGCCCTAGCGCGCGCCACATCGCGTGATCGGCCCACAGCGCGGCGAACCAGTCTAGCGTGGTGCCGAGCCACGGCGTGACTGTCGGAAATTTGCTGGTGTTGAAGGTTGCCGCGCCCATCACGACAAGCGGCAGGAACAAATAAGTAAAAAACAGAATCATGTAGCCGGCGAAAACGATGCGCGGCAGCAGGGCCGCGGCCTTTGCCAC
The DNA here is from genome assembly GCF_029892515.1 of Pseudaminobacter soli (ex Li et al. 2025). Classification (GTDB taxonomy): domain Bacteria; phylum Pseudomonadota; class Alphaproteobacteria; order Rhizobiales; family Rhizobiaceae; genus Pseudaminobacter; species Pseudaminobacter soli_A. The sequence continues at coordinate 64,133 of NZ_JARXVF010000004.1, read as the reverse complement.
CCAGTCCAGGCCCACTCGGGATCTCGTCGCGCCTTCGAGCTCGATCTGCGCTGTCATTTGGCCACGTCCGCGAGGTTGACGCGGAACAGTTTTAGCGCCGCCAGCACCACAAGCATGCAGAGCGCCAGCAGCACCAGCGCATAGGCTGCGCCGCGGTTCCAGTTTCCGCCTTCGAAGAACCAGTTGTAGATGATCTCGGTGAACCAGCGGCTGCCCGGCGCGCCGAGCAGAGCCGGCGCCACATAACTGCCGGCTGCGAGCATGAAGGTGAACACACAGCCCGTCGCTATCCCCGCCTTAGCATGCGGAATGACGATGCGGCGGTGGATGTGGATCGTTGAGGCGCCGAGATTGCGGGCCGCCTCGACCTGTGCGGTATCGAGCGTGGAGACCGAATTGTAGATCGGAAACAGCATGAACAGGATGTAGGCGTAGACCATGCCGGCGAGCACGCCGAAATCGCCGAACCAGCGCACCGGCTGATTGATAACGCCGAGCCATAGCAGGACGGCATTGAGCGGTCCGGCAAAAGCAAGAAGAATGTACCACGCCAGCGTGCGCAGCACCTCATTGATCCAGAACGGGATGATCAGCGCGGCAACCGTCAGCGCCGCGGCCCTTGGAGAGGCTACCTTGGCCATCCAGTAGGCGATGGGGTAAGTGACGGCCAGCGTCGTGACCATCACCAGCGCGCTGGCCCAGATCGTCTTGAAGAAGATGGCGCGGTGCACTGGGTCGCCGAAGAGCGCAGCGAAATTTTCGAGCGTGTAGTGGTCGTCCGGCCCGCCGACCTGCGCGGGCATCAGGTTGGGGTGCAGCGAAAAATCGAGCATCATCAGGTTCGGCGCAAGCACCATGCTGACCAGCCACGCCGCGACCAGCGCGACGATCAGTGCGCCGAGACCGGTTCCGAAGCGCGCAAACAGACTATGCATGGGCAAGAACCAGCGCCTCGTCGGGCGCGAAGCTGAGCCAGACTGTTTCGCCCGCGACCGGCGCTTGCGCCAGAAGCTGGTTGGGGATGGCCGCCAGCAGCGGCTGGCCGGCGCGTGAGGTGGCATGCAGCATGGCAACCGCGCCTTCGAATTCTATCCGGTCGGCGCGCGCCTCAAGGCTGTCCGGACGCGCCTCACGGCTGACGGTGACGGCCTCGGGCCGTACATAAACCGCAGCTGCGTTGCCCACGGCGACCGCGTCACCGGCGCGGCCGGCAAAGCTGCCGTGCGGACTATCGACCATGGCGATGCCGTCTGCTGTCTTGCTCACTTTGCCGACAAATTCGTTGGTTTCGCCCACGAACTTGGCCACGAAAGGCGTGGCTGGGCTGGAATAGAGTTCCCGCGGCGTCGCGATCTGCTGCAACACGCCGGCGCTCATCACCGCCACCCGGTCGGACATCGCGAGCGCTTCGGACTGGTCATGTGTGATGTAGATGAACGTGACGCCCGTGCGTTTCTGCAGCGCGCGCAACTCGGCTCGCATGTGTTGGCGCAGCTTGAGGTCGAGCGCGGACAACGGCTCGTCGAGCAAAAGCACCTGCGGTTCCACGGCCAGCGCGCGGGCGATGGCCACGCGCTGCTTCTGCCCGCCGGAAAGCTCATGGACCATACGGTCGCCGTAGCCGGGAAGCGCGATCAGCTCGAGCAGTTCCTCGGCCCGGCGGCGGCGCTCGGCCTTGGGAACCTTGCGGACTTCGAGGCCGAAGGCGATGTTTTCCCAAACCGGCATGAGCGGGAAAAGAGCTAGGGACTGGAAGATCATCGAGGTCGGGCGGCGATCGGCCCCGATGCCCGCCATGTCCTTGCCGCCGATCAACACCCGGCCCGAGGTCGGGTTGATGAAGCCGGCGATCAGCCGCAGAACCGTCGTCTTGCCGCAGCCCGATGGACCCAGGATCGAGAAGAACTCTCCGCCTTCGACATGCGCGGAAAGCATACGTACGGCGTGCGTGCCGCCAAAGGTCATCTCGACATCGATAAGGTCGACGGAATGCGACATGCGGTGCCTGTTCGGGAGAGGTGTTTGGTCCTGGAAGAAAGCGGCGGGGCTGGATGACCCCGCCGCCTGCTTAAACGACGCCGATCAGGCGGAGAGGAACTTGTCCTGATACTCGTTGCGCAGCGCAACGAACCAGTTGTCCTGCACCGGCCACCACCACAGCTTCTCCAGCGCGTCGCCCGGGTAGGCGGCGGCGAAGAAGTTCCGCGAAGCTTCCGACAGATGCTTGTCGGCGCCGACGGCGGTGGTGTTGATCGAGGTGTGGTTGGCGTAAAGGGCGCCGGCCTCGGGGGTCAGCATCCAGTTAAGGAAGGCGTAGGCCTGCTCGAGATTGACCGCGCCGACAGGAAGCGAAACGCCTTCCATCCAGGCGAGAGCGCCTTCGGCCGGGGCAACGAAACCAACCGGCAGACCTTCCTTGATAAGCCCGGCAGCCGAGGAATCCCAGGTTTGGCCGATCTTGGCGCCATTGGTGCGGAACGCGCCCTGCGCCTCGTTCTCGTTGGACCAGAACTGAGCGATATTGGCCTTGCGCGTAATGGCTTCGGCGATGATCACGTCGTAGTTGGCGCGCATGGTTGCTTCGTCCTTGAAGCTGTCGCGCATCGGATGGGGCAGCTTGCCCTGGGCTTCGAGCCAGAGACCAAGCCCGACGAGACCCGAATGACCGCGCACAGTGGCCTTGCCGTTGGCTTCCGGCTTCCACAGGTCGCCATAGGAAGCGGTGCCGTAAACGAGCGGGAACTCGCTCTTGTCGAAGGTGAGGGCTTCGGTGCCCCAGTCGGTCGGCACCTGGTAGCGCTTGCCGCCAATAACGGCGCCGAGTGTCTCGGAGCCGGTGAGGGCGCTCTTGAGGACGCGGTCCCACTTCACCTTGGATTCGTCGATCGGCTGCACGAGACCGAATTCGACGTAGTTCGGCACGCGGTCGACCGCCGGCCAGATGATGTCGTAGCCGGTGCCCTTGCTGGCGCGCATCTGGTTGAGAAGTTCGTCATTAGTGCCATAGGGCGTATAGACGGCCTTGATGCCGGTTTCCTTCTCGAAGGCAGCCAGCATCTCGTCGGAGATGTAACCAGCCCAGGCAAAGATGTTGACGGTGCCCGAGGAGCCTTGGGCGAGCGCTCCGCGCGACACGAAAGGAGCGGCAAGGGCGAGCCCGGCACTGGCGGCTGCACCCTTCATGAAAATGCGGCGGTTGAAATCTGACATCTGAGCAATCCCCTGCTTTGCGACCGCACATGCGGCGTTGGCAGCAGGGGTATTCTGGCCGTGTAACAGCAGAATGAAGGTCGGTGTTTTCAGAACACTTATCAGGCGACATCGATAGGACCTTGTCGCTCGACTAGGTCAGGTAGGGGAAGTTCTTAAGAAAACGCGGGGGGACTGTCTGTAAGATCAAATTTGTCGGCAAACTACATGAGCCTTGCCCCCGGAACCCCGCCCGGTGTGCCTCCTCCCGCGCGTCTTGGCGCGGGAGGTACAAATCGCGAGCGATACGATACGGCAGGTCATCAGGGTATGGCCACACCAACAGCCTACCGGCTCTACCCTCAATACCTTTGGCCGCGTGTCGGGCCCGGCTTTAGAACTTCAGGTCGAAGCTCACCTTGATGGCGTGGTCCTGGACCTTGCGTGCGATCTGGCCCGAATAGCTGGTCCTGAAAGTGGCCTGCTTCGAAAGTGCGATATCGAAGCCCGCTTCGAGGGCCAATGCGTCCTTGGCGATCGGCACGCCAACGCTGTCGAAGGAAGCGCCGGTGTTCAAGGTCAGGTTCGTCATCGTCGTGACGTCCTGATAGGCGTGCTGCCAGCCGACCTGGCCGTGCAACCAGCCGTTCGTTTCGCCGAAGCTGAACGGCGTCGATGCACGCATGCCAATGGTCGAGAAGGTGTTCTCCGACGTGGTGCCGTTGCTCGACAGCGCGTCGATGGTGCCGCCCTTTTCCGAAAAATCATCGCTCTTGAGATGCACATAGGCGAGGCCGGCAAACGGCGACAGAACGCCACGGCCCGTCTCGATCCGATAGTCCATCTCGCCATAGGCCTGCGTCGTGGCAGCCTTATAGTCCGCCGACAGCTTTTCACTGAAGGCGGGGAAGACGACGCTGCGCTCGGTCGAAATATCGTGCAAGCCATAGGAGGCGCCCATACGCAGGCCAATACCGCCCAGTTGCGTGCCGCCATAGACGCCGAGTTGGTAATTGTTGCTCGAGGCAAAGGAGGCGCGCTGCGAAACATCGAAGTTTGTATGGCTATAGCCGCCCGCAACACCGAAGCGCCAATCACCGATCGGAGCGTCTATGCCGCCAATGAGGCCGGCCGAGGAGTGGTCGAAATCCGCGGCATAGCCAACGCCCTTGGCGCTGCTGCTCGCGCCGATGGCCTCGCTCCAGAACGCCACGCCATCGGTGTCGGAAGGTGCAGCGCTTGGTCCTTTCTGGTCAAATGTCGTGACTGCGCCAGTGGGAACGGCGGCCGCATCGAAAGCAGCGAGAATCCGGCGGTTCGTCGCTTCGCGAATGAAGCGGCTGTCTGCCAGGAGGGCGCCGCTGATATCGGCATGGATTTCTCCGGACAGAACGTTTCCGTAAGGGCGGAGATATTTGTAGAAGCCGACGCCTTCTTCCAGGCTTCCGGGAAAGCTCTCTTCCCGGTTAAGAACGTTCAGCGACCAGCCGTCCTTCGTCCATCTGATAGAAAGACCTTCCACCTCCTGTTCGGCGTCAAGCTTGAGATTGCCGAGCGTCTCGACCTGTCCGGTCTTGAGATTGGCCCGCATCAGCAGCTTGTCGTCATTGTCGGTGGCAAAATACATCCAGCCGTCAAGTATCTTGCCGCCCTGCGCCTGATCAATGGTCGCCGACAGTGGGATGTATTCCTTGAAGCTGAAATCCGAGAGGTTGTAGACTGCAAGTTCGGTGGCGTTGTCATAGGCCATGCCGTAGGCGAGGCCGGCTTTGGCATCCACGGCCACCCAGCTTGCAATGTCACGGACGCCGTGTGGAGGGTTCAGGGCAAAAGCTTGCCCGGTGTAGGTAAGATCGCTGGCATTGTAGATGGCGAAAACGGGGTGGCTATACTTGTTATTGGTTATGGGGTCCCGCTTGCTGGTGTCGAGGGAAACGTAGAGGAGACCGTTGGCGTAGTCGATGTCGCCGATATGATTCAGCCCAATCGACGAAAGCTGGGACGGGATCATCAGTTCATTGACGATCGCGTCTTTGTCGATCTTGACGGTATTGAAGTTGCCGTCGGCGATTTCAAGTGAATGCGTGCCCGAGAAATACCAATAGGTGCCATCGGTCGTCACGCCCTGTCCGCGCGCGGGATCCGCGTCGGGGAAGAACGTGCGCTGAACCATGATCCACGGCTCTTGCGCCATTGCGGGCGCGGACAGTGCGGTCAACATGCTGGTGCCGAGCAAGGCGGATTTCGCGATTTTCGGAAGAACGGTGCCAAGATGGCCGGCGACGGCCATGCGGTTCATCTGGCGGGCCACACCCGCGAATTGCCGGCCGAAGCCGAAGAACTGAAGGAACATTTCTGCTAGCTTTCTGGTGTCGCGTTATCTCTCATCGCCTGGAGGATGCTGGCGGCGGTGAGATGGGTTCGGGCCGGTGCTGAGTGGGTGCGACGAAGGCTAGCTCGACGATTTCATCGCCATTCGGCTCGACCGCGAAACCTGCCCCCTACATTCCTTCTCCTGCCCCGTTTCCCATGGAGGCGGAATTAAGCGGAGTGGGTGACAGGCAAGTGACAATCATCATATTATTCATACTATTTGTCGGCAAAGCGCGGAACGGGCTCAGCGGGATGCTCCGTTGCCGAAGGAGGCTCATCGCGTCAAAAAGAGTATTCAAAACAATTGGATACTAGTCGCGCAGGTCGGTGACCTTAGCGTGGCTTCGCGCGCCAGGCGCTGAAGAATTGCGCCGTGAAGAATGTGCGGACCGGAGGTTGTCGACGGTCAGGATTGAGCTGGATCGCCGAGTCCATGGCCATCATCCTCGCTGCCGTCGAGGATGATGCGCAAGTGGTGGAGGTGCGCTGAGGAAAATTAAGGGCCTGCTGTAAGCCCGTTTCCGGGCTTACAAAAGACAGCTTGTTGCGATCAGATCAGGCGTTCGGCAACCGAACGGGTGTGCGCTAACAGATACGGGCGTGCCTGCGGCAGAACACGGTCCATCAGGACCGCACGAACCTCGGCATGATAGGCGTCGAGGAATGCTATCTCGTCTCTGCTCAGAAGCTTTAGCCTCGCCATTTCGAGATCGATCGGCGCCAGAGTCATGCTGGAGAAGCGACAGAAGCCGGGCCGGTCTGCTACCACTTCCACCTGGTTCTCGATGCGGATGCCGAATGCGCCGGTCTCATAGTAGCCAGGCTCGATGGTCATGACATTGCCTGGCTCCAGCCCGTGCAGGTTGGGCTTCTTGGCAAAGCGGTGCGGGTATTCGTGGATCAGCAGGTTGTGTCCGACGCTGTGGCCCGTGCCATGGTCGTAGTCGAGCCCGATGTCCCACAGGGCACGCCGGGCGAAGGCATCGAGCTGATGTCCTTGCGTACCGGTCGGGAAGCGCGCCATGGACAGCGACAGGAAGCCCTTGAGCACGGCGGTGTAGGCGTCACGCATCTCCGCACTGGCCTCGCCGAATATCAGCGTACGCGTCGCGTCCGTGGTGCCATTGGCGTATTGCCCTCCTGAATCGATGAGATAGGGGCTATCTGCGCTGAGCGCGGTATTGGTCTCGGGCTGCGCATTGTAGTGGCACATGGCGGCATTGGCGCCGGCCGCGGAAATCGCGCGGAAGCTGGGCTCCAGATAACCCGGCCGCTCGGCACGGAACGCAATCAGCTTCTCTTCCGCTTCCAGTTCAGTCAGAGGCAGGTCTTGCGCACGCCGCGCGCGCCACTCGCTGTCGAGCCACGCCAGGAAGTTGGTAAGCGCAATGCCGTCCTCGACGTGGCAGTCGCGATAGCCGGTGAGCTCGGTGGCATTCTTGGCCGCTTTGGCAAGCGTGATAGGGCTGGTTCGCGCTGCAGGCTTGCCGCCCGACGCCTCGATACGGTCGCGCACCGCAAACGGGGTGAAATCGGGATCGATCTGGACGGTACGGTTCGTCGAAGCCTGAGCCACACGGTCCAGGAAATGCTCCGGCTCGGCCATCATGACATCGGCAAGCTCGAATGGGGCAAGATCGTTCCCCAGCTTGCGTCGGTCCACGAACCATTCAACCTGCCCGTCTTGCCCGACGATCAGGAAGGAGTGGGGTACCGGATTCATTGCGACATCCGAGCCGCGCACATTGAGCAGCCACGCAATATTGTCCGGCAGCGTTTCCACCAGCATGTCCGCGCCGGCGGCCTGCAACCTTTCGGAAATACGAGCCCGCTTGCTTGCCGAGGTCTCGCCGGCCACGGAAACGGGCATGGCGCGGATCCGGCCGACAGGCTTTTCGGGGCGGTCGTTCCAGAGGGCATCGAACGGATCGTCTGTGATGGCAACGAGTTCGCCGCCTGCGGCCGTGCAAGCTAGCGCCAGCGCGTCAAAGGTACCGCCCGCCACCCGCATGGCATCGACGCCGACACGCCAGTCCGGCTTGGCGTTGTCCCTCAGCCAGAGATCCAGCGGATCGTCGTAAAGATGATGCACTGCGAACAGTGCAGGATCGACCTCCTGCCGAACCTGCACCTGATAACGGCCGTCCACAAAGATCAGCGCTCTGTCGGGCAGAACCAGAGCCATGCCGGCCGAGCCGGTAAAGCCGCTGATATATTCCAGGCAATTGTCATGCGGGGCGGTCACTTCGCTCTGATGCGCATCGGTGCGCGGAACGATCAGCCCGTCCAGCCCCTGTTCACCCAGCCAGCTACGCACCCGGGCAAGATTGCCCGCGCAATCATCTCTCGTCACTGCTCGCCTCCGGTGTCTAGCGGGTGGCGGCCAGCGGGCCGCCTTTCTCCATCACCATGGCGGCAAGGCGCTCGAAGACCGCGCCGGACTGGCGAATGCCGTCATGCTCGAATTCGTTGGTGATCCAGAAATCCAGGTTGCCAATCGCGCGCGCCGTCTCAAGCGACAGTTCGGCATCGACATACATGTCGTCATGATAGATCGCCGCCGCGACCGGGATTTCGTTGGCCGCAAGGCGGCCGGGTTCGTAGAGGCGGCTATGGCGCGGACGTTCGGCCAGGGCTTCAGCGGCGGCCTTGAAGGGGCGCAGCGAGGAGATTTCATCGAACATCCACGGATAGATCATCTCGCCGGTGAACAGCAGCGGCCGTGCATCGGATGCGAATTCGGGGAACTGCGCGCGCAGCCGCTCAGCAGACCACGCGGTCGCGCCTTCGCCTTGGCCGTAGATGGCTTCGTGAATGGCCGCGAAGAGCGGATTGCCATGATACGAGGTGAGAGCCATGACGCTTGAAAGGAAGTGATCCGACAGGCGGTCATGAAGCGATCCGGCGAAAGCCTCGTCGAGCAGCCAGTGGATGTTCTCGAAGCCAGGCGCCATGCCGAGATCGAGGCCGACCGTCTGCAGGCGCCGAACCGTCAGGCGGTCGCCATCAGGCAAGCGCACATCGTTCGCTGAGATGAAATCGGCCACAGCACCGACCCGTGCGACATCGTCCGGATAGCGCTTGAAGTAGCCGGCGTTCTTTGCCCGCACGCGAGGATAGGTGCGGCGATAGACTTCGTCCGCCGAGGGGGCGAGGCTCGGAATGCCCCCGGCGATGTAGCAGGCCGAAAGTCCCTCAGGCGCCTGGCTGAGATAAGTCAGGGTCAGGAAGCCGCCATAGCTTTGGCCAAGGGTCTGCCAGCGCGCGCCGCCGAAGGCCGTTTTGCGCAAATGCTCCAGATCCGCGACGATCGAGTCGGCGCGGAAGCAGGCCAGGTAATCCGCGCCCGCCTCGGCATCGGCAAAACCGGCCATGGTCGCGGCATCGACCGGGGTCGAGCGGCCGGTGCCGCGCTGGTCCGGCAGAATGACGCGATGGGTCTTTAGGGCTCCATGCAGCCACGCCGGTCCGCCGCGCGTGGGCCGGGGAGATTTGCCGCCCGGGCCGCCCTGCAGGAAGCACAGCAACGGCAGGTTTTCGTCCTTGCGCGCAGGATCGACCACCTCTCGGGCAAAGACCTCTATGGTTGGCCCTAACGGATTCGACCAGTCGAGGGGCACGGTCACCACGTGGTCGCGCATGTGCATTCCGGGGATCGTGTTTTGCGAGATGATCATGGGGCTTCCTTCAGCGAACGCGCGGATCGAGCAGCACATAGAATAGGTCGACGACGATGTTGGCGGCGACAATGAAGACACCGCCTAACAGCACCACGCCAATGATGATAGGGCGGTCCTGATTGGTCACTGCCTGGACAGCTAGCGCGCCAACACCCTGCAGGCCATAGACCTGCTCGATTACGATCACGCCGCCGAGCATGAGCGCGATATCGGCGCCGAGTTGTGTGACGAGCGGGGTCAGCGCCGCGCGCATTCCGTGCTTCCATACCACGCGCCGCTCGGTCAGGCCTTTGGCGCGCGCTGTGCGGATATAGTCCTCGCCCATCACGTCGAGCATCTGGCCGCGGGTCAGCCGTGCATAGACGGCCGCCATGGTGAGAGCAAGCGTGCTCCAGGGCAGGATGAGATGCCAGGCCCACAGCACTGGGTTGCCGGTCAGCGCCTTGTATCCGCCCGGCGGAAACAGGGTCAGGCCCGCCTGCTTTGGCAGGAAATAGAGAAGATAGAGCGACATCATGCCAAGCACGAAGGTCGGAAAACTGAGGCCTACCAGGATGAATGCCTGCCCTATGCGATCGCGGAGGCTGCCGGGATAACGCGCCGACATGATGCCGATCGGCACGCCGATCGCCAACCATAGAAGGGCTGCTCCCGCAACCAACGAGAGCGTTGCAGGAATGCGGCGCACGATGATCTGCGCCACCGGCTGCTGATTGCGGTAGGAGAAGCCGAGATCACCGGTCAGCGCGCGGCTGAGGAACGTGCCGTACTGGACGACGATGGGGCGGTCCACGCCCAGATTCTTGCGGATCATCTCAAGCTGGGTCTCGGTCGCCTTATCGCCCGCGATCATGCGCGCAGGATCGCCCGGCGCGACGAAGAACAGGAAGAACACGAAGGCCGATAGCACCAGCAGGACGCCGGCCCCGAAGGCGATGCGGCGCGCAAGGAAGCGGATCATGATTTTGCTGCTCCCTTCTGCTTGCGCTTGAGATGACGTGCGGTGCGCGCGCTCTTGGGATCGAGTGCATCGCGCAGCCCGTCGCCAAGGATGTTGAAGGCAAGCGTCGTCAGGAGCAGTGCGGTACCCGGCACAAACACCATCCACCAGGCGACGAGGTAGAGTGAGTTGGAGGACGCATCGGCCAGCATGCCGCCCCAGCTTGGCGTCGGCGGCACGATGCCCATGCCGAGGAAGGACAGGGTTGCCTCGAAGACGATGGAATTCGGTATCTGCATGGTCGTGTAGACGATGATCGGCACGGTCAGGTTGGGCAGGATGTCGACCACCATGATCGACAGCGGCCCTGCGCCCAGTGAGCGGCTGGCATGAACGAAATCCTGCCGGCTCAGCGAGATCACCTGGCCGCGAATGACGCGCGCCATGGGCGCCCAACTGAAGAAGACGATCACCGCCACGCTCAGCATCATGCTCGGGCCGAAGGCCGACACCAGCGCGAGTGCGCAGAGCAGGAAGGGCACGCTCATGACAAGATCCGTCAGTCGGCTGAGGGCAAGGTCGACCATGCCGCCGAAATAACCGGCCGTGACGCCTACGACGACCGCGATCGTCGAGGCCAGGACAGATGCGAATACGCCCACAAGCAGCGACACCCGCGCTCCGTAGGCGAGGCGTACCAGAACGTCGCGGCCGAGCTGGTCCGTGCCAAGCCAGAAATCCGCACCCGGCCCAACGGGTATGCCGGCAGGCGAGAGACCAGTGTCGCGGAACTGCTCGATTGGCGAATGGCCGGTGACGGCGGCTATCCAAGGAGCGACGATGGCAAGCAGGATGACGCCAAGAATGACGCCAAGCGCCGCCATGCTGGCAGGGTCGCGCCGGAGCCGGCGGAGCGTCAGTTCCAGCGAACCGCGCTGGACAATTTCGGTAGCCGACAAGACCTGGTTTTCCGCAATGTCGCTCATGACGCCACCTGCCGCGTTTCCGCCAGGACCCGTTGCTCGCCGCCACCCGGGGCAGGCGGCGACTTGGAAGCTGCCAGCAGCGTGCGCGTATAGGGGTGCTGCGGATCGGCAAACAGGCGCTCGGCGCTGGCCAGTTCGACAATCTTGCCGCCTTGCATCACGGCGATGCGGTCGCAGACATGGCGCACCACGGAAAGGTCATGGGAGATAAAGAGGTAGGTCAGCCCGAGTTCGCGCTGGAGGCGGCGCAGCAGGTTGAGCACCTGCGCCTGGATCGACACGTCGAGCGCCGAAACCGGCTCGTCGCAGATGATCAGCGCCGGATTGAGGGCCAGGGCGCGGGCAATGCCGATGCGCTGCCGCTGGCCGCCGGAAAACTCCGACGGAAAACGATTGTAGTGTTCGGGATTGAGCCCGACGATTTCCATCAGGTGCCGCACTTTCGCCTTGCGTTCTTCTCCTGAGGCTATGCCGTGCAAGCGGAATGGATCGCCAATGATCGAGCCAACGCGGCGGCGTGGATTGAGCGACCCGAACGGGTCCTGAAACACGACCTGGATCTGCCGCCGCATCTCCCGCCATTGCGAAGCGCCGAGCGTTCCCATATCGCGGCCCAGCACCTTGACGGTGCCGGAGGTTGCCGGCGTCAGCCCCGCGATGACGCGCGCCAGCGTGGACTTACCGCAGCCGCTCTCTCCCACCAGCCCAACGGTTTCGCCCTTGCCAATGGTAAGGTCGACGCCCTTGAGCACATCCAGCGTGCGCTTCTGCCCGAAGAAGCTCCCGACATGGTAGGTAAGGTGCACGTCCTGGACCGTCGCGACCGGCTCGATGTCACTGGGGCGCGGCGCAGCTTCGGGAGAGGCAACGGCGGCCGGTGCGTCGCCTGCGCCCTGTTCCAGCCAGCACAGCGATTCAACGCCGTCAGAATAGACGCGGAGCGGGGGGCGCTGGGTAGCGCACTGCGAAAGCGCCTCGCTGCAACGTGGCGCAAACACGCAGCCCTTCGGGGTCGCAAGCAGGCTGGGCGGCCGTCCCTTGATCGGCGCGAGCTCGGAGCCGGGCCTGTAGCTCGCCGGCGTCGAGCGCAGCAGGCCGGCCGTGTAGGGATGGGCTGGCGAGCGAAATACATTCGCCCCTTTTCCGCATTCCAGCCGATGCCCTGCATACATGACCATGACATCGTCGGCGACGCTCGACAGCAGGCCCAGATCGTGCGTGATCAGGATGACGGTGGTTCCGAAATCGCGGCGCATGGTGTCGAGCAAGGCCACGATCTGAGCCTGCACGGTCACATCCAGCGCCGTCGTCGGCTCATCCGCTATGATGAGCGCCGGCTTCAGGATCAGCGCCATGGCGATCATCACGCGCTGGCGCATGCCGCCGGAGAACTGATGCGGATAGTCGTCGTAACGGTCGGCCGGGGAGGGAATGCCGACCCTGCCCAACATATCGACCACCCTTGCACGCGCGTCTTCTCCGGAGATCTTCTCATGCGCGTGAAGAACCTCGGCGATCTGCGAGCCGATGGTATAGTAGGGATGGAGGCTGGACAGCGGATCCTGGAAAATCATGCCGATGCGGCCGCCGCGCAGCTTGCGCATTTCGGACGCGGGCAACCCGATCAGGTTGTGCCGATCGAACCGGACCTCGCCGCTGATGTCGGCATTGGGCAGCAAGCCCATCATCGCCTGGGTCATGACGCTCTTGCCCGATCCGGATTCGCCGGCGATGCCGAACAGCGAACCGGGCCGGATCGAAAACGAGACGTTGCGGACGGCGTGGACGACGCCATCCTCGGTCGGGATATCGACCGTGAGATTCCTGGCTTCCAGCACTACCAAGACAAACCTCGCTGCCCGCAACTCTTTATGGTTCAGGCGTCGCGGATTCCCGCGACGCGCAAATGGTCCGGGCGCCGGACATCACGTCACGGCGCCCGTGTTGTTCGGCGCTTCTCAGCGCTCGAGCCACATGTTGGTCCAGTCGCCCTCGACGCCCAGTGCGTAAGGCAGGAAGTTTTTCACCGCCTCTCCACGATAGCGCGGGTTCTTGTTGGCAATCAGCGGAACCACCGGCGCATCCGCCATCACCATCTCGTCGACCTGCGCCCACAGCTTCCCGGTTTCCTCAGGCGTGGTGGCATTGATCGCCTGCGCGGCAATCTCGTTGGCCTTGGAGTTATTGTAGTCGGTATAGTTGTAGGTCTGGTGGGTGCCGTCGAAGGTGAACTGCGGCTGGAACACCGAGCGCGCAGCACCGCCAACCCAGTCAGGGGTCCAGCCCACGGGCGCGATATCCCAGGTGCCTTCCTTGGTGTTGACCGGGTTCGTCATGAACTTGGAATAGTAGTCGGCGGCGGTCACCGGAGTGAGTTCCAGCGTGATGCCGGCGCGCGCCATGCTTGCCTGGATGGTGGCGGCGGTTGCGACTTCCAGGTCCTTGTTGCGATAAGGCATCTTCAGCGTGATGCCGTTCGGGAACCCGGCCTCAGTGAGCAGCGCCTTGGCCTTTTCGGGATCGCCCTTCGAATCCGGCGACGGATAGAGATCGAACTTGTGGTAGCCCAGCACGCCGATACCGAAGATGCCGTTGGCGGGTTCCGCAACAGTCGAGCCACCCCACTGCTGCACGATCGCGGCCTTGTCGATGGCATACTCCAGCGCCTGCCGAACCCGCAGGTCCTTGAGCGCGCCGTTGTTATTGCCGGACACGGTGTTGATGAACAGGAAATTGGTGTTGCCCGCCGACATGGCGGTCAGCTTGTCGTCGCCGGCCGCGGCAAGCGTCGCCAGGATCGCGGTCGGGACGTTGATGTCATAAGCGAGGTCGGCGTCGCCCGACTGAAGCTGCTGCATGATGGCATCCGCCTGGAGGCCCATGGTGATCTCGATTTCGTCCACATGAGCCTTGCGCAGCGGATCGCTCTCGGCCTTCCAGGCAGGATTGCGCACCAGCTTGAGGCTGGTGTCCGGCGTATAGTCGCCGATCGTGTAGGGACCGCTGCCGATGTAGTGGGTACGGTATTCGGGGCTATCCGGAATATAGTCGAGGACCTCAACCGGCGCCGGCGCGGGCATGGGCAGCGACAGCATGTAGATGAAGTCGCCCGCCCGCTCTTTGAGCTTGATGACCACGGTCTGGTCGTCCGGGGTTTCTATGCCGGTAACATCGTTTTCCTCGATGTACTTCTTCATGGCCTCGGCGGTCGGTTCAACCTTCGCAAAGCCGTCGCAGAATTCGCCCAGGCCCGAAATGAGGGCCGTGAAGTAGGTGAGGGTGGATGCCTGCATGTGCGGGTTGCACAACCGCTTGAAGCCACGCTCGACGTCCGCCGAGGTAATCTGGCGGGGGCCGGACGGCGCGTCCCACATCGCGCCCTGGCGCAGCTTGAACGTATAGGTCAGGCCGTTATCGGTGGGCTGGGGCACCTCGGTTGCCAGATCTCCGACTGGCTTGATTGCGACGTCGGGATCGTTCGAGGCCTCGTAGCTGATCAGTTGCCGGGAAATGGCACGCATCAGATTGTTCGTCGGAACCATGCCTGCGAGTGCCGGATCCATATGATCCGGTTCACCGGTCGCGAGAATGCGCAGCGTGCCGCCCGTCTGCGGCTCCTGCGCTTGTACTTCTCCGATCTGAAGGACACCGATCAGGGCAGCCGTCGTCAGAAGAGACATTAGACCTTTATGAATGCGCATACGCTCCCTCCCATTGAGCACCAGCATCAAGTGCGAGATACATTGCGCAAAAATTGAACCGTTGCAAAAGAAATTGAAGTGAAATAGTGAAATTTTTGCAGGCGTCGAAATGTGGCAACCCGAAGCCCCTTGCGATACAGGGTGTTGCGTCGCCACTCATCGAAGTCTTGGGTTACAGATCCCAAGTTTGGGTCGAAGGGCCGAGCGCAACGGATTTCAAAGTGTCTTCAAGGTCGAAGGCGGTAAATAGGATCATGGCAGACAGCGTCGCAGGAGAGTCTCTCGGCAAGAAGATCCGGCAACGGCGGCGTGCCATCGACATGACATTGCAGCAGCTGTCGGAGCATGTGGGGCTGTCGATCAGCTTCCTGTCCCAGATCGAACGCGGGATATCGACGCCGTCACTGGCGTCTTTGTGCAATATCGCCGAGGCGCTCGACACCAGTGTTGACGTTTTTGTCGAGCCGCCGCTTCAGTCCGGTCCGGTTTCGCGCCAGGGCGAGCGACAGGCATTCAGCCTGGGTGATGCCAGGCGAACCTACGAACTGCTAGGACAGAGCTTCCCTGGAGCCAAGCTGCACCCCACGCTGGTGCGACGCCCTCCCGGTCACGTGTCGGAGCTGATGCACAATGAGGGCGAGGACTTCGTCTATATTCTCGAAGGAAGCATGCTGCTTGAGGTGGATGGCGAGCGTCACATCCTGAACAAGGGCGACTCGATGCATTTCCAATCGCACCTTCCTCATCGCTCCACGACATTGGGCAACGAGCCAACGCTGGAGCTCTGGGTGCGAACCCAGCCACTCTTCCCATGAGGAGATAGCGCTACTCTGGTGGCGCCGTGTTTGCCCAGCACATTTAGCTGGTCGGGATCAAACGTTTATTGCAGGCAATATCGAACCCTTACATTCGCCAAAGCCAATCCGAGCAAAGCCAGGCCGCTCGCAATACCCCCGGATGGTCAGCGTGTCTCCGTCTTCCAGGAAGCTGCGCGTATTGCCGTTGGGGAGCGGAAGTGGTGTCTTTCCGCCTTCGCTCGTTTCCAGCATTGAGCCCTTCTCGCCGTCGCGGTCCCCTGATTGGGTACCTGTATGGCCGTTTGAACAGCGCGCAAGAGGATGGATTTTACGCTCCCCTCCGCACACGTTATCCGTCACACCCGAAGGCGACTTATCTCGTGCACACTGCGAATGGCAGCTTCGCGCGAGATCGCATCGCTACGCCGCCGAGCAAGCCATGAGCCACCCCAACACCACGCCCACCACGTTCTTCTCTGGGTTGAATTCGATGCCAGCTGCTTCGAAGTTTCGTCCAATCGCCGATGAAGCATACGATATTTCGGTGAGCACCACTCGCGGACCTAACCGCGTCACTTCGGCGATTGCTTTGCCGTGCCCAATCCAATTTCGACCAAGCGGCGCATTGCCTCTGAACGGCTAGGTAGATCTGGCTGGTCGCGCCGCCAGTCATCGATGCGGGTCAGCAATTCGCCTGTGAGACGCAGCTCGAACCGTTCTGATTTTAACTCCGGGGAATTGGGCGCGTTTGACAATTGCGATGTCCGTAATGTACGGTAGTTACGTAAGATTGCAGTTTGCGGTCATCCGACGTGCGGCAACACGCCAGACGACCTGACCACAACCCCAGCTTTCGAGGAGCTCGGATCATGGCTGATTCCGACCATAGCACGAGTTTGTTCTGCGTCACGCGGCGGATGGCGCTTGCGGGCTGGGTTGTTAGCGCGGGTGGGTGGGCGTTTGGCGGCGCGGCGTCGGCACGCGCCGGTGCGTCGGATGCGACCCCCGACCCGGCGCTGAGGCTGTGGCACGACTGGGCAGCGGCGCATACGCGGGCGCAGCAGCTTTGTCGGCGGCAGCAACGGCTGGAGAATGAGCTTGCCGAGCGCGTCGACTTTGTCGGCACGATGGTGAAGGTGCCCGGCGGCCCAGAGACGGTGATCTGCTCGGTCGAAGCGCTCGACCGGCTTGTCGGCGCGCGGACGGACATGGCGGCGATTCGCGCGCGGGCGGCGGCCGAGCTTGCGGCGCGGCAGGCGTCTTTCGACGCCGCCGCGACCGAAATCGGTTACTTCGAAGGGCTGCGGGCGGAGCGTGTGGCGTTCACTCGGGTCGAGGCGTTGCTTGAGGCGCTGGCGATGACGCCGGCCGTCTCGCTCGCCGGTGTCGCTGGTAAACTCGATGCCGTCCTGCGCGAGGGCGAGGCGTGGGAAGACTGCGCGGCCTTTCCCTGGCCGCAGATTCGCGCGGCGCGCGACGACCTTTTTCGGATCGGACGCCGAGTGACGCCGGGTGCGGTTTTCCCGGGCGATTAGGCGGCGTGGCCACGCTGCCCTGCGACGACAGACAGTCGGCAGGATCGAGCAGTTTTGTCGGCGGCTTCATTGCAGGGGAGCCGCCCGGCGCGGGCCGATCGAGGTCAAGGCGGGGTGGCGCCGTGACCTTGATCGGCTTGCCAGGGGTCCGGCCTGAACCTCGGACCGGCGAGCCGGCCAGGGCAAGAGCTTGCGTGGATGCGGCCTCGCTAGCGCCGCGCCCTTTGCGAGCGGCCGCTTCACCATGATCGACGACGGGCTCGGCTTTCAGCTTGTGCCCTGGTACCCGGTTCTCGACAAGCGCCTCGGTCAGCCCCTCAACGGCGTCATGCACGACAACGGTGGCATTGAATGGAGCCTAGGCAGACAGCGGGGCTCGGTTTGTGAACCTGTGGATACTGCAGGTAGGAGATGGGCCGGAACCCACCTTGGCGTTGAAGCCAGAAAGCGGACGTTCCGCTTTGCGCCCATCTCGGCCAATCAGGTCACCGCAGCCGTTCACCAAAAGCTGACGTTGCCGGAGGACACCCGGCACGTCGCGTTTGCGCCGCCAGAAGCGATCACGACGAAAAGTTAAAGGTTGGTCGACAAGATGAGGTCGTACGACTGCCGAATTGGATTGACGCACATGGAAGTTGCCGCAATAGCGTTGCAGCCTGCTAGAACATTAGCTGTGATTGCCTTGTTCTCCGCCATGGTCATCGCGCTCCTTGTCGTTCCATCCTCACCGGTCCTGGCAGGTCTCGTTCTACTATGGGGTCTGTCGCACCTTTCGTTTTGCTTCCAGGGAAATCAAAAGATCGAGCGCATTGGTAACAGGACGTCGTTTTCGTCTCGATCCGCAACTGTAGGTATCGTTGATAGTGAGATCGATTGGGTCTACGAGGATAACAACCTAATCATAATCCGATCCAAGGAGCCGATAGATACCAGGGCCTATCTCGGTGCCATGATATTTCGTCAGCACGAAGTAATACTCAGAGTATCTTATATTAAGAGATCCCCAGAGTTAGCGTCGTTATTTCACGCTATCCCCGGCCCGCGGCGACGATTCCTTCTCAGGCAAATATTTTACTATCTATCGCCGTTCTAGGATTGTCTTAGCGAAGCTAATCGTTAACTCATGATTGGCCACTTCGGGCCGGAAGCGAGCGCAGCCCTGTTTGTTTGTTAAGTAGTTTTAGAGATCACGTAGAGCCCGTTTTCAGTTTCTTTAGATCTCCCGAGCGACAAGTCACAGACGTTTCGAGTATGTATGGGGGGGTATCAATGAAGCAGATCGTGGGCGGCATTCTGATTTTATTGGCTCTGATTGGAACCGCATCGATATACCGTACGGCATCATCTTCCAGCCAGCCTGACGTGCACCAGCGTTTCGTGCAACTCGTGAAGAGCGAACCGCCGATGTTTTCCAGCCAAGTGGAAAAGGCCGTTGGGGATTGCGCCCAGTTGCAGGGGTTATCTGATGACACGTCGCGACGCGTGCGCACCATATCAGGCAAGATTGTTTCTAAGATCATGTACCTTCGAGCAGACCGCGACCCGAGCGTGGATCTCAAACCTCAGATAATGCTCTGGCTCCGAGAGCAGTTGGAACCCGAAATCAATAGCCTTTCAAACGAGCAGTTTGATGCACTGACATCCGCCATTGGTAAGATCATAAGGTCATCTGAGACGATCAAGTGCATCGTCTCATCCGCAGTCTCGCGCTACGAATGAACGCCTCAGCAATGGGCCGATCCGATGCCTTAGCCCCATTGATTTGAAAGTCCGCTATTCGCTTCGCGGACGCCCCCAGGCCGCCAGTCAGCAAAGATCCCCGAAGCGAACGTTCCGGTGCGTTACCCGGCATTGACCCAGCCGCGATGTTCAAAGATCATGCGGTAAATATCGCGCACCACGGCCTGCTTGTTTCGATTATAGTCCTGGGCGGTGCTTACGCCATTGTTCGCCAGCGTCTTCGTGTTTGCATAGCGCTCCCTGTCCTCGGGATGGTCGCAAAGCCAGTTGCGGAACAGGATATGGCGAATATGCTTGGGGCACCCCGTTCCGAAGACGTGCAGATTCACCCGCGGCTTGTCATGGCGCAGCATGCGGTGCTGATACCAAAATCTCATATCGGATTGCTCACCCAAATTCATGGCGCGTCGGGAAATTCCCGGCGAACATACTCCTTGAGAAACTTGAGCCAGACACGAATCTTCTGCGTGACGATCTGCATCGGCAGATGCATGGCGTAGATGTGATGCTGAGGGAAACGGTAGGTTGGCAGCGCGTCGACCAACGAGCCATTGCCGAGTTCTGGCGCGACGAACCAGTCTGGCAAAAGCGCGACACCAGCGCCCGCGATAGCCAGCGCCTTTACCACTGATGCGTTGTTCGCAACCAGACGAGTCTGGCGAGGCAGCACAAGCGCGCATTCACGACCGTCGCCATCATACATCGTCCAGCTCTTGACGTGATCCACACTGGCATGGGCGATGTGTGGAAGCGCGCCGAGTGCGTCCGGTGAGCCGGCAAGCGCCCGGTCAAGGCAGGCCACGACTGCGGGTGAAGCGACCGGTCGGACCTGATAGCTGCCGAGATGGACGCCGGCATAACTGGAGTTCTGGAACTGTTCATTGCGACCAAGCCTGATCGCCACATCGAAGCGATCCCGCAGGAGATCGACGTTTGTCGGATAGGCTTCAAAATGGATGTCGAGGTCCGGGTGGCTTGCGGAGAACCCCTGGAGCGCGGGGGCGATGACGGCGACGCCATATTCTACTGTCGATGTGATACGCAAGCTGCCGCGCAAAACGGATTGTTCGTCCCGCGCCTCTGCGATGGCATCGTCCGCTTCTGCGAGAATGCGCACACATCGCGTGTAGAAGCGTTCTCCGGCATCGGTCAGCGCGAGGCTGCGGGTGGTGCGATGGAGAAGCGTGACGCCCAGCTCGCATTCGAGTTGCTTCACGTTGAAGCTCACGGCGGCCCGTGCCTGGTTGAGACGTTTTGCGGCTTCCGTGAATGACCCGGTTTCCACCACGGCGCGGAAAACTGTGAGGCGATCCAGGCTCACCGTCATGCGCACATCTCCAATTGGTAAATAAATTCGACAAATGATGACGAACTGTACCGTCTAGTTGAACATTAGGGAAGCCGGTAACGAATGGGCCGCCCATTTTCAGGAGTCTTCCCTTTGTCTGCCCGCTCACGCATTGCCACCCTGTACCTGCTCGGCTTTGCCCTAGATCTCGCGAATATGTTCATCTTCAACGCTGCATTGCCGACGTTGCGGCGCGAATTGAACGCATCGGTCACAGAACTCGCATGGGTCGGGACGATCTACATGCTTGGTCTGACCGTCGCGATCCCGCTCGGGAGCTGGCTTGCGCGCCGGATGGGTGAGCGGCGCGTGTTCATTGCCTCGTTGCTCATTGTTGGGATCGGCGGGGTCGGTGGGGGGGTGGCATCGGGGATCGGCGCGCTGCTGGCGTGGCGGCTTGTGCAGGGGCTCGGTGGAGGTCTGCTGGTGCCGGTTGGCCAAGGTATGGCCTACCGCGCCTACCCGGCGGAAGACCGCGCCCATCTGACAGCGATCGTGATGATGGTTGCGCTGCTGGTGCCTGCGCTTTCGCCTGGCATCGGCGGGGTCGCGACGGATCATGTGTCCTGGCGCTGGGTGTTCGTTGGCGTTGCGCCGCTCGCTCTCGCTATTGCAGCGCTGGCGCTCGGGTGGCTGCCGTCGGATAAATTGACGGATGACAAGCCGGCGCTCGATGTTCGCGGCTTCCTGTTGAGCGCAGTCGCACTGTTCTGCCTTCCGCTTGGCCTGACGCTGATAAGTCAAACTGGAAGCGGATTGCGTGCCGCGATCGTTCTGGCTTTGGCTGTGGCCGCGAGCACCGGTTATGTTCGTCACGCATTGCGCTCGCGTGCTCCCCTCCTTGATCTGCGATTGCTGTCGGACCCCATGCTCCGTACCGGCAGCATCATCTATCTGTGCGTGCCAGGCGTCTTCACGGGCGTGAACCTGATTGCGTCGCTATACCTGCAAGATTGTTTAGGCCTGACTGCTACCGAGACAGGGATGCTGATGATCCCATGGGCCGGGGCATCCTTCATCGCGATCATGCTGACGCGCCGCCTATTCGCGTCGCGAGGTCCGCGCCCGCTCTTTCTCGGTGGGATGGCTGTGACCTGTGCTGGCGTTCTGCTGCTTGCAACGCCGTTCGCTGGTCTCCTCTCCGTCCGGGTCGCGTCGTTTGTTGCGATGGGCTTTGGAGCCAGTCTTTGCACCAGCACGGCACAGACGGCAGCGTTCACCTCGGTTCGCACAGAGCGCATCGCGGAGGCGAGTGCACTGTGGAACATAAACCGTCAGCTCAGCTTCTCGCTTGGCGCGAGCGTGCTGGGAGGCTTGCTCGGCTTTTTCCTCGCGATGGGCGGCAATTCGGGCGACGCTCCCGCTTACCAATATTGCTTCGTGATCGCGGCAATACTGATCATCGTCCCGCTGCCCATCGTGCTGCGGCTGCAAGCGGCGACGCCCACCCAGCGCGCATAACCCTTCCCTCATACATGACAAGGAGTCCTAGGTGACTGATCCAGAATTGTTGTTCCGTGAAGTCATCGACACGCATGTCGAGATCGAACGCTGGTTTACAGGTGATGCAGAGCCGGATCATCTGGCAGGATTGATCAATCGCTTCTCGCCGGAGTTTCGCATGATCTCGATCCAAGGCATGGAACTCCGCAAAGAGAGTGTCGGCAAATTGTTCGAGCGCCTTCACGGCAAGCGTCCGGGCTTGCGAATTGCTGTCGACGAAATGCAAGTTGCCCACGTATGGCCTGGCGGGGCCTGCGTTACCTATCGGGAAACACATGTCGACGCGTCGGGCGACCATACTGTCCGGCGATCGACCGTGCTGCTGGAGATCTCGCAGGATCGCTCGCTCTTGTGGCGGCACTTGCACGAAACGCCCGTTGTTACTTCCGCATGATATGAAGCATTGATGCGGATGGGGCGCTCGTCGTGGCGATGAGCGAACCCAATGGGTTGTGTCGCGAACTCGAACCAGCGGCGTAGGAAACCTCACAGTCAGGTTGTCATCACGCGGCAAGGATTTCGAACTGTTCAGTGAGTGAAAGTGCCGGACTATAGGCGTACCTCGCCTGTCGATTGCGCATCATGTGGATCATCTCGATACCAGAGAGGATGACCTCGGCCGCGGCTATCGCCTTGAGGCCGAGCATGGATCGGATCCGGCGTTTGACGCGCGGTGATCCTGCTCAATTCGGTAATTGAGATACTGGCTCTTGCGAATGCGGATCGGCGTCAATGGTTTTTGTGACCGATTTCGCGGTCGGCTCTCGGCATCGGAGGCAATTATTGCTTCGTGATTGGTCGGCTGCCGTCGATGACAATGCGGTCCGGCCGGCCATGATGTTTCAATGCCTTACGGATGAAGCGTTTGGCAGCCAACAGATCACGATGCTCGCTGAAGAAAAACTCGATCGTATCGCCGGCACTGTCGACGCCCCGGTACAGATACATCCGCGACCTCGGACCTTGATGTAGGTTTCGTCGACATGCCACCAGCGCCATCGTGCTATGCCTTCACGACTACTGATGCTCGACGGCAGTGTTGCGAGTGTTCTTCAACAACTCAGCGAACATGCTCAAAGCTGCGGTCAGTTCCTCAAAGGACGGACCACCGAGGCAAAGGCGAATGCCGGTCATCCGATCCTCGCGCTCCGCCATCACGGATTCTGGTTGCGTGACCTTGATGCCCACGGCGGCGGCGGCCAAGGCGAGGCGATCAGCAATCCCGCGCGGCGCCTGCAACCAAGCGTGGCAGGCGGCAGGATCGATGACGAGTCCGCTCTTGCCGAGAAGTGAGCTGGCCAGACGCGACCGGCGTCGCGTTTCATGACCAAGATCCTTTTGAACCGATGCGATGACGCCGCTCGCCATCCACTCTTCCACGACTGCGCACGAAAGCGGCGATGGCTCCATCGGCATATCCCGTACAATTCCTTCAGCCGCATCCATCATTCCTGCCGGAAGCGCTAACACCCCGATCCTCAGTCCCGGGCCGAGCGATTTCGACAGCCCGTTGACGTGCACAGTGATGTCAGGCGCCAAGGCCGCCAGCGGCGGCAAGGCTGTCGACGTGAAGGCATAGACGCCGTCTTCGACGATGTGGGCACCAGCTCTACGGCAGATCGCGACGATCCTCTGTCGACGCGCGAGCCCCATCGTCGCCGTGGTTGGATTGTGAAGCGTCGGCGTGAGGTAGACGGCCTTGCTGGCGGCCGTCTCTTGGGCGAGGGCGGCGGCCAGCGCTTCGGGAACCATGCCCTCTGCGTCGATTTCGACACCGCGCATCCGCAACCCTTTGCGCCGAGCCAGCGCGATCGCGCCGGGATAGGTCAACCTCTCGGTCAGGATCACTCCTTGCCGGTTGCAGACAAGATCGAACGCCAGTGCGATGGCTTGGCGGGCGTTGCCGGTCAGGACCAGATGGGAAGGATCGGCCGGCACACCCAGCGTCTCAAGCCAACGCGCCAGCAGGCGGCGGTGCTCGAGATGACCGGCGGGAGGCGCGTAGAGATTGAGCTGAGCCGGATCGATCTTCTTGGCGATCCCAGCGAGAGTCCGCGCTAGAAGGCGTTCGGTCAGCATGGTTGGCGGCGTGTTTGACGACAGGTCGATCTGTCGCCGCTCATGGGCCTGACGGATTGCCACGAAGGTTCCACGCCCTTTGACGCTGCGCGTCAGACCGCGCCGCTCCAACGCGGCGTAGGCTTTGGTGACGGTGCCGAGACCGATACCCAGCTTCCAGGCGAGATCACGATGGGCCGGTAGACGGTCGCCACCCTTCAAGCGCCCTTCGACGATGTCGTCCGCCATCCCCAGCACCAGCCGCTCGGCGGTGCTCGCCTCAATGTCCGCCAGGCGCGGCGTCCACGGGGACTGCAGGCGCATTGTTACGTCTCCAAAAGTGTATCGTGACACTATTTCATATTAACAGAAGTGTATCATAGTTTATCGTCTTCCCAAGTTTCAATAATTTCGGAGTGCCGGTCCGGGGTGGCTGGCGTGTGAGGCCCGATGCTCAGCCACGTCACGGTGGGAACGCACGATCTTGAGCGAGCCGCTCGCTTCTATAACGCGGTGCTCGCTCCGCTGGGATTGGGGCAGCGCGTCGTCACGCCAGACGGTGGGCCTCCGGCGCTCTGCTGGGTTTCAAGCCACGCGCCGCTGCCACGCTTCTATGTCTATATTCCGCGCAATGGTCAGCCGGCGACGGCCGGCAACGGCAGCATGATCGCGTTTCTCGCCGCCTCCGATGAGACAGTCCAAGCGGCCTGGTCAGCAGGGCTGGCGAGCGGTGGTACGGATGAAGGAGCGCCCGGCGAGCGCCCACACTACGGCGACGGCTACTTCGGCGCCTATTTGCGCGACCCCGACGGAAACAAGATCCACATCGTCCATCGTGGCGATCTTCATCCCTATGCGGAACCAAAGCCGCTTCAGGAGAATGCCCCGTGATCGCCAGCCAGATCGCACTCGTCTACGGCACTTATCTCGTCGCAACGGCCAGTCCGGGACCGAGTAACATGGCGATCATGGCGACCGCGATGCGCGATGGCCGCGTTCCGGCGCTTGTTCTTGCGTCCGGCGTTATCACCGGCTCGCTCTTCTGGGCGATTCTCGCGGCGACGGGCATTTCCGCGGTGCTGGCGGCCTATGCGGAAGCTCTCTCCGTCGTCAAGATTCTGGGGGGCGTCTATCTGCTCTATCTGGCGTTTCGCGCCGGGCGGTCCGCTAGGAGGCCAGTGTCCGACATGACGGGCGCGATGGCCGGCCTGCCGACGCCGCCCTATCGCCAGGGCGTTCTCATGCACATCGGCAATCCAAAGGCAGTCCTTGCATGGATCGCGATCATGTCGCTGGGCCTTCGGCAGGATGCTCCGTCCGGCGTCCTGCCGGCAATCATTGGCGGCTGCGCGCTGCTCGGCATTCTCGTCTTCGGCGGCTACGCGGTGATTTTCTCTACCGCGCCGATGGTTGCGCTCTACGGGCGGCTGCGGCGATGGATCGAGGGCGGTCTGTGTGCCTTGTTCGCCGTCGCCGGCCTGAAACTGATCGCTGCGGGGAGGTGACAACTCATGAGTGCTTCGGTTTACATGGTCGATGTGTTCGGCTCGGAGGCCATATCCGGCAATCCTCTGGCCGTGGTCGTCGACGCCGGCGATCTGGCGACCGACGACATGCTGCGCCTCACGCGTTGGTTCAATCTCTCGGAAACGACCTTCCTGTTGCCGCCGACGCAGCCCGCAGCAGACTATCGCGTCAGGATCTTCACGTTGGAACGAGAGATGCCGTTCGCCGGGCATCCGACGCTCGGCACCTGTCACGTCTGGCTCGAAGTCGGCGGTGCTCCGAAATGCGGAGCGGAGATCGTCCAGGAATGCGGAGCGGGTCTGGTCAGCATCAGGCGCAATCAGGGCCGGTGCGCCTTCGCGGCTCCGCCTCTTCTACGTTCCGGCCCGCCGTCGTCCGACGAACTGGCCGAGGCGCAGCAGTTCCTGGGCATCGACGGGCATGAAATCGTCGATGCAGCCTGGATCGACAATGGACCGGGATGGCTCGGTGTCAGGTTGGCATCGGCGGAGAGGGTTTTGGCACTCAGGCCTTCACGAAGCTGGCCCCGGCGGATCGACATCGGCGTCATCGGTCCGCATGCTCCCGGCGGTGATGCCGCGTTCGAGGTCCGCGCTTTCTTCAGCGACCATCTGGGAACGATCGTGGAAGATCCCGTCACCGGCAGCCTCAATGCCTCGCTGGCCCAATGGCTGTTCGCGGCCGGCGTGACAACTGCGGATTACGTTGCAGCCCAAGGCACCCGCCTCGGCCGCGCGGGCCGTGTCCGTGCGAGCCGTGATGAAGCCGGTCAGGTCTGGATCGGTGGCGAGGCCCGCACGCATGTTGTGGGACGATTGCAAGGCATCTACAGCGTCGAATAGCAGCATGGACGCCAGCCCCTGCATGAGCGCCCGTCGGCGAAGCCCCGATTTGCGCCCATTTTCGGCATCTCGTCAAAGCAGATCGTCGTAGATAGCTAAACCAGTTGCCTCTTCCGAGACCCCAGCCGTTGCATCAAACGGCTGGAAGGAGAGCTCAGCAGCGTGGGGCCGATGACGGTCTGGTTTTAAGACACGCTCAGCAGAAACCGGACGGTCCATACACGGCCCCAGGGCTGCCGGGCGGAAATGCGCGGCGCATGGGCCATAGCTGCAAATTTTCCTTCCGCCCGGAACCAGACATCGCGGGTGACCAGCCGGAGGTCGTGGTCGCGCCATCGTTCATGCACCAATTGTGGCGTCACGACGATCTGGGCTGCGATAGCAGGCATAAAAAACCGCTCCGAGGAGCGGTCAAAGCGCCTGCGACAGCGGGCTGATCATGCCAGGGCCTGCTTGGCCTTCGCAATGACGGTTTGCAGCAGGCCCCGCTCAGCCACCAAATCGAGATAGCGCTGCTGGCCGGCGTCGTCTGCCGCTTCAACCCCGGGCCTGGCACACTCGATCAGGCTGGATACCTCGGCAAGCCGGGCCTCGGCCCGCTGCAGGATCGCGCGTTCGGCCTTCTCGGTCTTGTCGGCGAGCGCCCCCAGGTCTCCCAGGTTGGCTCGGATGCGTTCGATGTGCGCCTTCACTTGCGAACCTCGGCAGGGCACTCACTAAGTTGAATTTTAGGGCCTTTCTGTACATCCGGAGATGGACCTGCACCAATAATTTCCGCGACCTTGTGGTCGCTCCACATGTTCAAGTATTCGTACAGATGGCCTTTCGGCACGAGGTGGACCGCCTGGCTTTCCCAGCCCATTGCCGTTGGTGTGCCGCCAACACGGCGGCCACGATAGAGCCTGGCAACTGAGGTCGTGCGGGCGAAGTCACCGACGAAACCGGTGATCTCGACTTGCAGGCCCGCCTCTTCGAAGCATTCCTTGATGGCGTTGGCCTGCAGCGACAGCGCGGGCTCGGCCGTACCCTTGGGGAAACTGGCCTTATATCCGCCGAACTGGTTCGTCGGCGCAATCAGCCAAACGCGGCCGTCCGGTTCTTCCACGACCACGCCGCTGGCGGCCTTCTTACCCCGGGGAGGGTGAAAGGGTGGTTCGTGCAAGTCCTCGTTCACGCCGTCGACGTGTCCCCAACCCTCGTTAGTGCGTGGATGGTCTCGCCACGCCAGGAAAGGCACGCCATGCAGCGACAGCGGCGCGTCTCCGTCAGGCACGAACGTGGCGACGGCATCAGGGTTGTGCCAGGTACTGGGTGCCGATGCTTGGCTTGGATTTTTGACATGGACCTGCTCGCCCTTTTCGCCCAGGCGCGGGTGGTGATAGATCGGGGCCGAGGCTGGACCCGGGCCGCCGTCACGTTCATGAGGCTTGGCTGTTGTCAACATTTTGCCGCTAACAACCGTTCTCGGCGCGGATTCGATCGATCAAGTTGAGATCGCCTTCCTCTCTGGTGGTCACCACCGATGAGCCGTCGCAAACCTTTCCGTTATGGCTCTCAAAGGTGTGACGCGCCCGAAACTGGTTTGGGGCGAGTTGGGCGACGTTTAATAGCGCAAGCGGCCGTTTCAGCGTGCCGTAGAAAGCGGATAGAGCCTTGGCAGACAGTGGGCCCTTGCCGCGCTTCTCGGGAACGATGTTCATGGCAGCCGATGCGCCATCGCCGATCTCGAGAGCGTAGTAAAAGGCCTCGACCGTGGTCATGGCGACGGATGGGTCGACGGGGTTTGAGGGGGCTGCGGCCGTGACTACAGTCATGAGGAGGGGAGCATGGTGATGTCCAGTGTGACCGCCAAACATGTTCTTTCCGACAATGCTTACGGACTTGCCGAGCCATTGGCGCAGGACCTTGCCGTCATCGATGAGATGAATGCGATCGACGTTGGCATTGTCTCCGAGAAATTCGTCCCCCGTAACGCAGATCGGTGTGTGCAGCTTCAGAATGTAGGCTGGCTCGGGCGCATCTCCTTGGCGGACATCCGTGTAGTTCGGCGGACCAGCAAAGGTTGGGCGGGAGAGATCGCCCGTTACCTCGAGCTGCTGATCTTCCGAGATTTCGAGGCAGGCGGCCGATGCACTCGACATGCCGCAACCGACAAAGGCCAAAAGTAGCGGCAGCAGAAGCTTCATTGATGGGTCCCCCGACGATGGCCAGCTAATCAATATCCAGACCAAATCTGACCGCGCTGAGCCAGCAGGATATCCAAATCAACAGGTTTGTTACGCGAATCGAGGGCATGCTAGCATTTCGGGCGTCGCCAATCTGCCATCTGCCGCATCTGGAGCGGGTGGCAGGCCTGCTTCTGGCTCACGCCCGCATGGACGTCGGTGAGCCAATCATGAGCGGTATCGGCGGAAAGCGGGGGCCATGCAGGGCTGTGATTCCGCCAGTTGCGGTCGTCGTACACATACGCCCCGACCTCTTACCCAGCGATCACCTTGCGAAGAGGTTCGCGGCCATATAGTCGACGAACGCTCTGACCTTTGGGGACAGGTATCTGTTGGTCGGCCAGAGGACTCGGAAGGTCCCTGTGCCTGCCAGATAGTCGTCCAGCAGTGAAACCAGTTTCCCCTGTGCGACCTCCCGCGCCACCGCGAATGGAGGCAGGCATGTGATCCCGAACGATCGTTCAGCAAGGTAGATCAGCGGTTCGAGGGTGCTTGCAACCGTTGTCGTCGGCAGGTCGAGCTTGATCTCGCGTCCTTCGCGAACCAACGGCCACGGTTCAAGCTTCCCGGAGTTTGCGAAGCGGTGGTGAAGGCAACGATGGTGGAGGAGGTCTTCCGGCACCGTCGGGTGGCCATGGGCCGCCAGATAAGCTGGCGCAGCCACGATCACATGCCTGAAGGTGCCGAGCTTGCGGCTCATCAGCCGAGTGTCCCTCACGTCGCCTGTGCGGATGACGGCGTCGAAGCTTTCCTCGATGACATCGACGAGGCGATCGGTGAAGTCGAGGTCGAGGTTGATCTCGGGATACGCTTCCATGAAGGCCGATAGTGTCGGCATCAGAAGCATGCCTGCCAGCGGAAGGCTTACTCGGAGCTGCCCGCGCGGGATCGCCTGCGATTTCGATAATTTTGACCGGGCTGACTCGTACTCCGACTGCATGCGCCGGCAAGTCTCGAGAAAGAAGCTGCCCTCTTCCGTCAGGGCCATGCTTCGCGTCGAGCGATTGAACAAGCGCACACCGAGCTCGTCTTCGAGGCGGGCGATGGCCTTGCCGACGGCCGAACCGGATATGCCGAGGCGATGTCCGGCGGCCACGAAGCTCCCGACCTCTGCAACCTGGATGAAAATGCCGAGGGTTCCAAGCTTGTCCATGATTGAAGAATTTTGTTCCGATGTGTTGAGAATACTGGCCCGTTTATCCGCAATTTTCCCGCCGATATCCAGATGGTGTCGCGGCCGCCATGGCCCGAACTCAGATGGAGATACTCATGGAACCGAAACATCTCGCCGCCTTTGCGGCCTCTCCCGCTCCCACGACCTTTATCGTCAACGTCATTCACGTTCATCCCGGAAAGCAGGAGGAAGCCTTCGCCATCATCCAGGACGTCGTTCATTACGTCGCCGAACGGAAAGAAGGTTTCCTGTGGAGCAGCCTGGCGAAAAGCACGGATGGGCAGACGGTCGTCAATATCGAGGCGATCCAGGGAGCCGGCAATGTCGACGAGTTTTTCTCCGATCCGGCATTCGTCGAGAAGTTCCGCAAGCTGGACGACGTCTCGAAGAGCGAGTTTCATACCTATACGGTCGGCGATCTCGTTTTGCCCAAGCGTGCAGCGGCGGCGTGACCAATATGACCGGGTCAAGTTCTGACAGGAACGTGCCCGGCCGACAGCAGTCCGACGGGGGAACCTTCCCCCTGTCGGCGCTGATTGCCCTCGCACTCGCCGGCTTCATCACGATCCTGACGGAAGCCATCCCTGCTGGGCTTCTGCCGCAGATCGCCGAAAGCCTCTCGGTCTCCCATTCCGATGTGGGCCAGATGGTAACGGTCTATGCGATCGGTTCGTTGGTCGCCGCCGTACCGCTGACGAGCGCCACGCAAGGCGTTCGCCGTCGACGCCTTCTGGCAAGTGCCATCGCCGGTTTCGCTCTCGCCAATTCCGTCACCGCATTCTCCCCCGCCTACGCCCTGACCATCGTCGCCCGGTTTGTGGCGGGAATCTCGGCCGGCCTGCTCTGGGCGCTGCTTGCGGGATATGCGGCACGCATGGTGCCTGACGACCAGAAGGGACGAGCCATCGCGGTTGCGATGGTAGGAACGCCGGTGGCCCTGTCGATCGGGGTTCCCGCTGCCACCTTCCTTGGAAGTGTTGTCGGCTGGAGAACTTGCTTCGCAATGCTGAGCGCAGTCGCGGGACTGCTGGTGATCTGGGTCGCGACGAAGCTTCCGGATTTTCCAGGGCAGAGAGCGGACAAATCGGCCTCCCTCAGCACCGTGATGAGAATTGCCGGCGTCCCTCCGATCCTGTTCACAACGCTGGCATTCGTGCTCGCTCACAACATGCTTTACACCTACATCGCGCCGTTCCTGCTACAGACTGGGTTGCAGGACGAGATCGATATTGTCCTGTTCGTATTTGGCGGCTTTTCGCTGATTGGAATCTGGGGCGTCGGTGTCTTCATAGATCGGAAGCTCAGACTGTTCGCACTGCTCAGCAGTTCCCTTTTCATCATTGCCGCCGCAGCGCTTGGCCTCGGGTCAACCTCTCCGTCGATTGTGCTTATGGCTGTCGCCATATGGGGGATCGCATTTGGAGGAGCCGCCACCCTTTTCCAGACGGCGCTTGCGCGAACTGCCGGCGAAGCTACCGATGTTGCCCAGTCGATGCTGGTCACCGCATGGAACCTGGCGATTGCAGGAGGCGGGCTGCTCGGCGGCTTGCTGCTTGACCACGTAGGTGTCGACGCCTTTGCTCCAACCCTGCTCGGGCTGCTGATTCCTTGTTTATTGGCAATTTGGGCCGCTCGGCGACATGGCTTCCCGCCCTCGTCGTAGGTTGCGCTGGATGGGCAGGAAACGCGCAGTTCATCGTGCAATCGCGACAACTTGCCCTTGCTCGACGTTTCTTCACTAAATCAGCAGAGCGGCGGGACAAGCCCGCCGCTTTGAAGGTTCGGCACTGGACCGATCAGCGGCCGAACAGGTTGCGGTTGCTGCCGCGGGCCTCAAGCGTCTGCACAGCCACGTCCGACTTTTTGATCGAGGCGGTAACGGTGCTGTCGTCGACCCTGGCGGCAACCGACTGGCTTGCGTTGGCCGGGGCGGGGTCGTGATCGGCGGCTGGGTCGGGACACGGTAGCCCTCCCGGACTGCACCCAATAGCGGCTGAGTACGCGTCCCGACCCGCTCGATTGAGCGGCCGAAATGGGCTACGCTGCTGTCTCCCATGCCTATCTCTGCGCCCGATTGGTTTGAACGTCCCAACAGGGGCGGTATGACGTTGCCCCGAGCACTGGAATGGTCAGCTAGATGAAAAACGGGTATTTGCCAGTGTTAGCTTATTTGGATCGCGCATGTATGTTCATGCCGGAGGTAATGCCGCTTGGACCGATCATCGCCTGAGACATCCGATCTTGAGGCACGCCTCCGCGAAATTGAGAGAGTCGCTGGGGCGCTGTCGCAACTTCCTCACACTTGCTTTGCCCCACAGGGCACGGCCATTCCCGACATCGAGTGGTACGCGCTCGCGGCGATCAAAAAGACAGCATCGCTAAGCCATGCATTTTGCACCCTAATACGAGCGAAGAACACGCTGTCGGCTGCCGCACTCATTAGGCTGCAACTCGATACTGCCATGCGCATGTTTGGCCTGACGTTAGTCGACGATGTGGAGGCAGCCGGCACGCGGTTGATGAAGGACGAGAGTTACCGCAAGCTCAAATCAAGCAACAACGAACCTCTCACTGACGCGTTTCTCCATCGGAAGTTGAACGAGGAGTATCCCGGATTAACCGAAGCATACGAGGATGCTTCCGCTTACGTGCACCTTTCTGGGCTGCACATCAAAACCGGACTGTGGTCTCGACCGGGAACTCCGACTCTTTTCTTTCACTTGAAGGGCACGGACGATGCGCGCCCCGACGAGTGGTTCACCGACCTGGTTGACTCGTTTGACCAAGCTACCAGGTTAACAGCCGACCTAATAACGGCGTTCATGGCTACGCGTCGCGATGCCGATACCCTAAAGCGTAGGGCACACAGGAGAGCGACCCAAAGCAAGTAAGGCAGTTTGGCGTTCCGCCGAGATCACTAAGTTCGTCTTGCCCGTCGGCAACGCGCCCCATTCCGGCCATAGGTCGCCTGGGCCTTGTGAGGCAAACGAGACCGGAAGACGTTCGCTTAATTCTCGGAATAGGCACCGGACACAGACGCTTTCGCCTAGATGGTGCGGGTCAATATGCCGATGGCTTCCAGCACGCCCGTGCAAACGCGCCTACTGCCCGCTCCGGAAGGTCACTGCCTCCCGCAGCAGCCGCATGAATAGTCTCGTATCGGCCTGCAGGTTGGAGCCGTCCCCCTGCGCATGTTTGATCCCATCCATCGCTGCCACAATGATATTGGCGAGTTGTGCTGGCGGGGCCTGCAATGGCTTCAGATTGATTTCTTCGTTCTCCGCAGCAGTAGTCAAGCTCTGCGCCAGCATCTCCACCAATCGCGCGCGCGCGTCGAGCGTGATGTCGGCGGCCAAGGCCATGTTAGCGGCAAACAGTTCTTCCGCATCGGCACTGCTGCCAAAGGGCGCGATCAATTCGCCCTGAAAGGCGGCAATGGCCCTTTCCATGCGGTCAAAAGCGCTGCCTTTATCCTGCAGCGCCGCCGCTACCTTTTTCAAAGTTCGGGTGTGCGCTCGTATTGAGCCGGCTCGAAACAGCTCTTCCTTGCTGCTGAAGCTCAGATAGAGCGAGGCTCGGGAAATCCCTGCTGCACGCGCGATATCCGCCATCGAGGTTTTGCGAAAACCAAAGCGCACGAACACCGGCAACGCGGCATCCAAAATCAGGTCAACTTTTTGGTCGGTTTGCATCATGCGCGCAGCAGGCGCCATTCACCGAAGTGAACTGGACGGACCCGGAAAGTCCACGGGCGACGCCCTACTACAAGTCGAAGACGCTCACGGAACGCGCGGCCTGGGCTTTTGCCTATGAGGCCAGTTTGGATCTGACCGTTGTCAATCCGAGCGTCATCCTTGGGCCGTTGCTCGGCCCCAATTTTGGAACCTCTGTTGGTTTGATCCATCATCTGATGACAGGGGCATTCAAGGGTATTCCACGATTTGGCTTCTCTGTGGTGGATGTGCGCGATGCCGCCGATGCTCATATTCGCGCGATGAACAACCCCGCAGCCAGCGGCCAACGTTTCATCGTCGGCGGGCAGTTTTTCTGGCTCAAGGAGGTGGTGGCTATCCTTGCGCGGCGCTTCCCCGATCATGCTTCCCGACTGCCGTCTGGCGAAGTGCCCGACGAGATTGTCAGGGCCATGG
Source organism: Pseudaminobacter soli (ex Li et al. 2025) (assembly GCF_029892515.1). Classification (GTDB taxonomy): domain Bacteria; phylum Pseudomonadota; class Alphaproteobacteria; order Rhizobiales; family Rhizobiaceae; genus Pseudaminobacter; species Pseudaminobacter soli_A. The sequence goes on along the minus strand of NZ_JARXVF010000004.1, from coordinate 30,367 downwards.
CGCAATCCGACCAACATGCGCGAACGATCGTTCACGAACTCAATCGCGACCTCAGTGTCAATGCAGAGAAGGCCGAACAGGTCTTGAACTGGCGCTCCCGCCGCGGCGAGGAGTGCATCTGCGCCAGTGCCCAAAGCCTTATCGATTTGGGACTTGTGCCCGCCGTCTGAGGCGCGAGCCCTCAACCCACACCAGCGACGGCAAAACACTCTCGCTCATATCAAGCGAGATTGGGTGATCTCCCGCTTTCAAATGGACAACACATGACACTTCTAGCCACCGAAAAACCCTCACCAGCCAATGCGGCAGACCTTCTCCGTGATACTGAGAGGGCCAGACTGCGCGCCCTGGTCAGCGCCGATATTGCCAGCGCCCGAGAGCTTCATGCCGCAGACTTCCAATTGATAACGCCGATTGGCGCCGCGCTTTCAAAGGAGGAATATTTGGGTGCTATTGCATCCGGGCAGATCAGATATCTGACCTGGGAGCCTGGCGACATTGCCGTGCGTCTCTATGAAGGCGTTGCAATTCTGCGCTATCGCGCTCAACTTGAGGTCGTCTTTGGTGGCCACAAGGTGCCTCTCAGTGACTATTGGCACACTGACGCCTATGAGCGTCGCGACAGTCAATGGATGGTCGTCTGGTCACAGGCCACGAGCATCAGATAGCACCTAACCTCGCGGGCCACGGCACTTCCGGGGATTGATACGCTACGCTCAGATTGTTTGGGAGCGGACATGGTCCGCGACGAAACCGACAATCGCGCCAATCATCTCAGGCATTGGTTTCACCAGCCGGGGAAGCAATCCTCGGGTACGATACTGTACCGATCATATTTGATGCTGTTTCAGTCAAACGCTGGGCGACCGATTATCCCAAATGGAGCGTATTCAATGGCAGCTATCCAGTCCGTCGGTCCATAAGCGGACCGTCTACTTTCGGCCCGGCTCTGCCGTTCGGCTAAACCAAACGTATAGCAAGTTTCGGGGGGCGACGGCTGCAGTCCGAAGGACGACAATGCGGTCGAAAGCAGCCACCCATGCCGATCGGTGAAATCATGTGGAGCGCATGAGCGTAGCTGATTATCCAGTTACCATCACCCGGGTGAGCTTCGACCTCTCGGACGAAGACAGGGCCGCCGCGCAGCAGCGCCTAACACGTCTCAGCGAACACTACCCGACAATCGAACGCACTCGTATGCTGTTGGATAACGATTGGGACGGCGCTTTCAGGAAGGGCCTAGACTTCCTGCTTGATGGCCTCACTCCGAAACAATGAACATTCGTCAATTCCTGGACGAAACGGTGCCGGTTTCCCAGCTCGCGGTCGGCGGCTTAGGCTGTTCCTCGCTTTTGCCCGGATTGGGGCTATCCCTTCGTTTCCCGGCCGCAATGGCCTTGCCTATTCGCTGAGACAGGAATGACCCGCAATCTTCGATATCTTCGTTCCATGGCATTCGTCGGCCTTGTCTGGGCCGCTCCCGCCTTGACCGAACCGCAATTGCACGAGACGCCGCGCGCCGATGGCAGCACCATTCACTGGACACTTGATCGACCGGAGGGGGACGGGGAAACCGCCCTTGTGGTGATCGCGCAGGGGTCTGGTTGTGCTCCGGCCATGGCGAGCCTCAGCATGCGGGCGGCGCGCGCCGCCTTTGCAGGCCTCGCAGCACTCACGGTGGAGAAATACGGCGTCGATCCGAAAGACAGTCCGGCAAACGACCATCTCGATTGCTCGCAGATTTTTCGCGAGCGTCACACGGTGTCCCAGCGCATCGCGGACTATCGCCAGATCGTCGAGAGTCTGCGCGGCGCTCCCTGGTGGAACGGAAAGCTGATCCTGTTCGGTGGTTCCGAAGGCGGCATGACCATGGCGGCGCTGGCCGCCGATATTAGGGCTGACATTGGCATTCTGGTTTCCACCGGCGGTGGCGTGACCTTCGGCGAGGAGGTTCGCCAGGCCGTCCCTGAGGACGGGCGGCTGACAGCCGATGCGGCGTTCGCAAAGGCCCGGCAGAACCCGGACAGCGCGGAATTGTGGGCCGGGCAAAGCCTGAAATACTGGGCTGATGGGATCGACCGCCGTCCCGTCGACGACATGCTGCGCGCCGACACCGAGTTCCTGCTGATACAGGGGGCAAGGGATGCCTCCACCTCGGTCAATACGGCCCGCATGGTCAGCGATCTTTTCGCCAAGGACGGGCGCTGCAACCTGACCTATTGGGAGTTTCCGGCCTTCGATCACGGCATGGTCGACGCTGCGGGCAAATCGCATATGGCCGAGGTGCTGTCGCAGGCTGCCCTGTGGCGGAATGCCCGCATGGATATGCCAGTGACATGCCCGGCGAAGTAGCGGAGGCATGATGGGCCCGGACATCTCCCTGGGTTCGGCAGAAGCCCGCGACCTCGTCAGGCTGGGCGCGCTCAAGTTGGAAGTAATGAATCCTGGCGCTTCAAAAACCGATCTCAAAGCTAGAGCCAAAGACTGCAGTCACCCGCACTTGGCCCACCCTCTGCAACCCCTGCCAGCGCCGGGCAGGCCAAGTGCTGGTCGCCGACAAGGGGGTCAACATTGGACGCCGATAGGGGGTCAGATTTGTGCGTCGGTTGACACTCTGATCGCCGGCAAGGAGCTGCGCCGAATGTACGACAAACTCGATCAGCGATCTTGCGGAGGTGTTTTCAATCTCTCGGCCGAGCGTGTATCGTGCACTCGGTTGCCACCCTGGAGACGGCATTAGAGCATGAGCTTCGGCATCGGCTTAGGGGATTGATGAGCGAACTTCAGCCAAACCCACCGCTGGCACCGACGCGCCGAGCAGAGATAGCGACTGCAATCTATGAAGCCATTCGCACCTGCTTCGCGCATTGGGAGGCGATCCCGGATTTCGATCTGGACAGAAACTTCCGAATTTATCTTGAAGAAGCATTTGGCGCGGGCGACCGGTACGGCTTCGACTTGGCAACGTTGTGTTTCGTGGCAAGCCTCAGCAATGGTCATACCGCCTTCGGTGACGAATGGTTATGGCGCGAGCACGGAGCGCCGCTGGGCTTCGATGCCAAATTGGATCAAGACGGCTGGCAGGTGACGAGATCGGCAATCGATGCTCTCGTACCCGGGGAACGTATCGCGGGAATTAACGGGGAACCGATCGCGCTATTAGCCGCGGAGCAGATGAAGTTCGTTTCTGGGTCCAGTCTACCAGAGAAAGCTCATCGCTTGTTCTCACGACCCTATCTTTTCCCCACCGCCTTCGTGATCGAGACCACTGACGGTAGAACTTCCTGGATTGAGCGCGGGAGCACTTTGCCTGAATTGCCTGCCGAACCCAGTGGACGCTGGATCGACTACGACCGCTGCTTCCTTCTCTCAATACCAAGTTTTGCTGAGCCCCGGTTCGAATTGCAGGCCATCGAACTCTTGCGGCCTCTCCATGACAATGTCCATCTTATTGTGGACGTTCGCGGCAACTCTGGGGGCTCCACCCCCTGCGAGCTTGTCGCAGCGCTCATGCCCACTTGCTACCGCTACTGGACATATACGACGCCAGTCTCAAATGGACTGGACAGAGCACTGGGCATGTTGTCCAGCATGACTGTTACCGAAGCATCATGGATAGAGCCAAGGTCAAGCGCGTTCGGCGGGCCGCTAACGATTGTGGTCGATGGAGGTACGTTCTCGGCGGCGGAGGACTTTGTGATGCCTTTTAAAGACAACGCGCGTGCCCGAATTGTCGGAAAACCTACCGGCGGCAGCAGTGGACAGCCCTATTTTCGTGACTTAGGTGACGGCATGCGCCTATGGGTCAGTGCCAAACGTCAATATCTTCCAGACGAGACACCATTTGAAGGGATCGGCATCCAACCTGATATGATATGGTCCTATCAAGAGTGCCAAAAATTGCTGATAAACGGTGCCAAATAGCGGTCAAGATCACAAAGTTCGACGCTCGCGATTTTGTCGCAAAAATTAGGCAGACTGTCTGAAAAGTCATCAGCCATTATTTTTGAAGGCTCGACTGGAAACTGAGATGGAGTTCTGACACGGGTCCTTTGCATTGGCGAACAGATAGCCGTCCGCTTTATGAATAGCCCCAAATTCGAGACCGTTTTCGGCACATTGCCTGCAAAAGGCCTCGACATCCTCCACGTCGAATACGAGTTTGACAATCGCCTGGCCACTCCTCTGCCCTTTCGCGGCCTGATGCAGCATTAAATTCGCTCCGCCGTCCTCTGCGACCAGTTCAACAGTCCTGTCACCGGGCATATTAATAGCTTTGAAGCCGAAGTGCTTCTCGTAGAACTTCGCCGTTACCTCTACGTTCTTGGCGTAAATCACCAGTCTGTTAAGTGGCAAAGCTTCCTCCAGACGCGCTCTATATGATTCACTGGCTTCAAAGCTCATGGTAGACTTTGCCATGGCACATCTTTCTGGAACAGACCGCTCGCAACTGCTGCTCCTGCCGGAAGCGGTCGATGACTATGTCGGTCCAGACAATCCGGTTCGCTTCATTGAGGCCTCTATCGATGGCCTTGATTTATGTGCTGCTGGCTTCGTCCCGGTGAGGGCGAAAGAGACCGGCCGTCCGGGTTACGATCCGGCTGATCTGTTGAAGCTCTACATCTATGGCTATGTGAACCGGGTGCGATCGAGAGCGATGCGGACGAGGAGAAGGCCTGCAGCAACGGCGGTTCCGGAAGCAGAGGCGGCGACCTGGCGCAGAAGATCGCCGCAATCAAAGGCAAACGTGACCGGCACAAGGCGTTGCTGCCGTTCGAATTGCCATTGTAGCCGGTTTTTATTTACACGAGGTCGCCGGGTACCCATGCCCCTGGTGCAGGCAGGGATTGCCAGGAGGGTTAGTTGCTCCCTCTTTCAGGCACAGCTTCGTTGGACCGACTGCGCGACCTGCTGCGTAGAGCGCCGAAGCGTTCGGCAAAAGATCCAGCGTTTCCATCGCGGCATCGGCAAGCAGGCCAGTCAGTTGCGCGTTCCGCGCCTCAAACGCATTCATCTAGGCCTTCATGTGTCGGGGAATATGCCTAGATAGCCTTGATAGATTTGCTGCCTGCGGTCGGGCCGCTCGACGGTATGGAGGATGCAGGCACTTTCGCCGGAGGGATCATGTGTATGAAGTTGCGAGAGATCACACTTGTCGCGTTGTTGTTGATCGGCGGTATCGGGGCAGGCCACGCCGAGGAGGCCGAGCGACCGGCGCCTTCGGGCGGGATCCTGTCGTTGCTCCCGAAAGCGCGAACCTCCGATCATTCCATTGAGGTTGCCGGGCACAGCCTCGACTATCAGGCAAAAGCCGGCACCGTGTCGCTGCTTTCCGCCAAGGGGGAGGTCACGGCCGAGGTCTTTTATGTCGCCTACGCGCTTCGCTCCGGCGCAAGTCATGAACCGGACCCTCGCCGCTCGATAACTTTCGTGTTCAACGGCGGACCGGGAGCGGCTTCCGCCTATCTCCATCTTGGCGCGCTTGGCCCGCGTGTCATCGCAACGGCCGGCGATGGAAGCTTCCTGCCTTCGCCGCAGAAGCTCTTGGACAATCCGGACACCTGGCTCGACATGACCGATCTGGTCTTCGTGGATCCGGTCGGCACGGGCTACAGCCGCGAGGCGCCGGGGCAGGAGGCACGGAGTTTTTGGGGCGTAAAACAGGATGCGTCATCCATGGGCGCCTTCATCCGGCTGTTTCTCTTGCAGGAAGGCCGCACCGCATCGCCGGTCTATCTGGCGGGCGAAAGCTATGGCGGATTTCGGGCGGCACTGCTTGCCAAGACCCTCCAGGAAGATGTCGGCATCAGCCCGAGCGGTATAGTGCTGATCTCGCCGGCGCTCGAATTTGCCCTCGTTCGCCCCGACGCGTTCCAGCCGCTGCATTGGGCGCTTGAGCTACCCTCGCTGGCGGCCGTGCGCTTGAACAGCCAAGGCGTCGCCGGCCCGGCACTGCGCGAGCGGCTTTCCGAGATCGAACGCTATGCGCTGGGCGACTATCTCACGGCGCTCACGGGCGGACTGGAGCAGGGCGGGCGTCTGGCAAGCGAACGCGTTGCCGACATCACCGGCCTGCCTCTCAATTTGGTCCAGCGCAATTTTGCGCGTATCCCCTCGACGCTTTTCGCCAAGGAGTTTGCGCGGGCAAAGAACAATGTTCTTAGCCCCTATGACGGCACGATCGAAACGGGGGATGTTGCGCCCGAGAGCCTGGGGCTCGACGGCCCGGACCCCGTTCTGGACCGAAGCGTGCCCGTTCTCACCTCGGCCTTTGTCAATTATGCGCGTGAGGAGCTGAACTTTCGCACTGAGCTGAGTTACCGGCTACTGAACCGCGAGATCAGCGGCAATTGGGATTTCGGCATCGGCCCGACCCACCAGGGCTACGCGGGCGTGATGGATGATCTCCAGCAGGCGCGGGGGCTGAACCCGAGTATGGGCGTTCTGATCGTCAATGGCTACACCGACCTCGTGACGCCTTACATGACATCGGCCTATCTCGTTAACCAACTCCCGACTTTGCCAGGTGCGAAGCCCATTCGCACCGAGCTCTTGGAAGGCGGGCACATGATGTATCTCAGGCCCGATAGCCGCAGCGCGCTGAAAAGGGCGGCTTCGGAGCTATACCAGACCACACAATGAGGCCGGCCCGCAGCTGACCTGCTGAGGGGCTCCCTTGCCCGAAAGCAGCCATTAGCTCTGAACGCGAAACATTCATGCGATGTCAATGTGCATACCCAACAACTCAGCGATCCCTAAGACCGTCAAATGTCCAGCCTCTATTTCGACCGCACAATGAGGTTCAGATCGACCAATCTAAGCAACACGATCCACCTTTGCTCGATCTAGTGTTTCGAGCGGCAGTGGACGCCCCACCAGGAAGCCCTGCATCGCATGAACGCCCAGGCGCCGCAGCAACGCTTGCTGGCCGGCTGTCTCGACACCTTCCACGAGCACCATATGGCCAAGATTGCGCAATAGTTTCACCATATCATGCAGCATCATTCGGCCCTCAGCTGTCTGGCAGTCGTGCAGGAAACTGCGGTCGATCTTGACAACGTCGAATTCGAAATGCCGGATGGATGCGAGCCCGGCAAACCCGGTTCCGAAATCATCCAGCCATATTTGGACGCCTAAACTACGAAGCTGCTGGATGTTCCACTCTGCTTGCGCCTCCGGAACGATATCGATGCCTTCGGTGATTTCGAGTGCAAGCTTGTGCGGCGCAAGGCCGTGGCGTTGCAGGATTTCGGCAATTCGTAACGGAAAGCTAGGGGCCTTGAGTTGGATGGGCGACACATTGGCCGAGACGACCGCCCCCAAACCGTACTCGACCATGTCACGGCAGGCCCGGTCAATGACCCAGATGCCGAGTTCGACGATCGCCCCTGTGTGTTCCGCGACAGGGATGAACGCGGCCGGACTGATCAGCTCGCCGTGGAGATTTCGAAGGCGCATCAGGGTCTCGTAACCAAGAACGGACCCGTTTTCGACGTCGTATATGGGCTGATAGACAACCGACACGAGTTGCTTCTCAAGAGCTGTGCGCAAGAGCTCCGGAATGTCCTGATGGGGCTGGTCTTCGTTCATCGTTTCGCGGTCGTATATGTGGAATGTCGCGCGACCAGCGAATTTCGATATGTAAAGAGCACGGTCTGCTTCCTGCAGCAGGGAATAGAAATCAGCACTCTTGTCAGCGCGGCTCAGTGATGCGCCTGCGCTGATCGTTACGATGCCTGATGCGATGTCCGTGCTGGGATGCGGAATACGTAAATCTTCGATAGCTCGGCAGAGCTTTCCCATCACATTGTGGAGGTGGTCGCAATCGGCGACCTTGCACAGCACGACAAATTCCTCGCCACCGTAGCGTCCGGCGATGGCGTTATTCGCTGTCGCCGTTGCAGACAGGGCGTTCGCTAGGCTAACGAGGCAATCGTCACCTGCCTGATGCCCAAGCCGGTCATTGAACCTCTTGAAATAGTCGACATCAATAAGAATGACTCCGATTTTGCTGTCGTCAGTAGCCCATTGTTCGCAGAGGTCCGTGAAATCTCGTGTGATCGCTCGGCGATTTCGAAGTCCCGTGAGCGCATCGGTATTGGCGATCTCGCTCAACATTTGGCCTCTCTCGACAGCCGCCTGTTCCTGAATTCGCGCTTGAAGAGAGTGAAGAAAGGTTCTGTATCGCTCCGAACCGAGCCGCCACGACAGATAGAGAGAAAATACCAGGCTATTGATGAAATAGGCCGCTAATACTAGGCGATTGGCGAGCTCGGTTTGCAGAGATAAGAGAGCGGTCAAGGCAAACGTAATCGTCACTGTTGCGGACGAAATCGCGGAAATCATGAAGCGAAAATTGAAGAACAAGTTTGCTCCCAGGACGAACACGGTCCCGAACATCATGAAATTCGATAGCGCGGTTTGGTGAGTTGTTTCCAGGGCAAATAGCAGCCATCCGGTTGCACCTGTTACGATAGCGAGCGCAGCTAGAATGTTTAGCGCGGTCAGAGAAAAATTCTTCCTGAAGCCGAACTCAATCAGGCCGATAAAGATCACGCCGACGAGGATGCGTACCATCACAAGTCGATAGGCTACGTCTGGTAAGAGCAACCAGTCGAAAGCGCCATATAGAACGTAACACAGGACGGCGGCCCACATGCCCCAGCGCACCGACATGCGCTTCTCATTCGCATTCGCTTCTTGCATCATCCTGAGAAGAACCGGATCAACCGATCTCCAGGTTGAGCGTGCAATCGCTTCCTTCACCCTGTGAGCGATAGTTTCGGTCAGCTGCATTACAGCTCTCCTTTGCCAGAACTACGCTTTTAGGGAGAAGAAGAGGATATTTTGTTAATTCTTGGCGCTGAGAGGCCGCCATGTAAGCAGAACGCGGTTATCACGCGATTAAAATGGCTGGTGCTGTAGGAACTGCCCTCCACAAATCGACATGAATAAATCTCTATTTAATTGTTTCGGGTAAATCTCGCTAACCATATAGATCGATGATCTGGAAGCTGGGAGACTCGGAAATTGCAGAACGCAAAGTTGGTACTAGACGGGCATAGCCTCATAACGTCGCAACTGGTTAATCAGCATAATGGGGAAGTCGGCAGCGCGGTCGGCACCGAGGAACTGGCAGAACACGCGGCAAAACTTGCGCTTATTCTCAACCTTGCGTACCAAGCATTCGAGAAGCGCCAGCCCGCGGCTACGGTAGTCGATCGCTTAGCACTGCGACTTCACGAGCTTCGAAAGCAGGCCCCCCGAGAGGTTTGGCAACAGCTCATTCCCCTCGCGCAGCAGCACCGTGTTTCGGAATACTTGATGCAAGACCCGTTCACGCGGTGGTCCGTCGAAAAGCCGCGCGGCTATTCAGGCGACGCAAGCTTGCTGGATATCTATTACAAGCATCCGAGTGCCGACGAAATCGTGCGTTCGTCGACGCCGCTCGGGCAGGAGATTTTCGATTATACAAGCGATGCCGCAAGTTCCGAGGCAGGGCGTGAGCGGCGAACCATCCTTGCCAAGACAGTAGACGAGACAGCGCTCCGGACCCCAGAGGCAGAAGTGCTTGCGGTTGCCTGCGGCCATCTTCGCGAAGCCGAGCTGTCGAACGCCTTGGCCACAGGCGCGTTGAAGCGCTGGATCGGCCTGGACCAGGACCCTATCAGCGTCGCCACCGTAAACCGCGACTTGAGCGGCAGTCGCGTAGAGGCAGTGGAGGGTTCAGTTCGCGGACTACTTCGGCGCGCATACAACCTTGGCACGTTCGATCTCGTCTATGCGTCGGGACTTTACGATTATCTGCCACATGCGGTTGGTGTCCGCCTGCTGCAACGGCTGCTGGAACTGGTTAAGCCGGGCGGCGAATTTCTCTTCGCCAATTTCAGCGACGAGATCACAACGGACGGCTATATGGAGACCTTCATGGATTGGCCGCTCATCCTGCGTTCGGCTGACGATATGTGGGACATCATCAAATCCGCCGTCGACATGAACCACGTCGATGCTGAGGTGTATTATGGGTCCAACCGCAACATCGTTTACGGCAAGATTCGGAAGCGCAGTCCCCAGCCTTAATATGCGAGGCCGATTGGCCGTTGCAAACGGGTTTTGTTGGTCAACGCATGTCGGGTCTTGATTGCCCAGATCAACGCTCGCTTCTGGCGCGCCGTGGGGGCTCCTATTCTCTTCAGCCTCCACCCGCGTTTTCAATCGCCTAGCGGCCGACATGGGTGAAAAGCTGTCGATAGGGGCATCAGGGCTTCCCAAATAGGGACTCTTGCCGTCCATATCCCAGTCGTCACACACGCTCGCAGCAGGCATGCGTGCGAGCGTCTGGGCGACTGGATATCGGTCGGGACCTACGCCGGCGGCACTGCCGGGGTGAGACCGTGGCGGCGCATGATGTCAGCCATCTTGGCCCGGTCCGGTGGGCCACCGGCCGCAGCGTTGAGAACCGCGAAAGTCTCGCGGAAATACTCTGGACCGATTGCGGCGGGGGTAATCACGCAGAGCGCCTTCACGTCCCGGCTGCCATTGTTATCGAACCGGTGAACGGCGCCTCGCGGAATACATAGCGCCTGTCCCGGTCCGACATCGACTTGTTTTCCGTCGACGGTCCAGGTCAACACACCCTCGATGCCGTAGATCGTCTCTTCATAATGGTCGTGGCTGTGGGCTGGAGCTGGCAGCCGCTGCCCGCTTGGGACACCAAGCTCAAAGGCTGCGATGCTGCCGTTCGAGTTGTCTCCGGTCAGCAAGAAGCGGACCGCGAGGCCCTTGGTGGCAATCGTTTCGTCGGAAGGGTTGATGCGAGGGTCTATTGCGGCCTGTGGCATTGCGCTGTCTCCTCCGGTAAATTACATTTACCGCAAGCAAGTAAACTCCATTTACCGAGAATGTCAATGCCGGCCCCTTCAGGAAGCTTGCCGATCAAAACCGAGGACATGCTGATCGGTGCCCTGCTGCGTGTTCCCGCTCAGGCGATCCATCGCAGGATTATCAGGGAACTCAACGCAGCCGGCTTCGACGACCTGCGCCTGCCGCATATTGCGGTGCTGCAGTTTCCCGGGCCGGACGAGGTTCGCCCCGCCACGCTTGCCGAGCGCGCAGGCATGAGCAAACAGGCCATGAACCAGCTGCTCGGGAGCCTTGAGGGTTTCGGCTATATTGTCCGCACCGACGCACCGGGTGAGAGCGGCGCGCGCATTGTCCGCTTCACCCAACGCGGACACGCTGCATACGCAAAAATCATCGATACACTGGGCGACATTGAGCGCGAGTGGAGCAGTGAACTCGGACCCGAACGTTTCTCCCAGCTCAAAGCGCTGCTGATGCTTGTCTGGGAGGGCCCGCTGGTTCGCTAGCCGAGGGGCACTCGCTAACCCCATCCGGTCATCCAGCCGGTGAATGGCGCTTTGGAAATCGACCATGAAGGTCTGTCTGGTCGCCCTTTGCGACATCCAAGGACGAACGGATCGATTTCGTACCTTGCCACAGTCCGGGCGAGGTGGCCGGGCGGATTTCCTGATCCTAGCAACGAATACGATGCACTGGCTTGCGGACCAGATGGTGCGCGGGGTCTCTACCGCACTGCTGCATATCGCTGTCGCGAAAGCATGGAGCATTCGGCACAACGGTAGCCGCCGGATAGCCATGGCCTGCGATCAAGCCTCTCCTGCATTGGTGGACAAGAGCAACGACGGCATTCCACCCTTTCCGGAGCCTTCCGAACGCATTAATCTTACTAGCCGAATGACCTGGAAAAATGGAGAATCCCGCTGCAATGACCAGACATGTAGCTGTCGCGCTTTACGTGATCGCGATGGTAGCGGTCATAATCAGTGTGGACTTTTTGTTCTTGAGAGATAGATTCTGGGAGCGGCTGGCCGCAAATATTGGAATAGTGTTTTTGTTTGCGGCTTTTTACCTGCTATTCCTTCGGCGTAACTGAACTAGCCGCTGCTCTGCAGCTCTCGCCATCCAATGCGGCGAGCTACATTAGCGGATGGAATTGGTCGTGGACGGTGACTTAATTCTGCGGCTGTGATCGATACTGCGTTAACCGCAGGAGCTGAAATCCTCGGGCTCTTCTACCCTGCATTTGCGGAATGTTCGTTGCCGCGTCCAAACGAAAGCAGTTCGCGCGTATAGTCTTGGGTGGGCGCTCGAACGACCTGTTCGGTTCTGCCGTATTCGATGATCTCGCCTCGCCGCATAACCAGAAGGCTGTCGGAGATATGCGCGACGACCTTCAGGTTGTGGGTGACGAAGAGCATGGAGACGCCTCGGCTTTCCTTCAGGTCTGCCAGCAGGTTCAGGATCTGCGCCTGTACGGAAACATCAAGCGCCGAGGTAGGCTCGTCGAGGATCATCAGCCCCGGCTCCAGCGCCAGCGCCCGTGCGATCGCCACCCTCTGCGCCTGTCCGCCGGAAAGCTCGCGTGCGCGGCGTTGTAGGAAATCGGCAGGCAGGCCGCAGTCCGACAACAGGCCTGCGATCTTGTTCTGCATTTCGGGACCGGACCGCTGCCCTTGTGCGAGCAGGGGTTCGGCGAGGATCTCCGCGATCGTCAGCCGGGGGCTGAGCGAAAGAAAAGGGTTTTGCGACACGACCCCGATCTTTTGGCGTGCGCGCCGCAGCGCCTCGCCTTTCAGAGCAAGCCAGTCCTGTCCCTCAAGCCGCACCGAGCCGCTTTCAGCTGGCAAGAGCCGCAGGATCGCGCGCAAAAGGCTTGTTTTGCCCGAGCCGCTTTCACCGACGATGCCGAGTGTTTCGCCTCTGGCTAGTTGGAAGCTCGCGCCATTGACCGCTGGTTTTGCGCGCGCGCCGAAGAGACCGCGTGCGCGGTAGCGGATGACGAGATCCTGGACCTCAAGGATCGGAGCCGAGCTCATGCCGAGCCCTCCGGCAAGTGGCACAGCCAGCGATGTGCTGCGAGAGCCCGTTCGGGCACCACCTGCATCGCGCAGACCGGCATGGCCTGCGGGCAACGCGGGGCGAAGGCGCAGCCGTTTATCTCCGAGCGCGGCGGCGGGATGGAACCTTCGATTGCCGCCAGCTTTGCCCCATGCGGCGCGGCATCGGGCAAGGCCGCAAGCAGGGCTCGGGCGTAGGGATGGCCAGTCTGCTGCAGCACATTGCCAACCGGGCCTGTCTCGACCGATAGCCCGGCGTAAAGCACGGTCGCCCGGTCGCAGGCTTCGGCGATCACGTCCATATCGTGCGTGATCATCAGCACGGTCAGTCCACGCTCGACTACCAGTTTCCGTAATAGCGCCAGAACCTGTGCACCGACCGAAACATCGAGCGCCGTGGTCGGTTCGTCGGCGATCAGGAAATCGGCCCCGGTTGCCAAAGCCTGCGCGATGACGACGCGCTGCTGCATGCCGCCGGATAGCTGGTGCGGATAGCTTTTGAGCACCCTTTCGGGATCGGGAAGGCCGGTCGCGGCGAGAAGCGCGACCGCCTCGGCGCGGCGCGCCTGGCGCGGCATGTCGCGATGCGCGCGCAGCACATCGTCCATCTGCCGCGCAATGCTGAGCACGGGGTTCAGTGCCGCCGCCGGATCCTGCGAGATCATGCCGATCCGCCGGCCGCGTAGGCGTCCCGCATTCTCGCGCAGATCCTCGCCGTCGAAATGGAAGCGATCGGCTGCGATACGGGCGCCTTTGGGCACCAGCCCAAGTGCCGCCATCCCGGTCATGGTCTTGCCGCAGCCGGATTCCCCGATGACACCGTGGATCTCGCCGCGCTCGATTTCCAGGCTGACCGAGCGGACGGCATGCACATCGCCTTCCGGGGTGGGAATGGCGACCGAGAGGTTGCGGATTTCAAGCAGCGCCACGGCTTGCGCCTCCCTTGCGGTCGCGCAGGGCATCGCCAAGAACGCTGAAGGCCAGAGCGACAATGAAGATCGCCAGGCCGGGCATGGCCGAATACCACCAGCGCGCCGGGAAGAACTTGCGTCCAGCATCGACCATCTGGCCCCAGTCGGCGGTCGGCGGCAGCACGCCGAGCCCAAGGAAGGAAAGCGCCGCCGCTGTCAGCAATGCAGGTCCCACATCCAGCGCCGCCTGAACGGTAAGCGGTCGCGCGGTTGCAGGCAGGATATGGCGGGCAATGATGCGCGCGTGCGAGACACCGGCAAGCCGCGCCGCCTCGACATAGGGCTGGCCGCGCAGCACCAGCACCTCGGAGCGGGCGAGCCTGGCATACCAGGGCCACCAGGTGACAGAGACCGCGATGATGCTGTTGAGAAAGCCCGGCCCAAGAGCGGCAGCCATCAGAACCGCCAACAGCAGTGCTGGAAAGGCGAGGAAGATATCGGTGCCGCGCATCAGCGCTTCGTCGATCCAGCCGCCGAAATAGCCTGCGGCCAAGCCGACCGGCAGGCCGATGAGCAGGGAAAAGGTGACGATCAGCACGCCGTTGGTCAGCGAAACCCGGGTGCCGTAGATGATGCGGCTGAGCATGTCGCGCCCAAGATGATCAGTGCCGAGCCAGTATTGCGCCGAAGGGGAAGACAGCTTGGCCGCCACGTTCGGCGCGCCAACACCCTGCTGGGGATAGGGGGCGACCCAAGGAGCAAATACGGCAACAAGCACGATCACGAGAACGACCCCGAGGGCGATCGTGCCTGGCCAGCCGAGACGTTGGACAAGCCTGTTCATGACAGCGCCACTCGCGGATCGACCAAGGCCTGGGCAATGTCGATAAAAAGGTTCATCACCACATAGCAGATCGTCACCACCATGGTGACCGCCGCGATGACAGGGAAATCCTTGGCGAGGATCGCCTCAGAGACGTAGCGGCCGAGGCCCGGCCAGGCGAAGATGATCTCGACCAGAACCGCGCCGGTCAGCGCATAGGCAAAGGAAAGGCCGATCACAGTCAATGCCGGTCCCATGGCATTCGGGAGCGCATGGCTGAACAGGATACGCGGCTCGGAAAGGCCAAGCGCTCGCGCGGCGGTGACATGGCGGCGCTCGAGGATCTCGATCATGGCCGATCGCGTCAGCCTCATGGCGACGCCGGCAGGATAGGACGCCAGAGTAAGTGCAGGTAGGATCAGGTGCCTGAAGGCATCACCAAAGGCGTCGAGCCGGCCGGCGAGCAGTGCGTCAAACAGGTTGAAGCCGGTCACCATCTGCAGCGGCGCGGTGATCGAGATCTCCCGCGAAAGACGCCCGGAGAGCGGCAGGAAGCCGAGCCATTGCGCGAAAATAAGCTGCAAAATCATGGCCAGGAAAAAGGTCGGCATCGCAACCGCCGCAATTGAACTGAGGCTGCCGAGCCTGTCGGGCCATTTCCCCTGCCGCGCCGCGGCAAGGACGCCGAGCGGAATGCCGATCAGCAGGGCGAGGCCGGTGGAAAAGACCGCCAGTTCCAACGTTGCGGGAAGATAAGCCCGCAGATCCTCGGCGATCAGACGGCGCGATTTGTAGGACACGCCGAAGTCGCCGGTCGCCATGGCTTTGGCAAACCCAGCGAACCGCTCGATCAAGGGAGCGTCAAGGTGCAACTCCTGACGCGCCTTCTCGATCTGCTCAGCCGTTGGTCGCGGCCCGGCATAGAGCGAGGCGGGGTCTGACGGAACCACCTGCGCCACGATGAAGACCAGAAAGGTCACCCCCAGCACCACGAAGGCGGAAAGGACCATCCGGCGCAGGATGTAGCGTGCGAGTTCCATCAGACCGCCGGGAGCCTTACCGGCTCAGTTCGTTGACAAAGGTGACATGGCCATAGGCCGGATTGTCCGTATAGCCCTTGATGTCCGAGCGAATGATATGAACATTCGGGCGGTCAAGCATGAACACTGCCGCCGCGTCCTCGATCACCTTGCGCTGTGCCTCGATGAACAGTTTCTCGGCGCGCGGGCGATCGGTGCCCGAGAGCTTGGCAGCCTCGTCGATCTTGGCGTCGACCTCGGGGTCGGAATAGTAGCCGAGGTTGAAGTTCGGCTTCTCTTCGCTGTGGAACAGGCTGACGAGATAGTCGTAGGGCGTGACGAAGGTCGGCCACCAGAACATGACGAAGATGTCCTGCGCCGCTTCTGGGTTCGACTTGCCCAGCTGCCATTGCGCTTCCCATGCCATAGGCTGCAGGGTCAGCTTGATGCCGAGGGTTTCCAGATTGGCTTTCCACAGTTCGCCGGCAACCGCCGAGAGGGCCTGGGTGGTGGAATAGGTCATCACCAGTTCCAGCCCCGGCTCAACACCCTCTTCGGCGAGAAGGGCCGCTGCAGCCTTCAGGTCCGTCTGCGGGATCGGCGCCTCGGCGTCGTGACCCCAGATGCCTGCCGGCACAACGCCCTTGGCGCGCGTACCAAGGCCCATGGTGCCTGCCGAAATCACATCGTCGTAGGGGAAGGCAAGCGACAGGGCCTGGCGCACCTTGACCTTGTCGAGAGGCGCGCGCTTCACGTTGTAGAGGCCGAACAGCGTCTCGAAGGACGGGTTCACCACCACGCGCAGATCGGGATTGGACTTCATCGCTTCGAGGTTTTCGAAGGGAATGCTTTCGGTCCAGTCGGCCTGGCCGCTCTCGATCATGTTCTGTGCGAGCGTCGTGTCCTCGATGATCTCGAAGGAAATCGTCTGGAAGCCGCCTTCCGGCACCTTCCCCCAATAGGCTTCGGCCCGGTCCAGCACCGCGCGCTGGCCCGGCTCGTAGCGCGAGATGCGGAACGGCCCGGTGCCCGCGTCGTTGCCGGTATTGAACCAGGCATTGTCCTTATCATGCGACGACGGGGCATAGATCCACGCGGCGAAGCCCGCCGAGGCGATCAGGTCGACCGGCTGCGGGTCGGAAAGCTTGAAAACAACCGTCAGCGGATCGGGGGTTTCGATCGAGCTGACCGAGCCCCAGATGAAGGCCGCGCCGCCGCCGATCTTCTTGGTGCGCTCGATCGAGCCCTTCACGGCTTCCGAGGTGAGCGGGCTGCCGTCATGGAACTTCACGCCATCGCGCAGATGGAAGGTCCAGGTCTTGCCGTCCTCGCTGACATCCCAGGAGGTGGCGAGCAGCGGCTCGATCTTGGCCTCGGTGGTTTCGGTTGCCGGGATGTAGCGCGTCAGCCCCTCATAGACATTGGCGAGCACTGCGCCATCATTCGAAAACGAGGTAGCCGGATCCAGATCCGGGAAGCTGGTGGGATAGGCAAGCGTGAAGATGCTGCCATTGCCTTCGGCCATGGCGAGATTCCAGCGCGAGGTAGTCGCGCTGGCGAGAGCTGCAAGGGCTGCGGTTTGCAGGAAGTGACGGCGATTCATTTCAGTCTCCCAATGGATTGTCGGCTGGAGGGCGGACGCTCAGGCGTCTTCTTTGTAGTGCGGCACCGCGGGCGCATCGGCAGAGACGCCCATCGGTACAAAGTCGAAATCATAGCCAAAGGCGCGCGGTCCGACGGAGGCCAGCGCGATCTCGCTGCGCAGCAGCACAGGCGCGGGCATCGACAGTACGTCGATGCGCAGGCCATAGCGCAGCTCTTCCGTGCCGATCGCGCGGCCAGTTTCTGAATCCACGATGCAGATCAGGTCCGGCACCATGGTGATGATCTTCTCGCCTTCACGCGCGATCAGATATTCGTTCTGGATGTCGACAGTGAGGCTGCGCCCGGCATCCGTGTCGAGCCCTGCCACTGTGAGCTTGCCCCGGGTGAAGCCTGCCATGACACGGCGGCCAATGTCGGTGACCTTGCCGCGCATCAGACGCACGCCGCCCGATTGCTTCAGGATGGCCTCGACCGGATCGGCCTTTGCCGCTCGCGCAGTCAGCACCGCGTCACCAAGGCTCCAGGCCTGGCTCGTGGTGTGGGGCACACCAAAGCGGCGCACGAAGTCGCCGGACATCGGCGCAGTGGTCATCAAAGCCGTGCAGCCCATGGCAATGGTGCCGGCGCGCAAGAGCTTTTCCAGCATCTTCGGCGTGGTGGCTTCGGTGACGATCAGCACGTTGCCGTCCGCGTCGGCAAGGGCCGCCGGCTGCACCGCCTGGCCATGAATGAAGAAGGTCGTCATCTGCACTTCGGGGAAGGCGCGGCCCATGCCGTCTGCATCGACCACAGGCAGGTCGGCCATGGCCGCCGTCAGCATTGGCGCAATGCCGTTGCCGCCGCCAACCTCGTCGCCGAGCAGCGCATCCACCTTGCGTCCGAGATGCCGCTCGACCGCATTCAAAAGCCGCACGCCTTCGCTGCCTTCGGCGATCTTCTCGATGCCCACTGTTGGGGCGCCAATGCCGCCGATGCCGAGGATCTGCGCGTCCGGTGCCATGTCTGCCGGCCGCACCATGCGAATTCTCTTGCCGGCGCGAAGCAATGCCTTGGCGCGCAGCGAGCCGTGATAGGTGCTGCCGCCGCCGCCGGTCCCCAAGATGCCGCAGCCGATGGCGATACGGTCGATGTCGGCTTCGGTCAGGGTCCAGTATTTCATGCCCGCAATTCTCCAATCACTTTCGCCGCGACGCGAATGGCATTGCCGGGCAGATAGGCCAGCGGCGTTTCCTCGATTTCGGCCAGGATCACCGTATCGGCATCTGCCCCGGCCTCGACCGCGCGCGCCCGTGCTTCGCCAACTACGATCTCCAGGGCTTTCTCGCGGCTGGAGCCTTCCAGCGAAACCACGCTGTCCACCTCGCCGGAGACCTGTGCGATCGCCGCGCCGATGGCATTGGCCGAGCCGAAATGATCCGGCTTCAGCGAGACCGAGGTTCCCTCAAGCAGGCCCTCGACCAGAACCGAGCCGCCGCCGACCAGAATGGCGGGGATCGGGTCGGCGCTTGGCTTCATCCGGTCCAGAACCGTCTCGATGCTGGCCTTCATCTGCGCCAGCGCCTGCCGAGCGAAGTCGGGAGAGATGTGGCTAAGCCGGCTACGATCTCCTAGATCGACGAGACCCGCAGCCACCGCGATATCGGTCGCAGTCAGCGTGTCGCCGCCAAAGCAAAGCGCCTTTTGCGGCAGCCGGAACCCGACAGAATCCGGGCCGACAGTCAGCCTTGGTTCAGGCCGCACTATGCTGCCGCCGCCGAGGCCGAAGGAATAGACGTCGGGCACACGGAAATTCGTCGGCACGCCGCCGATCATCGCGCCTTCGCTGCGGGTGCGCGGGAAGCCGGCGACCAGCATGCCGATATCGGTCGTGGTGCCGCCGATGTCGATGACTGCGGCATCGCTGAGCCCGGTGAGGAAGGCTGCCCCACGCATCGAGTTGGTGGGGCCGGAGGCGATGGTGAAGACTGGATAGCGTTCGGCGAAATCCGCCGACATCAGGGTGCCGTCGTTCTGCGTCAGATAGAGCGGGCAATTCAGGCCGAGTGCGGCAAAGGCCGAACGGAATGCGCCGACCGTCTCGCGTCCGAGCGTGTTCAGGCTTGCGTTCAGGACCGTCGCATTCTCGCGCGGCAACAGTCCAGTGCGGCCGATCCTGTGCGAAAGGCTGACCGCAGCCTCGGGCATTTCCTTGGCGATGATCTCGGCGGCTTCATTCTCCATGCGCGGATCAACCAGCGCAAAGACCGAACAGACCGCAATGGCCGAAATGCCCTTGGCGCGCCAATTGCGACAGGCCGCGCGGATCGCGTCGACGTCGAGCGGGGCGATTTCGGAGCCGTCATAGTTCAGGCCACCGCCCACCATGGCCGCACCACCTTCGACGATGGCGCGCAAGTTTTCCGGCCAGTCGATCATCGGCGGCAGCGAGCGCGTGGCGGCCCCGCAGAGCCGCAGGACGCCGACCTTTTCGAGATGACGGCCTTCGACCACGGCATTGAGGAAATGCGTCGTGCCGACCATGACCGCATTGACCGCAGCCGCGGCGACGCCTGCTTCGGCCAGGACCGTGCGGATCGCCGCGCCGACACCCGAGGTCACATCCGCCGTGGTCGAGGTTTTCACCGTCGCCAGAACTTCGGTGCCGCGCAGCAGCGCCGCATCCGTATTGGTTCCGCCTACATCCACCCCAATGCGCAGCATGGTTATCCCTTCTTCTTGCCGCCAAGGTCCGTTCCGCGGTTGAGCGCGGTCGTCCTTGTGCCGAAAACCTTGTAAAGCCGCAGGACGACAGAACTCGTCACGCGCTTGACGCCGGGCAGCTTGCCCAGTTCCTGATCGATGAAATCCAGAAGCGCCGCATGGTCGGTGACGAAAAGCGAGGCGCTCAGGTTCGACGTGCCGCTAGTCGCGGCGAGGTAGCCGATTTCCTCATATTCGGCGAGCAAGATGGCAACTTCGTCCAGCCGCCCGGGCTCAACCTCGATGATCAGCTCGACCTGAACGTCGCGTCCCAGCGCCACCGGATCGGGAATGGCTCCGATCACGATCATGTTGGCCTGCAACAGCGCAGCGATGCGATTGCGGACCGTGCGCTCCGAAACACTGCCGATCCGGCCGGCAATCTCTGCCGCCGAAAGGCGCCCATCTTCAGTGAGATGGCCGATGATCTCGCGATCCAGATCGTCAACTTGGTAGCGCTGTGACATGCGGAAATTCCGTACCGGCTTAATAATCCGAGTTTCATTTCCGAAACGGAAACATGTCAAGGTTTTTCTTCCGGGCCTGTCACATAAGTAGGTCGGGGCGGTGCGTTTCGGTCACCGCCCGCATGACAGCACGGTCATTCACCCGATTTGAGATTGTGGGCTGAAACGCTCCGCAACCGGTCCGCCGGCATTCAAACCACTGGACGATGAGCTAGGCGCCGATGCCATGACGCAGTCAGGCATTGAGCGTGCCCGACAGCATACACCTCGGCTTTTCAGGAGCGTTGGATAGAAACAGGCATGTCAGCATGGCCGGCGGGCGGCTGCGTCAAATGCCTACGCCTGACGATTGTAAATCTTGCCAAGCGCTGACGCATGCTGGGGACACGACAACCGATAAGCGCTCTCTTTCGACGCAATTGCGTCCGCAGAAGCGTTGCCGCTCTGCTGCCAAATCTTTCAAATGGCGTCGGCGATGGCCTGTGCAGCCGCATCGAGCGCACCGGTGCCGTGCGGAATGCCTAACGAGCGCATTCCCGCCTCCATGGCGGAAAGTACGCCGAGCGTCATATGCGCGTTGACGTAGCCCATGTGGGCGATGCGCAGATAGTCGCCATAGGCCGGTTCGGTCGGGGCGGCCATGCCGAGCCCGATGCCCAGCGTAACGCCGGCATTCTTCTCCAGCCACTCCCGCAGACGGACCGCACCGCCATTTCCGATGCGCGCGCCCGTTACCGAATGCGAACGCATTGCCTTGTCCGCAACATTGAGTGCGATGTCGCCGCCCTTGGACCATGCGTCAAAGGCAGCCCACACGCTGGAAGCCAGTGCTGCATGGCGCTTCCATGCGGCCTCCAGTCCTTCCTCGTCGAGAAGCATCGTCAGCGCCTCGCGCAGTCCATAGAGGTGGTGGGTGGGGGCGGTTCCGGCGAAATAGCGATAGAACTCCGTGCTCAGGCTGCGCAGCCTCCAGTCCCAATAGGGTGTCACCTGTTCGGACCCTTCGGAGGCGGCCAGCGCCTTGTCTGAGAACCAGATGAAGCTCAGGCCCGGGGGCGTCATCAGGCCCTTTTGGCTTGCGCTGATCAGCACGTCGATGCCCCAGTCGTCGAAATGGAGCGGGTCGCATCCGAGAGATGCGATGGCGTCCACCGCGAGCAGGGCAGGGTGCCCGGCGGCGTCGATCGCCTTGCGCACCGCCGCTACGTCGTTGCGGATGGTGGTTGCTGTGTCGGTGTGCGTGACGAAAACGGCTTTGATGCGGTGCGCGCTGTCGGCCCGCAGGGCTTCCTCTATTTGTGCCGGATCAATCGGTTTCTTGTCAAAGTCGATGCTCTCGACATCGACGCCCACGTTCCTGGCGCTCAGCGCCCAGGTGTTGCCGAAATGCCCGGTGATGGCCGACAGGATCTTGTCGCCGCGCGAGAACAGGTTGGCGTTGGCCGCCTCCCAGGCGCCATGGCCATTGGCAATGTAGATGGCGACATTCGCCTTCTCGGTTCGTGCCACGCGCCGCAGATCGCGCAGCAGGCCCGGCATCATCTCCACCAACTCGCCCTGATAGATGTTGGGCGCCGCGCGATGCATCGCGCCCAGCACCCGGTCAGGAATGACCGAAGGGCCCGGTATGGCCAGGTAGTGACGACCGAATGCGAGACTCATGGGAATTTCCGGAAGCTGGAATGTTAGAACGGGGCGGCGAGGGCAAACCCGACCACCGACCGATGCAGCTAATTGCCTAACGTGGCAAAAATATCCTTGGAATACGCCAGCCGGGCATCCGTCTCATGCCAGGGGCAGCTCATATTCTTTCGGAATTCGCCGTTTTCGGTCGCGCTAGCGATGAGTTTTCGGCTAAAATAATGGCCGTCCTGAAGGGGCGCCGCCTGCGAAGTTGGGCTTCTGACCGCTTCGGAAGGCAATTTGGTTCAAGCGAGGCTCGGCAAAGTGGGCGATCAATTCGACATTGGCGCGCGGTTGAATGCGATGCGTAGTGCTGCAGGCCTATCGCAGCGCCAGTTGGCGGATCGTGCGGGCGTCCCGCATGCGCAGATATCGAACGTCGAGAAGAACAAGGTCAGCCCTTCGATCTCGACGCTGCGCAAGATTCTGAGCGGGCTTGGCGTCAGCATGGCTGATTTCTTCGAGCCCGAACGCAGGCCTCTCGCGGGGCCGTTCTTCAATGCGGATCAACTTGTTGATCTGACGTCAAAAGTCGCCGTCAATGCGATCGGCGACGGCCTGGGGCGCATGACGCTTCGGCAGATCGGTGACGCACGCGGCCACAATCTACAGATGCTTCACGAGGTTTACGAGCCGCAGGCAGACACCGGCGAGACGCTGCTGCAACATGCGTCCTCCGAAGGCGGTTTTGTGGTCGAGGGCGAGTTGGAAGTGACGGTCGGCAATGAGGTGCGCGTGTTGAAGGCAGGGGAAGCCTATTTGTTTGACAGTCGCATTCCGCATCGTTTCCGGAATGTCTCCGACAGGCGCACAGTTGTGATCTCGGGCTGCACGCCGCCCTATCTCTAAAGCTGTGGTCGCATATTGCTCAAGATAATGAGCGATGATATTGGCGATCCATCATTCCCCTGGGTGACTATCGCAGGATGTTGCAAGGCGCGCGGGTCCCTGTGGGAAGGCCAATATTGCCGAAGCTCAACCACGGCAGCATTTACGTATGTGGAGGAACGACCGATGAGCGATAAAGCCAGTTTCGTCTGGGATGATCCCTTCCTGCTCGACGGTCAGCTGACAGAGGACGAGCGCATGATCCGCGACGCGGCCGCCGCGTTTGCCGCCGACAAGCTGGCGCCGCGCATCGAGGAAGCCTATCTCGACGAGAAGACCGATCCGGCGATTTTCCGCGAGATGGGCGAGGCGGGGCTGCTCGGCGTCACCGTGCCGGAGGCCTATGGCGGGCTTGGCGCCAACTACGTCACCTACGGCCTGATCGCGCGCGAGGTCGAGCGCGTCGATTCCGGCTACCGCTCGATGATGAGCGTGCAGTCGTCGCTGGTCATGTACCCGATCTACGCCTATGGCTCGGAAGCGCAGCGGAAAAAATACCTGCCCAAGCTGGCCTCGGGCGAGTGGATCGGCTGCTTCGGCCTGACCGAGCCGGATGCCGGCTCCGACCCGGCCGGCATGAAGACGCGCGCCGAAAAGACGGCGAACGGCTACCGGATCTCCGGGTCCAAAATGTGGATCTCGAACGCGCCGATCGCCGACGTGTTCGTCGTCTGGGCCAAGCTCAAGGGCGAGGACGGCAAGGACGCCATCCGCGGCTTCGTGCTCGACAAGGGCATGCAGGGGCTGTCGGCGCCGAAGATCGCCGGCAAACTGTCGCTCAGGGCCTCGATCACCGGCGAGATCGTCATGGACGGCGTCGAGGTCGGCGAGGACGCGCTGCTGCCCAACGTGTCGGGCCTCAAGGGGCCGTTCGGCTGCCTCAACCGCGCCCGCTACGGCATTTCCTGGGGCGTGCTCGGTGCGGCGGAAGACTGCTGGCACCGCGCTCGCCAGTACGGCCTTGACCGCAAGCAGTTCGGCAAGCCGCTGGCGGCAACGCAGCTCTACCAGAAGAAGCTCGCCGACATGCAGACCGAGATCGCGCTCGGCCTGCAGGCCTCGTTGCGCGTCGGCCGGCTGATGGACGAGCACCAGTTCGCGCCGGAGATGATCAGCCTCGTCAAGCGCAACAACTGCGGCAAGGCGCTCGACATCGCCCGCCAGGCGCGCGACATGCATGGCGGCAACGGCATCCAGATCGGCTACCACGTCATGCGCCACGCGCAGAACCTGGAGACGGTCAACACCTATGAGGGCACGCACGACGTGCACGCGCTGATCCTCGGCCGCGCCCAGACCGGCATCCAGGCGTTCTTCTAAGTATCGGACCGAAAAGTGGAATCCGGTTTTCGGAAAATCCGATTCTCGAGCAAAGAGCTAGATCGCCGCGCGGCGATCTAGCTGGAACTTTCCGGCGATGCTCCGCGTCGCCGGCTCCTCCTCCGAATTCGATCATGACAGGAAAGAGCGCGACATGAACGGCGCCGATATGCTTTGCGACGTATTGCTGGTGAACGGCGTCGATGTCTGCTTCGCCAACCCCGGCACCTCGGAAATGCACTTCGTGGCAGCGCTGGACCGCAAGCCGGAAATGCGTTGCGTGCTGGGTCTTTCGGAGGGCGTGGTGACCGGTGCGGCCGACGGCTATGCGCGCATGGCCGACAAGCCGGCTGCAACGCTGCTGCACACCGGACCCGGCCTCGCCAACGGCCTTGCCAATCTGCACAACGCGCGGCGCGCACGCACACCTATGGTCAATGTCGTCGGCGACCATGCCAGCTATCACCTGGAATTTGATGCGCCGCTGACCAGCGATATCGAAAGCCTCGCGCGGCCTATGTCGCATTGGGTTGGCCGCATTGGTGGTTCGGCCGATGTCCGCGCAAGGACGGAGGAAGCTTACATTGAATCTTTGATGCGGCGCGGCGTCTCCACCATGATCTTGCCGGCCGACGCGGCTTGGGGCGAGGTTGCGCCCGAAGTGCTTTCGCCGATCACGCTCCCCGCGCGGCCTGCTATTTCCGCCAATGCGCTGTCTGCTGCCGCCGCCGCGCTACGCAGCGGCAAACGCACCGTCATCATCCTTGCTGGCCGGGCGCTGCGCGCCAATGCGCTGGAAACGGCGGGACGCATCTCGGCGGCCACCGGCGCGGCGCTGTTTTCACAGACTTCCGACCGTACCGAACGCGGGGCAGGGCGGGTTGCCGCGCGTCCCGTTCCCTACGTTGTCGACCAGGCGGTCGAGGCTCTGCGCGAGTTCGAGGTGGCGATCTGCGTTGGCGGCAAGCAGCCGGTCGGCTTTTTCGCCTATCCAGGCAAGCCGAGCACCATGCTCCAGCCTGGCTGCGAAATCATCGAGTTGGCCGGCCATGAAAACGATCTGGCCGAGGCGCTTGGCGCTCTCGCCGAGGGTATCGGCCTGCGCAAGGATTCGCCTTTTGCGCCCAACCGTTTCGCCCAGCGCGATATCACGGCACCAACCGGCGACCTCAACGCCGACAGCATCTCCATCGCGGTCGCCCGCGCCCTGCCCGAAAACGCTATTATCTGCGATGAATCCATCACGTCGGGCGGCCGGTTGGCAGCTCTTGCGCCAGGCCTTAACCCGCACGACCACATCCCACTCACCGGCGGCGCCATCGGCGAGGGCATTCCGCTGGCGGTCGGTGCCGGCGTCGCCTGCCCGGATCGCAAGATCATCGCGATGCAGGCCGATGGCAGCGGCATGTATACGGTGCAGGGCCTGTGGACGCAGGCACGCGAAAACCTGGATGTGGTGACCGTCATCCTCTCCAACCGCGCCTATGCGATCCTTCAGGGCGAGATGCGCAACGTCGGCGTCAACAATTTCGGCCGCAACGCGCGCCGCATGCTCGATCTCGATTCACCCGAACTCGATTGGTGCTCGCTGGCGCGCGGCATGGGCGTAGAAGCGGCGCGTGCCGAGACGATCGAACAGTTCACCGACCTGTTCAACGCGGCCCTGTCGCGCAAGGGGCCGTTCCTGATCGAAGCTCGGATTTGAGAAATTTCATCGCCAGCTTTTGAGCAGCTAGTGGCGAGCCGCCGGAGATCGCATCGCCTTTCGCTGAAATGTCCCGATGACCCCGCCTCGTTGCGTGGAGGCGTCAGGCGGCTTCGCGTTTGAGGGCTTGCTTTTCTTCCGCGCTGGGCTGGTGGCCGCGCAGATAGAGCGCGCAGGTCGTGCGCAGCATGGACGCGAAGTTCGGGATCACGCCGTTGATCTCGAGTGCCTCATCGTAAAGCTTGGAGATGAATTTTGGCGTCGTCAGCCCCTGGCTGTCGGCAATCTCGTCCAGCAACTCCCAGAACGTCGCCTCGAGCTGGATGCTCGTAGAATGCCCGGCGATGCGGATCGAACGGTTGATCTGACGGTAGCCATCCGGATTCTGCCCGGCGAAAACCTTGCACATATTGCGACCTCCCGTTGTTGTTGGGCAGGCAGACGGAGGGTGCCGGTGCCTCCTCCGCCTGCCCCCTTTTGCATCTTCGGATCAAAACGTTGCGGCGGCAATCGAACTTTGGTCCTCCCTGCCCGCAAAAGCCCCGCCGTCTGCCTCTTTAGCGCGGGCAAGGATTTGCACGTGGTAACCGGCTGCCACCATCTTTCTTTTGCACCGCTCATAATCGCGCCAATACGACTGTTTGACGGAGTACGATTTGGCGAAGGCTATTCACTCCATGATCCGGGTTCTCGACGAGGCTCGATCGATCGATTTCTATAACAAGGCCTTTGGCCTCGAAGTTGCGGACCGGCTCGATTTCGAGACTTTTACGCTTGTCTATCTCAGCAATCTCGAGAGCGAGTTCGAGCTCGAACTGACCATCAACAAGGGGCGGGACGAGCCCTACGCGCTCGGCGACGGCTACGGGCACCTGGCGGTGTCGGTCGCCGATCTCGACAGTGAGCACGACCGCCTCAGTGCGCTGGGCCTCAATCCGAAAAAGATCGTTGGGATGGAGCACGACGGCACGCCGCTTGCGCGCTTCTTCTTCATTGAGGATCCGGACGGCTACAAGATCGAGGTTCTCCAGCGACGAGGCCGGTACAAATAGGAGGTTGTGCGGTCGCGCAGCATGCGCGGCGCCAGCAACTGCGCTCGGGAGGGCGCATAGCCAGCAGGGAGGAAAAGATGGTCACGATTTACGACGGAAAGCCGGGGCTTTCGCGGCGAGAATTGCTGAAGCGCGGCGGCATCGGCATGCTGCTGGTGATATCGGGCAGCGCAGTCATCAGCCCCGAGCACGCCTGGGGCCTGGAAACTTCGGCGCTGAAGCCCGAGACCATGGCGACGCTCATCCAGATGGCGCGCGACACCTACCCGCACGATCAACTGGCCGACAAATATTATGCGATCGCCGTCAAGACCCATGATGAGAAGGCCGGCAAGGAACCCTCATACAAGCAAATGATCGAGGCCGGCGTCGCCGATCTCGACCAGCGCGCCGGCGTTGGTGGCTATCGCGGTCTTGGCTGGGAGGATCAGCGCGTCGCCGTGCTGAAGCAGATCGAGGCGACTCCCTTTTTCCAGGCGATCCGCAGTGGGCTCGTGGTCGATCTTTATAACCAGAAGGAGATCTGGCCGGTCTTCGGCTACGAAGGCGAGTCCTACTCCAAGGGGGGCTACATCCATCGCGGCTTCGACGACATCGAGTGGCTCTGAGCGGCTACGCCGCCAGCCCTCGAACGGAATTCATGGGAGGAAACCATGGCAGCACCATTTGACCTGAATAACGGAAATGTCGTCGTCATCGTCGGCTCGGGAGCGGGCGGCGGCACTTTGGGCAACGAGCTTGCCCAGAAGGGCATAGACGTCGTCATCCTCGAGGCGGGCGGCCGTTACGAATATGAGGACTTCGTCAACGACGAGTGGGCGTCATTCGCCCAGCTTGCCTGGAAGGACAAGCGCATCGCTTCCGGCGACTGGCGCGTGGCGAAAGATTTTCCCAATCTGCCGGCCTGGATCGTCAAGGCGGTTGGTGGCTCGACGACGCATTGGGCGGGAGCGTCACTGCGCTTCCAGGAGCACGAATTCAAGACGCTTTCGACCTATGGCAAGATCGACGGCGCCAGCCTGCTCGACTGGCCGATCACGCTTGCCGAAATGGAGCCCTACTACGCCAAGGCCGAGGACAAGTTGGGGGTGACCCGCACCAACGGCATTCCCGGCTTGCCCGGCAACAACAACTTCAAGGTGTTGAAGGCCGGCGCCGACAAACTTGGCTACAAGGAGTGCTCGACCGGCCGCATGGCGATCAACTCCGAGCCGCGCGACGACCGCAATTTCTGCCAGCAGACAGGTTTCTGCTTCCAGGGCTGCAAATGGGGCGCCAAATGGTCGACGCTCTATACCGAAATCCCCAAGGGCGAGGCCACCGGGCATCTGGAGGTGCGGCCGAACTCCATGGCGATCAAGATCAACCACGATAAAAGCGGCAAGGTCACTGGCGTTGTCTATGTAGACAAGGACGGCAAGATGCAGGAGCAGAAAGCCCGCATCGTGGCCGTGGCCGGCAATTCGATCGAGAGCCCGCGCCTGCTGCTCAATTCCGAATCGAGCAAGTTCCCGAACGGACTGGCGAATTCCTCGGGGCAGGTCGGCAAAAACTACATGCGCCACACGACGGGCTCGGTCTACGCCATTTTCGACAAGCCGGTGCACATGTATCGCGGCACGACGATGGCCGGCGTCATACAAGATGAGGCCCGCAATGATCCCTCGCGCGGCTTCTTCGGCGGTTACGAGTTCGAGACCCTCTCGCTTGGCCTGCCCTTCATGGCCGCCTTCCTCGACCCAGGTGCCTGGGGCCGGTCGTTTACCACCGCGCTAGACCATTACGATCATATGGCCGGGCTTTGGATCGTCGGTGAAGACATGCCGCGCGAGGACAACCGCGTCACCTTGCACAAAGAGGAAAAGGACGAGCATGGTATGCCGATCGCCGACGTCCATTTCGACGATCATGAGAACGACACGGCCATGCGCAACCATGCCTACAAGCAAGGGCAAGCCCTCTATGATGCGGTCGGCGCGACCCGCACCTTCCCGACACCGCCCTATCCGTCCACGCACAATCTCGGCACCAACCGGATGAGCGAGAAGCCGCAAGACGGTGTGGTCAACAAGCACGGCCAAACGCACGACATCAAGAATCTGTTCGTGTCCGATGGCAGCCAGTTCACGACCGGCGGCGCGGAGAACCCGACGCTGACCATCGTCTCGCTGGCGATCAGGCAGGCGGACTTCATCGAAAAGGAGATGTCGGCCAGGCACATTTGAGTGGATCGCCGGGCAATATCGCGCCCGGCGCCAGCAATCGGAGCAGTGCTCGGTCGGGGAGGGGGGCCGCGCCTAGACGGCTTATTCGGACCGCCCACGATGTTTCAGCGGACGAAAGCGGCCTTTGCTGAGAGAAGAAGAAGTCGACAGTGCTTCTTGTCCAGCTGTCGGATCGAGGAGAACCTCACCGGTTCCGATTCGAGCGGCCTGAATCGCTCACGGCCGGCTTTCCAGCCCTGAACGGCGAGCTTTTCGGAATCGGTTCCGCCAGGGCCGGGGCGGCTTGGGGGGCTTTCTATAAAGAAGGCCCGGGTTGCCGCGGTGACTCGCGAGAAATGGCTGCGGAGAGGGGCTCCGAGTCGGCTTTCGCTCGCCTGATTCCGGCCCTGTTTGCCTTTGTTCGGCTCGTCGAGCCCGGGTGCGCCCATCATCGGACAGGTGCCCGCTTTGACCTTCCGCAGGGATTTGCTGGGGTTTGTGGTTTGTGTCGTAAAAAGTTCAAACGGGGAGCAGATTGGCGTTGACAGTTTGGGAGGTTGGAGCCATATACGCCTCAACAACGAGGGCGGTGCGCCGCTGGCGGCGAGGAAGTTCGCTTCTGAGAAGCCCTGGTTGACGAAATCAAGCGAGCCGCGTGAGCGACCTCGAATGGCCCCTGGAGCCGAAAAGCGAAATGGGGCCGCGACATCGTGTCTGGCGATGTCTGTTCTTTGAAAACTGAAGATTGAAGAAAGAGAAACGTGGGCGGCAGAGATCTGCTGGACCCGGAGCGGGATGAAAGTTCCGCAGTGATGGGTCAAAGCGAGACTTTGGCGGACACGTTTCGAGAGAAAGTTACACCGCGTCTTTGACCTTGGTTGAAGATGCGAGGTGTGAATGTTCTCGTCGATTCAAGCGTGACCTAGTATCCGCGAGGCCTTTGGCTGACGCGGAGACGAACAAGCCAAATCAAAGTCTTACAAACTTGAGAGTTTGATCCTGGCTCAGAACGAACGCTGGCGGCAGGCTTA
>NZ_JARXVF010000003.1 GCF_029892515.1 Pseudaminobacter soli (ex Li et al. 2025) | reverse complement strand
AACACGTCTTCGATCGGCATCAGGAACGGCTGGTCGATCGGACGCTCAGGCGTCGGGATGTAGGCGTCAACCTCTTCCATCAGCTTGCGGATCGCGTTCTCGCCGATCTCCTTGTTGGAGTCTTCGAGAGCGGCCAGCGCCGAACCCTTGACGATCGGAATGTCGTCGCCCGGGAATTCGTTCTTCGACAGCAGCTCGCGCACTTCGAGCTCAACCAGCTCGAGCAGCTCGGCGTCGTCGACCTGGTCGACCTTGTTGAGGAACACGACGATCGACGGCACGCCGACCTGACGGGCGAGCAGGATGTGCTCGCGAGTCTGCGGCATCGGGCCGTCGGCAGCCGACACGACCAGGATCGCGCCGTCCATCTGGGCAGCACCGGTGATCATGTTCTTCACGTAGTCGGCGTGGCCGGGGCAGTCGACGTGGGCGTAGTGACGGTTGGCCGTCTCGTACTCGACGTGCGCGGTCGAGATCGTGATGCCGCGCGCCTTCTCTTCCGGCGCCGCGTCGATCTGGTCATAGGCGCGGAATTCGCCGAAATACTTCGTGATCGCAGCCGTCAGCGACGTCTTGCCATGGTCAACGTGACCAATCGTGCCAATGTTCACATGCGGCTTGTTGCGCTCAAATTTACTCTTAGCCATCGTATATTTTCCTTGGCGGCGGGCTTCGGTTTGGGTTCGACTGCGGGGCGATTAGCGAGAAAGGCCAAAAAACACAAGAGTCTTTTGACAATCTACGCCGCCCCCGGCAGGGCGATCGCTCCGTTATCGGTGATGAGACGGCATATAGGAACGATCCGTTGCACTTGGAAGAGCATCGGACAGCGCTTCTGACATATTGCCAAGCGCCTCGGCAGTTTTCGGAAAAACGCAGCGTTCCCGGCACCTCCGGCAGCAGCTTGCAGGCCGTCATTTTGGCAACCCAAAGCCGCGCCGAGCGTTATTAAGGGAGTTTCAAGTTTTCATTCCCGGAGATGCAGCGATGGGCGCATCTGCAGTCGTCAGCATTT
Organism: Pseudaminobacter soli (ex Li et al. 2025); assembly: GCF_029892515.1. Taxonomy (GTDB): domain Bacteria; phylum Pseudomonadota; class Alphaproteobacteria; order Rhizobiales; family Rhizobiaceae; genus Pseudaminobacter; species Pseudaminobacter soli_A. The sequence continues at coordinate 674,491 of NZ_JARXVF010000003.1, read as the reverse complement.
TGATTACGTTCCTTGTCGTCATTCTTGTTCTGTATCTTGTCCAGAGACTTCCGGTCGACGCCAGGATGCAACAGATCATCCAGATCGTGGTGATCATCATCGGCATAGTATCGCTGCTGAAATATCTTTCGGTGTTCTAGGAACTCCGAAGACATACTGAGAAGAACTGAAGGCAAACGTCTCGCCGGATCGGAGGCACCATGAAGGTGGGTATCATCGGCCTTGGACAAATGGGCTCCGGCATGGCGATGAGCTTGCTCAAGGCCGGGCACTCCGTCATCGTCTACAACCGCACCCCCGCCAAGGCGGAACCGCTCGCCATGCTTGGCGCCAGCGTCGTGACTGCCCCGGGCGACGCCTGCCGGGGCGATGCCGTGTTTACCATGCTCGCAAATGACGAGGCAGTGACGGACGTCGTCTTCTCCAAGGCCGGCGTAATCGACAGCCTGGCCAGGGGTGCCGTCCACATTTCTTCCAGTACGATCAGCGTTGCGCTCTCGCAGCGGCTGACCGACGCCCATGCAAGAAAGGGGCAGCTGTTCGTTTCCGCCCCCGTTCTCGGCCGGCCCGAAGTCGCGGCGGCGGGGCAACTGGCCGTGATCACCGCAGGAACCGATGACGCCATCGATCGCGCGCGGCCGTTTATGGAAGCGATCGGCCAAAAACTCTTCGTAATCTCCACCACCCCCAAGGACGCGAACCTGATCAAGCTGAGCGGCAATTTTCTTATTGCATGCGTGATCGAATCCCTGGGCGAGGCTCTGGCTCTCATAGGAAAGGCCGGCCTCGACCGGCGCCAGTATGTCGAGATCCTGACGTCGACCCTGTTCGACGCGCCAGCCTACAAAACCTACGGCGCATTGATCGCACAGGAGAAGTTTGAGCCGGCGGGTTTTGCTGCCCCTCTTGGCCAGAAGGACATCCGGCTGACGCTCGCGGCCGCCGAGGATCTGAAAGTGCCGATGCCGATGGCCAACCTGCTGAAGGATCGGTTCCTTCGCCTCATCGCGACCGGCGGCGCAGCGCTCGACTGGGCGGCCATCGGAAGCATCGCCTCGCAGGATGCCGGCATTCGACCGAGCGGCGGGCGAAGAAGCTCGTAGCATCCGACGTCCCGAATCGGGCTCAGCCGAATTAGTTAGAAAATGCTTAAAATTGCTGAAATGTCAGAGGGTTGCCTGGAGCGGGTAGCGGGAATCGAACCCGCGTATTCAGCTTGGAAGGCTGCTGCTCTACCATTGAGCTATACCCGCAACTTCCTTCAAGGCTCCGGTCCGGCAGTGGTGGAGGAGGTTGGATTCGAACCAACGTAGACTGAGTCAACGGATTTACAGTCCGTCCCCTTTAACCACTCGGGCACTCCTCCATACTGCTGTATCGGAGCCATGCAACGAGGCATTCGATCGATTTTCGGACCGGGTTGTTTCCCGCTCGTCAATCTGGTTGCGCTTATGGCGATATGGTCTGATCGTGTCAACCACGCCATTGGGAATTTCAGGTGAAATTATCGCACAGCATTCGCCGTTCCCATATCCAAAGCGGAACACCGCAGTTATAGAGCGGTCATGAGCAACGAAAAAAAGCCCGGAACGCCCAAGGATTCCCACTACGCCAAGCTTCGGCGCGCCTATCGCGACCAGAAGAGCGGCGGTAAGCCGGCTCATCGCCCGCGACCAAATATCCCGCCCGGCGAAGCCGCGGCCGACGGCCTTTTGCGGCTCTACGGCCTGCATACGGTGCGTGCGGCGCTGGATAATCCGCGCCGCGACATCCACCGCATGCTGGTGACTCGCAACGCGCTGGAGCGGCTTGAGATTGCCGAAGGGTCCCTGCCCTTTCCTGTGGAAATCGTCGAGCCGCGCGACATCGACAAGATCACCGGCAGCGACGCCGTCCATCAGGGCGTGCTGATCGAAGCCGCACCCTTGAAGCCCAAGGCACTGTCGGCACTGGGCGATACGCCGCTGGTGCTGGTGCTGGACCAAGTGACGGACCCGCACAATGTCGGCGCCATCATCCGTTCGGCCGTGGCATTCGGCGCCGGGGCGCTGATCACCACATCGCGCCACAGCGCCCAGGAATCGGGCGTGCTGGCGAAATCCGCCTCCGGCGCGCTGGAGCACATCGATATGATCGAAGTGCGGAATCTTGCTGAAGCGTTGGGCGAACTGCACGAATCGGGCTTTCAGACCATCGGGCTCGATTCGGAGGGGCCGGCGGAACTGGAGCACACATTCTCGGGCGAGCGAATCGCCCTCGTGCTCGGCGCGGAGGGCAAAGGTCTGCGCCACAAGACTCGCGAGACGGTGAATGCGCTGGCCCGACTCGACATGCCGGGCGTGATTCATTCGCTCAACGTGTCGAATGCAGCGGCGATCAGCCTCTATGCCGCGCGAAAACACCTGGCGGGCGTGAAGGCGAAATAGGCGACGAACGCAAACGAGAATCATGGACCACATGCGGTCCGTGATTCTCGACTCTCGCCTAACGAATCCAAGATTTGAACTTCAGGCCGTCACGGTGCGTCCTTCGAGGCTCGCTTCGCTCGCACCTCAGGATGAGGAACGTTGGCCCAAACTTCCCTCATCCTGAGGTGCGAGCCCGGCGGGCGAGCCTCGAAGGACGCACCAAAACAGAAGTTCGTCTCTTCGATTGGTTCAGGCCGCGTCGCTACGGGCGCCGGCCTCGCCACCAACCTCGAAATTGGCCATCCTCTCCAGCGCGCGCACCAGCGCCGAATGATCCTCCCTGCCCCCGCCATTTGCGGCACAGGAATTGAACAGTTCCTGCGTCATGGACGTATTGGGCAGCGACACGCCGAGTGCCTTGGCGCCCTGAAGCGCCAGGTTGAGGTCCTTCTGGTGTAGCTCGATACGGAAGCCGGGCGCGAAAGTGCGCTTTATCATGCGTTCGCCATGCACTTCGAGAATGCGCGAATTGGCCAGCCCACCCATCAACGCCTGCCGCACCTTGGCGGGATCGGCGCCAGCCTTGGAGGCGAAGACAAGCGCTTCGGCCACAGCCTCGATGGTTAGCGCCACCACGATCTGGTTGGCGACCTTGGTAGTCTGGCCAACGCCGTTGTCGCCGACGAGCGTGATGTTCTTCCCCATCTTCTCAAAGACCGGCTTTGCACGGTCGAACGCGCTTTGCGTACCGCCGACCATGATCGTCAGCGACGCGGCCTTGGCCCCGACCTCGCCGCCCGACACGGGCGCGTCGAGATAGTCCGCGCCGAGCGCCTTGATTTTTTCGGCGAAGATTTTCGTCTCGATCGGCGAGATCGAGCTCATGTCGATGACGAGCTTGCCTTCGGACAACCCCGAGGCGACCCCGTTTCCGCCGAACAGCACCTCGGCAACCTGGGGGGTGTCGGGCACCATGGTGATGATGATGTCGGCCGCGCGCGCCACTGCGTCGTTGCCCTTCACCACTTTCAGGCCCTTGGCCACAAGGTCAGCGGGCGCAGCGCTGCGATGCCTGGTTGCCGTCACCTCATAGCCGGCGTCCAACAGATGCCCCGCCATCGGCGCGCCCATGATGCCTAGACCGATAAAGCCGATTTTTTCCATGATTGTTTCTCCCGGGATCAGGCGGCCGCATCGGCCTTTCTGGCAAATTCCTTGAACCAACCCAGACCCGCCGCGGTGCCGGCCTTCGGCTTGTATTCGGCACCGACCCAGCCGGCGTAGCCGACGCGGTCGAGATGCTCGTAGAGGAACGGGTAGTTGATCTCGCCCGTGCCCGGTTCGTGGCGGCCGGGATTGTCCGCAAGCTGGATATGCGCGATGCGGCCGAGGTGCTTCTCCATCGTGCGGGCGAGATCCCCCTCCATGATCTGCATGTGATAGATGTCGTATTGCAGGTAGAGATTGTCCGAGCCGACCTTTCCGATGATCTCCAGCGCCTGCTTCGTGTTGGTCAGGAAGAAGCCCGGAATGTCGATGGTGTTGATCGGCTCGATCAGCAGGCGGATGCCGGCTTCCTTGAGCTTGGCGGCGGCGAATTTCAGGTTTTCGATGAACACGGCTTCCAGCGCCGCGCGGTCCACGCCATGCGGCGCGATGCCGGCCAGGCAATTGACCTGGCCGCAGCCCAGCGCCTTGGCGTAGCTTATCGCCGTATCCACGCCGCGCCGAAATTCCTCCACGCGGTCCGGAAGCACCGCGATGCCGCGCTCGCCCCTGCCCCAGTCGCCCGGAGGCAGGTTGAACAGCACCTGCACGAGATTGTTCTTCTTCAGCCGGGCCGCGACTGTCTCGATCGGGTGGTCGTAGGGCCCGACATATTCGACGCCCGCAAAACCGGCCTCAGCCGCGGCATCGAAGCGGTCGAGAAAATCATGCTCGCCGAAGAGCATGGACAGATTGGCTGAGAAACGCGGCATGGTCTTGTCCTCCGGTCAGTCGAGAAGCGCGATGGCGGTCGGCGCGTCTATATTTGTCTGGGCGAGTTCCTCGAATTCGACGATGCCGGCGATTTCCGTGCCCATCGAGATGTTGGTCACGCGCTCGAGGATGAATTCGAGCACCACGGGAACCTGATGTTCCTTCATCAGCCGTTCGGCCTCGGCAAAGGCTTTTTGGAGTTCTTCGGGCCGGCGCACGCGAACGGCCTTGCAGCCCATGGCCTCGGCCACCGCGACGTGGTCGACGCCGTAGCCTGCCTCGGCATCGCCGACGCGATTGACGTTTTCGAAGGCAAGGCTGACCTCGTAATCCATCGAAAAGCCGCGCTGCGCCTGGCGGATGAGGCCGAGATAGGCGTTGTTCACGACCACATGGATGTAAGGCAGCTTGTGCTGGGCGCCGACGGCCAGTTCCTCGATCATGAACTGAAAATCGTAGTCGCCCGACAGCGCCACGATCCGCCGGTCCGGATCGGCGGCGCGTACGCCGAGCGCTGCCGGCAGCGTCCAGCCGAGCGGCCCTGCCTGCCCGCAGTTGATCCAGTTGCGTGGCTTGTAGACATGCAGGAACTGCGCGCCGGCGATCTGCGACAGACCGATGGTGGACACGTAGCAGGTGTCGCGGCCGAAGGCCTTGTTCATCTCCTCATAGACGCGCTGCGGCTTCAGCGGCACGTGGTCGAAATGCGTCTTGCGCTGCATCGTCTTCTTGCGCTTCTGGCATTCCTTCGCCCAGCCGCACCAGTCGCGCAGCTTGCCGGCAATGCGCCACTCGGTGGCCACATCGAGCAGCATCTTCAGCGCAGCACCCGCATCCGAAACGATGCCGTAGTCGGGCGCGAAGACGCGGCCGATCTGGGTCGGCTCGATGTCGATGTGGATGAATTTGCGCCCCTCGGTGTATTTGTCGACCGATCCGGTGTGGCGGTTGGCCCAGCGGTTGCCGATCCCCATGACGAAGTCGGATGCCAGCATGGTGGCATTGCCGTAGCGGTGCGAAGTCTGCAGGCCGCACATGCCCGCCATCAAACGATGATCGTCGGGGATCGCGCCCCAGCCCATGAGCGTCGGGATGACCGGAACGCCAATGATCTCGGCAAACTCGACCAGAAGGTCGGACGCGTCAGCATTGATGATGCCGCCACCGGCGACGATCAGCGGGCGCTCGGCCTCGTTGAGCAATGACAGCGCCTTCTCCGCCTGCGCCCGGGTGATGGCCGGCTTGTGCGGCGTCATCGGCTCATAGGTGTCGATGTCGAACTCGATCTCGGCAAGCTGCACATCGACCGGCAGGTCGACCAGCACCGGCCCGGGACGGCCCGAGCGCATAAGGAAAAACGCCTTCTGCAGCGCCATCGGCACCAGATAGGGCTCCATGACGGTGACCGCCCATTTGGTGACCGGCGCGGCGATGGCTGCGATGTCGACCGCCTGAAAGTCTTCCTTGTTGAGCCGGGCGCGCGGCGCCTGCCCGGTGATGCAGATAATGGGAATAGAGTCCGCCGAAGCCGAATAGAGCCCGGTGATCATGTCGGTGCCGGCGGGGCCGGAGGTGCCAATGCACACGCCGATATTGCCGGCCTTGGCGCGGGTGAAACCTTCGGCCATGTGCGAGGCGCCTTCGACATGGCGCGCCAGCACGTGGCGGATGGAGCCGCGCGCCCTCAGAGCCGAATAGAGGGGATTGATCGCCGCACCCGGCACGCCAAAGGCGCAATTGATGCCCTCCTTCTCCAGGACGAAGACCGCCGCATCGACAGCGCGCATACGGGCCATGGGACACCTCCGCTCCAGCACCATGTTTCGATGCAGGCAGCGTGGCAGAGGGCATTGCGGCTTTCAATTTTTTCAGAATATTTTTTCATTTTCTGATGAAATTTCTTTAACCCCTGATCCAAAACGGCTTTTCGTTTTCCACTTCCGTATTATTCCAAATTATGGAAATATTTTTTGCGACACGAACAGAAGGCGGCACATCATGGAAGCGACCGAAAAGCGGCAGCGTGGACGCCCGCGCTCGTTCAATCCGCAACCCGACAATGCTTCGGTCCAGTCGCTCGACAGGGCGCTTCGGATCCTGGCGATCGTCGCCGATGGCAACGGCCTGTCGCTATCCGAGATCGCAGCCAGTTCCGGCCTTGCCGCCTCGACCGCCTATCGCATGCTAACCACGCTCGAGAGCCACGGCATGGTCGAGTTCGACAAGAACGAGCAGCTATGGTCGATCGGGGTCGAGACCTACCGAATGGGCTCGGCGTTCCTGCGCCGGCGCAAACTGGTCGATCGCGCCCGGACCGTCATGCAGGATCTTATGGAAAAGACCGGCGAAACCGCCAATCTCGGCGTGGCCGAGGAAGACTGCGTGATCTTCGTCAACCAGGTCGAAACGCACCAGGCGATCCGCGCATTCTTCCGGCCGGGTACGCGAACGTCCTTTCATGCCTCGGGGATCGGCAAGGCGATCCTCGCCTATCTGCCTTCTGAGCGGGCAACGGCGATTGTCCGCAAGGCCGGGCTGGAAAGGCACACGCCCAAGACTCTCGCGGATGAAGGTGCCCTCGCCCGCGATCTTGCGGATATCCGGGCGCGCGGCTGGTCGGTGGACGATGAGGAGCGTTATCCCGGCATGCGCTGCGTGGCCGCCGCCATCTTCAATGAGGCCGGGGAGCCCGTCGGCGGCGTCTCCGTCTCCGGCCCCACGGTGCGGGTCACGCCGGAGCGGCTGGCCGAGATCGGCCCGCTGGTGCGCGACGCCTCGGCAGAGGTGACGAGAATGATCGGCGGGGTCGATCCGTTCGAGCAGGGAAACGCCAGCGGCTCACGCTAACGTTCGAGCGTCGCTCGGCGGCGGCTCCGCTAGAAGCCCCCTATTCCAGTGACGTGCCGTAGCCAGAAGGCAAGCGCGATGAAGGCAATTGCAGCCGTGACGCTTGTCCAATCGACATTCGCGGCCTTGAGCCCACGAACAAGCCTCGCCAGAGCACACCACGCCACCATCACGACAAAGGCGACAAAGACAATCCGGATCATCCTTCACCTCCCGCAAAGCCGAGGGTTGTCAGGAATATATGGGGATGTAGCGGCCCGATTTGAGGGTGGTGGAACTCAAACGCACGCAGGCGAACCCGCCCATTAAATTTTACTTAAATCTTCCGGATTAGGAGACTCGCGAAAGCGAGGTTCCATGACGCGCGCCCTGTATCTCGTCGCGCTCCTGATGCTGGGGAGTTGCGCTACAGCTCCAACCCGGATCAACAACGTCTGCGCGGTGTTCGACCAGCGTGACGGCTGGTTCAACAATTGGCACACTGCCGCCAAGAAAACCGAGCGCGAATTCGGCGTTCCCGCGCCGATCCTGATGGCGACCATCTACACCGAATCCGGCTTCAGCGCCTATGCACGGCCGCCGCGCACGAAGCTGCTCGGCTTCATTCCGTGGACGCGCCCGTCGACGGCCTACGGCTATTCCCAAGCGCTCGACGGCACGTGGGCACGCTATCAGGCCGAGACCGGCAACTGGTATGCGAACAGATCGAATTTTGCCGACGCCATCCGATTCATCGGCTGGTATCACGCGACCAGCAACCGCGTGAACGGCATCGCGCTCAACGATACCTACAACCTCTACCTTGCCTATTATCTCGGCCATTCGGGCTATTCGCGGGGCGGCGGAAATGCCACGGCCCAGCAGGGCGCGCGACGCGCCGCCAACATGGCCATCCGCTACGCCGACCAGATGCGCAGCTGCGGCCGTTAATCCCAGCTTCCACAGGCAGCTAGACTACGCAAGCATTGACCTTCCACGGCCATTGGCCGATGCTCGCCCTGTCGCGGGAGGGCTGCCATGATCACTGGATCGCAATGCCACGCTGGCCGTGCGCTTGTCGAGATTTCGCGGGCCGAGCTCGCCAGCAGATCTCGGGTGGATGAACTGATCATCGAACAATTCGAACACGAGTTGGAGCTTCCGGGCCCGGCGGCGATCGCCGCGATCCAGAAGGCGCTCGAAGAGCTCGGAGCCATCTTCATTTCCGAGGACGGAGGCGGGATCGGCGTGAGGCTGAAGTCGTCCAAGCCAACCGTCAAACACGGCTCCGAAAAGAAGAGCGTCGGCGGACTCAGGACGGGCCACGACGTGCACTAGTGGCCCGCCGTTCGCGAGCCGACGAGACGCTGCGTCATCTTCGTGAAGGTTACGCTGCGTCTTGCGAAAGATACGGAACGCGGAGCGAAATTTCTTGAAATATCAGTTCGTGAGGCTCATGGGAGTGGCATAACCCGGGACAAGCGGACATTTCCGCCCTTAAGCAACTTTGGTCAAAGCTTGCTTGGCATGACTCCTCCCCGTTCGAGCCAATGCCACTTTGGCCGCATGGAGAAATTTTCCCATGTCTTCGACAACCTCTGCCTTGCCTTCGAGCATTGCACCGGCCAATCCACGCTCGCGCGTCATCCTGGCCAGCCTGATCGGCACCACGATCGAATTCTACGATTTCTACGTTTACGCGACCGCCGCGGTCCTGGTGTTTCCGCACCTGTTCTTCCCGGCCGGCAATGACACCACCGCCCTTCTGGCGTCCTTCGCCGTTTTCGGCGCGGCAATGGTTGCCCGGCCGCTGGGCGCGATCTTCTTCGGCCATCTGGGCGACAAGCGCGGACGCAAGATCACGCTGGTCGGCGCGCTGCTCACCATGGGCATCGCCACCTTCCTGATCGGCCTCTTGCCGACCTATGTGTCGGCCGGCTGGCTTGCCCCCGCGCTTCTGGTGATCCTTCGGCTGGCGCAGGGTTTTGCGCTTGGCGGCGAATGGAGCGGCGCGGCACTTGTGGCGACCGAGAACGCCCCGAAAGGCAAGCGCGCGATATTCGGCACCTTCCCTCAGCTCGGCGCGCCGATCGGCTTCATCATCGCCAACGGCCTGTTCCTCATCATCGCCGCGACGCTGCCGTCCGACGATCCGTCGCGGCCTTCGACCGCGTTCCTCGAATGGGGCTGGCGTATTCCGTTCCTGTTCTCGATCGTCATGGTGGCAGTAGGCCTGTGGGTGCGCCTGAATCTCGTGGAAAGCACCGCGTTCGAGCGCACGGTGAAGACCGGCCAGGTCCAGAAGGTGCCGCTCGTCGCCGCCTTCAGCACATATTTGAAGGAGCTCATCCTGGGCACCTTCTATATGCTCGCGACCTATGTGCTGTTCTATCTGATGACCACCTTCTCGCTGAGCTACGGCCGCGCGGCGACAACCGCCCCGCTTCCGGGCCTTGGCTATGACTACCGCACCTTCGTGCTGATGATGATCGTCGGCGTTGTGTTCTTCGGCATCTTCACGCTGGTTTCCGGCCCCTGGGCCGACCGCTGGGGCCGCCGCAAGACGCTGATATGGATCACCCTCGCCATCATCGCCTTCGGTCTGGTCTGGGTGCCGATCCTGTCGGCAGGTACGGTGGGCGTGATGGCCTGGCTGATCATCGGCTTCACCTTGATGGGCCTGACCTTCGGCCCGATGGGCGCGCTGCTGCCCGAACTGTTCCCGGCGAATGTGCGCTACACCGGCTCCGGCATCTCCTACAACGTGTCGTCCATCCTGGGCGCAGCCGTCGCACCGTTCATCGCGGTTGCATTGTGGAGCGCCGGCGGCGGCAGCCCGTTCTGGGTCGGCATCTACCTGTCGGCCATGGCTGCCCTGACGCTGATTGCGCTTTTGCTCGGCAAGGAAACCAAGGACGTCGACATCGACGCCTGAGCCTTGTCTGCAGTAAAAAAGGGCACCCTCGATTTCTGTCGGGGGTGCCCTTTGTTTTGTCTTTACTGGCGCGCCAGATATGCTAACCGGGTGTGCGCGTGCCCTTGTAGCTCAGTTGGTAGAGCACCTGATTTGTAATCAGGGGGTCGTCGGTTCGAGTCCGGCCGGGGGCACCATTGTTTTCCATGCTCGCTTGCAGCAATTCGTATCCGTCAGAACACAGGAACTAAGGCGCCGTCGCGGCGTTGAACGGGCAACCGTCCTCGTTTGCGCGTAGGTGTGCCATGATGCGTTGCCTGAAATTCGTCTCTCAGGTCTCCAATCCGGAGGCGGTCTGATGGCGCCGCGTCCCGCCTGGAAAGGCTATCTCAAGCTCTCGCTTGTCACCTGCGCCGTGCAGCTGACGAATGTCACCACCAACGCCGAGCGGGTCTCGTTTCGGATGATCAATCGCGCCACGGGCAATACCGTCAAGCGGCAGTATGTCGACGCGGTCACCGGCAAGCCGGTCGAGGACAAGAACGAGGTCAAGGGCTACGAGATCGACAAGGACCAGTTCCTGCTCGTCGAGGAAAATGAGATCGAAGCGCTGCAGATCGAATCCGAGCACACGATGAGCCTGGACGGCTTCGTGGACAAATCGGAGATCGAGCAGATCTATCTCGACACCCCTTACTATGTGTCGCCGTCGGACAAGGTTTCGGAAGAAGCCTTCGCGGTCATCCGCGACGCGCTCGCGGCCAAGAAGATGGCCGGCCTTGCGCGCATCGTGCTCTACCGGCGCGAGCGGCCCGTCGTTATCGAGCCGCTTGGCAAGGGCATGCTTCTGACAACGCTTCGCTACGAGAACACGGTGCGCAAGTCATCCGCGGTGTTCGACGACATCGACGACGTTAAGATCGACGACGAGATGATCGAACTCGCCACCCACATCATCGACAAGAAGCGCATAAAATTCGACCCGTCCAAGTTCGAGGACCAGTACGAGAACGCCCTGCTCGAACTTATCCGCGACAAGAAGGCCGGACGCACGCCGCCCGTGGTAAAGCCGTCGGCTCACCCGTCCAACGTGGTCAACCTGTTCGACGCCCTGAAGAAGAGCCTCGCATCCGAGGGCATTGCCGAGGACGAAGATGGCGGCAAGAAGCCTCCGTCCACCCGCCGCGCCTCCAAGGCCGCGAGAAAAAGCCCGGCACCCGGCAGCGGAAAACGTAAGTCCGCCTGAGGAGACGGCTGGTGGGGTCTCTGGAGCAATACCAGGCCAAGCGCGACTTCCGTAAAACCAGGGAGCCTTCCGGCCGCGCGAAGCCTGCGCCGACGAAGAAGCCGGGCGGCATTTTCGTCGTCCAGAAACACGCGGCCACACGCCTGCACTACGATTTCCGGCTGGAGCATGACGGCGTGCTGTGGAGCTGGGCGGTGACGCGCGGCCCAAGCCTCGACCCGGCCGAAAAACGGCTCGCCGTGCATGTCGAGGATCACCCGATCGACTATGCCTCCTTCGAGGGCACGATCCCCAAGGGCGAATATGGCGGCGGCTCCGTGATCGTCTGGGACGAAGGCACCTGGACGCCGGAAGGCGATCCGGACGCAGGCCTGAAGAAGGGGCATCTCCAGTTCGAGCTGAAGGGCAACAAGCTGAACGGGGCCTGGCACCTTGTGCGGCTAAAGCCTCGCGCCGGCGAAAAGCGGGACAACTGGCTTCTGATCAAGTCAGATGACATTTATGCCCGCCCCGGCGAGGACATTCTCGAGGAAGCGCCGGAATCGGTCAAATCCGGCGTGACGATCGAGGAAATCGGCAAGGACAACCCTGCCATCTGGCATTCGAAGCCGCGCACCGGCGATGCCCCCAAAGCCAGCGCAAAGCCCTCCCCGCGTCCTGGCAAGGTCGCGAAACTGCCTGGGTTCATCGAGCCATGCCTGGCACGGCTTGAAACGCACCCGCCGACAGGCGAGGACTGGGTTCATGAGATAAAATTCGACGGCTACCGCATGCAGGCGCATGTTGCCGCCGGTCGTACGACGCTGCTGACCCGTAACGGGCTCGATTGGACAGAGCGGTTTGGCCAGGAAATTGCCGCGGCCCTGGCGAAGCTCGATTGCGACAACGCCATTTTCGACGGCGAAGTCGTCGTGCTCGAGAGCAACGGCATATCCTCTTTCTCCGCATTGCAGGCCGCGCTGTCGGATGGCCGCGGCGAGAGGCTGGTCTACTATGTCTTCGATCTGCTCTTCCTCAACGGCGAAGACCTGCGGTCCGAGCCACTGAAGGAGCGCAAGGAACGCCTGCGCCAGCTGCTTGGCGAGAACGCCGGTGATGGCATTCTGCGCTACAGCGAGCATTTCTTGCAGCCGGGCCAGACAATGCTGACCCACGCCTGCCGCATGGGCCTTGAAGGCATCGTTTCAAAACGGGCGTCGGCGCCCTATCGCAGTGGACGCACCGGCGACTGGCTAAAGGCGAAATGCACGCTTCGGCAGGAGTTCGTGATCCTCGGCTATCTGCCATCGGAGAAGAGAGGCCGTGACCTGCGCTCGCTCGTTGTCGGGTGCAATGATGACGGCAAGCTTGTGTCGGCCGGTCATGTCGGCACCGGCTTCAACGGCAAAAATGCCAAGGACCTGCAGCAGAAACTCGATAACCTGGAGGTGGCCTCGGCCCCGATATCCGGCCCCGCAGCCAAGGAAAAGGGCGTGGTCTGGGTCAAGCCAGAGCTTGTTGCGGAGATCGAGTTTCGTACCTGGACGGCCGACCGCAATATTCGCCAGGCATCCTTCATTGCGCTGCGCGAAGACAAGCGAGCCGACGAAATCGTTGCCGAAAGGCCGCAAGATATTCAGGATCAAAAGCAGCAAGGGGCTCACGGAGCGAAATCGCGAGATGCAGTGAACCTTTCAAATCCCAACAAGATCCTGTGGCCCCAAGCCGGGGTGACCAAGGCCAGGCTCCTTGACCACTATGAGAGCGTCTGGCCGCGTATGGAGCCCTATGTCGTCAACCGGCCGCTGGCGCTTGTCCGCGCGCCCGATGGCGTCGAGGGCAGCCAGCGCTTCTTCCAGAAGCACGCTTCGCCCGGCATGCCGGACAGCATTTCGAGCATGCGCGACCCCGAGGACAATGAAGAGCTGCTCTTCATCAAGGATTTCAATGGGGTGGCAGCTCTGGTTCAACTGGGCGTGGTTGAAATCCACCTCTGGGGCTGTACCGTCGACGCGCTTCGCACACCCGACCAGATCGTCTTCGATCTAGATCCCGATGAAGGACTGGGCATCGACGACGTGCGCGCGGCTGCGCTCGATGTCGGCCAGCGACTGGAAGAGATCGGGCTGCCGCATTTGGTCAAGACATCCGGCGGCAAGGGCTATCACATCGTCGTGCCGTTGAAGCCCAAGGCGGACTGGACGGTCGTGAAAACCTTCGCGCATGACTTCGCCAAGGCGATGGAGCAGTCTAACCCCGAGCGCTACACGGCGACCCTGTCGAAGGCCGCTCGTAAGGGGCGGATCTTCATCGACTATCTGCGAAACGCGCCCGGCTCGACGACCGTCGCCCCCTATTCAACGCGAGTAAGGCCGAACGCCACGGTGTCGCTTCCCATCACGTGGAAAGAGGTCGAGGCGGGTGTCGGCCCGACCGACTTCACGGTGGGCAGCAAGGCGCTGGCCAAGGCCCTCGCCTCTGCCGATCCCTGGGCCGATTATGAAAAGCTGCGGCGCGCGCTGAAAGCCTGAGCGATGGCGGAGCACTGTGCTCCCGCTTCAGTGATGCGCGAGAATGTTGACCAGCTTGCCGAAAGGGTCGCGCACAAAAAACCGCCGCACGCCCCAGGGCTCGTCGCTGGGACCGTATTCGATCGCGAAACCTGCCTCCCGCATTCCAGCCAAGGCGGCTTCGAGATCGTCCACCTCTATGGAAAGATCCGGCGTCGGCGTGCCGGAACCGCCCTGCTCCGCAAAACTGATTTGTACGCTCATCGTCTCGCCGGAGCCGTATGTCGCAATCCAGCCGTGGTCCATCAGGAGATCGAGGCCGAGCACGTCATGGTAAAAGCGCCTGGCGGCCGCTATGTCGCGCGTATCGATATTGGCGACGATGCGCTTGACCTTCATGACCCTCTCCAAATCTTCGCTGGCCCGGATAAGTGACCATATGCAGGATCAATACGGCATGCTACCTCGACACGCCAAGGTTTCGAGGCGAGGACGGCAACAGCCATGACACGCAAAGCGCGCGACACATTCGCCGTCGTATCTTCAGGGGCTCCCGACGCAGAGGAAGCGGCGGCGCGTCTCGTCGCCCGCTATGGCAATTCGCCCGTGGATGAGGCCGACATCATCGTCGCACTCGGCGGCGACGGTTTTCTGCTGCAGACCCTGCGCGAAACCATGGGTTCCGGCAAGCAAGTCTACGGCATGAACCGGGGCACGGTCGGCTTCTTGATGAACGAGTTCCAGGAGAACGGGCTGCGTGAGAGGCTGCATGCGGCGGTGGCGGAGACGATCCGCCCCCTGCAGATGGATACGGTTCTGGCCGATGGCACAGGCCTTCGGGCGCTGGCCATCAACGAGGTTGCGCTCTGGCGCCAGTCCTATCAGACCGCCAAGATTCGCATCACCATCGACGAAAAAGTTCGACTCGAGGAACTGAGCTGCGATGGCGTGATGGTGGCGACCCCGGCCGGCTCCACCGCCTACAACCTCTCGGCGCACGGGCCGATACTGCCCCTCGATGCGCCGTTGCTTGCGCTCACCCCGGTCAGCCCCTTCCGCCCGCGGCGCTGGCGCGGCGCCCTCATCCCGCAGGCTTCGGTCGTGCGTTTCGACGTTCTCGAAGCAGACAAGCGCCCGGTGAACGTCGCGGCAGACCACACCGAAGCAAAGTCGGTGCTGTCAGTAACGGTGCAGCAGTCGCAGGATGAAACCGCTACCTTGCTGTTCGACGCCAGCCATTCCTGGAGCGAACGCATCCTGGCCGAACAATTCCGATACTGATGCCATTGCGGCAAACGGCGGAAAAGATTAATTATTAATCGGCGCGATCTCGGCATTTGCCGCTGATTGTGTTGACAAAGCGCGTTACTGAACGTAACGCGTTGAAATATTGTGCAAGCGCGGGGCGTTTGCCGCGTCCTCTGGACGCGCCCTTCAAGCAGCCAAAGACAGCCAAGACACTTGTCCTCAGACACCCAGACCGCCCAAGACGCGATGACTTTCGCAGACCTCGGACTTTCGCCGAAGGTTCTTTCCGCAGTCGCTGACGCCGGCTACACCCAGCCGACGCCTATCCAGGCAGGCGCCATTCCGCATGCCCTTCAAGGCAAGGACGTTCTGGGTATCGCCCAGACCGGCACCGGTAAGACCGCCTCCTTCGTGCTTCCGATGCTGACGCGGCTTGAAAAGGGCCGCGCCCGCGCCCGCATGCCGCGCACACTGATCCTCGAGCCGACGCGCGAACTGGCCGCGCAGGTCGAGGAAAATTTCGTCAAGTACGGCAAGAACCATCGGCTCAACATGGCCTTGCTGATTGGCGGCGTTTCCTTCGACGAACAGGAAAAAAAGCTGGAGCGCGGCGCCGACGTGCTGATCGCGACGCCTGGCCGTCTTCTCGATCATTTCGAGCGCGGCAAGCTGCTTCTTTCCGCGGTGGAAATTCTCGTCATCGACGAGGCCGACCGTATGCTCGACATGGGCTTCATCCCCGACATCGAGCGCATCTGCAAGCTCATCCCCTTCACGCGCCAGACTCTGTTCTTCTCGGCCACCATGCCGCCGGAGATCACCAAGCTGACCGAGCAATTCCTGCACGCGCCGGTTCGTGTCGAAGTTGCCAAGGCCTCTTCCACAGCGTCGACAGTTACGCAGCGGTTGGTCAAGTCCGGCAGCAAGCCGTGGGACAAGCGCGCCGTGCTGCGCGACCTCATCCGCGCCGAAGAAGGCGAGCTCAAGAACGCGATCATATTCTGCAACCGCAAGGTGGAAGTGTCCGAGCTGTTCCGCTCGCTGATCAAGTACGACTTCAATGCCGGCGCGCTGCATGGCGACATGGACCAGCGCGCGCGCATGACCATGCTGGCCAACTTCCGCGAGGGCAAGCTCCAGTTGCTCGTGGCTTCGGACGTTGCCGCGCGCGGTCTCGACATTCCCGACGTCAGCCACGTCTTCAATTTCGACGTGCCGATCCACGCAGAGGACTATGTCCACCGCATCGGCCGCACCGGCCGCGCCGGCCGTTCGGGCAAGTCCTTCACCATCGTCACCAAGGGCGACACCAAGCATCTCGATGCCATCGAAAGGCTGATCGGCAAGCCCATCGAATGGCATGATGGCGACCTGTCGTCCGTGGTCGAGAGCGAGGAAGATTCGGCCCCGCGTCGTGGCAAAGGCCAGCGTGGCCGCGGCCGCAAGGACGAGGGCGACCGCAAGCGCGGTTCGCGTCACGCCAAGGCGACTGAGGAAAAGCAGGCACAGGAAGCTGTTGTCGAGGCCGAAGCTGCGTCCGAGGACAAGGCCGAGCGCCACACCCGCCGCGACAGCATCAAGGCCGACAATGCCGAGCGCAGGAGCAGGCACGAGGCAGGCGACAGCCACAAGCATGAGGATCGCCGGCCGCGTCACCGCAAGGAAGACGACGATAACAAGGTCGTCGGCTTCGGCGACGACATTCCCGCCTTCATGCTGGTCAGCGCCAAGATCTGACCGGATATCGGGGGACGGGCCTCACGCCCCGCCCTTCAACACACGCCTGATACGAAAAAGCCCGCCGAAACCGGCGGGCTTTTCAGTTGCACCGTATCCGCGCCGATCAGGTAAGCGGCGACAGCTGGATTTCGACGCGGCGGTTCTGCGCGCGACCGTCGGCGGTGGCGTTCGAGGCGACCGGGCGGGTCTTGCCGAAGCCGGTGACCGCAAAGCGACGCTGATCGACGCCCTGTGCGTTCAGGTAGTTGGCAACCGAAAGCGCGCGACGCTGCGACAGGTCGAAATTGTGCTGGTCGCCGCCGGTGGCGTCGGTATGGCCGAATACGTCGACGAGCGTCTGGTTGTACTTCTTCAGCACCAGAGCCACGGAGTTCAACACCTGGTAGAAGTCCGGCTTGATGTTGTCCTGGTCGACGCCGAAGGTGATGTCCGACGGCATGTTGAGGATGATCTGGTTGCCGGCGCGGGTAACGCTGACACCCGTGCCCTGCAGCTGGGCGCGCAGTTCGGCCTCATTGCGATCCATCGTGGCGCCGATGGCGCCGCCGGTCAGAGCGCCGATGCCAGCGCCAATCAGCACGGCATTACGCTGCGCGTTCTTGCTGCCACCGACGGCCAGGCCTGCCAATGCGCCGAGGCCGGCACCGATGGCCGCACCGCCAGCGGTGTTGGAGACCTTCTGCTCGCCCGTATAGGGGTCGGTCGAGCACGCGCCGAGAAAAGCCGTGGCCATAAGCACGGCGATCAGTTTCTTTTTCATTCCGGGTTGTCCCTCTTACCAATGTCCCGCGCCGAAACCGGCGCCAAATAGCCCTTCCAGCCGCCCTTGTAGCATAGAATGCGGCGAAAAGCCGAACATCAAAGCGACAACGTGACGTTTCCGGCGCGCGCCGGAAAACGTGAATGCTCGGAGTGGCGGAAACTACTCAGTAGGAGCGCGGCGGCACGAACAGACAGACCGTCTTGGTGTTCTCGGCGCCGCCAACGGAGCACCAATGATATTCGCCGTCGGGCGAGTTGCGCACGCGGGAATCCTTGTAGGGCAGAACCTCGCCGGTGCCGACGATGACATAGCCTTCCGGCCGCTCGCTGATTGCCTTTTGAGGCACTTCACGGCAGTCGATCCCCGAGCAGCAGGAGGTAGGATAGGTCCAGCCGGACTTCGCTTGGTGAGCAAGACTTGTTGAAACGGAAGATGTGAGAAATCCCAGTGACGCAATAGCACTCACGCCAAAGGCGCATCGGGACCATTTTGCCGAGCCAAGCATGTTTTGCTCTCCAAAGGGTCCCCCTCAGAAAGCCTCACCCACGGATAAACGAAGTATCGCGCCCGATTGTTCCAGAGTATTTGAGATACGCAGTCAGGCCTTTCCGGCCTGATCCAAGCAAAAAGGCCGCTCGGATTGCCCCGTGCGGCCTTCTTTATTGGCTGTTCGAATCGCACAGGTCAGTCGATGTCGGCGATAGCCTGACCCGAGCCACCCTCTATGCGTTGCGACAGCGAGGCTTCCATGAAGTCGTCCAGATCGCCGTCGAGCACGTCCGACGGGCTCGTGCTTTCCACGCCGGTGCGCAGGTCCTTCACCAGCTGGTAGGGCTGCAGCACGTAGGAGCGAATCTGGTGGCCCCAGCCGATGTCGGTCTTGGAGGCCGCAGTGGCGTTGGCCGCCTCCTCGCGCTTCTTCAGCTCTTCCTCGTACAGTCGCGCCCTCAGCATGTTCCACGCGGTGGCGCGGTTCTTGTGCTGCGAACGCTCCTGCTGGCAGGCCACGACGATGCCGGTCGGGATGTGCGTGATGCGCACCGCCGAATCGGTCGTGTTGACGTGCTGACCACCTGCGCCAGACGCGCGATAGGTGTCGATGCGGACATCCGACTCAGACACCTGGATATCGATCGAGTCGTCCACCACCGGATAGACCCAGACGCTGGAGAACGAGGTATGCCGGCGCGCATTGCTGTCATAGGGCGAAATGCGGACGAGACGATGCACGCCCGATTCCGTCTTCAGCCAGCCATAGGCATTGTGGCCCTTGATGAGCAGCGTAGCCGACTTGATGCCAGCCTCTTCGCCGTCGTGGACCTCGAGCACTTCGACCTTGAAGCGGCGGCGCTCGGCCCAGCGCGTGTACATGCGCAACAGCATCGACGCCCAATCCTGGCTTTCCGTGCCGCCGGCACCGGCATGCACTTCCAGATAGGTGTCGTTGCTGTCGGCTTCGCCTGAGAGCAGGGTCTCGATCTGGCGCGCCTTGACCTCGCCGGACAGCGAGCGGATCGCAGCCTCGGCCTCGTTGATGACGTCAGCGTCGCCTTCTTCCTCGCCGAGTTCGATGAGACCGATATTGTCGGTCAGCGCCCGGGACAGACCCGAAATCGAATTGATCGAATCGTCCAGGCTCTGGCGCTCGCGCATCAGTTTCTGGGCTTCCTGCGGATCGTCCCAGAGGGTCGAATCCTCGGAACGCATATTCAGGTATTCAAGCCGTTTTAAAGCCTGATCCCAGTCAAAGATGCCTCCTCAGCAGGCTTATGGCCTGCTTGATTTCGTCGACCAGCTTTTCGGTTTCTGCGCGCATGGCAGGTGTCCAGCCTCTCAAGATGATAGGGGTTTTAGATAGGGGTGCGAATTGGCGCGGACCATAGGCAGGCGCCCCGGCCCTGTAAAGCAAAATGGGCCGGATACGTTCCGGCCCATACTCAAAGAAGTTGGCTCAGTACAGGCCGCCGCCAACACCGTCGGTGATGGCCTGGTTGGCCCTGGGCGAAAGCGCCTCGCCCGAACCATTGGAGCCGTCCTCGCCCATGCCGATGACCCAGTAGCTGTCGGCCGGGCCAGTACCGGGCTTGAAGGCTTCCATGATGGTATCCGGCTCGCCAGCATTGGCCTGCATGCCGGTCTTGCGGTTGATCGCGATGAGCTTCATGCCGTCCGGCACCTTGAATTCGACCGGCGGCACGCCCTTCATGGCGTCGCCCATGAATTCCTTGAAGACCGGCGCTGCCAGACCGCCACCCGTGGCGCCCTTGCCGAGAGACTGCGGCTTGTCGTACCCCATATAGAGGCCGACAACCATGTTCGGTGTGTAGCCGATGAACCAGGCGTCCTTCTCGTCATTGGTGGTACCGGTCTTGCCGGCGATCGGGCGGCCGAGTTCCCTGAGCGTGGTGGCGGTGCCGCGGATGACCACGCCTTCCATCATCGAGGTAATCTGGTAGGCCGTCATCGGGTCGAGCACCTGCTCGGAATTGTCGACCAGCTCCGGCTCGGACTGCTTGTCCCATTCCGCCACATCGCAGCCTTCGCAGCCGCGCTCGTCATGCTTGTAGACGGTCTTGCCGTAACGGTCCTGAATGCGGTCGATCAGCGACGGCTTGATCTGGCGGCCGCCATTGGCCATCACCGAATAGGCCGACACCATGCGCATGACCGTGGTTTCGCCCGAACCGAGCGACATGGCCAAATGCTGGGGCATCCTGTCGTAGACGCCGAAGCGCTCGGCATATTCGGCGACCAGCTTCATGCCCATGTCGTTGGCCAGACGAACGGTCATCAGGTTGCGCGAGCGCTCGATGCCGGCGCGCAGCGTCGAGGGGCCGGCGCCGTTGCCGTCATAGTTCTTCGGCGTCCACGTGGTGTTGCCGATGTGGATCGTGATCGGACCGTCCATGATCACCGACGCCGGCGTATAGCCGTTGTCGAGCGCAGCCGAATAGACGATCGGCTTGAACGAAGAACCAGGCTGGCGGAATGCCTGAGTGGCGCGGTTGAACTCCGACTGCGAATAGGAGAAGCCGCCGACCATGGCCAGAACGCGGCCGGTATGCGGGTCCATGGCCACCAGGCCACCGGAAACTTCCGGCGGCTGCCGCAGTATGTAGGCGCTGTCGGAGCCTTCCTTCTTCTCGACGAAGATGACGTCACCGGGCTTGAGAACATCGGCCACCGAGTTTGCCTTTAGGCGCTTGCCGTCGACGACATGGCGCATGGCAAAGCTCATGTCTTCCTTGCCGATGGTGCCCTTCTCCCGGTCTGCGACCAGCGCGCCCGAGGCCTGCCGGTCGGGCTGGAGCCCAATCGCAATACCGGAATTGCCGCTTTCGAGAACGACGGCCAGCCGCCATTCGGGGACATCGTCGAGGCCCTTGACCTCACCGAGCTTCACACCCCAGTCGCCGGAAATATCGATGTGGGTCACCGGGCCGCGATAGCCGCGCAGGGTGTCAAACTTGACCAGGCCGTGCTGCATGGCCTTGCGTGCGAGGCGCTGAAGTTTCGGATCAAGCGTGGTGCGCACCGAAAGCCCGCCCTCGTAAAGGGCATTCTCGCCATAGCGCGAAATGATCTCGCGGCGCACTTCCTCGCTGAAATACTGGCCGGCGAACACATAGTCGCCGGCGCGGCGCGGCGTAACGCCAAGCGGCTGCGTCTTGGCCTTGTTGCCCTCGTCGCGGGACACGTATCCGTTCTCGACCATCTGGTCGATCACCCAGTTGCGGCGCTCGATCGCGCGCTCGGCGTGGCGGAACGGATGATAGTTGGACGGGCCCTTCGGCAACGACGCCAGATAGGCGCACTCGGCTATGGTCAGTTCGCTGACCGACTTGTTGAAATAGGTCAGCGCCGCGCCACCAACGCCATAGGCGCCCATGCCGAAGAAAATCTCGTTCATGTAGAGTTCGAGGATGCGGTCCTTCGAATAGGCCTGCTCGATGCGGAAGGCCAGGATCATTTCCTTGATCTTGCGCTCATAGGTCTGGTCGGCGGTCAGCAGGAAGTTCTTGGCCACCTGCTGGGTGATGGTCGACGCACCCACCTGGCGGCGGCCCGAGCCGAAATTCTGCAGATTGACCAGGACCGCGCGGCCCAAACCCGTCACGTCGACACCAGGGTGGTTGTAGAAGTTCTTGTCTTCGGCAGACAGGAAAGCGGCCTTGAGGCGATCGGGGATAGCCTGAATCGGTAGGAACAGGCGGCGCTCTCGCGCGTACTCGCCCATCAGCGCGCCATCGGCAGCATGGATCCTGGTGGTCACCGGCGGCTCGTACTTGGCCAGAACCTCGTAGTCAGGCAGATCCTTCGTTACGTGGCCGATATACAGCGCAGCGCCCGCCGCCACGAGCAGTGCCAGCATGGTGCCGATGCCAAAGAAATAGCCGATAAGACGAATCATGCCCGCTCCAGTCCGTGGTTCGGGAATTCCTCTGCAAAAACGGCGCCCACTGCAAGTCGGGCAGTCATTCCCAATCCGTTAGCGCGCAGCAATGTCGCGTCGATGTGGGTAAAATGCGGCAATCCCGCCTATTGGTTCCAAATATCCAGAATTAAACTGCAAAGTGTGATGGCAGCGTAGCATGGCGACGCAGGTTGCAGTGAACTATCCGCCCACGGCCGTCTTGGATGCGGCGAACCCGGCCACCGCCTTGGAAATACTGTCAGCAGCCTTGCCGCGCCAATCCGGATCGCGCAACTGCTCCTCGTCCTCCGGGTTCGACAGATAGCCGAGCTCGATGAGCACCGAGGGCACGTCCGGGGCTTTCAGCACCCGAAAGCCCGCAAAGCGATGCGGATTGTTGATCAGCCCCACCGAATTGGACAGCTCGCCGACCACAGACTGGGCGAATTTCATCGAGAAGCCATGCGTTTCACGCCGGATAAGGTCGATGAGGATATCGGCGACTTCGTGGTTCTCGTCCTCGATCTCGATGCCGGCCAGCTTGTCCGACAGGTTTTCGCGGTCGGCAAGCGCCTGCGCTTCGGCGTCAGAAGCCTTTTCCGAGACGGTATAGACGGTCGCGCCGCGGATACCTTTTAGACGGATGGTGTCGGCGTGAATGGATATGAACAGGTCCGCCTCGTGCTGTCGCGCGATCCGCACCCGGTCGTCAAGGCGCAGGAACTCATCCTTGTCGCGGGTCATGTAGACGTCGTAGCTGCCGATTTCCGCGAGCTTGGCCTTCAACTCCAGGGCGAAAGCCAGGGTGATGGACTTTTCGATCGTGCCGTTCAGCCCCTCGGCGCCACCATCGATGCCGCCATGGCCGGGATCGATCACCACGGTGAAACGTTTTTGCGGGTGGTTCTCTTCGAGACGATCGGTCTTGGGCGTCGCGGTCGATGCGGTCGTCTGCGCCTGAACGGCGAGCGCTTCCTCGAACTGCCGCTCCGACGCAGCAATGATGTCGGCAACGACCCGGTAGCCCGGCGCGTCTTCGTTCTTCAGAATATCGAGCTTCTCGACCGTGAACGGCCCCTTGGTGGTCAGGACAACGCGAGAAACGCCCTCCCCGACCTGGCCATAACGGACACTCTTGATGAGACCGTGCGCCTTCAGGTCCTTGGTGTCGATCGAGAACTTTGCACCGGGAAGATCGATCACCAGCCGGTGCGGCCCGCGCAGGAGCAGCCATTTGGGCTCGGGCTCGCGGTCGAAATTCATCACCACGCGCATGCGCACCGCATCGCCCGCCATCTTGTAGCTCGTCATCTCGAGCGGTGCGGCGGAAGCGGCAGTCATGGCGACGGCGGCCAGGCCGACAATCAGAAGGAACAGGAGGGAGAAATTGGAAAGGACCCTCCGCCCGACGTCAGCAAGTCTCATTTCCACCGTTGAAATACCTTATCTGCGATTGTCGCGCCGAATTTCCGCGCGACTGCACAGGCCCAAACTCAGCTTAACGATTGGTATCGAAACAAGGTTAACCAAGCCTTTTCAGGCTACCCGGCGACTCACAACAAGACGCAACTGCCTTTGCCGACAACAGAATTCAGGGTTGCGTTGCACCCCGGCAAATCATAAAAGCGACAGTAGACCATCGCAATGCCTGGAACTGTGACGGCGCAGCTTCCATATTCGGTCAAGCGACGAAAACAGCACCAATCGCGGCGGCGATTCGACGGTTTGAGATGGTCGCGAAGGATTTCGCAAAGGAGTCCCTGAGTTACGGGTCCCTTGGCGTGTGGAAAACGGCCGGAACACAATTCCGCGCCGGCTCGGTAGGAGCAAAAATAGCTGGTCCGGTTTTCCGGGCTTTGGTTCAAAGTGGTTCCGCAAGGGTACCGATGATTTCAAGCGCAATCCTGGGACGACCCGCAAATGACCGCGCCAATGTGGCAGCGGGCGGTTCGTTCATCGCGCTACGACATCGGCCGGCGGACTTTCAAGCGTCCGGTACGCCTCTTTCCCCCAGCATGTGGCAGCGCGTTTCGCTGCCGATGAACCGGTTGGCGGCGGCCGGCAGGACACAAGATAATGCCCAACAAGATGTTAGTAGATGCCTCCCACCCGGAGGAAACACGGGTTGTCGTAGTTCGCGGTAACCGTATCGAAGAATTTGATTTTGAATCCCAGGACAAGAAGCAGCTCAAAGGAAATATCTATCTCGCTCGCGTAACGCGTGTAGAGCCCTCCCTCCAGGCTGCTTTTGTCGAATATGGCGGAAACCGTCACGGCTTCCTCGCCTTCAGTGAAATCCATCCCGATTACTACCAGATCCCGGTAGCCGATCGTCAGGCGCTGTTGCGCGCCGAGGCGGAGGAGCACGAGGACGAGGACGACGACGCGAACGGAAACGGAAACGGAAACGCCGAAAGCAATGGCGAAGAACGCCATGATCGCGGCCGTGGCCGCAAGCGCCGTCGCGGCGGACGCAATCGCAGCCGCAATGGTGACGAGTCGCGCCACGCCGCTGAAGCCTCCGACGAAGAAGCCGCGGCAGTAGCCGAAGGCGAGCATGACGATCACGCAGGCGACGAGGTCTCCGGCGACGATGAGCATGGCTCGCATGCTGAACCGGTCGCTGAGGTCGAGGGTGGCGAATCCGCGGAAGACGGCACCGAAGATTCGGGTTCTTCCAGCATCGCCGCAACGGTAGATGCCGACGTCATCTCCGAACCGGTCCCGGCTTCGGACGAAGAATCCGCACCTTCCGAGAACGAGCATCGCGGCGTTGTCGAGGAAATCGCCGGCGCACATGACGACGACCACGGCATCGAGATCGTCGGCGCCGAGGACGCGATGGAAGAGGCGCGCACCCGTCGCAAGCCGATGCGCCGCCAGTACAAGATCCAGGAAGTCATCAAGCGCCGCCAGATCCTGCTGGTGCAGGTGGTCAAGGAAGAGCGCGGCAACAAGGGCGCTGCGCTGACGACCTACCTGTCGCTCGCCGGCCGCTATTCCGTTCTGATGCCCAACACCGCGCGCGGCGGCGGCATCTCACGCAAGATCACCAATGCGCAGGACCGCAAGCGCCTGAAGGAAGTGGTGCAGGAGCTCGAAGTGCCGCAGGGCATGGGCGTGATCCTGCGTACCGCCGGCGAAAGCCGCACCAAGGCCGAGATCAAGCGCGACTACGAATATCTGATGCGGATGTGGGAAAATGTCCGCAGCCTGACCATGCAGTCGGTGGCCCCTGCCCTCGTCTACGAGGAAGGCAGCCTGATCAAGCGTTCCGTGCGCGATCTCTACAACAAGGATATCGACGAAATCCTTGTTGCTGGCGAGGAAGGCTACCGCGAAGCCAAAGACTTCATGCGGATGCTGATGCCGAGCCACGCCAAGGTGGTTCAGCCCTATCGCGACACCACGCCGATCTTTGCCCGCAACGGCATCGAAGCCCAGCTCGACCGCATGCTGCAGCCGCAGGTGACGCTGAAGTCGGGCGGCTACATCATCATCAACCAGACCGAGGCGCTGGTTGCGATCGACGTCAACTCCGGTCGCTCCACCAAGGAGCATTCGATCGAGGACACTGCGCTCCAGACCAATCTGGAAGCAGCCGAGGAAGTGGCGCGTCAGTTGCGACTGCGCGACCTCGCGGGCCTGATCGTCATCGACTTCATCGACATGGAGGAGAACCGCAACAACCGTGCGGTCGAAAAGAAGCTCAAGGATTGCCTGAAGAACGACCGCGCCCGCATCCAGGTCGGCCGGATCTCGCATTTCGGCCTCATGGAGATGTCGCGCCAGCGCATCCGCGCCAGCGTGCTCGAATCGACCATGAAGCCCTGCCCGCACTGCGGTGGCACCGGCCATATCCGCTCCGATTCGTCGGTGGCCTTGCTCGTGATCCGTGCGATCGAAGAGTTCCTGCTCAAGGATTCGCGCCATCACATCACGGTCCGCACGCCGGGGGCCACGGCCTTCTACGTGCTGAACCACAAGCGCAGCACTCTGGTGGAGCTGGAACAGCGCTTCGGCCTGACCATCTCGCTCGAGCCTGACGAGTCGGTCGGCTCGCAGCACTACGCGATTTCGCGCGGCGCTGTGGTCGAAAAGCCGGTCACCCCGCAGCCCGTCCTGCCGTCCGCTTCCTACATCGAGCCTGAGGAGATCGAAGAGGAAGAGGTCGTCGAGGAAGAGGAGGCCGAAGAGGTCCACGCCGAACAGCCCGCTCGTGCCGAAAAGCACGAGGAAGAAGACCACCGCGACCGCAAGCGCCGCAAGCGCCGGCGGCGTCGTGGCCGCGACCGCGAGCATGGTGCTCCAGCCGAAGCCGAGACCGTCGCCGAGGCGGTTGAAGGCGAGGAAGAGGAAGCCGGCGAGCCTGAAGAGGCCGGCGTGGCAGCTGTTGCCGCGAGCGCCGATGATGCCGACCGCAAGAAGCGCCGCCGCGGCAAGCGGGGCGGCCGCCGCAACCGCAAGGAAGAGGGCGAGGCAGGACATGCTGATGAGGCTGTCGAGGCTGAGGCCGCGGAAGGCGAGGAAGTCGAAGCTTCTGCCGTCGTCGAGGCGGTGAGCGAGGAAGCGGCACTCGAACCTGCGGCCGAAGAGCCGGCGGCGGTCGAGGCTGCAACCGCTGAGGAGGCTCCGGCCGAGAAGCCGAAGAAGACCACGCGTCGCACCACGCGCTCGAAGAAGGCTGCCGCTGAAGAAGCGCCAGCTGTAACCGAAGCGGCCGCGACGGAAGCAACCGAGGCGCCGGCCGAGGAAAAGCCGGCCAAGAAGCCGAGGGCACCGCGCCGCAAGGCCGCTGCCGAGCCGGCTCCTGCTCCGGAGGCCGCCGAGGTCGCGCCTGAGGCGCCCGCCGAGGCTCCGGTTGCGGAAGAAACCGCAGCACCAGTGAACGATCAGCCTGCTCCGGCCGAAGAGCCGCAGCCGGAAGTCGAGGAAAAGCCCAAGAAGACGGGCTGGTGGCAGCGCAAGAGCTTCTTCTGAGCCTGGCGCCAATAAAGCCTGAATGAAAAAATCCCGCGCACCATTGGTGTCGCGGGATTTTTCTTGTTTGCCGGAAGTTGGTTTCGGGTGGCGCCGCGCCTCAGGGCGCGAAGATCGACCAGTTCATGGCCTTCGCCAGCTTCTCCATTGCAATGGAGCCGAGCTTCGAGTTGCCATTCTCGTTCAGACCCGGCGACCACACGGCAATCGATGCCACGCCCGGGACAATGCCGATGATGCCACCGCCAACGCCGCTCTTGCCGGGAATGCCGACGCGGAAGGCAAAGTCGCCCGAACCGTCATAGTGGCCGCAGGTGAGCATCAGTGCCAGGATGCGCCGCGCCCTCTCGGGCGAAACCACTGTATGCCCCGTCGCGGGATTGCGCCCCTCATGCGCCAAAAAGCGTCCGGACAGCGCCAGCTGCCGGCAGTTCATGGCGATGGCGCAATGGTGGAAGTAGACACCGAGCGACAGTTCGGGCTGATGCTGGAGATTGCCGAAAGCCCGCATGTAGTTGGCAAGCGCCACATTGCGGTAGCCTGTCGTCTGTTCCGATGCGGCGACATCCCTGTCGATGACGATGCTTTCGTCGTCGGCCAGGAACTGGATGAAGCGCAGGATCTCACCGATCGCCTCGCGCGGCTGGTGGCCGGCAAGCAGCACGTCCGTCACCACGATCGCGCCGGCATTGATGAATGGATTGCGCGGAATGCCGAGCTCGCGCTCCAGCTGGACGATGGAGTTGAACGGGTTGCCGGAAGGCTCGCGCCCGACGCGCCGCCACAGTCCGTCTCCGACCGTGCCTAGCGCCAGCGTCAGCGTGAAGATCTTGGAGATGCTCTGGATCGAGAAGGCTTCGTCGGCGTCTCCGGCCGTGATCACCCGCCCATCGTTCAACGCAACCGCAATGCCGAATCGCTGCGGATCGACGTTGCCCAGTTGCGGGATGTAGTTGGCCACTTCGCCTCTGTCGGTGCGCGCCGCCATTTCGCTTGCGAGCGCCGGCAGCACATCTTCCAGTTCCGCCACGAATGCCCCCTCGTCTACTTCAGCCAGCGCTCGATGCGCGCCAAGGCCTCGACCATCTCATCCTGGCTGCCGGCATAGGAGAGCCGCATGAAGCGGTGGCCGGCAAGCGTGTCGAAGTCGCGTCCCGGCGTGCCGGCGACATGGGCCTCCGCAAGCATCCGGCGAGCGAACTCCATGCTGTCGTTGGTCAGGCGCGACACATCGCAGAACGCATAGAAGGCGCCATCCATGGGGGCGGCAAGCGCAAAGCCGAGCTCGGGCAGCCGACGCATCAGAAGCTCTCTGTTCCACGCATAGCGCGCTTTCACGACCTCGAGCTCTGCCGTTGCCGAAAATGCCTCGATTGCCGCGACCTGGGAAAGCTCGGGCGCGGAAATATAGAGGCTCTGCTGGATGCGCTCGATGGGCCGCACCAGCTCTTCCGGCAGCACCATCCAGCCGATGCGCCAGCCGGTCATGCAATAGTACTTCGAGAAGGAGTTGATGACCGTCACGCCCTGCCCCAGGGAAAGCGCGGTGACGTCTGGGCCGGAATAGGCGAGCCGATGATAGATCTCGTCGGAAATCACTGAAATGCCGAGGCTTTCCGCCTTCGCGACCAGCTCGGCCAGCTCCTTCTGCGGGATGATCGCGCCGGTTGGGTTAGCGGGGCTGGCAAACAGGACGCCCTTGAGGGGCTTTTGTCGATGCGCCGCCTCCAGATGATCGGCGGTCAGATAGGCCGCGCCGTCCAGTTCGATTTCGGCAACGTCGAGCCCAAGCGCGATCATGATGTTCCGGTAGGCCGGATAGCCGGGTGCGGCGATGGCAACGCGGTCCCCCGGATCGAACATGGCAAGGAAGGCAAGATTGAAGGCCGCGGACGAGCCCGTGGTGACGGCGATGCGCGCCGGCGAAACCTCGACCCCGTAGTGCTCCGCATAGTGCGCCGCGATCGCCTGCCGCAGGGCGGTCGTGCCGAGCGCGTCGGTGTATCCGATCCGCCCGTCGCGCAGGGCACGCGCGGCCGCCACGCGCACCGGCGTCGGCGCCGGGTCGGACGGCTGGCCGACCGCCATCGAGACCACCGAGACGCCGGTTGCCTTCAGCCGATTTGCTTCGGCAAGAACGTCCATCGCATGAAACGGCTCGACATCACCGCGCTTCGAAAGCGAAACTACCATTATTCCATCCAACTTCTTCTGTGGACCGCACGGCCCGCGCCGCACAAATGCCCGATTGGTGTGGCGACCACAAGTTCACGAAGTTTGTCGACCTAGCTTTTCATTGCTCGTTTGCTCGTCTACCAGTGGTTTTCACCATGCAGACACGATCTCTTTCTTCGTTGGTTTCAAAGTCGGCTCGTTCGCTCGCCAAGATTTCACTGGCGGCAGCCCTCTCGGTTTCAACCTCGGTGAGCGCATTTGCGCAAAGCCGGCTTCCCGTCGTGCGCGACGCGGAGATCGAGGCGCTGCTGCGCGACTATGCCCGGCCGATCTTCAAGGCTGCCGGGCTAAGGTCCAATATCGACATTATCCTGGTCAACGACCCCAGCTTCAACGCCTTTGTGGCGGGGCAGCGCATGTTCGTCAACACGGGCGCCCTGATGCAGGCGGAAACGCCGAACGAGATCATCGGCGTGATTGCGCACGAGGCAGGCCACATAGCGGGCGGCCACCAGCAGCGCCTGCGCGAACAGCTGGCGCGCGCCCAAACCATGGCGATCGTGGCGACCCTGCTCGGCGCAGGTGCCATGGTTGCCGGTGCTGCCACCAATTCGGGCGGACTCGGGCAGGTCGGCGGCGGCATTGCCATGGCCGGCAACGAAGTGGCCCGGCGCGGCCTGCTCGGCTACCAGCGCACGGAAGAAACCACGGCCGACCGCTCGGCAATCACCTATCTCGAAAAGACCGGCCAGTCCGCCAAGGGCATGCTGATCACCTTCCGGCGCTTCCAGAGCGCGTTGTCACTGTCGGGCGCGAAGATCGACCCGTATCAGATCAGCCACCCGACGCCGCAGGACCGCATCGCCAATCTCGAACAGCTGGCCGTCAACAGCCCGAATTACGACCGCAAGGACCCGCCGGCACTGCAGCTGCGCCACGACATGATGCGCGCCAAGATCGCCGTGTTCACCGATGGACAGGGCGCCATCTCGCGTATGTTCCGCAAGGACCCGCGGGGGCTTGGCGCTCAGTATGGCGACGCGATGAACACCTATCTCTACGGCGACCCGCGTGCTGCGGTGACCAAGGTCGACGCCTTGCTCAAGCAGCAGCCGAAGAACCCCTATTTCTACGAGTTACGCGGCGACGCGCTGATGAAGGCAAATCAGCCTGCCAAGGCGGCCGAGGCCTACGCCAAGGCCGTTCAGCTCGATCCGGCAAGATCGGGTATTTTGCCGATCTCCTACGGCCAGGCCCTGCTGGCGATCGGCACGCCCGAATCCGCGAAGAAGGCAATCACCCATATTCGCGAAGGGCTCGACATCGATCGCGAGAATTCCGCAGGCTACCGCTATCTGGCGCAGGCCTATGGGCAACTCGGCGACATCGCTGAGGCCGAACTGGCGACAGCCGAAGGTCATTACTACAACGGCGCCTACAAGGACGCCCAGATCTTCGCAATGCGTGCGCAGCAGAAGTTCAAAGCCGGCTCGCCGGGCTGGGTGCGCGCGCAGGACATCATCACCTCGCGCAAGGGCTTGAAGAACAACGACGGGTGATACGAAGGCGCCCGCCGGCGGCGGCAGTGAATTTTCTGTGATGCACGGCCATTTCGCCTCGACGAGGCCAAAGTCCTGATATGCAAGAGCGACATGCGCTCTCCCATGCCCTAGATAATCGGGCGGCAGGCAACAAACGCAAGGACGGGAATCAGATGAACAAGGCAATTCTGTTGGGCACGACCGCCATCGCGGTTTCATTTGCGATGCTGGCTTTCGGTTTCATGTCGGGCCGTCATGAGACGGCAGTTGTCGGTTCGTCTGCACAGGCCGCCAGCGTTCAGACCGCGGACGCACAGCTCGACCGCAAGGCCGTCGAATCCATCGTGCGCGACTACCTGCTCGACAACCCGGAGATCCTGGTCGACGTCCAAAACTCGCTGGAACAGAAGCGGGAGGCAGCGCAGCGCGTTGCCCATCGCGAGACGATCGAGGAAGACAAGGCTCAGATTTTCAACTCCGCCTATGACGGCGTTGTCGGCAATCCCAATGGCAAGGTGACGATCGTCGAGTTCTACGATTACAATTGCGGCTACTGCAAGCGCGCCCAGCATGACATGCAGGCGCTGACCGCCTCCGATCCCGACCTGCGCTTTGTGCTCAAGGAGTTCCCGATCCTCGGGCCCGACTCGCAGAAGGCGCATGTCGTCTCGATGGCCTTCCGCGCGCTTGAACCGGAAAAGTATGGCGAGTTCCACAACCAGCTGCTGGGCGGCCAGGGACGTGCGAGCGAGGATAGCGCGATCAAGATCGCCCTGTCGCTTGGCGTCGACGAGGCGAAGCTGCGCCAGGAGATGAAGAACCCCGCAATCGTGGAAGCGTTCTCCAAGACCTATGACCTTGCCAACAAGCTGGCGATCAGCGGCACCCCGTCCTACGTGGTCGGCAATGAGGTCGTTTTCGGCGCGCTCGGAAAGGACGCGCTGGCCGAAAAGATCTCCGCTGCCAAGAAGTGCCTCGATACCGGCTGCTGATTTCAGCGGATTCCGGCGGATATTGTCTCAAAAACAGCGCGCTTGTGGACAAGAAGGTCCCTGCGCTCTTTTCGCAGCCGATCAAGCCAATTATAGAAGTTGCGGCGCTCCGGTTGGCGACCGGCGCGGAGAAAGGTCTATATTTTGAAAACGGTCTACGTTTTAAACGGCCCCAATCTCAACGCGCTGGGCAAACGCGAACCCGGCATCTATGGCGGCAAGACCTTGTCGGCCATCGAGGACGATTGCCGAAAGGCCGGCGACGAGCTCGGGCTTGCCATCGAGTTTCGCCAATCAAACCATGAAGGCGACCTGGTCGACTGGATCCAGGAAGCAGGGGACAAGGCGGCCGGTATCGTCATCAATGCCGGCGCCTATACGCATACATCCATCGCCATTCACGACGCCATCCGCGCGGTCTCGCCGCTGCCGGTGGTGGAAGTGCATCTTTCAAACATCCATGCCCGTGAGCAGTTCCGTCACGTCTCCATGATCGCGCCAGTCGCGGTCGGGATGATCTGCGGCTTTGGCCCACTTGGCTACACACTGGCGCTCAAGGCGCTCGCCGACCGCCTGTGAGCGGGCGGACCAGATAGAGAAGGCTCAAAAATGTCGATAAAGAAGACCGGTGTTGACCAGCAATTGATCCGCGACCTCGCGGGCATCCTGAACGACACCAATCTGACAGAAATCGAAGTCGAATACGGCGATCTGAAGCTGCGCGTTTCGCGCAACGTGGCCGCGGTTCATGCTGCCTTTGCCGCGCCCGCTCCGGTCGCCCTGCCCGCCTCTGCCGCACCGGCCGCGGCCGCTCCGGCCGCATCTGCGCCCGCAGCCGATCTCTCCAAGAACGCAGTGCCCTCGCCCATGGTCGGCACCGCCTATCTGGCCGCCGCTCCCGACGCCGCTCCCTTCATCGAGGTCGGCCAGACGGTCAAGGAAGGCCAGACGCTGCTGATCATCGAAGCCATGAAGACCATGAACCAGATCCCGTCGCCGCGCGCCGGTACGGTCAAGGCCATTTTGGTCGAGGACGCTCAGCCGGTAGAATACGGCATGCCGCTGGTCGTCATCGAATAGGTCCGGGATGTTCCAGAAGATACTCATCGCCAATCGAGGCGAAATCGCCCTTCGAATCCTCCGCGCGGCCAAGGAACTTGGCATCAAGACCGTCGTCGTGCACTCGACTGCCGACGCCAATGCGATGCATGTGCGCCTGGCCGACGAAAGCGTCTGCATCGGCCCGCCGCCGTCGCGCGACAGCTACCTGAACATTCACCAGATCGTCGCGGCCTGCGAGATCACCGGTGCCGATGCCGTGCATCCTGGCTACGGCTTCCTGGCCGAAAACGCCAAGTTCGCCGACATTCTGGCAGCGCACAACATCACCTTCATCGGCCCTTCGGGCGATCACATCCGCATCATGGGTGACAAGATCGAGGCCAAGCGCACCGCCAAGCGCCTGGGCATTCCGGTCGTGCCAGGTTCCGACGGCGCCGTGACCGACGAAAAGGAAGCCAAGCGCATCGCCGCCGAGATCGGCTATCCGGTCATCATCAAGGCGTCTGCCGGCGGCGGCGGCCGCGGCATGAAGGTGGCGCGCAACGAAGAAGACGTCGTTACCGCCCTTCAGACGGCCCGCAGCGAAGCTGGCGCCGCCTTTGGCGACGATGCCGTCTACATCGAAAAGTACCTCCAGAAGCCGCGCCACATCGAAGTGCAGATTTTCGGCGATGGCGCCGGCAAGGGCATCCATCTGGGCGAGCGCGATTGCTCGCTGCAGCGCCGCCACCAGAAGGTTTGGGAAGAAGCCTTTTCACCTGCCCTCAACGAGGAAGAGCGCAACCGCATCGGCGAGATCTGCGCCAAGGCCGTGGCCGATCTTGGCTATTCGGGTGCCGGCACGATCGAGTTCCTGTATGAGGACGGCGAGTTCTACTTCATCGAGATGAACACGCGTCTCCAGGTGGAACATACGATCACCGAGGCGATAACCGGCATCGATCTGGTGCACGAGCAGATTCGTGTCGCTTCCGGCGGCGGCCTGTCGGTCAGGCAGGAGGACGTGCGCTTCCAGGGCCATGCCATCGAATGCCGCATCAACGCCGAGGATCCGCGCACCTTCGTGCCCTCGCCCGGCACGATCACGCATTTCCATACGCCGGGCGGCCTCGGCATTCGCGTCGATTCGGGCGTCTATTCGGGCTACAAGATCCCGCCCTATTACGACAGCCTAATCGGCAAGCTCATCGTGCATGGCCGCAACCGCGTCGAATGCATGATGCGTCTGCGCCGTGCATTGGACGAATTCGTGGTCGATGGCGTCAACACTACGCTGCCGCTGTTCCGGGATCTCGTCGGCAATATCGACATCGCCAATGGCGATTACGATATTCATTGGCTGGAGAAGCACCTCGCCGCGACGGAATAGGCTATAATCGTTCCCGGGCGGCGGATCGTGCGGGTTACGAATATGCACAAGACCGACAGGCCAGAATTTTTTAACGGCGCCCAAATGGGCGCCGTAGCGTTGGAGACGCGGCAATGACCCGTCCCTACGCGCCGGGATATCGTATCCCTCCTGACCTTCTCTTGAAGGCCTACGCCTCGGGCGTGTTCCCGATGGCTGAAAGCGCGAACGACCCGGAGGTCTTCTGGGTTCGGCCGGAAACGCGCGGCATCATCCCGTTAGATGAATTCCACGTTCCGAAGAGCTTGCGCAAGACGATGCGCCAGCATCGCTTCGACGTGCGCTTCGATACGGATTTCGCAGGTGTCATCGACGGCTGCGCCGAATTTTGCGCCGAGCGCGAGACCACCTGGATCAACGCACCGATCCGCGAAGCCTATATTCGCCTGTTCGAGCTCGGCCATTGCCACTCGGTGGAGGCTTGGCATGAGGGCCGCCTCGTAGGCGGTCTCTATGGAGTCAGCCTGGGTCGCGTCTTCTTCGGCGAGAGCATGTTTTCGCGGGAAACCGATTCCTCGAAGGTCTGTCTCGTCCATCTGGTCGAGCGGCTCAACCAGCGTGGGTTCGCGCTTCTGGACACGCAGTTCACGACCGAGCATCTGAAGCGCTTCGGCGCGGTAGACGTGCCCCGCGCCAAATATGAGAGATTGCTTGAGGAAGGTTTGAAGGGCGACGCGCAGTTCGCCTGAACGCCGCGTTCCAGCACTGTCAGGCCGGGAATTTGGTGACGAGCGCAAGGGCCGCAAGCAGCAGCGCCGTCACCAGAAACAGCCTCGTGAACATGAAGCGCTCGGTAGCGCCGAAGAGCGTCCTGCAATCCCTTGCCGGCGGCCTGGGCCCCGCAACCTTCGAAGCATGGCGAGGCTGCCCGGGAAGCATGCTGAAGGGATATCTATGGACCATGGGTCTCTTCCTTTGGTTCGAGCGCGACCGCTCGGTCAGCGATCTGCGCGCACCAAAAAGCTAGAGATCCCGGGATTTGGTTTCGAGACAGGTCCGGAGGCGAACGTATAAAAACGTCATATGCTTGGCGCCGGCAGACGCACGAATGGCCGCTCTTGCGGGCGTGAATACCCGCCCAGCTATTTCAGGAATCAGGCCGCCGAAGCGGTATCAGTTGCTCTTGGAGGTTTCCGGCGCCGGTACGTCAGACTTATCCTTGCAGCCCTTCAGCCACACGTCATAGATGGCGTGCTCGACGGCATTGAGGCCCGGGCTTTCAGCGAACATCCAGCCGGTGAAGATGCGGCGGATCTTGCGGTCGAGCGTGATCTCGTCAACCTCGACGAAGGAATCGGTTCGCGGCTCTTCCTCGTCCTTGCGCGAGTAGCAGACGCGCGGCGTCACCTGCAGCGCGCCGAATTGGACCGTCTCGTCGATATAGACGTCGAAAGTGGTGATGCGGCCGGTGATCTTGTCGATGCCGGCAAATTCGGCCACCGGATTGGCGATGCGTTCCGCATGCGCCGGCCCCATCAGCGCTGAGGCCAAGACGGCCGACGCCGCCCAGACGGTTCCAACCCGTTTGCTCAGCGAAAATCGGCCAAAAATCGTCATACGGAAAATACCGGTGTTGCGCTCTTGAGTGCAGTCTCGTCCGGAAGGGTGACTCGCCCCTTCACGGTCAACCAGCAGTTAACCGTGAAATGTGGCGAGAAAACACCCCGCCGGGATGTTGCTCACGAGCCCGGCGTCCAGGCGTCGTAGTCGCCGGTAACCTGCGGGCGGTGGCCGGTACCCAAGACAGAGCCCTTCGGGCGATAGGCGGCGGCCGTTCCGGTCAGGTTGGGCTGATGCGGCTTCTGCCATTCGCGCGGCTTGTAATTCTCGCGGGAAGGAGGCGTGTCGACGCGATGATGCAGCCAGCCGTGCCAGCCGGCAGGAATGCGCGATGCATCGGCCAGGCCGTTATAGATCACCCAGCGACGCGTGCGGCCTTCCGAATCGGTGCCGCCCTCGTAGTAGATGTTGCCCTGCTCGTCGCGGCCCACTTCGGTGCCACGGCGCCAGGTGTGGAAACGGGTTCCCAGCGTCTGCCCGTTCCACCAGGTAAAAAACTGCAGGAAGAATTTCTTCATCGGATTCCTCGCGGCAAGCGCGTCGAACAACTGGATGCCTTATGGCGCCCACGGGCCCCAATGGCAAGAGTTTGGTACCACTGGTGGGATATTTGTACCACTCAAGTCCCATGCGCTACACTTGTCCGGCGAAGGCGCGCGAGGTCGAGATGGAATTCAAGCCAATTGTCGAGCTCCTTAGTTCCATCTCCGTCATCGTCGGCGTGCCGCTCGCAATCTTCATCTTCGCCTATGAGCAGCGCAAGGCGCGCGCCAACGAAGAGGAAGAAATCCATCAGATGCTGGCCGACGGCTATACGGACTTCCTGAAGCTGACGCTCGAGCACCCGGACCTCAAGCTACAATCCAAGCACGCCACGCCCGATCTGAACGAGGAACAGACGGAGCGGATGGTTACGCTGTTCGCCATTCTCGTGGCGCTCTTCGAGCGCGCCTATATGGTGGCCTATGAGGAACAGATGCTTCCGCGCAAGGCCCGTCACTGGGCCTCATGGGAGGATTTCATGCGGGAATGGTGCCGGCGCGAAGATTTTCGCAACGCGTTGCCCCAATTGCTGCCGGGCGAAGACCCGCAATTCGCGGTCTACATCAGGCGGCTTGCTGCCGAAGAAGCCGCTAGAGCTTGAGCTTGAAGCCGGCGTGGCTCTGGTCGAAGCCGAGTCGCTTGTAGAAGCGATGTGCATCGATGCGCGTCAGGTTGGAAGTGAGATGCACGTTGGCGGCACCTGCCTCTCTGGCCCTGTCGATGGCGAATCGGATCATGCGCTCGCCGATACCGCGGCCGCGAAGGTCTCCTCGCGTCTGCACGGCCTCAATGCGCATCGTCGCCGCACCGCGCCCGGTCAAGCTCACGATGATGGTGGTCTGGAATGTGCCAGCCACCTCGCCGCCAAGCTCGGCGACATACAGCGCGTCGTTCGGGCTCTCGGCGATGCGATCGAATGCCGCCTCGTAAAGCGGCCGCGCCGCCGCATCGGACGTATCGCCATGGCCGCCGAGCGGGTCGGCGGCAAAGAGCGCCGCGATGGCGGGAACGTCAGCGCGCTCGGCAGGCCGAATGACCATATCCGTGGTCGCATTCATGGAGTTACCCTATACGCTTCTCGCAGTTGTAGACGGAATGGCCCTTGGTATCCGTCTCCGGCGACGCGGAGATGACAAACCCGTTGGCGCGATAAAAGGCCACGGCGGGATGGTTGTCCACCGCGACCTCCAGGCGAACCGTGTTCGCCTCGGGGAACGATTCTTCGATTTCCGCAAGAAGCGCCCTGCCGATGCCTGAGCGTTGGAACGCCGGCCGCACATAGAGGCGCTTGAGCATGACGGTCTTGCCGTCATCGCTTGCAGTCGCATAGGCGACGCCGCCGAGCGTCTTGCCGTCGTCGGCGACGAGGAATTCGGAGCGTGGCTGCTCCAGATTGGCCCTCAGCAACGGGATCGAGTGCCACTCGTCGGTGATCTCGGTCACCCGTTGCCGGCCGTAGAGGTCGTCATAGGTCGCATGCCATGTCTCGACCAGCAGCTCGCGAACGGCTGCCAGGTCGCGTTCACTGGCTGTGCGGACGAACATCCTACTCGACGATCCCGAGCTTGGCCTTCACCAGGTCGTTGACCGCCTGCGGGTTGGCCTTGCCGCCGGTCGCCTTCATGACCTGGCCGACGAACCAGCCCGCCATGGTGGGCTTTGCGCGGGCCTGCTCGGCCTTGTCAGGGTTGGCGGCGATCACCTCTTCCACGGCCTTCTCGATGGCGCCGGTGTCGGTAACCTGCTTCATGCCTCGGCTTTCGACCAGCTCGCGCGGGTCCCCGCCCTCGTTCCAGACGATCTCGAACAGATCCTTGGCGATCTTGCCGGAAATCGTACCTTCCTTGATGAGGTCGATGATGGCGCCGAGCTGCTCTGGCGAAACCGGAGCGTTTTCAATGTCTCCGCCGGCCTTGTTCAAGGCGCCCAGCAGATCGTTGATGACCCAGTTGGCTGCAGCCTTGCCGTCGCGCCCTGCGGCCACCTTCTCGAAATAGTCGGCAATGGCCTTTTCCGAGACGAGGATCGACGCATCGTAAGCCGACAGGCCGAGTGCATCGATCAGACGATTCTTCTTGTCGTCCGGCAGTTCCGGCAGATCTGCCGCCAGCGCATCGACATAGGCCTGGTCGAATTCGAGCGGCAGCAGGTCCGGATCGGGGAAATAGCGATAGTCGTGCGCCTCTTCCTTGGAGCGCATGGAGCGAGTCTCGCCCTTGTTGGGGTCGAACAGGCGCGTTTCCTGATCGATCGAGCCGCCGTCTTCCAGGATCGCGATCTGGCGGCGCGCCTCATATTCGATGGCCTGGCCGACGAAGCGGATCGAGTTGACGTTCTTGATCTCGCAGCGCGTGCCGAATTCGCCGCCCGGACGGCGCACCGACACGTTCACGTCGGCGCGCATGGAGCCTTCGTCCATGTTGCCGTCGCAGGTGCCCAGATAGCGCACGATGGTCCGCAGCTTGGTGACGTATGCCTTCGCCTCGTCCGAGGAGCGCATATCCGGCTTGGACACGATCTCCATCAGCGCCACGCCGGAGCGGTTGAGGTCGACATAGGACATGGTCGGATGCTGGTCGTGGATCGACTTGCCGGCGTCCTGCTCCAGGTGCAGGCGCTCGATGCCGACCTCGATGTCCTCGAACTCGCCCTTCTTGTCCGGGCCGACCGAGATGATGATCTTACCCTCGCCGACGATGGGCTGCTTGAACTGGGAGATCTGGTAGCCCTGCGGCAGGTCCGGATAGAAATAGTTCTTCCGGTCGAAAACCGACTTGAGATTGATCTGCGCCTTGAGGCCCAGGCCGGTGCGGATCGCCTGCTTGACGCATTCCTCGTTGATGACCGGCAGCATGCCCGGCATGGCCGCGTCGACCAGGCTGACATTGGCGTTGGGTGCTGCGCCGAAGGAAGTCGAAGCGCCGGAGAACAGCTTGGCGTTCGACGTCACCTGCGCATGAACTTCCAGGCCGATGATCACTTCCCAATCGCCGGTGGCGCCGGGGATCAGGCGTTTCGGGTCTGGCGTGCGGGTGTCGATGATGGTCATGTCCGGCCTGTCGTCGTTGTCGATGAGCCAGGATACGTTTGATATCCTGTCGCGTACAAATCGTTATCCGCTTCGCTAGTGCAAACCGGGCTGCGAGACAAGCACAAAGCCGGTGCTGGCGCCGCGCTGGCGATCACGCTATAGGGTCCCCGTCCTATGGAGCCTTGATGTCTACATCCTCTGAGTCCCGTTAAGGCCCTGACCTTCTCACGAAGGCAGGGCGAGAAAACCTAGAGCAGCCGCGCCGCACCTGTTGCGGGCGCGACCTTCTGTATTGGCCGCCAGGCCAGGTTTTCCGGGATTTTCCGAAGATGAATATTTCGCGCGGCGAACAGCGCATCCTCCATCTGCTCGCGCAAGGCGGGCGTATCGAACTCGAAAAGGACGAAAACAAGCAGATCGAGCAGATATGGTGCCTCACCCGTGAGGGTTGGGCCTACACGGACTTCGATCTCGACATGTTTCGCAAGCTGAAGCGGAAGAAGGCTATCGCTTCTTCCAATGGCGGCCCCTACCGCATAACCCGCCACGGGCTGCGGTTGGTCCGCGCCGAGCAGAACAACAGATAATTTCTGATACTGGCTTCGCCGGCCCGGCTTTCGGGTCGGCGGACGTCTTCCGAAGGGTCAGGCGGTCGCGATATAGGCCTTGATCTCCTCGGCTTCGCGTTCGACATCCTCTATCCTGCGCTTGACCACGTCGCCGATCGAAATGATGCCGTCCAGCCGACCGTCCTTCTCCACCGGCAGGTGACGGAAACGGCCACGCGTCATGATTTCCATGATCTCGTTGACCGTATGGCTTTCGTTGCAGATGTTCACCTTCGGCGTCATCACCGCGCGCACCGGCTGCTCCAGCGCCGCAGCACCATCCTTGGCAAGGACGCGGACCACGTCGCGTTCGGAGAGAATGCCGACGATCTTGCGGTCGCCATTGGTGACTACCAGCGCGCCGATCCTGTGTTCGACCAGGAGCTTGATCGCGTCCGCCAGTTTCTCGTTGGGTCCGAACGTGACGACGTCGTGTCCCTTGGTGTCGAGAATCGACTTCACCGTCATGGGCGCCTCCTTTGGCATATGCCGGAGCAAGCCAACGGGCTTACGCTCCGTAAGGTAGGCATGGTGCTCTTAGGCGCCCTCTATTTCAAGCCCGATGCATCGCTCCGGGTGACTGGCAGGCTGGGTCAGGCAGCGAGCCGATCGCTTCGACGGTCGAAAAACTGAATACCGAAGAAGCCGATCAGGAAACCACCGACATGCGCCTCCCAGGCGATGCGGTCGGAAACGCCAGGCGCGAAGCCGACGATGCCGGTGACGAAGTTGACGACCAGCCAGACGATCAGGAAGGTCATCACCGTGCGCGAGCGCAGGACCACGGAAATGGGCAGCGGCGCGCCCGAAAAGGCTGCGCGCCCGGAAGAGCGGTCTATGATGAAGCCGAAACGGGCGGCGGCTCCCATCATGCCGGCGATGGCGCCCGAAGCACCGACCAGCGGGGCCTGGTCCATCGAATGCAGGCTGTAGTGCAGCCCGGCAGCAGCAACCGCCGACACGATCCAGAACAAGGAAAACCGGAAGCCACCCAGGCGATTGGCCAATGGCGAGCCAAAGGCCGCGAGCCACACCATGTTGACGAAAAGGTGGGTGAAACTGCCATGCAGCAAGGAATAGGTGATTGGGCTCGTATAGGCGTAGAGGTCGAAGTCGTACTGTCCCGAGTAGCGGATCGGAATGAAGGCCGTGCGTATCAGCAGCGCCAGATCCTGATCGGGCGTCAGCAGATAGGCGCGGATCAGATGAATGCCGACGCACAGCGCGATGGCGAGAATTACGCTGCCAGGCAGGTTGAACACTGGTTCGCGTCCTTGGCGCCCAGCCGTTCTTTCGTCGCCGCGTTCTTCCGGATTCGTCTCGTTCATGCTCGCTACCAGATATGAGTCTGCCGACAGCCTTAGAGCAACGAAACACGAATCACAAAGAAAAGCCGTCCAAGGTCACCCTTGGACGGCTGGTCGAGCCCCCCAGCTCTCCCTAGATCTCTTGACTGAAGTGCTGTCGATCGCCGGAGCAATCGGTGCTGCATAGTTTTACCGTGTCACACGCCCACACACCCCGCAACATAAACCATTTGTTAACCTTAACATCCCGGAACGGTTAACCATCTGATAACGGGACTGGCACGGCACCTGCTTCGCCACGCATGTAGGCCATCGAACAACGCCTTTCTGTTCGCCGATGGAACACACAGGACGACAGATCGCGCGGAGCGGAGCAGTATGAAACAAGACGGATCGATCGACCTGTTCCAATATTGGAATCGATTGCGCGACGGGCGCCCCGCCCCGAAGCGGACTGAAATCGAGCCCGCCGATATCAAGAGCCTGCTGGCCGACACCTTCATCCTCGAGCGCGACACCCGGGGCGAAGCAGTGTTCCGCCTGGCCGGAACGCGGCTTTGCGCGACCCATGGGCGCGAACTCAAAGGGTTTTCCTTCCCCTCTCTGTGGCGCGACAAGGACCAGCGGCTCATCGCCCGCTTCGCCTACAGTGTGTTCAACTCCAAATCCGTGATCGTCATCGCCTTCGAAGGCCACTCGGCCGCGGGCCGCTCCAATCCATTCGAACTCCTGCTGCTGCCCCTCGACGGAGGCCTTGAAAATCCACGAGCGCTGGGCATCGTCAGCCCTTGTGCAAAGCCGTTCTGGCTGGGCTCCGACCCGATCGTCGAAGCAACGATCGAATCGGTGCGCGTCGTCGACCCCGATCGCGAGCCGCTGTTCTTGCGCAACCGGCCATCGATCCCCGTCCCGCCGCTCGTGCCGAGCGACAGTGTCTTCTCGGAATCGGCCAAGGCGATGGGGGCTCGTCGCATTCGCCATCTCGTTGTGCTCAAGGGCGGACGCGACTCTTAGTCAGCATCCTCAAGCCCAACAAAACAGCCACTGGTTCAACGGCTTACTTGCCGTGTGCCAGCTTGCTGGCTTACCCGTTTGTTAACCTATATGGCCATATTCTGCAGCAACCGACGGCTGCGTGCTGGCGCGGTCAAACGATACTTGGCAGAGGCAGTCGATGAGATCAGCGGCGATCAGCAGCGCGCCGTCTTCGGCAGAGAAGCGCAACTTCCAGCGCGTCCGCATCAATATCTACGGCCGCTTCATGCTCGAGGATCGAACCGAGCATCCCTGCCAGGTCATCGACATGTCTCCGGGCAACGCCGCACTTCGTTGCGAGACGACCGGCCAGCCGGGTGAGAAGGTGATCGCCTATCTCGATCATATCGGCCGCATCGAGGGCGTCATCGCACGCATCCTGCCCGACGGCTTTGCGATGACCGTCATCGCCTCCGACCGCAAGCGCGACAAGCTGGCGGCGCAGCTGACCTGGCTTGCCAACAAGCATGAGCTTGCCCTGCCGGAAGACCGCCGCCACGAACGCGTCGCGCCGCGCAATCCGATGAGCACGCTGCACCTCAACGATGGCCGTCAGTACCGCTGCCGGATCATCGACCTATCGCTGTCGGGCGCCGCACTTGAGATCGATGTCAAGCCAGCCATCGGCGTGCAGGTCACGCTCGGGACGATGCGCGGCCAGGTCGTTCGTCATTTCGACGAAGGCGTGGCAATCGAATTTGCCGTGGTCCAGCGGCCCGAAACGCTCGACATGGAATTCAATCGCGCCGACTGACGCCGACAGCGATTTTTATTTTTCTTATCAGCAAGAAGGACCGGCTCTGCCGGTCCTTTTTCTTTTGGGTGCCAGACGGCCGCGCATTGGGCTTTGTAGTCACCTGTCCGCCAGTACCCAAATTCGATAAAATTTTATTCAAATTCTATATTTGTTTTATTCAAAGAAAGATCAATTTAGACCTGGGTTTTACTCAATAAGTACTGCGCGATTTTGCCCGGAATAAATTCAAGCCTGTCAATGTGGCATCAAACGGGGATGTGCCACAATGACAAAAACAAAAGCAATTGCACTGGCTTTCGCAGCGCTGATTGGCCTGACCGGGATGGCCGCACAGGCAATCGCGGGCCAGCCTTTCATGAAGGTCAGCGGGCGCACGACGCAGCCGATCGGCCACTATGAATTCTGCATTCGCCTGCCGGAAGAGTGCCGCCAGCTGACGCCCAAGCAGCCGCCCGTCGAACTGACGCGCCAGCTTTGGGCCGCAGTCGTCGACGTCAACAACGCGGTCAACACCGAGGTCATGCCCCGCACCGACCTGGAGAATTACGGCCAGGAAGAATATTGGGCCTATCCGGACAACGGCTACGGCGACTGCGAGGACTATGCTCTGGAAAAGCGCCGCCGCCTCATGGCTCTGGGCATTCCGGCCGGAAACCTGCTGATGACGGTCGTCCGTCAGCCCAACGGCGAAGGCCACGCGGTCCTGACGGTCCGCACGAGCCGCGGCGAGTTCATCCTCGACAATCTGGAAGCGCGCGTCATGCCTTGGGCCGACACGAAATACACCTACCTCAAGCGCCAGTCCGACCAGAATTCCGGCGTGTGGATGCAGATCAACAACGGCCGCGCCGATGAGGTGGCCAGCGTTCGCTGACAAAGGACAGGAACAAGCCCGGTCGAGTCCCCCATCCCCATATAAAGCGACCGGGTTTCAGGAGCCGGCCCAGTCCCCAGGGCCGGCTCCACTCATTTCGGCGGGAGCCTTGATCAGGCCTTGGCGAACCCGGCCTTGAAGCGTTTGGCGTTGGCGACATAGTGCTCGG
This sequence comes from Pseudaminobacter soli (ex Li et al. 2025), assembly GCF_029892515.1. GTDB lineage: Bacteria > Pseudomonadota > Alphaproteobacteria > Rhizobiales > Rhizobiaceae > Pseudaminobacter > Pseudaminobacter soli_A. Next base: position 630,421 of record NZ_JARXVF010000003.1, on the reverse strand, counting down.
CCGATTTGCGCAACCCTTCGATGGTAGCGTCGTCCAGCACCCTGACAGCCTTGGCCGGCGCGCCGACGATCAGCGAATTGTCGGGAAACTCCTTGCCTTCGGTAACCAGCGCCCCGGCGCCGACCAGGCAATTCCTGCCGATCCTGGCGCCGTTCAGAACGATGGCGCCCATGCCGATCAGGCTGTTGTCGCCGATGGTGCAGCCGTGCAGGACCGCCCGATGGCCAATGGTGCATCCCGCCCCGATGCTGAGCGGAAAGCCCGGGTCGTTGTGCATCATCGTGTGTTCCTGGATATTGGTGTCGGCGCCGATCGTGATCGGGTCATTGTCCCCGCGGATCACCGCGCCGAACCAGATGCCGACATTCCGGCCGATCTTCACAATGCCGATCACCGTCGCGTCCGGCGCGATCCAGTTGCTGCCCTCGTCCTCGAACTCGGGCTTCGTTCCGTCGATCGCATAAATGGACATCGTTCCTCCAGACCTCGATAAGCACCAGCGTTGCCCCTAGGGCAAACGCATCTTTACCGCCCGTTTACCATGAAATTGCAAAGTTCCCAGACTGCCGCGACGCACGGCCAGCAGGAGATTCCAATGAAAGAGGCCGCAACGGCGGAAGGAACGATCAGCAAGATCGACGGTTCGCTGATGCGCAAGGTGTTTTATGTCTTTGCGGTGCTCGCCCTATTGTCGGTAGCCATCAATGTCGGCGGCAAATGGCTGGGCCGCACGATCGCGCTGGCCGGGCATACAGAAGACCGCACCGTGCATGAGATCGTCATCGGCAACAACGTGCTGGCGGTACCGTCCAATGCGATCCGGTTCGAGAAATCCCGGCACGACGGCGTCGCCTCGCGACTGGACATCTATCTCAGGTGGCCAGACATGGAGGGCTACTCGGAAGCCACTCGCGACGACTTCAACAATGCCGACGGCTCTCGCCGCATCCTGTTCATGTCGTTCGAGGAACGCATGATGTCGCGCGACATGAGCGGCCGCTTCGCGCCGATCTACAGCTCGCTCATCAAGCAGCCCGGAACGCCAGGTCCGGGCGGCCTGACGTTCTACGAATTCAACGAGAAATCTGGATATATGAACGAGGTTCTTGCAGTTGCCGCGCGTCCGGGAAAGGACCCATTCGTCGCCCGCTGCCTGACGGGCGCAAGCGCCGATGAATCGCTCGCGCCTTGCGAGCGCGACATTCATCTGGGCGACGATCTGAGCCTCAGCTATCGCTTTCCGCGGGAGCTTTTGGCCGACTGGCAGCAACTGGAAGCAAGCGTGAACGCCAAGGCGGCGCAATACCTGAAGACCGGCCGCTGAAGCGGCCAGCCGGCGGTTTAACTAGGCCAGGTCGATGTCGAGGATCGCCATCGAGAAATTGTAGTCGCCGTCGTCCTCGTCCTTGAACACGATGCCGAGGAATTCGTCACCGATATAGACTTCAGCCGAGTCGTTCTTGCGCGGGCGTGCCTTCACCTGCAGCAGCGGATTCTGGAAGGTCCGCTTGAAATATGCGTCGAGTTTTCTGATTTCTTCCGGCTTCAACACTCTTCTCCCGATGGCGGGTTGGATCGATGGAAAGCGCTTCTGACACGCCTAGCTTGGCGATGTAAAGGCAACGCGGGAACAAACTCACCGAACGACGCGGCAGCGTGCACCGGCCATCACGAGGACCACAAAAGGCCGGGCCTCAAATATCGAACGTGACCACGTGATCCATGGCCTGCGACGGCAGGAACTGGTCCATCTGCCGCGCCGGCTGGTCGCATCCGGTTTCGCCGACAACACGGGCCGGCACGCCGGCGACCGTCTTGTTATGCGGCACAGGCGAAAGCACCACCGAACCGGCGGCGACCTTCGCGCAATGGCCGACCTCGATATTGCCGAGGATTTTCGCGCCGGCGCCGATAAGCACGCCATGGCGAATCTTGGGATGGCGGTCGCCGCCGGCCTTGCCGGTGCCGCCGAGCGTCACGCCGTGCAGAATCGAGACATCGTCTTCGATCACCGCGGTCTCGCCGACGACCAGCCCCGTGGCATGGTCGATGAAGATGCCCTTGCCCATCTTCGACGCCGGGTGGATGTCGGTCTGGAACACGGACGACGAGCGGCTTTGCAGATAGAGCGCGAAATCGCGGCGGCCGCGGCTCCACAGCCAGTGCGCCAGGCGATGCGTCTGGATGGCGTGGAAGCCCTTGAAGTAGAGCACCGGCATCATGAAGCGGTCGCAGGCCGGATCGCGGTCGTAATAGGCCTGGATGTCGACGCGCACCGTCGTCGCCCAATCGGGATTGTCGGCGAGCATCGCCTCGAAGGTCTGGCGGATGAGATCGGCGCCAAGATCCTGGTGCGCCAGGCGCTCGGCCAGCCGGTGCATCACCGCATCCTCGAGGCTGTTCTGGTTCAGGATGGTCGAATAGAGGAAAGCAGCGAGCAACGGATCGCGCGACACCGCCTCCATGGCTTCGTCGCGCACGGAACTCCAGATCGGATCGATCGGCTGAAGCGTTCCGGTACGCTGGGCGCTGCTTGTCGTCATCGGTATCTCCGTTGCCTGCCTTGGCATTACGTCACCGGACGTATAGGCCACACGCTAGCATGTTTGAACTCAATTTTCCTAATCTTAGTGTCAAATGGACATGCATCGCAGCGATTCAAGCGACGACGGAAAACAATCCCTCAACGACCGGTAAGACGGGATAAATCGCGTTCTAAAGCGGGTTCTCGGCGTAAAACTCCAGAACGCGCTTCTTGAAGGTGCGATCGCCGACCGCAAGCATATGGTCCCTGCCCTCGATGTCGAAGGCCTCGGCATTCGGCATCAGCGCCGCCAGCTGCTCGGCTGAGCCGGCAATGTCGTCCTTGGTGCCGACGGCAATCAGCGTCGGCTGCATGATGCGAGCAACCTCGGGCTCGGTCAGTTCCGCACGCGAGGTGGAGATGCAGGCGGCGAGCGCCTCGCGGTCGCTCCTCGTCTGATCGGCAAAAGCGCGGAACATTTTTCCACGCGTATGGGAGATGTCCGCAGGGCTAGGCGCCAGCAGCGCTTCGGCAATCGGATCCCAGTCGCCCACGCCATCGATCATTCCGTAGCCGAGACCGCCAAGAACCAGCGTCGCCACCTTCTCCGGGGTTGCCAGAGCCATGAAGGCCGAAACCCGTGCACCCATCGAATAGCCCATGACATGGGCGCGCTCGATGCCGAGATGATCGAGAAGTGCCGCCGCGTCGCTTGCCATTTTTTCAGGCGTGTAGTCGACCGGCTCGTAGCTCTTGGACGAAAGGCCGTGGCCGCGATTGTCGAGCGCGATGGCGCGATAACCGGCCTCGGTCAGTGTCTTCACCCAACCCGGCGACACCCAGTTGACCAGATGGTTCGAGGCAAAGCCGTGGATCAGAAGGACAGGGTCGCCTTGCCCTTCCTTCGGCTTCTGATCGATGAAAGCCAGGTGGAAGCCGTCATGGTCGAAAAACTGCGTCACGACTGGAAGTCTCCGCGGAGAAAGCCAGCCTAGTTCCCCGAGCTGGCGGCGCTGATAACGGGGTGGCGCAAGACGTCGCCATCCTTGATGCCGGCCTTTTCCGCCATACCGGCCTTCAATTCAAGCACGAAGCGCACGGGATCGGCGGGCGCGATCAGTGCCTCCGAAAAGGGCTCGCCGCAGCGAACCGCCTTCACCGTGCCGTCCTGGCCAATGAAGACGAGGTCGAGCGCCATCGGCGTGTTCTTCATCCAGAAGCCGACCGGCTGGGTCCTGTCGAAAACGAAGAGCATGCCATGGTCGTCGGACATCTTCTCGCGGAACATCAGGCCGGCTGCGCGCTCATTGTCGTTGTCGGCGACCTCGATGGAAAAGGAGTGCTCTCCCTTGGCGGTCTCGGCAACCAGCGGCGCGGGATCGTTCGCCAGAAGCATCGGCTGCCCATCGGCGATGGACGACGCGGGCAATGCCAAATAGAGGAACGCGCCGAGCATGGCGGCGAAAATCGCGCCGGCGGCGCACCAGGTCCTGCGGGTCATTGATATTCCCTGTTTCGACTTCGGGCCATCGGTCCGAAGAGCACCAAATCGTACGCTACGCTGAAAATCGTCCTGCCGAACGCACAGGGAGCCAACGATGTTCCCTACCCGGTCTCAGGCAGCGAATCTCGACTCAATGCGCGATCGGGAGCGTTCCGATATCGGGGTGAATTTCGGCGGCCATGAGGCCTTTATCGCCACGCCCGTAGCGCAGCAGAACCACCTGGCCCGGGCGCAGCTCGGTCAGGCCGTAGCGACGCAGGGTTTCCATGTGGATGAAGATGTCTTCCGTTCCCTCGCCGCGCGTCAGGAAGCCAAAGCCCTTGGTGCGGTTGAACCATTTCACCAGCGCCCGCTCCAGCCCGCTTTCGGCGGTGACGGCGACATGGGTGCGCTGTTCCTGTGACTCGGCGGGATGAACGGCGGTCGAGTTGTCCATCGACAGGACGCGGAAGGCCTGCAGGCCGCGTTCGCCCTGCTTGGCAAGGCAAACGACGCGAGCGCCTTCAAGGGCGGTCTGGAAGCCATCGCGGCGCAGGGAAGTCACATGAAGGAGAACGTCGGACGAGCCGTCGTCCGGCAGGATGAAGCCGTAGCCCTTGGCCACGTCGAACCACTTGATGGCTCCAGAGACCTCGACCAGATTGACGCCTTCGCCGGTCTCGTCACGGTCCAAGGCTTCGTTTCCGACTAAGTCCCGTTCCGCGAAAGAGGCCCTCTCCCCCATTCGACCGCACCTTTTCTCGATTACGCCGCCACTGATTCTTAAACGCAGATTAACACTTTGGGCTTGCGTGAGTGCAAGAGCCGCCTTGGCTTTTTTCACCGTTTAAGGTGATCAATACTGTGGATCATCTTACCACATAAGGCTTCTGGCCCATCGCAGGTTGCCCTGGTGCGGGAAGCCGCCCTATGTTCCGGCCATCCAACCCAGGGACAGAGAAAATGCGCTATCTGCACACAATGGTTCGCGTTGCCGACGTGGACGTTTCGATGGATTTCTATTGCAACAAGCTCGGCATGAAAGAGGTGCGCCGTTATGAAAGCGAAGCCGGCCGCTTCACACTGATCTACCTCGCCGCCCGCGACGACGAGAAGGCCGGCGTCTCCGAACACGCGCCGCTGCTCGAGCTGACCTACAACTGGGATCCGGAAGCCTACACCGGCGGCCGCAACTTCGGTCACCTCGCCTATGAAGTCGACGATATCTATGCCACCTGCCAGCAGCTGATGGACAAGGGCGTGACCATCAACCGCCCGCCGCGCGACGGCCACATGGCCTTCATCAAGTCGCCCGACGGCATCTCGATCGAACTGCTGCAGAAGGGACCGGCCAAGGAAAAGGCCGAGCCCTGGGCCTCCATGTCGAACACCGGCAGCTGGTAAAGATCACCGCCCCGCGCCCCAGCCAACGCTCGGGCGCGGGCCACAGACTTATTGCGCTCCGCGGCCAGCGTGCTAACACCGCAGGCACAGGATTTGTCCGCAGGAGCGTTTCACAATGAAGGACGTGCTGAAGGAACTCGAACGCCGCCGCGAAATCGCGCGTGCCGGCGGAGGCAAAGCCCGCGTCGAGGCTCAGCATGCCAAGGGCAAGCTCACCGCCCGCGAGCGCATCGAGATTTTCCTCGATGAAGGCTCCTTCGAAGAGTTCGACATGTATGTCGAACACCGCTCGACCGACTTCGGCATGGAAAAGAGCAAGATCGCCGGTGATGGCGTGGTCACCGGCTGGGGTACTGTGAACGGCCGACCGGTCTATCTCTTCGCCAAGGATTTCACCGTGTTTGGCGGCTCGCTGTCGGAAGCGCATGCCGAAAAGGTGCAGAAGGTGCAGGACATGGCCCTGCGCAACCGCGCGCCGATCATCGGCCTCTATGACGCAGGCGGCGCGCGCATCCAGGAAGGCGTGGCGGCGCTTGGCGGCTATGCCGAAATCTTTCAGCGCAACGTGCTCGCCTCGGGCGTGATCCCGCAGATTTCCGTCATCATGGGCCCCTGCGCCGGCGGCGACGTCTATTCGCCGGCCATGACCGACTTCATCTTCATGGTGCGTGACACGTCCTACATGTTCGTCACCGGTCCTGACGTGGTGAAGACCGTGACCAACGAGACGGTCACCGCCGAGCAGCTCGGCGGCGCGTCGGTCCACACCACGAAATCCTCCATCGCCGACGGCGCATACGACAATGACGTCGAGACGCTTCTGCAGATGCGCCGGCTGGTCGACTTCCTGCCGGCCTCGAACACTGCCGAGATTCCGGAAATCGAATGCTTCCAGTCGGTCACCGAGCACGACATGTCGCTCGACCGCCTGATCCCGGACAATGCCAACAAGCCCTACGACATCAAGGAGCTGATCCTGAAGACAGTCGACGAGGGCGATTTCTTCGAGATCCAGCCGAGCTTCGCCAAAAACATCGTCACCGGCTTCGGACGCATGGAAGGCCGCACGGTGGGCTTCGTCGCCAACCAACCGATGGTGCTTGCCGGCGTGCTGGATTCGGACGCCAGCCGCAAGGCAGCCCGCTTCGTGCGTTTCTGCGACTGCTTCAATATCCCGATCGTCACCTTCGTGGACGTTCCCGGCTTCCTGCCCGGCACGAGCCAGGAATATGGCGGCCTCATCAAGCATGGCGCCAAGCTGCTCTTTGCCTATGCCGAGGCAACCGTGCCCAAGGTCACCGTCATCACCCGCAAGGCCTTCGGCGGCGCCTATGACGTCATGGCTTCAAAGCACCTGCGCGGCGACATGAACTATGCCTGGCCGACGGCCCAGATCGCGGTGATGGGCGCCAAGGGCGCGGTGGAGATCATCTACCGCAAGGACATCGGCGATCCGGAAAAGATCGCAGCGCATACAAAGACTTACGAGGATCGCTTCCTGTCGCCCTTCGTCGCCGCCGAACGCGGCTATATCGACGAGGTGATCATGCCGCATTCCACGCGTCGCCGCGTGGCGCGAGCGCTGCGCATGCTGCGCAACAAGGACCTCCAGAACCCCTGGAAGAAGCACGACAACATCCCGCTCTGAGCGGGGTGTTCTCGCCTTCGTTTAAAACGCTGCGTTCAGCTCACCCAGCGCAGGACGTCGTTGTACTCGTCGAGGTCGACGTAGAAGATCCTGGTGATTTCCGCGATCAAGTCTTCGCGGTCGTAACCCCGCGAGCGCAGGATGGTCACCGCGGTGAAAATGTCCACGCGCTCTGTAAGACGCGGCTTTAGACAGTCGTCATCGACTATGTTCTGCATCGGCTTTCCCCTCGCCAATAGCCCAGACGCTAAGAACGCCGACAAGAACACAGCGGAATGACAGCGATCGTGCGCGCGAGCCCTGCCCGGCTCGAGGGCGCTGCAACTCTCCAGAACGACGCTTGATGAACGGCCCGACTCAACTGAGGGCGAAATCAGCTTAACACGCGTTTTCATTGACGCCACGTTCAGCATGTTGGCGTCTTTCATCGACCTTTCAGAGTATCCTTTTCCGATTGACGACACCGCCATACGTCGTTTCCATGAGGTTCATGGTCGGAGGTCGGTATTCGGATGAACCGGGATCTTGAAAAGGCCAAGTCGTTCTATGCCAAGCTGATGGCGACGGCGAGCCGATCTAACGATCCGCGGCTGGAACAGGCGTTCAGGATGGTTGCGCGCGAAGCCTTCCTGCCGCGGGGACCATGGAAGATCATGGTCGACAACTCCTATGTCGAAACGCCCGACGCCGATCCCGTCTATCTCTACCAGAACGCTCTGGTGGCGCTCGATGCCGAAAAGGGCATCAACAATGGCGAGCCATATCTGCATGCGGCCTGGATCGGCGCCGTCGCGCCGCAGCCTGGCGAGCTTGTCTGCCACATCGGCGCCGGCACGGGCTATTACACGGCGATCCTGTCGTTGCTGGTGCAGCCAAGTGGCCGGGTCGACGCCTTCGAGATCGAAGCGGAACTTGCCCGGCAGGCTGGGCACAATCTGAAATCGTATGAAAACGTTAGGGTGACCTTGGGCGACGCGACCAAGCTTCCCCTCCCCGAATACGACCTGGTCTATGTGAACGCCGGCGTCACCTCCCCGCCCGTCGCGTGGCTGCGAGCACTGCGGCGGGATGGCCGGATGATCTTCCCATGGCGCCCGTCCGACGCCATCGGGCTTACGCTGCTGGTGCGGCGCTTTCCCAATGGCTTCTCGGCGCGGCCACTGATGGGCGCCTGGTTCATTCCATGCAGTGGCGCATCGAGCACGGAAAGCTGCAGCAAGACACCGGATCGCCGGGAGGCTCATATGGTCGCCTCACTCTGGCCGACGAGCGAGCGAGAGCCGGACGAAACAGCCGTCGCGATCTATGGCGACCTATGGTTCTCATCCGCCCCGCTGCCAGTCTGAATTGAAGCGGCACAGTTCTTTCGAGGGGAAACAGATGCCCGGAAATTCCCACGTAGTGGTCGTCGGCGCCGGCATAATCGGCGCGTCGCTAGCTTGGCATCTGGTCCGCGCCGGCGCGCGCGTCACGATTGTCGAAGCGGGTGCCGCGGGCGGTGTCGCGACGTCAAACTCCTTCGGGTGGCTGAATGCCAGCTGGGGCAATCCTGAGCCCTATTTTCGCCTGCGTATACGTTCGATGACCGAGTGGCGCAGGCTGGAACGCGAGGTCCCGGGCCTGCCAGTCTCGTGGAGCGGCGGGCTGATCTGGGACCTGCCGCCGGACAAACTGGCAGACTTTGCGCGAGAGCACGCCGCATGGGGCTACGGCATCCGCAGCGTGGATCGCAAGGAAGCGGCGCGGCTCGAGCCTCAGCTCGCCGATGCTCCGGAATTCGTGCTGCATGTGGCGGAAGAAGGCGTTGCCGAGCCATTGGCAACCTCCCGTGCTTTGATGGCTGCAGCAGTGGCTGCGGGCGCGAAGCTTCTGGAAGGCCGCAGCGTGACCTCCATCAGGATCGGCACACATGGCGTGTCGGGCGTTGAGACCGACGCAGGCCCGATCGAGGCCGACATGGTCGCGGTTGCGGCTGGCGTCGAAACGCCTTCAATGCTCGCGACGGCGGGCGTAAAACTTCCGCTGTCCACGCCGCCCGGCATGCTGGTCGTCTCTCGCCCACACCGGCGCCTGCTTGACGGTTTGGTCATGGCGCCGGAATTGCACATGCGCCAGACCGCGGATGGGCGGCTCGTCGCGGGCGGCGATTTCGAGGGAAATGTTCCGAGCAAGAACATCGCCGCTGCAGCGGCAACGCTGTTTTCGGCCATGCAGCGCATGCTGCGCGCCGGCGAAGAACTGTCCCTTGAGCGACATCTGCTCGGCCACCGGCCGGTTCCCGGCGACGGGTTTCCGGCGGTCGGCGCCGCCTCTGGCGTCGAAGGCCTCTACGTCGCCGTGATGCATTCCGGCATGACGCTTGCGCCCGCCGTCGGACGTTTCCTCGCTGAGGAGATGCTGGGCGGTCGTCGAGAGCCGCTTCTTAGCCCCTACGGCCTGGAACGCTTTGCTGGGGTGGAAGCATCCGCCTCGACAACGGTTTGACTTTGCGCGATCCTGTGAATTCTCAAGCCTGCCTAGAATGAACTCGGCATAACAACTGAAGTTTGGGAATTATTTTCTCACAGGACAAAATACACAAGAACCAATCGCGTTCCTTTCGTGCGATCATTCTGACAGTTTGAGGCCAGTCGCAACCGTTCGGCAGATGCGCCGGACAAACCCAGGATGGCACCAACATGAAATGGTTGAACACGTTGCTCGTCGCCGGCGCGCTGCAGCTTCTGGCGCTTGCTCCCGGCCATGCGGGCTCAAACCTTGATGAAATCAAATCTTCGGGCACCTTCCGCATCGGTACCGAGGGAACCTATGCGCCGTTCACCTATCATGATGCCTCGGGCAAGCTGGTCGGCTTCGATGTCGAGATCGGCGAAGAGGTTGCAAAACGCCTCGGCGTGAAGGCCCAGTTCCTGGAAGGCCGCTGGGACGGCCTGATCGCAGGCCTGGATGCCAACCGCTACGACGCGGTCATCAACCAGGTCGGCATCACCGAAGAGCGCAAGAAGAAATACGATTTCTCCGAGCCCTACATCGCCTCGAAGGCCGCACTGATCGTGCGCGGCGACAATGAGGCCATCAAGAGCTTCGCCGACCTCAAGGACAAGAAGTCGGCCCAGTCGCTCACCAGCAACTTCGCCAAGCTGGCCGAGGCCTCCGGCGCGCAGCTGGTCGGCACGGACGGCTTTGACCAGTCGATCCAGCTCGTTCTCAACGGCCGGGCGGACGCCACCATCAATGACAGCCTGTCCTTCCTCGATTTCAAGAAGCACAAGCCCGATGCCAATGTGAAAATCGCCGCCACCGAGGACAAGGCCGACTATTCGGGCATCATCATCCGCAAGGGTGAACCCGAACTGCTCGCCGCCATCAATGCAGCACTGAAAGAAATCCAGGCTGACGGCACCTATCAGAAGATTGCGGACAAATATTTCGGGCAGGACGTCTCGAAATAAGTCGCCTGCCGCGCAAACGGGGCTGATCGATCGTCAGGATCGGTCAGCCCCTTAATTTTGCACATGATCTTTACGCCAAAACCTGCAAACTTTCCGGACAACCGGAGGACACTTCCTTGCCGCACTGGCTTCAGTTGATGCTGGATTCATTCGGCCCGCTCTTATGGGCGGCCGTGGCGTTTACAGCCCCGCTCACGCTGCTTTCCTTCGTGTTCGGCCTGACTGTCGGGTTGATCACCGCGCTTGTCAGGCTGTTCGGCCCCGCGCCGCTGGCTGCCATCGCGCGCTTCTATGTCTGGATCATTCGCGGCACGCCGCTTCTGGTGCAGCTGTTCCTGATTTTCTACGGCCTGCCGAATGTCGGCATCGTGCTCGACGCATTTCCTGCCGCGCTCATCGGCTTCACGTTGAATGTCGGCGCCTACAGCTCGGAGATTGTCCGCGCGGCGATCGGCTCCGTGCCCAAGGGCCAGTGGGAGGCAGCCTACTCCATCGGCATGAGCTGGTCGCAGGCCATGCGCCGCACGATCCTGCCGCAGGCCGCGCGCGTGGCCGTGCCGCCGCTATCCAACACCTTCATCTCGCTGGTCAAGGACACTTCGCTTGCCGCCGCGATCACCGTGCCGGAGCTTTTTCAGGCGGCGCAGCGCATCGTTGCCACCACCTACGAACCGCTGATCCTCTATATCCAGGCGGCGATAATCTATCTGGGCCTGAGTTCCATCCTGTCGGCCCTGCAGGTCAGGCTTGAGCGCCGCCTCGGGCGCTATGGCGGCTTTATCGAGGCGCGCGCATGATCGGCCTGGAAAACATCGAAAAGCGCTTCGGCGACGTGGTCGTGCTGAGAGGCGTGACGGTATCGATCGAGGAAGGCAGCGTCACAGCCCTCGTAGGGCCGTCAGGCGGCGGCAAAAGCACCCTGCTGCGCTGCATAAACCTGCTTGAAATCCCGACCTCGGGAACCTTGCGGCTCGGCGATGAACAGCTGGTCTTTCATCCCGGCCAGCGCGTGCCGCGCGATGCGATCCAGCGCATCCGTCGCCAGACCGGAATGGTTTTCCAGAGTTTTCAGCTCTTCCCGCACCGGACAGCGATCGAAAACGTGATGGAAGGGCTGGTCACGGTGCTCAAATGGCCGACCGACAAGGCGCGCGCGCGAGCGATGGCGCTTCTGGAAAAGGTCGGCATGGCTCACAAGGCCGATGCATGGCCGGCAACGCTTTCGGGCGGCCAGCAGCAGCGCGTCGCCATTGCGCGCGCGCTCGCGCCCTCGCCCAAGGTTCTGTTGTGCGACGAGCCGACCTCCGCGCTCGATCCGGAACTGGCGCAGGAGGTCGTCGATGTCCTGGCGGAGCTTGCCAAGGAAGGCACGACCATGGTGATGGCGACGCATGACCTGCGCCTCGCCTCGACCATCGCCAGGGAAGTTGTGTTTCTCGATGGTGGCGTGGTGGTGGAAAAGGGTCCGGCACGGCAGGTCTTCACCAATCCCGAGCACCAGCGCACAAAACGCTTCATCGCGACGCTGACGCAGGAAGCCGCCAGGGGCGGCCATGGTTGAAGGAGCTTAGTGTCGCCGGGCGTGGACCAGATATCCGTCGACGGTGGTCTCGCCGAGCCATTTCAGGGCTTCGAGCCGGTGCAGGCCTTCGATCAGCACGTAACGCTTGCCGTCGTGCCGCACCTGGATTGGCGTTTGCTGGCCGTTTTCGACGATGCTCTCGGCGATCAGCCGTACAGTCTCCGGATGGAGCGTCTTGCGACGTGCGGCGGGCACGTAGATTTCGTTGATCGGAATTTTCCGAGAAATGAGCATGGACCGGCCTGCAAGGGGCACCGTGCCCCGGTTGCATGATTAGCGTATTGCGGGATGTTGTCCATTGCCCAGCGCCAGGGCCCAAAACTTCGTCGGGGAAGGTGCTCGACCGGCAGACTTCATGTCACGCTCGGGCCGAACCCCTTCCCCTCCGAAGGCAGCATAACTGCCTCATGCAAAGCCCCCTGTCTTGGATTCAAGAACCCCTGCCTTGCGCTCCTAACAATGCAATCGCCGTGCCAATTCGAATTTGATGCCGCAATTGCCGAAAATGCGCGGTTTGCCGCGGGGATTTCGCCGACCCGCACCGTATCGGGTCACAGCCGTGCCAACCTGCCTGGATCGTTTTGGGACAGATGCCACAGACTGGCACAGGTGTTGGGCGTGAAAAGTATGCCATGCCAACTGGTTGGCATGGCATTTGGCACAGGCGTCAGCCCGCCTCGGCCACCACGTCAGCCGAAAAGCGCAGCTCCCGCATCGGCCTGACCTTGCGCGTAGTCTCGGCATAGACCGGATGAGCCTTGTAGGCCGCGAGTGCTGCTGCATCGGCAAATTCGGCATAGACGACCAGATCGATCGCATCGCAGAGCGGATCAACCTTTGTGTTGACCGTCACCTCGAAGTGGCTCGAATGCGGAATGGTGCCGAGCGCGAGCAGACCGGAACGAACGGCCTGCACGTCCTGCCCTTCCTTGGTGCTGAAGAATACGATGTGCCGGATCAATGCCGCCTCCTTTATCTGCGAGGCGTCTTTTGGGTCGCCGCAGCGGGCGCGTCAATGCAAATCGAGCGGGTACGCGGCCAGGTTGGCTGCGTCACGTAGCATCAGATCGAATTGTCCGCCCGATACGTCTCGACAAGCCCGACCACCGAGGCCCGGGAGGCCGGTCGGTGGCCGCGCAAGGGACAAATCCGCGCCTTCAAGGACCGTCTCGCAAGAATTTTCGCACCCCTCGAGCATGTGGTTGGGCATGTCTTTGGCGCCGCAAGCGAGGCCAGCCCGTACGCCACAAGGCTTTGTTAAACGGCGTACACATTCGTGTGATCGCTGCCCTGAGTCGCCTCGCACCGTGTTGAAGCTCAGCCGGCTTAATTTTCGCGCCGGCTTCCCCCATATGGGCACCATTGGTTGTGAGAGCCGAGAGGGTCCTCCCCAAGTATTCCTCCGGGCACGTTTCATAATGAGCACGCCCATATTTTGCAGGTGAGGCGCAGTTACATGACTGCACTTCACCTAACCTCTCGGCGCGCTCGCAATCATGCATAACATTGGAGACTAACAATGAAAAAGACCATTATCGCCCTGACCGCTGTCGTCATGACTGCTGGGGCAGCTTTCGCCCAGGCGCAGCCGAACACGATGCGCGACGCCGCTCCTGCGTCCGTTGTCGTCAACCGTTCGCTCAACGCGGACTACTCTTCGAGCGCTCCGGTAACCGCGCCGGTCGGTGCGACCAACCAGCAGGAACGCGCGAAGATCATCGAGCAGCGCGGCAACAATCACTAACCGCAGCGGCTTTGATCCAGCCGGAATCCCGCTGGATGAAAAAACCGGTCATTGATGCGGAAAATCCCGTAAGATCATGACACTAGAGCGCCCTTCGCGTGCATCGTTCGGATGCCTGGCGCTTGCGGAGACGGCTACTCCTCCCAGGCCGTCTCCTCCCTTCCCCGACCCGCCTGCTCCACTTCGACCCCTTGGACACACGGACACGTGACGCTCTGTGATCCGAGCGTCGCGACGGATTGATTTGTGGCTGGATGGCACAAAGCCTATCTTATTAGAGAACGAAGATAGGAAAAATCTCCCAGACTTATCTTCGTAATTCTGTGTCGGCTCGACGCCTGGTTAAGGCCACGACTTCGAGCGACTAAGAAAACGGAGAATATCCATGAAAAAGCTCATCATCCCCCTCGCTGCAGTTCTTGTGGCGTCGAGCGCCTCTCTGGCTATGGCTCAGGAATATAACCCGCGTTTCGGCGATGCAGCACCGCCCGTAAATGTAGTACGCCCGCCGGTAAACTATGGCGGCGTCGCTGGCTTTGGCGCAGCGCCTCGGTACTATGGCATCCGCGCTTATGGGCCGCATCGAACCCATGTCGTGCACAGGGTCGGTCACTACGGCATCCATGCGCCGTATCATCGATACTATGGCTTTGGCAGGGTCGTTCGCCATGGGCCGCGTTACTATGGCTTTGGCGCCGGGCCTCGGTACTATGGCATAGGCGCCTATGGGCCGCCCATGTACTATGGCATGGGCGCTTATGGCATCGGCGCTGGCATGGGCGGCGGTGTCGGCTTCGGCGGCTTCGCCACCACCACGCGCAATATGCGCGGTGGCGACGCAGCACCGTCCTCGATCATCGTGAACCCGCAGAGTGTGCAAATCAGCCGCTGAAGCATGATCCGGATAAATTGCCGACTTTTCGGACAAGATCATGCTTCAGGAACAAACGTTTGGAGCGAGATAGCGATTTAACGCGAAGTCATCTCGCTCCAGGCTACCTTTCTGTCATCTCCCAGATGAAAAGGGCGGCAGATCATTCTGCCGCCCTTCTCTTATGCTCTTTTCCAAACGCGCCCCGGTGGGCCGGAGCGGTGTGAAAACTCGGTACCACTCAAAGAATAATACGGAATTTCGCGAACCCGTCAGCGCCATCGCCGGCCGCTTCGATCTTCACGCCCTGGACCTGATCGAGGAACTGCTTGGCCTTCGGGCCGGTTTCGAAGATCACCGTCGTGCCCGGCATCGGCGCGAACGACCAGTTGCCGTCGGCCGACGGATTGATGGTCTTCTGCTCGACGATGTAGCGGACAATCACGTCGCGGTTGGTGTCCGGGGCCTCGAAGATGATCTTGGACGCGTTGATGTCCGGGAAATTGCCGCCGCCACCGGCGCGGTAGTTGTTCGTGGCGACCACGAATTTCGCTTCCGGATCAATGGGTTTCCCATCGAACATGAGATCCTTGATGCGGTTCGACGAGGCGTTGGCGACCCCGCCCTTGGCGTCGTATTTCGGCGCTTCGGACAGGTCGATCTTATAAGTCACGCCGTCGATGACATCGTAATTGTAGGACGGGAAGTCCTTGTTGATGAGCACCTGGTCGGCCTTGCCGGGTTCGATGTGGTTGAAGATGCCGGCCGACATTTCCAGCCATTCCTTGACCTGCGCGCCAGTGACCTCAACCGCCCGAACTGTGTTCGGGTAGAGATAGAGGTCCGCAACGTTCTTGATGGCGATGTCGCCTGCCGGCACGTCTGTGTAGTAGTCGGCACCGCCGCGTCCACCGGCCTTGAAGGGTGCTGCGGCCGAAAGCACCGGCAGGTCTTTCCACTTCGGTTCCTTCAGCAGATCCTTGATGTACCAGGTCTGCGCCTGGCTGACGATCTGCACCGACGGATCATCGGCAACCAGCGCGAAGTAGGAATAGAGCGGCGCAGAGGTCTTGCCGACCGGGCGGCGCACATAGGCGAGCGTCGCCTCGTGATCTTCCTTGAGCACATCGACGAGGCGGCTGTCGTCCTCGACGAGCGCCTTGTTCTTGTTGTAGACGCGTTCATAGATCGGCCGCGCCTCGGAGGTTGCCGATGTCACGCGCCACTTGTTGCCGTCGCGCTCCAGCAGAAGGTCGACCAGGCCCATATGCGAGCCCCAGAAGCCGCCCATGACGGCGGGCTTACCCTGCAGCGTGCCCTTTTCGGTGTCCACACCCTCGAGCCCCTGGAAATCCTTCTTGCCCGGAAACACCAGATGCTGGTGGCCGGTGAAGACTGCGTCGATGCCTTCGACGCCGGCCAGGAAGAACGAGGCGTTCTCCATCAGGTCGCTCTGCTTGGTGTCGATGCCGGAGTGCGAGAGCGCAATCACGATGTCCGCGCCCTCCTCCTTCATCTGCGGCACCCAGGCCTTGGCTGCCTCGACGATGTCGCGCGTCATCACGTTGCCGGTCAGGTTCTTGGCGTCCCAGATCATGATCTGCGGCGGCACGAAGCCGATGACGCCGATGCGGATCGGATGTTCCTCGCCCGCACCATCCTTGATCTTCCTGTCGAGGATCACATAGGGCTTGAGATAGAGCTTGTCGTCGCGCGGATTGGAGGCGAGCTGCGTGCCGCGAATGAGGTTGGCGCAGACGAAGGGGAAGTTCGCCGAGGCGAGCACCTTGTCGAGGAAGGACAGGCCGTAGTTGAACTCGTGGTTGCCGAGCGTCGAGCACTCGTAGCCGAGCAGGTTCATGCCCTTCATGATCGGGTGAACGTCACCCTCCTTGAGGCCCCTTTCGTAGGCGACGTAATCGCCCATCGGGCTGCCCTGCAGAAGGTCGCCATTGTCGATCAGCATGCTGTTGGTGGCTTCCTTGCGCACGGCATCAATCAGCGAGGCGGTGCGGGAAAGGCCCATCGTGTCGTTCGGCTTGTCGGCGTAGTAGTCGTAGGGCAGCACGTTCACATGGATGTCGGTGGTCTCCATGATCCGGAGATGGGCCTGGTTGGCCTGCGCGCGCGCCGAAAAGGGATGCAGCATTACCAGGGCGCCGACTGCGGCAGAGCCAGCCAGAAATGACCGACGGGTGATCGATTGAAGCACCTGCGACATGAGTTTTCTCTCCTGCGGAATAGGGTTCAAAAAATCGACGTCGAAACCGGGAGTTTCGCGCCGAATTTTTCGCAAGTCCAGCAGGTGCCGATGACAGGGGAATGACGAAGGCCGGCCAGCGCGCGTCAGGAGATCGGTTCCGCACAGATCAAGTCAGGCAGTGCGTTGCGCAACCTGCGAACACCTGCCGGACCTGGCGGAGAGCGATCAGCTCAAGCGAGCTCGGGCTTCATGCCCAAGGCCGTGCGGTCGATAATCTCGCGCAGCGCAAAGGAAGAGTTGATCTTGGTCACATGCGGCATCGCCGACAGCCATTCCTTGTGGATGCGCTCGTAATCGGCGAGGTCCTTGGCGGCGATGCGCAGGATATAGTCATATTCCCCCGACATCAGGTGGCAGGACAACACGTTGGGGCATCGCTTGATCGCCGCTTCGAAGTCGGACAGCGTCTTCTCGAACTGTCCCGACAGCGAAATATGCACGATTGCCGTCATCTGGTGACCCAGTGCGGTATTGGACAGTCGCGCATGGTAGCCGCGGATGACGCCGCTCTTTTCGAGATTGTCCAGACGACGCGAGCATGCCGATTGTGACAGTCCGACCTTCTCGGCCAACGCGGCATTTGGAATGCGTCCATCCTTCTGCAAAGCATCGAGAATAGCGATATCAATCCTGTCCAGGGACATTTTTCGTCTTTCCTGCGAAGAAATGTACTTTTCGTGCAAAAAGTACCTATTTTAAGGGCACACAGCAACCCATTTCGCAAGGATGCACGACCGATTCTGTGATTTCATTGACGTTACCCTAGCGTAAAGGGAAAAAACAGCGGAGGACCCAAATGCGCGTCGGATGCCCCAAGGAAATCAAGAACCATGAATACCGCGTCGGCCTGACCCCAGGCGCAGTACGCGAATATGCCGCCCACGGCCACGAAGTTCTGGTCGAGACGGGTGCCGGCGCCGGTATCGGCGCCGACGACAACGCCTATCGCATTGCCGGCGCAACCATCGCCAAGACGGCCGAGGAGGTCTTCGCCCGGTCCGACATGATCGTCAAGGTGAAGGAGCCGCAACCCAACGAATGGGTGCAGCTGCGCGAAGGCCAGATTCTCTACACCTATCTGCATCTGGCGCCGGATCCGGAACAGACCAAGGGCTTGCTGGCCTCCGGCGTCACCGCCGTGGCTTACGAAACGGTGACCGACGATCGCGGCGGCCTGCCGTTGCTGGCGCCGATGTCGGAAGTCGCCGGCCGCCTGGCCATCCAGGCTGGCGCGACCGCGCTGCAGAAGGCCAATGGCGGACGCGGCGTGCTGCTTGGCGGCGTCCCCGGCGTGCCGGCCGGCAAGGTTGCCGTCATCGGCGGCGGGGTCGTCGGCCTCAACGCGGCCAAGATGGCGGTCGGCATCGGTGCGGAAGTCACCATCCTCGACCGCTCCATTCCGCGCCTGCGTCAGCTCGATGACATCTTCAACGGCCGCGTGCGTACCCGCTACTCGACCGTCGAAGCGCTCGAAGAAGAGTGTTTTTCGGCCGATGTCGTAGTCGGCGCCGTGCTCATCCCGGGCGCTGCCGCGCCCAAGCTGGTCTCGCGCGAAATGCTGTCGGGCATGAAGAAGGGTTCGGTTCTGGTCGACGTGGCAATCGACCAGGGCGGCTGCTTCGAGACCTCGCATCCGACCACCCACGCAAACCCGACCTATGAGGTCGACGGCATCATCCACTATTGCGTGGCCAATATGCCGGGTGCAGTGCCGGTCACCTCGGCGCATGCGCTGAACAACGCAACGCTGCACTACGGCCTGTTGCTGGCTGACCGGGGCCTGAAGGCGCTGATCGATGAGCCGCATCTGCGCAACGGCCTCAATGTGCACAAGGGCCGGATCACCAACCGCGCGGTTGCCGAAGCGCTCGGCTACGAGATGGCGGAGCCGAAGGCGGTACTTGCGGCCTGAGAATTCAAGCTATCGCCCACAAAGCAAAATCGCCGGCTTCGTCCGGCGATTTTTTTGCGGAAGGAACCTGGAATGAAAAAGGGCGGCGAACTAGATTCGCCACCCTTGGGACCCGAGCCCGTACCCACAAGGGCTCGTTGGAGTAACCCGCCGGCTCAATTCATCGGCGGCGCCGCGTCGCCGTCACGAGAGTTGAACTGGGTGCCATAGTGCTGAGCCTGGATGCCCGCGGTGCTCGTGAAGTCGACGCGCGACTGCGGCTTGACGATCTTGACCTCAGGCGCCGTGTCACCCGTGGTGAGAGCCTGCGCCTGCGCATAGGTCTCGTGAACAACGTTGTGCGGATTGACAATGACCGAAGTCGGGGCCGAGTCAGCCAGGGCTGCGCCAGATCCAACGAGCACTGCCGCAAAAGCAAAAAGCAACTTTCTCATTTTCCGTCTCCTCAATAATAATATCTCTCGTCACCCAAGACGAAGACTTCGTAGAAACGCTTGGCGGCACTCAAAATCTAATAAACTCTTTCATCCGCCATCTTTTGACTTTTGCATGTGACCGCTATTGTCAAAAAACTTGCTTTCGTAAGGAGCATTTCATCCGACACTACTTAGATAGTCGGCTTCCCAAACACGTACCAATCACAAGAGTGCGACGCTGTCACAAGCCGCCATCACGGGCGCGTGTAAATCGTAAACAACTGAAAAATATCGCTCTTCTGAGCTGAAAACGAAAAGGCCCGCCGATGGAGATCATCGGCGGGCCTTTCTGGAGGCAGTAAATCAGGCGACTGTCAGCGCAAGAAATCGTCTATGCGCCGCAAGGTTACGCGACGGTTCTGCCAGTTCTCTTCTTGCGTCTGTATAAGCAGATATTCTTCGCCGTAGCCGACCGTTTCCAGCACATATGGCGGGATGCGGAATTCACGCGCCAACACGCGCTTCATGGACTCTGCACGACGCTCCGAGAGTATCTGGTTGGACTGGGCCGAGCCGACGGCATCGGTGTGCCCCTCGATCAGGATTCGCGTATGCGGCCGCCGACGAAGCAGCCGCTCGACAGCGTTGGCGATCTGCTCGACCTTGCCATATTGCGAATAGGGAACCTCTGCCGAGCCGAACTCGAAGTTGATCGCCTGGATGTCGATCGACGGCGCCATGCGGCGCAGCTCCGGCCGCCGCTTGAACTCGCGCACCGTCACACGCTGGTCGCGACGCAGCTGGCGCTGCGGTGCAGCTTCCAGCCTGCGCTCGATCTGCGAGGCCGACGGCATGGCATTCTGCGCCGATGCGACCGCCGGAAAGGCGATCAGCGCGACCATGGCGGCAGCGAAGTGGCGGCGATTGAGCATTAAGTGGTCTCCTTCAGCATTGGCACGAAGCCATCTTGATGGCCGCGTACATGCCCTCCGCAAGCTGAAGACTTGATGAACAAGTCCTTCAGCCAGGGTTGCCGAAACTGGGGAGACGGAAAGCTCAGGCTGCGGCGTCCGTCCGGATCACCTGCGCCTTGGCGGCAAGCGATTTGGTGGCGTCGACCGTTTCCTGGGCCGCGTACCAGTAGCGGTCCTTCAACTCGATGTTGAACAGCACGCCCTCGGGGAATCGGCATTCGGCCATTAGCGTGTCCCAGGGGATGTCGCCCCAGCCAACCGGCAGATGCAGGTCGCCATGACCGTAGGCGAGACGCTCGCCTTCGTCATACATCCAGATGTCGTCCTGGCGGCCAAAACTGTCATGGATGTGCAGGTGACGGGCATAGGGTGCCAGAGCCTTGATCTCTTCGACGAAGCGATCACGTCCGCCGTCGAAATCGAGCTGCAGGTAGGAATGGCTGAAATCGAGCGTCGCCATGACGTTGGGATGGCCGATCGTCTCGAGTTCGGCCGCAAGCCGCGACGGCCACGACGCATGGATCTTTCCATCATGACCGCCGAATAGCGTCTCGACGCAGAGCACGAGATTGAGCTGCCTGGCAACGTCGCCTGCCTTGGCAAGATATTCGCGCTGCCGGCCGTAGGCAGCCTCGAGACCGTCGGCCTGCTGCACCGGCGCCAGACCCGAATGGATCACATAGTGCTCTGCGCCCACCTCGGCGGCCACTTCCAGCGAGGCCTCCAGCACGTCCATGTGACGCGGCAGACGGTAGGGCTCGTCCATGAAGTTGATTCCCAGCGGCCCGTGAACCGAATAGCCGACGTCGCGGCCGGCACAGGCGCGTTTCAAGGCCTCCAGTTGCGGACGGCGAATACGTCCCCCGACGACCACATCCATGCAAAAGGTCGGCAACTCGATTGACTCGACGCCAAGCCGCTCGATCATGTCGAGTTCATCGGCGAAGTCGGAAAGGTCTGCCTGTCTCTTGTGGGCCGAAATGCCGGTGCCGAAGACGCCGTTGGGGAGCATGAACATATCCTTCAACTGGTGGCCGCATAACGGCGGCCGATTGCCGGGACAATGTTTGATTCTCGTGTCAGCCTGTCGACATGCGTATGAAGCTTTGCTGACAAGTGGAGCGAGGGCAAGAGCGCGCAAGGACGCCGCAGCGCCCCTGCCCTCATCGATAGTTCAAGCCTTTACCAGGCCACGCGCGGCACCGTTGCGAGCGGGCATCGGGCTGCGTTCACCGGCAAGCCGGCGTCCCGTAGCGGCATCGAACAAATGGACCTCCGACGGCTCGGTCTTGAACTGCACAGGATCGCCGGGCTCGAAATGGAACTCGCCCTCGACATGGGCGACGACCGTCTGGTCGCCGACAGTGCCATGTACGAGCCGCGCCGAGCCGAGCTCTTCGGCGAAGTCGAACGCGCCTTTCAGGCCGGCATTCGCAAGCTCGACATTCTCGGCCCGGAAACCGGCCGTGATCGGTCCCGGCGTTACAACCGGCCAGCGCTCGCGGTCATAGGCAAACTCCTGGCCATCCGGCAGGCGCACGACGCCGGCGGCCGGATCGACGGTGCCCGACACCATATTGAGGCCGGGCGAGCCGATGAAGCCCGCCACATAAGTGGACTGCGGGCGATTGTAGATCTCGCTCGGCGCGCCGACCTGCTCGACGACGCCCTTGTTCATCACCACGATACGATCAGCCAGCGTCATCGCCTCGACCTGGTCGTGGGTGACGAACAGCGTGGTCGTGCCCAGCCGCTGGTGCAACTTGCGGATTTCGACGCGCATCGCAACGCGCAGCCGCGCATCGAGGTTGGAGAGCGGCTCGTCATAGAGGAAGACGCGCGGCTCGCGGATCATCGCGCGACCCATGGCAACGCGCTGGTGCTGGCCGCCCGAAAGCTGGCCCGGCTTGCGGTCCAGGAATTCCGAAAGGCCGAGCGGGCCGGCGACCTCTTCGACGCGGGCGCGGCGCTTTGCCTTGGAAACGCCAGCGATCTTCAAGGAATAGCCGATGTTCTCGGCCACCGTCATGTGCGGATATAGGGCGTAGTTCTGGAACACCATAGCGCAGCCGCGCTCGCGCGGCTCGAGCTGGTTCACCACCTTGCCACCGATCTCGATTTCGCCGGCGGTGATGGTTTCCAGGCCAGCAACCATGCGCAGCAGGGTCGACTTGCCGCAGCCCGAAGGGCCGAGGATGACGATGAACTCGCCGGTGGCGATGTCGAGGTTCACGCCGTGGACGACTTCGTTCTTGCCATAGGATTTGCGAACATCTCGCAACACGATTTCAGCCATCGTTGTCGCTCCTATTTGTCAGTTGAGATGAGGCCGCGCACGAACCAGCGCTGCAGCAGAATGGTGACGAGTACCGGCGGCGTCAGCACGATGAGGTTTGACGCCATCGCGATGTTCCAGATCGGCGGGTCGCCGAAAACCGGACCGGGCACGACCTTCTGAAGCTGCATGGTCGCCGTGGCGTAGTTGGCCTGGTCGGTGATGACGAGCAGCGGCCACAGATACTGGTTCCACGACCAGACGAACATGATGGTCGCCAGCGCGGCCATGTTGGTCTTGGAAAGCGGCATCAGCACTTCCAGGAAGAAGCGGATCGGGCCGGAGCCGTCCATCTTGGCTGCTTCCGTCAATTCATCCGGAACGGTCAGGAAGAACTGCCGGTAGAGGAAGGTGCCGGTCGCGGTTGCGATGAGCGGCAGGATCAGGCCCGAATAGGAATTGAGCATGTTCCATTCCGGCAGGCCGATCGACAGGCCGAACAGGTTGAGGATTTCGCGGTAGGGCCTCAGCACGTCGGCGGCGACCGCGTAGGTCGGCACGATGCGGACCTCCAGCGGCAGCATCAGCGTGATGAAGATCAGCCAGAACATCAGCGTCCGCAGCCGATAGTTGAAGTAGACGATCGAGAAGGCGGAAAGCGATGCGATCAGGATCTTGCCGCCGGTGACCCCGACGGCGACGATCATCGAGTTCAGCATGACGCGGCTGAAATTGCCCTGCACCCAGGCCGTCGAAATGTTCTCGAAGAAGTGGGAACCCGGCAAAAGCGGCATCGGCACCTGGTTGACCGTGTGAAAGTCATGCGAGGCAGCGACGAAAACGATCCAGAACGGTATCAGCAGTGCAATGAGGCTGACGATCAGCAGGACATGCGTGAAGGTGTCGAGAATGGGGTTGCGTTCAACCATGGCAGCGCCTCCTCACGAATAGTGCACGCGCCGCTCGATGAAGCGGAACTGGATGAAGGTCAGCGCGATGATCAGCAGCATCAGCACGATGGATTGGGCGGCAGCGAGCGAGTAGTCCTTGCCCCGGAATCCGTCGAAATAGATCTTGTAGACCATCACCTCCGTTGCCCGGGCGGGGCCGCCGGCGGTGGTGATATCGACGATGCCGAAGGAATTGACGAAGCTGTCGGTGATATTGATGACGATGAGGAAGAACAGCGTCGGCGTGATCAGCGGCAGCTGAATGTCCCACATGCGGCGCAGAACGCCCGCTCCATCCATGGCTCCTGCTTCCGAGACCGTGCGCGGGATCGACTGCAGCGCGGCGAGGAAGAAGATGAAGTTGTAGCCGACCATCATCCATGCCTGTGCCAGCACGATCATGATGAAGGCGTCATTGCCGTTGAATGCCGGGTTCCAGAGGCCGGGCCAGATGCGATTGACGACCGAGACGAAGCCAGCGTCGGGCGAGAAGATGAATCGGAAGGCAAGACCGACAGCAGGTGCTGCCAGCGCATAGGGCAGGAAGAAGGTGAACTTGTAGACCTGATGCCCCGCCAGCCTGCGGTCCACGAACAGCGCCAGCAATACCGCAATACCCAGCGACAGCGCTGTGGAAGACAGGCCAAACAACAACGAAACGCGTACGGAATCCCAATATTTCGGATCGGCAAAGACCGTCTGGAAGTTGAGCCAGCCGACCCATTCATTGGTTCCGCCGAAGGGGGGCTCGAGCGTGACCGCCCAATAGAGCGCCTCGCCGGCAGGCCAATAGAAGAAAGTGAAAATCAGCAACATCTGCGGCGCGATGAATGCGGCCGCCAGCCAGAGATTTGAAAAGGTGGCGCGTTTTTCCACGGGCAAAAGCCTCCGATACCTGCAGCCTCAAATGCGGCGCCGCCCTTTCAGGCGGCGCCATTATTTCCGAAGAACCGGATGTCAGTTCCGGCTCAAGGCAGGGTCTTGCCCTTGAAGGTCTGCTCGTAGCGACGCAGGATCTGGTTGCTGCGGTCGGCTGCGGCGTCGATGGCTTCCTCGACGGTCTTCTGACCGGCGAAAGCAGCTTCCAGCTCGGAGCGGGTTTCGGCGCGGATCGAGGTGAAGTTGCCGAGACGGATACCGCGGCTCAGCGGGGTGACGTCCGAAGCGGTGAGCGACTCGATGGCGACTTCGCGGCCACGACGCTTCGGGTCGTTGTAGAAGCCTTCGGACTTCAGCAGTTCGAAGCCGGCGGTGGTGACCGGGATGTAGCCGGTGTTTTCGGCGATGTACTTTTCGCCGGTGTCCGGAGCGGTCACATACTTCAGGAAGGCGGCGGCAGCCTCGTACTCTTCCTTCGACTTGCCTTCCATCACCCACAGCGAAGCGCCGCCGACGATGGAGTTGGTGCGCTTGGAAGCGTCAATGACCGGCAGCTTGGCGACGTCCCAGTTCAGGCCGGCGACCTGCGTGTTGTGGACGGTGCCGTGGTTGGCGATCGACGAGGTGGTCGAAGCGCAGGTGCCGTCGGCGAAGGACTGGATCAGGTTCTTGCCGGTCTGATTGGTCTGGATGCGGGCATAGCCGGCGTCCATCCAGGCCTTGAAATCCTTCATGTGGCCGACGAAGGCGGTCTTGTTGAAGGCAGCTTCGGCGCCGAGGCCGCCGTAGCCGTTGTCGAGCGTGGCGAGCGGGATACCGTTGATGGCGGAGAACTGCTCGAGGTTCATCCAGCTGTCGAAGTCGAAGGCAAAGCCGCAGTCAACGCCGGCAGCCTTGAGCGCCTTGAGGTCTTCACCGAACTCGGCCCAGGTGGCCGGCGCCTTGTCCTTGCCGATCTTGGCCCAGGCGTCCTTGTTCCAATAGAGAACGGCGGTCGAGGAGTTGTAGGGGAACGACCACATCTCGCCCTTGGAGGTGGCGTAGTAGTTGGCGATGCCCGGGAAATACTTGCTCCAGTCGACGTCGAAGCCGTAGTCCTTGGCGAACTTGTTGGCCGGGTAGATCGCGCCCGACAGCATGAAGTTCACGGTGCCGGCGTCATAGATCTGGACGATGGTCGGATGCTGCTTGGCGCGGAAGGCGGCGATGGTGTTCTGCTCGGCCTTGTCGTAGCCGCCCTGCCCAACGCAGACCGCCTCGTACTTGTCCTGCGACTCGTTGAAAAGCTTGCAGTGGTTGGCCACGACCTCACCGAGGTCGCCCGTCAGACCGTACCAGAACTCGAACTTCGTGCGTTCGGCAGCCGAAGCGCCGGTCGCGAAAGCCGTGGCAGCAATCGCGAGAAGAGCCAATCTTTTCATCGTTATCTCCAAAAGAATATCTCGCGAGCACGACGCCCGCTGAGGCTTCCTCTAGAGAGGCTGGATGACGCTAAAATCTCGGTCAGATGACAGGGAGAAGACATTTGTGGACGAAGCCGGCAACGGCACAAAATTTCGCCGTTTTCGTCCCGATCGGCACATCGGCCCGCCGCACTTTCAAGATGCGGCGCACCTATCGGTGGCCGGAAAGTTTCACGGCCGCATGACGCTGGCCGAGCGCTCGGCAAAGGTCATGGTCCGCACCAATTCCTGCTTCTGCCCGACCGGCGAAAAGCCGAGTTTTTGATAGAGCGGCAGTGCGGCCGGATGGTCCATGGTGCAGGTCTGCACGGACACGTGTTTGGGCTTGTACGACCAGGCGGCCTCGATTGCCGCGCCCAGGAACCAGCGGCCAATGCCCTGCCCGAGCGCATGCTCCATCATGCCGAAATAGGCGAGTTCCACCTCATCGGGCAGATGCGGCTTGATGTCGAAAAAGCCGGCCGGCGCGCCGTCGAGATAGAGCACGCGCACATCGCGGTCCTCCCGGTGCAATCCCGCCGCAAGCTCCTCGTCGTCCAGCCGCAGCGCATTGACCCACTGCCATTTCCGACCGACGCGATCGATCAGGTAGCGATAGAAATGCAGCGGGACCGATCGCGCCCGCAGAAGCGCGATCTGCTTGTTGACCGGAAGCGGCGGATAATAGGCCGGCGGCACATGCATTTCGAGAAAAGTCACAGTGACCGGGATGGTCTTGGCCTCGTCTTCGTCGATCATTTTCATTCCTAGTCTCTGGCCTAGTCTTTGGCCACCGGCGTGTCGGCCTGCGCGCCCCATTCGGTCCACGAACCGTCATAGAGCCGGTTGTTGGTGTGGCCCAGGCTTTCAAGCGCAAGCGTGATCACCGCCGCCGTAACGCCCGAACCGCAGGACGTCACCACCGGTTTGCTGAGGTCGATGCCGGCGCCCTCCAGCACTTCCTTAAGACGCTCGAGTGGCAGCAATTCGCCATTCTGCGACAAAGCCGAATAAGGCACGTTCCTGGCGCCCGGCATGTGGCCGGCGCGAATGCCGGGGCGCGGCTCCGGATCGGTTCCGGCAAAACGCCCGGGCGAGCGCGCGTCAGCGATCTGACTGGAAGCCGTCTCGACGATGCTGCGCATGTCTTCGAGGGAAGCCACGCCAGAGGCGTCGAAATTGGGATAGAAGACGTTGGGGGCGGTCTTCGTCGGCTCCGCCGTCACCAACCGGCCATCGGCTCTCCAGCGATCGAAGCCGCCGTCCAGCACATAGACCTGATAGACGCCCATGGTTCGGAACATCCACCAGACGCGCGGCGCGGAGAAGAAGCCCGGCCCGTCATAGACCACGATCGTGTCGTCGGCGGAAATGCCCATGGGGCCTACATGCTGGGCGAATATTCCGGGGCGCGGCAGCATATGAGGCAGGTTCGAGTCCGGGTCGACCACCCGGTCGAGGTCGAAGAAGATGGCGCCCGGAATATGCGCCGCATCATATTCGGCGCGCGCATCGCGCTTTTGGGCCGGAAGATACCAGGATGCATCGACGATCGAGAGCCCTGGCGCCCCCAGTCTCGATTGCAGCCAATCGGCATCGACTACGAACGGGCTGGTCTCGGGCATCTCTCACTCCCCTGTTCTCGGCCTACCACTTGAATGAATAGGTAGCAGCTGGCGAATCCGCAACAGGTTCAGACTATACCAAGAAGGCCGGCGAGGTCTTGTTCGAGCACAAGGCGGGCTGTGTCCGCAGAGGCTCAGGCTTACACAATTCTGTCATTTTTTGATCAGCTGCATCTTGCACCTACGTGCAAAACATCCCACTTCGGGCCTGCTTGGGGTGAAGATGCGGTACGAAGAAGGCAAATAAGTGTGATCAGACGGATTTGGCGAAGCTATACCACCCCTGACAATGCCGACGCTTATGAGCGGCTTGTCGAGAGCTTGATATTTCCTGCCGTCGAGGGGCTTCGGCTCCCCGGGTATCAGAACATGGAGCTTCTGCGTCGCGTTTCGGACGAGGAGGTCGAATTCATCTGGGTGATGACTTTCGACGGCCCTAAGCGGCCGTCTCCGCAGAAAGCCGAGGCCGACGACACAGTTTCGGTGCCCCGCGCCGCCCAGGAGCTTCTGATCCGCTGGGACGAACGCGCCACCTTCTACGAAATGCGCCAGGCGCTCCCTCAGACCTGAGCGCAAACTCCCCCAGCGGCGCGTCTACTGCGCCGGCGGCGGACCGAAGCGGATGCGAAAGCGGCGGTTTTCGCGTCCCTTCTTCTCGATCTTGCCGATGTGAATTTCGCCGACCTCGCCCGTGCTGCGCACATGCGTGCCGCCGCAGGGCTGGCTGTCGATGACGCCATTGTCGCCGATGCAGACGAGCCTAATCTGCCCGGTGCCCACCGGCGGGCGGACATTCTTGGATTTTACCAGCCCCGGATTGGCGACAAGCTCGTCATCGGTGATCAACCGGGTGAACACCGGATGGTCAGCCTTGACCAGTTCCATGAGGCGGGCGGTGACTTCTTCCTTGTTGAAGCCAGTTTCCGGGATATCGAAATCGACGCGTGAATCGTCCTCGGCGACCGAAGCGCCGGTGATCGGGAACGGGCACACCACGGTCAGCAGATGGCAGGCCGTGTGCATGCGCATCAGAAGATGCCGGCGCGGCCAGTCGATCGATAGTCCCAGCTTTTCGCCCGGCTCCGGCAACGCTTCGCCGGCCGCCGGCACGTGGATGATCTCATTCTTGGTCTCGCCCGTAATCGTTGCGGCAATCGCGATACGGCTGCCATCGGTCCGGATCAGAAAACCGGTATCGCCGGGCTGACCGCCGGAGGTTGCGTAGAAATTCGTGCGGTCGAGGATGATGCCGCCGCGGTCGTTGATCGCGACCACGACCGCATCCGTCTCCGCGAGATACGCATCGTCGCGGAAAACTGTATTCGTCGTATGGGCCACTAGGCGACCTCCTCGAAAGGCACTGAAATATCGGGCTGTCGATCCATCCATTCGGGAATCGGCAGGTCCTTCGTCCGCAGGAAATCCGGATTGAAGAGTTTGGACTGATAGCGCGTACCATAGTCGCACAGGATCGTCACGATGGTGTGGCCAGGGCCGAGCTCGCGGGCGAGGCGAATGGCTCCGGCAATGTTGATGCCGGTCGAACCGCCGAGGCAAAGCCCCTCTTCCTGCACCAGATCGAAGATGACCGGCAGCGCCTCGGCATCGGGGATCTGATAGGAGAAATCAGGCGTGAACCCTTCGAGATTGGCCGTGATGCGCCCCTGCCCGATGCCTTCGGTGATGGAGCTGCCCTCGGCCTTGAGTTCACCGGTGGTGTAGTAGCTGAAGAGTGCTGCGCCCAGCGGGTCGCCGAGCGCGATCTTCACGTTTCGGTTCTTTTCCTTGAGGCCGATTCCCACGCCGGCCAGCGTGCCGCCGGTGCCTACGGCCGAGACGAAGCCGTCGACCTTGCCGTCGGTCTGCGCCCAGATCTCCTGCGCGGTCGTACGGATATGGCCGTCGCGGTTTGCGATGTTGTCGAACTGGTTGGCCCAGATCGCGCCGTTGGGGTCGGACTTTGCCAGTTGTTCGGCAAGGCGCCCCGACACTTTCACATAGTTGTTCGGGTTCTTGTACGGCACGGCCGGAACCTCGATCAGCTCGGCGCCAAGCAGCCGCAGCGCGTCCTTCTTTTCCTGGCTCTGCGTGTCGGGAATGACGATGACGGTGCGATAGCCCAGCGCCTTGGCGACGACGGTGAGCCCGATGCCGGTATTGCCAGCCGTGCCTTCGACGATCACTCCGCCGGGCTTCAGCAGGCCCTTCTTCTCGGCATCCTGGATGATGAACAGGCCGGCGCGGTCCTTCACCGACTGGCCCGGATTCATGAACTCGGCCTTGCCGAGGATTTCGCAACCGGTCTCTTCCGAGGCGCGCCTCAGCCGGATCAGCGGTGTATTGCCGATTGCGTCGATCACCGAACGAAACATGGGAAATTCCTTGTCTTTATCCCAAGACAGTAAAAACCGCCGGGCATGCTTTCAAGGCATGAATTTGCGCGTTCAATGAACAATGAGCCCGCTACGTTCCCGGTTGCCGCGGCAACGCGCAAATGAATGGCTCGCCAAAGCCCCGGCAGGATAAAAAACATGCTGCGCCGTAAGCCGCGGGACCAAGCCATCTCACCTCGCCGCCAGAAATACGCTTGGCGCCGATTCTGGAAATCTGTAGTTGAAGGGGGTTGATTCGGCCGCGTCCGCTGCCTCATATCGCCCCACCAGGCCGGCGCTGGCACTTCATTCTGGAGGTTTCCGCCTTGGGGCGTCGCATCGTGATCGCAATCCTTATTCTGCTTGTCGCGCTTGTCCTGCTGTTCATCCTGGGCCCGCGCGTGCCCGCCGATACGAGCGTGACTTTCGACCCGAGCGTGATCGGGGACGATCCTCAAGCCTATCTCGAAAGAACTGAAGGCAAAGTACCCGGCATCCGCGACGGGCTGGAGAAGGAGATCATCTGGGCCGATCCGATGATCCATGCCAAGACCCCGATCTCGATCGTCTACATCCACGGATTTTCCGCCTCCAAGGGTGAGGTTCGCCCCTTGCCCGACGAAGTCGCCAACGCGCTCGATGCCAACCTTTTCTACACGCGCCTGAAAGGCCACGGGCAGGACGGCGCGGCGATGGCCACCGCCAGCGTCAACGACTGGATCAATGACTATGCCGAAGCCATCGCCATTGGCCGCGAGATCGGCGAGAAAGTCGTGGTCATCGCCACTTCGACCGGCGCGGCACTGGCCGTCGAGGCAGCCTCAAGATCCGGCGCATCCGAAGGCGTCGCTGCAATGGCTTTGATCTCGCCGAATTTCGGTGTCCGAGCCGCCGGCTCGGAAATACTGACGATGCCCTGGGGCAAACAGATTGCCCAGTTGATTGCCGGCAAGGAACGCAGTTTTACGCCGCGCAACGCGCTGCACGAAAAACTCTGGACGACGAGCTATCCGACCAGCGCCTTGCTGCCCATGGCAGCCTTGACCGACCTCGCCCGCAAGGCGCCGGTGGAGAACGTCAAGATACCGACGCTCTTCATCTTCTCGGATTCGGACCGCGTTACCCGGCAGGACCTGACGCGCGAAATCGCCGCGCGCTGGGGCGCCTATCATGAGCTGGTTCCGGTCGAGGCCACCGGCGACCCAGACAATCACGTCATTGCGGGCGACGCGATGTCGCCCTCCACCACGCAGTTCCTTGCCCAGCGGATCGAAGTCTGGATCAAGGCTATGGTCGACTAAAAAAGAACGGCCGGGGCATCGCCCCGGCCGTTCTTCTTCTCAACGCTTATCGGGCGAGCCGTCAGGCAGCGCGCGTCGCCGGCTTGCGGCCGCCAAACCCTTTGCGCTTGCCGCGAAACGGCTTGCGGCTCATGGGCTTGTCGCCGCCATTTTCGCCCGCGGCCTGCTTCTTGCCAAAACCATTGCGCGACGGCTTCTGGCCCTGCGGGCGCTGCTGCTTTTCACCACGCGGAGCAGCGCGATCATTGGCTGCTTCCATCGGCGCACGCGCGCCGGGCGCGCGCGGCGCGGACTGCGGATCGGGCTCGCCGAGATGGTCGGCCGCGACCGGCAGCTTCATGCGGATGATCTTTTCGACCTGGCGCAGCTTGGCGTTCTCGGCCGGGTCGCAGAGCGTGATCGCGGTGCCGTCGGCGCCATTGCGGCCGGTGCGGCCGATGCGGTGCACATAGCTTTCCGCCTCGTCAGGCAGGTCGAAATTGATCACATGGCTGATGCCCGGAACGTCGATGCCGCGCGCGGCGATGTCCGTGGCAACCAGGATGCGCACCGAGCCATCGCGAAAACCGTTCAGAGCCTTCTGACGGGCATTCTGCGACTTGTTGCCGTGGATAACCGCAGCTTCGAAGCCGTCGCGCTCGAGGTCGCGGGTCACGCGATCAGCACCATGCTTCGTGCGCGCAAAAACCATCACCTGCCGCATCGCTTCATCGGCCAGCATGGTGGAGAGGATTTTGCGCTTCTGCTTGGTGCGGGCCAGCACCACGCTCTGCTTGATCTCGGCAGCGGTCGTGCCCTGCGGCGCAACTTCGATGCGGACAGGCTTCTTCATCACGCCTTCGGCGAGTGCGGCGATTTCCTCGGGCATGGTCGCCGAGAACAGCGCCGTCTGGCGGTCCTTGTGGGTGGCCTTAGCCAGCCGCTTCACGTCATGGATGAAGCCCATGTCCAGCATGCGGTCGGCTTCGTCGAGCACCAGGAAGCGCGTATCGGAGAGGTTCACCTCACCCTCGCGCACGAGGTCGGTGAGACGGCCGGGCGTGGCGATCAGAACGTCGACGCCGGGCGCCATCTTCTTGACCTGGCTGAAGCGCGACACGCCGCCAAGCACCAGTGCGGTGGAGACATGCAATCCCTTGGTCAGCACCCGGATCGTGTCTTCGATCTGCACGGCAAGCTCGCGCGTCGGCGCAAGGATCAGCGCGCGCGCCGTCTTCGGCAGGCGCTTCGTGCCAAGGCCGATGATCTTGGTCAGGATCGGCAGGCTGAACGCAGCCGTCTTGCCCGAGCCCGTCTGGGCGATGGCCAGCACGTCTAGCCCGTCGAGAAGCGAAGGGATGGCCTCGGCCTGGATAGGCTTCGGCTGATCAAAGCCCGCCGCAGCGGTGGTCTTGAGCAGCGGGCCGATAATTCCAAGTTTGGCGAAGCCGGTCAGCTCCGCAGTGTTTTCAATCGTCAATTTGTTCTCTTTCACGCGGCCTTGGCCGCAAGCAATGATCGCGGCAAGGCGCTACCTGCCGGCGAAATGATCTTATGGAAACGACAAGGCGGCGAGCTGAAACAAAGCTCGCACGGTTGCGCTGTCGTGCCTGCAGACTCCATGTCCACAGGGCTTTTCTCCATTGACCAATCGATCAAGAGGGAGAAATCAGACGCAACCTGTCCCATCGAAGGGGAAAGCCGGAAGGCCGGCCCAAGCGCCTTATGGGGCCGCATATGGCCGATCTGGCCTAGAAAAGCAACCAAATTAATGTTGCAGCGCAAAATGGACGCCGCCGGCAATGGTCGAACGTCAGGCTGCCCGCTTGCCAGAAATGCCCGAAACGACGCGATCGCGCCCCTGCTCCTTGGCGACGTAGAGGTTCTCGTCGGCCAGTTGCATCAGTTCGTCGAGCGTCTGGCCCTGGTCGCGCATGGCAATGCCGATGCTGACCGTAACCAACACGTCATCAAGACCGACGGCCGGCCCTATACGGAGGGATCGCTTGCGGATCCGCTCGGCCACCTTGAGGGCATTCGCGAGATCGGCATGCGCCAGGTAAATCCCGAACTCCTCACCGCCGAGCCGCGCGGCCACGTCGCCGCCGCGAACGCAGACGGAAATAACGTCGCCGAACTCCCGCAGCACTGAATCGCCGGCGGCGTGGCCGAAGCGGTCGTTCAGTTTCTTGAAGTGGTCGACGTCGACATAAAGGAAAGCACCCTCTCCCAGTCCCTTGATGGCAGTCTCGCACTCGCTGAAGAAGGTGCGGCGGTTATAGAGGCCGGTCAAATCGTCTATCCGCGCCACGCGATCGAGTTCCACTGCCATCTGACGCAATCTTACGTTCTGACCGAGGAAGAAATAGGCAAGCGGATAGCCGACAATGATCACGATGATGCTCGTCAAAACGATGTCGAGCAGATAGCGGTCGGAAAAGAAAATGCCGTAGAAAATCGTCGTCAGAAGGTCGGCGCCAACAAGCGCAAGGAACACGATCACCGAAGCCTGTCTGAACACCGACATCGCCTCGAACTTGCGCATAAGCGAGATCGCTTCCAATCTTCGCATAAGCGAATTCACACGCACTTGAATTGCCCCCGGAGATCCCAACGAGGGCCAACTACCCCCAATACGTGAAGATTGTGTGCCGCCCGACGCTTCTGGACTAATTTTCCGCTGCCGCCGCAGCCAGGGACTGGAGCGCCAGGACAGTGTTCCAGTTGCGGGCTGTCATGGGCACGCGCAGCGTTCGCTCTAACAGCGCCGGCAGGTTCGATTTAAGCAACCCCTCGGGCGTGTAGAGATACAGCACCCTCCCCTTGATCGCATATTCGCCTGCTACCCGCTCCTTGCCAGCCAACTCGTCGATGCTCGCGGCGCCGGGCTCGGTGTCGAGAATGTAGGCGTGAAGGTTCTTTGGGAGGTTGAAATCGGGAAACGGGTTGGCAACGATGATCTCGCTCCATTCGGCCGTGTCGCGAACGATAATGTGTGGCGCGAAACCAAAACGGGCCTTCACGGCCTCGCCGATTGTCATCGCCAGACTGTCATTGCCCGCTTCGGGGGCACGAAACACGACATTGCCGCTCTGCACGTAGGTTTGCGAACTGGTAAAGCCGAGTTCGCCGAAGAGCGCCTTCAGCTCGGCCATCTTGATGATGTTGATGCCGCCGACATTGATGCCGCGAAACAGCGCGATGAATGTTCTCACCAAAACTCCGATTGCTGCTGCTATGAGGGAGTGAGGAAATTCACCTGCCCCGTCGCCACATCATGCATGGCCGCAACGATGCGCAACTCGCCCTTGTCGGTGAGTTCCTTGAGGATCGAGCTTTGCGACAAGAGGTCCTCGATTCCCATCCGGGCGTTCGTTTCCGCGACGGTCTGGACGAGCCGCTTGTCCTTGGAACTGTGCTTTTGGCCATCCGCCGCGGCCTTCACCGCAGGTTCGATACGCTCCAGGAGGCCGGTCAGCTTTCCGAGGTGAACATCGTCGATTGCGCCCTTCACAGCGCCGCATTCGCTGTGACCCAGCACGACGATCGCACGGGAACCGACAACCTGCGTGGCATATTCGAGGCTGCCGACGATGTCGTCATTGATCACGTTGCCGGCGACGCGGACGCTGAAAATGTCGCCAATGCGCTGATCGAAGACGAGCTCGGGAGGCACCCGGGAATCCATGCACCCCACGATCGCGGCAAATGGCGCTTGTCCGCCAGCCGTTTGCTTGACCTGGGCCATCAGGTCGCAATTGATGGTCTTGCCGTCCACGAAGCGCTGATTGCCGGCCTTGAGCAGCGCGATAGCCTGGTCCGGAGTGATTTCCTTCTGTCGCTCCGGCGTGAACACCGCACAGTCGGATGTCTGTGCTTGGCTTTCGGTTGCGGCAAATGTCGCGACGGCCGCAAGCGGCAGGCAACGGCAGAAAAGACGACGCGTCAGCATGGATCCCTCCGGAGAGATTGTCGTGAACCATGTCCGATCTTGTGCGCCCGGTTGGAGACGTCAAGGCGGCGCAACTTCAATTGTCCAAGTTGTTGCATGGGCTCAGCATCCTCGCCGACCTGCGCAGCCGTCTCGCTTATATGATCAGCCCTGCCAGCGTTTCGTTGTCGGTGATGTCCTCATAGGCCCAGCCGGCTTCGTGGAAGCGCTTTGCCAAGACGCCGAAATTGCGCGCGTCCTTGGTCTCGATGCCGATCAGCACCGAACCGAAATTGCGCGCCGATTTTTTCAGATACTCGAAGCGGGTAATGTCGTCGTCCGGCCCCAGCAGCTGCAGGAAGTCGCGCAGCGCACCCGGCCGCTGGGGAAACCGGAAAACGAGGTATTTCTTCAGCCCCTCGAAACGCAGTGCCCTCTCTTTCACGTCCGGCAGGCGCTCGAAGTCGAAATTGCCGCCGGAAATAACGAGGACGATGTTCTTGCCCTTGAGCTCCTTCTTGGGAAAATCCTTGAGCGCATCGATGGAAAGGGCTCCCGCCGGCTCCAGCACCACGCCCTCGATGTTGAGCATCTCGATCATCGTCGCGCAGACCCGGTTCTCCGGCACCAGCTTCACTGCGGCTTCGTCGAACTCCTTCAGATAGCGGAACGGCTCGCGCCCGATCTCGGCCACTGCCGCGCCATCGACGAAGTTGTCGACCTTGTCGAGCTTGAACCGTTTTCCGGCTTTCAACGCTTCCTTGAGGCTCGGCGCGCCGAGCGGCTCGCAGAAAACGAAGCGCGTCGCGGTCCCCCTCTCGCGCAGATAGTGCGTGACGCCGGCAGCCAGCCCGCCACCGCCGATCGGCAAGAACACCATGTCCGGGGTGCGGCCGTCAGGCATTTGGGCGGCGATTTCCGCTGCAATGGTCGCCTGTCCGTCGATGATGTCCTTGTGGTCGAAGGGCGGCACCAGATGCGCTCCAACCTCTTCGGTGAACTCGATGGCCGCGCGGTAGCAGTCGTCGAAGAAGTCGCCGACGAGACGTATCTCGACGAACTCGCCGCCGAACAGGCGCGTCTTGTCGATCTTCTGCTGCGGCGTGGTCACCGGCATGAAGACGACGCCCTTCTTGCCGAAATGGCGGCACACATAGGCAAAGCCCTGCGCGTGATTGCCGGCCGAGGCGCAGACAAATAGTTCCGCTGCGTTGCCGGCGGCGAGCGCCTTGCGGAAGAAGTTGAAGGCCCCGCGTATCTTGTAGGAGCGCACCGGCGACAGGTCTTCGCGCTTGAGGAAAATATGCGCCCCGGTCTTGCGCGACAGATAGGCGTTTTCCTGAAGCGGGGTTTCGGGAAACAGCTCGCGTACGGCCACGGTCGCAGCATCGACCCGTTCGACAAAATTCGTCATCGTCAATCGCTCCGGTTCGGACAGGCCGGCCGTTGGGCCGCTTGCCTTCGATCGCTGGCGGTTTTGATCATGCTAATCTGCATGCCCACCGCAGCAGGAAAATCGCGACGGCCGCGACGGCAAGACAATGGTCGCCGGCCAATTCCGGCTATTGCATATTCGGCCGTATGAAGCCACTGTCCCGGCCTTGCCGCCGTGCCGGCGCGGTCATGCGCCGGTGTTACGACAAGTGGGGTCAGACTTTCCGTGAACAGAACTGCCATTCGCGCCGCGATCCACGTTGCCGCGGTCTTTGCCATCTATCTGTCCGCCGCAATGCTGATTCCCGCAGCCGTCGACCTCTACTATGGCAGCAAGGACTGGCACGTATTCGCTTTTTCGTCGCTGTTCATGGGCGGCCTGGCAATGGCCGTCGCGCTGGCCACACGGGGACGCCCGCCCCAGGCCACCACGCGCTTCGGGTTCCTTCTGGTCAACCTGCTCTGGCTGACCCTGGCGATCGCAGGCGCCGTGCCGTTCATGGCGTCGTCGCTCGGCATGAGCGTCGCCGATTCCTTCTTCGAATCGGTCTCCGGCATCACCACCACCGGCTCCACCGTCATCAACGGGCTCGACCGCGCGCCGCCGGGGCTGCTGCTTTGGCGCTCGCTGCTGAATTTCATGGGCGGCCTCGGCGTCATCGCGCTCGGCCTGTTCTTTCTGCCGTTCCTCAACATCGGCGGCGTTTCCTATTTCAAGATCGAATCGTCCGACATCGAGGACCGACCCTTCGAGCGTTTCCAGACCTTCGCGGTCAGCATGATCGGCATCTACACGGTGTTGGTGTTCCTTTGCGCGGTCTGCTACGCCGCCGCCGGCATGGGCGGCTTCGACGCCGTCAACCACGCCATGTCGACGCTGGCGACCGGCGGCATGTCCACCCACGACACTTCGTTTGCGCGCTATGCCCAAACACCGGCCATCCTTTGGATCGCCTCGCTTTTCATGTTCATCGGCGGCCTGCCATTCTCGATCATGATCCTGTTCATCGTGCGCGGCCGCACGGACGCGCTGCGCGATCCGCAGATCCGCGTCTTCGCCGGCTATTGCGTCGTGTTCTCGGTGCTGGTGGCGATCTATCTGCGCGTCAATCTCGGCATGCCGTTCTTCGACGCTCTCACCCATTCGACCTTCAATTTCGTCTCGATCATCACCACGACAGGCTTTGCCAGCGACGATTATACGCTGTGGGGGCCTTTCGCGGTCGCCTGCCTGTTCGTGGCGACGTTCCTCGGCGGCTGTTCGGGCTCCACGACGGGCGGCATCAAGGCGTATCGCTTCCTGGTGCTGTTCGAGCTGATGGGCAACGGCCTGCGCCGCCTCATCTATCCGAACACGGTGCAGCCGGTGCGCTATGGCGACCGCACCATCAACGAGGACATGCAGCGCAGCGTGGTGCTGTTCATCGCCGCCTTCTTCGTGCTTTGGGCCATCACCACCATCCTTTTGTCCGCGACCGGCCTCGACCTCATCACCTCGATGACCGGCTCGCTCACCGCGATGACCAATGTCGGCCCCGGAATGGGCGAGATCATCGGCCCGGTCGGCAACTTCGCCACGCTGCCGGACACCGCCAAATGGATCCTCTCTGCGGCGATGCTGCTCGGACGCCTCGAAATTCTGGCCGTGTTCGTCATCTTCACGCCCACCTTCTGGGGCCGTTGAAGGGTTCGTTTACCGGTTGCGTTAGCTCACTGGTGAAAATGACCAGACCTTCTGGACCATGCGGCAGTCGCTGGCTATCAGGGGGCGGTGGGACGGGCCGGAGCGGATGATGTTTCAAAATACGCCAGCCAGGTGGTTTGGTATTTTCTCGCTGGCATTGCTTGTGGCCGGCTGCGCCGGGCAGAACGCGGGCGAGCTGCTCAGCACCCGCATCGTGCAGGCGCCGGCCAGCGCGATTGCCGGCGAGCACGAGATCTTCGTTGCCACCACACGTGCCAAGGCTGCCGACGCAAAGCAGGTGTTCTCGGGCGACCGCTCCCCAGCCATCAGCTTCGCGCGCGTCGACATGACGGTTCCTTCCATCCATAAGACGGGCGAGATCGAGCGTCGCCTGAATGGCCAGCCGTCGGATCCGGCGAAATATTTCACGGCCAAAAGCGTCGCCACCTTCGACAGTATCGGCGGCTTTTCCAAATCCCTCGGCGCGGACATAAAGGAGCGCGGCGGCCGGGCGGTGGTTTTCGTACACGGCTACAACACGGCCTTCGACAGCGCAGTCTACCGCCTGACCCAGATCGCCCACGATGCGGGCTATACCGGCACGCCGGTGCTGTTTTCCTGGGCGTCGGGCGGGCGCGTCGTCGACTATGTCTACGACAACAACAGCGCCACCGCCGCTCGCGACGCGCTGGAAGAGACGCTGAGGCTAGTCGCCAAGTCGGGCGCCAAGCGCATCGACATCATCGCCCATTCGATGGGCAACTGGGTGACCATGGAAGCCCTGCGCCAGCTCGCCGTGACCGGCGACCGCACCCTTGGCGGCCGGCTGGGCGACGTGGTTCTCGCCTCGCCCGATATCGACGTGGACGTCTTCAAGAGCCAGATGAGCCGTTATGGCAAGCCGGACAAGCCGTTCTTCCTGTTCCTTTCCAAGGACGACCGGGCGCTCGATCTGTCGCGCATCATCGCCGGCAACAAGCCGCGCGTGGGCGGCTACGAAAATGCGGCCGATCTTGCGGAACTCGGCGTGGTCGTCGTCGATCTCAGCAACGCCTCGGCCGGCGATCAGCTCAATCATACCAAATTCGCGGACAACCCGGTTCTGGTGAAGCTGCTGGGCGAAAAGCTGCTGCAAGATAGCACGTTCGGCACCGCCGAACTCGGTCGGGAAGGCAGCCGCATCGGCAACCTCGCCGGAGGCATCACCCAGACGATCAGCTCCGCCGCCGAAATCGTCATCACCACGCCGTTCGAGGTGCTGAACGTGGTGGTCGGCGGCGCGAAATAGACGGCGTAAGTGCTCAGGAACGGGCGTGCTTATTCATTGCCACGCCCGCTTTCGCGTCTGGCTATTTCAAAGAACGCTCCCTTTCGAGAGTTGGGAAGACGGGCGGTCGTCGGACACGCTCGTTTAGGTAAATCTTGCGGCCCTTCGACCGCCCGTTCGATGTTCTTGCCCCGCTCAGTCGCCTCGGCATTCGCGCCGCCAGCCGCCGCAAAGGCCCGGACTTAGGGGTTCATCACCCAGCAGCGCCACCGTTAGCGCCACCAGCTCGGACATCGTCGCCCTCCACGCTCATCCGGTTCATGACCCGTGTTCCCGGTGGGGCCGATGCACGCAATTATGCGGGGAGCGGACAGATGGGGGATGAAAGAGGTGGTGACTTTCTTTTGCCGCCAGTCGTTTCAATGACTTGGCGCAAATCACTCGCCGAATTCATCCACACAAAGCCGATGCAACACGCACGACCTACACGAACAAACCCACCTTCTCGAACCTGGTGACATCTATGATGCCGACATCCGAGATGCGCAGTTCCGGGATCACCACCAGCGCCAGCAGCGAATGCTGCATGTAAGCGTTGTTGAGGTTGCAGCCCATGGCCCGCATCGCCTCGACAAGCTTCTCGGCCTTTTCGGCCACGATCTCGGCGCGCTCGTCGGACATCAGGCCGGCGATCGGCATTTCGACCAGCGCCAGCTCCTTGCCCTTGGAGAACAGCACTACACCGCCGCCGACCTCGCCCAGACGGTTGGCAGCCTTGGCCATGTCATCCTTGCTGGTTCCCACAACAATCATGTGGTGGCTGTCATGCGCCACGGTCGAAGCCAGCGCGCAGTCTTCCAGATAGCCGAAGCCGGAGACAAAACCGTTGGTCACGCTGCCGGTGCCGCGATGCCGCTCCACCAGCGCGATCTGGCAGACGTCGTTGCGGCGATCCATCGCCACCAGCCCGTTCTCGACCGGCAGGTCGGCCTCCAGGGCTCGCGTCGGGGCCTGGTTCTCGATCACGCCGATGACGCGCACGCGCACCTCATTGGCGCCCTCCGGTGCCTTGATGTCGAAATCCGCCGCCGCGAGCTTCTTGCCGAGTTTTACCGTGTTCTTGGCGCTTACCGGATAGTCGTAGGCCGGGATGTCGATTTCGAGCTTGCCACCCTTCGCCAGCCGCACGCCACGGCCATAGACCTCGTCGATCTTCATATCGGCGAGATCGGAGACGATCAGGAAATCGGCGCGCCGGCCCGGCGCGATCGAGCCGATCTCGCGCTCCATGCGGAAATGCTGGGCCGTGTTGATCGTCGCCATCTGGATCGCCGTCACCGGCTTCAATCCCTGCGAAATAGCATGGCGGACGACGCGGTCCATATGCCCCTCATGCACCAGGGTGCCGGAATGGCTGTCGTCGGTGCAAAGGATGAAGTTTCGTGGGTCAAGTCCTTGTTCGGTCACCGCTTTTATCTGCGATGCCACGTCATACCAGGCCGAGCCGAGGCGCAGCATCGCCTTCATGCCCTGGCGCACGCGGGCGATGGCGTCGTCGGCGCGTGTGCCCTCATGGTCGTCCTCCGGTCCGCCGGCAACATAGCCGTGGAACGGCAGGCCAAGATCGGGCGATGCATAGTGCCCGCCAACGGTCTTGCCCGCCTTCATCGTCGCCGCGACGCCGCCCACCATGGTTGGATCGTTGGCCGCGACGCCCGGAAAATTCATCACCTCGCCAAGCCCGATGATATTCGGCCAGGTCATCGCCTCTGCCACGTCCTTCGGTGTGAGGGTGGCACCTGCGTTTTCCAGACCCGGCGCGGAAGGCACGCAGGACGGCATCTGGACGCCGACATTGATGGGCATGGCCATCGCTTCATCGTGCATCAGTCGCACGCCTTCGAGCCCCAGCACATTGGCGATCTCGTGCGGGTCGATGAACATCGAGGTCGTGCCATGCGGAATGACCGCGCGCGAAAACTCGGTCACCGTCACCATGCCGCTCTCGACATGCATATGCGCGTCGCACAGGCCCGGCACGAGGTAGCGGCCGCCGGCATCCACCACCCTGGTGTCCGGCCCGATGGCGTGGCCGGCATCCGGCCCGCAATAGGCGAAACGGCCACCGACGATCGCAAGATCGGTGCCGGGGATCACCTCGCCCGAATGGACATTGACCCAGCGCCCGTTGCGCACCACCAGATCCGCAGGCTTGCGCCCCATAGCGACATCGACGAGCGCCGGCGCCATCTCGGCCCAAGGCTTGGGTGGACCAAAAACCTGCTTCTGGGTCATGTCGTCAAAACTCCCTTTTGCCGACTGTGCCAAGCCTTGGCTGGTTTGGCCAGTTGGTCAGTTCCACGAAAGCATCGCGCCAGAGAGCGCACCTTCCGATCGCCTGACTTCAAGATAACTCCCTAAGCGGATAACTTCATTTGAAAAAGTTCTGCGCTCTACGGACGTTGTACGGGAGTCTGATCCGCATTGGGGCAGCCTAGGCAACTTGCCTTTCTTGCATGCGAACTTCCCTTGCGGCAGGTTACCATCGGAACGACTGCGGCGATCTTGCCGCTCAAACCTCGCGGAGACCGATATGCGTGCTTTGTGGACTGCATTGGCGTTTGCGTTCTTGATCCTGTTCCCGGTGAGCGCCTCCCAGGCGCTGGAACGCTGGGAGACCTTGCCTGAACCCGCCCCCATGCCGCCTGCCGTCGAAAGCGGCTATGCCAAAGTCAATGGCATCGACATGTATTATGCGGTCTATGGGTCCGGCGATCCGATCCTGCTGATCCATGGCGGGCTTGGCCATGCGGATATCTGGGCAAGCCAGGTGGCGACACTGTCGAAGACGCATAAGGTGATCGTCGCCGACAGCCGCGGCCATGGCCGTTCGACGCGCAACGACCAGCCCTTCGGCTACGACCTCATGGCGTCGGATTATCTGGCGCTCCTCGACCATCTCAAGATCGACAAGACGGCTCTCGTAGGCTGGAGCGATGGCGGCATCATCGGCCTCGACATCGCCATGAACCATCCGGAGCGCCTGACCAAGCTCTATGCGCAGGCCGCCAACGTCACCACCGACGGCGTCGATCCGGGCGTGCTCACCAACAAGACCTTCGCCGCCTATATCTTGCGTTCAGGCAGGGATTATGCCCGCCTGTCCAAGACCCCCGGCGAATACGATGCCTTCGTCGGACAG
Source organism: Pseudaminobacter soli (ex Li et al. 2025) (assembly GCF_029892515.1). GTDB lineage: Bacteria > Pseudomonadota > Alphaproteobacteria > Rhizobiales > Rhizobiaceae > Pseudaminobacter > Pseudaminobacter soli_A. The sequence continues at coordinate 587,807 of NZ_JARXVF010000003.1, read as the reverse complement.
ATCAGCCATATGTGGGAAAGCCAGCCGGCCTGGACCAAGGAGCAGTTGCAGAAGATCACGGTGCCGACGGCAATCGTCGCCGGCGACCACGACGAGGCGATCAAGCGCGCGCATACCGAATATATCGCCTCCGTGATTCCGGGCGCGAAGCTGATCATCCTGCCAGATGTCAGCCATTTCGCCATGCTGCAGAACCCCGACGGCTACAGCAAATCGGTGCTCGATTTCATCGACGGCAAATAGCCGGGCAATTGCGACGGCGCCGCCGGAACGGGCAGCGCACTTTCTCGTTGTGTCTCGTCTCATGCTGGGGCTTGCAATCTCGTCCGGCATGGTTACCAGTGTCGCCGAGGCGGACGTGGCGAAACTGGTATACGCAGCAGACTTAAAATCTGCCGACCTCTGGTCTTGCGGGTTCAAGTCCCGCCGTCCGCACCATTTCCTCAAAGCGGGCAGCGGCCCCGTTGCCCGCCAGTTTTCGGAGTTGGCATGAGCACGGACCTTTTCACCCCCATCACGTTGGGCAATCTCGAGTTCCCCAACCGCATCGCCGTTGCGCCGATGTGCCAGTATTCGGCCGAGGACGGCTCGGCCACCGACTGGCATCTCCAGCATTGGATGAATCTCGCCATGTCCGGCGCGGGCATGGTGACGGTCGAGATGACCGACGTGGAACGGCGCGGCCGCATCACGCATGGCTGCCTCGGCCTCTATTCGGACGACAACGAGGCGGCGGCCAAGCGCACGCTGGATGCCGCCCGCCGCGTTGCCCATCCGGGCGCGAAATTCGGCGTGCAACTCGCCCATGCCGGCCGCAAGGCGGCGAATCGCCGGCCCTGGGAAGGCGGCAATGCGCTCGGCCCGGAAGACACATGGCCGATCGTTTCGGCCTCGCCGATCGCGTTTGCCGAAGGCTGGCAGGTGCCGCATCAACTGGACGAGGCCGGCATGCAGCGCCTCGTTTCGCTGTTTGCCGAATCCGCGCGCCGCGCCATCCGGGTCGGCTTCGACTTCATCGAACTGCATTCGGCGCATGGCTATCTGCTGCACCAGTTCCTGTCGCCGCTCTCCAACAAGCGCACCGACAAATGGGGCGGCTCGCTGGAGAACCGCATGCGCTTCCCCTTGGCCGTGGCCCACGCCGTCCGGGAGGCTGCGCCTGAGCTCATGATCGGCGCGCGCATGTCGGTCACCGACTGGGTCGATGGCGGCTTCACGGTCGAGGAAGCGGTCGAGGTCGCGCGCGCCTACAAGGAAGCGGGCCTGTCCTATATCTGCTGCTCCAGCGGCGGAAATTCACCGCTCCAGAATATTCCGACCGGACCGGGTTACCAGGTACATCTGGCAACCGCCGTGCGCGAGGGTGCAGGCATTGCCACGCGCGCCGTCGGCATGATCGACGATCCCCGTCAGGCCGACAGCATCATCCGCGAGGACAAGGCCGATATGGTGGCCATCGCCCGCGCGCTGATCGCCGATCCGCGCTGGCCATGGCGCGCCGCCGCCACGCTTGGCCACGAATTCCACCCCGCCCCGCAGCTGCAGCGCGGTGAGCCGTTCATGCGGCACTGGACTCAAAAGGCCTGATAGCGACTGATTCAATTCGACTTTCTGAAATCGAGACTGAAAATGAAACGGGCGGCTCCGCGAGGAACCGCCCGTTCTTGCTTTCGCTGGAGGCGAAAAGATTAGCCGTGCAGGCGTGCAGCGATCTCGGCCACGCGCTTGCCCTGGAAGTGCGCGCCTTCCAGTTCCTGGGCCGAAGGCTGGCGCGAACCGTCGCCATCCGAGGTCGTGGTCATGCCGTAGGGCGCGCCGCCGCGGACGACGTCATTGCCCATCTGGCCCTGATGGGCATAGGACAGCGGCACGATGACCATGCCGTGGTGCTGCAGGTGGATCTGGGCGTTGATCAGCGCCAGTTCCGCACCGCCGTGCTGGGTGGCGGTCGAAACCATCACCGAGCCGACCTTGTTGAGCAGCGCGCCGCGCGCCCAGAGCGGACCGGTCTGGTCGAGGAAGTTCTTCATCTGCGCGGCCATCGTGCCGTAGCGGGTGGCGGTGCCGATGATGATGGCGTCATAGTTCTCGAGTTCGAGCGGGTCGGCGATCGGCGCCACCTGGTCGAGCTTATAGTAGGCGGCCTTGGCAACGGCTTCGGGCACCAGTTCGGGAACGCGCTTGATGGTGACCTGCGCGCCGGCTTCGCGTGCGCCTTCCGCAGCGGCTATCGCCATCTGCTCCATGTGACCCCAGCTCGAATAGTAGAGCACCAGAACCTTTGCCATCGTAAAACTCCTTCAGTCGGGAAAGATCGGAGGCGGATCGTGTCCCGCCTTTCGGTCACCGATGTAGTGCCTCGATCGTTCATTGGAAATTCTCAAGTTGCCGACAGTTCGTTCACTGTTTGCGCACCATTGCCCGCCGCGGCGCGCCGGGCTATCTCACGAATTCAGTCAATTTCGGGAGCAGCGACATGGTCGACATCGTCACCGCAGCAATGGTCATCATCGGCGACGAAATCCTGTCGGGCCGCACCAAGGACCGCAATATCGGCCACCTCGCCGACATCATGACGGCGATCGGCATCGACCTGAAGGAAGTGCGGATCGTTCCCGACGAGGAGGACGAGATCGTCGCGGCTGTGAATGCGCTGAGGGCGCGCTACACCTATGTGTTCACCACTGGCGGCATCGGCCCCACCCATGACGACATCACCGCCGACTCAGTCTCCAAGGCCTTCGGCGTGCCTTGCGAATACGACGCCAAGGCCTATGCGATGATGGAAACCAACTACGCCAGCCGCGGCATGGAGTTCACCGAGGCGCGCAAGCGGATGGCCCGCATGCCGCACGGTGCCGAGCACATCGACAATCCCGTTTCCATGGCGCCCGGCTTCCATATCGGCAACGTCTATGTGATGGCCGGTGTGCCGGCGATCTTCCAGGCCATGCTCGACAATGTGGTGCCCACGCTCCAGACCGGCACCAAGCTGTTGTCGGTGACGGTCGAATGCCCCTTCGGCGAAGGCACGATCGGCGGCCCGCTGGCCGAGATCCAGCAGCGTCACCCCGACACGATCATCGGTTCCTACCCGAAATATCTCGACGGCTCGTTCTGGACCGAACTGGTGGTGCGCGCCCGTTCGCCCGAGGCGCTGGAAGCTGCCCGCGCCGAGGTCGCAAGCATGGTCGCCGGCATCGTCGAGGCCAGCGCAAAGCCCGACTAAAGCGTCACGCGACGCTTCGTGCGGAACCCTCCGGTTGGTGATAAAGTGCGCCGTGCAGGGATCCTGCCAGCGCCACCACGGAGGCCGCCAATGTCGTTCAAGACGATCGTCGCCATCATCCAAAGCAAGGACGACGCCGAGCGCGTGCTCGATTGCGCCATCCCGCTCGCAGCGCGTTACCAGAGCCATCTGATCGGCGTCCATGCCGAGGCGCTGCCGGTGGCCTACACATCGGCGGTCGGCTTTCCCGACACGGAATTCCTGCAAACCACGGCAGAGATCAACAAGGAACGCGCCGACGCCTTGCAGGCGATGTTCCGCGGCCGCCTGCGCGGCGCGGGGCTCTCCTTCGAATGGCGCAGCCTGGAGAGCTTTTCCGGCGACAGCGCGCACTCCGGAATTTCGAGCGCGCGCTGTGCCGATCTCGTTATTGCCGCACAGCGCAACCCGCATTCCGAGTCCTCCGCCACCGCCGATGTCGATGCGCTGCTGTTCGAATCCGGCCGGCCGGTACTGATCGTGCCGCATGCCGGCCCTGCGCATGACGGCAGCTTCCAGCGCGTGCTGCTGGCATGGAACGGCAGCCGCGAAGCAGCGCGGGCCGCCTTCGACGCGCTTCCGCTGATGATGGAGGCGGAGCACACGGAGGTCTTCGTCATCGATCCGCCTGACGATGTCGAACAGGATGCAGAGGCTTCAGGGGCCGAAATCGCCACCGCGCTTTCCAGGCACGGGGTGAATGTAAGCGTCGTTGCCGAAGCCTCGCGCGGGCGCTCGGTCGACCATATCCTGCAGGCGCGCATCGCTGGCACCGACGCCGACCTTCTGGTTCTCGGTGCCTACAGCCATTCCTGGCTGCGCCAGCTGCTGTTCGGCGGCATCACCCGCACCGTCCTTCAATCCATGCCCGTGGCGACCTTCATGTCGCGCTGACCGTAAAGGCAGCGTGAGACCCGGCCACAACGCGGATTCCGCGGGCCTCCAAGCTCGCCGCTAACCTTTTGTCGTTAAGCACAGACTGAAATGCCGGAAAGGCTTGCCAAATGGCGGTCTTTCCGGCTAATTGCGCCCGCATTCCCCAATCTTAGCGCGCGTCGAGCGCGCCATCGGAGTGCCGAGCCACATGTCCCTTCCCGAAAAAGCATTTCCCGTATCCTGGGATCAGTTCCACCGTGACGCCCGCGCGCTTGCCTGGCGGCTTTCCGGTGTGAACGGCCAGTGGAAGGCGATCGTCTGCATCACCCGCGGCGGCCTCGTGCCGGCGGCGATCATTTCGCGCGAACTCGGCATCCGCGTCATCGAGACCGTCTGCGTCGCTTCCTACCACGACTACTCCTCGCAGGGGCAGCTGAAGGTCCTCAAGGACATCAACCCGGCCCTGCTCGAGGACGACGGCGAAGGCACCCTGATCATCGACGACCTCACCGACACCGGCAAGACGGCGGCGATCGTGCGGGCCATGATGCCCAAGGCGCATTTCGCCACAGTCTACGCAAAACCCAAGGGACGCCCGCTGGTAGACACTTTCGTCACGGAAGTGTCACAGGATACGTGGATATACTTCCCGTGGGATATGGGATTCACCTATCAGAAGCCCATCGCGGAAGATCACGCCGGCTGATGGCCGCAAGTCTTCCTGCTTGCAGACCCGGTTGATTTTCCGGACAGCCAAATCCCATATGATCGGGAGCAATCAGCCGAAAGCTCCCGACAGTCACTAGCCTTGCGAGGCACCTGAAATTGATCAGGTTGCGCAGGTTTTTGACTTTTATTACACGCAATTAACCCTAATATTCGTGAGACGGCAAACGAATCGGAGATCGTAGGAAGATCGCAGCAATGTTTATCAGCCACACCACACGCAACCGCATCGCTGAGCGGATCCGGCGCCTCTTCGGAGGAATGCCCAGTCGTGTGCAAGTGGCAGCCCTGCCCTGGCGCCTCCATGAAGGCGAAGTGGAGATCATGCTGATTACCAGCCGCGATACCGGCCGCTGGGTTCTGCCCAAGGGATGGCCGGAAGGCAGCGAACAGCTCTTCGAATCCGCGGCACGCGAGGCGGCCGAGGAGGCCGGCATCACCGGCATGATGTCTCAAATTGACATAGGCCGTTATTTCTATGGCAAGGTGCAGCCCTCCGGCCTGCCACGGCGCTGCGAGGTGCTGGTGTTCCCCATGGAAGTAACCGAGATAAGGCCGAAGTGGCGGGAAAAGGGTCAGCGCCGTCGCGAATGGTTCCCCGCCGCGCGGGCTGCCGGTCTGGTCCGCGAACCGGATCTCGGCGAACTCATCAAGCGCTTTGGCCAGCGCTCGCATAAAGCCGCCGCCTGAGCCTAGCCTGCGGACCATGTACAAGCCAGCAGGCAGCGCTTTCACCCTTGCCTTCGACGGGCTGCAGCAAGTACGGGCACGCCGATGAACCGTACCTCGCGCGGCAAGCACACACTCGACAAGGACCTTGGCCGCCTCGCTGATATCGAGGAGGCAACCGGCTTTGTCCTGCGTGGTTTGACGGCACCGGGCCTGGCGCTGGTCTTCCTGCTTTTGGCTGCAGCCGCCGCCTCGATCTATGCGTTTGGCGAGCCGCGCGCTCTGGTCGTCATCGTCGCCGCTGCCCTTGCGGCCTACATGGCCATGAACATCGGTGCCAACGACGTCGCCAACAATGTCGGCGCGGCTGTCGGGGCCAAGGCAATATCCATGGTCAGCGCGCTGGTGCTGGCGGCCATCTTCGAGGTCATGGGCGCCCTTGTTGCCGGCGACACGGTGGTCGCCACCATTTCCTCCGAGATCGTCCGGCCCGAGGTCTTTGTCGATCCCTCGTTGATGATCAGGCTGATGCTTGCGGCACTGGTGTCCTCGGCGCTGTGGATCAACTTTTCCACCTGGGTCGGTGCGCCGATCTCGACCACCCACGCCATCGTGGGCGGTGTGGTGGGCGCGGCCGCGGCCGCCGCAGGTCTCGACGCCATCAACTGGCTGTCGATGGCGACGATCGCAACCTCCTGGATCGTAACCCCTGCCCTCGGCGCCGGGGCTGCCATCGTCTTCCAGGCCTGCATCAAGACGGCCATCATCTATCAGGACGACAAGATCGCTGCCGCGCGGCGCTGGGTTCCGGTGCTGACCGCGCTGATGGTCGGCTCCTTCGCGACCTATCTGGTGACCAGGCTCGGCCTACACCTTGGCTTGCCGATGACGGCTCTGATCGGCGTCGGCACCTTCATCGCGGCCTGGGCGATCTCCAACCGCTCCGTGCTGCGGCAGTCGCAAGGCATGCCGAACCGCAACCGTTCGCTGCGGGCCCTCTTCCGGCTGCCGCTGATCGGCTCGGCCGCCCTGCTCTCCTTCGCACATGGCGCCAACGATGTCGCCAATGCGGTGGGGCCGCTGGCAGCGATCGTGCATGCAGCCAAGATCGGCCAGGTGACCGATATCGTCGATATTCCGCTGTGGGTGATGCTGATCGGCGCGCTCGGCATCTCCTGCGGCCTGCTGCTCTATGGGCCAAAACTCGTCCGCATCGTTGGCGGCGAGATCACCAAGCTCAACCCCATGCGCGCCTATTCGGTGGCGCTGGCAGTGGCGATCATCGTCATCGCCGCATCCTGGTTCGGCTTGCCGGTCAGTTCGACCCACATCGCCGTCGGCGCGGTGTTCGGCGTCGGCGTGTTTCGCGAGTGGTACATCGCCCACTCCGCGCACCGCCGGGCCTATTTGCAGCGCAAGCTGGAGCGCAAGCGCAGCAAGCGCGGATTGACCGAGGACGACTTCGCCGACGAGGACGACTCCGATGAAGATCCGCGCAAGCTGCCCTCGGTCGAAGAACTCAATCGGCGAAAGCTGGTGCGGCGCGCCCATCTGACCACGATCATCACGGCCTGGGCCACCACCGTGCCCGCGTCGGCCCTTCTGGGCGCGCTGGTCTTCTTGGTGCTCGGCAGCTTTTCCTGACCCTCGGCCCTTCGCCCGCGCCCTCCCCGAGGATCGTTAGCCGCGATCGGCTGCACACACCGGAAATCGGCGATCAACCGGCCGGACAAAATCATTCACAGCCAAGAGCTTCCGAACCGCTCCTGTCCCCGTTATCCACACATCTGACACACAAGATATTGGGGTCATAAAAGTTACAGAAACGAACTCTTGACGATGAATCACGAGTCGTCTCATATGGGCCACGTGCCCTTGTTCAGGGCGCGGCCGGCGGTTTTCTGAAGCCGGTCTTTCAATCCCGAATATCCACGCGTTCTGGCGGTTTTGCCCGTTTCGGCGGCAGGCAAACGCATGGATTTTTTTCGGGATTTTTTTGCCTGTAACGTCCGGCATGAAGCTGGAAAAATAAGTTGTTAGCACTATATTTAGTGTTTGCGGCCACCATGCAGCACCAGGTAATGTGACCACCTCCGCAAAGGGGACTCACAACCAAGCTGTTGGAAAAGGACCTTCGGGCCAGTCGCTCAAGGGTCGCCAAACCGTCACGGCAACGACGGAACGGCACTCCTGGCTGGCGCGAGAATCGGGGCCGGACCGAAGAGGTCCGGGTGGGATTTTAAAGGGCACGCGCCTACATATGGGAACTGCGACGGTTTCCAATGGATAGGCGCTACATATAGGGACTTGAGGACGAACCCATGCGCATCGAGCGTCGTTTCACCAAGGACGGACAATCGGCTTACGCGGAAATCGAATTCCGCAAAGCGGTGAGCGAAATCAAGAACCCGGACGGTTCGATCGTCTTCCGGCTCGAAGACATCGACGTGCCCGCGCAGTTCAGCCAGGTCGCGGCCGACATCCTCGCCCAAAAGTATTTCCGCAAGGCCGGTGTGCCCGCTCGCCTGAAGAAGGTCGAGGAGAACGACGTTCCCTCTTTCCTGTGGCGTTCTGTGGCCGATGAAGAGGCGCTGGCCGAACTGCCCGAAAACGAGCGCTACGGCTCCGAGCGCGACGCCCGCCAGGTCTTCGACCGTCTCGCCGGCACCTGGGCCTATTGGGGCTGGAAGGGCGGCTACTTCGACTCCGAAGCCGACGCCCTCGCCTTCAAGGACGAGCAGTCCTACATGCTCGCCACCCAGCGCGTGGCACCGAACTCGCCGCAGTGGTTCAACACCGGCCTGCACTGGGCCTATGGCATCGACGGCCCCGGCCAGGGCCACTATTACGTCGACCCCTTCACCGGCAAGCTGACCAAGTCCAAGTCGGCCTATGAGCACCCGCAGCCGCATGCCTGCTTCATCCAGTCGGTCGGTGACGACCTCGTCAACGAGGGCGGCATCATGGACCTGTGGGTGCGCGAGGCGCGCCTGTTCAAGTATGGCTCGGGCACCGGCTCCAACTTCTCCATGCTGCGCGGCGAAGGCGAAAAGCTTTCGGGCGGCGGCAAGTCGTCGGGCCTGATGAGCTTCCTCAAGATCGGCGACCGCGCCGCAGGCGCGATCAAGTCGGGCGGCACCACCCGCCGCGCCGCCAAGATGGTCATCGTCGACGCCGACCATCCGGATATCGAGGCCTTCATCGACTGGAAGGTCAAGGAAGAGCAGAAGGTGGCAGCCCTCGTCACCGGCTCCAAGATCGTCAAGCAGCACCTGACCAAGATCATGGCTGCCTGCGTGAACTGCGAAGGGCAGGACGACGACTGCTTCGACCCCGCGATCAACACCGCGCTGAAGCGCGAGATCCGCGCCGCCAAGAAGAACTCGGTGCCGGAAAACTACATCCAGCGCGTCATCCAGTTCGCGCGCCAGGGCTACAACTCGCTCGACTTCCAGACCTACGACACGGATTGGGATTCGGAAGCCTATCTGACCGTTTCCGGCCAGAACTCGAACAACTCGATTTCCTTGAAGGACGACTTCCTGCGCGCCGTGGAAAATGACGGCGACTGGAAGCTGACCGCCCGCAAGGACGGCAAGGTGCTGAAGACGCTGAAGGCCCGCGACCTGTGGGAGAAGATCGGCTACGCCGCCTGGGCGTCGGCTGATCCGGGCCTGCACTTCAACTCCACGATGAACGACTGGCACACTTCGCCGGCGGCCGGCCCGATCCGTGGCTCGAACCCGTGCTCGGAATACATGTTCCTCGACGACACGGCCTGCAACCTCGCCTCGATCAACCTCCTGCCCTACCGGCAGGCCAATGGCGACATCGACATCGCGGCCTACGAGCACACCGTGCGCCTATGGACCATGGTGCTCGAAATCTCGGTGATGATGGCGCAGTTCCCGTCCAAGGAAATCGCCAAGCTCTCCTACGAGTACCGCACGCTCGGCCTCGGCTATGCCAATATCGGCGGCCTGCTGATGACCGCGGGCATTCCCTATGACTCAAAGGAAGGCCGCGCCATCTGCGGCGCGCTGTCCGCGATCATGACCGGCGTTGCCTACGCCACCTCGGCCGAGATGGCCGGTGAGCTCGGCGCCTTCGCCGACTACGAGCGCAACGCCGAAAACATGCTGCGCGTCATGCGCAACCACCGCCGCGCCGCCTATGGCGACAAGGACGGCTATGAGAAGCTGTCGGTCAACCCGGTGGGCCTGATTGCCGAGGATTGCCCGCAGGCCGAGCTGGTCCTCCACGCCCAGGCTGCCTGGGACCGCGCCATCGAGCTCGGTGAAAAGCACGGCTATCGCAACGCGCAGGCCACCGTTATCGCGCCGACCGGCACGATCGGCCTGGTCATGGACTGCGACACCACCGGCATCGAGCCCGACTTCGCCCTGGTGAAGTTCAAGAAGCTCGCCGGCGGCGGCTACTTCAAGATCATCAACCGCGCCGTGCCGGAAGCCCTGCGCACGCTGGGCTACTCGGAAAGCCAGATCGCCGAGATCGAAGCCTATGCGGTCGGCCATGGCAACCTGAACCAGGCGCCGGGCGTCAACCCCTCGACGCTGAAGGCCAAGGGCTTCACCGACGAGAAGATCGAGACGCTGAATTCGGCCCTCAAGAGCGCGTTCGACATCAAGTTCGTGTTCAACAAGTGGACGCTAGGCGAAGACTTCTGCAAGCAGTCGCTCGGCCTCACCGACGAGCAGCTCAACGACTTCTCCTTCGAGATGCTGCCGGCTCTCGGCTTCTCCAAGAAGGACATCGAAGCCGCCAACATCCATGTCTGCGGTGCGATGACGCTGGAAGGCGCGCCCTTCCTCAAGGCCGAGCATTATCCGGTGTTCGACTGCGCCAATCCGTGCGGCAAGATCGGCAAGCGCTATCTCTCGGTTGAAAGCCACATCCGCATGATGGCGGCTGCCCAGCCCTTCATCTCGGGCGCCATCTCCAAGACCATCAACATGCCCAACGAGGCGACGGTCGAGGACTGCAAGAACGCCTACATGCTCTCCTGGAAGCTGGCGCTGAAGGCCAACGCGCTCTACCGCGATGGCTCGAAGCTCAGCCAGCCGCTGAATGCCTCGCTGATCCAGGACGACGAAGAGGATGCCGAGGACGCCGTCGAGGCTCTGGTTGCCGCCCCGGCTGCCGCACAGGCCGTTGCCGTCACCGAAAAGATCATTGAGCGCGTCATCGAGAAGGTGGTGCGCGAGCGCGAGAAGCTGCCGAACCGCCGCAAGGGCTACACGCAGAAGGCCGTCATCGGCGGTCACAAGGTGTACCTGCGCACCGGCGAGTTCGACGACGGGCGCCTGGGCGAGATCTTCATCGACATGCACAAGGAAGGTGCGGCCTTCCGCGCGATGATGAATAACTTTGCCATCGCGATCTCCATCGGCCTGCAGTACGGCGTGCCGCTCGATGAATATGTCGACGCCTTCACCTTCACCAAGTTCGAGCCGGCCGGCATGGTCATCGGCAACGACGCGATCAAGAACGCCACGTCGATCATCGACTATGTGTTCCGCGAACTGGCCATCTCCTATATCGGCCGCAACGATCTGGCCCATGTCGACATCAGCGACTTCTCGAACACCTCGGTCGGTCGCGGCATTTCCGAGGGCAAGACCCCGGTGTCCAAGGGCCTGACCCGCGGCGCGCCGCTGAAGGTGGTGTCCGGCGTCGCCGGCTCCGAGCCTAAGGGTTTTGGCGGCGCTCCCGCCGGCCAGCCGACCAAGACCGCGCCGACCGCCTATTCGGGCTCGAATGTGCGTTCGATCTCGTCGGGCACGGTGACCGCACTCAAGCCCGTGACTTCGGAGCTCGCCGAAGAGGCAACCGCCTTCAAGCGCGACTATGAGGAGCGGGCGAAGGAGCTGGCCGAGGAGATCCGCGAGGACACCACCTCGGCGCTGTTCACCGAGGCCGCGGCCCAGGAAGTGGCCGACGCCAAGGCCAAGGCCGCCGAACGCCGCAGCCGCGCGATCATGCAGGGCTACACCGGCAACATGTGCTCGGAGTGCCAAAACTTCACTATGGTCCGCAACGGCACCTGCGAGAAGTGTGACACGTGTGGCAGCACGAGCGGGTGCAGCTGAGGAAAATCTGACTTAACGAGTTAGTTCGGCCCGGTCGCAAGACCGGGCCGAAATTGCAAAGGGGACAAAGCGGGAACAATCATCCCGAAATCGCATCGGTCTAGAAAATGCCAAAGCCGACCCTCTCGGATCGGCTTTGGATACCGCGAATAAGCCTAAGCCCACGCGGGGCGAAGAGACCTGACGGCCTCCTCCTGTAGCAAGGTCACCATATGAGGGAGTCGGGTTTCAGAGTCGAGGTAGCTGCGGCGCCTGATGCCCAACTGATCGGAGATCATATGACAAGAAATGAGACCACCTCGAAATCGGTTGCCTCCAAGGCCTCCAAACTTCTGAGCAATCCCAAGACCCCGAAGGCGGTTAAGTCCGTCGCGGCATCGGCACTTACTCAGGCTGCCGACAAGGCAAAAAGGAAGAAATGAGTCAAAGCAATGGGAACTCTTCCACATCGGGAGTTCCTATTGCATGTCACTTCCCGCTCTCATCTGCTCGCGCGAATGGGAGCGGGTTCTTGCAGGCCCGCCTTGATTGCGCTGTCAGGAGATCGCCGCCATGGATCGCCTCTGCCTCACGCCCCTCGCCCGGTCACCAGCGAAGTCAGCTTCTTGATCCGCGTGGAAAAACGGTGGCGGGCTTGTTCCTTGTCGGCCACTTCCTGCGTGGTCACCCAGTTGAGCTGGATGGCGCGGCGGCGGCCCGCGAAGGGCTTGTGGCCGTGCCAAGATGAATCCGACCGCAGGAAGATCAGCATGTTGCCTTCGATGGGCGGGATTTCGCGTGCGTAATTCTCGAGGTCGGTGCCGTTCCGCAGCAACCGCAGCCGGCCGCCATCCGGGTCCCACGCCTCGTTGAGATAGAGCAGCACGGTGACGATCTTGGTCTTGCTGTCGGTGTGGATGCCGCCGTCCTTCTGACGGGTGTAGCCGCGCACTGTGTACATGGTCGGCTTGCCCGCAAGGTCGACGCCGAACTTGCGTTCGACCGCGTTGCGAAACCCGTCGCCCAGCAACTCATCGACGACAGACTTGAAACCACCCTTGATCGTAAGCTCGCTGGGGGGATGAGAGCCCGGGCCGGGAACTTTCGGAAAGTCCGCAATCACCTCCGGAAGTCTTTTGGCCTGAACGAATTTGGGCACGACCACATGAGGATAGGGGTCGGTGCTTACTGGAGTAGCTTCAAGAGCAGGCAAATCGAGGTACGACATGCAGGCATCTCCAATATTGGCCTGCCTCTAGTCTTCATCGCGAAAATAATTTTGTCCATTGTGTTTCGTGAACACTTTTGTCACGCACCGCGCTACTGTTGCACTGTGAACACACCCTTAGTTTGGGCTTCTGGCTACGCCTAAGGCCCACTGGGGCGCCATTTTCGACGGAAGGTTGCTGCAGACAAGCCGGGCTTCGCGCAAAAACTATGCTTGCGCCGCCATCACTGCGGCCACCACGGCCACATATCTGGCCGTCTTGGCCAATGCCACGAGCAGGACAAAACTCCAGAGAGGTTCGCGCAGAACGCCTGCCACGAGCGTAAGCGGATCGCCAATGATGGGCATCCAGCTGAGCAGCAGCGACCAGCGCCCATAGCGCCGGTACCAGCCACTCGCGCGGTCGAGCATCTTGGGGCTTGCCGGAAACCAGCGCTTGTCGCGAAAGGCGTCCACGCGCCGGCCGATCAGCCAGTTCACCAACGAGCCCAGCACGTTGCCCGCACTCGCCACGAGAACCAGCGTAACGGGCGAAGACGTGCCGAGGACGACCAGGCCGGCAAGTGCTGCCTCCGATTGCGCGGGCAGGATCGTTGCCGCGACGAAAGCGATCGCAAACAGGCCCGCGAGGGCGGCGAGTTCATCCATTGGCGCGCCTTCCTGTATCGAAGCTACGGACGCGATGTGCGCAGGATGCTTTTCAATGTCCCGGTCACTTCCGTCGCCCAAGCTCCGCCCGATTGGCAAATCCGGTTGCCCTTGCTACGTCGCGCTCCAGATTTCACAGAAAGCCGCTGGAGGCACCGTTGGAAAAGCACCGCAAGGCGGTAATGGCGCAAGTGACCGGCCGCGTGCAAGGCGTCAGCTTTCGCATGTGGACGTTGCGCGAGGCCGAAAGGCTCGGCCTGACCGGCTGGGTGCGCAATGAGCCCGACGGCTCGGTCGTGGCGCTTCTGGTCGGCTCCGAAAGCGCCATAGCCGACATGCTCGAGCGCCTCTGGATCGGGCCGGCCGGAGCGACCGTCGTCACCGTCGAATTCGGCGAGGTCGAGCCCGACGCGGTGCCCGCCCGCTTCCACATCACGGGTTGAGCGGGCGCGCTTTCGTCAGAAGGGCTGCCGGCTGGCCTGGCCTTCCAGGCCGGTGGCAACGACCGAGACCTTGAACTTGCCTTCGAGATTGCGGTCGAAGATCGAGCCGACGATGATGTTGGCGTCGTCGTCGACCTCCTCGCGGATGCGGGTCGCCGCCTCGTCCACCTCGAACAGCGTCATGTCCATGCCGCCCGAGATCGAGACCAGCACGCCCTTGGCGCCGCGCATCGATTCCTCATCGAGCAGCGGGTTGGCGATTGCCGCTTCGGCGGCAGCCTTGGCGCGCCCCTCGCCCGAAGCCTCGCCGGTGCCCATCATGGCGCGGCCCATGTCCTTCATCACCGTCTTCACGTCGGCGAAGTCGAGATTGATCAGGCCTTCCTTGACGATGAGGTCGGTGATGCAGGAAACGCCGGAATAGAGCACGCGGTCGGCGGTGACGAATGCATCCGCCAGCGTCGTCTTGGCGCTCGCCACGCGGAACAGGTTCTGGTTCGGAATGACGATGACGGTGTCCGCGCACTGGCGCAGAAGCTCGATGCCGCGCTCGGCAACCTGCAAGCGCCGGCGGCCTTCGAAATCGAACGGCTTGGTCACGACGGCAACCGTCAGCATGCCCGCCTCGCGCGCCGCGCGTGCCACCACGGGGGCCGCGCCGGTGCCGGTGCCGCCGCCCATGCCAGCGGTGACGAAGCACATATGGGTGCCCGACAGGTGATCCATGATCTCGTCGATCGACTCTTCGGCGGCCGCGCAGCCGATTTCCGGCATGGAGCCCGCGCCTAGGCCTTCGGTGACATGCGTGCCAAGCTGGATCAACCGCGGCGCCTTGGACATGGTCAGCGCCTGAGCATCCGTGTTGGCGACGATGAATTCGGTGCCCTGCAAGCCTTCAGCGATCATGTTGTTGACAGCATTGCCGCCGCCACCGCCGACGCCGATGACGGTCAGGCGCGGCCTCATTTCGGAGATTTCGGGCTTCTTGGGCGTGGTCATTTGTCGGTCTTGTTCCTTGGGCTATGGCCTTCGATCCTGCCCCTGCCGGCCCATCGCCGAGCGAAAACGCGGCAGGACGAGAGAATCAGTTCATTTGGCGGACAATCTCAAGGAATCAGAGCGCGGGCCAGCCCGCAAGTGCGTCGATCCTCAATCCGTTAACCACGGCATCGGCCATGTGTGGTTTTGATGTATCGAATCCACAAAACAAAGGGGCCGGCAGATCGCCGGCCCCTTTCACATCGTGGGTACGGGGACATTTCTACGAGCTGATTCTGCCGTGTGGCATGCCGTACATCAGCCGTTGGAAACCGTCGCCCGTCACATGCACCAGCGTGCGATGGTCGCCGCCCTCGAAGTAGATGTCACCGTGGGCCTCCAATTGCTCGTCGACCACGCTAGCGAGGCGGTACGGCGCACCGAAGATCGGCACCGCACCCATTTCGCAATCGGGGAACAGCGTGCTTGCTTCCGCCTCGGAGGCAAGCTGCACCTGCTCACCCACCAGCTTGCGAACGCTTTCGAGGTCGACATGCGTCGAGGCCGGTACCACGGCCAGCAGATAGCTGCTGTCCCATCTAAGCACCACGCCCTTGGCAAGTGAGTTGCCTGGTACATGGCTCGCCTGGGCGGTCATCGCCGACGAGCCGGTCTTGCCATGCCGCGCCACGTCGTAGGCGACATGGTTGTCTTCCAGATATTCCTGCATCGTCAGCGCAATGCCCATATCCGTCTCCTTTCGCATCTCCGGCAACCGGCGCGGCGAAACGGATGGCGAGGATTTTTTGGCGTCCAAAAGCCTATGCACGCACAAAAACCGGCTCGCCTGTCGCCGGTCGGTCGCACAGCCTGCCCGTTCGGGCAGACATATTAGAATTTAAAGATACACCAGCCTGCAGGTTCGGGCCAGCATTATGCAGGGAGACGCCGGAGCTCGGTCGGATGCCTATTTCTCGGCGCGCAGGCCAGCCTCATAGGCTTTGCGGGCCCAGATCGCCATTTCCTCCGGATCGTCGATGGCGCCGTCCGGAACGGACCAATAGGGCATCGCAACGGTTTTGCCGTGCGGCGAGCCGGTATAGGTCCACTGCGTGCATCCGGCCGCCTCGAAATCGGGGGCGCTTTCGGCATCGGCCTTGAGCATCAGCTCGCCGCGTAACTCAAGGGCGAAGATGACGCCATTGAAATAGATGCCCTTGCCGCCGAACATCCTGCGCACACTGACCTGGCCGAGACCGGCAAAGAGGTCGGCAATATCGGCTTCCGTCATCGTGTAATTCCCCTAGATTCTCTGCGGGCCATCGATTTGAGGAGGAAAGCACCGATGCCGATGCTGCTCAAGGGTTCATGCACTTGCGGGGCTGTCAGCTTCGAGGTTCAGAGCCACACGCCCGTGCCCTATCAATATTGCTACTGCTCAATCTGCCGCAAGCAGGAGGGCGGCGGAGGCTACACGATCAATCTGGCGGCCATATCGGACACGCTGAAGGTGAAGGGTGAAAAGCATCTCGGCCTCTATCGCGCGACCATTTGCGACGAGGAGCGACCGACGCCCGAAGTCTCGTCCGGCGAGCGCCGCTTCTGCCGCGAGTGCGGATCGGCGCTATGGCTCTACGATCCGACATGGCCGGAACTGGTGCACCCCTTCGCCTCGGCAATCGACAGCGAACTGCCAAGCCCGCCGCAGCGCGTGCATCTGATGCTGAAATACAAGGCGTCGTGGGTGGAGCCGGATATCCGGCCCGGCGACCTCACATTCGAGCTCTACCCGCGCGAATCCATCGTCGGGTGGCACAAACGTCAGGGTGTTTGGGTGGAATGACCGGCAGGCGTGCTTACCGTCCGTGCATCATCGCGGCCCAGCGCTCTATCTGCGTCACGTCGATGCCGTCGCTCTGTGCGGCAACCAATGGATGATCGGCCTCGTGCAGAAAAACAACGGGACGCAGTCGATCAGGGCGGAATCTCACGTCGGCGTGCAGCAGGTACGAGCCCGTATATTCCGGGATATCATGCATGAGGTAGCCGAAGCAGCCGGCTTCGCGATAAACACCGCTGTCGAACGCTGCCTGGTAGACGTTCCAGCTGTTCTCCGAAACCGACATCCAGACGCCGAAGCGAAATTCGTCCCCGATACGCGGAACCGGCAGGGGCAGCAGGCAACGTATGAAGCGGTCGACCACACCGTTGGCGTGACGCACTTCGCAGAAATCGTCATCCAAATACGAAGCGCTGGCAGTCGCTTGGTCAAGCGTCTCCCAATCGAGCGGTGCGGCGAAGGCCATATCCATCGGCAGGCCGACCCGTTCGTCGCCGCAACAGGCACAGCGCCAGCGATATGCCTCGGCGCTCACCGGGGAGATCAGGCAGCGCCGGCGGAACGCGCCTCGGCAAGCGCCTTCAGATCGGCAGGCTTCAGCTCGACAGACTCACCGCAGCCGCAGGCCGAACTCTGGTTCGGGTTGCGGAAGGTGAAGCCGGTGCGCAGCGTCGTCACCTCGAAATCCATCTCCGTGCCGAGCAGGAACAGCGCCGCCTCCGGCGCGACATAGACATGGGCGCCTTCGCGCTCGATGTGGTCGTCCTTGGGGTTCGGTTCGGTCACCAGGTCGACCGTATATTCCATGCCCGCGCAGCCGCCCTTCTTGATGCCCAGGCGAATGCCCTTGGCGTTCTCGCGGGCTTCAACGATCTCGTTGACCCGGGCTGCGGCCCGTTCGGTCATGCTGATGACGGCAAAGCGTCCCATTCTTCTGTCTCCATGCCAGGCAGGTTAAAGGCCTGCCGGATGCCCTCAAGATGGTAGAGTCTTGAGCCTCATGCAAGCCGTGATCAATACCAGCCGACGGCCACCTGAGCCTCTTCCGACATGCGGTCCGGCGTCCATGGCGGATCGAAGGTCATCTTGACCTCGACGCCCGAAACGCCTTCGAC
Source organism: Pseudaminobacter soli (ex Li et al. 2025) (assembly GCF_029892515.1). Classification (GTDB taxonomy): domain Bacteria; phylum Pseudomonadota; class Alphaproteobacteria; order Rhizobiales; family Rhizobiaceae; genus Pseudaminobacter; species Pseudaminobacter soli_A. Next base: position 569,927 of record NZ_JARXVF010000003.1, on the reverse strand, counting down.
AGCGCCCACGGCATTCTGCACCCAGCCCGGCATTTCGCCCGCCACCGGGCAACCGGGGGCGGTCAAAGTCATGTCGATCTTCACCGAGCGGTCGTCCTCGATGTCGATCTTGTAGACGAGGCCAAGCTCGTAGATGTCGGCCGGAATCTCCGGATCGTAGACCGTCTTCAGCGCCGAAATGATGTCGTCGGTCAGACGCGCCAGTTCCTCGGCGGGAATGGTCGAAACCGACCCTGTGGCCTGCTCTCCGGCAGGGTTCTCGACTGCAGCGCTCATATCGTCCATCGTCATCCGAAGAATTTCCGTGCCTTTTCAAGCGCTTCGGCCAAAACGTCGATCTCGGCCCTGGTGTTGTACATGCCGAAAGATGCCCTGCATGTGGAGGTTACGCCGAACCGTTTCAACAGCGGCTGGGCGCAATGGGTGCCGGCACGGACCGCAACGCCCTGGCGGTCGATGACCATCGACACGTCATGGGCGTGGATGCCCTGAAGCTCGAAGGACACGATGGCGCCCTTGCCCGGCGCGTCGCCAAAGATGCGTAGCGAGTTGATGGCGCGCAGGCGCTCATGCGCGTATTGCTTCAGGTCCGCCTCATGCCCGGCAATCGCCTCGCGGCCGATCTTCTCCATGTAATCGAGCGACGCGCCAAGCCCGATCGCCTGCACGATGGGCGGCGTGCCCGCCTCGAAGCGGTGCGGCGGCTCGTTGTAGGTGATGTTGTCCTCAGTCACTTCGAGGATCATCTCGCCGCCGCCCTGGAAGGGGCGCATGCGCTCAAGCAGCTCGCGCTTGCCGTAGAGCGCGCCGATGCCGCTCGGGCCATAGACCTTGTGGCCGGTGAAGACGTAGAAGTCGGCATCGAGATCGCGGACATCCACCGGCATGTGAACCGCCGCCTGGCTGCCGTCGACGAGGACCGGAATGCCCCGCTCATGGGCGATCCGCACGATCTCCTTGATCGGCGTGACCGTGCCCAGCACGTTGGACATTTGGGTGATCGCAACCAGCTTGGTGCGGTCGGTAAGGCGCTTTTCGAATTCCTCGATATGGAACGCACCCTGGTCGTCCACCGGCACCCAGACCAGCTTGGCCCCCTGCCGCTCGCGGATGAAATGCCACGGCACGATGTTGGAGTGGTGCTCCATGATCGACAGGACGATCTCGTCGCCCTCGCCGATATTCGGCATGCCAAAACCGTAGGCGACCAGGTTGATCGCTTCCGTGGTCGACTTGGTGAAGATGATCTCGTCCACGCTCCCGGCATTCAGGAAGCGGCGAACCGTTTCCCGCGACTTCTCGTAAGCGTCGGTCGCGGCGTTGGACAGGAAATGCAGGCCGCGATGCACATTGGCGTATTCGTTGGCATAGGCATGGTTTACCGCGTCCAGCATGGCCTGCGGCTTCTGCGCCGAGGCGCCGCTGTCCAGATAGACGAGCGGCTTGCCATAGACCTCACGCGACAGGATGGGGAAGTCGCGGCGTACGGCCTCGACGTCAAAGCTCCCAACGATATTCGCCGGTGCATTCATGGTTCACCCGTGCGCCTGGAACCAGTTGTCGAGAAGCGCTTCCAGCGCATCGACCACCGGCTCGTCTTCCAGTTCCTCGATCACCTCGGCAACGAACGCCTTGACCAGAAGGCCGCGCGCCGTCTTCTCGTCGATGCCGCGCGCCATCAGGTAGAACAGATGGTTGCGGTCGATTTCGGTGACGGTAGCGCCGTGGCCGCATTGCACGTCGTCGGCGAAGATCTCGAGTTCCGGCTTGGTCGAGAACTCGCCCTCGTCCGAAAGCAGCAGCGTGTTGCACGCCATGCGCGCGTCGGTCTTCTGCGCCACCTGGTGCACGTTGATGCGGCCCTGGAACACGCCGTTCGCCCTGCCGGTGACGACGTTGCGCACGATCTCGCGCGATCCGGTATGCGGCACGGCGTGGTCGAGCACCATGGTGACGTCGGTGTGCGTGTCGCCTGCCAGAAGGTTGACGCCGCGCAGCTGGAAGTCCGAGCCCTGGCCCTTGGTGACGACGCGGATCTCCTGACGCACAAGCTTACCGCCGGTGTTCATGACGAACAGCGTCAGCTTGGCGTCCTTGCCGATCCAGGCGTTGAACTGTCCGAGATGGGTTGCCGTATCCGGCTGCTCCTGCACGATCAGCCAGGTGATGTTGGAGCCCTCGCCGACCACCACATTGTCGACCGACGAGACGAGCGCGGCGCCCGTGCCGGTCTGACGCTCGACGATGGTAGCGGTCACGCCCGCGCCCACCTTCACGGCGAGACGCGCATGGACCTGCCCACCGGCCTGCACGTTCTGCAGCTCGATCGGCTTCTCCAGCACCGTGCCGTCTGCGATATCCAGCAGCCAGCCGTCGGCCACGAAGGCGCTGTTCAGCGCACCAATGGCATCGTCCGCATCCTGCGCACCAAGTGCCGACGCGTAGGTGCCGTCACCGAGCTTTTCGGAGACAGCCGAGATCGTGACGCCCTCGATTGCGGGCGCCTTGCCGGCAGCGCCGTTGAGCAGCGCCAATATCGAGGATCCCTCGATGAGCGGAGCGACCGGCGTGGCCTTCGCTGTAGCGTCGAAAGCCGGAACTGCGGTCAGCAGACGGCGCAGGTCCGTGTAATGCCAGGCTTCGATGCGGCGCGTCGGCAGGCCGGCCTTGATGGCCTCGATGGCGGCGTCACGCTTCAGCGTCACCTCGCCGTTGCCCGGCAAGAGCGACAGCCGCTCGCCGAAGGCATCGATCAGCGCCGCCTCGGCCGGTGTCCGCGGAGGTTGTATCTGGACGTTCATGGCTCCCCTCACGCGGCCTCTTCGATGATCCCGGCATAGCCGTTTTCTTCCAGCTCATAGGCCAGCGACTTGTCGCCCGACTTGATGACCTGGCCCTTGTAGAGCACATGCACCGCGTCCGGCACGATGTAGTCGAGCAGGCGCTGGTAGTGGGTGATGACCACGATCGAGCGGTCCGGCGAACGCAGCTGGTTCACGCCATCGGCCACGATCTTCAGCGCATCGATGTCGAGGCCGGAATCGGTCTCGTCGAGCACGCAGAGCTTTGGCTCCAGAAGCTTCATCTGGAGGATTTCGGCGCGCTTCTTCTCGCCGCCGGAGAAGCCGACATTGAGCGGGCGCTTCAGCATGGCAAGGTCCATGCTGAGCTCACCGGCAGCGTGCTTCACGCGCTTCATGAGCTCGGGGATCGAAAGCGGGTCTTCGCCACGCGCCTTGCGCTGGGCATTCATCGCCACCTTCAGGAATTCCATGGTCGCCACGCCCGGTATCTCCATCGGATACTGGAAGGCGAGGAAGATGCCCGAAGCAGCGCGTTCGGCCGGATCCATCTCGAGGATCGACTGGCCGTTATAAAGGATCTCGCCCTCGGTCACCTCATAGTCCTCGCGGCCCGCGAGCACATAGGAAAGGGTCGACTTGCCCGAACCGTTCGGGCCCATGATGGCGGCAACCTCACCGTCCTTAACGGTGAGGTTCAGCCCACGGATGATCTCGACGCCGGTTTCGGCAACGCGGGCATGCAGGTTCTTGATTTCAAGCATTTTTTCTTTTCCTGAATTCCAAATCCGGTCAGCCGACCGATCCCTCGAGGCTAATGCCGATGAGCTTCTGCGCCTCGACGGCGAACTCCATCGGCAGCTCCTGGATGACTTCCTTGACGAAGCCGTTGACGATCAGCGCGATCGCCTCTTCCTCAGGAATGCCGCGCTGCATGACATAAAACTTCTGGTCATCCGAAATCTTGGACGTGGTCGCCTCGTGCTCGAACTTGGCCGTCGAGTTCTTGGCCTCCATGTACGGCACCGTGTGTGCGCCGCACTGGTCGCCGATCAGCAGCGAGTCGCAGTTGGTGAAGTTGCGCGCATTGGTGGCCTTGCGGTGTGCCGAGACCTGGCCGCGATAGGTATTCTGCGAGAAGCCGGCAGCGATGCCCTTGGAGATGATCCGGCTTTTGGTGTTCTTGCCGAGATGGATCATCTTGGTGCCGGAATCGACCTGCTGGTAGCCGTTCGAAACCGCGATCGAATAGAATTCGCCCTGGCTATCATCGCCGCGCAGAATGCAGCTCGGATATTTCCAGGTGATCGCGGAACCCGTCTCCACCTGCGTCCAGGAGATTTTCGAACGCGCGCCACGGCAGTCGCCGCGCTTGGTGACGAAGTTGTAGATGCCGCCCTTGCCCTGGGCGTCGCCCGGGTACCAGTTCTGTACAGTGGAATACTTGATCTCGGCGTCGTCCAGCGCGATCAGCTCGACCACGGCGGCATGAAGCTGGTTCTCGTCGCGCTGCGGCGCGGTGCAACCCTCGAGATAGGAGACGTAGGCTCCTTCCTCGGCGATGATCAGCGTGCGCTCGAACTGGCCGGTGTTCTTCTCGTTGATGCGGAAGTACGTGGAAAGCTCCATCGGGCAGCGAACGCCCTTCGGCACGAACACGAACGAGCCGTCGGTGAACACCGCCGAATTCAGCGTGGCGTAGAAATTATCCGTCGTCGGCACGACCGTGCCGAGATACTTCTTCACCAGCTCCGGATGCTCGCGGATGGCTTCGGAGATCGAGCAGAAGATGACGCCGGCCTTGGCCAGCTCTTCCTTGAAGGTGGTGACAACCGAGACGGAGTCGAAGACGGCGTCGACCGCGACGCGGCCCGACTTGTAGACATTGTCGCCCGCTTCCTCGAACTCGCCTGGCTGCTCCTTCTGCACGCCTGCGAGAATCTCCTGCTCCTTCAGCGGGATGCCGAGCTTCTCATAGACCTTGAGCAGTTCCGGATCGACCTCGTCCAGCGACTTGGGGCCCGACTGGTTCTTCGGGGCTGCGTAGTAGTGGATGTCCTGGAAGTCGATCTTGGGATATTCGACGCGCGCCCAGTTGGGCTCTTCGAGCGTCAGCCAGCGGCGGAAGGCGCCAAGACGCCATTCGAGCATCCATTCCGGTTCGTTCTTCTTGGCGGAAATGAAACGGATGATGTCTTCGTCCAGGCCCTTGGGGGCCTTGTCCGTCTCAATTTCGGTCTCGAATCCGTACTTGTACTGGTCCACATCGATCTTGCGGACCTGCTCGATGGTCTCCTGCACAGCAGGCATCAGCGTTCTCCATCCACGCCGGAGTCAAGGTCCGGCAGTTTTCAAACTATGGCACCGCGGTGCGGCGTAAGTTCCATATAGTGTACCTTGGCCGGGAATTCACCCGCCGAAAGCGCCGCAGGCGCCCCCAAGGCACACCGACTTCTTGGTCCAAGGACCGGTTTGCAAGCCACTTACGCGGCTTGCGGCTTTTCGGCACGCCGGGCCAGAAGGCCCGACAGCGCCGCTGTAAATTGCGCGATCTCGGCTCCCGTGGTGGCCGGACCGATGGACACGCGCAGCGCTCCCTCCGGCCTGTCATGCCCCATCGCCTTCAGCACATGGCTGGGACCGACCTTGCCCGACGAGCAGGCCGAACCCGCCGAAAGGGCAACGCCAGCGAGGTCGAACGCGATCTGCGCCGTTTCCGACTTGATGCCGGGAATAGCGAAGAAAATCGTATTGGCAAGGCGCTCGACCCTTCGCCCAAAGATTTCCGCATCCGGCGCCAGCGTCTGGATCGAAGTCTCGATCTCGTCGCGCAATGCCCGAACCTCATCCATGCGCCCAAGTGCCGCCAGTGCCTGTGCCGCCGCAGCGCCGAACCCGGCGATCGCGGCGAGATTTTCCGTGCCGGCCCTAAAACCCTTTTCCTGGCCGCCGCCGATGATGAGCGGCTTGGGCATCATCAGGTCCGAACAGGCCACGAAGGCGCCAGCGCCCTGTGGGCCGCCGATCTTGTGCGACGACAGGATCAGATAGTCGACATAACCGGCTGAAATATCGAGCGGAATGCGCCCTGCCGCCTGCACCGCATCTGCCACGAAGACGCCGCCTGCCGCTTTCACGACCCGGCCGATCTCCTCGAGCGGCTGGACGACGCCGGTTTCGTTGTTGGCGGCATGGATCGCCACCAGCGGCAGGCCATCGGCCTTGTCGTGCGCAGCCAAGGCTGCAGCGAGAGCGTCGAGATCGACGACGCCATCGGCGTTCACGCCGATCTGCACCGTGCTCCCTGCTCCGAAGCGGCCGCCATTCAGCACGCAGGGATGATCGGCGGCACTGACATAGACTTTGCCCATGCGGAGCGGCGATCGCCCCATCTGCCAGTCGGCAGTGAGCAGCGTCGTCGCGGCTTCGGTCGCGCCCGAGGTTAAGACCACATGCTCCGCCTTGCCATTGACCAATGCGGCCACGTCCCGGCGGGCGGTTTCAATGAGGCGGCGCGCTGCGCGGCCCTCGCTGTGAACGGAGGAAGCGTTGGCCGAGGAATCCAGCGCGGCAAGCATCGCCTCGCGCGCTGAAGGCAGCAACGGAGCGCTTGCGTTATAATCGAGATAGGCGCGGGAGGCGGCCATTTGGGCTCGATTTGTCCTCTTAGCTCATATTCGGGCGGCTTAAACGTTATTTCCTTGAAATTACAAGGCCAGACGTCCTATTTAGCCGCTTTGCCAAACTCGTGGCGTGCCAACGAGTTTTGAACAGTTCTAAACTAGCTTGTAGGAAGGCGCCTACCGCGCGTCAAGGCTAGCAACGAGAATTGTTTCGAATGGCAGTCAAGTTTTGCGCGAGTCAAGTGGAGTTATAAATGCCTGAGGTCATTTTCGCCGGTCCGGCGGGTCGTCTGGAAGGCCGCTATCAGCCGTCGACAGAGAAGAATGCGCCGATCGCCATCATCCTGCACCCGCACCCCCAGTTCGGCGGCACGATGAACAACAAGATCGTCTACGACCTCTTCTATATGTTCCAGAAGCGGAATTTCACCACCCTGCGCTTCAATTTCCGCGGCATCGGCCGCAGCCAGGGCGAGTTCGACCACGGCACGGGCGAGCTCTCGGATGCGGCCGCCGCGCTCGACTGGATCCAGGCCCTGCATCCTGATTCCAAGTCGTGCTGGGTCGCGGGCTATTCCTTCGGCGCCTGGATCGGCATGCAGCTTCTGATGCGCCGCCCGGAGATCGAGGGTTTCATCTCGGTCGCGCCGCAGCCCAACACCTATGACTTCTCGTTCCTGGCGCCCTGCCCGTCGTCCGGCCTCATCATCCATGGCGACGCCGACAAGGTGGCCCCGCCGAAGGATGTGCAAGGCCTGGTCGACAAGCTGCACACGCAGAAGGGCATTACCATCACCCAGAGGACCCTTTCGGGCGCCAACCACTTCTTCGCCAATCACAGCGAGCTGCTGATCGAGGAATGCGCCGACTATCTCGACCGCCGTCTGGCGGGCGAGCTGGCCGATCCGCGCCCGAAGCGTCTCCGGTAACACTCAAGAGGAACAGCAGCCATGTACCAGCCCCCTCATTTCATCGAGACGCGGCTGGACGTGCTGCACGCCCTCATCCGCGCGCATCCGCTCGGTCTGCTCATCTCCAACGGCGCGGAAGCTGGCATCACGGCCAACGCCGTGCCGTTTTTGCTGGATGCGGAGATTGCGCCCAACGGCAGGCTGCGGGCGCATATGGCCAAGGCCAACGGGCAATGGCGCCAGATCGCCGAAAACCCGGACGCGCAGGTTCTGGTCGTCTTCCAGGGCGTCGACACCTATGTGACGCCCTCCTGGTACGAGACCAAGCGCGAGACCGGCAAAGTCGTGCCGACCTGGAACTACGCGATGGTTCAGGTGCGCGGCCGGGCGCGCGTGATCGACGATGCCACCTGGCTCGCGGGCCAAGTGTCGGAACTGACGGCCACCCACGAAGCTGAGCGCGCGGTGCCATGGGCGGTGACCGACGCGCCCGAGAGTTACGTCCAGTCGCAGCTCAAAGGCATCATCGGCTTCGAAATCGAAATCGCAGAAATTTCCGGCAAGTGGAAGGTCAGCCAGAATCGCCCCATCGCCGATCGTGCCGGTGTGGCTGAAGGGCTCGATGCCGAGGACTCGGCCGAGGCTGAGGAGATGGCGAAGCTGGTTCGCTCCTATGGCGGGCTCGAAAACGGGTAACCCCCGAAATTTCTCGCCCATCGCTTAATTCATCGACCTATAAGCACGGCAATAAGCCCTCTTTTGGCTGCCTGTTCTTGTGATTCTCAGCTGCCGGGTGCTAAACGGCAGCTGTCTTGCCGCGCCTTCTCGAAATGCGTGGCTTCTGTCTCGGGAAAAGAAAGATATGTCCGCCTTCAAATCCGACTTCCTGCGCATCCTTTCCGAGCGCGGTTTCGTCCATCAGACCTCTGATGACACCGGCCTCGACAAGCTTTTCGCGACGGAAACGGTTTCGGCCTATATCGGCTTCGACCCGACGGCGCCGAGCCTGCATGCAGGCGGCCTGATCCAGATCATGATGCTCTATTGGATGCAGCAGACCGGGCACCAGCCCGTCGCTCTGATGGGCGGCGGCACCGGCATGGTGGGCGACCCGTCCTTCAAGGACGAGGCCCGCAAGCTGATGACGGTCGATACGATCCAGTCGAACATCGACAGCATCAAGAAGGTCTTCTCGAACTACCTGACCTTCGGCGAGGGCTCGCGCGACGCGCTGATGGTCAACAATGCCGACTGGCTGCGCCCGCTGAACTATCTCGAATTCCTGCGCGATGTCGGCCAGTATTTTTCGGTCAATCGCATGCTGAGCTTCGATTCGGTCAAGCTGCGCCTCGACCGCGAGCACTCGCTGTCGTTCCTCGAATTCAACTACATGATCCTGCAGGCCTACGACTTCGTGGAGCTCAACAAGCGCTACGGCGTGCGGTTGCAGATGGGCGGCTCCGACCAGTGGGGCAACATCGTCAACGGCATCGACCTCGGCCATCGCATGGGCACGCCGCAGCTCTACGCGCTGACCTCGCCGCTGCTGACGACCTCGTCGGGCGCGAAGATGGGCAAGTCGCTGAACGGCGCCGTTTGGCTGAACGCCGACATGCTCTCGGCCTATGACTTCTGGCAGTACTGGCGCAACACGGAAGACGCCGACGTCGAGCGCTTCCTGAAGCTCTACACCACCCTGCCGATGGACGAGATCGCGCGGCTAGGCAAGCTCGGCGGCTCGGAGATCAACGACGCCAAGAAGGTGCTTGCCACCGAGGTGGCGGCGATGCTGCACGGCCGCGAGGCCGCCGAGCAGGCGGCCGAAACCGCGCGCAAGACGTTCGAGGAAGGCGCATTCGCCGACACGCTGCCGACCGTCGAGATCGGCAAGGACGAACTCCAGGCCGGCATCGGCCTGCTGTCGCTCTTCGTCACCGCCGGCCTTGCCGCCTCCAACGGCGAAGCCCGCCGCCACGTACAGGGCGGTGCCGTGCGCCTCAACGACGAACAGACCTCGGATGAGCGTCGCCTGGTGACGACCGCCGACCTGACCGCCGATGGCGTGGTCAAGCTCTCGCTCGGCAAGAAGAAGCACATTCTAATCCGACCTGCCTGACGCCCAACCGGATAGCCAGACACATAAAAAGCCCGCCGGCGCATCGCATCGGCGGGCTTTTCTATTCTTAGGTTTTGCTGCCGGATCGGGCGGTTCGCCGACCTACTGGAACTCGAAGATCGAGCGGAAAATGCCCGGCGCGATCACAGACAGCGGGTTGATCTGCAAATTCGGCGTCTTCGCATTGCCGTTGAGCTTGTAGGTCACGCCGATCAAGCCGCGATCGCGGCCATTGCCGAGAATGGCGCCGACGATCGGGATTTCGCCGAAAATCCGGTTCAGGCCATAGGCCGGCATGAAGGTGCCCGTCATCGACATGTTGCCGTACTCGTCATAGAGCGTGCCCTGGAAGGTCGTGCCGATCAGCGGGCCGCGCAACACGCCATTGCCGATCTTCAGATAGCCGGGCCCCTTCTCGATCTGCGCCGAGCCACGCTCGAACTGGACACGCGAGGTGTCGATCTCGCTCTTGACGGCCTCATTCAGGCTACGCTTGTCGCCGGGCGGTGTGGTCGAAACGATGGAGGCCAGCTTGGGCTCGTTGGCGACCCAGAAATCACTGGCATCGACCTTGCCGCGCATCGGCCCACCGCCATTGTCGGACAGGGCCAGCTTGATGGCGCCGCCCTGCATATGGTCGTAGATGTTGAGGAAGCGGAGCAGCGAGCCGGCGTCGGACGACTGCATCTGCAGGCTGTGCTGACCGCCATCGGATGAATTGGTCACCGATACTGCGCCGCCGCCCCCCGTGGTCGCGGTGATACGCAGCCCCTCGATCTTGGAGCTTGCGCCGCTATAGCTGAGCAGAACGTTGGAAAGCTGCTCGCCGCCGAATCCGGCAAGCGACTTGACGTCCAAATTGACGGAAACGGGGGTGCTGCTGCTGTTGGGCTTGTCGCCCTCGCCGACACCTGAGGTGAATTGCTTGATCAGCGGACGCGCATCGAGCGCGTTGCCGATGATGTCCACCTGATAGCCCTTCCCCATCCGCTTGATCGCGACCGCGACGTCGTCGTCACGATTGAGCTGGACGGTGTCGAAACGCGCAGACGACAGGTTGCCGTTGGCCAGTGTCACCGTGCCACCAATGGTGAAGGATTTGCCTTCGAGCTTGAAATCCGAAAGGGTGGAAACATCCTTCGACTTCTCCAGCGAGAAGCTGAGATTTGCCGGAATGCCCGGCCCCTTCGTCCAGCCTGCCCACGGCACGTCGAGCTGAACGTTGGTCAGGTCGGCGCTCACCTTCTGCTTGCCGTCCGCACCACCGGCGTCGAGATTGACCTTCATCGTGCCCGAAATCAGCGACGACAGCCCCGGTGCGAGTGTCGCGCGCGCCTTCTCGTCGAGCGAAAGCTGGATCTTGCGCTGGCGCGCCGGACCGTCCTTGCCCAGCGGCTCGACCATCGCGATTTCGGCCGGCACGCCGTTGAGCTTGGCCGCAGCGTCGATCACCGCCTTATTCGGCTCGATCGTGATGCTGCCATTGGCATCGGTGATTTTCTGGTTGTCGAACGGCCTGGCCAGCGACAACCCCTCGTAGTCGAGCACGACACGCCAGTCGAGACGACCGGTGTCTATGCCCTTTTGCAGGGGAATGTCGGCCTTGACGTTGCCGGTAACCTTGCCCCTGAATTCCTCAGGCTTCATGCCCACGAAGCGCATCGCGTTGATCGGCTCGTAGGTTGCCAGTTCGGTGATGGCGTCGGCATCTCCCGCAACATTCATGTCCAGCATGCCGATCAGCGGGGGCCGGTTGGCGTGCTCAATCCGCAGCTTTCCGTTGCTGGCTTCAACGCTGCGACCGCTGGTCAGGAAGACGGTTCCCGAGGACAGGGAGATGTCGACGTCGTTGCCACGGAACTCGACGTTGCCGATAGCATCGCGAACAGGCGGAATGACGCCCGTCGTGTCGAAGCGTGCGCCCTCCACCTGAAAGCGCCCCGACACTTCGTCGGCCGTCAGCGAGATGCCGTTGCCGAGCCTGTCGGGCGGGACATTGAAGTCGATCCTGCCGTCGACAACCCGTCCGCCGAACACGTGGTCCATCACCCAGTGCCGCGCGCCTTTGGCGGCAAACCAGGGCCAGAGCTGTTTGACGTGCGAAACCGGCATGTCGTGCACGTTGAGCGCCAGGGATATGCCCGGCGTGCCACCGCTCAGATCGAGCGACGCCTCTCCGGCTGCTTCGCCCGCGCCGCTGTTGATCGCGATCTCATTGGCGGCCAACAGCTTGCTGTCGCCGTCAAAAGTGCCGTTGATCCGCGCAAGGAAATCGAGCGCCGGCTCGGGTGAATCGACTGGCGCGGCCGTGGTGCGGCTGCTGACGAGTTCATAGCGATAGACTGGCTTGTCGCCGGGCTCTCCGCTCGCTGGGCGCGGGCCGACCGCACCGTTGAATTCGAGATTGCTCCGGCCGCTCTTCACGCGCAGCCGGTCGATCTCGAGCTTGTCGGAACCGGCCAGCAATGTGGCATGGAGATCGAGGCCGCCTTCGAATGTTCCCTCCTTGCCCAGGTCGATCGTGGAATTGCCAAGGGCGAGCGACGCAGTCAGCGTGTCGGCGTCCGTGCCAATCCCTTCCTGTCCGGCAATCTCCAGATCAAGATCGCCCAGCGAATTTGCGCCTTGCTGCGGCACCCTCGTCGCCGGCCACGAGGCCTCCTCGCTTGCGCTATTGGCCGTGATCTGGAGGGCGCTGATGCGCTTGGAGACCTCATCGCGCGACGAAGTCCCCGCAAGCTGCAGTTGGCGGCCATCGATATCGAGGTCCGCAGAGAAGATCAGCTCGTCCCGCCCGACAGCCTTGAACTGCGCGTAGTCGATACGCACGACGCGCACATGTCCGCCCTCGGGAAGGACGAACTCCACCTTTTCCAGTTCGATCTGCCGGGTGGAGCCGATCTGCAATGCATCGAAGGCGCGGTGGACCTCGGCAAAGATTGCCTTCGTCATCCGGTCCGGATCGATCAGGCCGCGATCGTTGCGGAGAATGGTCGTCCAGTCGCCTTGTGCGGCCAAAGGCATTGCGCCGGCATTGATCCGGGCATCCGAAATCTTCACGCTGCCAAGCCGCACATTGCCGCTCAGGAGCGGCAGGAAGCGAAGGCCGAAGCGGACGTTGCCCGCTTCCACGATGGGCATTCCCTGCTTGGTCTTGATGCTGACATCGTTCACGCCGAGCGCGACAAGCCGCGAGCCGTCGATCGACAGGCTGGCAGGCCCCAGGGAGGCAGCAACATCGACGCCGGCAAATGCGGAAATCGCCCGTTCGGCTTCACCGCGCAAAGGACCAGTGCCGATCCCGGAAAGGCCGACCACATAGAGCAGCACGGCAACCAGCCCTATCACCGTCGCCGAGGCGATCAACGTCCAAAGCGCCATCTTTCCGGCACGTCGCCCCAAGCGCTTATGCCGGCTGGTGAAATGATGCTTTATTGCCGATGGACAGGCGCCAAGATCTGCGATCTCGTCACGTCGAAAACGTATCTTCTCGTGTTTGGGTAGTTCGTGGCCCACACGGACTCCGGTTGCATCATTCAGCCGTGGACGAATCCGCGAACAACATTATATCTCTGGCGCTTCGCGCGTAACCTTAAACAAGGGCATTCATATGACCGAACTCGAGACCGGACAGAAGGCTCCAGATTTCGATCTTCCGCGCGACGGGGGCGGCGCGTTGTCGCTTTCCAGCCTTAACGGACGCAAGGTCGCGCTGTACTTCTACCCCAAGGACGACACAAGCGGATGCACGGCTGAAGCGATTGATTTTTCTGCACTAAAGGCAGAGTTCGAGAAGGCCGATACAGTCGTGGTCGGTATTTCCCCCGACAGTATAAAGAGCCATGACAAATTCAAGGCCAAACATGACTTGGATGTGGATCTGGTTGCTGATGAAGAGCGAAAGACGCACGAAGACTATGGCGTCTGGGTCGAAAAGAGCATGTACGGCCGCAAATATATGGGCGTCGAGCGCAGCACCTTCCTGATCGGATCCGATGGCCGGATCGCCCGGATCTGGCGCAAGGTGAAGGTCCCCGGCCACGCCCAGCAAGTTCTGGATGCCGCCCGCGCGCTGTAGCCTGGCCCGGCGCATCTTTGCTCCCTTCACGGCATGCCCGCCACTGTGTTTGGCGGGCATTTTGTTTGTGCCGCTTCTCTCTCCCTTCGAATGTCACAGGGCAACCGCCGGCAAGGCAAAGCTTTGTTAACCCTAACAATGTGTAATCGGGTCGTTGCTTCGCTGTGAAAGTTCGATTCCGTGAAACACTCTGGTCAGACGACTGTTTTCGGCAGGCGCAAGGAACCACACACCGTCATCATCGCCCGCGGCGATGATATCAGGCACTTCACCGTGCGCCCCTGGATATTGGCATTTCTGGGCTCGGCGCTGGCGACTATCGTCATCGGCTATCTGCTTGCGACGTCCTATCTGGTCCTGCGCGACGATCTCATTGGCGCGATGGCAGCGCGCCAGGCGCGCTTGCAGCAGGCCTATGAAGACCGCATCTCCGCTTTGCGCGCGCAGGTCGATCGCATCACCAGCCGGCAGTTGCTCGATCAACAGCTCGTCGAGACCAAGGTCGGCGAACTGCTTCAGCAACAATTGCAGCTCAGCAGTCGTCATGGTCGCCTTGCCCCGCTGCTCGATCGTGCCGCCGCAGCCGAAACGCCACAACCAAGCGCGGCATCGTCGACCGACGTCAAACCGGAAATCCGTGCAAGCCTGAGCGACGACGGCACGACAGCGCCAAGCATGGCATCCGCCTTCGCTGCCCCAGCTCCTGCGAAATCCAGCGCCTTCTGGTCTTTGCTCAAAAGCCCGCAGGCAAGCGAGACGGCGGCCGATCACGCCGACAAGCTCTTCGCCTCGATAAAACAATCGCTGAAGGCGATCGAAAGCGAGCAGCTGGCACGCATAAACTCGTTGACCGAAAATGCCTACCAGACGGCCGACGCCATTTCCGAAGCGTTAGAGTCCTCAGGCGTGCAGGTCGATTCAGACTACGGCAAGAGCGATGTCGGCGGCCCGCTGATTGCCATCGAAAATCCGAACATGTTCGACGCCAGGGTCCAGGAACTCGACGAGAGCCTGGATCGGCTGGACAAGATGAAGGAGACGGCGCGGCGCCTACCGATCGCCAACCCCGCTCCTGGACGTCCGGTTTCCAGCACTTTCGGCGTGCGCCCGGACCCTATTCTCGGCACGCCTGCCCTGCACTCAGGCATGGACTTTCGCGCTCCCTCGGGTTCCGCCGCACGCGCAACCGCGCCCGGGACAGTCGTGAAGGCTGGATGGAATGGAGGCTATGGGCGCATGGTCGAGATCGACCACGGTTTTGGCTTTTCCACGCGCTATGCCCATCTCAGCCGGATTGACGTCAAGGAAGGCCAAAAAGTCTCGCTTGGCGAAGTCGTCGGCGAAGTAGGCACCACAGGGCGCTCGACCGGGCCGCATCTTCACTACGAGGTTCGCCAAAACGGCGAAGCCGTGAACCCGCTGCGCTTCCTGAAACTTGGCAAGGAGCTCGGGCGCTATCTGTGAAAATCGATAGCGCCGCGGATTATTTTCCCGATACCGGAGGCATAGCCTTCAAATCGCGCTTTTGAGGCTTTCCTCGATGTAGATCTGGCGCAGTCGCTGCGCCACGGGGCCCGGTTTGCCATCGCCCAACACAGTTCCATCGATCTCCACCACCGGGCAGACAAAGCCGGTCGCCGAGGTCGTGAAGGCCTCGCGTGCGGCGAGCGCTTCCTCGACTGAGAAGGCTCGCTCCTCAACCTTCATCTGCAGCTCGCGCACGCAGTTCAGCACCGCCGCACGCGTGATGCCGGGAAGGATGTCGTGCGACAACTCACGCGTCACGATCGTGCCGTCCTGGGTGACGATATAGGCGTTGTTGGAAGTGCCCTCGGTGATCTTGCCGTCCTGCACCAGCCAGGCATCGTCGACGCCCTGCCCCTTGGCGATCATCTTGGCCATGGACGGATAGAGGAGCTGCACCGTCTTGATGTCGCGTCTGCCCCAGCGCAGATCCTCGACGGTCACGACGCGCGCGCCCCGCGCAGCCACCGGGTTTGCGATGACGGGGCGGGCCTGCGTGAACAGAACCAACGTCGGCGTGGCCGATTCCGGATAGGCGAAATCGCGATCGGCAGCGCCGCGCGTGATCTGCATATAGACCATGCCTTCAGTGACTGCGTTCAATTCCACCAGCCTGCGGTGGATTTGCAGCAGCTCCTCCTCGGAGCACGGCATGCGCATTTGAAGCTCGTCCAGTGAGCGGCGCAGCCGGCGAATATGGCCGGCGAAATCGACCAGCTTGCCGTTCAGCACCGAGGTGACCTCATAGACGCCGTCGGCGAACAGAAAGCCCCTGTCGAAAACCGATATCTTAGCTTCACGCTCGGGGACGTAATCGCCGTTCACATAAACTGTCCGTTCCATCGAATCGCTCGTTTCTGCCGCGAAAGCCCGAAACTAGTGCAACGGGCGCTTCGATGGAACGAAGCCTTCGCTAGTCGCGATATTTCAGGAAACGTTCGGGGCTTAAGCAGGGCAGCGGCCTACCACGGCGCGCGTCAATTGCGCCCCAAAAAACCAGAAGCCCGCCAATCCCTTGGGGGATGGCGGGCTATTGCCTGGGCGGTTGACCGCCACGGTACTCATTACACAACCGTAGACGCCGGACTATGGTAGCCCTCAGTCAAAAAATCATTAACGCGGGCCGACGCCACCGAGCGCCGGCGACCCGCCTATTCACAAATCGGCATCAGTCGTCGGACTTATGGTTCTTGTGATGATGGTGATGGTGGTGGGCAATGTTGCCGTTGCCATTGCCATTTCCGTTGTTGTTGCCCGAGTTGTTGTTGCCGTTCCCATTTCCGTTGTTGGATCCGGAATTGCCGTTTCCGTTGTTGTTTCCGTTGCCGTTTCCGGAGTTGTTGTTTCCGTTGCCGCCACCGTTGTTGTTTCCGGAGTTGTTGTTGCCGTTGCCGTTTCCGTTGTTCGACCCGGTATTATGATTACCGTTGCCGTTGCCGTTGTTGCTCCCGGAATTGCCATTGCCGTTTCCGTTGCCATTGCCGCTGCCGCCACCACCCATATTGCCCCCTGCGATGGCAAGCGCCGTCGTTGCAAACAGCACGATGGCTGTCGAAAGAAGCTTCTTCATATCCCGTTCCTTTCACTGAAGTGACCCGTCGAAAAATATTTCTCGGTTTCCGCGAAACTCAAATTTCATTCAAAGTATCGCATCAGTATTTTTAACAACGGACGGCGCAATAACAAATCAGGATAAACGCCATTGCTTGATGGGTATAATTCCATCGCATTATATTTTTATTTGAAACAGAACACCAATTAACCCGACAGCCATCAATTAAATACTACAAGAACTGATCAGGATTTGACGTCGAGGGTGTCAGGTATTTCATCGCAGCGAAGCGGCATAGTCCTGACGGGGATTTCCCCATCACGCCGCCTTCGGCGCGGGGACTGAAAATCTGGCGCGTTGAAAAATTTCCGATGCAACAAGCGCTTGGCTGGAGCGTTGCACGCCTGTTGATGTTTACCGGAATGCATTCATGAGGATTGCCCACATCGCTCCGCTCTACGAATCCGTGCCCCCGAAATTCTATGGCGGAACCGAGCGCATCATCTGCTATCTCGTCGATGAGCTGGTGCGGATGGGGCACGACATCACCCTGTTCTCCAGCGCCGACTCGAGAACGAGCGCGCGCCTGGCCGCGGTACGCGATCAAGCCCTGCGGCTTGACCCTTACCCGCTGAAGTCGGCCACCGCCGCCCATTATTCCATGCTGGATGAAGTCCGCCGCCGCTCGGCCGAGTTCGACATCCTGCATTTCCATCTCAGCCATTTCCTGCATTTCCCGTTCTTCGAGCACATGCCGGAGCGAACCGTCACGACGCCGCACGGGCGCCTCGACTACAAGGATTTGCGGGCCGCCTATCGCCGCTGGCCGCGCTTTCCCATGATCTCGATCTCGCACAGCCAACGGCGGCCGCTCGAGGAGGCCAACTGGGTGGGCACGATCCACCACGGCATGCCGCTCGATCTCTACCGTCCGCTGGACAGGATGAGCGCCGACGCAGGCTACCTCGCCTTCCTCGGCCGGCTGTCGCGCGACAAGCGACCGGACCGCGCCATCGAAATCGCCCGTCGCACTGGCATGAGGTTGAAGATAGCCGCCAAGATCGGCGATGATGACCGCGCTTATTTCCACGAGGCGGTCGAACCGCTGATAGACGGCCAGCAGATCGAATATCTCGGCGAGATCGGCGAGGCCGAGAAGCAGGCATTCCTGGGCAATGCCGCGGCCCTGATCCTCCCCATCGACTGGCCCGAACCCTTCGGCCTGGTCGCCATCGAGGCCATGGCTTGCGGCACGCCCGTCATCGCCTGGAACAATGGTGCCCTGCCCGAAGTCGTAGACCAGGGCGTGACCGGCTTCATCGTCAGCTCGGTGGATGCCGCGGTCCTGGCAGTGGCGAAGCTAGAAGAACTCGACCGCGGCCGAGTTCGCGTCGTCTTCGAACGGCGCTTTTCGGTTTCGCGCATGACCAATGACTATATGAGGGTATACGAGCGGTTGATCGACATGTCCCACAGCCCCGCAAGCCAGGTTGCCAGCTGACGCGAACATGTCCGGCGTCCAATTTTGGCCTCATCCTGCGTTAGGCTCGGGGAGGTAGCCATGACACAGCTTGATGAAAGACAACTGGATCCTGCAGTAGCCTTGGCGTCGTTGGACGATGTGGCGCCAAGGGAGCCGGCGCGCCAATATGCGCTCAAGCACGGCGATTGTTTCGTCGTCGCGGACTCCTATGGCGACATACATGGCGGCGGCGACGGCCTGTTCCTTGACGACACAAGGATACTCTCGCTTTACCGCCTCACGATCGGCGACCAGCCACCGTCACTGCTTGGCGCATCGCTGAGCCAGGACAACGTCCTGTTCCGGACGAACCTCACCAACTTGCCGCTGCCGACTGGCGAAGGTGGGAGAACCCGGCAGGGTGTCATCCACATCGAGCGCACGCGACTGATCTGGAACGACCGGATGTATGAGCGCATCGCGCTGTCGAACTACGGCGAAAGCGAAGTCGTGTTGCCGCTGAAGCTGCACTTCGAAGCGGACTTCCGCGACATGTTCGAAGTGCGAGGCTCCCAGCGCAGCCGTCGCGGTCTCGCCTTCGAGGCGCAACCGGACGGTGACAGCGTGACCATGCGCTACCACGGCCTGGATGATGTGGTTCGGGAAGCGACGATTTCGTTTTCCCAAATTCCGACGCATCTCAAGGGAAACCACGCCGAGTTCGTGCTCCGCCTGCCGAGGCGGGTGCGCGAGACATTGTTCGTCGAGGTCGGAAGAGGCCCAACGTCCCCAAATCGAATGCGTTTTCGTGCGGCAGCGGCGCGTGCCCGCTTCGTGATGCGCTCGAAGCGGCGCCATGGCGCGACGATCCACAGTTCCGGTCGCGTGTTCAACGACTGGATAGCGCGTGCCCGCGCCGACATTGCGCTGCTCACCACCGACCTTGCGACGGGCCCCTACCCCTATGCCGGCATTCCGTGGTTCTCCACCGCCTTCGGGCGTGACGGCGTCATCTCGGCCCTGCAGATGCTTTGGATCGATCCCAGGCTTACGCGCGGTGTCCTTGCGTTCCTTGCCCAGCATCAGGCTGAGGAAACCTCGCCCTTCAGCGACTCCGAGCCCGGCAAGATCATGCATGAGACCCGCAAGGGCGAGATGACCATCCTGAAGGAACTGCCCTTCGGACGATATTATGGCGGGGTGGATACCACGCCGCTCTATGTGTACCTCGCCTGCGCCTATGCCGACCGAACCGGCGACATGGATTTCATCGACCAGCTGTGGCCGTCGATCCAGGCCGCAGCAGGGTGGATGGACCGCGCTATTGACCGCGACCCGAACGGCTTCATCACCTATCAGCGCGCGGCCGATACCGGCCTGACCAACCAGGGCTGGAAAGACAGCTATGACGCCGTCTTTCACGAGGACGGTCGCGTTCCCAGGGGACCGATCGCCCTGGTGGAAGTGCAGGGCTATGCCTATGCCGCCTATAGCCGCTTGGCGTCCCTGGCCTGCAGGCGCGGCGACGTCTTGCGCGCGGAGGCTTGGAAAGCGCGCGCGGAGAAGATGCGGCAAGCGGTCGAAAACCGGTTCTGGATGGAGGACCGGAAGTTCTATGCCCTGGCGATCGATGGCGACAACGAGCCATGCCGCGTGCGGACCTCGAATGTCGGCCATCTGCTGTCTTGCGGGCTGCCTTCGCCGGAACGAGCGCAGCATGTCGCCGAACAGCTCTTGTCGGCGCCGTTCCATACGGGCTGGGGCATTCGAACGCTTGCCGAGGACGAGATATTCTTCAACCCGATGTCGTACCACAACGGCTCGATCTGGCCCCACGATACGGCCATCTGCGCGGCCGGGCTGGCGCGCTACGGCAATCGTGATCACGTCGTCCGCCTGCTGAGCAACACCTTCGAGGCGGCGGTGCATTTCGACATGCGGTTGCCGGAGCTGTTCTGCGGTTTTCCGCGAGCGGTCGGCGAGGCGCCGATTGCCTATCCGGTAGCCTGCCTGCCGCAAGCCTGGTCCTCGGGTGCGGTGTTCATGCTCCTGCAGGCATGCCTGGGCGTCCAGGTCGATGGCTGGCGCGGCGAAGTACAGGTCGAACAGTCATATCTGCCGATCGGTATCGACAGCCTCACCGTTCGCCATCTCCGCGTCGGCCAGTCGGTGTACGACCTGACATTCCAGCGCTTCGGCGATCGGGTCATCGCCGATCTTCAGACGCACGACCACAGCCCCGCGCCCGTCATCATGCGCTCGTAGCTTCCCCTCTCCTGCAAAAATTGCGGAACCCTAGCGGCTGCGAGGCGTTCGGAACCATCGTCACATAGCGCTTCGTCGAGCCTCCGGGTGGTCCCTGAGGATCGGCCGATCGCTTCGACTGCGCCGGCCTTGCCCCTGTGGGCCAACATCATCCTGCCGGCACGCTCTTCCGCCCAGGAGGACGAAGGAGATGAACGCCCAATCCAATCTGCTCAGCCTCGACATCAATGTGCTGGCGGTCCTGGCCGTCAGCCTTCTGATGTCTGTCTCGGCAGTCGTTCTGGCCGCGTTTCTATGGTGGCGGCTGCGCTCGACCCGGACAGCCCCCGTGGTCACCAACGACCCACCCAATCTCGACCAGGCCTGCAAGCTGCTGTACGAGTTCGAAAAGAACGGCAGGGCAGCCGACGACGTCCTCGTCAACTGGTCGCCCGAAACGCTGCGCCAGCTTCTGGCCAGCGAATTGCCTGACGCGCAGGTGATCGTCGTTTCCAACCGCGAGCCCTACATCCACAACCTCGTGGATGGAAAGGTGAAGCTCCTGGTTCCGGCCAGCGGCCTGGTTTCGGCACTGGAACCGGTCACCCGCACCTGCTCAGGAACCTGGATCGCCTATGGCGGCGGTTCGGCCGACCGTTTGACCGTCGACGACAATGACCGCATCCAGGTGCCGCCGGACCGGCCGAGCTACATGCTGCGCCGGGTCTGGCTGAAAGATGAGGAGCTGCAGGGCTATTACTACGGCTTTGCCAATGACGGGCTATGGCCGCTCTGCCACATAGCGTTCACGCGGCCGATCTTCCGCGCCTCCGATTTCGAGATGTACGAAGCGGTGAACCAGAAGTTCGCCGATATCGTGGTGGAGGAAGCGCGGAACGAGCGGCCGATCGTGCTGGTGCAGGACTACCATTTTGCGCTGCTGCCGCGGATGATCCGCCAGCGCCTGCCGGAGGCGACCATCATCACCTTCTGGCACATCCCCTGGCCGAACTCCGAGGTGTTCAGCATCTGCCCGTGGCGCGAGAAGATTTTGGACGGCCTGCTTGGCAGCTCGATCATCGGCTTCCACATCCAGTTCCACTGCAACAACTTTACCGAGAGCGTCGACCGTTTTCTCGAGAGCCGCATCGAGCGGGAAGACCCTTCGATCACCTATCGCGGCAGCACGACACTGGTTCACCCCTACCCGATCTCGATCGAATGGCCTCCGGTCGGCTTCAAGAACCAGCCCAATGCATCCGAATGCCGCCGGCAGATATTCGAAAAGTACGGTTTTGACGAGGACACGCGGTTGTGCGCCGGCGTCGAGCGACTGGATTACACCAAGGGCATTGTTGATCGCTTCATGGCGCTGGACCAGTTCTTCCAGAAGAATCCGGACTGGCTTGGGCGACTGGTGTTCCTACAGATCGCCGCCCCCAGCCGCGGGACCCTTGCCGCCTATCAGCAACTGCACCGCCAATGCCTCGACTACGTCGACGATTTCAACCGGCGCTATGGCAACGACCGGTACAAGCCCATCATCCTGCTCGACGAATATCACAACCAGGAAGACATCTGCCGGGTCTATCGCGCCGCCGACATCTGCGTGGTCAGCAGCCTGCACGACGGCATGAACCTCGTCGCCAAGGAATTCGTGGCGACGCGCGACGACGAGCAAGGCGTCCTGATCCTCAGCACCTTTGCCGGCGCATCGCGAGAACTTCTCGATGCACTGATCGTCAATCCCTATGATCCGAGCGCGGTGAGCGACGCTCTGCTGCGGGGCCTCAGCATGCCGGCAGAAGAGCAGCGGGATCGCATGCGCCGCATGCGCGAGGTGGTGCGCAGCAACAATGTCTACCGCTGGGCCGGCAGCATGCTCCTGGATGCCGCACGTCTGCGTAAGCGCAGCGAGGCCTATGAAGCCACCGAACCGGCCGCACGGGCTGAGACTGCAAGCAATGTCGTACCTCTCATGGGGAAGAAAAAGGGAGCGCTGCGGTGACCGGATCAGGCTCCCCGTCGCTGCGCCTTAAGCCCGGAAGACACGCTCTTTTCCTCGATATAGACGGCACGCTTCTGGAGCATGCAGACCACCCGGATTTGGTATCGGTCGACGCGGAATTGCTGGATCTTCTGGCGGCCCTTGACGTCCGTCTCGATGGGGCGCTGGCCTTCGTCAGCGGCCGCTCGATCGGCGCGATTGATCAGCTGTTTGCACCGCTCAGGCTGTGCGCTGCCGGCCTTTACGGCCTGGAGCATCGTCTACTCCAGAACGGCCCCGTGGTCGAAGCCAGGGAGCCCGCGGACATCGCGGCGCTGGCAACCGAGATGGAAGCGGAGTTCGGCTCGACAACCGGTGTCTATTTCGAGCGCAAGGGGCCGGTTCTGGCGATCCACACAAGGGCGGCGCCCGACGCGCTTTCGGCTGTGCAGAAGGCGGCGGAATTGGCCCTGCCGCGCCTGTCGGAGGAATATCGTGTCGTCGTCGGCGAAGCGGGGCTCGAGCTCATTCCCTTGCAGGCCATGAAAAGTGCTGCGATCCGCCGTTTCCTCGAGCTGGAGCCGTTCTCCGGCAGGCAGCCGATCTTTATCGGCGACGACACGTCCGACGAAAGCGGCTTCGAACTGGTCAACCGGCTGGAGGGCATCTCGATCAGGGTTCGGCCCAAGGCTGAGACGTCGGCGCGGCACATCCTCGCCGACGTGGCGGCCGTGAAATCCTGGCTCAGGGACGAAGTTCTCGGGAATCCAGGCCGCTGACGGCGGTCACATCGGCTCCTTGCCAAACACCTTTCGCAATTCGTCCTTGGCCGCTTCGAGCACCATTTTTCGCTCCGGCGACAGGTTCCGACCTGCCCGGTTGATGTAGAAATTCAACATCGACATGGCCGACTGGAACGGCCCCGCCTTGCGGTGGGTGCTGCTCTCGGCGGAACGCTTCAGCGATTGGGCGATCTCCCGCGGGTCATCCAGTTCGAAAACGCCTGGCTCGAGGTCGAGCGCATTGCTGTGCGCTGTCACCTCGGCAGACCAATATTTTTCCTTTTGCGCAGTCATGACACAACTCCGGTCCTCATCCGATCTCAACCGGATAACGCCCGACCGCAGCTGTGGTGCCTTTTCAGTTTTTTGAGGCGCGCTGGCCACAGAGGTCTCAAAACCGCCAATGCCATTTCCGCATCCATACGGAACTGATCTTCCCCTTTGGGTGCATGGCGATAGCCCCATTTGCTGTAGCCACGCCTACCTTTCGGTTCCTTTGGGAAATTTCTTAGCCGGCGATAGACTTTCAGCACAGCTCGATCGGGATTGCGATCGACTTCCGGCGCCGGCCCAGGGCTTCGGCGCACCGCCAGGGGGAGGCAGGCATGAAACGCATTTCGTTGTTGGCCGTGAAGCTCGCGCTTTTGCTTTTTGTCCTGATTGTCACGAACCAGGGTTTTGGAGCACGTCTCCAGCTGATTATCGAAGAGCAGCGAGTGGTGACGACGGTGGTCTTCAGCGCGATCTGGCTGTGCGCGCTCGCAGCTGTGTTCGCTGCAGCCTTCCATCCATCCTTTCCAGTACGCTTGGCGTGGGCCATACCGCTCAGCGTGGCTGGAACTGCGGCCTTCGGCTATTACCAGGTCCAGGGAGCCGAGTTCTTCATCTTCGACGTGCTGAATTTTTGGACCTCACGCCACGAAGCGGGGCGAGCTCTCGAGTTTTACTCAAACGCGATAGCCCCTTCCATAGCTGTCTTTTGCGTCAGCATCGCCGCAATCGTCATGCCGTCGGGCATTTCCTACCGTCCGAACCAACGCGTTCGGCTTGCTTCCGGCTTCTTGCCGCTGCTGCCCATCGTGTTGATTGCGCTGGTGGTTCTCTATCGGGAGGGCAAGGGTTCCTATGCCATGCCCAAGCAATTCTCGCCGCTTTCGCTGGCCACATTGGCTGCCTACAAACTTGAAGCCGGCTCATTCGAAAGCCGCAACGACGTTCATCTCAAGCCGGGCAAACCGCTGGTCCGGGCCTTGGTGATGATGGTCGACGAAAGCGTGCGGTCAGATTTCATCAGCCTCGAACCCGGCAATCCTCACACGCCCGAATGGGCGGCCGAGGCGCCAACTGCTCCCACATATCGAACGCCATACTGCGGTTCATGGCGCAGCGGCGCCATCTCGTCCGGAGCGTCATTACCAGCCCGACCGTCTGGCAATATGCGAAGGCTGCGGGCTTCCGCACCGTCTTCATCGACGCGCAGGCAGGATTCATCAAAGTCTACGGCAGGCTGCAAAACTACATGACGCCGGCGGAGACCGCCTGGATCGACAAGCTCTACAAGCTGGAGCCGAGCATCCCGACCTACCAACTCGACGACGAACTCATGCGGATCACGCTGGACGAGCTTGCCCGAGGCGATCGCGTGTTCATTTATGCCAACAAGAACGGCTCCCACTTTCCCTACGTAAATGATGCGCCCGGCAACAAGGAGCAGACGCCGGTCAATGACGGCATTGTTGCGAACGATGAGGCGACCCTGCAGTCCTATGCCGAGGCCGTGCAATGGTCGACGGACAGGACCATGGCGCAACTGACCCGGGAAGCACCCTGGGACGGCATGACGGTCATCTACACATCCGATCACGGACAGAATTTCAGTCCGGGCCACCTGACGCATTGCAGCTCGCTCACCAATGTCGATGCCCAGGAAGGCATCGTTCCGTTAATGGTGGCAACCGACGACGATGGCCTGAAAAGGCGGTTCACCGACGTGTCGCGGCGCTTTCCGGGCCATGGATCGCATTTCGCCATCGCACCCACCCTGCTGGAACTGATGGGATACGCCGCTCCGGATATCGCCCAGATCTATGACGGCTCGCTTCTGAGCAACCTCTCGATCAAGCCGCAATTCGCGTCGGACGACATATTCGGCCTCTTCAGTACCCAGCCCGCCTGGCATGACACCGACCCCTTCACCCAGCGGCGCGGCAGCGGTTTACCGGCGTCCGCTGCAGTCACCAAGGCCGGAGACTGAACGATACGTTGAGCAGCCGGGGCCTCGGCAGGTTGACCGGTTGGCACCCCACCCACGCAAGGGAGGACGAGATGAACAAAGTGGGCGACATTGGGCAGAGCGGAGCGGGCATCATCCGCTTCCTGCCCAATCTGATCACGGCCCTTGCGCTCTGTGCAGGCCTGATTTCCATCCGCTTTTCCGTCGACCAGCAGTTCGATCTCGCGCTCAGCGCCATTGTCATCTCTGCCCTGCTCGACGGACTTGACGGGCGCATCGCCCGGAAATTCTCAGTCAGCTCCCGCTTTGGTGCGGAATTCGACAGCCTTGCCGATTTCCTGAGCTTTGGCGTGGCCCCAGTCGTGCTGCTGTTCTTCTGGGCCGAGGACGACATGTCCGCGCTGCTCAGCATTTGCCTGACGGTCTTCGTCATCGCCTCGGCAACTCGCCTTGCGCGCTTCAATGTCGAGTCGGGCAATCCCGGTGCGCCGTGGCGAAAGGCCTATTTCACCGGACTTCCGACACCGAGCGCCGCCCTTGCCGTCCTGCTGCCTGTTTCCATCGCTGCCCCGTCGGAGGCTTCGATCCAATGGGTGACGGCGTACACTTTGCTCGTTGCCCTTTTGATGGTTTCGACGGTCCCTACCTTTTCGGGAAAGACGACCGGGCTCGCAGCCTCCCGGGCGGCACGAACCATGCTTCTGGCCATGGCAGGCGCCGCAATGATCGGCATATTCCTCTATCCGCGACAGGTGCTGATCGCATTCACAGTGGCCTACCTGGCCACCATCCCGCTCAGTTGGCTCAGCTTCTGCCATCAGCGCCGTTTGCATGGCGACGCCTAGACGGTCCCGGAGCGCATTTCCCCTATTTCGGGTCTGCCGCTGATCAAAGGACGTCAGCCGTAACCGCCGCGGCCTCAGCCGCCCCTGCCCCGCTCGCGTTCCTGCGCCGCCAGCTTCTCGGTGCCGTAGGCTTTCAAAAATACGTCCACCCCAGCCTTCACGATATATTCGATCTCGGCGGGCGTCGGGGTTTCGGTGCGGAAGGCGAACATGCACTGCCTGAAAAGCCCGGCCAGGCAAAGGTCGGTGAACTGGTAGGCGGCAAGGTGGATATCCGGGATTTCCAGGAGGCCACGCTCGATCACCGTGTTGAGGAAAGCCACGACGCGATCATGCCCGAATTTTGGGCCGCGCTCATAAAAGCGTCTGCCCAGCTCGGGAATTCTCTCCGACGCGCCGATCACGATGCGCTGCGCCAGAACAACCTGCGCCGACGTGATCTTGATCGACAGTCCAATGCCAAAATTTTCCAACGTGGCGCGCAAGTCGTCGGCTTGTCCAAGCGTCTCATAGAGATTCTTGAAGATGGCGCAGCGCTCCTGCTCGATCAGCGCCTCGAAGAGCTCTTCCTTGCTGGCGAAGTAGACATAGATCGTGCCTTTGGACACGCCCGCCTCGCGGGTGATGTCGTTCATGGAGGCGGCGTCGAAACCCATGTTCATGAAGACACGGCGTGCGCCTTCGATGATCTGCTGGCGTTTTGCGGGATCATGACCGGCGGCAGGACGGCTTCGCTTGTCGCGCTTGGCTGCCGATCCGGTCGCTAGCTCAGTCATTCCCAACCTCAAAATATTTCGAACCAATCGGTTCGATTGGCTCTTGATATGAGCCCACCGTCACGTTAAGTCAACGCCAAACCGAACGGTTCAGTTTAATCACAAGAGATACCCCATGTCTTCTTCGTCCGCGCCGACCGAAGCCGAAGTGCATCCGTTCCCGCATGCCAAGACGGCGCCGACGATAGAGGCCCCTCGCCCGGCCGACCCCGGCGTTGCGCCCGCCCCCGCAAAGCGCAAGCGCTCGCTGCGCTCGTTCCTGCTGCCGATCATCGCAGCTGCCCTGCTCGGCACCGGTGCCTGGTACGGCTATGACTACTGGGCCGACGGCCGTTTCATGATCTCCACCGACGACGCCTATGTCCAGGCCGACATGGCGTTCGTTTCGCCCAAGATTTCCGGCTACCTCGCCGAGGTGAAGGTCGCCGACAACCAGCATGTAAAGGCGGGGGACCCGCTCTTCGTCGTGGACGACGGCGACTACAGGATCGCGCTTAGCCAGGCTGAGGCACAGATCGCTACCTTGGCCAAGACGCTCGACCGCATCGACGCCCAGACCACGGCCGCACGGGCAGCACTCCTGCAGGCCGAGGCGCAGAAGGGCGCGGCCAAAGCCGCAGCCACGAACTCCGCCCGCACCGAGGAACGCATCGCCCTGCTGCTCAAGACCAATGTCTCGACGCAGGCCCAGCTGGACGATGCCCATAGCGCTGCCGTTCAGGCCAACGCGGCCGTTGCCGGCGCCGATGCGCAGATCGCGGCGGCGCAAGCCAATATTGGCGTGCTGGAGGCCCAGAAGGCGGAGACGGCCAGCACGCTGGCTTCGTTGAATCTTGCCAAGGACAAGGCTGCGCGCGACCTCTCCTTCACCGTCCTGCGCGCGCCCTATGACGGCGTGGTCGGCAACCGGTCCATCGAACAGGGCGACCTCGTCAACCCGGGCCAGAAGCTTGCCGTGGTCGTGCCGATGGACAAGCTTCACATCGTGGCCAACTTCAAGGAGACGCAGCTTGCCCGGCTGCTGCCCGGCCAGAAGGTAAAAGTTAAGGTCGACGCCATGGGCACGCAGGAGTTCGAGGGCACCGTTTCCTCGCTCGCGCCGGCCTCGGGCGCGGTGTTCTCGCTGCTGCCGCCGGAAAACGCCACCGGCAACTTCACGAAGGTGGTCCAGCGCGTGCCGGTGCGCATCGACGTGCCGGCCGATGTGCTCCAGAGCGGCAAGCTGCGCGCCGGCCTGAGCGTCATCGTGGACGTGGACAGCCGCACCGGCCCGGCACTCTAGAGCGGGCCGGGAGGTCGTTATCATGTCGAGCGCTGACGCGACCATTCCATCCGCCGGGGCGATGCCTTCGGACCACATTGAGGCGCGGCGCATCATCGCCTTCCTGGCGATGGTGTTCGGTATGTTCATGGCCATCCTCGACATCCAGATCGTCTCGGCCTCGCTGACCGAAATCCAGGCGGGCCTGAGCGCCAGCGCCGACGAAATTCCCTGGGTGCAGACCTCCTACCTGATCGCTGAGGTCATCATGATCCCGCTGTCGGGTTTCCTGTCGCGCATGCTGTCGACGCGGGTCCTGTTCACCGCCGCCGCGGCCGGCTTCACCGCCGCCAGCGCTTTGGCGGCCACCGCCACCAATATCGACCAGATGATCGTCTACCGGGCGATCCAGGGTTTTATCGGAGGCGGCATGATCCCCAGCGTCTTCGCCGCTGCCTTCACCATCTTTCCGCCCTCCCGCCGCGCGGTCGTGTCACCGATGATCGGCCTGGTGGCAACGCTCGCGCCCACCATCGGACCGACCGTCGGCGGCTACATCAGCCACGCCATGTCTTGGCACTGGCTGTTCCTGATCAATGTCGTGCCGGGCATTCTGGTCGCGACCGCAGCCTGGGCACTGATCGACTTCGACAAGCCGGATCATTCCCTGATGAAGAAGTTCGACTGGTGGGGACTGGCCGGCATGGCGGCCTTCCTCGGCTCGCTCGAATATGTGCTGGAGGAAGGCCCGACCAACGACTGGCTGCAGGACCAGACCGTATTCATCTTCACGATCGTGATGGTGGTCGGCGCCGTGACGTTCTTCTGGCGCGCTTTCACCGCGGAGGAGCCGATCGTCGACCTGAAAGCCTTCAGCAACGTCAACTTCGCTTTCGGCTCGCTGTTCTCCTTCGTCATCGGCATCGGCCTTTACGGCCTCACCTATCTCTATCCGATCTATCTCGGCCGCATCCGCGGCTACGATTCCATGATGATCGGCGAGGCGCTGTTCGTCTCGGGTCTTGCGATGTTCGCCACCGCACCCATCTCCGGCATCCTGTCGCGCAAGATGGACCCACGCCTCATGATGATGATCGGCTTCCTGGGTTTTGCCGCCGGCACCTGGCGGATGACGCACCTGACGGCCGACTGGGATTTCTGGGAGCTGTTCCTGCCGCAAATCCTGCGCGGCACGTCGATGATGCTCTGCATGGTGCCGATCAACAACATCGCACTGGGCACGCTGCCGCCGGAACGGTTGAAGAATGCGTCCGGCCTGTTCAACCTGACGCGCAATCTCGGCGGCGCGGTGGGGCTCGCCATCATCAACACCGTGCTGACCCACCGGAACGATTTTCACTATGCGCGCCTCGCCGAGCATGTGCAGTGGGGCAGCGCGGAGGCGAACGCCAAGCTCCGCAACATGACTCTGAATTTCGAGGCGCATGGCGGCCTCGATGCACCCAGGGCCGCGCTTTCCAAGCTTTCCGGCATGGTCCACCAGCAGGCAGCCCTGATGTCTTTCATGGACGTCTTCTATCTGCTGACCATGCTGTTTGCTTCCCTGGCGCTCTTCACCATGGTCATCCGCAAGCCGCCCGAAGCGGCGGCCGGTGGAGGCGGCGGGCACTAAAAAACCCGGCGCGGAAAATTCCACGCCGGGTTTTGGCAATAGTGCAGCAGATCAGATGTGGTTATGGCCCATGCGAGCGAAGCGCGCCGGGTTTGTCCTTTCCAGCCGCCGTGCCAGCAGATAGCCGACCACGGCCGCAGCCGGGATCAATGCGGGCAGGACGATGCCGAGCGCGCCGCCGGTGGTGCCGGTCAGATCGCCGAAGTGCAGGAAGATGTAAACAAACAGCGCCGCCATGATCACTCCTGAAACCAGGGGCAGGATCAGCGTCGGCAGCGGGGAACCCGCAATCCCGTTCCGGCGGAAGAAGACGATCACCGAAACCGAGGTGACGGTCATCATGCCGAGCACGCCCAGCGTGCCGACCTGGCTGATCCAGGTGAACATGTTCAGCACCGGATCGAGGCCGAGCCCAGCGAAGAAGGCGAGAACGATGAGCGCGCCGATGGTCTGGACCACGGAGCCGATATGCGGGCTTTGGTGCGCGTCATGCGTGCGGCCGAAGGCGGCGGGCAGCAGCCCTTCGCGGCCGGCAACATAGCTGTAGCGCGCGATGTAATTGTGAAAGGCCGAAAGAGCCGCGAACAGGCTGGACACCAGAAGGATGCCCGCGATCGCCGGCACCGGGCCGCCGACATACTCGCCGGCGAGGTCGAAGAAGAAGTTCGACGGGTCGGGCAAGCCCTGAATCGTCGGCACCAGCTTGTCGGCGCCCACGCCCACGATCATCAGCCAGGTGGTGAAGACGAAGAAGATGCCGATCATCAGCACCGAGAGATAGGTGGCGCGCGGAATGGTCTTTTCCGGCTCACGCGCCTCTTCGGCATAGATGGTCGTCGCCTCGAAGCCGATGAAGCAGCCCAGGCAGAAGAGAATTGCCGCCGTCAGCGAGCCCGAGAAGATGGCGTTCGTGTCGAAGAGATTGAACGACAGGCCGCTGGCCCCGCCCTTGCCGAGAATGGCGAAGTCGACGATCAGCACGACCACATATTCCAGCGCCACCACGAAGACGAGCACCTTGGCCGATAGGTCCACCTGCCGGTAGCCGAGGAAGCCGACCAGGGCGATGGCCATCAAGCTCCATGCCCACCAGGGCAGCGTCAGGCCAAAATCAGCAAAGACGCCGGACGCAATGCCGCCGAAAAGGCCGATCAGGCCGAACTGCATGGCGTTGTAGGCGACCAGCGCCACCACGGCCACCGCGCCGGCCGTGCGGCCGCCCAGGCCGCGCGCGGCATAGGCGTAGAACGCGCCCGCATTGGTGACGTGCCGCGACATCGCCACGTAGCCGACCGCAAAGGCCAGCATGACGAGGGTCACGAAAATGAAGGTGGCCGGAATACCCGCCCCATTACCCAGCATGAAGGCCAGCGGCATCGCGCCCGCCACGCCCGTCAGTGGCGCTGCGGCCGAGATCACCATGAATGTCACGGCGATCAGGCCGAGCGAATTCTTGCGGAGCTGGTTTGTACCTACCCCCGCTCCTACTCCCGCTATATCTGTCATAGTTTTCGTTCCTCTCTCTTTGAATATTTGGCGCCGGTCTTGCCGCCGACTGCCGGTGATCAGGCTTTGTGATCCGGTCTCCTCAGTTGCCAGCGGGCAGTTGGACCGCCCGGCGATAGGCGCGCTGGCCGTAAAGCAGCGCCGCAGGACTTTCGGAAAGCCGGACCGACGTGACACATCCGACGATGATGTGATGGGTCTCCCACAAAAGCGACGTGGCCACGCGGCACTCGAACACCGCCGTCGCCCCGTCGATCATCGGCTGGCCCAGCGGGCTGGGCACCCATGCCGCCTGGTCGAAACGGGCTCCGTGCTCGCCAGCCCCGATACGGCCGGCAAAAAGGTCCGATACGTCTTGCTGATCCTCCTGCAGAAGGTTGGCGCAGAACGCCCGGTTCTTCAGGATGGCCGGTGCTGCCGGGCTGAGATGGTGGATGCAGGCCAGAAGCGAGGGCTGGTCACCATCGGCCGAAACCGAGGTGAGCGAGCTGATCGTCACCCCGTAGCGGCCGCCCTCGCCATCGGTCGTGGCGACCGCAACGAAGGTGGCGGCGCGGCTCATGCCCTCCACAAAGAGTGCACGCAGGTCTGCGTCCATCATGGTTCACCCCAGATCGAAGAAGCGTTCCAGTTCCACGTCGGGAACCTTGCGGCGAAATTCGTTGTGCTGGCTTTCGCGGGTCGAGGTGAAGGCCTCGACGAAGCGCGGTCCGAACCAGTCTTTGGCGAACTCCGACTGACGCAGCCGGTCGATCGCTTCGGGCATGGAGCGTGCGAAATCCCGCGGCGCTTCTTGCGTGTATCCGTTGCCGATGGTCTCCGGCTCGGGCTCGATCTGCTCGAGAATGCCGGCAATGCCTGCCGCCACCGTGGCGGCGACCGTCAGATACGGGTTAGTGTCGGCGCCCGGCAGCCGGTTCTCGACGCGCAGCGAGCCGGCGTCATGGCCCACGATGCGGAAGCAGGTCGTGCGGTTCTCGAAACCCCAGGTCAGGCCGGGAGGCGCAAAAGTGCCCGGCGCAAAGCGACGGTAGGAATTGACCGTCGGCTGAAAGAGAAGCGTCAGTTCGCCGACATAGGTCTGCAGGCCACCGATGAAGTGGCGGAAGGTCTGCGACACGCCATTCTTCTGCGACGGATCGTGGAAGACCGACCTGCCCTCGCGGTCCTTCAGCGAGACATGGACGTGGATCGACTGGCTGTCTGCCGCTTCGGTCCAGCGCGGCATGAAGGTGACGCACTTGCCCTGCCTCTGCGCCAGCGCGCGCAGGAAGTTTTTCAGGAGCACCAGCTGGTCGGCAGGCTCCAGTCCCTCCCCGGCCGCGATGCAGGCTTCGAGGAAGCCGCCGCCGATCTCCTCATGCATCTTGGCAAGGTCGATGCGCAGCGGCACGCACATTGCGGCGACCGCTTCGTACCATTCGGTCTGCTCGACCTGGTAGAGCACCAGGTCGTGGCTGTTGTGCTGGGTCGCGGTCTTGAGGTTGCGATAGCCCTTGGCGCGCGCGCTCTCCGGCGTCTCGTCAAACAGCGTGTATTCGAGTTCCATGCCGTAACGCGGGAGGTATCCAGCCTTGGCCACGCGGTCGAGCACGCGCTTGAGCATGGAGCGCGGGCAGAGTTCGGCCGTGCCGCCGGAATAGTTGGAAAGCACCAAGAGGTCGTGCCCGGGCTTCGACCAAGGCAGGCGACGAACGGTGGCAGGGTCGATGACCAGCGGGTCGTCATGGAAATCCGAGGTTCCGTCGGAGACGCCGGGGATCACCTGCACCACGTCGGTGGGGTCGAGCGCCAGCGTCACCGGCGACATGCCCATGCCGCTTTTCGCGATCCCCTTCAGGCTGCCGGCTGAAACCATCTGGCCGCGCAGCAGCCCGTTGGTGTCGGTCATCGCGACCGTGGCAAATCGGCTGGCCGGGTCGGCCAGGAAGTCTTCAATCGTCATGTTCCACCTGCTGAAGGGAATGGGCGTTTATGAGCGCCTCTAATGCGGCGAGGTCTTCCGCCGGCCGGGTCGAATAGGCCTTTAGGAAAACCCGCAAACCGTTGTTCAGATATCGCGCCACCTCCGCGCGGCTTGGGAGGTGGTCAGGCATGTAAAGGGCCTGGGTTCGCGGTGCCGAAAGGATCAGGCCCCAAAGGTCCTGCGCGGCAAGCTCCGCGTCCTCGAAGGCAAGCTGCACCGCGGCCCTGCGACCTTCCAAATAGTCCATGATCCCGCGCAGAAGGCGGTCGGGACCGGACTCCTGATAGGCGCGGCCGATCTCGGGGAAACGTTGCACCTCGCCGATGATCAGGCGCGCAAGCGACAAAAGATCGGGGCGCATCACCGTGTCGGCATAGTCCCAGGCAAAGCCGTGGAGGTCGGCCACGATGCCCTTGCCGGAAGGATGCAGGAAGAATTCCAGCATCTGGTCGCGCTCGCCCAGCATCATGCCCGAGAAGAGCGCGTCCTTGGAGGCGAAATACTGGTAGAGCGTCGGCTTCGACAGGCCCGCCTCGATGGCGACGGCATCCATCGTCGCGCCGGAATAGCCGGTCTCGGAAAAGACCTTCAGCGCAGCCTCCAGAATACGCCGCTCGCGGTCAATTCGGTTTTGCTGGCGGCGCGGAAGAGCGGTCATTTCGGAAGCTTTCCCAGGAAGTCGAGAAGGACGCGGCTATAGGCTTCGGGCTGCTCGACATTGCAGAGATGGCCCGCGTCCGCGATGGTCTCGTAGCGAATGTCGGCCATCGGCGCCTGGGCCAAAATGCGACCCGCGACGCCCCGGATTTCGGCCGGCGAGGCCAGCCGATCATGTTCGCCGGTCATCATCAGCACGGGCATGGTCAGGCGCGAAAAGTCGAACTTCTCCGGCGGGTTGGTGAAGCACACCAAAGCATCGCGATAGGTTTGTGCCGGGATCGCGGCCATCGAGTCAAAGAGCTGCGCCTTCACCTCGTCCGAGGCATTCGGCCCCGCCAGTACCTTCACCACCGCCGGCGCAAAATCTGCCGGTGTCTGGCCCGCATCGAGCGGCACCTGGCGGCTGACGCGGAAGGCTTCGCGCTCTTCTGGTCCCGCCTCGGACATGCCGGTGCAGCCGCCGGACAGCACCAGCCCCGCCAGCAGCTCGGGATGCCGCATGGCAAACGAGGTGGCGATCCAGGATCCGTAAGACAGGCCCACCAGAACCAGCCGGTCTGCGCCGAGCTCCTCGCGGATGCTTAATATGTCGGCGCAATAGTCATCGATTGTGGATTGCTGCAGCCCTAGGGTGCTGTCGCCATATCCTCGCAGGTCGAGCGCGGCGGCACGCATCACATTGCCGGCGGCAGCTACTTGCGGCAGCCAGTTCCAGCGCGCCCCGCCAATGCCGTGCAGGAACAAGCAGAGCGGGCCTTCCTTCGCCGGCGTCACTGAAAGAGCCAGCCTCGGCAGCTCGCCGAAGCTGAAATCCTCCGTCGCCACCGGCGTGGGCATTCTGTCCTCGAATGCCGCGATACCTCGTTGCGCACGCTCCGCAAGCGCCGCGATGCCCGCCTCGAAGATCGGTTTTGTACCCGCGCAGACTGCCGCCGCTCGCACCGCGTCCGGCGCCTCCACGGTGGCAATCCAATCAATGACGCTGCCACCGTCCTCGGCAGCGGAGACGGTCATTCGGGCGTCGTAGCTCTCGACGCCTGCAATCCCTTCTAGATGAGTGTAGCCAAGCGACCGGTCGCTGTCGCTGAACCAGGTGAGCTGCTCGCGGTAAAGCGTGTCTTCACCATGGGTGGTGAAGGCGCGGATCAACGCTCCACGCGCATCGCGCTCGGCGCGAATGGTGGCGATGCCCGGGTGCCAGTGCCCGCAAAAATCGCCGGCAATTGCCCAGACCGCCTCGGGAGAGGCCGGGCAATGACCGATGACCTGGATTTGGTCGCGCGGCATGGAGGTTACCGAACCGCGCGAGCGCCGCTGCCGGTGTCGCCCCGCCACAGCGAGTTGCGGGCGCCGCCCTCGTCGCCGGGCGCGTGGTCGAGCTCGTCCATCTCGTAGAGGGCGAGCACGCCGAGATAGTCCTCCATGATCTCCGAGGTGAAGGGCAGCATCAGCGCGCCGCAGCGGCTGTCGCGGTACATGCGCTCCAGCGGCAGCGAGCGCAGCATCGACTGGCCGCCGCAGGTGCGGATCGCCATCGAGGTCATCTCGGCCGCACCTTCCATGACATTGTACTGCGCGGCATACATGCGCAGCACCTCTGCCTTGGTGGGGAAACCCTTGGCCTCGCCGAACGCCTGCCACCAGAGCGCGCGCATGTTGGCGAGACGCGCATACATCTTGCCGACCGCGATGCGCTTGGTGGCGTACATGCGGCGGTCGATCGGCGGCTGGCCGGGGATCTTGCCCCTGAGGTAATCGACCATGAAGTCATAGGCGCCCTGCGCCACGCCCATATAGGTCGGCGAGAGTGTGATCATCATGTGCGGCCAGTTGGGCAGCGTCTTGTTGAAAATGCCGCGCGGCATCAGAAGGTCGTCGGCGCTGACGAAAACATCCTTCAGGATCAGGTCGCGGCTGTTGGTGCCGCGCATGCCGAGCGGATCCCACTCGCCCTTCACGCTGAGGCCCGGCGCGTCCTTGTGGACGACAAACAGCATCGTGTCCTCGTGGCGCGGCTCCTGGCCTTCGAACACCTCGGTACAGACGATGGTGTAGTAGTCGCAGTAGCCCGCCAGCGAAGCGAACTTCTTAAAACCGTTGATCTTCCAGCCGCCCTCGACCTTGCGGCACTGGGTCTGGTTGGGCTTGGAGGTCCAGTTCTGGCCTCCTTCGGATATCGGCTGCGAGAAGATCGCCTTCTTGGCGACGGCGCGGCGGAACTGGCGCTCGCGCAGCGGGGCAAAGGTGGCCTTCTCCTCCGGCGTCAGGTTCGGCATGTCGAACATGAAGCGCGACCAGGCCATGGATGAGTTGTGCATGTTGAAGGTCAGCGCGGTGGCGCCGCAATATTTGCCGATCTCGGCGCCGACCATGGCGTATTCGCCCATCGAAAAGCCCCAGCCGCCGAACTCCTCGGGGATGCAGAGGCCCAGGAAGCCCTCGTCCGCGAGGTCCTTGTAGTTGTCGACCGGGAAGGAGGCATCGTCGTCGACGGCCTTGGCGCGGCCGGCAAACCGCTCGCGACCCAGTTCGTTGACCCGGTTGAGGACGTTCTGGACCTCCGGGCGGATGCGGGACAGGTCGTAGTAATCGGCAATTTCGCTCATGCTTATTTCTCCGAAGGCGTCAGAGCGCCAGCTCCCCTTGCAGGACGCCGTTCTTGACGACGATCTTATTGTCCAGCGCGATGGTGCAGTTGCGCATCGGCAGGTCGAAATGGCCGAGCGTGTAGCGCCCGGCATATTGGTTAGCACCCGTGGACCACAGGAAGGAGCCCGCCAGCGCGCGGAACTCGACCGCCTGCATGTCGCGCTTGTCGTACATCGCGGCCGACACCCACCGAGCGCGGGGGTGCATGCCCCAGCCGACATGGCTCATGCCGTAGGTGTTGCGGTCGTCCCAGGCTTCCATGTATTCGCGGAAATGGATGGCATCGATGCCGTCGCCCTTGATGGCGGTGACGAAATCATTCTCGACAGTGAAGTCGATGCGGCTGGTGAGCGTGGACTTGAACGTCAGGTTCATGTCGCCGACATCCATGACGATGCGGCCGTTCACGCTGTTCTGCCCGGGGAAAGCGAGGCACAGCCCGCCCGGCCAGTGCGCCACCGCGCCGGGCTGGGTGCCAAAACCGGGCGTGCCGCCGCAGGGCGCGCCGCGCAGGTCGATGATGAGATCGGTGCCGGCAGCGGAGGTGACGCGCATTTCGCTCGCCTCGCGCAGCATCTGGACGCCGAGCGCAATCTTCGGGCCGAGTTCGGCCGTCGGTTCGGTGCGCTCGAGGATTTCCGGATGCTCGTTGCAAACCACCAGAAGGCGCGTATTGCCCGCCTCCTCGATCTCCGGCCATTCGGGCGCGTGGATCAGCCCCTCGACCGTGCAGTCGACGATGACTTCGACGCGCTTCAGCGCTTCGATCACGGCGCGGTTATGCTGGATAGCCCATGAGGTGCCGGTCGACTTCACCGGCACGGGCGCGGTCTGGCGCGGCGTCGGCATCTGGATCATGCAATATTCAGCGCCGAGATCGTGCAGCGCCAGGTCCGACAGATGCACCAGCACCGGCCGCGATTGCGTCTCCGACAGGATGGCGACCTTGGTGCCCTGGCCGATTCCGTTCAGCCTGAAGACGCGGCGGAAGCAATCAAGCCACCGCCCTTCGATGCGCTCTTGCAGCATCGCGACCCTCCTCCCTTGACACTTCCCCTGAGGCAAGTGATTTTCTTTACTTGGGAGTTAAGTTTCCTGCTTTCCGGGTCGTTGTCAATCAGGATTTTCGAATATTATCGTTCGTTCGATAATTCCGCTTCCAAGGGCGCGCCCGGCGACATCCTCGCGATAATGCTCATGCGGCCCTCCCGCCCCGCTGCTCCCGTCGCAGCGGGAATGATTTTCGAAAATTTTTGGATTTGCCGACAAGCCGGGCTATGGGATAATTCCAGGAGCAGAGGAAAGCCGCATGACTCTTGCCGAAAAAGCCTATGACTCTTTGCGTCACGACATCATCCGGGGCGAGCTCGCGCCGGGCCGCCCGCTGCGACTTGCCGATCTCAGCGAACGCTACGACATGGGTTTTTCGCCGCTCCGCGAAGCCTTGAACCGCCTGCAAGCGGAACGGATGGTCACCGCCGAGTCGCTGCGTGGCTTCCGCGTGGCGCCGCTTTCGCTGGACGAGCTGCACGATGCCACATCGCTGCGCATCCTGATCGAGACCGAGGCGCTGCGGGCTTCGATCCAGCTTGGCGATGATTCCTGGGAGGCGGGCATCGTCTCTGCCCTTTACGCCCTCAACCTCCAGGCCGGCCGCACCGGCCCCGAAGCGGACATCTGGGAACTCGAGGCGCGGCACCACGCCTTCCACCGCGCCTTGCTGGCCGCCTGCAACTCGCCCTGGACGCTGGAATTCGTCGAACGCCTCTATGTCGCGACCGAGCGCTATCGCATTCCGATTCTTTTGGCTGCCACGCTACCGGCCGGGCGCGACGTGCCGGCCGAACATAGTGCGCTGGCCCAGGCGACGCTTGCCCGCGATGCCGACAAGGCCGTCGAACTACTGCGCGAGCACTATCTCAGGACGGTCAACGATCTGGCCGATGCGATCCGGCTGAACGAGCCGGACATGCTTCCGGTCAAAGCAGCCAAGTGAGGGGCGAGCAATAATTGCGCCGAATCTAGCCGCCGCTCGTCCCGACGCAGTGGAACCAATCGTGGTGTGAATCGCCACGGCGCCCTCGCCTGCACCTTCATTTCAGGAACTGCCGCCGCGCCGATTGAGCGCTACGGAACCCATCCATTTCGGCGGCGGGATTTCGCGGTGGCAAAAAAATAAAGGCCGCCGAAGCGACCTTGCACGTGTATGAAATTCTTAGAAAAAATGGTGGGCGATGAGAGACTCGAACTCCCGACATCTTCGGTGTAAACGAAGCGCTCTACCAACTGAGCTAATCGCCCCCAGACGAGCGGGACGTTTAAGCGGTTCGCTTCCGAACCGCAAGGAAAATTCGTCGTCATGACGAGATGTTCCCCGATTGCCGCCGTCTCATAGCCGTCTCACAAAAAAACACTCGGCGAATGTTTTTTTGCTGCGATCGGCTGTTGACACTCCCACCCGAACACCGTAATTCCACGCCCATCGACGCGGGACGAACTGGCCCACGTCAGAAGCGCGGGTGTAGCTCAGTCGGTTAGAGTGCCGGCCTGTCACGCCGGAGGTCGCGGGTTCGAGCCCCGTCACTCGCGCCATTCTTTTCAAAGGCTTAAGGCCTGATCCTCTTAAAATCAGATCTTTCCGTCGAACGGCTTCGACCGCTCTAAGCCATCGATATTTGCCTCTCCGCTGGCACGCAAAACTTCTCTCCCAAGCCCAACTCAGTCCCTGCCCGCGCCCATCGGTTTAAGCCAGCGTCGTACCGCTGCAAGAGCGAATCTCATGCCTTGGAATCAGCGGCCCAGGGACGATCGGTGGGTCACAATATCCGGCGCCGCGCGCGTCGACTTTCTCCGTATCGGGGATCGAGATGCACATATTCGATGCTGATCGGGATCGCAGAAGGCTGAATTGCGTTTATTAGGGCTCAGGCTGTGGAAGCGCGTGTTGACACTCCCGCCCGAACACCGTAATTCCACGCCCATCGACGCGGGACGAACTGCCCCACGTCAGAAGCGCGGGTGTAGCTCAGTCGGTTAGAGTGCCGGCCTGTCACGCCGGAGGTCGCGGGTTCGAGCCCCGTCACTCGCGCCATTATTTTCAAAGGCCTAGTGCCGGATTCTCAAAAAAGATCAGATCCTTCCGTCGAGCAGCTTCGGCCGCTCTCGGCCGTTGATATTTGCCTCTCCGGCGGCACGCCCTCCCGAAGCCCACAGGCACAAGCCAGCGTCGTACCGCCGCACGGTCGGCTCTCCGGCCTTGGAATCAGCGGCTGAGCCCGATCTGTGGGTCAAAATGTCCAGCGCCGCGCGCGTCGACTTTCCCCGCATCGGGGATCAAGATGCACATATTTGATGCTGATCGGGATCGCCGAAGGCGGAATTGCGTTCGTTACCCGGCGGCAAGCCGCAATCTGCGGCTGTGCATTTAGGAGAGAATCGATGTTCGGCCTGACAGCGCTTGAACTGGCCCGCATTCAGTTTGGCTTCACCGTCTCCTTCCACATCATCTTCCCGGCGATCACCATCGGCATGGCGAGCTATCTCGTCGTGCTGGAAGGGCTTTGGCTGTGGAAGCGCGATACCGTCTATCGCGACCTCTACCATTTCTGGTCGAAGATTTTTGCGGTCAATTTCGCCATGGGTGTCGTCTCGGGCCTGGTCATGGCTTACCAGTTCGGCACCAACTGGAGTTATTTCTCCTCCTTCGCCGGCAGCATCACAGGCCCGCTGCTCGCTTATGAGGTGCTGACCGCCTTCTTCCTCGAGGCCGGCTTCCTTGGTGTGATGCTGTTCGGATGGAACAGGGTCGGGCCCGGCCTGCACTTCTTCTCCACGATCA
The DNA here is from genome assembly GCF_029892515.1 of Pseudaminobacter soli (ex Li et al. 2025). Taxonomy (GTDB): domain Bacteria; phylum Pseudomonadota; class Alphaproteobacteria; order Rhizobiales; family Rhizobiaceae; genus Pseudaminobacter; species Pseudaminobacter soli_A. The sequence goes on along the minus strand of NZ_JARXVF010000003.1, from coordinate 529,480 downwards.
TGGTGGCGGCGGGCACGCTGATATCGGCCACCTGGATCCTGGCCTCCAACAGCTGGATGCAGACCCCGCAGGGATTCGACATCGTCAACGGGGTGGTGGTGCCGGTGAACTGGCTGGAGGTCGTGTTCAACCCCTCCTTCCCCTACCGCCTCGCCCATATGACCGTTGCGGCCTATCTGGCGACTGCGCTTTTCGTCGGCGCCGCCGGCGCCTGGCACGTCCTGCGCGGCAACGACAACGCCCGCGTGCGCACCATGCTTTCCATGGCCATGTGGATGCTGCTGTTTTCGGCGCCGGTGCAGATCTTCATCGGCGACCTGCATGGCCTCAACACGCTAAAATACCAGCCCGCCAAGATTGCCGCGGTGGAAGGCCACTGGGAGAACAAGCCGGGCGAACCAGTGCCGCTCACCCTGTTCGGCTGGCCTGACATGAAAAAGGAAGAGACGCTCTATGCGCTGCAGGTGCCGCGCCTGGGCAGCATCATCCTGACCCACACATGGGGCGGCCAGTTCCCCGGCCTCAAGGAATTCGCGCCTGAAGACCGGCCGAACTCGACCGTGGTGTTCTGGAGCTTCCGCGTCATGGTGGGCCTCGGCGTGTTGATGCTGCTGCTCGGCCTCTGGGCTCTGTGGTTGCGCTGGAAGGGCCACTTGTTCCAGTCCAGGTCATTCCTGCGCTTTGCCACGCTGATGGGGCCTACGGGCCTGATAGCTCTTCTCGCGGGCTGGTTCACGACCGAGATCGGGCGCCAGCCCTGGGTCGTCTATGGCGTGATGCGCACCAAGGATGCCGTCTCGAACCATTCGGCGCTCGCCATGAGCAGCACGCTCGCCGCGTTCATCGTGGTCTATTTCATCGTCTTCGGTGTGGGCACCCGTTACATGCTGAAGCTGGTCGCCAAAGGCCCGGAAGACCACGAGCACGAGCCGACCGAGGACGAACACGTCGCAGGCCGGCCGTCACGCCCGCTTTCGGCCGCTCCGGACCAGATGGAACTGTTCACGTCGACCAACCGCCACACGAAAGGCTGACACCATGGGCATCGATCTTCCCGTAGTCTGGGCCGTCATCATCGCCTTCGGTCTCATGATGTATGTCGTCATGGATGGCTTCGATCTCGGCATCGGTATCCTGTTCCCCTTCGTGCGCAACCGCGAGGATCGCGACGTGATGGTCAACACGGTGGCGCCCGTGTGGGACGGCAACGAAACCTGGCTGGTGCTGGGTGGGGCAGCGCTCATGGCCGCCTTCCCGCTCGCCTATTCGATCATCCTCAGTGCCCTCTACCTGCCTCTGGTGCTGATGCTGCTGGGCCTGATCTGGCGTGGCGTCGCCTTCGAATTCCGCTTCAAGGCCGACCCGCACCACCGGGCGTTCTGGGACCAGGCCTTTACCTGGGGCTCCTATATCGCCACCTTCTTCCAGGGCGTGTCGCTGGGAGCCTTCCTCAACGGCTTTGCGGTCGAGAACGGCGCCTATGCCGGCGGTGCGCTCGACTGGATCACGCCATTCAGCCTGTTCACCGGCCTCGGGCTGCTCGTCGCCTACTCGCTGCTCGGCAGCACCTGGCTGATCATCAAGACCGAAGGCGCGCTGCATGCGCGGATGGTGACGCTGGCCAAGCCGATCACGCTGCTGTTGCTGGTGGTCATCGGCATCGTCAGCCTGTGGACGCCCTTCGCACATCCGGCAATCGCCGAGCGCTGGTTCAGCTTCCCCAACATCATCCTGTTCTCGCCGGTGCCGGTGCTGGTGCTGGTCTGCGCCTGGCTGATCCTGCGCAGCCTACAGGGCGAGCCGCATGGAGGACCGTTCGTGCTGGCGCTGTTCCTGCTGTTCCTGGGCTATAGCGGTCTCGGCATCAGCCTGTGGCCGAACATCATCCCGCCGGACATCTCGATCCGCGCAGCAGCCGCTCCGCCGCAAAGCATGGGTTTTGCGCTGGTGGGCGCGCTGTTCATCATCCCCATCATCCTCGCCTACACCGCGTGGTCCTATTACGTCTTCCGCGGCAAGGTGAAGGTCGGTGAAGGCTACCACTGATGGCCGCGCAGTCTCCCCTGCCCAGCTGGCCGAAACGGGTCGGCTGGCTGATCCTGATCTGGGCGGCCAGCGTGGTGAGCCTGGGGCTGGTAGCGCTCGCCTTCCGCTTCGTGATGAACCTCGCCGGCCTCACGGTCTGAGGCGAGACGAGCAGCATCCCGGTCCTCAACTTTCGCCTCGGTGGCTTCGCCATACGTGATGGCGAAGCGCCTATCGGCTGAAAGCCTTGTTCTTTCGGCCAATTTCCCAAGCTTTAAACGTACACTTCCCAGTACCTGCCAGGCAAAAGGGGAACAAATCCCCTCCCAAACTGTTGATCGCAAATTGATCGCACAGAGGGAGCATAGTTATGCGTAATAGTTTGATTGCAGTTGCAGCAGTGGCAGCTTTGGCCGGCTGCACCCCGACGGAGCGCGGAGCTGTCATCGGTGGCGCAACGGGTGCTGCCATTGGAGGAGCCGTTTCGAACGACGTCGGCGGCGCCCTGGTAGGCGGAGCCATCGGTGCAACGGCCGGCGCTCTTATTGGCCGTGCAAGTGAGCGAGGCCGCTGCTATTTCCGTGACCGCTACGGCAACCGCTATGTCGCACATTGCCCGCGCGGCTATGGCTGGTGATCGTCAAACTTCGATCCGGCAGTCCGTTCACGCCGCAAAGACGAGACGACCAAAAAGAAAAGCCGGGCGCGTGGCCCGGCCTTTCGGTCAACGTCGGTCGTCGTCAACTTAGTTGACGGCGTCCTTGAGGCCCTTGCCGGCGGTGAACTTCGGCACCGTGCGGGCAGGAATCTGCACTTCCGCGCCGGTCTGCGGGTTACGACCGGTCGAAGCAGCCCGTTTGGACACGGAGAAATTTCCGAAGCCGACGAGACGAACGTCGCCGCCCGTCTTCAATTCGCCGGTGATGACGGAGAACACCGCTTCAACGGCGGACTGCGCGTCGGCCTTGGACAGCTTTGCAGCTTCGGCGACAGCAGACACCAATTCGTTCTTGTTCATAAAAATTTCCTTCCATGAGAAAACCGGGACAATAGACTCAACCGGCAGGGTTCGGACTTTAGAAAGAACCTGCGTTTCAACCAAGTCAGAAACGCGGAAATCCCTTGGTTTTCCGCGGTTTTTCAACGAAAAAGCCGGGCGCTTGGCCCGGCTTTCTACATTCTTGCCACAATTGGAGCTTGCGGCGCTCAGTGAGCGAGTGACTTGCCCGCCTCGTCCACCGCTTCCGCCTTGGAAGCCGGGGTTTCCACGGGTTCGACCCACTCGATCGGCTCGGGCATCCGCACCAGCGCATGACGCAGCACTTCGCCGACCCGGCTGACCGGAATGATCTCCATGCCACTCTTCACATTGTCCGGAATCTCCGCCAGATCCTTGGCGTTTTCTTCCGGGATCAGCACCTTCTTGATGCCGCCGCGAAGAGCTGCAAGCAGCTTCTCCTTAAGGCCACCGATCGGCAGAACCCTGCCGCGCAGCGTGATCTCGCCGGTCATCGCCACATCGGCCCGTACCGGAATGCCGGTCAGAACCGAGACGATTGCCGTTGCCATTGCCGTGCCGGCAGACGGTCCATCCTTGGGCGTCGCACCTTCCGGCACGTGCACGTGGATGTCGCGCTTGTCGAACAGCGGCGGCTCGATGCCGAAATCGATGGCCCGGCTGCGGACATAGGAGGCAGCCGCAGAGATCGACTCCTTCATCACGTCACGCAGGTTGCCGGTGACGGTCATCCTGCCCTTGCCGGGCATCATGACGCCTTCGATCGTCAGCAACTCGCCGCCGACCTCGGTCCAAGCCAGACCAGTGACGACACCGACCTGATCATCAGCCTCGACCTGGCCAAAGCGGAACCGCGGCACGCCGAGATAATCCGCCAGGTTTTCCGAAGTGATCTTGATCGACTTCTTCTTGGTCCGGATGATCTCGGTTACGGCCTTGCGCCCGAGCTTCATCAGCTCGCGCTCCAGGCTACGGACGCCGGCTTCCCGCGTGTAGGTCTGGATGACCGCGCGGATGGCGTCTTCGCTGACCGAGAACTCCTTCGGCTGCAGCGCGTGATCGCGAACCACCTTCGGCATCAGGTGACGCTTGGCGATCTCGACCTTCTCGTCTTCGGTGTAACCGGCGATACGGATGATCTCCATGCGGTCCATCAAGGGCGCAGGGATGTTCAGCGTATTGGCGGTCGTCACGAACATCACACTCGACAGGTCGTATTCGACCTCCAGGTAGTGGTCCATGAAGGACGCGTTCTGTTCCGGATCGAGCACCTCCAGCAGCGCCGACGAAGGATCACCGCGGAAGTCCTGGCCCATCTTGTCGATCTCGTCGAGCAGGAAGAGCGGGTTGGACTTCTTGGCCTTCTTCATCGACTGGATGACCTTGCCGGGCATCGAGCCGATATAGGTACGCCGGTGACCACGGATCTCGGCCTCGTCACGCACGCCGCCGAGCGCCATGCGCACGAACTCACGGCCGGTCGCCTTGGCGATCGACTTGCCGAGCGAGGTCTTGCCAACGCCGGGAGGGCCAACGAGGCACAGGATCGGCCCCTTCAGCTTCTTCTGCCGGCTCTGGACGGCCAGATACTCGACGATGCGGTCCTTGACCTTGTCGAGGCCGTAGTGGTCGTGGTCCAGCACCTCCTGGGCGAGCTTCAGGTCATGCTTGACCTTGGAGCTCTTGCCCCACGGGATCGACAGCAGCCAGTCGAGGTAGTTGCGGACAACCGTGGACTCGGCCGACATCGGCGACATCGTACGCAGCTTCTTCAGTTCGGCTTCCGCCTTTTCGCGGGCCTCCTTGGAAAGCTTCGTCTTCTTGACGCGTGCTTCGAGTTCGGCGGCCTCGTCGCGGCCATCCTCGCCCTCGCCGAGCTCCTTCTGGATCGCCTTCATCTGCTCGTTGAGGTAGTACTCGCGCTGCGTCTTCTCCATCTGCCGCTTGACGCGGCTGCGGATGCGCTTCTCCACCTGCAGAACGGAAATCTCTGCTTCCATGAAGCCCATGGCCTTTTCAAGCCGCTCACGCACCGAAAGGGTGCCAAGCATTTCCTGCTTCTCGGGGATCTTGATCGCCAGATGCGAGGCAACCGTATCGGCGAGCTTGGAATAGTCGTCGATCTGGCTCGCCGCGCCGACCACTTCGGGCGAAATCTTCTTGTTGAGCTTCACGTAGTTTTCGAAGTCGGCCACGACCGAGCGGGACAGCGCCTCGATCTCGATCTCCTCTTCCTCCGGCTCAGTGAGCACGGCGGCATTGGCCTCATGGAATTCCGCGCGATCGGTGAAGCTGGTGATCTGGGCGCGCGTTGCACCTTCGACCAAAACTTTCACCGTGCCATCCGGCAGCTTCAGAAGCTGCAAGACGTTCGCGAGCGTGCCGATCTCATAGATGGCATCCGGCTCGGGATCGTCGTCGGCAGCATTCTTCTGGGTCGCGAGCAGGATCTGCTTCTCAGCGCCCATAACCTCTTCCAGCGCCTTGATGGACTTCTCGCGCCCCACGAAGAGCGGCACGATCATGTGCGGAAACACAACGATGTCGCGCAGCGGGAGAACTGCGAACACTCCGTCGCCGGAAGACCTTGCTGTTTTGGCCATTTTCCAACCTTTCATTTCGCGGCCGCACATTGGCCTGCCACGAATCTCATATTAACGGCCGTGCACCGTTCCGCCTACCACCGTTTCACACCGGGGCTTCAGCACGGAATGCAGACACGGCCTTCAGTGCTGTTAGGTGGATGCACGGCTAACAAAGATCAAGGGCAAAGCACGAAACCGTGCACGATCTTTGAATGGTCTGGGACAATCTTTCCTTGTCGATACAAGGCCTTATTACAGGAAAACGGCGCCTTAGCGGCGCCGTTCGACTGTTCAGGATCAAAATCAGCGATCAGGCGCTGACATTGCCCTTCTTTTCCTTTTGCTCCGAATAGATGTAGAGCGGCCGGGCACTGCCGGTCACCACTTCCTCGGAGATCACCACTTCCTGCACGCCTTCGAGTGCCGGCAGCTCGAACATGGTGTCGAGCAGAATCGCTTCCATGATCGAACGCAGGCCGCGAGCGCCTGTCTTGCGCTCGATAGCGCGCTTGGCAATCGCCGAGAGCGCGTTCTCGTGGAAGGTCAGCCCCACATTCTCCATTTCGAACAGACGCTGATACTGCTTGACCAGAGCGTTCTTCGGCTCGGTTAGGATCTGGATCAGCGCAGGCTCGTCGAGATCCTCCAGCGTCGCCAGAACCGGCAGACGGCCGACGAATTCGGGGATCAGACCGAACTTCAGCAGATCTTCCGGCTCGACCTGGCGGAAGAGCTCACCGGTACGGCGATCCTCAGGCGAAGCCACGGTCGCGCCGAAACCGATCGAGGTCTTGCGGCCACGGTCGGAGATGATCCTGTCGAGGCCCGCGAAAGCCCCACCGCAGATGAACAGGATGTTGGCCGTGTCCACCTGCAGGAACTCCTGCTGCGGATGCTTGCGGCCGCCCTGCGGCGGCACGGAAGCGACCGTGCCTTCCATGATCTTCAGCAGTGCCTGCTGCACGCCCTCACCCGACACGTCGCGCGTGATCGACGGGTTGTCGGACTTGCGCGAAATCTTGTCGATTTCGTCGATGTAGACGATGCCGCGCTGAGCGCGCTCGACATTGTAGTCGGCGGCCTGAAGCAGCTTCAGGATGATGTTCTCGACATCCTCACCGACATAGCCCGCTTCGGTGAGCGTGGTTGCGTCGGCCATGGTGAACGGCACGTCGATGATGCGGGCGAGCGTCTGCGCCAGCAGCGTCTTGCCGCAGCCGGTGGGGCCGATCAGCAGGATGTTCGACTTCGCCAGTTCGACGTCGTTGTTCTTCGACGCATGCGCCAGGCGCTTGTAGTGGTTATGGACGGCCACCGACAGAACACGCTTCGCGTAAGGCTGGCCGATCACGTAATCGTCCAGAACCTTGAGGATCTCCTGCGGTGTCGGCACGCCTTCGCGCGATTTCACCATGGAGGTCTTGTTCTCCTCACGGATGATGTCCATGCAGAGCTCGACGCACTCGTCGCAGATGAAAACCGTCGGGCCGGCGATCAGCTTGCGTACTTCGTGCTGGCTCTTGCCGCAGAACGAACAGTAGAGCGTGTTCTTGGAATCGCCGCCGTTGCTGACCTTGCTCATGTTATCCAAGTCCTTTCAGTGCTGCCCGGCCGATATTCTGGCTGAACCCCAAAGCTATTCTTGGCGGAAACCGCCTGCCAACGTCCAGGACTTGCATCCGTTCCATGCATCTTGCCACGGAAGGGAAAGCAAATCACTCGCGACGCCCCGCTGGAAGCTAAGCCGCCGAAGCTCAACATAGGTTTAACGTAGGTCGAGGTACCCGTCGAGGAAACAGTAAATTGTGACCGAAATGCCGCAAGCTGAGTCAAAAATGCGTCATACCCACAGCACCGGCCACAAAAACCGTCACTTCGTCAGAACGGGCTCGGGCGCCTCGATGACCTCACGGGAGGAGATGACCTTGTCGATCAGGCCGAATGCCTGGGCTTCGTCGGCCGACATGAAGTGGTCGCGGTCGAGCGTGCGCTCGATCGTTTCGTAGTCCTTGCCGGTGTGCTTGACGTAGACCTCGTTCAGGCGACGCTTCAGCTTGATGATGTCCTGGGCGTGGCGCTCGATGTCCGAAGCCTGGCCCTGGAACCCGCCCGACGGCTGGTGCACCATGATGCGCGCATTCGGCGTTGCAAAGCGCATGTCCTTGTGACCGGCGCAGAGCAGCAGCGAGCCCATGGAAGCCGCCTGACCGATGCAGAGCGTCGAAACCGCCGGCTTGATGAACTGCATCGTGTCGTAGATCGCCATGCCGGAGGTGACGACGCCACCCGGCGAATTGATGTAGAGCGAAATCTCCTTCTTCGGATTTTCCGCCTCGAGGAACAACAGCTGCGCGCAGACCAGCGTAGCCATGCCGTCTTCCACCGGGCCGGTGATGAAGATGATGCGCTCTTTGAGAAGCCGCGAGAAAATGTCATAGGCGCGCTCGCCGCGATTGGTCTGCTCGACGACCATCGGCACGAGGTTCATTGCGGTTTCCACGGGGTTCTTCATAAACAGTCCCTTTGTAAGGATTGGATTCCGGCGCCCAACGGCAGAATCAGCGATTATTAGGTTCATCCGATAGATAGGATGCCGCCTCACCATTGCGCAAGGCCGGGCAAATTTGCGGCCGACCCGCGACGAAGTAGCGTGCGGCGGTTATTTTTCCAGCACTTCCTTCACCACGGTGGCAAGCTGCTTGAGCGAGAACGGTTTCGGCAGGAAGCCGAACTGCGCGTCAGCAGGCAGATTCTTGGCGAATGCGTCCTCCGCATAGCCGGACACGAAGATGAACTTGATGTCGGGCTGCAGCTTGCGGAGCTCGCCAAGTAGCGTCGGGCCATCCATCTCGGGCATGACCACGTCGGACACGACGATATCGATCCCGCCGTTCAGCTCGTGATAGACCTCCAGCGCTTCCACGCCGGACGAGGCCTCGTGCACGGTATAGCCGCGGGACGTCAGCGCCCGAACGCCGCCCATGCGCACGGCATCCTCGTCCTCGACGAGCAGAACCGTCGCCGACCCCGAGAGATCGCGCGAGGCTTCAGGGGCTTTCGCAACAGGTGCCGCAGCCGCGTCGGCAACCGTAGCGGACTGCCCCGCCACCGGTTCCACGACCGGCTTCACCTCGGCGATGTGACGCGGCAGGAAAATGCGGAAGACCGTGCCCTTGCCAATCTCGGAATCGCAGTAGATGAAACCGCCCGTCTGCTTGACGATGCCGTAGACCATCGACAGCCCGAGGCCTGTACCCTTGCCGACTTCCTTGGTGGTGAAGAACGGCTCGAACACCTTCTTCATAATGTCCGCCGGGATGCCGGTGCCCGTATCCTCAACCTCGACCATCACATAGTCCGCCGGGACGAGCTCCCGATAGGCAAAGGCCGCACTTTCGTCCGCGCGGACATTCTTGGTGCGGACGGTCAGCTCGCCGCCGTCCGGCATGGCGTCCCGCGCGTTGACCGTAAGGTTGACGATCACCTGTTCGAACTGGCCCACATCGGCCCTCACCGGCCAGAGATCTCGCCCATGGTCGACCTTCAGCTTGATCATGTTGCCGACCAGGCGGGCCAGCAGCATGCGCAGATCTGCCAGGACATCTGTCAGGTTCAGCACTTCCGGCCGCAGCGTCTGCTTGCGCGAGAACGCCAGCAACTGGCGCACCAGCGAGGCGGCGCGGTTGGCGTTCTGCTTGATGTTCATGATGTCGGGGAACGAAGGATCCGACGGCCGATGGTTGGTCAGCAGCAGGTCCGACGACATGATGATGGCGGTCAGCACGTTGTTGAAATCGTGCGCGATACCGCCAGCGAGCTGACCAACGGCCTGCATTTTCTGGCTCTGGGCCATCTGGCCTTCGAGCGCCTTCTGCTCGGTGGTCTCGACAGCATAGACGATCGCCGCCTCTTCCGCGCCCTCGCCGCCAGCACCATCGGCAATGGCATTGACGTAGACGCGCAGATGCCGCTCCTCGTTGTTCGGCAATACCGTCTCGATTGGCTCGATATTGACCTGGCGCTGGCGGGCCTTCTCGAGGGCTGCCGCCAATGCCGGGCGAGCGCGCTCATGGACGACGGTTTCGAGCCGCACCCGGCGGTCTACGGCGTCACGATCCACCACCGAAGAGAACAAGGACAGGAAAGGCGCATTGGTGCGCAGGATGCGGCCATCCCGATCCACACCGGCAATCGCCATCGGTGTCGAATTGAAGAAGCGTGTGAACCGAACCTCCGCGGCCCTCAGGTCGGCGGAAGCATCCTCGCCCTGCGTGCGGTTGAGAACGATGGTGCGGCTCGGTCCGCTGATGCCCTCGCGGCTGGCCGCCACGCGGTGCATGAAGCGCACCGGCAGCGCCTCGCCCGTCACCGTTGCCAGGTCGAGGTCGATGATGGCGTTGCGCGTCGTGCCCGGATCGGCTTTGACCGAGCGAACCAGCGCCATGCCGTCGCCGGCGATGATTTCCCTCAAAGTGATCGCGCCTGGGGTGAAACTGGCAAGATCGATGCCCAGCCATTCGGCCAGCGTTGCATTGATATAAGTGACGCGCCCTTCCTGATCGGCCGAGAAGAAGCCGGCGGGCGCATGGTCGAGATGGTCGATGGCCTTCTGCAGGTCGAGGAAGAAGCGCTCCTGCTCGGCCCGCTCCTTGGAAATATCCGCCAGTTGCCAGGAGAGCAGCGGCTGCCGATGCCCCGGAACATCGAAGGCGCGGCCGCGCACCCGATACCAGCGTGCGCCCGGCTCAGCACCGGGGCGCACCGCCTGCGACAGGCGAAACTCGCCGTCGCCGGCCTGCCCATCGCGCAAGCCCGACGCCACGCGATAGATCGTCGGCGCAGCTTCCGGAACATCCGACAGCAGCCCTTCCACCGTCTTGACGTCGGCAACCGTCGTTGCGCCTGTCATGTCGGCATAAGCGCGGTTGGCATAGACCACCCGGCCTTTGGTGTCGGTCACGACCAGCCCCTGCGACATCGAATCGACAAAGGCCTTGGAAAGCTCGTCGGCGGTGGAACGCGGCGCGATCTGCACGAAGCCGACCGCCGTGGCGAAAAGATAGCCAACGCCGATCATCGCCAGCACGCCGAGCATGCCGAGCAGGAACGGATCGCCCAACCGCTCGCGGAAAATGCCGAACACGATCGCGGCGACCGTCAGCACCACAATAAAAATGACAAGACGCGTGATCGCGCCCGGGCGCGTGCTCTGGTCGACGATCGGTACGGGATAAAAATCGCCGCGCGTTTCCTTGGCCATACGTCTTTTGCCTAAATTCCCCGGTTCCACGGTGGCCTGACACCGAAACGTTTGAATCACATTATGTCAAACGCGCATAGGCCTAGCCTGAAAATGTTCCAAGAAAAACCGGGCTCGGCACAGCTTGGCAAATTTCCGTCGTTCATGAAGCGTGACTGCAACTTGCGAATATCACGGTCAAAGGTTTAGTGTCGCGCGCAGTGTAGAAAAAACGGGCCGGGGAACTCGAAGATGGAATGGTTGGATAGCGTTGCAGGACCGGGATACACCGCGGCACTCCTTTGGACGGTTGCGGCGCTCATCCTGCTCGTCATCGTCCTTGTCATCATAAAACTGTTCCGGAGCCTGACGTTCGGGACCTTCGTGTCCGGTGGCCGCAATAGAAAGACGCGCCTTGCCGTCATGGACGCAGCCGCGGTCGACAGCCACAGGCGGCTCGTCCTGGTGCGCCGCGACGACGTCGAGCATCTCCTGCTTATCGGCGGGCCGACCGACGTGGTGGTCGAACAGGACATCAGGCTGAATCAGCAGCGGCGCCCCTCGCTTGCCGGCGAGAACAATCACGAGCCACCTGCGCGGCCGCGCGCCCTCGAGCCGCAGCCGCAGCCTGCGCCGCGCCCGGCACCGCAGCCGCGTGCTCCTGAGCCGGCGCCAAGGCCGATGCCCGCCGCGCAACCGATCCCTGCCGTCGCGCCCCAGCAGCCCGCCCCTATGGCCGCGCCGAGGCCTGCCCCCGCTCCGGCCCCGCGGCCCGAGCCGAGGATGCCTGTAGCCCCGGTCGCCCCGGCGCCGGCCCGCCAGGAGCCTGTCATCTCGGCGCCGCCGGTGCAGCAGGCGCCTGCCCCCGCCATTTCAGCGCCGCAGCACAGCGAGGTCGACGACTCGCTCCTGCGCGAACTCGAAATCTCGCTGGAAGACACCCCAAGCCAGCCTGAACCGAGCGCCCCCGAGGTTTCGCTGGACGATGAGATGACCAAGCTTCTGGGCGAACTTTCCAACCAGAAGCGCTAGGCTAGTCAGCGGATCGTCGCATCTCTGTTGCTAGGCAGAAATCCGGACGCGCGGATTTCCGGCAGCCATCGCCGAAGATCAATCCGCGACGGCGAGGCAAATGCAGGCAATAAAAAGGCGGCCGAGGCCGCCTTTTTCGTTCATTCATGGCAACGATATTCAGTCGTCGCGATAGACCTTTTCCCGGCGCTCATGCCGCTCCTGAGCCTCGATGGACAGGGTCGCGATCGGCCTTGCGTCCAGGCGCTTCAGCGAGATCGGCTCACCAGTTTCCTCGCAGAAGCCATAGGTGCCTTCGTCGATACGCTGGAGGGCCGAGTCGATCTTGGAAATAAGCTTCCTCTGCCTGTCACGCGCCCGAAGCTCGATGGCCCGGTCCGTTTCGGATGAAGCCCGGTCTGCAAGATCGGGATGGTTGGCGTTTTCCTGCTGGAGAATTTCGAGGGTTTCACGCGCCTCGCGAAGAATGTCACTCTTCCACGCAATGAGCTTCTGGCGGAAGTATGCTTTCTGCCGTTCATTCATGAACGGCTCATCTTCCGAGGGAACGTAAGCGGCATCAACGAGATCGTTCATTCGACTCACCCCATTACCCGTCATTCCAATTTTTGCGCCTATATATTCACCAGCCGTGGAGCACACAAGCGCAATCGACATCGCTCAAGCAAATGTCAGCGACCGGCGGCACAGCAGTTCACGAAGTCATGCAAGTTTCCGAATTTTGTAGCTTGTGGCACGCCCAGATGCCCGCAAGCTCAGTTGCGCGAAGTCTTTGCCGCCACTAAACCGTCTTTCAGGATCGGCAATGCAGTTTGTCGTTCCAAGGGAGAGGGTTGGCGCGGTGAGCAGGCTTTTTCTTCTCAGGCACGCAAAGGCCGCATGGGCCATGCCGGGGATGCGCGACTTCGACCGGCCGCTCGACGCGGCGGGGCTTGCCGACGCCGAGGCGACCGGCATTTCAATGCAGGCGCATGGCTACATTCCTGAGCTGACCCTTTGCTCCAATGCCGTCCGCGCCCGCCAGACGCTGGAAGGCATCGCCGCCAATGCCGACACCGGCCGCGTGCTCTATTTCGACGATCTCTATCGCGAGGATGCTTCCGGATATCTCTCGATCATCCGCAAATCCGGCAATGTCGGCACGCTCATGGTCATCGGCCACAACCCGATGATGGAAGACCTCGCCCTCGCGCTGGCGCCCCAAGGCGACGAAGACGCGCGGGCAACCCTGCACGCCGGCTTTCCCACCTCCGGCCTTGCCGTCTTGCGCTTCCCGGGCAATTTGTCGGAGGCCGTGCCCGGCACCGGCTATCTTGAGGCCATCCTGATGCCGCCCGGCCTGTAGGCGTCGCCTGCCCGGCCGGCGTAACCATTTCAAATCGCAAAGCGATTGCCTATATCGGGAAGCATCCATGGAGTGGGGTGCAGCCATTGGCGTCTCTAACCAATCTGACCGACGAGGCGCGCATTGCGCTGGACACGCTTTCGAGCCGGGCTAGCGATCTTTTTTCGCCAACGGTTCGGGTCGGCGTCACCGGGCTTTCCCGAGCAGGTAAGACGGTCTTCATCTCGGCCTTCGTGCACAATCTCATCCATGGCGGGCGTCTGCCGCTCTTCGAGGCGCAGAAATCCGGCCGCATCTCGCGCGCCTTCCTGGAGGAACAGCCCGACGATGCCGTGCCTCGCTTCCAATACGAGGACCACATCGACGCGCTGGTGAATAGCCGCATATGGCCGGACTCCACCCGCGCCATTTCCGAGCTCAGGCTGACGATCGACTATGAATCCGCCTCCGGCTGGAACCGCATGTTCTCAGCCGGGCGGCTGTCGGTCGATATCGTCGACTATCCAGGCGAATGGCTGCTCGATCTGCCACTTCTCGGCAAATCCTATCAAGATTTCTCGCATGACGCCTTCGAGATGGCGGCCTTGCCGGTTCGCGTCGATCTTTCCGAGGAATGGCGCAGGCTGGCGCTTACCGCAGACCCCTATGCCGACGCCGACGAGATGACCGCGCGGCGGCTTTTCGATAGCTTCACTGCCTATCTGAAAGCCTGCAAGTTCGATGAACGGGCGCTGTCCACTTTGCCGCCGGGGCGCTTCCTGATGCCAGGCGACCTCGACGGATCGCCTGCCCTGACTTTCGCCCCGCTGCCCGGCCTCGAGGACAGCCGCCCTCGCCCCGGCTCGCTGCATGCGATGATGGAGCGGCGCTACGAGGCCTACAAGACGCATGTGGTCAAACCCTTCTTCCGCGAGCACATCGCCAAGCTCGACCGGCAGATCGTGCTGATCGATGCCATGCAGGCGCTGAACTCCGGCCCGGGCGCGATGGCGGATCTGGAACGATCCGTGACCGAAATCCTGGCCTGTTTCCGCCCCGGCCGCGGAAGCCTCCTCACTGGTCTTTTCGCACGCCGCATCGACCGCATATTGGTAGCGGCCACCAAGGCCGACCACCTGCATCACGAAAGCCACGATCGCCTGCAGGCCATCGTGCGCCGCCTGACCGAAAGGGCTGCGGCACGCGCCAATCTGTCGGGCGCCGAGGTCGATGTTCTGGCCATGGCGGCCGTGCGCGCCACCCGCGAAGGCACCGTCAAGCAGGGTCGCGAGACGCTGCCGGTGATCATCGGAACACCGCTCAAGGGCGAGACGATCGGCGGCGTAACCTTTGACGGCGAAACCGAAACCGCCATATTTCCCGGTGACTTACCGGCAAAACCAGATTCAGTTTTCAAGGTCGGTAATGCAAACCATCAACAGGACCGGAACGATCCGGCGATCCGCATCGTGCGCTTCCGCCCGCCAAAGCTCGAGCGCACCGCAGAGGGCGTAACCCTTTCCTTGCCCCATATTAGGCTGGACCGCGCTCTGCAATTTCTGATCGGAGATCGGCTGGTATGACCGAGCCTCGCAAACCCGCAGCATTTCGGCTGGAACCGGAGCCTGAACGCAATGAGCCGGCCGCCAAGCCAAAGCAACCGGCACAGGAAGCGCCGAGAAAGCCCCGCGCGCTAAAGGCGGACGCGGCAATCGTCACACCTGCGGAAATCGACGTTTTTGAAGAACCGGACATCATTGTCGCCGAACCGCCGCCGGCCACGTCGCCGCGCCGGCGCTCCAAGATTGGCGCGGTATTCCTCGGCGCGCTCAGCATCCTGATCTCGCTCGCCGTCGGCCTGTGGATCGACCGGCTGATCCGAGACCTGTTCGAACGCGCCCAATGGCTCGGCTGGCTCGCCGCCGGCGTGGCGGTGATCGCCGTCGTCGCGCTGGTGCTGATCCTGCTGCGCGAGATGTTGGCATTGATCCGCCTTGCCTCGGTCGAGAAGCTGCGCAAGCGAGCGCTCGACGCCATTGCCAGCAACGATCCCAACACCGCGCGCGGCGTCGTCAACGAGCTCACTGCTTTGGTTTCCAGCAAACCCGATACGGCGGCTGGGCGTCGCATGCTGGCCGACCTGCGCGACGACATCATCGACGGCAGAGACCTCGTGAAGCTCGCGGAGACGGAAATCCTCGGCCCGCTCGATGCGCGGGCCAAGGTGCTGGTGCTCGACGCGGCCAAGCGCGTTTCGCTGGTAACGGCAGTCAGCCCTCGCGCGCTGGTAGATATCGCCTATGTGGTGTTCGAAGCCGGCCGGCTGATCCGCAGGCTGTCGGAACTCTATGGCGGCCGGCCCGGCACGCTGGGCTTTTTCCGGCTGACGCGCAGCGTCCTGGCGCATCTCGCCGTCACCGGCTCGATCGCTGTCGGCGACAGCTTCGTCCAGCAGATCGTTGGACATGGTTTGGCCGCGCGCCTGTCGGCAAAGCTCGGCGAAGGCGTCGTCAACGGCATGATGACGGCGAGGATTGGCATCGCCGCCATGGACACCGTGCGGCCGCTGCCCTTTACCGCGCTGAGCCGGCCCGGCATGGGCGATTTCCTTGCCGCTCTCAGCTCCTTCGCCACGCGCAAGCAGAATGGTAAGGACACCCCGCAGGACTGATGCCGCACTGCACCATTTGGCGCTGCAATTGCCTCCGGGGTGACGAAGCATTAACCAATCTTGTTCATGGTTCGAAGACATCGTAAACATGTCTCCCCATTTGTTGTTAGTCGCCGGGTGTCCCCTTATGAAACGCGCATTCCTGCTTGCCCTGCTGCCTGTCATGGCGATCGCATCGACCACAGCCAGCAAGGCGGACGCGATCCGTGGCGGCACCGAGCGCGACAAGAAGTTTTTCGAGACCGTCGAAGGCGAATGGGTCGGCCCCGGTGAGATCGTCGCCGGCAAGTACAAGGGCACCAAGTTCAACTGCACCTTCACCGGCAGCACGCCCGCCGGCAAGGTCGGCATGACGCTCGATGGCGGCTGCCGGGTCGGCGTCTTCACCCAAAAAATGTCCGCGACGGTCGAGCACAGCGGCAACAAGGGCTACCGGGGCATGTTCCTGGACGGCGCGGCCGGCAAGGGCCTGGATATCGTCGCCGGTAATGTCGTCGACGCCCACAAGGTCGTTTTCTCGCTCAACCGCAACCAGCTGAAGGGTGTGATGCAGGCCCGCATTCCCGACGACAACACCATGACGGTCACCGTTTCGGTCCGCGTCGACGAGCAGCTGGTGCCGGTCATCGGCATGAACCTGAAGCGGGTCGATGGCAGCGCGGTGGGCGCCATCGCCCGCAAGTGAGCCGCTGGTTGCCAACCACGCGACAAAAGCCGGGCAAAGCCCGGCTTTTTTGTTTCTGAGGCTTAACGGAAACGCCCGTACTGAGGCTCTCCCCTCAAGCCGATGTAAACATGCGGTTTTCCGCGCCCTTCTCAGCACCGGCAATTGGCATTCCGGTCTTTTCGCGCGCGGTGCAAGCGCCTATCTTGCATCTCATCTCTCGCATTCGCCATCCCGCCGCAAAAGGCGCACAAGATCAGGACAACAAGCATGGCCGTAGAGGCTTCCAGCAGCGATCTCACTCAGGTGGTTGCGCTGCTTGCCGCCGGCGTTATCGCCGTTCCCATATTCAGGCGGCTCGGCCTGGGATCGATCCTCGGCTATCTCTCCGCTGGCGTCGTCATCGGCCCGTTCGGGCTAGGGATCTTTTATGATCCTGCCGCCATCCTCCATGTCGCCGAACTTGGCGTGGTGATGTTCCTGTTCATCATCGGCCTCGAAATGCAGCCCACGCGGCTGTGGAGCATGCGCAAGCAGATTTTCGGGCTTGGCGTCGCCCAGGTCGGCGTCTGTGCCGTGCTCCTCACCGGCGTCGGCCTTTTGACCGGCTTTCCCGCGACGCAGGCCTTCATCGCCGGCGCGGGCTTCGTGCTGACCTCCACGGCAATCGTCATGCAGATACTGGAAGAGCGCGGAGAGCTCACCACCCCCGGTGGCCAACGGGTGATCTCGATCCTGCTGCTCGAGGACCTGGCCATCGTGCCATTGCTGGCGCTAGTGGCTTTTCTGGCTCCAGTGGCACAGGAAGACATCGGCTGGGCCGAAAGGCTGCTGTCGGTCGGCATCGGTATCGGCGCGATCCTCGGCCTGGTGGTCGCCGGACGCTACCTGCTCAACCCGTTCTTTCGCATCCTCGCGGATTCGCACGCACGCGAGGTGATGACGGCCGCCGCGCTGCTGGTGGTGCTCGGCTCGGCGCTCACCATGGAGCTCAGCGGCCTGTCCATGGCGATGGGCGCATTCCTGGCCGGCGTGCTTCTCTCCGAATCGACTTTTCGCCACCAGCTCGAGGCAGACATCGAGCCCTTCCGCGGCGTGCTGCTGGGGCTGTTCTTCCTTGCTGTTGGCATGTCGCTAGACCTGCAGATCGTCGCCGCCAACTGGCGGTTGGTCGCCTTCTACGTGATCGCCTACATGCTGGTGAAAGGCATCGGCATCTATCTGGTCGCGCGCGTCATGCGGGCGCCTCACAAGATCGCCCTGGAGCGGGCCGTCATCATGGCCCAGGGCGGCGAATTTGCCTTCGTGCTCTATTCCTCGGCATTGGCCGTCGGCATCATCGACGGCAAGGCGAACGCAATCCTGACGGCCATCGTCATCCTGTCGATGATTCTGACGCCGCTCGCCATCGCATGTCTGAGATTCTTCATGCCCGCTCCCGAGCAAAGCCTGGACGGCGTAGACATCGCCGAGGACCTGAGCGGCACCGTGCTGATCATCGGCTTCGGACGCTTCGGGCAGATTGCCAGCCAGCCACTCCTGCTGCGCGGCATCGACGTCACCATCATCGATAACGATGTCGAGATGATCCAGGCCGCCGCGAATTTCGGCTTCAAGATCTACTACGGCGACGGCACGCGACTCGACATATTGCACACGGCAGGCGCCGGTCGCGCACGCGCCGTGTTGATCTGCGTCGACAAGGGCGAGACCGCTGTCAGGATCGCTCAGCTCATGCGCAACGAATTCCCGCTGGTGCCCGTCCTGGCGCGCGCCTACGACCGCGGCATCGCCATGGACCTGATCCAGGTCGGCGTCGAATATCAGCTGCGCGAGACATTCGAATCTGCGCTCGTCTTCGGCAAGGCCACGCTGGAGGCGCTGGGCGTGGATCAGGACGAGGCGGCGGAAGTCATCGAAGACGTGCGCGAGCGGGATGCCGCCCGGCTCGATGCCCAGCTCGCCGGAGGCCTGCAGGCCGGCCGCGCCTACATGAAGGGCAATATTCCGAAGGGCAACGCACCAGTGCCGGCGCCGCTGACGACGCCGAGGCACCCCGGCCGGGCCATGGATCAGGAAACGGCAACTGCTTTGAGCAAGGCCGTCGAAGAGGAAGGAAGGGACAAATGAGAATTGTTGAGGGGGATGCTGCCGAAGTTGTCGAATTCTGGCACAAGGCAGGCCCGGATAGATGGTTCACGAAGGACGCAGCTTTCGACGACCACTTCCACGCCAATTTCCGCGAATTGCACCTTTCGGCTGCTCGTCGCGAGCTCGACCATTGGTCCGACCATGCCGAGGGATCGCTCGCACTTATAATCCTGCTCGACCAGTTCCCGCGCAATTGCTTCCGCGGCAGCGCGCATATGTACGCGACCGATCCGCTCGCCCGGCATTTCGCGTCCAAGGCGATCGAGGCCGGGCACGACGAACAGGTCGATCCCGACCTGCGCGTCTTCATGTATCTGCCGTTCGAGCATTCGGAGCACCTTGCGGATCAATACCGCTCGGTTGAGCTCACGCGCCATCTGGATGAGGACTACATGAAGTACGCCCTCGAGCACCGGGACATCATCCAGCGCTTCGGTCGCTTCCCGCATCGAAACCCGACGCTGGGGCGCGAAACCACGCCCGAAGAGCAGGCATTTCTCGATTCAGGTGGCTTTGCCGGCTAGGGCATGATCCCGAACCGAAGGACCGCGCCAGCGAAAAGTTGCAGACTTTTCGGACAAGATCATGCGCCAAAAACAAACGGCCATCCCGGTGGCCGTCAGTGGCTGGCGGCCAGCCTTCTCGTGTGCAGCTTGTATTCCCAATAGGCGACGCTGAACAGAATGACCGTCGTAAGAACGCTCAGCGTCACCGGGTTGAGAAGCGGTCCGCACAGCCCGACCACAAGCAGCAATGCCAGGCCGATCATGTGTGAGAGCGGCGTGATGTTCATGGCGATCCGTTTGAAAACGAGATTGCCGAAGACATAGAGGGCCGGCCCTCCAACAATCGTCAGAATGCTCGCCATGTCGGCATGGCCGCTGGGATGCGCCAGAGTTAGCTCGTCTCCCACAGCTGTCACGATGATGCCCGCAACGAGCAGCAGCGGTGAATAGGTGTAGGCGATGCGGGCTATCCTGCCCGGATCGCTGGACGTTTCGATGTGGTGCTTGGCGGTCTCGGCGCCGATGTTGAAATAGATCCACCACATGGCGACCGTCGCGCCGAAAGAGGCGAGAAAGGCGACCATGACGCCTGTCGTAAGCTCGAGGCCGGCAAAGGTCGCGCCAGTCACCACCACCGATTCGCCGAGCGCGATGATGATGAACAGCGCGCTGCGCTCCGCCATGTGACCACCTTCGACGTCCCATTCGGCGGTTTTGCTGGCACCGAGCCGCGGCGTCCAGAATCCGGCGGCCGGGGCGGCATATTCGATGAGCAAGGCCACGATCCAAATCGCAAAACGGGTCTCGCCCTCGGCGAACCCGCCTGCAATCCAGAAGACGCCGGACAGGCTCAGCCATGCCGTGATGCGGCAGAAATTCAGGTAGTTCACCCGGTTGTGCAGGCGCAGCGCCCAGAGCATGAAAATCGAGCGGCCGACCTGCATGAAGACATAGGCGCCCGCAAAGACCAGGCCGCGACTGTCGAAAGCCTCGGGAATGGAGGTGGAGAGCAGCAGGCCAGCCAGCATGAGGATAAAGAGCAGAAGCCTCACCGCGCTGTGGCGGGGGTCCATCCAGTTGGTGACCCAGGAGGTGTAGACCCACACCCACCAGACGGCCATCAAAAGAAAAGCCGCATGAAAAGCGCCGAGAACAGTCAGGTTCCTGAGCAGCGAGTGCGATATCTGCGTTGCGGCAAAGACGAATACTAGGTCGAAGAACAGTTCCACATACTCGACCTTGGCCTCCTCGCCCGTCCGGACGCGAGCCAGATCACGCCTGGACCCAAGGATCCCTTTGGACTCGGCCATGCGACCTGCTCCCGAGCTTCACTGCCAAAACCGTCCCGACTAAATCGAGGCATATGGGTTTTGACAAGAGGCGCCCCAAACTAGGCCGGGTTCTTCCACCAATCCTGGCCGGTGGGCAGCTTTTCGATGCCCGCGCGGTCGACATGAGGCAGGCGTTCGGACGCGCTTACGCCGCCAAGCGTGAAATCCGGTGCGATCTCGGTCAGCGGCACCAGCACAAAGGCTCGCTCGAACATGCGCGGGTGCGGCACCTCCAGCCCGGCCTCATGAATGACGCGATCGCCGAAAGCCAGGACGTCGATGTCGATCAGCCGGGGGCCCCAGCGCTCGATCCGTACGCGCTTGAGCGTGCGTTCTGCTTCCAGGCAAAGCTCCAGCAGCTGGCGCGGCGACAGATCGGTCGCGATTTCAGCAGCGGCGTTGAGAAAATCGGGCTGGTCGAGCTTGCCCCAGGGCGGCGTGCGATAGAGCGACGACACGGCCACCACCGACGTGCCCGGCTCCGCATCGATCATCCGCAATGCCTCGGCCATGGCCTGTTGCGGCTCGCCGAGATTGCCGCCGAGGCTCAGATAGACGCGCTCTTTACTGGGATTGGACAAGCGCCACCTCGAATAATCTGGCTGGTTGGCCGAACCGGCAATCACATGCCCGGCTTGGCGGTTTCGCGGGCGAGAATAGCATCAGCCACCGCCAGCGCGTCTGCATTGATTGCGACATTGTGCACGCGAAACAGGGCCGCCCCTTTCAAACGCAGGGCAACGCTGGTCGCAGCCGTCGCCGCGTCGCGTGCTTCGGAGTCCTTGCCCGAGACGTAGCCTACGAAGCGCTTGCGCGACGTGCCCACGAGCCAGGGGAAGCCCAAGCCGTCCAGTTCCGCAAAACGCGCCATCAGTTGCAGGTTTTCTTCGGCATCCTTGGCAAAGCCGAAGCCCGGATCGAGCAGGATCTGCGCATCGGCAACGCCGGCCTTGCGCGCGATCTCCAGGGATTTGCCCAGAAATTCGTACTGGTCGGCGATGACGTCCGGGTTCTTTTCGCGCTCGCGCCCGGTGTGCATGATGACGAGCCCTGCCCCGGTTTCCGCCGCCAGTTTGGCGATGTCCGGTTCGCGTTGCAGCCCCCACACATCGTTGACGATATGCGCGCCCGCGGCGACCGCCAGACGGGCCGTCTCCTCGCGATAGGTGTCGACCGAGATCAGTATGTCGGTGGCCTTGGCCAGCGCGGATATGACCGGCAGGATGCGCCGCTGCTCTTCTTCGGGCGAAACCGGCGTCGCGCCCGGCCGGGTCGATTCGCCGCCGACGTCGATGATCGAGGCGCCTTCGGATATCATCCGCTTCGCCTGCTCGATCGCGCGATCCGCCTCCACGAACTGTCCGCCGTCCGAAAAACTGTCCGGTGTCACGTTCAGAATTCCCATTACCAGCGCCTTGTCGCCGATATCGAGAAAGCGCCCATGCGCAAGTTGCCATCGTGTCGTCATTGTCGACTGCTCTTTACGTATGGAGCCGGGCTCCCAAATACCTATGCGTCCGTAGAGGATGCGACGGGGTTGCAACCAGGGTTGCGCAAGTCGCCCGTACTTCAAGCTAATTCAAGAGGCAATATGATGAAACGAGCCACGCTGATTGCGACGACGATTGCGTGCATTGGCTCACCTGCCGGAGCGGCGACACTTTCGAAGAGCTATAGCTATTTCTACATCGGCGGCAGCACGATGGAGGAGATCGAAGCCGAACTTTCGAAGCGCGGGCCACATGTGAGCGCTTCGAACAGCAGACATCCCGGCGCCACGCAGATGCAGTTCACCACCCAGCTCGCCTTCACTCACGGAAAGGACGTCTGCCAGATCATCGACGCAAAGACGACCGTGAGCGTCAAGGTCATCCTTCCGAAGTGGCGTCGCCCGCACAAGGCGGACAACGACGTTCGCCTGGTCTGGGACGTGCTCGCGTCGGACATCAAGCGCCACGAGGAGAGCCACGTCGTCATCGCCAAGAACTACGGGCGCGAGCTGGAGCAGGCGCTGATGGCTATGGGACGCCAGAAGAATTGCGATGCGGTTTCCGCCAAGGCCAAGACGATCACCGACACAGTCCTGGCAAGACACGAAAAGGCGCAGGCCGAATTCGACCGGGTCGAAGGCAAGAACTTCGAAAGCCGGATCGTTCGCCTGCTTCAACATCGCCTGGAGCAGATGGCCGGCCACACGTCTTCCCCGAAGGCCAAGATGGATCGGCCCATCTGATCGCTGGTCCGCAACCCTAGTCGGGCACCCCGAGCTTCCTGTGCAGGCTCGTGGATGACGTGGTGTACTGGAACACCACCCGCTCGCCGGGGCTGACGATCCGCTTGGCCGCCTGCGCCATCAATGCGGATTCATGGAAGCCCGACAGGATCAGCTTCAGTTTCCCCAGATACCAGCTGATGTCGCCGATGGCGAAGATGCCGGGCGTCGAGGTCTCGAACTTTTCGGTATCGACGGGAATCTGGTTCTCGTGCAGTTCCAGCCCCCAGTCCGCGATGGGCCCCAGTTTCATCGTCAGGCCGAAGAAGGGCAGCATGCGCGTGCAGGCGACGTCTATTTCGCCGTCGGGCCCTTTCACCGTCACGGAAGAAAGCTGGCCCGCATCTCCCGTCAGGCGAACGATCTGGCCGATCCAGAAATCGATCTCGCCCCGCTCTTGCATTGCCAGCATCTTATTGACGCTGTCAGGCGCGGCCCGGAATTCGGGCCTGCGGTGCACGAGCGCGACGCGCCGCGCGCTGGGCTGAAGGTTGAGCGTCCAGTCGAGCGCAGAATCGCCACCCCCGACGATCACCAGATCCTGATCCCGGAACGCCTCCATCCGCCTGACAGAATAGAAGACGCTGGTTCCCTCGTAGGCTTCGATGCCCGGGATCGGCGGACGCTTGGGCTGGAACGAGCCGCCGCCGGCGGCGATCACGATGACTTTGGCCTCGATGGTCTCGCCATCGTCCAGAGTGACGCGGAAACCGCCATCGCCGAGCTTTTCGAGCCCGCTGACCATGGAGTTGAAGCTGAATTTCGGCTTGAAGGGAGCGATCTGCTTCAAAAGCTGGTCGACCAGCCCTTGCGCCGAAATCACCGGCCAGCCCGGAATGTCGTAGATCGGTTTTTCGGGATAGAGCTCGGCACACTGACCGCCCGGGCGGTCGAGTATGTCGACGAGGTGGCATTTCATGTCGAGCAGGCCGAGCTCGAACACCGCAAAAAGCGCGACCGGCCCTGCCCCCACGATCAATACATCTGCCTTGCCGCTTTCCATCAAAAAGCCCCGGATGCGTCGCCGATATCATCCTCGCATGAGGATCGCCGATCGCACCCGTCGATGGAAGGGAGTTCGGCTATCCCTGTCGTTCAGGAACCCGCACGACCAGGCCGTCGAGCTCGTCGCGCACCTTGATCTGGCACGATAGCCGCGAGTTCGGCCTCACGTCGTAGGCGAAGTCGAGCATGTCTTCTTCCATGGCCTCCGGCTCGCCTACGATACCGATCCACTCCTCATCGACGTAGACGTGGCACGTGGCACAAGCGCAAGCGCCGCCGCATTCGGCTTCGATGCCTGGCACGGCATTGCGGATTGCGTTCTCCATGACGGTCGAGCCGTTCTCGGCCTCCACGTCGAAACGTGTGCCATCAAATGCAACGAAGGAAAGCTTGGTCATTACTGCCCCTGAAACGAATACTCAGCCGAGATAATCACTCCGGCGCGCATGTCAACACCGCGCAAAAGCGTCCTGAAATGACGCAATCGGCATCTTTGGGAAAATCGCTAGCGGCTGATCGCCGCGATGAAGTCGTGTACCTCGTCGACAAGAGCCGCCAGACGCTGCAGCACCTGCCCGTCGTGCGGCTGCTTCTCGATGTCTGCGGCACAGTCTGCGATAGCGAATGCGCCGACCCCCTGCGCCGAGCCTTTCAGCCCGTGGGCGAGACGCAGACGCTCGTCGATGCTGGCGGCGCCAATCTGGTCGCGCACCTGCAGCGCTTGGTGCACGAACAGGCCAAGCACCTCTTCTTCGAGGGAGCGGTCGCCCATGGTCTGTTTGCCCAGGTGGATGAGATCGATGGGACGCGATCGTGCCTGATCGCTGCTTTCGCCCCCCGGCATGGAAAATCCGACGGCGCTGGTATCCTGCGGTGCCATTTTTACCTTCTCGGGCGGAGCCCTCATG
Source organism: Pseudaminobacter soli (ex Li et al. 2025) (assembly GCF_029892515.1). Taxonomy (GTDB): domain Bacteria; phylum Pseudomonadota; class Alphaproteobacteria; order Rhizobiales; family Rhizobiaceae; genus Pseudaminobacter; species Pseudaminobacter soli_A. Next base: position 504,749 of record NZ_JARXVF010000003.1, on the reverse strand, counting down.
AGCGGTGAAACTGCTTCAATCATGTGGATAACGGGTTAACGGTCAAAACCCCGAAAACGCCAGCAATTCCGCCGGTTTCACGCCATTGTTAACCACATATTTAAAGTTTTACGCATTAGTCGGGATTCAAGTTTCCTTTACCCGCCTGTGCCAGTACGGTACGACGAGTCCATAAAATGCCTCGCTCGCGAACATATAAGGGCCGGAATTTGTCGGTCTCGCGGCACGAGTACAGGGTAACGGCGACATGGCGAAAAATAGCTCGACAACCAAGAATCTCGACACTGACGTCGCTAAGGAACTTGAGGACGCGCTGGACTTCGACCTCGCGGCTGGTGCCGACGATCTCGATATAGCCGCCTCGATGCAGGACCTGGAGGCGCAGATATCGCAGGCCGCCGACGAGCTGGCTCGCGAAAGCCGCGCCGAGAAGGCCGCTCAGGCTTCCGCCCGCAATGCCACTCCAAAGCCCGCGGCCACCAAGCCCGCAGCCGCCAAGCCAGCGAACCAGCCGGAGCCGAAGGCAACCGTCGAAGCGGCCGCCAATCGCGGCAATGGCTTTGCTGCCGCCAATGATGACCAGCAGAAGGACTATCGCGCCCTGCTGCACAGCATCAACCGCCGCTCGTCCAGCGGCATCTATTGGCTGGTCGCCGTTCTGACGCTGTTGTGGATCGGCGGCGGCGTTCTGCTCGCCAACACGCTGTTCTCGCCGCCTCTCTTCCAGATCCGCTCGTTCCAGGAGATCGTGGCCCAGCCCTATCTGATCCTGCTGGGCGTCGCCACGATCACGCCGATCATTCTCTTCTGGGCCTTTGGCCTGATGATTCGACGCGCGCAGGACATGCGCCTCGCCGCCCAGTCGATGACCGAAGTCGCCTTCCGCCTCGCGGAGCCGGAGAACCTCGCCCAGGATCGCGTGATGACCGTCGGTCAGGCCGTGCGCCGCGAAGTCGCTGCCATGGGCGAAGGCATCGAGCGCACGCTCGCCCGCGCCGTCGAGCTGGAAACCCTGGTGCACACCGAAGTGAGCCAGATCGAGCGCTCCTACTCCGAAAACGAAACCCGCATCCGCGCGCTGGTTGACGGACTTGGCAGCGAACGCGAAGCCGTCGTCACCCATGCCGAGCGCGTGCGCAGCTCGATTGCCGGTGCGCATGAGACCCTGCGCGACGAGCTGGATTCGGCGGGCGATATCATTCGCCAGAACATCCTCAACGCGTCCACGCGGCTGTCGATGACGATCACCAATTCCGGTGACTCGCTGATCGACCGCATCAACGAAAGCGGCTCGTCCATCTTTGAGTCGATCGACCAGCGCCTCGACGTGATCGGCGACCGCATCACGACCTCGGGCGAGGCCTTTGCCAGCCTGCTCGACACGCGTATTGCCAAGCTCACCCAGAGCACGGACCAGATGACGCGGTCGCTGTCCGACCTGCTGGACGACCGCACGGCCGGCATGGTGTCGCTGCTGGGCGGCGCCGCGCGTACGCTCAACGCAGATTTCGAAACCAGCCTCAAGGACATCGAACGCACCCTGGCCGAGCGCGGCCAGGCCCTGATCAGCGAGTTCCAGATCCGCGCCGAAGCGCTTGATACCGGCACGCAAAAGCTGAATGCCGCACTTGAGGCCCGCGCCCGCCAGATCAACGAAACGCTGGTCGAGCGTGCTCGCGAGATCGCCACCACCTTCACGGAAGGCAATCAGAACCTTTCGGCCATGATCGACGAAGGCCGCGCCCGGATCGGCGCCCAGATGGCCGACATGGTCACGTCCACCTCCTCCATGCTCGAGGCTCGCGCCGGCGACTTCGCCGACCGTCTCGAAGCAGCACGGCACACTGTTTCCGGTGCCTTCGACACCGACCTGCAGAAGCTTGCAGAGGCGCGCAAGGGCATCGACGAGGCGGTCGACTCGCATGCCGCGAAGTTCGCGGAAACCAGCAGCCGCATCGCCTCCTCGCTGCACGCGGACCTCGCCAAGTTCGAGGAAAGCCGCGCCGGCATCGACGAAGCCGTCAGCCTGCAGGTGCTGAAGCTCGCCGAAGGCCGCACCATGATCTCGCACGCGCTCGACGAGGACCTGCGCAAGATCAACGAGACGCGCGCCACGCTCGACGCTTCGCTCGGTGAACATCTGGAACGTTTGGCGGAAAGCCGCGCAAACCTTGCCCGCTCGCTGACCGAGGACTCGCAGAAGCTGACCCAAACCCAGGCCGGCATTGACGAAATGGTCTCCGGGCACATCGGCAAGCTCGCAGAAGGCCGCAACATCCTCACGCGCGCTCTTGACGCCGACCTTGCCAAGCTGGCCGAAAGCCGCTCGAGCATCGATGGCCTCGTCGCCGGTCAGGTCGAGAAGCTGGCCGAAGGCCGCGACGTGCTCTCGCGTGCCCTCGAAGCCGATCTCAACAAGATCGCAGAAGGTCGTTCGAGCATCGATCAGCTCGTCGATGGACAGCTGGAAAAGCTCGACCAGGGCCGCGAACGCCTGACGCGCGCACTGGAAGAAGATCTTGCCAAGCTGGCAGACAGCCGCTCCAGCATCGACGGCCTCGTTGCCGGCCAGGTCGAGAAGCTGGCCCAGGGTCGTGACATCCTCAAGCGCGCCCTCGAAGACGATCTCGCCAAGCTCGCCGACAGCCGCTCCAGCATAGACGGCCTCGTCGCCGGTCAGGTCGAGAAGCTGGCCCAGGGCCGCGACATCCTCAAGCGCGCTCTCGAAGACGATCTCACCAAGTTGGCCGAAAGCCGCTCAAGCATCGACGGCCTCGTCGCCGGTCAGGTCGAGAAGCTGGCCGAAGGCCGCGACATTCTCAAGCGCGCCCTCGAGGCCGACCTTACCAAGCTGGCCGAAAGCCGCTCGAGCATCGATGGCCTCGTTGCCGGTCAGGTCGAGAAGCTGGCCGAAGGCCGCGACATCCTGCGCCGCGCCCTCGAAGCGGACCTCGCCAGCATCGACGACATGGTCAACCGCCATGCGGAGAAGTTCAACGAAAGCCGCCGCACGCTGACCAGGTCGCTGGAAGACGATCTGAACAGGCTGGCCGAGAGCCACGGCGCCATCGAAGGCGTCGTCACCACCCAGGTTGAACGGCTTGCGCATGGCCGCGACGTGCTGACCCGCGCCCTCGAAGCCGACATCGCCAACATCGAAGGGCTGATCGCAGCCCAGGCCGACAAGCTCATCGAAGGCCGCAAGCTCCTGTCGCAGGCGCTCGAAGCCGACGTTGCCAGCATGGAAGGCCTCGTGGCCGGCCAGGCCGAGAAGGTCGGTGAAAACCGCAGCGTGCTGACCCGAGCGCTTGAAGCCGACATCGCCAATATCGAAGGCCTGATCGCAAGCCAGAGCCGCCGCCTCGAAGAAGGCCGCGCCATGCTGACGCGCACCCTCGAAGAGGATCTCGCCAAGCTGGCCGACAGTCGATCGGGCATCGACGGCCTCGTCGCGGGTCAGGTCGAGAAGTTGGCCGAAGGCCGCGACATTCTCCGCCGCGCCCTCGAAGCCGACCTCCAGAAGCTGACCGTCGCGCGCTCGCAGATCGACGGCCTCGTCGCCGACCAGGTCACCAAGATCGCCGAAGGCCGCGAGGTCCTCTCTCAGGCGCTCGAAGCCGACATGCAGAAGATCGCCGGCAGCCGTTCGGGCGTCGACGAGATCATCGCCGCGCATATCGGCAAGCTGTCCGAAGGCCGCGACATGCTGACCCGCGCCCTCGATGACGACCTCACCCGGCTGGCGGAAACGCGCCGTGAGATCGACGATGCCGTGTCGACGCACATCCAGCTCATCGCCGACAAGCGCATCGACATTTCGGAAGCCCTCGCCACCGACGTCGAGAAGATCGAGGAAGCCTTCCGTCGCCAGACTGGCGTCATCGAAGAGCGCACCAGCACGATGGAACGCGCCCTGACGCTCGGCGTCGACAATGTGCGCATGGCCCTCGAAGGCAGTGCCGTCGTCGTGGCCGGTTCGCTTCGCGAAAAGGTGCTCGAAGTCACCGCTGCCCTCAACGAGGCAGCCGGTAACGCCTTCACTGACGCCGACCGCCAGATCGCCGCGCGCGCCGAACAGACCTCTGCCGCCCTCCTCGCCCGCGCCGACGACATCACGCGCGCCTTCGAGGAAGCCGACAGCCGGCTCGCTGCCCGTGCACAGGAAACCTCCGGCACGCTCATTGCGCAGGCCGAGGACACCGCCAACGCGATCGCAGCCCGTGCCGGCGACCTCGTCCGCACCTTCGACGAAGCGGACCAGAAGCTGGTTGCCCGCGCGATCGAGACCGCGAACTCGCTCGCGGTTCGCGCCAGCGACATCCTGCGCAACTTCGAGAGCGCCGACCAGCAGCTCGGCCAGCGTATTGGCGAATCCGCCGAGGCCCTTGCCGCCCGCGCCGCTGAGCTCGGCAGCATCTTCGACGCCGCCGATCGCCAGTTCGTCTCGCGCATCGCCGACGGCGCCACCACGCTTGGCGCACGTGCCGTCGAGATCGTCCGCAACTTCGAGGCTGCCGACGAACGCCTTGCGGCTCGCGTCAACGAAAGTGCGGAGGCGCTTGCCGGACGCGCCGCCGAGATCGGCCACGTCTTCGAAGCCGCCGACCAGCGGATAGCCGCTCGTGTCAACGAAAGTGCCGAGGCACTCTCCGGTCGCGCCGCCGAGATCGGCCAGGTCTTCGAAGCTGCCGACCAGCGGATCGCGGCCCGCGTCAACGAGAGCGCCGAGGCGCTCTCCGGTCGCGCCGCCGAGATCGGCCAGGTCTTCGAAGCCGCGGACCAGCAGATTGCCGCGCGCGTCAGCGAAAGCGCCCGGGTGCTCTCCGGTCGTGCAGCCCAATTCGGCCAGGTCTTCGAAGCCGCTGACCAGCGGATCGCCGCGCGCGTCAACGAAAGCGCCGACGCGCTCTCCGGCCGTGCAGCCGAAATCGGCCAGATGTTCGAGGACACCCACCAGCGTATCGCCGCCCGCACCAGCGAGAGCGCCGAGTCGCTCGCCGGTCGTGCCGCCGAGATCGGCCAAGTCTTCGAAGCGGCGGACCAGCGCATTGCGGCCCGCGTCGCCGAAGGCTCGTCGATCATCAGCGCGCATGTCTCGGGCATCGCCAACACCGTCGCTGCGACCGAGCAGCGGGTCATCGTCCGCGCCCAGCAGACGGCAGAGCAGCTGGATGCTCGCGCCAAGGCGATCGAGGAGACGCTCACCGGTGCCGACGAGCGCTTCGCAGCAGGCGTCGATGCCGTAGCGGCTCGCGTCAACGAGCATGTGACCCAGGCCGAAAGCCGCCTCGCCGCCAGTGCCGATTCGGTCGGCCAGAGGCTCGGCGAGCACATTGCCCAGGCCGAAACCCAGCTCGTCGCGCGTGCCAACACGATCGCCGACACCTTCACCGCTGTGGGCCAGCACATCGGCCAGAGCACGAACGAGGCTGCGCGCACCATCGGCGCCAACACCCGCGAACTTAACGCGATGCTGGCCGAGCGTTCCGCCGAGATCACCAAGATCCTCGACGAAAACGCCCGCCCGCTGGTCGACCGCTTCGCCGAAACCGGCACCGACCTGCAGCGCGGCCTTGAGCAGGCCACCCAGCGCGCCACCGAGCGCATGCGCACCGAAAATGCCGCGCTGGTCAACGCGCTTGCCACCCGCACCGCCGAAACGCTTTCGGCAGTCGAAGGCGCCCGCTCGAACCTCGCGGAAGGCGTCAGCGGCCTGATCGACCGTCTGTCGCTGTCGAGCGCACAGCTCAACGACCTGATCGAAAAGGCTGCGGCCAATCTCTCCAATGTCGACGAACGTCTCGTCGGCAGCACCCAGAGCTTTGCCGCAACGACCGAGAAGGCTGCCCAGACGTTCGCAAGCTCGGCCCGGCTGGTGGACTCCAACGCCACCCGCCTCACCGAAATGTCGTCCACAACGCTCAAGGAAGTGGCATCCATCGCGACCCGCTTCGACGACCACAGCCGCCTTCTGTCGAGCGCGTCGGAACTTCTCAGCTCGGCCCAGAACAATCTCGAGCACACGCTCGAGCGCCAGTCCTCGCTGGAAGACCTCGCGGTCGGCCTGGTGAAGAAGTCGGAAGACCTCGAGCGCGTCATGAAGTCGTTCGAGGACCTGGTCGGCAAGGCTCTGGAAAAGGCCGAAAGCCGCACCCTCGCCTCGACCGACAAGATCCGCGGCGCGATCACGGAAGTCGTGGAAGCGGCGACCAAGCGCTTTGCCGACGCGACCGAGGACATGCGCCGCACGGCAAGCTCGATCAAGAGCGAGCTCGACGACACCCGCGCCGAGCTGAAGAAGGGCGTGCTCGACATGCCCGAAGAGGCCAAGCAGTCGACGACCGCCATGCGCCGCGCCGTGACCGAGCAGATCAAGGCGCTGAAGGAGCTGTCCGAGATCGTGGCCAAGTCCGGCCGCACGGTCGACGTGGCCGACAAAGCTCCGGTCGCCCGTGCGCCCGAGCCGCGCACTGCAGCGCCGGCACCGGCACCCGCGCCCGCTCCGCAAGCGCCGCGTGCGCCGGCAGGCGACCTCGCGCTGCGTGGTAGCCTGGAGGTCGAGCAGCGCCCCGCCGCGCCCGCACGGGCCCAGGGCAATGCCCGTCCCCAGCCCGGCGGCTGGGTGCGTGACCTGCTGAGCGGCGCCTCGCGCGACGAAGCTGCACGGCCGACGCCGCCCGCCGACGCGCCCCGCGCGGCAGCCGCCGCCCGTTCGCCGGCCCATGTCGTCGAATCGCTCAACTCGCTCTCGGTCGACATCGCTCGCGCGATCGACCACGAGGCCTCGATCGAGCTGTGGAACCGCTATCGCCGTGGCGAGCGCGACGTGTTCACGCGCAGGCTCTACACCCTCAAGGGACAGCAGACCTTTGACGAGATCCGCCGCAAGTACCAGGCCGACGGCGAGTTCCGCGCCGCGGTGGACCGCTACTGCGACGACTTCGAAAAGCTGCTGAAGGACGTCTCGCGCAATGACCACGACAACGTCATGACGCAGACCTACCTCTCGTCCGACACCGGCAAGGTCTACACCATGCTGGCCCATGCGAGCGGGCGCCTCCGGTAAGGAAAGCAGCCCATAGGCAAAACCAAAAAGGCGGGAGAAAACTCCCGCCTTTTTCTTTGTCTGCAAATATCGGAACCGGGCTGAGCGGTCAGTGCGAAAGGTCTCTTTCGGCACAGAAGCCGCACAGCCAGAGACTTTCATGCCTATTCGGAAACATTCTGCCGGTGGTGGCTTGGGACAAGGCCGACGGCCTCATCGCAAAGCGGGCTGGAGGCACGGCCAAGACGATGGCCGGCCCAAGCGGCCCGGCCCTTCGGACTTCCGTTTGGTGGGCGCCTACGGAAGCAGAGCAGCACATAGGAACAACAAAAAAGGCGGGAGAAAACTCCCGCCTTTTTCTTTGTCTGCAAATCCCGGAACCGGGCTGAGTGGTCAGTGCGACAGCGTCACTACTGGCTGCAACAGCCGTGGTCAGATGACCGAATCCGTCCACTCGACGATGTCAGCGGCCACTTTTTCGAATGCCCGGTTGAGCGCCTGCGCATAAGCATCATTGCCGCTTCCGCTCACCGGCGAACTGGCCGTGAAATCGTGGGACGCGCGCACTTCGCCGTTGCGGTCGTTGAGCAGGCGGACGAACAGCTCGATATGGGCGTTGCGGTCGCCGTCGACATGCACCTCGAAGGTGCGCAGTTCCGCGATCACCTGATAGTCGATCGCCAGGCCTTCGCCGGGCAAGCCGACGCCGGCGAAGGCGCCGGAACGCTGGAAGGTTTCGGCAAGGCGCGCCTGCACGATGCGCGGCAGGCGGTCCGACCACTGGGCGCCCTTGAGGAATTCAATGACGCCGGACGGGCGCCTGATGACGATGTTCTGGCCGTCCAGCGATTTCAGGGCCGGCGGCTCGGCGATCAGGATCTGCACGCGCTTGCGCATCTGCTTTGCCGTGCCAGAGGGCGCCGACAACTCATAGGAGTCGAGCGGGGTGGGGCTTTTGAACAGCGCGCAACCCGAAAGCGTCAACGAGACGGCCGCAACGCCCGCCATGACCTGAAATGTCTTCACCGCTAATCCCGTCCCCAAGATTACAGCTTCTTCCGCCGTGCGGCGGCAAATCTATATCTGTACCAACGCTTTCTTCGAATGCGCGTCCGGCAATGTCAACGTCGTGCCCGCCCGTCATACTCCCGAACGGTACCCTCTCCACCGGTAATGATCCGCTGCGGGTTGCGCTCCAGGTCTGTAATGGCCTGTTCGATGCGGTTGATCGACCGGCGGCCATCGCGGACGAACGCCTCGACGTCGCGCAGGCCGGGCCCGGTGAACTGCTGTATCCCGTTCAAAATCGTGTCGAGGCGAGCATTGAGCGTGTCCGCAACCTGGCGGAACGCCTTCAACGTCCCGGTTGCCTCGGACATCAGGCCATTCGCCTGACCGGAGCCCAGCAACTGGTCGACCCTCGTCAATATGCCGTCGATGCGCACGGAAGCCGCGTTGAGGCGGTGGGCAAGCTCGGTCGCATCGCTGATCATGCGATCGATGTCGTGGGACCGGTTGCCGAATTTCTCGGTGACCTTCGCCACATCGGACGCAGCAGTCTTGGCGTCGCGGCTGGCATCCTGGAAGTTGCCGAGCGTGGTGCGCAGGGACTCGGGATTGACGGCGCTCAGGATGCCGTCGGCCTTGGTCAGCGTGTCGCTGCCCTTCTCGGCAAAGCCGTTGATGTTGCCGACCGCCTTCTGGACACCGGCAATGATCTTGTCGAGATCCTTGGTGTTCTCGTTCAGATTGCTGGTGAACTTCTGGAGATTGGTGACGATTTCCGACACCTTGTCCTTGTTGACGGACTTCAATAGGTCGTCGACAGCCGTAAGCGTGCCCTCGATCTTGCCGGAAACCCCACCTAGCGTTTCCGACAGCTTGCTCACATTAGCAAGAAACTTGTCGACGCCCTCGGCGTTGCGGCCGAGCGCTTCCGAGAACTTTTCGGCGTTGTTGACCGTGCGCGTGAGCGGCTCGTGCACCTCGCCGACGAAAACCTCGACTTGGGAGAGCACGTTGTCGGCCCGCTTGAACAGCGCCTGCGCGGTCTGGAGCAGATTGGTCACCGCGGAGGGGTTGGCCGTGATCTCCGCGACCTTGCCGTTCGCCTCCGCCTCGTCGAACAGGTTCACTTCCTGCGGATTGCCACCCTTGAGCTCGATATTGGCCTGGCCGGTCAGGCCTGCAATGCCGATATCGGCCTGAGTCGACTTGGTGATCGGGGTCAGGCGGTCGATCTCCGTATCGGCGATTGCCACCGTCGGATTTTGCACGTCGATGAAAACGCGACGCACATCGCCAACCTTCACGCCGTTGAACAGCACCGCGCTACCGCGCGCGAGACCTGCGGCGGAGCCGGGAATACGCACACGCAGCAGCGCTGTCTCGCCGCGCTCCCCGATTGCCGCCGTCCAGTAGACGAAGGCAAAAGCAGAAAGGATCGCTAGGAGAGTGAAAATTCCGACGATGACGTAGTTGGCTCTGGTTTCCATTCGCGGTTTGGTTCTACCCCCTGGCAGCCAAGTCGATCTGCCGTGCGCGCTTGCCCCGGAAGTAAGATTTCACCCACGGCTCTTCGCTGGCAAGCATGTCTTCTATTGTGCCCTCTATCAGTACCCTTTTCTTGCCGAGAACTGCAATTCGGTCGCACACCGCGAAAAGGCTGTCTAGATCGTGAGTCACCATGTAGACGGTCAAACCCATCGTGTCGCGCAGCTTCGCGACCAGTTCGTCGAAATCGGCCGCACCGATCGGGTCGAGGCCGGAGGTCGGCTCGTCAAGGAAGACGATGTCCGGGTCGAGCGCAAGCGCGCGGGCAAGGGCGGCGCGCTTGATCATGCCGCCCGACAGTTCAGACGGGAATTTCTGGGCCGCATCGCGCGGCAGGCCGACCAGCTCGACCTTGAGCAGCGCAAGTTCGTCCATCAGCCGTTTCGGCAGATCGAGATACTCGCGCATCGGCACCTGCACGTTTTCAAGCACGGTCAGCGCCGAAAACAGCGCTCCGTGCTGGAACAGCACGCCAAGCCGCATGTCGAGCCGCATACGCTCGACCTCGTTGGCCTTGTCGACGTCGACGCCGAAGATTTTGATCGTACCCGAGCGCTTCTTGGTCAGCCCAAGCACGGTCCTGAGCAGCACCGACTTGCCGGCGCCGGAAGCGCCAACGAAACCGAGGATCTCGCCTCGACGAATGTCCAGCGAGAGGTTTTCGAGCACGATGTTGTCCTCGAAACCGACCGTGATGTTGTGGGCGGCAAGCACGACATCGGAATCATCCGCCGTGTCGCTTGCCATCCGGGTCGTCAGGGCCTCCTGGGTCATTTTCGCCTCTAGAAGCCGATGGATGCGAAGAAGATGGCGAAGGCGCCATCCAGGATAATGACCACGAAGATCGATTTGACCACCGAGGCGGTCACATGGCGGCCCAGTGATTCGGCGCTGCCGCCGACCTTCAGTCCCTCGACGGACGCCAGAATGCCGATGATCATGGCCATGAACGGCGCCTTGATCAGCCCGGAGAAGATGGTGCTGAGATCGATGCCGACGCGCAACCGGTCGACGAATGCCGTCGGGCTGATGTTCGAATAGTAGTAGGAAATCACGATGGCGCCGCCCAGGGCCGCGAAATTGGCGGCAACCGTCAGGCAAGGCAGAGCGATCACCAGCGCAACAAGTCGCGGGAACACCAGAACGCCCACCGGGTTGAGGCCGATGACTTTCAGCGCGTCCACTTCCTCGCGCATCTTCATCGAGCCGATCTCGGCCGTTATCGCGCTACCTGATCGGCCGGCCACCATGATGGCGGTCATCAGCACGCCCAGCTCGCGCAGAATCAGGATGCCGACCAGGTCCACGACGAAGATGTCGGCACCGAAATAGCGGAGCTGGTAGGCGCCCTGCTGGGCCACGATCGCACCGACGATGGTGGACATCAGCACCACCACGGGGACAGCCCCGACGCCCATGCGGTCGATCTGATTGAAGATCGCCGCCAGGTTGATGGCGTGCCCACGCCCGAGCTTCAATTGCGCGCCGCGGATCGTCGAGCCCAATATGTTCATCGAGGCGAGGAAGTCGTCGCGGATCGTGTAGACAGTGCGACCTATGGCTTCGAGCGCCACGATCAGGAGGCCGGGGCCCCTGGCGCGCTCCGTATCGGCGCCTCGGCGCGATGCCTCACGAACCGCATCGAGCAGGATCGACGCCTCTCGGCTCTGTGCCAGCAGCGTGACCTGGGAGCCGTGACCTTCGTTGACGGTCCGAAGCCTGTCGATCAGCCAGGCACCTGCGGTATCGATCTTGTCGATTCCCGACAGATCGAGCGTCAGCACTTCGCCGCTCCGCTGCGTCTCGAGTCGCCGTATCTCGGCATCGACCTGCGCCACGGTACGGGTTATCCAGGAGCCCGACAGGGCATAGACACGCACGCCATCCCGCTCCACCTCTGTCACGAGAGGTGGATTCTCGGTGGCGGTGCTAGGCCGCCGATTGTTGGCGTTGATCAACATAGCTGCCTGTCATATCCCGTCATATCGGGTCTGTCACTTTATCGGCCAAGCAGCGGCGAAGAGTTGGAGAAAAAATTATGGCGCGTGTCCTTTCGGTCAATGCTGAGCGCTTCCCCATAGCCGGCACCTTCACGATCTCGCGCGGCTCGAAAACCGAAGCAGAAGTCATAACTTGCACGATTTCGGACGGCGATTTCACGGGGCGCGGCGAGTGCGTTCCCTATAAGCGCTATGGCGAAACCATGGAGGGTGTGCAGGAAGCTATCGAATCGATTGCACCCAAGATTGCCACCGGCCTCGACCGGCAAACCCTGATGGAATCGATGCCGGCCGGCGCCGCCCGCAACGCCGTCGATTGTGCTCTCTGGGATCTGGAAGCCAAGATCTCCGGCACCCCCGCATGGCAGCGCCTTTCCGATTCGCCCCCCAAGCCGCTGGAGACGGCCTACACCCTCTCCCTCGGCACCCCCGAGGCGATGGCCGCGCAGGCTCGCGAGAATGCGGCCCGTCCTTTGCTGAAGGTCAAGATCGGCGGAGATGGCGACATTGCCCGAATCCGCGCGGTGGCCGAAGCAGCGCCCAACAGCCGCATCATTCTCGACGCCAACGAAGGCTGGACGGACCAAAACATCCGCGAAAACATGGCAGTGGCGGCCGATCTCGGCATCGCGCTGATCGAACAGCCCCTGCCCGCTGGCAAGGACGGCATTTTGCGCGACATTCCGCACCCGGTGCCGATCTGCGCCGACGAAAGCGGGCACGGCGTCGAGGATCTCACCTCGTTGCTCGGACTCTATGACGCGATCAACATCAAGCTCGACAAGACCGGCGGGCTGACGGCCGCCCTGCTCCTGCGCGACCGGGCGCAGGAACTTGGCTTCTCGATCATGGTGGGCTGCATGGTCGGCACGTCGCTGGCCATGGCACCGGCGGTGCTGCTCGCGCAGGACGCCGAGTTCGTCGATCTCGACGGGCCGCTGCTTCTGGCGCGCGACCGCTCACCCGGCCTCGTCTACAACGGCTCGCTCGTCTCGCCTCCCCAGCAGGCGCTTTGGGGCTGACCGGGCAGCGAGGCCGATAAAGAGCAGGCCGAGCATCGCCACGCCTGCCATGACGAAGAAACCGTCGACGCCGAGCCGATCGTAAAGCGCGCCGGAGAACAGCGTCACGCTCGCCATGGCAAAGCCGTTGGCGAAGAAGGCGATGCCCTGCGCCGCGCCCATCCGCTCCTCGGCCACGGTCTCGCCGATCATCTTCTGGACGCCGATCAGGATGAGGCCGGTGGAGAAAGCGTGCAGCGTCTGCGCGACGAAGAAGCCGAATGCGCCCAGCCCGAGCGGCCAGATGAGCGGATACATGAGCCAGCGCAGGATCGCCGCCAGACCGGCCATCAGCAGAAGCGTCGGCGCGCGCATATGGCTGAAGACGCGCGTGAAAACCATGAACATGCCGACCTCGGCCACCACGGCCCAGGCCCACAGCAGGCCGACCAGCGTTTCGCTGAGCTGGATCGATTTCCAGTAGATCGAGACGAAACTGTAAAGGAAGCCGTGGCTGGAAATGATCACCCCGGCTCCGATGACGAAGAACAGGAAATAGGCGTTGAGGAGCTTTGGCGCCTCCTCCTGCAGTTCCGTGGCCGACAGCGGCGAAGCGCGTCTCGGGCGCCCCAGGCGTGGCGCAAGGAACGAAGCCGCCAGCGCGCCGACGAGCCCCACGGAAATCATGACCGGCACGGCATTTGCGCTGTAGACCGCCAGCACCGCGCCGCCCACCAGATTGGCTGCCAGAAACGAGATCGAGCCCCAGATCCTCATTCGCGCATAGACCGAGCCGAAGCGCCGCACGCCCGAAAGCGCCAGCGAATCGGTCAGTGGCGTCTGCGGCGTCCAGAACACCGCCAGCACCAGCGAAACGCCAAGAACGACGGCATAAGTCGGCTCAAGGAAGTAGCCGGCCGAGAGCAAAAGCGCTGCCGCGACCATCAGGATCAGCACATTGGCACGATCCTTCGCCCGGTCGGCCATTGCGGTGATGAAGGGCGTGGTGACCACGCGCAGGAACATCGGCGCCGAAAGGATGAGCGCAATCTGTTCCGCCGCAAAACCCTTGGATTCCAGCCACAGCGGGAAATAGGGCAGATGCACGCCAAGCGGGATGAATATCGCCAGGAAGATCAGCGATATGCGCAGCTCGAAATGGCGCGGCTTGACAAGCTGATCAGGTGAAAGCGTCGACGGTAATGGCATGAGGGAGCGCTGGTCCGGGCGCGACTCATGCGAAAATCCCCGGCCGCGCTACCGGCTCCATTAACATGACCCCGATTGCCGGGAAACAAGGCAACCCCGCTGGCCTACTCGCCTGGATTTTTACGCCTGATGCCTCAGGCCGTATGGCATTTCGGGAACGCGCAATCGCTGGAAGCTTCGCATCCACCGTACCGAGCACGCCAAGCTTTCGCGCGTGCCTCGCGGCCGGCTGCAGGGCGGCAGGATCGGCCGAGGCCGTATGCGTCGCCCTATCGATGCGGGCGCGCTGTTTCGCAGGCTCCCAATGCATGGCAAATGCCCATCACGCCGCCTTGACGGCGCCCCCTTCGATGACCGTCGGCACGAAGACCGTCTCCGGAACCGGGTTCGTCGCCAGCACCTGCGGCCAGCACAGGATTTCCATCGTGCCGTCGAAATGCTCCACGACAGCGGTGCAGCTTTCCACCCAGTCGCCGGTGTTGACGTATCTCACGTCGCCGAAATCCTCGATCGTCGCGTGGTGGATGTGGCCGCAGATCACGCCATCGACATCCGAGCGCCGCGCCTCTTCGGCCAGAACGTCCTGGAAGGCGCCGATGAAGTTCACCGCCTTCTTGACCTTGATCTTGGCCCAGGAAGAGAACGACCAGTAAGGCATGCCGAACATGCGGCGCAGCCGCGACACGACGCGGTTGACGACGATGGCAAGGTCATAGGCCTTGTCACCCAGATAGGCGAGCCAGCGCGCATTGTGGACGATGGCGTCGAACTGGTCGCCATGGATGACCAGGTAGCGCTTGCCGTCGGCCGCCTCGTGGATCGCGCGGTCGGCGACTTCGATGCCGCCGAAATGCGTGCCCTGGAACATGCGAAGGAATTCGTCGTGGTTCCCGGCGATGTAGATGATCTTGGTGCCCTTGCGGGCCTGCCGCAGCAGCTTCTGGACCACGTCATTGTGGGTTTGTGGCCAGTGCCAGGAACGGCGCAGCCTCCAGCCGTCCACAATATCGCCGACGAGAAAGATCGTCTCGGCCTCGTGGTGGCGCAGGAAGTCGATCAGAAACTCCGCCTTTGCCGGCTTGGAGCCAAGATGGACATCCGAAATGAACAGGGTGCGGAATGTGCGGGGCGTTTGACCGGACATGGCATTCGTTCCGTTAACGGTTGCGCTGCCTATGCCCAGATTCATGCAACAGGCGTATGACGGTTGCGGTTTCCGTGACAAGGGATAGGTTATCGGCCTGCAAATCGGAGAAGCAAATCATGGATCTCGGCATTCGGGGAAAGACGGCAATCGTGTGCGCATCGAGCCGGGGGCTTGGGCGCGGATGCGCCATGGCCCTGGCCGAGGCAGGCTGCAATCTGGTCGTGAACGGTCGCGATGAAGAGAAACTGGCAAAGACCGCCCAGGAAATCCGCGACCGCTTCGGTGTCAGCGTCATTGAGGTGGTGGGCGATGTTGCCGATCCGGCCGTGCAGAAGGCCCTGCTGGCCGCGGCGCCCTCTCCCGACATCCTCGTCAACAACAATGGTGGGCCGCCCCCGCGCCCGCTGGCCGAACTCGATCGCAAGAAATTGATCGACGGCGTCACCAACAACATGATCACGCCGATCGAGCTCGTTCAGGCCGTCATCGACGGCATGGCCGAACGCGGCTTCGGCCGCATCGTCAACATTACGTCGCTGTCGGTCTACGTGCCGATCCCGGGGCTGGACCTGTCGTCGGGCGCACGCGCGGGCCTCACCTCGTTCTTGGCCGGCGTGGCGCGCACCGTCATCAGCCGCAACGTCACCATCAACAACATGCTGCCCGGCAAGCTCGACACTGACCGCCTGCGCACGACGCACGGAAACGGCGAAGTCGAGACGTCGGAGGCTGCAAAGGAGCGCAAGGAACGCCTGAGCGCCGACATTCCAGCCAAGCGACTCGGCACGCCGGAGGAGTTTGGCCAGATTTGCGCCTTCCTCTGCTCGGCGCATGCGGGCTATCTTACCGGCCAGAACATACCGGTGGATGGCGGGCTCTATGTGAGCGCCTTCTGAGCCGATCACAGATCGGTCTCAATTTGTGAATTAGTGGTTCCAACCATTTGGAATCACGAAAACTTGGCGATTGCCCGCGTTTTCGGTCGGTGAACGATCTCGAAAACGCGGCGTTGCGTGTTAAAAACATGGTCCAGGGTCAGGCCCTGACGACCGAGCGGATTAAAGCGGCTGAAATGGATACCGAAAAAGACAACGCGGCACGCTCCGACCTCAACGAGGCGGCGCTGTTCTTCCACAAATATCCCGTTGCGGGAAAACTCGAGATCCAGGCGACCAAGCCGCTCGGCAACCAGCGCGACCTGGCGCTCGCCTATTCGCCCGGCGTTGCCGCTCCGTGCCTTGCGATCCGCGACGAGCCCGCGACGGCAGCCGACTACACCGCCCGCGCCAACCTCGTGGCCGTGATCTCCAACGGCACCGCCGTTCTCGGTCTCGGCAATATCGGCCCGCTCGCTTCCAAGCCTGTGATGGAAGGCAAGGCAGTCCTCTTCAAGAAATTCGCCGGCATCGACGTGTTTGACATCGAGATCGACGCGCCGGAAATCGATCGCATGGTCGAGACCATCGCCGCGCTGGAACCAACCTTCGGCGGCATCAATCTTGAGGACATCAAGGCGCCTGAATGCTTCGAGGTCGAAGAGCAGCTCAAGGCGCGGATGAAGATCCCCGTCTTCCATGACGACCAGCACGGCACCGCCATCATCGTCGCCGCTGCCATCCTCAACGGGCTGGAGCTTGCCGGCAAGAAGATCGAGGACGTCAAGATCGTCACCTCGGGCGCCGGCGCGGCAGCACTTGCCTGCCTCAACCTGCTCGTCTCGCTCGGCGCCAAGGTCGAGAACATCTGGGTCACGGACCGCTACGGCGTCGCCTATAAAGGCCGCGTCGAGGAAATGGACCGCTGGAAGGATCCTTACGTCAAGGACACCAACGCGCGGACGCTGGACGATGTCATCGGTGGCACCGACGTTTTCCTGGGCCTCTCCGCTGCCGGCGTCCTGCGGCCGGAACTGCTGAAGGATATGGCCGAAAAGCCGCTGATCCTTGCCTTGGCCAACCCGACGCCTGAAATCATGCCGGAAGTGGCGCGCGCCGCCCGCCCCGACGCCATGATCTGCACCGGGCGCTCTGACTTCCCCAACCAGGTCAACAACGTCCTTTGCTTCCCCTACATCTTCCGCGGCGCGCTCGATTGCGGAGCGAGCGCCATCAACGAAGAGATGAAGCTGGCAGCGGTCCGCGCGATCGCCTCGCTGGCGCGAGAGGAGCCTTCCGACGTCGCCGCAAAGGCCTATTCGGGCGAGACGCCGATGTTCGGGCCGGACTTCCTGATCCCCTCGCCGTTCGATCCGCGCCTCATCCTGCGTATCGCCCCGGCCGTGGCCAAGGCAGCTTGCGAAAGCGGCGTGGCTACCCGCCCGATCACCGATTTCCCGGCCTATCTCGACCGGCTCAACCGCTTCGTCTTCCGCTCCGGCCTCGTGATGAAGCCGGTGTTCTCCGCTGCCAAGGCTTCCAGCGCAAAGCGCGTCATCTATGCCGATGGCGAGGACGAGCGCGTGCTGCGCGCGGCACAGGTGGTGCTGGAGGAAGGCATCGCCCAGCCGATCCTCATCGGCCGTCCTAACGTCGTTGACGTGCGCTTGCGCCGCTATGGCCTGCGCATCCGGCCGGGCACCGACTTCGAGCTGATCAATCCGGAAGACGATCCGCGCTATCGCGACTATGTCGAACTGCTGATCGAACTCGGCGGCCGGCGCGGCATCACCCAGGAAGCGGCGCGCACCATGGTCCGCACCGAGAGCACGGTGATCGCGGGCCTTGCGGTACGCCGCGGCGAAGCCGACGCCATGATCTGCGGTCTCGACGGTCGCTTCGCCCGCCACCTGCGCCACGTGAAGCTGCTGGTCGGCGCTCGCGAAGGCGTGCGGGATCACGATCTCTCGGCACTTTCCATGCTGATCACGAGCCGTGGCGTCATCTTCCTCACCGACACCTACGTCACCATCGACCCGACCGCGGAAGAGATCGCCGAGATGACGATCCTGGCGGCCGAGGAAATCCGCCGCTTCGGCATCGAGCCCAAGGCCGCGCTGCTGTCCTTCTCGAATTTCGGCTCGCGCGACGCGCCGAGCGCGCTGAAGATGCGCGAGGCAGCCGAGATCCTGAAGCGAGTGGCGCCCGACCTGCAATGCGACGGTGAAATGCATGCCGATTCGGCGCTTTCAGAGCACCTGCGGCAGAGGGTCTATCCGCACTCGACGCTGAAGGGCGAAGCCAATCTTCTCGTCTTCCCGAACCTCGACGCGGCCAACATCACCCTGAACACCGTCAAGATGATGATGGATGCGCTGCATGTCGGCCCGATCCTGCTCGGCACGGCACAGCCCGCACACATCCTGACGCCCTCTGTGACGTCGCGCGGCGTGGTCAACATGACCGCGCTGGCCGTCGTTGAAGCCGGGCACAGGGCCCAGGCGACGCTGGCCAAGCCGGACTGAGGGAAACGGAACGAAATCCGAGAGACCGGATTTTAAGTGTAAATCGGCAGTTAACCCCGCTTGTGCTAGGCGCCACAGCGGGGGGCGAAGGAATATCGGAGTGAAGATGACGGCCGGGTCAAAAAGGTTCCTCAAGGCAATTGCTATCCTTGCCGGCACCTCCTCAGGCGTCTTCGCCGCTATCGCGCAAGCCCCTGCCAATCCTCGCCTGTGCGACCAGCTCGAAGCCGAGCTGGTTGGCCTCGCGCCTCGCCAGGCGCCCAATACGGCCAAATACGACACCGCGATCGCCAAGCAGCGCGATCAGATCGTCAAGCTGCGGAATCGTGCGCAAGTGACCGGCTGCGGCTTTTCCTCGACCGGGCGCGGCGCGGAGAACTGCACCAGCCTGAACGCCACCCTGGCGAAGATGGAGAGCAATCTCGACAGCCTGCAACGCGCGCGCGCCGAGGCCGCTTATGTTGCTCCCGCAAGGTCGCCTGAAGAAATCATCGCGGCGCTAGATGCCAATGGCTGCCGCCAGGAAGCGGACTCATATCCTCTGGATTCCACGACCGATGCGGACGCCAGGAACGGACGCACAATCGACCAGATCCTCAACGAGGCCGGGCCCAACGAACAGAGCGACGAGGCTGCAGTCAGCGATCAAGACGACGGATATGCCTCTGGCGAACAGAGCGACACCGCCTCGCTAAACGACAATCAGGCTATTGAGCGACAGACGCTGGATCCCGTCGATGATACGGGCCAGCAGTCCTCCGGCTTCGAGATCATCGCCGGCAATCCCCCGCGGCCCGATGCCCCGGCGACGGCATCCGATCCGACCCATTCATCGTCCATCGTAAAGCCGGAGCCTCCCGCCTCGCCTGCCAAGGTTAAGACGGCCAGCAGCGCGACACGCGAGCCGCCGGTCGAGCGCGACCTCGACCCGAACCGCAAGGTCAGGGTCGTCGGGCCAGTGTTCCTTCCCGACCCAGAAGGGGCAATAGATCTGCGAGCTCCGGGCCGGAAGCCAGGCCAGTAAGCGCCAGGCGCAGCGGCATGAACAAGGCCTTGCCCTTTCGGCCGGTCGCTTCCTTCACCGCATTGGTCCACGACTTCCAGGTTTCGCGATCCCAGGGTTCTTCGGGCAGAAGGTCGAGCGCCTGCCCCACGAACTCGGCATCACCTTCGGACAGTTCCGCCGGCTGCTCCGGTCCCTGACGGACGATACGCCACCAGCCTGCGGCATCCGCCAGCCTGTCGAGATTGCCGCGCACAGCAAGCCAGAAGGCTTCCGCCTGATCGCCCGATACGCCGAGGGCCGAGAGTCGGTCTTGGGCCTGCTCGAACGGCATCTTGTGAAGCAGCGTACGGTTGAGGACGACGAGCTCGTCCGGATCGAATTTCGAAGCCGACTTGGACGTCGCCGCCGGATCGAAATGGGAGGCCAGTTCCGACATGCTCGGCATGGCGGCAACGTTTTCCGACGAGCCGATCAGCACCGCCAGAGAGGCAACCGCCATAGGTTCGATGCCGGATTCGCGCAGGCCCGAAATCGACAGCGCGCCCGTGCGCTTCGACAGCCCCTCGCCGCCGCTCGTTGTCAGCATGTTGTGGTGGCCGAAGATCGGCGCCTCGGCGCCCAGCGCGCGGAACAGCGCGATCTGCACGCCGGTGTTGGTGACATGGTCGTCGCCGCGGATGATATGGGTGATGCCCATGTCGATATCGTCGACCACGGAAGGCAGCGTGTAGAGATAGGTCCCGTCCTCGCGCACCAGAACCGGGTCCGAGAGCGAAGCGAGATCCACGGTCTCCTCGCCGCGTACGAGATCGTTCCAGTGGATCTCGGTACGTTCGGTTTCGAACGGGTCGTGCTTGAAATTGGGCAGCAGGAAGCGCCAGTGCGGCTTGCGGCCTTCGGCCTCCAGAGCCTCGCGTTCCTCAGGCGTAAGCTTCAGCGCCTCGCGGCCATAGACCGGCGGCAGCTTTCGCGAAAGGCGGATCTTGCGGCGCAGTTCGAGCTCTTCCTGCGTCTCGTAGCAGGCATAGAGCAGCCCGGCTGCCTTCATCCATTCCGTGACTTCGTCGTAACGGCCGAAGCGACGCGACTGATACTCGGTGGCATCCGGGAAAATGCCCAGCCAGTGCAGGTCATAGAGAATGGCGTCGGCATATTCCTGCTTCGAGCGCGCGATGTCGGTGTCGTCGAAGCGTTGGACGAAGCGGCCGCCATTCTTCAGGGCAAACAGCCAGTTGAACAGCGCGGTGCGCGCATTGCCGATGTGGATACGGCCTGTCGGCGACGGAGCGAAGCGAACGGTTACGGTCATTTGCACCGGTTAACGGATGCTTAGGACATTGGCAAGGCTGCCATGCGGATCATGGGCCACGGCAAAGCGTGGCCCACAATACCCTTTTCAGACTAGGCCCTTGGTCAGTTCCAGCGCCTGCCGCTCAAACAGGCGGCGATAGATGCCGTTGTTGAGCCGAATGAGGGCAGCGTGGTCGCCCTCTTCCACGATGCGGCCGCGATCGAACACCAAGAGCCGGTCGAGCGCCTGCACGGTGGAAAGCCGGTGCGCGATGACGAGCGTGGTCCGCCCGACCATCAGCCGCTCCATCGCCTGCTGGATCAGCACCTCCGATTCCGAATCCAGGCTCGAGGTTGCCTCGTCCAGGATCAGGATCCGTGCGTCGGCCAGGAAGGCCCGGGCTATCGCCACACGCTGGCGCTCGCCGCCCGACAGCTTCACCCCGCGCTCACCCACCAGCGTGCCATAGCCCTTCGGCAGGCGGGTGATGAAGTCGTGCGCGCTCGCGAGCTTTGCCGCCTTCTCGATCTCCGCCTGCGTGGCGCCGGGCCGAGCATAGGCTATGTTCTCGGCCAGTGACCGGTGGAACAGGATCGGCTCCTGCTGCACGATGGCGATCTGCGAACGCAGCGAGGACTGCCGCGCCTGCGAGATGTCCTGTCCGTCGATCAGGACGCGCCCGCCGCTGACGTCGTAGAGCCGCTGGATGAGCTTGACGAAGGTCGTCTTGCCGGAGCCCGAATGTCCGACAAGCCCCACCCGCTCGCCCGCTTTGATCGTGACGGAGAAGTCGCGATAGAGCGGCAAATGGTGGCTGCCATAGTGGAAGGTCACCTTGTCGAACTTGATTTCACCATCGGTGATCTCGATCGACCTCGCGTGCGGCTTGTCATCGATGCCCAGGGGCTGGCCGTGGATGTCGACGAGTTCCTCCATGTCGTTGACCGAGCGCTGCAGGTTGCGCACATGCATGCCGACGTCGCGTAGATAGCCCTGGAGCACGAAGAACGAGGTCAGCACGAAGGCGATGTCGCCGGCGCTTGCCTGCCCATTCGCCCAGAGAAGCAGCGCAAAGCCGATCACCGCAGCGCGCAGGATAAGCAGCGTCACGCCCTGCGCCGTGCCGTTGATCGTGCCGCGCGACCAGGTGCGGTCGGTGCGGTGCTGCCACTTGCCCAGAACCTTCGACAGGACCGCATCTTCCCGATGCTCGGCGCCGAAAGCCTTGACGACGGAGTTGCAGCTCACCGCATCGGCCAGCGCACCGCCCAGCTTTGTGTCCCAGCGGTTGGCAAGGCTCGCCGCCGGCGCGACGTAGCTGAGCGAGAGCGACACCGTCAGCACGATGTAGAGCAGCGAGCCGACCGCCACGATAAGGCCCATCATCGGCCAATACCAGGCCAGCAGGATGGTCGAGCCGACCAGCATCACCAGCGACGGTAGAAGAGCGATCAGGATCGTGTCGTTCAGCAGGTCTAGCGCCCACATGCCACGCGTCACCTTACGCACGGTCGAGCCGGCGAAGGCGTTCGCGTGCCAGTCGGTCGAGAAACGCTGGATGCGGAAAAAGGCATCGGAGGCGATGTCGGACATCATGTCGAGCGTCAGCTTCACGATGCCCATGAAGGTGACGTACCGCATGACGATCGCGCCAAGCGCCAACGCAAGCAGCATGACGAATGCCGAAACCGCAGCATTCCAGGCCACGACATCGCTTGCCGCGCCGGAGGCGACGGCATCGACCAGCCGGCCGGAGTAAAGCGGCGTGAGAACGTCGGCCATGGTCGACAAAAGCACTGCAATGCCGATCACCGTCAGCCGGACAGGCTGGCGGCGCCAATGCTGGGCAGTGAAGCCGAAGACACTGCGGAACGCCCCGCCGCGCCAGTCGATACGAAAACGAGCCATAATGTCATTCGGGGGCGACAAGCCGCCCGATCCCAATAAGAAGTCAGCTATGGAAACACCGCGAAAGGACGGCAAAGCCGACCGGGAGATGCGGGGTACGAAAACGAATTTGGCAACCAGCCGGAAACCCGCCGGCGGTGACCGAGGCTGAAGAAGACCTAACCCGAAGCTTGGCCGAATGAGGGCAATCCTCGTCGGCGCCGCGCTTGAGAGCTAGGCCTCGGAACCTCGCATAACGATGTCAAATTCTGTCATTCGTGCCCTCCCGAAGCGGGGAAACGCGGGAAGTTGCTTATAGAATAGGCAATTGTGTTCGCCAAGACCGCAGGCCCAGGAAAGCTGCTTTGGATCAAACGGTGCGGTAAAGCTGCAACAAATTAGCAAAGAGAACTTTAGACCGACGTAAGACGCTCAGGACGATGGCGTGCGCGACAGGCGCATATACTGCCCGTCCGTCGACCGGACGAAGCCGAGCTTTTCGTAGACGCCATGCGCATCCGATGTCGACAGGCCCCAGTGCAGGATGCAGCCGAGTTCGGGATGATCGAGGAACGCCTTGACCAGCCTGCGGCCCAGCCCCTGCCCGCGATGCTCGGGCCAGACCATGATGTCGCAGAGATAGCCGAAATAGGTGCGGTCGGTGACGGCGCGGGCAAAGGCCACTTGCTGGCCGTTCAAGTAGGCGGCAGCGCAGAGCGAATTGGCGAAGGCCTGCTCGTGGCCCGCATCGGTGCGGTGCTTGCCCCAATAGGCCGCTTTCAGAATTTCGGAAGTGGCGCGGAAATCGATCCGCGCCCTGTCGAAACTGATCTCATAGTCAGTCACGGCCACCTCCCTTTGAAAACAAGGATTTATCCGCGATCCCTGAATCTGTTGGTGATCGGATAGCGGCGATCGCGGCCGAAATTCTTCTTGGTGATCTTCACGCCAGGCGCGGCTTGCCGGCGCTTGTATTCGGCGATGTAGAGCAGATGCTCGATGCGATGGACCAGATCACGGTCGTGGCCGCGCGCGACGATTTCGTCGACGCCCATCTCGTTCTCGACCAGGCACTCAAGAATGTCGTCGAGCACCGGATAGGGCGGCAGCGAGTCCTGGTCAGTCTGGTTTTCACGCAGCTCCGCCGACGGAGCCTTGTCGATGATGTTCTGCGGGATCACCTCGCCCGACGGCCCCAACGCGCCCGGCGGCACCGTGCCATTGCGCCAGCTCGCCAGCGCATAGACCTGCATCTTGTAGAGGTCCTTGATCGGGTTGAAGCCGCCATTCATGTCGCCATAGAGCGTGGCGTAGCCCACCGACATTTCCGACTTGTTGCCGGTGGTGACCACCATCGAGCCGAACTTGTTGGAAATCGCCATCAGGATCGTGCCGCGGGCACGGCTTTGCAGGTTCTCTTCGGTGATGCCCTCCTTGGTGCCCTCGAAGAGCTGCGTCAGCGCGTGCATGAAACCTTCGACAGGCTCGAAGATCGGCACGATGTCATAGCGGCAGCCGAGCGCCCGGGCGCAGTCCTCCGCGTCCTTGAGCGAATCGCTGGACGTATAGCGGTATGGCATCATGATCGTGCGCACCCGCTCTTCGCCGAGCGCGTCGACTGCGAGAGCCGCGCACAGCGCCGAGTCGATGCCGCCCGACATGCCGAGCACGACGTTCTTGAAGCCGTTCTTGTTCACATAATCGCGCAGGCCAAGCATGCAGGCCCGGTAGTCGGCTTCTTCGCTATCGGGAATCCTGGACACCGGCCCATCGACGCATTCCCAACCGTTTTCGCTGCGCTTCCAGTCGGTGACGACGACCACCTCCTCGAACTGGCTCATCTGGAAAGCCAGCTGCTTGTCGGCCGATATGGCGAAGGAGGCGCCGTCGAAGACCAGTTCGTCCTGGCCGCCGAGTTGGTTGGCGTAGAGCACCGGAAGGCCCGTTTCGATGACCTGCTTGATCACCACCTGCTGACGCACGTCGATCTTGCCGCGGCAATAGGGCGAGCCGTTCGGCACCAGAAGGATTTCAGCGCCCGACTCCGCCAGCGTCTCGCAGACGCCGAGGTCGCCCCAGATGTCCTCGCAGACGGGAATGCCTAGCCGGACACCTCGATAATTGACGGGCCCCGGCATGTCCGGCCCTGCCTGGAACACGCGCTTTTCGTCGAACTCGCCGTAGTTCGGCAGATCGATCTTGTAGCGCTCGGCGATCACCTTGCCGCCGTCGGCCACGATGACTGAGTTGTGCAGCCCGCTCTTGCGCCGCAGCGGCGTGCCGATGATGACGCCGGGTCCCCCATCGGCGGTCTCGGCTGCGAACTCGGTCGCCGCGCGCTCGCAAGCCGCCACGAAGGCCGGCTTGAGCACCAGGTCTTCCGGCGGATATCCGGCGATGAAAAGCTCGGTGAACAGGACAAGGTCCGCACCCTGCCGCGCGGCATCCGCCCTCGCCTCCCTGGCCTTGGCAATATTGCCGGCGATGTCGCCGACGACCGGGGTAAGCTGAGCTACGGCAATGCGCAGTATATCGCGGGCGACAGGCTTTGTGTTCATGCCAAGCGGTGTAGCGCGGCTGCCCCTGCCGGGCAATGCCGTTCCCTTGTGCCACTATTCTCCGGTGTATTCGCGGATGGTTTCGGGCGAATGGTTTTCGCCGATGGACATCGAAAGAATGCGCGAAATGTGCTTGCGCGGCAGGCCGGTCTGGCTCGCCCAGGCGTTGACCTGCTGCTGGATCAGCCCAAGGTCTCGCTTCGAGGTGGGGTTCTCGGAAATCTCAAGCCCGGCGTCCCGCAGGGCTGCAACCATGTCCTGCGACAGGATATAAGTGTCCCATTCCAGCCATCGCAGGAAATACTGCCCGGTATGACCACCCAGCCGGCTGCCATGCTTGGCGAGATAGGCCGTCAACCCGATCTGATCGTCGGCCGGCCATTCCGCCAAAAACTTGCCGAAGCCGCCATGCTCCTTCGACACGCGCTCGACGAACGCGGCATTCTCGCGAACCGAGCGGATCTTCTGCGGATTGCGCACGATGCGCTTGTCGGAAGTGAGTTCGTGCCAGAAATCGTCGGGCTGGAACAAGAGGCGCTTGGGCTCGAAATGCAGGAACGCCTCTTCGAAGCCCGGCCATTTCTGCTCGATCACCCGCCAGACGAAGCCGGCTGCAAAAATGCGCTCGGCCATGGTCGAAAGGACGCGGTCGTCGGGAATCCTGGCGAGCGCTGTATTCTGCGGCACAGGCCCGAGCAACGACGCAAGAACCTGCGGCCCGCCCTTGCGCGTGGCAGCCCTGGCGCGAATCTTCTCGAAGTCGAGCATGGTAATCTCCCCTGAAACCCGTCGCATCGTATCAGGTCCGACCCGGACAGGAATACGCTTCGCGTGCTGGCCGAAGATCAGATTTGAAGGCCGGTCAGCCGCTCGATCAGGGCGATCAGCCAGACGCCGGCGACCAGGATGATGGAGATCAGGACCGCGAGAGACCCGCAGTCCTTGGCCAGCTGGATATCGACATGAAACTCGCGCGAAACGGCATTGCACGCAGCCTCGATGCCGGTGTTTAGCACTTCGACCATCATCAGCATCAGGATCGCGCCGATGAGCAGAGCGTAGCCGCTCCAGCTCGTGGCAACGAACCAGCCAACCGGAATGGCAACCAACAGAAGGATCACCTCCTGCTGGAACGCCTTCTCGCTACGAATAAGCCGGCCGAACGCCCTGACAGAATTGCGAAACGCACTGATCAGGCGCCCCATGCCAAAATCCCCACATGAATCGTCATGAAACGATCATGTAGCGCAATCCAACAGTCACTGGAACAGGTAGGAATCGTTGGCGAAAAAGCCGTTGTCGACCGAGTCGTGCACGCGTTTCGCTTTCGGATGTTCACCCGCCGCGCCGTAGGCAAAGAAGATCGGCATCAGATGCTCGTCGGTGGGGTGGTTCTCAATGGGAAACGGAGCCTGCCGCTTCCAATCGAGCAGCGCTTCCGAATCGTTCGCCTTCAGCTTCTCTTCGAACCAATCGGTGAAGGCGGTGACCTTGCCGGCCAGTTCGGGATCGACCGCGGCGCCCTGCCTCATGACTGAAAAATAGGCACGCAGATTGTGGGTGATGTGACCCGACCCAATCAGCAGAACGCCTTCCTCGCGCAGCGGCGAAAGCGCCTTGCCCACCGCATAGTGCCACGCGGCATCGCGATTTGGATCGATCGAGACCTGCACGATGGGGATATTCGCATCCGGGAAGGCCAGCTTCATCGGCGTCCAGGCGCCATGGTCGTAGCCGCGCTTGCCAAGCCGCGCCGGCGAAAGCCCCGCCTTGTCGAGCAGGCCGATCACCTTCTCGGCCAGTTGAGGCGCGCCGGGAGCGGGATAGACCATTTCATAGAGTTCGGGCGCAAAGCCCCGGAAATCATAAATCATTTCGGGGCTCGGATCGGTCACGACCGTCACCCCGTGCGTCTCGAAATGCGCCGAGACGACGACGATCGCCTTCGGCCGAGGCATCAGGCCCGATACGCTTTCAAGATAGTGGCGCGCCGGCGTGTCGCTGATGACGATGCTCGGTCCGCCGTGAGAGATGAACAATGTGGGCATGGTGGCCATGGAAGTTCTCCTTGACCACAATATACGCAGGATCCCGCCTTTCAGGCAGTCCGCCACGCCGCAACGAACCGTTCAACAAACGGCGACGCTTATCAAGGTGGCGTTCAATTGCCGGAGACTTTCACCGCCGGCGTCGATGTCGCAAATTGCGGCAGGCCATCGTCAATCTCGTAATAGTCACCCTTGTGGTCCACGAAGATGTGGCTGTCAGCGACAAGCCCGCTGGGCCTGTCGAAGGCTCCCGCCAGAACGGAAACCGTGTCCAGTTCGCCATGTTTCCAGAACAGCGCCGAGCCGCAGATCCGGCAAAATCCCCGGCGGGCGACCTCCGAGCCGTTGTACCAGGTGATGTTCTCGGCGCCCTCGATCTCAATATTTGAGTCGGCGACATTCGTTGCCGCGAAATAGTGGCCGCTTTGCTTGCGGCATTGCGAGCAGTGACAATAGACGATGCCTCGCAACGGACCGGATGTCGTGAACCGAACAGCGCCGCAGCCACAAGAACCTGTTTTCTGTTCGCCCATTCCTAGCTTCCTGTCGCCATGTCACACCCGCGACAAGAAACTAATTGCAAGCATTTCTTGCAGGCTTTCGCAAATGCGACATCGCTTAAGCCTATCCATCGTTACAGATGAAACTGTTTCATTTTGCAAAAAGCTTTTCGAAATCGTAACAGAACGAAAGAATGCACTTGCTTTGAAAATTAAGGAAAGTTTATCTCCCTCGCATTTAAATTAAATGTGCAAAGAGACCGCAAGGTGGGGGCGGTCTCTTGCCACGGGCAGGGTCCACCCATCAATGGATGTCTCGATCATCGCGCCATCGGACATTGGCAGCGGAGCCGTTCACACGGCTCCAATGTAAAGTGGAGCAAGAATGCAGCCTGCTGTCGCCCCGGGTGAATCCGGCAACGATCTTACCAGTACCGTAGTCGCGACAATGCGCCAGATGGGCGTGATGGGGCTGCCGCGCAACTATGAGATTTTCTACGAGGCGCTTTCGGGCACCAATCCGATGCTCAGCCTCGAGGTCATCGAACTTGGCAATCGTCCGACCCAGGAGCGGCTGGACCAAATCGGCCAGAAGTACTTTGCCCAGAACCATAACCAGACCGTCGTCGAGAAGGCCCGCGAAGTCATTGCCCAGGAGTTGGAGGACGTAGCTCGCCTCCTGCGCAACGAACGCACCCATCTCGAAAGATACGGTCAGATCCTCGACCAGACCTCGAGCGGCCTGAACAACCGCGACCTGCTCAGCAAGGAGCTCCTGCAGAAGATCGCCACCGCCATGTCGATGGCGACGACTTCGACGATCGACCACGGTCGGCAGGTTGCGCAGACGCTGGACGAGAAATCGTCCGAACTGGAAAACGTCAAGTCGAAGCTCGAGGAATACAAGCGGCTGGCCGACACCGACCCGCTCACGCATCTGTGGAATCGTCGCGCCTTCGACAAGGAATTGGCCGCGATCTACAACAGCAACAACGGCATCATGTTCAAGGGCTTGATCCTGGCCGACATCGATCGCTTCAAGGAGATCAATGACCGCTATGGTCATCCGGTCGGCGACAAGATCCTAAAAATCATCGCCGACATCTTCCGCACCAGCGTCAGCGAAAACATGTTCGTCGCCCGAACCGGCGGCGAGGAATTCGTCCTGGTCGTGGACGGCGTCAGCGAACAGTCGACCCTCGAGATTGCCGATCACATCCGCGTTCTCATCGAGCAGACGCAGTTCTGCGGCGGCCAGCCGAGCGTGAATTACGGGCCGGTTACGGTATCGATGGGCATCTGCATGGCGTCCGAAGCCGAGAGCGCCGAAGACCTCTACACCAAGGCCGATCGCGCCCTCTACCGTTCGAAAATCGACGGGCGCAATCGCGTGACCCGCTTCTCCGACATTTCCCCGCGGGCTGGGAAGAATTGGATGCTTTATCGCAAGGACTAATCGGTCAAACCGAAGTTACGGACAAACAAAAAGGGCGCCGGAATTTCCGACGCCCTTTTTGTTTTCAGAGACGAACGACGCTCTGTTAGGCGTTCGCGACCTTCTTCTGGTTACGGTCGGCGCCCTTCTTCAGCAGCTCCGACACCAGGAAAGCCAGCTCGATCGCCTGATCGGCATTGAGGCGCGGGTCGCAATGCGTGTGATAGCGATCCTGCAGCTCCTCGTCGCGGATCGCGCGCGCGCCGCCGGTGCATTCGGTCACATTCTTGCCGGTCATCTCGACATGGATGCCGCCGGCATGCGTGCCTTCCGCGGCGTGGACGTCGAAGAACGCCTGCACCTCGCTCAGGATGCGGTCGAACGGACGCGTCTTGTACCCTGCGGCCGTGACGGTGTTGCCGTGCATCGGATCGCAGGACCAGACAACCTTGCGACCTTCCTTCTGCACCGCACGCACCAGCTTGGGCAGGTGATCGCCCACCTTGTCGGCACCGAAGCGAGCGATCAGCGTTAGGCGGCCGGGCTCGTTCTCCGGGTTCAGCAGATCGATCAGTTCCAGCAGACCATCCGGGGTCAGCGACGGACCGCACTTCAGGCCGAGCGGGTTCTTGATGCCGCGGCAGTACTCGATATGGGCGTGATCGGGCTGGCGCGTACGATCGCCGATCCAGATCATGTGGCCGGAGGTGGCGTACCAGTCGCCGGACGTCGAGTCGACGCGGGTCAGCGCCTCCTCGTAGCCGAGCAGCAGCGCCTCGTGGCTGGTGTAGAAATCGGTCTCGCGCAGTGCGAAGTTGTTCTCAGACGTGATGCCGACCGCGCTCATGAAATTCATGGTTTCGGTGATGCGGTTGGCAAGCGCCTCGTAGCGCTCACCCTGAGGGCTGTCGGACACGAAGCCGAGCATCCAGCGGTGCACGTTCTCTAGGCTGGCATAACCGCCCTGGGCGAAAGCGCGCAGCAGGTTGAGCGTGGCGGCCGACTGGCGATAAGCCATTTCCTGGCGCGCCGGATCCGGCACGCGCGACTTCTCGTCGAAGTCGATGCCATTGATGATGTCGCCGCGATAGCTCGGCAGGCTCACGCCGTCGCGAGTCTCGATGTCCGAGGAACGCGGCTTGGCGAACTGGCCGGCGATGCGGCCGACCTTGACCACCGGCTGCGCGCCGGCGAAGGTCAGCACGACTGACATCTGCAGGAAGACGCGGAAGAAGTCGCGGATGTTGTCCGCGCCGTGCTCGGCGAAGCTTTCGGCGCAGTCGCCACCCTGGAGCAGGAACGCTTCGCCGTTCGCAACAGCGGCGAGCTGCTTCTTCAGCTTGCGTGCTTCACCTGCAAAAACCAGCGGCGGAAAGGATGCAAGACGGGCCTCGGTTTCAAACAGCGCAGCCTGGTCCGGATAAGCCGGAACCTGCTGGATGGGCTTGTTGCGCCAGGACTTCGGAGACCATTTCGTCATTGTTGCACCCAATACTTGTTGTCACGGCAGAAAACTGACCGGCAAAACACCCGCAATTTCGGGGACAGGCCCCTATACAGGAAGCCGACCCCCTATTCTACCCCGGATTTGGGCCGGAAGCGAACGCGTTCAAGGTTTTCCTAGTCGACCCGCTGCCCGTTTTTCACCAGGTAGCTCGGCTTGTACATCGTCACCAGTTCTTCGGCGGCTGTCGGATGAACCGCCATGGTGCGGTCGAAGTCATCCTTGGTGAGACCCGCCTTCAGCGGAATGCCGAGAAGCTGCGCCATTTCGCCGGCATCCGGGCCCAACACATGGGCGCCGATCATCCGCCGCGTATCGGCATCGACCACCAGCTTCATCAGCATCTTCTCTTGCCGACCCGACAGCGTATGCCGCATTGGCCGGAAGGTGGCGCGATAGATCTCGAGATTGGCGAAGCGCTTGGACGCCTCGTCTTCTGACAGGCCGACCGTGCCGATCTCCGGCTGCGAGAACACCGCCGTCGCGATGCAATCATGATCAGGCTTGGTCGGATTGTTCTTGTAGGCGGTCTCGATGAAACACATCGCCTCGTGGATGGCCACTGGGGTCAGCTGGACGCGGTTGGTGACGTCGCCGATCGCCCAGATGTTGTCGATGCTGGTGCGCGAATAGTCGTCGACGATGATCTCGCCCATCTTGCCCATTTCGACGCCGACCTCTTCCAGGCCGAGATTTTCCGTGTTCGGAATACGGCCGATGGCGAGCATCATCTGATCGGCCGTCAGCACCTCGCCACCGGTGAGATGCGCATCGAGGCGTCCGTCGGCACGCTTCTCGATCTTCTCGAAGACCGTGTGCAGCATGATCCTGATGCCCTTCTTCTCCATGGTCTCATGCAGCATCTGCCGCAGATCCATGTCGAAGCGGCTCAGAATCTCCTTGCCGCGATAGATCAGGGTCGTCTCGACGCCCAGGCCGTGGAAAATGTTGGCGAACTCGACGGCGATATAGCCGCCGCCCGAAATCACGATGGACTTAGGCAGTTCCGGCAGATCGAAGGCCTGGTCGGAGAAAATGCAATATTCATGGCCGGGCAACGCGGTATGCGGGTTGGGCCGCCCGCCGGTGGCAATCATGATCTGGTCGGCGGTGACGGTTCGGTTCTCGCCCTCGAGCCTGATCGTGTGCCGATCCACGAGCGTCGCGCGGGTATGAATAATCTCGCCGCCATTGCCGGCAACGCCCTTCTGGTAGAGCCCTTCCAGCCGGGAGATCTCGCGTTCCTTGTTGTTGACCAGCTTGCGCCAGTCGAAGCTCGCTTCCGGAACGGTCCAGCCATAGCCGGCCGCATCCTCGAACTGCTCGGGAAACTGGGACGCATAGACATAGAGCTTCTTGGGCACGCAGCCGCGGATCACACAGGTGCCGCCGAAACGGAATTCTTCGGCAATCGCCACCCGCTTACCCATCGAGGCCGCCACGCGCGCCGCGCGAACGCCGCCGGAGCCGCCGCCAATGACAAAAAGATCGTAGTCGTATGCAGTCATGATTCCTCTTCTCCGTTGGCGGGCAGACGACAGTTAGAGCGTTTTGCGGCCGGATTGAACCGTCTGTTCGACCAAGAGCCAATTCACCAAAAGAAAAGCCCGGGCAACCCGGGCTCTTCGAACAATATGGTGATGCGCGTGCTCGCGATCAATTGGCCGGTGCGGCCTCGCCCTGCTGGGCGGGCTCGGCGGCATCCAGGGTGCCCGGCTTGGGGACCAGACCCTTTTCCTTCAGGGTCGCCTCGAGCGTGGTCGCGGCCTGCTCGGCGAGGTCGCGGGCAATGCCGCGCTGCCAGATGTCGGCGGCCTTGGCCGCTTCGCGCGTCACGATCGGGCCGTCCTGCAGCAGCTTCTTGCCGGCCGGCGAATTATAGAACACGGCGATCGCCTTGAGATCTTCCTCGGAGAACACGCGTGCATAGGCCATCGCGGTTTCCTTCTCCAGGTCGGTGCGGCGGCCGGCGAGCTTCAGCGTCGTGTCATCGACGGTCGAGGTGATGACTTCCTGAAGATCCGGGTTCTTGTCGATCATCTGCGCCTTCAGCGCAGCGGCGGCCTGCGGCAGGATTCCATCGTAGAAGTCGGTTGCCTTGATGGCGGCGACCGCATCGCGGGCAGCCTTCAGGTGCGCCTCGGAGATGTCCTGCGCAAATGCCGGAGCTGCGACTGCAAGAACAGCCGACGCCGCCACCATGGCGGAGAAGCGGCGAACGCGATGGACCAAATTCATGATGGATAAGACTCCTGTTTATCGGGTCGCATGGACCGTTCTGACACCGTCGGCGCTCGCAATAATGGCTGCTTGCGCCAAGCCGAGGAACAGACCGTGTTCGACAACCCCCGGAACGGCGAAGAGACCATTTGATAGCGCTCTTGGATCGGGAATGCGGCCAAAAGATGCATCAAGGATGAAATGTCCACCGTCTGTAACAAACGGAACGCCGTTCGTCATCCGCAATGTCAGTGGACCGGACAGGCCAAGTTCCTTGGCCACAGCAGCGATGGCAATTTCGGTAGCTTTCAGGCCAAACTTGTTGACTTCGATGGGTAGCGGAAACTTGCCGAGTGTTTCCACCATCTTGGACTCATCGGCGATGACAATCATCTTGCTGGAGGCAGCCGCCACGATCTTCTCGCGCAGCAGCGCGCCGCCACCGCCCTTGATCAGCGAAAGCTGCGGATCGACTTCGTCGGCACCGTCGATGGTCAGGTCGAGTTCCGGCGTTTCGTCCAGCGTGGACAGCGGCACGCCAAGCTCACGGCAAAGCGCTGCCGTCCGCTCGGACGTCGGCACGCCGACGATCTTAAGGCCGCCCGCAACCTTTTCGGCAAGCAGCCGGACAAATTCCTCGGCCGTCGAACCGGTTCCGATCCCCAGCCGTGCGCCGTCCTCCACATGGCCGAGCGCCACGCGGGCGGCTTCAATCTTCAAAGCTCGTGCATCCATCGGAGTCGTCCCGGCCACCCTGTTGTTCGGCTGCGCTCCTATCATTTTTAGGCCATGCGGCAAAGGCTTTCTACCGCCCAGGCCCAACCGCCGATGCTTGCGCCGCAAGGGCCCGCAGGCTATGCGCGAATCAAAGCCCCGCAACTGCGACACGAGGACATGCCCATGAGCCGCCCGATCATCGTATTCGACCTCGACGGAACCTTGATCGATACGGCGCCGGACCTGCTCGACAGCCTGAACCACAGCCTTGCCGCGGGCGGCATTCCGCACACCGACGCCTACGGGTTTCGCAGCCTTGCCGGCCAGGGCGGCCGCGTGATGATCGAACGCGCCTATGCCGCGCAGCGCAAAACCCTGCCCTCGGACGAACACGACCGGCTCTACACGCTCTTTCTCGACCACTACGGCGAGAACATGCCCGGCCGCTCCCAGCCTTATCCAGGCGTGATCAAGGCGCTCGACCGCTTCTCCTCCGCAGGCTTCCTGCTGGCGGTCTGTACCAACAAGACCGAATTCTTCGCACGCAAGCTTCTGGAAGCCCTGGATCTCGACCGGCGGTTCGCCGCTATCTGCGGCCAGGACACCTTCGCCTTCCGCAAGCCCGACCCGCGTCACCTCGTCGAAACCATCGCAATGGCCGGCGGTGACCGTGACAGGTCAGTGATGATCGGCGATTCGCGGACCGACATCGACACCGCCAAGGCAGCCGGCATTCCCGTCGTCGCGGTCGATTTCGGCTATACAGACCGCCATGTGCGCGAATTCGAGCCCTCGAAAATCATCTCCCACTATGACGAATTGACGATCAGCCTCGCAGAAGCGCTAATTGCTGCTGTAAGAGTGTAATCAGTGCCTTGACTTCGTGTGTGGTCGTCTCCTATATCGCCCCACGCTTTGCCTTCGGGCGATGAGCGGGCGATTAGCTCAGCGGGAGAGCACACCCTTCACACGGGTGGGGTCATAGGTTCAATCCCTATATCGCCCACCATTCTCCTCGACCAAATTTTGTCTTTTGCAGCGCGCCAGATTCCTGACGCGCCATTTGCCGTTCCTGAAATATCTTGAAAACCCCCGCCCGCGCGCCGACGCATATCGGGCGGCGGCATGGCGGTGCGCAAAAAAACGGCCGGTAGAACCGGCCGATTTTCGTGTCACATGTTGGTCTTGCGCGCGGTCTCGACCTTGTCGAGTGCGAGCTTCAGATGCCCGTCGCGATCGTAGACATCGTTGAAATACTCGACCTTGCCGTTAGGCTCGGGCCAAGCCGTGAAGTAGGCGATGTAGACAGGAATATCGCGCGTCACCTTTTCCGACGAATGCCCAGCTTTGAGCTTCTTGGCGATGTGCGCGACATCGGTGCCCAGCACTGCGGCAGCCATTCCGCGCGGATCCTTCAGTCGGATGCAGCCATGGCTGAAGGCACGCGAATCGCGATCGAACAGCGCCTTCTGCGGCGTGTCGTGCATGTAGATGGCATGCTTGTTGGGGAACAGGATCTTCAGCTCGCCCAACGCATTGGCTTCGCTCGGAATCTGCC
The DNA here is from genome assembly GCF_029892515.1 of Pseudaminobacter soli (ex Li et al. 2025). GTDB lineage: Bacteria > Pseudomonadota > Alphaproteobacteria > Rhizobiales > Rhizobiaceae > Pseudaminobacter > Pseudaminobacter soli_A. The sequence continues at coordinate 469,670 of NZ_JARXVF010000003.1, read as the reverse complement.
TGACGTTGAAGGGAATCTTCGCGCCATACTGGCCCCAATCGATGGCCGAGGACGGAATGCGCTTGCCCTTGGCGTCGGTCACCTCATAGCCGGAACGGTCGAGATAGCCGGGATCGTTGCGCAGGCGCGGCAGCATCTCGTTGACGATGATCGACTGCGGAACGCCCCAATAAGGGTTGTAGTCGACCTGCTTGATCTCATTGAAGAAGAAGCTGGTCTGATTCTCAGGGCGGCCGATGATGACGCGCATCTTCAGCTTTTCCTCGTCGCTCTCGATATAGGTCGCGGTGAAGGCCGGCTGGTTGATGAACACGCGCGTGCTGCCGAGGTCGGACGGCAGCCACCTCATTTCTTCGAGCGCATATATCACCTTCTGCAGGCGGTCGGCTTTCGGCGTGCCCGCAAGCTTCAGCACGGTATGCGGACCAATGACGCCGTCCGCCTTGAGCCCGAACTTCTTCTGCACGGCCTTGATGACCGGAGCGAGGTCCTGCTCATAGACTCCGCTTTGGCCGAGACGTTCAACCAGCGGGGCGTATTCGTCCTTCAGCAGATCGCTGTGGTCGCGCGCGATCAGTCGAAGCAGTTTCGGAAATTCGGGGCTGCTCTGCCCCGGCTTCAGCTTGAGCTTGGGATCGACGACGATATCGTCATCGCCAAGGGCATTCAGCGCTTCGAGTTCGGCGCGCAATGCACGGAATTCGGCGTTCTGCGGATGGCGCGATTCCATATACGCCTGCGCATCATTGGTCTGGCTCATTATCTTGAGCACGCCGAGCATGTTCAGAGGCTTGGCTGGAAAGTCGTGATAGCCGGAAATGCGGTTCGGATCGACGCGCCCGCTCTGGGCATCGCGCACATAGCGCAGCACACGGGCGGAAAGCGCCATCTCGAAGCGCATCATGTCGCGATGTTTCGTCGAGGCATTGTCGGCGGAAGCGAGTTCCGACGGGACGTCCACCGCATAGTCGGACTCATCGAGCCCAAAGCTGCGGGCATTCCCCAGAACACGCATGGCATCCTGCGCACGGCTGCTGGGGGCATCGTCTGACACCCAGATGAACTCGGGGTTGGCCTTGTAGTAGTCGACCAGGGCCGCGGCCACGTCCTTTTCCGCGTAAAGGTCAAACCCGTCCAGCCCCGCCAATCCCTCGCGGAACTCGGTCGTTACCGGCGCGTCCAGCGATGCCGATTTCGCCCCGGCTTCCAGCGCGGTGAAATCGACGCGGACGAGCGGGTCGGCCTTGTAGGTGTAGTAGGTCGGCCCTGTAATCTTTTCGACCGGCTTTTGGGCCACCGACCCGACCGGCCTGTGGCTATGCTTTTGAACGGGATACCATCCCCGTTCCGGGCGTACCCTCCTGTCCGGGTGCGGCGGCGGCGGAAACTCTCCGTAGCGCTCATACTCGCCGGGCGCGTACCGCTGCACGCGGCCACCGCCGAATATCATGTCGAGAATGTTTTGGGCCGAAGCCTGCGGGACAGGCAGCGCCAGAACCATGGAAAGGACTGCGGGGAGAATTGCGGTCTGTTTGGCAGAGAACGTCATTGATCACTCGTTCCGGTGGGGAAAGCCGAGCTACCCCCTATTAACGCCGCCAGAGCAAACCGGTTCACCCATGGCGGATGTAAGACGCGAGGGGTTCGATACACACCGATTTGGTTAAGACTTTGCTTATTTTGGCTATGTGTTGCAGGGCAGCTCCACAATCCGGCTGCTTCACGACAACGTGAGTGTCGGCGCGATCACAATTGTTTCCCGCGCAACTGAGGTAGCGGCGAAGCCATCACCATGCGATTGTCCAGCCCCGGAAAAGACACCGCTCGGGGGATGGCGATGAAAAAGGGCTACAAACAACTTCTCGACGAGGCGAATGCCGAGATCGAGGTCGTCTCGCCGGAGCAGGCTGCCCATCTTCTGGACGATCCGGAGACAATCTTCGTCGACCTGCGCGACCCGCGCGAACTGCAGCGCGAAGGCCAGATCCCCGGCGCCGAGCATTGCCCGCGTGGCATGCTCGAATTCTGGATCGACCCGGAAAGCCCGTATCACAAGGCGTTCTTTTCCTCCGGAAAGGCTTTTGTCTTCTTCTGCGCCGGCGGCTGGCGCTCGGCGCTGGCTACCAAGACCGCGCAGGACATGGGGCTGGAGCCGGTGAAGCATATCCTTGGCGGCTTCACCGCATGGAAGCAGGCGGGCCTGCCGGTGACCATGCCTGAAAAGAAGGGCTGAGCCCGCCCCCGTTTCAATGCAAAGGCGCCGGCTCATCCGCCGCTGCGACAAAGCCCACAACCTGCTGGACGATGCCCGGATCGGACAGGATGCGCCTATGGCCCAGCCCCTCGGCCCAGACCAGCCGCACATGGTCACCGGCCCTTGCCAGGTTTCGTGCGTCTTCGGCCGAAACTTCGGCATCGTCCGGCGCATGAACGACCAGCGTCGGGGTGCTTAGCCGCGCGAGTTGCTTCGCGCTCGTAAAATGCGCCAGTCCATGGCCCGACAGGCGCCTGATGCGGTCGTCAAGTGCGGAGGCCGAACGCCTGCCGAGGTTCACATACCTGCGAAAGCCGTCGAACACTTCCGAAAGTGCGTTGGGCGCGGCGATCATGACCAGCCGCCTGGTCTCGATCGGCGCGACCCCGTCGACTGCCCCGGCCACCGCGTTGGCCGCAACGGCCCCTCCGAAGGAGTGACCGATGACGGCGGCGAAGGGACCGAACCACTCTCCGCCAGCGCGGGCAGCAGCTACACCGCTGGCCATGTTGAGACGGCGGCCGGTCGAAGCGCCGTGACCGGGCAGATCGAGCGACACGACGCGGAAACCGGCGTCGCGGCAGCCCTCGATCAGGGCATGCATATATTCGGTGCGCGAGCGCCAGCCGTGAATCACCAGCACCGTGCCGGCGAAAGGACGTCCCTCGCCCGGCCTGAATTCATGCACCGCCACACAGTTCGAACCGACTTTGATCCTGTGGTGACGCGCCTCGGCCATGAAATCCACAGCCCTTTCCACGGCTCTCCGCTCGCCTGCGGTCAGCACTTTGGGGTTGGGCGTCCGGCAAAACAGCTCGAAACCGATCCGACCGCCCAGTCGTGGGGCGACCAGTTCGGCCGCGCCGAAAACGCCCCGGATGACCTTCAGTGCAATTGATGCCATATTAGCGGTCCGAGTAATGGTTCAATTATGAACATGATAGTTCAATCATGAACAATAAACAAGAGCTACCCTGGGACAACCCGCGCTTCCGCAACTGGGTTGCCGTGGCACGTGCCTGCCATTCGGTCGAACGCGCCCTGGCTGGCGCGCTCGCGCCGCTGGACCTGAAGCCGGCACAGCTCGACGTTCTGATGAACCTCTACCGCCACCCCGGCATGTCCCAGCACGATCTGGCGCGTAGGCTGCTGGTGGGCCGTTCCAACATCACCATGCTGCTGCCGCAGCTGGAGAACCGCGAGCTTCTGCGCCGGGAAAGCGACGGGAAGGACAAGCGCGTGCTGCGGCTGTCGCTGACGCCTGCCGGCGAGGCGCTGCTGATGGAAGCGCTGAAGGTCTATATGGACCTGCTCGACAAGGTCATGGGGCAATCCACGCCTGCCGAATGCGACCTCTTGGGCGACCACATGCGCCGGGTCGCCGAGGCTCTAAAGGTCGAATAGAGCATTTTGCAGCCAAGCGGGTTCGCTTGGCGTCGCACAAATGCGGCTAAAACAACAGGATAGCCCTCTACCACATGCTGGCCTTGGCGCGCTCCGGCCATTCGCGGTCGTAGGCTTCGCCGTCGATTCCCGCCTTGCTCGTGACCGCCAGCATCTGTCCCGGCGTTGGCAGCGACTTGGCATCGACGTGCTTTTCCGGGTTCCAAAGTTCCGAGCGGACAATGGCGCGTGCGCACTGGAAATAGACGGCATCGACCGTCATCACCGTCACCGAGCGAGCCGGCTTGCCGTCAACGGTGAAGGAGGCGCACAGCTCAGCGTCGGTGGTGATGTGCGCGCGGCCATTGACCCGCAAAGTCGTGCCCGATCCGGGTACGAGGAACAGCAGCCCTACCCGACCGTCGCGAATGATGTTCTTTAGCGAATCGGCGCGATTGTTGCCGCGCCGGTCGGGCATCATCAGCGTCCGCTCGTCATGGATGCGCACAAAGCCGGCTAGGTCGCCGCGCGGGGAGCAATCGAGCCCCTCCGGCCCGCAGGTGGCGAGCGCCACGAAGGGCGAGGCCTCGATGAAGGCGGCATATTCGGGGATGATGCGGTCGAGTTCCTTGACCAGCGAGGTCTCGCCGGGAACGCCGTAGAGCGCTTCTAGTTCTTCGACCGTGCGAATGATGGACATGCCCCGAACCTCCGGTTTTGACTTCGCCTCGCGACTATTTCATTTCCGTGACATGCCGGTGACCGCTCACCCTCGCGAAAGCCCCTTTTCGGCGAGTTCCGCCAGATAGGCGTTCCAACGCTCTTCCTTCTCGTGGCCCAGCGTGTGCAGGTAGTCCCAGGTGAAAATTCCGGTGTCGTGCAGATCGTCGAAGATGATGCGCACCGCATAGTTGCCAATGGGCTCGATCTTCAGGATCGCGACGTTGCGCTTGCCCGGCACCGTCACGCGCTGCTGGGGCGAATGCCCCTGCACTTCCGCCGAAGGCGACAGCACCCGAAGCAGTTCGGCCGACAATTCGAACGGCCGGTGATCCGGGAAGGTCACCGTCAGCGTCCTGCGGTCCTTCGATACCCTCAATTCCTTCGGTGCCGTCATGCCCTCACCTCGTCAAATCCGCCTTCTTCCCTACGCCTGTTCGCAGCACGCGAAAAGCGGTTACCTTCTCTCACCAAAGCCGACATTGCCGCGTCGGCCCCGAGAATGTTACCTAGAGCGTTATAGCCTACCTTGAATGACGAAATCCGCTATACGACATTCAAGGTGCCGGCAGGCAGCATGTGTTGAGGAACCGCAGCCGCATGAACATGATCGATCCATTCGGGCGTACGATCACCTATCTGCGCGTATCGGTCACCGACCGCTGCGACTTCCGCTGCACCTATTGCATGGCCGAGGACATGACCTTCCTGCCCAAGAAGGATCTTCTGTCGCTCGAGGAACTCGACCGGCTCTGCACGGTGTTCATCGAAAAGGGCGTGCGCAAGCTGCGCCTGACCGGCGGCGAGCCGCTTGTCCGCAAGAACATCATGCATCTGGTGCGCCAACTTTCGCGCCATCTCGACAGCGGCGCGCTCGACGAGATCACGCTGACCACCAATGGTTCGCAGCTCGCCCGCTATGCCCCCGAGCTCGCCGAATGCGGCGTCAAGCGCATCAACGTCTCGCTCGACACGCTCGACCCTGAAAAATTCCACGCCATCACCCGCTGGGGCCATCTCGACAAGGTCATGGCCGGCATCGACGCCGCGCAGGCAGCCGGGCTGAAGATCAAGCTCAACGCCGTGGCGCTGAAGGATTTCAACGACAAGGAACTGCCCGACATGCTGCGCTGGGCGCATGGTCGCGGCATGGACCTGACCGTCATCGAAACCATGCCGATGGGCGAGATCGACGAGGACCGCACCGACCAGTATCTGCCGCTGTCGCTGCTGCGGGCCGACCTCGAAAAGCAGTTCACCCTCACCGACATCCCCTACAAGACCGGCGGCCCGGCGCGCTATGTCGAGGTCACTGAGACCGGCGGCAGGCTCGGCTTCATCACGCCGATGACGCATAATTTCTGCGAGAGCTGCAACCGCGTGCGGCTGACCTGCACCGGCACGCTCTATATGTGCCTCGGCCAGGAGGATGCCGCCGACCTGCGCGCGCCGTTGCGTGCCTCGGAAGGCAACGAACTGGTTTCCGACGCCATTGACGAGGCCATCGGCCGCAAGCCAAAGGGCCACGATTTCGTCATCGACCGCCGCACCAATCGCCCCTCGGTCTCGCGCCACATGAGCGTGACTGGCGGGTGATTTATTCCCGCGCCAGCACGCTTCATCCCGCCCCCATGGTTCGAGGCTCGCTTCTCGCTTCGCTCGAACCTCGCACCTCACCATGAGGGCTTCCGCCTGCGCCCACCTCCTGGGTTGAGGTTGTCGCCGCGCCAACGTCCCTCATCCTGAGGAGGCGCGAAGCGCCGTCTCGAAGGACGCACCTATTCATTGCCACGCCCGGTTTTCACCGTCTGGCCATTTCAAAGAACACTCCCTTTCGAGAGTTGGGAAGACGGGCGGTCGGGAAACGCGCTCATCTAGTAATTTATCTGCGGTCTCCACGACCGCCCGTTCGATGAGCTTGCCCCGCTCAGTCGCCTCCACATTCGCGCCGCCAGCCGCCGCAAAGGCCCGGACTTGGGGGTTCATCACCCAGCAGCGCCACCGTTAGCGCCACCAGCCCGGACATCATCGCCCTCCACGCTCATCCGGTTCATGACCCGTGTTCCCGCTGAGGCCGATGCGAGGGATTATGCGGGAGGTGGAATGGTGGGGGATGAAGAAGGTAGCGATTTTCCTTTCGAGGCGAATGATTTCAATCAGTTAGCGCTGCCAACGCTTCAAATTCATCCATCGGACAGCGGGTAGATATCAGACGTACCAGATCCAAAACTTAGCCAGTACTGAAAGTTTTTCTTGACCGGCGCCGCGCACCGGTCAATACTTTCCGAAATGGCTAAGTTTTCAACTGATCTGGATAGAGCTTTTTCGGCCCTCGCAGATCCGACCAGGCGGGCGATCGTCAGTCGTTTGTGTGATGGACCGAAATCCGTAACCGAACTTTCCGAGCCGTTCGAAATAGCTCTGCCATCGCTGCTCAAACATGTGCGCGTCCTTGAGCAGAGCGGCCTCGTCAGTTCTGAGAAAATTGGACGCGTTCGAACCTGCAAGATTGAGCCGGACGTCCTTCATGCGACCGAAGCGTGGATACACCAGCATATTTCTGCCTGGGAGAAACGCCTCGATCGCATGGAAGTCCACATCGAACGCATGAAGAGGAAGAATTAGGACAATGAGTGACCCAATCAAAAACTCCGCTTCCCCTTGGCGAGACTGGCCTCTCGATCGTGAAATCGTCCTGGGTCGAGTAATCGACGCTCCCCGGAGCCTCGTTTACTCAGCATGGACGGACCCGGAACAAATACAGATGTGGTTTGGGCCCGAAGGCATGGCGATCGAAACCAAGGAGATCGACCTCAATCCGGGCGGAGTCTGGCGATTTGACATGGTCGCTGCCGGAGGCATTCGCTACAGCAACCGAATGGTCTTTCTCCGAATGGAGGCCCCGTCGCTCATTGAGGTCGAGCACGGTTCAGATCAGGAAAACGACCCCAATAGATTCAGGATGCTCGTCACCTTCGATGAACAAAGCGACGGCAAGACCGTCCTCACGCTCCGTCAAATGCATCCGTCCACGGAGCGGCGAGAATGGGCGATCGGCTTTGGCGCTGTCGAATATGGAGGGCAGACGCTGCAGAAACTGGCTCTCCACGTTGCGAAGGTCAGGGGCAAATGAGCGAATGGGGCTGCAAACCCGACATTGACGGAAACAGCAGCCTCACTCCCGCGGCCAATGCAGCAGCGAGGCGGGACGGTTGCGCACCACGCGAAAGCGCATGTGCGTGACGAAGGGCGATTTCACCGCCCGGGTCATTTCCAGCTCGACGGGTTCGGTGCCAAGGTTCTCAAACAGTCGGGTGCCAGAACCGAGCAGATGCGGCACCAGCTGGATGTAGATTTCATCGACCAGCCCGGCGCGCAAAAATTGCTGGGCCGTGTCGGCGCCCATGAGGATGACGTCGCGCTCGCCGGCCGCCGCCTGCGCCCTCCCCAGCGCGCTGTCGATGCCGTCATTGACGAAGGTGAAGGTGCCGCTCGGCATGGAGAGGTTTTCGCGGCTTTGATGCGTGAGCACGAAGCACGGCACGGGGTATGGCGTGTCCGCCCACGGGCCGAGGCCGACTTCGAAGGTGCGCCTGCCGAGCACGACCGCGCCCACCGAATCCGAAAGCTCGCGCGCCATTTCCGGGTCGACGCCGCGATCGGGGCTTTCGTTGAACAGCCATTCGTGCAGCCGCTCGCCGCCCTCACCCATCGGCTGCTCGACGCTGACGCGAGGGCCGGCAACAAAGCCGTCGAGCGACATGCTGAATGCCATCACGACACGGCCCATGGCCGCCTCCTATCGTGTTGCCCGCTGCATAGCCCAAAATCGGATCCGACTTTTGGGAAGGATCATGCGTAGATCTAATGCGCTGCAGCGTGTTTTTCTCGCCCGACCGGGCGAGCGGCGCTCTAGCCGGCCCGGCTCAGGCTCCTGCCCTTTCCGCCGCCTGCCGCGCAACCACCTCTTCATAGGCCGCCTGCAGCGTCTCGCGCACCGATGGTTCGGCGGAGCTATTCGCCGGCGCGCCAAGGTGCTCGACGCGCAGCTCCGCCATGAATTTCTCCCACAGCGGCGGCCCACCCTCCTCCAGCAACTGGGCGCGGATGCTGAGATCCTCGCTGACCGGCAGCCACTTGCGCCCCCAGGCGGCCAGATGCGCCATGATCGGCAAGACCTCGATTGCCTTCTCGGTCAGGCTGTAGATGGCCTTCTGCTTGTGGCTGGGATCGTCGGCCTTAGTGATCATATCCTCTTCGAGGAGCATTTTCAGCCGGTCGGCCAATATGTTGGAAGAAATGCCCTCTTCCGAGCGGAGCAGCAGCTCGCGAAAATGCCGGCGCCCGCCGAAAATGATGTCACGCAGGATCAACAGGCTCCATTTGTCGCCAAAGATCTCCAGCGACAGATTGATGGGGCAGCCGGAGCGGTGGGCGTCGTTCATCAAATACCTCCGAAAACCGATTGCATTATCGCACCAGTGATAATAGCGTACAACCGGTTGCAATATGCAATCACTATTGTCGCAGCAGCAGCAGCAGCAGCAGCACGCTGTTCAAAAAGGCGAGATTTGCATGTCCCTGACCCTTCATCTGCACCCGCTGTCCTCTTATTCCCACAAAACGCTGATTGCCTTTTACGAGAATGACGTCCCCTTCACGGCAAATAATTTGGACCTCGCCAACGAGGAGTGCCGGACGGCGTTCAGGAAACTCTGGCCGCTTGGCAAGATGCCGGTGCTGCGCGACGAGGCACGGGACCGCACTGTGCCGGAATCGACCATCATCATCGAATATCTGGCGCGCCACTATCCCGGCCCTGTCGAATTGCTGCCGGCCGACCCGGAGCTTGCCTTGCAGGTGCGCTTCGCCGACCGTTTCTACGACTTTTACGTCCATACCCATGTGCAAGGGATCGTGGCCGACCGGCTGCGCCCAGCAGGACGGCACGACCCCTACGGCGTGGAACAGAAGCGTGCGGCGCTGACAAGCTCCTATGACATCATCGAGGCCGAGATGGCGACGCGGACATGGGCTACGGGCGAAAGCTACACGATGGCCGACTGCGCGGCCTCGCCGGCGTTGTTCTATGCCAACGAAGTGCTGCCCTTTGGCGACACGCACAGACACGTTGCCGCCTATTTCGAGCGGCTCAAGAAACGGCCTTCCTTTGCGCGCGTGTTGAAGGAGGCCGAACCTTATTTCCACATGTTCCCGAGACAGAACCTGGCCTGAGTTTTCTTGGCCCAGCGCTTTGCCGTTGCTGTTTTGCCTGCGATTGCCGCAATCATGGGCAAAATATCAAGACCAACGGAATCGGGAACGCCTTGGCACTTTCGCAAAATCTTCGCGGCGCGACGTTCATGGTCGTCTCGATGGCCGGCTTCACCATCAACGACGCGCTGGTGAAGCTTGCCTCGATGGAGATGAACCTCGGCCAGGTGATGCTGGTGCGCGGAATTTTCGCCACGGTGCTGATTGCGGTTCTGGCCTGGTACAAGGGCGCGTTGAGCGCCCCGCGCCTGATCCTTCACCCGATGGTGGGCCTGCGCGCCATCGGCGAACTCGGCGGCACGATCTTCTTCCTGATGGCGCTGCAGCATTTGCCGATCGCCAATGTCGCGGCCGTGATGCAGGCGCTGCCGCTGATGGTGACGCTGGCCGCCGCTCTGTTCCTGGGCGAAGGCGTGGGCTGGCGCCGCTGGCTGGCGATCGCGATCGGCTTTGCCGGGGTCATGGTCATCGTGCGTCCGGGCTTCGAGGGCTTTAATGCCTATGCGCTGCTGGCGCTGGTCAGCGTCGCCTTCTGCGCGCTGCGCGACCTTGCCACCCGCCACCTTCCCTCGCACGTTCCCTCGCTGCTGGTTTCGACCATCACCGCCGCGATGGTGGGGGCCTGCGGTGCGGTGCTGATCCAGCCGCTGGGCGGCTGGACGCCGATGACGACCGAGGGCATCACACTGCTTGCGGTGGCGGCCCTCGTGCTTTTGTTCGGCTACCAGTTCATCATCATGTCGATGCGCTGCGGCGACATCTCCTTCATCGCCCCGTTCCGCTACACGGGGCTGCTGTGGGCGATCGCGCTGGGTTATCTGCTGTTTGGCGACGTGCCCGACATGCCCATGATCGTCGGCGCGGTCATCATCGTCGGCTCCGGCATCTACGCGCTGTTCCGCGAGCAGGTAGTGAAGCGACCGGCCACCGCGCAGGCTGCGGCCATGGCTTCGGATGGCGTTTGAACGCAACTCCGTTCCGTGGAAATCTGGAGCGGCGGCTGGACGGCGCGGCAAATATCGCCGATCCCTCCTGTCGTAGAGCAATTGCAGGCAAGAACGACGTGACACAGCGCGTATTCGGCATCACCGGCTGGAAGAATTCCGGCAAGACCACGCTGACCGAGAAGCTGGTGGCGACGCTGACCGCGCGCGGCTGGCGCGTCTCGACCGTCAAGCACGCGCACCACGCCTTCGACATCGACAAGGAAGGCACCGACAGTTTTCGCCACAGGCAGGCCGGCGCGGGCGAAGTGGCCATCGTTTCGGGCACGCGCTGGGCGCTGATGCATGAGCTGCGCGGCGACGACGAACCGCGCCTGGAAGACATTCTTGCTCGCCTTTCGCCCTGCGACATCGTGCTGGTGGAAGGCTACAAGCGCGAGCATCACCTGAAGATCGAGGCACGGCGGCGCGAGGGACGAAACGGCGCGCCGCTTTCGTCCGACGATCCGCAGATCGTCGCCATCGCCGCCGACCACCCGGTATCTGGCGAGACGATTCCGGTGTTCGATCTCGATGACGTCGTGACTATCGCCGACTTCATCGAGAAAGTGACGGGGCTAAGAAAAGCCTGACGTTGGGGAAGCCCGCCAAACATCGAGGCTGGCTTCGCAAGCAAACCCGCCAAATGCAAACAGATCGGGGCCAAGTGGTGCCGAGGCCTCGGTTTGCAGTTGCTTTTTTGTCGGAAAGAGTGGGAGTATCTTCGACAGTAGAGGTCGGGCACGGCCTCCAACAATGCCGCCCAAGCCGCGGCGAATAATGACAGAGAGGAACATCATGCGAATTGGAATGCGTATCGCGCTTGCGGCATCGGCCATAGCGTTGGCGATCGGAGCCGCACATGCTGAGGAAAAGACACTCAAGATCGGTACGGAAGGCGCCTACCCGCCCTTCAACAACCTGACCTCCGACGGCAAGCTCGAAGGCTTCGACATCGATATCGCCAAGGCGCTCTGCGACGAGATGAAGGTCAAGTGCGAGTTCGTCACCCAGGATTGGGACGGCATCATCCCAGCACTTCAGGCCGGCAAGTTCGACGCCATCGTCGCCTCGATGTCGATCACGCCCGAGCGCATGAAGAAGGTCGACTTCACCAACAAATACTACAACACCCCGCCCGCAATCGCCGCACCCAAGGACAGCGACATCAAGGGCGTGACCAAGGAAGACCTCGCAGGCAAGACCATCGGCGTGCAGGGCTCGACCACTCACTTCAACTATTCCGAACAGACCTATACCGACAGCACGATCAAGCCCTATCCGACCGCGCAGGAGTATCAGCTCGACCTCGCCAACGGCCGCCTCGACGCGGTGAATGACGACATCGTGGTGGTCCAGCAGTGGCTGGATTCGCCCGAAGGCGCCTGCTGCAAGCTGGTCGGCCTCATCAAGCCGGTCGAAGAAATCCACGGCAAAGGCGCCGGCATTGCCGTCCGCAAGGGCGACGACGAGCTGCGCGAGAAGCTGAACGCTGCCATCACGGCGATCCGCGACAATGGAAAGTACAAGGAAATCAACGACAAGTACTTCAAGTTCGACGTCTACGGCGGCTAATGCCACGATGAAATCGTCGCTCTGACCATAAGAACGGCGGGATTCTGTCCCGCCGTTCGTGTACTTGCAGGGTGGGAATCGAACTTCCGACAAGAGAAGGTAGTAAATGGAGAGTAGTATCTGGACGCTTCTCAGCTGGGGCCCTGAGGGGTGGAGCCGCAGCATAGCCTATGGCGTCTTCACCACGGTCTCGCTTGCGCTGGCCACCCTGCCGATCGGGCTGTTCATCGGCTTTCTTATTGCGCTCGCCAAGCAGTCGTCGGAGCCCTCGCTCAGGCTGGCTGGCAACATCTACACCACCATTTTCCGCGGCTTGCCCGAGCTTTTGACGCTGTTTCTGGTGTTTTACGGCGCCCAGCTCGGCATCCAGCAGGTCGCGCGCATGTTCGACCCAAACGCGGCCATCGAGATCAACAGCTTCGTCGCCGGCATGGTGGCGCTCGGCGTCATGTTCTCGTCCTATGCCAGCGAAGTGTTCCTGTCGGCCTTCCGCGCCATTCCCGCCGGGCAGTATGAGGGCGGCTATTCGATCGGCCTGACCAAGGGCCAGACCATGCGGCTGGTTGTGCTGCCGCAGCTCATCCGCATCGCCCTGCCCGGCCTTTCCAACCTCTGGCTGATCCTTCTCAAGGACACCGCGCTGGTGTCGGTGATCGGCCTGTCGGATATCCTGCGCCAGGCGACCATCGCGTCGCGCGTAACCAAGGAAAGCTTCCTCTTCTTCGGCGTGGCCTGCCTCGCCTATCTGGTCCTGGCCATTATCTCCTCCTTCGGCATCCGCGCCGTCGAGCGCGCGGTCGGCGAGACGGAGATGCATCGATGAGCAGCGCCGTGCAAAACTCCGAAATCGTCGATCGTCCCCCGCCGCAGGCACGCGGCTGGCCGCGCGAACGAGTGGCCGGATATGCGCTTGTCGCCATCTGGGCGCTGTTCGGCCTTGGCCTGCTGCTGTTCCTGATACGCGCCTGGGACCCCGAACTCTTCGCCAAATATGCCCCGCTCTATCTGCACGGCATCTGGGTGACGCTGTCGCTGGTCGCGATTTCCATCGTCATGGGCGCGATCCTGTCGCTTCCGATCGCCTTTGCGCGCATGTCGCGGAACTCCGTGCTTCAGGCGCTGTCCTACGGCTATGTCTATTTCTTCCGCGGCACGCCGCTGCTGGCCCAGACCTTCCTGGTCTACTACGGCCTCGGCTCATTCAGGCCGCAGCTGGAAGCCATCGGCCTCTGGAGCTTCTTCCGCGAAGCCTGGTACTGCGCCATCTTCGCCTTCTCGCTCAACACCGCCGCTTACCAGGCCGAAATCCTGCGCGGGGCGATCCAGAGCGTGCCAAAGGGCCAGTGGGAAAGTGCGGCCTCGCTCGGACTATCGAAATTCCTGACGTTGCGCAAGATCATCCTGCCGCAGGCCCTGATCGTGGCGCTACGCCCCTACGGCAACGAGATCATCCTGATGATCAAGGGCTCGGCCATCGTCGCCATCATCACGGTCTACGACCTGATGGGCGAGACGCGCCGCGCCTATTCGCGCACCTTCGACTTCCAGACCTACATCTGGGCAGCACTGATCTATCTGTCGATGGTCGAGACGCTGCGCCATGGCGTGGAATGGATCGAGCGGCGCATCACGCGGCACTTGAAGCGCTGACGAAAGGACGGAATTCCTCTCGGAACTTCCTTTCCATGCACAGCTGGCAAGTTGCGAGGAAGCGTGGACGATCCATTCAAGCACGCCACGCTCGGCGCCGGCGTCTTCTACAAGGACCCGATGGCCGCTCTGACCTGGTTGGAGCGCGCCTTCGGGTTCCAGCGCAGCATCCTCGTTACCGATCCGGCTGGAAACCTCGTGCATTCCGAGATGCGGTTTGCCGATGCCTATCTCGTCATCGATTCGGAATGGTCGAGCGACATCGCGAGCCCAGCCTCGGTGGGCGGCAAGAACACTCAATCCGTCTACCTGAAACTCGAGCAGGGACTGGACGAGCATTGCGAATGCGCGCGACAGGCTGGAGCGGAAATTCTACAGGAGCCGGCAGATCAGCCCTACGGCGACAGAACCTATAGGGCGCGCGATCCCGAGGGGCACATCTGGACATTTTCCCAAACCGTTCGGCACGTTTCGCGCGAGGCGATGGAAGCCGTCAGCGGGTGGAAGATAGACGGATGGCATCAGGATTAGGCTCGTAGCGGCCAGTCTTTGCCGTTGTCTGCGCCTGTACCAACAGGCCCTCCCTTGACGAATCTTCCCCATGCCATAGACCTGAAAACACAAAGCAGACCGGCATGAGAGGATCGAGAATGGCATCGGTTGCATTTCTGGGACTTGGCGTGATGGGCTATCCGATGGCCGCGCACCTGAAAAACAGGGGCGGCCATGACGTGACGGTCTACAACCGCACCACCGCCAAGGCCGAGAAATGGGTTGCCGAGCACGGCGGCAGCTATGCGCGGACCCCGCGCGAGGCAGCCGAAGGCAAGGATTTCGTCTTTGCCTGCGTGGGCAATGACGACGACCTGCGCAGCGTCACCATCGGGTCGGACGGCGCCTTCCAGTCGATGAAGAAGGGTTCCGTTTTCATCGACAACACCACGGCTTCGGCTGAAGTGGCGCGTGAACTGGGAGAAGCGGCCAAGGCGCGCGGTTTTTCGTTCCTAGACGCGCCGGTTTCGGGCGGCCAGGCGGGCGCCGAAAACGGCGTGCTGACCGTGATGGTGGGCGGCGAACAGGCCGTGTTCGACCATGCGCGGCCGGTGATCGAAGCCTATGCGCGCATGGTGGGCCTGATGGGGCCCGTAGGCGCAGGCCAGCTCACCAAGATGATCAACCAGATCTGCATCGCCGGCCTCGTGCAGGGGCTGGCCGAGGGCATCAATTTCGGCCAGCGCGCCGGGCTCGACATCGAAAAGGTGGTCGAGGTGATCTCCAAGGGCGCTGCCGGTTCGTGGCAGATGGAAAACCGCCACAAGACCATGAAGGACGGCAAATATGACTTCGGCTTTGCCGTCGACTGGATGCGCAAGGACCTGAAGATCTGCCTCGAGGAGGCCGACCGCAACGGAGCGGCGCTGCCCGTCACCGCGCTGGTCGACCAATTCTACAAGGACGTGCAAGGCATGGGCGGCAACCGCTGGGACACCAGCTCGCTGATGGCGCGGCTTCAGAAGTAGCGTTTGCCGTTCCTGTCATGCATGCCGGCTCAAAACGGGAGCATGACGATGATGAAGGTGACCTACCAGATCGTGGAACACGATGGCGGCTGGGCCTACAAGCTCGGCGATGTCTATTCCGAGACCTTCGGCAGCCGCCAGGCTGCCATGGACGCCGCCAAGGCCGCGGCCTCGGAACAGCAACTGGCCGGCCGCACCGAGGGCATTACCTACCAGGATGCGGACGGCCATTGGCACGAGGAAGTGTCGCAGGGCAGCGACCGGCCGCAGGTCGACGTCGAAGGCGAGCAGAAGTCAGGCCGCAAATAGGCCGGTTGGGCAGCCGCCGCGCTCTTTCGCGAATGCCGGATCAGATAAGCGCGATCTCGTCGCCGACGCGAAGCCGTCCGGCGGCCTCGACCGCGGCCAGAATGCCGAAACCGCCCGCGCCGTGGCGGGTGATGGCATGCAGCACCGGCGGCGCAAAAGAGAGCCCGGCCTGCGCCAGGGCAATGAAGCTGCACCGCGCACAGGGCTCGCTCACCGCGACCCGTACGTCGCCAATCGCAAGCGTCCGGCCGATCCATTCCTTTTCGACAAAACCGTCGAGACCTGCTTCCGTCTCGACGAGGATGTTGGGCCGGAAGCGGCGAACATCGATTTCGACGCCCTCCGGCACAAGCTCCTGCAGCCGGCGGAGCGAGGCTGTGGTCAGAACATGCAGGTTCGCGCGCTCATAACGCGGCGCAGGCACTGTGGATGGACCCTCGCCCGCCGCGGCCTCGTAGGGCTGGAATTTCACCGGAAAGCCCAGCACCGCTTCCGCCGCCCGCGCGGCTTCCTCGGTGCCAATGCGGAACCACTCGTCGCCTGCGGCAATCTCGATTTCACCGCCATATGAGCGCGACCGCAGTTCCGGCGCGGGACGCCAGCGCTTTTCATTGTCGGGCGATGCAATGGCACCTGTCGCATCGAAAAGGCCCCAGGCCCGGTCGCCGACGACGCCCTGCCCGTCAAGCCGGACCTCATCCAGTTGCTCGCCGCGCAGCGAACTGACGGGATAGCGCCAGAGCGACGCGATTTTTCCGATCCTGGTCATTCGGCCTCCGCAGGTTCATTCACGCAGAAGCGTCGCCCGGCACGGCACTGGGCGCAATCGGCCAGAAGCCGTCCTCGGCGGTGGCAGCAAGTCACGCCCTGCTGAAGGCCGCTGAAATCAACGAACCTGGTCTAGCAGGCGCTTGCATTCCAGAAGGTCGAACAGCGCTTCCTGGAGCAGCGCGCGGTTGTCCCGCGAAAGCTTGCCCGCACCGGACTGCACCGGGCCCTCGTCGTCGGCCTTGCCGAGCCCGAAGAAACGGCGGCTTGGCTTGGCGCGCGGCTCGCCGACCAGCATCTCCTCGTCAAGGCGCGGCTGGGCGCCCGACGTCATCGGAGCCGTCTCTGCCTGCTTGCGCTGGGCAATCACCTCCACCGCCGCGACATCGCCATTGCCGACAGCCACCAGGAACTGGTTGCCGTTCTCGCGCAGCAGCTTTTGCACGCCCTTGATGGTGTAGCCCTGCTCGTAGAGCATGTGGCGGATGCCCTTGATCAGCTCGACATCCTGCGGCCGGTAATAGCGGCGGCCGCCGCCGCGCTTCATCGGCTTGATCTGGTTGAAGCGCGTTTCCCAGAAGCGCAGCACGTGCTGCGGCAGGTCGAGATCTTCGGCGACTTCGCTGATGGTGCGGAAGGCGTCAGCACTTTTTTCCATGGGCGCAACCCTCGCTCGCAGGCCGGACAATCGCGAACGCTTCGCGATGCGGCCTCGTCTCCAAGAACCCGTCTTGCCGAACGGGCCCTAACCTGTTGATCGGCCGGGATTTTTCGAAAACCCGTCGCCAAGTTCCGGATCGTAACCACGAGCGCGGCCCGACAGCCAAACGGAGCCAGCTGCGGGAGATCACGCCCGGAAACCGATTCGTACTATATTTCAGCGATTTGTGCGCCAATATTCAAGGCCGGCACAAGCCGGCCCTTCGGTTATCAACCAGAGGCGGGAATGCCTGCAGGCACGACGTGCCCGAATGCGGCTGGTTATTTGCCGCCGGCCTTGTTCTTGGGGCCCTGGTGCGCGCGCAGGATACGGCTCTTGAGCACGTTCGAGGCCTTGAACGTCATGACCCGGCGCGGCAGGATCGGCACTTCCTCGCCGGTCTTGGGATTGCGGCCAACGCGCTCGTTCTTGTCGCGCACGTGGAAGGTGGCGAAGGACGAAAGCTTGACGGTCTCGCCGCGCACGATCGCCTCGCAGATCTCGTCGAGGACGAGTTCAACCAGTTGCGCGGATTCGGTGCGGGAAAGTCCCACCTTGCGGTAGACTGCTTCGGCGAGATCGGCGCGTGTAATTGTCTTTGCCGCCATGGGTGCAGCAACCATCCTAGAGGCGATGAAAATTCAAAACGATATCAATGACGTTAGAAAATTGGCCCGCCGAGGTCAAGGACCCAACTTTAGGTCTTTCCGATTGATTTTGAATCGTTTTCGCCGCTGCGGGCTTGTCGGAAAGGGTTGTTGCGGCGGTCAGGCAGAGGGCGCGCGATTGGGCGCGCCCCACTAGCCTGGGTTGTTACCAGCGCAGCAGCACAGCACCCCAGGTGAAGCCGCCGCCCATGGCCTCGAGCAGCACCAGGTCGCCCTTCTTTATGCGGCCGTCGGCAACCGCGACCGAAAGCGCCAGCGGCACCGAGGCGGCGGACGTGTTGCCGTGCAGGTTGACCGTGACCACCGCCTTCTCCTCGGCGATGCCGAGCTTCTTGGCGGAAGCGTCGATGATGCGCTTGTTGGCCTGGTGCGGCACGAACCAGTCGAGGTCTTCGGCCGTGATACCGGCCTGCGCGAAAGTCGCCTCGATGACGTCGGTGATCATGCCCACAGCGTGCTTGAAGACCTCGCGGCCTTCCATGCGCAGATGACCGACGGTACCCGTGGTCGACGGGCCGCCGTCGACATAGAGCTTGTCCTTGTGCACGCCGTCGGAACGCAGCGAAGCCGCCAAAATGCCGCGATCGGCGATCGTGCCCTCGCCTTCGCCCGCTTCCAGCACCAGCGCGCCGGCACCGTCGCCGAACAGCACGCAGGTCGAGCGATCGTTCCAGTCGAGAATACGTGAGAAGGTTTCCGAACCGATCACCAGCACCCGCTTGGCCATGCCGCTGCGGATGTAGAGATCGGCGGTGGTGACGGCATAGACGAAGCCCGAGCACACCGCCTGCATGTCGAAGGCAAAGCCGTGATGCATGCCGAGCCGGTTCTGGATCTCGACGGCCGTGGCCGGGAAGGTGTTGTTGGGCGTGGAGGTCGCCAGAACGATCAGGTCGATGTCGGCAGGCGTCAGGCCGGCATCGGCAAGGGCCACGCGGGCCGCCGCTTCGCCGAGCGATGCAGTGGTTTCGTCATCGGAAGCGATGTGACGCTGGCGAATGCCGGTGCGCTGCGCGATCCACTCATCCGAGGTTTCGACCACGCCCTCGAAATCGGCATTCTTCATGATGCGGCGCGGCAGCGAGGAACCTACGCCACGCACAATCGATCTGATCATTGAAATTCCTATTCGTTACTGTCGTCCGCGAACTCGGTCGACCTAGTGGACGACTGCGGGCGGCGCGCATGGAACAGGTCGAGGTCAGCCTCGATCCGGTCCAGCAGCCTGTTTCTTACCATGTCGTAGCCAAGTTCGATCGCCGCGGCGAATCCTTCCGCGTCGGCGCCGCCGTGGCTCTTCACCACGATGCCGTTGAGCCCGAGGAAGACGCCGCCATTGACCCGGCGCACATCCATCTTCTCGCGCAGACGGGTGAATGCGCTCTTGGCAAAGAGATAGCCGATCTTGGCCATCAGCGTGCGGCTCATCGCAGCGCGCAGATATTCGCCGATCTGGCGGGCGGTGCCTTCGGCGGTCTTGAGCGCGATGTTTCCGGCAAAGCCCTCAGTCACCACCACATCGACCGTGCCGCGACCGATATCGTCGCCTTCGACGAAGCCGCGGTAGTCCATCGCCATCTTGCCGGCCTCACGCAGAAGCCGTCCGGCGTCCTTGACCTCTTCCTGGCCCTTGACCTCTTCGACGCCGACATTGAGCAGGCCGACCGTGGGCCGCTCCATGCCGAACAACGCACGCGCCATGCCGGTGCCGAGAATCGCAAAATCGACCAGCTGGTGCGAATCCGCGCCAATGGTGGCGCCGACATCGAGCACAACGCTTTCGCCGCGCATCGTGGGCCAGATCGCGGCAATCGCCGGCCGGTCGATCGTAGCCATGGTACGCAGGCAGAACTTCGACATCGCCATCAGCGCGCCGGTGTTGCCGGCGGAAATGCAGGCGTCAGCCTCGCCATTCTTGACCGCCTCGATGGCGCGCCACATGGAGGAGATGCGACGGCCATGGCGCAGCGCCTGGCTCGGCTTGTCGTCCATGCGCACTGCCACGTCGCAGTGATGGAATTCCACGATATCGGCGAGCTTGGGATATTTGTTCAGCTCGGGACGAACGACGTCCTCGCGCCCGAACACCACAAAGCGCACGTCGCTGCGGCGCGTGGCGACCGCCAAAAGCGCAGGAATGACGACCGCGGGTCCGTGGTCGCCGCCCATGGCATCGATGGAAATCCTTATCACTCGGTCTTTACTCTCGTTGGTCGAAAGACGGCTGCTCGAGCCTTGCTAAAGCTTGGCGAAAATAGCGGTTTTGAGGCAAGGCACAACCGACATTATCGCAAAGCGGCAGTGAGTGTTCAGGATTTATCGATGAGGGACTTCAGCTTGCGCTGAAATTCGCTCTCGACCGGTTCATCCGGCGCTTCATCGGACTTCTGCTGCAATGCGGCGCTGGTCTTGCGCGGATAGGGATCGATTCCCAGGCCGAAAAACTCTTCCGCCAGCGCGCCGACATCGATCGTGTCGCCGGAAAAAAGTTCGGGGCTGTCCGGGCCGTCGGCGCTGAGCAGGATCTCTCCGGCGGTTTCGAAACCTTCGCGCCCAAGCTTGGAATCCTCGGGCAGGAACAGTCCCGACACGTCCTCCGAAATGTGGTTTTCGATCGGCTCGAGCGTCACCACGCAGGTCTGCACGATGTCGGCCTCGACCTGGCCGGCCACTTTGACGCCATTGCGTTTCCAGGCAGTGACCATGAGTTCGGCGCGGAAGCGCTTGACGGAATCGAGGCCGTGGGCTTCGGCAAGTGCCGCGCGCTGCTTCTCGTTTGCCTCGATCACCACCGGAAGCCCTTTCTGCGGCATTCGGTTGACATGAACGTCGAAGGAAACCGGGCTTTTGATCTGTTCTTCATGATGCATGATGGGCTCCTTCCAGAGCGAGATGTGAATCGCGATCTCGCTCAAAATCTTGTTTTTGAAACATGATCTTGCCCGAGAAGACTGCAACTTCTCGGGATCATGTCTTTTTTTGACGCATGATCTTATCCGAAAAGTCCGCAACTTTTCGGGATCATGCTGTCAGGCGGCGCCAGCGACCGGAAACCGGATCGTCCCCGCCAGAATGGACTCCGAAGACTGCTCCAAAAGCAGCTTGTCGGCGTCCATAACATAGCCGGCAAGAAGATCTACCTGGGGCCAGGCTTCGCTGTCGGGACGGATGTTGCGCTTGAGCGCTTCGCCGAGCGCTGCCCGGTCGCCACGCTCCAGCGCGTCGGCATAGGCCGCGGTGCGGCCGTAATACATGCGCGCCAGCTTCTTCATGCGCTTGGGCACGCCCATGTCGCCGATTCCCAGGTCACGCAGGGAGTGTTCGACATCGGCGAAGAACTCGTCGATCAGGACCTGCGCGATCTCGCGCGCCGCACCCGTCTCGTCATGCAGACGGTGCTGGAACAGGAACACGTGCAGCCCCAGCATCTCGAAGCGGCCGAGCGGCGTATCGGGCGCATCCCAGTCGGAATAAAAATGCGGCTGCCGCGCGGCTGCCACGATTCCGGCATAGAGAGCATCCGTGATCGTTCTATTGTGACGTTCGCGGCCGAACAGGCGCTGGAACATGAGGGACAACCTCCATGGGGGACCGTTTCACGGCGTGGGCTTGTTGCATCGGCGCGCAAGCTGGTTTACCGGTTTTGCGGCTCTGTGCAAGGTGCGGGCGCCAGAAGTGATTTGAAGGAGTTGTTGTTGGACTCGCTGAAATTCAAGACCATCTCTTCGCCGGCCCTGATCGGGGCGGCCACGGTGCTTGCCGCGGCGACCCTTTCCGGCTGCAGTGCTTCCAAGACCCTTGACGGCCTGACACCTGGCGAAACCCTGACCCAGGGCTATGTCATCGACCAGCAGCAGATCGAGCAGGTTCCGGTTGGCTCCAGCCGCGAGCAGGTCCTGCTGTCGCTGGGCAGCCCATCGACGACCGCCACCTTCGACAACGAGGTGTTCTATTACATCTCGCAGACCCGCAAGCGCCCTGTCGCTTTCATGAATCCGCACCTGGTCGACCAGCGCATCCTCGCCGTCTATTTCGGCCATGACGGACGCGTCACCCAGATCGCGAATTACGGCCTGAAGGACGGCAAGGTATTCGATTTCATCGCGCGCACCACGCCGACCGGCGGCAAGGACGAGACCTTCATCGGCCGCCTCATCACCGGCGGCGCCAAGCCCACCCTGCCGATCGGCGGCGGCGGCCCCACCGGCTAAGATTTTTTTTCCACATCGGATACGAAAAACCCGCGGATCGCTCCGCGGGTTTTTTGTTTTCAGGCTTCCGTTCAGGTCAGTGTGCCAACACGGCCAGCAGAAGCAGCGCGACGATGTTGGTGATCTTGATCGCCGGGTTCACTGCCGGGCCGGCCGTGTCCTTGTAGGGATCGCCCACCGTATCGCCGGTGACCGAGGCCTTGTGCGCCTCCGAGCCCTTCAGGTGCTTGACGCCGTTCTTGTCGGAAAAACCGTCCTCGAACGACTTCTTGGCATTGTCCCATGCGCCGCCGCCGGAAGTCATGGAGATGGCGACGAACAGGCCGTTGACGATCACGCCGAGCAGCGAGGCCCCGAGCGCCGCGAAAGCGGAAGCCTTGGAGCCCGAGATGAGCAGCACGCCGAAATAGACAACGATCGGCGCCAGCACCGGCAGCAGTGACGGCACGATCATTTCCTTGATCGCCGCACGGGTCAGCAGGTCGACCGCGCGCGCATAGTCCGGCTTGGCGGTGCCCGCCATGATGCCCGGGTTTTCGCGGAACTGCCGGCGCACTTCCTCCACGATCGACCCGGCCGCACGTCCCACAGCCGTCATGGCGATGCCGCCGAACAGATACGGGATGAGGCCGCCGATCAGCAGGCCGGCGACGACATAGGGATTGGAAAGGTCGAAGTTGATCTCGCCGATGCCCTGGAAGTACGGGAACTTGTCGCCATTGGCCGCAAAGTAGCGCAGATCGTTCGAATAGGCGGCGAACAGCACCAGCGCGCCGAGGCCGGCCGAACCGATGGCGTAGCCCTTGGTCACCGCCTTGGTGGTGTTGCCGACCGCATCGAGCGCGTCGGTGGAGTGGCGCACTTCCTTGGGCAGGCCGGCCATTTCGGCAATGCCGCCGGCATTGTCGGTGACCGGGCCGAAGGCATCGAGCGCCACGATCATGCCGGCCAGGCCGAGCATGGTGGTGACGGCGATCGCCGTGCCGTAGAGACCTGCAAGCTGGTAGGTGGTGATGATGCCGGCGACGATGACGATGGCCGGCAGCGCCGTCGCTTCCAGCGAGACCGCAAGGCCCTGGATGACGTTGGTGCCGTGACCGGTGACCGACGCCTGCGCGATCGACACCACCGGGCGCTTGCCCGTGCCCGTATAGTATTCTGTGATGACGACGATCAGGCCCGTAACGATCAAGCCGATGATGCCGCAGACGAACAAGCTGCTGCCCACGATGGTGCTGCCGCCGGCGGTGCCGATCTCGCCCCAGCCGACGGTCAGCGAGGTTGCGACCGCAAGGCCGAGGATGGACAGGGCGCCGGTGACGATCAGCCCCCTATAGAGGGCGCCCATGATCGAGCCGTTCGCGCCGAGCTTGACGAAATAGGTGCCGATGATCGAGGTGACGATGCAGGCGGCGCAGATCACCAGCGGATAGAGCATCACGCTCTGAAGCACGTCAGTGCCGCCGAAGAAGATCGCGCCGAGCACCATGGTGGCGACGACAGTCACCGCATAGGTCTCGAACAGGTCGGCCGCCATGCCGGCGCAGTCGCCGACATTGTCGCCCACATTGTCAGCGATGGTCGCGGGGTTGCGCGGATCGTCCTCGGGGATGCCTGCCTCGACCTTGCCGACGAGATCGCCACCAACGTCAGCACCCTTGGTGAAGATGCCGCCGCCGAGACGGGCGAAGATCGAGATCAGCGATGCGCCGAAGCCCAGCGACACCAGTGAGTCGATGACCGTGCGGCTGTCGGGCGCGAGGCCCATCGGGCCGGTGAGGACCCAGTAGTAGACGGAGACGCCGAGCAGCGCGAGGCCCGCCACCAGCATGCCGGTGATGGCGCCGGACTTGAAGGCGATGTCTAGGCCGGCCGCGAGGCTATTGGAGGCGGCCTGGGCGGTGCGCACGTTGGCGCGGACCGATACATGCATGCCGATGAAGCCGGCGGTGCCGGAGAGCACGGCGCCGATCAGGAAACCGATCGCTGCTGTAGCCGATAGCAGCCACCATGCGAGAAGGAAAACCACCACGCCCACCATGGCGATGGTCGTGTACTGACGCGCAAGATATGCCTGTGCCCCCTCCCGGATGGCAGCGGATATTTCCTGCATGCGTGCGTTGCCCTGGTCGGAGGCGAGCACCGACCGTGTAGCCAGAATGGCATAGAGGACAGAGAGCAGGCCGCAGGCAATGACGACGTATAGCATTGTCATATGCCGATCTTCCCTGATTGTGGGCCCGGCAAAAACCCCTCCCCGGGCCGCGCGATTGCGACCGGCGACCATACGCCGCACGGTCTGTGACAATTTGTGCGAAACGGGTTACGTCACGTCAAGGCCTGTTCGTATTTTGGTTCGGGAATCGCCGCTTTGTGCCTGTTTGGGCGCGGCAAATGCCCGTGGCGGGCGCAATGCGCACTCGCCATGGGCGAATCGGTCCGAGCTTGTCGGCACGTATCAGGCGAGGTCGCCGTCCGGCTGGTTGACGAAGATCAGCACCGCCAGAATCGTCATGTAGAACTTGAACGCCGCTTCCTGGCCGTTCCACGTCTGTGACTGCCACATGGCGAACCATTCGCCGCCGATGACCATGAAGCCGAAATACCAGACCAGAAAGCCCATGGTGGCGGCAACGACCACGAATCGCTTGGCGCCGTTGAAGGCGGCACCCGGAAGCCGGCGCGCCTGCCAGAGCTGCCAGCTGGCGATCAGGAACAGGATGCAGGTCAGCGCCTCGCCGCATATGATCAGCCAGTAGCCGGCCGTCCAGAGGCTCGGATTGCTGATCGACCTGTACATCAGCGCGTTGCCGGGAAAGGTCGTGTCCATGCTCAGCACATGCTGAACGAAGGCATAGTTCGAGCCGTAGTCGGTTATGTTGCCGAAGGCGACAAGAAAGGCGAAGGCCGCCAGACAAAGGCACATAATGATTTTAGAATAGCGGAAGGTCATGTCAAAAACTCCTGAGTTCGGGTCTTCCAGAAACCCGCCGGATAAAGTGCCGAGTCGATCCGCGATGGCAACTTCAGCTGACATGTCGGTGGTGTTGACCACCACGGCCGGGCGCTATGCGGCACGGCAAGGAGTTCTTGATCAGGTGTTGGCCACTGCCCTGCCCGCCACCTGCCAGGTGGGCGACCTCGTCTCTTTCGAGATCGAAGGGATGACCCACGAATTCGTGCTGCTACGCCGGCGGTGGATCGCAGGCGAAGGCAGCACTCGGCTGGAAGTCACGCTGGACTATCCAGCGCATGGCGGACGTTAGGAGGCGCTCAAGATCCGCTGCTGGCGGTGGCGGTGGCGAACTTCTTGCGCGCGACCATAAGTCCGAGAGCGCCGAGACAGATGACCGCGACCGGGAAGATGATCCAGTTCAGCATCTCCCAACCATGGGCATTGTAGACCCGGCCCGACATGAGCGAGGCGAAGGCGACGGTGCTGAACAGGACGAAGTCGTGAAAGCCCTGCACCTTGCCCTTTTCGGCAGGCTCATAGGTTTCGGCGACCAGCGAGGTGGCGCCGATGAAGCCGAAATTCCAGCCGAGCCCAAGCAGGATGAGCGCCGTCCAGAAATGCCAGAGCTCGATGCCCGACAGCGCCACCAGTGCACAGCCGACCAGCAGCAGGAAGCCGATCGACACGATGGCGCTGGCGCCAAAGCGCTGGATCAGACGGCCGGTGAAGAAGCTGGGGCCGAACATGGCCATGACGTGCCAGGAAATGCCGAGCGTCGCCTCATCGGGCGAGAAGCCGCAGCCGACCATGGCAAGCGGCGCGCCGGTCATGACGAAGGTCATGAGCGCGAAGGAGCCGACGCCGCACAGAAGCGCCACGATGAATCGCGGCTGCGAAACGATCTGCAGAAGCGGCCGGCCGGTGTCGCCATCGGCGGCATGGCCGTGGGAAACACTTTTGACGCGTAGGAAGGAAAGGATGATCGAGCCGACAACCGCCAGCGCCACGACCGCCACAAAGGAGCCGGCGAACATCACCGGGGCAAAAAGCTCGCGCGTGAAAATGACGATCTGCGGCCCGAGGATGGCGGTGATGATGCCGCCGGCCAGCACGAAGGAGATGGCGCGCGCCCGGAACTCGCGCGGCGCATTGTCGGCCGCGGCGAAGCGGAACTGCTGGACGAAGGAGTTGCCGATGCCGATGGCCATGAGGCCGAACGCAAACAGCCAGAAATTCATCTGGAACAGTGCGACCGTCGCAATCGCGCCGCCCAGGCCGGTGACCACGGTCCCGGTCATGAAGCCGTTGCGGTGGCCCAGCCAGCGGATGATCGCTGCAGCCGGCAACGCGCCAATCGCGGTGCCGACATTGAATCCGGTGACGGGCGCCGTGGCCAGCGACTTGTCGACGTCGAGCATATAGTGCCCGGCCAGCGCGCCCAACGAAATGGAGATGGGAGAGGCCGATCCGACTATAGCCTGCGCGGCGGCGAGGATGATCGCCGTGCGCCGGGCGCTGCGGTCAGCCCCGGCGCTCACGATGATGCGCCCTTGCCGCGTCCTTCGCCACGCACCCGCCGCGAGACGCGATCGAGCACGGCGTTCACCAGCTTGGGCTCGTCCTCGACATAAAAGGCCTTGGCGATATCGACATATTCCGAGACGATGACGGCGACGGGAACGTCGCTGCGCTGCATCAGCTCATAGACGCCGGCGCGCAGGATGGCGCGCAGCGTCGAATCGAGGCGCGACAGCGGCCAGTCGTCGGTCAGCGCCTGGCGGATGACCGGATCGACCGTCTTCTGGTTTTCGACCACGCCGGCGAGGATGGCGCGGAACCACTGCGCGTCCGCCTCGCGGTAGAGATCGCCGTCCACTTCCTTGCCGAGGCGGAAGGCTTCGTATTCGGCGGTGATTTCAAGCAGGCCGCTGCCTGCGACGTCCATCTGGTAAAGGGCCTGCACAGCGGCAAGGCGTGCGGCACCGCGCTTGTTGGCCTGGCGCGGCTGCGGACGTTCGTTATCGGTAGGCTCGGTCAAGATCAGGCTCCCAGACGCTCACGGAGCGCGATCATGGTCAGTGCGGCGCGGGCGGCGAAACCGCCCTTGTCGCCTTCGTGGCGACGCGCGCGCGCCCAGGCCTGTTCATCGTTTTCGACGGTCAGGATGCCGTTGCCGACGGCAAGCGACTCTTCGACCGCCAGATCCATCAGTGCCCGGCAGGATTCATTGGCGACGATGTCGAAGTGGTAAGTCTCGCCGCGAATGACCGTGCCAAGAGCGACGAAGCCATCATACTCCGTACCGCCCTCTTCCGCACCGTCCAGCGCAAAGGAAATCACGGCCGGGATTTCAAGCGCACCCGGAACCGTCACCACCTCGTAGGTGGCGCCAGCCTCGTCCAGCGCAGTCTTCGCGCCTTCCAGCAATGCGTCGGCCAGATCGTCATAGAAACGGGCTTCGATGATGAGCAGATGGGATGGTCGTGAACTGGCCATGTTAGTCTCCGGAAAGGCGGTGACTTAGGCCTATGCGGCAAACTTCGCAAGCGCAAGATTGCCCGATCTGCGATCGATCTGGATATCTGCGCTGTCTCGACACCGCATTCAGACTCATCGGTCGACTACTCCAGCATGACACCGGCGAAGAAAATTGAAGCGCGACTGTCGGCATGACCGCTCCCGCAACGTCATGTTACCGTGCACGATCTTTGGAGGGAGCAAAATGGGCAAGACCGCAGCAACGCTTGTGGCAAGACTGATCTTCGGCGGGGTTTTCGTCATGGCTGCCGCATTCAAGTTTGCAGGGATGGACTCAACCGCCGGCTATATCGCTGCCGCAGGCTTTCCCTTCCCGCTGCTCTTGGCATGGATTGCCGCTTTCTTCGAAGCGGGGCTCGCGATTGCGCTACTCACGGGCGCTTTCTTCAAGGAAGCCGCCCTGCTGGCGGCGGCCTATGTGCTATTCCTTGGCTTCGCTTTTCACGGGCCATCGCATTGGGAAGGCAATCAGGCCGAATTCGGCTTCTTCGTCGATCACTTCACCTTCGTCGCCGGCCTGCTGTTTGTGGCGGTTCACGGCCCCGGCGACAGGCTGGTCCTCAGGAAGAGCTATATCTGACGAAATGGGTGTCGACCGGTAATCCCGTCGACACCAGGCTTGTCGGATTTCAAAGTCCCTCTTCTGTCGCCTGCGCCAGCCGCGCGGCGTAGCGGGCCATGGTGTCGACCTCGAGATTCACCTTGTCGCCAACCTGGCGCCCGCCCCAGGTGGTCACCTGCAGCGAATGGTGGATGAGCAGCACGTCAAAGCGCGTGCCATCCACCTTGTTGACCGTGAGCGAGGTGCCGTCGAGCGCCACCGAACCCTTGGGCGCAATGAATTTCGCGTATTCGCGCGGCGCTTCGAGCGTGAAGCGGACGGCGTCGCCCTCGTCCTGACGCGCCACGATCTCGGCCATGCCGTCGACATGGCCCGACACGATGTGGCCGCCGAGCTCGTCGCCGATCTTCAGCGCCCGCTCGAGGTTCAGCCGCGAGCCTGCCTTCCAGCCGAAGGCGGTGGTGAGGCGCAACGCCTCTTCCCAGGCCTCGACCTCGAACCAGCGGCTGTTGGACTCTGTTTCAGGCAACGCGACGACGGTCAGGCAGACGCCACTGCAGGCAATCGATGCACCGATGGCGATGGTCTTGGGGTCGTAAGCCGTGTCGATGCGCAGCCGAACGCCTTCGCGCAGCGGCGAAACGGAAGCGACGGAGCCCACATCGGTGACAATTCCAGTAAACATCAAAAACCTCTCGTCCATTCGGCATAGGTGTCGTCGCCGAAGCGTGCCTCACGCACCAGCCGGAAACCTGCCGGGATATGGTCCCTATCGATCGGCGCCGCAATGCCGTCCGCTCCGAGCCGATCCGGCCCCTGGAAGATGACGATGCGGTCGACCATGTCGTCGGCCAGCAGGTTGCGCGCGGTCTCGGCCCCTCCCTCGACCATCACATTCATCATGCCCTGCGCGGCGAGGTCTTCCAGCAGTTCGGGCAGGGCGATGCGGCCTTCAAAAGTGTCGGTCGCGAGAATCTTGACGCCCATCGCCGCAAGCACCGCCTTGCGGGCGGGGTCCGCCTCCGGCCCGACTGCAAGATAGACCGCCACCGCTTCGGCCGAGCGCGCCAGCCGCCCTTGCGGCGACAGTCTTGCCTGGCGGTCAAGCACGAGCCGCACCGGCGACCGGCTTTCAAGCCCCGGCAGCCTGACGGTCAACTCGGGATCGTCGGCCAGCGCGGTGTTGATGCCGACCACGATGACGTCGGCCTCGGCACGCATCAGATGCACCTGCCGGCGCGAGATCGGCCCGGTGATGGCAATCTGCCCCTCGCCCGGGCGGCCGATCATGCCATCGGCCGAAAGCGCAAATTTCAGCGTGACTTGCGGGCGCATCCTGAGCGAGCGGCTGAGATACCCCGCCAACTGGTCGGTGGCTTCATCGGCCATGACGCGCTCCACCACCTCAATGCCGGCGGCGCGCAGGATGGCATAGCCCTTGCCGGCAACGCGCGGATCGGGATCGTTGGCTGCCCCGACAACACGGACCACGCCGGCCGCCACGAGCGCGTTGGCGCAAGGGGGCGTGCGGCCATGATGGGCGCAGGGTTCAAGAGTGACGTAAGCGGTGGCGCCGCGCGCCTTCTCACCGGCATCCGCCAAGGCTTCCGCCTCGGCATGCGGACGTCCGCCGAGTGCGGTCACGCCACGGCCGACGATCACCGGGCCGTTGCCATCGTCGCGAACGATCAGCGTGCCGACGGCCGGGTTGGTGCCGGTGAGCCCGGCATGCTTGCGCGAATACCGCAAGGCCGCCGCCATGAAGCGGCGGTCTGTCGCCGCCTGGTCCGCGTCACTGCTCGCCATGGTGCTCCTCTTCGTCCTCGCCCTTCAGCTCGCCCAGGACATCGTGGAAATCCTTGGCCTCGCGGAAATTGCGATAGACGGAGGCGAAACGGACATAGGCGACATCATCGAGCGCCTTCAGCGCTTCCATGACCAGCCGGCCGATCTCGCCCGTGGTGACTTCGGTTTCGCCGGAGCTTTCGAGCTGGCGCACGATGCCGGTCACGGCGCGATCGATGCGCTCGGGATCGACATTGCGCTTGCGGCAGGCGATTTCCACCGAACGCAGCAGCTTGTCGCGGCTGAACGGCACCTTGCGGCCTGACTTCTTCACCACCACCAGATCGCGCAGCTGCACGCGCTCGAAGGTGGTGAAGCGGCCGCCGCAATCGGGGCAGACCCGCCGACGGCGGATCGCCGCGCCATCTTCGGCGGGGCGGGAGTCTTTGACCTGGGTGTCTTCCGACTGACAGTAAGGGCAGCGCATCGATATCCCGCTCGCTCGCGATTCTTCCTGGTCCCGAAGCTAGTGTCTTTCCTCTCAAGTAGGAAGCAAGAAGGCGGAAATCCAACGCTGTTGCACCGGTGAACGGTCCGTATCTTGTCTGCGCCCGGGAAATTACCCCCAAAAGCTTGTGTATCGGGTGGGTCGAGGCATGCCCGGCTCTGAGATAGAAAAAAGCAAAACGGCTGCCGCGAATTCAACGCGACAGCCGTTCCAAGGAGCCTAATGGCGTAGAGGCTTACCCGAGATACGCGTAGAGCGGGAAGCGATCCGTCAGCGCCACGACCTTCTGCTTCACTGCAGCCTCAACCGCAGCGTTGCCCTCGTCGGAATTCGCAACCTTGAGGCCGTCGAGCACTTCAGCGATCAGGCCGCCGATCTCGCGGAACTCGGCCTCGCCGAAGCCGCGGGTCGTGCCGGCCGGCGTGCCGAGACGAACGCCCGAGGTGACGAAGGGCTTTTCCGGGTCGAAGGGAATGCCGTTTTTGTTGCAGGTGATGTTGGCGCGGCCAAGGGCGGCCTCGGCGCGCTTGCCGGTGGCGTTCTTGGGGCGCAGGTCGACCAGCATCAGGTGGTTGTCGGTGCCGCCCGAGACGATGTCGAGGCCGGTGGACTTCAAGCTCTCGGACAGCGCCTTGGCGTTGGCGACGACATTGGCCGCATAGGTCTTGAACTCGGGTTTCAGCGCCTCGCCGAAGGCCACGGCCTTGGCGGCGATGACGTGCATCAGCGGGCCGCCCTGCAGGCCGGGGAACACGGCCGAGTTCATCTTCTTTGCGATTTCCTCGTCATTGGTGAGGATCATGCCGCCGCGAGGTCCGCGCAGCGACTTGTGCGTGGTGGTGGTGACGACGTGGGCGTGAGGCAGCGGCGACGGATGCTGGCCACCGGCGACGAGACCGGCGATGTGGGCCATGTCGACCATGAGGTAGGCGCCGATCGAGTCGGCGATCTCGCGGAAGCGCTTCCAGTCCCAGATGCGCGAATAGGCGGTGCCGCCGGCCAAGATCAGCTTGGGCTTGTGCTCATGCGCCAGGCGCGCGACCTCGTTCATGTCGAGCAGGTGGTCGTCCTTGCGCACGCCGTAGGAAATCGGCTTGAACCACTTGCCGGACATGTTGACCGGCGAGCCGTGGGTCAGGTGACCGCCCGAATTGAGGTCGAGGCCCATGAAGGCGTCGCCCGGCTGCAGCAGGGCCAGGAACACCGCCTGGTTCATCTGGCTGCCGGAGTTCGGCTGGACGTTGGCGAAGTTGCAGTTGAACAGCTTCTTGGCGCGCTCGATGGCGAGTTCTTCGACGACGTCCACGTACTGGCAGCCGCCGTAATAGCGCTTGCCCGGATAGCCTTCGGCATATTTGTTCGTGAGCACCGTTCCCTGCGCTTCCATCACGGCGCGCGAGACGATGTTTTCCGAGGCGATCAGCTCGATCTCGTGACGCTGGCGGCCAAGCTCGTTGCGAACGGCGCCGTAGATCTCGGGATCGGCATCGGCAAGCGTCGTGCCGAAGAAGGATTCGAAGTGCTGGAAGTCGGCCGAGTCTCTTGCCATGTCGGATCAATCCTTGCTGTCTGGGGCCATGCGGTCAGGGCGGTGCCTACTGCGGGGCGCCATTAGCACACTTGCCGCAAGGTCGCCACGTTCGCCGCGCGAAATTTGATTGTCGCTTTGCGCCAATCGGAACGCCTGAAAGGAAAAAGGCCGCCCAAACGGACGGCCCTCACCCAATTCCTCTACCCGCGCCTTACTGGGCGGACGAAATCTTGAGTTCCTGCGCGCCATCCCTGCTGTAGATGTCGTCGCGGAACTGGACCACGCCGTCGCCCGTCGACCAGGCGGTGACATAGGTGAAGTAGACCGGCACGGGGTTGGTGACCGGCACCGGCGTGTTGACGCCGGACTTGATGGTCTGCTCGAAGCGCTGGCGGTCCCAGCCGGGCGTGTCGCGCAGGATCCAGGTGACAAGGTCGCGCACGTTCTGGACGCGCACGCAGCCCGAAGAGTCGAAGCGCATCAGCTTGTTGAACAGGCTCTGCTGCGGCGTATCGTGCATGTAGACGCCGTCCGGGCTCGGGAAGTTGATCTTCACCGAAGCCATGGCGTTGATGGTGCTCGGGTCCTGGCGGAAGAGATACTTCGCAGCCTCCTCGGTCGACCAGTCGACCGTCGTCGGATCGACCTCGGCGCCATTGGGGGCGAACAGCCGGATGTGGCTGTCCTTCAGGTAGTTCGGATTCTTCCGCATCAGCGGGATGATGTCCTTGCGGACGATCGAGATCGGCGCGTTCCAGTACGGATTGACGATGATCTCGTTGATCTTCGAATTCACGATCGGCGACTGGCGGTCGATCTTGCCGACGATAGCCGTGTGGCGGAGCACCACGCGATCGTTCTCGACCGCCTCGATCTGGGCGGCCGGGATGTTGACGTTGACGTAGCGCTCACCCAGCGTGCCGGCTTGCGTCTGCAGGCGGGTCAGGTTGGTCTCGAGCTGGCCGAGCCGCACCGGGGCGCTGATGTTCATCGCCGCATAGGTGTACTGGCCCATGACGCCGTCGCCCGGCAGGCCGTGGCGGGTCTGGAAGCGCTTCACCGCCGCATCGACATAGGTGTCGAACGAATCGGAAATGCCGGCCCGCTGCGAAAGGTCGCCCGATACCATCAGTCGCTTGCGCAGCGCCTGCACGTCGGGATCGCTGGCGCCGAGCTGCAGCTTCTTGTTTGCCGGTACCTCGGGCCAACCGCCCTGGGCGACGATATTCTGATAGTCCATGATGGACTGCTGGACATAGCCAACCGTGCGCGGGCTGAAGATCGGCTGCGTGGAGGCCACCTTGCCGCCCTCGCTGGCGCGGGCATCGAACGTATCGTCCCAATTGCCACGGCGCGAAGACTGCAAGATCTCGTCAACGACGTCCTGCGCTTTGGCGCTACCGGCAATTGCGGTCACGGCGAGCGCACTGGCTGCGGTTAGGAAAGAACGGCGCGTAGTTTTCATGGGCATTCCAGACATCTATCCTGCATTGCACAGACGTACAAAATTTGTCCGCATTGTATGGTGGCCACTCTTAACAATCAGCCAACCATAACCCCGACATCGTCATGCGCAGATGCGCTGTTCGTTTCGGAGTTCCCCCGCAAGCAATCCCTCGAGCCGGCGGTCCAGTATCACCTATCCCGATATCCATCTGAATATGGCGTTAGCGTGGCCATAGCGAACAACGATGCAACACACCAGAAAAAAGAAAACCGGCGCAGGGAGGCGCCGGCAAATGACTGGAGGTCTATCCAGCCGCGATCTTTGCCGCGGCTTGTTTGTCTAAAACTTTCCCGGCGCAGGACAGCCAGCGCGCCGATTACATGCGATAGGCGATGGTGTCGTTCCAGAAGCGGTCGAGGCGCTGCAGGGCGCGGTTCATCTGCTGGAACTCATCTGCATTGATGCCGCCGACCTGCTCGATCGAGCCGATGTGGCGCTCGTAGAGCTTGCCTACGACTTCCGCGACCTCGGAGCCCTTGTCCGTCAGGCTGATGCGGACCGAACGACGGTCGATGCGCGAGCGCTGGTGGTTGATGAAGCCGAGTTCGACCAGCTTCTTCAGATTGTAGGAGACGTTCGAACCGAGATAGTAGCCACGCGACCGCAGTTCGCCGGCGGTCAGCTCGGCATTGCCGATGTTGAACAGCAGCAGAGCCTGAATGGCGTTGATGTCGCTGCGGCCGTTGCGATCGAATTCGTCCTTGATCACGTCAAGCAAACGGCGGTGCAGTCTTTCGACCAGCTGCAGCGATTCCATGTAAAGCGTGCGGATGGAGTCGCGGCGTTCGTCGGATACGCTGGTGGTCTTCGCCACGGGACGGGAATTGATCATGGTCTTTGCCTCTCGTTTGTCGCCGGGTGATTGTTTTGTTTTTCTCACCTTGATCGCGAGACTAGCCCTGACCCATAAAATTCGACTTAAACACCAGGCTTAACAAGGCCTTACCTGGAGCGACCTTGCGCGGAGGGTTAACAAACGACGACCCGGATGGGGTCTGTTAACCCTGCCGCTCCGCCTCCTTTTTCTGCGTGAAGATACGCACCCGGAAGGCCACGTAGATGAGCGCTACGCAGACATGCGAGGCCACCACGGCAAAGCGCTGCCCGAACAGATCGGGATAAACCGCATACATGATGACCTCGGTCACCGCGCATATGAACCAGATCACCGGCGCCCAGGATGCGAGCATCCAGAGGCCGCTGGCCGCGAAGGGATAGAACACGGCGAGCATGGAAACCGTGACCTGCCAATAGACCGGCATGCGGTCGAAGCGCCACAGCGGCGCATCGTAAACGCCGATCAGCCGCACCCAGTAAAGCACGCCGAACATCAGGCAGTAGATGGAGATGATTCTCCAGAACCACACGAACCCGGTTTCCGCCACCGACGGGCCGACAATGCCGCCCGACCGGACGATCCGCTCATTCACAGTCCGTTCGCTCACAGTTCCAGGTCTCCATCCGCCAGCGGCGCGAAATAGGCGTCGATCGCCTCGGGGTCGACTGCGTCGAACGAGGCCGGCTCCCAGACGGGCTTGCCGTCCTTGTCGATAACGGCGGCACGGATGCCCTCATAGAAGTCATGGCCGTGCAGCATCCGATTGAGGATACGGAACTCCATGCGCATGCATTCGTCCATCGTCAGCATCATGCCCTGGGTGATCTGGCGGAAGGCGACATTGACGCTGGTCGGCGAGCGGCTGAGGATCGTAGCGAGCGTCTTGGCCGCAAAAGCATCGTTGGGCGCGTCCGCTTCCAGGCTCTCGAGGACTTCGGACAGCGAAGGCTGAGAAAAATGCTTGTCGATCGCGTCCTGCGTCGCCTGGTCGGTCTCACGCGTGGCCGGCACGAATACCTCGCGCAGCGCAAGCTCGGCATCACCGGTCTCGGCCAGCCGATCAACCAGGCCTTCCAGATACTCAGCCTTGGTCGTGTGCGTGGCGAGCCCCGACCACAGCGCATCGCCATAGCGGATGCGGTTGCCGGTCAGGCCCAGATACATGCCGAAATGGCCGCCGAGATCGGGCAGCAGGTGGCTGCCGCCGACATCGGGGAAGAAGCCGATGCCAACCTCGGGCATGGCGAACTGCGCGTTCTCTGTCATCACCCGGTGCGAGCCGTGGCAGGAAATGCCGACGCCGCCGCCCATGACGATGCCGTCGATCAGCGCGACATAGGGTTTTGGGAAATGCGCGATCTTGGAATTGAGGCGATACTCGTCGACGAAGAAGTCCACAGGCGGGTTGCCGGCGCGCCCTGCATTATAGATGTCGACGATGTCGCCGCCGGCGGAAAACGCCCGGCCTTCAGCCTCGATGATGACCAGCGAGACCGCCGGATCGTGCTCCCATTCGGCCAGCGCCCTGGACAGGGCCTTGATCATTGAATGCGTGACAGCGTTGAGCGCCTGCGGTCGTGTCAGGGTGACGACGCCGGCACTGCCCAGCAGCTCGAAGCGGATTTCCTCGCCGCCGCCAAAATCCATTGGACAGAATCCCTACTTCAAACAACGCGTACTAACAGAAGGCCATGACCCTAGTGCTACGGGTTGCGCCAGGGTGCGTCAATGTTTCCTCGTTTTCGCGCGGCAAACAAGGGGCTGGCCTCATCCGTTCAATTTGATGATCGGCCGGCCCGCGTGCTAAAAGCCCGCCATCTGGAGATTGCCCGATGAATAGAATGCCCCCCTTGAAGCCCGCCGGCGCGCGCTCCGTCGACGAAATCACCGGCAGCCGTCGGCTGCGCCGCATGCGCAAGGCCGACTGGTCGCGACGGCTGGTGCAAGAGAATCATCTGACGGTGGACGATCTGATCTGGCCGATCTTCGTCATCGACGGCAAGGACCGCCGCGAGCCGATACCGGCAATGCCGGGCGTGTTCCGGCTTTCGGTCGATCTCGCCGTCAAGGAGGCAGAACGCGCCGCCAAGCTCGGCATTCCGGCGATCGCCACCTTCCCCAATGTCGAGATGGGCCTGCGCGACCAGACCGGTTCGCACATCCTTGATCCGCAGAACATCATCAACCGCGCCACCAGCGCCATCAAGGCGGCCGTACCGGAGATCGGCATCATCACCGACGCCGCGCTCGACCCCTTCACCGACCACGGCCATGACGGCATCCTTCGCAACGGCATCATCGTCAATGACGAGACGGTGGAACAGGTAGCCGCCGCCGCTGTCATGCAGGCAGCCGCCGGCGCCGACATCATCGCGCCATCCGACATGATGGACGGCCGCATCGGCGCCATCCGCGACGCGCTCGACGCCAACGGTTTCCAGGACGTGGCGATCATGTCCTACGCGACCAAGTTCG
The DNA here is from genome assembly GCF_029892515.1 of Pseudaminobacter soli (ex Li et al. 2025). GTDB lineage: Bacteria > Pseudomonadota > Alphaproteobacteria > Rhizobiales > Rhizobiaceae > Pseudaminobacter > Pseudaminobacter soli_A. The sequence continues at coordinate 432,955 of NZ_JARXVF010000003.1, read as the reverse complement.
CCTCGGCCTTCTACGGCCCCTATCGCGAGGCGATCGGCACGCAGGGCCTGCTCAAGGGCGACAAGAAGACCTACTATATCGACCACGCCAACTCGGACGAGGCCGTGCGCGAGGCCGAGCAGGACCTGGCCGAAGGCGCCGACATGCTGATGGTCAAGCCCGGCCTGCCCTATCTCGACATCATTCGCCGGCTGAAGGACGAGTTCCAGGTGCCGACCTTCGCCTATCAGGTGTCTGGCGAATATTCGATGATCAAGGCGGCCGCCGCCAATGGCTGGATCGATGGCGAAAAGGCCATGATGGAAAGCCTGCTCGCCTTCAAGCGCGCCGGCTGCGACGGCGTGCTCACCTATTTCGCGCCGGAAGTGGCCCAGATCCTGAAGGGGTAACAGTCGATCCCGGCATGGTTTTGCTGTAGGTTGTCGCGATGGACAAAGCGCAGGCAATCGAACAGTTGCAGAATAATGCCGCCACCATCCGGGAGATGGGGGCGACAACACTCTATCTGTTCGGGTCAACGGCCCGCGATGAAGGTACCGCAGCAAGCGATCTGGACTTGTTCATCGACTATGACGCCAACAGGCGCTTTTCTCTCATCGACCTTGTCGGCATCAAGCAGTTCCTTGAAGAGACAATGTCCACCGATGTCGATATTACCACCCGAGACAGCCTTCATCCGATGTTGAAGGACGACATCGAACGCAACGCCATCCGCGTCTTCTGATGGCGCCGCGCAAGGTTCGGCCAATTCTCGCGGAAATGATCGATGCGCTCGATGGCATAGCGGCCGCAACGGCTGGTAAGTCGCTCGCAGACTTTCGGAAGGATTGGCTTCTGAAACATGGCGTCCAGCGCGGCATCGAGATCATTTCGGAGGCCGCTCGCCATATTCCCGATGAACTCCTACAAGCTGCCCCGGACGTGCCATAGAAGCAAGTGCAGGGGATCGGGAACGTGCTGCGCCACGAATATCACAAGATCGCCGACCCTATCGTCTGGGCGGTTGTAACCGACAGTCTGCCCCCGCTGCGTGCCGGCATCGAGCGAATGCTCGAAACGCTCGACGAATGAGGAGCAACCTCGAAGCAAAATCTGCAGGCGCCAAATCATTGAATCGTCGCCGCCCGTCACCATTTCTAGTAAAGCCACGGCGGGGCCTTTCCCGCCTCGACAAGGAATCTGGAAATGAGCACGCGAGTTCTCGACGGCGAAATCATCACGACGCGGCTCGACGACGTTCGCGCCTATGAAGGCGTGCTGACGCGTCGGGTGGTCGCCTTCTGCGTCGACTATCTGATCATCGGCCTTCTGATGATCCCCTTCGCCATTCTGGTCTTCTTCCTCGGCATCATCACGCTGGGCCTGGGCTGGGGCCTGTTCGGCGTCCTGTTCCCGATGGTGGCGCTGATCTATGTCTGGAACACGCTGGGCGGCCGCAACCAGGCGACTGTCGGCATGCGCATGACGGGCATCCGGCTCGACCGCCTCGACGGCAAGCCGGTGGACGGGCTGCTCGCGGTCGTCCACACCGTGCTGTTCTGGGCCGGCAATGTCGTGCTGACGCCGCTGATCCTGCTTGCGACGCTTTTCACCGACCGCAAGCGTACCCTTCACGACCTACTGCTCGGCACCGTGGTGACCCGCGATGACCGCTGACATGCGCCTTTGGCATGGCGGCCGGGCATCGCGCGGAATTGTTCGCCGGCAGGCCGCCATACCACCAATATATAGTTGAATTTTTTGCCGCCGCGGCCAAGCTAGGGATAGTACTCGGTTCAAGATAGAGACTCGATGATCGGCAGCGATGACGCAACATCCGACCCAATCCCCGCAGTTCTTTCTGACCGCGCCCTCCCCGTGCCCTTACATTGACGGCCAGTTCGAGCGGAAGGTGTTCACCCATCTTGTCGGCGACAAGGCGCCGGAGATGAACGATCTCTTGACCCAGGGCGGCTTCCGCCGGTCGCAGAACATCGCCTACCGCCCCGCCTGCGAATCCTGCCGCGCCTGCGTTTCGGTGCGCATCCTGGCCAATGAATTCGAGGCCACGCGCAACATGAAGCGCGTGCTGCGCCACAACGCCGACCTGATCGGCGACATCCGCGACGCCGAGCCCTCGACCGAGCAATATTCGCTGTTCCGCAAATATCTCGATGCCCGGCACCGCAAGGGCGGCATGTCGGACATGACCGTGCTCGACTATGCGATGATGGTGGAGGACACCCACGTCAACACCAAGATCATCGAATATCGCCGCCGCGGCCCTGACAGCTTCATCACCGGCAAGGGCCAGGGCGAACTGATGGCGGTGGCCCTATCGGACATAATGGCCGACGGCCTGTCGATGGTTTATTCCTATTTCGACCCGGATCTGGACGAGCGCTCGCTCGGTACCTTCATGATCCTCGACCACATTGCCCGCGCCCGCGCTGCCGGCCTGCCCCATGTCTATCTGGGCTATTGGGTCAATGGCTCGCGCAAGATGAGCTATAAGGTGCGCTTCACGCCGCAGGAGCACCTGGGATCGAAGGGCTGGGAACGCTACGCGCCCGAAGCCGTCTGACCGGCTTCCCGTACTACAGCCCAACCACCTCATCGCCGGAGCGGACCTTCCTTGTCGACATCTGCGAACAACCACGCCAAAGGGCTTGCGCTGACCGCGCTTGGCGGCCTGACCTTGACCGTCGACATCCCGTTGATCCGCCTTGCCGGCGGCGACAGCTGGACGATCCTGTTCCTGCGCGCGGGCACCACGCTCGCCATGGCGCTGATCATCTGGGCGGTTTGGCGCAGGTTCAGCAACAAGGCGCCGCAGCTCATCCCCGGTCGTGCCGGGCTGGTGGTCGCCGCCCTCTATGGCCTCGGCTCCGTCGCCTTCATCACCGGCGTCTACAACACCTCGACCGCCAATCTGGTCTTCATCCTGGCCTTCAACACCATGTTCGCGGCGCTGCTGTCCTGGCTGTTCCTGAAGGAGCGGCCGCGACCGGCGACGCTCGTGGCCATGGTGCTCATGCTTCTAGGCGTGCTGATCATCGTCTGGGATTCGATCGGCACCGGCCAGATGTTCGGCAATCTGATGGGCGTGGTATCGGCGCTCTGCATCGCCTCCGCACTTACCATCTCGCGCGCCAGTGGCCGGGAGATGGGACTTGCCTCGCTGGTCGGCGTGGTGTTCCCGTTCGCCTTGGCCGCGTTCATGGTGTCCAAGACCGGCCTCAACGTTTCCGCGCCGTGGTGGATCATCTTCAACGGCGCAGTGGTGATGCCGATCTCGTTCTTCTGCCTTGCCAACGGACCAAAATATCTGTCGAGCCCCGAGGTGGCGATGTTTTATCTCCTTGAGACGGTGCTGGCGCCGATCTGGGTGTGGATGATCTTCGCCGAGGTCCCCAGCCGCAACAGCCTGATCGGCGGCGCGATTCTCATCGTCACGCTCATTGCCCATTCGCTCTGGCAGCTGCATGACGGGCGCAGGCGCCGGGCGACGCTCGCGGTTCAGCACCCCGCATAGGCTCCGCTTCAAGCTCTTGCGAGCGTAAGCGGGTTGCCTCGTTCGAGATTGAGCGCGACGGCCTGGAGAACGAGCCGGCGAATATCCGCTGCGCTGATCTCCCCGGGCCCCTTGAGCTTGATCGAGGCCATCTCGAAGCCGCCATGCGAAACGAGGCGCGCATCGAGATCGGTCAGCAGGGCACCGCGCCAGAAACCGAGTGTGACGTGGCCTGAATGGGCCTTCACCAGGCAGACGGGACCGCCTGCCTCATAGACCGGATGCCCCCATTTGAATGCTTCGGCGACATTGCGCGTATCGAGGATGCTGCGCCGCAGCTCCGTCACAGCGGCGGCCTGCCAGCCCGAAAGGGCTGCGACGTACTCATTCACGCTATCCAACATGCTGGTGTCCCTCGCTTATGCCGGCTTTTCGCAATTGACCATCCAGGGCGTGCCGAACCGGTCGATCAGCATGCCGAAGCGCTCGGCCCAGAAGGTTTTTGAAAAGGGCATCCTCACTTGCCCTTTCTCGGCCAGCGCGTTGAAAATGCGTTCGGCCTCGCCAATGTCGGTGAACTGAAGCGAGATCGAAAAGCCGCTCATCGTGGTGCGAAATTGCGGCGGTGCATCTGCTCCCATCAGCACCTGACCATCACCGAACTCCAGCCGCGCATGCATGATCTTGTCGCGCCATTCGGCGGGAACATGCTCCTCGGCCGGTGTCCCCGCGTGCGGCACCATCATTACGATCTTTCCGCCAAGGACCTTCTCGTAATATTTGAATGCCTCTTCGCAGTTGCCGCTGAACGCCAGATATGGGCTCATCTTCATCGAATGCTTCTCCGTTGGTCGAACTCTCCACCGCAGCATCGATGAGACGACTATCGATCATCCGGCCCGCAACGGGATCAAAGCGCGCAGCCGAGCGTCACGCAAATAGAGCCCGCCCCAGGCCATGACGCCGAGGTAGAGGCCGAACAACGTGTGAGTTGCCATTGGGTTGCCAATGCGCAGATGTGTCGCCATCGCGCCGCCGAGATAGCCGGTCAGAAGGATCGCGCCGAGCACCGAAGTCCGGGGAATTGCGTAGAGGACCGTGCAGATGAGGGTGAGCACGCCGAGCGTGCGCGCCATGCCATCGCTCGTCGGCCAGCCGAGCGTGGCCATCGTCTCGGTGACGACATCGAGCGGAAGCAGCTTGATGACCGCATCGAAGAGCAGGAACAGGATCAGCAGGCCGCTGATGATCCAGCCGGCCCAATATGCCTTGTTAGAGACTGATTCCGGATTGGCGTGAGCGGTTTGAACGGCGGCTTGCATGGGTCTCTCCCTTTGATGGTCTCGCGGATCGGAAGTTTTCGATCCGAGCTTGTACGATGACGCATCAAAGGGAGGACTGCCGACATCCCCGCCGGAATTTTTGTACAATTGCCGGCGCGGCGATAAGGCCGCGCCGGTCAAAAATATCAGGCCGCGCTGGCGAGCAGGCTGGCGTTGCCGCCGGCGGCGGTGGTGTCGACGCAGACTGCACGTTCATGTGCATAGGCCGCAGGATAGATCACCTCGCCGACCAGCGGCACGATCGGACCCTTGCGGGCGGCGAGCGCCTTGCGGATCTTTTTCGCAAGTTCGGCATCCCCCGAGAACGCAACGACACCGAGATCGAGCGTGGCCAGCGCCTCGGCCGGCACCTCGCCATTGATGGCCACGAGCGGCAGGCCCTTGCCAGTCAGCGCATTGAGCGCGGCGGGCGCACCCGGAGCAACAGCCAGCACGGCGTTGCCGGCGGCGAGCGCCTGGACGACCTGAGCCAGCAGCGTTTCGGCATCGGGTCCGAGGCAGAGCGCACGGCCGCGCGGGGTCAGCGCCAGCGTGTTGGCCTCGCCCGTCGGTCCAGGCAGATCGACCTGGCCGTAGTCGAGCGCTGCAGCGGCAGCGATCGCAGCCGCTGCCTTACCACGCAGATGCTTGCGCAAGGTGGCGATACGGTCGCCCGCCTGGCTCCATTCGGCATCCAGCTGCGGGAAGCGCGAGGTGAGCTCGGCGGCCGCCACCGGCTTGCCAACCGTAGGCTCGGCGTTCGCGGCGGCTACCGCACGGCGGAAGCGGCGCAGATAGTGAGGGCCGCCCGCCTTCGGGCCGGTGCCCGAAAGCCCCTCGCCGCCGAAGGGCTGCGAGCCGACGACCGCGCCGATCTGGTTGCGGTTGACGTAGATGTTGCCGGCATGGATGCCGTCGACGAAGTGCTGCACACGGCCTTCGATGCGGGTGTGCAGGCCGAAAGTCAGGCCAAAACCCTTGGCATTGATGTCGGCGATGACCTTGTCGATCTCGTCGGCCTCGAAGGTGGCGACGTGCAGGACGGGGCCGAACACCTCGCGCTCCATCTCGCCGATGCCGGAGACGCGGAACACGTGCGGAGACACGAAGCGGCCGTCCTTGGGCGCATCGATCTTGGCGACGAGGCGACCCTGCCCTTCCATCTTGGTGTTGTAATCGCGGATCGAGACTTGCGCTTCCTCGTCGATGACCGGGCCGACGTCGGTGGAGAACTGCCACGGATCGCCGATGTTGAGCGCTTCCATCGCGCCCTTCAGCATGTGCAGCATCTTCTTCTCGACGTCCTTCTGGACATAGAGGACGCGCAGCGCCGAGCAGCGCTGGCCGGCACTCTGGAAGGACGAGGCGACGATGTCGCGCACCGCCTGCTCGGGCAGCGCGGTGGAGTCGACGATCATGGCGTTGAGGCCGCCGGTCTCGGCCACCAGCATGGCGTCGGGTGCCGCCGTTTCGGCCAGCTGCTTCTCGATCAGTTTCGCCACCTCGGTGGAACCGGTGAAGCAGACGCCGGCAATGCGCGGATCGGCCGTCAGCGGCGCGCCGACGGTCGGGCCATCGCCCGGCAGAAGCTGGATCACGTCCTCCGGAATGCCTGCCTTGCGGAGCAATTCGACGGCGCGGAAGGCGATCAGCGGGGTCTGTTCGGCCGGCTTGGCAATCACGCTGTTACCCGTGACGAGGGCTGCCGCGATCTGGCCGGAGAAGATGGCGAGCGGGAAGTTCCACGGCGAGATGCAGACGATGACGCCGCGCGCCTCGGTACCAGCCTCGGCCTTGACGGCTTCGGAGGCGTAGTAGCGCAGGAAGTCGACTGCTTCGCGCAGCTCGGCAACCGCATCGCCCAGCGTCTTGCCGGCCTCGCGGGTGGCGAGCGCAAAGAACTCGGCGGCATGAGCTTCGTAGAGGTCGGCAGCGCGGCGCAGGGCCTCGCCGCGCTCGGAAACAGGACGTGCGGCCCATGCCGGCTGTGCGTCGAGCGCGATGCGCACGGCGGTTTCCACCTGCTTGGCTGCGGCCTCCGTCACCGTGCCGACGATGTCGGCTGGCTTGGCGGGGTTGATGACCGCCCGCTTCTCACCATGCCCGACAGCGCGGGTGATCGGCTTGGCATGCCAGTGCTCCGGCCCGGCGAATTCCTGCCGCGCCTTGTCGATGGCCGCGAGCGTCACCGGATCGGTGATGTCAAAACCCTTGGCGTTAATGCGGCCGGCGCCGAAGATGGCCAATGGCCGCGGAATGGCCGGGTTGGCGGCCGGACCCTGCGTGGCGACGGTCTCGAACGGATCGCGGGCGATGTCCTCAGCCTTGACGCTTTCGTCCGTGAGTTGATGAACGAAGGAGGAGTTGGCACCGTTTTCGAGCAGGCGGCGGACCAGATAGGCGAGCAGGTCCGAATGCGCGCCGACCGGCGCATAGATGCGGCAGCGGGTGCCTTCGGCCTTGCGCACGGTCTCGTGCAGGGCCTCGCCCATGCCGTGCAGGCGCTGGAACTCGAACGACGTGCGATCGGGAGCCATTGCGAGAATGGCCGAAACCGTATGCGCGTTATGGCCGGCGAACTGCGGATAGATGCGGTCGGTCATCGACAGCAGCTTCTTGGCGCAGGAGATATAGGAAACGTCGGTGTTGGCCTTGCGGGTGAACACCGGGTAGCCCTCGAGGCCGAGCGTCTGTGCGCGCTTGACCTCGGTGTCCCAATAGGCGCCCTTGACCAGGCGCACCATGATCTTGCGGTCGAGCTTCTGGGCAAGCGCATAGAGCCAGTCGATGGCGAAGGCGCAGCGCGGACCGTAGGCCTGCACGACGACGCCAAAGCCGTCCCAGCCTTCCAGCTGCGGATCGGCCAGCACGCGCTCGATGACGTCGAGCGAAAGATCCAGACGGTCGGCTTCCTCGGCGTCGATGTTGAGGCCCATGCGCGCCTTCTTGGCAGCTATGGCCAGCGACAGCAGGCGATCGGCCATGACCGGCAGCATGGTTTCCTTCTGCGCTTCTTCGTAGCGCGGATGGATGGCGGACAGCTTTACCGAGATGCCAGGATTGTAGCGGATGTCCTGCCCCTTCGAATGGGCGGAAAGCGACGTGATGGCATCGGCATAGGCGCGCAGATAGCGCAGCGCGTCCTCCTCGGTACGGGCGGCCTCGCCCAGCATGTCGTAGGAATAGAGATAGCCCTTGGCGAGCATCGAGCGGCCACGCTTGACGGCTTCCTCGATGGTGCGGCCGAGCACGAACTGCTCGCCCATCTCGCGCATCGCAGCCGCCACCGCCTTGCGGATGACCGGCTCGCCCAGACGGCGCACCATGGCATGTAGCGTGCCGGCGATGCCGTCCTCGCTCTCGTCGAGCACGCGGCCGGTGAGCATCAGCGCCCAGGTCGAGGCGTTCACGAAAATGGAGCTCGAGCTGCTACCATGCGCCGACCAGTCGTGCGGGGCGATCTTGTCCTGGATCAGGTCGTCCATGGTCTGTGTGTCGGGCACGCGCAGCAGCGCCTCGGCCAGGCACATCAGCGCCACGCCTTCCTTGGTCGACAGGCCATAGGCGGAGAGGAAGACCTCCATCAGGCGCGGATCGGTCGAGCCGCGCACGGCATTGACCAGCCCGACGGCGCGGGCGGAGATCGCCTTGCGCTCGGCGTCGTTCAGATCGGCGGCCTTGATCAGCCTTGCAAGCGATTGATCTTCATCAGGAAGATAGTTGGCGCGGATCTGTTTGCGGATAGTATCAAGTAGCGGAGCAGTCATGGACATATGCCGTCGTAAGCAGTTGTTGGATTGCTTTGATGCGTATCATAGACCGCATTTTCGGGCGACCCAAAGGATTGCGCAAGATAGGCCGATTGACCTATAGATAATGATCATTTCCGCCATTTCGGAACGCGAAGCTGCCCATGAAAGACCAATTGGACCGCATAGACCGCAATATACTAGCCGCTCTGTCGCGCGACGGACGACTTTCCATGGCCGAGCTCGCCGCGCAGGTGGGGCTGTCGAAAACACCCGTGCAGGCGCGGGTGAAGCGCCTGGAGCAGGAAGGCTTTATACGCGGCTATTCCGCGGTGGTCGATCATGAGCGCATGGGCGAAGGCCATGTCGCCTTCGTGCAGGTAAAACTTTCCGACACGCGCTCGGCGGCACTGGACGCCTTCAACCGCGCGGTGCAGGCCGTGCGCGAGATCGAGCAGTGCCACATGATGGCGGCAAGCTTCGACTACCTGTTGAAGGTGCGCACCAAGGACATTGCCGCCTATAGGCGCGTGCTGGGCGAGCGCATCTCCGCCCTGCCCCATGTGGCGCAGACCTCGACCTTCGTGGCGATGGAAACGGTGAAGGATCGCTGATCAGCTCGACAGCGTCTTCACCGCCTCATAGCATCAGGCTGAACACCGCCTGGTCGTCGCCCTGCGGTGCCGAAATGGCGAATTTGAGCTCCCAGAGCCCGGTCATGCTGAACTTGACGCCCTCGACCCGGTAACGCCCCTCTCCCAGGTGGTCGGTTACCTCGGGGCTGGTGGGCAGGCCATGGCCATGGGCCGGCATGCTGCCGGTGACGGTGATCTTGGCGTTCTCGACCGGCTTTCCGTCCGGCGTCTTGACGGTCACGATCCAGCTATGCAACTCGCCCTGCTTCACCGGCGTGGTCTCCGGCTCCATGGCTACGACATAGGTACCCTGGTCGCTCGGCTTGCTGAAGGCAAAGTTGGGGCCGCTCACCGGCTGCGGCGGGATGGAAGAGAGCTTGCTCAACGCCATCGCCGCGACGGCCGCGATGCCGATGATGGCCACGAGATAACGCCAGTTGAACCCCACTCTCTACTCCTTGATCGAATCCATCGCTGGTTGCCGCAAATTAGCGATTGGCGACATCTGCGAAAAGCGTAAAGCCATTTTGTGGCCGGCCATGGTCAGCATGCCTCTGCCACTATAAATCTATCTCATCAGGAGAGGAGGCCCGTATGGCGGCAGGCATTGTGGCAATCGGCGAGTGCATGCTCGAGCTATCCGGGCAGAGCGGTCACAGCTGGCGCATGGGGTTTGGCGGCGACACGTTCAACACGCTCTGGACCATTCGCGCGCTGAGCGAGAGCGACAATATCGACTACGTCTCGGCCTTCGGCGACGATCCCTTCTCGAAAGATCAGATCGCCTTCCTTCAGGAAAACGACATCGGCATCGCCAAGAGCCCGATCATTTCCGGCGCCCGCCCCGGCCTCTATGCGATCACGCTGAAGGGCGCGGAGCGCTCCTTCACCTATTGGCGCAGCGATGCGGCCGCCCGGCAGCTCGCCAGCAACCCGGCCGCACTGGCAAAAAGCCTTGAACAACGGACACTTGTTTACTTTTCCGGCATCACCTTGGCAATTCTGGATGCGCCCAGTCGGCGCACCCTGCTGCAGGCCATCGCTGCTGCACGGACGCATGGCTCGCACATCGCCTTCGACCCCAATTACAGGCCGCGCCTGTGGCCGGACGCGGCGACGGCCCGCGCCGTCATCGACGAGGCACTGAAGATCACCGACATCGCCCTGCCGACTTTTTCCGACGAGCAGGAGCTTTACGGCGATGCCTCGCCCGAGGCGACGGCACAGCGGCTGGAGGAGATCGGCGTGGCGGAGATCGTCGTCAAGAATGGCGAGGGCGCAGCCCTGATCTCGCACTACGAGGACATGTTCTCCGTTCCAGCGAGCCATGTCGCGGAGCCGCTCGATACCACGGGCGCAGGCGATGCCTTCAACGGCGGCTATTTGTCGGCTCGCCTGCTTGGCCTGCCGCCGAGGGAAGCGGCGCGCCGGGCCCATCATGTTGCGGCGGCAGTGGTGCAGATACGCGGCGCGCTGGCGCCGTTCGACATCCTGCAGCTGGCGTTCGACCTGTGAGCGATTAGCCAACCAAATTCGAGCCGGAAGACGAAATGGTTAGCGAAGTTCTACCAGAAGGTTTCCTAGACGAATTTGAGCCGGGCGGCTTCTTCTACGAGGCCCGCAAAAGGCGATTTATCAAAGAACGCTCCGCCATTGTCCTGTTCAAATTAAACAATTTGGAAATGGCCAAAATATCAAAAGAACAAAAATCTACGATAATCAAAGATGTTTGGAGCTTCCCATTCATTGCCTCCATGTACAGGGAGCGGTGCATTGAAAATGGCTACAACGAAAAAGACTACGATGTCTTTATCATGAACATCTACAAGTCAGTGAAAAGAATAATAGATACTTACAGCGAAGTCGCCTAACCCAGCCTGAACCGGTATTCGGTCGTCTGGCGATAGAGTTCCCCGGGCCAGAGCGTGGCCTGCGGGAAATAGGGCCGGTTGGGCGCATCCGGCCAGACCTGCGGCTCGAGGCAGAATCCGGCATAGGGCTTGTAGCGCCGGCCGCCGAGCCCGCGCGCTTCGGTGTTGAGGTGCTGCCCGACATAGAGCTGGACGCCAGGCTCGGTGGTCCAGACCTCTAGCTCGACGCCCGAGGACGCCCCCTGCACCCAGGCAGCCTGCCTGAGCGGCCCGCGCGCGGCTGCGAGGCAGAAATTGTTGTCGTAGCCGAGCTGCTCGCCTTCGCTTTCCATGCGGATCGGGCGGGCATGGCGGAAATCGAAAGGCGTGTCGTCGACGGGCTTTACGACGCCGGTGGGCACGCAGGCCCCGTCAACCGGTAGATAGGCGGCCGCATTCAGCATGATGCGATGGTCGAGGATATCGCCCGCGCCGCCGTCGTCGAGGTTGAAATAGGAATGGTGCGCCAGGTTGCAGAGCGTGGGCTCGTCGCAGGTCGCGGTCAGTTCGATGGCCAGCGTGCCGGGAATCTTCAGCCTGTAGGTGCAGCGCACGTCGAGCGCGCCCGGAAAACCCATCTCCCCGTCCGGATCGTGCAGGCCGAACGTGACGAAGTCGGGCCCATGCACCAGAACGTCCCAAACCCGGTGGCCAAAGCCATTGATGCCGCCATGCAGCCCATTGCTCTCGGGCCGCTCGGGATCGATGCTGTAGCGTCGGCCTTCCAGCGTGAAGCGGCCGCCGCTGATGCGGTTGGCAAAGCGCCCGACGATGGCGCCGAAATAGGGAGACGAAAGCGGATAGTTGGCGAAGCGTTCGAAGCCGAGCACCAGCGGCGCGTCATGGCCGTTCAGGCGCAGATCCTGCACCACCGCGCCCCAATTCATGATCTTGGCCGTCAGGCCGCCACCCGCAATCTCGAAGCGCTGGACGGAGTGTCCGTCCCCTGTCGTACCGAAGACCTTGCCGCCCGACATGCCCCGCTCCGGACCCAAAAATGAAAACGGACGCGACCTTGAGGCCGCGCCCGTCATCATGTCAAGGGATAGGGCCTACCCCTATAGATCAGAGGCCGAGGCCGCCGATGCAGACATACTTGGTGTCGAGATAGTCCTCGATGCCCTGGTGGCCGCCCTCGCGGCCCAGACCCGACTCCTTCACGCCGCCGAACGGGGCTTCCGGAGTGGTGATGATGCCTTCGTTGACGCCGACCATGCCGTACTTCAGCCCTTCCATCACGCGGAAGGCGCGGCCGAGATCGCCGGTGTAGAAGTAGCAGGCGAGACCGAACTCGGTGTCGTTGGCGAGCGCGACGGCCTCTTCCTCGGTCTCGAACTTGAAGACCGGAGCGATGGGGCCGAAGATCTCTTCCTTCATGAACTTCATGTCGGGCGTGGCGCCGGCGATGACGGTCGGCTCGAAAAAGGAGCCGCCCAGCGCATGGCGCTTGCCGCCGGCAACGATCTTGCCGCCATTGGCGGTGGCGTCGGCGATGAATTCCTCAACCTTCTCGACAGCCTTCTCGTCGATCAGCGGGCCCTGCTGCACGCCGGCCTCGAGGCCGGGGCCGACCTTCAGCTTGTTCGAAGCTTCGGCCAGCTTCTCAACGAACTTGTCGTAGATGCCGGCCTGGGCGAAGAAGCGGTTGGTGCAGACGCAGGTCTGGCCCGAATTGCGGAACTTGGCGGCGATGGCGCCCTCGACCGCGCGGTCGATGTCGGCGTCGTCGAAGACCAGGAACGGAGCGTTGCCGCCGAGTTCCATCGAGACCTTTTTCACGGTCGTGGCCGACTTGGCGATCAGCATCTTGCCGACTTCGGTCGAGCCGGTGAAGGTGATCTTCTTGACCAGCGGGTTGGTGCAGAGCTCGTCGCCGATCTCGGCGGCCGAACCGGTGACGACGTTGACGACGCCCTTCGGAATGCCGACTTCCTCGCACAGCGCGCCCCAGGCCAGGCCCGAATACGGGGTCTGCGTGGCCGGCTTGACGACCGAGGTACAGCCAGCGGCGATTGCCGGGCCGATCTTGCGGGCCAGCATAGAGGACGGGAAGTTCCACGGCGTGATCGCGGCGATGACGCCGACCGGCTCCTTGGTCACGAGAATGCGGCGGTCGGCCCACGGGGACGGAACGACGTCGCCATAGGCACGGCGGGCTTCCTCGGCGAACCACAGCACATAGGCGGCCGACGAGCCGACTTCGCCCTTGGCCTCGGTCAGCGACTTGCCCTGCTCCATGGTGAGCAGTTCGGCCAGCGCGTCCTGGTTGTCCATGATGGCGTCGTGCAGCTTGCGCAGCAGCTTGGAGCGCTCGAGCGCCGACGTCTTGCGGAAGGTCTTGAAGGCCTCGTTGGCGGCTTCGATGGCGCGGCGCGTCTCGGCACCACGCGCATACGGCACGGTGCCGATCTTGAGGCCCGTCGCCGGGTTGATCACATCGACGGTCTTGCCGGAATCGGCCTGGACCCACTCGCCATTGATGAGATTCGCCTGGCGCATGAAATGGCTGGTCTTCTGGAGCATTCGTCTCGCCTCTCGTGCGGCGCGCCACGACGCGCCGGTCCTCTGGAAATTCGTCGCAGCGGCGGAGAGCCCGCCGTCGGTGTTGCGCGATGTGCCATAGATATATGACCCTCCCCGCAAGCGCGCCACCTCTTTAACTCACGTAAAGTAACTGGATCAATCTCCTTGTGCCATGACCTTATGGTCCAGAGCGAGAGAGTCTGTACCCCTATGGGGCTATCCGAAAACCATGTGCGCAATTGTCAGCCAGAATGCGGTGGTGACGACCGCGCAGGCGGTGGCAATCGTCATCTGGTTGGACGCCAAGGCCTGACCGGTGCCGAACTGCACGGCGATGAGATAGGAGTTGACGCCCGAAGGGAGTGCCGCCGCCGCAACGGCCACCTGGGCCGGCAGCGGCGGAAGGCCGAGCAGCCAGGCCATGGCCAGCGCCACCGCCGGCATCAGCATCAGTTTTAGCGCCGAAAGCGCAATCGCTGGCTTGGCGTTGCCCGTAATGCCGAACTTGCGCAGGCCCAGCCCCATGGCAAACAGCGCGAGCGGCCCCGCGATGCCGGCCAAGGCGTCGACCAGCCGGCCGAGGAGACCCGGCATCGGCAGGCCGAGGAAACGCCAGGCAAGCCCGGCAAGAATGCCGACGATCAGCGAATTGGTGTAGAGCCGGCGCAGAAAATCATGCGCGATACGCAGCGGATGGACGTGGCCGTTCTTTTGCCCGCCGAACACCTCGAACAGGATGATCGAGCCCGCCAGCATCGTCGGCAGATGCACCGAGATGATCAGCGACAATATGTCGACGCCCTGCTGGCCGAAGACGCCGAGCATGAAGGGAATGCCCAGCAGGAGCAGGTTGGAGAACGCCGTCGCCACCCCGCCGACGACGCCAGCCTGCGAATCCCGGCCAAAGATCCGTGTGGTGACGAGATGCCCGGCGGTCCAGGCGACGATCACCGCCACGAAATAGGTTGTCCACAGGGCCCATGGCGCCGCACCCTTGAAGTCGGCGGTGACCATGGTGCGGAACAGCAGCACAGGCAGCGCCACGCCGACGGTGAAACGGGACAGCGCATCGCCGACATCTGCCTTCAGATAGCCCGAAAGCCCGGAAAAATAGCCAAGCGCGACAAGGCTGAAGACGAACAGAACGGTTTCGAGCATCGGGGACATGCGCGCGGTGATAGGTGAGCCCCTATGGCCGCGCAATCGTCCAGCAACCCCCATGCATATGAGCCCACAGGCGCAGCGGGTCGGCGTCGCGCTTGCCTTTCATCCGGCTTTCCCATCCCTATATGCGGCGAAATCGCCCGGGAAGATTGCATGCGCATAGTGATGTCCTTGTTGTTTCTGCTTGCCGCCATGGTGCCGGCCGCCGCCACCGAGGCAGGCTGGGCGCTGCTGCGCAATGGCGGCCATGTCGTGCTGCTGCGACATGCGATCACGCCCGGAGGCGGCGGCGAGCCGGCCAACTTCGACATCGAGAACT
Source organism: Pseudaminobacter soli (ex Li et al. 2025) (assembly GCF_029892515.1). Classification (GTDB taxonomy): domain Bacteria; phylum Pseudomonadota; class Alphaproteobacteria; order Rhizobiales; family Rhizobiaceae; genus Pseudaminobacter; species Pseudaminobacter soli_A. Next base: position 417,840 of record NZ_JARXVF010000003.1, on the reverse strand, counting down.
GCGCCACCCAGCGTAATCTTTCCGATCGCGGCAAGCAGCAGGCGCGCAAGATGGGCGCCCTCTTCGCCGCACGCGCCGAGACTACGGAACGGGTGCTGTCGAGCCGCTACTGCAATGCGCTGGAAACCGCCCGCATCGCCTTCGGCGACAGGATCGTCGAGCCTTTCGCCGCGCTGGACCAGCCGGCGTCCGGCACCGAGGTCACCGCAGAGCAGAAGGAGGCGATCCTGAAGGAGATCCGAGCCTTTGCCGGATCGGGCAATCTGGTGCTGGTGACCCACCAGGAAATCATCGCCGCGCTGACCGGCCAGACGGCCCGCGAAGGCGAAGCCGTAATCGTCAAACCCGATGGCGAGGGGCTCCATATTCTAGGCCGAATCGTGTTCAATTGACGGGCATTGAACGCCGCATGACGTGACTGGACGGAAAGACCGCCTGCACCGGCCTCCGGCCGCGAAAGGGCGATTTGGTCTTTTCCTGCCTAAAAAAACGGATTAGAGAGCCGAACAAACCTGCGCGGAAAGGAATCCGCCCGCAATTTATAAGGAAAAGCCGTGTCCACGACATTCGAGAAAGTTGCCAAGATCATCGCCGACACGAGCGAGATCGACATCGACACCATCACGCCCGAGAGCCACACGATCGACGATCTTGGCATCGACAGCCTCGATTTCCTCGATATCGTCTTTGCGATCGACAAGGAATTCGGCATCAAGGTGCCGCTCGAGAAGTGGACGCAGGACGTCAACGACGGCAAGGCCTCGACCGACGACTACTTCCTGATGAAGAACCTCTGCGCCAAGATCGACGGTCTGGTTGCAGCGAAGGCTGCCGCCTGACCCTTGACGGGACAAGCGGCCTGACCGAAAAAAGCCACCCATGAGCGCCCACGACGTCGTCATCACCGGCATCGGCCTTGTCTCGTCGCTGGGCGAAGGCACCGATGCGCATTGGCAGAAGCTGACCGCCACCGACGTGGCGCCGATAGTGGATGCCGAACGCTATTCGCCCTATTCCGTCCACCCTCTCCCAGAAATCGACTGGGGCCTGCAGATTGCCAAGCGCGGCGACCAGCGGCAGATGGAGACATGGCAGCGGCTCGGCACCTACACGGCCGGCCTTGCGCTGGATGATGCCGGCATCAAGACCGACGAAGCGCTGTGCGCCACCATGGACATGGTGGTGGCGGCCGGTGGCGGCGAGCGCGACGGGACTGTGGACAACGCGATCCTCGAGGCCTCCGCGACGCGCAACGACCGCGACGTGCTGCTGAACGAGAAGCTGACCACCGAGCTTCGGCCGACGCTTTTCCTGGCGCAGCTCTCCAACCTGCTGGCCGGCAACATCTCCATCGTCCACAAGGTCACCGGCTCCTCGCGCACCTTCATGGGCGAGGAAGGCGCCGGCGTCTCGGCGGTCGATACGGCAGCCGCTCGCATCCGCTCCGGCCAGTCGACGCATGTGCTGGTGGGCGGTGCGTTCCAGACGGAACATCCCGACATGCTGCTCGGCTATGAGCTCGGCGGCTATCTGCATCGCGGCCCCTGGAAGCCTGTGTGGCAGCGTGAAGGCGGCGAAGGTGGCGGCGTGGTCAGCGGCTCTGGCGCGGCCTTCCTGGTGCTCGAATCGCGCGAGCATGCGGTGGCGCGCGGCGCACGCATCTATGCGACGCTCGGGCCGGTGGTTTCCGACCTCACCCGCCGTAGCAAGCAGGATTTGGGCGAAGCCATTGCCGGCCTGCTCGACAAGACGAGCCTGCCTGCCAACGGCCCGCTGCTGGCGATGTCCGGCGCCTCCGGCGCCCATGCCGCGACCGTGGCCGAGAAGGCTGCGCTGGAGCAGAATCCTCAGCTCGTCGCGCGCGCATTCGGCACGCTGACCGGCCACATGAAGGAAGCGCAGTTCCCATTTGCGGTGGCGCTGGCGGCACTGGCCGTCGACCGCAAGGCCGGCTACCCGGCCTTCGATACGGCGAACGAAAAGGCCTATGAGGGCACGCCGCGCTCGGTACTGGCGACCGCTATCGGCTATCACTATTTCGAGGGCTTGGCGCTGGTTGGCGCACCCGATTGAACCGGAACGCACATGGCTAAGTACAACGACCATCTCGGCAGGCCCATCGTCGCCGTCACCGGCATTGGCGTCGTCACTTCGCTCGGCGTCGGCAAGGCCGACAACTGGGCGGCCCTCACCTCGGGGCGCTCGGGCATCCACAAGATCACGCGCTTTCCGGTCGAGCACCTCAACACCTCCATCGCCGGCACGGTCGATTTCCTGCCGTCGAGCAGCAAGGGCGCAAGCGCGCTGACTTTCGAACTGGCCGAGCGCTCCGGCCGCGAGGCGATCGCGGAAGCCGGCCTTGACACCGAGAATTTCGGCGGGCCGCTGTTCCTCGCCTCCCCGCCGGTCGAGCTCGACTGGCATGACCGCTTTGCCCTCTACCTCGACGGCAAGGATGGCAGCGCGGCCGACCGGCTGTTCACCGTTGCCCGCAACCTGCCCACGCTCGACATCTTCGAGACCTCGCAGTTCGGCTCCATCGCAGCCCGCCTCGCCGACGAATTCGGCACGCGTGGCCTGCCGATCACGCTGTCCACCGCTTGTGCGTCTGGCGCCACCGCAATCCAGCTCGGCGTCGAGGCGATCCGCCGCGGCGAATGCGAGCGTGCGCTGTCGATCGGCGCAGACGGCTCGGCAACGGCCGAGGCCCTGATTCGCTTCTCGCTGCTTTCGGCGCTCTCGACCCAGAACGACGTGCCCGAGAAGGCATCGAAGCCTTTCTCGAAGGATCGCGACGGTTTTGTCCTGGCCGAAGGTTCGGCGGCGCTCGTGCTGGAATCGCTCGAAAGCGCTGTAGCGCGCGGCGCGACCGTGCTCGGCATCCTGCAGGGCTGCGGCGAAAAGGCCGATGACTTCCACCGCACCCGCTCCAAGCCGGACGGCTCGCCGGCCATCGGCGCGGTGAAGGCCGCGCTTGCCGACGCCGGCCTTGCCGAAGACGGCATCGACTATGTCAACGCGCACGGCACCTCGACGCCGGAAAACGACAAGATGGAGCATATGTCGCTGTCGACCGTGTTCGGCGAGCGCATGCGCACCACGCCGATCTCGTCCAACAAGTCGATGATCGGCCATACGCTTTCGGCCGCGGGCGCCATCGAGGCCGCCTTCTCGCTGCTGACCATGCGCGAAGGCGTGATCCCACCGACGATCAATTATGACAATCCCGACCCGGCCATCGAGCTGGATGTGGTGCCGAACAAGAAGCGCGAGGCTGAGGTTTCGACCGTGCTTTCCAATTCCTTCGGCTTCGGCGGGCAGAACACCTGCCTTGTCATGGCGCGGGAACCGGTCTAATCGACCCTTCCAATGGTTCCGGAGTGCGATGCAGCGACCCAACCGGCCGCCGCGCGCTCCGTTTTGTTATGTCGCGTGACTTTGCCCGAAACGCCGCGGGCGTTCCGCACTGATGTTTGACGAAGGAAGAGGCCCGATGCGCGCACTGCAACTCATCGAGGATCGCAAGCTCGAGACGGTGGAGATCCCAGAGCCGCCGGCACCGGCGCTCGGCGAGGTCACGCTGCGCATCAAGGCCGTGGCGCTCAACCATATCGACGTCTGGGGCTGGCGCGGCATGGCGTTCGCCAAGCGCAAGCTGCCGCTCACCGTCGGCGCCGAAGCCTCGGGCGTGGTCGAGACGGTCGGCCCCGGCGTCTCCAATCTGGCTCCGGGTCAGATCGTGTCGATCTACGGCGCGCGTACCTGCGGCCTCTGCCGCCCCTGCCGCGAAGGCCGCGACAATCTCTGCGAACACGTCTCGGGCGTGCACGGCTTCCATCTCGACGGCTTTGCCCAGGAGAAGATGAACCTGCCGGCGCGCCTTCTGGTGCCCGCCCCTCCCGGCGTCGACGCCGTTGGCGCAGCACTCGCGCCCGTCACCTTCGGCACCGTCGAGCACATGCTGTTCGATAATGCCAAGCTGGAGCCCGGCGAGACGATACTGGTCCATGCCGGCGGCTCGGGCATCGGTTCGGCGGCCATCCAGCTTGCCAAGAAGATCGGCTGCACGGTCATCACCACCGTGGGCTCCGACGAGAAGATCGAGAAGGCCAAGGCGCTCGGCGCCGACCACGTCATCAACTATCGCCAGGACCGCTTCGAAGGCGTCGTGCGCAAGCTGACCAAGAAGAAGGGCGTGGACGTGGTATTCGAGCATGTCGGCAAGGACACGTGGGCGGGCTCCATGTTCAGCCTCAAGCGCGGCGGCCGTCTCGTCACCTGCGGCTCGACCTCCGGCGTCTCGACCGACGTCAACCTCATGATGCTGTTCCAGCAGCAGCTAAAGCTGCTGGGCTCCTTCGGCTGCCGCATGGAAAACATGGCCAACGCCATGCAGAAGATGGCGGCCGGGCTGGTTCATCCGGTGATCGACACCGAGGTCGATTTCGGCTCCATCGACGCTGCATTGAAGCGCATGGAAGGCCGCGACGTGTTCGGCAAGATCATCCTGCACGTCGGGTGACGGCAAGAAGATGCGGCGGAAGATCAAGGTAGCGGCAAAGGATTTCCTTTACCGCCTCTCAACCCGGACGACGAAGGTACGTCACTGGCTGACGGCCCAGGTCGCCCGGGCGCTTTTATCGCTGCTGCGCCACCTGCCGACCGACAAGGCGCTCAACTTCGCCGTTCGCACGGCCCGCAGGCTCGGCCCCTTGGTCAGCCGCCACAAGGTCGCGCTCGAAAATCTTCGCCATGCCTATCCCGAAAAGAGCGAGGCCGAGATCGAGGCGATCGCCCTCGACATGTGGGGCAACATGGCCCGGCTGGCGGCCGAATACATCTTCCTCAACCAGCTCTTCGACTACGATCCCGATGCGAAGGAGCCGGGCCGCGTGGAAGTCTCCGGCGTGCCCCTGTTCCAGCGCATCGCGGCGGAAGACAAGCCGCACATCATCTTCACCGGCCATCTCGGCAATTTCGAGCTGCTGCCGATTGCCGGGGCGACTTACGGCATGAAGGTGACGGCGCTGTTCAGGCCGCCCAACAACCCCTACATCGCCGACTACATCCTCTCGACGCGCAGCGCCAACATGGGCGACCTCCTGGCCTCGCAGGCCGGCGCCTCCTTCGCGCTGGCTCGCATCCTCGAGAGCAAGGGCACCATCGGCATGCTGGTGGACCAAAAATTCACGCGCGGCATTCCCAGCACCTTTTTCGGGCGCGCCTGCGAGACCAGCCCGCTGCTGCCCAAGCTGGCGCGGCAATATGATTGCGACGTTTATCCGGCCCGCTGCATCCGCCTGCCGAACAATCGCTTCCGGCTGGAGATCGAGGACAAGCTCGACCTGCCGCGCACTGCTGGTGGCACGATCGACCTTGCGGGAACGGCCCAGCTTCTCAACGACGTGGTCGAGCGCTGGGTGCGCGAGGATCCGGGCCAGTGGATGTGGTTCCACAAGCGCTGGCAACTGAGCAAGGGCAAGCGCAAGCCGCGTTTCAAGATCATCGAGAAGGCATAGAGCATTTTGCAGCCAAGCCGGATCGCTTGGCGTAGATGACCGCCGCTATAGCCAGCTTCATTGCCGATATTTAATTGGCCGCTGGCGCAACAAAGCCGAATTCCGGCCGTTCCCTCTCCGTTGCATGAGGGAATGTCATGGCAAAGCGGACGAAATCACCGGACAAGAGCGGCGCTGCGCTGTGGACGCCCTGGGGCCTGCAGGGGCACACCGAACGCACCGCCCAGAAGATCGCAATCCGCAAGCTGCTCAAACGTCTCGCCGCGCTCGACAAGCGCAAGCCCGTTCGGCTGGCGAAGGATTGAGGCTCCAGTTACCCGCCGTAGTAATTCACGACGGAGTGGCGCGCCTCGGCGAAGAACAGCCAGCGCTCGACGAAAACACCCAGCCAATGCGCCAGCGCTGCGAGCGAAGCAATCGCTACCGGCAAGACACCTTGTCCGCCCAGCGCCGCGAGAACCAGCAGCAGCACGGCCGGAACGATGGCACCCGCAACAAGGGCCAAGCGCCAGAGTTTTTTGGCATGCTTGCGTGCGACCTTGAACCCCATTTCGCGCGTCAAATAATTTTCTGTCACATGCGGCCGCTCGAACAGTCGCACGCGCCCGATATTGCCAAGGCCAGTTGCGCTCTCGGGCGTCGATAACGGCACGAGGCTTTTCATGCGCTCGCGCCAGCGCAGTTTTGTCCCCCAGGCAGCAATCAGGAACCCTACGGCGAGAAGCGGCAGGGCGCGCGTGTTTCCGCCGCCTGCAAAGGCGAAGACGCTGGCAAGCACAAAACCGCCGGTGGCCGCAAGGAGCGCATAGCAAGCCGGCGTCAGCGGCGTGTACCAGGCCTGCACCGACTTCAGCGAGGCGTAGATCATCGACGTGCAGTAGACAGTGACCACGCAAAGCACCGTGCCTATGAGGCCGGGAAGCGGCAGATAGGCCCCCTCGGTGATACTGGCCCAGGCCGACACCAGGAGCGGCACGAAGGTGACAATGGACATCACGCCTTCGCGCGACAGCCAGCTTGAGCGCCATTGCGAAAGCGCCCGCCAAGCGCGTTGCGGATTGCCCAGATGCGCCGTCGAGGACAAGAGCCCTGCCGAGATGAGGGCCAGCGCCAAGACATGTGCGCATTTGGTGGCCGTTGCTGCTGGATCGAGCAGGCCGAGGCCGAGCACCGCCGCAAGCCCGTAGCCCAGGCCGGAAAGGGTGGTCAGGATGATGATCGAAAAGGCGGGATGCATGAGGTCAGATTCTGTCCAGCATTCCGTCGAGCCAGGCAAAGAAGCCCCTGGCGCCTTCGGTGTTTTCTGCGAGCGGCAGTGTGTGCGCGCTTTCGGCCAGGGATTTTCGCGGACGCGGCGGCAGGTACTTGTTCACGGGCCGGGTGCCCTGCTCGGGCATCAGGTCCATGCCACCACGCTCGGCGACGAGTTTTGAAACGGCCGAGTTCGGATCGCCGAGATCGCCGAAATGGCGGGCACTGGCCGGGCATGTACGCACGCAGGAAGGCACGCGGTCCACCTCTTCCAGTGTCTCGTTGTAGATGCGGTCGATGCAGAGCGTGCATTTCTTCATCACGCCGGCGGCAAGGTCCATTTCGCGCGCGCCATAGGGACAGGCCCAGGCGCAGAGGCCGCAGCCGATGCACTTGTCCTCATCAACCAGCACGATGCCGTCAGCGGAGCGCTTGTAGGAGGCGCCCGTCGGACAGACGGTGACGCAGGGCGCATCCTCGCAATGCAGGCAGGACTTTGGAAAATGCACGATGCGCGCCTGCCCCGCCTCGCCCACGACTTCGCCGCCCTCCGGCACCACCTCAAAACTATGCACGCGGTTGAGCCAGGCGCCGGAGACATCGGCGCCATATGGATCCTGGTCCGAGAGCGCTGAGCCATAGCCGCCGGTGTTCCATTCCTTGCAGCTGACCACGCAGGCATGGCAGCCGACGCAGGTGTCGAGGTCGATGACGAGGCCGAGTTTTTTCGGCGTCGGAAGGGCGGGAAGCGTGGTCATGTCGCCCACTCCTGTCCGTAGCGCAGGACCGAGGGATGCGGCTCGGGCTCTGGTTGCGCGACTGTCGGGAAATGCGGCTCGCTGACCGCGCCGGCCTCGGCCTTTTCGATGCGCACCCGGAGGTCGTACCACGCCGCCTGCCCGGTGATCGGATCAGAGTTCGACCAGCGCATGCCATCGCTACGCGGCGGCAACAGCTCGTTGATCAGGTGGTTCATGAGAAAACCCTTGGTCGCTTCCGGCGCGTTGGCATCCAGCGCCCAGGTGCCGGCGCGCTTGCCGATGGCGTTCCACGTCCACATCGTGCGCGAATTGACCGCCTCCATGCGCGCGATCTCGACCTTGATGCGGCCATGGCTCGACGTGACCCAGACCCAGTCGCCGTCGACCAGGCCAAACTCGTCGCAGATCGGTCCCGGCACGTAGAGCGGGTTCTTCGTATGGATCTGCCGCAGCCAGGCGTTCATCGAGCCCCAGGAATGGTACATCGCCGCCGGGCGTTGCGTGATGGCGTGATAGGGATAGGCCTCGCGATCGACCAACGCCTCGCCAAACGGCCGATACCATTGCGGCAGCGGATCGAACGCTTGCAGTATGCGATCGCGATGTGTTTCGGGCGCCACCGGCTCGCGCAGCCCTTCAGCCGACAGGCGGAACTTTTGGAGCGGCTCCAGATAAAGCTGGAACGTCACCGGCTGAGGCGTGTCGAAAAAACCCATGCGCACGGCAAAATCCTGATAGGCCTGGTTGGCGTGCTTCATGAACTGCGCTTCGAGCGGGATATGCGCGGAGAAGAACGAGCCGTTCTCGATGTAGCGTTCGAGCTGATCGGGGTTGGCGGCACCGCGCCCTGCCTTGTCGCCGTTCGTGCCCCGGAAACCAGCCAGTGGGCCGATGCCCGGCCGCCGCTCATGGCGCACGATGTAGTCGGCATAGTCCTTGTAGAGCGGATGACCGTGATTGTCGGCGAAGCCCGGCAGCTTCAGCCGCGCACCGAGATCGAGCAGCACGGTTTGGAAGGCGCGCACGTCGCGGTCCGGCTCCAGCACCGGCCAGCGGATGGCATCCTGCACCGCATCGGGCTCGGAGATCGGCCGGTCGAGCAGCGAAATGCAATCGTAGCGCTCCAGATAGGTCGTGTCGGGCAACACCAGATCGGCATAGGCGACCATCTCCGACGAATAGGCGTCGGAATAGATGATCTTGGGGATGCGGTATTCGCCGGTCTCGGGGTCCTTGTCCGTCAGCATCTTCATGGTGCCGGCAGTGTTCATGGACGAGTTCCAGGCCATGTTGGCCATGTACATGAACAGCACGTCGATCGGATAAGGATCGCCGGCATGGGCGTTGGCGATGACCATGTGCATCATGCCGTGCGCGGCGATCGGCGCATCCCACGAAAACGCCTTGTCGATGCGGGTCGGCTTGCCTTCGGCATCGACCAGCAGGTCTTCCGGGCCGCGCGGGAAGCCGAGATGCGGCCCCGAAAGCGGCTTGTCGGACCCAAAATGCTCGGCCTTGCCGTGCGGCGTCGGGTGCGCGGTCATCGGCTTGGGATAAGGCGGCTCGAAGCGGAAGGCGCCGGGGCAGTCGACCGCGCCGATCAGCACCTGCAGCATGTGCAGCGCGCGCGCCGTCTGGAACCCGTTGGAATGGGCCGAGAGGCCGCGCATGGCGTGGAACGACACTGGCCGCCCGACAAAGTAGGGATGGCGCTCGCCATTGACGTCGGTCCAGGGCTGCTCGACGATGATGGTTTCATCGAAAGCAACGCGCGCGATCTCGGCGGCAAGGCCGCGGATGACGTCGGCGGCGACGCCGGTCTCCTCCGTCACCGCTTCGGGCGCGTATTTCGGGTCGAGATATTTTTCGGCGAGAAGCTGGAAGGAGGGTACGGCAAAGCGCCCGTCGGCCAGCTCGAAGCGGCCGGACAGCGCTGCTCGCGCGCCTTTCGTGCCCACAGGCACCGGCCGCTCGGTGACGGTCTCGTAGACCTGCACCCTGCCCTCGCCGTCGCGCGCGAACAGGCCGTGCTCGGCCGTGCCCGGCGCGTCGATCACCAGCCAGGAGGCGTTGGAATAGCGCACGAGATAGTCGACATCGATCTTGCGCGCCTTGAGCAGCTCGTGCACCACCGAGAGGATCAGCAAGCCGTCGGTGCCCGGCCTTATGCCGATCCAGCTGTCGGCGACGGCCGAATAGCCGGTGCGCACCGGATTGACCGACACGAAGCGCGCGCCGCGCTGCTTGAGCTTGCCGATGCCCATCTTGATCGGGTTGGAATCGTGGTCCTCCGCCACGCCGAACATGACGAACAGTTTTGTTCGGTCCCAATCGGGCGCGCCGAATTCCCAGAAGGCGCCGCCCAAGGTCATGATGCCGGCGGCGGCCATGTTAACCGAGCAGAAGCCGCCATGGGCGGCATAGTTGGGAGTGCCGAACTGCTGCGCCCAGAAGCCGGTCAGCGATTGCGATTGGTCGCGCCCGGTGAAGAAGGCCAGCTTTTTTGGGTCGGTGTGGCGGACATGGCCCAGCCATTCGGTGGCGGTGGACAGCGCCTCCTCCCAGGAAATCTCCTGGAACTGGCCGAAGCCGCGCGGGCCGACCCGCTTCAGCGGCGCGCGAAGCCTAGCCGGCGCATAATGCTGCATGATGCCGGCCGAGCCCTTGGCGCACAGCACGCCGCGATTGACCGGGTGATCGCGGTTGCCCTCGATGTAGCGGATCTTGCCGTCCTTGAGGTGCACGTTGATGCCGCAGCGGCAGGCGCACATATAGCAGGTCGTCTTGCGGACCTCGTCCGCAACAGGCCTGGACAACGCAACGCGCGGCTCGGAATTCATCGGTCTGCTCCTCCGACCAATTCCTAGCAGAGCGCGCTATCGAAATGAAATGCCAGAAAGAATCAGTTCACGGCAAAGTTTTGTCTGGTGATTTGGCATGGGCAGCAAAACTCTTCCGCCTCGAAAACGAAGACCAAAGACCGGCGCGTCAGTTGGTGACGATGATGCGCGTGTCGCCGGGCCCGTATCGCTGGACCAGCGAAAAGAACTGCGCGGCATTGCCGGTGGCGAGCCGCACGCAGCCATGCGACACCGGACGCCCCAGATGGCGCACAGCGTTCGTGCCGTGAATGGCATAGCCGCCGCGGAAGAACACGGCATATGGCATCGGCGTCATGTCGTATTTGCGCGAGTACCACATACGGTTCATTCGCACCGGTCGCCAGGTACCGCGTGGGGTGACATAGCCCCTGCGCGCGGTCGAAACCCGCCATTTGTGGATGACGAGCCCATCCTGAGTGACCGTCATCGTCTGGGTTGAAATGTTTATCTTGGCGACAAGACTAGCCGCGAGGAGTTGTTGCGGCGCGGCAGAAACCAACAGCGCCGCAGTCATAAAGATCACTTTGCGCATCGATCAAACCGCTTTCACTTGATTGTGATATCGGCAGTTCCCGGCAATAAAGCTTCAAATTTCTCTAACGAATTAAAATTAGGCGCAAAATTGGACCGTCAATACACAACATCATTAAAAATTCTGCCGACTGGAGATGCCGTCGCGGCAATTGCGCCAGAACGGTGGACAGTTTGTTCCATCCGCCTGCGTCCGGTTGACACATGTGGCGATAGGCATAGGTTCGGGCCGCAACTGGGTGCCTATGAGCACAGATTTCCAGTCTGATATGGCACGGCTCCGCTTATGGGCCATGAGCCGGAAGGGTTAAAAGATGCAGCAATATAAATCACTTACCGGCATCAGCCGGCGAGATCTGTTGTCGTTGATCGGCGTGACTGCCGGCAGCGCGGTCATGTACCAGGCAATGACCAGCCTCGGCTTCGCAGCTGAGTCGGGCTACAAGGGGCGTATCAAGCTCGAAGGCGATCCCAAGGGCGCGTCGGTGCTAATCCTGGGTGCCGGCCTTGCCGGCATGACGGCTGCGCTGGAACTGCGCCAGGCCGGCTATAAGGTCCAGATCCTCGAATTCAACAAGCGTGCGGGAGGTCGCAATTGGACCATTCGCGGCGGCGACACCGTCACCGAACTCGGCGGCGGCACGCAGAAGTGCGAATTCGACGAGGGGCTGTACATCAACCCCGGTCCGTGGCGCATTCCCTATCACCACAACGGCCTCCTCGATTACTGCAAGCGGCTGGGCGTGGCGCTGGAGCCGTTCCAGCAGGTCAACCACAACGCCTTCATCCACAGCACCAATGCCTTCGGCGGCAAGCCGCAGCGCGTGCGTGACATCAAGACCGACTTCCAGGGCCATATCGCCGAATTGCTCGGCAAGGTGACCCAGAAGGGCAAGCTCGAAGGCGACGTCAGCAAGGAAGACCAGGAGATCCTGCTGTCGGCCCTGCAGTCGTGGGGTGCGCTGGACAAGGACTATGCCTATGCCAAGGGCGCGGTCTCGGCCGAATTCCGCGGCTACGAGAAGGATCCTGGCGGCGGCCTCGGCGGAGCTCCGATCCCGGGCGAGCCGATCGGACTTTCCGACATCCTGAAGTCGGGCCTGTGGGGCAGCCTGGCCAATTTCGGCCTCTACGAGTTCCAGACCACCATGTTCCAGCCGGTTGGCGGCATGGGCAAGATCGGCGAGGCTTTTGCCAAGCAGGTCGGCGACCTCATCACCTACAACGCCAAGGTCACCAAGATCGAGCAGGGCGAGAACGGCGTCACCGTGACCTATGAGGACACGGCCAACCCCGGCACCGTCCAGACAGCAAGCGCCGACTGGTGCGTCTGCACCATCCCGCTGACCATCCTGAGCCAGATCGATATCCAGGTCGGCGCGGCGATGAAGACGGCGATCAATGCGGTGCCTTATGCCTCGTCGGTCAAGGTCGGCCTGCAGTTCAAGCGCCGCTTCTGGGAAGAGGACGAACTGATCTTCGGCGGCGTCAGCTACACCAACCTGCCGATCACGCAGATCTCCTACCCGAGCACCAGCTACAACACGACCGGCAAGGGCGTGCTGCTGGGCTGCTACACCTGGAATGGCCCGAACTCCTACGAGTTCAGCGCCATGTCGCCTCAAGAGCGCGTCAAGCGCGCGGTGGAATACGGCTCGCAGATCCACCCGCAGTACAAGGACGAGTTCGAGACGGGCGTTTCCTGGGCCTGGCACCGCTCTCCGTTCACCCTCGGCTGCGCCGGCGACTGGACGGACGCGGCGCGCGAGGAGCACTACGACAATCTCTGCCAGATCGATGGCCGCATCGTGCTCGCCGGCGAACATGCATCGTACATCCCTGCCTGGCAGGAAGGTGCGATCCTGTCGTCGCTGAACGCGATCGAGCGCCTGCACAAGCGCGTGCTGCAGGCATGATGGCGACCCAACCCTCATCATCCAATTTCGGAAGGAAAGTCGTCATGACCATCCAGACAAAGCGGCCGCTCGGCCTCATCGCCGCCACGGCGTTCTTCACCGCCTTCGCCGCTGCGGGCGCCCTTGCCGACTCGGCCGGAGCGACCTTCAGCGACGGAGAAAAGTTCACCGAGAAGACCGGCGAAGCGATCTATTCCAACCTCTGCCAGGCCTGTCACATGAGCGAGGGCCAGGGCGCGGTTGGCGCAGGCAAGTATCCGGCTCTCGCCAAGAACGAGAACCTCGAGTCCTCCGGCTATCCCGTCTACATCGTGCTGCATGGCCAGAAGGGCATGCCGCCGGTGGGCGAGATGCTGAGCGACGAGCAGGTGGCCGCCGTGGTCAACTATGTGCGCACCCACTTCGGCAACGACTACAAGGACGAAGTGACGGTCGAAGAGGTGACCGGCGCGCGCTAACGCATTTTGCGGTCAGGCAAAATCGCCTGACTTTGCACGAATGCGGCTAGAACGATGAGATAGAGCGGGGTGCCACATCCCGCTCTGACACAGACAGGGCGGCCGGCTTTCATGCGGCAGCCGGCCGCCTCCCCTTCGAAAACAAGGAGATAAGCGATGAAGAAGATGCGGATCGGAGCTACCGCGCTTGCGGCGAGCCTCTTGATGGCGGGAAGCGCGATGGCCGAGGACGTTGTGCGCCACAAGATCCCGAATTCGGATTTCCCGATCGCCCAGGCTGTCGAGATTCCCGCCGGCAAGACCACGGTCTATGTCAGCGGCGCGGTGCCGAGCGTTGTCGACGACAAGGCCGACAAGGCCACGGTGGCCGCCTATGGCGACACCAAGGCTCAGACTGAGTCCGTTCTCAAGTCCATTGAAAAGACGCTCGCCTCCCTCGACCTGAAGATGGGCGACGTGGTCAAGATGCAGGTTTTCCTGGTCGGCGATCCGGAAAAGGGCGGCAAGATGGATTTCGGCGGCTTCATGGAAGGCTACAAGCAGTTCTTCGGCACCGAAGCGCAGCCCAACCTGCCGACCCGCTCGGTGTTCCAGGTGGCGGGCCTCGCCAACCCCGGCTTCCTGGTGGAAATCGAAGTGACGGCCGTCCGTCCCTGATTTCTTTTCCAGCTCTTCGCCGCCCCTCCTCCCGGGGCGGCGATTTTTCCAATACCCTGGCCCAAAGCGCTTCGCTCGACTTCGGCCAGACGACGTGTAGATTGAACTGGTCGTTACAGATCAAGGCAGCACGTCGCTCGCATGAACGAAAAGCTCCTCAAGACAATCGAAGACCGGGTCGACGACCTTGTCGAACTCACCGCCGATCTGATCCGTTTCCCGACCATCAACCCGCCCGGCGAGGCCTATCGCCCCTGCGCGGAATATATCGGCGAGCGCCTGAGGAAGCGCGGCTTCGGCGTTGAATATATCCGTGGCGAAGGCACGCCCGGCGACAGCGACCGCTACCCGCGAACCAATGTGGTGGCCCGCTTCGACGGCCGCACCCCCGGCCCGACCGTGCATTTCAATTCGCATATCGACGTGGTCGAAGCAGGCGACGGCTGGACCGTCGATCCCTTCGGCGGCGTGGTGAAGGACGGCCGCGTCTATGGCCGCGGCACCTGCGACATGAAAGGCGGGCTGGCCGCCTCGATCATCGCTGCCGAAGCCTTCATGGACGTCTATCCGGATTTCCCGGGCGCCATCGAGATTTCGGGCACGGTGGACGAGGAGTCGGGCGGCTTCGGCGGCGTCGCCTTTCTGGCCGGCAAGGGCTATTTTTCAAAGCCGCGCGTCGATCACGTCATCATCCCCGAGCCGCTCAACAAGGATCGCATCTGCCTCGGCCATCGCGGCGTGTGGTGGGCCGAGATCGAGACCAAGGGCGAGATCGCGCACGGCTCCATGCCCTTCCTCGGCGACTGCGCGGTGCGCCACATGGGCGCCGTGTTGGCGGCCTTTGAGGAAGAGCTGTTTCCGGCTCTCGACAAAAAGCGCACGAGCATGCCCGTGGTGCCGGAAGGCGCGCGACGCTCGACCATGAACATCAACTCCATCCATGGCGGCCAGACCGAGGATTTTCGACCCGGCCTGCCCTCGCCAAACGTGCCGGACTGGTGCCGCGTGACCATCGACCGTCGCTTCCTGCTAGAGGAAAAGCTGGACGACGTGAAGGGCGAAGTCACCACGATCCTTGACCGTCTGAAGCGCGAGCGGCCGAAATTCGACTACGAAATCCGCGACATCATGGAGGTGCAACCCATCATGACCAAGCGCGACGCGCCGGTGGTGAAGGCGGTGGCGCGCGGCATCCAGGAAATCTTCGACCGCGAGCCGGAATATGTCATTTCGCCCGGCACCTATGACCAGAAGCACGTCGCGCGCATCGGCCACATCTATGACTGCATCGCCTACGGTCCCGGCATTCTCGATCTCGCCCACCGGCCGGACGAGTGGGTCGGCATCGAGGACATGGTGCAATCGGCCAAGGTGATGGCGATCGGGCTCGACCTTTTGCTGTGCGGAAAGGCGGCTCGTTGAACCGGCAAAGGGTCTTTCCGCCACGATCCTTTTGCCGGGAAAGAATCCGTTTCGGGGAGTTGCATTGATACAAACGTGATTTACTCAGCGGAAGATTCACGTTTCTATCCAAGCTCGTGAAGGCAATGGGAGAAGGGCAACGATGAAATCCTGGAAGACGATCCTTGCGGCAGCCGCGATCGCGCTGGCGACAAGCACCGCGGCCATGGCCGCCCGAACCGACCTCGTGCTCGGCGTGGTGCTGGAGCCGCCGCATCTCGACCCGACCGCGGGTGCCGCCGCGGCCATCCGCGAAGTGGTCTATGCCAATGTCTTCGAGGGCCTGACCCGCGTCGGCCCCAAGGGCGAGGTTCTGCCTGACCTGGCCGAAAGCTGGACCGTTTCCGATGACGGCAAGGTCTACACCTTCAGGCTGCACAGCGGCGTCAAATTCCACGACGGCTCGGATTTCAGCGCCGAGGACGTGAAATTCTCGCTCGACCGCGCCCGCGCGCCGGAGTCGACCAACGCCCAGAAGGGCCTGTTCGAGGCGATTGACACGGTCGAGGTCGTCGATCCCACCACCGTCAAGGTGACGCTGAAACATCCGCAGGGCGCCTTCCTCTACAATATGGGCTGGGGGGACGCGGTGATCGTGTCGCCGAAGTCGGCCGACACCAACAAGGAAAAGCCGATCGGCACCGGGCCGTTCAAGTTCGACAGCTGGGCGCGCGGCTCCTCGATCAAGCTTGTGAAGTCCGACACCTATTGGGGCGATCCGGTCTATCTCGACAAGGTCGAGTTCCGCATCATCCCCGACGCTTCGGCTGCGGTGCCGGCGATCCTCTCAGGCGACGTGCAGGCCTTCCCGAACATGCCGGTGGGCGACAGCCTGTCCCAGCTGCAGTCGGATCCGCGGCTCAAGGTGGTGATCGGCTCGACCGAGGGCGAGACCATCCTTGCCATGAACAACAAGAAGCCGCCCTTCGACAATCTCAAGGTGCGCCAGGCGATCTCGCACGCGCTCGACCGCCAGGCGATCATCGACGGCGCATCGAACGGCCTCGGCACGCCGATCGGCTCGCATTTCGCCCCGCACAACCCGGCCTATATCGACCTGACGGGCACCTATCCGCACGATGTGGAGAAGGCCAAGGAATTGCTCAAGGAAGCCGGCCTCGAAAACGGCTTCAAGACCACGCTGAAGCTGCCGCCCCCCGCCTATGCCCGCGACGGCGGCCAAATCATCGCTTCCGAGCTGCGCGAGATCGGCATCGACGCCGAGATCACGCCTCTCGAATGGGCCGACTGGCTGAAACAGGTCTTCACCGACAAGGACTACGACATGACGATCGTCTCGCACACCGAGCCGAACGACATCGATATCTATTCGCGCAAGGACTACTACTTCAATTACCAGAACGCCGACTTCAACAAGGTGATCGACGAGCTGAACCTCACCTCCGACGAGGCCAAGCGCAAGGAGCTCTACGGCGAGGCGCAGAAGATCCTCGCCAAGGACGTGCCCGTGGGCTTCTTGTTCGAGCTGCCCAAGATTGGCGTGTGGGACGCCAAGCTCGAAGGCCTGTGGGACAACGCGCCGATCCTGGCCAACGACCTGACCAAGGTTAAGTGGGCTGATTGATCAACCAGCTGTTGAGAAACACTGCCCCGGAGCCGGAAACGACTTCCGGGGCAGTTTTTTTTTGGGCAGGCTGACACCATGACCGCCTACCTGACCAAACGGTTGCTGATAGCCCTTGTGACACTTGCCGTGGCGTCGGTGGTGGTGTTCTCGATGATCGAGATCGTGCCGGGCGACCCCGCGCGGCTTATGCTGGGCATGAACGCGACAGCCGACGCCGTGCAGGCGCTGCGCGACCAGATGGGCCTCGATCAGCCGCTGCTCGTCCGCTATTTCGAATGGGTCAGCCACCTGCTGACCTTCGATCTCGGCAAGTCCTACACCTACAATGTGCCGGTTCGCGACCTCGTCATGGAGCGGTTGGTCGTCTCCCTTCCCCTGGCCATCATCGCCCTGGCGCTCTCCGCACTGATCGCCATTCCGGTCGGCATCTTTTCCGCCGAGCGGCGCGGGCGCATGGCCGATACGATCTCAATGGGCGCCGCACAGATCGGCGTCGCCGTGCCGAATTTTTGGTTCGCGCTGCTGCTCATCTACGTCTTCGCCGTCTGGCTGCATTTGGTTCCGGCTGGCGGCTTCCCCGGCTGGAGCGCGGGCGTCTGGCCGGCGCTGAAATCGCTGATCCTGCCGGCCATCGGGCTCGCCCTTCCGCAGGCCGCGATCCTGTCGCGCGTGACCCGCTCGGCAATGTTGGAAGTGCTCGGCGAAGACTATATCCGCACCGCGCGCGCCAAGGGCATGCCGCGCAATGCCGTGCTGTGGCACCACGCGCTGCGCAACGCGCTGATCCCCGTTCTGACGATCCTTGGCCTGCAATTCGCCTTCCTTTTGGCCGGCACCATCATCATCGAGAACGTTCTTTATCTCCCCGGCCTCGGCCGACTGATCTTCCAGGCCATCACCCAGCGCGACCTGATCGTGGTGGAGAGCGTGGTGATGCTGCTGGTGGCGGTGGTGGTGCTCGTCAACCTGCTGGTCGACCTCTCCTACGCGATCGTCGACCCGCGCCTGAGGACAAGACGATGACGATCATGGCCGACGAGCCCGTCCCCGAGCCGCAGCCCGGCTTCCTTGCGCTTGCGCTGCGCAACCGCTCCTTCGTCGTCGGCGCACTGCTCACGCTGTTCATCGCCGGCATGGCGCTGCTGTCCTTCTTCTGGACGCCCTATGACGTGACCAAGCTGGTGGTGGCCGACCGCATGCTGCCGCCCTCCTCCACGCACTGGTTCGGCACCGACCAGTTCGGCCGCGACGTGCTGTCGATGATCATGGTAGGCGCGCGCGCTTCCATCGCCGTTGCGCTGGTGGCCGTGGTGATCGGCATGGGCATCGGCGTGCCGCTGGGCTGTTGGGCCGCCGCGCGCGGCGGCATCGTCGATGAGGTGCTGATGCGCTTCAACGACGTGGTGTTCGCCTTCCCTGCCCTTGTGATGGCGATCCTGATCACCGCGATCTTCGGGCCGAGCGCGATCAACGCCATCATCGCCATCGGCATATTCAACATTCCGGTCTTCGCCCGCGTGGCGCGCGCCGGCGCACTTTCCATCTGGCCGCGCGAATTCGTCCTCGCCGCCCGCGCCGCCGGCAAGAGCAAGGCGCGCATCACGGTCGAGCATATCTTGCCCAACATCGCCAACCAGCTTCTGGTGCAGGGAACGATCCAGTTCGCGCTCGGCGTGCTGGCCGAGGCCGGCCTCTCCTATGTCGGGCTCGGCGTGCAGCCGCCGATGCCGAGCTGGGGCCGCATGCTGTTCGACGCGCAGACGCGCATGATGGTGGCGCCCACTTTGGCGCTGTTCCCGGGTCTTGCCATCGTCATCACCGTGCTTGGCCTCAACCTGCTCGGCGACGGCATCAGCGACGTCATCGATCCCAAGTTGAGGCGCCAGCGATGAGCCTCCTGGAAATCGAAAAGCTGTCGCTGAACATCGGCCGTGTCCCGATCCTTAGGGATGTGGACCTGTCGCTCAACGCCGGCGAGGTTATGGGGCTGGTGGGCGAATCCGGCTCGGGCAAATCGATGACGGCGCTTACCGTTATGCAACTCCTGCCGAGCGTGGCGAAGGCCAGCGGGCGCGTCCATTTCGACGGCATCGACATCCTCGCAGCACCCGAACCGGCCATGTGCAAGCTGCGCGGCAACGAGATCGGCATGGTGTTCCAGGAGCCGATGACCGCGCTTAATCCGGTGAAGACCATCGGCGCGCAGGTGGCCGAAGGCGTTCGCTGGCACACCGGCGCCTCGCGCGCCGAGGCAGAGGATCGTGCTCGAAGAACCCTCGACCGCGTCGGATTGCCGGCCAAAAAATTCCCGCTGTCGCGCTATCCGCATGAGCTGTCGGGCGGGCAACGCCAGCGCGTCGTCATCGCGATTGCCTGCGCGCTGAAGCCAAAGCTCTTGATCGCCGACGAGCCCACCACCGCGCTCGACGTGGTGCTGCAGGCGCAGATTCTCGACCTGCTGCGCGATCTGGTGGACGAGAACCGCATGGGCCTGCTCTTGATCTCGCACGACCTTGCCGTCGTCACCGAGATGTCGGACCGCATCACGGTCATGCGCCATGGCGAGGTTATGGAGACTGGTGAGACGGCGCCGACCCTTTCAGCGCAGGAGCATCCCTATACGCGCCAGCTCGCCCAGGCCTCCATGCATGTGCCGGCGCGGGCAAAAATTCGCGGGACCGAACAGCCAACGCATGACCTTTTGCAGGTCGAGGCCGTGACGCGCGACTATGCCGGACACCGCACCTCGCTGTTTCGCAAGCCCGAGCCGATGCGTGCAGTGGACGATGTGTCCTTCTCGATGAAGGAAGGCCAGTCGACGGCGCTCGTCGGGCGCTCCGGATGCGGAAAGTCGACGCTGGCGCGTATGATCCTGGCGCTCGATCAGCCGACCGGCGGCACCATCAGCTTCATGGGCGAGCAGTTGACCGGTCGCGACGAAGCCACGCTGAAACCGGCGCGGCGCAACATGCAGGTGGTCTTTCAGGACCCCTACGGCTCGTTCAACCCACGCCACAAGGTCGAGCGGCTGGTGGCCGAGCCCCTACACACGCTGGAAAAACAGCCTGGAGCCGGCGAACGCCACGAACTGGTCGCGCGCGCCTTGCACGAAGTAGGCCTGAAGCCGGCCGACATGGACAAATATCCGCACGAATTTTCCGGCGGCCAGCGCCAGCGCCTGTCGATCGCGCGCGCCATCATCACCCGGCCCAAGCTTGTGGTGGCCGACGAGCCGGTCTCGGCGCTGGACGTTTCGATCCGCGCCCAGATCCTCGACCTCTTTGCCGACCTCAACCAGCGGCTGGGCGTGGCCTACCTGTTCATCACGCACGACCTATCTGTCGCGCGCGCCATTACCGACGATGTGATGGTGATGCATGATGGCCAAATCGTCGAGCGCGGCAAGACTTCCGACGTTCTGGACTACCCCCAATCGGAAGCGGCCAAGGCGCTCGTCTCCGCCTCGCCCGACCTGCGCCGGGCAATCGCCAAACGGCTGCAGGAACAGGGGTAGTCGAAGCGCCGACCGCTAGATCATCTGGAATTTCCCGGTCTTCTTGAACCGCTGATAGGCTTCGATACTGCGTGCCATATTGGGCAGCATTTCCGGCAACGCGTCGACAGCGAACCATCCAACGGCGCCGCTCTCGTCATCGGTGACAGCTGCCTCTCCCTCGAAGGAGCGGGTGTAGAACATCAGCGCGAAGAATTGCACCTGATCGCCATTCGGAAATACGAACGTTTCGTACTGTGGGTCACAGCCGAATCCGAACGGCTCGACATCCCTAACGATCAGCCCGGTTTCTTCGGCGGTCTCCCGAAGCACCGCCGTTTCCAGGCCTTCGCCTTCCTCTGCACTGCCACCGGGTAGCCCCCATAAGCCGAAATCGGTCCGCTGTTGCAGCAATATCCGACCGTCATCTCGTTCGATAACGATCCGCGCGCCCGGCATCAGGACGAGACGATCCCCGATCAATGCCCGAAGTCGTCCAAGATAGCTGTCGGCAAAGCTCACAGGAAAACTCCGTCAACGGCAGCAGATCATGCGGCGAAAACGCCTCACCCCGCCGGCTTCACCACATCCGCCGGGTTGACGCCGAGCATGTCGATCGTGCGGCGCAGCAGGCGCACCTCGTTTTCCGACAGATGCGCGTCGGCCTTGGCGATCTCGGCCATGTGGCGGGCAAGCTCTTTGCGCCGCTCGATGTCGAGGTCCTGGAACATCGCCACCGCCTGGGCGCCGGTGGTCTCATAGCCATAGTCCTGGAGGTATTCGACCACCGCGTCGAGGCTGTCGCCGGCAATGCCGAAGGACTCCTCACAGATGCGGCGGAACACCGCCAATTCGCTCTCGCTTACCTCTCCATCGGCGAGGATCATGCGGAAGAGCAGCAAAAGTTCGGCTGTCAGCACCGGATCGTCCGCGACCTTGCGGACACCGGGGTCGCCTTCGAAAAGAGTGCGTATCTGCGCCAACAAGCCCCGTGCCATCGAATCCTCGCTCCTGCCTTGCCCGGATTGGTAGCGCGAAATCCGGCTTGCGCAAACCGGCTTGGTGTGATCGAACCGGCAGACCTCGCCTGCCTTGCACTGGCCCCCCGATGATCGACCTTGCGACCCAAACCATCGCCCTTCTTGCGATTGCCGCCTTCATAGCCGGCTTCGTCGACTCGATTGCCGGAGGCGGCGGACTGATCACCGTGCCCGCGCTGCTCATCGCCGGCTTTTCGCCGGTCGAGGCGCTGGGCACCAACAAGCTACAGGGCCTGTTCGGGTCCGGCTCGGCCACCATCACCTATGCCTCCAAGGGCCATGTCGACCTGCGTCGGCAGTTGCCCTCGGCGTTCATGTCGTGCTTGGGCAGCATAGCGGGCGCGCTGCTGGCCACCGTGCTGCCGGCGAAACTGCTGAGCCTGGTTCTGCCCTTCGTGCTGGTCGCCATCGCGCTGTACTTTGCGCTGAAACCCAACATGAACGATGTCGACCGCCACGAACGCATGTCGCCGTTCCTGTTCGGCCTCGTCATCGTGCCGGCCATCGGTTTTTATGACGGCGTGTTCGGCCCGGGGGCCGGGTCGTTCTTCATGCTCGCTTTCGTTGCCCTGCTCGGCTACGGCGTACTGAAGGCAACGGCGCATACCAAGCTGCTCAACTTCGCTTCCAATATCGGCGCCTTCATCGCGTTTGCCTTTGTCGGCGTGATTTCGTGGAAGGTTGGCATTGTCATGGGCGTGGCGCAATTTCTGGGCGCACGCCTGGGCGCGCATATGGCAATCCGCAATGGCGCAAAGCTCATCAAGCCGCTGCTGGTCGTCACCTGCATCGCGCTGGCAGTGAAGCTCCTGATGGACCCGACCCATCCGCTGCGGCTGATGGTCGGCGTCTGACAGGCAAGCGCGCACCGGCCCGAAAATTTCGAATGACCGGGGAACAAGCTTCCGGCACCATGGCTTATCCGTGGCATAAAACCGGAGAGAGCCATGACCACCGTCAGCCCCATCGAGCCGCCGCGCATTTTCCCCACCTTCCGCTACCGTGATGCCGCCGCCATGATCGACTGGCTGGTGGACGCTTTTGGCTTCATCGTTCGCGCCCGCTACCACGACGACAAGGGCGTGGTGCAGCATGCCGAGCTGGCGCTTGGCTCGTCTATGATCATGATCGGCACGGCGAGCGGCGACGGCTTCGGCAATCTCGTCGGCGCGCCAGGGCCGAATGGCGGCAAGGCGACCTATGTCGCCGTGGACGATGTCGAGGCGATGCATGCCCGCGCCGAAGCCGCCCAGGCAAAGATCCTCGAGGGCGTTGTAGAGCGCAGCTACGGCAGCAAGGAATTCATCTGCGCCGACCCCGAGGGCAATATCTGGTCGTTCGGCACCTATTGGCCGAAGGCGAACGAACCGGCGGATTGATTATCGCGCAGCCGCGAAGATCGCGTCCACATCGAGATGCGTTTCGAGATGCACCGCGATCTCGTCCAGCGCGCGTTCGACCTCGCCGCGATAGTCTATCCCCGCGCCCTTGATGCCGAGGCTTTCAAGGAACCTGGCCCGGAAGGCATCGGCACCGAACAGACCGTGCAGATAGGTGCCGAAGACTTTTCCGTCAGCCGAGGTGGCGCCGTCGTCCGTATTGTTGATGACGGTAACGGGTCGCAGACAGTCTGGCCCGGCGGTTGCGCCGAGATGGATTTCATAGCCCTCCAGCGGCGTGTCGAAATGCACCGAGCGCGCGGTGGAATTGCGCACCGTCTTTTCCGGCTCCATCACCGTCTCGATGTCGAGCATGCCGAGCCCTTCGGCTTCCTTCACCGAACCTTCGATGCCGTGCGGATCGCGTACCATGCGGCCGAGCATCTGGTAGCCGCCGCAGATACCGACGACATGGCCGCCACGCCGGCGATGTGCCGCGAGGTCGCGGTCCCAGCCGTTTTCGCGGAAGCCCAGAAGATCGGCGATGGTCGATTTCGACCCCGGGATGACCACCAGCCCCGCATCCGCAGGCAGCCGCTGGCCCGGCGGCACGAAAATTACCTCCACCTGCGGCTCGGCGCGCAGTGGGTCGAGATCGTCGAAATTGGCAATGCGACCGAGCATCGGCACGGCGACTTTCAGCGCCCTCTGCTCGCCGGCCGTCAGGCGTTCGAGGATGACCGAGTCTTCCGACGGCAGCAGCGCCGCAGCTTTGAGCCACGGCACGACACCGAAACAGGGCCAGCCGGTGAAGCGGTTGATGGCCGCAATCCCGTCGTCGAACAGGGTCACGTCGCCGCGGAACTTGTTGATGAGGTAGCCAACGATCATGCGCCGGTCTTCCTCCGGCAGGATCAGGTGCGTGCCTGCAACCGAGGCGATGACGCCGCCGCGGTCGATATCGCCGACGAGGATGACCGGCACGTCGGCGCGCGTGGCAAAGCCCATATTGGCGATGTCGCGCGGGCGCAGATTGATCTCGGCCGGCGAGCCGGCACCTTCGACGATGACGAGGTCGGCATCCTCGCCCAGCTTCTGCCAGGAATCGAGCACGGCGCCCATGAGTTGCGCCTTCATGGCCTGATAGTCGCGCGCCTTGGCCTGGCCGAACACCTTGCCCTGCACGACGACCTGCGAGCCGACATCGCTTTGCGGCTTCAAGAGCACCGGGTTCATATGGATCGACGGCGCGACGCCACAGGCGATGGCCTGCAGCCATTGCGCGCGGCCGATCTCGCCGCCCCCGGTCTCGCCCGGAATGTCGGCCACGGCGGCGTTGTTGGACATATTTTGGGGCTTGAACGGCCGAACCTTCAGCCCACGCTTCTTCGCCGCCCGGCAGAGGCCGGCGACCAGCACCGTCTTGCCGACATCCGAGCCTGTGCCTTGAAGCATGATTGCCTTGGCCATGTCGCTTACTCCGCCTTGCCGGTGATGGTGGAGCGCGCGGCGAGCGGCCCGCCGCGCCACAGATAGAGCGCCAGCAGCGGTTCGGCCCCGGTCCTCATCGCATGATTGACGTTGGAGGGATGGTGGATGACCTCGCCCGCCGCGCGCGGCACAAAACCGCTCTCGCCTTTGCGCCACTCGGTGCCGCCGGTGAGCGGGATGTAGATTTCCTCGGCCACATGATGATGGTCGGGATAGACGATGTTGGGGCCAAGGATCAGAAGCCCGCCGGCCATCTGATCGTTGGCGAAATGGCCCCGCGTGCCGAACACTTCCAGCCAGCCGTAATTGTCGATGAAGTGCTGGCCGAAATCGGCCGGCGTGTAGGTCTGGCCCCAGCGCAGTTCATTGCGATGTTTGGCGACTAGGGCCGCGAGTGGCCGGAACGATGGGGACGAAAGTTCGGTGGTGCGGTCGAGAAGAATCGAACTTTTCAGAACGTTCGGCTCCAGCGAGCGCTGCGGCATCGACCAGCAGAGCGACGAGGTGAAGTCGCGCAGGCGCTCGTCCTCGACGGTAGCCTGCGCATCGCGGAACCTGTCCAACAGCTCTTCGAAAATCGTCGTCACGGATAAAGCCTCGAACTTCACAAATGCACAGCCGCTTCGCACAAGGTCGGGTTGCGCGGGGGCATCATTGGTCTAGATTGAATCGCGTGCCTAGACCCCGCTTCAAAAGTCGCAGACTTTTCGAAGCGGATCCTGCGGCAAAGCGAACATTTTCGACGCCCACAGGCCAGCCGGCGTTCCGGCGTCGGAGGAATGCTAGGGAGCAGACAAATGGACGCCTCCACCGATCCGACAGCCGGCCAGTTCGAACTCAACGAGGAACAGCGCGCCATCCAGGAAATGGCGGACGCCTTCGCGCAAGACCGCGTGGCGCCGCATGCGCTGGAATGGGACCGCAACCATCATTTTCCCGCCGACGTGATCCGCGAGACCGGCCAGCTCGGCTTCGGCGGCATCTATGTGCGCGACGATGTCGGCGGCTCGGCGCTGAAGCGGCTGGATGCCGTCTTGGTGTTCGAGGCACTGTCCGAGGCCTGCCCGGCCTTTTCGTCCTTCATCTCCATCCACAATATGGGCGCGTGGATGATCGACACTTTTGGCAATGAGGAGCAGCGCCAGCGCTTTTTGCCAAAACTCACCTCCATGGAATGGCTGGCAAGCTACTGCCTGACCGAGCCGGGCTCAGGCTCGGACGCGGCGGCACTGAAGACGCGCGCGGTGAAAAGCGGCGGCGACTATGTGCTGAACGGCGCAAAACAGTTCATTTCCGGCGCGGGCGACAGCGACATCTACGTCACCATGGTGCGCACCGGCCAGGAAGGCCCCAAAGGCATCTCGACGCTGATCGTGCCAAAGGACGCGCCCGGCCTTTCCTTCGGTGCGCAGGAACACAAGATGGGCTGGCACATGCAGTCCACCCGGCAGGTGATCTTCGAGGACTGCAAGGTCCCAGCTAAAAACCTGCTCTCCGACGAAGGCGCCGGTTTCCGCATCGCCATGTCAGGGCTCGATGGCGGACGGCTCAACATCGCCGCCTGCTCGCTGGGCGGGGCGCAATCCGCGCTCGAAAAGGCGCTGGCCTACACCGCCGACCGCAAGGCCTTCGGCCAGGCGATCAACCAGTTCCAGGCGCTGCAATTCCGGCTCGCCGATATGGAAACCGAGCTGCAGGCAGCGCGGATCTTCCTCTACACCGCCGCCTCCAAGCTCGATCGCAAGGCGCCCGACGCCGGAAAATGGTCGGCCATGGCCAAACGCCTCGTCACGGACACCGGCTTCAAGGTGGCCAACGAGGCGCTTCAGTTGCATGGCGGCTATGGCTACCTGCACGACTATGGCGTCGAGAAGCTGGTGCGCGACCTGCGCGTGCACCAGATCCTTGAAGGCAGCAACGAGATCATGCGCGTAATCATTGCCCGCGCCCTAATCGGGCGGGATTAGGGGAATAGGGCACTAGGATAAGACCGCAGTGCCCTCACTTACTGCCCCACTATCCGGAGGAGAACCTACATGACCACCATCGCCTTCATCGGCCTCGGCAATATGGGCAATCCCATGGCCGCCAATCTCGTCAAGGCGGGGCACAAGGTGCAGGGTTTCGACCTCATCGCCCAGAACCTGGACACCGCGCGCGAGCACGGGGTGGCCGTGATGACGGACGCCGATGCGATGGTGAAGGATGCGGAGGTCGTGATCACCATGCTGCCGGCCGGCAAGCATGTGCTGGCCGTCTATGAGGATATCGCGCCGAAAGCGGCGAAAGGGGCGCTCTTCATCGACTGCTCTACCATCGACGTGGAATCGGCGCGCAAGGCGCACGCGATTGCGGCAAAGCATGGCTTGCCTTCCATCGACGCGCCGGTTTCGGGCGGCACCGGCGGGGCGGCGGCAGGCACCCTCACCTTCATGGCGGGCGGTTCGGATGAAGCCTTCGCCAAGGCCGAGCCGATCCTGCAGCCGATGGCCGGCCGCATCGTGCATTGCGGCGGTGACGGCGCCGGCCAGGCGGCCAAGATCTGCAACAACATGATCCTCGGCATTTCGATGATCGGCGTGGCTGAAGCCTTCGTGCTGGCCGAAAAGCTTGGCCTGTCGCACCAGGCGCTGTTCGACGTCGCCTCCACCTCGTCCGGCCAGTGCTGGTCGCTGACCACCTATTGCCCGGTGCCCGGTCCAGTGCCCTCCTCGCCCGCGAACCGCGACTACAAGCCCGGCTTTGCGGCATCGCTGATGCTGAAGGACCTGAAGCTTGCGCAGGAGGCCGCACAAGGCTCGGGCGCTGTCACGCCGCTTGGTGCGGAGGCCGCGCAGCTCTATGCGCTGTTCAACGCACAGGGCCAGGGCGGCGTCGACTTTTCCGGTATCATCAACTTCCTGCGCGGCGCGGCTAAGTAAGTCGCATACGAAATTCTTAGCCGAACAGCCGGAAAAAGTTACAAATTTAGGTTTGATTAAGCTCTCGCTAACCACGCGGTAACAATGTCTGGGTAGAACGGTGTGCAGGCGGGATCGCAAGCCGCCGCACGCTCCGGATCAGGTACTGCGTACCGGAGCTGTTACCTTCGCAGCGTTTCGGGGTCGCGAAGGGCCATGCGTATTTATGGCAAAGCCGTGCTCTTCCACCCAACGGAAGACGCGGTTTTTGCCTTTTGCCACGCTACGATTTTCTCGAAAGCCTCCGGAAATTCGCCTTCACGCGCCGGCTTGCCGGCTTCAATGCGGCTTGCGCCGAGCGGGTTGCGGCTCTGCCGGGGACCGAGGATTTCCGACCTGCGAAGGCGTCGAACCAGAAAATGGTAGCCGACCGCATCAGGGAAAGCTGCGCGGCCAGAATGCCATCCGCGAGGGCAACATTCTTCTCCGTGATCGCCCGCCATGCCTCGGCGCCGACAACTTTGCCGCCGCGTTTTTCTCTGGCCATCAGCGGCAGGCGCATGGCGATCACCATTGGCGCAAGCATCAAATCGAATGCGATGGCTGCGCCGCGATGCATGTCTTCCGGAGAAACAAGGGTTTTCATCGGAGGCCTTGAGGTGACGGATCACTCTCGGCAACGCGGGCGACAAAGTTCCGTTCCGGCTGGCCATTCCCTAATGCGAAACGGGCGCGGAAAAGTTCCGCGCCCGTCGTTGTTCAAGACCTTGCTTGACCTTACTTGGCCTTGCTGAGGTCGGCCAAAGCGAGATCGAGCGCCTTGGCGATACGGTCGCCGGCCATGTCGATGGTCTCGCGGGTCCAGATCAGCGGCGGCGACAGGATCATCGAGTCGCCGGTGGCGCGCATCATCATGCCCTGGGCGATGGCGTGGTCGCGCACGGCGACGGCCGCACTGCCTTCCGGCTGGAAGCGCTCGCGGGTTGCCTTGTCCTTCACGATCTCGATCGCGCCCATCAGGCCGAAGCTGCGCACTTCGCCCACCAGCGGGTGACCGGAGATGCGCTCCTTCAGCATTTTTGCGAAATACGGACCGGTGTCGTTCTTGACGCGCTCGATCAAACCTTCGTTCTCGATGATCTCGAGGTTCTTCAGCGCCACCGCGCAGGCCACCGGGTGACCCGAATAGGTGTAGCCGTGGTAGAACTCGCCGCCCTTCTCGACCAGCGTCTTGGAGATGCGGTCGCCAACCAGCAGCGCCGACAGCGGCTGGTAGCCGGAGGTGAGCGCCTTGGCGGTGGTGATGGTGTCGGGCTCGATGCCCATCGACTGCGCCGCGAACCATTCGCCCGTCCGGCCGTAACCGGTGATGACCTCGTCGAGCATCAAGAGCACGTCGTGCTTGCGGCAGATGCGCTGGATTTCCGGCCAGTAGCTTGCCGGCGGGATCTTCACGCCGCCCGCGCCCATGATCGGCTCGCCGATGAAGGCGGCAACGTTTTCCGCACCGGCTTCGAGGATCGCGTCCTCGACGGCCTTGGCCGCACGCAGACCGAAATCATGATCGCTCTCGCCCGGCAGAGCGAGTTCGTAGGCATAGGGCATCATCACATGCTTGATGTTGGGCACGGCACCGCCGAGCTGCTCATGCATGCCGCTCATGCCGCCGAGCGAAGTCGCGGCAACCGTCGAGCCGTGATAGGCCATGTTGCGCGAGATGATGATGTTCTTCTCGGGCTTGCCTTCCAGCGCCCAGTAATGGCGCACCAGACGCAGGGCCGTGTCGTTCGATTCCGAACCCGACGAGCCGTAAAACACCTGGTTGATGTGGTTGGGCGCAATCTCGGCCAGCTTCTTGGAGAGCAGCACCGGCGTCGGCGTCGCGCAGCGGAAGAAGGAGTTGTAGTAGGGCAGCTCCTTCATCTGCTCATAGGCGGCTTCGGCCAGCTCGTTGCGGCCGTAGCCGACATTGACGCACCACAGGCCGGCCATTCCGTCGAGCAGCGCATGGCCCTCGGAATCATAGATGAACGGGCCGTCGGCGCGCACGATCATGCGTGCGCCGGACGCGCGCAGGTCCTTGTGGTCGGTGAAGGGGTGAAGATAGTGCGCAGAGTCGATCGCCTGCAGCTGCGAAAGCGAAAAGTTCTGGTAAGTCATGGGTTTGTCCATTCCAGTTGAATCATTCCGGCAAGGCCGGTCGTAATGTTTCAGCTGAAGGACGACGGCGGCGAATAGCCGATGCGGGCACACAGGCGCAAAAGCTCGGTATGCCGTGTACGCGGCGAAGGCGTCACGGCAACCAGATGCGCGCGGAGTTTGCGATGCAGTACCATTGCTCAAATCTAGACGAAGCGAGGCCCGATGTTCAAGCCTCGTTTCGGCGCTGCCAGGCGCGGAACCCTGCAAAACCGATCAGCACCAGGCAAAGCGCGCCCAGCAAAACCGGCAGGCCCTGAACGCCGACGAACTGCATGACGCTGCCCGCGCCCGGCGGGCCGGCGATGCCACCCACCCCCCACATCAGCCCGAAGGCCGCGTTTCCCGTCACCAGCATCGCGCCCGAGAACCGGTTGCCGAGTTCGATCAGCGCCATTGTGTAGATGCCGTAGGAAACGGCGCCGAGCACGAACAGCATTGGCCAGATCGCCGGCGTCTCGATCAGCACCGGCAACAGCGCCGCACCTGCGAGACTCGCCACCGCGCAGCCGATCATCACCGCACGGGCGGTGAAGCGTTCGGCGAGCAGGCCGAGCGGAATCTGCAGCGCGACGTTGCCCGCAACCATGGTGGCGAGCAGCGCCGCCAGGACGCGCTCGGGAATCGCGTAGCTGGCGCCATAGACCGGCAGCAGCGCGAAGGCGCTCTGCTCGAAGGCGGAGGAAACGACGACTGCCAGAAGCAGCGCCGGCGCATGCCGGACAAAGCCCGACAGGGGCGTGTGACCATCGTCATCGAACATGGACGGCAGGCGCGGCGCAACGATCGACAGGCACACGGCGCAGGTCAGGAAGGCGGTGATGCCGATGGTGAAGGGCGCCCAGCCGGCGGTGCCTACCAGCATGAGACTGAAGGGACCCGCCGCAAACCCGGCGCCTATGATGGCGGTGTAGATGCCCATCAGCCGGCCGCGTCGCGACGGTGGCGCAAGCGAAAGCATCCAGACCTCGCTCAGCACGTAGAGCGGATCGATGACGACGCCGACGAGGAAACGCAGAACGAACCAGGCAAATCCGTTCTGCAGATAGCCAATGAGCAGGAACAAGGCGCCGGCCGCAAGCGCGCAACTGACGACGATACGCGTCGCCCCGACCTTCTGCACCAGCCACGGTACGAAGGGCGCAGAAGCGATGAGGCCGAGCGGCGTCATGGCCGCCGACAGGCCGATCAGCGCCGGCGGCATGCCCTGCTTCTGCATCAGGAAGGTGAACAGCGGATAGCTGAGACCCTGCGCGATGGCGAAGACCGACACCGTGGCAATGACGCCAAGGATAGGCACCCACGGCACGTCCGCGGACAGTTCGGCCTCGCTGCGAACGATGTTCATGAATCCCCCCCACGCAATGCGCATCGCCTAAACCTGTGACGCCTGCGCGTCATCCCTCCAGTTCGGGCGCCACATCTAGCCGACGGAAGGGATCGCGGTCCAGACTCCACCACCACCATGTCGCTTTGCTCGCGCTAATGGTCGTCGCATCCGCAATAAAGGATATCCGGCCAGTCCATTATGCCGTCCATCTTCGCTCTGCCATGAGGCTTGTCATGACCGCTGCCCTGAACCCCGCAGAACCGGTTCTTGCGACCGACCGCACCCGCCGCGGCGGCCGTGCGGGCAAACGCGCCGGCGGCTCGGCGGCGTTCGAACAGCCGCCGTTCCGGCACCTGCGCATTCCGTTCGAGCCGACGCGTCTAGTTTCCGACGATGAGCTGGAATCGATCCACCTCGCGTCGCTGCGCGTGCTGAAGGAGATCGGCGTCGACGTGCTGCATGACGAGGCTCGCGCGATCATGAAGCGTCACGGCGCCGATGTTCGCGACGGCTCCGAGCGCGTGCGCTTCGACAGCGACATGATCCTGGAGCTGATTTCGCACGCCCCGTCCGAATTCACGCTGCATGCGCGCAACCCCGCCCACAATGTGCGCCTGGGCGGCAACAATCTCGTCTTTTCGCAGATGGCATCGGCGCCCAATTGCTCCGATCTCGACCGAGGCCGCAGGGCGGGCAACCAGGTGGATTTCCGCAATCTGGTGAAGCTCGGCCAGATGCACAACATTCTACACGTCACCGGTGGCTATCCGGTCGAGCCGGTGGATCTGCATCCGTCGATCCGGCACCTGGAATGCCTGCGCGACTTCGTGCTCCTGACCGACAAGGCTTTCCATGCCTACTCGCTGGGTAAAGAGCGCAACCTGGACGGCATCGAGATCTGCAGGATCGGCCGCGGCGTGTCGATGGAACAGTTCGTGGAAGAACCTTCCCTGCTCACCATCATCAACACCAACTCGCCGCTAAAACTCGACATTCCGATGATGGAGGGCATCATCCAGATGTCCTCGCACGGGCAGGCGGTCATCGTCACGCCGTTTACGCTGTCGGGCGCCATGGCGCCCGTCACAGTGGCCGGCGCGCTGGTGCAGCAGAACGCCGAGGCGCTGGCCGGCATCGCATTCGCGCAGATGGTGAAGAAGGGCGCGCCGGTCGGCTATGGCGGCTTCACCTCCAATGTCGACATGAAGTCGGGCGCACCCGCATTCGGCACGCCGGAATATATGAAAGCCCAGCTCGTCGGCGGCCAGCTCGCCCGGCGCTACAAGATCCCCTACCGCACCTCCAATGTCTGCGCCGCCAATGCGGTGGACGCGCAGGCCGCCTATGAAAGCGTGTTTTCGCTGTGGGGTTGCATCCAGGGTGGCGGCAACTTCATCAAGCACGCGGCCGGCTGGCTGGAAGGCGGCCTGACCTGCTCCTACGAGAAGACCATCCTCGACATCGACCTCTTGCAGATGGTGGCGGAGTTCCTGACCCCGCTCGACCTGTCGGAAGATGCGCTTGCCGTCGACGCCATCCGAGATGTCGGCCCCGGCGGCCACTTCTTCGGCACCGCGCACACCCAGTCGCGCTACAAGACCGCCTTTTATGCGCCGGTCCTCTCCGACTGGCGCAATTTCGAGACCTGGACCGAGGCCGGCTCGCCGACCGCGGTGGAGAAGGCCAACAGGGTCTGGAAGGAGCGCCTGGCGAATTACGAAGAACCAGCGATCGACCCGGCCATCCGCGAGGAACTCGACGCCTTCGTGGCAAAGCGCAAGGCCGAAGGCGGCGCACCGACGGATTTTTGACATCAACTCGACCCCCTGATCCCAAATCAGGGGGCTGCCACATCTTGACTCACTCCATTAGATCGAGAGCCTCAACACCATGAAATCCCACGTAAAAGCTGTAGTCATCGGCGGCGGTGTCGTCGGCTGCTCGGTGCTCTATCACCTCGCCCGCGCCGGCTGGAAGGACGTCATGCTGATCGAGCGGTCGGAGCTGACCTCCGGCTCGTCCTGGCACGCGGCCGGCGGCTTCCACACGCTGAATGGCGATCCCAACGTAGCCAAGCTGCAGGCCTATACGGTGCAGCTCTACAAGGAGCTGGAAGAGGTTTCCGGCCAGTCGTGCTCGCTGCACCTCACCGGCGGCATCATGATGGCCGACAGCCCGGAGCGCATGGACTTCCTGCGGCTCGCCCACGCCAAGGGCCGCTATCTCGGCATGGACACCGAGCTGATCACGCCCTCCGAGGCCAAGGCGATGTTCCCGCTGATGGACGAGAAGAACTTCGTCGGCGCCATGTGGGATCCGGTCGAAGGCCATCTCGATCCGTCCGGCACCACACACGCCTATGCCAAGGCCGCCCAAAAGCTCGGCGCCGAGATCGTGCTGCGCAATCCGGTCAAGGAACTGACGCAGGAGGTCGACGGCACCTGGAACGTGATCACCGAGCAGGGCACGGTGAAGGCCGAGCATGTGGTGAACTGCGGCGGCCTCTGGGCGCGCGAAGTGGGCCGCATGGTCGGCCTCGAACTTCCGGTTCTGGCCATGGAGCACATGTATCTGCTCACCGAGCCGATGCCGGAGGTGGAAGAGTTCAACAAGTCGACTGGCCGCGAGCTGGTAGGCGTGCTCGACTTCAAGGGCGAGATCTATACGCGCCAGGAGCGCAACGGCATCCTGCTCGGCACCTATGAGAAGGCCTGCAAGCCCTGGTCGCCGGTCAATACGCCGTGGGACTTCGGCCACGAGCTGTTGCAGCCCGACATCGACCGCATCGCGCCGTCTCTGGAAATCGGCTTCAAGCACTTCCCGGGCATTGCCAACGCGGGCATCAAGCAGATCATCAACGGCCCCTTCACCTTCGCGCCCGACGGCAATCCGCTGGTCGGCCCGGTGCAGGGCCTGACGAACTACTGGACCGCCTGCGCCGTCATGGCCGGTTTTTCGCAGGGCGGCGGCGTCGGCCTCGCTTTGTCCAACTGGATGGTGCATGGCGATCCAGGCTTCGACGTCTGGGGCATGGACGTCTCGCGCTACGGCGAGTGGGCCACGCTGCGCTACACCAATGCCAAGGTGCGCGAAAACTATTCGCGCCGCTTCTCGATCCGCTTCCCCAACGAGGAACTACCGGCCGCCCGGCCCGCGCAGACCACCCCGCTCTACGACACGATGGTCGCCAACAACGCCGTCATGGGCGACAGCTGGGGCCTGGAAACCCCGCTGTGGTTTGCGCCCAAGGGCACCGAGCCGAAGGACATCGTTTCCTTCCGCCGCTCCAACGACTTTGAGCACATCGGCAACGAAGTGCGCGCGACCCGCGAGCGCGTCGGCGTGACCGAGATCGCCAACTTCGCCAAGTATGAGGTGTCCGGCCCCGGTTCGGAAGATTTCCTCAACCGTCTGATGACCAACCGCATGCCGAAGACCGGCAGGCTGGTGCTGACCCCGATGCTGAACGAATTCGGCAAGCTGATCGGCGACTTCACCATCGCCAAGGCAGCCGAAGACCGCTTCATGATCTGGGGCTCGTCGGCGGCGCAGAAGTACCATATGCGCTGGTTCGAGAAGCACCTGCCCAAGAACGGCTCGGTGCGCATCCACCGCTTCGACCAGACGCTCGTCGGCCTTTCGATTGCCGGCCCGCGCGCGCAGGACCTGCTTGCCAAGCTGGTCGACGCGGACGTTTCGACCAAGGCCTTCCGCTTCATGGACTATCGTGAAATGGCGGTCGGCGGCGCGCCCTGCATGGTCAACCGCATCAGCTACACCGGCGACCTCGGCTACGAGATCTGGATGGCACCGGCCTATCAGCGCCTCGTCTACAAGGCGATCAAGGAAGCGGGCGAGGAATTCGGCATCGTCGATTTCGGCATGCGCGCGCTTCTGTCCATGCGCCTCGAAAAGAACTTCCCGACCTGGTTCCGCGAACTGCGGCCGATCTACGGCCCGTTCGAAGGTTCGATGGATCGCTTCATCCGCATGGAGAAGAACGACTTCATCGGCCGCGAGGCAGCCGCGAGGGAGCAGGCGAAGGGTCCGAAACTGCGCCGCGTCTCCTTCATTGTCGACGCGCTCGACGCCGACGTGATGGGCGACGAGCCGATCTGGGCAAAAATCTCGGCCGATTACGGCACGGTGGAAAAGCCGCATGGCTACGGCGCGCCGCGCTTCGATGAGACCGGCAAGGAAGCGCGCGGCTCGGCTGCCGACGAAGGCGACTCGAGCATCCGCGGCATCGTCGATGGCGAATGGCGCGTGGTGGGCTGGGTCACCTCGGGTGGCTATGCGCACTACGTCCAAAAGTCTCTGGCGCAGGGCTATGTGCCCGCCGCCCTTGCCGAGAACGAAAGCGAAGGCATGTTCGAGATCGAGATCCTGGGCAAGCGTCGCCCGGCCCGCATCAACGTGCAGCCGCTGTTCGACCCGGCCGGCGAAAAGATGCGGGGTTGAGCCATGACGACGATGACCGGCCGGACCTCTGGAAATTTCGGCCGGCATCGCAAGATCATGCCATTCGATCCGGGCGGCGGAGGTGCTTCGTCGCCCGTTTCCGTTGAGTATCTGCGCGCCGCCGCGCGCGACAAGGCCGCTACGCTCAACCAGCATGTGCTGGGCTATGGCGAAGTGGCCGAGCGTGAATGGTGCGAGGCGGGCATCCCTGCCCCCGACCTGCCGGCCATGCGGCGCTACCGGCTCGAGCGCATTCGCGCGGAACTGAAGCGCCGAGACTATGCAGGTGCCCTGCTCTACGATCCGGTCAACATCCGCTACGCGACCGACTCCACCAACATGCAGTTGTGGGTCGCGCACAACCCGACGCGCCACTGCTTCGTTGCGACCGAAGGTCCGGTCGTCCTGTTCGACTATTTCTCTTGCGAGCATCTTTCCGACCATTCGGGCGTCGTGGACGAGGTCCGGCCGGCGGTGTCGTGGATGTATCTCTATAGCGGTGATCTGACCGACATGAAGGTGCGGCGCTGGGCGGCGGGAATTGCCGACCTGGTGCGCGAGCATGGCGGCGGCAACAACCGCATCGCCGTCGACCATCTCGACCATGAAGGGGTCGAGGCGCTGGCCCGGCTCGGCGTCACGGTCGGCAGTGGCGAAGCGGTGATGGAAAATGCGCGGCTGATCAAATCGCCCGACGAACTCCTCTGCATGCGCCGCTCCATCGTGGCCTGCGAGGCGGCCATGAGCGAAATGGAATCCGCGTTGAGGCCCGGCATTTCCGAAAACGAGCTTTGGGCAGAGCTGCACCGCGGTAACATCGCCCGCGGCGGCGAGTGGATCGAAACGCGGCTGTTGGCATCGGGTCCGCGCACCAATCCCTGGTTCCAGGAGTGTTCGTCGCGCGTCATCGAGGCCGGCGATCTCGTCGCCTTCGACACCGATCTCATCGGGCCCTATGGCTTCTGCGCCGACCTGTCCCGCACATGGCTCTGTGGCGACGGCCAACCGAGCAACGAGCAGAGCGACCTATACCGCATCGCCGCCGACCAGATCGCCCACAATACCGAATTGATGAAGCCGGGCATGTCGTTCCGCGATCTCGTCGAGGCATCGGAAGTGCCTCCGCCGGACTGCTTTCCCGCCCGCTACGGTGTGCTCTATCACGGCGTCGGCCTTGCCGACGAATACCCGACCCTGCCGCATGCGTCCGACTGGACGGCGGACACGCCGGACGGCGAGCTCGAGCCCGGCATGGTGCTGTGCGTGGAAAGCTATATCGGCCGCCTGGGCGGGCACGAGGGCGTGAAGATCGAGGAGCAGGTGCTGATCACCGGCTCCGGAAACGAAAAGCTGTCGCGCTATCCGTTGGATGCAAGGCTCATGGCCGGCTGAAGCATGATCCCGACAAGTTGCAGACTTGTCGGACAAGATCATGCGTCAAGAAGAAATTCTTAGAGCGCGTCTCAGAGACGTCATGTCGCTCTAAGCCGAAGCTTGCAGCGCTGATTGCAGCTTCTCGAAGGTCGCGTCGGACGTGCTTGCCGGCGCGATGAAGGGCAACCCCTTGCGCAGCCCCGTCCAGCCGACGATGCGCAGCTTGGCCACTTCAGGCTCGAAGCGCCTTGCCAGGGCAAGGGTCCGACAATCTACAGCGCAAACATCCGCCCGCCCCTCCGCCACTGCCACGATGGACAGTCGATGGCCGCCGGTCTCGACCAGTTCTGAAAACAGGTCGATGCTCTCGCCAGTTGCCTCCAGATCGCGTGTCAGGGCGATGATGCCGGACATGGAGTCGTCGCTGTTGTAGGCGAGCCTTTTGCCCCTGATGGTCTCCAGCGGAAGGCACGGCGCGCCGTCGTCTGGCGGAGCAACATCCGCCTGGCCGTCCGCGCGCATCATGAGGGCGCTCGAATAGAACTCGCCCCGTCCACCGAGGAAAGCCGAGTAGTCGGGCTGGCTCACCACGCGCACATGCGACGCGAGCCCCTGTTCCATCGGGCCCCAGCAGGTCTGGGTGAAGAGCAGCGAAGGGTGCAGCCAGAGCGAGGGCAGGTGAAGCTCCTCGGGCGGCAGCGTGGCCGGATCCGGCGCCACGACATTGCCCTCGGCGTCCCTGATGCCGCCGGGCACCGACGGCATGTCGGCGTTGCGGCGGACGAGAGCCTCCGGCGCGTTGAGGCCCGCAGCGCGAAAGGCCTTGCGCAGACGCCCCCATTCGGCGTCGGTTTCGGCCTGCATCTCAGGCCAGTCGTACATGGCAAGTGCTGCAATCATTTCGCTCATGGCCCTATTTTGCTGCGCGCATCTGCAGGAGCAAGCAAATCTATTCCTTCGGCGGCTCGGCCGGCACCGGCGCGGTTCCCAGCCCATGCACCGAGCGGGCACGCACGCGCGGCGCAAAGGCGCGGCCCGCTTCAGGTGTGCGGCGCAACACCGGATGCACCACCGGCTCCTTGGCGCGGAACGCATATTGCCGAAGCAGCGCAAAATAGTTCGGGAACAGGTATCCCCGGTTCATCGCGACCCATTCCTCGCGGCGTTCGCGGAACAGCTTTGGCAACTTGTACCAGGCGACCGTCGGGCTGTGATGATGCACGAAATGCAGATTGTTATTTAGGAACAGGAAGGACAGCGGCGAGCGCTCGATGATGACCGTGCGACCATCCGGCCGTTCCGACCACTGGTGCTCGGCGAAGGTTCGCATTGAGATCAGCGACTGGCCGAGCCAGACCGGCACGAGCACGTAAAGCCAGAACGGGATTTGGAATACGAAAACCACGAGCGGTATGACGATGGCGAGCCCGATCGCGTGCAGCAGCCATGCCTTGCGCACCGCGCGGTCCCCCTGAAGGATCGACCGGGCATCGGCAAGCAGGAAGCCGACCGTGCCCAGTGGCGGATTGAGGACAAAACGCCCGACCATGGTGTTGTTGGCCGTAAGCAGCATCTTCATGAAGCGCGGAAGCTCATGATGCTTCCAGACGGACTGGTAGAAGCTTTCCGGATCGTCGAAAGGATCGGTCAGGTTGTCGTCGCAATGGTGGCGCAGATGCAGCGCCTTGAAGCGGCGGTAGGGATAGACCAGTCCGATCGGCAGACCGACCAACAGTTCGTTGACCCATGCCTTGCGCGTCGGGTGGCCGTGCAGCGCCTCGTGGATGAGTGAGGACTGCATCGCAAGCAGGAAGCCAAGGATCAGCAGGGTCAGTATCGGATAGTGTGGCCGGAGGAAGTAGGACGCTCCCGCCCAAGAGCCGTATGTTGCGGCGATCAGCGCAACTGTCGGCCACTCGATTGCCGGCGCGCAATTCCGCCTTACGCCCTTATCGTATGCCATGTCCCACTCACTTCCCCGGAACTGCCGGCAATTCGGCACCTCCTGACAGGATGCTGTCAGTAGTCAGATCAAGATTCAACGCGACAATGGGAACAGAATGTTGATTTTGCGCTTCTTAATGCGCAATTGTTGTGAATTGTAAACAAACCCGTGGAACAAACGCTATGTTGTGTGCGTTCATGAAGGTGAAGCACACGGAACTTGGCGTGCAGGGAGCCGCAGCGTGGACAAACGTGATCTTTCCGGGGTGTTTCGCGAGCGGCTGAAGACGCTGCTGCAGCGTTCGGGCCAGAATCAATCGGCCTTCGCCGCTTCGGTCGGCATCGACCGCTCGGCATTGTCGCAACTGCTGTCGGACGAGGCCACGCGCCTGCCCCGCGCCGAGACGCTGATGACGATCGCCGCCGAGCACAAGGTCTCGCTCGACTGGCTGCTCGGCCTCAGCCAGGACGAAGGCCTGACCGGCGAGATCCGGGAAAGCCTGGAGATCGAGGATGCCCCCGGTGGCTTTGACCGCACGCTGCTGGCCAAATGGCATGCCGAGGCGGTGGGCACCAAGATCCGCTATGTGCCGGCCGGCATTCCCGACCTTTTGCGCACGGAAGCCCTCGTGGAATACGAGGCAGACATTTCCAACAAGAGCCGGCAGAGCCAGGCCGGCGAAACGCAATACCGCATCGACTACAGCCGGCGGCCGGAAACCGATATGGAAGTGTGCATGCCGCGCCACACGCTGGAGATTTTCGCGCACGGCATGGGAATCTGGGATCGCTTTCCCGAGCGCGAGCGGCGCGAACAGCTGCACCACATGGCCGATCTCCTCGAGGATCTCTACCCGACTTTCCGGCTCTTCCTCTACGACGGGCGGCTGCGCTACTCGGTGCCCTACACCATCTTCGGGCCCTATCGTGCCGCCATCTATGTCGGCGAAATGTATATGGTGCTGAACGCCACCCAGCCGATCCGCACGTTGACCCGGCATTTCGACAATCTGATCCGCAGCGCCGAGATCAACGCCCATGAGGCGGCCGGTTTTGCCCGCCGGTTGGCCGAAACGGAGCTTGCGCCGGCATAGCCAGCGCCGTTGACTGGATATAAGGATTTCTTTATATCCTTACTCCAGATCTCACTCCCTAAGGCAGCTTTCCATGACCAACCCAATCGACGCACTCCTGGCGGAGAAGGGCGTGCTTCTCGCAGACGGCGCCACCGGCACCAACCTGTTCGCCATGGGATTGGAGTCCGGCGAGGCACCGGAACTGTGGAACGAGACCGCGCCCGAGAAGATCGCGACGCTGCATCAGAAATTCGTCGATGCCGGCGCCGACATCATCCTCACCAATTCCTTTGGCGGCACTCGCCATCGCCTGAAGCTGCATCACGCGCAGGACCGCGTCTACGAACTCAACAAGCTTGCTGCCGAGATCGCCCGTTCGGTTGCCGACAAGGCCGGCCGCAAGGTCATCGTTGCCGGGTCGGTTGGACCGACCGGCGAGCTGCTGGTGCCGCTCGGCGCCCTCACCTATGAGGAAGCCGTCGGGGCCTTTGCCGAGCAGATCAGGGGCCTGAAAGATGGCGGCGCCGAGATCGCCTGGATCGAGACCATGTCGGCTCCCGACGAGGCGCGCGCGGCTGCGCAGGCGGCCATCGATGCTGGCATGCCCTACACCTATACGGTCTCCTTCGACACCGCCGGCCGCTCGATGATGGGCCTTGCGCCGAAGGACATCCATGGCGTTTCCAATGGACTCACCGAAACGCCGGTCGCCGTCGGCGCCAATTGTGGCGTCGGCGCGGCCGATATCCTCGCCTCGCTGCTCGACATGACCGCCGCAAAGCCGGAGGCGACAGTGATCGTGAAGGGCAATTGCGGCATCCCCGAATTCCGCGGCACGGAAATCCACTATTCCGGCACGCCCGAGCTGATGGCCGACTATGTGCGGCTGGCCGTCGACAGCGGCGCCCGGATCATCGGCGGTTGCTGCGGCACTTCGTTTGCCCACCTCGCCGCCATGCGCGAGGCGCTGGATACGCATCACAAGGCCACCCGCCCGACGGTCGAAGCGATCGTGGAGCGCATCGGCCCGTTGCGCAACAAGACGGCTGCCGAGAGCGGCGCTGGCGCTGCAGAGGGCGAAGGCGGCGGACGTCGCGAGCGCCGGCGCAGCCGCGGCTGATTTTATCCCCGTCCCGTAGCGGGCGCGGGAAGCCGACCTCAAAGAAAAGGCACCGTCGCAGTCGATGCGACGGTGCCTTTTTCGTTCCGAGGCCGGTGTCGGGCCGGAGCGTCGACGCTCAGAGCTTGTCGAAGTCGCTGCGCGCCTTCTTCAGGATCTGCACGGCCTTTTCGGCCTGCTCGGGCGTCAGCGAGCCCTCGCGCAGTCGCATGACGACCGCCCGGCGCAGCGCGCGGAACTCGTCGCCAAGCGCCGCACCGCCCATCTCGGCCGAAGCCTCGTCGAGCTGGGCAATGAGGCGCGCCAACTCCTCGGCGTGATCGGCAAGATAGGCCTTGCCTTCCTCGGTGATCGAATAGAGCCGCTTGTTGCCTTCCGTCTGCGAGGAGACGAGATCGGCCTCCTCCAGCATCTGCAGCATCGGGTAGATCGCGCCGGGGCTGGGGCTATAGGCGCCCTGGAACTTGGCTTCGAGCGCCTTGATGATGTCGTAGCCGTGGCGCGGCTCCTCGGCGATCAGGCCGAGCACGACGAGCCGCAGCGCACCGGGGTCGAACATGCGGGGGCCGCGTCCGCCGAACGGGCCGCCATGATGACGGCCAAAGCGCCCGCCACCGCGGCCGAAGCGTCCGCCGCCCCTGCCGCCTTCCGCGCCCGACATGAACCAGTCGCCGCCGCACTTCTTCATTTTTGCGTGCATGAACATGCGAGTACCTCTCATGGGTTTCGTTTCTGTGCGATATATCTATGCAACGATATATCTTTTACAAGTTATATCGCGGCAAAGATGTATCGACAAAATCGTAAGCAGCTGTTTTCATGGGAGAAATTTTTCAGGCTCGACGGCATCAGGATTACGTTCATCGCTTTCTGAAGACCGGGCACAGGCTTCACCAACCGCAAAATGCGCTCGCTGACGGGAGCAACATTGTGGCGCCTGTAGGCAATTGATGGAAGTCGAGGAAAGGCAGCCAGCGCCCCATCGAGCGGGCAGGCACCGGGCCGGAAAAAGCGTCGTCAGGATGAGAAAAGCAAAACGGCGCGCGATGGTTTCATCGGCGCCGTCTGTAAGAAGGCGTTTCGCTAGCCAGCTGAAACGCGGTCAGAATAAGTTCCTCAGTCGGAGCTGGTTTCGCTGTAGCTCTGCTGCGCGGTGCGCAGGTCTGTCTGGCTGCTGTCATTCTTCATCTGAATGAGAACGTCCGACAATGCCGGGCTGACGATCTGGTCGAGCATCAGGCGAAAACGTTCATTGGTGAGGGCCGAACGGGCAACGTCGCGCGCGGCGGCGACATCCTGCCGAATCCGGGCTGTCTCGGCGGCTCCGTGCATCGAAGCGCCCTGCGCTGCTTCTGTTCCAACGGCACGGCCCAGACCCAAGCTCGCGACTCCCCGAATGTTCATTCCTACCCCCGATCTGCTGTGCTGTCCGATAGCAGGCGCATCTTGCCGAAGCGTGTCTTTCGGCACTTGCATTTGATTAGAGTTTTAGGAGCGGCTCAGGTCCTCAGGCGCTCGAGAGTGGCCTGATCGGCGATGCCGCCGAAATAGCGGTCGAGAGCCTGACGGAAAATTGGGTCCTCGGAGGCAGCCTGCTCGAAGAGCGTCAGCGAGGAACGCAGCTTGCGGTCGTCCGGACTGCCGAAAATCTCATGTGCCGAACGCCCCTTGATCTCGAGAAGCAGGCCTACGCATAGCCGCAGCCGCGGCCCCAGCACCGGGTGCTCCAGATAGGCCCGCGCCTCGCCCAGCGACCCAATCGCATAGCGTTGCGACATAGCGCTCATGCCGAGGCCCGCGACCTGGGGGAAGACGAACCACATCCAGTGGCTGGTCTTGCGGCCATGCTTCAGTTCGGCACAAACCTCGGCGATAACAGGATCCTGCGCACTGACGAAGCGGACAAGATCGAAAGGGTCCGCCGGGTCCGTCATCTCAGCGCAGCGCCTCAGAGAAGAACTCGGTCAGACGCTTCCAGTGACGCTCGGCGCCGACCTTGTTGTAGGCGCCGTGGTCGGGCACGCACCAGCCATGCTCCATGCCGACATAGTTTTCGATGATGTGATCGATTTCGGCCGCGCGCAGCGCTTCGGCAAGCCGCGCCGACTGTTCTGGCGGAAAGCTGCTGTCGACGCCGGCGGTGCCGACATAGACCCGTGCCTTGATCTCGGCCGCTCGCCGGTACGGGCTGTCGGGCGCGTCGCTTGCGAGGTTGCCGCCATGCAGGGACGCCGCAGCCTTTATTCGGTCGGGGTAGCTGGCAGCCGCGTTGAGCGCCCGCGCACCGCCCAGGCAGTAGCCCACCGTGCCGATGGGGCCGGTGACGCCTGCGGCCACCAGCGCATCGATGAATGCGCCGCTGTCGCGGTTGGTCATCTCCTGGGTGGTGGCGCCCAGGATCGCCATCAAGGCCTTCCTGCTGTCTTCATTTTCGAACGCGGTCGCGGCATCGAACGGACCATAGGGCGCGTTACGGTAGAAGAGATCGGGCACCAGCACGGCGTAACCTTCGGCGGCCAGACGCTCGGCCATGCCGTCGAGCGCGGGACGCGGGCCGAAGGCGTCCATGTAGAGGATCACGCCGGCCTTTGCGCCCGCGCCGAACAGGCCGGCTTGGGCCGTGCCGTCCTTGGTCTTGATCTCGATGTCCTTCTTGGCCATTGTCGAGCCCTCTCCTGCTGTCTCCTGGGCGATAGATACCCGCGCAAAGGCCGTCGGCAAGGTTTCGGCCGACATGCCCTGCAAAGATATCGGGAATCAGGCGGGCGTCGCCAAGACCTGTCAGCCGTCGATCCGCACCGCTCGCGCGCTCACTTGCAGCGCACGGCCGGCTCCCAGACCGGCAATGGCGGCACCGATGC
Organism: Pseudaminobacter soli (ex Li et al. 2025); assembly: GCF_029892515.1. Taxonomy (GTDB): domain Bacteria; phylum Pseudomonadota; class Alphaproteobacteria; order Rhizobiales; family Rhizobiaceae; genus Pseudaminobacter; species Pseudaminobacter soli_A. Next base: position 374,148 of record NZ_JARXVF010000003.1, on the reverse strand, counting down.
CCAGCGCCACGAACAAAATCGCGGTCGGTTGGAAACTGCCGGTCCAGCCGCGAATGAGGCCTACCAGCAGCGGGCCGATGGCAGCCAGCACATAGCCGACGCCCTGCGCCATGCCCGACAGGTGGGCTGCGACATGCGAATCCGGCGAACGCAGCACGATCAGCGTCATGGCCGCCGCGATCAGGCCGCCCTGCCCGATGCCCTGCAGAATTGCCCAGACAACGATGGTCGAGGTGGGCGCGAACAGGATGCCGAACAAAGCGATGACGGCAATGGTCACCAGCCCGACATTCACCGCGCGCTGGTTCTTCTGGCGCACGGCAAAGGACGGCACCGCAAGGCAGGTGACCACCTGCGCCATGACCGAGAGCGAGACCAGCGCACCGGCGGTGGTTGCGTCAAAGCCGCGTTCGCGCAGGATGGGCGCCAGCCACCCGAAGACGCAGTAGGCCAGCGCCGACTGCAAGCCCATGAACAGGGTCACTTGCCATGCAAGGCGGTCACGCCACAGGCCGGTGACGCGGAAGCCGCTGTGGCTGACCGTCCGGCGGCTGCCAAGCGCCTGCGGCGTCCAGATCAGCGCCACGATGACGGCCGGCAAGGCCCACACGGCCAAGGCGCCCGACCACGAGCCGGTCAGCAGATGCTCGATCGGCAAGGTGAGCCCAGCGGCTCCCGCAGAGCCGCCACACAACGCCATGGTATAGAGCCCGGTCATCATGGCCACCCTGTCGGGGAAATCGCGCTTCACGAGACCCGGCAGCAGCACGTTGCCAATCGCGATCGCCCCGCCGGCGAGGAAGGTGGCGAAGAACAGGAGCGGCACGGATTCCAGGCCGCGCAGCGCCGTGCCGAGCGCCAAGAGAAGCAGTGCGCCGAGCAGGGTGCGTTCGGCTCCGAAGCGCTGTGCGAGCTTGGGCGCGAGCGGCGCGAAAATACCAAGGCAAAGCACGGGCAGCGTCGTCAGCAGGCTTGCCCAAATGGTCGAAAGCCCGGCCTCCTGCATCACTTCCGGCAGCAGCACCGAAAGGCTGGAGAACAGCGGGCGCAGATTGAAGGCGATCAGTACGAGGCTGGCGCCGAGCACGAAGCGCGCTCCGGGGCTGCGCAGAACGGGAGGTTGCGGCTTGGGAAGGCTGTCTTCCTCGGCATCGATCAGCTGCTCGTCCAGCGCGTTCATGGCGGCGAGCCGCGCCTGCCGGTCGTCCGGGTCGGAAAAATTCTGGTTCATTCTCATTGCGAAAGTAGCCGATCGAGTTCGTGGAGGACGGGCGCCATGAAGGCGCGGACAGCGGCGGCGGCCCGGTCCGGATTTCCGGATGCGATGCCATCGACGATGGCCGCGTGGGCGGCTGCATCCGGTTCGGGCAACTGGCCTGCAAGGGTGGAGTCAATCGTCTCGGCGATTGCCCCGGTGAAGAAGTCGTAGAGTTCCAACATCGCGCGGTTGCCGGAAGCCTCGACAATCGCCCTGTGGAACGCGAGGTCACGGCGGACGAAGCCCTCGCGGTCGGGATCGGCCGTCGTGCCGCGCGCGGCAAGCAGCCGGTTCAGCTTTCCGAGGTCGGCCGGCGTGTGGCGGATGGCGGCGAGGCGCGCAGCCTCGGCGTCGAGTGCCGTGCGTGCCTCCCACTGGTCGCGCAGGCCCGCGCGCTTGACCCGGTCGAGGGCGGCGCTGGGGTCGACCGCCGAGCGCACATAGGTGCCGGAGCCCTGCCGCGTTTCCAGCAACCCCTGCGAAACCAGCGCACGCACCGCCTCGCGCACCGTGCCGCGGCTGACCGACAGCATTTCGCTTAGCGTCGCTTCGTTGGGAATGCGCTCGCCCACGGACCAGCGTCCGCTGACGATCTCGGCGCGGACGCTTGCGGCGGCGCTGTCGGTAAGGTTGGTTCTGGTTGCGGGCTGCATGGCATAAAACATCAAGTCATCTGATGACTCAGCACATAGCTCCGCTGATCGCTTTGCGTCAACCCGTCCGACCGAGGCAGGCGATCAAGATTGCGCGAGAGGCGGCCAGATCGAAATGTCGGGCGGCAAGCCACGCCAACGCGATCAGCGTTTTGGGCGGGCAAAGCTGGCCATATGAAACGCCTGCACTTCAGCCGGATAGCGATACTGCGCGCCGTACGGACAGGCATTCCGGTCGAGGCAGCCACCGCTTCGGCAAGGCGCGCCATTCGAGCCACGAACATGCGCAAGGCAAGCTTCATAGGCAAACCCATCCGGCGAATAGGCCTCGACCGGACAGGATTTCATGCAAGGTTTTCCGACACATGCATCGCAAAGATGAATCGATTCGCGAGGTTCCTGAATCGGAATCTCGATCTCGAAAAGCAGCGCCCCGCGATAGGCGTGCCAGAGGCCGTATTCCGGATGCATGAGAATGCCGAGCGGCGACGGTTTTAGTCCCTCGGCCCGCATCGCCCATTGCTGGAAGGGCAGCCATGGCTTGTCCGATGGCGACACGGCGCGCGCGCCGAACTCTTGTGCCACCTGCCCGATCACCTCGCGCGACCATGTGTCGAGCGGATTCTCCAGCTCGGCCGGCTGCTGCCCGCACCAGCGCCGGAAATGCGGCCAGGGCGCGGCACCCGCCTGCCCTACGAGCAGCACCGATTTGGCCAGCACGCTCGATGGTCCGGGCGGAGTTTCCTCTCCGTCCCCGAAATTGAAACCGCCGCGCTGGATGAGACCATGCTCGGCCAGCGCGGCGGAAATGTCTTCAAGGAAGCGGGGTGACAAGTCTCACCCCTTCCGGACCGGATCGGAAAACGCCGTCCGCCAGACTTCCTTGTGAATAATGCTGGCCACTTTAGCCCGGCCAGAATCGGGCTCTCTTCAAGTGAAGGCGTCGGGCATCGACTCTTTCTTGCGAGCCATGAAGTCCTTGAGCGCCTCGTCGATGCCTTCGTCGAGATGCGGCGCCTCGTAGCTTTCCAGCCAGCGGCGGGCGAGCTCGTTGGCGCGCTGCGGTGCGGTCTTCTGCCCTTCGGCCAGCCACTGCTCGTAGGAATTGTTGTCGGCAATCGACGAGCGGTAGAAGGCCGACTGGAAGTTGGCCTGGGTATGGTCGCAGCCGAGATAGTGGCTGCCCGGCCCCACCTGGCGGATGGCGTCCATGGCCTGGCCGTTCTCCGAAAGGTCGACGCCCTCGGCAAACTTCTGCTGCATGCCGAGCTGGTCGATGTCCATCATGAACTTCTCGTAGCAGGAGGCGAGACCGCCTTCGAGCCAGCCGGCGGCGTGGAGCACGAAGTTGGTGCCGGCCAGAACCGTCGAGTTGAGCGTGTTGGCGCTTTCATAGGCCGCCTGCGCATCCGGAACCTTGGAGGCGCAGAGCGAGCCGCCGGTGCGGAACGGCAGGCCGAGACGGCGGGCAAGCTGGGCTGCGCCATAGGACACCAGCGACGGCTCCGGCGTGCCGAAGGTCGGTGCGCCCGACTGCATCGAGATCGACGACGCGAAGGTGCCGAAGATCACCGGAGCGCCGGGGCGGATTAGCTGGGTGAAGGAAGCGCCGGCCAGCACCTCGGCCAGAACCTGGGTCAGCGTGCCGGCCACCGTCACCGGGCTCATGGCGCCGGCGAGAATGAACGGCGTGACGATGCAGGCCTGGTTGTTGCGGGCATAGACCTTCAGCGCGCCAAGCATGGTCTCGTCGAAGACCATCGGCGAGTTGGCGTTGATGAGGCTGGTGAGAACGGTGTTCTCGTCGACGAACTTCTCGCCGAAGAGGATCTTGCACATCGCGATCGTGTCTTCCGCGCGCTCGGGCGCGGTGACCGAGCCCATGAACGGCTTGTCGGAATATTTGATGTGCGCATAGATCATGTCGAGATGGCGCTTGTTGACCGGGATGTCCACCGGCTCACAAACCGTGCCACCCGAATGATGGATCGACGGCGCCATATAGGCGAGTTTTACGAAATTCTGGAAATCGGCGATCGTCGCGTAGCGGCGGTTGCCGTCGAGGTCGCGGACGAAGGGCGGGCCGTAAACCGGAGCGAACACGGTGGCGTTGCCGCCGATCTGCACCGAACGGGCGGCGTTGCGCGCGTGCTGCGTGTAGATCGAGGGCGCGGTCTTGAGCAGCGAGCGGCAGAGCCCCTTGGGGAAATGCACGCGCTCGCCCTTCACGTCGGCGCCGGCTTGCTTCCACAGCGCCAGTGCTTCGGCGTCGTCGCGAAATTCGATGCCGACTTCTTCCAGCACGATCTCGGCATTCTTCTCGATCAGTGCCAGGCCTTCCTCGTCGAGGACGTCGTAGACCTTGATCTTGCGGTTGATATAGGTCTGCTGCACGCCGGGGCCGCCGCCAGAACGTGCTGCGCGCCGCGCTGCGGCGCCACCACCGGCGCCACGGCCGCGTCGCGTGCCGGAGCCATCCTGCTCGGACGAGAGATTATCTTCCATAGAAGTCATCCTTAGAAACCTGACATCGGGCGCCGTGTTCGCCCCCCTGTCCGGATCGTAGTCATGCACCTTTGCCGAAACGGCCCGCAAGCGCCAAGACCTGTCTCAAAATCGACAACAAAAGCTATAAATTTACAGTCGCTTTCCTTTTGCCGGAGGTCGCAAATCAGCTATGGCGAAATGCCCTTTGCGTAATACCTATTGTAGCGAAATTGCGCGCCGGGCGTAAGTGCCGCCGGCGGCCACGAGGAGCCGATTAAAATGTCCGACGACGAGATCATCCTGTCCGAGCTTTCCGACGAAGAACTCGTGCAGCAGATGCACGATGACCTTTACGATGGCCTCAAGGAGGAAATCGAGGAAGGCACCAACATCCTGCTCGAGCGCGGCTGGGTCCCCTATGCGGTTCTGACCGAAGCGCTGGTCGAAGGCATGCGCATCGTCGGCGAAGATTTCCGCGACGGCATCCTGTTCGTGCCGGAAGTGCTGCTGTCGGCCAACGCCATGAAGGCCGGCATGTCCATCCTGCGCCCGCTTCTGGCCGCTACCGGCGCGCCGAAGCAGGGCAAGCTGGTCATCGGCACCGTCAAGGGCGACATCCACGACATCGGCAAGAACCTTGTCGGCATGATGATGGAAGGTGCGGGCTTCGACGTCGTCGACCTCGGCATCAACAATCCGGTCGAGAACTATCTTGCCGCGATCGAAGAGCACCAGCCGGACATCATCGGCATGTCCGCGCTTCTGACCACGACCATGCCCTACATGAAGGTCGTTATCGACACGATGAAGGAAAAGGGCATCCGCGACGACTATGTCGTGCTGGTCGGCGGCGCGCCGCTCAACGAGGAATTCGGCAAGGCCGTTGGCGCCGACGCCTACTGCCGCGACGCGGCAGTGGCGGTCGAAACCGCCAAGGACTTCATGAAGCGCCGGCACAACGTGCGCGCCTCGGCGTAAAGCAACAAAAAAGGCCGCGCTCTGCGCGGCCTTGTTCTTTCCGGCAACAAAGCCGGATAGGGCCCCCGCCCCCTTACCCGTCCCTAATTCGTAACCGCCTGCTCCACGGCCCTGGCGGTCGACTTGACGTCTTTGCCGACACCGCGGATCGTATTGGCACAGGCCGAGATCGACAGTGCGCAGACCAGGATGGCGGCAAGCGACGCGAAGCGCGAAAGTTTCATGGACGGTATCTCCCTCTTAGCTGCAAATCGCCCGGGCCTCTATTAGATAAACGGGATATACGTGCAAGGGCGAAAGGCACACAGTTTCATGGAAACCGCACCGAATACGACCCCAGGCAAACCCGACAGGCTTTTGGTCATCGGCTGTGGCATGATTGCACGCGAGGTTCTGGCGGTGAAGGAACAGCTGGGGCTCGACCATCTCGACCTGACCTGCCTGCCGGCCGAATTTCACTACTATCCCGACCGGATCCCGCCCGCGCTGGACAAGGCGATCCTCAAGGCCAAGGCCGAAGGCTACGACCGGATCTTTGTCGGCTATGCCGATTGCGGCACCGGCGGCATGCTCGACAGCGTGTGCGAAAAGCATGGCGTGGAGCGCATGGCCGGCCCGCACTGCTTTGCCTTCTACCAGGGAATGCAGGCCTTCGAGGCGATCGCCGACGGCGACATGCTCTCCTTCTACATGACCGACTTTCTGTGCCGGCAGTTCGAGGCCTTCTTCATCAAGCCGCTCGGGCTCGACAGGCATCCGGAACTGATCCGCGACTATTTCGGCCACTACCAAAAGGTCGTCTATCTGGCCCAGACCGACGATCCCGAACTCGACAAGGTGGCAGAGGATGCCGCAAAGCTGCTGGGGCTTGCCTATGAGCGACGCTTCACCGGCTATGGCGACCTCAACGCTTCGCTGGCCAAGGCAGCTTCGAGCAAGGCCGACTGACATCCAGATAACGATACCATCCGCCGCTCTGAGTCAACCTCGGGAGCAGCATCAGGCGCGGTGTTTGCGAGCGGTTTTTGCTTTGGCCTGAAACCTCCATCTCCGTTCCTGTTTGCGACATTGCCTTACGTCGCTTTTGAAGGCGCGCGCGTCGCCCCATAACAAGCGGGGTGACAATGGTTGCGGCAATGCTCGGTCAATTGGGAGTGAGATTGAAATGGCCGATCTGATCATCGTTTACTGGCGCGACATTCCTGCCCAGGTCATCGTCAAGAAGGGCCGGCAGAACGCCAAGCGCGAACTGCCGCTGCGCTTCACCGAGGCGATCGACATGTGCGCCATGCGCACGGGCGCCGGCGACACCGACGCCTATCTGGCCGAATGGCGCAAGGCCGACCCCGTGCCGGTGAGCGATGACCTCGAAGCCGAGGCTGACAAGGCCGCGGCCGCGCTCGACAGCGAATTCACCCGCGAGCGGCTGGTCGCTCTTGTCAAAGCGGGCGGAAAAGAAAATGTCTGAGACAAAACCGATCGTCACCCAGGCTACCCTGGTCAAACAGGCTGCGCCAAAGAGCGACTACAAGCCGGCCGACGTGTCGCCACAGCGACGCGTGCAGCGCAAATATACGGTTCGCCTCTGGTCGATCCGCCATTCGCGCATGCTCGAATGGTTTTACGCCCGCTTTGCCGACGCCTTCCTGATGCTGCATCCCCTGTGGAAGGGCATCGGCTATTCCCGCGTCGAGGCGCCGGTGAAATTCGTCGAGAAGCAGGTGAAGGGTTTTATGTTCGACTGCCGCATGTGCGGCCAGTGCGTGCTCTCCTCCACCGGCATGTCCTGCCCGATGAACTGCCCCAAGCAGTTGCGCAACGGCCCCTGCGGCGGCGTGCGCGCCAACGGCAATTGCGAGGTCGAGCCCGATATGCCCTGCGTCTGGGTCAAGGCCTGGGAAGGCTCGCGCAACATGGCCAAGGGCGATGCCATCCTCAACGTCCAGAAGCCGGTCGACCAGTCGCTGCGCGAAACCTCGGCCTGGCTGCGCGTGACCGCGCAGGCCGCCGCCGCGCGCGAGGCCGCCAACAAGGAACCTGCATGAACATGGCCACGCCGCGTCCTCCCCATCCCGACGAAAACCCCGCGGGTATCGACCTGCCGCTGGACCCGCAGCCCGGCCACTCCTCGCGCGGACGCCTCGAGCGCGTGCTGCGGCGCGGCGAGTTTGCCGTCACCACCGAGCTGAACCCGCCCGACAGCGCCAATCCGCAGGACGTCTACGAGCGCGCCGCGATCTTTGACGGCTGGGTCGACGGCATCAATGCGGTCGACGCCTCGGGAGCCAACTGCCACATGTCCTCGGTCGGCATCTGCGCGCTGCTGACGCGCATGGGCTATGCGCCGATCATGCAGATCGCCTGCCGCGACAAGAACCGCATCGCCATCCAGGGCGACGTGCTGGGCGCGGCCGCCATGGGCGTGGCCAACATCCTCTGCCTCACCGGCGACGGCGTGCAGGCTGGCGACCAGCCCGGCGCGAAGCCGGTGTTCGACCTCGACTCCATGTCGCTGCTCGAAACCGTCCGCATCATGCGCGACAACGGAAAGTTCCTGTCCGGCCGCAAGCTGACCACGCCGCCGCAGGTCTTCCTCGGTGCGGCCGTGAACCCATTTGCGCCGCCCTACGACTTCCGCCCGATCCATCTCGGCAAGAAGATCGCCGCCGGCGCGCAGTTCGTGCAGACGCAGTACTGCTTCGACGTGCCGATGTTCCGCAACTTCATGGAACGGGCCCGCGACCTCGGCTTCACCGAAAAAGTCTTCATCCTGTGCGGCGTCGGCCCGCTCGCCTCGGCAAAGACGGCCAAGTGGATCCGCTCCAACGTGCCGGGCGTCCACATTCCGGACGCGATCATCAAGCGGCTGGAAGGCGCGCAGGACCAGAAGAAGGAAGGCAAGCAGATCTGCATCGACATCATCAACGAGGTGAAGGAGATCGCAGGCGTCTCCGGCATCCACGTGATGGCCTATCGCCAGGAAGAATACGTCGCCGAGATGGTGCATGAATCGGGCGTGCTCAAGGGCCGCAAGCCCTGGAAGCGCGAGGCCCGGGCCGACGACCAGATCGTCGCCGACCGTCTCGACCACCTCCTGCACGACGAGCCGACGCAGCAACCGGTACAGCTGGTGGAAAAGGCCGCTCACTAAGCGCCCTGCCCGCCGCATTTGAAACAGAACAATCAACGATATAAAGAAATCTTTATATCCAAACGGAGAGCTTCATGACCCGCACCATCGTCGCCTCGGCGACCAAGGAAATCGTTATCGGCTTCGACCAGCCCTTCTGCGTGATCGGCGAGCGCATCAACCCGACCGGCCGCAAGAAGCTCGCCGCCGAGATGGTGGCCGGCAATTTCGAGACGGTGATCAAGGACGCGCTCGAGCAGGCTGCCGCCGGCGCCACGATGCTTGACGTCAATGCCGGTGTCACCGCCGTCGATCCCAACGCAACCGAGCCGGCGCTGCTGGTGCAGACGCTGGAGATCGTGCAGGGCCTGGTCGACCTGCCGCTGTCGATCGACAGCTCGGTGACTGCTGCCATCGAAGCCGCGCTCAAGGTCGCCAAGGGCCGCCCGCTGGTCAACTCCGTGACCGGCGAGGAAGAGAAGCTCGAAGCCATTCTGCCGCTGGTCAAGAAATACAACGTGCCCGTCGTCGCCATCTCCAACGACGAAACCGGCATCTCCATGGACCCCAACGTGCGCTTTGCCGTCGCCAAGAAGATCGTCGAGCGCTGCGCCGACCACGGCATTCCCGCGCATGACGTCGTCGTCGACCCGCTGGTGATGCCGATCGGCGCGCTGGGCGACGCTGGCCGCCAGGTGTTTGCGCTGCTGCGCCGCCTGCGCGAGGAACTGAAGGTCAACACCACTTGCGGCCTCTCGAATATCTCGTTCGGCCTGCCGCACCGCCATGGCATCAATGCTTCCTTCATCCCGATGGTGATCGGCGCCGGCATGACCTCGGCGATCATGAACCCCTGCCGCCCGCAGGAGATGGAAGCGGTTCGCGGCGCCAATGTGCTGAACGGCACCGACGAGCACTGCACGACCTGGATCAAGACCTATAAGGACTACAAGCCGGGTGAGCACGCAGCGCCTGCCCCGGTCGCGGTAACCTCGCCGGCCGACGGCGCCGCCAACAATGGCGGTCGTCGTCGCGGTGGCCGCGAAGCACGCATGGCGCGCGGGTAATTTCGACCGGAGACTGTCGTGTCGCATAACGCCCAGTCAGTTCCGTCCGGCGCATTTGGCCGGACGGCAGGACAACGGCTTCCAGCCGGGGGCGTTGGTGACGGAATTTTCCAGAAGTCCCGCGGAAAGCCTTACATTCTATCGCATAGATCCTGGCCTGCCCTTTGGGCGGGCCTTGACCCGTTTCGCAAGATAATTGCTGCGCTACTGATGACGACGGCCGCCAATGCGGCAACCTGCCGGAACCAGGCAGGAACGAGCGCGGCCGCAAGGAGTGCCTGAGATGAACTCTCCCGCCAACATCACCGATCCGTTGGTCCTGTTCATGCCGTCGGGCAAGCGCGGGCGCTTCCCCGTGGGCACGCCGGTGCTCGATGCCGCACGCCAACTCGGCGTCTATGTCGAAAGCGTGTGCGGCGGGCGCGCCACCTGCGGCCGCTGCCAGATCGAGGTGCAGGAAGGCAATTTTGCCAAGCACAAGATCGTCTCGTCCAACGACCACATCTCGGCCAAGGGGCCTAAGGAAGAGCGCTATGAGCGCGTCCGCGGCCTGCCAGAAGGCCGCCGCCTCTCCTGCTCGGCGCAGATCCTGGGTGATCTCGTCGTAGACGTACCGCAGGACACCGTCATCAATGCGCAGGTGGTTCGCAAGGCTGCCGTCGACCGCCATATCGAGCGCAACCCGGCGATCCAGCTTTGCTATGTCGAAGTCGAACAGCCCGACATGCACAAGCCGCTGGGCGACCTCGACCGCCTCAAGGCTGTTCTGGAAAAGGACTGGGGCTGGAAGGACCTGCTGATCGTCCCGCACCTGATCCCCGAAGTTCAGGGCATTTTGCGCAAGGGCAATTGGGGCGTCACCGCCGCCATCCACCGCGACATGGATTCGTCGCGGCCCTTCATCATCGGCCTGTGGCCCGACCTGAAGAACGAGGCCTACGGCATCGCCTGCGACATCGGCTCGACCACGATTGCCATGCATCTGGTGTCGCTGCTGTCGGGCCGCATCGTCGCCTCCTCGGGCACGTCCAACCCGCAGATCCGCTTCGGCGAGGATCTGATGAGCCGCGTGTCCTACGTGATGATGAATCCGGACGGTCGCGAGGCCATGACCAAGGCCGTCCGCGAAGCCGTCAATACGCTGATCGGCAAGGTCTGCGAGGAAGGCGGTGTCGACCGCCACGACATCCTCGACATGGTGTTCGTCGCCAACCCGATCATGCACCATCTGTTCCTCGGCATCGACCCGACCGAGCTCGGACAGGCGCCGTTCGCGCTCGCAGTTTCGGGCGCGCTGCAGTACTGGGCGCATGAGATCGACATCGACGTCAATCGTGGCGGCCGCGTCTATCTGCTGCCCTGCATCGCCGGCCATGTCGGCGCCGACGCTGCCGGCGCGACGCTGTCGGAAGGCCCCTATCGCCAGGACAAGATGATGCTCTTGGTCGATGTCGGCACCAACGCCGAAATCGTGCTTGGCAACAAGGATCGTGTCGTGGCCGCCTCCTCGCCCACCGGCCCGGCCTTCGAGGGCGCGGAAATCTCGTCGGGCCAGCGCGCCGCCCCCGGCGCCATCGAGCGCGTGCGCATCGATCCCGAAACGCTGGAGCCGAAATACCGCGTCATCGGCGTCGACAAATGGTCCGACGAGGAAGGCTTTGAGGAAGACGCGAAGGCCACCGGCGTTACCGGGATCTGCGGCTCGGCCATCATCGAGGTGGTGGCGGAGATGTATCTCTCTGGCGTGATTTCCGAAGATGGCGTGGTCGACGGCTCGCTGGCCGAGCGCTCGCCGCGCATCATCCAGAACGGCCGCACCTTCTCCTATCTGCTGCGCGACGGCGAACCGCGCATCACGGTGACGCAGAACGACGTGCGCGCCATCCAGCTTGCCAAGGCCGCGCTCTATGCGGGCGTCAAGCTGCTGATGGAAAAGCAGGGCGTTGAAACGGTCGACACGATCCGTTTCGCCGGCGCCTTCGGCTCCTTCATCGATCCGAAATACGCCATGGTGCTCGGCCTCATCCCCGACTGCGACCTCGCCGAGGTGAAGGCTGTGGGCAACGCCGCGGGCACCGGCGCTCTGATGGCGCTGCTCAATCGCGACCACCGCCGCGAGATCGAGAAGGAAGTCGGCCGCATCGAGAAGATCGAAACCGCGCTAGAGCCGCATTTCCAGCAGCTGTTCATCGACGCCATGGCGCTGCCCAACAAGGTCGACCCGTTCACGAAACTGGCCGAACAGGTGAAGCTGCCGCCGCGCAAAATGCTTTCGGACGAGGCCGCCGGAGGCGGCGACGGCGCGCCGCGCCGGCGTTCGCGCGAGGAACGCGCGGCAAGACGCCGGGGCTGACGCTGATCTAGCAAATCAGGGCTAGAGCGGCGGTCATCCTGACGGATGCCCTTGCGCCGCTCTATCTCATTGTTTTAGCCGCATTTGTGCGACGCCAAGCGATTCCGCTTGGCTGCAAAATGCTCCAGGTCCCGGCCTTGACGAAGGCCGGGACGCGCACAAATTCAAGGCAGGGAGGCGACGCGAAACAGCCGGAGGTCCGGGAGCTCCTTGCATGTCCAGTCTCCATAGCCGCCTTGTCGCCCTCATCATCAAGCACAGCCGCAAGAGAGCCTTCACCAGTCCGGAGAACCTGAAGCGCTGGATCGCCTCTTCACGGCGCAGCCAGAGCCATGAGCCGCCGCTCAAGCTGGCCCGTCGCCTGACGATCAGGCAGGGAATGGTGCACGGCTTTCCCGTCTATGAGGTGATGCCGCACAGTGCTGGCGCCCGCCGGATCCTTTACCTGCACGGCGGCGCCTTCTGCTTCGAGATCACCAGCTACCATTGGTTTCTGGCAGCCGAGATGGCCGAGCGCCTTGGCATGCGCGTGACCGTGCCGATCTACCCCATTGCGCCCGAACACGACATCCATGCAATGTTCGACATGGTGCTGGACGTCTACCGCGCCATGCTGCGTGAATCGGCGGCCGAAAACATCGTTTTCATGGGTGATTCCGCCGGTGGCAACATGGCGGTGGTGATGACGATGATGGGCGCGCTGGAAGGCATTCCGGCACCGGCCCGGCACGTACTCATCTCACCCGGCCTCGACCTGACGCTTCGCAACGAGGTTGTCAGGCAGATGGCCGCGCAGGACCCATGGCTGGATATTCCCGGCGGGCTGGAAGCTATTCGGCTCTACGCACCCGGGCTCGATCGCGGCGACTGGCGGATCAGCCCGCTCTATGGCGACCTCAGCGTGTTGCCGAAGACGCTGCTTCTGACCGGCACGCGCGACATGCTGACCCCCGACAACATCATTTTTGCGGAAAGGGCCCGCGAGGTCGGTGTCGATGTCGACCTGGTGCTGGAGCCCGACATGTTCCATGTCTGGCCGCTGGTTGACATGCCCGAAGGCCGCCGCGCCCGCGACCGGATCGTGGCTTATCTGCAGGGGTGATGAGCGACCGTCAGATAAACCGACCCGTTTCGCGAAACACGTCGAACGTCGCACGGATATGGTCGGCGACCGACCTCACCGGCGCGTTGGCTTCGGGCGTCACCACCATAGCCAGGCTGTAGACGCCGATGTCGGGCATGCCGTCCTTGGCGCCGAGTTCGATCAGCTCCGGGCCGATGAAGGAGCGCGGCAGCGGCGCCACTGCGAGATCGGCGAGGATCGCCGCTCGCTGGCCCGCCGTATGCGCGCTCATATAGGCGATGCGGTAGTTGCGCCCTTCGCGGGCGAGCGCATCGAGCGCCCCGGCGCGCCAGGCGCAGCCCTCTTCCCACAGCGACACAGGCAAGGGCTCGCGCAGATGCGCGCAGCCACCCTTGGCGCCAGCCCAGACGATGGGCTCGGTCATCAGCGTCTCGGCGCCATCCATGCTGATCTTGTAGGAATTGGTGACGAGCGTGATGTCGAGTGTGCGGTCGTCCATGCGTCGCCAGAGGTTCTTGCTCTGGTCGATTGTGACGTCGACGGCGATCGACGGATGCGACTGCGCAAAGCGCTTCAGCACATACGGCAGGATGCGCTCGCCATAATCGTCCGGCGAGCCGAGCCGCACCACGCCCGTGATGTCTGGCACGATGAATTTCGACACCGCCTCGCGGTTGATGGCCAGCATGCGGCGGGCATAGCCCAGCAGCATCTCGCCATCGGTGGTCAGCGTCACCGACCGCGCATCGCGCGAGAACACGGTGCGGCCGAGCACGTCCTCCAGCTTCTTGATCTGCATCGACACTGCCGATGGCGTGCGGAACACCGCATTCGCGGCCGTGGTGAAACTGCCCGTTTCGGCGATGGCAACGAAAGTGCGCAGCACATCGAGATCAAGCACCGGCAAGGGATGATTGAGGGGGGCCGACATGGCTACAGCCTTTCAATTTTTCTGATCTGAGAAATCAGTTCATTTCGATTGATTGAACATGAGAACAGGCAGATAGTCAACATCGTCAAGAGAAAGTGACGGAGAACTACTGACACCGGCAGACCGATGCCGGAACGAGGGGGTTTTTCCGCTACAACCGAAAGGAGAACACCATGTTTATCCTTGAGAGGATCGGCCGCATGGCCGCTCAGTATTCCAGGGCCCGCACCCGTTACCTGACCGAGCGCTCGGTGCGCGCACTGCCCGTCGAGATCCAGAAGGATATCGGCTGGCCTGCCGTTCAGGACTTCCGCCCACAGGCGGAGAACAAGTAAAAATGCACTCCCAAGACCATCTCCGCCGGACTTCTGCCCAGTTGTCCGGCGGACTTTTTCTTCGGATTGCGGTCCGCCCCAAGTAAAGCAGTCCAGCCATGCGTCGCGCGCAGGACACATATGAGCCAGGCACATGGCAGGCGAATTAGAGGGCAAGGCATTGAAATAAAACGGATTTATTCCGATTTGGTCGTAAATGCGTTGTTGACCATGTCGCATTCCAATCCAAGTACTTCGCTTTCCCCGCTTAACTTACGCCACAAAGCATCTATACCAACGCAATCTAACGAGTTGCCCCGACCCATCAAGCGAAGGCACCCCGTGTAACCCGACTGCATGGAGATGTGTCATGAAGTTCTTTTCCCGGTTTTTCGAAGGCAGACGCCGCGAGATCAACCTGACGACCGCACTTGAGCGCCAGCGCCTGAACAAGACGATGCCCGGCCAGGCCGGTGCGATCGCCGGTGCCCGCCTCGGCTTCCTCGTCCGCTAAACACTGCAGATTGCATCCTGCCCGATCTCATTCGGGCTGAACGTTGAGACCGCGTAAGCCCAACCGGGCCGCGCGGTTTTTCGTTGCGCAGTCCATCGTTCTTGCAAGCGGCACAGACAGGCGCGCTACCGCCTTCGCGGCATGTCGCAGATTTAGCTTTTGGCCATCATTCCACCCCATTGACAGGAAAAGTTTTTCCTGATGACGCTTTTCTGATCGCGACATGGTTGTTCGCGTTATTTTGGGTTTGCGTGAGGCCTCATTGAACGTCGTAAAACATCCGATCAAAAGATCGATTGTCTTCTTCCTGGTACCCGATTTCACCATGGTCGCCTTCGCGACGGCGCTCGATCCGTTGCGCATCGCTAATCGCATGCTCGGCTATGAGGCCTATCGCTGGCGGCTGGCGAGCTTCGACGGCAAGCCGGTAAAAGCCTCCAATGGCGTGGAATGTGCAGTCAACACCTCGCTCGAGGATGAGCGCAAGAAGATGGCCGGGCCCGACCGTCCCTCGATGGCTGTGGTGTGCACCGGCATGAATGTCGAAAAGTACCAGAACAAGTCGGTCTTCGCCTGGCTGCGCGAGGAATATAATCGCGGCGTGGCCATCGGCGGCCTGTGCACCGGCGCCTATGTGCTGGCCTCCGCCGGCCTGCTGTCCAACAAGCGCTGCGCCATCCATTGGGAAAACCTGCCCGGCTTCCAGGAAGCCTTCCCCAAGGCCAATGTGTTTGCCGACCTCTTCGAAGTCGACCAGAACATCTACACCTGCGCCGGCGGCACCGCCGCGCTCGACATGATGCTGAAGCTGATCGGCGAGGATTTCGACGACAATCTCGTCAACCGCATCTGCGAGCAGGTGCTGACCGACCGCGTGCGCAGCCCCACCGACCGCCAGCGCCTGCCGCTTCGCGCGCGCCTGGGCGTGCAGAATTCGAAGGTGCTGACCATCATCGAGCTGATGGAGGCGAACCTTTCCGAGCCGCTGTCACTGATCGAGATCGCCGACCATGTCGGTCTGTCGCGCCGCCAGATCGAGCGCCTGTTCCGCACCGAGATGGGCCGCTCGCCAGCGCGCTACTATCTCGAAATCCGGCTCGACCGCGCCCGGCACTTGCTGATCCAGTCGTCCATGCCGGTGGTGGAAGTGGCGGTGGCCTGCGGCTTCGTCTCGGCCTCGCATTTCTCGAAATGCTATCGCGAGCTCTATGCCCGCTCGCCGCAACAAGAACGCGTCGACCGCAAACAGTTGATCGCCGCCTGATCGGACAGATCTCGCCGCATCTTTGTCGCCTCGGCATATCGGCCGAGGCAGCATGCCTTTGGAGCCTTAGTGGGGTCCCCACACCCAGGGGTTCCAGACGTTCAAGTGGTCCCAGGGTTTCCAGGGCCGTTCGAGCCAGAGCCTTTCGCCGATCAGGCAGTCAAAAGGCGCCCGGACCGCGCCCGCGGCGGGCACCACCGGCAGCCCGTTGCTACCCGCTTCCGTGCGCCACACTCCAGACGTCCGCTCGGTTAGTTCGAGTACGAGCTTGCGCTGCAGAACCGTGGGAAACTGCGACCAGGAATTGACCGGCATCATGAAGGATCCCGTCCCGCCGATGACGCAGCGGGCGTAGTACTGGTCGAGATCCGCCATCTCGTAGCGGTGATTGACCGGGCGGCCGGGGCGAATCATCATCGGTAGGCCATTGATGACGATGCCTCGGCGCACTGCCGCATCACGCGCATGGTTCACGGGGCCGCCGTGATCGTTGGGCCCATCGCCGGAAATGTCGATGATCTTCCTCGACGAACGATAGGGGCTCTTGCGGAACAGGCCGGAGGCGAATTCCAGCGCGCCGGAGATCGACGTTTGCCCCCCACCCGCAGGCGGGATAGCCGCTAGTTGGCTGGCAAATAATTCGGCATCGGCGCGCGTGGAGACCACCATCCAGGGCACGACGATACGCTGCAGCGTCGCACCCGACCACTCGAAATAGGTGACCGCAATCCTGTGATGTTTGCCGGCTGCTATCGCCTCGATGACGCGATCCCCGGTAAACGCCGCAGCGTAGCCCAGCCGCTGTTTCTGGAGTTCGGCCGGAGACATCGAAAGCGACACGTCGACCGCCAGCACAAGCTGGGCATCGACCGCTTCGGCGGCATGACTTTGAGAGACAAAGAAGAAGCTCAGCGCCGTCGCAACGACGCCTGAAAGGACATGCCTGAAACGTGCGAGTCGAGACATGAATGAAGGCTAGCCAAGCCATCGGCAAAAAGAAAGGCCCGGAAAATCCGGGCCTTTACTTTGAAACATTGCATGAAGACGGCGATCAGCTGCGCGGCTTCAGGTTCTCCGGGTCGTAGAGCGGCTTGTAGCCGACGCCCACGACCTCTGCCGGGAAGGTCTCGGTGAAATATTCGACGTTCAGCTTGCGGCCCTCCTGGGCATAGGCCCAGGGGAGATAGGCGAGCGCGATGTTCTTGCCGATGGTCGGACCGAAGGCGACGGACGTCGTGTATGAGCGACGGCCGAGTTCGTCCACCAGCACCTCGCCGGTCTCGGGATCGACGACGGGCATGGAGCCCACCGGATAGCGGGCGACACCCTTGGCGTCGGTGGTGTCGGTCAGGACGAGCGTGCAGAGCATTGCCGGCTGATGGGCGCGCGCCTTGTACTCCAGATGCTTTGCCTTGCCGCGGAAATCCGCTTCCTTGACCTTCGGGCGGGCAAGGTCGGCTTCGATCAGGTTGTACTGCGTCAGCAGGTCGGCGTTCTGCAGACGCAGGCTCTTTTCCATGCGGCGCGAATTGGCGTAGGTCTCGACGCCAAAGGCCATGACGCCGGTGGAGCGCAGCGCGTCCCAGACGGCCAGGCCGTCTTCATAGCGCATGTGCAGTTCCCAGCCCTGCTCGCCGACATAGGAGATGCGGAAGGCGGTGACCGTCTTGCCAGCGATCTCGATCGGCTTGATCGCGGCGAAGGGGAAGTTTTCCGGATCGAGCCCTGCCGGGTCGGCAACGACTTTCTTGAGCGTCTCGCGTGCGTTCGGGCCCCAGATGCCGACAGTGATGAACTTCTCCGAAACGTCGGTGATGGTGACGTCGAGGCCGCGGTCCTCGGCAACACGCTTCATGTAGTGGAAGTCACGCGGGCCCGCGTCGGCGCCGTTCACGAGGCGGCAGCGGTCGGCCATGCGGAAGACCGTGAAGTCGGCGCGCACCATGCCCTCGTCGTCAAGGAAGTGGGTGTAGATGCCCTTGCCGATATTGCCGTCACCGCCGACCTTGGCCGCGCAAAGCCACTCGAGCAACTCGACATGGTCCGGCCCTTCGATATCGACCATGTGGAAGTGCGAGAGATTGACGATGCCGCAATCCTCGCTCATGGCGAGATGCTCGGCATTGGAAACCCGCCAGAAGTGGCGGTTGTCCCACTCGTTCTGGCGCACCGGCACCCGGTCGCCGTATTTTTCGAGCAGATGCTCGTTGGCGGCATAGCCGTGAGCGCGCTCCCAGCCGCCCAGTTCCATGAAGTAGCCGCCAAGCTCTACCTCGCGCTCATAGAAGGGCGAGCGCTTGACGTTGCGGCCGGTCGCGTAAGGCTCACGCGAATGCACGGCCGGATAGTAGATCTTCTGCGCGGCTTCGCGCGTGCGGCCCTCGATGAAGTCTTCCTTCAGCTGGTGCGGATAGAAGCGCGCATAGTCGATGCTGTTGTGATCGATTTCGGTGCGGCCGTCGGTCATCCAGTCGGCGATCAGCTTGCCATATCCCGGGCCATCCTTGACCCAGATGCCGACACAGTACCACAGGCCCCTCACCTTCTGGCTCTCGCCGCAGGAAGCGCCGCCTCCGGCCGAGACCT
Source organism: Pseudaminobacter soli (ex Li et al. 2025) (assembly GCF_029892515.1). GTDB lineage: Bacteria > Pseudomonadota > Alphaproteobacteria > Rhizobiales > Rhizobiaceae > Pseudaminobacter > Pseudaminobacter soli_A. The sequence goes on along the minus strand of NZ_JARXVF010000003.1, from coordinate 355,529 downwards.
GCAGCAGGCCATTGAAGGAATGGCTTTCGTTGTAGCCGAGTTCGCCCAGGATCGGCGTCAGCTCGATCGCGCGCTCCAGCGGCTCGATGATCTGCTCCATGTCGAGATCGCGCTGCGAGGGCGACAGACGGGCCTGATCCTTCTCGAGCAGCTCGCGAGGATGGCAGAGGCGCGGATTGTCGGTCTCGTAGTAGCCCCACTCGATCTGGCCGCCTTCAGTGGTCTTCGGGTCGCCGGTGTCGCGCATATAGGCCGAGTTGCCCTGGTCGCGCAGCAGCGGGAAGCCGATTTCCTTGCCGGTGCCTTCGAACTCATTGTACGGGCCAAAGAAGGTCAGCGGGTGATCGACCGGCATCACGGGCAGGTCCTCGCCGACCATTTCGGCGATCAGACGGCCCCACAGGCCGGTGCAGACGACGACATGATCAGCCATGATCGTGCCGCGATGGGTGACGACACCCTTGATGCGGCCGTTTTCGACGATCAGGGACTGGGCGGGCGTATTGGCGAAGGCCTGAAGCTTGCCGGACTTCTCGGCGGCATCGACCAGCTTGCCGGCGACCGTCTGCGAGCGCGGAATGACAAGGCCGGCGTCGGGGTCGAACATGCCGCCCATGACCTTGTCCTGCTCGATCAGCGGGAACTTTTCCTTGATCTCCTCGGGCGTGACGAGGTGAGCGCGCGTGCCGAAGGCCCTGCCGGACGAGACTTTGCGCTTGATCTCCTCCATCCAGGTGTCGTGGCCGGTACGGGCCACTTCGAGCCCGCCGATGCGGGCGTAGTGGCCCATCTTCTCGTAGAAATCGATGGAGTAGAGCGACGTCCAGCACGACAGGAAGTCATGGCTGGTCATGTAGCAGAAGTCGGAGGCATGCGCCGTCGAGCCGATATCGGTCGGGATGCCGGACTTGTCGATGCCAACGATGTCGTCCCAGCCGCGCTCGACCAGGTGGTGCGCGACGGACGCGCCGACAATGCCGCCCAGACCGATGATGACGACCTTCGCTTTTTCCGGAAACCCTGCCATTGACCGCGACTCCAAAGTGGTACTGCGGGCGGACTATAGGGCTATGCGGCCACCAGATTGCAGCCTGTTTGCGACATTCCAAAAAAGCCGAGCGACCAGCCACAAGAACGCTCGCCGGAAATCGGTCCCGGTCCCTACCGAAAGCGTGGTTTCCACCGGAAACGCAAAAGGCCGGACAATTTGCCCGGCCCCAAAACAGTCTCTGGTTTTTCGGTTACCTGAAGCGGGCAGCGCCGCCCGAAATCTCTATGGCTTCGTTGCCGGTCAGCGCTTCGCGGTCGCCATTGGGCAGGGTGACAAAACAGCCGCTCGAGCAGAATTCGATCGTCTCGCCTGGGCCGATCGCCAGCTCCGACTTGCTGCCGCCTTCGGTCACGATCAACGTGCGGGGCTGCGCATCCTTGTTGACGGCACTCGCTGCAAAGGCCCCTCCGGCTGCGCCGAGACAAGCGATGGAGGCCAGAATGAGTGTCTTCATTGCAATCCCGGTGTTGCCACCGCCCCTGTTGCGTTTCGCAAGATGTTTTCACCCTTGCAGTGACTTTATAGGTATTCCAACCTGAACGGCAACTGAATGACACGTTCAGGCCACAATTCGGTCACGCTGGATCAGGTTTCTTGCTGCGGCGGCGCGGCGCCGGCTGCTGAGCCGCCCTGGCGCGTGCGCTCAAAAGCTCGAAATATTCGGCTTCCGCCTTCTCGTCGTCGATCGACCATGTCTTTGGCGAGGACGGCGCCTTGACGACGATGTCGCGCCGCGGCGCCGGTATCTCGATGTTTTCCTTGTCGAAGGCCTCGACGATGGCGAAACGGATGTCGTTCTGCACGATCGAGCCGTTGCCGATGTCGGCCAAAAACACCCGGACTTCGAAATTCAGTGCGGATTCGCCGAAGGCGGCGAAAAGCACGAAGGGTTCCGGGTTCTTGAGGACCATGTGATGGCTGCGGGCGATGTCGAGCAGGATCTCGTGCACGCGCTTGACGTCCGAACCATGGGCGACGCCCACCGGTATCTCGACACGGCCCAGCTTGTTGCGGTGCGTCCAGTTGCCGACAGCGCCGTTGATCAGCTCCGAGTTGGGCAGGATCACGGTCTGGCGCTGGAAGGTCTCGATCTCGGTGGCGCGCACGCTGATCTTCTTCACCGTGCCGGAAACTTGTCCCGCCACGATCCAGTCGCCCGCCTTGAATGGACGCTCGGCCAACAGGATCAGGCCGGAGACGAAATTCGACACCACATTCTGCAAGCCGAAACCGATACCGAGCGAGAGACCACCAGCAACCAGCGCAAGGTTGGACAGATCGATGCCTGCCGAGGAGATTCCGATCAGCCCCGCCAGCGCGATGCCGGCATAGCCGATGACGGTCCGGATCGAATTGCGCACGCCGGCGTCAACCTTGCCGCGCGCCATCACCGAGCCGTCGAGCCAGCCCTGGAACCAGCGGGTGATGAAATAGCCGAGCACGAAGACGACGACGCCGGTGACGATCGCCAGCGGCGAAAACGAGAAGGCGCCGATCTTGAAGCCGGTCGCCAGCTTGTTGAGCCATACCAGGAGGTCGCCCGGCTGGAACCCCCACTGGAACAGGATGAAGGGCAGGAAGACGATGACGATCAGGATGTGGATCAGCACATTGGAGACAAGGCCGAGCTGATCGAGCGTCGTGTCCTCGAGATTATGTTTGGTCTTCAGCCAGCGGCCGACCGAGGTATCGGCAAACGCGCCCTCGTCCGAAATGGCGCTTGCCGCCAGAAAACCGATATAGGCGGTCGCCAGCAGCGCGCCGGTAATGACGATCTGCTGCGAGACGAACTGGGCAAAGCTGACATAGCCGAGCAGCGCCGAAACGATCGTGACCAAGCCGATCAGATAGAGGAGATAGCGCAGCGTTGTCGGCCAGGGGCGCGGAGTGCCCTTCTCATCCACGAAAGGCTTGACGGAGCCGATCAGCACCAGGAGCACGCCCACCAGCAGCGCGGCCACGAGGCTCTTCACGATTGTGACCGAAAGCGGCGAGCTCAAAGTGTCGCTGACCACGCCCATGAAGGCGTCGAGACCGACCACGAAGGCGGTGAGCGTCATCAGCCAGACCAGCAGCTGCGCGGCACGCGACTCGATCGAGATCAGGCGCCAGTTCGGCATGTCCGGCGACAGCACGGCCCGGCTCAGGCAATTGACGAAGAAGCTGACGAACAGCACCGTGAAGAAGCCGCTCAGCAGAACGCCGATATCACCGCGCAGCACGTTGAAATAGGTGTAGAGCGTGACCGTGCCGGAGAGGAGCACGCCCATCGCCAGCGTCGGCAGCAGCGTCGACCAGAAGGCCACCGACAGGCGGCTGAGATAGGATGGATCCTCCAGCGACGGATCGCGATTTATCAGGCGCCCGAAAATCCGCCGCCCGCCGAACTGCATGACGGCAGCGACAAGCAGCGCAAAGAAGGTCGCCGCAAGCACGGCGCGGAACTTGAACTGGACGACGAAGCGCAGCCAGGACGAAACCGAATTGTAGAGGCGGGAGATCTCGTAATTGACCGCATGCCCGACCTCGCCGGTGAACGCGTTGGCGAGCTCGTAGCGCTTGGTCAGCATGTTGGTGAACAGGCTGCGGCGCAGCACAGTGATCTTGTTGACCATGCCGTTGACGCGCACCGAAAGATCCTCGGCCTTGCCTAGGAGAACGTTGATCTCAGCCTTTTCGGTGTTGAGCGCATGCCGCTCGTTGGCCACCATTTCGGGTTCCGGCGGCTGGCCGTCGGCTGGCGGGTTACCGAGCTGGGTAACGCGCGAATTGATCTCGGCAAGGCGCGGACGGAATGCGATGCCGCTGTCGAGCAGCGACTTGTCCACGGCTTCCAGCTGCCCGCGAAGCGCCACGAGCCCGGCATCGTCCTTGCTGGCCTGGTCGACCTTCTTCGAGATGTCGTCGACCTGCTTGGTAAGCCCCTCGATCTTCTCGCGCTGCTCGGTCATCACGCTGGCAACGGGCGCGGCCTTGGGGGCAGCCTGTGCCGGCGGCTCGGCGGATTGGTCTGGCGCGGCCGGCTGAGCCTCCGTGGCCGGCGCAGTCGACTCTGCCGGCGCGGCAGTCTCCTGCGCATGAGCAACGACAGACACGCCCCCACCGGCAAGAACAAGCAGGAAGAGCATGACGAAGATGTGCCGCAAGGCGAGACTGGCGTGGCGATTCAAAGGCTTCAACTACCGGTTTCCGAACGAGGCACAGTGATAAAGACGGCGGGACAACGGGGCAAGCTGCTTGATCGCCCACGAAGTCGGCCATACGAAAGGTAATGGCGCTTTCCTCGCGCTGGCCGAGGCGCCTGCGCGATAGGTTGCGTCATCCACCAAACCGGATGACATGGAATAATGGCGGAATATTCGGTCTTCTCGCTTCTAAAGAACGCGTTCTCTGGAAATCGCGACTGGAAGCCTGCCTGGCGCAAGCCGGAGCCCAAACCCTCCTACGACGTGATCGTGATCGGCGGCGGCGGGCATGGGCTCTCGACGGCCTACTATCTCGCCAAGGAACACGGCATCACCAATGTCGCGGTGCTGGAGAAGGGCTATCTCGGTTCCGGCAATGTCGGGCGCAACACCACCGCCGTGCGCTCCAACTATCTCCTGCCGGAAAACATCCGCCTTTACGAGCATTCGATGAAGATGTGGGAGAACCTCTCCCACGACCTCAACTACAACGTCATGTTCTCGCAGCGCGGCGTGCTGAACCTCGCGCACACCCCTGCCCAGCTCGACGACTATGCTCGTCGTGGCAACGCCATCATCCATTCGGGCGCCGACTCCGTGCTGATGACGCCGACCGAGATCGAGCGGCTGATGCCCGGCATCGACGCATCGGGCTCGGCCCGCTTCCCGATCATCGGCGGCCTGATGCAATGGCGCGCGGGCACCGCCCGCCACGACGCAGTGGCCTGGGGCTATGCGCGGGGCGCCGACCGGCGCGGCGTCGACATTCTGGAGAACTGCGAAGTTACCGGCTTCATCAAGGATGGAGACCAAGTGGTCGGCGTCACCACCACGCGTGGCGAAATCCGCGCGAAGAAGGTGGCCGTTGCCGTCGCCGGCTCCACTGGCCACGTCATGAACATGGCAGGCATCGACAGACTGCCGATCGAAAGCCACGTTCTGCAGGCCTTTGTGTCGGAGTCGCTCAAGCCGTTCCTCGATACGGTCGTGACCTTCGGCATGGGCCACTTCTATGTCGGCCAGTCCGACAAGGGCGGCCTGATCTATGGCGGCGACCTCGACGGCTATAACAGCTACGCCCAGCGCGGCAACCTGCCCATCGTCGAGGAAGTGAACAGCGAGATGCTGGCGCTCTTCCCCAGCCTCGCCCGCGTGCGCGTGCTGCGTTCGTGGGGCGGCCTCTGCGACATGTCGATGGACGGCTCGCCGATCATCACCACCGGCCCCCTGCCCGGCATGTATCTGAACTGCGGCTGGTGCTACGGCGGCTTCAAGGCAACGCCTGCCTCCGGCTGGTGCTTTGCCTACACCATCGCCAAGGACGAGCCGCACCCGATCAACGCGCCCTTCACGCTCGACCGCTTCCACCGCGGCGCCATCATCGACGACAAGGGCCAGGGTTCGACCCCTCGCCTGCACTGAGCGGATACACCGATGCTGATCACCTGCCCCTATTGCGGCCCGCGCGACGTCTCCGAATACACCTATCAGGGCGACGGCAACCGCACGCGCCCCGATCCCGCCTCGACCGACCAGGAGGCATGGAACGCCTATGTCTATGACCGGCTGAACCCGCGCGGCGAGCATCATGAATTCTGGCAGCACTCCGGCGGCTGCCGCGCGCATCTCAAGGTGACGCGCAACACGCTGACGCATGTAATCTCCAGCGTCGGCTTCGCGCGCGACGCCGGGCATCGCAAGTCGGACGGCCACCGCAAGACGGGAGCCCAGGCATGAGCCCGCGCCGCGCCGTATCCGGCGGACGAATCGACCGTCTGCGCACAATCCGCTTCACCTTCGACGGTCGGCCCTACACCGGCCACGCCGGCGACACACTGGCCTCGGCGCTGCTGGCCAATGGCGTCACGCTCTTCGGCCGCTCGTTCAAATACCACCGGCCGCGCGGTGTGCTGACGGCGGGCGTGGAGGAGCCGAACGCGCTGGTGACCGTACTGAGCGGCGCCGTGCGCGAGCCCAACATTCCGGCCACGATGCTGGAGATCTATGACGGGCTGGTCGTCGAAAGCCAGAACCGGTTTCCCTCGCTCGACTATGATGTCGGCGCGATCAACCAGCTGGGCGGCAAGCTGCTGGGCGCGGGCTTCTATTACAAGACCTTCATGGGACCGGTGATCGGTCCGCTGAAGGGTACTCGCTTCTGGATGTTCTGCGAACACTTCATTCGCCGCGCCGCCGGCCTCGGCCGCGCCGGCACCGAGCGCGATCCGTCGCGCTACGAGCGCATGAACGCCTTCTGCGACGTGCTGGTGGTGGGCGCAGGCCCCGCCGGGCTGATGGCGGCGAAGGCCGCCGCCGACAAGGGCGTCCGCGTCATCCTGGCCGATCTCGACGCCAATCCGGGCGGCTCGGCCAACTGGTCGGACGAGACCATCGACGGCATGGCTGCCGCTGACTGGGCCGCGGAAATGGTGCGCGAACTTAAGGGCCGCGAAAATGTCCGCGTGCTGCCGCGCACCACGGTCTGGGGCTATTACGACAGCAACACGCTGGCAGCACTTGAGCGCGTGGCTGACCACAAGCTGGCGCCCGCCAAGGGCGAGCCGCGCCACCGCCAGTGGACGATCCGCACCGGAGCCGTCGTGCTGGCCACCGGCGCGCTGGAGCGGCCGCTTGTGTTCCCCGGCAACGATCGGCCGGGCATCATGCTGGCCAGTGCCACCGAGCGCTACGTCAACCAGTATGGCGTACTGCCGGGCCGCAAGGTCGCGATCTTCACCAACAATGACAGCGCCTATCGCGCAGCCCTGGCCCTGAAAAAGGCCGGCGGCGAGATCGCGGCGATTGTCGACGTGCGCGAAAAGATCTCTCCTGCCGCCCGCGAGATCGCCGGCAAGGTCGGTGGCGCGCATTTGACCGGTCATGCGGTGATCGGCACCGAAGGCGGCAAGCAGCTTACCGGCATCAAGGTGCAGCGCTTCGATGACCGGACCGGCGTGCTATCGGACGATCCGCGCAATATTCCGGCCGATTCACTGCTGATGTCCGGCGGCTGGTCGCCGACGATCCATCTCGCCAGTCAGGCTGGCCTCAATCCGGCCTGGAGCGACGAGTTGCAGGCCTTCATGCCGCCGCAGGCGACGCAGAACTGGGTCGGCGCAGGCAGCTTCAACGGCAGCTTCGCCACCGCCAAAACCTTGGCCGAGGGCCATGCCGCAGGCTTGAAGGCGGCGGGCGCTCCGGCCACCGATATCGAACTGCCGGCGGTCGATGACGACGATCTGGACCCGAAGCCGGCCCCCGTCCTGGAAATCAAGGCCAGGGGCAAGGCCTTCGTCGACCACCAGCATGACGTGACGGCCGACGACGTGCGCCTTGCCCGTCAGGAAGGTTTTGTCTCCGTCGAGCACCTGAAGCGCTACACCACGCTCGGCATGGCGACCGATCAGGGCAAAAACTCCAACGTGCCGGGCCTTGCCATCATGGCCGACGCGCTCGGCAAGCAGATTCCGGAAGTCGGGACCACGCGTTTCCGGCCGCCCTTCGCGCCCGTTTCGGTGGGTTCGCTGGCAGCCGAACGCTACGGCGACATCCGGCCCGACCGGTTGACGCCCATGCACGACTGGCACCTCGAAAACGGCGCAACCATGTATGGCGCCGGCCTCTGGCACCGGCCGATGATCTACGCTCTGCCGGGCGAGACGGTGGAGCAGGCTTATGTGCGCGAGACGAAAACCACGCGCGAGGGCGTCGGGCTCGTCGACGTCTCCACGCTCGGCAAGATCGCCGTGCAGGGTCCGGATGCGGGCGAATTCCTCGACCGCGTCTACACCAACATGTTCTCCACACTGGCGGTCGGGAAGGCCCGCTATGGCCTGATGCTGCGCGAGGACGGCCTCGTCCTCGACGACGGCACGACCTGGCGGCTGGGCCAGCATGATTTCCTGATGACCACCACCACGGCCAATGCCGGCAAGGTGATGCAGCATCTCGAATATCTGCTCGATGTGGTGTGGCCGGAACTCAAGGTGCAACTCACCTCCGTGACCGACCAGTGGGCGGGTGCTGCAATCGCCGGTCCGAAGTCGCGCGACGTGCTGGCGGCCTGCGTGACCGGCACGAAGGTGGACAACGAAACGCTGCCCTTCATGGGCATCGTCTATGGCGAGATCGACAGCGCGCCGGTGATGATTTGCCGGCTCTCCTTCTCGGGCGAAATGGCCTACGAAGTTTATTGCGGCGCCGGCCACGGCATCCATGTGTGGGAAGCGCTAATGAAGGCTGGCAAGGCCTTCGGCATCGTGCCCTACGGCCTCGAGGCGCTCGGCACCATGCGCATCGAGAAGGGCCATGTCACCGGCGCGGAGATCGACGGCCGCACCACCGCGCGCGACCTGCATCTGGACTGGATGCTGTCGAAGAAAAAACCCTTCGTCGGCTCGGCCATGATGGACCGCGAAGGGCTTGCCGGCGAAGGCCGGCTGCAGCTCGTCGGCATCGTCCCGCTCGACAACCGTCCGGTGAACGGCGGCGCGCATATCGTAGAAGAGCTGCACGAAGACGGCCCGCGCGACTCGATCGGCCATGTCACGGCAATGTGCTATTCGCCGACGCTCGGCAAATATATCGCGCTGGCGCTGGTCAAGGACGGCAAGAGCCGCCGCGGCACCCGCGCCTTCGTCTCCGATCCTCTGCGCAGTCGTTTTGGCCCGGTCGAGATCGTCAGCCACCATTTCTATGACCCGGAAGGGAGCCGCATGCATGGTTGAGCAGGAATCCCCGCTGAAGCCCGTGTGGAAACCCGGCTCGCACGGCGATTTTTCGGGCGGCGTCGGCGTCTATCTGTCCGAGACGATGCCCGGCTCCATCGTCCAGCTGGCGGCCTGGCCCGGCGAGGAAAAGGCCATCATTGCCGCCATCAAGAAGGTGGCGGGCCTGAAGCTGCCGGATGGCGCGGGCGGCGGCGCGCCGGGCGACGCCAAGACAGCCTTCGGCTTCGCGCCCGGAAAGTTCCTCGTCGTCGACGAGAAGGAAGGGTTGTCCGAAGCTTTTGCCAAGGAAGTCGATGTTTCCGTCGGCACCGTCACCGACCTGTCGCACGGCCGCACGGCGATCCGCATCGCCGGCCCAAAGGCGGAATGGGTGCTGGCAAAATTCTTCGCCATCGATTTTTCGCAAGCCGCCTTCCCGGTCGGCGCCGGCCGCTCGACGGTGCATCACGACATCTTCGCGCAAGTCCAGCGCACGGCCCCGACGCAGTTCGACCTCTACGTCTTCCGCTCCTTCGCGCGCAGTTTCTGGACGGCGCTCTGCCACGCATCGGCTGAGGTGGGCTACGAGGTGCGGTAGTCCCTGACGCCGGCAACCATCGCGAGAAAGAAGAAAATGATGGAATTCATCAATTCACCTGAGGCCAAAGCAATCGGGCTGCCGTTCAGCCAGGCGGTGCGCGTTGGCGACGTCCTCTATCTGTCGGGCGTGCTCGGTAGCCGCCCCGGAACGCTGGAACTTGCTCCGGGCGGGATGGAAGCGGAAGCGCGCCAGACGATGGAGAACATCGGCGCGGTGCTGAAGGAAAACGGCCTCGGCTTCGCCGATGTGTTCAAATGCACCGTGATGCTGGCCGACATGTCGAAATGGGCCGAGTTCAACAAGGTCTATGTCAGCTATTTCGACCCTGACCGCCTGCCGGCGCGCTCGGCATTCGGCGCGAACGGCCTGGCGCTCGGCGCGCAGGTGGAACTCGAATGCTGCGCCTATATCGGAAAGCCGCGCTGAGCAGACCTATTTCCAGAACGTAACCCACTCTTCCTGCGGGGCACGGTCGGTGCGGAACGTGCTTTCGGGCTTGGTCGTGTCCTCATGGCCAAGCGCCATGCCGCAGACGACGATTTCCTCATCCGGAATGTCCAGAACCGGCCTGATCTGCTGGTGATAGGGCGCAAACGCCGCCTGCGGGCAGGTGTGCAGCCCCCTCGCCCGCGCGGCGATCATGATGTTCTGCAAGAACATGCCGTAGTCGATCCACGAGCCCTGGTTGAGCCTGCGGTCGATGGTGAAGATCATCCCCACCGGCGCGTCGAAGAAGATGAAGTTGCGGTCGTGCTGGGCGCGCATGCGCTCCACTTCGCGCCGGCCGATACCGAGCGCGGTGTAGAGGCCAAAACCGTTTGCGCGGCGGCGCGCCAGGTAAGGCTCGAAGAACTGGTCGGGGTAGTATTTGTACTCGTCCCACACCGCCTTTTCAGCGCGGATGCCGGAATTCAGGATAGCGTCGCTAATGCGCTGCTTGGTCTCGCCCTTGGTGACGTAGACCTTCCAGGGCTGCATGTTGGTGCCCGAAGGCGCGCGCGCGGCAACCTCGAGGATTTCGCGAACGGTCTCGTCGTCCACCGGCGTAGGCAGGAAGGCACGCACCGAGCGGCGCGACTCGATCGCTTCGTCGACGATGCGCGTGACATCGTCCATGTTGATCTCGGATCCGCGTGCCAGCATGACCTGTCCCTTCTCGATACCGTGGCAACCGGATCATCCCCCGATCACCCCCGGTTTCACCAGCATTTGCACCAGCCTCCCAACTATCGCAAGCAATAGCTTCATATCGTGAAATTCCCCTTGAATTTTTCACGAAACTGTCATCTGGTGAAAAATACGGAGGAATTTTCATGCCGGCCCAAAAAGCCCGCCACGCAGCGCCCGAAATCCCACCAGAAGGCAGCGCAAACGCGCTTCTGGCGCGGGATCTGCGTGCGCTGCGCAAGACGCGCGGGCTGACGCTTTCGGAAGTGGCGCAGTCGCTCGGCCGCTCCGTGGGCTGGCTGAGCCAGGTCGAGCGCGGGCTTTCCACGCCCTCGATCACCGATCTGCGCGCCTTTGCCGAATTGTTCGGCGTCTCGCTCAGCCTCTTCTTTGGCCATGACGTGCAGGACGAGGCCGAGCGCGGCGTGGTCGTGCGCGCCGGCCAGCGCCGCTCGCTCGGCACAAGCGATACCGGCCTGGTCGAAGAGCTTCTCTCGCCAGACCTTGGCGGCAGCTTCGAGATGCTGCGCTCGGAATTCGCGCCGGGAGCGGAGCTGAAGACGCCCGCCAACCGGCCGACCGAGGAAGCAGGCTATGTTGTGTCCGGCCACTTCGACATCGAGATCGATGGCGCGTGGCATCACCTTGCCGAAGGCGACAGTTTCCGGTTCGGCGGCAAGCCGTTCCGGTGGAAGAACCCAGGAGAAGAACCAGCGGTCGTGATCTGGGTGATCTCGCCGCCGGTCTATTAGGACAACACTGACTTTTGCGAGCAACGGCTAAGAAGGCCGATGCTCGAAGCGAATTGAGGGAGGAAAAAATGGCCGAGTTTCCGACGACGGCTCGTGTGGTCATCATTGGCGGCGGCGCGGTCGGCGTCTCGTCGCTCTACCACCTGGCCAAGGCCGGCTGGACCGACTGCGTGCTGCTCGAAAAGAACGAGCTGACCTCCGGCTCCACCTGGCATGCCGCCGGTAACGTGCCGACATTCTCCTCCTCCTGGTCGCTGATGAACATGCAGCGCTATTCGACCGAGCTTTATCGCGGGCTGGCGGCCGAGGTCGACTACCCGATGAACTACCATGTCACCGGCTCGCTGCGCCTTGCCCACTCGAAGGAGCGCATGCAGGAATTCCAGCGCGCCAAGGGCATGGGCCGCTATCAGGGCATGGACATCGAAATCGTGGGCGTCGACGACATCAAGTCGCGCTACCCCTTCATCGAAACGCATGAGCTGGAAGGCGCGCTCTACGATCCGAACGACGGCGACATCGATCCCGCCCAGCTGACCCAGGCGTTGGCTAAGGGCGCGCGCGACATGGGCGCCAAGATCGTCCGCTTCTGCCCCGTTATCGGCGTGCGCCGCGAGAATGGCGAGTGGGTGGTCTCGACCGCGCAGGGCGACATCCGCTGCGAATATGTCGTCAACGCCGCCGGCTACCGCGCGCAGGAAGTGGGCCGCATGTTCGGCCGCGAAGTGCCGATGATGGTGATGAGCCACCAGTACATCCTGTTCGAGGAAATCCCCGAACTGGCCGCCTGGTCGAAGGAGGCCGGCCAAAAACTGCCGCTGCTGCGCGACGTCGACACGTCCTACTATCTGCGCCAGGAAAAGAACGGCATGAACCTTGGCCCCTATGAGCGCAACTGCCGCGCCCATTGGGCCACCCCGAATGATCCAATGCCGGACGATTTTTCGTTCCAGCTCTATCCGGACGATCTCGAGCGGTTGGAGTGGTATCTGGACGACGCTGTACGCCGCGTGCCGATCCTCGGCACCGCCGGCCTTTCCAAGGTCATCAACGGCCCGATCCCCTATGCGCCGGACGGCAACCCGTTGATCGGCCCGATGCCGGGCGTGCCCAACGCCTTCGAGGCCTGCGTCTTTACCTTCGGCATCGCCCAGGCCGGCGGCGCCGGCAAGGTGCTGGCCGAGTGGATCACGCAGGGCCAGACCGAATGGGACATGTGGTCGTGCGACCCGCGCCGCTTCACCTCGTTTGCCGCCGCTCCCGACTATGCAGTCGCCAAGGGCATGGAGATCTACGGCAACGAATACGCCATCCACTTCCCGCGCCACGCCTGGCCAGCCGGACGTGACCGCAAGCTGTCGCCGATCCACGACCGCATCCAGAAGCTTGGCGCGCAGTTCAACGCCTACAATGGTTGGGAACGTGCCACCTGGTTCGCTCAGCTCGGTGACGACACCTCCGAGGAATCGACCGAGACCTTCAAGCGCTCCGGCCCGTGGGAGAAGCGTATCCGCGAGGAATGCCTCGCCGTTCGTGACGCCGCCGGCATCCTCGACCTGCCCGGCTTCTCGCGCTTCCGCCTGCAGGGCCCCGGCGCGCGCGCCTGGCTGTCGACGCTGATCACCGGCGTGGTGCCGAAGCCCGGCCGCATCGGCCTCGGCTACTTCGCCGACGACGCCGGCCGCATCGTCACCGAAATGTCGATCATGGCGATCGACGAGGACTTCTTCTTCCTCATCACAGCCGCTGTCGCCCAGTGGCACGACTTCGAATGGCTGAAGAAGCACCTGCCCGAGGGTTCCCAGATCACGCTGCAGGACGTGACCGACAACTTCTCCTGCCAGATCCTGTCCGGTCCGAACTCGCGCGCGATTCTCGCGGAAGTTTCCGACGCTGATCTCTCGTTGCCCTGGCTCACGCATCAGAGCGTGCAGGTTGCCGGTCGCTGGTGCCAGCTCGTTCGCGTTTCCTTTGCCGGCGAACTGGGCTGGGAAATCCACTCGAAGATCGAGGATACGGCCGCGATCTTCGACGCGGTCTGGGAAGCGGGCCAAAAGCATGGCCTGAAACCGTTCGGCATGTTCGCGCTCGACAGCCTGCGGCTTGAAAAGGGCTATCGCGCCTGGAAGGGCGACCTTTCGACCGATTACACCGTGCTGCAGGGCGGCCTGGACCGCTTCGTGAAGTGGGACAAGCCCGAGTTCAAGGGCAAGGTCGCCCTCCAGAACGAGAAGCAGCAGGGCGTGAAGAAGCGTTTCGTCACGCTGGTGATCGACGCGGGCGAACACGACGCGCCCTACATGTCGACGCTCTGGCACGACGGCAAGGTAGTCGGCGAAACAACTTCAGGAGGCTTCGGCTACAGGGTGGACAAATCCATTGCGCTCGGCATGATCCGCGCCGATCTCGCCGTGCCGGGCACCAAGGTGCACGTAGAAATCTTCGGCGAGAATTTCCCGGCGGTGGTGCAGGAAGACCAGCCGCTTTGGGACCCGAAGAATGAAAGGTTGCGTGCATGACGAAGGTTGTCCTGACGGACGGCGGCATGGGTCAGGAACTCGTGCGACGAAGCAAAAGCGAGCCATCGCCGCTATGGTCGGCGAAGGTGTTGATGGAGGAGCCCGATCTGGTGCGCGGCCTGCATGCGGAATTCATCCGCGCAGGCGCCAAGGTGATCACGCTCAACACCTATTCGGCCACGCCCGAACGGCTGGAGCGCGAGGGCGCACCGGAAATGTTCAAGCCGTTGCAGAAGCGCGGCATCGAGCTCGCCAAGGCCGCGCGCGACGAAGCAGGCGATGCGGCCATCGCCGGCTGCCTGCCGCCCCTGTTCGGCAGCTACGCGCCGGCGCTGACCATCTCCTATGATGAGACGCTGGACATTTATCGCCGCGTGGTTGCCGAGCAGGCCGACCATGTCGACCTGTTCCTGTGCGAGACCATGGCCTCGGCCGACGAAGCGCGCGCCGCCGTCACGGCCGCGACCGAAAGCGGCAAGCCGGTCTGGGTCTCCTGGACGCTGGCCGACCATGGCGAGCCGCGCCTGCGCAGCGGCGAAAGCCTGTCGGTTGCCAACGCCGCTCTCGGCGACATGCCGATCGCCGCGCGGCTCATCAATTGCTGCCGCCCCGAGGCCGTCGATGAGGCCTTTGCGGATCTGCTGGCACTCGGCGGAAAGGTCGGCGCCTATGCCAACGGCTTCACCGCCATCGAGGCGCTGAAACATGGCGGCACGGTCGACGTTCTGCATGCCCGCCACGACCTCGATCCCGCTGCCTACGCCGATTTCGCGATCGGCTGGGTAAAGCGCGGCGCCTCCATCATCGGCGGCTGCTGCGAGGTCGGGCCGGAGCACATTGCCGCCCTGCGCGACCGCCTTGTCTCCGAAGGTTTCGAGACCGCAGGAGCCTTCGATGCCTAAGCCATCCGCACGCGTCTCCGGCATCACCCCTTCCGGCAAGGACGGATGGGAGGTGCATTTCGAAGCCAGCACTCGCAAGGAGGCCGGCGAGGACATCATCATGCTCTCCGTCGGCGACCACGACTTCGACACGCCCGCCGAAACGGTAGAAGCCTGCGTGACCGCCGTCCGCGGCGGCTATCACCACTACACGCAGCTGCCCGGCATTCCGCGCCTGCGCGAAGCCATGGCGCGGATTTCGACGCAATCGACCGGCGTACCCACCACCGCCGACGAGATTCTTGCCGCACCAGGCGGCCAGCTTGCGCTCTACGCTGCCGCACAGGCCGTACTCGATCCGGGCGATCACGCCATCGTGGTGGCGCCCTACTACGCCACCTACCCGCCGACCTTCCGTGCGGTCGGTGCCGAATTCACCGTGGTCGAAGCCCGCTCGGAAGACGGTTTTCAGCCGCGCGCGGAAGACATCGAGAGGGCGGTGAGGCCCAACACACGCGCCATCCTCATCAACACGCCGAACAACCCGACCGGCGCCGTCTACACCCGCGAAAGCCTCGAAGGCCTCGCAGATGTTTGCCGCCGGCACGACCTCTGGCTTCTGTCGGATGAGGTTTATTGGACGCTCGGCGGCGGCGAGCACCTGTCTCCGCGTGCCCTGCCCGGCATGGCCGAGCGCACGCTGGTGATCAACTCCATGTCCAAGAGCCACGGCATGACCGGCTGGCGCATCGGCTGGGTGACCGGGCCGCAGGATCTCATCGCGGTTCTGGCCAGTCTAAGCCTCGTCACCACCTACGGCCTGCCCGACTTCGTGTCCCGCGCAGCCGCCGAAGCGCTGGAGAACGGCTATGGCGTGCAGGACATTGCCGGCCGCTACGCAGCACGCCGCACGATGTTCCTCGATGCCGTGCGCGGCCTCAACAACGTCACCGTGCGCGGCTCGGAAGGCGGCATGTATGTCATGCTCGACATCAGCGCCATCGAACCCGATTGCGAGAAATTCGCCTTCGGGTTCCTCGATGCTGAAAACGTTGCCGTCATGCCTGGCCTGAGCTTCGGCGAGTCTGCTGCCGGCCACATCCGCATCAGCCTTTGCCAGCCCGAAGAAACATTGAAGGAAGCAGCGCAGCGCCTCTGGCGCTTCGTGGCCTCCTACAGCCCACCCAAGGAAAGCAAAATCGCATGACCTCTCTGCCGCAAAAGGCCCGCGCCGTCATCATCGGCGGCGGCGTATCCGGTTGTTCCGTTGCCTATCATCTTGCCAAGCTTGGCTGGACGGACATCGTACTTTTGGAACGCAAGCAGCTTACTTGCGGCACCACCTGGCACGCGGCTGGCCTGATCGGCCAGCTGCGCGCCTCGCAGAACATGACACGGCTGGCGAAATATTCCGCCGACCTCTACGTCAAGCTCGAGGAAGAAACCGGCGTTGCCACCGGCATGCGCCAGGTCGGCTCCATCACGGTGGCGCTGACTGAAGAGCGCAAGCACGAGATCTACCGCCAGGCTTCGCTGGCCCGCGCCTTCGACGTCGACGTGCGCGAGATTTCGCCTCAGGAAGTCAAGGAGATGTACCCGCATCTCAACGTCTCCGACGTTGCCGGCGCCGTGCACCTGCCGCTCGACGGACAGTGCGACCCGGCCAACATCGCCATGGCCCTTGCCAAGGGCGCACGCCAGCGCGGCGCCAAGATCGTCGAGGGCGTGAAGGTCACCGCCGTTCACCAAAAGAACGGCCGCGTCACGGGCGTTTCCTGGGCGCAAGGTGACGAACAGGGCACGATCGAAACCGACGTCGTCATCAACTGCGCCGGCATGTGGGCGCGCGAGCTCGGCGCCATGTCGGGCGTGACCGTGCCGCTGCACGCCTGCGAGCACTTCTATCTCGTCACCGAGGCTATCCAAGGGCTTGGCCGCCTGCCGGTGCTGCGCGTGCCGGACGAGTGCGCCTACTACAAGGAAGACGCCGGCAAGATGATGCTCGGCGCTTTCGAGCCCAGGGCCAAGCCATGGGGCATGGAAGGGATCCGCGAGGATTTCTGCTTCGACCAGCTGCCCGAGGATTTCGAGCATTTCGAGCCGATCCTCGAAATGGGCGTGAACCGCATGCCGATGCTGGGCACCGCCGGCATCCACACCTTCTTCAACGGCCCCGAGAGCTTTACGCCCGACGACCGCTACTATCTCGGCGAAGCGCCGGAGCTCGGCGGCTATTGGGTGGCTGCCGGCTACAACTCGATCGGCATCGTCTCCTCCGGCGGCGCGGGCATGGCGCTGGCGCAGTGGATCAATGATGGCGAAGCCCCCTTCGATCTCTGGGAAGTCGACATCCGCCGCGCCCAGCCGTTCCAGAAGAACCGCTCCTATCTCAAGGAGCGCGTCTCCGAAACGCTCGGCCTGCTCTATGCCGACCACTTCCCCTATCGCCAGGTGGTCACCTCGCGCGGCGTGCGCCGCTCGCCCATCCACGAACATCTCAAGGCACGCGGCGCCGTCTTCGGCGAAGTTGCCGGCTGGGAGCGCGCCAACTGGTTCGCCAAGGAGGGCCAGGAGCGCGAATATCGCTACAGCTGGAAGCGCCAGAACTGGTTCGAGAACGGCCGCGAGGAACATCTGGCGGTGCGCAACAATGTCGGCCTGTTCGACATGACCTCCTTCGGCAAGATCCGGATCGAAGGTCGCGACGCGCTCGCATTCCTGCAGCGCATGTGCGCCAACGATCTCAACGTCGCGCCGGGCAAGATCGTCTACACGCAGATGCTGAACAATCGCGGCGGCATCGAAAGCGACCTCACCATCTCGCGCCTGTCGGACACTGCCTTCTTCGCCGTTGTGCCCGGCGCCACGCTGCAGCGCGACCTCGCCTGGCTGCGCAAGCATGTGCGCGACGAGTTCGTCGTCATCACCGATGTGACGGCGTCGGAATCCGTGCTCTGCCTGATGGGCCCGCGCTCGCGCGAACTGATCCAGAAGGTCAGCCCGAACGATTTTTCCAACGAGAACAACCCCTTCGGTACCTTCCAGGAGATCGAGATCGGCATGGGTCTCGCCCGCGCCCATCGGGTGACCTATGTCGGCGAACTCGGCTGGGAACTCTATGTCTCGACCGACCAGACGGCGCATGTCTTCGAGGCGCTGGAAGAAGCCGGCCGCGAGTTCGACCTGAAGCTGTGCGGCCTGCACACGCTCGATTCCTGCCGCATCGAAAAGGCGTTCCGCCATTTCGGCCACGACATCACCGATGAGGACCACGTGCTGGAGGCAGGCCTCGGCTTTGCCGTGAAGACCGGCAAGGGCGACTTCATCGGCCGCGACGCGGTGCTCGCCAAGAAGGAAGCCGGCCTCGATCGCCGCATGGTACAGTTCCGCCTCGCCGATCCGGAGCCGCTGCTGTTCCACAATGAGGCGATCGTTCGCGACGGCAAGATCGTGGGCACGGTGACCTCGGGCAATTACGGCCACTATCTCGGCGGCGCCATCGGCATGGGTTATGTGCCCGCCAAGGGCCAGAGCGAGGCCGACATCCTCAACTCGAAATACGAGATCGAGATCGCCGGCGAGCGCTTTGCGGCAGAGGCTTCGCTGAAGCCGATGTATGATCCGAAGGCCGAGCGGGTAAGGGCGTAACTCAATCTTACCCTCCCCCTTGCGGGGAGGGTAAACCCTCAAAGTGCCCTGAGCTTTCTTCGAACTTTTCGCAAAAACGCAGTACGGGTTTCTGGCGTCGACCTGTCCATCAGGTAATGCGCCAGAAACAGCGTGCGGCAACGCCAGCCGCAGAGCGAACGCAGGCCCCGCAATATCGTTTTGCGGCCGGGATGGCCCACCACATGCGACCACCAACGCGGGGCTCCACAGGTGGTGATGACCACGATCTTGGAGACGTGCGTCATCAGCGGCCTGATCGGCCCCGGGCCTTTCGGCAGCACGAAGGCAACGTCGGTCGCCCAGACCCGGTCCAGCCAGCCTTTCAGCATCGCCGGCAGGCCGTACCACCAGGTCGGATAGATGAAAACGATGGCCTCGGCCCATTTCAGGTGATCGATATAGGTCTTCAGCGCCGGATCGCTGGGAGCGCGGTCATTGTATTCGCGCCGCTCGGAGTGGCGCATCACGGGATCGAAATTCTCGGCATAGAGATCGACCAGCCGCGCCTCGCACCCCTTCGCCGCGATGGCTTCAAGCGCAGTGTCACGCACTGCCGCGCAAAAGCTCTCCGGCACCGGATGGCAATAAACGACCAGGACCTTCATGGCGCTTTCATCCCACCTTTTCCAATCCCCTGAACAGGTAAGTCCGGCCGGAACGAAAATCATAGTCGGGGTTTTCCCAGGCGATCATCTTGCCTGGATTCAGCAAGCCCTGCGGGTCGGCCTCACGCTTGAAGGCAAGCTGGACTTCGTCGGTCTGCTTCATGCCGCCCTCTTCGAGCGTGTAGCGGTGGGGATTGAAGATCGGGCAGCCATTGTCCTCGAAAGCCCGGATGATCTCTTCCAGCCGCTCCTCCGTGGTGAATTTCACCAGCGGCAGGCCGAAGCAGGTGATGTTGCCGTCAAACCGCACGAATTCCAGATGCGAAAGCACCTCGCCGGGAAACATGGCGTCCATCTTCGCCACGAGTTCCAGCTGGTTGGGGAACGGGTAGAGCGACTGCAGATAGGTGATCGACGGGTCGACTCGCAGCGCTCTTAGCGTCGTGTGGTTCCAGGCCAGTTCGAAGACCGGCGGCAGGCCCTTCTTCTCCTCATCCGTCATGACCGCCGGATTGAAGATCACCTCGCCGCCCTCGCGGCGCGTGAAGGCGAGGAAAGCGTCCAGCGAATGTGGCGCGACCATCACCAAGCAGATGCTCTGCCCCGGCCGGAAGAAGCGCTGGTGGCGCTTGAAATAGTCCTGCGGCACGGGGGCTGCGATCGGCGTGATGAGTTTTGTCAGCAACCCGTCCTGACAGCCGAGCACGTTACCATAGCGCGCCGCGCTCACAAAACTGTCGAAACCGACGATGACGTCCACCCAGTCATAGGAAGCCGTCAGCGGCATCTCCACCTCGGTGATGATGCCGTTGGTGCCATAAGCGTGGGTCACCTTGTGCAGATCCTCGCCGGTGAGATCGAGCACCCTGGGTTCAGCCTCCATGGTGACGACGCGCAGGCGCAGCACATTGCCGAAATCGCGCAAGCCACCGAAATTGATCGAGCCGACACCACCCGAACCGCCGGCGATGAACCCACCGATGGAAGCCGTGTTGTAGGTGGAGGGATGCAGGCGAAGCTCCTGCCCCGAATGCGCGCGCGTCGCCTTGTCGATGTCGGCGATGATCGCGCCCGGCCCGCACACGACGCGCCCCGGCGAGATCGACTTGATGTCGTTCATGTCGGCGAGCGAGAGTACCACGCCGCCCGACAGCGGCATGGCCTGGCCGTAGTTGCCCGTGCCGGTACCGCGCGGCGTGACCGGCACGCCATGCCGGTGGCAGGCGGCCAGAACACGGATTACCTCAGCCTCGTTCTTGGGCGAGACGATGAGATCGCCGGTGACGGTATCGAGCTGGCGCTTCAAGACCGGGCTGTACCAATAAAAATCGCGGCTCTTCTGCTGGACGATCTTTTCGTTGTCCTCGATTCTCAGCCCTTCGAGCTCGCGTTTCAGCGCAGAAATGTCCATCATGCACCCACCATCAGATCGTCGAGTTCGGCGTAATCGGGCAGTTCGGCTTTGATAGGTTTTCCGTCGCGTACAACGATGCGGTCGGTTTCGGGCCGCGACAGAAGCTCGGTCCAGCTTCGCCCCTTGAAGATAATGAAGTCGGCCGGTCCGCCAGCCTGCAGCACCCCTGCTCCGTCAAGCCGCATCATCTCCGCAGGCGTCGCAGCGACCGTCTTCGGCCAGTCCGCGACCGGGTGGTCGAAATGCAGGATGCGGGTGGCCATGCGGTAGACCTCCAACATGTCGAGGTCGCCATAGGCATAGAACGGATCGCGCGTATTGTCGGAAGCCACCGAAACCGGAATGCCCCGCGCCTTCATTTCGTGCAGTAGCGTCACACCACGCCAGCGCGGCGTGGTGCCGTCATGACGGCGGTCCTGAAGGTAGAGATTGCACATTGGCAGCGAGACGACGGCCAGCCCCGCGCGCGCAACCTTGTCCAGCGTGTCGAGCACACGGTGTTCCGGCTGGCGCGCCAGCGAGCAACAATGGCCGACGAGGATCTTTCCCTCGAAGCCGTGGCGCAACGCGGCCTCGGCGATTTTTCTCAGCGAAACCGCATCGACACTGTCGGTCTCGTCAGCGTGGAAATCGAGGTCGAGACCATGCGCGATCGCCGCGCGGAACACGCGGTCGAGCAGTTCGTCGAGGTCGGGAACCATATAGGTAACTGCACCGAGCACGCCGCGCGCAGCTGCTACACGCTTGGCTAGTTGTTCGAACCAATCCGCCTCCCGCACTCCGTCGATACCAATCAGACTGACGGCCTGCAGTTCGATACGGCCCTTCCATCGCTCGCGCATATCCTCGAAGACCGGCCAGGAGATCGCGTCCTGCGGCGCAGCACTATCGAGATGCGTGCGCAGCGCCTTGGTGCCGTGCGCGTAGGCCGAGCGCAGCGAAAAATCCATGCGCCGCGCCACATCCTCCGCGGTCCAGCGCGCCCTGCGGTCGGCATCGGTTGCATCGAGCGCGCCGGGAAATGAGCCGTCCGGATTGGGCCTGCGTGGCCAGATGTGGCCCTTGTCAATATGCGTGTGGCAATCGACGAAACAGGACAGAACGATCCGCCCTTTGAGATCGATGGCAGTTGCATCCGCCCTTTCGGGTGCGGCGGGTGCGATGCGTTTTATCCTGCCGTCTGCCACATCGATATCCACCAGAGCAAAACCGTCACCATCGAACTGCGACGCGAGGCCCGGCGTCAGCGAGGAATGCACGCGAGCATTGGCAAGCTTGAAGGAGCCGGAACTAGGAAGATCGATAGCCGCCATCACCCCTCCTGCTTCAGCGCGCTTTCGTGCCACCGCCGTAAGATCAGATGCGAGACCAGCGACAGCGCGAGGAAGATGACTATGCCGATGAGCGAAATGAGGATTAGTGCCGCGAACAGGCGCGGCGCGTTCAGCCGATAGCCGGCCTCGATGATGCGCGAAGCAAGTCCCGACGATTGACCCGAGGCGCCGGCGACGAACTCGGCCACCACCGCGCCGATCAGTGAAAGCCCACCGGCGATTTTCAGGCCGCCGAGAAAATAGGGCATCGCCGCCGGCAGCCGCAGGTGCCAGAGTTCCTGCCAGCGCGTCGCGCCGTTCAGCCGGAAGAGATCGCGGAGGTTCCTATCGACCGAATTCAGGCCCAGCGTCGTGTTGGAGAGGATCGGGAAGAAGGCCACGATCCAGGCGCAGAGCAAAAGCTTGGCGGTCTGGTTGTCGACATAGATGTTGATGAGGGGGAAGATCGCCACGATCGGCGTGACCTGCAGCACGACCGCAAAGGGGAAGAACGAAATCTCCACCCATTTCGACTGCGCGAACAGCACCGACAGCCCCACACCACCGATCACCGCCAGAAGCAGGCTGAGAAAGGTGATCTTCAGCGTTACCAGAAGCGAGCCGAACAGAAGCCCGGCGTCGGAATAGAGTGTCTGCACCACCACGCCGGGGCGCGGCAGGATGTATTGCGGAATCTCGTTCCACACGCAGATGCGGTCCCACAGCCAGATCGCCAGCGCCATGATCACAAGCGGCACCACCCACCTGCCGATGCGCTCCAGCCGCTGGCTGCGCGCACGCCGCATCTCTTCCTGGTCAATCGCTGGTGCTTGGGTTTCAATCGCCGTCATGCCGCACCACTCGAATTGATCCGCATCGCCTCACCGAGCACGTCGGACGCCCGCCGGCAGAGCGCGGCATAGTCCGGCGAGGTGCGAAACGCCTCGTCGCGCGGATAGGCTGCATCCACCGCGACCTCTTCGAACACGCGCCCCGGCCGCGCCGCCATCACCACGATACGGTTCGACAAAAACACGCTTTCGAACACGCTGTGGGTAACGAAGACGGCCGTGAAGCGCTCCTCCTGCCAGAGTTCCAGCAGGTCGTTGTTGAGCTTGAAGCGGGTGATCTCGTCGAGCGCGGCGAAGGGCTCGTCCATCAGAAGCAGGCGCGGGCGCGTGACCAGCGCGCGGGCGATGGAGACGCGCATACGCATACCGCCCGACAGCTCACGCGGCACGGCCTTCTCAAAACCGGTGAGGTGTACCCGCTCCAGCATCTTGGCGACAGCTGGCGCCGCTTCACTACGTGATACGCCCCTCAACCGCAGCGGCAGCCAGACATTGTCGAACACGCTCGCCCAGGGCAGCAGCGTCGGCTCCTGGAATACGAAACCGACGGAGGCCTGTTCGCCGGTGCGGCGCGCCCAGTCGATCATGCCGGTGGTGGGCGTGGTCAGGCCGGCGATGATGCGCAGCGCGGTGGACTTGCCGCAGCCCGAAGGCCCGAGGAGGCTGACGAAATCACCCTCCCCGATGGTCAGGTTGACGTCGCGGAGAGCCGTGACGCCGTTGGAAAAACTCTTGCCGACCGAACGAAGCGCCAGAAGCGGCCCACCGCTCCCGGCAATCGCGGGTGTTGCTATCTTGATGGGCTCCATGGTCCCGATGCCGGGTTATTTCTTGAGATCGAGGCCGACACCCTTGTTCACAAATTGCAGCGTGTAGGCCTTCTTGATGTCGAGCCCTTCCGGCACGACCTTGGCCTTCACCATCTTGGCGTAGAAGTCGGCGACGTGCTCGTCGGTCATGGCGCCGATGCCTAGCTTTTCCGCTTCACCGGAATCGACGATGCCGTGATCCTTCATCTGCTTGATCGAGAAGGCGATCTGCTCGTCGGTGATGTCGGGATTGTCCTTCTTGATCATCTCGTTGGCGGCTTTGTTGTCGCCATAGAGGTAGGTGTACCAGCCCTTGGCCGAGCCATCGACGAAGCACTGTACCACCTGTGGCCGCTCATCGATGGTCTTCTGCATGGCCTCGATGGTGGTGGCATAGGTGCTGAAACCATAGTCGGCCAGCAGGAAGACATTGGGCTTGAACCCGCCTTCCTTCTCAACCGCGAAGGGTTCGGAGGTTACATAGCCCTGCTGGATCGACTTTGCATTGGCGATGAAGGGTGCTGCATTGAAGGTGTAGGGCACGCGCTTGGCCGGATCGAAACCGTAGTCGGTCACCATCCACTGGAAGAAGCTCTGCATGCCCTCGTCGCCGAGGATGTATTGCTCAGCCTTCGGCAGGTCTTCCCATTTGTCGAGGCCCTGCCCGGGATGCGACATCACCACCTGCGGCTCCTTCTGGAAGCTGGCGGCCACGATGCGCAGCGGGATGTTCTGCTGCACGGCATCAAAAGCCTGCAGCAGGTTGCCGCCCATGTAGAAATCGATCTTGCCGGCAAGCAGCAGCGGCCGGCCGCTCACCTGCGGGCCGCCCTGCTGGATGGTGACGTCGAGGCCACAGGCGGCATAGGTGCCGTCGGCCAGGGCCTGGTAGTAGCCGCCATGCTCTGCCTGGGCCAGCCAGTTGGTCATGAAGGTGACCTTCTCGGCGGCGAGCGCCGCCGAAGTGGTTGCGCCAAGAAGCGCAGCCACGCCGACGGAAACGACGATATTCCTGTTCATGCACGCACCCCTCTTCGTGCCCGCGGTCATTCGCCCGGGCGTGGAAACACGATTTCGAAGAAGCAAGAGGCGTGCCATGGGTGCCGCGGCGCCGGAGACTGTCCGCTTCACCCCTCCGGTCGGAAACCGGCGCCGTCATGCCATTCGCGCCGGCATCGTGCCCATTTTTTGAACGCCTGTCCATAAGCGTGACGCAGCGTCAAACGCTTGAATGCGACAGCGATTCCGCCATAGGCTGGCGGCAAATGAGGGTGAGGATGAGATGTTCAAATTCCTGACGCCGAAATCGATAAGACCTCCCTTTGGGCGCTACAGCCACGGCGTCGAGGTGCCCGCCGGCAAGCGGCTGGTGATCTGCTCGGGCCAGATCGGCATCGGGCCGGACGACTCGGTGCCGGATGATGTGCGCGCGCAGGCCGAGCTCTGCTTCGACAACGTCGCAGCCGTATTGGGCGAGGCCGGCATGACGCTGGCCAATGTCGTTCGCATCAACACCTTCGTCAGCGACCGCGCCTATCTGAAGCCCTATATGGAAGTGCGCGACCGCCTGTTTTCAGAGCCCGCGCCGGCCTCGACGCTGCTCATCGTCGCCGGCTTCGCAAGGCCCGAATTCAAGATCGAGATCGAGGTCATAGCCGCCGGATGATCGACAAAGGCGCGATCCGGCGTTAGGCCGCACCAAACAGCAAACGAGGTTCAACGTGGCCGAAGCAAGAAGACGCGTCTGGTGGGGCGACTACCGCACCACCGAATATGCCAATATCGACCCGGAGGCGACGATTGCCGTGCTGCCGGTCGCGGCCATCGAGCAGCACGGACCGCATCTGCCGGTCTCGACCGACACGAGCATAATGCAGGGCATGCTGGACACGGTGATCCCTCACCTGCCCCAAGACCTCGACGTGCGCATCCTGCCCATCCAGTCGGTCGGCAAGTCCAATGAACATGTGCGCTCCCCCGGCACGCTGACCTTGCCGGCCCCAACGCTGATCGAGGCCTGGACCGAGCTAGGTGTCTCCATCGCCCGCGCCGGCGTACGCAAGCTGGTGATCGTCAATTCGCATGGCGGCAACGAGGAGATCATGGGCATCGTCACGCGCGAGTTGCGCGTGCGCTTCGACATGCTGGCGGTGAAGACGAGCTGGCAGCGCTTCGGCCGGCCGGAGGGCATGTACACGGCGCAGGAAGACCGGCTCGGTATTCATGGCGGCGATGTCGAAACCTCGCTGATGCTGCATTTCCGGCCTGACCTGGTCGACATGAGCCAGGCCGAGAATTTCGTCTCCAACGTCACCAAGGCGGACGATCATTTCGACCTGCTGCGCCAGACCGGCACGCATGCCTATGCCTGGCTCGCCGCCGACCTCAACAAGCATGGCGTGGTCGGCAACGCCGCCATCGCCACCGCCGAAAAAGGCCGGCTAACCGCCGAGCATCAGGCGGATGGCTTTGTCCGGCTGCTGCAGGACGTGCGCAAGGCGAAACTGTCGGAGTGGCTGGCGTAAGCGCTAGCCATCAATCTCCAGAGCAAAGGGCGTGCCTTCGAATGCATCCGCACCGCGGCCAATGCCTTTGATCGCCGCGATCATGCGGCCGTTTCGGCCGAGCAGCGTGTCCGCCACTGCGATGAGCCGCGGATTGGGCGTGGCGGAGGGCGAGAGCCAGCGCAGCTCCTTGGCGAGTTCCACCTCGTCGCGCTGCGGCGCGAGCGCCGACGCCACGATATAGGCCGAGGCGGTCGAGCGGCTGATGCCGGCAAAGCAATGGATCACCAGCGGCCGGGCGCGGTCCCACGTTGTTGCGAAATCGAGCAGCTGGCGCACATGCGCCTCGCCCGGCAGCGTCATGCCGGCCTGCGCCTCGGCAATATCGTTCATCGCCAGCAGTAGGTGATTCTCCGGCGCGATCACCGCCGGCCGAACGATCTCGGTGCCGGCTGTGAGCAGCGAGACGAGGCGCTCGGCACCTGCTCGCGACACGGTTTCCTCGACCTTCGACAACGGGCAGACAAAGATCATCACTAAGCCTCCGTCGCGCTTGCGCCCCGGCTTGCTGCCCAAGCCGCCAGCGCCTGTTCCAACCGCTGCCATTCTGCTTCCCTGCCGGGAAGACCAATGCGCAGGGCAGTCTCGTCCCAGCTAAATTTGCGGATCAGGATACCGCGCTCGCCAAGCGCTGCAAACAGCCCCGCTGCATCGGGCAGGCGAACGAAGCGGAACAGGCTGGTGCCGCCGCTCATTTGAACGCCGACGCCAGCAAACAGCGCATCCAGCCGTGCAGCATCCTCACGCAGTGTGTTTCGCATGGCCTGCTGCCACGCCTCGTCGGCAAGCGCCTTGATGCCATATTCCAGCGTTGGACCCGACACGGCCCAGGGTCCGAGTTCGCCATCCAGACATGCGGCAAGCGGCTCGGCCGCGATGGCAATGCCAAGCCGCACGCCGGCCAGCCCGAAGAACTTGCCGAATGAGCGCAGCACGACCAACCCGCCACGCTCGACGTCTCCGTCGACGCGCTCGTCCTGCGGACCGACATCCATGAAGGCCTCGTCGACCACCAGAAGCCCGCCCTTGGAGCGCATCTTGTCGGCGAGCTCCAGAAGGTCGCGGCGGCTGACCACCCGGCCATCCGGATTGTTCGGATTGACTACCACGGCAATATCGGCGCCGAACAGCGCATCGAAGTCGCGCACCTCGGCCACCGTATGGCCGGCTATCGCGCAGGCGCGCGCATGCTCGGCATAGGTCGGTCCCAGCACCAGCGCCCGGCCTGGCTTCACCAGCGAAGCCACGCGCGGCAGCAGGATTTGCGTGCCCGGCGCGAGTACCACATTGGCGGCCGACGGCGCGCCGTAGGCTGCCGCGGCAACGGCCGCGAGCTCCCGTGCGCGGGTCGGTTCCGGCAGCCGCGAGAAGGCGGTGGCAGGCAGATCGAAAAGCGGATAGGAGTGCGGATTGATCCCGGTCGACAGGTCGATCCAGGGCTGCGGTGCATGTGGAAACAGCGCGCTGGCCCGGCCCAAACTGCCGCCATGATCAGCCACCGCATCCACCGAGTTCCCGTTCACAAGCGCCATGTTCGTCCTGCTCGCCTTCCTGTCGCTTCTCGTCGAACTGGGTTTCGGTTACCCGGATCGGCTGGTGCGCGCAATCGGCCATCCCGTCGTCTGGATCGGCCGCCTGATCTCTTTCCTCGACAAGCACCTCAACCGCGCGACGCTTTCCGACATGCAGCGCCGCATTTCGGGCGTGGTCGCGCTGATCGTTCTGGTCGGCGTACCGGCAGCGATAGCTTTTGTCCTTTCGCAACTTCTTTCGCCGCTGCCTTTCGGCATCATCCTCCTCGCGATATTCGGCAGCAGCCTGCTTGCGCAGCGCAGCCTCGCCAGCCACGTCAAGGCGGTGGCCGACGCGCTCGAGCAGGGTGGGCTCTCCGCCGGCCGGCGAGCAGTGTCGATGATCGTCGGTCGCGACCCGGATCAACTCGACGAAGCCGCCGTCTGCCGCGCCGCAATCGAAAGCCTGTCGGAGAACTTTTCCGATGGCATCGTCGCGCCCGCCTTCTGGCTGGGCGCCGGCGGTCTCGTCGGCGGCGTCGCCTACAAGGCGGCCAACACCGCCGATTCGATGATCGGTCACCGCACGCCGCGCCACGAGGCCTTTGGCTGGGCTGCTGCCCGCTTCGACGATCTCATCAACCTGCCAGCCTCACGCCTGACCGCGCTGCTGCTGGTCGCGGCCGCGGCACTCGTGCCCGGCGCCGACCCGAAAAATGCCTGGCGCACGGTTTTGCGGGACGCGAAAAAACACCGTTCGCCCAACGCCGGCTGGCCGGAATCGGCGATGGCCGGCGCGCTTGGCCTGGCGCTGGCCGGCCCGCGCGTCTATGGCGGGGTGCTGGTGCAGGACCACACAATGGGCAACGGCAGGCGCGAGGCAACTGCCGAAGACATTCGCCGTGCGCTAAAACTCTACTGGACCGCAGACCTGATCATGATCGCGGGCTTTGGGTTGATCGCGGGAGTGTTGGCGCTCGTGTGAGTGCGATCGACGCCTGATCGCGACGGGGCACAAATCATGCCCCTGTCTTTCCTAAAACTCGATCCCCTGCTGCGCCTTCACGCCAGCGGAAAAATGGTGCTTCACCGAGCCCATTTCGGTGACCAAGTCAGCTGCCTCGATCAGCGCAGGCTTGGCGTTGCGGCCGGTCACGACCACATGCAGCCCCTCGCGCCGGTTCTTCAGCGTGGAGACGACCATGTCGAGATCGAGATAGTCGTAGCGCAGCGCTATGTTGAGTTCATCAAGCACGACGAGATCGATGGTCGGATCGTTGATGAGCTCCACCGCCTTGACCCAGGCAGCCTCGGCGGCGGCGATGTCGCGCTTGATGTCCTGCGTTTCCCAGGTAAAGCCCTCGCCCATCGTGTGCCAGACCACCCGGTCGCCAAAGGCGGCAAAGGCGTCCTTCTCGCCGCTGTGCCATGCGCCCTTGACGAACTGCACGACGCCGACGCGGCGGCCATAGCCGATCATGCGCAGCGCAAGGCCGAAGGCGGCGGTGGTCTTGCCCTTGCCCGGGCCGGTATTGACGATCAAAAGACCCTTTTGCTCGATGGTCTTACCGGCAACCTCGGCATCCTGCACCGCCTTGCGCTTGGCCATCTTGGCCTTGTGGCGTTCGGCTTCGCTGTGGTCGATTTCTTTCATCTCATTTCACCTGCATGGGCAGGCCCGCGACCATGAACAGGACACGGTCAGCGCGAGCCGCAATCTTCTGGTTGAGCCGGCCGGCGGCATCGCGAAATCTTCTGGCGAGAGCATTGTCGGGCACGATGCCGAGACCGACTTCATTGGCCACGACGAACCACGGCCCGCGCGGCTTGCCAAGTACGTCAGCGAGGCGCCCGCTTTCGCGCTCGAGATCGTGTTCGGCCAGGAGATGATTGGAGAGCCAGAGCGTCAGGCAATCGACGAGCAGCGGGCGGCCATCTGGCACGTTATCTATTGCGCCCACGAGATCGAGCGGGGCGTCAAGCGTTTCCCAGCCGTCGGCGCGGCGGGCGCGGTGCAGCGCAATGCGCTCGACCATCTCGTCGTCATAGGCCTGAGCGGTGGCGATGTAAGTCCAGGGCGCCGGAAAGCCGGTCGCCAGCTGCTCGGCATGCGCGCTCTTTCCGGAGCGCGCGCCGCCGAGCAGCAGCGTCAGTGTGTTGGCCTCACGCAAAGCTGTCGCGCAGGTTCTTTGCCATTCCGGTGAAACGGCCGCGAATGATGCCGACCAGTGCGCCGAGCACCACCCAGAAGATCAGGTTGGTGACGGTGACCGCGACCACGAACTGGTGGTGCAGGCTTTCCGGAATCGGCGTTTCATAGCTGGCGGGCTGCGGCGCACCGATGACGTGCGGAACGACGATCAGCGCCAGGCCGAGCAATGAGAAGCCCAGCGAGCTGCGGAAGGCGATCAGGCCGAGGCCAGCGGCCGTGGCAATGGCCGTGCCGATCCACCACACTTGGCGGCCTGCAAGATCGGCCGCGGGCATGGCGGGCAGTTCCGGCGGCAGGCCGAGGCCAGGCGCCAGCGTGAACACGGCAAAGCCGGCAAGGCCCCAGAAGACGCCATTGCGCCAGCTCGACACACCGCCGGCGAACTCGGACACGGCAACGAGAACCAGCGCATAGCCGATGCCAGTGACGATGTCGGCAAACACGGTGAAGCTGTTGCGCTCCAGGCCGTTTGCCGGCTCCCAGGCTTCTTCAGCCGGCGCAGCGGCTTCGCCCGAGGCAGCAACCTCTCCGGTTGCCGGTGCACTCATTTCCATACCCGGCATGTTGTGTGCCGAGCCATGATCATGACCGCCACCGGCCTCTTCGTAGACCTCAGCCTGCAGAATGAGCGGAACAGTCGTGAAGCTCTGCATCGCTGCCAGAGCCAGTCCGGACAAAAGCCCGGCGATCGCCGCGATGAACACGACGTTGCGAAAAACGGACATGGGAGAAATCCCGTGTTAGTGGCAGGGGAATGCCAGCGAGTGACGAACATCATGGGCGGCGTTGTGCACCACGTCCATGTGCGAGAAGCCAACGAAGCCGACCACAAACAGGCCGAGCAGCGCCGAAAGGGCAAGCTGCGTAGCGCGCGAAGCAGAGCTTGCAGAAGCGCCGAGCGTCGAAGTAACCGTGTTCATTCCCAAGTCCTTTCACCCTCCACCCGAGGGCATCTAGAGTTGCCTTTGTCGCCGGCAGGTCTCCTGGCTTGCGGGTCACCGCCCTACCCCGCCTTCCCGAGGTTACCCTCAGTGGCATCTGGGGAGAGCTCTCCGCACACAGTTGCGGGGGCAGCCGCGGCATTGGGCACAAAAATGCCCGCACCGCATTCCCTGTTAGTCCCGTCTGGAACCGACGACGGCGGCAACTATACGGAGAATCGGAACTCCCGGCAAACCAAATTCCCGCCCTTTTTGGGGCTGCACAGGTCGCAAACGCGCAAGCAGTCCGTTGTCGTCCAAAGGCTCAGGGCGACAACGATTGACAATCGGCGCCCGGCAGTGTCCGCTCCGCCCGTCGATCCGGAGAACGCCATGCAAGCTGAAACCGAAGTAATCGATCCCTATAACGGACTGCGAACCACCCAGACGACGCTACCCTCGCGCGCCTACTGGGATGAGGCGGAATACCACCGCGATCTCGAAACCATCTGGTACCGCAACTGGCTGATGCTGTGCCGCGAAGCCGACATCGCCCAGCCGCACGCCTTTCGCGTCTTCACCGTGGGCACGCAGGAAATCCTCGTCCTCCGCGACGAATCCGGCACGTTGCGTGCCTTCCACAACACCTGCCGCCATCGCGGATCGCAGCTTTGCCGCGAAAGCGAGGGGCGACTGAAGGCGCGGCTGCTGACATGCCCTTACCACGCCTGGTCCTACTCATTGAGCGGCGAGCTGGTGCGTGTTCCCTCCAGGACGCTGCCGCCGGACTTCGACAAGGCCGACTACCCCCTCTATCGGGTGGCGTTGTCGGTGTGGCGCGGCTTCGTCTTCGTCAATCTCGATGAAGAGGCCACCGGCTCGGCAGCCCAAAGCTTCGATCCCGGCTCTGGCGACCTCGCCAACTGGCCGCTGGAAGAGCTCGCCACCGGCCATGTGCTGCGCAAGGTGATGAACTGCAACTGGAAGATCTTCTGGGAAAACTTCAACGAGTGCCTGCACTGCCCCGGCGTGCACAAGCACCTTTCCCATCTGGTCCCGATCTACGGGCGCGGGCTGATGGCGCGCCACGACGATTCCGAATGGGCGCTGCATGCCGACAATGACGCGCCTGAATATGCCGGCGGCTTGCGCGCCGGGGCCGAAACCTGGTCGGAAGACGGTCGCGTTCATGGCCCGGTGTTCGAAACGCTGAGCGAGGCCGAACGCGCGGCCGGCCAGACCTATGCGATGCACCTGCCTTCCATGTTCATCGTCGGCCATGTCGACTACGTCCGCACCGTGCGGCTCCTGCCGCTTGGGTCGGAGCAGACGGAGCTCACCGCCGAATGGCTGTTTCCCGCCAAGGCGCTCACTTCGGATGGCGCCGATCTCGAAAACATCATCTCCTTCGGCACGCGCGTGCTGGAGGAGGATGCCGCCGTCTGCGAACTGAACCAGAAGGGTCTGCATTCACGGCGCCATTCGACCGGCGTGCTGATGCCGGAAGAATACGAGCTGTACCGCTTTCACGAATGGGTGCGCGGCCAGCACACTGCCCACGCCGTCACATCGATTTCGGCAGATAACGCCAGGTGAGCAGGCCGCAGGTGATGGTGAGAATGCCGAGCGTGCAGAACACCGCACCTAGCCCGAAGAAGCTCAGCACCACCGAGTAGACGAGCGGCGGCAGGAGCTCCGACAGGTCGAGATAGGTTCGATAAACTGCCGTCATCTGCGGGCGTTCATAGGTGCGCACCGCCCGCATGAAAGCGGTCGACCCAAGCGCATCGAGCGCGACCGTGAACAGGGCGCCAAGCAGCAAGCAGCCGCCCGTCGCCAGCGGCCATTTCTCGCCAGTGAAGCCGGCCGCGAACAGCGCCGCGGTCATGGCGAAGAAGGCGAGCGTCATGATGTTGCGCGCGCCGAAGCGCCGTCCCGCCTTGCCCCAGAAGATCGCCGCGAAAAGCAGCACGTTTCCGGCCGAAACCAGCAGGCCGCCTGCCATCTCGCCCTGACCCGTGACCACCATCAGGAGCGGTCCATAGACGAAGAAGGTCGTCCAGAAGCAGGAGCGCCCGAAGGCGATTACCCAGGCGAGCCGCAGGCGCGGCTGCGAGACGAAATGGCCAATGTTTTTCAGCGGGTTTGCGGGCCGCGTCTTGCCGGGCCGGATCAGTTCGTTGTCGCCCAGGCGGAAATACCAGAATGCGGCAAGCTGGGCTGCCGCGAACACGACCACCAGACTCTGGGCGACCACGATGCCGTAGCGCGTGTAGAGATAGACGCCCAGCGTCGGACCACCGGTCCAGGCGATCATCGACCAAGCCATGCGCAGCGATTCGGCCTGCATGATCTCCGTCTTGCGGATGTTATCCATGATGTAGAGGTTGAGCGTGATCGATAGCGCGCTGGCGCCCATCACGCGCGCCAGCATGCCGAGCATCTGGCCGGTCAACGTGTGCGTCATGAACAACAACGCGCCGATGGCCAGAAGCGAGGCCCCGCAGGTATAGATCCAGCGGCGTGAAAACCGCCCGATCAGCATCGGCATGAACAGCGTCGCCGACAGGCCGATCAGCGCCACTAGCGTGTAGAGCAGCGAGACGGTTTGCTTGCTCTGGAGGAGTTCGTAGGCCTGGATCGGGATGACCGAGGTGATGGACGCTCGCGCGAAGGACTCAAGCGCGTAGAGGGTAGCGAAGGTGCTGGCACCCGCCGGTTTCACGGCGGGTAGCCAGATGGGATGCCTTACCTGCGTTACCATTCCTGCCCCGGATCATTCTCCGGGAAGGTTTGCAGCTGTCGGTTTCCGGCCGATAGCAGGAAACCGACCTTTAGCCGTCGCAAAATGCTGTGGGACTATAGGCCCTTGCCCGTGGCCTAAGCCGCATCCCATTCGGGCGCGAAATCGGCGTCGCAAATACGCTTGTTCTGCCCGGTCATCGCGGAAATGGCCGCCATTTCCTCGGCCGACAGTGCGAAGTCGAAAATATCGATGTTCTCGGCCAGTCGGGCAGACTTCGTCGTGCGCGGGATGGCCACGACGCCCTCCTGCTGCACATGCCAGCGCAGCACGATCTGCCCCGGCGTCTTGCCGTGCCGGGCCGCCGCGTCCTGGATGACCCGCTCGGCGAACAGGCCACCGTCACGGAACAGCGGGCAATAGGAGACGAGCGCGACTTCATTGGCGCGGCACAGGCCCATCACCTTCGACTGGTCGAGATAAGGATGGTACTCGACTTGATTGGCGACAAGCGGCGCTTCAGAAAGCTCGATCGCCTTGGAAAGCAGGCCCGTGGGGAAGTTGGCCACGCCGATGTGGCGCGCAAGACCATCGCGCTTCACTTCATTGAGCGCCTTGATCGATGCTTCCAGCGGGATATTCGGGTTGGGCCAATGGATCAGCAGGAGATCGACATGATCAAGGCCGAGATCCTTCAGGCTGGCCTCGGTCGAGCGCTGCAGATCGCCCGGCGCAATATCGGTCCACCAGACCTTCGTCGTCACGAAAACGGCATCGCGTGCGGCGCCGGATGCGCGCAGGCCAGCACCGACGGCCACTTCATTATGATACATGCGCGCCGTGTCGAGATGACGATAGCCGATCGCCAACGCGTCAGACACCAGTTGCGAGCACTCCTCGTCCTCCAGGGTCCAGGTACCCAGACCAAGCGCCGGTATCGAGGCGCCATTTGCATTCACACTGTGCATCAATATCTCCGCGTCATTCTTCGGCCTTGCCATCCGTGCTAACGATGGCACGATGACCACATCGCCAGCAAAGACAGCCATGTACGCCGAAACACTGACGAATCAAGTCTCTCCGGCCAGGGGCAGGCGCATCGAGGTTCTCGATCTGGCGCGCGGGCTGGCGCTCGTGGCCATGGCCGTCTACCACTTCACCTGGGACCTGGAATTCTTCGGCTATGTCGACCCGGGCATGACGGCGGTGGGCGGCTGGAAGCTTTTTGCACGCTGCATTGCCTCGAGCTTCCTGTTTCTGGTCGGTGTCAGCCTCGTCCTGGCGCACGCCAAGGGCATACGCTGGAAGCCGTTCTGGCGCCGGTTCGCCATGATCGCGGGCGCGGCCCTCGCAATTACGATCGTCACCTGGATCGCGATGCCGCAAGGGTTCATCTTCTTCGGCATATTGCATCAGATCGCATTGGCCAGCCTGCTTGGCCTCGCTTTCTTGCGCTTGCCGCCGCTTCTTACGCTGCTGATCGCGGCCCTGGTGATCGCCGCACCGAACTTTCTGCGCAGCGAATTCTTCGACAATCCCGCACTCTGGTGGGTGGGGCTGTCGTCCACCAACCCGCATTCAAACGACTACGTGCCGCTTTTCCCCTGGTTTGGCGCCGTGCTTGTGGGCATTGCCGCGGGCAAGTTCGGATTGTCCAGCGGATTGTTCGACAGGCTGGCGGATATCCGCCTTGGCAAGTGGTCGATACCGTTCGATTTCGCAGGCAGGCATAGCCTCGCCTTCTACCTCATCCACCAGCCGGTGCTGATCTCCTGCGTCTGGCTGTTTTCGCAGGTCATGCCGCCGCAGCAGCAGTCGGAGGAAGTGCGCTTCCGCGCCTCGTGCGAGCGGACATGCGAACAGACGCGCGATGCCGATTTCTGCAGCCGCTACTGCGTCTGCATGCTGGACGCGCTGGAAAAAGATCAGCTCACCCAACTTTTTTCCGGCACTCCATCACCGGAATTGCGCGCTAGGATAGAGGAAAATGCCGGCATGTGCACGGACAAGACCGACGGCGAGTTGCTTCAGGGAGAGACGCAATGAACGACACGAGCACGAGGCCCAACACGGTTCCCTGGCCGCCGCTGGTCTTTCTCACGGCGGTTATCCTCAGCGTCGTCCTCAATATCGTGCTGCCCTTGCCTTGGATCCACGGCCTCTTGGGAGACATCCTCTTTGCCGCGGGCTGGCTCGTCATACTGGGCGCGATCGCCATGTATGTCTCGGCCATCCACGTCATGCGGCGAGCGCAGACGACGATCATGCCGACGCAAGCCGCCGAGCACCTTGTGATGGACGGCGCCTTCGCCATCACCCGCAACCCGATCTATCTGGCCGCGGCGCTACTGATGATCGGCATCGGCCTTGTCACCGGCATCGTCTGGTTCCTGCTGTTTGCGGTGCTTGCCGCCTTCGCCACGCAGAAGCTGGCGGTCGAGCGCGAGGAAAAGCACCTCGAGGCGCGGTTCGGTAAACGCTATCGCGACTATGCCAAGCGGGTACGCCGCTGGATCTGACTGCCGGCAAGTGACCAGCGCCGGCAGGAGGAGCCGGCGCGAAGGTCTAGGTGGTCACGCCTAGCTCAGCCAGCCGTTCCACGCAGGACTCCTCGGCCTGATCGAGTTCGGCCAACGTTTCCTCGAGATCGCGCCGCCTCTGGCGCAGATCCTCGCGCTTCTCCTCGATCCGCTTGATCATGAGATTCAGCTGCCCGACCTCGCCCGGCGGCTCCCTGTATATCTGGATGATCTCGCGGATCTCGTTGATCGAAAAGCCAAGCCGCCTGCCGCGAATGATCTGCCGGATGAGATGCCTGTCGGACGGGCGAAACAGCCGGGTGCGGCCACGCCGGACGGGCTGGATGAGCCCCTCGTCCTCATAGAAGCGCAGCGTGCGCGTCGAGATATCGAACTCGCGGGTCAGCTCTGTGATCGAATAATATTCCCGCATTTCCACCCCATTATTTTTTCGCTGACGCGACTTAAACAAAAACTTTCGCACGGCATTTACGTAAAAGTCAATCAAGAAGAAAAAATCCAGCCGAAGCAGTGGGTGCGCGTCCTGCAGCCCTCGCCCGCCGAAGCGGAGGCCGGAATCTGTCTGGGCCTCCCCCGTCGAAGACGAAAAGTCCGACCTAAGCCAAATTGATAAGTCCCGGTCGTTGGCATTGGCGAGCATCACACCAAAGAACGACGCCGTTCGCACAAGTGCTTTCTCAACCGCGTTGATGCCTGCTGATAACGGAAAAGCTGGGAGATCGGCCTCACGCGAGGCCGTGGGGATGACACGGAGGGACGCATGCAAGTCCGCGACATGCGCATGGTCGCGCCCGGGACGACGCTCGAGGCGGACTTGGCCATTATAGGTACCGGCCCTGCCGGCCTGTCGATCGCGCGCGAGTTCTTCGGCAGCCGCGTGCGCGTCATTCTCCTGGAGTGCGGCGGCCTGGCAGAGAGCAGAGAGGTCGCCGCCAGCGAAGGGTTTGAAAGTGTCGGCGCACCGCGAGTGCGCGAACCAAGGTTGGTCCGCAATCGCGTGTTCGGCGGCAGCTCGCATAGCTGGAGCGGAAAATGCCGAACCTTTGACGATATAGACTTCGAGCGTCGCCCATGGGTGCGCTTCTCCGGATGGCCGATAGGTCGGGAAGACGTCTCTCCCTACTCGGACAGGGCGGCCGAACTGATGCAGCTTGGCCCCAATGTCTACGACCACGAGATGTGGAACATTCTCGGAAAGGCTCGACCAAAGAGGGACGTATCCCCCGATCTGCTGATGCCCTGCTTCTGGCAGTTCGCGCGCGACCCCAAACAGCCAATGGAGTTCCTGCGCTTTGGGCCTCACTTTCTGAGCCAGACAGCTGAAAACATCCAAGCCTATGTCCATGCACCGGTCACGCAACTGTGCACCGACGAAAGCGGTCGCCGACTGACCTCGCTCGAGGTCACGCCGGCTCCTGGCCGCACTGTCCGCATCGTTCCAAAGATTGCGGTGCTTGCCGGCGGCGGGTTGGAGAACGCCAGGCTTCTGCTCGCCTCCAGGCGCACCCGCGCAAGTGGCGTGGGAAACCAAAACGATCTGGTGGGACGTTTCCTGATGGACCACCCACGCATTAGCCTCGGCCACTATGGCGCCAAGTCGGCGCGCGCGGTCCAGGCCAGGCTGGGCCTGTTCCAACTCCGGCAGCGCAACAGGACCCACGTTTATTCGCACGGCCTGGCACTGAGCCCTGCCCTGCAGCGGCAAAAGCAGCTGCTGAACTGCGCGGCTTATCTGTCCGAGCACAGGTCCGAAGACGATCCCTGGGACGCGCTCAAGCGCCTCTACACGCGCAGCTCGCCGCGATATCTGACGGACATGCGCCGCGCCGTCGCCGATCCGATGAACCTTGTGGAGGGGCTTTACCAACGCTTCGCGAAGGGACGCAACGTCCGGCACAAGGTCGACAGGCTGGTCTTCGATTGCTTGGTGGAGCAGCAACCCGATCCTGAAAGCCGCGTCACGCTCTCCGAACGCAGGGATGAGCAGGGGCAGCCCATTGCGCGCGTGAACTGGAAGATTTCCGAGCTGGAAAAGCGATCGGTTGCCGAACTGGCCAGCATCCTCGCACAGGAGCTTGCCCGAATCGGTCTCGGTGCACCGATTCCTCCCGCCTGGCTCGCAGAAGGAGGCTTGCCTGAGTCGTTCACTGACGTTGCCCATCCGACCGGCACAACCAGGATGTCCGACGATCCGGCGCATGGCGTCGTGGACCGCAATTGCCGCCTTCACGAGGTGGGAAATGTCTATGTGGCAGGAAGCTCGGTTTTCCCAACGGCCTCGCACGCCAATCCGACATTGATGATCGTCTCGATGGCCCTGCGCCTGGCGGACTGGCTCAAGCACACGCATTTTGGCCCAACCGCCGCAGAAGCGTGGAAACCGGGTGCTGTCCCTGCCTGAGGAAGCTCTGCATTGGGAAAGTTGAGCGGCCGTATCCTGCGGGTGGCCGACTCGCGCCAACTGCCAGCGAGGTTGGTTTTCCTCGCCGCCGAATAAGGCTCTCAGTGTCTTAATGGATTGGATCGCAGATCCTGAGAAAGCCCAATAGTCCTGGGCTCTTAAGAGTGACTGGTGCGGTCGAGAAGACTCGAACTTCCACGGGTTGCCCCACAGCGACCTCAACGCTGCGCGTCTACCAATTCCGCCACGACCGCACGTCACGAAAGGGCCGGTCTCGACCGGCAGGTGGGCATGTAGCAAATCGTTTTGGGGGGCACAAGTACGCCGTGACGAATATTCGAATTCTTTGTGACGACGCAGGGGAATGCCGGGCTTGGAGCGAGGAAAACCGCACCGCCGCAGAGGAGAAACTGGACCTTTTGCGTGCCCGCAGCCATATGAGGGGGGAGTTTTCGAGGCCAGGCCATGAATCAGCGCAGCCAGATCGACACATCTTTTTTGCCGGCGGCCGATTCGCCGCCCGTCGAATGGCGAATCGAGCCGGGTCTGACCCCGTATGAAGACGCCCTCGCCTTCATGGAATCGCGCGCTGCAGCGATTCGCGACGGCAGTGCGGGTGAACTTGTGTGGCTGGTCGAGCACCCGCCGCTCTACACCGCCGGCACCAGCGCGCAGCCCAGCGACCTTGTCGACCCCGACCGGTTCCCGGTCTTCGATGCCGGGCGCGGCGGCGAATACACCTATCACGGCCCCGGCCAGCGCGTGGCCTATGTCATGCTCGACCTGAAGCGTCGGCGCGAGGACGTGCGCGCCTTCGTGGCCGCGCTGGAAGCCTGGATCATCATGACCCTCGACCGCTTCAACATTCACGGCGAGCGACGCGAGGATCGCGTCGGCGTCTGGGTGGTGCGGCCGGATCGGCCGCCGATGCCCGACGGATCCCCCGCCGAGGACAAGATCGCGGCCATCGGCATCCGCCTGCGCCGCTGGGTGAGCTTTCACGGCATCGCCATCAACGTCGAGCCCAACCTCGACCATTTCAGCGGCATCGTGCCGTGCGGCATAGCCGAGCATGGCGTAACCAGCCTGGTCGATCTCGGCCTGCCGGTGACCATGACCGATCTCGACGTGGCGCTGAAGGCGGCTTTCGAGACCGTGTTCGGCCCGGCCGCATCCACGGCCGAAGCACATCGCAAGGCGGGCTAAAACCCGCCCGGACGACCGAGGACTGGCTCACATCGCGCCGATCCACATCGCCATCGTGACGAGAAATGCGCTCATGCAAATCAGCGAGAGGACATCCTGGATCAGATCGGTCATCATTTCCTCCTGTATCTGAATTGTTTTCACTTTGTTCTATTTTTGTTCCATTGTCAAACCCGAGTCAGCCCCGAACGCGCTGAGGCGGCGATGCGGTTAATCAAAGGTTAAGGCCTCGCCTTATCCGCAAATCTCTTGCACTTGTCGGCCCCTGCCCCCTTGGGCGCGAAGGGGCGTTACCGCGCCTCGAAACGAAGTCGGATCATGGGAACGTGGACGCATGGCATCGCGTCTCTAAGGGTATTGGTTGACGCTAGCCATGCGCCCACCCGACGCTCTTGCCCCGCTCAGTCGCCTCGGCATTCGCGCCGCCAGCCGCCGCAAAGGCCCGGACTTGGGGATTCATCATCCAGCAGCGCTACCGTCACGCCACCAGCCCGGACGCCGTCGCCCTCCACGCTCATCCGGTTCATGACCCGTGTTCCCGCGAGGGCGATGCCGAGGATTATGCGGGAGGCGGAAAGGTGGGGGATGAAAGAGAGGGCGATTTTGTCTCGGGGCCTGCGATCTCAATGAGCTAGCGCCGAGAATGCGGTGAATTCATCCACAGACAGGCTGTCTGGTTCAGCTGTGCCTGCGCCGCTGCGGCAGCTTTGGCCGACCGGCATGGATCCCCGGGTCCTCCGCACTTCGCTGCGCTCGTGCTCCGGCCCGAGGATGACGGTAGAATTCGATCCCCACTCCGGTTTGCTTCGCAAACCGCCATTCCGGGGCGAGCCGCGGGTCTCGCCCGTCCTTCGGCCCCCCCGATCGACGGGGAGAGGAAACGCCGTCCGCAAGCCTGGCACCCCTCCTCTCCCCTTTTGAGGGGGAGAGGTGCCAAGCGAAGCGAGGCGGAGTGGGGGTAAGTCGCGCCTTATGCGATAGCCTTACCCCCATGAGGGTGAGGAGTGATGGCCGAAGGCCACCAAAAGGCAACGATTTGGCTGTTCGAACGACGAGCGCCCGGAAACATAGCGATGGGCGGCTTGCGAAGCGGCCGACTGGGTAGGTCCATGCCACGCACAACTGCTGTGGCCTCACCCGCACCCTCCGCTACGCTTGGATGCGGCCTCCCCTCAAACCGGGGAAAAAAACCCGGCGTGGTGCCTCAGAGAGGCACCACCTTGCCGTCCATGAGGGTGACGCGGCGGTCCATGCGGGCGGCGAGCTCGTGGTTGTGGGTTGCGATCAGCGCCGCAAGCCCCGACTGACGCACCAGCGCAAAGAGCGCGTCGAAGACGTAAGAGGCGGTGACGGGATCGAGATTGCCGGTCGGCTCGTCGGCCAAGAGCAGCAGCGGCGCATTGGCCACCGCGCGTGCGATCGCCACGCGCTGCTGCTCGCCGCCCGAAAGCTCGGAGGGGCGATGTTGGCCGCGCTTGCCGATCTGCATGTATTCCAGCAGCTGCCCTGCCCGCGCTCGCGCCTCGGCCGGCGCCAGCCCCTTTACCAGTTGCGGCATCATGACGTTCTCAATGGCCGAGAATTCAGGCAGCAGGTGGTGGAACTGGTAGACGAAGCCGATGTCGTTGCGGCGGATGGACGTACGCTCGTCGTCGGACAGGCGTCCGCAGGCGCGTCCGGACAGGATGACATCACCGGCATCCGGCTTTTCGAGCAGGCCGGCGGTGTGCAGCAGCGTGGACTTGCCTGAGCCCGAGGGGGCGACGAGCGCCACCATCTCGCCGCGCCGCAACGAAAACTCGGCGCCATTGAGGATGGTGAGCTTGCGCGGCCCCTGGACGTAGTGCCGCTCGACGCCCTTCAGTTCGA
This sequence comes from Pseudaminobacter soli (ex Li et al. 2025), assembly GCF_029892515.1. Classification (GTDB taxonomy): domain Bacteria; phylum Pseudomonadota; class Alphaproteobacteria; order Rhizobiales; family Rhizobiaceae; genus Pseudaminobacter; species Pseudaminobacter soli_A. Next base: position 314,037 of record NZ_JARXVF010000003.1, on the reverse strand, counting down.
TAACTTTTTCGTTAGCCATCATTCGTACCGCAACGCTTCGACCGGATCGAGCTTGGCGGCCCGCCAGGCAGGAAACAGCGTGGCCAGGAACGAGAGGGTAAGCGCCATGATGACGACGCTGACGGTCTCGTTGAAATCCATCCTGGCCGGCAGTTTGCTCAGGAAATAGAGCTCGGGATTGAACAGCACCGTACCCGAAACCCAGGAGAAGAACTGACGGATCGACTCGACGTTCAGGCACACGACGATGCCGAGGAGGACGCCGGCTATGGTGCCGGTGACGCCGATGGCAGCACCCGTCATCACGAAGATGCGCATGACCGCGCCGCGCGTGGCGCCCATGGTGCGCAGGATCGCGATGTCCCTGCCCTTGTCCTTCACCAGCATGACCAAGCCCGAGATGATGTTGAGCGCGGCCACAAGCACGATCAGAGTCAGGATCATGAACATGACGTTGCGCTCGACCTGCAGGGCCGAGAAGAAGGTCTGGTTTCGTTGCCGCCAATCGGAAATGAAGACCGGACGCTGGGTCGCCTCCTCCACGCGCGGTTTCAACGAATCGACCGCGTCTGGATTGTCGACGAAGACCTCGATCGTCTGCGCTCGTCCTTCCATGTTGAAGAACAGCTGCGCCTCCGAAAGCGGCATGTAGATGATGGAGGCATCGTATTCCGACATGCCCACTTCAAAGATCGCCGCGATCTTGTAGCCCTTCATGCGCGGCGTCGTGCCCATCGGGGTGACGTCGCCCTCCGGCGAGATCAGGGTGATGGTGTTGCCGAGCGACAGGCCGAGATTGTCGGCCATGCGCGAGCCGATCGCCACGGCCTCGTGATTGTCGTCGAAGCCGACGAGCGAGCCCTGCTTGATGTTGTTGGCAACCAGCGAAATCTTGCCGAGGTCCTGGCCGCGAATGCCGCGCACCAGCGCGCCGTTGCCGGCACCCACCTCGCCCTGCGCCAGAACCTGGCCGTCGATGAGGGGGATGGCGTATTTGACGCCGGCCACGCCGTTGATGCGGCCGGAGACCGCATCATAATCCTCCAGCGGCGTATCGACCGGCTGGACGATCAAGTGGCCGTTGATGCCGAGGATGCGGCTCAGCAGCTCGCCGCGGAAGCCGTTCATCACCGCCATGACGATGATGAGGGTTGCCACGCCCAGCATGATGCCGATGAACGACATCGAGGCGATCACCGAGATGACCGTTTCCTTGCGCCGCGAGCGCAGGTAGCGCCACGCCACCATCCGCTCGAAGGCGGAGAAAGGTCCGGCGCCAGCCGGCTTGGCCGCCGCCTTAGCCATCAGTCCCTACCGAAGCGAGCAATGGCGGCGGGGATCGACAGGGTCTCCCTCTCGCCGGTACGGCGGTTCTTGATCTCGACCTCGCCTGCGGCCACGCCGCGCGGGCCGACGATGATCTGCCACGGCAGGCCGATCAGGTCGGCTGTGGCGAACTTGCCGCCCGAGCGCTGGTCGGTGTCGTCGTAGAGCACGTCCTTGCCGGCGGCGGTGAGCGCGTCATAGAGCTCTTCCGACACGCGGTCGCACTCGGCGTCGCCCGTCTTCATGTTGATGACGCCCACCTGGAACGGCGCCACGGCCTCCGGCCAGATAATGCCGTTCTCGTCGTGGCTGGCCTCGATGATCGCAGCGATGAGGCGCGACGGCCCGATGCCGTAGGAGCCCATGGACACGTAGTGATCCTTGCCGTCCGGGCCGGCGACCTTGGCTTCCATCGGCTTGGAATACTTTTCGCCGAAGTGGAAGATGTGGCCGACCTCAATGCCCCGCGCCGAGAGCTGGTCGCCGGCGGGAACGGCGTTCCAGGCAGCTTCGTCATGCATTTCGTCGGTGGCCGCATAGGGCGTCGTCCACTGCTGGACGATGCCGGCGATCTCTCCGTCATTGGTGAAGTCGACGTTCTCGCCCGGCACCGGCAGGTCCAGGAACTCGCGGGCGCAATAGACCTGGCTTTCGCCGGTCTCGGCCAGGATGATGAATTCGTGGCTGAGGTCGCCGCCGATCGGGCCGGTGTCGGCGCGCATCGGAATGGCCTGCAGGCCCATGCGCGTGAAGGTGCGCAGATAGGAGACGAACATGCGGTTATAGGCCGCCCGGGCGCCTTCGTAGTCGATGTCGAAGGAATAGGCGTCCTTCATCAGGAACTCACGGCTGCGCATGACGCCGAAGCGCGGGCGCCGCTCGTCGCGGAACTTCCACTGGATGTGGTAAAGGTTCAGCGGCAGGTCCTTGTAGGTCTTGACGTAGGAACGGAAGATCTCCGTGACCATTTCCTCGTTGGTCGGGCCGAACAGCATGTCGCGCTTGTTGCGGTCCTTGATGCGCAGCATCTCGTCGCCATAGTCGTCATAGCGGCCGCTCTCGCGCCACAGGTCGGCAGACTGAATGGTCGGCATGAGGATTTCCAGCGCGCCGGCGCGGTCCTGCTCCTCGCGAATGATCCGGCACACCTTGTCCAGAACGCGCTTGCCCAGTGGCAGCCAGGAGAAGCTGCCTGCGGCCTGCTGGCGGATCATGCCAGCGCGCAGCATCAGACGGTGCGAGACGATTTCGGCCTCGCGCGGATTCTCTTTCAGGATGGGCAGGAAGTAGCGCGATAGACGCATGAGGAATTCCGTCAAAGAAGAAAGAGGAACCGGAACCGGAATCGGTACCGGCGCAGAGTTGTTGCCTGCCCGCGCTTCATAGCTATTTCAAGGCGGCTTGGAAACCCGAAGCCGCTACGGAACAGGCACTTGGGGGCCAACCGCGACAGATTGCGCGTCTTTGGCCCGCCCGTCCGTGCCCAAGCCATGTGCAGGGGCTGCAAACCCATTGTGCAGTGCAGCACATCTAATGGGCCATCCACGCAAAAATGTTCGTGACAATTCAGCGCAGCTTGGTCTAGTGTGCTCACATAATCGAGAGGACAGAGAAAAAATCTGTTCTCCTACGCGGTCAAAGTCTTGGGAGGATGCGATCTAGGCGCGGTAATTCGCAGCCGCCGGAAACGGAAAGCAGATCGGACGCGTTTAATTGCAAGGCCTCGTGCCTTGCATTTTTTTTGTGCACCAAACACTTTGCATTTTTATGACAGGGCCCGCCTCAGTCCCATCGATGCACTGCGCTTTCGTGACTCGATACTTCACCAAATCACTAGACTAAATTACCTATTCAGCCGCCATTTGCAATATAGCTTTTTGGAAAGAAAGGGCTCCCCTGCGGCAAGCTGCGCGCAGAGGTCCCTCGACGTCCCAGTTGATTGAATGTTCGGCCAAATGCGCGAAACAGGCGTAGACGGTCGCGGAGACGTGCCCCTCCGACGAATTACACCGCTAAGCCGCTTCTAGAGCCGACTTACTGGTAGTCCGGCACGAATTTCGGGAAATCGTCGAAGCCCAGCCCGAGCACGCGGGTGAGATAGTAGAACGCCCCGTAGATCACGAAGGCCAGTATGGTGGTGATAATGATCGCGCGCAGCATGTGCGGCCCGCGAGGCGCGCTCGCTTCGGTGCCGAGGGTGACGTTCTTGTCGTCGTCCTGCGTCTTCAGGCCGAAGGGCAGTGCGATGAAGAGGACCGTCCACCAGATGACGAAATAGACGGCGACAGTCGGAATCCAGCCAGTCATGAGCCTACACCTGTTCCAGTTCGACCAGCGTGCCGAGGAAGTCCTTGGGGTGCAGGAAAAGCACCGGCTTGCCATGCGCACCGATCTTGGGGTTTCCATCGCCCAGCACGCGCGCGCCTGCGGCCTTCAGCCGATCGCGCGCAGCGATGATGTCTTCCACCTCGTAGCAGAGGTGATGCATGCCGCCGGCCGGGTTCTTTTCCAGGAAAGCGGCAATCGGAGAGCCCTCCCCCAACGGCTCGAGCAGTTCGATCTTGGTGTTGCCGGTGTCGATGAACACCACCGTCACCCCATGTTCGGGCAGCGCCTGCGGCTCGGTCAGCTTGGCACCCAGCATGTCGCGATAGACGGCGCTCGCGGCTGCGAGATCCGGCACGGCGATGGCGACATGGTTGAGACGGCCAAGCATTCTACGCTCCACGGTCAGCGCGTGACGAACACCGTCACGATCGGCTTCTTGCCCCAGGCTTCGTTGGCGGCGGCGCGAACGGCACGCCGCACGGCTTCCTGCACAAGATCGAGATCTTTTCGGCGCGCGCGGGGTATGCTGTCGACCGCGCCGATTGCCGCATCCAGCATCAGGTCTTCCAGTTCTTCGCCAGCCTGGTCCACACTTGCGACGCCGATAGCCACGATATCCGGGTCGCCGGAGAGCTCAAAGCGATCGTCCAGCACCACATTGACCGCCACGTGGCCAGCGAAGGAGAGCTTGCGGCGATCGCGAATACCCATCGTTTCGTCGTCGCCGGTCAGCTTGCCGTCCTTGTAGATACGGCCGAACGGCACCTGGTCGATGATCTCGGCCGCACCCGGCGCGAGCTTCAGCATATCGCCGTCACGGATCTGCGCTACTTCCGGAACGCCGCAGGCCGCGGCCAGCGAGCCATGCGCGACCAGATGGGCCGCTTCACCATGCACCGGCACGGCGATGCGCGGCTTCACCCACTCATACATGCGGCGAAGTTCGCTGCGGCGCGGGTGACCGGAAACGTGCACCAGCGCGTCGCCGTCCTCGATGATCTTTATGCCCTGGTCGACCAGGAGGTTCTTGATCTCCAGAATGGCCTTCTCGTTGCCGGGAATGGTACGCGAGGAGAAAACGACGAGGTCGCCCGGCGAAAGCGCCACCGTCTTCATCTCGTCGCGGGCCAGCTTAGCAAGTGCTGCGCGCGCCTCGCCCTGGCTGCCGGTGCAGATGATGACGAGGTTTTCGCGCGGGATATAGCCGTAGTCGTCCTCGGAGATGAACTCCGGCAGGCCGTCCATGTAGCCGAGTTCGGTGGAGACATCGATGACCCGCTTCAGCGAGCGGCCGAGCACCAGAACCTGGCGGCCGGCGTCGCGCGCGGCTTCCGCGATGGAGCGGATGCGCCCGACATTGGAGGAGAAGGTGGTGACGGCAACGCGGCCCGGCGCTTTTTCGATGACGCCGCGCAAGCCCTCGCCGACTTCCTTCTCGGACGGGGATTCGCCCTCGCGCTGTGCATTGGTGGAATCGCAAACCAGCGCCAGAACGCCCTGCTCGCCCAACTCGCGGAAGCGCGCCTCGTCGGTCTTGGGGCCGATGGCCGGGGCCGGATCGATCTTCCAGTCACCCGTATGGATCACCGTGCCGAGCGGCGAGGTGATCGCCAGCGACATCGGCTCGGGAATGGAGTGCGTGACGGCCAGTGCCTCGATGGAGAACGGCCCGACGTTAAACGTCTCGCCGGCGCGATAGATCGTCACCGGCACCTTGGTCGCGCCGCCTTCGGACTGGCGCTTGGCCTCCAAAAGGCCCGCGGAGAACGGCGTCATCCACACCGGAGCCTTCAGGCGCGGCCACAGGTCCAGCAGCGCGCCGTAGTGGTCTTCATGGGCATGGGTGATGACGATTCCGCGCAGATTGTGCAGCTCGTTTTCGATGAAGCGCGTGTCGGGCAGCACCAGATCGACGCCCGGCAGGGTCGGGTCGGGGAAAGTGACGCCGACATCGACGATGATCCATTCGCGGTTGTCGACAGGCCCGAAGCCATAGAGCGCGAAATTCATGCCGATCTCGCCCACGCCGCCAAGCGGCACGAATACGAGTTCAGCTTCCCTGGATTTCGCCATGTCTTATCCTTTTCATACTCTCGCCGGGTGTCCCGATCTGCCGCATCGGACACTTTCGCGGATCTGTGGTCCGTTCGATGCTTGTCTAGGTAGCACTAGCCGAAGCTACGGCTCCGAAATGCACGTCGCCGGCTGCGATCTTAAGCACCGCGCCGGTATCATCACGAATGACGAAACGACAGTCCTCGTCGATGGTTTCGAACACGCCGCGCACGATATTGCCTTCGACGCGTACAGCCACCTGGCCGCCGAGACCGGCCGCATGCGCCAGCCAGCGCTGGCGAATGAGTTCGAGCCCCCGCCCCTCGTTCCAGAGGCGCATGTTTTCGCTCCAGGCATCGGACAGCGCCAGGAACAGCGTTTCGGCGTCGCAATCCGACCCCAGCGCCTTGAGCGAGGTTGCCGGATAGGGAACGTCTTCGGGATGGGCGACAACGTTGACGCCGATGCCGATGGCGAGCGCGAAGCGGTTCGCATCCAGCATCGAGGATTCGAGCAGGATGCCCGCCATCTTGGCGCCCTTGGCGAGCACGTCGTTAGGCCATTTCAGTTCGAAGCGATTGCCGCGCCCGTCATTTGCCCCGTCGGCGGCGATGGCGATGCGTCCGGGTACGACCGCTTCCAGCGCATCGGAAAGCGCAAGCCCGGCGACGAAGCCGAGCGTGGCTGCGGTCTTGAGATCACGATCGACGACCAGCAGAAGCGTAGCGGCAAGATTGCCCTCGGGCGTCACCCAGGCACGGCCACGGCGGCCGCGCCCGCTTTCCTGCTTCTTGGAGACGACCCAGAGCCTGCCCGGGTCGCCTTCCCGCGCCCTCTCGAGCGCTATGGCGTTGGTCGATCCGACGCTGTCATGTGCCTCGAGCCGAAAGCCCTCGGCTGCAGCTGTCGGAGCGAGCTGAAATCCCATCTCGTCAGAAGAACGACTTCGCGGCGGCTTCTGCAACGCGGCCGATCGGTCCAGCGATCAGCACGTAGAACAGGATGAACGCACCGGAGACGCCCAGCACCAGACGCAGCTCGCCAGCCATCGGCACGAATCCGCCGACCGGCTCGTCGAACCACATGATCTTGATGACGCGCAGGTAATAGTAGGCGCCCACCACCGAGGCCAGAACGCCGATCACCGCAAGGCCGTAGAGGTTGGCATTGATGGCGGCGAGGAAAACGTACCACTTGGCCCAGAAGCCCGCGAGCGGCGGAATGCCGGCCAGCGAGAACATCAGGATGGTGAGGATCGTCGCCATCACCGGGTTGGTGGTGGCAAGGCCGGACAGATCGCTGATCTGCTCGACATTGCCGTCCTTGCGGCGCATGGCGAGGATGAAGGCGAAGGTGCCGAGCGTCATCGCCAGATAGATCAGCATGTAGATGATGACGCCCTGAACGCCGGCTTGGGTGTTGGCGGCGAGGCCGACCAGCGCGAAGCCGACATGGCCGATCGACGAATAGGCCATCAGGCGCTTGATGTTGCGCTGGCCGATCGCGGCGAACGAGCCGAGAAGCATCGAGGCGATCGAGATGAAGACGACGATCTGCTGCCAGTCGGTCGAGATCGGCTCGAAGGCGGTCATGGTCACGCGAACCATCAGCGCCATCGCCGCCATCTTCGGCGCCGAGGCAAAGAAGGTCGTCACCGGGGTCGGTGCGCCTTCATAGACGTCCGGCGTCCACATGTGGAACGGCACGGCCGAGATCTTGAAGGCAACACCGGCAAGCACGAACACCAGGCCGAAGACCAAGCCGAGCTGACGCTCGCTGCCCGAAAGCGCGGCCGCGATCTGCTGGAAGCCGACATGGCCGGTGTAACCGTAGACGAGGCTGATGCCATAGAGCAGCATGCCCGAGGACAGAGCGCCGAGCACGAAATACTTCAAGCCGGCTTCCGTCGAACGCGCGCTTTCACGGTTGAATGCGGCGACGACATAGAGCGCCAGCGACTGCAGCTCGAGGCCGAGATAGAGCGTGATCATGCTGTTGGCCGAGATCATCAGCATCATGCCGACGGTGGCCAGAAGGATCAGCACCGGATACTCGAACTTGTCGAACCTCTCGGCCTTGGCGAAGCCTACCGAGACGATCAGCGTCACCACCGAGCCGATCAGCATCAGGACCTTCATCAGCTTGGCGAACGGGTCGGCAACGAAGGCGCCGTTGAAGGCCTGCCCGTTGCCGCCGAACAGCACCAGCCAGGCGCCCGCGCCGATCAGCACCGCGACCGAAAGACCGGTCACGGTGTTGGCGGCACGCTCGCCCGAATAGACGCCGATCATCAGCAGCGCCAGCGCGCCGACGGCGACGATTAGCTCCGGCAGGATCAGCGAGAGGCTCGAGTAAAGTTCCGGCGTCATGTTCAAGACCTCAGTTCGCAGCCACGGCGTGCGCAGCGTCGAGCGATGCGGTGATGTTGGAAATCAGCGACTGCACCGAAGCAGCGGTCACGTCGAAGACCGCAGCCGGGTAGATGCCGAAGAAGATCGTCAGCACGACCAGCGGATAGATGATCGCCTTCTCGCGCGGCGACATGTCGAGCAGCCCCTTCAGGCTATCCTTGGTCAGCGCGCCGAAGATGACCTTGCGGTAGAGCCACAGCGCATAGGCCGCCGACAGGATGACGCCCGATGCAGCAAACAGCGCGACCCAGGTGTTGGCCCGGAAGGCGCCGATCAGCGTCAGGAACTCGCCGACGAAGCCGCTGGTGCCCGGCAGGCCGACATTGGCCATGGTGAAGATCAGGAAGGCGACCGCGTATTTCGGCATGTTGTTGACCAGGCCGCCGTACGCCGCGATTTCGCGGGTGTGCATGCGGTCATAGACCACGCCGACGCAGAGGAAGAGCGCGCCCGAGACCAGGCCGTGCGACAGCATCTGGAACAGCGAGCCCTGGATGCCCTGGGCGTTCATGGCGAAGATGCCCATGGTGACGTAGCCCATGTGCGCGACCGACGAATAGGCGATCAGCTTCTTCATGTCTTCCTGCATCAGCGCCACCAGCGAGGTGTAGATGATGGCGATGACCGACAGCGCAAAGACCAGCGGCTGGAAGTAGAGCGAGGCGTCCGGGAACATCGGCAGCGAGAAGCGCAGGAAGCCGTATCCGCCCATCTTCAAGAGGATCGCTGCCAGGATGACCGAGCCGGCCGTCGGTGCTTCAACGTGCGCGTCGGGCAGCCAGGTGTGCACCGGCCACATCGGCATCTTCACCGCAAAGGAGGCGAAGAAGGCAAGCCATAGCCATGTCTGCATGCCGGCCGGGAACTTGTGCGCCAAAAGCGTCGGAATGTCGGTGGTGCCGGCGTCCCAATACATCGCCATGATGGCGAGCAGCATCAGCACCGACCCGAGCAGCGTGTAGAGGAAGAACTTGAAGCTGGCGTAGACGCGCCGCTTGCCGCCCCAGACGCCGATGATGATGAACATCGGGATCAGGCCGCCTTCGAAGAAGACGTAGAACAGCACCAGGTCCAGCGCGCAGAACACGCCGATCATCAGCGTTTCCAGGATGAGGAAGGCGATCATGTACGCCTTCACCCGGGTCTGGATCGACTCCCAGCTCGCCAGGATGGAGATCGGCATCAGGAACGTCGTCAGGATGACGAACAGCATCGAAATGCCGTCGACGCCCATGTGATAGGAGATGCCGCCGCCGATCCAGTTGGCCTGCTCGACCATCTGGAAGCCGGGGTTGTTGTAGTCGAAACCGGTCCAGATGAAGATGGACACGATGAAGGTGAAGGCGGTCGTCAGCAGCGCGACCGCGCGGATGTTGCGGCGCGCAGCCTCACTGTCGTCCCGGATCAGAAGGATCAGGAACGCGCCGACCAGCGGCAGGAACGTGACCGTAGAAAGAATGGGCCAATCGGTCATGGTCTAAAACGAGCTCCCGAGCATCATCCACGTGACGAGGGCTGCGACGCCGATCAGCATGACGAATGCATAGTGGTAGAGATATCCTGTTTGCAGCTTGACCACGCGGTTGGTGACGTCGACCACCCAGGCCGACACACCATCCGGGCCGAAGCCGTCGATGACGGCGCCGTCGCCCTTCTTCCAAAGGAACCTGCCAAGCTTCTTGGCCGTACGGACGAAGAGGAAGTCGTACAGCTCGTCGAAGTACCACTTGTTCAGCAGGAAGGCATAGAGGCCGCGATGCTGAGCCGCCAGGTACTTCGGCGTTTCCGGCGAGCGGATGTAGAACTGGTAGGCGGTGACGAAGCCGATGATCATGGCGACGAACGGCGACAGCTTCACCCACAGCGGCACGTTGTGGACTTCGTGCAGGATGTGGTTTTCCGGCAGGACATAGAGCGCGGCCTTCCAGAACTCGCTGTAGCCCTCGCCGATGAACTGGTCGTGGAACACCACGCCGGCCATGAGCGCGCCAACGGCGAGAATGAACAGCGGCACCAGCATCACCGGCGGCGATTCATGCACGTGGTGCATGACGTCGGCGGTAGCGCGCGGCTTGCCATGGAAGGTCATGAAGATCAGGCGCCACGAGTAGAAGCTCGTGAACACGGCGCCGATGACCAGGAGCGTGAAGGCGAAGCCCGCCATCGCGTTGTGGCCGATGCCGGCGAAGGCGCCTTCCACGATCGCGTCCTTCGAGAAGAAACCGGCCGTGCCGATGATGGTGCCCGGGATGCCGACGCCGGTGAGCGCCAGGGTGCCGATGACCATCATCCAGTAGGTGACCGGGATCAGCTTCTTGAGGCCGCCCATCTTGCGCATGTCCTGCTCGTCGGAGACGGCATGGATGACCGAGCCCGAACCCAGGAACAGCAGCGCCTTGAAGAAGGCGTGCGTGAACAGGTGGAAGATAGCGGCGGAATAGAAGCCCATGCCGAGCGCGACGAACATGTAGCCGAGCTGCGAACAGGTCGAGTAAGCGATGACGCGCTTGATGTCGTTCTGCACCAGACCAACGGTGGCCGCGAAGAAGGCGGTGATGGCACCGATGAAAGTGACGCAGACGAGCGCGGTATGCGACAGCTCGAAGATCGGCGACAGGCGGGCCAGCATGAACACGCCGGCGGTGACCATGGTCGCCGCGTGGATCAGGGCCGACACAGGCGTCGGGCCTTCCATGGCGTCCGGAAGCCAGGTGTGCAGCGGAACCTGCGCCGACTTGCCCATGGCGCCCATGAAGAGCAGCAGGCAGATGACCGTAAGCGCCGAAGCGCGGTCGAGCTCGTGGCCGAGGAAGTTGAAGACGGCAGCGGTGCTTTCGGCAACGCCCTCATGCGGCACGTAGGATGCAGCGGTCGCGAAGATCGAGTCGAAGTTCACGCTGCCGAACAGCACGAACACGCCCGCGATGCCCAGGATGAAGCCAAAATCGCCGACGCGGTTGACGACGAAGGCCTTGATCGCTGCCGCATTGGCCGAAGGCTTCTTGTACCAGAAGCCGATCAGCAGGTACGAGGCCAGACCCACGCCTTCCCAGCCGAAGAACATCTGCACGAGGTTGTCCGACGTCACCAGCATGAGCATGGCGAAGGTGAACAGCGACAGATAGGCGAAGAAGCGCGGCCGGCTCGGATCGTGATGCATGTAGCCGATCGAGTAGATGTGCACGAGCGCCGACACGGTGTTGACGACGACGAGCATGACCACCGTCAGCGTGTCGACGCGCAGCGCCCAGTCGGACTGCAGCGTGCCCACGTCGATGAAGCGCAGCAGCGGGATCGTGAAGGCCTCGGTCGTGCCGAGCCCGACCGAGAAGAAAGCGACCCACGACAGCACCGCGCAAATCACCAGGAAGCCCGAGGTGATGTACTCGGACGCCTTGGCACCGATGGCGTTGCCGAACAGGCCGGCAATCAGGAAGCCGAGAAGAGGAAGGAAGACGATTGCCTGATACATAATTGTGTCCCGTCAGCCCTTCATCATGTTCACGTCTTCGACCGCGATCGAGCCGCGGTTGCGGAAGAAGACGACGAGAATGGCAAGACCGATTGCAGCTTCAGCGGCAGCGACAGTCAGCACGAAAAGCGCGAAGACCTGCCCCACCATGTCGTGGAGCGTCGCCGAGAAAGCGACGAAGTTCAGGTTCACCGCGAGCAGGATGAGTTCGATCGACATCAGGATGACGATCACGTTCTTGCGGTTCAGGAAGATGCCGAACACGCCTAGTGTGAACAGGATCGCCGAAACGGTCAGATAATGTGCGATGCCAACAACCATCGTCAGATTCCCTTGCCAGTCTCGACTTTTTTGACTTCGATCGAGGACGCCGTGCGGGCGACCTGTGCCGAGATGTTCTGTCTCTTGATCCCCTGCTTGTGGCGCAGCGTGAGCACGATGGCGCCGATCATGGCGACCAGCAGCACCAGGCCGGCTACCTGGAAGTAGAGGACGTAGTCCGTATAAAGGATGTCGCCGAGCGCGGCCGTATTCTGGCGCGTCGCCAGATCCGGCATGGGGGCTGCGACCGTCTCGGCCAGCTTCGGCGTGAAAACGTAACCGCCCGTCACCACGATCAGTTCGGCCAGCAGGATCAGGCCGACCAGCGCGCCGATCGGCGCATATTGCAGCGCGCCCGACTTCATTTCCGCGAAGTCGACGTCGAGCATCATGACGACGAACAGGAACAGCACCGCCACGGCGCCGACGTAAACGACGAGCAGGATCAGCGCCAGGAACTCAGCCCCGGTCAGCAGGAAAAGGCCCGCCGCATTAAAGAAGGTGAGGATCAGAAAGAGAACCGAATGCACAGGATTGCGGGCCGAGATGACCATGAAGGCCGACGCGACCGCAATAAAGGCAAAGAGGTAGAAAAAGGCCGCCTCTAGTCCGTTGAGCATGGGGTTCCCCCAGTTATCCTACTTGGGTCGCGGCATTGCCCGTCCGACCAGATTTCTGGCCATTTTCCGCCCTTTCGGGCAGTCAAGGCCGCGTGTTCCTTAGACGAGCATTTTCGGCTCGTCCATGATTCTGTCTCAGCGATACGGCGCATCTAGAGCGATGTTGCGCGCGATTTCGCGCTCCCACCGGTCGCCGTTGGCGAGCAGCTTGTCCTTGTCGTAGTACAGCTCCTCGCGCGTTTCGGTCGCGAATTCGAAGTTCGGCCCCTCGACGATGGCGTCGACCGGGCAGGCTTCCTGGCAGAAGCCGCAATAGATGCACTTCACCATGTCGATGTCGTAGCGCACGGTGCGGCGGGTGCCGTCGTTGCGGCGCGGGCCGGCCTCGATGGTGATGGCCTGCGCCGGGCAGATCGCCTCGCACAGCTTGCAGGCGATGCAGCGCTCTTCGCCGTTCGGATAACGGCGCAGCGCGTGTTCGCCACGGAAGCGCGGGCTGACCGGCCCCTTCTCGTGCGGGTAGTTCAACGTCGGCTTGGGCGAGAAGAACATCCGCATCGACAGGAAGAAAGCCGACACGAACTCCTTGAGCAGGAGCGATTTGGCGGCTTGGGCGAGAGCTGACATCGTCAATCTCCGATTACGTATGGGGCTACGAAGTAGCCGATGGCCGGCAGCAGCCGGAACTGGCTCAAACCGGTAATGTTGAGAACCCGCTTGGTTTCGGGCAGCTCGACGCGGGCGGCCAGCATCCGCAGCAGCGCAAAGTCCGCCACTGCGATCGCCAGTCCAACCAGTGCGCCGATGATGCCCGCACCCATTACGCCAGACCCGTCAGCTTCAGGAAGGCGGCCACGATCACCACCATCGCAAGCGAGATCGGCAGGAACACCTTCCAGCCCAGACGCATCAGCTGGTCGTAGCGATAGCGCGGCACGAACGACTTCACCATGGCGAACATGAAGAAGACGAAGCACACCTTGAGCACGAACCAGACGACGCCCGGCACCCAGGTGAACGGCGCGAAGTCGAGCGGCGGCAGCCAGCCACCCAGGAACAGGATGGTTGTGAGCGCGCACATCAGGACGATCGCGACATACTCGCCGAGGAAGAAGAGCAGGAACGGCGTCGACGAATATTCGATCATGTGGCCGGCCACCAACTCGGACTCGGCTTCCACCAGGTCGAAGGGCGGGCGGTTCGTCTCGGCCAGCGCCGAGATGAAGAAGATGACGAACATCGGGAACAGCGCCAGCCAGTTCCAGTCGAGGAACGTGTTCGGCAGGCCGAGCATGGTGCCAACGCCGGTGCGCTGCGACAGAACGATGTCGCTGAGGTTGAGCGAGCCGACGGTGAGCAGCACGGTGACGATGACGAAGCCGATCGAGACTTCGTAGGACACCATCTGTGCGGCCGAACGCAGCGCGCCGAGGAACGGATACTTCGAGTTCGAAGCCCAGCCACCCATGATCACGCCGTAGACCTCGAGCGAGGAGATGGCGAAGACATAGAGGATGCCGACATTGATGTTGGCAACGGCCCAGCCCTGATCGACCGGAATGACGGCCCAGGCCGCCATCGCCAGAACCGCCGAAACCAGCGGAGCGAGCAGGAAGACGCCCTTGTTGGCGCCGGACGGAATGACCGGCTCCTTGACGACGAATTTCAGAAGGTCGGCGAAGGACTGCAGAAGGCCCCAGGGACCGACCACGTTAGGGCCGCGACGGATCTGCACCGCCGCCCAGATCTTGCGGTCGGCGTACAGAATGTACGCGACGAAGATCAGCAGGATGACGAGCATCGCCACCGACTTCAGGAGGATTATCAGTCCCGGCAGGACGTAAAATGAGAAGAAGGTTTCCATGATCGTCCTACTCGGCTGCCTGCTTGAAGCCGTCCTTCGCGAGGGCCGAGCATTCGGCCATGACGGCCGAGGCCCGCGCGATCGGGTTGGTCAGATAGAAGTCGGTAACCGCAGACACGAAGGCATCCTTGCCGATCGCACCGCCGAGCTTGGCGATATTGGCGACATCGGACGGATTGCCGGCGGCGATCTCGTCGATCTCGGCCAGGTGCGGATATTCAGCATGGAGCTTGGCGCGAAGCTGCGACAGCGAGTCGAACGGCAGCTTGTGGCCGAGAACGTCGGACAGCGCGCGCAGGATCGCCCAGTCTTCCTTGGCGTCGCCAGGCGCAAAGCCGGCGCGGTTGGTCTGCTGGACGCGGCCTTCGGTGTTCACATAGGTGCCCGACTTCTCGGTATAGGCCGAGGCCGGCAGGATGACGTCGGCGCGGTGCGCACCGGTGTCGCCATGCGTGCCGATATAGACCACGAAGGCCGAACCGGCCGCGGCCATGTCGAACTCGTCGGCGCCGAGCAGGAACAGAACGTCAGTCGAACCGAGCATTTCGCCGGCCGACTTGCCGCTCGCGCCCGGCACGAAGCCGATGTCGAGACCGCCGACGCGCGCGGCAGCGGTATGCAGCACGGCAAAGCCGTTCCACTCGTCGCTGACCGCACCCACGGCATTGGCGAGCTTGGCGGCGAGGCCCAGAACGGCAAAGCCGTCCTCACGGGCAACAGCCCCCTGCCCCACGATGATGAGCGGGCGCTTGGCGTTCTTGAGCGTGGTGAAGAACTTGCCCTTGCCGTCGGCGAGTTCCTTCAGCGTCTCGGGGCCGGCGCCGAGCATCTCGCAGTCGTAGCGCAGGTCGCCCATGTCACCGATCACGCCGATCGGCAGGTCGCCCTGGCGCGAGCGCTTGCGGATGCGGGCATTGAGCACCGAAGCCTCGAAGCGCGGGTTGGAGCCCACGATCAGCACGGCGTCAGCCTGCTCGATGCCTTCGATGGTCGGGTTGAAGATGTAGCTGGCGCGGCCGAGCGACGGATCAAGTGCGGCGCCATCCTGGCGGCAGTCGATGTTGGCCGAGCCGAGCGAAGCCATGAGCTGCTTCAGCGCATACATTTCCTCGACGGCGGCGAGATCGCCGGCAATCGCGCCGATGCGGTCGGCGGACGTCTTGGAAACGGCTTCCTTGATGGCGGCGAAGGCCTCGGCCCAGCTCGCCTGGCTCAGGCGGCCGTTGCGGCGCACATAAGGACGGTCTAGGCGCTGCGTGCGCAGGCCGTCCCAGATGAAGCGGGTCTTGTCGGAGATCCACTCCTCGTTCACCTGCTCATTGAGGCGCGGCATGATGCGCATCACTTCGCGGCCGCGGCTGTCGACGCGGATGGCCGAGCCGACAGCGTCCATCACGTCGATGGATTCGGTCTTGGTCAGCTCCCACGGACGAGCCTGGAAGGCGTAGGGGCGCGAGGTCAGCGCGCCGACCGGGCAGAGGTCGATCACGTTGCCCTGCAGCTCGGAGGTCATGGCCTGCTCGAGATAGGTGGTGATCTCGGCGTCCTCGCCACGGCCGATCAGGCCCAGCTCGGAAATGCCGGCGACTTCCGTGGTAAAGCGGACGCAGCGCGTGCAGTGGATGCAGCGCGTCATGATCGTCTTGACCAGCGGGCCGATATACTTGTCCTCGACCGCGCGCTTGTTTTCCTTGTAGCGCGAGGAGTCGACGCCGAAGGCCATCGCCTGGTCCTGCAGATCGCACTCGCCGCCCTGGTCGCAGATCGGGCAATCGAGCGGATGGTTGATGAGCAGGAACTCCATCACGCCTTCGCGGGCCTTCTTGACCATCGGCGTGTTGGTGAAGATCTCGGGCGCTTCGCCGTTCGGACCGGGGCGCAGGTCGCGCACGCCCATGGCGCAGGAGGCAGCCGGCTTGGGCGGCCCACCCTTCACCTCGACGAGGCACATGCGGCAGTTGCCGGCGATCGACAGACGCTCGTGGAAGCAGAAGCGCGGCACTTCCGCGCCCGCTTCTTCCGCTGCCTGCAGAAGCGTGTAGTGATCGGGAACCTCGATCTCGATACCGTCGACCTTGAGTTTAGCCATATCGCTTCAAACCCCTGCGGTGTTTCCGCAATTCCTTGGCCGGTTGTCCTCTTGGAACTCCCGACCGACCCAATTCAATGCTTCGTTTCTTCGGTCGCCAACCGGATCGCCTGTCCGACCCAGTCGTCTCGCCCGATGCGCCCGTTAAGGCCCAGATGCTCGTCGAGCCAGGCGATTTCCGCCTCGCCCCACTCCGCAACCTGCGCCAGGCTCCAGATGCCTTCGCGGTTCAGCGCCAGCTCTAGCTTCAGGCCGACGCCCGCGATCTTCTTCAGATCCTCGGGCTCGGCCGGCCGAGCGATTGCCCTTGGCCGCGTCATGCCCTCAGCGAGGCTGTCGGCCACTTCGTCCACGTCACGCCTCACGGCACGAACGTCGGCCATCAGCGTCTTTGCCGCCGCGCGCACCATGGCAGTCGGCGAGATGGAACGCACGGCAAAGGCATCAACCTCGCCCGCGTCCTCGTCGGCCAGCGTCACCATCATGCGCTGCGAGGCTTGCGCCACGCCCGCCACGGCCCCCATCCAGACGCCGATTGCATGGCTGGCCATGCCGAAACCCATCGCCGAGAACGCAACAGCGCCAGCCGCCGGATGCGCCATCATATTGACGGCGCCGGCGAGCTCCTTGGGGAGCATGGCGGCGAACTGCTCGTTCATCTTTTCCCAGCGCTCGGCTTCGGGCATGAACCGTCCTCGTTATTCCGCAGCAACCAGCGCCGGCTCGACGCGATGGGCGTTGCGGGTGAACTCGTCGATGCGGCGCTCGATCTCCGGGCGGAAGTTGCGGATCAGGCCCTGGATCGGCCAGGCCGCAGCATCGCCCAGCGCGCAGATCGTGTGGCCTTCGACCTGCTTGGTCACGTCGAGCAGCATGTCGATCTCGCGCTTCTGCGCCTCACCACGGACCAGGCGCTCCATGACGCGCCACATCCAGCCGGTGCCTTCACGGCACGGCGTGCACTGGCCGCAGCTCTCGTGCTTGAAGAAGTACGACAGACGCGCGATCGCCTTGATGATGTCGGTCGACTTGTCCATGACGATCACGGCAGCCGTGCCGAAGGACGACTTGCGCTCACGCAGACCGTCAAAGTCCATCGGGCAATCGATGATGTCCTCGGCCTTGACGACCGGGCAGGACGCGCCGCCGGGGATCACGGCGAGCAGGTTGTCCCAGCCGCCGCGGATGCCTCCGCCATGCTTTTCGACCAGCTCGCGGAAGGTGATGCCCATCTCTTCTTCGACGGTGCAAGGCGTGTTCACGTGGCCGACCAGCATGAACAGCTTGGTGCCGACGTTGTTCGGACGGCCGATCGAGGAGAACCAGGCAGCGCCGCGACGCAGGATGGTCGGGGCGACGGCGATGGACTCGACGTTGTTGACCGTCGTCGGGCAGCCGTAGAGGCCCACATTGGCCGGGAACGGCGGCTTCAGGCGCGGCTGGCCCTTCTTGCCTTCAAGGCTTTCAAGCAGTGCGGTTTCCTCGCCGCAGATATAGGCGCCGGCGCCGTGGTGAACAAAAACGTCAAAGTCCCAGCCGTTCTTGTTGTTCTTGCCGATCAATCCGGCGTCATAGGCCTCGTCGATGGCGCGCTGCAGCGCTTCGCGCTCGCGAATGAACTCGCCGCGCACATAGATGTAGGCCGCATGTGCGCCCATGGCGAAGCCGGCCAGCAGGCAGCCTTCGACCAGCGTATGCGGATCGTGGCGCAGGATGTCGCGGTCCTTGCAGGTGCCCGGCTCGGATTCGTCGGCGTTGACGACGAGGTAATGCGGACGGCCGTCGCTGCTTTCCTTGGGCATGAAGGACCACTTCAGGCCGGTGGGGAAGCCGGCGCCGCCGCGGCCGCGCAGGCCGGACGCCTTCATCTCGTTGATGATCCAGTCGCGACCCTTGTCGATGATACCCTTGGTGCCATCCCAATGGCCGCGGGCCATGGCGCCCTTCAGCGACTGGTCGAAGCGACCGTAGATATTGGTGAAGATGCGATCTTTATCCTGAAGCATTTTTCTTCCCTCAGACCGTCTTCTTGTCTTCGCCGCTTGCCTTCGCGGCCTTTGCGCGCGGCGCGGACTTCAGGAACACCTTCTCGTCCGTCAGCGAGGTCAGGCCGGCTTCCGGCGCCGAATAGATGCGGCCGACCTGCGGGCCGGGCTTGATGGTGTCGCCCTTGCCGGCTTCAAAAGCATCGATGATCTCGGCCAGGCGCTCCGGCGTCAGGTCTTCATAGGTGTCCTTGAAGATCATGATCATCGGCGCGTTCACGCAGGCGCCCAGGCACTCCACCTCTTCCCACGACAGCGTGCCGTCGGCATTGGTGTGGAACTGGTCATGGTGGATCTTGGAGCGGCAGACATCCATCAGCGCTTCCGAGCCACGCAGCATGCACGGCGTGGTGCCGCAGACCTGGACATGGGCGCGGGTGCCGACCGGCTTGAGCTGGAACTGGGTATAGAAGGTCGCGACTTCGAGCACGCGGATGCGCGGCATGTCGAGCATCTGGGAGACATGCTCGATGGCGGCGCGCGTCACCCAGCCTTCCTGCTCCTGCGCGAGCATCAGCAGCGGGATCACCGCCGACTGTTCGCGGCCCTTCGGGTATTTATTGATCCATACCTTGGCCTGAGCAGCCATTTCGCGGTTGAACGCAAAGGACTCGGGCTGGACGGATTCGTCTGCGAGGCGGCGAACGGACATTATCTATCTACCTCACCAAACACGATATCGATTGAGCCGAGGACAGCGGTGACGTCGGCCAGCATGTGACCACGGCAGAGGAAGTCCATCGCCTGCAGATGCGCAAAGCCGGGGGCCCTGAGCTTGCAGCGATAGGGCTTGTTGGTGCCGTCGGAGACGAGATAGACGCCGAATTCGCCCTTGGGCGCCTCGACGGCTGCATAAACCTCGCCGGCCGGCACGTGATAGCCCTCGGTGTAGAGCTTGAAGTGATGGATGAGCGCTTCCATGGAGCGCTTCATCTCGCCACGCTTGGGCGGCACGACCTTGCCGTCCGTGTTGGAGACCGGCCCTACCCTCTCAGTGCCGAGCAGGCGCTCGACGCACTGGCGCATGATGCGGACCGACTGGCGCATCTCTTCCATGCGGATGAGATAGCGGTCGTAGCAGTCGCCGTGCTTGCCGACCGGAATGTCGAATTCCATCTCGGAGTAGCACTCGTAGGGCTGGCTCTTGCGCAGGTCCCAGGCAGCGCCGGAACCGCGAACCATGACGCCCGAGAAACCCCAGGCCCAGGCGTCTTCCAGCGACACGACGCCGATGTCGGCGTTACGCTGCTTGAAGATGCGGTTTTCGGTCAGAAGGTCGTCCAGCGCGTCCAGCGTCTTGAGGAACGGGTCGCACCACTTGCCGATGTCCTCGACCAGCTTTTCTGGCAGGTCCTGATGCACGCCGCCCGGACGGAAATAGGCCGAGTGCATGCGCGCGCCCGAAGCACGCTCATAGAACACCATCAGCTTTTCGCGCTCTTCGAAGCCCCACAGCGGCGGGGTGAGAGCGCCGACGTCCATCGCCTGCGTGGTGATGTTGAGCAGATGGTTGAGGATACGGCCGATTTCCGAATAGAGCACGCGGATCAGCTGGCCGCGCTTGGGCACATCCATGCCGAGCAAACGCTCGACCGCGAGCGCGAAAGCGTGCTCCTGGTTCATCGGCGCGACATAGTCGAGACGATCGAGATAGGGCAACGCCTGCAGATAGGTCTTGTGCTCCATCAGCTTCTCGGTGCCGCGGTGCAAGAGGCCGATATGCGGATCGACGCGCTCGACCACCTCGCCGTCGAGCTCCAGCACCAGGCGCAACACGCCGTGCGCGGCCGGATGCTGCGGGCCGAAGTTGATGTTGAAATTGCGAACGGAAGTTTCAGCCATTGTTGGCTTCCTGTTTGGCTGCATAGGCCGCCACAACCTCCGCACCGGTCAGCCGGCGCGTTTCGTTGGCGAAAGCATAGTTGGCGGGCTTGTCGTCGACGAAGATTTCCTCGACGAATTTGAAACGTTCGGGCTCGGCGAAAGCCTGCATGGAGACGGTCACGCTGCCGTCTTGCACGCCACGCCAGAACAGCGACGAGCCGCACTTCTTGCAGAAGGCGCGCTCACCCCATTCCGACGACCGGTAGACGCCCAGATCGGCCTCATTGGCGATCTCGAGCGACTTGCCGCAGCCGACCGCCATGAAGGCGCCGCCCGACCACCGCCGGCACATGCCGCAGTGACAGACGTCCATCTCCATCTTGGACGGCACAGCCGTGAAGCTGACAGCTCCACAAAGGCAGCGACCGGTCAATCTTCCGCTTTCGCCCATTCCGCGTGACCTCAGTTGGCCTTCGCCTTCTCGTCGCCCGGCAGGACGTAGTCCGTGCCTTCCCAAGGCGACAGGAAGTCGAAATTGCGGAATTCCTGGCGAAGCGAGACCGGCTCGTAGACCACGCGCTTGACCTCGTCGTCGTAGCGAACCTCGACGAAGCCGGTCAGCGGGAAGTCCTTGCGCAGCGGATGGCCTTCGAAACCGTAGTCGGTCAGCAGGCGACGCAGATCCGGATGGCCGGAGAACAGGATGCCGTACATGTCGTAGGCTTCGCGCTCGAACCAGTCGGCACCGGGATATACGCCGGTGATCGACGGCACCGGCGTTTCCTCGTCGGTCTGCACCTTGACGCGGACGCGCAGGTTCTGACGCGGCGACAGCATGTGGTAGACGACGTCGAAGCGCTTGGCGCGGGTCGGATAGTCGGCACCGCAAACGTCGATGATCGAGATGAACTGGCACTGCACGTCGTTGCGCAGGAAGCTGGCAACGTCGACGATGTTGGCGGGCTCGACGCTAATCGTCAGTTCGCCATAGGCGAGAACCGTTTCAACAATCTTGCCGGCGAGCTTCTCGGCCAGATAGGCTGAGAGGTCCTTAAGGGATTCACTCATTGGGGATCACCGCTCGATCGTGCCGGTGCGACGGATCTTCTTCTGCAACAGAAGAATGCCGTAAAGCAGGGCTTCAGCCGTGGGCGGGCAGCCCGGCACGTAGATGTCCACCGGCACCACGCGGTCGCAACCGCGCACCACCGAATAGGAATAGTGGTAGTAGCCGCCGCCATTGGCGCAGGAGCCCATGGAGATGACGTAGCGCGGCTCCGGCATCTGGTCGTAGACCTTGCGGAGCGCAGGCGCCATCTTGTTGGTCAGCGTACCGGCGACGATCATCACGTCCGACTGGCGCGGAGAAGCGCGCGGCGCGATGCCGAAGCGCTCGGCGTCGTAGCGCGGCATGGAGATGTGCATCATCTCAACGGCGCAGCAGGCCAGACCGAAGGTCATCCACATCAGCGAACCGGTGCGCGCCCAGGTGATCAGCGCCTCGGACGAGGTGATCAGAAAGCCCTTGTCGGACAGCTCGTTATTGATCTCGCCGAAGAACGGATCGTCGGAACCGACCGGCTTGCCGGTGTTCGGATCGATGATGCCTTTGGCCTTGGGGGCGATCAGCGTGGAGGGTGCTTCGTTCAATCCCATTCCAGCGCTCCCTTCTTCCATTCATAGATGAAGCCGATGGTGAGCACGGCAAGAAACACCATCATCGACCAGAAACCGAACATGCCGATCTTGCTGAAGGAGACCGCCCACGGGAACAGGAAGGCCACTTCGAGGTCGAAGATGATGAAGAGGATCGACACCAGATAGAAGCGGATGTCGAACTTCATGCGCGCGTCATCAAAGGAATTGAAACCGCACTCGTAGGCCGACAGCTTTTCCGGATCTGGATTGCGATACGCGATCAGGAATGGCGCGGCGATCAGTGCGAGGCCGATCACTAGGGCGACGCCGATGAAAATGACGATGGGAAGGTATGAACTTAAGAGCCCGCTCATGCTCCGACTTTCCGTTTGCGGCCGATCGACCTGGATTATAGCACCGAATCTAACCACGAGACCGCGACACATACGTCGCGGGCGCTGCCGAAAATCCATGCTGCAACGCGGCGAGGGTTAGCGCAGGCAGTCCGGGGAAGCAAGTCAAACCTTGGCGAAACGGTGACTGCGCCAAACGCTTTTGTGCGTTTGACGCCGCTCAAGGCACAATTAAATTCCAGACTTTTTTACTCCAGTTTTTCTCCTGACACAATTCCCGTTGCGACACTGTTAGGCTCGTATGCACATTCGATTCCCCCAAATGCGCGTAAGAGTTGCCGCATGCCGCACCGGACCGACAAGACATGAAGGAAAAGATCTCGCTCAAGCAGGCCCGGCGCATCGCGCTGGCGGCGCAAGGCTTTGCCGATCCGCGCCCGTCGGGGCCTATCGCATGGCGGCAGATGAACAAGACGCTGTCGCGCATCGGCCTGTTGCAGATTGATTCCGTCAGCGTGGTGGTGCGTGCGCACTACATGCCGCTGTTTTCGCGGCTTGGCCCCTACCCGCGCGACCTGCTCGACAAGGCGGCCAACTCGAAAAAGCGCTCGCTGTTCGAATATTGGGCGCACGAGGCCTCGTTCCTGCCGGTCGACACCTATCCGCTGATGCGCTGGCGCATGCAGCGCGCCGAGCGTCACGAGGAAATGTACACCGGCCTCGCCAAATGGGCGCAGCGGAACACGCAGCTCATCGACGACATCTATGGCGAGGTCGTTGCACGCGGCCCCATAGCGGCCTCGGATATCGACGACGCCAAAGGCTCCGGCGGCTGGTGGGGCTGGAGCGACGAAAAGCACGCTTTCGAATGGCTGTTCTGGGCCGGCCGCATCACCACCGCCTCTCGGCGCGGCTTCGAGCGCCTCTATGACCTGCCCGAACGGGTGCTGCCGGCCTCCATATATAATGGAGCGATACCGCAGGCAGCCGACGCGCATCGCGAGCTTCTGCGCATCTCGGCCCGCGCGCTCGGCATCGCCACCATCGGCGACCTGCGCGACTATTTCCGCCTCTCGCCCGCCGACGTGAAGGGCCGCGTGGAAGAACTGGTCGAATCGGGCGAGCTTCTGCCGGTGCGTGTTGAAGGTTGGAGCCAGCAGGCTTTTCTGCACACCGGCGCCCGCATGCCGCGCAAGGTGGAGGCCCGCGCCCTGCTCGCCCCCTTCGATCCGGTCGTGTGGGAACGCTCGCGCGCCGAACGCCTGTTCGGCTTCCGCTACCGCATCGAGATCTACACGCCGGCTGCCAAGCGGCAGTTCGGCTACTACGTGCTGCCTTTCCTGCTCGGCGACACGATCGCCGCGCGCATCGACCTCAAAGCCGACCGGCCTGCCGGCGTGCTGCGGGTTCAGGCCGCCTATGCCGAACCCGGCGCCCCCGCCCACACTGCAGAAGCGCTGGCCGAGGAGCTGCGTCTGATGGCGCAATGGCTGGAACTGGAGCGCATCGAAGTGGTGCCTGCCGGCGATCTCGCACCGGCGCTTGCGGACATTCTCGCGTCGTAGCCGTGCGTTGACAGCATAACGCGCGCCCGCCTAAATTCGCCGCGACGGTCCCCTCTCCGCAAAGGGAGGGGCCAAGAGGGAATGCGGTGCGAAACTCAGGTTTCAACTCCGCAGCTGTACCCGCAACTGTAAGCGAAGAGCCGAAGGCCGACAGCCACTGGAATTTCTCCGGGAAGGCGGCGCGAGGCGACGAGGCGCGAGCCAGGAGACCTGCCGTCTTATTCTTAATCCGACCACCCGGCGGGTATTCCCGGGCAAGGAGCATGATTCTAGTGAAAACCGAAGCTGACCCGACAGCGCTGGCCGAGGACATCCGCGATCTGGATGTCTCCGACGTCACCGTCATCGTCTGCTCTTCCTGCCGGGACGAAACCGCCTCCGACGCCCGCCCCCGCGCCGGCGAGTTTCTGGCGCAAGACACTGCACGCGCCGCAGCCAGCGAAAACATCCGCGTCCGCCAGGTCGAATGCCTCGGCAACTGCAAGCGACGCCTCAGCGCCGCCCTGCTGCGCGACGGCTGCTGGAGCTACGTCTTCGGCGACCTGACAACCGAAAGCGGCCCGGACCTGATCACTGGCGCCAAGCTTTTTGCGACCGCCACCGACGGCATATTGCCGTGGCGCGGCCGCCCCGACAGCCTCAAGCGCGGCCTTGTCGCGCGCATTCCCCCTCTTGCCATAGTGAAGGACATTTCATGACCGCCTCCGCGACCCGCGTTCCCTGCACCGTCGTCACCGGCTTTCTCGGCGCTGGCAAAACCACGCTGATCCGCAACATCCTCGAAAACGCCAATGGCAAGCGCCTGGCGCTGATCGTCAACGAATTCGGTGATGTCGGCGTGGACGGCGAGATTCTGAAAAGCTGCGGCATCGACGCCTGCCCCGAAGAGAACATCGTCGAACTCGCCAATGGCTGCCTGTGCTGCACCGTGGCCGACGATTTTGTGCCGGCGCTGGATGAGATCCTGTCGCGCGAGCCCAAGGTCGACCACATCCTGATCGAGACCTCGGGCCTGGCCCTGCCGAAGCCGCTGGTGCAGGCCTTCCAGTGGCCTTCGGTGAAAAGCCGCGTGACGGTCGACGGCGTCGTGGCCGTGGTGGACGGCGCAGCCCTCGCCGCCGGCCAGGTGGCCTCGGACATGGACGCGCTGCAGGCCCAGCGCGAGGATGACGAGACGCTGGACCATGACGATCCGGTCGAGGAAGTGTTCCAGGACCAGGTGGCCTGCGCCGACCTCATCATCCTTTCCAAGAGCGACCTGATCGATGCGGACGGCAGCGCCCGCGCCAATGCCGTCATCGGCGAGCATCTGTCGCGCGCCGTGAAGGTGGTGCCGACCTCGCATGGCAAGGTCGATCCTTCGGTGCTGCTGGGCCTCGGCCTCGCCGTCGAGGACGACATCGAAAACCGCAAGACGCTGCATGACGGCATGCTCGACCACGAGCACGACGATTTTGACAGCTTCATCGTCGAACTGCCGGCGATCGCTAGCCCCGAGGATTTGGCAAACCGCGTGTCGGCAGCCGCCGAGCAGGAGAATGTGCTGCGCGTGAAGGGGTTTGTGGACGTCGCCGGCAAGCCGATGCGGCTTCTGGTGCAGGCCGTGGGCCCGCGCGTGAACCATTATTATGACCGCGCCTGGACGCCGGCCGAGGAGCGCCGTTCGCGTCTCGTCGTCATCGGCTTGAAGGGCCTGAACCGCGAGGCTATCGAGCGCATTCTGGCGAACTGAGCCAGGCAGGCGCGGCCATGCACATACTGACCACGACATCCGCCTCGCTCGACGATCTGATCGAGCCGGTCGACCTGCGGCAGACGCCGGCGGATGTCGTGGCGCTGTCTTTCACCGACAGCGATCTGGCCGGGCTGGCGGCGGCATGGCGGCAGGAGGCGGACACCCTGCCCTCCATGCGGCTCGCAGCGCTGCGCGACCTGCGTCACCCGATGTCGGTGGACCTCTGGATCGACAGCGTAGCCGCGCACGCAAAAACCATCCTCGTGCGCATCCTCGGCGGCTACGACTGGTGGCGCTATGGCTGCGACCGGCTGGCCGCCATCTGCCGCGAGAAGAATATTCATCTCGCGCTGCTTCCGGGCGAAAGCCACGACGAGGACCAGCGGCTGATCGAATGCTCGACCCTGCCGCGCGAAAAGCTCGACCTGCTGCTCGCCTATTTTCGCGAAGGCGGGCCGGACAATATGCGCGCACTGATGCGCCAGCTGGCAGGACTTGCCGGCGGACAGGGTGCGGCGGCGGAACCGGTCGCGGTGCCGAAGGCGGGTTTTTACGAGCCGGGCATGGGCGTGGTGGAAGCGCCCCATGTGGCGGCAGACACCCCCATCGTTCCGATCCTCTTCTACCGCTCGATGCTGCTCGCAGCCGACATCGCGCCTGTCGATGCGCTGGTCGAAGCGTTGCGCGGACACGGCATAGCGCCCGTTCCCATCTTCGTCTCCAGCCTGAAGGACACGGGCTCCCTCGCCTTCGTGGAGAACGCGCTGGCGAGCCTGAACCCCGCGGCAATCATCACCGCGACCGCCTTTGCAAGCAGCGCCGAGCCGGGCGTGGAAACGCTGTTCGACCGTGCCGGCGCGCCGGTGTTCCAGGTCATCGTCGCAACCACCCGCCGCGACGCCTGGGCGGAAAACCAGCGCGGGCTGGCGCCGGCCGACCTTGCCATGCATGTGGTGATGCCCGAGCTCGACGGGCGCATCCTTGCCGGCGCGATCTCCTTCAAGGCCGAGATGGAGACGGACGCCGCCCTTGCCTTCAAGGGCCTCGCCAACCGCCCCGAACCCGACCGGGTCGAGCAGGTAGCTGGCCGCATTGCCGCCTTCCTGCGCCTGCAGCGCGAGCCGCGCGCGTCGCGAAAAGTGGCGATCCTGATCCCGGACTATCCGAGCGCGCCCGGCCGCACCGGCTATGCCGTGGGCCTCGACGTGCCCTCCAGCGTGCTCGCCATGCTGCACGACCTGAAGTCCGAGGGCTATCGCGTTGAAGGGATTCCCGAATCGCCGCGAGAGCTGCTCGATCTTCTGGCGCGCCGCGACCACGGCATCAGCCTCGAGGACTACGTGCATCTCTCGGTCGAATTGCCGGCCGAGGCGCGCGCGACGGTCGAGGCGGCGTGGGGCGATGCACTGGGCGAAACGGAAGACGACGGCATCTTCCCCTTCCGCGCCGCGACCTTCGGCAACATCACCGTCGCGTTGGCACCCGATCGCGGGCGCTCGGCGGACCGCCGCGCCGATTATCACGACCCGACGCTGCCGCCGCGCCATGCGCTGGTCGCCTTCGGGCTCTGGCTGCGCAAAAGCCTCGGCTGTCATGCGCTGGTGCATGTGGGCGCGCATGGCACGCTGGAATGGCTGCCCGGCAAGACGGTGGCGCTCGGCCAAAACTGCTTTCCGGAAATCGTCACCGGCGGCCTGCCGGTGGTCTATCCCTTCATCGTCAGCAATCCGGGCGAGGCCGCGCAGGCCAAGCGGCGCATCAGTGCCGTTACGCTCGGCCACCTGCCCCCGCCGCTGTCCCACGCCGGGCTGGACGAGAACAAGCAGACGCTGGAACGGCTGGTGGACGAGTATGCGCAGGCCGACGGTCTCGACCGCCGCCGCCGCGACCGGCTGGCAAAACTGATCGTCGACACCGCCTCGCAGACCGGCCTTGCCGCCGAGGCCGGAGTCGCCAGTAGCGACGCGCCCGACGAGGCGCTGCGCCGCATCGATGCCTGGCTCTGCGACCTCAAGGATTTCGCCGTCAAGGACGGGCTGCACATCTATGGCCGCGCCGCCGAAGGCGAGAGCGACGAGATGCGCCTGAAAAGCGAGGAAAGCGAGCGCACAGCGCTGATTGCCGCGCTTGACGGCCGCCACATCACTGCTGGCCCTTCCGGCGCGCCGGCGCGCGGCCGCACCGACGTGCTGCCCACCGGCCGCAACCTGTTCACCGCCGATCCGCGCACCATGCCCACCCCGACGGCCTTCGACCTCGGGCGTGCGGCAGCGCAGGAGGTGCTGACGCGCTATCTGCAGGACCATGGCGACTGGCCACGCTCGCTTGTCATCGACCTCTGGGGCAGCGCCTCGCTGCGCACCGGCGGCGAAGAGATCGCGCAGGGCCTGTTCCTGATGGGCTGCCGCCCGCAATGGGATGCCGCGACCGGCCGCGTGACCGGCATCGAGGTGCTGCCGCCGGCAACCGTTGGGCGGCCGCGGGTGGACGTGACCTGGCGCATTTCCGGCCTGTTCCGCGACATGTTCCCGACCCAGATCGCGCTGATCGATGCCGCGGCCGCAGCCGTCGCCGCGCGCGACGAGGATGTTACCGAAAACCCGCTGGCCGCCGAGGCGCGCGCAAGCGGACGCACGCCGCCGCGCATCTTCGGCTCCTCGCCCGGCACCTATGGCGCGGGGTTGGAGGACATGCTGGCGCGCGGCGAGTGGCAGGACCGCGCCGAACTCGGCCGCGCCTATCTCGACGCCACGTCCCACGCCTATGGCGGCGCCTCCGGCGAAGGGGTTTCAGCGCCCGGCGCCTTTGCCGAGCGCATCGCAGAAGCTGACCTTCTGGTGCACAGCGGCGACGATCCCGGCCGCGACATCCTCGAGGGCTCGGCCGACGTCGCCTTCATCGGCGGCTTTTCGGCAGCACTCGCCGCACTCGGCAACAATGCCGACGTGATCGTGCTCGACACCACCGATCCGGCGCGCCCTCGCCCGCGCTCGGTCACCGAGGCTGTGACGCGCGTGGTGCGCGCCCGCGCCGTCAATCCGCGCTTCATCGAGGGCCAGATGCGGCACGGGCCGCGCGGCGCTTCCGAATTCGCCGAGACGGTCGACCGGCTGGTGGGCTTTGCCGAAACCACCCGCGCCATTCCCGGCACGCTGATCGAGGCCGTGCACGACGCCTATCTCGGCGACGAGGCGGTGCGCGCCTTCCTGCTGCGCGAAAACCCGGCGGCGGCCAAAGTGATTGCCGAGCGTTTTGCGTCGGCCCGGCGGCGCGGGCTGTGGCACCCGTTGCGCAATTCGATCGACGACGATCTGGCAAGCCTGATCGCCGAGGCCGAAGCTTTGGGAGCGGCGGCATGACCGGCTTTTCGCGCAGGGGCGCCTGCCCGGCACTGTCGGCCCCCATGCAGACGGGCGACGGGCTTCTCGTGCGGCTCAATCCCGTCGCTGGAGGAGTTTCGCCCAAGGCATTGATCGGACTCTGCGAATCCGCATTGCGGCACGGCAATGGCGTGGTCGAGGTCACGGCGCGCGGCAGCCTGCAGATTCGCGGGCTTACCGCCGAAAGCGCGACATTGCTGGCGGCGGAAGTCGATGCGCTGGGCATTGCCGTCCGAACCGGCGTGCCGGTGGAGACGGGGCCGCTCGCGGGACTGGACCCGGAGGAAATTTCTGACCCTTCCTCGCTCGCCGCACGCATCCGCGAAGCGATTGGCGCAGCAAACCTCGGCGCGCGGCTCGGGCCAAAAGTATCCGTGGTGGTCGACGGCGGCGGCCGGCTCAACATGAGCACCGTGCAGGCCGATGTGCGGATGACCGCGCTCGCTCCCGACCAATGGCTGCTGGCGGTCGCAGGCGATGCACGAACTGCAACGCACGTAGGCGTGGTCGCCGAGGCCGATTCTTGTGATGCTGCGCTGGCGATATTGAACGCAGTTGCCGAGCGCGGACGCGAGGCGCGCGCACGGGATTTGCCGTCAGATGGTTTGATGGAACTCCTGCAGAGGGTGAGTTCCTTCGCACCCCCCTCTGTCCTACCGGACATCTCCCCCACAAGGGGGGAGATTGGCTGTCATCATGACCTTCGCCAATCGTCAACGCCACAGTATGAGCGAGACGAAAACGGCCGGCTGATCTCCCCCCTGGTGGGGGAGATGTCCGGCAGGACAGAGGGGGGCAACGTAGAGCGTCCGTCCCCGGTTGGAATTCTCCAACTTCGAGACGCGTCCGTCCTCGGTCTCGGCCTGCCCTTCGGCCACATCCAGGCCGAGCGCATGATTGCACTGTGCCGCGAAGCCGAAGCTGCGGGTGCAGCGGAAATCCGCTTCGCTCAGCAGCGCGCCATTCTGCTCCTCGGCCTGTCGCAATCGGCATGTCCAGAGTTGCAGGGCAAGGCAGCCTCACTCGGCTTCGTAATCGATCCGCTCGACCCGCGCCGCATGATCGCCGCCTGCCCCGGCGCGCCGGCCTGCGCATCGGGCCGAATCGCAGCGCGAGACGTGGCCGAACAGATCGCCCGCGAAAGCGGGGCAGCACTCGATCCATCCGTCACGCTCCACATTTCCGGCTGCGCCAAGGGCTGTGCGCATCCGGCCCGCTCGGCACTCACTTTGGTGGGCGACGAAAAAGGAGCCGGACTTGTCGTTGACGGGACGGCGAAGGGCCTTCCGGCCGCGTACACGCCGGGCTATGAACTTGCCCGCAGTTTCGGTGGGGTCGCGGCGCTTTTGACAAAGGAGCGCCGGCCCGGCGAGACCACGGCAGAGTGCATCGCGCGGCTCGGCGAAAGCCGGTTGGCCAAGGCTTTTCAGCAAGGATAGAGATGTCCGGATACGACTATATTCACGACGGTACCGCGATCTACGAGCGCTCCTTCGCCATCATTCGCGCCGAGGCCGACCTGTCGCGCTTTTCCGAAGCCGAGGCCGATGTCGCCGTGCGCATGATCCATGCCTGCGGCCTGGTCGAGGCGGCCGAGAAATTCGAGTTCGGGCCGGGCTTCGTGGAAGCCGCAAGTGCTGCGCTGAAGGCCGGCGCACCGATCTTCTGCGACGCAGAAATGGTGTCGCGCGGCGTCACCCGCGCCCGCCTGCCCGCCGACAACGAGGTGATCTGCACGCTGCGCGATCCGCGCACTCCGGAGCTTGCGCAAGAAATCGGCAACACCCGCTCCGCCGCTGCGATCAAGCTGTGGCTCGACCGGATGGCGGGCTCGGTGGTGGCCATCGGCAATGCGCCGACCGCCCTCTTCTACCTGCTCGAACTGCTGCGCGACGGCGCGCCTAAGCCCGCGGCCATCATCGGCATGCCGGTAGGGTTTGTCGGCGCTGCCGAATCCAAGGATGCGCTGGCGGAAAATTCCTATGGCGTGCCCTATGCCATCGTGCGCGGACGCCTCGGCGGCAGCGCCATGACGGCCGCCGCCCTCAACGCACTGGCGAGGCCCGGACTGTGAGCGCGGAACCCAAAGGCCGCCTCATCGGCGTCGGCACCGGCCCCGGCGACCCCGAGCTTCTGACCCTGAAAGCCGTGCGCGCGTTGGGCGAAGCCGACGTGCTGGCGCATTTCGCCAAGCGCGGCAGCAACGGCAATGCCCGCGCGATCGTCTCGGCGCATCTCAAGCCCGGCATCGTCGAGCTGCCGCTGCTCTATCCGGTGACCACCGAGATCGACAAGGACCACGCCGACTACAAGGCGGCGATCACCGGCTTTTACGAGGAGTCGGCCCGCGCGGTTGCCGCGCATCTCGAGGCGGGCCGCACGGTGGCCGTGCTCAGCGAGGGCGACCCGCTGCTCTACGGCTCCTACATGCATCTGCATGTGCGGCTGTCGCAGCATTACCCGACTGAGGTGATCCCGGGCGTTACTGCCATGTCCGGCTGCTGGTCTCAGACCGGCGTGCCGATCGTGCAGGGCGACGATGTGCTGAGCGTGTTGCCCGGCACGATGAGCGAGTTCGAGCTTTCGCGGCGGCTGGCCGACACGGACGCGGCCGTCATCATGAAAGTGGGGCGCAACCTGCCGAAGATCCGCCGCGCGCTGGCCGCCACCGGCAAGCTGGAGCGCGCCATCTACGTCGAGCGCGCCACCATGGCCAACACCGCTTGCATGCCGCTGGCCGACAAGGCCGACGACACGGCACCTTACTTCGCCATCGTGCTGGTTCCCGGCTGGGAGGGTCGGCCATGAGCGGGCGTCTTTTCATCATCGGGCTCGGCCCCGGCAATCCCGGCCAGATCACGCCGGAGGCAAGCGCAGCCGCAGCCGAGGCGCAGTTCTTCTACGGCTACGCCCCTTACGTCGACCGGCTGAACCTGCGTCCCGACCAGACCCGCATCGCCTCCGACAACCGCGAAGAGATTTCGCGCGCCAATGCAGCACTTGAGCAGGCTGCCGGCGGCGCGAGCGTTGCGGTGGTTTCGGGCGGCGATCCCGGCGTCTTTGCCATGGCGGCAGCGGTTTGCGAGGCGATCGAGGCCGGTCCAGCCGAATGGCGCGACATCGAGCTCACCATCGTTCCCGGCGTCACCGCCATGCTGGCAGTCGCAGCCCGCATCGGCGCGCCGCTGGGGCACGACTTCTGCGCCATCTCGCTTTCGGACAATCTAAAACCCTGGGACCTGATCCTGCGGCGGCTGGAGGCAGCGGCGAGCGCGGGCTTCGTGATCGCGCTCTACAATCCGATCAGCAAGGCGCGCCCCTGGCAGCTCGGCGAAGCGCTGGACAAGCTGCGCACCATTTTGCCGGGGACGACGCCTGTGATCTTCGGCCGCGCCGCCGGCCGGCCAGACGAGCGCATCGAGATCACGCCGCTGGCGGAGGCGCGCGCCGAGCAGGCCGACATGGCCACCTGCGTTATGATCGGCTCGCCCGAAACCCGCATCATCGAGCGGGGCGCAAAACGCCCGCTGGTCTACACGCCGCGCTTTTCGGCAGGTGCCAGCCAATGATCGACCAAGCCGGCCAGCTCAGCGACGCTTTTGGCATGAGGCACCTGCGGCAGGTCCGGCCTGCGGAACAGGATGACCTCGATGCCGAGTTCGCGTGCGGCCGCGATCTTGCCATAGGTGGCGGCCCCGCCGCTGTTCTTGGCAACGATGGCGTCGATGCGGCGGCTGGCCAGCAATTCGCGCTCGTCGGCTTCCGCAAAGGGGCCGCGGGCAAGGATATAGGTGGCATTCGGCACGGTGAGCGGCGGCTCGACCGGATCGACGCTGCGGATGACATAGGCGTGCTGCGGCGCGCCCTCGAAGGCGGCGATCTCCTGCCGGCCGAGCGCCAGGAAGACGCGGCGCGGCTTTTCGCCGAGCGTAGCGACGGCTTCCTCGGCATTCTCGACCAACGTCCAGCGGTCGCCCTCAACAGCCTCCCAGCCGGGACGGCGAAGCGCCAGGATCGGCACGCGGGAAAGCGTCGAAGCCTCGGCCGCGTTGCGCGAAATATTGGCCGCGTAAGGATGCGTGGCGTCGATCAGCAGGTCGACGCGCTCGTCGTGCAGATATTGCGCCAGCCCTTCGGCGCCGCCGAAACCGCCGCTGCGCACCGGCACGGGCTGGGCCACAGGATCGACCGTGCGGCCGGCGAGCGACAAAGTGAGCGAAAGGTCGGCGCGGGCGGCCAGCCTGCCGGCAAGCTGCCGGGCTTCCGTGGTGCCGCCAAGTATCAGAACGCGGTGGGTCATCATGCCTGCTGAACAAGAGAATTCCGCCTCTGCCCGCTGGCTGACCATCGTCGGCATCGGCGAGGATGGTGTAGAGGGTCTTGGCGACGAGGCCAAGCGCTGCATTGCGACCGCCGAGGTCGTATTCGGCGGCAAGCGGCATCTGGCGCTGGTGGACGGGCTGGTGACGGGCGCCGCCGAGCCATGGCCGACGCCGTTCGACGCCGGCATGCGCGCCGTGCTGGCGCGATCCGGCCGCCCCGTCTGCGTGCTCGCTTCGGGCGATCCGTTTTGTCATGGCGTCGGCACCACGCTGGCCCGGCATGTGCCGGTGGCCGAAATGCGCGTGCTGCCCGCCCCTTCCGCCTTCAGCCTCGCCGCCTCGCGCCTTGGCTGGGCGCTGCCGGACATCAAGACGGTATCGCTGCACGGCAAGCCCATCGACCTCATACGGCCGCTGCTGCATCCCAAGACGCGCATACTGGCGCTGACCTCGGACGGCGACGGCCCGGCGGCGGTGGCGAAGCTTCTCTCCGAACTCGGCTTCGGCCTCTCGCGACTGACAATTCTGGAAGCGCTGGGCGGGTCGTCCGAGCGCCTGGCGACGACGAGTGCCGAAACCTTCGATCTCGAAAACATCAATCCGCTCAATGTGCTGGCGGTCGAGGTTGAATCGAATTCAGAAGCCCGCATCCTGCCGCTGGCCACCGGCATGCCTGACGAGCTATTCGAGAATGACGGCCAGCTGACCAAACGCGAGATCCGCGCTGTCACGCTATCGTCGCTCGCGCCACGTCGGGGCGAGCTTTTGTGGGACATCGGCGGCGGCTCGGGCTCCATCTCCATCGAGTGGATGCTGCGCGATCCGTCCATGCGCGCCATCGCCATCGAGGCCAATTCCGAACGCGCTGCCCGCATCGTCCG
Organism: Pseudaminobacter soli (ex Li et al. 2025); assembly: GCF_029892515.1. Classification (GTDB taxonomy): domain Bacteria; phylum Pseudomonadota; class Alphaproteobacteria; order Rhizobiales; family Rhizobiaceae; genus Pseudaminobacter; species Pseudaminobacter soli_A. The sequence continues at coordinate 279,808 of NZ_JARXVF010000003.1, read as the reverse complement.
TAACGCCAGCGCCTGCGGCGTGCCCGGCTTGACGGTCGTGGAAGGCCGCGCGCCCGAAGCGCTCGCCGGCCTACCGACGCCCGATGCCATCTTCGTCGGCGGTGGCGGCTCGGAGCCGGGCGTCATGGAGGCGGCAATCGTCGCACTGCCTTCCGGCGGACGGCTGGTGGCAAACGGCGTGACGCTCGAAATGGAAGCGCTGCTGCTGTCGCTGCAAGCACGTCATGGCGGCGAGTTGATCCGTCTTTCGGTATCACGCGCGGTTCCGGTCGGCACCATGCAGGGCTGGCGGCCGGCCATGCCGGTGACGCAATGGTTGTGGGCAAAACCATGATCGTGGCGGGCATCGGCAGCCGCAAGGGCGTCAGCAAGGAGCAGGTTCTGGGCGCAATCAGCACCGCGCTCGGCGCGTATGATCTCGACCTCGCGCGCCTCGATGCGCTCGCGACCGGCAAGCTGAAGCAGCACGAAGACGCGATTTTTCAGGCCGGCCGGCAGTTGCGCCGCGCGGTCATCATCATCGGCGACGCCGAACTGGCCGAGGCTGGCAAGCGCGCCGAGAGCTATTCGGCACTGTCGCTGGAAAGAACCGGCGCGCCCTCGCTTTCGGAAGCGGCCGCACTTGCGGCGGCAGGCCCGGATTCGCGGCTGCTCGGCCCGCGCGTCGCCCGTAATTCGGTCACCTGCGCCATAGCCATCAGCGGAGACAAAGCGTGACGGTTCACTTCATCGGCGCCGGCCCAGGTGCGGCAGACCTCATCACCGTTCGCGGCCGCGACCTGCTCGCAAGCTGCCCGGTCTGCCTCTATGCGGGTTCGATCGTCGCGCCCGAACTGCTCGACTATTGCGCGCCCGGGACAAAACTGGTCGACACGGCGCCCATGTCGCTCGACGAGATCGAGGCCGAGTATCTGGCAGCACACGACGAGGGCAAGGACGTCGCGCGCCTGCATTCTGGCGACCTTTCGGTGTGGAGTGCTGTGGCCGAGCAGATCCGCCGCCTGAAACGCCACGGCATTCCCTATACGATGACGCCCGGCGTGCCCTCTTTTGCGGCAGCCGCTTCGGCGCTGGGCCGCGAGCTGACCATTCCGGCGGTGGCGCAATCGCTGGTGCTGACGCGCGTTTCGGGCCGCGCCTCGCCGATGCCGGAAAAGGAAAACCTGGCCGCCTTCGGCGCGACTGGCGCGACGCTTGCCATCCACCTCGCCATCCACGCCATCGACCGCGTGGTGGAGGAACTGACGCCGCTCTATGGCGCAGACTGCCCGGTGGCCATCGTCTTCCATGCCTCATGGCCGGACGAGCGCGTGCTGCACGGCACGCTCGACACGATTGCGGCAAAGCTGGCTGAAGACCCGATTGAGCGCACTGCGCTGATCTTCGTCGGGCCGTCGCTGGCCTCGCAGGATTTTCGTGAAAGCTCGCTCTACGATCCCGACTATCAGCGCCGGTTCAGGGGGCGCGACACGCTATGAGCTGGCGCGAAGGGCGCATGCCCTCTCAACTCGCCTTCGCGGTTGAAGACCAGGATTTCGAGCTCGATGTCCGTGCCCTTGAGCGCGGGCGCAGCAGTGCGCCAAGCGCCGGCAGCAATCGCGTCGCCGATCGGCACGCCCTCGGCCACGGCGAGCGCAAAGGCCTCGGCCACGGTGTTGGCGCCGCGGATGCGCGCGGCAAGCACCTCGCTCGCCCCGGCCTCCCGCGCCACATCCGCGAGACCTTCGAGATCGGCCCTGCCCCGGTTGGAATGCACGTCGAGCATGCCTTGCGCCAGCTTGGTCATCTTGGCGACGCCGCCAGCAATGGTGACGCGCGGTACGGGGTGCGCCCGGATGTACTTCAGCATGCCGCCGACGAAGTCGCCCATGTCGATGAGCTGGACTTCGTGCATGTCGTGGAATTTCTGGACCGCCATTTCGGACGCGTTGCCGGTGGAACCGGCGACATGGGTGAACCCCATGGCGCGCGCGACATCGACGCCGCGATGGATGGAATGAATCCAGGCCGAGCAGGAATAGGGAATGACCACGCCCGTGGTGCCCAGGATCGAGATGCCTCCGAGGATGCCGAGGCGCGGGTTGAGCGTGCGCTGCGCCATCTCCTCGCCGCCGACCACGGAAATCTCGACCTCGAAATCGGCGTTCTCGCCGGCAACCTGGTGCACCGCCTCGGTGATCATCTTGCGCGGCACGGGATTGATCGCCGGCTCGCCCGGCGGGATCGGCAGGCCCGGCCGCGTCACCGTGCCGACGCCTGGGCCCGCACGGAAGACAATGCCGCTGCCCCGCGCGCCGCGGCGCACCGTGCTTTTCACCAGCGCACCATGCGTAACGTCCGGGTCGTCGCCGGCATCCTTGACGATGCCGGCCATCGCCCATCCATCGCCCTGCTCGGAAACCGCCAGCGCGAAGCCGACCACATTGCCGCCGGGCAGCGTGATCTCCACCGGATCGGGGAAATCGCCAGTCAGCAACGCCGCGCAGGCAGCCTTGGTGGCGGCGGTGGCGCAGGCGCCCGTGGTCCAGCCACGGCGCAGGGGAGCTTCTTCGGAGGCGGTCTGTTCGGCAGTCATGGCGCAATCTATAGGCTTGGCGACGCTCCGCGTCATCGTCGAAAGCGGCATTCATGAGTCTTGAAAAAGCTATCGCCCGTTTGAATTTCGAGTCGCAGGTGCTCGAACCCGGCCATGTGTGGCTGGCAGGTGCCGGCCCCGGCGACCCTGGCCTGCTGACGCTCGACGTGCTCTCCGCGCTCGCGCAGGCCGACGCGCTGGTGCACGACGCGCTTGTGGCGCCCGAAATCGTCGCTGTTGCCGAGCAGGCCGAGAAATTCTTCGTCGGCAAGCGCGGCGGCAGGTTGTCGATCCCGCAAGACGACATCAACGCGCTGCTGGTGAAGCTGGCGCGCGAGGGACGCAAGGTGGTGCGGCTGAAAGGCGGGCACCCCTTCGTCTTCGGCCGCGGCGCGGAGGAAGCGCTGGTGCTGACCCGCGAAAACATTCCCTGGCGGGCGCTTTCGGGCGTCACCTCGGCCTTCGGGGGCCTCACCTCGGCGGGCATTCCGGCCACGGTGCGCGGCGTCAACGGCGCGATCATCCTGGCCACCGGCTTTGCCGCCGTCTCCGACGACAGGCCCGACTGGGCAGCCCTTGCCCGCACCGGCCAGCCCATCGTCATCTATATGGGCCTGACGCATATGGAGGAGACGGTTGCCGAACTTCTGGCGGGCGGGCTGCCGGCCGATACGCCGGCCGCACTTGTCGAGAACGCATCGCTGCCGCAGGAGCGCACAGTCACCACGACAATCGGGGCGCTGGTGGAAACCGCAGCGCGCGAAAATGTCGTCTCGCCGGCGCTGATCGTCGTCGGCGGCATCGTCGCGATGCGCGCCGAGCTGATGGGGGCGAAATGAGCGCACGCGGGCTGATCGTCGGCGCGCCCCGCTCGGGCTCGGGAAAGACCAGCGTCACCATCGGCATCCTGCGCGCGCTGGCGCGGCGGGGCCTGAGCGTCGGCGGCGCAAAATCCGGCCCGGACTATATCGACCCTGGCTTCCACCATGCGGCCACCGGCCGGCCGGGCGTCAATCTCGACAGCTGGGCAATGTCGCCGGCGCTGCTCAATGCGCTGGCGACGCAAGCAGCCTCCCAGGCCGACATGATCGTGCTTGAAAGCGCGATGGGCCTGTTCGACGGCATTCCGAGCGCGCCCGGCCGTTCCGGTTCGGCCGCCGACCTTGCGCGGCTCTACGGCCTGCCGGTGCTTCTGGTGCTCGACGTCTCGGGCCAGTCGCAGACGGCCGCGGCCATTGCCAAGGGCTTTGCCACCTACGATCCGCAAGTGCGCATTGCCGGCGTGGTGCTGAACCGGCTGGGCAGCGAGCGCCACAGACGACTTGCGGCTGACGCCATTGAAGCGCTCGGCCTGCCGGTCGTCGGCGCGGTCATGCGCGACACCGCGCTGGCCCTGCCGGAGCGGCATCTGGGCCTCGTGCAGGCCGGCGAACATGCCGACCTGATGGCGCATCTCGACCGCCTCGCCGACATGGCCGAACGCTCGCTCGACCTCGAGGCCATCATGGCGCTGATGACGCCGCTCGAGCCTCAGGGCGCGGATTTTTCCGATGCGCTGCCGCCGCCCGGCCAGCGCGTCGCGCTGGCGCAGGACGCCGCATTCACCTTCGTCTATCCGCATGTTGCCGCGCATTGGCGCGGGGCCGGCGCGGAGATCGTGCCGTTTTCGCCGCTGGCCGACGAAGCGCCGCGCGAGGACTGCGACGTCTGCTGGCTGCCCGGCGGCTATCCGGAACTGCATGCCGGCAAACTGGCCGCCGCGAAGAGTTTTCGCGACGGGATGCGTGCCTTCGCGGCGACGCGGCCGGTCCATGGCGAGTGCGGCGGCTTCATGACGCTGGGCGAGACGCTGGAGGATGCCGAGGGCGTGACGCACGAAATGCTCGGCCTGCTCGGCCATTCCACCAGTTTCGCCAAACGCAAGATGAACCTCGGCTACCGGCAGGCGACGCTGCTGGCCGACTGTCCGCTTGGACAAAAAGGCACGCTCGTGCGCGGGCATGAGTTCCACTACGCGCAGGTGGTCTCGCCCGGCACTGACGACAAGCTCGCCGAACTGGCCGACGGCCAGGGCAACCCGCTGGGTGCCGCCGGTGGCCGGCGCGGCCATGTCAGCGGCACCTTCTTCCACGCGATCGCGAGGGGCTGAGCGATGGGCGGCGGGCTTTTCGACAAGGCGGCCAAGGACTTTGCCCTTGCGCTCGTCTTCCTGACCCGCCTGCCGCTGCCGCATCTCGATTTCAACGGCCGCAACCTGTCGTCGGCACTCTGGGCGGCACCGCTCGTCGGCGTGATGGTGGCGCTGATCGGCGGTATCGTCTTTGCCATCGCAAAATGGCTTGGCCTCGCTGCCGGCCCGGCTGCAGCACTGGCGCTAACGGCCACCATGCTCGTCACATTTTGCCTGCACGAGGACGGCCTTGGCGACACTGCCGACGGTTTCGGTGGCGGCCGCACGCGCGAGCGCAAGCTGGAAATCATGCGCGACAGCCGCGTCGGCACCTATGGCGTGGCGGCATTGGCGCTTTCGATCCTGATGCGCTGGACCGCGCTTTCCGAGCTTGCCAGCGTCCCGCACGTCTTAAGCGCGCTCATCGCCGCCCATGCCGCCTCTCGCGGGCTGATCCCCGGCTTCATGCACCTCTTGCCTTCCGCCCGCGCCCAAGGTCTTGCCGCCGATGCGGGCGCGCCTTCCGCCGAAGTGGCCGTGATCGGTGCGATGCTGGGCGCAATCGCCCTGCTGCTGCTCGGCTTGCTGGGCGCGATTGCCGTCGCCGCGCTGCTTGCGCTCTGGTTCCTCTTGTTGCGCTGGCTCTGCCTCAATCAGATCGGCGGCCATACCGGCGACACCATCGGCGCGCTGCAGCAGGGCGCGGAAATCCTCGTCCTGCTTGCCGCAAGCGCGATCCTCGTTTGACCTTATCGGAGCCCCCACGATGACCTTCACCTCTTTCGAAGACCTGCGCGCCGCCTGCGAAAGCCTGCCCATGGGCAGCGACGCGGCTGCCGCAGCGGTTGCTCGCCGGCAGGACACGCTGACCAAGCCGCAGGGCAGCCTCGGCCGGCTCGAAACGATTGCCGCATGGCTGGCGCGCTGGCAGGGCCGCGACATGCCGAAGCTGGACAAGGTGAAAGTGATCGTCTTTGCAGGCTCGCATGGCGTCACCGCGCAGGGCGTTTCGGCCTTCCCTTCGGAAGTGACCGTGCAGATGGTGGCGAATTTCGCCGGCGGCGGTGCTGCCATCAACCAGCTGGCCCGGATCGCCGGAGCCGAGCTTGCGGTGATTCCGCTCGAGATCGAGCGCCAGACCGGCGACTTCACCCAAGAGCCGGCTATGGACGAGCAGGAATTCCTCGCCGCCGTCTCGGCCGGCTATGAGGCAGTCGGCAAGGACACCGACCTGATCTGCTTCGGCGAAATGGGCATCGGCAACACCACCCCGGCGGCAGCCATCGCAGCCGCGCTGTTCGGTGGCGGCGCGGAAAAATGGACCGGTCGCGGCACCGGCGTGGACGACGCGGGCCTCAAGCGCAAGGTGGTGGCCATCGACAAGGGCCTCGCGCTCCACGCCGGTGCCCTCTCCGACCCGCTGAAGGTCGCCGCCGCCCTCGGGGGGCGCGAACTCGCTGCCATCTTCGGCGCCACGGTCGCCGCGCGCCGGCACGGCGTGCCGGTGCTGCTCGACGGTTTCGTCTGCACCGCCGCCGTGGCCCCGCTGGCCAGGCTGCATGGGACCGGCCTTGCCCATGTGCTTGCCGCCCATGTTTCGGCCGAATCCGGACATCGTGCGCTGCTGGATGCGCTGGAACTCAAGCCGCTGTTCGATCTCGGCATGCGGCTTGGCGAAGGATCGGGCGCCTGCCTGGCTGTCAACATCGTGCGCTCGGCGCTCGAATGCCACACCGGCATGGCAAGCTTCGCCGAGGCCGGCGTCTCGGAAAAATAGGTTTTCGGGGCTCCCGTTTCAGGTGGAACCAAAGGGCAAAGCTGCCGTTTTGCTCCCAACACAGAAACGAGGATTTCCCGGATGGCTTCTCAATTTTCCAGGCTTCGCGACGATCTGGCCGACGACCTCGAAGGCCAGATTGCAGCGCTTCGCAGTGAAGTCTCGTCCTTGAAGCAAACCATGTCGAAGCGCAGGGCTGCTGCCTTGGATGACGCGCGCGGCCACGCCTCCGATATCTATGGCGAGGTGGTCTCGCGCTTGCAGGATGCCATGCCGCGGATCGCCAGTCGCTCGCGCGACGCACGCAAGGTCGCACAAGACAACCCGGTCCTGACGGCGATGGTTGGCCTGGCGGTGGTTGGGCTGCTGCTCGGTCTCGTCATGCGCCGCTAGGGCACCGCTTCCCGATCAAAGATAGCACTGCACGGCCCGGCGGCTGCGGCGGCTATAGGCGCTGCGCTCGCCGCACTGCGAACCGTTGATCATTAGATCGTAGGGGCACTGGCAGTCGCCGGCCTGCGGCGCCCGCAGCGGTTTCCTGTCACCGAAGAGTGCCCTCGCTGCAGAGAACAGCCCGTTCGATCCGGATTTCTGCGGCGTGTAGGCCTGCGGCTTGATTGACGCCTGTGGTTCCGGCCTTTGCGCAGCGATCGCTCCAGCACTTCCTTGCACCAGGCCTGCCGGGCGCGGCGCGTTCGGATTTGCCGGATGCAGGTAGCTGGCAAGGACCCAGCCCTTGCGGCCGCGCACCGACACCAGCTGCCACTTGCCGTCAAGGAGGATCGGCTTGACGGCCTCCCCCATGTTCAGCGTGGCGACGACGGGCGCGCTCGCATTGGCGGTGCCGCGCAGGTTCACTCGTGTGGTGGTGTAGAGCGCGTTGCTGGGTGCCGCCTCCGGCCGCGGCTGGTCGGGCTTTGCCACGGAACTGGTGATGATCTGCGAGGGACGCGCGGCGGGCGTCACGACCTCTTTCGGTGCAGCAGGGGCGCTCGGCGGGGTGGCGGCAACTTGCTTGGGTGCGCTCGGCGCGACGGCGGCCTGCGGCTTCGGGGTTGCCGGCGGTTCGACCTTGTGCTGCGCGGTTACGGCCGGGCGCGACGGCGCCTGCGTCTTGCGCGGCGAAGGCGGCTCCTGGGTCATCGCCCAGATGCCGGCGCCAACGGCGCCCACGACCAGCCATCTCAGTTTGGGAAGCGCGAATCCAGCCATGGCCCCACCATGGCGCGAAGGTTTTAAGACGCGGTTGACGCGACGTTTCTTTGGGGCTGCGCGGGGGCTCAAACCGCCTGCCCCGCGCACCAGCCTGATGACCAGGCCCACTGGAAATTGTAGCCGCCGAGCCAACCCGTCACGTCCACCACCTCGCCAATGAAATAGAGCCCCGGCACGCCCCGCGCCGCCATGGTCTTGGAATCGAGATCGCGCGTGTCGACCCCGCCGAGCGTGACCTCGGCCGTGCGATAGCCTTCCGAACCGGCCGGCTTGATTCGCCAGTCATTGACCAGTGCCTCGACGCGGCGCAACTGCTTGTCGGAAAGGTCGGCAATGTTGCCGGGCATGCCCGCCTCTTCGGCGATGGACTGCGCCAGCGCCTTGGGCAGATGCGCGCCAAGCGCCGTCTGCAATGCCTGCCGGCCATTGGCCGTCCGCGCCTGCCGCAGCGCCTCGAACAGATCGACCTGCGGCAGCATGGAAATGCCGATCTCGTCGCCTTCGCGCCAATAGGACGAGATTTGCAGGATCGACGGGCCGCTGATGCCGCGATGGGTGAACAGCATGGCTTCCTCGAAGCGGGTCTTGCCGCAGGAAACCACCGCCGCATCCACCGCCACGCCCGCCAGCGGTTTTAGCCGCGCCAGCGTGTTCTGGTCGAAGGTCAGCGGCACCAGCGCCGGCCGCGTCTCGACGATGCGCAGGCCGTATTGGGCCGCAATGTCGTAGCCGAGGCCCGTCGCGCCCATCTTGGGGATCGACTTGCCGCCGCAGGCCACTACCAGGGATTTGCAGCGCACCCTGCCAGTGCTCAGCTTGATCGAAAAGCCGTCATCCGTCCGCTCGATATGCTCTGAGCACGTGGCAAGCTGAAGCTCGCCGCCACGGCGCTTCAACTCGGCCACGAGCATGGCGATGATCTGCGTGGACGAGCCGTCGCAGAAAAGCTGACCGAGCGTCTTTTCGTGATAGGCGATGCCATGGCGGTCGACCATCGCGATGAAGTCGCGCTGCGTGTAGCGGCTCAGTGCTGAAATGCAGAAATGCGGGTTCTGCGAGAGGAAATTCTTGGGGCTGGCTTTGATGTTGGTGAAGTTGCAGCGCCCGCCGCCGGAAATGCGGATCTTCTCGCCGGGTGCTGCGGCATGGTCGACGACCAGCACCGAGCGGCCGCGCTTGCCCGCCTCGATGGCGCACATCATGCCGGCAGCACCTGCCCCGATCACCACGACGTCGACTGTTTCCAAAACCGCTCGCTCCTTACAGCGCCGCTCGCTCGGGCGAGCAAAGGACGCTGTAACACTTTGAATCTACGCATAATCCTTTCCAAAGATCGATTCCGGTCCTTGGGGTTATGCGTGGTCGAAGCAGCCCTCCTATACGAGATGAGCGTCAAAGTGGAGTGACGCGTTGACGCGAACTGGCCCATGCGAATGATCCAGGAGAGCGATTGCCCCCGGCCGGCGCTGGCCGCATATCAGCGCCATGACCGCCAGCCAATCTCTTCCCAAGGCCGCCTTCTGGATGGGCTGCTCGCTCGCCTGCACGCTGATGATGACGGCTGCCGGGCGCGAGACGACGCGTGAACTCGGCCTTTTCCAGATCATGGAGATGCGCTCGGTCATCGGGCTATTGATGCTCTCGCCGCTCGTGTGGCGCGCGGGCGGGCTGCGGGCGATGAAGACGGCGCACCCGGTCCAGCACCTGACGCGCAACATCGCCCACTATGCCGGGCAGTTTGCATGGCTCTATGGGCTTACCCTCATTCCACTGGCCCAGGTCATCGCCATCGAATTCACCGCGCCGATATGGACGGCACTTCTGGCCATGGCGTTTCTGGGCGAGCGCATGAACGCCTGGAAGACGGGCGCGATCCTGCTCGGGCTGATTGGCGTCGCCGTCATCGTGCGGCCAAGCGGTCACGGGATCGAACTTGGCCAGTTCGTGGTTCTGGGCGCGGCAATGACATTTGCCGTCTCCTACGTGCTCGTCAAATCCATGACGCGCGACGACAGCGCGGTGAAGATCATTTTCTGGATGCTCGTCATCCAGTCGGTCATCGGCCTCATTCCGGCGCTGCACAGCTGGCAGTGGCCCTCTGCCCACGCCTGGCCGTGGATCGTGGCTCTGGCCTTCGCCGGCTCCTTCTCGCACTACTGTACCGCGCGTGCGATGTCCCATGCGGACGCGACGGCGGTGATGCCGATGGATTTCCTGCGCGTGCCGCTGACCGCCCTGCTCGGCTACCTCGCCTATTCCGAGCGCATCGATGCCTTCACAGCGCTGGGCGCCATGCTCATCCTGAGCGGCAATCTCCTCAACCTCGGCAGCCGCCGCGTGCGGTCGGCCGCGCCGGCTTGAGACGCCTCCCGCTTATTCATCCCCAATAGTCCGCCTGAAATGCGCCAGGCCGGAGGAACCTCCGGCCTGTAGATTCTCATTCCGGATGGCGTATATTTCTTGATACTTCTTGGCTTTCATTCCGGTCGATCCGGCACCAGATAGAATACGCTTTCAGATACAGCCCTAACCCATTCACCGCTGTCGTCTGATTTCTATCTGTATGCGTATCCGCATCTGTCAGAGGCGGAACGGCCGCGCGGGCGTCCCCTGCGCGAACGCAACGCGGAGGAAGAGAATGTCACGCCTGCGCCCGCCCTATCCTTCGGTCCTGGACCTGATCGGCGAAACGCCCATGGTCGAGCTGACCAAGTTCGACACGGGGCACTGCCGGCTGTTCATCAAGCTGGAGAGCCAGAACCCCGGCGGCTCGATCAAGGACCGCATCGCGCTGTCGATGATTGCGGACGCCGAGCGCTACGGCCGGCTGGCGCCTGGCGGCACCATCATCGAGGCGACCGCCGGCAATACCGGGCTCGGCCTTGCGCAGGTCGGCATTCCCAAGGGCTACCGCATCGTGCTCGTCGTGCCCGACAAGATGTCGCGCGAAAAGGTGCAGCATCTGCGGGCGCTGGGCGCCGAGGTGCGGCTGACGCGCTCGGATGTCGGCAAGGGCCACCCCGAATACTATCAGGACATGGCCGAGAGGATCGCGGCCGAGACGCCCGGCGCGTTCTACGTCAACCAGTTCGCCAATCCGGCCAACCCGCTGGCGCATGAGGCCACGACCGGGCCGGAAATCTGGAAACAGCTGCAAGAGGATGTCGACGCGGTGGTCGTGGGCGTCGGCTCGGGTGGCACGCTGACCGGGCTCGGGCGCTTCTTCAAGCGGGTTTCGCCAAAAACCGAGATGGTTCTGGCCGACCCGATCGGCTCGGTGCTGGCGCCGCTCATCAATACCGGCCACATGGAAGAGGCCGGAAGCTGGACGGTGGAAGGCATCGGCGAAGACTTTGTTCCGCCCAACGCCGACCTCTCGCTGGTCTCGAAAGCCTATTCGGTGTCCGACAAGGCGAGCATGCTTGCGGTACGCGATCTGCTTTCGCGTGAGGGTATCCTTGCCGGCTCCTCCTCGGGCACCCTGCTTTCGGCCGCGCTGCGCTATTGCCGCGAACAAAAGAGCCCCAAGCGGGTGGTGACCTTCGTCTGCGACAGCGGCAACAAATATCTCTCCAAGGTGTTCGACGATTTCTGGCTGGCCGAACAGGGGCTGTCGGAGCGTAAGCAGCATGGCGACCTCAGCGACCTCGTGGCCCGCTCGCATCGCGAGGGCGGCACCGTGCTCGCCGGCCCGGACGACTCGCTGCTGACCGCCTATGGCCGCATGCGGCGGGCCGATGTTTCGCAGCTGCCGGTGATCGATAATGGCAAGCTGGTCGGCATCATCGACGAAAGCGACATTTTGGCCAAGGTCGACGGCCCCTATGAGGGCCGCTGGGACCGCTTCAACGCACCGGTCAGTTCGGCCATGACCTCCCAGCTTCACACGCTGCAGGCCAACCAGACGCTGGACGCGCTGCTGCCGGTCTTCGACCGCAACGAGGTCGCGATCATCTTCGACGGTGACGAATTCGTCGGCCTCATCACCCGCATCGACCTGATCAACCATCTGAGGCGCGCAAGATGACAATTCCGCAGAAGAACCGCCTGGCCTTTGCCACCCGCTCCATCCATGGCGGGCAGAGCCACGACCCGACCACCGGCGCGGTGATGGTGCCGATCTACGCCACCTCAACCTACGCCCAGCAGAGCCCGGGCGTGCACAAGGGTTTTGAATATGCGCGCAGCCAGAACCCGACGCGCTTCGCCTTCGAGCGCGCCATAACCGACCTCGAAAGCGGCAGCGCGGGCTTTGCCTTCGCTTCGGGGCTGGCGGCGATTGCCACGGTTCTCGAGCTGCTCGATGCGGGCGCGCATATCGTCGCCACCGACGACATCTATGGCGGCACCTTCCGGCTTCTGGAACGGGTGCGGCGGCGCAGCGCCAATCTCGACATCAGCTTCGCCGATTTCACCGACCTCGCCTCCGTCGAGGCGGCAATCCGGCCCGAGACGAAGATGCTCTGGGTCGAAACGCCCACCAACCCGCTGCTCCGCATCGTCGATCTCGAAGCCGTCGCCGCGCTTGCCCGCGGCAGGGGGCTGATCACGGTTGCCGACAACACCTTTGCCAGCCCCTACATCCAGCGGCCGCTGGAACTCGGCATCGACATCGTGGTCCACTCCACGACCAAATATCTGAACGGCCACTCCGACATGGTCGGCGGCTGCGCCGTGGTTGGCGACAACAAGGAGATTTCCGACCGGCTGAAATTCCTGCAGAACGCGGTCGGCGCCATTTCCGGACCGTTCGACAGCTTCCTTGCGCTGCGCGGGCTCAAGACGCTGGCGCTACGCGTCGAACGGCACTCGCAGAACGGGCTCAAGATCGCTGAATGGCTGGAAGACCGGCCGGATGTGCGGCGCGTCATCTATCCGGGCCTCGAGAGCCACCCGCAACATGAGATCGCCAAAAGGCAGATGCACGCCTTCGGCGGTATGATCACCGTCGAGTTCGACCGCGATCTTGCTTCGACCAAGCGCTTCCTCGAACGCACCCACCTGTTCGCACTCGCCGAGAGCCTGGGCGGCGTCGAAAGCCTGATCGAGCACCCTGCCCTGATGACCCATGGCAGCATTCCGGCCGAACAGCGCGCCGCACTCGGCATCTCCGATTCGCTGGTGCGCATTTCCGCCGGCATCGAGGATAGCGACGACCTGATCGCCGATCTTTCGCAGGCGCTGGCTGGCTGAAAAGGCCCGCCTCGGCGTCCCCCGGCAACAGAGAGCCCCGGCTCGCAAATCGAACCGAAAGGACTTGGCATGGTACCGCAAATCAAGCTGAACAGCGGCGCGAGCATTCCGCAACTCGGGCTCGGTGTGTGGCAGGTCGATCCCGGAATAACTGACAAGGTGGTGCTGGACGGCATCGAAGCCGGTTACCGCTCGATCGATACCGCGGAAGGCTATCAGAACGAACAGGGCGTCGGGCAGGCTCTTCGCGAGACCAGCGTTTCGAGAAACGCGCTCTTCATCACCTCGAAGTTGCGCAACGCCGCCCACGAGCGCGACAAGGCGCTAAAAGCCTTTGACCAGACGATGAAGAACCTCGGCCTGGATCAGCTCGACCTGTTTCTCATCCACTGGCCGCTGCCCAAGCAGAACGAATATGTCGAGGCGTGGAAGACGCTGATCGAACTGCGCGACCAGGGCCGCATCAAATCGATCGGCGTTTCAAACTTCAATCAGGACCACCTGGAAAGAATCATAGGGGAAACCGGCGTGACGCCGGCCGTTAACCAGATCGATTTGCATCCGCGCTTCCAGCAGCGCGACAAGCGCGAATATCACGCCCGGCACGACATCCAGATCGAAAGCTGGAGCCCGCTCGGCAGCGGCAAGCTGCTTCAGGACCCCACGCTGGAGAAAATCGCCCGCAAGCACGGCAAGTCGGTCGCGCAGACGATCATCCGCTGGCACCTGCAGGAAAATCTGGTCGTGATTCCCAAATCCGTCCACAAGGACCGCATCGCGGCCAATATCGATGTCTTCGAATTCGAACTGGACCCGGACGACATGCAAATGATTCGTGGAATGGATTCGGCAGACGGTCGCACCGGTCCCAATCCTGAGACGTTCGAATTCCTGTTCTAGGATTTCGCGCGGGCCGAATCGGACAAAAGATGCGGATTGCCCCCTTGCCGGGGCCTCAGGTGTTCGCTCGGGACTTTACGGTTGCTGCGCAGGGCCGGCCGGCGACGGTTGTGCCGGGTACGCCTCCTGCTGCTGTCTTAGCCTGCGCTCCGCCTGCTGCTTCTTGTGAAGTGCATGACCGGCAATACAGCCGCCCATGGCACCCAGGAATCCATGATGCCCGGCATAGTGTCCGGCTACACCCCCGGCGATGCCGCCTGTTATGCACCCTACGGCGCCAGCCGGAGATATTGGCAAGGCAAACGCAGCCAACAGAGCACCAACGATAGCCACATTCTTCATCGCTGCACCCACGCAAATGAGTTGGTCATTCAGCATAAATAAGGTGGCGATTGCAGAGTTGTTGCGTCCCGTGACCGCGTTCTCGCCGATGTGATCGGGCTACGCCGCCTTCGCCTCCGCGCCTCCTTCCGGTGTCGGAGTTCGTTGCGTTTAACAGCCCAGCTGAAACCGCGCTTTCCGATCTGTGAGGAAGAAAGTGAAGGCCTCGTCGGCCATCCAGCGGCTCAAGCCGCCTCGCCTTCCTGGCATTGGCCAAGCAGCGGGAAACCGAATGAATTCAGGAAGATAATGGTGGGTGTGCACAGGATCGAACTGTGGACCCGCTGATTAAGAGTCAGCTGCTCTACCAACTGAGCTACACACCCACTTATCCCCGGCGCCGCCGGTGATGGGGGCGATATAGCCAAGCCTTTCCGGGCTGTCCACCCCTCAAATTCGAGATTTTTTGCAAAAGTTTCAGATCATCCACCGGCCACTCACGCGAAAAGCAGGCCTTCCGCCACTTTCACGGCATTTCCGCCGATCCGGGCGGCAATCATTTTTCCACCGTCGACGTCGATTTCGAGTCGAATTCGGGACGGCCGACCCATTTCGATGCCCTGTTCGATCCAGAATCGAGTCGGTCCCTCGGCCAATTCGTCGAATCGCGAGATGACTCCCGAGAAGGCCGCGGCCGCCGAACCCGTCGCCGGATCCTCGTAAGATGGCGTGCCTGGCACGAACATGCGCGCATGGAAGGCGCTGTCGTGGTGCACCGTGTCGCGCGTATAGACATAAGCGCTGGCCCTCTTGCCGTCGCCGCGCTGCGGCGACAGGTCCATCCAGGCCGGATTGTCGAGCTTGGCGCGGCCGATCACGTCGAGATTGGCAACGGGAACGGTGATGTAGGGCACGCCTGCGGTCCAGAGGCCCACGCGGTGATTCTCGAAGCCGATCTCATGCGGCCCGAGCCCTAGTGCTGCGCCCACCATTTCCGGCTCGACCGGCAGCTCCAGTTGGCGCGGCAATTCGGGCAGGTCGAATTCGGCGAAGGTTCCCTCCCCGCTGCGTGAAATCGCGCAACGCAGCAGCCCGATATTCTCTTCCAGCACGAGAATCTGGTCGACCCCATCCTGGCCGCCCTGTTCCGCCAGCGCGATCGCCGTGCCGACCGTCGGGTGGCCGGCAAAGGGCATCTCGAATACGGGCGTGAAAATCCGCACCCTGGCCTTGTGCTTGGGGTCCTGCGGCGGCGTCACGAAGGTGGTTTCCGAATAGTTGAACTCGCGGGCGATGCGCTGCATCGCCTCGATGTCCAGCCCTTCCGCATCGAGCACCACGGCCAGCGGATTGCCGGCCAGCCGCTCCTCAGTGAACACGTCGTAGACGAAATACTTTCTGCCCTTCATCGCCTTCTTCCTCCGCCCGTCCGCGAACATGAGCGAAATTTAACTTGTAATCTCCGCCCGCAGCCGTGAGTTGTCACGACTGGGACATTATCATTCATAGGGGGCCGCCATGGACCAGATTGTCAATCGGCCGATGACGGAAACTCCGGACAATATCGAAGCC
This sequence comes from Pseudaminobacter soli (ex Li et al. 2025), assembly GCF_029892515.1. Taxonomy (GTDB): domain Bacteria; phylum Pseudomonadota; class Alphaproteobacteria; order Rhizobiales; family Rhizobiaceae; genus Pseudaminobacter; species Pseudaminobacter soli_A. The sequence goes on along the minus strand of NZ_JARXVF010000003.1, from coordinate 264,085 downwards.
GCGCTGGGGCTCGGCGGCAAGGCCGGCGGCCGCAGGCGCCGTCGCCGCTGGTTCTATGCGCTTGGCGCCCTCGTGCTCGTGGGCGCAGCAACGGCATATTTCTCGTCCGCGCCGGCTTCGTCCAAGGTCAGCTACACGACCGTGCCAGTCGCGGTCGGCAATCTCACCGTCGAGGTCTCCGCGACCGGCACGCTGCAGCCGCTGACGCAGGTCGACATTTCCAGCGAGCTTTCCGGCGTCGTGCGCTCGGTCGCCGTCCAGGAGAACCAGCAGGTGCATAAGGGCGACGTGCTGGCCGAGCTCGACACCATGCGCCTGGTCGCCCAGATCGAGCGCGCGGAGGCCTCGGTGAAGGCGGCTGAGGCGAAGGTGACCGACGCCCAGACGACGCTGAAGGAGAGCGAACAGACGCTGACCCGATCCAAGCAGCTTGCCCAGCGCGGCATGGTGGCCGAACAGGCGCTGGAAAGCGCACAGGCCGCCCGCGACCGCGCCGACAGCGCGGTGGCGAGCGCGGAAGCCAATCTGGCCATCGCCGTCGCAGAGCTGAAGCTGCAGCAGGCAGATCTCGACAAGAGCACGATCTATGCGCCGATCGACGGCATTGTGCTCACCCGCTCGGTCGATCCGGGCCAGACCGTTGCTTCCTCGCTGCAGGCGCCGGTGCTGTTCGTGATCGCCGCCGACCTCAGGCAGATGGAGCTGAAGGCAGCTATCGACGAGGCCGACATCGGCAAGGTCGCGCCCGGCCAAAAAGCCCGCTTCACAGTCGATGCCTTTCCCGAACGCCGCTTCGATGCTGAGATTCGCGACATCGCCTATGCCTCCGTCACCACCGAAGGCGTGGTCACCTACAATGCCCGCTTCGACGTCGACAATGCCGAACTGCTGCTTCGCCCCGGCATGACGGCGACCGTCGCCGTGGTTACTCGCGAAGCCAAGAACGTGGTCACGGTGCCGAGCGCCGCCTTCCGCTATCGCCCGCCGGCAACGCAGACGCGCAGCGGCTGGAGCCTGCAGAACCTGTTCATGCCGCCGCGCATGGGCCGCCCCGGCGGCGACCGGCAGCGCAAGGTGGCGCCGGACGGCACGCGCACGCTCTATGTGCTGAAGGACGGCGCGCCGCAGCCTGTGCAGGTGAAGACCGGTTCGACCGATGGCGAGGACACGGAAATCCTGTCCGGTATTGCGGCGGGCGATCTCGTCGTCACCGGCTCGCAGGCGCGGAACTGAGCCGATGGCCGAAAAGCCACTGATCGCCTTCGACAAGGTGCGCAAGAGCTATGGCGAGGGCGAAGCGCAGGTGAATGCGCTGGCCGGCGTCGACCTTTCGATCCGGCGCGGCGAATTCGTGGCCATCATGGGCCCTTCGGGTTCGGGCAAATCGACCGCGATGAACATCATCGGCTGCCTCGATACGCCGACCTCAGGCCGCTATGGCTTCATGGGCGTCGATGCCGGGCGGCTGGACCGCAACCGGCGCGCGGTGCTGCGCAATCTCTACATCGGCTTCGTCTTCCAGGGCTACAATCTGCTGCCGCGTACGACGGCGCTGGAGAATGTCGAGCTGCCGCTGATCTATCGCGGCGTGCCGCATGCCGAGCGGCGCAAGCGGGCGCTGGAGGCGCTCGACCAGGTCGGCCTCTCGGGCCGGCAGAACCATACGCCGGCCGAGCTTTCGGGCGGCCAGCAGCAGCGCGTGGCGATTGCGCGCGCCATCGTCACCACGCCGACGCTTTTGGTGGCGGACGAACCTACGGGCAATCTCGACACCGCCCGCAGCCACGAGATCATGGAGCTGATGACCCGGCTGAACGACGATTTCGGCCTGACCATCGTCATGGTCACGCATGAGTCCGACATTGCCGGCTATGCCAAGCGCACCATCGGCTTCCTGGACGGCCACATCGCATCCGACATGCTGAACCGCGAGGCGGCCTGATGATCTGGGAAACCGTTCGCCTCGCCCTCCGCTCCATCCGCCGCAACGTGCTGCGCTCCTTCCTGACGCTGCTGGGCATCGTCATCGGCGTCGCTGCGGTCATCGCCATGATCACCATCGGCTCGGGCACCACCGAAAAGGTGAAGGGCGATATCTCCAAGCTGGGCAGCAATCTGTTGGTGGTGCGCGCAGCCCGGCCCGAGCGCGGCGGCCTCGCCTCGTTTACGCCGCGCCAGTTGGAGGAAAAGGATCTTTTGGGCCTGCGCAAAGGCCTCACGAGCGCAAAGGCCGTCTCCGCAGCCTCGCAAAGCACAGTGCGCGTCGTCTACGGCGCCGAGAACATCGCCGCCAGCGTCACTGGCACCGATATCGAATTCTTCACCGCGCGCGACTGGAATGTCTCGTCTGGCCGCATCTTCACCGAATCCGAGGTGCGCGGCGGCGCCAATGTCTGCCTCGTCGGCCAGACGGTGCGCCAGCAGTTCTTCGGCGCCGGCGACCCCGAAGGCATCGCGATCCGCGTCAACCGCACCAGTTGCAAGATCATCGGCGTACTAGAGAGCAAGGGTACGTCCGGCTTCGGGCAGGACCAGGACAATGTGGTGATGATGCCGCTTGGCTCCTTCCAGCGCCGCATTTCCGGCAACCGCAACATCGACACGATTTATGTGGCCGCGCAGGACGGCGTCGCCACCTCCGACGTGCAGGACAGCATCGAGGCGATCCTTCGCGACACGCGGCGCATCGCCCCCGATGCCGACAATAATTTCGAGGTGCGCGACATGACCCAGATCGCCGACGCCATGGCGAGCGCCACCACCACCATGACCGGCATGCTGGGCGCGGTCGCCGCCGTCAGCCTGCTGGTGGGCGGCATCGGCATCATGAACATCATGCTGGTGTCGGTCACCGAGCGCACGCGCGAGATCGGCATCCGCCTCGCCATCGGCGCGCATGAAAAGCACATCCTGATCCAGTTCCTGGTGGAGGCAACGGTGCTTTCACTGCTGGGCGGGCTTATCGGCATTGCGCTCGGCCTGTCACTGGCAGGCCTTGCCTCGCTGACGCTCTCCATTCCGTTCGCGCCGAGCATCCCGATCATCCTGATTGCGGTCGGCTTCTCGGCGCTGATCGGCATGGTGTTCGGCTTCTTCCCGGCGCTGCGTGGCGCCCGCCTCGACCCGATCGACGCGCTGCGGCACGAGTGACCCATTGCCCTCTCGTTGATGGGTCACCTCTGGCATCACTCTACGGTGGAAAATTCCCAAACCCATCGCCATGGTTTCAACAACCCGTCACTCTAACCATCTCGCGGAATCATGAGGGGACTGGAAGCGATGGATGCTGAACTGACGAGCTGGATCAATGCAGCGGCGGGTAACCCCACGCTGGATTCGGTGATGATTGCTGTAACGCAGTTCGGCGTACCGCTGATCGTTCTCATCGTGGCATTGCATTGGTGGGCGCGAAACGGTGACCGCAGCCATGTTCGACACGCAGCGGTGGCCGCCGGCTTGTCATTCCTGCTGGGGTTAGCGATCAACCAGCTCGTCCTGCTCTTCGTTCATCGGGCACGGCCTTACGATGCCGGGCTCACACATTTGCTGATTTCCCCTAGTGGGGACTGGTCGTTCCCATCCGATCATGCAACGGCCTCGATGGCGGTCGCGGCAGCCTTCGCCATGCAGCGATTGCCGCGCCGGTCACTCGTCTTGTTCGTTCTGGCGATTTTCGTCTGCTTGTCGCGCGTCTATGTGGGCACGCATTATGTCTCGGACATTGTCGGCGGAGCGCTCACGGGCATCATTGCTGCGATGATCGTCCGGTTTTCTTATCGAGAAGGCACAAAGCTCGACCGCTTCGCGACCAGCATCCTTTGAACGCTGGTGAAGATCGCTACTCCGCGCCCGAAAAATGCCAGTCGATGAGCGGCGGCATGTGCGGCTTGAGGCCTTCGGGGCGGTCGGCGCGGTTGCGGATAATCACCGGGCCTTCGATTTCCGGCTCCGGATCGGCCGCGACGAAGCTGCGGATACCGGCGGCGATCTGGTCGGCGTCGGCGTCCAGGAAATAGCGGCGGAAGATCACCGTGCCGCGTTCGGCCGAAAGCGCGTAGTAGCGTGCCCCGCGCCGGGCGGTGTTGAGGTCGAGGCCCGTCTCCTCGCCCACTTCGCGGATCATGTTGAAGTCGACGTCGGCAACGCCGTCCACGAAGTCGCAGGGCTCGAAGGAACCAGCGGCGAAATAGACGCTGCCGGCATTGACCGTGTGCCCCGCCATGCGGATGGCGATCAGCGCATTGTCGCGGGAGACCAGCATGGCATGGGCGAAGGCGTGCTCGGCCGACGGCACGGGCTGGCTCTTGCGCCACAGCATGAAGGTGGCGAAGCGGATGGCATGGCAGCGCCCTTCCAGCCGGCCGCCGGTATAGACGAGCCGCGACAGCAACATCACGGTGCCGTCGAAGAGAGCCGGGTTTGCGGTCTTTTCCGCGAGCCAGTTGCGCTCGATCGCCTCCGCATTGCCGCTTTCGAACGGATGCGGGCCCGGATCGAGGCGCACATCCACGCCATCGACCGGCAGGATGACGTTGCGCGGAATGTCGAAGGCCATGATCTACCTGATGCTGAGCGACACCGCGACCGGGCAGTGGTCGGAGGCTTTCGGCCGGTCCCAGCCGGCGCGCGGATAGCGTTCCACCTCCTGCCCGGGCGGAAAAATGGTTCGCCACGGCTGGCCGCGGCGGACGATGTCGGGCACGGCCCCCTCGTTCTCGCGCGCCACCACCGGCGACAACAGGATGTAGTCGAGCTGGCAAAGATGGCGTTCTTCGGGCCCGCGCGTGTGATAGAGCGTCCAGCGGTCGAGCTCCGGCCGCCGCTCGACGACATTCACCGCAAACCCATCGTCAAGAAAGACGTCGAGGCTGGAATCGGCCTCGTTCGCCACCTGGAACTCATAGCCCGAATGGGCTTGGCCGCCGATCAGCACGCGCTGTCGATAGTCGTTGAAGTCGCCGCAGATCGCCCAGCGCTTGGAGTCGGCGTGATCCTTGCCGAAACGGTTCTCGATGATGCGGCGCACCGCACTCGCCTCGGCGACGCGGATCGGCATGGACGCCTCGCGCCCGGTCAGGCCGTTGCGATAACCCGTCATCGATTTGAAGTGCACGGAATAGATGGTGAAAGGCTGGCCGCCGATCCTGACGTCGATCTCCAGGCAGTCGCGCCGGAATATGCGTTCGAATGGCTGGATGCCGAGCGCCGCCAGAGCAGGCGTGTGCAGGCCGAATTCCTCGAAGGTGACGTGGGCGTGGCTGGTCATGCGCACGAATTCGATCGGCTCGCCATCGGCGGTCTCGGTGCGCATCATGACGGCCACGTCGATGCCGCGGCTGTCGTTGCCCGCGGTCGTGTATTTCTGCCGATAGCCCTGCCCCACCATCTTGAACAGATAGCCGTATTCGAAGGCGCGCAGCGCCTCGATGTTGTCGACCTCCTGCATGCAGATGATGTCGGCGCGCGTCTCGGCGATGGCGAGAGCCGTCAACTGGCGCATGTCGTCGGCATGGGCAACGGCGCGCGCCTGCTCCAAAAGCTTGTACTCGGCCTCGTCCTTGATCTCGAACAGGGACAGGGTCCGGTCCTGATTGAGCTGATTGCGATAGCCGGAGAAATCGAACCTGTTCATCAGGTTCTCGACATTGAAGGTGGCCAGGCGCAGCGACATGGCGGTGAGCTTTGCTCCTAAGCGCCGTGAAAGGCAAGGTAGTACGTCACACGAACGTTACAACCGGCTTCCCTCGATCACGGAACTCCACCAACTCGTAACCCGTTGTTACTGCGAGTCCTAACCGCGCATATCACCTCCGCAGGTCGTTTTCTCGGAGTGCGCCCTTACGGACTTTTTTCCTTTGGAGATGACAATGAGACGCTATCTGACACTCGCATGTTCGGGGTTGCTGACCATTGGGACGCTGTCGGGGTTTTCAGCGTTGGCTATGGCCGACTCCGCCTCAATTCCTGATATTGCTCCGACAATCGACGCGGCCGGCCAGGCGTTCCACACGCTTCCGGCGCAGGATACTACGGATGGCACCCTCTTAAACCCTACATGCACCGCTGCAAGTTGCGGCCAAAACGGCTTGCAGTCGGCTGTCTTGTTCCGCAAGCCCGGTGATGCCGACAGCGGTCTGCAGCTTGTCCGCGGTGGTGGCCACGGTGGTGGCTTCGGCGGCGGCGGATTCTTCCCGCACGGTGGCGGCGGCTTCCACGGTTTTGGCGGTGGCGGCTTCCACGGCTTCGGCGGCGGCGGCTTCCGTGGCGTGGGAGGCTGGAATGGCGGCTGGCATGGCGGTGGCTGGCACGGCGTCGGTGGAGGTGGATGGCGTGGCAACGACTGGCGCGGCGGATGGCACGGCATCGGCGGCAATGGCTGGCGCGGTAACTACTGGCGCGGCGGCAACTACTGGCGTGGCGGGTGGCACGGCATTGGCAATGGCTGGCGTGGCAACTACTGGCGCGCCAACTTCTGGGGCGACGGCGATGGATGGGACTGGGACAACGGCGCCTTCTTCGGCTTCGGCCTGCCGCTGTTTACCGACTATAGCTACTCCCCGTACTACAACTACTATGCGACGCCGGTCACGGATTCCCATGTCGCCTGGTGCTTCGCCCACTATCGGACGTATCGCGCAGCCGACAATACGTTCCAGCCCGCTTATGGGCCGCGTCGGCTGTGCATCTCGCCTATTTGAGCTCAGCTCTGACGGCTAAATCAATTGAGAGAACGGCGCCCTTGCGGCGCCGTTTTGTCTTAAACCTTTATTGAACCATGGTTAGTAGAACGGCCCTCGCCCCCCTGTCGAACGCATGACGGAGCATTTTGCGTGACGGAATCCGATGCCCCCGAAGGCCGGCGCCTGCATCGCCAACGCGTGTTCAAGGGCGCTTCGATCCTTACCGGCGTCACCAACTCCGAGATCAAGTGCGTCATCCGCAACATGCACAAGGATGGCGCGGAGCTGAAGGTCTCCATCGATTCGCGCATACCGCCCGAATTCCTGCTTTATGTGCCTGTCGACGGCATCGCCTATGAAGCGGTGGTGCGCTGGCGCAAGGAAGACCGCATCGGCGTGCAGTTCACCGGCACCAAGCCCAAGCCGAGCTGGCACTACGGCTGAACGTCAAAGCCGCACATAACAAAAAAAAGCCGGCGACCAATGGCGCCGGCTTTGTCGTGTCAGAGGACTAAAAGTCCTCGCAACATCCTTTTCGCTCCACAGCCCCGCGCACCCCGGTCTGGCCGGAACGCGCGAGGGGGAAGCCTCGGGAGGCTGCTTAGTTCTTGGCCTTGTCGACCAGCTTGTTCTTCGAGATCCACGGCATCATGCCGCGCAGCTTCTCGCCGACCTGCTCGATCGGATGCTCGTCATTGAGGCGACGGGTAGCCTTGAAGCGGGCCGCACCCGAACGGTACTCCTGCATCCACTCGGAGGTGAACTTGCCGGTCTGGATGTCGTTGAGGACACGCTTCATCTCGGCCTTGGTCTCGGCAGTGATGATGCGCGGACCCGAGACATACTCGCCCCACTCGGCGGTGTTCGAGATCGAGTAGTTCATGTTGGCGATGCCGCCTTCATAGATCAGGTCGACGATCAGCTTCACTTCGTGCAGGCACTCGAAATAGGCCATTTCCGGAGCGTAGCCGGCTTCCACCAGCGTCTCGAAGCCAGCGCGGATCAGCTCGACCAGACCGCCGCAGAGCACGACCTGCTCACCGAACAGGTCGGTTTCGCACTCTTCGCGGAAATTGGTCTCGATGATGCCCGAACGGCCGCCGCCGACGCCGCAAGCATAGGAGAGCGCGAGGTCGAGCGCGTTGCCCGAAGCGTCCTGATGCACGGCCACCAGGCACGGCACGCCGCCGCCCTTCTGGTATTCGCCGCGCACGGTGTGGCCCGGGCCCTTCGGCGCGATCATGATGACGTCAACGGTGGCCTTCGGCTCGATCAGGCCGAAATGCACGTTGAGGCCGTGGGCGAAGGCGATGGCAGCGCCGTCGCGGATGTTCGGGGCGATCTCGCTCTTGTAGATGTCGGCCTGCAGTTCGTCCGGGGTCGCCATCATCATCAGGTCGGCCCACTTGGCGGCTTCAGCAACCGTCATGACCTTGAGGCCGTCGGCCTCGACCTTCTTGGCGGTCGCCGAACCGGCCTTGAGACCGATGGCGATTTCCTTGGCGCCCGAATCCTTCAGGTTCAGCGCATGCGCACGGCCCTGGCTGCCGTAGCCGATGATGGCAACCTTCTTGCCCTTGATCAGATTGAGATCGGCGTCACGATCGTAATAAACGCGCATTTGGTCTTCCTTCCCTTGCGGTGTTTCAGAGGCCGGACTTCGCCGCCCCGGTTCGTGCTCCGTAAAGAGCGAGAAACTGCCGTGTCGCATCGGCCGCGTCCTGGCCGATCTCCTCGTCAGTCGGTTTCAGCCGGTCGCCGAGCAGCAACCGGATCTGCACATCCCGGGCCACGAGCCCGAAAAAGGTCCTGAACGCCTGTTCGGCGTCGTCGAATTCCAGCAGCCCGGCGTCGCGCCCGGCCAGCAGAACCGGCTTCAGTCGCCGCCCCATGGCGAAGCGGCCGTTCTCTAGAACGATAGCACCGAGATTACGTTTCTCCTCGCCCGCATGTGCGATCGCCACACGGTTCAGCGCAATCGAGGTATCGCTGGAAATCACATGCAGCCAGTCCCAAGCATAACGCTCGAGGCTTGCGCTCAGCGAAACCTTGTCGAGCCGCGAGCGGTCGACCTGAGCGACGCGCACCTTGGAGGCTTGCCACTGCACAGTCGCGGTCAACAGCCCGTCACGGTCGCCGAACCATTTGTAGAGCGTCTCCTTGGAGCAGCTCGCCCGCCGCGCCACGGCGGTCATGGTCAGCCGGTCGCCCTCCTCCACCAGCAGGCGCAGGACGGCGTTCAGAACGTCCTTCTGACGTTCCGTCAGCTCTTCATCGCCGCTGATTTCGAGCGCTGATTGCATCGCCTCGTTCGCCTGTCGAAAGGCACTGGTCATCGATACGGCATGTGCCGTACCGTACGTTACGGTTCTGCTTTGTTATGACGAAGCAGCCGCTCTTTGGCAAGCGCCTTTGTTGGGCTTAAACGCCAGTATACACGGAGCCAATATACGCGAACGGCCTGACGCAGGTAGCGCCAGGCCGTATCTGAAAAGCCAGTCGAGGCGGAAAGCTCCCTAGACGGTGACCTGGGTGCCGATCTCAACCACGCGCCCGGTCGGAATCTGGAAATATTCCGTGGCGTCGGATGCGGTGCGGGCCAGCCCGATGAACAGCCGATCCTGCCAGCCAGGCATGCCGGAATTGGGCGAAGGTTTCAGCGAGCGCCGCGACAGGAAGAACGACGTGTCCATGATGTCGAACTTCCAGCCCAGCTTGCGGCATATGGCCAGCGCCTTCGGGATATTCGGGTGTTCCATATAGCCGAAGGTCAGTGACACGCGCATGAAGAGGTCGTTTATTTTCTCCATCTTCACCCGCTCGCTGGGCGGAACATAGGGTGACGAAGCGGTAACGACCGACAGGATCACATTGTTCTCGTGCAGCACCTTATAGTGCTTGAGGCTGTGCATCAGGGCCGTGGGGGCGCTGGACGGGTCGCTGGTGAGGAAGACGGCCGTGCCGGGCACGACCTGCGGCGGCTTCCTGCCGAGATTCTCGGCCAGGAAGTCGAGCGGCACTTCGTTCTTGCGGGTTTTTTCGAACAGCAGCCGGCTGCCGCGCACCCAGGTCCACATCACGGTAATGACGATTGCCGCCACCACCAGCGAGACCCAGCCGCCTTCCCGCACCTTGACGATGTTGGAGGCGAAGAAGCCAAAATCGACCACGCCGAACAGCAGCGTCAGGCCAGCCACCACCCACAGCGGCCACTTCCACAGGCGCCGCATGACCACGAACATCAAGGCGGTGGTCACCACCATGTTGCCGGTGACGGAAATACCATAGGCCGAGGCCAGGTTGCTCGACTGCTGGAAGCCGACGACCAAAAGCATCACGCCGACCGCCAACAGGAAATTGACGCGCGGCATGTAAATCTGCCCGAGCTGCGTTTCCGACGTGTGCATGATCACGAGCCGCGGCAACAGGTTGAGCTGCACCGCCTGGCGGGTCAGCGAATAGGCGCCGGAAATGACCGCCTGGCTCGCGATCACGGTGGCGACCGTCGCAAAGAGCACCATCGGCAACAGGGCCCAGCCCTCGTTCATCTCGAAGAAAGGACGACTGACCTTGCCGCCATTGGCCAGCACATAGGCGCCCTGGCCGAAATAGTTGAGCAGCAGGCAAGGAAAGACGATCGCCAGCCACGCCAGCACGATGGGTCGGCGGCCAAAGTGGCCGAGATCGGCGTAAAGTGCTTCAGCGCCGGTCACCGCCAGGAAGATCGCGCCCACGGTGACGAAGGCAACGCCCGGAGAGTCCGACAGGAGATAGACGATATAGGTCGGGTTGAGCGCCATCAGGACCGACGGTGCGTCGACGATGTGCCTTAGCCCCGACAGACCGATGAACAGGAACCAGAGCAGCATAATCGGCCCGAACACCGACGCGACACGGTCCGTGCCAACGCGCTGGACGGCGAACAGAATGGCCAGGACCACCAGGGTGAGCGGCACGACATAGGGTTTGAAAGTCGGCGTCACGACTTCCATGCCTTCGACCGCCGACAGAACCGAGATCGCGGGCGTGATCAAGGAGTCGCCGAAGAACAGCGCCGCCCCGACAATACCGGCGCCCAGGATCAGGGTTGAGCGCTTGTGCAAAGCCGTCCTGGCGAGCGCCATCAACGACAGCGTACCACCCTCTCCATGGTTGTCGGCCCGGAGCACGAAGATCACATATTTGATCGTGACGATGAGGGTCAGCGCCCAGATGATGAGCGAAAGGACGCCGTAAACGGACTCCTCGGACGCCACCGATCCACCGCCCGACGAAGCAACCAGCGCTTCGCGAAAAGCATAAATCGGGCTCGTTCCGATATCGCCATAAACGACGCCCAGCGCGCCAAGCATAAGCAGCTTGGTATTTTGCGCTTCAAGGGTCGCAGGCGTCGTATGTTGGATTTGTTCCGCCTCAGTACCAAGGTTGGTATGGGCCATTTATGACACTCCGATGAGGCGGCGGGTCCTCTACTCCTGCTGAGCGAGAATAGCAACTGCCTCGTTGCGTCAGCTCGCCGCAGGCTACCGCATAACCCCCGAAATCGGAATCGATTTCTGGAAAGGATTATGCGTAGTTTCAAAGTGTTACAGCGTCCTTTGCTCGCCCGATCGGGCGAGCGGCGCCGTATGTCATCCTTACACCTTTACCAGCCACACGCCCTCAAAAAACGCCGGGTCGTCTCGGCCATGCCGTATTCCAATGCATCTGCCGTGAGTCCATGGCCGATCGAAACTTCGGCCAGGTCAGGTATGCGCTTGATCAACGCCGGCAGGTTGGCCACGACAAGGTCGTGCCCGGCATTGACCGCAAGCCCCGCAGCCATTGCCGCATCTGCCGTTTTCCCGACCTTTTCCAATTCCCTGGCAGCCCTTTCGGGATCGGAATGGCAACCGCCATAGGGCCCCGTGTAAAGCTCGATGCGATCGGCGCCGGTGTCGCGGGCAGCGGAAACCTGGGACGGGTCGGCATCGGAAAACAGCGACACGCGGAACCCGCTTTTCTTCAATCTTTTGACAATCGAGGTCAAAAACGCCTGCTGTTCGACGAAGTTCCAGCCGTGGTCGGACGTGGGCTGCGACGGATCATCAGGCACCAGCGTGACCTGGTCCGGCTGGTGCTTTTCCACCAACTGCAGGAAGTCCTCGGTCGGATAGCCCTCGACGTTGAACTCGGCCTTGGGGAACTCGTCGTCGATCAGCGCCCGCAATTCTGGCAGGTCTGAAAAGCGCGTATGGCGCTCGTCGGGGCGCGGATGCACGGTCAATCCGTGCGCGCAGGCAGTCAGGGCGGCACGTCCCAGCCCCGTCACGCTGGGCCACGGCAGGTCGCGGCGGTTACGGAGCAAGGCGACGGCATTCAGATTGACGGAAAGTTTTGCGGGCATGTCTGCGACCTGTTTTTCGGCTGGAGCCAATACCTATTAATATGGTGCTGGCCCTCGACTTCTATAGCGCGTCCTGCGGGAACAGACAGCGGCTTTGTGTGTTCCAGCTTTGTGACCATCCGCATCCAAAAGGAGGTGCTTTCGATGGGCATGGCCGACTTTGTCCCAGCCGTTCGCCGTATCGAGACGAACCGCCCTGATGCCTATGCCTTTGAACTTACGGGACGCATCACGGCGGCCGACATCGAAAACCTCTACGGCCTACTGGAGGGTGCATACGAGCTTCACGACAGGATCGACCTGCTGATCCGCATCGTCGATTACGACGGGGCCGAATGGCTGGATGTTGCCAGGAAAACGCGCAGCGAAGGCCGCCAACATGCGCTGGTGCATGTGCGCCGCTGCGCCGCCGTCGGTGAACCCAACTGGACGATCTATGCCAGGGCCCTGCTTGTGATCGCCACCACGGTGGAGATCCGGCACTTCGCCTCCGAGGAAGAGGAAAAGGCCTGGTCGTGGATCGACGCGCTTCCTGTGGATGACGAATAGCATTGCAGTCGCCAGGGCCTGCGGTCACATTGCCGTCACGGCCCCACGCGACACCGCATCCACCATGCCAAACATACGCATCATCGATTCGATCTCAGACGCTGGGTCGGCCTCGCGCCCCAATGAGGACGCTGCGGGCGGCAATGCCACTTGCGCATTCGTCATAGACGGCGCCACCGGCCTCGGCGGCAAGAGCATCGTCGGCCTGCACGGCTCGGACGCCGCCTGGCTGGCCCAGTTCGCCCAGAGCTCCTTCGAGCAGATGGTGCGGCCCGGCCGGGAAATGGCCGAGATCGTGCAGGAGTTCAACGCCTGCGCCGCCAATGTCGTGCATGAAGCGGCCCACGCCCTGCCGATCGAGCCGTGGAACCTGCCGGTCGCGAGTTTCCAGATCGTGCGGATCGAGGACGAAGAGCTCGTCACCCATGGGCTCGGCGACTGCCGGCTGTTTCTCATCGGCGCCGACGGCAAGGTCATCGAAACCAGCGCGCTCAAGGGCGCAGCACAGGCCGAACGCGAGGGCGCGCGGCTGGCGCTTGCCCATGCCGGCGGCTTTTCCGCCTATCAGGCATTGGCCGATGAGCCTACGGTGCGCGACGAACTGCGCCGCCGCCGCGCCGCTTACAACAGCCCCGCTTCAGGTGTGTGGACGCTTGGCGTCGAGCCCGAGGCCGGCAACCATCTGGCCAGCGAGATGCTCAACCCCGCTTTGCCCGCAACCGGTCTTCTGTGCAGCGACGGCTTTGCCGCCCTTGCCGACCAGTATCTGCGCTACAGCCCGCAGGAACTCGTTGCCGCCGCGCGCGAAAATGGCCTTTCGACGCTGCTCGACGAGCTGCGTCGGATCGAACGGGTCGAGGATCCCGACGGCGTGAAATATCCGCGCTTCAAGATGAGCGACGACGCGACCGCGCTGCTTTTCGAAATCATCGAGTAAGACGACGGTAGGCGGCTAGCCTCGCAGCAGCCGGCAACGTGGCTAACGGACGATCGTCAGACGCTCGGCCGCGCGGGTGATTGCCGTGTAAAGCCAGCGCTGGCGCGTGTCCTTGAACGCAAAGCTCTCGTCGAACAGGACGACGTTGTTCCACTGCGAACCCTGTGCCTTGTGCACGGTCAGCGCATAGCCGTAGTCGAAATCGTCGTAGCGTTTCTTCTGCTGCCAGGGAATCTCTTCGTCCGGGCTCTCGAATGCTGCCTTGAGCAGCTTGATCTTGGCAACGCCGCGGTCGGGATCGTCTTCTTCGGGCGAAACCAGCAGATTGATGCCAGGCTTCACCGTCTCTCGCGACGACGTCATGACCTTCCACAGCGAGCCGTTGAGCAGGCCCTTGGCCGGATCGTTGCGCAGGCAAACCAGCTTGTCGCCGGCCTGCGGGTAGCTCGCTGTAAAGCCTTTGAGTTCGCGCAGGCGCCCATTGTAGCGCTTGCGCGTCCGATTGGTGCCGACCAGCACCTGGTCAGCCGACAGCACCAGATCCTGCGTGACCTGCTCCTTGCCGATGACCTGCGCGGTGCCGTAATCGCCGCGCATGAACTCGCGCCCTTCGCGAACGTCGAGCGCCAGATTGATGATCGGGTTGTCGCGCGCCTGGCGGTGGATTTCGGTCAGCAGGAAATCCGGCTCGTGCTCGGTGAAGAAGCCGCCACCCGAAATCGGCGGCAGCTGGCCGGGATCGCCCAGCACCAGGATCGGTGTGCCGAAGGATAAGAGGTCGCGCCCCAATTCCTCGTCCACCATCGAGCATTCGTCGATGACGACCAGCGCCGCCTTGGCAATCGGGCTCTGGCGATTGAGCGAGAAGGTCGGCGACATCGAGGTCTTGCCGGTCGTCTCGTCCTCCACCGCTTCCTCGCCGCGCGGGCGGTAGATCAGTGAGTGGATGGTGCGGGCGTTGGTGGCGCCCTTGGAGCGCAGCACCTGAGCTGCCTTGCCGGTGAAGGCGGCAAACTGCACCTGCCCGTCGACATGCTCGGCGAAATAGCGCGCCAGCGTCGTCTTGCCCGTGCCGGCATAGCCGAACAGCCGAAAAACCTGCGGCCGGCCGCCCTTCAGCCATTTCGCCACCGCCTGCAAGGCGGCATCCTGTTGAGGAGAGAATTCCATGGCTTCGACAGACAGGATTCGCGCCCGAAGGGCAAGGCATTTGCGCGTTACGCTCGCTCAGCCCAGGTCGGTCCGCGCGAAATCGTGGCCTTTTTGCTGCCCTACACTACACTTGACAAGGAGCCGAGTAGACGCCGATCTAGTCATTATCGCAGAAGCTTACAAATCTCACCGAAAACCGACTGCCGCCGTTCAAAACCGTCGCCCCATCGAGGCCTTCAAGCGGGAAACAGCATGTCGATTTATCTCTTTGCACTTTTCATCGGCATCATTGCCGGATTGCGGACGATGATGGCGCCGGCTGCCGTCAGCTGGGCCGCCTTTCTTGGTTGGCTGCCCGTACAAGGCAGCTGGGCAGCCTTCATGGGCTATCGCTTCACGCCCTATATCTTCAGCATCTTCGCGGTCATCGAACTCATCGCCGACCAGCTGCCCAGTACGCCAAGCCGGACCGTGCCGCAGCAGTTCAGCGCACGGATCGTCAGCGGGGCGTTTTGCGGGGCGGTCCTCGGCACTGCCGGCGGCAAGCCACTCGGCGGGCTGATCGCGGGCGCAGTCGGCGCGGTGATCGGCACGCTCGGCGGCCATCAGGCGAGGAAGCGGCTTGTCGCGGCCATCGGCGGCAATGACACGCCGATCGCGATCCTCGAAGACGCCGTCGCCATCGTCGGCGCCTATCTGATTGTCCGGACGGCGCTATGAGCACGCGCTTCGACGCCATCATCATCGGTACCGGCCAGGCGGGGCCGCCGCTTGCCGGCCGTCTCACCGCGGCGGGCATGAGCGTTGCCATCATTGAACGAAAACTGATCGGCGGCACTTGCGTCAACACCGGATGCACTCCGACCAAGACGCTCGTCGCCAGCGCCTATGCCGCCCATCTGGCCCGCCGCGCCGCCGATTATGGCGTGACATTGGGCGACCCGGTCGGGGTCGACATGAAGGCGGTCAAGGCGCGCAAGGATGCCGTGTCGGGAAATGCGCGCCGCGGCCTGGAGAACTGGCTGAAGGGCATGGAGCGCTGCACGGTCTACGAAGACCATGCGACGTTCATTTCGCCACATGAGGTCCGGGTGGGCGACGAGACGCTGGTGTCGGATCGCATCTTCATCAATGTCGGCGGCAGGGCGAACGTGCCGGACATGCCCGGCGTAAACCAGGTGAAGCATCTCACCAACACCACGATCCTCGATCTCGACATCCTGCCCCGCCATCTCGTCGTCATCGGCGGCAGCTATGTCGGGCTGGAATTCGCGCAGATGTATCGCCGCTTCGGCAGCGAGGTCACCGTGGTCGAAATGAGCGAGCGGCTCGTCCATCGCGAGGACGAGGATGTTTCCGACGCCATTCGCGACATTCTCGAGAACGAAGGCATCGCCATTCGCTGCAAGGCCGAATGCATCAGCTTTGCGCCGCGCGGCGAGGACATCGCCGTCGGCGTCGACTGTCTCGAGGGCGAGCCCGAGATCATCGGCTCGCATGTGCTGCTGGCCGTCGGCCGGCACCCCAACACCGACGATCTCGGCCTTGAGGCGGCGGGCGTGGCGACAGACAAGCGCGGCTACATCACCGTCGACGATCAATTGCGCACCAATGTGCCGGGCATCTGGGCGCTTGGCGACTGCAACGGCCGCGGCGCCTTCACTCACACCTCATACAACGATTTCGAGATCGTCGCAGCCAACCTGCTCGACAACGATCCGCGCAAGGTGAGCGACCGTATCGTCGCCTATGCGCTCTATATCGACCCGCCGCTCGGCCGGGTCGGCATGACGGAAGCCGATGCCCGCAAGTCGGGCCGGCGCGTGCTGGTCGGCGAAAGGCCGATGACACGGGTGAGCCGCGCCGTCGAAAAAGGCGAGACGCAAGGGTTCATGAAGGCGTTGGTCGACGCCGACAGCAAGGAAATCCTCGGCGCCTCGATCCTCGGCACCGGTGGCGACGAGGCGATCCATTGCATTCTGGACGTCATGTACGCCAAGGCGCCCTACACGACGATCCAGCGGGCAGTGCACATCCATCCGACAGTGTCGGAGCTCATCCCCACGATACTGGGCGAGTTGAAGCCGCTGGCGTGACGGCAGAGGGCAGCGGCAGCTTCTAGCGGGTGCGCTGCGGATCGTTTTCCAGCAGGATCGGCTTGCCGTGCGGCGTGGCATGCGCGGCGCGCTGCCAGGCGGCGGCGAGTTGGTCGACGTCGTGTTGCGGCGCGACGCCCTTGGCGGCCAGCAGCTTTTCCAGCGCGCGCAGCCAGCAATCGTAATAATCGCTGCCGTCCTCGGCCACGCCCGGCGCCTTCACTTCGGCGGACAGCGTTTCGGCCCACTCGCGCCAGGAAAACAGCCCCTTCTCGTGCAAAGCCACAGTCAGCGCAAAAGCTTCGGCCTGCCACGGCTCGGAAAAGACCGGCTCATCGATGCCGGGCGGCAGCGGGCGTCCCTTTTCATGCCGGCTCAAGATAGCTCTCCCAGGCGTCGATGCTGACAGTGAGCGTCGGATCGGCTTCCTCGCCCCAGATCTCGCGACTGTCGAAGACGACCGTATAGACCCACTGGGGATGCTCACCACGGCCATGAGCGTTTGTGTCGGGGAAGACAAAGCCTTCGCGCACCGCATCGATCACGCCGATCTTGTCGCGCGCATAGCGCGGCAGCCGCGTATGGCCTTCGGGGTTGAAATTCTTCGTGCGCACGCGGTCGCCGGCCTTGAAGCGCGCCGCAGTGTTGACCGGGCGGTTGCATGAGCCTCCACGCGCCAGCACGGCCGGCACATCCTCCGCCTGCAGCACGCGTTTGGGCCGGGTATTGCCGACCAATGACTTGCCGACCAAGAGTTCGTCCTGCGTGACGAAACCGTGGCGCTTGAGAAGCGTCTCAAGCGCCTTGGTCCAGATTTCGTAATAGCTGGAGGAATAGTAGTCGGCCGGATGCAGGCTTTCGCGCGCATGGCGGCTTTCGTCGATGTTCCAGTGCCCCATGGCACCGGCGCACAGCGTCACGCCCAGCGCGCGCTTTTCCCACTCGGCGTGGAAATAGGGCTCGTCCTTTTCGGGCCCGATGGGCCCGAACCCCATCTGGCCGCCAAGATCCTGCGGGCCGTTCATGGGGCTTCCTTTGCAAGGCCGGTGCCGATCATGGAATCCCGGGTCACCAGATCGGCAAGGTCTTCCTCGCTCCAGCCCTCGGTGCCGGCGGGACGCATCGGCACGACGAGATAGCGCAGTTCGGCAGTCGAATCCCAGACGCGGATTTTCGTCTCGGACGGCAGCGTCACGCCGAATTCGGCCAGCACGCCGCGCGGATCGATCACCGCGCGCGAGCGGTAGGGCGGCGACTTGTACCAGACCGGCGGCAGGCCGAGCACCGACCACGGGTAGCAGGAGCATAGGGTGCAGACGACCATGTTGTGCTGGTCAGTCGTGTTGAACACGGCCTGCATGTGCTCGCCCTGTCGCCCGGTAAAGCCGAGCGAAGCGATTGCCGCAGTGGCATCACGCTTCAGCCAGTCGGCGAATTCCGGGTCGGTCCAGGCCTTGGCCACCACACTCGCGCCGTTGCGCGGACCGACCTTGGTTTCATAGGTGTCGACGATGACGTCGATCGCGGCGGGGTCTATCAGCCCCTTCTGCGTCAGGATCGTCTCGAGCGCGCGCACCCGCGCGGCCATCGGGTCGAGTTCGTTGTCGTGATGGTGGTCGTCGTGGTCATGATCGTGCGACATGCGGGAAAGCTATGCCCCGGGAGGCTCGCACGCAAGCGTCGCCTCTTGGACCTGCGGATCGATTTGCGCGCAGAACGGGCACCGCTATGGTCTTTCCATGCGGGTTTTGATTCTGGGCGGCAACGGTTTCATCGGGTCGGGCG
This sequence comes from Pseudaminobacter soli (ex Li et al. 2025), assembly GCF_029892515.1. Classification (GTDB taxonomy): domain Bacteria; phylum Pseudomonadota; class Alphaproteobacteria; order Rhizobiales; family Rhizobiaceae; genus Pseudaminobacter; species Pseudaminobacter soli_A. Next base: position 245,500 of record NZ_JARXVF010000003.1, on the reverse strand, counting down.
TCGCGTGCACCCTCGCCGATTGCGGGCATGCAGTTACCGCGCTTGCGCGTGACAGCACGGTTGCTGCCCGGCGTATGCCTGGACTTGCCTGGTGCCAGGCGGACATAGCCACGCTCCGCACGCCCGATCACTGGCTGCCACTGATCGCAGGAATTGATGCGGTGGTGAATTGCGCGGGCGCCTGCAGGACGGCGCTCGTGACGACGTCGCAGCGGTGCAGGATGTCGCCATGCGTGCGCTTTACCGGGCGGCTTCGGGATCGCAGATCAGGCTCATCGTCCAGATCTCGGCGCGCACGGACGGCAGCGCCGCCGACACGCTCTTCCTTGCCAGCAAGAGCAGCGCCGATGCCGCGCTCAAGGAATCCGGCGTGCCCTTCGTTATCCTTCGGCCGGCCATCGTCATCAGCCGCAACGCGCATGGCGGTTCGGCACTGTTGCGTGCCCTCGCCGCTGTTCCATTCGCAACGCCACTGCTGCATGGCGACACACCGCTGCAGTTCGTCGCGCTGGGCGATGTCGCCGAATGCGTTTGCCGCGCTCTCGATGGCCGCCTTCCCGCCGGCACCGACCTGGACATCGCCGCGCCGGACGTGCTGACGCTCGCGCAGACTGTCGACCGGCACCGCCGGTGGCTCGGGGTTCCCTCGCGCACGCCGATCGCAGTACCGCAGATCATCGCCGTGCTGGTCTCGCGCGCGGCCGACCTGCTCGGCTATCTCGGCTGGCGGTCGCCCCTGCGCTCGACTGCGATGGCCGCCGCTGCCGGCGGCATCACCGCGCCGGCGTCCTTGGAATGGTCGGGACAGAGCCTCAAGACGCTCGATGAAGCTTTGCGCGATGCGCCGGCAGGCGTGCAGGATCTTTGGTTTGCCAGGCTGTATCTGCTGAAGCCGGTCATCTTCGGCACGCTCAGCCTGTTCTGGCTTCTCTCGGGAATTATCGCGCTGCTGCGCTTCGATGCGTCGGCGGCCCATCTGGTCGATGCAGGGCTTGCCGCCACCGCCGCCGCGGTGCTCACCACGCTCACGAGCCTCGCGGACATCGCCCTGGGCATCGGTGTCATCGTGAGCCGTTATTATGCATCTACGGCGCTCAAGGGAATGATCGCCCTGTCGATTGCCTATCTTGCGGCGGCAACCCTGTTGTCACCATGCCTGTGGACCGAACCGCTTGGCCCGCTGGTCAAGGTCCTACCGTCAATCGTGCTGGCGCTCGTGGCGCTCGCCATACTCGACGAGCGCTGAGCGATGGTAGACTTCCTCCGGCTGGCCCACGTCCTCGGTGCAACCGTCCTGTTCGGGACGGGCATGGGCATCGCCTTCTTCATGGCCATGGCCCACAGCACGCGCGATGCACGCGTCGTGGCCCATGTCGCGGCAACGGTCGTCATCGCCGACACGCTTTTCACAGCAACCGCCGTGATCCTGCAGCCTCTGACCGGTGCCTGGCTGGCCCACGAAATCGGCTGGCCATTGACGGAGGGCTGGATCGTCCTGTCACTGGCGCTCTACGTGCTCACCGGCCTGTTCTGGCTGCCGGTGGTCGCAATCCAGATCCGTCTGCGCAACCTTGCGAGAGCAGCCGCCAGCGACGGCCTGCCCTTGCCTGCCGAATATTTCCGGCTTTACCGGATCTGGTTCGCCTTGGGCTTTCCAGCGTTCTTCTGCGTCATCCTCATCCTTTGGCTAATGCTGACGAGGCCCTCGATCCACTTGTTCTAACGCAGCATCGGCCAGAGCGTTGCCGCAAGCAGCAGGCCCATGCAGATGTTGAACCATTTCAGCCGCACCGGATCGGACAGGAAGCCGCGCAGCGCCATGCCGAAGCCTGCCCAGGACGAGACGCTCGGCAGGTTGACCAGCGCGAAGGCGAACGAGATCAGCAGCACCGAGAGGAACGGCGATTCCGGGCTGGTGTAGACGGCCATCGCCGTCAGCGCCATCACCCAGGCCTTCGGGTTGACCCACTGGAAGGCGGCGGCCTCCAGGAAGGTCATCGGCCGCGTCTGGGCGTCGCCGTCCTTGCCCATGGAGCGCGACATGGCGATGCGCCAGGCGAGATAGACGAGATAGGCGCCGCCCGCGATCTTGAGCGTGGTGTGCAGCGCCGGAAATGCCTTCAGCACCGCGCCCAGCCCGAAGCCGACGCCCAGCAGTAGCGAGAGGAACCCCACCGCGATGCCCAGCATGTGCGGAATTGTGCGCACGAAACCGAAATTCACGCCCGATGCCAGCAGCATGAAATTGTTCGGTCCCGGCGTGATCGAGGTCACGAAGGCATAGACCAGAAGGGCGAAGAAGGTATCGGCTGTCATGGGTGAACCTGTCGGAAATGCGGCGAAACTCGGCCGGGCCGCAGACGAAAGGCCCTGGTGTGCCTCTCGAGTACTGGCCGCGCCCGTCGCGCGCAGGATTGAACGGAGAACGGAAACCGATATATTCGGCGCATCTTATCATTCGACTGTGTGCACGACTTGCCTAGAAGACGTGCCTTATGAAATTTGATTTCAGCAGTTCCGACAAATTCAGGTGAAAAATGCCCGCAATTGCCAAAGTCGAAACCAGCAGCCTGACCCGTGAACTCATTGACCACGCCGTGGCGAGCATCGGGGCGTCTGACCGGTTTTCTTTGCCCTTCCCGCACATCTTCTTTCGCGATTTCTTCCCGAAAGACTTTTATGCCGAAATGATCAAGTCGATCCCGACCGAAGGCTACGATCCGATCAAGGGTGACGGCACGCGCATGGCGCTCAGGCTCTACGGCGACAACGTCAACAAGGTCGATGCCGACATGCGCGATATGTGGGCCGCCGTCTCGGCGATGTTCACCTCCCGCGAGGTTGAAGACGCCATTCGGCGCCAGCTTCACGAGGGGCTGGAAATCCGCGCGCGCGGCGACAAGGTCGCGGGTCCCGACGACTTGAAGCTGGTGGCCAAGCCCGTCCTCTACAGCGACAAGGATGGATACCAGATCAAGCCGCATCCCGACGCCCGCAAGAAGGTCGTGACCATGCAAATCTATTGCCCCGCCGACGAACGCCAGCGGGAACTGGGCACCACGCTCTACCAAGCCTCCCTGAAGGGCCTCATGCATGTCGACTCCTATGGGCTGGAGCCGGTCAAGACGCTGCCGTTCCTGCCCAATGTCGGTTATGCCTTCGTGGTGCTGAAGGCTTATCACTCGCTGTTAAAGATGAGCTGGCACGGTCGCCCGAAGATCCACACGCCCATCGAGCAGCCGCGCGTAACGCTGCTCAACACCTTCTACATCAACGAGAACGTCGGCTTCTGATCCGCCGGGCGGTTTTCCGCCCGGACACAGCGCTTTCCACGCCCACGCCGTGCCTGTCACGCGTGGGCGTTTTCATTTGGATCACATGCCCTGCGGGCCGCGGTTCATCGCCGCCACGCCAGTGCGGCAGATTTCCACCAGCCCCAGCGGCTTCATGATGGCGATGAACTGCTCGATCTTCGACACCTTGCCGGTGATTTCGAAGATGAAGTGCTCGGTGTTGGCGTCGATTACCTTTGCGCGGAAGGCATCTGCCAGCCGCAGCGCCTCGACGCGTGCGTCGCCGGTGCCTGCCACCTTCACCAGCGCCAGTTCGCGCTCCAGCGGCCGGTCCTGGCCGAGTTCGGCCGCGCGCACGGCCAGATCCACCACCCGGTGCACCGGCACGATGCGCTCGAGCTGATGCTTGATCTGCTCCAGCACATGCGGCGTGCCGCTGGTCACGATGGTGATGCGCGAAAGGTGCTTTTCGTGCTCGGTTTCCGAAACCGTCAGGCTTTCGATGTTGTAGCCGCGGCCGGAGAACAAGCCGATGACGCGGGCAAGCACGCCCGGTTCGTTGTCGACCAGAACCGATAGAGTGTGAATTTCCGGCCGTTGCGTCTCCTTGGAGATGAAGTAGGCGGAGCCGGTCGCCTGTAGCTGTGCGTTCATAGGGATCCCGTGTTCAAGCGTGTCGCTCAATGCATTGTTTTCGCTCGACCTCATTGGCCGCGCGACAATCGGAAAAGATCAGACCAGCTCGCGGCCCTTGGCGTCGATGGCGTTGGCGACCGCCTCGTCGGTGGCCTCGTCGGGCAGCAGCATCTCGTTATGCGCCTTGCCGGACGGGATCATCGGGAAGCAGTTGGCCAAGGTGGCCACGCGGCAGTCGAAGATCACCGGCTTCTTCACCGAGATCATCTCGTTGATCGCATCGTCGAGATCGGCCGGCTTGTCGCAGCGGATGCCGTGGGCGCCATAGGCCTCGGCGAGCTTGACGAAGTCCGGCATCGCCTCGGTGTAGGAGTGCGACAGGCGGTTGCCGTGCAGCAGCTGCTGCCACTGCCTTACCATGCCCATGTACTGGTTGTTCAGGATGAAGATCTTGATCGGTGCGTCGAACTGCACCGCGGCCGACATCTCCTGGATGCACATCTGGATCGAGGCATCGCCCGCAATGTCGATGACCAGCGCGTCGGGATGCGCGATCTGCACGCCGAGTGCGGCCGGCAGGCCGTAGCCCATGGTGCCGAGGCCGCCCGAGGTCATCCAGTGGTGGGGCTTTTCAAAGTGGAAATGCTGCGCGGCCCACATCTGGTGCTGGCCCACTTCGGTGGTGATGTAGGGGTCGCGATGCTTGGTCAGCTCGTAGAGCCGCTCGATCGCATATTGCGGCATGATCACCTCGTCGTTCGTCTTGAACGCGAGCGAATCGCGGGCGCGCCACTTGGCGATCTGCTCCCACCACGGATAGAGCGCCTTCTTGTCGGCCTTGACGGTTGCCCGCCACAGCCGCACCAGATCCTCCAGCACATGGGCGACATCGCCGATGATGGGAATGTCGACGCGGACGTTCTTGTTGATCGAGGACGGGTCGATGTCGATGTGGATCTTCTTCGAGCCGGGCGAAAAGGCGTCGAGGCGGCCGGTGATGCGGTCGTCGAAGCGCGCGCCGATGCACAGCATCACGTCGCAATCATGCATGGCCATGTTGGCTTCGTAAGTGCCATGCATGCCCAGCATGCCCAGCCAGTTCTTGCCCGAAGCCGGATAGGCGCCCAGGCCCATCAGCGTCGAAGTGATCGGGAAGCCGCTGAGCTCGACCAGTTCGCGCAGCAGCTGGCTGGCTTCCAGCCCGGAATTGATGACGCCGCCACCCGAATAGATGATCGGCCGCTTGGCGTTGGCCAGGAGCGCCACTGCTTCCTTGATGCGATCGAGATCGCCCTGAACCTGCGGGTGATAGCTGGTGCGCGGCGCGGTCTGCGGCGGCGTGTAGATGCCGCGGGCGAACTGCACATCCTTGGGGATGTCGACCACCACCGGGCCAGGACGGCCGGTCGTGGCGACATGGAAGGCCTCATGCAGCGTCTTGGCGAGCTCGTTGACGTCCTTCACCAGCCAGTTGTGCTTGGTGCAGGGGCGCGTGATTCCGACCGTGTCGCATTCCTGGAAGGCGTCCGAACCGATGAGCGTCGTCGGAACCTGCCCGGTGATGCAGACGAGCGGAATGGAATCCATCAGCGCGTCCTGCAGCGGCGTCACCGCGTTGGTCGCGCCCGGCCCCGAGGTCACCAGCATGACGCCGGCCTTGCCGGTGGAGCGGGCATAGCCTTCGGCCGCATGGCCGGCACCCTGCTCGTGGCGGACCAGGATGTGCTCGACATCGTCCTGTTGGAAGATCTCGTCATAGATCGGAAGTACCGCGCCGCCCGGATATCCGAAGAGATGCTTGACGCCGTTATCCTTCAGCGCCTGCACCACCATTTCGGCACCTGTCATTTCGCGCCGTCCGGTCTCGTTCTGTCCGTTGCTCATCGGTCCTGCTTCCGTTTCTTCCGCGTTCGCGTTTGCTGGTCGTATCGGTATTTTTGCCAATAAAAAAGGCCCCCGAGGGAGCCTGTGTGTTTGCGCATGGGAGGACTTCGCCCGGCGGTCACACCGCCTTGCCCACGCGCCTTCCTACGAGAATGAGTTCGATCTTCATGGGGGCGAACCTTAGTGGTCACGCAAAAACCCGTCAATGGGGAATCGCGCATCACAAAACATGGAGTGAACACGTCTCGCGGCGATATCGCCGGAGCAAGCAAAGGGGCGGCAATCGATGCCGCCCCAATCGACAGGCATCCATATCGCTAGGCAAGCGTCCTTGTCTCGGCAAACTGCTTCACGACCCGCTCCAGAAGAGGCACGTAGTCGCGAAAAGTCTTGGTTTTCATGGCTGGGACCTTGCCGCCCTCGTCCCAGATCCGAACCCGGACTGCCTCTTCATGGTAGGGATTTTGGCGAAATTCGGCCACTTCGTCCGCATCCATTGGACCACCCTGCAGCGACAGCGTGTGAACGGAAGCCTGAGACAGTTTTCCGAAGTAGGTAGGGTCGGTGGCGCACAGATAGCGCTTGGCGGCCACATGCAGCCGCACGCATTCCACGATCACCGACGGGAAGAATGGCTCAAGCACCCGCCCGCCTGCCTCGTCATGATGATTGTCTTCCACATCATCGGGCGAGTAAGCGCCAAATTCACTGGTGTAGTGCCCGATGTCATGAAGCAGCGCGGCGGCAACCAGCGCCTCCGGAGCGTCTTCCTGCTCCGCCAGCCACGCTCCCTGAAGCATGTGTTCGGACATCGTCACCTGTTCGCCAAGATAAGATTCGGCGCCGCGGCGTTCGAATATGTCGGCAATGAATTCGACGATATTGCCTGAGTTCAACCGATTTTCGCTCATTCCGCAGCCTCCTTGCGGGTAGCCTCGATTGCGGCAAGCGTGGACAACAGGCCGTCCTTGTCGGTGTAGCACCCTTGCAGCCAACGCTTTCCCGTGCCGGAGAATTCCTTGCGCGCATGCATTACACGCGTGTTGTCGACTATGAAGGCCTCGCCGGGCTCCAGCTTGAAGGTCACTTCGAAGCGCGGATCCTCGATCAGTTCGGCAAATCGCCGATAGGCCGCATAATAAGCGGGCATGTCTTCGAACGGGATGTCGACTGCAGGCGCGAGCGACCTGTTGTTGAAGCGGATCGCCAGCATCTGCCCATCCGGCCCCAGCTCGATCATCGGGCGCTTGGAGCGCAAACGCACGTCGGACGTGCCGGCATATTCAAAACGCGCCGGCCAGGACCTGAGCAGGCGAAACGCTTCCGGGTCCTCCTGTTGGAGCGCCTTGGCGACCGCAAATCCATCCACTACCGACGACTCTCCCCCTTCCACGGTGTTCTCCAGGCAGGCAAGTATCTGCAGCGTCGGCACCGGATCGCGATAGGGGTTGTCGGTATGAGCCTGCAGCCCGAGATTGGTGAAAGCGAGATTGTTCGGATTGACCTCCGCCCTCACTTCGAACCAGCGACCATAGTTCGTCTCTCGCACATAGCCGAAGAGATCCACTATCTTGCATAGGCTGCCCGAATCCGTCGGCAGGCCATCCATCACGGCGAAGCCATAGGCCTTGACGGCGGCCAGCCATCGTTGAAGGTCAGCCGGATCGTGCGCTGCTGCCGCATAGGAATTCCGTGGCACGGAATTCTGCATCGTCTGCCTGTCCCAGGTTACCGTTCCGTCGGCCACCCAGCCAAGTACAGTGGTGCGGGCACGATCATAGAGGTTGGCGAGCAGCCAGTCAGACGGGAAGCTGACGCTTTTGTTTTCCGGCGCGAAACGAACCGAGAGATTGCCATTCACGACAGCCGCCTGAGCTATCGTCGTGTTCGCCGGGATATCCAGGATGGTTATCAGGCGCTGGCCGTTGCCGGGGCTGCGCGTCTTGTCGTCCAGCGCGTTGTCGCGCAGCCAAACCGCGTGGAATCTGGCGCGACGATCATCGTTCCAGACCAGTTCCACTGTTCGTCCGTCATCTGTAACCGAGACATTCTTGAGCAAGGTGCACCTCCATTCATGGCGGTTGCACATTGATCGGCCGCTCGATATAACTCAAATTATCATTTTTTGCTCAATGGCCCGATTTTACTTATGCCAGCAAACCACCCGCGGACCATGCCGCCCCTTGGTTGGCTGCGCAGCTTCGAAGCCGCAGCGAGGCTGTCGAACTTTACAGGCGCGGCCACCGAACTCGGACTTACGCAGGCTGCAATCAGCCAGCACATCCGCTCGCTTGAAGAACATCTCAAGACGCGCCTGTTCATCCGCAGAGCCCGCGGCATAGACCTTACTCCGGAAGGCGCGGCGTACCTCCCCCACATCCAGTCGGCCTTTGCCACGATTGGGAACAGCACGACGGAACTCTTCGAGCCCCGGGCCACCCAAACGGTCACCATTCGATCGCCGATTTCCTTTGCAACGCTCATGCTGGCCCCGTTGCTGCCGCAACTGTCCAAAAGCCATCCTTTCATCCGGCTCCAGATCGAGACCATCCATAAGCCGGCGGATTATGGCGACGCCTGGAACGGGCTCGACATCCGCTTCGGCAACGGCGCCTTCGCTGGCCGCCGTGCCGATCAACTGACGTCCGAGGCGCTCCAGCCCATGGCCGCGCCTTGGCTGGCCGGCGATCCGGGCTGGCCGCGCCTGCCTCTGCTGACGGTATTCGGCGCCCGCGGCATGTGGGGCGAATGGTTTTCCGCCGCAGGCGTCACGCCACCCGCCGAAGCGTCCCACAAGTTCGACACCTTCGTGACAGCACTAGAAGCGGCGGTGCATGGGGCGGGCGTTCTCCTGGGCTCGCGTCCGCTGGCGGACGCGGCCTTGCGCGAAAGGGCTCTGCTGCCATTGTCGGACTACGCGCTCCGCAGTGGAACCGGCCACTATCTGACTGCGCCCTCAGGTACCAGCCTCGACCAGGCCGAGGAGACGGTTCGGCTCTGGCTGCTTGCGGCTTTCCGCCGATACCTCGATATCGAGCCTGTTCGTTAAGGCCTTCTCCACCATACCGTCTCATTGCCGCTTAACCCGGATCGACTAGGGTGATGCCACTGTTTTCGCGGGGCAGAACCACAGCATGTTTGTTGATCGGGAAAAATTCGGCGGAGAGATCACGTCGCAAGAGCGGCGCGAGGAGGCGCAGCCTGATGCGCGCGTGCTGGGCCATGTCGTGCATTGCGACGGCGCCCGCGCAACAATCGCGGCCTTTGCCGACGGCGACGAAGGCACGTTGGCCGGGCTCTGGACCGTCGGGCGAATGATCTCCATCAATCTCGGCGTTACGCGCACGGTCGGCCTGGTTTATGCGATCGGCCGGCCCGACCGCGTTTGGGACGAAAACGGGCGCAACCCGATCGAAGTCAGCGTCGAGCTAGTCGGTGAGGTGCGCGACGGCGCAGCCGGGGCGGTCCCCGTCTTCGATCGCGGCATCACCGTCTATCCGCATATCGGCGCCATTGCCCACCGTATCCGCACGCGCGACCTGCAGGCCGTCTATGACCTTGCGGGCCGCCAGTCGGTGACCATCGGCAGCCTTTCGCAGGACGAATCGATCAGTGCCTGCATCGCCATCGAAGACACGCTGGCGCGGCACTTTGCAGTCGTGGGCACCACCGGCGTCGGCAAGTCGACCGCCGTGTCGCTTCTCCTGCGCAAGACCATCGAGGCGCAGCCCGACCTGCGCGTGCTGATCCTCGACCCGCACAACGAATTCTCGGCCGCCCTGCCCGACCACAGCGTCAAGGTCGACACAGCCACGCTCGACCTGCCCTTCTGGCTTTTCCGGCTGGAGGAGTTCGCCGAAGTGCTGTTCCGCGGGCGCGAGATCGAGCCCGACGAGATCGACGTGCTGCGCGACATCATTCCGCAAGCCAAGAACCTCTACCGCAATCCGCATTCGGGCACCTTCCTGCGTCGCGGTGCGGATTCGCTGACGGCCGACACGCCGGTGCCCTACCGCATGGCCGACCTGATCAAGCAACTCGACGAGCGCATGGGCTTGCTCGAAAGCAAGAATGACAGGCCCGTCTATCGCTCGCTGAAGACGCGCATCGAATCGGCCATCGCCGATCCGCGCTACCGCTTCATGTTCAATTCGCGGCTGATCGAAGACACGATCCATCAGACCATCGGCAACATCTTCCGCATCCCCCATGGCGGACGGCCGATCACCTGCTTCGAAATGGCGGGCCTGCCATCGGAAGTGGTGAACTCCGTCTGTTCGGTGCTGGCGCGCCTCGCCTTCGACCTTGCTCTCTGGAGCGAGGGCAAGCTGCGGCTGCTGGTGCTTTGCGAGGAAGCGCACCGCTACATGCCGGCCGACGCGCGCCTCGGTTTTGCGCCGACGCGCCACGCACTGTCGCGCATCGCCAAGGAAGGCCGCAAATATGGCTGCTATCTCGGCGTGGTGACCCAGCGGCCAGGCGAACTCGATCCGACGATCCTGTCGCAGTGCTCGACCGTCTTTGCCATGCGGCTTGCCAACGACCAGGACCAGAAGATCATCCGCTCGGCGATTGCCGATTCCTCGGCCTCGACGCTCTCCTTCCTGTCATCCATGGGCCAGCGCGAGGCGATCGCCTTCGGCGAGGGCGTGGCCACAACCATGCGCCTCAAATTCGAAAAGATCCCGACGAGCCTGATTCCGGGTTCAAGCAAGCGCCAGGCCGCGCAAACATCCGGCGATGGTAGCGACGTCGATCTGGCCGGCATCGTGGAGCGGCTGCGCAACGTGCCGCGTCCGCAGCAGGCGGTCGGCTTTGCCGAAGTGACCGACGGACAGCGGCAGGCAGGCGACCCCGGCTATCGCCGCCCGGTCGAGCCCGCGGCGCCGATACCCGAAGATCTCGACGTCAGCTTCGGCCTGAAGCCGACGACCTTCGGCCGATCACGCTCGGACTGACGGGGTCGCCCCCAAGCTGCCTGATGATCAAAAAGAATTCGAGCCGAGGCCAAAAGCCTCGGCTTTTTCATGTCGGCTTCGACCGGAGTTGAAGACCAGAAAACCGCCCTGGCTCTCAGGCGCAGACGCGGTTACGGCCTTCTCGCTTGGCGTGATAGAGCTGCTTGTCGGCGCGCCGGAAAAAGTCCTCGGCACCTTCCTTGTGGTCCCACACGGCAAGACCGACGCTTGTGGTGACTTTCAGCCTGGCATTGCCTGACGAGATCGCCGTGTTGGAGATGGCCTTGCGTATCCGCTCGGCGAATCGGAATAGCGTGTCCGCGTCCATGTTCGGCGCCACCACCGCAAATTCCTCGCCGCCAAGGCGCGCGACGATATCGTGATAGCGCGTCATGTCCCGCAGGCAGCCGGCGACAGTGCGGAGCACCTTGTCGCCCATGTCGTGGCCATAGGTGTCGTTGACCTGCTTGAAATGGTCGAGGTCGAGGATCATCAGCCCGACCGGTTTCTCGATGCGGGCGAATTCGGAGAGATATTCCTTCAGCGCCTCATCGAAATAGCGCCGGTTCTGCACGCCAGTGAGGCTGTCGGTCAGCGCCGCCTGCTCCAGCGTTTCGGAGCGCGCGCTGAGCGTGGCTGTCATCTCCTGCAGTTGGCCGTGCTCCTTCGCCTGGCTCCGGATCTGCGGATAGATGAAGAAGATGCTGAAGAACAAGGCCGTCGCCAGAAGCACGCCGATCACGAAAAGCAACGTGGCGAGATAGCCGACATTCTCGGCGTGTTCGAAATGGTGCGGCATCTCGTCGAAATGGAGCACGACATAGGCATGCACGGTCACCATGCCGGCAAGCAGGATGACAGTGATCAGGACAAAGAGTGCCGATTCCGACTGATGGAAACGCATGAACCTTCCGCTGGCGAGCCCCCCGAACCGTGAAAGCGGGTATCACGGCCGCTATTTCCTTATGCCATAGCGAGGCCTTACGGTCCGTTAATCCGATCAACCAAAGCGCGAATTTATTTTAATCAAAGTATCGAACATAAGTGTCCAGATACATCAATTACCTTATTGATTCTGTGCTCTTAAGGCGTTTCCACTCCATTCCGAACTGGTTGCGGAACCATGTCGTCTGACGCTTGGCATATTGGCGCGTTGCAATTTTTGCGCGCGTAATCGCCTCGGGAAATTCAATCTCTCCGGCATCGGCTGCCTGCAATTCGCGCACGCCGATGGCTTTCATGGCCGGCAGGGCCGGATCGAGCTGCATTGCTGCCAGTGCCCGAACCTCCTCCAGCGCGCCGGCTTCGAGCATGCGGTCAAAACGCTCGTCGATCCGGCGCACCAGCGTCGCACGCTCGGGTTCCAGGACGAAGAAGCTCGCGCTTTCGCGGTCGATCAGCGCATTCCCGCTTGCACCCTGCCACGCAAGGATCGAACGGCCGGACGCCTCCAGCACTTCGAGCGCCCGCACGATGCGCTGTGTATCGCCGGGTTTCAGCCGTTGCGCCATTTCCGGGTCGCGCTCTGCCAGGATGCGATGCAACTGCTCCGAGCCCTCTTCGAGCGACCGGCTGCGCCAATGCTCCCGCACCGAAGCCGGAATATCGGGCATTTTCGATATTCCTTCCGTCAGTGCGCGGAAGTAGAGACCTGTGCCGCCCACGAAGATCGGGATGCGGCCGGCAAGCGTCCCCTGCTCGATCAGCTGCGTCACGTCGCGCAGCCAGGCGCCTGACGAATAGGCGATCGCCGGCGAAACATGGCCGTAGAGATGGTGCGGCGCACGACTGAGATCGTCCGCGCTCGGGCGCGCGCTCAAGACATCGAGTACCGAATAGACCTGCATCGAATCGGCATTGACGATGACCCCGCCCCTGCTTGTGGCAAGCTGCAGCGCCAGCGCCGACTTGCCGCTGGCGGTCGGCCCGGCTATCAGGATTGCGTTCTTCACGCGCTCGCCGCCTTCATCTGTGCCGGAATATCCCATGCCGCTCGTCGCCACCCTCATTTCCCATCCGGCCCAGCGCCGTCTTTCGCAGTCGCTCGCGAATATGGCCTCGCAGGCGGTCGGCGCAAGCTCCGTTCGCTGGTTGGCCGAGGATATCGCCGCAGACTTGTCTTTGCCGGGCGGAACTTCGGCCGAGGAGACGCGAGCCGCCCTGCGCGCGGCACTGTCGTCCGAGCCCATCGACGTGGTGGTCCAGGAAGCCGAGACGCGCCGGAAAAAGATCCTGCTGGCCGACATGGACTCGACCATGATCGACCAGGAATGCATCGACGAACTCGCCGACGAGGTCGGCATCAAGGCACATGTCGCCGCAATCACCGCGCGCTCGATGAATGGCGAGATCGCCTTCGAACCGGCGCTGCGCGAACGCGTCGCCCTACTCAAGGGGCTCGATGCCGCCGTCATCGACCGCATCATCACCGGCCGCCTTACGCTGGCATCCGGCGGCCGCGCGCTGGTGGCCACCATGCGTGCCAACGGTGCCTACACGGCGTTGGTGTCGGGCGGTTTCGACGTGTTCACCTCGCGCATCGCCGCCATGCTCGGCTTCGACGAGAACCGCGCCAACCATCTGATCGAGAGCGATGGCCAGCTCACCGGCGAAGTCACCGACCCCATTCTGGGCCGCGCCGCAAAGGCCGAAGCGCTGCTCGACATCTCTGGCCGCCTCGGCCTCTCGCCGGAGGACGCCATCGCCGTGGGCGACGGCGCGAACGATCTCGACATGATCAAGCTCGCCGGCACGGGCGTGGCGCTGCACGCCAAGCCGGCGGTGGCCGCCGAGGCCAAGGTCCGCATCGACCATGCCGACCTCACGGCCCTTCTCTATCTTCAGGGTTACAGCCAGACGGAGTTTGCCGCATGACCGTCATTCGCACCGAACGCCTCATCCTGCGCAACTGGGAAGAGCGCGACCGCGAGCTGTTCCATCGCATCAACTCCGAGCCGGCGGTGATGGAGTTCTTCCCCTTCCGGCGCGACAGAGCGCAGGCGGATGCGAAGATGGATCAGATAAGCGCCGAGATCGCCGCGCAGGGCTACGGCTGGACGGCGGTCGAAATCGCAGCGACCGGCCAGTGCATCGGCTTTTTCGGCCTGCACGATGTGGAGATCGAGCCGGTCGCGCCGGCAGGTTCCATCGAGATCGGCTGGCGGCTTGCGCCGGAGTTCTGGGGTCATGGCTACGTGACCGAAGCGGCAACTGCCTTGCTGGATTTCGGCTTCGACAAGCTCGGCAAGCCGGAGGTCGTCTCCTTTGCCGTCACCAACAACAAGCGCTCGAGGGCGGTGATGGAGCGGCTCGGAATGCGCCGCGACCCGTTGCTCGACTTCGACCACCCAGAGATACCGGACACGCAGCCGCATCTGAAGCGCCACGTCTTCTATCGCGTGACGCGGGAGGACTGGGAGGCAAGAAAAAGGGCGGCTAACTAGCCGCCCTTTCTTTTTGATCGATGACTCGCCGGGTTTCCGGCTTCAGTCTATCCGCACGGTCACGAAGCGCAGCTCGCCGGTCTTCGAGGCCAGCATCAGCAGCGCGTTCTTGCGGCCCTGGTCCTTCAGCGCCTTGATCTTGTCAGTGACGTCCTTCGGCGAGGAAACCGACTCCTGCGCGATCTCGGTGATGACCTCGCCCGGCGCAATGCCGCGGTCGGCGGCCGGCGAGTTGGGCGACACGTCGGTGATGACCACGCCCGCCACTTCCGCGCCGATGCCGAACTTGCTGCGCGCACCGTCGTCGAGATCGCCGATGGTCATGCCGAGCACGGAGGTCGTGGCCGGGGCCTTGTCCGGCGTCTTCTTCGCCTCTTCGCCCTTGGCAAGCTTCTCGCCGTCTTCGAGACGCCCGAGCTTGACCTTGACGGTCTGCTCTGCGCCCTTGCGCACGAGCACGACGTCGACGTCCTTGCCGACCGGGCTTTCAGCGACGACGCGCGGCAGGTCGCGCATCTCGTGCACGTCCTTGCCGTCGAACTTGGTGATTACGTCGCCCGGCTGAATGCTGCCGTTGTCGACCGGACCGCCCTTGATGACGCCGGCGACCAGAGCACCTTGCGCCGCCTTCATGCCGAGGCTTTCGGCGATCTCGTCGGTAACGGGCTGGATGCGAACGCCGAGCCAGCCGCGGCGCGTCTCGCCATATTCGGACAGCTGCTGCACGACGCCGGCCGCGAGTTCGGACGGGATCGAGAAGCCGATGCCGATCGAGCCGCCCGAGGGCGAGATGATTGCGGTGTTGATGCCGACGACCTCGCCTTCCATGTTGAACAGCGGGCCACCCGAATTGCCGCGATTGATCGCCGCATCCGTCTGGATGAAGTCGTCATACGGGCCGGAATTGATGTCGCGGTTGCGCGCCGAAACGATGCCGACGGTAACGGTGCCGCCCAGGCCGAACGGATTGCCCACCGCCATCACCCAGTCGCCGATGCGCATCTTGTTGGAATCGCCGAACTTGACCGCCGTCAGCTTCTTGCCCTTGGGATCGACCTTGAGCACGGCGATGTCGGTCTTGGTGTCGGTGCCGACCAGCGTGGCCTTGAGCTTCATGCCGTCGGAGAAATTGACCATGATCTCGTCGGCATCGGCGATCACGTGGTTGTTGGTGACGATTATGCCCTTGTCGGCATCCACCACGAAGCCCGAGCCGAGCGACTGCACTTTCTGCGGCCGGGCATCGCCACCGCCCTCACCTTCGTCACCGCCGCCCTTGTCGCCGCGGCGGTTCTTGAAGAAATCGTCGAAGAAGTCCTGGAAGGGCGAGCCTTCCGGAAGCTGGGGCATCGGCACTGCGCCCGGTCCCTCGCCGCCGCCCTTCACGGTCTGCGAGGTCGAGATGTTGACGACTGCGCCGAGCAGACCTTCCGCGAGATCGGCGACCGAGGCCGGCCCCTGCGGATGAATAGCAGGCTTTTGCTGTGTCTCCTGGGCCATCGCCGGTGCGACGACGGCGTGCGGCATGGCGATCGCGCCCACCAGAAGCGCTGCCGTCGCGGCGGCGAAGCCGTTACGCAGTCGAGGCAGGATGAATTTGGCTGTCATGTGGAAGATGTCTCCGGAGTCAGACACAGAAAAAGCGGTGCAGCCCATGGGCTGCATCACCATGTTCGCAAAAAATAAGGCGTGTTTGCGACTTTGCATACTGGCTTGTGAGGTTAGCCAGTCAATATATCGAGATTGCTTAACGAGCGCCGGTCGTTATTGCGCAACCATCGTGCCGGCCCGGCACGGATGCTATGCGCGCGCCAGCCAGACCAGGCCGACTCCGATGGCGATCGAGGCGAGCCCGACGGCCCTCAGCGCATTCTCTGGCATCGACAGCACTTCGGCCGCCAGCCTTTTGGCGAGATTGGGAAAGCCGCCATAGATCAGGCCCTCGATGACGAGGACCAGACCCATGGCGGCAATCAGATCAGACACCGGCGCGGTTTACTGGCTGGCGCCGGTAGTAGGCCGTTGCGGCGCCGGCGCAGGATTGGCAGTCGGCGCAGCGGGCTTGGCAGGAGCCGCAGGAGGGGTTCCATCGGTCTTGCCGGACGGGTTGCGGAAGTAACGGAAGAAATCCGACTCCGGCGACAGCACCATGGTCGTGTCGGCGTTGTTGATCGACGCGCCATAGGCGTTCAACGAGCGATAGAACTCGAAGAACTCCGGATCACGCTGATACGCGTTGGCGAAGGTCGCGCTGCGGGTGGCATCGCCCTCACCGCGCAGGATTTCGCCTTCCTTCTGCGCTTCGGCCACGGTTTCGACGACCTCGCGGTCGGCACGGGCGCGGATGCGCTGCGCCGCCTCGCGGCCGCGGGCGCGGAGCCTTTCGGCCTCGGCCAGGCGCTCTGCCTTCATGCGGTCGTAGGTCTGCTGCGAGACCTCGGCCGTCAGGTCGGTACGACGGATACGCACGTCCTCGATCTCGAGGCCGAGCGAATTGGCGTCGGCGCGCAGCTGGTCGCGGACGTCACGCATCATGGAGGCACGCTCTTCGGAGAGTGCCGCCTCGAAGCCGCGCACGCCGTAGACACGGCGCAGGGCCGCATCGAGACGCGTCTTCAGGCGCTGTTCGGCAAGCGGGATGCTGCCCGACACGGCCTGGCGGAAAACGCGCGGATCCTTGATGCGGTAGGCCACGAAGGCATCGACTTCGTAGAACTTGCCGCCCGAGACCTGGACGCGGATGTCGTCGAGGTCGAAGCGCAGGATACGGTCATCCACGAACTGCACGGTGTCCGCGTCGAACATGGAGAACGGCATCTTGAAGTAGATACCGGGCTCGCTCTTCACATCAACGATCTGGCCGAAGCGCATAACGATCGCCTGCTGGCGCGCATTCACGACGTAGATCGAGGAATAGAGCAGAACAAGCAGGATCGCGACGATAATGCCGATGATGGGGAGACGATTAGACATCACTTGCCTCCTTCGGCGGGAGCCGCGGACGGCGTACGTTTCTGCAGTTCGGGCAATGGCAGATAGGGAACCACGCCCTGGCTCTTACCCTCGTCGACGATGACCTTGCTGGTGCCCTTCAACAGCGATTCCATGGTTTCGAGATAGAGACGCTGGCGCGTCACATCCGGTGCCTTCACATACTCGTCGTAGACCGAGATGAAGCGCTGAGCCTCACCTTCGGCCTCCTGCGTCACGCGGTTCTTGTAGGCAGCCGCATCTTCGCGGATCTGTGCCGCCTGGCCGCGTGCCTGGCCGAGCTTCTGGTTGGAGTACTGGTTGGCTTCCTCGACGAAGCGGTCCTCGTCCTGTTCGGCGCGCTGCACCTCGTCGAACGCATCGGCCACTTCACGCGGCGGCGCTGCATCCTCGATCGAGACCGCATTCACCGTGAGACCTGCGCCGTAACCATCCAGAGTGGTCTGAACGATGCTGCGCACGCCATCGGCGATGCCCTGGCGGTCGTCACGGAAGATGTCCTGTGCGGGACGACGGCCCACCACCTCGCGCATGGCGCTTTCGGAAACCTGCCGCAGCATGCCGTCGGGATCGGAGACGTTGAAGAGATAGGCCTTGGGATCGGAGACCTGATAGGCAACCGAGAACTGGACATTCACGATGTTCTGGTCGCCGGAAAGCATCAATCCCGAGTGGGAGCGGTCCGAGCCGCCGCCAATGTTGATGAGCTTTTCGGCGGTGTTGGCCTTCTCGACCGTCTCGATCGGCCACCAGTGGAAGTGCAGGCCCGGGCCGGCCAGCTCGTTCTTCGGCTTACCGAAGCGCAGCTCCACCGCCATCTCGTCCGGCTGGACGGTGTAGACGGCCTGGAACGCCCAGAACACGAGGAGCGCGAGCGCGATGAGACCGAGCAGCAGCGGGCTGCCGCCGCCACCACCGGGAAGCACATTCTTCAGCCTGTCCTGGCCGCGCCGGATGATGTCTTCCAGATCGGGCGGTGTTCCTTGCGGACCGCTGGGTCCCCGAGGGCCCTGCCCCCATGGTCCCCCACTATTGCCGCCGCCGCCACCCCATGGGCCGCCGCCGCCGCCACCGCTCTGATTGTTCCAGGGCATGAATGTCCTTTCGGTTCAAATTCTTCGCACCAGCCCGCCGGGCGCGATATCAGTGCTTTCCTTCTATAGGGACGCCAATACGTGCTTTCAACGTAACCGCGGCTCGAAGCGGCCGTTTTGGTTACGAAACGATCCCAAATGCCATTTCAATGCACATCCCTACGCCTTTCGTAAACGGTGTAGCGTGTCGCATGGCTGTCCTTTTCGCCGGCAGGCACGTCGAGCGAGCTGACGACCTGCCAGATTTCGGGATCGATCTCGGGAAAGCGCGTATCTCCGTCAACCTCGGCCAGAACATGGGTCACATGGAGCCGGTCGGCCAGCGGCAACGCTTCGCGATAGATCTCGCCGCCACCCACCACGCAGATTTCGTCCACGCCGGACATGCAGCGGGCGCGCGCTGTGGCAAGCGCGATGGCGTCGGTGAGCGAGCCGACCACTTCGGCGCCTTCCGCCTGGAACATCTTGTCGCGCGTCACCACGATGTTCAGGCGACCGGGCAGCGGACGACGCGGAAAGCTCTCCCACGTCTTGCGCCCGACCACGATGGGCTTGCCCATGGTATCGGCCTTGAAGCGCTTGAGATCGGTGGAAAGCCGCCACGGCAGATCGCCCTCGCGTCCGATGACGCCGTTTTCTGCGATCGCCACATAGATTCCAAGCTTCATCAATTGCCGCCTTCGGTTGCGTTACCCGGTCGGGTGAGGATCAGAATGTCGAGATCGGTGTCGGGGTAGAAGTCGGACGCCTTCATGCGGAACGTGGTCGGGCCGATCTTCTCGACATTCTTGCCGCAGAAGGTGAGAAGGCTGTCCGGATCGCCCTTGTCGATGGTTAGCGTGAAGTCGCCGATATTGCCGGACGCCCAGTTGCCGCCCGTCCTCAAAATATAGGCAATGCGGTTTTCATAGAATGTCGGCGAGCCGTCGGCAGTCTTCCCGACCTCCTTCAGCACCGCGCTCTCGAAGCTCGAATCCATGCAATAGCGCCGCTTGTAATCATCATAGGTCGCGCCCTGGAACTTGCCGTCGTCGAGGAAGGTCAGGCCGACCGTGCCGCCGACACTCGGTTGGTAGCTGTGCGCGACCTTCACCGACTTGCCGGCCGGAAAGACCATGCGCCACCAATAGGTCGAGCGGAGCTGCCAGAAGGGCGTGCGCACCTTCTTCATGCCGGAGCCGTCATCATATTCGTCGATGATCATGATGCCGCGGTTCAGCCAGTCATCGGCCACCTGCTGCGGCAGCGCTTCCAGCGCCTTCGTCGTCCCGTCGCCAAAAGGATAGAACGGCACATTGTTGGCCTTCAGCTCGTCGGAAATGTCGATGCCGACGGCAATGGCCCGATGCTCCAGCTCCGGCTTGACCGGCTGGCCATCGACCGACACCTCGAAGCCGAGGAAATTGTCTTCGTCCATCCGCGGGATGGACGGCATCTCGTAGGGATTGCCTTCGATGTCCGGCATCGGAAAGGCCACGATGGTCGAGACATCCTGATCGGAGCTGTTGCGGAAGACGTAATCGACCGTGACCTTGTCGCGCGAGATGAAAAGGTCTTCCTTTTCCATCGCCACGACGTCGCTGCGCGACAGGACCAGCCCGCCGGTGCCGAGCTCGGCGATGGAATCGTTAGCCAGCGCCGGTGCAGCGGCAGCGGTGAACATCAAGGCAAGCAACAGGCGTCGAAGCATGTGAAATCCCCAGCGGTCCGGCGTCCATCCCCTCGCAGTGGATGTCGGCTGTCGTGGCGTCAGGTTCGAGTCAGCGAGGCATGTGCCGCATGTAACCCGCTTGCGGGACAGCGAGCAAAGCAAATCCGGCCCCCGTCCATGCATTGCCTCTCGCCTGCCTGCCCGTCTAAGCTTGCGTCATGACTCAGATCAGCTTCCGCCGGGCCCGCGAGACGGACCTCCCCTCAATCGTCGCCATGCTTGCCGACGACGAGCTGGGCCGGCAGCGCGAGGACACGAGCCATCCGCTGGCCGAGTGCTATAGAAGCGCCTTCAACGCGCTCGACGCCGACCCCAACCAGTTCCTCGCCGTGGTCACGGAAGACGCAGTCGTCGTCGGCACGCTCCAGCTTACCTTCATCCCCGGCCTTTCCCGCAAGGGTGCGTGGCGCGGCCAGATAGAGGCGGTGCGCATCGCAGGCCACCGTCGCGGCAGCGGGCTTGGCCGGCAAATGTTTCAATGGGCGATCGCGCAATGCCGCGAGCGCGGCTGCAATCTGGTCCAGCTTACGACGGACCGCGACCGTCTGGATGCGCACCGCTTCTACGAGCAGCTAGGCTTCACCGCGGGCCACATCGGTTACAAGCTGGCGCTCTGACTTCCCCAACGTAATGGCCTATCCAGGCTGCCCGGGGCCGGCCAAATCGGCCGCCTGCGGTCACACGACGCGCTTTTTCACGCGATTTCGTCGTTGATCTTGGCATTTCTGCACTAGCGAGACGGTCCATCGTGAAATAGACGAAACCGGAATTCAGTTGGCCGTCTAATCTTCGGCCGCTGCCAGGACGCTTTCGGCACTGCCGCCGGCGCCCGGTTTCGACAGGACTGCACAGAAGGATTTTGGAATGCTGGGCTGGTTTCGGGCTTTGATGCCGCGGGAGGACCGCTTCTTCGATCTGTTTGCCAAGCATTCGCGCATCGTGGTGACGGCCGCTGAAACTCTCGAGAAGTTGCTGGCGGGCGGCGAGGATGTCGAGAAATATGGCCGGCAGATCATGGAGCTGGAGAACCAGGCGGACGCCATCACCCACGAGGTGATGCTGGCGGTGCGCAAGAGCTTCATCACCCCGTTCGACCGCAGCGACATCCAGGACCTGATCCAGTCGATGGACGACGCCATCGACATGATGCGCAAGACGGTGAAGACCGTCATCCTCTACGAGCAGAAGAGTTTTGACCCGCTGATGCGGGAAATGGGCACGACCATCGTGTCGGCGGCCCGTCTGATCGACGAGGCCATTCCCCTTCTCAACAAGATCGGCCCCAACGCCACACGGCTGAGCGCGATCGCCTCGGAGGTCACCCGCATAGAGGGTCGCTCGGACGAGTTGCACGACCAGGGCCTGAAGGATCTCTTCCGCCGCCACGGCAACAGCGACCCAATGGCCTATCTCATCGGCCGGGAAATCTATGCCGAGCTCGAGAAGGTGGTCGATCGCTTCGAGGACGTCGCCGACGAGATCAGCGGCATCGTGATCGAGAACGTGTAATCGCTGATGGACGCCTCGCTCGCCTTTCCGCTGCTGGTCGGCCTGATCGCAGTCGCGCTGTTCTTCGACTTCCTCAACGGCCTGCACGACGCCGCCAATTCCATCGCGACCATCGTGTCGACCCGCGTGCTGCGGCCGCAATACGCAGTTGCCTGGGCGGCGTTCTTCAACTTCATCGCCTTCCTGTTCTTCGGGCTGCATGTCGCGCAGACGCTGGGCACCGGCATCATCGACGCCAGCATCGTCGACCCACAGGTGATTTTCGCAGCCCTGATGGGCGCGATAAGCTGGAACATCATCACCTGGATCTTCGGCATTCCGTCGAGCAGCTCGCATGCGCTCATCGGCGGCATGGTCGGCGCGGGCGTGGCCAAGGCCGGCGGCGGCGCCGTGGTCTGGGGCGGCCTCTTGAAGACCACGTCGGCCATCGTCCTGTCGCCGCTCATCGGCTTCCTGCTTGCCCTATTGCTGGTCCTGTTCGTGTCGTGGCTGTTTGTGCGCCAGACGCCCTTTGCGGTGGATCGCACCTTCCGCATCATGCAGTTCGTCTCGGCCTCGATGTATTCGCTCGGCCATGGCGGCAACGACGCGCAGAAGACCATGGGCATCATCGCCGTGCTCTTGTTCTCGCAGGGCAAGCTCGGCAGCGAGTTCTACGTGCCGTTCTGGGTGGTCATCGCTTGCCAGAGCGCCATGGCGCTGGGCACGCTGTTCGGCGGCTGGCGCATCGTCCACACGATGGGCTCCAAGATCACCCGGCTGAACCCTATGCAGGGCTTTTGCGCCGAGACCGGCGGCGCGCTGACCCTGTTCCTGGCGACCTGGCTCGGCATCCCGGTCTCCACCACCCACACCATCACCGGTGCCATCATCGGCGTGGGCGCTGCGCGGCGCGTCACGGCCGTGCGCTGGGGCATTGCGGGGAATATCGTGGTCGCCTGGGTCATCACCCTGCCCATCGCAGCCGCCATCTCGGCGCTGTGCTACATGGCGGTCCGGCTCTTCGCGTAAGCGACGGCGCGACTAAGCGCCTCGCTCCCTGACGGGCGAGGCGCACGCATCGACTACCACCGGGCGAGCCGCGGCCAGCAACTGTCACGCACGATCGGAAGAGGTGTATACTCAATTCAGCATTATGCCGCGACGGCATGTTGCTGGGCAGGAGTTGAGCCAATGACCGATGCCAAATCGAAGCTTCGACAGGACATCGCACCGACCTCGCCTCCCGATCCGCTTTCGAGCGCGGCGCCATCAAGTCCCTCGGCCGTAGTGGGCTATCTTGTTGCCTTTGCGATGACGGCCATCGCGACGGTTTTGGCTGTCAGTGTCGACATCGAGGCAAATGTCCCGAACCTCTCCCTCTTATTTGTCGTGCCGGTGGTCATAGCAGGCGTTGCTTTCGGCTTGGGGCCCTCACTCTGCGCGGCCATACTTGGCGCTCTCGCCTACAATTTCTTCCTGACTGACCCTCGCTACTCACTCATGGTCAAGGACCCGGCAAACATCTGGGCGGTTGCACTGCTCTTTATCATTGGGCTTATCGTAAGCGGCGTTGCCTACACTTCCAGGCGGAGGGCGACTGACGTGGCGCTGCTGAGACGGCAGGGGACTGTGCTGCAATGCTATAGCCGCGATGTCGTGGCGGCCGACGACACCGAGATGATCGTCTCACTCACTTCCGAGGCTCTGGCCGCGCTCTTCCAAGTTCCTGTTGTCGTGATGCTTGTCGCGGAGGGAAAAGTGGTCTCCGTCAAAAAGGCAGTCAGTAGCGCAGAACCGCAGGAGGCTGAATTCGAGATGGCGCTGTCGTCTTTGGCGACCGAAACTGTCGCGCGCGCCGGAATCTACCCGGCTGTGACCTCGCGCTTCGACTTTTGGCCTGTCGCAACGGCCGTGGGCTCGGGGGCCGTCATCGGGCTCGCATTCGACCCCGACGAACGCCCTTCGTCGCCCGATACGTTGGTCGAAATCGTTAGAAACGTTATGACGCTAGGGCTTGAGCGTCTCCGTGCAGCTTGACTGACACCGCCCAAAAAAAAGCGCTGCCCGAGGCAGCGCTTTTTTCGTTTACACCGCGATCGGTGCGCGGATAGAGGGATCGGCCTCGTAATTCTCGAGCCGGAAGTCCTCGAAGCGGAAGGCGAAGAGGTCCTTCACCTCCGGGTTGATCCACATCGTCGGCAGCGCTTTCGGCGTGCGCGAAAGCTGTTCGCGCGCCTGCTCGAAATGGTTCGAATAGAGATGTGCGTCGCCCAACGTGTGGATGAAGTCGCCCGGCTTCAGCCCGGCCACCTGCGCAACCATCATCGTCAGCAGCGCATAGGATGCGATGTTGAATGGCACGCCGAGGAAGATGTCAGCCGAACGCTGGTAGAGCTGGCACGAAAGCCTGCCTTCCGAGACGTAGAACTGGAACAGGCAGTGGCAGGGCGGCAGCGCCATCTCGTCTACTTCCGCCGGGTTCCAGGCCGAGACGATCAACCGGCGCGAATTGGGATTGGTGCGCAGTTGCGTGAGCAGATTGGCGATCTGGTCGATGTGCCCGCCCCCCGGCGCCGGCCAGGAACGCCACTGCGCGCCATAGACGGGTCCGAGATCGCCATTCTCGTCGGCCCACTCGTCCCAAATGGTGACGCCGTGGTCCTGCAGGTACTTGATGTTGGTGTCGCCCTTCAGGAACCAAAGCAGCTCGTGGATGATCGACTTCAGGTGCAGCTTCTTGGTGGTTGTCACCGGGAAACCTTCGGCAAGGTCGAAGCGCATCTGGTAGCCGAACACCGAGCGCGTGCCGGTGCCGGTGCGGTCGCCGCGGTCGACGCCCGTTTCGAGCACATGTCTGAGGAGGTCGAGATACTGGCGCATGGGATTCGCTTGATTCGGGAGTTCCGCCAATCATAGCGCAAGCCCCGGTCCGCGCCACGCATAACCGGGGCTCATCCCCAATACCGGCCGCCGCGACGGCCCAAAGCCGCGGCGGAGACCGGCTGGGTGGGTACAAATGACCTGTCAGAGGGCGCCGAGTTTGCCCAGTTCCTTCGCCGCCAGGTAGTAGAACGTCACGCGGTGCTTAGCGTGATCGGCCGCCATCGTCTTGCAGACCTTTTCCACCACGGCCTCGGCCTTTGCATCGTCCGTCACGCCGAGCTTCTTGCCGATCCAGCTCTCCTTTACGCGCGCAAGCTCCTTGGGATCGGTGCACGAAACCAGCGACGCATCGCGGCTGTGCAGTGCAATGCCAAGATGTTTTACGATCTTGTCGACCGCTTCGGCGCTGGCGCCGGCATCGTACTTCTTCACGTCTGCAAGATGGTCAGTCATGTAAATTCCCTCGTCGGAAAACAGGACGTTGCTCGATGAAGTCCCCGAGGAGCCACAACTTTTGCGTTTCCCCGCGTGTGCCTCACCACCCGCGAGCTTCCTTTCTGGCCCCGCCCCTGTCAAGCGCGTAGCAGGAAGTGGATAGCTGCGATTGCGGGCTTTCATTTTGCGCCACGGCTGCCTATATTCGCCGTGTCAGCTTGTCTGACTATGGCAATAAATGGGCGATGGAATAAACCGTTCGGACCCGGGGGCGGTACCCGGCGCCTCCACCAAAAACCGCTTTGAGGAGCGGCTTTTGATGGGGGCGAAATAGGATCGACGAAGGCGTAAAGATCGTACTTTTGCTCGGCATTGTACCACCGTTATCGGGCTAAACTTATAGTTGCCAACGACAACTATGCGGAAGCACGTCTCGCTGCGTAATGCGGTGCGATAGCTTCAAATCAAGCCCTAGAGGTTCGCACTTCTAGGCGGGGTTCGGAGGTACCTGGCAACAGAAACCTCCACTTCTCTCCTCCCCCTCCCTTTTTTCTTTCGCCAGCCTCTATGCGGCGCGTCTTTGCGCGCGCTCGGGATCGACCTGGCGATTTTCCCCTTTCGACAAGTGATCCTTTCACGCGAGGTCTCATGACACAGGTCCTGACAGACCGCTATTTCGTGCTGACCGGAGGTCCCGGCTCCGGCAAGACGACGCTTCTCGAAGCACTCAGCGCCGCCGGCCACGCCGTGGCGCCGGAGGCCGGGCGCGGCATCATCCGCCATCAGATGGCGATCTCCGGCCCTGCCTTGCCCTGGAAGGACCCGGCTCTCTTCGGCGAACTGATGCTGGTCTGGGAAATGCGTTCGCACGAGGCGGCACGGGACGAAACCGGCCCCGTCTTCTTCGACCGCGGCGTGCCCGACGTGATCGGCTATCTCAGGCTGACCGGCCTGCCCGTGCCGCCTCATGCGGAAGAGGCCGCCAAAAGCTTCCGCTACAACCGCACGGTTTTCATTCTGCCGCCATGGCCGGAAATCTTCCGGCAGGACAGCGAGCGCCGGCAGGATCTGGCGGAGGCTGAGCGCACCTATGAGGCGATGGTCGAAACCCACACAGCCTGCGGCTACCGGCTGGTCGAGGTGCCGCGCGCGCCCGTCGAAGATCGGCTGACTTTCGTTCTAGGGCAGATCCAAGAAAGCTCCGCCGCCAAACAAGCCTGAAACGAAAAGGGCCGGGAAAATCCCAGCCCTTTTCTCAGTTGCCCCAAGCGGTGGTCATTCCGCCGGCATTTCGGCTTGCGCCGTCGCCTGATGGCGGCGCCCGAGCGTCAGCTGCGCAAATGCGAAGGCGATCACGGCACAGCCGGCAATGCCCGCCACCATCGGCAGCGAGGTGCCGTTGAAGAACAGCCCCACCACCGCCATGGCCACCGCGCCGGTTGCCAGCTGAAGCGTGCCCATGAGCGCAGAGGCCGTGCCGGCGATCTCGCCGTGATCCTCCAGCGCCAACACCGCAGTCGAGGGAATGACGAGGCCGAGGAAGCCGTAGCCGATGAAGAGAAGCGTCGCCAGCACATCGAGCCGGTCGATGCCGAAGCTCGTCACCACCAGAAGCAGCACCATGAAGCCCGCATAGCCGCAGACCGCCGTACGCACCACGCGACGCAGGCCAAAACGCTGCGACAGCAAGCCGGTGAGCTGCGACATGCCGATGAAGGCCACCGCATTGATCGAGAAGAACACGCTGTAGAGCGACGGCGACAAGCCATAGTGCTCGATCAGGATGAAGGACGAGCTCGACAGATAGACGAAGAAGCTCGAAATCCCGAACGCGCCTATGAAGGTGAGGCCAAGGAAATGGCGGTCGCCCAGAAGTTGCCGGTAGCCTCGCAACGCACTGCCGAGGCTGCTGCCGACGCGCTGCTCGGCAGGCCGCGTTTCCTTCAGCACCATCACCATGCCGAGCGCAATCAGCGCCGCCGCCGTCACCACCCAGAACACGGCCCGCCAGCCAGCACTTTCGATGATGAAGCTGCCGGTGAGAGGCGCCAGGATGGGCGAGACGCTGAACACCAGCATCAGCAAAGACATCAGCTTTGCGGCTTCCGTGCCCGTATGCAGGTCGCGCACGATGGCGCGCGGCACCACCATGCCGGCGCAGGCGCCGATCCCCTGCACAAAGCGGAAGAACACCAGCCATTCGATATCGGGCGCCAGCGCCGCGCCGACACCGCCGATCGCGAAGATCACCAAGCCGAAGAACAACGGCGACTTGCGGCCGACCATGTCCGAGATCGGCCCGACAACCACCTGGCCAACGCCGGTTGCGATGAAGAAGACCAAAAGGCTCATCTGCACCGCGCCGGTGCCAGCATTAAGGTCGGCGCCGATTGAGGGCAGCGCCGGCAGATACATGTCGATGGCGAAGGGGCCGATGGCCGAAAGAAGGCCGAGCAAGAGCGCAAGACGGAGGAATTTCGGTGTCATGTTGCTGCTTTCGGGAATATGACGCCGGCAACGAAATCCGGCAGGTCAGGCAATGTCTGCATGCAAAACGCCGTCAGTCCCCCTCCCTCCCCAGGCTGGATTGACGATCTATGTCCAGAAAATTAGACACGCTTGTCTAATTCGTCAACCACACCTATCTTATTTTTTCAAATGAAGGAAAACCCGTTCCCCCATTTCGCTGCCCCGCGCAGCCATTCCGCCAAGCGCGCCTCGATCCTCGAGGCGGCTGCGCACGTGTTCTGTCAGGAGGGGTTCGGAGGCGCAAATATCGACCTGATCGCCGCGGAAGCGGGCGTCTCGCGCCAGACCGTCTACAATCACCATGGCGACAAGGACAATCTGTTCCTTGCCGTGGTGAAGGACATAACGGACCGCACGAATGCCGGCCTGTTCGCAACGCTTGCCACCTTCCCGGACCATCCGAAGGACCTCGAGGCCGAACTGGTCGCCTTCGCCATTCGCCTCAACCAGAACTGCATCTGCAATCGCGATGGAAAATTTTTGCGCAAGCTGATCCAGACCGAGGGTGAGCGCTATCCGGAGCTGTTCGCAACCTGGCGCAACGAAGGACCGCTGAAGACCTGGTCGGCGCTGGCCGCCCGCTTTGCCCGGCTGGCGCATGCCGGCCTTCTGGACGTCGACGACCCCGATCTTGCCGCCCGGCAATTCCTGGCGCTCATCAACGCCGACCTGCAAGTTGCTCTTTTGCTTGGCGAAACCCCGACTGAGGCGGCAAGGGAAACCTCGGCGCGCAATGCCGTGCGCACCTTCCTGCGCGCATATCGCCCTCGCGTCGAGACGGCGAAACCGGCCTCTGCTACAGCCTGACCAAAGCTAACCTTGCGCTAACTTTGCGTTGCTGCAACACGCTCTATCCATGTTGCACTCACGCACTATATGCGGTTTACGATAAAGGCGAGCTTGATTACAGCTACGCAGAAAGTCGACTCACCGGAAACGCATCCGCACATGGCCGAAGATCACATCCGCTACGATATCCTGGCTCAGGAAGCCCTGCGCGGCGTCATGCGCAAGGTGCTGGCAGAAGTCGCGCGCACCGGCCTGCCGGGCAACCATCATTTCTTCATCACATTCCT
This sequence comes from Pseudaminobacter soli (ex Li et al. 2025), assembly GCF_029892515.1. Classification (GTDB taxonomy): domain Bacteria; phylum Pseudomonadota; class Alphaproteobacteria; order Rhizobiales; family Rhizobiaceae; genus Pseudaminobacter; species Pseudaminobacter soli_A. The sequence continues at coordinate 217,076 of NZ_JARXVF010000003.1, read as the reverse complement.
GACCGGGGCGCCGGGCGTGCGCATCTCCAGCCGCCTGCGCGAGCGTTACCCGGAGCAGATGACGATCGTCATCCAGTTCCAGTACTGGGACCTCAAGGTTTCCGAAACCGGCTTCGAAATCGGCCTGTCCTTCTCGGATATTCCCGAGAAGCTGGAGATCCCCTTCTCCGCCGTGCGCGGCTTCTATGACCCGTCGGTCAATTTCGAGCTCGAGTTCGACGTCAAAGCCGACGACGTGATCCAGGACGTTGTCGAGGAAGAGCCGGAAGAAGCCCCGGCCAAGATCCAGCCGGCAAAGGCCGAAGGCCGCAAGAAGGCCAAGCAGGTCGAAGAGGTCGAGGCGGACGATTCGTCCGGCAACAAGGGTGCGGACGTCGTTTCGCTTGACGCCTTCCGCAAGAAGTAAAGGCAGGGGCTTTGGCGGACATCGTCAACCTTCGCCAGCACCGCAAGCAGAAAGCGCGCGCCGAAAAAGAGCGCACAGCCGAACAGAACCGCGCCCTGCACGGCCGCAGCAAGGCTGAAAAGGAACGCGACCGCCTGGCAACCGAACAGGCGGTCCGCTTCATCGACGGGCACCGTCGCGAGCGTGCCAAGGACGAAACACCGCCCGGAGACGGCAACAGGTGAGCCTGGTGCAAAAACGCTCGGTGACCATACGCGGCCACCGCACCAGCTATTCGCTCGAAAAACCCTTCTACGACGATCTCGTCATCATCGCCGCCGAGCGCGGCGTGCCGCTTTCGGCGCTCGTGGCCGAAATCGACTCGACGCGCCCGCGCGAAGCCAACCTGTCTTCCGCACTGCGGCTTCACGTGCTGGAATGGGCAAAGCGCGGCGCGCTGCAGAGCTGACGCCGGCGAAAGGCAGGAGGCAATCATGTACGGACTGATTGGCAGGATGATTGCGCAGCCCGGCAAGCGTAACGAACTCATCGCCATCATGCAGGGCGGCACCGCGAAAATGCCCGGCTGCATCAGCTACGTGATCGCCCTCGATCCGGCCGACGACGATGCGATCTGGATCACCGAGGTCTGGGACGACGAGGCCAGCCACAGGGGCTCGCTGACGCTGCCTCAGGTGCAGGCCACCATCGCCAAGGCCCGGCCGCTGATCGCCGGCTTCGACAACCGCACCGTCACCACGCCCGTGGTGATCACGAGTTGAACAGCCGGGGTACAATGTCGGACGATTTGTGGGCGAAAGCAGCATTCAACAACGCTGCGTGGTGCGATGCCGTTTGCGCGGCACGGCACAAGCCGGGAGATTTTCTGGACCACATATGGGTCCAGCGCCACGGCGCGCCGCCCTACTATCCCGATGCGGTGACTCTGACTGCCGATCAAAGCAATCAGCAAGAGCGATGCATCACCGATCTCAGCCGGCAACGGCCAAACGGCATCGCCGTGAAGGACAGTTTTTACACGCTGGAACTTGCCCGATTCGGCTTTGAAGTGCTGTTCGATGCCAGTTGGATCGCAGTGCCCGCCCCTACCCGATCATCGAGTGGCAATGACAGTCTCTGGCAACTGGCAAAAAGCAGCGACGATTTGGAGCGATGGGAGGCCTCCTGGTCAGGCAACGACCAGACCGACGAATCCTCCCGCACGTTTCTGCCCGCCCTGCTCTCCAATCCGGACGTCCGATTTCTGCTGGCTCTCGATGGGGACAAAGTCCTCGGAGGCGGCATACTGAACCGCGCTGCAGGCGTTGTGGGCCTTTCAAATGTCTTCTCATGCGGTATGTCCGCAGAGACCTTGTGGGGCGGACTGATCGACCAGGCCGCCGCGCAGTTTCCCGGACTTCCGCTCGTGGGCTATGAGCGCGGGATTGAGCTGGCGACGGCCTTGCAAGCCGGTTTCGAAACGATCGGGCGATTGCGCGTCTGGCTTCGCCCGTAACGTTTTGACGGCCCGTCTCGATGGACTACAGCTTCGCCACCAGTGCGGCCAGTTGGTCCGTGCACCGGCCCCAGCCCTGATGAAAACCCATCTTCTCGTGCGCGTCGCGGTCTTCCACTGTCCAGTGGCGGGCGCGAGCGGTGTATCTGGTCTTGCCGCCACCAAGATCCTCGAACGTCAGGATGCCGGTGAAGAAGGGCTTTTGTGACGGCTCCCAGGCCGCGGTGTAGGCGTCGGTGAAGACGATCTTCTCGTTCTCGACCACTTCCAGATAGACGCCGCTGCTCGGAAATTCATTGCCTTCCGGGTCGCGCATGACGATGACGCTCGCGCCGCCCGGCCGTACATCGAGCTTTGCGGAGGCGGTGGTCCAGGGCAGTGGCGCGAACCATTGGACGAGCAGGTCCGGCTTGGTCCATGCGCGAAACAGCTTTTCACGCGGCGCATCGATGATGCGGGTCAGAACCAGTTCGCGATCGGCGGTCGAGGCGGCTTCAGTAGTCATTCGTATTCTCCCATGGCTGGTCGGTTGACGGCCCTAGGACGCGGAAGGAGCGCGCGTCCCGACATCGCGTCAATGAACTTTTTTGGGGCCGAACACGCGTGCCCTAGCCGCCATTGTCCAGCGTGCGCAGAAGATTCTCGATCGAATCCGGATCGAAGGCTTTTGAACCCGTCGGCGGTACATTCGGCCGAGCAGGCGGCAAAGGCGCCCGCTCGATCATCGGGGCCGGTTCGGCGTTCTTTTCGGCCTCTTCCGCCTTTTCCTTTTCTGCCTTGGCGCTGGCAGCCGCCTCGGCTTCGGCGCGAGCCTTGGCTTCCGCTTCGGCCTTCTGCCGGGCTTCTTCCGCCCGCTTTGCGGCGGCGGCCTGTTCGGCTGCGCGGCGCGCTTCTTCGGCAGCCTTGGCTTCCGCCTCCGCCTTGGCTTTAGCCTCTGCTTCCGCCTCTGCCTTGGCGCTGGCTTCCGCTTCGGCGCGCGCCTTGGCCTCGGCTTCGGCTTTCCGACGCGCCTCCTCCTGCTGGCGCCGCAGCTCTTCGGCCGCGCGTTCGCGCTCCTGCTGCAGCACGGTGTAGTAGCGAGCCTCGCGCCGCAGGCGCTGCTTTTCCAGCACGGCAGCCTGCATGGCCTCGACGCGCGCCTGTTCGCGCTCGAGGGCGCGCTGCGTCAGGAACTGAGCCAGCGGATCGCTGTCCAGCTTGCGCTCAGGCGCGGACGGCCTGCCCGACAGGCTGAAGCGCAGACTCGGCTCGGAGCCCACAAGCGCCTCGTCGCCGGGCGCATAGGCGATCTGGCCGTCGGCCGCGATCGTTCCGGCATTTAGGTCGGCGCGCAGATCGGTGGAGAGTTTTACCGCCGGCGTCTCGAAGCTGAACGGGGGCGCGCGCAGCACGCCACCTGCCACCGAAAAGGCAATATCGGTCTCGTTGGCCTTGAAGCCGCCCGCCGACACGATCTCCGGTGCAAAACCCGCGGTCCGCGCAGCATTGATGTCGCGGCCGATCTCGTCGGCCTTGGCGATCAGTGCGGGCAGCGCATTCGGATTGACCGCCGGGACGACGAGGTCCTTCAGCGTGGCCGTACCTGAGCCCGACAGCGAGGCCACGAGCCCGTCGACCGACTTGCCGCTCGCCGTCAGCGAGGAAGCGATGTCGGCGTGGCCGGCAAGCCCGCTCTCTGGCAGCGCCGCCGCAAGATCGGCGCCGTCGAGCTTCATCTGGCCGGAAAACAAGCCGGTGCCGCCGTCGTTCCTGAGCTCGAACAGGCCGTCCAGCTGGCCGCCGAACAAGCCGGCGCGAACGTCGGAAAGGTGCAGGCCCTCGCCGTCGAGCTTCAGCGTCATCTTGGCATCGCGGGCGGTCGCCTCACCAATGGTCGACACGGAGCCAACCGTCATGTCGAGATTAGCGGCAAAGGGCGCCAGCGGCTTCGACTGGAACGGCACCGACGACCACTTCTTGCCGGTCGGCGCGACAGACTGTGCGCCGAGCACTGTGGCGATCACGGGCTCGAGGTTCAACTCGTCGAGCGCCAGCGCGCCCGTAAGCTGCGGCACGCCGTTCTTCAGCTGGACATTGATCCCGCCCGATACCGAGCCTTCATTGACGGCGCCATCGAGATTGTCGAGCACCAGAAGGCCATCCTCATAATCCGCATCGGCGGCGAGTGCGGCTTGCGTCCCCATGCCCATGCCGGGCAGGCCGAAGCCCGTGGTGATCAGCCAGGGCTCGATGTCCTCGGCTTCGATACTGGCCTTGCCCTTGGCCCGCATGCGTTCGTCGGCAAAGCTCGTCGTGCCGTCGAACTTGGCCGAAAACCCTTCGCCGCTCAGGCTGAAGGCGGTTTCGAGGCCGCCCGCCAGCGTGCCTCTGGCGTTGAGCGACAGCTCGCCTGCCCCGGTCAGTCCCAGCGGAAGCGTGGGCAGGCCTGTCAGCGCCAGCAGCGCGGTGGCATCGCTGTTTTTCGCCGACGCCGAAAGGGACAGCGGCGCTTCGGAGATCGTGTCCAGATGGCCCTTGCCGTCCAGCGACGCCGAGAGCGCCGAGCCGCCGGCATTGCCCTGCAGGCTCACCGTCATGCCGGTGCTGCCATCGTCATTGGCGGCGGCGCTGGCAGTGAAATCGATGCGCGCGTCCTCGAACAGACCCTGATGCGAGCCCGCGCGGGCGTCGAGTGCGCCAAGCAGGCGATTGTCGGGATAGTGCTCGGCCGCGAGCCGGATCAGCGGCGCAAGATCGACCGCAACGATCGAGGCATCGAGATTTCCGGTCGGGCTCTTCGGAAAGTCCTTGATCCGGCCGGTGGCGCTCAGCGAAGCGCCGGCCAGCCCCTCGACCGACAGCCGGTCGATCTCCAGAAGACCGCTTCGTAGCCTGAGCGCCGTATCGACCCTGTCGGCAGTCAGACTGCCCGCAGACACCGGCCCCGCCTTGATGTCGAAATCGAGGTCGCGGTCGGCGAAGCGGTTGGCGCCCTTGTCGCTGACGAACAGCGAGGCGAAGGCCGAAAGCCCGTCAACATCCAGCGCATCGCCCTCAAGCTTGAGCGCCACGGAAGGCCGCATGTCGGCCGGCTGCCGGCTGTCGATGTTGCCGCGGAACTTTGCCTTGCCAAGCACCAGTTCGAGATCGTCAAAACTCTGGCGCTGCTCAGTCATGTCAACCTTCGACTTGAAGCCGGCGGCCGGCAGGCGGCGGATGGCCTCGTCCACATCGGAGGCGACCCAGGCGGCAAAGCCGGACGGCTGGCTGACCGCGAGCAGCAGCGAACCCTTGAAGCCGAAATCGTGCCCCGTGCGCAGGAAGCCGTCGGCCTCCAGCGTAGTGCGGCCGGGCAGCATCGCGGCCAGCGATTTCACGGCCCAGCCGCCCTCGGCAGGCTCGGCCGACAGGCGCACGTCGCGCACCGTGGTGTCGCCGGCCACGATGGCGGGAAGGTTCACCTCCACGCTGCCCGGGATCGTCGGCTTGGGCAGATCCGCAAGTGTCTTCTCAAGCGCCGAAATGCGCTCGGCCAGCGTCAGCCCAGCGCCTGCCTCGCTGCCGGCGACGGCCTCGTCGAAGCGCACCTGCGCGCCCTTGGCCTCGATCGAAAAGCGCGGTTGGGTGCCGAGATCGATCAAGGCGGTGCCATCCGCTGTATAGGGATTGTCGAGCGGTCCGGTCTCGAAACGGAAACTGTCGATGCTGAGCTTCTTGTGGTCGAGCGCGAAATCGCCGTTCAGCCGAAAGCCGGGCTCGGGCTTCAGGCCGGGCGCCTTCACCAACTCGCCATTGGCGCCGCGCAGCTTCTCGGGTGCGCGCTCGCGGCCAGCGATGCGGAACTGGCCCGAATAGAGGGCCGCACCCTTTTCGATGCGGGCATTGCCATCAGCCTCGATGGCGACCGGATAGAGTTCGGGATCGGCCTTCACCTTGATACGCAGCTGGCCATTCTCCTCCAGCGAACCGGTCGTGGCGGAGATCGCCGTGCGCATGCCGTCGACCAGCATCGAGCCATTGGCGCGCCACGGTCCCGCCAGAGACTTGGCCGAGATTTCCGTGTTGATTTCCGAAAGGCGATGCTCGTGTCCGCTGGCGGCATGGCGGACGACGATCTGGCCATCGCTGATGGTCAGCTTTTCAAGCGCGATGCGCCTGGGATCAACCGGTGAGGACGGCCGCACCGCCCAATCCACCGTGCCGTCGCCGGCAATATCGATCACGGCCTTGGGCCGCACCAACCGCATATCGAAGATCAGAAGCTCGCCGCGCACGAAGGGCGCAAGCTCGGCGTCCATCGAGAATTTCTCGACCGTCATGGCGGGTGCGCCGCCGGCAGAGGCGCCGACGGAAACGTCGGAAAACGTGACCGACGGGAAAGGCAGAAGGCGCGCCGTAGCCGAACCCTCGACGGTGACCTTGCGGCCGAGGATGACGCTGGCTTCCCGCTCGAAATCGGCGCGATAGGACGTCCAGTCGATGAAGTACGGAGCCACCAGCGCTGCCGTGAGCGCCAGCACGATCAGTCCGCCCACAAAAACAAAAATCCGGGCCAGCATGTCACTCCGGGAAATCGCGCTCAATCGAGCCTGCACTCTACCCGGATGAGCGTGTCGATAAAGAGGCATCTTGGCCGAGGGCGCAGATGTCCCCCGACCAGAATGCGATCAGCCTCGCCGGTCGCTTAGGGATGCTGCTGGCCGCGCGCGTCCTTCTTGGCCTGCGCCACCTTGGCCGCCTGGCGCTGGCGCCCCAGTTCCATCGGCCGGATCAGGTTCTTGGGTTTGCGGCTTTCGACAGTGCGCATGCCGCTATGTGCATGGCGTGTGTTGAAGTCGGGCGCCTTCGCCTGTGCCTTCTTTTTCATCGCCAGCGCCCGGCGCGCGTTCTCGATCTGCTCCATGCTGGCGGCAAGCTGCTGGCGACGTTCGACCTCGGTGTTCAGGCGACGCATCGCCATTGCCAGAACGGCAAGCTTGGTGCGGGAGCCCGCATCGCCGGTCACAGGTTTCGCGCCTTTCGGCACGCCCTTGCCGCGGATTTCGCGGCGGCGGCGAAACACATCGGTCTGCGCCTTGTCGCGCCTGTCGCGCATCAGCTTCACCAGCTCATGCAGCTCCGCGTCGGAAACCTCCTGCACGGCCGGGTGGTGGGATTTCTCCACCAGCTCGCGCTCGTCCGCGTTGAGCGCCCTCGCCTCTTCCTTGCGTGAAATCGCCATCTTGCCTGCTCCTCTCCATTGCGCCCGCGGCGCGTTGTAGAATTCGGGGGCTGAGCAGGAAAATGTTTGGCGCGATGCCGGATGGGTCAAGGGGTAAGGGGCACGAAGCTTGTCGCAGCGCGCCCTTGGGCGACGCCTCAGAGCGGCAGGACTTTCCCTGGGTTGAGAATATTCTGCGGATCGAGCGCGGCCTTGATTGAACGCATCACGTCCACAGCGCCACCCAGTTCGTGGCGCAGGAAGCCCATCTTGCCCTGGCCGACGCCATGCTCGCCGGTGCAGGTGCCGCCCATGGCGATCGCACGCATGTTGAGCCGCCCGACGAACTCCTCGGCCAGCGCCACCTCCTTCGGATCGTTCATGTCCATCAGCACGAGCGTATGGAAATTGCCGTCGCCGACATGGCCGACGATCGGCGCAATCAGCCCCATACGGGCAATATCCTCCTCGGTCTCGGCGATGCACTCGGCAAGCCTCGAGATCGGCACGCAGACATCGGTCGACAGACCCTTGGCGCCTGGCCGCAGCGTCAGTGACGCCCAATAGGCCTCGTGCCGCGCTTTCCAGAGTTTGGCGCGTTCCTCGGCCACGCCGGTCCACAGGAACGGCCCGCCACCATATTCGGCTGCGATCTCGCCAAAGCTTTCGGCCTGCTCCGCGACGCCCGACTCGGTGCCGTGGAATTCCACGAACAGGCACGGGCTTTCGGGGTAGTCGAGATGCGAATGCTGCTTCATCGCCCGCATCTGCAGCGCGTTGACCAGTTCGATGCGCGCCACCGGAATGCCCATCTGGATGGTCGAGATGACCGCATTGCAGGCCGCGTCGACCGACGGGAACGGGCAGACGCCACCCGAGATCGCCTGCGGAATGCCGTAAAGCTTCAGGGTCAGCGAGGTGATGATGCCGAGCGTGCCTTCCGAACCGACCAGAAGCCGGGTCAGGTCGTAGCCGGCCGAGCTTTTCTTGGCGCGGCTCGCCGTGGTGATCGCGCTACCGTCGGCCATGACGGCCGTCAGCGCCAGCACGTTCTCGCGCATGGTGCCATAGCGCACCGCATTGGTGCCGGAAGCGCGCGTCGAGGCCATGCCGCCGAGGCTTGCATTCGCACCCGGATCGATGGGGAAGAACAGGCCGGTGTCGCGCAGATGCGTGTTCAGCGCCTCACGCGTCACGCCGGGCTCGACCACGCAGTCGAGATCCTCGGCATGGACGGCGAGAATGCGGTTCATGCGCGAAGTGTCGAGCGAGATGCCGCCGCCGGGCGCATTCACATGGCCCTCGAGCGAGGTGCCGGTGCCGAAGGCGATAACCGGCACGCGATGCGCCGCGCAGACCCGCACGATCTCCTGCACCTCCTCGGTGGTTTCGGGAAACGCCACGCCGTCCGGCGCCTGAGTCGGGATATAGGTCGTGGTATGCGCATGCTGCTCGCGCATGGACGTTCCGGTCTGGAATCGCTCGCCAAAACGCTGCTTGAGGATGCCGAGCACCGCGGCAATGCCTTCCTCGTTGCGTTCAACCGCCGGGACGTCGCTAAGAGCCATTATTTCCTCCGCTATTGGACCATGTGAGTCCGCGAGAAGTGTCTATGGATGGGAGCCCTTTGCAAGCGCCCAAAAGAGGAAACTGTCAATGACCATCCCCGCCCCCTTCGTCTCCCATGTCATGGAGGTGGAGAAAGACTGGATCGACTATAATGGCCACCTCAACATGGCCTATTACAACGTGATCTTCGACCGCTGCTCGGATGGGGCGTTCGATCTTCTGGGCATGGGCGCCGACTATGCGCGCGACCGCAAGCTGACGATCTACACCGCCGAGCTGCACCTTTGCTACGTTCGCGAACTGCACCTGGGCGACAAGGTCAAGGTCAGCTTCCAGCTCATCGACCATGACGAGAAGCGCCTGCGCGCCTATCAGGAAATCCACCATGTCGACGGCTGGCTGGCCGCCACTTCCGAGACGCTGTCGCTGCATATCGACATGTCGGGCCCAAAGGTTGCCGCCTTCCCCGAGGACATCCAGGCCAAGGTCGACGCCATGGCTGCGGCCCATGCCGGCCTGCCGGTGCCCGAGCGCGCTGGCCGCTCCATCGGCATCAAGCGCAAGAACGGCTGACGGGTAAAAAGCTCCACCGCGAATACCGCGTAGCCTCTTAGGCGACGCATGTACCGGCAGGCGTCATTCGCACGCCTGCCGAAGATCTCGTTTACACCGGGATAGCGTCGTAAATCGGCGCCAATCGTTAAAATTGTAACGGTCAGCTAAACGTTAACCTTAAGGGTTTTTGCACAGTTAGAGCGATGGGGGCGGATTGATCCCACCGGCTTGGCGGGCACAATCCCATTAGATTCGACTCAAATACCGGAACGGTGGCGGGGGCGCCGTTCGGAGGACTGGCATGAAGATTGACGTTACCAAGATGTCGAGCCGCCTGGCATCCGACCAGACGATAAGCGATTACGACTTCTGGCGCGCCCTGAAGACAATAAACAACGAACTATACCGCATGGAACGCCATCGCATTCCCATTCCGATGAGGATGATCTACGCACGCGCGATTATAAAATCGGCAAGAAGCTTGCGGCACTCTGACTAATACTGAACTTTGTCTTTCCGGAGCACGAGACCAGAACGACTCCTGCGCTGCCTCGGCAGGCCCGAAATGACCCGCAGAAGCATGTTCCGGCGGCCGGAATCACAGTTTTCCCAGCTGCCTCGAATTAACCAAGCAACACTCTCGACCGTTAACGCTGTTTGGCGCGGCAAGCGCCTCAGCCCGCTAGGTCTTGCTTGAGAAAGGCAATGGTGCGTCCCCAGGCGAGGTCAGCCGCCGCCTTGTCGTAACGCGCGGCAGAAGTGTCATTGTTGAAGGCGTGCTGGACGCCTTCATAGACATAGATGGTAAAACTCTTGCCGCCCGCCTCCAGCGCCGCCTTGTAAGCATCAATGCCTGCATCGATACGCTCGTCCTTGCCGGCATAATGCAGTAAGAGCGGCGCCTTGATCTTCGCCACATCCTCGCTTTTCGGCTGGCGCCCGTAATAGGCAACGGCGGCATCGAGGTCGGGCGCGTTCACCGCCAGATCGTTGACCACGCCGCCGCCCCAGCAGAAGCCCACCACGCCGACCTTGCCGTTGCCACCGTCGAGCTTCTTGAGATAGGCCACCGTCGCCAGCCCATCGGCGATGGTCTGCTCCGACGAAAGCTGGGTGAACATTTCGCGCGCCTTGTCCTCATCGTGGGGCGTGCCGCCGAGCGGCGACAGAAAGTCCGGCGCCAGCACGATGAACCCCTCCAGCGCGATGCGCCGCGCCACGTCGCGGATATGCGGGTTGAGGCCGCGGTTCTCGTGAACGACGATGACCGTACCAAGCTTGCCGTTCGCCTCGGCAGGGCGCACCAGATACCCCTTCATCTCGCCCTTCGGGCCCGGATAAGTGATGTCCCCGCCCTTCACCCGCGGGTCGTCCTCGGCTACGATCGCGGCCTGCGCGGAATTGGCCGCCAGAAGCGGCGTGATGGCAGCCGCGGCGGCGCCAGAACCGGCCAGTTTGGTCAACTTCTCCATGAACGCGCGGCGGTCGAGCGTCAGATGCGTGTATTCGTCATAGGCGTCGATCATCGCCTGAGTAACGGGCGGTCTGTTCATCGTCGTCCTCCTTCCTCTCTTTCCCAGAGGGCAAGATAAGTGCATGGCCGGAAGGGTCCAGTACAGCCCGGGTGAAAGTTGCCAACAGTGTCCCCGTCTGCACGCAGGAGATGCAACCGCTCGGAGCATCAAATTTTCGTCAAGGCCTGTTCGCCAGCGCATGGCGCCACAAGTCAGGAACAGCCTTTAGACGCAGGCTTCGCCTTGCCGGCAGCGAGTTTGCCGCGCTCGATCGGCGACCACTGGCGCATTCCGATGCCTCCACAGGCGCGTCCCGTGCCGGCGCGGACTGCCTGCGCCCGCAAGACGAGACAACGTCAACGAAGGAGGAGTAAATCCCATGACCTTCAAGACCTTGATATCAGTGAGCGCCCTTTCGCTCGGTGCAGCATTCCTGGCCCTCCCCTCCCACGGCTTTGCCGCCAACACGGGCGCCGCGCAGACAGTCACCAAGGCGTGCAGCGCGAAATATGAAGCAGCCAAGAAGGCCAACACCTTGCACGGTCAGACCTGGCCGCAATTCCTTCACAGCTGCAGCGTGTCCATGAAGGGCACCAACACCGCACCGTCCAAGGCGCCGGCGCCAAGCAAGTCGCCCTCTTCCGCCCCGGCGCCTGCCGCGCCGCAATCGACCGAGAAGCAGGCCATGGCCACCGGCTACCCTGAAGCCCGGTTTCAGTATGCGGCCGAAACCAACACGGCTACCCCCGGCGGCGCACCGATGAAGCACCCGCGTGAAATGGGCTTCCGGCAGCGCGTGCATGAATGCAAGGCCGAGTGGAAGGCCGACAAGGCGGCCGGCAAGGTCCAGTCCGGCCAAGGATGGCGAGATTATTGGAAGGCCTGCGACGTGCGCCTGAAGACCCAGAAGACGCAATGAGCGGCATGTCCATGAACGCACAGGACATCATAAACACGGTTTCGGCCAAAACGGGCCTCGATCCGACCAAGACGGAAATGGCAGTTGGCACCATCCTATCCGTGCTCGAATACGAGGCGGGTGATAGTCGGATCGCGGGGTTGTTCAACAGCGTACCGGGGGCGGAAGATCTCGCCCACAGCTACGATGTGATGGCCCAGGGCGCCAATGGCGGCGGCGGCCTTCTCGGCTCGATCAGTTCCGCCCTCGGCGGGCTCCTGGGCGAGAAGGCCAGCGCGCTGGTCAACGGCATCGCACAGCTTCGCGCCAGCGGTCTCGAGCCCGACCAGATCAAACAGGCAACCGAAACCCTGCTGCAACAGGCGAAAATCGCCGCCGGCCCGGACGCGATCAAGGAAATCGTGGACGCCGTGCCCGGGTTGAAGGGCCAACTCGGGCTGAACCACTAGCGACGCGGCCTTCAGTTGCGTGTGAAATGTTGCCCGCGCCGCCCGGCGCCCTGCGCTGGGGGCGCCTATGCTCGTCCCATAAGCGTTCGCAGGCTAAAGCCGGCCAGAACCAGCGCTGCAACGGCATGCCACAGCACGCGGGGGTCGGCTATATTGCCGATCGCCCGACCGAAGGCCAGCGCCACTCCCACCCAGCACAGGCTTGAAACCAGGCATATCCAGGCGAGCGGCCGATCGGCGGGCCGCCGACTGCGGAGGAGATTAAGCACCGCGATGAGCGCAGCCGCCAGCGAGCCCGCGAGCGACCAGACAAATATCTCCGAGCCCGGCGCATAGCCGATAAAGGTGCCGTAGCTGTGCAGGATGGCGCCAATCAGCAGCAGAATCCCGAAGATCGTGTCGACCGTCCGCACCGTGTGCCTCCCCCTGGCAAAACTGATCTTGCGACTGTATCGCTACAGCCAACCCTTCGGCAATCAAGGGCGCAACCGCCCTCGGGTGGCCGAAGCATGGGCACAAAACGGCAACATAGCTGGCCTTTCGGCCCCGAATCACTACATTCGGTGGAAATGTCAGATTCTCCCGACGACATCCCCTTCTTCGACGAGCCCGGTGCGTCCGCTCCGCGCCCTGCAGGCGCGCCTCAGCCCGGCGGCATCGCAGCCCGCGCCATGGCCGCGCGCAAGTCCTCCGCGCCCGACTATCTGAAGGGCCTCAATGACGAGCAGCGGCTTGCGGTCGAAACCACCGAAGGCCCAGTTTTGGTGCTTGCCGGCGCCGGCACCGGCAAGACGCGCGTGCTGACCACCCGCATCGCGCATATCCTTAGCCTCGGCCGCGCTTTCCCGAGCCAGATCCTGGCCGTGACCTTCACCAACAAGGCCGCGCGCGAGATGAAGCAGCGCATCGGCCTGCTGGTGGGCGAAGCCGTCGAGGGCATGCCCTGGCTCGGCACCTTCCACTCCATCGGCGTCAAGATGCTTCGCCGCCATGCCGAGCTTGCCGGCCTGCGTTCGGACTTCACGATCCTCGACACCGACGACGTCATCCGTCTCATCAAGCAGCTCATCCAGGCCGAGGGGCTGGACGACAAGCGCTGGCCGCCGCGCCAGTTCGCCATGATGATCGACGCGTGGAAAAACAAGGGCCTCGGCCCCGCCGACATCCCGGAGGGCGACGCCCGCGCCTTCGCCAACGGCAAGGGCCGCGAGCTCTACAAGGCCTATCAGGACCGGCTGCAGACGCTGAACGCCTGCGACTTCGGCGACCTGCTCTGCCACCCGATCCGCATCTTCCGTGCGCACCCCGATGTGCTGAAGGAATATCACCGCCGGTTCAAATACATCCTCGTCGACGAGTATCAGGACACCAACACCGCGCAATATATGTGGCTGCGTCTGCTCGCGCAGGAAACCGGCGGCCCGGGCCAGAAGAACGTCTGCTGCGTGGGCGACGACGACCAGTCGATCTATGGCTGGCGCGGTGCGGAGGTAGACAACATCCTCCGCTTCGACAAGGATTTTCCCGGCGCCGTCGTCATCCGGCTGGAGCGCAACTACCGCTCCACCGCCCATATCCTCGGCGCCGCCTCGCATCTCATTGCCAACAATGAAGGCCGGCTCGGCAAGACGCTGTTCACCGACATCGCCAATCCGGACGACGCCAAGGTAAACGTCCACGCCGCCTGGGATTCGGAAGAGGAAGCCCGTGCCGTTGGCGAGGAGATCGAGCAGCTGCAGCGCAAGGGCCATGCGCTCAACGACATGGCCATCCTCGTGCGCGCCTCGTTCCAGATGCGCGAGTTCGAAGACCGTTTCGTCACGCTCGGTCTCAACTACCGCGTCGTCGGCGGCCCGCGCTTCTACGAGCGCCAGGAAATCCGCGACGCCATGGCCTATTTCCGCGTCGTCGCGCAGCCGGCCGACGACCTCGCCTTCGAGCGCATCGTCAATGTGCCCAAGCGGGGGCTTGGCGAAGCAGCCATCCGCCAGATCCACGACACGGCGCGCGCCCTGCGCATTCCCATGCTGGAAGCCGCGGCAAAGCTTGCCGAAAGCGACGAGCTGAAGCCCAAGCCGCGCGCGGCCCTGCGCGAGGTGGCCGCCAATTTCGAGCGCTGGCAAAAGGCGCTCGACAACACGTCGCACACCGAGCTTGCCGAGACCATTCTTGAAGAGAGCGGCTACACCGACATGTGGAAGAACGACCGCTCGGCCGAAGCGCCGGGCCGGCTCGAAAACCTGAAGGAGCTCATCCGCTCCATGGAGGATTACGAGTCGCTGCGCTCGTTCCTGGAGCATGTCGCGCTGGTCATGGACAGCGAGCAGAACGAAGAGCTCGATGCCGTCACCATCATGACGCTGCACTCGGCCAAGGGCCTCGAATTCGAGACCGTGTTCCTGCCGGGCTGGGAGGAAGGCCTGTTCCCGCACCAGCGCTCACTGGATGAAGGTGGCCGCTCCGGGCTCGAGGAAGAGCGGCGGCTTGCCTATGTCGGCCTCACCCGGGCGAAGAAGAACCTGCACATCTGGTTCGTCTCCAACCGCCGCATCCACGGCCTGTGGCAGTCGACGATTCCCTCGCGCTTCCTGGACGAGCTGCCGGAAGCGCATGTGGAGGTGGCCGAGGCCAGCGACAGCTTTGGCGGATATGGTGGTGGCTATGGCGGCCGCCAGAACCCTTACGGCGCCTCGCGCTTCGACAGCATCGGCTCGGACCAAAAGTCCTTCTCCAACACCTATGCCACCCCCGGCTGGCAGCGCGCGCAGCAAAACCGCAACGAGGCGACCGACCGCAACTGGGGCTCGCGCTCCGGCCACCATGTCGAGCGCGTTGGCTATGGCGAGACCGATTCCGGCTACGGCGCCGGTCGCGGCTCGGTGAAGGGCCGGACCATAGAGGGCGAACTCGTCGCCAAATCGGTGGCCGATACCCCCTCGCCCTTCAAGGTCGGCGACCGTGTGTTCCACCAGAAGTTTGGCAACGGTAATGTGGCGAGCATCGACGGCAACAAGCTGACCATCGATTTCGACAAGGCCGGACAAAAGCGGGTGATCGATAGTTTCGTGACGGCGGCGTGAGGGTGCGGGAGAGTTTCGTTTCCCGAATGTCGGCTCAAGCCCCTATCGTTCGTCATGCGGGCATGGCGCGCCGAATGGTTGATGCGCGAACGGAAGGAGTATGAGAATGCGTTACATGATCGTGGTGAAGGCCAGCAAGGATTCGGAAGCCGGCGTGATGCCCGGCGAAGAGTTGTTGTCGGCCATGGCGGGTTATCACGAGCAGCTTGCCCAGGCCGGCGTTCTGGTGGATGCCAGCGGCCTGCAGCCCAGCTCGAAGGGCTGGCGCATAAAATGGTCGGACGGCAGGAAAACCGTGGTCGACGGCCCATTCACCGAAACCAAGGAACTGATCGCCGGCTACACCATCATCAACGTGAAGTCCGAAGAGGAAGCGCGCGAATGGGCGAGCCGCTTCCCCAATCCGCATGTGGGAGACGGCGAGATCGAAATCCGACGCATATTCGAACTGGAGGATTTCGGCGATCGGCCGGAGATTGATCGCTTTCGCGAGCTGGACGCGGGGCGCAAGTAACGCCTCTCCGCTGAGGTGCCCCAACCGACACGACATGGGCTGATTCCAACCGGAAAACGGGTCAGCCCATGAGGCGCTTCAGCTTTTCGGCAGCCACTGCGGCGAGGTCGGCGTAATACTCCTCCAGCTCCTCCGCGGCCTTGACCACGTCGAAATCATAGTCGTTGTCCTCGAGCGTGCGCGCCAGCTGCTCGACGAACTGGACCTGCTCCTCCAGCGCCATGTACAGGGCCTTCACCTGGTCCTCGACGATGTCGGGATTGGCGAGCATCTTGGGCACTTCCTTGCGCATTGCGGAGCAGGTTTCCGTCTGCTTGCGCAGGATTTCGAGCCAGTCGGTCATCGCATCTCCTAGCGACAAGAAAATCGCGCCGCGCGTTTCGCGCGTCAAGCAAGACGGTCATGCTTTTTGGGAAATGCGGCGGAAGCGGGTCCGTAATTCAGGCTAACAGGCGCGCCATCTGCGCCCTCCGCCGCGAACAACCCGATGCAGCTACAAATAGAATACCACTTTTACGAGTATTTATAAGTTCCTAAAGTAACTTCCTCGTGCAGGCGAAAGTCTGCCCCCCGCTTCCCAGCGGTTACGACCCCTTCCGCCTTGTTCCCCCGCAGGCGGAGGGGGTTTTTCGTAATCGGACAGCGCACCCTGCCCTGGCGAACCCGAAAGGAAAGGCGGACTTCAGTCCGCGCGGTTTTCCCAGCGGTCGAGAAAAGCTTCGATAGGCATGGCCTGCATATCCGGAATGGCGTCGGCCAGCCTGTCTAGCTGCCAGTCCCACCAGGCCAGCGCCTCGATGCGCACGATGATTTCGGGCGCAAAGCGCAGCCGTTTATTACGCGCCGGCACACCGGCGACGATCTCATAGGGCGCGACGTCGCGAGTCACCACCGCATTCGCGCCCACCACCGCGCCGTTGCCGATGGTCACGCCCGGCATGATCACCGCGCCATGGCCGATCCAGACGTCGTTGCCAATCGTGACGGGCTTGGCCTTGCGACGAGCCTTGAATTCCTGGTTGACGCCGAGATAGCGGAAATATTCGTTGGGGCGATAGGTCAGCTTATGCGTGGTCAGGCGCTCGATCGGATGTTCGAGTGCGTTGATGCGCGTATTGGCTGCGATCGAGCAGAACTTGCCGATGGTTGTGTAGATCGCCTCGGCGTGCCGTTCGAAATAGGAAAAATCGCCGACCGTCACCTCGCGCAGGATCACCCGCTCGCCGACGATGGCATAGCGGCCGAGGCGGCAGGATTTCAGCTCAGCCGTCGGATGAATGCGCGGCTCGGAGTCCTTGAAGCGAAGTGCGGGGTCCATGTTCGCGCTTTACGCTGCCCTGCCCCGCCCCGCAAGCGCCCCCGCTATTTCGGCTTGCCGTCGGTCCAGACGATGTTCTGGCCGTAGAGCGGCACGGTGCTGATGCCCATCTTGGCCGAGCCGTTCTGCACCTGGCGGGAATGGGACAGATAGATCAGCGTATCGTTCTTCTTGTCGTAGATGCGCTTGATGACCTGCTTCTTCCAGAACAGGCTGATGCCCTGCTTGAAAACCTCCTCGCCGCCTTCGCCCATATCGATCTTGCCGATGGTGATCGGTCCGGTCTGCTGGCAGGAAATGGCAGAGTTGGACGGGTTCTCGAACCAGTTGCCCTTCTGTAGCCGATCGACGATTCCCCGGTCGAAATAGGAGAAATGGCAGGTCACGCCATCGACTTTCGGGTCCTTCAGCGCCTCGACGACGATGTCGTTGCCGAGCCAGTCGACGCCGACGCGCCCCACCTCCTCGGCCACAGCTGGTGCAACCGCACCGAGCAGCAAAGCCGCACCCAAAAGCGCCCGACGCATGAAGACCTCCTGAAGAGTTGTGAGATGTCGTCGGCAACAAGTTGGGCGCTAGGCGGCAAGGTTGCAAGCAAGGACAGCGCACAGCGGCAACATGGCCCCTTTTTCAGCCGCATTCCGACGACTATGTTTGCGGCGTACAATCAGCCAACACCGCGTCCGCAATAGGGAAAACCGATATCATGATGCGCTCCATTCTCGTCGGCATCCTGGTTCTCATGGCCGCCGGCGTCGGCTGGCTGACCCTCGACTGGTATCAGTCGCGCCACAGCGGCGAGCCCTTCGGCAATCCCTTCGCGCTGATCGACCAGCAGGGCCAGCCGATCACCGAACAGGCCTTCCGCGGCCATCCTTCGGCGGTGTTCTTCGGCTTCACCCACTGCCCCGAGGTGTGCCCGACCACCCTCTACGAGCTTGACGGCTGGCTGAAGAAGCTTGGCGACGAAGGCAAGGACATCAATGCCTACTTCGTCTCGATCGATCCCGAGCGCGACACGCCCGAGGCCATGAACACCTACGTCACCAACGTTTCGAACCGCATCACCGGCATCACCGGCGAGCCCGACAAGGTGGCGGCCATGGCCAAATCCTTCGGCATCTACGCCCGCAAGGTGCAACTCGATGGCGGTGACTACACGATGGACCACACCGCCTCGGTGCTGCTGCTCGACAAGAAGGGCGACTTCTTCGGCACCATCGCCTATGGCGAAAGCGGAGATACGGCGCTTGCCAAGCTGAAACGTCTTGCAGCCAAGGGCTGAAACGTTCAAAAGCCGGCAACAGCTTTTTCCGATCGCGAGGCAAAATGAGCCAGACACGCCTTTACCTGACGGCCAGCCGCGCCGATGCGACCCGCATCTTTGACGCCCTCGAAGCAGAATTCGAGGAGGACGGCCTTCCGATCGCCGTGCTGGAAGTGGACGAGGAGCGCGACATCCAGGAAGTGTCGCTCTATGCCGAAGACGACGTGGACGACGCCGAGCGCCGCGTGCGCGACGTGCTGGCCGCGCTTTCGCTGGACAAGGAAATCGGGCGCGAGAAGCTGCCCGAGATCGATTGGGTGGCAAAATCGCTCGAAGGCCTGAAACCCGTCCGCGCCGGCGGTTTCATCGTGCACGGCTCGCACGACCGCGACGAGGCTCGCGAGGGCGAACTGGCCATCGAAATAGAAGCCGGACTGGCCTTCGGCACCGGCCATCACGGCACCACCTCGGGCTGCCTCGAAATGCTGGAAGAGGTCGTCCGCACCAAGCAGCCGCGCAATGCTCTCGATCTCGGCACCGGCAGTGCGGTGCTGGCCATCGCGGTGGCCAAGCTTGCGCATATTCCTGTGCTGGCGACCGACATCGACCCGGTCGCCACCGAGGTTGCGGCCGACAATGTGCGCCTCAACGGCGTGTCCGACCATGTCGAGACGGAGACCGCGACCGGCTTCGACCACCCCGTCTTTGCCGCGCGTGGCCCGTTCGAGCTGATCATCGCCAACATTCTGGCCGGGCCGCTGATGGAGCTTGCCCCCGACGTTGCGCGACACCTGGCGTCCGGCGGTTCCGTGGTGCTCTCGGGCATTCTTGACCGGCAGGCCGACGCGGTGCTGGCGGCCTATGTCGCCCAGGGTTTTGCCCATGTCCGCACGATCCATCTCGAAGGCTGGGCGACGCTGCACCTCAAGCGCTGAGGCGGCAAATAGCGGCTGCGAGCCGCATGGCTGGAGCATCGGATTGGCCGCGAAAGCGGATTCCACTTTCCGGACCGATGCTCTAGTTTGCCGACCGAAGCACCCGTAACCGGAAGGCACGTCTCCATGTTCCAGACATTCGATTCGGCAAGCGATCCGACCACCGCCGCGGAGCGCGTCGCAAAACTGCGCGAATGGCTCGCCGCGCGCGAACTCGACGGCTTCCTGGTTCCACGTTCCGACGAGCACCAGGGCGAGTATGTCGCCCCCGGCTCCGAGCGCCTGCGCTGGCTAACCGGTTTCAGCGGGTCGGCCGGCGTCGCGCTCATTCTGATGGACCGCGCCTTCGTCTTCGTCGACGGACGCTACCAGTTGCAGGTGCGCGAGCAGGTGGACCTGCGCATCTTCAGCATCGAAAGCCTGATCGACAATCCGCCGCCCGCCTGGATCCGTGAAAACCTCGGCAAGGGTGCCCGCATCGGTTTCGACCCGTGGCTGCACACGATCAGCGAAGTGAACGCGCTGAAGAAGGCGGCCGACAAGAGCGGCGCAACGCTGATACCGCTCGCGGACAACCCAATCGACGAGATCTGGACCGACCAGCCTGCCCCACCGGCGGCAGTGGTCGAAATCCACCCCATCGCCTTTGCAGGCGAGCTCGCCAAGGACAAGCTCTCTCGCCTTGCCGCCGCCATCACCAAGGAAGGCGCGTCGCATTGCGTGCTGACCGATCCGTCGTCGATCGCCTGGGCGTTCAACATTCGCGGCGCCGACGTGCCACACACGCCGTTGGCGCTCGGCTTTGCGATCCTGTCGGCCAATGGCCGGCATCTGCTGTTCATCGACAAGCGCAAGCTCAACCGCAAGGTCGAGGCCTATCTGACGCAGTTGGCCGATCTTCGCGATCCCTCGGCGCTTGAAACCGACCTGATCGAGCTTGCCCGCGTCGGCGGACGCATCGCGCTCGACCCTGCACTCGCCGCCGACAGGCTGCGCGCGCTGGTCGAGGAGAATGGCGGTACGGTCGTGCTGGAGCCTGATCCGGCCCGCCTGCCCCGCGCCATGAAGAACCAGGCCGAAATCCAGGGTTCACGCGCCGCCCATCGCCGCGACGGCGCGGCCGTGGCCAAGCTGCTGTGCTGGCTCGACGCCCAGAAGCCGGGCACGCTCGACGAGATCAAGGTGGTGACCCAGCTCGAAGAATGCCGCCGGCTCGTCGGCGAAGAGACGCAGATGCCGCTGCGCGATGTCTCCTTCGACACGATCTCGGGTGCAGGCCCCAACGGCGCCATCATGCACTACCGCGTCTCGCGCGCCACCAACCGGCCGCTGCGCGAGGGCGAGCTGTTCCTGCTCGATTCCGGCGCGCAATATCAGGACGGCACCACCGACATCACCCGCACCGTCGCCGTCGGCCGGCCGAGCGACGAGATGCGCGAGCGCTTCACGCTCGTCCTCAAGGGAATGATCTCGATTTCCATGCTGCATTTCCCGGTCGGCACGCGCGGCTGCGACATCGACGCTTTCGCGCGCATCGCGCTGTGGCAGCGCGGACTGGATTTCGCCCATGGCACCGGCCACGGCGTCGGCTCTTACTTGGCAGTACATGAAGGCCCCCAGCGCATCGCCAAGACCGGCATCGAGAAGCTGCGGGAAGGCATGATCCTGTCCAACGAGCCCGGCTACTACAAGGAAGGCCACTACGGCATCCGGATCGAGAACCTGATCCTCGTCACGCCCGCCGAATCCATCGAGGGCGGCGACCTGCCCGTGCATGGCTTCGAAACGCTGACGCTAGCGCCTATCGACCGGCGGCTGGTGGATGCCGACCTGCTTTCGCCCGTAGAGCTCGAATGGCTCAACGCCTATCACGAGCGGGTGCTGTCGGAGATCGGCCCGATGGTCGACGGCGAAACGCTCAGCTGGCTGGAAAACGCCACCGCGCCGATCGGTTAAAGCGGCTTACTCAGGCGATGAACTGCCGGGCGACGATGAGCACCGCCGCCCCGGCCAGGAACATGGAAAGCAGCCCGCCGCGCAAGGCAACAAGCGCGGCGACGACCAGCGCAGCCCATTCCGCCGGTCCCGCGCTGAGCACGGCAGGCGCGACCAGCGTGGTCAGCACCGCAGCCGGCACGGCGTTTAGTCCCGCTTCCACGCGCGGATGAATGCGTTCGAAACGGGAAATCACCAGGTGCCCGCCGACGCGGGTGAGATAGGTGGCGATCGCCGCGGCGATGGTGATCCAGAACGTGGTGCTCATGGCAGCTTCTCGATCTCCGTTTCGTCTTCGATCGGAACGACGCCGCTATGGTGCGGCGGCAGGATGACGGCGAGCGCGACGCCCGCCAAAGCGCCCAGCGAAACATGCCAGGGCGAGCCGACGAACTTGTAGGCGAGGATGGAGGCCACCGCGCTGACGGCCACGATGGGCAGCCAGAGCGGACGCTTGCGGAAATCCATCACCAGGCCGAGGAAATAGATCGGCAGCAGGAAGTCGATCCCAAGCGCCTTGGTATCGGGAATGAGCTTGCCGAATAGCGCCCCGACCGCCGTCAGGATAACCCACGACACATAGACGCTCAGCGCAGCGCCCATATACCAGGTGAAGGACACCTTGCCCTTCTGCCCCGCGCTTTCGGTCAGCGCATATTGCGGATCAGTGAGCAGGAAATAGGCCGCCGCCTGCTGCAGCAACGGCCAATGGGCGAGATGACGGCCAACCGCGGCCGAATAGAGCACGTGGCGGAAATTCACCGCGAAGATCGACAGTACGATCAGCCACGGCGCTACCTGGTGGCCGAACAGTTCGATGCCCACCATCTGGCTCGCGCCGCCATAGACGGTGGCACTCATGAAAAACGCGTCGAAAACCGAAAAGCCGTTATCGACCGCAATCGCCCCGAAAAGCATCGAAAAAGGGCCGGACGCGATGATCACGGGCAGGCTGAGCCGGGCACCGCGCCAGAACGCGCTAGATCCGGGCCTTCGCGTAACTGTTTCTATCGACATAGGGGCCATTCCTCGAGAAGCCCCTTATCTATGTAGCCGGGGTAGATCTGTCATATGAAAATGGTTGAGCCAAACATCAGTGAAACTGAACCGGGCTCACACCTTCCCCACGCGCACGAACCAGGCGTCCTCGTCGATCACCTCGATGCCGAGATCGGTGGCCTGCTTCAGCTTGGAGCCTGCGCCGGGACCTGCCACGACGAGATCGGTCTTCTTCGACACCGAGCCGGCCACCTTAGCACCGAGCTTCTCGGCCATGGCCTTGGCCTCGTCGCGCGACATCTTTTCGAGCGAGCCGGTGAAGACGACCGTCTTGCCGGCCACCGGCGACGACACCTCGCCGACCGGCTGCTCGTCTAGCGGCGTCACCTCTTGCAGCAGCGCGTCCACGGCTTCCCGGTTGTGGTCTTCGGCGAAGAACTCGACCACCCCCTCGGCAACCACGTCACCGATGCCGTTGATGCCGTTGATCTCCTGCCAGGCGGCGTTGCCGGGATCGCCCTTGCCCTGCGGTATGACGGCGCTTTCGGCAGCCGCGCGCAAGGCTGAAAAACTCAGGAAATGTCGCGCCAGCCGCTTGGCGTTGGTTTCGCCGATATGCCGGATACCCAGTCCAAACAGGAAGCGCGAGAACTCCACCTGCCGCCGGTCGTCGATGGCTGCGAAGAGCTTTCGCACCGACACTGCGCCAAAACCTTCGATATTCTCCAGCTTGGTCAGTGATTTCTCCTGCCGCGCCTTCAGCGTGAAGATGTCTGCGGGCGCGCGGACGCGTAGCGCCGGGTCCTCGGCGTTGAAGAAGAACTCGATCTGCTTTTCGCCGAGCCCTTCGATGTCCAAGGCATTGCGCGACACGAAATGGCGCAGCCGTTCGACCGCCTGCGCCGGGCAGATCAGGCCACCGGTGCAGCGGCGCACCGCCTCCCCTTCCTCGCGCACGGCGTGGCTGCCGCAGGCCGGGCAGCGGTCGGGGAACACGTAACGCACGGCATCGGCAGGACGCTTTTCCAGGACCACGTCGATGATCTGCGGGATGACGTCGCCTGCGCGCTGGACGATCACCGTGTCGCCGACGCGGATATCGCGACCGTCGCGGATGGGCTGGCCGTTGTTGCCGATGCCGCGGATGTAATCTTCGTTGTGGAGCGTGGCGTTGGTCACCACCACCCCGCCCACGGTGACCGGATGCAGCCGCGCCACCGGCGTCAGCGCACCCGTGCGGCCGACCTGAATGTCGATGCCGGTCAGAACGGTGGTAGCCTTCTCGGCGGCGAACTTGTGCGCGGTCGCCCAGCGCGGGCTGCGCGAGCGGAAGCCAAGCCGCGCTTGCAGGTCGAGCCGGTCGACCTTGTAGACGACGCCGTCGATGTCGTAGGGCAGTTCGGAGCGTTGCGCCTCAATGGCGCGGTAATGCGCCAGAATATCCTCGACCGAATGGCAGCGATCCATCAGCTTGTTGATCTGGAAGCCCCAATCGCCGAAGCGCTGCACGACGTCATATTGCGTCTCGCCCAGCGGCTCGCTCGTCTCGCCCCAGGCATAGGCAAAGAATTTCAGCGGGCGCGAACGGGTGACTTCCGGGTCCTTCTGGCGAAGGCTGCCGGCCGCCGAATTGCGTGGATTGGCGAAAACCTGGCCGGTCTCGGCCATGCGCTGGTTGAGCGCGAAAAAGTCGTCGCGGCGCATATAGACCTCGCCGCGCACCTCAACCACATCGGGCGCATCCTTGGGCAGATGCTGCGGAATTTCCTTGATGGTGCGGATGTTGGCGGTGACATTCTCGCCCGTGGTGCCGTCGCCGCGCGTAGCCGCCGTCACCAGCCGCCGGTTTTCGTATCGCAGCGACATCGACAGGCCGTCGATCTTGGGTTCGGCGGTGAAGATGATCTCTCGATCAGCGGGCCACGCCAGAAAGCGCCGCACGCTGGCAATGAAATCGACCACATCCTCGTCGGTGAATACGTTGTCGAGCGACAGCATCGGCACCGAATGGACGACCTGGGTGAAGGCGGCGGAGGGAGCCGCGCCCACCTTGAGCGATGGCGAATCCGAGCGAACCAGCTCCGGAAAGCGCGTCTCGATCGCTGCATTGCGCAGGCGCATCGCGTCGTATTCGGCGTCCGAAATCTTCGGCGCATCCTCAAGGTGATAAAGCCGGTCATTCTCGGCGATTGTCAGGGCAAGCCGCGCAAGCTCGGCGGCGGCCTCCGCTTGAGTCAATTCTTCGACGGGTCTGACGATCTCGGACATAATACGCGAATCCGGCTGGCTGAAAGGCCGCTACACTACCCCAACATGCAATGTCAGGGCAGCAGGCATTCGGCGAAAAGAGATTGGAACCCGAAAGCGTCCTGACAAGTCGCGCCCAGTACGCGATCAGGAGACGACGGCCTCTGCATTCTCGCGCAACAGGCGCTCGGCCGCCGCGCGTGCTTCCTCGGTGATGGTCGCGCCGGCCAGCATGCGGGCGATTTCTTCCTGGCGCGAGGTGCGATCCATCTCGCGGATGCTGGTCGAAACCTGCTCGGTCCCGCCGGATTTGGCGATGAGGAAATGCGTGCTCGCGCGCGCTGCCACCTGCGGCGCATGCGTCACCGACAGTACCTGCACCTTGTTGGAAAGGCGCGACAGCCTCTGGCCGATGGCGTCGGCCACAGCTCCGCCCACGCCGGTGTCGATCTCGTCGAACACGAGCGTCGGCGCGGAGCCCTTATCGGCCAGCGCAACCTTGAGCGCGAGCAGGAAGCGCGAAAGCTCGCCGCCCGAGGCGATCTTCATCATCGGGCCGGGCTTCGTGCCTGGGTTGGTGCGCACCCAGAATTCGATGAGGTCGATGCCCTCTTGCTGCCGGTTGTCCGGCTCGGTGCCCATCTCGACGATGAACTCGGCCCGCTCGAGCTTGAGGGCCGGCAGTTCGGCCATCACCGCATTGCGCAGGCTGACGGCGGTCGCCTTGCGCAGCTCCGAAAGATGCGCCGCAACGCTGTCATAGGCATCGCGCGTCGCGGCCGCCTGCTTGACCAGCACCTGCAACCGTTCTTCACCCGCGTCGAGATCGGTGAGGTCGGCAGCCATCGTGTCACGCAGACGCGCGAGGTCGTCGACCTGTACATTGTGCTTCCGCGAGGCCGCGCGCAGCGCGAACAGCCGCTCCTCGGCCTTTTCCAGCCGCTTCGGATCGTATTCGGTAGCGCGCAGCGCCACATCGACGCCCGACTGCGCGGCATCGAGCGACAGCATCGCCTCGTCGAGCGAGGTCACCACATCGTCGAGCAGGCCCGGCACCTCGGCCGCCTTGCGCTGCAGGCGTCTCAGCAGGCTGGAAAGCTGCGGCAAGGGCGAGTTGGGCCCGGAAAGCACGTCCTGCGCATCCTGGATCTCGCTAGCGATCTTTTCGGCGCGCATCATTGCGGTGCGCACCTCGGCCAGTTCCGCCTCCTCGCCCGGCTGCGGATCGAGCTGCGAAAGCTCAGCCACGGCGGCGCGCAGGTAGTCGGCTTCACGGGCGGCGGCCTCGACGCGCGCCCGGTGGCGCGACAATTCCTGTTCGCTATCGCGCCAGCGTCGCCAGGCTTCCGCGCAGGCCCGTACCTCGCCGAGATGGGCGCCGAAGGAATCGAGCACATCGCGATGAGCGCCGGCATCGACCAAAGCGCGGTCGTCATGCTGGCCATGGATTTCGACCAGGGCACGGCCGATGTCACGCATCAGCGTGACGCTGGAGGGCTGGTCGTTGACGAAGACGCGCGTGCGTCCGTCAGCCGTCTGGACGCGCCTCAGGATGATGTCGCCATCGTCGTCGAGCGCATTGTCCGTGAGGATCTGGCGGGCCGGATGGTTGCGCGGCACGTCGAAGACGGCCGTCACCTGCCCTTGCGTCGCACCATGGCGCACAAGCGAGGCGTCGCCTCGCGCGCCCAGCGCAAGCGAAAGTGAATCAAGCAGAATGGACTTGCCCGCACCGGTCTCACCGGTAAGCACCGAGAGGCCGGACGCAAAATCGATGTCCAGCTTCTCGATGAGAACGATATCGCGGATCGACAGCCTCGATAGCATCGACGCCCGCTTCGGTTAGCCGGTTATTAACTTTCCGGCCTTGGATATCCAGGAGCCCGCGTTCTCACGCGGCTCCAACCCGCCGGACTGCAGAAGCTTGTAGGAGTCCTTGTACCACTGGCTATCGGGGTAATTCTGCCCCAGCACGGCGGCCGCGGTCTGCGCCTCGGAGGTGAGGCCCATCGCGTAGTACGACTCGGTCAGGCGAGCGAGCGCCTCCTCGATGTGGCGCGTGTTGGAATAGTTCTCGACCACGTAGCGGAAGCGCTTGACGGCGGCGATGTATTCGCGCCGCTCGAGATAGTAGCGGCCGACCTGCATTTCCTTGCCGGCGAGCTGGTCGCGCGCCATGCGGATCTTCGTCTTGGCGTCGTCGACATATTCGGAATCGGGCCAGCGGGTGACCACTTCCTGCATCGCCTCGATGGCGCGGCGCGATTCCTTCTGGTCCTGCGTCACATCGCGAATCTGGCGGAAATAGCAAAGGCCGACGATGTACTGCGCATAGGCCGCATCGGGCGTCGACGGATAGAGCGCCAGGTAGCGCTTGGCCGAATTGATTGAGTCGTCATAGTTGCCCTGCCGGTAGTTGGCGAAGGCGCCCATCACCAGCGCCTTGCGCGCAAATTCCGAATAGGGATGCTGGCGATCGATGGCGTCGAACTTGGCGCTGGCCTCCTTCAGGCGGCCGGAATTCATGTTTGCCAGGGCCTGGTTGTAAAGCACATCCGCAGGCTCGGTCTGCTCCACATAGGTGGACAGGTCGAGATCCTTCCCGGAAGACGTGCAGGCCGAAAGGAAAATTGGGGCAGAAAGCACCGAAAGCGCCAAAAAGGCAGTGCGCGCCGACCTGGTCGACTGTGCAGCTCGCTCAAAAACCATGATCAGATTCTGCCCTCTCGGCGTAATTATACTCAATGGCCCGCGCAGTCATAGATCACAACTGCCCCCGAACGGCAACGCTATCGCCCGCTATTCGTGCATTTTTGTGGCATGTCCACGGCTAGGTCGCATTCAACCTCCGAAGCGCATCGCGAAGACGTCCTGGTGACGCATTCGCGCCACACCTCAGGTCGCTTCAGAGCACCCAGGGCGCGTAGACCGGCGCGTTGACGGCAATCATCTCCGCCGACCGGCCACGCTCGCGGCGAGTCGCCTCGACGATTTCGAAGGCCGTTTGATCCGTCAGCAGGCGCCGCAGCGCCGTCGCATTGAGACGATGGCCGCCGCGATAGGAGCGGAAGCAACCGATGAAGCGGGCGCCGGCAAGTGCGAGATCGCCCATGGCATCCAGCATCTTGTGACGCACGAATTCGTTGGGGTATCGCAGGCCTTCCATGTTGATGACGCGTCCGTCATCGCCGATCACCACGGAATTCTCGAGCGAGGAACCAAGCGCATAGCCAGCGGCCCAGAGCGGCTCCACATCCTTCATGAAGCCGAAGGTGCGCGCACGCGCGATCTCGTTGCGGAACGTTTCCGAAGTAAGGTCGACGGCCAGGGACTGACGCCCGATCGCCGCGCTCGCGAAATCGATCTCGACCTCGAAACGGGTGCCGCCATGGGGGCGGAACTCCGCCCAGGATGCGCCTGATTCGACGCGCACGGGCTTGAGGACGCGGATATAGCGGCGCTTGGCGCCAAGCGTCTCGATGCCTGCCTGCTCGATGGCTTCGACGAACTGGATGGCGCTGCCATCGAGAATCGGCACTTCATTGCCGTCCACTTCGATGACCACGTTGTCGACGCCCGTTCCGATCAATGCACCCATGACGTGCTCGATCGTACCGATATGCGCGCCGGCCGGATCGCCGAGAAGCGTGCACAGATCAGTGGAACCGACTTCGGATGCCAGGGCGCGCAGTTCGCGACCGCCCGCGCCCATCAAATGAAAAACGATGCCAGTGTCGGCATCTGCGGGGAGGAAAGTCAGGGAAACCGGTTTGCCGCTATGGACACCAACGCCCGAGAGCGTTACGCGCGACTTCAGCGTCGTCTGGTAGTCGTACAAGTGAATCCCCATGTGCCCGTTAGCCCATGTCCGCCACCCCTCCGGGCGCGGCATCTGCTGTCATTGCCGGCTAAGAATCCGTCCCCACCGATTCTGGACCGCCGACCTCACGATGGCCGGAAAATAGTAGCCCAGACAGGAGAGTCCAAATCACGGATTCTTACTCTGTGTAACGCCGGCGCAATATTGCACCTGCTATCCAACCTGCTGTTTTTATTGAACTTTCAAAAACAAACAGGCGAGCATCGGAATGCTCGCCTGTTTGGGTTCGTTACATCTCGTTAACGGATCAGTTTGCCTGGCGGCGCAGGAACGCCGGGATTTCCAGCTGATCGTCCTCGTGCTGAGCACGGGCCTGAGGCGCCAGGCGGCCGTGATCGTCGAGCTGGCCGCGGCGCGGCGCGTAGAGCGACGGGTCCTGGCTGGCTGCACGGCGCAGTTCCGGCGCCTGCTGACGCAGCTTCGGCTCGCGCGGCTGAGCCGGCTGCAGACGGGCGGGCTCTTCCTCACGACGGGTCAGACCATTGGTCAGGCGCTTGAGCAGACCCATCGGACCACGCTCCTCATGGTGCTGCTGGGCAGCCGGACGGGCCTTGGCTTCTACCTCGGCCTGAACCATCGGCGGGAAGTCCTCGACGCGCGGCATGCGCGGCGCGCTGGCAACAGGCTGCGGCATCTCACGCGGAGCGGGTGCGGGCATCGGAGCCATCACCGGCTGATGCTGCGGCTGCTGCATGACCGGATGCGGCTGCATCTGCTGGGGCTGAGCCTGGAAAAGCTTGCTCTGCGGGCGGAAGTCTTCGGCGACCGGAGCCGGACGCGGCGCGGCCATGGCAGGAGCCGCAGCACTTGCCTCGGCCATGCGGATCGCATCGGCAATCGGATCGGCAGCGCGCGCTTCCATGCGCGGAGCTTCCTGAACCGGAGCCATGGCGGCCGGACGGGCTTCCGGGATGCCGGCAGGACGGGCAGCCGGCTTCACGGGCGCGCGGATGGCGATCGGCGTGGTGGAAATGTCGGCCGACGCCTTGTCGATGCCGGTGGCAACAACCGACACGCGGATGACGCCCTCCAGTTCCTCATCGAAGGTCGCGCCCAGGATGATGTTCGCATCCGGATCGACTTCCTCGCGAATGCGGGTAGCCGCTTCGTCGACTTCGAACAGGGTCAGGTCGCGACCGCCGGTGATGGAGATCAGCAGGCCCTTGGCGCCCTTCATCGAGGTCTCGTCGAGCAGCGGGTTGGCGATCGCGGCTTCGGCGGCAGCCATGGCGCGGCCCTCGCCCGAAGCTTCGCCCGTGCCCATCATGGCCTTGCCCATCTCGCGCATGACCGAGCGGACGTCGGCGAAGTCGAGGTTGATCAGGCCTTCCTTGACCATCAGGTCGGTGATGCAGGCGACGCCCGAGTAGAGCACCTGGTCGGCCATCGCGAAGGCGTCAGCGAAGGTGGTCTTGTCGTTGGCAAGGCGGAAGAGATTCTGGTTCGGGATGACGATCAGGGTGTCGACGCACTTCTGCAGCTCTTCGATGCCCAGGTCAGCCGTCTTCATGCGGCGCTGGCCTTCGAAGTGGAACGGCTTGGTGACGACGCCAACCGTGAGGATGCCCTTTTCGCGGGCGGCGCGGGCGACAACGGGAGCGGCACCCGTGCCCGTGCCGCCGCCCATGCCGGCGGTGACGAAGCACATGTGGGTGTTCGACAGATGATCCATAATCTCGTCGATGCACTCCTCGGCGGCGGCGCGACCGACCTCGGGCTGCGAGCCGGCGCCCAGACCCTCGGTGATGTGCGCACCGAGCTGGATCAGGCGGCTGGCCTTGGTCATGGCAAGCGCCTGCGCATCGGTGTTCGCCACGACGAATTCGACGCCGCGAAGACCTGCGGTGATCATGTTGTTGACGGCATTGCCGCCACCGCCACCGACACCGAACACGGTGATGCGGGGCTTGAGCTCGGTGATGTCCGGCTTCTGCAGATTGATCGTCATAGTCCTCGTCCTTTTGCCTTTCCCACCGCTGCGCCGCTGCGGCCGCCAATATCCATGGGGTTGCCCCCGTCAAATTTTAGAAACTGTCTCTCAACCACTGACTCATGCGATGCAGTCTCCCGCCCGTTCCGGTCATGCGAATCCCAGCGATACTATTCGCCGGACTTATCTCGAAGCTTGCGACTTGCGGATAAATCAGCAGACCGACCGCCGCCGCAAAAGCGGGTCCCTTGGCTGCTTCCGGCAAGCCCGCCACACCCAGCGGACGGCCGATACGTACATTGCGCCCCAGAATGCGCCGCGCCGCTTCCGGCAAACCGGCAAGCTGGCTTGCGCCGCCCGTCAGCACGACTCGCTTGCCGACAGCCGCGCCGTAGCCCGACTTGTTCAGGCGATCGCGCAGGATCTCGAGCGTCTCCTCGATGCGGGCACGGATGATCCGCGTCATCACCGAGCGGGGCACCTGGAGCGGAACGTCCGTTTCGTCGGCGCCGATCGGCTGGATGGTGACCAGGTCGCGATCGTCGAAGCTGCCCGGCAGAGCCGAGCCGTGCATCACCTTGAGTCGCTCGGCATCTTCCAGCCGGGTCGAAAGGCCCTTGGCCAAATCCATGGTGACGTGGTTGCCGCCGACCGGAATGGCATCGGCATGGACGAACTTGCCGTCGGCAAACACGGAAATCGTCGTCGTGCCGCCACCCATATCGATGCAGGCGGCGCCCATTTCGAGTTCGTCGTCGACCAGCGCCGCGAGGCCGGCAGCGTAAGGCGTGGCGACCATCCGTTCGACCGACAGGTGCGAACGATTGATGCAGAGTTCGAGGTTGCGCAACGGCGCGGCATCGCCGGTCAGCACATGCATGTCGACGCCGAGCGTCTCGCCAACCATGCCGCTCGGATCGCGCACGCCGCGCTCGGCGTCCAGCGAGAAGGCAACGGGCAGCGCATGCACAACCTCGCGCTCGGCGCGCAGTGCCTGCTTGGCGCCGGCAGCCAGGACGCGCCGGATATCGCTGGAAGAAGCTTCGTGGCCACCGAGATTGATGGTGGCGGAGAAAACCTGGCTCTTCAGCCGGCCGGCCGTCAGGTTGACGATCAGCGAATCCACGGTCAGGCCGGCCATGCGCTCAGCGGCGTCGACCGCAAGCCGAACGGCGTGCTCGGCACGATCGAGATCGACGACCACGCCGGACTTCACGCCCTGGGACTTCTGATGACCGATGCCGATCACCTTGGCCTGGTGCGTGCGACCCTTGAGCAGCTGGCTTTCGGCCGCAGGCTTCAGCTTTGCGACGATGCAGCAAACCTTGCTCGAGCCGACATCGAGAACCGTGATGATGCCGGAGCGACGTGACGAGTTATCCTTTCGACCGCCGAGCAGACTCATATTCTTGTCTCCGGCTTCTTCTTGTTGCCCTTGGCGTCCTTCAGCGCCGCCTCGCGGCGTTGCACCGCTTCCTGCGTCAGCTGAACGACAAGGCGGTCGTTGATACGCATGTCGACCGCCGCGATATCGCGCGACAGCAGCCCCATGTCGTGATCCATCTTGACCAGATCGGCGAGCGCCGCTTCCACCCCGTCCTCGGGCAGTTTGACGGTGACGCCATTCTCCATCCAGAGATCCCAGCGCCGTTCGGAAACCCGAATGTAACCCTTCACCCGCGAAGCCAGCTCGGGATACTGCCGAACCTTGGCGAGGAAGCCCGAAGCTCCCTGCGCAGCGCCGTAGCCGACGACCAGCGGCAGCGCGATCTGCCGACCGCCGACGAACGGAGCGATGACCCGGCCATCCTCCTCGACAACGGACAGGTCGTTGCCATGCTGCCAGATGGCGAAGGGCTTGCGCTCTTCGATCTTCACTTCCAGCGTATTGGGATAGACCTTGCGAACCGAAGCAACCTGCACCCAGGGCAGCTCGGTGATGCGCTCGCGCGCCTTCTCGGCATCGAAGCCGATCAGCGAGGTCCAGCCGTCGAGTTCCAGCTTGTCGAGGACATCGATCTCGGAGGTTTCGCGATGGCCGACCACCTTGATCTGATCCACAGCAAAGCCGCTGCGCGCAGTGATGGCCTGCACGACGGTGGGCATATGGCCACCTTCATAGGCGCCGTAGATCACGCTCGCAGCAAGGAAAGCCGCCGAGGCGACCGTGGACGCATAACGGGGCGCGGTGAAGTCGCCCTTGAACAGGCGCGCAAGGACGCGCACCGGCTTGCGCAGCGAGCGCGGCAGCACGAAGCCGTCGGCCAAAAAGAATGCGCCGAGCGGACCGCGCCGGCCCGCTCCCATCCTTCTTCTCCGATCAGACCTCAACGCAAGCACGAAGCGTCCTCCACCATCCAACTCAAAAGTTCACCAAAGGAATGTCCTGCCTGCGCAGCAATTTCCGGCACCAGAGACGTCGGCGTCATACCCGGCTGGGTGTTCACTTCGAGCCAGATGATCTCGCCATTTTCGGAATAGCGATCGTCGTAGCGGAAGTCCGACCGGGAGACGCCCCGACACCCAATTGCTTGATGAGCCTTGAGCGCCAGTGTCTGTATTTTTTGGTAAATATTTGGTGAAACTTTCGCCGGGCATTCGTGTTTTGATCCGCCCGGAACGTATTTTGAATCGTAATCGTAGAAGGCGTGACCGGTCGGGATGATCTCGCAGACCCCGAGCGCCACATCGCCCATGACCGCGCAGGTCAGCTCGCGACCATGGATGTAGCGCTCCACCATGACGGCGTCGCCATAGCGCCACTCCGACGAACCGATGATCTGGGGCGGATGCGACTGATCCTCCTTCACCATCACCACGCCGAAGCTCGAACCCTCATTGACCGGCTTGACGACATAGGGCGGCTTCATCGGGTGCTTATTGCCAACATCGAAGCGACTCATCACGCGCGCCTGCGCAACCGGCACGCCAACGGCCTCCACGACCTTCTTGGCCTTCTCCTTGTTCATCGCCAGAGCCGATGCGAGAACGCCGGAATGGGTGTAGGGAATCTGGAGATATTCGAGGATGCCCTGGATGGTGCCGTCCTCGCCGTACGGACCATGCAATGCGTTAAATGCGACATCCGGATTGAGCTCGGAAAGGACAGCGGCAATATCGCGCCTCACGTCGACGCGCGTAACGCGGTAGCCGACCTCTTCGAGTGCATCGGCGCAGGCATTACCCGACGAAAGAGACACAGGCCGCTCGGAGGAAAACCCACCCATCAACACGGCCACATGCTTTAAAGTCATATCCCCACAGTCCCTTCGACCGGGCTTCAAACCAGGGCATTTCTGAAATGAGTCCGAG
Source organism: Pseudaminobacter soli (ex Li et al. 2025) (assembly GCF_029892515.1). GTDB lineage: Bacteria > Pseudomonadota > Alphaproteobacteria > Rhizobiales > Rhizobiaceae > Pseudaminobacter > Pseudaminobacter soli_A. The sequence continues at coordinate 183,513 of NZ_JARXVF010000003.1, read as the reverse complement.
TCTTCCGGCAGGCACCCCTCCAGACGGAAAACGCGTCAGCCGCGCTCGAACGACTCAAATCAGGAAACGCTTTTCCCCAAAGAATCAGAGAGTTGATTCTGTGGCAAGCCCTTAGGATTCAATATGATTCAAATTTTATCGAAATCGCGCCGACCGCCCGGCAAACGTGGGACGGCGGAGTCACCCGCCACAAAAGTGACGGGTGACAAACAATCTGTGATCGATGGTTTTGTTGCCGGCTAAACGGACGACGGCATTAGAGCCTAGAGCAGCTGGCCCAGAAATTCATGCACCTCACGCCCCGGCCTGAAATCGCCGATGCGCTTGATTTCCCAGTGCAGCTTGATGCCGGAATTTTCCAGCACCCTTGCCCGAACCGTCTCGCCGAGATGTTCGAGATCGTAGCCGGTCGCGTTGCCGGTATTGATCATGAAATTGCAGTGCATCGGCGACATCTGCGCGCCGCCGATCATCAATCCGCGACATCCGGCCTTGTCGATCTCCTTCCAGGCGGAAGTGCCGTCCGGGTTCTTGAAGGTGGAGCCGCCGGTCTTTTCGCGGATCGGCTGAACCGTCTCTCGATGGTGCTGAACCGCATCCATCTCCGCCCGGATCTTCTCGCGATCCTCCGGATAGCCCTCGAAAAGAGCGGAGGTGAAGATGAGGCCTGCTGGCACCGAGGAATGGCGATAGGAATAGCCCATGTCGGCATTCGAAAGGACATGCAGATTGCCCTGCCGGTCCAGCGCGCGCACCTCGACGACCCGGTCGCGGGTTTCGACGCCATTGGCGCCCGCATTCATGCGCAGCGCCCCGCCGATGCCGCCCGGAATGCCATGATAGAAGTGGAATCCGCCAATGCCGGCTTCCAGCGCCACGGCCGCGACGCGCTTGTCGGGGGTGGCTGCGCCCGCCCTGATCTGGGTCGACGACACGACCTCGGCCTCGCCGAACCCCTTGGCCGACAGCCTGATGACGAAGCCACGAAGGCCGCCCTCGCGAACGAGCAGGTTCGAGCCGATGCCGACGATCGTCAGCGGTATCTCTTCGGGCACCGCGCGCAGGAAGGCCGCAAGGTCCTCCTCATCCGCTGGCTGGAACAGCGCATCGGCCGTGCCGCCGGCGCGGAACCAGGTGATCTTTTCCATCTCGGCATCCGGCGTGATGCGACCCCGCAACCCGGAAAGCTTGTCGCCTAGCTTGGCGATAAGCGCCTCTCCCTTCGTCATGCCGCCTCCCCGGCCAGCTCCTTCGGCAAAGCATAGGCCCACTGCGTGATGTTGCCCGCACCCAAGAAGACGACAAAATCGCCCGGTTTGGCAAGCTCGCGCACGATCGGGGCGATCGCAGCCGGCCCTTCGATGTAGCGCGCATCGCGATGGCCGCCGGCGCGGATGCGCGACACCAACGCCTCGGAGCTGACGCCGTCTATGGGATCCTCGCCCGCCGCATAGACGGGCGCGATCATCACCGTGTCGGCATCGTTGAAGCAGGCGGAGAAATCGCCGAACAGGTCGTGCAGACGCGTGTAACGGTGCGGCTGGGCAATTGCGATCACACGCCCCTGGCATGCGTCGCGCGCGGCCCTGAGCACTGCCTTGATCTCGACGGGGTGGTGGCCGTAGTCGTCGAACACGCTGACGCCGTTCCAGCTTCCGGTGGGCGTGAAGCGGCGCTTGACCCCGCCGAACGAGGAAAGGCCCTTCTTGATGGCGTCGGCCGACAGGCCAAGCTCATGCGCCACGGCAATGGCCGCAGTCGCGTTCGACACGTTGTGGCGGCCGGGCATCGGAAGCCGCAAGTCGGAAATCACTGTCTGCCCGCCCGTCTTGCGGTTGCGGACGACCACGTCGAACAGGGAGGCAGCGCCATCCATGCGATGGCGGGTGAAGCGGAAGTCGGCCTGCGCGTTCTCGCCATAGGTGATGACGCGACGGTCCTCGATGCGCGACACCAGCGTCTGCACTTCCGGATGATCCGTGCACATCACGCCAAAACCATAGAATGGCACGTTCTCGACGAACTGGCGGAACGCCTCGCGCACCTTATCGAAGGAGCCGTAGTGGTCGAGATGCTCGGGGTCGATATTGGTGATGACCGCAATGTCGGCCGGCAGCTTCAGGAAGGTGCCGTCGCTCTCGTCGGCCTCCACCACCATCCACTCGCCCTCGCCCATGCGCGCATTGGTGCCGTAGGCGTTAATGATGCCGCCATTGATGACGGTGGGGTCGAGCCCGCCGGCCTCCAGCAGCGTCGCGACCATCGAGGTCGTGGTGGTCTTGCCATGCGTGCCGCCGATGGCGATGGCCTGGCGGAAGCGCATCAGCTCGGCCAGCATTTCGGCGCGCCGCACGACCGGCAGCAGTTTTTCACGCGCGGCGATCAGTTCGGGGTTCGACTTCTTGATCGCGGTCGACACCACGACGACTTCGGCATCGCCAAGGTTCTCGGCACGGTGGCCGACGAAGCATTCGATGCCCTTGTCGCGCAGGCGCTGCACATTGGCGCCATCGGCCTGGTCAGAACCCTGCACCTTGTAGCCGAGATTGTGCAGGACTTCGGCGATACCGCTCATGCCGATGCCGCCAATACCGATGAAATGCACAAGGCCGATCGTCTGCCGCATCTTCATGGCCGCATCCCTTCCTTCATTGTCTTTATAGGTTTCCGCGCCGCAATAGCCTCTGTCATGTCAGCAAGCAACCGCACGGCGTCGGGCTTTCCCGCCGCCTTGGCGGCTTCGGCCATGGTTGCCAGCCGATCGGGATCCATCAGGCACCTGCCGATCAGCGCCGACAGGCTCTCGACAGACAGCGTTCCCTGAGGGTGCACTTCCGCCCCGCCCAATTCGGCAAGGGTGATGGCATTGGCCGCCTGGTCATGGTCGAGCGCATAGGGGTACGGCACCAAAAGCGCGGGCCTGCCAATCACGGCGAGTTCCGAGACCGTGGACGCGCCTGAGCGCGCGATGACGAGATGGGCGGCGGCGATCCGCGCGGCCATGTCCTTGAAGAAGGGCTGCACATGCGCCTCGATGCCGAGTTCGGCATAGGCTGCCGTCACGCGATCGATATCCTCGGCGCGCGCCTGCTGCACGACGCTCAGCCGCCTGCGCAAGGGTTCGGGCAAGGCAGCGACCGCGGGCGGAACCGCATCGGAGAAGAACTGCGCGCCCTGGCTGCCGCCGAACACCAGAAGCCGGAACGGCTCACCGGGACCGGATGCGACATAAGGAATGCGTGCGGCTTCCAGAACCGCCGGCCGCACCGGGTTGCCGGTCACGATGATCTTGCTGCCGTAGGAGCTCGACTTTCCGTCCAGAAAGCCGCCGGCGATCGCGGTCACGCGTCCGGCAAGCGCTTTGTTGGCACGCCCCATCACCGCGTTCTGTTCATGGATGAGCGTCGGCACACCCCGGCGTGTCGCCGCGTAGAGCGGCGGCAGAGTCGGGTAACCGCCGAAGCCAACCACAGCGGCGGGCTTGATCTGGCGGATCAGTCCGGACGATTGACGCACACCCTGCCAGATCGTCCAGAAGGCGCCGGCCATCTTCAAGGGATTGCGCGAGCCGAATGTGGCGGAAGCGATCGGGTGGATGGCCTTTGCAGGAAAATTGCCGGCAAAGCGACCGGCGCGATCGTCAGTCGCCAGATGAACCTCCCAGCCGCGATCAGCCAGCTCATGCGCCAGCGCCTCGGCAGGAAAGAGGTGGCCGCCGGTACCGCCGGCGGCAAGAAGAACTGTCCCCTTGGTCATGTCACTCGGCCGCCAATGCGTGCTTGGTAAGCGGATAGCCCGGCGACTTGCGCCGTTCAGGCCGCTTGCGCGTCAATGCCAGGACCATGCCCATCGAGATGGCGATCGCGATCTGCGAGGAGCCACCATAGGAGATGAAGGGCAGCGTCATGCCCTTGGCTGGCAGAAGCTGGAGATTGACGCCCATATTGATGACCGACTGCAAGCCGAAGACCACGACCAGCCCCGCCACCGCATAGCGGGTGAAGTCGTCATGTTCCTTCAGCGCGATGTTCAGGCCGCGCAGCACGATGAAGGCGAACAGGAACATGATGAGGAAGCACATGATGATGCCGAACTCCTCGCCCGCCACAGCGAACACGAAGTCGGCGTGGCTGTCGGGGATGACGCGCTTGACGGTGCCCTCACCCGGCCCGACGCCGAACCAGCCGCCATTGATGACGGCTTCGCGACCCATATCCACCTGGAAGGTATCGCCTTCGCCAGTCAGGAAGCGGTCGATACGGCCTGCCACGTGCGGAAAGACGGTATAGGCAGCCAGCGCGCCGCCAACGCCCAGCCCTCCCAGCACGATGATCCACAGCCAGGGCATGCCGGCCATGAAGAACATCACGCCCCAGGTGCCGAGGGACAGCATGGTCTGGCCAAGGTCGGGCTGCGCCACCAGAAGCGCCAGGACGACACCAAGCAGTCCCATGGCCATGAAGTTGCCGGGGATATCGGGCTGGCGCTGATGCTCGGCGAAGAGCCAGGCACAAACGATGACGAAAGCCGGCTTGAGGAATTCGGAGGGCTGGACCGAGACACCGGCAAAGGACACCCAGCGCCTGGCGCCCTTGACCTCGACGCCGACATAGAGGACCGCCACCATCAGCACCAGCGCGATGCAGAGCATGATCAGCGCCATGCGCCGCACCTCTCGCGCTTCCAGGAAGGAGACGGCGAGCATCACCGCCAGCGCAGGAAGGGTGAAGAAGATCTGGCGCGTCGCGAAATGGAAGCTGTCGAGACCGATGCGCTCGGCAACGGCCGGGCTGGCGGCGAAGGAGAGCACGATGCCCAGCCCCATCAACGTCATGAAGGCGGCCAGAAACCAACGGTCGATCGTCCGCCACCAGATGGCGACGGGGCTTCTATCGAGACGGCTTGCCATTATCGTGTCCCTCCGATCGGCTTAACCTTGTCGATCGCAGCAACCGCCGTACGGAAGGCGTCGCCGCGAACCTCGAAATTCTTGAACTGATCGAAACTCGCACAGGCAGGCGAAAGCAACACAACCGCTTCGCCGGCGTCATCAAGCGCCGCATCATGCGCGGCATGTTCGACGGCGGCAGCCAGCGTGCCCGAAATCTCGTAAGGCACGGCCTCGCCGAGCGTCGCCGAAAAGGCAGGCGCAGCTTCGCCGATCAGATAGGCCTTGGCAATACGGGGGAAGAAGCTGCGCAGCGGCTCGATGCCGCCCTCCTTGGGCAGGCCGCCCGCGATCCAATAGATCCGCGGGAAGCTCGACAGTGCCGGCGCGGAGGCGTCGGCATTGGTGGCCTTGGAGTCGTTGACGAAGAGCACGTGATCCTTGCGCCCGACCTGCTCCATGCGGTGCGCCAGGCCCGGGAAGCTCTCAAGCCCCGACTGGATCTCGCCGAGATCGAGGCCGACCTTGAGGCAGGCCACGACGGCTGCAAGCGCATTCTGCGCATTGTGCTGGCCGCGCAACGAGCCGATGCCCTCTAGGAAGCCGATGCGGCTGTAGCGGCCATGCACGGCTTCCATCAGGTTCGTGCCGTCGGCGAAGTAGCCGTCGGTAAGCGGCAGGCGCTTGGAAATGCGCACGACATCCTTGCCCGCCTTTTCGAGGCGGTCGGCGATCTGGGCGCAATAGATGTCGTCGATGCCGATGATGGCGGTTTCACTGCCGGCTACCAGGCGTTCCTTGATCGATGCGTAGTGCTGCATGGTGCCGTGGCGGTCGAGATGGTCCGGCGTCAGGTTGAGCAGCACGCCGGCCGTCGGATTGATCGAGGGCGCGAGGTCGATCTGGTAGGACGAGCACTCGACCACGTAGTGGCGGTCGCTGCGCGGCTGGTCGAGCGTCATGACGGCGCGGCCGATATTGCCGCCCATCTGCGCATCGCGACCGGAAGCCTTGATGATATGCGCAGTCAGCGCCGTGGTCGTCGACTTGCCGTTGGTGCCGGTGATGGCGATGAACGGGGCATCGGGCGCGCTCGCCGTGCGCTCGCGCGCGAAAAGCTCGATATCGCCGATCACCTCGACGCCGGCGCCGCGCGCCAGTTCCACCGACCAGTGCGGCTTCGGATGGGTGAGCGGCACGCCGGGCGAGAGCACGAAGGAGGCAAAGCCGCCCCACTCGGCCTGTCGCAGGTCGCCCGTTCCGATGCCTTCGGCAGTCGCCTTGGCAACGCTTTCTGGATTGTCGTCCCAGGCAAGCACTTCAGCGCCGCCCTCGATCAGGGCGCGCGCGGTCGCGATGCCCGAACCGCCGAGCCCGAAGAGTGCTACGCGACGGCCGGCGAAAGAGCGCGCTGGTATCATATAGGTTTACCGCAGCTTGAGGGTCGACAGGCCGATGAGCGCCAGGATGACCGCGATGATCCAGAAGCGGATCACCACCTGGCTTTCCGTCCAGCCGAGCTTTTCGAAGTGATGGTGGATCGGCGCCATCAGGAACACGCGCCGGCCGGTCATCTTGAAGAAGCCGACCTGGATGATGACCGACAGCGCTTCCATGACGAACAGGCCACCGATGATGGCGAGCACGATCTCGTGCTTGGTGGCGACGGCAACGGTGCCGATGAGGCCGCCGAGCGCCAGCGAGCCGGTGTCGCCCATGAAGATGGCGGCCGGGGGCGCGTTGAACCAAAGGAAGCCGAGACCGGCGCCAATGACGGCGCCGAGGATGACGGCCAGTTCGCCCGTGCCGGGCACGAAGTGAATTTGCAGGTATTCGGCGAACACCGCGTTACCCGACAGGTAGGCGATGACGCCGAAGGACGCCGCGGCGATCATGATCGGCACGATGGCAAGGCCATCCAGACCGTCGGTCAGGTTCACCGCATTGCCCGCGCCGACGATAACGAAGCAGGAGAAAGGAATGAAGAACCAGCCGAGGTTGATCAGGAAGTCCTTGATGAAGGGAAAGGTCAGCGACGACGAGAATGGCGCCTGGCCGGCATGCATGATCGCCCAGCCGGCAACGGCTGCGATGAGGAACTCGAGGCCAAGGCGCGCCTTGCCAGAGAAGCCGAGATGCGACTGCTTGGTGACCTTGAGATAGTCGTCATAGAAGCCGATGGCGCCGAAGCCGAGCGTGACCAGCAGAACGACCCAGACGTAGATGCTGGTGATGTTCGCCCACAGCAGCGACGAGCCGACGATACCGCACAGGATCATCAGGCCGCCCATAGTCGGTGTGCCGGCCTTCTTGAAGTGGGTCTGCGGCCCGTCGGCGCGGATCGGCTGGCCCTTGCCCTGCCGGAGGCGCAGAGAGTCGATGATCATCGGCCCAAAGATGAAGACGATCAGTGCAGCAGTGATCAACGCCCCGCCGGTGCGGAAGGTGATGTAGCGGAAGACGTTGAAGACCGTGAGATGGTCGGAAAAGTTGACGAGCAGAGTGAGCATCTAAATTCGTTCCAGGACCATCGTCAGGTTTCTTTGGCGTTTCCGGAGGCCTCCGGAAACCGTTCTATCAGCGCGTCGACCAGCTTGGAGAAGCCGATGCTCTTGGACGACTTGACCATGACGACATCGCCCGGCCGGATAGCGTGCATGAGGACAAGCTTCAGCTCGTCGCCATTTGCCCGATGCTCCGTATTGAAGTCATCTGGCAGAATTTCGGCGAGGGCCCGCATTTCTGCCCCGGCGAGGAACACGAGGTCTGCGCTCGCGCCGCTAATCAGCCCGGCCAGCTCCTTGTGCAGCCGTTCCGAATGCTCGCCGAGCTCCAGCATATCGCCCAGCACCGCGATGCGCCGCCCGCCGGACGCCACGGGCGTCGTTTCCAGCAGTGCCATCGCCGCACGCATCGAGGCGGGATTGGCGTTGTAGCTTTCGTCGATCAGCGTGAAGGTGCCGTTCGGATGGCGCAGCGTATGCCGCCGCCCGCGACCGCGCTCGGGGATAAGGCCGGTCATTGCCAGTGCCACCTCGGCAAGGTTGGCGCCAACAAGCTTCGCAGCACCCAGCACCGCCAGCACGTTTTGCACGATGTGGCGGCCGGGTGCGCCGATCTCGGCGGCGACTTCCTCGCCCGCGACATTGGCGGTCATGATCGAGTGGTCGGCGTGTAGCACAAAATTGGTGAGCCGGACATCGGCGCGTGCGTCTTCGCCATAACCGACGATGTTTTCGACACCGACATCGCGCGCCAGCTTTGCAAGCAGCTCGAAGCGGGGATCGTCGCGATTGAGCAGCGCGGTGCCGCCCGGCTCCAGGCCTTCGAATATTTCAGCCTTTGCCCGCGCGATGTCGTCCATGCTGCTGAAATGGCCGAGATGGGCCGGCGCAATCGAGGTGACGATCGCCACATGCGGGCGAACCATCTTCACCAGCGGGCGGATCTCGTTCTCATGGTTCATGCCGATCTCGAAGACGGCATAGTCGCAATCGGCGGGCATGCGGGCGAGCGTCAGCGGCACGCCCCAGTGATTATTGAAGGACATTGCCGAGGCATGGACCTTGCCGACCGCCGAGAGGCTGTGGCGCAGCGCCTCCTTGGTGCTGGTCTTGCCGACGGACCCCGTGACCGCGATGATCCTGGCGTTGCTGCGCGCGCGGGCGGCGATGCCGAGCTTCTCGAGCGCGGCCAGGACATCCGGCACGACGATCATCGGCGCCGTCAGTCGGCCGAGAGCGGGCAGCTTGCCTTCGGCAACCACCAGCACGCCGGCGCCGGCCTTCACTGCCGCGGTCGCGAAGTCGTGGCCGTCCATGGCCTCGCCCTTGATGGCGAAGAAGGCCTCACCGGGCTTCAGCGTGCGGCTGTCGATGGAAATACCGGTAATGCCCGCCGGCATCTGTCCGAGCGGGCGACCGCCCATGGCATCGACAAGAGCCTCGGAGGTCCACAGCAAGCTCATCCGGCATGCTCCTTCAAGGCGCGACGTACCTCCTCGTGATCCGAGAACGGAAGGGTTTGGGAGCCGACCGTCTGGCCCTCCTCATGCCCCTTGCCGGCAACGATCAGCGTGTCGCCGGCGTGCATCATGGCCACAGCCTCGTGAATGGCCTGGCGTCGGTCGCCAATCTCGATGGCTCCGGGTGCGGCGGCCATGATCGCGGCGCGGATCGTCTCGGGAACCTCAGAGCGCGGGTTGTCGTCGGTGACGATGGCGACATCGGCCAGCCGCGTTGCGATCTCGCCCATGATCGGGCGCTTGCCGCGATCTCGATCGCCGCCGCAGCCGAACACCACGATCACGCGGCCGGTCGTGAACGGCCGCACCGAGGCCAGAACGTTCTCCAGCGCGTCGGGCTTGTGGGCATAGTCGACATAGACCGGCGCGCCTTCATGGGTGGTACCCACCAGATCGAGGCGGCCGGGCGCGCCCTTCAGCTTTTCGAGCGCCGGCAGCGCCTTGTCGGCGGGCGTGCCCGTCGCGATGGCAAGGCCGGCAGCAACCAGCGCATTGTAGATCTGGAAATCACCGGCTAGCGGCAGGTCGATCTCGTAGATGACGCCACCCACCTCGATTTCGGCGCGCTGCCGGAAACGCTCATGCTCGACGCGCTTGAGCTGCAGGAAATCGCCGTGACGGCCGACCGTCAGGGCGTTCAGGCCGGCGGCTCGGGCGGCTTTCACGGTCGGCTCCGACCATTCGTCGTCGGCAAAGACGACCGCAGGAGCGCCGTTGGGCAGAAGCGTATCGAAGAGCCGCAGCTTCGCGCGGTGATATTCCTCGACCGTTGGATGGTAATCCATGTGGTCGCGGCCGAGATTGGTGAAGGCACCGGCGGCAAGACGCACGCCGTCGAGGCGACGCTGGTCGAGGCCGTGGCTGGACGCCTCCATGGACGCATGCGTCACGCCCGCGTCGGCAAGCTCGGCCAGCAGGCGATGCAGTTCGACCGGATCGGGCGTCGTCAGCGAGCCATATTCATTGCGGCCGGGCGCAACCACGCCGGTAGTGCCGATGCTAGCGGCGGCAAAGCCGGCTTGCTCCCAGATCTGGCGCGTGAAGGCGGCGACCGAGGTCTTGCCGCTGGTGCCGGTCACCGCAACCATGGTTTCGGGCTGGCGCCCGGCAAACTGTGCGGCGATCATCGCAAGCGCGTGGCGCGGATCATCCACCGAAATGACAGGGACGGCATGGGAGCCGATGGCGGCGCCCTTCGCAGCGACGATGGCAGCCGCGCCGCGCGCTACTGCGTCGGCGGCATAGGAAGCGCCATCGGCCTTGGTGCCGTGAACTGCGACGAAGATGTCGCCCGGCTTGATGCGGCGTGAATCCGAAGACACTCCGCCCGTCTCCAGATTTCCGGGGACAGTCCCGTCCAGAGGCAGGATACCGGCGAGATTTTCAAGTTTCATCGAAGTCCATTCGTCACAAACAAAATGGCGCGCTTTACCAGCGCGCCTTGAGAATCAATCGTAGGAAGAGGCCACCGTAGCTTCACTTTCATGGCCGAATTCTGGCTTCACGCCAAGAAATGAAGCAGAGCGCCTGATGATATTGGCGACGACCGGCGCCGCATTGAGGCCCGCGGTGGCTGGCATGCCCGGTTTCTCCGGCTTGGGTTCGTCGACAATGCTGAGCACCACATATTGCGGATCGTCCATCGGGAAAGCCGCCAGGAAGGCGTTGAAGCGAACATTCGTCGCATAACGACCGTTGACCACCTTCTCGGCCGTACCCGTCTTGCCGCCGACGCGGTAGCCAGGCACCTCGGCGCGCTTGCCCGAGCCCTTTTCGGCGTTGAGCAGATAGAGATAGCGCATGTCCTGGCTGGTTTTTTCCCTGACGACCTGCTTGGCGGAGGCCATTGCATCCTCCTCCGTACGCGGCAGGAAGGTCGGGTTCATCAGATAGCCGCCATTCATCAGCGCGGCCGCGCCCACCGCCGTCTGCAGGGGGGTGGTCGACATGCCGTGGCCGAAGGAGATGGTGATGGAGTGCACCTTCTTCCAAACCTTGGGCTCGGTCGGCCGCGCCACTTCCGGCAGCTCGGTCTGCAGGCGGTCGAGCAGACCGATGCGCTTAAGGAAATCGCGGTGTCCTTCGATGCCCACCACATCCGCCTCGCGAGCGGAGCCGATGTTGGAGGAATAGATGAACACCTCCGGCACGCTCAGCACCCTGCCCTTGCCGTGGAAGTCGCGGATGGTCTGGCGGCCGATGGTGATCGGCCGCGTGGCGTCGAAGGTGCTGTTGAGCGTCACCTTGCCGGAATCGAGCGCCATCGCCGTGGTGAAGCTCTTGATGGTCGAGCCCATCTCGTAGACGCCCGCCGACATGCGGTTCAGGTGATCCTTATCGAGCGCGTTATACGGATTGTTCGGGTCGAAATCGGGCACGGACGCCATCGCCAGCACTTCGCCGGTCTTGACGTTGAGCACCACGGCGCCGGCGGCGATCGCCTGATATTTGTCCAGCGCCTTGGCCACCTCGTCGCGCACGATGTGCTGGACGCGGAGATCGATCGACAGCCGCACCGGCCTAAGGTCCTTGGCATCGGCCAAACCCGAAGCCTGCAGATCGGCAAGCCCCTGGTCGTCGATGTATTTCTCCATCCCGGCAATGCCCTGATTGTCGATATTGGTCAGGCCGAGGATGTGCGCGGCGGTGGGACCGCCGGGATAAAAGCGCCGCTTTTCAGTGCGAAAGCCGATGCCTGGCAGGCCGAGCTGCATGATGTCGGCCTGCTGCTTGGGGGTCAGCTGGCGCTTCAGCCATACGAAGCCGGCGCCGCCCTTGAGCCGCTTGTAGGTCTGCTCGACATCGATGTCCGGCAGGACCGTCGACAGCTTCTCGATTACCTCATCGGCGTCGACGATCCGGCGCGGCTCGGCATAGAGCGACGAGGTCTTGATGTCGGTCGCCAATACCTCGCCGTTGCGGTCGACGATGTCCGGGCGCGAGGCGGTTATGCGCGAAGCCGGGCCACCGCTCTCGTCGGGCTCAAGCATGCCGAGATAAATGAGACGGCCGGTGATCGTGGCATAGATGCCGAAGAAGACCGCCATGGTCATGACCACGCGGTTCTTCGTGCGGCCGCCGGTCGCCTTGCGGGCGCCGTCAACCACGATGGACGCGGTGGAAGCCTCGGCCTTGGAAATGCGCTTGCGCCAAAGCTTCATCATCTTACGACTGCCCCCGTCACCACCTTGTCCGTGCCGCCGATGTCGGCCACGCCGCCAAGCCGCTTGGTGGACGTATCCTGCACGTCGACGGGCTTTGTCGGCAGGTCGTCGAGGCCGACGATCTGCCGCGCCTCGACCGGGGCCAGCTGCAACTCGTTCTGATAGGTTTCGGCCAGCTTCTGCAGCCGCGCCGGCTGGGTCAGCAGGCTCCAGTCGGCCTTGAGCAGGTCGATCGAATCCTCTTCGAAGCGGATCTGCTGCTCGATCTTGCGCACCGCAACGAGCTTTTCCTCGGCTTCGTGCTTGGTCTTGTAGGTAAAGGCGGCGGCCGAAACCATCACGGCGATGAGAACGATATCGCTGGTGCGGAACATGTTCCTACCTTTCCCCGGCTGACCGGACTTCAGGAAGCTTCGGCAGGCCGAATATCGACAGATCGGGCGCACGGACGGGCGCCTCGGTGCGGATCGCGGCACGAAGCTTGGCCGAGCGGGCGCGCGGATTGGCCTCGATCTCGCCTTCGGTCGGCCCCACTGCGCCGCCCGACTTCTCGAACGTCGCCGATTTCACTTGCGTTTCAGGCAGATAGCGCGAACCGGCGGCCGTACCCGAGCGGTCGGCGATGAAGCGCTTGACGATGCGGTCCTCGAGCGAATGGAACGTCACCACGACCAGCCGGCCGCCGGGCTTCAATGCCCGCTCGGCCGCAAACAGCGCCCGCGCCAGTTCCCCGAGCTCATCGTTTACGTAGATGCGCAGCGCCTGGAAGACGCGCGTCGCCGGATGGATCTTGTCCTTGGGATTGCGCCCCACGGTGTCGGCGATGGCTTCGGCCAGGTCGCGCGTGCGTTCGAAGGGCTGCGAAGCGCGGCGTCTTTCGATCATGCGCGCTATGCGGCCGGCATGGCGCTCCTCGCCCAGGAAGCCGAAGATGCGGGCGAGATCGCCCGCCTTGAAGCGGTTGACCACATCAGCCGCGCTGACGCCCTGCTGCGCCATGCGCATGTCGAGCGGCCCGTCGGAGCGAAAGGAAAAGCCGCGCTCGGCCTGGTCGAGCTGCATGGACGAAACACCGATGTCGAGCACCACGCCATCGACCTGTTCGGCATGGGCGTCGAGGCCGGAGAACGGCGCCTGCACAAGCCGAAGACGGCCGCCCGACTGGCTTTCGAGTTCACGGCCGGCCGAAATGGCGTCGGGGTCACGGTCTATGGCAATGACATTGGCGCCCGCCGCCAATATGGCGCGCGTGTAGCCGCCGGCGCCGAAGGTGCCGTCCACGATGGTCTCGCCCTGCTTGAGGGCCAAGGCCGCAATCACCTCTTCCAAAAGAACCGGAATGTGGCGGACCGGTCCGCCAACGGCATGATCGTCTTCGCCGCTGCCCGCCATCATTCCGTTTCTCCTGCTTGCTTCGTGCCAGTCGCCTGCCGAAGCCTCAAAAGTCTTGCCCTCACCTCTGCTCCATGAATGCGCAACCGGTCCGGCTCCCACATCTGGAAAAAGGTGCCGCGCCCCACGAAAGCCACCTCCAGGGAGATGCCTGTGTGCTCGCGCATGAAATCTGTAACGGTGATGCGGCCATCCTGATCCATCTTCAGGAACATTCCGTCCCCATGACAGAAGAAGGACATGTCGTCCGCCGTGCGCAGGAACGGGTCCTCCTGCGCAATCCGTTGTTCGTAGCGATCGAGAAGGTCGAGACCACCCACGTCCAGCGCCGCGCTGTCGAGCGCCCGAAGCGCATAGAGATCGCCGTAGCCGCGCTTCTGCAAAACCGAGCGGAAATGTGCGGGAACCGAGACGCGTCCCTTGGCGTCGATCCTGTTCACCGCATTTGACAGAAACCGGTCCATCGCTAGGTTTTGCCGCCTCCGTCGCGCCACCAGCCACCATGCCCACAATGGGGCAACCAGGCTGCGCCTTCGCCACGAATCCCTTGTTTTCGAATGCAAAAATGCCGCCCAGCGCAGCCGGATTGGCTGCTTGCTTGGGGGACGCTTCACCCAGGACCGAAACGAAGTCTTGATTGTCCGAACGGGATAACATGGGCCAATATGGGCGTCAACGGGAACGGGCTGCACAACTCCCGCCTAACCGTCGCTTGCGGCAACATTGGCGGCATTGCCGTCTTTATCCTCCATTAAGACTAACGAAACGTTTAGAAGTGGCTAACCAAGGTGTCTGTCCTTGTGCCGCGCGCCCGGCCGGAATAGCTTTTCGGCAGTCGCACAAACCGCCGAAAGCCCAGCAAACCATGACTCAATCCATGCAGTCGCGCGCAGCCTCGCTCATCCACCTCCGCGGCAGGAGCCTCGAAACCGGCGATCCCGTTCCCCTGCCCCTCGTCCAGGCCGCGACCTTCCACACGCCCGGCGAATCGACGGGAGTTCATCAGTACGGGCGGTTTTCGAACCCGACCTGGGACGCGGTCGAAGAGATGCTGACGCATCTCGAAAGCGCCAAAAGCCTAACATTTCCCTCCGGCATGGCGGCGATTGCCGCGGTGATGTTCGCGCTGCTCAAGACGGGCGACCGCGTGCTGCTGCCGGCGGACGGCTATCACACCACGCGCATCCTGGCGGATCGCTTCCTTACCAAGCTCGGCATCAGCGTCGATACGCGGCCGACCGCGACTTTCCTTGATGGCGGCTTCGAGGGCTACCGGCTGGTTTTCGTCGAAAGCCCATCGAACCCGAATCTGGACATCTGCGACATCGCGGCGGTGGCTGAAGCCGCACATGCGGCCGGCGCAATCGTGGTTGTCGACAACACCACCATGACGCCCTACGGCCAGCGCCCTCTGGAACTCGGCGCAGACATCGTCGTCGCCGCCGACACCAAAGCGCCCAACGGCCATTCCGATGCGCTCTTCGGTCATGTCGCCAGCCGCAACGAGGAAATCATGGCCGCCGTGCACGACTGGCGCACCATGTCGGGCAGCATTCCGAGCCCGTTCGACGCATGGCTCGTGCATCGCGGCCTTGAAACGCTCGAGGTGCGGTTTGATCGCATGTGCTCGTCGGCGGAGACCATCGCCCGGCGGCTAAAGCAGCACCCGGCTGTTCAGTTGGTTCGGTATCCGGGCCTTGAGGACGACCCCTCGCACAATCTCGCCCGCGCCCAGATGGAGCGCTTCGGCTTCCTGGTCAGCCTCGTGCTGGCGACGGCGGACAAGGCGGAGGATTTCATCAATGGCTGTCCGCTGATGCAGGCCGCCACCTCCTTCGGCAGCGTCCACACATCCGCCGAGCGGCGCAACAAGCGCGGCGATGCCGTGGCACCTGGCTTCGTGCGCATCGCGGTGGGCTGCGAGCCGGTCGAGGAACTGTGGGCGGCGATCGCGGCATCGCTCGATCGGGTCGGCAGCTAGAACATTTTGCGACCGAGCGAAATAACTTGGCGTCGCACAAATGCGCCTAAAACAATGAAATAGAGCGGATCAAGGGCATCCCTCGGGATGCCCGCCGCTCCAGTCCGACCCACCCGGCAAAGGCCGGGGATCTGCAGAAAAAGGTGTGCCAGCCGGCCTATAAGCCGGGTTCTGTATGGCCCTTGCGCCTTGCGGCACAAGAACGTGGCGGCCATTCATCTTGGACGCATGTTGCCATGCGCCTCACGCAACCTACCCGGATGACCAAGCCAGAAACAGCTCTGAGGGTCGCCCCTCGTGTCATCCCTATTCGGTTTTGCTCCCGGTGGGGTTTACCGTGCCGCTCCTGTCGCCAGTCGCGCGGTGGGCTCTTACCCCACCCTTTCACCCTTACCGCGGAATCCGCGGCGGTTTGCTTTCTGTGGCACTATCCCTGGGGTCACCCCCGCCGGTCATTATCCGGCACCGTGTTTCCATGGAGCCCGGACTTTCCTCACTCGCGGCCTTTCGGCGCTTGCGAGTGCGGCCGCCCGGCCAGCTGGCATGCGTATAAAGTCATTCGTGCGCCAAAACGCAAACGAAAACTGCCGGCTGGACCGAGCTTGATGGATTTGTCCCCCAAGCTCGCAATTAGTTCATCGCGAGCTGCTGCTTCACCTTGCTGCAGTAAGCCGCCGAAACCGGGTTCATGCGCTTGGCGCCGTGGCCGGCATTGTACTTCAGGATCGTGCCGCAGGTGGTGCCACCGCTGAGCGAGTGGGCCTGGGCCAGATACTTCATGCCGTACTTGATGTTGGTCTCGGGGTTGAACAGGCCGTTCGCGTTGCCGCTGTAGCCCATCATGCGGGCGGTCGAGGGCTTGATCTGCATCAGGCCGATTTCACCGGCGCCGCCGCGAACATTGGCGCGGTAGTTGCTCTCGACCTTGATGACGGCATGAGCGAGTTCCGCCGGAACGCCGTAGGCAGCGGCATAGCGGGAAACGATGGAGCTGTACTGCGCCTTGGCGAGCTGCGGAGTGGCAGCGGCCGCGTTCTGAGCGATCGAACCGGTATGGACGGGATCGACGCCCGGGAGACCACCGCCGCGGCGGGTGTTCAGGGCCACCTTGACGCGGTGCTTGCCACCGAGGCTGGCGTGATGGCGATGCTTCGAGTGCTTCGCCTTGCCCCGCTTGGCCTTCATTCCATGGGCAGCGGTCAGGTCGAGCGAATTGTTGGATCCCCACACTCCTGGCAGCGAATTGTTTCCGTCAACCGCAGATACGACAGAAGCATTGTCAGCTGAATCGGAGCTCTTCGATACGAGGGGCTGCGCGTTTGCGGCAAAGCTGGTGAACGCGGCAGCAATGGCTGCCGCCATCGCGGTCATTCGTTTCATGTGTACCTTGTCTTTTATTGGCCGCATGAAGTGTCTTCATGCAGCTACCCTTACTCAACAGCCGGCCATCTATTGGATAGCTTGCCGTCACACGAGGAGGGATTTGCCCACCGAATGGGCGGCAAAGAAGGCCACTTAAATCACATTAAGTAACAGTATGTAATTTGATACCGCGATTCGCCGCGCTCAAGCCGCCCCGCGGGGAAGCGTCGAAAGAAGACGACGGAGTGTCTCAATCGTCGAGGGATCGGCTACGCCGTCCACCTGGCGCGGACGGAAGTGGCGCTGGAACGCGGCGACGACGGTTTCCGTCTCCTGATCGAAACTTCCCGTTATTTCAATGCCATAGCCATAAAGCGAAAGCATCGACTGCAGTTTCTCGACTTCCGCGCCCTGGTCGCCGGGCCGCAAAACCGGCCCGTTTTTCGCACGCGCCGGCTCGACGAAATGGCCGACGCCAGCCTTCGCCAAAACTCGCCAGGGGAACTTTTCACCGGGATCAACCTTGCGACCGGGTGACACATCAGAATGTGCTAAAATTCTCTCCGGGACGATGCCGTGACGCACGGTTATGTTACCGCAGAGCGCAATTACGGCCTCAATCTGGCACCTCGGGAAGGCCGTGTAGCCCAATATGTGGCCCGGATTGACGACTTCGATCCCCACCGACCAAGAGTTCACGTCGGTAACGCCCCGCCAGGAGCTCTTGCCCGCATGCCATGCGCGATCGCTCTCGCGCACCATCTGCACGATGCGGCCGTCCTCGTGGACGATGTAATGCGACGACACCTCGCTGGCGGGGTCGCACAGCCAGGCTTCCGCTTCCGCACCCGTCGGCATCCCCGTGTAATGAAGAATGACCATGTCGGGCTTGTCGGTGCCCCGGCGCTGCGTAAAATTCGGGGAGACGCGGACCTCGGCGCCGGCGAAGTCGGGCGAAAAGCCGCTCATGCCGCGCGCGCCGACTTTTCGATCAGCTCATAGGCGGCATTGATCGCGGCAACGCGCGTCGTGGCAATCCGGACAAACTCTTCCGGCAGGCCGCGTGCGATCAGGCGGTCGGGATGATGATGCGCGATGAGGCGGCGATAGTGGGCGCGGACATCGGCGAAGGGACGCCCCCGCTCGATGCCGAGCACACGGTACGGATCGGATTCGCCCAGATCGAGATGCCGCGCGAGAATGGTCTGGTAGTGCTCGTCCTCGATCTGGAAGATCTCGGACACGCGCTTGAGGAAGTCGCTTTCGCGCTCATGCACAAGGCCGTCCGCCTTGGCGATGTGGAACAGACCGTCGAGAATATCCTCCAGCATCGCACAGTTCTTGTGCCCAGTGCCGCAGAGCCGAGCCATGCGCTCGGCATAGATTTCGAAACCGGCAACGTCCTGCTTGGCGATGTCATAGAGCCGCGCCACGTTGCGCGCTTCTTCCGGTGGGACCGAAAAGATCTCGCGAAAGGCGCGGATCTCGTCCTCGGTCACGATGCCGTCGGCCTTGGCCATCTTCGCCGAAAGCGCGATCATCGCCACCGAGAAGGCAACGCGCCGGCGAAGCTCGGCGTCGCCTTCGAACACCGTGCGCAAGGCTTCCACGAGGTCGGCGACACCGGCCTTGGCGGAATTGGAAATGCGGATGACGAAGTCGCCTATGCGATCCCAAATCGACATGGCAACTTCTTTAAGCGGAAATCAGACGTTATGCGAGGCCCATTGCTGGCAGGATCATGCTTTGACAGCGCGCGGGAAAAGGCCAGCCGCGACCGGCCTTTTCCCGTGGCATGGTTTTACTCAGATCACGCGCACTCAGATTACACGTACTCGACTGGCACTAACTCACTGCGCCGGCGCGGCAGGCTTGGGCTGCTGCGTTCCGGTATCGGGCGTTGTCGTGCTCGGTGCGGCTGCCGGAGGCTTCGTCGTTTCTGTAGTTGCCGGCTTGGTGCTCTGTGTCGTCGTCTTGTCGCTGCTCTCGCTGCATGCGGCAATGCCGAACAGAGCGACAGCGGAAACGGACGCCAGAATAACCTTCCTCATTTACATATCTCCTTCACAGCCAGTGCCCGGCGAACCGGGCAAGTCATCGCAAGAACGGGCAAGGCCGGAAACGGTTGCGTCACTTACACTGACACGCGGAAACATTTCGTCAGAACAGCTTTTGCCAGGCCGCCCGAAGGGTAAGATCATCACTTTCGTATCGAGCATTGATGTTCTGGCGACATCGCTGCAATAACCCTTGCACCAACCGGCCCGAGGGAATGATGAGCACGACGAAATGGGATTTCTGGATCGATCGCGGCGGCACCTTCACCGATATCATCGGCCGTGATCCCGACGGTGGCTTGCATCCGCGCAAGCTTCTCTCCGAAAACCCGGAAGCCTATCGCGATGCCGCCATCCAGGGCATCCGCGATCTGCTGGGCGTCAAGGCCGGCGATCCGATCCCTTCGGATCGCATCGGCGACATCAAGATGGGCACCACCGTCGCCACCAATGCGCTGCTGGAGCGCAAGGGCGACCGGGTGCTTCTGCTCATCACCAAGGGATTTCGCGATGCGCTGCGCATAGCCTACCAGGCGCGGCCGGACATCTTCGCCAAGGAAATCATCCTTCCCGAACAGCTCTACGAGCGCGTCATCGAAGTCGACGAACGGGTGCGCGCCAGTGGCTGCGTCGAGCGGCTGCTCGACATGGCCTCGATCCAGCCCGAGATCGTGCAGGCAATGCAGGACGGCATCGATGCCGTCGCTATCGTCTTCATGCATGCATGGAAATTCCCCGAGCACGAACAGGCGATGGCAAAACTCTGCCGTGGTCTGGGGTTCGGCCAGGTCTCGGTCAGCCACGAGGTCTCGCCGCTGGTCAAGCTGGTCGGCCGCGGCGACACCACGGTGGTAGACGCATATCTCTCGCCGATCCTGTCGCGCTATGTGGGTCAGGTGGCGGGTGAGCTGGGCATGGACAATTCCGGGGACGGCAATTCTCCGCGCCTCATGTTCATGATGTCGTCGGGCGGGCTCACCGCCGCCGACATGTTCCAGGGCAAGGATGCGCTGCTGTCCGGCCCGGCCGGCGGCGTGGTCGGCATGGTCGAGACCGCGAAGCTCGCCGGCTTCGACAAGGTGGTCGGCTTCGACATGGGCGGCACCTCCACCGACGTTGCCCATTATGACGGCGAATATGAGCGCGCCTTCGACACCGAGGTAGCTGGCGTGCGCGTGCGCGCGCCGATGATGGGCATCCACACGGTGGCCGCCGGTGGCGGCTCGATCCTGCATTTCGAGGCCGGGCGTTTTCGCGCCGGGCCGGATTCGGCCGGCGCCAATCCCGGGCCCGCCTGCTATCGCCGCGGCGGGCCGCTCGCCGTTACCGACGCCAATGTCATGCTCGGCAAGCTGCAGCCCGATTTCTTCCCGGCGATCTTCGGCCCCAACCAGAACCAACCGCTCGACACCGATGTGGTGCGCGAAAAATTCGAGGCGCTGGCCGCCGAGATCGGCGATGGCCGCAGCCCCGAAGCCGTGGCCGAGGGTTTTGTCACCATCGCGGTGGAGAACATGGCCAACGCCATCAAGAAGATCTCCGTCCAGCGCGGCTACGACGTCACCGAATATCTGCTCAACTGCTTCGGCGGCGCCGGTGGCCAGCACGCCTGCCTGGTGGCCGATGCGCTGGGCATGGAGGCGGTGCTGATCCATCCCTTCTCTGGTCTGCTTTCGGCCTATGGCATCGGGCTCTCGGCGGTCTTCGCCTCGCGCCAGCAGGCGCTCTTGAAGCCGCTGGCGGAAACCTCGCTCGATGAAATCGACGATCTGATCGCCGCGCTGCGCAAGGATGTGCTGGCCGAACTCGCCAGCCAGGGCATCGCCGAAGCCGATGTCGCCTCGCGTCCGGTGCTGCAGGTGCGCTACGACGGCACCGACACCGCCCTGCCCGTCAATTTCGAAACCGGCTCAGTGACGCAGGCGATCCGCGACTTCGAGGCCGCGCACAAGGCGCAGTTCGGCTTCGTCTACGAGAACAAGCCGATGATCGTCGAAGCCGTCGGCGTCGAGGGAACCGACACCAGCGGGCGCGGGCGTGACGAGCGCGACCGCCCCCTCGCCGACCGCGCACCCAAGCCGGGCGAAACGCGCTGGCTTTTCAGCGAAGGCGCCTGGCACGATGCCGGCGTCTTCCGCCGCGAGGCGCTGTCGCCGGGAAACAAGGTTGCCGGGCCGGCGCTGATCATCGAGAGCCACCAGACCATCGTGGTCGAGACGGGCTGGCAGGCCGAGATCACCACCAAGGACCACGTCCTGATGCGCCGCGTGGAGAAAAAACGCCGCAAGGCCGCGCTTGGCACCGAGGCCGATCCGGTGATGCTGGAGGTGTTCAACAACCTCTTCATGTCGATTGCCGAGCAGATGGGCGTGACGCTGCAAAACACCGCCTACTCGGTCAACATCAAGGAGCGGCTGGATTTCTCCTGCGCGGTCTTCGACCGCACCGGCGCGTTGGTCGCCAACGCCCCGCACATGCCGGTGCATCTGGGCTCCATGGACCGCTCGGTGGAGACGATCATCCGCCTCAACGAGGGCGACATACATCCGGGCGACGTGTTTGCGCTCAACGCTCCTTATAATGGCGGCACCCATTTGCCCGACATCACGGTGGTGACACCGGTGTTTGACGACACGGGGAAGGAGATTTTGTTCTACGCGGCCTCGCGCGGTCATCATGCCGATGTCGGCGGCACGGCGCCCGGCTCGATGACTCCGCTGGCCACCACGGTCGACGAAGAAGGTGTGCTGTTCGACAATTTCCGCCTCGTAGAGCGTGGACGGTTCCGCGAAGCCGAATTGCTGCGGCTCTTGACCAACCATCCCTACCCAGCCCGCAACCCGCATCAGAACGTCGCCGATCTGAAGGCGCAGATCGCCGCCAACGAAAAAGGTGTGGCCGAGCTGCGCAAGATGGTGGCGCATTTCGGGCTCGACGTGGTCGAGGCCTATATGGGCCATGTGCAGGACAACGCCGCCGAAAGCGTGCGGCGCGTGCTCGACCGCCTGCCCGACAGCGCCGGGTACGAATACCCGACCGACACCGGCCAGATGATCAAGGTGAAGATCACCGTCGACCGCCAAAGGCGCGAGGCGACCGTCGACTTCACCGGCACATCGCCGGTGATGAAGAACAATTTCAATGCGCCCGAGCCCGTGACGCGCGCGGCTGTGCTCTATGCCTTCCGCGTCATGGTTGAGGACCAGATCCCGATGAATGCCGGCTGCCTGCGGCCGGTCAACATCGTCATCCCCGAAGGCTGCATGCTCAAGCCACGCTATCCGGCCGCGGTAGTGGCGGGCAATGTCGAGACGTCACAGCATGTGACGAACGCCCTGTTCGGCGCCATGGGTGCGCTGGCCAATGCCCAGGGCACGATGAACAACCTCACCTTCGGCAACAAGAAGTACCAGTACTACGAGACGATCTGTTCCGGCTCGCCGGCCGGCCGGATGAACAATGGACGGGGTTTTGACGGCACGTCGGGCGTGCACACGCACATGACCAATTCGCGCCTGACTGACCCGGAAATCCTCGAACTGCGCTTCCCGGTGCTGCTCGAAGATTTTCATATCCGCGAGGGCTCGGGCGGCAAGGGCAAGTGGGATGCAGGCGACGGCACGCGCCGCTCCATCCGCTTCCTGGAGAAGATGGAATGCGCAATCCTCTCGTCGCACCGCTCGCACCCGCCGCGCGGTCTGGAAGGCGGCGGCGACGGCCAGGTCGGCTCGACCAAGGTGCGCCGCAGCGACGGGCGCGTCGAGATGCTCAAGGCCTGCGACCAGACCGTGCTGGAGCCCGGCGAGGCCGTGATCGTAACGACGCCGACGCCGGGAGGGTTTGGAAAGGCGTGAGGTGTTTGGCGAAGCGCCTGTGCTTCGCCACGAAACTGTCACCGGCCTGTCATGCCGCTGCGTTACCCGCTTGCTCCAACGCAAACGGGGAATCTCCTTGCCATGGCCGACCTGTCCTCGGAAATCGGTTTCGCCCGCAACAAGCGCCTTGGAAAAGCCGTCTACCGCAACCGCGCTCTCTCGAAGGAAGGGTTTTCGGAGCGCCTGTTCACCCTGCTGTTTTCCGGCCTCGTCTATCCGCAGATCTGGGAAGACCCTGACGTCGACATCGAGGCCATGGAGCTCGGCGAAGGCCACCGCGTCGTCACCATCGCCTCGGGCGGCTGCAACGTGCTGGCCTATCTCACCCGGTCCCCGGCCCACATCGACGCAGTCGACCTCAACACCGCCCATATCGCGCTGAACCGCATGAAGCTCGCGGCAGTTGCCCACCTGCCCTCGCAGACCGATCTGTTCCGCTTCTTCGGCAGCCCCGGCAATCCGCACAATTCCGCCGCCTACGACCGCTTCGTCGCCCCGCATCTCGACCGCACGACGCGTGCCTATTGGGAAAAGCGCGGCTGGCACGGTAAGCGCCGCATCGCCGCCTTCGACAACAATTTCTACCGCAAGGGGCTGCTCGGACTGTTCATCGCCGCCGGGCACCGCACTGCGCGTCTCTATGGCGTGGACGTGTCGGAGATGATGTCGGCGACCACGATTGCCGAGCAGCGCCGCTTCTTCAAGGAACGGCTCGAGCCGATCTTCCGCCGCAAGCTGGTGCGCTGGGCAACCTCGCGCAAATCCTCGCTGTTCGGCCTCGGCATCCCGCCCGCACAGTACGACAAGCTGATCACCTCGGGCGACGGCACCATGGCGAGCGTGCTCTCGGCGCGGCTCGAAAAGCTGACCTGTCATTTTGCGCTGAAGGACAACTACTTCGCCTGGCAGGCGCTGGCGCGCCGCTACCCCCAGCCCGGTGAGGCGGCCCTGCCCGCCTATCTCGAAGCGGACAACTACGCCACGATCCGCGACAATCTCGACCGCGTGAGCCTGCATCACGCCAACTTCACCGAGCTTCTGGCGGGCAAGCCGGCCGGCTCGGTCGACCGCTTCATCCTGCTCGACGCGCAGGACTGGATGAGCGACGAGCAGCTCAACGCGCTGTGGGGCGAGATCAGCCGCACCGCCGCCCCCGGCGCGCGCGTGATCTTCCGCACCGCTGCCGAGGCGAGCCTGCTGCCCGGTCGCCTGTCACCAGCCTTGCTCGACCAGTGGCGCTACGAGGCCGAGCAATCGCGAGAATTCTCGGCCCGTGACCGCTCGGCCATCTATGGCGGCTTCCACCTCTATGTGAAGAACTGAGGGGGCTTTCCATGAGCGGGACGGATCACTCCGGGCTGATGGACAGCATCTACCGGCACCAGCGCCACATCTACGATTTTACGCGCAAATATTACCTTCTCGGCCGTGATCGCATGATCGACGGGCTCAACGTGCCGGCCGGCGGCAGCGTGCTGGAACTGGGCTGCGGAACGGGGCGCAACATCGTGCTGGCGGCCCGGCGCTATCCGGATGCGCGCTTCTATGGCCTCGATATTTCCACCGAAATGCTGGAGACGGCGAAAGCCGCGATCGCACGTGAAGGCATTTCCGGCCGCGTGACGCTGGCGCGCGGCGACGCCACCGACTTCGACGCCCAAAACCTGTTTGGGATCGAAAAATTCGACCGCGTCTTTGTTTCCTATTCGCTGTCGATGATCCCCGGCTGGGAAAAAACCGTCAGCGCAGCACTCACCGTGCTGAAGCCCGAGGGCTCGCTGCATGTGGTCGACTTCGGCCAGCAGGAGCGGCTGCCCCGATGGTTCCGCTCTATGCTGCGGGCCTGGCTGGCAAAATTCCATGTCGAGCCGCGCGCGACGCTGCGCCAAGAACTGGAAGCCGAAGCTGGCAAGCGCGCCTCGAGCGTCTTTTTCGAGACGCTCTATCGCGGCTATGCGGTGAAGGCAGTGGTGGGCATGTAGATCCCTACTCCAGCGCCTTGGCCAGCGCGGCCACCATGGCCTGCGGCCGATAGCCAAACTTGGACGGCGTGAGGCCGAGGCGCACCACGACCAGCTTCTGTGATGGGATGACGGCGATGGACTGGCCGTCATGGCCGAGCAGCCAGAAGGTGTCGGCGGGCAGATCGAGGCCTTTCTCGTTGGCGTTGTCGGCCTCATCCCCACCATCCGGACCTTCGAGCCAGAGCTGGCCGCGCCCATATTTGCCTTTCGAGGCAGGTGCGGCCTCACGCATCCACGACACGAAGCCGGCCGGCAGCAGCGGCGTGCCGTTCCAGACACCGTCGTCGGCCAGGAACTGGCCAAGGCGCGCCCAGTCATGGGCGGTGGCGTAGAGATAGGACGAGCCGACGAAGGTGCCGCTCGCGTCGGTTTCCATGACGGCGCTGGTCATGCCCAGCGGATCGAACAGCGCCTTGCGCGGCCAACCGAGCGCAAGCGCCTTGTTGCCGATGGCGTTCTGCCAGAGGCGTGACAGCATCACCGCCGTGCCACTGGAATAGCTCCACTCCTTGCCGATCTCCGCCACGAGCGGCTTATCCACGGCAAAGTCCGCCATGTCGGACCGCAGGTAGAGCATGCGTGTGACGTCGGTGACGTCACCATAGTCCTCGTTGAATTCGAGGCCCGAGGACATCGCCATCAGGTCGGCCAGACTGATCTTTTCGCGCCGGTCGCCCTTCCACGCCTCGAAGAGGCTGGTGGCGTCGGTGGACATCTTGCCGGCCTTGACCAGTGTGCCGATGAGCGCGGCATTGACGGTCTTGGTCATCGACCAGCCAAGCAGAGGCGTTGCGGCGGTAAAGCCATCGCCATAGCGCTCGCCGATGATGCGGCCGTCCTTCACCACCACCACCGCGCGCATGCCGGGGCCGGTCGCGCCCTCGTCGTCGAGGATCGTCGAAACGATCGGGTTCTGCGACGGCGCAACGCGCTCGCCCTGCGGCCACAATTCGTCAGGCTTGGTGCCTTCGGCAGGCGGCTCCTGCGAGAAGAGCTTTGCTTCCCGGATGTCACCATCCGGCACGGTGGCGCAGCCGCCATTGTCGCGCGCGACCGCCAGCCCCCTGCCGAACAGGCCGAACAACCCGGCCGAGACCGTGCCCTTCTCGTTGTTGACCTTGACCGACATGAGCTTCAGGATCGGGTGGCCGGGGGCCTGCACGTCGACCTTCAGCACCTCCTGCGGATCGCGGCCGGCGATGAAGACATTGGAGCAGACGATCTTGGCCGTGTAGCCCGCAGCAACGCGGATCAGCGCGGGCGGGGCGCCGTAGAGCCAGATGCCGAGCCCGACAGCGGCGAGCACTACGAGCCCGACGAGCCACTTCACGATCTTCAGAATCACGCGCATTCCGTTCCCCGCGGCGATGGACCCGCCATTCGTTCCGCAAATTTTCCGGCCTGTCGAGCGTCATAAACCAAAAATCAACCATGCTGAGCGAAGACGGAAGAGGTTCCGCCCCACGGCATCAAGAGTGAGGGAGAGGCACCAGATCATCATCTGCGCGCGTGTCGGGGATGCGCGCCTGTCGGCATAACGGGCCGGCCTACCGGCTCAAGGGAGAAGCGATGCGCCGTCTTGCGGCCCTCATCCTGCTTGGCGCGCTCAGCGCCTGCACCACTGTCGACGACCTCGCGCCGGTCAGTTCCCGGCAGACGGGCACGCAGACGATCACGCAGGGCGAGGCGATGGTGCGCTATCCCCGCTTCGATGACAGCGACCCGCACGACTGGACCGGCCGCAAGCCCTGGGAGCACCCCGTCCACGGCACCGACGTTTCGAAATACCAGAGCACGATCGACTGGCGCCAGGCCAAGTCCAACGGCATCTCGTTTGCCTTCATCAAGGCGACCGAAGGCGGCGACCGCATCGACGACTATTTCGACGAGCACTGGAAGGCCACCAAGGCGGCCGGCGTGCCACGCGCGGCCTATCACTTCTACTACTTCTGCCGCACTGCCGCCGAGCAGGCGGCCTGGTTCATCCGCAACGTGCCGCGCGAGCGCAATTCGCTGCCGCCGGTGCTCGACATGGAGTGGAACCCGCAGTCGCCCACCTGCAAGCTGAGGCCCGACGCGGCCACGGTGCGCAGCGAGATGAAGACCTTCCTCCAGATCGTCGAAAAGTTCTACGGCAAGAAGCCGATCATCTATACCTCGATCGACTTCTTCGACGACAATCAGCTGGCGGGCTTCCGCGAATACCCCTACTGGCTGCGCTCGGTGGCCGGCCATCCGAGCGAGCGCTACGGCAGCCACCCCTTCACCTTCTGGCAGTATACCGGCACCGGCGTCGTCCCCGGCATCAAGGGCGATGCCGACATCAATGTCTTCAACGGCAACGAGGCCGCCTGGAAGAAGTGGCTGCGGGAAAACGCCGGCTAAGTAGTAGACTCATAAGTCTGGTCGAAATGGTGTGAAACCATTTGCGGATTTGTGAGTTCACGAGCTGGTTGTACAGCGTCTCAACCGACCCGCGCCGGCATTTTGCCGCATAAGCTCATTTTTGCGATCAAATCGCCGTCAGGACGGGCGTGGAGCAACAAAAGCCGCTTCCATCGGCGCGCAACCGGAGGTATGGGCCGGCTGCCCGTTTTTTGCCATGTCGGTCGGGCAGACGATAACGCGAATTCTAGGCAGGCTTGGAGAGGTCAGATGGTGGTGCGCAAGAAGGCACTGGCGGCGGCGCTGTTCGCATTTTTTGCTTCACCGGCCATGGCGCAGGAATGCGGCGGCGATTTCGAAGCCTGGAAGAGTGCCATGCATGCCGAGGCCGCTGCGGCCGGCGTCGGCAACGAGGGCCTTTCCGCACTCGACGAGGCCGAAATCGACCCCAAGGTGCTGCAGCGCGACCGCGCCCAGGGCGTGTTCAGCCAGACCTTCATCGAATTCTCCTCCCGCATGATCTCGGACTATCGCCTCAAGCATGGCGCGGCCAACCTCAAGAAATATGCCGACGTCTTTGCCCGCGCGGAGCAGGAATATGGCGTGCCCGGCCCGGTGATTGCCGCCTTCTGGGCGCTGGAGACCGATTTCGGCGCCGTGCAGGGCGACTTCCACACGCTGAACGCGCTTGTGACGCTGTCGCATGATTGCCGCCGGCCGGAACTCTTCCGCAAGCAGATCGTCCCGCTGCTCACTCTGATCGACCGCGGCGTCCTGCCCGCCGACGTCAAGGGCGCTTGGGCCGGCGAGATCGGCCAGACCCAGATCCTGCCCATCGACTATCTGGAGAACGGCGTCGACGGCGACGGGGATGGCATCGTCGACCTGCGCAACAGCGTGCCCGACGTCATCATGACCACGGCCAAGAAGATCCAGTCGCGCGGCTGGAAGCGCGGCGAGCCCTGGCTGCAGGAAGCGCGCGTGCCCGACCAGATGCCCTGGGAAGAGACCGGCCGCACCAACAAGGTGCCGATCTCCCAGCTCATCGCCTGGGGCGTGACCGACCGCGACGGCAACCCGCTCAAGGACAACGGTGTGAAGGCGGCCGTTATGCTGCCCATGGGCCGCAAGGGTCCGGCCTTCCTCGCCTACGACAATTTCGACATCTACCTTCAGTGGAACCAGTCGATCACCTATACGCTCACCGCCGCGCATCTGGCCGCCCGTCTTGCCGGCGAGCCTGCCTTCGAAAAGCGCAACGCTGAGCAGGGCCTGACTGGCGAAGCCATGAAGCAGTTGCAGCAGAAGCTGCATGACAAGGGCTACGACGTCGGCGGCATCGACGGGGTTCTGGGCACCAACACACGTGAGGCGATCCGGCAAGAACAGATCCGCCTCGGCCTGCCCGTGGATGGCTGGCCGACCCAGGAACTGCTGACCAAGCTCTAGAGCGGTTCAATCGGCCTTTTGGCCGGGCACCCTCGCAGACCGCATCTCCTAGAAGGGTTTCATCTCCCCTCTATCTAGATGTGTTGTGAGGTGTTGACCCATGACCGAGATGCCGAAGACCGAGGTCAATCTTGAGCGGCCGGTAAGCGACGAAGAACTGGCCAGGTTGCAGTTCACGACCTTGCTCTACTATCTGCAGGTCACCAACCCGGACAACGGCCTGGTCCGAGACAATACCAACCCGACAACCCCGGCAAGCATCGCGGCAATCGGGATGGCGATGGCGACGATCCCGGTGGTCGTCGAACGCGGTGTCATGTACAGGCCGTTCGCCGCGAAGATCACCCGCCGGCGCCTGCGATACCTGATGGAGTGTCCGCAAGGCCCGGAGCCGGACACCTCCGGCTACAAGGGCTTCTTCTACCACTTCCTCGACATGGAAACCGGCCGCCGCGTCTGGGAATGCGAGTTGTCGACTATAGACTCGGCATTCCTGTTCGCAGGCGCCCTGACCGTTGCCGCCTATTTCGACCAAGACACGGCCGACGAAGCGGAAATCCGCCATCTCGCCAATGCGCTCTACGAACGCGCCGACTGGAACTGGGCCCGCGACGGCGAGGCAACGCTGACGCACGGCTGGCGCCCGGAAAGCGGCTTCATCCCCTATCGCTGGCGCGGCTACGACGAGGGCCTACTGCTCTACATCCTTGGCCTCGGCTCTCCCACCCACCCCTTGCCGCCGGAAAGCTATGCCGCCTACACCTCCACCTATCAATGGAGGGAGATCTATGGTCGCGAGCTGCTCTATTCGGGGCCGCTCTTCACCCACCAGCTGTCGCATATGTGGATCGACTTCGGTGGTATCCAGGACGAGTTCATGCGGCAGCGCGACAGCGACTATTTCCAGAACAGCCGGCAAGCCACATTCGTGCAGCAGGAATATGCGATCCGTAACCCGATGGAGTTCATCGGCTACGGCGAATATTGCTGGGGCTTCACCGCCAGCGACGGCCCCGGCTGGCACACGCGCACCATCAACGGGGTCAAACGCAAGTTCTTCGACTATCTCGCTCGCGGCGCCCCATTCGGCCCTGACGATGGGACGGTTTCGCCATGGGCGGTGGTGGCCTCGCTGCCCTTCGCGCCGGAAATCGTCATCCCGACGGCGCGGAATTTCGTCGAGCTGCATCTGGGGGCAACGCGCCTCTACGGGTTCAAGCCTTCCTTCAACCGGACGTTCCCGGTGAAGGACAGCCCGACGGGGTGGTGGGTGTCGCCCCACCACTTCGGCATCGATCAGGGCCCGGTCGTGCTGATGATCGAGAATTATCGCTCAGGGCTGCTCTGGGACATCATGCGGCGCTGCCAGCCCTTGCTGAACGGTCTGCGCCGGGCCGGTTTTTCGGGCGGTTGGCTTTAGGACCGCTTGCGCCGGATATTTATTGTAATTACAATAATAATATCGACCAAACCCGCTCTGGAGGAGAATGACATGCGCGACCATGACAGCGTGCCGCTGCCGGATTATCGCGAGCTGGAACAGTCCGAAATGATCGCGCGCGCCGCCTCCTTCTACGAGGAGATCAAGCGCCGCCACACGGTGCGCAGCTTCTCGCCGCGCCCGGTGCCGCGCGAAATCATCGAACACTGCATCATGGCCGCCGGCACCGCGCCGAGCGGAGCCAACCACCAGCCCTGGTTCTTCTCGGCCATTGGCGACCCGGAAACCAAGCGTGAGATCCGTGAAAAGGCCGAGATCGAGGAGCGCGCCTTCTATCTCGACCGCAAGGCAGGCGAGGCATGGCTCGAAGCATTGGCGCCGCTCGGCACCGACGAGCAAAAACCCTATCTCGAGATCGCCCCCTGGCTGATCGGCATCTTCGCCCAGCGCCGCGGCGGCGCGGAAGTTGGCGAGGAGCGCAAGAACTACTACATCGCCGAGTCCGTCGGCATCGCCACCGGCTTCCTCATCAACGCGCTGCACAGCTGCGGGCTGGTGACGCTGACGCATACGCCCAAGCCCATGGATTTCCTGAACACCATCTGCGGCCGGCCCGATCACGAAAAGCCGTTCATGCTTCTGGTTGTCGGCTATCCGGGCGAGGATGCGACGGTGCCCATGCATGCGCTGAAAAAGAAGACGCTGGAGCAGATCGCTTCGTTTATCTGAGGTCGGGTGCTTGAGCGGGGCAACGGCGCGACCGCTTGCCCCCTACCCGTCCTCCATCTTGGAGCCGGTGGTCCGGCGATACCAGCGCAGCATTTCGCGCTGGTCGGCTGAAAGCGGCTGGCCCTCCCTGCGCCTCTCAAGCGCGGTGCGCGCCAGCACCTCTTCGGCCTTGTCCTCGAGCCGCGCGAGAAAATCGAACAGCATCTCCCGCTCGCCCGCGTCCAGCACCTGCTCGATCTCGGTGGCGCGTTGGCCGAGCACGCCGGCCACCTGCTCGTAAAGCTCGCGCCCGCTGTCGGTCAGCTCTACCAGCGAACTGCGCTGGTCGGTGGGGTCACTCGAGACAGTGACATAGCCGCGCTCGACAAGCGTCGCCACGCCGCGGCTGATCGTACCGGGGTCGAGCCGGGTCTGGTAGCCGATGTCGGCCGCGCGCACCGGCATGTAGGCGCCGACATTGAGCAGCACCCGCAGTTCGCGCAAGCCCAGATCGGTCATCCCCTTAACCTGCGGGTCGCGCTGGGCCTGCAAAAGGTTCACCAGCACCGCCAGCCTGAACGGCAAATGCATCTCGAGGTCAAACGGCGCGCCGCCGGCCTTCGAGAGCGGAAAGGTCAGCTTGCGCCGACCGCTGGTAAGTCGATCATCTTCCATGCGTCGACAACAGCATAAATGGCCGCATTTGGCGAGATAGCGGCGCGTCCTTGCGGAGATGGAGGCGCTGCATATACCGGCTAATCCGCCATGGTTTCGAGGCTCGCCAGCCCCTGCGGCGCCTCGCCCTCCTCGAAAGGCGTAGTCACCTCCACGAAAGTATCGGGGTAAAAGCCATTGAAGCGCGTCCGGAGCGACAACGAATAGGCGCCAATGTGGCCGATCTCGATCCAGTCGCCGGTATTGATCGTCTCCGGCAGCCAGAACGGTCGCGACAGGATATCGACGGAATCGCAGGTCGCCCCGCACACCTTGAACGGCACGATGTTCTGCTCCAGCCCGCTGCGCGAGCGGATAGCAGGGTCGGCGATGAAGCGCGCCGGCAGCGTGATCTTGCCGGTCCAGCTGTCGGACAGCGAGGCCCATATGCCGTCATTGATGTAGAGCCGGCGGCCCTTGCGCAGCAGCACCCGCACGATGAGCGAGAAGGCGCGCGCCACGATAACCCGCCCCGGCTCGGCCACCAGAGGCACCTCGTCGAAGCCGTATTCGCGCAGGTCGCCCCGCAGTCGCGACATGATCTGGCCGAGCGAGGGCATCTCGCGCTTCTTGCGACGGGGATCCTCGCCATATTCGGCCGGGAAGCCGCCACCGACGTCGAGCCCCGCAATGTCGAAGCCCAGCCGGTTGCGCACCCAGTCGGCCGAGGCCAGCGCCCGCTCATAGACGTCCGGATCCTCGATCTGGCTGCCGACATGGAAGCAGAGCCCGACCTTGTAGCCGTGGCGGTGCAGGCGGTGGCCGAGTTCGACCGCATAGGCCGGACCGGCGCCGAACTTCTTAGACAGCTCGTAGGCCGCCTGCCCCTTGGTCTGGATGCGCACGAAAACACTTATCGTGCCCGGATCGATGTCGAGCGCCTGCACGATGCGGCTGAGCTTGGTGATCTCGTCCTCATGATCGATGGCGATGATGCGGATGCCGTATTTTTCCAGCGCAAGCCGAATGTCGGACTGCGCCTTGACCGGATGCATGTAGAGCATCTCGGCATCCGGCGAGACGGCTCGCACCGCCGCGAATTCGCCCGGCGAGGCCACATCGAAGGCGGTGACACCCGCCTCAACCAGCGTCTTCAGGACCAGCTGCTCGCCATTGGTCTTCACCGCATAGGCGGTCTTGCCGGGAAACATGCCCATGAACTGCCGGGCGTCGGCTTTCAGCACTTCCGGCCGGAAGCAATAGACCGGGTCGTCGGGACGCAGGGCAAGCGCGGCGGCTTTCGCATTGTCGAATCGCTGCATGCGTCCTCCTGAGACAGACACCGGCGAAACTTAGAACAGACGGCGCGCGAAGGGAATTGCGGCCGAGCCAGCACAATCATTCGTTTAAATCGAACGAAATTTCCGATACAATGCGTTGGATCGATTGATTGGAGTGCGCGAAACAATGGCTGTTACGAACCGGATATTTAGCCATGAACGCGCATCCCAACACCCGGACGGCCAATGCCAAGTCGATAGCCGCTCCAGCCGACTTCGTTCCGATCCAGCCCCTGCCAGGCCTGCGAGAGCAAACGCTAGAGGTGCTGCCGGGACTGGCGCTGACGGCAATGATCGCGATCGCCGGATTTGCGCTTCGGCAGGTACCGGGCGTGGCCGTGTTCAGCCCGATGATCCTCGCCATCCTCATCGGCATCGCCTTCCACAATCTGATCGGCACGCCGGCGCGCGCCAAGACGGGCGTGGCATTCTCGATGCGCCGGCTGCTGCGGCTGGCGATCGTCCTGCTCGGCCTGCAGCTTACGGCGGCTCAGGTCGTGGAAGTGGGCGCTGCGGGCATCGCCATCATCGTGACCACGCTGGTCGCGACCTTCGTTTTCACTGTCCGGCTCGGCCGAGCGATGGGCGTGGAGCCGAAGTTGGCGGAACTGATCGCCGCCGGCACCTCGATCTGTGGCGCCTCCGCCGTGATCGCCACCAACACGGTGACCCGCGCGCAGGACGAGGACGTGGCCTATGCGGTCGCCTGCGTGACGGTGTTCGGCTCGATCGCCATGTTCGCCTATCCGCTGCTGCCGGCCCTGCTGGGGCTCGACGCGCATGCCTATGGCCTGTGGGCCGGCGCTTCGATCCACGAGATCGCGCAGGTGGTGGCCGCAAGCTTTCAGGGCGGACAGGCCGCTGGCGAGTTCGGCACGGTGGCAAAACTAAGCCGCGTGATGCTGCTTGCGCCTGTCGTGCTGTCGCTCGGCTTCATGGCGACGCGCCGCGCCCAGAAATCCGGCCACGAGCACAGCGCGGCAAAAGCACCGGTGCCGTGGTTCGTGCTGGGCTTCATCGCGCTGGTGGCGGTCAACAGCGTGGTGTCGATCCCTGCGGAGGCCAAGAGCGTCATCGTGATGGCGACCACCTTCATGCTCAGCGTTGCGCTCGCCGCCATGGGCCTGGAAACCGACATCCGCAAGCTGAAGGCCAAGGGCCTGCGCCCGCTGTTGCTCGGCCTCGCTGCCTTCCTGTTCATCGCCAGCTTCAGCCTCACGCTGATCAAGCTGGTGGGGTAACCAGCGCCGCTCTGCGCAGGGCCGATTTCGAGAGGTCCCGCACATGACTTTGGAGCAACTGCGCATCTTCGTGGCCGTCGCCGAGCGCGAGCATGTCACCCGCGCCGCGCGCGACCTCAACCTCACCCAGTCGGCCACCAGCGCGGCGGTGGCGGCGCTCGAAGCCCGGCACGCGACAAAACTGTTCAACCGCGTCGGCCGCCGCATCGAACTCACCGAAGCGGGGCGACTGTTTCTCGACGAGGCGCGCGCCGTGCTGGCACGCGCGGCCTCGGCCGAAGCCGTGCTAGCCGATCTTGCGGGCTTGAAGCGCGGCTCGCTGCATCTGGCCGCCAGCCAGACAGTGGCAAATTACTGGCTGCCGCCCTTCATGCACCGCTTCCAGACGCAGTATCCCGGCATTTCCATGCAGCTTGCCATCGGCAACACCGAGCAGGTGGCGGCAAGCGTGCGCGACGGGTTTTCCGACCTCGGCTTCGTCGAGGGCGAGATTGACGACCCTGCCCTCGCCGTCACCCCCGCCGCAGAGGACGAGATGGTTCTGGTGGTCGGCGCGAGCCACCCCTGGGCCACGCGCACTTCGCTCGCCCCGACAGAGCTCACCCAAACCCGCTGGGTGCTGCGCGAGCCCGGCTCGGGCACGCGGGCAATGTTCGAGGAGGCGCTGGAGGATTTCGGCATCGCTCCCACCGAACTGGACGTTGCTCTGGAGCTTGCCTCGAATGAAGCCGTGCGCACGGCCGTGATTGCCGGAGCGGGCGGCACGGTCATGTCGCGCTTCGTCACCGAGGCTGCGGTTGCCGCAGGCCGGCTGGTGCAGATGCCGCTTGCCCTGCCGAAGCGCAGGTTCCTCGCCATCCGCCACAAGGAACGGCATCTCACCCGTGCCCAGCGCGAATTCCTCGCGCTGGTCGACGAAACCAGCCGAAACGTCTGAAATCGGGTGGCGGAATGCAGGCCGGCGCTTTACAAATTCCGTCAGCGCGGAACGCAGGCGTCCTTCGGCTGAAGCCCAGCGCGCCGCTTTCCGACGAAAGCACCCTGGAGAGTTCGATGACTACGGTGGCCGGCACAACGCAGAAAACCATGGGCGCCAGGGAATGGGGCCAGTTGCTGCTGCTCGGCGCGATCTGGGGCGGCTCCTTCTTCTTCGCGCGCATCGCGGTCGCCGAGATCCAGCCGCTCGTGTTGGTGCTTTTCCGGGTGGCGATTGCCGCTATTGCGTTGCAGCTCTATCTGGCCGTCCGCGGCCCCTCTTTCCGCCTCGCCCTGCCCTATTTCGGCGCCTTCTTCGGGCTGGCGCTGCTCAACAACGTCATCCCCTTCTCGCTGATCTTCCTCGGCCAAACCGAGCTTGGCGCCGGCCTGGCTTCCGTGCTCAACGCCACCACGCCATTCTGGACGTTGATCGTCGCCAACCTGATGACGGACGACGAGAAGCTGACGCCAAGCAAGCTCGCCGGCATCCTGCTCGGCATCGCCGGCACTGCAGTGATGATCGGCCCCAGCCTGCTTGACGCCATGGGCGGCCCGCTCTGGGCAAAACTGGCGCTGATCGGCGCCGCGATTTCCTATGCCTTTGCACTGATGGTGGCTCGGCGCTTCCGGGCGCTGCCGCCGCCTGTGGTGGCGACCGGCCAGCTGACTGCATCGACCATCATCATGATCCCGGTCGTCCTCCTGCTGCACGGGCCGTCCGGCCTGTTTTCGGCAAGCCTGCCGGTTTGGGCGGCAGTGCTGGCGCTGGCGCTTATGTCCACCGCCTTCGCCTACATCCTGTTCTTCAATCTGGTCGCAAAGGCCGGCGCCACCAATGCCTCGCTGGTGACGCTGATCGTGCCGGCAAGCGCAACACTGCTGGGAATCGCCTTCCTCGGCGAACGAGTGGACGCGCTCGAAATGCTCGGCATGGCGCTGATCGGATTCGGTCTGCTGACGATCGACGGGCGGCTACTGGCCGGTCTTCGGCGCAAAAAAGGCGGCACTTCGCCACAATTTATTCACAAGTCCTAAGCCGGCTTTTGGAAATTATTTCAAAAACTAAGCGGGATGACGGTGTCGCATTTGCGCCATATGTGTCGCGCTGCAATATGATTTTTGCTTGCCTGTTGCCGAAAGTCCCCTATCCTTCGACCCCTTAGCTCTAACAGGAGGCTAGATATGGGACTTACACGGCCAATCAACGCATTGATGATTTGTGCTGCGTTCGCTGTTATCGGCGCCCTGATCGCGGGGGTTCTTCCTTAAGCCGCGGAGCTGATGGGGGCCAGCCAGTCTGGCAAAATTCGAAAGGCCGGGCCAAGTGCCCGGCCGTTTCGTTTAGGCCGTCAGGCGGCGGCCGAGCTCGGCCCGCCGGCGGATACTGCATGCGCACGGATGCCGATCATGTGGCAGATAGCAACCGAAAGGTCGGCGCGGTTCATGGTGTAGAAGTGGAAATCGTCCACGCCGCGCTCGACGAGATCCAGCACCTGCTCGGCAGCCACGGCTGCGGCCACCAGCGCATGGGTCTGCGGGTCGTTCTCCAGCCCGTCGAAACGTTCGGCCAGCCAGGCCGGCACATGCGCGCCGGCACGCTCCGAGAAGCGTGCGACCTGCGCGAAATTATGCACCGGCAACACGCCGGGCACGATCGGCACATAGATGCCGGCGCGGCGCACCCGTTCGACGTAGCGCTCATAGAGATCGTTGTCGAAGAAGAACTGGGTGATGGCGCGCGTGGCGCCATTGTCCACCTTGCGCTTGAGCATGTCGATGTCGGTGGCGAAGTCCGGGCTTTCCGGGTGCTTTTCCGGATAGGCTGAGACCGAGATGTCGAAATCGCCGGCCTTCTTCAGCGCGCCGACCAGCTCCGCACCATTGGCATAGCCGCCCGGATGCGGGCGGTAGTGCGCGCCGACGCCTTCGACCGGATCGCCGCGCAGCGCAACGAAGCGCGTGACGCCCATGTCGACGAATTCGCCTATCACCTTGTCGACCTCGCCACACACGGCGTCGACGCAGGTCAGGTGCGCCGCCGGCGTCAGCGTCGTCTCGGTCAGGATCCGTTTGACCGTGCGGGCAGTGCGCTCGCGCGTCGAGCCGCCGGCGCCATAGGTCACCGAGACGAATTCCGGCTGCAGCGGCTCCAGTCGGGTCACCGTATCCCAAAGCCGGACTTCCATCTCCTCGGTCTTGGGCGGAAAGAATTCGAAGGATACGCTGATCTTGCCGCCGATATCTGGTCGACGCGAAAATCCGAAATTGTTCATCAGGCAGTTTCCCTTGCGGCTGCGATGGCCGCAGGGTCCGCAATCAGCAGACGCCGGTCCCGGCCAAGCCAGAGTTTGACGGTGAGCTTGGCTTCCGAGGCGCCGCGCGGCTCGAAATCCTGTGTTTGTTCGAGTTCGAGGCCCGCTTCGGCGAACCAGTCGGCGATCTGCCGGTCGGAGAAGCCGAGACGGATATGAGCGTGCTCCTCGCGCAGGAACTCCAGCGCGTGCGAAGCGAAATCGACGATCACCAGCCGGCCGGAAGGGCGCAGCAGCCGTGCCGCCTCACGGATCGCGGCGGCGGGGTCGTCGAGATAGTGCAGCACCTGATGAATGGTGATGAGGTCGAAGGAATCGCGCTCGACCGGCGGCGCATAGATGTCGCCAAGCCGCACCTGCGCGTTGGACACGCCCGCCTTGTCGAGATTGGCGCGCGCCACCGTAAGCATCTCGCGCGACATGTCGATGCCGACGCCGCGCCGGTAGAGCGGTGCAAATATCTCCAGAAGCCGGCCTGTGCCGGTGCCGAGATCGAGCATGGACTGGAACGGCCGCTTGCCGACGAGCTTGAGCAGCGCGGTCTCGACCGCCTTGTCGGGCACGTGCAGCGAACGGATCTCGTCCCAGCTTGCGGCGTTATCGGCGAAAAATTCGCGGGCGCGCTCCTGCCTCTTGCGCTTAACCGACGACAACCGCTCCGTGTCGCGCTCGATCTGCGGGTCGCCGTCATGCACGCGCGATACCAGCCCCATGACCAAGTCGCGCGTGGCGTCGGTGTCGGCAACGCGGAAAAAGGCCCACGAGCCCTCCTGATAGCGCTCGATCAGCCCAGCCTCGAGCAAAAGCTTGAGGTGGCGCGAGACGCGCGGCTGCGACTGGCTGAGGATTTCGGTGAGATCGGAAACGGTGAGGTCGCCACGCGACAAAAGCGCCAGAATGCGCAAGCGGCTGGTCTCGGCGGCAGCCTTCAATGTATCAACAAGGGAGTCGAGAGTTACCCGCATGTTGCGACCTCATGCAAAAAGACATAAACATATCTTTATGTGATGTTTTGTCGATTTGCAACGGCGAATGTCGCGCTCAGGCAGGAAGACGGCGTTAGGATAGCAAGATGGCAGGACGCAGCATGTTCGAGCAACGCGAAGGCGAGCACCCGCTGGCTGACGACCCGGCAGCCATGCCCGGCGACGGCCATATCGTGTTCATCGGCCGCATACGCTCGCCCTGGACCACGCGCGACGATTGCCCCAAGAACATGCGCGCCGCGCGCGAACAGGGCGGCGGCGCGACCGTGGAGGTCGACGCGCCCTATAGGCCGGGGCTGGAAGGGCTCGGCCGCGCCAGCCATGTGGTGATTCTGACCTGGCTCCAGCACGCGCCGCGGAATCTGATCATCCAGAAACCTCGCCATGCCTCTGACGCCAAAGGCGTTTTCGGTTTGCGTTCCCCTGCCCGGCCGAACC
Organism: Pseudaminobacter soli (ex Li et al. 2025); assembly: GCF_029892515.1. Taxonomy (GTDB): domain Bacteria; phylum Pseudomonadota; class Alphaproteobacteria; order Rhizobiales; family Rhizobiaceae; genus Pseudaminobacter; species Pseudaminobacter soli_A. Next base: position 144,814 of record NZ_JARXVF010000003.1, on the reverse strand, counting down.
CCATCGGCCTACACATCGCGCGGCTGGTCGAGCTCGACATGGAGACAGGCATTCTTACGCTCGACGCCATCGACGCCCTCGACGGCACCCCGATCATCGACCTCAAGCCCTACATCCCCAGCGTCGACGCCTATCCCGACGCCGTGTTCGGGCGGTCCGAATGATGAGGCCATCGACGGGCCGGCAACGCGCCATCGCCAAGGCGCTGACCGCACTTCTGCCTATTGCGCCCTATGCCGACACCGAGCGCATCCGCACCGATGCCAGTGCGCCGCACCTCAAGACACTGCCGCCAACGATCGCCGTGTGGCTGGCAACCGTCGCCCATGTGCGCCACCAGCACACCGACTATGAGAGGCTGCTGGAGGAAGGTTACGACCGCGACTCCGCCCGCTTCTTCGTTCTCGATCAGGTCAACCAGGTGCTGACCCGCTGGCGCGCAACCCGCCTGCTCGACCCCGACGACGAGGACGAATGATCCTTCCTGGCTGCGATCACGATTGATGGACCGCATTTGAAAACTCCGCACCCGCCTCGCATATCACTGAGCGGAGTTTTCTTTGGTTTATGCATCTGTTGCACGGCAAAGGATTGCGATCATGGCGCAGAAGGCTTGGTTTATCACCGGAACATCGAAGGGTTTTGGACGTGTCTGGGCGGAAGCGGCGCTCGCCCGCGGCGACCTCGTGGCGGCGACCGCGCGCAACCCTGACACACTGGCGGAACTGACGGAGAAGTACGGCAAGAACGTCGCCGCGATGAAGCTGGACGTCGACGACAAGAAAGCCGTCGATGCCGCAGTCGCCGAAGCGCACAAGCGTTTCGGCCGGCTGGACGTGGTCATCAACAATGCCGGCTACGGCCAGTTCGGCACCATTGAGGAAGTGAGCGAAGAAGAGGCACGCGAACAGATCGAAACCAATGTGTTTGGCGCCCTGTGGGTCACGAAAGCGGCGCTGCCCTTCATGCGCGCACAGCGTTCGGGCCACATCATCCAGATCTCGTCCATCGGCGGGGTGAACGCCTTCCCCTCGCTCGGCCTCTACCACGCCTCGAAATGGGCGCTGGAAGGCTTTAGCCAGGCGCTGAGCCAGGAAGTCGCCGAGTTCGGCATACATGTCACGCTGGTCGAGCCGGCCGGCTTTTCCACCGACTGGGGCGGACCTTCGGCGAAATTCGCCGCGCCTATACCCGCTTATAACGAGGCGCGCGGCAGGATGAGCCACCGCCGCGAAACCACCGTTTCCGGCGACCCCGAGGCGACCGGTCCGGCCATGCTGGCGTTGGTCGATGCAGCTGAGCCGCCGCTGCGCGTGTTCTTCGGCGATGTCGGCCTGCCGATGATCAAGCAGGAATATGCCAACCGCATCGCCGTTTGGGAGAAATGGGACAACATCGCCTTGATGGCGCAGGGTCCCAAGGGCAACCGCTAGTGAAGGATTGAACTGCCCGCGGCAGTGGATAGTGCCGGGTTACGCCCGGTAGATCCACTGCTCGGGGATGCGCACGGAAACCTCTTCGCCCGCCTCGATCCGCCCCGGCTTCTCCACCCAGGCGACGAGCCCGCGCAGGCGTTTGGCCACCTTCGGAAACAGAAGCGCGCCCGCTTCGATATCGGCCATGCCGGCGCGCTCGGCGATGCGACGGCCGGCGATGCGGCACGGCGCGTTCTGGCCATCGACCTTCACCGTCACCCCGCCCTTGAAGAACAGCAGCGTGGCGGACGGCAGCATGGAAAGCTGCGGCAGGCCCTCGAGGACGAGATTGGCGCCGATCCATTCCGGCTTGATTTCGGCAAGGCCCATCGCCAGCGCCGCACTAGCCAGCTCGTCCGACGCGAGGATGGACAGCTGCCGCTCGTTGCGCATTTCGGTGCCACGCGAATACCACGGCTCCCGCCCGCCCGAGCGACGCGTGTGGCCGGCATGGTAGTCATCGAGGATGCCCCGGAAATCCAGCTCCAGCGCATCGGTCGCCCGCGTCTCGAAATCGTCGTTCTCAGCGATGTAGACACCCGCAACGCTGGCGGTCAGCTTCCTAGCGGGCAGGATTTCGATGTTGTCGGCGGGGCTTTGCAGGTCGAGCATGGGATTCCTCATGTTTCGGCGCGAAGATGCCGATCCGCCGCCTTCACGTCCAGCCAAAAAGCCTGATCGGTGGATGAGCGGGACTGATCGGTGGCGACGGTTCGCCCGCCCCTACATCATCCTCAGCAGCGCGCCACCGATGGAATAGCCCGCGCCGAAGGCACACAGCAGACCGTAATCGCCCGCCTTCATGTCGGCGTGGTTTTCCTCGAGCGCGATCACCGCGCCCGCGCCGGCAGTGTTGCCCAGCCGCTCCAGCACCATTGGCGCGCGGTCGTGTCCCACCTCGTGCCCGAAGGAGAGTTTTAGGATCATGGCGTTCATGCGCGCATTGGCCTGGTGCAACCAGAAGCGGCGGATGTCGTCCGGCGTCTGGCCATGCTCGGCCAGGAAATCGACGATGAAGCGGTGGCCGGCGACGGTGACGTCCTTGAACACCCGATTGCCCACCTGCTTGATCATGTTGCCTTCCAGCTCGATCATGTAGGGATCTTCCTGGGCTGTGCGGGTGAGATAGCCGAGATTGGTGCGGATGTTGTTCGAAAGCTGCGTCCACAGCCGCGTATCGAGCACCTCGAAGCAGCCGGGCCGCACCTCGTCCTCCTCGATCGCCTCAACCACCATCGAGGCCGAGGCGTCGCCGAAGATGAAATGGGTCTGGCGGTCGCGGAAATTGAGATGGCCGGTGATGATCTCCGGCGTCGTCACCAGCACACGCTTCTGCACGCCCGCGCGCACAAGGCCGGCGGCCACATGCAGGCCCGCGGCGGCCGAGGAGCAGCCAAGGCCCATGTCGAAGCCCGCTCCACGGGTGCCCATGGACTGCTGCATCTCGATGGCGATCGCCGGATAGGGCCGCTGGTGATGCGAAGCCGAGCAGATCACGAGATCTACGTCCGCCGGCTCCACGCCGGCATGCGCCAGCGCCTTGCGTGCCGAGGCAATGCCGAACTCCGCTTCCAGCGACAGGTCGTCGTCGGCGCGGGCGGCAATGCGCGGCGCCATGCGCGTGTGGTCCAGAATGCCTTCGCGTTCAATGACGTGGCGCTTCCTTACGCCAGAGGCCTGTACGATAAAGTCGGCGTCCGACTTCGACAGCGGCTCCAGCCCCTGCCCGGCGCGTTTTGGGTTTTCGGCATCCACCCAGGCATTGAAGCTTGCGACCAGCTCTTCATTGGTGATCGAGGCCTCGGGAATTTCGACGCCGATGCCGCTGATGATGACGCGATGCATGCTTTTGATTGTCCTGTGCGCATGCCCTTGACGATCCCTACGCGCACGTTTTCAAGATCGCCGGTCTATTGTTGCAGTGCGGCAGTTTACGTCAGCTTAACCGGCCGCGCCAAGCAGGCTGCTTCCTATCTTCGTTGCGCCACGATGAAAAGCCTTGGAAATCGCAGCAGCACCTTGCCGTTCGCCGCAGGCGGATAGGCCGCGGCGATGCGCTCGGCATAGGCGGCAAGGAAAGCCTGCCGCTCCTGCTCTTCGAGCGGATCAATGAACGGCCTTAGTCCCGTGCCCTTGACCCATTCGACGATCGCGGCGGCATCTGCCAGCGGATGGTTGTAGATGGTGTGCCAGATGTCGATCCGCGCGGCCTGCGGAGCCAGAAGGTCGTAATACGATACGACCGACGGCAGCGGAGCACGCGCAGCGCCGGTGATCTTGGCCGCGAAAGGCATGGCGGCGGCCGTCTCGCGCATCCCCACATGCGAGGGCTCGGCCATATTGTCGGGCATCTGCACGGCGAGGAAGTCGCCGGGCGCGAGCAGGCCAAGCAGGCGCGCCAGAACCTGCTGGTGGTTGGGCAACCACTGAAACACCGCATTGGCAAAGATGACGTCCACCGGCTCGTCCGGCGTCCAGCTTTCGGCATCCGCGATCCGGAAATCGACCGAAGGGAGCCGCTTCTTCGCCTCCTCGACCATGGCTGGCGAGCTGTCGAAGCCGGACACCTTCGCCTCAGGCCAGCGTTCGACCAGAAGCTCGGTCGAATTGCCCGGCCCACAGCCGACGTCCACCACACGGCGTGGACGCTCGATGAGCACCTGCGCCAGAAGATCCCGCGCGGGCCGCGTCCGCTCGTCCTCGAACTTCAGATATTGCGAAGCGGACCAGTCTTTCATCGGCATGGGCTCCAGCAGGCACCTCAAACGAAAACGCCCCGCCGGTTGAGGGCGGGGCGTTGGCAATTCTTAGCGGGTCAGCCGCTTGTAGGTCATCCGGTGCGGGGTGAGCGCATCCGGTCCGAGGCGACGGACCTTGTCCTTCTCGTAATCCTCGAAGTTGCCCTCGAACCACTCGACATGGCTGTCGCCCTCGAAGGCCAGGATGTGCGTGGCCAGACGGTCGAGGAACATACGATCGTGGCTGATGATCACGGCGCAGCCGGCGTAGTTTTCCAGCGCGTCTTCAAGGGCTGCCAGCGTCTCGGTGTCGAGGTCGTTGGTCGGTTCGTCGAGCAGCAGCACGTTGCCGCCGGTGCGCAGCATCTTGGCCAGGTGCACGCGGTTGCGCTGACCGCCGGAGAGGTTGCCGACCTTCTGCTGCTGGTCGCCGCCGCGGAAGTTGAAGGACGAGCAGTAGGCACGCGTGTTGGCTTCGAACTTGCCGAGCTTGACCACTTCGGCGCCGCCCGAGATTTCTTCCCAGACGGTCTTGTTCGGGTCGAGCGCATCGCGGCTCTGGTCGACATAGCCGAGCCTGACCGTCTCGCCAACACGGATGGAGCCGGAATTGGGCGTCTCCTGACCGGTAATCATCTTGAACAGCGTGGTCTTGCCGGCGCCGTTCGGACCGATGACACCGACGATGCCGCCGGGCGGCAGCTTGAACGACAGATCTTCGATCAGCAGTTCCTCGCCAAAGCCCTTGTTGATGCCCTCGACCTCGATGACGACGTTGCCGAGGCGCTCGCTATGCGGAATGACGATCTGCGTGTCCGTCGGACGGCGGCTGTCTGCGGCCTCCAGAAGTTCCTCGAAGGCCTTGATACGGGCCTTGGACTTGGTCTGGCGGGCCTTCGGGCTGGAAGCGATCCACTCGCGCTCGCGGCTGATCGCGCGCTGGCGGGCGTCGTCCTCGCGGCCTTCCTGCTTGAGGCGCTTTGCCTTGGCTTCCAGATAGGCGGTGTAGTTGCCCTCGTAGGGAATGCCGCGGCCGCGATCGAGCTCGAGAATCCAGCCGGTGACGTTGTCGAGGAAGTAGCGGTCGTGGGTGATGAGCAGCACCGAACCCTTGTAGGCGCGCAGGTGCTTTTCCAGCCAAGCCGTGGTCTCGGCGTCAAGGTGGTTGGTCGGTTCGTCAAGCAGCAGCAGGTCCGGCTCGCTGAGCAGCAGCTTGCAGAGCGCCACGCGACGACGCTCACCGCCCGACAGGTTGGTCACGTCGGCGTCCTTGGGCGGGCAGGCAAGTGCCTCCATCGCCATCTCGACCTGCTGTTCGAGATCCCACAGGTTCAGGCGGTCCATCTCGTCCTGGAGATGCGCCGATTCCTCCGCCGTCTCGTCGGAGTAGTTCATCATCAGCTCGTTGTAGCGCTCGATGATGGCCGTCTTCTTCTTAACGCCGTCCATGACGTTTTCGAACACGGTCTTTGCCGGGTCGAGCTGCGGCTCCTGCGCGAGGTAGCCGACGGTAGCACCCTCGGCGAGCCAGGCTTCGCCGGTGTATTCCTTGTCGAGCCCTGCCATGATCTTCAGGATCGTCGACTTACCGGCGCCGTTGGGGCCCAGAATGCCGATCTTGGCGTCGGGGTAGAAGGAAAGATGGACGTTTTCGAGAACTTTCTTGGTGCCGTAAGCCTTTGAGAGCCCGGACATGTGATAGATGAACTGGCGTGCCACGCGCGCTTATCCCATGAATCTGTTTCGGAAGTTGCGCGCTATGTAGGCGATACGGCCCGAAACGGCAAATGCTTTCGGTCTCCGGGCCGATCCTCCCCCTCTCCTGACCTCCACCCTGTGCCCGAAAAGGCAACCTTTTTGCGTCTGCCGCGCTATCTTGTTGCGTGCTGCCCGAATGCAGCGGCTGCCGCACCGGCATGGGAGGCAATCCATGGCGCTGACCCGGAGACAAACGATCGCGGGCCTTGCGGGAATGGTTGTTGCATCCGGCATGCTGCGCGGCGCCAAATCCGAAAAATTCATCCGGCCGTTTTCGCGCAGGGAAGCGCGGCGGCTGGCGCGGGAAGCCTGGGTGCTGGGTATGCCGCCGGTCTACATAGAACGGCAGTGGCTGCTCTCCAGCAACGTGTCCCGGCCCAACGACCGGCAGGCGCCGCCGAACCAGTTCGCCCATTTCCGAGATTTTCCGACCGTCGATACCCAGATCGCAGCCAACATGAACGTCGATACGCTCTATTCCCTCGCCTGTATCGATCTAAGGGCCGAGCCCATCGTTCTGTCGGTACCCGAAATGGGCAATCGCTACTGGATCATGCAGCTTGTGGATGCATGGAACAACGTTCCCGCAGCGCCGGGTTCGCGCACCGTCGGCGGTCAGGGCGGCAATTTCGTGCTTGTCGGCCCACGATGGCACGGGTCTATCCCCGCCGGGCTTACGCATCTGCACCTGCCGACGACCATGCTGCTGCTGAAAGGGCGCACCTACGTCGCCAACGAGGCCGATCTTCCCGCGGTGCATGCCCTGCAAGACAAGTATCAGCTGGTGCCGCTCTCTTCCTGGGGAAAGCCCTATGCGCCGCCTGCCGACGTGCCGATCGACGAGGCCGTCGACATGAAGAAGACCGTTCAGGAGCAGACGCTACGCATGACGCCCGACACATTCTTCAACAACCTCAATCGGTTGCTGGTCTACAATCCGCCCGAACCGCCGGATCCGAGCACCATGGACCGCCTGACGCGAGTGGGCGTCATCCCAGGGAGGAAGTTCGAGTTCGCATCGTTCGATCAGAGCCTGCAGCAGGACATCTACTCCGGCATGCTCGATGGACAGCGGGAAATGCAATCGGTGGATCGGGGCAAGCCCGTGAATACCTGGCGGTTTGCGCTCGACATGGGACGGTTCGGCAAGAACTACGCCCTCCGCGCATACTCGACGTTCTTCAATCTCGGCTGCAACCTCGCCGAAGATGCGATCTATCCGACAACCGCCGTCGATTCCAACAACCTGCCGCTCGACGCCGCATACCGCTATGTCTTGCATTTCAGGCAGGACGAGATACCGCCGGTCAAGGCGTTCTGGTCGCTGACCATGTACGACAGCGGCGGCTTCCTCTCGCGCAATCCGATCGACCGCTATGCCCTCGGCGACCGCAGCCAGATGACCTACGGCAAGGACGGCTCGCTGACGATCTTCATCGAACGAGAATCGCCCGGCCCGGACAAGGAAGCCAACTGGCTACCGACGCCTGACGCGGGTGGCATGATGCTGATCCTGCGACTTTATCAGCCGCGCCAGGAAGCGATCGACGGCACATGGAAGCCGCCGGCGATCCAGAGGGTCGAGTATAACTAGCGGCCGAACCCGCTAGGCCTTGATCCGCCAGCCGGTCCTGAAGATCCACCACACCGTGGCCAGGCACGCAGTGAGGAAAAACAGCGTCATGCCAAGGCTTATGCCGACATTCACATCCGATATGCCGAAGAAGCTCCAGCGGAAGCCGCTGACCAGATAGACCACCGGATTGAACAGCGACACCGAGTGCCAGAACGGCGGCAGCATATCGATGGAATAGAAGCTACCGCCCAAGAAGGTCAGTGGAGTCACGATCAGCAGCGGGACGAGTTGCAGCTGCTCGAAATTGCCGGCCCATATGCCGATGATGAAGCCGAAAAGGCTGAACGTCACCGCCGTCAGAAACAGGAACAGAACCATCCAGAACGGATGCTCGATGTGCAGCGGCACAAACAGCGAGGCGGTCGCGAGGATGATCAGGCCAAGGAGGATGGATTTGGACGCCGCCGCCCCGACATAAGCGATGACGATCTCCAGATAGGACACTGGCGCCGAAAGCAGTTCGTAGATCGTGCCGACGAATTTCGGAAAATAGATCCCGAAAGAGGCGTTGGAGATGCTCTGGGTGAGCAGTTGCAGCATGATCAACCCCGGCACGATGAAGGCGCCGTAGCTGACCCCGTTGATCTCGCTGATGCGAGAGCCGATGGCCGCGCCGAAGACCACGAAATAGAGCGAGGTGGAGATGACCGGCGACACTATGCTCTGCAGCAGGGTGCGGAAGGTGCGCGACATCTCGAACATATAGATCGCGCGGATCGCGTAAAAATTCATCGCCGTTCCCTCACCAGATTGACGAAGATGTCTTCCAGCGAACTCTGCTTGGTCTGCAGGTCCTTGAACCGGATGCCGGCGTCGTTGAGGTCCTTGAGAAGCGAGGTGATGCCGGTGCGTTCGCCCTGCGCATCATAGGTGTAGACGAGCTCGTGCCCGTCTTCGACCAGCTCCAGCCCATGCCCATTGAGCGCGGCGGGCACATGGTCGAGCGGGTTCTGCAGCTGCAGCGTCAGCTGCTTACGGCCGAGCTTGCGCATGAGTTCGGCCTTCTCCTCGACCAGGATGATCTCGCCCTGGTTGATCACGCCCACGCGGTCGGCCATCTGCTCGGCCTCCTCGATGTAGTGGGTGGTGAGGATGATGGTGACGCCCGTGTCGCGCAGCGAGCGCACCAGCTCCCACATGTCGCGGCGCAGCTCGACGTCGACACCTGCGGTCGGCTCGTCGAGGAAGAGGATCTGCGGCTCATGCGCCAGCGCCTTGGCAATCATCACGCGGCGCTTCATGCCGCCCGAAAGCGTGATGATCTTGTTGTCCTTCTTGTCCCAGAGCGAGAGGTCTTTCAGCACCTTCTCGACATAGGCCGGGTTCGCCGGCTTACCGAACAGGCCGCGGCTAAAGCTGACAGTCGCCCACACCGTCTCGAAGGCGTCCGTCGCCAGTTCCTGCGGCACAAGTCCGATGCGCGAACGCGCTGCGCGATAGTCCCTGAGGATATCGTAGCCGTCCGCCAGGACCATGCCTTCGGACGGATTGACGATGCCGCAAATGATGCTGATCAGCGTCGTCTTGCCCGCCCCGTTAGGGCCGAGCAGCGCAAAAATCTCGCCCTTGCGGATTTCGAGATTGATGTTCTTCAGCGCCGTGAAACCGGACGCGTAGGTCTTGGAAAGATTGGAAACGGAAATGACCGGCTTCATGACAAGGCGAGCAAGATAGGTTGGCGGGAGCGCTTTCACGGCTGACCGTGAAAGAGCGGCAAGGCAGACCCGATTGCGAAGTGAACGCAATATATGGGCTGCCGCGCCGCACACAAGGGCGGCCCGGGCCACTCCTGACATCGGGACAACTCCGCCCCTGCCCTTGACGCGGAAACCGGCCACCGCAACACTGCGCCCTCGGGTAAGGGGTAAAGCAATGCCGTTCGACAGGCAGATGCATCTTCAGTCGCCGAGCGGCGCCAGGATCAATCTCTACACGCGGCGCGCCGAAGGCCAGCCGCTGGGCGTCGTTCAGGTCAATCACGGGCTTGCGGAGCACGCCGCCCGCTATGCGCGCTTTGCCGACACCATGGCCGCCGACGGTTTTCACGTCTATGTCCATGACCATCGCGGCCATGGCGATACCGCCGCGCCACATACGGTGCGCGGCATGTTCGCCACCGAGGACGGCGTCGAAAGCGTCATGGCTGATGTCGGCGCAGTCCACACGCTCATCGGCGCGGAACATCCCAACCTGCCGGTCATCGTCTTCGGCCATTCGATGGGCGGGATCGTTGCGCTGAACTATGTGCTGCGTCACCCGCAAGGCGTGGGCGCAGCTGCAATCTGGAACGCCAACTTCTCGGCCGGACTGCTCGGCCGCCTGGGGCAGACGCTGCTGGCCTATGAGCGCTTTCGGATGGGCTCGGACGTGCCCTCGCGCATCCTGCCAAGGCTGACATTCCAGGACTGGGCGAAGAAGGTGCCGGACCGCCGCACCGATTTCGACTGGCTGTCGCGCGATGAGGCCGAAGTTGCCAAATATGTCGCCGACCCACTTTGCGGCTGGGATGCGACGGTATCGATGTGGCAAGACGTTTTCGAGATGATCTTCTTTGCCGCCGACGACCGCAATTTTTCGAAGCTTTCGCGTGAGCTTCCCTTCCATCTGGTGGGCGGCGAGAAGGACCCGGCGACCAGCGGCGGCAAGGCTGTCGACGATCTCGCCGCGCGGCTCGGGCGAATGGGCTTTTCGAATCTGTTTGCAAAGGTTTACGCTGAGACCCGCCACGAAAGCCTGAACGAGGTGAACCGTCACATTATCGCGGCGCAATTTGCCGAATGGGCCAAATCGGTGGTGACAAAGTGACCTGACAACCTCTGGTATAGCGTATCCGTCGTGACACGACCGCCACATTGTTGCTAGAGCGTTCGCGTCCCTCAGTCAGTTCACTTCAGGACGTTTCATGGCTACTCCCCCGCTTCACGGCATCCGCGTCATCGAGCTCGCCCGTATCCTCGCCGGTCCTTGGGCCGGGCAATTGCTGGCAGATCTGGGTGCCGACGTCATCAAGGTCGAGAGCCCGAACGGCGGCGACGACACCCGCAAGTGGGGTCCGCCCTTCGTCGAGGGCCATGACGGCGAGAACCTGTCGGCCGCCTATTACCATTCCTGCAATCGTGGCAAGCGCTCCATCGCCATCGATTTTTCCACGCCTGAGGGTGCGGAGACGATCCGCAAGCTTGTCGCCAACTCCGATGTGCTGATCGAGAACTTCAAGCTCGGCGGCCTAAAGAAATACGGCCTCGACTATGAAAGCCTGCGCCAGATCAACCCGAAGCTCGTCTATTGCTCGATCACCGGCTTCGGCCAGTCCGGCCCTTATGCACCGCGTGCGGGCTACGACTTCATCGTCCAGGGCATGTCGGGCCTGATGTCGATCACCGGCCCGGCCGGCGGCGAGCCGCAGAAGGTGGGCGTCGCCGTCACCGACATCTTCACCGGCCTCTATTCGGTCATCGCCATCCAGGCCGCCCTTCGCCACGCCGAAGCCACCGGCCAGGGCCAGCACATCGACATGGCGCTGTTTGACGCGCAGGTCTCGGTGCTCGCCAACCAGAACCTCAACTATCTGGTCTCCGGCGTGCCGCCGGTACAGATGGGCAATGCCCACCCCAACATCGCGCCCTACGAAGTGCTGCCGGTGAAGGACGGACATTTTATCCTGGCTGTCGGCAATGACGGGCAGTTCAGAAAATTCTGCGCCGTGATCGGCATCGAAGAACTGGCCGACGATGCGCTCTACGCCACCAACGCGGCCCGCGTGGCCAACCGCGTCCCGCTTCGCGAGAAGATCGTGGCCGCACTTGCCGCCTTCGAACGCGCGCCGCTGCTGGATGCGCTGGAGGCTGCCCATGTGCCGGCAAGCCCGATCAACAATATCGGCCAGGCTTTTGCCGACCCACAAGTGATTGCGCGCGGCATGCGCCTCGACCTCGACGACGGCCACGGCAACAAGCTGCCATCGGTGCGCGCGCCGATGCTGTTGTCGGAAACGCCGCTCACCTACGACCGACCCTCGCCGCGCCTTGGCGAACACACAGAAGAAATACTCGCGGAACTGGAGAAAATGGGATCATGAAAACCGGCGGCCAACTGATCGTCGAAGCACTCGAGGCCAATGGCGTCGAGCGCATGTATTGCGTGCCGGGCGAGTCCTACCTTGCCGTGCTGGACGCGCTTCATGACTCGCCCATCCAGAGCATCGTCTGCCGCCAGGAAGGCGGCGCGGCCATGATGGCCGACTGCGCCGGCCGCCTCACCGGCAAGCCCGGCATCTGCTTCGTCACCCGCGGCCCCGGCGCGACCAACGCCTCGGCCGGCATCCACATTGCCCGGCAGGACTCCATCCCGCTCATCATGTTCATTGGCCAGGTCGCCAGCCATGCCAAAGAGCGCGAAGCGTTCCAGGAGGTCGACTACCGCGCCTTCTTCGGCCCCATCGCCAAATGGGCGACCGAGATCGACGACGCCGCCCGCATTCCCGAGATCGTCACTCGCGCCTTCTCGGTGGCCACGTCCGGCCGCCCCGGCCCGGTGGTCATCTCGCTGCCGGAAGACATGCTGACGAGCGTAGTGGAAGCGCCAGCCGCCCTGCCCTTCACCCCGGTCGAGACACAGCCCGGCGAGGCAGAACTGGCCGAACTGGAAAAGCTGCTGGCCGGCGCCAAGCGCCCCTTCGTCATTCTCGGCGGTTCGCGCTGGAACGAGAAGGCCGTGGCTGATATCCGCGCTGTGGCCGAGGCCTGGTCGCTGCCGGTCGGCTGCTCATTCCGCCGCCAGATGCTGTTCGACCACCTGCATCCGAATTACGCGGGCGACGTGGGCATCGGCATCAATCCCAAGCTCGCTGCACGCATCAAGGACGCCGACCTCATCCTGCTCGTCGGCGGTCGCTTCGGCGAAATGCCGTCGTCCGACTACACGCTGATGAAGAGCCCCTATCCGGACCAGAAGCTGGTGCATGTCCACCCGGATTCGAGCGAACTCGGCCGCGTCTATCGCCCAACGGTCGCCATCAACGCTTCGCCGGCCGCCTTCGCCGCGGCTTTCGCGGCCCGCAAGCCCGCCAGCAAGCCGGCATGGGCCGATGCGACGGCGCAAGCGCACGCCGACTACCTCGCCTGGTCGACCACCCCGAAGACCGGCCCCGGCGCGGTGCAGATGGGTCCGATCATGGACTATCTGGAAAGCGTGTTGCCCGAGGACGCCATCCTCACCAATGGCGCGGGTAACTACGCCACCTGGGTGCATCGCTTCCACCGCTTCCGCCGCTTTGCCACGCAGGGCGCTCCGACTTCGGGCTCGATGGGCTATGGCACGCCGGCCGCGGTCGCCGCCAAGGCCACCTTCCCTGAGCGCACCGTGGTCGCTTTCGCCGGCGACGGCTGCTTCATGATGAATGGCCAGGAATTCGCCACCGCCGTGCAGTACGACCTGCCTATCATCGTGGTCGTGGTGAACAACGGCATCTACGGCACGATCCGCATGCACCAGGAGCGCGAATATCCGGGTCGCGTCGAGGCGACCGACCTGCGCAATCCCGACTTCGCAGCCCTCGCCCGCGCCTATGGCGGACATGGCGAAACAGTGGAAACCACCGATGCCTTCGCCCCCGCCTTCGAGCGCGCCAAGGCAAGCGGCAAGCCGGCGATCATCGAGATCAAGCTCGATCCCGAGGCGATCACGCCGGCCCGCACGCTAACTGACATCCGCGAAAAGCGCTGATAAGTCTACCAAGGAGGGCGCCCACGGCGCCCTCTCTGCTTTGATGCGCTACCGAAAGCCACTTAGGCCCTGCGCCGGAATGCGAGCTATTTGCTTGCCTTCTTCACCTGGCCGCGAATCTCGCCGTCGGGATGCTTCTCGGTGTGGACGTTGACATAGTACTTGCCGGCCGTCAGGTCGTTGGCCTGTTCATCGGTCAATGTCGCCGACCCCTTGCTTCCACTCTTCGTATCGGGGATCGGCACCGCTATATCCGCATTCTTGCCCGGCTCGGCCGGCCCATGGAAATGCGCAGCCATGGGCTCGCCGGTCAGGCCGGAATATTTCAACGTCCATTCCATCGTCTTCGTGTCGGGATCGTAGGTGACGGTCACGATCCCTGTTCCCTTGCTGTCGGTGGGCGGGACTTCATGGGTGCCGTCCATCTTGGCGGCGAAATTGATCGACTCCGCCAGGCCGGGCGAAATCATGAGCACGGCGGGGATGGCGAGACCGGCAATCAGCACCGAAAGTCTGAAAGGTTTCATGTCACTGCCTCCGGTTGGCATGGAAGCACGTCGCCCAGAAGACGAGCCTGCGCTTCCGGCGGAAAGACTAAGAACGGATGGCGCCCGCCAAAGTTGCCCCTGCAGCAATGAAAAGGGGCGGTTTCCCGCCCCTCTTGTCTCATCGGCCTTAGGCTGAAGCAGCTTACTTGATCGCCTTGTCGGTGATCTCGGTGGTGTAGGCGCCGTGCGGCTCCTTGGTGATGATCTTCTGGTCGAGCAGCGCTTTGGCAGTGCGCTCGTAGGCCGCCGGGATGAGCTTGCCGTCGGCGTTGTCGATGAGCTTGGCGACCTCGCTCATCATGCGCTTCTGGTGGTTGTCGTCCTGGCCGCCATTGTCCATGACAATCCCGGCCGCTTCGTCATTGTTGTCCACGGCATATTTCCAGCCCTTCATCGAAGCGCGGACGAAGCGGACCATCTTGTCCTGGAAAGCTGGGTCCTTCAGCTTGTCTTCCAGCGCATAGATGCCGTCCTCGAGCAGGTCGTTGCCCATGGCAGTGTAGTTGAAGACGGTCAGGTCTTCCGGCTTGTAGCCGGCGTCGATGAGCTGCCAGTACTCGTTATAGGTCATGACCGAGATGCAGTCGGCCTGCTTCTGGATCAGCGGCTGCACGTCAAAACTCTGCTTCAGCACGGTCACGCCGTCCTTGCCGCCTTCGGTCGAATAGCCGAGCTTGTTCATCCAGGCGTAGAATGGATACTCGTTGCCGAAGAACCAGACACCGAGCGTGTGGCCGGGGAAATCCTTTTCCGTCTTGATCGGGCCGTCCTTCGGGCAGACCAGTTCCATGCCGGCCTTCTTGTACGGCTGGGCGATGTTGACCAGCATCACGCCCTTGTCGCGCGCGGCCAGCGCACCACCCATCCAGTCGACGATGACGTCGGCACCGCCGCCGGCAATCACCTGCTCGGGAGCGATATCGGGGCCGCCCGGCTTGATCTCGACGTCAAGGCCTTCGGCTTCGTAGAAGCCCTTCTCCTTGGCGACGTAGTAACCGGCAAACTGCGACTGCGTCACCCATTTGAGCTGCAGCGTCACCTTATCCGCGGCCCAGGCATGGACCGCGGCCAGCGACATTGTGCCCGCAAGCATGGAAACAATCAGTTTCTTCATTTTTTCACCCTCTGAAGTGCGCCTACCCACCACGGACAGACGGATGCCAAAATGTAACGGCCCTTTCGACAAGGGCGATCGCGCCATAGAAGACCGAACCCGCAAGCGCCGCAACCGCGATCTCGGCCCACACCATGTCGATGTTCATGCGGCCGACCTCGGTTGAGATACGGAAGCCCATGCCCACGACTGGCGTGCCGAAGAACTCGGCCACGATGGCGCCGATCAGCGCCAGCGTCGAATTGATCTTCAAGGCGTTGAAGATGAAGGGCGCCGCTGCCGGCAGCCTGAGCTTGAGCAGCGTCGTCCAGTAGCCCGAAGCGTAGGTGCGCATCAGGTCGCGCTCCATGTGGCCGGAGGCGGCTAGTCCCGCCACCGTGTTCACCAGCATCGGGAAGAAGGTCATGATGACGACAACTGCAGCCTTGGAATGCCAGTCGAAGCCGAACCACATGACCAGGATGGGCGCGACACCGATGATCGGCAGCGCCGACACCATGTTGCCGATGGGCAGAAGTCCGCGCCGGAGGAAGGGAACGCGGTCGGCCAGGATAGCCGTTGCAAAGCCCGCGCCGCAGCCGATGATGTAGCCCACGATCACCGAATGGAAGATCGTCTGGTTCACGTCGGCCCACAGCACCGGAACCGAGTTGGCCAGCCGGACGCCGATGGAGCTGGGCGGCGGCAGAAGCACGAAGGGAATGCCCGCCCCGCGCGTAATCGCCTCCCAGAGGATCAGGATCCAGGCGCCGAAGATGGTGGGGATGAGCAGCCGCAGGAATGTGCTCACGGCCCGGTCCTTCGGGCGCATCGCCGAAAGCACGGTCACGCAGCGCCATGCCAGGAGCCAGCCGGCGGCGATCAGCAGGAAGAACGGTGCCCGCGCAGCGCCCTCGTTCCCGGCGATGCCGGCAAGAAGCAGCCACGCCGCCCCATGCGCGCCGACGAAGAGGGTCGTCGCGGCAAGGGCATCGGTGACCCGCATCATGGAAATCAGGGCAGCAAGGCCGACGAGCGCGAATATTGCGAGCGTCGTGCTCGAGCTGAACGGATTGCTCCCCTCGGCTCCCGCGACCGGCAACGTGAATGCCGCGATGACGCAAAGGACGAGCGCCAGCGCCGCCTGCCATGAGATCTTTAAAGCGCTCATGCCGGCCTCCCGCCCATCGAACGTTCGACGATGCGCCCTGCGACACCCACTAGCGTGACCAGCAGAACCGCCACCAGCGAGCCGGCCACGAGCGCCGACCAGATGTCGATGGTCTGGCTGTAGTAGGAGCCTGCTAGCAGCTTGGCGCCGATGCCGGCCACCGCACCCGTGGGCAGTTCGGCTACGATCGCGCCGACCAGGCTTGCCGCCACCGCCACCTTCATCGACGCAAAGAGATACGGCACAGAGGCCGGCACCCGCAGCTTCCAAAAAGTCTGCGAGGCGCTGGCGTTATAGGTGTGCATCAGGTCGAGGTAGAGAAGTTCGGGCGAACGCAGGCCTTTCACCATGCCGACAGCGACCGGAAAGAACGACAGATAGGTCGAGATCAGCGCCTTGGGCAGCAGGCCTGTGATGCCGATAGCCGCAAACACAACCACCACCATCGGCGCGATGGCGAGGATGGGGATGGTCTGCGAGGCGATGATCCAGGGCATCAGGCTGCGGTCGAGCGCAATGAAATGCACGATGCCCACTGCGATCAGCACGCCGAGCACGGTGCCGAAGGCAAAGCCCAGCAAGGTAGAAGAGAGCGTTACCCAGGCGTGGTAGACGAGGCTGCGGTTGCTGGTGATCTTCCGCGTAAAAGTGTTTTCGAAGAAATTCGAGGCCACCTGGTGCGGCGCGGGCAACGTAGGCTTCGCCTGCGCAAGCGTCCGGCCGACGAATTCTGAAAAGCTGGGATCATCGCCGGCGCGGCGGTCAATGTCTCGCTGGACCGGCGTGTTCAGGATTACGGCGAAGACGTACCAGAGCACCACCAGCCCCGCGAGGAGCGTGGTGACGGGGACAATTTTGTCGCGAAAGCGGTCCATTTCCGGCCTCAATCGTCGTAGGAATGGCCGGCCCGCAGGCCGTCGCGCACGCGCGCGGCGATTGCCAGGAATTCAGGCGACTCGCGGATGTCGAGCGGCCGCTCCCGCGGGAGCGTCGACTCGATCACGTCAGTCACGCGGCCGGGGCGTGGCGACATCACCACGATGCGCGTCGACAGATACACCGCCTCCGGGATGGAGTGGGTGACGAAGCAAATCGTCTTGTTGGTCTGAGCCCAGAGTTTCAGAAGCTGCTCGTTGAGGTGATCGCGCACGATCTCGTCGAGCGCGCCGAAGGGCTCGTCCATCAAAAGCAGGTCGGCGTCGAAGGCGAGCGCACGCGCGATTGAGGCGCGCTGCTGCATGCCGCCGGAAAGCTGCCAGGGATATTTCTTCTCGAAGCCGGAGAGATTGACGAGATCCATCGTGCGCTTGATGCGCGCCTTCTGCTCACCCCGCGAAATGCCCATGATCTCCAGCGGCAGCGCCACGTTGTTCTCGATGGTGCGCCACGGAAACAGCGCCGCCGCCTGGAACACATAGCCATAGGCGCGGGCCTCGCGCGCCTGCTGGGGCGTCATGCCGTTGATGGAGATGGTGCCCGAAGTCGGCTGCTCAAGGTCGGCGATCACGCGCAGGAAAGTGGTCTTGCCACATCCGGACGGACCGATGAAGGAGACGAACTCCCCCTTGCCGATCGAAAGGTCGACATCCGACAGCGCCCTGACAGGCCCGTCGCTGGTCTGGAAGGTAAGCCCGAGCTTACTGGCTTCGATGACGGTATTGCTGTGTGCTGGCTGCAAGCTGCTGGCTTTCCAATTTCCGTTGATCGATCAAAGCGTATTTCGGGGGGCTGCACAGGGGCACGAACGCAAAACCGGTCCGGAAAACAACGGGTTGATGCCGTCTCCTGACTCGATTTCGCAATCTGGTCGCAGAAGCGCGTTTCCCCGCCCCGCTGAGGCATCGGACCGAAAAGTGGAATGCGGTTTTCGGAACTTTCCGCTGCTTACCAAACAACCGGATCGCCAGGTGCGCGGCCTTGCGGCGCGCTAAGGCGACCGGTCGCTATGTGCCGTGTGTGAAGATGTTCCTCATTATTCTCCCATGTTCCCCTTCTTGCGGGCCGCGCGCTCTTTGTGGCGCGTCGGCCCGGGTAGTGTTCTGCGTGATGTTACTCCACGATCTCCGCAGTCTCCACTACAGCGTGGAAAAGTACATCGCAGCCGGCGGCCGCCCATTCCGGATAGATTTCCTCGGCCTCGTTGTGGCTGAGTCCGTCGACGCACGGGCACATGACCATGGCCGTGGGCGCAACGCGGTTGATCCAGCAGGCATCGTGGCCGGCGCCCGAAACGATGTTGCGGTGCATGTAGCCCAGCCGGTCGGCCGCGTCGCGGATCGCCTTGACGCAACCCTCGTCGAACGTGACCGGGTCGAAGTGCCCGACCTGCTCGATTTCGAAGGAAATATCGAGCGCCTCGCAGATGGTGGCGATGCCGTCACGGATGCGGGCGTCCATCTCGTCCAGCACTTCCTTGTCGGGCGAGCGGATGTCGATGGTGAAGACCGTGCGGCCGGCGATGATGTTGCGCGAGTTCGGATAGACCTCCATGTGGCCGATCGCGCCGACGGCGTCGGGCTGGTAGTCCATCGCCACTTCGTGCACCAGTTCGGTCACGCGCGCCATGCCGAGGCCGGCATTGCGGCGCTTGGGCATCGGCGTGGAGCCGGTATGCGCTTCCACGCCGGTCAACGTGACCTGCAGCCACTTTAGGCCCTGGCCGTGCGTGACGACGCCAATCTCGATTTCCTCGTCCTCGAGGATCGGCCCCTGCTCGATATGCAATTCGAAAAAGGCGCGCATCTTGCGCGCGCCGACCTTCTCGTCGCCCTTCCAGCCGATGCGGGCGAGTTCGTCGCCGAACAGCTTGCCTTCGGCGTCCTTGCGGGCATAGGCCCAATCCTGGTCATGCACGCCGGCGAACACGCCCGAGGCCAGCATGGCCGGGGCAAAGCGCGTGCCTTCCTCGTTCGTCCAGTTGGTGACGATGATGGGATGTTTTGTCTTGATGCCGAGATCGTTCAGCGTGCGGATGACTTCCAAGCCGCCCAGAACGCCGAGCACGCCGTCGAACTTGCCGCCGGTGGGCTGAGTGTCGAGGTGGCTGCCGACATAGACCGGCAGGGCATCGGGGTTGGTGCCTTCGCGGCGGGCGAACATGGTGCCCATCTCGTCCACGCCCATCTCAAGGCCCGCTTCCTCGCACCACTTCTTGAAGAGGTGCCGGCCTTCGCCGTCGGCGTCGGTCAGGGTCTGGCGGTTGTTGCCACCCGCAATGCCCGGCCCGATCTTCGCCATTTCCATCAGCGAATCCCACAAACGGTCTGAATTGATTCGCAGATTTTCGCCCGGCGCCGCCATTCTTTTCTTTCCCTGGTCTTGCTTATTAAAATGCCGGGAGGCACCTCGGCCTCCCGGCATCATTTGGTCTTAGTCGATCATATTCAGTACTTCGCGGACATGATCGATCAGTTCATCGATCTGGCCCTTGGTGACGATCAGCGGCGGCGACAGCGCGATGATGTCGCCGGTGGTACGGATCAGCGCACCGCGCTCGAATGCCTTCACGAAGGCCGAGAACGCGCGCTTGCTGGGCTGGCCGGGAATCGATTCCAGCTCGATCGCACCGACGAGGCCGATGTTGCGGATGTCGATGACATGCGGCTCGCCCTTGAGTGAGTGAAGCGCCTCTTCCCAGTGGGTAGCGAGTTCCGCACCGCGCGTCAGCAGACCCTCTTCCTTGTAGGTGTCGAGCGTGGCGAGAGCCGCGGCCGAGGCGATCGGGTTGCCCGAATAGGTGTAACCGTGGAAGAACTCGATCAGATGCTCGGGGCCGTTCATGAAGGCGTCGTGGATTTCCTTCTTCACGAACACCGCGCCCATCGGGATGACGCCGTTGGAGACGCCCTTGGCGGTGGTCATGATGTCGGGGATGACGCCGAAATAGTCAGCCGCGAACGGCGTGCCGAGACGGCCGAAACCGGTGATGACTTCGTCGAAGATCAGCAGGATGCCGTGCTTGTCGCAGATCTGGCGCAGTCGCTGGAGATAGCCCTTCGGCGGGATCAGCACGCCCGTGGAACCGGCGACCGGCTCGACGATGACGGCCGCTATGGTCGAGGCGTCATGCAGCGCGACGATGCGTTCCAGCTCGTCGGCGAGCTCCGCGCCATGCTCCGGCTCGCCCTTGGTGAAGGCGTTCTTTGCCGGCAGATGCGTATGCGGCATATGATCGACGCCAGTGAGCAGCGTGCCGAACATCTTGCGGTTGGTGACGATGCCGCCGACCGAGATGCCGCCGAAATTGACGCCGTGATAGCCGCGTTCGCGGCCGATGAGGCGGGTGCGCGAGCCCTCGCCCTTCACGCGATGGTAGGCGAGCGCCATCTTCAGCGCGGTGTCGACCGATTCCGAACCGGAATTGGTGAAGAACACATGGTCCATGCCCGCGGGCGCGATGTCGACCAGGCGGTTCGCCAGCTCGAACACGATCGGGTGACCCATCTGGAAGGCCGGCGCGTAGTCGAGCTCGGCTGCCTGATTCTGGATCGCCTCGGTGATCTTGGGGCGGCAGTGGCCGGCGTTGACGCACCAGAGGCCGGCGGTACCGTCAAGGATCTTGCGGCCGTCGCTTGCCGTATAGTGCATGTCCTTGGCACTGACGAGCATACGCGGCGCCTGCTTGAATTGGCGGTTCGACGTGAAAGGCATCCAGAATGCACTGAGGTCGTTCGGCGCGACGTTCTTTCTATTGGACATAACCAAGCTTTCCTTTTGGGTCCCCTGTTTCATTGCGGCCAACGCTTGGTCTTTGCGGTACTTTTGTGTTACGCAATTTTTGACCGATTGGACAAACGTTAGCACCGCCATACGGGCGGTCAAGGGAATACTAGCCCATATGCACGCGCGAAATCGCGTTCCACCGGCCAAGAGAAACTGGTCCAGCGGATTGGTCCACAGCCTGTTTTTATATTTCGGCCCGAGGAGGCTCGCATGAGCAGCCAAAGCACTGTCCCTCCGCGCCGAACCCGCATTCAGCAAGAAAAGCGGGAGCTCATTCTCGAGGCCGCGCTGGAGGTGTTTTCCACCCACGGTTTCCGCGGCTCGACCATCGATCAGATCGCCGACGCGGCGGGCATGTCCAAGCCCAACCTGCTTTACTATTTCCGGCGCAAGGAAGACATCTACGAGACGCTGATGGAGCGTCTGCTGAAGACCTGGCTCGCACCGTTGCGCGAGTTGGACGACAGCGGCGACCCGATCGCCGAGATTCGCGGCTACATCCGCCGCAAGCTGGAGATGGCGCGGGATTTCCCACGCGAAAGCCGGCTGTTCGCCAACGAGATCCTGCAGGGCGCGCCGCGCATCATGCCGCTGCTGGAGGGCGAGTTGAAGGAACTGGTCGACGAGAAGGCCGAGATCATCAAAAGCTGGATGCGCGCCGGCAAGATCATCCAGACCGACCCCTGGCACCTGATCTTCTCAATCTGGGCGACGACCCAGCACTATGCCGACTTCGACGTGCAGGTGCGCGCCGTTCTCGGCCCCGACCGCGGCGGCGAAGGCCGCTTCGAAGATGCGGCGCGCTTCCTCGAAAACCTCTTCGTCCACGGACTGGCGCCGCACAAGGACTGAGCGTGGCGGAACCGCCCACGCAGGACTATCGTCCGGCTATCCACGAAACCAAGCTTCGGCCATCCTAACCGGACCTCCCCGCAACTGCCGGCGTGTCCCCGCTTGCGTGCGGGCCGAGCGACGGAGGAGACGTCGATGGCAAAGCTGATCGTGATGTACCGGACGCCGAAGGACCCGGAGGCCTTCGACCGCTATTATTTTTCCACCCACGTCCCACTCGCCAGGAAAATTCCCGGCCTTGGGAAGTACGAGGTAAGCAAGGGCGTCGTGGCAAGCCCCGCAGGCCAGGCGCCTTATCACCTGGTCGCAGTGCTCCACTTCCCCTCCCTTGACGCGCTACAAACGGGACTGTCCTCGCCAGAGGGTCAGGCGGCAGCGGGCGACATTCCGAACTTTGCCGACGCCGGCGCCGAGTTGTTTTTCTTCGACAGCAAGGAGGCCTGATACATCCAGCCGATCCGCTCAGTCGCGGGGAACCGGCTGGATCGTGAAAATGCCGTCCGTTTCGGGATAGGCGACATAGATGTCGTCCGGCGTCTCGAAACGAACGCGCGTCTTGCGCTCGGCATCGACCAGATCGATGGCCCAGCCCTCCAGCAGCCGCCATGCGGTGATGTCGCCCAGAACCGGAAAGGTCGCGGCACAGGCGGGCGCAAGCTCGATCTCCATGCCGCCGATGGTCTGCTCGCGCTTCAGAACGGCGATGCAGTTCTTGTCGCCGCTCGAATTGCTGATGGTCCATGGGCCGAACATGTCGGCAACGAAATCCGGGTCGGCCGCCTCGACGTCTATCGGCTTCAACTCATCGAAGACCGCTTGCTGCGCGAAGGCATCTCCAAATTGCAGGCAGGCAGCGGCAGCAAGGCCAAGAACAGCAAGGCGCATTTTCTCCCCCTCCATTTTCCGCGCAGCAAAGCATTGCGCAGCACGGCGGGCAAGACGCATGAAAAAATGAAAGCCCGCACGGCTAACGCGCAGCCCCCCGGACCGCGCCCAGAAGGCTGCATTGGGCTTCGATACAAATGTTGCAGTGTTGCGCAATGGCGACAGACAAGCGACAGCTAATAACATAGTCCCGGCAAGGGGTTATTTGACCTTCGAGGGGGCTTTTAGTGCATACCGTCGGATCTTACGTTGCCGTGCTCGCATTGTTCTCGCTCGCCGGAGCGACGACGGCTCGAGCAGCGGATCAGTTACCCAATGAGACTCTGTTCCAGTCCGCAGACAAGAGCATCACGATCCTTGGCGGCGTCGGCTACACGTGGCTGAAAGGAAACGAGGTCGTCTATGACGACAATGCCAATCGCGTCAGCCAATTGATTTGGAAGACACAGGCCCCGGTTGCCACGCTCGGCGCCAAGGCAGATTTCGCGGATCATTGGACTGTTTCGGCAAATGCCGTGATCGGCTTTTCAGGCCAGAGCGAGATGAAGGATTACGACTGGCTGGAGCCTTTCTCACCAGGCAGGGGCGATGACGATTGGTCAGACCGCTCGATTCATCCGGACACCGATCTCAATCGCTACATCAATCTGGATGTCGCGCTGGGCCGCAACTTCGCTTTCAACGATACGACGACCGTCAATCTGCATGGCGGCTTCAAATACACGGACGTCAAATGGTCGGCGTATGGCGGCTCCTATGTCTATAGCTTCAACGGTTTCCGCGATGACATCGGCACGTTCCCGGACGGCGAACGGGGTATATCGTTCGAACAGCGATACCCGACTTTGTTTATCGGTGCCGAAGCAACCACGCAGATCGACGACTGGTCTCTGTCTGGACTGCTGCGCGGCGGTTTTGCGGTGAACGCCAGCGACACCGACCATCACTGGATGCGCGACCTGCGCTTCGAAGACGAATACGATACGAACCCGTTCGTGTCGGTGGGTGCCAGCGCCAGATATCAGTGGAACGAGCGCACCAGCTTCTTCTTGGCGGGCAATTTCGACAAGTACTTCCGCAAGACAGGCGATACGACGCTCTACGACATTCCGAGTGGCGCCCGGGGGGCGAAATACAAGGATAGTGCCGGCATGGACTTTGTTTCGACCACCATATCTGTGGGCGCCAAGGTCTCATTCTGACGTCAGACAAACAACACGGCCCGACGATGTCTGGCCGTTTTGACGGCTGGGGAGGATTGCCTCCAACCGTAGGGCGAGACGCATTTCCTGCGCGCTCTAATGCCTGCCGACGCAGTTTCCTCGTCGGCAGGCGTGATTTCGATCCGGAGTCGATGGAACAGCTATGCGGCCTCAGCCTTCTCGACCGGGTGAATTGCATGGAACGATGCGCAGAGCCGGTTCCAGATGTTGATCATGCCCACGGCCACCGTGAGTTTGACCAGATCCGTTTCGGAAAAGTGCTTGAGCGTTTTTGCGTAAAGCTCGTCGGAAACGCCGTCTTTGGAGATCAGCGTGGTTGCCTCTACCCAGGCAAAGGCGGCGCGCTCGCGCTCGGAAAACAGTGGCGACTCCTTCCAGGCGGCAACGAGATAGAGCCGCTGCTCGGTCTCGCCGTCGTGGCGCGCCTCGCGGCTGTGCATGTCGACGCAATATGAGCATCCATTGATCTGCGAGGCGCGCAGCTTGATGAGGTGCAAGAGGCTCTTTTCCAGGCCGCATTCGTCCACGGCCTTGTTCAGGCGTTGCACTTCCTTGATCAGCTCCGGCGCGGCATTGAAGAAATTCAATCTCGGCTGCATGTCATTCCTCTCTCTATCGCTTGGTTGAAATCGATTTTTGCGGACGCTGGTGGCGCGCCACGAAGACGCAGCTTGCCGCCACCGAGCGCGGGTCGCCCTCAGTCCTGAATTCGGCCACGATGTCAGACAGGCGCTCGGCGGCGAGCGCGGCACGGTAGGCCCTCTCCGCCCGCAGCATCGCGGCATTGATCCCGCAGGGTTTTGCATAGGCGGAAGCCGGCAATTTGGCCGGGCCGCGCTGGCGGATCTCACCGCAGCGGAATGCCGGCTGCGGCCCTTCGACGGCGAGCACGATGTCGAGCAGCGAGATATCCTCAGCCGCGCGCGCCAGCCTGTAGCCGCCGGTCGGGCCCGGCACTGACTCGAAAATGCCCGCGGCGACTAGCGCATTGAGATGTTTCAGGAGATAGCTGGACGACACCCCAAACTGCTCGGCCAGCGCGGCACCCGGCATGGTCGCGCCCTCGTTCATGCCAACCAGGACAAGAGCACAATGGATCGCGGCTTCGACGCCTTCACTCAGCTTCATGGTTCACCGTTTCGATTCGTGGATATTTTGTATCCTGGATAATTTTCATCGTCAATTTTCCAAATAGAAAACTGGCGGACCAAAGGCCCGCCAGCTTCAGAAGACAGCCAAGCAGAGCCCCTTTCGGGACCCCGCCTGGCCAGGAGGAACCTTATTCCGCGGCCTGTCGGGCCATTGGATTGTTCGGATGCGTGGTCCAGTTGGCGTAGTCGGGCGACACGGTCTTGCCCGTGCGCTTGTCGAGCGCACCCACAGCCAGCGGCTCCATGGTGATGCAGCCTTCAACCGGGCAGACATTGACGCAGAGGTTGCAGCCCACGCACTCTTCGTCGATCACCTCGAAGTGGCGCACGCCGTCGACCATGCTGGTGATCGCCTGGTGCGAGGTATCCTCGCAGGCGATGTGGCAGCGGCCGCACTTGATGCAGGCGTCCTGGTCGATATTCGCCTTGGCGATGTAGTTGAGGTTGAGATACTGCCAGTCGGTGACGTTAGGCGTGGCACGCCCGATGATGTCGTCGAGGGTCTTGTGGCCCTTTTCGTCCATCCAGTTCTCAAGGCCGGCGATCATCTCCTGCACGATCTTGAAGCCATAGGTCATGGCCGCCGTGCAAACCTGCACATTGCCGGCGCCGAGTGCCATGAACTCAGCCGCGTCGCGCCAGGTGGTGATGCCACCAATGCCGGAGATCGGCAAGCCGCGCGTTTCAGCATCGCGGGCGATCTCCGCCACCATGTTGAGCGCGATCGGCTTGACCGCCGGGCCGCAATAGCCGCCATGGCTGCCCTTGCCGTCGATGGAAGGCTCGGGCGAGAAGCTGTCGAGATCGACCGCGGTGATGGAGTTGATCGTGTTGATCAGCGACACCGCGTCCGTGCCGCCGGCATGTGCCGCACGCGCCGGCTTGCGGATGTCGGTGATGTTGGGCGTCAGCTTGGTGATGACCGGCATGCGCGTGTACTGCTTGCACCAGCGCACAACCATCTCGATATATTCCGGCACCTGGCCGACCGCCGAGCCCATGCCGCGCTCGCTCATGCCGTGCGGGCAGCCGAAGTTCAGCTCGATGCCGTCAGCACCGGTCTCTTCCACCAGCGGCAGGATCGCCTTCCAGCTCTCCTCCACGCAGGGCACCATGATCGAGGCGATGAGCGCCCGATCCGGCCAGTTCATCTTCACCTGCTTCATCTCGCGCAGATTGGTCTGCAGGTCGCGGTCGGTGATCAGCTCGATGTTGTTGAGACCGAGCAGGCGGCGATCAGCGCCCCAGATCGCGCCGTAGCGCGGGCCGTTGACGTTGACGACCGGCGGGCCCTCCTCGCCCAGCGTCTTCCAGACCACGCCGCCCCAGCCCGCCTTGAAGGCGCGCTCGACATTGTAGGCCTTGTCGGTGGGCGGCGCGGAAGCCAGCCAGAACGGATTGGGCGACTTGATGCCGATGAAGTTGTTGCGGATATCAGCCATGCTCACGCCCTCCCGTTCGCGGTCAGTGACTTGTGAATGCTTTCGGCGGCATCGCGACCCTGCGCGACGGCCGAAACGGTGAGGTCGTCGCCGCCGAGGATGCAGTCGCCGCCGGCCCAGACCTTGGACAGCGACGTGCGGCCCTGCTCGTCCACGACAATGCGCCCGCCTTCCATGGCAAGGCTCGCGCCGGAGCCGTTCACCGACGACGGCTCAAAGGCCTGGCCGATTGCCTTGAACACCTGGTCGGCAGCCAACCGCACGATCTCACCGGTGCCGGTGAGCTTGTCGCCCTTCAGCGCGGTGTATTCGAGCTCGATGCCCACCACCTTGCCCCCTTCGGAGACGACGCTCTTGGGCTGCATCCAGTGGCGGATGATGACGCCATTGGCGGTCGCCAGATCCTGCTCGAATATGGAGGCGTTCATGTGCTCCTGCCCGCGGCGGTAGCAGATGGTGACCTCTTCGGCGCCGAGCAGCTTGGACTGCACGGCCACGTCGATGGCCGTCATGCCGCCGCCGATGACGACGATGCGCCGGCCGACGGGCAGTGCGCCGAGGTCGCTCGCCTGGCGCAGCGTGGCGATATATTCGACGGCGTTTTCGACGCCAGCCGCATCCTCGCCTTCGGCACGCAGCGCATTGATGCCGCCAAGGCCGAGTCCCAGGAACACGGCGTCATATTTCGCGGTGAGGTCGGCGAGATGGAAATCGCGGCCCATCGCCTTGCCGTTCTCGATGGTGATGCCGCCAATCGCAGTAACGTAGTCGACCTCGGCCTGGGCGAAATCGTCGGTGCTTTTGTAGGCGGCGATGCCGTATTCGTTGAGGCCGCCCGACTTGGGCCTGGCCTCGAGCACGGTCACCTCATGGCCATAGCGCGCCAGGCGGTGCGCGGCGGCAAGGCCAGCGGGGCCTGCGCCGACCACGGCGATCTTGCGGCCGGTCGGCTCGGCGCGGCTGTAAAACTGCTTGCCCTCTTCCATCGCGATGTCGGTGGAGTAGCGCTGCAGGCGGCCGATCTGCACCGGCTTGCCTTCGGCAGTTTCACGCACGCAGACCTCTTCGCACAGCGTCTCTGTGGGGCAGACGCGAGCGCACATGCCGCCCAAAATGTTCTGGTCGAAGATCGTCTTGGCCGAACCGAGTGGATTGCCCGTGGCGATCTGCCGGATGAACATCGGAATGTCGATGGAGGTCGGGCAGGCCTGCATGCAGGGCGCG
Source organism: Pseudaminobacter soli (ex Li et al. 2025) (assembly GCF_029892515.1). Taxonomy (GTDB): domain Bacteria; phylum Pseudomonadota; class Alphaproteobacteria; order Rhizobiales; family Rhizobiaceae; genus Pseudaminobacter; species Pseudaminobacter soli_A. The sequence continues at coordinate 117,172 of NZ_JARXVF010000003.1, read as the reverse complement.
TCGTAGCAGAAGTAGCAGCGATCCGCCTCGACCAAGGCTTCGTGATGGTCCAGCGGCGGATGCAGGTCGGAAAAATTCTCCGCATACTGTGCGGCGGCAAGCCTTCCGGCGGCTATGCCTTCCTTGAACTGACCTTCGGCCATTTCAGTTCCCCATTATTGTGGATTTGAGGAAGGCTAGCACAGTTTATTTTTTTATCAATTGGTCAATTTTCGCACTAAACGATTGAACTGACACGATAAAAACATGACAATAAATATCATGTTTTACTATGGAACTGCCTGTAGATCCGCCGGAGACGACGCACTATCGGCGCCTGACGACGCGCAGTCCGACGGCGTCAGAAACAGGAGTAAGTTAGCAGGCTTAGTGGCAGCCGGGCGGGTAGCCGGTCACCACGCAGTTCGGCCGCATGGTGGGAATATCCATCTGCTGCGGCGCAACGCGCGGGCGATCGAATTCCCGATAGAACTGCTGCTGCTGCTGATAGTTCTGCCGCATCTGCTCGTTCTGCTGCGTCTGCAACTGGTTCAGCAACTGCTGATTGGTGACGCCAATACCGTTGTTTCTGACCGGCTGTCGCAGCTCGACGGCCTGCGAAGCGCCCGACATAGCCACGACCGCAAGGGCTGCGAGCAAGAGGCTTTTGATGTTGCGGGAGATAGACACTTTGGGCATCCGATACTGCCTGAAGGGCCGTCGCAACGCCCCTCACCTAGATAGTGCGCTTGCCGGCAATTGCCATGCTTGACCGACACGCACGGCAGACCTACGCCCCGAGAACGGCGCGGTCAAGCAAGCCCCAGTACCCGATAGCCACGCACCGTCAGGCGGCAGTGCCTTCGTTGTCTGCCGCCGGCGAAGTGCCCCCTGCCGCATTGCTCCCGGAGTTCTCCTTGTCGAAGCTGATCACCGGCTCCATCTTCGCCAGCACTTCATTCGACAGCCAGCACAGGCTCTTATGGCCATCGCCGAGATCCTTGAGCGGCGGCACCTTGGTCTCGCAGAGATTGTCGGGCACAAGGTGCTTGTAGCGGCAGCGGGTCTGGAATGGGCAGCCCGTGGGCGGGTTCATCGCCGAGGGGATTTCGCCGTCCAAAACGATGCGCTTCTTGACCACGCTCGTATCGGCGATCGGGATCGCCGAAAGCAGCGCCTCGGTATAGGGGTGATAGGGCGGCGAGAAGATCTGGTCGGTCGTGCCCTGCTCCACGATATGGCCGAGATACATCACCACGACGCGGTCGGCGATGTAGCGCACCACCGAAAGGTCGTGGCTGATGAACAGCATCGTGGTCTTGGACTCGCGCTGGATGTCCATCAAAAGCTCGGTGACCGCCGCCTGGACGGACACGTCCAGCGCCGAGACCGGCTCGTCGGCCACCACCACGCGGGCGCGGCCGGCAAAGGCGCGCGCCACGCCGATGCGCTGCTTTTGCCCGCCCGAAAGCTGGCGCGGCATGCGCTCGGCAAAAGCGCGCGGCAGCTTCACCAGGTCGAGCAGATCGAACATCTTCTGCCGGCGCTCGGCTACATTCTTGCCGATCTTGAATTTTTCGAGCGTGCGGATGATCTGCGAGCCCACCGAATGGCTGGGGTTCAGCGTGTCGAACGGGTTCTGGAATACCATCTGGATCGACGACACCGTGTCGACGTCGCGCTCCTCGACCGGGGTGGACTGGATATCGCGATTGGTGAGCGTGATCTTGCCCGAGCTTGCCGTCTCGAGCCCCAGCAGCACCTTGGCCAGCGTGGACTTGCCACAGCCGCTCTCGCCGACGATGGCGACCGTTTCCGACTCGCGCGCCTCGAAGCTGATCGCCTCATTGGCCTTGACGACACGCCCCTCGCCGCCGCCAAACACCTCATTGGCGGAGACATTGTAGTATTTCTTGAGCTCGTCGATCTTTAGCACCGGCGCGCCGGGCTTGACCGGCTCCTTGTCGGTCTTCGCGCCTTCCGGCACCGCCGCCCAGTCGATCTCGTTGATGCGCACGCAGCGGCTGAAATGACCCTCGCGGCCATCCACCGCGACCATGGGGATTTCGGCGGCGTTGCAGACGCCCTCGACGAAGTGGTGGCAACGCGGGCCAAAATTGCAGCCCTTGGGCCGCTCGTGCGGCAGCGGCAACTGGCCGGGAATGGCGATAAGCGGCCGCGAGTTCTTGTCGGCGCCCGGCAGCGGGATCGAACGGAACAGGCCTTGCGTATAGGGATGGCGCATGCGGTCGAACACGTCCTTGACCTTGCCGGTCTCCACCGCCTCCCCCGAATACATCACCGTGATGCGGTCGCAGGTCTCCAGGATCAGGCCCAGATTGTGCGACACGAAGATCATCGACGTGCCGAACTCCTTGCCCAGCCCCTTGATGAGATCGACGATGCCCGCCTCGACGGTTACGTCGAGCGCAGTAGTCGGCTCGTCGAGCAAGAGCAGCGCGGGCTTAGAGAGCAGCGCCATGGCGATCACGATGCGCTGCTGCTGACCGCCGGACAGCTGGTGCGGATAGGACTTCATCACCCGCTCGGGGTCGGGCAGACGCACCGCCTTCAGCATTTCCAGCGAGCGCCGGTATGCCTCGTCCTTCGAGACCTTCTCGTGGATCAGCGGCACTTCCATGAGCTGCTTGCCGACCTTCATCGCCGGGTTGAGGCTCGCCATCGGCTCCTGGTAGATCATGGCGATCTTGTTGCCGCGTATCTTGCGCAACTCCTCATCCGACATCTCGCCCATGTCGCGGCCCTGGAATTTTATCCGGCCGCCGACGATCTTGCCGACATTGGAGAGGTCGCGCATGACGCCGAGCGAGACGGTGGACTTGCCGCAACCGCTCTCGCCGACGATGCCCATGGCCTCGCCGGGCATGACGGTGCAGGAAAAATCCATCACGGCGGGGATTTCGCCACGCCGGGTAAAGAAGGAGATGGAGAGGTTCTCGATCTCCAGGATGGGTTCGACCGGAGGCCTGACTGCTTCGTTCATGGTGCCCTCCATCAATCTTTCAGCGATTGTTCACGCAGGGAATCGGCGAGCAAGTTGAGCCCGAGCACGAAGGACATCAGCGCGATCGTCGGCGGCAGTGCCGGATGGACGAACGAGCGCAGCAGACGGCTGGCGTCCTTGATCGCCGTGCCCCAGTCGGGGCTTTCCGGCGCGAGGCCGAGGCCGAAATAGCCGAGCGTGCCGAGCAGGATGGTGGTGTAGCCGATGCGCAGGCAGGCATCGACGATCAGCGGCCCGCGCGCATTGGGCAGGATCTCCCACAGCATGATGTACCAGGGCGCTTCGCCCCTGGTCTGTGCTGCCGCCACATAGTCACGCGTCTTGATGTCCATCACCAGGCCGCGAACGATACGAAACACGCCGGGGCTGGAGGCGAACACCACCGCCACGAAGATGTTGAGCTGGTTCGGATCGATATGGATGATCCGCAGCGGATCGGCGTCGAAGACGAGCCCGGCATAGACCCAACCGCCGATGACCAGCGTCAGCCCCATGAGCAGATATAGCCGCTCGGGCCGCGTCTTGAACCTCGTCCAGAACAGCACGCAGAAGAAGATGATCGGGAACAGGAAGAACAGCCCCGCCATGGCATAGGGGATGGGCGTGTCCATAATGCCCGGCGTGACCAGGAGATAAAACAGCAGGATCACTGGGAAGGCGAGCACCAGATTGGCCAGGAACGACAGCACTGTGTCGATCTTGCCCCCGTAATAGCCGGCCGGCAGGCCGAGTGTTACGCCCACCATCAGCGCAAAGCCGGTGGCGGCGGGCGCGATGATCAGTACGATCTGGCTGCCATATACCATGCGCGAGAAGATATCGCGGGCGAGCTTGTCGCCGCCGAAGAGATAGACGCCATGCGATGCGGGCTCGATGGCACCCGGCAATGCATCCTTCATCGCCGGGATCTGCCCCAGCGGATCGAAGGGCGCAATTGTCGAGGCGAAGATGGCCGTGAACAGCCAGAACAGGCAAATTGTGACACCCGTTATGCCGACGCCGCTGTCGAAGAGCTGGCCGTAGAGGCCAAGCTTCTTCTTATAAATGAAGCTCGCGCCGAGGACGACGACCAGCGCCGCCCATACCGGCCAGAAACGCGCCAGTACGCCGAGGAAAATCTGGAACCCGCTGATGAATTCTAGCTGCATCCTCGCCTCCTACTGCACCCTGATGCGTGGATTGAGATAAGCGTAGCCTACGTCCGAGATGAGCTGGGTGATCAGTACGATGAACACCGACACCAGCGAGCAGCCGAGCAGCAGGTCGATGTCGTTGTTGCCGGCCGCCTCGACCAGCGTGTAGCCGAACCCCTGGTAGCGGAACATCACCTCGACGATGACCACGCCCGTCAGCAGCCACGGAAACTGAAGCATGATGACGGTGAAAGGCGCGATCAGCGCATTGCGCAGCGCGTGCTTGACCACCACGCCACCGAAGCTGAGCCCCTTGAGCCGTGCCGTACGGATATATTGCTGGGTCATCACCTCGACCATCGAGGCCCGCGTCATGCGCGCGATATAGCCGATGCCGTAGATCGCCAGAGTCATCACCGGCAGCGTGAAATTGTAGAAGCTCACGCCCTGGCTGGCCGAGGCGGCCGAGCCGTTCAGCCAGCCGAGCCAGGAGGCGAATATGACCGTGAAGATGACGCCCGACACATACTCAGGCGTCGCGGTGGTCGCAATCGACGCCGCAGAAAGCGTGCGGTCGGTGCGCGAGCCCTCGCGCATGCCGGCCAGGATGCCGATCACAAGCGATATCGGCACCATGGTGGCCAGCACCCAGAACATCAGGATGCCCGTGGCGCCAAGCGCGGGGAAGAGTTTTGAGGAAACCGTGGCCTTGAACTTGGTCGAGCAGCCGAAGTCGCCCTGCAGGATGCCGGAATAGGTTCTCTCGACCGGATCGTTGCAGAAGGTGAACCGCTGCGAGGCCTTGCCGGTCGCCGGATCAATGATCGGCTCCTTGGGCAGGACGCCCAGCCACTGTCCGTAGCGCGCGAAGAAATTCTGCCGATAGCCATGCTTCACCAGCCAGCTCTCGAGCTGTTCGGCCGAAGTGTGCATCTCGGTCTGGCTGATCGCCAGCTTCTTCAGGTTCGGCTCGAGATTGACGAGAAAAAACACGACCAAGGTCAGGCACAGCATCGTCAATGCCATCGTGCCCAGACGCCTTACAACGAAAGATAACATTTCAGCCCCCTGCCGGTGGGGTTGGGGTCAGATGCGTTCAACCCATGATTCTTTTGCACATGCCGGCACGTCGCGTCCGCCGCATTTCAAGTCGACTTCCGCAGTTCCGGGCATGTGAGGAGCAATGGAGAGGGGCTTATCGCCCCTCCCCTCGACAACCGGTCGATCACGCCTGATCGAGCCAGACCTTACCGAAATCAGCCTCGTAGGTCGGGTGCATGCCGTGGTTTTTAACCTCGGGCTTGATGTTGATGTAGAGCTTGCGCCAGTAGGGCTGGATCATGATGCCCGAGTCTTGCAGGATCTGCTCGATGTCCTTCATCACCACCTTGCGCTTCTCTGCATCGGCGATGCCGAGCGCCTCGTTGACCTTCTTGTCGAACTCCGGATTGGCGTAGCCGGTCTCGTTCCAGGCTTCGCCCGAGCGATAGGCGATCGCGACCACCTGGATGCCCAGCGGGCGCATGTTCCAGTTGGTTTCCGAGAACGGGTACTTGGTCCAGTCATTCCAGAAGGTCGAGCTCGGCAGCACCGTGCGCTTCACCTTAATGCCAGCTTCGCGAAGCTGGGCGGCGATCGCGTCGGTGGTGTTCTTGTGGTAGTCCTCGTCGTTGCTGATCAGCTCGTGCTCGAAGTCGGCCACGCCGGCTTCCTTCAGCATCGTCATGGCCTTGGCCGGATCGCGCTGGACCTTTGGCAGCTCGACATATTCCGGATGGATCGGGCAGACATGGTGGTTTTCGCCCACCGTGCCGGCATTGCCGTAGCCGAGCTGCAGCACCGTCGCATTGTCGACGGCCAGGCACAGCGCCTGACGAACCTTCTGGTTGTCATAGGGCTTGTTGTTGACGTTGAAGCGCGAAACGACGGTGGCCGAGGTGACGACTTCCGAGACCGGGGCGCCGACGCCTTCGAGAATCTTGACGTAATCGGCAGTGGTCTCGTGGTTGGTGTGCACTTCGCCGGACTCGAAGGCCGCGACCGTCGCCGCCGGATCGGTGCCGTAGTCGATGAACTCGACGCCGTCGAGATAGACGTCGCCCTGCCACCACTTGCCGGTCCCGCGGCGCTTGTAGACGACCTTCTGGCCGACGTCGTAGGAGACCAGCTCGAACGGGCCGGTGCCGATCGGGCAGTTCTTGAAGTTGGCGCCCTTCTCGTCAAACGTCTTGTGGACGATCAGGCCCGGGTAGTCGCACATGTTGGGAATGAGCGCGATGTCCGGCTTGCCCAGCTTCAGCTTGATGGTCATGTCGTCGACCTTGGTGACGGCACTCATGTCCAGCTTGCCGGTCTTTTCGTCGACCAGGGTGCCCAGGCGGCCGGGCATCGAATTGCCCTCGGCGCTCTTGTCGGCCCAGCGCTGAAGATTGTAGATCACGTCGTCGGCCGTGAACTTGTCGCCGTTGTTCCATTCGACGCCCGGCCGCACATGCAGCGTGTATTCGGTCGCGTCGTCATTGATGTCCCAGCTCTGCAGCAGGTAGGGCTCGAAGGTGTACTGGCGCGTATACTTCACCAGCGGCTCGAGCGCCTGGCGCTCGGCATTGGAAATTTCCGACCAGTCGGCCGTGCGCGGGTCCTTCGGGTCTTTGATGGACATCGCCACCTTGAGGACGCCGCCTGTCTTGGGCTGCTCTTCGGCGCGCGCCGGCGTCGGCGCGGCAAGCCCGATCATGCCGTATGCCATGGCCGTGGAAGCACCGAAGACGCTGGCCAGCGCCAGGAATTCGCGACGATCGACCTCGTTGCCCGACTTCGCGCTCTCGGCGAGCTTGCGAATGTGATCGGGCACACGATCGCCGTTGCTCTTATAGAATGTCATATCGTTCTCCCATTGTTATTGGCTTTTCGCCGATTAGTGTTCCGTCCGGCCATCGATATCAAAAGGACTGCGAGACAAACGCAAGAGGAAATTTGCAATTTTGGGTGGGGGACGGTTCGCGCGAAAGCGACAATGTTGACGCAAAAGTAGTAGTGCGTCGCGGAATCGGGAGAAATCTTCCGCAGCATCACAAGATATTACGGCCTCCGGCAAAGAGGCAGCGCCAGATCGGCTGCAACGTGAGGCCAGGTAAGGGGTTCAGCGCTGCAACAGCGGGAAAACCGGCCCATACCACTGAAAATTGTGGAAACCGCGCCAGCACCATTGCCAGCTGAACGAGGCCCCCGGCATATCCGCTGCCGGACCGCGCCATTCGGGGCGCGACGTCGAAATGTCATCCACGACAGCTAGAAGGCTGTGCCGATCCGTTGACAAGCACGCCCCCGGCTTGGTCACATGGATGCTCGGAAGATGCAGCAGCGACCGGAGGGGGATCCCATGTCAAATCGCGCCGCGCGTTTTTGTTCGATTTTCGCGTTCCTCCTCCTGCTATTTCTGCCGTTCTCGGGACCGGCACTTGCCGTCGACGCGCGATCGATCGTCACCACAGCTGATAGCGATTATTTCGGCTTCGACCTTCGCTCGGTGCAGAACCTTTCGCTCGACCAGTGCAAGAGCACCTGCCTGGGCGACTCCGCCTGCCGCGCCTTCACCTACAACACCAAGGCCAAGTGGTGCTTCCTGAAGTCCGACGTCAGCCAGATGAAGCCTTTCGTCGGCGCGGTCGCCGGCAAGGTCGTGACGCAGGACGGCGCCCCCGACATCGGCGCCCCGGCTGAACTCAGTATCTTTGCCGGCAATCTGGTCGATGAAGCACGTCGCTTCCGGGCCGACCTCGACAATATCGCGACCGGCGAGGAAGGGCTCGCCGCGCTGACCGAAGCCGGCAACACGGCAATGCAGAACGGCGACCCGCGCACCGCGATGGAAAAGTTCACCACCGCGGTCGCGACATCGCCGGATGACGGCGCGCTCTGGATCGACCTTGCGCGCGCCATCCTCGGCACTTCGCCGGCAAATGACGAGGAAACCGCAAAGCTTCAACGCGACGGCACCTCGGCCGCCTGGAACGGCTACCAGCTTTCGCGCACCGCCGCCGCACGCGCCGACGCGCTTGCCGTGCTCGCGGTCGCGCTCGACAAGCGCGATCTCTACCGCCCTGCCCTGCAGGCCTATGAGGAAAGCCTTGCGCTGGTGAACTCGGCTTCCGTCCGGGCCGAATACGAGGACCTCAAGGCGCGCAAGGGATTCCGCATCGTCGAGCACTCGGTGGACAATGACAGCGCCTCGCCGCGCATCTGCGCGCAGTTTTCCGAGGAGCTGGTCAAGGCAGGCGTCGACTACACCCCCTTTGTGAAATTGGACGACGCCGCCCCCAAGGCCATCGAGGCCAAGGACAAGCAGATCTGCGTCGAGGGGCTGGAGCACGGCCGCCATTATCGCGTCACCTTCCGCGCGGGCCTTCCGGCAGCGATCGGCGAGGCGCTTGCCGCACCCGTCACGCTCTCGATCTATGTGCAGGACCGCACGTCCTCGGTGCGCTTCACCGGCGACAGTTTCGTCCTGCCTGCCACTGCCCGTCGCGGGATTCCACTCGTCACGGTCAACATGACCACAGCCGACGTAAAACTGTTCCGCATCGGCGACCGCTCGCTTGCGCAGCTTCTCTCCGGCTACCAGTTCCTGCGTCAGCTCGACGGCTACGACATCAACAGCATTTCCGACCAGATGGGCGAGCCGATCTGGGAAGGCGAGATCGACATCGCCGGCAACGAGCTCAACAAGGAAGTTACCACCAGCTTCCCCATCGACGAGGCGCTGCCCAACCGCAAGCCCGGCGTCTATGTGCTGACCGCCCAGCCGCAGAACGATCGCAGCGAAGACTATCAGTCCAAGGCCACGCAGTGGTTCGTCGTCTCCGACATCGGCCTTTCCACCTACACCGGCGAAGACGGCCTCAACGTATTCGCCCGCTCCCTGGGCTCCGCCAAGCCGATCGCCGGCGTGGCGCTGACGCTGCTGGCCCGCAACAACGAAGTGCTCGGCACGGCGACGACCGACGCCGAGGGCCGCGCCACCTTCACGCCGGGCCTGACGCGCGGCACCGGCGGCATGGTGCCGGCGGTGCTGATGGCCAGCCAGGGCGACAGCGATTTCGTCTTCCTCGACATGAGCCGCGCCGGCTTCGACCTCTCCGACCGGGGCGTGGCGGGTCGCGCCTCTCCCGGTGCGCTCGACGTCTATGCCTGGACCGAGCGCGGCATCTACCGTGCCGGCGAGGAAGTGCATGCGGCAGCACTTGTCCGCGACGACGCGGCCAAGGCAGTCGAAAACCTGCCGCTCACCTTCGTCTTCTTCCGGCCCGACGGTGTCGAGGATCGGCGCCTCATCTCGGACGGCGCCAGGATGGGCGGGCACGCAGTGGACCTGACGCTGCCCATCAACGCCATGCGTGGTACCTGGAGCGTGGCGATCCACACCGATCCCAAGCAGCCGGCGGTGGCGACGCAGAGGTTTCTGGTCGAGGATTTTGTCCCCGACCGCATCGAATTCGACATGACCAGCGATCGCAACGAGATCACCGTCAGCGAGCACGCCGACGTCACCATCGACGGCCGCTTCCTCTATGGCGCGCCGGCCGCCGGGCTTGCGCTGGAAGGCGAAGTGACGGTTTCGACCCGGCGCGACTGGGATCGCTTCAAGGGCTATTACTTCGGCCTGGCCGACGAGCAGGAAGGCGAAGCCACGCGCATTCCGCTCGATGACCTGCCGCCGGTAGGCGATGACGGCAAGGCCACCTTCCCCGTGGCCATCGACCAGCTGCCCTCGACGACGCGCTTGCTCAATGCGGCCGTCGCCGTGCGCATGCGCGAAGGCAGCGGCCGCGCGGTGGAACGCGCACTCGACATCGGCATCCGCCCGCAAGGCCAGATGCTCGGCATTCGCCCGGATTTCTCCGGCGACGAGGTTCCGCAAGGCTCGACGGCCAAGTTCAGCATCATTGCAGTGAGCCCGCAGGGCGATCGCCAGGCGCTGCAGGGCGCGCAGTGGTCAGTGGTGAAGATCGAGCGGAACTACCAGTGGTATCGCTCCAACAATTCCTGGAACTACGAGCCGGTGACTTTCACCCGCGCGGTCGCCAATGGCACCATCGATCTCGCCTCCGACAAGGAAACCGCGATCTCCGTGCCGGTCGACTGGGGCCGCTACCGGCTCGAGATCGAGACCGCCGACCCGTCTGGCCCCGCGACGAGCTACGAATTCAACGCCGGCTGGTTCGTGTCCGCGATCTCGACCGAGACGCCGGACGGGCTGGAAATCGCCCTCGACAAGGACAGCTATGCCGCCGGCGAAACGGCCAAGCTGCAGGTTTCGCCGCGCTTTGCCGGCGAGCTGCTGGTGACGATTGGCGCCGACCGGCTGCTCAAGACCGTCACGGCAAGCATTCCCGAAGGCGGCGCGACGGTGGACATTCCGGTCGATGGCGACTGGGGCGCCGGCGCCTATGTCACCGCCACGCTATTCCGGCCGGGCGATGCGCAGGAATCGCGCATGCCAGCCCGCGCCATCGGCGTGAAATGGCTGAAGGTCGATCCGGGTCAGAAGAAGCTCGGCGTGACGCTGACCCCGCCCGAAAAGAGCGAGCCGCGCCGCACGCTTTCCATTCCCGTCCAGGTGACCGGCGCGTCCGCTGCCAGCGAGGCTTATGTCATGGTCGCGGCGGTAGATGTCGGCATCCTCAACCTCACCCGCTACCAGACGCCCGATCCGGAGAACTGGTTCTTCGGCCAGCGGCAGCTGGGGCTCGAACTGCGCGACCTCTACGGCCGGCTGATCGACGGCTCGCTCGGCACCACCGGCAAGCTGCGCACCGGCGGCGACGGCGCCAACATGGCGACCGAAGGCAGCCCGCCCACCGAAAAGCTGGTCGCCTTCTTCTCCGGCCCGGTTCAACTCGACGGCGAAGGCAAGGCGACCATCGACTTCGACCTGCCGCAGTTCAACGGCACGGTGCGTGTGATGGCCGTGGCCTGGACGAAGGAGGCCGTCGGCCATGCGGTGACGGACGTGATCGTACGCGATCCAGTGGTGCTGACCGCTGGCCTGCCGCGCTTCCTCGCTCCCGGCGATCAGGCGACCCTACGCCTCGACATCGCCAACACCGACGCGCCCGACGGCGACTACCGGCTGTCGATTGTCACCGGCGACAATCTCGCCGCCAATGCGGGCGCCCTGCCCGACCATGTCACGCTGACCGGCGGCAAGCGGCAGTCGCTGGCTGTCCCGCTCACCGCGCATGCGACGGGCACCGCGCAGATTTCCATTCGCATCGCCAATGACGCGAATGGAGTGGATGTCGAGCAGAACCTGTCGCTGCCCATCCGGCCGGCCGACCTGCCCGTGACGACGCGCACCGTGGTCGACTTGAAACCCAATGGCGGCAGCCTGCGCATTGATCGCGAACTTCTGGCTGCCAGTCTGCTCGACGGCGCCTCCGTCAGCGTGGGCGTATCGCTTGGCTCGGCCTTCGACGTGCCGTCGCTGCTGCTGTCGCTCGATCGCTACCCCTATGGCTGCGCCGAGCAGACCACCAGCCGGGCGCTGCCGCTGCTCTATCTCGGCGAAATGGCGCAAGGCGCGGGCATCAGCGACGATCCGGAGCTGCGCAAGCGCATCCAGGACGCGATCTACCGCGTGCTGAGCTACCAGTCGTCCTCCGGCTCCTTCGGCCTCTGGGGCCCCGGCTCCGGCGACCTCTGGCTAGACGCCTATGTCACCGACTTCCTGACGAGAGCGCGTGAGAAGAACTACGAGGTGGCTAGCGAGGCGCTGTCGCAGGCTCTGGGCAATCTGCAGAACGCCATCTCCTACGATGTCGACCTCAAGGGCCGCGGCAGCGAAATCGCCTATGCGCTCTATGTGCTGGCCCGCAACAAGAAGGCCTCCATCGGTGACCTGCGCTACTATTCGGACACGCAGCTCGAGGCCTTCAGCAGCCCCATGGCCGTGGCACAGCTGGCCGCGAGCCTTGCGCTTTATGGCGACCAGCAGCGCGCCGAAAGCACCTTCCAATCGGCGTTGAGGCTGGCCCAGGCCAGCACCGCGCATGACTATACGCGCTCCGACTACGGCTCGCGCCTGCGCGACGGCGCGGCAATACTGGCGCTTGCGGCCGAAAGCCGCCCGGCGCCAAAGGTTGTGCCGGAGCTGATCAAGTTCGTCTCCACCGAGCGCAAGGCGGCGCACTATCTCAGCACGCAGGACCAGGCCTGGATGCTGTTGGCTGCCCGCGCGCTGAGGGCCAACAACGACACTATTGAGCTCACCGTGAACGGTACGGCGCATAGCGGCGTCTATTCGCAGGAAGTGAGCGGCAAGGAGCTGGAGGCCAATCCGCTGGTCATCGCCAACACCGGCAGCGATGCGCTGGAGGCTGTGGTGACTGCGGTTGCGGCACCGGCTCAGTCGTTGCCCGCCGGCGGCGAAGGATTTAATATCCAGCGCACCTACTACACGCTCGATGGCTCGGAGGCCAACGTGACCAGTGTTCAGCAGAACGAGCGTTTCGTGGTGGTGCTGAAGATCGATGAGCTCAACAGCTGGCCCTCGCGCGTGCTGGTGACCGATCTGCTGCCGGCCGGCTTCGAGATCGACAATCCGGGGCTGGTGTCCAGCGCCGAACTCTCGAACTTCGATTGGCTGGAGCGCACGGAACCGGCGCATCTCGAATTCCGAGATGACCGCTTCGTTGCCGCCTTCGACCGGCAGGCCGGTGATACAAGCTCGATCACGCTGGCCTATGTCGTGCGTGCGGTGACGCCGGGCCTCTACGCGCACCCGGCCGCAAGCGTCGAGGACATGTACCGGCCGCAATACTCGGCCCGGACCTCGACCGGCATGATGGAGGTGGCGGCGCAGTAGCCATGAGCGCGCTTCGCAAGCTGGCACTCTTCGGCGCGGCCGCAATCGGCCTCGCCGCGGCGGCGGTCGGCGCTCTCTACGCCCTCGACCGCGCCTATCCACCGCCGCTGCCCGCACGGCTTGCAGTCTCGACGGAAGTGTTGGACCGCGACGGCGCGCTTCTGCGCGCCTATGCGACGCCCGACGGCTACTGGCGCCTCGACACCCGCCTCGACCAGGTCGATCCGCAATTCGTGAAAATGCTGATCGCCTATGAGGACAAACGCTTCTTCGACCATGACGGCGTCGACCCGCTGGCGCTCCTGCGCGCTGCAAGGCAGTTCGCCGGCAATGGCCGCATCGTCTCCGGCGGCTCCACGCTCTCCATGCAGCTGGCCCGCCTGATCGAGCCACGCGAAAGCCGCAGCTTCGACTCCAAGCTGTTGCAGGTGCTGCGTGCGCTGCAGATCGAGCGGCGGCTGTCCAAGAGCGAAATCCTCGAACGCTACCTCACGCTCGCGCCCTATGGCGGCAACCTCGAAGGCGTGCGCGCCGCGAGCCTTGCCTATTTCGGCAAGGAGCCGCGCAGGCTCACCGTGCCGGAAGCCGCGCTGCTGGTCGCCCTGCCGCAATTGCCCGAGCGGCGTCGTCCCGATCGCAATCGCGACACCGCCCAGGCCGCGCGCGACCGCGTGCTGGAGCGAATGGTGACGGCGGGCGTGCTGAACGAGCGCGAGGCCGCCCACGCCGCGACGGAACCCGTTGCCAAAGCGCGCCTTGCCCTGCCTGCGCTCGCCGCGCATGTCGCCGACGTCGGGCTGCGCAAGGCGCCTTCCGAGATCCGACACAAGCTGACCCTCAAGAAGAGCGTGCAGCAAGGGCTCGAAACCGTCGCGGCGGACGCAGCCGCCAAGCTCGGCCCACGCATCTCGGTCGCCATGGTGCTGGCCGATTCGCTGAATGGCGAAATCCTCGGCGAGGTCGGCTCGGCCGACTATTTCGACGGCGGCCGCTCCGGCTGGATCGACATGACGCGCGCCGTGCGCTCGCCCGGCTCGACGCTAAAACCGTTCATCTACGGGCTCGCGATGGAACAGGGCCTCGTCGCGCAGGAAACCCTGATCGAGGACCGCCCGGCCGATTTTGGCGGCTATCGCCCGCGCAATTTCGACATGACCTACCAGGGCGATGTCAGCGTGAGGCAGGCGCTTCAGCTGTCGCTCAATGTGCCGGCCATTCGCCTGCTCGACGCGGTTGGCCCAGCGCGGCTGACGGCACGCTTTCGCCAGGCGGGCGTGGCTCCGGTACTGCCCAAGGGCGAAGCACCGGGGCTGGCCATCGGGCTCGGCGGCGTAGGTGTGTCGCTGCGCGACCTCGTCCAGCTCTACACCGGGCTCGCCAATGGCGGAAAGGCGCGCACCCTACTCGACGGCACCGAAACCGCGCCGATCCAGAACAGCGGCGGCACCGTGCTGGACGAGCGGGCAACCTGGCAGATCGCCGACATATTGTCAGGCGTAAAGCCGCCCGAGGGCGCGGCCCGGCGCGGCATCGCCTACAAGACCGGCACCTCCTACGGCTATCGCGACGCCTGGTCGGTCGGCTTCGACGGCCGCTATGTGCTGGGAGTCTGGGTGGGCCGTGCCGATGCCGGCTCGGTGCCGGGCATTTCCGGCTACACGACGGCCGCGCCGATCCTGTTCGAAGGCTTTGCCAAATCGGGCCTTGCCGCAGTGCCACTGCCGCGCGCGCCGGCCGGCGCCTTCCACACCACCCGCGCCGACCTGCCAGTGACGCAGGAGCGCTTTTCGCCCGCACCCGACGGGCTGGTGGCAATCACCGCGACCGAGCCGCCGCCGCAGATCGTCTTCCCGCCCGACGGCGCCCATGTCGACCTTGCCGCTGCCTCGAATGCCGCGACCCCGCTGGTGCTGAAGCTGCAGGGCGGCCGCGCGCCCTTCCGCTGGCTCGCCAACGGCAAGCCGCTGGAAGAGCCCACCCGCCGCCGCACCGCCACCTGGCAACCCGACGGTACCGGCTATTCCACGCTGACTGTCATCGACGCCGCCGGCCGCGCCGCGAGCGTGAAAGTGTTTGTGGAGTAAGCTCCGCTCGATTTGTTTTCGCCCAATCCTCGTCGCCGCTGGACAAAACCAGGAACCAGGCGACGCCAGGTGGGTTCACCACGCCAGGAAAATAATTCTGCCCCGAACAAGGCCGAAGTGACGAAAATTGCCCCGGCGCTGAAAATTTGGCACGAACCGGCGCATCAAAATTCTACCTAGTCGATAGAGTATGCTCGTTCAACGGAGGCAGACATGACTCAATTCCGACCGCGTTTCCTTCTTGCCGGCCTCCTCGCCGGTGCCGTGCAGTTCGGGATCCTCGGCTTTGCCTTTGCCGACACGACGATCCTGAACGTCTCCTACGACCCGACCCGTGAACTCTACAAGGACTACAACGCGGCTTTCGCCAAGCACTGGAAGGCAGAGACCGGCGAGACCGTCACCATCCAGACCTCGCATGGCGGCTCCGGCAAGCAGGCCCGCGCGGTGATCGACGGCCTCAATGCCGACGTGGTGACGCTGGCGCTGGAAAGCGACATCGACGCCATCGCCGACCGGACCAAGAAGATCGCCCCCGACTGGCGCGGCAAGCTGCCCAACAATTCCTCGCCCTACACCTCGACCATCATTTTTCTGGTCCGCAAGGGCAATCCCAAGGAGATCAAGGACTGGGGCGACCTGGTGAAGGGCGACACCCAGGTCATCACCCCCAACCCCAAGACCTCCGGCGGCGCGCGCTGGAACTATCTGGCCGCCTGGGCCTGGGCGCATAGCCAGTTCGGCGGCGACGAGGCCAAGATCAAGGACTACATCGCCAACCTCTACAAGCATGTGCCGGTGCTGGACACCGGCGCACGCGGCGCGACCGTGACATTCGCCGAGCGCGGCCTGGGCGACGTTCTGCTGGCCTGGGAAAATGAGGCCTATCTGGCGCTCGACGAATTCGGCGCCGATCAGTTCGACATCGTCATCCCGCCCTCCTCCATCCTCGCCGAGCCGCCCGTCGCGGTCGTCGACGGCAATGTCGATGCCAAGGGCACCCGCAAGGTGGCCGAAGCCTATCTCGAATATCTCTATTCGGAAGAAGGCCAGCGCATCGCCGCCAAGCACCACTACCGTCCCTCCAAGCCGGAGCTCGTTCCGGCCGAGGACCTACAGAAGCTGCCCGAGCTCAAGCTCGTCAGCATCGACGATCCGATCTTCGGCGGCTGGAAGAAAGTGCAGCCCGAACATTTCGGCGACGGGGGCATCTTCGACCAGCTCTACAAGCCGGGCCAGTAACAGCTCCGAAAGCACCTCCCCTGCCGGGGCGCCTGACGTGGCTTCCACAAAGCTGCGTCATCCGCCCCGGCAGGGCATGTTATGATAGTGCCACGGCAAAGTGGCCGACGCGGAAAAGAACGGGAACATATGACCACAGCGCCCGCCGAAGCAGGGTGGAGATTCAGGCAGCCGAGCGTCATTCCGGGATTCGGAGTGACCCTCGGCTTTTCGCTCACCTATCTCACGCTCATCATCCTCATCCCCCTGTCTGGACTGGTGTGGCACACAGCATCGCTCGGCTGGGCCGATTTCTGGGCGATCGCCACCGATCGGCGCACGATCAGCGCGCTCAAGGTCAGCTTCGGCACCGCTTTGATTGGCGCAGCGGTCAACGTCGTGTTCGGCACGCTGGTGGCCTGGGTGCTGGTACGCTACCGCTTTCCCGGCCGGCGCATTCTTGACGCGATGGTGGACCTGCCGTTCGCCCTGCCGACGGCGGTGGCGGGCATCGCCCTCACCACGCTCTACGCGCCCAAGGGCTGGATCGGCAGCCTACTTGCCCCGCTCGGCATCAAGGTGGCTTATACGCCGCTCGGCATCGTGATCGCGCTGATCTTCGTCGGCCTGCCCTTCGTGGTCCGCACGGTTCAGCCGATCATCGAGGAGATCGACAGGGAGGTCGAGGAAGCCGCCGCAACGCTTGGCGCCAACCGCTTCCAGACCATTTCGCGCGTGCTGCTGCCAGGCTTGACCCCGGCCATCGTCACCGGCTTCGCGCTCGCCTTCGCGCGCGGCGTGGGCGAATACGGCTCGGTGATCTTCATCGCCGGCAACCTGCCCTATGTGTCGGAAATCGCACCGCTTCTGATCGTCATCCGGCTGGAGGAGTTCCACTACGCCGCCGCGACCGGCATCGCCACGATCATGCTCGCCCTCTCCTTCTCGATGCTGCTGGTCATCAACCTGATCCAGTCCTGGAGCCGCAAGCGCTATGGTTGACCTGTCCTATACCGCCGCTGCCGACACCAGCCCGTCGCGTACCGTCTCAGCCACCACGGAGGGCCGCGCCACGCGCTGGGCGCTGCTTGCGCTGGCGCTCGTCTTCCTCGCCGTGTTCTTGCTCGTGCCGCTGGTCCTGGTCTTCAGCGAGGCGCTCAAGCGTGGCTGGGGCCCCTATTTCGAGACGATTGCCGATCCCGATACGCTCTCCGCGATCCGCCTGACCTTGCTGGTGGCGGCGATCGCCGTGCCGCTCAACCTCGTCTTCGGCGTGGCGGCCGCATGGGCGATCGCCAAGTTCGAGTTCAAGGGCAAGGCGTTCCTGACCACGCTCATCGACCTGCCCTTCTCGGTTTCGCCCGTCATTTCGGGCCTGGTCTATGTGCTGCTCTTCGGCGCCAACAGCGTGCTCGGGCCCTGGCTCAAGAGCTACGGCATCGAAATCCTGTTCGCGGTGCCCGGCATCGTGCTCGCCACCATCTTCGTCACCTTCCCCTTCGTCGCGCGCGAGCTGATCCCGCTGATGCAGGAACAGGGCACAGGCGACGAGGAGGCGGCGCTGTCGCTCGGCGCCAATGGCTGGCAGACTTTTTGGTATGTCACGCTGCCCAACATCAAATGGGGCCTGCTCTACGGCGTGCTTCTTTGTAATGCGCGCGCCATGGGTGAGTTCGGCGCCGTGTCGGTCGTGTCAGGCCACATTCGCGGCCTGACCAACACCATGCCTCTGCATGTCGAGATCCTCTACAACGAATACAACTCCGTCGGCGCATTCGCCGTCGCCTCGCTGCTGGCGGGGCTGGCGCTGGTGACTCTGGCGCTGAAAACCATTCTGGAAATCCGCTACGGCCACGCCATCGCCGCCAGCCGCGGGCATTAGAGCGCCGTGCGTCCATGTGGACGCACAAAGGACGCTCTAAGTCGCGGAATCTGCGAACGCATTTGGGACAAGGGTAATTTCATGGAAGTTCGCGTTGCCAATGTACGCAAGGAGTTCGACCGCTTCCCGGCGCTGCATGACGTTTCGCTCGACATCAAGTCGGGCGAGCTGATTGCGCTCCTGGGGCCGTCCGGCTCGGGCAAGACGACCCTGCTTCGCCTGATCGCCGGGCTGGAGAAGCCTACGCGCGGAAAGATCTATTTCGGCGACGAGGACGCTTCGCAGCGCACAATCCAGGAGCGCAATGTCGGCTTCGTGTTCCAGCACTATGCGCTGTTCCGGCACATGACGGTGGCCGACAATATCGGCTTCGGCCTGAAGGTTCGCCCCGGCGCGACGCGCCCGCCAAAGGCCGAGATCCGCCGCCGCGCCTCCGAACTGCTCGATCTCGTGCAGCTTTCGGGACTGGAAAAGCGCTATCCGGCCCAGCTTTCCGGCGGTCAGCGGCAGCGCGTGGCGCTGGCCCGCGCCATGGCGATCGAGCCGAGGGTGCTGCTGCTTGACGAGCCCTTCGGCGCGCTCGACGCGCAGGTGCGGCGCGAGCTGCGGCGCTGGCTGCGCGAAATCCATGACGCCACCGGCCACACCACCATCTTCGTGACCCACGACCAGGAAGAAGCACTGGAGCTGGCCGACCGCGTCGTCGTCATGAGCCAGGGTCGCATTGAGCAGGTCGGCACTGCCGACGAGGTTTACGACACGCCGAATTCCCCCTTCGTCTACGGCTTCATTGGCGATTCCAGCGCGCTGCCGGTCAAGATCGAGGACGGGCAGATCTGGATCGCGGACCGGCCGATCGGCCTTGCGACGCCGGATGCGCCCGACGGCAAGGCGACGCTCTATTTCCGCCCGCACGACATCGAATTGCTCGATAGCTGCAGCGGCTGCATTGCCGGCACGGTGGCGACCAGCCGCCGCGTGGCCGGCACGCGGCGCGTGGAGCTTGAGATCGGCGGCGGACGCCAGGTGGTGGAGATCGAGCTGCCGATCGAGCACCCGGCGGCGCAGAAGAGCCGAATCGCCTTCCGTCCGCGCCGGTGGAAGGTGTTTCCGGCGCAGGACTCCTGACCGCCGTCGACCAATAAGGGCCGTTTCGCGACTGCCCTTTCGGCGCGCTGCGGGTCTGTTTCCACAGCCCGGGCCCATCCCCGCGCCAATCCGGGCGTGGAGCGCCGGAAAGTCACTGAACTTCAACGAGATTGCGCTTGTTTATGCTGGCACAGACTTTTAAGTCAGTTGTGCGCGCTTTGCGGGGGCGTTTTGTCATCATTTGCACACAAACGCTCGCCACAGGCATAGGCAGAATTTCTGTGAGTTTTTGCGGGCATGCTTACTAAAAAAGGTAAATACGGCCTCAAAGCCCTGATTCATCTTTCAGGGCTGCCGGCCGGCCAACTTGCCTTCGTCAACGATATTGCCGTTGCCAACAACATCCCGAAGAAATTCCTGGACGCCATCCTGGGCGAACTGCGCAATGCCGGCTTCGTGCAGAGCCGCAAGGGCAAGGACGGCGGATACCGCCTCGCTCGCCCGGCCTCGGAGATCAAGATCGGCCATGTGGTGCGCGTGCTCGACGGCCCGCTGGCGCCCATCCCCTGCGCCAGCCGCACCCAGTATCAGCGCTGCGAGGATTGCGACGAGGCGACCTGCGAAGTGCGCCACATGATGCTGGACGTTCGCCAGGCAATTGCCGAAGTGCTCGACAACCGCAGCCTTGCCTCGATGCGCGACGCCGACAATGACGATGTCGTGCGCACCATCAAATACGGCATGTGATCAGCTAGATCCTTCCGCGCAGCGGAAAGGTCAGCGCCTCCCATAAGTCGCGCTGCGGAATATCAGCCGCATGTGCTTCGTGCCGGGCCAGGGAACGCCTGACCACCGCTGCCACGTCGCGTCCGAATGCCACCAGCTCCTGCGGCTCGTCGAGGCCGTGCACCACGAAATCGCTGATGCCCAACTCGCAATAATCAAGCAGCCCCAGCGCCACCTGTTCCGGCGTACCGACAAGGCGGGTCGCATTGTTGTCATGCGCGATCTGGTTGGCCCTCGCCCAGGCCGCCGCGCGGCTATCGGCGATCACCGGGCGGATCGGCACGGAAAAGCGGATCTTGTCGGCTCGGCCATGGCTGGAAGCAGCTGCACGCACCCGTGCTATGGTCTGGCGCGTTTCGGCGGCAGTGGCCGCGGGCAGTTCGAACAGGTCGGCATGCTTGGCCGCAACCTTGACCGCAGTTCCTGACAGCCCGCCGAGCACCAGCGGCACCTGCGCGCGGCCGAAGGGCCGTGCCGCGGAAAGCGCCGACTTCAGGCTGTAGTGCGGTCCCTCATGGTCGAATGGCTGGTCGTTGACCCAAAGCCGCTTGAGAAGAACCAGATATTCGTCGGTCCGGGCAAGAGCCGCCTCATGGTCGAGACCGTCCTCGCCGGGCACCATGCGAACCATGAGTCGGCCGCCGCTTAGCTGGTCGAGCGTTGCGAGCTGTTCGGCCGCCACCTGCGGCGCCAGTATGCCGGCGGCATGCGACATCGCCACGCCAAGCTGCAGCGTGTTGTGCAGCAGGAACGAGGCGAGTTGGCTGTTGTCGGCCCTGCCCTTCGGGTCGGCGATCAGCACGCGGTCGAACCCTGCGCTTTCCGCCGCCAAGGCCAGCCGGCGCGCGTGGGCCTGCACGTCGGCGTTCGTTCTTCCGCCGGCATCAGCAGCCGGCGTCCATCGTTCGATACGGCTCGTGAATTCGATATGCATGGCACTCTCCTCCATAGTCCTATCGACCGCGCCTGCGACGCGGGGACCAATTCCCTGATTTCGTTGCTTGCTAGCTCCCTCTTCCGGGGCCGTACCGGCCTATCTGAACAGGCCGAACACCAAAGCTATGGTGAACCCGACGGCGAGAAGGAAGATGATGGTTTCCAGCCCAATGCGGAGCCTGGCCTGGCGGTTTGCCAGCGGCCCACGGATGGAATGCCATCTTGCTGTTGGCTGGTGGCTGCGCGACATCGTCGTGGTCTCCCTAATCACACCCAGTCTATGATTTTTATAGACATTGTCGATTGCGAAAATCACGCCACAATTAAGATTAATTTTTCGTCAACAGCTTTCTCGCGAAACCACGTTCTCCAAAACACGGATTTTGGAGAACGTCGCGAATCCTAGCCTCTCAGCCGCTCCACGCAGAGTGCTCTAAGCAGCAGCGCCGCATGTGCATAGGTCACCTGGTCCTCCGACAGCTCCTGCGCGGCGGGGCCGACGATTTCCCGCACTGCGTCCAGCGTGCGGACGGGCAGGATGTCGGTGCAAGTGCGCATGCGGCCGAACACGGCGCTGACGGCTACCTGCTTGCCGTCGAATTCGACGGAAGGTTCGGGCGCACCCGGCGCCCATTCCTCGAAGGCTTCCAGCGCGTCGTGGAACGCCTGGTGCAGAATGATCGGCGCATGGCCTTCATGAAGCGGGGGCAACAAGGCAGTCATGTCTGTCTCCTCTCACTTTGACGGTCGTTGCTGTCGGTCGTTGCGGATACACGGGCTCCTCTGCCGATGACCAAAAAATATTTGGCCATTACGACTAAAACCCAAAATAGGCGAAAACGACAGGAAAAACTGTTCGAAATTGCGCAGGCGACAGGAACGGTCCCACCGCGAAGCAATCGAATCACAAAATTTCCGGGCCTGCCGCGCGGCTTCTGCGGCCGCCCCCGGAAGAGGCTCGGGTAGCCGGAGGGAGGGGTTGATTGCCGTACAAGCCGGTGGAATGAATGGCGAATACAGTGTCGTTGGCCAACCGGAACCGGGAGGAAATTGGCCGCATGACCGAGCACGGACCGCTCAGCCTGCATGTCCCCGAGCCGGAGGTTCGCCCCGGCGGCACACCTGATTTCTCCAATGTCACCATCCCCAAGGCAGGCTCCGTGCCGCGCCCCGAGGTTGACGTCGACCCAAGGGAAATCCGCGATCTCGCCTATTCGATCATCCGCGTGCTGAACCGCGATGGCGAGGCTGTTGGCCCCTGGGCCGGCACCCTCACCGACGAGGAGTTGCTGCAAGGGCTCCGGGACATGATGACCCTGCGCACCTTCGACGCGCGCATGCTGATGGCGCAGCGGCAGGGCAAGACCTCCTTCTACATGCAGCATATGGGCGAAGAAGCGGTGAGCTGCGCCTTCCGCAAGGCGCTCGCCCCCGGCGACATGAACTTCCCGACCTACCGGCAAGCCGGCCTGCTGATCGCGGGCGGTTATCCGATGGTCGACATGATGAACCAGATCTTTTCCAACGAGCGCGACCCGCTGAAGGGCCGCCAGCTGCCGGTAATGTATTCGTCGCAGGAGCACGGTTTCTTCTCGATCTCGGGCAACCTCACCACGCAGTTCATCCAGGCCGTCGGCTGGGCGATGGCTTCGGCCATCAGGAACGACACCAAGATCGCCGCCGGCTGGGTGGGCGACGGCGCAACCGCCGAAAGCGACTTCCACGCGGCCCTGGTGTTCGCCTCCACCTACACTGCGCCCGTCGTCCTCAACATCGTCAACAACCAGTGGGCGATCTCGACCTTCCAGGGCATCGCCCGCGGCGGCTCCGGCACCTTTGCCGCACGCGGCCTCGGCTTCGGCATCCCGGCGCTGCGCGTCGACGGCAACGACTACCTGGCCGTCCATGCGGTGGCCAAATGGGCGGTCGAACGCGCGCGGCGCAATCTGGGCCCCACGCTGATCGAATACGTCACCTACCGCGTCGGCGCCCATTCGACCTCGGACGACCCCTCGGCGTATCGCCCCAAGGAGGAGTCGGCAGCATGGCCGCTTGGCGACCCGGTGCTGCGGCTGAAGAACCATCTCATCAAGCGCAGCGTGTGGTCCGAAGAGCGCCACAAGCAGGCCGAAGCCGAAATCCTCGACGCGGTCATCGCCGCGCAGAAGGAAGCTGAAAGCCATGGCACGCTGCACGCGGGCGGCAAGCCCACCGTGCGCGACATGTTCGAGGGCGTCTATGCCGAGATGCCGCCGCACCTGCGGCGCCAGCGGCAGGAAGCGGGGGTGTAGCTCATGGCCAGAATGACCATGATCGAGGCGATCCGCAGCGCCATGGACGTATCGATGGCGCGCGACGACACTGTCGTCGTCTTCGGCGAGGATGTCGGCTATTTCGGCGGCGTGTTCCGTTGCACGCAAGGGCTGCAGCAGAAATACGGTAAGACCCGCTGCTTCGATGCGCCGATCAGCGAATCCGGCATCGTGGGCGCGGCCATCGGCATGGCGGCCTACGGCCTGCGCCCCTGCGTGGAGGTGCAGTTCGCCGACTATGTCTATCCCGCCTATGACCAGATCGTCTCGGAGGCGGCCCGCCTGCGCTATCGCTCCAACGGCGAGTTCACCTGCCCCATCGTGGTGCGCATGCCCACCGGCGGCGGCATATTCGGCGGCCAGACCCACAGCCAGAGCCCCGAAGCGCTGTTCACCCATGTTTCGGGCCTTAAGGTCGTGGTGCCGTCGAACCCCTATGACGCCAAGGGGCTGCTGATCGCCTCCATCGAGGACCCCGACCCGGTGATCTTCCTGGAGCCCAAGCGGCTCTACAATGGCCCCTTCGACGGCCACCACGAACGGCCCGTCACGCCATGGTCCAAGCATCCGCTCGGCGAAGTGCCGGACGGCCATTTCGCTGTACCGCTCGGCAAGGCTTCGGTGCGCCGCGAAGGCTCGGAGCTGACCATCCTCGCCTACGGCACCATGGTCTATGTGGCCGAGGCCGCCGCCGAGGAAACCGGCATCAATGCTGAGATCATCGATCTGCGCACGCTTCTGCCGCTCGATCTCGACACCATCGTGGCCTCGGTGAAGAAGACCGGCCGCTGCGTGGTCGTGCATGAGGCGACGCTGACCTCCGGCTTCGGCGCCGAGCTTGCCGCGCTCGTCCAGCAATATTGCTTCTACAATCTCGAAGCGCCCATCGCCCGCGTGACCGGCTGGGACACGCCCTACCCGCATGCGCAGGAGTGGGACTATTTTCCCGGCCCCGCCCGCCTCGGGCAGGCCATGCGCGAAACCATGGAGGCGTGAGCATGGCCGAGCATGTGATAAAGCTTCCCGACGTCGGCGAAGGCGTGGCGGAAGCCGAGCTTGTGGAATGGCACGTCAAGGTTGGCGACCTCGTGCGCGAGGACATGCTGCTTGCGGCCGTGATGACCGACAAGGCGACCGTCGAAATCCCCTCGCCCGTCCATGGCGAAATCACCTGGCTGGGCGCCGAGATCGGCGACGTGGTCGCCGTCGGCTCGCCGCTGATCCGGCTGAAGGTGGAGGGCGAAGCGGCTGAAGAGCCGAGCGCAGCCGAAGCGCCCAAAACCAATGAAGAACCGAAGCCCGAGCCCGCCGCCAAGGCAGTCGACGCTGTAGAGGCAAGGCCAGCCGCGCCGGCAGCCGCTCCTGCCGCGCCTGCACCAAAACCGGCTCCGGCAAACGGCCGCAATCATTTCCCGGTTCGACCGCAACTCGCCGCGCCGCGCGCCGAGGGCGAAAAGCCGCTGGCCTCGCCCGCAGTGCGCCTGCGCGCCACCGAAACGGGCATCGACCTGCGCCAGGTGCCGGGCACCGGGCCGGCAGGCCGCATCACGCATGAGGACATCGACGCCTTCCTGGCGCGCGGACCGCAGGCGCCGACCGGCGCGCGCGGGCTCGTCAGGAACCTCACCGTCGAAGACATCAAGGTCGTCGGCCTGCGCCGCCGCATCGCCGAGAAGATGGCGGTGGCCAAATCGCGCATCCCGCACATCACCTATGTCGAGGAGATGGACGTCACCGCGCTGGAGGACCTGCGCGCCGCGCTCAACAAGCAAAAGCGCGCCGACCAGCCCAAGCTGACGCTGCTACCCTTCCTCATGCGGGCGATGGTGAAGGCCATCGCCGACCAGCCCAATGTCAACGCCATCTTCGACGACGAGGCAGGCGTGGTGCATCAATATGGCGGCGTGCATATCGGCATCGCCACCCAGACGCCGGGCGGCCTGATGGTGCCCGTGGTGCGCCATGCCGAGGCGCGCGACATATGGAACAACGCCACCGAACTCGCCCGACTGTCGGACGCCGCCCGCACCGGCACCGCCACGCGCGAGGAGCTTTCGGGCTCGACCATCACCATCACCTCGCTGGGCGCCATGGGCGGCGTTGCCACCACGCCGGTCATCAACCATCCGGAAGTGGCGATCGTGGGCGTCAACAAGATCATGGTGCGTCCGGTGTGGGACGGCAGCCAGTTCATTCCGCGCAAGATGATGAACCTGTCCTCCTCCTTCGACCACCGCGTCGTGGACGGCTGGGACGCTGCCGTCTTCATCCAGCGCATCAAGACGCTGCTGGAAACGCCGGCGCTGATTTTCGTCGAGGGATGAGCCGATGAAAGACATCTCCTGCAAGCTTCTGGTCATCGGCGCTGGCCCGGGTGGCTATGTCTGCGCCATTCGCGCCGGCCAGCTCGGCGTCGACACGGTGATCGTGGAGATGAACAAGGCCGGCGGCACCTGCCTGAACTTCGGCTGCATTCCGTCCAAGGCGCTGATCCACGCCGCCGACGAATTCGAAAAGGTTTTGCTGGCGGCGGAAGGCAAGAACACGCTCGGCATCACGCTCGAAGCGCCCAAGCTCGATCTCGCAAAGACCGTTTCCTGGAAGAACGGCGTGGTTGGCCGCCTCAACAACGGCGTGGTGGGCCTGTTGAAGAAGGCTGGCGTGAAGATCGTTCACGGCCGCGCCAAATTCCACGACGGCAAGACGGTGGAGGTCGAGACCGAGACCGGCACGCAGGTGATCCGCACTGAGACGGTAGTGATCGCCACCGGCTCCGAGCCGATGGAACTGCCCGCTTTGCCGTTCGGCGGGCCGGTGATTTCCTCGACCGAGGCGCTCTCGCTGGCGAAGGTTCCGGAAAGGCTGGTCGTCGTGGGCGGCGGCTATATCGGGCTCGAACTCGGCACCGCCTTCGCCAAATTCGGCTCGGCAGTGACGGTGGTGGAAGCCCTGCCCCGCATCCTGCCGCAATATGACGCCGAACTTACCCGGCCGGTGGCAAGACGCCTAGGCGAACTCGGCGTGTCGGTGCTGACCGAGGCGAAGGCGAAGGGTCTTTCGGCCAAGGGCGACGCCCTGGTCGTTGAGACCGCCGATGGCCAGGAGCAGGAACTTCCCGCAGACAAGATTCTCGTCACTGTCGGCCGCAAGCCAGTGATGGAAGGCTGGGGACTGGAGGAACTCGACCTCGACCGCGCCGGAAAATTCCTGCGCATCGACAGCCAGTGCCGCACCTCCATGCGCGGCGTCTATGCAATAGGCGACGTCACCGGCGAGCCGATGCTGGCGCACCGCGCCATGGCGCAGGGCGAAATGGTCGCCGAGATCGTCGCCGGCAACCGCCGCTCATGGGACAAGCGCTGCATTCCGGCCGTCTGCTTCACTGACCCGGAGGTCGTGACCGCCGGCCTCTCGCCCGACGAGGCGCGCGCGCACGGCCACGAAATCAAGGTCGGCCAATTCCCCTACACTGCTAATGCCCGCGCCATGACCATGCAGGGCGAGGCAGGCTTCGTGCGCGTGGTGGCGCGAGCCGACAACCATCTGGTGCTCGGCATCCAGGCTGTGGGCCAGCACGTCTCGGAACTCGCCACCGCCTTCGGGCTCGCGATCGAAATGGGCGCGCGGCTGGAAGACATAGCCGGCACCATCCACGCCCATCCGACACAGGGCGAGGCCTTTCAGGAAGCTGCGCTCAAGGCGCTCGGCCACGCAGTGCATATTTGAGACGCTTTGCAGCGGCGTCGACTGCTGCATCGCACACACACCCGCGGCGGAAAATTCAGCCGTTGCATGCGTCGGATTGCTGCATCGCACAAAATTGCAAGGCTGCCATGCAGCATTAACGGTTGCTTAGGAAGGCGATCGGGGGCATTTAGCCCGAGTGATTTCGGCAACGGCCTACCTCCTCCCGGGCCTTGTCGGATACGGTCGACCTTCACCTCCTCCCGATTGTCGACCGACCTATAGAAACACCCGCCGAACCTCCTCCCTCGGCGGGTGTTTTCTTTTTGGGCGATGCCAACGGCAAAGCCGGCTTCCGCAGGAAGCAAAACCAATCAGATTTTCAGCGAGAATTTCGAGGCGGTCTTCGCCCGGATTGATGGGCTATCGTCTGGATGCCCATTTCTGCGCCCTACGGCGCCTCGCCGGAACTGTGCCCCAGCAGATAGAAGAAGGGCGTGGCGACGCTTCCGTCGCCACGCCCGATAAGAGTTCTTAGCCGGCGTAACCTACGATGCCCTTGATCTCAAGGAAATCGTGGATGCCCCAGTCGGCATATTCGCGGCCGTTGCCCGACTGCTTGTAGCCGCCGAAGGGAGCGTGCGTATCCCAGGCCGGGTAGTTGAGGTAGACCGAGCCGGCGCGCATCTTCGAAGCCACGCGGCGGGCATTGTCGATGTTCTGCGACTGGATATAGGCGGCAAGGCCGTAGACCGTGTCGTTGGCGATGCGCACCGCGTCGTCCTCATCCTGATAGGAGATGACCGAAAGCACCGGCCCGAAGATCTCTTCGCGCGCGATGGTCATGTCGGGAGTGACGTGGCCGAACACGGTGGGGCGGATGTAGTAGCCGCGGTTCAGGCCCTCAGGCCGGCCGAGACCACCCGTGACCAGCTTGGCGCCTTCAGCCATGCCCTTCTCGATCAATCCCTGGATCTTGTCGTACTGCAGCTGGCTGACGACAGGTCCGAGCTGGGTTTCGGTCGAACGCGGGTCGCCGGTGCGATGGGCTTCGGCTGCGGCCTTGGCCACTTCCAGCGCCTCGTCGTGGCGCGAGGCCGGCACCAGCATGCGCGTCGGCGCATCGCAGGACTGGCCGGTGTTGCCGAAGCAGGCGTTGACACCGTCGCGCACGGCATTGGCGAAATCGGCGTCCGGCATGATGATGTTGGCGCTCTTGCCACCGAGTTCCTGCGCCACGCGCTTGACCGTATCGGCAGCCGCCTTGGCAACCAGAACGCCAGCGCGCGTCGAGCCGGTGAAGGACACCATGTCGACATCCGGGTGCTCGGCCATCACCTGACCGACATCCGGGCCGTTGCCGTTGACCATGTTGAACACGCCCTTCGGCACGCCCGCCTCATGCATGATCTCGGCAAAGACGATGCCGCTGATCGGCGCGATTTCCGACGGCTTCAGCACCACGGTGCAGCCCGCGGCGATTGCCGGCGCCACCTTGCAGACGATCTGGTTGAGCGGCCAGTTCCAGGGCGTGATCAGCGCGCAGACGCCGATCGGCTCCTTCACCACCATGGTGCCGCCGCGCTGATGGCTGAATTCGTATTCTTCCAGCGCCTTGATGGTCGATTCGAGGTGCACCTGGCCGGCAGCAGCCTGCGCCTCGCGAGCCCAGGTGATCGGCGCGCCCATCTCCAGCGAGATCGCCTGCGCCACGTCCTCGTAGCGACGGTTGTAGATTTCCAGCACCTTGTTGAGCAGGGCCAGGCGCTGTTCGCGCGTGGTCTGCGAGAAGCTGGCGAAGGCTGCGCGCGCGGCGGCAACGGCCTTGTCGACATCGGCCTTTGAGCCGAGCGAAATTGCCGTGTAGGCCTCTTCGGTGGACGGGTCGATCACGTCCAGCGTGGCCGGCTTCACCGGCGCTACCCACTCGCCGTCGATGTAGAATTTCAGATGGTTGCTCATGTCTTTTCGTTCCGGATCTGGAGTGTATTGGGGGCGCCTCAGCGGGCGCCCCTTTTGAAGGTCAGGCGCCTTCGAAGCCCGTCAGCACGCCGACGGCGTTGATTCCGATTTCCTCGACCGCATAGCCGCCTTCCATGACGAACAGCGTCGGCAGGCCGAGCTTGGCAATGCGCGCGCCGATCTTCGGGTAGTCCACGCTCTTCAGCTTGAACTGGCTGATCGGGTCCTTCTCGAAGGTATCGACGCCGAGCGACACGACTACGACGTCCGGGGCATAGGCAGCAACCTTCTTGCAGGCGTCTTCCAACGCTTCGTTCCACTTCTCCCAAGGCGTTCCCGGCGCCATCGGATAGTTGTGGTTGAAGCCCTCGCCCTTGCCCGCGCCGCGCTCGTCGGCATGGCCGAGGAAGAACGGATATTCGGTCATCGGGTCGCCGTGCAGGTTCAGCACCATCACGTCGTCGCGCTCGTAGAAGATTTCCTGCGTGCCGTTGCCGTGGTGGTAGTCGACGTCGAGGATGGCGACGCGCGCCGCGCCCTGGTCGCGATACCACTGCGCCGCGACGGCGGCGTTGTTGATGAAGCAGTAGCCGCCCATGAAGCCCGAGCCGGCATGGTGGCCGGGCGGACGGCAGAGCGCGAACGCGGTGCGCTCGCCAGCCTTGACGATCTCGGCGGCGGTCAGACCCACATCATAGGACGACTTGATCGCGTCCCAGGTGCCTTTGACGAAGGTCGCGCCGGCGTCGATCGAATAGTAGCCAAGCAGGGCATCGATTCGCTTCGGGCGCACGTCGCCGCGCATGCCGCGCGTGGGCCAGGTGAAGGGCATGGCCGAACCGGGGAAACCAGCTTCCTGCCACAGCGGCCAGACCGTCGGTAGGAAATCGATGTAATCGGCCCGGTGCACGCGCTTGGCCGCGTCCAGCGAATGCTCCGTCGGCGCCAGGATGGGTCCCAGCTTCTCGCTCTCAACCCTGGCCTTGATGTACTCCGCCCGCGAAGGCTTCTCGAAGCCCGGCACAATCTCGCCGGCAACCAGCTCCATCTGGCCGGCATGGCCGGCGTGGAGCGGAGAAAAAACCGTCTTCATCATTTTCCTTTCAGTGCGATTGGCGCGTGACCCTAGCCGCACGCCCTGCCTCTCCACAAGAGCGTGCCTGTACCAAGACTGACGGTGCATCTGGCATCATCCCAAGTTTTCGGCGGTTGCTAGCGTAGGGCCGCAATCAACAGGTCCGGATCCTAAATGCCTTCCCACGCTGATCTGATCGTCATCAACGGCCACGTCCTGACCATGGATGAAGCCAACCCGAAGGCTGAGGCCATCGCCATCCAGGGCGGCCTGATCCAGGCCATCGGCGACAACAACACAATTCTCGATCTGAAAGGCCCCGACACGCGGGTGATCGACGCCAAGGGCGGCTCGGTCATTCCCGGCTTCATCGAAGCGCATATGCATCTGTTCTCCGGCGCGGCCGAGCTTGCGCATCTCCAGCTTCAGGGCGTGCACGGCTTCGAGGCGCTGCAGAAGGCAATCCGCGACTACGCCGCCGCGCGCCCCGACGCCAAGATGCTGGTCGGCCAGGGCGTCGACTACACGGTCCTGCCCGGCGAAACCGTGACGCGCCACCATCTCGACCGCATCCTGTCCGACCGCCCCTTCGCCATGGCCGCCCCCGATCACCACACCATGTGGGCCAACACCAAGGCGCTGGAGATGGCGGGCATCCTGCACGGCAACAAGGTTGGCCTGGGCAACGAGGTGGTGATGGGCGAGGATGGCCTCGCCACCGGCGAGCTGCGCGAGAACGAGGCTTTTGGGCCGGTGCTGAAGCTTGCGGGCGAAGAGCGCACGCGGCTTGGCCTGTCCACAGGCGGCGAGCCGGACCCTGCGCCCTCCAAAGCCGAGCGTGATGCGGATCGCGACATCATGCGCCGCGGCCTTGCCTGGTGCGCAAAGCATGGCATCACCTCCATCCAGAACATGGACGGCAATCTCTACCAGCTCGAGCTGCTGTCGGAGATCGATGCGGCCGAGGGCCTGTCCTGCCGCGTGCAAGTTCCCTTCCATTACAAGAACTTCATGACCCTCGACATGCTGGAGAAAGCCTCCGGCATGGCCGAGCGCTATACGTCCGACTACCTGCATTCGGGCCTCGTGAAGGTCTTTTATGACGGCGTGCTCGATTCCTGGACGGCCGTCATGATCGAGCCCTATGCCGATCGGCCCGACTGGGTCGGCGAGCCGCTGTTTACGCCCGAACAGTTCCGCGAACTGGCCGTGGCCATCGACAAGCGCGGCCTGCAGATCGCCGTCCACTCCATCGGCGACGGCGCGGTGCGCGCGGTGCTCGACGGTTACGAAGCGGCGCAGAAGGAAAACGGCAAGCGCGACAGCCGCCACCGCATCGAACATATCGAAGTGACGACCGAAGCCGACATTCCGCGCTTCATCGACCTTGGCGTCATCGCCTCCATGCAGCCTCCCCATCCGCCCGGTTCGATGGGCCTGCCGCTGGAGCCGACCGTCTCGCGCATCGGCCGCCATCGCTGGCATGTCAGCTACCCCTCGCGCACGCTCAAGGAAGCCGGCGCGCATGTGGTCTTCGCCTCCGACTGGCCGGTTTCGCCGATCGATCCGATCGCCGGCATGCAAGCCTCGATGACGCGGCAGAAATGGGCCGACGACATGCCCGACCAGCGATTCTCGCTGCGTGAGGCGCTAGCCGCCTACACGGTCGAAGGCGCCTATGCCGAGTTCAACGAGGACCGCAAGGGAAGGCTCAAACCCGGCTTCTTCGCCGACCTCGTGGTGCTCTCGGGAGACCTCGAATCCACCGCGCCGGAAGCCCTGCAGGAGATTCGCCCGGCCACCACGATCTGCGGCGGCAAGGTCACCTATCAGGCATAGCGGCAAGCATAGACGGAAGATATCCACTTCAATCTTTGTTCAGTTAGGCAGTTGCCAAGCTAAGCCGCATGTGCTGACAATTGGACAGGAAATAAGAAGCGCCGAACAAGGCGGGACACTCTATAACAGGGGTATGCGTGCCGGAAATGCCGGATAAAAATGCGATTGAAGTCCGCGACGTAAGTAAACTGTTTGGTACGGGGGATGCTCAGTTCGCGGCACTGGACAATGTCTCCGTATCGATCCGCGAAAACGAGTTCTTCACCCTTCTGGGCCCATCGGGCTGCGGCAAGACCACTCTGCTGCGGCTGATCGCCGGCTTTGACTATCCCACCGACGGCCAGATCCTGCTCTACGGCCAGGACATTGCGCCGCTGCCGCCGTTCAAACGGCCGGTCAACACGGTGTTCCAGAGCTATGCGCTGTTCCCGCACATGACCGTGGGCCAGAACATCGCCTTCGGCCTGGAGATGCTGGGCAAGCCCAAGGCTGAGATCGAGGCGCGCGTCGCCGAGATGCTGAAGCTGGTGCGCATGGAGGCCCTCAAGGACCGCAAGACCAGCCAGATTTCAGGTGGCCAGCAGCAGCGCGTCGCGCTGGCTCGCGCCCTCGCCCCGCAGCCGAAAGTGCTGTTGCTCGACGAGCCGCTCTCGGCGCTCGACTACAAGCTGCGCAAGGAAATGCAGATCGAACTGAAGCGTCTCCAGCACGAGACCGGCATCACCTTCATCTTCGTCACCCACGACCAGGAAGAAGCGCTGACCATGTCCGACCGCATCGCGGTCATGTCGGCAGGCAAGATCCTGCAGGTCGGCTCGCCCTGGGACATCTACGACCGCCCGGCGGTGCGTTTCGTCGCCGACTTCATCGGCGAAACCAATTTCCTTCACGCCGACGTCGTGACTGCCAATGACGGCCGCGCCACGGTGCGCCTGTCTTCGGGCAAGGAAATCCCTGCCACCTTCCCGAGCGGCTCCAGCCCGCAGGGCAAGGTCACCGTCGTGGTCAGGCCCGAACATGCGCGCGTTGCGGCACCGAACGGCACGTCGGCCCATATCGGCCATATCGAGAACGTCGTCTATCTCGGCACCGACACGCATTTCCACGTGCGCCTCGAGGACGGCACGCCCTTCATCGTTCGCCAACAGAACAGCCGCAACGGCCACAACGGCTTTGCCAAGGCAGAGCGCGTGGGCATCGAGTTCGGCCAAGACGTCGCGCAGATCCTGAAGGACTGACAAATGGCGAGCGCACAGGAAACCGCCCGCGTCGCCGAACGTCAGGAAATCAGGAACCGGTGGCTGCTCTCAGCCCCGGCGCTGATCATCATTCTCCTGGCGGCCATCGGCCCGCTCTTCATCGTTCTCATCTATTCCTTTCTCGCGCCCGGTCCTTATGGCGACGTGGAATGGAAGTTCTCCTCCGACGGCTGGTTGGGTGTCTTCCTGCAAAAAGACATCTTCGACGACACGCTGTCTTTCGCCGATGCCCATTTGGCGATTTTCTGGCGCTCCGTGAAGCTGTCACTCGGGACCACCGTGCTGACGCTCATTTTCGGCTTCCCGACCGCCTATTTCATCGCCACGCGCCCCGAGCGGACGCGTGAGATATGGCTGTTTTTGATCACCATTCCGTTCTGGACCAACCTGCTGATCCGCACCTTCGCGATCCTGCAGATCATCCGCAACGAAGGCATCATCAACACCCTGCTCATCAAGGCCGGCTTCATCGACCAGCCGATCCAGATCCTGTTCACCGATGCCGCCATCATGATCGGCATGGTCTACGTCTATCTGCCGCTGATGGTGCTGCCGCTCTATGCAAGCATGGAAAAGCTCGATTTCCGCCTCGTCGAGGCCGGTTACGACCTCTATGCCTCGCGCTTTGCGGTGCTGCGCCGCATCATCTTCCCGCTGGTCAAGCCGGGCGTCATCGCCGGCTCGATCCTGGTGTTCATCCCCTCGCTCGGCTCCTATGTGACGCCCAGCCTGCTTGGCGGCGGCAAGAACATGATGCTCGGCAACCTCATCGAGTTGCAGTTCGGTCAGGGCCGCAACTGGCCGCTCGGCTCGGCCATCTCTATCACTCTGATGTTCATGGTCATGTTTGCTCTGCTTGCCTATGTCCGCAACGCCGGTTCCTCGGAGGTGCGTCATGGCTAAGCGCTTCGACCTGAAGGCCCTGCCGGGCTTCACCACCATCGCAGTCATCAGCTTCGTCGCGCTCTACCTGCCCATCATCATCCTGGTAGCCTATGCGTTCAACGCGGCGACATCGACGTCCGAATGGGGCGGTTTCTCGCTGAAATGGTTCGTTTCGGCCTGGAACAACGCCCAGGTGATCGACGCCACCCTCCGCTCCTTCCAGATCGCGGTGCTGGCGGCGACATTCGCGACCATCGCGGCCACCATGGCGGCGCTGGCGACCACACGGACAAAGCCCTATCGCGGCCTGACCTTCAAATATGCATTCATCAACCAACCGCTGATGGTGCCCGAGATCGTCACGGCCGTCGCGCTGCTGATCTTCTTCTCGCGCATCAAGGTCTTCACCGGCTATACGGGCCTCGGCTACCTGATCTCCGCGCACGCGGCCTTCTGCATTCCCTTCGCCTATCTGCCCATCCGGGCCCGGCTGGAGAGCATGGACCTGACGCTCGAGCGGGCCGCCGCCGACCTTTACGCCACGCCGTTCAAGACGTTCCGGCGCGTGACGCTGCCGCTTCTGTGGCCCGGCATTCTCGCCGGCTTCATGCTCGCCTTCGTCATCTCGCTCGACGACGTGGTCATCACCAACTTCGTCAAGCTTGGCGGGCAGGACACGCTGCCGACCTACATGCTCGGCCAGATCCGCCGCGGCATCACGCCCGAGATCAACGCCATTTCGACGGCGTTCCTACTGCTTTCGATCCTCATCGTGACGCTTTTCTTCTTTGCCAGCAGAAAACGCGACTAATTCGCAGACAACCAATGGGAGCACTGCAATGAACTGGAAGACCACCGCGCCGGCAATCGGGCTGGCGTTGCTTGCCTCGACGGGCCTGGCCCGCGCCGAGGGCGAGCTCAACATCTACAACTGGGGCAACTACACCAGCCCCGAGGTGATCAAGAAGTTCGAGGAGAAGTACAACGTCAAGGTGACGATCACCGACTACGACTCCAACGACACCGCGCTCGCCAAGGTTCGCCAGGGCGGCACCGGCTTCGACATCGCGATCCCCTCGCAAACCCATGTGCCGATCTGGATCGAGGAAGGCCTCGTCCTTGAAACCGATCCGTCGAAGATGGAGAACTTCAAGAACGTGGCGCCCGAATGGGCAAATCCCGAGTTCGACCCGGGCCGCAAATATTCCGTGCCGTGGGCCTGGGGCACCATCGGCGTGGTCGTCAACACCGACGCCTACAAGGGCCCGGCCGACAGCTGGAGCATCATCTTCAACACGCCTGACGAGCTGAAGGGCAAGGTCAACGTCGTGCCCGAGATGGGCGACGTGATGTTCGCCGCGATCAAGTATCTCGGCGGCGAGCAGTGCACCGACGACAAGGCCCTGCTGAAGAAGGTTCGCGACATGCTGGTCGCGGCCAAGCCGAACTGGGTTGCGATGGAATACAACACCATCGAGCGTATGGGTGCCGGCGATTTCAAGGCGACCAGCGACTGGAACGGCTCGGCCCTGCGCCAGCGCCTGGCTCATCCCGAGATCCACTTCAACTATCCGAAGGAAGGCTTCGGCATGTGGAGCGACAACGTCGTCGTTCTGAAGGAAGCCAAGAACGTCGAGAACGCGAAGCTCTTCCAGAACTTCATCATGGATCCGGAAAATGCGGCTGGCCTGTCGGCCTTCCACCGTTACGCCAACGCCATCACCGGCTCGGAAAAGTACATGCCGGAAGACATGAAGACTGCGCCGGAAATCATGATCCCCGCGGAAGCCAAGCCGCACGGCGAGTTCCAGAAGATGTGCTCGCCCGAAACGCAGGCGCTCTACACCAAGATCTGGACCGAGCTCCAGAAGTAACATCTGCCTTCACGGCCCGGCGCATCCGCCGGGCCGTGTTTTTTCCCTGCGGCTGCCATGACCTCATACCGGAACAGCGATCCACTTCCCCCCATCATGCAAGGATCGCCGCCGAATATGGTGCCGCCCCGGCTGGATTGGGACCGGCCGCCCTGGAACAGATGGGCCTTTCAGCACATTCGCGAGCTATTGCCGACCGCCGAAGTCTGGCGCGGCGAAGGCCTTGTGCGCGAACTACCGCGCAATGAACTCGATCTCGACGACCTCTTGGTCGGGGACGGCCCAGATGAGCACCGAACGCTCGCCGGCCATCTCGACGAATCCTATACCGACGCCTTCTTGGTGCTCAGGAAGGGCGCGGTAGTCTACGAACGCTATTTCAACGGCATGACGCCGCGCACGCTGCACCTGTCGCAATCGATGGCCAAATCGGTCACGGCGACGGTATTCGGCATTCTCGCCGGGCGCGGCATCATCGACCCCGCCGCGCCCGTAACGCGTTACCTGCCTGAACTCGAACAGACCGGCTGGCGCGGCGCCACGCTCCAGCATGTCCTGGACATGAGAAGCGGCGTGCGCTTCAGCGAGGAATATACCAACCCCTATTCCGAGATCGGGCAGGTCGATGTTGCCGCCGGCTGGAAACCCATTCCGCCGGGCACCGACCCGGCATTCAAGTGGCCGAGCCACATGTGGGAGCTGATCCTCGGCCTGAAGGAAACGGAGCGGCCGCACGGCGCGGAGTTCGTCTACCGTTCGATCGAAACCGACGTGATCGCTTTCGCCATGGAACGCGCCACCGGCAAGCGCCTGCCGCAACTGGTGTCGGAAGAGCTCTGGCAGAAGATCGGTGCCGAAGAAAGCGCCTGCTTCACAGTCGACAGCGCCGGTTATGCGCTGGCCGATGGCGGCTTCAACGCCACGCTGCGGGACTATGCCCGTTTCGGACAGCTGATCCTCGACAATGGCGGCGGCGTGGTCCCTGCCAGCTGGGTCGAAGCGACCCGAACCGGCATCCACGGCCCGCTCTACAGCGAGAGCTTTCCGACCGGCTCCTACAAGAACCAGTTCTGGATCGAGGATCCGCACTCGCGCTCGCTGATGTGCCGGGGTGTTTTCGGCCAGCTCATCCATATCAACTGGGACCACCAGATGGTCGTCGTAAAACTGTCGACCTACCCGGATTTCACCAACCGCGACTATTCCGTCGCCACCTTGAAGGCGATCCACGCGATTGCCGACGCACTCGCCTGAACACTGCTATTGCCGAGGAACAATACATGACCGCCCAGAACGCTTTTGCGCGCAAATTTGGCTTTGCCCGCTCCGACGTCACGCTGGAGAACTGGCGCAACGCGCCCTTCAATCGCTGGTCGTTCCAGAATGTCGGCGAGATGGTTCCGACCGCGGAGATCGCGGCACCGACCGATGCTCCCGAGGCACCGGGCGCAGACTTTGGCCCGCTGCTCGGCGAGACGGTAGTCACCGACGCCGGCTCCGAAACCATCGCAGCCTTCCTCGAGCGCACGCACACAGACGCCTTCGTGGCGCTCAAGGGCGGCAAGTTGGTGGGCGAATACAACGCCCCGCACATGACGCAGGGCGGCCGCCACCTCATCTTCTCCATCTCGAAGTCGCTGACCGCCATTCTCGCGGGCTCGCTGCAGGCCGACGGCCTGCTCGATCCGACAGCCCTGGTCACGAAGTACATCCCCGAAGCTGCAGGCTCGGCCTTCGCCGACGCCACCGTCCAGCATGTGCTGGACATGACCACCACCATCGACTTCGAGGAACTCTATCTCGATCCCGAAAGCGCCTTCGCGCGCTACCGCCGCTCGACGCTGTGGAACCCCAACACCAATGGCCCCGACAGCGAGAAGCTGCTGGCCTTCATCATGACCATCGGCAAGGGCGCCGGCGAGCATGGTGAGGTCTTCCGCTACCGTTCGCCCAATTCCGACCTGCTCGGCGTCATCGTCGAGCGCGCCTCGGGTCTGCGCTATGCCGACCTCATGGTCGAACGCCTGTGGGCCCCGCTCGGCGCCAAGCGCGGCGGCCGCATCACGGTCGACGGCGAAGGCTCGGCGCGTGCCGCCGGCGGCATCTCGGTCACCGCGCGTGACCTCGCCCGCGTCGGCGAGATGATGCGCTGCGGCGGCGTCTACGAAGGCCGGCGCATCCTGCCCGAAAGCTGGGTCAAGGACACCGCTACCGGCGGCGACCGCGAGGCTTGGAAGAAGGGCGACTTTGCCTTCCTGATGCCCAATGGCAGCTACCGCAACAAGTGGTACCAGACCGGCTTCGAGGGCGAGCCTTATTGCGGCATCGGCATCCACGGCCAGTGGCTCTATGTCGATCCGGCAAACGAGGTGGTTCTGGTCAAGATGTCGTCGCAGCCGCTGCCGGTCGACGACGAGCTCGACAAGCAGAACCTGACCCTGTTCCAGGCGGTGGCGAAGCACCTCTAGGCGCCCGTCAGAGGCAAAACCGCGGTTTTGTGATCGATCTTGGGGCGAAACGGGCGCATTTGTCGCTCGCTTCGCCCCATTTGCGACGCATTGATCGGCGGATTTTGCGTGCCCGGAACCTATATGTCCGGATGGATGCTGGCCGCTGGCGCCGCACAAAGCTCTTCAAAGACCTTCGACTGATCTTTTGGGGTTATGCGTTTGCGGCGCGATGGTGTAGGAGCATCTGTGTCCTCGTGTTACACTTGGGCAACAAAGCCGTAGGAACGACCTCGCACGATGATGTTCAGCAGACCCGACAAGGCGACAGGACGCGGATATGCATCCGCCGTGCTGCTTTGGTTCGTGGTTGGCCTGGCTGCCGCGCATGGCGTTCTCGGCACGGTCTCCCCTGCCCGCTCGATGCGGCTCGTTACCGACCCTGTCGGCGCAGCCAACCAGCGTGCGGGTGATCCCGCGGGAGACCGGACCAGCCTGACCGGCCAGCAGCGCCTGTTCATCATCGCCGACTGGCGCGTGGCTCTGAAGTCACTGCTACCGACAGACGATGGCGGCTCGGCGATCCTGCCGGCATCGCAGCGGTATCTCGCCTCGGCGGGGAAACCTTGCCGTCCCGAGATCCTACCAGCTGGCCTGCATGAGGCCGATGCGCTGGTAAATCGTGCCCGCGCGCCGCCATTTTCGGCCTGAGCGACCTGTTCGCTCGACAGCGACTTCACATATTTGAACATGACTGCGGATTGACTGGCCTGAGAGCGGCTGGCGTTGCGCATAGACAGGACCAGAAGCAATGCGAACTTCCAAATGGGTGGTGATGGCCTATGCCATCATCGTCCTCATCGGCGTCTTCGCCGCCCTTCCAAGCGCCATGCCGCCCTCCGTGCTCGACAAGATGCCGAGCTGGTTCAGGCATCAGGTCACCCTGGGTCTCGACCTTCAGGGCGGCTCCCACCTCGTTCTTGAAGTCGACGCCAATGCGTTGAAAGCCGACCGGCTTCGCTCGCTGCTCGACGATGCGCGCGGCGCGCTGCGCAAGGAGCGCATCCCCGTGCAGTCGGCCCGCGTGGCCGGCGACGCAGTCGTCGTCAACATCGATGACGACGCCCAGCGTGCCCAGGCGCTCGACATTCTGAAGAAGCTGGCCACTCCGGTTGCCACCGGCTTCGGCGCCGGCGTCTCCGACATCGACGTCGCCTCGACCGACAAGCAGATCAAGCTGACCCTCACCGAGGCAGGCATCCGCGACCGCATCGACGCCGCGATCCAGCAGAGCCTTGAAATCGTGCGCCAGCGCGTCGACCAGGTCGGCGTGGCCGAGCCCAGCATCCAGCGGGTCGGCTCGGACCGCATCCTGGTCCAGCTGCCCGGCCTGCAGGACCCCACGCGCCTGCGCCAGCTGCTCGGCTCGACGGCCAAGATGGAATTCCACATGGTCGCCAACGTGGCTCAGGGCGAGCCTCTGCCTCCGGGCGTGACCATGCTGCCGGATGCCAAGACCCAGCAGCAATATCCGATCGAGGACCGCGTCGCGCTGAGCGGCGAGCGCCTGACGGATGCCCGCGCCGGCTTCGACCAGCGCACCCAGGAGCCGATCGTCTCGTTCCGCTTCGACAGCGTCGGCGCCCGCCAGTTCGCTGAAATCACCCAGGCCAATGTCGGCCGTCCCTTCGCCATCGTGCTCGACGGCAAGGTGCTGAGCGCGCCGACCATCCGCGAGCCGATCACCGGCGGTTCGGGCCAGATCAGCGGCAGCTTCACCGTCGAGGACACCACTGTGCTCTCGGCCCTGCTGCGCGCCGGCGCCCTGCCCGCGCCGCTCACCGTCATCGAAGAACGCACCGTCGGTCCGGACCTTGGCGGCGACGTCATCCGCATGGGCCTCTATACCGGTATCGCCGGCTTCGTGGCGGTCGTGCTGTTCATGGTGGCGCTCTACGGCAGCTGGGGCATGATCGCCAATTTCGGCCTGCTGCTGCACCTGATCCTCACCATCGGCGTTCTGGCCATTCTCGGCGCGACGCTGACCTTGCCCGGTATCGCCGGTATCATCCTCGGCATCGGCTTCGGCGTGGATGCCAACATCCTCATCAACGAACGAATAAGAGAAGAATCCAAGAAGGGCCTAAGCGCCTTCGCCGCGCTCGACCACGGCTTCAAACGAGCCTTCTCGACCATCGTCGACGCCAACGTCACCTCGCTAATCGTGACCGCGCTGCTGTTCATGTTCGGCTCGGGCCCGATCCGCGGCTTCGCCATCACCATGATCATCGGCACCTGTCTGTCGATGTTCACCGCCGTCGCGATCGTCAAGGTCATCATGACCGAGGTGGTCCGCCGTCGTAAGATGAAGACCATCAAGATCGAGCCGCTGGTCCACTTCTTCCCGGAGAAGACCTCGATCTCGTTCATGAATGCCCGCTTCCTCGGCATCGGTGTCTCGATCCTGCTGTCGCTGGCGTCCATCGGCCTGTTCGTCAAGCCGGGCCTGAACTACGGCATCGACTTCAAGGGCGGTATCCAGGTGGAGATCACCACCTCGCAGCCGGCAGACCTTGCGGCCCTGCGCAGCACGCTGGGCGGCCTGGACCTCGGCGAAGTCGCCCTGCAGCGTATCGGCGGCGACAACGACGTCCTGATCCGCGTGCAGCGTCAGGAAGGCGGAGAGCAGGCTCAGACGGCTGCGGTGACCAAGGTCAAGGACGCCGTCCAGAAGCTCGATCCGAGCGTCAAGTTCGACCGCGTCGACGTCGTCGGACCGAAGGTCAGCGGCGAGCTGGCGCATTCGGGCGTGATGGCGGTGGTATTGGCCTCGCTCGCGATGCTGTTCTACATCTGGTGGCGTTTCGAGTGGAACTTCGCCCTTGGCGCGATCGCAACGCTGATCCTCGACACAACCAAGATGGTCGGCTTCTTCGCGCTGTTCCAGCTGGACTTCAACCTGACGGCCATCGCCGCGCTCCTGACGATCATCGGCTACTCGGTGAACGACAAGGTCGTGGTGTATGACCGCATGCGCGAGAACCTGCGGCTCTTCAAGAAGATGCCGCTGCGCCAGGTCATCGACATGAGTATCAACCAGGTGTTCGCACGCTGTATCTACACCTCGGTCGCGATCCTTCTGTCGATGCTACCGATGGCGATCTGGGGCGGCAGCGCGGTGGAAAACTTCGCCGTGCCGATGGTGTTCGGCGTGGTCATCGCCACCAGCTCCTCGATCTTCATCGCAGCTCCGATCCTGCTCCTGCTCGGCGACTGGTGGGCCAAGAACCACCCACAGCGCGTGGAGAGCAAGACGGTGCCGGCCAAGAGCTGACGCAAATCCATCCGCTCCGACCGGATCCCAAGCAACGAAAACGGCGCCTCTCGGGGCGCCGTTTTTGTTTGCGGTATTCTGTAGGGGATGCTCGGCGCGGTGGAACCCGGATGGCGCCATCCGCGTCATGCCCGGCCGGTATGAGCAGCCATCCCGGGTATTGTGCATCCGCCGGAATTTGCCTAACCCGGGATCCCATTCCCCAAGCATGAAGGAAGAAATCAATTGTCCGACGACATCATCGTGAAAGACAGCAACGGAACCCAGCTCAACGACGGTGACTCGGTGACCCTGATCAAGGACCTCAAGGTGAAGGGCACGTCGGAAACCATCAAGCGCGGCACGCTGGTGAAGAACATTCGCCTGACCGGCAATCCGGCCGAGGTCGAGTGCAACACCAAGCAGGTGAAGGGCCTGGTGCTGCGGACGGAGTTTTTGAAGAAGGCTTGATCGGCTTTAGGCCTGCCGACATCAGGCAGATCTACTGCCTGCCATAGCGACCCCTACGCGCTCCACGCGAAGATAGGTTCGGCCGCTCCGGCCGTATTGGAAAGCGCGAGGGCAGCCGGCTGCCCTCGCGCTTTGTCGTTCAGGCCAGTTGCTGGCGCATTTCCCGCGACGACGGCAGGAAGACGGTCAGGAGACCGAGCAGCGGCAGGTAGGAGCAGATCTGGTAGACGAAGTCGATGCCCTTGGCGTCGGCTACGATGCCGAGCACTGCGGCGGCGATGCCGCCCATGCCAAAGGCGAAGCCGAAGAAGATGCCCGCAATCATGCCCACGCGGCCCGGCACCAGCTCCTGCGCGAAGACCACGATGGCCGAGAAGGCCGAAGCCAGGATCAGGCCGATCAGCACGGTGAGGATGCGCGTCCAGAACAGGTCCGCATAGGGCAGCGCTAGCGTGAAGGGCAGCACGCCCAGGATCGAGAACCAGATGACGAACTTGCGGCCGAAGCGGTCGCCGATCGGGCCGCCCGCCACCGTGCCGACCGCAACGGCGCCGAGGAAGATGAACAGCAGCACCTGCGCTTCCTGCACCGACACGCCGAACTTGTGGATGACGTAGAAGGTGTAGTAGCTCGACAGGCTCGCCATGTAGATGTTCTTGGTGAACACCAGCGTCGCCAGCACCACCAGGGCAACCGCCACCTTGCGGCGCGGCAAGGCGATGGTACCGGACTTTGCCAGCCGCTTGGCCGAGTTCGCGCCATGGCGCTTGTACCAGCCGCTGACCTGCGACAGCACGATCATGCCGACCAGTGCTGCGACCGAGAACCAGGCCACGCTCGTCTGCCCCTTGGGCACGACGATGAAGGCGGCCAGAAGCGGCCCCAGCGCGGAGCCGAAATTGCCGCCCACCTGGAACAGCGACTGCGCAAGGCCGAAGCGGCCGCCGGACGCCAGGCGCGCCACCCGCGAGGATTCTGGGTGGAACACCGCCGAGCCGATGCCGATCATCGAGGCACCCAGCAGAAGCATCGGATAGTTGCCGGCATGCGACAGGATCAGCAGGCCGCACATGGTCGAGCCCATGCCCAACGGCAGCGAATAAGGCATCGGCCGCTTGTCGGTGTACATGCCGATGAGCGGCTGGAACAGCGAGGCCGTAACCTGGAAAGCCATGGTCAGCAGACCGATCTGCCAGAAGTCGAGGCCATAGCCCGTCTTCAGCATCGGATAGATCGCCGCCAGAAGCGACTGCATCATGTCGTTGAGAAGGTGACAGAAACTCACCGCCAGAATGATCGCAAAAACAGTGTTGTCCGCCTGTATCCGGCCGGCTGTCGTCGATGCATCAGTCACAATGGTAGGTCCTGCTCAAGGGGCGGCAAAAAAGCGCGCAGTTAGCCTGCGGACGCGTTGCCAGCCATTACCAAGTTAAACCCGGCACGGGGCCGCGTCTTAGGTCAGACGGCGGCCTTCCCATGGGGCAGGCCGCCATCGCTTGTCGAGATTACTTTTCGCCGAGGTCGCGCACGGCGCCGCGGTCGGCCGACGTTGCGAACGCGGCATAGGCCTTGAGTGCGGTCGTCACCTTGCGCTTGCGCTGTTCGACCGGCTTCCAGCCCTTGGCGTCCTGCTCGGCGCGGCGGGTGGCCAGCGTTGCCTCGTCAAGGCGCAGGCTGATGGTGCGGTTC
The DNA here is from genome assembly GCF_029892515.1 of Pseudaminobacter soli (ex Li et al. 2025). GTDB lineage: Bacteria > Pseudomonadota > Alphaproteobacteria > Rhizobiales > Rhizobiaceae > Pseudaminobacter > Pseudaminobacter soli_A. The sequence goes on along the minus strand of NZ_JARXVF010000003.1, from coordinate 73,361 downwards.
GGGATGTCGATGTCGATCATGTCGCCATCGCGCACCAGGCCGATCGCACCGCCAGTGGCGGCTTCCGGCGAAACGTGGCCGATCGAGAGGCCCGAAGTGCCGCCCGAGAAGCGGCCGTCGGTGAGCAGCGCACAGGCTTTGCCCAGGCCCTTCGACTTCAGATAGCTGGTCGGATAGAGCATTTCCTGCATGCCCGGACCGCCGCGCGGCCCCTCATAGCGGATCACCACCACGTCGCCGGCCTTCACCTCGTTGCCGAGGATGCCCTTCACCGCCGCGTCCTGGCTCTCGAACACCTTGGCCGGACCGGAGAATTTCAGGATCGACTCGTCGACGCCGGCGGTCTTCACCACGCAGCCGTCGAGCGCGATGTTGCCCGTGAGCACGGCAAGGCCGCCGTCCTTCGAGAACGGATGCTCGGCCGAGCGGATGACGCCGTTGGTGCGGTCGAGGTCGAGCTCGTCCCAGCGACGGTCCTGGCTGAAGGCGGTCTGCGTCGGCACGCCACCCGGAGCCGCCAGGAAGAAGTCGCGCACGCTCTGGCTCGTGGTGCGCGAAATGTCCCAATGCTCCAGCGCCTCCCCGAGGGTGGACGTGTGGACCGTGTGCGTATCGCGATTGATGAGACCAGCCTTATCGAGCTGGCCGAGGATTGCCATGATGCCGCCGGCGCGATGCACGTCTTCCATGTGCACGTCAGCCTTGGCCGGCGCGACCTTGCAGAGCACCGGAACATGGCGCGACAAGGCGTCGATGTCGTCCATGGTGAAGTCGATCTCGCCCTCATGCGCGGCGGCCAGGATGTGCAGCACCGTGTTGGTGGAGCCGCCCATGGCGATGTCCAGCGTCATGGCGTTCTCGAACGCCTTCTTGGAAGCGATGTTGCGCGGCAGGACGCTCTCGTCCTCCTGCTCGTAATAGCGCTGGGCGAGGTCGACGATGAGATGACCGGCCTCAACGAACAGGCGCTTGCGGTCGGCGTGCGTTGCCAGCGTCGAGCCGTTGCCCGGCAGCGACAGACCAAGCGCCTCGGTCAGGCAGTTCATCGAATTGGCGGTGAACATGCCCGAGCAGGAGCCGCAGGTCGGGCAGGCCGAGCGCTCGATTGTCTTCACGTCCTCGTCCGAAATCTTGTCGTCGGCAGCCGCCACCATGGCATCGACCAGGTCGAGCGCATGCTCCTTGCCTGCCAGCACCACCTTGCCGGCTTCCATCGGGCCGCCGGAGACGAAGACGGTGGGGATGTTGAGGCGCAGCGACGCCATCAGCATACCGGGGGTGATCTTGTCGCAGTTGGAGATGCAGACCATGGCGTCGGCGCAGTGCGCGTTGACCATGTATTCAACCGAGTCCGCGATCAGTTCGCGCGACGGCAGCGAATAGAGCATGCCGTCATGGCCCATGGCGATGCCGTCGTCGACGGCGATGGTGTTGAACTCCTTGGCAACACCGCCCGCCTTCTCGATCTCGCGCGCCACGAGCTGGCCGAGATCCTTGAGGTGCACGTGCCCCGGCACGAACTGAGTGAACGAGTTGACCACCGCGATAATCGGCTTGCCGAAATCGCTGTCCTTCATGCCGGTGGCGCGCCAAAGGCCGCGGGCGCCGGCCATGTTGCGGCCGTGGGTGGTGGTGCGGGAGCGATAAGCTGGCATCGGAGTCTTCCTAAGCTAGGGTCAGAGACCTAGAAAAAAGCGCTTGCTGGACGTTAGCCAATTCCATTTTCGAAAGGCGGCAACGCCCGCGCAGGCATTCGGCCGGCAGCCAAATCCGGAGCAATCTCCGCCATTCGCACCCCAACCGTACCCGCGGTTACTCCTTCATAGCGAAAAACCGCCGCCGCGTCACCCTCTGGCATGAAACTTTGCCATATTTGGTTCAGCGGCCTCGGTTCAGCGGCGACTTGTCTGCCTATTCGGCGGCGGCGCTCTTCTCCGCGCTCACGCTCCGCATGAACTCGTCGAGCGCCTGTCGCTGTCCTTCGCTCATATGTAGGCTGCGCTTGGTGCGCCGCCATAGCACATCCTCGGCTGTTTCGGCCCATTCATCGTCCATCAGGTAGCGAACCTCCGCCTCGTAGAGGTCGGCGCCGAAATTGCGTCCGAGTTCTGCGAGCGAATGCGCCTGGCCGAGCAGCACGTGGGCGCGCGTGCCGTAAAGCCGCGTCAGCCGGCGGGCGTGGCCGGCATCGAGGAACGGATGGGCGCGCTTCAGGTTCTCGACCTGCGCATCGAAGCCGGTCTTGAAGAAATCGCCGCCGGGCAAAGCGGCCGTTGCCGTCCATGGCTTGCCGCGCTTGCCGAGATGGGCCTCGATCTTTTCCAGCATGGATTCGGCCAGGCGCCGATAGGTGGTGATCTTACCGCCGAAAACATTGATGAGCGGCGCGCCGCCGGCGTCATCCGCCTTCAGCACATAGTCGCGCGTCGCCTCCTGTGCCTTCGAGGCGCCGTCGTCATAGAGCGGCCGCACCGCCGAATAGGTCCACACGATATCCTCGCGCCGCACGGCTTGCGCAAAATACTCGCTTGCCGCAGCGCACAGATAACCGGTCTCGGTCTCGCTGATCTTCACGTCGTGCGGATCGCCCTTGTAGTCGCGATCCGTGGTGCCGATCAGCGTGAAATCTTCCTCATAGGGAATGGCGAACATGATGCGCCCGTCCCTGTTCTGGAAGAAATAGGCGCGCGGATCGTCGAACTTCTTGCGCACCACGATATGGCTGCCCTGAACCAGCCGCACATTGTGGACGCCCTGCTTGCCCAGCGGGCCAGCCAGTACGCTATCGACCCAGGGGCCAGAGGCATTGACGACGAGGCGCGCCTTCACCTCTTCCACCGCCCCGTTGCGCTGGTCTTCGAGCAGGATCGCCCAGTGTCCGCCCTCGCGGCGCAAGCCGATCACCTTGGTCCGGGTGCGGATGTCGGCGCCGCGGTCGGCGGCATCTCGCGCATTGAGCACGACGAGGCGCGCATCATTGACCCAGCCATCCGAATATTCGAACGCCTTGCTGAAGAGCGGCTTCAGCGGCTTGCCGGCCGGATCGGTGCGCATGTCCAGCGTCTTGGTCGGCGGCAGCAGCTTCCGCCCGCCGATGTAGTCGTAGAGGAACAGGCCGAGCCGGATCAGCCAGGCGGGGCGCAAGCCCTTCGCATAGGGCAGCACGAAGCGCATCGGCCAGATGATGTGCGGCGCCATCTTCCACAGCACCTCGCGCTCCATCAGCGCCTCGCGCACCAGACGGAACTCGTAATGCTCGAGATAGCGCAGGCCTCCATGGATGAGCTTGGTCGAGCCCGAAGAGGTGCCGCTGGCAAGATCGTCCATTTCCGCCAGGCAGACCGAATAGCCGCGGCCGACGGCGTCGCGGGCGATGCCGCAGCCATTTATGCCGCCGCCGATGATGAAAATATCGTGGATCGGAGATTCGCTCATTGCCCGCACATGAAATTCGGCAGACTGAGCCCCAGCCTGCACCTACTGGATAAAGAACTAATTCGAAACAATAACGAATGTCAAACGAAAACGCGCCAACCCCCAATCATTTGACCTCTCGCCCCGCATATCCAGCCAGTAAGACAGGACGGTGACGCGCTTTCGTTTTACAAATCGAAACACAAAAACGAAAGCGATTTGGCGCTTCGATTTCCAAAACGAAAGCACCCTCCACACCCTTTGCTCGGCCGAGCAAACGGGATTGACGAGCCACAGCCCATACCCCATAAACGCCGCGTTAAGTTCTCAGGGCGGGGTGAAACTCCCCACCGGCGGTAAGAGCGAAAGCTTGAGCCCGCGAGCGCTTTCCGGATTTTCCGGGAAGGTCAGCAGATCCGGTTAGATTCCGGAGCCGACGGTCATAGTCCGGATGAAAGAGAGCGAACGGAGCCGCAAGACGCCCGTAGTGGGCGGATTATGCTTCGTCTCGTGCGTCCTGATTCTGGTCATTGAACGGAGTAAGGACCCATGAATCAGATCCCCCCTCGCGAATTCGAAACCCGCCGTCTCGCCGTCATCCGCGCGCGCTGGCATGCCGATATCGTCGACGAGTGCGTGAACTCGTTCATCGAGAACTCGCAGGCGCTCTCGAACGGCAAGGCCGTCGTTGACATCTTCGACGTCCCCGGCGCGCTGGAAATCCCGCTGCATGCCAAGCTGGTCGCCGAGACTGGCCGCTATGACGCCATCCTCGGCGTCGCCTTCGTGGTGAATGGCGGCATCTATCGCCACGATTTCGTGGCTGGCACCGTGCTCGACGGCATGATGACCGTGCAGTTGCAGACCAACGTGCCGGTGCTGTCGGCGGTGCTCACCCCGCACCACTTCCACGATAGCGAAGAGCACCACAGGTTCTTTTTCGAGCATTTCAAGGTCAAGGGCCAGGAAGCCGCCAACGCGGCTCACCAGATCCTCGGCGCACGCGCCGCGGTCGCCGCTTAACCGGCTGTTTTTACACAGCGATGCTCGCCGCGCGGCCGTGGAAAACATGGCCGCGCAGCACCCTGCAGACCCTTCCTCCCCTTTTGCCGACTGCCGATTCTTGCGAAGCTCGTGAAGAATCGACTTGACGGCTCGTAAAGTGACTTAATAGGCTGTCAAGTGAACCCGTTGGGAGGACGGATGAAACTTGCGGAAGATCACCCCGTGAGCGATGGCGCAACCGCCGGGATGGAGGCGCGCCGCTCGACAATTCTTGGCGCTCGCGTCAAGGCCTACCGCTCGGCAAGGCGACTGACTCTGCGCCAACTCGGCGACATGGTCGGCACGACCGCCAGCTTTCTCAGCCAGCTCGAGCGCGGCCTTTCGGGCGCCAACACCTCGACATTGATGCTGATCGCCAATGCGCTCGGCATCAGCGTGGCCGATCTCTTCGACGAGACGGAGGTTTCGCCCCACAGCGTGCTGACGCGCGCGGAGCGCCCTGCTCTGCCGGTGAGCGAAGGCTATCGCAAGACGCTGATTTCGCGCCGCCCCATCCAGTCCGTCGAGATCTATTCCGGCGAGTTCGCCGTCGGCGGCTCGACCGGCGACTTGCCCTACACTCATGGCGACTCCCATGAAATATTCATCGTACTGCGCGGCCGCCTGCAACTGACGCTGGGCTCCGAGAGTTTCCTGCTCGGCGAAGGCGATAGCATCGAATACGCCACCTCGACACCGCACAAGACGGTCAATGTCGGCGACACGCCAGCCGAGGTGCTGTGGATCATCGCGCCCCCCACCAGCGGCGCTGTCGATCTCGACCAATACGTGGCCCGGACCTCGCTCGCATCCCGGCCAGTTCAAGCAGACAGCGGGTCATTGGAGGAAGAATAAATGGGATACAAATCAGCTTTGGCCGGCATCGCCGGCGCAACGGCGATCGCTCTTGTGAGTACCTTTGCGGCCAGTGCGCAGGAAGCGCCGGCCGCCGGCACCATCGTTGACGGCTCGCTCAAGGACAAGACGCTCACCTTCGTTTCCTATGGCGGCATCTACCAGGACGGCCAGAACGCCGCCCTCAAGGAGTTCGTCGACAAGACGGGCGTCAAGCTTCTCAACGACGGCCCGACTGAGATCGCCAAGCTACAGGCGCAGGTGGAATCCAAGAATGTCACCTGGGACGTCGTCGACACCGCCGACCTGCCGCCTTACGTGCACTGCGGCACCCTGTTCCAGAAGCTCGACCTGACCAAGCTCGACGTCTCGCACATCCCGGCCGGCCAGGTCGGCGAGTGCAGCGTGCCGGCCATGAACTACGGCGTCGTCCTGATGTACAAGAACGACACCTACAAGGATAACCCGCCGAAGAACTGGAAGGACTTCTTCGACACCGAGAAGTTCCCCGGCATCCGCGCCATCGACGGCAGCGGCGATCCGATCGGCGGCCTGATCGAGCAGGGCGTCCTGGCCGACGGCGGCTCGGTGGATAACATGACGCCGGCCGACATCGACAAGGGCATCGCCAAGATCAAGGCGCTCGGGCCGGACACCATCTACTGGAAGACCGGTGCGGAATCCCAGCAGCTGGCCGAATCTGGCGAAGCCGACATGATCCTGATGTGGACCGGCCGCGCCATGACCGCCGTCAAGAACGGCGCGCAGTACACGCCGGTCTGGCAGGACTGGCTCGTGGTCATGGACCAGCTGACCATCCCGGTCGGCGTGAAGGATACGGATGCGGCTTACGCGCTGATCAACGCCTATCTCGGCAAGAACGCCCAGGAGGTCCTGACCGAGAAGACCTCCTACTCGCCGATCAACAATGAGGCGAAGCCCAAGGTCGATCCGGCGGTCGCCGCGTTCCTCACCAACACGCCCGAGCGGGTCAAGCAGGGCTACCAGCAGAACATCAAGTTCTGGGTGCAGAACTTCGACGCCGCTTCCGAGAAGTGGACGGCGCTGATGGCCGGCAACTGACCTCCGAGAGACTGAGAGAGTGAGCCAGACAATCGACACGACCGCGTCCGGGGGCTCAGGCCCCCGGCAGGCAGACGGAGTGGCGGCGCAGCCGCGAAGATGGCGGCTTGCCGCCTACCCGTCCCTGCTCGCGCTGCCGGCCGTCCTGCTGCTGATTGCGGCAATGGCCTATCCGCTGCTGACGATCGTGTCGCGCAGCTTCTCCGAACCCGAATGGGGGCTGCAGAACTACGTCTGGTTCTTCTCCACCGACGTCAACATCCAGGTGCTGCTGCGCACCTTCTCGATCTCGGCCTGGGTCACGCTCGTCTGCGTGATCGCGGCCTATCCTTATGCCTATCTGATGACGGTCGTCGGCCCGCGCATGCGGATGGTGCTGATCCTGTGCGTGCTGGTGCCGTTCTGGGTCAGCGGCGTGGTGCGCACGCTGGCCTGGGTGATCCTGCTGCAGGATTCCGGGGTCATCAACTCGGTGCTGAAGGCGATCGGCTTCGGCGGAGTAAAACTCATCCGTACGCCCACCGGTGTCGTCATCGGCATGGCGCAGGTGCTTCTGCCCTTCATGATCCTGCCGCTCTATTCGGTCATGCGCGGCATCGACCTGAGGCTCGTGCAGGCCGCCCGCAGCCTTGGCGCCCGGCCCTCGCTCGCCTTCTGGCAGGTCTATCTGCCGCTTTCGCTGCCCGGCGTCTTTGCCGGCGCGATTATCGTCTTCATCCTCGCGCTCGGCTTCTACATCACGCCAGCCCTGCTCGGCGGCCCGCGCAGCACCATGCTGTCGACCCTGGTGCAGAGCCAGGTGCTGAGCCTGCTCAACTGGGGCCGCGGCGGCGCCATGGGCGTGGTGCTTCTGGTGTCGACCTTCATCCTTCTCGCCCTTGCTGCGCCCCTCATGCGCCAGCGGCATAAGCAAGCGTCGAGGTCGTGACGATGAAGCCATTCCGCATCATCCTTGGCCTGTTCTGCCTGCTGGTCGCCATCTGGCTGGTCCTGCCGACGCTGGTCATCATCCCGATGTCGTTCAACGAAAAGAAGTCGCTCGCCTTCCCGCCGTCCGGCTTCACCTGGCAGTGGTACGAGAACTTCTTCACCAATCCCGATTGGTCGTCGAGCTTCTTCAATTCGCTGCGCGTGGCAGCCATCGTCGCCGTCACGGCAACCATCGTCGGCACGCTTGCCGCGCTCGGCCTGAGCCGCATGAAGCATGCCGGCGCCGGCATCCTGCGCGCCATCCTGATCACGCCGATGGTGGTGCCCGGCGTGGTGCTGGCGATCGGCATCTATGCCGTCTACCTCAACTACCAGCTCGTCGGCACGACGCTGGGCTTCGTCATCGCGCACACCATGCTGGCCGTGCCCTTCGTGCTGATCGCGGTGTCGGCGAGCCTTGAAGTGTTCGACGTACGCCTGGAGACGGCCGCCGCCAGCCTTGGCGCAAACCGCCTCACCACCTTCCGCACCATCACGCTGCCGCTGATCCTGCCGGGCATCCTGTCGGGCCTGCTGTTCGCCTTCGTGACCTCCTTCGACGAGATCATCGTGGCGCTGTTCATCACCAGCCCGTACCTGAAAACCCTGCCGGTGCAGATCTACACCAGCATCACCCGCGACGCCGACCCCACGGTCACGGCGGTCGGCACCATCATTTTCCTGGCCACGTCGCTCATCATCTGCGGCGGGCTGATTATCGGCTCGCAGAGGAGACGCTGAATTGTCCCCATCGGCAACCATGGCGCGCGGCGCCGCAATCGACATCCGCAACGCCACCAAGCGCTACGGCTCCTTCACCGCGCTCGACGATGTCAGCCTGCACATCATGCCCGGCGAGTTCATGACCCTGCTCGGGCCGTCGGGCTCCGGCAAGACGACCACGCTCAACGTCGTCGCCGGCTTCACCGATCTCACCTCGGGCGAGCTGTCGGTCGGCGGCGAGAGCATCGTCGGCGTGCCGGCCCACAAGCGCAACATCGGCGTGGTGTTCCAGCACTATGCGCTGTTCCCGCACATGACGGTCGGCAAGAACGTCGCCTATCCGCTTACGCTGCGCGGCGTCGAGAAGGGCGAACGCGAAAAGCGCGTTCGCCGCGCGCTCGACATGGTCAAGATGGCTGATTTCGCCCATCGCTTCCCAAGCGAGCTTTCCGGTGGACAGCAGCAGCGCGTGGCGCTGGCCCGCGCCATCGTGTTCGACCCGCCGCTTCTGTTGATGGACGAGCCGCTCGGCGCGCTGGACAAGAAGCTGCGCGAATGGCTGCAGCTCGAGATCAAGCGCATCCATCGCGAACTCGGGACCACCTTCGTCTACGTCACCCACGACCAGGAAGAGGCGCTGGTCCTGTCCGACCGCATCGCGGTGTTCAACCAGGGCCGCATCGAGCAGGTCGGCACCGGCCGCGAACTCTATGACGAGCCGGCAACGCTTTTCGTCGGCAAGTTCATCGGCGAATCCACCACCCTGCGCGGCAATGCCGAGACCTCGGGCAGCGAGACCAGCCTCACCGTCGCGGGCCAGAGGATCGTGGCCAGGGACAAGCTCTCCAACGGCCAGAAGCCGGTGATCCTGCTCAGGCCCGAAAAGCTGTCGCTGGCGCCCGGCAACAAGCCGCGGACCGATAGCCAGAACAGCCTGACCGGCAATGTGAGCGAGGCGATCTATCTCGGCTCCGGCTCGAAATACCAGGTCACGCTGCGCGACGGTTCCGTCGCCATCGTGCGCGCGCCGCTCGAGGCGCAGCAGTTCTCGATCGGCGACGAGGTCGATCTGCGCTGGCACGTTTCCGACTGCAAGCTTCTGGCCGACGACGAGCGCGCCGACCTGACCCTCACCTGACCCACATTCCCGCAGGACTAGATCATGGACGCCAAAGTCAACGGCAACATATCCTTTTGGTATGCCGACATCGGCATGCCGGCCCCCCGCGCGCCGCTGCCCGGCGACATCGAGGCCGATGTCTGCATCATCGGTGCGGGCTTCACCGGTCTCTGGACGGCCTACTATTTGAAGAAGGCCGATCCCTCGATCCGCATCGCCGTGGTGGAGAAAGAATTCGCCGGCTTCGGCGCCTCGGGCCGCAATGGCGGCTGGCTGTCGGGCGGCTTCGGCTGGTCGCGCGACAAATATCTAAAAACCTCGACGCGCGGCGGGGTCATCGACATGCAGCGAGCCATGTACGGCACGGTCAACGAGGTGATCTCGGTGACCGAGGCCGAGGGCATCGACGCCGACATCCGCCGCGTCGACAACATCACGGTCGCCACCAACAAGCCCCAGCTCGATCGCGCACGCGCCGAGTATGAAGAGGCCAAGGCATGGGAAATGCCGGACGACCGCATCGCATTCCTCAGCGCTGAGGAGGCCCGCGAGCGCATCAACGTTCACAATGTCCAGGGCGCCTATGTCCTGCGCGGCATGGCGCGCGTGCAGCCCGCCAAGCTGGTGCGCGGCCTTTCGGACACCGTCGAGCGCCTCGGCGTGCCGATCTACGAGCAGACCGCCGTGCTTGCGCTCGAAAAGGGCAAGGTCACGACCAATCGCGGCACGGTGCGCGCGCCGATCATCGTCCGCGCCACTGAAGGTTTTACCGCCGGCATTCCCGGCAACGAGCGGCTGTGGCTGCCACTCAATAGCGCCCAGATCATCACCGAGCCGCTGCCGCAGTCGCTGTGGGACGAGATCGGCTGGAACGGCTACGAGCTGCTCGGCGACGCTGCGCACGCCTATTGCTATGCCCAGCGCACCCGCGAGGGTCGCATCGCCATGGGTGGCCGCGGCGTGCCCTATCGCTATGGCTCCAAAACTGACGTGCGCGGCCAGACCCAGCAGGAAACCATCGATGCGCTCTACAAGATCCTGATGCGGCTTTTGCCGCAGACCCGCAGCCTCAAGATCGACCACGCCTGGTGCGGCGTGATGGGCGTGCCGCGCGACTGGTGCACCACCGCCGGCCTCGACGACGAAACCGGCATCGCCTGGGCCGGCGGCTATGTTGGCCTGGGCGTTTCGAGCTCGAACCTGTCGGGCCGCACGCTGCGCGACCTCATCTTGCGCCGCAACACCGAGCTCACCCGACTGCCCTGGGTGAACCGGAAGGTGCGCAAGTGGGAGCCCGAGCCGCTGCGCTGGCTGGGCGTGCACTCCATGTACCAGCTCTACCGCATCGCCGACGAGCGCGAGGAGGCGGGCCTGGAGCACAGCTCGAAGCTCGCGGCCTTCGCCGACAGCATCACCGGGCACTGAGCCCAGATTTTCATATCCAATGCCTTTCCAGAGATTGCCATGACCGACTTCCAGACCTTCGCCCATCTCGCAACGATCGACCTCGGCGCAGCCGAACCCAAGCCGACCTCCATCGAGGGTAACCAGATGGAAGCGGCAAAGACACTGTGGACCTCGCCAGACGGCAAGCTGGAAGTCGGCGTTTGGGAATGCACGCCCGGCCGCTTCACCGCCGCGCGCGACAACAATTCCGAGACCTGCCATATCGTTTCCGGCCGTGTCTCGCTGCACGGTCCGGACGGCCGCACTCAAGAGGTGAGCGCCGGCGAAGTGCTGGTGCTGCCCAAGGGCTGGCGCGGCGAGTGGACGATCCACGAAAAGACCCGCAAGCTCTACATCATGCATCAGGAGGGCTGATTACCCCTTCGTATGGCTTGCCCAAATCTCCACTGGCGCGCGACGCCGAAAAGTAGCAAACTTTTCCGATCACGCGTCAAAACAAGGAGTTAGGGCCAAGGCTCCAGCCTCGTTGGACGGCTTGGCTCCGGACAAGCGATGAACCAGCAAGACAAGGGCAAGCATGGCGTGGTGACCTTCCGCGCCATCAACAACGGCAAGTCAGCCCGGATCGAAGCCGAGGAGATCGAAGTCACGCTGCCCAACGGCGTGAAGTTCCTGATGTCGCCGACCGACAAGCCGGGCGGCGGCATATCGCTGCACATTCCCGAGCACGACCCGGAGGCACTGCAGTTCGGCGCCTTTTCCATCGAGCCGGGCGCGGCCAACACGATTTTTCTGCGCGCGGTTCTTTATGACCGCGACATCGAGGACGGGCTGCGCCCCGAAGACCTCAACGCCTCGAACGATGACTAGGGCCACGCACGATCAATACGGCGCCCAGGGATCGCGAGCGGCGGCATCCCTGGCCGCGTCGCCTGCTTGAGGTTTTCTCGACCGGCCTTCGGTCGGCTTCCGCGGCGGCCAGTCACTATAGTCAAACAGCCATATCCAATCCCAAACATCTGTGAGGATTCTTGGCCTCTCACGCTTGACCGATATATTCGTTCGTACATAACAATGCGGCCAGGCCATCGGAGAATGGAAAGAGCCATGCACCGTCGAAATCTTCTCGTCATCCTGTCGGCGATGTTCGCCTGGCTGTTTACCGGCCTTGCCATGGCCGGGCCACGCACCATCGTCGACGATGCAGGCCGCAAGGTCGAACTGCCCGAGACAATCAACCGCGTAATGGCCGCCGGCCCGCCCGCTTCGGTGCTCATCTACGCCCTTGCCCCCGAAAAGATGGTCGGCTGGGTGCGCGAACCCTCGGCCGAGGAAAAGGCGTTTATTGCACCGGCCTATCGCGACCTGCCCGTCCATGGCCGCCTCACCGGCAAGGGCAACACCGCCAATCTCGAAGCAGTGCTGGCCATGAAGCCGGACGTCATCATCGACGTCGGCACCATCGACGACACCTATGCCTCGCTCGCCGACCGCGTTCAGCAGCAGACCGGCATTCCCTATGTGCTGATCGACGGGCGCTTCGCCAGGACGGCCGAAAGCCTGCGCAAGGCCGGCGACATTGTCGGCGCGAAGGATCAGGCCGAAAAGCTCGCGGACTATGCCGAAAAGGCCGTTTCGCGCCTGAATGGCGTCATCGAGGTGGTGCCCGCCGACAAGCGCCCGCGCGTCTATTACGGCCGCGGGCCGGAAGGGCTGGAGACAGGCCTTGCCGGCTCGATCAACATGGAAATTCTCGCCATTGCCGGCGCAAAGAACGTTGCCGAGGCAGCCGGTTCGGGCGGGCTTGCCAATGTCTCGCTCGAGCAGGTGCTGTCCTGGAACCCCGACGTGATCCTGGCGCTCGACCCGAAATTCCAGAAATCGGTGCTGGAAGATCGGCACTGGTCCGGCGTTGCCGCCGTGCGCGACACCCGCGTCTACCGCGCGCCCACTGTGCCCTTCGGCTGGTTCGACTCGCCTCCCGGCATCAATCGCCTCGTCGGCCTCGCCTGGCTGGCCAAGGTGCTCTATCCTGATGTCACGAACATCGATCTGGGATCGGACGTGCGCGACTTCTACAAGCTCTTCTATCATGTCGACCTGACGCAGGCGCAGATCGACACGCTGCTAGCCGATTCCGCGCCACCGGCGAAATGACGAGGCAGGCGGCCACTCAGGCGCGGGCCGCTTCTGGTCCAAAACGCCGCGCATTGCCGGCGATGGCCCTGCCCGCGCTGGCGCTCGTGGTTCTGGTGCTGGTGTCGCTCGCCATCGGCAAATATGACGTCTCGCCCGGCGAGGTCGCAACGGTTATCGCCGCAAAGATCACCGGCGCGCAAAGCGGCCTCTCCGCCACCGTGGAAACGATGGTCTGGCATGTGCGCCTGCCACGCGTGCTTGCCGGCTTGCTGATCGGCGCCGCACTTTCGGCGGCCGGCGCGGTCTATCAGGGCCTGTTCCGCAACCCACTCGTCTCACCCGACATTTTGGGCGTCTCGGCCGGCGCCAGCCTCGGCGCGGTCGCCGGCATCTTCCTGTCGCTACCGGTAATAGCCATCCAGGGCCTGTCCTTTCTCGGCGGGCTGGGTGCGGTGGCGCTTGTCTATTCGATCGGCTTTGTCGCCCGCGGGCGCGATCCCACGCTGACGCTGGTTCTGGCCGGCGTCGCCGTCGGCGCGCTCTTGGGCGCCTGCATCTCGCTGCTGAAGGTGCTAGCCGACCCCTACAACCAGCTCCCTGCCATTACCTTCTGGTTGCTCGGCAGCCTCGCCAGCATCACCCAGGGCGACCTCCTGTCCATCCTGCCGGCCATGGTGCTGGGGCTCCTCCCGATGGTGCTGCTGCGCTGGCGCATGAACCTGATGTCGCTGGACGACGAAGAAGCGCGCGCGCTCGGCGTCGAGACCGGCCGCTATCGCTGGATATTCATCGCGTCAGCCACCCTGCTCACCGCCTCGGCCGTCTCGGTTTCGGGCGTCGTCGGCTGGATCGGCCTTCTGGTGCCGCATGTTGCGCGCATGCTGGTTGGGCCCGATTTTTCGCGCCTGCTACCCGCCTCGCTGATGCTGGGCGCGGCCTATCTTATCGGGGTCGATACTCTGGCCCGCTCCATCGCCGCGATCGAAGTGCCGCTCGGCATCCTCACGGCCGCGATCGGCGCCCCCTTCTTCCTGTATATCCTGATAACCGCGAGGCGCGGATGGCAGTGACGCTAGAAGCAATCGACCTTGCCTTCGGCTATCCACGTGCGCCGGTCGGCCAGGGCGTTTCGCTGTCGATCAGCACCGGCGAGGTTCTCTGCCTGCTGGGGCCGAACGGCTGCGGTAAGACCACGCTGTTCAAGACGCTGCTGGGACTGATCCCCGCCCAGGGCGGCATGCTGCGCCTCGACGATCGCGACGTCGCCGGCTTTTCGCGCCCGGAGTTCGCCCGCCGGCTCGGCTATGTGCCGCAGGCCAACTCAGCCTATTTTCCGTTCAGCGTGCTGGAAGTGGTGCTGATGGGCCGCGCCAGCCGCGTCGGCGCCTTTTCGACGCCGTCGGCCACCGACCGTGAGGCGGCGAAGGCCGCGCTCGATGCTCTCGGCATCCCGCATCTTGGCCCCCGCCTCTACACCGCCATCAGCGGTGGCGAGCGGCAGATGGTGCTGATCGCCCGCGCGCTGGCCCAAGAACCCGACATGATCGTCATGGACGAGCCCACCGCCAGCCTCGACTTCGGCAACCAGGCGCGCGTGCTGGAACGCATCCGCGCGCTTGCCGCATCCGGCCTCGCCATCGTGCTGTCCACCCACGATCCGGGCCACGCCTATGCCTGCGCCGACCGCGTCGCGCTCATGAAGAAAGGCCGGCTGATCGCGCTCGGTACTCCCGCCGAGGTCGTCACCCCCGATCGCCTCAAGGAACTCTACGGCATCGACGTAGCGGTGGCCTTCGTGGAGGCAGCCGGTCGCCATGTCTGCGCGCCCGCGCTGACGCCGATTGACGCACAGTCATGAAGCACCCTGATAGGCACGACAACCTGAAGACAGAAGGAATTGACCGATGAAGATCAGCGCTAGGAACGTCTTGAAGGGCAAGGTTGTGGAAATCACAAAGGGCGCCACCACCGCCCATGTCCGCATCGACATCGGCGGCGCCGTTGTCACGGCATCGATCACCAACGCGGCGGTCGACGACCTCAAGCTCGAAGTCGGCAAGCAGGCCTATGCCGTCGTCAAGGCCTCCGACGTGATGGTTGCGGTGGACTGATCCCTGCGCGAAACCGACCCGCGCAAGGTGGCCGCGGCAGTTGCCGCCGGAGGGCGTGAACACAGCTATTTGAAGTAACCGTGAACGGGCCCGGAGACCTTTTTCATAGAGTTTCCGGGCCCGATGCTTTGACGCCCCTCGCCGTCATCTTGAAAGCCGCAAAACGAATTTCCACCTGTATTGCAACCTACGACGCGCATGCGCGTTGATGTCCCGCAAGCCTCTTCGGGGATGTCATCATGGAATATGGGTGGTTCGATAAGCCGGTGCCGATTTCTCTGGGCATCAGCGGCCTGGGCATCAGAGGTGACGTGTATAATGTTTCCAATGCACGCCAGGCGGCTGACATTTTGCTCAACAGATGGCCCACCGCCGGTACCATCAAGCACAGGGATGCCCGCTATGCTTGCCTGCAGGTGCTGCAGGGCTTGAGGAAACCGGAAGTCGCGCGCGAAGCCTTTGTCGAAGCTGCGCGTGAAGCGGGAATTCTATTTGACGATTTCGTTTCTTAGTTGTTTTGTTTTTTTATGCGTGGAGGGAGCAGATGGATAGTTTGCAATTTTTCATGCCTGTGCGGATATCGCTCGACGCTGAAAAACCAATCACTGAAATCTATGGCGTGGACCAGGCGCTCGACTTCCTTCTCGCCTGGCCGACCGGCCGGCAAGGGCCGATCTACCAGAAGGCGCTGAATGCCTGCTTTGTCGCAAGCGTCGAGCAGGGCTCCGCCGAAGACGCGCGAAAAGCCTTCTTCAACTTCACCAAGACGGCCGGCATCCTGGCCAAGGACGCGTTCCCCGGCATTTCCCGCCGGCGCACGTCCACCAGATATGGCAGCGGCAGGGTCACGAACCGGCTGGTCTAGATCAAGATTTTTAGAGCATGATCCCGAAAAGTCTGCAACTTTTCGGGATCATGCTCTAGGCAGCCTTCGCCGGCCCAGCCGGAAACACGCCTGACATCACGGTAAAGCCCTTGACGCGCTTGACGCGGTCGCACCAGCGGCGGATCGCCGGGTAATCCTGGCGCGAAATGCCGCCCTCCTCCGACAGCATGATGTAGGGGAAGCAGGCGACGTCGGCGATGGTCGGATGGTCGGCCGAGCAGAGCCAGTCGCGGCCTTCCTGCTCGCCGAACCACAAATGCTCGTCGAGGATGCGGAACAGCCGGTGGGCGCCGGCCCGCGCCGCCTCGATGTCGAAATCGTAGAACAGCCCGTCATGCAGCCGCGCCGCCGAGGCGGTCGAGGTGATGCCGTCGGCAAAGGCCAGCCACTGGCTGATCTGACCGAGCAGTTCGGGGTTGTCGCGCGGATACCATCTGCCCGACGCATCGTATTTGGAAGCGAGGTAGACGAGGATCGCCTGCGCATCGCGCAGGACAAAACCGTCATCGTCGATCACCGGCAGCTGGCCGAGCGGATTGAGCCGCAGGAACCAGTCCGACTTGTGTTCGCGGCCGGGGTAGAAGTCGACGGGCACCGTCTTGTAATCGACGCCCAGTATGCTCATCAAAAGCCGGAGCTTGTAGCAGTTGCCCGAGAGTTCGTAGTCGTAGAGCGTAATCATCGGCTGCTCCTAGAGGTCGAGAACGAGGCGGGCCGACTTGGCGCGCGACACGCAGGTCATGATCTTGGTGCCGGACTTCCTCTCGGCATCGTTGAGATAGACGTCCTGGTGATCGGGCTCGCCCTCGATGACGGTGGCCAGGCAGGTGCCGCAGGCGCCCTGCTCGCAGGACGACGGCACATCGATGCCGGCTTCGCGCATCACTTCCAGGATCGTCTTGCCGGCCGGCACCTTGAGCGTCATGCAGGAGCGCGCCAGCGCCACTTCGAAGCTCGAGCTGTCGTCGATCTTGTTGGTGTTCTTGAAATACTCGAAATGCACCGCGGCTTCCGGCCAGCCGGCCTCGGCCGCGATCTTGCGCGCCGCCTCCAGCATCGGGCCGGGGCCGCACAGATAAAGATGCATGCCGAACTTGTAGCCCGACAGGATCTCGCGCAGTTTCGCAGCCGTGCCCGCCGGGTCGAGCCCGAGATGCGGCACCAGCGAGTTCTTCAGCCCGTCGAGCCGGTCGCGGAAGGCCAACTGGCCCTCGCCCTGGGCGAAGTAATGGAACTCGTGCGAGAGCTCCTGATGGTGCAGCGCCTGCGCCATGGCCAGAAGCGGCGTGACGCCGATGCCGCCGGCGACGAAGATGGTCTTCACCGCATCGCGCCGCAGCGGGAAATTGTTGCGCGGCTCGGAGATCGCCAGCACGTCACCCTCGCGCACCGCCTCGTGCATGCAGGTCGAGCCGCCGCGGGAATCCTGCTCCAGCTTGACGCCTATGACATAGCGGTCGCTCTCGCCCGGCCCGTTGACGAGCGAATACTGGCGGATTTCGCCATTGGGCATGTGCACGTCGATATGCGCGCCCGGCTGGAAAGTCGGCAGAAGGCCGGTGAGCGGCTTGAGCTCGAAGCCGGCGATGCCGTCGGCCGCCTGCCATTTGCGCGCCACCTGCACGCGCAGCGCAGCCTTGCGGCCACGCGCGGCGAGTTCAGGCATTTCGGCCAGTTCGGCCGGCAAGCGCTCGAATTGAGGCGCGATCGGCTCGGGCGCCGGTGCCTGCGCGGCTTCCTGCTCGATCGCATCGCGCAGCTTGGAAAGCCGCTCATTGTGGTGGCGCAACACCGCAAGGCGCGCGGCGCCTTCCGCGTCGCCATCGAGTACGCCACGGATCACCGAGCGGTTGGAATCGACCGGCTGGACGAAGAACGCGGCCAGCGTTTCGGCGTCGCCGTCGCGGGCGCGCAACGCCACGGCGAAATCACCGGCGGCTTCCACGGCGATCTCGGCATCGCTGCCGTCGATCTTGCCGCTCGGCTGGAAGCGATAGCCCTTCAGCCTCGCCACCACCCTGTCGGCCGGCGCATTCACGGGAATGCCGCGCAGGGCGAAAAACTCGCCTTCGGCCAGCCCCGCCACGTCCGGCACCTCGCCCTGCGGCTCGTCGGTCGACGACCAGACCAGGCCGTAGCGCTCCACCGCCGGGAAGGTGCGGTTGGTGATGGTGCGGGCCGGCGCGTCGGCTGGGTGGGCCGGGATATAGGTGCAACCGGCGGTGCGGTTCGAATAGCGCCAGCCGTGATACTGGCACTTCAGCTCGCGGCCGTCATTGATGCCGATCGACAGGCGCACGCCGCGATGCAGGCAGCGGTTCTCCCAGACATTGACGTAGCCGTCATCGGCGCGCCAGACGGCGAATTCGCGGCCGAGCAACTGCGCATGGAAGACATGGCGGAGAGGAAGGTCGTGGGCGGCGGCGATGGGGTGCCACCGGGTCCGGGCTTGGTCCAGCATCATTGTCTCCGGTTCTCGTCTCAGATCGCCGCCGGGATGACGCCGTAGGTCACGCCCTTCTGGCTGAGCCAGCGCCGGTAGGCGATGGCGGATTTGTCGGCGCGGATCGGCGTTTCGGCGCGCGGATCGAGCGGCAGCCGCTTGGGGAACTGGTTCTCCAGGATCGGCTTGTCCTGGCCGAAGATCGTCTGCTGGAAGCGCTTGATGATCTTGTCCTCGTTTTCCTCGTCGAGCACGCACAGCATCATGTGCGCGCGCACATGTTCCTGGTCGACCGGCTGCAGGAAGATGGCGATGACGTCGAGCCGGCTTTCGTCGGCCGGGCTCGACTTGTAGAGCACCGAGCAATAAGGGTGCGGCACGCGATAGACGTAGTCGACATCGGCGCCTTCGGTGGAAACGGTCGAGGCCTTGGGCTGGTAGAAGCGGCAGCGGGTGGCCAGGATCTCGTCGCGCTCGACCGAAATCTCGACGTCGTATTCCTTGACCTCGGTGTGCGGCTCGGCGCCCAGAATGTCGGTGTGGACATAGGGGAAGTGACCCATGTCGAGAAAGTTCTCGATGGCGCGCGGGGCCGAAACGTTGACACCCAGCGTTGCGGCGTTGAGCTTGCGGCGGTCGGCTTCCGCGAATTCGGGGATGGGGAACAGTTCGCCCGGCGTACCGAGCGAGGTCCAGAGATAGCCATAAGCGACCTTGACCGGCAGCGCTTCGACCAGCTGGTCGATCTCCACAGCGGCGCCGGCCGGCAACCCGGCAAAGCTGCGCCATGCGGCGGCCTCCCCTCGCCCGTCATGGGCATAGCTGACCCGCTCTTCCAGAAGCACCGTATCGAACACGACCCCGGCCTGCATATCGACCAGCGCGGCCAGCGGGTGCCAGAGGTTGAGGATCACCGGGTCCGTGCATCGGCTCTGTTGCATCGTCTTCTTTCCTGTCCGTCTCGCCATCCGCTCGCTCAGGGGCGGGCCGGAATGGCGCCATAGGTGACGGCGCGGTCGCGCAGCCACCGTCGATAATAAACCGAAACCGCATCGGCCCGGATCGGCGTTTCGGCACGCGGATCGAGCGGCAGCCGCTTCGGCACCTGGTTCTCCAGGATCGGCTTGTCCTGGGCGAAGATCAGCTGCATGAAGCTGCGGATCGAGGCCTCTTCGATACCCTCCCTGAGATAGCAGAGGAAGGGATGAGCGACACAGTTCTCCTCGTCCACCGGCTGCACGAACAGCGTGATGACGTCGAGCCGTTCCTTTTGGGTCGGGTTGCTCTTGTAGAGCGCCACCGTGTAGGGCCGTATCACCTTATAGACATAGTCGACAATGAAACCTTCCGTCGCGGTGGGTGACGCTACCGGCTGATAGAACCTGCAGTCGGTGGCCAGCACTTCGCCGGCCTCCGTCAGCTCGACCGTGTAAGGCGCCACCTCGGTGTGCGGCTCGTCGCCCAGCCAGCCCGTGTGGACGAAGGGGAAATGCCCCATGTCGAGGAAATTCTCGACGGCGCGCAGGCCCGAAACCTTCACTGCGATGGAGCCGCCGGTGACCAGATAGCGGTCCGGCTCATCGGCCTCGGGAATGTAGAGTATGTCACGCTCGGGCATGCCGAGGCAGGCCCAGACGAAGCCGTATTTCGCCACCGACTTCACCTTCTCGCCGGTGTCGACGCGAACCACCTGGGTGCCATGGCGGTCGCTGCAGGTTATTCTGAGATCAACGCCCAGAAGGCGCGTGGAAATGGGCGTGTGGGGCGAGAGCATCGACCTGTCCGCCACCACATGCCAGTCGTTCAGGAGCACTCTGTCGCTGCAGGGGATCGTGTTCGGCATCGCCCGTCCTCCCTGGCTAGCTCTTCACTATGAACCTAGCTCGGTGACGCATTGGAAACACAAGATTGGATATCAATCAATGAGTTTGTTGCTGACAAAATC
Organism: Pseudaminobacter soli (ex Li et al. 2025); assembly: GCF_029892515.1. Taxonomy (GTDB): domain Bacteria; phylum Pseudomonadota; class Alphaproteobacteria; order Rhizobiales; family Rhizobiaceae; genus Pseudaminobacter; species Pseudaminobacter soli_A. The sequence goes on along the minus strand of NZ_JARXVF010000003.1, from coordinate 53,222 downwards.
ACTTTTTTGATTGACAGGTTTCGATGATTGCCTTCCGATGCACGCGGGTTGTCATCGGGGACACGGGGCGCTTCTAGCCCCTCCCCCACGGAATGTGAACGCCATGCAAGAAGCCTCGCCCGAGCGGCGGAGACCCGCGCAATGAGCAGCCGTTCCCAAGCGATTGCGGACACCCTTACACGCGCCATCATCGATCACCGCCTCGTGCCCGGCTGCAAGCTGGGCGAGCGCGAGCTGTCGGAAATATTCGATGTCAGCCGCATCGTGGTGCGCCAGGCGCTGATCCGCCTCGCCGATGACGGGCTGGCGCAGATCGAGCGCAACCGCGGCGCCTTCGTCGCCAAGCCGGGCATGCAGGAGGCCATCGAGATCTACGACGCGCTGACGCTCGTCGAGCAAGGCGTCGCCGCCCAGCTCAGCGACCGGCTTGGTCCCGCTGGCTGGGCAGAGCTGCGCCAGCATGTGGAGCGCCAGCGGCAGGCGGTGGCAAACGGCAACGACGCGCTGGCCGACGTGCTCGGCCAGGAATACCACACCGTGTTCGTGCGCCTCAGCCGCAACAAGGTCATGCAGGACATCCACGCCCAGCTTGTGCGCCGCACCACGCTGCTGCGCTCGCTGATCACCGCCGATTTCGACTACTGCAACCTGCTCGACGACCATTCGAAGCTGATCGACCTGCTCGAGAAAGGGAGACTCAAGCAGGCGATGGAGCTCATCGACACGCATCACCGCAGCGTCGTGCGCGGCTACATCATGGACAGGCAGGTTTTCCCCGAGATGACGCCGCGTGAAGCGCTGGCGCCCTATCTCGAGGGCAACGTGAATGGTACCGCAAAACCGGCAGCGCCCAAAAAAACGGGAGAAAAAGCCGCAAAAGCGACGCATCGCCACGTCCACGCCTCAAAACAGACCTGATAGCAGAAGTCAGGCGCAACCTAGGAACCAACAGAGGGTTTTCGCAATGCACAACCTTACCAGACGGCAATTCCTCCAATATTCGAGTGCCGTCGGCGCGGCGATCGGCACCGGCGGCTTTGCCGGCATCGCCAACGCGCAGGAAGTTCTCAAGATGGGCGTGGTCTATGTCTCGCCGATCGCCGAGATCGGCTGGACCAAGCAGCACAGCCTCGGCGTCGACGCCGTCAAGGCCGAGCTCGGCGACAAGGTCGAGATCACCGTCATCGACAACATCTTCATGCCGCAGGACGCCGAGCGCGTCTTCCGCGAGCTCGCCGCTTCCGGCAACAGACTCATCTTCGGCACCAGCTTCTCGCACGGCACGCCGCTGCAGAAGGTGGCTCCCCGCTTCCCGAAGGTCGCCTTCGAGCACTGCTCGGGCATTGTCCACACGCCCAACCTCGGCACTTTCGAGGCCAAGTATTATGAAGGTTGCTTCGTGGCCGGCGCCGCCGGCGCGCATATGAGCAAGACGGGCAAGATCGGCTTCATCGGCGGCTTCCCCATTCCCGACATCGTCGGCCCGGCAAACGCGCTGCTGCTCGGCGCGCAGAGCGTCAATCCCGACGTCACCTGCAATGCGCTGTTCCTCAATTCCTGGTTCGATCCGGGCAAGGAGAAGGAAGCCGCCAACACGCTGGTCTCGCAGGGCTGCGACGTGATCTGCTCCATGACGGACACCCCTACCGGCGTTCAGGTTGCCGGCGAAAAGGGCGCGTGGTCGATCGGCTACGCCAGCGATATGTCGAAGTTCGGCGCCGGCAAGCACCTCACCGCCTTCACCCTCGACTGGTCGAGCGACTACCTGCGCGCAGCCAAGGGCGTGCTGGCGGGCGACTGGAAGCCGGAAGTGCGCTGGGACGGCCTGGCCGCCGGCGTGGTCAAGATGGCGCCCTACAACGAGGCGATCCCGGCCGACGTCGTCGCCAAGCTCAAGCAACTCGAGGCCGACATCGGCTCCGGCAAGATCCACCCCTATGCGGGTGAGCTCAAGGACCAGGACGGTAACGTCAAGGTTCAGGCCGGCGCGGTCCTGTCCGATGCTGACATCCGCGGCATGAACTGGTTCGTCAAGGGAATGATTGGAAAGCTCGCCTAAGCGAGCGCTAGCGGCGGGTAACCCGGAGCGGCCCCGCCGCGCCGGCTGCCTGCCTATTCGTCCAACCTAGCTAGACTAGTCGCACGGCAGGACCGGAAATGATTCCCCGTCTCGAACTACGTAATATTTCCAAGCGTTATCCCGGTGTCGTCGCCAATGACGACATCTCGATGACGATCCTGCCGGGCGAGATCCATGCCGTGCTCGGCGAGAACGGCGCCGGCAAATCCACCCTGATGAAGATCATCTATGGCGCCGCGCAGGCCGACTCCGGCGAGATCCTGTGCGACGGCAAGCTGATCGAGGCGCACAATCCGGCCACCTCGCGCGCCCTCGGCATCGAGATGGTCTACCAGCATTTCGCGCTGTTCGAATCCGTCACCGTGGTCGAAAACATCGCGCTCGCCGTCAGCGGCGCCTTCGACCTCAACGCGCTGGCAGCGCAGATCACCGAGCTGTCGCAACGCTACGGCATGCCGATCGATCCCTGGCGACGCGTGCACGACCTTTCGGTCGGCGAGCGCCAGCGGGTGGAGATCGTGCGCTGCCTTCTCCAATCGCCCAAGCTGCTGATCCTCGACGAGCCGACCTCAGTGCTGACGCCGCAAGCGGTGACAAAGCTGTTCGAAACGCTGCGCCACCTGGCGAGCGAAGGCTGCAGCATCCTCTATATCAGCCACAAGCTGGACGAAGTGCAGGAGCTTTGCGACAGCGCCACCGTGCTGCGTAACGGAAAGGTCACGGGAACCGCCCGGCCCAAGGAGACCACGGCGATTGAGCTCGCGCGCATGATGGTCGGCTCAAAGCTGCCGGAAATGCACGTCACCCCCTCGGTGCGCAGTGAAAAGCCGGTCCTCACCGTGCGCAGCCTTTCCGCCCCCGCCGGCAAGAGCGGCATTGCGCTCAGCGACATTTCCTTCGGCGTGCATGGCGGCGAGATCGTCGGCTTGGCCGGCGTTTCCGGCAACGGCCAGGCCGAGCTGATTTCGCTTCTGAGCGGCGAACGCCTCCACCGCGACACCGGCACGATCGAGATCGACGGCAAGGCCGTCGACCGGCTGGACGCCGCCGCGCGCCGCAAGCTGGGCCTCACCTTCGTGCCGGAAGAGCGACTGGGGCGCGGCGCCGTGCCCCCGCATTCGCTGTCGCAGAACGCCGTGCTCACCGGCCACAAGGCAGGGCTGGTACGACGCGGCCTAGTCGACCGCGGCAAGGCCAACGGCTTCGCCAACGCCGTCATCGAAAAATTCAAGGTCAAGGCCAATGGCCCACAGGCCGCTGCCCAGAGCCTGTCGGGCGGCAATTTGCAGAAATACATCGTCGGCCGGGAAATCACGCTGCAGCCCAAGCTGCTTCTGGTCTCGCAGCCGACCTGGGGCGTCGATGTCGGCGCGGCGGCCTTCATCCGCCAGACGCTGGTGGATCTGAGCCGCGCGGGTGCTGCCGTGCTGGTGGTGTCCGAGGAACTCGACGAACTGTTCGAGATTTGCGACCGGCTGCTGGTGATCTGCCAGGGGCGCGTCTCCCCGCCCCTCATGCGGACGCAAACCAACCGCGAGGAAGTCGGCCTGCTCATGACCAGGATCGGCGGTAACAATGAAACCGGCAGGAGTGGCCCAGTTGCGCTTCAGAATTGAACAACGGCCTGAACCGTCGGCCTCCATGCGCATTGCCGCCCCGGTGGTGGCCACCGTGCTCACGCTGCTGGTCGGCTCGGCGATGTTCGCCGTGCTCGGCTTTGACCCGCTCTCGACCTTGCAGGCCTTCTTCATCGCGCCGCTCAATTCCATGAACGGCCTGTCCGAGCTTCTGCTGAAGGCTTCGCCGCTGATCCTGATCGGTTGCGGCCTCGCCGTCGGCTTCCGCGCCAATGTCTGGAACATCGGCGCCGAGGGCCAGCTGATCATCGGCGCCATCGCCGCCTGCGGCGTGGGCCTGTTCTATCCGGACCCCGAAAGCCCGCTTCTGCTGCCGCTGATGGTCGTCGCCGGCGCCGGCGCCGGCATGCTGTGGGCAGCGATCCCCGCCTTCCTGCGGGCGCGCATGAACACCAACGAAATCCTCGTCACGCTCATGCTCACCTATATCGCCACGCTGTTCCTATCGTGGCTGGTGCACGGGCCGTGGCGCGATCCGGCCGGCTTCAACTACCCGCAGACCGCGCTCCTGCCAGCGGCGGCGATGTTCGAGCCCTTCGACTATTCCTATCGGCTAAACCCGTCGATCTTCATCACCGGCGTCGCCGTGCTCTTGATGTGGCTTTTCACCGACCGCAGCTTCCTCGGCTACAAGATGTCGGTCGGCGGCGCCGCACCCCTTGCGGCGCGCTATGCGGGCTTCCGCGAATCCGCCGCCGTCTGGACCGGCCTGCTGGCCGGCGGGGCCGCGGCCGGCATTGCCGGTATGGCCGAACTGTCCGGCCCCCTCGGCCAGCTCTCGCCGCAGATCTCGCCCGGCTACGGCTTTGCCGCCATCATCGTCGCCTTCATCGGCCGGCTCAACGCCTTTGGCATCGTGCTTGGCGGCCTGCTGATGTCGCTCCTGTTCCTCGGCGGCGAAACGGTGCAGATGACGCTCGGCCTGTCGTCGTCGCTGACGCGCATCTTCCAGGGCATCCTGCTCTTCTTCCTGCTCGCGGCCGATTTCTTCATCTTCTACCGCATCCGCCTCATTCCGGAGCACGCGTGATGGACCTGTTCCTCGCCATCTTCACAGGCACTATCATAGCCGCGACGCCGCTGATCTTTGCAGCACTCGGCGAGCTGGTGGTGGAAAAATCCGGCGTGCTCAATCTCGGCATCGAGGGCATGATGCTGATGGGCGCGGCCTTCGCGTTCTGGGCGGTGATCGCGGGCCTGCCGATGCCCGTGGCCATCGTCATCGGCGCGCTGGCGGGTGCTGCCGCCTCGCTGCTGTTCGGCGTGCTGGCGCTGACCTTCCTCACCAACCAGTATGCGGCGGGTCTGGCGCTGGCGATCTTCGGCTCGGGCGTTTCGGCCTTCCTAGGCCGCAATTTCGGCAGCTCGCCGATCGATGCGCTGAAGCCGGTGCATATCCCGCTTCTGTCCGACATCCCCGTGCTCGGCCCCATGCTGTTCCGCTTCGATCCGCTGGTCTATCTGGCGCTTGTCATGTTCGCTGTGATCAGCTGGTTCCTCTACCGCACCAAGGGTGGGCTGATACTGCGCACCATCGGCGAGTCGCCGGAAACCGCGCATGCGATCGGCTATCCGGTGATCAAGATCCGCTATATGGCCGTGCTGTTCGGCGGGCTGATGGCGGGGCTGGCGGGCGCATATCTTTCGGTCGCCTACACGCCGCTCTGGGTCGAGAACATGACCGCCGGCAAGGGCTGGATCGCTCTGGCGCTGGTGGTCTTCGCCACCTGGCGGCCGCTGCGCGTGCTTTTGGGTGCATGGCTATTCGGCGGCATGACCATCCTGCAGCTGCAGGGACAGGCACTCGGCCTTGCCGTGCCCTCGGAGCTGCTCTCCGCCCTGCCCTATCTGGCCACCATCGTGGTGCTGGTCATCATCTCGCGCAACCGCCAGATCCTGGCGCTGCATTTCCCGGCATCGCTGGCCAAACCGTTCCGTCCGGCCAGCTAAACACGAACACCGGATGTTCGTCGGCCGGCGTGTCACCGCCGGCCACGACCGACTGTATCATTGCCTTCCCGATCCGGCCTGTCTGCGGGCGCCGCCCGGCGCCATCAGTCACAAGTCGGCCGTGAGCGAAGATGTTTCAGCGCCGAACCCGCATCGCGCCAGCGGCGCGCTTTGGTTGCGGGAATTCGGACCGCCGGCCGCCGGGTGCCAAACCCTGGCGCTGCAGGCGGATTGTGACTTCCAAAATCTCGTCCGGGCTTCTGCCGCCAATCGCATAGAGCGACAATATCCGGGCGGCGACTTCGTTCTTGTCGCCTTGCTCGGTGATGCCTAGCTCGCCAATGGCACGCTTTGCCAGCGCGTCGAGGAGATCGAGTTCGTCGGGCGAGAGGGCGTTACCATCACCGGAGTGAATTTTGAGGTAGTCGCGCATGGCACTTTCCTTCCGCGACGCAAACTTACGCCCGCCGCCGCCGCCGCGCTAATAACTTTGACATATCCGTTGAAGATTATTCGAGAGCCGGGAGGCGCCCCATCCGACATCCCCAAATCCCTGGCCGGACCGTCATCCGGCGTTCTTGGTCAGCACGTAAAGCCAGGCAGTCTTCCAACGATTGGATATATCCGCGATGAACCTCGATTCCCTTTCCCCTGATTTGCTTGCCTATTCCAAGACCCGTAATTCGGCAGCCCCCCTGCATCTTGGCACCCGCTACTGGAAAGTCGGCGGCTTCCTGCCCGAACCCGGCAACACCATTGTCTGCCATGTGACGAAGGGTTCGCAGACGCAGGACATTCTGATCGAGGCGCGCGAAAAATTTCTCGCCATGCCCGAGGCGCCGCAATTCGTCTTCACGCCGATCACCAGCCTCCACATGACGCTCTTCCAGGGCATCATCGAATATCGCCGGCGTCCGGATTTCTGGCCCCACGACATTCCGCTCGATGCGCCGATCGACGAAATGACCGAGATCATGGGCGAGCGGCTGGAAGCCTTTTCGTTGTTCGAGCCTTTTCAGGTCGAGGTGACGCATGCTCGGCCGTCAGGCCTTCTGGTCGAGGGTGCTACGGAGCATGATCGCAAGGTGATGCGGGACTGGCGCAATGAGCTCGCCGATCTTCTCGGCTATCGCCATCCTGACCATGACGGCTATCGTTTCCACATCACCTTCGGCTACGCGATCGATTGGCTGGAAGATGAGGCGCTGCCCCACTGGCAGGCCATGCTGGACGAGGTTGCCGCCGATATCCGCGAGCAGATGCCGATCATCGAGCTCGATCCGCCGGCCTTCTGCGCGTTCGAGGACATGAACCACTTCAGCGAGCTGCTGATTTTCGATTTCGAAGCCTGAGCGGAATCCGGAAAACATCGAAGGCGCCCCGTGATGGGCATGAAAAAAGGTGGGCACGGCATGCCGTGCCCACCTGAGCGGCTCTCTGAACCAAGGCCTGAAGTACTACTGGCCGAGAGCAATGCCCTGTTGGTTCTGCCCTGTCTCAGAACTTCACGTTGAAGTTGGCCTTGACGGACTGGTCGGAGAGACCGGAGCCGAACTGGCCGCCATAGGAGACGCCGAGGACTGCGCTGGGCGACAGGGCGAAGTCGAGCCCTGCTTCGACCACGCCCACATTGCGCGCAATCGGCACCCCGGCGACGCTGAAGACGTCACCGCCGGCAAAGCGCATCTGCGAGACCGGGGTCACGTCGCCATAGGCGTGACGCCAGCCGAGCGTGCCCTTGGCCGTGGCCGTCGTCGCACCCAAGCTGAAGCTGGTCGCGGCGCGCGCGCCGAGCGTAGTGAAGGTCGCATTGGTGGTCGAGCTGGCGCTGGTCAGCGCTGCCGCGCCGCCCTTCTCGCCAAAACCGTCGGTGGCAAGGCTGACATAGGCGAGATTGGCGAAAGGCTCGAAGGCCACGCCGCCTGCCTGGATGCCATAGCCGAACTCGCCGAAGGCTTGCGCGGTGCGGGCATTGTAGTCGGCATTCAGGCTGTCGACGAAGCCCGGGAACGCCACCACCCGGTCGGTCGAGACCTTGTGCCAGGTGTAGGCTGCGCCAGAGCGAAAGGCGAGATCGCCCCACTGCGTGCCGCCGTAGAGGCCGACATGGTAGTTGTCGCTCGAGCCCGCCGCGTAGCGATCCCTGACGTTGAAGGTCGAACGGCTGTAGCCGCCGAGCACGCCCACGCGCCAGTTGTCGGCGACAATGCCGTCGCCACCGGCGAAGAAGCCACCGATGTCGCGCTTGATGGTAGCGGCATTGCCGTCGCCGTCCCACTGACCCCAGGAACCGAAGCCACGGCCCCAGAAGGCAAAGCCATCGGTGCTGGCAGCAGCCAACACCGGCTTGCCGTCAACATAGGTCGTCACCGGCGAGCGCACCGCACCGACTGCGTCGAAGGCGTCGCGCAGGCGATCCATGGCGGCATCGCGCGCGAAGCGGCTGTCCTCGATCATCACGCTCTTGGCTGAAGCATGCACGTCACCCGAGAGCTGGTCGAAGGCGTGCCGCGCCACCGCCTCGGTCGACGACATGAGGATGGCGTCATACAGCGCGTTGCCGCTGCCCAGGCTCTCCGCGCCCGCGCCCGTCGCCCTCTGGTTCGGGGTCAGGGCGACGTCGGTGAAGGTCTTGTTCTGCTCCACATCGAGATAGACATGCGTCGGGTCGTAGTTGCCGACTAGGCCCATGAAGGCCGAAACTGCAGTGTCACCGGTCAGTATGTAGGTGCCGCTGACGCCGTCGTCGGCCTGCAGCACCGTGTAGTGCTTGCCCGGCACATAGGGCCCGTTATCAAGCTTCACCACATTGAGCAGCGCACCCTCTTCGATCGTCGCCGTACCGGACACATTCATGCGATCGGCCAGGCCCGAGGTCAGGTCGACCTGGAAGGTCGAGCCTGCCACCTGCGCGAGATCGCCGTTGATGGTGAGCGCGCCGGTCGAGTTGCCCAGCCCGACGATGCCGCCGTCGTTGATGCGGACGACAGGCGCATTGATGACTCCGATGCCTCCCAGGATGCCGCCGTCGTTCACGTCGACCGAGGAAGTGCCGGTAATCGCTCCCTGCACTTTGAGCCTGCCGCCGTTCACAACAGTGGCGCCGCTATAGCTGTTGGTGCCCAGCACCTTCGTCGTGCCCTCGGTCGTGGTCAGGCTGGCGGTGCCGCCAATCTTCTCGATGGTGCCGCCGGCCGAACTGATGGCCGCATTCAGATTGCCGTTCCGGATCGTGCCCTCGCTGCTGAAACGGCCGAGATACACGGTATCTTGCGTCTGGGTGGTGCCGCCGAGATCGACGATGCCACCAAAATAGATGTCGGTGCTGCCGATTGCATCTCCCAACGTGCCCGCGGCGGAAAGTCTCAGCATGCCACCGACCAGGGTACCGCCGGAATAGATATTGGCGCCGGTCAGCGTGATGATGTTCTCCCCAAATACCACAACGGATCCACCACCGGTGATGACATTGTCGACCTCCGTGCCGTCAGCCAGATAGGAATCCAACCCCAAAGTTGCGTCTTTTGCGACGTTGATGTTGCCGGACAACTGCGATGTTGCGCCGGCAAAGGACAGGCCATTAATGCCACCCGTGAAGTTAATGGCGTTCGCCCGCATCTGGGGGTCGCCACTCATCCCGCCGGCAATGCTGCCACCGTCGAACATCGTGATGGCCAACGACGAGCCTTCCAGACCGACCCCGCCGAGACCAGCGAAGCCGCCATTCGAGCCAGCGGCACCGCCACTGCCGCCCGTCACCGCACCGGTGATAATGAGCCGCACCGTGGCGGGGTCTGAGGTCTCCCACTGGTCCACTGTAATTCCGGCGCCACCGTTGCCGCCGTAGCCGCCGTTCGCCCCACCGTCGCCACCATTGCCGCCGGTCACCGTACCTTCGATGAAAAAGGCCGGGTACGACCCCGCTGAGAGCGGATTATAGAGTGCCAGTCCGGTTCCCCCGCTGCCGCCATCGCCACCCCGAGCACCAAAGAGTCCATCACCGCCGGCGCCGCCTTTACCGCCGGTGAGAGCGACATTGGACCACTGGCTCGCATTTGCTGTTAGCTGGACGGCTGCGCCGTAGCCGCCGGCGCCGCCGCCGCCTGCGGCGCCAGAATATCCATATGTCGTGCTCGCCGCGCCGCCGGCGCCGCCATTGCCGCCGGTTGTCGAATATTGCGGGAGCAGACCGTTACCAGGAACATAGCCATGAGCACCGCCGCCGCCACCGCTGCCATAACCGTCGCTGTCCGTTACACCGTTGCCGCCGTTGGCCGAGGAACCAACGCCACCGGCGCCACCAGCCGTAACTCCGTCATGTCCCATGCCGCCGTCACCGCCGCTTGCGCCGGCGCCGCCACCGCCGCCGCCACTGGCGTGGCCGGGATTATCGACAAGGAATCCATCGCCGCCGTCGTCGCCCCTGCCCCAGGGCATCGTGGCATCGTCGCCGCCATAAGCGTAGTTGGCCATGTCAGACCACGAGGTACCGCCGCCGGCAAATGCGGGCGTCGTGAGCGCTGTGCTGAGAAGAAGTGTCGTCACCAGGCCGCTGATGCAGAGTGCCCGAGGGATGGCCTTGTTAGCGTCCTGAGCCATCCAAAGCAGTCTCGAAATTTCCAATTTTTACCCCAATCGTATTAGCGCCGCCCGCCCTTCTGGTACGGCTCGATTGAAGGTATTTACGCCGCGTCGCGCGAAAATTGTCCGGCAATGTGATTGAGCGATGTAAACGCATGTAAAGACGCCGCCGCGTTCTTTGCTCATCTTCACCGATCATGGGGGAATGCGCATGCCGGCACTTGTGCTGCTGGCGGCTGCGTGATCAACGGTGTCTCGCATCCCTCGTCGGCCCGAATGCAGCACGCATGCCAGGGCTTACAAAGCCCTGGTCTCCAATCGATGACGATCATTCCGGAACACGCGCCCTCTCGGGAGACCAAGGGCTCGCACCCTCGCCGACCCGAACACCGTGTGCGCTCGACAGCCTGCCTGCCGGAAACTTGCGCCGCTCTGATCCGCAACCTGGCCATCCACCTGCTGGTGCTCGCACTCGCGGCGTTCTCGTGCAGTTTAGCGAGCGCAGACGAGGATGGCGTGGACCTGGCCGGCGTCACAGATCATCTGTCTCTGATCCAGTCGTTGTCCATTCTCGAAGACCGCGACGGCCGGCTCTCCGCCAGCGAGGCGCTCCAGCATTCGGGATGGGTTGCGGCATCGCCCCGATTGATGACCCAGGGCTTCACGAGCTCAACCTTCTGGCTGCGCGGCGCGTTTTATAACGGCAGTGATCAACCGGTCACGCGATGGCTGTCCATTGGCATCGTGCGACTGGAGGACGTGCGCTATTTCCGCTTTGCCCCCGGCGAGGAGACGCCCTCCGAGACACTGCTCGCCGGCAACAGCATATCGCTCGACAGCCGTCCGGTCCGCGCGGCGCCATCCGTATTTCCCATCAAGCTCGCGCCGGGCGAGCGGATCATCGTCGCGCTGCGCGTGCAAAGCCGCTCTTCCGTCAGCATCGACGCCAGCGTGTGGAGACCCGCCAGCTTCCGGGAAGCGGAGGCGGTCGATGTGCTCATTGAGATGCTGCTCATCGGCTCCATGGGCACCATGGCGCTGTTCAGCCTGCTGCTTGGCCTTGCCCGGCGCGATCGCATCTTCCTGGCGCTTGCTGCCGGCGCCTTTGCCGAAATCGGTTACGACATGGCCTTTCAAGGGGTCCTGTACCGTTTCATTCTGACTGGCGGCGGTGATCTCGTCCTGCGCGCGCCGGGCGTCCTCGGCCTGATTGCACATGTGCTTCTGTGCACGATGGCGTCGATGTTCGTCGGTATAGATCGCATCGCGATCTGGTGGAGAACTCTCAGTGTCTTCAGCGCCGTCCTGCTGGCAGGCGCCCTATGGACCGCCTTCGGCGACTACAGAGCCGCAGTCTCCATCCTGACCGCCCTGCAAGTCGTCTATGAGGCCCTATGGATCGTCGTCGTGCTGGACTGCTGGCGCCGCGGTTTCGGCAATGCCCGGCTCGTTCTGTTCGCAAGCGGCCCCGCAGCCGTCAGGTTTTTTCTCTATCTGGGGCACATTCTCGGCGTCTTCCCGGCATCCTGGTCGTTCGGATCGGAAATCGCCTGGAACAATCTGTCCATCATGCTCCTGCTCACCCTCACGGCGATCGGGCGCTTGCGCGAAATGCAACGCGCCAGGGAGCAAGCCCAGCAGGAATTGGCGGCCTTCCAGCTGCAGGAGCGGGAGCGTCTGCAGCGCGCGGTTGACGAGCGCACCCGTGAGCTTCAAACCGCCCTCGTCACTGCGGACGCGGCCAATCGCGCCAAGTCGGACTTTCTCTCGGTCATGAGCCACGAGATCCGCACCCCGATGAACGGGATGCTCGGCGCCATCCACCTGCTCAAGTCTATGCCGCTGCAGGGCAAGGTGCGTACCGCTGTCGACGTGGCCGAGCGCACCGGCGCCGCAATGCTGTCGACGATCGGCGACATTCTCGATTTTGCGAAAATCTCCGACGACAGGCTGGAAACCAGCTACGCGCCCTTCGGCCTTAGCGCCCTCCTTGCGGATGTCCAGGCGATGATGAGCCTGCGTGCCGAGCAGAAGAATGTTTCGCTCACGATCAGCGTCGATGACGCACTGCCCGCGACGGTGATGGGAGACGCCGACCGCCTGCGGCAGGTGCTGCTCAACCTCATCGGCAACGCCGTGAAGTTCACCGAGACTGGCGAGATTCGCCTGTCTGCAGAACCCGATGCGGACCATGCCGATTGGATACGGTTGGAAGTGGCAGACACCGGTATCGGTATCCCCCGCGACAAGCTCGCCCGGTTGTTCGAACCCTTCGTGCAGGCCGATGCCTCGATCGCCCGGCGGTTCGGCGGTACCGGCCTCGGGCTGGCGATCTGCCTGCGGCTGACCCAAGCAATGGGAGGCTCCATCACGGCTGATAGCGAGCTTGGACGGGGCAGCACCTTCCAGGTTCGATTGCCGCTGCCGCCGGCAGATGTGGCCGAGATCGAAATCCAGTCCCCCGCGCTAACGGACGATGCCGTGCGCAAAAGTTTGAGCGTTCTCATTGTCGATGACGACGAGAACAATCGCTTTGTCCTCTCCGGTCTGCTCGAGGTGATGGGGCATCGCGTCGAGGAAGCCGCGGACGGTGTGCAGGCGCTCGAGCTATTGACCGAGCGACCCGTGGATGTGGTGCTGGCCGATCTCGAAATGCCGGGCCTGAGCGGGATGGACCTGGTTCGCCAGATCCGTGCCCAGCGGGGAGAGCTGGCGACCATCCCCGTCGTTGCCGTCACCGCCAATGTTGCGGCGGGCGTGGTCGAGCGTTGCTTGCAGGCCGGGATGGATGGCTACCTCTCCAAGCCGATCATGCCGGAGGAACTGCGGCGGACGATAGACGCCGTTTGGGCGGGCCGGCCACTAGTTCAGTCCGGTTCGCAAGCGCAGAAGGACGATTTTCTGGCATCGTTGCAGCAGGAGCTCGGAGCGGAGACCGTGGTCCGACTGGTCGGACAGGCTCTGGCGGCGGTGGAACGGGGCGCCGCGGAGATCGAGGCTTCCGCCCGAACTGGCGATCGGGAGGCCGCGCGCTTTGCCGCGCATCGGCTGGCCGGCGCGGCAGGACTGGCCGGGCTGACGGCACTGAGCGCCGCCGCCGCAACGCTCGAAAATCGGCTAACCCAATCGTCAACGGTTGAGATCGACGCGGAAGTCCAAGTCACGCTTACCTTGGCGGAACGCGCCGCCGAGGATCTGCGATGCACTTATTCGGGGCTGGCACAGAACCGGTAGCCGGCACTGGGCACCGTGACGATCAATCGGGGCATGCGCGCCGGATCGCCCAGCTTGCGACGCAGGCTGCTGACGACCACATCCACCACGCGCGACAACGCACTGCTGCTGTCGGACCCGATTGCGTCCAGCAGCTGCGCACGCGATACCGTGCGCCCTTCGGCGTTCACCAGCGCCGCCAGCACATCGAATTCGGCCGGCGTCAGAGGAACCGGATGCCCTTCCGGATTTGTCAGGACGCGGGCGGCGCCATCGAACGACCATCCCTCAAACCGAACAGGCGCGCCCTTCTCATTCTTCTTGTTGCCCAGCAGCGCCATCAGGCTGGCGGTGAGCTGTCGCGGGTGGAACGGCTTCACCAGATAGTCGTCGACCCCCAGTTCGGCCGCGACGGCGCGGCTGGCCGGAGAATTGTCCTGCGTGGTGATGCAGATCGGCACTTTCAGCCGTGTCCTGAGCTGCCGCAGGAGCGCAAGCCCCTCCTCGTCGGGAAGACCAAGGTCGAGGGCAATGGCATTGACCGGCTGGCCGGGCAACCGCAGCGCCGCGCGCATTTCGGCCGCCGTAGACGCCACCGTCACCGAGACGCCCTCCTTCTCCAGATACGCCGCCAGGAGCGTCTGAACGAAGACTTCGTCTTCCACGAGAAGGACTGAAGGACGCGGCCCGGCCATGATCTGCAATTCCAATTCCCGACCGAGTCGCATGCTTTCATTTCAGACGTTTCTTAAACTGCCGTGACGGAATGGAGAACGCTTGTTAGCGAGATTTCTTAGGTCCAGATGGCGCAGAGCCGCCAGCATCGATCACCTTGGCATTTCTTTCACAGGCCGCCACCTGCGAACGGCGATTCCGACGCTCGTTGAATAGGTGGGCTCTCGAGACTTTGCGTTTGTGATGCCTCGTCCTGATTGTCTCCGATCGGCACCGCGCTACTTTCATAAATACTGGTATGACGTTCAGCTGGCTGGCATTTCTGCATGCCAAAAGCGAGGTTGCTATGACACGCTGGAGTTTGACTTTAGCGGCCGCCTCCCTGGTTCTTGTCGCTGATAGCATTCCGCTTTCAGCCACTTTCGCGCAGGAACAGACCGAGGCTGCGAACCCTCCGACCGCAGGCACGTCTGCGGCGGCCCCGCTCACCGAACATGAGTTGCAGGTCCTGGTCGCGCCGATCGCGCTCTATCCAGATGAGCTGGTCGCAGCGATCTCGCAGGCGGCGCTCTATCCGCTGCAGATCGTCGAGGCCGAGCGTTATCTTCAGCAATATGCCAAGGACAAGAGCCTGAAGCCCAAGGCAAGCTGGGACAGCAGTGTGATCTCGCTGCTCAACTACCCCGATATCGTCAAGAAGATGAGCAGCGATCTCGAATGGACCCAGAAACTGGGCGATGCGATCACTTCCCAGCAGAAGGATGTGCTGGTCGCCATCCAGCAACTGCGTCAGCAGGCGGTTGCCAAGGACATCATCAAGTCCGACGACAAGATCAAGGTGTCCAAGGAAAACGACAAGGTCGTCATCGCGCCGGCAAGCGCCGAGACGATCTATGTGCCGCAATATGAGCCGCAGATGCTCTACGCGGCCGACTATCCGCCAGAGCCGATCACATATTACCCGGAAGCCTATTCTTCCTACTGGTATCCGACGGCCCCCTTCTTTGCTGCGGCCGTGACGGGAGCGGCATGGGCTGCCGCCATCGACTGGAACGACTGGGGCATATGGGGCGGCCGCTGGGGCGGTGACGTCGACATCGATTGCAAGCATTGCTTCAACAACCGTGACTTCAACGGCAAGGTGAATTTCAACGACGTCGATTGGAGGAATGTCGATCGCTCCAAGATCGACATCAACCACGATCAGCTCGCCAAGTTCAACCAGTCGAACATCAGGAACAGCCTTGAGCACAACAGCGCCAACAGCCTGCGCAGCCAGGCCGCCAGCATCAAGAACCAGCCCCCATCGGCGGCCGCCCGCAACACCGGCAATGCCAAGAATGTCGGCAAGAGCACGCTTGAGGGCCTGAAGAACCAGCCCGGCCGGAACAAGGCCAGTGCCGACAAGCCGAATGTCAACAAGGCAAACGTCAACAAGGCCACGCCCAAGAACGTCAACGCGAAGAACGTCAACGCCAAGAAAGCCGGCCCCAACACGGCAAATGCCCGCAAGGCCAACGCCAAGACGGCGGCCAATGTCAATCGGCCGTCCGGCAAGGGAAAGGCGGCGAGCCAGGCCAACAATCGGCCGCGTAAGCCATCCAACGTGGCTAGTGCCCGTAACGGCAGGCCGCAGAACGTCGCCTCAAATCGCGGCGCTCAGTCCATGAGAGGCGGCGCGCATCGGAACTATGCCATGTCCGCGCCTGGACGCGGCGGCCATCACATGTCCGGACCGCGTCGCCTCCCAATGGGCGGTGGCGGTCGTGGCGGTGGGCGTCGGCGCTGAGCCGCAGGTCAATTTGCCTGCCAGGTCCAGCTGCCATCTTCCCCGTATTCGAGAACGGCGTCATAGACGCTGCCTGTGCCATTGGCTTTGCCGAAATTGACGAAGGTGATCGAACTCTCGGGAGGCTCGCCCAGCACGCGAAGAAGCTGTTCGGGATCCAAAACCGCTTCGACTTTTTCCACGAAGAGGATGCGCGAGGCCGCCAAGAAAGCACCTGCCAAGGCCAGGAGCTGCTGCTCGTGCATCGTCAGCGCCGTTTCCCAGTCCTGCTCGGTATCCAGGCCCAGATTTGCCAGGTCGACATCCAGTTCGCGCAATAATTGGAAAATCCGCTCATCCGGGACTTCGCTTGACTTGTCGGGCGGTAGAAGCACCTGCCGCAGCGTGCCCTGAGGCAAGTAAGGTTGCTGGGGGACGAATTTGATCTGGTCAGGACCAGGACGAATGATGCGCCCGGTGCCGGCAGTAGGAAGGCCGGCTGTTGCCCGAAACAACGCCATGCCCGGACCTTCTTCCGGACCGGTCACCAATATTCGTCGGCCGGCGGGGATCGAAACATTCAGGTCCGTCAGCAGAGGCGTTCTGGCGAACGACAGCAATGTCAGGTGCTCATAGGCAAGACGCCCTTCGGCGTCGACGATTTCGACACCCTCCGGGGTCTTCGCACTTACCTTTTCGATGGCGTCCGACAGCGAGTTCAGACGGGTCACCACAGCCGCGAAGCTCGAAATCTGCTGGATCTGGGTGACGATGAACGAGAACGCCGCCACCAGCATCGCGAAGGCGGCAGCCGACTGCGTGATCACGCCGAACTCGATTTCGCCTCGGAAAAAGGCCGGCGCGATGATGAGCGCCGGAATGATCTGGATCATCCAGTTATAGCCGGTCGTGAAGAAACCGACATTGCGGTTGACGGCAGTGATCCATCGGAAATTGGAGATCAGATCGTCGAGACGAGCCATCAAGAGAGTGGCCTGCCGCTCCTCGCCGCGGGTCACGATGATCGGTTCGGCGTTTTCGCGGACGTGGATGAGGCTGGCACGGAAGGCGGCCTCCTTGTCGAGTTGGTCATAGTTGAGGTTGACCAGGGGTCGGCCCAGGATGATCGTCAGATAGGAACCGCATGCCGCATAGAGCACGGCCACGACAAACAGCAGCGGGCTGATCGTCCAGAGCACACCGGAAAAGGCCAATACGGTGAGGCTGCTGTTGAGCGCCATGATGATGAACGAGAGAGTGGTGGTGGTGAACGCCCGGATGTCCTCCGATATTCGCTGGTCCGGATGCGAGAGCAATCCCGAGACGTCCAGCCGATAGTAGGCTCCCTCCGCCAGATACATTCCCACGGCCCGGCGCGTAAGGAATTCGCGCCAGAGCAAGGCAAGTCGCTCCTCGGCAAATCGGGCAAACACGGCCACCACGGTCGAAGCAGCGAACACACCGATGTAGTACACGGCCAGCCGCGCGAAATCGGCTGTGTGCCGCTCGGCAATTGCGCTCATGAAATATCGGCCGACAAAGCTGTTCACCACATTCAGGACGCTTGTCCCGCCCAACAAGGCGGCCAGGGCGACAAATATCAACTTGGCCTTGCAGCCGACCTCGGAGTTCACAAAAATCCTGACCGTCCGCACGAACCGACGTGCGGTCACCCTGAGCGGCGTTTGCTGCCGTTCCATGTCCTCCCCTCCGGGCTACGGCTCCATGAAGTCCTCAAAGGGATATGTAGCGCGGTTGGGGAATCGAGCGGCCTTGCAGCAGGCCGTCCGCCTCCGCGCAGGACCAGGCTCTGCGCCCCCAGATCGAACCGGCGAACCGGCAACGGCCCCCGCACCATCGCCATCAAATATTGTCGCCTTCGGTGGATGTCCCTTTGGCCGCTTTCGCGGCTTTCGCGCCCCACTTCCATCCGCTGATGTCGGGCATGTCGTCGCCATGTTGCTCGATATATCGCCGATGTTCGATCAGCTTGTGATTAATCGCCTGCTTGAAATAGGCGGCGCGGGCACCAAGCTGCGGCAGCCGGTCGATGACGTCCTCGACGAGATGGAACCGGTCGAGTTCGTTCAGCACCACCATATCGAACGGCGTCGTCGTCGTGCCTTCTTCCTTGTAGCCGCGCACATGCAGGTTGTCGTGGTTCGTTCGGCGATAGGTGAGCCGATGGATCAACCAGGGATAGCCGTGGAAGGCGAAGATGATCGGCTTGTCCCGCGTGAACAGCGTATCGAAATCGCGGTCTGACAGTCCGTGCGGATGCTCTTCCTGCGGCTGGAGCTTCATCAGGTTGACCACGTTGATGACGCGCACCTTCAATTCCGGCAGGTGCTCGCGGATCAACTGGACCGCCGCCAGCGTCTCCAGGGTCGGAACGTCGCCGCAACATGCCATGACGACATCTGGCTCGACGCCCTTGTCGTTGCTCGCCCATTCCCAGATCCCCAGCCCTTCGCTGCAATGCTTGATGGCTTCATCCATGGTCAGCCATTGCGGCGCGGGCTGCTTGCCGGCGACCACGACGTTGACGTAGTCGCGGCTGCGCAAGCAATGATCCGTAACCGATAGCAGCGTGTTGGCATCCGGCGGCAAATAGACCCGGATCACCTCCGCCTTCTTGTTGACGACGTGATCGATGAAGCCGGGATCCTGATGGCTGAAACCGTTGTGATCCTGCCGCCAGACATGGGAGCTAAGAAAATAGTTCAGCGAGGCGATGGGCCTCCGCCAAGGGATTTCCTGGCATACTTTCAACCACTTGGCATGCTGGTTGAACATCGAATCGATGATGTGGATGAAGGCTTCGTAGCAGGAGAAGAAGCCATGGCGTCCGGTTAGCAGATAGCCTTCCAGCCAGCCCTGGCATTGATGCTCGCTCAGAACCTCCATGACGCGGCCGTCTGGCGAGAGATGATCGTCGTCCGGGTAGATTTCGGCCATGTAGCAGCGATTGGTGACCTCCAGCACATCCTGCCAGCGATTGGAGTTGTTCTCGTCCGGGCTGAACAGCCGAAAATTCTTGCTGCCCATGTTCATCTTCATGACGTCGCGCAGGAACTTGCCCATGATACGCGCCGACTCGGCCGTCGTCGCACCGGGGCTTGGGACGGACACCGCATAGTCCTCGAAGTTCGGCATCTTCAGGTCGTGCAACAGCAATCCGCCATTGGCATGCGGGTTATCGCTCATCCGGCGATGTCCTTCCGGAGCCAAGGATGCCAATTCCGGCTTGAGCGCGCCAGCCTCGTCGAACAGTTCCTCGGGCCGGTAGCTTTTCATCCACTGTTCTAGGATGCGAATGTGTTCGGGCTTGTCCATCTCGCCCATGGGCACCTGGTGCGAGCGCCAGTAATCCTCGCATTTCTTGCCGTCGATCGTTGGCGGGCAGGTCCAGCCCTTGGGAGTGCGGAAGACGATCATCGGCCACATGGGGCGCTTCAGATTGCCCCTCTCCCGCGCATCGGTCCAGATCTTGCGGATTTCGGCCACGATGGTGTCGAGAGTACCGGCCAGTTCCTGATGTATGACTGCCGGGTCGCGCCCTTCGATGAAATACGGGTTGTAGCCCATGCCCTCGAGGAATTTCCTCAACTCGTCTTGGGGAATGCGGGCAAGGAAGCACGGATTGGCGATCTTGTAGCCGTTCAGGTGCAGGATCGGCAGCACGCAGCCATCGCGCGCCGGGTTCAGGAACTTGTTGCCCTGCCAGCCGGTGGCGAGCGGCCCGGTCTCAGCTTCGCCGTCACCGACGATGCAGGCGACGATCAGGTTCGGATTGTCGAAGGCAGCGCCATAAGCGTGGCTCAGGCAATAACCGAGCTCACCACCTTCGTGGATGCTACCCGGTGTCTCGGGGGCGACGTGGCTCGGGATGCCGCCTGGGAAGCTGAACTGCTTGAACAGCCTCTTCATTCCCTCCGCATCCTGGCTGATATTCGGATAAACCTCGCTGTAGGTTCCTTCGAGATAGGCATGTGCGACCAGGGAGGGCCCGCCGTGCCCCGGGCCGATGATGTAGATCATGTCGAGATCATCGCGCTTGATGACCCGATTGAGGTGAACATAGAGCATGTTCAAGCCGGGCGACGTTCCCCAATGGCCAAGCAAGCGAGGTTTTATGTGCTCTCGCCTCAAAGGTTCTTTCAGCAACGGATTGTCGAGAAGATAGATCTGCCCGACCGAGAGGTAGTTCGACGCCCGCCAATAGGCATCCAGCAATTGAAGTTCTTTCGCCGACAGTGGCCCGCTCGCCGTCGATCTATCGTTGGCCGGGAGCTCCTGGTCTTGCGCCGTTTGACTCGAAGTCATCGAAACCTCCTGATCGAAGTCGAGATCGTGCGAGCGCGCGACAGAACTTTGGAAAATGCGTGGCCTCATCAGTAGTTAGCCGGCGGGTTTGGGCGGCATTGGGCCTGCCACGCAAGGCTATCACCTGAATTTACCGAGGCGGCTTCCTGTCGTGAGAAAGTGCTGCGTTCAGATTGCGAGCCTTCAGCGCTTGCCCGCATTCGCCCGGCCTGCCGTCGCGCAATCAATGAGGTAGAGCGGGCAGGTGTTTCTTCAATCCGCTCCCCTCGGCCCGTCGTCCCGAAGGTGCGCCAGCTACCTGACGCAAATGCGGCCCACACCAGCAAAGGTTGCGATTTTGCCCGACTTGCATCCTGGGTCGATGTGGTCTTCGCTTGTCGGTGGGAGGAATTGGTGGTTACCTGATTATTGGCCAACGATGCCAGGACTACTTCGTCCCTGGGATGGTGGATCATGCTCAGTATCGGTGAAGTCGACGCCAAAGTCAGGAGACTATTCACCTCGAACCGAGCCTGGCTTCCTTACCTGATGTTCGGCGGTGCTTATTCGGCACTCTTTGCTCTTGGCGTTTACACGGATGACAGCAGCGTATTGGCGCTAGCCTGGCCTGCCAACGCGTTCATGCTCGGCATGCTGGTGCGCTTTCCCCTGTTGGCGCGCCCTCTAGGCTGGATAGCTTGTCTTGCGGGATTTGCGATCGCGGTCGCGATAATCGGATACGGGCTTGGCGAAACCGCCAGCCTGGCCGCATACAATTTCGGCATCGTCGCCATCGGCTATGGCCTGCTTTCAAATTTCAGCCGGGTCGACCAGCGCCTGGAGCGGCCGATCTCGGTCTTCTACATGCTGGCGGCCGTGGTCCCTGCCTCCCTTTACGCCGGACTCGTAGGCTCGATCCTGAAGGGCCCCGTGTTCAGCACCCCGGAAACGGTCAACGCCTTTCGCTACTGGTTTTCGGTCGAGCTTTTGAACGAGCTTGCCTTTCTGCCGATGATCCTGACCCTCCCGCGAGAGGGCCAGTGGGCGCGGCAACTGCCGCTTACCCTTCACGATCAAGCGCCAATCGTCGTGTTGGTCCTTTCGGCCGTCTTCGGAGCATTGTTCGGCGGGCTAGCCGCGCTCGCATTTCCAGTTCCTGCCCTTCTTTTGTGCGCGATTTCCTATCGCGTCTTTCTGACGGCTTTGCTGACATTCGCATACTGCGCTTGGACAGTTATTGCGACGACATTGGGCTATGTCGACTTATCGAATATCGATCAGTCGCTGGTGCTATCGATCGCGATCGGGCGCGCACTCATCACCTTGGGGCCGCTCATCATATCCACGACCACGGCAACACGGAACGAAGTCCTTGACCAGCTCAGATATCTCGCTGCCGAGCGCGAGATCGTCTCCAACGAACTCGAGCATCGAATCAAGAACCTGTTCGCCCTGGTCAACGGGCTGATCGGCCTATCCATCAGGGATAACCCCGATCTTAGGCCCTTGGCCGACACGCTGAAGAACCGGCTCGTCGCGCTGCAGCATGCGCATGGTCTCATCCGGACCATGAACACATCCAACAATGCCGCAGGTGAGCTTACTTCGCTGAAGGAACTGATCGGTGTTCTGCTCCGGCCATACGAGGGAGGGTCCGAAAAACAACTCGTCATCGATGGTGATGACGCTCTTGTCGATAGCGGAACCGTCACCCTGCTGGCTCTTGTCTTCCACGAACTGGCAACGAACTCGGCCAAATATGGCGCGTTGAGCGATCCGCAGGGAACCCTGGAAGTCCACATCAAGCACCGCGTTGACGCAGTGCATATTCGGTGGATCGAGAAGGTTTCCTTGGCAACCGGCCAACCAGCTTTCGCCGACAGCGGCTTTGGCTCCAAGCTTCTGGACCTCACGATCAAATCGCAACTACAAGGAAGCTACGCTCGCAGCCAGACAATGGGCGGCGTGAGCATCGAGATCATCCTGCCGAGTAAACTGTTCAATCGCATAGCGGGCCGCTGAGCCTGGCGACGGATTGATAAACGTCTGCGCTCATGCGCCGGAAACCATCGCTCGCGCCTACGGCTTGCTGCCGTCCGCCCCCAGGAGCGGCGCGCACACGGCAGCCTGCACGACGACGCGCCAAGAACCTGTTAAGACTCAACGACGACCGACGACGACGCGACGACGGAATTTCAATGGTGGGCCCGGAGGGACTCGAACCCCCAACCAAGCGGTTATGAGCCGCCGGCTCTAACCATTGAGCTACAGGCCCCACTCATTCGGCTGGATAGTGTCTTTTTGCGAAGCGCACAAGGCTTATCCCGCAAACAGTTTGCACTTGCCGCAATCCACCCATAATCGCAACATAGTGCCGCTTCGATAGGGACGACGATATTGGAGATTTGCATGACGAAGTATTACCTCCCACTGGCGCTCGCCGCAGCGATGGCTCTCCCGACCTTCGCCGCCGCGCATGCGCAGAATCAGCCGCCGCAGCGCATCGTCGTAACCGGCGAAGGCGAAAAGTCTGTCGCTCCCGATCTTGCGCTGCTCTCGCTCAGCGTCATGCGCGAGGCCAAGACCGCGCGCGAGGCGCTTGACGCCAACAACGACGCGATGGCCGCGGTGATCGCGGCCATGAAGGCCGCCGGCATCGAGGACCGCGACATGCAGACCTCGGGCATCCAGATCATCCCGCGCTACAACTACAACACCAAGCCTGATGGCAGCCAGGAGGCGCAGCTCGTCGCCTACCAGGTCACCAACACGCTGTCGGTACGGGTGCGCGACCTGGCCAAGGCCGGCGACATTCTCGACAAGTCGGTCTCGCTCGGCGTCAACCAGGGCGGCGGCATCACCTTCACCAACAACGACCCCTCGGCCGCCCTCACCGAGGCGCGCAAGATGGCGGTGAAGAATGCGATCGACAAGGCAAAGGTCCTGAGCGAGGCGGCCGGCGTGCAGCTCGGCCGCGTGCTCGAGATCACCGACCAGACCTTCCAGCCGCGCCCGATGCCGATGGCCAAGAGCGTGGCCTATGACAGCGCCGGCGCGGTGCCGGTGCAGGCCGGCGAGAACTCGTACAACGTTCAGGTCAACGTCACCTTCGAGATCAAGTGACCGGACTTCCCTGGCGGCGCCCCGGCGCCGCCAGGAACTGCGTCTGCCACGCGGACAAAAAAAGCCCCGGCTTTCGCCGGGGGCAGACATCGTTGCGTGGTGCAGATCAGAACTTGTAGGCGACGCCCAAGCGGAGATCATGCGTGCGAACCCGGGCCGTCCACTGATCCTCAGCGACATCAGGCTGAGACGCTATGAAATCCTTCTTGCCGTACTGGGTATAGCGATACTCGCCGCGCAGCGTCCAATTGTCCGTGACCGCGTATTCGCCGCCCGCGCCAATCGTCCATCCGGTCAGCGTGCGCGAAGCAGAACTATTGTATGAGCCATTTCTAAGCTCTTCAAAACGGAAGTGTGCGATGGCGGGACCACCCGCAATGTAGGGCATGAAGCGGTCAAAGGCGTACCCAACTCGCGCCCGCGCTGCTCCGGCCCAATTGAGCTTTGTGCTGCTCGAGTATGTGTCGACTGATACGTTGTCGCCCGACGCTTTGACGCTGCCCCAATTGAAGTCACCTTCGACGCCAAGAACAACGCCGCCATCAAGCTGGTAGTTGTAGCCGCCGAAGATTCCGCCGAATGCGCCGCGCGGGCTCAGCCGATAGTTCCATTCGCTCTCGCTATCGAAATCGTAGTCGTGGTTAACCTTTCCCCCGACCACATAGCCGATCTGGCCGCCGACATAGACACCCGACCAATTGTAAGCCGCAACGGGCTCCTGAACGACCACGTCGGCGGCCCTCGCGGCAGTGACGCTCGCGGCAACAAGTGCCGCCGCGACGATGAAACTTCTCATGATATTCCCCCTTAAACCCACGCCGGAATAACCCACCAACCGCCGTGACGGCGGTGGCGACGTGGAATGCGTAAGTAGCCTTCTGTTGTTGCATATCCGCGACATCTTCGGCCCCAGCAGCCCCAAACAGACGACCAGATGACTGGAACTAACCTGGCCTTGCGGGCGAGCCGTTCACCTGCCCGAAGCCGCCCGCGTCGCTCGGATCAGAACTTGTAGTTGATCCCGAACTTGACGCTGTGGAAGTTGACCTTCCGGTCGAAGCCGAGACCGCCTTGTTCGAAGACTCGCGCCTTGCCGAGATCGGTATAGGCGTATTCGGTCCTGAGGCTGACGTGATCGGTGACGGCATATTCGACGCCTGCGCCGACGGTCCAGCCGGCCTTGCTCTTCGAGAAGCTAGCGCTGCCGCCAGGGGTTTCGATGTAAGTCTTGGTGTGGCCATAAGCGAGACCGCCGGTTGCGTAGACCAGCAGGCGGTCGGTTGCCAGAACGCCGGCGCGTGCACGCACCGTGCCGTACCAATCAAGCTTGGTGCCGAGTTTGACCGGCTGGAAAATGAAGTCGGTTTCACCCTTGAGGCTAGAGCCCTGGAAATCCGCCTCTGCACCCACGACAAACTGGTCGATCTGATAGTTGTAACCAACCTGAACGCCGCCGATGAATCCATTGGACGAGGAGCCGATGGATGAGACAGGGCCAAAGATGGGCAACTCATGCGTGACCTTGCCGGCGCCAACGCCAACATTTAGGCCGACATAAGCACCGGTCCAGCTGAACACCGGGATGGCTTCCGGCGACACGACATCCGCGGCGAATGCGCCGGTCGACAGAATGGTTGAGAATGCCGCCAGAACGGCGATGCGTTTCGAAAACATTGAAATCCCCAAAGCAGGTATCAGAGGCTAGCGAGTTGATGCGCCGGCTACTCGCCATTTTGGTAGCCGGACTCATGTCCGCGCTCTCCGATATCAAGGGAAGTTTCGATGTTCACGCGCTTCGGTGGAGCAGCCATCAAAAGTTGCCCCAGCTGCAAAATCGGTAACGTTTTGTGCAAGGTCGTCGATATTCGGCCCTTCACGCCCCAAAGAAAAAGCCCCGGAGGATCGCTCCTCCGGGGCTTTTCAAATCGACGCTTCGACGGGTCAGCGCAGGATCGGGCAGTGCGGCTCGCGGCCGAAGGTCACCACCACGCGGTCGCCCCACTTGCGGCCGGCGACCGAGATGGTGCGGCGGCCCATGTCGACGACGCGGGCCCGGTGGATGCCCATGCGGTCGGCCTTGTCGAGCGCCCGGTCGGGCGAGCAGGCACGTTCCCAGCGATCATAGCGGTCGGGGCGCTCCCAACGGTCGGGGCGGTGCCAGCGCTCGCCGTCGCGGACGTACATGCCGCCGTCCACATCGCCGTTGCCGAGGTTGAGATAGATCCCGTCGGCATGCGCGGCCGGAATGGCGGACAATGCGCCAAGGCCGACAAAGGCGGAAAGAGCGGCGGTCTTGAGAATATTGAACATTGATGTCTCCTCTTGGGCTAGTGCCCGTTCGGCGGTTCCTGCCGAAGCGATGTGGAGACAATGCGGCACGGCGGCTGAATGATTCCGGAACCGCCCGTTCATCTACCGTTCATCCGGTAAATCATTGAAAACAATTCGTAATACTGCGTGTGCGGCAAGACTGAGCATCACGCAACGGCAGCTCTGCCCGACGCCCGATCAGGGCTCTTCGGCCAGCATATGGTCGAAGTAATCCTCGGGCTCGGCCATATCGCTTTCCGACGCGGTGACGCGGCCGCGCATCGAAATGCCCGCCTCGTGAACCGTCTCGGCGCTGCCCGAAATCAGCGGATGCCACCAGTAGAGGTCATGCCCCTCGGCAACCAGCCGGTAGGCGCAGGTCGCCGGTAGCCAGGAGATGGTGCGCACGTTCTGCGGCGTCAGCCCCACGCAATCAGGCACGCGCGCGAGACGATTGTGATAGTCGGCGCAGCGGCAGGACTCCGCATCGAACAGGCGGCAGCCGATGCTCGTCCAGTAGATGTCGCCGGTGTCCTCGTCTTCCAGCTTGGACATGCAGCACTTGCCGCAGCCGTCGCAAAGCGATTCCCATTGGGCAGGCGTCATCGCCTCGAGTGCAGTGGTTTTCCAGAAGGGCTCGCTCATAGGCCGCATGTGGCCCGCGCGCGCGGTAAAATCAAGCGCCAAGGGCGTGCGACACCCAGCTCTCACTCAAAAGCGGGCCGAAAAACGACTTGATGACAATTGCCTATCAATCGCCCAACTACTGCCGTTATTGGGGCTCTCGTGGAACAAATTTGCGTGTCTTATCTTCCGAAACTGACGGGACCTTATGCATTACAGGAGAGTTCAGCATATGAAGCGCCAACCCAAGATATTGGCGGGGACAGCCCTTAGCCTGCTCATGGCCTATACGCCGCTCGCGGCCGCGCCAGTGCCGGCAATCGGCGGCTTTGATTCTCCCCGGACGCCGCTCGCCGCCAACACGCAGGCACCGGTTCTGCTCGCGCAGGCGGAAGAAGGGCAGCCGCAGGAACAGCAGCCGTCCGAAGAAGCCCAGCCGAGAAAGAAGCACCGGCAGGCCGAAGAGGCCCAGCAGCCCGCTCCCGAGGCCGGCGGTGGTGCCGCTCAGGAAGAAGCTCAGCCGCGCAAGAAGCATCGCCAGGCGCAGGAAGGCAATCAGCCCGGCGCCGAAGCTGCCCCGATGGAGCGCGCACCCGCCGAAGAGCCGGCGCAGCCCCGCAAGAAGGAGCGCAGGCAGCCGGCGGAGCAGCCCGCTGCGACTCAGGAATTCGCCCCCGCTCCCAGCGAGGCGCCCGCCGAAGCTCCCGTGAGGAAGAAGAAGCACTCCGCCGAGCAGCCGGCCGCCACGCAGGAATTTGCGCCGGCGCCGGCCGAGGCCCCTGCTGAAGCGCCAACGAGGAAGAAGAAGCACGCCGCCGAGCAGCCCGCTGCGACGCAGGAATTTGCCCCCGCGCCAGCCGAGGCTCCTGCCGAAGCGCCGGTGAAGCCGCGCAAGAAGGGCAAGGAGGCTCCGGCCGCCGAACAGCCGGCCTTCAACGGCGAAGCCATGCCCGGCCAGGCCGAGCAGCCTGCCGAGGCCTCGCCCAAGAAGCACAAGAGGGACGGCAAGGCAGCCCCGGCCGCCGAGCAGCCGGCCTTCAACGGCGAAGTCGCACCCGGTCAGGCCGAACAGCCTGCCGATGCCTCGCCCAAGAAGCACAAGAAGGATGGCAAGGCAGCCCCTGCCGCCGAGCAGTCGGCTCCGACCGGCGAAGCCATCCCTGCCCCCGACAAGAAGCCCGCTGCAAGCGACGTGATCCCGAGCGAGACGGCGCCTGCCGCGCAGCCCACTGAGGCGACGCCCGAGAAGCCGCGCAAGAAGGGCGGCAAGGAAGCACCGGTCGCCGAGCAGCCGGCTCCGACCGGCGAAACCGCGCCTGCGCCGGCTGAAAAGCCCGTGCCGACCGAAGCGGCTCCGACCGAGACCGCCCCTGTCGAGCAGCCCAATGGCACCAAGCCGGACAAGCCGAGGAAGAAGGGCGACCACCAGGCTCCCGCCGGCGAACAGCCCGCCGCCCCCGGCGAGGCGGTGACGCCCGGCCAGCCCGCGCAGATTCCGGCCGAGGGCGAAGGCAACGGCAAGCCGGTCAATCCCGCCAAGGAAGCGCCGGTTCCCGGCCAGGAAAAGCCTGCTCAGGGTGAAGCCACCGGCGAGGGCAATGCTGCACCCGACAGCCAGAAGGTTGCACCGGGACCCGACAGCCAGAAGGCCGGTTCGGCCGAAGGCCAGGATCAGGGCGCCCAGGGCCAGGGTCAGGGCAAGGGCGGCCAGTGGCAGGGCGGCAACCGCCGTCCGAAGCCGGCCGAGGAAGCCGGCCCGCCGCCCACCGACGACCGCTCGGCCCAGCAGGAAGTGCAGCCGGAGAAGATCGTTCCGGTGACCTCCGAGCAGGGCAAGCGCGTCAAGGAACGGCCGGTCGACCTTCGTCGTCAGGAGCGCCCGCAGGGCACCGAGATCCTCAAGGAGTTCGGCGACCGCGTGATCATTCAGCTCAACAACCAGGTGATGGTCGAGAGCAACGAACGTCCGCGCATGCGGCACGGCGCCCGCGACGTCTACTATGAGGACCTGCCGCGCGGCCGCAACCGCGAGACCATCGAGCGCGGCGACGGCACCCGGGTGGTCACCATCCGCAACTCCTATGGCGACGTCGTCCGCCGTTCGCGCATCATGCCCGACGGCCACGAATACGTGCTCTCCTATGTCGACGAAAATGACTACGACCGCGTCCGCGACTGGCGCGATCCGGGTGACGATCTGCCGCCCCTGCGGCTCGAGATCCCCGAGGACGACTATGTGCTGACGCCGGAACGCGTGCGCGATCCGGATATGTACTACGACTTCCTCGAACAGCCGCCGGTGGAGCGCGTGGAACGCCTCTACTCGATCGATGAGGTGAAGCGCTCGGCTCGTATCCGCGACAAGACGCGTCGCATCGACCTCGACACGATCAACTTCGAGTTCGGCTCGGCCGCGGTTGCCGAGAACGAGATCTCCCACCTCGAAGGCGTCGCCAACGCGATGGAGCGCATCCTCAAGCAGAACCCTGCCGAGACGTTCCTGATCGAGGGCCACACGGACGCCGTCGGCTCCGAGCTCGCCAATCTGGCGCTGTCGGACAAGCGGGCTGAATCGGTCGCCGCCGCGCTCACCAATGTCTTCGGCATTCCGCCGGAGAACCTGGCGACCCAGGGCTATGGCAAGCAGTTCCTGAAGGTGAAGACCCAGGCACCCGAACGCCAGAACCGTCGCGTCGTGATCCGTCGTATCACGCCGCTAGTGGCCCCAGTTGCCAGCCGGTAAAGAACGCAACCGGCCAACGAAATCGTGATCGATCAAATCGTTCGATCACGGTTTCGCGAAGTCCAGGTGGCGTCATTGACTTGCCGGATTCATTTTCTCATCTGTGCAAGAAGATAGTTCCCTGCCCCGTCTCCCTTATCGGGGGACAGGCGAAAACCCGACCGGAACCCCTCCCCGGTCGGGTTTTTTATTGCCCGGAAATGCCGGCCAATTTGGCGATTTTTCCTTGCAAACAGGCACGCCCTCCCCGAAAAAACAGCCCCCTCGATCTTCCGGAAAGGTTCTATGAAACGTCTCGAACACGCCATCGAATCGATCATCCTGGCTTCGCGCTGGCTGCTGGTCGCCTTCTATCTGGGCCTCGCGGTCGCGCTCGCCATCTACGCCTTGTCCTTCGGCAAGAAACTGTTCGAATTCGTCACCAAGGTCATGGTGATGGGGGACACAGACACCATCCTGAAGATACTGGGGCTGATCGACGCCGCGCTGGTGGCGAGCCTGGTGGTGATGGTCATCATCTCCGGCTACGAGAACTTCGTCAGCCGCTTCGACAACCATGATGGCGAGGTGCATTGGCTGGGCACGATCGACGTCGGCTCGCTGAAGATCAAGGTTGCCTCCACCATCGTGGCAATCTCCTCGATCCACCTGCTGCAGGTGTTCCTCAACCACGCCAGCTACACCAGCGACCAGCTGATGTGGCTTACGCTGATGCATCTGGCCTTCGTCGTCTCGGCGCTGATCCTGGCCTATATCGACCGCCTCACCGGTCTCACCAAACTCGGCAAGAAGGAAGCGGCCGAGGAAGGGCCCGGGCTGTAAGCCCACCAGTCAGCGCCCTGACGGCGCCAACCCAATCAGCAAATTCAGGCGGATAGCCGCTTTTGCTGAATCAGGCCGGCAGCAATGCCGGCCTTCTTTGCTACAGGAAGCCGTTCACCTTCGTGTCGGTCTGGGCAAAGATCGCATCCGGCACGAAGAAGTCGCCGGCCAGCGCGCCCTTGGAACCGGGGGCGTATTTCGAGAAATCCGTCACGCCGGCCTCGCGCAGCACCAGCTCGTCGATGAAGAAATTGCCGGTCGTCTCGCGCGACGGACGGGTCAGGATCGCATGCGCCGCATCGGCCATGATCTCGGGCGAACGGCTCATGGCCGCGACAGTCTCGCCGCCCAGAAGATTGCGTATGGCTGCCGTGTCGATCGCCGTCAGCGGCCACAGCGAATTGACCGCGATGCCCGCCTTGGCGAATTCAGCGCTCATGCCGAGCGTGCACATCGACATGCCGAACTTGGCCATCGTGTAGGCGACGTGGTTCTTGAACCATTTGGGGTCCATGTCAAGCGGCGGCGCCAGATTCAGGATGTGAGGGTTTTGCGCCAACTTCAGGTGCGGAATGCACATTTTGGAAACGAGGAAGGTGCCGCGCGTATTGATCTGGTGCATCAGATCGTAGCGCTTCATGTCCGTCTCCAACGTACCGGTCAGTTGGATTGCGCTGGCATTGTTGATGCAGACGTCGATGCCGCCGAATTTTTCGACCGTCTTTGCGACGGCCTCGGCGACCTGTGTTTCCTCGCGGATGTCGCAGATCACCGGCAGCGCCTTGCCGCCCGCCTTCTCGATCTCCTCGGCCGCCGTGTAGATCGTGCCCGGCAGCTTGGGGTGCGGCTCGGCCGTCTTTGCGGCGATGGTCACATTAGCCCCGTCGCGCGCGGCGCGCAGCGCGATCGCAAGGCCAATCCCGCGCGATCCCCCGGAGATGAAAAGCGTTTTGTTCTTCAACGACGACATCGTTTCTTCCTCCTTGCACCCGGCTGCTCAGTCGGTGGTGATTTCCGTATCAGTCGTGCCGACAGAAACGCCCGACCCCTGAACGGCCACCGACCCGGCCTTGATCTTCGTCGTGGCCGATCCGTTGGCTATCCGGGTGCCGAACACCCCGCCGCCGACCGCACAGCCCGACATGAAAGCCATCGCACAGGCAACCGCAATCGCACAAGCAAGCGAGGTTCGGAACGGGCGCATGGTCACCTCCTGCAGCATTCTTCGCCAGGATCGCAGCAGGGATCAAGAATTGGACCTTTCGGGGGCCACACCGGCTTTTTGAGACCCGATCTCGCGGCCCGATGGCTCGTCGCCGCAAACCATACCAAGTCTTTACCAAGTCGAGGTCCCAACCAGCCGAATTCACCAATTCCCAAGGTTTCCCAAGCAGTGATGGACCCGGGGTAATTTAGAGAATGCTTATGGGGAACTTTCGCCTGCAACATCTTTACTGGCTGGCCGGATGGGTGGCCGTGGCCGGCTGTCTTGTGCTCGGCGGGATGCTGTTCTTCGTCAGCCTGAAGGATTACAGGCGCTATAGCCAGGGCCTGGAAGAGTTCGACCGTTTCCGCCTGGCTCTGCTGGCGGCCAATGCCATTTCGGCCGAGCGCGGCCCGGCAAACAGCCTGATGGGCGCAAACCTGCAGATGACGCCCGAATTCAACCGGCAGCTTGCCAAGCGCCGCGTCCAGACCGATCAGGCGATCGCCGCCCTGGAAGCGGCCTATGCCAAGGACAGCTCGCGCTTCGAAAAGGACCAGGAGGCTGTCGTCCACCTGCGCGAGGAACTCGCGGAGGGCCGCAAGGCCGTCGACGCGATCGCCGGCACGCCCATCGCCGACCGCAAGGGCAACCAGCTTGCCGTGGCGATCAACAGCATGTTCCGTGCCGCCGATGCCGCCACCGACGTGGCCGACCGGCTCGGCCAGACCATCGTCTCCGTCTATCCGCAAGTCAGCACCGAGATCGTCATGGCCAACAATTGCGGCCGCCTGCGCGAACAGGCCGGCCGTTTCGGCTCCTATGTCGTCATGATGCTCACTGCCGCGGACGGTGACGACACCGAACTCAGCCTGATGCTCGCCAACACCGCCGGCCGCATCGAGATCCTGCGCGAGCTGATCGCCGGATATGGCGCCGCCTATCTGGCCGACGCCACCGTCTCCGAGATACTGCACGACGTGGACCAGGCCTATTTCGACACCGCCCTGCCCTATGCCTGGAGCGTGGCTCTCAAGGCGATCAAGGAGCCGGCAACGATGACCACCGGCGAGTTCACCACCAACTACGTGCCGGGAATGCTGCCGGTCGAGCATCTGCGCGACCTCATCATCGAGCGGCTCGCCGCGCGCATCACCGTCTCGCGCGACAACGACGCCCTTCTGCTCGGTTCCTCGGCGGCTCTGACGCTGCTGGTGACCACGCTGCTGGTCGTCATCAGCGCGGCCATGCGGCGCTTCCTGTTCCAGCCGCTGCTGTCTGCCAAGGACCAGATCATCCAGATCGCCCATGGCGACCTCGCCGAGCCGCCGTTGCCGCGCAGCTTCAGCCGCGAGATCCGCGACATGTTCGAGGGCCTGCAGGTGCTGCGCGAAAGCCAGCGCAAGCGCACCGCCCTCGAAAGCGAACGCGACCGCCTGACGGCGCGGCTGAAAATGCTTTCGGAAACCGACAGCCTGACCGGCCTGCTCAACCGCCGCGCCATCGACGGCATCGGCACGCAGGCGGTTGCCGACGCGGCCCGCACGCGCGAGCCGGTAGCCTTCCTGCTCATGGACATCGACCACTTCAAGGCGGTCAACGACACCCATGGCCACGGCGTCGGCGATCTGGTGCTCCAGCGCGTGGGCGAAACGCTGCGCAAGGAAGTGCGCAGCATCGACGTTGTCGCCCGCTTCGGCGGCGAGGAGTTCGTCGTGATGGTGCGCTCGGCCACGGCCGACGGCGGCCGCCAGCTTGCCGAAAAGCTGCGGCTGGCGCTGGCGGCGATGGTCGTCAGCCCCAATCATCCGGAGCTTCGCATCACCGCAAGTTTTGGCGTGGCACTATGGGGGCCCGGCATCGGCAGCTGGACCGCGCTGATCGAGCAGGCCGACCGCCAGCTCTACCGGGCCAAGAACCTCGGCCGCAACCGTGTCTGCATGGCTGAGGATGAAACCGGCGACGGGAACCCCGAGCCGGCTGCGCCCAGGCGCAAGGTCATCTGAAACGCACAGGCCGGCGCCCATAGAGGCGCCGACCAGCAACGGCTGGCTACTTCTTCACGCCGAACACCTCGGCGCAGCGCGATAGACTAAAGCCTTCGCCGTCGGTGTCGCGGGTTGCCTCGATATTGGTAATGACGCCGCCGGCATTGGCAGTAATCTGCGCCTCGCAGAACAGCGCTTCCACCCGCGCCGGCTTCACCATCACCTGCTGCGGCCCGCCGCCGAAGGTCACGCCCGACATGGTCGTGCGCGTTTCGGTGACGGTGGTCGAACTGTTGGGCTGCGTCACCGTCGTCGTGGTCTTGGTCGTGGTCTTGCCTGCCATCGGATCGGCCGTGCCGATGGTGGTGTATTCGGCCGGCAGCGTGCGCATCGTCTCGCCGCCGCGCCAGCGATAGACCTTGCCGCCATTGTTGAGCGGAAATTCGCTGAGCGGCGCACCGTATTGCGAGAAAAACACGTCGCTGGGCTGGCCGACGAAGCGCGCGACTTGATCGCCTTGTTGGCCTCCTCGGTCGTGGTGCACGCGGCAAGCGCCGGTGCCAGAACGGCTATCGCCAGCCCGGCCCGCACAAGCGCGCTCCGCCCGTTCGAAACATTCTTCCAGATCGACATTCATCCCCTCCGAAATCGTCGCGGCGAACCTCCTTTAGGTCGAAGCGGCTTTCAAGTGGGCGGAATGCCATTCCCGGCCTGCCGGCCACAATTTCAACAGTTCAGTTTTCGCAGGTCTTCACGAATAACTTGCAACGGGATGCAATGATGGTTGATCTAGCTGCGCTGACTTTGCGCCTTGCGCGGGATCTTTCGACCCGCCAGCGACAGATCAGCAATCGGAGAACAAGATGTCGCGTGAAGCGCTGAACGAGCCTGCGGAAATCCCGCCCCATCTCGATCGCTGGAACTGGGGCGCCTTTCTGCTCAACTGGATCTGGGGCATCGGCAACAGCACCTTCATCGCGCTACTGGCGCTGATCCCGATGGTCAACATCGTCATGATGATCGTGCTTGGTGCACGCGGCAGCCGCTGGGCATGGCGCAACCGCTACTGGCGCGACGAAGAGCATTTCCGCCGCACACAGCGCAATTGGGCGATTGCGGGCGTGCTCCTCTGGGGCGGCGTCATCGCGCTCGCCGCGGGCAGCATCCTCTCGGTTCCGTTCGCGATGAAGGCGAGCGAGCCCTATCGCGTCAGCATGGAGGCCGTGCAAGCGAATTCGGATGTGCGCCAGGCGCTGGGCTCCGGCATAAAGGCCGGCTTCTGGACCTCAGGCAGCATCAATGTCCAGATGGGCGGCAGCGGTTCTGCCCTGCTGGAGATTCCGGTTCAGGGCGACAAGGGCACCGGCACCGTGACTGCCCACGCGGTCCGCAATGGCGGTCAATGGGACATCCGCCTGCTCTATGTCACGATCGATGGCACCAGCGTGCCGATCGTACTCGTCAATAAGGACGAGCAGTCCATCCCCAGTGCGGCGATCGGCATATAGATCCACGCGCAACCCCCGCGAGGTGGCTCCACCTCACGGCAAAATGCTTCGGCGGCGCTTCGGAACCGGCAGCACCGCACACCCGCTCGGGGGCTCAGATGAAGAGCGTCTCGCCCTGCTCGTCGATCAGCTGCTTGCCCTTCTTGAAGGACACGTCCACCGCATCGTCGATCGAGGCGAAGCGGTCTGCGCGGATGAAGCGATGCTCCTTCATCACGCCATCGACCTCCTTGGAGATGATGCCGCAGGTCTGGAACTGGCCGCCTTCCTTGTACGGCGTGGCGCGGATGCGAAAACCGTTGTGCTCGATCTCCTTGACCGCGGTTTCCGATGTCTTGCTGGCTTCGCTGCCGCCGCCGAAAAGTCGTTTCAGGAAGGACATGTGCACCTCGTTCTCGATTCAGCACGTAAACTAGCGCCCTCGCCCGACAACGTCGAGGCGGCTTGCATGGCCATCCCGTGGATTGGCAGCGCCGGTCACGCAGAGTTCATCGCAGCTGCGGCGATCCTCACGGATGCCCTACTCCGCTCCATCTCATTGTTTTAGCCGCATTTGTGCAACGCCAAGCGTTCCGCTTGCCTGCAAAATGCTCTAGCCCAGCGACGAGATGATCTCCCGATAGGCAGCTTCGGGGAACGCCTTCATTGTATGCGTGCGCACATTGCCGGCCATGCCGATCTGCAGCGCAAGCCGCGCCGCCACCGCATCGTCGGGCGCCTCGCATATCAGCACCATGTCGTACTTGCCCATGGTCATGTAGAAGGCCTTGAAGCTGCCACCCATGTCCTGGAGCTGCTTCTTCACCGCGTCGAGCCGCTTCGGAGACTCGCGCGCATTCTTGATGCCCTGCTCTGTCCAGTTCACCAGCATGATGTAAGTGGTCACGACACACCTCCCTTTCCGGTGCCGCAAAGCGGACGAACCCCGCTGGCGCCGGGTTGAAACGCCCCTTTCCGACCCAGCAGGGAATATGGAGTTGCTTTGAAAGCCGGCAAGCGCCGCCTAAGGGCGTACGCGGTCCGGTTGAGCGGGGGACATCCATGAGGGAAATGCAGTTGTGCGAATGGTTTCGGCCAAGCAGCCGTCAAGGCGCTTGGCACGCAACAGCCGGCCACCCGGCCTCAATACGGGAACAGGTCCCAGCCCTTGCCGCCGCGAGGCTCCACGCATTTCTCGCGGCGCAACAGTGCCCACATCTCGCAGATACGGCCGTCCTGAAGGCGGCAGAAGCCGAACTGATGACCCTTGCTGTCGGCCCGACTGTCGGGTTGCCCGCCGTTCGCGGCGCAGTAGGAGGTCGCCTCATTGGCCAGCCACACCACCGCCTTCGGTCTTGGGTAGCACCCGGCCGTGAAGGCCAGGGCTAGTAAAGCGGCGCAAAGTGTGGCGCGCGTACCGATAAACATCGCTTCGCTCCACTATCAATGCCGTCGTCCGCTTACGTCGGCCAGAAAAAAAGCCCAGGTGCGACACCTGGGCTTTTCATCTCTCAGCTATCGAGGAAGCTTCTCAGCTTGCGCGAGCGGCTCGGATGCTTCAGCTTGCGCAGTGCCTTGGCCTCGATCTGACGAATACGTTCGCGGGTGACCGAGAACTGCTGGCCAACCTCTTCGAGCGTGTGGTCGGTGTTCATGCCGATGCCGAAGCGCATGCGCAGCACGCGCTCCTCGCGCGGGGTGAGCGAGGCCAGAACGCGCGTGGTCGTCTCGCGCAGATTGGCCTGGATCGCCGCGTCGATCGGCAGGATCGCCATCTTGTCCTCGATGAAGTCGCCGAGGTGCGAATCCTCCTCGTCGCCCACCGGCGTTTCGAGCGAGATCGGCTCCTTGGCGATCTTCAGCACCTTGCGCACCTTCTCCAGCGGCATGGCCAGCTTCTCTGCCAGTTCCTCCGGCGTCGGCTCGCGGCCGATCTCGTGCAGCATCTGGCGCGAAGTGCGGACGATCTTGTTGATCGTCTCGATCATGTGCACCGGGATGCGGATGGTGCGGGCCTGGTCGGCGATCGAACGGGTGATCGCCTGCCGGATCCACCAGGTGGCATAGGTCGAGAACTTGTAGCCGCGACGGTACTCGAACTTGTCGACCGCCTTCATCAGGCCGATGTTGCCTTCCTGAATGAGGTCCAGGAACTGCAGGCCGCGGTTCGTGTACTTCTTGGCGATGGAGATGACGAGGCGCAGGTTGGCTTCCACCATCTCCTTCTTGGCGATGGCCGCCTCGCGCTCGCCCTTCTGCACCTGGTTCACGATCTTGCGGAACTCGGCGATGGAGATCGCGGTCTCGGTGGCGAGATTCTGGATTTCCGTGCGGATGTTGCTGATCGCTTTCTTCTCGTTGGCCGAGAACTCCTTCCAGCCGCGGCTGGAGAGAGTGGCGACCCGCGTCAGCCAATTCTGGTCGAGCTCGGAGCCCTGGTATTCCTTCAGGAATTCGTCGCGGCGCACGCCATAGCTTTCGGCCAGGCGAAGCAGCTTGCCCTCGTTCTGCACCAGGCGCTTGTTGATGTCGTAGAGTTGCTCGACCAGCGCCTCGATGCGGGCGTTGTTGAGCGACAGCGACTTCACGGCCTTGATGAGCTGGTCCTTCAGCTCCTTCAGGCGGCGGTCCTGGCTGGGCGACAGCGTGTCGGCGGCAGCCAGACGGCTTTCCACCTGCTGGTCCTGCAGCTTGCGCAGCTTCTTGTAGGTGTCGGCGATGACGTCGAGCGTTTCCATGACCTGCGGGCGCAGCTCGGCTTCCATGGCCGCCAGCGACAGGTTGGTCTCGTCCTCGTCCTCTTCTTCCTCTTCCGGACGGCTTTCGCCGCCGACATTGGTGATGTCGTCCTCGTCGCTGCGCGGAGCACGGCGCGGCTTGTTGTCCTCGGGCGTCTTCGGCCGCTCGAGTTCCTCGCGGTCGAGTATCGGCGCCTGCTTGCCCTCGGGGCCGGCATAGGTGGCTTCGAGGTCGATGATCTCGCGCAGCAGGATCTTGGATTCGTTGAGCTCGTCGCGCCAGATGATGATGGCCTGGAAGGTCAGCGGGCTTTCGCACAGACCCGCGATCATAGTCTCGCGGCCGGCTTCGATGCGCTTGGCGATGGCGATTTCGCCTTCGCGCGACAGAAGCTCCACCGAGCCCATTTCGCGCAGATACATGCGCACCGGGTCGTCGGTACGGTCGGTCGGCTCCTTCTTGGTGACGGCGGCAACCGCGGTGCCGGTCTGTTCGGCCAGCTCGTTGGCGTCCTCGTCGGCGTCGGCGTTGTTCTCGCCTTCGGCCTCTTCGCCAGCCTCGTCATCCTCGACGACATTGATGCCCATGTCCGAAAGCATGGCCATCGTGTCCTCGATCTGCTCGGAAGTGACTTCCTCCGAGGGCAGAACCGAGTTCAACTCGTCCATGGTGACGTAGCCGCGCTTCTTGGCGGCCTTGATCATCTTCTTGACAGCATCGTCGGAAAGGTCGAGCAGAGGGCCGTCGGTGGCGCCTTCGCGTTCGTTCTCGACCTCTTCCTTTTCCTTTATCGCCATTCTTTTTGCTTTCTCCAAGCGACCGGCTATATGGAACTTCCGTCCCGAGCCGGGTACAAATCACCTGCACTGCCATGCAGCCCCTCTAAGCCGTTAGCAGTGCGTGAGTTACATCTTGATTAACCCTAATATCTGGGGCGGCATGCGCCGGCCGTCCAGATCAGCTTCCCATCCTGCCATTTCGGGTGCGGGCCGCGCCGCGGTTAACAACTCGAATCGTTCTGATTCCGCCATTTGGACCGTAGGTCAAGCGCCTGTCGCATGATTCGCCTTAAAAAAGCGAATCAATTGCGAATCATATGCCGCCGGACCCTGAGCTCCTGCTCGCGCTGGCTTCTACTGTCTTCAGCCGCGATCAGACCGTCCTGATGATATGCCGAAGCCTTCAATCAGCGCTTCGGTTGCCTGCACGTCGCGAAACTGAGCCTGGATTTCCACCAGATGACGATAGTTCTCGTCGGTGGGATCGGTTGCCAAAGCAGATTCCGCTACTTTCAGCTCCTTATGTAGAGTTCGCGCGCTCCTGTGCAAGTGCAGAGCCTGGCCGAAGGCGTCGCGCGCGTCGTCGATGGCCGCGCCTTCCTCCGCCGGCCACAGCCGCGCCTTGCGCACCAGCGCGGTCGCCCGCTGCCAAACTTCGCCCATGCCGGCCTGCTCGATATGGGCAATCACCGCATGCCGTTCCTCGGCATTGTGCGCCACCGCGTCGATCAGCGCGTTGTGCAGCAGCCGGAGGTCCTGGTCGGTCAGGTCGAGCAGTTCGACATGCTCGAAATTCTCGTCGATCAGCGCCGGATGGTTGACCAGCGTCACCACGAGTGCTGCCTCGCGCAGCGGCATCGTGCCGCTCGCCCGCTTCACCATTGCAGAGCGCGCAAGGCTCTCCGACACCGCCAGCCGCCCCGCCGCAATGCCCGGCCGGCCGCCACGCGATTTGTCGAAGCGCATGCCGGCGGCGCCGCCGCCCTGCCTCTGCTGCGGCCTGGCCCGCTGCGAGCCGAAGAAATTCAGCACGCGGTCGCGCATCTCCTGGGCGTAGTGGTAGCGGACGCTCTCGTCCTTGATGCGGCTGGTGAGCTCGCGCAGCGTCTTTTCGAGTTCGGCCCGGCGCTCAGGCGTGTCGAACACGCCGCCGGAGGTCTCGCGCATCCAGAGCAGGTCGGCCAACGGCCTTGCCTCGGCCAGCACCGCCTTGAAGGCGTCCGGCCCTTCCGACTTGACGAGATCGTCGGGATCCTTGCCTTCCGGCAACAGCGCAAAGCGCGCCGTGTGCCCTGCCTGCACCATGGGCAGCACCAGGTCGGCTGCGCGCCATGCGGCCTTGAGACCGGCCTTGTCGCCGTCGAAGCACAGCACCGGCTCGCCCGACATGCGCCAGAGCAGTTCCAGCTGGTTTTCGGTCAGGGCCGTGCCGAGCGGCGCCACGACATTGTCGAAGCCCGCCTGCGCCAACGCGATCACATCCATGTAGCCCTCGACCGCGATCACCGTGCCTTCGCGGCCCATGCCCTTGCGGGCGCGGGCGAAATTGTAGAGCACATTGCCCTTATGGAAGAGCTCGGTGTCGGGCGAATTCAGGTACTTGGCCGAAACGTCCGACGACAGCGCACGCCCGCCGAAGGCGATCACCTTGCCGCGCGCATCCTCGATCGGAAACATCACGCGGTCGCGAAACCGGTCATAGGAGACAGGAATGTCCGGCCCGGACACCACCAGCCCGCAGGCCTCGATCTGCGCTCTGTCGATCCCCTTGGAAGCCAGAAACTCCTTCAGCGCATTGCGGCTCTCGGGCGCATAGCCGAGGCGGAATTTCTGCTGGGTGACCGAACTCAGCCCGCGATCGCGCAGATAGGCGCGCGCCTTGGCGCCATCGGACGACTGCAGCCGGTCCTGAAAGAACTTGGTGGCCATTTCCATGACGTCGTGCAGCGAGGCGCGCTCGCGCTCGCGCCGTTCCTCCACCACGTCGCGCGCCGGCATGGGTACGCCCGCCATGTCGGCGATGCGCTCCACCGCTTCGGGAAAGCTCAGGCCATCGAGCTCCGTCAGGAACTTGAAATGATCGCCCGAGACGCCGCAGCCGAAGCAGTGATAACGCCCCTTGCGGTCCTCGCAGTGGAAGCTCGGCGATTTTTCGCCATGAAACGGGCAGCAGGCCCAGAAATCGCCGCGCGGAGCATTGGTCTTCCGGCGATCCCAGGTGACGCGCATACCGATCACGGCCGAAATCGG
Organism: Pseudaminobacter soli (ex Li et al. 2025); assembly: GCF_029892515.1. GTDB lineage: Bacteria > Pseudomonadota > Alphaproteobacteria > Rhizobiales > Rhizobiaceae > Pseudaminobacter > Pseudaminobacter soli_A. Next base: position 12,944 of record NZ_JARXVF010000003.1, on the reverse strand, counting down.
CACGCGGTCGCGTATCTCGTCGAGGAAGGAAGGCTGGAAACGCATGGAACAGGCTCGCTTTCGACCCCATATAACCATAACCGTCGCGCGATACGACTCCCGACGCGAGAAATGCCCGTTCTTCACAGGCCAAGGGTGCCGTTACGCTCCATTTCCGACACTTTGCGTCGGCGTGAAACGGCCCGGGACGGTGGACGAAAAATATTATCCGGCTAAGCTGTTGCGGGAGCGCAAGATGATCTCGATTCGCGACATGAACGCCCTTGGAAGCCGTCGGCCGACCCCGATGACCGCATGCCTGCGGAGGCTGCCGTCGTGAGCGGCTCGGTCGTCCTGCTCAATCTGGCCGGCGCGGTGGCGCTGCTGCTTTACGCCACGCGCATGGTGCGCACCGGCGTCGAGCGCGCCTATGGCGAGGTGCTGCGCCAAAAGCTACGCTCCACCATGAAAAACCCGCTGATGGCGGTCATCCTGGGCACGGCTCTGGCCGTCGCTCTCCAGAGTTCCACCGCGGTCACGCTGCTGGTCAGCTCGTTTGCGGGCGCGGGCATCGTCAGCGGCATGGCAGGCCAGCTGGCCGTGCGCGGCGCCGAAATCGGCTCGGCGCTGGTGGTGAAGGTGCTGTCCTTCGATCTGTCGCTCTTGGTGCCCGTCTGTATCGCCGCCGGGACCGGCATTTTCATGACGACCGAACGGCGCGAATGGCGCCAGTTCGGCCGCATCCTGGTCGGCATCGGCCTGATGCTGCTTTCGCTCGAACTGATCGGCCAGGCCTCCGAGCCGCTGCGCGACAGCAGCCTCATGCCGGTGATCATCAACTATTTCTCCGGCGATCCTGTCACGGCCTATCTGTTGGCGGCGGTGGTCACCTGGCTGTTCCATTCCAGCATTGCCGGCGTTTTGCTCATCGTCCAGCTCGCCGGGCGCGGGCTGATCCCGTCCGATCTCGGCATCGTTCTGGTGCTGGGCGTCAATCTCGGCAGCTCGATCATCGCGCCGCTGCTCACCCGCAACGCGCCGCCGGAAGTGCGCGTGGTGCCGATCGGCAATCTGCTGATGCGCGGGCTCGGCTCGCTGGTGATGCTGACGGCGTTCCTGACCTTCAAGCCCTCGACCGCCCTGCTCGGCTCGACCGTGCCCGACCAGATCATCAACGCTCACATCCTCTTTAACGTCCTGGTGCTCCTGGCCGGCATCCCCTTCTCGAAGGTGGTCTACCGCGCATCGCAGGCGCTGGTTGCGCTGAACACCCCGCCCAAGCCTGCGGAACCGCTGGAAATGGTCGAACTCAGCGCGCTCAACGAAGCCGACCTCGGCACGCCCAGCCAGGCGCTGGCCAACGCCACCCGCGAAGTGGTGCGCGTCTGCGAAACCGTCGAAATCATGCTGAAGACCATCTTCGAGCTGTATGAGCACGCGGACCACGCGAAGATTAAGGCGCTGGCGGCGCTCGACGACCGCGTCGATCACAAGACAGCCGCGATAAAGCTCTACCTCGCCAAGGCGACCATCCAGCAGATGACCGAGGACGAAGCGCTACGCTACCAGGAACTGCTGGGCGCCTGCGTCAAGCTCGAGCAGGTCGGCGACATCATCGTGCGCAACATGCTGGTGCATGTGCAGAAGAAGGCGCAGCGCAAGCTGGAATTCACGCCCGAAGGCTGGAGCGAACTGGCCTCGTTCCATGCCGCCGTGCTGGCCAATGCGCGACTGGCCTTCAACATTCTGATCTCGCGCGATCCCGATTCAGCCCGGCAGCTGGTGGTCGAGAAGGACCGCCTGCGCGATTTCGAGAAGGCGACCAGCACCAGCCATTTCGAGCGCCTGCGCGAAGGGGCCGCCAAGAGCGTCGAGACCAGCACCATCCACCTCGACACCATCCGCGACCTCAAGCAGATCAACTCGCTGCTGACCTCGATGGTCTATCCGGTGCTGGAAGGACAGGGCCTGCTGCACAAGTCGCGACTGAAGGCGAGCTGAGCCCTATCTCACGCCGTTCAAAGATCGACGCGGAAGCGCAGGCCTTCGACCCGGCCATAGGCCGGGTCTTGCCAAAATCGCTCCACCAGCACTCCGCCATTGGCGGTAATAACCTTTTGCGAAACGATGTTGTCGGGCTGCGCGGTGATCTCGACATAGTCGAGGCCCCTCGCCCGCGCTTCGCCCAGCATCAGCGCCAGCGCTTGCGTGGCATAGCCACGGCCGCGCTTCCACGGCACCACGGCATAGCCGATATGGCCGAGCACATGGGACGGAAGAGCCGACGTGCCCTCCTGCCAGCGCAAGCCGATCGAACCGGCCACCTCGCCATCCCAGATGAAGCGGCTGTAACCCGGCAGGCGCGGCACGATGGTGCCGTCCGGCAAGGTGATCGGTGCGCCTTTGGCTTCTGGATCGTCCAGGCTTTCGACGAAAGCGACCGGATCGGCGTCGATCGCCGCGAGATGCTGGCGTGTGGTGATTTCCAGCCGCACATTGTCCGGCGACCAGCCGCGCCGCAGCGCGTCCACATAGGAAGGCAGGTGTTCGAGCGCAGGCTTTGCCAGTTGGATCGTCATCGCGTCACGTAGGGTCGAGTTTCGGGGAAATGCGGGAAGCGCCCGCACGGGCGGCCTACTGCAGCGACGCCTTCACGAGGGCGCCGGCCTTGCTAAAATCCATCTGGCCGGTAAAGCGCTCCTTTAGCACGGCCATCACCCGGCCCATGTCGCGCAGGCCTTCAGCGCCGGTCTCGGCGATCGCATCGGCCACGGCCTGCTTTACCGCCGCCTCGTCCATCTGCTTGGGCAGGAACCCGCGGATGACTTCGATTTCCGCCCGCTCTCTTTCGGCCAGTTCCGGCCGCTTGCCGTCCTCGAAAGCCTTTGCCGACTCCTCGCGCTGCTTCACCATCTTGGCGAGGATCTGCAGGATGTCCTCGTCGCTGACCGGGTCCTTGCCGACGCCGCGATTGGAAATGTCGCGATCCTGGATGGCGGCATTGACCAACCGGAGCGTCGAGATGCGAAGCTTCTCCTGCGCCTTGAGCGCATCTTTGAGGGCCTGGGCAATGGTCTCGCGCATGTCCGCAACTCCTTGGAACCGCAAGGACAATAGCCCATGACCCGCAAGGCGGGAATGGGTTTCTACAGCCGGCGGCAAACTGTCTTTCTGGTCCCCGATTCCTCCGGGGAGGCATCCGTCTAGAGCATCGGACCCAAAAGTGGAATCCGGTTTTCGGTCCGTTTCCCTTGAAGGAGGCCGATCGCCGGACCGATTTATTGCGCTGCAAAATAATTGCCGGCAGCGGCCGACGCAAAGATTGACCCCGCGCGGGCCTTCCCTTATCGTCCGCGCCTTGCATGGACTTGTTTTCGGATGTGCACGAGGGTTTTGCGGGAGGCCGCGACACCCCCGTGTTTTGTGCTACGCGCATGATCCCGTAAGCCGCGACCCGGCCGCCCGCTGACGAAGCCTGCTGCAACAACAGGATATGGAGTAGCCGACATGGCCACGAACACCGCCCCCTGGGCAACCGAAGTGCCGACCGCAGTACTGGTTCTGGCCGACGGGACGGTTATCGAGGGCCGAGGCCTCGGCGCCACCGGCAGCGCGGTTGCCGAAGTCTGCTTCAACACCGCGCTCACCGGCTATGAGGAAATCCTCACCGACCCGTCCTATGCCGGCCAGATCGTCACCTTCACCTTCCCGCATATCGGCAATGTCGGCACCAATGACGAAGACATCGAGGACCTGACCCCGGCCGCGCGCGCCGGCGCAGTCGGTGCCGTCTTCAAGGCCGACATCACCATCCCCTCGAACTACCGCGCCTCGGGCGATCTCGACGATTGGCTGAAGCGGCGCGGCGTCGTCGCCATCGCCGGCATCGACACCCGCGCGCTCACCGCGCTGATCCGCCAGAAGGGCGCGCCCAACGCCGTCATCGCGCATTCGCCCGACGGCAAGTTCGACATCGAGGACCTGAAGCGCCAGGCCGCCGCATGGTCGGGCCTGGTCGGCCTCGACCTCGCCAAGGAGGTCACCTCGGGCCAGTCCTCGGTCTGGAGCGAAACGCCCTGGGCATGGAACGAAGGCTATGGCGAGCAGGCCGAGCCGACCATGCATGTGGTTGCCGTCGACTACGGCGTGAAGCGCAACATCCTGCGCCTGCTGTCCGGCCTCGGCGCCAAGGTCACCATCGTTCCGGCCAAGACCAAGGCCGAGGACATCCTGGCCATGAAGCCGGATGGCATCTTCCTCTCCAACGGCCCCGGCGACCCTGCCGCCACCGGCGAATATGCAGTGCCGGTCATTCAGGACCTGCTCAAGAGCGAACTGCCGATCTTCGGCATCTGCCTCGGCCACCAGATGCTGGCGCTGGCCGTCGGCGGCAAGACCGAGAAGATGCATCAGGGCCACCATGGCGCCAACCATCCGGTCAAGGACCACACCACCGGCAAGGTGGAGATCGTGTCGATGAACCACGGCTTCGCGGTCGACTCGAAGTCGCTGCCGGAAGGTGTTGTGGAGACTCACGTTTCGCTGTTCGACGGCTCGAACTGCGGTATCACACTCACCGGCAAGCCGGTGTTCTCGGTGCAGCACCACCCCGAAGCCTCGCCCGGCCCGCAGGATTCGCACTACCTGTTCCGCCGCTTCGTGAACCTCATCCGCGAGCGCAAGGGCGAGCCGGCTCTGGCCGAGCGCTAAGCCGGCCTCACACGGCTTTTACAATCCCCTTGAAAGCCGCCTTCGGGCGGCTTTTTCTTTAAGCCTGCCGAACTGTCGCAGGCCCTCATGTCGCATGGGCGACGATCGCACCAACCCTATATTTTCCCGTGGGAGAGAGAGGGTCGCGCAATGCAAGCATCCACCTATAAGCCCACCGAAAATCCCATGCTCACCGGCAGTCTCGGCCGCTGTCCGCGCTGCCAGAAGGGCCATCTGTTTCGGGGTTTTCTGACGCTCGCGCCGCGTTGCGAGGTCTGTGGGCTTGATTATTCCTTCGCCGATCCTGCCGACGGCCCTGCCTTCTTCGCCATGACCATCGTGGCCGTGCCGGCGCTGGGCTTCGCGCTCTGGCTGCAGCTCACCTACGAGCCGCCGATCTGGGTGCATCTGCTGACCACCCTGCCTTTGACGCTTGCCGCCTGCCTGCTGCTGCTCAGGCCTCTAAAGGGCTGGCTGGTCTGCTCGCAATATTTCCACAAGGCCGCCGAAGGCTCGATCGACTACGAATGGCATGCCCGCGCCAAGCGCGACCGGGACGTGGGAAAATCCTGACCCTGCCTCAGCATCCTCCACCGGCTCATCGAGCCGGTGCGGCCGTCTGCCCGGCCGGCGTCTTCAAGGCTGGTTGTTGAACGTGTCGCAGTCGGCCACCTTGCCACTGTCGAAGCCGCGCTTGAACCATTTCATGCGCTGCGCCGAGGTGCCGTGGTTGAAGGTTTCGGGCACCACATAGCCCTGCGTGCGCCGCTGCAGCGTGTCGTCGCCGATCTGCTTGGCGGCGTTCAGCGCCTCTTCGAGGTCGCCTTTCTCCAAAATGCCCTTCTGCCCGGTATAGTGGCCCCAGATGCCGGCGAAGCAGTCGGCCTGCAGCTCGACACGCACCGACATGACGTTGGACTGGTCCTCGCTCATGGACTCCCGCATGCGGTTGACCTTGGGCAGGATGCCAAGCAGGTTCTGCACATGGTGGCCGACCTCGTGCGCCAGCACATAGGCCTGCGCAAAATCGCCCGAAGCGCCAAACTGGCGGTCGAGCTGGTCGTAGAAGGAGAGGTCGATATAGACCTTGTGATCTTCCGGGCAGTAGAACGGCCCAGACGCCGCCGAGGCGTAGCCGCAGCCCGACCGCGTCTGGCCGGTAAACAACACCAGCTTGGGATCCTCATATTTCAGGCCGTTGGCCTGGAAGATGCCGCTCCAGGTGTCTTCCGTCTCGGCGAGCACGGTGGCGACGAACTGCTTCATCTCGTCATTGGATTGCGGCCCATTGCGGCTGATCTGGCTGCTGCCCGGCCCCATCCCCGGGCCGCCGTCGAGAACCATCATCGGATCGATGCCGACGGCCTTGAGCACGAAATAGATCACGACGATAATGATGATGCCCGAAAGCGAAAGCCCGCCGGATGCGCCGCCGGTCGGGATACGAAAACCGCCGCCCGGCCCCATGCCGCCGCCGAAGCCGCCCTGGCCCCGATCGTCCTCGACATTGTCGCTTTGCCGGCGGCCTTTCCAGAGCATGATGCGAACCTTATTCTCGTTTCGGGTCCGGCGGCTTCGCTGCCGCGGACCACGACATCAACCCAGAATCTAGTCCAACGGTTGCAGCAAGTCACAGAGTTTTTCCGGGACCCGTCGCGCCGCCTGAAACGGTCCCGTTCGTTTCCGTAACGGTTTCAGCAGCAACGAAAACGGCGTAGGCTGCACAAAACTTTTCCGGACAGCTTCAGACGAGGGTTGGCCATGACCACCGAACAGGACGTCGCCCGGCATTACAGCCACGGCGCGCTCGAACGCACGATACTGGATGCGCTGCGCAGCAGCGGAAAGGACATCGACAAGCTCCAGCCGTCGGACCTTTCCGCCGCCGACGAATTCCACCTCGGCTGGAAGGCGGCGACCGCTGAACTCGCGAACGATCTGGCCCTTTCCCCAGGCATGCGGCTTCTGGATATCGGCTCGGGCATCGGCGGGCCGGCCCGCTATTTCGCCGAGCAACACGACGCAAATGTCGTCGGCGTCGATCTTACCGAGGAATTTGTGGCGGTTGCCAACGCGCTGACGGCGCGCTGCGGGCTTTCCGACCGCGCCTCGTTTGTCCCGGCAAGCGCGCTTTCCCTCCCCTTCAAGGATGGGGCCTTCGACCGCGCAACGCTCATCCATGTCGGCATGAACATCGCCGACAAGGCCGGCGCGATACGCGAGGTCCATCGCGTTCTCAGGCAGGACGGCATCTTCGCCGTCTACGACATCATGCGCATGGGCGACGGCGAGCTGTCCTACCCCATGCCTTGGGCGGAAACCAACGCGACCAGCTTTGTCGAGACGCCCGACACCTACCGGCGATTGCTCAAGGATGCCGGCTTTGTCATCGAAGCCGAAAGGAACCGCCGCGAGATGGCGCTCGAGCTAAACCGCAAGATGCGCGAGGACATAGCCAAGAACGGGCCGTCGCCGCTCGGCATGCACATTGTGATGGGCCCGGCAGCGGGGGTGCGGATGGGCAATCTCATGACAGCGCTCTCGGCCGGCACCATCGCCCCCATCCAGATGCTGGCGCGGAAACGCTGAAGCGAGATCAACTCGGCCCAGTTGTGCAGGTAACCGCAATTGGGGGAGTCCAAGCTCGCCGCTAATTGCATCTGAAATACCCCACCCTGGCACGGCTTACCCCCACTCCGCCTCGCTTCGCTCGGCACCTCTCCCCCTCAAAAGGGGAGAGGAAAGGCGCCAGGCTCGCGGACGACGTTTCCTCTCCCCGTCGACCGGGGGAGAGGTGGTTTGCAAAGCAAACCGGAGTGGGGGTCGAATTCAAGTGCGACCCTTGTGGTAAGGGGGTAGGCTCAGCGCCGTCGATAGTTCTGGAATTCTTTACGCTGCCTCGCAGTGCCAATGAGGCATAACGTGCCAGACGCCTGCTGCCAGACCGCAACACCTCCGTAAAAATATCGCACTCCCCACCTTGCCCCTCCTTGATCTCGCCTAAGTTTAACTGCCAATGATTTGCAATTGCGAATTTAAGCCGAAACCAGGCCAGACAAAGCATGGACTTATCCAGCCGCACCGCCACCGAAACCGCTGAAGGGTGGCGCCAGCCGAGAGGCGAAGCATCTCTCTCAGATGTCCACCGTTCCATCGCAGTAAGAACCACCGGCCCGACCTGGCGTCGGGCCGTCGCCTTTATAGGCCCCGGCTATCTCGTCGCCGTCGGCTATATGGACCCCGGCAACTGGGCCACCTCGCTCGCCGGCGGCTCGAAGTTCGGCTACTCGCTGCTGGTCGTGGCGCTGGTGTCCAACATCATGGCCGTCGTCCTGCAGGCGCTCTGCGCCCGGCTCGCCATCGGCTCGGGCCGCGACCTCGCCCAGGCCTGCCGCGACGCCTACGGCAAGGAGGTTTCCTACGTCCTCTGGATCATGGCCGAGGTCGCCATCATCGCCACCGACCTTGCCGAGGTCATCGGCACTGCCATCGGCCTCAACCTCATCTTCGGCATCCCGCTCGAGATCGGCGTGCTCATCACCGCGCTCGACGTGTTCCTGATCCTCTACCTGCAAAAGCTCGGCTTCCGCTGGGTCGAGGCGCTGATCATCGCGCTGCTTGCGGTCATCGCGGCGTGCTTTGCCATCCAGATCGCCATGGCCGACCCGGACTGGGGCGGCGTGATCCGCGGCTTTGCCCCCACCACCGAGATCGTCACCAACCCGGACATGCTTTACATCGCGCTCGGAATTCTCGGCGCGACGGTCATGCCGCACAATCTCTACCTGCATTCGGGCATCGTGCAGACCCGCGCCTATGGCGATAGCCTCGAGCACAAGCGCGAAGCGCTGAGATTTGCCACCTGGGATTCCACCATCGCGCTGACCTTCGCGCTGGTCATCAACGCCTCGATCCTGATCCTGGCTGCAGCCACCTTCCACAAGGTCGGCCAGACCAATGTCGAGGACATCGCCCAGGCACATGCCCTGCTTGCCCCGCTGCTGGGCGTCTCGGTGGCGCCGATGCTGTTCGGCATCGCGCTGATCTGCTGCGGCATCAATTCCAGCGTCACGGCCACGCTTGCCGGCCAGATCGTCATGGAAGGCTTTATCCAGATGAAGCTGGCGCCCTGGCTGCGCCGCCTCATCACCCGGGCGCTTGCCATCGTGCCGGCCGCCGCCGTCACCATCTGGTACGGCGAAAGCGGCACGGCCAAGCTCCTGATCCTCAGTCAGGTGGTGCTGAGCCTGCAGCTTTCCTTCGCGGTGTTCCCGCTGGTCATCTTCACGGCCAGCAAGGCCAAGATGGGCGCGCTGGTGGCGCCGCGCTGGCTCACGGTCTTTGCCATGTTCATCGGCATCGTCATCGCCGTGCTGAACCTGAAGCTGATCTACGACTTCGTGGCCGGCTGAGCCACTGACACAGCCACCGCTCCCCGGTAAGACTCTTGCGATACCGGGGAGTGGCCATGAAAATTGCAGTCATCGCGGATATCCATGGCAATGTCGCCGCGCTCGAGGCCGTGCTTGACGACCTCCGGCGACACGGTGGCGCCGACATCGTCGTCAATCTGGGCGATTGCGTTTCCGGGCCGCTATGGCCGCGCGAGACCTTCGACCTGCTCGAAAAGCTTGCTGCCCCCACCGTGCGCGGCAATCACGATCGCCGCGTCGCAGAAGACATTTCGGACGAGATGTGGCTTTCCGACCGCTTCGCCCATGAGCGGCTGATGCCGGCGCAGCGCGCCCATCTCGGCGCACTGCCGATGCGGTTGGAGATCGCCCCGTCCGTGCTCGCCTTCCATGCCCGTCCGGACCACGATGAGCGCTACCTGATGGACGAAGTGGTGAACGGCCACCTGGCCCGCGCCCCTCTTGCCACGATCGAGAAAAAGCTGACGGCGCTGGATCCAACGGCCCGAATGATCCTTTGCGGCCACAGCCACCGCCCCGAACTCATACGGCTTTCGAACGGCCGGATGATCTTCAACCCCGGCAGTGTCGGCTGCCCGGCCTATGAGGACGACAGCGAACCCGCATATGTTTCGGAGCAAGGCTCGCCCCATGCCCGCTACGGTTTGGTGGAATTGCGCGGCGATGACGAGCCGCGCTTCGAGTTCATCGCCGTCGACTACGATTGGGAAAGTGCCGCAAGGCGGGCTGAGCAAGCTGGCCGGACGGGATGGGCCCATGCGTTGCGCACGGGCTTCATGCCGGCCTGACCGCCCTCACTCCGCAGCGGCCAGCCTCCGCTGCGAGCGCAGGATTGAGAAGAGCACCGCAAGCGCGGCCATTGGAAACAGCGCGGCGACGAAGCCGAGGTCGGCGGGTGCGGTGTTTTCCAGAACCCGGCCGCCGATCGCCGTTCCGCTGGCGATGCCGAGATACATCGCCGAGGCATTGAGCGACAGCGTCAGGTGCGCCACCTCAGGCGCATAGCCGACGATGCGGCTCGCCTGGGCCGGAGGAAATGCCCAGCCGATGATGCCCCAGGGCAGCATGATCCCGATCAGCAGCGGCCCGCAAAGCTCGCGCGGCAGCAGATGCAGTCCAAGCGCGATCGAAAGCACCATGGTCGCGGATAGCAGCAGCGAGGCCACCACCATGCGCGTCGCCCCGAGCCGGTCGGCCAGGTAGCCGCTGGACAGATTGCCGATCACCGCGCCGATGCCAAAGGCCAGCAGCAGCCCCGGCAAAGCGATCTTCGTCAGCCCCGCCCCTTCGATCGCCAGCGGCGCAAGATAGGAGATGAGGATGAAGCCGCCGGCGAGATAGAGGAACGTGACGGCCAGCGACGGCGCAATCCCGGCATGGCCGATAATGCTGAAGCGTTCGCGTAAGGTCAGCTTGGTTCCCGCAAGCCCGCGCGGCAGGCGCAGCCACAGCACGATCGCGCAGGCCAGCGCCAAAACAGCAACCGCGCCAAAAGTGCCGCGCCAGCCCCAGACCGCCGCGATCAGCGCCCCCAGCGGCGCGCCGAGCGCCACGGCAAAGGTCGTGCCGCCCACGACCACCGAGATCGCCAGTGCCCGATGCTCGGGCCCGGCCAGCGACACGGCGGTGGCCTGCGCGGTTGCGGCAAACAGCCCGCTCGCCATGCCCATCAGTATCTGGGCCAGCAGCAGCGTTGCAAAGGACACGCTGGTGGCGGCAGCCACATTGCCGGCCAGGAAGATGAGCATCGCCACCGTCAGCACGCGCCGCCGGTCGGCCGCCCCGGCCAGCGCCGACAGCACCGGCGCACCGATGGCATAGGACAGCGAAAACACGGTGATGAGATAGCCGGCCATGGGCACGGTCGTGTGCGTGTCGGCCGCGATCGACGGAAGCAGGCTCGAAAACACGAAGCCGACCGTACTCATGGTGAAGGAACCGACCGCGAGCCATATGAGCCGCTTGTCCATAAGACTCTCTCCTTAGTTCAAAGGTTATTGAACTACTGAACTTGTCTCCCGGTTCTGTCAATCTGCCAGATTGAAGTCTGGCATTGTTCTCCTGTCTGCCTCGTGTCAGGAGCGCCTCGCCGCATTGAAGAGGGAGCAGAAAAATGGCTATGTTCGCGCCATGAGCCTGCCGCATCCGACAACCGAACAGATCACGCTCGCCAATGTCCTGGTCGCGCTAGGCGACCCGACGCGGCTGGCGATCGTCGCCCAGCTCGCCCGCGACGAGGCCACGCCCATGCGCTGCGGCCAGTTCTTGGATCTCGGCTCCAAGACCAACATCAGCTATCACGTCGCCAAGCTGCGCGAGGCCGGGGTGATCTACACCGAAGTATCGGGCACCAGCCGGCTGATCTCGTTGCGCCGCGAAGACCTCGACAAGCTTTTTCCGGGCCTGCTCGATTCGATCATCGCCTCGGCGGCCGAAATCGCCCTGCCGATCGCGCTGGAAGACTGACCGCCGCCGGCGGGATCAGGAATTGCATTTTTGAATGTCGGGATGTCGCCTCGCCACGCGTCCTCGGGCCATCGCCGGACCTGCAATGAGGCCCGGTCCAATCGGGAGACACATCATGAGAACAATCAATGCCGCGATATTCGTCAGCCTCGACGGCGTCATGCAGGCGCCCGGCGGCCCGCAGGAAGACCCCACCGGCGGCTTCCAGCACGCAGGCTGGGTCGCACCCCATTTCGACGAGGCGCTGGGCGGGGTCATGGGCAAGCTGTTCGAAACGCCCTTCGACCTGCTTCTGGGCCGGCGCACCTATGACATCTTCGCCGCCCACTGGCCCTATGTGAAGGACGACCCGATCGGCCCGATCTTCGACGGCGTGACCAAATATGTCGCCACACATGACCCCAAGAGCCTCACCTGGCAGAACACCGAATGGCTTGGCGAGGACGTCCCCGCTTCCCTGCGCAGGCTCAAGCAGGAGGACGGACCGCAGCTGCTCATCCAGGGCTCCAGCCAGCTCATCCAGCAATTGCTGGAGCATGATCTCATCGACCGCTTCCAGCTCATCGTGATGCCGATCGTGCTGGGCAAGGGAAAGAAGCTGTTCGGGTCCGGCACCATGCCCGCCGCGCTCAAGCTGACCGACAGCCTGGTCACGCCCAAGGGCGTCATCGTCGCTGCCTACGAGCGCGCCGGCGAGGTCCAGACCGGCGACTTCGGGCTGGATAACCCCAGCGAGGCGGAACTGGAGCGGCGGCGCGGACTGGCGGAAATGCGTTAACGGATGAACCGCCTGCTGTAACTGATCTCCTGATAGCCACCCGTCCCGACCGCGCTGGGCGACCCGACGCAGCTGGCGATCATCGCCTCGTCTGCCGAAATCGCCCTGCCGATCGAGCTGGAAGACTGACCGCCTCCGGGGGCGCAAGGCGGCGGGCTTCTCTTTTGGGGCGGGAACTGTCAAGCGCAGAAAAGTGCCCCGGATAGCAAGCTCCAGGCTCTAACGATGCGCACAAAGGATCGTGTCAGCAATTCAGGTGCTGCCGCGTCGTGCTTACGAGCTCCCGCCAGGGGTCTTGCTTCTCTCCGAAGTCGGCACCGGGCCGCTTCATGATCGGGTCGGACGGAGAGACACCTCAATCTTCTTTGCGAACTGACCAGAAACCTGGCGTTCAAGCCCGCCTCGAGATTGCCTACCCACCCGTCCCTGCACGGGACCTCTATCCGCGCGGCACGCGGAATTCTAATCCAAGCTCAAGCCGCTTTGGCCTCCCAGCGGTATGGCGTGTTGTCCATCCACATTCGATGCAAGATCACGGCCAGCCGCCGTGCCACCGCCACAACGGCTTTCGCCATCCC
>NZ_JARXVF010000002.1 GCF_029892515.1 Pseudaminobacter soli (ex Li et al. 2025) | reverse complement strand
ACATGCACTTTGCCGACCTGGTGGTTATGGCGGAGCGGCTGCACCCGATCCCATTCCGAACTCGGCCGTGAAACGCTCCAGCGCTGATGGTACTTTGTCTCAAGACGCGGGAGAGTAAGTCGCTGCCAGGTCTGCCAAATGCATGTCTAAATCTTCTCCAAAACGAACTAGGCCCGCAAAAACGGGACCCGCGGGCCGCATCGACACAATCGACCGCGGCCCTTTGCTTTTGAACTCGCAGGCAAGCCTGCACAATCCTTGACGCGGGGTGGAGCAGCCCGGTAGCTCGTCAGGCTCATAACCTGAAGGTCGTTGGTTCAAATCCAACCCCCGCAACCAAAAAAGTTACTGGAATATCAAGATCTTGTCGGCCTCCCAAGTGGAGGCCGAAGTCGTTTTTACCCCGAGCACAACGCTAGCACAAACGAGGCCCCCTGATTTGATGGGTCCCTTGTTGGTGTAATTCTGTAATTCGCTGTGCCCATATCGAAGTAGCGAAATGAGTAGGGGCCCTTATGGCGAGCCATGAGATCCTCGGAGGATCGGCGCGTCTAGCTGCTCGATGGCGCACCTCGCCGCTCGCCGGAATTCCTGCGCCACCTGTCGACGGCCGTGGGTCGCCCTGTCGAGGTCCATTCCTATGCTGATCGGATCGTCGTCAAGCAGGACGGGGCCACGGTTGCGGTGCATTGGCCCGGTTTTGGGGCGAGACGATCTATGATCCCTGGCACTATTTACCTGTTCTGGCTCGCAAGCCCGGTGCTCTCCGCAAAGGCGCACCGTTCCAAGAATCCCCTGCGATCAGCGGGTATTGGGCTCCACGGACGATTTCCCTTGGAAAAGACATTGAAACGCTATCGATCAACACTCGCGTGCTCGGGATTGTTGAGCATTGGAGCGCTCAAAAGCACTCCTGCTTTTGCCGGCGATGTCTCCCCAGACAAGGGGGCGGCCGAGACTATGGATCGGTCGCAGGGGAACGCTTTCTCCCTTATCCGGGTCAGCCGCCTCTTGCTCATGCATATATGAGCAAATCTTATATAATCGCTCATACAAGTGTGAGCGGAGATAATTGTTTTGCTCACATATATATGTTAAACTTATCCAGAAATGGACACATATATATGAGCAACAAGCAATCCGTACTTGCCAGAAAGAACCTCGATAAGCGGCTTTCTCCCCTACGGGTCGAGCGCATTATAACGCCCTCGCGCGGCTGGACGAAAGCCATTCGTGAGTCTCTGGGCATGACAACGCGCCAGCTCGCCGAGCGCATGGGCGTGGCCCCATCCCGCGTGACCGCTATCGAGAAGGCAGAAACCACGGGCGCGATCACGCTCAAGACCTTGCGCGAGACGGCCGAAGCGCTCGACTGTCAGCTCGTCTATGCCTTTGTCCCGACCAAGCCACTCGACAACATTCTCTATGATCAGGCCGAGCGCAAAGTGAGGAACGAACTGGCGCATCTAAATCATACGATGCGCCTCGAAAACCAGGCGGTGAGCACGGAAGACCTTGAGGGGCAAAAGCATCGCATCGTCGCCGACTACCTCGCGCATTTCTCGCGAAAGCTGTGGGACAAGGAATGAGCGATCCGCTTTATGAGGATGACGATGACGGGAACACGCCGCTCGAAGCTGAGGAGCGCGAGCAACTCATTCCATCCTATATCACGACGCGCGACGAGTTGAACGAAGCGGAACTCGCCAACATCGCCGACGCCGTTCGCTGGGTCGGGCGGAGAAAGCGCAACGTGCTCGACCAAGGCTTTCTGAACGAGCTACACAAACAGATGTATGGCGATGTCTGGAACTGGGCGGGCACGTATCGCAAGACGGCGCGAAACATCGGCATCGACGCTTATCGCATCCCGGTCGAATATTATCAGGCGATCGACGACGCGAAATATTGGGCCGAGCACTCCACGTTTCCGCCGGATGAAATCGCCGTCCGTTTCAGCCACCGAGTTGTTGCGATTCACCCATATCCCAACGGGAACGGCCGCTTCTCACGCATGATCGGTGACCTGCTCGCGGCCGAACTTGGTCAACCACGCTTCACTTGGGGCCAGATCAATCTCGTCGATCTGTCGGTAACCCGGAAAGAGTATATCGCGGCGCTCAAGGCCGCTGACGCGGGCGACTACGGCCCCTTGCTCGCATTCGCTCGCTCGTGAAGCTCTAGGGTGAGAAGCCCATGATGCGAACTCATTGTCAGCGACCTCGCTGAACTGCACCAGGGCGCGAATGCTATCCCGCCTATAACGATCTCCTTTCAACGGCATCCATCACGCGCTGTGCCTTTCAACTGGCATTGGCTCATGTCCAGCCCCTGTCTCCCCTCAGCAGATGGGAATTTGCTGGGAACCCGCTTTCGAGGCGGGCGACAGTCTACCCGGGCTCGGCACCGAGAGTGCTCCTGGCGACCACGCATTGTCACTTGCGATGTCCGCTTCCGGGGGCAGGCAAAGTTAGCCTCTATGGCCGACATTAGGCACCAAGCTGACATGCACGGCGCTCCTTGTGAGAATCTGCTGCGGGTCAATTCGGCTAAGGACTACCCATTGCCGACCAAAACTCGGAGCTATCCAGGATTAAACTGCTATCTGAAGCAAATGTCGGTATCGGTGGTTGCGAGCCCCCGCAACCAAATGACAACACTCCCGCGCGGACCCCGCCGGGAGTGTTTTTGTTTGGCGGGTTGCCCCCAGTTTGACGCTCGACCCAATTGATGAGCGTGCGGGCAGTGAGGCGCAAGACGATCGAACGGGCCGCCGTTGGAACAACAGCCAGCCGATTGCCATAGAGTTCGTCGAATGGCTGCGTACCGAACAAGGATAGCTATCCGAGCAAAGCGCTGGGACCGATCGCAAGCTTTCTCAACAACAACCGCGGCCGGCCCGACGATGATAGTCGCTCCTGCACGGCGACGCTACGGCCGCAGGCTTGCTGCTTCCACGAATGCGTCAAAGATACGAGAGCCGGGGTGAGCCTCGGCGTCGAGTAGTTCCGGATGCCACTGTAGCCCCATGGCAAACGATTGCGAAGGTACTTCGATCGCTTCGACAACTCCATCTGACCCGCGGGCGGTAACAATCACATTGCTGGATGTCTCTACGATTGCCTCCCGATGAAAGGTGTTTACGCCGAATGTCTCAGCGTTAAAAATGCCAGCCATCCTTGTGCCAGCTTGGATGTGGACGTCGTGGAGTAGATTGCCCCGATCATGGTCGATCGCACCTGGCCACGAGGAATGCACATCAGAAACCATCCGGCAGCCGTTTAGGCATGCGAGCATTTGCATGCCATTGCAGATACCGAGTACGGGTTTGTTGCGTGCAAGAAACCCCTCCATCAGCGCCAGCTCGACAGAAAGACGGTCAGATGGCGGATATTTTGACCGGTCACCTTCGATGTACCAATCCTTAGGAAAGTTTATACGCCCACCGACGCTCAAGAACCCATCGAATTCCCCGACCACTTGATCGACCAGCTCAGGTACGTAGGGGATACCGAATGGGAGAGCCCCGGCACGGCTTACTGCAGTGAAGTAGCTCTTTGAGGTATCGTATCGGCTGCCATCGTCACTGGTGTTTTCATCCATGATTACGGCGATTGTGGGCTTACGCTTCATAGTGTTCCTACTTGGTTTTCTGAATCTTCCAAGCGCAAGTGCGCGAGTGAGATGCAACACGATAAAAGTTTGGGGAAGCCAAGGATCCTCACACGAAGGTTCGTGTGGATTGACCTGGCCCATGTATGGGTGACCGGAGACTTTTCCGCTGTGAGCCGCGCTGATGTAGTAAAGTGCTGCTTTGATGGGCCGCGCTTGCGGCATGGTTCCATGCTGGCCCATCTAATCATCTGTTCTTGCCGCAAGGACGAGCTTTGGTTTGCCACGGTCGAGACAACTGGCTGGATTGGCGAAGGACGTTATCAAGTCCATGCAGCCTATCGCAACGCCCTCGACATAAGCTTCAGTGCACCGAAGTTATCGATATTTCCAATGAGCTGCCTGTAAGTCTGATCGTTTCACCAATATCAACTGTATGGTATCCACCCTCGCTCTCGTCCTCGAGAGAGATGATGTGGTCGTCGCGGACGAAGGGCTAGAGGTTCAGTGGCAGACGTTTGCTGCTCCGGTTTTCGTTCAAACTGCTATCTGGAGTAAATGTCGGTATCGGTAGTTGCGAGCCCCCGCAACCAAACACTACGCTAGAGCACGATATATCAGCCAAAACTGCGGTCCAGCGCGCGAAAGCACTACGATCAATGGCTGCTTAGTCACCCTGAGAGAATCAAAATCACCAGGTGCAGAGCGGTCGGCTACAACTCTGGCGGCTGCATTCTCCAGACCGAAAAGCAGCTGCATCACCCGGCCATGAAAGCGCCAGCCTTTCTCTCCGATGGGCTGGCGAAGGTCAGGAACGTGCCTGCATCAGCTTCAGGCGGGTAGGGGGAGAATGACGCGCACTCACTCCAGCTCCCGCCGGTCCCAAAATGGGGAGCACTTCACCAACAGCCGGTTGGCAAGCCCCGCTACTCCAGCTCGCTCAGCACGATCGCGCGCTTCTTGCGCACGTGCCGTTGCTGTCCATAGTGCACGATGGTGGCGCCGGTTGACAATTATGAGAGTTTTTTCAGCATGGTGGATTTCAGTTCTTCATGCCGCTCGATCGATGCGAGCTTCACGTGGCCGTAGCCGCGAATTTCTTGCGGCAGGCCCGCAAGCTCTGTCGCGACGGTAAGATTTGCCCACGTCAGCCTCGAGATGAGCTCGTCCACAAGACCAAAATAGTCCTCGATCAGGCGTCGCTCCATCTTGCGTTCGTCGGTATGACCGAATGGATCGAAGCGCGTGCCGCGCAGCCCTTTTAGCTTGGTGAGCAACCAGAAGGCAGGCTCGATCCAACGCCCCAGCGCAATTTTGGCCGGATGGCCGGTGCGCGTATCAATGCGGGCCAGCATGGGGGGCGCAAGATTGTATTTTATCCTGTAGCCACCCTCGAACTGCTCGGCGAGCCGTCGGCGCATCGCTGGATCGAGATGCAGCCGCGCCACCTCATATTCGTCCTTATAGGACATCAGCTTGAAGGCGGCCTTGGCGACGGCCGTTGCCAAGTTCTCTTGACCGGGTGCGACGCGCATTTCGGCCTGCCGCGCCTTTTCGACCAGCGCGCGATAGCGCGCGGCATAGGCCGCATCCTGATAGGCGGTTAGGAAATCCGCCCGGTGCTCAACGATTTCGGCTAGCGTCTTCGTCTCCTTGGGCGGCGCTGCCATGATGCGCGCCTGCCGGCATACGAAGTCCAAGTCGACCGCTGAGCGGCGGCCCCAGGCGAAGGCCGCTCGGTTCATGGCGACGCCCGCGCCGTTCAAATCTATCGCCTTATCGATCGCCGCGTGACTGACCGGCACCAAACCTTTTTGCCATGCGTGGCCGAGCAGGAACATGTTGGCCGCAATGGCATCCCCAAAGAGAGCCGTTGCCAGCTTCATGGCCGGCAGGGTTACGACGGCACCTTCGTCGGCCGCGTTGTGCAGCTGGCGCAGCGTCGCTTCCTCGCGGAAGTCAATCGTGGTGTCCTTAACAAAGGACGCGGTGGGCGCGAAATGGTCATCGACCACCGCCTTGGTGCGTTCTTTCGCAAAGGTGGCGATTGCCGACTGCGAGGCGGCAACAACGAGGTCGAAGCCGAGCACGAGATCGGCCTCGCCCACGCCGATGCGCGCGGCATTGATGCGTTCCGGGGTTCGGCAAAGGCGAATGTGCGAAACCACGGCGCCATTCTTCTGCGCAAGACCCGTCTGGTCGAGCGTCACCAGCGAGAGGCCGTCGATATGGGCGGCCTGCGATAGGATCGCACTGACCGTAATGACGCCCGTGCCCCCGATACCTGTCAGAAGTATGCTGTAGGGCTGCTCGCCGAGGGTGGGAAGTATCGGTTCCGCGAGCTCCGCATCCGCGCCCGCTCCCGCCGTGGCCTTAGGTTTGCGCAGTCTTCCGCCCTCGATAGTCAGGAAGCTCGGGCAAAAACCCTTGATGCAAGAAAGGTCGGTGTTGCAACTCGACTGATTGATGGCGCGCTTGCGGCCAAGTTCGGTCTCTCGCGGCTCAACGGAGATGCAGTTGGAAACGGCGGAGCAATCGCCGCAGCCCTCGCAAACCAGCTCGTTGATGAAGGCCCGCTTGGGCGAGACCGGAAAGGTGCCGCGCTTGCGGCGGCGGCGCTTTTCGGCCGCGCAGACTTGGTCGTAGATCAGAACACTGACGCCCCCAACCTCGCGCAACTCGCGCTGGACCCGGTCGAGCTGATCACGATGGTGGACTTCCACTTCGCGTGAAAACTGGCCAGCTAGCAGCTCCGGCCTTTCCGACACGACCACCACCCGACTTGCACCTTCCGCCAGCACCTGACCGACGATCAGCGGCACCGACAATTCCCCGTCATGACGCTGGCCGCCGGTCATGGCGACCGCGTCGTTAAAGAGGATCTTGTAGGTGGCGTTGACCTTGGCCGCGATCGCCGCGCGGATGGCAAGCAGCCCCGAGTGGAAATAGGTGCCATCGCCCATGTTGACGAAGATGTGCTTCTCGTCGGTGAACGGCGACAGCCCGATCCATGAGCCGCCCTCGCCGCCCATCTGTGTGAAGGTGGCGGTGTCGCGCTCCATGCCCACCACCATCATATGACAACCGATGCCGGTCGAGGCGCGGCTGCCGTTCGGCAGAACGGTTGAGGTGCTGTGTGGGCAGCCCGAGCAGAAATAGGGTTCGCGCTTCAGCAGGCCGGGTTCGACGGGGGTCGTTGCGGCGCCCAGAGCGGAAATCTGGGGCGCGCGCGCTTTCAACTCCGGGGCCTTGCCGCCAACCCACGCGAGGATGGCGCGGGCAATCGAGAGAGGGCCGAGTTCGCCAAGCGAAGACAGGAGCGGGGCGCCGCGCGTGTCGGTCTTGCCACTTACTTGCGGTCGGCGGTCGGCCGGCATGTTGAAGAGCTGCGCCTTGATCTGCTCCTCGATAACGGGGCGCTTTTCCTCCACCACCAGAAGTTCTTCCAGCCCTTCGGCGAAGCTACGCAATCCTTCCGGCTCCAACGGCCAGACCATGCCGACCTTGTAGACCTTTATGCCGAGCTTCTTTGCGGACGCCTCGTCGATGCCGAGCAGGGACAGGGCGCCCATCAAGTCGAGCCAGGACTTGCCGGTGGACACGATGCCGAGCCGGGCGGGCGGCGATGCCCATACTTCGCGGTCGAAGCGGTTGGCTCGGGCGAAGGCCTGGACGGCCTGCAACTTGGTTTCGAGGCGCCGTTCCATGGCGTGAGAAATATCCGGCCAGCGCATGGAGAGGCCGTCGGCCGGCAGGGCAAGGTCGGGGGTGAAGATGGTCAGCCGTTCAGGGTTGAGGTCTACCGTTGCAGAGCACTCGACGATCTCGGTTTGGCACTTGAAGCCGACCCAGGCGCCGGAATAGCGGCTGAGCGCCCAGCCGAACAGGCCGTAGTCGATATACTCGCCGACACCGGCGGGTGACAAAAGCGGCACCATGGCCGAAATCAGGTTGTGCTCGCTCTGATGGGGCAGGGTGGAGGACACCGCGCCGTGATCGTCGCCGACAAGAAGCAGCACGCCGCCATGCTTGCCCGTGCCCACGGCATTGGCGTGGCGGATAACGTCCATGCTGCGATCGACGCCCGGCCCCTTGCCGTACCACATGGAGAAGACGCCATCGTAGCGCGAACCGGGAAACATGCCGGCCTGCTGGGTTCCCCACACCGCGGTTGCCGCCATGTCCTCGTTGAGGCCAGGTTGGAAGACTATGTGGTTGGCCTTGAGATATTTTTTTGCGCTGGCCATTTCGCGGTCGAAGCCGGCCAGCGGCGAACCGCGATAGCCGGATACGTAGCCTGCCGTGTTCAGCCCGGCGGCAAGATCGCGCTGGCGTTGCACCATGGCCAGACGCACCAAGGCCTGCGTGCCTGAAACCAGGATGCGCCCGCGCTCCAACGTGTAGCGTTCGTCGAGCGCAGAGGGCATGGCCACCGGCAGGGATGCGGTGCTGCCCGCCTCGTGGGGCTTTGCTACGGTCATGGTCCCTCCTCCCAGGGCGTTGCTAGGCCGACATGTCGAAGATGCGGCCGGGATTGAGGATGTTGTTGGGATCGAGTGCGGCCTTCATGCGCCGCATGGCCGTGATTTCGGCGTCGCTGCGTGACAGATGCAGATAGCTTTTCTTGTTGAGGCCGATGCAATGCTCGGCCGAAATCGAGCCGCCGGCTTGGGCAACGCAGCCGAACACCGCCTCAGCGACAGCATCAGGCCTTTCGGTCACCACGCAGTAGTGCAGGTTGCCGTCGCCGAGATGACCGAAGATGTAGTCGCGCGCAGTAGCATCGACGCTGTTTTGCGTGGTGCGGGCTCGTGCGAGGAATTCACCCATACGTGGGAGCGGCAGACTGACGTCGAGGCTGAGCATCGGGCCCAGCCCGAAGAGATAGGTGTTGCAGTCGTCGCGTAGCGCCCACAACGCCTGGAACTCGCGCTCCGACTGCGAAACCACCGCGTCCGACACCATTCCGTCCTCGATCGCCTGGCCGAGCGCTTCGGCAAAGACGGTCTCGTCGGTTTCGGGTGACATGCCCTGTATGTCGGTCAGCACGTAGACAGGGGTTGTCAGCGGTACTGGCGCCTGCAAGCCGAGCGCCTCTGTCATCTCGCTCATCAGCGGATCGAAAATGATCTCGAAGCCTGAGAGAAGAGTGCCGAGCCGGGCACGCAAGAATTGCAGCAGCGCCATCGCCTTTTCAAGCGAGGGCAACGCGCAGAAGGCCACGGCCTGCGAGATCGGCTTGGGGTGCAACCGAAGGCAGGCCCGCGTCACCACGCCCAGCGTACCTTCGCTACCGATGAAAAGGTGGGAAAGATCGTAGCCGGTGTTGTCCTTGGCGAGGCCCTTGAGCGAGGACACGACGCTGCCGTCGGCGAGCACCGCCTCGACGCCCAGAACCTGCGTGCGAAAATTGCCGTAGCGTAGTACGCGGATGCCGCCGGCATTGGTGGAGATGTTGCCGCCTATGGTGGCCGTACCGCGCGCGCCGATGTCGACGCCGAAGACAAAGCCTGCCGCGTCTGCCTTCTCTTGTGCTGCCTGCAGAGGCACGCCGGCCTCGGCAATGATGGTGCTTGCTGTCGTCTCGACCTCTCCAAGCGACGTCATCCGTTCGAGCGACAGTACGACCTCGCCGGCCAGCACGCGCGCGCCGCCAGAAAGCCCGGTGCGGCCACCTTGGATCACCAGGGGCTGGCATGCGGCATTACATGCCTTGAGGATTTCGGCAACGTCGCTGGTGTAGCGAGGGCGCAAGACCACTTCGGGTCGCTCGCCGGGTTTTCCGGAAAGGTCGTCGCCGTAACGGGGGTCGATCGCCTCGCCGACGAGGATCGCCGCCCTGTCGAGTCGCGATTGAAGCTGCGAGATAAGCTGTTCTGTCGGTTTTGCCATGGCATCCGGGTGACCCGGCAAGATGCTTTCCGGGTGCTGTCGGAGGGGCAGCTTATTTCGCTTGCAATATTTGTCAAACCTATATTGTTTAGATGTCAGTAGTCACGGGCGAGCGACGAGCCGACGGAGGACGAATGCCGATCGAATATCAGGATGTCGTGCGCACCGGCGTCGCCAAGCAGGTCGCCGACAAGATCCGTGCGGCCATTTTGGACGGCCGGCTGAAAATCGACGAACGCCTGCCCACCGAAGAAGAGCTGGCGAAAAGCTTCGGCATATCCCGCCCCACCGTGCGCGAGGCGTTGAAGCGGCTTGCCGCGCAGAACCTGATCCGCTCGCAGCGCGGGCCGACCGGCGGCACTTTCGTGAAGCGCCCGGACCCCGAAGGATTGTCCTCGGCGATCACCGGGGCTGCTACGTTGCTTGTCGGCGTTGGCGCTTTCGATATTAACGAGATCATTGATGCGCGCCTGGAAACGGAGGCGATCTGCTGCCGGCTGGCCTGTGTGCGTCGCAGCGATGCCGATCTTGAAGCGATGCGCGCAGAGATCGTGCTGCAGCGTTCCAGTTCGCTCAGCGATGAGGATTTCTGCGCCTCTGACGTGCGTTTCCATCGTGCGCTGGTGAAAGCCGCGGCCAATGGGCCGCTTAGCCTTATGATGTACACAGTGGTCGAGGCCTTCATGCCGATCACTAACATGATCGTCTCGCAAGTGCGTGAGCGCGGCACAGTGGCGGGCTTCCATGAGCGGCTGGCCGGCGCCATCGAAGCGCGCGACGCAGCAGGCGCCATGACCGTGCTTTCCGAACTACTCAATTATGTCCGCGACAGCTACGCCACCAGCTTGAAGCGACGCGCCGAACGCGAGGCCACCCGCACTAAGCGCGGCTGAGCCATACTTTCCACCACGAGATGCCCAGTTGGAGAAATGAATGAGCGAAACCTTTACGGCGCTGATGCTGGAAGACGTCGATGGCAAGCCGAAGGCCGGGTTCCGGGAGATTTCTATGTCCGACCTGCCGGATCGTGACGTGTTGGTCGAGGTCGCCTATTCGAGCCTGAACTATAAGGATGGTCTTGCCGTTTCCGGCAAGGGCCGTATTGCCCGGCGCTTGCCGATGGTTGCCGGCATTGACATTGCCGGCACCGTGGTTGAATCGCGGTCGCCAGCCTGGAAGCCCGGCGACCGTGTGGTTGCCAATGGCTGGGGCATGTCGGAGACCGAATGGGGCGGCTACGCGCGCTTCCAGCGGCTGAAGCCGGAATGGTTGATGCGCCTGCCCGATGCCTTCACCATGCAGGAAGCCATGGCGATCGGCACCGCCGGTTACACGGCAGCACTTTGCGTGGATGCGCTCGAAAACTGGGGTGCCATCCAGCCCGGCAAGGGCGAGGTGCTGGTGACGGGTGCCGCTGGCGGCGTCGGTTCGACCGCCGTCAGCCTGCTTTCGTCCAAAGGATATACGGTGGTGGCCTCGACCGGCCGTGCCGAAACGCATGACTATCTGCGCGGGCTGGGCGCCACCTCCTTCATCGACCGTGCCGAGCTTTCGGGCGAGGTCAAGCCGCTGCAGAAAGAGCGCTGGAGCGGTGCGGTGGATTCCGTTGGCTCGACCACGCTCGCCAACGTGCTGGCGCAGACCGCTTATGGCGGCGCGGTGGCCGCTTGCGGCCTGGCCGGTGGCGCCAACCTGCCAGGCACGGTGATGCCGCACATTCTGCGCAGCGTGGGTCTGATCGGCGTCGATTCCGTCTTTGCGCCGATGGCAAAGCGCGAGAAGGCCTGGCGGACGCTGGCCGACCATCTCGACCGTGAAAAGCTCGCGGCGATGACCGAAGTGCACAAGATGCGCGACCTGCCCGCACTCGCCGACAGCATACTGAAGGGCGCAGTGCGCGGCCGCGTCGTCATCGAGATCGCCTAGAGCACTGTGCTGGCAGGTGGAAACGCCAGCCGTTGCGTAAATGCAGTAAAATCAAACAGGTAGAGCAGGCACGCGAGCGAACGTGAGCGTATCCCTGCTTAAGGGAGGAAACACCGTGAGCGACACCGTACTCTGGGAGAAAGACGCGCAGGATGCCTTTGTCACTCTGACTCTCAACCGGCCCGACAAGATGAATGCCATGAACCAGGAGCTTGGTGACGCACTGGAGGCAGCGATTGCGCGCGCGGTCAAGGCGCCGGATGTGCGCGCCGTGATTATTACTGGCGCTGGCCGTGCCTTCACCGCCGGCTTCGATCTCGGCGGCGAGGATTTCGAGATGGATGCAGAGGCCTGGCGTGAGGACATCGGCGCCAACATGCGTCGCATGCAGTTCATTCGGGAAGCGCCGATCCCGATCATCGCGGCCGTCAACGGCTATGCGCTGGCCGGCGGGCTCGAGCTGATGATGTGCTGCGACATGTCCATTGCCGCCGAGGACGCGATGCTAGGCGAGCCGGAGGTGCGCCACGTTTCCGCGCCGCCAACCCTGATGCTGCCCTGGACGGTGCCGATGATCCATGCGCGCCGCCTGATGTACACCGGCGACCTGATCGATGGCCGCGAGGCCGAGCGCATCCATCTCGTCAACAAGGCGGTGTCGCGCGACCAGCTCAAGACCGAAGCCGAAAAGCTCGCCCGCAAATGTGCGCGTATGCCGGGAGCCGCGATCAAGTTCGCCAAGGCCGCGCTCAATCACCAGCAGCAGACTGCCGGGCTGGACAGCTCGTGGACCTACAATCGCGAGACGACCGCCATCCTGCACGCCTCCGAAGAGGGCCGCCACTGGATGCGGCTGCTGAAAGAGCACTCGCTGAAGGAATTTCTCGCCATCCGCGAAAAGCCGTTTCGCGACCTCGACTGAACGGGGGGTCAGGCGCCGCGAGGCGCCTGGCCTTCTCCCGCCTGCAGTGCCTCGAAAATCTCGGGGTGGTTGCGCAGATAGCGCGACTGCACGATCTGGCCCTTCTCGGAGAGTTCGCCGCGGCTGCGATCGGCTGGCACTCCGGCCAGCTTGAAGCGGGCGATGGCGGTCGAGCCTCCGGCATTGGCGGCGTTCCAACTGCCGAATCGTGCGGCCAGCACTCCCAGAAGATTTTCCTCTGATTTGCCGGCTCCCGATACAAAGACGAGCGCCACCAGCCGGTCGCGGTTTTCGCCGCCGATCACGATATCGTCCACCAGCGGCGCGCAATGCGCCAAAAGCCCGGCACGCAGCGGCCCGGCGCGCACTTTTATCCCGCTCGACAGTTTGAAGTCTTCCGCGAGCCGACCGTCAAAGGCAAATACAGGAACCTCGTCGGAACGGTTGCGCAGCACGGCCGCGTCTCCGGTGCGATAAAAGCCGTACTCGTCCATCGGCAGGTCGACTCGGCGTTCGCCGATAAGGTAGCAGGGCGCGATGTTTGGGCCGGAAACACGTAGCTCGCTGCGGCCGTCGGCGTCCACCAGAGCGATAAGGTGGCCAGGCAGGGGATGCCCAAGCTCGCCCGGCTGCTCCAAGGGTGCGGGGGAAAGGCAGATGGTCGACGCCGCTTCCGTCGCGCCGTAGCCGGACAGGATTTGGAACGCGCCATGGGCGTCGCTGAAGGCAGCCAGCCGGCGCCAGAGATCCGCATCGATGCCGGCGCCGGCGAAGAAGATGGCACGCAGCTTGCGTGTGAAGGCTTCGGTGCCGCACCTATCGTTTTCCAGTTGGTCGAGCAGCAGGCGCAGTCCCAGCGGCACGGCGATATGCATGGTGGGGGAAACTTCTTCCAAAAGCCGAACAGTGGCTTCCATGCTGGCGGTGCTCGGCGCCGCATCGACATGCAGGGTGCCGCCATTCCAGATCATCTTGAAGATGTTGTCGAGGCCGCCGAAGACGTGGTGCCAGGGCAGCCAATCGACCAGAACAGGCGGTTCCTGCGCGAGAAAGGGCCACATGGCGGCAATGGCACCCTGGTTGGAAGAAATCATGCCGCGGGTGATTGGAACGCCCTTCGGTGTGCCGGTGCTGCCGGATGTGAAGAAAATCGCCGCCCAGTCGTCGGGCAAGGCATCGGCGTCTTCCGTCTCGCCTGCATCTTCGTCGGGCAACGTTGCCATCAGATCGGTAGTCGATACAGCGCCCATCCCGGCAATCGCCGGGTGATTTTCTGGCGTGACGATCAGGCTGGGCTTGGCTGCGTCGAGAAATGGCTTTGTGCCTTCGCCATGCGCGCCATTCCGAAACGGAAACGGCGGCAGCGCCGCGTGGACAAATCCGCCGGCAAGGCAGGCGAGCTTCAGCAGAAGCGCATCGACGCCGGCTGGCGCAAGCGCAGCCAAGCAATCGCCCTTGCGCAGGCCGTGGTGCTCGGCGAGCTGCTGCCGCAGCACTCGGGCGCGGGACAGCGCCTCGGCATAGGAGACGCTGCGCCGTCCGCCTTGCCATGGCTCGGACAGTAGGACCCTGTCCGGGTGCATGTCTGCCCAATGGCGCAGCCGTGCAAAAATGTCGGGCAGGCCGCCGGGCAGGGCAACCGAACTGCGATAGACCGGATTGCCGTCGCCACGCCGCTCTTCGAGCAGGATCAGTTCATCGGCGACAAGCTGCGTCACAGGCTTTCCTGCCGCTTGGCGGCCTCGCGAGCCGACAGCGCCTTTTCGTAGACGCTCGATTGATAGGCGATGAGTTCCTCGAAAGCTGAAGTGGCCGCCGCAGAGTCTCGTATGCGCAGCGCTTCGAGGATGTCGGCATGCAGCGCCACCACGCGGCCGCGCTCGCGGAAGCGGAAGGAGATCATGTTGGTGGCGGGGATGAGCGAATCGTTCACCACCAGCATGATGAAGCGCAATTCGTTGTTGCCGGTGGCCTGCGCGATGGCATGGTGAAAGGCGACATCTAGCCGGCAAAATTCCTCGTCGGAAATGTCGCTGCGCTCGAAGGCTTCCAGCGTCGCCTCTATGGATGCCAGGTCTTCCGGCGTAGCGCGCTCGGCGGCTAGCTGCACGCAGGTGCGACCCAGCAACAGGCGCGCCTCGACGATTTCATTGAGATCGAACACGCCCAGACCGACGAACCAGGTCGTCATCTCCTGCAGCATCTGGCTGGTTGCGGTCAGCGACGGTGCATTGACGAAGACGCCGCCATTGGGGCCGCGTTTGGAGCGCACCAGCTTCTTGGCGGCGAGGATCTTCAGAGCCTCGCGCACGGTCGGCTGAGACACGCTGAAGCGCTTGGCGATCTCAGCCTCGGACGGCAGACGTGACTCGACGCTCAGCGCGCCCTGGATGATTTCCTGTTGCAGCGCGGTCGCGATCTGGTGTGCCAGGCTCTTGGTTGCCTGAATCTCCGATTTGGCCTCCTCCATGCGCGTCCTTCTCCCTCGCCGCGTTCCGCACTAATATTTAAATATTACAATATCTAAATTGTTGACCAATTGGGCAAAAGATGCAAGCCTTCCCCTAAGTCAGCTGCGGTTATCTGCGACGCAGCCTAACAACAAGAAATTGCAGTGGGAACATGGGAGATGTTTTCGATGAAGCTGACAAGGCGTGAATTCGCCGTCGCTGCGACGGCTGTCTTCGCCTCAATGACCCTGCCGCGCCTGGCTGCAGCGCAATCTTCGCTCGTTGTGCCCACCTATGGCGGGCTGTGGGCGAAGTTTTGGCAGGACAAGCTGCTGCCCGGACTGACCTCGGCCACCGGTATCCAGCCGCAGCTCGATGTCGGGCTGGGCAAGGATTTCGTGGCCAAGATCCGAGCCGGCGGCGACCGATCACCTTATAGCATCTTCATGGGCAATGAAAACATCGCCGCCATGTTGCGCGCTGAGGGCTTCTTCGAGCCCTTCGATCTCGCCAAACTACCGAATGCGCAAAATGTGTTTCCGCAATTCGTCAACAAGGACGCAAACGGGATCCGCGCCATCGTTTCGCCGATCGGCCTTGCCTACCGCACCGACATGGTCAAGACAGCGCCCACCTCCTGGCACGATCTGTGGGAAAATCCGGAGTTCAAGGGCAGGACAGGCCTCTATCAGATCGGCAACACCGGCGCGGTGCTGTTCCTACGCCTGGTGGGCGAACTGTTCGGTTCGGGGCCGGACGATTTCGATGCGGCTTTTGCCAAAATCAAGGAACTGCTGCCCTTTATGCAGGCCTCGTGGAGTGGCGAGCTGTCGACTGCGCTGATGCGTGGCGACTGCGTAATTGCGCCGGTCGACTGGACCGAGGCGATGGTGCTGCAGGACAAGGGCGCACCGATCGCGATCGTTGCGCCGAAGGAAGGCGTGCTTGCCTTCGAACAATCCTTCAACCTGGTCAAAACCGGCGCGGAGAAGGATGCCGCGCACGCCTATCTCAACTATGTGCTCGATCCGCAGGTCCAGCAGGACATGGCGAAAGCATTCTACACCTCGCCCAGCAATAAGGCGTCCGCAGTGGATGTCGACATGCAGAAACGCACGCCCATCGTCGGCGAGCGTATGGCCGAGATCAAGAGCTACAACTGGAACAGCTATGTCGACAACGCAGCCGACATAGCCGACCGCTGGAACCGAGAAATGGCCTGAGGGGTACAGCCTTGTGATGCCTTGTTGGGAGATACTGCTCCCGGCGGAAGACAGATTGGCGAGGAGGCCGGATGACCGCACTGACCATCGACCGCATCAACAAGCGGTATGGCAACCTGCACATCCTGAAGGATATTTCGGTTTCCATTGCCCAAGGCGAATTCGTGTCTCTGCTCGGGCCAAGCGGCTGCGGCAAGACCACCACGTTGCGCTGCATCGCCGGCTTCGAGCGGCCCGATAGCGGACGCATTCTCTTCGGCGAGCGCGACGTGACCCGCGCGCTGCCCGAACACCGCGACATCGGTATGGTGTTCCAGTCATATGCGCTGTTTCCGCACATGACGGTGGCCGAAAACCTAAGCTTTGGATTGGAAGTACGTAAGGTTGTGCCTGCCGAACGCAAGCGGCGCATCACCGAGGTGCTTTCCATGGTGAGGCTGCAGGGCTACGAGGCACGTTTCCCGCGTGAGCTCTCCGGCGGACAGCAGCAGCGCGTGGCGCTGGCGCGCGCGCTGGTCATCGAGCCGTCCGTGCTCCTTCTAGACGAACCGCTGGCCAATCTAGACGCCACGCTGCGCGACGAGATGCGCTTCTTCATACGCGATCTCCAGCAGCGCGTCGGCATCACTAGCATTTATGTCACCCACGACCAGTCGGAGGCGATAGTCATGTCCGACAAGATCGTGGTGATGAACTCGGGTGTGATCTCGCAGTTCGGCACTCCGCGCGACATATATGAGCGCCCGGCCTCGCAGACCGTTGCGGGCTTCATCGGCCGCTCCAATACCATTGTCGGCAAGGTGTCCGAAGCTCTTGGCCCTGACAGCTATAAGATCGAGACACTCTGTGGGACCATCGGCACGCATGGCCCCGGAGGACTGGTCAATGGTACGGATGTGCGTGTCATGATCCGTCCAGAGAACATCCGGACCCGCCGGCATGGCGAGGCCGCCAACACATCGACCTCAGACGAGAACGTGCTGGGCGGTTCGGTGGTCAGCGCCACCTATCAGGGCAACGGCACACAGTTGAAAGTCCGTCTGGCAAGCGGGGACGAGATGGTCGTGGATGTGAGCGGGCGCAATCCGATGGCGGTGGGGGAAGAGGTGGCGCTGCGCTTTGCACCGCGCGACGCATGGCTGTTGGCGTCATGAGCGCAACCGAAGCTGCTCCCCGCATCGAAACACCGACGATCGGCATCGGCAAGGTCGGTCCTGTCTGGATGGTGCTGCCGGCCCTGGTGCTGCTGATAGGCTTCTTCGCGCTGCCCTATCTCACCATCATCACGATGAGCCTGCGCGAAGCCTCGACCCGCGCAGTCTATGGCGAAGGTTTTACGCTCGCGCACTACACCACAGCGCTGGGCGACTTCTATATCTGGGGCATCCTTGGCCGCACGCTGTTGATGGGCGCGATCGTAACCATCGTCACCCTGCTGCTCGGCTATCCGGTCGCCTACCACCTTGCCAATTCGCGCTCGCGCTGGACCAGCCTGCTGTACATCTTCGTGCTGTCGCCGCTTCTGGTCGGCCTCGTGGTACGCACATTCGCCTGGATGATCATCCTGTCTAACAACGGCGTCGCCAACAAGGCACTGATGGCGCTTGGGCTCATCAACTTCCCATTGCAGCTCATGAACAATCCGGTGGGCGTGACGATTGCGCTGACACATGTGTTCTTGCCTTTCGTCATCCTGCCGCTGCTCGGAAACCTGCAGGCGATCAGCCCTGATCTCGCCATGGCGTCGCGTTCGCTGGGCGCCTCGCGCATGCGCACTTTCCTCAAAGTGACGCTGCCGCTCAGCCTGCCCGGCATCCAGGCCGGCACCATTCTGGTCTTTGTGCTGTCGATCAGCGCCTATGTCACCCCGGCCATGCTCGGTGGCACGGGCGGGCGCACTATGTCGGTGCTGGTCGTCCAATATCTGGTCGACAACTTCCGTTGGCCGGCGGGTGCAGCACTCGCCATCATCATGGCCGCGGTGGCGGTCATCTTCGTCGGCCTCTATCTCAAGTTGACGGCGCGCGCCATGCGGAGGTTGCCATGAGGGACGCAACCGGTGTCGAAAAGACGATCTGGGATCGGCTGTTCGCCGTGCTGGTCGCGGCAATATACATCTTCTTGATGTTCCCGATCGTGCTGGTGGTATTGCTTTCCTTCAATTCGGGTGAGTTCCTCGCCTTCCCTCTCGAAGGTTTCTCGCTGCGCTGGTTTGCGGCGCTGTTTTCCAACACGCGCTTCCTCGAGGCTACGTCCTATTCGTTTCGGATCGCCACGATCTCCATGATCGTCAATGGTGTCATCGGCACGATGGCGGCCATTTATGTCGCCCGCCATGCTGGAAGCAATCGAGACCGCATCAGGCTCATCATGACCAGTCCGCTGCTGGTTCCGGAAATCCTGACGGCGATTGCGCTGCTGTTTTACTTCTATGAAATCGGAATTGGGACCGACTATTCGATCGGCATCCAGATCGGCCACATCGTCGTCACCTTCCCCTATGTTTTCCTCAACGTATCGTCGGCGCTGTTCAACTTCGATCGCTCGCAGGAGGAAGCCGCGCGCAGCCTCGGTGCAGGAGCGTGGATGAGGTTCCGGCGCGTGACGTTGCCGGCAATCAAACCGGGCATCATCACTGGCTGCCTGTTCGCTTTTGTGATCTCGTTCGACATCTTCAACATCTCGCTGCTGCTGAAATCGCTGGGCAGCAACACGCTGCCACTGGAGTTGTTCGACTATCTGCGCTTCAATTTCGACCCGACAGCCGCAGCAATCGCTTCGCTCAGCATCTTTCTGACTTTTGCCGCGATCCTGATCATCGACCGCACGGTGGGATTGAGGTCGCTGAGGTTTTGAGGAGGCCGGTAGGAGACCCATCGAAAATAGCTGCAGCCGTCACTGCGGTTTGCTTGACAAAGGCGAGAGCGTAAAAATACATTTCAATATCAGATTAGACTTCTGATGAGACTGCAAACGACAACAACACCGCGAAATGCGGACTAGGGGAACGCAGTTTCGGTGGCCGGACCACGCTCGAGGCCGCCACCGTCAGCACAATGAGGAGGGTTCACATGCAACGATATCTTTCGTCCCTGCGTGGCGGGATGCTTGCCGCCGCCGCATTTTTCAGCGCGACCGGCGCGCTCGGCGCCGCCGAGTTGCCCAAGGCGCCCGACGTCAAGGACACGGGCAAGCTCATCATCGCCAATACGCTCGAATACGCACCCTTCGAGTTCATCGACGAGAGCGGCAAACAAGTCGGCATTAACATCGAATTGGCCGAAGAAGCGGCAAAGCTGCTTGGTGCCGAACTCGAGGTGACGCGCATTCCCTTCCCGTCAATGGTGCCCGGACTGGCTGCAGGACGTTTCAAGGTGGCCTGGGAAACCTTCGCGGCCACCGACGAGCGCCTGAAGCAGGTTGACTTCGTCATGTTCATCAAGTCGGGCATCGTCGCCTCGACAACGGCCGACAAGGCGCCGCAATTTCAGGGCGAAAACAACCTCTGCGGCAAGCGCGTGGGCGTCATCGGCGGTGCGGTTTCGGACTTCATCGCCGATCGCCTCAGCCAAGAGTGCAAGGAAAAGGGCCTGCCGGAGATCACCAAAAGTATCTTCCCGGAAGGCAAGGACATCATCCAGGCAGCGCTTTCCGACCGCATCGATGCGCGGCTCGATGACGCTACCGCTTCCGGCTATTTCGAGGTCACCAGCAAGGGACAGATGGTGGTCGTGCCGGGCCTATACGACGTGGCGCCGCTCGGCATTGCTGTTCCAAAGGGCGATACCGAAACGGCCGAGATGCTGCGTGCGGCGCTCGAAGAGCTGATCAAAAACGGTACCTACAAGACCGTCATGGCCAAGTATGGGATGACCAGTGCGATGATTGAGGAAGCCTACGTCGTCGACAGCGCCGACAAGATCCGCAAATAATTCACCCGACCCGGCGAGGGGCCTTTTTCTCCCTCGCCGGCATTTTCGTATCTTTGTTCTGGAGGACGGCCGAATGAACCGGGCCGAAACGCAAGCTCCGAACGAGGCGCTGACTGTCGTGCCAGTGCGCCACTACGGCCTCTGGATCGGCACGGCTGCTGCGTTGGCTGTACTGCTGCTGATAGCAAAGGCGCTGGCAACCAATCCGGCCTTCGATTGGCCGACTGTCGGCAAATATTTGTTCCATCCATCGATCATTCGCGGACTTGGCCAGACGCTAGCCTTGACCGTAACTATCATGGTGCTGGCTATCATCATCGGCACCGTCGTCGCCGTCATGCGGCTTTCGCCCAGCCGCATCCTCAACGCCTTTGCCAGCGCCTATATCTGGTTCTTCCGCGGCGCGCCGGCGCTGATCCAGCTGATCTTCTGGTTCAACCTGTCGCTCATCGTGCGCGAGTTCTCGCTGACGCTGCCCTTGGTTGGCACGGTCTTTTCGATCAAGACCAACGATTTCATGACGCCCTTCGTCGCTGCTGTCATCGCCCTGTCTCTTCATGAGGCCGGCTACATGGCCGAGATCGTGCGCGCCGGCATCAAGTCGGTTCCCAACGGCCAGACCGAGGCGGCGGGCAGCCTTGGTATGAACCACCGGTTGATTCTGCGCCGCATCACCCTGCCGCAGGCCATGCGCTTCATCGTGCCGCCGACCGGAAACGAGACCATCAATCTGCTCAAGACGACATCGCTCGTCACCATCATCGCGGTCAACGACCTTCTCTATGCCGCACAAAGCATCTATGCGCGCACCTTCGAGACCATCCCGCTGCTGATCGTGGTCGCCTTCTGGTATCTGTTTGTCGTCACCATACTGTCGATCTGCCAGCACTATATCGAGCAGTATTACGGCAGGAGCGACAAGCAGCAGGCGAGTGCGGCAGGCGGCATCCTGAGGCGCGCCTTCAAAATTGGAAGGGTGGCACAGCCGGCATGACATCGAAGAAAGAAAACCAGGCTCGCTTCAGTGTTCCCCAGAATTCGATGGTGTTCGCCAGCGGCGTACGCAAATCGTTCGGGGCTCTGGAGGTATTGAAAGGTATCGACCTTAACGTACCGGCCGGCTCCGTGGCCTGTATTATCGGTCCGTCGGGCTCAGGTAAGAGCACCTTTCTGCGCTGCATCAATCATCTCGAGGAGGTGAGCGGCGGCGTACTTCTGGTTGATGGTGAGTTCGTCGGCTACGATTTGCGCAACGGCAAGCTTTACGAGGTCAAAAACAGCCTCCTGTGCAAGCGCCGCGCCAATATCGGCATGGTGTTCCAGTCATTCAACCTGTTCTCGCACATGACGGCGCTAGAGAACCTGATCGAGGCCCCGATTATGGTGAAGGGCTTGTCGCGTAACGAGGCCAAGGACAAGGCTCATGCGCTTCTGGAGCGTGTGGGACTAGCTGACAAGGCGGGCTACTATCCGCGCCAGCTTTCTGGTGGTCAGCAGCAGCGGGTCGCGATTGCACGGGCGCTGGCAATGAACCCGAAGGTGCTGTTGTTTGACGAGCCGACCTCGGCACTCGACCCTGAACTGGTCGGCGAGGTGCTGCTGGTCATGCGCGATCTCGCTGAAAGCGGCATGACCATGGTGGTGGTGACGCATGAGATCGGTTTCGCGCGCGAGGTGGGGGATCAACTGATCTTCATGGATCGTGGCGTGGTCGAGGAGCGCGGCGAACCGAGGGAAATGATCGCCAATCCGCAATCGCCGCGCACGCGAGAGTTCTTGTCGCGCGTACTGTGAGAGCCAGTTGGCGGCCAAACGGTAAAAGCCCGGCACCGCCGGACTTTTCCTGTTTGTATTGGGAGCCCGTGGCCGGCGGCTCAGCCGCCAGCTGCAAGCTTCTCGCCCGTTACTGCTTCAACTTCGATCGCTAGCAATTGAAGCATTTCGTCGAGGTCGGCCTGATCGGCGACGGTGATGCGCAGCCAGTCCGGGAGGCCGTAGTCCTCGTTGGAGCGGAAAATAAAGCCCTGCTTGGCCAGCCGCGCCACAGTGTCTTGGGCCCAGCCAGCGGGCGCGCCAGGCAAGCGGGCAAAGGCAAAATTGGCGACGCTAGGCGAAAGCTCGAAGCCGAGCGCGCGCAGCCTGCCGTGCAGATAGTCGCGCCCTTCGGCCGTCCGCTCGCGAATTTCTTTGACAAAGCCCTGCGCGGCGATCGCCACCGTTGCAGCGGCCTGCGCCATGCCGTTCACATTGCCGATGCCGCGCACATTGTTGAGTGCGGTCGCCACTTCCGGATGAGCATAGGCCCAGCCGGCGCGTGCTGCGGCGAGGCCGTAAGCCTTGGAGAAGGTACGTGTCACCACGACATTCGGGTGCCTGTCGGCGATTTCGAAGGTTGCCTCCGACTCGGCCGGATCGACATATTCGGCATAGGCCGCATCCAGTACTAGAACGATGTGCGACGGCAACTCGCGCGCCAGCCGTGCCACTTCGTCCATCGGCACGGCAACGCCAGTGGGATTGTTGGGGTTGGCGAGGAAGACGACACGCGTGGCGGGCGTGACCGCCGCCAGCAACATATCGATGTCGACGGCGAAGTTCGCACCCAGCGGTACCTCGACCGCCTTGGCACCGATGCGGTAGGCGACGATGTTGAATTGCAGGAAGGAATAGGCTGGGAACAGGATCTCGTCGCCGGCACGCGCATAGACGCGGCCGACGGCATCGAGCAACTCCTCAGAGCCGTTGCCGCAAACGATGCGGGCAGGATCGAGCCGGAACTGTTTGCCGATCGCCGCGCGCATCACTTTGCAGCCGGGGTCGGAATAACGGTGGACGTCTGCAGCCGATGCGCGGATTGCTTCGATTGCCCCTGGTGCGGTGCCGAGCCAGCTTTCGTTGAGCCCCAGATTGACGATGCGTTTTGCACCTGATGTGTCGATCGGCTTCACCACGGTCAGCGTGCGGGCGGCAAGATAGGGGACTGGCAATGTCATTTCGTTCCTCAAACTTTGCTCGTAAAAGGCGAGGCACCGTCAACGGTCGACGGAACCGGCAAGAATCTTGGTGTAGAGCGGCCGGAAGCGCTTTCGCTCCGCCGGCGGTTCTTTGAAGTAGGTGGCGTAGTAGCCAATCTGCTGGAAGTAGGTGACGCGGGCGCGGATCAAGCTCTCGTCGGGGTCGTAGTTCATTGCCTCGAATGCCCTGATGAGCAGCGACATGCGGAAGTCATCCTGCTCGGTTACTTCGCGAGCAATTCTGTTGGAGCTTCGCGCCCAGTCGCGGATTGCCAGATCGAGCCGAGGGCTGAATGGATCTTCCCTTATCCAGACTCCGGTGACGGCATCGAAGAAGGCTGGGCCGTCGGTCACATCAGTGTCCCGTAAGTCCTGAAACGGCTTGCAGTTGCGTAGCCTCCACTCTTCACGGAGGCTGTTGAGTAGGTCCTTCAAGTTCGTGAAATGGAAGTAGAAGCTGCCACGTGTGACCTTCAACTGCTTGGAAAGGCGATCGATCTTTACGTTGGCGATGCCTTTCCTCTCTAGCGTAGCCGTTGCCGCGGCGATCCAGTCTTCCCGTGACAGCGTCTTGCGCGCCTCGACCTTGGCGGCCCGGCGTCTTGCCGGCTTCGGATTGGCAGAGGCTGCGCTCTTTGACATGTCTATGTTCTCTCAGGGGAGGTTGCCGAAGCGCTCGAGCATCAGCGCGAAGAAGCCGTCCGCATTGATGCGCCGAAGCACGTTGCAGTTCTTGCGTCGGCCGGTGACTTGCCACCAGTCGACGACGGTCATGCCGATGGTCTCAGGCGACATCAGCTCGATGGTGACGTTGCACTGCTTCTGCTCGTAGAGATGTGGCGCGAGTAAATAGCCGGTGACGCAGGCGTCGTGGATCGGGCGGGCTTCGGTCGGGAATTTGTGCGAGCCGTACTTGCGATAGAAGTCAGCCATGTTGGCGGCTTCAATGGCCGAGCGAGTTCCGAGTGCACGCAACTGATGCAGCCACTCTGGCGTCATCTGGGCGGTGTAGGTGCAGTCGATACCGGCCATCGTAATCGGCGCGCCGGATTCGAACACAACGCTTGCCGCGTGCGGATCGACCCAGATGTTGAACTCCGCGGCGGGGGTGGTATTGCCGCCCTCGAAGAAGCCGCCGCCCATCAGCACCACTTCGCGGATGCGTGGGACAATGCGTGGCTCCATCACCATCGCCATGCCAAGATTGGTCATGGGTCCCAGCGTGCAGACGGTGATCTCGCCCGCGGGTGCGGCCATCAGCGTATCGACAAGGAAGTTAACGGCGTGCTTGTCCTGCAACGACACCGATGGCTCGGGCAACACACAGCCGTCGATGCCGGTAGGCCCATGTACATATTCGGCAGTCTTGAGTTGTTTAACCATTGGCCGGGCGCAGCCGGCATAGACCGGAACATCAGTGCGCCCGGCGAGCTCGGCGATCTGCAGCGCATTGCGCGAGGTCAGCGTCAGCGGGACATTGCCGGCGACCGTTGTGAGCGCGACTACTTCCAGTTCCTTTGAGCCGAGTGCGAAGAGGATGGCGAAGGCATCGTCCTGACCGGGGTCGGTGTCGATTATTATCTTACGTGGTGCCACTCCGATTCCCCCTCTGTGTTGGCTGCCTGGACGACACCGGCATTCCTTTATCGAAGCAAAAGCGTACAGTACTGTATGTTATTTTCAAGGAGGAAATGCCCTGTGTGCCCTCCGGTGAGCGTAGGATTTCTGTGACCCCGTCCTTTTGGCACATGCCGGATTGCGCGAATGTTTGTGGCGACTCCGGTATTCCGCGGAAGCCGTGCCTGCAGAGGTCCGATGTAGCGGAACAGAGCTGGTTGCTAAGGCGATCGATTTGAAACAGACTGCCGAAGCAAAGAAGCGAAATGCATCGCCACTGAGGGGATTTCAATGTCATCTGCGACCACAGCCACGACGAATTCATCCGGGGAAGTCGTGCTTTCCGTGCGCGAACTGACCGTCAGTCTCCCCACGGGGATGGAGCGCGTTCATGCTGTGCGTGACATCTCCTTCGACCTCAAGGCCGGCGAAATCCTCTGCATCATCGGCGAATCCGGCTCGGGCAAATCGGTCACCGCCAATGCGATCATGGGGCTGCTCTCCCCCGTCATCAAGGTCACGGCCGGAAGCATCCAGTTCAAGGGCATGGACCTAGTGAACACGCCCGAGGACAAGCTGCGCGCCTTGCGTGGCCGCGCTGTGTCGATCATCTTCCAGGACCCGCTCTCGGCGCTCAATCCGCTGATGACGATCGGCGACCAGATCGTCGAGGTCATGGAGGCGCATGGTGTGGACACGCCCGAAAGCCGTCGCGCCAAGGTTCTCGAACTCCTTAACGAGGTCGGGCTGCCCGACCCCGGCCTGTTGCAGTACCAGTATCCATTCCGCCTGTCGGGCGGGCAGCGCCAGCGCGTCATGATCGCCATGGCACTGGCGCTCGACCCCGACGTGCTGATCGCGGACGAGCCAACCACCGCCCTCGACGTCACCACCCAGGCGCAGATCTTGGAGCTCATCCGCAAGATCCAGCGCCGCAAGAACATGAGCGTGATGTTCATCACCCACGACTTCGGCGTGGTGGCCGAGATCGCCGACCGTGTGATCGTGATGGAAAAGGGCAAGCTGGTGGAGCAAGGGCCCGCGGCAGAGGTGCTGAACCGGCCGTGCCATCCCTACACGCAACGGCTGATTGCCGCCGTGCCGCGCATGCGCAGCGCCGACCGCGAGGCCGAGGATGACACGCCGGTTGTGCTGGAGGTGCAGAACCTCAACAAGACCTACCGGGCCGTCGGCGGCTTCTTCTCCAGGGGCCGCACCGTGCACGCCGTGAACGATATCAGCTTCACGCTCCGCAAGGGTCGCACGCTCGGCGTTGTCGGCGAGAGCGGGTCGGGCAAATCTTCGCTCGGCCGGGTGCTCTTGAAGCTGATGGATGCTGATGGCGGCAAAATCGTCTTCGACGGACGCGACATCGTGCCGATGTCGGACGAGGCCTTCCGCCCGCTGCGGCCCTCGATCCAGATGATCTTCCAGGACCCCTTCGCTTCGCTCAATCCGCGCCACACGATCGGCCGTGTGCTCACCGTCGGGCCGGTGGCGCATGGCGTGCCCATCAGCCAGGCCAAGGCCAAGGCGCTCGATCTGCTGAAGCTTGTCGGCCTGGACGAGGGCGCCTATGACCGCTTCCCGCACGAATTCTCCGGCGGCCAGCGCCAGCGCATCGGCATCGCCCGCGCGCTGATGTTCGACCCCGAGCTGCTCGTCGCCGACGAGGCGGTGTCAGCGCTCGACGTCTCCATCCAGGCGCAGATCCTCGAACTGCTGGGCCGCATACAGAGGGTCATGAAGGTCGCCATGATCTTCATCACGCATGACCTGCGCGTGGCGAGCCAGATCTGCGATGAGGTCGCGGTGATGTACAAGGGCAGCATCGTCGAATACGGGCCGCCGTCGAAGATCTTCCGCGCCCCGACCCACGACTACACGCAGCGCCTGGTCTCGGCCATCCCCGGCAGCGAGTGGGAACCCGCCGCCTGAGGCGCAACTTCCGCCAGACAGGAGCTTCCAGTTCGCCTGCCCGTGCAAACGGGCAGGCGTTTTCATTTGGGCGAAAAGATTTTCCCCGTACTACTCGAAAAAATAGTTGCATATGTCCACTATCTAGCGTTTCATGATTTCGCGACTAACGAGAAATCATCGCGAAACGCCCCGTTTGCCCTTGCGTGCGGTCCATGCAAGGCACGGATTTTGCTGGCTCTTTTGAGGGGAGGGGCTGCAGTGGGTAGTGCTGGTCAAAAGCCGCCGACTTCGGTGGCAGACGTCGATCTCGACGTTCTCAAAGACACGCTGAGCTTTTACATCCGCACCGTCAACATGGCCGTCTCGCGCGATCTCGACGAGCGCCTGGAAGGCCTCGACGTGGCACGCGGCACGGGCAAGATCACCACGTTGCTTCTGGTCGACAGTCACCCGGGCATCCGCCCGTCGGTGATCGCGCAGCTCGCCCTGAAGGACCGCTCGGCCATGGGCCGCCTCGTCGACCAGATGGTGGAGCACGGCCTGCTGACGCGGGAAGTGTCGGTCGAGGACAGCCGCGCACAGGAACTTTACATAACGCCGAAGGGCGCCAAGCTCGCCGAGCGGGTGCGCGTGCTCGTGACCACCCAGTCCAGAGAATTTTTCCACTTCATTCCTGAAGACGACCAGAAGGCGCTGATGGACATCCTGCGGCGCGCCTATCGCCACGTAGCGGGGCTCTCCTGATGATCCAAGCGCAAACCAACACCGGCAGCGGGCGCGTCGCGCTCATCTCGGGCGCCAGCAGGGGCATCGGCGCGGCGATCGCCGCAGAGCTTGCCCGGCAGGGCTGGCGACTGTCGCTCGGCATGCGCAAGCCCGAATTGCCGGCATGGGCCGGCGAGCGCCAGGTTCATCTCCACGCCTACGATGCGAGCGACGCTGAGGCGGAAGCCCGCTGGGTGGAAGCAGCACTCGCCGCCTTCGGCCGCATCGACGCTATCGTGGCCAATGCCGGCCTCATGATCCCCAAGACGGTCATCGAGGCCGACGACCAAGACATCGACGCGCTGCTCGACATCAACGTCAAGGCGCCGCGCCGGCTGGCCAAGGCCGCCTGGGAGCCGCTGGTGCAAACGGGCAGGGGGCGCGTAGTCATCCTCGCCTCGCTCTCGGGCAAGCGGGTGAAGTCGGCGCGGTCGGGCCTCTACTCCGTGTCCAAATTCGCGGCCGTGGCGCTGGCCCATGCGATCCGCCATGCCGGCTTCGATCTCGGCGTGCGGGCTACCGCCGTCTGCCCCGGCTTTGTGGCGACTGACATGGCCCGGTCCATCACTGACCGGCCCGAAGATCTCATGACCGACCCGCGGGATCTCGCCCGCATCGTTTCAATGCTGCTCGACCTGCCCAACGAGGCCAGCGTCGCCGAATTTGCGGTCAATTGTCAGCTGGAGGAGTTTTTCTGACATGCCCGGACCCTATGTCGTTCCCGTCCACGGGGATGCCGAACTGCCGAAGGAAGTAGACGTCGTCGTCATCGGCGGCGGCATCATCGGCACCTCGACCGCGCTGGAACTGGCTGAGCAGAAGCTGCGTGTGGCGCTGTGCGAGAAGGGCGGCATCGGCCAAGAGCAGTCGAGCCGCAACTGGGGCTGGGTGCGCATCTCGCGCCGCGATCCGCGCGAAGTACCGCTGATGGCGGAGGCGCTGCGCATCTGGAGTACGCTCGACCAGCGCATCGGCCGAGACACCGGCTACAAGCGCGCCGGCATCATCTTCACCTGCGCCACCGACGAGGAATACGCCAACCACGAGCGCTGGAACCGCAATCTCGACGGCTACCAGCTTGACTCGCGCATGCTGAGCGGCGCCGAGTTCAACAACATGTTCCCCGGGTCGAACATGAAGCTCAAGGGCGCGCTCTATACCGCCGCCGACGGCCGCGCCGAGCCGCAGAAGGTCGCACCGGCTATCGCCGAGGCGGCGCGCGAAAAGGGGGCCTCGATCCTCACCGAATGCGCTGTGCGCGGCATCGAGACGACCGGCGGCGCCGTCTCCGGCGTCGTCACCGAGCGCGGCTCCATCGCCAGCAAGGCCGTGGTGCTGGCGGGCGGCGCCTGGTCCAGCCTGTTGTCGGGCAGGCACGGCATCAACCTGCCGCAGCTCAAGGTCATGAACTCGGTCATGCGCACCAAGCCGCTCGAAGGCGGTCCCGAGCAGGCCATGTGGTCGAACGGCTTTGCCGTGCGCAAGCGCCAGGACGGCGGCTACACCATTGCCTCCGGCCATGAAAACGTGGTCGACATCGTGCCGAACTCCTTCCGCTATGCGTTCGACTTCCTGCCGGCCTTCCGCAAGGAATGGCGCTCGCTCAACTTCCGCCTCGGCGGCCGCTTCTTCGACGAGGCACGCATCCCCAGGCGCTGGTCGCTGGACGAGGCCAGCCCCTTCGAATATTGCCGCGTGCTCGATCCGAAGCCGGCCAAGAAACTGTCCGACATCGCCTTCGCGAATCTGAAGAAGGCCTTTCCGGTGTTCGAAAATGCGCAAGTGGCGCAGCGCTGGGCCGGCTATATCGACGTGACGCCCGACGCCGTGCCGGTCATTTCGGCAATCGACAGCATCCACGGCTTCCACATCGCC
The DNA here is from genome assembly GCF_029892515.1 of Pseudaminobacter soli (ex Li et al. 2025). Classification (GTDB taxonomy): domain Bacteria; phylum Pseudomonadota; class Alphaproteobacteria; order Rhizobiales; family Rhizobiaceae; genus Pseudaminobacter; species Pseudaminobacter soli_A. The sequence goes on along the minus strand of NZ_JARXVF010000002.1, from coordinate 769,186 downwards.
ACCGGCTTCTCCGGCCACGGCTTCGGCATCGGACCGGCCGCCGGCCGGCTGATGGCCGACATCGTCACCGGGCGCACGCCGCTCGTCGACCCGAAGGCCTTCCGTTTTACCCGCTTCTCGGACGGCTCCAAAATCGAACTGATCAGCGGGTTTTGAGCGCCGGCGCGTCCGTTGCTCGCACAGGGAACTGCCCAGCAAGAGGCAGGCCTAGATTGGAAAGCATGATCAACCGCGACTTCAAGGGAAGAGACATGACTGACAACAAGCCCAACGCCATCTTCAACCCCACGCGCCGCCAGGCCCTTTCCATGCTGGCCTTTGCCGGCGCCTCTGGCCTGGTCATTCCCGGTCTTCTCGGCCGCGACCGTGCCTTCGCTGCCGTGCCCGACAAGCCGACCGGCCAGATGATCGTGGGCTTCTCGCAGGAGCCGACCGTATTCAATCCGCACCTCCTGCACATCGAGGTCGACGAGGCCGTCCATCACGCCGTCTTTGATCCGCTGTTCAACGTCGATCCGGAAGGCAAGTTCACACCCGCGCTCGCGACGGAAGTCCCGACCGTCGAGAATGGTGGCATCTCGGCCGACGGCCTGAACTGGAAGGTCAAGCTGCGTGACGACGTGAAGTGGCATGACGGCACGCCCTTCACCGCCGAGGACGTCAAGTTCACGCTCGAGCTGATGGTCGATCCGGATTTCCGCAGCTGGCGCCGTACCGGCCATGAGCACGTGCGCGACCTCACCGTGGTCTCGCCCACCGAGATCACCTGGCGGATGGAAAAGCCCTTCGCGCCCTACCCGTCCATCCTGGCTTCGACCTTCATCGTGCCCAAGCACCTCCTGGGCGTCGAGGCCGATAAGAACGCCGCGCCCTATAACAACGCGCCCATCGGCACTGGCGCTTTCAGGTGGGGCAGCCGCGTGGCGGGCGACCACATCGAGCTCGTCGCCAACACTGACTACTACGGCGAGGGGCCCTATCTGGAGCGGGTCATCTACAAATACATTCCGGACATGACCGTCATGTACACGCAGTTCAAGACCGGCGACATCGACGTCGTCGGTCTACAGTGGATCACGCCGGATCACTATGAGGAGGCCAAGGCCCTGGACGGCAAGGTTGTGACGGTGGTGCCTAACGCCACGATCGAATCCGTCGCCTTCAACATGGAGCGTCCGCAGTTCAGGGACCTTGCCGTGCGCCAGGCGCTCTACCACGCCATCGACAAGCAGGCGATCATCGACGCGCTCTACTACGGCCTGCCGACGCCGACCGAAAGCTACATGCCGCAGCAGTCCTTCTACTACAACCCGGACCTGCCCAAGCATGAATACGATCTGGAGAAGGCGAAGAAGATACTCGACGACGCCGGCTGGACCCCGGGCTCCGACGGCATCCGCGTCAAGGACGGCGTGCGCCTGTCGTTCTCCAACTCCACTACCGCGGGCAACCACATCCGCGAGCAGGTGCAGCAGTTCATGCAGCAGTCCTTCAAGGATATCGGCGTGGAGATGACCATTTCCAACCTGCCGCCGGCGGTGATGTGGGGCGAATACTGGATGATGTCGCAGTTCGATTCTGTCGTCGTCGGCCTGAACTTCCTCACCGGTCCCGATCCGGACACGTCGGACTACTTCATGTCCACCTCGAGCGCTGCCAAGGGCGGCAACGGCCAGAACACCTGGCAATACGCCAACCCCGAGGTCGACCAGTTGCTGAAGGATGCCGGCAACCTCTTCGTGCCGGAGGAGCGCAAGGCAATCTACTTCAGGATCCAGGAGATAATGCGCGCCGACCTGCCGTTCCTGCCGACGTTCCAGTACGCCACCGTGCGCGGCCGCAAGAACGGCATCGAAGGCGTGTTGCCCAACATCAACAACCGCATCGATACTTGGAACATCAACACCTGGCACTGGGGCTGAGCGCGAGCCTTGCCCAGTTTCTCGCCCGCGATCCGTCGCGGATAGGGGAGGGGCAAGCCGCAACCCCGTTCAGCTGGAGCATGTCCCGGTCAGATTCCGATCTCACCGGGACTGCTCGACGACCGGCAACAAGCGGAGGATCCGATGCTGCGCTATCTCCTGAGCCGTCTTTGGCAAAGCCTGGTGCTGCTTATTCTGGTGTCGATGATCGGCTTTGCCGTGCTCAACCTCGCGCCCGGCGGGCCATTGTCCCAATACACGCTGACGCCCGGCATGACCAAGGAGGCGCTCGACCGCATCTCCGAGCAGATGGGCCTCAACCGCCCGCTGCCGATCCAGTATCTCGACTGGATGTGGCACCTGCTGCAGGGCGACTGGGGCAAATCCTATCGCGACAGCCGCCCGGTGCTGGAGATCATCGGCGGGCATCTGCCGGCCACGCTTCTTCTCATGGGCTCCTCCACGCTGATCTCCATCCTCATCGGCACCTGGGTCGGCGTTAAGGGCGCGACGCGCCGCTATTCGGTCTTCGACTATGGCGCCACGGTGGGCGCCATGGTGGCGCTCTCCATCCCCACCTTCTGGTTCGGGCTAGTGGCGATCTACGTCTTCTCGCTGAAGCTGAAATGGCTCCCGGCCGGCAACATGTACACGATCGGCAACGGCTCGTTCAGCGACTACGCGCTCCACCTCATCATGCCGAGCGTGGTGCTGGCGCTCGTCAATGTCGCGGTGTGGAGCCGCTACATGCGCACCGCTACACTGGACGTGATCAACCAGGATTTCGTCCGCACCGCCAAGGCCAAAGGGCTGAGCCCAAAGCGCGTGCTCTTGAAGCACGTGATGGGCAATGCGCTGCTGCCCATGATCACGCTTGCGGGCCTGCAACTTCCCACCATCCTCGGCGGCGCGCTGGTCACCGAAACCGTCTTCACCTGGCCGGGCATGGGGCGCCTGTTCCTCGATAGCCTCGGCTACAACGACTACCCGGTGGTGATGGGGCTTTTGATGTTCTCCGCCATCCTCGTGCTGATCGGCAGCCTGATTGCCGACCTCCTCGTCGCTTTCGTCGATCCTCGAATCCGGCTCGGTTAGGAAAACGCCATGACCTCAGCAACGCTTGCTTCCGCCTCGCCCGCCCGCTGGTGGCGCAGCCGCACGGTCCGGCGCTTCGCCCGCCACCGGCTCGCCATGCTCGGCGTGGCGATGATCCTGCTGCTCACTTTGGCCTGCGTGTTCGGGCCCCATCTTTTGCCCTATGACGAGCTCTATATCGACCTGAGGGCCCGCTTCGCCCCGCCATTCACCGGCTACCATATCTTCGGCACCGACCCGCTCGGCCGCGACATCGCCGCACGATTGTTCAACGCCGGCCGCATCTCGCTCCTGGTCGGTTTCTTTGCCATGCTGCTCAGCACCGTCATCGGCACGGTCATCGGCGTCACGGCGGGCTACTATGGCGGTCGCGTCGGCGCGGTGCTGATGCGCTTCGTCGACGCCTTCCTGTCCTTCCCCAGCATCTTCCTGCTTTTGGCGCTCGCTGCCTTCATCAAGCCGAGCCCGTTCATGATCACCGTCATCATTGCGGTGACGAGCTGGATGGAGATCGCCCGTTTGGTCGAAGCCGAGGTTCGGTCACTGCGCGAGCGGGATTTCGTGCTGGCGGCGCGCATGCTGGGCCTGACCAACCGCTGGATCATGTTCCGCGAACTGCTGCCCAACGCCATGGGCCCGATCATCGTGGCCGCCACCCTGACGGTCGCCCGCGCCATTCTCCTTGAGGCTTATGTCAGCTTCCTCGGCTACGGCATCCAGCCGCCGCTGCCGAGCTGGGGCAACATGCTGAACGGCGCGCAACAATATCTCGACAGCGCCCCGTGGCTCGCCATCGTGCCCGGCATCGCCATCACCGTGGCGGTCACCAGCTTCAACTTCATCGGCGACGGCCTGCGCGACGCGCTCGACGCCCGAAGCGATCTCAACTGAAGGGGAGGGGGCCATGACGAAATTCTCTCCCTTCGAGGTCTCTCTATGGTACGCGACCGCCGCACCCGCCCCGGAAACCACCCCGCTCGAGGGCCGGGTGCGCGCCGATGTCTGCATCGTGGGCGGCGGCTACACCGGGCTGACCACGGCGCTCGAGCTTGCCCGCGACGGCACGCGCGTGGTGCTGCTGGAGCGCGAGGAGATTGGCTATGGCGGCTCGGGGCGCAATGCCGGCCACTGCACGCCCACCTTCACCCATTACAGCCTGCCGGAACTGCGCCGCATGCTGGGCGAGCCGTGGGCCGAGCGGCTGATTGCTCGCCAGACCCGCGCCAACGACCGTGTCGGCGACATGATCCAACGCTACCAGATCCAGTGCGAATGGCAGCAGAACGGCTATGTCCAGGCCGCACCCCACAAGAACGCCCTGCGCGGCCTTGAAGAAAAGGTCCGCGCCTACAATGCGGTCGGTGCGAAGACGCGGCTGCTCGACCGCGACGAGGTGGAGAAGATCGCCGGCAGCCCGCGCTTCCATGGCGGCTGGTTCCACGCCGAGGCCGGCCACCTCAACCCGCTCGGCTATGCCCGCGGCCTCGCCCGCGCCGTAATGCAGGAAGGTGGCACGGTGCACACCAGGTCCCCGGTCGTGTCGTGCAAGCCGGAAGGCGGCGCCTGGGCCGTGGCGACCGACAAGGGCGCGGTGGTTGCCGACAAGGTGATCTTCGCGACTGGAGCTTACACGGTCGGCGGCTGGCCGAAGCTCGACCAGACGTTCAAGATCCACAAGGTGTTCGTGGCCGCCACCCAGCCGCTGACGGAAGACGAGCGCCGCACGGTCCTGCCCAAAAACACCACGATCCATGACGGGCGCGGCGATATCTATGTCTATAAGTACAATGCCGAGGGCCGCATCGTCGCCTCCATGTTCCCCATGGGCCGGCGCGGACGCAACATGGACTACACGCACCGGCTCATGAGCGACCGGCTGAAGTGGCTGCATCCGCAGATCCGCCAGGAAATCCGCTGGGAATATTTCTGGTACGGCGAGCTCGACATGCAGTACCGCACGGTGCCTCGCCTCTATGGCCTGGCGCCGGGCGTTGTGGCGCTCACCGGCCTGTCCGGGCGCGGCGTGCCCACCGGCAGCATGCTCGGCGGCATCCTGTCCGAATGGGCGCGGGGCGTGCCGGAAAAGGACCTGTCGCTCAAGCTCGAGCCGCTGACGGCCGCCCCGTTCTACATGAACTTCGGCCCGCCGCTGACGCTGCGCTACTACCGCGTGGCCGACTGGATCCGCACTAGGCTTGCCGGCGCGGATTTGCCGCCCCACGCCTGAGGTCTGGCCAGAACATTCGCGACGCGCCGCCCGAACCTTGCCTTCAACACCACAGGAGAAACAGCATGACCCTGCCGATCTACGACATTTCCGACGACATCGACCTCATCCCTGGCATGCCGGCCGAAGGCCGTGATGCCGGTTCCTGGCGCCGGCCAATCTGGAAGGACGAGGGCGAGAACGGCACCATCGTGGCTGTCTGGAAGGCAGAGCCCGGCGTCTACAGCTATCCGGGCCGCCAACTCGAGGAAACCTTTGTCGTCTGCGAGGGTGATGCGCTCTACACCCAGGGCGATTTCGAGCCGGTCAGGATCAAGCCGGGCTCGATCGTGCGGGTGCCGTTCGGCGTCGCCAGCAAGCTGGAAATCCTGTCGCCGTTCCGCAAGCTCGCCACAGTCGTTCCCAAACCCTGATTGATGGCAGGGTGACGGCTCTTATCCGTGGGATAGTCGCAAACCCCGGATCATCGCCAGGGGTATTCGGCTTTGCGAAGCCGCCCAGCTGTTGAGGCTCACGCCACGCAAACAACCTATTTGGGCGGACCGGCATCCCTTGTGGCGCTGGATAGAATTGGCACCCCAGTTCATGGGGAACAGATCTGATCCCCATTCACTATCGTCATCGACTATCCGTTGGGACGCAATGGAAAGCAACTGGTGGCACATGGCCAAGTTCGCCACCAGTTCTCCAGCTCTGCGATCTGCCATTTATGGGATCTTGAGCATCAAGAACTGATCAAGGTTGAACTTTATGAATCGCAGGCGGTGCCCGCACCCCAGCTTGCTTGATCGGTCTGTCCAATCTTGCCCGGCACTCAAGCTCGGCGTTGCCGGTGGATTCTCCGGCCACGACCGATCCGAAGCTTTCGGTTCCGTAACTGTTCGGAATCGGGCACCAATCCCCGCAAAAATCGGATTCTGACCAGATTCTCGCCTGATTGGTGCTCTGCATTCGAGCGCAAACTAGCAGCTGCCACACATCAAACGGTTGTCTGTAACGAATGTCGGCATCGGTGGTTGCGAGCCCCCACAACCAAACATTACGCTACAGCACGCTATGTCAGCCTAGACTGCGATCAAGTGCGCCAAACACTACGATCAACGGCTCCTAAAGTACTGTCAGAATACGTAAAATCCAAAATCGACAGGTGCAAAGCGGGCCAGCTGCGCCTTCGGCGGCCGCTTGCTCCAGATGGGCCATGAAGCGCCAGTCTCGCAAACCTCTTCCATCTCCATCTCAATAAGCTGACAGATGCCGGACATCACGAACTTCTTGCCCCCGCCATGGCGGCCTGAGGCGAAATCACGACCTCATGAATGCAGCTCCGCCAGTCGATTGAGGTGACTCCACCACCCTGTCGACACCTAGTTTTGATACGCGATCACGTATACGATTGCTTTATACGCATCCTCGTATTTCTCAGTTTCATGCGCGAACGCGTATATCGACGCGTTATACGCGAACGCGTATATTGGTCATGGAGGCTCCCATGACTGACCAGATCGCCCGCAACGAAAAACAGCTCGGGGCCATCCTACGCCGCGCCCGCAAGAACGCCGGCCTGACACAAGGCGCCCTTGGCGACCATATCCATTTGCGCCAAGGCACCGTCTCCCGCCTTGAGGCCGGGGAGCCCGCAGTACAACTGCGTACGCTGATGGCGGCGCTATCGGCCCTTGACCTGGAACTCGTCGTCCGCGTCCGCAGCAAGGCGAGCGCTGGCGACATTGAGGACCTGTTCTGATGGCGCGTCGCCGGGCACATGTGCCCCTCAACGTTTTTCTGAACGGCCGCCTCGTCGGCGTTCTGCGCCGCGCATCCACCGGCGCGATCGACTTCCAGTACGCAAAGGACTGGCTCGGCTGGGAAAACACCTTCCCGGTGTCGCTCTCGCTCCCTTTGCGCGAAGACCGCTATATCGGCGCGCCCGTCATCAACGTCCTCGACAATCTGCTCCCGGACAGCGACGCGATCCGCAAGCGCGTCGCTGAGCGCGTTGGCGCGGGCGGCACCGACGCCTACAGCCTTCTGACCGCCCTCGGTCATGACTGTGGCGTTGGCGAGATTGCCCGCAGGCTGCCGTGCCGCGACGGGCAGCACCATCAGGCATAAGGCGAGCAATGCAATCACCAGCTTGTGAGCTATCTCTGACAGGTTGGACTTCGAGCCGATTTTCCCTTGAACGAAAACCTACTCGAGACCGGGGGTTACAGCGAAGAAGGCCTAGTCGGAACACGGCACACGATTTGGTGAATTGAACTTCTTGCTGCGCTGCAACTACAATAACCAACCAGTCGGAAATTAATTATAGGCAGAGCAGGCGTTAAGGTATGGCCCGTCCAAGGGTAATTGAGCAGAGCGACATTCTAGATGCGGCCGAGCGCGTGGTTGTCCGCGACGGCGCCGCGCATCTGACACTTGATGCAGTCGGGGTCGAGGCCGGGATCAGCAAAGCCAGCGTGATCTACGACTACAAATCCAAGCAACAACTCATCAACGCCGTCATCCGGCGGCGTATGGAAAGCGAAGAGGCCCGGATCCTGGCGTTGACAGCGCCGCTTGGTTCGGCTCCGAGCGCCGCGATAAACGGTCTTATTTCAGCCGCAGCCGAACGACATCGCGACCATGTCCGCGCCGTTGCGGTCAATATGGTCGCTGCTCTTGCCCAGGATGCCGAAGCGCGAGGTATCATCGAAGCGGTCTATACGCGGATGATCGCCTCGGTCACGGAAACGGCGGAAAATCCTCGCGGTGCCATTCTCGCGTTTCTGGCTCTCGAGGGTCTCAAGAGACTCGAACTGCACAACCTGCATCCCTGGTCGGATGCTGAACGCGCAGACATTCTGCGCGACATCCGCTGGCTGGTCGATGCAGAGCATTTCCACTCCGAAGCCACCGGCGCGCCGACTGGCGGTTGATCATCACCCACAGCCGCCAGGCCACCTCATCGATAGCCGTTCCGGCAATCCTCAATTTTTCCCGGATTTACTTATGCGTATGCCCGTTTTGCCACTGAAGCTTACAGTGGCTATCGCTCTTTTCGCTCTCATTTCTGGATGCGATTCCAAAGAATCCGCAAAGGCACCTCCAGCCGCTCCCCCGCCATCGGCAGTGAGCACCATCGAGGTGGTTCCGGAAGCCCTTCCCATTCTGGACGAGCTGCCGGGGCGCATTGCCCCGATACGCATCGCCGAGGTGCGACCGCGCGTCTCGGGCATCGTGCTCGAACGCGTATTCGAACAGGGGAGCCTGGTGAAGGAAGGAGACGTGCTCTACCGTATCGACCCGGCCTTGTTTCGCGCGCAGGTAGCGAGCGCGGAGGCGACGCTGCAGCGCGCGCAAGCCGTCCAGCTTCAGGCGCGCCAACAGGCCGAGCGCCAGAGAGAACTACGCGAACGCAACGTTTCCAGCGGCCAGCAACTCGACAACGCGGTTGCAGCACTCGCGCAGGCGGACGCCGATGTGGCGATTGCGACCGCAGGCCTTGCGACGGCGCAACTCAATCTGGACTACGCTGAGATCAAGGCGCCCATCTCCGGGCGCATCGGCCGTGCCAATGTCACGGAGGGCGCGCTCGTTAGTGCTAATGGTCCCGAAAGCCTTGCCACCATACAGCAGATCGATCCGGTCTATGCCGATTTCACTCAGTCTGCGAACGAGATTCTCCAGCTTAGGCGGGCACTCGAAAACGGCGCATTGACGAATGCCGAGGCGGGCGGGGCCCGGGTGATGCTTCGACTGGATGACGGCAGTGCGTATGAGCACCCCGGCAAACTCCTGTTCCTTGAAGCGGCGGTAGACGCGACCACCGGACAGGTGACGCTTCGCGGCGAGTTCCCCAATCCTGATGGGAACCTGCTGCCTGGCATGTTTGTCCGCGTGCTTATCGAGCAGGGCATCCAGGAAAATGCCATCGCGATCCCGCAGCAGGCGATCCAGCGTGACGTGGGCGGGCGTGCACAAGTCTATGTGGTCAACGACAAGAACCTGGCCGAGCTCCGGACGGTTCGGGTCGGTCGCGCGGTTGGCGACCGTTGGACGGTGGAGGACGGCCTCAAGGCAGGCGACAAGGTCATAGTTGAAGGCTTCCAGAAGGTCAGGCCAGGTGCTGCGGTAGCTGCCCAAACGTGGAAGCCGAAGGATGCCTCGTCAGCGACCGGCAGCGATTTTGTGGGTCCCGGAAGCAAGCCCAAGGCCGGCTAAGGAATATCATAATGCCCCAGTTTTTCATTGACCGGCCCATTTTCGCGTGGGTCGTGGCGATTTTCGTCATGCTCGCCGGCGTCATCGCCATTCCGTTCCTGCCAGTCGCTCAATATCCGAACGTGGCCCCACCGCAGGTCTCCATCAACGCGACCTATGCCGGTGCTTCACCCGAAGACATCTATCAAAGCGTTACCAGGCCCATCGAGGAAGAGCTCAACGGCGTCGCGGGGCTCCTTTATTTCGAATCGACGTCCGATTCCTTCGGCATGGCCACCATCACGGCGACCTTTGCCCCTGGAACCGACAGCGGGCAGGCTTCCCTCGACGTGCAGAACGCAGTCCGACGCGTCGAGCCGCGCCTGCCACAGGTCGTTAAGCAGGTCGGCATCCGGGTTGAGGAGGCCAGAAGCGGCTTCCTGATGATGGTAGCGCTCACGTCGACGGACGGCTCGCTCGATGTCGTCGGTCTCGGCGACTATCTGAACCGCAACGTGCTCAGTGAAATCCGGCGTATCGACGGTGTTGGCCGCGCACAGCTGTTCGCGACGCCTCGCGCCATGCGCATCTGGATCGATCCTGACAAGATGGTCGGCCTGAAACTCACAGCGGACGATATCAACAATGCGATCCGGTCGCAGAACGCGCAGGTTGCAGCCGGCCGCATCGGTGGGGATCCCAACCCGATCACACAGCAGATCTCGGCCACCGTGCTGGTGAAGGGACAGCTTACATCCGCCGAAGAATTCGGATCGATCGTGCTGCGCGCCAATCCCGATGGCTCGTCGGTCCGACTGTCGGACGTGGCGCGCATCGAGGTCGGCGCGGAAAACTACAACTTCTCCACCAGGCTGAATGGCCAGCCCAGCGCCGCGGTCGCGGTGCAGCTGTCGCCCACGGGCAACGCATTGGCGACATCCGAAGCCGTCCGCGCGCAGATGGAGAAACTGTCCCGCTTTTTCCCCGAAGGCCTGGAATACGCCATCCCCTACGACACGTCGCCGTTTGTCAAGGTGTCGATCGAAAAGGTCATCCATACGCTTTTTGAAGCGATGGTGCTCGTTTTCGCCGTGATGTTCCTGTTCCTGCAGAACTTCCGCTACACGGTCATCCCGACACTGGTCGTTCCGGTAGCGCTTCTAGGCACCTGCGCCGTCATGATGGCTACCGGGTTCTCGATCAACGTCCTGACGATGTTCGCGATGGTGCTGGCGATCGGCATCCTTGTCGACGATGCCATCGTGGTGGTCGAGAATGTCGAGCGCATCATGGCAGAAGAAGGCTTGTCGCCGAAGGAAGCGACGGGCAAGGCCATGAAGCAGATCTCCGGCGCTATCATCGGCATCACGTTGGTTCTGACCGCCGTTTTTGTGCCCATGGCGTTCTTCCCGGGCGCCGTTGGCGTCATCTACCGGCAGTTCAGCCTGACGATGGTCGTGTCGATCTTGTTCTCCGGGTTCCTGGCGCTGTCGCTGACACCCGCGCTATGCGCCAGCTTCCTGAAGCCGATCGGCGCGGGTCATCACGAAAGGAAGGGCTTTTTCGGCTGGTTCAACCGCAACTTCGATCGGACGACCCGGACCTATACGTCCAGCGTTGGATGGGTCGTCAAGCGGACGGGCCGCTTCATGGTCATCTACCTGGCTTTGGTGGTTGGTCTTGGCTGGGCCTTTACTCAACTCCCGACGGCCTTCCTGCCCAATGAAGACCAGGGCTACCTGATCGTTGATATTCAGGGACCGCCGGAATCCAGCAGCAATCGCACCCGGGCCATTGCCGAGAATGTCGAGTCGATTTTCATGGGAGAGGAAGCAGTCGACCGCATGATCGTGATCAACGGATACAGCTTTTCCGGGGCGGGCCAGAATGCCGGTCTGGCATTCGTTACCCTTGACGACTGGAGTGAACGTGACAAGCAGAACTCGGCCGCAGCCATCAGCGACCGGGCCAACCGCAAGCTGTTTCAGATGAAGGATGCGATCTCCTTCGCGCTGTCGCCACCGCCGATCCAGGGCCTAGGTACATCCAACGGCTTTACCTTCCGTCTCCAGGACAGATCGGGCAAAGGGCAGGCAGCGCTTGCTGCCGCACGCGACCAACTCGTCGCAGCTGCCGCAAAGAGCAAGGTCATCACCGGTGTTCGCGTCGAAGGCATGCCCGACGCCGCCCAGGTCAATCTCCTGATTGACCGCGAAAAGGCGAATGCGTTCGGTGTTACCTTTGCCGACATCAATTCGACGATCTCGGCCAATCTGGGCTCTGCCTATGTCAACGATTTCCCGAATGCCGGCAGGATGCAACGTGTGACAGTGCAATCCGATGTCGGGCGCCGGATGCAGACCGATGACCTGCTGAACCTCAATGTGCGAAACGCCCGCGGCGGAATGGTTCCACTGTCCTCCTTCGCCACTATCGAGTGGCAAAAGGGAGCCGCGCAGGTCGTCGGCTACAACGGTTACCCATCGGTGCGTATCACCGGCCAGGCAGCTCCCGGCTTCTCATCGGGAGCTGCGATCAAGGAAATGGAGCGCCTGGCGGATGAATTGCCATCCGGCTTCGGGTATGAATGGACAGGGCAATCGCTCCAGGAAATCCAGTCCGGCTCGCAGGCACCCGCCTTGATCGTGCTCAGCATTCTGTTTGTGTTCCTGCTTTTGGCGGCGCTCTACGAGAGTTGGTCGATACCGGTGTCCGTGATCCTCGTTGTGCCGCTGGGCGTTCTCGGTTCGGTGCTCGCTGTGATGTTCATGGGCATGCCGAACGACGTCTACTTCAAGGTCGGCCTGATCGCCATCATCGGGCTTTCCGCCAAGAACGCGATTCTGATCATCGAATTCGCCAAGGACCTGCGCAAGGAAGGGATGTCGCTCATCGATGCGACGGTCGAGGCGGCCAAACTCCGCTTCCGGCCCATCATCATGACGTCGCTGGCCTTCAGTCTGGGTGTTGTACCGTTGGCCATCGCCACCGGTGCAAGTGCCGCCAGCCAGAACGCCATCGGCACCGGCGTGCTGGGCGGCATGATCTCGGCTACCATCCTTGCCATCTTCTTCGTGCCGGTCTTCTTCGTCTTTATCATGAAGATGTTCGGGCGCGGAGAGCCGCAAGCGCACGCAAGCGCAGAACCGTCCGAAACAGTTCAGGCACCAGCGGAATGATAGATCCCAGCCGGACGGCGATGGAGCCTGCGTCTTCCGCCCGACGCCTCGAACCGAAGGAGCGCCTGTTCGACGCTGCCATATACGTTGCGTTGGAAAATGGCTTCGGCAAAGTCACCCTGGATGCCATTGCCCGACGGGCCGGCGTCAGTAAGGGCGGGCTGCTCCATCACTTCGCGACTAAGAAGGACCTGATCCGTGCGATGCTGAAGCACTTCGCCGATGCTGCAAGTGATCGGCATCTCGCGGGCATCGCGGTCGATCTCCTCGCCATCGCCGCACTTGTTGCGGCGGCAGAGGATACGTTGCTGCTTGAGACGATCAGCACAAAGCTCGACCTTCCAAGATCCGACCTTGCCGGCGCGGAGCATCGGACGACGCAGCTGGCTTTGGCGAGCGGTTTTGCAAGCCGGCTTTGCCTGCGCGGGGCTTGTCACATAAACGAAGCGTCAGAAGTCCGTCGGCAACAAGCGCTACCGCTTCCCGCCACAGTTCATTGCCCATGCGGTGTGGCTTTATAAGCGGTTTCCGCTGAGCCTACGCCTGATCGAGGAAATGCCGCCGATGCGTGGCATCGTGGTCTCCTACGAAAGATCCGTCGCTGGGGGAGGAACTTCGGGCTCGAAGGAGCATGAGACTGGTATTGCTGTCGCGGATCTGTTCCGGACCGACTTCATTGCGGACGTGGATCAGCAGATGCGGCTCGAGTGCTGTCCATGCCGCATCCGACTCTTGACCGACGATCCTTTAATTGACGCGAGGGAATCTAACAATTCCAATCCGATGTATAGGTCCTCATCCTAAGCTTCGAGCCACACCTGCTCGAACAGCGTTTCCTGCATGGGGTGGGCAAAGTAGTTCTTCACCGCAGGCGCCGTGTGGTTGAAGATCTTGCGCCAATAGGCCTGCACCAGAACGCCGGATTCCTGCAGGGTCTTTTCGACATCCTTCATGATGACGCGGCGCTTCTCGACATCAGGTGTGGCCATGGCCAGCGACAACTTCTCGTCGAACTCCTTGCTGGAGAAGGCGGACTCGTTCCACGCCTCGCCCGAGCGGTAGGCCAGCGCCAGCACCTGCACGGCGAGCGGCCGCATTGACCAGACGGTGAGTGAGAAGGGATATTTCGTCCAGTCGTTCCAGAAGGTCGAGCCGGGCAGAACGGTGCGCTTCACCTTGAAGCCGACTTCGCGCATCTGGGCGGCGATGGCGTCGCCGGTGTTCTTCTGCCAGTCTTCGTCCACGGTTATGATCTCATGCTCGAAATCCATCTGGCCGGCCTCCGCCATCAGCGCCTTGGCCTTGTTGATGTCGCGCCCCACGGCGGGCAGCGCGGCGTATTCCGGATGGATGCTGCACACATGGTGGTTCTCTGCCACTTCGCCGAGGCCGTTGTAGCCGAGCTTGAGCACGGTCGCGTTGTCTACCGCCAATTGCACGGCATTACGCACCCGTTGATCATCGTAAGGCTTGTTGGCGACGTTCATGCGGGCGGTGATCGTGCCCGCTGTCAGGATCTCGTTTCGGCTAAGGCCCATGCCGTCGAGGATCGGCACGTAGTCGCCGGTGGTCTCGTAGTTGGCCTGCACCTCGCCCGCCTCGAAGGCGCTGATCATCGCATTGGCATCATTGCCGTAGTCGATGAACTCGAGACCATCGAGATAAGCCTCGCCGCCCCACCACGCGCCGCCGCTCTCGCGGCGCTTGTAGACCGCGCGCGTCGCGGTTTCGTAGGAGACAAGCTCGAAGGGGCCAGTGCCCACGGGGTGCTTCACGAAATCCGCGCCGTTCTTTTCGAAATCGCGATGCACGATGAGCGCCGGATAGTCGGAGAAGGCGGGAATGATGGAAATGTCGGAGGCCGCGAGCTTCAGCTTCACGATATGGTCGTCGACTTTCACGATCGCACCCTCGCGGGCCTTGCCGGTGGCCGGATCGATGAGCGAGGCCATGCGTGCAGCCATCGAGTTGCCCTCCGCCGCCTTGTCACACCAGCGGGCGAGGTTAAAGACGACGTCGTCGGCATTGAAGTCGTCGCCGTTGTTCCATTTCACGCCCTTGCGCAGATGCAGCACATATTCGGTGGCGTCGTCGTTCACGTCCCAGCCTTCCAGCAGCATGGGTTGGAAGGTGAAATCCTTGGTGTAGCGCACCAGCGGCTCCAGCACCTGGCGGGCGAGGTTGCCCATCTCACCCCAGTCGAGGCAGCGTATGTCCTTCATCTCCTTGACCAGCATGGCCACCTTGACCACTCCGCCCCTCTTCGGCTCCGCCGCGGCCACTGCCGTTGGCGCGGCCAACCCGATCATGCCGTAAGCGGCGGCGGTGGAAAGGCCGAAGGCGCTGGCCAGCGCCAGGAACTCGCGGCGGTCCATGCGGCCTTTGCCGGCCTCGGTCGCCATGCGCCGCACGCTTTCGGGAACTTGCTTGCCATTACGCGTCAAGAATTCCATTTCATCCTCCCATTGGCCATTTTGGCCCGTTCTTGTTTACCGGTTCCCCCGTCAGGAGACGGGCATGGCGCCGCCCTGTCGGGTGCGGCGCGCAATGAACTCGTCCAGCACCTCGGTGCAGGCGGTGGCAGATGGCGGCGGCTGGAAGTCGGCCAACACCCGTTTCCAGACACCGTTTGCGCGCTCGGTCGCCGTGCGCGAGCCGTTTTCCGTCCATGTGCCGAAGTTCGAAAGATCGGCCACCAGCGGCTCGTAGAATGCAGTGCGGTAGCGCTCCATCGTGTGCTGGGCCGAAAAGAAGTGGCCACCCGGCTGCACCTCAGCGATGGCGTCAAGGCCAATGGCGTCAGCATCGCCCGGCGTGGGCGCGCACAGCTCCGCCGCGGTCTGCAGCGCCTCGATATCGGTGATCAGCTTCTCGAAGGAGATGCTGAGGCCACCCTCCAGCCAGCCGGCCGCATGGATGCAGACCGTGGCGCCGGCAAGCACGGTGCCCCACAGCGCAAATTGCGTTTCGTGCGCGGCTTGCACGTCGGAGATATTGGCCGCACTGCCGCCGCCGGAGCGCCAGGGCAGGCCGATGAAGCGAGCAAGTTGCCCAGCCCCCAACGTCGCCTTGACGTGCTCGGGCGTGCCGAAGGCGGGAGCGCCCGACTTCATGTCGACATTTGAGGAGAAGCTCCCATAGACCACAGGCGCGCCGGGCCTGCTGATCTGCGCGAGCGCGATCCCCGCTAGCGCCTCGGCATGTTGCAGGGTCAGTGCGCCCGCAACCGTGATCGGCGCCATGGCGCCGGCCAGACAGAAGGGCGTGATGATCGAGGCCTGCCCGGCCCTGGCGAAGTCAATGATGCCCTGCGCCATCGGGATGTCGAGCTGGCGTGGCGAGTTGGTGTTGATGACCGTGTAGCAATGAACCCCGGCGCGGAACTCGTCCTGCGACAGGCCGCGCGCAAGGCGCACCATTTCGAAGCCGTCCTCCACCTGCTGGGTGCCGCGCGCGAAGACGAAGGGGAACTTGTCGGAGAGCGTGAGCTGCGCCCGGTTCACCGCGTAATGACGTAGGTGGTTGTCGACGTCCTGCGGCTCGATGCAAGGGCCGAGAAGGTGCAGAACATCGAAGCTCTGGACAAGACGTATCAGGTCTTCGAAGTCGGCCAGGTTGCCGGGTCGGCGGCCGCGGTCGAGATCGGTGACGTTGGGCGCGCCGCATCCGGGCAGGAAGGTCAGCGTGCCCAATTCCAATGCGATATCCCGCGAACGGTCGCCTGCAAGCGCCAGGATCGATTTTGGAGCGGAGGCAAGCGCGGTGGTGGTGATTTCGCGGCCGATGCGCACCATCTGCGTATCTTCATCCACGAGGGCGCCGGCCTGCCTGTAGAGTTCGCGCGCCTCAGGCAGCAATACCTTGATGCCAAGTTCCTCCAGCACACGCAGCGCCGTATCATGGATCGCCGCGACCTGATCGTCGGAAAAGACCGGCTGCGGCAGGAACGGATTGCGCAGAGTGCGATAGTCGGGCCGACGCACACTCGCTGCACCGGCCTCGGCGCGGGTCCGGCGCCCGCGACGACTTTCCCTTTCAACGCCTACGACCATTAGACCACCTCCTATGCTCGCATCGCCAGGCCGCGGGGATCGTAGGGCGAGGCAGCGATCACCCTCACCGGGCGCTCCACTCCAACGATGTGTGCCGACAGCGCAGTGCCTTCCAACGCGAATTCCTTTTCGACGAGCGCGAGTGCAAGGCTCTTGCCCACGGTGTATCC
Organism: Pseudaminobacter soli (ex Li et al. 2025); assembly: GCF_029892515.1. Taxonomy (GTDB): domain Bacteria; phylum Pseudomonadota; class Alphaproteobacteria; order Rhizobiales; family Rhizobiaceae; genus Pseudaminobacter; species Pseudaminobacter soli_A. Next base: position 752,359 of record NZ_JARXVF010000002.1, on the reverse strand, counting down.
GTAGCCGCCGGACGTGATGAAACCCACTCGGCTTCCTTCGTGCCAAACCGGCTCGAAGCCGCTGGCGTCAGCGTCCGTCGCGTCGACCTCCAGCGTAACGAGAACGGTCTTTGATCCGCCCCGCTCGCGCTCCTCGAGCGCCGCGTTGCGGCCGATGAAGTCGCCTTTGTCAAAGGCGATCCAGCGGTCCAGCCCGGTCATGCCGGCCGTGTAGCCCTGCGTGAACTCGCGCGACCAAATGCCGAAGCTTTTTTCGAGGCGCAGCGCGTTCAGTGCGTAGTAACCCACCTGGATGAGCCCCGCTTCCTGGCCGGCGGCCAACAGCGTATCGTGCAGGGTCGCATGTTCGGCCGCCTCGCAATTGATCTCGAAGCCGAGTTCGCCAGCGATGGAAAGCCGTGCAACCTTCGCCCGCACCGTGCCGACGTCGAGCTCCGTGCAACCCATGAAGGGCAGCGCCCGGGAGGAAACGTCGCCATGCGTGGTGGCGGCGAGGATGTCGCGTGCCTTCGGGCCGGTGACCAGGAATCCGGCCACCGCGTCGGAAATGTCGCGCACGGCCGCGTCAGGCGCGGCATGGTCCTCGAACCAGCGCAGGTGAAATTCGCGCAGATAATAGGAGCCCATCAGCCAGTAGCTGCCGTCGCCCCAGTTGATGACGGTAAGGTCGCCTTTGAGCCGCCCGTCATGGCCAAGCATAGGCGCCAGCCGGGCGCGGCCCGGTTGCGGCAGCCTGCCAGCTAGAAGCCGATCCAACCAGCGCGCGGCGCCCGGCCCGGTGACCTCGTAACGCGCGAAGCCGGTCGTGTCGGTTAGGCCCGCTGTCTGGCGCACGGCGCGGGCCTCAGCGCCAACGATGTCGAAGGCATTGGAGCGCTTGAGCGTCGGTGTCTCCACGAAGCCAGCGGGCGCGAAATAAGCGGGCAGCTCCAGCCCCCACGATCCCATCCACTGGCAGCCGGCGGCCGTCATGCGCTCATAGGCGCCGGGCCGCTTCAGCGGTCTGCCTGCCGGCAGGCGTTCGTTCGGGAAGGTCATGACGAAGCGACGCGAATAAAATTGGTGCGTTGTCTGCTTGAGATATTCACGGTTGGCGGCGAAGGCGCCGTAGCGGGCAATGTCCATGCCGAAGACGTCGGCCTGCGGCTCGCCGTGGATCATCCATTCGGCGAGCGACTTGCCGACGCCGCCGCCCTGGCTGAAGCCGGCCATCACCCCACAGGCCACCCAGTAGTTGCGGAGGCCACGCACCGGCCCAACGATCGGGTTGCCATCCGGCGTGAAGGTGAAGGCGCCGTTGACCCATTTACGGATGCCGGCCTTCGTCAGGCAGGGATAGCGCTCATAGGCCCGAGCAAGTTCTGGTGCGATGCGCTCGATGTCTTCCGGTATCAACTCGATGCCGTAATCCCATGGCGCGCCGTCCATGTTCCAATGCCGTGCGTCCTGTTCGTAGACGCCGATCAAAAGGCCGCTGCGCTCCTGCCGTAAATAAGAGAACCCGTCGAGGTCGACCGACACGCCGATCTCGCGATCGAGCGCGGCAACCTCGGGAATATCGTCGGTCACCACGTAATGGTGTTCCATCGGCGTAACCGGCAGGTCGATGCCAACCATCCGGCCGATCTGCTTCGCCCACAAACCGCCCGCGTTGACGACGTGCTCGGCGACGATCGTGCCGTTTTCGGTGACGACATCCCAGCTTCCGTCCGGTCTCGGCCTCAGCTCGACCACGCGATTACGCAGAATGACGTCGGCGCCGCGCTTGCGCGCGGCTCCCGCATAGGCATGGGTCGTCCCATAAGGATCGAGATGGCCCTCGTTCGAATCGTAGAGGCCGCCCAGCACCCCCTTCAGGTCGACAATCGGGCATATCTCGTTGATTTCCTCGGGCGTCACCAGGCGTGCCGTCTCGATGCCGACCGATTGGAAAGTGGCCCAGGCCGATTTCAGCCACTCCCACCGGCTGGGGTCGCTGGCGATGTTGACGCCGCCCGTCATGTGCAGGCCAACATCCTGGCCGGACTCGGTCTCGATCTCGCGATAGAGGTTGATGGTGTAGTCTTGCAGCGCCGCCACGTTCGGGTCGGCGTTCAGCGCATGGAAGCCGGCTGCGGCGTGCCAAGTGGAGCCGGCGGTGAGTTCCGCACGTTCGATCAGCGCGACGTCCGCCCAGCCGAATTTGGTGAGGTGATAAAGCACCGAGGCGCCGACGACGCCACCTCCGATCACGACGGCTCGGTAATGCGACTTCAACCCCGCCTCCCCAGATAGAGTCATTGGACATGTCTGTACAATGATTGGACAAACATGTCCAGTGCTCCTTGCGAAGAGGTGCGCGCTGTGTCATTCGTCAATGATGATCAAGTTGATGCCACAGGAAGAGCTCGCTCCAGGCAACGTCAAGGTGACGCGCTGGGACTGGATCAATCTTGCGCTGGAAGTGCTGATCGCCGATGGCGTGGAAAGCGTGCGCATCCTCCCGCTGGGCGAGCGGCTCGGCGTGTCGCGCTCGAGCTTCTATCACTATTTCGAAAGCCGCCAGGATCTGCTGGACCGGCTGCTGGAACACTGGCGCGACACCAACACCAAGGCGATCGTCGAGCGCGCAGCAAGGCCCGCAGACAGCATCGTGCGCGCAGTCGCGAACGTCTTCGAATGCTGGGCCGACGAAAGCCTGTTCGATCCGCGCTTCGACTTCGCCGTGCGCGAATGGGCCCGGCGGTCGGCCGACGTGCGCGACGTCATCGATGCCGCCGACGACGAGAGGCTCGGCGCCATCCGCGATATGTATCTGCGCCATGGCTACGACGAAGAGGACGCCTTCATCCGCGCCCGCGTGCTCTATTACATGCAGATCGGTTACTACACGCTCGATGTGAAGGAGCAGTTGGAGACTCGGCTCGGTCACCTTGCCGCCTATCTGCGCAGCTTCACTGGGCAGGAGCCGAGCGAAGCCGACGTTGCCCATTTTTCGGCCTTCGCCATTCGGACGCAGAACACCAAGCCTATCATCCGCCGCAAATGACATTGGGTTGCCGCTCTGCGACTTCGATATCAATCCTCGATACCGATGCCGAGGCTACTGCGGATTAGTTGCTGCGCGTCTGGCGAGAACCAGTGCATACAGTAGGGCGGTGATGTGCCGGAAGTTGTCTATCGAGCCGATCTCGAAATGCCGCCTTCGGGCCGGAAGCTGTCGGTCCGCTTTTGGAACAACTTTGGCTGAAGCGGACACACGACAAACGGCCTATCTTGGTCGAAACAGGACCTTTAGCGCGCAGCCGAACGAGGGCAGGCGAATTCACCGCCGAGCTGACCGCTTCGCGCCCATTGCGGTCATGAGTAACCGTGTCTGAGCCAGACAATCGCGAAATTGGAGCACTGTCTTGCCAACTTCATAGTGGCTGCGTAAGAATGCGATCATGTTCCAGACTGCGAACATTGCTGCTCTGATTTTCCCGGCCACCGTAGTTGGTTTTGCTGGCCGTCGAGGTATGGGCGTCTTCGGCTAGACGCGGGGGCTCGGCGTGCGCCGTCTCCGCTTGCCGGAGACGTAAAGCTTCAGCCATATCTCCACCTTTTATCAGAAGAGAGCAGCATGCTTTCCCTTTACGATGCCAATGGGCTCGTCCACTGGACCGAGCGCGAAATCCGTCTGCGCGAAAGCGCTATCACCCACATTGCGGCCGAAGTTGCCGTGGCTCTGAAAGCGATGAACTCCGCTTGGGACATACGTCGCGTTGAGGCACCCCTTCTAACTCCACGGAACCTTATTTCCGACGCCTATGGACCCGAAGATGTCTTCGTGCAGCAGCGTTTGTCAGATCACGACCACGAGCTTGTGTTGCGACCCGAGACCACGCCATCAACCTATGTCTACATGCACCACTTGCTAACTTCGCATGCCAAAGTACGACTACCTCTCTGTGTCTGGCAGGCTGGTAAGTCATTCCGGCGCGAGCAAGACCAAGCGACCAAGCATATACGCCTGAAGGAATTCTGGCAGATGGAATTCCAATGTGCGTTTGCCGCTGACACCGCGAATGACTACCACAGTGCGGTGTTGGAACCTGTTCGGTGTACGCTTGCGGCGGTGACCCGGCTTCCCACGCGTATCGTTCCTTCAGATAGGCTTCCGTCCTATTCCGAAGTTACCATGGATGTGGAAGTCGACAATGGTGACAAGTGGATGGAGATCGCGTCCATTTCGCGTCGGACGGACTTTCCGGCGACCATCCCGATGACCGGAAAGTCAGGCATCCGTGAGCTTACTGTCAAAGTTCTCGAAATCGCCATTGGACTAGATCGTTGCATCTACAACTGGTCAATCGCCGACGAGCGAGAAGCTGTTTGAAACACCACTATAGAGGGCATGTCCCTCTATAGCCCTTTCCGCGGATAACCCTCATCTCCTGTTCGTTTGTGCAAGGACAGCCCGGCGGGGAAAAGCGGCCATAGCCAGGTGCGTGACCGGACAGCGAAATGGCGCTGCCCGGTCGCTTCTTCAGCCGTTCAATCGCAAATGTGCATTCTCGAACGGAAAGCCTTCATCATCAGTCGACCTGCGCGACACCTCGTTAAAACCAAGCGCCGTGTAGAACCGGACGGCCTGTTCGTTCTGGGTGTAGACCTCCAGTGAAAGCTCGCCCTTCCGGACCATTGCGTGGGCAATCAGCTTGCGCCCGATTCCCTGCCCTTGCTGGTCCGGGGCAACAAAAATCGCCCCGATGAACGTGTCCAGCAAGCTGATGAAGCCAACAGGTTCACCCATGCGGCAGGCGACCCAGGTCTCGGCATTGGGCAGGTATTTCTCCTCAATCAACTGCCGCTGTTCGATGAGCCGCCGCGCGCCGATGAAAGGATGAGCCACAAGGGAAGCGTCGAGCCAGATGCCCGACAGTTTTTCGATGTCCGTCGCCGCATCAAAGGGCCGGATCACCACATTCTGGTTCTTCATGAGAACTCCGCAGAAATAAGTCATGCAAAGAGGATCAGCACCTTCATGATGCCGAGCGATACCGCTACACGCGGTTCAATCGAAGCCTCTGCGCATAAATCTCCTTCTGCAGTTATGTGGCATCTAGGCCCTTCGGATCATGGCGTCAATGGCGGCTTTGGGGCCAGAAGCCGTTCGTCCGTTCTCGGGAAGATACGTGGATAAGCATGGGAAGGGACGGTCACCTACCCCTTGTCCATCGCAGACCGCAATGTCGCCCGCATCTCATCGGCAACCTCTCGCAGAACCGATGTGAATTTTTCCGCGACTGTTGAGCCAGATTTTCGGGCAGGGCGCCAGACAGCAAGTGTATACGGCACGGCGACGCTGAACCTTCTAAGAAGCACGCCCTTGCCCAGATAGTTCGCAGCGGTCAGCGGATTGATGATTGACACGCCCAGCCCTGCTGAAACCATCGAACAGACGCTTGCCGCCGTCGTCGTTTCGACCGCGTAGCTGCGCGATACGCCCGCCTCGAAGAAAATGTCATCCAGTTTTCTTCTGTACGGGTCACCCTGTGAAAAATAAACGAATGGCACACCGTCAAAATCCGCCGGTTCGAGGATCCTCTTCGGCGAAAGTGGATGGCTGATCGGCAAGACGCAAACCAGATCGCCAACCTCGATGCGCTGCGAGATCACCGCCTGATACTCGAACCGTCCCTCGGTCAGCCCTAGGTCGAACACTGTCGTCGCCATTTCGCGCTGCAGCGATAATTCCTCCAGTGAATGAAGGGACAAATGAACTGCGGGGCGCTGTTTCATCAGGCGCTGCGCCACGCGTGGGAGGATGGCCTCTGCATAGGCTGGGATGGTCGCGACCCGGCAGTTCGCGGCGTTGTGCGTCCGAATCGCCGACGCGGCCCGACTGATTTCCTCCATGCCGACGAAGGAGCGGCGCACGACTTCATGCAGGAGCAGCGCCTGGTTTGTCGGCGTCAGACGTTTGCCGAAACGCACGAAGAGTTCGAATCCGATCCGCAGCTCCATATCCCGTAGTTCGCGGCTGATTGTCGGCTGCGATGTCCCCAGCGCCGCCGCCGCCGCGGTCATGCTCTTATTGATCATGATGGCATTGAAAATTTCCAGCTGTCGCTGATTGAGCCGCATCGTTGTGTATCTTTCTTGCTGTTTCGCGCGATCTGGAAATGCCAGGAAAGGCTTGGCTGAGGCGCCACATTACATATCAAATCTGAATAAGACCGCCTTATCAAATATTTCCCAAGCATCACAAGCTCTGGAATCATCCGGGCCTCAGGATGTGCTGATCCGAATAAACGTGTGATGGACCAATGACTAAGTATGCGGAAACAGCGAGTCGCCAGGGGAACGACCGGGAGTGGCTTGCATATCGATCTGGCGACCTGCATGTCGAGGACGTGCCTCTGAGCGATGTCGCGACGGCTGTGCAGACACCGTTCTACTGCTATTCCGCCGATGCCATTCGATCCGCCTACCAGTGCCTTGCGGCCGCCCTCAGTCCCAGCGAGGTGTCGATCTGTTTCGCAGTCAAGGCCAACGGCAACATCGCTGTCCTTCGCCTGCTTTCCGAACTCGGTTGCGGGATGGACATCGTTTCTGGCGGTGAACTAGAGCGCGCGCTGGCTGCTGGCGTGCCGGCATCGAAGATAATCTTCTCCGGTGTCGGGAAGACCCGTGCCGAGATCGCCCGCGCGCTCGACGTCGGCATCCACCAGATCAACGTCGAGTCGGCGGCTGAAGTAGCGGTGGTCGCCGAGATCGCCCGCGCCCTTGGCAAGCGCGCGCCCGTCGCATTGCGTGTCAATCCCGACGTCGACGCGAAGACGCACGCCAAGATCACGACCGCGACGAAGGAAAGCAAGTTCGGAATCCCGATCGGCGACGTGGCCGACCTTTATGCCGAGGTTGCGGCGATGCCGGAACTGGAGGCGCTCGGGATCGCGGTCCACATCGGATCGCAAATCCACGATATGGCGCCGTACCGACGCGCCTTTTCGGCGATGGCCGACCTTGTGACGTCAATGCGCGGCAGGGGACTGGTCGTGCCGCGCCTGGATCTCGGCGGCGGGATTGGGATCGCTTCCGACGACACCGTTGGTCCGGACATCGCCGAGTACGCCAAGATCATCGCGGAGACGGTTGGCTACCTTGGCTGCGAACTGACCGTGGAGCCGGGCCGATGGCTGGTTGGCCGGGCAGGATTGCTGGTGACGGAGTTGCTTTACCTGAAGGACATAGCTGGTGGAACAATGGGGATCCTGGACGTCGGGATGAACGATCTGATGCGTCCAGCGCTCTATGACGCGCACCATCCTGTTCTCCCCCTTCACGAGCCGCGGACCGCGGTGGCGGTTCCCGCCTACAGCCTCGTGGGCCCGATCTGCGAAAGCTCCGACAAGTTCGGGTCATACGAAGGGCTAGGCGAACTACGCGCGGGTGATCTGCTCGCTTTCGATTGCGCCGGCGCATATGGCGCGTCGATGGCGTCGACGTACAATTCACGCGATCTCGTGGCCGAGGTACTTGTTGAGGGCAGCCTGTTCAGGACGATCCGCCGCAGACAAGATATCGGCGAGATGTTGAAGCTCGAGCAAGCGGGGGCATGGCAGGTTCCGGCGCGGGCGGGTCAAGGAATGGCTGAACGGGCCTCAGACGGGGCGGTCTGCACGCCGATGACGGTCGGCGCAAGGTAAATCAGACGATAGTCCAGCAACGGAACAGCCGGGGGAGCGCGGAACGATGGTTCCTGTGCGCCGATTTGGCTGGAGAACCAAAAAGTGGAGGGAAAGATACGTGTTTAATAGAGTAAAATTTTTGATGGCGACGGGGCTGGTCACGCTTGCTCTGGCCTCGCCCACGCTCGCGGCCGATCATGTGCTGCGGATCGCATATCAGGAGGACCCGAAGTCGGTCGACGTCCAGAAGACCACCGATTTCTATACGCTGCCGCTGAATGTTTTCGACCGGCTCGTCGAGGCCGAAACGAGCGGCCCCGGCGAATCCAGGCTCGTGCCCGGCCTTGCGGAAAGCTGGGATGTCTCGGAAGACGGCAAAACCTATACGTTCCATCTGCGCAAGGGCGTGCTTTTCCACAATGGCGAGGAACTGACGTCCGATGACGTCGTCTATACCTTCGACCGCATGCTCGACCCCAAGACCAAGGCCCTCGGCACCGACATCCTCGATTTCGTCGACGGCGCCAAGGAGCGTCTGGACGGAACTGCAGCCACGGTCCCCGGCTTGCAGGCAGTGGACAAGTACACCGTCAAGGTCGTCCTGAAGGAACCCTACGCAGCCTTCGTCGCGCTCTTGGCTAGCCCCGGGGCTTCGATTTTCAACCGGAAGTTCACAGAGCCGCTCGGCGATCAGTTCGGTCTCTCGCCCGAAACCACGAACGGCACCGGTCCGTTCAAGCTGGTAGAATACAACCTCAACGACAATCAGATTCTGGAAGCCAACGAGCAGTACTACCGCGGCCGCCCGAAGCTCGATCGGATCATCGTCCGCATCGTCGCGGATTCGGAGACGCTGCGGCTTCTCTTCGAGTCCGATGAACTGGACGTCTTTGACATCGACTACGCACCAACGCAGCTGCCCTATTTCACCAGCAGCGACCAGTGGAAAGATCAAGTCCGGGCGGGTCCGCGCGTCGGGATATACTACTACCACATCAACCAGGCGCTGAAGCCCTTCGACGACGTGCGTGTGCGCAAGGCGTTCCAGATGGCCATCAATCGCCAGGAAATTCTTCAGAAGAATTTCTACGGCAAGGGCATGATCGAGAACGGCGTGATGCCTCGTGGCGTCACCTGCTACGCGCCTGCAACGCCCATCGAGTACAATCCGTCGAAGGCAAAGCAGCTGCTGGCAGAGGCGGGCTACCCCAACGGGGTGGACATCAGCTTCACACAGGTCAGTAGCTGGTCCTCGAAATGGTCTGATATGAACCAGATCATTCAGGCCCAGATCAAGGAAGCCGGCTTCAACGCCCAGATCAAGACGATGGACGAGTCGGCCTATTATGCGAGCCGCAAGGCAGGAACGGTCGACAACTACACGCAAAACTGGTCTGCTGACTTCAACGATCCGGATAACTTCTTCTACACGTTCTTCAGCAAGAGCGGGACGGCGGTCCGCGGTTACAACAACAACGATCCCGAAGTCTTCGCAGCGCTCGACAAAGCACGGTCAATGACCAATCCCGAGGAACGCTGCGCGCTCTATCAGAAGATGACCGATCGGATCGTGCAAGACGACGCGGCGTGGGTGCCGCTGTTTAGCCTCGATCACGCCTATGTCGTCCAACCGCGTGTCAAGAACTTCGTGGTGCCGTGGAACGGCTGGAGCGACATGAGCTACTACCAGATGGAAGTCGAATAAGGCGTTGTGACGTGGCGGGTGCTGTTCTGCTGCGCCCGCCAAGCGCGCTTGCCGACCTCTCTCTCAAAATTGACCTCCTCGAAGCTCTCCCTTCGGCGAGGCGCAATGAAAGACTTCTTTCGATGCTAACTTTCGTGGCAAAGCGCATCGCGATGTCGATCCCTGTTTTGATCGGCATCACGGCGCTGCTTTTCATCATGCTCAATGTGATTCCCGGCGATCCCATCGCGCTCATGATGAAGGAACATGCGAGCGCCGATGTTATCGATCGTGTTCGCGCGCAGATGCACCTCGATGATCCGCTCATCACGCGGTATTTCAGGTTTCTTTTCGCCGCCCTCCAGGGGGATCTTGGCGTGTCGATCAAGCTCAACCGAAGCGTCACGACGCTCATCCTCAACGCTTTTCCGAACACGCTTTATCTCGCCCTCTGCGCGGCGGTCGTTTCCTGGGTGATCGGTATCCCTGCTGGCGTCCTGTCGGCGATCCGGCGGGACTCACTGCTCGATCACTTCTTCATGGGCTTCTCGCTTCTGGGCGTGTCGATGCCGATCTTCTGGTCGGCTCTGCTCATGCAATACATCTTTGCCCTGAAGCTGAAATGGCTGCCGGTATCCGGGTTCTACGGCTTCCAATACATGATCATGCCCGCCATCGTTCTGGGATGGAGTTCCGCCGGCGTGATTGCCCGCCTGACCCGCTCCAGCCTGCTAGAAGTGATGCGCCATGATTACATCCGCACAGCCCGGGCCAAGGGGCTTCGCGAGCTCCTTGTGATCCGCCGGCACGCGCTCAAGAACGCGCTCATTCCCGTCGTGACCATCATGGCGATCCAGGTCGCGAGCCTTTTGTCAGGCGCTGTCATCACCGAAGCGATTTTCGGCATTCCCGGCGTGGGCCGTATCTCCGTCAACGCCATTCAGGCGCGCGACATGCCGCTTCTGCAAGGATCCGTTCTATTCGCCACCGTACTCGTCATCCTGGGGAACCTAGTTGCCGACATCCTCTACTCCGTTCTCGACCCCCGCATTCGGCACGAGATGAAGGGAGGATCGAAATGACGCAGTTCGCCGAAACGACCGAAGACTTCACCGACGATACCGGAGACGACAGCTACTTCCGCGACGCGTTGAGGATCTTCGCCAGCAACCGCATGGCGATGGTCGGGTTGATCCTCGTTGGCGCGCTGATCTTCGTCGCGCTTTTCATTCCCTTTATCAGTCCTCACGACCCCTATCGCGTCGCCCTGGACGAGCAGTTTCTGCCGCCGTCCGCCACCTACTGGCTCGGAACGGACAATTTCGGCCGGGACCTGCTGACCAGGATTCTCTATGGCGCCCGGATTTCGCTGGTTGTCGGAATCGTACCGAGTTTCATCTCGCTAATGATCGGCGCCGTCATGGGCATCATCAGTGGCTACTACGGGGGCAGGATCGATTTCATCATCATGCGCCTGGCCGACACAATGATTGCCTTCCCGTCGCTGCTGTTGGCGATGGTGGTGATGTACACGCTGGGTGCGAACCTCTTCAACATATTCATCGCGCTGAGCCTGGTCGGCTGGGCCGGTGTGGCGCGTGTGGTGCGCGCCCAAGCGCTCGCCGTCAAGGAGAGGGAATTCATCGAAGCAGCCCGAGCGAACGGGACGAAGAAGCGGGCGATCATGATCGGTCATATCTTCCCCAATGTCATCCCGACACTGATCGTGTTGTTTTCGCTCAGCATTCCCGACGCGATCATGTGGGAATCGAGCCTCAGCTTCCTCGGCGTGGGCGTCCAGCCTCCCGAAGCGAGTTGGGGACTGCTGGTGGCCAAGGGCAAGGAATACCTCTTCTCGGCACCGCTAGTCGCAATCATACCCGGGGTGGCCATCCTGATAACGGTGCTGGCGTTCAATTTTGTCGGTGACGGCCTGCGCGACGCGCTCGATCCCTACATGAAAGACTGACGGGCGAGGCGATGAAAGATCAAAGCACATTGCTAAGCGTGCGTAATCTGCGCACGGAATTCCAGACCCAGAATGGCCCGGTCAAGGTTGTCGACGGCGTGTCGTTTGACGTGGGCCGCGGCAAGATCGTGGGCCTGGTGGGTGAATCCGGCTCTGGCAAAAGCATGACGGCGCTCTCACTGATGGGACTAGTGTCGTCGCCTCCCGGCAAGGTGAGCGCCGACGGCGTCTTCCTCGATGGAACGAATTTGACGCAGTTGCATCCCGACGAGATGCGACGCAAGCGCGGCCGTGAAGTCTCGATGGTCTTTCAGGAGCCCATGACGTCGCTGAACCCTGTAAAGACCATGGTACAGCAGGTTGGTGAACCGCTCGCGATTCACACTGATATGGGCCGACGTGCCATCCGCGAAAATGTTCTGCGCATGTTCGAAACCGTCGGCATACCGGAGCCGGCGGCGCGCCTCGATGTATATCCGCATCAACTCTCAGGCGGTCTCCGGCAACGGGCGATGATCGCCATGGGCTTGATTTGTGAGCCGAAGCTGCTGATTGCGGACGAGCCGACGACGGCGCTGGATGTAACGACACAGGCGCAGATCCTGCGACTAATGATGGCGCTGCGCGACAGGGTAGGCACGGCAATCATCATGATCACACACGATCTCGGCATCATCGCGGAGATGTGCGACGAGGTGAACGTGATGTATGCGGGCCAGATCGTGGAACAGGCCAGCGTCTTCGACCTCTTCGACCGACCATCGCATCCTTATACAAGGGGACTTCTCGCTTCTATCCCGAAGGCCACAGAGAAGCGCACGACGGAACGCCTGAACAGCATTCCGGGCGTTGTGCCCAACCTTGCGAAACTTCCCCAAGGCTGTCGTTTCCATCCCAGATGCGGCGACGCGATGCCCGTATGTCAGGTACAACAACCCGAACTGACGGATCTCGGCAATGGCCACAAAGCCCGCTGTTGGCTCCACAACAAACAGGGAGGAAAGCTGTGAGCGAGGTCCTCATTTCAATCGACGGGCTTAGCAAGCACTACCCTATCGGAACGAGCTTCTTTGGCCGACAGGATCGGGCGATCCGCGCCGTGGACGGCATAAGTCTTGATATCTACGAGAGGGAGACTTTCGCGCTAGTAGGCGAGTCGGGCTGCGGCAAGACCACGCTGGGCCGCGTAATGCTGCGGCTTCTCGAGCGGACGGCCGGCACTGTGCGGTATCGCGGGCAGGATCTGAACGCTCTCAACGAAACGGCAATGCGGGCGATGCGCAAGAAGCTTCAAATCGTCTTTCAGGACCCGTTCGCATCGCTCAATCCCCGGATGCGCGTCAAGGAAATCCTAGCGGAGCCGCTACGCGCCCATGGCTTCGGAACGGAGGAACAAATCGAGGCCCGCTGCAAGGAACTGCTCGACATGGTGGGGTTGCGCAGGCATCTGTTGCATCGTTATCCTCACCAGTTCAGTGGGGGGCAGCGGCAGCGCATCGGCATCGCCCGCGCGCTCGCCAACAGTCCGGAATTCGTCGTTTGCGACGAGGCGGTGTCCGCACTCGACGTGTCGATCCAGGCGCAGGTGCTCAACCTGCTCCGTGACCTTCAAGAACAGCTGAAGCTGACCTATCTGTTCATCACTCACGATTTAAGCGTGGTTCGCCAGTTCGCCGACCGCGTCGGAGTGATGTTCCTCGGGCGGATGGTGGAGGTCGGAACGACGGAGGAAATCTTCTCGAATCCGCGTCATCCCTACACGATGTTCCTTATCTCGGCGGTTCCGCGCGCCGATCCCCATCAGAGAAACCGCGACAGGCCGATGCTGGTCGGCGACATTCCGAGCCCAATGAACTTGCCGTCGGGATGTCGCTTCCAGGCGCGCTGTCCCTACGCGCAGGCGACCTGCCGGACACAGGAGCCAGCCCTGACCGATCAGGGCGGCCGGTCGGTCGCATGTCATTTCCCCCTGGACCTATGACCGGGGCGTTTTCAGTGCAAAGAAGGAGCTGAGCTTGGATCTGATCGTGTCGCGGGACGGCGAGGGCTGGAAGGCCGAATACGGAGATAAGCAATGGCGTTGCGCCGTCGGCCGTGGCGGCTTGCGCGTAGAAAAAGTCGAGGGGGACGGCGCGAGCCCCATCGGCCGATGGCCGATCCGCCAGGTTTTCTACCGAGCCGATCGAATGGCCATGCCAGCGACGCACTTCCCCTGCCATGAAATCGACAAGTTGGATGGCTGGTGCGATGACCCTTCGCACCCCAACTACAATCTTCAGGTTAAGCTGCCCTTTGCGGCCAGCCATGAGGAGCTCTGGCGCGATGACGATCTCTATGACTGCATCGTCGTGCTGGGGCACAATGACGACCCTCCGATTGCCGGAGCGGGCAGCGCGATCTTTCTTCACATCGCTCGGCCGACCTACTCGCCGACGGAGGGGTGCGCCGCGCTTTCGAGGGAGGATCTCCTGGCCTTCCTGGAGCTGGCGAAGCCTTCCACGCATCTCTGCTTTTCCGACGCGGCCTGACGAAGATCCACGGGCGCAGTCCGCCTGCACCAAGTCATATATCGGGACATAGGATGCAGCCGGCAGCCACAGATTAGGGCCTTGCCGGCTTCGGGCGAGTGTTACTTCTCCCCATAGAGGCGCTCGCGCGAGCCGGAAGCCCGCGCGACGATCATCAGGGAATCGCGAGCTTGCCGACAGGATCAAATGCAACGCCATGATTCTAAGAAGTGCATCACTGCCTTCACCAGGAGCGGCCGCGATCACTGCTATGCAGTTGCTGAAAACGACACCACAGATGCGCACAAACCTCGAACGCAATGTGAAGCATATGCGCGGCGGCTTCCGCAGCCAGGGTTTCGAGATCGAGGATACCCCGGTTCCTATCGTCTCGGTGCGTGGAGACCTGGATCTTGAACGAATTCATGCAGAACTCACCAAACGCGACATCGTGGTGAAGGTCACGCCCGCGTCTGGCTACTCGAATGCGCCTGACGTTTGCCGCGTTTTCACAGCATAGACCGCAGCAGATCGACAGGCTGCTATCATCGATAGCCGAACTTCTGTGAGATTGGGAAAGGCAAGGTCAGTTGCGGCGACGGCCCACCCGTACCCGCAGGCGCCATAGCCTCGCTCCCCCAATCGCGCCGGTGGAGACGCTGCGGCCGCCACCTGGCTGCGCCGTCAATCCCCGTTGCCCTGCGGCATTCGACGCCTGCCGCCTGGGCGACATTCCGGATTTCACGCCGGTTGTCATTTGCTAGACCAAGGTCGATAAAATGAGCCAAAACCCCTTTATGGTCACATCTCTTGTAATTTAGTACCGAAGATTGACCCTCAGCCCGCAAGACAACACCCGCGCACGCGCCGTTGCTGTCCATCGTGCACGGTCTTGACTATCACGCCCGCTCATTTGGACGCTCGATTACGCGCTTTGAAGCACGCAGGCTTTGTAGCGGGTCGGTAAGGGTCACAGCCACTCGGCGCACGACACGACCTCGGCTCCCCGGCTTGGAAAGATTTTGTCCATGAAGAAGTCGTGGACGGTGGGATCGCTATCCGCGCATCCATCACGAAGCACTGTTGTCCGGTAGCCGCGATCAGCAGCGTCGTAAAAGGTCGCGGCGACCATCGCGCTGGTTGCCACTCCAGCGATGGTGATTGCGTCAACGGCATGGGCACGCAGCACGAGGTCAAGGTCTGTACCGGCGAAGGCGCTTGCCCGGCGCTTCAGCACAACGACGTCCTCATGCTTCACCGGTAGATCAATCATGGTACCAGCCGCCCCCTCGTGAAAGCTGTCCCCGGCGTCGAAGAAGGCGGAGAAGAGGTTGCCCGGTGGCAGATCCGCACGGTTCGCTCGGAACGCGATGCGCACGAACACGATGAGGATGCCAGCGGCTCGCGCGCGAGGGAGAAGGTCCGTCAGCGCAGGCACGACCTGCCGTGCGAACGGATAAGCGTCCGTGATACCGCGCTGGATGTCACCGACTATGAGTGCTGTTCCTATGATGTCTGCGAACTCCTTCCTGGATAGAGGTGAACAACCGCCATGTTCCGCGTCCGGTTGCGGCTTGAGCTTGCCTATGGCGCGGGTGCGCAACTTGTCGCCTCGTAACGCCTGGGATCCCACACGGGCATGGAGTCGCCTTGAAGCCCGGCAGTGCACTCTATTTTCTTCGTCCCACGCGTCAAGCTGCTCAATTGGATAGCCGAAGCGCGAAGCGCTTGTTGACCAAAGCGAACAGCCCAAGGACATGACCGCTCGCGCCGCCAGTGTCGGTAAAGTGCTCCTGAATATCGAGGATCGTGTCCTGACCAAGCAGGCCATCCAAAACATAGACGCTTCGCTTCCTGTCGGACTGCTGGGTAGGAGGCTGAAGTAGCCATATTGGTCAGGCAGGTGGCTGTAGAGTTGTGATCCCGGTTCGCTGCCTGGCGCAGATTGGCAGCGCCCCGTTTTGCCGCTGGGTCGCTCGCACGGAAGCACTGTCCGTCAGACGACGGTCGTTACGCGCGCTAAAGGGCTGTCCGCCACTCGGGGCGTGGACAGCACCTCCATGAGCTCCCTCAAAAACGCGCTATCCAAGGGAATTTTTTTGTCCGCGGAGAGTCTACTTTACAGGTCCGATAGAGGCTCAACCCCAACGATCATCGCATCAAGGTCAAACCCCTGCGATCATCGCAGGCATTGGGCTCCGCGGATAGTTAACCCTTGGAGAAGACAATGACACGCTATCTTTCAACACTCGCATGTTCGGGCTTGCTGGGCATTGGAGCGCTCTACGGCGGTGCGTTTGCTGCGCCTCTTCCGAGCTCCATTCCTGACATCATCCCGACGGTCAACGCGGTAGGCGAGGCTTTCCGCGCTCTTCCAACGCAACCGGCGGACAGCGGCATACACAATCTGAGCTGCAGCACCGCTATGCGCTGCGACCAAAGCGGCCTGCAGACAGGCGTCCTCTTACACACGCAAAACGATGATCATGGCGGCGTGCAACTCGTCCGCGGCGGTGGCGGACATGGCGGCGCCGGTGGCGGCGGACACGGCGGCGGCATGGGCGGCGGCGGTATGGGGAGCGGCGGCGCAGCCTCCCACGACCGAGGCGTTGACTCCGGTGGCGGCGACACCTCCTTTGGGTTCGGTCAATATCGGTATCCCTACCGCAATCCCTACTACGGCCCCTGGTATCCTGGGTATCATGCGGGGTATTAGGCGCGCCCGGTAGGGTCGGCCGCCCCTTGCGGTTCAGGCCATCTTTCCGCCAAGCATTGACCCGCCGTCTCTCTCGAGGCGGTGGGTTTTTTGCCTTTCAGGTCATGCGGCTCGGCCGCTTTGTGGTGCCGAACGGAAACGTGTCGTCACTCGCCTAATCGATGCTGTTGTTTATCCTCTACTCTGCCAACCTTAGCGGACTAGGCGGAAGTCAATAGTGTCGAGCGAGGCGCGATAGGGCGGTTGCCGACAAGCTGCGCACGTTGGACGGCGAAATGGACTTGTATGAAATGGCGCCCGTTGCGCTTTGCCAGATAGGAAGCGCGTGCCGAACGTCCCGCGCGTTTTTGGCGCGCCTGGTTTGCATTCAGCTCTTCAGAATCGCGTGACGAAGAGATAAACGGCCGCGCAATAAAGCACTGGAAGCCAGGCCTCCCATGCGATCGTGGCGAGCGACCATATGAAAAGAGCGCCCAGCAACGCCCAAACGACTAAAAGCGCCGGCGCCCCAGAACTCGCAAAACGCAACAGCCTGGGCTGAACGGATTTCCATTCGGGCGGCGCCTCGCGGGGTGCATCGCTGGTCGGCGGTTCGCCCTTCACAATAAATCGCGCAATATCGTCCCAATGGGCCTCTCGAATGCCGGCTTCATGTGTGCCAACTATGAATTTGGCTTCGTGCAGGTCTGGGTGGCGCGTCTCTCCCCGATATTCGTTGAAACCGTCGTATCCGGCGCTTCCGAGGTCGAACATTGCCGGGAAGGTCTGAAACGCCTTCGCAAAAATGGCGACGACCCAATCCTTGGTGGCGACATAATTGAGAACCTTGTCGACCTGCCCGGGCATACTTGCTGATTTGTCGGGCAAGAGTGCGCTCCAAGGAAAGTCGCAACGCACGACGCTGCCCGCAAAAACGACATGATGGAATTTCGCCGCCGGATAGTGCAGCAGGGCGTGCCCCAGGAGATATGTGCCGTTCGAATGTCCGACATAAGAGAACTTTGCTTCGGGATAAAGGGCGCGCATCAACACGTAACGATCCATGAGCCAACCTGTCTTCCAATGGCGGATCCACGGCGCCACGAAAGGAAATATCGCGAAATAGCCATAGGTACCCGTGAAGGAGCGAAACACACGCTGCTCGCGCTCGGCTTGCAGTTTGATGGCGCGCGCGATCTTGTGGGTCCAAAATCCCTTGTCGCGGATGCCATGGATCACGAAAACGACGTCGGAGACCATGCCGTCAGGCGTAGCCGACAGGGTATCGGCCATATGGTTGCGAGCGACGGCGATTTTTCTGAGATCGTCATGACTGTCGCCAGCGGCTTTCGCCAGCAACAGGAACCGCGCCTGATCCGTCAGAGTGAATTCTCGACATGTATCCGCGAGGGATCTGGCGTCCGGCACCAAAACACTGCCGAGCGCGTCCTCAAGCATTTTGCGCTGGTCCTTGTCCGGCTTGCGCATATTTATGGCGCCATGATGTGTGGTGTCCGGCGTCTCGATCAGCACAAAGGACGCGTTGTCGCCCTTGTGGACAACGATATCGACCGCATCATCCGGCGAAACCAGATCATCAATTGCGCCAAGCAGCTGGACCACGAAGATCGGAGGCACAGCCTCGCAAGTGGAGAAGCGGCCCCCTCGACGGCGCAATTCTCGAGCGCGCGCCCCACGCTTTTCCACCAGCCGGCTCGATCTCATCAGGGCCAGCCATTCAAGACGTGTCTGGACAATGAACGGTTGGCCTTGCCGCATCGCATATAAGGTCGGGACAGGCAGTCGAAGCATCGCGGCGATCGCGCAATACCACGAGCCGAGCGTCCAGAATGCCGACTGCAACCAATCGCGAGCAATCTCAGGCGCCCATCCGCGACTCATTCCTGCCAGAAGAATGATCCGCTCAATGCTTCCGGCCCATGTCCTTTCGAGCCGTTTCAAGTCCTTTACGAAAGGGGCCGAGGCAGTCTCGCCGTGCACGACTATGGCGATCTTGCGGGCAATCACAGCCCCACAACTGTAGCCGACCAAAATGAGACGCTCGTAAACGCCGCCGTCGCCCCGCCTCTCGCGATCGGCGAGCGCCTTGTCGATTTCTTCGACGACATCGCGAACGATTTGCTCGACTGGCGTTGTCCTGAACAGACCAAAAAAACCGCCGTATGGCAAAATAGGCGTAAGGATGTCGATATCCTCGGATCGCTCCTCGATCGCTGTAGAAACTCCCTGCATTTCTTCAGGACAGCCATGAGGGCCATGCAACACAATGGCCAGTTCACGTCCGCGTCCGCGTTTTGTCAGCAGGGCTTCCATCGGTTCGCTCCCAAGCGATCAAGAGAGGAAACCGTATGCGAGCACACCGTCTCCCGCGATTTCAGATGGATCGCCATGAGGAGACTTGTTTCCGCAAGGATTTATTCCCGGCCTCGCCGGACTTTGTTAATTCGACGAAGCAGGCCTCTCGCTTGATTTACGGGGGAGTGGGGTTCGACGCCGCCGCATCATGGCCTTTGCATCCTTATCACGAAGATCAATGTCGCCTTCCTGGCAGGGAACAGGTCAAACGGGTTCGTCACTTTAAGAGATCAGTGAAAATCTCATATTTTCAAATCGTTGCATGATTGTGTCGCACTGAGACTTCGGCTGGGAGCTAACCCGCTTCCATGGCCACGTGACGGATTGGGAACTGAACGATTATCTCGAACTTCTAACATACCTTATGCAGGCCCTACGATGTCACCCTCATCGAGCTCGAAGAAGGTCCGCGGCTGCTTACGAACGTCATCGATTCCGACGTCGGCAAGAAACTCTCGCTTGATTTACGGGGGAGTGGGGTTCGACGCTGCCGCATCATAACATTTGCATCCTTATCACGAAGATCAATGTCGCCTTCCTGGCAGGGAACAGGTCAAACGGATTCATCACTTTAAGAGCTCAGTGAAAATCTAATCTTTTCCAATAGTTGCATGATTGTGTTGCGCTGAGACTTCGGCTGCCTTGCCCCCTCGACCCAGATGGACAACCGGCCCCCATCGCCCCTGTCATGTTCACCAATATGGTGCCCGACCTGATCGACGCTTCAACTCGGCTCGCCAGTGCGCCCGGTCTTTGGTCAGGCAGCGCGCCGGAAGCCGTCGCTGCCTTGTCGACCTGCTATCGTCCGCATCGTCTGCTACTGTCCCACCAAGCAACCAGCCTCGATTTTCGTCATCATCTGATCGCTTGCAGAGATGCTTCCCTCAACCTGCTTCCCTATGGTCCGGAACTCGTTGTCGATGCCGGAACCTTCGTCACCTTCTACATGGTGGAGTTTCCACTCAGTGGCCGCGTCGATATCCAGTATGGTGAGCGCTCGCGTATCGTCACGGGTCGGTAGCGGCCTCAACTGTCCCCAGGCGCATATGTGCGCTCCAACTGGCGCGCCGACACGACGCAAATGATGCTACGGCTAAAGCGCGGCTTCGTGGAGCAAGCCTGACGGCGCTTCACAGGTTAGACTGTGCGGCACACCCCAGTTTTTCAGCCTGAACTCCATCTCCAGGCAGCGGCGGGTGGGCGCATCGCACACCTTGTAGGGCTGATGGTCTCGGAACAGCGGCCGCCGGGTCATTGCAGCCTCACGGCTGCATTTCGTTCGCCCGCGCACGCCGTCTCTTGCCGATCTGGCGTTCCAGCAGTGCCGTAGTCTGGAGCGCCACCAGCACGATCGCCGCGCCGAAGATGACGCGACTGCCCGGTACCTCGCCGAAGAAGATGTAGCCGGCAAGAGCCGTAACCATGATCGACAGATAGCCGATGGGCGCCAGCACGCTGGCATCGGCTAGCCGATAGGCACGTAGGAAGCAATACTGGCCGGCCTGAGCGAGTAGCCCGATGGCGAGCAGCGGAGCCCAGTCGGCCGTCTTCACCGGATGCCAGGTATAGATCGCGGGGATGGCGGTGATCACCACGAGGCCCACCGTGTAGAACACCATCATCACGGTGGTGTTCTCCTCGCGCAGCATGCGCGTCTGAATGATGGCAAGCGCGCCGAAGATGATGGTGCCGGCAACCGCCAGCAGGCCGACATTCCACTCGACGCCGCCGGGCGCCAGCATGACCAGCACGCCGCAGAAGGCGACACCGGCGCCGATCCAGCGCAGCCGGCTGATTCTCTCGCCCAGGAAAGCGGCGGCCATCGCCATCGTCACCAGCGGCCGCGAGAAGCTGAGCGCGTTCACGGTCGCCAGCGGCAGCAGGGTGTAGGCCAGGAACTGGCTAGTCAGCGCGATCGCGTTGCAGCTTATGCGCGATATGTTGCGCCAGGGATGGCGCGTGTTGCGGATGTGGTGGCGATGCCGCCAGATCAGCGGCAGTATGAACAAGAGTCCGATCAGGGCGCGGATGAAGACGAGTTGGAAGGCCGGATAGACCACGCCTTGCGCCTTGACGAGCGACGTCATGCCGCCCGCCACAAGCACCATGTCGGCCAGCACCCAGGCTATGCCCTCGCGCTTCGCCCTGCGTGTTGCCTGCTCCGTCTGCCCGGCCATGTCCCGATCACGCGGGCTGGACTAGGTTGGCCATCAGCCGGAACGCGCCCGGCACCAGCCGATCCATCTGGTGGTGCAGCACTAGGCTGGTATGGGTGTGGCGGCCGGAACCAATTTCCGCCGAAACCAGCGCGCCGGTGAGGGGCTGTTCGTTGGCGTCGTGCATGGACAATAGCGGCGTGTAGGCCTCATCCCAGCGCGACGCGAAATAGAGGCCGCGCTCCTTGTCCCAGCCGGTCCAGTCCTCTGCGGTGATCTTGTTGGGGCCATTAAGCAGAATGTGGTCTGGTTCCAGCACGGTGACCTCCGCATCGCGATCGGTGACGCGCCAGCGCAGCGAAGGCGTGCCGATCTCGAGACGGCGGGGCGGCGTCGCGAACGGGTTCCAGCCGTCGCTCGGGCGGTGATAGAGCGTTATGAGGTGGCCGCCATCCTCGACGAACTTGTGCAGCCTCTGCGTGGCCGCGGCGAGGTCCTTGCGCTGACCGAAGGCGAAGATGCCGACGACGATCGTGGTGTATTGAGACAGGTCGCCTGCGAGTTCCTGAGCATCGAGCTCGGCGACATCGAGCCCAATTCTGGAAAGCCAGATGCCGACCCGGTCGGCCCCGCCGCCGACATAACCGATGCGCGCACCTTGCGGCAGCTTCAGGTCGAGCGTCAGCACGTGAAGCGTCTCAGGCTGGCGGTATGTGAGGCGACCGACATGCGCATAAGCGATGGGCGTGAGCCGGAACGCCTCCCTGCCGTCCACATGAGGCGTAACGCTTGTCAGCCCCGGCACCAGAACCTCCGGTGCGCGCAGCAGCGGGCTTTCCGGAGTGCCGGCCAGTGTCCAGCCGCCATCGGCGACGAGGGAAACGGCGATGTCGGAACCATTCACGCGCGGGCTGACAGGCCAGACGCGGCGCGAGCCGTCGATCGGCACGATGAGCGCTTCGGGCTCCATGGAGACCGAATTCGCCGGCTGGACGGCGAAAGGTTCCTCAAGGTCGAAAACCGCATGCGCGGTGTGGTTTCCGAAATCCGCCTCCAGGGCAATATGCGCCCCGCCATTGCCGCCGAGAGCCCACCATGCGGCGGGATAGAGCGACGAATAGGGAGCGTCGCCGGAAGCGGTGACAGTGAAGCTGTGTTTGCTGCCCGTGTTCGTGACTGTCTCAGCCGCCACGCCGCGCGGCAGGACGGGCTTGATGCGCACGGCAGTGTGCGCGCCGTCATGCGCAAGATCGACGGTAAGCGTCGCGGCCTTGCCCGGCGTCAACGTGGCCGGCATCTGCGCTGCGCGCTCGAAAATGCCGGCGGCCTCCACGAGTGCGGCGTCGATCTCCTTTGTCTTGCGCTCCAGCCTGTGGCCGTGAAGCGCGGTAAAGGATGCCGATGCCTGGGCGCGGGCTTCGCCGAGATGGCGGGCAGCATCGAGAAGATGGCCAATGATCGCATCCCGCGCCGGGAAGGCGGCAATGGCCTTGCCGATGGCTTCGTCGGCAACGGTCAAGTTCTCAGCCGCTGATACGGGAAGCTCGTGGCATGCTGCCAGAGTGCCGAGCGATGCAGGCAGATCATCGAGAACAGAGCCTTCCGGTCCCGCTTTTCCGTCCGCGATCAGCAGGTGAAGCGGCCAGCGCGACTTGGCGGTTTCGCGCCAGTGCCCCATGCCCTGCGAGGCATGATAGTAGCGCGACCATTCGCCGATGTGGTCATATTCCACGCCGGTCGCCGGCTCGCGCTCCAAAGCCTCCACCATCACGGTTGTGTCCGGCGGCGGAACCTCGTCGTCATAGGTGTCGCCGCCGCCCGACCATGCCGGCAGATAATATTTAGCGACCTGCCAGGGCGTGAGCCCATCGTCAAAATGTTTGGGAAAGGCGTTCGGATCGGCCGCCAGCCGAATCGCGCTTTCGGCCGCACGCGTCATCGCGCGATGGTGACCATGCTGGCCGGGAACGTCGAGGAAGGTCGGCACGACGATGTCCGGCCTTTCGCTGCGATAGGCGCGCACCAGCCGCTCTACCACGCGTTGTTCGCCCCAGCGGTCGAAAGTTCGGTCACCGTCCTTGGAGAATCCAAAATCGTGCACAGGGTCGTCCGGGCCGTGGCCCAGCCAGACCACGTCGGCGTCGAGTGCGCGAGCGGCTTCCTCCATCTCGCGCGTGCGCAGCATGCCGAGCGCGCCGAGGCGCTCGGGCCCGAGCGAGTTCTGCCCGCCTTCGCCGCGCGTCGAGCAGGCCACGATGACGCGCATGCCCAGCCCCAGCCGCAGATAGGCGAGCAGCCCGCTCTGCTCGTCGTCGGGATGCGCGCCGGTGTTCATCATCGTGACGGTGGATATCAGCCGGCTCAGCGCGCGGTGAAGCCGCAGCAGCGCCGGGTTCGCCTTCTGCCGTTCGATGCGTTCGCGTGCGGTGAGCATGGTCTGTCCTCCCTCAGCCTTCGGGTTCTGAAAGTGCTGCGGCCGATGTTTCCAGTTTCGGTGTGGTGATTTCGAAAAGCGGCAGCGCGGCGGCCCCCAGCGCCGCAGTATATTGCCCGGTCTGTCCGCGCAGCACGCGCGGTAATGAGCGCGCGCGGCGGCTGGCGACGGAGATGGGCAACTGGCCCATGCGCGCGATGATCTCGTCGATAACGGCGTCCGGCAACGTGCCGCCGAGCACGATCGTTTCCGGGTCGATGATGTTCTCGATCATGCCGATCATGGGGGCCAGCCGGGTCGCGGTCTCCTCCATCCATTCCACCAGGATGGGGTGGCGCTCGGCATGCAACCGCACAAGGCCGGTGAAGTCTCGGCGCTCCATGCCAGCTTCGGTCAGCCGTTCCTGCAGCGCATGTAGCGATGCATAGCGCTCCAAGCAGCCGTGCTGGCCGCATGGGCAGGCCTTGCCGTGCGGCACGACCACAATATGGCCTATCTCGCCGGCATTGCCGAAGGCGCCGCGATAGGGTGCGCCCTCCTCGATCATGCCCATGCCGACGCCGGCACCGAAATAGATCATGGCGAAGCTGGAGATGGAGCGTCCCGCGCCGAACAGCCGTTCGCCCACGGCGGCGGCGGTCGCGTCGTTCTCCACGATCACCGGTTCGCCGCAGGCCTCGCCGATGAAGGCTGCTACGTCAATACCGGCCCAGCCGGGCAGGGTGGTGGGACCGACCGAGGTCATGCCATCGATCTCGAAAGGACCGGGCATGACGACACCGAGGCCGAGCAGAGGCGCGGGGAAGGCGGACCTTACGGTTTCCATCTCCGTGCGCAGATGCGCGACGACCTGTCCGGGGCTCGCGTCCGGCACGGCCGTGATCCGCCGCGAGCGCGGATGCCCGGCAAGGTCGAGCACACTCGTGACCATGTGATCGGCTGCGATCTCGACGCCCATGGTCATAGCGCCGCCCGGGTTGACCGCGAACTGGATCGGTGGCAGCCCTCGGCCGGAGCGCAGCCGACCGGTCTCCATCAGCAGGTTCTCGCCGACGAGTTCGTCGACGATGTTGGCGATTGCCTGCGCGGTAAGCTGGGTGAGCCGGGCGATCTGCATGCGGCCCAGCGAGCCGTGCTGGCGCACGGCGTCCAGAACGACTCGGCGATTGTGATCGCGGGTGCGCTCCGGGTTTTTGCCCAGAGTGACCTGATGCGTGCCGCCGGATTGAAACATTGTTCCGGTCATCCTGCCCCTCCGCAAGATTGATAGCGCCGAAACGACTCCATCCACAACAGATTAATTCAAGTAAATTATCTTATTGACAAAAGACGTGCGGCAGGGAACCGTAAGCGGAAAGTGTGCTGGCATTTGCCGCCAGCCGCGAGGCATGGTCCGCACAGGCGGACAGGCTAAAGATGGCCGGGTTTTGCACGGGGCATGCCGGGCCGAGGGGATGGATATGCCGGCACGCGGGGGACCCCGGTGAGGCGAGCTGGAGGTTGATATGCGCAAGATTTTGTTTGCCGGTCTGCTGGCGGGATTCAGCGCCCTGGCGCTCAATGCGGCGCAGGCCGTCGAGATCGAATACTGGCAGTATGTGTTCGACACCCGCGTCAAGGCGATGGACAAGCTGATCGAGAATTTCGAGAAGGCCAATCCTGACATCACGGTCAAGCAGACGACCTTCCCTTATGCCGACTACCAGACCCGCGTGATCGCTGCGAAGATGGGCGGTCAGGGTCCGGACGTCATGCAGCTCTTCTACGGCTGGCTCGACAAGTTCGTGGCCGGCGGCATCCTGCAGCCGCTGCCAACAGACGCCTTCCCGCATGACAAGATCGAAAGCGAGTTCTTCCCGATCGTCAGCGCCATGAAGCGCGGCGACGACTATTACGGCCTGCCGACCGCCGTGCGCTCGCTCGCCCTGTTCTACAACAAGAAGCTGTTCACCGAGGCTGGCCTCGATCCGAACAATCCGCCCAAGACCTTGGACGAGTTCGTCGCAGCGGCCGAGAAGATCGCCAAGCATGATGCCACCGGCAATCTCGTCGTCGCCGGTTCCACGCTCGACATGGGCGGCCAGGACCACCAGTGGTGGCGCGAAGTGCTGATCCGCCAGTTCGGCGGTGAGCCCTATACCGACGGCGACCGCAAGGTGAGTTACAACAACGAGGCCGGCGAGAAGGCGCTCAAGTTCTACACCGACCTGCAGATGGAAAGGAAGATCGGCCAGGCCGGCTTCATGGACGAGGGCCAGGCCGCGTTCCGTGCCGGCATGGCCGGCATGACCATCGACGGCACCTTCCGTCTCGGTGCCTTCAAGTCCATCGAGGGCTTCGAATGGGGCGTGACCGAATTGCCGGCCAGTGCCGAGGGCGTGCGCTCCAACTATGCCAGCTATTTTGCCAACGGCATCAGCGCCAAGACCGAAGGCGAGAAGCTGGAAGCAGCCAAGAAGTTCCTGGCCTACATCTCGTCACCCGAGGCGATGGACATCTGGCTGAAGGAAGTGGGCGAGCTGCCGGCACGCCGCGCCGCCGCCATGACCGACGTAAACCTGGCCGACCCGATCTACGGGCCGTTCCTCAAGGGGCTCGAATACGCCCACACCACCATGTTCGTGGATGAACAAGGCCAGCGCCAGAACACCATGGACATGACCAACCGCGTTCTGCTGGAAGGCCAGTCGGTGAAGGATTCGCTGGCTCAGGCGGCCGAGGCCGAGCAGGCCATCATCGACGCCGCGAAGCCGTAAGGCATCTCGATGTCGGCGACGACGGCTGAAGGGCAGGTGGCCGCGAGCCGCCCCGGCGGTTCCTTCTGGGACCGCCGCTCCATGCGGACGAAGCGGCTGGTGTGGGTGTGGAGCTTCCTCGCCCTGCCGATCCTGTTCTATTCGGTGATCCGCTTCTATCCGACGATCGAGGCCTTCTGGCTGTCGCTCACCAACTGGGACCTTCTCAAGCCACCGAGGTTCATCGGCTTTGCCAACTACAAGAAGCTGTTCGCCGATCCGCAGTTCTGGAAGGTGTTCAAGAACACCTTCGCCTATCTCGTCGTCGGCACGCCGATCAGCCTGCTGCTCTCCTTCGTCATCGCGTATCATCTCGATCGCGTGCGGTTCCTGCACGGGCTGATCCGCGGGCTCTATTTCCTTCCCTATCTCACCACGGCCGCCGCTATGGCCTGGGTGTGGCGCTGGTTCTACCAGCCCGCGCCGATCGGCGTGATCAACAACGTGCTGGGCACGCTCGGCATCCCGCAGCAGCCCTTCATCCGCTCGGTGGATCAGGCGCTGCCGTCCATCATGGTCACCGCCATCTGGGCCGGGCTCGGCTTCCAGATCATCATCTTCATGGCGGGGCTCAGGGCAATCCCCAACACCTTCTACGAGGCCGCGCGCATTGACGGCCTCGGTGAATGGGCGATCCTGCGCAAGATCACGCTGCCGCTGTTGAAGCCCACCACGGTGTTTCTGGTGGTGTTCTCCTCCATCGGGTTCCTGCGCATCTTCGACCAGGTCTACAACATGACCACCAACGACCCCGGCGGGCCGCTGGGCTCGACCAAGCCGCTAGTGCTGATGATCTATCAGACCGCCTTCTCCTCCTACGCGATGGGCTACGCGGCGGCGCAGACGGTAGTGCTGTTCACCATCCTGCTCGTGGTGTCGTTGCTGCAGCTTTGGATATTGAGGGAAAAGAAATGAGCGCCGTGACGCAGACATCCGGCGGCCCGGCGCTCTCGCACGCCAATATCCGGCCCGGCCGCATCCTGGCGTGGACGCTTCTGTTCATCGGTGGCCTCGTCATGGTCACGCCGCTGGCCTTCATGTTCTCCACGTCGCTAAAGACGGCCGGCCAGGTCTACGATCTGCGCCTCATCCCGGCCGCGCCAACGCTCAACAACTACATCGCCATCCTTGCCGACGGGCGCTTCGTACGCTGGTTCCTCAATTCGATGATCGTGGCGGTCGCCGTCACGGCGTCCAACGTGTTTTTCGACAGCCTCGTTGGCTACACGCTCGCAAAGTTCGAGTTCCGCGGTCGCTACTTCATCTTCCTCGCTATTCTCTCGACGCTGATGATCCCCACCGAGATGCTCGTCATCCCGTGGTATCTCATGTCGAGCAAGCTCGGCTGGCTGGACAGCTACTGGGGCATCATGTTCCCCGGCATGATGACGGCCTTCGGCACCTTTCTGATGAAGCAGTTCTTCGAGGGCGTGCCCAACGACTTCCTCGAAGCCGCGCGTGTCGACGGCCTAAACGAATTCCAGATCTGGTGGAAGGTGGCGCTGCCGCTGGTTACCCCGGCGCTCTCGGCTCTTGCCATCTTCACCTTCCTCGGCAACTGGACCGCCTTTTTCTGGCCGCTCATCGTCACCACCAGCCGCGAACTCTACACCCTACCGGTCGGTCTCTCGAGCTTCGCCGTGGAGCAGTCCATCCAGTGGGAGATGATCATGACGGGCGCGGCCATCGCCACCCTGCCGACGCTTATCGTCTTCATCGTCCTCCAGCGCTACATCGTCCGCGGCGTCATGCTGGCGGGCCTCAAAGGCTAACCGGAAATGTCAGAACCAAACCCAAGGCTCGCCGACAATAGCGTATTTCCCGATCCCGTTTACAAGGAAACAGTGCTGCGGCCGCTGTTCGATGGCGCCAAAAGCCATCATGTCGAGGGCTTCCGCAGCATCGACCGCGCGCATCTGGTGATGCTGGTCGAAACCTGCATTCTCGACCCTAAGCAGGCTGGGGCAATCGCCTCCGCGCTCGAAGCCATCGATCGCGAGGTCGATCCCTCGACGCTGGTTTACACCGGCGAGGTCGAGGATTATTTCTTCCTCATCGAGAAGGAGCTGAAGGCCCGTCTCGGGCCGGATGTCGCCGGCCGCCTGCATACGGCGCGCTCGCGCAATGACATCGACCACACGCTGTTCAAGCTCGGCCTGAAGCATCGTATCGACGTGCTGATGGTCAAGGCGCGGCATCTGCTCGCCACCTTGATCGACGCTGCCGAGCGCGAGAAGGACACGCTGGTGGTGGCCTATACGCACGGCCAGCCGGCGCAGCCCACCACGTTCGGCCACTATCTTTCCGCTGCCATCGAGGTGCTGATCCGCGACATCGAGCGCTTCGCCGAGGCGCGCGAGATCGTGAACCTGTCGCCCATGGGCGCGGCCGCCATCACCACGTCGGGCTTCCCGATCGACCGCCAGCGCGTGGCGCATCTGCTCGGTTTCGCCGCGCCGCTGCGCAATTCCTATAGCTGCATCGCGGCGGTCGACTACGTCACCTCGGCCTATTCGGCCATCGAGCTGATGTTCGTGCACCTGGGCCGTCTCATCCAGGACTTCCAGTTCTGGACCGCCTTCGAAGTCGGCCAGATCTACGTGCCAAACGCCTTCGTGCAGATCTCCTCGATCATGCCCCAGAAGCGCAATCCGGTGCCCATCGAGCATATGCGCCTGCTGGCCAGCCAGACCATGGGCCGCGCCCGCACCGTGCTTGGCGTGATGCACAACACGCCCTTCACCGATATGAACGACAGCGAGGGCGAGACCCAGGCGATGGGCTACGAGGCCTTCGTCGCGGCAGGCCGCGTGCTCGACCTTCTGGCGGCTTTCGTCGCCGCGATCCGCATCGACCCGGCCCGGGTGGCGGAGAATATCCGTCGTTCCTGCATCACCATCACCGAGCTTGCGGATTCGCTGGTGCGGCTCGAGGGGCTTTCCTTCCGCCAGGCGCACGAGATCGCGGCGACCGTCGCCAAGGCCGTGGTCGCCGCGGGCGGCGGGCTGGAAAGAGACGGCTACGAGCCTTTCCTCGCCGCGTTCCGGCAGTCGACAGGCTGCGAGCCTTCCTTCGGCCGCGACACCTTCGAGGAGATCGTTTCGCCAGCCCATTTCGTCGCCGTGCGCGACCGCTTCGGCGGGCCCGCCCCCGCGCCGATGGCCGAGGCGCTTGCCGCCTATCGTGACAAGGCGGCTTCCTTCGACAAGGCTGCGGAAGGCAACGCCGCGCGCGAGGCGGCGGCCGCGCGTGAACTCACCGAGAAATTCAAGGCCCTGGCAGAGGTGTCCTGATGGCAACCATCGAACTTGAAAAGCTGGTCAAACGCTACGGCAAGGTCGAGGCGGTGCGCGGCATCAACCTCTCGATCGCCGATGGCGAATTCGTCGTCTTCGTCGGGCCGTCCGGCTGCGGAAAATCCACCACACTGCGCATGATCGCGGGTCTGGAGGATATTTCCGGCGGCGCGCTGAAGATCGGCGGCGACGTGGTGAACGAGCGCGAGCCCAAGCAGCGCAACATCGCCATGGTGTTCCAGAATTATGCGATCTACCCACATATGACGGTGCGCCAGAACATCGGCTTCGGTCTTTTCACGTCGAAGCTCTCCAAGGCGGAGAAGAATGCGCGCATCGACGAGGTGGCGCGCATCCTCGGCCTGGAAGCCTATCTGGAGCGTCGGCCGGCAGCGCTCTCCGGCGGCCAGCGCCAGCGCGTCGCGATCGGTCGCGCCATGGTGCGCAACCCCTCAGCCTTCCTGTTCGACGAGCCGCTTTCCAACCTCGACGCGCAACTGCGCGCGCAGATGCGTATCGAAATCAAGCGCCTGCACCAGCGGCTGAAGACCACGACAGTTTACGTCACCCACGATCAGGTCGAGGCCATGACCATGGCCGATCGCATCGTGGTGATGCGCGACGGCAATATCTTGCAGGTCGGCACGCCGACCGAGCTTTATGAAAGCCCGGTGGATGTCTTCACGGCGCGCTTTATCGGCAGCCCGTCGATGAACCTGCTCAAGGGCCGCAGGAACGGCGATGGTGTCGCGCCCGCTGCCGATGGCGACATCCTGATCGGCGCTCGTCCGCACGACCTCATCGCGCAGACCGGCTCCGACAAGGTGGATGGCGGGCTGCATCTCGAAGGCACGGTGACGGCCGTCGAGCCGCTCGGACCGGAGACGCTGGTGCATCTCGACATCGCCGGGGCGCAGGTCATCGCAACCGCGCCGGCCAAGCTTATCCCGGCCACCGGCTCCAGCCTTGCCTGCCGCGCCGCGCCCGGCAGCCTCTATCTCTTCGACGGAAAGACCGAGAGGGCGCTCGGCCGGCAGTGATCGCAGGCCCTAGGCGCGACCGGACCGGTCGCGCCATCCTTGCTCATCCCTCCGCCAGCAACGACGCGATTGTACAAGCGCATTAACGATCTGGCCAAGATGTTCAGGCCGATTATTTGCGGGTGGATCAACTACTATGGCTGGTATCACAAATCGGCCCTTTCTCGGGCATTGATGCATCTCGACCTTCGGACTCAAGAGCTGGGGCCGTTGCGCGTCCTTGCGGGATGCCCGGCCTTCGAGCCGCCATCAAAGTTTGCTTCGAATTCGCGCCTGAGCTCATCCTCTCGCTTCAGATAACGGGAGGAAAAATGCATCGGCACGGCACGGACCACGCCTGCCGCACGGGCGATACGTCCGGCCTGTGCGGCGGTCAAATGGCGCCTCGAAGCGGCCAGCGCTCGATCCTCGTCGAGGTAGCCGGCCTCGATGAAGAACTGCCTGGCACCCCGCGCCAGCGCGACGACGCGGGCCACGTTCTCCGGGCTGTAAATCAGGTCGGTCGCATAAGCGATCCGCTGCCCGGGACCGGTCGTCAGTGCCTGGGTGGCCAGCAGCTCAGCCAGCGATATCTCTCGACGGCCGGCCGCAATTTTGGTGTCAGGCGCATCGCCGCGCCGCACAGATCGCTTGGCCTCGGTCAGCCAGGGCCCAATGCGCAGGCCGAGCTGGTCGAGCCGCGATTTGCGCGCATCGACCCTGATTTTCTCCTGCAACGCGAACGCAAGGCTGGGGATTCCGTGATCCAACATCGCCCCTTCGACACGAAACTCGTCATCCTCGAGAAGCACGCCAGATGGCAGCCGCGGCGGTTCGCTCTCCTCGCGCGCAAAGCCCGCCCGAGCCATGAAAAGACTGCATCGCACAAACCCGGCCGGGGCCCAGTCGGCGACGGAAATCACCAGATCAGCCGAATGTGTGCCGAGCAGGTTCCAGGTATATGCCCTGAGCTTGGCTTCGACCGCATCTCCGAGCCCCGGTGGGCCGGTCAAATAGAGACTGGTTGGCTGGTAAAGCTGCGACCGAAGCAATCGATCAAAGCCCACGAAATGATCCATGTGCATGTGCGAGACGAAAACATGGCTCACCCGCACGATCTCGCGGCCGGAAAGCGGCGTCAGGTATCCCAGGTCGAACAAAAGCGCGCGGCGTCGGTAGCGGAAATCGAGAAACAGGACAGGATCGGAGAACGGCTCGTTTACGAGTTTCGGCTGAATGAGGTCGGCCATGCCCCAGATCCAGGACCGCTGCGGCTGGTCACAGGCCAGCCAGCGCGCTAATCTTGCCTGCCATGATGAAATCGTTCTCGTGCAGCCCCTTGATCTTGTGGGTCTGTAGCGAGACGGTGGCGTAACCCCAGCCGAAACAGAGGTCGGGATGGTGGCCTTGTTCCTCAGCAAGTCGGCCAACCTTGTCGATGAAGCCCAGCGCTTCCCGGAAATCGGCGAACTTGAACTTGCGGCGCAGCCAGCGCCCGTCGTCCTGCAACTCCCATCCCGGCGTCTGGGATAGGTAGACCGCCGCCTCCTCCTGCGTCAGCGGTATAGTGCCGCCCCGGCACGGGGTGCAAACCTTTTGAGCTAGACTTTCAGCCATCCCGTCCTCCCTTCGCCTCCCGGCAATCTCACCGGCTCGGGAATTTGTTCGTATAGTGGGTACGGAGGAACTTGCGCCGCTGCTCGGCAAGATGCCTGTTGCCGACCGGCGCCGACCCTTTGGCGGCTGTCCTCCGTGGCCCCGGTTCGGCATCGGGCTTCTGTTTCGTATGCTTGCGCATGTCATCTAAGATGTGTAGCGAAGCCATCTCTTCAAGGGACGACCTTCACTGCCTCGACGCCTTGGCACGATGGAGGGCGGTGACTGGCTCACTCGCCTGAATTCTACGGCGGCTGCCTAACTTCGGCACGCGACGGACAACGTGACATTGCACGCTTGTTTGATAACAATGACGATAGAGTTCGTTCGAGGAACAGGACAATAAAAGTCCTCTTCTCAAGGTGGGGGATATATGGCGCACGTGCCGAAGCAAACGCAGGAGCCGGGTATGATTCCGCACTCCCTGCTCGATACCACCGGTATGCCGGCTCGACAGGCTTTCGCTCTGTGGCACGAACAGATGGGCTCCCTGGGAGACATTCGACTGTCGCGCGATCTCGCCGATGGCTTCGAGGCCCACGTCGAAGCCTTTTTACTCGGCAACATGGTTCTGTGTGTCTCGCGTTCGATGGCACAGACCTTTGACCGCTCCCGGTTTCGAATCGCTCAGGATGGCGTTGATCACTATGTCCTGCGGTTCTTCGCGCGAGGCAACGTTTTCTGTCGCAAGCGCGATCTGGACTACAAGTTGGGCTCCCAGGATCTGCTGTTTCACGATCTGAGTGCCGTGATGCGGACAGCGATTTCGGATGTCGAAGCCCTATCTCTTATCGTTCCGCGTTCGATGCTTGCGCCGTTGATAAAGGATCCTGACGCAACGGGTTCGCGTGTCTTGCGTGGTGACGGCAATATTCTGACGGAACTGCTGCACGATCACCTGTGGTCCCTGTTCCGCCTCGCACCCGGCATGAGCACGGCCAATGCGGCGGCTCTGATACGACCCACGCTCGATCTGACGGCTGCAGCCATCAATGGCACGGTCGCGGAGGAAGCTATGTCCGGTGTCGAGACATGTCTGGTCGACGCCATTTGCCGTCATGTGCATTTGAACATTCTGGATCGCGACCTTTCGCCGGCGACACTTGCTGCTCGTTTCGGCATTTCCCGGCGCAAGCTATCCTATCTGTTTGAGGAAAGGGGTGGGATCTCAGCCCATATCCAAACACAGCGCCTTCATCTGGCGCGGCAAGTGCTGGCCGATCCGGCAGAGCGTAACCGAACGATTGGCGACATCGCAGAGAGGTTTGGCTTCGCCCACAGACCCAACTTTAGCCGCGCCTTTGAGCGGGTCCATGGGATGAGTCCGCGGCAGGTTCGTGCATTTGCGCTGGCAAAGAAGCCTCTGGTCCAGGATGGGTCCCATTTCTCGTGGCACGAGTGGATCAGACAACCAAGAAGTGCCCTCGCGTCGATCTGAAAGTCGACTTGGCCCGGTCCAGCGACATGCTCGCTTGCGCATAAGGATACGTTTTCGAGCAATATTTGCTCGCCGGGCTTCTTCTCGGCGCCGACCATTCACGGATGTTGATTTCCTCGTCCCTTGCTCGCACTGGACAGGAGAAAGGCATCTTTGCGGTGATTGGCATTGGCTTTGCAGCGGGTGATTTTTGTCGGGTTGCTTCTTGGCGGCGGGGCTGTCCCGGCCCTGGCTCAGGATGCCGGCTCTCTGTTGCGGGAGCAGCAAAGGCGCGAGGAATTGCAGCGGTTCGAGCGCCTGCCTGAAGCCGAAGCGGCGCAGCCAGCCGAACCTCGGATCGTCGGTCCGGAAAAGGGCGAGACGATTATCCTGAAAGACCTGCGCTTCGCCGGCAAGGTCGAAATATTGCCCGAGACGGAGGGCGCCCGCATCGCCACCGAGGCGAGGGGAAGGCGTCTCGGCATCGCTGGCATCAAGGCGATCGCCGACGAGGTAACGATCGCCATCCAGAAGTCCGGCCGCTTGCTAGGCTACGCCATACTGCCGCCGCAGGACATCACCGAGGGCGTCGTCACCGTCCAGATCGTCGAAGGCGCGTTGGAGGATATCGAGTTCAAGCGCCAAAGCGGCGTTCGCATTCGTGAAGCGCTTCTGGAGCGGATCGCCCAGGCCCGTATTCGCACCGACAATGTCGAGGAAAAGGATCTCGAGGCGGCGCTGCTGCGGATGAACGACCTGCCAGGCGTGACGGCGCGCGCCAGGCTGATGCCGGGCAGCACACCGCATTCCAGCAAGCTGGTGGTCGGCGTGGAGCAGACGCCGATCCTCTCCGCTACGCTGTGGGGTAACAACTTCGGTGACCATTCGACCGGCAAGGCGCAGGGCAACGCGTCAGTCAACGTCACCGACCTCAGTGGCTACGGCGACCTGACGCAGCTGACCGGCACCTTTTCCGAAGGGCAGAAATTCGGGCAGGCCGCGTTCAGCATGCCACTGGGTGCCAGCGACTTCACATTCAATGCCGATTATGCCTATCTCGATTACCGCAACATCGACGCTTTCGGCGCGCTCCTGGGGCTCAAAGGCAACGCCCGATATGCCGGCACGGGGCTTGATTACAGCCTGATCCGCTCGCGCAATCTCAACCTATGGCTCTCCAGCGAGTTGAACTGGAAGGCGTTAGTTGACGAGAGCATCGTCGGGCGACTCCAGGACAAGCGCTCGCTCTCCGGCACATTCGCAATCAATGGCGATGCGCGCGATCTTCTTCTTGGCGGCGGGCTGACAAGCTGGTCGCTGGGCTGGACTTATGGCGATCTGGATCTGTCGCGGGTGGACAGCGCGGCCGAGGCCGACCGGGCCGGATTGAATACGCAAGGCTCGTTCAACCGGCTGAACCTGCAAGTGGCGCGACTACAGAAATTGCCGGGCGATTTCTCGCTGTTTGGACGCATCTATGGTCAATGGGCGAGCAAGAACCTCGATTCCTCCGAGGAATTCGCGCTTGGCGGCCCCTATGGCGTGCGTGGCTGGCCGGTGGGCGAGGGGCGCGGCGACTCTGGATTCATAGGAACGGTCGAGCTTCGATACGACGCGCCGGTGCGACCCGACTGGGGGCAACTGCAACTCGCTACATTCCTCGATGCCGGCCGTATTTGGGTGAACAAGGACCCGAACGGCGTCTTGCCGCTCAACGCCTGTGACTGCAACGACTTCGCGCTAGCCAGCGCAGGCCTCTCTGCCAGCTGGACCCGTGAGAATGTGAGCTTCTCAGTCTCCTGGGCGCATGCGCTGGGCGGCAATCTCGGCCGATCGATCATCACAGGCAATAATGCGGACGGAACCGCCCGCAGCCAGCAGTTCTGGCTGCAGGGCTCGATCAGTTTCTAGGAATCCTGAGGGAGGGTTCGGATGAACAGGGTCTACAGGCATTTCTGGTTGAGCAATCGGCGCAGCCTCGCAACTGCGCTGGCTTCAGCCACCATGCTGTCGAGCCCGGTGCTGGCGCAAAGCGTGTTGCCCACCGGCGGCCAGATCGTTTCGGGCTCGGGCACCATCACCACGAATGGCAACGCCATGACGATTAACCAGTCCACGGACAGGATGATCGCCAACTGGCAGAGTTTCTCCATCGGGGCGGGGAACAGCGTCACATTCAACCAGCCGGGTGCCTCTTCCGTCGCGCTCAATCGCGTGGTTGGGCAGGATCCGTCGCAGATCCTCGGCTCGCTCACGGCCAACGGCCAGGTCTTCCTCGTCAATCCGAATGGCATTGTGGTCGGCAAGGATGCGAGCGTGCAGGCCGGCGGCTTCGTCGGTTCGACGCTTGGCATCAGCGACGGGGATTTTCTGGCAGGCAATTACCGTTTCACCGGCTCGGGCGGAAGCATCGTCAACCAGGGTGCCATCACCGGCAATGTGGTAGCGCTGATCGCACCGAAAGTCAGCAACGAGGGGACCATCACCGGCTCTGCCGGGCTCGCCGCCGGCACCGATGTCTTGCTCGATTTCACCGGCGACGGCCTTCTCTCGGTCGAAGTCAAGGGCTCTACCGTGGAGGCGCTGGTCGAGAACAAGGGTCTGATCAAGGCCGATGGCGGCGTGGCGATCCTGACGGCCAAGGGTGCGTCGGCAGCCAAGAAGGGCGTCGTCAACAATTCCGGCACTATCGAGGCGAAGACCATCGCCAAGAAGAAGGGCCGCATCCTGCTTCTCGGAGGCATGGACAATGGCGAGGTCAAAGTCTCCGGCAGGCTCGATGCCTCGGCGCCGAATGGCGGCGATGGCGGTTTCATCGAGACCTCGGCCAGCAAGGTGAAGATCGCTGACAGCGCTCAGATCACCACGAAGGCAACCGGCGGAACGACCGGCACCTGGCTGATCGATCCCAATGACTACACGATTGCGGCTTCGGGCGGCGACATCTCAGCGGCAACGCTATCCGGCATGCTTGGCAGCACCAACGTCACTATCCAGAGCGCAAGCGGTTCCAAAGCGGGCAATGGCGATATCTTCGTCAACGACAGCGTGACATGGGCGGCCAATACGCTGACGTTGAATGCCTACCGCAACATTGTCATCAACAGCGCCATATATGCCTCCGGGGCCGCCGGATTGTCCTTGCAATATGGGCTGGGCGCGGTCGCGGCCGGAAACACCGCCACCTACACCGTCAATGCGCCCATCAATCTTGCCTCCAGCGGCACTTTCTCGACCAAGCTGGGCTCGGACGGGACGGTAAAGAACTACACAATCATCACCGACGTCAACGCGCTGCAGAACATGAACAACGGGCTTGGCGGCAACTATGTGCTGGGCAGCAACATCGATGCCAGCGACACTGCCAACTGGAACTCCGGCGCCGGCTTCGTGCCCATAGGCTCATCCAATACCGGCTTCTTCACCGGTATCTTCGACGGCCTCGGCCATGTCATCACCGATCTCACCGTCAAGCGGAATTCCCTCGTCGGCCTGTTTGGCTACGCGAACGGCGCGACGTTCCGCAATGTCGGCCTTGTCCGCAACACCATGAACGGCAGCGATCATGTCGGTGGCCTGGTAGGATATGTCCAAAACAGCACGATCACCAATTCCTACTCGACCGGAACCGTGAGCGGACAAATCTATGTCGGCGGGCTGGTGGGGCTCAGCTATCTCACTACGATCGACCATGCCTATGCAGCCGGTACGGTGAGCGGCAACTATTATATCGGCGGACTGGTGGGAAAAAGCCAAAACAGCACCATCAACGACGCCTATGCCTCCGGATGGACGATCGGTACCAGTGATAACATTGGCGGCCTTGTCGGCTGGAGCACCGCCACTGCGATCAGCAACTCCTCTGCCACTGGAGCTGTGAGCGGCGGCGACAGCGTCGGCGGCCTCGTCGGTTGGAACAGTGGCGGAACGATTGCCAGTTCCTATGCTGCGAGCTCGGTGACAGGCGGCGATGCCACCGGCGGGCTGGTTGGGTGGAACAGAGACGGCGGTGGAGTCAGCAATTCCTATGCTACGGGCACTGTGAATGGCAGCGGCTACGCTGGCGGACTGGTTGGGCGAAACGAATTCAGCACGATCAGCAACTCCTATGCCTCGGGCCGCGTGACGAGCGGCGCTGGCGGCGGCCTTGCAGGATACAACGGCAGCTCCAGCGGGATCACGGCCAGCTTCTATGGCAGTGAAACAACCGGCCAGAGTGCCGCCTGTGGCGCAAATAGCGGTACATGCTCGGCGACGGGGCTAACCACGGCGCAGATGAACAATCCCTTCAACTTCATCGATGCCGGCTGGGATTTTTCTTCAGTGTGGGGCACGTCCAAGGCGGGCGGCGCGCCGCTGCTAAGATCGCTGGCGAGCGCGCCGCTCTATGACTACTATGTTCGCCTGTCGGGCAACCTCTCGCGGGTCTATGGCGACGGAAATCCGTCGCTGGGCGGCGTCGCTTTGGACGGGGTGGCAGCGGGCAATGTTTCGCTCAGCTGGGGCAGTGCGATCAACGCCTCGGCGAATGCCGGAACCTATGCCTGGTCCGCGCCGAGCGTCCTGTCGCTGACCTATTCCACCGGTTCGGCGGGCGATTACTATGTCGACTACGGCACCGGCGGCCTCACAATAGCGAAGCGTGTGGTGAGCATCGCCGGCAGCCGCACCTATAACGGATCCACCGGTCTCGATTCTTCGATCTTCAGTCTCACCAATCTCTCCAACGGCGAGACGCTGACGCTGTCCGGCACCGGCTCTATGGCGGACAAGAACGCTGGGACCGGCAAGGCGGTTTCGCTCGACACGCTGGCGCTCGGCAACGGTACCGGTCTCGCCTCGAACTACACGCTCGTCGGCGGCTCGAACACGGTCGATATCGGCAAGGCGGTGATCTCTGCGATCACCGGCATTACCGCGGCCAATAAGACTTATGACGGCACGGCTGGCGCCACGCTCGATACATCGGGCGCAGGGTTTTCGGGCATGATCGCTGGAGACAGCCTGGCGGTTGCTACCGGCACCGGCACCTTCGGTGACAAGAATGCTGGCACTGGCAAGACGGTCGGCATCAGCGGCCTGACGCTCGGCGGCGTGGATGCACTCAACTATGCGCTCGCTTCGACGACGGCCACGACGACCGCCACCATCGCCAAGGCCGCACTCTCAATCTCCGGCTTCACGGTCGCCAACAAGATCTATGACGGCAACACGACCGCGACCATTACCAATGCCGGGACGCTTTCAGGAGTTGTTTCCGGCGAGAACGTATCTTTCACCTATGGCAGCGCTTCCTTTTCGGACAAGAATGCCGGAGCGGGCAAGACCGTGACGCTCGGCGGCATCGCGCTCACCGGCGTCGACATGGGCAACTACACCATCGCCGCAACCGGCACGACCACCGCAGACATAACCAAGGCGGTCATCAGTTCAATTACCGGCATCACCGCCGCGAACAGGACCTATGACGGTACGACGGTTGCCACACTCGATGCGTCGGATGCAGGTTTTTCGGGCATAATTTCCGGCGACGACCTCATGGTGGCCAGCGCTACCGGCACCTTTGCCGACAAGAATGCAGGCTCGGGGAAGGCGGTCAACATCAACGGTCTGTCACTCGGCGGCGTGGACGCAGGCAACTACACCCTTGCCGACACGACAGCCGCGACCACGGCCGATATCGCCAAGGCGGTAATCTCCGCGATCACCGGTATCACGGCCGCGGACAAGACCTATGACGGCACTATCGCTGCAACGCTCGATATGTCGGGTGTCGGTTTCACAGGTATGGTCGCTGGTGACAATCTCGAGGTTGCGAGGGCAACTGGCGCTTTCTCCGACAAGAACGCGGGCTTAGGGAAGACGATCAACATAGCCGGCCTGTCACTTGGTGGCGCAGACGCCGGAAATTACGCGCTCGCCGACACGACGGCGGCAACCACCGCCGACATCACAAAGGCGACGATCTCCGCGATCACAGGTATCACAGCTGGGAACAAGACCTATGACGGCACGACCGCCGTCGTGCTCGACACGTCGGCTGCGGGTTTTTCCGGCATGATCGCCGGCGACAGCCTGACGGTTGCGAATGCCATGGGCGCCTTTGCCGACAAGAATGCCGGCACCGGTAAGACAGTCGACGTCAGCGGTCTGACGCTCGACGGTTCCGATGCGGGCAACTACGCGCTGGCCGACACGACGGCTGCCACCACCGCCGACATCGCGAAGGCCACGCTGACGCTCTCCGGCTTCACTGCCGGCAACAAGACGTATGACGGCACCGCGGCTGCCACGATCACAAATGCCGGGACCTTGTCTGGCATCATCTCCGGCGACAGCGTCTCGTTCACCCAGGGCAGCGCGACCTTCACCGACAAGAATGCGGGAACGGGCAAGTCCGTGGCGGTTGGCGACATCGCCCTCAATGGCGCGGATAGCGATAACTACACCATCGCCGGAACCGCGACGGCTACGGCGGATATCTCGAGAGCCGTGATTTCCTCGATCACCGGCATTACCGCCAATGACAAGATCTTCGATGGCACGACGGGAGCGACCTTGAACAACTCCGGGGCACGCTTCAACGGGATGATCGCGGGCGACCAGCTTGGCATTGCTTCCGTCTTTGCTGCCTTCGACAGCGCAATGCCGGGATACGACAAGCCAGTCCGCATCACCGGCCTCACACTCGGCGGTTTGGATGCCGGAAATTACACGCTCGCTGATACTGCGGCTTTCGCCTCGGCAGACGTCATCTTGGGTTCCTTCACGCCCCTATTCCCTGACCAGATCGAAAGGACGAAGGTCACCGGTTTTGCCAGTTCTACAGCTCTTCTGCTCAACTCCCCCTCGGTCCTGAATGAAGTTTTAGATGCGCAAGACCAGGACTGAATATTTTCTGGGCTCGCCAGCACTGTTATCGATTGCCGAGTTTAAGGCATAATCGCGCTAGCGCCACTTCCGGCCCGCTTTTCTGGAACCCATGAGGCACAAGAATGACCACGATGACAGGCATCGCTTCTGCCGAACGTCTGCTTTGGTCGATCATTCAGCCCACATAAGCAAGAGGCAGTATGCCCGGATGGTCTGGGCATTGGATTGAAGCGTTAGGTCTTCGATTGAGGATTACGGCATGGATGCGCTTCGGCGCACCAAGGTTTCGATCATCTACAAAGCCACTGGCAATCTTCGAGCAGTGCAAATCCTGGTCGGCCACACCAAGATTGAAAACGCCGTTCGATACCTCTGCGAGGGGCATCGAAGATGCGTTGCCCCTCGCAGAGGAGCGGAGGATACCGAAAGCGGCGTAGCCCTTTACGCCCGCTAGGCCATGACGTCGCAGTGCTCTTCGAAGAAAGCGTTTGGTGTCAACCAGATCGCGATGTTTGCTGAAGAAGAACTCGAGGGTGTCACCTGCGCTGTCGATGGCTCGGTAGAGATACATCCACCTGCCACTGACCTTCACGTACGTTTCATCGACATGCCATTTGTCGGTCACCGCTCGCTTTCGCTGGTTGAAGCCCTCAAGCAGAAGCGGTGAGAAACGAACGACCCAGCGGTGGATCGTGGAATGATCGACGCGGATGCCTCGCTCGGCCATCATCTCTTCCAGATTCCGCAGGCTGAGATTGTATGCAAGGTACCACCGCACGCAAAGCAGGATCACGGAACGCTCGAAATGCCGACCGGAAAACATGAAATGCACTCCACAAATGACGGAACCTTCATGCCTCGCACCACCTTGACGGAAAGTTTGCGGCACATCCCCTTCGAAGCTGCTGGCATTGAGTTCATTCCGGAAAATGGCGGCGGGCCGGGTGTTCGGCTGGCACGCAACTCAGGACTGAAGAGACCCTGACTTGCCGAATGAAGCCATCGCGAATCCTGCTCATCGTCAAGATGAACTGCTCTGTCAGCGGGGGGCTCGAGGGAAGGCGTTGCCCTGTCCCCTGATGGCCGGCAATTGCCCGCTGCGCAGAGCCTGCGCCAGGCGCGACGGACGAGGATAACCTTATTCGCAACAATACCTTGGATCCTGTAGATCGTTTGGAACGTGAGCCCCGCCGTCGGTCCCAGAATAAACTGGGCTTCGCAATTCAGCTCTGCGTCATGCGGCAAACGGGACGGCTCTTAGGCCAAAACGATCTTGGTTCCGCCTTGCTCGAAATACTCTGCCATTGAGGTCCGTCCACATTGCCTTCGAGCGATTGCACATTGGAAAGCCGCTGCCGG
Source organism: Pseudaminobacter soli (ex Li et al. 2025) (assembly GCF_029892515.1). Lineage (GTDB taxonomy): Bacteria > Pseudomonadota > Alphaproteobacteria > Rhizobiales > Rhizobiaceae > Pseudaminobacter > Pseudaminobacter soli_A. The sequence continues at coordinate 710,468 of NZ_JARXVF010000002.1, read as the reverse complement.
AACGGCAGCCTAAGCCAGGCATCCGGCCGCAGTTGCTCTTTGCTGACTTAGTCTGGCATCACTGATGCGTTAGTTAGAGCACCTTGGAGAGGAATGCCTGCGTTTGTGGATGCGAGGGATTACCCAGCACATCGGCCGGCTTTCCCTCTTCGACAACCTCGCCTCCGGCCATGAAAACAACGCGGTCTGCGACCTCGCGGGCGAAGCCGATTTCATGCGTCACCACGATCATGGTCATGCCACTTTCGGCCAAGTCGCGCATGACGTCCAGTACGTCGGAGACCAGTTCAGGGTCCAGGGCGCTTGTTGGCTCGTCGAACAGGATTAGTTTGGGCCGCATGGCCAGAGCCCGCGCGATTGCCACGCGCTGCTGCTGGCCGCCTGAAAGCTGGCGCGGATAGGCGCTGACCTTCTCGGCCAGGCCGACGCGCCGCAGGATGGCATGCGCCCGCTCCTTCACTTCCTCGCGTGGCTCCCGCTTCACGCCGATCGGCCCCTCGATGACGTTCTCCAGCGCGGTCATATGCGGGAACAGATTGAAGTGCTGGAATACCATGCCAATGTTGATGCGCTGACGGGCGATCTCATGCTCGTGCATTTCCTGCAGATGGCCGTTGTGTTCCTTGTAGCCAATCAGTTCGCCGTCTACCCTGATACGACCGTAGTCGATGCGCTCGAGGTGGTTGATGCAGCGCAGAAACGTGCTCTTGCCGGAGCCGGATTGCCCGAGCAGGCACATGACCTGGCCATAGGAAAGCGACAGGTCTATTCCCTTGAGAACCTCCAGCGCACCGAACGATTTGCGCACGCCCGTTGCCTGTACCATCACCTTGGCCGAAGAGCTCGGTTGAAAGCTCATGACGCGCTCCTTTTCTCGTCGGTGTCGAGCGGGCGCCTCCACGTCAGGCCGAGGAACATCCGGATGCCTTGCAGGGGCGTGAGGGGAAGGTTGCGGCTTCCGCCCCGGGCATAATGGCGCTCGATGTAGTACTGGATGACGCTCAGTATCGAGACGATGATCAGGTACCAGATGACCGCGACCATCAGAAGCGGGATGGTTTCGAACGTGCGCGTATAGATCGTCTGTGCGGCAAACAGCAGCTCCGGCACGGCGATGATGCTGACTAGCGCTGACATCTTGAGCATGTTGATGGTGTCGTTGCCGAGCGGGGGGATGATGACGCGCATAGCCTGCGGCAGCACCACGCGCCGCAGCAGCCGCCCGCGGGACATCCCAATGGACTGCGCCGCTTCGGTCTGACCATGATCGATCGAGATGATACCGGCGCGGATGATCTCCGCGCTGTAGGCTGCCTCGTTCAAGCCGAGGCCGAGGATTGCCGCTATATAAGGCGTGATCAGTGCATTGGCGTCCAGCTCGACGAAATCGGGACCGACAAAGGGAATTCCCAGCGCGATATTCGGAAACAACGCGGAAAGATTGTACCACAGCAGCAGCTGCACCAGCAGCGGCGAGCCGCGAAAGAACCAAACAAATAGCCAGGACGAACTCGATAGGATGGGATTGGGCGACAGGCGCATTACTGCGAGCAACACCCCGAGGGCGACGCCCATCACCATGGCGATGGCCGTCAGTTCGAGTGTGCGCTGCACGCCCAGCAGTATGGTGTCCGAAGTGAAATACTCGCCCACCACGGACCACTCGAAGCGCGGATTGGTGAAGAGTGTGTGCACTGTCGTCGCCGCGAGGAGCGCGACGAAGGCGACGGCCACCCAGCGCCATGGATGCCTGGCCGGCTTGATGACCAGGTCGATCGTAGGATCGACGCTCATTCCCTTGGAACTGGTCTCGTTGACGGACATGGCGAACTCCAGAGATTTTGGCGGCCGGGTGGCCTGTGAGCGCCTTACTTGCCCTCGTTGATCGTGGCCTGCGTGATGGCGCCGACCTCCTGGCCCCACTTCGCCAGAATCTTGCCGTAGGTGCCCTCTTCAATCAGCGCCTGCACGGTTGCCTGCAGCGCCTTGGTCAGTTGGTCGGAGTCCTTGGGCAGCACCAACCCGTAGGGGCGCGGCGCATAGGAGGTGCCCGGCACTTCGAACGCGCCCTTGTGCTGCTGCGCGATATAGGCGCCAGCGGAGGTGTCTATCATCGCCACGTCGACGCGGCCCGACTTCAATGCCAGCACGATCTTGCTGGTGCCGGGAAGCACTTTGGCGTTGACCTCCTTCTTGCCGGCCTTCACGCAATCCTCGGAAGCCCTTTTCGCGTCCTCGATTTCCGTGGTGCCCTTGTCGATAGCCGCGGTGATACCGCAGACGTCTGCGAGGCCATGAATGTTTTTTGGGTTACCCTGTTTTACAAGGAAGCCACCGCCCGAGGTGAAATAGTCGACGAAATCGACCTTCTTTCGGCGATCCTCGGTGTCTGTCATCGCCGACATCGCCATGTCGTAGCGATTTGCAGCGAGCGCCGGAATGATGGCGTCGAAGCTCATGTTCGAGAACTCAAGCTTGACCCCGAGCTTCTGCCCGATCGCGTCGGCCAAATCCTTGTCGAGGCCGATGATCGTGGTGTTGTCGGTGTCGTAATATTCGAAGGGCGGATATTCGACATTGCTGGCGACCCGGATCGTGCCCGTTTCCTTCAGCTTGGCCGGCAGCATCGCATTGAGTTTCGGGTCCATCTTGGTGGAAATGTCGGTGTCGGCATTGGCGATGCTCGCGAGCATCGGCCCCACCAACAACAGTACGGCCGCGGCACCCGAGGCGAGCCGAACTCGACGAAAACGTCCAATGCTCATGTCTTCCCTCCCGTTATTGTCGCGATGGCGACGTTGACAAACCTCGAAACAGGCACGCGTTGTCCATTCGCCCGGTAATGGCCCGCTCGACGTTGCCCCTCGTCGGCACGCTTGGCAGGCCTCGATCCTGCGATCCGGCTTGCTCAAGCCTAGTGCAGGAGCGCGATGGGGTGACGCGAGCTTTTCGCATCGATTCCTCCAGGCGCCCATTCTCGGGCGCCAATCAATGGCAATAGATATATACTTACATATACAAGTTGACGGCGCCTTTCTTGTCAAGCGCGATTCCCCTTTTCGCGCTTGGTAGATGCCAGTTGGCGCAGTTTTCCGGGACGAGCCGCGAATGCACTGTCACGGATCCCGGCAAGGATGCAGAGTAATCTAAAGAAGGCTTTGTCCACGGGTCGGGAAATGGATGAGTGACCCTGCAGGACTGGCCTGCAGAACGCCAGATCGCCTTCCAGACGCGCTGTCATCAAAAGTGCCCTATACCATTTTTCGCTGAGCCGTCCGGTATTTGCCGTGGCCGGGAACAACGCCCATTGTTCAGTTGGTCAGCCTTGCCATGGCTTGCTGGTAAGCGACGCGCACGGCGGATTCCAGAGGATGCCGACCGTCTCGGATCACCCATTTCCCTGCGACCATCACGTCGCGGACCGGGTTCTGCGTTCCGCCGAGAATCCAGCCGTCCAGGGCTGTGTTCGGCCCGTGGCCGAGAAGCGGATTGCTGTCGGGGTCGAGCATCACCAGATCGCCCCGCTTGCCGACCACGAGCGCGCCGCTGCCCTGCGCGGAAGCTTGCTCGCCGCCTGCGAGCGCGGCCTCGAACAAGAGGCGCCCCGTATGAACCTCGCGTTTGTCATGCGCTTTGTGAGGTCGTGCGATCACGTTGCGGCGGCGCAGTTCCAGCCGTTTGCCGCATTCCAGGATGCGTAATTCCTCGGCGGTCGAGGTGCTGTAGTGGCTGTCGGTGCCGATGCCGAAGGCCCCGCCGGCCTCGTGATATTCGACCAGGGGGAAGAACCCGTCGCCCATAGTCGCCTCGGTGAGCGGGCACAGCCCCGCCACCGCACCGCTCGCGGCCAGTCCGGCAATCTCGGAGGCGTCGAGATGGGTCGCGTGGACCAGGCACCAGTTCGGTCCAAGGCCCGCATTGTCCAGCAGCCATTGCACCGGGCGCGCACCTAGCCCGGCTACCACCTCGGCCACCTCGTGGGTGGTTTCCGAAACATGGATGTGCAGCCGAGCTTCAGGGTCGATCGCCTTGGCGCCGGCCAGCGCCGCCTGCGCCTCGTCGGGAGTGACGGCGCGCAGCGAATGTAGCGCCATGCCGACCCGCAGATTGGGATTGGCCGCGCGGCGCGAGTGCAATGTGTCGATCAGCTTCAGATAGGCATCGACCGAATGGGCGAAGCGTTTTTGCGTCTCCTCCAGTGGCTTGTTGATGCCGCCATGGGCATAGAGCACCGGCAGGATGGTCAGGCCCAGGCCCGTCTGCGCTGCCGCCGCAATCAGTCGGTCTGACATCTCGGCGGGATTGGCATATGTCTGCCCATCGGGACGGTGATGGACGTAGTGGAACTCGCAGACGGCTGTCATGCCGAATTGCAGCATCTCGAGATAGACCTGCGCCGCGATCGCCTCGTAGTCCTCGGGCGTCAGGCGGTCGACCATGCGGTACATCTCTTTGCGCCAGGTCCAGAGATTGTCTTCGGCCCGCGACGTGGTGACGAACTCGGTCCGACCTGCCAGTGCGCGCTGGAAGGCGTGCGAATGCAGGTTCGACAGGCCCGGCACGCCGAAGCCGCGCAACCGCTCGGCGATCTTGCCCTGCGGCTTTGTTCCTGAGACCGCGCGGATGATGCCGTCGTCGCCGATTTCGATGTAACCGGGTGAAAGCCAGCCGCGCTGTTGGTGCAGATGCTCGACCTGGTAGATGGTGGACATGAGATTTCCCTCGATCTGTTCAATCTGCTTGGGCGCTCCGACGCGGTCGGATCGTCGCCAGGCAGTATCTTGCGCACCCTCAGGTCCTCGCTTCCTGTTCGTCGAACACGACCTTTCCCGCCTTCATCACCAGTCGCGCCCGGCCGCGGCCCAGACGGTAGGCCATGTCCTCGTAGCGCTCATAGGGGAAGATCGCGATGTCGGCTTGTTTGCCGGCTTCGAGCGAGCCGATCCGGTCGCCCCGGTTGAGCGCCCTGGCGGCATGAAGGGTTCCGGCGCGAATGGCTTCGGCCGGGCTGAACTTGTAGAGCCGGCAGGCGAGCTGGATGACGAAGGGCATCGATTCCAGCCAGCAGCCCGGGCACATGTCGGTTGCGAGGGCAAGCGTGATGCCGGCATCGAGCATGGCGCGGGCGTCGAAGGGGCGCGAGTGACCCACGGCGAAGTCAAGCGCCGGCATGACCACGCAAACCACGCCGCCATCGCGCAGCGCCGCATATTCTTCCGGCGCGGTGAAGTTCATGTGGTCGGCCGAAACGGCCTGCAGCTCGGCTGCGAGGGCCGAGCCGCCGATGTGCGAATAGGCGTCGGTGTGAATCTTGACACCGAGCCCGTATTCCCGGCCGCGTTCGAGGATCGTGCGCGATTCCGCGACGGTGTAATAGCCATCGTCACAATAGACGTCGTTGAATTCGGCGAGACCTCGCCGGGCGACTTCCGGGATCATCTCGTCGAGGATCTCGGCGATGTAGGCCTCGCGGCTCTTGTCGTCGGGAAACTCATGCGCACCAAGGAAGGTGGACACGACCTCGATCGGCTGGTGCTGACCGAGCAGACGGTTGACCTCCAGCATCTTGATCTCGGTCGCCGTGTTCAACCCATAGCCGCTCTTGCTTTCCACCGTGGTCGTGCCGCAGGCCAGCATGTGTTGAAGGCGCTCTGCCGCGCTTTCGAGAAGTTGGTCCTTCGAGGCCTCGCGCATCATCCGGGCCGTGGCGGTGATGCCGACGGGAATGCCCATGGCCTTGATTTCGGCCGCGCTGCGGCCGCGCACCTTCTGCGCGTATTCCTCGACGCGGGATTTGTGGAAGACGAGATGTGTGTGGCAGTCGACAAAGCCGGGCATCACCAACCCGCCATCCGCGTTGATGCGAGCCGCCCCGCTCAAATCATGCTTGGCGGCGATCTCTAAGGGAGTGCCGATGGCGGCGATTGCGTTTCCGCTGATCGCCACCACCGTATTGGTTCGGGCACCGACAAGATCGGGCGCGGCGCTTGCGCAGGTCAGCACTTGGCCAGCGTTTTCGACAAGTGCCGTGATCTTGTCCATTGCGGTGCTCCCATGTCTGTGCGGTCAGGCCGAAAGGCTGTACGGCCCGAAGGTGGCCTTGGGGCTCCACCACAGCGGCACCTGCACGCCATCCTTGGCGAAGCGCTCGGCCGCGGCAGCGCGGGCGATCTCGTAGCCGGCCTGCGCATGGCGCACCACGCCGATGCCGGAGTCGGTGGTCAGGCACGCCGCCAGCCGCACCTCCGCCTCGGCCGAACCGTCTGCGATCATGGTCACACCGGTGTGCACGGCCTCGCCCATGGAGTAGTTTTCCTGGATCGCAACCAGGTCGGCGCCGGCAGCGACGTTGAGCATGGCGTTGAGATAAGGCCAGTCGGAGATCAGGTCGCTGCCGTCCTTCATGCGCTCGGATTCGAAAGTCGGATTCACGATCGAGCCCGAGTCGAGATTGTCGCGCGAGAAGGCCACTGGGCCCTTTAGCTCGCCCGAGCGCACCATCTCGTTGACGCGCAGACCGAAGGCCTTGCGCTGGCCGAAGCCGAGATAGCAAATGCGCGCTGGCAAGCCCTCGATCGGAATGTGCTTGCGGGCGAGGCGGATCCAGCCGGTCACCAGGGCGTCATCGGCGAACATTTCCTCGACCAGGTCGTCGAGCTTGGCAAGATCCTCCGGGGCGCGTGACAGGCAGATCCAACGGAAGGGGCCGCGCCCCTCGCAGAACAGCGGCCGGATATAGGCGGCTACGAAGCCGGGAATCTTCATGGCGTCCTTGGGCGTCATCCCCGCATCACGGCTCTCCTTGCGCAGCGAGTTGCCATATTCGAACACCTGAACGCCCTTGTCGTAGAACTCGTTCATCAAGGTCAGTTGCTCTACCATCGAGGCGCCGGCCCGCTTGAAATACTCGTCGCGGTCGGTCTTGCGCAGTTCGCGCGCTTCCTCGACGCCAAGTCCGACGGGAATGTAGGACAAAGGGTCGTGCGCCGGCGTCATGTCGGTGATGATGTCCGGTGCAAAGCCTGTTTCCCTGGCCTTACGTAGCACTTCCACCGCATTGCCGAACAGGGCGATGCCCAGCGGGCGCCGTTCCGCGGCGGCTTCCTTCGCCATGCGCACCGCTTCGTCGAAGTCATGCACGATGACGTCGCAATAGCCGACCTCGCGTCGATGCCGCATGACCTTCTCGTCCACGTCGGCGCAGATGCACACGCCGCCAAGCATGGTCATGGCGCGCGGCTGGTTGCCGCCCATGCCGCCCATACCGGCGGTGAGCAGGATGCGCCCGCGCATGTCGCCGCCGAACTTCTGGTCGCGGATGGCGACAAGGGTCTGGAACGTACCCTGGATCACGCCCTGGGTGCCGATATATTCCCATGGCGCGGCAGTGTATTGGGCGAAGATCGTCAGGTTCTTGTCCTGCAGATCATAGAAGATTGGCCAGGTCGCCTTCATGATGTTGGTAGTGGCCATCACCACGCGTGGCGCCAGCGCATTGGTCCTGAAAATGGCCACTGGCATGCCGGACTGGATGACGAGCGTTTCGTTGTTCTCCAGTTCCTGCAGGGACTTGACGATGGCGTGATAGCTTTCCCAGTTGCGGGCGCACTTGCCGATGCCGCCGTAGATGACCAGCTCTTCAGGATGCTCGGCATTCTCCATGTTGTTCTCGAGCATGCGCAGGATGCCTTCCTGCTTCCAGCCCTTGCATCGCAGGTTGTTTCCGCCCATGGCGCGGACGGAATAGAGTATCTCAGGCTTTTCCATCATGTCCTCCTCGTCCAAGTAGGCGACACACCCTCCGGGGTCGACCGCCATACACGTCTATACAACTACATACATCTCTAAGAGTTGGTTTTGTCAAGGGCGCGTGGAAAGACCAAATTAGTTTTGAGTTGGCTGTTGGTTGCAACTTGCATTAACGTGTAGAGCATTGCGAAGATGAACAAATCAGCAGGCGACGGTATGAGCAGACGGATGGAAGGCGCCCAGAAGCAGGCTGCTGTCGAAGGTGACGGCATCGGGCTGGGGCAACAGGTGCGCAATCATGTCTTGGCGAAGGTCAGCTCCGGTGAGTGGCCCGAAGGCTACCGGATTCCGTCGGAGTCGCGCCTGGCCGGGCAGTTCAGCGCCTCGCGCATGACGATCCACATCGCATTGCGCGACCTGTCCTCCGAAGGTGTCCTGGTTCGCCGGCAGGGCGCAGGCACATTCGTGGCTCCGCGTCGCAGCCAGTCAACGTTTCTTGAGCTTCGCAATATCCATTCAGAGATCGAGGGTAGGGGAAATCTACATACGACAGACGTAATAAAACTTGAAGAAGTGAATAGCGATCTTACTATTGCGACGGAAATGAATATTTCTCCAGGATCGATAGTGTTCCATTCTATTCTTGTGCATCGAGAGAATGGGAAGCCATTGCAGATTGAAGACAGGTATGTAAATCCGCGCTTTTCGCCTGATTATCTGGAGCAAGACTTCACCAAAATCACGCCGCACGCGCACCTCATGGCTACGGGGCCGTTGGAAGAGATCGAGCATATCATCCAGGCGGTACCGGTGGACGAGGTCAGTCGGAAGTTGCTGGAAATGCAGTCGGGCGAACCGCTGCTCCTGTTGCGGCGGCGCACATGGTCGCGTGGCATGATCGCGTCAAGTGCGCGCCTCCTGCATCCGGGCTCGCGGTTTAGCCTCGCTGGGCGCATGAAGGCCGCTCGCTAGCGAAAACGGCATCGCGTTTCGTTTCTCGCTCACCATCGAGAGGCGGCAGCCCTGTCTTGACAAAGGTCTGATCGTCGAAGATGTTGGTGTTGTCTATACAATGCGTGAAGCGGGTGCCGCATGTCGGGATATATGCTTCCAAGTGGGCCTACCTTACGACTCGCCGGAACGGAGACGGGGCGGCGCTCTAAGTGGGTAGCGGCCCAGAGGCTACCGGTCTGCCTCCCGCAATGCCGGCATGGGGCACGTGCCGTGCGCTGGCGGCAGCGCCGCTCGGGCCGGGACGGGCTAAAGTTCGGGCGCGCGGGGGGTGCCCATGAATGACCGGATGCGTCGCGCGCCTGAGCCCAGCCGCCGGCTTGCAGGTCTGCCCGGCTATGGGCGAGGTCGCGCCGGGCAGTCCACGCCCTTCCTTCATCGCTTGGGCTCGAACGAAGCGCCCGACGCGCCCAGCGCAGCCGTCCAGGCGGCCGCCGCCGCCGCCTTTGCGTCCACGAACCGCTATCCTGACCTGCGTGGCGAGACACTCACCGACGCTTTGGCGAGGCGGCATGGCCTGCCTGCGGAGTCCGTCGCGGTGTCGGCGGGCTCTATCGTCATGCTCGACCAGTTGGTCCGCGCCTACTGCGATCCGGGAGATGCGGTTGTCACGCCCTGGCGCTCCTACGAGGCCTATCCGATCATCGTAGGAGGCGCCAGCGCGCGGCTAGTCGAGGTACCGCTTGACGCCGAGAACCGGCTGGATGCTGACGCCATGTTGAAGGCGAGCGGCTCGGGTGTCCGCGTCGTGCTGGTTTGCAATCCTAACAATCCGACCGGCACGGCCCTCGGCTCCTCAGAACTGGATGCGTTGATCGAAGCCCTGCCGAAGGATGCCCTCGTCATCCTCGACGAGGCCTATGCGGACTATGCCGCGGACGCTGCGACTGTTGCGGCATCTCCCGCCCGGCGGCTTGCCCGGCACCCTAACCTTGCCGTGTTGCGCACCTTCTCGAAGGCGTGGGGGCTTGCCGGCATGCGTGTCGGATATTGTCTCGCTGATCCGGACATCGTTGCCGCAGTCAATGCGATCGCACCGCCGTTTCCCTTGCCCGCGCCTGCGCTTGCCGCCGCCCTGGCCGCGCTCGATGAGGAAGACGTCGTCGCGGAGCGGGTGACATGCAGCATCGAGCAGCGCATGCGCCTGACGGAAGGCATGACCGCTGCTGGGCTGCCGGTGGCGCGTTCGGAAGCGAATTTCGTGTGGCTGGCGGTAGGCGGCGAAGCGGAAGCATTCACGCTGCATCTGCGCCGGGCCGGCATCGCTGTGCGCTGCTTTGCCGGCGAAGGAGTGCGGATCACGACCGGAACTGCCGCCGACACGGCCGCGGTGCTGGCGGCCGTGGCCGAATGGGGGCCTGCGTAAGAGAATAATAAGTCGCGGCCTTTGGAGGAGGGGCAAGAAAAATGACGAAGTCGCTTCATCTTGGGGAGAACCCGATAACGCTCGAGGATCTGATCGATGTGGCCAGGCATCGCCGCGCCGTGGTCCTGACCGATGCCGCCCGCGCCGCGATGCGCGTCAGCGAGGATTGGGTCGCGGGGCTGTCGGCGCAGATGGACCGCGGCGAGCCCACGCAGGCGATCTATTCGATCAACACCGGCTTCGGGTCGCTGTCGGGGCGGCAGGCTTTCAAGACCTCGGCGCAAGCGCGTGACCTGTCGCGGCGGCTCGTGGTGTCGAACTCCGCCGGGGTAGGGCGTCACCTCGACCAGGAGGTTGTTCGCGCCGCGATGCTCATCCGCGCCGTCAGCTTGACACGCGGCTACTCGGCCGTGCGCGGCGAGGTGGTCGAGACGATCCTCACCATGCTCGAGCGGGACGTGATCCCGGCGGTTCCGGAATATGGTTCGCTCGGAGCAAGCGGAGATCTCATTCCGCTTGCTCACATGGCGCTGGTTATGTCGCGCGACGAAGCGGGCGAATCCGAGATCGACAGCGGCGAGGCCTGGTACAAGGGCGAGCTGATTTCGGGCGTTGCAGCGATGAGATCCGCGGGGGTTGAGCGCCTCGTGCTTGGGCCGAAGGAGGGGCTCGCCCTTCTGAATGGCACGTCCTTCTCGACCGCGCAGACCGCACTTGCGCTCGCCGATGCCGAAACGCTGCTCGCCACCGCCGAAGTCGCGGCGGCGATGTCGATCGAGGCTCTGATGGGCTTCGGGGATGCCTTCATTCCCGAATTGCACGAGGCCCGCGGGCATCCGGGCCAGATCGAATGCGCGGCCAATATCCGCCGCCTGCTGGCGGGCAGCGCGTTGATCGACGGCGGCATCAACAGCGACCCGAAGCGTCAGCCGCCGCAGGACGCCTATTCGCTGCGCTGCGTGCCGCAGGTGCTGGGCCCAGTGCGCGATACGCTGAAATTCATACGCGGTGTCATCCAGACGGAGATCAATGCCGCGACCGACAACCCGCTGATCTTTGCCGACCGCTTGCCCGGGCGCAGCCTCAAGGCGCTTTCCGGCGGCAATTTCCATGCCGAATATGTGGCCTTCGCCGCCGACTTCCTGTCGATCGTCGTGACGGAGATCGGCAACATTGCGGAACGGCGCCTGTTCCGGCTGAACGACGGCACGCTCAACCGCGGCCTGCCCGACATGCTGGTGGCCAGCGAGCATGTCGGCATGGATTGCGGCTATATGCTGCCGCAATATCTCGCGGCAGCGTTGGTATCCGATTGCAAGACGCTGGCGCATCCCGACAGCGTGGATTCCATCCCGACCTGCTCAAACCAGGAAGACCATGTTTCGATGGCGAACAATGCCGGCCGGCACGCCAGGCAGATCGTCAAGAACATCGAGAATGTCGTCGGCATCGAAGTGCTGATGGCCGCCCAGGCACTGGAGCTTCGGTTGGCTGAGCGGGGCGAGGGGAAGGATGCCCTTTCCCCAGCGAGCCGCGCGGTGCTGGCGATGCTGCGCGCGAGCGCCGCGACCGATGGCCGGCCGATCGACCATTACGAGCGCGACGAGGTGCTCTATCCGCGCCTGCATGCAGCAACCGCCCTGGTTCATTCCGGCGCGGTCGTGCAGACCGCCCAGGCTGCAATGGGCTGAGCGCGATGCCGGCAGTCAGCGCGCTCCCTCAAGCCTTGGTTGAAACGCTGCGGGCCCGGTTCGGGGATCGCTTCCAGACCGGGGCCGCCATCCGCGCCCAGCACGGGGCCACCACGACCTGGATCGAGAACCAGCCGCCGGATGCGGTGATCTTTCCGGAATGTACGGCTGAAGTCGCCGACATCGTCGCGCTCTGCGCGCACGCCGGCGTTCCGGTCATTCCGTTCGGTGCCGGCAGTTCCCTGGAGGGCCAGTTGAATGCACCCCATGGCGGGCTCTCCATCGACCTCACGCGCATGATCGACATCCTCGCGGTGAACGCCGAAGACATGGATTGCGTGGTTCAGCCTGGCGTGACGCGCAGTCGGCTGAACGAGCATCTGCGCGATGCCGGCCTGTTCTTCCCGCTCGATCCCGGCGCGGACGCGACCTTGGGCGGCATGGCCGCCACCCGTGCGTCGGGGACCACGGCGGTGCTCTACGGCACGATGAAGGACGTGGTGCTGTCGGTCGAGGCGGTGATGCCCGATGGCCAAGTGATCAGGACCGGACATCGCGCGCGAAAGAGCGCGGCGGGATACGATCTCACGCGGCTTCTGGTCGGGTCCGAAGGCACGCTCGGGATCATCACCGAGCTGACGTTGCGGCTGCGAGGCATTCCGGAGGCGGCTTCGGCAGCCCGATGCAGTTTTCCGACCGTTGAGGCCGCGAGCAGCGCGGTGATTGGCGCCCTGCAGTTCGGCCTGCCGTTTGCGCGGATCGAACTTTTGGATGCGACCACGGTGAAGGCCGTGAACCGCTATTCCCGGCAGGATCTGCCTGAAGCGCCGCTACTTCTGGCCGAGTTCCACGGCGGCCCGAACGCCGTGGCGGAGCAGTCGCAAGCTTTCGGCGAGATCGCTCGCGAGTTCGGAGCGACCGGCCTCGACTGGACCGTCGATCCGGAGGAGCGAGCGCGTCTGTGGAAAGCGCGTCATGATGTGTTCTGGGCCGTTCTCGGCCTGCGGCCCGGCGCCAGGGGCATCAGCACCGACGTTTGCGTGCCGATCTCGCGCCTGGCCGAATGCATCGCGGCTGCGACCGAGAAAGCGGAAGCGCTGGGACTGACCGCGCCGATCGCCGGACATGTGGGCGACGGCAACTTCCACAACCTGATCCTTGTCGATCCGGCGAACCGCGAAGAACTGGCTGCCGCGCGAACCTATGTTGGGTGGCTTAACGAGCTTGCCCTGTCGTTGGAAGGCACCTGCACCGGCGAGCACGGCATCGGGCAGGGCAAGCAGCCCTATCTCGAACGCGAGATGGGGCCGGCGCTGGGCATCATGGCCGCGATCAAGGCGGCCCTCGACCCGAAGGGCATAATGAACCCAGGCAAGATCTTGGTCGGGCATTCGGCCGGGCGGTGATGATGGCATCGGACTCGCGCTTCAGGCGCATGGTTGGAGTGGAGGATTTTCGCCGCGCCGCGCGCCGGCGTCTGCCGCGCATCTTCTTCGACTATATCGACGGCGGCGCTTCGGCCGAAACGACGCTGAGTGCCAACCTCGCCGATTTCGATAATTTTCAGTTGCTACCACAAGTCCTGCGGGATGTGTCTTTCCGGCAGCTTCAGTCAGATTTTCTCGGCGGACGGCATGCGCTACCCATCATGCTTGGCCCGGTGGGGTCGCTCGGCCTGTTTCGTGCCGGCGGCGAGGCCGCATCCTTCCGCGCGGCCAAGGCGGCGGTTATTCCCGCCTGCATGTCGTCCTTCGCGCCGGCGTCTCTGCCGTGCTTGCGTCGCTGCGGGCCGAACTGGACGCCACGGTGGCGCTGCTGGGGTTGAGGTCGATCGATAAGCTGCGCGCGGCTGGTTCCGAAGTGTTACGCCTCGCTCCGACGGGCCGCTGAAGCGTTGGCGCGCAGAGCGACCGCACCGGATGTCCGGCGCCGTTCGGATGCACGAGAAAGTTGACGCAGCGCAAATGCGTCACTTACCTCCGCTTCGAGCCGATCACCGTCTTTTGTCAGGTATTGCCGTCTTCCAAAAGCCGGCATCCTCGGTGCAGTCGTAAACGGGGACTTTGCGCCCCAACACGGCCGTCGAGCGAGCCTCGGCCGCTTCCTAGAAGCCGACATTCCGAGCTGTCAGGCCGGAGGTTCAGATTGCGCCGTCAGCAATCTAAGTCAGGCGAGCCGCGCGTCGAAATATGTCGTCAAGACCGTCCTCGGTCCGAGCCAATGAGGGGACCAAGGGGAAACACAGCACGGCGGTGTGCAAGCACTTGGCCAATCGACTTCACTAGGCGATGCCGGCAAAACGCTTGCGATATTCTGCGGGCGTCACGCCGACATGCCGGGCGAAGGCGCGGCGCAGGGTGTCGGCATCGGCAAAGCCGCAACGGGCCGCAACCTGCTTGGGCGCCTCATTCCCCCGCTCGAGCAGCCGCCGTGCGGCGCTGACACGCGCCTCTTCGACCCAGGTCGCCGGCGTGATGCCGACCTCGCCGCGAAACAGACGCGAGAAGTGCCGTGGGCTCAGATCCATGCGCTTAGCGAGGTTGGCCACGCTATGATCGAGCGCGGGGTTGGCCGCGACCCAGCGCTGAAGCTCCTGAAGCGCGGCCCGACCGGCGGGCACGGCTTCGCCCTTGCGGCTGAACTGCATCTGCCCGCCGGGCCGCTTGAAGAACATCACGAGCTGGCTCGCCACGCGCATGGCGATGTCATGACCGAGATCCTCCTCGATCAGCGCGAGCGCCAGATCGAGCCCGGCCGTCACGCCCGCGGCCGTGCGCAGCGGCCCGTCGCTGACATGGATCGCGTCCTCGTCCACCGTCACGTCCGGAAACTGCCTGCCGAGCTCTTCGGCCACCGCCCAATGCGTGGTCACGCGTCGTCCGTCGAGCAGGCCCGCCGCTGCGAGGAAGAAGGCGCCGCTGCACACCGAACCGTAGCGCCGCGCCATTGGCGCCCGCACCCGTAACCAGTCGATGATGACGCGATCCGCCGGCATCTCAGCTGCGTTCGGGCATCCGGCGACGAGAAGCGTATCGATGGCCTCCTCGAAGTCGCGATCGATGATCCGGTCCGGCATCAGTCGCACACCCGATGAACTGCGGATCGGACCCGGCTCGCCCGCGGCGACGACGAGCCGGTACGCCTCATGACCGACCTGGGCATTGGCCTCGGCGAAGACGTCCAGGGGCCCGGAAACGTCGAGAAGCTGCACGCCCGGCAGCGCCAGCACCACAATCGTTTTGGCCTTCGCACGCATTTGAGTCCGCCTCGGTCCGGTTTTGTCCGTTGTAGACATGTCACGTCGATTGAGGACAGGATATTCGTTTTCTATCCTGCTGACGAGCAGAAAGCGCAGGAGAGAGCCATGGCACTCATCGTCAAAGACGCCGCAATTCCCGACACCAGGCTGGCCCGGGCCATCACCGAATTTATTCGCGACACCGAGACCGAACTGCTCTTCAACCATTCGAGCCGCGTCTATCATTTCGGCGCTTTGGCCGGCATCCAACGCGACCTCAAGTTCGATCGCGAACTGCTCTATGCCGGCGCGATGTTCCACGACATCGGCCTCATGCCGAGCCACAGCAGTAAGAACGAGCGTTTCGAGGTCGATGGCGCTCATGCCGCCCGCGACTTCCTGAGAAGCCACGGCATTTCCGAGGAAGACGCCTACACCGTCTGGACCGCGATCGCGCTCCACACCACGCCGGGCGTGCCCGTCCACATGCACCCCGTGGTTGCCCTGGTGACCGCCGGCGTCGAGATGGACGTGCTCGGCCTGACCTACGATCAATATTCCGCCGCTGAGCGGGTGGCCGTCGTCAGCGCCTTTCCGCGCACGCCGAGGTTCAAGGAAGACCTCATCCAGGCCTTCTACGACGGCATCAAGCACAAGCCGGACACCACTTTTGGCAACGTTAAGGCCGACGTCATCGCCGACAAGGAGCCGCACTTCCGTCGCGGCAACTTCTGCAGCGTCATCCGCTGCTCGCACTGGCACGGTTGACCCCTCTCCGACTTCAACGCGCTTCCGCGAGGGTGTCGAGACGCGGCAGCAGCTCAACAAGGAATGCCGTCTTGCATCAGCTTTAGACGGACCTCATAGCCCAGCGCCCTTAATTTCCATGCCCAATGGTGCGCTGTGCCGCCGTGCGGCCGGTCTGTCTATCCGCGACTTAAACCTCTAGCTCGATCTGTTGAAGCGGTTAGCCACCGGGCGGCCGATTGTTGAGTGGTTGCCGCTCAGGACTCGATCTTGGCGTTGGAGTCGCTGTCCACGAGGCGACGATAGCGAATCAGACTTTCCTCGAGATGCCGCCGCATTGCAGTGCGCGCCGCCTTGGGATCGCCCTGCATGATCGCTGACAGGATCGCGCCATGCTCGCGGCAGATCTTCTTCACATAGCGCTCGCGGTCCTGCTGCGACTGCTCGTGCTTCATCCTAAGGTCGAAGCTGATGTCTTGTCCTACCGCCTCCAGAAATTGCGGAAAGTGCGAATTATTGGTGGCGCGGGCGATCGCCAAGTGAAAGTCGAAATCTGCCTGGGCTTCCTGCTCGACGCTGTTCGTTTGCCACACGGCGAGCTTGTCATAAGCGTTGGTGATGTCGGCTATGGCGTCAGGCGTGCGACGTGTTGCGGCAAGCGCTACCGACTCAAGTTCCACGCCGATGCGCAACTCAAGGATTCGAATCGCCGAGCGGATGTCGTCGATCTTGGCGACTGCGAAGTTCAGCTTCTTCGTATCCTGGTCGCCGACGAACACACCCAGACCCGGCCGCGATACGAGGCGCCCGCCGAGCCGCAATGATGCTACGGCCTCCCGCACGACTGTTCGACTGACGCCGAACTCCTGACACATCTCCTGTTCTGTCGGCAATTTCTGGCCTGATGTGTAGCCCCCGTTTTCGATCCGGGACAGCAACTCGCCAATGACTGACTCAGTCAGATTACCTCGCCTGTAGGTCACGCCGCTGTTCATGAGCAATTCCTGATCTAGTGTGTCAGTCTTCGCCGCCGATTCTATATCGTCGGCGAGACTGTCGGGTATGCGAATTTGGCCTGATATGATGACTGTTGTCGTGTAAGTATACTATCATGCCCTGATTTCCAGCGCTAACCCTGAACAAGCCCACATGCCGATTGGGTTTGAAGGGAAATTTGGCTGATCGGAGTTTTGCACTCGGGCACTTGAGCTTCGAACGGCCTGACGTAGAGCCGTTGCGCCACCACGGTCGCCTCGGCCGGACGGTATTATCCGCCAGGCTACCCGAGGCGCCGTGCATTTGCCATCACCACCGCCGCAGCCACGATGTCCCACATGTTCATGCGCGCTGGATGATCGACGCATCCTTGGTGCCACTGAGGATGACGACCTTCTCGGCCGCTCTCACCAACGCCATCATATCCTTCGCGCGTCGGTCAGCCGCTTCAGGAAAGCTCTGGTCTTGGGTTTTTCCGGATTGTTGAACAGCCGATGCGGTTCGCCTGATTCATGGACAACGCCATCGGAAACGAAGCAAATGCGTGTCGCAACTTCGCGCGCGAAGGCCATCTCATGGGTTGCCAGGATCATCGTCATACCTTCTCTTGCAAGTTCACGGACGATGTTGAGGACTTCGCCGACAAGTTCTGGGTCGAGCGCCGACGTGATCTCGTCGAGGAGCAAGGCTTCCGGTTTCATTGCCAGCGCGCGTGCGATGGCGACGCGCTGCTGTTGGCCGCCTGACAGCGCATCCGGATAACGCCTGGCCTTATCCGCCAGGCCGACCCGTTCGAGCAGAGTGAATGCTTGCGCTTCCGCTTCCTTGGACGGTATTTTTAGGACCTGGCGCGGGCCAAGGCTGACATTCTCGAGTGCGGTCATGTGCGGAAACAGATTGAATTGTTGAAACACAATGCCAACCCGACGACGCAGTGTATCGGTGTCGGCCAAGTCTTCCGAGACGGTTATGTTGCCAACCCGGATATCGCCAGCATCGATAGATTCCAGACCGTTAATGCATCGCAGCATTGTCGACTTGCCGCAACCCGAAGGGCCAATCAGACAGGCCACCTCATGCCTGTCGACATCCATGGTGAAGCCACGCAGGACGTTTGTCGCGTTGTAGCGCTTGTGAACATTCTGGATCGATATGTAGGACATCAACCTACCCCTCTGAGTTTCGCCGCGTTGCGCTTGATTAGGTGGTCAGTAAAGCGGGCTAGTGGGATCGTTACCGCAAGGAAACAGAGTGACACGCCTGTCAGTGCGCTGAGGTTTGACTGTGCCGTTACCAGGATGCGAGCCGTGGTTACACCTTCGAGCAAGCCAAGTACCGACAGGAGCGATGTGTCCTTCAGCAGCGATATGTACCAGTTGAGCAGCGGAGGTATAACGTTGCGCAATGCCTGCGGCAGCACCACAAACCGCATCACTTGGAAATAGGTCAGCCCAATCGCCCTGCCTGCCGCGACTTGGCTCCAATGCACGCCCTCGATGCCTGCTCTAAAGGTCTCGGCAAGATAAGCGCCGTAGACAATGGTGAGCGCCAGCGCGCCACTGGTGAAAAGGCTCAGATTGGAGACGATGGGGAGCCCAGTTTGCGGCAGACCGAAGCCGATGATAAGAATGGTGAGCAGGCTAGGCAGCCCGCGAAAAAGGTCAATATAGAATATCGCCATAAGTCGGATCGGCGCCGCAGCCCGGCCGGGTAGGCTTCGCGCAACGGCCAGTGTTAGGCCCCAGGCCACCGCAGCGATCTCGGCCGCCACTGAAACCCAGATATTGGTGGCGAACGCCTTTACGATCTGTGGAAAGCCGGCGACGAGCACCTCCCAGTTGAAGTAGCCGTCAGCGACCGCGTAGTTGTTGGCAATCAAGGCCGCGACGACAAATCCTACGACCGCTACCGCAAACAGCGAGCCGAACGAATATTGCGCCCACAGCCGCGACCGCATCGCATAGCGTAGCATTTGCTTGCGGTCGTCGGACGCCGCTTTTGCTCTAAGCGCAAACAATACTGCAGGAATGCCGGTCGGCGGGAAAGCTAGGCTGGCGATCGGTAGTGCCATCCCTACATCGAACGGAATAGGATCTAGTGACGCCTCGGCCACCAGGGTTGGTTTGGGAATTGGCACGACGTTCTTTATCATCCGGTCACCCGATCACTCGTTTGCTGTATTCAGTATCGCTCCACGGCCTCAACTCCGCGTCGAAGCGGGTAAGGCAAAAGGGCGTGATGTCGGCGATGGTCGCCTTGCTGTCGACGATCAATTCGCTAAGTGCCATGCCGGCTGCCGGCGCAACCTTGTGGCCTTTTCCTGCACCGGCTGTGTTGATAAACAGGCCATCCACGCCATCGATGCCTCCGATGAGCGGTTTTCCGTCTGGTGCATAGCAATCAGCTCTAGCCCACCAGCGCACCACAATGGAGTTTTCAATACCAGGCAAACGGCGGGCGACAGGAGGCAAGGACCTCTCGGCGTCGGTCCGCGAGAACTCGGCTACCGAGTCGGCGGCGTGCGCCGGAGGCACGGCAACGATCGCGCGCCCTTGACACCGTGGGGTAATCCAGGAGTCGGACACCGGGTCCATATAGGAAACGGAAAGCTGAACCGTCTCAGGGGGAAGGATTTCGGCGACGCGGATTGTTTTTTCGACGAGTGGAAGCTTAATGCCGCATAAGGCGGCCAAGTCCTTGCTGCCCAGGCCGGCTGCAAGGACGATCAGTGGCGACGCAATGCGCCCGCGATCCGTCATGAGGCCCGTTACCCGGCCGGCCTCTACCTCTATGGCCGTCGCGCGTGTGAACGGCCATAATTCCGCACCGTGGGCGCAAGCTCGGCGAAGCATGCTTACCGTCGCCTCATGATTGTCTGCGGTACCGGAACCAGGCTCATAGACGACCGCGCCAATCCCATTAAAGCTAAATTGCGGAGCAATCCGTCGGGCTTCGCTGATGTCCAGGATCTGGACGGTTTCACCCAACGCACGCTGGACAGCCACATTGGCCTCCATCTTGCTGATTTCCTCGGGTTCGACGAAGCGGAAGAAGCCGGTTGGCATCCAGCCGCAGTCGCCCCCGACCGCCTCATGCCAATTGCGGAAGAAAGTCAGGCTCTTCACCGCAAGTTCAGTTTCGGGCCGGTTATCATAGTGTGACCTGAGTAGCCCGACTGCAGCCCCCGACGCGCCAGCGCCGACCATGCCGGAATCGACGATGACGATACGGCCAATGCCTTTCCGTGCAAGGAAGAACGCTGTCGCGGCACCGTTGAGGCCGGCCCCAACGACAATTGCATCGCAGGTATGGGTCATGCTGCATCCCGTCACTTACAGATAATGGATTCCTGCCGGCCATCGCCGGAGCGGCCGCGCTGACGCGCGGCCCGCGCCGCACATCAAACCGGGATCAATAGTCCGCGCACGGAGGAATGCTGGCCGGATCAACACCCCCGAATTTCGGGAAGATATTGGCCTTTTCCCACTCCGTGAACTTGCCTTCGTTCTTGGCGTTGCCAAGCGCGGTCTTGACCGCGTCGGCGATCGGCGAGTTCTTTTGCATGATCCACGCCGCGTTGATTGGGCTTTTGAACTGGCAAGCGGCGACCAATCCAGCGTATTTCGGCGTTGCTACCTTGGCAAGTATGACCGGGAGGTCGCCCAATGCCCCATCAACCGATCCACTGAGCGCTGCGTCATACTTGGTGATGTCAATGTCGAAGCCGCGTGGCGACTTACTCGGCTTGATGACATCGACAACAAACTGGAACGTGTCGCAAGCGCCGCAAGAGCCTAAAACTAAGTTGCCAATTTCGTCTCGCGTAGAAACAGGCACGCCTTTTTTGGTCATCAGTCCTATGTGGTAGGAATAAACCGGTTCCGTCATCATGAACTTTTCGAGCCGCACAGGGGTGATCGAAAAGGTGTCGGCGGCAATATCGTAGGCGGTGAATTGGCCTGAAATGAACGCCGTAAAATCGGCGGGCACCCAGGCCACCTTGAGTCCGAGCCGCTTGCCCAGGTCGTTGGCCATATCAACATAGTAGCCGCCGGTTGGCGCTGTCGGATCGGTCCCGTCCAGGAAGCCTGGGTATGGGAAATCCGGGATCGCAACCGTCAGCGTGCCTGGCACCAAGGTCTTCAGCTCGGGTTGCGCCGAGGCGGGACCAGAGCAGTTCAGGCCAGTTACGATCAGACTCGCAGCCACCAAAAGATTACGCAATTTCATTGCAGCTACCTCCCTTTGTGCAATTCAATTGATTTGTAAGATATAGGATGTCATATGTCTTATGTACTGTCAACACGGGCTGCTTTGCGCGCAGACTGCAATGAGCCTGAACGTCGGATCTGGAGAGGACAATCATGACGCAATCGCCAATCAACACCTATTTCGCCTACGGCACGCTTCTAGGAGAGCGTCACATGCGGGAGAGCTATCCCTCCGCAAAGGCGACGGGCGTGGCTTTCTACGACCAACACGAGTTGGGTTTCTGGCGTTACGCCGATGCCGCCAGTGGCGGTTGCACGATCGTGCACAATCCCGATGGCATCCTCTTTGGCGTGCTTTATGAACTGTCTCGCGAGGATATGGCGAGACTGCTCGAGGTTGGCGGCCTGGCCGCGTGGTATGAGGCGCGCGAGTTGGACGTCACTCGCGTCACTGGTGGCCGAACGCGCGTGGTCACACTGCGGGTTGAGGGAAATCGCGGTCCGTGGGTTCCACCAGTTGACTACGCGGCGCTGGTGACGAACGGGGCCCGTGAGGCCGCGCTGCCTCAGGAGTACATCGCCAAGCTCGACTCTATTGTCGAGAAGGCGCGGCGCGGCGCCTGAGAGCCACCAGCACGCCGAGGGACGCTCGGCGCCAGGTAACTCGGGTTCGTGTGTGGTGGCGCTGGAGCAGGGGGCACGACGGCCGTCGCTGCTCCCTTCTTAGGGAAGTGAGCGATTTCCGCGCATTCTCAGGACCAGCTCATCAGCGGCTCTGCCTGATCGCGTCCGCTAGCGAAATCTGATTGGAGAGCTTTTCCTAAGTCTTCTTGGTTTCGCAGCGTCCTTCAACGCCACACACTGATGTCATACGAAAAGGAAGTCCATGTGACGACAGCCTTCATTACGGGAGCGACGAGCGGCATCGGCCGCGCTATGGCATTGGCGCTCAGCGAGGCCGGCTACAACGTTTATGCAGCGGGACGCAGCGAGACAGCGCTCAAGGAATTGCGGTCGGCGCATCCAAACATCACGCCGATTGCTGTCGACGTGACCGACCGCGATGCGCTCGAGGCTGCAGTGGGGGACTTGCGGATCGACGTTCTGATCAACAATGCCGGGATGATGCCGCCGCTGGGCAATTTCGCCGACATGAAGATGTCGGATATCGACGCGACGCTAGAGGTCAACCTCAGCGCCGTTATCATGCTGACCCGGCTCGTTGTGCCGCAGATGCGCAAGCGCGGCGCGGGGCATATCCTGTTCACCGGTTCGTCGGCCGCGCACATCGCTTTTCCCAACATCGCCGTTTATTCCGCTACGAAAGCGGCCATCGCCGGTTTCGCGGCCGCCTTGCGCGCCGATCTGTCCGCCGATGGCATTCGCGTCACTGAGATCGTTGCCGGGCGGGTCGAGACTCAGCTCTACAAAGGCATCCTCGATACCAATGCCCGCGCGGCCATGTATGCCGGCAACACAGCCGTCCAGCCGGAGGATGTCGCAAAGATGGTCGTTGCCCTTCTCGATCTGCCCGCGTGGGCGGACGTCACCCGTTTCGACATCATGCCAACTCGCCCGACAACGCCGAGCGGAAGCAAGTAAGAACGCATAAATTCAGGATCTTTCCGTACTCATCATCGGCGGCGGTTCCGGCCTCGGCGCGCTTTCGGCTTGGCTGGCCGTCGAGAATGGCGAGGCCGAGGTCGGCATTGGTTGCGAGCAACGTCCAAGTGGAAGCGGAATATCCACTGTCTTCGAGGCGGTGGCAGCAATCTATCCGCGCCGGTCGATCCTCCAGATGACCGATGCCAAATGGGACGCTTCCCTTAGCGATGGTCCAAAGAGCACCGACATGAGAGAAGAAAGCATCATTGTTCCCGACTTTACATGTATGTCTGGGCAACACAGACTGGCAACGGGCGCTAGATCAAAGTGATCTAGAAGGAGGGGACTGATTATGACCAGCAAGCTGCGCCTTCCTTCGCTGAATGCCCTCAGGGTTTTTCACTCGGTCGCGCTGCACAAGAGCTTCCGGCAGGCCGCCGATGAATTGTTGGTCACTCCGCAAGCGGTTGGCCAGCAGATCAAGCTTCTGGAGGACACACTTCAGGTCACGCTTTTCGAACGCAAGGGGCGTTCGATCGAGCTGACAGAGTCGTCGATCCTGCTTTCACACTATGTGAAGGCCGGATTCGATGAATTCGCCGAAGGGGTCCGCCGTGTCACCAAAGCGACATATCGGGATCGCATCAACCTGAATGCAAGCCCGTATTTCGCAACACATTATCTTCTGCCACGCCTTTCCTTGTTCCGCGAGGTTCTGCCTAGCGCCGATCTCAGGCTGACGACCATGATCGACATGCCCGATTTCGGGCGTGACGACATCGATATAACTGTCCAGTGGGGCTATGGCGGTTGGCCGGATTACGACACGACGTTGCTGGTGCCTGACCCTAAAATGATCTGCTGTACTCCGGCCATTGGACAGCAGGTCACGTCTGCACAGGACCTGACGCGGTTCACATTGCTGGACACGGTCAAGTCCAAGCGTCTCTGGCCCGATATCCTACGGCACCTTATGGTGGAACAGACGCACCGAGACCGCAGCATCGGTTTCGACGACGCGGCGACGATGCGCTGCGCGACGCTGCAAGGGATCGGCATCGGCCTCGTTTCGGTGATCGATGCCGAGGAAGACCTCAAGTCCGGCGCGCTAGTGGCGCCGCTTGGCCGTAACGTGCTGGCCGATATGAACCCGGACGAAATCCCCGGTTTCTACCTGGTGATGCCGCGCGGGCATGCGCGGATAAAGGGGGTCGCGGCTCTGCACCGGTGGATGGCGCAGCAGGATTGGAGGAGCGAAATGAAGATTTCCTCTATCCCGAAGCCGACGCCACTTTCTGACTAACCACGATCCTCGTGATCTGGTCACGATGTCAGGCAGGTCTATCGCGCCGAAGAACGAGCCAGGCACTGGTGGCGCTCGCCACCGAGATGGGTGGCAGCATTGCCGCCAGGCATGGGTTGGGCCGGGCAACGATCGTCCTGGTCGACCGCAATGGCGGCCCCGTGGAACGGATCCTATCGGCCGGGCTGAAACAGGCTATGGATCCGCGGTGCAAGAAGAATCTCGGCGCGATCATCGCGGACCCGTCGGGAAAGTAGAACTTTCCAATGAATCAGATTTCTTGATTTCGCCGAGCGGCCGCAACGTGCAGATTTGGCTGCAATCAGTTCTGGCGTTTCGTCCGGGCCAACAGAAAGTGAATCTATGATGCGCAATGGAGGCCAGCTTCTTGTCGAGTGCTTGCTGGCGCTCGGTGTGAGCAAGAGTTTCGGCGTGCCGGGGGAAAGCTACCTAGCCGTTCTGGATGCGCTGCACGACACCGCCGGAAGACTGGATTACGTGCTGTGTCGCAACGAGGGCGGCGCCGCGTTCATGGCGTCGGCCTATGGCAAGCTGACGGGCTCTCCGGGCATCTGCTTCGCGACGCGCGGCCCCGGTGTCGCCAACGCCTCCATCGGCGTGCACACGGCCATGCAGGACAGTTCGCCCATGGTCCTCTTCGTCGGCCAGGTTGGCACCGACATGCGGGGTCGCGAAGCGTTTCAAGAAGTGGACTACCGCGCGGTGTTCGGCACAATGGCGAAATGGGCGGTGGAGATCGACGATGTCGCCCGCCTGCCCGAAATCGTTGCGCGGGCCTGGACGACCGCGCTGACCGGGCGGCCCGGCCCGGTCGTGATCGCTTTGCCCGAGGACATGCTGACGACGCTAACCGATGTCCCAGCGCTGAGCGGGCCGGCCAAGGTGTTCGAGGCCGCGGCCAATGATGGCGCGCTGGCCGAGGTACAGGCCATGCTTGCGACGTCCCGCAGGCCGGTCATCTTGATCGGCGGCACCAACTGGTCCGCCGAAGGGCGCGCCAAGCTCCAGGCCTTCGCCGAAGCATCCGACATTCCGGTGGTCGCAACGTTCCGCTTCCAGGACCAGTTCGACAACAGCTCGCCGGTCTTCGTCGGTGAGGCGGGTGTCGGCATGGCCCCCCATGTCAAGAAGCTGATCCGCGACGCAGACGTGATCCTAGCGATCAATGTGCGCTTTGGCGAGATGACCACGGATGGCTACAAGCTGCTGTCCGTGCCGGTGCCGAAGCAAAAGCTGATCCATGTGCACGGGTCGGATCGCGAGATCGGCAAGATCTATGTGCCGTCGCTTGGAATCCATGCCGGGCCGAATGCCTTCGTCAGGTCGCTTTCGCCAGTCAGGGGCGGCTGGGCCGACTGGCGGTCGCAGGCGCGCGAAAGCTATGAGGGCACGTTCATCGCGCCGACCCAGCCGGGTCCGGTCGACATGGTCGAGGTCAGCCGGTGGCTGCGCGAGACGCTGCCCGAAGACGTGATTCTGACCAATGGCGCAGGCAATTTCACCGTCTGGCCAAACAAGTTCTTCAAGTTCGGGCCGAAGTCGCGGCTGCTTGCCCCGCAATCCGGCGCCATGGGCTACGGCCTGCCGGCCGCGATCGCGGCCAAGGTCACGTATCCCGGCCGCACAGTCATATGCTTTGCCGGCGACGGCGATTTCCAGATGAACTGCCAGGAGCTGGGAACGGCGATGCAGGCCGGCGCGCAGCCGATCATCCTAATCCTGAACAACGGCATGTACGGCACGATCCGCGCCCACCAAGAGCGGAACTATCCGGCGCGCGTGTCCGGAACGACGATCGAGAATCCGGAGTTCGTCGGGATTGCCCGGGCCTACGGCTTCCACGCCGAACGCGTCGGCGCAACCAGGGATTTCGCTGATGCTTTCGGCAGGGCGCTCGCTTCCACGACCGGCGCCGTCCTGGAGCTGGTAGTTTCCCCAGAGGCCATCGTGCCGCGCCAGACCCTTTCCCAGATGCGCGAGTCAGCGCTCGCTTCGCAGAAGGCAAATGCATGACCAGTACGGCAAATGACATCCGCCTCGGTGCAGATATCGGCGGCACTTTCACCGATATCGCGGTCGACGTGCGCGGCACGATCTTTTCGACCAAGATCCTGACCAACTATGCCGCGCCCGAGCAGGCCATCCTTGACGGTATCGAGATCGTCATGCGCGACGCCGGCATTTCGCTGGCGGACCTCGACATCGTTATCCACGGCACCACGCTGGCGACGAACGCGCTCATTGAGCGGCGCGGCGCCAAGACGGCACTGGTGACGACAGAGGGCTTTCGCGACGTCATCGAGATGCGGACGGAAAACCGGTTCGAACAGTATGACCTGAACCTGAAGCTGCCGGCGCCGCTGATCCCGCGCGAGCACCGCTATACAGTGAAGGGCCGCATCGGCGCGCAAGGGCAGGAACTGCAGCCGCTGGACGAAGCGGCGCTGAACGAGATCGCCGAGAACATCGCCGCCGGCGGCTTCGGCGCGGTCGCGATCGGCTTCATCCATTCCTACATGGACCCGTCGCATGAGCGCCGAGCACGCGATATCCTCGCCAGGAAACTGGACATACCGATTTCCATCAGCGCCGAGGTCTCGCCGCAAATGCGCGAGTTCGAACGCTTCAACACGGTCTGCGCGAATGCCTATGTGCAGCCGCAGATGGCGGACTATCTGGTGCGCCTCCAGGTGCGGCTGAAGGAGATGGGGGCGAACTGCCCCGTGTTCATGATCCACTCGGGCGGCGGCCTGATCTCGCTGGAAACCGCGTCCGAATTCCCGGTACGTTTGGTGGAGTCCGGCCCTGCCGGCGGCGCCATCTTCGCAGCCGATGTGGCGCGGCGCTTCGATCTGGAGTCCGTCGTTTCCTACGACATGGGCGGAACGACCGCCAAGATATGCCTGATCGAGGATTATTCGCCGCGCACGGCACGGACCTTCGAGGTTGCCCGCACCTACCGCTTCTGCAAGGGTTCAGGTATGCCGATCTCGATCCCGGTGATCGAGATGATCGAGATCGGCGCGGGCGGCGGCTCGATTGCCTGGGTCGACGCGATGGGGCGCATCCAGACCGGCCCGGAAAGTGCCGGGTCCGAACCCGGTCCCGCCTGCTACGGGCGCGGCGGCACCCGCCCGGCCATCACCGACGCCGACCTGGTGCTAGGCAAGCTCGACCCCGACAATTTCGCCGGCGGCGCCATCAGGCTCGACACGCAGGCTTCGGAGCAGGCCATCACGCGGGATGTCGGCACCCGGCTTTCGCTCAATTTCGTTTCGGCCGCCTTCGGTATTTGCGAGGTCGTCGACGAGAACATGGCCAATGCCGCCCGCGTCCACGCGGTGGAGAACGGCAAGAATATTTCCGACAACGTGATGATTGCCTTTGGCGGCGCCGCGCCCCTGCACGCGGCGCGGCTGTGCGAGAAGCTTGGCGTCGAACAATGCCTCGTTCCGCAAGGCGCCGGCGTGGGCTCGGCCATCGGCTTCCTCAAGGCACCGTTCAGCTATGAGGCGCTGGCGTCCAAGCTGATGCGGCTGTCGCAATTCGATGCCTGCGAGGTGAATGCGTTGCTCGACGGGCTGAAGGCCACTGCCGAGAGCTTCGTGCGGGCGGGTACCGACGGCGCCATCACACGCGAGATCACCGCGTTCATGCGCTATGCGGGCCAGGGGTGGGAAATCCCTGTGCCGCTGCCCGACCGGGCGTTCAAGCCCGGCGATGTGGTGAGGCTCAAGGATGCCTTCCGGGACAATTACGCGCGCTTCTTCGGCCGCGCCATCGATGGTCTCGACGGGCTGGAGATTGAGGTCGTCACCTGGTCGGTGAAAGCGCAGGACGTCCGGTCCGCTCCCGCCAAACACGAGATCACCATCGGGACCAGGACTGTCGAGGCTTCGCAGATGCGCGGCGTTTTCGATCCGGCAACGGGAACTGTGCAGATTTCAGGCATCATTGAGCGCGCCGAACTTTCGCCGGGGGATCGCATTAGCGGCCCGGCGGTTATCGTCGAGCGCGAAACCTCGACGGTCGTCACCACCCTCTTCGATGCCGTGCTGCAGAGCGACGGATCGATCCTCCTGGTTCGCAAAGGGGTCAAGGCATGAGCGACATTGCAGAAATTCGCATGCAGGTGATGTGGAATCGCTTGATCTCGGTGGTCGAGGAGCAGGCGCAGACCCTGTTGCGCACCGCCTTTTCGACGTCGGTGCGTGAATCGGGTGACCTGTCGTCCGGCGTATTCAACGCGCGCGGCGAGATGCTGGCGCAGGCCGTCACCGGCACGCCCGGACATGTAAACACCATGGCGGAGGCGGTGCTTCAGTTCACGAACGAGATCCCGCGCGAGGAGATGTACGAGGGCGACACCTATGTCACAAACGATCCATGGAAAGGCACGGGTCATCTACACGACATCACGATGGTCTCGCCGTCATTCTTGAACGGTGAACTGGTGGCGTTCTTAGCCTGCACCGCCCATGTGGTCGATGTCGGCGGCCGCGGCTTCGGCGCCGACGGAAAGTCCGTCTACGAGGAGGGCATCCAGATCCCGATCATGAAGTTCGCGGAACGGGGCAAGGTGAATCTCGACCTGGTGAGGATCCTGCGCGCCAATGTGCGCGAGCCGAACCAGGTTGTCGGCGACTTCTATTCGCTGGCCGCATGCAACGAGGTCGGCCATCGCCGGCTCGTCGACATGATGCGCGAGGTCGGTCTGGCATCGCTGGACGGGCTGGCAGAATTCATTTTCACGCACACGCATGACGCGACGCTGGAGCGCATCAAGGCGTTGCCCAAGGGCACGTGGTCGAACGAACTGGTGACCGACGGCTACGATACGCCCGTCAAACTGGTTGCCGCCGTCTCGATTGGCGACGATCATCTGAACGTCGATTTCTCCGGCACGGATCCGATGAGCCGTTGGGGCATCAATGTTCCCGCCATCTACAGCAAGGCCTATGCCTGCTACGCCCTGAAATGCGTGGTGGCGCCGGAGATCCCGAACAATGCAGCGTCGCTCGCGCTATTCACCGTGTCGTCGCCGACCAACATCCTGAACGCCGTAAGGCCGGCGCCGGTGTCACTTCGGCACGTCATAGGTCACATGGTGCCCGACCTGGTGCTGGGCGCGCTGTCCAAGGCGCTGCCGGGTCAGATCCTTGCCGAAGGGGCGGCAGCACTTTGGAACATCCACATTTCGGCACGGCCGGTCGGGGGCGGCGACGGACGCCGCGCCGAGGTGCTGATGTTCAATTCCGGCGGCATGGGCGCGCGCCCGACGCTCGACGGGCTTTCCGCCACAGCATTTCCGTCCGGTGTCCACACGATGCCGATTGAGGCGACCGAGCACACCGGGCCGATCGTCATCTGGCGTAAGGAGCTGCGCCCCGACTCCGGCGGTGACGGGGAATTTCGCGGCGGCCTCGGCCAGATCCTTGAAATCGCCGCCACCGAAGGCCACGAGTTCGACTTCTCCGCCATGTTCGACCGGGTCAAGCATCCAGCCAAGGGGCGCAATGGCGGCAAGGACGGGATCCCCGGCGTTGTCAGGCTCGATGATGGCATGCTGATGCGCCCGAAGGGCTGGCAGCATGTCCCGGCCGGACGTCGTCTGGTTCTGGAACTTCCCGGTGGCGGCGGCTATGGCGATCCCGCCCTGCGCAGTACAGCGGCACGGGCACAGGACATTTCCAAGGGATATATTTTGGAGAAAAGTCGGTGAGCTACATTTCCTCGCGTTTGTCAGCGGTCAAGCCCTCCGCCTCCATGGCGGTGTCGCAGGCCGCCAAGGCGTTGCGGGCCAAAGGCGTCGACGTAATCGACCTCGGGCTGGGCGAGCCAGATTTCCCAACGCCCGCACATATCGTCGAGGCCTCTTACCAGGCGGCCAAGGCAGGCGAGACGCTCTATACCGCACCGACCGGCACGCAGGCGATGCGCCAGGCCGTTGCCGACAAGTTCAGGCGCGAGAACGACCTCGACTACGGCCCAGACGACATCATCGTGTCGAATGGGGCCAAGCAGATCATCTTCAACGCGCTGATGGCGACACTGGAGCCCGGCGACGAGGCGATCCTGCCTGCACCCTATTTCGTGTCCTATCCGGAGATGGTGAAGCTGCTTGGCGGCACTCCCGTCACGGTCGAATGCCCGGGGAGCATGGGCTTCAGGCTGACGCCAGAGCTCCTGAAGAAGGCGATCACGCCGAAGACCAAATGGCTGTTCCTGAACATGCCGGGCAATCCGTCCGGCGCGGTTTTTTCGGTTGATGATCTTAAGGCGCTGGGCGCGATTCTGGCTGAGCATCCGCAGGTGCTCATCCTGTCCGACGAGATCTATGAACACATCCTGTTCGACGGGCGCCGCTTCGTGTCGTTCGGGAAGGCGTGTCCGGACCTCAGGGACCGTAGCCTCATCGTCAACGGCGTTGCCAAAGCCTATGCGATGACCGGCTGGCGCGTCGGCTATGCCGCAGGCCCAGCGCCGCTGATCAAAGCAATGGCGACGATCCAGAGCCAGTCCGTCACGTCGGTGTGTTCGATCGCCCAGGCCGCGTCGGTGGCGGCGCTGAACGGACCGCAGGACGAGGTGTCCCGTTTCCGCCGAGCCTTCGAGGAGCGCAGGAACTTGGTGGTCGAAGGCATCAGCCAGATCGACGGCCTTGAGCTCTCGCCGCCCGAAGGCGCCTTCTATGCCTATATAGGCTGCGCCAGCCTGATCGGCCGCAAGACGCCCAACGGTGCCGTCCTTAAGGATGATACGGCCGTGGCGTCCTACCTGCTCAATGAGGCGCGCGTGGCCTCCGTGCCTGGAGTCGCGTACGGGCTTTCGCCCTATTTCCGCATCTCCACCGCCACTAGCAAGGAAATCCTGACCGAGGCCATCGCGCGCATCAAGGCCGCCGTGGCGGATTTGGAGTAGACCATGCCGCACTACGAACGCATCCTCATCACCGGCGCTGCAGGCCGTCTCGGCTCCCAGATGCGCAAGAGTCTCGCACCGCTAGCCAGCACGATACGGCTAGCCGCACGCGACCCGTTCGACGACCTCGCCGCGAACGAAGAGCAAGCGGTTTTCGATCTTTCCGACATGGAAGCGACCATCGCGGCCACGAAGGATTGCGACGCGATCGTGCATTTCGGCGGCGCGCCGATGGAAAGTCCGTGGGAGACGATCCTGGATTCCAATATCCGCGGCTCCTATCACATCTATGAAGGCGCGCGGAAACACGGCGCCAAGCGGGTGATCTATGCCTCGTCGGTGCATGCCATCGGCTATCACGAGGTCGAAGCGCACATCCCCGTCGATGCACCGGTGCGCCCCGACAGCCTCTACGGTGTGTCGAAGAATTTCGTCGAAAGCTTGAGCAGGCTGTACTGGGACAAGTTCGGCATTGAGACGGTGTGCCTGCGGATATTCTCGTCCTTCCCAGAGCCGGCCGATCGCCGCATGCTGTGGTCGTATCTTTCCTTCGCCGACTGCGTCCGACTGGTTGAGGCAGCGCTGACGGCGCCGTGCGTCGGACATACGATCTCATTCGGCATATCGGATAACAAGGTGAAGACGGTCGACAACAGCGGCGCTAACCATCTAGGCTTCGTGCCGCGGGACAGTTCGGAGCCATTCCGCGCCGCTGTCGAGGCGAGGACGCCCATTCCGGACCCGAAGTCGTCGTCGGTGAAGTACCTGGGCGGCTGGTTCTGTGAACTCGGGCATCCCGACGACGAGCCCGCAAAATGAAGCAGCGCTACGACATCGTCATCATCGGCGGGGCCGTCATCGGCTCCGCCGTGGCCTATTTCCTCGCGGCGAACCCTGACTTCGACGGATCGGTGCTGGTGGTGGAAAAGGATCCGACCTACGCCAAGGCGTCGACCTCGCTGTCCTCCTCGTCGATCCGCAACCAGTTTTCTAATCCCGTCAACGTCCGCATCAGCCAGTTCGGCACCGAGTTCATCCGCAATTTCGCCGAGACCATGCAGATCGGAGCGGACAGGCCCGACCTGAACTTCCATGAAGGCGGCTATCTGTTCCTGGCCAGCACGCAGGACCAGGCCCGGACGCTGCGCGAAAATCACGCCGTGCAGCGCGCCTGTGGCGCAGATGTCGTGCTGTGGGACAAGAACGAGCTCTCCCGAGCCTTTCCGCATCTCAACGTCGACGACATCGTCCTGGCCTCATATGGTCGATCGGGCGAAGGCTGGTTCAACAACACTGGGCTGATGTACGGGTTCAAGAACAAGGCGCGGTCGCTCGGCGGCGTCGACTATGTGACCGATGAGGTAGTCGCCATCGCACGGCAAGGCGGCAAGGTGAGTTCGGTCACGTTGAAATCAGGACAAGTGGTAGGCGCAGGCACAATCGTCAACGCTTCCGGTCCCCGTGCGGCGCTGACCGCACGCATGGCCGGCCTCGATGTTCCAATCGAGCCCCGCAAGCGCACGCTGTTCGTCTTCGACTGCGCGCGAACGCCGGAAGGCTCGGCCAATGTGAACAAGGGCCGCCTGCCACTGATGATCGATCCATCAGGGGTGTTCTGCCGGCCCGAGGGGCGCTTCTTCCTCAGCGGCTGCCCGCCGCTGGAGGACCCGTGCGCCGACTGGGATGATTTCGAACCGCGCTATGAGGAGTTCGAGGAGATTATCTGGCCCGCGCTGGCAGAACGGTCATCGGCCTTCGAGGCGATCAAGGCCGTCAACCAGTGGGCCGGCCATTATGATTTCAACACACTCGACCACAATCTGATTGTTGGACCGCACCCCGAGGTGCGCAACTTCATCTTTGCCAATGGCTATTCGGGGCACGGCCTGCAACAGGGCCCCGCGGCGGGACGCGGCGTCTCGGA
Source organism: Pseudaminobacter soli (ex Li et al. 2025) (assembly GCF_029892515.1). Lineage (GTDB taxonomy): Bacteria > Pseudomonadota > Alphaproteobacteria > Rhizobiales > Rhizobiaceae > Pseudaminobacter > Pseudaminobacter soli_A. The sequence goes on along the minus strand of NZ_JARXVF010000002.1, from coordinate 677,685 downwards.
GCTGATCATCTACGGCGCTTTCCGCACACTAGACCTGTCCGAGGTCGGTTATGAGCGCGTTGTGGAAAACCGTCCCTTCCTGGAGAAGGCGGTGATCTGACCCGACCCGAGCGATGCAATGGGGGAGCCAACCTATCGTCAGACTTCTCTTAGCCTAGCGCCTGCTGAGTAGTTTGATTGGCGACGACCGCCTAAAGCGGCAGAGGCCTGCTTGCTCGGCGTACCAGATCGGTCTCATCGCGCTGGCCCCCACGGTCAATCTCATTGTCTATGGCTTCCTCGCCTTTCTTATTGGGCGCGAACTGCGACCGCCGTGGCGTCTTCCGGTAGCCTTCACCGCTCTATCCTTCGCACTGCTGATTGCGTTCTCCCGCGTATAGGCTGCGCCTTCCGCTCCCGGCCTCATATCTGCTGGTTTTGATATGCCTTTGGCGGTGCTCTCCGATGGCGTATGCCAACCGCTTGAGACGGCCGGGGCAGGGGTAGGAGAAGCTTGTTTCACCTGTTGAAATGACTGACGGGGTCGCTTGCGACAGAAGGAACGAGCGCATACCAAGGAGCGCCCACATGGGCAGTTCCACCGGGCCAGACCCCCATCATCGGGAGAGATGGATGCTCCTGCCAGTCGTTTTGGTCAGAACGGAAGCGGCTGCATTCTTGCAGACCGCGCGTGGGCGGCACTTGAGAAGGTGCAGCAACGCGCCAGGCGCGCGCCCGATTTCATCCTGCCTAGCAAGGTCCGCTCTCCCGAGCTTCCGCCCGGTTCTACTCGATCTGTTCAACATCGCGCCAAGACGATGAGAGCTCAAAAGGCAACTTAATCGGAGGAAACATCAATGAAGAATACTGTTCTTAAATCGCTGGCGGTCGGCATCGCCGCGCTCGGCATCGCCTTGCTGGGCGCGGCCTCCGCCTCGGCGCAGGCGACGCTCGAAGCCGTCAAGAAGCGCGACAAGCTTCTATGTGGCATCCCGATGCCCTCGGCCGGTTTCGGCGCTCCCGACAGCAAAGGTGTCGTCCAGGGTTTCGACGCCGACATCTGTCGCGCTCTTTCGTCCGCGATTTTCGGCGATCCGGGTAAGGTCGATTTCGTGCATCTCAATCCGAATGTTCGCTTCGAGGCGGTGCAATCGGGCGAGGTCGATCTTCTGTCCCGCTATGCGACGGTTACGTTTTCGCGCGACGCCTCGCTCGGCCTCGATTTCTCGCCCATACTCTTCTATGACGGCCAAGGGCTGATGGTTTCCGCCAAGCTCGGCGTGAAGAGCGCCATGGAATTGAAGGGGGCCTCGGTCTGCGTGCTTCCGGGCACCACGACCATCCAGAACCTCACCGACTATTTCCGCGCCAAGAACATCAAGTTCGAGGCGGTGGTGGTTGAAAACGGCGACGAGTGGCGCAGGGCCTTCTTCGCCGGCCGTTGCGACGCCATCACAAGCGACCTGTCCGATCTCGCCTCGGTGCGCGCCGTCGCCAACAACCCGGCCGATTTCGTCGTGCTGCCAGAGACCATCTCAAAGGAGCCGACAGCGGCGACGGTCCGCCAGGGCGACGCCAACTGGCGCGACATCGTGACCTGGGTCAGCTACGGGTTGATTGCCGCTGAGGAGGCAGGCATCAACCAGGCGAATGTCGACACGTTTCTGACCAGCGAGGATCCGGAAATCCAGCGCATGCTGGGCGTGACCGGCGACCTCGGCAAGATGCTCGGCCTCGACAACAAGTGGCTCTACAACGCCATCAAGCAGGTCGGAAACTATGAGGATATTTTCGACCGCACCATTGGCCCGAAGACGCCGCTCGGCCTGAGCCGCGGCGAGAACCAGCTGTGGACGAAGGGCGGCCTGCTCTACGCCCCGCCGTTCCGCTAAGCGTCGCACATCGCTGCGAGGGCCACCGCCCTCGCGGCATCCCTCTTTCCTTTTCGGGCGGATGCAGTGTGCGCGTTGCATCCGCGCGAAAGAATTTGGTTCACCTATAGGATCGCCATGCGGGCTCGACGCTTCGAGGCAATGCGTCTCATCTTTGACATTCGTTTCCGCGCCTGGCTCTATCAGGTCGTCGCCGTTCTTGGCGTGATCCTCACAGGATGGTATCTCTATTCGAACGTCAGGGCTAATCTGCAGGCGCACAACATCGCCACCGGCTTCGACTATCTCAATCGCGAATCCGGGCTATTGCTGAGCGAGAGCGTCATCGATTTTCAACCGAGCGACACCTATGCGCGCGCCCTGGTCGCCGGCATCCTCAACACCATTCACGTCTCCATCGTCTCTGTGATTTTCGCGACGCTGATCGGCACCGTTGTCGGCGTCGCCCGCCTGTCGAAGAACCCGCTGCTGGCGCGGCTGACGATGCTCTATGTCGAGGCGCTGCGGAATGCGCCGCTGCTCTTACAACTCTTCCTGTGGCACGCCGTCATTATTTCGGTTTTGCCGGGCCCTCGCGACGCGGTGGAACTGCTTCCGAGCGTGTTCATCAGCAATAGCGGCCTTGTCATCCCCTCGCTGCAATGGGAGGCCGGGCATCGCTGGATGCTGTTCGCACTGGCCGTCGGCCTCATCCTCGCCTGGCAGGTCCGCAAGCGCCTGCTGGCCGCGCGCGTCGAAAGCGGCAATCAGCGGCTGATCTGGCCGCATCTTCTGCTGCTGACCTTCGCGCCTGTACTCATCGCCTATCTCTTCTTTCATCCCGATTTCGTCTTCGACATCGCCGAGAAGGGTCGCTTCCGCATCACAGGCGGCATGCAGCTCAAACCGGAATTCACGGTGCTCGCCTTCGGCCTCTCGACCACCGCCTCCGCTTTCATCGCCGAGATTGTCAGGGCTGGGATCATGACTATCCGCAAAGGGCAGAGCGAGGCGGCTTTCGCGCTCGGCCTCACACGCGGCCAGACCATGCGGCTCGTCATCCTGCCGCAGGCCGTGCGGGTGATCATCCCGCCATTGACCAACACATATTTGAGCCTCGTCAAGAACTCCTCGCTCGCCATCGCAATCGGCTTCCCCGATGTGGTGATGGTCACGAACTCGACCATCAATATGACCGGCCAGGGAATCGAAGGCATCGCACTGCTGATGCTCATTTATCTGAGCCTGTCGATCACCATCTCGCTGTTCATGAACTGGTACAATGCGCATGTCGCGCTGAAGGAGCGCTAAGCGATGGCGGAGTTGGATGTCTTCGACAAGCCCGTCGCGTTGAGCGAAGCGTGGCGCGTCCCTAAAGACGGCGCGGTGCGCCGATATTTCGGCACGCCGGCCAATGCTGCGATCACGCTCCTTTGCATGATTGCGCTGTTCTTGATCGGCAAAGTCGCCTTTGCCTGGCTGTTTGTCGACGCCGTCTGGTCGGGGGGGCCCGAAGCCTGCAAAATTGGCGAAGGCGCTTGCTGGCCGTTCTTCGGCGATAAATTGCGCTTCATGCTGTTCGGCTATTTTCCTTACGATGAGCATTGGCGCCCGTTGAGCGCCCTTCTGCTGTTCGTCGGCATGTGCGGCCTCTCCATGGTGCCGCGCATGTGGAGCGCGCGGTTGCTCCTATTATGGGTGGCGGCGCTGGTGGTGTGCTATCTTGTCATGACGGGCGGATTTGCCGGCATGACTGCGGTGCCGACGACGAAATGGGGCGGTCTGCCGCTCTCCTTCATGCTCTCCTTTGTCGGACTCACCTGCGCCTTCCCGCTTGGCATCCTGCTGGCGCTCGGGCGCACGTCGAACCTGCCGGCGATCCGGGTGATCTCCATTGTCTTCATCGAATTCATGCGCGGTGTGCCGCTCATCAGCGTGTTGTTCATGGCCTCCGTAATGCTGCCGCTCTTCATGCCGGGAGGCATGTCGGTCGCCACATTGTTGCGGGCGCAAGTCGCGGTCATCCTGTTCGCCGCTGCCTATGTTGCCGAAACGGTGCGCGGCGGCCTGCAATCGCTGCCCAGCGGGCAGTTCGAGGCGGCGCAAGCCATGGGCCTGCATTACTGGCTGATGATGCGGCTGGTGATCCTGCCGCAGGCGATCAAAGCGATGATCCCGGCTCTGGTTTCCACCTGCATAAATTTCTTCCAGGATACGACGCTGGTCACCATCATCGGCCTGCTTGACTTCCTGACCACGGTGCGTGGCGCCATGCGCGATCCGAACTGGCAGGGCATCGCCGTGCTCGAGGGTTATCTCTTCGCAGCGGCGGTCTATTGCCTGTTCAGTGCCATCATGAGCGCCTATTCGCGTTTCCTCGAGCGCCGTTTCCGCGCCGGACACGATTGACGTAGTCGAAGGTCGGCTTGCGGGCACGGCGCTTGCCTCCCCGATTAGCTGTTTATTCCCGGTATTTGCTGGAGCGGGTTGAGTGTGAAGCGTATGGGTCGTGATGCGGCCCTGCGCGGTGCGCACTTCGGCGATGTCGATGTGGAAGTAGCCGACGGGGTAGCTCTTGAACTTCTTCTTCGCCGGCCCGTCGCTTTCGACATCCGGCAGCCGGCCGATGCCGTGGCGTTGCAGTCAGCGATGTAATGACGAGCGCGTCAGATGCCGGATCGTCGGCTGCAGCGCATAGAGGTAGTCATCAAGTGCCGCAGTGAGTAGCGCCGGAAAGCAACGATGATCGCTTGCTGCTCGAAGGGCCGCTTCTGTCGTCGTGGAGCTCCCATGAAGGAACTTGGTCCATACCTTTCCTTCGTTTCGGAAGGCAGGGAAGCCCAAGGGTCGGATCGGTATCAATGTTTCACTTGATGAAACGTCGCGAGGTGCGTCCCACAGAGGCGGCGCTCGTTGCTATAGAGCCGATCATGCTGTTCACTCATAGCGATTCAAAGGGAGTTAGTTCATGTTAGAGGCGAAAATTTCACCGGCTTCGCGGACCAGCACTGCGCCGATCGACGCCGGAGTTCGCATCGGCCATGTGCATCTGAAAGTAGCCGATCTCGATCGCGCCCTGTCCTTTTATGTCGACATTCTGGGCTTTGAAATCTACAAGCGGATCCGCGATGAGGCGGCCTTCATTTCCGCCGGTGGCTATCACCATCATATCGGCCTCAACACCTGGCAGAGTAAGGGCGGCACGCCGCCCCCTCCCGGCTCGACCGGGCTTTTTCACCTCGCCATTCTCTATCCGACCCGCGCCTCGCTCGCCGATGCCCTGCGGCGGCTGATGAAAGCTGGCGTGGCGGTCGATCATGGCACCGATCATGGTGTCAGCCAGGCGATCTATCTGGAGGATTTCGACGGCAACGGCGTTGAACTCGTCTGGGACCGCCCGCGGGATCAGTGGCCCCGCAGCGCCGACGGCATCCCGACGATGACCGAGAGCCCGCTTGATCTCGACGATTTGCTGCGCGAGCCCGCAATCTAGGATCCAGCCCTTAGCGTAAGCATTCAGGAGGTTGTTTCGGGTTAGATCGAGTGTGCTGATAGGCGTTTTCGTCTTTTCGCACCAAGCTCTGACCCGGAAACCCTTTCCCACCTGACGCTACCGATCGGGTTCTGTTGCAACGGCCGAGTGGAAGCGCGAAGAGCGCCTGATGCAAGGCCAATCACGCGGCAAGAATTTCGAACTGCTCGGCCAGGGATGGGTTCGGACTGAAGGCATATCTCGCCCATAGCTTGAGCATCATGTGGATGCCGCAAGCGACTTGTGTGTCACAGGAGACAATAGCTTCCTGATTGGTCTGGCTGGCGTCGATGTCGATGCGGTCGGGCCGGCCATGAGGTCTCATCGACGTGCTATTTGCTTGCGGTTGAAACGCTCCGGCAATCCGACATCGCAGCGCACACGAGAGTTCTTGGAGAAAGTAGTGTAACGGCCGCGCGCTGCAATATCACCGCCCAATGCAGCTCATGCTTCAGTGGGTGCGACGCGGCCGCGAAACAATTCCGACAACGGGTTCCCGTCATTTATTGAATTGGAGACGCGCTCCAGGGCGAGGAACCACGCTCTTGCACTGTGCGGCAGCTATATCAGGAGTAGAACTCATGCGTAACTCAGAGCCAGTTTTTATTGATATCGCGGAGGGAAACTTTAAACGCGGCATCTTCAACGCGATCATCGCACCGCGCCCGATTGGCTGGATGAGCACGATAGACGCCGAGGGATGCGTAAACCTGGCACCGTACTCCTATTTCAATATCATGTCCAACGATCCGCCTGTTCTGGTGTTCTCCTGTAACACGCCTGAGGATCGACCTTCCAAGGATACGCTTAAGAACGTTCGCGAAACCGGAGAATTCGTTTTCAATCTGGTTAGCTATGAACTCGTCCATGAGATGAACATGACGTCATCGCCGCTGCCGCCGGGCGCGGATGAATTCGAACATGCCGGGCTTGAGAAGGCCGCCTGCAAATTCGTCAAGCCTCCGCGCGTGGCGCGTTCACCGGTGTCCCTGGAGTGCAAAGTCATAAACACACTCAAGATCACCAATGATGTTGGAGGTCCGGAGGTCAACGTTACCTTTGGGAGGGTAGTTGGCATGCATATCCAGGCAGGCTATCTCGAGGATGACGGCCACTTCCTGACTGATCTAGCCCGCCCTGTCACGCGGCTCGGTGGCGCGGAATATGCGATCTCCCAACCAGCGTTCAATCTCGCACGGCAATTTACCCGCGCGAATGAGAACACCTATTGAGGTCACAAGAGAATGACATTCCGTCCGGCATCCCTATCCCATTTCGATCAGGCGCCGAAAGGACATGGCGTCATACGTGGCCAGAATTATACCGTGTGGCGCTTCGTCCACCTGCCCGGCGAGAGGCATTCCATCGCGAGCGACGATGAGATCCTGCTCATTTTCCCGGAAGTCGGCGGTGAACTCAGGATCGCTGGCGAGGTCCACCAAATTCCGCCGCGCGCCTTCGTAATCGTCCCGCCCAGCGAGGCGGAATTGAGCCTTTCCGGCCCTGGTCGGGCCTATGCTTTGATCACTGGTGCCCGGCAAGCGGACCCGGAATTGATAATCAACGCCGCCCAATATCGCGAGCGCGACCCACGTGTTAAGCCGGTCGTAGAACCTCTCGCCGTCGCCGCGCATCAGTGTGACCGGGTGCGCATTTATCGGATCGACGATATCCCATTCCCGGCGGGTAATCCGCGCTTGAAATTCCTTCAGACGGCAACCATGAGTGTGAATTGGGTTGAGTATCACGGTCCGCGGAACCGCACCCAATTGTCTCCGCATGCGCATGATGATTTCGAGCAGGGTTCATTGGCGATCACAGGATCCTTCCTGCATCACATCCGCACACCTTGGGTCTCGGACGCCACTCAGTGGCGTGAGGATGAACACATCAAGGCTTCGGCCGATAGTATGTTGGTCATCCCGCCCGAGCTCATTCACACGACGGAAGGCGTAGGCGAGGGGCAGCATATCCTCATCGACGTCTTTGCGCCGCCGCGCGAGGACTTCATAGCCAAGGGCTGGGTCCACAATGCCGATGACTATGTGTCCTAGGCGACTTGTGTCGACACGACGATGCGCGTGGGAGTGACATTCGCCGAGTAGTGGATAGCTGAAGGGCAGGTTCTGGGCATGACTACATCGGCGTCGCGGATTTCGACCAACGGGCAGGTTGTTGATTGCCATCTCCATGTTTTCGAGGCGAGCAACCTCTTCCCATTCAAGGTCAAGCCCTATTACGAGCCACCGATCTCGCCCGTCAGCGCATTGCTCGAAGCAATTGATGCTACAGGTGTTTCTCGCTTCGTCTTGGTGCAGCCCACGCCCTATGGCGATGATCTTTCACTTCTGGAAGCGTCGTTGGCGAAATTGAGCCAAAGTGCCAAAGGCGTTGGAGTTGCCGGCCCGTCGACCGACATAACAGGACTCGCGCGCCTGCAGGACGCTGGCGTCACCGCCCTGCGTTTTGTCGAAACGCGGCGTGCCGATGGGACGGCAATATCCGGCACCGTGTCGCTTGATGCGCTCTGCGACAGCCTTGCTCCCAAGCTCAACGAGCTTGGCATGCATGCCGAACTGTGGGCCCCATTGTCGGAAACGCTTTCGCGATGGGGCCAACTGGAGAAAGCCGGAATCCCAATAGTTCTCGATCACATGGGTGGGTTTGATCCAAGGGCAGGCAGAAACCACAAGGATTTCCAACGCCTCCTGGGCCTGCTGCGAGAGGGCGCAGTCTGGGTCAAGCTGGCGATCTGCCGCCGCGCCATCGGAGGGGACTTCGAGGCCATCCGGCCTTTCCACGACGATATTGTCGAGGCCGGCTGCGATCATCTGGTGTGGGCGAGCGACTTTCCCTTTGTGCAATATCCGGGCAAGCTTCCATCGATTGAGCAATTGCTGGATCTATTCCGTCTTTGGGTGGCAGACGAAACAATAGCGCACAAGATAATGGTGGAGAATCCCGCTCGTCTTTACCAATTCGGTCAAACAGCCCATCGCCGACCGCGAGCGCTCGAAGATTGAACCGCAACGGTCACGCGGTCCCTGTCGATCAAGAACAGCCGCGCGGCTGCAGCGGCTGCTCCTCAAGACGTTCTTCGATCTGCGCGATCGTCAAACGCATAGCGTCGATGATCGCCTTCTGGCTCCGGACTTCTTTCAAGGCCGACTTGAAATAGGTGACGCCAAAAGTTGCGAGCACACGGTTCCCCATTCTGATCGGCATGGCGATCGTGCCGGAGGAACGCGGCTCGAGGTGCGCGTCGCGCTTGGCAAAGCCATCGGCTCGCGTTCTGGCGAGAATCGAGGCAAAGGTTTCGTCGTCGATCCGGTTGTTTTCCGGATCTTGCGATGCCCTCATCACATTGCGAAGAACGCGCTGCTCGTCCTCTGGACAGAAGCAAATATAGGCCCGTCCAAGGGCTCTGCCGCCTATGCTGAGGCGCCGGCCGAGCGACGCGTGAAAGGGGGATATGGGACTATCTGGTATCGTGCTGTAATTGATCACCACCGCGTCGAGATCAAGGGTGCAAACTGCGCAGGGCCACAGGATCTGCTTTGTCAGCTTGTCGGCGAAAGGTCGCGCAACTTCAATAACCATGGGCGAGCCATGGAAGCCGGAGCTCAGTTGCCCCACGGCTGCGGTGACATGATAGCCACGGGTTTTCTCGTCCCGGCTCACATAACCGGCGGCGACAAGCGTTTGCAGCAATCGTACAATTGTTGGCTTTGGGATGCCTGTTGTCCCGTGCAATTCTCCCACCGATGCGAGGCCATTGCGATTGAGCGCAGCCAGTATCTCTAGGGCTTTTGTGACCGCCTGAACCGGAGCAAATGCCATATATCAGTCCCCAAATGTCGCTTTTTTCGACCCGACTGTTGTGATACCAGAACCGCCGGCGGCGAGGCGAAGGAGCGCACGCCACATTTCACACAGTGAAACATAAACGATATCGGCTTGTTACTCCACTCCTGCGATCTTACCCAGATATTCGCCATTGGGCGCTCCGAATTGCCGGCCGAGGCGGACCGGCGCCGCAGCCCTAAAACCCGAGAGATTTGAAAGGCTTTCTGATGGTCGTCGGCGCAGTGGGAACGAGCATTGACGTCACCGGCACTAGCCTGACTCTCGATGAGATCATCGCTGTCGCGCGCGAAGGAAAGAAGGTCGCGATCGGCCATTCGGGGCTTGAGCGGATTAAGCGAGGCAGGCAGATCCTGGAAGATGCCATCGCACGCGGAGAACGGATTTACGGCGCGACCACGAGTGTGGGCCCCAAGACCTCGTCGCCAATCAGCCAGGCCAATGTCGGTGAGTTCAACCGACGCCTGTTGAGAACTCACAACGCTGGCCACGGCCCTTTGGCAAACCGAGACGCCGTGCGGGCGACCATGCTGGTCCTGTTGAATTCTGTTGTGAGCGGGCGCACGGGCGTGCGCCCCTTGGTGGCGGAGGTGATCGTTGAAGCGCTCAACTCCGACCGGCCTGTCAAGATGCATGTATGGGGCTCAATGGGGCAGAGCGACATGTCTTCGATGTCGGACATTGCCCTTGATCTGTTCGCTGACATAGAGCTCGCAGCGGGCGAGGCTCTCGCACTGCTCAATTCAAGTGCGATGTCGACGGGGATGGCGGCCCTGACGCTGATCGATCTCGGGCGTCTGTTGCGCTTTTCGACTCTTGTCAGCGCTCTCAGCATGGAAGGTTATGCCGCCAACCCGTCCATCGTTTCAGCGATCGCCCTGGAATCGAGGCCCTTGAAAGGGCTGCGTATACAGGGCGAAGCGATCAGACGCTACATCAATGGAAGTTACATCCTGTCCAAGGACGGGCCAAGAAACCTTCAAGATCCGTTGTGCTTTCGCTCCTTGCCTATGATCCAGGGCGTCGCGCACGACAATTTGGCGTTCGCGGGCGGGCAGATCGAGCGCGAACTCAATGCCAGCCAAGGCAACCCAGTCATCTCGATCGAGGAGGGGAGTCTTGCCGCCGTCGCGAATTTCGACATGGTGTCGCTGTGCATGGCTCTCGACGTGATGCGACTTGGTTTCGCGCCTCTCGTCACCAGCTCGACAGAGCGCGTGGCGAAGCTGGTGGATACCACCTGGTCTGGCTTGGCACCAAGTCTGATCGAGGAAGATGGGGTTGGTGCTCCCGGCTTCAACGGAGCGGCATTGTTCCACAAATCCATTGCATCGGAGGCGCGATTGTTGACTGCGCCCGTCGTCGGCGAGCTGGCAAGTTCGAGCCATTCCAACGGCGTGATGGATCGCGCGTCTCTGGCCGCGCTGAGCGCCCGCAGAAGCGCCGAGCTTTATATCATCGGCAAGTCTGCCATTGCTATGGAGCTCATGGTTGCGGCCCAAGCTGTCGAACTGCGCGGGCGCCTGCCGCTCGGGGGCACGACGCAACTGCTCTTAGCGTTTGTCCGGCAGGCCGTGCCTTTTGCCGCAGCAGGGCAGAGCGCCCCCAATGTCCAGCCCTTGCTTGAGCACATCGAAAAGTTCACCAGACTTCTCGACGATCTGATGCTTAAATAATGCTCATTCAAGAACAAAGCCGGCATTGCGAGATGGCTGAAATCGCTCCCAAAAATATCTGAAGGTAAAGCATATGTCCGTGCATGCCGGTAAGGCCAGCCTTCGCGCGCGGGTCGCCAAACGCGAATTGATGTGCGGCAGCTTCGTGAAAATGACGGATACGTCCTCCATCGAAATTTTTGGCGATGCAGGCTTTGATTTCGTGGTGATCGACCAGGAGCACGGTGCTTTCGACAGGGCGGCGATAAACCTCGCGCTCCTGGCTTCCCGAGCAGCCGGGATTGCCGCCGTCGTACGGGTGCCGGAGGTGAAATCTGACGCCATTCTCGCGGCTCTGGACGGCGGCGCCACCGGCATCCTTGCGCCGCATGTCACCACCGTCGATGACGCCCGCGCGCTCGTGGCGGCATGCCGCTATCGTCAGGGCCGGCGGGGCTTCTCGGGGGTGACGCGGGCTGGCGGCTATGGCGCCCGAGCAATGTGGAACCACATCGATATTTCCGATGCGAGTATTGCCACAATTGCCATGATCGAGGATCCCGTTGCTCTCGACAACATCGCGCAGATCGTAGCTGTGGAGGGGTTGGACGGTGTCTTCATTGGACGCGGCGATCTGACCGTGGCCTTTGGCGCGGCTAACCGTAATGATGAGGTTGTCGTGCGGGCCATCAACCGCATTTTTGAGGCAGCGCGCGTGGCCGACAAGGCCGTGTGGGTCATGGTCGACAGCGGCACCGAAGCTCAGACATTTTTGGCGAGCGGCGCCACCGCCGTCATCGTGTCCTCCGACCAGGCGCTCTTGCGAAAGGCTGCTGCTGCGGCCGCACACGAGGTGCGTCTTTCTATTGTCCAAGGTTAGCCAGCCGGATTTCTGCGTGGCGCCGTTGGTCACGCGGCCTTCTCGGTCGAGGCGAGGGCGTTAAAAAGAGCATGAGCGCGCTGGACGGCTCTGCAGCTTGCCGCCATTCTGACCGATCGTTGCATTCATCCGCCTGTGAGCCGTAGATACGCCAGAAACCCTTTAGCTCAATATGGAAAGTACGGTCAGATACATCGCATACGTGCTTATGCCCATGGTCATTAGAAGCACCGTGGCGGCGAAGCCCCTTTCGGACCTCGATGCTGCTGGCCAATTTTTTCGTGCCTGAAGCGCTAGCCGGCATGCAAAAGCCGCGATTGATGCGGACATAACAAACATCGCGATAAAGATGCTCTTCGGATAGAGGGGGCGCAACAAAATGCCCGTTATGCCAATCGCGAGGTTGGTAACTGTGAACGCGCTGTTACTCCAAGGCAGCCGATGCATATCAACCGTCCCCCGATCATCACTTGCACTCGGTGCTAGCAAGCTTTGGTTGCACTGGCGTTAAGCAGCTGGTTGAAAAGGAAATGGGGGTGGAGCGGCAGCGCGTGCTGTCTCTAGGTGCGGCCAGTGAAAGGATGTCCGCAGTGTCAGCACACGGGTGCCTATCCGAGCTAGCTTGGTGCGTTACCGTCGCATGTAAGCACTCGCCACAAATGTGGCCTTGGTGACCCCTGCGCTTCGGTTTGCGCTCGCCGACCTTTACATGCGCCAAGCGTAGTAGCGATCTCACACCGCGTCATCTGAAATCTGCAATCACGCCTCACCGGAGCCAGCCAGAATCGAAGCGAATCGAAGCGAAGCGCAAAGAGGAATCGAAGCCAGGCGCGAAGGCTACGAGCGGATTATCTGACGGCAATTCCGATCCCGTCCGGGGCAGCGAAACCGGTCCAAATTGATTTGGGCGCGTCTAGAACGGTTTGGTCACCAATTCGTATACCACGTGCCACTCTCCTTGTACTTGATATGCGAAATATTCAATCGGGGTAGGCTCGCCGGAATTGAAAAGGGCGAGGCCCTTGCAATCCAGGCGATTAGGGTACTGCGCCACCGTTTGCACGTCGATGACATCAATGATCCTGATGCCAAAGAGAGTGTCCCGGCCTTTGTCGTCCTCAACAACGTTCTTCACCAGCCCCGTGCAGGTGTGGCCACCGAACCCCGCCAAATACGCCGCTCCCACAAGCGCCGCAGCTGCAGCGCCCAAAATCAGCGATGTATTCCGCTTGGTGCGCCAATTATCAAAATTCATATCAAGCCCCTCCAAATCGGACTGGAACTTTGCCGAAATGCCCGTCCTTGTCCACCATACCTGTGTCACCTAGATCGGGGCCAAGCTGAAGGTTCAGGACGGCAAGTCAGTTCCGCCAGCAATACGATCTCATCGGCTAAACCAACTCCACTTCAACAATCACGCCTCACGGCGGGAAAGGAACTGCCATGTTCGATCAGCCGACCGTGAACGCGGTGCGGGCCCATGCTGCGCGCCTAGCGCCACCAAGGGTGTCGGTGTCCTTGCCCTGCTGACCACCGCGCGCAACGAGATCACCGAAGCTGCCGGACATCTCATTGATATCGACGCCCAGATCGCCAAGACGGCCGCCAATGCGATGCTAGCGGGCGCGGGCGTGATCGGTGTCGGGCTTACGCTCTACGCCGTCTATGGCTGGTGGAAGATCCACCAGACCGAGGAGGGGGACGTGCCGGCATGAGAAGCTATCTCCTCGTCTCGGGTTTGGTCGCTGTTTGCTCGTCGCCACCCTCTGGCTCGATGGTGTGCGTGCCGAGCAGTAGATCGATGGCAAGCCACAGACCTGCCGCGGCGTTGCCAATGAGTGCCCCTACCCCGACGCAGGCGACAGTCAGAAAGTCGAAAGTGAGAACCGCCTGCGCGTCCGCGCCAGTCCAGGGCCTGCCGACCGCCCTCATTGCACATTTAACACCTTCAGCGGATCATCCGACGCTCAACCCGTCGGAGGTGTGCCGTGAGCTTTGCATATGAGCCTGAGGCCTGGCGCGAGGTATACATCATGCTCGGAGGGGCGGTGGCCGCACTGGCTGGCCTCCTGTTCGTCGCGCTATCGATCAAGATCGACGTGATCCGCCAGGTCCCGCGGTGGCGGACCAGGGCGTTCGGCAACATCTTTGCGTTCGTGGGCTTGTTGATCGAATCCGCGCTGGTGATGATGCCCCAGCCATCAGCATGGCTCGCGCTTGAGATCATCGTGCTCAACGCTTTCCTGCTCCTCTTCGTGCCGGTGCGTGCGGTGATAGATCTCTGGCGCCAGCATGACCCCATTCCGCTGCCTCGCATGCTAACGGGGATGGCACTGTGGAGCCTCGGCGCCTTGGGTGGCTTCAGCCTACTGATCGGCGCAGGCGGCGGCATGTACCTTGTGGCAGGTGCCTTCCTCGGCCTGATATGGCTTGGCGTGCTGAACGCATGGTCATTCATCACCGTGGATGACGTCTAACGAACGGGCAGCACCTTAAAGTCCGAGGTCAGAACCTAAAGATCGAACTCGGCCTGCCCCTCGTCGAGGGCGTTCAGCACCTCAGCGGCCAGCGCGCGGGTGATGCGCGTCTTCTGCTCCAGCGCTGTCCCGTCGAGCCGGTCGACCACGCCGATCGCCGTCGACAGCGAACGCTCGATGCGCCGGACCAGATATTGCACGACGGCCGGGTCCTCCTCGACCCGACGGGCAATGCGGGTAGGCGGCACGGCCACGCTTTCCGCATATTCCCGGTTTTTGATTTCCCATTTCGGTTTTAAAAAGGCACCTAAGTGACTGAAAATGTTCAAGTCGTGTCGCTGGATAGCGAAATGGCTATCGGGTGCCTGCGGCCAAGGAGGTGATGATGTTACGTCCAGACCCATTTTCTTACCCCCTCGTGGGCTGAACCGTGAAGCAGCAGCTCGCTACATCGGCGCTAGCACGACCAAGTTCGATCAACTCGTTGCCGATCGTCGAATGCCTAAGCCGAAGCGTATCGATGGCCGGGTTATCTGGGATCGTATCCAGCTAGACGAGGCATTTACCGATCTTCCGGATGATGGCAAGGTCAACATCATTGACGCCTTGCAGGGGCGTTACCGGAAGGGAGCATAGCCTCCGGTCAATCCTTCCGAAGGCGTACGCCGTGGCCGGCCAGGTCCGAGAAATGGCGCCTGGCGTCATGGAAATCGGTGAGTATTTGGTGAGTAGCCCTAAGGGCTTGGGAAATGATTTCGCTGCAAGTTATTGATTTTGCTGGCGCACCCGACAGGATTCGAACCTGTGACCTCTGCCTTGGCCGATCCGGCGCTGCCGCTGGAGCGGGTGATCGAAGCGGCAAAACTGTCCGGTGCGCATGAGTTCATCGTCAAGCTGAAGTCGGGCGATGACACCGTGCTCGAAGAACGTGGCGCCAATCTCTCCGGCGGTCAGCGCCAACGGATTGCCATTGCGCGAGCACGCCGCGGACAAAGGAGCTGGCCATGTCGGAGGCGACGTCGGGGGTCGGCTGGATGGCGTCGTCGGTCACCGACAAGATGTCGGAGACGGCGTCGACCAGCAGCCCGACCACCTGGTGGCCGACCTGGGCCATCATGATGACGTGACGCACCGTCGGCTCGGGCGGGGCGAAGCCGAGGCGGGCGGCGGCGGCCTGTTCGCGGATCGTGCAGCCTTTGATGTGATCGTTTGATGAGGGCAACGCCCGCGTGATGGCATATACTTCGTGGCTCCGACGTAGACCCAGCCGCGCAACTTGACATCTTTCGAAATGCAGATCGCCGCCGCCAGTGTCGAGGTCGTCTGCAGGCCCCCCAGCTCTTCGAGTGCGCTCAGGCATGAGATACCCTTTGACAGGCAACCAAGTCGTTGCTCGCCTAATCGATGCTGTCGTTTATCCTCTGCTCTGCCAGCCTTAGCGGGCCAGGCGGAAGTCGATAGTGCCGAGCGAGGTGCGATCGGGCGGTTACCGACAAGCTGCGCACGTTGGACGGCGAAATGGACTTGTATGAGATAGCGCCCGTTGCACTTTGCCAGATAGGAAGCGCGTGCCGAACGTCCCGCGCGTTTTTGGCGCGCCTGGTTTGCATTCAGCTCTTCAGAATCGCGTGACGAAGAGATAAACGGCCGCGCAATAAAGCACTGGAAGCCAGGCCTCCCATGCGATCGTGGCGAGCGACCATATGAAAAGAGCGCCCAGCAACGCCCAAACGACTAAAAGCGCCGGCGCCCCAGAACTCGCAAAACGCAACAGCCTGGGCTGAACGGATTTCCATTCGGGCGGCGCCTCGCGGGGTGCATCGCTGGTCGGCGGTTCGCCCTTCACAATAAATCGCGCAATATCGTCCCAATGGGCCTCTCGAATGCCTGCTTCGTGTGTGCCAACTATGAATTTGGCTTCGTGCAGGTCCGGGTGCCGCGTCTCTCCCCGATATTCGTTGAAACCGTCGTATCCGGCGCTTCCGAGGTCGAACATTGCCGGGAAGGTCTGGAACGCCTTCGCGAAAATGGCGACGACCCAATCCTTGGTGGCGACATAATTGAGAACCTTGTCGACCTGCCCGGGCATGCTTGCTGATTTGTCGGGCAAGAGTGCGCTCCAAGGAAAGTCGCAACGCACGACGCTGCCCGCAAAAACGACATGATGGAATTTCGCCGCCGGATAGTGCAGCAGGGCGTGCCCCAGGAGATATGTGCCGTTCGAATGTCCGACATAAGAGAACTTTGCTTCGGGATAAAGGGCGCGCATCAACACGTAATGATCCATGAGCCAACCTGTCTTCCAATGGCGGATCCACGGCGCCACGAAAGGAAATATCGCGAAATAGCCATAGGTACCCGTGAAGGAGCGAAACACACGCTGCTCGCGCTCGGCTTGCAGTTTGATGGCGCGCGCGATCTTGTGGGTCCAAAATCCCTTGTCGCGGATGCCATGGATCACGAAAACGACGTCGGTGACCATGCCGTCAGGCGTAGCCGACAGGGTATCGGCCATATGGGTGCGAGCGACGGCGATTTTTCTGAGATCGTCATGACTGTCGCCAGCGGCTTTCGCCAGCAACAGGAATCGTGCCTGATCCGTCACAGTGAATTCTCGACATGTATCCGCGAGGGATCTGGCGTCCGGCACCAAAACACTACCGAGCGCGTCCTCAAGCATTCTGCGCTGGTCCTTGTCCGGCTTGCGCATATTTATGGCGCCATGATGTGTGGTGTCCGGCGTCTCGATCAGCACAAAGGACGCGTTGTCGCCCTTGTGGACAACGATATCGACCGCATCATCCGGCGAGACCAGATCATCAATTGCGCCGAGCAGCTGGACCACGAAAATCGGAGGCACAGCCTCGCAAGTGGAGAAGCGGCCCCCTCGACGGCGCAATTCTTGAGCGCGCGCCCCACGCTTTTCAACCAGCCGGTTCGATCTCATCAGGGCCAGCCATTCAAGACGTGTCTGGACAATGAACGGTTGGCCTTGCCGCATCGCATATAAGGTCGGGACAGGCAGTCGAAGCATCGCGGCGATCGCGCAATACCAGGAGCCGAGCGTCCAGAATGCCGACTGCAACCAATCGCGAGCAATCTCAGGCGCCCATCCGCGACTCATTCCTGCCAGAAGAATGATCCGCTCAATGCTTCCGGCCCATGTCCTTTCGAGCCGTTTCAAGTCCTTTACGAAAGGGGCCGAGGCAGTCTCGCCGTGCACGACTATGGCGATCTTGCGGGCAATCACAGCCCCACAACTGTAGCCGACCAAAATGAGACGCTCGTAAACGCCGCCGTCGCCCCGCCTCTCGCGATCGGCGAGCGCCTTGTCGATTTCTTCGACGACATCGCGAACGATTTGCTCGACTGGCGTTGTCCTGAACAGACCAAAAAAACCGCCGTATGGCAAAACAGGTGTAAGGATGTCGATATCCTCGGATCGCTCCTCGATCGCTGTAGAAACTCCCTGCATTTCTTCAGGACAGCCATGAGGGCCATGCAACACAATGGCCAGTTCACGTCCACTTCCGCGTTTTGTCAGCAGGGCTTCCATTGGTTCGCTCCCAAGCGATCAATAGGAAAAACGTATGCGAGCACACCGTCTCCCCCGATTTCAGATGGATCGCTATGAGGAGACTTGTTTCGGAAAGGGTTTATTCCCGGCCTCGCCGGACTTTGTTGGCCAGTTGGCCAATGAGAGGTCGAGACCCGGAGCCAATCTGCGGCGGACCGGCGGCGAGCGACTGCCTCCGCTACGGAACCGCAGCCATCATGTCGACCGGCCAAATCTTGCGACGATTGGCGATGGGCGCTGATCTGCAACTCTCAATCATCCCACTCATCACTGGGTATTGACAGTTCGCACAAACAATTATTTATACGTTGTATATTTTAGGAGGCGCGAGATGATTACCGGCCATATTTTCATTGCTACCAGCCTGGACGGGTTCATCGCTCGCGATGACGGCGACATTGAATGGTTGCTTGAGCATGACGCTTCAGGTGAGGACCACGGCTACAACGATTTCATAAAGGACATCGACGCCATAATAATGGGCCGAGGCACCTTCGAAGCGATGCGCGACATGAAACCGTGGTTCTATAGTCGCCCGGTGCTCGTCCTTTCAGCCGCCTTGGCGGACCAGTCGGTTCCCGCCGATCTTGCCGGTAAGGTCCGGTTCACGGAAAAGTCGCCACAGCAGGCTATGGCGATGCTCGAAGCGGAAGGGTGCCGTCGTGTCTATGTCGATGGGGGACGTGTCATCCAATCGTTCCTTTCGGAAGGATTGATCAGCGATCTGGTGGTCACGCGCGTTCCCATACTGCTCGGCAGCGGCCGTCCCTTGTTCGGCCCGCTGGCGCGTGACATTCGTCTCGGTCATGTGAGCACCCGCGCGTTTCCATCCGGGCTGGTGCAATCGACCTACACGATTGCGCAATGACCAAGCGAAGCCGAGGCAGGCCGCGCGCCGATGACGAAAGCGTCTCGCCGGCAAAGATTCTTTCGGAGGCGCTGGCTCTGCTGGACAGTGAGGGGTTTGAAAGTCTCACCATGCGCGCGGTCGCCTTGCGTGCAGGCGTCAATCCTATGACAATCTATCACCACTTCCAGGATCGGGACGGATTGATCCGCGCATTGGCGGACTCCGTCTATGCCGATGTTGCTTCCCCTTCGGGAGGAACCGTCCGATCTCGGATAGAGGGCTTGTTGCGGGCATATCGGTCGAAGGTAGTGCGCCATCCGGGTTTGACCCTTGCCATTTTCAACCGACCAGCCGTGTTCCCTCAACATGCAAGACGGATCACTGACAACCTCACGAACCTCTTGGGCGACCTTGGCCTTTCGCCTTCGCAGGCTCTGGTTTGGGTCCATATTCTGGTGGACTACACTCACGGCGCGGCACTTGCTGTGGCGATAGACGGGACGAGCGGCAGCGCGCTGCAGGCAGGCATCGATCCGGACTATGGAAACTACGAACGGGCGCTTTCTGAACTGCTGGACCGTCTTGACGAGTAGTGTGAGCGCCGACCTACCAGGACGCTAAGTACCAGGCAGCACTGACCGTTATGAGGTCGTGAGCCGAAACGCAGCTTCTGCAAAAATGCCACCCGATAGGGGACCGTTCGCAGACAGCCCAAACACGTCATTTTGCGATCAGCATGGCAACGACCGCTCAGGGGGCCAGTTCCGAGGAAGTCGAGGCGGTCCGTCGTGCTTGGATTTGTGCAATTGCACTCACGATCACGCTATGGACCCGCGCTTACATGGATGAGCGCCCCTCTGGTGACGCGCTATCGTCGTCGCGGCAAGAGCAGCGGCGGCGATCAGCAAGACGGCAGCGATGGTCGCCGACATTCTGAGGCCCGCGACAACATTGCTGGGCGCGTCTCCGGCGAGCGTGCCAAACAGCGCCACGCCCATAGCGCCGGCGGCTTGCCGGGCGGCATTGAGCACCGCCGAGGCAATGCCCGAACGTTCACGTCCGATGCTCGCCAGCACGGCGGTGGTCATCGCTGGCACGCCGAGGCCCATACCGGCCGGAATCAATACGAATGCAATGGCAAGCTGCCAGTAGGGAACCGTCTCGGCGGCAACGAAGGCGAGAAGCGCAAAACCGCCTGCGTCGATCAGCGCGCCAGCGATCATCGGTGCCCGCGATCCCATAGCGCCAGCCCACCAGCCACTAATGATGTTGACGATCAGAAAGGTCGCCGTAAGCGGCAGGAATGCGAGACCTGCCGCGACGGGCGAATAGCCCAACACGCGCTGGAGATAGAGGCTGAGGACGAAGACTGCGCCGTAGTAAGTGAAATTGACGATGGCACCGAAGATAACTGCGCCGCAGAACGCCCGCGATCCGAACAGCGAAAGCGGAAGCATCGGCGCGGGCGAGCGCGCCTCATATCGAACGAACGCGACAGCCGCAACGATCCCGATTGTTGCACACACCAGCACGACCGGGCTTTCAAGGCCGAGCGGCTTGGCCTCGATCATTGCCCCGGTGATGGCACCGAGTGCAACCATCCCAAGCAGTTGACCGACAACGTCCACGCCGCGCCCATCCGGAAGCCGGTTCGTCTCCACAACTTTGAGCGTGAACAGCACGCCGATGACGCACACGGGAAGATTCACCAGAAAGATGCTGCGCCAGCTTGCGGCGCCAAGCAGCAAACCGCCGATGATCGGTCCTGCTGCGATCATGATGCCGCCTGCGGCAGTCCACCAGCCGATGGCCTGTGCCCGGCGCTGTGGTTGGCCTTCGGCGGCGTGGTTGATGAGCGCCAACGAACACGGCAACATCAAAGCTGCGCCGACCCCTTGAAACATCCGTCCAGCGATCAGGAGTGTCGCGGAGGGGGCAACGCCGCACATCAGCGAAGCAATGGCGAATAGAGTGATGCCGGCAAGATAGCAGCGTTTTGCGCCGAAGCGATCACCGAAATAGCCGCCGGTCAGCAAAAGGGCAGCAAATACGAGCGCATAGGCATCGACGACCCATTGCAGGCCGGCAACGGTCGTATTGAGCGTCTTGGCTATCGTGGGAAGTGCAACGTTGACGATGGTGACGTCGAGTTGGATAAGTCCGAAACCGAAGCTCGCAGCAATCGTCGTCGCAAGGATTGACGCGTGAATTTGGCCTTTGGTCATCGCGCCATCTTAGCGATTTCACCAACACGATGTTTCGACGGTCGTCGAACAGTGATCGTTCAGGCTGACGATTTGGCCTTGGGCTTCTTGCTCTTCGATGGCGCCAAACCTTCGGCCTCTAGGCTTTTGCGCACGATGCCGGCCAGATCCTTGACGCTCTCCTTCGGCCGCGGCATCGGCGCGCCAAAGCGAACGCACGCTACTCATGACGCGCTTACTCCAGCAGGGTTGGAGAACGGGTAAGGGCGTCTATCGTTCCTGCCGTCTGGCTGCACCTGGCGTTGCCGAGCTTGACGGCCTCCTCTCGTGTCCTAGAGCAGGAATTCGAGTTGCGTCGCCGACGGCACGTTGCTGTGGCCAAGGCTCGAAAGCGTCACGCCCAGCAGCCACACCGACTTCCGAAACGGATAGGCGGCTTCGAGCAGTGTTATCGCCGCAGTGAGGATCGCGTTTTCATTTGGGAACGCGGTCGGAACCGTCCGACTGCGGGTAATGATCTGGAAATCCGCGAACCGGATCTTCACGGTCACGGTCTTGGCCGCTATGGCGTGGCCCGCGCAGTAGCGCCAGACCTTGGCGACCAGAGGCACCAGCTCGCGTTTCGCGGCTTCGAGGTCAGCGATATCGATCGCGAATGTGTCCTCCGCGCCAACCGACTTTCTCTCACGGTCCGGCCTCACCTGTCGGTTGTCGATGCCGCGCGCGATGCCATGGAAGTGGGGGCCTGATTTGCCGAAATGGTCTGTCAGGAACTCCACGGATTTTTCTTTCAGGTCCGCGCCGGTCTCGATTCCGAGCGCCGCCATCTTCTTTGCCGTGGCTGGGCCGACCCCATGGAACTTCTTGACCGGGAGGCCCTCAACGAAGGCGGGGCCGTTCTTGGGGGAGATGACGGCCTGGCCGTTCGGCTTGTTGAGGTCGGAGGCCATCTTGGCGAGGAACTTGTTGTAGCTGATGCCGGCCGACGCGTTGAGACCCGTGACCTGCTTGATCCTGGCGCGAATCTCCGTGGCGATATCTGTCGCGATCGCGATGCCTTTCAAATTTTCAGTGACATCGAGATAGGCCTCGTCGAGCGACAGCGGCTCGATCAGCGGCGTGTACTCGGCGAAGATCGATCGGATTTGCATCGAGACAGCGCGATAGACCTCGAAACGCGGTTTCACGAAGATAAGGTCGGGGCATTGGCGTGCCGCAGTCACCGAGGGCATCGCTGAGCGCACACCGAAGACGCGCGCCTCGTAGCTGGCGGCGGCTACTACGCCGCGGGCTACCGGACTGCCGACGGCGACCGGCTTGCCGCGCAGCTCCGGGTTGTCGCGCTGTTCGACCGACGCGTAGAAGGCATCCATGTCGACATGGATGATCTTCCGCGTCGGTGTCGCCACTTCCTTGGTCATCTCACTTACACATCGAGCGCATGCCCGCGCCAACAGCGATCCTCGTTTGGCGCGCGCAGCCTTCGCTCGCCGCTGCCGAGACAGCCGTTCAGTTTCTCCATATAGGCTGCCATCATCTCCGCCCCCCAAAAAAAACTAAGAAAAAATTCCTGTCCCGTTCCCGTTCCATCTCATTGATCGGCCTCAAGGAATCCCCCTGCGAGGCTGGTCAAAGGCCACCTTCATGGTTGGTAACGCCGTTCGGGGTGGATTGACTCGTCAGGAGGTTGAGAACAGAAAGGGAACATATCAGCTTGAAGAGCTGCTGGAAACCCCAGAAGGAGTGCCATTCCTGCCGTGTCGAAGCCTGCCGTCAATGCTGTGCTTGCCGAGCTTCGAGAGCGCATCGGCCAGCTCGAAGGTGGAGCGGCACGCACCCGATCCGTGCTGCCGTTTGCGGTTCCGGAGATGGATCGTGCTTTGCCGGGCGGCGGGCTCGCCTTCGGCGCACTGCATGAGGTCGCCGGTGGCGGAGGCGGGACGGTGGACGGCGCGGCAGCCGCGCTGTTCGTAGCCGGCATCGCCGCCCGGACACGGGGCAAGGTGCTCTGGTGCATGACGCGCCCTGACCTCTTCTTTCCGGCGATTTCGCAGGCCGGACTTCATCCCGATCGTGTCGTCTGGTGCGAGAGTGACAAGGAGGAAGAGGTTCTGTCGGCGATGGAGGAGGGGCTTTCGTTCGGCGGCCTGTCCGCAGTGGTCGGCGAACTGGTTCGCCTACCGATGAATGCCTCGCGGCGCCTGCAACTCGCAGCGGAGAAGACCGGCGGCATAGGCATCGTGCTGCGGCGATGGCGACGACAGGCCGAAGCGTCGGACTACGGACAGCCGACAGCCTCGACGACGCGGTGGCGCATCAGCACGCTGCCATCGGAACGATTGCCGGTGGCGGGCGTCGGGAGGGCCCGGTGGCTGGTGGAACTGATGCGCGTGAAGGCGGGTGAGTGCGCCGAGTTCGAAATTGGAGCCCCCGATGCCAAGGGTCGTATCTGTTTACTTCCCGTTTCTGTCGATCGACCGGATCAGGCGCCACGCTTGCGACGCCTTGCCGGCTGACAAGCCGCTCGTGGTGATCGCGCGTAGTGGCTCCAAGCGCTGGATCTCTGCGGCGGACCCGACGGCGCTCAAGCTGGGGCTGAGAGTGGGAATGCCCGCAAGCAAGGCGCAGGCCATGGTTGCTGATCTCCTGATGGTCGACGCGCGGCCGACCGACGACGCAGCGGCGCTGGAGCGGTTGGCGCTTTGGGTGCTGCGCCAATACAGCCCTGTCGTCGCGGTGGACGGCGTCGACGGTCTCGTCATGGACACCGAAGGGGCGGACCACCTTCAAGGCGGCGAGGAACTTCTCCTGTGCGGTCTCGTCACTCGTATGCGCAGCCACGGTCTGACGGCGCGGGCGGCCATCGCCGACACCTGGGGCGCTGCGCATGCGCTCGCCCGGCTACGAGCAGCGGAGACAACCATCGTGCGCGGGGGCGAGGTTGCGAAGGCGGTCATCGACCTGCCCATCGCAGCCCTGCGGCTAGCCGCGGAAACTCTCCAAGGGCTGCGGGTGCTCGGCGTCGACACTGTCGGCCAGCTCTCGGCCATGCCGCGTGCGCCGCTGACGCTGCGGTTCGGTCCGGAAGCAGCGCGCCGCCTTGACCAGATGTTCGGCCAGGTCGCCGAGCCGATCGAGCCGATCCGAACCCCGGAACTTGTTGAGGTTTCGAAGACCTTCGCCGAGCCCATCGGGGCGCCGGAAACCATCGCCAAATACGTCCAGAGGCTGGTCGGGCAGCTCTCCACGCGGCTGGCGCAAAACGGCCTCGGCGCGCGGCGTTGCGACCTCATCATCCATCGCGTCGACAACACGCGCCAGCATCTTCGCGCAGGTCTCGCCAAACCGGTCCGCGATCTGGCGCGCCTGTCGAAACTGCTCTGCGACCGCATCGACACGATCGAGCCGGGCTTCGGCATCGAGAAGATGGCTCTCATCGCCATCTCTGTCGAGCCGCTGGGGGAGCGGCAGGTCGCATCCTCACTGATCGAGGAGGCGGTCGCCGACATCACGCCGCTGGTCGACATTCTCGGCAATCGCGGCCATCGGCTCTTCCGGGTCGCACCCGTCGCCTCCGATGTACCGGAGCGTTCGGTCCAACGTATCGCACCGACGGCGCCGGATACCGGGCAGGCCTGGGCCGCCAAGTGGCCGCGGCCGTCGCGCCTCCTCGCAAGCCCCGAGCGCATCGAGGTCATTGCGCTGCTTCCGGATCAGCCGCCCGCGGTCTTCACCTGGCGCGGCAAGCGACGGAAGGTCATTCTCGCCGACGGTCCGGAACGCATCTTTGGCGAATGGTGGCTGCGCCCGCGCGAATTCCAGGCGGTGCGGGACTATTTCGTCGTCGAGGACGAGCTCGGCGAGCGTTACTGGGTCTACCGGGCCGGCGATGGAGTCGACCCGGAAACCGGCTCGCATTTGTGGTTCCTGCATGGGGTGTTCGGATGATGTGCTATGCCGAGCTGCAGGTCACCACGCACTTCTCCTTCCTGCGCGGCGCGTCGAGCGCCGACGAGCTGTTCGCCACCGCGGCGGCGCTTGGCATCGACACGCTTGGCGTTGTCGACCGCAACAGCCTCGCCGGCATCGTCCGCGCCTGGGAGGCGGCCAAGGCCATCGGCGCGCGGTTGGTGGCCGGTTGCCGCCTCGATTTGACGGACGGCATGTCGGTTCTCGTCTACCCGATGGACCGCCCGGCCTATTCGCGCCTGACCCGGCTGCTTTCCCTCGGCAAGGCCCGTGGCGGCAAGGGCAATTGTTTGATCGATTTCGCCGACGTTGCCGAACACGCCGCCGGGATGATTGGTGTGCTTGTGCCCGATGAAGCCGACGAGGCCTGTGGCGTGCAGCTTCGCAAGCTGGCCGAGCTGTTCGGGGACCGCGCCTATGTCAGCCTGTGCCTGCGCCGTCGCCCCAATGATCGCCTGCGCCTGCACGGCATCGCCACCATGGCCGCCCGCTTCAAGGTCAGGACCGTCGTCACCAATGATGTACTCTTCCATGAACCCAGCCGGCGGCAGCTTCAGGATGTCGTGACCTGCATCCGTACCCGCACGACCATCGATGATGTCGGCTTCGACCGCGAGCGCCATGCCGACCGCTACCTGAAGACGCCCGAGGAGATGCACCGGCTCTTTGCCGAGTATCCCGAAGCGCTTGCGCGCACGCGCGAAATTGTCGAGCGCTGCAGGTTCGATCTCGCCGAGCTGCAATATCAGTATCCGGAAGAAGCGATCGTGCCCGGCCTCGACCCACATCAATCGCTCGTCAAGTTCACCTGGGAGGGCGCCGCTGGCCGCTATCCCGAGGGTGTGCCGGACAAGGTCCGCAAATCCCTGCGGCATGAGCTGGAGCTGATCCGGGCCATGAACTATGCGCCCTATTTTCTGACGGTCTATTCGATCGTTCGTTTTGCCCGGTCGAAGGACATCCTGTGTCAGGGCCGGGGCTCGGCCGCGAACTCGGCCGTCTGCTACTGCCTTGGCGTGACCTCCATCGACCCGGAGACCAATGACCTGCTGTTCGAGCGCTTCGTCTCCCGGGAGCGCGACGAGCCACCGGATATCGACGTCGATTTCGAACATGAGCGCCGTGAGGAGGTCATCCAGTGGATCTATGACACCTACGGCCGGAGCAGGGCGGCGCTGTGTTCGACGGTGACCCGCTACCGCGCCAAGGGCGCGCTCCGTGACGTGGGCAAGGCGCTCGGCCTGCCGGAAGACATGATCGGGCAGCTATCGTCGGGTGTGTGGGGTTGGTCGGAAGGGGTGTCCGAACGCCAGCTCAGGGAGAACAACCTCAATACGGCCGACTATCGGCTGAAGCTGACGCTGGAGCTCGCACAGCAGCTCATGGGCGCGCCGCGCCATCTCGGCCAGCACCCGGGCGGCTTCGTGCTCACCCATGACCGGCTCGACGATCTCGTGCCGATCGAGCCGGCGCGCATGGACGACCGCCAGGTGATCGAATGGGATAAGGACGACATCGAAGCGTTGAAGTTCATGAAGGTCGACGTGCTGGCGCTTGGCATGCTCACCTGCATGTCGAAGGCCTTCGCGCTGATGGCCGAACACAAGGGCGATGTCCGAGACCTTGCCTCCATTCCGGCGGAAGACCCGAAGACATACGCGATGATCCGCAAGGCCGATACGCTCGGCACCTTCCAGATCGAAAGCCGCGCGCAGATGTCGATGCTGCCGCGCCTGAAGCCTCGCACCTTCTACGACCTCGTCATCCAGGTAGCGATCGTCCGGCCTGGCCCGATCCAGGGCGACATGGTGCATCCCTATCTCCGTCGCCGGGAAGGCAAGGAGCCCGTCGACTATCCCACGCCGGAACTGGAGGCGGTTCTTTCCAAGACGCTCGGCATTCCGCTGTTCCAGGAGTCTGCCATGAAGGTGGCGATGGTCTGCGCCGGTTTCACGGGCGGCGAGGCCGACCAGCTCCGCAAATCCATGGCGACCTTCAAGTTCACCGGCGGCGTCTCGAAGTTCAAGGACAAGCTCGTCTCCGGCATGGTCAGGAACGGCTATTCGGCCGAGTTCGCCGAGCGCACCTTCAGCCAACTCGAGGGCTTTGGCTCCTACGGTTTTCCGGAAAGCCACGCCGCCAGCTTTGCCCTCATCGCCTATGCGTCCAACTGGGTGAAATGCCATCACCCGGACGCCTTCTGCGCCGCGCTCTTGAACTCGCAGCCGATGGGTTTCTATGCGCCGGCGCAGATCGTGCGCGACGCCCGTGAACATGGCGTCGAGGTGCGGCCGGTCTGCGTGAACGCCTCACGCTGGGACTGCACGCTCGAGGATGCGGGCGAGGGCGGGATGAAGGCGGTCCGCCTCGGTATGCGGATGGTGAAGGGGCTCTCGACCGCGGACGCCGCCCGCATCGTTGTGGCCCGCGCCGACGAGCCGTTCGCCTCAGCCGACGAACTGTGGCGGCGGTCTGGGGTGCCGACGGCCGCGCTGGTGAAGCTCGCCGAGGCCGACGCGTTTTTGCCATCGCTGAAGCTTCAGCGCCGCGACGCTCTGTGGGCGATAAAGGCGCTGCGCGACGAACCGCTGGCGCTTTGGGCGGCCGCCGCCGAACGCGAAGCCCGCCAGGTCGCCGAATTGCAGGAGCCGGACGTTGCCTTGCCTTTGATGAGGGCAGGGCACGAGGTCGTGGAGGATTACTCGCATGTCGGCCTGACATTGCGCCAACATCCGGTCGCGTTTCTGCGCCAGGACCTGCAACGACGGCGCGTCGTGACGTGTGCCGAGGCCATGGCCGCACGAGACGGTCGCTGGCTGATGACGGGCGGTCTTGTTCTCGTTCGCCAACGGCCGGGATCGGCCAAGGGGGTGATGTTCATGACGCTTGAGGACGAAACCGGCATCGTCAACGCGATCGTTTGGCCAAAGCTGTTCGAGCGGCAGCGCCGGCTCGTGCTGTCGAGTTCGATGTTGGCGATCAACGGCAAGATCCAGCGGGAAGGCGATGTCGTTCATCTCGTCGCCCAGCGGCTGTTCGACCTGTCGGAAGATCTCGGCCGGCTCGGGGAGCAGGATGTCCAGTTTCCGCTGCCGCATGGGCGCGGCGACGAATTCGCGCGTGGGAGTGGCGCGCCCGATCCGCGCGAGCTGCCGCAAGCGGCCGCGCCAGCGCGGGACATCTTCATACCCGACCTGCATATCGATCGGCTCACAGTGAAAAGCCGGAATTTTCATTGAGCCGTGGCCGCAGTGCCTGCCGGCTTCGCACCGATAGCTGCGATGATCAGGAGGTTGCTGGCTTTGTGCCCTGCCACCGCGATGAAATGCCGGTGATCAGTACCGCAATGACACCTGTCAGGAAAACGGCATCGAAGGTTCCCGCTCCACCAAGCGATAAGATGGGAGCACCAAGATCGGCAAGCTTCCCATAATTCAGCAAATCCCCCCCGATCAACGCGCCCAGCGACCCGGCGATGTAAGCAAGCGGTGCGGCGCTCTGGCGTGACAGCAGTAGGGCCAAAACGGTCGCTGCTATCGCCGGGATGAATACCGGTACGGCTATCCCCATCCCCGGAATGGGGGACGAGAACCAGTAACAGATCGCAGCTACCACGGCCGTCGCCAACAGCCCTGCCGACCAGAGCCGCCATCGAATGAGTAGGAATACGGCCATGACCACCGGAATGATCGCTCCGCCCACATTTATCGCAAGAACGGTGCCGCCCCAGTCGGTTGCTGGCGGGATTGGGTAGCTCATGCCGTAGAACTCGACCATTTGATCCGCCGTGACGGAATTCGTCGAAATCACCGTGACGGGAATGTTGATGAAGCTTCCGATCAAGGAACCGATCAGCAAAAACATGGCTTGGGCCGGGGTCAGGCCCAGTTGCAGGTAAGCGCGCCTTATCAGGCAAAAAGCCAATACAAGGACACAAACCGCAACGAGAACGAAGAAGAATACGGGCGCGACCGGAAGGTAGAAAAACTGAGCCATTTGCATTGGAGCCTCGGCTGCAAACCCTCGTGAGTGGGCTCCGCCAATATTCACGCAGAACGCGAAAAGACACAATACCGCGTCCCGCCAGCTCGAACTCACGCTAGGGACACTGAGCCGTGTACGCATATGGGCATCCTTTTGCCAAAGGCGGATCCGGATGTCGCGGGCATCGGCCGTCCAAACTTTGGACAATGCGCCCACGGTATCGCTCGTGGTGCCTACAAGACCCAACTTACGATCCCGGCGGATCGGCGAAGCTGAGCTACGCGGAAGAATGGTTGTAGCTGGCCTGCGTCGTAACGGACGGGAATGGTCAATTTTGCACATTTGCACAGGTGTCTAACGAGCCTTGCACTACCGAGGGGCAACTCGCTCAGCGAGAGTTCGCCCCTAAAACGGCTGTCCCAGACAATCTGGATGACTGAACAGGAGCAATCACGATGACCAAACTTGCGATCGCATTGGCAACTGCGATCGGCTTCGTTGGGTGGAAAGAAGACGGGTGGCTTTCAGGCCGCACAACACCGGACTTCCGCCTGCTCCAAGTCAGGCGATCAGCTTTGACCTACGGTAGTTGTGGATCGCGACGCCGTTGATCGTGAAGTCGTTTCGAGCATCGATGCTGAAGCCGCGACGTTCAAAGAGGCGGCGTGCGCCCTCGCTCGCCTCTACGAACAAGATCGTCATGCCCGCGCTTTTCGCGGCGGCTTCGATCGCGGCGTAGAGCGCTGACCCAACGCCTGTTCCGATCATATCTGGGCGGCGGTAAAGGTGGTCAATATGACCATCCGCCTCCAAATCCCCGTAACCAATTGGCTGACCGTCACTGTCCACAGTGACGAAGAATATTCGGCCGTCGGCTTGGCGCAGGTATTTCTCGGGGTCGGGCTTCGATGGGCTCCAAGCCGCAACCTGCTCCGGCGAGTAGTTGCGGATGCCGGCTTCATGAACTGATGCATGAAAAAGGGTCGCAAGCGCGTCAGCGTCGAAAGGCTCAAACGGTCGGATCAGTATTAAACCATTCTATCACCGCTTTCGTGTCGGGGAAGATGGCTCGGAATGATCGGAAGAGGGTCGACGGCGGAAGGTCTACTTACTAGCTAAATCTCCCCATAACCGACCGACAGCTTTCGGCCCAAGACTGCCGGTCGGAAATGCGCCGCATTTGGGCCATCGATGCAAATTTTCCCTCCGCCGCCCGGAAGCAGATATCGCGGCACCAAGTCCGAGCATTCTGCCGCCGAGCTGGGACTAGCCTAGGCATCGCGGTCGAGTGCCGTCGTCGACCAACGTCCGCACGCCGCGCTTGCGCAGTTCGGAATAGACTTTGCGGCTGTCTGCGAGAATGCGCTGCAAGCCGAAATTGATCGCCATCTCATGTGTGAAGCCAAAGAGCTCGCCCTCGTAGAGCGTGCGAGAATAATCACGATGGCTGGTCCGACGGAGATGCGGTCCTTGCCGATCCTAGAGCCGGCCATTGCGTTCCGCGGGAAACTGAAATAGCGTTGCTTGACATTTGTTCAACAAGGCCATTCCGGAATGCCGATGGGCTGCAACCCTCGATACGAGATACTGTTCGAGCCGGTTCGGATAGGGCCGGTCACCGCTCCCAATCGTTTCTACCAGACGCCGCATGCGACCGGCATGGGTCATCTCAAGCCGCAAAGCAGTGCCGCGCTGCGATCCATAAAGGCCGAGGGGGGGTGGGGCGTTGTTTCGACAGAATACTGCTCGATACATCCGAGTTCGGACGACTCGCCGTTTGGCTTCCTGTCGCTGTGGGACGAGGACGACGTACGTGACCTTGCCCACACAGCGGACGCCATCCACGCGCATGGTAGCCTGGCGGCCGTCGAACTTTGGCATGGCGGCGCCCACGCCAACAACCGGCTGACGCGCGAGCCTATGATCGCGCCTTCAGCGCAACCGCCCAAATTCGTTCAACCCGGCGGCGCGCGCGCTATGGATCGGCAGGATATTCGCGAATTTCGCCGCTGGCAGCGCGAAGCGGCCATCCGCGCGAAACGGGCTGGTTTCGACATCGTCTATTGCTATGCGGGGCACGACTATCTGCCGTTCCAGTTCCTGTCGCGGCGCACCAATCGCCGTACGGACGAATATGGCGGTTCTCTCGAGAACCGCGTGCGGTTACTGCGCGAGATGATCGAGGACACGAAGGACACGGTGGGCGCGACATGCGCGGTCGCAGTCCGGCTCGCCGTCGATGAACTGCACGGACCTCTCGGCATCACCTCGCAAGGCGAGGGCCGCGAAATTATCGAGATGCTGGCCGAACTGCCGGACCTCTGGGACGTCAATGTCGCCGGCGCGCTCGGCAACGATTCCAAATCGTCGCGCTTCAGTCTGGAAGGCTATCAGGAGGAACATGTTGCCTTCGTGAAGACGGTGACAACAAAGCCGGTCGTCAGTGTCGGGCGGTTCACTTCACCAGATACGATGGTCGGCCAGATCAGGCGCGGCATCCAAGATTTCATCGGAGCGGCCCGCCCCTCGATCGCCGATCCCTTTTTGCCGACAAAGATCTTTGAGGGGCGCGAGGACGAAATCCGCGAGTGCATCGGCTGCAACATCTGCCGCTCCGCCAACAACGAGGCCGTGCCGCTGCGTTGCACCCAGAACCCGACGATCGGCGAGGAATGGCGGCGCGGCTGGCATCCGGAGCGGCTGGCGCGGAAGGGTTCGGAGGCGCGGGTTCTAGTTGTTGGAGGCGGTCCGGCAGGACTGGAATGCGCGTTGACGCTCGGCCGGCGTGGCTACGGCGTGCTCTTGGCGGAGGCCGGCAATGCGCTTGGCGGCCGTGTCTCGCGGGAAGCGACGCTGCCGGGGCTCGGCGCATGGGCGCGCGTGCGCGACCACCGCGTTCACATGCTGGGCAAACACGATACCGTCGAGATTTATCCCGGCAGCCGGCTCGGCGCTGAGGACGTGCTGTCGCTCGGCGTCGAACATGTGGTACTTGCGACTGGCAGCATTTGGCGGCGGGATGGCGTCGGTTCCAGTGTCGAGGTGCCTACCGAAATTGCCGGTTCCCAGTCGATCCTGACGCCGGACGACATATTCGCCGGGGTAACGGTCGCGGGGCCAGTGTTGGTCTATGACGACGAGCATTATTTCATGGGCGGCGCTCTGGCAGAGAAGTTCCGCCTTGCCGGTCATGACGTCGCAATCGCTACGCCGTTGCCAGTGGTCTCGAGCTGGACGCAGATGACCGACGAGCAGTTTTTCGTTCAGAAGCGGTTGATGGATAACGGTGTCGATGTGCTCCTGTCACGGAGCCTGTTGTCAGCTTCGGAGGGCGTTGCCGAATTCGCCTGCGCCTACACCGGTAGGATCACACGCCGCGACTTCGGCACGCTGGTTCTGGTAACAGGACGCCTCGCCGAGCAGGCATTGTTCGATGACCTTTCAGTGGCGATAGAAAGCGCACGTGGCGCCTTGCGGTCGATCACGCGGATCGGCGACTGCCTGGCGCCATCCTCAATCGCCGATGCGGTGCATTCGGGTCACAAGTTCGCCCGCCAGCTTGACCTGCCGGCTGTGGCCGAGGTGCCGCTGCGCGAGCGGCCATTTCTGCCCTGAGGAGACAGATCATGGAACGCAGTTCGGCACGTCGTAGACCCGGTCGCCCGCAACGCGAAGTCGGCACCATAGCCCAGCGGCCGTGGAAGCAACTGACGCGGCCCTACGCTCCAATCGAGATTCTATCAGCCGATCAGGTTCAAATGATCCACGAGATGGGCCTGACCATCCTGGAAGAGATCGGCATGCGCGTGCTCAAGCCGGAGGCGCGCCAGCTCTATCGCGCGGCGGGTGCCGAGGTTGACGAGGGAGAGATGCGGGTGCGCTTCGACCGCTCGATGATCATGGAGCGCATCGCAACCGTCCCGTCCTCCTTCGAGCTACGCGCCAGAAATCCAGAGAAAAACGTCAAGGTCGGCGGGCGGCACTGCATCCTCTCCTCGGTCGGCGGGCCGGCCTATGTCATGGACAATGATCGCGGCCGTCGTCCCGGTACCTATGCGGAGATGTGCGATTACCTGAAGCTCATCCAGTCGTTCAACGTGTTGCATCAGGAGGGCGGGGGGCCGTTCGAGCCGCTAGATCTGCACCAGAATACGCGCCATCTCGACCTGTACTACGCCGAGATCACGCTGCTCGACAAAAACTGGCAGCCGCAGGCGCTCGGCCGAGGCAGGGCAATCGACGCGCTGGAGATGGTGGCGATCTCACTCGGCACGACGCGCGAAAGGCTCTCCGAGGAAATGCCGGTGTTTACGGGCATCATCAATACCAATTCGCCGCTGCAGCTCGATGACCCAATGGCTGAGGGCTTGATCACCCTGGCCCAGCATGGCCAGGTCAATGTCATCACCCCGTTCACGCTGGCCGGGGCCATGAGCCCGGTTACACTCGCCGGCGCATTGTCGCAGCAGCATGCCGAGGCGTTGGCCGGCATTGCGCTGACGCAGATCGTGCGCCCCGGCGTGCCGGTTATGTATGGCGGTTTCACTTCAAACGTCGACATGAAGACCGGCGCTCCGGCCTTCGGCACCCCCGAATATACGCAAGCGGCTCAGATCACCGGCCAGCTCTGCCGCCTGATTGGTGTTCCTTTCCGCTCCAGCAACGTCACCGCCGCGAATTCGGTCGACGCGCAGGCGGCTTACGAGAGCGCGATGTCGCTATGGGGTTGCCTGATGGGTGGCGCCAACCTGGTGCTGCACGCCGCCGGTTGGCTGGGCGGCGGGCTGACCGCGTCATTCGAGAAGCTGGTCATCGATGCCGAGATGTTGCAGATGATGGCGGCCTATTTCGATCCGCCTGCGGTCGACATTGATACATTAGCGCTCGAAGCGGTGCGCGAGGTCGGTCCGGCTGGGCACTTCTTCGGCGCAGCGCACACGATGCAGCGCTATGAACGCGCATTCTATGCGCCGCTGGTGTCGAACTGGGACAACTACGACACTTGGATGGAGCGCGGACAGGTGACTGCGCGTGAGCGCGCCAATGTCATCTGGAAGCGCATGGTGGCCGAGTACGAACAACCGCCAATCGACCCCGGCATCGATGAGGCGCTGCGGGATTACATGGATCGTCGCAAGCGCGAGGGCGGCTCACCGCTCAATTGAAATACAAACAATCCAGGGCAGGGCCAGCGGCCGGTTCTTGCTCAAGCGTCGCGCAGCGGTCCTACCTGCACTTCGAGCATCTCGAACCCTGCGGCCTCGGCGGCCTCAGGTGTAACGATCGTCTCGTCGAGAGACCATTCTAGCCAGAGCCCATCGACCAGCGCAATGAAATTGCGGGCAAGCGACCGGGCATCGACCTTTCGACCGCGTTGCGTGGCGACGGCTTCGATCTCGTCGGCGAGTTCGGCCCGGTAGGCGTCATAGAGGTCGCGATGTGCGGCCTGAAGGCGTGGATTGACTGCGATCTCACCCCATAGCGACAACCAGACCAGCAGATTGTCACGGCTGAAGTAGTCGGGTGAGAAGTTGGACTTTACCAGCGCGCGAAGCGAAGCTTCAGGCGACCACCCGGACTGTTCTGCGCGTCGACGCTTGGCCTCCGCTACCTGTGTATTCACCGTCGCATAGAGCGAAGTTTTGTAAACCTCGACCAGAAGTCCGTCGCGACCGTCAAAGTGATGGTTGATCAGTCCGCGCGAGACGTTGGCTTCACTGCAGATACGGTCGATCGTGAACGCGCCGATGCCGCCACGCGAGAGACAGCGCGTTGCGGCTTCGATCAGCATTGCGCGGCGTACGTCGGCCGGTTCACGGCTGAAGCGCGGCTTGGGTTTCTTTGCGCCGCGCTTTTGCTTGGCTGTTGCGGTCTCATTGTCTGTCATCGAGTCTGGTTAGAGCCTTTCCCGCCTTGATCGAAAGAGGAAAGGCTCCAACCCTCCAGCTATTTTAGTAGGCGTCTAGTCCGTTATGCCCCGACTGTCCACGCGGTGCCGATCAAGCCTTTTTCTTGAACAGGACCGGATTGGGGTGGCCATCCGGATAGATGACCGGTTCGAGGCCTGTCCTGTGAATAGCAACGAGCGGCTGGTGGCAGATGAACATGAAGCAGCCTGATTGTTCCATCAAGTCTTCCATCCGGTTTGAAAGTTCGATGCGCTTGGCCGGATCCATCTCTGCCACGAGATCCTTATAGGCGGCCTCGTACTCGGGGCTGTCGAAGCCGGACCAGTTGTATGCGCCGATCTGGTCCGGCCGGAACCAGACGAGGTTTTCGGACGGGTCGACGCCGCCGGCAAAGTCCATCAGCGCGAGGTCGATGTTTTTGTAGCCGTCCCCTTGGGTCTTGTCGCCGACGCCCCAGAATGCCGCCTCGTCATAGGGTTGGATCTCGACCTTGATGCCGGCTTGTTCGAGGCTTGCCTGTATGATCTGGGCGGTGGCGGTGCGGATTGAATCGTTCATGACCGTTAAGGTCAGTGTCAGGTCGGCGACGCCGGCCTCGGAGAGCAGCGTAGCGGATTTTTCGTAGTCCGCGCCCTCGATGAGGTTTTTGGCCCGCGCGAATTTGCTGCCGGGTTGAACAACGCCGGTGGAGCGCGGAACAAGGTCGTCATAGACGCCGGTCAGGATCTGGCCAACATCGACGCCGTGCTGCACCGCCTGGCGCACCTTGATATCCTGCAGGCGCGGACTCAGCTTGTTGATGGTGAGCCAGACATAGCGCGTCGACTGCGCCTCGATGACGGTGGTGTCGGCGGGCGGGCTGGCCTTGACCGCCTTGGTCGCGGAGGTAGCGATTTTGGTGTAGTCGAATGCATCGGCCTCATAGGCAAGTTGCGCCGCCTGATCGTCGGAGACGATATAGATTTCGACCTTGCCGAACGCCGGCTTCGGCCCCGGCCAGTCTGGATTAGCGGTAAGCGTTACCTTCTGCTTCTGCTGCCAGTCGGCGAAAACATAGGGGCCGCAAGTTGCGGGCGGCTCGGTGGTGAACTTGCCGCCGGCTTTTTCCATGCCCGCCCGACTAAGGATGTGGCCGCCGTAGTAAGGCAACGAGACCACGAAGAGCGGCTGGTACGGGCTTTTCAGATGAATGATGCCGTTTCGCGCGTCGATGACCTCGACATGGTCGAGCTGCTCGAACTGGTAGGCCCAGGGTGAACCGAGCTCAGGGTCGGCGATGCGCTCGTAGGAGAATTTTACGTCGTCGGCAGTGACGGCGCCAAAGCCGTTGGACCATTTCAGCCCATCGATCAGGGTAAAGGCGATGGTCTTTGGGTCCTTTTGTTCAAGCTTCTCTGCGCCCCAGGGCGCCCAGGGCGAGCCTTCTCGAAGATCGCCGAACCGGTTCAGCGTCACATAGATGCCACGCATGATGACATCTTCAATGCCGCCATTCATGAAAGCGGGATCGAGCGTCTGCAAATCGCCTTCCATACGGATGCGCAGTGTGTCGCCGTCGGCCGACCAGGCAAAGCCGGGCCGCATCAAAAGCCCGGCGCCGAGCGCCCCCGCGGCCTTGAGAAATCTACGCCTATCGGTGGTCCATCCTGTCATGTCAGTTCCCCTTGTTTTCGGAAGCGCGTGCGAAGGCTTCCTTTTCTTGGTCACATGTCTCCAACGGGTAATGGCAGCGTACCATCCGGTTGGTGCCCGCCCTTCGATACGCCGGCGGCTCGAGGCGGCAGCGCGGTTGAACCAGCGGGCAGCGCGTGTGGAATTCGCAGCCCGAAGGCCTCCTGAACACGCTCGGGATTTCACCGGTGACTGCGAGGTGGTGGCTGCGCTGGCGAGGGTCCGGCACCGGCTCGGAGCGAATCAGAGTCGCGGTGTAAGGATGCATCGGTGCTGCAAACACTTCCTGCGTCGGTCCGGTCTCGACCAGTCTCCCGAGATACATGATGGCGAGGCGGTCGCTGACATGGCGGATCATTGCAAGGTTGTGGGTGACGATCATCGCGGCGAAGCCGAGTTCGCGCTGCAATTCCCCGACCAGGTTGAGAACGTCGCCCTGGACGGAGACGTCGAGACCGGCAGTCGGCTCATCGGCGAGCAGAAGATGCGGCTTCATCGCCAGCGCCCGGGCGACCCCGACGCGACGCGCCTGGCCGCCTGAGAGTTCATGGGGAAACCGGTCAATGAAGGAGGCTGGCAGACCAACTTGCGCCAACAGTGTCTTTGCGACAGTGCGCCGGTCCGCCATCGGCAAGCCCTGAATGAGTTGAGGTTCGGTCAAGAGCGAACCGATGCGCAGGCGCGGGCTGAGCGACGCAATGGGGTCCTGAAACATCATCGCCGATCTGCGGCGCATGGCACGGAAATCGGCCCCTGTCAGGACATCCTTGCCCTCGAAGGCGATCCGCCCGGCGGCGGCGCGCACAAGCCCGAGAATGGTGCGGGCGAGTGTGGTCTTGCCGGAACCGGATTCGCCAACCAGTCCGATTGTCTGACCCGGCATCAGCGAGAGCGTGACACCGTCTAGAATATTGAAGCTGGGCAGCGGCAGCGGGTTTAGAAGGCGATTGATCATCCCGCCGCGTGCAAAGTTCACCGAAAGGTCTTCGATTTCAAGCAGCGGGGTCATCCGCGCACCCCGTGGCATCGAGCGATGTGGGATGCCGAGAGCTTGACGCGCGGAGGCACCACATTGTGGCAAGGCGCAAGGGTGCGCTCGCAGCGCGATGCGTAGATGCAACCGGCCGGTGGATCCGTCAGATTGGGCAGTGTGCCGGGGATTGTCGGCAGACGCTCGAGCCTTTCGGGAAAACGCGCGGGATCGCAGGCAAGCAGCGCCCGCGTGTAGGGATGGCGGGCATCGTGGAAGATCGCGTCGACCTCACCGCCTTCGACGACCTCGCCCGCATACATCACGTAGACCCGGTCGCAGAGTTCGGCGATGACGCCGAGATGATGCGAGACGACCATGATGATGCCGTTGTATTCGCGTCGCAGTTCGCGCAGCAGGTGGATGATCTGCGCCTCCATGGTCACGTCGAGGGCGGTCGTCGGCTCGTCGGCAATGAGCAGGCCGGGGTCTGTCAAAAGTGCTGCGGCAATCGCCGCGCGCTGGCGCATGCCGCCCGACAATTCGTGCGGGTAGCTCCTCATGCGCCGCTCTGCGTCCGATATGCCGACGCGCGTCAGCATCGCGGCGATCCTCGCCTTCTTCTGCGCCCGGTCCAGGTCCTTGCGGTGGTGCTGGAAGTCTACGAGCTGGTCGCCGATGGTCAGCACCGGGTTGAAGGCAGTCATGGGGTCCTGCGAAACGAGTGCGATCTCGTCGCCGCGAAGCAGGCGCCGGCGGTGCGCGTCCAGGTTGACCAGGTCGACGCCGTCATAAGCGATGGAGCCCTCGATGCGGGCGTTGGCCGGCAGGAGATTGGCCAGCGCAGTGACCAGCGTGGACTTGCCGCATCCGCTTTCGCCGACGATGCCGATCACCTCGCCGGGATGTGCCTCGATGTCGACATGGCGCAGCGCGTGGACGTTGCCATGCGGGGTCTCGTAGCGAACGCTGAGATCGCTGGCAGCAAGCGAGCCTGTCATGCTGGCCTCCTTAGCTTCAGGCGAGGGTCGAGATAGTCCCGTAGGCCCTCGCCGAGGAAGGTGAAGCCGAGCGTGGCGAGCACCAGCGGCAAGCCGCCGAAGATGACCATGAACGGAGCTGAACGAATGCTGGTGTAGCCGTCATAGAGGATGCTGCCCCAGGAAGGCGTGGGCGGGCGCACGCCAAGACCGAGGAAGCTCAGGCCCGCTTCGACCATGATGACGACGGGGATGTCCATCGACAGTAGGATGATCAACGGTCCAACCACATTGGGCAAAAGATGTACGAAGATGATGCGCACGGGTCCGGCGTCGAGCAGCCGTTCGGCCAGGATGTAGTCGCTGTTTTTCAGCGCCAGCGTCTGCGCCCGGATCAGCCGCGCATAGCTCGGAAACGAGGTCGCGGCGATGACGATGATCAGCGTACTGGTTCCGGCGCCGAGCACAGTAATGATGGCGAGCGCGAACATTATCATGGGGAGCGAATTCAAACTGTCGAAGGTCAATACCAGCAGCGCGTCGAGCCAGCGGGGTCCATAGCCGGCGATCAATCCAAGCAAGAGGCCGATCGCACCGGCGATCACTACCGAAACCATGGCGATCGTCAGCGCGGTGCGCGTCCCAAAGACAATGCGGGAAAGCAGGTCACGGCCGAGATGATCGGTGCCGAACCAATGCTCGGCCGATGGTGGCTGCAGCTTGTGCAGCACGTCGATCTTGACCGGCGAATAGGGCGTAAGCCAAGGGGCGAATGCGGCGGTGATGAGAAAACCTGCCACCAGAATGAGTGCTGTGCAGGTGAATGGGTCGGCGAGCAGGGCACGAAGCAGCGGAAACCGTTGTCGGCCCTGGCCGGAGGAAGCTGCTTCAGCCACGAAAGACATCGCGGACCCTCGGATCGAGCCGCGCGATCAGCAGATCGGCGGCGATGGTGATTGAGACATAGATGGCGGTCATGATTAAAACCGTTCCCATGACGACCGGATAGTTGCGGGTGTTGACCGCGTCGGTGACGAGCTTGCCGATGCCTGGTCGGGCAAACACCGCCTCGACGAAGACGGCGCTGGAAAGGATGCTGCCCAGCCCCACCGCGACCAGCGAGATGGTCGGGATGATTGCGATACGCAATGCGTATTTCGAAACGATTTTCCATTCCGGTAGGCCGAAGGAGCGGGCGGTGCGAATGTGCGGCTCGCCCATCACCTCCATCATCGAGGCGCGTACCATGCGGGCGATATAACCGATCCAGCCGAGCGCGATGGCAAGTGCCGGCATGACAAGCGCCTTGACCTGGCTGACGAGGTCGCCGGCCTCGCCGGCGCCGATGGCCGGTAACCAGCGCAGCGCCACGGCGAAGAGCAGCAGCGAATAGATAGCGACGACGAATGACGGCACCGCGATAACACCCACGGACA
Source organism: Pseudaminobacter soli (ex Li et al. 2025) (assembly GCF_029892515.1). GTDB lineage: Bacteria > Pseudomonadota > Alphaproteobacteria > Rhizobiales > Rhizobiaceae > Pseudaminobacter > Pseudaminobacter soli_A. Next base: position 637,877 of record NZ_JARXVF010000002.1, on the reverse strand, counting down.
GGACGCCGATGATGGCGTCGGCCGCGGTGCCGCGCCGCACCACCGACAGACATCCGAGAGGAACGCCGATGAGAAGGGCGGCAGCGAGTGACGTAATCCCAAGCACCAGCGTGTTGGGCAGCGCTTCCATGACAAGGGTGGAGACAGGCCGATTTGACCAGACATCGTAGCCGAGGTTCCCGGTCAGCGCATTGCGGAAGAACTCCACGATCTGCCACCACACCGGCTGATCGAGCCCCATGCGCTCGATCAGCATCTTCTTCAGTTCTGGTGTGGCGCGCGGCCCAAGCGCCACACTCGCCGGATCGCCGGGCACGAGGAACACGGCCGTATACATGACGACCATGACGAAGGTGAGGATCAGAAGACCGAGACCAATGCGCTTGATTGCGTATGTGAGCATGGTCCCTAGCTTTCCTCAGGCAAAATCACGCCTGATGCGCCGCGTCGCCGACGCGCTGTGGACAAGTCGGCCTCGTTCTCGAGCCTCGAGCCGCCAACTCAAATGAAAATGCGTCGCGTCGGCCGTCAGTTCGGTGCGCGCCATGCTTTCCATGTCGGCTTCCCCGCTGGCGACGGCCCAGCGATATTCCGTGACGAGTTTTGCCGAAAGTGGATCGTCGCCGCGGATGCTCATCGTGTCGCTGTTGGCGGAGGACACGATGATACTGCGGTCGTCATAGCGGGTGCAGCCATGGTCGGAAACCAGTGCGATTGTCTGCACGCCGCTGCCGACATCGTCGGTGACGATGCGGCGGTCGAAACCATCCCGCAGAACCGTGGCAGGAACCGGCGGCGCGGTCTCCGCTTGATCGAAGCGTACATCGCGGTCCAGAGGCGACAGCGGGCGAATGGGAAGGACCAGGTTGCTGTCGCCGGCGGCGACAGACAATGTCGACAGGCTTGGCTGCGGCCAGAGGATCGGCCAATGTTGGTTGGCTAGCGCGAGCCGGATGCGGTGGCCTTTAGGCACCGTGCGGGCGAAATCGTTGAGCTTCAATCGGATCTTGAACGGCGTTCCGACCGGACAAGGTTCGGGATGCTCGTGGCTGTCGCGGTGGCTGAGATTGAGCACGCCATAGGTCATTAGCGCCGAGGTGCCGTCGGGATAGACGTCGCAGAGCCGGACCGCAAGGTTGACGTGCGGCTGGTCGACTGTGAGGAGCAGGTCGATCTCCGGCGCGCCGAGCAGGGTCAGATCTTGGTCAAGCGGGGCCGTGTCGAAACACAGCGCCAGGCCGTCCTCGCGCTGTTGGTCGATCGCCATGTCAGGACAGCTTCCGCCATAGCCGCCCCAGCGGCCGCAGTCGCGTCCGGCGGTTGCCGGCGAACGCACGGAGAGGGACGTACCGGAAACGGCCTCTTCACCAAGACCCGTCGCGTTGAGATGGAATCTACGGCGTTCGATGCGCGGCGACGGCCATTTTTCCTCGGCAGCCCAGCATCCGGCATGGTTGGGGAGATAAAAGGGTTGCGGCCGTTCCTCAGCCGTAATCCAGACACGGTAAAGCGGCTCGGCCATGATGCCGGTGTCCTCGCCGGCGAGCCAGTACCGCCACCAGCGCAGCGCCTCCTGGAGATAGCCGATCAACGGCCCGGGCGCGCCGCGACAAGGATAGACATGCGACCACGGGCCGACGATGCCGAGTTTCGGACCTGGCAGATTTTCGAGCAGACGCGGGACGAAATTGGAATAGCTGTCTTCCCAGCCGCACACCGCCATGACCGCGCATTGGATCGCGGAATAATCCTCGCAGACCGACCCCTGACGCCAGTAGTCGTCGCGGCGCTGGTGGGCCAGCCAGATTTCCGACAGCGAGGTCGTGGCGGCAAGGCGGCCCTCCCATATGGCGCGCCAGGCCTCTCCGACGATTTGCGGATCGGGCGCCATCGCCTTCTTCACCAGCATGAAGTTCGACCACATCTCCTGCTCGGTCAGGAGCGCGCCGCCCATATAGTGGATGTCGTCGGCATAGCGATCGTCACTGGCACATAGCGTGATGATGGCCTTCAGCGCCGGAGGTCGTCTGGCGGCGACCTGGAGCGCATTGAAACCGCCCCAGGAAATGCCGGTCATGCCGACATTGCCGTTGCACCAGGTTTGAGCAGCGAGTTGCGCGATGATCTCGCAGGCGTCCTCCTGTTCGCGCGGCAGATATTCGTCGGCCAGATCGCCCCCGGAATCGCCGGCGCCGCGAATATCGACACGGACGCAGGCAATGCCATGCCCGGCAAGGTAGGGATGGATGTCGATGTCGCGCGCCACAGTGCCGTCGCGGCGGCGATAGGGCACCATCTCGACGACGACCGGCACCGGCGTGTCTGTCTTCGGACGCCACAAGGTCGTTGCGATCCGAACGCCATCGGCCAGCGTGATCCAGAACGGATCCACGGTTTCGACAAGAAACGGATACTCGGTTCGTATCATGCCGGAGGTGTCCAAATGCCCTTGTTGAAAAGTCGTACAACAAGAGCATTTGACAAGCAACCGAGGCTTTAGCTGTAGCCGTCTTTTTTACTCGGGCGCCAAAACTCGCCTGACTGCATTATCAACTCAAGCGGTTGTCGGCGCTCTTTGGGATAACGTGTAGGAATGAACTCTCCCACCGGCAACGACAAGCCTATCGTTTCCCGGCTCAAATCATCGTACGGTGTGGCTGTATTTCCGACTTGCACTCAGCCTTTGTCATGTCGAGGAGATGCTGCTGGAACGCGGTATCGTTGTCTCTTAGCCGCAAATGGGGAAAGAAGTTCGGGGCCGAGTACTATCGGCAACAGGGGGGAGGGCGTCTTACGGTCGTGAGCGGAAGGGCCGCTTCCTGCTGAGGTCGCCCTGAAAGCAGGCCGACCACTTCCGCCCCAGGTCGGACGCAATCTCGCCCTATCGACTCCAAGCGCGGCCGAGCAAAATTGACAACGCGGCATGAAACGCGACAGCAGGCCAAAGAAGAACACCGCCCAGCCCGCCGAGAATACCGAGATAGGCAAGATAGAGGGTCACGACGATGCCGTAGGTCAACATCCCGACAATCGGCGGCCCTGGCCAGCACGCGACCCCCAATGCAATCAAGGCAATCCCCGCGACGCGCGCGACCGGAATGGCAACGCCGTCGAGTTCATGGCCCAGCAAAAGTTGAACCACGATCGACGGGACAATGACCAACGCCAAGCCGGTAGCGACTTCGACTGCGGCGGCCCAAACAAGTGCCTTACTCATGCGACCGATAGACCTGTTCTGCCCCCGCTGCTCAACCTACTCTATGGAGCTGCAGGGGGACGGATCATGAATGGTGCTGGACGTAACGCCAAGCGTATGCGTTGGTTCCGATCACCGCCCCAAGCGGTCGGGCGACTTTGCGCCCCTTATCGGTCATAAAGGCAGTTGTCGCCTCTGCCCGAAAACGGTCATTGCGTTGGTTTAAGGCAACGACATCTGTGCACCACAAGAAGACTGCCGTTGCGTTTGAGATTCTTATTCTTCGCGCCGAGCGAATGCCGCTTGAGCTTGTTGGCATGGAACAAGTGGTTGTCGTTTAGAGCGTGAAAGACCAGGAGGGCTCCTTCATTTGGACGTCAGATCGATATCATACCATTTCATGGATAGCCCCTTCAGAGTGCCATCCGCATGCATCGCCCACAACCCTCTTGATTTCCGCTGCAAAATCGTCGTCGCCGGGTAGGATCGCGATGGCATGTGGCACCCGATAGAGCGGTTGCCCAACGATCTTGAAGGGCTTTCCCTCCTTGATCAGCGCCATCACGGCGGGCAGCAGATTGGCGAGGGCGTCCAGTTCTATGCCATCGCCCTTGGCCAGGGCAGCATAGACATCCTCTTCATGCTGGTAGTTCACGATCACGGGATCGTCGACCTTGTAGATGAATTCCGAGACCCCGACGATATTTACAGGCTCCCGCCGCAAATAGTGATCATATTGCGATCCAGCTAATGCGCCGATGCGTTTGCCGCTGGCGGCCAGATGTCTGGCGCGAACGGATGACGCCGCTTGCACGAATGTGGTCGAGCACCGTGCCGGCCCAGGCCGAGGCTGACGTGATGGCAAAGGCTAGTCCAAAAGCGCCGATCTTCTGCAAGACTTACATCTTCCCGTCCCTTGCGACATTGCGGGCGGCGCATAGGAAAAGCCTAGCCAGCCTCAACGCGTTCCGTCATTGATTTCGAGGTGTACTCTCTCCAAACCCAAGGCGTGAAAGATGAGCACGGCATTTAGACTATGGCATGCAAAAAACGGCTTCATGGATCGGAGAGAAAATAGTTGATTCCAGCAAAAATCGACGTGATATTACTGGTTACACTTAATACTTCCAGCGCGCATTAGCAATCCAATTCATAACGCCGGCAGTGTGGGCAGCCAGCATCCGTTTTGGGGCAACCTATGCAGATCGCAGACAGTAGTGGCGTCGGTCTGGCTGACGGGACGCATAAGGCGGACGATACCAAGCATCCACGACGATATAGTTTCGGCCTGGCAACGAGAGTTCTCCTCGGCCTGGTTGCGCTTGCCTCGATGATCGGCATCGTCAGCTTCACGGCCCTGCGATCCTTCGACGGCCTTCGCCATAACCTCGATGTCATCGTCAACCGGCAGATGGATACGATTAGCGTCTCGGCCGAATTGCGTCAGCGTGCGGAGGCGCTTACGCGTCTGGCACCCTCGCTCTATGCCAAAGGCCTCGACCAACAGACGCTGCTGGACTTCTCGCTTCAGAGTTTCAAGGAACAACAACGCCTGCAGACGTTGATCGACGATCTGAAGACGCATTCCGAGGAACCCATGAGCGGCATCGAAGCCGTCATGCAGGAGCTTTTCAGCAATCTCGATGCTCTGGCAACAAACCTCTACGACCGTGCGGCAACGGAGGAGGCCATTGACAAGCTCGCCCACAGAATTGCCGCAGCTTCGCCTCCGGATCGGAGCGCAGCCGAACGGCTCAAATCGGTGACCCTAGAACTGCTGACCGCCGGCAGCGCAGAGGCGGTCGATGCGCTCAAGCCTCGGGTCGAATCCGTGCTTGCTTCTGCGGATCCCGCTGGAGACAACCTCACGGCATCGCTCCTCGGCGCCCAGGGCCTCATTGCCCAGAAGGCGCGTCTTGCCGGTCTGCTTAAGGACATTCGTACCCAGCTTGCCGACAACGAGCGACTGTCACGCAACTTGGTCGGCGCCGCTGAAAGCATATCCGACCGCATCATTCGTGAAATGGAGCGGCAGCAGAACGTCCTGGACGGTGAGCTGTCGCGGAGCGAAACCATTCTCTGGTCCATAGCGCTGCTCGCGGTGGCGGGAGCGATCGCAGTTGCCATCTACATGCAGAGATCGATCGTAGGACGTATCCGCAGGCTCGGCAGCGCCATTCGCGACCCTGAGCTTGCCCGGAGCCTCCGACAGCTTACGCGAGGGCATGACGAGATCGCCAATCTTGCAGCAGAGTTCACCAATTTCGTAACGGCGATCAGACAGGCGGAGAGGGATCTCACACATGCGCGCGAAGTCGCAGATGCCGCCAACGAGGCAAAAAGCACGTTTCTCGCCTCCATGAGTCACGAAATCCGCACACCGATGAACGGGATTATCGGGATGAACAGGCTGCTGCTGGATACCGACCTCGATGCCGAACAGCGCGACTACTGCAACACGGTGAACGGCGCGGCCGAGACGCTGCTGACGATCATTAACGACATCCTCGACTTTTCCAAGGTCGAGGCCGGCAAGATGGAACTCGAAACTATTCCCGTCGATCTCAGGCATTGTGTCGAAACAGCGCTCGATCTTGTCGCCAGCCGCGCGGCCGAAAAAAGGCTAACTCTCGCCTATGTCTTTGAGGGTGAATGCCCCGAAGGAATCATGGTGGACCCGGTGCGGCTCCGGCAAATTCTTCTCAATCTCTTGAACAACGCGGTGAAGTTCACGGAGCAGGGCGAGATCGTACTGACAATTTCTCGCGATCGCATCTCTTCCCCCTCAGAAACGGGGCAATTCTACCGCCTCCGGTTTGCCGTGCGCGATACCGGCGTCGGGATTCCTGCGGAGAGGATGGGCCGGCTGTTCAAGTCCTTCAGCCAGATCGATGCCTCGACGACGCGGCGGTTTGGAGGCACGGGGCTCGGTCTCGCAATCAGCAAGCGGCTCGTCGAGCTAATGGGCGGCACGATCTGGGCTGAAAGCCGCCCGGGCGAAGGTTCGACCTTCATCTTTTCGATCACCGTCGCCGAGGCGAAAGTCGAGCATGAGACTTCGCGGCCGAAGGTCGATGTCGAAGGCCTTCATATGCTGATCGTCGACGACAACGCCACCAACCGCCAGATCCTCACGGGCCATGCAGCGGCCTGGAAAATGCAAAGCACTACCTTTTCCTCGCCGTCCGCAGCCATCGAGGCCCTTTCCGCCGGGAGCCGCTACGACATAGCCATCCTCGATCTCGTCATGCCCGATACCGACGGCATCGCACTCGCCGAGCAAATTCGGGGACTACCGGCCGGCAAGTCGCTGCCGATTATCATCTACAGTTCGCTTTCGCAGTTTGCGAAATCGGAAAGGGAAAGGATCGTCAGGTTCGAACACGCCGACATGCTCGTCAAGCCGATCAAGCCGTCGATCCTGCTCGAGCATGTGAGCGCCCTTGTTAGCAAGAGACAGAATGTAACGGGCGCACCAGCCGTGGAAAGAGGTTTCGACAATGAACTCGCGGCGCGCTTACCGCTTGCCATCCTCCTGGCCGACGACAACCTAATCAACCGCAAGGTGGGCAGCAAGATTCTCTCCAATCTCGGTTATGCGCCTGATCTGGTCAATGACGGCCGGCAGGCCGTCGATGCATGCCAGGCGAAGAGCTACGACCTTGTCCTCATGGACATCGAGATGCCCGAAATGGACGGCCTCGAAGCGACGACCGAAATTCGCCGGCAATCGGCGGAGCCGGCACCATACTTCGTGGCGCTGACGGCCAATGCGATGACGGGAGATCGCGAGCGCTACCTATCAGAAGGCATGGACGATTATCTCAGCAAGCCCATCCATCTAGAGGAATTGCTCGCATGTATCGAGCGCGCGGGCCGCTACCGCGCCCAGCGGGAACTCGGGAGAGCCGGCTAGCAAAATTGACTGTAACGAATGTTGACGGGGACCGATCTCATGAATGTTTTTCCGAGAGTTGTATGCGCCGGACTGATTTTCGCCAGCGCCGCGCTTGCCGCCCATTCTGCAGCGGCAGGAGAAGTGTTGGACCACATCCACGCGACTGGCATCCTGCGTTCTCCCTTCCCGGACATCTGGCCGCCGGCGGTGATCAAGAACGACAAGGGCGAGCTCGACGGTTTCGATGTCGAAGTGCTCCGCGAAGTCGGCAAGCGAATCGGGGTGAAGGTCGACTATGTCACCAACGCGGACGGCTCGATCATAACCTGGGAAGAACAGACCTCCGGAAACTGGCAGGGCAAATACGACATCGTCATCAACAGCATGACACCGACGGCCAAGCGCGCCGAGCATGTCGCCTTCCCAGTGAACTATTACTACACGATCGGGGTGCTTGCTGTACACCGGGACAACACGTCGATCCACACGCCGGCTGACGCCAGCGGCAAACGCATCGGCGCCCTCAAAGCCTCAAAATATGACCAGTATCTCCGTCGTCAGCCCTTCGGGATCGTCGGCGTTCCGCCGATCACTTACAAGATCGAAAATCCCACCATCGTCAATTTCGACCATGAGGACGATGTCTTCAGTGCACTTGCCAAGGGCGACGGCGTCGAGCTCGACGGTTTCGTCAACGACGTGCCGATCGTCATGTCCCTGATTAAGGAGGGCAAACCCTTCAAGATCATCGGACAGCCGCTCTACCACACGCCAAGTGCCGTCGCGATCCTGCCGGGAGATCCGGAACTCGCGGATCTGCTGGCGAAAACGGTCGAAGCGATGCGAGCCGACGGGACCCTGTCGAAACTTTCGACCAAGTGGTTCGAGTACGACATGATCAACGAATGAAAGTGAAGATGTACGTCAATTCAGTGAACTTGGGAGCATCTCATTGACGATCGACATGCGGGCCCTCGAGAAATTGAAGCGCGTGATGGGTGGAGGTGATGACGACCTCCGTGAACTCATTGAATCCTTTCTGGAGGAAGCGCCCGTTCTGGTCGCTGCCCTGGAGCGCGCTTACGCCGAGTCAGACCTTGCCGGCGCACGCCGTGCTGCGCATTCCCTGAAATCGAACGCCCGCGACATGGGGGCATCGGAACTCGGCGAGACCTGCGCACGCATCGAGGGGTGCTATGTCGCCGGCAGTCCGCCGGCCGTCGACGATATCGGCCAGGTGAGGGCGCTCCATGCCCAGGCGGCCACGGAACTGTCTGCCTTGCTGCAGCAGGGGGCATGAGTATGAACGAGAGCGGCAGAATTCTCATCGTCGACGATTCGAAAATGGTTCGGCTGAAGTTGCAAAAGGCAGTCGAAGCGCTGGGCCACCAGGCGGTCGCGGTCGAAAGCGGCCAGCAGGCTCTGGAATATGTTGCCGAGAACCGTGTTGACGTCGTCCTGCTCGACATTGTTATGCCGGAGATGGACGGTTACGCCGTCCTGCGAGTTTTGAAATCGTCACGGGACTCGCGCGACCTACCGGTGATCGTCATTTCCGCCTTGGATGAGGAGATGTCGAGCGTCGTCAAGGCGATAGAACTGGGCGCGGAGGATTTCCTGCCGAAGGATTTCGAATCTGCCTTGCTGGAAGCGCGTGTCAGCACATGCCTCGAGAAGAAGAGACTGAGGGACATCGAGCGCGAATATCTCCGGCAGGTCGCGCGCCTGACGAAAGTCGCGACTGCGCTGGAAACCGGTCACTTCAATCCTTCGCGGCTCGGGCTCAATGATGTGGCTAGCCGATCAGACGGCTTGGGGCGCCTGGCAAAGGTCTTCTCCACCATGGCGCAGAAGGTCTATGAGCGCGAACGCAAGATGCGCCAGAATATCCGGACGTTCCGCGGCGGATTGTTGCTTCTCGCATGCGGTGCGCTCTTCGGTCTGATCGTGCCGCTATCGAAGATGGCGTCAAACATTGTGATCCATCCTATCGGGCTCGCGTTTCTGGTCGATACCTTAGGCGCGCTGATCTGTCTCCTGATATCGATGCGGCGCGGGACATTGCCGAAACTGAGCGACTTCGGCCGCGCCGAATGGACGTATGTATTTACCTTCGCCTTCATCAGTTCGGTGATCAACCAGGTCCTGGTTTATTGGATGGCGAGTAAACTGCCCGCCTTCATCGTGGCTATTGTGATCGTACTGGAAGGTTTCATGGTCTTCCTGTTCGCAGCGGTCATGAGGATAGAATCGCCCAGCCTGAAACGCTTCCTTGGCCTCGCGCTGGGACTGGCCGGTGTGACCGTCATTGTCATTTACGGCGAAACCGATGCCGGGTCGGGTGAAAACACCTGGGCATGGATGGCGCTCGTTCTGGCCATACCCATCACCTTTGGTCTGGAAGACCTCTACATTTCGGAAAAGCGGCCTACACACATCGACAGTATAGCGATCTATGGTGTGTCACTGGTGGCGTCGATGGCGATGCTGTTCGTCATTGCGCTAGCAACGGGCGATTTGATCCCGTTAGCTCTCCTGAACGGAAGACTCGGGGCTTTGGTCGTCTTGATGGCGCTCGCGGGGACAATGGCGATGATCCTGTTCATTTACCTGATCCAGACGACCGGCGCGGTCTTCGCCAGCCAAAATGCCTATGCGGTGACCGCTGCCGGCATTGGCTGGAGCATTGTCCTGCTGGGCGAATACATTTCCCTCTGGACGTGGGCGGCGCTGGGTTTGATCATTGTCGGGCTAATCATGGTCGAGCCGAAAAGCGAGGCCGAGGAAGAACCGCCGCTGCTCGACACGATTGCCGATGACTTTGGCACATAGAACTGCCCGTCCATGGATTGTGAGAGGCAATTCAGAGCACTAAGTTGAAAGGCCCAAACTTGCGAACAAGTTGGTGGATATCGTGTGATCGAAGGTAATGGAGCGGCGGGCAAGATGGGGTAGGGCCTGTAGCGCCTGCACGAGGCCGTCCATAACGGGCCGGGACTGCCTATCGTTGTTGCGCAGGAAGATGGCAAAGCGACTAACCCGCTCGACCAGTGAGATCACATAACCATGCATGATCCGGTCGATCACCGACTGGCGGACATGCGAGAAGCGCGCGAGCTTTCGTAGTTTGGCGCGCCGCTCGCAGGCCATGCCATGCGCCGCCACGCAGTAGTAGCCGGTGATATCCGGAACGACCGCGTCGATGAACATATTGCGTTTGATCTCACGAAAGATCGTCGAACGATGCCGGCCGAGCTTCTCGGCGATAATCTCAACACTCAGACCAGCCATCCGCCAACGCGTGATCTTGCGCCGTTCATCCAGATCAATATGCGAGTAGGTGCGTCTCATTGCATCTTCCTTGCGAGTGATAACCCATTGGTATCATTCGCAAGTCGCACTTCATCCTTGAACCCACCCACCAATATCCAATGTGGCGGCCAGGTTGAACTGTCCGCGCTGGCGCAAAGTCAAAATGTCCCTTTGGTCCGCCACTCGGCACGACGACCAGCCCCGATCTGACCGGCTGGTCCGGGTTGCAAGGGCAGATCGGGGCGGGTGAAGGGCACCCATCGGCGTTAGCTTTGAGGGTTTCAATCTTCGCGCTCCTGGGGAATGATCTGAATCGGATCGACACTCCGGTTGGTTCTGCCAGGATCACCTAATGCTTCCACAAATTGAGCTGCTTGCCGACGTCGATGTACTGGCCCTATCGCCGCTGGTTCGCGGCATGGCCATGACTGTTTCCTACGCCGATAGCCAAGGAGGCATCGGTCTGACCGCATCGGGGGCGATGAACCGCAAGTTCGTGGACTGGGCCGCTGTTCACTTCGATTGGCCCGGCCACACGTCGGACGACCTATACAGCGTCAACAAGGTTCTCAACGAAGCCGACATGCCGCCGCTTTTGGCAGTCCGTGACATGCTCAAGCACTTACGGCTTCTGCGGCGGCGAAAAGACGTACTGCTACCAACCCAACGCGGCCGAGACTTTCTGGCGCGACCGCAGGCCTTCTTCGATCTGATCGCGACGGATTATCTTTATGCTTATATCCATCACGGGCAGACGCAGGCGGCTGTCCGTGATCGGATGCGTTGGTGGCACGTCTTTCTCAATCTTATCAATATGAAAGCAAAAACGGGTTGTTCGCCGAACGACTTGGTGAACGAGCTGTTCCCGAGCGAGTCGTACCCGGCGCCAGCAGAAATGACTGTCGAAGCCTGGGCGGAAAGGTCGGCGCTCCGCTACGATATCATTCGCCCGCTGTGCTGGCTGGGATTGCTGCACGAAGAGCGCGAGGGACTGACCATTTGGCAGGATGGAACCTACCACAAGACACCGTTGTGGGCTGCCTGTTTAAAGCTGGACTCCGACATGCAAGCCGAACTCAATCTCCATTGAACTGTGCCGGGTAGGGTTGTCCTAGCTCCACCGCACGTTGCTGGGAAAGCGCCTGATGACGTCGGGCGATCATGGCCGGATCGTTGATGAAATCCGTCCGTTTGCCCGGCTTGCGACCCCGCGGCGTGTAGCCGTTCTTGTCGCTGTTGGTCTTGACCCTCGGCGACGGCGACTGATCCTGCCGCTCCTTGATATAGGCTAGCACATCGGAAAGCCGCTTGTTCTCGGTGATCGCCGCATGCGTCACCCGCTGCTGATCCTTGTCGAACACCCGGTAGGGCAGGGAATGGCCCTTCCAGCGCACGTCGAGCCGGCCGTCGGCAAAAGCGTAGGTCTCGACATAGCAGCCGACCAGCCCACGCGTCACCTCGTTCTCTTCCAGCATGATCCGCTGGCGCTCGAACGAAAACGTCAGTTGCGCGCCGACATAACGCTGCTCACGTTTGCACAGGACGTCGCGCAGCCGATCCGGGGCAAGATTCAGCGACCGATGCAGATCATCAGGGCGGGCAGGGGGAATGGCAAACTGCCGGTTATAGCGCTCCATGAACCGAGGCAGGAAAGCGTTGCCGTCATCCATGCCGCAGATGCCCGCCAAGCGCAGATCCTTAATCAACCGATCCTGTAGCGTCCGGTTCATCCGCTCAACTCGGCCCTTCGCCTGGCTCGAGTTTGCGCAAAGAATCTCGATGTTTAGCTCTGAAAGCGCACGCCCGAACTGGGTCATGCCCTGGCCGCCCTTGGCGTCTTTCTTCGCCACCCGGAACACCGAATGCTTGTCGGAATAGAAGGCGACCGGAGCACCATGCGCCTTGAGATAGAGCTCCAGCGCCTCGAAATACGTAAACGCACTTTCCGAGCGTACGAAGCGCAACTGCATCAGCTTGCCGGTCGCATCGTCGATGAACACCAGCAGCGAACATGGGGCACCGCGATCCTCGAACCAGCGATGCTCGGAACCGTCGATCTGCACCAGCTCGCCATAGGCTTCTCGGCGCAGCGGCGCTGCTTGCGCGACAGCCACAGTCCAGCCTCCGCCATCCATTTGCGCAAGGTCTCGCGCGACACCGTCAGGCCGTCGCGCTCGGCCAGCTTCTCGGCGGCCAGCGTCGGACCGAAATCCGTATAGCGCTCGCGCACGATCGCTACAGCATAGTCGCGCACGCCGTCGCTGATCCGGTTGTTCGACGGTCGGTCGATCGCTCTGTGCCGGATCGATGCAGCACCATCCGTCCGGATCCGCTCCAAGAGCCGGCGAACCTGGCGCGTGCTTAAGCCCAGCACATGCGCCGCCGAAACGATCGTCATCCGGTCGTCGACGACCCTCGACAAAACCTCAATCCGCTGTAGGTCGCGCTCGCTCATCGCAATCAGTCCCATCCGCAATCTCTCCCACGTCATCAAAACGCGGGGAGAGTGACATTCTTACTTTGCAGGATCAGGACACTTTAACTTTGCGGCTACATCCAAAAGTCGCATAACATAGCTTATGGAACTTATAGTCGTGCCACGGTGGGGCAGCTCGGTGCTTTCGCTCAATGAGCCGATTTCATTTCCTCTGAATTTGCTAGTCAATCCCCACGTCGTACCTGATCGACGTCTTCGGGTTTCACGTCTGGCTGTTTGCCGCCCCATACTGCTCGCATCCAGTTGGCCAGGTCAGCAAGCTGTTGGTTGTTGAGCTCATCCTTGAAGGCGGGCATCGATTGCATGCGCTCGAGCCCCGGAAAATGCTGGGCGGGAATGCCGTGGAGCACGGCATGGACCAGGTTGCGCGGGCTGGCGAGCCGAAGCGAGGCATTGGTGGCCAGCGGCACCACCACATGCGGGATCCCCTCGCCATCCACGCCATGGCAACCCGAGCACAGGTTGAGGTAGGTGCCGCGTGCGGATTCCGCGAGGTCGTGTGCAACCTCGACCGGCTTGGGAGGCGCCGGCGGGGTGGATTGCTTCGGCAAGCCATCCAAGTCGAACAGGTAGGCCGACAGCGCCGCAAGATCGTCGTCAGTCATGTATTGCGTCGAAAAATGGACCACGTCGAACATCTGGCCTGTCATCGCTCCTTGAGCAGACAGGCCAGACTTCATGAAGACAGACAGAATATGCGGGTCGAAGCCCATCTGCGCGAGCCCCTCCTTGGTGATGTCGGGCGCAAGAACGCCCTCCAGCACCGAACCCTGGAGATATTCGCTCTGCTTCATCCCCTGCATCAGATTGCGGGGCGTATGGCAATCGCCGCAATGGGCGAGCGCGTCGACCAGATAGCGTCCGCGGTTCCAAGTTTCCGAGCGAGCCGGATCGGAAGCCAGCGTACCGCCCGGAAGGTTTACGAAATTCCAGAAGGTCAGGACTTGCCGGATGTTGAAGGGAAACCGCAGATCGTTCTTCTTGTTTTCCACATTCATCGGCTCGCGGCTCATAAGGTAGGCGTAGACCGCATCCACGTCTTCCGGAGTCATCTTGCGATAGGATTCGTAAGGCATGGCCGGATAGAGATGGACGCCGCCCTTGCCTATCCCGTCGCGCATCGCCCGGTGGAATTCGGCGCGGGTCCAATTGCCGATGCCGTGCTCCTTGTCCGGAGAAATGTTGGTCGAATAAATGGTGCCGAACGGGGTCTCGAACGCAAAGCCGCCCGCCCATGGTGCGCCGTCCTTGGCGGTATGGCACGCATAGCAATCAGCGGCCACGGCGACATAGGCGCCCCTTTTGGCCAATGTCTTCATCTGGTCCGCCGACAGCGGCTGATCGATATCCTTGGCCACTGCGGTTCTCTCGAAAAGGCCGGCAAAGACGCCGAGTGCAAACAGGGCGAGACATCCGATAATTCCAACCCCGATCCAGAGCAGCGTCCGTATTTTCATGGCGTTCAGGCTTTCACCAGACCGGGAGTGTTCAAGGCGAGATCACGGACCGCCTCGTAATATCGGACGTAGCCCGTGCAGCGACAGATATGCTTGTTCAACGCGTCGGTAATGGTCTTTTCGAGGTCGGCCCGCGCGACCGGATTGCGCTTCAACTGATCCATGAGAACGGTCGCGCCGGTGGCGAAGCCGGGCGTGCAATAGCCGCACTGGAACGCAAAATGCTCGATGAAGGCCTGCTGAACCGGCGACAGCCCGACGATGGCGCCGGAGGCATCACGCTTGGCATGGCCTTCGACCGTTCGCACTTTCTTGCCGGCAAACCAATGCGCGCCAGTGATGCAGGTGCGCGCCTCCTGAAGCGTGCCGTCGTCATGCTCGACCACCACGCTGCAGGCGTTGCAAATGCCCTGCCCGCAGCCCATGCGCGCGCCGGTGAGGTTGAGATATTCATGCAGGAAATCCAGCATCATCATGGTTTCCGGCACGTCCATCGCGTCGATGGTCTTGTCGTTGACGGTTAAGGACAGTTTCTTCGAGGCGAGCGTCATGTCAGCGCCTCCCGTATTTTCTCAGGGGTGATTGGCAGTTCGTAGAAGCGCTTGCCGATGGCGTGGGTGATCGCGTTCGCGATTGCCGGCACGATGGCTATCATGACCACTTCGGCCAGGCCTTTGGGCGCGTCGGTGCTCGAAAGCGGCGGCAGGACCTCGGCAGTCTGCGACCAGACGGCCACATCCCGCGCGCGCGGAAGCTCGTAGCGGTTCCAGTTCCAGGTGCCGTCGCCGGGACCGTCCTCATAGAGCGGCAGATACTCCTTCAGGGCATGGCCGATACCCATGGCGATACCGCCCTGGATTTGTCCCGACACGAGTTCTGGCACCACCTGCGTTCCACATTCGGTGATCGAGTGGTGCGAAAGCAGCGTCACCTCGCCCGTTCCTATGTCGACGAGGATCTCGGCAAACGTTGCCATCGGCGCATAGTAGGTGACGCCCGCATTGTTGCGCTGGACGGGCGGATAGGTAACGGCGGCGCGGTTCAGGAATTGCCATCCATCCAGCGTCATCAGCGCCTTTTTGTCGGCGGGTGCGCCGTCGCCATATTTCAGGGCAAGCGCATCAATCGCCATCTTCCGGTGCCCTACCCCCGGTATGTCGAATTCGGCTTCCGTCCATTGCCAACGGTTGAAGGTGTGGACCGTAACCCCAGTTATGAGCCCAAGGCGATGCGCCTCCGCCGCCACATCGGCAAGGGATAGGGACGGCATGCCGCCGGCATTTACGATACCGTTTGCGAGACTAAGCTCGTCAGGCCGCACGCTGTAGGGCGCGAGCGCGCCGCCGCCGATCCCGCGCGACCAGACCGACTGCGCCGCCGGCCAGATCGACAGTTCGACCAGTGCGCGCGCGGCTTCGCGCGTTGCGTGGCCGAGATAGTAAACGCTGTTGGTGGCGCTCATCGGCGAAGTGATGCGCGGCGTCCAGCGCGGGTTCTGCTTGCGCTGGTCTTCGTCGGCCTGGGAAAGCGTATATGGCTCGTCCGTGGATTCGAGCGGCATTTGCGGCCACAGGACCTTGCCATATTCGGTTTCGTCCGGCACCCGGCCGAGAATGTCGCCGACCATGATCGCCTGCGAGGTTGTGGTGCCCGTGCCGATCTCGTGCGCGACGTGGGCAAGCCTGATGCGACCCTTGGCATCGAACTCGACCGTTGCGAGAGCAGCTTCGGCGCCAGTCCCGTAGTCCTTGTGCACATGACCAAAGCCGACCCCGTATTTCTTGCCGGGATTGGCGGCATCGAAGCTTGCCTTCTTCTCAGTGCGCTGAACCCACAGCGGGTGCTGGCTCGCTTTCCGCAAAATCTCCTCGTTGCGCAGGGCGCCGGCAGGGATCGCGCCTTGCGAATTCTTCATGCCCGACTTGAGGACGTTCTTAAGCCTGAGGTCGATAGCATCCACGCCGAGCAGCTCGGCTGCTTCGTCAACCATCATCTCGGTCGCCGACATGGACTGCAAAGTGCCGTAGCCGCGGGTCGAGCCGGCATCGACTGCCCTTGACGCCAAGGCAGCGGCCGAGAAATCGCTCTTGGGCAAATAGTAGATCGATTGCGCCGCCGTGGCGCCCACCATAGCAACGGAGAACGAGTAGTTGGCCCGACCACCGCCATCGTTCTTGAAGTGGCCGGTCATGGCGCGGAACTGGCCGGTTGCGCGGTCGATGACCAGCGTGTTGTCCATCCAGAAGGCGTGGCGTTTCAATCCCAGCTGGAACTGCTCGTAGCGATCATTGGCAAGCCGGACCGGCCGGCCATCGCCATAAAGCCCCGCCACGACGCAGTAGAACGGCAAGATCGCATGGTCCTTGGTGCCGTAGCCGACGGTATAGCCGACCTTGAGGTCGACATTCTTGAGCGGAAATTTCGATTTCGAGACCAGTATCGCCGTGACTTCGGCCACTTCGTAGGGCGACTGCGTGGCGATCATCGCATGCAGCGTTCCGCTGGACGGGTCATACCAGACGTTGCCATTGTCCGCTTCCATGGCCGATGCATCTACCGATTGCGAAAAATAGCTGCGCCGAAGCACGAGCGCATCGCCGGCGCCATCGATTTCCTTCTTGATTTCATCGGCTGCGGCCATGCCGCGCGCGACCGGATCGCCCTCCCCTGCGGCCGGCCAGGTCGGCTCGTTGCCGGAAAAGCCGCCATAGATCACGGCATCCTTCAGCGGCGAATAGAGGTCCTCGGCACTCGGATCGCTGCCGCCGATGCGCACATAGCGGGCAGCGCCATAGTTGGCGGGATGGCTGTAGGGCGCCTTTTCTCCGTAACGCACAACACTGTCGTTGAAACGCACCAGGCGCTTGGCCGCATCGAAGCGGGCGAAGTCGCGATAGATGAGCAGCGCCACCGGCTGGCCGAGTAACCGTGCTGTCTGCCCCTTCGGCACCAGGAACACGTCACCATAGAAGCCGAGGACCGGGATAACGATCCCGTCAGCGACCAGGTCTTCATGCAATAGAACCCGATCGGGCTTCAGGTCGTCTCCGAGTATGCTGAGGTCGATGCCTTCGAAAACCTGGTCCGCTTTCGTGGCGTGGATGAGAAAGGCGTGCGACTGCTCCTTTGGCCAGCCGGGGAGATCGCTCGCCCGATAGTCGCGGCTGAAAGTCTTCTGGCCGGTGACCTTGGCGATGGCGTCCAGGCGGTATCTCGGTTTGCCGTCGGCATTGAGCCAGTCGGGTCCTGGAAGGGGCGGTGTTTCGATCAGCTGGGCACGCGCGGAGGGCAAAAGGAAAGACACCTTGATCGCGACCCCTGCGGCGATACTCGCCTTCAGGAAATCCCTGCGAGAAAACCTCGCGTTCATCGTCTTACTCCCGCGTGGCAGCAGCCCGCCAATGCCTTGGCGCCGCCTGGGCATTAAACGATTCAATTCACATTCAGTTGCACCAGCGCCTGATGTCGTCGACGCCTATCGTTGGTCGGCCGCGTGGGCCTGACCGAGGACGTCAAGTAAGGACACGGCTGCTAGGGGTTCGTCCAAGCGCAAAAAAGTAGTTCGCCAATGGTCTGCAGGCAGCCACAATTGTTGTATCAACAGTGCGAATCTTACGCGCAGATACATTGAGAGGAGATCATGCCCCCC
Source organism: Pseudaminobacter soli (ex Li et al. 2025) (assembly GCF_029892515.1). Classification (GTDB taxonomy): domain Bacteria; phylum Pseudomonadota; class Alphaproteobacteria; order Rhizobiales; family Rhizobiaceae; genus Pseudaminobacter; species Pseudaminobacter soli_A. The sequence goes on along the minus strand of NZ_JARXVF010000002.1, from coordinate 619,868 downwards.
GGCGATGGCAGTAGCAGTTGGACCGACATACTCGGAATCCTGTCGGTCCTTGTTCTCGTTGCGGCAAACGGGTTCTTCGTTGCAGCAGAATTTTCACTTGTGGCGGTTCGCCGCAGTCGTGTCGCTGAGCTCGTCGCCGCGGGCCGGATGAATGCCAATGTGCTTCAGCGGGCAGTCGATAATCTCGACGCCAATCTCGCCGCCACGCAGCTTGGCATCACGATCTCGTCGCTTGCACTGGGCTGGATCGGTGAGCCGGCCCTCGCGCATCTGATCGAACCGCTTCTAAGCGCGCTGCCGGCAACCGTGGCCACGGTGAGCGCACACACGATCGCGATCGCGATATCCTTTGTCATCATCACGGCACTGCATATCGTGCTCGGCGAGCTTGCCCCCAAAAGCCTGGCACTCCAGCGCAGTGAAGGTACCGCTCTCTGGATTGTCCGGCCACTGGGACTCTTTTTGTTCTTGCTCCGCCCGGCAATCGTGATGCTCAACGGGCTCGGTAATCTGGTCTTGCGTCTCTGCGGTCTACGCCCGGGCAGCGGTGAAGATGCGCTGCATTCGCCGGCCGAACTGAAGCTGCTCGTGGCAGCCAGCCAGGAGGCCGGTTTGCTGCAGCATGCGCAGCAGGAAGTCGTCGATCGTGTGCTGACGATCGGCGACCGGCGTATTTCCGACATCATGACGCCGCGGCGCGATATCGACTGGATTGATGCCGACGATCCACAGGAGGAAATTCTACGAACGGTTCGCAAGTGTCGGCACGAACAGCTACTGGTTGGACGCGGTGATATCGACGCCCCGATCGGCATGATCTTCAAGAAGGATCTTCTCGATCAGCATCTCGATGGAAAGCCCCTCGACCCGTTGGCAGTCATGAGAGAGCCCCTTCTACTGCATGAGGCCATGCCAATCTTTCGAGTGCTAGATCGGTTCAAGAAGGCTCCGGTACGCCTGGCGATCGTGGTTGACGAGTATGGCAGCCTTGAAGGCATCGTCACGCAGACGGACCTTCTCGAAGCCATTGCGGGCGACCTGCCGGACGAGGAAGGCGAAGAGCCCGACATCGTCGAACGAGACGATGGTTCCTTGTTGATCGATGGCATGATGCCGGTCCACGACGCTTTCAATCGGCTCAGCCTGCGTGCAGGACCCGATGACGACTTCCATACAATCGCGGGCTTTGCTCTGTCCCAGCTTGGACATATTCCTGAAGTCGGCGAGGGCTTTGATCACCATGGCTGGCGGTTCGAGATCATCGACATGGATGGGAGGCGGATCGACAAGCTGCTCGTACAGGGTTTGACAGCCGCTTGAAGCATGGTCCGGCGTTCGGTGATATGTGGAGATGCCGACGCCGTGACCCATTCCCTAATGTTCACTTTGCCGGCTCTAGAATTCTACTGGATCCCGGATGATCGGGCATGTCATGCAGTGGCCGCCTCCACGGCCGCGGCCGAGCTCCGCACCCGCAATAGTGATGACTTCGATACCCGCTTTGCGCAACAAAGTGTTGGCGTACGTGTTGCGATCATATGCGTAGACCACACCCGGCGAGGCGCAAACCAGGTTGGCGCCGCTGTCCCATTGCGTTCGCTCGCGCGTATAGTCATTGCCGCCGGTTTCGACCACGCGCAGCTTCTTCTGGCCCAGTGCGTCACGCACCGTTTCTATGAAGTTGCTCTTGTCCTTGTGAAGTTCGACGCCACCCTTGCCGTCTGGGCGGTAGGAGAAGGCGTCGATGCCGTTCACGATATCCGGATAGATCAGCACGCAGTCGCGATCGGCGAAAGTAAACACCGTGTCGAGATGCATTGCGGCGCGTAGTTTTGGCATCGCTGCAACGATGACCCGCTCGGCGGCGCGCTTTTCGAAAAGAACAGCAGCAACCTGACTGATCGCCTGTCGCGAGGTGCGCTCGCTCATGCCAATGAGGACGTTGCCCTTCCCGATCGGCATGACGTCGCCCCCCTCGAAGGTTGCGAGCCCCCAGTCCTTGGTCGGATCACCCCACCAGACGTTGACCTTGCCGGCGAAGTCCGGATGGAACTTGTAGATCGCGGTCGCGAGGATGGTCTCCTCGTGCCGCGCGGGCCAGTACAGCGCATTGAGCGTGACCCCGCCATAGATCCAGCAGGTCGTATCTCGGGTGTAGAGCGTGTTGGGTAGCGGAGGCAGCAGATATTCGTTGACGCCAGCCGCATCGCGGATCAACGCCAGTTGCTCGCCGCCTATACGCTCGGGAAATTCATAGGTCGAAAGCCCGCCGATCAGTGTTTCGGCCAGTTCACGGTTCGGCAGGCCTTCAAGGTAGGAGCGAACTTCGTTGAGAAGGCCCAGACCGATCTGGTTCGGAACGACCTGGTTGTCGAGGATCCATTTCCTGGCTTCGGCAATCGCAACCGTCTCGGTGAGCAGATTGTGCATCTCGACGACCTCGATTCCGCGATCACGCATCTTGGTCATGAAGTCGAAATGGTCGCGCTTGGCGACTTCGACCCACAGCACGTCGTCGAACAAAAGGGCATCGCAATTGCTTGGGGTCAGGCGCTGATGGGCACGGCCTGGCGCGCAGACCATGACCTTCCGCAATTGACCGACCTCGGAATGGACGCCCAGGACCTTAGAGGAATTTGCAGCAGACATGCGGGACCTCCGCTTTTAGATGGATATGTATCCACTCACCAGTCCGACCAGTGCCACCACCGCGCCGGCAACCGCGGCGAGGAACAAAATCCGCTCCATGGTTGTATCGAACATCCTCTTGCCCTGTTCGCGGCGCACCCAGAAATAGAGGGCAGTGCCCGGTGCGTAGAGCAGTGCGGCAAGCAGAACGAACTTCAAGCCGCCTGCCAGGATCATGAAAATCGTATACGCGCTTGCAATGCCGGCTATGAGCAGATCGCGCTTGCGATCCTGAGGTCTGACCTCGTAGCTCTCGCCACGTCGAGCGATCAGCACGCCATAAGCGGCAACCAGGAAATATGGGATCAGCGACATCGCACTGGTCAGGTTCAGCATCAAGGCGAAGGCGTCCTGAGACCAATAGGTGCTGATGACGAAGAGCTGGACGACGATATTGGTCAGCCAGAGAGCGGCTGCGGGAACTTTGTTGCGGTTTTCGGTCGCAAATATCCGGGGCATGTCATCGGTCTTGCTTGCGACGAACAACACTTCAGCGCAAATCAGCGACCAGGCGAGATAGGCGCCTAGCACAGAGATGATGACGCCGGCACTGATGAAGACGGCGCCCCAGTGTCCGACGGTGGCAGCCAGTACGCCGGCCATGGAAGGTTGGCCCATGCCGGCAATCTCGACCCGCGGCAGCACCGCATAGGGCAAAAGCGTCACCAACACCATCAGGCCAGTGACGCCCACGAAGCCGAGGATGGTAGCCGTTCCGATATCGGACCTCTTCGCCGCATATCGGGAATACATGCTTGCGCCTTCGATGCCGAGGAAAACGAAGACGGTCACCAGCATCGTTGCTCGCACCTGATGGAAAAGGCTGGCTTCGGGCATACCTTCGCCGCCCCAGAAATTGGCTCGAAAGAGGTCGACCTTGAAAGCGACCGCAAGCAACAAAATGAAGACCACGATTGGCACAATCTTGGCAATCGTGACCACGGTGTTGATTGAGGCTGCCTGCCTCACGCCTCTTAATATCATGAAGTGAAACAGCCAGATGCCGATAGATGCGGCGATTATGGCGATCGGAGTATTGCCGTCACCAAAGACAGGAAAGAAACGTCCCAGGGTAGACTTGATTAGCACCCAGTAAGAGACGTTGCCTATGCAACTGCCGATCCAGTAGCCGAAGGCCGACAGGAAGCCCGTATAATCGCCAAATCCCGCTTTGGCATAGGCGTAGACGCCGGCATCAAGGTCAGGCTTGCGTTCGGCCAGGGCTTGAAAGACCCGCGCCAACATATACATGCCTGTCCCGGCAATGGCCCAGGCGATGAGGGCACCAAAAGGTCCAGTCGCAGTACCGAAGGTTCGCGGCAGAGAGAATATACCCGCCCCAACCATCGATCCGACAACCATGCCCGTAAGTGCCAACAGCGACAGTTTTTGGGTGCCGTTGGAAGCCATTATGACCTCGACGCTGTTCCCACCGCTTCACGTAGAGATGGCAGGAAACGCGACGTGCACGATTTGGTTTCATGCTCGCGAGGCCGCCGGGTGAGACGTCGTTCCTCACCGGGCGGGCGCCGAATATAGAGCCCACGTTCAGAAATGCCCGTCACCTCAGGAGAAGATGGCGGGCAAATGCCTGGCGCGGCCGACCGTCATGCGGCAGCCGTCCTCTCGAATTTGGGCAAGCTGACGCCGCCCCGCGATTAATACCCATACCCCGGATAACAGACGCCATAATAGTTGTAGTAGTAGGGATCGCAGTACGAATACCCTAACGGCAGGCCGAAGCCAAAGAAGGCGCCGCCATCGTTGTCAAAGAAGAAGTTGTTGTTGCGGAACCGGCGTCCATGAATAAAGCGACGACCGTGGAAGTCGCCCATTCCGTGAAAGCCACCCATGCCATGGAAGCCACGGTCGAACCCGCGTAAGCCGCCCATGCCAGGGAAGCCGCCACCCATGCCGTGAAAGCCCCCCATGCCATGGAAGCCTCCAAAGCCGCCGCCAGGGAAGCCACCAAAGCCACCACCGCCATGGAAGCCGCCAAAGCCGCCGCCGCCATGCATCATGAAGCCGCCGCCGCCCATCCCGTGACCGCCGCCACCACCGCGAACGAGCTGCACGCCGCCGCCAGGATCACCAGGTTTGCGCACCAGGACGGCCGACTCAAACTTACCTTGGCAGGCTGCCGTGGTGCAGGACAAATTCCAGATCTGGCCGTCTGCAGTGGGCTTTGCGGAAAGCGAATGGGAGGCCTCGCCGGCCGCATTGACCGTCGGAGCAATGTCGGGAACGGCGCCGGGGATGCTCTCGGCAAAAGCGGGGGCGCTGTAGAGGGCTGCAATGCCCAGCAACCCTGAGAATGCGAGTGTTGAGAGAGTGTGTCTCATTGTCTTCTCCAAGGAAAGTCGTCCGTGGAGCTCAAGGCCTGCGATGATCGTAGGGGAATGGACCTCGATGCGATGATCGTGGGGGTTGGGCCTCAATCGGACCTCCCAGATAAACGCAAAGCGGGCGGAAAAATTCCACGGAACCGGACGTTTTCTAGGGCCCTCACGTCGAAGTGACCTCCGACCGCGAAACCGAGGCTGGGCGATGAGGTGGCGATTGCTCATTAGCCGGAAAGCAAAGCGAAATTCCCAGTCGAGTCTAGGCACCGCACGAATGGCTGCCTCGGTGCAAGCGAGGAATCTATGAACGCGACGGTTGATACATAAAATGATCGACCATCTAATTCTTGACGCTAATTGTTCACGGAGCTACCAAATATAGCGTCATGGTTCTTCCGAGTCGGTTCGGCTCGGGAGCTAAGAGGGAAGCCGGTGCCCTGTACAAGGAAAGCCGGCGCTGCCCCCGCAACTGTAAACGGCGAGTCGCTGTCGCTTATGTGTCACTGGTGCTTGGGCGCCGGGAAGGCCAGACAGCGGCGATGATCCGTGAGCCAGGAGACCTGCCCTGACGATGCACGAAACTTGGGCGGGGTGTCCTGGCGGTGCGCTTGACTCGTTCGCGCCTTGCATGGTCGCGTTCGGCATGCGTTTCCGGTCGCCCCCGCTCTCAACGCCGCGGGGAAAAGATGTCGGCCACCACTGCACTCCATACGAACGGGACACTTCAGGGTCCCATCCCTCTTAAAGACGAAGAACGCGTAGCGACCGAGCCCGGATACCGCGTCATCCGCAGGAACGGTTCGGTGACGCCGTTCGATGCGACGAAGATCGCCGTCGCGCTGACCAAGGCGTTTCTCGCGGTCGAGGGTTCTGTGGCGGCTGGCTCGCGGCGTGTTCACGACCTTGTCGAGGGGCTGACTGAGCAGATTGTGTCCAATCTGACGCGCCGCGTCGGCGAAGGCCGCACCTTCCACATCGAAGCCGTGCAGGATCAGGTGGAACTCGCGCTCATGCGCGGGGAACATCACAAGGTGGCGCGTGCTTATGTTCTCTATCGTGAGGAGCGTGCACGAGAGCGGACCTCAGCCGAAGCAACGGATTCAAAGCGCACGATTTCTGCGCTGAACGTGAAAATGGATGACGGGAGCCTCGTGCCGCTTGATGAGGCCCGTCTTGCTAGGATCGTGAACGAAGCTTGCGAAGGCCTGAGCGATGTCGCGGCGGCGCCGATCCTAATCGAGGCGAAGCGCAACGTTTACGACGGCATTACCTTGGACGAGCTATCTTTGGCACCTATTCTCGCCGCGCGCACTCTGGTCGAGCAGGAGCCGAAGTACGCCTTCGTCTCGGCCCGGCTGCTGCTCGACCGGCTGCGGCGCGAGGCGCTGACCTTTGTCTTCGGCCGGCCCGAACAGGCGACGCAGGCACAGATGGCGCAGCGCTATGCGTCCTATTTCCCCGAGTTCATCCGCACCGGTATCGAGGCCGATTTGATCGACCCCGAACTCGGTCGCTTCGATCTCGAAAAGCTCGGCGCAGCGTTGAAGCCCGGGCGCGACCTGCAATTCCAGTATCTCGGCCTGCAGACGCTCTACGACCGCTATTTCCTGCAGACGCGTGGCAAGCGCTTCGAGCTGCCTCAGACCTTCTTCATGCGGGTCGCGATGGGATTGGCGGTGCGCGAGATAGATCGCGAGGCCCGCGCCATCGAGTTCTACGATCTCCTCTCGTCCTTCGACTTCATGGCCTCGACGCCGACGCTGTTCAACTCGGGCACGCTTAGGCCGCAGCTTTCCTCCTGCTTCCTCACCACGGTCTCCGACGATCTCGAAGGCATCTTCAAGGCGATCAAGGACAATGCCCTGCTGGCCAAATATTCCGGCGGGCTTGGCAATGACTGGACGCCGGTGCGCGGCCTCGGCGCCCACATCAAGGGCACCAACGGCGAGAGCCAGGGCGTGGTGCCCTTCCTCAAGGTTGCGAACGACACGGCGATTGCCGTCAACCAGGGTGGCAAGCGCAAGGGTGCGGTCTGCGCCTATCTGGAAACCTGGCATGTCGACATCGAAGAATTCCTCGACCTGAGGAAGAACACGGGCGACGACCGCCGCCGCACCCACGATATGAACACGGCCAACTGGGTACCGGACCTGTTCATGGAGCGTGTGGAAGCCGACGGCGAATGGACGCTGTTCTCGCCCGACGAGGCGGCGGACCTGCACGATCTCTACGGGACTGCGTTCAAGACGGCCTATGAGGCCTATGAGGCGAAGGCCGCGACGGGTGGCTTGAAGGTCTTCCGTAAAGTCCGCGCAGTCGACCTGTGGCGCAAGATGCTGACCATGCTGTTCGAGACCGGGCACCCCTGGGTCACCTTCAAGGACCCGTGCAACATCCGCTCGCCCCAGGGCCATATCGGCGTCGTGCATTCGTCCAACCTGTGCACCGAAATCACGCTGAACACGTCGAAGGACGAAGTGGCAGTGTGCAATCTCGGCTCCGTTAATCTGGTCAATCACCTGACCGAGAAGGGGCTCGACCTCGACCGGCTGGCCAAGACTGTCGGCACGGCCATGCGCATGCTGGACAATGTCATCGACATCAACTTCTACACGATCCCCGAGGCTCGGCGCTCCAATCTGCGCCACCGTCCGGTCGGCCTCGGCATCATGGGCTTCCAGGACGCGCTGCAGGCATTGCGCATCGCTTACGCCTCGGAGGCTGCGCTGGAATTCGCCGACCGCAGCATGGAAGCGATCAGCTATCATGCCATTTCGGCTTCCGTCGATCTCGCCGCCGAACGTGGTCGCTATGCCAGCTTCGAAGGCTCTCTCTGGTCGAAGGGCATCCTGCCGATCGACTCCATCAAGCTGCTTGAAGACGCGCGTCCAGGTGTCCAGATGGACGGTGCTTCAACGCTCGACTGGGATGCCTTGCGCAAGCGCGTGAAGAAGACCGGCATGCGCAATTCCAACACTATGGCGATCGCGCCGACCGCAACCATATCCAACATCTGCGGCGTGTCGCAGTCGATCGAGCCGGCCTACCAGAACCTCTTCGTCAAATCGAATATGTCCGGCGACTTCACGGTGGTGAACGCGCAACTCGTGCACGATCTCAAGGCGCGAGGTCTTTGGGACGAGGTGATGGTCTCGGATCTCAAATATTTCGACGGATCGGTCGGCCAGATAGACCGCATCCCGGACGACCTCAAGGCTCTCTACGCCACGGCTTTCGAGATCGATTCCAGCTGGCTGATCGATGCAGCATCACGCAGGCAAAAATGGATCGACCAGGCGCAGTCGCTCAACCTCTACATCGCCAATCCGAGCGGCAGAAAGCTCGATGAACTTTACCGGCTGGCTTGGCGCAAGGGGCTGAAAACCACCTACTACCTGCGTTCGCGCTCGGCCACGCATGTCGAGAAGTCGACGCTAAAGGGCACGGACGGCAAGCTCAATGCGGTCTCGCCGGCAACCATCGCGGCCGCGCCGATCGTGGTCGATCCGGGTCAGGCCTGGGGCAAGGCCTGCGCCATCGACGATCCCGATTGCGAAGCGTGCCAGTGAGTAGAGAAGAAGGAGGCAAAAACATGCTCGACTGGTCCGAACCGAAAACCACTCCCGCAATTGCGCTTAATCCCACCCACGGCGCGGCGGCTCCCGCCGCCGACGCCACCGGCCTCGGCGAGATCGAACGCGGCGGCGCGCGTGTCTCCGTCGACGACAAGCGCATGATCAATGCGCGCGCAGACGTTAACCAGCTGCTGCCGCTCAAGTACCGCTGGGCCTGGGAAAAGTACCTTTCCGGCTGCAACAACCACTGGATGCCGACCGAAGTCTCCATGCAGGCAGATATCGCGCTGTGGAAGTCCAAGGATGGGCTGACCGAAGACGAACGCCGCATGATCAAGCGCAATCTCGGCTTCTTCGCCGCCTCGGAAAGCCTGGTGGCGAACAATATAGTGCTCGCCATCTACCGCCACCTGACCAACCCCGAATGCCGCCAGTATCTGCTGCGCCAAGCCTTCGAGGAAGCGATCCATACGCACACCTTCCAGTACATCGTGGAAAGCCTGGCGCTGGACGAGGGTGAGCTGTTCAACATGTATCGCGAGGTGCCGTCGATCACCGACAAGGCAGCCTGGGCGCTGAAGCACACGCAAAACCTCGACAATCCCGACTTCCGCACCGGCACGCCGGAGGCCGACCAAGCTTTCCTACGCGACCTTGTCGCCTTCTACGTCATCTTTGAGGGCATGTGGTTCTACACCGGCTTTGCGCAGATCCTGTCGCTCGGCCGCCGTAACAAGATGGTCGGGATTGCCGAGCAGTACCAGTACATATTGCGCGACGAGTCGATCCACCTGAACTTCGGCATCGACGTCATCAACCAGATCAAGTTGGAAAACCCGCACCTCTGGACCGGCGCGTTCCAGGACGAGGTGCGTGGCATGATCGCGAATGCGGCTGAACTGGAGGCCGCCTACGGCCGGGATACGATGCCGCGCGGCTTCCTCGGCCTCAATGCGGCGCTGTGCGAGCAGTACATGCACTTCATCGCCAACCGCCGCTGTGCGCAGCTGGGTCTCACGCCGGTTTTCGCCGAAGCCGAGAATCCTTTTCCCTGGATGTCCGAGGCGATGGACCTCAAGAAGGAGAAGAACTTCTTCGAGACCCGGGTCATCGAATACCAGAACGGTGGTGCACTGGCATGGGACTGAGCGTCGAACGTCAGCGCGCGGCGCGGTGCCCCTCCCCTCTTCCTCAGCCGGAAGAGGTGTTCCTGTCCTGGCTTGTCGCACAGCCCGACGGCACCAATCTCATGGATGCCGCCAACACCGAAATTCGCCGGTTGGACGGATATCGGGGAGAGCATCAGGGCCCTCGTCGGTTGAAAGAGTTGTTCGTCGAGTTCAGCCTCGTGTTGAAGGCAGCTTCGGGTCCGAGGAGGCTCCAATGAAGCGAAAGGTGCTCATCATCGGCATCACCGCCCGATCCCGCTAAAAACCGTAGTGCGGCGGCCTATTCCTGTCAGCGAGACACAGCTAGACAACAGGGCACCCGCAACTGGCCGGCAAAGCACAAGGGGGACGTCAGACATGAGAGCGATGAGGCTGACGCTGATCTGCAGCGGGATCACTCAGGGCACGCGCAAGCACGGATTTCCGAGCGACGAAGGGCTCGAAGAGCGTTCCAAAAGATTGGCGCATGCGCTCAGGCATGATCTGGCGGAACCCGACCGATCGCTTTGCAGCCACGCCTTGAGAGCGCGTCAGACCGCCGAGATCCTCGGGCTCGCTGCGACGATACATGAAGACCTGCGGGACCAGGACTATGGCATCTGGGCAGGCAAGACACTTGCCGAGATCGAGAAGGACGAACCCGAGGCGCTCGCTGCATGGCTGACCGATCCGAACTATGCCCCCGCAGGGGGTGAATCGATCGCTGGCGTCGCGGAGAGGACGGGTGCTTTCCTCGACGAGATGCGCGCGGAATCCGGGCACGTGATCGCGGTCACGCATCCCGCTGTGGTTCGGGCCGCCATCCTCAACGTTCTTGCAGCGCCGCTGACGGCATACTGGAGGATCGATACGACGCCGCTCTCCATCACCGATCTGCGCTGCGACGGTCGACGGTGGGTCTTGCGCGCGCATGGATTGCCGTCGCTAGACCTGAAGGGATCTCCCGACTAACGAATTCTGACCCGCAGCTCATGAAGCGGTGTAGACGGACGCGTACTTGCCCGGGTGGGCGAGGTGTTCATGCGCGTGCGTCTATCGCAACGGGACCGAACAGGTGGTTACCGTGACAACACGGTCAACCACAGAAAAGCTATCAACCGTGCTGCGTTGGTTCAGTTTTCAGGCAATCCGGCCGCGACCATAAGCATCGTCAGCCGTTCGGAAGCCCTGAGATAGTCGGAGTTGTCACTCCTGATGGGTGGCAGGATGTTCCGCGCGGTCGCGCCCGGTCTCAGTTCCAGCCCTTTCGTCATGGCGGCCCTGGCCTCGTCGGTTCGCCCCAATTGCTGATAGGCGGCGGCGAGCAGCATATGCGCTCGCCCACTTGGAGGGTTGATCGCGATGGAGCGTTGCAGCCACACCAAGGCGTCTTCGGCACGGCCCATAAGCAGACAGGTCCAGCCTGCTCCGATCGTCCATCTCCAACCGGTCGCACGCGGCGTATCGAACTGATCTGCCCGCGTGAATGTCGCAAGCGCATCATCGAAGCGTCCAAGGTGAACTTGCGAGATTCCAACTAGGTTAAGCGCGACTCCATCCCATGGATCCTGACTGAGCGCCTTGCCGCAAACCAACAAGCTTTCAATAAACTGATTGGTGGTCGACAGAAGCCGACAATAGGCTTCGAGCGCCGGGATAAAATTGGGTTTTGCCCGCAGCGCGCTCTCAAGCGCTGCGCTGGCATCTGCCACGACGACCGCATCGGAAGCATCCGGGGGAGCCCCAGCTATCTCAATCCAGCGCAGTCGAAAGGCCGCGAGTTCAACTTGCAGATCGATATTGCCGGGATCGGTGGCGAGGGCTTTTTCAAGCATCACCTGCGCCTCGCGAAAACGTTCGGGCGTTGTCCGGTTGATCGAGGCTGTGGCCTGCTCTATTGCAACCTGCGCGTTGGCGGCCAGCGAGAAGTTATCAATTGCGCGCGTGCCGGCGCTCTCAAGAGCATTGATGCGCAGGGCCAGTTCATGGCCTATGCCTGCGGTCAGTCGGGTCTGCTGGAGTTGCACATCTGTCTCGGTCAGGTCGATCGAACGCGATACGGCCCACCTGACAATGCCGGTTGCCGCTTCGCTCATGTGGGCTTGCAAATTCCATGCTTGCGGCGTCTTCTCCAGTTCACCACTCACCACGAAGTCGGCCGCCTGAGCAGGCGATGCGGGGAACATCACACGGATGGTCCCGATTTTTGTCAGCCCGTCGACGAGCTGGCTGGTGACGGTTGCCGCCATCTGAGCGGGCAAGGGGTCTTCGCCCAGGGATTTTATAGGCATCACGGCCACGACCGTTAGTGGGGGCGTTGGCATGGTGCGCGAGAAGAATGTAGCTGCTATGATCGCTATCCCTGCCAGAGCAACCAGCGTTACGGCTATGGCCGCGATGTGGCGTCGCACGAAAATGCCCAGACGATTATTTGCAGGGCTGCTTCCTGGTGCCGGCGCAGGTGCCGGACATACCCCTGTGCTCGCAGGCGGTCTGGCAGCAACATCTTTCCGCGTGGCCGAGTCCGTCTCATCCAATCTCTCGGCTTCGAACACGTAGCCGCGGCCGGAAACAACCCTGATCAGCTGGCGCTTGTCATCACCAAGAGCGGTACGAATCTCGCGGATACATTGGAACAGGTTGTCCTCGCCGACATGTACGTTCGGCCACACCATCGCCATCAGCTCGTTCTTGCTGAGCACTCGTCCTGGGTGGCTCGCAAGCACCTGCAGCAGATCGAAGGTCTTTGGCCGCAGCCGGATCGCGCCGCCATTCGGGCTGCGCAATTCCGCACGTTGCTGATCGAGTTCAAATCCAGCAAAGCGCAACGCCAAGGCTCCTTTCCCGAGATGCGCCAAACTCATTCTTCTTACGCCATCTTTCCTGTAAAAACGCGAACTCCCATAGTCAGGGGACAATTCTCAGAAAAATTTCAGAATATTTTCATTGCGTTCTCAGGACACATTCGGCGCGCGTCAGTATTCACATCAGTGCGTGTTGGATCGCATTGATTTTGATCAAGGTAACCACGAACACGCGATTGGGGGACGCGCGACTGGCCACTAATGCAACCCAAGTGGACCGGATGCGCGTGGGCGCGTGCCCCTTCCTGATCAGAGACGGAAGGGGCACGCGTCACTTATGGCGGGGCGGGGAAACGTGTTGATCGACAGCGGATTGGGGAACATTTACCCAGAAATTTTGCGGCAAACACAGGGATCAGGATAGCATTCTAGGTCGCTTCATTGTTCCTAACTCGTAAACCTGCCGACCTGATTATCCCTTGCGGACAGTAGAGTGCCGTCGTGCTCTCACGCTACCGGGTCATTCCAAACAACTTCAGGTTCCCCTACCGGGTACTATTGCAGAAATACCATAGATGCGCACGAGGAACTGCTCGAGCCTAGGGAAGCAGCGTTCGATGACATGCCGCTGGGCGTAAAGATGCCGGTCAATGGCTGCTGCTGACGAACCGAGACCTGCTCTCCTCCTGCTCCAGTCGTTAAACAAGGGACTTACCTTCACGCAGAATAGAGAGAGCATCTTAGGATCTTGTTGATGAACAGCGAAGATGAACTTCAATATTACATAGACGACAATAACAATATCGACCTCATGGCACAAATTGTATTGGCATACGTTTCTAGCAATGCTGTGCCGGCTGGTGAGTTAGCCAAATTGATTGCCAGTGTGCATGCTGCGCTTGAGAAGCTCGGCGTGCCAGAAGAACCGCCAAGGAAGCCACAAAAGCCCGCAGTAGACCCAAGACGTTCAGTCCACAACGACTATATCATTTGCCTCGAGGATGGTCTGCAATTTGTGTCGCTCAAGCGCCACTTGATGACCCAACACAATATGACTCCGGACCAATATCGCGCCAAATGGAGTCTGTCGGCAGACTACCCAATGGTTGCGCCCAGCTACTCGGCGAAGCGTTCGCAGCTTGCCAAGCAATTGCGCTTAGGTCGTAAACCTGCCCCCTCTAAGAACAGTGATACAAAGCCAGGGAACAAATTATCCCCTCGCGGCCGCCGAGGAAAGCTGACCGATGACTGACAGAATTCCGAGCGGCTGGCTCACTCTCGTCTCCACTCTGCGCACCGCTGTCGAGCGCGATTTTCCCGGGGTCGCCGTCATCGAACTGACTGGCGACCGCGGCTGGCTGCACGTGCGATGTGATGACGACCGCCTCTCGCCGCCGCAGATGCAGCGTCTGAACAGAATGCTGCAGGGCTTTATCACGCAGTCGTTGTCGACCTGCATGTCTTGCGGATCCCATCACGGCCGAGAGCGCGGAGGGCGGCGTAGAGTGACTTGCGATGGATGTGAAAACGAGGATGAGGCGTGTCATGCGTGACGATTTTCCCCGGATCAAACTCGACGATCTGGATGGATGGATTGGACGAAGGTTCGTCTCGTCCATGTTAGGCAGCCGCAATCTGTGGGGTGATATCTGTGGAGAATTGAAACCGGCGCTGAAAGGTTTGGAAGATGATGCGTCGACGACGAGAAAAAGATGACCCCTTCAGCAATAGGCCTCAGCTCCTCGGGTCGCGCATCCCCTCGCATCGCTGATCCAGATGTCGGCCGTCGCCGAGTATCTGAATTTTCGCCATGCGGCCGCAGCGCTCGGCGTCAGCCAGTCGAGCGTCAGCGCACGGATCAAGGCGCTCGAGAGTGAGCTTGGAATTCTCCTGTTTGAACGCCATGCGCGCGGCCCGACCGGGGCCGGCCCGGCATTTTGTCGAGGGTGTAGCCGCCGGCATTGGCAAGCTCGAACATGCCGTGACGACGGCTGGCGCGAGGCGGTCAGGGGCGGATTCGCGCCGGCGTCCATGTCTTGACCCCCGGTAGCTTTCTTGACGATCTGCTTGTGCGATACTGTAGCGGCTATTCGTCCGTGCCATCGAGATCATCGAGGGCACGGCGCGCGAGATCATTATGCACGTTCGCGCCGACAGGCTGGATGTAGCTTTCGTCGCGGGTGCGCCGGACCTCCCTGATTGCCATCCGCGGCGCATCTGGAATGAACCACTTCTTGCTGTACTACCCCGCCTCCGAAGCCGGCAGGCAATGGTGGGTTTTAGCCAGTCGCGATCTCGATCTCCGGAAAGCCGTCGCATTCTAGGCGGATTTGTCCTCGTTCTGGCCTTGAGAGCCGGATCGGTCCGCCCCGCTCTTCCAGACGTCGACGCAGGAGAATGAGGCGCGTTTCCAGGTTGTCCTTGAAATCGGGCAGCTGAAGAGAGCCATCGCGACGAATCTCGCGATTGAAAAAATCAGTGCGCCCAGTTTGGAAAAAGGCAGATAGGAAATGATGCAGCAGCCGCCCGGGCAGGCCACGGATGACATACTCGCCGTCCACGAAAATGCTGCCATCGAGTGGAAAGTACCGCACCCGAATGCACCGCGCCGCCAGAGCCGGCAATGGCTGGTGGCTGGCGGGCACCGCCCAGCCTTCCGACCTGTCCCGTTCCGCCAGCAACAGGCTTGTCGCGAGTTGGCTGGCGACAAGCGACAGCGCCTCTTCGTCGCGGTGGCTGAACGCGTAGCTTTTTTCCGATTCAACGAACAGCACGCCAAGCAATCTTCCCCGGCTCAACATTGGCACCGCCATCTGGCTGCGCGGCTGTGCAAGGGACGGGAGCGGGATGTGGTCCGGCCCGCTACGCATAACCTCGGCGCGCACTGCCGAAGCGTATCGCTGACCACGCCGCATGTCGCTGATACGCAACGGGCGACGCATCGCTGCGGCCGTGCCGATAGTACCCTCCCCCACTGTCGCCTCAGAGCCGAACCCGAAGGCCGGATAGCCGCGGCTTGCGATCGTGCTCAGCTTCCTGCCCTCCTCATCCGGCACGAGCACCACCGCATTGGCGAAGCCGAACCGCGCCTGCAGCCCCTCCAGCGCGCAATCGAACATGGCTTCTGCATCACTCTGTTGGGCGATGGCCGCACAAAGCTGCCCTGCCGCGTAGAGGCGATCGCGCGGTCGCTCCGTCTCTTCCGGCTCGGCGAGCGATTCGACCGGTATGATCGGCCGACAGTCCTCAACTTCGTACATGTCGAGGCTGCGTAGCTTCATCACGTCGCCCATGCCCTGAGAAACGCTCATCACGGCAAGATGCGACGCCACGCGTTCGAAAAGTTCCCCATCCCCGACCGACCTCACGAAACGCAGGTCGAGAATATGCTGCTGCCCGGTCCGCCCGTCGACCACCATCACCGTCGCCACACCACGATGGCGGACATTGGCTGCGGTTTTGGAGAAAAACTGATTGGACAGCGCGACATGCCGTTCGTCGATGTAGTGGACGTGCGAGAGATAGGAGATGTTGGGTATGCCATCCGCGTCCGTGGTCGCGATCACCGACGGAATGACGCCCTCGAAACTGTCGCGAATATCGCTGAGCCGGATCATCGTTGGCTCGCCTGCTCCAAACGCTGACCCGCATCCGGGCCGGGCGTTTGCACGAACAGATCGGTAGGCAGGAAACTGATCCGGACGAGGTCCTTGTCGGTCAGCGTGTGCGAAAGCTGGACCTTCGTGACACCCAACTCCGCCAAGATCTCCAACATGCGCGCCACATAGGCGCTCGCGCGCTGCTGTTCCTCCTCGGACGCCGAAGCGATCTCCTCGATCACCCCTTTCACCTGGAAGGCGCGATAGTCGCTTGGACGCACGACGGTGACCGCTATGGGAGCGCCCCTTGCCGCATTGCCAGCTACATCGGACCACTGGCCCCGGCACATAAGCACGTCAATGTGTCCGCGTCGCCGGTCGAAGCGGGCGCCTGAGCCGCGCGCAATGAAGGCCCGATGCGCGTGGTTGCGCGTCGACACCAGTATCATGACCGGGCTTTCGATGAATGCAGCGACATCCGCGCCTATCATCGCATTCTCCAGAGTATCCACCCATGAATAGCAAATTTTTAGGAAGTGGAAGAGTCGTTTAGCAAGATTTTAGGAAGATATGTGGGCGCTTTACCCATAGACCCTGCTCCATAGTCAGCAACATATGGAGCGTTTCATGACCCACACACATCATCTTAGCGAGATCATGGATCTCAAAGGCCGTTATGATCTATATGGCCCTATTCACAAGGGCCTTCGGAAAGCCCAATGCGATCTTCTAGTGCGGCTGGGCAATATCGATTTCAATGATGCCCGCGCGACGGCGGATCTGCTATCGGACATGCGCGGGCTTCTGGCGCTTGCCGCCGCCCATCTCGAGCATGAGGACGGTCAAATCCATGACGCGCTGCGTGCGCGCGGCGCTGCTTCCGTCGACCGTCTCGACCATCAGCATGACGACCATCGCGCCACCTTCGCCAGGCTCGAGGCACTCGTGGCGGACATAGAAGCGGCCAAGGCAGACGAGCGTACCGCTCTCGGGCGTCAGCTGTACCTGGCCTTCGGCATCTATATCGCCCACGACCTCGAGCATATGCACGAGGAGGAGACAGTCGCAGCCCCGCAGTTGTGGTCGCTGTTCTCCGATGCGGAATTGATGGCGATCGAAAACCGCATTGTCGGCTCGCTTCCACCGGAAAAGGCAATGGCCTTCATGCGACTGATGATCCCGGCGGCCAACCCAGGGGAACGTGCCGCGATGCTGGGTGGCATGAAGCAGCAGGCGCCACGTGAGGCCTTTGACGCGGTAATCGAATTTGCGGCCCGGCCTAACCTGTCGGCGGCCGAATTCGCTGATCTTGCACGCCGCCTCGACCTCGTGGCGTGAGCACCGTCGATGCGTATCGACCCACAATGGCGGCCATGTCGGCCGCCATTTCCCACTCTAGTGTCGCGTGAACGACATCACCATCCAAGGATCTTTCCCGCCATCTTCTCTCACGGTGCCGCTCTAAACACCCTGCAGGTTACGCCAAACCATGTAGCCTGCGACGGCCACGATCATCAGCGCGAATGACATGTTCAGCGCGCCCTTGCGCTTCTGCAGCAAGAGGGCTGCGCGTGAGCCGCCAAGGCCACCGACAATGCCGCCAACGATGAAGACGAAGGCGAGCGGCCAGTCGACCATGCCCGACAGCGCATAGGAAATGGCCGTGGTCATTCCGAAAGCTGTGACGGCGACCAGAGACGAGCCGATGGCGTTGATCATCGGCATGCCTGTTGAAGCGACGAGACCGGGAACGATGAGGAACCCTCCGCCGATGCCGAAGAAGCCCGACAAAAGGCCCGTGCCGCCGCCGAAGCCCAGGACCTTGGGGGCATTGTCACGGGTGCAGGCAGCGGCCGGATCGCCCCCATCCTGGCGGCTGCGGAACATCAGCATGCCGACGACGAGCATCAGGCCGGCAAACAGCAGCAGCAGGTGGCTGCCGTCAAGCGCCTTGCCGAGCGACGAGCCGAAGAAGGCGCCGAGCACACCAGCGACGCTAAAGATGGCCGCGCAGCGCCATTTGACAGTGCCGTTGCGGGCATGGCTGGCAAGACCAGTCACGGCATTGACCGCGACGGAAACCGCGCTGGTGCCAATGGCGAGATGTGCGTTCGGGACGCCGACGAGATAGACCATCAGCGGCACTGCGAGAATAGATCCGCCTCCGCCGAACAGGCCGAGCGTGAGGCCAACAAGACCTCCCGAGAGCGCACCCAAAGCATATTGAACGGGTTCCAGAAACATGGTCCCGGCCTTTCTATCGGTCATGTGCGTTAGAGCATGATCCCGAAAAGTTGCAGACCTTTCGGACAAGATCATGATTCAAAAACAAAAGCTTAGAGCGAGATGACGATTCAAATTTAGATCATCCAGCTCTAGGTGACCGGATTCCACGGAGGTGGAATCCGGTCGGAAGGTCATGTCGTGGTGGTGACGACTTTCCTTGTGGCGGCCATGCGTGCCAGCCACATGCCGAGGAACATCATCGGCAGGAAGGCATATGCGCCGGCGGCGCCCAGCGATGTAGCCGTGAGAGCGGGGCCTGGGCAGAAGCCGCCCAATCCCCAGCCGACGCCGAAGATGGCCGCTCCAACCAGGATGCGCCGGTCGATATCGACATGGGTCGGTAGATGGAACGATGCGCTCGCCACGGGCTTCGGTCGCTTGAAGACGATGCGGTAGCCGATGAAAGCCGTGATGACTGCCCCACCCATCACGAAGGCGAGCGAGGGGTCCCAAGTGCCGAACAGGTCGAGGAAATTCAGGACTTTTGCCGGATCGGACATGCCCGACACGACAAGTCCGACGCCAAACAGCAGGCCAAGCACGAGATTGACGATGAACGACATGGTCAGACTCCCAGGATATGCCGGACGATAAAGACGGTCGCGAAGGCGGTTGCCATGAAGGTCAATGTCGCCACGAGCGATCGGACCGACAGCCGCGACAGGCCGCAGACGCCATGGCCGCTGGTGCAGCCATTGCCATAGACCGAGCCGAAGCCCACGAGCAGGCCGGCCACGGCCATCAATGGCAGGTTGGCCGAAACGGTCTGAAGCACGTTGTGGCCCGTTGCGACGCTGTAAAGAAGTGGCGCGCCGACGAGACCCAGGACAAAGGCAAGGCGGGACAGGAAGGCGCCGTCGAGATATGGCGGCAGCAGGCGGCCAGCTATGCCGCTGATGCCGGCAATGCGCCCTTCCCAGGCCATCAGCAGCACGGCCGAGAGGCCGATCAGGACGCCACCGATGGTGGAGGCGACTGGAGTAAATTCGGTCATTTCCTTAGCTTTCGATCGATGTGGTTTCCGCGTTCGGGGAGCAGAACATGCGGTAGAGTAGCGTCACGGTTGCGCTTACGCGCTCGTCGGCGAGACGGTAGAAGACGGACTTCGATTCTTTGCGCCCGACGATCAGTCCGGCATCGCGGAGTTCGGCAATCTGCTGGGAGAGGCCCGGCTGTCTGATGCCGAGGCCGTCCTCCAACTCGCGCACCGACCGCTCGCCCTCGACGAGCGCGCAGACGATCATCAACCGTTGCGGGTTGGCCAGCTTCTTCAGGAAATCCGAAGCTTCTCCGGCCCGTTCGAGCAGATCGGCGATTGCTGGGGTCTGTTCCTTGGTCATCGTCCCTACCCCCAATTTGCTCCCTCGAGAGCGTCTAGCGGGAATTTCAGATAGCGCTTGCCGTTGGCTTCCGGCTCGGGCAGGCGGCCGCCGTTGATGTTGATCTGCAGCGCATGCAGGATGAGTTTCGGCATCGGCAGTGTCTTGTCGCGCGCCTGACGGACCGCGACGAACTCAGCCTCCGTCGGGAACTTCGAAATATGCGTGTTGCGTGCTTTCTGCTCGGCGACCGTGCTTTCCCATTTGGGCTCGCGTCCGCCCGGCTGATAGTCGTGACCGGTGAACAGCCTGGTTTCGTCGGGCAGCGACAGGATTTCCTGGATGGACTTCCACAGCCGTGCGGCGTTGCCGCCGGGGAAATCGGCGCGCGCCGTTCCGCTGTCGGGCATGAACAGCGTGTCGTGCACGAAGGCGGCATCGCCAATCACATAGGTGATCGAGGCCAGCGTATGGCCTGGCGAGAACAGCACCTTTGCCGGGATTGCGCCGACATGGAAGGTTTCACCTTCCGCGAACAGCTTGTCCCACTGCGAGCCGTCGGCAGCGAGCTCCGGCCAGTTGTAGATGCCTTTCCAAAGCTTTTGCACGTCGACGACCCGCTCGCCGATTGCCGTCGGCGCCCCGGTCTTCGCCTTGAGATAGCGCGCAGCCGAGAAGTGGTCGGCATGGGGATGCGTGTCGAGGATCCACTCGACGTTGAGGCCCCTCTCCCGGACGAA
Organism: Pseudaminobacter soli (ex Li et al. 2025); assembly: GCF_029892515.1. GTDB lineage: Bacteria > Pseudomonadota > Alphaproteobacteria > Rhizobiales > Rhizobiaceae > Pseudaminobacter > Pseudaminobacter soli_A. The sequence continues at coordinate 599,367 of NZ_JARXVF010000002.1, read as the reverse complement.
GTCGAGGATGCGGTCTGCGTTGGTGGTCGCGGTCAAGCCCGACTTCTCGTCGAAATCGAGAACCGGATCGATAATCGCACATTTCCGGGTGGCCGGATCGACGACGACATACTGGACCGAAAATGTCCGCGGGTCGAAGAAGGCGGTAACGTCGGGTTTCAAAGTCATGGGCAGCCTCATCGGGTGGTAGCATTGCGCTCGGCGGTGCTCGCCGCTGACGATTAGATATATATGATTGCATTTTTTTGCAATAGATAATTCGCAAATGACGATTGCCAGGCGTTGCCTCGCTTGTGAAGCTGCCGTTAGGGGGCGCCCGAGCCTGCAATCGATAAGTGCCGGTGACGCTGAATTGAAAATCGCGCCGCTATCGGCCGATCGAGGTTCTTTCAGATGCAGCCTGCTATCCGTTACGCCTTGGCGCTGCCGGTTTCGGCGAGGTCCTGCTCACGCAGTTGCAGTTCCGAAAAGCCAGCCGATGCCGGCAGTCGCCGCCATTGCGGCTGCTCCCCAGAACGCCACGCGGCTCGCGCCGAGCAGCGGGCTTGCGCCTCCGGTTTTCGCCCCGACAGCACCGAGCGCTGCGAGAAACACCAGAGATGCGACCGACACCGAAGGAATGAGCACGCCGAACGGTACGGTCGAGGCCACGATCATCGGCAGCGCCGCTCCTGCGGCAAACGTCAAGGCAGAGGTGATCGCTGCCTGGACCGGTTTGGCGGCAACGACCTCGGAGATACCCAATTCATCCCGCGAATGGGCGCCCAGCGCGTCTTTCGCCATCAATTGGGTAGCCACCTGGTGTGCGAGATGTTGGTCGAGACCGCGGTCGACATAGATTTGCTTGAGCTCCTCAAGCTCGCTTTCCGGATAATCGCGCAGTTCCGTCCGCTCCCGCGCAATATCGGCCTTTTCGGTGTCTGCCTGCGAGCTCACCGACACATATTCGCCCGCGGCCATCGACATCGAACCGGCCACGAGGCTGGCAAGGCCGGCCAGCAAAACCTCAGGCTTGCCCGTAGAGGCAGCCGCGACGCCTACGATCAGGCTTGCAGTCGAGACGATCCCGTCATTTGCGCCGAGAACCGCCGCACGAAGCCAGCCGATCCGCTGCACGAGGTGCCGTTCCCGATGCGATACAGATCTCACCATCTGAGCCTCCTCGAGGGCTGCAACTCCACTGCCGCTTCCTAAGCTATGGCCGAAATAACATCGGCTATCGGCAGTATTTAACAACGACGGGAGCAGGTCCAGCGTTCTTGGCTGAACCTGCTCCGTCTTTCAGCGCACTAAAGTGCCGTCAGGAAACATCGCCCACTTCGGCCGCAGCCTTGCGACCTGTCAGCATGGCCCGCGCGAGGTTCTCGCTATGGCGGACACTGGAAAAGACCACGCCAGCGACATGCAGGCCGACCAGGATGAGCATGAAGTTCGCACTGACTTCATGAACCTTCTGGACCCATTCTATTCCCCAGAACGCGTCGGTCGTCTGCAGCCATCCGGTGATAGCCACGACCGACATCGCCAGGAGGAGCCAGACAATCATCACCGCGCCAAGGGGATTGTGCCCAAGATATCGAGCCTCCCGGCGCGCCAGAACGTCGCTCGCATAGCCGACCGTCTGGCTTGGGCTGCGGATGAATTGCGTGAAGCGTGCATAGCGGGAACCAACCAGCCCCCATACCAGGCGAGACGCTACAAGCACTCCAGCGGCGTAGCCCGCGATCTCATGCACATTCTTGAGCTCGTCAGCGGTCAGCCAGGCCACCGCGAAGCTGGCCACGAGGCTCCAATGGAAAATCCTGACGAACGGATCCCAGATCTTCACGGTGGCAGGCATCACTCAGCCCTCGCTGTCTTCGCTTGAACCGGCGACCCGCTCAAGGGTTTTGGGGTTGAAATAGGCCTCGACCTTCTTGCCGCCTGCATCGATGGCGTAAGCCTCGTAGCAACCGTTCTCGGTCTTGATGGAGCGGACCTTCCATCCGTCAGACTTCAACTTGGCCTCGAGTGCTTCGCGTGGCTGCCACTCACCAACCGGAACGTCGCACTTGTTGCCTGCGAATGCAGGGGCGCTTGCCAGCATGCCAAGAAACACGGCGGGTACGAGGATCATTGTCTTCATTTCAAGCTCCTTCGGTTGATCCGATGCTGGCCTTGTGAAGCGCGATGCTGACAGCAGCCTGAACGGGGCCGAGACTTTGTGAGGCATTGCGTTCAGGTGGCTGTCAGTTCTTCAATCTAAGGGGCCAACCCAAGTGATGAGGCAAGCAGATCGAGATGCGCATACTTCTGGTCGAAGACGACAAGGCGATTGGCGGCGCGGTCAGGGACCATGCCAGCAGCCAGGGCCACGCAGTCGATTGGGCAAAGACCCTGGCTGAGGCGGGAGATTTCGCGTCGGTAGTTGCATATGAGCTCGTGCTTCTCGACCTGCATCTGCCCGATGGGAATGGGCTCAGCTTTCTCCGCGCCCTTCGGGATCGCGCCGACGCCGTCCCGGTCATAGTCCTGACGGCGCGAGACCAGATTTCCGACCGGATTGCGGGATTGAACGCTGGTGCCGACGATTATCTCGTCAAACCTTTCAATCTGGACGAGCTCTCGGCGCGCATTCATGCCGTTGCCAGGCGATACGGCCAGCATGTTCAGCCGCGGCTGGCTATCGGGCCGCTGAGAATTAGCCCTGCCGAGCGGATCGTGACACGCGAGGATCGCCCCATCGACCTGACGGCGCGCGAGTGGGCCGTGCTCGATCGGCTTCTTTCTCGTCAAGGCGCCATAGTCTCCAAAACCCAGATCGAGGATGCTCTTTACGAGTTGGGTGCCGAGGTGGAGAGCAACACCGTGGAAGTCTATGTCAGCCGTTTGCGCAAAAAACTCGGCGGCGAGGTCATCACGACCGTGCGTGGCGTCGGTTACAGGATTGCCAACACATGAGCAGGCCAATCAGCATGACCCGCCGCCTGATGCGCTGGCTTATCGGCGTCGCGGTTCTCTTCTGGCTTGCTGCCGCAGGACTGGCCGCCTTCGTCATGTACCATGAGTACCAAGAGGTCTTCGACAGCGCACTGCAGGAAACAACGCAGCGACTGGTGCCTATTGTCGTGGATGATCTCTACCAGCGGGGCGCTTCGACCAATCCGCGGCGTATCGACGAGGCTGCCCTGGCCCACAAGGAGCACCTCATCTACCAGGCGCGCGACGCAAATGGGCAGGTGTTGTTGCATTCGCACGATGCCCCGCAACAGCCGTTCGATGTGCCGCTGGTGACCGGCTTCCATCAGACGGCGACCCACCGCATCTACACCGAGGCGGCACTTTCCGGCACGCTTTTTCTGCAAGTCGCCGACCCACTCGAGCATCGACGGGAAGCGATGCGGGAAAGCGCATTCTCTCTCCTTGTCCCGGTGCTGCCACTTGCGCCCCTCAGCCTTGTCGTGATCTGGCTGGTCGTCAGGCAATCTTTGAAGCCAATAGGCAGCTTCACACGGGAAATTGCGGCTCGCGATAGCGCAAATCTCTCTCCCATCGAAGTCGAGACGCTGCCGACCGAACTGGGAACGATCGCAAGTTCGGTCAACCACCTGCTCGCTCGCCTCCGCGATGCCATCAACGCCGAACGTGAGTTCACGGCCAATGCTGCCCACGAACTGCGCACGCCGATTGCCGGTGCTCTCGCCCAGGTCCAACGCCTGGCCCTGGAACTGCCGACCGGCGGCGCGAGGATTCGCGCGCATAATGTCGAAACATCGCTAATGCGGCTTACGCGTCTCACAGAAAAGCTGCTTCAACTTGCCCGTGCCGAAGCCGGCATTGGATTGGCCGCAGAGGCTATTGATCTGGCGGTCGTCATTCGTCTGGTTGCTGCCGAGTTCGAACGTAGTGCCGAGGGTGCCGGCCGAATTGTTCTCGACATGGAGCCTTCATACACGCTGACCAGAAGGGTGGATGTCGACGCCTTCGCGATAGTGTTGCGCAACCTGATCGAGAACGCGCTTATTCACGGAACCGCCGACGATCCCGTCACGATTTCCATAAAAAATCACGACACCATTTCGGTTTCCAACTCAGGTCCAACTGTATCGCCAGAAGAGCTCGAAAAACTCACCGCACGATTCCAAAGGGCATCGGCAAATGCCAAAGGAACAGGCCTCGGCCTCTCCATCGCCGCGACACTTGCAAGGCAGATGGGCGGCGCACTTGATCTGCGATCTCCCCGCGCCAACCGGTCGGACGGATTTGAGGCCTTGCTGACGCTCTGAGTTATGGCAACGATCGGCAGATCGGGGCGATTGGGTGCAGAATGGCCAAAGTGGAGATCAATAGTAGACGGCAAGCCATCCCGCCCGGGATATGGGCACTCGGCTTTGTTTCATTGCTTATGGATATCTCGTCCGAGATGATCCACGCACTTTTGCCCATCTACATGGTGACTGCGCTCGGAACCTCGGTGCTCGCAGTGGGCATGATCGAAGGAATCGCGGAATCGACCGCATCGATCACAAAAGTCTTTTCGGGGGCGCTGAGCGACTGGCTCGGCAAGCGCAAGCTCTTGACCGTGCTTGGCTACGGTTTGGCGGCCCTCACCAAGCCGGTCTTCCCATTGGCCACGTCGCTCAATTGGCTCGTTACCGCGCGCTTTGTCGATCGAGTAGGCAAAGGCATTCGAGGCGCTCCGCGAGACGCCCTGATTGCCGACATTGCGCCGCCGCATCTGCGCGGCGCAAGCTTCGGGCTGCGCCAATCGCTCGATACCGCCGGGGCCTTCATCGGCCCTCTTATGGCGATCGGCTTTATGTGGCTCACGGCCGATCATTTCCAGACCGTGTTCTGGATTGCCGTCGTGCCTGCGTTTCTCGCGGTCGGCTTGCTTGTCGTCGCCGTAAAAGAACCAGATCGCCCGAAGGAGTTGCGACGTGTTCGCATGCCGCTCAGGCGTGACGAGTTGCGCCGACTTGGCGCTGGCTATTGGTGGGTGGTGGGCATTGCGACAGTTTTTACACTGGCCCGCTTCAGCGAGGCGTTTCTGGTCTTGCGTGCGCAATCGGTCGGCTTTCCAATTGCGCTCATCCCGATCATTCTCGTCTTGATGAACATCGCATATTCGCTGTCGGCCTACCCCGTGGGCGTACTCGCCGATCGGGTGAACCGCCTTGTGCTCTTGGCTATCGGCCTCGTGTTTCTGGTCGTAGCGGATCTTTTCCTCGCATTTTCAAGCGATTTTGTCGGGGTCGTTGTAGGAGCGGTACTCTGGGGGCTCCATATGGGCTTCACCCAGGGACTACTGGCCACTTTGGTCGCCGATACTGCCCCGGCCGAACTGCGGGGAACCGCATTTGGGATGTTCAACTTGACGACGGGCGTTGCCCTGCTGGCCGCGAGCCTCATTGCCGGAGTTCTTTGGGACCTGGCAGGCCCGCAGGCCACTTTCGTGGCTGGTGCAGCGTTCGCCTTGGTTACGCTCGCAGGCTTGTGGCCCGTTCGAAGAACCATCCTCGCCGGCTCCTAGGTTACACTGATCAGCAATCGTTTTGCGGGCGGTGGTTCTGCAGCCGGTCGTTCCAGGCCCTATGAGCAGGCCACATTTTTGGCTAGATGCCGGCGCTCAACCAATCGATATGTCAGCCGCTTTTGAGGAGGAACCGGTATTGCCCCTGTGCCTACCGCTGATCCGTCACCTGGAATCCCCGGACCTGTTTGGCTCCATCGATCGCATGCCGGCACTTGGCACGCCAGTCGGCGGACGCACATTCGAGGTCGTAAATCCATCCACGGGTGAACTGCTGGCAGAACTCCCCGACATGGGCGTCGAGGAGACACGTGCGGCGATCGACAAAGCCTATGTCGCGCAGGCCGAATGGGCTGCGTTGACCGCGCGAGATCGTAGCGACACGCTCTGGCGGTGGCATCAGCTGATCGTGACCCATACCGATGATCTCGCCGCAATTCTCACGGCAGAGATGGGCAAGCCGCTTGCCGAAGCCAAGTCGGAGGTGTCTCATGCGGCCGCGTATCTGCAATGGTATGCCGAAGAAGCCAACCGCATCTATGGCGAGACGATTTCGGCACCGTCGACCGACCGTCGCATGCTGGTGATCAAACAGCCGATCGGTGTTGTCGGCACGATCACGCCATGGAATTTTCCCGCCTCGATGGTGGCGCGCAAGATCTCGCCGGCATTGGCGGCGGGGTGCGCGATCGTGCTGAAGCCCGCCGAACAAACGCCTCTGGTTGCCGGGGCCATGTTCGCGCTCGCCGCCGAGGCCGGTTTCCCCGACGGGGTCGTGAACCTTATCTACGCCTCCGAAGGCGCGGCGGTGGGACGTGAACTCTGTTCCAACCCCACGGTGCGCAAGATCAGCTTCACCGGGTCGACCGAGGTCGGGCGGCTGCTCATGCGTCAGTGCTCGGACCAGATCAAGAAGGTCAGCCTCGAACTGGGCGGCAATGCACCTTTCATCGTTTTCGACGATGCCGATGTCGACGCCGCTGTTGACGGCGCGATCCAGGCGAAGTTTCGCAATGCCGGCCAGACCTGCGTTTCCGCGAACCGCCTCTACGTCCAATCGGGCGTCCACGATGAGTTCGTCGACAAATTCGTTGAAAGGGTTCGTGAGCTTTCGGTTGGCGACGGTTTCGATCCGGGCGTCGCGATCGGGCCGCTGATCGACAAGCACGCTCTGGCCAAGATCGAAGCTCACATCGCCGACGCCATCGGAAAAGGCGGCGCAATCCGATGCGGCGGACACCGGATCGGCACAAACGGTACGTTTTTCCAGCCCACAGTCCTCACCAGTGTCTCCAATGAGATGAAAGTGGCCCAGGAGGAGACATTTGGGCCTTTGGCCCCGATCATCCGCTTCGAAGACGCGGATCAGGTTGTCCGGGCCGCAAACGATACGATTTATGGCCTTGCCGCGTATTTCTACGCTTCGAATTTGAAGCGCGTGTGGCGTGTGGCAGAGGCCCTGGAATATGGCATGGTGGGCATCAATACAGGACGCATGTCCTCGGAGGCGGCACCTTTTGGAGGGATGAAGCAGTCCGGCATCGGGCGCGAAGGATCCCGCCATGGTCTCGAGGACTACCTTGAAATGAAATATCTCTGCATGGGCGGCATCTGAAGGATAGTACGCCCCCCGCCATTTACCGAAACCGACATTCGCGATGCTCCTTGTCGCCGTCGTTCTCCATGCCGGTTCCTGTCTGTGATTGAAGACAAACAAGCATGAAGCGGCACGAGATTCAGGCTGTGAAGGCATAAACCTCAAGCGTGGGGCGATTGCGAAGGAACGGCGGCACATAGGACGGGTCGCCAGTTCGGTTCAGCTTTCTCCCGTGTCAGTCTGCGTCGGACAACAGCGCTTCCAGCAATGTATGTCTGGTCGCCGCGAATGGGTTCACCACGGTGACGCCGCCCCATGTAAAGCCGTCCTGCATGTCTTCCGACAGGAGAAGACGACACCCGGCCTGCGACGATACCGACAAAATCACGGCATCCCAGATACCGAACTTGTGGTCGCTAGCCAGATCGACGGCGGCTTGCATTGCCTCTGCGGTCGTGTCGGCAACAGGAAAGGCATCGCGCCAGCCCTGCAAGGCTTCGCGCGCCTCGCCGCGCGTCCGCCCCGCCTTGCGAACCAGCACATTGAACAACTCACCGATCACCTGAACTGGAATGATCGCGCTTCCCGCCGGCAAGCGCTTCACAAGGTCCAGCGCAACGGCGCGCCGGTCGGCCCCGTTCACGCCTTCGGCATAGGCCAGGAAATTGGTGTCGAGCGCGACCTTCACCGTTCATCCTCGTAAAGCTCGTCGCGGGTCCAGCGTCCGGCATTCACGACGGGCTGCTGCTCAAGGCGGGACAGAAGGGCGTTGCGCGCACCCGTCGCCACGGTCTCGCGCCTGTCTGCGGGAACGATCCGGGCAACGGGCCGTCCATGGCTGGTGACGACATAGCTATGGCCCTCCTTGACGCTGCGCAGAATGAGGGAAAATTTGCGGTTCGCATCGGCGGCGGAAACGGCTTCCTCCATGGGATACTCCTGCAGTAGTGATATTGCCTACTATATCAAGGGCAGGCCAATTTGCAAGTAAGTCTGAGGATTCTGAGCCAGCGCTCTATGAATAGGTCGGCGCGGGGGCGCGGATCGGTGCGCAGTTCGGTTTCGAGTTGGAGGGCGCGGACCGCGCGGGCGGTATTGCCAGAAGCGGCCTCGATCGCCTCGTCGAAGGATTGACGGGCTTCCTGGAGTTCCTGCACCTGCTCGGGGCTTGCCTTGCCGCCACGCGGCCCGGGCTCGCAGCGCTACTGGAGGCGGTTATCGCCCAGCCACGGTAATATGGCCCGTCATGTTCGGGTGAAAGCGGCAGTGGTAGTTGAACTCTCCTGCCTTCTTCATCACCTCGCTGGCGCTCTTGTTCGGAGGAATGGTCACATCCCATCCGCCCTTGGTCGTTGCCGAATGAGCGACGGCATCCATATTCACCCATTTCACCGTATCGCCGACCTTGACATGGATGTCTGCCGGAGCGAACGCCAGTTTTTTGATCGTGACCTGAATGGTCTCCGCTTGGGCGCCACCACTCGTGACCAGCGCCAGTACGGCGGTGGCCAACAGATACCGTCTTGACACCATCGCTCCCTCCTACTTCAGCCCGGCGGCAACCTGCTCGGCGTGCTGTTCGTGGCCCTGAAATATCTTCAGACCGGTTTCGAGCAGGCTTTTGAGTTCGGCATTGCTGGCCGACGGGATCAGCACGTTCTGGAGCGCAGCGTTCACCTCCTTATGATAGGCGACCTCGTTTTCGATATAGGCCTTGTCAAAGGCCGCGCCGTCCAGCTTGGTCAACTTGGCGAGCTCTGAACTGGCCGCTTTGGTCAAGGCCTTGCTGGTGTCATTGTCCTCGGGCGTAACCTTGAGTTTCTTGACCAGGGCAAGCGCCTGTTCGTTCACGGTTTTGTGGTCGCGCACCATGTCTTGAGCAAAATCCCGAACTTCCTTGTTTTTGGATTTCGCCAGGGCTTGCTTCGCCGCTTCGACGTCGATCACGCCCGCGGTATAGGCGATGTGTGCGATCTGGGGATCGTTGGGCTTATCTGCGGCCAGAGCAACGGGCGCTGCGCCAATAAGGTAGACCGTGGCCAACATCACAATTGGACGTATGTCCATCAGAACCTCCCGCGGTGGCAGACACCACCGGCAATCATTCGGTTCGCGGAAAAGTCTATCATGAGTTGAGCCGCCAGTCAGGGAAAATGGGCGTTTCAACGCAGCGCTCGGTTCCGATGATCACTGGCAAGCGGCGCCATCGATCTTACAAAAAATTTTTAGAATAAAAAAAGTTTGACAATCACAATTGCGCTTCGATAGGTTCCCTCTTGCCCGATTGGACGGGCGTGGGGGAACTGACTTGAGCGCTGCCATTGCCGCGCCCGGACAATGTCCGGGAGCGATTTCGATCGAAATAAAGTCAGTCAAGAAGCGCTATCCGGCGACAGCAAACAGTTCCGGCATCGTTGCGCTAGACGATGTTTCCTTGACGGTGAAATCCGGCGAGGTGGTCGTCATTATCGGCCCTTCGGGCTCTGGCAAGAGCACCTTGCTGCGCACGCTCAACGCACTGGAGAAGATCGATTCCGGCACCATCGTCGTGAACGGCGACGTCGTGACCGACAAGACGACGAACCTGCCAGCCTTTCGGACGAAGGTCGGCATGGTGTTCCAGCACTTCAACCTTTTCCTTCACAAGACGGCGATGGAAAACGTCGTCCTCCCGCAGGTCGCGGTCAAGCGGCGCCCACGCGCCGAGGCCGAGGCGAATGCCAGGAAGTTTCTCGCCAAGGTCGGAATGCTGGAGCGCGCGAACAATTATCCCTCGCAGCTCTCCGGCGGCCAGCAGCAGCGCGTGGCGATCGCGCGAGCCCTGGCGATGAACCCACGGGTGATGCTGTTCGACGAGGCCACATCGGCGCTCGATCCCGAGACGGTCGGCGGTGTCCTCGACCTGATGCGCGAACTCGCCGGCGAAGGCATGACCATGGTCGTGGTGACGCACGAGATGCATTTCGCGCGGGAAGTGGCCGACCGGGTGGTTTTCATGGATGCCGGCGCGATCGTCGAGATGGGGCCGCCCGAGCAAGTATTTCTCAATGCGCAGAGTGAACGAACGCGAAAGTTTCTTTCGCTCGTTGGATAGCGTCGTCCTTATCCGGCGCTGAGTTGTCTCAAGTGGGAGGAAAGTCAATGAGACGAATTCTGAAGTCTATAGCAACCGCAGTCGTTGCTGCCACCGCAATCGCGGCGTCTACGGCGGCCTATGCCGACGACATCATGGACAGGATTCTGCAGCGCGGCGAGCTGCGGGTCGGCGTCCAGACGCAGGGCGAGCCGGTCAGCTTCATCGACAAGAACGGCGAGCGTACGGGGCTTGCCATCGACCTCGTCACCATGATGGCGAAGGACCTCAACGTGAAGCTCGTCATCCAGGACTATGACTGGAAGGGCCTGATCCCGGCTCTCCTGGCCGACAAGTTCGACATCATCGCGGCCGACATGACCCCGACGCCGGAACGCACCGCCGCGCTGCTGTTCTCCAAGCCGTTCTTCTACCAGGACACGATCGCGTTTACGGCCAAGGACAAACCCTTCACCAAGTGGGAAGACCTGAACGCTGCTGGCGTGAACGTCGGCGGCACGCAGGGCGGAACCTATGTCGTCGCCATCAAGGAGTTCATGCCGAACGCCACGGCCAAAGAATTCGCCAGCGGTCCGGCCTCGGCCCAGGCAGTGGCCTCGGGCCGTGTCGATGCCGCCGTCTCCAGCGTCAGCAACGTTGCCGCCTATGCGACCAGCTTCGACAATCTGAAGGTTCTTGACGGCGTCATCACGCGCGAGCCGCTGGCATTTGCCACCCGCAAGGAGAACATCCAGCTCAAGTTCTGGATGGACAACTACATCGATCTGATCACGGCCGACCGCAAGCTCGACAGGCTGCTGGACTACTGGTGGAACACCACCGCCTGGGAAAAGGATCACAAGTAAAGCCTTTGCCTCAGGCTTCGGGCGGCGCGCACCGCTGCCCGAAGCCTTGATGCTCGCATGGGAGGGGTCGTGGAAGATTTCGTCAGTGCCATCCAGTCCGCATATAACATCCGGATTGTCGGCCAATATGTCGATGAGTTTGCAAGGGGCGTTGGCCACACGGTCACTGCGGCAGCCTTCAGTCTCGCCCTCTCCCTTGTCTTCGGCCTTGCGCTTGCCTTGATGAGAATCTCAGGTCGGCGGTTTCTGTCATATCCGGCAGCGGCATATGTCCAGATCATCCGGTCGACGCCGCTCTTGCTGCAGATCTACATCGTCTATTTCGGCCTGCCTGCGATCTTTCCGTCGATGGGGCGACTGCCCGAAATCATTCTCGGCATCATAGCGCTGACCATGCATACCGGTGCCTATATGGCGGAGATCATCCGCTCCGGGCTTCTTTCCGTGCCGAATGGCCAGAGGGAGGGTGCGATTGCGGTCGGCATGACAACCTTCCAGCAATATCGCTATGTCATCCTGCCGCAAGGCATCGTGAACATCATTCCCGCTCTGCTCGGGCAGACGGCCATCCTGATCAAGGATACCTCGCTTTTGTCGCTGATCACGGTTTTCGATCTCGTCAGCGCAGGCATGCTGCTGAACAGCGACCGTGTCCGACCGAACGAAGCATTCCTCACCATCGCCGCGATCTACTTCGTCATCTATCTGCTGGTGCTTTTCCTGTCGCGGTTGGTCGAGGATCGTCTGGCGGGGCGCGGCTGGAGGGTACCGGCATGATCAGCCAGCTTCTCGATTTCCTGGGCAGCGATCTCGCCCATTACTGGAAAATCGCCGCCGCGGTGATGCCCGCGCTGCTCAAGGGTTTCGTGGAGACGCTCAAGCTTGCCTTGGTCGGCATCGTCTGGGGCTCCTTATTCGGGGGGATGCTGGGCATTCTTCGCGGCCAATATATCCGCATCGCAACGCCTCTGATCGGCGCCTACCTGCATCTGCTGCGTGGCACGCCCTTTCTGGTCCAGCTCTATGTGATCTATTTCGTGCTGCCCAACACCGGCTATTCCTGGCTTCAGTGGGACTCGCAGACAGCCGCTTTCGTAAGCCTCGGCATTTATACGTCGAGCTATGTGACCGAAATCGTCAGCGGCGCCATTCGCGCTATTCCGCGCGGGCAATGGGAAGGCGCGTTCGCACTCGGCTTCACCCGGCTCAAGACGCTGCGGCTGATCATCCTGCCGCAATCCGTCGGGCTGATCCTGCCGGCACTTGGCGGCGTCTATGTCACGCTGATCAAGGCGACGTCGATCGTGTCGGTGGTGGGTATCGTCGAGCTTATGCGGCAGGCCGATATCTCGATCGTGCGGTTCCCAGGTGATATTCTCTATATATATTTCCTGGCAGGCGCCCTTTACTTCGCCTTCTGTTTCCCCGTTCTGATGCTTGTCGGGCGGCTCGAAGAGCGGTCGAAGAACGGGCGAATGGTCAGGACATAGGGGGAGCGGGTCATGCCGAAAGAGAAGAGAAATCCGAATTCACCTGAGCCGCAAGGCGACCGGACGTTCCAGGCCTTTGTCCTGCTCATGGACACGCTGGTCGCTCAGTTCGGTACCAATTGCCAGGTGTCGCTGTACGACATGCGCGAGGGGCCGGCCCGACTTATCGCCGTGTCTGGCACCGTCATGGATGTCCCGATAGGCTCGCGTCTGGCGCCGCCGATCCTCGAAAAGCTCAACCAGGCAAATCGGTCCAATTCCGGCCGCATCATGTTCACGTCCACCACGCCGGACGGTCGGCGGCTGAGTTCGTCCCTGACGATGATCAGCGACCCGGCCACAGGCAACCAGATCGGCGTGCTGAAGATCGACTTTTGCATCGAACATCTGATCTCCAGCATCGATGTGCTTCAGACCTTTTGCGGCATCGACGAACAGCCCCGCCCGACCGAAACGGGTGGCGAGGAAGATATCGGCCAGATCGTCGAGTCGATCATTGCCGAGACATTCGAGAGCCGAAACGGCACCAGAAGCGTCTCCGGAAAGGAATATCGGCTCGAAATCGTGCGGCGGCTTGAAGACAGGGGTGTCTTTCGCGTGAAGGGCGCGGTCGAGATCGTTTCGAACAGCCTGAATGTCTCGAAATACTCGATCTACAACTACATCGATCAAGTCCGCAAAGCCCGATCACCCCAGTAAGTACCATCAGAAATTTGGAATAAGCGGACCTGCCTCCATGCCGGACAGAGCAAGCGCGCTGCTGCGCGACCCAAGACATACCCTGCTGAACATGCCCACGCCCCTGCAGCGCCTCGGCTATCTCGAGGCCAAGCTGGAGCGTCCCGGGCTCTACATGAAGCGCGACGATCTCATGGAAATCGCGCTCGGCGGCAACAAGCTGCGCAGCCTCGAGTTCTGGCTGGGCGCCGCAAAGCGCGCGGGCGCCGACGTGCTTTTGGTGGCAGGCGGCGCAATGTCGAACCTCTGCCGCCTCACTGCGGCGGCAGCCGCAATGACGGGCTTCAACTGCATCGTCTTCCACAACTCCGCCGATAACGAAACAAACCGCCAAAGATCCTTCCTGAACAAATTGTTCGGCGCGGAAGTCCGCTACCTCGGGCCGGTCAGTGAACAGCAGCGCGGCGAAGCAATCTTGAAGGCAGCCGCCGAACTGACCGCACAGGGGCGCGTGCCGTACATCGTCGGCGATGCGGTCGTGGGCGCGCTTGGATATGTCGTTGCCGCCGCCGAAATGCACGATCAGGTCCTCCGCGAGGACAAGCCGCTGCGGCACGTATTTCTTGCTGGATCGATGGGGCCGACGGAAGCGGGCTTCATTTTCGGCAATGCACTTCTCGGCAACCCGTTCGAGGTACATCTGGTGAGCGTCGAATATGGCCAGGCTGAGCTCGCCGCGCGCATCAGCCGGATCTATGACGATTTACGCAGCCATACGGGACTGGCTGTGCCGGATCTCGACGACGTTCCTGTCCACTACCACATGGACTATCTGGGCGAAGGCTACGGCCAGCCGACACCGCAATCCGAGCAGGCCATCATCTCGCTGGCGCGCACTGAGGGCATACTGATCGAGCACATCTACACGGCCAAGACCTTTGCCGGCTTTGTGGACCTCATCGAGCGCGGCCACATCCCGGCGGACGAGCCGGCTTGCCTCATCCACACCGGCGGCACGCCGTCTCTGTTTTCGCAGTTTGGTATGTTCAAGTCGATTGGCTGACATTACGGCGGTACCCAGGAACTGTGCGATGCGCAGTTCTTCGGCGCCCTGTGGAGCTTTCCGCCGACCAAGTCGGTCTTCAAGCCCCTTCCTCCGGAACGGGCTTTCAAACTATCCGCCAAATCGCCTTATGGCGCCTTTGCTCTCTAAAGTGACGGCGACCACATATACTCTTCGCAATTTCCTCAACTCCGCGCCATCTCACCGTGCTTGCCAACGATAGGATAAGCACAACGGCGAGCGTAATGTGCTTGGCAAAAGATGGGCGGAGTTTTCTGATATTTACCGGATTATTCTGAAATACACGCCCCTCAGAATGTGCATTCATCCCCATGTGTGAATCAGTCGAATCGGATGCGATTGGGTATCGATGCGGCGTTGGAACCTGGCGGATTTCCAACGAGATACCCAAAAGACCCGCATCCCATCTCGGATGATTGTAAATGCGAGGGGGCAATATGCTCGGTGCGATCGGATCGCAGCGTTCAACGCTGTTTGACGTCATTTTTAGGCAGCCATGGCTGAGATGGCTGCAATCACCAAAACGCGATGTGCAGCGGAAGCGTGATCCCCGGCCGATGCGGATCACCACAGCAGATCGCATTGCCGTAATCGCGGCTTAGTTGCGCTTGCTTCGATCGGCCGGTTGGCCGGTCCTTGGCGCACCTACCATGCTGCCTAGACGATCGGGCAGCAGCGATGGCCGGCCATTTCCCACGACAAGCGTCAACCTCGAGTGCAGCGATTGAATACGTCTGACCGGCGATCTCCTGCTGGCGGGCTGAATTTGAAAGAGGATTTACCGTCATGCAGAACGTCTCGGTCGCCGACGCTCAATCGAAAGAGCAGCCGAACGTATCGGCGGCAACATCGCATCGCTCTTCCCCATGGGGGCGTGTGATGCGTGGCGGACGCATGACCAAGTGGAAAGGCAAGGCGGCAAGTTATGCGCCGAACGTTGCCGAGATCATCGGCTGGATATCAGCCCGCGCCCTGCCTGTTTCATTTGCCTCAGCCCTGGTGATTGGTGCCGCCGCGGCGGGAGTGGACCGGTACTGGGATCCCAACGGAACGCAGGTCGGACGCGGCGGTACGGGCACCTGGAACCTGACCGGGGCATTTTGGAGCCCGAACGGCGATGGCGTCAGCGGGCCTTATGCGCCCTGGGACAACAGCGCATTTGACAATGCGATCTTTGGCGGTACGGCCGGCACGGTGACTCTGGCCTCGCCAATCAACGCCCACAATCTCACTTTCGAAACCACCGACTACATTCTCAACGGCAGCACGCTGACCCTTGGCGGTGTCACGCCGACCATCATGACGAATACGAGTGTCGTGGCGACGATCAACTCCATTCTTGCCGGCACGAATGGACTGACCAAGGCGGGCGCCGGCAATCTCTATCTGAACGGCGCCAACACGCTCAGCGGCGGCATCAGCGTCACGGGCGGCACTCTCTACGTCAATGGCGATGCGGCGCTCGGTGCGGCGAGCAATGGTGTGACACTCGCCGCCGGAGCCGGTCTGAACAGCTCCGGGGCGCTGAGCAGCAGCCGCGTGATCACTCTCTCGGGCGGGCAGGCTTCGATCGCCGGCGCCGGTGTGGGTTCTGCGCGCTTCACCGGCGCGGGCGGACTGAACGTTTACGGCAACGTCACGCTTAACAACAACAACAACAACTATACCGGCGCGACGGGTGTCGTTAATGGCGGGACCCTTACCTTCACATCGATTGGCAACCTGGGAACTGCGAGCGCGCTTGGTGCCGCGACAGATGCAGCCAGCGGCACGATCTCCCTTGGAGTGAGCAGCACTACCTCGGCGTACGCCGTCTACACCGGCAGCGGCGCCAGTTCCAACCGTAACTGGCGACTGGCGTCGTGGATGTACGGAACATCGGGGATCACAAACCAGGGTACCGGTACCCTCACGCTCACTGGCGACATTGCCAACGCTCACACGAACTCTAGTATTGGGGTTCGCAATGTCGTCTTCACCGCGCAAACGGCCGACCTTGAGTTGCTCGGCACGATCAGCAGCAATAACGCCCAAGTCGGTGTTGTCTTTAACGGTGGCGGCACGAACCGCAGTGTCACGGTAACCGGCACCAACACCTTTGGCGGTGTCGCCGCGATCCAGAACGTGACGGTGCGGGCGAACACGCTGAAGAATGTCGGCACCGCCAGTGCGCTGGGAACGGGTGCCTACGGCAATGTCTCCATCAGCAATGGAGCGCTGGCCTATACCGGCACGGGCGATAGCAGCAACCGCGATTTCATACTGGCGGGCAACGCCGGCGTTGCCAATAGCGGCACGGGATCCCTGGCGCTCAACGGCGGGTTCGCGCTCGCGGCAAGCGGAACCAATACGCTGACGCTTGGCGGCACCTTCACTGGCACCAACACCTTGTCCGGAGTCATTTCTGGAAACGGCGGCCTGGTTTCGAACGGCTCGGGCACCTGGCTGCTGACTGGCGCGAATACTTACACCGGCTCGGTAAGGGTGGAAAGCGGTACGCTTGCAGCGGGTAATGCACAGGCCTTCAGCACTCCAAACGCCGCGATCGTCAACGGGGGCACGCTCGACCTCAACGGTTTCGACACGACCTTTACGTCTCTCTCCGGAACCGGCGGCAGCGTTGCGCTGAATGGCGCGACCATGACCGTGAACGGATCGACGAATTCGAGCTATGGCGGCAGCATCACCGGCAGCGGTGACCTTCTGAAGCGTGGCACGGGCACGCTGACGCTGAGCGGCGCGAACACCTATACGGGTGCCACCACCATAAACGGCGGCGCAGTCGTGCTCGATTTTTCCAGTGCCGGCGCGCCGACGAGCGATATCCTGTCGAGCGCATCGACGCTGAACATGGTCGGCGGCGTGATGACCGTCACGGGAGCCGCCGGCAAGGCCAACAGCCAGACCTTCAGCAGCGTGAACGTCACTGCGGGCAACAACCGCATCGGCGCCACTTCGGGGACGGGCGGCAGCCTGACCCTCAATCTCGGTGCGATCAACCGCACCGGCGGCCTCATCGATTTCACCCTGCCCGCCAGCGGCAGTATCACCACCACGAACACGGCACTTGGTGGTTGGGCCACAGTCAATGGCTCCGACTATGCGAAGGTTGTCGGCGGTAAAATCACTGCGTTCACGGCTTCCGACTATACGGGGCAGGACAATGCCAGCCTGTGGGCAAACGGCCAGTTCGTCACTGACGATGACGGTCATCCCGGAAGCTTCTACAACACGGTGGGCGGCGGCGTTCAGCTTGGCGGCTTGCGCTACACGCAGGCAGCGGCGTCGACGGTTACAATCGGTGCTGGCCAGATGCTTGGCATCGACGGCACCATCATTGTCGCGGCCACTGTTGGCAACAACAACCAGACGATCACCGGCGGGTCGCTCACCGGAAGCGCGGGCGGTGGCATCCTTGGCCTGCAGCAGAATGGCGGTGGCAATTTCACCATCGCCTCGACGATCGTCGACAATGGTGGCGCGGTAGGTTTCACCAAGGCTGGAACCGGCCTGGCGACGTTGACCGGCGCAAACACCTACACCGGCGCAACGACGCTGAGTGGCGGCACGCTCGCGGTCAACACAATCGCCAATGGCGGTGTCGCAAGCGCCATCGGTGCGTCGACGGCGGACTCGTCCAATCTGGTGATCGAGAGCGGTACATTCCGCTACACAGGTGCGTCGACCTCGAGCGATCGCGGGTTCACCCTCGTCAATGGCGGCCCGTCGCGGACCATCGAGGTCACCAACGCAGGCACCAATCTCAGCTTCGGCGGCCAAGTGGTGAGCGGTGATGATGCAGGCTTCACCAAGACTGGTGCGGGCAAGCTGACGCTTGCCAATGGCAATAACAATTATGTCGGCGGCACCACCGTCAACGGCGGCACGCTTGCAGTAAACAAGCTCGCCAATGGTGGCGTGGAGAGCGGTATCGGCGCCGCGAGCGCGAACTCGGCCAATCTGGTTCTCGCCGGCGGCACGCTGGAATATCTCGGTGCGACCGCTAGCAGCGATCGGGGCTTCACGCTTGGTACGGGCGGTGGCGGCATCGGCGTAACCGACGCGAACTCCATCCTCACCATGAGCGGTACGGCAGTCGGTACCGGCGGACTGCGCAAGGAGGGTGACGGCACATTGATCCTGAGCGGTGCCAACGCCTACACAGGTGGCACCATCATCAACGGTGGGACGCTGCGCGCGGGCTCCGCGCAGGCGTTCGGCCCCGCATTGAACTATATGACCATCAATGGCGGCGGCACGCTTGATCTTGGTGGATTCAACATAACAGCCGCGGCCATTATCGGCGCAGGCACCGTCAATCTTGGATCCAATACGCTCACAACGGCGGGCGGTAACGGCATCTTCACCGGTAAGATAACCGGCGCCGGCGGCTTCACCCGCGGGGCTGGCTCCTATACGCAGACGATGACCGGCTGCAATAATGACTATACCGGCGTCACCACCCTCAACGGCGCGTTGAGCACCGACTGCCTTGCCGATGGCGGTTTGGCCAGCGGAATTGGCGCCTCGAGCGCTGCTTCCTCAAATCTTGTATTCAACGGGGGTACGCTGGTCTACACCGGCTCGAGCGTTGCTATCGACCGCGGCTTTACGCTGACTGGGACTGGCTACCTTAACGTGGCGAATGCAGCCACGACGTTGGAGTTCAAGGGCCAGATCGTTGGCGGAGGCGGGCTACGTAAGGATGGTACCGGCACGCTCGTGCTGTCGGGAGCAAACAGCTATACGGGCGCAACGCAGGTTACAGGCGGCATACTCAGGTTGGGCTCCACGCAGGCGTTGGGTGCGCCCGGCGCAATGTATCTGGACAATGTCGCCGGGGGCCTCCTTGACCTCAATGGCTACAACGCCACCGTCGTCTGGCTGCAAGGCGGTGGTTCGAGCGGCGGCAACGTCAACCTTAATGGCGCCGACCTCACAATCACCAACGGGTATAACGGTGCAATCTATGCCGGTAAGATCACAGGCGCAGGCAACCTCATCAAGAACGGTGTCGCGACGCAGAACCTGAGCAGCTGCGCCAGCGACTACAGCGGTTCCACGACGATCAACGGTGGCACGATCGAAGTGACCTGCCTGACCGATGGCGGCCAGGCCAGCTCGATCGGCGCTTCGAGCGTGGCAGCAAGCAATCTCGTCCTCAATGGCGGCACGCTGCGCTATGTGGGTACCGGCGGCAGCACGGATCGCCGCTTCACGCTCGGCGCCAGCGGCGGCAACGGGCTCGATGCCTCGGGCACCGGCGCGATCAACTTTACCAGCAACGCCCCGGTCACTTTCGCAGCGGCCAACACCGCACAGACCTTGACGCTGACCGGCACGAGCACTGCCGACAACAAGCTCGCCGCACAGATCACCAACAACGGCGCCGGTATCACGTCGCTCACCAAGACCGGCACCGGCACCTGGATACTGACCAATCCGGCCAGCACCTACACCGGCATCACCACGATCAGCGGCGGCGTGCTCGGCGTGGACAAGCTCGCCGACGCCGGGCTTGCCAGCAGCCTTGGTGCATCTTCGGCAGCCGCGTCCAACCTGGTGATCGGCAACGGCTCGACGTTGCGCTACACCGGCTCGGGCGATACCACCAACCGCCTGTTCACGCTCTCGGCGGGCGTAACCTTCATCGAATCCTCCGGCACCGGCGCGATCGTCTTCACCGACACCGGCCCTGTGACATTGGCGAATGCCAACCAGGATCGCACCATTGCGCTCGGCGGCACCAATACTGGCAACAACACGCTTGCCGGCTCGATCGGTAATGCCGGCACCGGCGTCACCATCCTTGCCAAGAACGATAGCGGCACCTGGGTGCTGACGGGCAACGACACCTATACCGGCAACACCGTCATCAATGCTGGCACGTTGAAAATTGGTGGCGGCGGCGCCACTGGCTCGATCGTCAGCAATGTGATCAACGGCAGCAAGCTCGTCTTCGACCGCTCGGACACCTACACGTATAACGGCGTGATTTCAGGCGCCGGCAAGATTGAACAGGCTGGATCCGGCACAACGGTGCTCACGGCCAACCACACTTACACCGGCGGCACGACAATCACGGGCGGGACGCTGCAGCTCGGTAACGGTGGCGCCAGCGGCAGCGTCATTGGCGACATCGTCGATGACGGCACCCTCGCCTTCGATCGTTCGGACAGCTACACCTTCGGCAACATCGTTTCGGGCAGCGGCAAGATCTCGCAGATCGGAGCCGGCACGACGATCCTGACGAATGCCAACACCTACACGGGTGGCACAACCATCACGAATGGTACGTTGCAGATCGGCAATGGCGGCACTACTGGCAGCATCGTTGGGAATGTCGCCAACAACGCAACGCTGGCATTCAACCGGTCTGACAATGTGAGCTTCGGCGGGCTCATCTCGGGTAGCGGTGCGGTAAACCAGATTGGCGGCGGCACACTCACGCTTACCGGCAACAACAGCTATGCCGGCGCGACGAACGTCAACGCTGGCAAGCTCTTGGTGAATGGCAACCAGTCGGGAGCGACGGGGCTCACCAGCGTTGCCTCCGGTGCGACCCTGGGCGGCTCAGGTACAATCGGCGGCGATGTCGTCATGGCCAATGGCTCGACCTTGGCGCCCGGCAGCAACAGCCCCGGCACGCTGACGATCAATGGCAATCTCAACCTTTCGTCCGGCACGCGGCTCAACTTCGAATTCGGCCAGGCCGATATGGTGGGCGGCGCGCTGAACGATCTGGTCAATGTCGGGGGCAACCTCGTTCTCGACGGAACGATCAATGTCTCGGTGCCGGCAGGTGGTATCTTCGGTGCGGGCATCTACCGCGTATTCAATTATGGCGGCACGCTCACAGACAACGGGCTTGCGCTCGGCACGATGCCGACGGGCAGCAATGTCGTTGTCCAGACCTCGGTCGGCGGCCAGGTCAATCTCGTGAATTCCGCCGGACTGGCGCTTAATTTCTGGGACGGCGCGGCCGGACCGAAAAACAATGGTGTCATCAACGGCGGCGATGGCTTGTGGCAGAGCAATGCCGGCAACGACAACTGGACGAATTCGGGCGGCACCATCAATGCCGGCTACGCCGACGGCGGTTTTGCGATCTTCTCGGGCACTGCCGGCACTGTGACGGTGGACAACAGCCTTGTCCCGGTCGCCGCTTCGGGCATGCAGTTTGCCAGCAACGGCTATCTCATCAGCGGGGGCGCCTTGACCCTGGTCGGGCCGGAGTCGATCATTCGGGTCGGCGATGGAACCGTTGCCGGCGCGGGCATGACGGCAACAATCGCCTCGGTGCTGACCGGCAGTTCGCGACTGGTGAAGACAGATGCCGGCACCTTGGTGCTGGGTGGAACCAACACCTACACCGGCGGCACCGCGATCAATGGCGGCACAGTGCGGATCGCCAGCGACGTCAATCTTGGCGCGGCGGCGGGCGGCCTGAGCTTCGATGGCGGCACGCTGAACACTACGGCGACCATGACGAGCAACAGGGCCGTCACGCTGGCCGGTGCAGGAACCCTGCTCACCAATGCGAGCACGACCCTCACGCTCTCCGGCACGGTCGCCGGTGGCGGCGCGCTCACCAAGAGCGGCACGGGCATATTGGTGCTCACCGGTGACGCCTCGCACACGGGCGGTACGACCATTGCGGCAGGAACGCTGCAAGTCGGCAATGGCGGTGCGACGGGCAGCATTGCCGGCAACATTGTCGATAACGGCGCGCTCATCTTCAACCGCTCGAATGCGCTCCTCTATGCCGGTTCTGTTTCCGGCACCGGTACGCTGACCCAGAACGGTTCCGGCACGCTGACGATGACCGGGAACAGCACTTATGCGGGTGCGACTGCGGTCAACGCCGGCAAGCTCGTCTTGCAATCAGGCGGCCAGATCAACGGGACAGCCAGCCTCACCGTCAACGCCGGCGGCGAAATGATCGTCGACGGCACGGGCTCGCGCCTCGTCGCGGGACCAGGCAATTCCCTTATTGGTGACACCAGCACAGGCGCCTTGACGGTGCGCAACGGTGGTTCGGCGTCGTTTGCCGGCTTGACCCTGGCGAACGGAGCTGGGAGCAGCGCTACGCTCAATGTCACCGGCCCCGGTTCGCAAGTCACCACCACCGGTGCGAGTATCTTTGGCGCCAACGGCTTGGCTACCGTCAATATTCTCGACGGTGGCAAGATGATCTCGGCGGGCGCAGGGGTGACCACTCTCGGCGGCGTGCCGCCGACGGCGGGTTACCGTGCTGTCGTTACGGTTTCGGGAGCAGGCTCGCAGTGGGACTTCGTCAATTCCCTTCAATTCCGCAGAGGGGCGATGACCGTTTCCAATGGCGGTCTGGTGACTGCCGGAACAGCAGACATCGCCTTTGGCACTAACGCTGCTTCGGCGGATCTGCTCGTTACGGGTGGAAGCTCCCGCTTCGAGACCCGCGGTGCGCTTACCCTCGCAAATGCTGCCACCGGCAGGGGCACCATCACCATAGCTGACGGCGGTGCGGTCAAGGCCGGCAGTGGAACGTTGGCGATGGGGTTGGGCAATGCTGCGCTCAATATTGGCGGGGCGGAAGGCGGCCCGGCCGCCCATGCCGGCACGCTGGAAGCAACTGCGGTCACGATGGGCGCGGCCGGCAACCGCATCAACTTCAATCACGACAGCAGCAACTATGAATTCAACGCTGCGATCTCTGGCGCGGGCTCGGTCAATCACAACGGCACCGGCGCGACGGTGCTGGCCGGCGCCAACAGCTATAAGGGCGCGACCACGATCAATGCCGGCAGCCTCTACATCAACGGCAACCAGTCGGCTGCGACTGGGCTCACCACCGTCAATTCCGGCGGCACGCTTGGCGGCAAGGGCACGATCGGCGGCGATGTCGTGGTCGCCAATGGCGGCGCGATCAATCCGGGCGACCTGAGCACGGCACCTGGAACGCTGACCATCGACGGCCACCTCACGCTCAACGGCGGCTCGACGCTCAACTACAGCTTCGGGCAGGCGAACGTAGCCGGCGGTGCGCTCAACGACCTGATCAATGTGGGCGGTGACTTGGTTCTGGGCGGCACGCTCAATGTGAAGACTTCGGGCGGCGGGAACTTCGATCCGGGTATCTATCGCATCATCAATTATACGGGCTCGCTGACGAACAACGGGCTTGCGATCGGCACGATCCCGTCTTCGAACTTCTATGTTCAGACATCGATCAACCATCAGGTCAACCTGGTCAACACCGCAGGGATGGCGCTGCGCTACTGGGACGGCGCGGACGTCGCCAACAAGAACAACGGCAAGATAGAAGGCGGCGACGGCAGCTGGCAGGCCAATGCCGGCGGCACAGGCAATGACAACTGGACCGAGGACGGCACTGCCAACGCACCTTTCGAGGATGCTGCTTTCGCCGTCTTCATGGGGGCGGCCGGCACCGTCACGGTCGATAGCAGCCTGGGCGTAGTCAAAGCTGGGGGCATGCAGTTCCTCACCGACGGCTATGTCATCGTGGGAGGCCCGATCACCCTCGCCGGCGGCACATCCTCGGTGATCCGCGTAGGTGACGGCACCACAGGCGGTGCTGGGATTACCGCCAGGATCGCGTCAGACCTCACTGGCAACACCCGGCTCGTCAAATCCGACATGGGCACGCTGATCCTCTCCGGAGCAAACAGCTATACCGGCGGCACGGCGATCAATGGCGGCACGCTGCAGGTCGCGGCCGACGCCAATCTCGGCGCGGCATCAGGCGGGTTGTCGTTCAATGGCGGTGCACTTCACACGACCGCTGACGTCGCCTCTAGCCGTGACGTGACGTTGACGGGTACCGGGACATTGCGCACCGCCGCCAGCACCACATTGACGCTGGACGGCTCGGTTTCCGGCGCGGGCGCCCTCGTCAAGGATGGCGCGGGATCGTTGCTTCTTCTGGGCAATGCGGCTCATACGGGCGGTACCACGATCGCCCAAGGCACGTTGCAACTTGGCAATGGCGGCACCTCCGGTGGCCTCACCGGCAGTATCGTCAATGACGGGTTGCTTGTCGCCAACCGTTCGAATTCTTTGAATCTCGATGGCCTGATTTCGGGTAGCGGTGCGTTCACACAAGCCGGCACAGGCACGACCATTCTGGCCGGCGCCAACAGCTACAAGGGCGCCACGACGGTCAGCGCCGGAACGCTGCTCATCAATGGCGACCAGTCGGCGGCAACCGGCACAACCACGGTCGCGATGGGCGCCACCCTGGGCGGCGCCGGCATCATCGGCGGCGATGTCTCGATTGCCGATGGCGCAGCACTTGCCCCTGGAAGCACTACGACTTCGGCCGGCACCCTCACGATCAAGGGCAGCTTGTCGCTCACAAGCGGGTCGATGCTGAACATGCAATTCGGCGAGGCCAATGTTGCAGGTGGTGTCCTCAACGACCTCGTCAATGTCGGCGGCGATCTAACGCTGGGCGGCACGCTCAACGTATCGGTTACGCCGGGCGGCGTGTTCGGCGCGGGCATTTACCGCGTGATCAACTATGGCGGCACACTCATCAACAATGGCCTTGCGCTGGGCGCAATGCCGGATGACAGCGATGTGTTCCTCCAAACCTCGGTGACCGGACAAATCAATCTTGTGAACGGCGCAGGGCTGACGCTCAACTACTGGGACGGCGATGCCGGCGGCAGGTTCGATCACAAGATCGCCGGCGGCGATGGTACCTGGCAAAACAGCCTTGGCAACGACAACTGGACGGATGCCGGTGGCGATATCAACGCGGCCTACGCGAACGGCTCATACGCGATCTTCACCGCGGCTGCCGGCACTGTCACTGTCGACAACAGCCTTGGCCAGGTGACCGCGTCCGGCATGCAATTCGCGGTCGATGGCTATCGGATCGAGGGCGGCGAACTGGTGCTTGTCGGTCCTCAGGCGGGTATCCGTGTGGGCGACGGCACATCGGCGGGAGCGGTGATGACCGCGACGATCGCGTCGGTTCTTTCCGGGTCCACCGAGTTGGTGAAGTCCGACCTCGGCACGCTCGTCCTCACTGGCGCAAACAGCTACACCGGTGGCACGTTGATGACGGGCGGTGTGCTGCAGGTGGCGGCCGATGCCGCGTTGGGCGACAAGGCAGGCGGCCTCTCCTTCGATGGCGGCGCGCTGCGCACGACGGCGGATATGACGAGCGATCGCTCGGTCACGTTCACTGGTGCCGGCACGCTGCTCACCGATGCTAACACCAGTCTGACGCTTAACGGCGCGCTTTCCGGTGCCGGTGCCTTCAAGAAAGCCGGCGGCGGTACTCTTGTGCTGACCGCCAACAGCAGCGCTTACAGCGGTTCCGCGAGTGTCGACGCTGGTACGCTGGTTGCAAACGGCGTGCTGGGCGGCAGCCTGTCGGTTGCCAGCGGCGGGCGGCTAGAAGGCATCGGCCATGTCGGCACGACCACCAACGCTGGCGTCATCGCGTCCGGCCTAGGCGGTGTCGGCACGCTTACCATAGACGGTGATTATGCCGGCAATGGCGGGCGCCTCGAGATTGCAACGGTGCTTGGAAACGACACTTCCGCGACCAGTCGTCTGGTGGTCAAAGGCTCGACCTCGGGCACGACGCAGATCAGCGTGACCAACCGCGGCGGGCTCGGCGCGCAGACGATCGAGGGTATCAAGATCATCGACGTTGCCGGTGCCTCCAATGGCATCTTCACGCTCGACGGCGACTATCTGTTCGAGGGGCAACAAGCCGTGGTTGCCGGTGCCTATGGCTATCGCCTGTACAAGGGCGGCGTCAGCACGCCGATGGATGGCGACTGGTATCTGCGTTCGGCACTTCTCGATCCGCAGGGTCCCGGCACACCGCTCTATCAGCCGGGGGTGCCGCTTTATGAAAGCTATGCGGGCTCGCTTCAGGAGCTCAACAAACCCGGCACCTTGCAGCAGCGCATCGGCAACCGGGTCTGGGGGACGCGGCCGGAGAGCGCAAACGCGGACGCGAAGGGAGACAGGGTTACCAACAGCAACGGCGTCTGGGCACGTATCGAGGCTGCGCACGCCAAGTTCGAGCCGAATGCCTCGACGAGCAACGCAAACTATGATGCCAGCACCTGGAAATTCCAGACCGGCATTGATGGCCTCCTTCTACAGAATGAGGCGGGGCGCTTCATCGGCGGCTTGTATGTCCAATATGGCACCGGCTCATCTGGCGTCTGGTCGCCTTATGGCATCGGCAGCATAGACACGTCCGGCTATGGCCTGGGTGCGACGCTGACCTGGTATGGCGAGAACGGGTTCTATGTGGATGGTCTGGCGCAAGTCACTTGGTTCAACAGCGATCTCCGGTCGGCGACGGCGGGACGCAAGCTCGTGGACGGCAATGGCGGCGTGGGCTACAGCCTCAGCATCGAAGCCGGTCAGCGGATCGAGCTTGGCGGCAACTGGTCGCTGACGCCGCAGGCCCAACTCACCTATTCGGCGGTGCAGTTCGACGACTTTACCGATGTCTTTGGGGCCGACGTCTCTCTGCGCAAAAGCCGCAATCTCGTCAGTCGCCTGGGCATGGCCGTCAACCACGACGTCGAATGGCGGGATTCAGAAGGACGCCTGGCCTCTACGCATCTCTACGGCATCGCCAATCTCTATTATGGCTTTGCCGGTGCGTCGAAGGTGGATGTTGCGGGGTCCGCATTCTCAAGCCGGAACGACCGTCTGCATGGGGGCATTGGCGTCGGCGGCACGCTCAACTGGGCCGACGACAAATATTCGCTCTATGGTGAGGCGCAAGTGAACACGAGCCTGGAGAACTTTGGCAACAACAATGCTATAGGCGGCACGGTCGGCTTCCGCATGCGCTGGTAGTCTCCGACACGCAAGAACAGGATCGGCACGGCGTGTCTGAAAGGCTGCCGCGCCCAATCGCAACTTCTGGGGCCATGTTTACGGCAACTTGGCCCCGCCAATGACAATCCCCCAAGGACGGGTACGAAAGACATCATGGGAAGATCCAAACTTGCACGGCACTTGCTGTTCGTTTTGACCAGCGCGCTGACGGCCTCAAATGCCATGGCCCAAGAGGCAATTAGTACGCAGGGCCCGACATCACTGTCCGAAACCTATGAAGCCTGGACGGTGCAGTGCGTGAGCAGGGTGGAAGGCGAACAGTCGCAGCGCACATGCCAAATGAGCCAGGAGCTCATCCAGCAGGAATCACGCCAGCGCGTGCTGATGTTTGCCATCGGCAAGGCCGAACAGGCCGCCAAGGCGACTTTGGTCTTGCCGTTCGGCCTGCTCCTGTCGGAGGGCGTTCGCGTTCAGATCGGCGACGAGGACGTCCTGCAAGGTCCCTACCGTACATGCTTACCTGCCGGCTGCGTGGCTGAGATCGAATTGCCGAAAGAGGTGATCGAGAAATTCGGAAGCGCCGAGGCGGCAAGCGTCTTGATGACCGCAATTTCCGGCCAGCAGGTGAAGACGGATATCTCGCTCAAGGGCTTCAAGCCGGCGTATCAGCGTTTGGTCGAGTTGGGCGCAAACACGGGCAAGTGACGGGAAAAGGCCGAGGGGGGCGGCCGCATCGAAAGTCACTTCGGAACGAAACCAAAGTGCATTGCTGATGGTCTCAGGGGTACTGCCAGCAGAGAATACCGCAGCGGCGTCTCTCCATGAACATTATCGGCAATGTACTCGACTTTATTCCAGACAAGGATCGCAGCCGGATTGCGACGGTCAGCGGGGGGGCTACACATTCGATCCGCTCCGGCGACTCGCTGTCCTTCGTTGCAGAGAGCCACTACGCGACCGTTTTCTTTACCTCCGCAAAGAACGTGAGGGCTTCTGTAAGTAGCAGCGTTACTCAGGAGTTCGACGTGCCCGCGGGCGCGCTTGGTATCGTTCCTGCCGGAGGCGAGCCCCTTACGATCTGGCCTTCAAAGAAGGAAAGCGTTGCAGTCGTCATCACGCCGTCTGCCATGGCAGCCCTTTCGGAGCGGGAATATGACGGCAAGATCTTCGCGCCGCGTCCGATGATGGCCACCGCGGTCGACCCGCAGGCTTTGCATTTTGCCAGCCTTCTGAGGGCGGAGCTTACGGAACGACCGGCGGCGAACGAACTATACGTCGATTCGATCCTCACCTTGTTCGGTATCCATCTCCTGAGAAACTATTCCGGGGCGGAGCACGAAGCAGCCGACGCGCGCGGAGCGCTTTCGCCTCGCAACATCCGCCGCATCCGCGAGTTTCTGGCCGAGAATTTCACCGGAAAGCTGCTAGTGGCCGATCTGGCCGCTGTTTGTGAACTATCACCGCGCCATTTCATCCAAGCTTTCAACAAGTCCTTCGGCAGGCAGCCCCATCAGTATCTGATGGGGCTGCGACTGGAGTTCGCACAACGGCTTTTGGTCGAAGGGAAGCTGACCGTCACGGAGATTGCCTTGCTCAGCGGTTTCGCCAGCCAAAGCCACCTCACGTTCACGCTCAAGAAACACTGCGGCCTGACGCCGGCCCAGTTGCGGGAGGGCAAATAGACCTCCCGCTACTGATCTCAGAGCTTGGACCCGCCTCCCAAACGGGCGAGCAGCTTCAGCCATGGCGCTGAGTGGAAGGCGCTCATCAGCAGGTACATCGTGGTCATCCCGCTCAGCAGCGACCCTTGCATCGTCGAGCAGAGCATCTCCGCCGAACCGCTGTCGAGGACACTGGTCAGCAGCGCCATGATGGCGAAGGTCGGCGATGCTGCGAGGGACAGCCAATCGGCGGTCCTGAGTGGACTGGCGCTCCGATGGTCCGCCTGCCTTTCGGGGTCGCCGCAACAGGCGTGGCTCATGGATTTGTGCTCCCGGGCTGATTGCGGAACGCAGCTTCTCCGGCGTCCGAAACCTCGACCCATTTCTTGTCGGGCGCTGCGTCCGCGGCGTAGCTGTCGTGCCAGTTCCACCACTTGTAGGTTGGGGTCTGGGGGTAGCCCTCGGGCGAGTCTTCCCAAACCTCCTGCCGCCCCAACGGCGTGATGTCGAGGTAGTTCCAGGTGTTCCCCATCTGCTCATCGCCGCGATTGTTGATGAAGTAGGTGCGAAACACGCGGTCGCCGTCGCGGTAGAACACGTTCGTGCCGTGCCATTCGTCCACGCCGAAGTCGGCGTCGAAGCTGTCCGTGACAGTGTACCAAGGCATATTCCAGCCCATCCGCTGCTTCAGCCGGGCGATGTCTGCCTGAGATGCACGCGAGATGAAGACGAGCGTGGTGTCGCGGGCGTTGAGGTGAGCCACGTGGGCGACCTGGTCGGCCACCATGGAACAGCCCCGGCAGGCATGGTCGGGCCAGCCGAACACCCCCGGCTCGTAGAAGGCACGGTAGACGATCAACTGACGCCGCCCCTCGAACAGGTCGAGCAGGCTGGCCTTGCCCTCGGGCCCCTCGAACGCATAGGCCTTCTCCACGGCCATCCATGGCATGCGCCGGCGCTCGGCAGCCAGGGCGTCGCGGGCGCGGCTCTGGGCCTTTTCCTTCACGAGCAGTTGCTGGCGGGCTGCCTCCCACGCCTGTGGCGACACGACTGGCGGCGTTTGCATGGCTTGCTGTCCGCCTTTTTGTCCGTTCTTGGCTGATGTGGTCATGGCTTTCGAAACCTCCTAGTGTTGGCGAAGTCCCGCGCCTTGGCTGAAGCGCGGCTCCATTGGTCGTTAGGTAGTTTTGGCACCGGAAATCGAACGGTGAGAGTTACAATTGTGACGGGATTCGAATGGACTCGCTGATCACCGCCGCTGCTCACGCCCTCGCCAATGGCGACCCCCTCGGCGCATTGAACCGGGTTGCCTTGCGCGAAGACGCCCCTGCGCTTGCCCTCCGAGGCATCGCGATGGCGCAGCTCGGCGATCTCGTCCGAGCAAAGGCACTCCTCAAGAGTGCTGCCCGCACTTTTGGCCCGAAAGAGGCTGTGGCCCGCGCGCGGTGCCTCGTCGCCGAGGCCGAGATCGCGCTTGTCTCGCGTGATCTCGGCTGGTCCGCAAAGGCGCTCGATGGAGCGCAGGCGACGCTTGAGGCTCACGGCGACCGCCTGAACGCCGCGCATGCGCGCAATCTGACAGCCCGCCGCCTGCTTCTGATCGGTCGTCTCGACGAGGCCGAGCGCGCACTTGCCGAGCAAGACCCAATACGTCTCCCACCCGCGCTGAGGGCGGCCTACGAGCTTGCAATCGTTGGAATCGCAATCCGACGTCTGCAGACGAAGGCTGCCCATGACGCACTTATCCGAGCCGCGCAGGCTGCGCGTGAGGCGGGCATCCCCGCGCTGGGCGCGGAGGTTGAGTATGCATCGGCCACGCTAAACGCGCCTGCGGCCCGCCTTATCGCTCGTGGCCAAGAACGCCTGCTCCTGCTCGATGAGGTGGAAGCGCTGTTATCGTCAGGCGCGCTGGTCGTGGATGGGTGTCGCAATGTCGTGCGGGATGCCAAAGGCGTCGTCTCGCTCGCGACGCGCCCTACCCTCTTTGCGCTGGCGCGCACGCTCGGAGAGGCCTCGCCGGGGGATGCATCGAGACACACGCTGGTGGCACGTGCCTTTCACGGCAAGGACGCCGATGAATCTCATCGCGCGCGGTTGCGAGTGGAAATGGGGCGGCTTCGTGTAGAGCTTCGGGAGTTGGCGGAAGTAAGCGCGACGAAGCAAGGCTTTACGCTCAAGCCGCGTCGCGCGAACGAGGTCGTCGTGCTGGTACCGCCCGTCGAAAATCAGCATTCTGCCGTGCTTGCCCTGCTGGCCGACGGCGAGTCCTGGTCGAGCTCTGCCCTGGCGATCTCTCTCGATGCCAGCCCGCGCACGGTGCAACGGGCGCTTGAACAGCTTGCGACAGAAGGCAAGGTACAGTCGTTCGGCCAGGGGCGGTCGCATCGGTGGATTGCCTCGTCCGTTCCAGGATTCCCGACGTCATTGTTACTCCCTGCTCCACTGCCAAATGGCTAGGATAAGCGAATGAAACGATCATCAGCCGAAGTCATCAAGGAATACGGCCCCTTTCCGGGGGTAGAGGCAGTGCATGGCGTCACGTTTGACGGTCAGCACGTCTGGTTCGCGTCGGGAGAGAGGCTGAACGCCCTCGATCCGGCGGACGGGAAGGTTCTGCGTTCGATCGACGTTCCCGCGCATGCCGGAACCGCGTTCGACGGGCAGCATCTTTATCAGATCGCCGAGAACCGCATTCAGAAACTCGATCCCAGGACGAGCCAGGTGCTCGCCACGATCCCGGCGCCTGGTGGCGGGGGAGACTCAGGGCTCGCCTGGGCTGAGGGGTCGCTGTGGGTCGGGCAGTATCGAGACCGGAAAATCCATCAGGTCGATCCCGAGACTGGCAAGGTCCTCCGCACCATCGAGTCCAACCGCTTCGTCACTGGTGTGACGTGGATCGACGGCGAGCTATGGCACGCCACTCTGGAAGGCAACGAGAGCGAACTGCGGCACATCGATCCCGAAACCGGAAAGGTTCTCGAGAGGATCGATATGCCGCCCGGGACGATGGTGTCGGGGCTTGAATCCGACGGCAAGGATCGGTTCTTCTGCGGCGGCGGAAGCAGCGGGAGAGTGCGAGCCGTCCGCAAGCCTGGATGAGCCGTCCTCGCAGCCGCCGGAAGGCCTTTGCCAATCGATGCTGCTAAAGTTGCAGATGCCGAATGGGTTTGCCCGGAATGAGCGATTGAGCTGCCTTCATGATGCCCTGCGCATCTATCCCGTAGTGACGATATAGCTCGGCAATCGAGCCGGTTTGGCCAAAATGCTCAACGCCCAGCGAACGCGTGCGATGCCCGTGCACCGCTCCCATCCAAGCAAGTGTTGCGGGGTGGCCATCCGCCACGGTTATCAGACCGCAATTTCTGGGCATGATCGACAACAGCTTTTCGACATGGCTCTGGGCATTGGTCATGCCCTGCTCCTTGCCAAGGTGCGCGGCCGTCCAGCCAGCGTTCAACCTGTCCGCGGACGTCACCGACAGGAGGCCGATGTCGCGCCGGTCTTCCGCCATCAATCCAACTGCTTCCAAGGCCTCGGGCGCAAGAACCCCGGTATAGGCAATCACGAGCTCCGCGTTCGGCCCTGGCCGGCGCAGCCAATAGCCACCATTGACGATGTCAGCAGCCATGTCGGCGTCGATCTGTCGGTTGGGCTGTTCGATCGTCCGGGTCGACAGCCGCAGATAGACCGAGCCCCCGTTGGCATCTCGCAGCCAATTTTTGCGGTCTGGCTCACGGCTGCCATCACGTTGAATATAGTCGAAGGCAAATCTCAGAATGATCGCAAGCTCATCGACGAATGCGGGCTCGAACGAGGCAAGTCCATCCTGGGCCATGCCGATGAGGGGCGTGGCGATCGACTGATGCGCACCGCCTTCCGGCGCAAGCGTTACACCCGACGGTGTTGCGGCGACGATGAAACGGGCGTCCTGGTAACAGGCGTAGTTCAAGGCATCGAGGCCTCTTTCAATAAAGGGGTCGTAAAGCGTTCCTACAGGCAAAAGTCGTTCGCCAAAGAGGGAATGGGAAAGCCCCAGCGCCGACAGCGTCAAGAACAGGTTCATCTCTGCGATGCCGAGTTCTAGGTGCTGTCCCTTGGGAGAGAAATCCCAGGTAAAGGTCGATGGGATACGCTCCTTGCGAAACAGGTCGACGAGTTCCTCGCGTGCAAACAGGCCGCGGCGGTTCACCCAGGCGCCAAGGTTGGTCGACACTGTGACATCGGGCGACGTCGTCACGACCCGCTCGGCGAAAGGCGAATCCTGCTTTGCAATTTCGTTCATCAGCAGACCGAAACCCTGCTGCGTGGACATCGACGGCGCAATCTGCGTCTCAAGTCGATTGGGGACCTCGATCCGGGGGGCGGAATAGCGGCGCGTCCCCTTTCGTTGGAACGGAACCTGCCGGAGAAAGGCGTCGAGGGTTTTGTTCTCCTTGGCGAGCCCCTCGAAGGGCTCCCATTCGTGGCCTTCCCTAATGCCCATCTTATCGCGCAGCGCACCCATCTGCGCTGGCGTCATGAGCCCGGCATGGTTGTCCTTATGCCCGGCAAGCGGCAGCCCATATCCCTTAATGGTATAGGCGATGAAGCACACAGGCCGATCATGGGACGTCGAGGCTTCGAACGCTTCTAGAAGAACCGGCAGATCATGACCGGCGAGATTGGTCATCAGCGCGTGCAGTTCCGCGTCGCTTCGGCGTTCGATCAACGCGGAAACCTGACCTTGGTCGCCGAGGTCGTCTTGCAGCCTCTTGCGCCAGGCCCCACCTCCCTGGAAAGTCAACGCCGAATAGAGTTGATTGGGGCATTGGTCGATCCAGTGCTTGAGCGCATCTCCACCTGGCTCGGCAAAGGCGGCCAGCTGCAGCGAGCCATATTTCAGGATTTGAACTTCCCAGCCGAAGTTCCGGAAAATCGCTTCGAACCTCTCCCAGAGCCCTTCGCGCACCACGGCGTCCAGGCTTTGGCGATTGTAGTCGACGATCCACCAGGTATTGCGCAGGCCGTGCTTCCAGCCCTCGAGCAGAGCTTCGAAGATGTTGCCCTCGTCCATCTCGGCATCGCCCAGCAGGGCGATCATGCGCCCCTCTCGCCCGTCAGCGAACCAATCCTTCGCTGCCAGATAGTCCTGCACCAGGGACGCAAACACGGTTTGAGCCGCGCCCAGGCCGACCGAGCCGGTGGAAAAGTCGACATCGTCGACATCTTTGGTACGCGAGGGATAGGACTGGGCTCCGCCAAAGGCGCGGAAGTTCTCAAGCTTGCCTAGGGTCTGGTTGCCCAAGAGGTACTGGATTGCATGGAACACCGGGCTGGCATGCGGCTTCACCGCAACCCGGTCTTCTGGCTGGAGGACGGAGAAATAAAGCGCCGTCATGATCGTCGACAGCGACGCGGAGGAGGCCTGATGCCCTCCGACCTTCAATCCATCATCGTTGGGCCGAACATGGTTGGCGTGATGGATCATCCAGCTCGACAGCCACAGCACCTTCTTTTCGAGCTCGGCCAGAACAGCAATCTTGTCTTCCACGGTGTCCCCTTTCGTTTGGTGGAACCTTAGTCGGGCGCCACTAGAGGAATCGGCTAAAAGCAGGGGTGGTTTGAGCCAATTTTAATATATTCGGCTATTGATGGCCGAGATTGAGGAGGATTCCGCCAATGAGCAAGCTGGATCGTATCGACAGCAAGATCATCGCCGTGCTCCAAAGCGACGGGCGCATCACGCTGCAGGAGCTGGCGGACAAGGTGGGGCTCTCCCCTACTCCCTGTGCCAGACGTCTGCGGATGATGGAAGACGAAGGCATCATAAAGGGCTACAGCGCCATCATCGACCAAGCCAAGATCGGCTTGCCGGTCAGCGCCTTTGCCTCAATCAAGCTGGAGCGGCAAAGGGAAGAATATCTCGATCGCTTCGCGCAGACCGTTTCGAATTGGCCGGAAGTCGTGGATTGCTACCTGATGACAGGGCAATACGATTATCTGATGCGGGTGGTTGTGGCCGACCTCGCGGCCTACGAAGCCTTTCTCAAAACAAAGCTCACCCGGCTTGAGGGCGTCGCATCGATCGAGACGAGTTTTGCTCTCGGTCAAACCAAGCGATCCGAGGTGCTTCCGCTGCCATAGCGATAATGGCGACCTAGATACGCCGGACCCTGGAGGTGGTGAACGGGGTTCGCCTTAACGTTGCAGCCAAAATCTGCTACTCTCAACCGTCTGCCAAAATGACGATTTCGGCCCAGGCACCACCGAAGCCTGGGCGGAAACAAGAGTTCATACGGTCAAGATTTGCATTGAAGTGAACACGAAATCTCTGCGCCAACCTTGTGATGGGCGGTGTTTCACATGTTCAGTCAGATTCTCAACCCCACCGGAAATCTGTTCATCACCTGGCTTGTAGCCCTGCTGCCGGTCGCGGCATTGCTTTTCATGCTGGCCGCGCTTCGCTGGTCGGCGTGGGTGGCGACGCTTGTCGGCTCGATCATCACATTTGCGCTGGCGCTATGGGTCTGGCGCATGCCGCTCGGCGACGGCTTGCTCGCCTATCTCTACGGCTCTGCGACAGGCGTGTGGAATGTCGACTGGATCACATTTTGGGGCGTGATGCTGTTCAACACGCTGGTCATCACAGGCACGTTCGACAAGCTGAGGCGTTGGCTGATTGCACAGGGAACGCAGGATGTCCGGGTCCAGACCATCCTGTTTGCCTGGGCGTTCGGTGCCCTCCTGGAGGGCCTGGTCGGCTTCGGCTATCCGTGGGCGTTTGTCGCCCCGATCCTGATCGCCCTCGATATTCCGGATCTTGATGCCGTCCGGGTTGCCGCGATCGCCAACAACGCACCGGTATCGTTCGGTGCGCTTGGTGCACCCATCATCGCGCTCGCGGCCGTCACCGGTTACCCGTTGCTTGCGCTGTCAGGGTCGGTCAGCAAGATCGTTGCTATACTGGCTCTGCTGCCGCCTTGGATATTGCTCTATCTCGTTTCGGGCAAGGAAGGCATGCGGGAGGCATGGCCCATCGCGGTGGTTGGGTCCCTCGCATATATCGCCGGGCAATTGCCGGTCGGCGTCTTCCTCGGTCCTTATCTGCCGGATATTGCCGGGTCCATCGTGTGCTTTGTTTGCCTGCTCCTCTTGCTCAAAGTCTGGCAGCCCAAGCAGATGCGCGGTTATGGCGGCAGGCCGCTGACGGGTCCCGTCACGACGGGCGATCATGGTCTATCCGCGGGCGATATCTTCCAAGCGTGGATGCCAATCGCGGTTCTGATCATCGTTGTCGTCGCCTGGACGGGACCGTGGTCCAAGCTGCCCGGCATCGTGTTGCTGCATGTGCAGGTAGCCGCCGCATCCTCGATCGTTGAGGGGGCGAAGAACGCAGCCGTCTTCAACTGGACGCCGTTTGTCGGAGGCTCGGCTATCCTCGCATCGTGGATCATCGTCTCACTGCTGTTGCGTGTGAGCCGCAGGCAACTTGGCGAAATCTGGAACAAGACCTGGTCGCAGATGTGGGGAGCCTGCCTGGTCGGCGTGTTCATTTTCGGCCTAGCCTATGTCTACAACTATTCCGGCATGGCAGCGTCGCTGGCGAAGGCTTTTTCGTCGCTCGGTACGGCCTTTATCATCGTTGCTCCGATCCTCGGGTTCATAGGGGTCGCCCTGTCGGGAAGCAACACCTCCACCAACGCCATGTTCGGCAAGTTCCAGGCTCTGGTCGGGCAACTTCTCGGCTTCCCGCCGCTGCTGCTGCCGACCGTCAATTCAGTCGGTGCGGAAATAGGAAAGCCCATCGCGCCACAGACAGCCAGCGTCGGCGTATCGACGACGCGTTTCGTGCGCAACGAAGGCGAGGTCATTCGGCACAATTTCTTCTGGTGCCTGGTGATGCTTGCCTATCTCGTCGTGATTAGCGTCGCCTGTTATCTTTTCTTCCCTGGCATCGCGAAAATCTGAGAGCGTTTTCGTCATCGACATCGTGGAGAGAACTTGAGGGTCTTGCATGCCACTGAACCCAAGCTGGCAGGAAATCTTGCTTCGCCTTCTCCTTACGGTGGTGGCCGGCGCGCTGGTCGGCTTGAACCGTGAAGCTCATGGCAAGGCGGCCGGCTTTCGAACCACGATACTGGTTGGGCTTGCGGCCGCCATCAGCATGATCCAGGCCAATCTGCTGCTGTCCGTCGCCGGCAAGACCCCGGAATCCTTTGCCACAATGGATGTGCTGCGCTTTCCGCTCGGCGTATTGACCGGCGTCGGCTTCATTGGTGGCGGAACCATTCTGAGGAAGGGCGATCTTGTAAGCGGGGTCACAACGGCGGCAACGCTTTGGGTGATGACAGCCATCGGCCTCGCATTCGGAGGAGGGCAGCTTTGGCTGGGAATTGCCGGCACATTGCTCACGCTCGTGACGCTGCTCGCCCTGAAATGGGTCGATCTCAGAATCCCCCGCCAGCATCACGCCACGGTGGCGCTCGGCACCGGCGGCGCGACGGCGCCCGATCTCGCCGCAATCCTCAAGGCGCAGGGTTATGAGGCGCGGTTTGCCGGTACGGATCGCCTCGGCCGCGCCGGCGCGCAACGGTTCTTGTTCGATGTCTCCTGGACCCGGCCCGAGCCTTCCGAACTCCCGCCAGGTCTGTTGACGACGCTTGCGCAATACGGCGAGGTCGAAGAAATCCGTATATCCCGCGAGAGTAGGGACTGACGGACGCTACCTGGCAAAGATCGCCAGGAGCAGAGCCAGCACGACAATGCCGGCCAGCCCGGCTATGAAAATCAGACGCCGCGATCGGGTGCGCAATATTATTTTGCCTTGCCGCACCTGCTCCGCTGAAAAGAAGGGACCCTTGGGATCATCGTTCCGTGTCTTGCGCGATTCCTTCATCTCAGACTGCCTGCCTCGCCACGAAAAGACCGGCCGATGGTTCATCGACGCCGTCCCTATTCATAACCCGCGTGGCGGCGAACTTTCCCCCGACGAGCCGGTGTCTATCCAGTGCGCAGCCCGCGTTCGCTGGCTACAAGCACGATCGGCTGAGGGCAATTGGCAACGACAGACATCGCAGTAGGCCCGAAGAACAAGTCGGGCCCGGGTCGCTGCGTTGCACCCATGACCACGAGCGCGGCCTGCCTT
Source organism: Pseudaminobacter soli (ex Li et al. 2025) (assembly GCF_029892515.1). Taxonomy (GTDB): domain Bacteria; phylum Pseudomonadota; class Alphaproteobacteria; order Rhizobiales; family Rhizobiaceae; genus Pseudaminobacter; species Pseudaminobacter soli_A. Next base: position 561,457 of record NZ_JARXVF010000002.1, on the reverse strand, counting down.
GCTTCCTTGCAAATGGCGTCACCGGGACTGGTGTGCGTGCGGATCGCCGTCCTGACCGGCACGTCATAGCGGTCCGCGAGTTCAACGATCTCCTTCAGCATGGCCTCTTCTCGCCAGCGGGATATGGAAGGGCGCCGACCGAGCCGCTTTTCGCGGACAACATAGAGCACCTTGACATGCGCCTTGCGCGGCCTCGCCAGGGCCAGGGCCAGGTCCGCGGCACGGCGCGCGACTTCCGTTCCATTGATCGGGACGAGAATGGTCGAGCCCTTGCCGAGCCTTGGCATCGGTCGAGCATCCACCTCCCCCGGCAAGACAAGACAGAGCGCCCCGTCAAAACCGGCAGCGATATCGTTGAGCCTGGGCGCGAAGGCCCCGTTGCCGCCTGTGCTCCCACCCAGCCCCACGAATAGCAGGTCATACCCTTTGCGGGATTCGTCAGCGACCGTCTCGGTGGTAACCGGAATTTCGTTGCGAGCGGTCAGATGGACCTCCTCAACGGGAGTGCCTTCGTCCTGTTGCACGGCGTCGGCGCTCGACTTCGCCGCCCTTCTCAACTGCCTGACATGTTCGCGAGGTCTGCCGCCCTCCGGCAGGCTTGCTGACAACTCTGTATTCTGGCGCAGCAGTGTGATTGGCATGCCGCTACAACCTCCGACCATGCCAGCGAGACGCGCGGCGAATTTCCCGACGGCGCTGTCGTCCACGATGACGAGCAGACGCTCCAGCCTGGCGACGAAGCCGCGCTCGTCCAGTGCTTCACGTTCGACGCGCTCCTTTTCCTCGGGGCTCATCGGCAGCCGCCGGAGTGCCCAGCGCAGCATGGGCGGCATCGACAGGGTGGTGCAGACCGCCATGGTGACGATCATGGTGAAAAGAGTGTCTGACAGGATGTTCACCGACAGGCCGATGCTCGCCACGATGACCTCGGTCGAGCCACGTGCGTTCATTGCACAGCCGACAGCCGTCGCTTCCTTCCAGGACATGCCGGCAGCCCTTCCGCCTAGAAAGGCGCCGCTGAACTTGCCAACGCTGGCAATCGCGATGAGTGCCGCGGTGAGTAGAGCAAGGTGCGGATCCGCAAGCACGGTGAGGTTGGCTGACAGCCCGGCCATGCCGAAGAACACCGGCATGAACAGCGCGGTGATGATGCCCCGCAATTGGGCTTCGATGTGCCGCGACAGGATCGGCGACTCGCCGATCAGAATGCCGGCCACGAAAGCGCCCAGAACCGTATGAACGCCAATTAAGTTGGTAACCCAGGCCATCGTCCCCATGATGACGAGGATCACGGTGATGACGGCATATTCGCTCTGGAGCGTGTCATTGCTCCAGCGGATCAGCGAAAAAACCATGCGTCGCCCGATGGTGAAGCTGAATATCATGAATGCCGCGACCGCCGCGACGGTGCCCAGCAAAGGCAGCAGCTCCACCTTCCCATGCGAGACGATGCCGAAGGTAACCGCGATGATGAGCCAGCCGATCGTGTCTTCGATGATTGCGGAGGAAACGATGATCTGACCCAGATTGCGGCGCATGAAGTTCATCTCGCGAACCACCATGGCCACGATCTTGACCGACGAGATCGACAGCGCTGTGCCGAGGAATATTCCGGCGACCAGGCGTTGGCTCGGATTGGGCAACAGCGATTCCGGCAGGAAGAACGAAAACGCGAAGCCGCAGACGAAGGGGACGATTATGCCTGTCGTCGATATTGAAAGGCAGGAGGCACCGACCCTGCGCACCAGCTTAAGGTCGGTCTCCATGCCGGTCAGCATGAGCAACAGCAGAATGCCCAGCTGAGCCACTGCCTCGATCATGCCCTTCTGGGCTGGATCGGACGGAAAGACACTATGCTGGAGGGTTGGCCATAGCCAGCCGAACAAGGTCGGCCCAAGAAGGATGCCGCCAATGAGCTGGCCCATGATCGCTGGCTGGTCGAGCCGCTGGAACAGCTCGCCAAGGCCTCGGCCAACGACAAGCAGAAGCACGAGCTCCAACACGAAGATCCCTTCGCTGGAGCCAGTCAAGCCTACCCCGCCAGCACCTGAACTTGCTCCCGCGGCGGCATCGGCCTGAGACGCGGCCAGCAATAGAAAGCACACCACGCAAGCCGCCTGGCTGCGTCCTCGACGACACTCTCTGGCCATCGCTTTCTCCGCCGTCATTCCGGCACAAATGTACTACGCCTGCTGACGTTTCGCACTTGTGCCGAATGATGAGGAGCGAGGCGCTCAAGACGCCGCGCTATCGGCCGTCAAGGCCTGCAACAGTGCGGTTGTTCAAGACCGGAACATGTAGCCCGAGGTCGGCCGCGCCTTCAGGATGGCTGAAAAGCGTGGGTCGAAGGCACGGGAGATCGGCTCCGCCGCCGCGCCGAGCGCCACTGCCCAAGGGTCGCCAAGGCCGGGCTGCAAGCGAGGTTGCGGAAGTCGTTCCTGCCGCTCGGAAACCGAAGACAGCAAGGGCTGCATCCGCTCCACCAATTTTTCGATGAGCGAACGCGGCGCGCCGCCGCACAGGATGATCGTCTGCGGGTCGAACACCGATTCCAGGAGTTGCACCGTCCAGCGCAGGCGCTCGGCCGCCTTGACGATCCAGTCTTCCACCCGCGGGTCGGCGCGCGCGACCGCATCGGCGATCAAGGCGAACAGCTCGGGATCGGCAGGATCGAGTTCGAGCGCCTTGCAGAGCGAGGCGATCGACGCAAAATGCTCCAGCGGCGCGACACTGCCCGCATCGTCCGGCGCCAGCGCCAGCACCATGCCGATTTCGCCGGCATTGCCATAGGCGCCGCCATAGAGCTCGCCATTGATGATGAGGCCCGCACCGAGGCCGTAACCCAGGTAGACGCAGATGGCATGATCCACGCCATGGGCCGCGCCGAGCAGCTTTTCGGCCGTCGCTGCAGCCGCCGCGTCGTTCTGCAGCGCAACCTCCAGGCCGGTTCCTTCCGCGATAGTCTGCACGAGCGGAAAATTCTGCCACGCCGTCATCGCCCAGGGATCGCCATAGGGCGCGCTGATACCGAACGGTCCGGGCATAGCAATGCTGAGACCCACCAGCCGCTCTTCCGCCTGCGGAATGCAGCCCGAAAGCTCGCGGCGCGCGCGCTCGACAAGGCCAAGTACCACTTCCACGCCCTCGGCCGGCCCGCCTTCGGGAAGATTGGCTTCCATCCGCGCCAAGACTTCGCCGACCAGATTGACCGCGATGGCGCGCGTCACATGCCGATCGATCTGCAGGCCGATGGCAAAGGCGCCCTCGGGCACGAGCCGGTAGAGCGTCGCCGGCTGTCCCCTGCCCTTGCGCAATACGCCTTGCGACATGACCAGCCCGTCGCGCGACAATTCTTCGATGATGTTGGACACTGTCTGCGGCGTCAGCTGTGTCGCCCGCGCCAGGTCCGCACGCGACAGCGCACCGTTTACCCTCAGCGCATCGATCATGACGCGGCGGTTGTGCGCGCTTGCGCCACCGAGATTGGTGCCGCTTTTTGCCCGTATTTGCCGCATCTCGTTCATAACCGACCCTCTTGACAGTTCCCCGATATTGACCGAGGAATATTTCAAGACAATTGATTTAATGAGAAAATGCAAGTTTTTCGGAGAATGAGGGTCAGCCGGGGGAAAAACCGAGGCTGGAACCGGTTGCTTCCGAAACAGCGTTGATCAAAATTCGATGTCAGAAGTCCAGGACCACTCGGTGGAGGAGAGAGAATGTTGAAATCCATCAAGACGGCGCTGCTCGGCGCTACCCTTTTCAGTGCCGCGCTCGGCGGCGTCGCCCATGCGGAGACCAAGCTCAACGCGCTTTTCATGGCACAGGCCGCCTATAGCGAAGCCGACGTGCGCGCGATGACGGATGCCTTCACCAAGGCCAATCCGGACGTCACCGTCAATATCGAGTTCGTTCCCTATGAAGGCCTGCATGACAAGACCGTGCTGGCCCAGGGCTCGGGCGGCGGTTACGACGTCGTGCTGTTTGACGTGATCTGGCCGGCCGAATACGCCACCAACAACGTGCTGGTCGACATCTCCGACCGCATCACGCCGGCAATGAAGGAAGGCGTGCTGCCGGGCGCCTGGACCACGGTCGAATATGAAGGCAAGCGCTACGGCCTGCCGTGGATCCTCGACACCAAGTATCTCTTCTACAACAAGGAAATCCTTGAGAAGGCCGGCATCAAGAACCCGCCGAAGACCTGGGCTGAGCTTGCCGACCAGGCCAAGCTCATCAAGGAGAAGGGCCTTCTCGATACGCCGATCGCGTGGAGCTGGTCGCAGGCTGAAGCCGCGATCTGCGATTACACCACGCTGGTCAGCGCCTTTGGCGGCGAATTCCTGAAGGACGGCAAGCCCGCCTTCCAGACCGGTGGTGGCCTGGATGCACTGAACTACATGGTGACGTCGTATTCCTCGGGCCTGACCAACCCGAACTCGAAGGAATTCCTCGAGGAAGACGTGCGCCGCGTGTTCCAGAACGGCGAGGCAGCCTTCGCCCTCAACTGGACCTACATGTACAACATGGCCAACGACCCCAAGGAGAGCAAGGTCGCTGGCAAGGTCGGCGTCGTGCCGGCACCGGGCGTCGAGGGCAAGAGCGAAGTCTCGGCCGTCAACGGCTCGATGGGCCTTGGCATCACCACCACCAGCAAGCACCAGGACGAAGCCTGGAAGTACATCGAGTTCATGACCTCGCAGGCGACGCAGAACGCCTACGCCAAGCTCAGCCTGCCGATCTGGACCTCGTCCTATGCCGATCCGGCCGTCAGCGCCGGCCAGGAAGACATGATCGCCGCGGCCAAGGTCGCTCTGGCTGCCATGTATCCGCGTCCGACGACTCCGAAGTACCAGGAGCTGTCGACCGCGCTGCAGCTGGCCGTCCAGGAAGCCATCCTCGGCCAGTCGAAGCCTGAGGATGCCCTCAACACCGCCGCAGAGAACAGCGGCCTCTGATAGGCTAACTTGATTTCGCGGGCGGCGTTTCGTCGACGTCGCCCGCGTTTTCTTTAGGGGTACGGGTTCCGCTTCATGTCCAGCTCTTGGGTCAACACGCGCGCATGGCTCTTGATGCTGCCGCTGCTGATCGTCATGGTGGCGGTCATCGGTTGGCCGCTCATCGATACGGTGCGTCTCTCCTTTACCGACGCCAAGCTGGTGGGCACCTCCGGCAACTTCGTCGGATTCGACAACTATCTGAAGATGCTGTCGAATTCCGGCTTCCAGCGCGCCTTCCTCACAACCACGTGGTTCGCTGTCATCTCCGTCACGGCCGAGATGTTTGTGGGCGTTGGTGCAGCACTACTGCTTAACCAGCAATTCTACGGCCGCACTGTGCTGCGGGCGCTGATGATCCTGCCTTGGGCGCTGCCCACGGTCGTCAACGCCACGCTGTGGCGGCTCATCTACAATCCCGAATACGGCGCGCTGAATGCGGCGCTGACCCAGATAGGCCTGCTCGACGCCTATCGCTCCTGGCTCGGTGAGCCGGGCACCGCGCTTGCCGCCCTCATTCTCGCCGATACCTGGAAGAATTTTCCGCTCGTCGCGCTGATCGCACTCGCCGCCCTGCAGGCCGTGCCGCGTGACATCACATCCGCTGCCATGGTTGACGGCGCCGGCGCCTGGTCGCGCTTCCGCTTCGTTATCCTGCCCTATCTCGCCGGTCCGCTGATGGTCGCGCTGGTGCTGCGCACTATCGAGGCCTTCAAGGTGTTCGACATCATCTGGGTCATGACGCGCGGCGGCCCTGCCAACTCGACGCGCACCCTCTCGATCCTCGTCTATCAGGAAGCGTTTTCGTTCCAACGCGCGGGATCAGGTGCATCGTTGGCGCTGATGGTTACATTGATGGTGACGGTGCTTGCCGCGATCTACGCCGCCGTCATCCGCAAGACCGCGGGAGCAAATTGATGGAACGGCGCAGCCTGACGGCGACCATATTCATCCACGCCTTCGCGCTGCTTCTGGCGGCGATCATCGTCGCGCCGGTGGTCTGGCTGTTCGTGATGAGCATTTCTTCTACCGGCGACCTCACCGCAAAGCCCCTGCACTGGTGGCCCGAGACGGTGGACTTGTCGCGCTATACGCGCCTGCTGACTGCGGTGGCCAACACCGAGGGCGCCGCCTTCGTCGCAGCCCTGTTCAACAGCCTACGCGTTGCCGGCATGGCCACCATTGCAGCACTGGTGGTTGCCATCCCGTCCGCCTGGGCGGTGTCGCGTACGCCAGCGGTGGGCTGGTCGCTCTATGCGGTCATTGCCACCTACATGTTGCCGCCGGTCGCGCTGGCCGTGCCGCTCTACATGGCGCTTGCCGCGCTCGGCCTGCTCAACACCGTCTACGGCCTGGCGCTGGTCTATCTCACCATCCTCGCGCCCTTCACCACCTGGCTGCTGAAGTCCGGCTTCGATTCCATCCCGCGCGAAATCGAAAGCGCGGCCATGATGGACGGCGCGCGCCTCGACCAGATTCTGAGGCTTATAACGCTGCCGCTTGCGGCACCAGTGATGGCCACTGCCGCGCTCTTCGCCTTCCTGCTGGCGTGGGATGAGTTCTTCTATGCCCTGCTTTTCACCTCCGACCTCAGGGCCAAGACCCTGACGGTGGCGATCGCCGACCTCGCCGGCGGCAGGGTGTCCGATTACGGCCTGATCGCTACGGCCGGCGTGCTTGCCGCCTTGCCGCCGGTGCTGATCGGCCTGTTCATGCAGCGAGCCCTGATCTCGGGACTGACACAGGGCGGCGTCAAGGGATGACAATGACAGCACAGAACGAACGCCCCGCGGGCCTGGTCGCCATCGAAAACGAAATGGCCCGGCAGAATGCCGACGCCATCGCCTCCTTCGAGGCGGCAAAGCCGGTCGCTGAAAAGATCGCCGAGGCGCTGCGCGCTACCGGTCGCCTGCTCCTGCTCGGCATGGGCGGCTCGCATGCGGTCGGCCGCGCGGTCGAGCCACTTTATCGCGATCTGGGCATCGATGCGGTTGCCGTCCCGATGTCGGAACAGCTCGGCCAGCCGCTCCCGCTGTCCGGGCGCACCATTCTCGTCACCTCGCAGTCGGGCGAGAGCGCCGAGGTACTGCGCTGGTTCGCCGAGGCCGGCGTACCGGAAAACACCTTTGGCCTGACGCTCGACGGCAATTCCACGCTCGCAAAGACCGTGCCCTGCCTCGCCGGCGTTGGCGGTAACGAGCAGGCTTTTGCCGCGACCCGCAGCCTCACCATCAGCTTCGCGCTGCATCTGGCCGTGCTCGCCGAGCTGGGCGCCGACCCCACACAGGCGCTGGAAATCCTCAAGAACCCGACCAACGTGCCCATCGACGCGGCCGCCGCATCGCTGGCAAACGTTACCGCAATCGTGACCTCCGGCCGCCGTACGCAGGGCATTGCGGAAGCCATTGCGCTCGGCCTCACCGAGTTGTCGCGCGTGCCGTGCTTCTCGCTCGAGGGCGGCCAGCTGCGCCATGGGCCAATGGAGATGCTGGGCGCCAATGTCGGCGTGGTACTGTTCCGGGCGGCCGATGCAACCTCCGAACTCGTCGCCCGCATGGCTATTTCGGCAGCGGAGGCCGGCTCGCCCGTGGTCGTGTTCGACGCCTCCGGCGAAGCGCCGGTTGCCGGCACGGAAACGGTGGCGACCAGCGCAGCCAGCGGTGCCGGGGCCATCTTCGCATTGCTGCCAGCCGCACAGCGCTTCATGCTGGCCTTTGCCTCGCATCGCGTCGCGGATGTCGGAACGCCGGTGCGTTCCTCCAAGATCACCAAGGTCGAGTAGTCCCATGACCCTCTACACTATCGCCGGAGAAGGCCGTTGAGCGCGCTGGACATCATCGGAGTGCGCAAGCGCTACGGAACGGTCGACACGCTGAAGGGCATCGATCTGTCGCTCGAAAGCGGCGAGTTCCTGGTGCTGCTCGGGCCCTCGGGCTGCGGCAAGTCCACCTTGCTAAACATCATTGCGGGTCTGGCCGAACCCACCGGCGGCGACGTGCGCATCGACGGCCGCTCTGTCGTGGGCGTGCACCCGAAGGACCGCGACATCGCCATGGTGTTCCAGTCCTACGCGCTCTACCCGAACATGTCGGTTGCACGGAACATCGGGTTTGGCCTCGAAATGCGGAAAGTTCCCGCGGCCGAGCGTGCCGAGGCGGTGAAGAAGGCCGCAAAGATCCTGCAGATCGAAAACCTGCTCGAGCGCCGACCCTCGGAACTTTCCGGCGGCCAGCGCCAGCGCGTCGCCATCGGCCGCGCTCTGGTGCGCAACCCGCAGGTGTTCCTGTTCGACGAGCCGCTGTCCAATCTCGACGCCAAGCTGCGCATGGAAATGCGCACTGAGCTGAAGCGCCTGCACCAGATGCTGCGCACCACCGTGGTCTATGTCACCCACGACCAGATCGAGGCGATGACGCTCGCCACCCGCATCGCGGTGATGCGCAATGGCCATATCGAGCAGCTTGCGACACCGGCTGAGATCTACGAGCGCCCAGCTACGCTCTATGTGGCCGGCTTCGTCGGCTCGCCCTCTATGAACATGCTCGACGCGCACATAGCCGACGGCGTCGCCCGCATCGATGGCTCCGATGTCGTCATTCCGCTACCCTACGAGACCTCCGCCAAGGGCACTCCCGACCAGAAGCTGGTGTTGGGCATCCGCCCGGAAAGCTTGCGGCTTGCCTCGGACGGCGAAGCGCCGGCATTCGAGGCGAATGTCGAGGTGGTGGAACTGACCGGTCCGGAAATCGTCATCAGCGCAACGATCGGCCATCAGCGCATCACCGCCAGCCTGCCGCCGAAATCCGATATCCAGGCCGGCACCCGCCGCCGCTTCGCGCTCGACGCCGACACCCTGCACGTATTCGACAAGGAATCAGAAAAGCGGCTGTAGCTGATAGGGCAGTCCCCTGCCCTACGCTCGCTCCACCCGGTTCTTGAGGTGCAGGTTGGAGGCGAGCAGCAGCTTGGTATAGTCCTCGGCCGGCGTGCCGAAGATGCTGTCGTTGTCGCCTTCCTCGATCATGCGCCCCTTATAGACGATGCCGATACGGTCGGCGATGTGGCGCACGACATGCAGGTTGTGCGTGATGATCAGGATCGCGAGGCCGAGTTTTTCCTGTAAATCGCGCAGCAGGTTCAGCAGCTCTCCCTGCACCGAAACGTCGAGACCCGCGGTCGGCTCGTCGGCGAGGATAAGCGCCGGATCCAGCGCCAGCGCCCGTGCCACGCCGACACGTCGCGCCTGGCCGCCCGAAAGCTGGTGTGGATATCGGCTGGCAAAATCCTCCGGCAGGCTGACCAGCTTCAACAGCCGCCGTGCCTCGGCGGCCATGTCCTTCTTGCTGACGCCATGGATCCGGTACGGTTCGGTGATGATCGACTGTACCGTCAGGCGCGGGCTGAGGCTGCCGACCGGGTCCTGGAACATCAGGCCGAAGCGGGCGCGGATGGCGCGCAGCTCGCTTTTCGAGGCCCCGACGACCTCGCGCCCGTCGATCTGAACTGAGCCGCTGGCCGGCAGGAGGCCCGCCGCCGCCCTGAGCAAGCTGGTCTTGCCCGAGCCGCTTTCGCCGATGATGGCGTAGATCTCGCCTTTGCCAACCGACAGCGAGATCCCGTCGACCGCGACCAGCGGCGAGGAATTGGTCAGCAAGCCTTTTCGGCTGTAGCTGACGCGCAGGTTCGAGATGCGCAGGACCTCATCGCGGGCCGCGTCTTGGGAGCATGTTGCTGCGGCGATGTTCATGAGCGGGCAGCTTCCAGAAAGTCAGCGGGGATGGTGGGCAGCACGCGCGTTCGCTCTTCGAGCCCAGCTGGATCGCATTCGATCAGCGCGCGGGTGTAGGGATGCTGCGGGTTGGAAAACACGGTGTCGATATCGCCGCTTTCCACCACCTCGCCCTTGTACATGACCGCGACCTTGTCGCAGAGCCGGGCGACCGCGCCGAGATGGTGCGAGACGAACAGCACAGCGCAGCCATAGCGCTGCTGCAGATCCTTCAGCTTTTCGAGGATCTGCACTTCCAGCGTCGCATCGAGCGCGGTGGTTGGTTCGTCGGCGATCAGAAGCTTAGGCCGGCACAGCAGCGCCATGGCGATCGCCAGACGCTGACGCATGCCGCCGGACAGCTCGAAAGGATATTGCTTCATCTTCTGCGCCGGTTGGGGGATGCCGACCTCCTCCAGCATGGCGATGGCGCGGTTCAGCTTTTCCTTCTTCGAGATGTTCTCGCGGAACTGGATGTCGATCATCTGGCGACCAATGGAGATCACCGGGTTGTGGCTCTGCATCGGGTCCTGGAAGACGATGGAAACTTCCGCGCCGCGCATCATGCGCAGTTCGCGCGCCGACAGCGTGAACAGGTCGCGACCATTGATGGCGATGCCGCCGCCGGTGACTTCCGCATTGTTGGCCATCAGCCGCAGGATGGCCGAGATCAGTGTGGACTTGCCGCAACCGCTTTCGCCCACCACGCCGACGATCTCGCCCGCGCCTATGGTCAGGTCGATGTTGCGCAGCGCCTTCAGTCGCCCCTGCTCGGTGCGGTAGTCGATGCTGAGATTTGAGACTTTCAGAACGGGTTCGCTCATGTCCTACCTCGTCCTGCGCAGCTTGGGGTCGGCCACGTCGCGCAGCGCCTCGCCAAGGAAGGTGAAGCCGAGCGTGGTCATGACGATCGGGAAAGCACCGGCGATAATCAGCCACGGCGTGCTGCGGATCAGCGCATAACCGTCCTTCAGTAATGAGCCCCATGACGGCGTGGGCGGCTTCACGCCCATGCCCAGGAAGGACAGCCCCGCCTCCAGCCCAATCACTGCCGGAATGTCCATAGAAGCCAGCACCACCAGCGTGCCGAGGATGTTGGGCAGGATGTGGATGAGCAGGATGCGCGGCATGCGCGCGCCCATAGCCTCTTCGGCGGTGATGAACTCGGATGTCTTCAGCGTCATCGTCTGCGTGCGTGCGATGCGGCCATAGATCGGCGCGGAGGTGACGATCACCACCAGCATCACAGTGCCGAGGCTGGGCCCGACGAGCGCCACGAAGGACAGCGCCAGCATCACGGTGGGGAACGAGCGCAGCGTGTCGAACAAAAGCATGATGGCATTGTCGAGCCAGCGCGGCCCGTAGCCGGCGACCATGCCGAGCAAAAGGCCGAGGCCAAGTGCTGCGGCGATCGAAGGCAGCGCCACCTGCAGCGCCACGCGCCCGCCCAGGATCATCCGAGAGAAGGTGTCGCGGCCGAGTTGGTCGGTGCCGAGCCAGTGGACGGCGGTGGGAGCGCTGAGCCGCGCCTTCATGTCGATGGCGGTCGGGTTGAAGGGCGCGAGTGACGGCGCAAAGATTGCGCTGCCAACCAGCGCAATGACGATTACGAGCCCAAGCAGGCCGAGCGGATCGCGCAGGATGAGCTTTGCGCTCTTGAGGAGTTCGGATTGCTGCTTCATCGCCATCCCCTCAGAGCGCCTTGCGCACGCGCGGGTCGAGCGCGGCATTGGCGAAATCGGCAATGGCCGTGGAGAGCACGAACAGGATGGTCGAGACCAGCACCGCGCCCATCACCACCGGATAGTTGCGCGAGGTGATGGAATCGATGACCAGCTTGCCGATTCCGGGCCGCGCGAACACCATCTCGGTGAAGACCGCAGCCGAAAGCAGAAAGCCCATCCCCACGCCCAGCATTGTGATGATGGGCAGGATGCCGAGTTTCAACGCATAGCCATAGAGGATGCGCCATTCACTTAGGCCGAAGGCGCGAGCGGTGCGGATGTGCGGCTCGCCCAGCACCTCCAGCATGGAGGCACGCACCATGCGGGCGATGTATCCGACCCAGGACAGGCCGATGGAAAATCCCGGCAGTACGAGATAGCGCAGCCGGTCGGCAAAACTGTCCGGATCGCCGGCGCCGATGGCGGGCAGCCACTGCAGCTGCACCGCGAAGATCAGCAGCGCAAACAGGCTGACGACGAAGGCGGGCGCGGCCACCACGGCAATGGACAGCACGCCGGTCAGCCGATCGATCAGGCTGTTGCGGTGCGAGGCCGAATAGACGCCGAGGATGGTGCCGAGCACGACCGGCCAGATGATGGCAGCGGCAATGAGTTCAAGCGTATAGGGCAGCTGTTCGAAAACGATGGTTGCTACAGGACGGTTCTCGAACACGTCCATGCCGAGATCGCCGCGCAGAAGGTTCATGAAGAACATGCCGATCTGGGTGATCAGTGGCTTGTCGAGACCCATCCTGATACGCAGGGCTTCCTGCATCTCGGGCGTGGCGCGCGGCCCAAGCATGGTGCGCGCGGGATCGCCCGGCACCATATGCACCATGACCAGAAGCAGCGTCATCGCCACCACGATGATCAGCGCGGCGAGCCCCAGCCGCTTGATCGTATAGATGAGCATCGCAGCCCTGCCTTTCCCCAAAATGCAACAACGCGGCGGCCCGGCGCCCGCCATGCAAAGGGGCGCCGAGGTAAGCCGGTTTGCGGGACTACGCCTTTTCGAAGTAGCGCAGCAAGGTGAAGCCATCGGGGCGCAGCGCCGGCTTGATGGTATTGTTATAGAGGATGGCGGTTGCCTCATGGGTGAGGAAGCGGTAGGCGCCGGTTTCCTCCATCATGTCCTGCGCCTTCCTGTACATCACGTCACGCTTTTGCGTGTCGGTCTCGATGGCAGCGGCCTCATGTAGCGCATCGAACTCCTTCGAGCAGTAGCGCTCCCAGTTCCACTTGCCGACTTGCGCACAGGTGAACCACGAGGTGGCGTAATACGGATCAGGCAGCATGGAGAAGCGGTTCAACACCAACTCAACCTTCTTCCACTGGTCGCCGGAAGCTTCCTCGCCCAGCGTCCAGAAGGTGGCCGCTTCGTGCACGTTCACTTCCACCGTGATGCCGATCTCGGCAAGGTTCGCCTGGATGATCTGCGCTGCAGTGACGAAGGTGGTCGTATTGTTGACGTCGAGGGTCAGCGACACATTGGTCTCGCCCGATTCCTCCAGAAGCTGGCGCGCCTTTTCGAGATCGCCGGCCTCGGGGATCAGCGACTGCTCGCGATGGCCGACCAGGCCCGGCGCAATCAGGCCGGTGGAGGGCTTGGCGATGCCGAAATAGGCGGCCTCGGTGATCATCGGCAGGTTGATCGCATACTGGATCGCTTGACGCAGCTTCGGGTTCTGGAGCTTGGGATTGTCCAGGTTCATGCCGAGCCAAACATAGTAGAGCGAGGGATATTCCTTCAGCACGCCGTTCTTGGGCGCAGCACCGCGCAGGCGCTCGACCGAAGAAACCGGGACCCCGGTGAAGTCCAGTTCGCCGGCCTCGAAGGCGATCTCGGCGCTGTTTTCGTCATCGATGGGCAGGATCTCGATGCTGTCGAAGGCGGCCGGCGTACCCTTCCAGTCGGGATTGCGCACCAGCACCACCTTCTGGCGCGGCTGCCATTCCTTGAACATGTAGGGGCCGGATGCGGCGACAGCCGAGGTGGTTATGCGGCCACCGGCTTCCTGGAACGCCTTCTTGGAGACGATGTTGCCGGTGATGTGCGGCAGCGCGATCGACCACAGCGGCGCGAACGGCTCCTTTAGAACGATCACGCCCTCGCGCTCGCCTGTCACCTCGACATGGCTCAGGGTGCCCATGTCGGGCTTGTTGGGCGAATCCAGCGCCGGATCAATAATACGCTCGAACGAATACTTCACGTCCTCGGCGGTCATGGCGCCGTAGCCATTGGTGAAGCCGATGTCGTCGCGCAGCGCGAACTTGATATGCGTCGAGTCAACCTGTTCGATGGAGGTTGCCGCATCAAGCTGCCAGCCCCAGTCGCTGCCCGGATTGTACTGGATGAGCTTGTTGTAGATCGGCGCCTGTACTGCCTCTCCCGGCAGGCCCGACGAGAAGGCCGGGTCAAGCGACTTCAAGTCCGAATAGGCACGCACGCGCAGCGTGCCGCCAACAGCGGACCATGCCGGCTTCGGCAGTCCGCCGACCGCAGCCGCGGCGCCGATGGCGGCCGCGCCCTGCAGAAAGCGCCGGCGCCCCATATTCAGGCCAGCCCATTCGATATTCATGTTCTTCTTCATGTTCGTTCCCTTATCCCCGGCTCAGATGTGATCGCGCGGGATTTTTTGGTTCCAGTAGTGCTCGTACACCGGTTTACCGTTCTCGAAAGTCGATATGCCGGCCTCGATATGGAAATGCGTGGCATCGCAGGTCATGCGATGGTGCGAGTTGGTGCGGATCTCCCAGCCGTCGCGCTTGAGATCCATCGTCCACTCGGCAAACGCCTCCGCCGTTAGCGGATCGTCCGGCTTGACGGAAAAGCGCTGGCGCACGTTGGAATGGGTCGCAAGACCGGTTTCGAGGTCGCTATTCCAGCCGAAATCGTCGAAGGTCTCGAAGAAGCTGCGGCCGTCTGCGTCCACGCCGCGCTCGGTACTGTCATGGGCATCGGTCAGCTTCTCGACCGCGAGCACGGGATAGCTGCGCGCGGGTTCAGGCGCAGCGGTGCTGTCCTCCGGCTGCGCATTCTTGCGCACTGGCAGCAAGAGCGTGCTGTCACGCAGTTCTACCGTCACCTTAGCCGCCTCCGGGCTTGGCCAGACCATCGGCCAGTAGCTGGTGGACAGCGCAAGCCGGATCGAACTGCCCTTGGAGAAGCGATGGGCACACTGATTGAGCGGGAAGCGCACACGATAGCGCTCGCCGGGCTCGAGAGCTTCGGGGTGCTCATGCGAGATGCGATGCGCAAGATTGAACGGCCGGTAGCTGACGAGGATCGAGGTGCCATCGGGCGCCACTTCGCACAGCCGGCCGACAAGGAATGCAGCTGGCTTGTCCGAAACCACATCTAACTCGATCATCGGCGCGCCGATGATTTCGACATCCGCTTCCAGTGGGCCGCTGTCGAAGCAGACCGAGAGCGCGTCGTCGGTGCGCTGGTCGCCCGGCAGTTCATTAGCCATGCGCATGCCGGCGCAGAAATTGCCCGAGGCCTTGCCGAGATCCTGCGGCGTCGAGACGACCACTTCGCCCTCAGACTGCGCGCCAAGCGTGCCGGTGCCAAGATGGAAAGCCTGCATGGCCACATTCGGCGACGGCCAGCTCTGTTCCGCCACCCAGCGACCCGAACGCTCGCCGAACTCGACCATCGGTGCCTGGAAATCCTGCACGAAGACGCGATAGTCCGGCAGGTTTTCCGCACCGTTCTCCTCGCCCTTCAGCCAGCGGTCGAACCAGTGCAGAACTTCGCCATGGAAGTCTGCCTTGGGCAGTACGCGGGCAATGTGCGGATATTTGTGATCCCACGGCCCCATCAGCGCCTTGGCCGGCGCTTCGAGCTTTTCGGCAATCGCGGCGGCCGTGTTGCGGTAAGCGTCCGCCCAGCCGCCGATGCACAGCACCGGCGCGGTGATCGACTGCCAGTCTTCGCAGAGAGAGCCGTGCTTCCAGAAAGCGTCGCGACGCTGATGCGACATCCAATTCGCTGCCAGGTTGGGCAGGTTCTTCAGTCGCTCCACCCAGATGTCGCGCCAACCCTCGCCGACCAGTGCCGGATCTGGCGGACGCGAGGAATAGGCCAGCATCTGCTGCGCCCAGGTCATGTTGTCGTTGAGCAGGCAGCCGCCCATGTAGTGGATGTCGTCTGCATAGCGATCGCTGGTGGTGCAGACGCTGACGACCGCCTTGAGTGCCGCCGGGCGGCGCATGGCGATCTGCAGCCCGTTGAAGCCGCCCCAGGAAATGCCGATGATGCCGACCGCGCCCGAGCACCAGGGCTGCGCGGCGATCCAGGCGACGACTTCCTCCCCAGTGGCGAGTTCGTCCTCAGTGTATTCGTCGGTCAAAAGGCCTTCCGACTCGCCATTGCCGGCGATGTCGACGCGTACACCCGCATAGCCGTGCTGGGCAAAGACCGGATAGGTGGTGGCGTCGCGTGCCGCCGTGCCATCGCGCTTGCGATAGGGCAGATATTCGAGGATAGCCGGAACCGGCTTTTCCTCCGATACATCCGGTAGCCAGATGCGCGCGGCCAGCCGGCGGCCATCCTTGAGCTCGATCCACTCGTTCTCGAGCACGGTAAAGTTCTTGTCGGGTTTGTTAAGCAATCCTCGCCCCTTGCCTTCATCCGTCAAACTAGAGGGGCGCACTCTATGGCTGGCCATGCGTCATGCAATTGCGCTATGTGCAGCGGCTTGCAGCTAGTTTGCGCTAGTTGGAAAGGGGCAATCGGAGCGACGAATGGAAGACAGCCACTTGGCCGACAACCTGCGCTGGGCGTGCAGTACCAAACCGTCGATCTCGCTGATCTGCCGCGAACTCGGCATAAACAGGCAGCAATTCAATCGCTACGTAACGGGTGAAAGCCGGCCATCGGCCTACAACCTCTCGCGCATCGCAACCTATTTCGGGCTGACGCCGGGAGACTTTGAGCGACCGGAAAAAAGTTTCCGCGAGCGTTTTCGGGAAATCCGTAATCCCGGCAACGCCATCTCGGATCTCGTGCAGAGCGCCTTCCCCGGTGATGTGGCAGCGCTGCGTCCCTATCTGGGCTATTACCAGACCTATCACACCTCGCCGTCGTGGCCGGGCATGATCATCCGCGCCTTCTGCTCGGTCTACGAGCATGAGGGGCTGGTCTATGTGAAGACGGTCGAGCGGATTCGCGACAAGGGCCGCGAGATCAGCCAGCTGGGCAAATACGAAGGACTGGTGTCCTATCTGCGCGACCGCATCTTCATCGTCGAAAAGAGCACGCTCCAGCATCTCGTTTCTGAGACGATCCTGCTGCCGGCAACAGTGCACCAGAAGCTTTATCTGAAGGGCATGACCTTCGGCCTGTCGTGGCGGCAGGCCAACCTGCCCTACGCCTCGCCGATGATCTGGCGGCACCTGGGCACGGCCGCCGACACCCGGAAGGGTGTCGGCGAATGCGGCGCCCTGCCCATCGATTCGGCGAAGATACCGCCGCTGGTTCGGAATTTTATCGGCGACAGTTCGGCGCGCGTCGGGATTGCTCCGGAGAAATAGCCACCTATCGGGCGGGGGCCCGCACGCTTTCGCCCGGCATCCAGAACCAGCGAAGCTCTTCGGCCTCGCGGCTCAAGGCGCTTTCGGCGGCCGATTTCCTGCCAGCGGCAACATCTGCCAGCTCATCGGCAAGCTGCAGGCAGGTGGCGAAATCTGGCATGGCGGCGGAGGGCTCGTTTGGTGCCGCGTCGCTCCAGATGTCGGCCAGTTCAGTCAGCGATGCCGGGCGGGGCGTCGGGGCATCGGCCATGCGCCAAACGCCGGTCCTCGCATCGACTTTGTAGAGCGGCAAAAAGTCGGCGCCGCGCCGCGCGATGAAGCGCACGGCCGAGACGATATAGTCCACCGTCTCTTCGCTGAAGAAATAGTTGAAGCCGAGCCGCACCCAGCCCGGGCGCAGCAGGCTCTCGCCGCCAGCCACAAGAGCTTCGTGCCGTGCAGCCTGTTCCGCCGGAATGGCGAGCAGGTCGTGCGCATAGGGCCCCGCGCAGGAACAGCCGCTGCGTGCCTGGATGCCGAACAGGTCATTCAGCAGCGCGGTGACAAAGCCGTGGTGCAGGGTCTTGCCGCCGGCGCGGATGTTGAAGGCAAAGATGCCGACGCGTGGCGCCGTTGGCGAGCCCAGGACCTCGATGCCCGGCTCGGCAAGGAATGCCTGCATGACCTTGGCCACAATGGCGCTCTCGCGCCGCTCGATCTCTTCGGCGCCCACGCTCGACTTCAACTCCAGCGCGATGCCGGTGCGGATATCGGCTACGATGTTGGGCGTGCCAGCCTCCTCGCGTCGTTCCGCATCCGCAACGAAGACGTGATGATCGGCGGTGACGTAGGCGACCGTGCCGCCACCGGCGACGGACGGCACCTTGCCGCACAGCAGGGCGCGGTCGGCGACCAGAAGGCCCGAGGCCCCCGGGCCGCCGATGAATTTGTGCGGCGACAGGAAAATCGCATCGATTTGGTCGCCCGCGCCCGGCGCGCTCTCAGTGATGTCGATCGCCATGTAGGGCGCACCGGCGGCGTAGTCGCAAAAGAACAGCGCGCCATGCTGATGCAGAAGTGCCGCCAGCCTGCGCACATTGGTCTTGATGCCGGTGACATTGGAGGCCGCTGAGAACGCACCGATCTTTTTCGCGCGGCCTTCGTGCTTGGCCAACAGCCGCTCCAGCGTGTCGAGGCAGATTTGCCCCTCGCTGTCGAGCGGCACGCGCTCGACATCCACCAACGCTTCGCGCCATTGCAGGTCGTTGGAATGGTGCTCGTATGGCCCGACGAAGACGACGGGCCGTTCAGCATCAGCCTTCCCGTGCAGGTGCGCCGGCGCATAAAGGCCCATGGCGCGGATCAGCTTGTCGATGGCGCCCGTGGCGCCCGAACCGGTGAAGATCGCGGCGTGCTGCTCGCCCGCGCCCACCGCGCGCTTGGCCGATGCGCGAGCCATTTCGCGCAGCCGCGTGGTCTCGCGGCCGGTGAAGGACGTTTCGGTATGGGTGTTGCCATAGAAGGGCAGCACATGCGCGCGCACTGCCTCCTCGACGAAATCCAGCGCCCGGCCCGAGGCGACATAGTCGGCATAGACCAGCGGACGCGGGCCGAACGGGCCCTCGATTGGGCTCCCCTCGCCCACCACGCCTTGCCTGATCTTCCCCACCAGCCCGTCAGGCGACGACGTCGAGAGGCAGCTCGGTTGAGTATTTGATCTGTTCCATGGAGAAGCAGGACGTGACATCGCTTAGCTCGATCTCGTCGATGAAGTTTTTGTAGAAGGCGTCGTAAGCGGCGTTGTTTTTGGTGATGACCTTGAGCAGGTAGTCGTACTCGCCTGCCAGCCGGTTCACCTCCACGATCTCCGGGAACTTGCCGACGGCCATACTGAAGCGCTCCAGCCAGCTCCTGTTGTGCTGATTGGTGCGGATCATCACGAAGACCGTCAGTTCGAGCCCGACGCGCTCCTGGTTCAAGAGCGTCACACGCCCGTCGATGAACCCTTCGCGCTCCAGCCGCTGCAACCGCCGCCAGCACGGCGTCGGCGAAAGGCTGACGCGCTCGGCGATGGCTGATACGGATAGGCTAGCATTCTTCTGGATTTCGGAAAGAATCTTTTTATCGAAGTCGTCAATTTGCAAGGCTCATCTCCATTTTCGGAAATCGTGAGGATGAACATTTCTACATCCTTTCGATTTCGTTCGAAACGGAAATGACCCGTCTAATCCGCGCGAGGTTGCGGAGGCACGTGGTGCCGTCCGCACAAAGAAAAAGCCCGGCGTCAGTGACGCCGGGCTCCTGAAAATGCGGTCTATGATTCGGCTCAGACGCGCTCGAGCGCGATCGCAATGCCCTGGCCGACGCCGATGCACATGGTGGCGAGCGCCAGCTTGCCGCCGCGTTCCTTCAGCTCAAGTGCGGCCGCACCCGAAATGCGCGCGCCCGACATGCCGAGCGGGTGGCCCAGCGCAATCGCGCCGCCATTCGGGTTCACGTGGCTAGCGTCCTCGGGGATGCCGAGGTCGCGAAGCACGGCGATGCCTTGGGAGGCGAATGCTTCATTGAGCTCGATGACGTCGAAGTCGGAAGGCTTGATGCCCAGACGGGCGCAGAGCTTTCTGGTCGCCGGCGCCGGGCCCATGCCCATGATGCGCGGGGCAACGCCGGCGGTGGCGCCGCCAATGACGCGCGCGATCGGCGTCAGGCCGTATTTCCTGATCGCGGCTTCCGAAGCGACGATGAGGGCGGCAGCACCGTCATTGACGCCCGAGGCGTTGCCAGCGGTCACCGTACCGCCTTCTTGTCTGAAGGGGGTCGGCAGCTTGGCCAGCGTCTCGACGGTCGTGCCGGCACGTGGATGCTCGTCCTTGGCGACAACCACCGGCTCGCCCTTGCGCTGAGGGATCGTCACCGGTGTGATCTCGCGGCCGAGGCGGCCATTGTCCTGCGCGGCCACAGCCTTGGCCTGGCTGCGTGCGGCAAAGGCATCCTGGTCGGCACGGCCGACGGCAAATTCCTCGGCAACGTTCTCGCCGGTCTCCGGCATGGAATCGACGCCATACTGCTTCTTCATCAGCGGGTTGATGAAGCGCCAGCCAATGGTGGTGTCATAGATCTCGGCATTGCGCGAGAAGGCGGTGTCGGCCTTGGGCATGACGAAGGGCGCGCGGCTCATCGATTCCACGCCGCCGGCAATCATCAGTTCGGCCTCGCCGGCCTTGATGGCGCGCGCGGCGGCGATGACGGCATCCATGCCCGAGCCGCAGAGACGGTTCATCGTCGTGCCCGGCACCTCGACCGGCAGGCCGGCCAAGAGCAGCGCCATGCGCGCCACGTTGCGGTTATCCTCGCCCGCCTGGTTGGCGCAGCCATAGATCACGTCGTCCACGGCAGCCCAGTCGACGGAGGCATTGCGCTCGACCAGCGCCTTCAGTGGGATCGCACCGAGGTCGTCGGTGCGCACCGAGGAGAGCGAGCCGCCGAAACGGCCGATCGGCGTGCGGATGTAGTCACAGATATAGGCGTCAGCCATGTTCAAGCCGCTTTCCCTTTTGCGGTTCCCTCATGCGCCGCCTTGGTGCGGGCCTGCAGGTCGCGCAACGTTTTGAGTTCCAGTTCGGTTGGCGCAGGCGTCGTAGCAACTTCCTCGGCGAATTTCACCGTCCAGCCGCAGGTTTCTTGAACCTTTTCGCGGGAGACGCCCGGATGCATCGAAACAACCGTGAACTCCTTGGTCACCGGGTCAGGCTTCCAGATGGCGAGATCGGTGATCAGCAGTGTCGGGCCGGCCGTGTCGATGCCCAACCGCTTGCGGTGGTCCCCTCCTTCGCCATGGCCGAAGGAGGTATAAAAATCGATCTTTTCGACCATGCCGCGCTTGGACTGCGCCATGGTGATATAGATCTCCCTGGACGAGGTCGCGATCTCCGGCGCGCCGCCGCCGCCAGGCAGTCGGGTTTTCGGATGCGCATAGTCGCCGATGACGGTGGTGTTGATGTTGCCGAACCTGTCGAGCTGCGCAGCCCCCAGGAAGCCGATGGAGATGCGGCCGCCCTGCAGCCAGTAGCGAAACATTTCCGGTACTGAAACGGTGGTCACGGCCGTGTCGCACAACTCACCGTCGCCGATGGATAGCGGCAGCACGTCGGGTGCCGTGCCGATGGTGCCGCTTTCATAGATCAGCGTGATGTCGGGCGCATGCGTCAGCCGCGCCACGTTGCAGGCCGCCGATGGCGCGCCGATGCCGACGAAGCAGACGTCGTCGCTCTTCAGCGCGCGCGAGGCGGCAATCGTCATCATCTCGTTCGGCGTGAAGCCCAGTTCCGTGCTCATTTGGCGTCCCTCAGATTCTCGACGCGACCGGCGAAATCTTCCGGCTTCGATTCCAACACGTTCTTCTGCATCCAGGCCAGGAACTGCTCGCGGTCGGCAGCGACCTTGTCCCATTCGAGATAGGAGGCGTTGTCGCGGATGTAGTGGCCGTGCGCATAAGAAGGATGCGCGCCGCCCGGCACGACTGAAATCGCTGTGATCGTCCAGTTCGGCAGCACCGTCAGGTTGGGGTGCAGGTCGTCGAAGTCGTCGACCACTTCCTCGACCGTGACGACGGCGCGCTTGGCGGCCAGCACTGCTTCCTTCTGGATGCCGATGATGCCCTCGATAAGCAGATCGCCCTTCTTGTTGGCCTTCTGGGCGTGGATGAAGGTCACGTCCGGACGCACGGCTGGCACGGCGGCCAGCTTCTCGCCGGTGAAGGGGCATTCTATCGACTTGATGTTCGGATTGACCTTGGCAAGCTCGGCGCCGCGATAGCCGCGGAAGATGGCGCAAGGGAGCCCCGCGGCGCCCGCCTCATAGGCATTGGCCATGGCGGCATGGCTGTGCTCCTCGAGCTCGATCGCATGCGGCCAATTGTTCTCTACGGCGTCGCGCAGGCGACGCAGCAGGCCCACGCCCGGATTGCCGGCGTAGGAAAAGATCAGCTTCTTTGCCATGCCCATTCCAATCATCTGGTCGTAGATGAGGTCGGGGGTCATGCGGATCAGCGTGAGATCCTTGAAACCCTGGCGGATCGCTTCATGCGCGGCCGCCGTGGGAATGAGATGGGTGAAGCCCTCGAAGGCGACGGCATCGCCATCCTTGAGATTGTCGGCAACCGCTTGCGACAGGGGCAGGAATTTGGCCATTGCGCTCTCTTGTCGTCTGGTCAAAAGTTCGCATTGCGAACAATTGTTTTATATGCGATACTTTGTGCATGAATACTGCTCGAGAGTCAATCTTCGGTGCACCCGATGGCTGCGCCCAGAAAAGCACCGTCCATGCGTGAAGAAGGCACCACACGCGACCACGTGAATTCGCTGGAACGCGGGCTCGGCGTCATGGAAATCCTCGCCGCACATCCGGCGGGGTTGACGCTCACTGAGACGGCCGAAAAGGCTGGGCTGACACGCGCCGGCGCGCGGCGCTTCCTGCTGACGCTGGTGGCGACCGGCTATGCCACGCAGACCGGCCGACTGTTTGCGCTATCGCCGCGCCTCTTGTCGGTCGCCCGCACCTGGCTGCAGGGCACCTCGCTATGGGCCTTCGCCGAGCCCTTCATGCGCCAAACGGCCGCCGCGTTGCAGGAATCCTGCTCGGCCACCATCCTGTCGGGCGAGGATGTGGTCTATGTAGCTCGCGCCGCAGGCCCGCGCATCGTCAGCCTGGAACTGCATGTCGGTTCGCACCTGCCGGCCTATTGCACGGCCATGGGCCGCGTGCTGCTTTCCGGCCTGAAGCCCGAGGAAGTCGCCGCCTTCCTTTCCCGCATCGCACCCGACCCCAAGACGGAAAAAACCCTTACGGAGCCGAAACGGATCGCCGATGCCGTCACCAAGGCGCGCCGCGACGGCTATGCGATTGTCGACGAGGAGTTGGAAATCGGCTTGCGCTCGATCGCTGTGCCGCTGCGTGACCGCTCGGGTGCGATCGTCGCGGCAATCAACGTCTCCACCCAGTCCGCGCGACATTCCGTTGCCGAAATGGAGCGGGATTTCCTGCCGCTCTTGAAGCAGACGTCGGCTCGGATCGAAGACTTTTTCGTGCAGTAACTGCCGGCGCTTTGGTCCACCCCCAACGTTGCCGCAGAGGCCTACTTGCGGGTCAGGCTGAAGGAGAAGTGGCTGCCACGATGATAGTCGATGGCATAGTTCACCGGTATGCCTGCCGCGTTGAAACAGGTTTCGGTGATCCGCAGCGATGGGCCAAAATCCCTCAGATCGTGCCGCTCGATAACGTCGTCGGGCAACATCACGGAGGACACGGTAGCGGCCGACATGCGCGGCCTGTTCCCATATTGCTCTAGCAGCCCCAGCAACGATCCGCTCCAGTCAATATCGTAGAGCCGCGTCGGAATGATGCTGCGCGGCACATAGTCGATGCAGTAGAGGATCGGCTCGTCGTTATGCAGCCTTATGCGCTCGATGCGAATGACGCGATCGGAAGGCGAGAGTTGCAGGGACTCGGCCACGCGGCTGTCCGGCTTTTCCTCCGAGATCGACAGCACCTTGTTCACGGTGGTGTAGCCGTAGTGACGCGCCATGTCGGTGACGCTCTCGAACACCGTGATCGGCCGGTCAACCTGGACCGCGGAGAGCGCTGAGACGAAGCGACCACGTCCGTGCTCGACATAGATGATGTCGTCCTGCTCGAGCAGCTTCAGGGCTTCGCGCAAGGCTGGGCGGGAAATCTTGAAGCGCTGCGTCAACTGCGCCTCTGTCGGCAGCTTGTCGCCCGGCTTCAGTCCTTCGGAACGAATGAGATCTGCGATCCGATCGCGAAGCTGGATAGCCAGCGTGCGTGAATCGCGAAGGGGCTCATCCACGGGCTTGCCTCGTAAGATTGTTAGCGCAAACTTGTTCTTGTCTGACAAATTCATGCAGGTCAAGCCTAGAGCGTCCCCGCGCTGCCGCCCTCCCCAAACGATAAGTCCATGAGAAAGCAAGACCGTTCCCTTGACAGCCGTCAACCACGATGTCAGTTGTCTTACAACATTGATCCATCTTCATTGCGACCAAGAGCCGAAACCATGCTGAACTTCGACGAACAGAGATTCCTGCGCATCCAGTCGGGTGCCGCCGCCCTCCAAAAGCGCCTGGAAGCGGCCATCACCTCCTGCCTGTCCGCCGGAGCGGAGAACATTTTCTTCCTCGGCACTGGAGGAGCTGCGATCCTCATGCAACCGGCCGTGCAACTGTTGCAGCGCCGTTCTCGCTTCCCTGCCTTCATCGACATGCCGGCCGAACTCGTCATCACCGGGTCGGCTAATCTGACGGAGAAGTCGATCGTCGTGATGCCCTCGCTTTCGGGAACGACCAAGGAAAGCGTCGCCCTGCTCGGCAAGTTGAAAGAGATCGGCGCAAAAATCATCACGCTGGTCGGCAATGAGGAAACGCCGCTCGGCAAGGGTGGCGACCATGTCTTCGTGAACTTTGCCGAGGACGACACGTCATGCGAGTCCTTCTACCTGCAGTCCCTCTTCATCGCGCTCGCGATCATGAAGCATCGCGGCGAGATCGCGAACTACGAGCAGGTGATTGGAGAGCTCTCCAAGCTGCCGGAGTTGCTCCTCGAGGTGAAGCGCGCCTACGAGCCGAAGGCAGAGGCCTTCGCCAAGATCCTCGCTGGGTCGGACTACCACATCGTGACTGGCGCCGGTAACGTCTGGCCGGAGGCCTTCTACTACGGCATGTGCATTCTTGAGGAAATGCAGTGGATCCGCACCCGCCCGGTTCATGCTTCCGACTTCTTCCACGGTACGCTCGAACTGGTCGAAAAGGGCGTCAGCGTTATCCTGTTCAAGGGTGAGGACGAGTTGCGGCCGCTCGCCGAGCGGGTGCAGAACTTCGTGCCCAACTACACCGAGAAGCTTGCGGTGCTCGACACGGCCGAGTTTGCCCTCCCCGGTATTTCGCCGGAAGTGCGCGCGCTGATTTCGCCTATCTTGCTCGCAACGGTGCTGGAACGCATCAGCGCGCATCTGGAGGTCATGCGCAATCATCCGCTGACGACGCGCCGTTACTACAAGCGCGTCGCCTATTGACCCGAAAGGCTTGCCAGCCGGAGCTATAAGCCGCGAATGCGCCTTTCCGCGTTCGCGGCTTTGCCGTCCTCCTAGAGGTTTTTCATGAAGACCTTCCGCTTCGCCGCTGTAGGTGACAATTGCATCGATCGCTTTCGGCGGCCCGTCTCGCAGTCGTTCGTCGGCGGCAATGCCGTCAACGTCGCCGTGCAACTCGCCCGTCGCGGGCATAAGTCCTATTACTTCGGCGCCGTCGGGCGCGATGCGGGCGGGCTGAGGACACGGCGCATGCTGGCGGAAAACGGTGTTCTGCTCGATCATCTTCAGGAGCGCGACGGCGTCACCGCCTATACCGATATCGAGGTCTTGCCGTCGGGCGATCGTGTCATCGCCTTCGAGGATTTCGGCGTGTGCGCCGGTTACGCGCCCGAGACGGCCGAGATTGATGTCCTCAAGACGATGGACCACGTACACATTGGCTGGATGAATGACGGCGGCGCACTGCGCCGCACGCTCGCGGCAGCCGGCGTCAGCCTGTCACAGGATATTTCCGTCAACGCTGACCCGGAAGATCTCGGCATCGACGGGCTTAAGGTCGCCTTCGGTTCTGCAGGAGACGACGAGCAGGTCGGCGAGGAAATGCTCGAGCACCTGCTGCAACAAGGGGCCCGGATCGCGGTGGTGACGCGCGGCTCCGAAGGCTCTGCGGCAAGCGACGGGACCGTTCGCGCTTCGACCGGCATTCGCGCGGTCGACGTCGTCGATACGACCGGGGCCGGCGACAGTTTTATCGCCGGCTTCCTGGCTGCGCATGTTGCCGGTGCATCGCTTCTCCAATGCCTGGAATCCGGTCGGGATCACGCGGCGCAGACCTGCACCCATGTCGGCGGCTTTCCCCAGGAGCCGCAATCGCTCTGATTTGAGGCTCTAGGGCTGGCGTATTGGCTGCCGGAGAGCCGGCCACGGCATCACTTGAGCACGAGCCAGCCGGACAGAATGATGATCGCGGCACCGGCCAGCGTGTGGAGCTCTACGGGGGTCGAGAAGACAAGCAGCCCGAACAGGCAGCCCCAGATGATCTGGCTGTACTGGAAGGGCGCGACCACTGAGGCTTCGCCGATGCGGAAGGCGCGGACAAGCAGCGCATGGCCGCCGAGCATCATCGCTCCGCCGGCGAGCGCGAGCGCCAGATCGCCGAGGCTGACCTGTGCGAACCCGCCGCTGACAGCCGCTACAGCAAGGGCGACCGGCGCAAGCACGACCAGCAGGCTTGAAACAAGCGCCTCGTCGGTCTCGGCCGCCTTGGTCCTGCGCAGCAAAACCAGCGAAAGAGCAAAGAAGACAGCGGACCCGACCGCCGCCGCATGACCCAGATTGAGCGGGGCGACACCCGGCTTGAGAGCGACCGCAACACCGGCGAAACCGATCAGCACGCCCGCCCAGCCAATCGCCGAAAGCCGTTCGCCCAGCAAGACAAAGCCGAGCACCGCAACGAGGATCGGCGTCAAAAAAGCCAGCAGATACGCCTCCGCAAGCGGCAGGACTGCAAAGGCATAATGGATCAGCAAGGTATCGCCGGCGAGCAGCAGCGCGCGCAGCAGCGCCACACAAGGATGGCGGGGAACGAGCCGCGACCCTCGCCCGGTGGCAAAAGCGTGGCCGAGCAAAACAATCAGCGCCGCGGCGGTGATCAGGAATGTTACCTGCGGTGCCAGCATCCGTCCCGCAAGCACCTTCACGATAACATCAGTGCACGAGAAGACGGCAAAGGCAGAAAGAACAAGCAGCACGGCACGATTGTTCGACGGCGCAATCACGCCGTCGACATCTGCCGAAGACGTTTCAGCGGACATTGAAACGGCCGAAACGTTCTTCGATAAGCGACTGACCGTATTCGAGGCAGATCGAAAGGATCCAGTAGATCATCGAGGCTGTGATCAGCATCTCGATATGCCGGAATTCCGTCTGTCCCTGCGTGCGGGCGAGGTACATGATTTCCCAGACGCCGACGACCGACACCAGCGAAGAGTCCTTCAGCATGGCGATGAACTGGTTGCCCGTTGGCGGGATGATGATACGCATCGCCTGCGGCAGGATCACCAGGGCCATGGTCTGGGAAGGGTTGAGGCCGAGTGCGGCCGCGCCCTCAGACTGGCCGCGCGGAATGCTCTCGATGCCGGCCCGGAAGATCTCTGTCATGTAGGCGCCGTAGCAGAGGGAAAGCGCGAGAATGCCGGCCGGCACCGGGCCGATGACATAACCCACCTGCGGCAGCCCGAGATAGATGATGTAGATCTGCATCAGCAGCGGCAGGCCGCGAAACAGCGACGTGTAGAAGGTCGCCAGTCCGTAGACGACGCCATTGCTCGACAGTTTGCCGATGGCACCGACAAGCGCGATGGCGGTGGCGATCGCGATCGAGATCGCCGAAATATAAAGCGTCGTGACCACGCCCTGCGTGATCAGGAAGCTGATCTTCTTGGCGATGAAGGCGAAGGACAGATCGAACGAATAGAAGAAGGCCATCAGGAGCGCGAAGAGCTCCATCCACACCGCGACGATCTGCTGTCTGCGTGGAAGCTGGTGCAGCGCCTTCCAGTTGGCGGCCACTATGAGCGCGACCAACAGCGCGGAGACGAACCGGCTCGCGGTGGGATTTTCGTTCAGCCAAGTTTCGGCCGAGGGCAGCACCCGACCGATCCAGGCGGAACTAATGCCAAGCTGGTAGAGCGCAACCGTTACCAGGGCGAGAAAGAACAGGCCTGCGGCCCGCCGCGATGCTTCCGGATAGCTGAGTATCAATCGGCCGAGCATGATGTCGATCTTTCGCTTTTCAGGCAGCGCGTTCGCGCCACCAGTCCTGAGCCTGAAGTTTCCAATAGGTGAGCTGCGCAACCGCAAGGCCGGCCAGACCGCCGGCCCAGACGAGGCCGAAGGGCTCGTACAGCTTGTAGCGATCAGACTCTCCAAGAATGCCTTCGGCGATGACCTTGCCGCCGATTGCGGTGGTGTTGAGCCCGTGCCCGCCAAAAGCCGTGCAATGCCAGACGCCGGGGCTCATGCGCCCGATCTGGGGCATGAGATGGCGGGCATAGGACATGAGGCCCGACCAGGCGAGTTCCGTCTTGAGGCCGGCCAATTGCGGATAGGTTCCCACCATCTCGGCGCGCAACTCGCGAACGAGCGCTTGCGTCGAGGCAGCGCGTGTCGTGATGCGCCCGCCCCAGAGCAGCCGCCTGCCGTCATCGACGACGCGGTAATAGTCGCCGGCGCGGCGATTGTCGCCGATGGCGTCCGTTGTCTGGATAGCGGATGCGATGAGTTCCGGCGCCTCTTGGCTGACCATCACATAGGTCGCGATCGGCAGGAAGGAGCGCTTCAGCTTTCCATGCAGCGAGCCGGTGTAGCCGCCGGTGGTGAAGACGACGTTGCGCGCCCGCACTTCGCCGTTCTGGGTCATGACACGCTTCTGCGCGCCGTCGAGATTGGTGGCTTTTGCCGGCGACGCTTCAAAGATGCGCCCGCCGAGGCGCTCGATTTCGCGCGCGACCCCCCGCAGATAGTTGAGGGGATGCATGTGGAAGGATTGGCCGTCACGAACTGCTTGGAAATAGCGGTCCGACTTCAGCACGGTGCGGACCCGGTCGCGATCCATGAATTCGAGTTCATAGCCATACTGCCGACGGGTTTGCTCGACATATGCCTTGAGGCTGGCGCCGTCCTCATAGCGCACTGCGCTCATCAGCCCCTTTTTGGGCTTTGCGTCGTCGATGCCGAGCGCCTCGATGTTCTGGCGGACGTAATCCACGCCCTCGATCGACATCAGATGCAGTCGCTTGGCTGCGTCTTGTCCGGCGATCCGGGCGATCTGGTCAGTGCCGGTGGCATAGCCTGGGCTGACGAACCCACCATTGCGGCCCGAGGCGCCGAACCCGACGCTCTGGGCCTCGAGAACCACCACCGACTGCCCTGCCCTTGCGAGCTGCAGCGCGGTCGTCAGCCCCGCCAGGCCACCGCCAATGATCAGGGTATCGCACTCTTCCGTGCCGGCGAGCGACGGACGCTTCTTCGGATCGGACATAGTCCGCTTGTAATAGGTGTCGGGATAGGTCATCGCGCGCCTGGGTCTTTCAAGAAAAGGAAAGGCACGGGCGCCAAAATCGGCCCGTGCCGCTAGACTCAGTCTGCGCTGTAGTCTTTGCCGTACCACTTGGTGGTGAGCTGGCCGAGGGTGCCGTCCTTCTTCATCTCTTCGATGATGCCGCCGACCTTGGCCGTCCACTCCGCGTCGCCCTTCTCGGCGATCACGACGAGCGGCTCGCGGAACGCGTATTCGCCCTCGAGCACGCGGACCGGGTAGCCGTTCTTGATTGCGTTGAGCGCCGTCTGCTCGGGCGCAATCACCGCATTGATGCGGACGCCATCGCCGAGGCGCAGGTCATCGAAGGGAAGCATCGAATCGGCATAGGTGCGGACTTCGCCGGGCTCGAGCTTGTATTCGATCGGCGGCAGGCCAGGCGCATCGATCTCGAGCTTGCGGTTGATGAAATCTTCCGACGTCGTTGCCGTCTCAACACCGATGACCTTACCGTTGAGGTCGGTCACCGTCTTTGCCGTGCTGTCCTTGTGCACCGCATAGACGTAAGGGCTGTAATAATAGATGCCGACGAAATCGATCACCTGGGCGCGGGCTTTGGTTGGCGTCACCGAACCGACGCCAAGGTCGTAGCGTCCCTGCCAGTGGCCACCGGTCAGCGTCGCCCATTCGGGCGTCTCGAAGCTCACCTCGACGCCAAGGCGCTTTCCGATCTCACGGGAAACGTCTATGTCGAAGCCGACCATCTCGTTGTTATCGTCGAGATAGCTCTGCGGAGGCCAGCCGCTGTTGGTGGCGACAACCATCGCCTTCTTACCCATGACGCGGTCGAGCGTCTGCCCGGCATGGGCGGAGACCGCAAAGGCGACAAATGCAGCCCCAATGGCCAGTCGTGCGAAGAGCTTTTTCAATTAGTCCTCCCGTTCACTCCCGTCAGGACGATCCCCAGTCTATGTAAGATGTCTGACAACTAAAACCTGTAATTCCGTTTCCTCGGGAGTCAAGAGCGCTATCACGACTGAACGATGAAACGATTGGATCAAGCCATGCAAATTCGTAATGACAGTCACATTTGAACGCAGGCCGCTTGCACTTGTATGGGTTGTCCGGGATCGGGGAAAGCCGGCAATGACGCGATTCCTGTTGAATACGCGCCGATCCGGCAACGGGACCGAGCCTGCACGGCAACCGGCTGCATGATGCCTCATCGGATGGACTTTGGGAGGATGGCGTTGACCATGCGCTCCTCGTTCATATGGGCGGCGTCCGGCGCTCGCGCGACCAATGCGGCGTAAAGGGCGTCGACAAGCGTCAGTTGGGCAATCTGCGCTGCCATTGGTTCGCTGCGCATCTCGTACGAAACACTGACCAGGACCAGGTCGGCGAGACGCGCCAATGGAGACCTTTGATTGCCGGTGATGCAAAGCGTCGATGCGCCTCGCGCCTTGGCTTCCTGAAGCAGCAGGATTGGATCGTTGGTTATGCCGGAATAGGAAATGGCGACCACAAGATCCTTTGGACCCAGCAGCGAAGCGTGCATGAGTTGCAACTGCGAATCCACCGGCGCGTCGCAATGCAGGCCCAGCCGGAAACATCGCTGATAGAACGCCTGCGCAACGAGGCCGGATCCGCCCACGCCGCCGATGAGAATGTGACGCGCGCCCGCTATGAGATCGAGCGCACGAGTCATGGTCGGCTTATCGAGCATCGTCAACGTGTCGCTGATCGCCTGAATATTGGCCGTGAAGACACGATTGGCCCAGGCAAAATCGCCCTCGGCCTCTGTCGCCTGGTCGAGAGCCCTGGCAGGCCGATCGCCTGAATCCCTGACCAGCGCCAGCTTGAGATCGGTGAAGCCTTCAAAGCCGGCCGTGCGACACATGCGAAGAACCGTGGTGTCGCTGACCTCGATGGCCTGCGCAATCGCGGACATAGACTGGCGAATGGCCAGGTCGACGTTTTCGAGAATCCAGGATGCGACGCGGCGCTCGGAGTCCGAAAGTGCGGGCAGCGCGCTGCGCAGCCGGCTCGCGGCATTGCCCCCGCCGCCAGAAATATTGGGATGATCGATCATGCCCGCCTCGTTTTGGCCTTCTCCTCGAAAGATCACCGGTGCGTAGAATCTGGTGATAAGTGGTGCCACTGTGGACACCATAGTGAGAATGTGGCACCACTGCATGCCCTCGCGCAAGGTGCGCGAAACCTGTAGGGAGGAGTTAAATCATGCGTTTGCGTGCAGTTGCGCTTGGCATCGCCGCTTCCATGTCGATGAGTTTTTCCGCGTTGGCCGGCGAGCTGACCTTCTGGCACGCCTATTCCGGACAGCAGGACAAAGTCGATTTCATCAACTATGCGCTCGAGGAATTCGGCAAGGCGCATCCCGATATCAAGCTCAACGTCGTCGCCGCCGAGCAGTCCTCTTACAAGACCAAGCTGAACACGGCCATGGCTTCCGGCAATCCGCCGGACGTTTTCTACACGCTGCCGGGCGGCTTCCTTGGCGCCTTCGTGGCCGGCAACCAGATGTACTCGCTGGATGAGGCACTGGCCAAGGATGGCTGGGGCGACAGCTTCCTGTCGAGCGCCCTTGCGCAAACCACGATGGCTGGCCACACCTATGCGGTGCCGATCGACATCGACTCCTCCGTCTTCTGGTACAACAAGAAGCTGTTCGCCGAGAAAGGCTGGACGGCTCCCGCAACCTATGACCAGCTGCTCGAGTTGTGCGAGAAGATCAAGGCCGACGGCCTCGTTCCGTTTGCTCTGGGCAACAAGGATTCCTGGCCGGCGACGTTCTGGTTCCAGTATCTCGAAATGCGCCTGAAAGGCTCGGGCGTCGTCTCCAGCTTCGTCGCTGGAAAGCCCGATGCCACGCTCGGCTCGGAAGGCACCGAGGCGTTCAAGCGCATCGCCGACCTTTCGGCAAAGGGCTACTTCCCGGTCGGCTTCAACGGCATGAGCGATCAGGAAGCCAACATGCTCTTCCTGAACGGCCAGGCTGCAATGATGCTGAACGGCACCTGGCAGATCGGCGCTTCCGCCGACGCGCCGGACGGCTTCGAACTCGGCTTCTTCCCCTTCCCGACCGTCGCCGAAGGCAAGGGCGACCAGAGCGATATCCTTGGCGGCGTCGCTGCGGCCTTCGGCATCGCCGAAAAGACCACGAACAAGGAAGATGCGGTCACGCTGCTGCGCTTCCTGACCTCGCCCGCAGTGATGACCAAATATGTCGAGCTGCGCAAGACGATGGTCACCGTCAAGGGCGCCACGACCGAAGCAGCCGCAGGTCCCGTGCTCTATGGCATCAGCAACGACCTGATGGGGAAGGCGGCCAATCTCGATCCGTTCTACGACACCGCCATGCCGCCGAAGGGCACCGACACGTATTACACCTCGCTGCAGGGCGTGCTCGATGGATCGGTCGCGCCTGACGAGGCCGCCAAGCGCCTGGAAGAAGCGCTGAAGGCGAAGTAACAGCTCGACAAGGTCGCGCCGCCCCTGGTGGCGCGACCAAGTACGGAGAAGACCCCCCATGGCATCTGGAGCAGCGGCCGCCAGTTCAGCGGTGAAACGCGACAGCCGCTACGCGCTGCTGTTCCTGCTGCCGACGCTGATCCTCGTCGTGGGGTTCGTCGCCTATCCGGTCGTCTATTCCTCCGTCCTGTCCTTCTACTCATGGAACGGCACTGCCACTCCGGTCTTCGTTGGACTGGACAATTTCCTGCGGCTCGCCGGCGACGGCTTCTTTTGGGCAGCGCTGGCGCGCAATCTTGCGGTGGCCGCCTCGGCCATCGTCCTGCAGGTGCTGCTGGCGCTCGTGATTGCCTATTGCCTCGTGCGCATCGTTGGCAAAATCGGCCGGCTGTTCCTCTTTCTCTATCTGGTGCCGGTTATCGTCAGCGAGATCTGCATCGGTCTGCTGTGGCGTTTCATCTACAATCCCTATTTCGGGCTGCTCAACGCGGCTCTGAAGGCCGTGGGCCTGCAGAGTCTGGCAACCGGCTGGCTCGGCCAGTCCTCAACGGCGTTCGCGGCGGTCGTTGCGGTGATGAGCTTCACCTATCTCGGCCTCTACGTGCTTCTCTTCGTTGCCGCCGTACGCAATGTACCCGACAGCATCTATGAAGCCGCAGCCCTTGATGGCGCCGGACATTTTCGGTCCCTCTTTTCGATCACAGTGCCGATGGTCTGGGACTCGGTGCGCGCCAACGTCATGCTCTGCATCATCGGCTCGCTGAAGACGTTCTCGCTCGTCTTCGTGCTCACCAATGGCGGCCCGAACCACGCCAGCGAGGTCGTCTCGACCTACCTCTACAAGATCGGGTTCAGCTCTTTCGAGATGGGCTACGCGGCGACCATCGGCTTCGCCCAGATGCTCCTGACGGCGATCGGCGCCTGGATCGTCTTCCGCGGTCTGCGCAGCAGCAAAGCGGGCAAAGGCGATTGAGCATGCACCTGACTTCGCGCTGGAGCATCACTCGCGTCGGGGTGCTCGCCTTCCTTTCGGTTCACGTCCTGGTAGTGGTCTTCCCCTTTGTGTGGATGGCCTACAGCACGCTGAAGACCAACAAGGAGTTCATGCGTTCGGTGTGGTCGCTACCTGCGACGCCCAGCCTCGACGCCTTCGTCCAGGCGTGGAGCACCGGCGCGCTCGGCACCTATTCGCTCAATTCTCTGATTGTGATGCTTGGCTCGACCGCACTGGCCGTCGTCGTTGCCACAGCAGGCGGTTATGCGCTCGCCATCTACCGGCCGCGCTGGCTGGCAGGCATCGAGATCGGCCTGATGATCGCCATGGCCATCCCCGCCTATGTGGCGCTCGTTCCGCTGGTGGTGATGCTGCGCGCGATGAACCTCCTCGACACGCATCTTGGCGTGGTCCTGCCGACGGCCGCCTTCAATGTGCCGGTCACCCTCTTCATCATGCGCGCCTTTTTCGTCACGCTGCCCCGCGACATCATCGAAGCGGCGCGGATAGACGGCTGCAGCGAGTTCACTATTTTCTGGCGCATCGCCATGCCGATTGCGCGGCCTGCGATGTTCACCGCCGCGATCGTCAACATGATCTGGGTGTGGAACGACTTCCTGTTCCCCCTCGTCTTCATCAATTCGCCGGCCAAGAAGACACTTCCCGTCGGACTGGCTGACTTCGTGGGCGAACACATCACCAACTATCCGGTGATGCTGGCGGCAATTTTCCTGGCCGCCATCGCCCCGCTCATCCTCTTCGTTTTCTTCGAACGCCAGATCACCACCGCCCTAACCGGCGGCGCGGTCAAGGAATAAGCCCCCTCAAGGAGTATCCGCATGTCGTCCAAAAAGCTCGATTTCGCCAGCCGCGCCGTATTCTATGAACCCGAACCGGAGTCGCAGTCGATCAGCTACCCGATCTACATGTCGGCCAACTTCCAGTACGGAGGCGACATCTACGACCAGATCGTCGCCGGCGCGCGCAAGGAAGTGAACATCTACAGCCGCTGCGGCAATCCGACGGAATACAAGTTCGAGGAGCACATCGCGCAATTGACCGGCGCCGATGTCTGTCTTGCCACCGCTTCGGGCATGGCCGCGATCTCGCACGCCCTGTTCGGCATCCTGAAGGCCGGCGATCACATCGTCACCGACATCACCACCTATTCAAGCACGCACGAATTCTTCGACCACCGTATCGGCGATTTCGGCATCACCGTGAGCTTCGTCGACACCAGCGATCCTGCACAGGTGGAGCGCGCCTTCAACGACAAGACCAAGGTGCTGTACTTCGAGGCCCTGGCCAATCCGACCATGAAGGTGCCGCCGATCCGCAAGCTCGTGGAGTTGGCGCACAGCCGCGGCATCATTGTGATCTGCGACAATACATTTGCCAGCCCGGCGGTCTGCCAGCCCCATTCCTTCGGCGTCGACGTTGTGGTCGAGAGCGCCACGAAGTTCATCGGCGGTCACAACGACGCGGTCGGCGGCGTCATCACGCAGAAGTCCGACCTGCTGCCCAAGGACTGGCTGGAAGACGTGCGGTGGAACACACTGAACAAGCTCGGCGCGCCGCTGTCGCCCTTCAACGCCTGGCTGCTGCTGCGCGGCGTGCAGACGCTGGCGCTTCGGGTTGAGAAGCAGTGCGCCAACGCTGCGGCCCTGGCCCGCTATCTCGAAGGCCATGAGAAGGTGAAGCGCGTCTTCTATCCTGGCCTGACGTCCCACCCGAACCATGAATCGGCTAAGGAACAGCTGCGCAATTTCGGCGCGATGCTGTCCTTCCAGGTGGAAAGCGAGGAACACGGCGTTCGTCTGCTGAAGCGTCTCCAGCTCTGCTCCTTCGCGGCCAGCCTGGGCGGCCTGCGCACGACGACGCAGATGCCGGGGACGATGGCCTTCCTCGACATTCCTTCTCAGGAACGCCACGCCATGGGCATCGTCGACGGCCTGGTCCGCTTCTCGGTCGGCATCGAACATATTGACGACATCATCGCCGATGTAGAACTGGCACTCGATCAGATGCATATCGATGTCTAGGAG
Organism: Pseudaminobacter soli (ex Li et al. 2025); assembly: GCF_029892515.1. Taxonomy (GTDB): domain Bacteria; phylum Pseudomonadota; class Alphaproteobacteria; order Rhizobiales; family Rhizobiaceae; genus Pseudaminobacter; species Pseudaminobacter soli_A. The sequence continues at coordinate 525,780 of NZ_JARXVF010000002.1, read as the reverse complement.
CACTCTTGCCCGCAGTCGCAATCCTCGGCGACATCAACGTCGACCTTAGTTTGCAGGTTGCGGCCTATCCGCCGGAAGGCGGTGAAGGCATTGCCGAGCGGCAGATGCACGGCATCGGCGGCTCGGCTACCAATACCGCGCTGATACTGACCAGGCTCGGCCAGCCGGTCCGCTTCATAGGCAGGACCGGCACCGACGCCTGGGGCGACTGGTGCATGGCCGAGATGGCAGCGGCGGGGGTCGAAACCCGCTGGATCAGCCGCGACGCCGAGGAGCCGACCCAACTCAACATCGTTGTGGTCGGCGCCAGCGGTGAGCGCACCATGTTCTCCTATCGCGGCGCCAACGTGAAACTCGGCGCCGACGATGTCGAAGCGGCGGCGCTGGCCGACGCCACCCTACTCCATCTTTCAGGTTATGCTCTGCTCAAGGCCCCTCAGAGCGATGCCGCACTGCGCGCGATCGACTTGGCACGCGCTGGAAACATCCCGATTACGCTGGACATCCCCTCAGGCATCGCCGGCGCGATCGGGCGGGCGGTCATGGTTCTGCTTCCGCAGATTGACGCCGTGTTCCTCGGCGAGTCGGACGCCGAACTGCTCGGCGGCCAAGGCCAGCCCACAACGCTGGATGCCGCCGCCCGCGCCCTGCTCGAAGCCGGCGCGACGAACGTCGTGATCAAGCGCGGCGCTGAAGGCTCGGTTCTCTTTCGCAAAGGGGAAGAGTTGCATTCGCCGGCCGTCAAGGTCGACGTCATCGATACGACCGGCGCGGGCGACGCCTTCGCAGCCGGCTACATATTCGGAATGCTTACTGGCCTTTCGCCATCCGCCACCGGCGCTTTAGCAAATGTAGCTGGAGCGATTGCCGCCTCAAACTTGGGGCCTGGTGCGAACGCCGTAAGCTGCGATGCGCTTCTCGATGGGATTTCTAAAGCCGCGATCGACCCGACACTTCTGGCGGAGATCCACGCACATATTCGACGCTAACGCCCAATGCCTGCCGTTCGAAACGGTAAGCGCCGCGTCGTTCGAACAGAGGGCGTTTTGTACTTTCGGCCAGTCCTGCATGCTTGGCCGATTTGCGACATGACACGCAGCCGAAATTGCTTTATTGCGGCCTCGCACAACAGTCGCAACATCGGGAGGGATGGCTTAGCGAGGTCCAACTTGACGGATACCGCCTCTCGATTTGAATGTGTCCAGGAGCCCGATGGGACCTGGAAGGTTTGGGACCATATCCGCAAGAAACCCGCTTCGCTGGGAGGCCCACTTCTGGTCAACCGGCCATTGTCTCGTGCGGAAACCGCGTGTTCCATCCTGAACAGGATTTATTCAGGCGACCTCCAGCGAAAGGCCGGTCAACCTGTCAATCGGATCCTGACAGGGTCCGATGAGGCGCAAGAGTGCTTTTCGAGCCCCTTGAGGGCCCCGGCAGTGCAGCCCGCCGACGCCCGCCCTTAGTAAGGTAAACCGACGTAATTTTCGGCAAGAGATGCCGAGGCAACTCGCGAGTGGACGAGATAGTCCAGTTCGGCCTCCTGGATGCGCTGGCCGAAGGCGTCGGTGTCGGGGAAGCGATGCAGCATGGTGGTCATCCACCAGGAGAAGCGCACCGCCTTCCAAACCCTGGCCAACGCCTTGCCCGAATAGGTCTCCATGCTCGCCGATGACTTGTCGAGATAGTATTCGCGCAGCCCTGAGAAGAGATAGCGCACGTCGCTGGCGGCAAGGTTGAGGCCCTTGGCGCCTGTGGGCGGCACGATGTGCGCGGCATCGCCGACCAGTGACAGGCGGCCGAACTGCATCGGCTCGGCCACGAAGGAGCGCAGCGGCGCTATCGACTTTTCGAAAGACGGCCCGGTCACCACCAGGTCGGCCGCCTCTTTCGGCAGGCGGCAGCGCAGCTCGTCCCAGAAGCGCTCGTCGCTCCAGTCCTCGATCTTGTCGTCAAGCGGGCACTGCACATAGTAGCGGCTGCGGTGCTCGGAGCGCATTGAGCACAGCGCAAAGCCGCGCGGATGGTTGGCATAGATCAGCTCATGATCCGCCGGCGGAACCTCGGCGAGAATGCCCAGCCAGCCAAACGGATAAGCGCGTTCATAGGTCCTGATGGTATCCTGCGGCACCGACTTGCGGCTGACGCCATGGAAGCCGTCGCAGCCGGCGATGAAGTCGCAGTCGATGCGCTGGGTGAGGCCTTCCTTCTCATAAGTGACAAAAGGCGACGACGTATCGAAATCGTGCGGCTGGACGTTCTTGGCCTCATAGACGGTCGTCAGGCCGGCCGCCGCTCGCTTGTCCATCAGGTCGTGCGTCACCTCGGTCTGGCCGTAGACCATGACGCGCTTGCCCGTGAGCCCATAAAGGTCGATGCGGTGCAGACGGTTGTCGAAGGCAAGGGAAATGCCCTCATGCGGCAAGCCCTCGGCATGCATGCGCGCGCCCACGCCAGCCTCGTCCAGCAGGTCCACCATGCCCTGTTCCAGCACGCCGGCGCGCACGCGGCCCAGCACATAGTCGCGATCGACCCGTTCCAGAATGATGTTGTCGATGCCGCTGTTGGCCAGAAGCTGCCCGAGCAACAGCCCCGAGGGACCCGAACCGATGACCACAACCTTCGTGCGCATTGCTTCCCTGCTTGTCGTTTGCATTCAGGCCGGCCGCGCCCGATGACCGGGCTCGCGGACGTGCGGTGGCATTCCAATTCCGTGGTCGCGGTGGAAGAAGATCCGCCGCTACGAGCCTATGGCCTCGATCTGACCTGCCAGCGCCTTCGCTTGCCGGAGGGCTGCGGCAGTGGCCGCCACCATCTGCGGCAGGATCAGCCATTCCAGAGTCCAGGCCGCGCCCGAGCGCTCCTGCTCGTGCACCAGTGCCTGGTGCATTCCCGAAAGCTGCGTGGCGTTGAACCGTGCGAGCGCGACCAGCACCTCGGCGGCCACCGGATTCTGCTTGTGCGGCATGGCCGAGGACCCACCCCCGCCCTTCAGCTCGATCTCGCCGCCTGTCTGGGCCATCAGCGCAACATCCTGCCCAAACTTGCCGAGACTGCCGGCAATCAGCGACAGGAGGCTTGCGAAGTCTGCCAGCCTGTCGCGCTGGCTGTGCCATTGCGGCGCATCGCCTAGCTGCAGCTTGGCCGCCAGCGCGGCGCGCACGCCTGCCCCCTTGTCGCCCAGCTTTTCCAACGTGCCCGCCGCCCCGCCGAACTGTACGACGAGCAGTTCCCGACGCTGCTCGTCCAGTCGCCTGCGGTGCCGGACCAGCGGGTCCCGCCACGACCGGACGCGGTCGGCAACCGTGATCGGGATCGCGGCCTGCATCCGCGTCCTGCCCATCAGGTACCGGTCGCCGAAGCGTGCCTCCACACCCGCCAGCCGGTCGATCACGTCGGACAGTGTCGCGTCGAGATGCGCGATCGCCGGCTTCAGCCGCAGGATCAGCCCAGTGTCGATGACGTCCTGGCTGGTGGCGCCGAAATGCACCGCCTTTTCATGCGGCTTGCCGATTGCGGTGCGAAGCTGTCTCACCAGCTCCGGCACCACGACGCCGTCCTGCCCGACCCCCGCCCTCAGCCCTGCCATATCCGGCTTGAACGTCTTCAACGCCGCGATAACCGCGTCAGCCTCCTCGCGCTCGATAACGCCCTCGTCGGCTTCCGCCTCGGCCAATGCCCGCTCGAAAACAAGCATGGCCTCGATCTCGGCAGCGGCCGAAAAATGCCGCGCGGTCTCGTCGTCGCCGAGAAGGCCGGAGAGTATTGGATGATCGAAGGGCGAGAAGGACATGACCTGATACCCAGCTCAGATATCGAAGAAGACCGTTTCCTTCTCCCCCTGGAGATGGATGTCGAAAACATAGGCGCCATCGGCAGCGCGCTGCGCAATCAGGGTGGGCACGCGCACCTTGTGCTCGATGCGGGCCAGCACCGGGTCCTCGGCATTTGCCGCAGCTTCCTCAGAGAAGTACATGCGCGTCTGCAGGCCGATATTGATGCCCCGCGCGACGATCCAGAAAGTAATGTGCGGGGCCATCAGCCTCCTGTCCTTGAACGCCACGCGGCCCGGCTTGATCGTCTCGAAAACGCATTCGCCGGTATCCATGTCGGTGGCCTTGCGCCCCCAGCCGGAGAAATTCGGATCGGCAGCGCTGCGCATCTCGCCCGGAGAATTGTAGAGCCCGTCGGCATCGGCCTGCCAGATCTCGATCAACGCGTCTTTGAGTGGCGTGCCAGTACCGTCGAGCACGCGGGCACGGATGGTGATGCGCTCGCCCTTGGTCTTGTCGTTGACCATGGTTGCGCCGAGGTCTTCCGGGTAGACGCCGGTGATGTCGCAGAAATTCGGCGTCAGGCCGATATGCACGTAGGGGCCAGCAGTCTGCGAAGGAGTTTCCTTCAGACGGTTGAGAGACTGCGCCATCAGTTACCCTCCAGCCTGTTTTCGAACAGCGACGAGCGGCGCCCACGCAGCACGATGTCGAACTTGTAGGCGCGCGCATCCATGGGGATCGTCGCCTCGCGATCGAGCGCGGCGATCAGTGTTTCAATCGCCGTCCGGTCGGGAATGGCCTTCACGATCGGGCACTGCCAGATCATCGGGTCGCCCTCGAAATACATCTGGGTGATCAGGCGCTGTGCAAAGCCGTGGCCGAACACCGAAAAGTGGATGTGAGCGGGGCGCCAATCGTTGACGCCGTTCGGCCAGGGATAGGGCCCGGGTTGGATGGTGCGGAAAACGTAGTTGCCTTCCTCGTCGGTGATAGTGCGTCCGCAGCCGCCGAAATTGGGGTCGAGGGCGGCAAGGTAGCCTTCCTTCTTGTGGCGATAGCGGCCGCCGGCATTGGCCTGCCAGAATTCCAGCAGCGCTCCGGGCACGACCTTGCCGCGCTCGTCGAGCACACGGCCATAGACGATTATGCGCGGCCCGATGGCGCTTTCGCCGGGCCTAGCGAAGTTGTGGATCAGGTCGTTGTCGAGCTCGCCCAGCACGTTGTGGCCGAACACCGGACCGGTAATCTCCGACAGCGTGTTGTCGAGCGAAAGCAGCGCCTTCTGCGGCGAGCGCAGCACCGAGGTCTTGTAGTCGGGCGTGAATGCCGGCGGGTGCCACAGGCGGTCGCGCTGGAAAAAGGCGCCGGTCTCGGGCTTGCGGTTGGACAACGGATCAGCGCTCATTTTGCCCCGGTTTCCCCATCCATTTCGGCGAACACTTGCTTGGCGATCTTGATCGCCTGATTGGCCGCCGGCACGCCGGCATAGACTGCAACGTGCAGGAAGGCTTCGCAAATGTCTTCGCGGGTGGCACCGGTGTTGGCCGTGGCGCGCACATGCATGGCCACCTCTTCATCGTGGCCGAGCGCGGCAAGCAGGGCCAGCGTCACCATCGAACGCTCGCGTTTGGTCCAGCCCGGACGCGCCCAGAGGTTGCCCCAGGCGGTTTCGGTGATCAACTCCTGGAAGGGACGGTCGAAATCGGTCGAGGCCTTCTCGGCGCGGTCGACATGTGCGTCACCAAGCACCGAACGCCTGACGGCAAGCCCCTCCCGGTACCTTCTCGAGTGCCGAGGCTGTTCACTCATGACGTCTTTCTCCGGAGGGCAGTTCGGCAAGGAATTTGCGCATGAGTTCGACCAGCGCTTCGGGCTGTTCGACGCAAGGAATGTGTCCGGCGTTCTCGATGACCGCGAAACGGGCGCCGGGAATAAGGTCGGCGGTGGTGCGCACCAGTGCGGGCGGCGTCGAGCCATCCTGGTCGCCGACGATACAAAGCGTCGGCACTGCGATGTTTGCGGCAACTTCAGTGTAGTCGGCATCGCGCAACGCCGCGCATGTGCCGACATAGCCGGCGACGGGCTGGCGGACCATCATGTTGCGATAGCCAGCGAGCTCGATCTTGCGCTCGGCATGGAACGCAGGCGTGAACCAGAATTTCAGGATGCCGTCGGCGATCGCGTCGATCCCCTCTTTCTCCACAGTGGCGATGCGCGCGTTCCAACTGTCTGTCGTGCCGATCTTGTGGGCCGTGTCGCAAAGGATAATGCCTTTGATCAGGTCGGGGCGGCGTGCATAGAGACCCTGCGCAATAAGGCCGCCGACCGACAGGCCGCAAATGATGGCGCTCTTTACATTGAGATGATCGAGCAGCGCTTCGAGGTCGCCGACATGATCCTCCATCGCGTAGGGAGGGGCGCCTACATCTGACAGGCCGTGGCCGCGCTTGTCGTAAGTCACGATGGGAAAATCGCCGACGAGACGGACGATCACGTCGCGCCAGATGCGAAAGTCAGTGCCGAGGGAATTGATAAAGACGATTACCGGCTTGTCTGCGGGACCGCCGATGAGCTGGTAGTGGAGCGCGACGCCGCCAATATCGATGAATTGCACTGAGTTTCTCCTCGGTGTGACAGTGGATTAGTTGTTTGGTTTGGTAAAATGATATTTTGTGGCGATCCCTTAACCCATGGGTTATGTATCGTCCATGAACGAAAGCCGCGTCCGGTTCCGCCATCTCCAGACCTTTCTTGAAGTTGCGCGCCAGAAGAGCGTGGTCAAGGCGGCGGCCATCCTCAATGTCAGCCAGCCCGCGGTTACCAAGACCATTCGCGAGCTAGAGGAAGCGCTCGGCGTTGCGGTGCTGGAACGCGATGGGCGCGGCATCCGGGTAACGCGCTCGGGCGAGATCTTCATGCAGCATGCCGGTATGGCGATCACCGCGCTTCGGCAGGGCATCGACTCGGTCGCCAATGCAGACGCAGAAGCCGGCCCGCCGATCCGCATCGGCACGCTGCCGACCGTGTCGGCTCACATCATGCCGCAGGCCATGAAGCTTTTCCTGGAAGAGGATACAGGCGTCACCATCAAGATCGTGACCGGTGAGAACGTCGTGCTCCTCGAGCAACTAAGGCTGGGTGAGTTGGACCTCGTCGTCGGCCGTCTGGCCGAGCCCGAAAAGATGACCGGCTTCTTCTTCGAGCACCTCTATTCCGAACAGGTCGTCTTTGTTGTTCGCAGCAGCCATCCGCTGCTCAAGGGCGATCGGGATGTATTCGAGGAGCTGAGCAACTACCCGGTGCTGATGCCGACACGCGGCTCCATCATCCGCCCCTTCGTCGAGCGCTTCTTCCTGACCAACGGGGTGGCGGCCATCCCGACCGAGATCGAGACCGTGTCCGACTCTTTCGGCCGCGCCTTCGTTCGCCAGAGCGATGCGATCTGGATCATTTCCGCCGGCGTCGTTGCCGACGACCTCAAGGCCGGCACGCTCGCCGCACTGCCCATAGATACAAGCGAAACCCGTGGCCCGGTGGGCCTGACCATGCGTACCGACATGGCCCCCTCGCCCGCTTTCTCGATCCTGCTCAAGACGATCCGCGAAGCCGCAAGCGCTCACGCCTGAGAGGCAGGCACACGAGTGCCCAAAGAAAAGGGGCCGCCAAAGGCGACCCCCGAAAGCCTGTTGGGCCCTAGCCTCAGTTCTTGGTGACGAGGCGATAGTAGACGAAGTCGGAGGTCGCGCCGTTGACGTAGCCCTGGACGTTCTTGGCGTGCGCCACCTGGGTTGCGGCCTGGAACATCACCACGATGGGCGACTTCTCCTGGACCTTCTTCTGCAGGTCGACATACATCTCGTTGCGCTTGGCCGGGTCGGCCTCGGCGCGGGCGGCCTTGGTCTCGGCGTTCATGTCGGCCGGCACGGCCCAGCCGTTACGCCAGGTGGTGGTCGACTGATAATTGCCGTCCGAATTGTCTTCGTTGTAGGCGAAGGCCTTGGCATTGGAATCCGGATCCATGAAGTCCGGGCCCCAGTAGAGAAGCATCGCCTCATGCGTGCGCGCACGATACTTGGTGATGACCTGCGAGCCAGTGCCGGGGATGATCTCGAAGTTGATGCCGGCCTCGGCGAAGCTCGCCTGCAGCGACTGCGCCATGTCGGTGAACGGGGTGGAGTTGATCACGTCCAGCGTCACCTTGAGCGGCGTCTTGATGCCGGCGTCGGCCAGGATCTGCTTGGCTTTGGCGGGATCGTAGCTGTAGGGCGTGTCATCGAGCGCACCGGGGAAGCCCTTCGGCCAGAAGGCCTGGTGCACCTGCATCTGGCCCTTGAGGAAGCTGTCGGCCATGCCCTGATAGTTGACCAGGTAGCGCGAGGCTTCCCAGATGGCTTCCGACTGCAGCGCCTCGTCCTTCTGGTTGAGGCTCAGGAAATGCACGGCCGCCTGCGGATAGGTCTCGACCTTCGCCGTGTCCTTTTCGGCGAGGCTCTTGATCTGGTCCGGCGTCAGGTTCTTGGCCATGTCGACGTCGCCCGAGTCGAGCAGCAGCTGCTGCGTCGCCGCTTCCGCGACGTGGCGGATGATCACGGTCTTCATCGCCGGCGCGCCGCCGAAATAGTCAGGATTGGCGACGAGATTGATGATTTCGGCCGGGCGGAACGCCTTGAGCACGAAGGGGCCGGTGCCGGCTGAATTGGCCTTCAGCCAGGCATTGCCCATGTCGCCATTGGCCTCATTGGCCTGGACGCTTACGCCATCGACAACCGAGGCCGGGCGCGAAGCGAGCACGTTCAGCACGAAGGCGGACGAGAAATCGCCGTCATACTTCACGACGACCTTATTGCCCTCGGCCTTGACCATCTGGTCGATGTTCTCGGGCGTCCAGCCGAGCTGGGTCAGGATGAAGGCCGGCGCCTTGTTGAGCACAACGACGCGCTTGAAGGAGTAGACGACGTCCTCGGCGCGCAGCGGATTGCCTGAAGAGAACTTCACGCCGTCGCGAAGGGTGAAGGTGATGGTCTTGGCGGCGTCATCGGCCACCCATTCGGTGGCAAGGCCCGGCGCCAGCGTCTTCACGTCGGGCGCGTCGTACTGCACCAGACGGTCGTAGGTCTGCGTCACATATTCGCCCGACGAGAACTCATAGGCCTCGGCGGGGTCGATGCTGACGATGTCGTCGATGTTCTGGGCCACCACCAGCGCGTTGGCCGGGGTAGCGGCATAGCTCGCCACGGGCGCCAGCGGCATCGCCAGCGCTGCCGCCAGCAATGCGGCCTTCAAAAGTTTCATGATAGTCCCTCCTTCATTTTGGTCGTTTTCCTGCTTGTCTTCTTGCCGGGCTCGGCCTTGGAACTGCGCAAGGCCGGGCGCGCGGGATGCGATGAGCGGAACAGCGGCAAGGTTCCGGTCCACAACAGCCGGGCGACCTCTCCGGTCTCGTTTGCCCAGGCATGCGGGCTGTTGCCGCGAAAATGGAAACTGTCGCCGGCCGAAAGCGTGATCTCGTCGCCATCGATCCGGAAGGTGACGGCGCCTTCCAGCATGTAGACGATCTCTTCGCCCTCATGGCTCACCGTCTCGGAGCGGTAGCCGGCCGGAATGGTCAGCAGGAAGGAAGAGAGCACATTGCCTGCGAAATCCGCGCCAAGCCTCTCATAGACGATAGAGGAGCCGTCGACGGAGAACTTGTTGCGTTCGCTCGCGCGGGTCTGGCCCTCTTCGACGCCGGGCGCCGAGATGAAATAGTCGACCCCGACATCAAGGCTCCTGGCGATCTGCGCCAGCGTGCCAAGCGAGGGCGTCGCGTGGTCGCGCTCCACCTGGCTGAGATAGCCGACAGATATGCCGGCCGCGTCGCACAGTTCCTGAAGAGTCATTTGCAGCTGCCTGCGGCGGGCGCGGATCAGCGCTCCCACCTTCGGCTGCGACGACGCCGCAGACTTTCCTGCTGCAACGGACACTGTTGTTCTCGTCCCCATCAAAATTTTTTTGATCTAAGCAAAAATGTTTGTATAGTCCAAGCAGATTTTTCGGCTATCCACCACCTGAACAGCGGTGGATGGCCGTCGTTTTATTCGAGGGCGACGCCCCCTGTTTCGACGGGAGGGCGGAATGCAAGGGACGGGAAAGACAAGCGTGGCATTCGAACCCGATACCGCGACGGGCGCGGTCGTCGCCGGCACGGCAAAACCAGTTGGCTCGGGCAGGCATAAGCGCTTTCTGCTCGCGCTTGCCGGCTTCGTCGTCACGCTGGCCTTCACCTTTCTTGGGCTTCTGGCGATCACCTTCTTCATCGGCCGCGTGGTGCCGATCGATCCGGTTCTGGCGGTGGTCGGCGACCGTGCCCCGAGAGCGGTCTACGAGGCTGCGCGCATCGAGCTCGGGCTCGACAAGCCGCTGATCGTACAGTTCTTCAACTATATCGGTTCGGTGCTGAGGGGCGATCTTGGCATGTCGGTCTCGACCGGCAAGCTGGTGGCTGATGACCTGAAGCGCGTGTTCCCCGCGACGCTCGAAATGGCCACCATTGGCATCATCATCGGCGTGGCTCTCGGCGTGCCGATGGGCGTCTATGCCGCCAGCCGCCAGGGCAGCCTTGTGGACCAGACGATCCGTGTCGTTGGCCTGCTCGGCTACGCAATACCCGCCTTCTGGCTCGGCCTGGTCGGGCTCGCGCTGTTCTACGCCCAGCTGAAATGGGTGGGAGGCCCCGGCCGCGTCGACATCTTCTATGACGGGCTGGTGCAGCCCGTAACCGGCCTGATCCTCATCGACAGCCTGATTGCAGGCGAGCGCGACATCTTCTTCAACGCGCTCTGGCATCTGGCGCTGCCCGCCTCGGTCCTCGGATTCTTCAGCCTCGCCTATATCGCCCGCATGACGCGCTCCTTCATGCTCGACCAGCTGGCGCAGGAGTACGTCACCACCGCCCGCGTGAAGGGCGTGCCGGAGCGGCTGGTGATCTGGCGCCATGCCTTCCGGCCGATCCTGGTGCCGCTGATCACGGTGATCGGCCTCTCCTACGCCGGGCTTCTTGAGGGCTCGGTGATGATCGAGACGATCTTTTCCTGGCCGGGCATCGGCAACTACCTGACCACTGCGCTGCTCAACGCCGACATGAACGCCGTGCTCGGCGCCACGCTGGTGATCGGCGCGGTGTTCATCGGCATCAACAAACTTTCGGACGTGCTCTACCGCGTCCTCGACCCGCGCGCGCGATAGGAGGATTTCATGGCCGCAACCCTTCGCGCCTGGCTGGTCGACGACAGCCCCTCCTCCCGCCTGCAAGCCCGGCTTGGCCGCGCATGGCGCATCGCCGGCGCCCTGTCGCGCAACCCGCTTGCCGTTGTCGGGACCGTGATCATTCTTGCGTTGGTGCTCACCGCGATCTTCGCGCCGCTGCTCGCCACCCATGATCCGTTAAAGCAGGATCTGACGCAGCGCCTGCTGGCGCCGAGTGCTGCCAACTGGATGGGCACCGACGAACTTGGCCGAGACATCTGGTCCCGCGTCGTCTACGGCGCGCGCATCACGCTCGTGATCGTTACGATGGTTGCCGTGCTTGCGGCCCCTGCGGGGCTGTTCATCGGTGCGCTGGCTGGCTATTTCGGCGGCTGGCCAGACCGCATCCTGATGGGCATCACCGACGTCTTCCTGTCGCTGCCCAAGCTGATCCTGGCGCTTGCCCTCGTCGCCGCGCTCGGGCCCGGCATCGAAAACGCCGTCATCGCCATCGCCATCACCACCTGGCCCGGCTATGCGCGCATCGCTCGGGCCGAGACGATGACCTTCAAGAACTCCGAGTTCATCTCGGCGATCAGGCTGCAGGGCGCGTCTTCGCTCAGGGTCGTACTCGGTCACGTTCTGCCGCTTTGTACGTCATCCATGATCGTCCGCGTGACGCTCGACATGGCCGGCATCATCCTGACTGCGGCCGGCCTCGGCTTCATCGGGCTCGGCGCGCAGCCGCCGCTGCCGGAATGGGGCGCGATGATCGCGCGCGGCCGCAGCTTCATCCTTGACCAGTGGTGGGTCGCCACCATGCCCGGCTTTGCCATCATTGTCGTCAGCCTTGGCTTCTGCTTCCTCGGCGACGGCCTGCGTGACGTCCTCGACCCCAAAAGCGGAGAACAGCATTGAGCACGCCGCTTCTGGAAATCGAAAACCTGCGCGTCACCTTCCCTACCCCGCGCGGCGACATTGATGTCGTGCGCGGCGTGTCCTTCACACTCGGGCGCGAGCGACTGGGCATCGTCGGCGAAAGCGGCTCGGGCAAATCCATGACCGGCCGCTCGATCCTGAAGCTCATCCGCGCGCCGGGTCGCGTCAGCGCGGATAAGCTGAACTTCGACGGCATCGACCTGCGTAACCGCTCGGAAAGAGAGATGCGCGCCATTCGCGGCGCCCGCATTTCCATGGTTATGCAGGATCCGAAATTCTCGCTCAACCCGGTGATGACCATAGGCGAGCAGATCGCCGAGGCGCTGCTGACCCACCAGCGCCTGTCGCGCCGCGAGGTGGGCCAGCGTGTGTTGGCGATGCTGGAATCGGTGCGCATCGCCGATCCGGAACGGGTTGCGAAACTCTATCCGCACGAAGTGTCGGGCGGCATGGGCCAGCGTGTCATGATCGCGATGATGCTGATCCCGGAACCCGACCTCCTGATCGCCGACGAGCCGACCTCAGCGCTGGACGTTTCGGTGCAGGCGCAGGTGCTCGACATCATCGACGAGCAGATCAAGCGCAAGGGCATGGGGCTGATCTTCATCAGCCACGACCTCAATCTCGTGTCGAGCTATTGCGACCGCATCCTGGTCATGAACACCGGCCAGGTGGTTGAAGAATGCCGCGCGGGCGAGCTGCAGAACGCCACGCACCCCTATACGCGCGGCCTGATCGCATCCATCCCGCGCCTCAACGAAACCCGCGACGAGCTGCCCGTGCTCGACCGCAGTGCATGGGCCAGCCTATGACCGCGCTTTCGCTCAAGAATCTCGACATCTCCTATGGCGAAACGCGCATCACCCATGGCGTGAGCCTCGACATCGCCGAGGGTGAGAGCTTTGCGCTCGTCGGCGAAAGCGGTTCCGGAAAATCGACGGTGCTCAAGGCCATAGCCGGTCTTGCACCGGACTGGACCGGCTCGATCACCGCTTTCGGCAAGCCGCGCAGTCACGGCATCGACGGCCATTTCGCGCGGGCTTGCCAGATGGTCTTCCAGGACCCCTACGGGTCGCTGCATCCGCGCAAGACCATCGACGCGACACTCAGCGAACCGCTGAGCATCCATGGCATCGGCGACCAGAACGCCCGCGTCGAGGCGGTGATGGCCTCGGTCGGGCTCGACCGAAAGTTCCGCTTCCGCTTTCCGCACCAGCTTTCCGGCGGCCAGCGCCAGCGCGTGGCGATCGCCCGGGCTCTGGTGCTCGAGCCAAAGATCCTGTTGCTCGACGAACCGACCTCGGCGCTCGACGTGTCGGTGCAGGCTGAGATCCTCAACCTGCTGAAGCGCCTGCGACGCGAGCAGAACCTGACCTTCCTGATGGTGACCCACAACCTGCCGGTGGTTTCCTTTCTCTGCGACCGTCTGGCGGTGATGCGGCAGGGACGCATCGTCGAAATCGCCGACGCCGCTCAGCTCAAGCAGGGCGCGCTGAAGGAGCCCTATTCGCGCGAGCTGATGGAAATTAGCGCCACCCACACGGCTTAGCCGGGTCATACCACCAAGCAGCTCGGCAGTATCGGAACGATTTCGATCGGCTTCCGGTTGACAGCGCATGGGTCATGCGGACGACTCCTTACCGACGCGGCGAACCAGCGGCGAGGAGATTCGGAAAAGAGATGCTGGACGTGCTTCACGGCTTGCTTTGGGTCGTGCTGGGCAGCGCGCTAGGCGGGCCCGCGCGCTTCTTCGTGTCGGGCCTCATTGGGCGGCGCGTGGGGGAAACCTTTCCTTGGGGCACCATGGTCGTCAATGTCAGCGGAGCGAGCGCCATCGGCTTCGTCGCTGCCGCATCGGCCGCCGGCGGGGCCTTTGCCCTGCCCGAGGCGTGGCAGTTTGCCGTGACCGGTTTCCTCGGCGCCTACACCACCGTTTCCTCCTTCAGTCTTCATACGCTCACTCTCGCGCGCGACGGCCAAATGCTGCGTGCCGGCGGCAATGTACTTTTGTCGGTCACGCTGTGCCTCGCCGGTGCCGCCATCGGCTTCGCTGCCGGTGCCGCCATTTTCGGAGCCGCCATTTCATGAACAGGCCGGAGCCGACACACGCCGCCGCCCCACCACGAGCGCAGGCCTGGATCCAGAACTTTCGCGACAGAGCTTCGCTCTATCTTGCGGTGTCGCTCGGCGCGGTGATCGGCAGCGTGCTGCGCGCGCTGGTCTCGCTGACGTCGCTTGCGATGTTCGGCCCCGGCTTTCCGTGGGGCACTCTGTTCGTCAATATCGTGGGCTCATTCGTTATCGGCTTTTATTCCACGCTCACCGGCCCGGACGGACGCCTGCTCGTCGGTAGCCGCAATCGCCAGTTCGTGATGGCCGGCATATGCGGTGGCTTCACCACCTTCTCCACTTTCAGCCTCGAAACGCTACGTCTCACCCAATCCGGTCACTGGTCGCTCGCCGGACTGAATGTCATCATCTCGGTGATCGCCTGGCTGCTCGCCGTCTGGCTTGGGCACCTGCTCGCGATGCGCCTCAACCGCCTGGGAGGAATTTGACATGCAGATTCCCGAACAATCGGTACTGCTGCGGATATTCATCGGCGAGGACGACCGTGCCGACGGACGGCCGCTCTACGAAGCCATCGTGCTGAAGGCGCGCGAATTGCACCTGGCTGGCGCGACCGTGCTGCGCGGCGGCTTGGGCTACGGCCAGTCGAGCCAGCTGCACACGGCCAAGATTCTGCGGCTGTCAGAAGACCTACCGCTGGTGGTCGAGATCGTCGACAGCGAGGAAAAGATCAATGCCTTCCTCCCCGTTCTGGAGACGATGATGTCGAGCGGTCTTGTGACGCTAGAGAAGGTGCAGGTGCTGCACTACGGCGCGCCTAAGGCCTGAGCCACGCCGCAGGCGCTGCCGCCTACAGCGCCAGCGCCACCTTGCGTCCCTCATGTATGGCATAGGGCACCTGCCGCGCAGCGAGGCAATCGCCGATCGCCGTGAAGGCGATACCGCGTTCGGTCAGTTCCCGCGCAAGGCTGTCCTCCGCGGAATTGGTTGCGGCGAAAACCAACGCATCGGCCTCGATCAACTCTTCCCGGCCATCAAGGAATGAGGCAATCCGCGCGGCCGCGCCCGTCCATTCGAGGATCGCACTTTCGGTGACGAACCGCACGCCGAGCCGGGCAAGATTGCGGCGCAGCGGAAAGTCGGCGGTGGTGCGCTGCAACTCCTTGCCGACCACCGGGTCGGGCGTGACGATGCTGACTTCATGTCCGTCCTCGGCGAGCTTCCAGGCTGTGCCGCAGCCTTTCCAGTTGCCGCCTTCGTCGAACACGATGACGCGCTTGCCCGGCCGGGCCTCGCCCGCAATGATGGCTTCGGCGGAGAAAAATTTCCCGCGCTCGATACCCGGCAAGGTCTCGACATGCGGCAGCGCCCGCTGGAAGCCGGTTTCGGACGGAAGCGAGCCGGTGGCGACAATCACCTCGTCCGCCGCTTCGGTGGCGATGTCGCCAGCCTCCACATAGGTGTTGTAGCGGATCTCCACGCCGAGCTTTTGCAATTGCCGTTCGTACCAGTCGATCAGATCGAGGACCTGCGCCCGGCGCGTCTGCAGCCCGGCAAGGCGGAACTGGCCGCCGAGCCGATCCGACGCCTCGGCAAGCACCACCTTGTGGCCCCGCTCGGCCGCCACGCGCGCCGCTTCCAGCCCGGCCGGTCCGCCGCCGACCACCAAAACGCGCTTCGATGTGGGAGCCTGCTGGAACGTATCTCCACCCCACTCCCATTCGCGACCGGCAGACGGGTTGACCACACAGCTAATCCAGTAGTCGCGCGAGCGCCTGCCCCAGCACATCTGGTTGCAGGAGAGGCAGCCGCGAATGTCTTCGGGCCGACCTTCCCTCGCCTTGTTGGCGAGGTGCGGATCGGCGATCTGGCCACGTACGATGGAAACCAGGTCAGCCATGCCTTCGCTCAGCACGCTTTCGGCGTTTTCCGGCGTGCGGATATGGCTTTCGGCCGTGACCAGTGCATGCGAGACCGCGCCCTTCAGCACCGAAGCAAGATCGGCTCCTAGCTTCTCGGGATAAAGAAAGGTCGGCATCAGCTTGTAGAAGTCGAAATAGCCGCCCGATCCGCAGGTGACGTAGTCGATCAGCCCGTCGCGATCGTGCTGCGCGACGATTTCAGCGGTGGCCTCGCGCTTCAGCGCCACCTCGACATCGGGCTGGTCATTGACGGCCAGACCAACAATAAAATCCTCGCCGCAGAGTTTTCTGATACGCGTCAGCACTTCGCGGCTGAAGCGGGTTCGGTTTTCCAAGCTGCCACCCCAGCGGTCGTCGCGCCGGTTGGACCATGGCGTCCAGAACTGGTCGAGCATGCCGTGATAGGCGGCCCACACCTCAACGCCGTCGAAACCCGCTTCACGGCAGCGGCGCGCCGCCTGGACAAAACCGTCGATCGTCTCCTCGATCTCGCCCTCGCTCATGCGGTGCGAGCCATCGCTGTCGTGATAGCTCGGCAGGCCGGAAGGCGACCAGGCGGCATGGAAGGAATTGTCGGCATCGCCATGCTGGCCGACATGGTAGAGCTGCTGGATGGCGACGGCGCCATGCTCGTGTATGGCCTCCGTCACCTTCCGGAAATGCGGGATCACGCTGTCGTCGGAATGGCGAAAGTTGCCGCGCGTCAAAACCGCCGCCGCATGCACCGGCACGGGCTCGACCACCACCATCGCCGCACCGCCCTTGGCCCGCTCGGCATAGTAGGCAGCGTGCCGCTCGGTGGGCAGGCCTTCGACCGCCATGTTGGCTGTGTGGGCACCAAAGACGATGCGGTTGCGCAGCGTCTTGTGGCGCAACGCAACCGGCGTGAACAGGCGCTTGAACGTCCGTTCCTGCATTTTCCTCCCCTCCCCTCCCCGGCCGGCCTCCTCCGCCAGCCTGTTCGAGCTACAGATCCTTGGCGAGCCTCAGAGCGTCATAGATCGCGGCGTGTGTGTTGCGCGCCGAGACGGCATCGCCGATGCGGAAGAGCTGGAAGCCTCCCTCCGTCACCTCCTGCGGCTCGCCCTCGATGAGGCGCATGTAGTCGACTGCGCCGCGATTGCTCGATTTCGGCTTCAGCGCGAAATAGAGATCGTCCATCGGGATGGTGCCGTGGTTGACCACCACCTGGTCGACACGCCGGACCTTGTCGACGCCGCCGTAATCGCTGCCGATATGGGCGATCAGCTCGTTGCCGTCGCTCGTAACCTTGTCCAGCCGGAAGGTGACGGTGAAGGTCACGTCCAGCTTCTGCAAGCTGCGCATATAGGGCACGAGGTTCATGCCCATGACCTCGGGCGCGAAGGAACGGTCAGGCGTCATCACCTCCAGCTTGGCGCCGGATTTGGCGATCACCTCGGCCGCCTGCAGCGCCGGATTGTCGCCGGCGTCGTCGAACAGCAGAACATTGGTGCCCGGCTTCACGTCGCCCGAGAGGATGTCCCAGGTGGAGACGATGAGATCGTTGCCTTCGGACAGCACTTCGGTGTGCGGATAGCCACCGGTGGCGATGATCACCACGTCCGGCTTCTCGGCCATCACGTCGGCCTCTTCAGCCCAGGTGTTGAAGCGGAAAGTCACACCCTTGGCGGTGCACTGCGCCATGCGCCAGTCGACAATGCCGATCATCTCTTGCCGGCGCTGGCTGCGAGCCGTCAGCCGTACCTGGCCGCCATGATGGGCGGAAGCCTCGAACACCACGACCTCATGGCCGCGCTCAGCCGAGACGCGTGCGGCCTCGAGCCCGGCCGGGCCGGCGCCGACGATCACAACCTTCCGCTTGACCTTGGCCGTCGGGATGTCGTGCGGCATCGTCAACTCGCGGCCGGTGGCCGGGTTGTGGATGCAGTAGGCCGCGCCGCCCTGGTAGATGCGATCGAGGCAGTAGTTGGCGCCCACGCAGGGGCGAATGTCATCCTCGCGGCCTTCCATGATCTTGCGCACGATATGCGGGTCAGTCATGTGCGCCCGGGTCATGCCGACCATATCGAGCTTGCCCGATGCGATCGCGTGGCGGGCCGTTGCAACATCGGGGATGCGCGCGGCATGGAAGGTCGGCATGCCAACCTCGGCGCGCACTTCACCGGCAAAATCGAGATGCGGCGCGCTCGGCATGCCCTGGATCGGGATCACGTCGGTGAGGCCTGCGTCGGTCTCGATATGGCCGCGGATCACGTTGAGGAAATCCACCATGCCCGAGGCCTTGAAGCGCCGGGATATTTCGAGGCCATCCTCGCGCGTCAGGCCGCCGGCTATCACCTCGTCGGCGGTGTAGCGGATGCCGACGATGAAGTCCGGCCCGACGCGCTCGCGCATCGCCGATAGAACGTCGAAGGTGAAGCGCAGGCGATTGTCGAGCGAGCCGCCATAGGGGGCTTCCAGCGTATTGGTGAGCGGCGACCAGAACTGGTCCATCAGGTGGCCGTAGGCCTCGAGCTCGATGCCGTCCAGCCCCGCTGCCTTCATACGCTCGGCCGCATCGGCATAGTCCTTGATGATGCGCTCGATGTCCCAGTCTTCCAGCTTCTTCGGGAAAGCGCGGTGTGCAGGCTCGCGATTGTGCGAAGGCGAAACCGCCGGCAGCCAGTCGCCCTTGTCCCAGCGGGTGCGGCGGCCAAGATGGGTCAGCTGGATCATCACCGCCGCGCCATGCTCATGGCAGGCATCGACCACGTCCCTCATCCACGGCACCACCTCGTCCTTGTAGGCGAGGATGTTGTTGAACACCGGAGGGCTGTCGCGCGCGACGGACGCGGAACCGGCGGTCATGGTCAATGCGACGCCCGCTTTGGCGCGTTCGGCATGGTAGGCGCGGTAGCGCGCCTTGGGCATGCCATCTTCGGGATACGCCGGCTCATGCGAGGTGATCATCATCCGGTTTTTGAGCGTGAGATGCTTTAGTTTGTAGGGTTGGAGAAGCGGGTCGTTCGACATCGTTGGATGCTCCGAGGACAAGGCGTCAAAAGGATCGTAAGTGGAAATGTACATCACTGTCAATTCTGTCGACAGCGCCGTACATTTTGGGTTGCGTGGCACTTGCTAGCGTGCTTAGCTTCCAGTCATGGAGCAGGAGAAACTTGGCGAAACGGGTTGGCGCGGGTCACGCGACGGATGGCTCGACGCTGCTTATGAAAGCCTGATCGAGGCCGGTGTCGATGCCGTCCGCGTGCTGCCGCTGTCGAAGCGGCTGAAGCTTTCGCGCACCAGCTTCTACTGGTTCTTCGCTGACCGCGAGGAGCTGCTCGCCGCCCTCATCGACCTCTGGCGGTCCAAGAACACTGGAAACTTCATCAAGCGCACGGAAAGCTACGCCGAGAGCGTCGCCGAAGCGATCCTGAATGTCTTTGACTGCTGGCTCGACCAGCAGTTGTTCGATTCCCGCTTCGAATTCGCGGTTCGCAGCTGGGCGCAGCAGTCGCCCGAGGTGGCCAGGGAAATCGGGGCCGCCGATACGGCTCGGCTCGAAGCCCTTCAGTCCATGTTCCTCCGCTTCGGCTTCGAGCCCTTCGCGGCAGATGTCAGGTCGCGGACGATCTACCTGACCCAGATCGGCTACATCTCGATGAAGACGGTAGAGACCCTTGCCACCCGCATGGCGCGCATCCCGAAATATGTCGAGATCTTCACCGGGCGCGAGCCCACGCCAAGCGAAATGGAGCGCTTCAGCGCGCGGCACGGCTACATTGCCTCGGCCGAAGCAACCGCAGGTGCAGTCTGATGACCAGGCCCACCATAGGCATTATCGGCGGCACCGGGTGGCTGGGTAGCGCCATTGCCCGTGCGATGCTGAAGGCGGGATTTGTCGAACCATCGCAACTCATCTTGTCCAGCCGGTCGACGACCGGGCTGTCCGGCTGGCCGGATGTTGCTTGTACTGCCGACAATCGGGAACTCGCCGACCGTTCGGACGCAATCATCCTGTCGGTTCGACCCGACCAGTTTTCGACGGTAGAGATCGGTGCCCGCGGCAAGCTGGTAATCTCGGTGATGGCGGGCGTGCCGGTCGCAACTCTTGCCGCAAGAAGCGGCAGCGACCGCATCGTGCGCGCCATGCCGAACGCTGCGGCCGAAATCGGCAAATCCTACACACCGTGGTTCGCGAGCGATGGTGCAAAGGCCGAGGACAAGGAACTCGTGCGGCAGCTTTTTGCAACCTGCGGCACGACGGATGAAGTGTTTCGCGAAGCCGATATCGACTATTTGACAGGGCTGTCGGGATCGGGTCCCGCCTTTCCAGCCTTGCTTGCACAGGCCATGATGGATCATGCTGTTGCCAAGGGTCTGCCTCGAGACATCGCCACAAGAGCGGCGATAGCCGTCGTTGCCGGGGCAAGCCAATTGCTCGGCGCGCACTATGTTTCTCCAGAAGAGACCGTTAGGGCATTTCTCAACTATCGGGGGACCACGGCGGCGGGACTGCAAGGAATGATCGATGGCGGTTTCATCGCCGCCGTCAGTGCCGGTCTCGATGCTGCGGAGGCAGCGGCGGTCGCCATGTCGCGAACCGGCTGAGAATTTGGCCGATGCATGCCCGGAGGAGATTGCGGCATGCAGCGGCCCTTTGAAGCATCGCATGCGCGCTGCGCCTGCGGTGCTTCGCGAAGTGGCTTTTGACGCGGTGTCGATTGTCATCTTCGTTATTCAACACCGCTTGAATGGGAGTGAACAATGAAACATCTGCTTGCATCCACCGCCCTGGCCCTTGGCCTGCTGGCGATCGGCGGCGCTGCGAACGCCGCCGAATGCGGTACAGTCACCATAGCCAACATGAACTGGCAGTCGGCTGAGGTGCTGGCCAATATCGACAAACTCATCCTCAACGCCGGCTATGGTTGTGACGCATCCCTCGTTGTCGGCGACACGGTGCCGACGCTGACCTCGATGACTGAGAAGGGGCAGCCCGACATTGCGCCGGAAGGCTGGGTCGACCTGCTGCCCGAGGTCGTCGAGCGCGGCATTGCCGACAAGAAGCTGGTCTCCACCGTCGAGGCGCTCTCCGACGGCGGCGTCCAAGGCTGGTGGATTCCGAAATACATCGCCGACGCCCACCCAGACATCAAGACCATCGACGATGCTCTCAAGCATCCCGAGCTGTTCCCGGCGCCGGAGGATTCGTCGAAGGGCGCCGTCTTCAACGGCCCGCAAGGCTGGGGTGGCACGCTGGTCACCTCCCAGCTCTTCAAGGCTTATGAAGGCGCCAAGCACGGCTTCTTGCTCGTCGACACCGGTTCGGCCGCCGGCCTCGACGGCTCGATTGCCAAGGCCTATGAGCGCAAGGAAGGCTGGATGGGCTACTACTGGGAACCGACCGCGCTGCTCGGCAAGTACGAGATGGTCAAGCTCGAATATGGCGTGCCCTACGATGCAGCCGAATGGAAGCGCTGCAATACAGTTGCCGACTGCCCGGATCCGCAGCGCAACGCATGGCCCAAGGATAGGGTCGAGACCCTGGTGACCACCGCCTTCGCCGATCGCGCCGGCCCGGCCATGGATTACCTCAAGGTTCGCAGCTGGCCGAACGCGACCGTCAACAAGCTGCTGGCCTGGATGACCGATAACCAGGCCACCGGTGAGGAAGGCGCCAAGCACTTCATCAAGACCGGCGAGGACGTCTGGACAAAGTGGGTCTCGCCCGAGGTCGCCGAGAAGGTGAAGGCTGCCGCGCAATAACCGGCCAAACGAACCGTCGGCGGCGCGCCACTCCGGTTCGCCGCCCACGCGTTTCGAAAAGCCCAACAATACGAACACGATCCGCTTGTAGTGAAAGGGAAATCGATGGATTGGATGACTAGATTTCCGCACATGGACGACGACACGCTGCGTGTCTTGAAGAAGAGCATCGATGAGGGCTTCCGCGGCTTCACGCGCGCCTATGGCGACACTATCGAGGGCTTCTTCCAGCCGCTGCAGTATTTTCTCATCCAATCCGAACGGTTCATGACCAATACGCCATGGCCGATCATCCTGCTGCTGATCGCGACTATCGCATGGTTCGCCACCCGCAGCTGGAGGATCGTGATCAGTTCGGTCGTCACGCTGCTGGTCATCGGCTACTTCGACATGTGGGACGACACGATGAAGACCATCTCGATGATCCTGGTCTGCACCATCCTGTCGATCGTGCTCGGAATTCCCATCGGCATCGCCATGTCGCGTTCGGACCGGCTGCAGAGCTGGATTAACCCGATCCTCGATGTGATGCAGACCATGCCGAGCTTCGTCTACCTCATCCCCGTGGTCATGTTGCTCGGCATCGGCAAGGTGCCCGGCCTGATCGCAGTGGTGATCTATGCCATCCCGCCGATGATCCGGCTTACCAATCTGGGCATTCGCCAGGTCGATCGCGACGTGCTTGAGGCGGCGGACGCCTTTGGCTCGTCCAGCTGGCAGAAGCTCAAGAACGTGCAGATGCCGCTGGCGCTTCCCACCATCATGGCCGGTATCAACCAGACCATCATGATGGCGCTGGCCATGGTGGTGATCGCCTCCATGATCGGCGTGCAGGGCCTCGGCCAACCGGTGCTGAAGGCAATTGCCAACCAGTATTTCACGCTCGGCGTGTTCAACGGCCTCGCCATCGTCGGCATCGCCATCATCTTCGATCGCATCAGCCAGGCGTACGGCAAGCGGCTGCAAAGGCACCTGGAGGTCATCCATGGCTGAGCCGCAGAAGAACGCGGACAACGGCATCCATATCCGCAACCTGTACAAGATCTTCGGCCATGGCGCGGCAGGTTATGTCGATATGGTCAGGCAAGGCATGTCCAAGGCCGAGCTGAATGAGAAGCACGGCCATGTTCTGGGCCTCAAGAACATCAACATCGACATGCCCGGCGGCGACATCTTCGTCATCATGGGCTTGTCGGGGTCCGGCAAGTCGACGCTGATCCGTCACATCAACCGACTGATCGATCCCACCGTCGGCGAGGTGCTTGTCGGCAACGCCGACGTGGTGAAGATGAACCAACGAGAGCTGCGTGAATTCCGCCGACACAAGACCGCAATGGTGTTCCAGAAGTTCGCGCTGCTGCCGCATCGCAACGTGTTGGAAAACACCGTCTATGGGCTCGAAGTGCAGGGCGTGCCGCGGGCCAAGCAGGTAGATTCGGCCATGCGCTGGATCGAGCGCGTCGGCCTCGACGGGTTCGAACAGAAGTATCCCAACCAGCTTTCCGGCGGCATGCAGCAACGCGTGGGCCTGGCGCGCGCACTGGCCAACGATGCGCCGATCCTTCTGATGGACGAAGCATTCTCGGCACTCGATCCGCTGATCCGCATGGATATGCAGTCCGTGCTGCTCGACCTGCAGCGGGAGATCAAGAAGACGATCGTCTTCATCACACACGACCTCGACGAGGCGCTACGCCTCGGCGACCGGGTGGCGATCCTACGCGATGGGGAAGTGATCCAGCAGGGCACCGCCCAGGACATCGTGCTCAACCCTGCCGACGACTATATCGCCAACTTCGTGAAGGAGGTGAACCGCGGCCGCGTGATCAGGCTCGATGCCGTCATGGCCCCGGTCAATTCAGGATCCCAGCCGGCTTCGGTCCTGGCGCATGCCGACACCACGCTTGACGAGGCCGCGACCATGCTGACCAAGGCCGGGCAGAATGAGCTTTCCGTCGTCAATGGCGACGGCGAGCAGATCGGCCGGCTGGACCTGCAGCGAATTATTTCTGCCATGGTGACGCCGGCGGCCGGCAATTAGAGAATTTCACGGCCAAATGGAGGACGGCGCAATCTGTCCTCCATCGCCGCGCAGATAGTGCCCAAACTTCCAACAGGCTGCTGCCGCCCTATCTTTTCGGCACGACAACATCAGCGCTCCGCGCACACGATGGGAAGAGAAAGGGACCGGAACCATGCGTCTCTTGCTGGCAAGTACGATCCTCGCCGCTCTCACTGCCACAGCACACGCCGAGATGAAGGTGAGCTTCGACTGGGGGCCGACAAAGAAGTGCTTCGACCCCAACTCGCCGCCGTTCAAGCTGTCGGGCGTTCCAAGCGGCACCGCGACCCTCGATTTCCACATGACAGACAAGAATGCGCCGAACTTCAACCACGGCGGTGGTCAGGTTCCCTATAGGGGCGAAAGCTCGCTGCCCTATGGCGCGTTCAAATACAAAGGCCCCTGCCCGCCTTCCGGCACGCACACCTATGTCTTCACAGTGAAGGCTCTGGACGCGAAGGGCAAAGTGCTCGCAACCGCCAATGCGCAGCGCGATTTCGCGCACCAACCCTGAAAACACGAAGGGCCCCGCCGACGGCGAGGCCCATTTTCTTCACGCGAAGCGACCGGAGCTTCAGGCCTGCGGCTGCTTAGTCTTGCGCAGGTACGGCAGGATGCGGTCGAAAGCGCCGAAGCGCTTGATGGCATCTTCGTCCGACACCGCAGCCGTGATGATGACATCCTCACCCTGCTTCCAGTCGGCCGGCGTCGCCACCTGATGCTTGGCGGTGAGTTGGATGGAGTCGAGCGCGCGCAGTATCTCGTCGAAGTTACGCCCCGTGGTCATCGGGTAGGTCAGCACGAGCTTGATGCGCTTGTCGGGGCCAATGATGAAGACCGAGCGAACGGTGGCATTGTCGGCCGGCGTACGCCCTTCGGAGCTGTCACCGGATTCCGCCGGCAGCATGTCGTAGAGTTTGGCGACCTTCAGGTCCTTGTCGCCGATCAGCGGGTAGTCGACCACATAGCCGGTGGCGGTGCGGATATCGTCCTTCCACTTGGCATGGCTTTCGACGGGATCGACCGAGATGCCGATGATCTTGGCGTTGCGCTTGGCGAATTCATCGGCAAGGCCGGCCATGGCGCCGAGCTCGGTGGTGCAGACCGGGGTGAAGTTTTTCGGGTGCGAGAACAGCACCGCATAACCGTCGCCGATCCAGTCATGGAAATGGATCGTGCCCTTGGTCGTTTCGGCGGTGAAATCCGGTGCAATGTCGTTGATGCGAAGGCCCATGATCGTCGCTCCCGTGTTGGTCATTGAAAGTATGCGGTGATGATACCGCAATAGGCGTCCGGGCCGAAGCTCTTATGTCGCCATGCCTTTCCCAATTTCGTCGGATGCCGGCGAAAAACACCTCCTTGCGCGCGCCCAGCAGGAGGGTGATTTCGGCTTGCATGTTTCATCCATATGTGAAAACTGTATTCATAAAAGAAGATATGGGGGCGGGTCGATCCTGCAACGATCTGGCCGCACAATTTCGAAACGGAAGCATAGATGACGGACTTCGCGCCCACGGTGGGCATTTCCTCCACGCGGCCGCTAAACATGCCGGCCGACCATGCCGAAATACCGGTCTGGAATTCGGAGAACTGGTTTTATGAGGATTGGCCCGTTGGTCAGAAGATCCGCTCGCTGCGGAGGACGATGTCGGAGGGCGACAGCCATCTCTTCAACACGCTGGTGCTCGACATTCACCCTTATGTTCAGGACCAGATGTTCGCCGAAACCGAGGGCATGTTCGGAAAGCGGCTGATTGCCGGCGCCTTTGTCTTTTCCGCCGGCCTCGGCCTTGTCGCGACCAATTGCGTCAATGCCTTTTCCTATGGCTACGACAAGCTGCGTTTCATCAAGCCGGTGTTCATCGGCGACACGATCTACGCCATCCGCACCAACCTCGACAAACGCCCGCGCTACAAGGAGTTGGGCCTGATCCGCGCCAGCTATGAGGTATTCAAGGGCGAAGGCGAACTGGTGCTCTACTGCGAGCACCTGCAGACCGTGAAGTATCGCAACCCGGCCGATTTCGTCGGCAAGACTGAGAAATAGTCAGAGATGAGCACAGACACCGAACTGCCGCTGACGGGTCTC
The DNA here is from genome assembly GCF_029892515.1 of Pseudaminobacter soli (ex Li et al. 2025). Taxonomy (GTDB): domain Bacteria; phylum Pseudomonadota; class Alphaproteobacteria; order Rhizobiales; family Rhizobiaceae; genus Pseudaminobacter; species Pseudaminobacter soli_A. Next base: position 499,971 of record NZ_JARXVF010000002.1, on the reverse strand, counting down.
GTCGTGGTGGACATGAGCCAGTTCCTGTCCGGGCCCTATTGCTCGCTGAGGCTGATGGATCTCGGCGCGCGCGTCATCAAGATCGAGCGGCCGGACGGCGGTGACCTGTCGCGCCGGCTCTATCTCAGCGACACCGAGATCGGCGGCGATTCCACCATTTTCCACGCCATCAACCGCGCCAAGGAGAGCCTGGCGATCGATCTCAAGAACGATGATGACCTCGCTGCGCTGCGCACGCTGCTGACCAAAGCAGACGTGCTGATCCAGAACTTTCGCCCCGGCGTGATCGAGCGCCTCGGCCTCGACTACGAGGCGGTGCGCAAGATCAACCCGCGATTGGTCTACGCCTCGATCAGCGGCTATGGCGAGGAAGGCCCCTGGCTGAAGCGGCCCGGTCAGGACCTTCTGGCCCAGTCGCGCTCGGGCGTGATGTGGCTGAACGGCGACGAGCAGCAGGGCCCGGTGCCCTTCGGCCTCGCCATCGGCGACATGCTGGCCGGTGCGGCTGCGGCGCAAGGCATTCTGGCCGCTCTGGTGCGGCGCGGCGTTACCGGCCAAGGCAGCCATATCGAGACCAGCCTGCTCGAGGCGCTGGTGGACCTGCAGTTCGAGGTACTGACCACGCATCTGAACGACGGCCGACGCCTGCCTCGACGCTCGAGCTTCCGCAGCGCGCACGCCTATCTCGCTGCGCCCTACGGCGTCTATCCGGCCCGGGACGGCTACCTTGCCATCGCAATGACGCCGATCCCCAAGCTGGCCGACCTTCTTGGTCTGGAGGAACTCTCTCAATACCGCGACGCCCCCGCCAGCTGGTTCACCGCGCGCGACGATATCAAGGCGGTCATCGCGAAACGTATCGCTACCGGAACGATCGAGGAATGGCTTGCCATTCTGGAGCCGGCCGACATCTGGTGCGCCAAGGTGATGGACTGGAATGAGCTGCTGGACAGCGAAGGTTTCCAGGTGCTCGACATGCTGCAGACCGTGACGCGCGAGGGCGAGGTGTCGATCACCACCACGCGCTCGCCGCTGCGCATCAACGGGCAGCGTCCCGTCGTGTCGCGCGCCGCGCCACGCATCGGGGAGCACAGCGACGCCATCCGCGCGGAATTTGGCCTGTGAGCGCGGCTGTCCGCCTCAAGGGCATGACCTGGAGCCACCCGCGCGGCTATGACCCGATGGTCGCCTGCTCGGCGATCTGGGAGCAGCGCACGGGCGTGCGCATCGACTGGGACAAGCGCTCGCTGCAGGATTTCGAATCCTTCCCGGTCGAGGAACTGGCGCGCGCCTACGACCTCATCGTCGTCGATCATCCGCATGTCGGCCAGATCACTGCGGAGGGATGCCTTGCGCCGCTCGATGTTGCTGGGCGCGAGGCGGAGCGCGCGGCACTGGCTGCGGCGAGCGTCGGCCGTTCCTATCCCAGCTACACCTGGGAGGGTCGGCAATGGGCGTTCCCAATCGATGCGGCGACACAGGTTCAGGCCTGGCGGCCCGACGCGCTCGACGCGCCGCTCGCCAAATGGAGCGACGTGCTGAATCTGGCGCGCGAAGGCCGCATTGCGCTGGCGTTGAGACCCCCGCATTCGCTTATGAGCTTTTATACGCTCGCCGGCAATCTCGGCCATCCCTGCGCGGTCGAAGGCGACATGCTCATCACACCCGAGGCAGGCGCAGCAGTGTTCGAAATGATCCGCGAGATAGCCGATCTGATAGATCCCGCCTCGCCGGAAATGGATCCCATTGCCGTGTCTGAGAAGATGGCGGAGGCCGGTTCAAAACTCGTCTGCTCGCCGCTGATCTACGGCTATGTCAGCTATTCGCTAACCGGCTTCCGCGCCAATCGTCTCGCCTTCGCCGACATTCCGGCTGCCGGTAAAGATGGCCCGGTCGGCTCGGCGCTCGGCGGCACCGGCATCGCCGTTTCGGCCTTCTCGCGGGAACGGGAAGCGGCTACCGACTTCGCCTATTGGGTGGCCGGTGGCGAGGTGCAGAGCGGGCCCTATGCGGCCGCAGGCGGCCAGCCTGGCCACGCGGATGCATGGGAGGACGACGGCGTCAATGCAGCAGCCGGCGACTTCTACAAGGCGACCCGCGCAACGCTGGAAGGGGCATGGGTACGCCCTCGCCACAATGGCTATATGGCATTCCAGCAAGCCGCATCGGACCGCATCAACGAAGGCCTTGCTGCCCGCCACGCGGCGCGTGGCGTGATTGAAGTCATCAACGAGCTGTTCCGCGGGAGCTTTTGAAAACATTCAAGTTTTTGGTGCGTCCTTCGAGGCTCGCTTCGCTCGCAGATGGCGCAGGTTCCCCTCATCCTGAGGCGCTCGCCTAGAGGGCGAGCGTCGAAGGACGCACGGCAATAGCTGCCCGCCTCACGCCAACTTCCAGATCCGCCTTGCATTGCCGGAAAGCAGTTTTGTGCGCTCGTCGGCCGAGGCGCCGGCGAGCAGCGCATGGGTTGCCGCCACCCATTGCGACAGGCCGCCGCCGAGCGTGCAGACCGGCCAGTCGCTGCCCCAGACAACGCGATCCCAGCCGAAACTCTCGATAGTGTGCTCGACATAGGGGCGTAGCGTCTCGACCGTCCAGTTCTCGGGATCGGCATAGGCAACGACGCCCGATATCTTGGCCACGACATTGTCGCGCCGGGCGATTTCCGCCATGTGCTCGCGCCAGGGATGAATTGTCTCGCCCTTGATGTCCGGCACGCCGCAATGGTCGAGCACGAACTGGACCTCGGGCGCTAGGTCGGCGAGAGCCATTGCCTTCGACAGCTGGTGCGGCAGCACGCAGAGATCGAAGGTCAGGCCAGTACCGGCAAGCCGCCGGATATTATCACGGAATAGCGCGCTCTCCGACAGCTCGTCGGGCATCACATGCAGCACGCGCCGGAAGCCTTTTACGAAGGGATTGCCCTCCTGGCTCTCGAGATAGGCGGCAAAGCCTGCCTCCTCCGGACGGCAGGCCGCGATGGCACCCACTATCAGATTGGCCGGCTGCGCGGAAAGTTCCTGCACATAGTCGGTTTCGGCCTCGATCTCGGCCGGATCGACATCGACTTCCATGTGCAACGTGGCCGAAATCCCGGCCCGTTTTGCCTCGCGCGCGTATTCCTCATAGCGGAAGTCGCGATTGAGGGCCGCAACCCCGGCTAGCCAGGGATAGCGCAGTGCCGAAAGGTCTATCAGGTGTAGATGCGTGTCGACGATCATGGGCGCTCCTCCTTCGCCTTCTCACGGGCTCCCGCAAGAAAATCATCACTTCAAATACAAATCACTCCTGCGGGCGCACGTCCGATCCGGCGAGCAGCGACAGCTTGCCGGTGGTTGCGCGCAAAAGCTCGATGGTGCGCGTGATGTCCGGCGCGTGCGGGGTGTTGACGAGCGTGATGTAGGGCACCGTCAGCGCCGCAATCGCCTTGCCGTCGGGCCCGATGACGGGCGCTGACAGGTTGTAGACGCCCGCCGTCTGCATGCTGCTCATCATCTCGTAGCCGCGCTCGCGGATCAGGTCGAGGCGCTTGAAGAAGTCGTCGTTCAAGACCGGTTGCTCGGTGCTGCGGCCGCTCTCCGCGATCATCATCATCCGTTCCTCTGGCGAGCGGAAGGCCAGCAGCACATGGCCCGAACCGGTGTCGAACAGGCTGATATGCGAGCCGACGCGGATGGAAATGCCCCAGTAGCCCGGCGCTTCCTGCTGCGCGATGACCACGGCCGCGCCCCGATCGAATACCGCAAGCTGGTTGGCCTGGCAGGAGGTCTCGGCAAGTTCCCGCATCAACGGCGTGGCGTAGGAGACCAGCCGGCGCACCGGCGCATGCAGTTGCGCCAGGCCGAACAGCTTTAGGGTCAGCGAATAGCGGTCGCCGTCGATCTTGGTGACATAGCCGCGCCGCACAAGCCGGTCGAGCATCCGGTAGAACTCGTTCGGGCTGCGGTCGAGTTTCTTGGCGATCTCGGCCTGCGTCAGCCCGCCATCCACCCCGGACAACAGCTCCAGAATGTCCAGGCCCTTGTCGAGCGCCGGCGCGCGGTAGCGGTCTGTCTCCTCGTCCTCCAAGGAATTTCCTCCAGTGAATTGCTCCTTGCATATACGCATAAAGCAAAGCCGAAGGAAGAAGTTTCAACTTGACCTGCTTATGAATTTGCTTTTCTTATATGAATGAAGCGCTCACTTATGAGCGCTCACACGGCGCCCGCGCGCCGTCTGGAGGGAGGAGAGGATATGAACAGACTGCTTTCCGGCGTCTCGGCCGGAGTCCTATTGATTGCCGTCGGCTCGAGCGCCGCTCTCGCCGCGGACCTGCCCGGAAAGTTCGAAGGCGTCACCATTGATGCCAAGCTGATCGGCGGCCAGCAATATGAAGCACTCTACACCCGCATCGGCGAATGGGAGAAGGCGACCGGCGCCAAGGTGAACGTGCTGTCGAAGAAGAACCACTTCGAGCTCGACAAGGAAATCAAGTCGGACATCGCCTCTGGCAGCGTGACCTGGTGCGTGGGCTCCAACCACTCGTCCTTCGCGCCGCAATATCCCGGTATCTACACCGATCTGTCGAAGCTCCTGCCCAAGGAGGAGATCGACGCCTTCGTGCCGGCCAACATCAAGGCCTCCACGCTCGACGGCAAGCTGGTGATGCTGCCGCGCGCGCAGTTCGACGTCTCCGCGCTCTATTACCAGAAGAGCCTCTACCAGGACGAAGCCAAGAAGAAGGCTTACAAGGAAAAGTATGGCGAGGAGCTGACCCCGCCCGACACCTGGGACGAAGTGGCCAAGCAGGCCGAGTTCTTTGCCAATCCGCCGGACTTTTACGGCACCCAGTACGCCGGCAAGGAAGAAGCGATTAACGGCCGCTTCTACGAAATGCTGGTGGCCGAGGGCGGCGAATATCTCGACAAGGACGGCAAGCCCGCCTTCAACTCCGAGGCCGGCGTGCGCGCGCTCGACTGGTTCGTCAATCTCTACAAGGCCAAGGCGGTGCCGGCCGGCACCACCAACTATCTCTGGGACGATCTCGGTCAGGGCTTTGCCTCGGGCACGGTCGCCTTCAACCTCGACTGGCCGGGCTGGGCCTCCTTCTTCAACGATCCGAAGTCGTCCAAGGTGGCCGGCAATGTCGGCGTGAAGGTGCAGCCGAAGGGTTCGTCGGGCACGCGCACCGGCTGGTCGGGTCATCACGGCTTCTCGGTCACCGAGAACTGCGCCAACAAGGAAGCGGCCGCTTCGCTGGTCTGGTTCCTGACCAATGAGGACAGCCAGAAGCTGGAAGCCGCCGCCGGCCCGCTGCCCACACGCACCGCCGTGTGGGAATGGGACATCGAGCAGGCCAAGGCCGATCCTTACAAGACCGAGGTCCTGCAGGCCTTCCAGGAAGCCGCGCAGCACGCCTTCCCGGTGCCGCAGACCCCCGAGTGGATCGAGATCTCGAACGCCGTCTATCCGGAGCTCCAGGCCGCCATCCTCGGCGACAAGACTTCCAAGCAGGCGCTTGATGACGCTGCCGCCAAGGCAACCTCGATCCTCGAGGAAGCCGGCAAGCTCTAAGGCATGATCCCAGAACAATGCCGGCATGTCATGCCTGCCGGCGCCCAGAACCTTCTCCCCGCTTCGGCGGGGAGAAGAGCGGGCTGATGCGCATCCTGTGCCGGTCCATGAATCCGCATAAGAGACGGAAGGTCGCCCGATGAGCGCCACCGCCAGAGAAGATATTCTGGAACAGAGATCGATAAGGCTTCCGCGCCTACCCGCGCCGGTGCTGCTTGTCATGCCGGCGATCGTGGTGCTGGCGGCGGTGGTGATCGTGCCGCTGGCCCTGTCGCTCTATTCGAGCTTTACGCCGTTCCGCCTGACCAAGCCGGAGACCTTTTTCGTCTTCATCGGCTTGCGCAACTACGCCAACCTTCTTTCCGACTGGGATTTCTGGGCTGCCTTCGGCCGCACCGTGCTTCTGCTTACGGTCGCCCTCAACCTCGAAATGCTGCTCGGCCTCGGCCTTGCGCTGATGGTCGAGAAGGCGACGCGCGGCCAGCGCATCCTGCGCACACTCCTGATGTTCCCGATGATGTTCTCGCCGATCCTCGTCGGTTTCCAGTTCAAGTTCATGTTCAACGACAATATCGGCTTAGTGAACAATGCGCTGCAGGCGCTGGGCATCACCGATACCGCCATACCCTGGCTCATCGAAGGGCACCTCGCCTTCATCGCCATCCTTGTCGCCGAGATCTGGTCGGCCACGTCGGTCTTTGCCATCCTCATCCTCGCCGGCTTGCTCGCCATGCCCAAGGAGCCGCTGGAGGCCGCGCGCGTCGATGGCTGCACGCCCTGGCAGACCTTCCGCTATGTGACCTGGCCCTTCATCATGCCATTTGCCTACATCGCCATGACGATCCGTTCGCTCGACGTCGCGCGCGCCTATGACATCGTCAAGATCATGACCGACGGCGGCCCGGCCAAGCGTACCGAGTTGTTGTGGACGCTAATTTCGCGCACCGCCTATTCGGACGCCAAGATGGGCCTGGCAAACGCCATGGCCTATGTGTCGATCCTGCTGTCGATCCTCTTCACCGTCTATTTCTTCCGCAAACTCGCTGCGGCGCGCACGCAGATCGGCGCGGAGTGGTAAGCATGCGCGACGAGAACGCCTCCCACCGCCTCAAGCGCCGCCTTCTCAAGATCGCCCATGCGGTCAGCCTGTTCGCGGCCATGACCATCATCTGCCTGCCGGGTCTCTGGATCGTGCTGTCGTCGCTGCGGCCAACGGTCGAGATCATGGCAAAACCACCGGTCTGGATTCCGCAGGAACTGTCCTTCGAAGCCTATGTCGCGATGTTCAGCGGCGTCGGCAAAGGCGGCATCCCGGTGATGGAATATTTCCGCAACTCGCTCATCATTTCGATCACCTCCACGGCGGTCGCGATTGCGGTCGGCATGGCCGGAGGCTACGCCTTCGCGCGCTATCGTTTTCGCGGCAAGTCGGGCCTGTTCCTCGGCTTCATGCTGACGCGCACGGTGCCGGGGATTGCGCTGTCGCTGCCGTTGTTCTTCGTCTATGCCCGGCTTGGCATCATCGACACGCATTTCGGGCTGATCATGGCCTATGTGGCGCTCAACGTGCCCTTCACCATCTGGCTGATCGACGGCTTCTTCCGGCAGGTGCCGAAGGATCTGGCGGAAGCCGCGCAGATCGACGGCTGCACGCGCTGGCAGGCCTTCTGGCAGGTGGAGTTTCCGCTGGCCGGCCCCGGCATCGCCTCGGCAGGCATCTTCGCCTTCCTCACGTCCTGGAACGAATTCGCGCTCGCCTCGCAACTGACCCGCTCGGTGAATTCGAAGACGCTGCCGGTCGGCCTGCTCGACTACACGGCCGAGTTCACCATCGACTGGCGCGGCATGTGCGCCCTTGCCGTGGTGATGATCATCCCGGCCCTCACCCTCACCTTCATAGTGCAAAAGCACCTCGTCTCCGGCCTCACGTCGGGCGCGGTGAAAGGCTGACAATGGCGACCGTATCCCTGAAGAAGCTGGTCAAGCGCTACGGCAATCTGGAGATCGTGCACGGCATCGAGCTCGACGTGGCGGACCGCGAGTTCATCGCGCTGGTAGGGCCGTCCGGCTGCGGCAAGTCGACGACGCTGCGCATGATCGCGGGGCTGGAGGACATTTCGGGCGGCGCCATCGAGATCGGCGGCCGCACGGTGAACGACCTGCCGCCGCGTGCGCGCAACATCTCCATGGTGTTCCAGTCCTACGCGCTCTACCCGCACATGACGGTGCGCGAGAACATGGGTTTTTCGCTCAAGATCGCCAACGAGCCCAAGGCCGAGATCGACCGCCGCGTCAACGAAGCGGCCGCCATCCTCGACCTCAATCATCTCCTCGACCGGCGCCCCTCGCAGCTTTCCGGCGGCCAGCGCCAGCGCGTCGCCATGGGCCGCGCCATCGTGCGCAAGCCCGACGTGTTCCTGTTTGACGAGCCTTTGTCGAACCTCGATGCCAAGCTGCGCACGCAAATGCGCACGGAGATCAAGAAGCTGCACGCCAAGGTGCAGTCGACCGTCATCTACGTCACCCACGACCAGGTCGAGGCGATGACGCTGGCAGACCGCATCGTCATCATGCGCGACGGTCATATCGAGCAGGTGGGTTCGCCCGACGAGGTGTTCCGCCGCCCGGCCACGCGCTTTGTGGCGGGCTTCATTGGCTCGCCGCCAATGAACCTGCATGAGGCGACTATCGACGACGGCAAGCTGCGCTTCGGCAATGGGTCGAGCCTGCCCCTGCCCCGGCAGTTCCAGTCCAATGTCGCCGCCGGCCAGAAGGTGGTGTTCGGCCTCAGACCCGACGATCTCTACCCGACCGGCCATGGCATCAATTCCGGCGACGCGGCCGATGTGCACGGTGCAGAGCTTCCCGTCTCGATCACTGAGCCGCTCGGCAACGAGACGCTGGTGTTCGCCGAGTTCGACGGCCACGATTGGGTGTCGCGCATGCTCAATCCGAAGCCACTAAGGACGGGGGATCGCATCGGCATGAGCTTCGACCTCAGCCAGGCACATCTCTTCTCGGCCGAAACCGGCCGCACGCTCAGGAGCTGACCATGGCAAAGATCGAGAAGGTCGAGTTGCGGATGGTCGACCTGGTGCCCAAGGTCAAGCGCACCGACGCCATCCAGAGTTTCGTCTCCCAGGAGACGCCCATCGTCACCATCACAGACGCCGATGGTGCGGTCGGCACCGGCTACAGCTACACGATCGGCACCGGCGGCTCTTCGGTCATGCGGCTTCTGGCCGATCATCTGGCGCCGCGCATCATTGGACGCGACGCCGACTGCATTGAGGCGATCTGGCACGAGCTGGAGTTCGCCACTCATGCCACCACCATCGGCGCCATCACCTCGATCGCGCTGGCCGCGATCGACACCGCGCTGTGGGATCTGCGCGCGAAGAAACAGGGCCTGCCGCTTTGGAAACTCGCGGGCGGCGCCAAGGATCGCTGCCCGCTCTACACCACCGAAGGCGGCTGGCTACACATCGAGACCGAGGCGCTGGTGGAAGATGCGCTTGCCGCCAAGGCCAAGGGCTTTCGAGGCTCTAAGGTCAAGATCGGCCGGCCGCACGGCTCGGAAGACCTGGCCCGGCTGTCGGCGGTGCGCAAGGCGGTGGGCGACGGCTACGAGATCATGACCGACGCCAATCAGGGTTTTGTCATCGACGAAGCGATCCGGCGCGCAGCGCGTCTTGCCGAACTCGATCTCGCCTGGATCGAGGAGCCTCTGCCCGCCGACGACATCGACGGTCATGTGCGCCTCAACGCATCGACCTCGACGCCGATTGCCGTCGGCGAGTCGCTCTATTCGATCCGGCATTTCCGCGAATATATGCAGAAAGGTGCCTGCTCCATCGTGCAGGTGGATGTAGGCCGCATCGGCGGCATCACACCCTGGCTGAAGGTAGCGCACGCCGCCGAGGCCTTCGACATCCCCGTCTGCCCGCATTTCCTGATGGAGCTGCATGTCAGCCTCGCCTGCGCGGTGCCGAATGGCAAATATGTCGAATACATCCCCCAGCTTGACGAACTGACAGCCGGCCGCATGCGCATTGAGAACGGTTACGCCCATGCGCCAAGCGAACCCGGCATCGGCATCGACTGGGACTGGGACGCCGTACGCGACCTGAGCATTCCCGAATTCACGCGCGAGATCGGGAGGGCCTGATGCAGCGAATGGGCATGATGATCGGTCTGAAGCCCGAAAAGGTCACTGAGTACAAGCGCCTGCACGCCGCCGTCTGGCCTGAGGTGCTGTCGATGATCTCGGCCTGCAACATCCGCAACTACTCGATCTTTCTCAAGGAGCCAGAGAACCTGTTGTTCGGCTATTGGGAATATCACGGAGCCGACTTTTCGGCCGATGCCGCGAAGATGGCCGCCGATCCCACGACTCAGGAATGGTGGGCGGTGTGCATGCCCTGCCAGTCGCCGCTCGAAACACGCAAGGACGGCGAATGGTGGGCGATGATGGATGAGGTGTTTCATCATGAGTGAACCGTTCGATCCCGCCTCCCTCGCCCAGTCCTGGCCGTTGCCTGAAAGCCCGCGCCCGATCGTGACGTTCGGTGCCGGCTCCATCGTCGGCGACGCGCATTATCCAGCCTATCGCAAGGGCGGCTTCCCGATTGCCGGCCTGTTCGACCCCGACAGAGAGAAGGCCGAGAAGCTGGCTTCCGCATGGGGCGTCACTGCCTATAGATCACTTGGCGAGGCGGCGGCGGTCGAGAACGCCATCTTCGATCTTGCAACGCCGCCCGGCCGCCACGCCGAAGTGCTTGAGGCGCTGCCGGACGGCGCCGTCGCGCTGATCCAGAAGCCGATGGGCGCAGACCTCGCGCAGGCAACAAGAATCCTTGAGATTTGCCGGCGAAAGAAGATCACCGCGGCGGTCAACTTCCAGCTTCGCTTTGCACCGATGATGCTGGCGCTGAAGGATGCCATCGCAAAAGGCTGGCTCGGCGAGGTGGTCGATTTCGACGCCTGGCTGGCGCTCGACACGCCGTGGCAGCTATGGCCCTTCCTGAAGGGCCTGCCGCGTATCGAGATCGCCATGCACTCGATCCACTATCTGGACCTGATCCGCCAGTTGCTGGGCGATCCGCAGGCTGTTCACGCCAAGACGCTCGGCCACCCGTCGCATGATGTTGCCCAGACGCGCACCAGCGCCATTCTCGACTATGGCGACCGGGTGCGCTGCGCGCTGTCGATCAACCATGACCACAAATTCGGCCGCCCGCACCAGGCCTGCGAGTTCCGCATCTGCGGCACCGAGGGCGCGGCCTATCTGCAGCTCGGCGTCAATCTCGACTATCCGCGCGGCGAGCCGGACATATTGGAGATCCATCCGAAGGGCGCCGATGGCTGGGTTTCGGTGCCGTTGAAGGGCGCCTGGTTCCCGGATGCCTTCGTCGGCCGCATGGCCAACCTGCAACGCTTCGCATCCGGCGAAGATGCCGAGCTTGTCGGCTCGGTCGAGGACGCCTGGAACACGATGGCCCTGGTAGAAGCAGCCTACCGCTCCAGCGCGAGCCCGGCGACACCGATCGAAAGGCGAGCCTGACATGGAGCAGACCACCTATTTTGAGGACTATGAGATCGGCCAGTCGCGACTGACCTTCGGCCGCACGATCACCGAGACCGATTTCATCGTCCATGCCGGGCACACGGGCGACTTCTTTCCCCATCACATGGATGCGGAGTTCATGAAGTCGACACCGTTCGGTCAGCGCATCGCCCATGGCACACTGGTGTTCTCCATCGGCATCGGGCTGACGGCGACTGTCATCAACCCCGTTGCCTTCTCCTATGGCTATGACAGGCTGCGCTTTGTGCGGCCGGTATTCATCGGCGACACGATCCGCACGCGCACCACCATCGTGCGGAAGGAGGACGACCCCAAACGCACTGACGCCGGCCGCGTCTTCGAGCGCTGCGAGGTCATCAATCAACGCGAAGAGGTCGTGCTGGCCGCCGAACACATTTACATTGTCGAGCGTCGCAGGGCAGCTTGAGCGAACAACCGGATCAGGGAACGAAGCAATGACACATCTTGAGGGTAAGACGGTGCTGGTGACGGCCGCGGCGCAAGGGATCGGGCGTGCCACCGCCCTTGCCTTCGCGCGCGCCGGGGCCGAGGTGGTCGCCACCGACATCAACGAAAAACTGGTCGAACAGCTGACCAGCGAGCCCGGCATTATCGCCCGCAAGCTTGACGTGCTGAACGCCACTGAGGTCGAGCAGCTTGTCTCCGAGATCGACAAGATCGACGTGCTGTTCAACTGCGCCGGCTTCGTCCACTCCGGCACGATCCTGGAGATGAAGGACGAGGAACTCGACTTTGCCTTCGACCTCAATGTGCGCTCCATGGTGCGCACCATCCGCGCCGTGCTGCCGGGAATGATCGCACGCGGCGGCGGCGCGATCATCAACATGTCCTCGGTCGCCTCCAGCGTGAAGGGCGTGCCGAACCGCTTCGCCTACACCACCACCAAGGCCGCCGTAGTTGGCCTCACCAAGGCGGTCGCCGCCGACTACATCGGCAAGGGCATTCGCTGCAACGCCATTTGCCCCGGCACGGTGGAGAGCCCGTCGCTGGAAGATCGCATGCGCGCCGGCGGCGACTATGAAGCCTCGCGCGCCGCTTTCATCGCCCGCCAGCCGATGGGCCGGCTTGGCACGCCGGAAGAGATCGCCGATCTTGCGGTCTATCTGGCCGGCGCCACCTATACGACCGGCCAAGCCTACGCGATTGACGGCGGCTGGGCGATGTGATGACGGACCCCTGCAAAGCACGGTCCATTTTTGAAGGAGATTTGACGTGAAGCTATTGCGCTATGGCGAGGTCGGCCGCGAGCGGCCTGGCCTGATCGACGCAGATGGCAACATCCGCGACCTGTCGCAGAACATCGCCGACCTGTCGGACGAAACGCTGGACCCGGCGGCACTTGAGCGGCTGTCGCATGTCGATCCGTCGACGCTGCCGCTGGTGCATGGAAATCCGCGCCTCGGCCCCTGCGTCGCCGGCACCGGCAAGTTCATCTGCATCGGCCTCAACTATTCCGACCACGCAGCCGAGACCGGCGCCACCGTGCCGCCGGAGCCAATCATCTTCATGAAGGCCACCTCGGCCATCGTCGGCCCGGATGACGACCTGCTCATCCCACGCGGCTCTGAGAAGACCGACTGGGAGGTCGAGCTCGGCGTCGTCATCGGCCGCCAGGCAAAGTACGTCACCGAAGACGAGGCGCTGGATTATGTCGCCGGCTACTGCACCATCAACGACGTCTCAGAGCGCGCCTTCCAGACCGAGCGCTCGGGTCAATGGACCAAGGGCAAAAGCTGCGACACCTTCGGCCCCATCGGCCCCTGGCTGGTGACCAAGGACGAGGTCGCCGACCCGCAAAACCTCTCCATGTGGCTGACGGTGAACGGCCAGAAGGTGCAGGATGGCTCGACCCAGACCATGGTCTACGGCGTCAAATATCTGGTGTCCTATCTCAGCCAGTTTATGAGCCTGCATCCGGGCGACATCATCTCCACCGGAACGCCTCCGGGCGTCGGCATGGGCATGAAGCCGCCGCGCTACCTGAAGGCCGGGGACATCGTCGAACTCGGCATCGAAGGCCTCGGCCAGCAGCGCCAGAACGTCAAAGCCGACGCGTAAAGCATGATCCCGAACCGAAGGTCCGCGCAGCGAATGGTTGCAGACTTTTCGGACAAGATAAGGCTTCAAAAACAGAGCTTTAGAGTGAGACATTGTCAGAAAAGGTAATCTCGCTCTAAAGCTCGGCCACCCTCCCCCCTCATTCGTGAGCAGACCGTGACCCGCATCACCGATCTTCGCGTATTCGACTTGCGCTTTCCCACCTCGCAGAGCCTCGACGGCTCGGATGCGATGAACCCAGACCCGGACTATTCCGCCGCCTATGTCGTTCTCGACACGGACAAAGATGGTCTGGCGGGTCATGGTCTGACCTTCACCATCGGCCGCGGCAACGAAGTCGTCTGCCTCGCCATCAAGGCGCTGCGGCACCTGGTTGTCGGCCTCGATCTCGACTGGGTGAAGGAAGACCCGGCCCGCTTCTGGCACCATGTGACCGGCGACAGCCAGCTACGCTGGATCGGCCCCGACAAGGGCGCCATGCATCTGGCCGTCGGTGCGGTGGTGAATGCCGTGTGGGACCTCTGGGCCAAGGAGGCAGGCAAGCCCGTGTGGCGGCTGGTGGCAGACATGTCGGCTGAAGAGATTCTGAAGATCGTCGACTTCCGCTACCTGACCGACGCGCTGACGCCCGACGAGGCGCTTGCGATCCTGAAGAAGGCGGAGGCCGGCAAGGCAGAACGCATGGCCATACTCGAGCGCGAGGGTTATGCCTGCTACACCACCTCGGCCGGCTGGCTCGGCTATGGCGACGAGAAGCTTCGCCGCCTCTGCCGCGAGGCTATCGATGCCGGCTTCAACCACATCAAGATGAAGGTCGGTCGCGACCTCGAGGACGACATTCGCCGCCTCACCATCGCGCGCGAAGTGATTGGCCCGGATCGCACCCTGATGGTCGACGCCAACCAGGTCTGGGAAGTCGGCCAGGCGATCGAGTGGATGGGCAAGCTTGCCTTCGCAAAACCCTTCTTCATTGAGGAGCCGACCAGCCCGGACGACATTGCGGGCCATCGCAAGATCCGCGAGGCGATTGCGCCGGTGAAGGTGGCGACCGGCGAGATGTGCCAGAACCGCATCATCTTCAAGCAGCTTATCGCCGAAGGCGCCATCGACGTTGTGCAGATCGACTCCTGCCGCATGGGCGGTCTGAACGAAGTGCTGGCGGTGCTGCTGATCGCTGCCAAGTACAATCTGCCCGTATGGCCGCATGCCGGCGGCGTCGGCCTTTGCGAATATGTGCAGCATCTGTCGATGATCGACTACATTGCAGTGTCCGGCACCAAGGACGGCCGCGTGATCGAATATGTCGACCACCTGCACGAGCATTTCGTCGAGCCCTGCGACATCCGCAACGCGGCCTATATGCCGCCGCTGGCACCGGGCTTCTCGATTGAGATGAAGCCGGCTTCAATCGCCGCGCACGAGTTCAAGGGCTGATAATGGCCATCGCCGGCGTCAATCGCGCCGGCCACTCGCTTTCAGGCCGTGCCGTATTGGGTAAGCGGCCTGCCGTCTACCAGCTGTAGCAGTAGTTCGCGGAGACGAGCGGCGGCGCCGGACAGCGATAGTCGCTTGTCCATCCTTGCCACCTCATCCGCTGCTGCCTTCGCGACATCCGCATCGCGCGGCAGCCAGAGCAGCCAGGCGATCAGGACGTCTTCCGGTTCCGGCTTCGCTTCCGGCGAGGCGTGACCCCAAAGCATATCCCAGCGCGGCGACGCGCCGGGCAATCGTTGCGACCCCATCTATCAAGCCTCGATCTCGAGGGCCGAAAGCGGGCGTGAGCAGCAGGCGAGGACAAATCCGTCGGCGATCTCGTGATCGAGAATGCCGCCATTGTGGCTCATCTCGACCTCGCCGGAGACCTTCTTGACCTTACAGGTGCCGCACAGGCCGAACTCGCAAGCGGCCGGAATCCGCACACCTGCCGCACGCGCTGTCTGCAGCACGGTCTGGCCTGCGACGCATTCGGCATCGACTTCCGAGAGCGAGAAGCGGATCGGCGTAGCCTCGACGGGTGCATCCACCCCCGCCTCATCCGCGTCAGCGGCGAAGGACACCGGCTCGACCGGCGGCGCGCCAAAGCTTTCCTGATGGTAGTGCGCCATGTCGAAGCCGGCAGCTTCCAGCATCCCGCGCACCGCACGCATGAACGGATCAGGCCCGCAGCAGAAGATCTCGCGCTCACGGAAATCGGGCGAGAGCAGCGGCAGGCGCACCGCGTCGATGCGGCCCATATGGCCGAACCAGCTTTCGCGGCTCGACCGCTCCTCGACCAGGAAGCTGAGCGAGAGGCCCGGCATCTGGTTGCCGAGCAGCTCGAGCTCCTTGCGGAAGATGATCTCTTCCGGCCGCCGTGCGCAGTTGACGAAGGCAACGTCCGTCTGCGGCGCGAAGTCGTTCAGCCAGCGGGTCATCGACATCATCGGCGTGATGCCCGAGCCCGCTGAGACGAACAGATATTTCCCCGCCGGATGGTTGTGCAGCGAGAAATCTCCGGCCGGGCCATATGCCTTGATGTGCATGCCCGGCCGCAGATTGTCGAACATCCAGCGAGTGCCGATGCTGTCAGGCTGCGCCTTGACCGTGACCGC
This sequence comes from Pseudaminobacter soli (ex Li et al. 2025), assembly GCF_029892515.1. Lineage (GTDB taxonomy): Bacteria > Pseudomonadota > Alphaproteobacteria > Rhizobiales > Rhizobiaceae > Pseudaminobacter > Pseudaminobacter soli_A. The sequence goes on along the minus strand of NZ_JARXVF010000002.1, from coordinate 484,161 downwards.
GATTGAGAACGGCCGCGAGGGACTGGACGAGAGCGTGTAGGTGCGCAGCACGGGCTCCGCACCAACCGGTATCTCCAGCGTGACGAACTGGCCCGGCTGGTAGCGGAACCAGGTCTGATTGTCGGAGCGGAAGGTGAAGGTCTTCACCTGTGCCGCCTCGTCGGTCACGCCGATGCATTCCAGCACCTGCAGCTTGTCGTTCCACGGCAGCATCTGATCCAGATGCCGGTAGAGGCCGATCGCGGTCATGGCGTTCATCGCCTTTCTCCAGTTCAGGCGACGCTGCGCAGCGCGGGCTTCTCGCCGTCTGCCAGGCGCGGCTCCATGAAGCCGCAATACCAGTCGACGAACTGGATCACGCCGCCTTCATGGACCTCGGAATAAGGCCCGGGCTCGTAGGCCGGCGACTTGATGCCGAACGCGTTCTCTTCGACGATCCGGCGGTCCTGGTCATTGGTTTCGGTCCAGACATGGGTGAGCTCGGCGAGATCATAGTCCACGCCCTCGACCGCATCCTTGTGGACCAGCCACTTGGTGGTGACGGCCGTCTCGGTGGCGCTGATGGGCAGCACGCGGAAGGTGACTGCATGGTCGCCCAGAACGTGGTTCCACGTCGTCGGGTAGTGGTAGAGCAGCAGCGAGCCGATGCGGTCGGCCGAAACGCTGTCGGACAGATTGCGCTTTACCGCCTGCTTGCCGGTCATGGTGTAGCTGACGGCGTCCCTGAGGAGCGGTGCGCGCGTGGCGCGATACTGGCCGTCATCGGAGATACGGAACCGGCTCGGAAGTCCGGCGGTCTCGCACTTTGCCCAATGCGCCAGCATTTCCGGATCGCTCTCGGCGCCGCTGACGCCAGTAACGGTCGGCGCTTCGGGGAAGGTCTTGCACAGCTCGGGATGGTTGCCGGCGCAGTGATAGCACTCGCGGTTGTTTTCCCACACCAGCTTCCAGTTGCCCTTCTCGACGATAGTGCTTTCGAAGGCCACCTTCGCCTCGGTCAGCCGGTGCGGCAGGAAATAGGGCTCCATCATCGCACGGAAGGGTGCGAAGTCGGCCGGCTCGTCGGCCAGGCAGATGAAGATGTAGCCGCCCGCGGTCTCGCAAGCCACGGGCTTGAGGCCGAACTGGCTGGCATCGAAATCGTCGCTCATTTGGCGCGCGAACAGGAGGCGCCCGTCAAGCTCATAGGTCCACTGGTGATAGGGGCAGACCAGCTTTGCGGTGGTGCCCTTGTGAGCAGTGCAGACGCGGCTGCCGCGGTGGCGGCAGGCATTGTGGAAGGCGCGGATATCGCCCTTCTGGTCGCGCACGATGACCACCGGGAAATCGCCGACCTGAACGGTCATGTAGCTGCCGGTCTTGGGCAATTCGCAGTCATGGCCGATGAACAGCCAGTCGCGATACCAGATCAGCTCGAGGTCGAGCTTGTAATAGTCGGAGTCGATATAAAAAGGTTGCTCGAGGCTGAAGCCCTCACGGCGGCTTCTAATCCGCCTCAGCATATCGGCGCGTACGTCCATGTCCTGTCCTCGCATCGAACAAGGACTGAATTGGTGGTGATTTCAGAGGGGATGATTGCGCAGCCGGCCGCTTCGGGCCTCCTCCCACGCAAGAATCCGCCACTTGACCGCCCACCGCGATCAGTCGGGTTGAAACAACCTCAGGCTGGTTTCCGGGCTAAGGAGCTGGTTCTGCAGAACCGCCACGAACACCTTCCCGGGCTTTCGCCCAGTGGTCTCCCGTCCGTGACATACTCCACCACCGTTGCGGGGGCAGCGCCGGTTTCTCACCGGCTTCCCAATTCTCCGGCTTCGCTCTCACGACTCCGGCACCTGAAGTGTCCTGATCTAACCATTGAATGGGCGGTCCGGGCCATACGAATGCGACATTGCCAAAGTGCAAAGGCGACAGCGACGAATTGGGCGGGCGGCTCCTCAAAACTAGCGCTTGAACTCCACCGGCAGGGACAGGGACATCCTGTTGCGGGCGATTTCTGACGGCGGAGGCGGGACAGGTGAAGAACGCATGACGATGTTGATAGCGGCCTGATCCAGGGCGTCGTCACCCGATGAGCGTATGACGTTTGCGCTGAGAACACTTCCCGACGGATCGATCTGGAACCTGACCTGCACGACGCCTCGCGCGCGCGCCGACCGCGGTTTGTGGCGATTGATCCAGGCCAGCACCTTTGCCTGCCACTTCGCGTGACTGACGGTCGGCGCCATCGAAGCGTGGCTTTTTGGAGCCGGGGCTGCTTCCAGCGTCGCCTGCCTCTCCGCGGGCTTTTCCGCGACTTTTTCCGCCGGCTTGGCTTTGGGAGCCTTCTTGAGCGGCTCGGTTTTCGGCTTTTCGGCAGCTTTTTTGGGCTGCGGCTCCGGTTCAACCTTCGGCTTTGGCATCGGCAGCGGAACCGCAACCTCGGGCGTCACCGCCTCGACCAGCTCCGGTGCGGTAATTTCGGACTCCGCCGCTGGCTCGGTAACCGGCTCTATGCTTGCCTCCTGCACTGGCTCTTCGGCGACCGGGGCGGGCTGCTTGACCGGCACCTCTTCCGCGGTGTCGACGACGTCCCGCTTGATCGTGGCGCTTTCGGTATCTTCGGAGGGCGTTTCCGTGCCCGGCGCCGCGATGGCCTCTTCCGGCGCGACCTTCTCGGGGACCAACTCGCTATCGACTTCGCTCGGAGCAACGAACGGCACCGGAGCCAGTTCCACGACCATTGCAGCTTCTTGCTCGGCGGCCGGAAGTACGTTCGTCATCCGCTGGAACATCATGGCCGCGCCCGCATGCAGGGTGAGCACGACAGCCCCCGCCGCAAGCCACCCGACCACCTCACGGCGCGACGGAAGCGAGCTGTGGGCATCGAGGCCAGAATGCTCGACAGCCATGGTCATTGCGCTTGCGGTGCCTCCGGGGCAGGCGCGGTTTCAAGCCCGACCAGTGCGATCTTGAGATAGCCTGCCGCGCGCAGGAGGTTCATCACCTCCATCAGCTCGCCATAGCCGACCGTCTTGTCGGCACGCAGGAAGATGCGCGTTTCCTTGTCGCCGCCAGTCTGCTGGTCCAGCACCGCCGCAAAGGCCTGACGCGGCACGGTCTCATTGCCCAGCGCCAGCGCCAAATCTTCCTTGAGCGTGAGATAGACTGGCTTGTCCGGCCGGGGAGCTGCCGCAGCGGTCGAGGCCGGCAAGTCGACATTGACATCCACGGTAGCAAGGGGTGCTGCCACCATGAAAATGATGAGCAGAACCAGCATGACATCGATGAACGGCGTCACATTGATCTCGTGGTTTTCTTCCAGCTCGTCGCCGGCGCTCTCGCGGATTCGGGAAGCCATGGCGCTGCTCCCTACTCCGCCGCCAGCGCCTTGGGCAGCACCAGGCGGAAGTCGAGATCGCGGCTGACGAGGCGCTCAACCCCTGCCGACGCGTCGGCCAACAGCTGACGGTAGCCAGTGATCGAGCGGGCAAAGACGTTGTAGACGACAACAGCCGGAATGGCCGCGACGAGGCCGACGGCAGTGGCAAGCAGCGCTTCCGCAATGCCAGGCGCTACGACTGCTAGATTGGTGGTCTGCGCCTCGGAGATACCGATGAAGGCATTCATGATGCCCCAGACGGTGCCGAACAGACCGACAAAGGGCGCGGTGGAACCGATAGTGGCCAGAACGCCGGTGCCTCGTGACATGCCCCGGCCAGCCATGGCTTCGATGCGCGACAGTCGTGAGGCGACACGCTCCTTCAGGCCCTCACCGCCAGCAAAGTCGAGCGCGGTCTGCGAAAGAGTGACCTCCTGCTGCGCCGCACGCACGAGCAGCGCGCCGGCACCACCTCGACCTTCCAACGCACGTTCCGCATCGGCAAGGCTACGCGCCGAGACTATGGCCTTCAGCGCTCGACGGGCCTTCAGGCGCGCAGCCGCTAGTTCGAGCGACTTGGCAAGCCAGACCGTCCAGGTGACGAGCGAGGCAAAGGCCAGGCCAATCATCACCGCCTTCACCACGATGTCGGCACTCATGAACATGCCCCAGGGAGACAGGTTGTGAGGCAGGTTGGAGGCCATAGGCGAGTGACTGCTCGATAGCGGCACCTGAGTTCCATCGACCGGCACCACCGAAGTGGCAGGCATCTGCGGTGCCAGATCGGAAGCAGTCGGCGTAGCGCCGGCCGGCTGCCCGTGAGCTTCCACAGGCTGCGCGGCAGGAGCCGCCGGTGTCTCGACCGTCGCCGGCTGTGATGGCGCCTGCTCCTGCGCGTGGGCCGTTGCCGTGCCGACAAACGAAATGGCCCCCATGAACATGATGGCCAAAATCCGGTTCTTCAGCATAGCTGTCCCCTCGCTGCGCGGTCGAGATATTTCTGGAGCGAAATACTCATATTAACTGAGCAATGCAAGATGCCATGCTGAATCGGCACGCCTGTCAAGAAGTGGAAGCCGAAGCAGCCTGTTGACAAGGCGCCGACCCTTCGTACAAGCTACCCACCTCACCAGGGGTGTCCCGACAAGGGGCTGAGATTCTGCTGGCTTTCGCAGCGCAGTGACCCGTTGAACCTGATCCAGTTCACACTGGCGTAGGGATGGTGCAAGGGCTTCGCGTCGCATTGCGGCTCGTCCCGGATATTGCGGCGAAGCCGCCCTTTCCGGCACTTGCGAAGTCCGTATCCTCCTTCCGGCACGGAACTGGGTCTCCATTGCAACCCAGCAAGGGAGGTCCGTCCCAATGAATGCCTTAACCCCGACCGTTTCCGTGGGCGCCTTGCCCGCGTCGCGCAAGGTCTACAAATGCGGTGCGATCCACGCCGATCTACGTGTGCCCATGCGCGAAATCGCTCTCCATCCCAGCGCCGGCGAACCGCCGGTCACCGTCTACGATCCCTCAGGCCCCTACACCGACGAAAACGCGAGAATCACCATCGAAAAGGGACTGCCGCGCATCCGCGAAGACTGGATCACAGCTCGCGGCGACGTCGAGGCCTATGACGGCCGTATCGTCCGGCCCGAGGACAACGGATTCGTCTCGGGCGACCGGCTAACGCCCGAATTTCCGTCGCGCCACCGCGCGCTCAAGGCAAAAGATGGCAAGGCCGTCACCCAGCTTGCCTATGCACGAGCCGGCATCATCACGCCCGAGATGGAGTTCATCGCCATCCGCGAAAATCTCGGCCGGGAAGAGATGCGCAAGGCTGCACGCAACGGCCAGTCCTTCGGCGCGGCCATTCCTGACTACGTCACGCCCGAATTCGTGCGCGACGAGGTGGCACGCGGCCGGGCTATCATCCCCGCCAATATCAACCACCCGGAAACCGAACCGATGATTATCGGCCGCAATTTCCTGGTGAAGATCAACGCCAATATCGGCAATTCCGCCGTCACCTCCTCCATGGCCGAGGAGGTGGAGAAGATGGTCTGGGCCATCCGCTGGGGCGCCGACACGGTGATGGACCTTTCCACCGGCCGCAACATCCACAACATCCGCGATTGGATCATCCGCAACTCGCCCGTGCCGATCGGCACGGTGCCGATTTACCAGGCGCTCGAAAAGGTCGGCGGCGTTGCCGAAGAACTGACCTGGGAGATCTTTCGCGACACGCTGATCGAGCAAGCCGAACAGGGCGTCGACTATTTCACTATCCATGCCGGGGTGCGGCTTCCCTATATTCCGCTCACAGTTAACCGGGTCACCGGGATTGTTTCGCGGGGCGGCTCGATCATGGCCAAGTGGTGCCTTCACCACCACAAGGAAAGCTTCCTCTACGAACATTTCGAGGAAATCTGCGACATCTGCCGCGCTTATGACGTGTCATTTTCCCTGGGCGACGGCCTGCGTCCCGGCTCCATCGCCGACGCCAATGACGCGGCGCAGTTCGCCGAGCTCGATACGTTGGGAGAGTTGACGCAGATCGCCTGGGCCAAGGATTGCCAGGTGATGATCGAGGGCCCCGGCCACATTCCCATGCACATGATCAAGGAGAATGTGGACAGGCAGCTTGCCGTGTGCGGTGAGGCCCCCTTCTACACGCTCGGGCCGCTCACCACCGACATTGCCCCGGGCTACGACCACATCACCTCTGGCATAGGTGCTGCCATGATCGGCTGGTTCGGCACCGCGATGCTCTGCTACGTCACGCCCAAGGAGCATCTCGGCCTGCCCGACCGTAACGACGTGAAGACCGGCGTCATCACCTACAAGATCGCCGCTCATGCCGCGGATCTAGCGAAGGGCCATCCGGCGGCAAAGGCCCGAGACGATGCGCTGTCGCGGGCGCGCTTCGAGTTCCGCTGGGAGGACCAGTTCAACCTCTCGCTCGACCCCGATACGGCCCGCGCCTTCCACGACGAGACGCTACCCAAGGAAGCGCACAAGGTGGCGCATTTCTGCTCCATGTGCGGCCCGAAATTCTGCTCGATGCGGATTTCGCAGGACATACGCGATGCCGCGCGCGAGCACGGCATGGCCGAAATGGCTGAAAAATATCGCCATGGCGGCGACCTCTATATGCCGGTGGAAACAGTCGAAACCGCGGACAAGGAGGCGCCGGCGCCATGAAAGCGCTGGTCAAAGGGGCCGGCGTTGCCGGCCTGACGGCCGCCTATGAGCTGGCATCGCGCGGGGCGGCGGTCACCGTCGTCGACCCGCGCACCGACATGGTGCGGGCGGCCTCGTGGTTTGCCGGCGGCATGCTCGCGCCCGACTGTGAGCGCGAGAGTGCGGAGCCGCTGATCCAGGAGTTGGGCCTCGGCGCCGCCGATTGGTGGGATGCGGCTTTGCCGGGCCACGTCGTCCGGGCCGGCACGCTGGTTGTCGCACCAGCGCGGGATACGGCCGAACTGGCTCGCTTTGCCGCGCGCACGACCGGTTTCCGGACGCTCGGCGAAGAGGAGATCGCCGAGTTCGAACCCGATCTCGCAGGTCGGTTTCGTCTCGCGCTGCACTTCGTGCGTGAGGCGCATCTCGATCCCCGCGCCGCGCTCACCGCCTTGCGCGGCAGGCTGGAGACAATGGGCGTTTTGTTCGTCGAAGGGGAAGCGGGCAGCCGCTTCGACCTAACCCTCGATTGCACCGGTATGGCGAGAGCCGCTTCGGATCCCAACCTGCGCGGCGTGCGCGGCGAAATGCTGATCCTGCGCGCGCCGGACGTGACGCTGTCGCGGCCGGTTCGGCTGCTTCACCCGCGCTTTCCCCTCTACGTTGTTCCGCGTGCAGACCACTGCTTTATGGTCGGGGCGACGATGATCGAGAGCGAGTCGGGAAGACCTGTCACCGCCCGCTCCATGATGGAACTGCTCAACGCCGCCTACAGCGTGCATCCGGCTTTCGGCGAAGCCGAGATCGTCGAAGCTGGAGTCGGTGTGCGGCCTGCCTATCCCGACAACCTGCCGCGCGTGACGCAGTCGGGCGCGACGATCAGCATCAACGGCCTTTACCGCCATGGCTTCCTGCTTGCGCCCGCCATGGCGCAGCGCGCCGCGCAAATGGCCTTCAGCATTTCCAAAACAAGGGAGCTCGCACATGAAGCTCACCGTTAACGGCAAGGATCAGGATGTGGCGGCGACGACGCTCGCCGCGCTTCTGGCCGAGCTTGAATATGAGGGCCGCTGGCTGGCCACAGCACACAATGGCGAATTGGTGCGCGCCGCCGAGCGCAATGATTGCCGCCTTGCCGATGGCGACCGAATTGAAGTTCTGTCGCCGATGCAGGGAGGGTGATCCATGCTCTCGCTCTATGGCAGGCAACTGGCCTCCCGCCTCCTTCTTGGAACCGCGCAATATCCCTCGCCCGCGATCCTGGCCGAGGCGGTTCGCGCTTCGAAAGCCGAAGTGGTGACAGTGTCGCTGCGGCGGGAAATGGCCGGGGGCAATACGGGTGGCCAATTCTGGTCGCTGATCGAGCAGCTTGGCGTTGCCGTCCTGCCCAACACGGCCGGATGCCACTCGGTCAAGGAAGCCGTCACCACCGCTCACATGGCGCGCGAACTGTTTTCCACCAACTGGATCAAGCTCGAAGTGATCGGCAATCACGACACGCTGCAGCCCGACGTGTTCGGACTGGTGGAGGCGGCCCGTATCCTTTCGGGCGACGGCTTTGCAGTGTTTCCTTACACGACCGATGATCTCGTCGTGGCCGAGCGTTTGCTGGAGGCCGGCTGCCAGGTGCTGATGCCCTGGTGCGCGCCCATCGGCTCGGCCAAGGGGCCGCTCAATATCGACGCGCTGCGCACGCTGCGCGGTCATTTCCCAGACGTTCCGCTCGTCGTCGATGCCGGGCTGGGGCGTCCCTCGCACGCCGCGACCGTGATGGAGCTCGGCTTCGATGCCGTGCTTCTCAACACTGCGGTGGCCAAGGCCAGCGACCCCGTGGCCATGGCGAGCGCCTTCGGCAAAGCGGTCGAGGCCGGGCATGAAGCCTTTCTCGCCGGCATGCTGGAACCGCGCGACATGGCCGTCCCTTCGACGCCTCTCATCGGCAAGGCGGTGTTTTCGTGAAGCTCGACCCGTTCTACCTCATCGTCGACAGCACTGCCTGGATCGGACGGCTGGTGCCGCTCGGCGTCAAGCTGGTGCAGCTGCGCGTCAAGGAAATGGACCAGACCGGCCTCAGGTCGGAGATCCGCACGGCCAAGGCGATTTGCGCGGACCATGGCTGCCAGCTTATCGTCAACGACCATTGGCGGCTGGCGATCGAAGAGGATTGCGACTTCATCCATCTGGGGCAGGAGGACCTTGCCGCCGCTGATCTCGCCGCCATCAGGCGAGCCGGACTGAAACTGGGCCTCAGCACGCATGACCACGCCGAGCTGGAAACCGCACTTGCCGCCGGGCCGGACTATATCGCGCTCGGCCCGGTCTATCCGACCATCCTGAAAAAGATGAAATGGGCGCCGCAGGGGCTTGACCGCATCGGCGAATGGAAACGCCGCGCAGAACCGTTGCCGCTGGTAGCGATCGGCGGGCTCAATCCTGACCGGCTCGACGGCGTCTTTTCGGCTGGGGCAGACTCTGCGGCTGTCGTCACCGACATCACGCTTAACCCGGACCCGGAAGCGCGTACACGCGAATGGCTCCGACGCACGGCGCCATGGCGATGAGCGCGCATGTACTGGTCGTAGCCGGGACGGATTCCTCCGGGGGCGCAGGTCTGTCCCGTGACGTCGAAACCGTCGCGGCCTTCGGCCTGCACAGCTCAGTGGCCGTGACAGCAGTGACAGTACAGACGCATGTATCCGTCGAACGGGTTGAGCCGATGCCGCCCGACCTCGTTGCTGATCAGATGCGCGCGGCACTTGCCGCGAACGAAGTCGCGGCAATCAAGATCGGCATGCTGTCCGGCAAGGCCACCATTGAGGCCGTGGCGGGCGTGTTGCGCGAATACGGCCAAGTGCCGGTCGTGCACGATCCTGTGCTGGCCTCATCCTCCGGCCGCGCGCTGCTAGATCCGGCGGCCATCGTGACGCTGAAACGCGAACTAATGCCGCTCTGCGCGATCGCCACGCCCAACCTGATCGAACTCGGGATTCTGGTTGGCCAAGAAACGGCGACGGACGATGTCCAGGCGGAGCGTCAGGCCCACCGCCTTCTCGAGACCGGATGCGCCGCCATCTTGGTCAAGGGCGGCCATGCCGTGGGGAACGGGTCAACCGACATGCTGGTGCACGAAGGCGGCGAAACAATACGCTTCACGGCGCCGCGCCTGGAAAAAAACATGCGCGGCACGGGCTGCATGCTGGCGAGCGTGATCGCCGCCGGGCTTGCGCTGGGCCAACCGCTCCAAGAATGCGTGCGCGAGGCGAAACGCTATGTCTTCGAGCAGATAGCCAGCCTTGGGAGGGCTTAGCGCGAGACGGTTTGTGTCGCTATCTCGCTCTAAGCTCTTGTTTTTTTTGGCATGATCTTATCCGAAAAGTCTGCAACTATTCGCTGCGCGGACCTTCGGTTCGGGATCATGCTCTAGGCGGTTTGAGCGGCGACGAAAGCGGTATAGGCAGCTTCGTCGATCTCGATCACGGTCGGCCGGTTGCGCTGGGCGGCAGCCTTTAGCTTAGCCGGCAGATCGCGCGGATCTTCCAGCTTCTCGGCCTCGCAGCCGAAGCCGCGCGCGATGGTGAGGAAATCCGGCGTGTAGATATCAACGCCGATCGGCTCGATGCCGCGCGCTTCCATATAGGCCTTGATCTCGCCATAGCCGTTGTTGTTCCAGAGCAGCACGATCAGCGGCAGTTCGGCCTCGCGGGCCGAGCCGAGCTCCGGCAGCGTGAACTGGATGCCGCCGTCGCCGGCAAGGCATACCGTGGGCTTGCCGCTGCCGATCAGCGCGCCGGCAGCCGCCGGCAGCGCATAGCCGAGCGTACCGTAGCCAGTGGCCGAGCAGAACCACGAGCGCGGCCGGCTGGCGGCAAAGTCGCAGCAGCCGGCATAGACCGGCTGAGCCGAGTCACCCGCGATCACCACGTCGGGCAGCGTGTCACGCACCACTTCCATGAGGTGAACGCCGGCGCGCAGAACGGGGTTGAGCGCTTGGCGCACGCCGTCACGAGCGGCTTTTGCGAGCTCGGCGCCATCGCCGGCCGGGCGCGGCGAGACTGAAGCGACCAGCGCTTCAAGCGCGAGCTTGGTGTCCGAGATCAGCGCGAGATCGGCGGGACGGCCGCGCATTGCCTGTTCGGGATCGATGTCGATGCGGGTCAGCTTGCCGGTAATGCGCGCACCACCGGTGTCGTAAAAATCGAAATCGGTCGGGCCGAATTCGGTGCCCGCCGCGATGATGAGATCGGCCGCCTCGATAAGCGCGGTGGTCGCCTCCATGGCCGGGCTGCACGGCACGCCCAGCGGATGGCCGGCCGGCAGCGTACCACGGCCGTTAACCGTCATGACCACTGGCGCGTCGAGCGCTTCGGCCAGTGCACGCAGCGGCGCGCCGGCATCGGCCGCGCCGCCACCTGCAAGGATCACCGGGTGCTTCGCTGCCGCGCACAGGGCAGCGGCCTCGGCGATCGCGTGGCTTTCAGGTGCCGGGCGCGTCGGTGCCGGGCGTTTCTGTGCGGGCGGAAGGTCGGAAGCATCAAGGGTCAGAAGATCGATCGGCAGTTCGATATGCACCGGGCGGGGCCGCGCCGACGCAAAGACGGCGAAGGCCCGCGCCATCACCTGCGGCAGCTCTTCGGCTCGCAGCACGGTGTGGCTGAAGGCGGTGAATTGGCGGCCCACCTGGCGCTGGTCGGGCAGTTCGTGCAGGTGCCCCTCGCCCGAGCCCATGCGGCCCGGCGCATTGACGCTGGTGATGACCAGCATAGGCACCGAGTCGCCATAGGCTTGCGCCATGGCGGTGGCGATGTTGGTGAGGCCGGGGCCGGAAATGATGAAACACACGCCCGGCTTGCCGGTCGCGCGGGCATAGCCGTCGGCCATGAAGCCGGCGCCCTGCTCGTGGCGCGGCGTGATATGGCGGATGCCGCTGCCGGGCAGGCCGCGATACATCTCCACCGTGTGCACGCCCGGAATGCCGAACACGGTGTCGACGCCATAGGCGGCAAGCAGTTCGACCAGATAGGTTCCAACCGTCTTCATTCAGGCAGTTCCTTTCGCGGCAGGCGCAGCAGGTTCGGCGCAGCCGTCGAGCTGGGCCAGGATGGTTTCAAAGGGTGGCCGCTCGCCGAAGCCGATGAGCACCAGGATGTTTTCCGCGTCGAGGCCTTCGGGCGCTTTTGCCAAAGATTCAAAGGAAAGGCGCGTGCCGACCAGATGCACCGCAAAGCATCGGCCATCGTTTGCGCGCAAAAAGCCTTTGGCGCGATAGACCGCCGTGGGCAGGCCGGCAAGAACCTTCTGCAGGCGTTTCAGATCGACGGTGCCGTCATGACGCCAGATGGCGCTCGTTGCCTGTTCGTGGACAGGCTCAGCGGCGAAGGTCGACGCAGTGCCGCGCGAAAGAATTTCGCCGGCAAAGAGAATGTCGAAGGGCACAAGCGCATTCGTCGTTTCGACGATACGGGTGTCAGGAAAAGTCCAGCGCGCGCGCCATGCATCGAGCTTTTCGCGGTCGACAAGATCGGTCTTGTTGAGGACCAAAAGATCGGCCGAGCCGACCTGCGCTTCGGCAAGGCCTGGTGCTGCGGCGATAGCATCGTCAAAGCCCGCGGCGTCGACCACCACCACAATGGCGTCCGCGCGCAGCCGCGAGGCAAAGCGCGAATAGCGCACCGTGTCCATGATGCGGGCGGGATCAGCCACGCCGCTCGCTTCGATCACGACATGGTCGATGTCGGCGCGGGCGGCCAGAAGCTCTTCGAGCTGCTCGACGAAGCCCTGGTTGAGGCCGCAGCAAACGCAGCCGTTGGACAGGCTGTAGAGGCCACCTTCGGTCGAAGTGATAAGCGCGGCGTCGATGTTGATCGCGCCGAAATCATTGACCAGCACGGCGACCTTGAGCCCATGGTCGCCGCTCAGAATGTGGTTGACGAGCGTTGTCTTGCCCGCGCCCAGAAAGCCGCCGATCACGGTGACCGGTATGGGCGCGGCGCCCTTGGTCACCATAGCTGCGGGGCCTCCCCGTGCCAGACGGCCTCGGAGTTCTCGTTTAGTCGGTCATGCACGAGCTGGCCCTGCATGAAGGTGAGGTCCACCTTGGTGGAGTGGATATTGCCCTGCGGCTCGACCTCGAAAAGGTTGCGGTCGAGCACGATGATGTCGGCCGACTTGCCGACTTCGAGCGAACCCGCTTCGTGCTCGATGCCCATGCACCAAGCGCCGTTCTTGGTCATCACGTCGATGGCCTGGGAAAGCGAGATCGGCTCGCCAAAACGGCCCTCGCCCTCGCCCCACGGATTGGCGCGGGTGACCATGGTTTCCAGCGCGATCCACGGATCGAGCGGGCTGACCGGCCAGTCGGTACCGATGACGGCGACGCCGCCGGCCTCCAGCACGCCCTTGATGTTGTAGGCGCGCGACAAACGCTCCTTGCCGTAGCCAGAACGGGCGCCGGAGACGAATTTCGACGGATACCACGACACCGGCGAGAATTCGGCCGTGACGTTGAGATCGCGGAAGCGCTTGAGATTGCTGCCATGCAGGATGGTGCTGTGCGCGCACTGATGGCGCACACCGAGCCCGCCGGGCCGACGGCGCGCCTCTTCGACCGCGTCGAGGAAGGTGTCGGAGGCCCCGTCACCCGTGCAGTGAGCGATGACGCGAATGCCCTGCCGGTCCATGTCCCAGATCATGTCGGCAAGATGCTCGGGCGTCAGGTTGAGCTTGCCGCTCCACGTGCTGTTCCCGTCCCACGGCGTCATCAGATAGGACGAGCGTGGCTCGACCGTGCCGTCGAAGTGGAATTTTACTGCATTGGCGTTGAGCCGGGCCGAACGGTAGTAGTGGCGCTCGCCGGCCAACAGTTCCCAGCGGCGTCGCACCGGGAAAATGTCGTCCTGCCAGCTGATGGCAGCCTCGACGCGCAGCGTGAGCTCGCCGGCCTGGTCGAGCGACTGCAGCGCGTTCAGCCGGCTTTCGCAGACATGAACATATTTCGTCGACACAACGCCGCGCGCGGACTGGTAGTGCACGCCGTCGCGATAGGCCGCGCGCAGGACCGGCACCGGCGTGGGCGGCATGGCCGCATGGATCAGCGCATAGGCGCCGTCGATCAAAAGCCCCGTCGGCTCCCCGCTCACCGGGTCGCGCTCGAGATAGCCATTGGCCGGATCGGGCGTTTCGGCGGTGATGCCGGCGCGGCGAAGCGCCTCGCTATTGACCATCATGGTGCCCCACATGCGGTCGAGCAGCGCGACCGGGCGGTCGGGCATCACCGTGTCCAGCCATTCCTTGCCAGGAACGAGACCGGCCTGACGGAAGGTGTAGCGGACGAAATACTGGCCGTAGATCCACTCGCGATCGGGATGCTTGGCCGCATAGGCCAGGATCGCATCGCGGACCTGATCGGGCGTCGGATCGACGATGCCGATATCCAGGTCCTCGGCATAGCGCGGCGCCAGCGCGAGATCGGGATGAGTGTGCATGTCGTAGAGACCCGGCATGGCGAAACGCCCGCCGAGGTCCGTCACTTTCGTCTGGGCACCGATCAGATGTTCCACATCCGCGCGCTCGCCGCGGGCGACGATGCGCCCGCGTGCCACTGCCAGCGCTTGGCACCAGGGCAAGCCCGGATCGCCGGTATAAATGCGGCCGTTGACGAGCACGAGGTCCGCATAGACGCTGCGGTCCGAGTGGCTCGGGCGGTGATCGTAGAGTACGCGCATTATCGGTTACCTGTCAGGAGAAGGGCGTGAGCGTCGGCCTTAGTAGCCGGCGCTCGGGATCCACCATTCGCGGCCGCGCACAGTGGTGACATATTCGGGCCAGCGCAAGCCGATCGGCGCTTCGTAGTCGGCCAGCGGCGGGATCCAGTTGGTGCCGCCGACGCCGCCGCCGGTGCGCTCCTCGAACTCCTTGCGGGCAGCCGACCGCAACTCCGCGTTCTGCATCAGTTCGAGCATCGAGTGCGCGATGGTCTTGGACGCGCAGGTAACCATCGGGTCGATGGTCTCGGGAATGCCGCCCAGTGCGTTCATCACCCAGTCCGGGTAGGCAAAGCCGGCCGGACCGGTCAGCATCGGGCGGGCGATGTAGAGGCGCGCAGTGGGCGCGTGCCAGCACATGTCGGTGTAGTCGTCCGAGGTGTAGTTGATCTGCGACGGCGGCAGATCCTGGCGCAAAATGCGCTCGGCTTCCTGCGGCGCGATCAGCTTTTCGCAATCGGGCAGGAAGGGCTCAGCCATCGGCTCGAGGCCGACATTGGCCTGGATCTCGCGGGCGATCTCCTTGGCGCGATCGCTCCACTTCGGCGCGCCGACGGAGGCCAGCTTGCCATAGACCAGTTCGGCCATGACGTGGTTGGCAAGGCCGGGGCGCGACTTCGACACCCAGATCTTTTCCACGCGGCAATGGGCGAGCTTGGCAGCGGCTTCCGCATTGCGGTCGAGAATCAGCGTCGCCTGCTCGGCCATCTCCACGGTCGGAACGCGGATGATGTACTGGATTTCGGCGAGCCGCGCCGGCAGGTTGTCGGCCGTCGCCTGTCCCGCCGTCAGGATCGCCTCACTGATCGACCAGCCGCCCATATGCGGCAGCATGGAATCACGCAGCGCCTTGGAGGCGTTATACATATAGAACAGCGCGTCGTTGGCGCCCGGCGCGCGCACGGCGCTGTGCGCCTGCGGGATCGGAAGACCGTCGGCGCGCTTCAGCCAGCTTTCCGGTTCGTCGCAAACGAAGCGATAGACCATCGCAAAGGCCGCGCCGCAATGTGTGTCCCAGTTCACCGTGTTGCACAGCGGCAGCATGTAGCAGGGGTGGAAGCTGATCATGGCGTCGAGGCCGTCATAATAGCCCTTGGCCGCGTGGATCGGCTTGGAGCCACGCACCTTCTCGGCTGGCTCGCCGAAGAACTTCAGCGTACCGGGAATGTTGTGCGCCTGCATGGCCGCCTTGGTGGCGAGCAGGCCGCCGAAGGCGCTCATGCCGAGCGCCGAGTGTGGATCGGTATGGCCGCCAGCATGTTCGTTGAGTCCGGCGCGGGGCTCTTTGACGGTGCTTGCCGCCTGGCAGTTACCCGGCACGGCGTCATATTCGGCATAGGAAGCGATGACCGGGCCGCCCTCGCCGTTGGTCCACGAAGCAGCGAAGGCCGTCGGCATGCCGGCTGAGCCCTCTTCCACGGTGAAGCCTTCGGCGCGCAGACGCTCGACATACCAGGCTGCGGATTCGTATTCGCGCCAGGCCGTCTCGCCCTTGTGCCAGATTTCGCTGGTCCACTTCGACAGGTCGGCCGCGTTCTCGTCGACCCAGCGCGTGGCGGTTTGCTCGGCAATATTCCTGGTCATCGGCTGCTCGTAATTTGTCCCCGCGTGACTTGCACGCATTGCCGGCAAAGGGCCGGCAAGATTGATCCTCCGGAGCCGGGCAAGCCTGGCTCATTGCAAATCCATGGTATGGGGTGAATGGGATTTTCAGAAAGTGATATATATTGTCTCCACTGTTGAGACTTTTTCATCTTTGGGAGGATACATGACTTGGCCGGCCAGAAACCTGCCCTCCATGAGCGCCTTGCGGGCCTTCGATTCTGTTGCCCGCCATGGCAGCCTTTGGCAGGCAGCGCAGGAGCTGCACCGCACACCGAGCGCCATCAGCCACCAGCTGCGCTTCCTCGAACGCGAGCTGGGGCTGGAACTCACCGAGCGGGACGGCAAGGGTATCGAGCTCACCCCGTTCGGCCGCCGCTATGCGCAGGAGGTGCGCACCGCGCTGGGGCTCATCGCCCAGGCCGCCGAGATCGCCGACGATGTGCAGCTTCACGGCCGGTTGACGATCTCCTGCACACCGGGCTTCGCCACCTTCTGGCTCTGCAACCATCTGAACGATTTCCGCAGTCTTTACCCGCTCGTGCGCATCAAGCTGGTGACGCCGCGACGGCTGGACGATGTCAGCGATCCCGAATCGGATGTGTTCATCGCCTTTGGCGCCGGCAGCTGGCCGAACCATTGGTCGGAATTGCTGGCGCAGGTGGAATTCACGCCGATCTGCAGCCCGGTACTGCTCAACTCGAACAACATTCACACGCCCGAGGACCTGTCGCGGCTGACGCTGCTGCACCTCAACGACTTTCACGACTGGTCGCTCTGGTTCGGCACCTATGGCTTGCCGATGCCGGACCCGGAAAACAGCATCGTCTTTTCCGACGTCTATCTGGCACAGGCCGCCGCCATCGCCGGGCAAGGTGTGGCCATGGGCGACGACATCGTCTGCGGCAGGGCGCTGACCGACGGAGACCTGGTGCGCCCCTTCGACAGCACCATCAAATCGCCGGAGTCCTATTTTCTGGTCTGTGAACGGCACAAGCTCGATCAGCCGATCGTTAGCGCCTTCTGCAACTGGTTGAAAACAAGCCTCGCGGAGAGCCGCCAACTACTCCGCTCACGGCAACATGAATAATCTTCACCTGAACTGCGCAAATTATTCCATTGTGGTGAATTCGGTTTTCAACCTATCGTCCCGCAAAAATAGAAAAGGGGGAGTGGGTTTGGCCCCTCAACGACATCGCGCCTCTCAACTCAGTGCAATCGGCCTCGGCAAGTCCTTCGGTAATTTCGAAGCCTTGCGCAGCCTTGACCTGACCATCGCTGCAGGCGAATTCCTGACCCTGCTCGGCCCCTCCGGCTCGGGCAAGACGACCTTTCTGATGGCTCTCGCCGGCTTCCTGACGCCGAGCCGCGGGCGCCTTGAAGAGGACGGCATCGACATCACGAACCGTCCGGCCGACAAACGCAATTTCGGCATGGTGTTCCAGGGCTATGCGCTGTTTCCGCACCTGTCGGTAACCGACAACGTCGCTTTCCCGCTCAAGGTCCGCAAGGTACCTGCCGCCGAGATCAAGAAGCGCGTTGGCGACATGATCGAGCGCGTCGGGCTTTCCGCGCACGCCCACAAGAAGCCTGGCCAGCTTTCCGGCGGCCAGCAGCAGCGCGTTGCACTTGCCCGCGCGCTGGTGTTCGAGCCGGGCGTGCTCCTGCTCGACGAGCCGTTCTCCGCCCTCGACAAGAACCTGCGCGAAGGCCTGCAGGCCGAGATGAAGCGCGTGCACCGCGAAACCGGCACGACCTTCGTCTTCGTCACGCACGACCAGAGCGAAGCGCTGGCCCTTTCGGACCGTATCGCCATCTTCAACCATGGCCAGCTTATGCAGGCGGCCGAGCCGCGCGCGATCTACACGCGACCGGATAATCGCTTCGTCGCCGAGTTCCTCGGCCGCATCAACATGCTGCCGCTTGAAGGCTGCAGCGCCATCGACGGGCGCGCTACCGGCCGCCTCGGCGAGGCGACGCTCTCGGCGCCGACCAATGCCGCTGCGCCTGCCGGTAAGCAATCCCTGCTGGCGGTTCGTCCCGAGCATCTGCGCATCGGCGCGGCCGGTGCTGACGAAAACGGCATCGCCGGCGTGATTGCCGACAAGATCTACAACGGCGCGGAAATGAGCCTGCAGGTTGCCCTGCCCACCGGGCAGCGTCTCTTGCTGTCCGTCCCGGACAATTCGGCTGCGGCCGCGCTCGCCGTCGGCGCCGAAACCAAAGTGTGCTGGCCAGTCGAAAGCGGCTTCATCCTGCACGACGACCGCAACGCCTGAACCAATTAATGGGAGTGAAAACGAAAATCATGTCCGACCATTTCAAGCGCGACTGCTTTGAAATCCTCACCCGCCGCACAGCGGCCGGCGAGATCGACCGCCGCAGCTTCGTCAAGGCCGCAGCCCTCCTGCTGAGCGTGCCGGTGGCAATGCGCGCCAAGATGGCTTTCGCGGGCGACCAGCTTGTCCTCGCCAACTGGGGCGGCGACGCCATCGAAGCCTTCCAGAAGGCATTCGGCGAACGGTTCGAGAAGGAAACCGGGATCGCCGTTCGCATCGACGGCAGCGGCCCGACCGAAGGCGCCATCAAGGCGCAGATCACCTCGGGCAAGGTCATCTGGGACGTCATCGACGCCGACGCCAACCTCGGTATCGCCTTCGGCAAGGAAGGCGTCCTGGAAGCGCTCGACTACAACGTCATCGACCGCGCCAAGATCCGCAAGGGCTACGACTACGAGTTCGGCACGCCGGGCTACTTCTTCTCCTATGTGCTCGCCTACGACTCCGCCAAGTTCTCCGACGAGGCCCCGAAGTCGCCGGCCGACTTCTGGAACGTCGACAAATTCCCCGGCAAGCGCACCATGTACAAGTGGATGAACGGCATGCTGGAGGCCGCCCTTCTGGCCGACGGTGTGAAGCCGGAAGAGCTCTATCCGCTCAACATCGAACGCGCGCTCGCCAAGATCGAAGAGCTCAAGCCGCACATCATCTCCTTCTGGGGTTCGGGCGCAGAAAGCCAGCAGCTCCTGCTCGAAGGCGAAGCAGCCATGGGCTACATCTGGAACACCCGCGCCATCCTGCTCGGCCGCGACACCGGCGACCAGATCAAGTGGGGCTATGAGGGCGGCTTCCTCAACTCCTCGACCTGGATCACGCCGAAGGGCAACCCCACCGGCCGCGACAATGCCATGCGCTTCATCGCGTCCTCCCAGGACGCACTGAGCCAGGTGGCGCTGTTCGACCTGCTCGGCAACGGCCCGGCCAACCCGCAGGCCGACGCGCTGATCCCGGACGACAAGAAGGCACTGAACTGCGTGTCGCCGGAAGCGGAGGCCAAGCAGGTCACGCTCAGCGCCGAGTGGTATGCCGACAACTATTCGACCGCGCTGGAAAAGTTCCTGGCGCTGGTTTCCAAGTAAGCGGGAGCGGCGAAGCCGCCCCCTCAACATCCGAGAGCGTCAGGAGGGCCTCGATCATGACACGATCCTGGATGCGTTATGCGATCCTGCTGGCTCCCCTGCCGCTCTTTCTGGTCGCCTCCTATGTGCTGCCATTCCTGATGGTGGCGAAATGGAGCGTGACCGACCCCGAGCCCGGCTTGGGGCAATATATCCGCATCTTCACCGATCCGACCGTGCAGGTGGTGCTCATCCGCACGCTGCGCATCTGCGTCATAGTCACCACCGTTTCGGTGACGCTTGCCTATGCCATCGCCTACAACTGGGTGTTCGGCCCCCCGCAGCGACAGCGGCTGATCGAGTATTGCGTGCTGATCCCCTTCTGGATTTCGGTGCTGATCCGCGCCTTCGGCTGGCTGATCCTGCTGCGCAACAACGGTATCATCAACGAGAGCCTGATGAGCATCGGCGTCATCAAGGAGCCGCTGGCGCTGGTTCGCAATGAGCTCGGCAGCATCATCGGCATGACGCATTTCCTCATACCATTTGCTGTCTTTCCGCTTGCCTCGGCGCTGCGTCAGGTCGATCCGCGCGTGCTGCAGGCCGCCAGCGGACTGGGCGCTGGGCGCATGCGCATCTTCTGGACCGTGACGCTGCCCATGACCATGCCCGGCGTGCTGGGCGCCAGCATCATCGTCTTCGTCTTTGCACTCGGCTTCTTCATCACCCCGGCGATCCTGTCGGGTGGTCGCAGCGTGATGGTTGCGGAGTTCATCTATCTGCAGCTGTTCCAGACTGTGAACTGGGGACTGGCCGCTGCAATCAGCGTGATCCTTCTGGCCATCGTGGCCGCGCTCGGCGCGCTGCTCCACAAGGTCGCGCGCCTTGACAAGCTCGTAGGGTGACAACAATGAGCGCCAACCCGAACAGCACTGACAAGCCAGGCCGCGTCAGCGCCGCGATAGTCTATCTCACGATCGTCTTTTTGCTGATGCCGCTCCTGGCCATCGTGCCGGTATCCTTCACCGGCGCGCGCTACCTCTCCATGCCCAAGGGCAACTGGTCGCTGCGCCATTACGAAGCGCTGTTCACCAACCCGGTGTGGTTGGACAGCATCAAACTCAGCCTCGGCATCGCACTAGGTAGCGCGGCGATCTCCACCATGCTCGCGGTCATGTTCGGGCTCGGGCTCTGGTACGTGCGCAATCGCTTTTCGACCATGCTGGCCGCGCTGGTGTTTCTGCCCATGGTGATGCCGCCGGTGGTGTCGGCGATCATCCTTTATTTCTTCGAGACCTCGCTGATCGACATTGCGCCCTGGATCGGCTTCGACAGCATCGGCGGCGTCATCCTCGCCCATGTAGTGGTGGCAACGCCTTTTGCGCTGGTCACCTTCATGGTTTCGCTCAGCCAGATCGACAGGCGCATCGACATGGCCGCACGCGGGCTCGGTGCTTCGCTGTGGCAATCGATCTTCTGGATCATTCTGCCCAACGCCAGGTTCGGTATCATCTCGGCCGCGTTCTTCGCCTTCATCCTGTCTTGGGAAGAAATCTCGGTGACGCTGTTCATCACCAGCTTCAATGTCGTCACCCTGCCCCGGCAGATGTGGAACGGCATGCGCGACAACATCGACCCCGCTATCGCTGCGATCTCGGTGATCCTGATCTCGCTGACGGTTCTAGGTATCCTTGGCCGCGACCTGTGGCGCTGGCAGCGCGGGCGGGTGGCGAAGCCAGCCTAAGACGCCTCGAAGCCTGGAAAAATCGGCAGAGGCCGTTCGCTGCAAGGCGGACGGCCTTTTCGCATGTGCAACTTGGGTGGATTCGGATGATTTATGCTCCTCCGCTCACCTTCTCACATGTGAAAGGAAAATTCTTTCCATGGTTCGGGCCATGACTGGCAGTTTCTTCCAATGCGTCGCGCAAATTGGGGGATGCTTGCCATGCTTGGCGCTCCTGACGTGCCTATAAGTGCGGTCGAGTTCTTTTGCCAAAACATCAGGAGCAGTCGATGCGCCTTTCCCTTTTCGCCGCAGCCCTTGGAGCTGTCCTGACATTTGCCGCCGGAGCCCAGGCCGAGCGCCTGACCGACCAGCCGCTTGTCGACGCCGCCTGGTTGAAGGCGCATCTCGGTGACAAGAGCCTTGTGGTTGTTGACGTGCGCGACGCCGACAAGCAGGGCAACCCTTATGAGAAGGGCCATGTGCCCGGCGCCGTCAACGCCCCCTACTCCACCGCTGGCTGGCGCGCGGAAGTAAACGGCGTGCCGGGCATGCTGCCGCCGGTCGACCAGATTGCCAAGACCATCGGCGCGCTTGGCGTCAGCAATGACAGCCATGTGGTGATCGTGCCGAACGGCACCGATTCCTCGGAGTTCGGCGGCGCCACTCGCGTCTACTGGACCTTCAAGGTGCTCGGCCACGATGCCGTGTCCATCCTCGACGGCGGCGAGCGTGCCTGGGAAGCTGCCGGCGGCGAACTCTCGACCGAGGCCGCGCAGCCTGTGGCCGCCAGCTTTACCGGCGAGCTACGCAAGGAATTGCTCGCCACCACCGCCGATGTCGAGCAGGCGCGTACCGACGGCACCAAGCTGGTCGACGGTCGCCCCGCCGCGCAATTCAAGGGTGAAGCCAAGAGCCCGGTGGTGCGTGTCGCCGGCACCATTCCGGGCGCGGTGAACCTCGAAAACGGCAAGCTCTACGATGCCGGCAAGGCTTCCTTCGCCTCCAAGGATGAAGTCGCTAACCTTTCCAAGGCGGTTGGTCTCGGCAATGACGAGAAGAACATCGCCTTCTGCAACACCGGCCACTGGGCCTCGGTCGTGTGGTTCGGCCTGAGCGAGATCGAAGGCAACAAGAACACCAAGATGTATGACGGCTCGATGGCCGAATGGGCGGCCAATCCCGAACGTCCCGTGCAGCCCGGCTCGTGAGCCTGGCCGCGTCAATCTGAGATGACCGAGATGTCCGGGAGCGATCCTGGGCATCTTGCTGAATGGATCAAGCGGTCCGCATCCCTCAATCCTTGCCCGACCAAATCATGACTGAAATCAACGCCGCTTTGCGCGCTCCGGCCGCGCCCATCAATCTCGACAAGGGGCCGGTCGTCGTGGCCGTCCTTGCCTTCGTGCTCGGTGCGCTCGCCATCGGCGAGGCGATCAGCCCTCGCCAGGCGCTTCTGTTCCTCATCGGCGGCCTGCTGGGCATGACGCTCTATCATGCCTCCTTCGGTTTCACCGGCGGATGGCGGCGTTTCGTGGTGGAGCAGCGCGGACGCGCCATACGCGCGCAGATGCTGATGATTGCGGCGGCGGCCGTGGTCTTCATTCCGCTGCTGGCCAGCGGCAGCATCAACGGGCAGCCGCTGTCGGGCGCATTCGCGCCGGTCGGCGTTTCCGTTCTGGTGGGTGCTGCGATGTTCGGCCTCGGCATGCAGCTCGGTGGCGGCTGCGGCTCCGGCACGCTGTTCACCGTGGGTGGCGGCAGCTCGCGCATGCTGGTCACGCTGATCTTCTTCATTGTCGGCGCGGTCATCGGTACCGCGCATTTGCCCTGGTGGCTCGCACAGCCTTCCGTGCCGCAGATCAGCCTCGGCAGCGCGCTCGGCGTGCCCGGCGGCGTGATCGTGACGCTGGCCGGCCTCGGCGCGGTCGCCGCACTCACAGTGCTCATCGAGCGCCGCGCCCATGGCAGCCTCGAGCAGGTGAAACCCGCCTCGGAGCACAGTTTCGCGCGGCTGCTGCAAGGTCCATGGCCACTATTCACAGCCGGCCTTGGTCTTGCTGCGCTCAACATCGCCACGCTGGTGACGGCCGGGCATCCATGGTCGGTCACGTTTGGCTTTGGCCTGTGGGGCGCCAAGATCGCGCAGGCCGTCGGCATTCCGGTGGAGACCTGGGATTTCTGGAACTGGCCGGGACCTGCCAAGGCCCTCGGCTCCAGCGTACTGGCCGACGTCACCTCGGTAATGAATTTCGGTATCATCCTGGGCGCCGCCTTTGCAGCCGGGCTCGCCGGAAAATTTGCGCCGAAGGTACATGTGCCTTTCGCTTCATTTCTGGCGGCGGCCATCGGCGGTGTGCTGATGGGCTATGGCGCGCGGCTTTCCTTCGGCTGCAATGTGGGTGCGCTATTTTCCGGCATCGCCTCGGGCAGCGTGCATGGCTGGCTCTGGTTCGCTTCGGCCTTTGTCGGAAGTCTCGGCGGCGTGGCGCTGCGTCCCCTGTTCGGCCTCGACGGATTCAACAAGAAATGAGCGCGCGCAACACCCTCCTCTTCGGCACCGCCTTCCTCGCCGCCACTTCGGCGATTGCGGTGGATCATTACCGCTTCGCCGCGCCCAAGGCCGCCCCGGCGGTCGCCGCACCTGCGGCTCCGAGCGCGGCCGGCAACCCGTGCAGTGCGGCAGCGAACCCTTGCGGAGCCGCCAATCCATGCGGCATGGCCTCGCCCTGCAGCGCGGCAAGCCCATGCGCAGCGGCTTCGCCTTGTGCCGCCGCATCTCCATGCGCAGCTTCCGCGCCATGCGCCGCAAGCTCGCCATCGAGCCCTTGCGCGGCAGCCGCACCTTGCAGTGCCGCGCCGGCGCCGTGTGCAGCCGCGCCTGTGTCTCCGTGCGCAGCCGCATCGCCCTGTGCTGCGGCCCCGGCCTCCCCTTGCGCGGCGCAGCCGCAATAGGCAAGCTGGGATCGGAGATCCGCGACGATGGACGATGCAAAAGCGCAGGCGGCACGACAGGCGCTCTTTTGCGAGCAGGTGCTGGCGAAGTCCGCCAGCAACGTGCTTCTGGAGACGCTGCGCGAGGCGAACTCCGTCGCACCTTGGGAACATTTTCCGCCAGGAGACGTGTTCGATCCCGAGACAGGCGCGCAGTGGTACTATCACAGCCATCCGCCGCAGGACGGCCAGGCGGAGCACGGCCACTTCCACTGCTTCGTTCGGCCGGACGGGCCGAACGGCCCCATCCATCATCTGGTCGCGATCGGGGTCGACGCTTATGGCCGGCTGATACGGCTGTTCACCGTCAACCAGTGGGTCGTGGGCGACGAGTGGCTCGACGCCGCAGGCACCATTGCCCTGCTGCCGCGCTTCGATCCGCACTTCGCGCGGCCATCCTATCTGGTGAACCGCTGGCTGGCCGCAGTGAT
This sequence comes from Pseudaminobacter soli (ex Li et al. 2025), assembly GCF_029892515.1. Taxonomy (GTDB): domain Bacteria; phylum Pseudomonadota; class Alphaproteobacteria; order Rhizobiales; family Rhizobiaceae; genus Pseudaminobacter; species Pseudaminobacter soli_A. The sequence continues at coordinate 459,728 of NZ_JARXVF010000002.1, read as the reverse complement.
CGCGCTCTATGCCGACGAGATTGTAGGCCTGATCCGCGAGCGCGACCGCGTGCTGGCCGCGCACTACCCTTCGGATGGAAAGCCCGCCCGCGAGGATCGCGCTCTGGAGGTGACATCGGAACTTGCCGTCGATCTTCGCCAAACGGCCCAAGAACTCGGCGTTTGAGGCAGCCGGTATCGGCTGCCCTCATGTTACGCTGGTCGCCCTGTCCGTCGGTCTTACCGCGGCCGCGACAGGAAGCGCTCGGCCAGCCTCGCCCACATGGCGGCGCCGACGGTCAGGCTGTCGTCATTGAAGTCGTATTTCGGGTTGTGCAGGATCGCCGAGTCGACACCATTGCCCAGCCGCAGGAAGCAGCCCGGTTTGTGCTCGAGGAAGCAGGCGAAATCCTCGCTGCCTGGGATGAGCGGGCAGACCGAAACATTCTCCACGCCGACCAGCTCGTTTACGACCTCGGTCGCGAAAGCGGTTTCCTCCTCGGAATTCACCACCACCGGATAGCCGCGCTGATAGTCGATCTCTACCGTCGCGCCATAGGATGCCGTGAGCGTGGTGGTGAGGTCGCGGATGCGGCGCTCCAGGAGGTCGCGCACGGTCGGCGAGAAGCAGCGTACGCTGAGCGTCAGCATGACACTCTCCGGGATCACATTGGACGCTTCGCCGCCATGGATCGAACCCACGGTCACCACGGCTGTCTCGGTCGGGTCGACATTGCGCGACACGATCGTCTGCAGCGACATGATGAGGCTGGCCGAAACCATCACTGGGTCGATGGTCAGATGCGGGCGTGAGGCATGACCGCCCTTGCCGCGCACTGTGACGACCACAGTATCGGCCGACGCCATCAACGGCCCTGACCGCATGAGGAAGCTGCCCGCCGGGGCGCCGGGATGGTTGTGAAGGCCGAAGATCGCGTCGCAGGGGAAGCGCTCGAACAGGCCGTCGTCGATCATTGCTTGCGCACCGCTGGGCACGCCCGCCTCTTCGGCCGGCTGGAAGATGAGGTTGACGGTTCCCTCGAAATTCTTCGTGCGCGCCAGATATTCGGCAGCGCCGAGAAGCATGGTCGTGTGGCCGTCATGGCCGCAGGCATGCATCTTGCCCTGCGCCTTGCTTGCATAGGGCAGGCCGGTCGTCTCGTGGATCGGCAGCGCGTCCATGTCCGCGCGGATGGCGATGCTGCGATTGCCCTGCCCGACACTCAGCCGGCCGACGACGCCATGCCCGCCAACGCCGCGCGTCACCTCGTAGCCCCAGGCCTCAAGTCTCTCGGCAACCAAGGCCGCCGTCTTCTCTTCCTCGAAGGAGAGTTCGGGATTGGCGTGGAGGTGGTGGCGAATTTCCTTCAGCGACGCTTTCGAGGCTTCGAAATCGGCAAGGGAGGCAAAGTTCGATTGTGGCATTGTTTAGCGACTCGTCACGGAAGGACGAGCCCTCCTTCTCATATTCTCTGCGTCAGATGAAGCGGCTGAGGAAGCTGCGGGTGCGCGGGTGCTGCGGATTTTCCAGAACGGCCTCCGGCGGTCCCTCCTCGACCACACGCCCGCCATCCATGAACACCACGCGGTCGGCAGCCTCGCGCGCGAAGCCGATCTCATGGGTGACGACGATCATGGTGAGGCCCTGGTCGGCCAGGCTGCGCATGGTGGTCAGCACCTCGCCGACCAGCTCGGGATCGAGCGCCGACGTCGGCTCGTCGAACAGCATGAGCGTGGGCCGGATCGCGAGAGCGCGCGCAATTGCCACGCGCTGCTGCTGCCCGCCCGAGAGCTGGCGCGGATAGGCACTGACCTTGTGCGACATACCGACCTTGGCCAGCAGCTCGCGCGCCTCGGCGATCGCCTCGTCGCGGTTACGGCCATGCACGCCGATCGGCGCTTCGATGACGTTCTGCAGCACAGTCATGTGTGGATAGAGGTTGAACTGCTGGAACACCATGCCGATCCTGCTGCGCTGGGCGGCAATGGCGCGATTGGACAGCGGCTGCAGCTTGTCATTCTTGAGTTGGTAGCCGATCTGCCCGCCATCAACGAAGATCGATCCCTTGTCGATCGTCTCGAGCCGGTTGATGCAGCGCAGGAAGGTGGATTTCCCCGAGCCGGAAGGCCCGAGGACGACGACCACCTCGCCCGCCTTCACGTCGAGATCGATGCCTTTCAGCACCTCGACGTGATGGAAGGATTTGTGGACGTTCCGGGCGCGCACGAGCGGCGCCTGATCGATGCTAGACATGGTCACCGGGCGTCCTCCTGCTGCACTGCCTTTTCCGCCGCGTCGTCCTTGCGCACGGCCGCGTCGCGCTCGCCGCGATTGTAGTGGCGCTCGATGGCACCCTGGCCGACATTCAGGATGGAAGTGATGAGCAGATACCACAGCACTGCCACCAGCAGCATGGGCATCACCTCGAAGGTGCGGTTGTAGATCGACTGGACCGAATAGAGCAGATCCGCCATCGCAATCACGCTGACCAGCGAGGTTGCCTTGATCATGCTGATGAGCTGGTTGCCGGTGGGCGGCACGATGGAGCGCATGGCCTGCGGGATGATGATACGGCGCAGCGCCCGTGCCCGGGTCATGCCAAAAGCCTCGGCTGTTTCGGATTGGCCTTTGTCGACCGACAGCAGGCCGCCGCGGATGATCTCGGCCATGTAGGCCGCCTCGTTAAGCGCAAGGCCGACGATTGCCGCCGTCACCGGCGATATCAGATCGTTGGTATTCCAGCTTGCGAAGGTCGGGCCGAACGGAATGCCGATCGAGATTTCCGGAAACAGCGTCGACAGATTGTACCAGAAGATAAGCTGGACAAGCAGCGGCGTGCCGCGAAAGAACCAGATGAACAGCCCCGATATGGAGCTGGCAAGCCTGTCGCGCGACATGCGCGCGATGGCCAGTAGAAGGCCCAGCGCAACGCCGATGGCCATGGCAACAACCGTCAGCCCCAGTGTGACATAGAGCCCGCGGATGACCGTGGGGTCGAAGAAATAGGTGGCCACGACCGGCCAGCCGAAATTCGGATTGTTGGCGACAATGTAGGCAAAGTTCGCCGCGACGGCGAGAACCACCACCCACAGGAGCAACCGGCCCGGGCGGAACGGTCTATGCGCCCGGGCTACGTCGTAAAGGTCTGCGTCCATGCGGGCTCCCTTTTCCATTGCGGGAGCCGACAGCGTGTTCATTTCGCGGCCTTCCCGGCGAGATTGATGCCCGGGGCATCGATCATGTTGTTCTCAAGGCCCCACTTCTTCATGACTGCGGCATAGGTGCCGTTGTCCATCAGTTCCTTGATGCCGTCGCGGAGCACCTCGCCGAGAGGCGAACCCTTCTGCACCACCGCGCCCTGGAAAAGGTCGTCGAAGCCGTTCTTCTGGCCCGTGCCGGTCAGTTCGAGCTGCCCGTTGGCCTGCTGCACGAAATAGGTGAGCGGAGCCTGTGACGAGAAGAAGGCATCCGAGCGCTTGGAGCGCACGGCCAGGATGGAGGTCGGCTGGTCGGTGAAGGACTGCACCTCGATCGCGGTCTTGCCGTCGGCCACGCACTTCTCGGCCTGCGCCTTGATCACCTTTTCGGCAGAGCCGCCGGCCATCACCGCAATGCGCTTGCCGCAGGCCGTGTCCAGCGAAACGATACCTTCGGGATTGCCCTTCTGGACGGCGAAGACGACATATTCCTTCACCCAGTCAACGAAGTCGTTGGCTTCCTCTCGCGAGGCGAAATCGCCAATCGGGCCGGAGGCAAGCTGATAGCGTCCGGAATTGATACCGCTCAGCACGGCCGGCAAGCCGGCCACCGTTGCGTGCTCGATCTTGATGCCGAGAAGCTGGCCGAGAGCGTCGGTCATCTCCGCGCTGGCGCCGGTCACTTCCGTGCCCGTCACGATCTCATAGGGCGGGAAGGAGCCGCTGTTGACCGCAACCATGCGGCCGGCCTTGACGATTTCCTCCGGCAGGCGGGCACGCAGCGCCTCGTTGACGCTCTGCTCCGGAATTTTCGCTTCCTCGGCAAATGCCGTCTGGGCCGCCAGAACGACGAAGGCAGCGGCGAGAATGGATTTCTTGTACATTTTCATCTCCCTAAAGAACCAAATATGAATGCCGCTCAGACTTGGGCCGCGAAGAAGGGGAACAGCTCTTCCACCGTCAGTCTGCGCGAAAGTATGCCCTGGACGTGAAGTTCCTCGGCAAAGGCGTTGATCATCGCCGTGTTGGCCGCGAGGCCGCTGTCGTTCCAGCTTTCCGGCAGGTCGCGCGCCACCTGGAGGAGCTCGTCGATCACCCATGGGCTAGTGTCGGCATATTTGCGACGCTTGGCCGTCCACATGCGCTGGCTCTCGTCGATCAGGTCGCTGAGCTCCTGCGTAATCCACGGATGCTCTTCGACGATCTCCGACTTGATGCCGACGAGATGCATGCCCGGCACGTAACCGACGCCGTTGAAATAGTCCCGCTCTGCGCCGCGGAAATCCGCCAGCACCTGGCGAAAGCCGGAAATCCTGCCGAAGAAGCCATCGGGCATGAAAGGCGTGAAGACCGCATCAAGCCAGCCCTCGCCCAGCAGTTCCATCATCGGCCGCTCGCCCGGCACCGCGTCGATGCGGCCGGGGCGGCCGAAGCCGTCAAGGCGGTCGACGATTGGATGCGCGGCGGTGAGGCGGCCGGCATACCAGTAGGCATCTTCCACGCCGACGCCCTCGCGGCGCAGCGCCGCGCGCGTCCAGGTGTTGCCGGAATCGCGCCAGCCGGTCACGCCGATCCTCTTGCCGGCAAGCTGGTCGAAGCGAGTGATAGGGCTGTCGGAGCGCGTGATGACGCAGCGATGGCGAAAACCGCGCATGATGAAGTTGGGAATGCCGACGACACCGCCCTCGCCATCGGCGCACATGGAGGTGTAGCGGCTGAACGACATCTCGGCCGCGTCATGTGCCTCATCGTCGCGCAGGTCCGAAAGCGTGCCGACGCGATCGACGATCAGTTCCAGACGTGACGAGCGCACATCGCCCAGGGCCAGCGGCGTCAGATAGTCCCAATCCCTCACGGCCAGCCGCAGCGCGATTGTCATTCTCATTTCCTTGAAATTGCCATTCCGGGAGGCAAACTAAATGTTCAGTTTGGCCCGATCAAATGCTATTACGTTATTGAACATTAAATTGAGGAACCACGCATGGCGCTCGACTTCCCACCTTCCTGGTTCGCCGAGAGACTGGAAGATCGAACCACGCGCGGCATAGCGCGTGACACGGCGATGCTGATCCGGCGCGGAACCCTGCCCGTGGGCGCCAAGCTGCCACCGGTACGCGACCTCGCATATGCGCTGGGCGTCAGCCCGGCAACGATCTCGGAAGCATGGAGCGACCTGCGCAGGCAAAAAATCATCTCGGGCCGCGGCCGCAACGGAACCTGGGTCAGCGGCGACCGCTTCGTGGCCAAGCCGGAGCGCCTGGCGAGCTTTGGCAATTACGGCCCTGACGTACTGGATCTATCGAAGGCCGTTCCCGACGTGGCGCTGTTGCCGCCGTTGGAAGACGCGCTGCGCCACGGCGCGAAGGCGGAGAACCTGAACAGCTACGACCGCACGCGCATCCTGCCCGAGCTTGAGAACGCCGCTCGCCGCGACTGGCCTTACGAACCCGAAGCCTTACTCGCCACGAATGGCGGCTACAACGCCGTCTACACGCTTCTGCACGCGCTGGTGCCGCAGGACGCGCCGGTGGCGATCGAGGACCCCACGGCAATGCGCCTTCTGGACATTCTGGAAGACCTCAGCGTGCCGATCATTCCCGTCGCCTGCGACCGCGAAGGGCCGCTGCCGGCCTCCCTAGCCGAGGCGCTGGCGCAGAAGCCGGCCGCCTTCCTCTTCCAGCCGCGCATCCATTCTGTGACGAGCCATTGCGTGAGCGCGGCGCGCATGGCCGCTCTGGGCGACGTGTTGGAAGGCAGCGACACGCTGATCATCGAGGACGACGGCGTGGCGGATATCGCGCTCACGCCGCGACTGACGCTCGGCAATCGCTTCCCCGACCGCGTCATACACATTTTGTCCTATTCAAAGACGCTGGGGCCGGACATGCGCCTTGCGGTTCTTTCCGGTTCCGCCTCGCTCGTCGAGCAGATCCAATCCTACCGCAGCTTCAGCGCCGGCTGGACAAGCCGCATTCTGCAATCGGCCGTGGCCTGGCTGCTGAACGACGAGGAGACGCAAGTCCAACTCGACCGCACCCGCCACATTTACCACGAGCGCGCGCGAAAATTCGGAGAGGCGTTGGCGGCCGAAGGCGTCACGCCACCGAACGGCAGTGGCCTGTGTTGCCTGCTGCCGGTCCCGTCCGAGCCGTTTGCAATGGTAACGCTGGCGGCCCGCCGGATTGCCGTTGCCCCCGGCTCGAAATTTTCCCCTCGGCCAATGTCGGCCGTGCGGATCGCGACCAGCATACTAGACGAGTCGCAAATCACAGAGGTCGCCTCGGCAGTCGCGCTGGCCAGTCGACCGCTGGGGTAACAGGCGCGCTACCCCAGCTCTCTTTGATTGAGGTCGAACTTGGAGGCTTTTCGTTCGTCAGTTCGACAGCAGTTCGCCGAACTGCTTGCGCAGTTCGGCTTTCTGCACCTTGCCCATGGTGTTGCGGGGCAGTTCCGCAACGAAGACCAGTTGCCGGGGCTGCTTGAAACGAGCGAGTGAGGTAGCAAGCGCTGCCTCCACCGCGGACCGCGCGGCCTCGTCGCCCACGATGACGGCCACAGGCGATTCCCCGAAATCCGGATGCGGAACGCCAATCACTGCACTTTCCACCACGCCCTCGACCTGATCGATCACCAGCTCGATTTCCTTGGGATAGATGTTGAAGCCGCCCGAGATGATGAGGTCCTTGGCGCGGCCGACGATGTGCAGATAGCCATCCTTGTCGATCATGCCGACGTCGCCGGTGATGAAGAAACCGTCGGTTCGGAACTCTGACTTCGTCTTTTCCGGCAGGCCCCAATAGCCAACGAAGACGTTGGACCCGCGCACCTCGATGCCGCCGATCTCGCCTTGCGCCAGCGAATTGCCGTCGGCGTCTGCAATGCGAACCTCCGTACCCTGAAGCGGGAAGCCGACCGTGCCCGCACGCCGCTCGCCCTCACAGGGGTTCGACGTGTTCATGTTGGTTTCGGTCATGCCGTAGCGTTCGAGGATGCGATGGCCGGTGCGGGCCTCGAACTCGACATGGGTTTCGGCCAGCAGCGGCGCGCTGCCCGAAACGAACAGGCGCATATGGCCGACGAGCTCACGGTTCAGGCGCTCGCTGGCCAGAAGCCGCGTGTAGAAGGTGGGCACGCCCATCAGCGCGGTCGCGCGCGGCAGGTCGTCGAGAATGGCGTCGGCCTTGAACGCCTGGTGGAAAATGATGCTGCCGCCGGCTGCCAGCATCACATTGGTGGCGACGAACAGGCCATGCGTGTGGAAGATCGGCAGGGCGTGGATCAGCACGTCATCGGCCGTGAAGCGCCATTCGACCACCAGCGCGCGGGCATTGGACAGGAGGTTGTACTGGGTCAGCATCGCGCCCTTGGAGCGTCCGGTGGTGCCTGACGTGTAGAGCAGCGCGGCCAGATCGTCGTCGCCCCTTTCGGCAACGTCCTTCAGCGGCTCGGCCTTGGCGATCGCATCGACGAAGCTGCCGGTGCTGTCGGCGGCGATAGAAAGCGTGCGGCCGCTGCCTTCCAGCAATCCGGCGATATCAGCCTCCTCCTCGGGCGCGCAAATGCACAGTCTTGGCTGGGCATCACCGAGGAAGAACCGGAGTTCCTCCAGCGTGTAGGCGGTGTTTAGCGGCAGGAACACCGCGCCGACCTGCGCGCAGCCGAAAAACAGCGCCAGCGTTTCCGGCGTCTTGGCGGCATGGACGGCAACACGGTCCCCTTCCTCCACCCCCTGCTCGCGCAGCACCGTGGCGATGCGCCCCACGAGGTCGGCGAAATCCGCATGGCTCAGCACCCGGCCGTCCTGAAGATGCAGAAACGGCTTCGCGTTGCCGCGATGAATGCCGACAAGCGCGTCGTAGATCGGGTTGGCCATGCTTTGACTCCGGAACGGCCGCCGTCCGCCTAGGGCGAGACGGCGAAACAACTGTCACCTCTCGGGTCGCATCAAAGCGGAAGGACAGTCAATCCCCCCGTTGTCGGCCAGCCTGTAGGAGCCGATCAGCTGCCAGCACCATTCAGCCGCTCGGGGCTGAGCTGCGCTTCGCTGAGGCCGAAATCCGCGATCCGCTGCGGCAAAGGTTTTCCGCGCACCAGTGCCGCGCAGGCCTCGCCCATGGCGGCCGAGGTCTGGATGCCGTAGCCGCCCTGCGCGACGACCCAGAAGAGGCCGGACACGCTCAGGTCGAAACCGCCGACCAGGTCGCCATCGGCCACGAAAGAGCGCAAGCCCGCCCAGACGCGGATGGGGCGGCCGACGGTCAGCGTCGTCATTTCCTCGATGCGATGGATGCCGAGCGCGATGTCGAGCTCCTCCGGCTGCACATCTTGCGGCATAGTCGGATCGGCATTGGCGGGCGAGCCAAGCAGCACGCCGGCGTCGGGCTTCACATAACAACTTTCGTCGGCGCTCATGAACAGCGGCCAGCGGGTGGCATCCATCCCGGCCGGCGGTGCAAAAACGAAGGCCGTGCGCCGGCGCGGCTCGAGCCCCAACGGCCGCGCACCGAACAGGCGCCCAACCTCGTCACCCCAGGCGCCCGCGGCGTTGACCACGATGGGCGCAATATAGTCTCTGCCCGACGCGGTGACACGCCAGTCGCAGCCTACCCGCTCGGCGGCGGTGACTTCGGCATTGCTCACCACGGTGCCACCGGCGTGCCGCAAGCCGCGCAGGTAGCCCTGATGCAGGGCATGAACATCCATGTCCTCGGAGTCAGGATTGTAGACCGCACCGATGGCAGCCTCCGGCTTCAACACCGGCACCCACGCCTTGGCGGCTGCGTAATCCAGCCGCTCACCGGGCAGGCCCATGGCCCGGACTGCGTCCTCATGCTCCTCCAGCAGATGCGCCTGCTCGGCCGAAGCAACAACGAGCGTGCCGCGCGGCGACAGGATGGGATGGTCGGTAAAACCTGCCGGCGGCGATTGCAGGAAGGCGCGACTGGCCATGGTCAGTGCGCGCACCTGCGCGGTGCCATAGCTTTCACTGAATAGCGCGGCCGAGCGGCCGGTAGAGTGATAGCCGGGCTGGCTCTCGCGCTCCAGCAGCACCACCTTTAGATGCGGCGCCAGCCAATAGCCGATCGACGCGCCGGCAATGCCTGCGCCGACGATCACCACATCCGCCTTCATAGGCTCCTCGCGCTGGCCTGCATGTTCCAATGTCATGAAAAGTCCCTCGGCAACTCGCCTATGCCCGGCCAAGGCCCGGAGCATGCAATTTTCCTATACGAAAACACTTTCAAAATTTGAAAATAACGTCAAGCACCGACACCGTCACTTTTCCGGGTCGAACATCTCGATCAGCGCCGACTGGAAATTCGGCTGCGCGCTGGAGCAGACGCCCAGCACCAGCGCATCGCCCTCGCCGACAGCGAGATAGGCGTGACCCATTGTGCTGTCGATATAGATGCTTTCGCCCTTTTCCAGCCGCACCGGCGCGTAGTGCTCGGTGTGCACCTCGATCGCCCCTTCCAGCACGAAGATGAACTCCTCGCCGGAGTGTTTTATCAGCGGCCCGAATTCCTCCAGCGTCCGCGCCGTTGCCCGCGTCAGCACCGGCACCATGCGCTTCTTGGTGATGTCCGTGCTGAGATAGAGATAGTCATAGTTCTGCGTCTTTTGCCGCAGGCCGTCGCCCTGCAGATTGACCGAGCGGCGCGCGAGCCGGTCGCCATCCGCCTCAGGCTGCGCGAACAGTTCGGCCATGTTCAGCCCCAGCCCCTCGCTGATCTGCAGCAGTTTGTCATAGGACAGCGACATCTGGTCGTTCTCGACTTTGGAAAGCGTCGAGACGGCAACGCCGGTCTTGTGGCTGACGTCGCTCAGCTTCCAGCCGTATTTCTGGCGCAGGGCCTTCAGATTTGGGCCCAGTTTCGGATGCGTGGCCATCTATCCCCAATCGTTGGTCCAATTCGCTAGCTGACGATAACCATTGACTTTGCCGGCAACAAGGAAAATCAATTAGCGGATTGGAAAGTTGGTATCAAAATCGGGGAGGCACGCCGCCTTACCGAACACCGGAGAATGCGCCCGCGAAAGGGTCTGTTTTTCGGTCAGTCTTTGTCGAAGAAAGGAAGATTCATGGGTCGCGAAGTAGAATGGGCGCGCATGACGGCGCCGGAACTGCGTGAGATTGCTGCGCGCGGCAACGCGCTGGCCATCCTGCCGGTCGGCTCGCTGGAGCAGCACGGCCCGCATCTGCCGGTCATCACCGACACCGCAAGCGCCGCCGCGGTAGCAGTGCGCGCCGCGCGACTGGTGGACGAAAGCGTTCCGCTGGCGGTGCTTCCCGGCCTGTGGCTCGGCATGAGCGAGCATCATTTGCCCTTTGGCGGCACCATCACCGCCGACTATGCGACCTATCATGCCATGCTGCGTTCCGTCGCCCGCTCGCTCAAGGCCATCGGCTTCAAGCGCCTGCTGATCGTCAATGGCCATGGCGGCAATGTCGACCCGCTCGCAGTGGCGACGCGCGAACTGGCCGTGGAGTTCGACATGCCGATCGTGGCGACGACGCCATGGTTCCTGGCCGCGGAAGAGACCGCTGCGCTGTTTGAATCCGACGACGGCCCCAAGCACGCCTGCGAGGGCGAAGCCTCGGTCATGCTCGCCATTGCCGGCGACTGCGTGAAGACCGACAAGTTCAAGGACGCCGAAGCCGTACCCGCCGGCCAGAACGAGGCTCCCTACGGCGCCTCCCGCTTCTACTCCTTCTCCGAGCGCGCGCCGACCACCGGCACCTGGGGCTTCCCCAGCAAGGGCACGGCCGAGAAGGGCGAGAAGTTCCTGGCGCTGCATGCGCGCGAGGTTGCCAAGTTCATCACCTCCGAGATCCTCTGGACCCAGCCGGATCCGGTTTGGCGCGCCGGGCGCGGCCTGGAAACCACGGCAGGCCGTGTGGACTGATCGAGAGAAGCAAAACCGGAGCGACCGCACTGTGGCGGTCGCCGTCAACTGCGTATGAGAGAGAGGGAGAAGACATGAAGAATTTTGTCCGCGGCAAGCTTGCCGCAAAGCTGGCGTCTGGTATCGCCATCGCCCTGCTGTCGGGCCTGCTCGGCAGCCAGGCATTTGCCAAGACCCTCGTCTATTGCTCGGAGAGCTCGCCGGAGGGTTTTGATCCAGCACTCTATTCCGCCAACAGCACCTGGGATGCCTCGTCCAAGCCCGTCTACAATCGCCTGGTCGAGTTCGAGAACGGCACCACCAATGTCCTGCCCGGCTTGGCCGAGAGCTGGACGGTATCGAACGATGGCCTCGAATACACCTTCAAGCTGCGCCAGGGCGTGAAATTCCAGACCACGGACTATTTTACGCCGAGCCGCGAGCTTGACGCCGACGACGTGATCTTCTCGCTGAACCGCCAGCGACTGAAGGACGACCCATGGTATGACTACAGCGCAGGCACCAGCTGGGAAATGTTCGACGGCATGGAGATGCCGGCGCTGATCAAGGACATCGTGAAGGTCGACGACCACACGGTGAAGATCGTGCTGAACCAGCCCAGCGCCTCGATCCTGGCCAGCCTTGCCATGGACTTCGGCTCGATTATGTCGAAGGAATATGCCGACAAGCTCGCCGCCGAAGGCACCAAGGAAAAGCTGAACCAGCAGCCCGTCGGCACCGGCCCGTTCCGCTTCGTCGACTACCAGCCGGACGCAGTAATCCGCTTCCAGGCCAATCCAGACTACTGGGCCGGCAAGCCGAAGATCGACGATCTGGTCTTCGCCATCACCGTCGACGCGACCGCGCGCATCCAGCGCCTGCAAGCGGGCGAATGCCAGGTTGCCGCCTATCCGGCGCCGGCCGATATCGCCGGACTGAAGGCTGACCCGAACCTGACGGTGATGGAACAGCCGGGCCTCAATGTCGCCTACCTCGCCTACAACACGCTGATGCCGCCCTTCGACAAGGCCGAAGTGCGCAAGGCACTGAACATGGCGATGAACAAGACTGCGATCATCGACGCCATCTTCCAGGGCACCGGCCAGGTGGCCAAGAACCCGCTGCCGCCGGCAATGTGGGGCTATAACGACGCGGTCGAGGATGACAAATACGATCCCGAAGCTGCCAAGAAGATGCTCGACGAAGCCGGCGTGAAGGATCTCAAGATGAAGATCTGGGCAATGCCGGTCAGCCGGCCATATATGCCCAACGCACACCGCACGGCCGAACTCATCCAGGCCGACTTCGCCAAGGTCGGCGTCGATGTCGAGATCGTCTCTTACGAGTGGGGCGAGTATGTGAAGCGGGCGCGCGACAAGGATCGCGACGGCGCTCTCATCCTCGGCGGCACCAGCGACAATGGCGACCCGGACAACCTGATCAGCTACTTCTTCAGCTGCGCAGGCGTCGGTGGCGCCAACTTCGCCAACTGGTGCTACCAGCCGGTCGAGGAACTGATCCAGAAGGCCCGTGTGACCTCCGATCAGGCCGAACGCGCCAAGATCTACGAGCAGATGCAGGTTCTGATCAAGGAACAGGCGCCGTGGGCGACGCTCGACCATTCGACGGTCGTACTGCCCATGTCGAACAAGGTGACGGGTTATGTAATGGACCCGCTCGGCTCGCACCGCTTCGAAAACGTCGACATCGCCGAATAGGCCTTTGACTTAAAACTCCGTGGGCTCCGGCCCACGGAGCACCTTGCTGCGCTGCGAGCGAGAATTTCTGTCGCCCTCGGCGGGACACTCAAAATCCGCTCCAATTCAAATTTGCCGACCTGCCGCCGCGACCAAAGGGCGCGTACTGTCGGTAAGTTGGGCTGCGCCCTTGTATTGTATATTCCTCCAACTAGATTGGAGGCATGTGCATGGAAACTTTCATCAAAATCTCGAGGCTTACCGGGGAAGCGCGCAATTTCTCCCGGGGCGGCTCGATGTTGAACTGAATACCGCACAGGACTTTCCGCTCCGGGATCGCATTTCGAAGTCGAATTGCGGTGCAGTTGTTGCGTGACCCACGCATTTCTCCGGAGCCATGAATGATTTTCCAACCGCCTTATTCGATCTGCAAATCCTGCCGCAACCGCCTGCCACGAGCCGCCATGCGCTGTCCGTGGTGTGCAGACAGCCGGCGACCGCACGCTCAACCGCGTCCCGAAATGGCCGGCGATCGGGCCGGAGGTCACCTATGAGATCTGCCATGAGTTCGGCCACTGCGGCAGCGACTGCAACGCCGGCTAATCTGGAGCAGAAGCTATACGGTGTTCTGCCTTGGCGGCGCACGAAGCGGGGCGAGATCAAGGTGCTGCTAGTCGCGCCTCGCGGCGGCGAGCACTGGTCGTTGCCGAGCGGCCTGCCGGGCAACGACAGGACACCACGCCAGACTGCGATGAGTGAAGCGTTCGAAAAGGCCGGGGTCGTCGGCCATCTCGATGCCGGACCCATCGGCTCCTATTCAAGCCAAGCGGCGGCTCCGTCGCCGTGCGTGGTTGAGATCTATCGGCTGAAGGTGCGTGGAACGCTGACCAACTGGCCGGCGAGCACACGGTGCAAGCGGCGCTGGTTTCGTTTGGACGACGCCATACAGGTCGTATCGAACGCGGGCCTCAAGCAATTGCTGGCTTCGATCGGCGGGAATGAGACGCCCTTTGGAGCGGACAGGAAGGCGGCCTGATTTTCAGGCCGCCCTCGTCAACGGCCCCTCGGTGATGGGGCCAAAGAGATGGCCCCATCCCTATTCTGCCAGCCAAGCTTTAGCGCTTGAAATAGCCAGCCCGCACTGCCGCGCCGATGGTGTTGAGGACGATGTTGCCCGCCGTGATCGAGCTGACGTCGTTGATGTCGCGCGAGGGCGTGATCTCGACCAAATCCATGCCGACCAGCCGGCCCTTTTTGATAAGCCCCTTGATGAGGTCGATGGTCTGGCGATAGCTGATCCCGCCCGGAGACGGCGCAGCCACCGCCGGCATGACCGACGGATCGAGCCCGTCGGCATCGAGCGTGAGATAGTAGCGCCCGCCGTCGGGAATGCGCTTCAGGATCGCAGCCGTACCTTCCGCTTCCCACTGACCCGCCGTGATGATGTCGACGCCAAAGGCGCGCGCGGCTTCGACCTCTTCGATGCGCGCGCTGCCCTGGCCGCGGATGCCGAGCTGGAAGATGCGGTCGACATGCGCCATTTCGGATGCGCGCCGCATGTTGCTCGAATAGCCGTCCTTCACGCCGTTCCTCTCGTCGCGCCAGTCAAGATGCGCGTCGATCTGGATCACCGTGATCGGTCCCTCGCCGTCCAGAGCGCGGAAGACCGGGATCGGGATGCCATGGTCGCCGCCAAGGATGATCGGCATGGCGCCGGCTGCGAGGATCTTGCGGATCGCCGCCTCCGAGCGCCTGTAGTGGGCGCCAATGTCCGTCGCGTCCCCGGGCACGTCGCCGACGTCGACCACCTTGATGTCCTGCCCATCGAACAACGTGCCGCCAATCTCGAAGTCGTAGCTGTCGAGCCCGAGGCTGATGCTGTTTGAGGCGCGACGCATGGCGGTGGGGCCATTCGTCTGGTCGTTCGTCATCTCGTCGATCGAATAGGGGCTGCCATAGGGCATGCCGATGATGACGACATCAGCCTTCAGCGTGTCGAGATCCTCGACCAGCGGGAAACCCATGAAGGTCTGGTCGACCTTGCGCGGCGGGACGGTAAGTTTGGACATTTTCTCTCCCTTGGATGACATGGTTGTAGTGCGGTCGCGGGGCGCCGGGCAACCGCCCTTCATGCCAGGCCCAACGCTCTGCCAAGTCTGGTCCGCCACACGCGCCGTGCATGACGCCAGCCTTCATCAAACTTTCACGCAAGCTTCACCGCGGTGACATAGCGTGTGCCTAGACCGCCTCGCACATACCGAGGCAGACATGACACGCAAGAACGTACTTCTCATCGTCGTCGACCAGTGGCGGGCGGATTTCGTGCCCCACCTCATGCGCGCCGAAGGGCGCGAGCCGTTCCTGAAGACGCCCAATCTCGACCGGCTCTGCCGCGAGGGCGTAACCTTCCGCAACCATGTGACGACATGCGTGCCCTGCGGCCCGGCGCGCGCAAGCCTGCTCACCGGGCTCTACCTGATGAACCATCGCGCGGTGCAGAACACGGTGCCGCTCGACCAGCGCCACATGAATCTCGGCAAGGCGCTGCGGATGATCGGCTACGATCCCGCGCTGGTGGGCTACACCTCGACCACGCCCGATCCGCGCACCGCCTCGACCAATGACCCGCGCTTCCTGGTGCTGGGCGACATCATGGAAGGCTTTCGCTCGGTCGGTGCCTTCGAGCCCAATATGGACGGCTATTTCGGCTGGGTTGCCCAGAACGACTTCGAGCTGCCGGAAAACCGCGAGGACATCTGGCTGCCCGAGGGCGAGGATTCTGTTCCGGGCGCCACCGACAAGCCTTCGCGCATTCCCGCCGAGTTCTCTGATTCCACCTATTTCACCGAACGGGCGCTGACCTATCTCAAGGGCCGCGCCGGAAGACCCTTCTTCCTGCATCTCGGCTATTACCGGCCGCATCCTCCCTTCGTGGCGTCGGCTCCCTACCACGCCATGTACCGACCAGAAGACATGCCCGCGCCAGTGCGTGCCGCCGATCCGGAAACGGAAGGCGCGCAGCACCCGCTGATGCGCTTCTACATCGACAGCATCGAGCGCGGCTCGTTCTTCCACGGCGCGGAAGGCTCCGGCGCGACCATGGACGAGGCGGAACTGCGCCAGATGCGCGCCACCTATTGCGGGCTGATGACCGAGATCGACGACTGCCTCGGTCGCGTGTTCGACTATCTCGACGAAACCGGCCAGTGGGACGACACGCTGATCATCTTCACAAGTGACCATGGCGAGCAGTTGGGAGACCATCACCTGCTGGGCAAGATCGGCTACAATGACGAGAGCTTCCGCATTCCTCTGGTCATCAAAGACCCGTCGGCCACCGAACGTGCCGGCACCATCGAGGAAGCCCTCACCGAGAGCATCGACGTGATGCCGAGCATCCTGGAATGGCTGGGCGGCGAAGTGCCGCGCGCCTGCGACGGGCGCTCGCTCGTTCCGCTGGTGCAGGGCGACCGGCCGAAAGACTGGCGTACCGAGCTGCACTACGAATTCGACTTCCGCGACGTCTTCTATTCGCAGCCGCAGGACGTCTTGGGCCTCGACATGGACGATTGCAGCCTCTGCGTCATCCAGGACGAGAACTACAAATATGTGCACTTCGCGGCCCTGCCTCCGCTCTTCTTCGACCTGAAGAATGACCCGCACGAATTCGTCAACCTGGTCGACGAGCCGACCTATGCATCGCTGGTGCGTGACTATGCACAGAAGGCCCTGTCCTGGCGCCTGCGCCATGCCGACCGGACGCTGACGCACTACCGTTCAGGACCGCACGGGCTGATCGTCAAGGATCGCTGAACCCTGCCCCTGCGGGCGGCCTGGGCCGTTCTTTAAGCTCCGGTCGCCCGCGCAGGCACATAGTTGAGGATCGGCCCAAGCCAGCGTTCGACTTCCAGCACCGTCATGCCTTTGCGGATGGCATAATCCTCGACCTGGTCGCGCTCGACCTTGGCGACGCCGAAATAGTAGCTTTCGGGGTGGGCCAGATAGAGGCCCGACACGGATGATCCCGGCCACATGGCAAAACTCTCGGTCAGGCTGACCCCGGCATTCTTCTCCGCCTCGAGCAAGCGGAACAGCGTCACCTTTTCGGTGTGGTCGGGCTGGGCGGGATAGCCAGGAGCGGGGCGGATGCCGTGATAGGCTTCGCCGACAAGTTCCTCGCCGGAGAAATTCTCGTCGGGCGAATAGCCCCAGAACTCCTTGCGCACACGCTCGTGCATGCGCTCGGCAAAGGCCTCGGCGAAGCGGTCGGCCAGCGCCTTGACCAGGATGGATGAATAGTCGTCATTGGCGCGCTCGAAGCGTTCGGCAATTGCCACTTCCTCGATGCCCGCCGTCACCACGAAGCCGCCGACATAGTCCTGCTTGCCGCTTTCCAGTGGCGCGACGAAGTCGGACAGCGCCACATTCGCCCTGCCGTCACGTTTTGTCAGCTGCTGGCGCAGGGTGAAGAAGGTGGCGAGCTCTTTGTCGCGGTTCGTGTCCGTAAACAGTTTTATGTCGTCGCCGACCGCATTGGCCGGCCAGAAACCAATGACAGCCTTGGGCGCAAACCACTTTTCCTCGATGATCTTCTTAAGCATCGCTTGTGCGTCATCAAAGAGCTGTCGCGCAGCCGGACCCTGCTTCTCGTCCTGGAGGATCTTCGGGTATCGCCCCTTGAGTTCCCAGGTCTGGAAGAAGGGCGTCCAGTCGATGTAGCGGGCAAGTTCGGCGAGATCCCAGCTTACGAACACGCGTGTACCCAGGAACGAAGGGTTCGTCGGCTCATAGCCCGCCCAATCGACCTTGTGGGCGTTGGCGCGGGCCTTGGCCAGCGGCAGCCGCTGCTTCTCCGCTTCGCTGCGGGCATGGGCTTCGGCAACCTTCCTGTATTCCTCCCGCGTGGCTTCGACATAGCCATGCTTCGCATCCGGCGACAGCAGGCTGGAGACGACGCCCACCGCCCGGCTGGCGTCGGTCACGTAGACAGTCTGGCCGCGCTCATATTTCGGGTGGATCTTCACCGCCGTATGGACCCGGCTGGTGGTGGCTCCGCCGATGAGCAGCGGGACGTCAAAACCCTCGCGCTCCAGTTCGGTGGCGACATGCACCATCTCGTCGAGCGAAGGCGTTATCAGCCCGGATAGACCGATAATGTCGACCTTGTGCTCACGCGCGGTTTCAAGGATCCTCGACGCGGGTACCATTACGCCGAGGTCGATGATCTCGTAATTGTTGCAGGCCAGCACGACGCCGACGATGTTCTTGCCGATGTCGTGGACATCGCCCTTCACTGTCGCCATCAGGATTTTTCCGGCGGCCTCTCGTGCGCCAGTGCCGCCATTGGCGGCCTTCTCGGCCTCCATGTAAGGCAAGAGCACAGCAACGGCCTGCTTCATGACGCGGGCCGATTTGACCACCTGCGGCAGGAACATTTTTCCGGACCCAAACAGGTCCCCGACGACATTCATGCCTGCCATCAGCGGGCCTTCGATCACATGCAGCGGGCGATCGGCCTTCTGCCGAGCTTCCTCGGTATCCACCTCGATGAACTCGGTGATGCCGTCGACCAGCGCGTGCTCCAGCCGCTTCTCGACCGGCCATTCACGCCAGGCAAGGTCCTTTTCCCTGGCTTCCTTGCCCGCCGTGCCCCGGAAACGCTCGGCGATCTCCAGCATGCGCTCGGTCGCGGTGCCGCCGGTCTTGGGAACGCGGTTCAGAACCACATCCTCGCAGGCCTCCCGCAAATCAAGGTCGATCGATTCGTAGACTGCCAACTGCCCGGCATTGACGATGCCCATATCCATGCCCGCCTGGATGGTATGGTAAAGGAACACGGCATGCATCGCCTCGCGCACAGGCTCGTTGCCGCGGAAGGAGAAGGACAGGTTCGACACGCCGCCCGAGACATGAACATGCGGGAGCGTGGCCGTGATCTCGCGGGTCGCCTCAACGAAATCTACGCCGTAATTGTCGTGCTCCTCGATGCCGGTTGCGACCGCGAAGATGTTGGGATCGAAGATGATGTCTTCCGGCGCGAAGCCGGCCTCTTGGGTCAACAGTTTGTAGGCGCGGGTGCAGATCTCAACCTTGCGCTTCTTGGTGTCGGCCTGCCCCACCTCGTCGAAGGCCATGACGACGACCGCCGCGCCATAGGCATGGCAGAGCCTTGCGTGATGCAGGAACGCCTCCTCGCCTTCCTTCATGGAGATCGAATTGACAATGGGCTTGCCCTGAACGCATTTCAGGCCCGCCTCGATCACCTCCCATTTGGAGCTATCGATCATGACCGGCACGCGGGCTATGTCAGGCTCGGCGGCGATCAGATTGAGATACTCCACCATCGCCTTCTTGGAATCGATCAGGCCCTCGTCCATGTTGACGTCGATGACCTGCGCGCCGTTCGCCACCTGGTCGCGCGCGACGTCCAGGGCGGCGGCGTAGTCTCCGGCGGTGATCAGCTTGCGGAACTTGGCCGAGCCGGTGACGTTGGTGCGCTCGCCCACATTGACGAAGGGGATTTCCGGCGCGAGCGTGAAGGGCTCCAGGCCGGAAAGCTTCATCAGCGGCTTGTGCTCGGGAACCTGCCTCGGCGGGTATTTCTTCACCACCTCGGCGATGGCGCGGATATGCTCCGGCGTCGAGCCGCAGCAGCCGCCGACGATGTTGACCAGGCCTTCGCGAGCAAACTCTTCGATCTGCTCGGCCATGAATTCCGGCGTCTCGTCATAGCGCCCGAATTCGTTCGGCAGGCCGGCATTGGGGTACGCACAGACCAGCGTGTCGGCGACATCGGAAATTTCGGCCAGGTGCTCGCGCATGGCGTTGGCGCCCAGCGCACAGTTCAGACCGAAGGTGAAGGGGTTGGCATGGCGCAGCGAATGCCAGAAGGCGGTTGGCGTCTGACCTGACAGCGTGCGGCCAGACCGATCGGTGATCGTGCCGGAAATCATCACCGGCAGATCGACGCCCTTCTCGGCGAAGATCTCGTTGCAGGCGAACACCGCCGCCTTGGCGTTCAGCGTGTCGAAGATGGTCTCGATCAGGATAAGGTCGGCGCCGCCGTCGATCAGGCCGCGCAACTGTTCGGCATAGGCGATGCGCAGATCGTCGAAGGTAACAGCCCGATAGCCAGGATTGTTGACGTCCGGCGAGATCGAGGCAGTGCGGTTGGTCGGCCCCAGCGCACCGGCGACGAAGCGGCGCTTGCCGTCCTCCTGCTGCGCTCTGATCACCGCCCGTCGCGCCAGACGCGCACCGTCGCGGTTCAGCTCATAGACCGTCTCCTCCATGCCGTAGTCGGCCTGCGCGATGCTGGTCGAGGAGAAGGTGTTTGTCTCGATGATGTCGGCGCCGGCGATGGCGTAGCGATAGTGGATTTCCTCGATCGCCGCCGGCTGGGTGAGGATCAGCAGGTCATTGTTGCCCTGCTGGTGGCAGGCACAACCACCGAAACGATCGCCGCGGAAATGCTCTTCATCAAAGCTGAGCCCCTGGATCTGCGTGCCCATGGCGCCGTCCAGGATCAGGATGCGCTCGCGTGCCGCTTCAGCCAGCGCGGCGCGCACCTCGGCTCCTCGGGATGTCTCGACGACCGGCCCAAACAGGGCATCAAACGAGGAACTCATTTACGACAAATCCAATTTCCAAGGCGACACTGTTCGCCAGATCACATAAAGATATCTTTATGTCAACATGTCGCAAATCACAATGCCTGCGACCATGCGGCGACACACGGAATTTTCGGAGCGAGATCAAGAAGAAGTGAGAACATTGGCTGCGCGATTACGTGCCATATAAAAGTCCTTAATCATCTCCTCCGACTATCGGCTGGGTTGACGGGATTGGATGAAGCGTTGCCATGGATCAGCTTCGAGATAGGACGACGAGGGAAGACCTCGCCGAGCGACCGCGGGTTGCCCCCCGCCGCTCGGGCGGATGGCTTCCCTGGCTGATCTTTTTGGCGCTTCTTGCGGCTGCGGGCGCCTATTGGTGGCAGCGGCCTCAGTTCAGTGAGCCGCCGGCAACGCAAAGGCATGCGTCGCAGCCCGTTTCAATCGGCGCGGCCACGGTCGGCACCGGTAACATCAATGTGACGCTCAATGCTCTGGGCACTGTCACGTCGCTGGCCACCGTCACGGTCAAGACCCAGATCGGCGGGCAACTCGTCCAGGTGAATTTCGCAGAAGGCCAGGACGTCAAAAAGGGCGACGTTCTCGCGCAGATCGATCAGCGTCCATTCCAGGCCGCACTGGCCCAGGCGCAGGGACAGCTCGCCCGCGACCAGGCCCTGCTGCAGGGAGCCGAGGTCGATCTTGCCCGGTATCAGAAACTCGCAACGCAGAACGCGGTGCCGCGCCAGACGCTGGACACACAAACGGCACTGGTGGCTCAGTACAAGGGCACGATCGAAGCAGACAAGGCGGGCGTCCAGGCAACATCGGTCAATCTCGATTTCACCACCATCAAGGCCCCCATCGACGGCCGGATCGGCCTGCGCCAGGTGGACGTGGGGAATTACGTGACGCCGGGCGATGCCGGCGGCATCGTTGTGATCACCCAGATCGAGCCCATCAGCGTGGTCTTCACCGTTCCCGAGGACCAGTTGCAGGCCATCGCCCAGCGCCTGCATGAAGGTGCCACATTGCCCGTGATGGCCTTCGACCGCAGCGGCAACAACAAGCTTGCCGACGGGCAATTGCAAACCTTTGACAGCCAGATCGACCCGACCACCGGCACCATCAAGCTCAAGGCTTCCTTCGCCAACGACAAGCGCACGCTCTATCCAAACCAGTTCGTCAACATCGAACTCATCGTCAACGAGCACAAGGACGCGGTGATAGCGCCCACCGCCGCCATTCAGCGCGGCGTGCCCGGCACCTTCGTTTACCTCGTAAATGCCAATGACACCGTTTCGGTTCGCAAGGTCACGCTTGGCGTATTCGAGGGCGAGCGGGTCGAGATCCTTGCCGGGCTGAACCCGGGCGACCGGGTGGTCGTCGACGGTGCCGACAAGCTGCGCGAGGGCGCCAAGGTCGCCGTCCGGCAGGAAGCCCAGACATCGGCACAGCCGACGCAGCCGCAGGCCCAGCCGACGCCACCCCAGACACAGCTGGTGGATCCGGCGCCTTCAAGCAGCACCACGCCGACCCATGAAAAGGGCCAGGCGACTGGCAAGCACCGGCGTTAGGAGCTCGGCCAACCGCAATGAGCCCGTCGCGCCCTTTCATCCTCCGGCCGGTAGCGACAACGCTCTTGATGATCGCCATCATGCTGTCCGGCATGCTGGCCTTCCTGTTCCTGCCGGTCTCCGCACTTCCCCAGGTCGACTATCCGACCATCCAGGTCCAGACCTTCTATCCCGGCGCCAGCCCTGACGTGATGACCTCGTCGGTCACCGCGCCGCTGGAAGTTCAGCTGGGGCAGATCCCCAACCTGAACCAGATGAACTCGGTAAGCTCGGCCGGGGCGTCGGTCATCACGCTCCAGTTCAATCTCGCGATCTCGCTCGACGTCGCCGAACAAGAGGTGCAGGCCGCGATCAACGCTGCCGGCAACTTGCTGCCGGCCGACCTGCCCGCGCCGCCGATCTATGCCAAGGTCAACCCGGCCGACGCGCCGGTGTTGACGCTGGGGCTGACCTCGAAGACCATGCCGCTGCGCGACGTGCAGGAGCTTGCCTACACGCGGCTGGCGCAGAAGATCTCGCAGCTTCCGGGCGTCGGCCTCGTAAGCCTGAGCGGCGGCCAGCGGCCGGCAGTCCGCATCCAGGCCGATCCGCGCAAGCTCGCCGCCTATGGCCTCAACATCGACGACCTGCGCACGACACTCGGGAACGCGAACATCAACGCGCCCAAGGGCAATTTCGACGGCCCCTCGCGGGCTTACACGGTCAACGCCAACGACCAGCTGAAGAGTGCCCAGGAATACGAACCGCTCATCGTCGCCTACAAGAACGGGGCGCCCGTGCGGTTGACCGACGTAGCCACGGTCATCGACGGCACCGAAAACAACAAGCTGGCCGCCTGGATGAACACCACGCCGGCAGTTATCCTCAACATCCAGCGCGAGCCCGGCGCAAACGTCATCCAGGTGGTGGACCGCATCAAGGCGCTGCTGCCGCAGCTTCAGGCCTCCTTGCCCAGTGCTGTCGAGGTGCATCTGCTAACCGACCGCACGACCACCATCCGCGCCTCGGTGCGGGACGTCGAATATGAGCTGACGCTCGCCATCATCCTGGTCGTGCTGGTGATCTTCGTCTTCCTGCGCAGCGCTCGCGCGACGCTGATCCCGAGCCTTTCGGTGCCGCTCTCGCTGGTCGGCACGCTGGGCATCATGTATCTGTTCGGCTTCAGCCTCGACAATCTCTCGCTGATGGCGCTGACCATCGCCACGGGCTTCGTGGTCGACGACGCCATCGTGGTGATCGAGAACATCTCGCGCTACATCGAAGAAGGCTATTCGCCAAAAGAAGCGGCGCTGATCGGTTCCGAACAGATCGGCTTCACCATCATATCGCTGACGGTGTCGCTGATCGCGGTTCTGATCCCGCTTCTGTTCATGGGCGACGTGGTCGGCCGGCTGTTCCGCGAATTCGCCATCACTCTCTCAGCCACCATCCTCATCTCGGCCGTGGTTTCGCTGACGCTGGTGCCCATGGCCTGCGCCAAGCTGCTGAAGCCGATATCGGACGTCCATGAGAACATCTTCCAGCGCGCCAGCCACGACTTCTTCGAATGGGTGATCCGCGGCTATGGCCGCGCGCTGACCTGGGTGCTCGACCGGCAGACATTCATGCTGATGGTTGCGGTGAGCACCCTGATCCTCACCGGCGTGCTCTATGTCGTGATCCCTAAGGGCTTTTTCCCGGTACAGGACACCGGCGTCATCCAGGCGATCACCGAGGCCCCCCAGTCGGTCTCCTACGCCTCGATGGCAGAGCGCCAGCAGGAAGTGGCGGCGGCGATCCTCAAGGACCCGGACGTCGAAAGCCTGTCGTCCTTCATCGGTGTCGACGGCACCAACACGACGCCGAATGTCGGCCGCATCCTGATCAATCTGAAGTCGCATGAAGAGCGCACCGCCGACATCACCACCATCATCAATCGGCTAAAGGAAAGCACGGCCTCGCTTGCGGGGATCACGCTTTACATGCAGCCGGTGCAGGACCTGTCGATCGACGGCACGGTCAGCCGGACGCAGTATCAATTCGTGCTTCAGGACGCGAACGCCGACGAACTCGCGGAATGGACTCCGAAGCTGATCGACAAGCTGAGAAGCCTGCCGCAACTGGCCGACGTGACCAGCGACCTCGCGCAGAGCGGACTGGCGGTCTTTGTCGACATCGATCGCGACCAGGCCGCGCGTTTCGGCGTCACCCCCGCCACCGTAGACAACGCCCTCTACGACGCCTTCGGGCAGCGCATCGTCTCGACGATATTCAGCACTTCCAACCAGTACCGCGTCATCCTGGAGGCTGATCCGTCACTGCAGCAGTCGCTTAGCTCGCTGTCGTCGATCTACCTGCCGACCGCGACAGGCGGCGCGCCTATCCAGCTTTCGGTCGTGGCCAAGACCCATGTCCAGACGGCGCCGCTGCAAATCACCCATATGGGGCAGTTCCCGGCTACAACGGTGTCATTCAACCTGGCGCCGGGCGTGTCGCTGGGCGAGGCAGTCGCCGCAATCAACCGGGCCCAGGCCGATATCGACATGCCGCTCAGCATGATCACGACCTTCCAGGGCGCCGCGCGCGCGTTCCAGGCCTCGCTCAGCAATCAGCTGTTCCTGGTGCTTGCGGCAATCGTGACGGTCTACATCGTTCTGGGCGTGCTCTATGAGAGCTTCATCCACCCGATCACCATTCTGTCGACCCTGCCCTCCGCCGGCATCGGCGCCCTGCTGGCCCTGATGATCGCGGGCGAAGACCTGACCATCATCTCGATCATCGGCATCATCCTCCTGATCGGCATCGTCAAGAAGAACGCGATCATGATGATCGACTTCGCGCTCGATGCGCAACGCAACGAAGGCAAGTCGCCGCGAGAGGCAATCTACCAGGCCTGCCTGCTGCGCTTCCGCCCGATCCTGATGACGACGCTGGCGGCAATTCTCGGCGCGCTGCCGCTAATGCTGGGCACTGGCGTTGGCTCCGAGCTGCGCCACCCGCTGGGCGTCACCATCGTCGGCGGCCTCCTGCTGAGCCAGCTTTTGACGCTGTTCACCACGCCGGTGATCTATCTCTGGTTCGACCGCCTTTCGGCCCGCCTGCAGGGCGCCGAACCTGACTATCCCGAAGGGCGCAGCGCGGATGCAGCGCCATGAACCTTTCGGCCCCGTTCATCCGGCGTCCAGTCGCCACCACGCTTCTGACCTTCGGCCTGCTGATGACCGGGATGGTGGCCTTTCCGCTGCTGCCAGTAGCGCCACTGCCCCAGGTCGATTTTCCGGTCATTTCGGTGCAGGCAACACTACCGGGCGCCAGTCCGGAGATCGTCGCGACGACCGTGGCAAGCCCTCTGGAACGGCATCTGGGGGAAATCGCCGACGTCAACGAGATGACGTCGGCCAGCACGGTGGGCAACACCCGGATCACCCTCCAATTCGGGCTCGACCGCGACATCGACGGCGCCGCACGCGATGTGCAGGCCGCAATCAATGCAGCCCGCGCGGACCTTCCGAGCAGCCTGCGGCAGAACCCGACCTACAAGAAGGTCAATCCGGCCGACGCGCCCATCCTCGTGCTTTCGCTCACCTCGGACACGCTGACCAGAGGCCAGATCTACGACGCCGCCAGCACCGTGCTGGCGCAAAAGCTGTCGCAGGTCGACGGCATAGGCGAGGTCATCGTCAGCGGCAGTTCGCTGCCTGCCGTGCGCGTCGAGCTTAATCCGCAGGCGCTCTACAAATACGGCATTGGACTGGAGGATATCCGGGCAGCGCTTGGTTCAGCCAACGCCCACAGCCCCAAGGGCGCCATCGATGCGGGAACCCAACGCTTCCAAATCTATGCAAACGACCAGGCAAACCAGGCCGATGCCTACCGCTCTCTGATCGTGGCCTATCGCAACGGCGCGCCGGTAAGGCTTTCGGACGTCGGCGAGGTTTCCGATTCTGTCGAGAACATCCGCAACGCCGGCCTTGCCAACGGCAAGCCGGCAGTGCTGATCATCGTCTACCGCTCGCCGAACGCAAACATCATCGCTACGGTCGACAGGGTGAAGGCTTTGATGCCCACCTTGCGGGCATCTATCTCGCCGGCCATCGACCTTGCGCTCGCAGTCGACCGCTCGACGACCATCCGCGCCTCTCTGAAGGAGGTCGAGCAAACCCTGATGATCGCCATCGGGCTCGTGATCCTTGTGGTCTTTGCCTTCCTGCGCGAACCGCGCGCGACGCTCATTCCCATCGTGGCGGTTCCCGTGTCGCTGGTGGGCACTTTGGGGGTCATGTATCTACTGGGCTACAGCCTCGATAACCTGTCGCTCATGGCGCTGACGGTCGCCACAGGCTTCGTTGTCGACGATGCCATCGTCGTGCTCGAAAACATCTCCCGGCACATATCGGCTGGAATGTCTCCCAAGGCCGCCGCCATCAAGGGGTCGCAGGAGGTCGGCTTCACGGTGCTGTCCATGAGCATCTCGCTGATTGCCGTGTTCATCCCAATCCTGCTGATGGGAGGCCTGATCGGGCGTCTGTTCCGCGAGTTCGCGGTGACGCTTTCCACCGCGATCCTCGTTTCACTCGTGATATCGCTCACCACCACCCCGATGATGTGTTCGATCCTCCTGAGAAGCGAGCGCGACCGCAAGCATGGCCTGATCTATCGGTTCAGCGAGCGCATCTTCGACGGCATGCTGGAAGGCTATCGCAGATCGCTTGGATGGGCGTTGGACCGGCCCCGCCTGATCCTCACGGTGCTGCTGACCACAATCGGTCTCAGCTGCTATCTCTATGTAACCGTACCCAAAGGCTTCTTCCCACAGCAGGATACCGGGCGGCTCGTCGGCTCCATCCAGGCCGACCAGGCCATCTCGTTCCAGCTCATGCAACAGAAGCTCGCTCAGTTTGTCGACATCGTGAAGAACGACCCGGCGGTCGATACGGCGGTGGGCTTCACTGGCGGCGGACAGACCAATTCCGGTTTCATGTTCGTCGCGCTGAAACCGCTGGCCGAACGCAAGATTTCAGCAGACCAGGTGATCGGCCGCTTGCGGCGTGAACTTGCGGTCGTACCGGGCGCCACCCTCATCCTGCAGGCCGTTCAGGACATCCGCGTCGGTGGCCGCCAGTCCAATGCGCAATACCAGTACACGTTGCAGGGCGACACTTTCGCGGACCTGCTGGAATGGGCGCCGAAGCTTACGGCGGCGCTGCAGGCCGAGCCGAAACTGACCGACGTCAACAGCGACCAGCAGAACAAGGGTCTCGAGGCCAATGTCGAGATCGACCGCGATACGGCCGCCCGCCTCGGCATCACCGTCAGCCAGATCGACAACACCCTCTATGACGCTTTCGGGCAGCGCCAGGTCTCGACCATCTATGTGGCGCGCAACCAGTATCATGTCGTCATGGAGGTGGCCCCGGAATACTGGGAGAACCCCGAGACGCTGAAGCAGGTCTTCGTCAGCACCGCGGGCGGCTCGGTCGGCGGCTCGCAGGCGACCAATGCGGTCGCTGGCACCTTCGCGTCGCCCAGCCGATCCAACAGCGCGGCCGCAATTGCCGCCGACGCAGCGCGCAACCAGGCAACCAACTCGATCGGAGCGACAGGCAAGACGGTCGCCTCGACTGGGTCCGCCGTGAGCACCCATGTCGAAACCATGGTGCCGCTGTCATCGGTGGCGAAATACGGGCCAGGCAGCACGCCGCTCGCCGTCAATCATCAGGGCCTGTTCGTGGCAACCACGATCTCTTTCAACCTGGCTCCCGGCGTCGCGCTGAGCGATGCGGTTGCGGCCATAGACGCGGCCAAGGCCCGCATCGGCATGCCGTCGTCGATACACGGCAGCTACCAGGGAACGGCCCGCGTCTTCCAGGAATCGCTCGCCAACCAGCCGCTGCTTATCCTCGCCGCACTGCTCGCGGTCTATGTGGTGCTTGGCATCCTCTATGAGAGCTACGCCCACCCGCTGACCATCCTGTCCACGCTGCCCTCTGCAGGCGTCGGTGCATTGCTGGCACTATCGCTCTTCAATATCGAGTTCAGCGTGATGGCATTGATCGGCGTGATCCTGTTGATCGGCATCGTGAAGAAGAACGCCATCATGATGATCGACTTTGCGCTCGACGCCGAGCGCAATGAAAACAAGTCGGCACACGACGCCATCTACCAAGCCTGTCTGCTGCGCTTCCGCCCGATCATGATGACGACGGTGGCGGCACTCTTCGGCGCCATCCCGTTGGCGATCGGCTTCGGCGAAGGCAGCGAACTGCGTCAGCCGCTCGGCATTGCGATCGTGGGCGGCCTGATCTTCAGCCAGATGCTGACCCTCTACACCACGCCCGTCGTCTACATCTACATCGACCGGTTCCGCTTCTGGATTCGGGGGGTGCGCGTGCCTTCGGCGCAACAGTCTAGGCCCCAGCCGGGTGAATGACCAAGATGTCAGAGGATAACTGCCGGCTTTTACTCTTGCGTCGTTGGCAGACCTTTTTCTTCCAAGCTATGTTTTCCGTCTTAGTGTGAGTTGACGCGTTCGAGTCGAGACTGAAGCTCCATGGACGACCGCGAGTTTCGCGGCGTGCTGGGGTGTATGGGTTGTCGAATCCCTGGCTGGACATCGGATGCGTTGCGTCGCTTTCAAGTCGATTGTTCCCCAACTAACGAGACGCAATCGGCAATTCCGCCGCGTCCTGGCCGTGTGCGCGATGAGCCTGGCCATGTCCGGCTGCATCCTGCACTCGGAACATCCTGAAGCCGCGCTCGAGATCCCCTCCGCCTACCGCGGCGGCAAGAACAAGCCGGAAGCAGCCGTTCCGTCGCTCGATTGGTGGCGCGGCTTTCGCTCGGAAGAGCTAACGCAGCTTATCCAGGAGGCGCAAAAGTCGAACCTGGATATTGCGGTCGCCACGGCCCAGATCGTCCAGGCAGACGCACAGATCGGCATCACCGGCGCGGCGCTTTTTCCGTCCCTCACCGGAAGCGGATTCGCTGAAAGGGAGCGTATTTCGGCAACGCGGACGACGCCAGCCACGACGTTTTCGCTGTACAATGTGGGACTCTCGGCGAGCTACATTGTCGACTTCTGGGGCAAGAACCACGCCACGCTCTTTGCCGCCGAAAAGAGCGCCATCGCCAGCCGCTACAATCGCGAAGTCGTCACGGTCAGCAGCATCGTCGCGGTCGCCAACACCTATTTCCAGATTCTCGCCGCGCAGGATCAGCTGGCTGTCGCACGCAAGAACCTGGCAGCCGCAAACCACATCCTTGACCTCGTCAACAAGCAGTTCGCAGCCGGAACGGCCTCGCAGCTCGACGTCTCGCAGCAGGCGGCGGTTGTCGCCACGGTAAGGGCCTCCATCCCGCCGCTGGAAGTGACGCTGAAGCAGAACGTTTCCGCGCTCGCCGTGCTGGTGGCGCGGGCGCCCGCCGACTTTAACGTCAAGGGTCGTAGCCTGTCGCAGGTGACGGTGCCCCGCGTGACGCCCGGCCTGCCTTCCGAGCTCCTGCTTCAGCGTCCCGATATCCGCCAGGCGGAAGCCCAGCTCGAATCCTCGAACTTCAGTGTCGAATCCGCGCGGGCGGCTTTCTTGCCGCAAATACAGCTTACCGGCACGACGGGCTTTCAGAGCCAGCAGCTTTCGCGCCTGTTCACGCCGGGCGCCTGGTACTACACGATGGTGGCGAGCCTGACGCAGCCGATCTTCGACGGCGGCCTGCTGAAGAACCAGCTGATGCAGGCCCGAGGCGTGCAGCTGCAAGATTTGCAGGCCTATCGCAAGGCCGTGCTATCAGGCTTCTCCGACGTCGAACAGGCGCTCATCGCGCTCGAACAGACGACCATCCAGCTAAAGCTGCAGAACGACGTCGTGACGAACTCCCGCAAGGCCTTCGAGATCGCAGAGTTGCAACTGGCCGGCGGCACGGTCAACTTGATCACCGTGCTGCAGACCGAGCAGACCCTGTTCACCGCCGAAACCAATCTGGTGCAAGTCCGGCTGAGCCGCATGCTGGCCGCGACGAGCCTTTTCCAGGCGCTGGGCGGCGGTTGGCTCTGGCCGCTGCATGAGACGCCTGCGCCGACGCCGTAAAGGCATCGTCCTACCTTCATACTTGCTCGATCGAGCTGAAATCGAAGGATTCGCCGGGCGGGTTCTCGCCGATCCGGAGCATTGTATCGCTGATGAAGCGGTACGGCGGCACTGGCAGGTTGTATGGGGCCGGGACGTTCTTGAAGACGCGGCCAGCCAGATCGTACTTCGAACCATGGCACGGGCAGAACAATCCGCCCGGCCAATCCCGGCTGGGATCGGGTGCCGGCTGGAACTGCGGGATACAGCCCAGATGTGTACAGACGCCTACCAGCACCGCAAAGCGCGGATTGCTCGCACGCGCCCAGTTCTTCGCATAGGGCGGCTGCTGCAACACTTCCGAATCCGGGTCCGAAAGGTGTCCTATCAGTTGGGGGTTCTTCAAAGCCTGCAGAGCCGCATCGGGACGATTGATGATGAAGACCGGCTTGCCACGCCAGCGTACGGTGACCTGCTGACCCTCACCAAGCCTTGAAATATCGATGTCCACCGGGCCGCCGCTGGCGAGCGTACTGGCGTCTGGTCGCATATTGTCGATCAGCGGCCAGAGAACGGCCCCGGTCCCGACGACCGCGAAGCAAGCTGTTGCAATGTAGAGAAAATCTCGCCGGTCGCCCGTAGGCGAAGGCACCGGTCGGCCTGAAACAAAGTTTACGGTGGACATGTTCTTCGACGCTCCGATCTGGGATCAACGCGCCAATCACCCCGCCCTTCCTCGGTAGGCCTCCAATGTAACGTCCCGCCCCGAGCCCAGTTCCGCCGCCTCAACGCTATTGCGGTCCCGCAAGCGCCATCTTCGCTCAGCCGCGATCACACGGCATCGCACGCAATCGTGTCGGGCGCCTGCAACCGGCTCGCGATATTATAGTGTACCCTTCCGGAATTGGTGTGGAGGCCGCATAAAGCGAGCAGCATCACGTGTCATTCGATCCGAAATCCTTCCTCGCCAAAGTGAGCGAGGGTCGTTGGGTCGGCCATTACCGCAAGGGCCAGGTCATCTTCTCGCAAGGCGACGCCGCCGACGCGATTTACTACATCGAAAGCGGCGGGGTAAAAGTCACTGTCGTTTCCGAGCAGGGCAAGGAAGCCGTCGTGGCCATTCTCGACAGCGGCGAATTCTTCGGCGAGGCCTGCCTTGCCGGGCAGGTGCAGCGCATGGAAACGGTCATCGCCATGATGGAGACGGTGATCGTGGGGCTGGAAAAGGCGGCCGTTCTTCGCCTCATCCGCTACGAGCCCGCCTTTTCGGAAATGTTCATCGCCCATCTCATCGAGCGGATGACCCGCGTCGAATCCGACCTTATCGACCAGTTGTTCAACTCGAGCGAAAAGAGGCTTGCGCGCCTGCTTCTGCTCTTGGCGCATTTCGGCAAGGACGATACATCCGAACCGACCATTGCGCGGATCAGCCAGGAAACGCTGGCCGAGATGATCGGCACGACCCGCTCACGTGTCAGTTATTTCATGAACAAGTTTCGCCGGTTGGGCTTCATCGACTACAATGGCAGCATCGAAGTCCACAGTTCGCTCCTGAACGTCATCATGCACGACCAGTCCAAGGGCAAGCGCTGAAATGCCGCGCCGATAAGTGGACGGAAATCGGCAAATTTTCCTAACGCTGTATAATTTTGCACAGTCCCCATCCTGCCGCGGGCGTAGCATCCGGGCGCAGGAATGGATCAGCTTCTGACGTTGGGTTCGGTTCTGGCGTCTGAAGTGCTCCCTTCCTCCAAATTTCGGAGGCATGAAGATGTCTATGTCGATCGAAAGTCTTGTGACCATATTGGTGGTCGGTCTCGTATTAGGGTGGCTGGCCGATCAGATAGTGCAAGGTGCCAGGTTCGGAATGGTCGGTGACCTGATCATCGGAATCGTCGGTGCCTTCCTCGGCTTCTGGCTGCTTCCGCTGCTGGGCGTCCATATTGGCGCAGGTCTCACGACCGTCGCCATCAATGCCATCATCGGCTCGATCGTGCTGCTGGTGATCGGCAGGATCGTCCACGATGCGGGCTCTTGGCAGCGCGAGCACTGGGGCAAGCACTCCTGACCAGACCGCAGCCTGACGCATAACCGCGGGAGACCGCGGCAGGCTGAGATATTGAGGGCCGGCGGGCAGTCATAAAGCGGATCGCGACTTTGCGACCGTCTAAATCAAGAACATCAGCGCGCGCCCGATCCGTCGGGCGCGCCAATTGCCGTCAAGCCGCCGCTTCGCGGCTGATGAACTGCCGGAAACGCTCCGACTTCGAGTTGGCGAACACGTCCTGCGGTGCGCCGTCTTCCTCGATCCGTCCCTGATGCAGGAAGATCACCCGGTTGGAGACATCGCGGGCAAATCCCATTTCATGGGTGACGACGAGCATCGTGCGGCCCTCATCCGCCAGCGAGCGCATGACGCGCAGCACCTCGCCGACTAGTTCCGGATCGAGTGCTGAGGTCGGCTCGTCGAAGAGCATGACCTTCGGCCGCATCGCCAATGCCCTTGCTATAGCCGCGCGCTGCTGCTGTCCGCCCGACAGGTGCGAGGGATAATGGTTGCGCTTGTTGGCGATACCCACCTTCTCCAGCAGCGCTTCGGCCTCGTCGATGCACTCCTTGCGCGGCCGCTTCTGCACATGGACCGGCGCCTCGATGATATTTTCGAGGATCGTCATGTGGGACCAGAGATTGAAGCCCTGAAAAACCATGCCGAGCTCGGCGCGGATGCGTTCCACCTGATGTCGGTCGGCCGGCCGGTTCACGCCTTTCGCCTTCTCCATGCGGATCGTTTCGCCCGAAACCGTCACGGAGCCTGAATCGGGCACCTCCAACAGGTTGATGCAGCGCAGGAGCGTCGACTTGCCCGACCCGGAAGAACCCAGGATCGAAATGACCTCGCCCTCACGCGCCGTGAGCGAGACGCCCTTCAGCACCTCGAAGCTGCCGAAGCTCTTGCGCAGATCGTCGACGCGGAGCGCCACGGATGCGTCCTGGACGGCGTTCATTAGGCTTCTCCCTTTGCGGAAACGAGCAAGCGTTCAGGTGGCTGGCGCAGATGCGGCGTCAGCCAGTATTCGGCCAGCATGACCAGTCTGGTGAGCAGGAAATTGATCGCCAGATAGATGGCGCCAGCCACGACGAACACTTCGACGGTCCGGTAGGTCTCGGCGATGATGGTCGCAGCAACGCCGGTAACATCCATCAGAGTGATGATCGAGGCGAGCGAGGTTGCCTTTACGGTAGCAATGATCTCGTTGCCATAGGCCGGTAGCGCCTGGCGGATGGCTAGCGGCATGACGATGCGGCGGAACCTCAGCAAAGGCGACATGCCGCAAGCGCGTGCTGCCTCGATCTGCCCGTTCGGGACCGCCATTAGTCCGCCGCGAATGATCTCGGCCACATAGGCGCCGGTGTTCAGCGTCAGCGCCAGAATTGCGCACCAATATGGCTCGCGCAGGAAGGGCCAAACGAAGCTGTGGCGGATGGCGGGGAACTGGCCGAGGCCGTAATAGATCAGGAAGATCTGGACCAGCAGCGGCGTGCCGCGAAAAACGAAGATGTAAAGCCGCGCCAGGCCGTCCACTGACCGGATGCCCGACAGGCGCATGAAAGCAAGGCAGGTGGCAAGCACGCTGCCAAGAACCATCGACAATGCGCCGAGCTCGAGTGTGAGCGGTATGGCGCCGACCAGCTTGAGGAAGGTCTCGGAAAGAAAATTCCAGTCCATCAGCCCCTCCTGACGCCACGCGAGAGCCGCCGCTCGCCAAGTCTCAGCACGAAGCCGGAGAAGGTCGAGATCGCGAGATAGAGCGCGCCCGCGATAAGAAAGAAGTCGAAGGGCAGACCAGTCGATCCGGAACCGATCTGGGCCTGGCGCAGAAGCTCGACGACGCCAGTGACCGACACCAGCGCGGACTCTTTCAGCACCACCTGCCAGACATTGCCCAAGCCAGGCAGCGCATGGCGCAGCGTCAGCGGCGCGATGATGCGCCGGAATCTGAGCCACGGCGACATGCCGCAAGCGACCGCCGCTTCCAGCTCGCCCTTGCTCACCGCCCTGAACGCGCCGCGAAAAACCTCGGTGTGGAAAGCGCCCGAAGTAACGCCGACCGCCAATGAGCCAGCAAGGAACCCCGGCAGTCCGATGAACCCTTCGGCTCCGAAATATTTGCCAATGGCCGTGACCAGCGCGCTGCCGCCGAAATAGAAGAGATAGATGACGAGCAGCTCGGGAATGCCGCGTAGGACGGTGGTGTAGCCATCGGCCAATACCCGCAGCACGCGGCCGCCGGCAATCTTGGCCCAGGCCACGAATACGCCGATGACGCCGCCGACGAAAAAGCCGGTCACAGCGACGGCAAGGGTCATCAGCGCCCCGGCCAGAAGTGCTGCGCCCCAGCCCGTCGGGCCGAAACTGATGATGTCAAGAAATCCAGGTTCGTTCATGAGGCTGGCGGTCTGTGGTTGATCTCGACTTGAGAGGCGCCATAGTCGTCTGCATCGCAGCGAAACGATCTCCTATGGCAGCTTTGGTGCGGCTTTTAGGCATCAGGCTGCGGCATTTGGGTCTCGATCCGTCACGTCTTTCCCCTCCCTCAAGGACGTCGCCCGACCGGAGCCGGGCGACAGATGAAATCCAGTCTAGACGTTGAACTGGAAGCCATCGACCGTGAACGTCTGGCCGGTCATGAAGCAGGGCTCCGACGTTGCCAGGAAGGTCACGAGCTTTGCCACGTCGTCGGCGCAGCCCAGCCGGCTGAGCGCGATGCCCTTGATCACTTCCGGCTCGCGCTCGGTGACGTTGGTATCGATCTCGGTCTTGATGACGCCCGGGCAGATCGCATTGATGTGGATCTTCGAGCCGAATTCCTTGGCGAGCGAGCGCGTCATGCCGAGGATGCCCGCCTTGGCGGCGGCATAGGCGAACTTGCTGACAGCCGCGGTGACGCCGCCCGAAAGCGCATTGAGCGAGGACATCGACACGATGCGGCCACCGCCCTGCTCCAGCATGATAGGCGCGAAATTCTGGATGTAGTTGAAGCAGCTCTTCAGATTGATCGCGATCGCGCGGTCGAACTCTTCTTCCGAGATTTCCAGGATGCCCGTCGGCGCCGAGCGGCCGGCATTGTTGAGCAGGAAGTCGACGCGGCCGAAATGCGCCGCAACGTCCTTGGCGATCTCCTGCGTCCGCGCATAGCTCGAAACGTCGGCGATGTAGAACTTGACCTCGGAGCCGAGCGCACGAGCCTCGTCGCTGGTCCGGGCGAGTTCCGGTTCGAGAAGATCGACCAGCGCCAGATCATATCCCGCGCGGGCAAGATCCAGCGCGCAGGCCCGGCCTATGCCGCGTGCCGCACCAGTGACAACCGCGACTTTCCGAACGTTGGGCATGACGTCTCAAAACTCCTTTATTTCCTTGACGGCTTCATGTTAGAAATTCATCGTTATTCATCAATCAGAATATGGTTCATGTATATGAACGAACGGGACAGTTCTGAAGTCAAATCGGCGGTGCGTGTGCTGGAGCTTTTGGAGCTTCTGTCACGTGCAGAAGAGCCGATGACGCTGCGCGCCATCGTCTCCGAACTCGGCTACCCCAAAAGCAGCACTTTCAATCTTCTGGCCACGCTGATCTCACGCGCCTATGTCGTGCGGGTCGAGCCTGAGAGCTACAAGATCCACGATGCGTTCCGGAACGGGCCCGGCTGGGCCAGCGGCCGCGACGCGCAGCTGATCGCCACTGCCCAGCCGATCATGGATGCGCTGCGCGACCTGGAAGGAGAGACGGTGTTTCTCGGAACGCGCCGCCGCGACGGCCGGGTGAGGATCTTGTCCAAGAGCGTCAGCCGGCAGGCAGTGCGGTTCGATTCTGACCTCTGCGGCACCGACCCCGCCTATTGCACCGCCATGGGCCGCGTGCTGCTCGCCTCCTGGGCGTCGCATCGCGTCGATGCTTATCTGGCGCGCGAAAGGCTGGTGAAGATCACCGATTACACGGTCATCGATAGGTTGCAGCTGCGCAAGATCTTTGAGGAAACGCGCCGCAGCGGCTTCGGCGTCAGTGACCAGGAGGCCATTCTCGGCGGGTCCGGCGTTGCCGCGCCGGTGCGCGATAGCTCGGGCGAAGTCATAGCTGCCCTCAACATCGCCACTGTCTCCCCGCGTTTCGACGCCTGCAAAGACAGGCTCTCCCAGGCCGCTATCCGCAACGCGGCCGAACTCAGCTACCGCCTTGGTTTCAAAGGCTCCAACACAAGCGAAACATAAGCATGGAAATTCAATTCAACGGGAAGAATGTGCTCGTCGCCGGCGCTGCACGCGGCATCGGCAATGCCATCGCCATGGCATTTGCGGATGCGGGCGCGAGTGTGCTGGCAACGGACGTCCTCGAGACCGAACTGCAGGCGCTGCGGACGCAAAGCGGCGACCGAATCGAGACGGACCGCCTCGACGTCACCGACGAGAACGACATTCGCCGCTGCGTGGAAGCGCAAGCCGAAAAGGGACGGCACTTCGACGTCTATGTCCACGTCGCAGGCGGCGTTCTGGGCCAGAAGCGCAAGCCGCTTGAAGAGGTGACGGGCGCCGAATGGGACCGCATCTATGACGTGAATACCAAGGGCGCCTTCCTGGTGGCGCGCGCGCTGGCGCCTTCGATGAAGCAGCGCAAGCAAGGCAAGATCGTCATGATCTCCAGCGGTGCCGGCCTCGGCGTCAGCCTCACCGGCATCCAGGCCTATGCCAGCGCCAAGGCCGCGCAGATTGGCCTGACGCGCCAGCTCGCACATGAGCTCGGGCCCTTCGGCATCAATGTGAACGCGGTCGCGCCCGGCTTCCTGCGTACCAGTCCTGACTATGAGCGGCAGTGGGCTTCCTATGGCGGCGCCGGCCAGCAGGCGATGATCGACGAGATCCCACTGCGCCGGATCGGTGAGCCGGAAGACATCGCCAATGCCGTGCTCTTCCTCGCCTCCCCGTTCGCCAGCTGGATCACGGGGCAGACCCTGTCGGTCAATGGCGGCCCGACCTCCTGAGAGAATTGCAATGGATAAAGTACTCGACACTTGGAACTGGCCCGAAGAACGCTGGCGCGGCGTGCTCAACCACGTGCGCGCCGGCCGCAGCCTGAAGCCTGCCTCCTGGGCAGATGGCGCGCGCTGCGCGGTGGCGCTGTCCTTCGACAGCGACCACGAATCCTTCGAGCTGCGCGACGGCGGCAAGTCGGTCAGTGCGCTGTCGCAGGGCCAGTTCGGCCCGCGCCAGGGCATTCCGCGCATCCGTGCGCTTCTCGAACGCTACGACATCAGGGCGAGCTTCTTCGTACCGGCTGTCTCGGCGATGCTCTATCCCGACGAGCAGCGCGGCCTGGCAGCCGCCGGAAACGAGATCGCGCTGCATGGCTGGATCCACGAGCGCAATACGCTGCTCGACGGCGCAACCGAGCGCGAGTTGCAGTTGCGCGCGGCCGACAAGCTCGAGGAGATCGTCGGTGTCCGGCCGGTCGGCATCCGCACTCCTTCCTGGGATTTCAGCGCACACACGCTGCAGATCACCAAGGATATGGGCCTGCTCTACGACTCCTCGCTGATGGCAGATGTCGATTGCTATGAGCTTTTGATGGACGGCGAACCGACCGGCGTGGTCGAGCTCCCAGTGGAGTGGATCCGCGATGACGCGGCCTATCTGATCATGGACCGCTGGGGCGGCCTGCGTCCGCAGATCGCGCCGGCCGACATCCTCGGCATATTCATGCGCGAGTTCGACGCGGCCTATGCCGAGGGCGGCCTTTTCCAGCTCACCATGCATCCCGACATCATCGGGCACCGCTCGCGCATTTGGCTGCTGGAAGAACTCATCCGCCACATCCGCAGCCATCCCGGCGTGTGGTTCGCCACCCATGCCGACGTGGTGCGCCACGCCAAGCAACACGCGGTCTAGTACCGCAAGCAGCGGTCTAGCATCCTCCCAAGCACTGACCGCAAATGAAAACGGCCGCCGGATTGGCGGCCGTTTTCTATTTCAGGTTATGCCTGTAATCAGGTGCGCGGGCTGACGTCAGCGCCGAACCACTTTTCGGACATCTGCTTCAGCGTGCCGTCGTCGCGCATTGAGTCGATGGCCTTGTTCAGGATGGCCTGCAGCTCTGGCTCGTTCTTGCGGATACCCATGCACACATTGGTGGCCATGATGCCGCCGGTGAGCAGCGGGCCGCTGACCTTCAGCGCGCCGCCGCTCTTCTTGGCGCGATCGACGACGAAGACGACATTGTCGAATTGGCCATCGAGGCGGCCGCCCTTGAGGTCGAGCTGGCTCTGCTCGGAACCCTTGTAGCTGCGCACCGTGGCCACGTCCTTGAAGTTCTCCTCAACGAACTGAAGCTGGCTGGTGGACAGCGAGGCGCCGAGCGTCGAGCCCTTCAGCACGTCCTTCAGGTCCTTGAGGGCCTGCTTGCCTTCCTCGGTGTCGATCGAAAGATGCTCACCGGTATGCGGCAGTTCCGCCAGCGGGCCGTCGGCGCTCACCAGGAAGGTGTTCGGGGTGATCGCATAGGGATCGGTGAAGTCGATCACTTCACGGCGCTTCGGGTTCGGGCCCATGGTCAGCACGACATCGAACTTGCCGGCGACGAGCGAGGGAATCTGGCTGTCCCAGTCCTGCGCCACGATCTTGCAGTCGAGCTCGGCGCGCTTGCAGACTTCCTTGGCCACATCCAGGTCGAAGCCTTCGAGCTCGCCGCTCGGCGTCGTTGCATTGAAGGGCGGGAAAGCGCCTTCGACGCCGACGGTGACCGTCTTCCATTCCTTAGCATGGGCGATCCCGGCTGCCGGCACGCCCAAGGCCAGCACAGACACAAGCGCCATGAGCGAACGTCTGCTGATCATTACAATTCCTCCAATTGCCTTCACGAGGCCCGATAGATTGACACAATGGCGAGACAAGACAGCGCCAAGAACCCGCCTGTCATATAGGTTACGACTCTTTCTCTGTTCTTTCAGGAGAATGTCGTTCATGTCCATGAACACCCATCCATGAACGGCTAACGACTTCACCCTTCCACAGACGCGAGTTCGCGCCCCTTCGAGAGACCTTCCCTCGAAGTCGCGACGACAGGACCTTTGGAGCAGAATGCTGAGGCTAAAGCTTGGCCTTGGTGCTGCGCGGCGTGGCCAGGAGCAGGCTGGTTTCGCTGTTGGTCACCCCGGGAATGAGGCGGATGCGGCGCAGCACCGCATCGAGATCGGTCAAGGTGGTGGTGCCGAATTCGACAATGAGGTCCCACCGGCCGTTGGTGGTGTGGATGGCCGAGATTTCCGAAAAGCCGCCCAGGACCTGCACGACCCTGTCGGTGACGTGGCCCGCAATTTCGATCATCATGATGCCGCGCACCGGCTGGTCGACTGCGTCGGCACGCAGGATCACCGTGTAGCCGAGAATGTCACCGGAGCGCTCCAGCTTCTCCAGCCTGGCGCGCGCGGTGGCGCGCGAAACGCCAAGGTCCGAGGCCAGGTCGGAGATGCTCCGACGCCCGTCGTGACGCAGCAGCTTGATCAGGCTTTCGTCGAGCTCGTCCATTCCAGTTCTCATATTGGCAAGAGCAATATACCAATTTGATAATACAGATCGATAGGTTTGCCAATTCAATCCGTTCATTCCGCCACCGCAATCGGCTTAGAATGCCGGCGAAATTCATTCCACGGACGGACCAATATGCATTGCAGGATTTTGGGCGCGCCGGTTCAAGACGGAACCGGACGCAAAGGTTGTGAAATGGGGCCCAGCGCGCTGCGTGTGGCGGGCCTCGTCGAAGCTCTCACCGAGCTCGGCCACACGGTCGAGGATCTCGGCGCAGTGACGCGCGAAGCCGCCCGGCCAGCGAGCCATCGCAACCCGGCGCTGAAGGCCCTGCCCGAGATTGCGGCCTGGACGGGAGCGCTCGCTGATGCGGCCTACCAGGCCAGCACCGACGCAATGCCGATCTTCCTTGGCGGGGACCACAGCATTTCGGCCGGCACCGTTTCGGGCGTCGCCCGTCGCGCGGCCGAGATCGGCCGGCCGCTGTTCGTCCTGTGGCTCGATGCGCATACGGACTTCCACACGCTCGACACCACGACCAGCGGCAACCTGCACGGCGTTCCGCTCGCATATGTTGCCGGCCTGCCGGGCTTCGAAGGATATCTTCCGCAGGTAACCTCCGCGGTCGATCCCAAACGCATTTGCACGCTGGGCATCCGCAGCGTCGATCCCGCCGAGCGCATTGCGCTGAAGGACGCGGGCGTCTTGATGTATGATATGCGCGCGATCGACGAGCACGGCATCGCGCCGCTGCTGCGCGATTTCCTCGCGCGCGTCGCCGCAGAAAACGGCATGCTCCATGTCAGCCTCGATGTCGATTTTCTCGACCCTTCCATCGCGCCGGCGGTCGGCACCACTGTGCCCGGCGGCGCCACCTTCCGCGAGGCGCATCTGGTGATGGAGATGCTGCACGACAGTGGGCTGGTGACCAGCCTCGACCTGGTTGAGCTGAACCCCTTCCTCGACGAACGCGGACGCACGGCAACCCTCATGGTCGATCTGACGGCAAGCCTGATGGGGCGCCGTATCATGGACCGCCCCACCCGGAGCTACTGACATGACCAACCCCGCCCTCAACATCGTCCCCTTCGTCAGCGTCGACAACATGATGACGCTGGTGCTGCGTATCGGCGTGGAGCGCTTCCTGGTGGAGCTTGCCGGCTATATCGAGGAGGATTTCAAGCGCTGGCCGGTCTTCGACAAGACGCCGCGCGTCGCCTCGCACAGCCGGGAAGGCGTCATCGAACTGATGCCGACCAGCGACGGCCAGCTCTACGGCTTCAAATATGTCAACGGCCACCCGAGCAACACGCGCGACGGCCGCCAGACGGTCACCGCCTTCGGCGTGCTCGCCGATGTCGGCAACGGCTATCCGATGCTGCTTACAGAAATGACGATCCTGACGGCGCTGCGCACCGCAGCTACTTCCGCCGTCGCGGCCAAATATCTGGCGCCCAAGAACGCCGACACGATGGCCATCATCGGCAATGGCGCGCAGTCGGAGTTCCAGGCAATTGCCTTCAAGGCCCTGCTCGGCGTCAACAGGCTGCGCCTGTTCGACATCGATGCCTCGGCAAGTCGGAAATGCGCAAGCAACCTTGCCGGCAAAGGATTTGACATCGCCATCTGTCATTCGGCTCAGGAGGCCGTCGAGGGTGCGCAGATCATCACCACCGTCACCGCCGACAAGCAGTATGCCACGATCCTCACCGACAACATGGTCGGCAACGGCGTGCACATCAACGCAGTGGGCGGCGACTGCCCGGGCAAGACCGAGCTGCATCGCGACATCCTGCTGCGTTCCGACATTTTCGTGGAATATCCGCCGCAGACCCGCATCGAGGGCGAGATCCAGCAGCTAGATGCAGATCATCCGGTGATCGAGCTTTGGCAGGTGATGACCGGCGAGGTGGAAGGGCGGCGCGATCCTGCCCAGATCACGCTGTTCGACTCGGTCGGCTTTGCCACCGAGGATTTTTCGGCGCTGCGCTATGTGCGCGACCGCCTTCAGTCGACCGGCCTCTACGAAAAGCTCGACCTTCTGGCCGATCCCGACGAGCCGCGCGACCTGTTCGGCATGCTGCTGCGGCACGCCGCCAAGCAGGCCGAGGTCGCCTGATAATAAAAGCGACGGCGCATCGCCAGATGCGCCGCCGCGGGGCCCGAGCTACCGTAGTGAAGGCCCAATTACAGGGCAAAAACCTGGTCGTGGGTTCCCACGAAGAACTTGCCCTCGGGCGTCACCCAGCCGCGGAACATGCCGTCGGTGTTGTAGGGCGCCGCGATGTTGCCCTTGGCGTCGACGGCCACCAGCCCGGCGCCGATGCTGCGCGGCTGGAACTCGTCGATGATGATCTTCGACGATGCCTGCTCAAGGCTCTCGCCGAGATAGGCAACGCGCGACGCCACTTCATGGCCCACCGCATGCAAGATGAAGAACTCGCCCTTGCCGGTGCCCGAGACTGCGCAGACGCCGTCGCGCGCATAGGTGCCGGCGCCGATGATCGGTGAATCGCCGACGCGGCCTTCTGGCTTGTTGTTGTAGCCACCGGTCGAGGTAGCAGCCGCAAGGTGGCCGGCTGCATCTAGTGCAACTGCGCCGACCGTGCCGTGCTTTTCGGACTCGCTGGCCTTGGCCGCGGTGCCCTGCTTTTCATGTTCCTTCATGGCGGCGAGTGCGTTCACCCGGCGCTCGGTCGTGAAATGGCTGTTCGGCACAACCTCGAGGCCGCCAGCCTTCGCATAGTCGTCGGCGGCATGACCTGCCAGAAGCACTGCCTCGCCGCGCTCCATGACCAGACGCGCCGCGCGGATCGGGTTGCGGATATGCCGGGACCCGGCAACCGCGCCACCGGTTTGCGTTTGACCGTCCATGATCGAGGCGTCGAGCTCATGATAGCCGGCCGCATTGAGGGCGGCACCATAGCCGGCGTTGAAGTGCGGCGAATCCTCCATGACGATCACCGCCGCCTGGACCGCATCGAGCGCGCTCCCACCAGCCGACAGAATGGCCCAGCCGGCTTCGAGCGAGCGGCGCAGATCGACGCGGGCGGCCGCCCATTCCTCTT
This sequence comes from Pseudaminobacter soli (ex Li et al. 2025), assembly GCF_029892515.1. GTDB lineage: Bacteria > Pseudomonadota > Alphaproteobacteria > Rhizobiales > Rhizobiaceae > Pseudaminobacter > Pseudaminobacter soli_A. The sequence goes on along the minus strand of NZ_JARXVF010000002.1, from coordinate 417,094 downwards.
CGCTCAGGTCGAGCTTGGCCATGACGCCGCAGCCGCCATGGATCGCCAGTGCAACAGGTCCCATTTGGATATTCCTCAAAAGTGGAGCGGCCGCCCCGAAAGGCGGCCGCTAGGTCTCATTTGCCGGTTCAGTTCGCCGGGCGAATGTTCATCGCCAGCGTGTCCTCGTCGGAACGCGGCGTGATCGTCAGTTCCTTCTTCATGCCCCAGGCCGAAACCGTGGACGCGATCGGCAGGATTGCACGCTCCTTGGCGACAAGGGCGTTGGCATCCTGCAGCAGCATCTCGCGCTTCGGCGTGTCCATCTCGGCTGCCGCGCCTTCGATCAGCTTGTCCATCTCCGGATTGGAGTAGTGATGGACGTTGAAGCCGCCCAGCTTGGTCTCGGGGTCGTTGGTGTGCAGGAGTGCCGCCAGCGCATAGTTCGCCTCGCCCGTCAGCGTGCCCCAGCCGGACATGCCGAAGCTGTAATCGCCCCGCGTGTTGGCCGGGAAGTAGACCGCGCCCGGCTGAGCGTTGGCTTCGACCGTTACGTTGATGGCCGCCAGCATCTGGGCGATCGTGGTGCCGACTTCCTTGTCGCTCGGCAGACGGTCGTTGGTGAAGTTGAACACCACCTTGAAGCCGTCCGGATAGCCGGCGTCGGCCAACAGCTGCTTGGCCTTTTCGATGTCGGGCTGGGTGAGCTGGATCGCCGGATTGTAGCCGAAGATGTTCGGCGTGATGATCTGCGACTGGGCCTTGCCCATGCCTTCCATCGCCACTTCGGTGATCGTCTCGCGGTCGATGGCCAGATCGAAGGCCTCACGCACGCGCGGGTCAAGGAAAGGGTTCTTGGCCAGCGCGGAACCGTCATTGGCCGTGATCTGCGGCGCCTGTTCGCGGAAGTCGAAATAGACCAGGAACTCATAGACGCTGTCGGTCTTGATGATCTTCAGCGAGGAGTCGTTTTCCAGCGTCGCGATGTCGGACGCGGGGATGCGTGCGACGATGTCCACCTGGCCGGCCTTGAGCTGAGCGACGCGGGCGGCGTCGTTCGGCAGTTCCTTGCGGATCACCTTGTCCCACGGCTCCTTGCCGCCCCAGTAGTCGTCGAAGCGCTCGAGAACCAGCTCTTCCTTCGGCGTCCAGGAGACGAACTTGTAAGGACCGGTGCCGATCGCGGCCTTGCCCGAGTTGAAGCCTTCGGTCGCGTGTTCGGGCGTGTCGGAATAATCCTTGGCCGCGACGTGCGAGACGACAAAGAGACGGATGAAGTCGTTGGGCAGGGTCGGCGCCGGGCCGTCCGTCTTGACGCGAACGGTGTAGGGATCGACGATCTCGACATCCTTGACGCGGCGGACATAGACGCTCGTCGGGTTGGCGCCCGTCACGTGCGGGATGCGCTCGATCGAGAACTTGACGTCCTCGGCGGTGAAGTCCGAGCCGTCATGGAACTTCACGCCCTTGCGCAGCTTGAACTCCCAGGTCGTGTCGTCGATCGCCTGCCAGCTTTCAGCCAGGCCCGGCTCCAGCTGGAGATCGTTGCCGGATTTGATGAGCGTGTCGAAGATGTGCTTCATCGCTTCGGCATGGGTGCCGGTGGCGGTGAAATCCGGATCGATCGAGGCCGGGCCGGCGCGGACGCCGATGGTCAGATCGGCAGCGAGCGCGACGCTGGAAACGCCGGCTGAAAGGCCCAGGGCGAGCGCGAGCCCGGTGGTTGCGCGCAACAGATTCATACTTCTTCCATCTCCTCGGGAGTGTCGGTTTGTTGGCTGGACTTCTTGTTTGACGGCCAGGTCTCTGGCCACTTGCTCGAATCGGCGACGACCTTTGCCAGCAGCTCGGAGAGCATCAGCTGCTCGGCCGGGCTGAGCGAAGACAGCATCAGCTGCTCGCGCTCGCGCATGGGCTGCATGGCCTCGTCGACGATCCGTCTTCCTTCATCCGTCAGATAGAGGACAAAGCTCCTGAGATCGCCCGGATCTACCTCGCGGCGGACAATGTTCTTGTCGATCAGCTTCTGAATGGCGCGGCTGATGGTGTTCCGCGGAAAGCCGGACGAATTGCAGATGGCGCTCGCGGTGACGCCGTTCTTGAGACTAAGCGAGTAGAGTACCACGAACTCTACGCGCTGCAGGCCGAATTCCACTTCGATCCAGCGGTAGATCGGCACGTTGAACTGCAGCGCCAGGAAATTGATCCGGAACGAAAACCAGCACGGATTCTGCCAGAGCTTGACGGCGACGAGGTCGTCGACGGCCCCTTCGGGCGCGTCTCGCCGGCCTGCTTCCATCAGCAGTTCATCAAGAGTCGTCAACCCGGTGTCCAGCGACGCCATGGTCACTTCTCCTCCACCCGTTGTTTGTTCCGGATGGAACTTGACTTAGCCAAAAACCGCTGTCAATTTCTTTTTTTAGTTCCTAATAGAACAATATTGGACTATTTCGACGCGGCGCCGATTGTGCTTGTGCCCTAGCGTAAGCGCCTGCGCGGAACTGACTTTGCATAGCCTGAAAGTGAGAGCCCGATGGACATAGCCGAGATGAATTGGATGCAGGTGGAAGAGCGCGCCGCCAAGGACGACCGCTGCATCCTGCCGATCGGCAGCGTCGAGCAGCACGCCTATCTCAGCCTCTGCACCGACATGATCCTGGCCCAGAAGATCTCGATCGATGCGGCAGCGCCTCTCGGCATCCCGGTGTTCCCGGTAGTGCCCTACGGATTGGCTTCGTCCTTCAGCGCCTATCCGGGAACGATGACGCTGAAGCTCTCGACCTATATCGGCGTGATCGGCGACCTTCTGGACAGCATGTACCGGTCGGGCTTCCGTCGCATTCTCGTGGTCAACGGGCATGGCGGCAACACGCCGGCGACGGCGGTCATTTCGGAATGGCTGAACGAGCATCCCGATGCGCGGGTGAAGATGCACGACTGGTGGCGCGCGCCCCTCACCTGGAAGAAGGTGATGGACACCGACCCGGCCGCCTCGCACGCGTCATGGATGGAGAACTTCCCCTGGACGCGCCTTGCGAACGCGCCCCAGCCGGCCGAGAGCAAGCCGCGCATCGACTTTGCCCGGCTGGCGCGCGTCGACGCAGCCACCAAGCGCGAGATGCTTGGCGAAGGCAATTATCATGGCCTGTTCCAGCGCCCTGACGCGGACATGCAGGCCATCTGGGACGTCGCGGTCGCGGAAACGCGGGCGCTTCTGGATACTGACTGGGACTGATCCGGCAACAACCAAGGGCAAGATGACGTCCGGAACGGACGCGACAGGGGAGCGATGTTTTCTTTCGTCTTTCAACGCCTCTTCCAGGCTGGGCTGGTGGTCATCGCCATGTCCGCCCTGGTTTTTTGCGGGGTCTATGCCGTCGGCAACCCCATCGACGTTATGCTCTCGCCTGACGCGACGCAGGAAATCCGTGCGCAGGTGATCGCTCGCTACGGGCTCGACCTGCCGCTGTGGCAGCAATATCTGCAGTTCGCCGACCGCCTCATTCACGGCGATTTCGGCAGCTCCTTCGTCTATGGCATGCCGGTCGGCACGTTGATCCTGTCGCGTCTGCCGGCCACGCTGGAGCTGACGCTGTTCGCCGTCATCCTGGCCTCGGCCGTCGGCATTCCGCTCGGCGTTTATGCCGGCTACCGGCCACAGAGCCTTGGCTCGCGCATCATCATGGGCGCGTCGATCCTTGGCTTTTCCGTGCCGACCTTCTGGTTCGGCCTGATGCTCATCATGATCTTCGCCGTGCAGTGCGGCTGCATGCCGGCCGGCGGGCGTGGCCATACCGCGGCGCTCTTCGGCGTCGAATGGAGCTTCCTGACCGCCGACGGCCTCAAGCACATGCTACTGCCGGGAATCAACCTGGCGCTGTTCAAGCTGTCGATGATGATCCGCCTGGCGCGGGCCGGCACCCGCGAAGTGATGGTCAGCGACACGGTGAAATTCGCCCGCGCCGCCGGCATCAGCGAAGGCACTATCCTTCGCCGCCACGTGCTGAAGTTGATCTCCATTCCGCTGGTCACCGTCTTCGGCCTCGAATTCGGCTCGACGCTCGCCTTCGCCGTGGTGACGGAAACGATTTTCTCCTGGCCTGGTCTCGGCAAGCTGATCATCGACAGCATCACCTCGCTCGACCGCCCCGTGATGGTCGCTTACCTGATGCTGGTCGCGCTCCTGTTCATCGTCATCAACCTTGTTGTGGACCTTGTCTATGTGCTGCTCGATCCGCGTTTGAGAAAGGGACGGGCATGACGAACGCCTCCACCCCGATGCGCGACTTCTTCAGGGAGTTCTCGCGCAACCGCGTTGCACTTGCCGCCGGCATCGTGACGCTGCTGATCGTGATCCTGGCCGTTGCGGCCCCGCTCTTCGCGCCGCAAGACCCCTATGACCTCGCCCATCTGGTGCTGCGCGATGCGCGGCGTGCTCCGGGCTATGTCGGCACGGGCGGCTATGTCCATTTGCTTGGCACTGACGCTCAGGGACGCGACCTGCTCTCGGCGATCCTTTACGGCCTGCGCATTTCGCTCGAGGTCGGCGTGATTTCCGGCGCCGTCGCCTTCACCCTCGGCGCGCTCGTTGGTTCCACCGCCGCCTATGTCGGCGGACGGATCGAGAGCATTTTGATGCGCGTCATCGATCTCCAGCTGTCGTTTCCGGCGATCCTGCTGGCCTTCGTCATTGCAGCAATCCTCGGGCAGGGTCGCTACCAGCTGATCCTTGCGCTCATCTTCGCCCAATACGCCTACTTCGCCCGCACCGCTCATGGCGCGGCGTCAGCCGAACGGCAGAAGGACTATGTCGAGGCAGCGCTTTCGGTGCCGCTGAAGGCACGCCGTGTGGTGCTGCGCCACATCCTGCCCAACGCACTGCCGCCGCTGATCGTGGTTGCGACGGTACAGGTGGCAAGCGCGATTTCGCTCGAAGCCACCCTCTCCTTTCTCGGCGTCGGCCTGCCACCCACGGAACCATCGCTCGGCATGCTGATCGCCAACGGCTTCCAGTATCTCCTGTCGGGCCGCTACTGGATCTCGATCTATCCAGGCATCGCCCTCATCCTCTTCATCGTGTCGCTCAACCTGGTCGGCGACCAGATCCGCGACCAGCTCAATCCGAGGCTGCAGAAATGACAGCTCCGCTTTTGCAGGTTACCGAACTCAGGACCCACTTCCACACCGCCAAGGGCGTGATGAAGGCGGTGGACGGCGTGTCCTTCTCGTTGGCCGCCGGCGAGGTTCTCGGCCTTGTCGGCGAGTCCGGCTCGGGCAAGAGCATCACCGGCTTTTCCATCATCGGCCTGATCGATCATCCCGGGCGCATCGAAAGCGGCTCCTCGATCAAGCTCGAGGGGCGCGAACTGGTCGGCCTTCCGGCCAACGAACTGCGCGCCATTCGCGGCAAGGCCATCTCCATGGTCTTCCAGGACCCGATGATGACGCTGAACCCGGTGCTCAGCATCTTCACGCAGATCAAGCTTGCGCTGGAAGCGCATGGCAAGGTCTCGGCCACCGAGGCGCGCCAACGCGCGATTGCGGCGCTGAGGCAGGTGCGCATTCCCGATGCCGAGAACAAAGTGGATTTTTATCCGCACCAGTTCTCCGGCGGCATGCGGCAGCGCGTGGCGATCGCCATTGCGCTGCTGCACAAGCCCAAGCTGATCATCGCCGACGAGCCGACCACCGCGCTCGACGTCTCGATCCAGGCCGAGATCCTGGACGAGATGAAGGAGCTGGTAAAAGAGACCGGCACGGCGCTGATCTGGATCAGCCATGACCTTGCCACTGTTGCCTCGATCTCCGACCACATCGCGGTGATGAAGACCGGCCGCATCGTCGAAGCCGGTCAGACCATGGACGTGCTGCTCAAGCCCCAGCATCCCTATACGCGCGGCTTGCTCGACGCTCTTCCCTCGCGCGCCGAGCCGGGCAGCATGCTTGCTCGCAACAGCAGCGACGGTGCCGCCGATCCTGTGCCGCCGCCTCGCCTTGCAACAGCCGGCCAGAGCCGGACGCCCAAGCACAGCGTGCCCTATTTCGTCGTCGACGGGGTCAGCAAGCAGTTCCGCAGAAGCACCGGTCTGTTGCATGGCCTGGCCGAGAAGGCAGGCCTCGCCTCGCCCGTTCCAGTGGTTCAGGCGGTAGACAATATCAGCCTGACGCTGTCGCGCGGCGACGCCCTTGGCCTCGTCGGTGAATCCGGCAGTGGCAAGTCGACGCTCGGCCGCATCGCGGCGGGCATCTACGCTCCGACTTCGGGCATCGTCCGGCTGGAGGGCGAGCGCGTCATCTCCGGCGGCCGTACGCCCAAGAAGATCACCACGCGCATCCAGACCATCTTCCAGGACCCGTTCGCCTCGCTCGACCCGCGCATGCGCGTCGGCGATTGCATCTCCGAAGGACCCTTGGCGCATGGGCTCGTGACGCGGGCGCAGGCGGGCGAATATGTCCGCCAGTGGCTCGCCGCGGTGGGGCTCGATCCGGCATTTGCTGGCCGCTATCCGCACCAGTTCTCCGGTGGCCAGCGTCAGCGCGTGGCGATTGCGCGCGCGCTTGCCATGCAGCCCGATGTGGTGGTTTGCGACGAGCCGGTGGCCTCGCTCGACGTTTCCATCCAGGCGCAGATCATCAATCTGCTGATCCGCCTGCGCAAGGAACTGGAGCTGACGCTCATCTTCATCTCGCACGATCTCTCGGTCGTCCGTCACCTCTGCGACCGCGTCGCGATCATGTATCGCGGCCGCATCGTCGAAGCCGGTCAGACCGCCGAGATCTACGAGAACCCGCAGGACGACTACACCCGTCGGCTGCTTGCCGCAGTACCCGTGCTGCCACAGGCGATGTCAGCGGCGGATGCGGCCGTTCTTTGAACCATCGAAATACGAGGTAAATGATGGAACCCTGGCAGTGGGACGAGACGGTTTGGCGCGGCAAGGTGAACAAGGTGCGCGCCGGCCGCTCGCTGAAGCCGAAGAGCTGGAAGAACGGCGCGCGCTGCGCGGTGGCACTTTCCTTCGACAGCGATCATGAAACCAACGAACTGCGTGACGGCGGCGAATCCATCGGCCGGATGTCCCAGGGCCAGTACGGCAACCGCGTCGGCATTCCGCGCATCCTCAAGACGCTTTCAGACAACGACATCAAGACGACGTTCTTCGTGCCGGCCGTGGTCGGCCTGCTTTATCCGGACGAGCAGCGTCGGGTGATCGCCGAGGGTCACGAGATCGGCCTGCATGGCTGGATCCACGAGCTCAACACCAAGGTGCCGCCGCAGGACGAGCGCGACCTGCACTTCCGCGCGGCCGACACGCTGGAGAAGATCACCGGCGTTCGCCCCGTCGGCATGCGCACGCCGTCCTGGGATTTTTCCAGCGTGACGCTCCAGATCCAGCGCGAGCTGGGCCTGCTCTACGATTCCTCGCTGATGGCTGATGACGATCCTTACGAGATCGTCGAGGATGGCGAACCGACCGGCATCGTCGAGCTACCGGTGGAATGGATCCGCGACGACGCGGTCTATTTCAACATGAACCGCTTCACCGCCCACCGGCCCTACACGCCGCCGACGGCAGTGCTGGATATCTTCCGCCGCGAGTTCGACCGCGCCTATGAGGAAGGCGGCCTGTTCCTGCTGACCATGCATCCGCATGTCATCGGCTACCGTTCGCGCATCACCATTCTGGAAGAGCTGATCCGCCACATCCGCGGCCATGACGATGTCTGGTTCGCCACGCATGCGGACATCGCCGCCTATGCCGCAGAAGGCCTGAAGGCCTAATCCGGCCTACTTACTCAAACCGGATCGGCAAAGCCGATCCGGTCCATCTGGTACTTTTACTCTCGCGCGAGCCCGCCACCGGCCGGCTCGCGCTATGCGGTCAGGCCTCTGCCAGGGCCGCCTTGAAGCTTTCATCAAGAACGCTGACCAGATGGTCGGCATTGGCGCGGCTGAAGATCATCGGCGGCCGCATCTTCAGCACATTGTCGTGCGGGCCTTCCGTGCCGATCAGCACGCCACGCTGGCGGGCACCATCATTGACGCGGCGGGCGAGCGCGGTTGCCGGCTCCTTGGTCTTGCGGTCGGTTACCAGCTCGATGCCCAGGAACAGACCCACCCCGCGCACGTCGCCGATGATCTCGTAGCGTGCCTGCAGTTCGCGGAACCGGTCGACGAGATAGGCGCCGATCTCGGCCGCGTTCTGCCTGAGGCCGTCGCGTTCGATCACGTCAAGCACCGCCAGACCCGCCGCGCAAGACACCGGATTGCCGCCGAACGTGTTGAAATATTCCATGCCGTTGTTGAAGGACGCAGCCACCTCGCGCGTGGTCACCACGGCCGACATCGGATGGCCGTTGCCGATCGGCTTGCCCATGGTGACGATGTCGGGCTCCACGCCCTGCATCTCGAAGGCCCACCAGTGGCTGCCGACGCGGCCAAAACCGACCTGCACTTCATCTGCTATGCAGACGCCGCCGGCGGCGCGCACCATGGCGTAGACTTGCCTGAGGTAGCCCTCCGGCAAAAACACCTGGCCGGCGACGCTCGGGATGGATTCGGCGATGAAGTAGGCAGGCGCACGGCCCTGGCTTCGCATCACCTCGATCTGCTCGGCGATGCTCTGTGCGAAGCGCTTCGCATGCTCCTCCACCGGCCAGTCGGCTGGAGCGCGGTAGCTATCGGGAATGACGGCCTCGAACACATGCGCCGGCCGGCCCTTGCCGCCCTTGCGCTTGTATTTGTAGGGGCTGAGATCGATCAGTTCCTGTGTGGTACCATGATAGGCCCAGTCGAGCACAACGGCATCGCTTTGCCCGGTATGGGCGCGGGCCATGCGCAGAGCCAGACTGTTGGCCTCGCTGCCTGAGCACGCGAAACTCGCCACCGCCAGCCCAGCCGGAAGCGTCGCCGTCAGCCGCTCGGCGTAAGTGACGATGTTGTCATGCAGGTAGCGCGTGTTGGTGTTGAGCTTCGCCGCCTGCCTGGCAATAGCCTCCACCACATCCGGGTGGGCGTGGCCGAGATGGCAGACATTGTTGAAGCAATCGAGATAGGCGCGGCCGCGATTGTCGATCAGCCACGCGCCTTCGCCGCGCACGAATTTGATCGGCTCGGAATAGGAGATCGAGAGATTGGGCAGCAACGTTTCCTTGCGCGCCGCCACGATCTCGGGCCGCGTGCGGCCGCTCTGATGAAAAGTCTCGGCCGGAATGCCGGCGAGAACCGACGCATCCGGGAACAGCTCGGCCCAGACATCGAGATAACGCGCCTCGCCGACGCCGAGGATGTCGCGTGCGGCAAGGCTCGGATCGGTCGAAATCTGGAAATGCAGATGCGGCGCCCAGCCGCCATTCTGTGTCGGCGCGCCCATCATGGCGACGAGATCGCCGGCCTCCAGCCGGTCTCCCGGCTTCAACCGCGTCGTCACTTCGTGCGCCAAATGCCCCCACAGCGTGATGAAGGGCGGGCAGCCCTCGGGCTGATGTTCCAGCGCCACCAGCCCGCCATAGCCGAGCGGGTCTTCCTCGATCTCGACGCTCACGACCGTTGCCGCAAGCGGCGTGTAGAGCTTCGTGCCGGCCGGCATGAACAAGTCGAGCCCGAGATGGTGGATGCGCCGCTCGCCCTCCACGAAGCGCGACTTGAACATGTCCCCCGCATAGACGGTGCGCGCCTCGCCCCACGGCCCCATGCCGAGTTCGATGCCGTGCTTGGCGCAATAGTCGTCCCACCAGGCGGTGGCCTTGTCCGGCCGCTGGCCGGCGGAATCGACCGTCATCGGATGGTGCGGGTCTCCATAGGGCACCAGCGCCTTGGTCAGCGTTGCCGGGTGGCGGTCGAGGATTGGCGCAAGCTCCTTGCGGTTCGCTTCGATCCAGTTCGTCACGGCGCGCGCGCCCGGCGCGGCGTCGAAACCGCAGGTGTGGCGCAGAATGGCGCTAGCAAAGCGCCGGTTCATCGCGCCCAGTCGCCGCAACAACCGCCAGGCGGGCGCCTCGCTGATGGCGAGATAGGGGTTGTCCTCGGTTTGCCTGCGCCGTGCGGCGGACAAGGTGACGCTGATGACAAGCCGCATGGCAATGAGGTCGAACAGGACGTCCAGCTCTTCCTCGCGCAGCGGATATTCGCGGTGGAAGCCGGCCGCCAGGCGCGCTGCCGCGCCGATCGGGTCTTCCGTGTCGAGTATGGAATAGGCGCAGGCCACCGCCACTTCGGCAATAAGCACCGAATGCAGCGCATCGCCGAAATCGATCAGCCCGGTGACGCGCGGCGCGCCGGCCTCGTCCACCAGAACGTTCCAGTCATTGGCGTCGTTGTGGATCACCTGCGCACGCAGCGCAGGCAGGCGCGGCGCAACTTCCGCGTCGAAGCGATCAAGGAAACGTTCCACAAGCGCGCGGTCCTCGGGATCCGCAATGTGGTGAAGGCGCTGGCGTGCGTCGCCGGCGCAACGGATGTCCCAATCGAAGCTGCGCAGGGCGCCGGGATGGATGAAGCCCTGCAGCGCCCGGTCCAGCCTGCCGAGCGTTGCACCCAGGCTTTCGAGCAGCTCCAGCGAGCGCTCGGCCTCTGCAAAAGGTTTGCCCGCCAGCCACGAAACCATGCGCAGCGCGTGCTGTTCACCTGCCTCGCTAGCAGTCACATAGGCGAGCGCCTCGCCATTGCCGGTCTTCTTTAGGCGCGGAATGGCGAGATCCGGCGCCGTATGCGCCAGATGCTCCAGCAACGCGGTCTGGAACTCGCTTTCATCGCGCGGCTCGCTGGCGTTGACGATCTTGAAGATCCACGTGCCCTGATCAGACGTCAGCCTGACATTCTGGTCGCGTTCGCTGTCGAGCGAGCTTGCCTCGCCGGTCGCGCCGAAGTGGCTCAGCGCCAACTCCTTCGCGGCATCCAGGGTAAAGTCGGGGGCGGGGTGATTCACGTCGGTCATGGCAGGTCCGGAATTTCGTTTGCGCGGGACCTTGGCACGGGCCGAAAAATCAGGCATCCGGCAAAGCGTCGGTTAGACCGGCAGTTTGCCTGCTTCGACCGGCACTTTGACGGAAGCCAGTGGAGCCCACCATGAAGGAACTCGACGCCAAGGACAGGGAGATTCTCGGCATCCTGACGAAGGAGGCGCGCATACCGCTGAAGACGCTGGCGGGTCGCATCGGCCTGTCGCGCAGCGCTACCAGCGAGCGCGTCGCGCAGCTCGAAAGGTCGGGCGTCATCCGTGGCTATCGCGCGGACATCGGGCAGATGGAACAGGGCTTGGTCTGCGCCTTCCTGCTGGTCACGCTGGTGCGCACGCCTTCGCTCGGCATTCTCGACCAACTCGCGCGCTATCCGGAGGTGCGGCGTGTTTCGTCGGTCAGCGGCCAGCTCGACCTCATCGTGGAGATCGAGGTGCCGTCCATCGACCGCCTCAACACACTGCGCGACCTGATCGCAAGTCACCCCGGCGTCGAGGACCTGACCACCGCAATCATCCTGCGGCGGGATATCGAACGGGCCGTCTGACTTCGAGGTCAGGCCGCCCTTGGCAGCGGATGGGCGGCCGAAAAAGCCGAGCGCTTCTTCCAGCTTCGCTGCGCAATCGAGCAGAAAGCGGTCCTCGTGCCAGCGCCCGACCAACTGCAGGCCGATCGGCAGGCCGGCGGACGACAGGCCGCAAGGGATCGACAGCGCCGGATGTCCGGTCAGGTTGAACGGGAAGGTGTAGGGATACCATGCACCGCGAATGGTGCCGACATCCTGGCCGGCGATCTGCACGCGACCCAGCGGATCGAGCCCGATCGGCAGCGCGGGAGCCGACAGCGTCGGCGAGGCGATGACATCGCAGCGCTCGAACACCTGCTGAACCTTACCGAAACAGGCGGTGCGGGCGAACCGCGCCTCGCAGAGATCAGCCGCCGTGTAGCCCATGCCAGCTCTGATGGTCTCGATCAGCGTCGGGTCGAGCCTTTCGGGCGTTTTTTCCATCGCCTTGCCTACCGGCGCCCACAGAAGCGAGCGCAGCACCCGCCGCAGCGCTGGCCATGCTGATCGCTGCATCGGAACGCTGATCCACGCCCGGGCGCCTACCGCGAAATATCTACCCGCCGACAAGGTGAGTGCCGTGCTTCGCGATATGACAAACGCTTCTCGGGCCCAAGATATTTTCCTGAGGGCAGTCTGCCGCCTAGGCCGTGCAATTGAGAGCGTTGGGCCGCAGTTCGCTGCGGAAGTCAGGACTACTTGAAGGATTACTATCACCGTGCAACCCTCTGGCCCCAAAGGGGAATCGGCGGCGAGGGCAATTCAGTGAGAAACGTAATCTCCCAGCTGCTGAGGGCGGTTGGCCTTGCCGCGGCGATTGCAGCTTCGGGATGCGTTGTCGTCGACACCTCTCCGATAAACTTTGTCAGCAATATGCCGGGTGCCCCGTCGCCCGACTACATCCCGGATGCCACCGATGACGGCTCGACGGTGTTGGCGTTGTCGTTTTCGGGTGGCGGTACACGGGCGGCCGCTTTCGCCTACGGCACGCTTTTGGAACTCGACACGCTGACTATCGACGAATTTCCCATCACGCGCACATTGGTCGACAATGTCCGCACTGTCGCTGGAACGTCCGGTGGCGCCGTCCTGGCCGCCTATCTCGGTTACAGGGGAAAAGATGACTACCGGGATTTCCGCGAACGTTTCCTGTATCAGAACGCCGAAGCCAACATGGCTACCAGCGTCTTGCCCGGCACCCTGGTCAAGGTGGCACTCCGTGGCGGGGCCAATGATCGAAACAGCTTCGCGAGATGGCTGGACGACAACCTTTTCGATCGGGCAACCTTCTCGGCATTCGCCAAGCCAGGCAGGCCGCTCGTCTGGGTAACGGCCTCGGACATTTACAACAATACGCCATTTCTGTTTACCGAAGACACGTTCGCCGCCCTGTGCAGCGACATCAGCCAGCTCAAGATCGCCGAGGCCGTTGGGGCTTCCGCCGCGGTTCCAGTGGTCTTCGCGCCGATGATCCTTCAGGCGCCCAAGATAAATTGCGATTACCACCGCCCTCGCTGGCTGGACCGGGCTTTGGATACGGACAACCCATCAATCCGGCTGCAGGCCTATGCCCGATCGTTGGACTCCTACCAAGCTGATCAAAATCTCAACTTCGTCCGGCTGCTCGACGGTGCACTGACGGACAATCTTGGCATCACCGGCCTCACCCTCGAACTGGCAAAAGCGGATAGTCCGTATGCGCCGCTATCGCCGCAACAAGCTGTGAGGCTCCGCAATTTCGTCTTCATCGTTACCGACGCAGGCAGATACGTCCCTTACGAGTGGGGTGAGACGCAGCAAGCACCCCATCTGGGGAACATCGTTCGGGCCGTATCGGACACCACGATTGCTTCGGCAAACAGGAGCGGGTTCGACGCGGTCGACCTGGCCCTTAATCAATGGCAGGAAGCGCTGATCCATTACCGGTGCGGCCTTTCACGGGAACAGGTGCACAAGCAGCGCGGAACACTCGTCGGTTGGGACTGCCGAGACGTGACCGTCACCACCGAGTACCTCTCGTTCCGCGACGCCGATCCGGACTCTTTCGCCCGCCTCAACAAGGTGCCCACGCGGCTCAAACTGACCCGCGACGAAGTCGACCTCGCCATCGAGGCCGGTAGGCAGGCGGTCCGCAACAACCCTAACATCCGGAAAATTGCAGAGGAAAGCCGGAAGGGCGCACTAATATTCGACGCCCTCGAAGCAAAGCAGGTCCCTGGGGAGTGATTAGTGGCGATGCCGCCACTACGCCGACGCTCAACCTGCCACAATCCGTGGCTATTTCCGCGCTTCCATCGAACACTGCTGGATGTTCTCAAACTGAACAGAGTGCTGGAACGGGAGCACTCGTCGGCGGAGCCGGCGGTGCCCTCGTCGGCCAGGCTATCGGTCGCGACACGAAAAGCACAGTAACCGGCGCTGGTGCCGGAGCGCTACTTGGTGCTGTTGTTGCTGGCTCAGGCAGCTCGCAACCTCGCGGTCAAGAAATGTGCCGTTACCAGGACCGTTATGGACGCATCTACACCGCGCCTTGCGACGACCGCTCCTACAGCGGCGGTTACTGATCGCGCGCTAGGATGCAAAAGAAAGCCCGCCGCCTCGGGTGAGACGACGGGCCAGTGCTTGGCTGAAAAATGGCCTGAACCGCTAGGAGCGGCCGACCCTACCGGACGCGCTTAATATCCCCGACGATATCCTGGATAGCAGGGGCCGTAATAGGGGTTGCAGTACGGACGCGGATAGCGGCCGAACCCAAAGAAGCCGCCGCCTCCTACACCGCCGCCACCCACGCCGCTGCCGCCGGCGCTATTGCCGCCCATGCCGCCGGCGCTATTGCCGCCCGTGCCGCCGCCGCCCATCCCGCCCCCGCCGTGTCCGCCGCCACCGCCACCGCCACCGCCGCGGACGAACTGTAGGCCGCCAGGATCATCGTTTTGCTTGTGTAAAAGGATGCCGTGTATGCCGCTGTTCACCGGTTGTGCTGGAAGAGCGCGGAAAGCCTCGCCTACTGCGTTCACGGTCGGGACAATGCCGGGAATTGAGCTGGGAAGGGACGCGGCAAAGGCACCGCCGCAGAGCGCTCCAATGCTCAGCAATCCCGAACATGCGAGTGTTGAAAGATAGCGTTTCATTGTCTTCTCCAAGGGAAACCGTCCGTGAAGCCCAATGCCCGCTGATCGCAGGGGGAGGATTGACCTTGGTGCGATGATCTTCGGGGTTGGGCCTCTATCGGACCTACGAAGTAGACGCTCCGCGAACCAAAAAATTCCCGAGGTGCACGCTTTTTTGAACAGACCTCATGGAGGCGCCGTCCTGCCAAGGAGTGGCGGACGGCCCAGTCGAAGGTGCCAACTTCGATCCGCGCGACTTCGTTGGGAGCGTGTACAGCAAGCCCGTCGCCTCTGACGATACGATGGGCCTTTGTTGCCTGGGCGCTCAACACCTCGGTACTCGGCACCCTACCGTAGGCGCCAGCAGGCTATGCGGCTATTAACAACGAACATGCATTATTAGCAATATGTCGTTGAAATTCCTCGGAACAACTATGCAGTTTCATCGCTGCAGCCCGAATGGCTGCGACGGTGTCAGCGTCGAACATGACACGTCCTCTCCCTCCTTGAGGCGTGATTGCAGATCAAGGCCTTCATCACGCGGGTCTATATGGCTTTGCCGAAAGGGACGTGACGGCCGCGTCCATAAGCCGCTGGTTATCATTCGGTCTTGGCGGACGCGTTTCCCGCGAGTGCCGCGCTTTGCCGAGTCACCAGCGGCGCGGCCAGTTTCGTCACCATCGGCGGTAGTTGTGGATCGCCCTGGCGCCGATCGAGAAGCTCCATCGCCTTGGTCGCCAGGAGGTCCGGATCCTGCCTGAAGGTGGTGAGGCTATATGAATCCCAGGCCGCCTCCGGTACATCGTCGAAGCCGATGACCGAGAGATCCTGCGGCAGCGACAGGCCGAGTTCGTGGCGCGCGACGTCCATCAGGCCGAAGGCGATCAGGTCGTTGACGCAAAAGATGGCCTCGGGCCGGTCCGGGCGCTTCAGCAGGCGATGTGCCACTTCGCGCCCGCCGGCATAGTCCGAATCCCCTCCCCGCTCGAAGATGACTTCGGCCCCCAGGCGCACGGCCTCGTCACAAAAAGCGCCCTCGCGCTCGACGATGCTCGGCGTGCCTGATGCGGAACCGGCTAGGCCAAGCTTTCGGAAGCCGCTGGCAACGAAACGGGCAGCCGCCTCACGCGCCGCGCCGGCATTGTCGGTGCGTATATGGTCGCATTCGGGCTCCGAGCGCCCGATGACGATCAACGGCTGGCCGTTGCAGCGGGCGAGATCGACGAAGGACGATGGCGGCGAGCCCGAGAGGATGATGGTGGCCTCCGCGCGATGGCCGAACAGGGCCGTGCGTGCGGCGGCAAGTTCCGGCTCCGTCTGCCCGGTATCGATGATGATTGGCACATTGCCACGCCGGATGAGCGCGCGGGCGAGCGAAGCCATCAGCAATGCACGGAAGCCGACTTCCGGCTTGGTCACAACAAGGCCGACGAGACGGCTGCCATTGGCAAGCAGCCCGCGCGCAAGGTCGTTGACCTGATAGCCCAGCTCCTCGGCCGCCCGCACCACCTTCTCGCGCGTTTCCGGCGAGACGCTGGCGCCGGACGTGAATGTGCGCGAGACGGCCGAGCGCGACACGCCCGCTCGCTGCGCAACCTGCAATGCGCTGACGAAGCCGGGTCTTAGGCTCGTGGCAGTTTTTTCGGGTTTGGCTTTCTTCATCGTCACCGTCCGACTCTGGAAAGCACGTCGGCTTTCAGGAATCGCTCTACGACCAGCATGAAACCGACCGACGGGATGAGAAGCAACAGCGCCGTGATGGACGCGACCTGGTAGTTGCCACCCGCGCCCGCATTGTAGAGCAGCAGCGGCAGCATGTTTACGTCAGGCGCACCGACGAAATAGCTGCCGGTGAACTCGTCCAGCGACTCCAGGAAGACTAAGATGGCGCTGGCCATCAGGCCGGGCATGGCAAGCGGCAGCGTGACATCGCGAAAGGTCTGCAGCGCCCCAGCGCCAATGGAGCGCGCGGCCTGTTCCAGCTCGACATCTATGGCTGAGAAGGCGGCCGTGGCGATCCAGACAGCGAAGACGAGGCCATGGGTGACGTGCACAAGAACGACGCCCGCGATGGTGCCATTGAGGCCGATTTCGTAGAACAGCCGCGCAACATTGACGTAGACTGGCAGGTTCGGAAACGCCTGCGGGATCATGAAGACAAGCAGGATCAGCCCGCGTAGCGGCAGCTTGAGCCGTGCCAGTGCGTAGCCGGCGGGAACCGCCAGTGTCAGCGAAACGGCAACCGTGAGGATCGCCACGACGACGCTGTTGGTCAGCGATTCCATCGCGTTGCCGCGCGGCGAAAATACTCGGGCCCAGAAGCTGAAGCCGTATTCCAGCGGCAGCGTGTGCGGGAAATACCAGCGTTCGGTCACCGCCCACAAAAGCAGATTGGCGAGTGGCCCGAAAATGGCAAAAGCGAGCAACCCAAGGAGTATACCACGCGGCAGCCACCAGAGATCGAGGCGCAGCCGCGACGGCTCGGCGATGGAATGGGTCAGCGCGGTCATGCCCGCTCCTTCATGGTCTGGCGCAGATAAATCCAGGCGACGCAGGCGGTCACCCCGAGCGAGATCAGGCCAAGCGCGTTCGCGACGCCATAGTCGCCATAGGCGTTGATACGGAACGCGATGTCGGCGGTGATCATGGTCGGCGACTGCGCATTGATCATCAGCGGCACGGATAGAACCGACATCATCGTCACGAAGGAGAGGATGAGCCCGACGACCAGCGTGGTGGCCACCTGCGGCAAGACGATTTCCAACAAGATGCGCAGGCGCGAGGCGCCGAGATTGCGCGCAGCCTCGATCGTGCTCCGGTCGAGGGAGGCCATGGCCCCCGCCAGCAAAAGCGTGACGAAGGGTGTCTGCTTCCAGACGAATGCAATGATGATGCCGCGCCAGTCCAGCATGCCGCTCGCTTGCATGGGCGTAATGAACCCGGCGCTGATTAGCACGTTGTTCATCAAGCCGTTCTTGGCGAGGAATGTGCGCAGCACCTGGCCGACGACGATGAAGGGAATGAACATCGGCCAGCGGTAAAGCCACCGCAGGATGGCGACCGCGCGCGGATTTTCGCCGAGCGTCAGATAGCCGGCTATGGCCGTCGAAAGCGCACCGATGATGACGGCCGAGAAGGAGACAATCACCACCGTGAAGACGATGTCTTGCGCGTAGAGCGCGAATGCCTTCTCGAAATTGGCAAGCCCGTAACGCCCATCGGCCACGAACGCGCCGACCACCGAAGCGGCGAGCGGCACGAGGAAAAGCAGCACGATGACCGCAAGGGCGGGCAGGACAAGGATGAGACCGAGCAGGCGCTTCGACATCGACGGGTACCTGATAGTGTGTGGACCCGGCCCCTCTCGCGAGGAACCGGGCCGGAAGTGGGATGCCTAGGCCTTAGTTGGCGGCCTGGCTTTCGTAGGCTTCCAGGATCGCCTTGTTGTAGGGCGCGATCGGGAAGGTCTTGCCGTTCGTCGCCAGGTCTTCCGGCGAGATGTCGGTGAAGAGCTTGTTCCAGGACGCTTCGTCGAGTTCAGACTGGACGTATTTGGCGTCGATGCCCGGGTACCAGTTGAAGCGCTTGACGATGCCTTCGGCCTGCACCTTCGGGCTGGTGGCCAGCGCCACGAACTTCTCGGCCAGTTCCTTGTTGGCGGCCTTGGCCGGGATCACATAGTGCATCGGCTGGCCAGGCATGCCGGGGGCCGGCAGGACGAGCTTGATTTCCGGCGGCATGCGGCCATCGGCCTGCCAGGAATAGAACATGTCCACCCACACCGGGCCGATGGCAATTTCGCCGCGGCTCAGAAGGTCGAGCGTGCCGGCATTGCCGGGAGTGAGCGTCGCGTTCTGGGTGAAGTCCTTCAGGCTGGCGAAGGCGCCGTCCCATTTCTTGGTCTCGGCCTCTTCGAAGGGACCGTTCATCAGCTTGCCCGCGTCGCTGCCGCCGAAAGCGTAGATCCAGCCCATGACGAAGCTGACGCCCGAGGCGCCGCCCTTGATGCCGTTGTAGCCGAACTGCTTGGGGTGCTCCTTTGCCCAGGAAACCAGTTCCTCGTAGCTCTTCGGCGGATTGGCAACCAGAGCCGGATTGTAGGCGAGCGCAGTCTGGCTGTTGAACATCGGCATCACATAGCCGCTGACCTTGGTGCCGAGAGCCATGTCGGCGTTGGCGCGCGTCACCAGCTTGCCGGTCTCGATGTTTGGGCGATAGGCCTCGAGATAACCGGCCTCGACCATCGGGCCGGCGAACTTCTCGTGCACCACGGCAACGTCGGTGTCCCACTTCTCGGAGCCGGCCTTGGCCTGTGCCTCGAAACGCTCGGTGATCTTTTGGGAGCCGGCGTCGCCCGGCCCCGTGCCGACGGCGCGGACGGTGTTGCCCGGGTACTGCTTTTCGAAAAGCGGTCCCAGATATTCGTTGATGTAGTCGACCATGTTCTGGTCGCCCGCGGTCACCACCGTCAGTTCGGCGGCCGAGGTCGGCGTCACGCCAAGGGCGAGCGCCAGCGTCGTCGCTTGCAGAAGGGTCTTCATGGTTAGAAATCTCCGGTTGAAGAAGTCAGGCTTCGGATACTTCCAGGAAGCGGCTTTCCGCGCCGCTCCGGGAAACGGGTGTCGGGGGCGGCGACGCCTCCCGAGAATTGAAGAGAAACAGCACCTGGTGCGGGATGCGGACCTTAACGGCCTCGCCAGGCGAGAAGGCGCGCGGCGCATCGACCAGGATTTCCGCCGCGCCGATTTTGATCGAATGCCGCCACAGGCCGCCGGGATAGCTGACGGCGGCCACCCTTCCCGCGAGTTCAAGAACGGCATCGGGCAGGTTCTCGCGGCTATCCGCAGGCAACAGTTGCGCGGCCTCGGCGCGGAAGCGTGCTTCCACCGTTCCGCTTGCAAGCGGCCGCCCGTCGAGCGGCACCACGCAGCCTTCATTGTCGCTGCCTTCCAATATCTCGAAACGGGAAGCCTCGGAGTGTCCCGTCAGGACCAGCCGGTTTTCAGCGCCCATGAAGGCCGCGACGAAGGGCGAGGCAGGACGATTGTAGACCTCTTCGGGCGTTCCCTGCTGGGCAATGCGGCCGGCGTTCATGATGACGATGCGGTCGGCCATCACCATGGCCTCTTCGCGATCGTGCGTGACATGGACGGCGGTAATACCAAGCCGCTGCTGGAGCGAGCGGATTTCATGGCGCACCTGCAGCCTGATGCGCGCATCGAGATTGGAGAGCGGTTCGTCGAGCAAAAGGATCTGGGGATCGATGGCCAGAGCACGGCCGAGCGCGACGCGCTGGCGCTGGCCGCCGGACAGTTCACCCGGCTTGCGCGTGCCGAGCCCCGACAGGCCCAGAAGAGTTTCCATCTCCCCGACGCGGCGCGCGATCTCGGTGCGTGGGCGGCGCTGCAGCTTGAGCCCATAGCCGATGTTTTGCGCGACCGTCATATGCGGCCACAGCGCATAGGATTGGAACACCAGCGCCATGCCGCGCTTGTCCGGCGGCAGGTTTGTCACGTTGCGGCCCGCGACGCTGATTGAGCCGCCGCTTGGTTGCACGAAGCCTGCAATCGCCCTCAGAAGCGTGGTCTTGCCGCAGCCGGAGGAGCCCAGAAGCGCGACGAACTCACCCTTTCGAATGGAGAGGTCCAGCCCCTGCAGGACCGGCGTCCGGCCGTAACCGGCTCTGATCCCAGCGATGTCGAGAAAGGCTTCGTCGTTCATGTTCAATCCGTTGCACAGCTGTGCAAAGCAATGCGGAATTGCCTTGCGCGTCGGCAATGCTGATACGGGTCTTTCATAACGGCCTGATGACGGATGGAACGGGACGCTCTCCAGGCACATCGAGATGGATGTCGTGCCGCTTATGTGCTTAATAGCAGACAGCTAGGGCGCGGCGGGTCCACGTTCGGTTGCGTCAGCGAACGCTTCGTCCAGGGTCCTGAACAACCGGCTGAAAATGCAAGACAAAACAATTGCCAGGCTGAATGAACCGGCGGTCGCGGGTGAGAACCACGGCGTGCAGGTGGAGCTGACCGCCGTGCTCGTTGCGGTACCCAATGGCAATCCCGTCGTGCTGACGATTGGCTCTGCGGCCGCCTTGCCCTCCGGTCCGCTTGAATCTGGGCATCGCTCGCTGCAATCTGGCCTGCGCAACTGGGTCGAGCAGCAGACCGGCCATCCGCTCGGCTACATCGAACAGCTCTACACCTTTGCCGATCGCGACCGCAGCGGCGAGGACCCGGAGCGGCGCGTGATTTCGATCAGCTATCTGGGCCTGACGCGTGAGGAGCCCTCGCGCGTGACATCGCCGGGTAGCTGGCGCAACTGGTACGAGTTCTTCCCATGGGAGGACCATCGCTATGGCGCCCCACCGGTGATCACCGACGTCATCGAACCGGCACTGCGCCAATGGGCCGATGATGCGGGGCCGCAGGAAAAGCGCCGCAAGCGCTGGCAGCGCGCCGCCGTGTGCTTCGGCTTCGATGACCAGCATTGGAACGAAGAACTGACCCTGCAGCGCTATGAGCTGCTTTACGAGGCTGGCCTGGTCGAGGAAGCGGCGCTCAGGAGCGGAGTCACTGGTGTGCAGCTCGTTCCAGGGCGGACGATGCACGGCGACCACCGGCGCATCCTTGCCACCGGCATCGCCAGGCTAAGGACCAAGATCAAGTATCGCCCAGTCGTGTTCGAGCTCATGCCGCCCGCCTTCACGCTGCTGCAGCTGCAGCGAACCGTCGAAGCGCTGGCCGGAACGACCGTTCACAAGCAGAATTTTCGTCGCCTGATCGAACAGCAGGAACTGGTCGAGGAGACCGGCCAGATGTCCTCCGACACCGGCGGACGGCCGGCAAAGCTGTTCCAGTTTCGCCATGGCGTGCTCGACGAGCGCTCGGTGGCCGGCACCAAATAGCGAAATCGAAGCTTGACAGGGCTTATGCTCATGATAAGCATATCCTTATTATACTCATTTCGAGCATAATAAGGATGAAAGCCCATGTCTGGCACCTCCCCCTCCGCCGCCACGCTCTACAGCCGGGTCGAAAAGGTCATTCCGGCCATCGAATGGCCAGTGTTTGCGGACGATATCGACGCGATCCTGCGGCTCAAACGTGAGCGAAACGCCGTCATACTGGCGCACAACTACCAGACGCCGGAAATCTTCCACTGCGTGGCCGACATCGTCGGCGACAGCCTGGCGCTGGCCCGCAAGGCTATGGAGGTCGAGGCCGAGGTCATCGTGCTGGCCGGCGTGCATTTCATGGCCGAGACCGCCAAGTTGCTCAACCCCGAAAAGACAGTGCTGATCCCCGACCTGGGGGCGGGCTGCTCGCTGGCGGATTCGATTACGCCCGAGGACGTGCGCCTCATGCGCCAGCGCTTTCCGGGCGTGCCGGTCGTGACCTACGTCAACACCTCTGCCGCGGTGAAGGCCGAGTCCGACATCTGCTGCACTTCGGGCAACGCCAAGGCTGTGGTGGAGTCGCTCGGCGTGCCGCGCGTCATCATGCTGCCCGACGAATATCTGGCCCAGAACATCGCCGCCCAGACCGATGTCGAGATCATCGCCTGGAAGGGCCATTGCGAAGTGCATGAGCGGTTCACTCCCGCCGACATTCGGGAATTGCGTGAAGCCCATCCCGGCGTCACCGTGCTCGCCCATCCCGAGTGCCCGCCCGAGGTGGTGGCGGAAGCGGACTTTGCCGGCTCGACGGCGGCAATGTCTGACTATGTCGGCAGGGAGAAGCCGGCGCGTGTCGTGCTCATCACCGAGTGCTCGATGAGCGACAATGTCTCGGTCGGCTATCCGGACATCGAGTTCATCCGCCCCTGCAATCTTTGCCCGCACATGAAGCGGATCACGCTTGGCAACATTCGCGCCGCGCTTGAGGAAAACCGCCACGTCGTGACCATCGATCCGGAACTGGCGGTGCGCGCCCGCCTCGCCGTCGAGAGGATGCTCGCCGTATGACCGTCGAAGTCCGCGACCTCGAGGGGCGGCCGGTCATCATCGGCGCCGGCATTGCCGGCCTGATGACTGCGCTGGAGCTAGCTCCCGAGCCGGTCGTGCTGCTGACGGCCGGAGCGCTCGGCGGTGAAGCATCCAGCGCGCTGGCGCAAGGCGGGCTCGCAGCAAGCCTGGGCGAGGACGATTCCCCCGAACTGCATCGTGCCGACACGTTGGCGGCCGGCGACGGGCTCTGCGACGAGCGTATGGTCAGGCGTATCGTCGAGGCCGCGCCCGGCGCGATCGACAAACTCGCACGCCTGGGTGTCGCCTTCGACCGCTCTGAAGACGGCAAGCTGCGCCTCGGGCTCGAGGCCGCGCATTGCCGCCGCCGCATCGTCCATGCGGCTGGCGACGCCACAGGCCGCGAGTTGGTGCGAGCTCTCGCTGCCGCAGTCCGGCAGACGTCGTCGATAACTGTGCTCGAAGGCGTCGAAGCGCGACGCTTGCTGGTCGAGGACGGCTTCATAGTGGGCGTGCTGGCGGCTGGCGCGACAGGCGACGTAGTCATGCAAACCGGCCGCGTCGTGCTGACCACGGGCGGCATTGGCGGCCTGTTCCGCGACAGCACCAACCCGCTCGGCTGTTTCGGCCAGGGGCTGGCGCTTGCGGCGCGCGCCGGAGCCGAATTGGCCGACCTGGAATTCGTACAATTTCATCCCACGGCGCTCGATACGCCCCGTCGGCCGATGCGGCTGATCAGCGAAGCGGTGCGCGGCGAAGGCGCCTTGCTCATCGACGAAACCGGCCGGCGTTTCCTGGCCGACATGCCGGGCGCGGAACTAGCCACGCGGGACGCCGTCGCGCGCGGCGTCTACCGTCATCTCGCGCGCGGCCACCGGGCCTTTCTGGACGCACGCGCATGCCTTGGCTCGGCTTTTGCCAAGCGTTTCCCGGCCATTGCCACCTTCTGCCAGGAGGCGGGCATCGACCCCGCCACCGATCCAATCCCGGTCCGCCCGGCGGCGCACTACCATATGGGCGGCGTCGTGGTGGACGGCGAAGGCCGCAGTTCGGTTCCGGGGCTTTGGGCCTGCGGCGAAGTCGCCTCGACCGGACTTCACGGCGCCAATCGTCTCGCCAGCAATTCGCTGACCGAGGCTGTCGTGACCGCGGGCTGGGTGGCGACAAGCATCGCCGCCACGCCTGCAAGGCCGGTCACGGCAAAAGGTGTGGCCGCAGTGCCGGTCCGTCCCGATCCATCGCTGGCACAAACTTTCGTTTCGTCGGCGATGGGCGTGCTGCGCGACGGCGAAAGCTTGCGCGACGCCGCAGCCGCCTTGCTGCCGCTAGCGATGGGCAATTCGGCCGGCGCCGATCCTGCGGCCGTCGCCCTCATGATGACGGTCTCGGCACTTCGCCGCGAGGAAAGCCGAGGCGCGCATTGCCGAACGGATTTTCCTGCGCAGAGCGCAATTGCCAGCCGCTCACGGCTGAACCTTGATGAGGCTGTCGAGGCCGCAGCCGAGTTTGAACCTCTTCCCATTACAGCGCCGCGCGCCCGATCGGGCGCGCAAAGGACGCTGTAACATTTTGAATCTGCGCATAATCCTTTCCAAAAATCGATTCCGATTTTTGGGGTTATGCGCTAGCAGGAGCGCCTGACCGATGCCGCTGTCCCCCTTGCCCCAGATCATGCTCGAACCGCTGGTGCGCGCCGCACTGCTGGAAGACCTCGGTCGCGCCGGCGACATCACCACCGATGCCATCGTGCCCCCGGAGCTGACTGCGAGGATGATGCTCGCGGCGCGTCAGCCAGGCGTCGTAGCCGGTCTCGACCTCGCCACGCTTGCATTCCGTCTCATCGACCCCGCCATCGAAATGAAAGTGGAAACGCCGGATGGAAGCCGACTGGTGGCCGGCGATGTCATCGCAACGCTCAGCGGCCCAGCGCGCGGGCTGCTGACGGCAGAACGCGTCGCCCTCAACTTCCTCTCGCATCTGAGCGGCATCGCGACCGTCACGGCCGGGATCGTAGACGCCGCGCGGGCACACAAGGCGCAGATCGTCTGCACCCGCAAAACCACGCCCGGCCTGCGCGCCCTGGAAAAATATGCCGTGCGCGCCGGCGGCGGATCGAACCATCGCTTCGGGCTCGATGATGCCGTGCTGATCAAGGACAACCACATCGCCATCGCCGGCGGTGTGCGGCCGGCCATCGAGCGCGCCAAGGCCGGCGTCGGCCACATGGTGAAGATCGAAGTCGAGGTCGATACGCTTGGCCAGCTCGAGGAAGCGCTTGCGCTAGGCGTCGATGCCGTGCTGCTCGACAACATGTCGCCCGAAATGCTGACGCAAGCGGTGCAGATCGTCGCCGGCCGCGCCATCACCGAGGCCTCGGGCCGCGTCAACCCGTCGACCGCACCTGCAATCGCGGCCAGCGGCGTCGACCTGATTTCGGTCGGCTGGCTGACCCACAGCGCCCCGATCCTCGACATTGGACTGGACACCGTCGGCTGATCGCAGGCGGTTGCCAACCTATGGCCATCGCCCTGCCTTCCGTAGGGGCAGAAGTTTGATCCAAATCAACGAGGACCCGACCGCCCGGCCCTATCGTCTCCAGACATTAATGGAGATTCTCAATGCCTACGGATTCAATTGTCGTCGTGGCCTGCGTACTGGGCGTTTTTGCTGCGTTCGCAGCGGTCCTCGCCTACGGGATAACAACATCGGGAAAATGAAAGCAGACAGGCCGACCCCCGGCCCAAACGTCGAACACTGGACGTCAGCCTCATACGGTGGCGTCCAGTGTGGGCTGCCAAGGTATGACCTTGAGGTCGGTCCACAGAAACCTGTTGCCATAAGTAGCAGGCAATCCACTTCGCATAGGCCCCGAGTGGACGAAATTGCCTCCCGCCATCTCGCACGTGTCCATATGTAGGTCCGTTGTCAGCGGCGCCGTTTCACTTGACGATCACCCGGTATGCTCTAGCTCCAGCACCAGCGCGATCCAAGGCTCGAGCAACAGCTCGATGTCGCAACCGTACCATACCGGGCGGCGGAGTTTTCTCGTGACCAGTGCAACCATGAAGGCCGCCGCTTCTCCGAGCGCCAAGATGGCAAGGTAGGCGGCAGGATGGTGCTCGACTTCTCGTAGGAGTTCGACACGCGCACTTGGCAGGCTTGAAAGCCGCCTCCACTTGGCCACATGGCCAATCGCGAACGAGAGTTTCTGTCAAAAGGAGATTGTCATGACTGACGGGAACCGGCTGGCACAAGGGCTCATCGATCCGCTGTTCGGCGCCGAACCGCTGCAGGGCATCGCCGCCTCACAGGTCTTTCCTACGAAGGAAACGATGGCGAAAGCCGTCTTCCAGATCATCCATGACGAGCTGTTTCTCGACGGCAATGCGCGGCAGAACCTCGCGACCTTCTGCCAGACTTGGGATGACGAATACGTCCACAAGCTGATGGACCTGTCGATCAACAACCGGTGCCCTCCGATATCGGCATAAGCAGACTTAGAGATGCAGATGGCAACTAAGTCGCTGAATTTAGGGCCAATAGTTGCCGCACCACGCTCACGCTCGGCGCGGAAAGCGTGACAGAAGTCAACATTGTGCGTCCTTTGAGAACCGCAAAAGCGGTGCCTAGAGCGGTGCCTACAGCTTGCGCAGGTCGAGATTGACATGATCGTACTCGATGCCGATGCGCTTCACATTGAGCAGCGCCTGCTGCAGCGCATGGAAATAGTTGTCGCGCTGCCAGTCGGTGTAGGTGACGTTGTCGCCGAAGGTGCGGCGCCACGGCTGGCCGGCGTCGATACCGGCGGAAATGGAAACCGCCTTGTCGGCTGTCACCACGAAGGCATAACGACGGCCGAAGTAGCAATAGAGGAAATCCGCGAAGTAGCAGATGTTGTGGTAAGAGGTCAGGATAGCGGCGTCGAGTTTTAGCTCGGCGAGGATCTTGCGCAGCCCGTCCTGACGACGTGACATTTCGGCGGCGCTGAAGGTCGGTACGGCCTTCTCGCCGTTGTGCATGTTCTGCAGTCTGAGTAATTCGTTCGGCATACCTTTGGCAAAAACGTTCATTTTTTCCTCCGCATCGAGACCGGATGGTTGAGCTTCGATACGGATCATAGGAGGCCGAATTGGCCGCTGGAAATTAGAAGTCTGTATCATCGGATTAGGGTCGCTGATCTCGCACATTGGCTGCGACCCGAAGAGTGTTTCGAAGATGAACCAAGCGTTTGATCGCGCCAGAGAGTTGGAGCCCTTAGCTTCCGCATTAGGTCGTAGGGATTCGTGGTCGCAGCATTCGAAAGGTCGCACCGCCTTTGAACGAATGACCGCTTTCGGGAGAGCGGCAGCCGCTCGAGAATGACGTAGATGGGGTGCAAAGCCGATATGCGCGGCGCTGCACTAAAATCACTCTACGCCTGCCAGGTGCAAGACTGGCTTTCCGGGTGACCACTTCCGGCTTCGAATCCTTTCCTCGAAGCCTGGTCATCCGTTCGGCTCGCGCACCTAGATCTAGCTTCGGTCACGGCGAGCCCCTTGCCAGCATGACTATAGGAACGTGACACGAACCTGGACACGCAACGGAAAAAGCTGCCTCAGTGGGCCGCTTCTTTGTTCGCAGCTCTCGATGAGGTGGTGCAGAAAGTGAAGGCCGAATTGTTCAGAAAACTGCAAGGTATTTGAGCAGCGACACGATACCGATGATGATGACAATGATTTGAATGATCTGTCGTATTCCGGCGTCGATAGGCAGACGCTGAACAAGGTACAGCACCAGAACCACGACAAGAAAAGTGATCAGTATGCTGATAATTCCTGACGCGGCCATGGCGACTCTCCTTGAAAACAGACCGCATGGTTGTCCGTCGAGCAATGAACTTTGAGCAGAGTGCTCAGTTCCAATACCTACGGCGGCCTTGACTATTGATATTCATGCCTGTGGCGACTCCGATCGTGAAACCGAGCAATGCCGCCGCTCCAATAACCAAAGTAACTGCTCCTGGACTCTCGCGAGCGACTTCCCGCACTGATTGTGTCTGCGTGCCAAGTCGCTTTGCGGCACGCGACGCTCGGGCGGATGCAGTTTCGATCGCTTCGCGTGCCAGCCTGGCCCCCCTTTCCTCAATAGTATTGTTGATCTTACCTATCTCACCGCGCAGTTCTGCGATCTGCTTCTCGAGCGCCTTTTGGACGTTGTCTATATTCAGGCCCGCTGCCTTGGGAGCATTAGCCATCGTCTTGTCCTTCGCAAATATTGGTCAAAACGGTGCGAAAGACGAAACGTTCCGCCGAGTGGCAACGAGATCGTCAGGCGCTCGTGTCCAATGACGTTTGCGGACGTCAGGTCCGGAACGGAGACCATTCACGGGAGACGTCGCGCCGAGCATTCCCGCGGCTAGCGGAAGCGCCGGGCCTACCCCCCGTCCACGGCTGCCAATCGTTGCTCTGGCCCTATTCTTGGTTCGCTAGCTGTTTGCGAATCTCCTCCAGTTCCCGCAAGCGCTCCGGGCCTGTCCTTGGATAGCTCATGTCGAGTCTGGCGAAGGTATCGAGGATAATTTGCGACACGATCAGCCGCGCATTCTCCTTGTCGTCTGCCGGTACAATGTACCAGGGCGCATTCCGTGCACTGGTTGCGCCGAGGCACTCCTCATAAGCTTTCATGTAGCTCTTCCAGAACTGACGCTCATGGACGTCCGCCAAGCTGAACTTCCAGTTTTTCTCTGGCTCGTCGATGCGCGCGAGGAAGCGCTTGCACTGCTCTTTCTTGGATAGATGGAGAAAGAACTTCACTATGCGGGTTCCGTTTTCGTGTAAATGCCTTTCGAGATCCACGATCGAGCGGTAGCGCTCTTCCCAAATGCCGTCTCCGTGGGGATCCGGCTTTCTCTGCAGTCCTTCACAAAGCAGGATTTCTGGGTGGACACGGACGATTACAACTTCCTCGTAGTAGGATCGATTGAAGATACCGATGCGCCCTCGCTCCGGTAGATCCCGCGTTGTTCGCCACAGAAAATCGTGTTCGAGTTCTGCCGGACTGGGATGTTTGAAGCTGAACACCTGGCAGCCCTGAGGATTAACCCCGGACATGACATGTTTGATGGCGCCATCCTTGCCCGCAGCGTCCATGGCCTGGAATATAAGCAAGACTGCATATTGATTGCAGGCGTAAAGTAGCTGCTGTTGCTTACTGGGCAACATGCTTGGCGAGCAGGTCCTGATAGTCCTTCTTGGATTTGTAGACCGGCTCTATCTGCGTCGGCCAATCATCAAGGTCGACCTTCTTTCCTTCCCCGACGCGAAAGTCCTTTGACCGAATTTTCATCGCCATCGTTCATTGTCCCCCCGGTCGAAGCCGAGGAGGATCTGAATTGACCACGAGCTTTCTTATGGTCGCCTCATAGACCGAGGCGAGCTCGGCTGGGATGTTATTACCGTTTCCAGCGCCCCTCGTACTTGAACTCCGGGGCGGCCTTGAGCTGCTCCTTGGTCGCGTCCATCGTCGCGGTCCACTTCTTGTCTTTCTCGTCGTAGTTGATTTTCACCGCCTCGGGGCTGACCACAACGTAATGCTCTCCCACTCCGAGGAACCCGCCAACAGAGACGATGTACCCCGAAAGCGTGTTTTGGGAGAGAACCAGATCCTTGATCTCGCCAACATCGTCATTGCCGCCGTTCTTAATTTTCAGCCCAATGAGGTTGTAGCTGAGAACATCCGTTGGCTTTGGGGCAACGAACGTCTGAGTGCTGGTGCTTTCCGTGGTTTGCGCGTGAGCCGCACAGATCAAAGGAACTGTCGTGGCGAATGCGATTAGGATCCTGCGCATGACTTTCGTCCTTTCGTCTCTTGTTGCCGAGATGCCAGCATTAACCCGGACGCCCAGTTGTTGTTCCAAATCGCCTGGGCGACTATCGGCCACGGGTGCCCTTCTTCAAGGATTCGATAGCGAAGCGGACCTGAAACGCAATAAGGAGCCACCGTCCACGCCGGACGCCAGGCTCTGGGCACGAACATGCGCCCGCGAAAGTTCCGTAGGACAAGCGCACTGAGACGACTAGCCTCAGGTGCTGATCCCAAGCATGGTCAGAGCCCGCGCATACTTTTCCATACGCTCGTCTTCTTTGAAAATCTGGGCCGTCCGGTAATTGTCCCTGAGATCGGCGATCTTCACTGGTAGCGCCAGTTGATTTGACGCTGCCCGCTTTACAAAGTCGCAATAGTCCTCGCCAACGCGGCGAGACATCGCGTCAACTGCTTGGATGATCTGAGGTGGGATGCCGTCCTCGCGCAGGTCGTCGAGTGTAATCTGGGATTTTTCGACAACGTCATGGAGCAAGGCGACGATCTGTTCGTGGCCTTCGCTTACGGCTCCCATCACTCGCAATACATGTCGGATATACTCATTGCCATGCCTATCGACTTTCCCTCGGTGCGCCGTTGCCGCAATAAATAGTGCCTCTTCAAATAAGCTCATAGCTGCACTCGCTACACGCGCGGTCGTCGACGGACAAAGCAAATCCTCAACGGCGGGCGTCGGCTGCCGTTCCGCGATCGGCCGAAAAACTAAATGCTGCTTTCGCAAAATAGAACCATGAGGGGGCGTAAGGCCCTCCAACTGTTTGGAAGGCAGGGGCTTGTCTTTGGCGGGTAGCGGTTCCCACCGGCCACAAATGTAAGTGCCCGTCCCGGCAAGAGCTAGGTTGCCGAGCTACAGAAAACTCGTCACAATAATCGCTGCGGCCGTGCCCAGCCTGCTCGTCGTTAGCCAGAAATGTCCCGATTCATCAATGGCGTCCATTCGGAGATGTGGATCACGACTGCCGTATCAATGAAAGCGGTTTATGGGTCCGGCCCTAGGACCTAACGGCGCCAACAACTCCTGATAGGAGGTCGACATGGTGCGACGTACAGATGAGCAAGACGCGGAAATCCAGAAGGAGCTTGAGCTCGAAATCCCAAAGGTCGCTGAGGTTGTGGCGAAGGCGGAGCGTCACCTGAGGGTGCTGTCGGACATTGGCCAACTTGCGGCGCTCTATCAGATGGCACTTCGCTACTACGTCCGAGAAACCGAAGACGAACGGACCGCCATCGATGCGGTGGGGCACTTTTGCGAGGAATTGGTGCACGGCATCAAGAGCGTGTACTCCGATTTGGACGGCCACAAATCCAAACGATAGGGTGCGGAGTGCCAAATCCGCCGCACTGAAACGCAAAACAAGCCCGCCGCATCAGGGTGAGACGACGGGCCATTCTAGTTCATGAGAGCGTCTCGTTCAGGCGCCTCTCGGATCATCCGGCGATACGTTCACCACGTGGATTTGTGATGATGGTGATGAACCGGGACCATATTCCCGTTGCCGTTGTTGTTGCCATTGTTCGAGCCGCGGTTGTTATTTCCGTTGTTGTTGCCGTTGTTCGAGCCGGAATTATGGTTGCCGTTGTTGTTGCCGTTGCCCGAGCCGGAATTGTTGTTTCCGTTTCCAACACCGTTGTTGTTTCCGCTATTGAAATTCCCATTCCCGTTTCCGTTATTGGACCCGGAGTTATGGTTGCCGTTGTTGTTGCCGTTGCCCGAGCCGGAATTATTGTTTCCGTTGTTTCCCCCATTGTTGTTGCCGCTATTATTGTTGCCGTTACCGTTTCCGTTGTTGGATCCGCTATTGTTATTGCCGTTTCCATTCCCATTATTGGAGCCGGTATTGTTATTCCCGTTGTTGTTTCCGTTTCCGGATCCAGTGTTATTGTTTCCGTTGTTGTTCCCGTTGTTGTTTCCCGTGTTGCCATTCCCGTTGCCGTTGCCGTTGCCCGATCCGGCACTCTGGCTGCCGCCACCACTGGGATTGCCGGCATACGCGCCTTCGGCGACAAAGGCCGCCATGGCAAGAACTGCAATCGAGCTGAGGAGAAGCTTCTTCATGTCGGATTCCTTTCGTGAACAATCGACAAAGAAAATCTGATGACAGGACGATCTGCTGCCCCCACAACGAGAACTATTCTCGCGCTAGTCTATTTTCATCATCGATTGATTGTGTTCAATTCAGGGATTCTACTATCCAGCCCGGGTGAAGCCCCTCTACTGTGGCGGGCATTGAAGGGGGAATCCTGACAACCGGCGTGCGCTAGATGGAGGAAAATGCCGTCTCCGCTCACTCCGTATTTTCAGCCGAAGCTCCGGACGCGGCTCTTGCGGGGCAAACAGTCCAAACACGCGCCGAGTGCGCCCGAGGTCTGATGGAAAAGCCCGCCTCAGCGAGCCGAGGCGGGCCTTCTACAGACATGAAAAAACTGCTCACTCGCATTGCGGAGTTTAGTCCTGGCAGAACCTTCGGTCATGTCAGGGGAAACAGTGCGCTGAAAAGAAAATACCCGCCCCGAAGACCGGGGCGGGCCAAGTATTGTGCGAAGATGTCAACGAAAAGAACGCTAGCGAGCGCAAACTAGCGGCCCCCGACCAGCATAGTCATGTCAGGGAAATCAGCATGGTGCACACCGAAAAGACGTAAGGCGCCAGCAAGTCAGAGCCGGTGGATAGTAGCGGCGAGCTTCTCAAGCGCTGTGACATCGTCATCGTAGTACGTAGCGTACGCAGGAAAGCGTTCCCGCTGGAGCCGATAGAAGTTGATCCACTTCGATAGATCGGAGATCGGATAGGTATTCGTCCAAGCGCCCTTCGTCATGGTGAAGGTCTCGGCAGCGGAATCATGTGTCACTGAGGTATTCATGCGGCTGCTCTAGTCCGATGGGCCGCACAGGCCTAGGCATTCGCACGAGCCTGAAACACAAGAATAAGCCCGCCGCCTCGGGTGGGACGACGGGCTTGTCGCGGTGGCCCCCGCCACCAATGCGCCTAGTTGGAACATCAGCAACGCAGAATCTCTGGGTTGGTTCCATTAGGTTTCTCTAAAATGCGGACCACCCAAGCAGACCAGATGCGGGACATGGATTTGTTCACCAGCAACCGAACGGAGGCGCTCGTGACAAGCTCCGCGATACACAAGTTGAAGGGTGCCGGGTATCTCATTTCGACCGTCAGCGTGCTCCTGCTGGCGTTCGTGAGCTGGCAGCACGCAAAGGAAAGCGTAGCTCTGACGGCATGTTTGCTCGTAGGAGCTCTAGCCTCCATCATCGGCATGTTCTGCCGCTGGCTTACCTACGAGATCGAGAAGCGCCAAACTGCAAGGTCGGCCTCACCCGACATCGCGGGTCTTGGCCGCTCTGGCCAGGTACCGGATTTGGAGTGATTTGGAATACAAGCTGCTTCGCGGCACAAGGTCGGTAGATCTCGTGTCGGGCAACATGACAGGACGGGCTACAGAAAACTCGTCACGAGCATTGCTGCGGCCGTCAGAGTCATCACTGCCGTCGAAAGCCAGCCAAACGCACGAAGCCCGGCGCCGATTGTGTTCTTGCCCATGATGCGGGGTTGCACCGCCATCAGCATCATCATCGCCATGATCGGGACCGCCACGACGCCGTTGATGACCGCACTCCAATACAAGGCCCGGATCGGATTGATCGGACTGAAGTTCAGGCCGACGCCGATCAGCGTCGCGATCGCAATCGTCGCGTAGAAGGCCTTTGCGTGCATGGGCTTCCGATCGAGCCCGGTCGGCCACCGCAAGGTCTCGCCGACGGCATATGCTGCCGATCCCGCAAGGACTGGCACCGCGAGCAGCCCCGTGCCGACGATTCCCAGGGCGAAGATCGTTTCGGCCATTACCCCGGCCAGCGGCTTGAGGGCCTGCGCTGCCTGGGCGGAGCTTTCGATCTGGGTAATGCCGTTGACATGGAGCGTCGCTGCGGCGGTCATCATGATCGACAACGCAACAAGGTTCGACAAGCCCATGCCAACGAAGGTGTCCTGGCGAATCCGCGCTGTGGCAGCTTCCGTCTGCCTGGGTGCATCTTTGAGCGCTTTTCTCTTTGGCACATCGCGGATGTCCTCCACCTCTTCGGAAGCCTGCCAGAAAAAAAGATACGGACTGATCGTGGTGCCAAGGATGGCAACGATGGCCGTCAGATAGTCCTTGTCGAACGAGACATGCGGAACGACGAGGCTCCGTGCCAGGGTGGACCAGTCGACCTTCACGAAGAACAAAGTAGCGAGATAGGCAAAGAGCGCGAGCGTCAGCCATTTCAGAACGACGACATAACGATCGTAGGACAGGTAGACCTCCGCCACGACACAGATCACGCCGAATGTCAGAACGTAGACGATCTGTGGACCTCCGATCAGCACCCGCACGGCATCGGCCATGGCTCCTATGTCAGCGCCGACATTGATGACGTTTGCCGCCAGCAGCAGCGAGACACAGCCATAGACGACCGATTTCGGGTAGAATTTCCTCAGATTTCCGGCGATCCCCCGCCCCGTTGTGCGGCCGAGCTCTGCACTGATTATTTGTATGGCGACCATCAGTGGATAGGAATAGAGCAACGTCCAACTGGGCGCATAGCCAAACTGTGCGCCAGTTTGGGAATAGGTGGCGATACCGCTTGGGTCGTCATCCGAAGCGCCGGTGATCAGGCCAGGCCCCAGCACCTTCAGGAAGTGCGGCATGGTCGGCAGCATGGCGCGCACGCCCGCCTGGGTGCCCGCTTTTGCCTTCTTCGCCATCGACGTGCTTTCAAATGTTGGGGTGAAGTCGAAACTACACTGTCATAGCCGGACTATTTCTGCTGCAGCCACGCCGACATCCCCCGAGCCCATCCAGCAGCGTGTCCGTCGCAGCCGTCATCGTTCATCGCCCTAGGCGGCCGCCGCCCGAGCCGCGTAGTTTTTGGCCACCTTGCGTGGCATCTTCCGCGCATCCTTGTCGAGCAGGCGCTTTGCCTTTCGCAAGCACCGCTTGCGCAGCGACTTGTCGGAGCGAGCCATCACGCGGCGCAACTGCTCGATCTCCTCGCGGCTGCCCAGCGCGTCGCCTTCCCGCTCGACCAGCCGCTTCAGCACGTCGAGATCGTGCAGATCTCCGAGGCGTTGGCCAAGCTTGTGGGCCGCCTTGCGGCGGCGCTTGGCTGGGCTCGGCCAGAAGGCTCGCAGGAGTTGCAGGTGCATCCAATGGTTCTTGACGCCCTTGCGCAGCTCATGGAACTGCTCGGGCGTGCCGTCCTTGCGGGCTGCCTTGTACGCGCGGACGGCCTTGCGCAGGACCTTCTTCACGCCTGCGGCAATCACGTCGGCTGCGTCGTCCGGCTCGTCCGGAAGTTCAAGGATGCGAATCTGCGCCCGGCCTATCCTGCAGGCGGCAAGCCCAGCGTCGATCCGCCTCTCCATCCCTGCCTCTTCTCGCAAGCGCGCCTCACGCCGCATCACCAAGGCGGTGCGTATCCCGTCGAGCTCGCCCGAACCGGTAGCTTTCGGGTAGGCGTCGATGAGCCGGTCAACTGTTTCGATCAACGCGGTTGCCTTCCGCCCGCTGGCTAGCGTGTGTGCCGTATCGCGGTAACGGGCGTTTTCCGTGCGGAAAAACCCCTTGTCGGCCCGGCGTACGAGACGCAGCAGCGCTCGCACCTTCTTGAAGCGCTTCCTGCACTCGTGCAGCATCGTCTCTGGATCGCTTCGCGCATCCTCCAGATTTCCCATGGCCCGGCAGACCTGCAAATCGGCAATGCGACGGAATTCGTCGGCGAGCGGCAGATGCCGGGCGATGCGGTAGCTCATGGCTGCTCCACCGGGCGTCCCGAAGTCGCCAGCGACACGTTGTAGTAGGCGCTCCGACCCGTGACCTCGCGGCCGAGCCACTGCGGCAGCGCGGCATCGGGCACTTCCTCCGCGGTCTCGAGCTCGGCGAGCACTAACCCCTGCAATGCCCCTTCAAAGACGTCGATCTCGTAGAGATAGCCGCCATGGCGGACGTGATGGCGGGTCTTCTCGATGACCTGGCCGAGGACATAAGCCTGCATCTCCTCGGCCTCGGAAACCGGGATGGGATACTCGAATTCGTCCCGCGTCCTGGCCGCGGTCCCGAACTTCAGCGTCAGCAGTGCCTTCCCGTCTCGGACGCGGACGCGCACCGAGCGGTTGGGCCCCGTGGCCACATAGAATTGGCGGATCGACGACGACTTTCCGGCAGAGCTGCGCCATTCCTCGTTCGCCACCAGGAACTGGCGCTCGATCTCCTTGGCCATAATGCAAGAATAAAGTGCACCAGGGGCCAGAGGGCAAGGCATCCTTGATCAACCAGTTTCACCCATCCTATCGCTGGGCGCGACAGGAGACCATCAAGCTCAGCGCTGCGATGCAGGTTAACTGGTTCGGCAACGCCATGCGCGACTAGACGGCAGGAACGATAGACGCCCCTGCCCGTTCTCCAACCTTGTTGGAGTAGCGTGTCATGAGTAGCGTGCGTTCTCTATGGAAAGGCTTCATGCGGCTCGGAAACGTGACCTGCGGCGTGAAGATTGTGGGTGCTTGGACCGATGCCGAGACCGTCCATATCCGAATCCTCAACAGAGAAACCAAGGAGCCGGTCAAGCCGGCCTACATTGATGAAGGAACCGGCAAGGAGGTCGAGACCAAAGACCAGGTCAAAGGCTACGAGATCGACAAGAACGAATATCTGCTGCTCGCGCCATCGGATCTCGACACTCTTAAGCCGCTCTCGAACCACGTGCTGACCATTGAGAACTTTGTCGACCTGTCCGATGTCGGGCAGGTCTACCGCGACAAGCCCTACTACCTCGCGCCGGCGGACAAGCCATCGACAGACCCGAGCGCGGACGAATGTCAAACGCGGGTATCCGTTGCTCGAGGTCGACCTTCCCGCCGCCCGGCGTCGTTACGAGACGCCGGTCCATTGCTCCTCAGTCATAAAGAAAGCCCGCCGCCTCTACCAGACGACGGGCTGGCTGCTGATGGCTAGTCCGCACATGAGCCGCCAGCACCCAGTATCGATATGGCGCGCCTTCGCCGAGCGTCCAGTGCCTTCTGAAAACGCCCGCCACCTCTGGAGCGGAACGAGAGGTGGTGGGCGCCGTCTGGCGTTTGAGGGGAAATCGCGGGTGCGATGCCAGATTCTCACAAACGTCTCGTGGCCGCTAATGTTCCGACGTCCCAAAGGAGCCCGGCGCCTCGAATGAGACGACGGGCCTCCTTTCTGCGTCGCTTCGGTAATCTTTACTTCCCCGAGCGAAATTGACTATACATCTTGTATCATTAACGACAAATTTATAATACATATGCAAGATAAAAACGCCATTGTTGGCATGGAGACGGTGCAAATATACTTTAACGCTGGAGCTTCTAGCAAGGTGAGAGATGAGAACGACATCGGTATTTCACGCGTGCGTGCCATCGTACACCAAGAAGTGCACGACGACATGATGGTTGTTGTGCGGTTGCATCTGGGGGCCATACCGCATATCCGAGGCGACAACCAGAGGTTCAGGGCGGTTCGCCTTCTCCTTTGAACGTCTGTTCCTGTATCGTGACTCCGGCCTACGTGACGCCGCCTTCAAGCTCCACCTGCGCGATGTTCTGGAACTGATTGACCAATTGGAGGCTGCAACCAGGCTAAATTAAGCAACGCCCGCCGCCTCCGGAGGGGGACGACGAGCGCTTCGGCATCCGGCGTAGATGTAACCAGGGGAACTCGCCGGAGCCATGTTCCGTGGATCAAACGCGCTCATGGCCACCGAAGTTCCGACCTTAAAAGAAAGCCCGCCATCCGCAGACGACGGGCAATGCAGGGGTGGAAAATGGCACACCTGCGGGAAAGCAGGTGCTCCAATTTCATAACTCGCATGCTGCCTTGTTGTTCCGGCCTACTCTGGCTTCGTCGGCTGCTTCCTGCGCTGGCGCTCGGTCCTGATCCGCTTCGGCGTCGGCTGGTCTGAGCGGCGGCCGCCGGGCGAGTAGCCTTGCCTGTGGAGGCGGACTGCGATGTCCACGATCTCGTCGTGGGCTCGCCCGCCGAGCGTGAAGATGGACAAGATCCTTGCGGCCGCCTCGTTCCTGTCGCCGAGATCGCTGATGTCGACAATGTCGACGACGCGCTGCACCAGGGTGTCGAGGATATCCAGTTGCTCGACGGTAAAACTGACGAGTTGTTCGGGATGGAGCGAGAGATATCTGCGGATACCCGCTCCCTTCTAGCCTTCGTCGCTGAGCGCCCTGATCAGCGCGGCCTCCATGATGTAGCCGATTTTGAAGAGAGCGAGCGCCTTGGCGGCAAGACGCTCTGTTTCCGCTCCGTGAAGAGGCAACCGTCGCTGGGCGCGGACGCGCTCAACCGCGCGCCGCATGATGCTCACATTTTCTGGGGTGAAAACCTTGGTTCGACTGATCACACCTGGCAAAAGCATGGTGATCTCTTTCGTCTGCCGACCTAGCAGACTGACCCGCGAGGTCGGGAAACGGCGCCTTGAAACGGGAAAAGCCGCCCTTTCATTAGCGGGGTGGCGTTCGGCGGTGCTGGGTTTCGAC
Source organism: Pseudaminobacter soli (ex Li et al. 2025) (assembly GCF_029892515.1). Lineage (GTDB taxonomy): Bacteria > Pseudomonadota > Alphaproteobacteria > Rhizobiales > Rhizobiaceae > Pseudaminobacter > Pseudaminobacter soli_A. The sequence goes on along the minus strand of NZ_JARXVF010000002.1, from coordinate 379,085 downwards.
CTAGGCCTTTCTTCTCCTGATATCGCTGTCTCGCCTGTGCCGGCGGATCGTGATCTCCAGAATTTCTACGTCGTCGCGAATCCCAGTCGAGTAAAGCGACAAGATCCCTGCCGCGACCTCATTCCGCTCATCAGGGTCGACTATGCGCAGCGCTTCTGTTGCGCGCTGAACCAACTCGTCGAGTTTCTCCAGCTCTTCGGGGTAATGTGGGCCACGCTGCTCAGGGTGGAGGGAGAGATATTTGCGCATGACTGCACGCCTCCATATGTCTGCATAATACGCCTATCCGGTTTGGAGTACGATGTTCCTAGGCCTTTGGGGCAAAAAAGTGCCCGCCTCAGACTTGCGAGGCAGCGAGCAAGGATTCGCTCTGAAGGTAGTGGAAACGATCAACCCCACGACGTTCCGAAGAAAAAGACCCTCCCAAGCGAACCTTTGAACCGGCGTTTGGGTGACGCGATTTGCGTGCATCATCCCATCCCTTGCTTTTATCAACCATTGCCTGGTCGGTGCGCATCTCTCCGTCAGGCCGCTGATCAATCCCTTTGTTGACTTCAGCTTCCGGCGGTGACTGGTGAACCCAGGCGCTCGCGCATCACCCCTCTTCCCGACGAGCGGCTAGTGGGCCAGAGAATGAGCGGTACGATAGCCTCATCTACTTGTTTGAATTGCGCCGCCGACAACAGAGAGACGCGCGATGTTAGTTATCGGTTGGATCGTTCTCGGCTTCCTTACAGGTCTCGCGGCTAGCGCCGCCATCAATAGCGGTGGCCGAGGAATGCTGACGAACATAGTCCTCGGCATCGTTGGCGCCGTCGTCGCTGGTCTCATTTTCAATTTCTTCGGCGCGGCTGGCGTGACAGGCTTCAATTTCTGGAGCCTCATCGTGGCGATCGTCGGTGCTGTGGTGGTGCTATGGTTTTACCATGCGCTGGCGGGAAGAAAGCCCGGATCTGTCGAGTGATTCTACTGTATTCCTGCGCGCGCCCAAGCCAGCGGCAGAACATGCCGATGATGGAGGCCGCAGTTCCTCGCCGCCTCTGCCCGACGACAGACTGGGCGCTGACGGCTCGTCCGCAGGTTGGCCGTCAGCACCCTTGGCGATATCGCGCGCATTTGCCGAGGGTCCAGTGCCGTTCTTGATCTTGCACTCGCTGCCGCCGCCACATATCTCTGTCGAACGGTTCTTATATAGGCGCCCCGTCGCGCCTACGGCTGGCGCGCATGGGGCACTTGTCGCGCTGGCCTCTCTCGCCCCAGAACCAATCCCGGGAGGAAACCATGCCCACCGGTGATCACTACCTGTCCACGCCAGACCTCGAGAAGATCAAGCGCGTCCTCACCACCGCGCCCCTGCCTAAGAACGATGCTCGAGCCGAAGACGAAGCGGCTCGTTTCCTGATGCGCAAGTTCCAGGAGGGTGTGACGGGCGAGGCTTCGCTGGCGTGGGCGCTCGCTCGCTACATTGAGCAACGCCAGGATTGGCGACGCGTGCCCGAGAAATAAGTACACCGCCCCCCGGTCCGGCGAGTGGACTGGGAGCGGCCAGAGGCTCGGTGTCTTCCTGGGAGGAGCGTTCACCGGGCCTCGCTCCACCAAGAAGAAGCCCGCCCCGGAGACCGAGGCGGGCGAATTCTTGGCTTAAATGTATGAGACACTACCTAATCAGTTTAGCATGTGCTGAAACGAGATTATGGACGGGCGGCGCTAATATCCAGGATAGTATCCGGAAGAGCAGACGCCGTAGTAGTTGAGATAATAGGGGTCACAGTAGGGATACAACGGCAGGCCGAATCCAAAGAAGGCACCGTCACCGTCGTCAAAGAAAAAGTTGTTACCACGGAAGTGACGTTCGCCATGGAATTGACCATCATGGAAGCCGCCCATGCCGTGGAAGCCACCCATGCCGCCCCCCATACCAGGGAAGCCGCCATGGAACCCACCCATGCCATGGAAACCGCCACCCATGCCGCCATGGAAGCCACCAAAGCCGCCGCCACCGTGCATCATAAAGCCTCCGCCACCCATGCCATGACCGCCACCGCCGCGGACGAGTTGCACGCTGCCGCCAGGATCTAGTGTACGCACCAAGACGGCCGGCTCAAACTTGCCTTGGCAGGTTGCCGTGGTGCAGGAATACCAGATCTGGCCGACTGCATTGGGCTTAGCGGAAGAGTACAAAGCCTCGCCGGCGGCGTTGACCGTGCTCCCGGCAATGGCGGGGACGCCGTAAAGCGCTCCAATGCTCAGCAGACCTGAGCATGCGAGTGTTGAGAGATAGCGCATCATTGTCTTCTCCAAAGGAATTTGTCCGCGCGGCTCAATGCCTGCCTGGGCCCTTGGGATGTGCCTCAATCGGACGCGCAGTTGGAACGCATCAAGAACAAAAAAGTTCCATTTTCCGGAACTTTAACGGCAAGGCGTGCTACTTTTGCTCCATGACGACTTATTCCGGACGCGTTCAACCGCGTGCGGCACGGTTCGCGGGTGGAGACCGTGTTTTGACCGATTACACGCGAGACGAACGCGTGGCGGCCTCTTCCAACTGCGGCCGCGCGGGCAGCTTCCTTTAGTCAAGATTGCTCCTCGCGAAATACTTCAGCTCCGGCCATGCCATTAGTCAGGTCATGGATAACGGCTAGTGCCAATCGGAAGGCTGCGGGCAAGAAGTTGAGGTCTGTCTGATACCGACGCAGGAGGATGATCGGAAATATGGTGCGCCATAGTCCAGATACCGGGGAAACTGAAAAGATATAATCAAGATATCGCTCTGGACGCGCCACGTATATAAAGGCATTGTACTCATCAGGCATCTTTGCCGATCGGGGGATAACAATAACAATTGGCCCCGGGAGGAAAGACGTGTCTACCAGTCATCAGTACTTATCCTCGTCAGACCTGGAAAAAATCAAACGCGTTCTCGCTGGTGCACGCGTGTGCGTCAGCATCGATGAAGCCGCGCGCTTTCTGATGCGCAAATATCAGGAGGGCGTGACGGAGGAGACCGCCTTGGCCGAGGCACTTGACCGCTATGCGAGGCAGCGCAGTGATTGGCACATGCGCGACGCTAAGCAGGACAAGCGCCCGCCAGGCGCGTCCGAGAGATAATCACACCGCATCTGGCACTGCGAGTGAACAGGAGCGGCCGGAGGCTCGGCGGTTTCCTGGAAGGAACGTTTACCCAGCCGACGCACAACAATCGTTGGCTTGAAAGACGCTCCCGCCACCGCCCGCCTTCGGCCATTGGGGCCCGCTTCCTTCATCTAAAGGACGACAACCGGAGTCCCGATATTTACCCGGCTATACAGGTCCTCGACATGCTCGTTGAGCATGCGAATGCAGCCGTTGGAAACCGCATGGCCGATCGTCCATGGCTCGTTGGTGCCATGGATGCGATAGAGCGTGTCGCGCCCGCCGTGATAGAGATACAGCGCGCGCGCGCCAAGGGGGTTGCGCGGGCCACCCTCAAGGCCTTTGGTGTATTTGCGATATTTGTGCGGACTGCGTCGGATCATGTCCTTGGTTGGTTTCCAACGCGGCCATTCTTCCTTGCGGCCGATAACGGCGTGGCCGGACCAAGCCAAACCAGCCTTGCCCACGCCAACGCCATAGCGTCGGGCTACGCCTGGCTGCTCAACCAGGTACAGAAATCGATTATGAGGATCGACCACCACCGTGCCGGGCGCATAGTAAGTGGGATACGCGACCATCTGCGGGGCATATTTGGGATTAAGAACGAAGTGTTTCTTATGCCTGACCGTCCTGTGTCCAGCGGCAAGAGTCGCTTGGGGCACCAGAACCACAGCGAACAGCCCCAGCATGAACGAACGGCGACTGAACATGAACCGCACTCTCGCGCGCCGAAACACGCCTGAAATGCAAACACTTTCTCGGAAGTTTAGGCCACATTTCGGGCGCGTCTATAGGGAAGAACTTGTGATGTGGCTCTCGTCAGCGGACCGAACGTTAACGGCAGTTTTCTGGCCGATCTAACTTTGGGTCAGCCAATCTGAAGTGGCGGCACCCGGCGCAACAAAGCCTGCCCCGAGACCGAAGGCGGGCTGATGATCGTGCCGCAAAGCTTGGCTATGGAGCTGTTACGGTAATGTGGCCGGTCATGTTCGGGTGAAAGCGGCAGTGGTAGTTAATCTCACCTGCCTTCTTCATCACCGCGCTGGCGGTCTTGTTTGGAGGGATGGTCACGTCCCAGCCGCCCTTGGTTGTTGCCGAATGAGCGACGGCGTCCATATTGACCCATTTCACCGTATCGCCGACCTTGGCATGGATGTCTGCCGGAGCGAACGCCAGTTCTTTGATCGTGACCTGAATGGTCTCCGCTTGGGCGCCACTACTCATGACCAGCGCCAGCGTGGCGGCGACCAATAGATATCGTCTCGACACCATCGCTCCCTCCTACTGGAGTTTGGCGGCAACCTGCTCGGCATGCTGTTCGTGACCTTGGAATACCTTCAGACCGGTTTCGAGCAGGCTCTTGAGCTCGGCGTTGCTCGCTGAAGGAATCAAGACGGTCTCCAGGTCGTTGTTCACCTGCTTGTGGTAAGCGACCTCGTTGTCGATATACGCCTTATCAAAGGCCGCGCCGTGAAGTTTGCCGAGCTTGGCGCGCTCGGTTTTGGCCGCTTCGGTCAATGCCTTGCTGGTGTTGTTGTCCTCGGGCTTAATCTTCAGTTTCTTGGCCAGAGCAAGCGCCTTTGCATTTACGGCTTTGTGGTCACGGACCATGTTTTTCGCAAAATCCCGAACCTCCTTGTTCTTGGATTTCGCCAGGGCTTGCTTCGCCGCCTCAACGTCGATCACGCCCGCGGTGTAGGCGATGTGGGCGATCTGGGGATCGGTGGGCGTCTCGGCGGCCAGGACCGCCGGGACGGTGCCAATCAGGTAAAGCGAGGCCAACATCACGATCGGACGAATGCGCATGAGAACCTCCCGCAGTGGCAAGACGCCACAACGATGTTAGCCGCGGCTGACGATCTCGTCAGGTCGGGGAAAACGGCATGCGCCTTTGCGGACTCGTAGCGGTGTTCCAGACCAGTTCGCCTGGGCGATCCGTGGAAAGTGATGGAACACCGCCGCTGCACCCACGTTGGCCGAAACAAGTCCAGGGAGCTCCCCGATGAGACAGATCCTTTTCAAGAGCGCGATTGCGTTGGCTCTCGGCTTTGCGCCTGCCGTCGCGCTGGCCCAGACCGAAATGAAGAAGAAGCCGCCTGAACAGTCCGAAGGCCAAGGAGGCGGGCAATATGACACCGAAAAGGGCCAGGCGCCTGGCGGTGGCGAAAACATGGAGAACGGTGGCGAGAACGGCGAACAGACCCCGATGAAACCAAAGGGCGGCGAGGAAAAGCAGCCCAAGGCGCAGCGTGGCGAGCAAAAAAAGAACGAACAGAACGGCGAAACGGGTCGGCCAACCGAAAAGCAGGGGGAGGAACAGGGCGGCGGAACCAAGCAACAGCACGCCGGAAAGCGCCATGTGAGCGAAGAGCAGCGGACGGAACTCAGGCGCGTTTTCCATGAAAATCACGTCAAAGCCGCCCCTGAAATCAATTTCGCCGTCGGCGTCGGAGCGCGCGTCCCACGGGAGGTGCACCTTTATCGATTGCCGCCGCGCATCGTGGAGATCATCCCCGACTACGAAGGCTTCATGTATTTCGCGTTGCCGGACGGGCGGATCGCGATCGTCGATCCCCACAGCCTCGAGATCGTCCTGATCGTCGCCTGACCTCTATCGTATCAAGAGAGTCCGCCGCCTCGGGCGAGACGGCGGAATCTCTGGCCATAGAAAAAGCGCCCGCCCTGGGACCAGGGCGGGCCGGTCTTCCATTGGCGAAGATGGTCCGTCTCTCCCAGACCATAGATGCAATCTAGCTCCGATTGAACCGCCGGTCAGGTCGGGGAAAACGGTGCCCTGAACAAGGGAAAAGCCCGCCCCGGAAACCGGAGCGGGTCACTGTCGGATTGATATTTCTCAATAAACGGGCGTCCCCCGCAACGCGGTCAAAACTAACCCAGGCCAAATCGTCAGTCATGTCGGGGAAAACGGTAGCTAGCGCGGGAAAAGCCCTGAAGACCGAGGCGGCGAAAGCTGGGGCTTTCTCTTTGCTGCATGTGAAAAGCCCGTCGCCTCGAGTGAGACGACGGGCCTTTGTTGCCAAGCCGCTTGCCACCGCGGTACTCGGGACATTGGCCGCTGCCACGCAAACGACAAACCCGCCTCAAAGGCCGGGAACTTCCCGGTCAGTGAACGATGCAATGGCGGTGCGCCCAACCCCAGCGATAGTGGTGATAGCACCTGGCATACGCGTGGTGCCATCTGGCGTGATAGTAAGCCGGATGGTAAGCGCCGTAGTAGCCGCCGTAGTATGGATACAGCCACGGCAGGCCTAGACCGAACAAGCCCCAGCCCCAGTCGAAGTCGTCGCCACCACCATCAAAGAAGAAGTTGTTATGGTGGAAGAAATGACCGCCATGGAAACCATGGAAACCACGGAAACCATGGAACCCATGGAACCCATGGAACCCATGAAAGCCGCCCATGCCGCGGAAGCCATGGAAGCCACCCATGCCATGGAACCCGTGAAAGCCGCCCATGCCATGAAAGCCATGGAAGCCGCCGAAGCCGTGGAACCCACCGCCAAAGCCGTGGAAGCCACCACCGCCGAAGCCGTGGAAACCGCCGCCGCCAAAGCCGTGGAAGCCGCCGCCGCCGCGGATGAATTGCAAGCCGCCGGTCGCGCCGTCAGAGGGCTTGAGCACAAGGACGGCTGGCTCAAACTTGCCTTGGCATGCATCCGCGATGCAAGACCGGTTCAAGACTTGGCCGTCTGCGGGGGGCTGTGTCGGTAGCGTTCTGGAAGTTGCCACGCCAGCCGTGTCGACCGCCGAGGGAATGTCGGGGAGGAAACTGGAGATGCCCCCGGCAAAAGCGGACGCACCGGCGAGCGCTCCAATGCTCAGCAACCCCGAACAAGCGAGTGTTGAGAGATAGGGTCTCATTGTCTTCTCCAAAGAAGTTGTCCGCGCGGCTCAAAGCCTGCTTATGGGCCGTTAGGATGGGCCACATCCGGACTCTTAACGAGAACGCATAGCGAACAAAAAAGTTCCATTCACGGAACTCGGCGTTGTCAAACGGGAGAAGCCCGCCCCGGAACCGACGCCCTCAATCAAGGGCAGTTCACGGCAAATCCAGGATAGTTCGGGAACTTCTACCTTCGCTGTTTCGTTGGCGGCCAAGTCCACGGCCCCCAGGGCTGAGGGACTGTGCGCGCGTCATCGATGAAGATGGCTCGCTCAGGAAATGGGGAGCGGTTGTGAAAATCTTTCTCCTTGGCGCAACTGGCAATAGCGGCCGACGCATTCTGGGACTGGCGCTTCGGCGGGCTCACGAAGTGACCGCGTTCGTGCGAGACGAGTCGAAGCTCCTAAGTCTCGTTGGCAGACCCATTCCGCCAAACTTGCACGTGTCCATTGGTGACATAAGCTCCGACATCGCCAGGGTGATGGTCGGACACGACGTCGCTATCAATGCAGCCGGCAGTGTGACGGAGGGTTCCGGCTTCACTCAGCTTGTACAGACTGTGATCGATGCGACAATCATTAGTCTCGGCGAAGGAGGTCGGCTCTGGCAATTCGGCGGTGCGGCGATTCTTGACGTGCCCGGCACGCACATCATGGGCGTCGACTTACCGAAGGTCCCGAAGGTTTACGAGGCACACCGAACCAACCTCGACGCACTTCGTAGGAGCCCATTGGACTGGTCGATGTTGTGCCCCGGTCCGATGATCCCGTCTGAGAACTACAAGCCAACAGGGGAATTGCGTTTGTCTGTCGACGAATGGCCGATGACACGACCTGCCTACACTTACGTTCTGCCCAGACTGGCCTTGGCGTTTGCTTTCAAGCAAAAAGTGTCAGAGTTGACCATCTCATACGAAGACGCGGCGGAAGTGATCCTCGACAATCTTTCCAAAGGCGGTCGGTTCTCCCGCCGACGCGTCGGGGTCGCGCTTCCGCCCGGGCGGCGCAACTATAAGGATGACGTGCCACGCTAAATGGCCAGGGAGAAGCCTACGCGGCGCGAAGCCGGAAGGGTGGGCCCTTCCCTTGCGGCGCTCGAGCCGCCGAGGCCGAGGCCGGCAGCGGGTACAACCACGTTGCCGAAATCATGGCCACGAGAGCAATGGTCGACTCATCACTGTCACAATGACCGTCGCAGTCGTGGCGTCCACCTTGTCGGCATCAAATTGCTGCTGCCCCTTTCCCCCGGGAAGAGGATGGTGACGAACGTGACAGCGCAATTTCCTGGGTGATCCGCAAGCAGATTGGCGTTGGCGCGCAAAGATTCGCTGAACACTGCGCTGTGGCAACCGACATGGCCTCGCTGGTTCCTTCTTCCTGCGCCAGCCGCTTGCCGAACTCGGCGCGGTCGACCTTGCCGGACAGTCCTACAGATCGGCATCAAATAGATGGTTGCCGCACAGGCTCAGTTCCTTCGCCAAATCCTGCAGCGTCTTGTGCATGAGCCGGTAAGCGACCGGCGGCCGAAGACTGAACTGCTTCGTCCAAGAAGTTTGTGCGTCGACGGCATCGCCCAACGTCGTGCCGGTGGTTGGCTTCGGCAACTTGCTCTGCTTGTTGCCGTAGATTGTGCCGTAGCCTTTGGGGGACCTCGATGTCACCGATGAAGTCGAGCCGCAACGCCGATCCGGCCGGCATGGTTTAGCAATAGCCTATCCTTTCGGTGATTGAAGGTTGGGGAACCGGGGCTAGATTAAGATCAAGGAGGCGCAATGAGCCCGAAACCAGACCCTGGGCGAGACCGCGGCCGTCGTCGGTGGCCTTACTGGATCTTGCTGGGTCTTGTGACGGTCTTTGTCATCTGGGCGCTGCTGTCCTTAGGTGGGCACCGCATGTCAGCGGTCACGAAATCGGGCCACGTTCCAGAACAAGCGGAGTAAAATGAGGGTCAGGTGAACCCGCGCCCACAGAATTCTGCGGCATCTGAACGGTTTGCGGGGGCGATGCTTGCCGTTCTTGATGCCCGCGCCATATCGAGTATGTGGGCATAGATGTTCGCACCGCCATCAACGACACGCTGGTCCAGATCGGCGCAGCAATAGATTACACCGCCACGCCGTGGCTCCTCTATCAAACTGTTATCATCATATGCCTTTTCCTGGCGGCGAAGCTTGTAGCGCGGCGCGTCGAACCGCTCCTGGAGGGTCGGGCACGCCGGATCAAGGGGCATCCCGGACTATTGCGGGTCGTAGTCGCGCTGTTGCGACGCACTAACTGGATCCTTTTCTCGGTATTCCTGCTCGTCGCACTCACGCTCATGCGGAGCGTCACTCAGCCAAGCCAGACGCATTTGCTCGTTATCGCGCTTTCATTGTCCTTGGCGTGGCTGTTCGCGTCGGTACTGTCGCGGATCATACGCAACCGCCTGGTCGGGCGCACTCTCGGCTGGTTTGCCTGGATCTATGCTGCCCTTGTCATACTGGGCATCAGCGACGAGGCTGCGGCTTTCCTGGACAGCCTCGCCTTCCCTTTGGGCGCGATGCGCATTTCCGCTCTCACGGTGCTGAAAGCGGCAGTGCTGCTGATCGCAACCGTTTGGCTGGCCATCGTCGTCGGTAATTATTTCGACGAGCGTGTCCAGAGCTTCGAAGAACTGACGCCATCGATTCGAATTCTCATTGGCAAGGTCGCAAAGATCGGGCTTGTGTTGGTGGCGGGTGCCATCGCGCTTTCCTCCGTCGGTGTCGACCTGTCGGCGTTGACCGTATTTTCCGGCGCTGTGGGCGTCGGTGTGGGTTTCGGGCTGCAAAAGGTCGTCTCGAATTTCGTCTCCGGCGTGATCATCCTTCTCGATAAGTCGATCAAGCCGGGCGACACCATTTCGCTCGAAGGCACTTTCGGTTGGATACGCGAATTGCGGGCGCGGTTTGTTTCGGTGGTGACGCGCGACGGCCACGAATACCTGATCCCCAACGAGGACTTCATCACCCGGAGGGTCATCAACTGGTCGTTCAGCGACAAGCTCGTGCGGCTCGACGTGAATTTCGGCGTCTCTTATAAGGCTGATCCGCATAAGGTCATCCAACTGGCGATAGAGGCTGCATTGGGCGTCGACCGCGTGGAGGCCGACCACGGGCCGGTCTGCTGGCTTACCGGCTTCGGCGAATCCTCACTGGACTTCGTCCTGCGGTTCTGGATCCACGATCCCCAGCAGGGCTTGACCAATGTGCGCGGCAATGTGCTGCTGGCGCTGTGGGACACCTTCAAGGAGAACGGAATAGAAATCCCCTATCCCCACCGTGAGCTGATCATGAAGCAGGGCACCAAGGGGGCTATGACCGGCGAATTCGCCGTTAAGCGATGGACCAAGTCCCATCCGACGAAAGGCTAGCGCCGGCACCTTGGCCGGCGACGCGCATGGGGTACGCTCATTGTGCGGCGTAGCAATGCACGATTTGCCCGAGGTGCAAAGCAAGACCGCAAAAAGAAGAAGCCCGCCGTCCCGGATCGGTCGACGGGCAGGAACGATGCACAAAATCGCTTGGGAGCCAAGCGCACCGAGTCAACGCAGCGGCAGTGCTATCGTTCCTGAGCTGCCCGGCCAGGCGAGCGCGGAAATAGGCCCCCCACCCCAGCACACTTAAACGCCTGCGATGATCGTGGGCGGTAGACCTTTGCGCGACATTCGTCAGTTCTGGCCCTACCGCGGACCCGCATAGCGAACATATCCAGAAAAAAGTTCCGGCAGCGTGCGCGCGCAAAAAAGATGCCCGCCGGCAAGGTTGGAAGGCGGCGGGTGAGAGCGATCACATATGAACTCAGATCAAAATGATCGAACTGGGGCGAGGTTCCAGCATTGGGTCGAAATTTGAACCGGCCGAGGACTGGACGTGACTGGTTACCGCGCGCATCTTGGCTGTTGGGGCGTCGTAGCCCGGGGTATAGTGACCAAGCAGCCCTGGAGAAAAGATGTGCCAACAAGTCATCAGTTTCTATCCTCGGCCGACCTAGAGAAGATCAAACGCGTTCTCACTGACGCACACCTGTCAGGCAGCGTCAACGAGGCTGCGCGCTTTCTGATGTACAAGTATCTGGAGGGCGTGACGGAAGAGGCCGCCATGGCCGAAGCACTTGCCCGCTACATCAAACTGCGCAGTGGTTGGCGGCTCTCGCTAGGTGGCGATCTGGGAAAGAAAGAGCGGCGCGCGCCTGAGAGATAAGCACACCGCCCCCAGTTCAGCGGCGAGTCGGGGATTGGGAGGAGCGTTCATCGAGCCTCGCTCGCGTATCGCGAGCAGGCTGCCTTGGAGTGCGGCGGGCTCGATGTGGGATGAGGAATGGATTTACCGCTTCCAGCGGCCTACGTACTTGAACTCCGGGGCAGCCATGAGCTGGGCCTTGGTCGCGTCCATTGTCGCTGTCCACTTCTTGTCCTTCTCGTCGTAGGTGATCTTCACCGCCTTTGGGCTGACAACTATGTAATGGTAATGCTCTCCTACTCCCAAGATGCCGCCAACAGAGACCACATACCCTGAGAGCGTGTTTTGGGAGAGGACCAGATCCTTGATTTCGCCAACATCGTCATTTGCCTCGTTTTTGATTTTCAACCCTTTGAGGTTGTAGCTAAGGACATCTGTTGGCTTTGGGGCAACGAACATCTGAGTGCTGGTGCCTTCAGTGGTTTGCGCTTGAGCCGCAAAGACCAAGGGAACTGTCGTGGCGAATACGATCAGGATCCTGCGCACGACTTTCGTCCTTTCTCCCTCGTGTCGCCGTAATGCCAGCGTTCGCTCGGCAAAAAAGTGCCCGCCGTCGGACTTGGAAGGCGGCGAGCGAGGGTTGCGCACTGAAGGTAGCGGAAACGATTAAGCCCCGCCGAAGTTCCGAAGATGCGGGGGAAAGCCCGCACCGAGGCCGAAGCGGACCGATGCTGCGCCACTGCGGAGCTTGGCATGTCGCCACGTCGCGGAACAGCGTGGTGCCGCGGGCGTTTCTAGCCAGCGAGCTTTGCTAACAGCGCGGTCCGAAATGATTACACTGACCGACAAGGAGAAGCGCTTTCTCAAGCGTGTCGACAAGATCACCCACGTTCCATGGTCAGAAAAGATCATCGCCGTGGATGTCAGAGGCAAACCCATGCGGTTATCCATGGCAACGTTTAGCCGACTGAAGGACGACGGGATCATCATCCGATCCAGCGGTGATCTGAGCTCTGATATCTACGTGGTCAATCCGGCGCCCGTAACGCCGGAAGTCGAGGAAGTGCAGGAGGCACCTTGAACTCAGACGTTCGAGGTTGTGGCATCCCTGTCGACCAATGTTGCCGCCCGATAAACGTTAGCGATGTCATTCACGTCCGCTTTGCCGCATGCCCTCCACAAAGGCGGACCGGGCTTACCATCTATCGACGTTCTCGACCTGTCCGATCCGGGCCGTCTACTGACTGTCCTCTATCGGGGTGGCAACGCCGAAAAAGAACCGACAGCAAGATTGCCGCCGGTCCATGCCGCCTTCTCCAGCACGTTGGCTCGATTACTCGCCGAGCCACGCCTTTACCCGCTCTGGGTGGTCGGCGATGTATTTGTCCACCGCCTTGTCATAGGAGGTTTCCTGCGCGTCGAACATGGCCGCCTCGAGTTCGGGGACCGGCAGCTTCATGCGTGACAGGAGTTCGGCGACCTTGGGGTTCTCCTGCTTGAACCCCTTGCGGGCGAGGATGTCGACATGCTCAGCCTTGCCGAGCGCCCCCTTGGGGTCGTCGATGTAGCGCAGCTTGTACTTGCCAAACATCCAATGCGGGCTCCAGGCCGTGGCAACGAACCACTTTTCGGAGCGCATGTCCCGGTCCACTGTGGTCAGCATGCCTGCCTCACTGGAGATCTGCAGCTTGTAGTCGAGGCCATAATCCTTGTTGGCCTGCTCGGAAAGCCGCGTCAGGCCCGCGCCCGGATCGATGCCTTGGACGGTGCCGCCGAGTTTCTGCTTCACATCGTCCTTCTTGAGGTCGTCGATGGAACTGATCTCGCTCTCAGGAATATATTGCGGCACAACCCAGCCAAGCTTCGCACCGTCATAGATGGTGCCGAGCGTATCCACCTTGGACACGACGCGCTTGTAGTAGTCGGCATGGGTTTGCGGCAGCCAGGCCATCATCATGACGTCGAGATCGCCGCGGCTGACGCCCTGATAGAGCGGCGCGACATCGGTTTGCACCAGCTCGACCTTCTGCCCGAGCTTGTCCTGGATGAGCTTCGCGGTGAGCTTGGTGACGAATTCGGCGTCGGACCACGCAGCCCAGCCGATCTTCACGGACTTGTTGTCCTGCGCGAAGGCGGAGGTGGCCATGCCGCCCATCAGGAGCGCGGCCAAGCCTATGCGTGTCAGTGTTTTGAACATATCTTCTCCTTCTTGGTTTCGGGAGGTCAAGCGGCGGCGGAGCGCCGCTCGTCATCAGCCGGAACACCGGCGGCTTGCGAAGCCGCCCGAATGCGTCCGCTGGCTTTTCGGAAGGCAAGGAAGCTCAGCAAGCCCGAACTGCCCTTGCCGAAGCTCTGGGTGATGCGGTCAAGAACCACGGCCAGGACAACGACGGCCAAGCCGCCCTCGAAGCCGGCGCCCACATCGAGGCGCTGGATGCCGGTCAGCACGGAGTTGCCGAGGCCGCCTGCGCCGATCATTGAGGCAATCACGACCATCGACAGAGAAAGCATGATTGTCTGGTTCACGCCGGCCATGATGGAGGGCATCGCATTAGGCAGTTGCACCTTGAACAGAAGCTGCGAGGGCGTACAGCCGAAGGCCAAGCCCGCCTCGATAAACTCGGAATGCACATGGCGTATGCCCAGATTTGTCAGGCGCACAACAGGTGGCATGGCGAAGATGACCGTCGCGATCGTGCCCGGCACGGCGCCGAGGCCGAAGAACATCGCAGCCGGGATCAGATAGACGAAGGCCGGCATCGTCTGCATCAGGTCGAGCACTGGCCGCAGCAAGCTCGCCACCCGGTCCGATCGCGCCGACGCGATGCCCGCCGGAATACCTACTACGACCGCTATAATCGTGGCCGAAAGCACCAGCGACAGCGTCTCCATCGTACGCTGCCAAAGGCCCATATGGTTGATGAGCGCAAGCGAGAGCGTTGCAAAGATGGCGAACTTCCAGCCCACGCGCCAGAGCGACAGGACCGCCAGTATGGCAATGCCGCCAACAGGCGGGATGCCGACGAGGAGGCCCTGGATGCCGCCGGTGACGCAGCCGATGGCCGCAGCGATCACATCCAGCGCGGGCGTGTAGTTGTCGAGAATGTAGTTGACGGTGACGTCAGCGCCGTGGCCGACACTGAAATTGAAATCCATGTTTCTTCCCTTCGGTTTCGGCTCAACCGGCGCGGTCGAGCGTTTCCAGAAGTGACGACTTGCTGATCGAGCCGACATAGCGGCCCTGCTCGTCGACAACGGGAACGGGCCAGCGGCTCTCCGCCACGCGGCCCAACACGTTCGACACGGGTTCGCTTGCAGCTATGGGCAACACGTCTTGCAGGAAGGCGTTGCGATATGGCTCTGCGACCTTGGCTTTCACCTTCTCGATCAGGGCATCCTGGCTGACCATGCCGTGATATCTCCGGTCACGGCCGACGACGATTGCCACGTCCCGGCCCGACTGCTCCATCTGCTCCAGCGCGGCCGCCACGGAGACGCCCTGCCGGTCGATGATGGTAAGCTGCGCCTTGCGCGCGATGTCACCAGCCTTGAAGACCTGCGAGACATCGACGTTGCGGAAGAACGAACGCACATAGTCGTTGGCGGGCTTCCAGACGATCTCGTCCGGGGTGCCGACCTGCACGACCTTGCCGTGCTGCATTATGCAGATGCGGTCGCCGATGCGCATAGCCTCGTCGAGGTCGTGGCTGACGAAGATGACCGTGCGGCTGTTTTCGCCCTGCAGGCGCATCAGCTCGTCCTGCATCTCTGTCCGGATGAGCGGATCGAGTGCGGAGAAGGCCTCGTCCATGAGCAGGATGGTGGGCTCGCTGGCGAGCGCCCGCGCCAGACCCACGCGCTGCTTCATGCCGCCGGAAAGTTCGTCCGGCCTGCTCTGCGCATAGGCCTTGAGGCCGACCGCGTCGAGTGCGGCAAGCGCCTTTTCGGCGCGCTCGGCCTCGCCCACGCCCGCAACTTCCAGCCCGAAGGCTGCATTGTTGAGGACATTGCGATTGGGCAGGAGGGCGAATGACTGGAACACCATGCTCATGTCGCGCCGACGCAGCTCAATCAGCTCGCGCTTCGACATCTTGGTGATGTCGCGGCCGTCTATCTCGATGGTGCCGGAGGTTGGCTCGATCAGGCGGTTGAGAAGGCGGAGCAAGG
This sequence comes from Pseudaminobacter soli (ex Li et al. 2025), assembly GCF_029892515.1. GTDB lineage: Bacteria > Pseudomonadota > Alphaproteobacteria > Rhizobiales > Rhizobiaceae > Pseudaminobacter > Pseudaminobacter soli_A. Next base: position 363,684 of record NZ_JARXVF010000002.1, on the reverse strand, counting down.
TCGACTTGCCGGAGCCAGACAGGCCCATGATGACAAAGGTCTCGCCAGCCATGATGTCGAAGCTTGCACTATCGACGCCGATCGCACAACCGGTGGCTGCTCGAATTTCGGACTTGCTTTTGCCTGCGCGTGCCATCTCCAACGCACGCCCGGTAACGCCTCCGAAAACCTTGTAAACGTTCCTGAGGGTGATTTTGACGCCTCGCGAGGCATCCGATTTCTCAAATTCAATATTAAACGGCATTATGAGGCAATCACATCCGCCTGCATCGGCAGATAATATCTCCTTATCTACGATCTATATTACCGACATCCAATTCTGGATTTGATTACTGCTGCCGAAAATACAATCTATGAAATCGATAATCGGCATCACAGATCTCTATATAGGCGATGATGTAGTGGATGTCCACCCACAGGCGGCCGGGCATACAACCACAACTAGCCTGTCCCCTGCCAGAAAGTCGCTCGTCCGCCAGAGACGGAGGCCGGATGCAAGTGCCCCCGTTGCGGCTGAAACGACAAGCTTTTGTTAGCTGCAAGAAGCTCCCAACCCTGGAGCCAATCTACGCCACCCGCCCTTTGCAGGAATCCTTGTCGCCCCAGGCATGGGTCGACGTGGGTGTTCCGTGGCATCCTCCCCGACGCGAAAGCGGCGCTGACGCGCTTGCGACCCTAGCAGCGCAGCACCACCCGCACATTGGGAAATCGAGCAGCCCCGCTTTCTCCACATGGGTCGTACCCACATCTGGATCGTCGCCAGCGGAAAGCTCAAACGCTCGCGCCGCATGGGCGGCCGGCCCGAGAATATGTTTGACCTGCGTCGCTTTCGCGAGCGGGTGAAGAAACGCCGCGCCTGCCGCGGCCAAAGCAGCGCGTGCGGCTTCGCTTGCAGCAGCCAGTCCGGCGTCCCGGCTTTCCTGAGCTGCCCGCTGCGCAGCCCACGCGCTATCTCGGATCGCTTTAGTTCGCTCGGCACCGTCCGCGAACGCCCCTCGATCGCCGTGCGAGGTCGTGGATCTTCAGGGCATTCGGCTTCGAAGATCGGCAACGCTTCCCGCGCGCAAACGGCAGCGTAGCCGGCGACAGCGTGGAGTTCGGCGCGACTGAGTTCAATCGTCATCGCTGCTACTTGAGTGGGATGAGTCCAGCGTCCGTTGGCCTGAAGCCGCAAGCGTCGAAATAGAACGAGCGGAGGTGAGGATCGAAATCAACATGAAGCCATTCGCAGCCGGCTTCCCTCGCACGTTCAACCGCCTCCCTTATCAAATCTGTCGCAAGGCCCTGTCGCCTGAATGCAGTCGTTATCATCGTGTCCAGAACGAAGGCGTGGACAGCTCCATCCCAGGCGACATTAACGAACCCGATCAGATTTGTTGCTTGGCGCAAACAGACCCAGCCCAGGCTGATGCGGTTGACCTGGGCCCACCAATCGTCCTCGAATAACCTATGCTCGAAGCACTCTGCGTGCAGTAAGTTGACTTCGCTGTTCTTAAATGGGCCTCGCCACTCGGTGGTCACCTGCGGTTCGCCTGCGGCTTCAGATGGAGTTGGATTCATAGCAGCGGTACCAATCATTGAGTTTGCGAGAGGAAGCTAGTGGTGAAAGCCTGACGCTTGGTGCCCGACACGGAGAGCTGCTCTGGGGTGGGAAGCCGCCAGTCCGCTCCTGGCGTTGCTCGCTGGAACGAAGATCTGCGTGGTTGCGCAATTAAGCAGTCACATTCTGTCCGCGGGCGTTTTCGCTCGCCTTTGCTTCTGCGATCGCTCGCATGCCGGAGCGGCGGCAGCGATCGAAGCCACCAAAACACTGCTACTCTGGTTGGTGGGCAGCACTTGTCCCTAAGGCGTCAACGAGCGCCTTGCGTCCGCTGCCGGCAAGCCAAGATCGGAAAGAGAGGAGTTCTGGATTGATCTCCCGCATAGCGTTTAGATCGACACGTTCTGCCAGCGGGCCATCTTCCAAGCTCTTAGCCATGTGCGCGAGGTCCGCATTGGCTGCGAGAACGTCATCCGGAAGGCGTGCATAAGTTATCGGGCGACCGGCGACTTCGGTAAAGGCGGCTTCGAGCTCAAGACCTGTCACCCTGTCGCTTGCGATCTTCAAAGTCACCCCGCCGAACCGAGCCTTGTCGGCGAACATGGCCGCAACGAACTTTCCGATGTCGTTCACGGCAGTAAGCTGGATCGAATGATCTGGTCTGATAAGAGAGAGCAACCGCCCTTCGTCCAAGCCGAACCTAGGTCGCACAAGCATTTCCATGAAGATCATGGGCCTGACGATGGTTGCGCTGATGGGCAGTTTGCGGATGTGCGCCTCGATGCGAGGTTTGGCGTCGAACCGCGCCACACCTGTCAGCTTATCCCCGGCGCTGGCGCCCGAGGAATAAACGAGATGAGCGACGCCGCTTTCGACACTCAAGTCAGCGAGAGAGGTGCCGTAGCGTACTTCTTCCTCTGCCGCCAAGTTGGCTGGCAAGACGCTGAAAACGCCATAAGCATCTTTCATCGCCGCCCGGATCACATCCGTGTCTTTGAATGACCCGGGCACCAGTTCGACGCCTGCGTCTCGTAGGGCAATCGAGGCCGGTTCCATTGGATCCAGTACAAGTGCGCGAACAGGCCACCCTGCCTTCAGCAAAGCTTTAGCGACCGATCCGCCCTGACGACCGGTCGCACCGAAAACCAGGATCGGACGTTTGTCATTGGTCATTGATGAGAACCCTCGTGTTGAACCAAGGGCATCCATATATACAGATAGAATGACGTTGGAAGACGGCACATTTTTCAGCATCAGGTACAGGGATGATACTCTTGGACAATTCCATTCATGCCCGCTCATATCAGGCGCCAGAGGGCAATCTGGAGTTCAAACCAATCCCATCAAACGGGATCTGCACGCGGCTCGGTGACAAATGGACTGTCCAAGTCCTGTGGCGTCTCTCCCGCGCAGATGAGCGGCGGCTCCGCTTTTCAGCGCTCAAAAAAGAGATCGACGGGATCACCCAGCGAATGCTGACGCTGACACTGCGCAATCTAGAGCGCGACGGGCTTGTCGTGCGTCATTATTTTCCCGAAGTGCCACCGCGGGTCGAATACGAGTTGACCGACATGGGAACCGGCGTTTTGCACGCCCTTGAAGGACTCAACTTTTGGATTCGAGATAATCTGCCTACCATTGAAGAACATCGTCGCGCCTACGACAAAGCCGAGCAGTAACTTTGGGACCCGCCGCAGCCTCGACCCGGTTCTAAACTGAGTTTTCTGCTCAGACGTGGGGTGCATCATGTGTTGCACCCATAAGGCGGCAGCTTTCGGCAAACACCAATCCAACCCTGAATGGCCACTTCGAGGTCGGATCTTGCCGTTCATTGCGGGTACCAAGCGTCAGGTTTTCACCACTAGCCTGTTGCCAATGGCTGGCTGCCCGAAGCTGTCGCGATGTTCAGGGACCGTATCATGAGGAATCTCGAGCGCTGATGAGCTTGCGGAGGTGCTGGATGTTGGCGAGCGGCACGCTTCCATCCGGGAGACCGAGAACCCGGTCGATGGCGATTCCGTACAAGCGCAGGCGGCGATCGAGCAGATCGATCAGCTCCTCCATTCGGCCTTTCGCTGGTGACGCAATGATCTCAGCAAGAATGGGATAGGTGCTCGCGGGAAGGTTCAAGAGCAGGTCGGCCACACTCTCCGCATCGAACGTATCGAAGACGCCCCGGGCGACGCCGTCGGCGATGACCTGTGTGAGGGCCGGCCTGAACAGGGCGGGCGGGCTGTGATCTGCAGACGCCTGCTCAATGCTAGGTAGAAGGCGGATGAATCATACAGGCGAAATACTCATTCTGACCGGGCCTCCCGGTTCCGGAAAAACCACGACGGCGCAGGCGCTCGCCAGAGAGCCCGGATCGTCGAAGGTCCATCTTCATTCCGACGATTTCTGGCATTTCATCAAGAATGGAGCGATCCAGCCCTATCTGCCGGAAGCTCATGACCAGAACACCGTTGTTGTCGATGTGCTAGCGCAGGCCGCCGAAGGCTATGCCAGCGGCGGCTACTTTGTCATCGTGGACGGCATTGTCGGACCGTGGTTCCTCGCTCCGTTCAGGAAAATCTCCGTACCAGTTCACTACGTGGTTCTCCGCCCGCCTCTCGATGTGGCCATCCGCCGCTGCCAAGAGCGTGGCGGCGACACCTTGAATGATCCCGGTCCAATCACGGAACTCCACAAGCAACTCTCATCGCTAGGTCAGCTTGAGCGGCATGCCCTGCCGATAGATGCGCATACTCGGGAGCAAACTCTTTCCGTGGTTATCGAGGCTGTGCGGGGCGGGAGCTGCCGCCTGACGGAATGAGATAGAAGGAATGACTTAGCTTGTCGCGATCCAATTTTGCGACCGGCTGAAGGACCGATTTGTCACCAATCTCGAACCTTAGAGGTTGTCATTTGTGGGCGGAACCCACCACCTTAGCCCGCCTTGGACATATGCCGTTCGGCCTGGCCGCGCCGGCTATCCAGTTGCCTGTGACGCTCGACAGGTCATTGGCATCGCTCTTCAATGGATTGAAAAATGAAATACCGGCGCCCTCTCTTCGACCTCGACGACACTCTGTTGACGCCAACAATACCGGATAATATCATTTCTCCATGGTCGAGAAGGATACTCATATTGTCTCCCGGTTCGCCGGCATCCCAGTAGGCGGGATGCCGGGACGTCGACCGCTTTAATATCGACAGCGGAACGATACCTAGGCCTCGCGCCCTTCGTGGACGAGGCTTTCCGCATGACCTGTGCCTCGTCCCATCATCTTCGATGGAGTCCATCATGGCACAAAATATCTACGACAATCCCGACTTCTTTTCTGGCTATAGCCAGCTTCCCAGATAAGTTCAGGGGCTCTCCGGCGCGCCCGAATGGCCGGCGATACGCGCTCTGCTTCCTAACTTGGCCGGCACACGGATCGTCGACCTCGGTTGCGGTTTCGGCTGGGCTTCGCGCTGGATGCGCGAACAGGGGGCAACGTCAGTCCTCGGGATCGACCTGTCCGAGAAGATGATCTCTCGTGCGCAAGAGATCACGAGCGACGATGCGATCACGTACCGAACGGCAGATCTTGAAACACTTGAGTTGCCCGAAGCAGCGTTCGATCTCGCTTACAGCGCCCTGACATTTCACTATGTTCGCGACTTCGAACGGCTCGCTCGCATGGTTCATCGATCGCTCGTGCCCGGAGCCGATTTCGTCCTTACCATCGAGCATCCGATTTTCATGGCGGCCACTCATCCGCGATGGATCCAAGATGAGGATGGTCGCAAGACCTGGCCTGTGAACCGCTATTCTGTTGAGGGCGAGCGCCAGACCGACTGGTTTGTAAAAGGAGTTGTCAAATATCATCGGACCATTGGCACGACGCTCAACACACTGATCCGCGCCGGGTTTACGATCAAAGTCGTTGAAGAGTTCGCGCCATCGCTGGAGCAGATCAGAGAGAACCCAGCTTTGGAGGAAGAAATTGAGAGGCCGATGATGCTTCTCATATCCGCAACGCGGTAGCACATCGGCTTTCTGTCCGATGTGTTGATCATGAGGAGGCGCACCAAGGCGGATATGCGTGACCGGACCATTCTTGGTTCACGCATTCCCTTGACGTCATTGGTTCAGACGTTGGCGGTTGCCGAGCACCTGAACTTCCGTCACGCTGCCAACTCGCTGGGGGTAAGCCAGCGTTGCGGAAGTTTTTGACGAAGTGCCTCCTACCCTGTCAGCTTACTGCGCCGCTGGGGTTAGATTCAGCCGAGGAGGTGCGATGAGTCCGAAACCGCATCGCGGCGGCTACGGCCGCTGGCCTTATTGAATCCTGACAGGACTGGTGGCGATCTTCGTCATCTGGGTCTGGGCGCTGTTATCTCTGGGTGGACACCGCATGTCAGCCGTCACGAGATCAGGCGAGGTCCCGCACAGTGTGGAGTGACGCCCTCACAGGTGTCATAGCTGTTAGCTCTGTGTGAGTTTGAGCGGCGATGCGGCCCCACCGCTGGTATAAGGTCAGTGTCCCGATTCCATCGGGGCCGGCCCGGCTTTCGCAGGCTCCCCCACACCCTGCCTTGCGGGATGTCGGGCCACCTTAGGGATTGGGGCACCAAGCTAGCTCGGATGGGCACCCGTCTGCGGACACTGCGGACACCTTTTTACTGTTCGGCACCGCATCTCACACCGTCGACAACATATGGTCACGAAATGGCCCCGTGAATGGCAGCCTATGAACTCATTGTCGTTGTGGGTTGGTCGGTTGGCGGGGGCCAACTTGAAAGGGATACCCATGCGCAAAGCTATCATGCTGGCAGCAAGCATCACCTTCATTGGCGCCTTGGCGGCGAACGCACAAGAAACATCAGCGCCACAGCCGCCGAAGCAGGCACCGGTAGCTACACCGGAAGCACCAAAAATCCAGCGCATCAACGTCGTCGATGTCAGCGAATTGCCTCACAAGGCACAAAAGCAGGTAGAACAAATTGCGGCGCAGGCTGGCGAAGCCAATCTCAAGAAGCTGCGCACTGGCATCGATGGCATCCCGGAGGCGAAAGCCGCGCTCGATGCCAAAGGGGCGACATCTGCACACGTGGTCGGCACAAGCATGGTCACAGATGGAACGCTGACGCTAATCACGAAGAAAAAAACCTAATCAGGTTCTCTGGGGCCCCGGCTCTTTTCTGCCGGGGCCTTTTTTAGGCCTGGCCAGCACAGAATTGAAAGTGTGTACCGGCTTACGGCGCCATCCAGTTGGGCCAGCACGACGCCCAGGCGGGAAGCCCTCACTCTCGCCTTTCTCCGTGGTTATACCTATGCTTTCAACGTTGGCCGGACGGGCAAGGAGAGGAAAAGTGTGCGGTAGGTTCACGCAGTATCACACTTGGGCTGAAATCCACGCGTAGTATCGACTGACCGTCAATGACAGGGGCAGAAACACCGAAGCCCGCTACAAAATCGCGCCGACGCAGGGCGTCACGTTCATCACTGCCGGCGATGACGGCCATCACAAGGTCCGCGAGGGCCGCTGGTGGCTGGTGCCGTTCTGGGCGAAGGAAATGCCCAAGTTCACGCTATTCAATGCGCGTTCGGAAGATGCCGACAGCAAGCCGGCTTTCCGGGACTCGTTCAAGGCCAAGCGCTGTCTGATCCCAGCGGATGGTTTTTACAAATGGTCAAAGGGCGCCGACGGCGAGAAAGACCCCTGGCACATCCATCTGCCGCAGCACCAGCCTTTCTCATTCGCCGGCCTGTGGGCCTACAACCAGGCGCTCGACATAACCAGTTGCACGATCCTGACCGCGGCGGCGCAGGAGCCGATGAAGCAATTGCACGATCGCCAGCCGATCATTCTTGATCCTGCCGTCTACGATGGATGGTTGGACCCGTCGACATCAGTCCCGGACGCCAAGGGTCTGCTGAATCATGATTTGGATGGCAGCCTGGAATTCTATCGCGTGAATCGCGCGGTCAACTCATCCACCAAGGACAGAAGGCGAAACGACAACGCCAATATGATCGAGCCGCTAGCGGCCTGAACCGCGACCCAGATGGCGCAGATCGACCCGCCGAAACGGCAGGAACACTATCCCGAAAGGGATATCGACTGTCAGCAGGCGATCGAGGACGCGCTGTATGATCTGATCGACAACGTGCGTGCCGCCGGCTGGACAGACAACGAAATCGTCGAGGCGATCGACCAACTCACACTTGCCTATCGAATGGGCCGGGAGGAGAACATAAAGGTCGAAGCGATGCTGCAGGTCATGACTGGTTCGACAAGGACAGACGTGATGGGTAAGGGGCGCGACTTCTTCTGGCGTTTGACGACGGGTTTCACGAGGCGGGATCAGGCGCACTTGCCGCCCTCTTCTCGGTGTCGAACATCGCCTGCGTTTCAAGTCAGTCCTGCGCCTGCGGCATTCGCTCTGGATCGTTTGAGCGTCACCTGCCAGTGGCTAACGTCCGTGTCTCGGCGGGCGCGCGAATGCCGAGCATCGTCAGGGTTATATCGATCTCCTCCCGCAACATCGTCAGAAGGGCGTAGGCCCCGGCCTCACCTCCGGCCGCCAGGCCCCACAGCGGAAGCCGGCCGACCATGACCGATGTGGCGCCGCTGCCGATGTACTTGAGGATGTCGCTGCCGCGCACCACACCACTATCGGCAAGGATCTCAAGCTTGTCGCCCAGGACGTCGGCAATGTGCGGAAGAACCGCGATTGGGGCGGGCGCCGCATCCAAGTTGCGTGCACCATGAGCGGACACGACGACGCCATCCGCGCCAACCTCTTTCGCCTTCAACGCGTCGCGTAAGCTAAGGACGCCTTTGATGAGCAGCTTGCCCCTCCACCAGCGCCGCAGATCCCGTATGTCGTCCCAGTTCAAGTGGTTTTCGAGCCTGACGTCCTCAGCGACGGATGGTCGCGTGACCCTACTTCGGAATTCCTGTGGGTAGTGACCGTAGGTCGGCATTCCGGTGGTCACCATATAGCGAAGTAGTACGCCGCACAGCCAGCGTGGATGAGTTACGACGTCCCAGGCCAAGCGTCCTGACGGTTTGATCGGGATTGAGAAGCCGTTTCGCTGATTGTATTCGCGCTTCGGGCCCACCGGCGTGTCGGCGGTGACGACCAGCGTGTCGGCGGTGACGACCAGCGTGGTCACACCCGCCTTTCCCACGCGTTCGAGCAGCGATCGCGAAAGGTCCCTGTTCTTCCACACGTACAACTGGAACCACAGGCTGGCACTCGGCGCGCCATCGCGAATTTCTTCGACGGTGGTGACTGATTGGGTCGAGATGCACACCGGGATACCCATCCGTGCAGCACTCATTGCTTTGGCCATCTCACTGGCGCTCATTCTCGCCTTTCCGCTGGGCGCCATCGCAAACCTTGCCGGCGTCACTTTCCTCATTGCCTATCTTGCCGTCTTTGCTGCGCATTGGCGCTTACGCAAATCGGCCGGCGGCATACGGTTGCTAATCGTACTCGGCGCGGTGTTGATGGCAGGCGTGCTGCTCGGCTCGCTGGTCCACCTCGGTCGCGAGCAACCCGCGGGGCTCCTGCTGATCTGCCTGATGCTCATCATCTGCGCGGCCAGCGAATGGCTGATCGGACGTCAGGAGCACCGACCGCCCGGCAATAGCCCTACGCAGGAGTGATGGTTCGGCGATTGTCTTGTGAGACCCCTTGCCCACCTCTTATGAGATGCAATCAAATGTCGATTGCGATTTCGCGGCTAACGGCCTGGAGAATGCCCCAGACGTGATCGGCGAAGGAGCGCCAGACCTCGATGCGGAACCGGTTCTCCGCCTCGCGAACCAGCACGATCTGCGCCTTGTTGAAAATGGTGCGGCAGCCGGTGCCGGCGGGTATCGCCTCGATGTCGAAGGCAATCCCCGAACGCAGAGCAAGCAGAGCCGCCGTGCCCTCCACCTCGATGCCGACTTCACTGTGGCCGACATCGACCAGGCTATGCGGCACTGTCGCATAGAGCTTGGCAAAGTCGCGCTCGATGGCCTGGTTCTCGGCCAACGGCGCCGTCAGATACCACTCGTCCGGGCCGAGGCGGACGGCAAGCCGGTCGCCTGAAACCGTCACGTCGCCGATCCTTTCCGGCAAGGAAAGCCCGAAGGCTTTCGAAGCTTCGACAATCCGTGCCGGATCGATCCGCAGGCTGAAGCGCGCGCAGTCGGCAACAGCGCGGATGCTGAGCGGAGCGGCCTCACGCACGGCGATTTCCCGCCCCACCAGCGGATGATGTTCATGCAGCATGGTCGACTCCTATGCGCTGAGACGCTTGTTTTCGGGATCGAAGAATACCGTGCCGACGATCCTGGCCTGGTGCGTGCGATCGGGCATGGGCACATGAATGGTCTCGCCTTCGCGTGCCCTGCCGCCCTCGACAACGGCAAGCGCGATTGAGCGTCCGAGCGTCGCGCTCCAGTAGGACGAGGTGACGTGGCCGACCATCATCATCGGCAGCGCCTGGTTCGGATCGAGCACGATCTGTGCCCCCTCCTCCAGCACCGTGTTCGGATCGGCGGTCAGCAGGCCGACGAGTTGCTTGCGATCGTCCTTCAGCATGTCCGGCCGCGTCAGCGAGCGCTTGCCGACGAAGTCGGGCTTGGCCTTGCCGATAGCCCAGCCGAGGGCGGCATCGTCCGGCGTCAGCGTGCCGTCGGTGTCCTGGCCGACGATGATGTAGCCCTTCTCGGCGCGCAGCACGTGCATGGTCTCGGTACCATAGGGCGTGATGCCGAATTGCTGACCGGCTTCATAGAGCTTTTCCCACACCGCGCGGCCGTAGCGCGCCGGCACATTGACCTCGTAGCCACGCTCCCCAGTGAAGCTCATGCGGAACAGCCGGGTCGGCGCGCCGCAGATGCGCCCTTCACCCACCGACATATGCGGGAACGCCTCCTCCGACAGGTCGATGCTATCGACCAGCGGCTCCAGCAGCTTGCGCGCATTCGGCCCCTGCAGGGCGATGACCGCCCACTGCTCGGTGGTAGAGGTGAGCCACACCTTGAGGTCCGGCCACTCGGTCTGGAGATAGTCCTCCATCATGGCGAGCACACGCGCCGCCCCACCGGTGGTGGTGGTGACATGGAAGCGGTCGCTCGACACGCGCCCGATCACGCCGTCGTCGCGGATGAAACCGTCCTCGCCGAGCAGCACGCCATAGCGGCAGCGGCCCACGCCAAGCTTCGACCACGGGTTGGTGTACATGCGGTTGAGGAATTCGGCCGCATCCGGCCCGACGATCTCGATCTTGCCGAGCGTCGAGGCGTCGAACATGCCGAGCGACTCGCGCACCGCCTTGCATTCGCGTGCTATCGCGGCGTGCATGTCCTCGCCCGGCTTTGGGAAATACCAGGCGCGGCGCCACAGCGACACCGGCTCGAAAACCGCACCGTTTTCCTCGGCCCAGGCATCGATCGGCGTCTTGCGTGTCACCTCGAACAGTTCGCCGCGATTGTAGCCGGCAAAGGCACCGAAGGTGGTCGGCGTGTAGGGCGGGCGGAACGTGGTGAGGCCCACAGCGGGTGCGGGCCGCTTCACCGCATCGGAGGCGATTGCCAAGCCGTTGATGTTCGAGGTTTTGCCCTGGTCTGTCGCCATCCCGTTGGTTGTGTAGCGCTTGATGTGCTCGATTGACTTGAAGCCCTCGCGCACGGCGAGCCGAATGTCCTTGGCGGTGACGTCGTTCTGGAAATCGACGAAGGCCTTGGCTTTCGAGGCATTGCGATCCGTCGGCAGCTCACGGCAGCTGATGCCAGTCAGCGGCACCTCGTCATCGACCTTATAGGCCGCGGCCTTCGCCTTGAAGCCGGCATCGACGGCCGCAGCCGCTCCCGCCGCGGCACCTTCCGCGAGCGCTGCCGCCAGGCCGAAGCTGCCATTGCCTGCGCCGGCGCAGCGGCTTTCCTCCGTGCGCTCGCCCGGCAGGAACATCTGGCCTTCCTCGTTCCAGTCGAGCTTGCCCTTGGTGTGCGAGAACAGATGCACGCTCGGCGTCCAGCCGCCGCTCATCAAGAGCGCGTCGCAGGCAATCGTGCGGGCCGGACCGACCACCCCGCCACGGCTGACTGGATTGACGTGCACCGAGGAAACGCGCAGGCGGCCTCTGGTGCCGGTGACGGTCCAGCCCGTCAGAACCTCGATGCCAAGGCCAGCAGCGCGTTGTTTCAGATGACCGGCAACCTCTGGCCTGACGTCCACTATGGCTGCGACCTTCGCGCTTGCCTGGGCAAGGTCGAATGCGGCCAGCCAGGCGCTGTCGTGCGAGGTGACCACTGCCGGGCGGTTGCCGACCTTGACGCCGTAGCGGTTTAGATAGCTGCGCGCGGCTCCCGCAAGCATCACGCCCGGACGATCATTGCCGTCGAACACCAGCGGCTTTTCGATCGAGCCCTGCGCCAGAACCACTTGTCTCGCACGCACCTTCCACATGCGCTCACGCGGCGCGCCTTCCAGCGGGCTGGCTAGGTGGTCGGTGAGCCGCTGGCACAGGCCGAGGAGGTTCTGGTGATAGTAGCCGATCGCCGTGGTGCGCGGCAGAACGGTCACATTCGGCATCGCCGCTAGTTCGTCCTTGGCGGACTTCAACCAGTCCCAACCGGACAGCCCCTCGATACCCGCATCCGTTTCCGAAAGCAGCGAACCGCCCAGTTCGGCCTGCTCATCGCAGAGAATGATCTTGGCGCCGCTGCGGCCCGCTTCCAGCACCGCTGCCAACCCCGCCGGGCCTGCGCCGACGACGAGCACGTCGCAATGGGCGAAGCGGCTTGCATAGGTGTCTGGGTCGGGCACCGTTGGCGAGTTGCCTAGTCCGGCGGCACCGCGGATGAGCGGCTCGTAGACCTTGTTCCAGAACGACTTCGGCCACATGAAGGTCTTGTAATAGAAGCCGGCCGAGAACAGCATGTAGAGCGCGTCGTTGATCGCACCGATGTCCCATTTCAGCGATGGCCAGTGGTTCTGGCTGGTAGCGGAAAGCCCGTCGAAGACTTCCAGTACGGTCGCCCGCGTGTTCGGCTCGAAACGGCCCGGGCCACGGCTCGTGCCGACCAGCGCGTTCGGCTCTTCCGATCCTGCAGAGAGAATGCCGCGCGGGCGATGATACTTGAACGAGCGGCCTACGAGATGCACGCGGTTGGCGAGCAGCGCAGACGCAAGGGTGTCGCCCTGGAAGCCAGGGTAGCTGGCGCCGTTGAAGGTGAAGCGCACCGGCTTGTTGCGATCGATGCGGCCTCTGCCGGGAATACGGTAGCTGGTCATGACCGTGCTTCCTCAAGTTCGGTCTCGATCGGGCGGGGGAGCCCGGCCTTGTATGTCATCACAAATTTGTCGCTGACGGTGTCGCGCACCGCGTTGAAGAAACGCGCGCAGCCATGCTGATGCCGCCAGCGTTCGAAATGGGTGCCGCGCGGGTTGGAGCGGATGAACAGAAAACTCTTCCACTCGTCGTCCGTCAGCTTCGACGGGTCGGCCGGGCGCGCGATATGCGCCTCGCCGGCATAGACAAACTCCACCTCCGGGCGCTCGGCCTCGCAATAGGGGCAGCGGATCAGAAGCATTTATTGTCCTCCCTCAGTGCGCGACGGCGGCAGCCGCCGCCTCGTCGATCAGCCGGCCGGTGGTGAAACGCTCGAGCGTGAACGGCGCATTGATCCAGTGCGGCTCGTCGCTGGCGATGGTGTGGGCGAAGACATGGGCGGCGCCCGGCGTTGCCTTGAATCCGCCCGTTCCCCAGCCGCAATTTACATAGAGGCCCGGCACCGGCGTCTTGCCGAGGATCGGCGAGCGGTCAGGCGTGACGTCGACGATGCCGCCCCATTTGCGCAGCATGCGCATGCGGGTGAATATCGGGAACACTTCGCAGATCGCCGCCACTGTGTGCTCGATCAGCGGCAGACCGCCGCGCTGGCTGTAGGAAACGTATTGGTCGGTGCCCGAGCCGATTACGAGCTCCCCCTTGTCCGACTGCGAGATGTAGGCGTGCACGGTGTTGGACATGACCACGCAGGGGAAGATCGGCTTGACCGGCTCCGATACCAGCGCCTGCAGCGGGAAGCTCTCCAGCGGCAGGCGTACACCGGCCGTGTCCATGACTATGGAGGTGCTGCCCGCCGCCGACACCGCGACCTTCTTGGCCTTGATGAGACCTTTGGCTGTCTCGACGCCGCTCACCTTGCCGGAGGCATCGCGGCGGATCGCCGTCACCGGACAGTTTTGGATGATGTCGACGCCTCGAGCCGCTGCGCCTCGGGCGTAGCCCCAGGCCACCGCATCGTGGCGGGCGACGCCGCCGCGCCGCTGCAGTGCGGCACCCATCACCGGGTAGCGCGCATTGGCAGCAATGTTGAGCGGCGGGCAATATTCCTTGGCCTGCTCCGGCGTCAGCCATTCATTGTCGATGCCGTTCAGCCGGTTGGAATGAATGTGGCGCTTGAAGCTCTGCACGTCATGCACGTTATGCGCCAGCATCATCACCCCGCGCTGTGAGAACATGACGTTGTAGTTGAGCTCCTGGCTCAAGCCCTCCCACAGCTTCATGGCATGCTCGTAGAGCATCGCGCTTTCGTCATAGAGATAGTTGGAGCGGATGATGGTGGTGTTGCGGCCGGTGTTGCCGCCACCCAGCCAGCTCTTCTCGATGACAGCGATGTTGGTGATGCCGTGCTCCCGGGCAAGGTAATAGGCGGCGCCGAGCCCATGCCCGCCCGCGCCGACGATCACGACGTCATATTCGGCCTTGGGCTCGGCATCGGGCCATTGCGGCTGCCAGTTCTTGTTACCTGTCAGGGCGTTGGTCAGGAGCGACGAAAACGAAAAGCGGGTCATAGCACTCCCCGGAGTTCAACATGGTCCGAGTATTGCGAGACGCCTCGATGTTGGACAGAATAACTGCGTCATCACGATATTACGTGTGCGGCAGGGACATGGTGGGAGGTTTCATGGAACGCAGCGTCAGGTCCAGCCGCCAGTCAAAGCGCGGGGCACCCGCGCCGCGCCTGTCCGTCGGCTTCATCCTTGCCCGCCGCTTCACGCTCTGCGCTTTCGCCAATTTCGTCGACGTGCTGAGGCTCGCCGCCGACGAGGGCGATCGCAGCCGGCCGATCCTGTGCGAGTGGACGGTGCTGTCGGATACGATGAGCCCGGTGGCGTCGAGCTGCGGCGTACTGGTGCAGCCGAACGAGCGCCTCGGCGACCCGAGGAAATTCGACTACATCGTCGTGGTGGGTGGGCTGATCGACGAGATCCCCAATCTGAGCCCCGAATATACGCGCTACCTGCAGCGCGCGGCGGCCGCGGAAGTGCCGCTGGTCGGCGTCTGCACTGGCGCCTTTATCCTGCACCGCGCCGGTCTGATGGACGGCTATCGCTGCTGCGTAAGCTGGTTCCACCACGCCGACTTCCTCGAGCAGTTCGATGGGCTGAAGCCCGTCTCCGACCAGATCTTCATCGTCGACCGCGGCCGGCTGACCTGCTCGGGCGGCGCAAGCTCGGCGCATCTGGCCGCGCATCTGGTTGAAAAGCATGTCGGCCGGGCGCAGGCGCGCAAGAGCCTGCACATCATGATCATCGATGACGCCTTGCGAGCAGAGAAGCCGCAGCCGGGCATTCCGCTCGATCTCACGACGGACGACGCACTGGTGAGAAAGGCGCTGCTGCTTATGCAGCAAAACATCGACGCACCGCTATCGGCAGCCGAAATCGCGCGCCGCCTGGGCGCGAGTAGGCGCCAGCTCGAGCGGCATTTTCAGGCGAATGTCGGCATGGCGCCAACGCTCGCCTACAAGATCATGCGACTGGAATATGCCGAGTTCTTGCTGCGCCATACGGGCCAGTCGGTGACCGAGATCGCGACTTCAACGGGCTTTTGCGATTCCTCGCATTTCATCCGCGCCTTCCGCGAGCGGCGCGGCACTACGCCGGCGGCTTTCCGCATGGCCGCGTGAACCGACGGCGCCGGCTTAGTGGTCAGGTGAAAGCGTTCTATTCGCCTGGCAGAATGTGCGTCGCCTCGGGGCGCCACGACACCCACACCTTGGCGCCGGGCTCGAGATTCAGTCGCTCTAGCTCCTCGTGGCTTCTCTGTGCCTTGATCTCAATCCGCTCGGCGCCTTCGAGATGGATCACCGCCGTTGCCCCGACGAACTCTTCGCCAACAACCGATGCCTGCATGGCGTTGTAGCCGTCGGCCGGCGGCTGGCTGCTGAGATGCACGCGGTCGTCCGACACCACAAAGGTAGCCCTGTCGCCCTTGGCCAGAGGTCTCGCGGCATTCGGCACGACGATGAATTCGCCCGCCGGGGTAGCGATCTTCAGCGACTGGCCGTTGGCATAAGAAACGCTGCCGGCGAAGATATTGGACGAGCCGAGGAATTCGGCAACGAACTTCGTGCGCGGGGCGCGGTAGATCTCCTGCGGGTTGCCGATCTGCTCGATGCGCCCGCGGCTCATGATAACGACGCGGTCGGCCATCGAGAACGCCTCGGACTGGCTGTGCGTGACGTAGACGAAGGTGATGCCGAGATCGCGCTGCAAATTGGAAAGCACCGTCTGCATGCGCACCTTGAGATGCGCGTCCAGCGCCGACAGCGGCTCGTCAAGCAGCAGGATCTCTGGCTCCGTCACCAGCGATCGCGCAAGCGCGACGCGCTGGCGCTGACCACCTGAAAGATGCGCGACATTGCGGTCGGCAAATTCGCTGATCTGCATGCGCTCAAGCCATTTATCGACGCGCCTGCGGCGCTCCGATTTTTCCACGCCGCGCATGCGAAGGCTGAACTCGACGTTTTCCCGCACCGTCAAGAACGGAAACAAGGCAAGGCTCTGCCACACCATCGGCGTGTCGCGCTGCCAGGTCGGCAGATCGTTGATCCGCCTGCCCGCGAGACGGATTTCGCCTTCGGTCGGCGCTTCCAATCCCGCCAGCATGCGCAGCGTCGTGGTCTTGCCACAGCCGCTCGACCCCATGATGGCCAGGAACTCGCCCTTGCGGATTTCGAAATCCATCTTCTCGACGGCGACGAAATTCCCGAACCGCTTGACGACGCTATCAAAGACGACAAGGGATTGGTCGGTCATGACAGCTTCGCTCCGGCTCGTGCTGCCGTCGCCTTGGGCGCGGCACTGCGTTTCATGAGTAGTATCTGGGCAAGCACCACCAGCGTCATAGAGGCGATGAAGACGAAGGTGCCGATAACGTTGATGCGCGGGCTGACCTGGCCTTGCAGGAAGCCGAGCACTTTCACCGGCAGCGTCTCGCTAAGGCCCGAAACGAACCAGGCGACGGCAAACTCGTCGAACGACACGGCCATGGTGATAAACAGCGCGGCAAAGATAGCCGGCTTGCAGAAGGGAACAATGACATGGCGCATCGCCATCCATTCGGATGCGCCGAGGTTCCACGCCGCCGCTTCCAGCGAAGGGTCCATCTGCGATAGACGCAGCCGCACGATGGCCATGGCAAACGGTGCGCACATCACCACATGGGCGATGATCACCGAGTGAGTAGCGCCCGACAGATTGACGTTGGACAGGAAGGCGAGCATCGCCAGGCCGAGGATGACCACGGGAATAGTCGGCGGCAGCAGCGCCAATGCGAGATAGAGGTTCTTGCCAAAGAACCGGTAGCGAAAATCGGTATAGGCAGCACCAAAGCCGATTGCCGTCGCCAGCACGGAAACGACAATGCCCACGATGAGCGTATTGCGAAGGCCTTCCCACACCAGCGGATCGGCGGCCACCGTCTCGTACCAGATCGTCGAGAAACCGCCGAGCGGCAGTGAGGGAAACCGGTCGACATTGAACGAGAAGACGAAGCTTGCCGCGATCGGCGCGAAGATGAAGGCGAAGGCAAGCAGGACGTAGAGTTTCAGGGCCCAGTCGATCAGCCGGTTGCGGTTGAAGTCATTCATCTGCCGCGTTCCTTGTAGGCGTAGCTCACCGCAGTGAAGGCGACTGCAAGCAGCGTTGCGATCATGGCAAGCGCGATCACCGCCGCCCGCGGCCATTGCTGGCCAGACTTGGTCGTGTCGGTGATTAGGATGGAAAGCGTCGGCGGATCGCCGCCTCCAAGATAGAGGGGGCTCACGAAATCGCCGAAGGTGAGGATGAAGCAAAACAGCGCTGCGATCACGAGCCCCACCCGGGCGGCCGGGATGACGACTTCAAAGACGGTGCGCAGCCGGCCGCAACGCAGATTATGCGCTGCCTCGATGAGCGTCCTGTCGACGAAGATCAGGCTGAAGAGCTGCAACAGCACGACAAGTGGAAAGCTCAATGTGAGATAACCAATCATCGTGCCGAAGACGGAGTTGAGCATGCCGAACGGCCCCAGCCCCACCTTGGCGAACAGGGCGTTGAAGATGCCGTGGTCGGACAGGAAGATCTGCCAGGAATAAACGCGTACGAGGTAGCTGGTGAAGAAGGGGATGACCATCAGGAAGATGGCCCAGCGCCGCGCCGTGTCCGAAAGCTTGAAGGCGATGGCATAGGCACAGGGAAAGGCCAGCGCACTGGTGATGATGGCGGCTGCTGTCGCCAGCCCGAAGGTGCGCAGGTAGGCATCCCAGAAAACGCCGCGGCTGAGCATCCTGACCCAGTTCACGGTGTCGAAATCCGGCTGCATCCGAAAATTCTTGACCGTCCAGAAGCTAAGCGCGATCAGGAACAGCAGCGGCGCGAGAAAGAACATCACCTGCCAGACAAGCATCGGCAGGGAAAAGGTCAGTCCATAGAGTGTGATCGGTTTCCGCATCGCGTCCGTTCCAGGCTGGAGGCTCGACTGCCCGGCCAGCCGCCGCGCAGAGATTGCCGGAACGGGGCAGGCGCCCCCCGCCCCTGCCCCGGCTGCCTCAATGCAGCGAGCCCGGAAGGCCCGTCGATTACGAGCCCTTGTATTCGGACCAGAAGTCGTTCCAGTCCTCAAGGCTCTGCTGCACCGGCAACTGGCGATATTTGATGCGGCCATTGCGGATGAGATCCATCACGTTGCTCTGGTTGAGCAGCATGCCCTGCCGCTTGGCTTCTTCAGGGGATTCCTTGGCCAGCAGTTCCCAGCCCTTCTTGTTCGGGATGAGGCAAGGATAGGCCGCCATGTTGGCCGACTTCACCTGCCCCTTGGGCGATGTAATGTACTGGACCCACTTCTTTGCCAGATCACCCTTCTTGGTGCCCTTGCCGATGGAGAAGGATTCGGTGAACTGTAGCCCACCCTCTTCGGGGATGACGCTGCGCACCTTGGCGCCATTCCGTTCAAGTGTGCCGGTAATCCAGTCGCCAATGCCGGCCATGGCCAGCATCTGACCATTCTGCAGCGAGGAGAAGGTGCCGCCATAGTCGAAGAACCCACCGATCTGCGGGCGCAGCGACATCGTCTTTTCCTGCATCGCCTTCCAGGCAGCGTTGTCGATGTCATAGGGCGAAGCGTTGCCGTTCAGCAGGCTCATCTGGCCGAGGTTGGGCAGGTGCCAGTCGAAATGCCCGACCTTGCCCTTCAGCCTGTCGGCCCAATAGATGTTGTAGGTCGAGGCTTCCTTTTCCGTGATCGCCTCGGTGTTGTAGGCAACACCGAGAAAGCCGAAGCGGGTGAGAACCGAATAAAGCTTGCCGTCCTTCCAGTGACCGGGAAAGCTCTGGAACTCGGGAAAATAGTCGTCGAAATTGTAGTCCTTGGGATCGAGTTCCTCGATATAGCCGGCAGCGTTGAGCTGCTGGACATATTCGGCGTCGGAGAGGATCAGGTCGAAGGTGCCGGGAGGCGATTGAGCGATCAGGCCCAGCATATTGTCGCCGCCGGTATAGTATTTCGGCTTGAACTTGACGTTGTTCTCCGCCTCGAACTCGGCGACCACGTCGGGCTCGGCATGGCCGTACCAGGCCAGCATGTTGAGTTCGACCGGCTCGGCAAAAGCAAGCCGGCTAAGATACGGCATCGCCAGGATCCCGCCGCCCAGAACGCTTGCGCCCTTCAGAATTTCACGTCGGGTACGGGACCCCGACAGTACTCCCTTGATGGTCATTGCATTCCCCTTTTTTCGTTTGTTTCCGTAAGGGTATGCAGCACCAGTACATTTGGAAAATTAATTATCATAATTTTCGCATTTGCATTGCTTATCAGTGGCACTTACTGGCGATCGAGTTCGGCATGCCCGCGCACTGGGTCGCCGGAGACGCCCGCCTCGTCCAGCCGGGCGATGATGTGGTTGACGAGCCGTATGCCAGCGTCCGAAAGGCGCGGATGCTTGTAGAACAGGCCAACGCGGATTTCGGCCAGCGGCGGAAAGCCGTCGTCCTCGTTCAGCGCGCGCATGCCGGGCAGCATGGTGTAGCGGGTCAGCGCGCTGACGCCGAGGCCGTTGACCACTGCGTTCTGCAACCCGGCAATGCCAGAGCCGGTATAGGCGACGCGCCAGCGCATCTGTGCCGTATCGAGAGCCTGGATCATTCGCGCGCGGTAAGCACAGCCTTCGGGATGGGCAGCGAGCGGAATGCCCGTCACTGGATCGAAACTCGCGCCTTCCGCTGCAGCCCAAATCGGCCGCTCGATCCATGACCGGGACAGATATTGCGCCCGCTCGCCGTTGACCATGGCAATCGCAAGGTCGAGTTCGTCGGCGCGTAACCGGTCGAGGATTTCCGCGCTCCAGCCGCAATAGATCTCCAGCGAGATCTCGGAATGCTGGCGCGTATATTCGGTGATTACTCCCTGCAGGAAGGCCACCGCATAGTCGTTGGGCAGGCCGACGCGCAACACGCCTGATATGTTGGCGCGGTTGAAATAGGAGGCTGCCTCATCGTTAAGGCGCAATATTTCGCGCGCATAGCTCAGAAGCATCTCGCCTTCGCTGGTGAGCATCAGCGAGCGCCCGACCTGCTTGATCACGGGCGCCCCGACCAGTTCCTCAAGCCTGCGTATCTGCAGCGAGATTGCCGGCTGGGTGCGCCCCAGCAGATCACCGGCCTTGGTATAAGCACCCAAATCGATCACCGACACGAAGGTGCGAAGCAGGTCAGTCTGGAAATTGACTATGTTACGCATGGATTTCGATTCCTCATGCGAGGATGACGATTATAAATTTCTCATATCTTGGCAATGGCCCCAATCATGGACTTCGAGACTAAATGGGAGAAGTCCATGCCTGAGCAATCCGTTTTCGCCGCCGAGCTTTCCTGGCCCTATTATTACGCCAGGGTGCGCGACGGCGGCACGCCGATCCTGTTGCCCATCGGCTCGATGGAGCAACACGGCCACCACATGCCGATGAATGTCGATGTGCTTCTGCCGGTGGAATTCGCGCGGCGCGTCGCCGTCCGCACCGGGGCTCTGGTCGCCCCACCCTTCACCTATGGCTACAAATCGCACCAGAAATCCGGCGGCGGTAACCATTTGCCCGGTACCACCAGCCTCGACGGTGCAACCCTGGTGGCCGCACTGCGCGATGTCATCAAGGAATTCGCCCGCCATGGCGTGCGCCGGATCAGCCTGGTCAACGGCCATTTCGAGAATTCCTGGTTCATCATCGAGGGCATTGACCTGGCCCTGCGCGAACTCAAATGGGGCGGCATCGACGACATGAAGATCGTCGTGCTTTCCTACTGGGATTTCGTCGACAAGGCGACGATCGCCAGCCTCTATCCCAACGGGTTCCCCGGCTGGGACATCGAACATGGCGGCGTGCTCGAAACCTCGCTGATGCTGGCGCTTTATCCCGAACAGGTGCGGCTGGAGCGCGCGATCGACCATGCGCCGGCGACCTTTCCGCCCTACGACGTGTACCCACCCAGACCCGAATGGACGCCCGTCAGCGGCACCCTGTCCTCGCCGAAGGACGCTTCAGCCGAGAAGGGCGAGATACTGCTGCAGGTATGCGTCGACGGCATCGTGAAGGCACTGGAAGCCGAGTTCCCACGCTGAGAGGGTTTTCCACGAAAGCACAAAAGCCGCGGCATTGGCCGCGGCTTTTTCTTGCGTTGTGCGTCAGAACGAACGGTTGGGCAGAACCAAACCGCCGGATTTCGGCTCGGGCTCCGCTGCAGGCTGCTCTTGCGGCCCGTCCGGAACGCGAACGGTACGCCGGCTGCCCAGGTGACGCCTCGCCCAGTCCAGGGCAAGGCATGCGAGCAGCGTGGCCGCATGGCTACCGGCTCCGAAGGAGCGGCAATGCCGATCCGCCAATTCCCCAGGGCAGTCGTGGGGAATATGGAACATGGCCTTCAGTTCCTGATGATGTTGTGCTCGGGGCCGAACGGGAAACCGGTGATGTTCTCGGCGCTGTCCTCCTTCACGATCAGAATGTCGTGCTCGCGATAGCCGCCGGCGCCCGGCGCGCCCTCGGGCAGCATGACCATCGGCTCCATCGAAACCACCATGCCGGGCTCCAGCACCGTGTCGATGTCCTCGCGCAACTCAACGCCCGCTTCACGGCCGTAATAGTGGCACAGCACGCCGAAGGAATGACCATAGCCGAACGAGCGGTACTTCAGCAGGTCCCATTCGCGATACATATCGTTGAGCTCCATCGCGATGTCCTTGCAGCGCGCGCCCGGCTTGACCAGTTCCAGGCCGCGACGGTGGACGGCAACGTTTTTCTCCCAGATGTCGAGGCTGGCATCGTCGACGTGATCACAGAACAGGGTGCGTTCAAGCGCGGTGTAATAGCCGAAGATCATCGGGAAAGTGTTGAGCGAAAGGATATCGCCCGACTGCACGATGCGGTTAGTGACCGGGTTGTGTGCGCCGTCTGTGTTGATGCCCGACTGGAACCAGGTCCAGGTGTCCATCAATTCGACGAAGGGGAACGAATTGGCAATCTCGCGGATCATGGCATTGGTGGTGGCGATCGCCACTTCATGCTCCGGCACGCCGGCCTTGACCGCCGCCACGCAGGCCGCGCCGCCGACATCGCATACTCGTGCGCCCTCGCGGATCAGCTTGTGTTCCTCAGCCGACTTGATGGTGCGCATCCACATCGAGGGCTGGCTGACATCGACGAACTCCACGCCCGGCAGCGCTTCCTCGAGCTGGCGGCGGAAGTCGAGCGAGACGTGGTCGAACTCAATGCCGATACGCTTGGCGCCCGCGGTCAACTGGCGCACCGCTCGGTAGAAGTTGTCACGACGCCAATCGGTGTAGGTGATGTTGTCACCGAAGCTGCGGCGCCATGGCTGGCCGCCATCGATGCCGGCGGAGATGGTGGTGGCCTTGTCGTGGTCGATGACCATGCCGTATTTGCGGCCGAAATAGCAGTAGAGCCAGCCGGAATAGTAGTTGATGCAATGATAGGATGTGAACAGTGCCGCATCGACATTGTTCTTCGCCATCCATCCGCGTACATCGTTCTGGCGGCGAGCCATCTCGACATCCGAGAACGGCGAAAATTCCTTGTCGCCGTTGTGCCACTTCATAACGTGCAACATGTCGTCGGTCATTGCGTTGAGTACATCATCCGCCATCGGGCTACTCCTCCTTGAAAAAGCCGGGATTGATGCAGCCCAGACTAAGTTCGCGGAGCACATTTCGAAAATTTATTCAAAAAATGCCAACATAAGACTTCTTTATGGTGCAAAAATCGCGCGCCCGACGCAGCATCATCGCCAAGCGACTGCCGGCATAAGCGAATAGCCACCTCGCCTATGGAAACTGCAGCATGGGTGTAGGGCTGCAGGGAATGGCACTGCATTACTCTCGACCTGATTTTGGAAGACGACGGCGAGTCCAAAAAGGCGCCAACACAAGACACGATCTATGCATTAGCATGTATTGCTACGTGGACGAATTGAGTCGGGGGGATAGCCAATGCATGACGCAGTAGTGATAGGTGCAGGTCACAATGGCCTGGCGGCGGCCATTCATCTGGCCACACGCGGCTGGAAGGTCGCGGTGGTCGAGCAGGCGACAGAGCCGGGCGGAGCAGTCAAGACCCGCGAGGTAACCTTGCCGGGCTTCCGCCACGACCTTTGCGCCATGAACCTGTCGATGTTCGCCGGCTCAGCTTTCTTTGCGGCCTACAAGCACGAACTCACAGCACACGGCCTGGAGCTGGTGCCGGCACCAAATGCTTTCGCCTCGGCATTTCCGGATGGTAGCTGGCTGGGTGTCAGCGCTTCGCTCGAAGAAACGGCCTCGCGGATCGCAAAGATTTCTCCGCGAGACGCGGAGGCATGGCGGCAGATGGTGGCCGGCTTCGACACGCAGGCGCCGCACCTGTTTGGCCTGCTCGGCGCCGAGATGCCCTCGCTGCAGACCGCCAAGACGGCATGGAAAGCCTGGCGCGCCATGGGCACGGGCGGGCTCTTCGATATGGGACGCATGCTTCTGTCCACTCCGCGCGATTTCCTCGACGCGCATTTCGAGAACGACAAGTTGAAAGCGATGATGGCGGCCTGGGGACTGCATCTCGACTTCGCACCCGATACTGCGGGCGGAGCACTCTTTCCTTATCTGGAATCGATGGCCAGCCAGGCCTTCGGCATGGTCATCGGCAAGGGCGGCGCGGATACAATCATCCGAGCGATGACGAGCCTGCTGAAGGCCAAGGGCGGCGAGATTCTGCTGGGCACTGCCGTCGACGCAATCGAAACGGACGGCACCCGCGCCACCGGCGTGAGACTTGCCGACGGCAGGACGCTGAAGGCCAGCCGTGCAGTGATTGCCAATGCGCATCCAAAGCTGGTCTTCGGCAAGCTGCTTCCAAGTGATCCGGCACGGGCGGCATTCGACAAGCGAGTGGCAGGCTTCCGCGCCGGCCCGGGAACAATGATGATCCACCTTGCGCTCGACAGCCTGCCGGACTGGAAGGCTGGTCCCGAACTCCATCGCTTTGCCTATGTGCATCTCGCGCCCGACATGGGCCTGATGGCGCGAACCTATGCGGAGGCCGCGGCAGGCCTCCTGCCGCGCGAGCCGGTGCTCGTCGTCGGCCAGCCGACGGCAGTCGACCCGTCGCGCGCGCCGGGCGGCAAGCATGTCCTGTGGGTTCAAGTGCGCGTGCTGCCGGCCGATATCCTCGGCGATGCAGCCGGCACGATAACTGCGCTTTCATGGGATGATGCCAAGGAAGCCTATGCCGAGCGGGCGCTGGACCTTCTCGATGGCTACGCGCCGGGCATACGTTCCCGAATTCTGGAACGCTCGGTATTCACGCCACGCGACCTGGAGCATGAAAACCCCAACCTTATTGGCGGCGATAATCTGTCCGGCAGCCACCGGCTGGACCAGAACTTCCTGTTCAGGCCCGTTCCTGGCTGGTCGCGCTACAAGACGCCGGTCGAAAAGCTCTATCTATGCGGAGCGGCTACCTGGCCAGGAGCCGGCACGGGTGCCGGCTCAGGTTTCATGCTTGGCCGCAAGCTGGGAGGGAAGTGACGGTGCCAGCCGTCCTGAAACGGCGGTGCGGCCAGAACCGCACCGCATATCGGTCTCAGGCCGCGGCATGAAGCGGCCGATAGCCGCCGCGCCAATAGGTCAAAGCACCGCCCTCATCTTTGGTGCCGACGGCCGCGACCGAACCGATGACGATCGAATGCGAACCGCGGTCGATCATTTCATCGAGCTTGCAGTCGAACACGGCGACGGCGTCCTTGAGCAGCGAGGCGCCGGTGACCATGGTCGTCCAATCTGCACCCTGGTAGCGATCGGCGCCCTTGATGCCGCCGAAGCCGGAGAAGCGTTCCGCCAATGACTGGTGGTCCGGCCCGAGCGAGTTCACACCGAAATGGCCAAAACGCTCGATGATCGGCCAGGTCGAGGACGAGCGATTGACGCAGGCGATCACCTTGGGCGGATGTGCCGACAGCGACACCATCGAGATGACCACGAGACCGGAGCGGTCCGCTCCGACGCCGGCGGTGATGAGGCTGACATTGCCGACGATCAGGCGCATGGCGGCACGAAATGCCGCCACACCCTGCTCGCTGGACATGTCGTGAGAGGTAAACCCATGTGACATGACGTTCCTCCAGTCGCCTTTATGCAGCTGCTTCGGCCGGGCGATGCGCGGGACGAATGCCGCGCGCCTCGAGGATCGGCAGGACATTGTCGCGGAAATAGGGGAACTCTTCAGCGTAATCGAAGAAGGAAAGCGTCGTTCCGCGGAACCCCGCCTCATGCAGCGCGGTGATGCCATCCGCCACCTGCTCGGGCGTGCCGGTGAGCGGGAAGCCGCCATGGCCGGCTGCCATGCGGTCGCGAATGAGCGCAAGCAAATCATGCGGGAAAGACTGCGCATGGCTGAACAGGAGCCGCACGAGATTGTCGACTGCCGGCCAGTCGGTATTGTTCTTGCCGGTGTGCTCCAGGAACTCCTTGGCTTCCTTTTCGGTCGGACGGCAGACGACATGGGAGAAGGTCAGCACGTTGACATCGCGGCCGGCGTCCCTGCCCTGCTGCTTCAACGCTTCGACCTCCTCCTTGGAGCGCGAAAGGTCGATCGCCGGCGTGAACAGGAAATCGGCGTTGCGCACTGCAAAGGCGCGGCCTTCGCCGGAACCCGCGGCGTTGAGGATCGGCACCTGCCGCGACGGTCGCGGATCGCCTAAAACGTTCTTCAGCTTGAAATAGGTACCGTCCCAGTCGAAGGCTTCGGTACGGGTCCAAAGCGCCTTGACGATGTCGAACCATTCCTGCGCGTAGCCGTAGCGTGTCTCATGGTCGTCGGGCAGCGTCAGCCCCAGCGCCTCATATTCAGGCTTGTTCCAGCCTGCGACGATGTTGAGACCGATCCGGCCATTGCCGATCTGGTCGATCGTGGCGAGCTGCTTTGCCACCACCACCGGGTGGTTGGCGGTGGTGTGGATGGTCGCAAAGATTGAGATGTCGCGCGTCTTGGCAAGCAAGCCTGCCGCCCAGGTCATCGTCTCGAGAACGCCGCCATGGAAGTTGGTCTCGCCGCCATACCCGACCCAGCGAGCGATAGGCAGCATGAAATCGATGCCGGCGTCATCGAGCATCTGCGCCAGGCGCAAATTGTTGGCCCAGGAATTGTTCCAACGCTCCGGCAGTTTCGAAACCGTCAGCCCGCTCGAGCAGTTGGTCGCGAAAGTCCCAAGCAGGAACGTATCGGAATTGAACATACGGTTGTGGGATAATGACATCGTGCTCCTCCTTACGATGAAATTTATAATAGAAAATCTATTTGATGTTTTATGTGGACGCAAGTGGTGCCCTGCTGCATTCTTCCTCAGGGAGATTCACATGGCGCGAAGCAGCAAGAACAAAGGTCCGTCGGACACATTCGATCGCACCTGGCACCTGGCGCACACACCGCTGGAGATCGATGTCGTAGAACTCGAATACGCCTTGATGCGCACCTTCGAGGCTTTCGGGCGATGGCAGACCGAGTGCCTGTCCTCCGTCATAGATTTCGCGGGAAGCGGCCCGGAGAACGCCCTGCTCCACATCATCAGGATGAACGACCGGCCCAAGAGCATCCATGACCTCGCATACATGACCAATCGCGAGGACATTCCGAACATTCAGTACAGCCTGCGGAAGTTGATCAAAAGCGGACTGGTCGAGCGCAACGGCAGCGGACGTGCGGGCGTGACCTATGAGGTTACTCCTCTGGGAAAGGACGTCACCGACCGGTATGCCGAGGTGCGGTCGGCTTTGCTGATCGATGCGGTGCGCCACGTGCCCGAACTGGCGCAGCGCCTGGAGGATGCGGGGCGGACGCTCGAGTTGATGACCGGCATTTACGCCCAGGCGGCGCGTAACGCGGCCACCCATCGCAGACGGCCGGGACGGTTCGCCGTCGCTGCCCAGCCCAAGGACGCGGAGCCCGAACCTCGCGACTGACCGAGGGGCGGCAGGGGCACCACGCAATAAAAAAATATCCGTTTACATATAATTTCGCTTGGCAAAGCCGCAGAAACCATCTTAACCTCCAGCATCACCAGATCGGCACATAGCCGGCGGGTGCGTCGGCGAAGGCACCGACGCAAAGGGGAACATTGGAGATAGACATGACGACGCTTAACAGGCGCGATGCGCTGGCGCTTGGCGCCGGCACCTTCCTGGCTGCGCTGCTCGCCGGCCGGGGTATTTCGGCTGCCGCAACCAGCGACACGCTTACCATCGCTTTCAACGTGAACCTGCCCTCGTTCGATCCTACGGTCGGTCCCAATGCCGTCAATCCGGCGATCCAGGCGATCTATCGGACGGTCTTCGACCACTTTGTCGACCAGGGACCCGATTTGGCCTTCAAGCCTGGCCTGCTCACCGAGTGGGGCTGGAACGAGGACAAGACCAAGGTCTGGATGACAGTTCGCGAAGGCGTCACCTGGCACGACGGCACGCCGCTCACGGCCGAGGACATCGTCTGGTCGCTCGAACGCGCCGCCAAGCAGGAGACCGGAAACCCGATCCAGTTCATCTGGTCGACCGCCGGCAACTACAAGATCGACGGCAACAAGATCACCGGCGACGTGCTGCGCTACGAGCCGACCTACTTCATGTGGATGGCCTATCTGACCGGCTACGTGCTGCCGAAGGCCCACTACGAGAAGGTCGGAGCGGAAGGCTTTGAGAAGAAGCCGATCGGCACCGGCCCCTATATGGTCGACGCCTACGAAGGCAATTCCTTCCTGCGCCTCAAGGCCAATCCGAACTATTTCGGCGGCAAGCCGCCCTTTGAGACGGTCGTGTTCAAGTTCGTTCCCGACGCGACCAGCCGCGTCGCCGAGATCGAAAGCGGCTCGTCCGATGTCACGCTGGATATTCCCTATGAGGAGTTCGACCGCCTGAAGTCGGTGCAGGGCCTGGCCGGCATTGCCACGCCGATCACCGACATCGGCATGATCTTCATCACCAATGTCGACGTCATGCTCGACAAGAACGTGAGGCTCGCTGCCCATCACGCAATCGACAAGAAGGCAATCGTGGACCGCCTGCTGCGCGGCTACGGCGTGCCGATCGATACGCTGGAAGCGCCGAATTACGCCGCCTTCGATCCTTCGATCACCGTCGGATACGACCCGCAAAAGGCAAAGGAACTGTTGGCGGCAAGTGGCTATTCGACCGACAAGCCGGCAAAGTTCACGATCCAGACCACGCGCGGCCTCAAGCCGAAAGACTACGAGATGATCCAGGCGATCGTCGGCATGTGGCGCAAGGTCGGCATCGAAGCCAATATCGAAGTCTACGAAATCGCCAAGCACTTCGAATTGCGCGCAGCCCACCAGCTTGCGCCGGCGGCCTTCTACAACTGGGGCAACGCCATCATCGACCCGACCACGTCGACGGGCTTTGCCATGTTCGGACCTTCGCCGCACTCGGCATGGAAGACCGAGGATCTGGACAAGATCATTGGGCCGCTGTGGGGCGAGAAGGACGAGGAAAAGCGCATCGCCGGCTGGAAGGCGGTTTCGAAATACATCGCCGAGAACGGCTATGTCATTCCGCTTCTGCAGTATGTGCAGCCGGTCGTCTTCAAGTCTGACCTGAAGGTCACGCCGGACCAGTCCGGCGCCCTTCAACCGGTTCACGTCGAGAAAGCATGACAATAAGCGTTGGCCGGCGAAAGGTCAGTGTAGCCAATGTTTCTAGCCAGATTGACTAAACGCGTCGGCATCGCGGCAACGACCTTGTTCGGTGTCGGAGTCATCGTCTTCGTGCTGTTGCGTGTCGCGCCGGGCGATCCGGTTGCAATGATGATCGCGCCGGGGGCAACCCCGGCCGACATCGCCGCCCTGCGTGCACGCTACGGCCTGGACGAAAGCATACCCGTGCAGTTCATGCTTTGGCTGAAGGGCATCCTTGCCGGAGATTTCGGCACGTCGATTTCCATCCGCCGCGATGTCCTTGACCTGCTCGCGGAAAGACTACCCGCGACGCTCGAATTGGCAACGCTCGCGCTGCTGGTCGCGATCCTGATCGGCGGCGGGGTGGCGATCATCGGCACGATGCTGCGCCGTACTCGCGGTGAAAGCGTCGTAGATGCAGCCAACGGGTTGTTGCTGGCGATACCAGACTTCGTCTGGGCGCTGGCGCTAGTCCTTGTGCTTGGCGTCTTCTATCCGGTCCTTCCTCTTTCCGGCCGGGTCAATCCGCAGTCGGCCGACGATTTCGTCACGCGCTTCTACCTCGTGGAAAGCATAGCCACGCTTCGCTTCGACAAGTTCCTCGAGGTTGCATCCCATATGGTGATGCCGACGCTTGCGCTCGCCCTGCCGCTCGCAGCGGTGATAGCCCGCGTGCTCAAGCAGGCATTGTCCGAGGCGATGGTGCAGGACTACGTGCTGCTCGCCCGGCTGAAAGGCATGTCCGAGTTGCGGCTGATCCTACAGGAGGCGTTGCGCAACGCGGTCGGCCCCACTTTGGCGCTCACCGGCGTGCAGTTCACCTTCCTGATCGGCGGCACGGTCATCGTCGAACGCATCTTCTCCTACCCTGGCGTGGGCAACATGGCGATCGACGCTGTCATCAATCGCGACCTGCCACTAATCCAGGGGCTGGTCCTGGTATTCGGGCTCATGTTCATTGTGATCAACATCCTCGTCGACCTCGCTGTGGTCGCGCTCAATCCGCGGCTGCGTCATGGCTGACGCGGTCATCATCCAAACGGCGGCGCGGCGTCGTCGCTTGGCAAATCTCTTCGCCAACCCGAAAGTGCTTTTCGGCGGAGGCTTCATCCTTCTGCTGGTCGTGCTTGCGATATTTGCGCCCTGGGTCGCGCCAAAGGATCCGCTGGAGCAGGACCTGATGCTGGGCACTCTGCCACCGGCGGGCTTCCCTGGCGCGGAGCCCGGCTACTATCTCGGCACCGACGACCTCGGCCGTGACGTGCTTTCGCGACTCATCTATGGCAGCCGCGTCGCGCTCACGGTGGCCTTCGTGGCAGCAAGCCTGGCCGCCCTCGTCGGCGCCATGCTCGGCCTTCTCGCTGGCTGGTATGGCGGCTGGGTAGATGCCGTCGTGTCCCGTCTGGTGGACATCTGGATGGCCTTTCCGCCGGTGCTGCTATCAATCCTGCTCGTCGCCATTCTGGGCTCCGGCGTCCATTCGGTGATCGCCGCCATCGTCATCATCGACTGGACCCGCTTCTGCCGGGTCGTGCGGGCCGAGACCATGGCCCAGGCGAGTATGGACTATGTTACGGCGGCGCGCACCATCGGCTTCTCGCGCTTCACGATCCTGATGCGCGAGATCCTGCCCAATGTCGCTCCCGTTCTCATCGCGCTGGTAAGTCTGGAGATGGGCATTGCGGTGATCGTCGAAGCGATCCTGTCTTTTGTCGGCCTGTCCGTCGCCTCGGACATTCCAACCTGGGGCGGCATGATCGCCCAGGGCCGCCAGATCATCCACCACGGCTGGTGGGTCCTGGCCTTTCCCCTCTTCATGCTCTTTGCCACGGTGCTCGCCTTCAACCAGCTTGGTGACGGATTGCGCCGGGCGATCGATCCGGTGATGCGCCGATGAGCTTGCTGTCCATCAGGAACCTGTCGGCGGTCAGTGATCGCGACGGCGGCGCGCCGATCTTGCGCGGTGTTTCGCTCGACCTTGCGGCTGGTGAAGTCATCGGGCTCGTCGGCGAAAGCGGCGCGGGAAAATCCACCATCTCCAAGGCCGTGCTCGGCATGCTGCCGCGAACGGTGCGCATCACCAAGGGCTCGGCCGTCTTTTCCGGACGCGACCTGCTCAGTCTCTCGTCCCACGAGTTGCGGAAAATCACCGGCTCCGAGATCACGCTGATCCCGCAGGACCCGATGACCGCGCTCAACCCCGGACGGCGGATCGAAAGCCAGCTCACCGATGGGCTCCGGCTGAAGCGCGGCATGTCTTCCACCGACGCACGACGACGTGGCCTCGAGTTGCTGGAGGAAGTGCATATTCGCGACCCGGAAAGGGTCATGCGCGCCTACCCACACGAGCTGTCGGGCGGCATGCGCCAGCGTGTGCTGATCGCGGCCGCCTTCGCCATGGATCCCAAGCTAGTTGTCGCCGATGAGCCGACCACTGCGCTCGATGTTACTGTGCAGAAACAGATCCTGCGCCTGATCCGCGCCATGCAGGCCAAGCATGGCACGAGCGTAATCTTCGTCACCCACGACCTCGGCGTCGTCGCCCAGATTTGTGATCGCGTGACCCTGCTTTATGGCGGCATGGTTGTAGAAGCTGGAGCGACCGCCGAGATAATGGAGCGCCCGCGCCATCCCTACATGCAGGCGCTTCTTACCGCGGGCCCGCGCTACGACCGGCCCGACCGGGCGCTTGCACCGGTACCGGAGAGCGTGTTCGCCGGCTTGCGCCAGGAGCTGGCATCGTATGACCACAGCGGGGCTCGCCATGACTGACACCTTGCTTTCGGCGACCAACATTGAGGTCGCGTATGGCGCCGCACGTAACATCAAAGTACTCCACGGCATCGACCTGACTATCGCTAAGGGCGAGACGCTCGGCATCGTCGGCGAATCCGGATCGGGCAAGACGACGCTGGGACGGGCGCTGTTGCGTCTCGTCGATGTCACAAACGGGACAATAACCTTCGACGGTATGGACATCACACATCTCGGCGAGAACGCGTTGCGCCCGCTGCGGAGGCGCATGCAGATGATCTTCCAGGATCCGATGTCGTCGCTCAATCCGCGCCATACGATCCGCCAGATTCTGACCGGTCCGCTCCTCCTCCATCGCCTCGCGACGGACCGGCGCGACGCCGAGCGCCAGGCGTCGAAGGTCATCGAGCGCGTCGGCCTGCCGCTTGCCAGCCTCGACAGGAACCCGCACGAACTTTCCGGCGGTCAGCGCCAGCGCGTCGGCATCGCGCGCGCCGTAGTGATGCGGCCGGATTTCGTGCTGGCCGACGAGGTGGTGTCCGGTCTCGATGTCTCGACGCAAGCGCAGGTTCTATCGCTAATCGGCGAGCTTAGCCGCGAGATGGGACTGGCGGCCGCCTTCATCAGCCATGACCTGTCGGTCATCCGTGCCATCTGCGACCGCGTCATGGTCCTGCAGGGCGGAAAGATCGCCGAGGAAGGCCCGTGCAGCAGCGTGTTCGAAGCGCCGCGCTCCGACTATACGCGCGCCCTACTTGACGCGATTCCATTGCCCGATCCGATGCCGGGCTGGCTGGAAAAATAAGGGGGCCCGCGCCGCTCCCTCCTTTTTGCGAAGCACTCTTTGCGGTCCCGTGACTGCGCTCAAAAAACTGCATTTAAGAATATGCAGCCGGCGCTCGGCAGACTTCGGACTTCGCCGCATCGGACGGACGCGAGCCGGCGGTCCGGCTCGCTCTTTATTTCCCCGCTTCTACGCAGCTTTTACGCCGCAGTCTTGTCGCTGTAGATGCTGTCGATGGTCTGAAGAGCGCCGTCGAGCGCCTTGCCTTCCTCATCGAGCAAAGCCGCCCGGCGCAGACGGCTGAGCCACGCCGCGCCATCGGGGCGACCCTGCAACCGAGGCACCTGGCTGATGACCCTGTCGAACTTGGAATGGCCGCGAGCATGCGTGTCGGAATAGCCCTTCACCAGGCGCCGGCACGAAACGACCTCGACCGCCAGATCGTAGTCGGTAGCGATGACCTTGCTGGCCAGATCGAGCCATCTTTCGATGTGTTCGATCTCGCGGGCATGGCGCAGCGTACGGCGCCGAAAGCGCTTCACGCCAGCCAGCGAGTTCAGCATCAAAAACCAGCCAACGGTGCCAGTGCGGACACGACGCCCCTTGTTGATCATCTTGTCGAGGGCTTTGAACAGGCGCGGGCTTTCTTCGAGCCAGCGGCCAAGCGATGCCGGCAAGGTACCGGCCACCTCTTCCATGCGCGGATGCATGTATTCGGTCGTGTAGACGATCTGGTCAGACTTGACGCCGACCTCCTTGCGAACGCGCTCGAAACGGCTCGCGCGCGTTTTCAGGTCAGCGACGCGTATGACGTCGTCATAGGCCATCGCCACGGCAAGGTATTTGGCGACTTCGGCGGTGAAGGCGAATTCCTTGTTCGCACCGCTACAAGCAGCATCGCGCAGATAGGCGGTTTCAACCCTGTCCAGATACTCATTGGCGTAGGCAATGTCCTGATAATCCACCAATCGCTTCACGCCGGCAAAGAGCATGGGCTGAACGGACTGGGGGTGTCCAGCGCGTATCCGATCCAGCAGGCGGTTGAGACCAGGATGAGGGTCCGAACCAGGCAGCGGCGGCAGCAATTTCGCCGGCAGTTGCTGGTTCGGGGCCTTGTCGGCCGGCGCGCGGGCCTTGTCATAGGCCGCCCCAAAGGCGCGCAGGCTTGCCTCTACACCCTTGCCGCCGGCGCGGATCGCGGCCTCGAAGGCGTTGCGTGAAAACGGCAGCACCTCTGCAGATGCCAGCGCGCCGAACATGGCGGAGGAAACCACGCTTCCATTGGCCTCGGCTAGCGACTGCATGTCGAACATAATTGCGCGCTTGGCCGACACCCCAGTTGCTTCGACCACGACCGCGGGATCGCCGGTGCCGTCGCCCGGCTTTTCCTTTTCGGTCACGGCATAAGAGCGGTGGCTCGATGCAATGAGGGTGGTGCGCTCCGGCGTGACCAGCCCGCGTAGCATGGCCCGTCCGGCTTCCATGAACTCTGCCGCGAGCACAACATCGACATCGCCGGGCGTCGGCATGAGCGAGAGGATCGGCAACTTGCCATCCTTCGCCGGCAGCATCTCGATATAGTAGATCGTGGCACCGGTTCGCTGTGCGACGCCGGGAACCGAGGTCGACTGCGCGACCCAGCCCTGGGCCTCGGCCAGGTCGACGATCCAGTCCGAGAGGACGCCGCCGCCTTGCCCGCCCATGGCGAGGATGGCTACCGTGATCGGCTTTTCAGTTGCGAGCCGGGCTGTCAGATCCGAAGATTTCTGCAACATGCTGACCACCGTTAAGCTGCGAAAGCGATTTGACGGCTGGCGCGGCGGCGCTGCAGGAAGCCGATGAACAGCCCCCTCAGCTTGGCCGCGACACGGTCCAGCCGGGTCGGGTTATGGATGATGTCGGCGCGATAGAAGGATGGGCAGAGTACCGCCGCCTCAGACACCTCGCCGCAGTTGCCGCAGCCCACGCAGCTATTGTCGATGGCGGCGACGGGATCGTCCTTCAAGGGATCGTCGGTGTGCTTGACCGAAAGCGAAGGGCAGCCAGACAGCCGGATGCAGGCGTGATCGCCGGTGCAGACGTCCTCGTCGACGCCGAAGCGTTCGCGCACCATCCTTTTGCCGCCCTTGACCGCCTGGTTGAACTGCGGTTTCACCCGGCGCTGCTTGTTCAGCATGCATTCGGACGAGGCGATGATGACCTTGGGGCCTTCCTCCGGCGTGGTCAGCGCTTCCTTCAGCGTGTCGCGCACCTTGGCCACGTCATAGGTGCGGTCGATCTGCCTGAGCCACTTGACGCCGACGCCCTTGACCGCCTCGGCGATGGTGTTGTTGGTCGAACGCGTCGGGTTCTGCGCGCGCGACGACAAAATATCCTGGCCGCCGGTCGCCGCCGAATAGTGGTTATCGACGATCAGGATGACGCCGTCATGCTTGTTGAACACGGCATTGCCGACGCTGGTCACCAGGCCATTGTGCCAGAATCCGCCATCGCCCATGACCGCGATCGGCCGCTTGTCGGCCTTGACGTTGAAGGCCGAGGTGCCCGCTCCGGATAGGCCGTAGCCCATGGTGTTGCCGCCGATGTTGAAGGGCGGCAGGACGGAAAAGATGTGGCAGCCGATGTCGCCGGACACATGGTGCTGTCCGAGCTCCTTCTCCATCAGCTTCATGCCGGCGAAGATCGGCCGTTCCGGACAGCCGGTGCAGAAACCTGCCGGGCGCGGCGGCACGACCTCGGTCAGCGCCTTCACCTTGGCGTTTTCCAGAACGGGCTTGGGATCGGGCGTGGGTGGCTCGTTGCCCAGCAGCCGGGGCGCATGGGTCCTCATTAAGGACCTCAGCCCGTCGACCATGAGGGTGGTGGTGTAATCGCCGCCCTGTGACAGAAAATCCTTGCCATGCACCTTGGTTGCGATGTCGCGGCGGCGCAGGATCGTGTTGAGGGACTGTTCCAGATATTCCGGATGCCCCTCCTCGATCATGATCACCGCCTTCTTGCCAAGGCAGAAGTCGGCCACCTCGTCATCGACGAGCGGGTAGGTGACGTTGAGGACGTAGAGCGGCACCAGCGAATTGCCATAGACGTCGGCAAGGCCCAGCAGCTGCAGCGACCGCATGACGCCGTTGTACATGCCGCCCTGCAGAATGATGCCGACATCGCCATCCGTCGGCCCGAAATGCTCGTTCAAACCGCGCGAGCTGATGAATTCGACCGCTTTCGGCCAACGCTGCTCCAGTTTTTCCTTGTCGTGGAACAACGAGGCGGGCGGAAGTACCACACGGTTGACGTCGCGACGCGGGTTTTCGAGCGCTTTCTTGAGCGGGAAGGCCGGGCGCTTGTTGTCCTTGGCGACGAACTCGCCGTGAACGTGGCAGGCGCGGATACGGATCTGCAGCATGACGGGGGTATTGGAGGCCTCGGAAAGTTCGAAGCCGTCCTCGACCGCCTTCACCATACTTGTGAGGTTGGGGCGCGGATCGAGCAGCCACATTTGCGATTTCATCGCGAACCCATGGCTGCGCTCTTGCGGAATGGAAGACCCCTCGCCAAAGTCCTCTCCAAGGATGATGAGCGAGCCGCCCATTACGCCGCCCGAAGCAAGGTTCGTCAGCGCGTCCGAGGCGACGTTCGTGCCGGCGGTCGACTTCCAGGTCACCGCGCCACGGATCGGATACATGACAGACGCCGAGAGCATCGCCGCCGCAGCCGCCTCCGATGCGGAAGATTCGAAATGAACGCCCAGATCGTCCAGCACGCCCTTGGCGTCGGCCAGCACATCCATCAGATGCGAAATGGGCGAGCCCTGATAGCCGCCGACATAGCCGACGCCCGATTGCAGCAGCGCCTTGGTGATGGCGAGGATGCCCTCTCCTCTGAATATCTCCCCTTCACCCAGCTTGAGGTCGTCGACCTCCCGCGCAAATGAGCGCTCCGCCATTGTCCCCTCCTCCTTATGAGATTATATGATTTATCATATTTTGGCATGCCCGGGCTGTCAACGATTGCGCACTTCCGGAAGCGGTCATTGAAATGCCAGGTATTATATGACATTTCATGTAACTTGATGCGCACCGGGAGGGGAGACCAGAAAAATGTCCTTGTTCTTTGATGACGTTTGGGTGGGACAGGAATTTCGCTCCGGCAGCCATCTGGTCAGCCGTGACGACATCCTGGATTTCGCAAAGGCGTTCGACCCTAACCCCTTCCATTCTGATGACGAGGCGGCCAAGACGGTCGGCTATCCCGGCATTATGGCATCAGGGCTGCATACGCTTTCGCTGAGCTTTCGTCTGTTTTTCGACCTGCATCTGTGGGACGAAGCAGTCATGCCTTCGCCCGGCATCGACAAGGTTCGCTGGTTGAAGCCCCTGTATGGTGGGCAGGAAATTCAGATCAAGGCCACGGTCATTGAGGCGACGGCGTCGCGCTCCAAGCCGGATCGCGGTATAGTGCGTTTGCTCCACGAGACGATGGAAACGACTAGCCAAGGCGTCATCTTCACAGCCGAGGGCCTGCATCGACTGCGACGCAGGCTTGCATGACAAGCCCTGGCTCGGTAACAAATCGCGACCCGATACAACAAGGCAACAAGGTCGTGGCAAGATCCAAGGATAAATCGAAGCCGGCAAGCCGCTCTCCGCTCGTCCTTGACCACTATCCGCCGTACCTGTTCCATCTGATCACCAGCCATTTGAACAACCGCCTGCTTGACCGGATGCGGCCGCATGGCGTCACCGTTCAACGCTGGCGCGTGCTGATGGTGCTGATGAACGGCGATGGCCGAACCATGACTGATCTGGTGCGCATGACCCTGATCGCCCAGCCGGCGGTCAGCCGTGTGATCGACCAGATGGAGCGCAACGGCTTGGTCGAGCGGCGCGTCGCAGAGCGCGACAATCGGATCGTTGAGGTTTTCCTTACCCAACACGGTCGAGACACCTATTGGAAGATTGCTCCGGATGCGGAACGGCATGGTATCGACATGCTCGCAGGCTTCGACGCGAGCGAACGCAAGCAACTTTTCGAACTGCTGCGCCGTCTGTTGGACAATGTCAGCCAGGATCCCGCTGCGACTGACGAAGAGTGAGCTTCGGCATCAAAGCGCAGACCACCCGCGCCTTTATGGCGAGCGTCACAGTTGATTTCAAGCAGGTCGGCCCCTGACGCAGAGCGGCACCCATTGCCGCCCCGCGCAGTCGTGGTGAAGCTGGCTTTTCGCAGCTCCAGATACTTGCAATATCATATAATACGATCTATCAGTCGGCCATAGATCGAACTTCAGCTCGGCTGACGTTGCCTGTTGCTTGCCACCTTCTTGACCGTCACCGCTCCGTCGACAACGGCCATGCGGCCGACACGTTTCCTGCCATCATGAGCGGCTGCGATCAGGTCGCCATCGCAGATGCCTTCGTCGAACAGATTATTCCAGAAACTCGCCACCAGAATGTCGCAAACGGGTGTCGTACCAGCCAGCCAATGATATCGATCTCGTCCTCAAGGTCGGCGGGCCGCAGGGGATCGAAATCCAGCGGGCACAAGCGCGCCAAAACCGGCGCGCCGTGCCTGTCGAGGGAAACAGAAACAGGAACGACGAGTTTGGTGGCTGTCACTGAAATATTTCCTTGTATCCCCAATTGTTCCAATTGGAACCAACGGCGGCGAAAGCTTGTTGCATTGCTGGATGAGTTCGCTAAACCCGGATGGGGGGCGAAATAATGGAGAGAATAGTGTCTACTGCAGACGATGATGCGCTGGTACGGCTGACTTCTGACGTCGTGTCAGCTTACATTTCCAACAATGCCATTCCGGCAACTTCGCTACCTGACTTGATTGCTGAAATTCATGCGTCGCTCAGCAAACTGGGCAAAGAGACTGCTACTCCTGCCGTGGAGGCCCCGAAGCCCGCGATTTCGGTCAAAAAGTCGGTGACGGATGACTATTTGATCTGCCTGGAAGATGGAAAGAAGTTCAAGTCGCTGAAGCGACATATTGGAACGCATTACAACCTGACCCCCGACGAATATCGAGCAAAATGGGGACTTCCGGCCGATTATCCCATGGTTGCGCCTGCTTACGCCGCGGCTCGGTCGTCACTCGCCAAGAAAATGGGTCTGGGTAAGAAACGCGCTGAGAACATTAAAGCATCAAAACGCGGTCAGAAAGCTACCCGCTAGAACACCCGCCTGGACTTGGTGAGAGTTTTTGCTGTGTCTTTTAACAGAGTCAGACTCGTCGCTTCGATAATCGAATGATGCATGGAACAGTTCGAGAAGCTCAACGAAGCTTCTCGAACGCGCGATGCTGAAGCGTCAACATCTGGCGAGCTTTCTACTCAGAAAATACGCGGCGGAATGGTTTCTTGGCAGGAGCCAATGAAACTTCCAAATGGGAGCATGGAGTAAGCCGCTCCGGGCGAGCTTGGCCCACCGGCAGGCGCGTGGACCGCCGTTTTGAGACCCATCGAGAGGTCATACCTACTATGATTTTGGTGACAGTTTTCGATCCAGATTCATCTCCGGACTAGGATGTCGTGGACGAGCGCCATGACCTTGTCCGCGGCGACGTTCACAGCCACTGTCTGCGCGGGGAAATCATCCCAGGCTCCCGGCGGAAACCGGCGATGAGAGGGTTTGAGCACAGTCTGTCCGTCCGTCAGTCCGCCGCATGAAACCCGGATTTGGCCCGTTACCGTGTCAAAGAGATCCGGTCGGATCAGGTAGACGCAGGCGCATGTGTCGTGGACGAGCATCGCGTCGGCGATGAGGTGATCATAGAAGTCGATATAGCTCTGCGAGAGTTCGTTCAGAAGCGAGACTTCGGGGCCACCCCTGTCCGCCAATTGCTTCAATGTCGTCCTAGTCATAACGGTCTTGCCGGTGACATCGAGGCCGATGACGGTCAATTTCCACGGCGCTGTCATCACTAGGTCGGCAGCCTCCGGGTCACCAGCGATGTTAGCCTCGGCCGCGGGCGTAACGTTCCCTGGTACGTAGAAGCTGCCACCCATGACAACGACGTCCTTCACAAGACCCGCGATATCGGGGGCTCTGGCCAGCGCGTTGGCAAGGTTCGTCATCCTGCCTACGGCAACGATCGAAATCTCGCCAGGGTTCTGGCGGACGGTGTCGATAATGAATTGAGCTGCTTCCTCTTCTTCCCCGATCGGCAGGTCAGCTTCATTCGGGATGTCGATATCGCCCAAACCGTTCTCGCCATGAACGATCGTCGGCCACGGCCGAGGCGGCCGATCTCGGTCGAAGGTAACACCTGCGCCCCGGACGACGGGGGCATCGATCTTGAAAGCCCTCTTCAGGAAGAGGGCGTTTCGCGTCGTCTGCTCGACCGCTGCGTTTCCAAACACCGTCGTGATGCCCACGAGTTCGATATCCGGGTGGCGCTGCAGGAATAGCAGTGCCATCGCGTCATCCACGCCCGGGTCCGTATCGAAAATCACCTTCGGCATTGGCAACGTCCTCCAACTCAGCCGACCTTGCCTTTGCCAGATGTGCCTCGATTATGCAAAGCGCTTCCTCTTTGATCGCAAATGACGCCAGCGAGTGATCCCGAGGACCGAGGAAGCAAGATATGAACGTCGCTTCTACCCTCTACCCAGAACCCTGGCTCGCCGCCTCGGTGAGGCGACTGGCCGATGATGGCGCCCACGTCCACGACCACGCGTGGCCCGAGGGTAGTGCCCTAAAAGTCCAGCACCAACGGCAACATGTTCTCGGTGTGCAACTGCGGCGGATGGCGGACTGAGCGTCCAGCAGCATCCGGTCAGAACGGGCGAGAGCACGGCCTGCCCTGCCTGTTATGAAGTGGAAAGAATGCGCGCCGGTCTTGTCCGCCGACTTCCCAGCTTCTACATGAGCCATCGTCCGGGCCATTCCGGCCAGCCACCTCATCCGCTCGTCAGCGCCACACAGACGTGACGCCGGGCCTTCGGGCAGCCGCACGCATCCGGGAGAGACCAGATATGTCCAGGTCACGCCGCGCCAAGATCCTTGCTCTGTTCACGGGCCTGATCCTGGCCTTCTCCATGGCCTCGGTGGACTATGCCGAGGCACGGCGCGGCGGCAGTTTCGGCAGCCGCGGCGCCCGCACCCATCAGAGCGTGCCGCCCACCCGCACCGCACCGAGCCAGGTTGCGCCGGTGGAGCGCTCGATGACGCCGAACACCGCTCCCAATGCCGCCCGCCAGCCATCCGCTGCCCAGCCAAGATCGGGCTTCATGAATGGGCTCGGCGGCTCGCTGATGCGCGGGCTGTTGCTTGGTGGACTCATTGGCCTGCTGCTTGGACATGGCCTCGGCGGTCTGGCCGGCTTCCTCGGCCTCTTACTGCAAGGTCTGCTGATCGCCGCCGTTGTCATGCTGGCTTTGCGCTTCTTCCGCAGTCAAAGGACGCAGCCGCCGGCCATGGCGGGCGCCGGAAACGCACCCCGTGGCACAAGCTCCGCGCGCGAAGCGCATTCGGGCATGGGCACGGCCGGCGGCTTTACCATTCCCGGCTTTGGCAACCCGGCCGACGCTCCCCCGTCTCAGCC
Organism: Pseudaminobacter soli (ex Li et al. 2025); assembly: GCF_029892515.1. GTDB lineage: Bacteria > Pseudomonadota > Alphaproteobacteria > Rhizobiales > Rhizobiaceae > Pseudaminobacter > Pseudaminobacter soli_A. Next base: position 322,537 of record NZ_JARXVF010000002.1, on the reverse strand, counting down.
GCTCTCATCCGATCTGGCTCTTGAACAGGACGATCTCAATCGCTTCGAGGCGCTGCTGAGCGATGTGCAAAACGCCTTTGCCCGCGAGGACCATGACGCGCTACGCCAGCTTGTGACCCCCGAAATGGTCTCTTACCTGTCGGAAGAGCTGGCGCTTAATGCCCATAAGGGGCTGCACAACGAGGTTAGCGACGTCAAGCTCCTGGAAGCCGACATTGCCGAAAGTTGGAGCGAAGGCGCGCGCGATTACGCGACGGCGGCGCTGCGCTATGAGGCGCTGGACGTGATGCGCGACCGTGCCACCGGCAAGATCGTCGAAGGCGACGCCGATGCGCCCAGCCAGACCACTGAGATCTGGACCTTCGTGCGCGAGAACGGTGGCGACTGGAAGCTCTCCGCCATCCAGCAGCCCAACTGACCGTCCCCACTTTTCGAATCTGCCGGCCACCTTGACGGCCCGGCGGTTCTTTGAACCCTTTAGGTAGGTATCGGTCTAAAACACATAACAAGAGCCACATGCATCATCGCCCACATCTGATGATGTGTTATTTCGGGAAGCGCATAAGCGGCACCCGACGTGGTGACGGTCAGTTTGGTACGGCACCGCATCTCACACTGTCGACATTGTATGGTCACAAAATGACCTGGCGAGTGGCAGCCTCTGGACTCATTGTCATTGTGGGGTGGTCGGCTTGGCGGGGGCCAACTCGAAAGGGATACCCATGCGCAAAGCAATCATGCTGGCAGCAAGCATCACCTTCATCAGCGCCTTGGCGGCGAACGCTCAAGAAACTTCAGTACCACAGCCGCCGAAGCAGGCGCCGGTAGCTACACCCGAAGCACCAAAGATTCAGCGTATCAACGTTGTCGATGTCAGCGAGTTGCCTCAGAAGGCACAAAAGCAGGTCGAACAAGTTGCGGCGCAGGCCGGCGAAGCCAATCTCCAGCAGTTGCGCACTAGCATCGATGCTACCCCGGAGGCGAAAGCCGCGCTCGACGCCAAAGGGGCGACATCTGCACAGGTGGTGGGCACAAGCATGGACACAGATGGAACGCTGACGCTAATCACGAAGAAAAAAACTTAATCAGGTTCTCTAAGCCCCGGTTTCTGCCGGGGCCTTTTTTTTTGGGCTTGCCAGCGCGGGCTCGAAGTTAGCGACCTCTGTCCATCCAAGGCCGACTTTGCTCATTTATCAATAGCGTGGGGACAGTGCTTAAGCTATTGCGCGAGGTAAGGAATGATTGCTTCCTTGCCCGTCCTAATTGTCATTTCGCCGCTCGGCACTAGTTAAGGTGCTACTGTGACCGAGCAGGAGGATGATGTGTCATCAGCATCGCTTTCTCCCACCCGCCGCGAACTGCTCGGCGCTGCAGCCTCCGTCGGTGCCATAAGCTTGCTCCCCGGAGCGCCACGCAACGCACTGGCCGACGAAGCGATCCGCCCCTTCACCGTCAATGTCCCGCAAGCCGAGATAGATGAACTTCGTCGGCGCATCTCTGCCACGTTGGCCGGCCGCAACTGGTTGCTCCAGGAGGTCACTGCACGACTGCCAGGACGACTAAATGAGGGCGACATGACGTTTACCCAGGCGGTTGAGCTCGAGGCAGTGCTCAAGTGTGCAGCCGTCGCACATGGCATCGGGGGCCAGCGCGATGAGAACTGACCGATCTGGTACGCCGAGGACTTGCTGGCCGAGCAGGCCGCTGCCGCTAGGCGGTCGCCGCCAATCACCGGCGGCTGCTTGCCGGCGTTGAGCGTTCACATGACAGCCTACCTGATTGCCGAGCACAAGATCACGGACATCGCCAAGTTCCAGGAATACGACAACTGGGACGGGCGCGTCCTTCTTGCCGGAGTCGAACTGCGATGACGAAGATCCCGACACCTTGCAAGCTGGTGGGCGCATTGCTCGCCTTGTGCCTGATGGTGCTGCCCGTCGCGGCACGGCAGCCTGCGGGCAATCTCGCCAACGCCACAGTACTCATCCTGCGCCATGCTGATAGTCCCGATCATGGCTCTGGCCTTTCAGCCGCCGGCAATGCAAGAGCCATGGCCTATGCTCGCTACTTTCATCCGTTTCGCGCGAATGGCAGCTCGATTGAGCCCAACGCACTGTTTGCAACCAAAGACAGCCAGGAAAGCCATCGGCCGCGGTTGACACTGGAACCGCTAAGCAAGTCGACTGGCCTGCCAATCAACACCCATTTTGCCAACGGCGAAGAAATCGCCCTGGTCGCAGCGCTGCGTGCCCTACCACAGGGGCAGCGCATCCTAATTGCCTGGCATCATGGTCATATACCGAACCTGCTCAAGGCACTGGGCGCCGATCCCGCCGCGCTCCTTCCGGAAGACAAATGGCCTGGTGATGTTTATGACTGGGTGATCGAACTTTCATTCGACGCCAATGGAAAGCTAGCGGCTAGTCGCAGAATCGTGGAGGATCTGTCTGCTTCCCCGTAAAAAAAACAGCACGCTGCGAAGTTGGGATTGTCCGAACGACGGACATGGCGGGTGCTGGATCAGTACCGTTTCAGTCAGCGCAAGATCGCCAACCCCCGAATGACGAGGCGGCCTTGGCCAACGACATCACCGCACTCGCTCGCCAGTATGGTCGCTACGGCTATCGCCGCATGACGGTGATGCTGCACCAGGCAGGTTGGATCGCGGACGTCGAGCGGATATGGCGACGGGAGGGCTGAAGGTGCCACACAAGCAACCCAAACGCTGTCGGCTCTGGCTGACCGACCGCTCAGGCATCCGGCTTCGGCCGTAATACCCCACCCATGTCTGATCCTGCGACTTTATCGAGGATCGAACGCACGATGGGAGGAAAATTCGCATGCGCAATGTGATCGACGAACCCGATCTTCTCAGACTCGCGTAATCTCTTCGTCTCGGCCCGCTCAAAACGCTCCGCATTTCAGATCCATATCAAAGGCAGATGCCGGTGAGCAGCATCGGGCCGGTGACGACGCGCGGCGGCGGCATCTTCGGATTGCGCGCCTTGAGATGCGCCTGCACGGCGTCGAACGTCAGCCCATAGGAATTGGCAGGCGCGGCCGCCTGCCAAGACTATCCGTCAAGTCGGTCTGCCCTTGCGGATGTATTCCATCATCCGGCTGCGGCTGAGCACAAGTTCCAGCCTGTCGCCCCCCAGCCGATTGAGGCAAATGCGCTTGGTCCAGGGGCCATCATGCAGGGTGAACAGATAACGACCGCCGCCGATATCGCTCAGCGGCATAGCCTGGCGCGTCGGACCGATGCCCATCGCCGCGTTGCCGTCCCCGATTTCGAGATGCGCGCCATAGAGCGGTGTTTCCCAGCTTCCATCGAGTTCGGTGCCGGCAGGTTGCGGCGTCACGGGCAGCAGACGGCGCGCGGCATGGCCGATCTCGCCTTCAAGCGCCTCGCCGGTCCAGCGCAGTCGCATGGGCGAGGAGGCCGAGCGCGAGGAGAACCAGCCTTCGCCGTCGTCGTAAAGCGTGTCCTCAGCGTCGAGGCAATTGGCGATGCCATTGCGCATTTCCAGCCACAGTGCGCCCTCGTCGGCCACATAGAGCCCGTCAGGGATCGTGCAGTCGGTACGCGGGAGTTGTTCGCCGGTCAGCGCGGCCATGGCGCTAAGCGCGATCTTGTAGCCGTTCGTGTCTTCACGGTTGGAGACGACGACGCAACCGGTCTTTTCGACCGGATCGAGCAGGAAATAGCTCTTGTAGCCGGGATGCGAGCCGCCATGGCCGACGAATTTGCGCGCGCCCAGCGAGGACCAGCGTAGGCCGAGACCGTAGCCGCTCGGTCGCCCGTCAGCCAGCGGGCGGGTGCCCGAAAGTTTTTGCAAGAGGCCGGTGAATTTGCCTTCGCCGCTCACCAGCGCCTGCGCCCAGCGGGCTAGCGTACGGCCGCTGCCGGCAAGGCTGCCAGAGGCAGAGATATGCAGGCCGGCCGCACTGAGCTGCCACTTTTCCGGTGCTTTCCAATAACCGGGCACGAGACCCGGAACAGGGTCGTTCCAGACGTCGGGGGCCTTTAGGAAGACGCCGATCGGGCCGGCGATCTCGCGCTGGATGAAATCGTCGAAGGCAAAGCCCTTGCGCTCAAGTGCTGCCTCCACCAGCCGGTAGCCGGTGTTGGAATAGGAAACCTCGGTGCCGGCATCAAAGTTCAGCCGCGTCAACGTGGCCAGGAATTCCAGCAACTGCCGGGCTTCCGTCTCGCTGTAGACCGAGAGGCCGAGCAGGGTCAGGCACTCGCGCGTGTCGGGCAGGCCACCACTCATATCGAGCGCGCGCCCGACAGTGACGTCGGCAAGCGGCTTGCGCAATTCGGGCAGATGGACGCCCAGCCGGTCGTCGAGGCCGATGACATTGCCGTGGTGAAGCACCATGGCCGCAAAGGCATGCTTGGTGACAGAGGCGTAGCGCACCACGCTGTCGGCGGTGAAGGGCGCCAGCGTCGACAGGCTTTCGACTCCGCCTGCATGGGCGAAACGTACGCCGTTCGCGTCGAAACCAATGACCACGCCGCCCGGCTCGTTACCGGGCCATTGATCTGCGAAATCGCGGGCGATGGACGACGCGGCCTGCCAGCCGGATTCAAGCGACATGATCTTGTTCTCCGCTCAGACCGGGTCTTCGAGATTGACGCTGAGCGCACGAAGCTCCGAGGTGTGCGGATGCTTGGTGCGGCCGGCGCGCAGATCTTCGGCGGTAAGCTGCTCCACCATCTCGCCGCCGAGCATGACGCCCACCTCCGGGCACAGATGCGCAATCACCGCGAGGTTGTGGCTCACCAGCACATAGGTCAGGTTCTTGGCCGCGCGCAGATCGGCCAGGAGGTTGAGGATCTCCGCCTGCACCGAAACGTCCAGCGCGCTGGTGGGCTCGTCTAGCAGCAGCACCTGCGGCTCTGCGATCAGCGCGCGGGCGATCGCCACGCGCTGGCGCTGGCCGCCGGAAAGCTGGTGCGGAAAGCGGAAGCGTACCGCCTTGGGCAGTGCGACATCGGCCAGCGCCTGCTCGATGCGATCCTCGATGTCGCCGATGCCATGCACCAGCAGCAGCTCACTTAGGATGCGGTCGATGGTCTGGCGCGGGTGCAGCGAGCCGAACGGGTCCTGGAACACCATCTGCACCTGCCGGAAGAAAGAAGCCGGCAGCTTGCGCGGCATGTCCTGCCCGCCGAAGCCGATGCGGCCGGTCCAGCTGGCGTTCAGCCCGGCCATGGCGCGCAGGATGGTGGATTTGCCTGAGCCGCTTTCGCCGACGATGCCGAAGCTGCCGCCCTTGGGTACGCTGAAGGAAACACCTTTGACGACTTCGCGGTCGCCAAAGCTGATGCGCAGCTTGTCTACCTCGATCATGGGTTGAGCCATCCTGCATCGCGATTGAGAACCGGCAGCCGATCTCTCGGATGCGTGAGCGAGGGAATGCAGTCGAGCAGCCCGCGCGTATAGGCATGCTTGGCATGCATCAGCTCGGATGCCTTCAGCTCTTCCATCACCCGGCCGGAATACATCACCATCACCCGGTCGCAGAAATGCGAGACGAGCGGCAAGTCGTGGCTGATGAGGATCAGTCCCATGCCGCGGCGCGAGACGAGGTCCTCGATGAGACGCAAGATCTCGGCCTGTACTGTTGCGTCGAGCGCGCTGGTCGGCTCGTCAGCGATCAGCAGTTCCGGATCGGGTGCCAGCATCATGGCGATCATGACGCGCTGGCCCATGCCGCCCGATACTTCATGCGGGTAGGATTTCGCCACCGCGCGCGGGTTGCGGATCATCACCTGGTCGAGCAAGTCGATGGCCGCTTCGTCGGCCTCCTTGCGGCCGCCGCGCTTGTGAGTACGCCACGCTTCGGCGACCTGGCTGCCGATGGTCTTGACCGGGTTCAGCGAATATTTCGGGTCCTGCAGGATGAAGCCAGCACGCTTGCCGCGAATCTGGCGCATGTCGCGCTCGCTGGCGGCGAGCACATCGATGCCATCGAAGCTCAGCGTGTCGGCGGTGACCCTGGCGATGGAGGGCAGGAGCTTCATCAGCGCGCGCGCCGTGAGCGACTTCCCCGAGCCGCTCTCGCCCACGATGCCGAGCTTTTCCTTGCCGAGCTGCAGGGAAACGCCGCGCACGGCCTCGAACCGGCTGGTGCGCGTCTCGAAAGCGATACGGAGGTTCTTGATATCGACCAGCATCGCCTTCTCCTAGTTCTGCTTCGGATCGAGCACGTCGCGCAGGCCATCGCCAAGGAAGTTGAAGGCGAGCGAGACGAGGAAGATCGCAATGCCGGGAATGGTGGCGACCCACCATTGCTCGAAGATGAAGCGCTTGGCTGTGGCGATCATGGCACCCCATTCAGGCGAGGGCGGCTGCGCGCCCATGCCGAGGAACCCAAGGCTCGCGGCGGTGATGATGATGGAGCTCATGTCGAGCGTGGTGCGCACGATCAGGCTCGGCACGCACAGAGGCGCGATATGCCTGGCGATGATACGCCAGGGCGAGGCCCCGGTGAGGCGGCTGGCGGCGATGAAATCGCTCCGGCGGATGGTCATCGTCTCAGCGCGCGCCAGGCGCGCATAAGGCGGCCATGCGGTGAGCGCGATGGCGAGCACCGCGCTTTCCACGCCGGGCTTCAGCGCAGCGACGAAGGCAAGCGCCAGGATGAGGCGCGGGAAGGCCAGGAACACGTCGGTGACACGCATCAGCGCGCTGTCCACGATACCGCCGAAATAGCCAGCCACGCAGCCGACGGCGAGCCCGATCGGCGCGACGAGCACCACCACGGCAATCACCATGCCGAGCGTGACGCGCCCGCCATAGAGCATACGCGAGAGGACATCGCGGCCAAGCTCGTCCGTGCCGAACCAGTGTTCGGCGCTGGGCCGCGCAAGGCGGTTGCTGAGTTCCTGATAGCCCGGATCATACGGGGCAAGCAGCGGTGCCAGCAGCGACAGGATGATGAAGGCGACAATGATGAACAAGCCCATCATCGCCAGCGGGTTGGACTTCAGGTTGAGCCAGATGCGGTAACGACGGCCCCAGGCCGCCTGCGAGCGAGACGCCGGCGTCTCGTCCAGCGCCCAGCTGTGAAAGGAAGCGGGTATCATCGAACGCGAGGATCCAGAACTTTGTAGAGGATGTCGGCAAGCAGGTTAAGGCCGACATAGATGACGCCGATCAGCAGCGTTGCGCCGACCACCGGGTTCATGTCCGCATTCATCAGCGAGACGGTCAGATACTGCCCGAGCCCCGGCCAGGCGAACACGGTTTCGGTGACGACGGCGCCTTCCAGCAGGCCGGCATAGGTTAGCGCCAGCACGGTGACGAGCTGCACGGCCACAGTCGGGAAGGCATGCTTCCAGATGACGGCCGCGGCCGACAGGCCCTTGGCACGGGCGGTAATGACGAACTCGCCCTTCAGCGCATCGAGCATGAAGGCGCGTGTCATGCGGGTGATGTAGGCCATGGAGAAATAGGCGAGGATCACCACGGGCTGCACCATGTGCGCCAGCGCGTCCCAGAAGGAATCCCAGTCTCCGGCGATGATGGAATCGACCGTCAGCAAGCCGGTGACATGCGGCACCATGCCTTCGAAGATGATGTCCTGCCGGCCCGGTCCGGGCGCGATGCCGAGGGCGGCGTAGAAGATCAGCAACGACAGCAGCGCCAGTACAAAGACCGGCACCGAATGGCCGGCAAGGCAGACGACGCGGATGATCTGGTCCGTCAGCTTGCCCTGGCGCACTGCTGCCCAGACGCCGAGCGGAATGCCGATGATTGCCGCGATCAAAAGTGCTGCCGTGGCTAGCTCGAGCGTCGCGGGGAAATAACGGGCAATGTCCTGAGTGACGGGATTGCGCGTCAGGATGGACTTGCCGAAGTCGCCGTGGACGATCTGGGACAGATAATGCACGAACTGGAAGACGAGCGGCTGGTCCAGCCCCATTTCCATCCGCACGCGGTTGATGACCGCTTCGGGGGCGTTGTCGCCCACCGCCGCGATTACCGGATCGACCGGCATTACCCGGCCGATCATGAAGGTGACGATCGCAAGCCCGAACAGCGTCATGATGACGCTGCCCAGGATGCCCGCCAGTTTTCTCAGCCCGTTGCTCAAGCCTTGGCTATCCTTGCGTAGGAGTGGGAGTCGGACAGCGTGCCCAGATGCATGCCCGTCACATCCTTGCGGCAGGCCGCGATCTCGGTCTTCTGCAGCATGATGATGAAGGGGCTGTTCTGCATGAATTCGCGCTGCAGATCCTGGTAGAGCTTGATGCGCGTTGCCGGATCGCGCTCGTCACGCGCGGCCACCGCCTTCTTCGCGAACTCCTCGTTCATGTAGGACGAGCGCCAGGCGAACGGCTTGGTCTTGGCGTTGTCGGAATTGTCGGTGTTGTTGCAGAACACGTCGACATTGGTGTTCGGGTCGAAGTAGTCCGACCCCCAGGCCGTCAGGGCCATCTGGTGCTCGCGGGCGCGCATTTTGGTCAGAACCTGGCGGTTCTCGGCGGCCTGAAGTTGCACGCGGATGCCGATCTCGCGGAGATTGGCCTGGATGGCCTGCGCGATGTCCGGATAGGGCTGGGCCGAATAGTGGTCCATGACGATGTCGAAGCCGTCGGCGAGGCCGGCCTCGGCCATCAGCGCCTTGGCCTTCTCGGTGTCCTTGTGGAAGGGCGTGTCGTTGACGGCGCCGGCGAAGCCGTCCGGAACGACGGTCTGGTGAATCTCATGGGTCAGCGGAACGATGTTTTCCTGGATGCCCTTGTAGTCCACGGCCCACTTGATGGCTTCCCAGACCTGCGGCTTGGCGAGGTTTTCGTTCTTCTGGTTGAGCGACATCAGGATCAGGCCGGCTACGCCCTTGCGGATCACATTGTAGTTCTCATCGCCCTGCAGCACACGAAGCTGCTCGGTGGTGAGGTTACGGGCGATGTCGGCGTCGCCCTTCTGCAGCATCAGGAGCTGCGAAGACGGATCGACCACATGGCGCAGGATGATGCGCTTGACGTTGCCCTTGTAGGCGCCGTTCGGGTTGACCGAGAGCATAATGCTCTCGCTCGGCTTCCACGAAACCAGCACCCACTCGCCCGAGCCGGCGCTATTCTTCTGCAGCCAGCCATTGCCGAGGTCGTCGCCCGAGGCGTTTTCCAGCACCACCTTCTTCTCAACGATGCTGCCGACGCTGGACGACAGGCAGTAGAGCAGGAAGGCCAGCGAGGTCGGCGTCTCAACGGTGAGCGTCAGGGTGCTATCGTCCACGGCAACAATCGACTTCTCAACGTTGTCGGGAGTGAAGCCGAACTGGTTAATGATGAAGGCCGCCCCCTTGTCCATTTTGATAGCGCGCTGGAGCGAGAAGGCGGCATCCTCGGCGGTCACCGGCGAGCCGCTGGCGAACTTGGCTTCGCGATTGATCTTGAAGGTGAAGACCTTGCCCTCGGCGTCGGCTTCCCACGAAGCGGCGACGCCGCCCTCTATCTTTTCCGGATCGTCGAAGGCCGGGTGCACAAGGCGCTGGTAGATGTTGGAGCAGATTTCGCTGCCGACGGCCTCAAAGCTTTCGTGAGGATCGAGGCTCGTCATGTTGTCGAGCTGCTGGGCAACGACGAGGATGTCCTGACGGCCGGCGGCAAGGGTGGGGATAATGCTGGCATAGGATAGGAACGGCAACGCCGCGCTTCCAACCAAAAAACCACGTCTCGAAATCATACGCTATTCCTTCCCAGTGACCGGTGGAGAAATTTTGCCCAGGGCTGCAAGACCGCTTTGCCTAAGGCTGAGTACGGCCATTTTCGGGCGGGCCCTATCACGATCGCTAATATTCGGGCCAATGCCGATTTTGTCGCGTGTTATGCAGAATTTGCATTCAGTCCGCGAGCGGCTGGCGATTTGGTATGGATTCATGCAGAAATGGAATGGAAGTCCGCCGAAATCGCATTTGCCATTTCCGGATCGAGGGTCCACTTAGGCAGCCCACGTGCGGACTCGTCCATCTTCCCACCATGCGCAGAAGGTTTAGCAGTCGATGACGACAGATTCGATCATTCCCGTCTTTGATGGCCATAATGACGCATTGCTGCGTCTACATATGTCTTCGGAGCCAAATCCCGAAAAGCGCTTCATCGGAGGGGAGAATGCGGGGCACATCGATCTGCCGCGGGCGCGCAAGGGCGGGTTGGCGGGCGGCTTGTGCGCGATCTACGTGCCGTCGCCGTCGCGCGAGCTGGACGCCAATGGTGACTATCCGACGCCGAGCCATGTGGACGCGCTGAACACGACGCTGGCCATGGCGTCGATGCTGGCGCGCATCGAGCGCGCGTCCGAAGGGGCCTTGCGCATCTGCCGCACCGCCGACGACATCCGCGCCGCGATAGCTGCTGGCGCCTTTGCCTCCGTCTTCCACATCGAGGGAGCCGAAGCGGTGAGCTCCAATCTCGATGAGCTTTATGTGCTGCACCAGGCAGGCCTGCGCACGCTGGGGCCAGTCTGGAGCCGCCCCAACATTTTTGCCTATGGCGTGCCGTTCCGCTTCCCGAGTTCGCCGGACATCGGCGTCGGCATCACCGATGCCGGCAAGGCGCTCATCCGCGCCTGTAACGAGTTGAAGATCATGATCGACCTGTCGCATATGAACGAGCAGGGCTTCTGGGACATCGCCGCAATTTCGGATGCGCCGCTGGTGGCTTCGCACTCCAACGTGCATGCGCTCTGCCCGCATAGCCGCAATCTCACCGACAAGCAGCTCGACGCGATCAAGGACACCGGCGGGCTGGTGGGCCTGAATTTCGGCGTCTCCTTCTTCCGTGAAGACGGGCAGAAGAACCCGGATACGGCAGTGGAAGGGCTAGTTCGCCATGTCGACTACCTCGTCAATCGTCTCGGCATCGACTACGTGGCTCTGGGCTCGGATTTCGATGGCACCACCATTCCCGCCGCGATGCGCGACGCCGGCGACCTGCAGATACTGATCGAAGCGCTTCGCAAGGCCGGCTATGACGACGCGGCTCTGCGCAAGATCGGCCACGAGAACTGGATCAGCGTGCTGGAGCGTAGCTGGGCAAACTGAACCGCCCTATCCGTAAGGGGCGTTGTCAGGTTCTGATGTTGGGCGTGGAGAGACCTCTGGCAGAAAAATCAGGTGAGGCTTCGGGCCAGAGCTTTCCAAATCCGCCACAGCGTCGAGGCGATGGGTGTGGGCCTGAAATGCGGAGCGTCTTGAGCGGGCCGGAATGTACTACATGCGCCGTTATGGGCGGGTGAATTCTTAGACGATCGGCCCCACCGTTCGTGCACTCTCAGTCAAAACGGAATGCAGTGGCAGGCATGACGGCTTCGCCCGCTTCGGCCATGATGTCACCTCGAAACGGAGAGGAGACATTATGCGTTTCAAGGACAGAACCGCCTTGGTCACGGGCGGTGGAACGGGCATCGGCGCGGCGGTAGCACGCCGCATACGTGCCGAAGGGGGCAACGTCGTGCTGGTTGGCCGCCGTCCCGAACCACTCCGGGCCGTGGCCGATGAAATCGGAGCCACGGTCATTGGATGCCGCCGACACGGCCTCGATGAAGGCCGCTATCCCTTATTGTCTCTGCCGCTTAACGATGTTTGCCGCGGTAGCCTGTTAATCTACTTTCAGACGCTTCCATTCGGTGGCACCATTTCGAGCTGTTCTCGGATACGCTCAAGCGGAAATCATTGTCGGCGATCACGCGTCGATAACGCGCGATCAACTCGCTGACGCCCTGGGCGACCAGCGCCAAAGCATCACGTCGTTCAAGGCTCGCCCCGCAGCTCCTTCAGGGTTGTGAAGAACCGCAATGGCTCTCTCTGGAGGTAGAGTGACATGTTCGGGCAGTCGGAAAGCGCGCTTCGATTTGGCGTTTGCGCACGGGTGTGGTTTTCTCTACAGCGTCTCGCCAATCTGATCGTCTCGCCAATCCGACTATTGAGGAATCCCGTTGATGACTGCCAAGCCGTCGTCTCTTGAATTCCTGCCGCGTGCAACCGGCAGCGTCATGGGTTTTCCAGCGCACGCCGAGCGCGCGGGCGCTCTCGGCGAAGTTCATTCCCGCCCGCATCCTCTGGTCGAGACGCCACGTGTTCTTGTCCAGCTTTCCTTCATGACCGAGGCCGGGTCTAGTGTCGATCACGCGGTCCTTTGCGAGCTTTCACAACGCCTGGGCATTGCTGCTCCGGACCGCCAGGCGCGCCACCACGCAATGAAATGGGGTCAGGGTTCAGTCCGCTGGGAGCGGCACACTGAATTTTCGACCTATCTTTGGGAAGGCCCGCTCAGTGAAACCGGTCGTGCCTGGGAGGATTCTCCATTCGGAAACGGCTTCAACCCGCCAGGGACCGTGATCTCGGGGATTCGGCTCGAAATCCGCAAGTGGACGCCGGCGAGCGACGAGCTAGTCGCCAGCTTCGACCCCACGAGCCTGTGTTATTCCGTAGTAGAGAACGGTGCGGCGGCCATCGTCACGGACTTTCGTCAGGACGGTGATGGATTGACCCGCATGTTGGTACTCGACCGCGGTATGACACCCGCGCGCACCGGCGCATTGTCACAGCGGTTGATCGATACCGAGACCTATCGAACCTTCGCAATGCTCGCCCTGCCGATGGCGCTCTCGCTGTCGAGCCGAGTGCGCCGCATGGAAGACCGTCTCGCCCAGATCACGCGGGAAATGAAGGCCAGCGAGGCGCGCGACAGCCAGACGTTGCTCGCCGACCTCACAGAACTCGCGGCCGAGCTCGAGGCCGATGCCGCCGCCAGCCTCTATCGCTTCGGCGCCAGCCGCGCGTATGACGGCATCGTGCGCGAGCGGTTGGAGGCGCTGGAAGAGGAGGCGGTGCCGGGTTACCAGACCTGGGCCGGCTTCTTGCAACGTCGCGTGGCTCCTGCTATGCGCACCTGCCGGTCGGTCGAGGAGCGGCAGGCCAACCTCTCACGCAAGCTCACCCGCGCCACTACGCTGTTGCGCACATGGGTGGATGTCGAGGTTGAGAAGCAGAACCGCAATCTCCTCGCCTCTATGAACAACCGCGCCCGGCTTCAACTGCGGATGCAGCAAACGGTCGAAGGCCTTTCTGTGGCAGCCGTGTCCTATTACGTCGTCGGCCTCGTCGGCTACCTTGCCAAGGGTGCGTCCGTCGTCAATCACGCCTTTCCTCCCGAAGCCGCCACCGCTGCTGCAGTCCCGCCCGTGGTGCTTCTGGTCTGGTGGGGTATCCGGCGGATCCGTCGCGCTCATCAGGAACATAAGTCGCCAGATGCCGAATAGGCCTACGCCGATGGTGAACGCAGGTCGTTCATCGGGAGCGTCGCCCAATGGCCCGGGCGTGCCAAAATAAGAGCTCAGCAATCTCATGCGCCGCGGATGGCGGCCCGACACTGCCACAAGGGGAGTTCAAAGCGGAGGGCCTACCACATGAGCTGTTCCCCGGCGGCGATACGAGCGCTTCGACAGATCCATCTCCGGATTGATAAACTGGCGAGATGTGACCCAAGGACATCAAGCAACGGGTCGGTCCAGCTGACTACGAATGCGGTCATGAGACTGAGATGTCGTTCGACGGTCGAGCGACACTATGGCAGATGTGGGCCGGGAGCTGTCGGTCCGCTATGGGAAGATTTAGCCAATAAGCAGACTTTCCGCCGTGACGCACCGCCAGCGCAGCCTCGTTCTTCACGCCCGGCTGGAACTTGCTCGCGCAACCTCATCTTCGGTCCGAGCATCGTTCTTCCGCCAAGAAACTGCGCGGCACATCAGGCAACCCAAGGTTCTCACAGCAGATGAAGGACAGTGCCGCCCGCCGCCAGAAGCACCACCACGATCCATGGCGGCATTTTCCAAACGGTGAGCAGCAGAAATCCGGCGAGCGCCAGCGCGAAGTCCCGCTGTGAATGCACGGCGCTCATCCAGACCGGGTTGTAGAGCGCCGCACCAAGGATTCCGACCACGGCGGCGTTGGTGCCGCGCATGGCGGCCTGCGCCGTCGAGCGAAGGCGCAACGCGTCCCAGAACGGCAGCATGCCGTAAACCAGCAACAGCCCTGGCAGAAAGATCGCGATCAGCGCGATGATCGCCCCTGCAGCGTCATTGGGCGGCGGCGCCATGACCGCGCCGAGATAGGCGGCGAACGTGAACAGCGGCCCGGGAACCGCCTGCGCGACGCCGTAGCCCGCCAGGAAGGATTCAGTTGTCACCCATCCAGGCGCAACCACTTCGGCCTGCAGCAGCGGAAGCACGACATGCCCGCCGCCAAAAACCAGTGCACCCGAGCGGTAGAAGGCGTCGAACAAGGCAATCGCCTGATGTCCGGTTGCCGTCCACAGAAACGACGGGATGAGAAACAGGGCGGCGAACAGTGCAAGCGCAAGCGCTCCCGATCGACGCGACACCGGAAAACTGAGATGCCCCGGGAATGCGGCTGCTTCCACACGACAGAGCCAAAGTCCGGCGACCGCGCCGAAAACAATGGCGCCGATCTGCCCGAATGAGCCGCTGACAAAGACAACAATGGCAACAGCCATCAGTGCGATTCCGGCACGCTGACGGTCAGGCGTGAGACTCCTCGCCATCCCCCAGATCGCCTGCGCGACCACTGCCACCGCCACGAGCTTCAACCCGTGCAGAAGTCCTTCGGCGGCAGTTCCGGAGAACGCGGCCGCGCCGAGGGCGAAAGCAAACAAAATGATCGCGGACGGCATCGTAAAGCCGAGCCAGGCCGCCAAGCCGCCACGGAGCCCATTACCCCGCAGAATGCCGAGCGAAAATCCAACCTGGCTGGAAGCGGGACCAGGTAGGAACTGGCAAAGTGCGACCAGATCGGCATAGCCCTCTTCATCGATCCACTTGCGGCGCACAACGAGTTCGTCGCGGAAATAGCCGAGGTGGGCGATGGGGCCGCCAAAGGACGTTAGGCCGAGTTTGAGGAAAGCACGAAAAACCTCCACGGGCGTGCCCTTGCGGCCTTCAACGGCGATGTCTTCAGCAGTCGTCAGGGGGGACTTCACGGAACAGTTCCTTCAGCTTTCCCTTGGCAATTTCGAGGCCGGTCACCCCGCTCGACGTGGCGTGGTAAATCCGTCGGTGGGAGCCCAACCCGCTCGGTGCGGGACGCGAGGTAGCCCTTGTTTCCCCACAGCAATTAACCACCAAGGAACACGAAAACCAGTCGAAATCAGCAGAGTACCCGCGAAACACCAAACGCCGAGCAAGCTGATACAGGTCCCCTGAGCTGTGCGAGGCAAGGATTGCTGATCGCTCCCCATACTAGACGTCCGGGAGCCCTGTTCTGCGCCGGAGACTGTCCGCGCCGAGCCAATCTCCAAATGTCGCTTCTTCGTCGCATCGCCGACTTCAGGATGTGGATGGTCGAATGTCCGCGCTTAGAAGATATTCAATCCAACTTGATTGACCGAGATGGGCGCGTTGCTCACTGGCAGCGGCGGAGGCTGCTATGCTTGCCGTGCCTTGGTCAACCCAAGCGCTGCCGCAGATCAGCTAGGGCTCAGTGCGCAGTCAGCAGCGGCAGCGGGCAATCGTCGAGGAACGATGTGGTGACACCGCCCAATATGGCTTGCCGCAAGCGGGAGTGGACGAATGCACCCATGACCAGCATGTCCATGGCTTCGCTGGCGGCAAAGCTGCGGATCAGCTCGGCCGCACTGTCAGCCTTTCCCGAAAGGGTAGCGAGTTCGCAGCCAATGCCATGCCGTGCGAGATAGGTTTTCAGGTCGGCGCCTCGCGTCATCTGCGACAGGTCCTTTTCGTCGGTCACCGTCAGGGCCGTCACCTTGTCGGCAAGCCTTAGAAACGGCAGCGCCTCCTTCACGGCACGCGCCGAGCGCGCACTTCCGTCCCAGGCGATCAGGATGCGACGAGGCGGAGGCAGGGCACCTTGCGACGGAATGATGAGCAGCGGGCGTCCGGAATCGAACAACGCGCTTTCGATCACATTCCGGGCCGGCGCATCGTCCGGTCCGGTCGCGTCCAGAACGGTCAGGTCGTGAACGCGCGCCGCATGCAGGAAAGGAACCGGATCGCGCCCAGGCATGGGCGCATTATCGGCGACCAGTCGAACACCAGCCTCGGCGATCAATCGCCTGGCCGCCTGACGGGTCAAGAGCGACAGCTCCTCGGACCTTGCCGTCTCCCGCTCCACCCAGTCCAAGGCCGCGGTCGAACTGAGTAGCGCGGGAGAGCCGACCGCAGGCGCGAAGACATAGAGCGAAAGCTCGAAGCCGTCCCTCGCCGCAAGGGCCGTGGCATAGCTCAATGCCGGCGCCCCTTGGAAATCCGTTTGCGCGGATATGCCGGCCAGCATGCAGGTCAGGCTGGTGCCACCGCTTTCAGGTTCCATGCTCCCAAACTCCCACAAGGCAATTGCAGGCATTATCGCCAGCGGCCCCGATCGGACGTGTCGGAACGCAAGCAGCGTGACAGGGTCCTTGCAAAGTAGCGCGGCTCCGGCCGGCTTCCAACTGCTTTTGCGCGGGGCCGCTCCTACAAATTATTCCGGCGGACCATATACTTCAAAGAACCTGAAGCGACAGGAGCTTGTGAAACGCGGCTCGGGACGACCTTGATCGCAGTCAACGCGGCCCGGCTCCGCTTCGGCGAGAAAAGTCGAGGAGTGTGAGGCGATGTACAACCATGTTCTTATTCCCACGGACGGGTCTCCGCTCTCTTCGGTCGCGATCGAAAAGAGCTTGGCTTTTGCCCGGGACGCGGGCGCCAAGGTCACGGTTCTTACGGTGGTCGAGCCGTTCCATGTCTTCTCGAGCGAGAGCAAACAGCTCTCCAAGACGAAGGACGAATACGAACGGCTTTCGCGCGAAGAGGCGTCGAAGTATCTTACGGAAGCAGAGCTGAAGGCAAAGACCCTGGGCGTGCCCTGCCAAGCGCTCATGGTTCTGAACGACCAGCCCTACAAGGCCATCATTGAAATCGCGACCGACAAAGGCTGCGACCTGATCGCCATGGCCTCACATGGGCGAAAGGTCGCTTCCGCGCTCCTGTTGGGCAGTGAGACCGTGAAGGTGCTGACCCATTCGACCATCCCGGTGTTGGTCTACAGGTGACGGGCGGATTTTGCCGAACGGCGGTTTCGGGAACAAGGCCAGAGCGGGGCTTCAGATGACGCATTTGGCCGAGAAGGTGAAGTTCCTTAGCGATCCTTCGTCCTATGGCGGTACGACCCGGCATATCGAGACCCGCGAAACCCATATGTCGTGGGTCTTCCTGACCGACAACCGCGTCTACAAACTCAAGAAACCGGTCAAATATCCGTTCCTCGATTTCAGCAGCCTGCGACGGCGGTTCTACTACTGCCGTGAGGAACTGAGGCTCAACAGCCGGCTGGCAGAGAACACTTATCTTGCAGTGGTTGCGCTTCGCTGCGACGAAACGGGACACATGTCGCTTTCCGGCGAGGGACGCATCATCGACTGGCTGGTAGAAATGCGCCGGCTGCCGGCATCGGACATGCTGGACGCGCGCATCCGGCATGGCAGTGCAACGCGCAGCGAAATCGAGCGGGTCGGCAAGCGGCTGGTCGACTTCTACGCCCACTGTCCGCGCGAGCTTGCCGCGGGCGAGACCTATGTGCGCTATCTCGCCGGGGAACAGCAGATCAACCGCCGCATCCTTGCCCGGCCAGAACTGGGGTTACCTGGATTGGGGCAGAGCGCGCTCGACAAGGTGGACCATGCGCTGGAGCGCCTCGGGCCTGACATCGTAGAACGCGTCCGTCGCGGCAATATCGTCGAGGGCCACGGCGACCTGCGCCCGGAACACATCTGCCTCACCGATCCGCCGCAGATCATCGACTGCCTCGAGTTCAATCGCACGATGCGCATCGTCGACCCCTATGACGAGGTGAACTATCTGGGAATCGAATGCGACGTGCTCGGCGCGACGCGGATACGGCCGTTGCTCCGCGGGATGCTGGAGCGCGGCATTGGCAACGCGCCCGAAGTTCCGCTGCTTGCGCTCTATGGCGGCTTTCGGGCGCTGCTGCGGGCCCGGCTATGTGTCGCCCACCTCTTGGAACACCCGGTGCGGCATGCCGAAACGTGGCGCCCGCTTGCCGTCCGCTACATCGCGGCAGCCGACGCGCAGTGCCTCAATCTTCCACACCCAGCAGGTCGGCGATCGAACCGTGCGTATGGAGACGCCTGACCGCTTCTCCGATCAGCGGCCCCACCGGCAAAATGTCGATCCTTGCCTTTGGGAAGTTCACGACCGCTTCCAACGCCGCGGCGACGCTGTCGGTGACCATGATGCGATCAATCGCAGGGCATTCGAACAGCTTTTCGACCCCCGGATTGAAAAGCCCGTGCGTCGCCACCGCATAAACGCTCTCGGCACCCTGATCGCGGCAGGCTTCGGCCGCGCGCAACGTGGTGCCACCGGTGTTGATCAAGTCATCGACGATGAAGACGACCGCTCCCTTCACGTCGCCCGCATACAAATCACCGGAGACGACGCCGCGGCTGCGGCGCTTTTCCATGAAGCCGAAGCCCGTGGTCAGGCCGGTATCGGCCTCAAAAGCCTCCTTCAGGAGCTGCGCCCGCTTTATGCCCCCGCCATCTGGGGAAAAGAACACAACCGGCATGCTATCCGCGAGTGCTCGAATTTCCGGACAAAAGAGCCGGCGCGCGTCGAGATGCACGGTTTCGCAGCGGAAGGCATTCTGGAAGGCGACGAAATTGTGCACCTCAAGGCCGATTACACGGCTGGTACCGACGGCCTCGAACAACTGGGCGATGTAGCGCGTCGTGATCGGATCACGGGATCTGGTCTGGCGATCCTTCCGCGCGTAAGCGAGATAAGGCACCAGAGCGGTGACCCGGTTCGCCCCGTTATCGCGGCACGTGGCAATGAAAAACAGAAGCTTGCAGAGCTTGTCGTTTACCGATGATCCAGCGCTTCCGGCAAGGCTGTGCAAGACGTAGACATCCTCGCCGCGCACGCTGACCATAGGCCGCGACTTGTGTTCGCCGTCCTCGAAATCCCGCTCCTCACATGGGTCGAGTTCGGTCCACAAAGCACGCGCCACAGAAGCACCAAGGTTTTCCGAACCTTTCAGCGCGAACAGCTTCATGGACTCCTTATACCACATCCAGCCTCAAGATTGACCGGGGCATTTCATCCTGTGCTGGGCAGGTTTCCCGAATCCTCTCGGGGCACGCGCCTCCTCATCCATTGTGCAGGCGGGGTTTCCCCGACTTGCGTAATACGGCGCCGCCCCGCGACCATACGTGCAGCGTCGCGAGGGATGCCGACAATGAAGACTGAGATTTTCGGGGTGTTCGTGTTGCTGGTAGTCGCCTCCTCTCCGGCCAGCCTTGCGGCCGCCCAGGAAAGGCCGAACGGGCAAGAGGAGTTCAGTACCTATTGCGCCAGTTGCCATGGCATCAGCGGTCGCGGCAACGGACTTTTGGCAGAGCTGTTGGTGAAGAAGCCGGCGGACCTGACCGTGCTCACTAAAAACAATGGCGGCCGTTTCCCGCTGGACAGGGTCATCGCAACGATCGACGGGCGCGCCGAAGTGGCGGAACACGGGGCGCGGGAAATGCCGGTCTGGGGCAAGATATTTCGCAGCGACCACGAAGCCTCCAACAGCGCGGTCACCGCCGAGGACAGGATCCTTGCCCTAGCCTACTTTATTCGCAGCATTCAGCAGCGTTGACGCGTGGCCTCAACCCTGGGCCGATTCACCGACTGACCTCGTCTGCGCTTTGACCGGTCGGGATCATTCCTCGGCCTCCCGGCCCGACATCCGTTCCACGAGGATGCGAAAGAAGATGTGCGCCGAATGGCCGGACAGTGGCTGGTCGAACGGCTTGAGGGCCCCCGGCTCCCACCAGTCGTAATGCCTGCTCAGGACCGACCAGGCATGTTCGCGAACGACCTTGTGTCCGATCTCGTCCGGGAGTTCCTCGTAGCGCCCCTCGGCCACCACGCTTTTCCATGCCCTTCCCCTGCCCTGTTGCTCCACGAAAACGGAAACGCACGGATTGGCCCTCATCCATTCAATCTTCTTGCCTGGCATCGAGAAGGCGTAAACGTGGCCATCGGAATAGGCGTAGTGGACCGGGACGACATAAGGCTGAGCGTCCTTCGCGCAAGCCAGGAAGGCGACCCGATTGTTGGTAAGCAGTTCCGTGCATTCGAAACCCGACAATGTGCGGATATGCATCGTGGCCCTCCTATTGCGTCGATCCGGTGCCCTGCGGCCTGAACTGCCTCAGCAGGTCGATGACCTCTTCATCCGTGAGCTGCGGGAAGTGCAGATAGTGATACGCGAGGGCCAAGAAGTGCGCCGGCTGGCTGATGCAGACAACCTGACTGGCTTTCCGGCTGAGTTCCTTGCCTTGCCCTCTTCTCGGCAGCGGTTCCCTAGCCACTACAGCGCCGATCCCTGCTGCGGCAATCGATTTGCGGCATGGCTGTACGAACAATCGGACAACATCGATGGTTTCACCTGGTTCTTCCTTCCGTGCAATGGCGCGCAATCGTGCGACGATGGCGCTGATCTGCTCGGTCATGTCTGCCCGTAAGCCCCTGCGTTTTCCGACCGCTTGCCAATCTATCATCCATAGACACCGTCATGACGGCTTATTGCCCATCAAGAGGACGACTAGGATTTTGCGTCACTGCGCTCGCTTACGAGCCCTTCGCGCGCGCCTTCGCCCCAGCAGCCTGTCGTCCCCCGCGAGGCAGCAGACTTTCTTGTTTGGTTTCCCACTCATCAAGATATGCGGCCAGCCTCTTGCGAAGTTCTGCTTCGACTGTGTGATTTTTCTCGACATCCTGAGCGAGAAAACGTTGAGCGGCGGTTTCCTTGGCAAGGTTACGGAACGTTTGGGATTCGCGCACTTCGGCGATAAGGCGGCTGATCATGCTCAAGTTGGAAGACATGGTGTCCTCCCTTGGTCTGGACTAGGGTGCGTTGACCTTAGATCGACACCGCCCTTTTAAGAAAGTGCCGACGGGTAATCATGCGCCCTATGACGCACGGAGTCGATGAATATGCTGTCCTCAATGACGTCTCGGCCGAGCATCCCGAAAAGCTGCGCGAGATGATCGACCTGATGTTCGGCGAGTTCGCCAAGTATCAGGTGCTGCCGCTCGACCCGTCCGTGGCAACACGCCTGGTATCGCCTCGGCCGAACCTGGCTGCGGGCCGCAAGGTGCCGTCGTTCCTCAGATCCGTAAGCCAGGCAGACCGGTATCATCCGGGCCGCTGTGAGGCTCAGAACGGCATAGGTCGCAACCTCCCAGGTCAGCCGCGCCAGCGCCTGACCGATCACCGCTGCGCCAAAGCGCACACGGGTCAGAATGCCGAGAACTAAGTCAGCGAGCCAGGAACAAGGGCAGCGTGATCTTTTCGATCATTGCTCTGGTTACGCCGCCGAAGATCCTTTGGCGCATGCGCGAGTGGCCATAGGCCCCCATGACGACCACGTCGGCAGCGATGTCGCGGGCATGCCGCCGCAGCACGTCGGCAATGGCGACGCCCGCACTTGGAAGCCTGTCGACGACGACTTTGATGTCGTGACGCGCCAGATAGGCGGCGATATCCGCGCCGGGTTCTGGGCCGTCCCGTCCGGTCGTCGCTTCCGGATCGACGATGGTGACATGAACCTGATCGGCATTGCGCATGATGTCGAGCGCCTCGCGGACCGCTCTCACTGCGGCAAGGCGCGAGTCCCATGCGAGCAACACGGTCTTCGGATGCAGCGCCGACGTCCCGAGTCCTGGCAAGATGAGCAGCGGCTTTCCGGATGTGAACAGCGCCCCGTCGATAGCGCGACTTCTCAACTCGTCATCGCTCAGAAGATCCGGGCCGATAACGGTGAGATCGGCATAGCGGCCGCGCTCGCCGATGATCAGATCGGCCCATGCCATCTCGGTGTATTCCCGATCGAGGCTGGCAGAGACCGGTATCTTTGCGATCAGGCTCTCAATCTGCTGGGTGCATTCGCCCAGCCTCACCAGATCGTTCTCCCGCTCTTCGCGCCATGGATCCGAGAGGACGGCCGCATAGCTCCCGATCGGAGGCGGGGACGCCAGCGCAACGACAAGAACGCTGAGATGCGCTCCGGCATCGGCACAGAGATCGGCAGCGATCTGCAGATCGGTTTCGAACCTGTCGACGCCGACGACGCTGAATACGGCCCTGACCCACATGGAAGCGGCTCCCTTCGATCCTGTCAGAATCATCAATTAGGGCCCGCGCGCGAATTTTCCCGCCCTCGCGACGGGACGGACAGCCAATCGCTCGATCCGCGTCAAGGTGCCTTTCGCGCCTATATCTATGTTGGCGAGCGCACGGGAGAAGCGACATGTCCTACAAATCGATCTTCGTGAACATCGACATAGACTGCACCGCCGTTGCCCCGATCGTCGGCTATGCTGCAGCATTGGCGAGAGATTTCGATGCCCATCTGACCGGCTCTTGCGGCGCCGACATACCGCTGCCGGTGGTTGCGGCAGACGGCATTGGGGCGTACGACGGCGAGACCATGGCGATAGAACGCAAGGAGATCGAAGCGCGCCATAAGGAACTCGAAGCCGAATTCGCGAAGGCGCTTTCCGGCGTTGCGGTGAAATCGCAATGGCAAGCCTCGGTTTTCGACCCGACGCAGTTTCTGGTGGACACGGCACGAGCAGCCGACCTGATCGTAACGGCAAATCCAAAGGGCGGTCATTTTCGGGCAATCGACATCGGCAACCTGGCTCTGGGCGCCGGGCGGCCGATCCTGGTTGCCGCGGATGGAGCCGACCGCCTGTCGACCGAACGGGCGCTGATTGCCTGGAAGGATACGCGCGAGGCGCGACGGGCGATTTCGGATTCGCTGCCGCTGCTTCGGCGGACACGCGAGATAGTGGTCGCAACCGTGGAGCCCGACCCCGACAGTTACGTGAGCAGCAGCCTGAACGACATCGTGCGCTTCCTGAAGTTCCACGACATCACCGCCCGTGCGGAACAGATCACCGGACAGGGAGAAGACATCTCCAACGCGGTCCGCTCGTTCAAGGCCGATTTCGTGGTGGCGGGCGCCTATGGCCACAGCCGCCTGAGAGAGTGGATCTTTGGCGGCGTCACGCGCTCCCTGATCGGCGACACCGGGCTGAACCGCTTCCTGTCCAATTGAGCGCCGGCGGCGCCTCCATCAATCGAACTTGCGCGTCGCAATAACCACCCCATGCTTGGTTGGATACAGCCTGACCGTGAAGCCCATCTCGCAGCAATCTCTCGTAGTCGGCCAGTCCGCCCGACCCACGTAGCTAACGTCCTGGAAACTCGCCTTTTTGCAGAGCTTGGGCGATTGTTTGTCTGCCGATCGCGCCCAAATTTCCAGGTGTGGACTCATGGTTGTGATCGAAAGGAGATCGCGATGCGGACGCGAGACATTATGACTACCGGAGCTCTGACTGTTACTCCGCAGATCTTGGTCGCGGATGCCGCTCACCTCATGCTCGAACATCGTGTCAGCGGATTGCCCGTCGTCGACCAGAACGGCGTGCTGGTCGGTATCGTTACGGAGCGGGATTTCCTCCGTCGGCCCGAGATCGGCACGGCGCCCAGGCATGCAAAGTGGGTCGGCCTACGGTTGTCACCGGACGAACTCGCGGAAGAGTATGTACGCAGCCGTGGGCGAAGGGTCGAAGAAGTGATGACCCGCCAGGTCGTGACTGTCGAACCGGATACGCCACTCGACAAGGTTGTTGCCCTAATGATCCGCGACGGTGTCAAGCGGTTGCCCGTCGTCCAGGACGGAAAGGTCGTCGGGATAGTCAGCCGCGCCGACTTCCTGCATGGCCTTGCCGACCAGCTCGGTCGGCTGCCACAAATTGAAGCCGAAGACCTGACCATCCGCAGGCACATTATGCGGGAGATCAGCGGCAAGAGATGGGCACCACGGCCGATCGTCAACGTGGTGGTTCGTGACGGCGTTGTTCAACTGATCGGCAGCGCGGCAAGCGGGCATATCCGGGACGCAATCCGTGTGGCTACGGAGAACACGCCAGGCGTCAAGCAGGTAGTTGATCATCTACGCGTGGTTCCTCCAACCCTTGGCGCCAAGGAGCGGGCGTAGTCCCCAAACAGACGACCTTCGAAGTTGATCCACGTCGATCGGAGCCAATCGCGCTGATGGAAGTTGGGGCTACCGCACTGAAAAAAGCGCCCCGGGTTCAGGCTGGGCCGGCAGGCCTATCTTGCGCACGATGCTCAGATTCCGGTGCTCGCCCCGAACAACCCAATCGGCAAGCCGATCGTTTGCGCTGCCTCTCCCATCCATTCTACTGCGGCGATGAGGCGGCGGGACAGAAACAGAATATTGAACGTTGGCCCGGTTCAGTTCCTAGTCTGATGACAGGAGGTCGAAGAGCAGCGGGCCAAGGCCGACCCGGCCCAACGACTCCGCAACGTAGACATTGCGCGGGCTGAGCCGGCTTGAGCCGCTGCCATGCGCCAAGACGACGATCCCGAACGGGTTGGAGGGCAGGCGCAAACAGCCGGGAAGACCGAGCGGCGCGATTTTCACATCAAGCGCATTCGGCCGGCGAATTGAGTTGCCATCTGCAGCACGTCTCATGACCTTCTTCCCTTCTGTAGAGGAACGGTTTTGGGGCAAAATTCGTTCACCGGGATCGAGCTGCCGAAGTGGCAACGCCTGCTTGGCAGGCAACGAAGTGCCCCCTTTTCCAAACTTGAATGGAGCTGGCCGATGACTGGACACCCAACATTTGATCACACCGTGCAAGAAGGCAACATCTGGCTCAAGGCTGCAGCGGAAAAGCTTCACTTGGAGGATCGTCGTCATGCTTACAGCGCGCTCAGGGCGACGCTGCATGCCCTGCGCGACCGGCTGACGCCTGAAATGGCAGTCCATTTTGGGGCGCAACTTCCAATGATCATCCGCGGGCTTTATTTCGAAGGCTGGCGCATGGCCGAGAAGCCCTCGCCGGAGCACACCGTCGACGAGTTCTGCGAGCACGTTGCAAGGCAGTTGCCACCTAAGTTCCCAAGGGAAGCCGACATCATGGTGCGCGGCATCTTCGAAGTGATTTTTGAACAGGTTGATCCAGGCGAGGTGGCCAAAATCATCGACCAGATGCCTGTCCCTCTTAAGAACTTGTGGCCTTTGATCGCGCGGCGCGGTTAGGAGCAGCCATATTGGGCGGGTCGCCGCCGCGCGTTTTGCCACCCCTCCCTATGTGACGAAATTCGAGCAGCGCCATCCAATGCACACGCCGAACACGCGGCTCGGGTGGACCCCAATGCGGATGTCGGCCATCAGGTCGTTGCCGTCGATAGTGAGCTCCCTTACGTTGCGTGCTATCCTTGCCACGCGTTCCGTAGGTCCCGCATAACCTAAAAGAATGGGAGGCTTCGGCCTCCCTTGCCAGTTCAACGACCGCAACAAACCAAACCAGATGGCCAATGACTAACGCAGCCGCCTTGACGTATGTGATTGGAGCCCGCAACCTTGCAACTCTGCAGGCATCGCTAGCGGACTATCGTGTCGATCTGCACTGGCTTCTTCAGGAGCGTGTGAGCGCCAACGGCTGGGTTGGCATAGCAGATGTTGCTGGTTCGGGAATTGTGCATGGCAATCCGGCTCTCTTGCATCAGCACATCATTCGGACGATGCAACCGGACGAACCCCGCATAATTTCAAGGAACGATAGAGAGACAGCGATCCGAGAGTTAGACGGTTACGCCCTCTAGTAGAAAACGCTTTTTCCCCCAAGGATACTTATGTTGGAATTGGCGAGAATATTATAAAGTTGAAGCATTAGCGTCCGGCGTTAAGTCTCATCTCGGGGCTGCTGGCGAGCCGTCCATAAGCGAAATTGGCGACTTGTTGCCGACCCCGCTGCGGGGACCTGCGCTGCCGATATGCCGACGCGCGGAAGGCGGATGCCGAGTTTTGCTCCTCCCTTCACATCGGGGTGATGACCGAGGAGTATGAGCCCTTCTCACCAGCACACAGGCAAGACGCAAAATGGCCAGGGCGAAGAACAAGTCCGTCGCCTATTCGCCGATTAGCGCCAGAATGCTCGACGAAATCTCGGTAGGTGCCGCTTCTACATCTATCCTGTGCCAGCCGGGTTCTTCCGCTCGGCGCTGCAGTTGGCGCGACAAGACGTCCACGGTGGCATCGGAAGGGCCACCCTGGCGAGCGGCAACACGCTGCCAAAGCAGCAACGGGTCTGCATGAAGCCAAACACCAAGAAACGGAGAGGCGGCGTCGCGCGCGGCCTTTTCAATCAGATCACGGTCCGGCTTGTGGTCGAAGACCGCGTCGGCAACCACGGTTCCACCTTCCTTTAGGATAAGGCTCGTCCGCCGGGCCATCTCACCATAGACTTTGGCCGATACTTCCGGCCTGTAAGCTTTTTCCGGGAGACGTGTCTCTGCAGGGACGCCATGCATCGCCTTGCGGATGCGATCACTCTCGATGATACGTGCCCCCGGGGGCGCCCCAAGATGGGCTGCAAGCGCCTCGGCGACTGTGGTCTTGCCAGAGCCGCTCAGGCCGCCAATCGCCACAAGCCGAGCAGCTCTTGGCTCTAGCAGCGAGCATGCCAGGCAGAAGTAGGATCGGGCTTGGGTGGCCAATTCTTCCGTCGAGTCTCCGCTTTCCTGCGCCTGCGTTGCCGTCACGTGAGCCCGAACGGCGGCGCGGACTGCCATGAAGAAGGGCAACAGGACGAAGCCGTCCTCATCGTCGGCTTCATCCAGATAGCGGTTCGCCACTAGATTGGCGAAATCAGGCAACCTCCTATGCCAAAGGTCCATCAGGAGAAAGGCCAAGTCATAGAGCGTGTCAATCGTGGCGATGCGGTCGTTGAACTCGATGCAGTCGAACAGGCGTGGCTCGCCGTCCAGCAAGCAAATGTTGCGCAAGTGCAGGTCGCCGTGGCAGCGTCGCACCTTGCCTGCTGCCTCGCGTCTGTCGAGCACGTCCGCATAGCGTTCCAGGAAAAGGTGGCACGCGGCGCTGAAAGGCTGCAGTTCAGTCTTGTCGAATAGCCGGCTGGTCGCGAACCCGGCATCGTTGACATCGAGCACGCTCGCTATGTTTTCCGCACCGCTGCCCGCGTGGACGACAGGCGCGCCGCGATGGAAGTGCGCAATCATGCGCGCCGTTCTCGTCATCAACTGCGGTGTCAGCGTGCCGGCGGCGGCCATTCGGTCAAAAAGGCGCTCTTGATCGAACCGGACCATTTCCACGACCGCGTCGACAAGCTCTCCTGTGCCATCGAAGACGAGCCGATCATCCGGTTCCCGTGTGATGCGGCGTACGCCGAGATACAAGCCGGGCGCCGTCGAGGCGTTCAGTTCAACTTCCTTCCTACATGCGGCTAGGCGCAGAGCAGGTGTCGAGAAGTCTACGTACGGTAGTCTTACGGCACGCTTCATCTTGAGGGCGCGCTCATCCGCAAGAAAGATCCGGGAAATGTGCGTTTCAATCACCTCAACCGGACCGACAAGACCATAGCTGGCCGGATCCATCAGGAGTGCGATGGTTGCGTCCTGCTCTTTCTCGGTCATGGGTCTGCTCCGGTATGGCCTTCATGATGCGCGCCGAGGCAGCCGGTGTTGTGCGCCGATTGATAGCTAGCAGCAACAACCTACTCCTCGAGCAGATCACCTGCCTCGAGCGCTGCAGAACGACGGGGCCCACTTTCGCGGCCCCACTCGCGGAGCGAGCAATTCAGCATTGTCCTCGTTACCGCCGGGGCAAACGGGGCCGCCGCCTCGGCCGTTCGAGATAGATCTTCGCACATCCAGCCTTGAGCAAGGAAGCGACCTGCTCCTCGTTGCTATCATTCTGTCGTTGCAGGAATGCGTAGCCATATTTCATCGTAAGGCATCTATATGCGGCTTTCCGAGCATGTCTGCCGCATCGTCGATAGAGGCGGCATAGTGCACATGCGGCGGGCGAACCCCGTGCGTGAAGAGCATGCGCCGAACCGCCGGCAAGGTTCCCGTAATGAAAAATCTGATCCCGGCCTTGTCGGCTTTCCGAGCGGCCCGCTCAATGATGTTGGCCGCGGTGGAATCGAGGAACGGCACCGCCGAAAAATCGAGAATGAAACTCTTGCGTTGATCGGCGATGCGATCGAGCACCGTGCCGACAGCGGAGGCCGCTCCAAAGAAAAAGGCGCCGCTGAGACGGTAGATGACCAGATCGGGATCGCTGGCACTTTGCGCCTGATAGGGATGCCGGTCGCCATTGCTGGCATCGGCAACATCCTCCGGCACGACCGGCGCATGCTCTTCGAGCGCGACGCTCTTGGCCATGCGGTTGATGAAAAGAAGCGCGCCGAGCGCAAATCCGACGACAATTCCTTCAGTCAGGTCGCGGAAAATCACCAAGGCAAAGGTGACCAGCAGTACGACCGCATCGCCCCAGGATGACCGCAACAGTGCGGAAAACGCTTCCTTCTCGACCATGTTGTAGGCGACGACTGCCAGCACACCGGCGAGCGCCGCAAGTGGGATGTAGCTCGCTAGCGGTGCCGCCAGCAGCATGAAGATCAACAGGAAAACAGAGTGCAGCATGCCCGACACCGGGCTATGCGCGCCGGCGCGCACATTCGTTGCGGTGCGCGCGATCGTGCCGGTGACGCAGATACCCCCGAACAGGGCAGAACCGATATTGGCAAACCCTTGGGCCACCAGTTCGCAGTTTGATCGATGCCGCCGCCCTGTCATGCCGTCGGCGACCACGGCCGAAAGCAGCGATTCAATGGCGCCGAGCAGCGTAAAGGAGATCGCCGCCGGCAAGACTTCCGTGATCTTCTCCCATGACAGCATGGGAAGGGCTGGCGCCGGCAAGGTACGTGGAATGCCGCCAAAGCGGGTTCCGATCGTCTCGACAGGCAATGAGAAAGCCGCCGCCGCAACCGAGGCAGCCAGCACCGCGATCAGCATTCCGGGCCAAGCAGGGCGCAGGCGCTTGATGCTGAGAATTACAGCAACGGTGAGCAGAGCAGTGCAAAGCGCCGCGACATTGATGGTGTCCGCCGCGCCGGCGAGCGCGATCAGCTTCGGCACAAGCGCGCCCGGCTCCTTACCGGTGAGCGTCAGACCGAAGAGCTCGCTCAACTGGCTTGCAAAGATGATGACCGCAATCCCTGCCGTGAAGCCAACCGTCACGGGATAAGGGATGAATTTGATATACGTGCCAAGGCGCAAATATCCGATCGCGATCAAAAGGGCGCCCGACATCATGGTCGCAAGGATTAGCCCATCGACGCCGTGGACTGAGACGGTTGCCGCAACCAGCACTATGAAGGCACCAGCCGGTCCGCCGATCTGAAAACGGCTACCTCCGAGCGCCGAGACAAGAAAGCCTCCCACGATCGCCGTGAACAGCCCCTTGTCGGGAGATACACCCGAGGCGATTGCGATCGCCATCGACAAGGGCAATGCCACGATCGCGACGGTTAGGCCCGCGACAAAATCGCGCCGCAACTGCGGCCAGCCATAGCCCTCCCGCAAGACCGTCAGCAGCTTGGGCGTAAAAAGCTCCGCAAAACTTGGTGTCGGGACCGGCTGCGGCCCGCTCTGGGCTGTGACGCTCATCAATCGTGGCCCTTTCATCGAAGGGCGGCGGGATCGTCGGCCTGCCAAGTCGGCGGTCGCCGTCGCGACTGTTAATTGGGGCGGCCGGTTGGGCTTGCAGCCGAGCGCAGCCGCACCCCGCGCCCTCCCTGGTCGCTGCGTTCGTGATCGCTGATCAAGTCGACCCCGGCCTTGTTCAGCGCGGCGACGACCTTTGTTAGAGAATCGACAACACCACGCACATTGCCTTCGCTCGCTTCCATCCGTTGAATGGTCGCGAGGGACACGCCGGAGAGATCAGCCAGCTTGGCCTGGTCGATACCCAGCAGAGCCCGGGCAGCGCGCATCTGTGCAGCCGTAATCATAGTCCGCTCACTTCAAGAACCGCATAAGTAAGGTATCACGCCTCGTCAATTAAGCGCAACACATCGCAATAGATGCGTGACAATTGACCTGCGCGGCCAACCTGAAATAGGCTTGGTGCAGCTAGGTAGTCGAGGCCGTCGATGCAGGGTGGCTTGCCCATCAAACGGATTATCGCGCGCAGCGTTGCGTTCGCCGCCGCCACTTTCGCGATCGGCATCATCCTTTATGTGACGCTGGGCGTCACAACCTTGTCGGCAGTTCTCTTTGCACTTGGCGTCGGCGTGGCGGCCAACATCATCCGCGTCTGAGTGGCTGTCCCCGCTCTTGCATGATCCGGCAGGAACAAGTTCGCCTGAGGGTAGTATTTCGGCCTAACCCGCAAACGATCCCAGAAGTAGAAAGGTCCGGCGCGCCGCCATGTCACGCGGGACCTCGAACATCGATCGCGTAAGGACCTAAACAACCGCGCCGAGGCTTCGCATGGGCCGTTGCGAAAGCGGGAGCGGGTCATGCATTGCTTCCGATCTCCAGGAAGCGTGGAGCGCGCTCCGCATTGCAATGCCGCTAACCGCCTGAATGCCAAGGCCGAGTGGGAGGTCGTGGCCGGTACGCTCGCCTGAAATGAAGCATGCTTCACAAACCCACGATTGAAGGCAGTTACCGTTACATCGCCTTTCTTTCCTGCCTTTGCGTTTCAAGCTTGTTGAAGAGCTCAGCCAACTCCTCGGCTTCCTGCCGGCTCGTGCCAATGACTGTACGACTACCCATTTCTGCTGGTCGCCCATTGCGGCCGTCGATGACGGCCCACGTACCGTCCGACTCATGATGTGGTTTGTAGCGATGTTCCATGTGGCAAGGGTAGTCTCCGAAGGGCTTCATGCCAAGTGCCGATCAACATTTTATCACTCCATCTTGACGTATTTTACATCAATGATATCGTTTCAGATAGGAAAATTCATGGACAGACAGGGTGCGCTGATGATCGCCGCCTACCAGCTTCGCGCTGCCCGCGCGCTGCTCGAAATCGACCAGAAAACCATGGCGGAGATGGCCGGGGTTTCCCTGCCAACAATTCAACGAATGGAGGCCAGCCAAGGCAACGTGCGGGGCATCGTTGATAGCCTGACAAAAGTGATCGATGCATTGAACCGCGCCGGCATCGAACTGCTGAGCGAACATGCGCCCGGCAGCGGCAGCGGACGAGGTGTTCGCTTCCGCCACCCAGACACCCCCCTTGAACGGCAGAAATAGGTCAAGGAAGGCGATGTTTACGCGTCATCATCTTTCTGCGTCATGCCCATCTAGCGTTGGAATCTCACGATGGCCTGTTCTGGCACTCCTTCTTCGCCGCGCTTATCCGCGTTGAACCGCAGAGTTCAATCATGATCCCGTATCTGCGCCGACTGACGGGAAAAGAGCGGAACGAAAAGGCCGATCGGCATCTCGCCCGTTTTCTGACCTTTATCGCCGGGGCCGTTAACGCCGGGGGCTTTCTAGCGGTCCGGCAATATACGTCCCATATGTCTGGCATTGTTTCGTCTATGGCCGACAGCCTGGCCCTCGGCGACGTCGGACTGGTACTTTCTGGGTTCGGCGCCTTGTTTTCGTTTGTCGCAGGTGCGGCCTGTTCCGCGGTGCTGGTCAATTGGGGACGGCGTCAACAGCTTCAGAGTGAGTACGCGTTGCCTCTTGTTTTGGAGGCTGCCCTCCTGGTCTGCTTTGGCCTGCTCGGCGGCCATCTTGCACGTCATGAGGGACTGTTTGTGCCACTGACAGTTATGCTCCTATGTTTCATCATGGGTTTACAGAACGCCATCATCACCAAACTGTCAGAAGCCCGGATTCGGACAACGCACATCACCGGTCTGGTCACCGACTTGGGTATTGAACTCGGGAAGCTATCCTATTGGAACACATCACGGAGCGCCCCGAGGCATTTGTTCGTTCGGGCGGATCGCCCGAAGCTGCGATTACTGGCATCGCTGATCATGTTGTTTTTCGTGGGAGGCGTCGTCGGTGCGTTAGGTTTCAAACACATCGGTTTTATTGCAACGTTGTTTTTGGCGGCCATTCTTCTAGTGCTGGCCGCCGCACCAATTGTCGATGACTTGGCTGTCCACGCAAGGCTTCGGCGATAGTTGGTTTCAAGTGTCGCATCGGCGACATCGTGGTAACCGCCTTCAATCGTGGGTTTGGGGAGGATGCTTGTTTTCAGGCGGGCGTACCTGTCACGACCTTCGACTCGGGGTACCGTCGCCTGAACGTGATGCGATCCGCACGAGGGTCCTGAGCGTCGGCCATGTTGTGTCGTGGATGGTGGAACACATTGGCGACCGGGCCGTGGATGGAAATGAAACGCTGGCATTCCCGAACAGTTCGAAATTCTTGCTGCGGAAATGAACCGATCCGCTACGGCCTGGCGATCTGCTTCCGACGGAAGGAAATGGATATGACGGCGAAGACCAATCGGTTGGTGCGGATTTGACGATCTACGCCGCGCCGGTTATTGGCCGTCGCATCGAACGGGCGGCATGCTTGTGAGCGGCTGCGGATAACTTCTATTTGCCAGCGGGGTATGCCATGGCGGACGAAAACGACGACTACCTCTATGACGAAGTGACAGGTGAATGGCGGCCGGCTTCCGAAATCGCTGCGGCCGCGGCAGCCGAAATGATCGTGCGCGACGCCAGCGGCAATGCGCTCGCGGACGGCGATTCCGTTACCCTCATCAAGGACCTGAAGGTCAAGGGTGCAAACCAGACGCTGAAGCAGGGCACCGTGATCCGTTCGATCCGTCTCACCGACAATCTGGAGGAGATCGATTGTCGGTATGAAGGGATCAAGGGTCTCGTGCTGAGAACAGAATTCGTCCGCAAGCGATAGATTGCGCCCGCCGCATCCGTTGCAGTCGGCAGCGGATTCGGGAATACCAGTGCCGCTTGTGATACCGGTCAAACGAATTCCCGCGCCGGCGGCGTGATCCCGTCGACGAGCGGCATATGGCCGACGCTCATCAGCCTAAAGCGCGGTCGGGTTGAAAGCAAATCGGCCTTGGCGCTTTCGCACCGTGTGAAGCATCCCGCTGCCGGTCAAGGTTGCATTTGAAGCGCTGCATTGGCCGGATGCGCCGATGATCCTGCTCGATCCGATTACGATCCGACCTTGCTCGAAATCTGTAAGGTCGCGCGCGAGACATGCGCTAAACTCCGTCCCTGCGTCGGTCCTTACTTGTCTTCGTCATTCCGGCGGAAAGCAGTCGATTCGGCCGACCTGAACGGCCGCTTTCGGGAAGGCCGCAGTCGCACGCTAGCGACCGGAATGGGCGCGTTGCGGACTGGCCGGTTTGGGCCGCAAGTGGACTGTCCGGTTATGAGGCAAAAGGTAGGGAAAGCAGCCATTCCGCTGCCGACCGCATTGCAGCCATTGCGCATGCTACGGCCAGCCGCCGACAGCCGACCGTCGGCAAAAAGGGCCGCTGGTAGCCTTCCGAATGGAGCGTCGTCGGGAAGGAGTCAGCGGCAAGATCATCCGCCCCTACTCATCCTGCGCGGGCGTAGAGCGCGGGCGGGATTCCGACGCGCCGGGCAAAGGCCGTGCTGAACGCGCTGGCCGATCCATAGCCGACGCGCTGGGCCGCTTCTGCGACCGTGATCTTGTCCCGGCGCAGAAGATCCTTGGCAAGCGTCATGCGCCAGCCGACGACGTACTCCATCGGCGCAACCCCGACTTCACTGCGAAATCGCTCGAAGAAGGTGGTGCGCGACAGGGCCGCCTCGCGCGCCAGCCTATCCACCGTCCAGGCCTCTGCCGGCCGGTCGTGAATGCACCGGAGGGCGATGGCGAGCCGATCGTCGCAAAGGCCACGCAGGAGCCCCGATGGCGCTGCTGGACCTAGCGCCGATCGAAGCGCTTCGATCAGGAGAACTTCCAGGAGCCGCGTCAGGACGGCCTCGCGACCGGGACGCTCGGAACGCATCTCGTCGTTCACGAAAGCCACCAGGGTGGACAGCCGCTGCTCGCCGCGCACATGCACGAGTTGTGGCAGAAGCGAAACGAGAAGATCGGCATCGTCCGAAGCGAAGGTGCAGTGCCCAACCAGCATGCGCATGTCGGGCTGTACGCCTTCAGGCCCGAGACGGAACACGCCCGGGCTTGTCTCGGCCCTCGCCGTCTCCCCTTCCACACAGGATTCAAGGCTGGACATGACGAAGTCGTAGGCAGCCGGCACGAGCACGAAGTCGCCAGCCTCGAGCATGAGGGCCGCTTGGCCGGCGAGATCAAGGCGGCAGCGCCCCTCCAGGATGGCGCAGTAGAAGGGGCGGCCCTTGTCGGTGCGATGCACGTGCCATGCACCACCCGCGACGATGAGCTTCGATAGATCGGCCTTGGGCTGCAGAAGACCGACGATCTGGCTGAGAGGATCCATCGTTCCGTACGATTGCAAATGTTATTCGGACTTCCCATTATAGATAATCCGCACTTCCTTGCCTATCCTCCTGTCATTCCCAACAGGAGGTCATTCCCTATGAGCACCATCCTCATCACTGGCTGTTCTTCCGGCTTCGGCCTGGAAACGGCGCGCCTCTTCCTCGATCGGAACTGGACGGTCATCGCCACGATGCGCACGCCGCGCGAAGACATTCTACCTCCGTCCGACCGGCTACGCGTTCTGCCGCTTGACGTAACCAATGCCGGCAGCATCAAGCGCGCCATCGAAGCGGCGGGTCCGATCGATGTCCTCGTCAATAACGCGGGTGTCGGCCTCATGAATGCGCTGGAGGGCGTGTCGCTCGAAAAGATCCGCGAGCTGTTCGAGACCAATACGATCGGCACCATCGCCATGACGCAAGCCGTGCTACCACAGTTCCGCGAGCGCCGCGCCGGCACGATCGTCAATGTGACGTCCAGTGTTACCCTGCGCGCTCTGCCACTCTTGTCCGCCTATACGGCGACCAAAGCTGCGGTGAATGCCTTCACGGAGTCGCTGGCGCTGGAGTTGGAGCCGCTCGGCATCGTCCTGCGCCTCGTTCTGCCGGGTGCTTCGCCTGAAACCGCGTTCGGTACGAACGCCCGTGCCCGCATGGGGATGGAAGTGCCTGCAGCCTATGCCGACATTATGGCGCAGGTGGTGGCCAACCGGCAGCGCGCGACCGAATTCACGCGCGCCATCGATGTTGCCGAGGCCGTCTGGCGAGTGGCAAGCGATCACGCCTATCCCATGCGCCTGCCCGCCGGAGCGGACGCTGTAGCTTGGTCGAAGGACACATGATCGGTAACCCCGCATCCATTGGAGCCGACATGTCCGCTGTCCACCAATGATGGCCTCTCGGTGAGCCCGAGAGGCCATCACGAGGGCCGACGACCAAGGTGCCGATTTTGATCTTTACGAGATCGCAGCCACGCAGCTTGCTATCAATGGCGAGGTCGAACAGGGCGCGATCACGCATCCGCCGTTCTCGATCAAGGAAGAAGCGGATCGCCCACACCTGGCGCGGTTTTAGTGCGCGTTTTGCGCCAACCTTCCGGCCAGCATTCCAAGCACGTCGCGCCTGTGCCGCGGGATCGTGTTGTGAAAGTCCCATGATGTTCCTCCTTTGGCCACAATTGGCCAAAAGGAGAACGAGAAGGCGACCCAAGTTAGCCTGCGGGCCGCTAACGGGCCGGCAGCTTTCGGGCATCCAATTAGTAATAGCAGCCATTTAGCTCACGACCTCGAGTAGGTCATCCACGCTCGGTCCCCCACCCGGCACTCCTTGGTGCAGAAACGAGGTTGCTGGGTCGCCAGCCTGCCGGATCGTGCAATCCGGATCCGTGGCTCAATGCGAAGAACAAGCGAATTCGCGTTCGCCATGCAATCGCGTTAAACTGAAAACCCTACACCGGTTTTCGGATCCGCCTATGGCCGCTCCCGCGTTCCACGAACCTGTGATGCTGCGCGACGCAATCGTCTTCCTGCTTGCGGCGATAGTGGTCGTGCCCCTGTTCCGACGTTTCGGCATCAACGCCGTCATCGGCTATCTTGTAGCGGGTGCGATAATCGGCCCGCATGGGTTCGCACTCGTACACGAGGTCGAGGGCACCTACCGACTGGCCGAGCTCGGCGTTGTTTTCATGCTGTTCTCGATCGGCCTAGAGCTGTCACCGGAAAGGCTCCGGGTGATGGCGCGGTACGTTTTTGGCCTTGGCGTCGCTCAGGTCGTGGTCACCGGAACGGTCCTTGCCGCGGGTGCGCTGGCTCTCGGTGCCAATCCGGGGCAAGCGGCAGTCATCGGCGGAGCATTAGCCCTCTCTTCAACGGCGTTTGTTCTCCAGCTTCTTTCACAGCGAGGGGAGCTTCATACGCATTTTGGTCGGGTTGTCCTGTCCGTGCTGCTGCTCCAGGACCTCGCGGTCGTGCCAGGTTTGGCAGTTGTAACGGCACTTGGCTCCCAGCCAGATGCGCTTGCCGAAGCACTCGCTATCGCAGCGGCCAAGGCCCTCGCCGCGCTTGTTCTTATTCTGGTGGCAGGTCGATGGGTGCTCCGCCCGCTGTATCGCATGATTGCCGGCACGCGCAGTCCCGAACTATTTGCCGCCGTAACGCTGCTGGTGGTTCTGGGAACCACTTGGGGAATGATGCATGCGGGACTGTCCACGGCACTCGGCGCTTTCCTGGCTGGCCTGATGCTGGCTGGCACCGAATATCGGCACCAGATCGAAGCCGACATCCGTCCGGCCCGCGGCCTGCTCCTGGGACTGTTCTTCATCTCGATCGGAATGCTTGTCGACTCTCGGACCATCACGCCGCGCTTGCCCGAGATCCTGGTTGCAACGGCCCTTCTGGTGTTTTGCAAGGCGACGATAATGACAGCCTTGTGCCGGCTGTTTCGGCTGCCTCTGCCGCTGGCTGCTACGGTAGGGCTGCACCTTGCCCAAGGCGGCGAGTTCGCATTCGTGCTAATCTCGCTTGCAATGGCAACTGCCGTCCTTCCGGTCCAGGCAGGCCAGTTCCTGTTGACTGTTGTGGCCATCACCATGGCATTGACACCGCTCCTGGGCGAGATCGGGCGGCGTGCGCAATCCTGGCTGGAACAAAGAGCCCCCGGCGGCTTGGCCTCCTTGGCGTCGGAGGCCGAGACCTTCACGGACCATGTCGTCATAGCCGGCTTCGGACGCGTGGGCCACACCATTGCCGCCATCCTCGACGCACGAAAGATCCGATGGATCGCGGTCGACCTCGACCCTCCCAATGTGGCTGCGGCCCGTGCTCAGGGGCTTCCTGTTTTCTTTGGAGACGCTTCCAACGAAGTGATCATTCACGCCACAAAGATTGAGCAGGCGCGCGCTGCCGTAATCACGCTCGACGCCCCCGTCGCCACAGCATCGGTTCTCAGGATGATCAGGAGCGAATTGCCCGACATCCCTGTTGTTGTCCGGGCGCACGACACCGAAAACATGGACGAATTGCTGCGCAATGGCGCAAGCCAGGTTATGCCGGAAACGATCGAGTCGAGCCTCCTGCTCGGCGGCATGGTTCTCCAGACACTTGGAGAGAGCGACGCCAAGATCGAGGAAGCAATTGGAAACCTCAGGCAAGCCGCCTACCAAGCTTCCGGATCACCGGGCGTGCCGACGTGGCGACCAGCATCCGAAATGTCGAAACGACAGTGAAATTGAATGGCCAGCGAGAATGCTGCCCCAACGTCAGGCTTTTCCTGACTTGGCATTGGCGCAGGATCAGCGAGCATTGCCTAGTCGGCCCGATCCGGCAGGTTCGGCGGCGATTGTGCAAAACTCTCCGTTGCGCCCGCCGAGCCGTCTTGCTTTCACAGGCCGCCACCTGTGAACTGCTCGTTGAATTGGTAGGCTTTCGAGACATCGGCTTTGTGATGGCTCGTCCTGATTGTCTACTTTCGGCGCCGCGCTAGTTTCACATATACCGATATGACATTCAGCTAACTGGCATTTCTGCATGCCAGAAGCGAGGGTGCTATGACACGCTGGAGTTTGACTTTAGCGGCCGTCTCCCTGGTTCTTGTCGCTGGTAGTATTCCGCTTTCGGCCACTTTCGCGCAGGAACAGACCGAGGCTGCAAATGCTCCGACCGCAGGCACGTCTGCGGCGGCCCCGCTCACCGAACATGAGCTGCAGGTCCTGGTCGCGCCGATCGCGCTCTATCCCGATGAGCTGGTCGCAGCGATCTCGCAGGCGGCGCTCTATCCGCTGCAGATCGTCGAGGCTGAGCGCTATCTCCAGCAATATGCCAAGGACAAGAGCCTGAAGCCAAAGGCGAGCTGGGACAGCAGCGTGATCTCGCTGCTCAACTATCCCGATATCGTCAAGAAGATGAGCAGCGATCTCGAATGGACCGAGAAGCTGGGCGATGCGATCACGTCCCAGCAGAAGGATGTGCTGGTCGCCATCCAGCAGCTACGACAGCAGGCGGTTGCCAAGGACATCATCAAGTCCGACGACAAGATCAAGGTGTCCAAGGAAAACGACAAGGTCGTCATCGCGCCGGCAAGCGCCGAGACGATCTATGTGCCGCAATATGAGCCGCAGATGCTCTACGCGGCCGACTATCCGCCCGAGCCGATCACCTATTACCCGGAAGCCTATTCTTCCTACTGGTATCCGACGGCCCCCTTCTTTGCCGCGGCCGTGACGGGAGCGGCTTGGGCTGCGGCAATCGACTGGAACGACTGGGGCATATGGGGCGGCCGCTGGGGCGGTGACGTCGACATCGATTGCAACCATTGCTTCAACAACCGTGACTTCAACGGCAAGGTGAATTTCAACGATGTCGACTGGAGGAATGTCGACCGCTCCAAGATCGACATCAATCGCGATCAGCTCGCCAAGTTCAACCAGTCGAACATCAGGAACAGCCTTGAGCGCAACAGTGCCAACAATTTGCGCAACCAGGCCGCCAGCATCAAGAACCAGCGCCCATCGGCGGCCGCCCGCACCGCCGGCAATGCCAAGAATGTCGGCAAGAGCACGCTCGAGGGCCTGAAGAACCAGCCCGGCCGAAACAAGGCCAGTGCCGACAGGCCAAATGTCAACAAGGCAAACGTCGGCAAGCCAAACGTCAACAAGACCACGCCCAAGAACGTCAACGCCAAGAAGGCCGGCCCCAACACGGCAAATGCCCGCAAGGCCAACGCCAAGACGGCGGCCAATGCCAAGCGGCCGTCCGGCAAGGCGAAGGCGGCGAGCCAGGCCAACAATCAGCCGCGAAAGCCGGCCAACGTCGCCAATGCCCGTAACGGCAGGGCGCCGAACGTCGCCGCAAATCGCGGCGCTCAGTCGATGAGGGGCGGCACGCATCGGAACTACGCGATGACCGCGCCTAGAAACGGCGGCCATCATCACAGGGCCGGACCGCGGCGCCACCACGGTGGACCTGCAATGCGCGGTGGCGGCGGAGGATTCCGCGGCGGTGGCGGCGGGCGTCGGTGAGACTAGGCTGTAGAGGCCCCGACAAGCGGCCCACTGATGGGAGGTGGCACACTGATAATGCTGGTATGCCCGCCCCGGCGACCCTAGTCGGCCAGCCCATGGGACTGCGGACGTTGTTGTTAGGTCCAGCGGCTAAAGCAGACTGTCACCGGGCGTGGGGCTTCCCCCGTCGTCTTGAGGTCTTTGCCCGACTTGGCGTCAGCATTGGATATGTGAAAATCGCTTTGCTGCCTGCTCCGGTAGCGCATGGCCCGGCGATGCTAGTGCCGCTCGCCACTTCTGCTGAGCCAAGCACCATCCCTTGGGCTGAAGCACGCGATTTTCGTCCATGACGAGTGAACCCTGTCTGCTTTTCCGGCCTTCAGGCAACGTCAATGTACCGGTCCACATCTTTGTCGCGGCAATAATGATCTCGGCTCCCGCTTTCGCGCAAGGACTGGCACCTGGATCATCCGTGCCACAATCGGAGTTCGGCGCACGCAAGATCTTTTTCATGCTGTTTCTGATGCTTGGACCAATCAAGATCTTGGTGCCCTTCGTGAACATGTCACGGAAGGCAGATTCCAGTTTTCGGCGGCGGCTGGCGACGCGAGCCGTTCTGTTTTCAGCAGCGGCTCTGGCGATCGCCGTTCTGCTAGGCCGCAGCATGCTGGAAAACTTCGAAATCTCAGTGCCGGTGCTCGCGATGACGGGCGGCATCGTTCTGTTTCTGGTCGCCTTGAGGACCGTTCTACAACAGTCGTCTGGCTCAGTTGAACGTCCGAAGGAGGATGACCAGCCGGCGGACCTAAGTCACGCCCTCACCCCGCTGGCATTTCCGATAGTAGTCACGCCCTATGGCGTAGCGGCAGTGATCGTTTGCGACCCTAGCGGAGCAGTACAGTTCCCAGTTTGCAGTGGGCGCAATTGTCGCCCTGATCTTGCTGCTCGATTGGTTGGCGATGCTGTTTGCCGAGTCGATATTGAGGTGGGTAGGAACCTCCCTTCAGGTGTTCGCAGTTGTTCTCGGTGTTACCCAGATTGCCCTCGGCTTGCAGGTAATCCTGCACAGTCTGTGCATGGCATCGCCGGATGCCATAACTAGATGCTCCGAACTTCAAGCTCCCCGTCTGGGATACGCGGTACCAGATTGCCTGGAGGTCAAACCGGAAGTCAGTCACTGGGCTTGATATGCAGATTAAAGCTGCGCCTCCGGAGAGGTATTTAAGCAGGATTCCGAAGCCGCATCAGCGGTGCCACGTGATACCCTCAAAATCGGACCGCACTAACGTTCCCTTTTCGCCGCGAACGATCGCAGGAATGTCGGCCAAAGCGCCGATCGCTGCTGTGCGTCCCGTTGACCGAGCGAAATGGCAGGCCGCTTCAACCTTGGGGCCCATTGATCCGGCCGGGAATTCATAGGCGGAGATCGCCTCCGGACTAGCAATGTGTATGGCCTTCGCCTCTGGCGTTCCCCATCCTATGAACACTGCCTCGGCGTCGGTGGCCATGATGAAGAGATCCGCCTCGACCTCCCTCGCAAGCAACTCCGAGCACCAGTCCTTGTCGATGACGGCCTCTACGCCAATGAGTTTGCGGTCTTGATCAGGAGCATAGACTGTGGGTATCCCGCCGCCTCCAGCGCAAATCACGACCGCGCCGTGATCTAGCAGCCATCGCACAGGCCTTATCTCAAAAATGCGCTTGGGCTGAGGTGAAGGCACCACGCGACGCCATTTCGGACCATCGGGTTTGAATACCCAGCCCTTTTCCGCCTTGATCTGGTCCGCTTCGGCCTTATCGTAGACCGGACCAACGAATTTTGTCGGATTGCTGAAGCCGGGATCATTACCATCGACCTCGACCATCGTTAGCAGGGTGGCGAACGGCACCTCGAACGGCAGCAGATTACCGAGCTCTCGCTCGATCATATATCCGATCATGCCCTCTGTTTCGGCACCCAGTATGTCAAGCGGATAGGCTTCGTCTGCTTTGTAAGCCGCCCCCTGCAGCGCCAATAATCCGACTTGAGGGCCATTGCCGTGACTGACCACCACCTGATGATCAGTGGCGATCGGGGCTATAGCCTTGGCGGCAACCAAGACGTTCTGCTGTTGAACGTCAGCGGTCATCGGTTCGCCACGTTTAAGCAGCGCATTTCCGCCAAGAGCAATGACGATGCGCATGGCTCAATCTCCCAGCGTGGCCACCAAGAGGGCCTTGATTGTGTGCATGCGGTTCTCGGCCTGCTCGAAGGCGACGTTCGCCTCCGACTCGAAGACTTCGTTGGTGACTTCCAAGCCGTTGGCCATGCCGTAGTCCGCGGCGATCTGCTTGCCCACCGTAGTTTCGGTGTCATGGAAGGCAGGCAAGCAGTGCATGAACTTCACCTGTGGATTGCCACTCGCCTTCATCAGGCTCGCATTCACCTGAAAGGGCGTGAGCAGTTTGATGCGCTCGGCCCACACATCCTTGGGCTCGCCCATCGATACCCATACGTCGGTGTGAATGAAGTCCACTCCCTTGACCGCCGCATGCGGGTCGTCTGTGACGGTGAGGGTCGCGCCCGATTTGGCCTTCAGGTCGTTGGCGATCTTCATGTAGTCTTCCGATGGCCAGAGCTGCTTGGGGCCGCAGATGCGCACATCCATTCCCAGCATGCAGCCGACGATCATGAGTGAATGCCCCATGTTCGACCGAGTATCGCCGACATAGGCATATTTGATCTCGGTGATGGGCTTGTCGCTGTGTTCTCGCATCGTCATGACATCGGCCAGCATCTGCGTCGGGTGATAGTCGTCGGTCAACCCGTTGTAGACCGGAACGCCTGCGTATGCGGCAAGCTGCTCCACAGCCTGTTGAGCCGATCCTCTATATTCGATTGCGTCGTAGAGTCGCCCAAGCACACGAGCCGTATCCTTGAAAGACTCCTTGTGACCAATCTGCGAACCGGCGGGATCGAGATAGGTGACGTTGGCTCCCTGGTCGTGGCAGGCCACTTCGAATGCGCAACGCGTCCGGGTGGAGGTCTTTTCAAAGATCAGGCAGATCTCCTTACCCTTCAGATGCTCCTGCTCAGTCCGCGCATATTTGGCACGCTTAAGATCGCGAGCGAGGTCGAGCAGGTAGCGGAACTCGCGCGGCGTGTAGTCCTGCACGGTCAACAGCGAGCGATTTCGTAGGTTGAAGCTCATCATTCTTCTCCCTGTTCAGTGGGTCAGTAGGCCGGGTCGCGCAGGATCGGGCATGTCATGCAATGCCCGCCGCCGCGGCCACGACCGAGTTCCGAACCGCGGATCGTAATGACTTCAACACCAGCTTTGCGCAGGAGCGTG
This sequence comes from Pseudaminobacter soli (ex Li et al. 2025), assembly GCF_029892515.1. Classification (GTDB taxonomy): domain Bacteria; phylum Pseudomonadota; class Alphaproteobacteria; order Rhizobiales; family Rhizobiaceae; genus Pseudaminobacter; species Pseudaminobacter soli_A. Next base: position 279,815 of record NZ_JARXVF010000002.1, on the reverse strand, counting down.
TTGGTGTAGGTATTGCGGTCGTAAGCAACCACCACGCCCGGCTCCAAAGCGACGACGTTGTTGCCGTCGTCCCACTGCTCGCGTTCGGCTTGATAGGCGTTGCCACCCGTCGCGACCGCCCTCAATTTGGGAAGGCTTAGAGCCTCCGCCACGACCTCGAGGACGTGTTTCTCATCCTTGCGGACCTCGAAGTGCCCGTGTTCATCCACCGGATAGACGCTGTAGCAACGTATCTGATCGACCACTTCCTGGAAGACTGTGACGAGGTCCCGGTCGCAAAAGCTGAAGACGGTATCGAGATGCATGGCGGCACGGCTTTTCGGCATAAGGCAGCCGATAATTCGCGTTGCAGCATTGTTGCTGAACAATTGCTGAGCAACCTGCCCAACGGCCTGATGCGTGGTTCGCTCGCCGAGGCCTATCAATACAATTCCCTTGCCAATCGGCATGACATCGCCACCCTCCATGGTAGCGCCGGCGAATGTTTCGTCGGTGTCTCCCCACCAGATCTTGAAGTTGCCGTCACGGAACGAAGGATGGAACTTGTATACGGCGCGCTGCAGGAGGGTTTCCGGCCTGCGCGCCGGCCAGTACATCGGATTGCATGTGACCCCGCCATATATCCAGCACGAGGGATCGCGCTGGAATAGTGTGTTCGGGATTGGTGGCAGGACAAACTCCGCGTCGCTGAAGGCTTCACGCATCATTTCCTTCAGGATGCTCTCGGGAAGATCGGCCACGGTGATGCCGCCGATCATCAGCAGCGTAAGTTGACTCGATTTCAACTCATCCAGCCAAGAACGCATGAGCGACGCATTTTGAACGCCAACCGAGTTTGGCGTGATCAATCGGTCTAGGACGAATGTCCGTGCTTCCGGAACCTCGAACGTCTCTGCCAGTAGATCGTGCAGTTCGAGGACCTCGACGCCACGCTCCTGCATCTTCAACACGAAGTCGTAATGGTCGCTTTGGGCCTCATGCACCCAGATCACGTCGTCAAAGAGAAGAGAATGGCAATTTCCTGGCGTAAGGCGTTGATGTGCGAGCGAAGGCTTGCAGACCATAACGGTACGCAGTTTCCCAACCTCAGAGTGCACTCCGAACTCTCGCATCATCTCCTCCATCGGGCTTTCAGCCTTCCCTAGTGAAATGGGGTGAGCCTCCCGGTCCACATGAGCCATGCGGCGGCGATTGCCAGTATGATGATCCCGGCGGCGACAACGTATTCGTATCCGACGAAAACGCGTTCGCCGTGCTCGGCCCTGGCCTTGGCGTAGACCAAAATCCCCGGCGCGAAGAGGACTGCGCACATCAGGAGGAACCCGAGACCAGCGGCATAGACGAGCCAGAGCCCGTAAAGCGTTGCCACCAGGCCGATAATAGCGTCCCGGTTCCGGGCGCGGTCGCCATCGGCATAGCCTTCGCCGCTCATGGCGAGTTTAAGTGCGTAGGCACCTGACAGGACATAGGGTGGCAGGATCGCAACGGATGCTATGAGATAGAAGAACTGATATGCGCTCTTGGAAAACAGGCTGAGCAGCAGGAAAGCCTGGATAAGAAGGTTGGTCGCCCAGAGCGAATGAGCTGGCGAGCCATTCTGGTTCTCGCCGCCGAACCATTTGGGAAATGTGCCGTCACGACCGCAGGTGTAGGGGATTTCGGCGCACAGCAGGGTCCATGACAGGAAGGCGCCGCTGACCGAAACAATCAGCCCGAGATTCACCAAGGAAGCTCCCCAACGGCCGACGAGAGCTTCCATCACTCCCGCCATCGAAGGCACCTTCTGGGCCGCGAGCTCAGGTTGCGTCAGGACGCCGGTAGCCAGGAGCGAGATCATCACATAGATCGCCAGCGCGCCGAAAAATCCAATGATCGTTGCGCGACCGACGTCGGATCTGTGAGCTGCCCGTGCGGAATAGACGCTTGCGCCTTCGATACCGATGAAGACCCAAAGCGTTACCAGCATGGTGCTTTTGACCTGGGTCAGGATCGAACCCAAATTACCCACCCCTTGGGCATCCCCGCTTCCCCAGAAGTTGAATGCAAGCTTGTCCCAATTGAATCCGATGATCGCCGCCAGAATGAATGCCATCAGAGGGACAAGTTTCGCGACGGTCGTGACGATGTTGACGAATGCCGCCTGCCTTATGCCGCCCAGAACGAGGACGTGAATCAGCCAAAGGCAGATTGAAGCCCCCAGTATCGAGGCAAGATTGTTGCCGCCGCCGAAGACGGGAAAGAAGTGTGATAGTGCCGAGAAGATCGCGACTGCATAAGCAACGTTGCCAAGAAAGGCGCTGAGCCAGTAACCCCAAGCGCTGTTGAAGCCGACAAAGGGACCGAAGCCAGCCTTGGCGTAGGCATACGGACCCGCATTCAAATCGGGTTTGCGGACCGCTAGCCCCTGATAAACGAAAGCCAGCATGAGCATGCCGACACCGGTTATCAGCCAGCCGATCAGAATTGCCGCGGGAGATGCCTGGCGTGACATGTCCGAGGGGAGATTGAACGCTCCGCCGCCAATCATCGAGCCGACGACCAGCGCAATAAGCGGCAGTAGGGTCAGCTTGGTAGGTGTCTCTGAAGCTGTTTTTTGCCGTTCGCCTGTGAAAGCTGTGGTCGACATTCCGACCTCCACTCTATCCCTGGCTAGTCAAATGAACGACGTCCCGGGGGCCTGCCATGCAAGCTCGGCCTCACCGGGATAGGCCAAGTAGGTTAGCCCGTAAATTAGGTCGACGGCTAAGCTTGTCCAGACTCAATTCGCAAAGATCAGGTAGTTAGCCAGCTTTCACTTCTTCGTTTTATTTTGCATTATCCCTGGTTGAAACTCGGCAGATTCTTAGTATCTTAAGTCTATATTAACAGATGTTGTTGTCATCATTCTGGTAAAATTGCCGCTCAATCAAATCTTACATCCGGCGTCAGACTGATTATATGAGTGTTGATCAGGTAAAATCTTGAAAGTTCCATCGACTACAGTGTGTCATATGAGGGATATGCGGCTTCCGACTCGGCGCCAGAAGCCTGTTAGTTTGCCAATTCTCCGTCCTCCCTGCTGATATCGAGGCGCTACTTTCGCTATTCAGTAGCATCAGAGTGAAGGGCACACATGCCGATTGGTGTATTCCGTGTGACAGCCCGGAACCATGTCCGCAGATTCTGGGTTGTGCGGATAGCAGCGACTTACGACCTGTGGCTCGTTGGATCGCCCTATTTTCAGAGGGGGTCAGGACAGAAAGTCGTCGCGCCGCTGGTCAGGCATCGCACAGTTTGGAGGAGGCGGAGACATGACCGAGCAGCATGGAACAAGCGTTGCTACCGACGGCCTCCATAGCACGCCTGGTGTCCTCGGTCTCGGTGCGTGCACGGCCCTTGTGGTAGGCAACATGATCGGCTCCGGAATTTTCCTCCTACCGGCCTCACTTGCAGGATTCGGGCCGATAGCACTTGGGGGCTGGGCCGTGACGTCATTTGGCGCATTGGTCCTGGCGATGATCTTCGGACGGCTCTCGCGAGTGATAACCAAGACCGGCGGCCCTTATGCCTATACCGAGGCAGGTTACGGAGACTTCGCAGGCTTCATCATCGCGTGGGGCTATTGGATTGCGCTGTGGACGGGCAATGCCGCAGTGGCCGTTGCCCTCGCCGGATATGTAGGCTTCCTAGTACCCGCGGTGGCAAGCTCGCATGCTTACGGTCTCGCCGTTGCACTGATGGCCATTTGGACACTGACCCTGATCAACGTGGGAGGAGTCCAAGAAGCAGGCTTTGTGCAGATCGTCACCACCGTACTCAAGCTTGTTCCACTGGCGCTTATTGGAACATTGGGCTTCTTCTGGATCGATTCAGCGAATTTCTCGCCGATCAATACGAGCGGCAAATCCGATCTGGCCGCGATCTCAGGTGCGGCAGCGCTGACGCTCTGGGCATACCTTGGGCTTGAGTCCGCCACCGTTCCGGCGGGTGAGGTGTTCGAGCCCGAAAGAACAATCCCTCGAGCAACCATCATTGGCGTATTGATCACGGCGATTGTTTACATAGCCGTGACGACCGTGGCTATTGGCGTTGTCCCCCCGCAGACACTCGCCCACTCGACTGCGCCATTGGCCGACGTTGCCCGCCGGATGTGGGGTGCAGGGGGCGGAGTGCTGGTAGCGGCCGGTGCTGTGATCTCGACCTTTGGGACTTTGAACGGATTTACCTTGCTATGCGGTCAGGTCCCCTATGGGGCTGCCCTTGACCGCATATTCCCAGCTCGCTTCGGACATCTCTCTCGCTACGGCACGCCGGCGAACGCATTGGTTCTCTCCAATCTGCTTGCCTCCATTTTGGTGACGTTGAACTTTGCAAAGGGCCTCGTGAACGCGTTTAACACCATCATCTTGTTGGCTGTCATGTCGAGCCTGCTGCCTTACGCATTGTGCTCGCTCGCCGAATTGATGATCCTTGTCCGGACAGGCCATACCTCTGGAGGGCCAGCGGTGATCAAGATCGCTATACTCGGCTGCCTCGGCTTCGTTTATTCGCTGTGGGCGCTCTATGGCGCGGGAGCCGAGACCATTTATCTTGGCTTTCTGCTCATCCTGGCTGGCATTCCAGTTCACGTTTGGATCAAATGGCGCAACGCAAAGACGTTGACCAGCGAGTTGGCACCCCGGTCCCAACCAATGACGAACACCACCATCTAACTCGCCACCCGGGCCCCAAACTGCGACCAACAGCACCGATCGAAAGCTTTTAGCCTAGAATGCCAGGCCGGGGCTGCGCCCCACTAGCATGTACGGGCAACGTCAAGAGCCGCTCGCGCTTTTGTTCACTGAGCAGCCGTGATCGTCAAATTGTTCGATTTGGCGCGCGACATCCTGGCACAACGCCATAGGTATTCAACGGCATTGTTACCTCGGTCAGTAGAGGAGCTCAGTCATGGCGGAGCCGTTGCATCCGGCGGCAGTGGACCATCTGCCCTTTTTCATTACGGCGCCAGGAGAGACGGACGTACTCTTCGTTGTGACGGCCATCTTCGTTCTGCTGATAATCCTGCTCGTCGGGGTTTTGTACTTTCGGCTGCACGCCCTCCCCGAGCACATGGCCCATGGCGCCAGCAAGGGGCAGTTGCAACTGGTTGCCGTCCTCGCGCTGATTGCCCTGTTTACGCACAATCACCTGTTCTGGATTGCAGCCCTGCTGCTGGCGCTGATCGAGTTCCCGGACTTTCACAGCCCCATCCGCTCAATGGCCAGATCGCTTCGGAAGATTGCCGGCCTGGCCGACAAGCAAGCTGAACCGGCGCCGACAGAAGCCCACCTAACCCCTACCAAACCCCATACGGTCCACACCGCACCTGAGTTGATGCCGGTCGAACTGCCGCCTGCCGCCGACGAAGACCTTTCCGAGCGGAGGGGATGAGCCATGCTTGAATTCATGATCTGCTCCATGCTCACGATCTTTCCGGACTATCTCTTCCGCCGCTATGTCCAGGGCAAGAGGATCGGCCAGGAGATCAACCTCTACACGATGTGGTTCGAGCTGCGCTGGGGCATCACCGCCTGCGTGATCCTCACGCTCTCGCTGATCACGGCGATCTTTTATTTCCACCCTTCAACGAGCAACGTCACGGCGGTCTTCCGCACCGTCACCATCCTGCCGGAAACAAACGGCCGCGTGGAGGAGGTCTATGTCAACACCAATGACAAGGTGGAGGCCGGTGCTCCACTGTTTCGGTTGGACGACGCGAAGCAGAAGGCAGCCATCGAAACCGCACGCCGACGCGTGGAAGAAATAGATGCCGAGACAACGGTGACCGAAACCGAGCTTGCGGAAGCGGACGGCGTGATCACCCAGGCCGAAGGCGCCTTACAGCAGGCCGTGGATGAATATGAAACCCAGGTCGAACTGAACAAGCGCAATCCGAATGTCGTGGCAAGGCGCGAGATCGAGAAGCTCCAGGTGGCCACGGAAACCAAAAAGGGTGGGCTGGCCGCAGCTGTAGCGAACAAAACGACGTTGGAGACCAAGATCTCTTCGCTTCTGCCGGCGCAGAGAGCGAGCGCCGAAGCCGAACTTGCCCAGGCAAAGGTGGAATTCGAGAAAACCGTCGTGCGCGCCGGCACCGCCGGAACAGTTCAGCAGTTTTCGCTACGCCCCGGCGATATCGTCAATCCGCTGATCCGCTCTGCCGGCATCCTGATACCCGAAGCTCATCGCGCAGCCCTGGTAGCAGGCTTCGGCCAGATCGAATCCCAGGTCCTCAGGCCAGGGATGATCGCTGAGGTGACTTGCATCGGCAAACCCTTCACCATCATTCCGATGGTCGTAACCGAGGTCCAGAAGGTCATTGCCGCCGGTCAGGTGCGCCCGACCGATCAGCTCATCGACGTGCAGCAGATGGCGAAGCCCGGGACCCTGACCACCTATCTGGAGCCGCTCTACGAGGGACAGCTCGACGGCATCCCTCCGGGCAGCAGTTGCATTGCCAACGCCTATACGAGCAATCATGACGAGCTGCAGCACGGGAACCTGAGCACTCCGCGCTGGTTCGTCCTGCATGCCATCGATGCGGTTGGATTGGTGCACGCCATGATATTGCGCCTGCAGGCGATCATGCTGCCGGTTCAAACGCTGGTGTTGACGGGGCACTGAGAAAAGAAGGCCCCGGGGTTCGCGAACCATTCACTCCTTCCCGAGTATCTGCTCCGTGCGCCGAAGACGATGGATTCTCCGGCATCGACCGCGTCTCGATGGCTCACGGAACGCCAACCTCACGCTCATGCGCAGGGCCAGGTATTCGCAACGGCCTGAAACGCAAAAGGGAGCCTGTCGCCTCGGGGGAGAGACGACGGGCGTCCCATGGAAGCCGCTAGTTACACCAGACATTTCGCGCGATTGATGATTGCCCCGGAGATTGAACAGGTGCTGGGAGCACGAGCGCGTTCTCGACAAGATGCAGGGCTGCCTTCTCAGTAGTGGCTGGGGATCGGCTCGCCTGCGCCCAGACCCTCGGTAGCGCCTTTGGGCCGCGGCTGGGTCTTGGGAATCTTCGGCAGGTCTATGTCGACCTTTTGGTAGGGTATGCTGTCGAGCAGATGCTGGATCAGGTTCAGTCGGGCGCGGCGCTTGTCGTCGGCGGGTACGATGTACCATGGCGCCTCTGGGGTGTGCGTGGCCTCGATCATGTGCTGGTAGGCTGCCGTGTAGTCCCACCAGCGCCGAACTGACTCGGTATCCATCGGGCTCAGTTTCCAATGCTTGACCGGGTCGTTGATCCTGGCCTCGAAGCGGCGCCGCTGTTCGTCCTGGCTGACATCGAGAAAGTACTTCCGCAGGATGATGCCGTTATTGACGATCAGCTCCCGCTCGACGGCAGGAACCATCGCCAGGAAGCGCTCGTAATCTTCGTCGTCGACGAAGCCCATCACATGCTCTACCCCAGCGCGATTGTACCATGAGCGGTCGAACAGGATGATCTCACCTCCCGCCGGGAAATGTGCAATGTAGCGCTGGACGTAGACTTGCGTCTTGTCACGGTCGGTGGGGGCGGGCAATGCCACGTGCCGATAGACGCGCGGGCTCGTGCGGGCGGTAATGCGGCTGATCACGCCGCCCTTGCCCGCCGTGTCGCGGCCCTCGAAAATCACGATGACTCGCGCACGCTTGGCTTGGACCCAAGTCTGCAGGCGGACCAGCTCCACTTGGAGCTTCGCAAGCTCCTTCTCGAATTCCTTGCGTTTCATCTTGCCGGAGGCGTTGGGTTCCTCGACTGACTGATGATCCGTTTGCCCATTTTTCGCCAATTGGAACGCTCCTTGTGCACTGCCAGAAGCTACAATTCAGTACGTTGTGGCACCGCCGGCAGGTGCCGCCAGCCTCAATGGAGATTGCGACCGTGTGCGTGGGGACGATCTGCGGCATGCACGTGCCGGTGAGCGTGGCGGGGACGGTGGGTTTTGTTGGGTGTCGTGCGACCATTTTGGTGGGTGGGAACCGTGTTCCCGGTTGCACCGCCAACTCCCGTCGTTGACGTAAGAGCAATGAGGCCTATTGAAAGCGAGAAAAGCAACGTACGCATAGTCGTCACCTCCTTAGCCGTTGTTCCGCAAAAAGCGCCTGTCGAATGGCGCGCCAGCCAAGAAAGCCCGCCGCCTCTGCCAGACGACGGGCCAGGCGCTGACGGCTTGTCCGTAGGTTAATCGCCAGCATCCATTAGCGATATGGCGCGCTTACTGATGTTCCAGGGTCATTTCCCGGAGAGCGGAGCGGGCCATCATCATCCCATTCAGGAGACGGGTAATTCTACTCCGCGTAGGCTGCTAGTCATGTCAGGGAAAACGGCACCTGGTTCGGCGAAATCTGCCACCTCGCTTGGCATTGGGTGAATGCATTCATCACATTGTCGGACTTGTGATTGTGGACTCGTATGGCGACGCTATCTGCGCTGCCAGCGCTTCGGCAGCAGGGGCCCGGTGTAGCTCCCCCGACTGGCATCATCGGGCCTCACCCCCTGCGCTTGAGCACGAAGAGGCGGAAGGTATCGCACCGCCGAAGGGCAAGAAGGCCAAGGCGGCGCATTGATGCTTACCTAGCATCAGACGCGAAAAAGCCGCACGGATTGTCGCTTGGGACGAGTAAGCGACCTCGCTCCGGGCGAGACTTGCCCGTGCTTTACGCGTCAGGCTTGTCCAGACTTGGCATTGGCGCAGGATCGGCGAGCATTGCCTGGTTCGGTCTGCCCCGGTAGGCTCGGCGCGATCGTGCAAAACTCTCCGTTGCACCCGCCGAGCCGTCTTTCTTTCACAGGCCGCCACGTGCGAACAGGCACTCGGGTTGCCAAGCAAGGCTATGGCCTTGAGGAGGCTACCTGTCGTCAGAACGCGGTGCGGCTCAGACAGCAACCGTCTGCAGTCCATCGCTTCGGTCGACGCGAATGTGTGCGCGCTCAAGGCGCGACGGGAGGCCAAACGCGATTTTGCCAGGCATCGTAGCCACCACTAGACGCCAACGCACAGACGGTGAGTTACAAGGGCTATTTGTGCTTCCCGTCCCAATTCCGGGATAGGAATTCACGTCATAGTGCATACGCTCTGGTCAAAACGCGGATGACGCCTAATTTTGAAAGCACAGAATGAAGAGTGTTGCCTCGAGGTGGTGACATGGCCAACCCAATAGAGACTCCCCCCAGCGCCGCCCAGCTTCGCAAAATGCTTCTCGAACAGGAACTGGAGAAATCCAACCAGTACCAGAAGCTGCAAGAAGCCAAGCAGAAGGAGCTTGCGGATTTCGCCACGAACTTCTTGCAGCACCACGTTACAGAGAACGAAATCGCGACCGTCCGGCGACTTGTGATGAACGCTGTGAGAGACGGCAAGCTAGAGGCGATGGTTTACAGCTTTCCCTCCTCAATGTGCACCGATAACGGCCGCGCGATCAACAGCAATGATCCGGATTGGCCTCAAACGCTGCAAGGCAAGGCCAGGGAGTTCTTCGAACGCTACCAGACTTACGGAAAGCCTCATGGATACAAGCTCAAGGCGATGATCATCAATTTCCCTGGCGGGATACCAGGCGATGTCGGCTTTTTCCTGAGCTGGGGGCAATAGTCCGAACTGGCTTGCACATAGCGAGAAACTGCTAGAACGGGCAGCGGAAACCGTCGACGATTACCGTCAAGCGTACCGTGCCGATGAATAATCTCGGCTCTGGTGACATCGTCTTCGACCTCTACTCCGTGGCCTACACCGACGAGCCGCCAAGCCATTGCGATGTCTGCTTTGAGGGAGCGGCAAAGGTGAACCCTACGGCCGACATGGGGCGCGAAGCGGCCCGGGAGTTTTGGGCCGAAAGCTGTCCGACCGCTCTTACGCGAACTCCTGCGATAGCAGACATCTGGCGAATGCCGTCCCAGAACATCAGCGTGATCCGGTCGCGCCCGCTTGGGTATGAACGACGCTTCTGAGTTCAGGCCACCTTCTGGTAAAGGTGATCTCGGCCTCACCACCGATGCCGTCTATACGGGCGACGTAGCGGCCGTGCCGCCCTTCGGGTTCTTCCTTGGCGATCTGATTTCAGCCATTCCTGCCTCTTTTTTCGGCGAGCCATTCCCTTGGGATCGAGCCGTCTTGCGACATCAATTCATGACCCGCCTCGATGCTGCGCAAGTCAAGCGCCGCACCCGATGCATCGAGCCAGGTCGCCAAACGGGCGACATCGGCGCCGAACGGGTCGCGCGTGCCAACAATCATCAGCACGTCGACGCCGCGCAGATCCGCCATGGGCGTCGATTCCAGAACCATGATCGGCCGTAGCAGGATGGCTCGGCGCACGATCGATGGATGCAGGCCCATAACCGCCGCCGCGAAGTTGGCTCCGTTGGACCATCCCAGAAAGGTCGTGTTTGCGAGGTCGAGTGCGTAGGCTGCCACGGCACCGTCGATGAAGGCCGCGAACGCCGCCGCCTCGGAGCGGATGTCGGCCTGATCGAAGCTGGTCGGCGAAAAACGACGGAACCAGCGCGCGTTGCCTTCCTCATGGGCGCGGCCGCGCACGCCGAGCAAGGTGGCGCGCGGTGAAATACGATGCGCCAGCGGCATCAGGTCGGCTTCCGTGCCGCCGCTGCCATGCAGAAGCACGATGGTGCTGCCGTCCGGGTCTTGCGGCGTGAAGAAGCGATGCACGAAAGGCAGGTCGCGGCGCGGCATGCGCGGTTTGCCCGGCATGGCGAATTGCGGCAGCATGATCTTGAGGTCGTCGGCGCGGACCTGATCGCCCGGCGGCACCATCAGCGTGGTGCCCAGTTGATCCGGCGTTTCGTCGACGGCAAAGCCCGGCCCGTCCGTTGCCACTTCCAGCAGCGTGCCGGCAGGCTCGCGCACATAGAGTGAGATGAAATAGCGTCGGTCGTGCACATTGGTCGGTGACGAATTGAGCTTTGAAAGCTCCGTTTCCAGGGCTTCGATCGCCGCAACGTCGGCCGCGCGCAGGGCCACGTGATCGGCGGTGCCGGTGCCCGCAATGCCTTCCACATAGCCGGAACCATCGCGGACATCGATGGCATCGGTGTCCGACAGCATACGTGTGATGTTGCCTTCCACCGGCCCCGGCCTGTAACCAAAGCGAGCGATGAAGGCGGCGGTCTCCTCCGGCACTTCCGACAGGATGGTCACGGCGCGAAGGCGGGTGGGCGCGACGGTCGCATCGCCCCATGGCTGCGCGGTCGGCATATCGGCCCCGACGAGCTTGACGATGAAGCCGTCAGGGTCCTTCAGCCGCAGCACGGTTTCGCCGAATTCGCGAGAAGGGCCTTGCAGGGTGACGCCGTGTTGCAGGGCGCGGGTCATCCATTCGCCGAGGCTCGACTGCGGGACCGCCAGCGCGATCTCGAAGACCTGTCCATGACCGACCCGGCCGGGCGCACCATCTTCCCACACAAGAAAGGTGATGAGGGAACCCGGCGAGCCCAGTGCGTCGCCGTAGAATAGGTGAAGCTGCTCGGCGTCTTCATAGCCGCCAGTGCGCTTGACCAGCCGCAGGCCGAGGAAACCAGCATAGAAGTCGACATTCGCCTGCACATTGCGTGTGATGAGCGTGACGTGGTGAATGCCGCTTTCGGGCTTTCCGGCCTGCTGTTGCATGTCGGTCCGTGCCTCTAGTGACCCGAAGGACCAGCGTCCGGATATGGAATGAACTCGGCATCGTCGCCCGGCGGCAGCCGGAAACGGCCATGCTCGAAGTCGCCCTTGATCCAGGCCTCTTTCGCAGCGTCGAGCTTTTGCTTTGAGGAGGCGACGAAGTTCCACGAAATGTAGCGCGGACCGTTGAGCGTCTCGCCGCCGAGCAGCATCAGGCGAGCGCCCCGTTCCCCAGCGGTTACGGTGATGGCGTCTCCCGGACGGAAGACCATCATCTGTCCTGCCGCAAATTCCTGCCCCGCAATCAGCACCGACCCTTCGGTGACATAGAGGCCGCGATCCTCGTGATTGTCGGGAAGCGGAATCTTTGCGCCCGCTACAAGCGCGACGTCGGCATAAAACATTTCGGACAAGGTCTTTACCGGCGCGCGCGCTCCCCAGGCGTTGCCGAGGATGAGGCGCACCTGCTTGCCCTCGCCGGTCATGAACGGCAGCGCATCCTTGTCCTGGTGCTCGAAGGTGGCGGGCCTGTCTTCATCGGCTTCAGGAAGAGCCACCCATGTCTGGATGCCGAACAGCGAATGGTGCGGCTGGGCGCGGGTCTGCGCACTAGTGCGTTCCGAATGGGTGACACCATTGCCGGCCACCATCCAGTTCACCTCACCAGGATAGATCATCTGATTGGTGCCGAGGCTGTCGCGGTGCTGGAACTCGCCCTGATAGAGATAGGTCACGGTGGCGAGCCCGATATGGGGATGCGGGCGCACATCGATGCCGCCTTCATCGATGAATTCAGCCGGCCCCATCTGGTCGAAAAAGATGAAGGGGCCAACCATCTGGCGCTTGGGGGCGGGCAGCGCGCGGCGGACCTCGAAGCCGCCGAGGTCACGCGCACGTGGCACGATTAGCGTCTCGATGGCGTCGATATTCCCGGCTTCCGGGCATTTGGGTTCGATGTCGGGCATCCAGCTCATGTCGTTCCTCTTTGTGCTTGCTGTTTGACGATCCGGCCGCCGCGAGCGCTTCCACCGAACCATACCGGCATTATCTCGGGCAATGAAGCGTGCTTAGCGACGGTCTCCCGGGATTTGCATTGCCTCGCCGTGCCTGACCTCGGCGCGCGTATGCCAAGCCAGGGTATCGATGCCGTTATCGGAAGCACGAGCCATCAAATTGGCTGCAGCAAATGCCGAACGCTCAACGTCATTTGATTAGTAGCGATCATCTGCATCACCGTTCCGAAGCTTTCTCGATAGCTAGTAAAGGTGGTATGATTCGCGCACAATGGCGGCATCCGTGGCATGGATGTCCACGTATCGTGAACACGAGGGGTAAACCCGGAACGGCGAAGGAGCATCAAGCGGCGTGGACAAGTTTACCAACATGCGAGCCTTCACGAAGGTCGTCGACCAGGGCAGCTTCGCCGGGGCAGCCAGAGAGATGGGCCTCTCGCGCTCGGTCATCAGCAAGTACATCATCGATCTTGAGACGGCGCTTGGCGTTCAGTTGCTCAATCGGACAACCCATAACGCCGCGCCAACTGAGGTCGGTTGGCGATATTACGAACGCTGTGTGGCTATCCTCGCGGATGTTGAAGACGCTGAGACGGATGCGACGAAGTTTCAGGTCGAGGCGCGCGGAACGCTTCGTGTGAATGCGCCGATGACCTTTGGCACCATGTATATCGGGCGACTGATTGCGGCGTTCATGGCCGAGCACCCTGCCCTTCAGGTGGAGCTTGTCCTGAGCGACGAGTTGCTGAACATGGTCCAGGAAGGATTCGATCTGACGATCAGTCTGACCGAGTCCCCGTCGGGCAACCTGATCGCTCGAAAACTTGCGAGAGCGCCGCGAGTCTTATGTGCGTCACCAGCCTATCTCGCGACGTGCGGCGTGTTGGACCACCCCAAAGACCTGCAAAACCATAAGTGTTTGAACTACGGATACCTTGCGACGGGAACGCAGTGGCGATTCAGCGGCTCCGAAGGGGACCATTGGCATTCGATCACCTGGAATCTGTGCAGCAACAACGGCGAAGTGTTGCGCGACGCCGCCATGGATGGTGCCGGGATTGCCATGCTCCCGCGGTTCATCGTCAGCGAGGATCTGAAAAGTGGCAGGCTGAAGACCGTTCTGGATGAATTCCGCGTTCCCAGCCTCGCGGTCTTCGCGCTCTATCCGCCGACGCGCTATGTCCAGAACAAAGTTCGCGTCTTCATCGACTATCTCGTCGATCACTTCGGCTCGTCATTCGTGTTGGAGGACGGTGGGCCTCTTGTGCCACCCTCGAGGCAGAAGCCGAAGGCCGGCTGAAACGTCAACTCGGTTTTAGCCCGGACCATCGCGCCGCCGCGCCGTGACCTGCAGCGTGCTCACCGACGATGTCTGCTTTTGGCTAACGGCAAAAGTCAACCCTACGGCCGACATGGGGCGCGTTTCGGACTGGCAACTTTGGGCCGTGTATGGACGGCTCTCCGTTGGCAAGGGGTTCTTTGAGCACTGCCGTTGCTGGTTGGTGCGGCCATGTATCCGACCTGTAGGTGCGGCCTTTCATGTGCCGCTGGCCATAATGCCATTCGCGCGTCTCAGATCCCGATCGTAAGCTCGCACTCGAGGTGCACGGCCCCAGTGGGTTCTCCTGATCCGGCGGTATCAACCGGCTTGGTGCATTAGCTCCTGTCCGCCCTTTCCAACCTCGTCGGCGATCGCTCGCCTTGCCTATGCGATGACCGGCTCCTTGTAGCGCTCGCCGCTGGTCATCAATGCCCAGACCATCCGGGCGGTCTTGTTGGCCAGCGCAACCGCGGCAACCTTGGTTGTTCGCCGCGCCATCAACTGCACCAGCCATGGCCGCCTGGTCCCGTTGCGTTCAGCATAGCGGATGACCGCCATCGCCCCGACCACGAGCATCTGGCGCAGATAGCGATTGCCGGCCTTGGAGATGCTGCCGAGCTTCTGCTTGCCCCCGCTCGAGTTCTGCTTCGGCACGAGCCCGATCCAGGCCGATAGACAGCGCCCCGACTTGAACGCATGTGCATCGGCGACCGTGGCCACGAATGCACTCGCCAGCAGCGGGCCAACGCCTGGGATCTCCATCAACCTGCGCCCAAGCTCGGTCTCACGCGCACTCGTCCGAACCCGGCGATCGTTCTCGAGGATCTGTTCCTTCACGACCCGGAGCTGCGCCTCGAGCATGCGCAGGCATAGCCGTGCATCAGCGGGGATCCTCGTGTCGCTCTCGTCGTTGATAACCACGAGCAGTTGCTCGATCCCATTGCGCCCGATCGGCGCCACGACCCCGAACTCGGACAGGTGTGCCCGCAACGCGTTCGATATCTGTGTCCGCTGGCGGTTGAGCATCAACCGGACCCGGTGAAGCATCATCACACTTTGCTGTTCGGGCGACTTCACCGGCACGAAGCGCATGGTCGGTCGTGTCACCGCCTCGCAGATCGCCTCTGCGTCTGCAGCATCATTCTTCTGCCGCTTCAGATAAGGCTTCACATACTGTGCCGGCAGCAGCCGCACATCATGGCCACGTGCAGTCAGCTCTCTCGCCCAATAATGCGACGAGCTGCAGGCTTCGATTCCGACCAGGCATCGCGGCAGGCTCTAAGAATGCCAGCACGCGCCCACGGGTCAGCTTCCTGCGAACGACAACCTCGCCCGCCGCATCCACGCCGTGGACTTGAAACACTGACTTCGCAATATCCAGACCAATCGTCGGAACGTTGCCCATCATAGATCTCCTCCAGCTCTGGCCCCACGATCATACGCAGGGAAGGAGGTGAGCCGTCCACCGCATCACTAGCAGACAGTCCGCCTTCGGGATGATTGGGCTACAAAGCCGACCTTTGCACCCGGTGTAGTGCCGACCGCATGGAGCTAACGCGGACTTGGGTAGCCTCCAGTCTCTGGCACGTCAACAACTCTCCCAACGAGCAAAGGGCGGCCAAGTTGCGAAAATCGTCCCGCTTGACATCTCGACTGTGGAACGTGCTGGTAACGGCCAGGATAGAGTCTGAAAAGTTCGTGGAGCAGCCCTGGACGGGCGCGCGGGGTCATGTCCTTCCCGCGCGAGCCGGGCCGCAGATCAAGCTTTGGCCATTCTCAATTCAAATCGACCACAAGGCACCGCCGTCGCAGGCAATCGCTTGCCCGGTGATGTAGCTTGCCCTGTCAGACGCCAGAAACGTTGCGAGTGCAGCAAACTCTTCCGGCTCGCCGATGCGCCCCATGGGGATCATCCCGGCGACCTTCTGGAGGTCGAGCTTCGCCTCCGCAAGTCGCTCCGTCATGGTGTAGCCCGGCATAAGAGCATTAACGGTAATGCCATTGGCGGCAAATTCGCGGCTCAGGGTCTTCGTCAATCCGTGCAGGCCGGCGCGTAAGGCGTTCGAGATGGTAAAATTGTTGATCGGTTCCTTGGCGGCGATCGACGTCACCAGCAGGATACGACCCCAGTTGCGTTCGCGCATGCCGGGTATCGCCGCCCCAATCGCATTGGTCGCGCTCATGAACAGCCCCTCGAAGGCACCGCGCCAGTCCTCGGAGGAGATGCTTTCGAACGGCATCGTCGCCGGTCCGCCCGTGTTGACCACAAGGATATCGACCGAGCCGAGTGACGCGGCCGCCTGCTCGACCAAGCGCCGTCCTGCTCCGGGCTGTCGCAAATCGCCGACCAGGGCAGTTGCCCCAAGCCTCTCCGCGGCCCCTTTGAGCCGAGCTTCATCCCTCGCGCAAATGGCGATTTTCACGCCTTCGGCGGCCAGTTCCCTGGCTACGGCAAAGCCTAGCCCTTTCGACGCGCCCATGACGAGGGCTGACCTACCGCTCAATCCGAAGTCCATGAATAGCCTCTTACTTCAGTGCACCATTGAAGTCTGTCGAAAGACAGACAGCCCTGCCGGGATCAGGCCCCGCTGACCTTGACGCTGCCAATCCCGGAAACGTCGAAGCGATAGTTGAAAGGTCCAGCCGGGAAGCGTGTGGTCACGATGCTGCCCGTCATGACGACATCGCCCTTGCGCAAGATCTGGCCGGAGGCCGCGAGATGGTTAGCGAGCCAAGCCAACGGCACGAATGGGTGCCCGAGCGCATCCGCGCCACGGCCGCGCGCAATTTCGACGCCTTCGTGATAGGCGATGCCCTCGGCTTCTTCCATACAGGCCGGCGGCGGCACGAACGGTCCGACCACGATCCCGGCATTCCAGGAATTATCCGCCACCAACGTCTCACAGTGGAGAACGCTGTAGTCGGCATGGCGGTCATCCACCAGTTCGATTGCTGCGGCAACGGCATCGACCGCAGCTCCCGCACTTTCGGGTGTGAACGGAACACCGTTCGGCACCAGGTCATGACCGAGCCGGACGCAGATTTCGAATTCAAGCCCGAGGTGGTGATAATCTGCCAGTGACAGGTGGACGTCGGAACCGAAGACACGATTTGTGAAGACGGATCCCCTGATGGGCTGGTCGATGCCGCACATCTCCTGCATGCGCTTTGAAGTCAGGCCGATCTTGTAGCCCGCTGTGCCGTTCTCGCCGATGATCGCGGCGACATAGGCATCCTGCACCCGATAGGCGTCGGCCAGGTCATTGATTCCGTCCAGCCTGTGGAATTTGGTGCCGTCGTTATGTTCGGCAACCAGCTTCTTGGCGATCTCGCCGATAGCCTGTGTCAAATCCTCATCCTCCGATTTCGACAAAATCGCTTTCAAGCACGCAACAAGACAGCCTCTAGATGGCGTCCGGGACACTGAACACATCGAGCAAAGTCCTGCCCTCCGCCAGTTCCGCCGCCCATTGTTCTTCGAGGCGAACGCGTTCTAGAGCCAGGGCGAGAAGGGCTTCGGCTTCTTCCGCTGGAACTATAGCAAGACCATCATTGTCACCCAGAACGACATCGCCGGGCTTCACCGGAATGCCGCCGAAAACGATCGGTCCGTTCACGAAGCCGCGCTCCTTCGACAAGGGTCCGCGCGCAGTGGTGCCAAGACAATACACGGGAAAATCGGGCCAGCTTGCGATCGTGTCGATGTCGCGAACTGCGCCGTTGACGATTAGGCCGGCAATCTTCTTTCGGCGAGCGGCACCGCACAGCAGTTCGCCGACATACGCCGTGTCAATGCTGCCGCCAGCGTCGATGACCACGATGTCGCCTTCCCCGGCAATGTCGATCGCATGCAGCGACGGTCCAAAGTCGGTACGTTCGCACCAGGCGGTGACAGCCTGACCGAGCATCCGCGTGCCGAGTTGGAACGGGCGAAGCGGCCTTATCCGGCTATCCGTCAGCAGCCGGCCGCCAGTCACGTCCGACAAAATCGTCACGGGGACCGAGGCCCAGCCTCGTAGAACGTCATGCGCCATGCTGTTCGGACGTGTGCTGTGGATTCTTGTAGGCATCGGTTCGTTCCTTGATTGCAGGCTGCCGGCAAAGGTCAGGCGTTGCGCCTTGCGGTCAGCAGCTTGCCGAGCGCGGTGATCCCCTGGACGATGACTTCGTCCGTTTGAGTGGAATAGCTGACGCGCGCGTGATTGACCTCCTGCTGGAGTGGGAAAAACGTCGCGCCGGGGACGTAAGCAACTTTCGCCTCCGGCAACGCGTGGTCAGCCATGAAGCGAGCGGTGTCAAAGCCTTCCGGAAAGGTCAGCCAGGTGAAAAGGCCGCCGCTCGGTTCGGTGAATGCAACGTCCTGTGGGAAGGTGCGCCTGATGGTGTCGAGCATCAGGTCCTTCTTGTGGCGATAAATCTGGCGGATAGACGCGATGTGCGCATCGATGTCGTATTTTTCCAGGAACAGGGATACCGCCGCCATGTTCAGCGTGCTGCACTGGGTATCGGCGGCAAGCTTCAGCAGGCCAAGCTGCTGGGTGAGTTCCTCGGAGGCGACGGCCCAGCCCAACCGCAAGCCGGGCGCGAGAATCTTGGAGAAACTGCCGAGATAGATGACACGGCCTTCGGTGTCGAAGCTCTTGATGGGCGGGATCGGCTCGCCCTGATAGCGGATTTCGCGATAGGGTGTGTCTTCCAAGACGACGAGATCGAACCTGTTCGCCAGTTCGACCAGTTTCTTGCGGCGATCCAGGCTTAGCGTCACGCCGGTTGGGTTCTGAAAGTCGGGCACGGTATAGATAAGCTTGGCCCCTGGGTTGCGCTCAAGCGTCCGCTCGAGGTCGTCCATGTCCATGCCGTCATCATCCATGCGCACGGCGGCATAGCGGGGTTCGCAGGGGTTGAAAGCGATGAGTGCGCCCAGGAAGGTCGGATTTTCCGTGACGATGACGTCGCCCTTGTCGACCAGCATTTTTGCCACAAGATCCAGCCCCTGCTGGCCGCCCTGCAGGATCAGCACGTTGTCAGCCCCGCAGGTGATGCCGTCGCGCGTCATTCGCGTAGCGATCTGCTCGCGCAGCTTCGGGCTGCCGTTGGAGACGGTGTATTGCAGCGTCTCCCGCCCATTGCCAGCGATCGAAGCGCGGAAGACTGCCTCCAACTGTTCGAGCGGGAACAAGGAAGCGTCGGGGTAGCCCCCGCCAAAGGACATGATGCTTGGATCAGCGCCGAGCCGCAAAAGCTCGCGGATGGCGGATGGCTTCACTTGGGACATGCGTTTGGCAAGCCGGATGTTCATCGTCACACTCTCACTTCATCGGCAAGGGCCGGCAGCAATGTTTCCACGGGCGCGCACCTGCTTCTCGTCCGATCGCGGTCGCGTTTAGGGCTGGATAGTGTCGGCGCGGCGGGTTCGAACCCGCCGCGCTGGCATGGTTCATTTCATTTCGGTTTCGACCGCCCAGTCGTCGCCTGCGACCTTGAACAGGGCGTAGCTGCCTGGGACGTCGCCATTGGCGTCGAAGTTGAGTTCACCGGAAGCGCCCTTGTAGTCGATCGCCTTACCGGCAGCGATCAGTTCCTTGGCCTTCTTCCATTCGCCGGGAAGAATGGGCTCGCCCTCGCCGTTCGAGACGGCGCGCAGCGATTCCGACAATTTGGACTTGTCGCCGCCAGCCTTCTCAATGGCCAGCGCCAGCAGAAACACGGCATCGTAAGAAGGACCGACGTAGCTGGCGTTGATGTCGCCGCCAGCTTCGGCAAATACCTTGTTGAAGATATCGAGAGCCTCGGACTTCGTGCTCACCGGCGCGGAGGCCATGAAGGTCGTAAGATTGTCAGCGCCGATCGCCTTGATCGGAGCGGATGTTTTCATGCCCTCGGCACCAACGAACTTCTCGAAGAAGCCGTTCTCGATCGCCTCGCGCAGGACGGTCAGGCCGGACGTATCGCCATAGTCAAGCAAGACCAGTGTGTCGGCACCGCCCTGGGCCAACCCTGCAAGGTCGGCGCGGTAGGACGACTTGTTTTCCTCATGCGCCTCATAGCCGGCGATTTCGCCGCCCTTGGCCTCGTATTCCTT
Organism: Pseudaminobacter soli (ex Li et al. 2025); assembly: GCF_029892515.1. Taxonomy (GTDB): domain Bacteria; phylum Pseudomonadota; class Alphaproteobacteria; order Rhizobiales; family Rhizobiaceae; genus Pseudaminobacter; species Pseudaminobacter soli_A. Next base: position 259,775 of record NZ_JARXVF010000002.1, on the reverse strand, counting down.
CTTGAACGCTTCGGCGATGCCCTTGCCGTAGTCGTTGTTGATGAAGGAAACGGCTACTTTCTTGGTGCCGCGGTCCAGCAGCGTCCGCGCCAGCGCCTGGCCCTGATATTCGTCCGACGGAATCGTCCGGAACACCAAGTCGTTGTCCTTGAGTGTCGTGATCTCGGGCGACGTCGCGGACTGCGAGATCAGGATGACACCGGCCGGGATCGTCGCCGAATTGGCAGCCGCCATCAGCGCTCCCGAGCACAAGGGCCCGACCACGCCGATGACCTGCGAGACGTTGACGAGCTTGGTGGCCGCGTCAGCGGCGACCTGCGGGCTGCACCCGTCGTCGGCCATGATGCCGACCAGCTTTTCACCCTGCAGGACGCCGCCCTGTTCGTTTATCTGATCCACTGCGAACTGGAGCGACTTGGTTATTGCCGGCGCCATCGCAGCGGCGCCGCCGGTAATCCCGTTCAGCAGGCCGATATTGACGTCGGCAAGCGCCGGCGTCGCCAGGGCACTCGCCCCCAGCAACAGCGAGGCCAGTCCAAGGTGCTTCGTTTTCATTCCATCCTCCATCGTTGTCAGGTCGGCGAGCCATTCGCCTTGCTGGGTAAACTCAATTGATGATGTTCCCGGTGGCCTGTGTGGCGGAAGCTTGTTCCCCCACCGGCCGCTCCTCCCGGGGTTCCTTGCGCAACTTCTCCGGCAAGATCCCTTCGGGCCGGAAGCGAAGCACGAGTTGCAGCAGCAGCCCGATCAGGAACATGCGGCCGTATTTGGCTTTCAAGGCGTATTCCGACGGCAACTGATCGGTCACGATCTCGGATGTGGACCAAATGACCCAGACGATAATCGCCCCGAGCAGCACGCCACGGTTGTTTCCCGACCCGCCCAGAATGACCATGATCCAGACCAGGAATGTGATGAGCATCGGGTCGATGGCGTCCGGAGTGATGGTGCGGGCGAGATGGACATACAGCGCGCCCGCCAGGCCCATCAGCGCCGAACCCAGGATGAAGGCTTCGAGGCGGCGGTAAGGCACGTCCTTGCCCATGGCCTGAGCCGCGCTTTCGTTATCGCGGATAGCACGCATCATCCGGCCCCAGGGCGAGACGGCCTGTCGCTGGACAAGCACATAAGCGACGAGCAGGATCAGTGCGGTGATGCCCAGATAGACCAGTTGCGCCTTGGCGTAAGGCAGGTCGCCGAAAGGTCGAGGGACGGCGCTGATCCCGCGCGCGGAATTGGTCAACCACTCCTCGGAGCGCGCAACGAGACGAATGCCTTCGGCCACGCCGATGGTGACGATCGCCAGATAGTCGGACCGGAAGCGCAGGCATATCTTGCCGATCGGCCACGCTAGCAGACCGGCCAGTAGCATCGCGCCGACGAGCCCAACGGGAAATGGCAGGTCAAAGCCGCCGAGGCGGCCTTCGGCCCATGGCGACGTCAGGATCGCCGAGGTATAGGCGCCGATCGCGAAGAACCCCGCGACACCGGCATTGAAAAGGCCCGCATAGCCCCATTGAATATTCAGCCCGATGGCGAGGCAGCCGTAAATGCAGATGAAGATCGCCAGATAGACCGGGTAGTTGAGGACGGTGATCCATTCCATGAGACGTCCTCCCTAGAGTATCTTGCCGCGGAACAGACCGGTCGGGCGGAAGAGCAGCACGAGAAGGAGTATCCCGAAGGCGCTCATCACCTTGTATTCGCCGGGAATAACCAGGACGGAGAGTTCTTCCGCGATCCCGACGATCAACCCTCCGACAATCGCGCCTTCGATCCTCCCGACGCCACCCAGGATGGCGGCGGCAAAGGTCGGCAACAGGATGTTCCAGCCCATCAGCGACTTGAGCTCGGTATTCAGGCCGAGGAAAAAGCCAGAAGCCGCACACAGACCGCCCGCGATGATCCATGTGAGCGCGATGACCTTTCCATTGTCGACGCCGGAAAACAAAGCGAGTTCCGGGTTGTCGGACATGGCGCGCATTGCTTTGCCCCATTTGTTCCTGGTCAGGAACAGATGCAACGCGACGACCAGGGCAATGGCCACTAGAAGCGTCACGATTTCATGGCTCTTGACCCGGATCCCGAACCAGTTTTCCGGCCGGGTGATGCCCCGCGTGTAGCTGGTCGTATTCACACCCCAAACAACCTGGACGAAGGAGCGCAACATCAAAGCGACACCAAAGGATGCAATCGTGGTGATGATTTTGGGCATGGCGCGCAAATGCGCATAAAACAGCCGGTCTATGGCAACTGCAAAGGCGCCGGTGGCCAGCACCGCCAGGGGCAGCGCTGCATAAGGTGACAAACCAAGCACCGTGGTGAAGGCCAGTGCGATGAAGGCGCCGAAGGTGGCGAGGTCGCCATGGGCGAAGTGGCCGTAGCGCATGATGGCGAAGACAAGGGTAATGCCTATCGCGCCCAGCGCGTAGATGGAGCCCTGGACGACGCCGGGAAGCAGAAAGAAGTTGATGAAACTTTGTATGTCCATTGCGATTGCCGCCTATCCGCCTATCCGCCTAGGAACATTTCGGCGATATGACGGTCCGCCAAGAGCTCGGAGGCCGGACCTTCATGTCGGTTACGGCCGGCTGCGAGCACATAGCCGCGGTCGGCAAAAGCCAAAGCCTGCTTTGCATGCTGTTCAACGAGAAGGATCGCCACGCCGCTATCGCGGACATCGCGGCTAATCTGGAAGATCTGCTCCATGTATTTTGGCGAAAGGCCTGCGGTGGGCTCGTCCAGCAGTAGAACCTGCGGATCCAGCATCAATGCACGCCCCATGGCGACCATCTGGCGCTGTCCGCCCGACAGGCTGCCGGCTGTCGCTTTCCGCTTCGTCCTGAGATCGGGGAAAAGGTTGTAGACGCGATCAAGCGCGGCGCTGTAGTCGCCTTTGCGAAGAAAGGCCCCCATCTCGAAATTCTCATGGACGGTCATTTCGCTGAAGATATTCTTCACTTGCGGGACGTAGCAGATGCCGGCCTTGACGATACGATTTGGAACCCAGCCGGTAATGTCGGTTTCGCCGATAGCAATAGATCCCGCGCGGATATCGAGCAGGCCGAAGATCGACTTCATGGCCGTGGACTTGCCCGCTCCGTTCGGTCCGACGATGGCCACGATCTCACCCTTGGCGACCTCGATGCAAAGATCAAAAATGATGTCCGCGTCTCCATACCCGCCACGCAGATTCTTCATGGTCAGCAGGGCAGTCATGCGGTGGCTCCCTGCCTCTCTCCCAGATACGCCTCGAGAACACGCGGGTCGGAACGCACCGTCTGGAAACTCCCCTCGATAAGCACCTTGCCCTCGGCCATGCAGATGACCGGCTCGCACAACCGCTCAATCATTTCCATGTCATGCTCGATAAGAATGAAGGTGTAGCCGCGCTCCCGGTTGAGATACTCGATCTTCTCTTCCAGCTTCCTGAGCAGGGTGCGGTTGACGCCGGCAGCCGGCTCGTCGAGCAGGACCAGTTCCGCATCTGTCATGATGGTCCGCCCCAGTTCGAGGAGCTTCTTCTGGCCGCCCGATAGCTGGCCCGCGCGCTGGTGTGCAACATGGGTCAGCTCCAAAAACTCCAGCGCCTCCCATGCCCTCCGCGAGGTCTCGGCCTCGGCTTTCCTCACCCTCGCAGGGCTGACCCAGTTGCTTAGGAGCGACTCCCCCGGCTGTGCCGGAGCCACCACCATCAGATTTTCGATGACGGAGAGATGATGGAATTCGTGAGGTATCTGAAAGGTGCGCACGGCCCCCTTGTGAAACCGCCGATCGGGAGCGAGCGCAGTGATGTCCTCACCGCGATATACGATCCGGCCACTGCTAGGACGCAGGGCCCCGGCGATCATGTTGAAAACCGTGGTCTTGCCGGCGCCATTAGGTCCGACAAGGCCGGTTATGGAACCCTTCGCAACGGAAAATGAACAGGCGTCAACGGCCCGAAAAGAGCCGAAGTCCATCGTCAGATTCTCACAGGACAGAATCGGAAATGCGTTCGTCACAGTGCTTTGCGGGCTCCGCCAAATCGAGCACGCCTGGCGAATGGACGACAAATCGCACCGGCAGAAACCCGTCTCCAGCCTCCAGGCCGGCTCAACGGCGAACCGCCCCCGATAAGGTAGTTTGCTCTCTCTGCGTGCCGCGTCATCATGGTTTTATGTTTTCCCCCACATACCGGCGGTGGACGTCTGCCCCCTTGCCGCCGATTTGCAAAAGGCACCATAAACTTTCTGTCCGCGGATTTTTTCTTTCAAAAGGTCGGAAATTTCACAGGCAGGCCACTGCGTACACGCCTCGCCGCCCTTAACCCCTTCCCGATGTCGGCATTAGGCATTGCCCCGCTCGACCAGATCGAGCGCCACATCCACGATCATGTCTTCCTGCCCGCCGATCAAACGGCGCCGACCGATCTCGATCAGGATCGCACGCGGGTCGAGATCAAATTGCTCGGCAGCTTTCTCTGCGTGACGCAGAAAGCTGGAATAGACGCTGCCATAGCCGAGTGTGAGCGTCTCACGATCCACGCGAACCGGGCGATCCTGGATCGGACGCACGAGGTCGTCAGCCGCATCCTGAAGCTTGAACAGGTCGCAACCGTGTTCCCATCCATAGAGGTTGGCCACCGCCACGAAAGCCTCGATCGGACAGTTGCCGGCGCCAGCGCCCATGCCCGCGAGCGAAGCATCGACCCTGGTTGCGCCATTTTCCACCGCCGTGACCGAGTTCGCCACGGACAGGGAAAGATTTTCGTGGGCATGGATGGCACGCTGCGTACCGGTATCGAGCACGGCGTCGAAGGCCTGGAAGCGCTCGGCAATGGAGCGCATGGTCAAGCCGCCCGCCGAGTCCGCGACATAGATGCAGTCCGCTCCATAGCTTTCCATCAACCGCGCCTGTCCGGCCAACCCGTCGGGGGAATTGGCCGAAGACATCATCAGGAACCCCGAGACATCGAGCCCCATCTCCTTGGCTGCCGCGATATGCTGCTCGGAGACATCCGCCTCGGTGCTGTGCGTGGCAATGCGGATCGACTGTATGCCTGCGTCACGCGCCCGTTTCAGGTCGTCGATTGTGCCGATGCCGGGAAGCAGCACGGTGGTCAGCTTTGCGTGCTTGCAGACTTTCGCAGCCTCCCTGATATAGGCGATATCGGTATGGCGGCTGAACCCATAGGCAATGCTGGAGCCGTCCAGCCCGTCGCCATGACCGACCTCGATCCCATCGACGCCCGCGTCGTCAAGCGCGCTGGCTATTTCGCGGACATGGCCCAGATCGTACTGATGGCGGATTGCATGCATGCCGTCACGCAGCGTCACATCGAGGATGAACAGTCTCGGCATCGATCAATTCCAGTTGCGAAGTTCGGCGAGGCGCTCGGCAGTCCGCAGCGCTGCCGACGTCATGATATCGAGATTGCCGGCATAGGCCGGCAAATAGTGCGCGGCACCTTCCACCTCGAGGAAAACGGAGACTTTCAGGCCCGTGAACGGCGCATCTCTCTGCGGCATGCGCAGCGGGGCATCCGCGCCGATACGCTGGATCTGGACTTCCTGTTTCAACCGGTAGCCAGGAACATATTCCTGGACCGACCGGACCATGGTCTCGACGGACTCCCTTATCGCCCCTACATCGGCGGTGTCGCACAGGCAGAACACCGTATCTCGCATTATCAGCGGCGGCTCAGCCGGATTGAGAACGATGACCGCCTTTCCTCGAACCGCACCCCCGACGCTTTCCAATGCCCGCGAGGTCGTATGGGTGAACTCGTCGATGTTTGCCCGCGTTCCGGGTCCTGCCGACTTCGAAGCGATCGAAGCCACGATCTCGGCATAATGCACCGTCGCGACGCGGCTTACCGCCGCCACGACTGGGATCGTTGCCTGCCCGCCGCAGGTGACCATATTGACGTTTTGCGTATCGAGATGGCTGTCCAGGTTTACCGGCGGGACGACGTAGGGACCTATGGCAGCCGGGGTGAGGTCGATGACCTGTTTGCCATGCCGGCGCAATATCGCATCATGCTTCGAATGTGCGGCGGCAGAAGTCGCGTCGAATACAATACGAATGTCTTGAAATTCGGGCATGCGCACCAGGCCATCTATGCCGTCGTGGCTCGTTGCGACACCGACGCGCGCCGCGCGCGCCAAGCCGTCGGAACCGGAATCGACGCCTATGAGCGCCGCAACCTCCAAAGTCGTGGAGTTGCGCATGATCTTCATCATCAGGTCGGTCCCGATGTTGCCTGAGCCAATTATCGCTGACTTTATCTTTGGCATTCCGCTTCTTTCCTGGCGCACAGGCGTCGGACTCGTCCTCTTGCGTCAGGGCTGAGGCTCGATGTTCGACAATCCTCCCCAACCTAGCCCCATGGGCGTGGCCGTGCTTGCTCCATAGAGCCATTTTTGACAGTAAATCGCCAATTGAAGCGGAGCCGCGCCAAGGAGGGCCTATTGCCTAGTCACGGCGTTCCGCTTATCAACGCGCCGGCAAGTGTGCACAACCATTGTAGGCTCATTCTCGGTGGCAGGGCGGCCAGATGCAAAGGAATTCTCGGTCAGGTCCTCCAATGTCGAATAGCGCATGGAGCGACTATTCTGACTTTTATCAGGGGTCGGGTTACGGGAAGTTCCCTCAAGAGCATCGTCGCCCCTCGGGGCGACTAGCGTTCCGCATGATACTTGTCGAGCAAGGGCCGCACGATTTTAGCGATCCGGCATTTGACGAGACGGTTCTTGCCCTTCCCCTCGAGGTCCAGAATAATTGCAATTGGGGCTGGAAGATCGGCGAGTATCGTCATCGCCAGAAGGCGGAGGCCGGCCGAATGCTCGTCGTCCCGGCCGAGACCGAGAGCAGATGGGAGGTAGACGGCAGCCGCAAGATCCTGGTTCTCGCGGTTCCAAACGATACGATTCGTAACGTCCTCGGCGCCGCATGTCCGCGACAGATCGGAGCGGCATTCTGGAAGCTCTGCGAACATACATGGGCCGACCCCTTCATCGAAGTGCTGATGAATAGACTTTGGGAGACCACCGCCGGACATGAGGTTGCCCACGACCATTTGGCAGACGGATTGCTGACATCGATCCTTTCGCAATTGCTGCTCAAGGCCGGGACGGATCTTCAACCGAATACGGCGATAGCGCTACCGCAATGGCGGCTCAAGCGCGTCAAGGAATTCGTCGACAACAATCTCGGGAACGAGATCGGCCTGGAGCACCTGGCCGAAGCTGCGGGCCTCAGCCGAAGACATTTCGCCCGCAGCTTCTATCAGGAACTGGGCGAAACTCCGCATCGTTGGCTCATGCAGGAGCGCCTGGAAAAGGCAAAGGAATTGCTGACCGACACCAACGCCTCTATCTGCGAGATTGCCGAAAACTGCGGCTTTTCCAGCCAGAGTCACTTCACCACCGCGCTGAAGCAATCCGCCGGCATGACGCCGCATCGTTGGCGCCAACTTTTTCGGCGATGATGTGGCTTTGCGGGCCGCGGCCGGATCGTCACGCCTTGCCCTTCGGCGAAGGCCCTGACATGTTCGACGACATCAAGCCGGATACTTCTTGCGTCAGTTGTAGAACGTCGCGTCGCTAATCCCGGCCTTCCGGCAGACCTCCCCAATCGGCGTATCGTCACTGTGCCTGCTTCAGCACAAACACGATCTGCGCCTCCATGCACTTCGATGCTTTCATGGAACCTCCGCTTGCATCACCGGATAATACGTAGAAAATTCCAACCCGGATGACCCAGTTTGTAGTGAGCAGGTCGGATCAACCACGTCATCGAATTCCTGCTCCATAATGGGCGGCATCCAGTACAGCTCAAGTGCCACCCATATTTTCAGCGTCAACCATGACATCAAGCACTTGAAGGTCCGGGATGCGAACGCCGGAACCAACGTGACGTACGTGTTGAGCCGGCATTTCACACCGGGCTCAATTGACCGTGGAGGGGACCAATTCCTGAATTGGACAAACGGCTACTCGCGATGTCCGGTTTCAGGAAACGGTCGAGCCTGTCACTATGGCGGACATGGGCGCGAAGCTACCGTTCGCAATCGGAAGTCCGGACTCGCCTCCGGGTCAATTCGCGTCGTGGCGAGAGCATGGAGGGTTCAGTCAGCCCGAACTGGGAGCTCCCTTTCGATGGCGGCCAATTCTTCGCCCATACAGCCGCAAAAGCGACAATGGCCGCCATCTCTGGGTACGCTGGCATAATACTGGCAACGTCACCCTGACGGCCACTGCAGATTAGGCGGAAGCCATCTGATCTCGGATCAGCTTCCGCCCAAGCCATTTGGCAAAACGAAGTATTGCGAGAATGCAATCTACGCGGCTTCGAGCTCCACGCGAGCATAGCGTTCTTCGAGAAGAGCGAACAAGCGGTCGTGGTCGACGTCGGTCATGACCAGGCAATTCGGCGCGCGGCCGGCGAGTTCCCTCTGGGTTACGCTGACGACGCTCTGTCCGATGGCAAGGGACGAGTTGCAGTCGACCTCGACGAATCCATCAACGCCGGAGAATATCTCCGGTTCGATGAGATAGGCGATGACGCAGGGATCGTGCAGGCAGGGGTCGCCGGCGCCATAGGCGGTCAGCATATCGGCGATGGTGCTGCCGATCTTCCCGAGACGCTTCAACCGCTCCGTCCGCTCCTTCGTGATGATCGCCTTGTGGGTGACATCGAGGCCGAACATGACCATGGGAATGGCCGAGGCCATGACCGCTTGGGCGGCGTGCGGATCGAAATAGAAGTTGAACTCCGCCCGTTCCTTGATGTTGCCCGAGCAAAAAGCGGCGCCGCCCATGAAGACAATGCGCTTGATCAGCGGTGCGATGCCGGGATCGATCGCGAGCGCGACGGCGATATTGGTCATCGGGCCGAGCGTCGCAATGGTTACCTCGCCCGGTGCAGAGCGCACCTGATCAATGATGAATTGCACGGCGGAGCGTTCAGCCGGGGCGGACGATGGCTTCTGAAGGCCGATGTCGCCCAACCCGTCATCGCCATGCACCGTGACGCCCGCCCGGTCGGGGTAGAGCAGCGACCGGCCGCAGCCCTGGAAAACGCGAATATCCGTCCGGTTGGCCAGCTCGCAAATACGCCGCGCATTGGCCTCCGTTTTCTCGATGGGGATGTTGCCGGCAACCGCGGTGATGCCGAGTATTTCGACTTCGCGAGACCCGAGCGCGAGCAGGATCGCCGCGGCATCGTCAACACCTGGATCACAATCGATGATAATACGTTCAGTCATTCAACGCTCTTTCGTATAAGGTATGCCACCGGCTTTGGGCGGAATGGCGCGGCCCATGAATCCGGCCAGCAGAACCACTGTGAGGACATAGGGGAGAGACTGGACGATCTGCGTGGAGAGTTCCGGGCCCAATCCGAAGTCGATTGCCTGAAAGCGGATGGAAAGGGCTTCCAGAAAGCCAAAAAGAAGGCACGCGAACAAGACGGGAATCGGACGCCATTTGGCGAAGATCAGTGCTGCCAGCGCCATGTACCCCTTGCCCGCGGACATCTCCCGGACAAAGCCGGCTGATTGTGCCACCGAGAGATAGGCACCAGCGATGCCGCACAATATCGCGCCGCAGAGCAGAGCCCGATAACGAAGCCAGTCGACGGAGATACCGGCTGTGTCGACCGCAGCGGGATTTTCGCCGACGGCGCGCAGACGCAGCCCGAACCGCGTGTGATGGAACACCCACCACGTGATCGGCACGGCGGCGAAGGCAACGTAGACGAGAATATTGTAGCCGGAAATCAGATCGGCATAGACCGCGCCGATAACGGGAACCGAGCGCATCTCCTCGGCGAAGGGAAGAACCACAGTCGGGAAACGCGCCTCGGGCTGAAGTTGAGGCGTTCTGCCGCCCATCGCGAACCAGCCCACCGCCAGAAGAACTGTCAGACCTGACGAAATGAAGTTGACCGCAACCCCGGAGATGATCTGGTTGCCCCGGTGCGTCACGGAGGCAAAACCATGGATGAGACTGAGGAGCACGGCGACAAGGACCGCGAAGAACAACCCGATCCAGGCCGAATCGAACTGATAAGCGGCTGCGGCAGCCGCGAAGGCGGCAAAGAGCATCTTGCCTTCCAGGCCGATGTCCCACACTCCCGAGCGTTCCGAGAATAGGCCGGCGAGCCCGCACAATATGAGCGGCACCGACAGACGAAGGGTCGAGCTCAGTAGGAGGATGACGGTGGACATGAACTCTTGCATCACTCAGGCCTCAGGCTTCTTGGGGCGAAAGAGATCGAACAGGGAGTAGACCGAGCTTCGGAACATAAGGCTCAGCGCGCCTGCGAAGAGAATGACCAGCCCCTGGATGAGTATGATCAGCTCGCGCGTAATGTTCGGCATCCAGAAGGATATTTCCGCGCCACCCTGGTAGAGGACGCCAAACAGGACCGATGCCACTGCTATCCCCACCGGATGGCCGCGGCCCATGAGGGCGACGGCGACCCCAACCAGCCCGATCCCGGCCGGAAAATCGAGCTGCAGCTTGCCGAGGTCGCCCATCAGGATGTTGACCCCCGCCAGACCCGCCAGCGCGCCAGAAATCAGCATGCAGACGATGGTGATCTTGACGTAGCTGATCCCCGCGTTCCGAGCAGCGGCCGGATTTGCGCCCGTTGCCCTGATCTCGAAACCGAGCTTGGTCTTCCAGATGAGGACCCAGACGAAGACCGCCGCAGCGATGGCTAGGAACAGGCTGACGTTCAGCGGTGCGGTGCCGATGTTCACCGGCAGAATTTCGCCGAGCTTCGGCACGAGGCCACCGCTGTCAAAGAGGCGTGTCTGCGGCGCCATGCTGCCGGGTTCTTTGATCAGGTTGACCAGCACGTAGATCATGATCGAGGAAGCGATGAAATTGAACATGATCGTCGTGATGACGAGGTGGCTACCGCGCTTTGCCTGAAGGTAGGCCGGAATGAAGGCCCATGCGGCTCCGAACAACATGCCTGCGGCAGCCGCGGGCACGATCGTCACGTACCAGGGAACGATCCGATCGAGCGACAGGCAGACGAATGCGATGCCAAGACCGCCGAGATAGGCCTGCCCTTCGGCACCGATCGTGAAAAGTCCCGCATGCGATGCCACCGCCACCGCGAGCCCCGTGAACATGAAACTGGTGGCGAAGTAGAGCGTAAAGCCGATCCCCTCCCCCGACCCCAGCGAACCACTGACGAGATAACCAACTGCCTCCAGCGGATTCTGCCCCACGAAAAGCACGACCAGCCCGGAAATCAGCAGGGCGACGGCGACATTCATGAGCGGCAGGGCGGCGAACTCGACGACCTGCTTGATATTGAGAAAGCTGGCCATCTAACCTCTTCCCTGATCTTCTTGCGTAACGCCGGCCATAAGCAACCCCAGCTCGCGCTCCGATGCGTCCGGGCTTGTCTCCCCGACGATCGCGCCATCGAACATGACAAGTATGCGGTCCGATAGCGCCCTGATCTCGTCGAGTTCCACCGACACTAGAAGGATTGCCTTGTTCTGGTCGCGCAGCTCGATCAGCCTGCGGTGGATAAACTCGATCGCGCCGATATCGACGCCGCGCGTGGGCTGGCCGACCAGCAACATCGCCGGATCATGTTCGATCTCGCGCGCCAACACGATCTTCTGCTGGTTGCCGCCCGAAAAGAGCGAAGTGCGCAGGTCGGCATTGGGCGGGCGGATGTCATACTCGGAAATGTATTGCTGCGCGTACTGCTGGAGCTGTGATCGCTTCAGCATGGGGCTTGTCCCGAATTCAGCACGGCGATGATAACCGAGACTCGCATTCTCCCTGAGCGGGAACGACAGGATGAGGCCAATGGCGTGCCGGTCCTCGGGGACGTGCGCGATCCCCGCGTCCCTGCGCTTGAATGGATCGGGCGCGATCTCCTTGCCGTCCAGAAGAACCGTGCCGGCTTCCGGCACACAGTTTCCCGCCAGCGCGTCGAGTAGCTCGGTCTGACCATTGCCGGCAACCCCGGCGATGCCGACGATTTCCCCGGCGCGGACACTGAAGGACACGTCCTTGACCATGCGCACGCCGCGCTGATCACGGACATTCAGCCCCTTTACGTCGAAGACGATCTCTCCCGGCCTGGACGGCGACTTGTCGACGCGCAACAGAACACGGCGGCCGACCATCAATTCTGCAAGGCTTTCCTTCGTCATCGACGCAGTCGGGGCGGTGGCGATCAGTTCGCCGCGCCGCATGACCGAAACCGTATCCGTCGCATCCATGATCTCGCGCAGCTTGTGCGTGATGAGGACGACGCTCTTGCCCTCGTCGCGAAGGCGCCGGAGGATGCGGAACAGGTGGTCCGCCTCGCTCGGCGTCAGCACGCCTGTCGGCTCGTCGAGGATGAGGATCCGCGCCTGCCGGTAGAGCGCCTTGAGGATCTCCACACGCTGCTGGACGCCGACCGGCAGATCCTCCGTGATCGCCTCGAGGTCGACCTGCAGCTCGTATTCCTTCGCGAGGCGCTGCAGTTCCAGACGCGCCTTGCGCCGGCTGGACGGCAGGAAGGCACCCTCTTCCGCGCCGAGGACGATGTTTTCCAGAACCGTGAAGTTCTCGACCAGCTTGAAATGCTGATGCACCATGCCAATGCCATGCGCGATGGCGGCACGGCTGTCGGGAATGCCGACCTCCTTGCCGTCGATGCGGATCTTGCCGGAGTCCGCCTGATAGAAGCCGTAGAGAATGGACATCAGGGTCGATTTTCCGGCGCCGTTCTCGCCCACGATACCGTGAATGCTGCCGGCCTCGACCGCGAAGTTGACATCCTTGTTCGCAACCACGGAGCCGAAGCTCTTGTTGACGCCGACAAGCTCCAGCACGTGCTGCGCGGCGCTGATTTCCGCTTTCATGACCCCTCCAGACAACGCTCCGACCGGGCAAACCGGGCGAGCGCTCAAGCGCTCGCCCAACCACCCCTTAGAGGGGGCACTTGTCGTCCGTCATGTAGTCGTGAACCATGAGTGTGCCGGCGGCGATGCCTTCCTTCGCCTTCGTGGCCGCCGCCTCAACCTCCGGCGTGATCAGGTTGCGGTTGTGCTCGTCCAGCGCCCAGTCGACGCCATTTTCAGCCAGACCCAGCGACTGCACGCCGCCGGTGAAATGGCCTTCCTTGGCGTCCTTGAGGGCGTTGTAGACTGCAACATCGACGCGCTTGACCATGGAGGTCAGCATGACGCCCGGGTGCATGTAATTCTGGTTGGAATCGACGCCGATCGCGAACTTTCCAGCGTCCGCAACCTTCTGCAGGACGCCGATGCCTGTGCCGCCGGCCGCGGCAAAGATCACATCCGCACCCTGCCCCATCTGGGACGCAGCGATCTCGCCGCCCTTCACCGGATCGTTGAAGGCGGCATTCGTCGTGCCCGTCATGTTGCGAATGATGTTCGTCGAACCGCCAGCAGCAGCGCCCTGTGCAAAACCGCAACCGAACTTACGGATGATCGGGATATCCATGCCGCCGATGAAGCCTACGGCCTTCGTCTTCGAGGTGAGCGCCGCAATCAGGCCGACCACATAGGAGCCCTGCTCTTCCTTGAAAGTGACAGACCGGACGTTGGGCAGATCGACCACGTCGTCGAGCATCACGAAATCGATATTCGGGAACTCCTTGGCAACCTTGGCCAACTGGTCTTTGTAGCCGAAATTCGTCACGATGACGGGGCTGAAGCCGCGGCTGGCGAAGTTGCGGATGCCCTGCTCCGCCTGGGAATCCGCCTGCGCTTCGAAATCACGATAGCCGGATCCGGTGTCTGCCTTGAACTTTTCCGCGCCCGTATAGGCCATCTCGTTGAACGACTTGTCGAACTTGCCGCTCGTGCCGTAGACGATCGCCGGATTGAAGTCGGCCGCCGCCGCGCCGGCCGTCATTGCCGCCAATGCAACCGTCACCATTAGATGTTTCAACATTGTCATTCCCCTCCCTGGATGCCGGGGCATCCTGCGCCGGCGAGATCGATCCATAATGTCTATACAAATGCCAACCGGGATTCCCGCTGTCAATCGGAATCCGGTCGTTCTCGCGTTAGTTAAACGTGTACCTTAACGCAGTTAAACGTGTACTTTGATCGCATTTGATCCGTCAAGTCCTCCAATAGAGAATGCTAAATGACGTTGTCTGACGACGAAAAGCGGCGCGATTTCACGCGAACCGAGCGGGACAAAATGAACGCTTGGAGAGGGCCTGGAATGAGCTCAGGAACAGTGCCAAGACATCAGAGCAGCGCCGCCTTCGCGCACGGCTAGGTCGTGGTGCGGCTGACAACCGTGGGTATGATCGTGATGGCCGCGCCCTTCCGATCGGCATCTTCGAGAAAATCGATCAGGGCATTCGTCGCGACGCGCCCCGTATGGGCAATGCGCCTGTCCACGGTGGAGAGCGGATGCTCGAGCAACGGCGACAGATAGATGTTGTCGAATCCGATCACGGCACAGTCGTCAGGCACGCGCCTGCCGCGCTCCCGCAGAGCCACCATCGCGCCGATCGCCAGCATGTCGTTCATGCAGCAGATCGCCGAGAACTGCGTGCGGTCGAGCAGATCCAATGTCGCCTGATGGCCAAACCTATGCTGGAACTCCTTGCACCGTATCAGTTCAGGGTCAAAGGGAATGCCCGACTGGCCCAGCGCATCTTTGTAGCCCGCCAGACGAATCTGCGTGTTCGACCGATGGGGGTCACCACTCAAAAATGCGATGCGGGTGTGGCCCTTCTCGATCAGGTGCCGAGTCGCCTGGAAGGTTCCGCTTCGGTAATCCGTGTCGACCGTCGCGACGAGTTGCTTCGTCGGCCCGATCTCCCTGTCCATGCAAACCACGGGGATGCGTAAGGCATCGAGAAGCTCAGTGTCCGGAATTACGTCGCTCGCAGCCAGCAATATCCCATCCACGCGATGCCCCCCAAAGGAGGTCAGGTGAGCCGTCTCGATCTCCGGCACTCCCTCCGAATTGCAGACGAGCGTCGTATAGCCCCGCAGACGGGCCGCATCGTCGCAGGCCCTCACCAGCTCGGTGAAATAGGGGTTCAGAATATCGGGAACGATGATGCCGATGACGAGCGACTTCCGAGTCACGAGCGAGCGCGCAAGCGAGTTCGGCGTGTAGTTCAGCTCACGGGCAAGCGACAGAACCTTCTGGCGAGTCTCGTCCCCGATAACCGAATCCTTTCGGTTCAGAACCTTCGACACTGTTGCAGTCGACACCCCGGCTCGCCTAGCAATATCCTTGATCGTAACTGCCACGAGCTCTCACCGCTGCATGCTGTTGCATCCGTAATCTGCACATCTAATCGTCCCGTCTAGCTTGCCATCAGCTCAAATGTCCAGTCGCATGAGGTGGATCGCCCTGTTCATCAAGGGTAACCCTAAGTTCTGGGTTGTTGAAGCCGTCGGCGCCGCACTCGGCCTCCACGATCCAATCAGCCATGCTGTTTTACCAGAGGGGCCGCCTCTGGTACCCGGTCATCTCCAGAACTCCGCTGTCGTAGAGAAGGAACTGGGATCGAGGTTTTCCCTTCTGGCATGGGGGTCCGGGGCCTCAGGTCCCAGCGTTCCCCGGTTCCAAGGCGAGCCCCTACCGCCGGAGCCGAGCAGGGCGGCCAGCGCGACGGCCAAAGCTGAGCCGCGTGCGCTGGTTGTTCATCAATGCCCCAGCCTGGTCAGACCCGATTACTGGGCCTTGATCGTCTCGACCATGGCGGCGCCGATCTTAGCAATGGCATCATTGCGTGTCTTCAAATCCGCCTCGTTGCCGGTGAGGTAGATTGCCGCTAGCCAAGGGTCACCATACGGCGGGCGGATGACCGCGACGATCGAACGGGAACCACGTTCGCCAGCGCCGGTCTTGTCGCCAATGGTCCAGCCTTCGGGAAGGCTGGCGCGGATCAACTCGTCGGCTACCTGATCAGCTATCATCCATTTTTCAAGTTGCGCGCGTGAGGCAGGGGTCAGCAGATCACTGAACAGGAGCCTTTCCATTGTGGCCAGCATGGCACGTGGCGAGGTGGTATCTCGTTGATCGCCTGGCAAGGCTTGGTTCAACTCGGGCTCCCAACGATCCAGGCGGGTTACTGCATCACCGGTTCGACGGAGGAAGTCAGTGAGCCCCTCTGGGCCACCGATGCTGTCCAGCAGAAGGTTACCCGCGGTATTGTCACTGAGCGTAATCGTTGCGTCGCAAAGATCGCCTACCGTCATACCTCGTCCGGCATGCTTTTCGGTGACGGGTGAATAGGTGACCAAGGCCTCGGGTCCGTACAGGATAGTGCGGCTGAGATCTTCCTCTCCCGCATCCACTTTTGCGAGAACCGCTCCACAAACCAGGGCCTTAAACGTACTAGCTAGGGGAAAGCGTTCATCCGGGCGATGTTCCGCCGCGGGCGCCGCGCCCTGTTGCTGCAACACGATGCCTACGCGGCCACCCAGCTTAGCCTCCACCTGGGCCACGGTTTCGGTAACGGTTTCTGCCCAGGCAGGGAAGATCAGATTGGCAACCAGCAAATATGTCGCCAGCGGAAGAGAAGTGGATAGTCGCATGTTTACCTCAGTGATGGATTTACCTGCTTTGGCGGCCTGACCAGCGTGGGAACGAGCCACGGCCGATCCAGTCGGACGCCAACTCTGGGGAGCGTGGCAGAAGGTCAGCATGACGATCTCCGGACAACCCTCTTAACGTCACCGTGGTGTTGGTATCGCGCAGAGGCTGGCCGCCGCAAATGATGAAAAATCTGGGCTGGCCAGAGAAATTTTCAGTCATTTTCACGAAGGTGACGTAGCCCGGCGATGATGAACCGAGGCGACTGCCTCGTTGAACCAGGGGGAGCTCCGGCGTGCTGGCGGTATTGGCCCCGGTCACGCCGGTTCCGCCCATTGCCAGCACCTTCATGCGGCCCACCATGAGTCCGAACGTAGGGCTATAGCATGAACGTAGTTGTCATCTTCACCCGGCGCGGCGCACCGGTAGGGCTCTGGAGCTTTCTGTCCAATTCTCGGTGCGGAGGCGGCGAGCATGTCCGCTTTCGGTGGAAGATTCCGACTGTCCGAATGACCGAGGTGGGCGCAAGGCCGACACGCCCGGCGCCGCACGAAAATCAATTTTTACGCCGGCGAAATGCAGGACAGGCTTTCCGGGAGACCATCTCTGGCTTCGAATCCTTTCCTCGAATCCTGGACATCCGTTCGGATCGTGCACCCGGATCTATCGTTGCGGTCATGGGGCGCTCCTTGCCAGCACGAAAAATAGGAACGTGACACGAACCGAGCAGGCAACAGAAAGGCCGCCTCAGTTGCTGGCTTCTGCGTCACAACGGGCTCCGTTATTCTCTGGACGCGCGGCATATATGACGGCATTGTACTTAACTGGCGTCGCAGCCACTCGGGGGAAAACAACAACAACAAAACCCCGGAGGAAATGCGTGTCTTCAAGTCATCATTACTTATCCTCGTCAGACATAGAAAAGATCAAACGTGTTCTCATTGGCGCACGTCTGTCCGACGGCATCGACGAAGCCGCGCGCTTTCTAATCCGCCAATATCAAGAGGGCGTGACGGAGGAGACCGCCCTGGCCGAGGCACTCACCCGCTATGTCGGGCAGCGCAGTGACTGGCGGCTCATGCAAGACGGTAAGTCGGACAAGCGCCCGCCGGGCGTATCCGAGAAATAATCGCACTGCACCCGGCACAGCAAGTGAACAGGAGCGGCCAGAGGCTCGGCGGTTTCGTGGAAGGAGCGCTCACCGAGCCTGGCACGCAGATAAAGAAACAAGCGACGCCCCGTGACCGAAGCGTGTCTTCATTCAGACGCACAACAATCGTTGGCTTGGAAGACGCTCCTCCCCTCGACTGCTGGGTGCCCGGTTCCTTCATCTAAAGGACAATAACCGGCGTCCCAATATTTACGCGGCTATAGAGGTCCTCGACATGCTCGTTGAGCATGCGAATGCAGCCGTTGGAAACCGCATGGCCGATGGTCCATGGCTCGTTGGTGCCATGGATGCGATAGAGCGTGTCGCGCCCTCCGTGATAGAGATACAGCGCGCGCGCGCCAAGGGGGTTGCGCGGGCCACCCTCAAGGCCTTTGGCGTATTTGCGATATTTGTGCGGACTGCGTCGGATCATGTCCTTGGTTGGTTTCCAGCGCGGCCATTCTTCCTTGCGGCCGATAACGGCGTGGCCGGACCAAGCCAAACCAGCCTTGCCCACGCCAACGCCGTAGCGCCGGGCTACACCTGGCTGCTCAACCAGGTACAGAAATCGATTACGAGGATCGACCACCACCGTGCCGGGCGCATAGTAACGGGGGAACGCGACGACCTGCGGGGCATATTTGGGGTTAAGAACGAAGTGTTTCTTGTGCCTGACCGTCCTGTGCCCAGCGGCAAGGGTCGCTTGGGGCACTACAAACACGGCGAACAGCCCCAGCATGAAGGAACGGCGACTGAACATGAACCGCACTCTTCGCGTGCCGAATACACGCCCGAAATGCTAACACCTACGCGGAAGTTTATGCCGCTTTTCGGGCGCGTCTATAGGAAAGAGCTCGTGATGTGCCTCTCGTCAGCGGCCCGAACGTTAACGCGGTTTTCTGGTCGATCTGACTTTGGGTCAGCCAGTCTGAAGCAGTAGACTCCCTGCCCCGAGACCGAGGCAGGCTGGGTGATCGTGCGGCAGAGCTTGGCTATGGGGCCGTTACGGTAATGTGACCCGTCATATTCGGGTGAAAGCGGCAGTGGTAATTAAACTCCCCCGCCTTCGTCATGACCGCGCTGGCGCTCTTGTGCGGACGGACGGTAACATCCCAGCCGCCCTTGGTCGTTGCCGAATGAGCAACGGCGTCCATATTGACCCATTTCACCGTATCGCCGACCTCGGCATGGATGCCTGCTGGAACGGCGGCCTTTGTGATCCACTATCGGGTCAGGTGAAAAGAAAAAGGGTCCGCCCTGGGACCAAGGCGGGCAGAATTTCCGTTGGCGAAGATGGTCCGTCTCTCCCAGACCATGAATTTAGTCTAGCGCCGACTAACTTGCCGATCAGGTCAGGGAAAACGGCGCGGCACATCTCGGGCGATACCGAACATCAGGTAGGGGAAAGCGGCAGAAGAGATTGGATAAAATACGGCAATAGACCCGCATGTTAACGAACACAACTGTTAGAAGATACGCTTATTGTTAGAAATGGTACTCATGACTTAAGATGGGCGATGATCGACCGCATACATAACTTCATTTTTGAGCTCTTCAGAGCCGCGAATGATGTCGGCACACTCACGAGCCGAGAGCGCGTCAAGCTGCTGCAACGGGCATCGGTGACGATCCGTGTTCTACGAGACGAGATCAAATATTCGGAAAGCCCGGTGGACGCTAGCGGAGGCCCTGAGGACATAGTCTACTACCTCAACGAGGCGGCGAATCTGGTCGACCAATTCTCCGACGCGGAAATGGAAGAGACGATCGTAGAGGCGATTGGCGTCATCCAGGCAGCGCAAATTCTGCTTGAGGAAAAGTGGAAGATCGAGGAGGCCAATAGGGCGGCCGGCGGATGACACGCGAGGGTTTTTCATTGCACGCCCACAGCACCGCCCGACTTGGCATCGACCGATGATCTGGCACGAGCAATGAACCCGACGATGTCCATACGCTTGATTGTGCTGGTCATCCTCATCGCGGCCTTAGCAATTGGCTCGGCCCTGCTCATCAGGCGCAACAGCGACATGGTTGACGATATATCGCCATGCGAGCAATGGTTGAATCCTCGCTGTTACCAGTGACCATCGCAGTCGTGGCGATCACCTTATCGGCATCAAATGGCTGCCGAGCCCCCTGGGACGAGGATGGGGACGAACATGGCAGACCTCATAGCGTGCTGAAGTTTGGAATAACCTGACCCTACTCCGCCAGCCGCCAAAACTCGCGTTGTCGCCAGCTTTCGGGAGATCCCATTGGTTGTTTGGGTACTCATCGAGAAGTTCAGCCAAACGCGCCCCAAGGGAAAGAAGCCCAAGGAGAAGACGGCGCACTTAAACGCAAAAGGAAGCCCGCCTCGGGTGAGACGACGGGCGTCTGATAGCTGCGCTCAAGGATCTCTAACCCGGAGCCAATCGTCAGTTTTGTCCATGGCGCCTCCTTGCGGTGATTGAAGGTTGGAGAACTGGGGTTAGATTCTGGCCGAGGAGGTGCAATGAACCCGAAACCCGACCCTGAACGACACCGCGGCTATCGTCGGTGGCCCTACTGGATCTTGCTGGGACTCGTGACGGTCTTCGTCATTTGGGCGCTGCTATCCTTGGGTGGGCACCGCATGTCGGCTGTCACCAAATCAGGCGAGGTCCCGGAAAGTGTGGAGTGACACCGTCGCTAGGCGTGAATCCTGCCGTCACGAAAGATCCGGGGGATTCTGCGCCCTAGATTCCTACGGCATCTGAGCGGCTCACGGGACGAAGCTTGCCATCCCCAATGCCTGCACCATAACGGTTGTGTGGAAACGGATTTTCGCAACGCCGTTGATGAATCTCTGGTCTGGGCCCGCGCATGGCTCGACTATGTCGCCTCTCCTTGGTTCCTCTATCAAGCCGCTATCGTCGTCTCGTTGTTCCTGGCCGCCAAGCTTCTGGCGAGTCGTATCAAACCGACCCTGGTGGCAAGGGCACGCCAGATCAAAGGGCATCCTGGACTGCTGAGGGTCGTAATCGCGCTGTTGCGGCGCACCGACTGGATTCTATTCACTTTCTTCCTGCTTGCCGTTCTCACCTTCCTACGCGGCATTACAGAACCAAGCCAGACCCACCTCATCTCCTCTCGCTGTCCGCTGCCTGGTTGATTGTGTCGGTGCTGTCGCGCATCATCCGCAATCGGCTTGTCGCTCGTACCATCGGCTGGCTGGCGTGGATTTTTGCTGCGCTTGTCATTCTAGGCATCAATGACAAGGCTTCGGCTTTCCTGGACAGCCTTTCATTTCCACTGGGCAATTTTCGCCTTTCGGCCCTAACGGTGCTGAAGGCCGCACTTTTGCTTGTCGCGACCCTCTGGCTTGCGATCATCGTCGGCAATTATGTCGATGAGCGTATCCGCAGTTCCGAAGAGCTGACACCCTCCGTCCGCGTTCTCATTGGAAAGATCGCCAAGATCGGCCTGGTGCTGGTCGCCGGTGTCGTCGCGCTTTCCTCCGTCGGCGTCGACCTGACGGCGCTGACCGTATTTTCCGGCGCTGTGGGAGTCGGCCTTGGCTTCGGACTGCAAAAGGTCGTTTCGAATTTCATCTCCGGCGTGATCATCCTTCTCGACAAGTCGATCAAACCGGGAGACACAATCTCGCTCGAAGGCACGTTCGGCTGGATACGCGAATTGCGGGCGCGGTTTGTCTCGGTGGTAACGCGCGACGGCCGCGAATACCTGATCCCCAATGAGGACTTCATCACCCGGAGGGTCATCAACTGGTCGTTCAGTGACAAGCTCGTGCGGCTCGACGTGAATTTCGGCGTCTCCTACGAGGCTGATCCGCATAAGGTCATCCAACTGGCGATAGAGGCTGCACTGGGCGTCGACCGCGTGGAGGCCGACCACAGGCCGGTCTGCTGGCTTACGGGCTTCGGCGAATCCTCACTGGACTTCGTCCTGCGGTTCTGGATCCGCGATCCCCAGCAGGGCTTGACCAATGTGCGCGGCAATGTGCTGCTGGCGCTCTGGGACACCTTCAAGGAGAACGGAATAGAAATCCCCTATCCCCACCGTGAACTGATCATGAAGCAGGGCACCAAGGGGGCTATGACCGGCGAATTCGCCGCTGAGCGATGGACCAAGTCTCAGCCGACGAAAAGCTGACGGGCAACGGCCGGTTGAGACCCAAAGCCGGGAGCGCGGGGGGCGTGAGCGGCTCCGGGTCTCGTGTTGCTGGGGGAGCAACGGCCAAGCTTGCCTAAAGGCAATGACAGACGCAACGATGCCTGAGGCTAAGTTGGCTTGTCCATTCTATCTACGGCCGGCGCTACCACTGGAGCATGGACGCTCAACGTATAGCGCTCGTTTGGGCGCCCCCCCTTCCCCAAGGTAAGGTGTGATTGATCGGGTCAGGCGGATCGGGTCCAGTTCCTGGAGTGCAGGGTCGGCGGCTGTCGCTATGCAGTCACGCTGGGGAACACCTTGGCGCCGCCGGCGTTTCTGGCCAGCGAGTTTTGCTAACAGCGCGGTCCGAAATGATTACACTGACCGATAAGGAGAAGCGCTTTCTCAAGCGTGTCGACAAGATCACCCACGTACCGTGGTCAGCAAAGATCATCGCCTTGGATGTCAGTGGCAAACCCATGCGGTTATCCAGGGCAACGTTTAGCCGACTGAAGGACGACGGGATCATCATCCGCTCCGGCGGCGATCTAAGCTCCGATATCTATGTGGTCAATCCGGCACCCGTGACGCCGGAAGTCGAGGAAGTGCAGGAAGTCCCCTGAGTTCAGACATTCGAGGTTCTGGCACCCCTATCGACCAGTGTTGCTGCCTGTTGCACGTTCGCGATGTCATGTCCGCCTTGCCTCATGCGCTGCACAAAGGCGCACCGGGCCTACCAAGAATCGACGTTCGCTGCCTGTCCGGTTCGGGCCGGGAAGTGTCGGTCCGTTATGGGAAGATCTAGCCAATAGGCAGACCTTCCGCCGTGACGCATTGCCAGCGCCGCGTCGTTCTTCAGCCCTGCTGGAACTTGCTCGCGCAACCGCATCTTCGGCCCGAGCATCGTTCTTTCGCCAAGACACCGCGCGGGACATCAGGCAACCCGAGGATTCTCAAGCCAGGTCGAGAACAATGACACCCGCCGCCAGAAGCACAACGACGATCCATGGCGGCATTTTCCAAACGGTGAGCAGCAGAAATCCAGCGAGCGCCAGCACGGCGCTCGTCCGGACCGGGTTGTAGAGCGCGGCACCAAGGATTCCGACCACGGCGGCGTTCGTGCCGCGCATTGCGGCCTGCGCCGTCGAGCGGACGCGCAACGCGTCGCAGAATGGCAGCATGCCGTAGACCAGCAGCAGCCTGGGCAGGAAGATCGCGATCAGCGCAATGCTCGCCCCTGCCGCGCCGTTGGGCGGCGGCCCCATGACCGCGCCGAGATAGGCGGCGAATGTGAACAGCGGCCCGGGGACCGCATGCGCGACGCCGTAGCCCGCCAGGAAGGATTCGGTTGCCACCCACCCGGGCGCGACCACCTCGGCCTGCAGCAGCGGAAGCACGACATGCCCGCCACCAAAAACCGATGCGCCCGAGCGATAGAAGGCGTCGAACAAGGCAACCGCCTGATGTCCGGTGGCCGACCACACAAGTGACGGGATGAGGAACAGGGCCGCAAACAGCGCGAGCGCTCGCCGATATGCGCGCAAACAGGGTCGGTCTCGACAATCTGCTGATCTCGGACATGGGGCTGCTCGCCAATCCTGCCGAGGCGCTCAAGTTAATCCGCCAAGCGCGCCGCGGGTCAAGGATTGGCGTAGGCATTGTGGGGGTTAACGTATTGCTGTTTTTGTTGTCATACAAAGCTTTACCAACGACAGCAGAAGAAGATGCGTTGAATGCTTTGTTGACACTATTGGCCGCATCCAGTAGCTCACCAACAGCAAAGACCTGCTACGGTGCCGCGAAGTCCCCAGGTCGGGAAACCGAACGAACATTTGCGGAGACGGCAGTAGGTTGGCTACCGTTAGAAGGCCTATCCTGGGGTTTTCGTGGAGTATTCGCCCTTGCGGTAGCTGCATTTTCGCTTTGTGGATTGGCGTGAGCGCCGGCAGGTGTGCTTTGCGCATCAACGCTTACAGTATCGCCAGACACAAGGTCGGAGCTAGTAGAGGAACGATCCTGCCCTTGCTGCGTCGTGCTTGCCCTGCTGACTCCAACTTTTTCGCTGGTCGATGGGACCGCGGCCGCACCGGGCTTGTTCACAGCCGTGGCGTCACCATCGACCGGAAGAGCGGCAGCAGAATGGGCGTCCCCGGTGGGAGTCAACGGTCGCACCCCGCTGTCGCTCGACTTAACTCAGTTTTCAGGCGGTCCAAACCGTTCACCTGATTGGCTGCGCGCGCGGCGATGCCGGCGACTGCCGTATCCGGTTCCAGCGCCTTGGCCTTGTTCTCATCCTTGATCAAGTAGCTCGGGTCCGATTTCCTCTTGTCGCCGTCGAGATCGTCTTTGTTGAGCGACCGCTGAATGTCTGCTTCGGTCATTCTTTTTATCATACTTCTATGACCAGCATGGTGCGCGAAGCGGCGCGGCATCTTGGGGCCGAATGCGGCCCGTCCGCTTTCGGAACGCAAGCACCGACAAGCAGCCGCTCCGCGCACGACCGATATCGTTATCCAGAACCGGTCGCGCTGATACGCCATCCTGTCCAGAAGCTTGGGAGGGTCGAGCCGAAAGGGCTCTTTCACGCTGTAGGCCGCCAGATCCACTTAGCCGGTGGTCTTACCATCAGTCCCATAGCTTTTCACCTCGGCAACCATTGGCCAAGCAGGAAACTATCGAGCCGGTGGGGCCGAGTGGGGACGGTCTAGTTTCGGCGACGAGGCCGCCTAAGAAAAGTTCGCAAGAGAACCCAGAGGGCCTCCCCCGCCGGCCGTTCAGCTCATCCCGATCAAGGCGGCGGCTTTGCGGTAACGTACGCTGATGTCCGGAGCGAACCGGAACGTGCTGAGAAAGTTGTCGACTCGATAGTCCGGGTTCTGCAGGCGAATCCGCATCGCATAGTTCCGGGCTTCTTGGATGCGCCCCGCGAGTGCAAGGCAAAGCGCGGCTATGGCCACAATGTGGACATGGGCATTCGGGCGGGCCGCTGCTTTCACACCCCACTGCGCCGCCTCCTCGAAGGCGCCGAGGCTGACCAGCGCCAACGCCCGGGTGCCGAGCATACCAAAAAGCAGCGGGTCGCATGGGCTGAGCTGCCGCGAGTGATCCGACGAAGCAATTGCGGCCGCCGCATCGCCGGACTGTGAATGGACGAAGGCCAGCGCATAGTGGCCCAGCGCGAAGTTTGGGCTGAGACGGACGGATTGTTCCAGCTCGCGCACGGCCTCGTCATGGTCGCCGGCGAGCCAGAGCGCGCGCCCCATGGACCAGTGCGCGGCGGGGTTGTGGTCGTCGACGAGCAGGCTTTGCCCGGCGGCTTTCAGCGCATTCCGAGTTTCGGCCTCGCGGTCGTTCCAGCGCTGGAAGGCCCTTTGCCAGTGGGTGAAGGACAGGCCGGCATAGGCGCGCGAAAAGGTCGGATCAAGGCGTGTCGACAGGTGGAAGAACTCGGCCGCGCACGCGTTTTCCTCCGGCGTGAAACGATACATGTGCCAAAGGCCGCGATGGTAGGCTTCCCAGGCGTTCAGCGAATCTGGAGGCTTCAGGATTGCGCGGTTCCGCTCCTCGTTCTCGATCTCGGCGGCGATGGAGGAAACTATGCCGTCGCCGATCTCGTCGAGAATGGCCAGGCGCTCGGCAGTCCGCGCCTCGAACTGCTCCGTCCAGATGATGCGCGAGGTAGCCGCCTCGGCGACTTCCACGGTCACGCATACTGCGTGTTCGTGCTGTTCGATGAAACCGGTCGCCACGTAGTCTACACCAAGCCGGCGGCCAATTTCCTGCGGTCCCAATCCTTCATCGGCAACCGCAAACACGGAACCTCGGGCGATCACGAAAAGGCTGCGCAACCGCGCCAAACGGCTGATGACGTCATGTGTTACGGCCGAGCCGAGTTCGTGGCGCCCTTGCGGTCCTCCACCCAGTTCGCGGAAGGGCATGATGGCGACCGAGGCGCGGCGAGCCGCGGCTGGCTGGATGGGCTGCGCAGGCTCCTGAACCCGTTCCGAGACTGCCGCCATGGTTGGTTGAGCGGCAGCGTGCCTGAGATGCTCCCATGCATCGCGAACCGGCGCGAAATCCAGTCCCTCATCCGCAAAGAGCCGTGCGGCCATGTCGAGATGACGGGTGCACTCGCCTACCATCCGCCTGTGCAGCAGTTCCGAGAGAAATCGGATGTTTGCGTCGGTATCGAGAATGGCAAGATCGATCCACCTGCGCGCAGCCGGCAAACCCTCCATGCTGCCCACAGGCGTCCTGCGCCCAATCTCGGCAGCGATGTCCAACTGGTAAGAGCGAAACTCGGATCTGCGGCTGCCAAGCCAGTGCTCGAACGCGGCACAGTTGTGGATGACGATACCCTCGAGGAAATCGCCGTCACACCGCGATGCGATTACCAGCAACTCCTGCAAGTCGAGCCCTTCGACACCATCCCGCACCGCCTCCGACAGACGCAGCGCGTCGACGACGCATCCGTCGAGATCGACCGAGATCTGGTCGTCAACGGCGCTCACCCGCCTGCGGTCATTTGTGTCCAGCGCCGAGCGCAGCCTGCTCAGGCACCATCGCAGTTCGCCACGCGGGTCGCTCGGCCCATCCCAAAGAAGGTCGCAAAGCTTCTCGCGGGAGACAGGCCCCCTCGCGACGGCCAGATAAGCCAACAACGCGCGGACCTTGCGCGATGGAGGAAGCGGCAACGGGGCGCCCCCGCGCCACACCTGCAGCGGCCCGAGGAGGCGCAGTTCAAGCTCCTGCATTGAATTTGGCACGTCGGAGACGTCCGTTTCCATGCGCGTTCCCACGCCGGCTCCCACGCCGGACCGCTGGCCGATACTTTAGCATTCCTCACACCGACTGACATCCGGAAGCTTCTCGCCCGGGCAAACAGGACATGGACCGGGCGCTTTGCACAGCGAGGATCACATGCTCACAGATACAGGACTGAGAACCACGAAAGGCCTCGGACGGCTCTTCGACAGCGTTTTGGAGACAATCGGCGACACGCCGGCAATCCGTATCAACAATCTCGGCGTCGGAAGTGCCACGATCTACGTCAAGGCGGAATTCTTCAATCCGGCCTCGTCCGTGAAGGACAGGCTGGCGGTCGCCATCATCGAAGAAGCTGAGCGCAGCGGTGCGCTGCAACCGGGCCAGACGGTGATCGAAGCGACCAGCGGCAACACGGGCATCGGGCTCGCCATGGTCTGCGCGCAGAAGGGCTACCCGCTCGTCGTCACCATGGCCGACAGCTTCTCCATCGAGCGGCGCAGGCTGATGCGCATGCTGGGCGCCAAGGTCGTGCTGACGCCGCGCGCTGAAAAGGGCTTTGGCATGTATCTCAAGGCAGTGGAACTCGCCGAGAAGCACGGATGGTTCCTCGCGCGCCAGTTCGAGACCAAGGCAAACGCCGCAATCCATGAAGCGACGACCGGCCGGGAGATTGTCAATGACTTCGCCGGATCCCGCCTCGACTACTTCGTCACCGGTTACGGCACCGGCGGCACGGTCGTAGGCGTCTCGCGCGTGCTCCGCCGGGAACGACCGGAAACGAGGATCGTACTCAGCGAGCCGGCAAACGCTCAGTTGATCGCCAGCGGCCATGTGCAAGAGCGGGACGCCGACGGGGCGCCGGCCGCGAGCCACCCTGCCTTCGAGCCGCATCCGATCCAGGGCTGGACACCGGATTTCATACCCGATGTCCTGCAGGAGGCGATCGACCAGCACTACTATGACGAGGTGATTCCGATTGCCGGGCTGAAGGCCGTGGAATGGGCCAGGGCTCTGGCACAAAAGGAAGGCATCTTCACGGGTGTGTCGGGCGGCGCCAGCTTTGCCGTCGCACGTCAGGTCGCCGAACGTGCACCGGCGGGCGCGGTCATCCTCTGCATGCTTCCCGACACGGGCGAGCGTTACCTGTCGACCCCGCTCTTCGATCCGATCCCGGCTGACATGGACGCCGAGGAAATGGAGCTCTCGCGCTCCACGCCCGGCTTCCAACTCGCCGCTGAGTAGATCGGGAGAGAGTGATGGAAGCTCACCCCTTGAAATTGCCAGACCGGGACGAGACTTCGCTCGACCGGATGGAAAGCCTCGACCCTCCAGATTGGAGCTCTCTTGCCGCACTCGCACATCGGATCGTGGACGATGCGGTGGAATACATCGCCCACGTGCGCGAGCGTCCCGTATGGCAGCCTATGCCGGAGAAAGTAGAAGCCGCGTTTCAGGCTCCGCCTCCCGACGGACCGACCCCGGTCGCGGACGTGTACAGGCTGGTGCGAGACAACGTCCTCTCCTATCCGATGGGCAATATCCATCCCCGGTTCTGGTCCTGGTACATGGGCACCAGTAACTTCACCGGCGCCCTGGGCGACTTTATTGCCGCAATCCAGGGCTCCAACCTCGGGGGTGGCAGTCATGCCGCCGCCCTCGTCGACCAGCAGGTCGTGGGCTGGCTGCGTGACATGATCGGCTTCCCCACCACGGCGAGCGGAACGCTGGTTAGCGGCGGTTCGATGGCGAACCTTATCGGCCTGACGGTCGCCCGCAACGCCATGGCTGGAATTGACCTGCGCGAAGAGGGTCTCGCCGCGCTCGACCGGTCCTTGCGCTTCTACGCCTCCGACCAGGTGCATTCCTGCCATCGCAAGGCCGTCGAGGTACTCGGGCTGGGCAACAAGGCGCTGCGCAGAATTCCCACGGACTTCCGTTACCGGATCGACATCGCGGCTCTCCGCAAAGCCATTGCCGAGGATCGAGAACGCGGCTTTAAGCCCGCTTGCATCATCGGCACGGCCGGCACGGTCAATTCGGGAGCGGTCGACGATCTCGCGGCACTTGCCGAGATCGCCACCGAGGAGGGCCTCTGGTTCCATGTCGACGGATGCATCGGCGCCCTGCTGGCGATCGCGCCGAAGAACGCCTGGCGCGTGAAGGGCCTCGAACGCGCGGATTCGGTCGCTCTCGACCCGCACAAATGGTTGCATGCGCCATTCGAGGTCGGTTGCGCGCTCGTCAGAGACCACCTGAAACACCGACAGAGCTTCGCCGTGTCACCCGAATATCTCCAGGGCATGTCGCGCGGCATTGCTTCCGGCCAATGGCTCTACGAGTTCGGGCTGCAGACCAGTCGCGGTTTCGCAGCGCTGAAGGTCTGGATGGCGCTGATGGAACACGGCGCCGCGAAGTTCGGCCGGTTGATCGACCAGAACGTCGCGCAGGCTGCGTTCCTCGCGGATATCGTCCGATCCCATCCCACCCTGGACCTGGTCACCGAGCCGGAGATCAACATTGTCTGCTTCCGCTACGCGCCCGATGGGCAAGACGAAGAGAAACTGAAGCAAATCAATGTCGAGATCATGCTGCGCCTGCAGGAATCCGGCGTGGCAGCGTTGTCCGACACGACGATCCAGGGGCGGCATTGCCTGCGCGCAGCGATCTGCAACCACCGTACGCGACTGGATGACCTTACCCTGCTCGTCTCCGAGGTACTGCGGATAGGAAGGGAGGTATCACGATGACGATATAAATGGTTGGGGCACGACGCAAGGCTTTCTGCTTTCTCGCTACTCGTCAGAACCGGCCAATCGGGTGCGACTCATGCGATGACCGCAATGGGCCGGAAGCGGAAGGTCCGCAATCATGAAAAGACCTCGGAAAGCAGCCATTCCGCTATTGACCCATAGCGGACTTCATCTGTCAGCATGCCGCCCCATGCTGACTTGCATCAACCGGCAACGGTTGGAAGACGGCACAGGGGATCTGGCCGCCTCGAAAACCCGGGATTACAGCACGCAGTTACTGGGAATATTTTCGCTCCCGAGGCGTTTATCCATATGAGGTCCGATAGAGACCCAACCCCTACGATCATCGCAGGCTTTGAGCTCCACGGACAACTTCCTTGGAGAAGACAATGAGACGTTATCTCTCTACACTCGCATGTTCGGGGTTGCTGGGCATTGGAGCGCTCTCCAATGCCCCTGCCTTTGCCGAGAGCATCCCCAGCGCTGTTCCCGACATTGCTTCGACGGTCAACGCGGCCGACGAGGCCTTCCAGTCGCTTTCCGCAAAGCCGACTTCAGACGGCCAGATTTGGAACTTGCTCTGCACCACGGCAGTCTGCCAAGGCAAGTTTGAGTCAGCCGTCCTGGTGCGCAAATCCGGTGATCCTGGCGGCAGCGTGCAGCTTGTTCGCGGTGGCATGGGTGGTGGCGGCTTCATGCACGGCGGTGGCGGCTTTGGTGGGTTCCATGGCGGCGGCGGCTTTGGCGGCTTCCACGGTGGCGGCGGCTTTGGTGGTTTCCATGGCGGCTTTGGCGGCTTTCATGGCGGCTTCCCTGGCGGCTTCCATGGCATGGGTGGCTTCCACGGCATGGGCGGCTTCCGTGGCATGGGTGGTTTCCACGGATTCCGCGCTGAAGGCTTCCGTGGCTTCCACGGCTTCCGCGGTGAACGCTTCCGTGACGGCCGCTTCTTCCATCATGGGCGCTTCTTCATCCATCATCGGCGCTTCTTCCGCGACCACGACAACGCGTTCTTCTTCGGAATAGGCGTGCCATGGTGGTATTCTTCTTACTGCGACCCGTGGGTCTACCGCTACTACGGCACCTGCTATCCGCCATACTATTCGGGATACTAACAGTGCCGGATACACGGTTTTAGGCTGCCCAAATTCGCAAAGGAAGGCGACCGGATGCAGGTCGACTGCTGCGTCGAGCCGTGCGTCACGTCCTCCAACTGGCAGGTTTGGACTTATTAGTGTTGAGAGCTACATTTAAGCCAGTGATTTGCCCGCTCCGGTCCGCTGGGGCGGGTCTTTATGGGTTTTCGCCGTGGATGAGTAACGCAGCGTTGTACTGGCGACCTGGTGAATTGATGCATGTGGTGCCCAGCCAGCGTAAGCAAGTCTAGCTTGGGCTTCGTCGTTGTCGGCGCGGCTCTGGCAGGATGGTAAAAAGCGCGATGAGAGGTGATAAGGTGGGCCAACGGTTAGCGCGGCCACACCAGCCAGAGTATCCCCACGCCTATGAGCCAAAGCAGCGCCATCAACAGCGCCGCCGCAGCAATGAATCGGACGACCATAGCCGGCGACCATGACGTTTCGATGGGCAGTCGCCGCCAAGCCCTCACCGCCCCCAAGCAGGCTGTCACAAGCGCCACCGCCTGCCAGATGATTGCTCCCCCAGGCAAAACCTCATCCCAGGCTGGCAAGACATAAGCACTCGCCGCAGCACATAGGGCGAAACCTGCCGCCGCAAACGCGGAGCTAGATGAACGAAGTTGCGATTGCAGGTTGGGCGACATGTCCGGGCTCCCGCTGCCGCTGTGATACTATTGAATAGGAAGGTGCAGAGCTAGCGCGCTGTTTAGGTAGAGCCAAATGTCACCGGACCTCGACAGCGTCTGGCTGTCGCGCCTGCTAGAATTGAGGTCATGGGCATTGGCGTGACCTCACCGCACCAATATCCCGGCTTCCTCCGCGGCTCGTTCAAAGGCTTCGCGCACAGCTTCCGCGGTGCCGCTGCCATTCATGAACGCAAAGCACGCCCTGCGCGCCGCAACCTGTGTGGGGCTGTCTGGCATCGGCCAGCGGGTCAGCAGCATGTTCGCCACCTGGTTAACGTTGTCGACCTTGTAGACGATGCCTCGCCCGAACGTAATTGGAACGAGTCGGAACCAGCCGTGATCCATGGCACAGCCTCCAAAGCCCATCAACCGGGGGCGGCCATTCGGTGCACCAATATCCCAGCGTCTTCGGCTGCTTGCTCGAAGGCTCTGCGAACCTCCTCGACAGTGGCGCGTCCCTCGATGAATTTGAGGCAGGCACGCCGTGCCTTGGACTGACTGAGGCTGTCGCCTCTCGGCCACTGATGCAGCAGAAAATCACCTGCCTGCAGGACATCGGCGACGCAGAACTCGGTTCCGTCGCTAAGCGTCACCGCAACAGGAAAGAATTCGCCGCGATCCATCGCTCGACCTCCACAGCGCATCAACGCCATCCCGGGAGGGCGGTTGCACGAAATCAGTGCTTCAGCCACTCCCGTGCAGCCTCGGTCATGGCAGCCGTGAGCACATCGGGCACCAGTATCCCTCTCGCCCGCGCAAAGGCCACAAATGCAATGCGAGCGGCTGCAACGTCGCCATGATTGGTCAACGCGCTCTGGCACTTGCTGAGTGCCTGGGCATGCCACGGACCACGGCTCCCGCTCCATTTGTTCAGCACATCGAATGCTTGCCCGGCATTCTCGATCACTCGGGGGGATCCAGGTCCGACATAGATCTCGACAGGCTGAGAGAAACGCTTGGCGTTCATAGAGGCCTTCCTCCGGCTGGAACACAGGTTGATGTGGAAGAGCCCAGGTTACGGCAAGCGCCAGTGGTCGAGCGATCTGGCTCTCGGTTGCATGACCTTCCGCCAAAGGTGGTGGCGATATGAGTGCCTATCTGCGGGCTTTTTTTGCTCATACCCATGAGGTGAGGCCCGATGATGCCAGTCGGGGGAGCTATTCACCGGGCCTCTGCTGCCGAAGCGCTGGCAGCGCTGATAGCGTCGCCATACGAGCCGGCAAGCACAAGTCCGGCAATGTGATGAGTGCATTCACCCGATGCCTAGCGAGATGGTGGATTTTGCCTACCAGGTGCCGTTTTCCGTGACCTGACCGGCAGCCTGGCTGGCGGCCGTCGCTCAGAAACATCAACGCCGAAGCGGATCAAGGCAGAGCGGCAGCGCACAAAGCTTCCGAGAAAGCCAGAGTAGGTCGGAACAACAAGGCAGCGTGTGCCATGTCCACTTAGTCGCCGTGGTCAGCGGCCTGCTTTGCGATGGAACAGTTTGCTCGGCAGGATGATCTCCACGCTCACACCGCCGATTGTCTGGCTACGAGTATAGCTTCCGCGCAATTGCCTTATGATCGTGAGGTCCAAGAGCTTCGAGCCAAAGCCGCTGTCGGCGGCAGCCACCTGGCCGCTTGCTCTAGGAACCTTCTCGATCCACTTCACATGCAACTCGTCAATGTGGTGCTTGATGTGAACCTCCAGGGTCCCCTCTGGGTCGCTGAGCGCACCATATTTGGCCGAGTTCGTCGCCAACTCGTGAAAAACGAGAGCTAGCAGGGTGACGGTTCCACCATCAATGAAAGCATCGTCGCCATCGACAACGAGGTGCTTTTCGACGCGACCGTCATATGGTCTAAGCAGAACACCGATCAACGCCTTCAGCGAAGTAAGTTCACCTGGAACACCGGTGGATGCGTTCATGGTCCGTATGAGACCATGCGCATGCTGGAGCGCGACCAGACGATTTCTCAAAGTATCCGCCAACGGTTTCAGATCGGGGTTGTCCCTGATGGACAGACTGATTAGCCCGCTCACCAGGGCGAACAGGTTCTTGATCCGATGCTCGAGTTCGTTGGACACGATTTCACGCTCGGCAGCGAGGTATCTCAGTTGTTCAAGAACCTCGTTTCGTTTCGCCGTGGTCGTGGAGATGATGAGCGGACCCAAAGTGACCAGTGCGCGCCCCATTGCCACAGACAACACCAGCGACTGATTGATATTCGACAAGTCGACATAGGCCAACGTCGTCGCAATAACGGTCCAAACGCAGTAGGCGAACGTCAGCAAAGCCGTCAGGAAAACGCGATAGGAAATCGCACACAAAAGCAGGGCCGGAACCGGGAATGCGAGCGCCGCCAGCCCGCCGAACATGGTGCCCACGGCGGCCGAAAGGACCAGCACGATGATCGGTGCCTGATCGTGAAAGCTCAGTGGCAGCTGCCGTGACCATTGGCCCCCTTCCGGAAGCGCCAGGATCATAGGCAAAAAAGCAAGCTGGTTCAAAAGCTCGACTGAAAACCAGTAACGAAGAACGTTCACGGTTCCGGCCATGCCAAACAAAGACCCATCTAGCATTGAGCCCGCCACCCCAGCGTAAAGCGACGCGGGGACCACGGCCGCCAGCATGTAGAAGATCGAGATCGGGCGCTCCAGCCGCTGGTCAACCCGACTGAAACTCGAAAGCACAAAATAGCCGATGGCAGCGATTCCGAAATTATATGCGGCCAGTTTCGCGCCTTCGACTATCCCGTAACCGATTATCGCACTGGCGATCGCAAGCCCGACAAGACAGGCAATCCAGCCGAGGGGGCGCGCCAACAGAGGAAAACGTACCAGAATGCCGAGCATGAACGCGTTGGCAGGCCAGGCCAGCGCAAGTACGCTGTTGACATCCGTGTAGACGCCAAGGGCGAAGAGTGCCGCATAAGCGCCTCCGAATAGCAGGTAAGGTAGCCAGCCTCGGTTCGAGGTGAATAGTCTTCTTGCCTTCGCGTCGACTTCACGGGCACTGAGCATGATCCGCCACCCCGGGGACTATGCATCCAGGCATCTTTGGGCCAAACGCAAAGTAACCACCAATGGCCGTCGCGGGCAAGTTGCGCGCTCCGCCGGGGCCAAGCTGTACCGCAAGCTTTACCGCGCGCGCTGGTGCAATCGGCACGCCGAAAGACCATGTCATGTTCGACCTGGCACGGTCGCAGCCAATCGCCGAGGCGAGCTTTTTTTGATGAAAGACCTGGAACCCAGGCTAGTCCGCGCCATATCCATAGTGGCATTGTTTTGCTGGCGGCTGCGCTAGGTTGAGCCGTCAGTTGTTAGCCCGTCGTCTCGCTCGAGGTGGCGGGCAATTTTTTGTGCGTGCCAAAAAAAGCCCCATCCACCGGGAACCTCATCACAGTTCAATCGTTTCGAGCACATCAATGGCTAAACTATTGCCCGCCGCCTTTCAGACAGACGGCGGGCTTCTTCTTTTTGAACGCGCGCTGGTTTGTCGTCGTGATCCCCTCCGGCGTATCATCGTGGCATGCGCAGGAGTGCTGTCATGCGCAGGTTGCTCTCCCTCAATCTTGGAAACTGAGTCCGACTAGATGCCCGGCGGGCGTCGTTCCCGCAGCATGAGTGCAGGCAGCTTGCGAGAAGGTCAGACGAACCCGGAACAACAGGGCGGCATGCGAGTTGTCCCCCCGAATGTGTCATTCCATGCTTTGCCCGTTGTCTGCAGATGACGGGCTCTCTTTTCGGCCGAGGAACATCGGCAGCAACAACGTGTTTCCAAACAGTCATGGCTTCCTGGCGTGTTTTTGCCCCTGCTAACGCTGGATGCCTCAGAGCTCGTCGTCTCACCGAGGCGGCGGGCACTTTTTTGTCTCTCGATGGCGGGGATTGGGCGCTCCGCCGTGAAGTGCCCTTAGAAATGTCCAATCTCCGGGAATATTTCTCGTTGGCGAAGCGTTTAATATAAGCGGTCCGATAGAGCTCACATGATCAGAGCATCGATGTCCTTAAATGGCCATAGCGATGTTGAACTGACGGTCTTGTGAGTTGACGCTTTATGGAACGCCTTTCTTCGGGCGGCATTCGATGTGTCGCAAAACAGGGAGGTATGGATGTTGTCAAGGAAATCTCTGTTGATCACCACTTTTATGACGCTAATCATGAGTGGTGCCGTGCAAGCTGAAACTATTCAAGTCACGATCAAGCACCACGCGTTCGCACCGGCAGATATTCATGCCAAAGTCGGCGATACGATAAAATGGGTCAACGAGGACTCGGTGGGTCATACGGTAACGGCCAAGGGCGGCTGGGATTTGACCCTCCCGCCGAACAAGGCTGCGAGCGAGGTCGTGAAGAAGGCAGGAGAGTTCAATTACCACTGCAGCATTCACCCAAGCATGAAGGGTCATATCACCGTAGCTGCGAAATAGCCGGATTCTCCAGTGACGAAAGCGAAGCCCACTTCGTCTCCAGGGTGGGCTTTCGCGTTTGGCCTAATGGCTGTTTGCGCTTCTCTCACCCGGACCCGACCCTTCACGCAGTGTTGACCCTGATCTCACGGCACCGCCGCAATATTTCCCATTCGGCTAGCGTTCTTTCGGTGTGGAATCCGCGCTCGCGGTGGCACCGCCGCGAGCGGAGAAGTTGACGATGCAAACTGCGTATATCAATCGCGTAGCCACGGCTGTGCCACCCTACGACGTTCACGAAGCCTTTCGCCGCTTCGCACAGTCGATGCTTCACGATGACCGCCGTAACTCGCTGCTGTTCCAGCGTATGGCCGACAAGTCTGGAATCGAGCATCGCTACTCGTGCCTCGCGCCGAGCAATCTGCCGGAAGGTGACCGCCTCGACGCCGAAGGCTTCTACCTGCGCTGCGATTTTCCCGACACGGCAGCGCGAATGCAGAAATTCGAGCAGCATGCGCCGCTGTTGGCGCAAAGGGCCGTCGATATGTTGCAACTCGGAGCGGATCGTGACCGCATCACCCATCTCGTGGTGACATGTTGTACCGGTTTCTCTGCGCCCGGCCTTGTTCTCGAACTCGTCGAACGCTGCAGCCTTTCGAGCAAGGTCGAACGCACCGTAGTCGGATTCATGGGCTGCTACGCAGCCATCAACGCGTTGAAGCTGGCGCATCACATCGTTCGCTCCGAAGCCTCCGCCCGAGTGCTTATCGTTAATCTTGAGCTTTGTACCCTGCATCTGCAGGACACGACCGACCTTGAGCAGATGCTCTTGTTTCTTCTGTTCGGCGACGGCTGTGCAGCATCTGTCGTGAGCGCAGAACCGGTCGGCGTCGCACTCGACAGCTTCCACGCGGTGCTAGTACCGAACACCCGCGAACTGATTACCTGGAATATCGGGGATTCAGGATTCGATATGACACTGTCGGGACGTGTTCCTGCCGCAATCCATGATGGCATGAGGGTGCACGCTGATGAGATTCTTGCTGGAGCATCCACTACATCGATCGATCTTTGGGCAGTGCATCCCGGAGGACGTACTGTGCTCGACGCTGTTGAGCGCGCTCTCGAACTCCCGCCAGCGGCGCTGGCGGAGTCGCGCGAGATCCTGAGACGCTATGGCAACATGTCGTCCGCGACTGTCATGTTTGTGCTCAACAGGCTGTTGGGTTCGGGTGCGTGCGGTCGCACCGGTTGCGCTATGTCGTTTGGACCCGGATTGATCGCGGAAACCCTGCTGTTTCACACTGCGGCATGACGCCGTGAACTCAGCATTGAGGCTTGGGACGATCTGCAAGTGGCGCGCAGAATTTGCCAGGCCGTCAATCCCTCAAGCGCCTGACTTTCTGAGAAGCACGTGATCGGCATCTACTACGTTGGCTATTTTAAGAAATAGCCACTTTTGTCGACCCAATTTTTCACCGTGCAGCCTGTCATTAAGTCGAAAGCCCGCCGTTTCATCCGAGGCGGCGGGCTATTTTGTCCCTCGACGGCAGGGGCGGGCGGCAGCCTCCATGAAGTGCCTTGAGAAAGGTCCAATCTCTGGGAATTTTCTCGTTGGTAATTCGTTTGTCTAGCAGGTCCGATAGAGCCCCACCCCAACGATCATCGCATCGAGGTCAATCCCCCCACGATCATCGCAGGCATTGGGCTCCACGGATAATTTCCCTTGGAGAAGACAATGAAACGTTATCTTTCAAAACTCGCGTGCTCGGGATTGTTGAGCATTGGAGCGCTCATGGGCCTGATGACTCTTGCTTCAGCATGCTCGATGTCGGGAGTTGGTGGTACATACGGGATCACTGCTCCTGCCAACTACCACTACGGTCGCACCGTAGGCGGCGGGGCGCACGGGGTCACGGCGCCTCCCCGCTACCACCATGGTCGCACGTTAGCCCGCAGGACTCACGCCGGAACCTACGGCATCACCCCCACTCGCCGGGCTGCGCCGAACGTGAACGCGGGAGATCGTACCAACCAATACGGTCGCAATAGCTATTGAGGCTTGGCGGCACTTGCTTTCAGGACGCCGGCGCAGTGGTTGCGGCCTGTGCCGTTTTGCACCACACTATAGCCCACCTCGGTCCACAGGGCGGGCTTTTCCCGGATCAGGCCGCCGTTTTCCCCGACCTGACCGACTGTTCTGCCAAAGCTAGACTGCTTTCATGGTCTGGCAGCACCATCTTCGCCAAGGGGGAACTGCTCGCTCGATCTCCGGGGCGTGCATCAATCGTGCGAAGTGTCTGGCGTAATTAGCGGCTCCATCGGACGCCCGACGCGCCCGTCGCCTCCCCCGAGGCGACGGGCATATTCGTATACGCTAATGGAACCTAAGCGGAACATCCCAACTAGGCGCATTGGTGGCGGGGGCCACCGCAACGAGCCCGTCTTCTCACCAGAGATGGCGGGCTTGTTGCTGAACATTGCGGAGCTGTCCTCTCATCACCCAGTCGGCCGAAGCGATCAAGAACGCGAGTAAGTTGGCCCGACATCCCACAAGGCAGGGGTATGGGGGCCTGGGAAAGCCGGGCCTGCCCCGATTGGGGAATCGGGACGCGCCTTACATAGCAGCTGTAAGGTCGCGGCGGCCCACTCCTTCACAAATTTGGCCTCGCGGCGGCGTCACTCCGCACCTATCGGGACCTCGCCTGATTTCGTGATTGCTGACATGCGGTGCCGACTCAAGGATATCAGTGCCCAGATGACGAAGATCGCTACGAGCCCTGTCAGGATCTAATAGGGCCAACGTCCATAGCCCCAGGGCGATGCTGGTTCGGAGAAGGCGGGCAGTCGTCAAATGTTGCCACCTGCCAGGTACCAGGCCATTCCTGCGATCGAACAGGCCAGGAGCGTCGGAATCATCTTGGTGCCGAATCCGAACGTGGCGATGGCAGCGGCTGCGGTCAGCACCATGGCGGGAACATTCGCCGTCAGCCAGACGGGCACGTCGACGAGAATGCCATATCCTTGCCATGGGTTCAGTTGTCCGAACAGGGTGTGCAGTGCGAACCATGTGGCCAGGTTCATGACCACGCCGACGACCGCGGCGGTGATCGCCGACATCGCTCCGGTCAGTGCCGCGTTGCCCCGCAGAACCTCAATGTATGGCGCGCCCAGGAAGATCCACAGGAAGCATGGCACGAACGTAACCCAAGTGGTGAGTATCGCTCCAAGCGTCCCAGCCAGCATCGGATTGAGGATGCCAGGATGCCGGAACGCGCCCATGAAACCGACGAACTGGACAACCATGATCAGGGGGCCCGGTGTCGTTTCCGCCATTCCCAACCCGTCCAGCATCTCCCCTGGCTGCAGCCATCCGAAGTGTTGGACTGCCTCCTGCGCGACATAGGCCAGCACCGCATAGGCACCGCCGAACGTTACCATCGCCATTTGGCTGAAGAACACTGCGATCTGACTAAAGACGCTGTCTCGTCCCAACAGAGCGAGGCAAATCGCAACGGGCAACAGCCATAGCAGTAGAAAGATTCCGGATATCTTCAACGACCAGGCGATGTTTGGGCGCGCGTGTCGGGGCGTGTCCTTGCCCAGAGCCGAGTCCTCGTCCAGCGCCGCATTGTCGCCAGCTTTGTGCCCACCGCCGACACGAAACAGGGGCGACCCCCTGCGTCCTCCAACGTATCCGGCCACCCCGGCGACGAGAATGATGATTGGGAAAGGCACGCGGAAGAAGAAGATCGCCACGAATGCCGCGACCGAGATCCCCACCATGACGGTGTTCCTCAAGGCACGCTGGCCTATCCGGATCACGGCCTGCACAACGATGGTCAGCACCGCTGCCTTGAGCCCGAAGAAGAGCCCTTCGACAATTCCGACCTTGCCGAACGCTGCGTAGACGTAGCTCAGCGCCAGAATCGATAGGAAGCCCGGAAGCACGAACAGCGCGCCGGCAACGAGGCCGCCTTTCGTTTTGTGGAGCAGCCATCCGACATAGACCGCCAACTGCTGGGCCTCGGGCCCTGGGAGCAGCATGCAGTAGTTGAGGGCGTGAAGGAACCTGGCTTCTCCGATCCAACGCTTCTCATCGACCAATATGCGATGCATTACCGCGATCTGCCCCACAGGGCCGCCAAAGCTCAGGGCCGCGACACGCGCCCAGACGCGAACCGCTTCGCCGAACGGAATGCCATGGGCAGGAGCATCAGAGTGTCGGTCCGGGACGGCGTGTATGTCGCCAATCTTGCTCATGGTTTCGTTCCTGTGCGTTATCCGCCCTTGGTGTGGAAATACTGATACAGGTTGTCGAAGACGGGTGCGCCTTGGGCGATCCGCTGTTCATCCTCGGGGTTCGCCACGCAGATTCCGGCGATGAGACTGGCAATGCCGCTCGTCTCCTCTCGACCGAACTTCGCGTCCTTTAGGTCGATGTCGTGGACGATCTCGCCAATGGCCTGAAGCGCCGGGTCATTGATGTGGGCCCGATTGAGCAAGACCTCAAAACTGCAGTGGTCGCCTTCATGGGTGATCTCCCCTTCGAACATGTCGAACCGCAATTCTCCCGCGTCCGGGGCATAGCCCTTTCCCGGAACAAAGCGGATGACCGCGTCGGGATCGATGAATCGACGGATCAGCCAACTGCAGGCGATGCGGTCGACATGCACGCCCTTGCGCGTGACCCAAATTCGTCCTTTGAGATCGCCCGCCAACGGCGGCGGCGCTTCTGGCAAGTCTTTGGTCATGTCCGTATCCTCCGTGAGCCTGCGCTCCAGCTCCGCGACCAGGCTTTCGGCCGAGAGGCGACCGGTCGCGCCGAAGAAGTCGATCGCCGCGATTTCCGTAAGCCGCTTGCGCAGACGACACGACTGCGTTCGGGCATCGGCCATTTCGTCGGGCGCAGCAGTGTCCTCGAGCCGCGCCCAAAGCGCCCGCGCTTCCTTGGCGATTTCCTCGTAGTCCTCGTCGCGCGCGGCATCGAAGAGCCCGCGCGCCTGAGCGTCTGAAAGGCCGTCGATGAGGCGTGCCTCACACACCAAGGCCTCGCCGCCACCCTCGACGATCTCCTTCAGAAGCCATTCGAAGTCCTCCTGCGTCTCGGCGTTCGCAGGCAGCGCATAGACCGTGCTCTTGACGGCGACCGCTCCGATCCCTTGCAGGCGACGCCAGATCTTCACCCGGAAGTAGGCGGGCTTGCTCGGCAGTTGGTGGATCAGGAACAGCCAGCGCTGCTCCGCAACTATCAAGTCATCGATCATATCCATACCGTATCATCAAATCTCACGTATGCAACACTTGTATCATATTGGACTAAGGCGTAGCATTCAATCGGTTGCGTACCCCAAGCGAGGACGCCATGCACCAGATCATCCCACTGCCCTTTAAACCCAACCGCCTTGACGGTCTCTGCGAACGCCTTCTCGCCAGCCACTACGAGAACAACTACGGGGGTGCCGTCCGCCGACTGAACGCAATCGAGCGCCGCCTGGATGACCTCGACTGGGGCACAGCCCCGATCTTCGACATAAATGGCCTGAAACGCGAGGAGCTTGTCGCCGCCAACTCGGCGATCCTGCACGAGATCTACTTCGAAGGATTAGGTGGTTCGAGTGACGTGCGCGGCGATCTGACCCATGACATCGAACGGGATTTTGGCAGTGTCGCGCGCTGGCGTATCCACTTCACCGCCTGCGCCAAGGCCCAGGCGGGCGGCTCGGGCTGGACCCTGCTCACCTGGTCGGAACGACACCGGCGGCTGCTGATCCACCTGGAGGCGAAGGAGGATATTGCTCTCCTCGACGTCTGCCTCGCCGACGTCATGGCAAAGCGCCACGACATGTTACCGGGGGCACTCGTGCGTGCTCCGGAGAAGATCGCGGGCTGGGCTGGCGACCTGCCGACGGACAAGCCGATCATCGTATACGGCATCTATGGCCTCCGGGTCAGCGCCGACGTCGCCGCCGAACTTCGTCGCCGCGGGCTAGACGCGCACAACCCGGCGGGCGGCATCGCCGCCTGGCACGCCATTGGCGCGCCAACGGTGCCGCTTTCGCAAACAGAAGGGAGATGAAACCATGAAATGGGTTACACGCGAACGCCCGGTCATCGACCGCATCGCCTGCCCCTGGCTTGTCGCGCGGTTCATCGACAAGGATCCCGAGTTCCTGTTTGTGCCGCCGGATCAGGTGATCAAGGTCGCCGAGGAGACCGGGGCGATCCCGTACGACGTGCCCGGTGTCGAATACACGCATGTCGGCGAAGGCTGCAGCTTCGACGCCTTCGTCGCGAAGCACGGCCTTGGCCATGATCCGGCGATCGTGACGATCGCCGCGATCGTCCGCGGTGCCGACACCGACCGACATGACCTCACGCCTCAGTCAGCTGGCCTTCTGGCGATCTCCCTGGGACTTCGGGACGTGTCTCCGGACGACCATGAGGTACTGAGACACGGCTTTGTCATTTACGACGCTCTCTACGCCTGGGCATCGCGGCGCAAGACAGAAACGCACAGCTGGCCGCCAGCAATGGGAACGGCCGTTACGTGAAGCTTTGCGGGGATACACCCCTTGGATCGGAGGCGACGGAGACTGGAATGCACGCGAAATTCCCTATCGGCGCTATCCTGCTTGCAATTTTTCTTGGCCAGGCCCACGCAGAGCCTGACTGGACGGCGGTCGGCAAGGCGCTTGGCAAATCCGGCACGCTGGTGTCTGGCGGCATCTACCGCGTGGGGCTGCCTCGCTCGGACCTGAAGGTCGTTCTCGACGGCGTGGAGCTCAAGCCAGCTCTGGCACTCGGCTCTTGGTTGGCGTTCAGGTCGATGAATGACAGCGAGGTCACGGTCATGGGCGACCTCGTGTTGACCCCGCCGGAGGTCAATCCGGTGATGATGAAGCTGATCAAAGGCGACATCGAGATCACCGCACTCCACAATCACCTGCTGCGCTCCGATCCGGCCACAGTGTACATGCATGTTCTGGGGCGCGGTGACCCCGTGAAGCTCGCCGCCAGCCTACATGACGCCCTGGAGGAAAGCCGGACACCACTCTCCGACGCAGGGGCGAATGCCGCATCACCCTCGACTTCCGTCGATCTCGACACAGCCCTCATCGACCAGACGCTTGGCCACAAGGGCAAGGTGAACGGCGGCGTGTATCAGGTCAGCATTCCACGGGCGGAAAAGATCAGCGAAGGCGGCATGGACCTGCCGGAAGCCATGGGGTCCGCGAACTCCATTAACTTCCAGCCGACCGGCAACAGCAGAGCGGCGGTCACCGGTGATTTCGTGCTCATCGCGACAGAAGTCGGGCCTGTGCAGCGAGCCCTGCGCGAGAACGGCATCGATGTGACGGCGCTGCACAATCATATGCTCGACGACAAGCCGCATCTGTTCTTCATGCACTTCTGGGCGAATGATGACGTGACCAAGCTTACCCATGGGCTGCGCGCGGCGCTCGACAGGATCCATCTTGCCAAGGACTGAACGGCAAGACTGGCTGTGTTTCTGCCGCTGATGTTGTGGGTCGCTTTACTTGTCACCGCAGCCATTGCTTTGCACTTGAACCGTATCGGTAAGGAACATTCTGATCCTCTAAACGGGAAGGCGGCCGGAGAGATTTTCGAGTACTTGACTGCACCGCTATATTTCCTCCGGATCCGTTAGCCATCGCCACAATATTCCGACGCAATGCGCGGCATTTCTGCGAGGCTCGGCACGTCGCTTCGATTGTTACATCGTCGCTCATTGAGGCATGGATGACGCGGCAAGGGGGGCATTGGCGTCGCACGCTACGATCATGGCCGCCGCCATTCTGTTTGCGCGACCGGCCGTCCGGCACGATCCGTATCACCACCGTCGAGCACGCGGCCAAAACAATCCTCGTTCCCACCTTGAAGCGGCTGCTCCCGGACAACCCCGACATCAATATCGAAGTAACGGTCGATTATGGATTGGTCGACGTGGTGGCCGATCGCTTCGATGCTGGCATCCGACTCGGCGGGGAAATCGCCAAGGACATGATCGCGGTGCGGATCGGACCGGATATTC
The DNA here is from genome assembly GCF_029892515.1 of Pseudaminobacter soli (ex Li et al. 2025). Taxonomy (GTDB): domain Bacteria; phylum Pseudomonadota; class Alphaproteobacteria; order Rhizobiales; family Rhizobiaceae; genus Pseudaminobacter; species Pseudaminobacter soli_A. The sequence goes on along the minus strand of NZ_JARXVF010000002.1, from coordinate 216,152 downwards.
CCATGGCGATCGTCGGCTCACCGGACTATTCCCGGCGTCATGCCATGCCGACTTCACCCGCAAGGCTGATCGATCATCGCGCAATCAACCTGCGCCTGCCGATGCGCGGCGGCCGGGAGACGCGAGTGAGCGTCGACGGGCCGCTTGCCTTCAACAACATCGACCTGATCCGCGAGGCAGCACTTGACGGCCACGGCCTCGCCTATCTGCCGCTCGATCAGGTCCAGCACCATCTCGACGAAGGCCAGCTCCTGCGCGCGCTAAACCGCTTCACGCCCGACCTGCCCGGGTACCATCTCTACTATCCGCACCGGCGGCACGCGTCGACAGCCTTCACGTTGTTTGTGGATGCGTTTCGCTTTCGAGGGTGAATGAGTTGGGACGGAAACTTCCTCCAACACGATATTCATACGGCAATCAGCGGGGATCGGTGTCAATTATCTCGGCTGGCAAAGTGGTCGGCTAACAGCCAAAGCAGTCAACCAATCGCGAAAGCTGCAGCACGCTCACGGCGCGGCTTCGACCCGCAACACGTGACCGGCAATGTCTGCTTTCAGCAACAGGCAAAGCTGGTCCCTATGGCCGACATGGGCGCGAAGCGGACTGGCAGTTTAGGGCTGTAGGCGAACTGGCAGCTTTTGGCGCAGAAGGCCAAAGAGCAGACGTTCGGATCCTAACTCGCGTTCGCCCCTCGGCCTGCGCACGACCAATGGAAATGGAGTAATCTACTTCTGCCTGCGTCGATTTCGGCTGGCAGAACAAATGCGAATCCAACCGGCAAAGTATTTGCTCGCGGCGCGTGCCTTGCGCGACTTCGGCGACGCTTACGTGGCCGTGCTGTTGCCGGTCTATCTGCTCGCGCTCGGGTTTACGCCGCTGCAGGTCGGGATTGTTGCGACCGCGTCGCTGTTGGGGTCCGCTCTCCTCACCATCGGCATCGGCTTGCTCGGTGCCGGGCACGATCATCGCCAGCTTTTGCTTGCCGCTGCCGGCCTGATGGTTGCAACCGGCGCGGCGTTCGTCGGTCTTCGAGGCTATGGGCCGCTGTTGCTCGTTGCCTTCGCCGGAACGGTCAACCCATCCGCCGGCAGCGTCAGCATTTTTGTGCCACTGGAACATGCCGTTCTCGCGCGCGAAGTCACATCATCCGCGCGCACCGAGATGTTCGCCCGCTACAGTTTCGTGGGAGCCATTGCCGCAGCGTTTGGCGGACTGGCCGCGGCAATTCCGGATCATCTGGCGATGTTCGGTCTCGACCGGCTCGGCGGCATAAGGGCCATGTTCGTCCTTTACACATTGCTGGGCGTGTTCGGAGGCGCGCTCTACGCTCGTATCCCCGAGCGTGAGGCAACCCGACAAATCAAATCAGCGGCCACGCTCGGGCCCTCCCGCCACGTCGTCATCAAGCTGGCGGCGCTGTTCAGTCTCGATGCGTTCGCCGGCGGCTTTGTCGTTCAGTCCCTGCTGGCGCTGTGGTTGTTTGAGACGTTCAACCTGTCGCTGTCGCAGGCCGGCACATTCTTCTTCTGGTCCGGCGTGCTCTCGGCGGCTTCCTATCCGGTCGCCGCCTGGCTGTCGCGACGCATCGGGCTCATCAACACCATGGTGTTCACTCATATCCCCTCCAGTATTGCCCTGATGCTGGCCGCGGTTGCGCCAACCTTGCCCGTGGCGCTCGCTCTTTTGCTTGTTCGAGCGGCGTTATCGCAGATGGATGTGCCGACGCGCTCGTCCTACGTCATGGCGGTGGTGACCGAGAGGGAGCGCCCCGCCGCTGCCAGCTTCACCTCGGTGCCGCGCAGCCTCGCTGCCGCGATTAGCCCGACCTTGGCGGGGCTGCTATTCGCCGCCTCACTTCGGGCGTGGCCGCTCCTCATCTGTGGCGCGCTGAAAATCAGCTACGACCTGTTGGTGCTGGTCCAGTTTCGCCACATCAAGCCACCCGAAGAACGGCCTTAGATCCAAGCAAGAAAATGCCCGCCTCGGGGACCGGGGCGGGCGATCATCATCGAAGAAGGCTAGTTCAGGCGAGAGGCAGTTTATCCAAACTTGCGCCGCGCGTGATGTCGGGGAAAACGGCATTGCTGCAGCCGCCGAAGGTGTCGCGGAAATGTAACAACAGCACGTTACTTGCGCATTCTATCGGGCGCTTTTCGCTTCCAATCGGCCGTTGCAACAGAACCATTGCGATGCGCTTCTGCGGGCGCCAGATTCTTTCGCCTGCCTGACAGCAAACGCATGGTAGCCCGACTGCCGCTCAGGCCCTACCGCTTCCTTCCACCAAAGGCATCCCCCATCCAAGTTGCCCTGCAGCCGCCGGCACGTCACGACCGGCCGGCCGAGACCGGATCGTGTTGCGCTCGAAATAATTGGCGAGGAAGCTCCGCACCCGTGGATTGTCCGGATTGCCGAAGATCTCGGCCGGACTGCCCTTGGCGGCAATCACGCCCTTGTCGGTAAAGACCACCTGATCGGCGACCTGACTGGCGAACCCCATCTCGTGGGTCACCACCACCATGGTCATACCGTCAGCGGCAAGATCGCGCATCACCTGCAGCACCTCTCCCACCAGTTCGGGGTCAAGCGCCGAGGTCGGTTCGTCGAAGAGAATGATATGCGGATCTTGCGCCAGCGCCCGCGCAATGCCGACGCGCTGCTGCTGGCCACCGGAGAGAAAAGTCGGGTATTTCGAGACGTGATCGGCAAGCCCCACCTTCGCCAGAGCTTTGCGTGCCTTTCCCGCCGCCTCGGACTTCGAAAGCTTGTTCACCAGCCTGAGCGGCATGGCGACGTTTTCGAGTACGGTCAGATGCGGCCAGAGATTGAACTGCTGGAAGACGAAGCCGACCCTCTCGCGCGCGGCATTGATCTCCTTGTTCGTGCAGGCACGACGCGCGGCCCCTTCCCCGACGAAGCCCAGGGGTTGGCCTTCGATCAGGATCGAACCTGCCTCGAAATCGGTCAGAAAAGCCATGCAGCGCAGGAGCGTCGACTTGCCGGAACCGGAGGGGCCAATGATGCAGGTAACAGCCGAGCGCGGGATGTCGAGATCGATGTCGTCGAGGACCGGGAATTTGCCGAAGCTCTTCTTCAGCCCGCGGATCTCGATGGCGCTTTCCCGGTTTGTCATGCTGTCTTTCCGTTTTCAGGCAAGAGATGTCTTTGCATATGCCGCTCGACCCGGCTTCCGATCCAGGTGGTTGCGCCGACGAGGACCCAGTAGCAAAGCACCAGCGTCAGCAATGTCTCGACGTATGTGAAAGTGGCGGAACCGATCCCGGAAAGGACGGCGGTGATCTCGGGCACGGTCATGACCGAAAGGATAGCCGTTTCCTTGCTCATGACGATGAACATGCCGACGAGAGCGGGGGTGATCGTCACCATCATCTGGGGAAGTTGGATATGACACAGGATCTGGAATTCGCTCAGGCCGCAGATCCGTCCTGCCTCCGCCTGCCCGACACTGACCGCGCCAAAACCCGCCCGGAAGATTTCGGTGAAGTAGGCGGCTGAATAGAGCGCGAGGCCTAGCACACCGGCTGTCTCGGCGTTCAACAGAAGGCCGATCATCGGGCCGCCGTAATAGAGCAGGAAGATCTGCACCAGAAAGGGCGTTCCCCGGAAGATCGACTGATAGATCCTGACGAGAAACCGGACCGGCCCAAGGCGCGAGGTTTGCAAAAGCGCAAGCATGAAGCCGAGCGCCATGCCGGTTATGGTGCCGGCCAGCCACAGCAGGATCGTCAGACGCAAGCCGTCGACAATCTGCGGCAGGTTATCGGTGATAATGGCGGGATCGAAACTCATGACTGTTTCTCCCGCGCGTAGCGGTGGATCAGCGCATCACCGGCAATGGTCATTGCTGTGGTCATCAACCAGTAGAGCGCAGCCGCGATCAACAGGGCCTCGAGCGGACGGAAATTGGAATTTCCCACATTTTGGGCCACCCGCGTCAGCTCCAGGATGCCTACTGTGGAGATCAGGGACGTGCCCTTGATCATGATCGTCGTCTCGTTGATCAGGGCGGGTAGCGTCAGGCGAAACGCCTGCGGCAGCTTTATGTGCCGAAAGATCTGCCATTCGCTCATGCCGGTGATGCGGCCGGCCTCGATCTGGCCCTGAGACACGCCGGCAAAGCCGCCACGCAGTATCTCGGCCTGATAGCCCGCGGTGCAGACGGTCAGCGACAAGAGAGCCGAGGCTTCCGGCGAAAGCTCAACCCCGACAAAGGGCAGGATGTTGAACACGATCAGCAGCACCACGAGAAGGGGCGTGGCGCGGATGACATTGATGTAGACCCTGGCGGAGAGGGACGCGATGCGGACGGTGGAGATCCGTGCCATGCAGATCATGACTGCCAGCAGGAACCCGAGGGTCAGGCAACCCACGGCATATAAGATCGAGGCCCAGGCTCCCTGAAGGAACAAGGGAAACTCGTTCAGTGCTCCGGAAAATTCCAACATCGCCGCCCCCCGCACCGGTCACATCTGGGGATTGGGCAGGGTTTCCGGCAGATCCATCGTCACGCCGAACCACTTGAGCTGAATTTCGGCCATGCGACCGTCCTTGCTGACCTTGAGAATGGCCTCGTCGATAGCCTTCATCAGCGCCAGCGAGTTCTCATCCCTGCGGCCGACATAGCTGAACCAGGCCATCGGGCCGATTGCCGGCTGGAGCACCTCGAACATCCCCTCGCGCAGCTTGGCTGCGTAATACAGGTTGGTCGATTGCGCCACGACCCCGTCGAGGCGGCCCGCAACCAGATCGGCATAGGCCTGGTTGTTGTCGCCATAGTCACGCACGGTGATGTTCTTGCCCTCGCCCACCTCACGGATCTTGGTGGCCGAGACGGTCTCACGCTGCGCGCCGAAGGTGCGGCCTTCGATATCCTCCGCCGAGGTGAAGCCGGTGTTTTTCGCCAGTTTCATGATCGAGATCGCTCCGCCCGAGATTGGCAGGTTGAAATAGTACTTCTCCAGCCGTGCGGCAGTTAACGTGTTGGGGCCCGCAACCATGTCGAATTTGCCCGCTTCGAGGCCGGGGAGCACGTTGCTCCAGGGCAGGTCGATGAACTTCACCTTGACGCCCAGTTCCTTGCCGATCTCGGCGAAGAGATCGGCGTTGAAGCCCACCTGCTTGCCGTTTTCGATGAAGTCGAAGGGCGGGAACTGCATCTCGGTGCCGACGACTAGCTCCCCGCGCTCTTTGACGGTCGCGAGCAGATCCTTGTCTTGGGCCAGCGCAGGCATCGTCAGGGCGGCGGCGACCGAGATCGCGCCGATCAGTTTACGAAATAGCATTGGAAACTCCTCTCCGTTATGCGGCACCGCGTGCCTGTCCCGCCCCAGCGTTCGGGGTCAGGGGTTCTTCCTGATTTCGTTGAGCATGTTGTAGACGGTCGAGCGCGAGAGCCTGAGCATCTGGGTGACATGGGGCATGGCGCCACGCATGTCGAAAATCCCCGCTTCGTCCAGAAGCCGCAGCACCGCCAGATGATCGTCACGGCTCATCGCGGCTTCGGTGAGCTTGTTCGAGGCGAGATAGGCGCTCAGGATCGTGCTGGCCGTCTCCTTCCATTCGGGCTTGAACAGGTCCGAATGGAGTACCGGCGCGGGCGAGAATTCGATTAGCCGCCGAATGAAGGCGACCGCTCCCTCGAAAGCCGAGATGTCGAGATTGATGCACAGCAGACCGACTGGATGCCCGGCATCGTTGCGCAACACTGCCGTCACAGAGCGAAGCTGGCGTCTGTCCCAGTTCGTTTTGCGGTAAGGCCCGATCACCGAGGCCTCGAGCGATGAGGCAACCTCCATCTCGGTCATCGAGCTGGCTCCGGCCTGACGGCGCGATAGCGGATTGACGATATGACGGATATTGCCCGTTTCGAGGTCATGGATCACCACCTCGGCATGCGGCCTCAGCAGGGCCGCGACAGCCTCGGCAACGGGAAGATACTTGTCCAGCTCATGCGTCATGTCTGCATAAAACGTCCACGATGGACGTTTTGTCAATTGAAAACTTAGCGACAATCCCTGTAAAAGACGCCAGCAAGATCGACGTAATGTCCAGTATGGACTATTTGTATTTCACTGGAGGAGCGCGGAGTCGCCATGGATGTAAATGGGATCGAGCCCGGTTGGGTGAAGGCCTTCTCAAGCGACCTTGCGCAGGCGCGCGACAAGTTCCTCAACGCGGCTAGGGCGGCAGGCGCCGCGCGGGTAGAGAGCTTCGATCACCAGCTTGCTGGACCTGACGGAGAACGGCTTGCCTGTGATGTCGCGTTCTTCGGAAACCCGGCGGCGCGGCATCTGATCGTCACCATTTCCGGCTTGCACGGGGTCGAGGGTTGGGCAGGCTCGGCCTGTCAAGTCGCCTGGTGCCATGAGGGGCAGGCAACGAGGCTTCCCGCCGACGTTGCCATGCTGCACATCCATGCGATCAACCCCTGGGGCATGGCCTGGGACCGCCGCCAGCAAGAGGACAATATCGACCTGAACCGGCATTTCGTGGACTTCGCCAAGCTGCCCGACGATCACGAATATTCCGAGCATGTCGCGGATGTCATGTGTCCGGATACCGATCCGGAGGTACGCCGGGCGGCGGATGCGCGGCTTGCCGCCTTCCTACAGCGCGCCGGGCGTCGCCATTACGGAATGGTTCTTCAAGGCGGCCAGTATCACTATCCTGACGCGCCTTCTTTCGGCGGCGCGGCGCCCTGCTGGAGCCACGAGGTACTCGACCGCATCCTCGCAACGCATTGCGCCAGGGCAGAGCGTGTCGTGGTTTGCGACTTCCATACCGGCTATGGGCCCTACGGATACGGCATTCCGCTCTGGCACCTCAGCCCGGGCCGGCAGCTCGACAAGGCCCGGCTGCTCTTCGGCCCGACGCTGGAGGCTCCGCTCGCCGGCGAGGGCGCGGAGGATGAGTTCATCCAACACGGCCATCTTTACGGCCATGTCATGGCTCGCCTGCCGGGCCGGGACGTCATCGCGATGTGCTTCGAATTCGGCGGCGAGGTGCTTCGTCCTGGCCAGCGCGCATTGCTTGAGCGCGCGGACGCGCTCATGTGGCGGGATCGCGACCCGCTTGAACAGGAAACCCGTGACGCGCGCCGCAGATGGAGGCAGCTTCATGTCCCGGACCGCGACGATTGGCGCGAGATGGTTTGGGTTCGCGGGCGGCAGGTGCTGCGCGAGCTGACCGCACGCATTGGCCAGATCGACTGAAGATCAGGAAAGGCGAAAAAGTGGAATTGCAGATAATCGATCGTAGCCTGGTGCGGGAACTCCTGCCAATGGAGACATGCATTGGCCTGATGGAAACCGCGATGCTACAAACGGCGGCGGGGGCAACCTGCCAGCCGCCGCGCTGGATCATTGGCCTGCCGTCCGGGCGGGATCGCGGCTTCGGCCTGATGCCTGGGGCCATGCTGGCGCCTGATGTCTTCGGTGCCAAGCTGACGGCGGTCTATCCGGAGAACGGTGCCAGGGGGCTTCAGTCGCATCAAGGCGCGATCGTCCTCTTCGATGCGGCAGTCGGCACACCCGTGGCGATCGTCCATGGCGGCGAGGTCACGGCGATCCGCACTGCTGCCGCCTCTGGCTTGGCAACGCGGGTGCTTTCGAGTCCCGAGGCCGGCGATCTGGCGATCCTGGGCTGTGGCGAGCAGGCGCGCGAACATCTGTTGGCGATGTCCTGCGTGCGCAGCCTCCGCAGGGTGCGTATTTGGGGGCGCGATTCTGGCCGCGCCGAGGCCTTTGCGCGGGAGAACGCCGCGCGCAGCCCGGTGCCGATCGAGATTTGCGCCAACGTAACTGAGGCGGTGCGCGACGCCGACTTGATCTGCACGGTGACGGCTGCGGCCGAGCCGATTCTGGAAAACGCTCAGGTCGCCGATGGCACGCATATCAATGTGGTCGGTTCGTCGATCGCTTCGGCCGCCGAAATCGGCAACACCCTTGTCCAGCGCGCGCGCTTCTTCGTCGACTACCGCCCTTCGGCGCTGCTTCAGGCCGGTGAGTTTCTTGCCGCCAAGGAAGCAGGTCTGGTGACAGAAGACCATATTCTTGCGGAAACCGGGGAAGTTCTGGCCGGACGCCATCCGGGACGGCAGGCGCCTGGCGAGGTGACGATCTACAAGTCCCTGGGCATTCCGGCAGAAGATCTGATCTGCGCCAACCACCTGTTCCAGACCGCTCGCCAGCGCAATCTCGGCGCGCGCGTTCCCTTCTGATCCGGCCGAAAGGGCAACTGATGATTACCATGACCCGTTTGAACGAGGTACGCGCGGCCCTTGCGCCGCATATCCATCGCACGCCGCTGTGGCATTCGCGCCATCTCTCCGAGTTGCTGGGGCGCGAGACGTGGATCAAGGCCGAGCTCTTCCAGCGCACCGGCTCCTACAAGCCGCGCGGCATGCTCTGGGCGATGATGCAGCTTTCACCCGAGGCACGGGCGCGCGGTACTGTCACCTTTTCGGCCGGCAATGCGGCTCAAGGCCTGGCCTACGCGGGCGGGGTTCTCGGAATTTCCACCACGGTCGTGATGTCGGCGAGCGCCAATCCCACCAAGGTCGCCGCTACCAAGGGCTATGGCGCAAGGGTGATCCAGCATGGAACTCCACAGGAGGCCGCGCAGTTCTGTCTCGACCTCGCTGCCAGCGAGGGGTTGACCTACATTTCCAGCTATGACGACGATGAACTGATGACGGGTCACGCTTCGCTTGGGGCCGAGATTTTCGAGGATCTGCCTGCTGTCGCGGATATCATTCTCGGGATTGGCGGCGGTGGCATGGCCGGAGGCATGGCCAAGGCGGCAATCGCCCAAGGCCACAAAGTCCGTCTTTGGGGAGCCGAGCCGGAGGGGGCGGCGGCCATGTCGCAAAGCCTCGAGACCGGCAAGGCGGTCAGGTTGCCGGTCGTTTCCACCATCGCCGACGGTCTGGCCGCGCCCTCCGCGGGCGAATTGTGCTACGCGCTGGTGAGGGAGCGTTTCGAAGGCGTTCATCTGGTGAGCGATGCGCAGATTCTTGAGGCGATGAAAGTTCTCATGGCCCGGCTGAAGATCATGCCCGAGCCCGCGGCCTGCGCAGGCTTGGCGGTGGCCCTTGCAAGGCCTGGTGACCTGAACGGTTCCGGCCCGCTCGTCCTCGTGATCTCGGGCGGGAATCTGGATCTGGCCAGCCTCAAAGGCTGGCTCTGAGGTTCGCATATCGAAGCTGTCGCTGCCTTGAGGCAGCGGCGTCTTCACAGACGCACGACTATCGCATCACAAGATCTGCTTTCAGAAAGCCGCGAAGCCGATCTCTACGGCCGACATGGGGCGCGTTGCGGACTGGCCGCTTTGGGCGGATTTCGTTGAAAAACTCGACGGTGAGATCGTTCACAGCGCTGAGGCCGCCGAGGCGTCCTAGAATCTTACCGAACTGGCGATCGCTCGCGGCGGCGGCGGGAGTTCGACGCGCTCCTCACAGGGCTGCTGCCGCGGCCAAGCGGCACGGCGGCCTGAGCTTTGCCAGTCTCCTGAGGTTTTGGGCGGTTGCGGCAAGGAGGAATTCGTCGCGTGCCCCGCACGGGCCTCGCAGCCTCAGGCGAGCCATCCGCAGGATGCGCTTGAGGTGAGCGAACAGCATCTCCACCTTCTTGCGCCGGTGGCGCGAGCGCTCATAGGCCGGCGTGCCAGCAATTGCTCTGGCGACATCGCGTGCGTCTTCATGGAGATCGCGGGGCACCTTGCGCGTGGGCGCGTTCGGGCAGCAGCGTGGTTTAAGTTCGCACGCATCGCAATCCTGCTTGCGGGCTCGGTAAAGCCGGGTGCCTTCACTGGTGATGCCCGATCGAGGCGTCGCATAGTTGCGATGGAACTGCAGCAATTCCTTTCCCGCCGGGCAGACGTAACGATCGTGTTCGCCGTCCCAGACGAAGTCGGCGCGCGAGAAGCTTCCATCGGTTCGGGTGGATTTGTCGAAGACCGGGATGTGCGGTGCGATTGTCTTGTGCTTGACGAGCCAGGCAAGATTCTCGGCCGAGCCATAGGCGCTGTCGGCCACCAGATAATCCGGCTTCAAGCCGAAGCGCTCCTCGGTTCGGTCGATCATCGTGCGGGATGCTCCGACCTCTGCCTGACGGATGGCACGCGTCGCCTCGACATCGAGGATGACGCCATGGTCGGTGTCGATCAGGTAGTTGGTGGCATAGGCAAAGAAGGCATGGCCCTTATGGGCTCCGGTCCACTGGGCCGCCGGATCGGAAGCGGAGATGAACTTCGGCGTCACCGGCGAGGCCGCGCCGAAGGCCGCATCATCGAGCACTTCCAGATATTCCTGCACCGAGCGACTGGCACCGTCCTTCGCATCATCGAGGTTCCATTCCACGCCAGGCACCGAGCGCTGCTTGTTGGCGTCGGCGGCAATCAGGCTGGCGTCGACGGCAAGCCTTCCGCACCGACCAGCCCCTGTGCCAGGCAGCGCTCCACCACCGTCTCGAACAGATGCCGCAGGATATCACTTTGCCGGAAACGCCCGTGGCGGTTCTTCGAGAAGCTCGAATGGTCGGGCACCTTGCCGTCCAGCCCCAGCCGGCAGAACCAACGGTAGGCGAGATTGAGATGGACCTCCTCACACAGCCGTCGTTCCGATCGGATGCCCATGCTGTAACCGACGATCAGCATTCGCATCATCAGGTCAGGATCGATCGAGGGGCGACCTGTGCTGCTGTAGTACGGCTTTAACTGCGTGCGGATGCCCTCAAGGTCCAAGTGGTGGTCGATGCGGCGAAGGAGATGATCGGCCGGCACGTGCTCATCGAGACTGAAATCGTAAAAGAGCTGCGCTGGAGCCGCCTGAAATCCCATCATTCGCATGATCCCCTGCAAATCACTCAGAGGATTGAATCATGCGTCCCAAGCGCCAGCAACAGCGCGTTTTTCAACAGTATCGGCCGGGAGCAGACAGTCAGGTTACGGGAGCTACACGGCTAAAGCGGTCCTTCTGGTGCCGACCGGTTACGGTCATCCGCGATCAGCATGGCGGCGAGAGGCAGGCCGCGGTTGAGCGTAATGCTGGAAGACATCTCATCCTCAGAACCTCACCGCGAGGTTTGCCTTGAAACCGTTTTCCCGTGCGCCGGAGGCGAACTGGCCGATATAAGACAGGCCGAAGCTCGCCTCGGGGGTCAGCTTGAGGTCAAGCCCAGCCTCGATCACCGCACTGTCCTTGGCGATCGGCACGCCGGCTATGGTGAACGCGTCGCCGGCCGAGAATGCCTGCGTTGCCGTGGGCGTGGTGTCGCCGAAGGCATGCCGCCAGCCGAGTACGCCGCGCAGGGTGGCGTCGACCGTGCCGAAGCCAAGCTTGTGCTCGGCACGCAGGCCCAGCGTGGTGAAGGTGGTGTCGGTCGTGTCGCTGCAGCCGGACAGCGCCGCCACGCCGCCATTCTCGGTAAAGCCATTGGTGTGCAGGCGGACATGGGCGAGGTTGGCAAAGGGCTCGAAGCGGGCTGGGCCGGCCTCGATGCCATAGCCGACCTCGCCGAAGGCTTGCAGCGTGCCGGCGTGGTAGCCGACAGCGAGGCTCTCGGCGATGCCGGGAATGGCGACAGTGCGGCGGGTGGAGAGATCGTTCCACGTATAGGCAAGGCCGCTCCTGAAGGCCAAATTGCCCCATTCGGTGCCGCCATAGAGACCGAGATGATAGTTGTCGCTCGAACCAGAAGAGAAGCGGTCATTCACGTCGAAGCGGGAATGGCTGTAGCCGGCCAGCAGACCAACCCGCCAGTCGCCAACCAGGCCATCGGTGCCGATCAGCAGGCCGCCGGTGGAGCGTTCAAGGCTGGCGGCATTGTCGTCGCTGTCGATCGAGCCCCAGGAACCGAAGCCGTAGCTCCAGACCACCGGGCCGGCGTGGTCGGGGGCAACCGCGACGGGCGTGTCGCCCGGTCCATAGGCCAGCACCGGTGCGTGCGAGGTGCCCGGAGCGGCAAAGGCGGCGCGCAGACGCTCGTCGATGGCGTTGCGCACGAAACGGCTGTCCTCGATGAGCGCGGACTTGGCCGAGGCGTGGATTTCGCCCGAGAGTGCATCAAAGCTCCGGCGCACGGTGTCGGGGAAGGCAGTGAGCGCGATCGAGCGCCAGACAGCATGGCTGTTGTCGAGCGTACCGATGGCGCCGCCAGTGGCGCTTTGGTTGCGGGTCCGGCCGACGCTGGCGAAGGCCAGGTCGTTGCGGCGCAGTTCTAGCGTCACGTCGTTGCCGTCGCCCCCGGCATAGTCGAGCAGAGCATCGAGAAAAAGCAGGTTTTGGGTCACCGGGCCGAAGGTCCCGACGATAACGCCGGCGCTCTGCTTTTCGAGGATGGTGAAGGGGCCGTTGAAGACGTTCAAGCTTGCCGCAGCCGTCGGAGACAGCACCAAGTCGAGGGTTGCGCCCGTGATGTCGACCGATCCGGCAACGACGATCCTGTCGGCCTCGCTGGGGGTCGCCTCGATGCGCAGCGTGCCGTGATTGACGTAATCACCAAGCACGTGCTGGACCCCGATGGAATTGCCTGGCGCATGCACAGCACCCGCCGCGATGGTGACGATCGAGCCGGTCGAGCCGAGATTGCCGGTACCGCCGAGGAGGCCACCCGCGCCAACGGTCAGCGATCCGCCGAGCGCGCCCATGCCGTTCAGGCCGACGATCAGGCTGCCGCCCGATACCGTCGTCGTACCGGAAAAGAAGGAACTGAGGCCGGTCAGCGTGGTCGTGCCGGCGTAATGTTCGACGGCATGGGTGCCCGTGCCGTTGCTGAGCAGCGGCGCCGCGAAGGTGGTGGCGCCGCTGTGGTTGAAGACGATCGTGCCGGCACCGTCGCCGAACTGGACCATCGTCGCCTCCAGCGTGCCGGCGGCGACGGCTGCGTCGCCCGCCGCCGCGCCGATGTTGATCGTGCCGTTGGCAGCAGCCTTCCAGCCTAGTCTCGCTCCAACAAAGTCGGCGGAGACAATGCCACCATCCGCGATGGTGAGCGTACCTGTGCCGACGAAGCCGACATAGAGGTTGGCGGAATTCGCCCAAGTCGAGGCGTTGCCGCTCGCATCTGTGCCGGTAACCGTCACGGTGTTCGTCGAGTTGGAGCCGAAGCCGATATAGCCACTCGTGTTGGTGACCCTGCCGCCGTCCGCAATGGTCAGCGTGCCGGTTCCGGAAGCGCCGACAGCAAGGATACCGGAATTCGTCCAGGTGGAGCCGTTGCCGCTCGCGTCCGCACCGGAGACCGTAACCGTGCCGGTCGAGCCGGAGGCATCGCCGATATAGCCGTTCGTGTTGCTGACCTTGCCGCCGTCCACGATGGTCAGCGTGCCGGTGCCAGCGGAGCCGACAGAGAGGTAGTCGGAATTCACCCAGGTCGAGGCGTTGCCGCTTGCGTCCGTACCGGAGACCGTCACCGTGCCCGTCGAGCCGCGCTCATAGCCGATATTGCCGGTCGAGTTGCTGACCTTGCCGCCATCCGCGACGGTCAGCGTGCCAATGCCGAAGACGCCGACAAAAAGCTCGCCGGAATTCGCCCAGCTCGAGGCGTTGCCGCTGGCGTCGGTGCCGGAGACCGTTACCGTGCCCGTCGAATTGGAGCCATTGCCGATATAGCCAATCGTGTTGGTGACCCTGCCGCCGGCCTCGATGGCCAGCGTGCCGGTGCCGGAATTGCCGACAGAAAGGAGGCCGGAATTCGTCCAGGTCGAGGCGTTGCCCCCGCTGTCTGCGCCAGAGACCGTCACCGTGCCCGTCGAGCCGGAGAACGCGCCGATATAGCCGTATGCGTTGGTGACCCTGCCGCCACCCGCGACGGTCAGCGTGCCGGTGCCGGTGCCACCGACAAGGAGGTTGTCCAAATTCGTCCAGGTCGAGGCATTGCCGCCTGCATCCGTGCCGGAGACCGTCACCGTGCCCGTCGAGCGAGAGCCATTGCCGATATAGCCAATCGTGTTGGTGACCTTGCCACCATCCGCGATGGCCAGCGTGCCGGTGCCGGAATTGCCGACAGAAAGGAGGCCGGAATTCGTCCAGGTCGAGGCGTTGCCCGCGCTGTCTGCGCCAGAGACCGTTACCGTGCCCGTCGAACTGCCGTAGGCGCCGATATAGCCAGTCGTGTTGGTGACCTTGCCGCCGCCCTCGATGGTCAGCGTGCCGGTACCGAACTCGCCGACAGAAAGCGAGTCGGAATTCGCCCAGGTCGATGCGTTGCCGATGGCGTCCGTGCTGGAGACCGTCACCGTGCCGGTCGATCTGGCGTTGACGCCGATTTTACCGTATGCGTTGGTGACCTTGCCACCATCCGCGATGGTCAGCGTGCCGGCCCCGAACTCGCCGACATAGAGGAGGGCACCGGCGTTCCATATCGGCGATGTAGCTCCGGCTGGATCCACGTCGCCGTTGATCGTCACCGTTTGTGCCTGCGCTGGCTGGAACCCGCCGCTCGCCCAGAAAATAGCGGCAAGTGCGGTGGAGAAATACGAGGCTCGGCAATGCCGAGCCGCCGCCGGGACGCTTAACGCAACCGTGAGAGCATCTGCCGAAACGCTTGCGTCAAGCACGCCGTGTGCAGCCTGCCGGCGGCTGGCCTCAAATGGTCGATTCATATACTTCCCCCCGGCTGCGTAGGTGCCTGCACCATTTCCGTCCGAGGCAGCCATAACAAAACATTCTCGCACCAATATTTGGTCGAGATGTTTTGATGTCGTTTTCTGCGATTTATTTTCTTCAAAATGCCAAGACATTTTTCCTAAGTCATGCATGATGACTATTACTGGACATCCTTTAGAGATGACCTGACCAGGCGCCAGCCGATTGCGACAGAACCGGAGGAGCCGGCACGACGCCAAGGCTTGCTCCGCCAACCCGCCGGGAGAGCCATGCAATCCGTGCGCTATGCCGATCTAATGTTCCAGCCCGACATGCTCTCCGCCACGAGAGATGACGGAACGGTCCTGCGACTGACCCGGCAGGAGCGGGCTCTGATCCTGCACTTGAGCCGCCAGCCACACAAACTGATTACCCGAGCGCAATTGCTGGAAGGCCTGGGCGACCTCGCTGGCGAGCTCGGCGAACGCAATGTCGACTATCTGGTCAACCGCCTGCGCAAGCGGCTGGGAGACAATGCCCGCGCTCCTCGTTTCATCGCGACGCAGTATGGCGAGGGCTATCTGTGGGTCGCCGACGCGGTCGCGGCCGAAACCGTCTCGGCCTTCATGCTGATCGGCCCTGTTTATGGTCTCGCACAGGACGCGGGCCCGCTCGGGGCGATCGTCGAGCGCCTTGCGAAGCATGTTGGATCTGCGCTCGGGGACGAGCGTAAGGTTCTGTGCATGCCGCAGTGGCGGTTCGAGCAAGGCGCGGCAGGCACCATTGGCCATAGCCTGGAAGTGAGCCTGCTGTCCGACGAGGAGCAGGTTCATATGGCGCTGGTTCTCAGGGATGGTGGAACCAACTCGCCGATTGCGCCCTTCCGGATCACCTTGCCAGGCCCGTCGCGTACTGCGGATCTGGAAGTCTTCGCTCAATCACTGGTCCAGTCGATCTGGGCCCACGCGGCCTTGCCCGACGGCCAGCCCCCGGAGCCGACCGATCGGCCATTGCATTTGCGTTTGCACGACGCGGCCCTACTAGTCTCGGCTGGTTGCGAAAGCTGGCGCGAAAATGCGCCCAGGCTCGCAGAGGGTCATGCCGCCAATCCCGATGATCCCACCATTGCTGTTCTGCGCGCGCTCAACCGCTACGCCCAATTGGTCCTGGCGCCTTTCATGCCGGAGACACCGCCCCTCACGGATGCCGAATGGCTGGCCATCGAGGATGAGATGGAACGGCTGGTGCTGGGAGCGCTGCCGCAAGCCGGGGGCAAGCCCATGCTGCTCATGGGAATCGCAAAAGTGCTGCGCTTCCTCGACCGAGGCCATCTGCAACTGGCGTGCAGGCTCACCGACGAAGCCTTCCTGACGAGTACCGCCTTTGCTGCGGCCTTTGCCATGAAGGGGCAAATCCACGCCAGCCAGGGCGATATCGAGCGTGCGATCGAGCTCTACGACAGGGCAATTGAGCTCAGCAAGGCCGGATCGCAGTTCCATATCTATCTTCTGGTCATCAAGGGGACCGCCTTGCTTGCCGCGGACCGTCGCGGCGATATCGCCCAATTGACGGCCGAGCTTCATGCGCTTGACCCGGCCAGCCGGCTCAGGGTCGGCCTGTTCTTCCTGCCACCCAAGGCCCGCCTTGTCCCGGCGGTGCTCAAGCCGGTTCTGGCGGCTGTGACCATGACCCAGGGGCAACGCATGCTCATGTACCTGTACAGGATCTCGGCACGCCAGTTTGCCCGCCGGCACCACCAGAAGAACGTGTTGTTGGGACTGTCTGTTCATCTCGTCAACATGCATGGCGCGGGCGTAATCCCGCCGGAACTCAAAACTCGTTTCCCGGATCTGGCTGCCAGGCAAGGCAATGCACAAAAGCGGTATTCGATCGAGACAACTTGAACGCAATCCGAGTCTGCTCGGCGATTTCGAACTGGATGGGCGTTCCTCTGAATAGCGAGCCCACGGTCGCGCACGACTCCGGAGAGGCTCGTCGCCCGCGTACAACCGCGACCTACAGCGTATTCTGGTGATGGCTGCTTTCGGGCAACGGCAAAACTTCCCCCTACGGCCGACATGAGGCGCATAGCCGCCTGACAAGCAGACAGGGGACCGGCGGCTTTCGGAATGGAACGAGCTGGAGCTGCCATCCACCTTCGACTTCAGCAGGAGCCTTCCGATTGCACCTGTGGAGAAGCGCATTGGGAAGCATTGGGCTTGTTAGTCGAACCGTACCGCGGTCTCCAGGCTAGTCCTCGGGCGAGATGGTTTTAGCGTTATCGGCTGACGTAAATTCCATCGTAAATGGTTGACCCCCAATCTCCGTGGCCAAGGCGGGCGACAGTTCAACGGGTGTGCATCGGTCCACGGCGTCCAAGGCAGCATCGACAAACTGCTGACGTACCTTCTCGTCGCCAGCGACCTTGATGAACTTGACCTGTGGCGGACCAATTAGTGCTCCATCGCTCTTGAGGCTGAAGCTCAGCGTAACGGTGGACTTTTTAACGCCGGCCGGTGGTTTCCAGCACGACATGATGGTCGCTCCAACCTCGTCCATTGTTGTGAGTGGGTCCGCGTGTGTCGTGAGCGCCATCAAAACCAGCGCAATGGCACAGAAAACATCTCGCTTTAGGCTTTTCATGGTTTCGCCTCCCTGAACGCACCTTTCCAAATGCTGGCAACGGCGAAATTGCGTCGATGCCCTGTCGCGCGGTTAGGCAGATTTCGCTCCCGCCGGTCGATTGCGCCTACAGAGTGGATCAATTTGCTCATTGCGCCTTCAAGCCAGCATAGTCAGTGTTTGCGAGCTTTTCCGCATATGGCATCTGGAACGATAGTCGACCTGGCGCGATGCCAGCGCCGCCATCATCGGTCGGGCGCCCGCACCTTCTCCTTCCTATCAGCGGCGCCGAGTCGGCGTACCGCTTCAGTAGCAGGAGGGATAGGGGCAATAACCGCACTGCCCGTCGCCCTATAGTCCGTAGCCGTAGTACGGCCTTCGCGACCCGTCGGGGGAATCCTCGCGCCTGTACTAGGACGAAGACTGGTCTCGAAATTCTAGGGCGGAACGGCGGTCTTTCAACGAGCGGATCGCCATTATTGCCTGTCATTGGGTGGAAACTTACCGTGAGAACGGCCGGATCGGGCCATGCGCGCTTGTTGTGCTGAACGTCCGCTTGCCTGAGCCAGGGAAGCATCAGGAATGACCGCTCAGGGGCGCGATGCTGACTGACAGCCTTGGGCCGGAAGTGGACCGTCCGCTTTGGTGTCGAATGCTTCGAATGCGGACAATCGATGAGCACGGCAGAGCCCTAAGGAGCCAACCAGCCGCGCAACAAGATCAGTGCTGGCCCCGTAAACGCGGCACCACGACGAAGCGCGTCGTCCGCATTCCTCTTCACGCCGCCGCAAGAAGAAGTACGAATAAATTCTGCCTCAACTGGCTCATTCCTCCTTGGCAAGGCTTTATTTTATCAAGCTCAAATATTTTCACAACAATCACTCCATAACCATCACAGATGCTGGAAGAGCATATCTGTAACGCGTTCGGCGGAGCGAGGCTTAAGTCTCCTGCCGGAAGGTACAGTCATGTCAACATTGGCAAGACAGCGTGTGGCGAGGGAGCGCAAAATGATACGCTTTTGGCTGAGAGAGATCTCCGAAGCGCTTCACGATGCCATCAGGCTGTTGATGCTGATGCGGGCGCCTTCCAGTTGGGACCAGCGCCAAAAGGGCCGGCCGCCGCTCGATTTCGACGAGCGATGACCGGACGCGATCCGTGCCTGAAGCCAAAGCCGATTTCCCGAACCGGAGACTCTCGCATGTATATGGCAAACTCGGCCCTCGCCATCGAAGTACGCTCACGCCCGGCCGCGTTGAGCATATGTTCAGCCGGGCGGAAATTTTTTGCTCGAAAAAGGGGCGCCTTTTGCGGCTCACTTGCTGTCGCAATCGTGGCCTTGCACTCGGTAGCGTTCTCGCTCGACGCGGCATTTGCCATCGAGGGCGACGCGGTGGACACGGCGGTTATCTTCGCCGTAGACAAGTCCTCCTCTATCGGCCCCGGTACGGCTCAGTTGCAGCTCAACGGTCATGTCGAGGCACTACGATCCGCCGAGGTCGCCAAAGCCATTGCAAGCGGTCCGATCGGATGCGTCGCGATCGCCTATGTCGAATGGTCGAGCGTTGGGGAGCTGGCCGTCATCCTCCCCTGGACGAGACTATGCGGCGCCGAAGATGCCAGCAATGCGGCGCGCCTCATCCTTAAACGTGGAAGCGACGGCATCGAGCGAAGGGGGGCGGCAGAACCTCGCTTTCGTTCGCCATCGACGCCGGCAGATTGCTGCTCGACAGATACCCCGGCCACGCGGGGCGCAAGGTCATCGACGTTTCCACGAACGGCACCAACAATGACGGGCTACCGCTCATCGACAGTCGGACGCGAGCATTCGAGGTCGGCTACATCGTCAACGGCATTGCGGTTTCGCGGGGCGAGCCCGGAATAACTGATGACCTGCCGGGATATTTGGAAAACAACGTCATGACGGGGGCGGGAGCCTTTGTGATCGCGCCGCGCAAGCCGGAAGAATATGCAATTGCGCTTCGGCGCAAGCTTGTACTGGAGATCAGCGACAGGCAGATCGGCGGCGCCACTGGCGCGCAATATGCCAGCAACGTCACTGGACAAACGGCACGATGAGGTGCCCCGCGCCGCCCTCCGCTTCTGCTAGTGGAAGCCCGTCGCGTGCAACCCCCTCCTTACTACATGTGACCAGGCGGTGTTCCGATGACTGATAGTAGAGCTCGTCAGCGGATCGAGAGCCGCATGCGGGATCCCGGCATGCTCTACAATTTGGGTAATTCACTGGGCTTCATCGTCGGGCTTGGCGTCGCACTTGCAGCGGATGCTTCCCGCGATGACGGGGCCACTGTGTGGGGCCGCGTCATTGCCCATGTTGTGGGCAGTCCGGCGGCGGCCGCGTTAACCGGCGCCACATCAGTGTTTTTCTGGGGCGGCCTCCTCTACACCAGGGCCTGGTCAAACGGTGCGCCACCCGATCCCAAGCTCAATCGACAAGGCGATGTGCTTTCTGGCATCGGCGCAATCCTTCTCGGGATCGGATTGGTCATCATGGGCAATCCGTGGCTTGCCGCTTCGGCCGGTTTACTACACGCAACGGGGAAATTCGGCGCTGCCTTGGGTGGCACGGCAACGAGGCAAGGTTCCTTTGCCCAATCGCGCGTGGCCGATTTCTGCAAGGATCTGGTCCTGGTAAGCCGTGTGCCAGCGGTCCTTGTAGGCGCGGCTGCGCTCTGGCGGGAGCTTGCGCTGCTGGAAAACATGCAGGAACTGCTGTTGTCTCTGAGCTTTATGACTTGTTGCCTGATATGGGCCGCGGCCGATTGGATGCTGCTGTCGCCAGACGGGTGGGTCAAGCCGGCAGTTGTACGTCTTGCCAGAAGAGAACCGGGAGCTTGATCGAGAAAGAAGAAGACATCGAGAGCAAGCAAAGACCGCAATGGTCGGCGTGTCGGACATCGATTGGGTTGAGCCTGAATCTTTCAGAAACGAAGCCCGCCTCGGCGAGTTGGGGCGGTAATTTTCCTTCTCACGTCGGGTCGCGGGAAAGCCGAAGTATCGAACGCAAAAAGCACCGCCTCTGATTGGAACGGAATCCAATCAAGTTGCATCATATCCGGTGCGGCGAAGTAGTTGCGGCAAATAGCTGATATGACGGGCCTGCCAGATGCTAAATGGTTTGCCCCTAAGCTCGGCATGGGACGCGTTGAGCACGATGGAGCACTCCGTCCAAGAGACGTCATTTTTGGTACATCAGGTGTACTTCATTTTTCTCGATTCCACATTTGCTTTGCTGTAGACACGCACTAGGTAATTCCGGCTTGGTGCCAGCAAATGGTGGGTGTCAATTACCAAAACCTGACTTTCGCGCCAGACTATTCATATGCTCATGGCGACGACGGCAAAATGATAAAGTTCACGCGAGCAGAACGACTGTTGCTCGCGGATCTGATCGCCCATGCCGGAATGCTGCGAAGTCGTGAACAACTGCTGGACGCTGTTTCACAGGTCGGATCCGACTCTTCGGACCGCAACGTGGATTTCTTCATAAATCGACTTAGAAGCAAGATTCGGGACTCGGCCAAGAACCCGAAATTCATCGGCACTCGGTATGGCGAAGGATATGTTTGGGTTGGCCCCCATTCCGTGCAAACAGGTCCTCTGGCGGAAAGCTACGTCGTTGTGGGCCCCATTGTCACAATCGGGCAGAAGAGCGCTGACAGCCACGACATCGAGTTTGCCGAAGCGGTTGCGCAGGCCCTCAGGAAGCAACTGCCCGTCGGGCGCGTCGTGTCCGTCAGACCCGATAAAACCGAAGCTGGTTTCACCTTTCGGATCAATCTGACTTTCATCGTATCTGGCGGCAGGAGGGAATGTGTTTCTTGTCTCCAAAGCAGGGAGAACACAAAGGTCATCCTTGTGCGGCGCGATAGCTGCCACGACATCGACGTCAACTCGTTGGCCGAAAGTCACCTTTCCGCACTTTGGCAATTCCAGGTCGACCGAACGGGCCCAGGCGCCTCAGATGAGGCACCCTTGGCCGTTAGATTGGTCGAGGCTGGCGAGCTGTTTGCCGACGACAGCGCTGCCGGATTGCACAGCGAAATAGCCAAACTGAAGGGAGAAGCGTTCCCGTCGTCTTCTATCTGGCGCAAGAATGATGTGCGGTTGCGCCAGTTAATTCGTAATGGGAATGCACCCCCCGCTACGCGACTGATGCTGGCGGTCAACATTTATACTGGCTACATCATCGATGGTTGGCGCTTTCTGGCCAACGAGGATCCCCGCGAACGCGATCAAGCTGATCTGGAGGGACTCATCCTTGAGGTTCTGCCCGACCTGCTGGATGATCCCCAGAATGCGCTGTCTGCGGCACATGTTCTCAGTTTCATGGGGCCGGCCCACCAAGTGCTGGCGTTGGAAATCGCGGAGGAGGCGTTTGCCAGATCGACGGCACTGGCCGACGCTCTCTCAATACTTGGGCGTTTGCGCGGCTTCGCGGGAGATTTCGATGGCGCGCTTGAATTGCTTCACCGCGCACGGCCCTTGTGCAAGCCTGGGTCTGTATTCGAACGCTACATTACTTCGTGCATTTGCCAGGTTCTGTTGGCTTCGGGCAACTTCGAGGCGAAGGACCGTGAACTTGAATCGCTGACCAAAAGCCCGATAAGCAAAGGTCCCTACAGGCTTCTTTATGCCAATCCAAACGAGACTGCGCCGTCTTTGCCCGTTCGCATTCACCTTGCACTTAGCCCGCGAAAATATGCCCGCGCAGCAGTGCTCTGGAGCTACTACATAAGCGCGCGCCTTTTTCGCCCCCACGAGGCGAAGGAAAACGTGATTGTAGGCTTGGCCCGCCTTATGCGCCGCCGCTTTGGCGACGAGATCATTCCAGATGAAGTCAGCGCAGCAATACCTGCGACAATGGGTGATGTCGCCCGGCCCGCGTCCGACAAAATATCTTCTTACGTCTGACGGCTAGTAGGTGCATTCGTTCGCCGGCTGCACGTGGAGCTATTGGGCTTGGTTGACTAGCGTAATTTCACTCAAGCTTCTTCCTCGGGGCGGAAGCCGGGCACGACAGCGGCGACGCCTTCACCGTCGACGTTCGCGGCGGAGTAAAGATACCGCTGTGAGCCTCCCAGCGCACCACGTGTCACGAGAGATGACACTCAACGGTTTCTCCAGGCTTCTGGAGCGTCTGCTTTCAGGCCGCGGCCAAGCGCTCTCTATGGCTGACTTGGGGCGCGATCCTGAAGCGGTTCCGTGACGGCATGAGATCAGGCGCGAGTGTCCTCGTCGAGAAGAACGCGGGCCTCCTGTGCGGCTTCGATGAATGCCCTCCGAGCGACGCTGGGAGGCTTCTGGCCCTTGAGGACCTCAAGGCAAGCTCTCATGGCCGCTTGCCTTTTTTCATTGTGGGTAGACGGCCAAGCGCGCAGCAGAATTTTGGCGGCATCTTCCGTGCCGCACACAATGCGGTCGCGATCAATTCGACCAATTTGAATGCGCACTGGTTTGTGGAAACGCCTCATCCCCATGCACGGTGCTCCGTACCCAACAATGCCCGTGGTCAGGATCGGTCACCCTCGAGTTGCGGACAAGGCTTCACCGCACGCAAATCCACAGGAATCGCCCCTCATCTGGAGACCATAGCCGGCGGCAGGGAGGCTGCTGTGACCTATCGCGGCCAGCGGCCTGGTGGAGCCCGGTTAATCTATCCATCTCTGGGGGTCGTCTTGGACAGCTCGCACCGCGCCGGCGAGGATCGTGGCAACAGATCAGGATCAGGTAGTCTGGTGTGGCCGCGCCATGGCATGGCGGATATGCCGGACAATTTCGCGCGTTGCCTGTCCCCTTGCGCGTTCAACACAAACCGTGCTGACGTGGCTGCGGGTGGCGCTAGGGAGGGGGTGGTTCATGCAGGAATGGAAACACGATGTTGCGGGCCAGTTGATCCGAACCTATCACGCCAACTTTATCGCCAATCGAGCATTGGCCTATGCGTTTGCTGTTGGATGTGTACTCGTAGCCGTTCTCATTCGCGTTGGCATCGGACTTCTAGAAGTCAATGTTTCTCCCTTTGTCACTGTGTTTCTGGCCGTTTTTCTGGCGTCTGTTCTTGGTGGTGGAGGCCCTGGGGCACTCGCTCTTTTACTGTCTGCTGCTTCGGCTTGGGTTCTGTTTATTGACCCTATCCACCCCTTCCAGATCGGCACGACTGCTAGTGTGCTCAATCTGGCGCTGTTCTGCTTCTTTGGCGCCGCGATGGTCCTCGTTGGCGGAATCTTGCAAGCCATGATAGTGCGGACGGATCAGATGCTGAAAGACGCAAAGGAAGCTGATCGTCGGTTGCATGCCGCTCTTGAGGCTGGCCGTCTCGGCTCCGTCTCGTATGACCTCAAGGAGGATCGCGGGAGATGGTCACCAGCCTTCGCCACGATGGTTGGTCTACCTGTCACGCAAACCAGCATGGACTTTGCAGAGTGGCTGGCGATTGTACACCCTGACGATCGCGGCCTTGCCGAGGCAGCATTGGCGGAGACGATTACTGCCCAAGCGGGAACATCCAAATCGAGTTATCGCATTATCCGACCAGATGGTTCGGTGCGTTGGTTGGAACTGTCGGTCCACACGACACGGGATGCGCTGGGGCAGCCGATCGAACTGGATGGTGTTGCACTCGACGTTACCGAGCAGCGTCAGGAAGATGAGCGCAAGCGTGAGATCGTGCGGGAGATGCACCACAGAATCCGAAACAATCTCGCTGTAGTACAGGCGCTCGCCCGTCAGACGGCGCGTGAGGAGACGGACGTTCAAAGCTTTGCGGAGCGCCTTGTTTCGCGCTTGGGGGCGCTCTCTGCGACACATGATCTACTGATCAAGGACAGTGGCCGGGGAGTATCGCTTGCGGATTTGCTGCTTACCGAAACAGGCCCCTTTGAGGTGAAGCAAGACAAGCGAATTATGCTTGAGGGCCCAGACGTCATAGTGCCGCAGTCAATGCTCATACCGCTCACGCTCATGTTTCATGAATTGACGACTAATTCGGCCAAGTACGGGTCCCTGGCCTGTGAGGATGGCCAATTGCGGGTAACTTGGTCGACTGCAGCGGACGCGGACCGGCCACAGCTATCTGTGGTCTGGAGTGAGCAAGGTGGTCTCACCACAGCCGTACCGCCCAGAACGGGCTTTGGCTCGGGCCTGATCAGGCGGATGGTCAACAATGCTCTTGGCGGTGAGGTCGAGTTTCTATGGCAGCCCGAAGGCTTGCGCTGCGCCTTTGCTATCCCTCTCGTAAGCTGAGCCTTTGCGCTTGTAGCACGTGGGGGCCCGGTGAGGCGGGTTGCATGACGCAGCGTCCGCGCCACCTGATCGCGGAACTGGCAGAATTTTTCGAGGTATCCCCTTCAAATCATGGCGTCAATGACCGCTTGGGGCCGGAAGTGGTCGGTCCGCTTTGGGGCGAACTCAGTAGCAAGCGGTCATACTTTCACTCATGCCGTATCGCGCTTTGCGATGCCAGACCCATTTTGCCAACGCAAAGCCAGGGCGCGGAGACATGTCGTCGGACTGGTTCGCAGGAACGGCGGCGTCGGCCCGCCGACGCCGGGTCTTTTGCAGCTCACTGAATGATGCCCCGGCTTTCGCCCGGACCGGAGATCGTTTGGTGATGCAGATCAGAACTTGTAGGCTACACCCAAGCGGACATCGTGTGTGCGAACTCGGGCAGTCCACGGATCCTCCCAGGAATTAGATTCTGGGGTCGCGGTGAAGTCCTTCTTCCCATACTGGGTGTAACGATACTCGCCGCGTACTGTCCAATTTTCCGTCACAGCGTATTCCGCACCTGCACCTATCGTCCATCCGGTCATGGTGCCCGAGGCAGTGCTGGCACCGGTGCTCGGAAAGTCCGAGTGATCGACATTGACCTCTCCAAAACGGAAGCGAGCAACGGAGAGACCACCGGCTATGTAAGGCATGAACCGGTCAAACGCATACCCAACCCGCGCCCGAGCGGTGCCAATCCAGTCGAGCTTTGTATTGCTCATGAAGGATGTCGCCGAGACATTGGCACCGTCGGCTTTGACGTTGCCCCAGACGAGGTCGCCTTCGACGCCGAGAACGACACCACCATCAAGTTGGTAGTTGTAGCCGCCGAAAACTCCGCCAAACCCACCCTTCGGATTCAGCCGGTAGTTCCACTGGCTGTCTTCACCGTATTGGGCGATATCATACGCGTGATTGACCTTTCCCCCGGCCACATAGCCGATCTGGCCACCGACATAGATACCCGACCAGTTGTAGGCGGCAACAGGTTCCTGAACAACGACGTCGGCGGCTTTGGCGCCGGTAATGCTGGCGACGAGAAGTGCCGAAGCGATAATGCAATTTTTCATAATGATATCCCCAAAGACACGGGCCAACGATTCTGCCCAGTTCATGCGGAGCAATACGGGGAACGCCCACGAGTATCTTGGGCGATACCGAATGCCTTTTTGCACCGAGCGAACTGACAGTCGGCTGGACAATTGCACAGCCCTCATCCTGAGAAGCGCAACGAGCGCGCCTTGAAAAATTTGAGCCGTGAAAGCCTCCAAACGCGCGCTAACGCATCGCCCCAACCGCTGCCGTCACGCTACGCTTCGCCGGAGGCAGAGATATCTTGTCGCGTCCGTCATGCTGCTAGTCAGCGCGTACGCTGCATGCGTACCGAACTCGCAATGGCCGCTGTGCAGGCATTATCTGTTCGCCTCATGTGAAATTACATTCGCCCTCAGCAAAGCAAATCGCGTGCCGCTTGCTGTAAAAGTCCTCCCAGAAGGCGTAGAACCGGTCCTGCGCCGCAATATTGTTTGAAGCGGTTGAATGCCTTTTGAACAGGCGAGGCGATAGGAAGCTTAGGTGAGCGCCATCCCATTTCCGATACAGCTACTGTCCACGGAAAGCATTCCGCAGCGACAGCAACTGGCATTCGTGCATGATTTCGTGGCACGCCAAATCAGCGGACGCCGTTTCTTTCCGGCCGACCCTGGCAATATTCGCGTCGACTTGGAGGCAATGTCGCTGCCCGGCGGTCTGGTCGTTGCCCGCGGCCTGTTCACCCCGATGCACGGTGTGCGGGCGCGCGACTTGCTGCAGGACGGGCGCGAGAATTATATTTGGATGATCCAGAACGATGAGCGCGAGATTTCAGTCGAGGGCAAGGCGCCGGTCAGGATCGCCCCAGGCGACCTCGTGCTGGTGAATGAGGGGATTTTCCATGAATGCTGGCACGGCAAACCCTCCTCCTTCGATATCGTCACGCTCGACCGTCGATTACTTGCCGGCCTCGTCCCCAGGATCGATATGGAGGCGTGCTATGTAGTACCGTCGACGGCTGGTGGTGTACCGCTGCTGGCGGCTTATGTCGAAACGCTGCGCCGCCATCCACCGTGTTCGATTAAGGCTGGTGAGGTCGCATCCCGTCATGTCTACGACCTTACGGCACTGGTTCTCGACGGCTTCGTCCGTGGCGGCGCTGAGCGCAATGAGCGCAGCAACGCGGCAGCACGGTTGAAGCTCGTTCAGAGGGATATTCGCGATAGATTGTCCAACCCAGGGCTCCACATCGACGCTGTCGCGCGGCGCCAGGGCGTGTCGCCGCGCTACATCCAGCACTTGTTCGCGAGCGAAGGGACGACCTTTACCGATTTCGTTCGCGATTGCAGGCTCGATCTCGCCTTCCGTCTTCTTCAGGAACGCGGCGAGGCTCCCAGTACGATCACTGGAATCGCCTACGATGTCGGTTTCTCCGATTTGTCCTCGTTCAGCCGCGCGTTTCGCCAGCGCTTCAATGTCACGCCTTCGGAGATCAGGCGACTCTCCTCGTAGAACAGAGCGGCGTGTCAGAGCCCGTTTGGAGGCTTTCACGGCTCAAATTCTTCAAGGCGCGCTCGTTGCGCTTCTCAGGATGAGGGCTGTGCAATTGTCCAGCCGACTGTCAGTTCGCTCGGTGCAAAAAGGCATACGGTATCGCCCAAGATACTCGTGGGCGTTCCCCGTATTGCTCCGCATGAACTGGGCAGAATCGTTTCCCGCTCCCAAGCCGTGGTCGGCATCGAAACCGGCATAAGCCTGCATGTGGCGCAGACCATTGCCCAGATGCACGCTTCGCGCGTCACGCCTGCCTGCCAAAAATGGAGATATACATGCCAATGCTTTCACGTCGCCGCCTCGTTCTTGCCGCAAGCAGTCTTGTGGCGATGGCCGCCGCTCCAAAGGTCGTCTTCGCGCAGGCGACAACCCCGGCGCCGGCATCGACCGGCCCCTTCACAGTCCCCCCGTTGAGCTATCCCGTGATCGCGCTCGAGCCGCATATCGATGCGAAAACCATGGAACTGCACCACGGCAAGCACCACGCGGCCTATGTAACGGCGGTGAATGTCGTCGCCAAAACCCATCCGCAGATCGCCACGACGCCGATCGAAACCGTGCTCTCCAATCTCTCGTCGCTCGATGAAACAATTCGGGCGACCATACGCAACAATCTCGGCGGTCACGCCAACCACAGCATGTTCTGGCAGATCATGGGTCCCAACGGTGGCAAACCGGAGGGCGAGGTGCTGGCCGCGATCGAGCGCGACCTTGGCGGCATGGAGAAGTTTCAAAACGACTTCAACACCGCCGGCACGCGACAGTTCGGCTCCGGCTGGGTGTTCGTAACGGTCACCAAGGAAGGCAAGCTTGCCATCGAGGCCCGCCCTAACCAGGATACGCCGCTGATGGACGGCAAGCGTGTGCTGATGGGCAACGATGTCTGGGAGCACGCCTATTATCTCAACTATCAGAACCGCCGGGCGGACTACTTGAAGGCGTGGTGGAATGCGGTGAACTGGAAGAGGGTTTCCGAGCGTTTCGCCGCCGCGAAAGCCGGGACACTGGGGATCTGATCACCGAATGGCGTGACAGGTGGGGTCAGTCGCCCCTCCTGCTCGCGCCTCGGCCTGCTCGTATCCCTCTGGTTCTGACACTCCTATTGTAAGTTTCGCTTACGGAACCTGTTCCAGAAAACACGCACCCATCGCTGGGCCGAACTGGTCGCCCTGCCGATACGGGCGACAATTCCACTGTAGCCGCAGGACCCCGGATTCCTCCGGGAGGGGGTTAGGTGCGCTTCAAGTATTACATGGGGGCAATATGTCGAATTCAAACATGCGCCGAGCAATCGGGCTGTTCGCACTTTGTTTGGCCGCAACATCGGCTCAGGCGGCACAGACTACTTGTGCGCCGCTCGGCGCGCTGCCGTTGTATCGGCTGGACGAGGATGGCGTGCAGTTGCGCATTCACGACGTTCATCAGTTTCCAGTCGAGGATACCGACGGCGGCGCGCGCTGGGACGACATCGCCGGGCGCCAGTGCCACGCCAGGTATGTGCCGAAGAACGACGACAGGCTGATGAGCGACCTGGAAATCCAGGAGAACTACCGCACGCAAATGCGCGCGCTCGGCGCGACCGTGCTCAACAGCGACCGCAACAACACTACGGCGAAGTTGACGAAGAACGGCGCCACGACCTGGTTCCACATCTGGAGCCAGGAAACTTCCATCGAGGTCACCGTCGTGCAGCAGCAGGAGGCGGACTTTGTGCTGACTGCGCCGGGGCCGTCCGACCATCGCCTGCTCGGGCATATGCCCGACTACGTCGCCGGCCCACCCGAGCGGCGCAGTTTCGATGAGGCCACGATCAGCATCGACGGCGATGACGGCGACGTGCGCGACATCGACGTAAACGGCGCGCGCTTCTTCGTTCGCTACGAAGCCGCCGACCGCAGCAAGCCAGCGAGCGACGCAGACATCCATGCGAACTATCGGATGGCGGTGAAGAAGCTCGGCGGCGAGGTGCTGCACAGCGACCATCAATGGACCTATGCGCGCTTCGTCCACGAAGGCCAGGTGTTCTGGCTCAAGCTGTTCAGCCAAGAGGCCGACATCGAGCTGACGGTGATTGAGGAAAAGCCGTTCCAGGCTTCGATCACACCGCCCCGGGCTGACGAGTTACGGACCGCACTCGACAAAGACGGCCGCGTTTCGCTCCACGTCAATTTTGACTTCGCCAAGGCGACGCTAAAACCAGATGCAACGCCGGTCATCGACCAGGTGCTGGCCCTGCTCCGGACCGATCCGGCGCTGCGCCTGTCGATCGAAGGCCACACCGACGACATCGGAAGTGCCGGGTCGAATCGCAAACTGTCGCTACAGCGAGCGCAAAGCATGGTTGAGGCGCTCGTCACCAAGGGCGTCGCTCCTGAACGGCTGAAGTCCGCTGGCTTTGGTGCGGACAAGGCGTTGGCCGACAACGCCACGTCGGAAGGCCGCGCACGAAACCGCCGCGTCGAACTCGTGCGATTTTAGATGCAAGGCGCGGTTTCGAGGTGCTGCGGCGGTCGCTGGTGCTGTGAAGAAAAATGGCCCGCTACGGAGACCGAAGCGGGCCGAGCGTGGCCCCATTATGTCCGGTTTCAGGAAGCGGCGAAGTTGGTCTCAACGATCGAGATGGGCGCGTTGCAGACTGGCAGCCTTGGGCCGGAAGCTGTCGGTCCGTTACGGGGAGATTTTGCTAGCAAGCAGACCTTCCACCGTCGACCCCGTCCGGCGCATCTCGTCCAGTGAGTGATCTTTGGCTCCGCCGGAAGCAGACATCGCGGGGAACCATGCTGGAGGTCGCGCTCGCGAGAGCAGCCGTCGATGCCGCGGAGCACGAACGGCACGATCATGGCCCTGGTGTCGGTTGCTGGTCTTCAGAAGCAGGTAGAGGCTAGCGCGGCTGTGGCTTGTCGGACCGAGAGGCCAGCCTAGTTCTGTGATGGCACTTGGCAGGTTTTCGAAGCGACCACTCGCCCCAGAGGAGCCGATCATGAAAAGGCGTACGTTCCTGACCGGCGGGGCAACCGCCGCCGCTGCTGCGCTGTCCCCGAATATTGCCCATCCACAATCACCGCCAGCGGCTGGCCAGCCCTTGTCGCCGGCCGATGCCGCTTCGGCTGCGGCTCGCCTGCGAGCCCAATTTGCCAGCGCTTTCGACCCGGGCTATTTCGAGAACGTTATCGTCCCGTATTTCCTCGTGAGCACCTATCAAGGGGAAGAGCCGATGCTTCCCATGATCGGGGTCGCCCTCACCAAGGAAAATGCGCTTCCCTACGATCTCTGGGGCTTGCTGAGCGAAACCTGGCGACCGGCTCCCGAGCACGGGGTGACGGTGTTCCTGCAGGGGCTTGAGAAGCGCGGTCCGGACAATCGCAGAAAGCGCATCTACATGTCGGCCGTGACCCCCGATCTCTACAACGAGAAATATGGCGGGAAAGTCGCGGCATTTTTCGACAAGCTCCTGTCGGACGGGAATGCCGGGAAGCCGCTGATGCGGCCCTATCTCGAGGCTTATTGGGACCTCTATTGGGACCTTCATCTCGGCCTGTCGCACGATCAGATCCCGGATCGCATCCGCCAGATCGGCAACAGCTTCAACACGGTCCTTGCCTATCGCGACCCGACACAACGCATCGTCTACGACAACTACATGATCGTTCACTCGAACCTGGGGTACCTCAAGGCCTGGATCGACGAGAAGATTTCCGACTTGAAGGGAGGAAAGATCCAGAACCCGGACAAGACCTTTGCCTGGTACTGGATCAAGAATGCCGGAGACGGAGAGTATTTCGCTTCCAAGGACGTCGTTTTCGAGTGTTTCCACAACTTCGTGGCCTTCAGCCAGTGGGGAAACATGCTTTACAACATCATGTTAAAGCTCGGCACTGGCACCGGGGACCCGGAAGCCAAGTCGTGGTTCAAGACAACCATGGAGGGCGACTTCGACAACGCCAACGGGGCTCCGTTCACGCCGCTGGAGCGCTTCACGATGGAACTGTTCCGCACCATCTCGCCCAATGGCGGCAGCATTTCCGCACTCACGGAAACCAGGCCGCCATATTACGAGCGACATGGCTACATCGTGACCCCGCATACATCCACGAGCAAAGACCCGGTACACTGGAAGAATCCGACCGATTTCGACCCGTCTCGCTACGAGCACCAACCAACCAGCCAGGACATCGATGAAGCCAAGACGCTTTCCATGGGCTTTGCGAAATGCCCGTTCGACAAGACGGGCTTCGATCTGAAGGACGGCCGCAAAGGCTCGATGGAAAACAGTGCCTTCGGGACTGTGTTTGGGAAAGTCGACGGTAAGCCGCTTCCGGTGTGTGACTATGCGGGCTTTGCGCCTTTCGGGTTCGGTTACCGGCGGTGTCCCGGCGAACAACTGACCATTCATGCCTTCTCGGATTTTCTCAGGAAGGCATGGAACGACAAGCTCGAATTCGTCGAGCTTGGCATCAGCAACCCCGAGCCGCTGCCGATTGGGCCGACGACCGTCATCGGTGACAATATGGGCTTCGTGCGAGTTGGCTAGGTTTCCGGTTCGAAGGGGCTGCGTGCGCCCTTCCTCGCCTTTGCGAACAAGATCGTCATGCCGTCTCTTCTCGCGGCCGAAAAGCAGACGTTTGCCAGAACCTGACCCAGTCGAGACCATCTGGAAGGGTGGATTTCATTCAAAGCGATCCGTGAGGGTCCACTCCAGGAAGCAAGTCACGAGGTTGGCGGAGATAGGATCGGCCATTCCCAACGACTTCAGCGGTTCGGCCCCGCCTTCCCATTGAAGCGCTGCGTGACAGGCTCCCGCAATCCGTGCGTGGGACACAGTTACACGATCGATCTGGCCGCCCCGCGAACCATTGGAAGCCGCGGGGCCGTTCGATCGCCCGTTCATAGCGAATGGGTGACAGTCCTCATGCCGTGGATGACCTGAGAATGTTATCGCAATTCATCGACCAGCCCACCCCGCAGGGCATCGTTCCGGCCGAGCAACCTTCGATCAAGGGAGGCCGCGATGTCGGTCTCTGATGCTCTGGCATTCTTCCGGGCTTGGATCAGCAACCCGCTTCGCGTGGCGGCCGTCGCCCCCTCCGGCAGCGCGGTGGCCTCCCTAATGACCCAGGACATCACGCCCGGAACCGGGCCAATTCTCGAACTCGGCCCCGGAACGGGCCCCTTCACCCAGGCTCTGCTCGAGCGGGGCGTGCCGGAGCAGAACATCACATTGGTGGAATATGATGCGACCTTCGCCCGCCTGCTGGCTCGCCGCTTTCCGCTCGCCCGGGTGCTCCACATGGACGCGGCGGAACTGACGGCAGCCGGCCTCTACGCCGGCGCGACGGTCGGCGCGGTGATCAGCGGGCTGGGCATCCTCGCGATGCCTGCGGACAAGGCTTCGGCCATTCTCAGCGGTGCTTTCGCCTGCATGGTTCCGGGCGGGGCCTTCTATCAGATCACCTATGGTCCGCGTTGCCCGGTCCCGCGGGCAATTCTCGATCGTACCGGCTGGACGATGCGTAACCTGCCACCGGCATCGGTCTATCGGATTATGCGGCACCGATCCCTTTTGCCGTCAGCGTTGTGAGCAGGCCATGGAGATGTCTTCCGCCATCATCGCCATGCTCGGCTTCGGCGTCACTGGTGTCACCTGCCTGGCCGTCGCGGAAAAGTTCGTCCCCATCATGCCCTCCTATATCCTGCTGATGGTGCTGGGCATGGCCGCGAGCGACGGCTCCGGCCTCGCGGCCATGGTGGTCGCCACGACGGTCGGGTCGACGATCGGTTCCGTGTGCTGGTACGGGCTGGGGCGAGCGCTCGGTTCGCGACTGGTCGAAGCGCTGGTGGCCGGCTATGGACGCCTCATCCTGTTGCCATTTCCGCTGTATCAGCGCCTGGTCGGCCGCTACAGGCGCAATCAGTTTTGGGCGACGTTCCACCGGGACAATTTCCGGGCATCAGCGGACATGGCCTTTCTGTAACAGAGCGGGCGTGGCGAGCAAGTTGGGCGGGTTAGGCCAAAGATGTCGGGGCAGACCTGTCTTAGCCTGTCGGCAAGAGCAGACTCGCGGTGGGCGATGTCTGTAAAGACCATAGAAAATTGGCTGCTCTACCTCGCCCGGGGCAGCATTTGCATGGCCAGCCGCATCAGGTCAGCCTGACGGCAGGTGCCGGTCTTGGCAAAGACGTTGCCAAGATGTGTCTTGGCCGTGGAAGGCGCAATGTCGAGGTGCGTCGCCACTTCCGCAAGGGTCTTTCCGGACAGGAGGTTGGCAAGAAAGCGCGTTTCCGCGTGAGTGAGTTGGAAGGCAGTGGCGAGTGCCTTGGCTGCTTCCCGTTCATCCGGCGGTTGGCCGACGAAGATTGCTGCGACGGCGTCCGGATGCATCTCCCGGCGCCGATCACTGCCGGCCATCGGCAGCACATGAGCCAACATCGGCTGGTCGTCGGACGCGGTGAGGCGGACGGCAAGACCGGTCGCACCGATAGCGGTTTCATCCTCCGCTGCATGCAGGATCGCTGCCCGCAACTCCCGCGCGGCGGCCGGATGGCGAGCGCGTAAGACGCCACCGTCACTTTGCAGCGGGCCGCCTGGGCACAACATTTGCTCGGCGGCGCGGTTGGGATGCAGTACGGTGCCGCGCTTGTCGGTCAGCACTACACCACAGGATAGCGCGTCCAGCGCGTCCGCGAGCCGCCGGTGCTCTATGGTTTTGGCTTCAAGCACCTGACTGATGGTGACGGCCCGTCGCAAATGCGGCAGGAGCAGCGCGGCGAGTTCGATTTCCCGCTCGGTCGCGACGCCATATCGCTGATGATGCATGATGACCAGTTCGGAGACATGCGTCGGCGTCTGCATGAGGAACAGATGCATCACATCGGCGATGCCCAGTGGGACGAGCACATCCTTCGCGTAGGGAGACACGACGGCATTGTCCGCAGGGAGATGGCGCGAGGCTATGAATGGGGCGTCGAGCGACGGCGCGACGGCCAACCATTCCGAAACCCGTGCATGGATTTCCGTCAGATGACGGTCCCGGCGCTCCCGCCATTCGGGCATCCAGCCGACGCTTCTGTCGATCAGCAGCCGATCCGAACGCATGTCGTTCAAGGAAAGTATGATGGACTCGCCATCGAACACATCCTTTACGTCGGCAAGCGTCGCATCCCAGCGTGAGGGATCGAGGGTGCAATCGTAGATCGTTCCGATCAGTGGGGAGAACCTTCGCTCCGACAGAAGGCTGGTCATGACTATGCCCTCCGCTGCCGCGGCCGTTTAGCCGGCTCGTCGCGGCACGCCACCCAAGACGATTGCGCTTAATTTCTCCCCCAAACGTCCGATGCGCAAGCACAAGAAGCATGCTTGGCTTCGACTTTGTCGACAAGGATTGTCCGGATGGGTCGAGCGCGAGCCTGGCTGCAAGCCATAAACGAGCTGTTTTATGAAGTGGTCAGGCTGCTGATGCTCATCAAGTCGGACACCAAAAAGCGCAAATAGCCATTCGACTTGTGCGAGCAACGATGAGGCGGCTAAGGGCACTCCCCGAGCCGCCTCATAGTGTTGTTGGTAGTCTCAAGCGTGAGGGCTGCGCGATCGCATCGCCTCGTTGATGCCGGCCACGATCTGACGCCCACGACTCGTCGTCGCAAAGGCAGTGACAAGCGGTTGACTCGGCCACCTGTAGTGGGCAAACCCCGCTTGTACTTGTGATGCATCTTTCCCATCGAGGTCGGGTGCGGGCCTAGCCCTTCGGCACTAGCCCCCAACCCGAAATCGATCCTTGGCTGTGATCCGGCTCAGTTGAACGTGTGCACCTTGAGCTTCATGCTGCCATCCGGCTGGCGCTCGAAGATGTGGGTGGCGACGCCGCCCCACGGCTGATCCTTTCCAGCCTTGTCCTTGCCGTCCGCCGACCATTTGGCGACGCCGAACATCAGCTTGTCGTCTCCAGACGCCTGGATCAGGTCCAGCTTGTGGGCCTTGACGCCCATGGCGAACAGGGAAGCGAAGAATTTCTCGATACCCGGTCGGCCAATGATCACGTCTTGGGTAGCTGGAAGGAACAGCGCATCGTCCGCGTAGAGGGCCGCAAGCGCCTTGGCGTCCCCTTTGTTAAAGGCTTGATCCCAGGCCGCATAACTGGCCTTCACATCTGCGGCTGGGTCTGCATGAGAAAGAAGCGAGGACAACCCTAAGAATAGCGCCGTGACAAATGGCACGAGGAGCTTGGTCATCGATACCTCCCTGGTGGTGTCTCGGTCAAACCTCCAGTACCTGTGGTTGCACCAAGTACTATGCGCCGTGCGGCCGGGCTGTCACATCACAAACAGCCCGTCGGTCACTTGCCATGGCGCGACAGTTCTACAGACGACCTTTGCAGTCATGGGCACCAGGTCAATTGAGCCCTTCGTTCCGCCGAGTTGTTCCGAGCTGGCCGAGTGCCGACGACCGGACGACACCGTCAGCACCAACATATTGAATACAGTCACTAAGCCGCAGCGCTTCGGCGCCGAGCTTGGCCTCGGTGGCGCCTACGGCTGGGCGGGCGGCAAATATGCGCTGCATGGCGAGGCGCTCGCCGCCACCAGCTTCGAGGGTAGCCGCAGCCTCAAGGGCACCGTCGGCTTCACAATGGGCTTCTAGGACCCTAGCCGCCTCAGCCGGCGGACAACGCTCTTGTCGCGCCGGCTGCCGTCTAAGCGCCTCTGAGCTTGGCTGAGCACCCGAATTGGCCCGAAGCCGACGTCTATGTCCGGACACAGGATGGCCATGCAGCGGGCGCAAGACCGCTAGTCGCCGTGCGGACGACCGAAGTCGTCAACGGGTCATGACTGCAAATTGAGTCGGGGCTAACGA
The DNA here is from genome assembly GCF_029892515.1 of Pseudaminobacter soli (ex Li et al. 2025). Lineage (GTDB taxonomy): Bacteria > Pseudomonadota > Alphaproteobacteria > Rhizobiales > Rhizobiaceae > Pseudaminobacter > Pseudaminobacter soli_A. Next base: position 180,204 of record NZ_JARXVF010000002.1, on the reverse strand, counting down.
GATTCCGATCGTCAGCGGAACGGCTGCTTGTCGCTGCTTGGCAGTGCTCTCGGACAAACTCAATTCGTCCGAACCGTACACGCACGTACCAGGTGACGTGCACGGACTTGGGCCATGAACATGCAACCATGTTCGTGTCCTCCGCCGGGATGGTCCCCGGATGACCGGAACGCGGGATGCGCCCCGCCCGTATCAGGGCGTGTTCCGTGACCGGTCGTGGAGTTAGGCCGACTTAGTATTTATTTGATTCGCGAACTTGCAGCGACCTCGCCAGGCTGAAATGCCCGCTTTTCACAGGACTCATTTCTTTCACTTGCGCAGTAAAGCCCGCGCCTTCTGCTTAAGCGTAACTGACTTTACCAATCCACCGATAGGTCTAGCGCTTGGCTTCGATGCCTTCCATGACGGCTTCAACGCGCATCTGTTCGGTAATGCGTTTCTTTATCTCGATGAAATCGAGCGGGAGACGACCTGCAAGGCGCGCGGCTGTCGCGATGGCGACACCAGCGCGTTTGCCAGTGGCCTTCATAAGCCGGAACGATAGCCACCCCTACCCGTTTTCCAACCCTGTGTTGCAGTAGCATGCCATGAGTTCCGTAAAAGCCATGTGGAAGGGTTTCCTTCGACTGGGCAAACGGCGGCGGGAGGACCTTCCATGGTGAAGATCATTCTGACGATTGGCGCCACCTTGATGTTGTTGTCATCTAGTGCGACGGCGCAAGAAAAATTGGGACCTTGCGGAGCAGACCTCAGGACGCTGTGTCCAAATGTTCAACCGGGAAACGATCGCCTCCGCCTCTGCATGAGGGAGCATCTCCACGAGGTCTCAGATCGATGCCTAATGCAGCTTGCAAAGTTCGCCAAGGTTCGCCGGCTGCACCCAGAGTGCGGTGACTACCTTAAGCAACAGTGTGGGCAGGTCGAGCGTGGAGGGGGACGGTTCGAGGTTTGCCTGAAGACCGCCCTTGGCGGCCTGAGCGATTTTTGTAAAGACGAACTTGCGCGAGCGGTAACAATGCCCAAAACCCCACGTAAATAGAAAGAACCAACCAAGCTTTTACCGAATACATGCTACGTAGAATATAGAATAGCCCGCCTCGTGGAGGGACGAGACGAGCTGCATTGGAAAATTTGCTGTTCAGGCAATAAAATATTTAACTATGTTCGACTTGAATGTCACGCCAAATTTCAGATATACATGACCCATGAAAGACGAATCAGAAATGCAATAGAATGCCACGGCAGACCGATTACGTATTTCTGAGCGAAATCCCCTGTGGGATCACATACACTTCTGACCTGCACTCCCTCGGTGACCTCTAGCCCCAGCGAAAGCTGGGGCTTTTCTTTTGGTCAACGTCGCCGCGAGGGCCCGGAGCGCCGGATATGGAGTGGACGCCTCCAAAACCTCGTTAGCAGGTCTTCGTCGGCTGGGCGGCGCTTATGATGCTGTCCCGCTCCCACTGCTCGATTGCGGTGAGCTCATACAGGACAGCACCACCTAGTCGCATGAACGGCGGTCCCCTGCGAGCGGAGCGCCAGTTCGCAAGAGTGCGCATATGAATACGGCCGCTGTAACGCTCCGACAACTCGCGAGGGGTAAGGAAAAAAGGCCGGGAACCTCCCGACCTTTTGCTGATGGCCAGACGGCCAACAAACACGCGGTCCAAGACCGGAAGCGCTATTGCGTCATACCGCCTGAAGGTTGTCCGCCGAGATCTTTCCCTTGCGGGGGTCGCGCACCACTTCGAATGAAAGCTTCTGGCCCTCGACGAGGGTACGCATGCCGGCGCGTTCGACGGCCGAAATGTGGACGAAAACGTCCGGGCCGCCCTCATCCGGGGTGATAAAGCCAAAGCCTTTGGTGGAGTTGAAAAACTTTACTGTTCCGGTGGCCATGAGGTTTCCGTTCAAATCGGAATACAGTGTCGCGCTTGGCCGAGTGCCAAAATGCGAGTTGTCGATATTGAGAAGGAAGATCGTCTGGGCACCAAGGCGCAGAAACAATGTTCGTCAGCAAGATCGATGCGAAGATATAGGCGCGACACTGGACTGCGGCAATCCGCGCGCCGTTGGCTACTTGCCCCTCGGCGCAACAAGATCACGGCTAGCTTCGCTCCTGTGACCATGATGAATGGATCTGGCAGAATAGTCGGTCACGTCGGGGAAAACGGCGGCTGAAACAGGGACAGCCCGCCTCGTGGAGGGGTGCTTCGAACTCGGCTACTCAATGGGAGACCTGGACGTTGGCCAAGACCAAAGCGTACTTTGAATAGTATCCCGGGTAGCAGGTGCCATAGTAGCGGTAGACCCACGGATCGCAGTTAGATCAGGGCACGCCTAGACCGAAGAAGACGTTGTCGTGGTCACGGAAGAAGTGCCGATGATGGAAGAAGCGGCCATCACGGAAGCCTTCCCCGCGGAAGCCATGGAAGCCACGGAAGCCTTCACCGCCGAAGCCATTGAAGCCACGGAAGCGTTCACCGCCGAAGCCATGGAAGCCACGGAAGCCTTCACCGCCGAAGCCGTTGAAGCCACGGAAGCGTTCACCATGGAAGCCACGGAAGCCACGGAAGCCACGGAAGCCTTCACCGCCGAAGCCATGGAAGCCACGGAAGCCTTCACCGCCGAAGCCATGGAAGCCTTCACCGCGGAAGCCATGGAAGCCACGGAAGCCTTCACCGCCGAAGCCATGGAAGCCACGGAAGCCTTCACCGCCGAAGCCATGGAAGCGACGGAAGCCTTCACCGCCGAAGCCATGGAAGCCACGGGAGCCTTCACCGCCGAAGCCATGGAAGCGACGGAAGCCTTCACCGCCGAAGCCATGGAAGCCACGGGAGCCTTCACCGCCGAAGCCATGGAAGCCATGGAAGCCTTCACTGCGGAAGCCATGGAAGCCACCCATGCCGTGGAAGCCACGGTCAAACCGGCGGAAGCCTCCCATCCCGGGGAAGCCGCCGTGGAAGCCGCCCATTCCATGGAAGCCACGGAAGCCGCCAAAGCCGCCGCCGCCGTGCATCATGAAGCCGCCGCCGCCCATCCCGTGACCGCCGCCACCCATGCCACCGCGAACGAGTTGCACGCCGCCGCCAGGATCACCGGGTTTGCGCACCAGGACGGCTGACTCAAACTTGCCTTGGCAGGCTGCTGTGGTGCAGGACAAATTCCACGTCTGGCCGTCTGTTGCGGGCTTTGCGGAAGGTGAGCTGGCGATGCTGCTGGCAAAAGCAGGAGTGCCGTAGAGTGCTCCAATGCTCAACAATCCCGAGCACGCGAGTGCTGATAGATAGCGTTTCATTGTCTTCTCCAAGGGAAATCGTCCGTGGAGCCCAATGCCCGCTGATCGCAGGGGGAGGATTGACCTTGGTGCGATGATCGTCGGGGTTGGGCCTCTACCGGACCTCCTAGACAAACGCATCGCCAACGAGAAAATTCCCAGAGACTGGACACTTCTAAAGACTTCATGGAGGTGCCGCCCCATCCCCGCCATTGAAGGACAAAAAACGACGGGCTCTTCGGCATCCAGTGTACGCAGGGGCTAAGACACGCTAGGAATTGGAGCGGGTCATGGTTCTTGAAGGAGACCGCGGCATCGTCCACCTGCCTGCGCGGCCGCGTTCTCATACAACACCTGAGGAACGTCGCAGTTGGGCCGAAACCCGACTGACCGCTTATGGATGGGAACGAACTCGAGCTGCCAGTCAGTTCCCGACCTCAAATAGGCCGTTCCTGACTCATTGTGCCAAGTCCAGGGGCGGTTCACAAACCAGTTGCCTCCACGACAACGGGCCGCATGTCCGTCATTCCAACGATCCCGTCCGTGCATCAAAAGCGGACATCGCTGATGCCGAGGCAACAGACGAATTGCGCCACAAGCTGACATTCAGTCGGAGAAAAAGCGACGTGGCGACGGGCGCCCTTTGACCCGTTGCAGGCTTTGTTTGGCGCTTAGTGCTGTTTCGTACCGCCAATGGACGGCTCAGGCTATTCAATCACACGGATTCATTCCGGCCAAGCTTGTGTCAGTTGTATCCAACGACGCCGAACCATGCCTGTTGCATTAGCTAATACTGATCAAATGGTGTATGAATCCGACAGCGGTCCCGGGCGTTGCAGTGTCGGGCTCCGCTTCAAAAGAAGAGAGGTTGTCATGGCCGAAGCTGCAATGAACGTCACGAAACTGGACGCCAAATCGCATGACAAGCCTGACGAGGTGCGCTCGCCCGCTAAGACGCGCGTCGAGGTGGTGCGGCTGCCGGGCTACACGCTCGCGCGGATGAACATGGAGCCGGGCTGGCGATGGTCCGAATGCGTGAAGCCGGTGGTCAAGACCGAGAGCTGCCAGCTCTCACATGTCGGCTATGTCGTGTCCGGGACAATCACCGTCCGAATGAACGACGGGACGCAAATGTCCTTCAGCGAAGGCATGTCCTACACGATCCCGCCCGGCCACGACGCCTGGGTGGAAGGCAAGGTACCGTTCCAGTGCATCGAAGTGCTTAGCGCCGAACAGTACGCGAAACTGGCCTAGGGCTGATGTGCAGATTAGCCTGCCTTTGATATCTCAGCGCCTTCAGAGAGCCGCACTGGAAGTGCTGTCAGGGGCGCAAAAGCGTGGTCTTCAGGGGAAATCGATGGCGCATCATCGCCCTGACCAGCGTCGACGCTGTCCCCGTGGCCGTCATGGAGCGCGAAACGGTCATTTACGTAAACGAATGTGACAAACGGCTAGCCAGCCGAGCTGGACTCTATGTTCCATCCATATTCCGACACGGCCGTTCACTGGAAACAGGACAGCCAGGCGTCAACGTGCGCCGTTTCGCGAGCAGACCCTGATGACTGAAGCGGGTCACTCTTCACTTTCTACTCAAGGATTCGACCGTAGATCAAGACGCGCTCAGGCGCCAGATACCGCTAAGCCCCAGCTCTTGATGGCAGCTTCTTTGGCCTCGTCGTGCGCGATGCTGTCTTCATGAGCTTACGGAACGTTGGGCATTCCAGATGGCTCGGCGCCTTGCAGTCGGCGACATGCCGGAGCATGTCACGCAAAACACGAAGTTTTGCGATCTGCCGCTGCAAATCATCTGCCTTGGCGTGGAGTTCGTCGCGCGGCACGTCGAGTTGACCGTCCTGACCGAACATCGCCGCAATCTCCAGGAGCGAGAAACCGGCTGCTCTCCCAAGGGAGATCAGGGAAAGCTTCAACAGAACATCCGGATCGAACTGCCTGCGCAATCCACGCCTGCCAATGGGGCGGATCAAGCCGATTTCCTCGTAATACCGCAGCGTTGAAGGGGGGATGCCAGAGCGCTCCGCGACCTCGCCAATATCCATCAATTTCATACTTGACCTCAAGTTGGCTTGAAGTTGTAGCCTCCGTCACAATGGCGATCTTGGCAAGAGGGACGACGATGACAAGCGGGGTGGATGCAGCGCAAACAACGGTCTGGCGGGACAGCCGGGCGGTGGCGCTTTTGTTGGCGGCGACCCTGACGGTTATGGCAAACGCCACCATCAGCCCAGCACTGCCGGGACTGCAGCACCTCTTTGCGGACGATCCTTACGCAGCGATGCTGACGCGTCTGCTGGTTCCCGCACCATCGTTGAGCGTTGCCCTGCTGGCGCCACTTACAGGCCTTGCCGTCGATCGGTTCGGACGCCGATCCCTGCTGCTCACCGGCATCCTGCTGTTCGTGATTTCGGGAAGCGCCGGACTGTACCTGCCGGATCTCCCGACGATCTTCATGAGCCGCATCATTCTGGGGGTGGCGGTTGCGTTGATCATGACCGCGCAAACCGCTCTGATCGGCGACTATTTCACCGGCGACACCAGAACCGCGCTGACTGGGTTGCAGATTTCGGCGCGAAACTTTGGAGGCTTGGTATTTATCCTGCTGGCCGGCTCGGCTGCGGCAATATCGCCACGTCTGGCTTTCGGCGTCTATGGACTGGCGGTTCTCGTGCTGCCCCTGACGTGGATGGCGATTGTTGAGCCGCGCCGAAGCTTGGCCAAGCAGCAATCCGGCCCAGAAACTTTGACTGGCGAGCAGCGGCGTTGGCGCATGCCGTTCCTGGGCTTGGTGGCGCTCCAGTCGATGACGAACATGTTCTTCTTCATCATGCCGACGCAGTTGCCCTTCTTTCTGGATGCCCAGGGCTATGACAGCGCCACGTTGACGGGCATGACCCTGAGCGTACTGATGCTGACCGGCGGCTGCATGGCGCTGCTCTACACGCGCATCCAACGCGCTATCAACTATGCGGGCGTTTTTGCGTTTGGCTATGCCGCGATGGCGGCCGGGTTTCTCCTGCTGGTACTGTCGCCACCGGTGTTCGTGACGTTCGCCGGCGCTGGACTGATCGGCGCAGGTTACGCGTTGGTCGCGCCCACCTTTGTCACCCTGACGCTCCATCTTGCGCCACCGCATCGGCGGGGGGTGGCAGGCGGCATTCTGACCGCCTCGGTGTTCATCGGTCAGTTCTGCTCTCCCTTGCTCAGCACGCCGGCCGTATCGGGCTTTGGCTATGACGGGCTGTTTCTTGGCGCGGTCGCGGTCCTGACCCTTATGGCCACCGCAGCGCTGAGCAGCACTTTAATGCGCTCGCGTTAGCACCTCGGCGCCTGAATGAATGGCCGACTTTGGGAACCAACAATCTGGATGCCCAACGACAAGGATCGGCGCGTTGCCGCCCGCAAGCTTTGGGGCCGAAATCTGCCGGTCCGCTTACGAAATACATTTGGCTGAAGCGGACATTCGGCAAGCGAGCACCGAACTATCCTATGAAACCGGGCAATGGTCGATTAGCGGGTTGCGGCTAACCGCCGACGAACGTGACCGTCTCCTGGAGCGGGGCGCGGCCCGTACGGGCGTAACTCACCGTGGGGTCCTCGTACCCGATCGACATGCCGCAGAAGAGGATGAGCCGGTCCGAGGGCGACAGGACCTCCGCGACAGTCTCGCGAACCTGCGACCACGCCATCTGCGGGCAACTGTGCAGCCCTTCGGCGCGGAGCGGCAGCATGATTGTCTGCAGATACATGCCGACGTCGGCCCATTGGGGCCGGCCCAGGGTCGCGGTCGATGTAGCAGAACAGGGCGGCGGGCGCGCCGAAACAGTTCCAGTTGCCGATGGCCGCCCGCTGGCGCGCCTCCCAGTCCTCGCGCGTAATGCCGAGCGCGCTGTAGCGCTCCTTGCCGAAGGCGGATCGGCGCTCCCCGTACGGGGACTTCAGCACGGGCGGGTACATCTCGTACTGCCGCTCGTCCCTGCACACGCGCTCGACGGCGCGCGTCTTAAGCTCGGCCAACGCCGCGCCGGTCAGCACGTAGGTGTTCCACGGCTGGATGTTCGATCCGGACGGCGACCAAGCTGCGGCGGACAGCACGCGCTCAAGCACTTCCCTAGACACAGGCTCGTCTTTGAACCCGCGCACCGAACGTCGGCTTGTGACTGCCTCATATACGTCCATGTTGATCGCCTCCCTGCCGCCGGCCATCCGTTTCGTTCAAACGCATGCGGTCGTCTCGTTCGGCCCTAACCCAACAAGCGGTCAGTACTCCCAGGGACCCGGGACCCAACGAAAGACGTCGCCGTCGACCGCCACATGGCAGACGGACGGGAACGACAGGTGAGTTGCCACCAGCGACTCGCGGTTCGCTGCCAGCTCCCGCAAAAGCCGGACCCGGACGCGGGCCGCCTCCTCGGGGTCGTGTTCGAAGCCGTTGTACCAGTCGGGGTGCTCGAACCCGACCTGGAACACGGCGTCGCCAGCGAACGTCAGCCGGTCGCTACCGGATGCCAGGCGGACCACGCTGTGCCCGGGGGTGTGGCCGCCAGTGCGCGTGACGAGCACCCCCGGCGCCACCTCGTGCTTCTCCTCGAACGTCCGCAACTGGCTCTGGTACTCGTGCAAGAACCGCTTGGCCGTCCGCCGAAGCGCGTCCGGGAACCCCGGCGGCATCGAGACGCGGGAGAAATCTGGCGACTCCCAGAACTTGGTTTCGGCGGCCGCCACATGGATGCGCAGGTCCGGACGCAGCCGGTCCCTCACTCCGTCGACGAGCAGCCCGCCAACGTGGTCCATGTGCAAGTGGGTGAGCACCACGTCGGTCACGGATGTGAGATCGATGCCGGCGGCCTGCAGTCGCTGGACCGTCCGCCCGGCTCGCGGCAGGTCCGGGAACTCGGCCCCCATCCCAGCGTCGATGAGTATGGTCCGGCCGCCGCTACGCACCACGACCACGTTCAGTGCCCACTCGAGCAGGTCCGGCGGCAGGAACATATCGTTCAGCCAGGCCGCCCGGACGGCCGGGTCGGCGTTGTGGCCCAACATCGTGCCTGGCAGCGATAGCACCCCATCGCTGACCACCAGCACGTCAATCTCGCCGACCCGCAGCGCGTAGCGCGACGGAACCAACTCGTCGAGCCCCGGTCTATCGAGGTGTGAGGTGTTTTCCAAGCTCATGTTTGCCTCCTGTTGATCGCCACGTTTGCCGGGACCGTGGCAAAGGCAGTGTACGCGGCGCTAGCGCCGCGTTGCGTGCGGGACACACGGTTCGTTTCACTTCTCAATTGGCGTTGTCAGCGTGGTCTCCTTGGTATCGACCACGAACACGGCGAGCAGACGCGCGGGCTCCGTGCTGCTCGCGTTCTCGCTCACACTGTGACGATCACCGGGATTCTCCGAGAAGCTTTCGCCGGCGTGATAGGTCACGACCGGGCCGTCGTTGACCTGGCTGCGGATCGCTCCCTGCAGGACCGTCGCGTAGATGAAGGCGGATGCCGGATGGATGTGCGCCGGCGATGTGCCGCCCGGCGCATACTCGACCAGCACGCCCTTGATGCTCTTGCCGGGCACGTTGGGGAGCACGTGGTCGTAGACGAGCGTCACCTTGGCCTTTCCGTCATCATGGGCATGCGCCGAGCCGCCATAAGTCGCCGCCAGCGCCGCCGCGCAGAGGATTCGGATGATCATGGTTATCTCCTGTGCTTCAGCTATGAACCGCATTGCGGCTGAGCCAGTCGTCGAAGCGGATGGCTCCGAGGCGCGGGCGATCGCCGGGCGTCAGCGATCGGTCGTTTAACTCCGCGCCGAAGTAGCGCCAATGCACGTCAGCGATCACTTTGCGCTTGTCGCCGTTGGCGGCCAGGAACTTGCGCCCGAACTGGTCCATCGGACAGGCCTCCGGACCCGCAACCTCGACGGTGTCGTTCAGCGGCGGTGCGAGCGTCAACTCGACCAGGTTGGCGACCACGTCGTCAGAGGCAATCGGCTGGAACAGCGCGGGCGACAGCCGGACCACGTCGCCCTCTGCGCCCGAATTGACGATGCCGCCGACAAACTCGAAGAACTGCGTCGAGCGCAGGATCGTATAGGGAATGCCGGACGCCTTGATCAGGTTCTCCTGCGCCACCTTGGCGCGGAGGTAGCCGCTGTCGGGACTGCGGTCGCTGCCGACGATCGACAATGCCAAATGATGCTTCACGCCGGCGGCCGTTTCCGCGGCCATCAGGTTGCGGCCTGAGGTCTCGAAGAATTCGAGCACCGCCTTGTCCTCCCACACCGGCGCGTTCGCCAGATCGACGACGACCTGCGCGCCGGAGAGCGCCTCTTTCAGTCCCTCGCCCGTGATGGTGTTGACGCCGGTATTGGGCGCGGCCGCGATGGCATCGTGACCCTTCTCCTGCAGTTTCTTGACGAGCTTTGATCCGATGAGGCCGGTGCCTCCGATGACGACAATTTTCATGACTTGCCCTCCAAGGGTATGCAAGGGAGTGTCAGGTTGTCTCGTAGTCGAAGCGGCGTAGGATACCGGATCGGCGGCCGGAAAGCCTTGTGGCAGCCTTGAGGCGCGATTGAATTTCGCTTGGATTTCTGTCAAGACAGCAAGACAAAAGAGCAAGACGAGCCAAGAAAGCGCCCCGCGTTCCGGCAGTTTCCGCTTGCTTTCCCGGCGGGACAACTCGCGCGAGCTTCGGCGATGATCACCGTGCTATCAATGGCCTGCCGGCCATGGCGATGAGCGGCGATGAGAGGGCTACGTGCAGTACGCGTTCGAGGACTTCGTGATCGACTCGGACCGGCGGGAGCTCACGCGCAGCGCTGAGCCGATCGCCGTCGGGCCGCAGGTCTTCGATCTGTTGCTCCATTTAGTGCGGAACAGCGAGCACGTCGTCAGCAAGAACGAGCTCCTGGATGCCGTGTGGGCCGGGCGGATCGTCTCTGAATCGACCCTGACCAGTCACATAAACGCGGCGCGCAAGGCCATCGGCGACAGCGGGCGGGACCAGCGCCTGCTTCGAACGATCGCCCGCAAGGGATTCCGGTTCGTCGGCGACGTCAGCGAGATTGTCAGTCGCTCCGCCGCGGTCAGCACCGAGCCCGACGCGCCGGGCAAAACCATCGCCGAGGCGCCGGCCCTCCCCGACAGGCCCTCCATTGCCGCGCTCCCGTTCCTGAACCTTAGCGGCGACATCGAGCAAGAGTACTTCACCGACGGCGTGGTGGAGGACATCATCACGGCCTTGTCGCGCATTCGCTGGCTGTTCGTGATCGCACGCAATTCGAGCTTCACCTACAAGGGCCGCGCGGTCGACGTGAAACAGGTCGGCCGCGAGCTCGGTGTGCGCTATGTGCTGGAAGGCAGCGTGCGCAAGGCGGCGCACAAGGTGCGCATCAGCGGGCAGCTTATCGATGCAACCACCGGGGCGCATCTGTGGGCCGAGCGCTTCGAAAGCGCGCTCGACGATATTTTCGAGCTACAGGATCAGGTCACCGAGGCGGTCGTCGGCGCGATCGCGCCGCAGCTCGAGCGGGCCGAGATCGAGCGCGCGAAACACAAGTCAACCGAAAGCCTCGACGCCTACGACTACTATCTGCGCGGCATGGCGTACCTCCATCTGGGATCCAGGGAGTCGATCGACGCAGCGCTCGGCCAGTTCAACCCCGCGCTCATGCGCGACCCGAATTTCGCGTCGGCCTACGCGATGGCGGCGTGGTGCTATTTCTGGCGCAAGGTCAACGGCTGGATGACCGATCGCCCAGCCGAGATCGCCGAGGGCGCCCGCCTGGCGCGCCTGGCCGTCGACTTGGGCCGGGACGATGCGGTCGCGCTCACCCGCGGCGGGCATGCGCTCGCCCACCTCACCGATGACGTCGCCGGCGGAATCGCCTTGCTCGACCGGGCGCTCGTGCTCAATCCCAATCTCGCGTCGGCCTGGTTCCTCGCCGGCTTCCTGCGGACCTGGAACGGCGAGCCGGACGCCGCCATCGAGCATATCGCGCACGCAATGAGGCTGAGCCCACTCGACCCCGAGCTCTACCGCATGCAGGCCGGACTGGCAGCCGCGCATCTGTTCGCGGGGCGCTTTGACGCCGCGTCGTCGTGGGCGGAGAAAGCCTTCCGGGAATTGCCGAGCTTCCTGATGGTCGTCAGTGTCATCGCGGCGAGCCATGCGCTCGCGGGTCGGCCGGAAGAGGCGCAGCGCGCGATGAAGCATCTGCGCGAGCTCGACCCCACGCTGCGCGTCTCCAATCTCGCAGATTGGCTCCCGATCCGTCGGCCGGAGGACCTCGCGACCTTCATGGATGGGTTGCGGAAGGCGGGGCTGCCGGAGTGAGGAGCGCGGTTCTCCGACCAATCATGCGACGTTGTGAGCAAGGCTAGCATAGTCCTGCTGCAGACTTGGCCGGATGGGTCCGAAGCGCATGTAAGGCGAAGCACTGCGGAATTCCCGCGCCATTGATTCGAGATGCAGTCGATGAGCCGTCGCCGTCAATTAGGCTATGGATGAAGTCGCACCTGGCGGCTTTTGGCGCAATCACGACCTCCAGCGTGGTCTGGCCATGTCTGCCTTCAGGAAGCGACAACTGTCGGTCCGCTTTCGAAATACATTTGGCTGAAGTGGACGTTCGGCAGACGACCCGAAGCTGGCCTGACGAGCGGCAACGCCTGCCATCACGGCAGAACTCTCGGAACCGCGTTCAGCGGAGACGGGGGTCTTCGCTTGTCGGCCCGAAGCATCCGTGGTTTCCTGGCATTGTAGCCCAACGATCCTGGGATGAATGGCATTCCTGAGAGGGCAAACCATGCCCAGCGCCGACGAAATCGACATCAAAGCGAGAAGATATTTCACGGGTCGGGCCTGGCCTCTCTATCCAATACTTGGTGCTGCCTATTCGGCACTGTTCCTTCTTGGTGTCTACACGGAAGACAACATCGTCCTGGGTCTGATTTGGCCGGCAAACGCGTTTATGCTCGGGATGATCGTCCGCTTTCCTCTGTTGGCGCGTTTTCCCGGTTGGATCGCTTGTCTTCTCGGCTTCGCAATCGGCATCTGGATTGTCGGTTATGGAATTGCCGTCAGCGTCGGGCTGGCAGCCTACAATTTCGGGATTGTCGCCATCGGCTATATCCTGCTCTCTCGTTTCGATCGGATTGATCAGCGTCTAGAGCGGCCAACCTCGGTATTTTGCCTTCTCGCCGCTGTTGTTCCTGCATGCCTGTTTGGCGGAATTGCAGGCCCGGTCCTGGTCAGCTCCTTGTATTTCAACCCGCTAGAAGTCAGCGGCTTCCGGTTCTGGTTTTCGGTCGAGCTATTGAACCAACTCACCTTGTTGCCGGTGATCCTTACTCTCCCCGAACGAGGGCAATGGGCGCAGCAACTGCCCCTCTCCTTTCACGATCAAGTGCCCATCCTAGCGCTGGTACTTTCCGCCGTCGTGGGAATTTTGTTCGGCGGAATAGCGGCATTCGCTTTCCCGATTCCGGCCCTTCTTTGGTGTGCCATATCTTATCGGGTTTTCCTGACGGCCTTGTTGACATTCACATTCTGCACCTGGTCAATCATCTCGACGACCATCGGCTATATCGACGTGTCGAATTTCAATGAAACGATGGTTCTCTCGATCAGCATGGCAGGTGCGCTCATCTCTTTGAGCCCGCTCATCGTCTCGACGACGACCGTGACGAGAAACGAGTATCTGACACAGACGAAAGCTCTCGCCGCAGAACGCGAAATCGTATCCAGGGAACTTGATCATCGGATCAAGAACCTGTTCGCGCTGGTCAATGGTTTGATTGGCCTCTCAGTTCGCGATCGCCCTGCCATGAGACCGCTGGCAGACGTCCTCAGGAATCGTCTTACGGCCTTGAGGATCGCGCATGGCCTCATCTGGGATGGGCAGTCGACCGGCACCACCAGCGCGCGAACTTCGCTGCGGGAGCTGATTGGCGTTTTGCTCAGGCCCTATGCGAATGGGGCGGAGAGGAGGATTGTCGTTGACGAGGACGCCTTTGTCGACAGAGGAATGGTTACCTCCTTAGCTCTCATTTTCCACGAACTGGCGACCAACTCGACCAAATACGGTGCCTTGAGCGATCCGCAGGGGGTTCTGGAAGTCCAGGTCTGGCGCAGCATGGACGAACTGCATATCATGTGGACAGAGAGAGTCCCCAAGACGAACGTTCAACCAGAAGTCGGCGTCAGTGGCTTTGGCTCCAAGCTCCTCGATCTCACAATCAAGTCGCAACTGCATGGCACCTATACGCGCAGGTTCGCAGAAGGCGGAGTAGAAACCGAAATCATTCTGCCCGGAAGACTGTTCCATAGCTATTCGCGGCGTGCAAGCAACTGACCTCTGGGCAAAAAAGTGATGCCAGGGCGAGTGATGGTGGGGCCGTACAGATTTGGGTAAAGCCGCCTATACCCGACGCTGAAGTCAATACACCTTACCTTGCGGTCCAATCGTAGCGGACGAGTTCGTCAGTGGCTGCAGAACAACGCCAGGCTATCGGACTTTCATTGCTTGGCCCGGACAACCAGCAGGGGACAAAGTGCCTCCCGCATGACTGTTTCTGCGACGCTCCCGACCGAGACCCTGGCAAGGCCCTTGCGGATATGACCGCCAACGACAACCAGGTCCGCCTCCCATTCCTTGGCCGCGTTTACGATCTCAGGCCCGGGAAGTCCCAGGAGGACAAACTAAGCGCATAGACACCGTCCGGGAATCGGGAACGAAGGTCGGCCATCAACTGTGTGCTTTCCCCGTCGCGGTGGCAGGCGGGCTTTGCCTGACTTGCACGATGGGCTTCCACCCCGCGACCACCGCGGTCCACCGGTCGGGCTTTTCCCGTTTCAGGCCGCCGTTTAACCCGACCTGACCACCTGTTCTGCCAGAGCTAGACTGCTTCCATGGTCTGGGAGCACCATCTTCGCCAAGGGGGAATTGCCCGCTCGATCTCCGGGGCGTGCATCAATCGTGCGAAGTGTCTGGCGTAATTAGCGGCTTCTATCGGACGCCCGACGCGCCCGTCGCCTCCCCCGAGGCGACGGGCATATTTGTATATTCTAATGAAACCTAAGCGGAACATCAGCGTTTTGGCCCGGCGAGACGTGCGGGGCTTTTGGCGTAGAAAGCCAAAAAGTAGAGGTTCGGATCACAAGGCGTCACGGCCGAGGCTGCCCCTGCCTCGATCTGGCCTGGAAGGCGACACTCACGCCAAGCCACGGGGCGACGGCAACGGTCGACATAGCGGACGATTCGCCAGGCTCCGGTTTGGCGGCGAGGCGGATGATTTCGGGCACCGATCATGAAGACAAGCCGATGATCGGTGCCGGGGCAATCAAGCGACCTGCGCAAGGCCGACGGCGTCGGGACCGGCCGGATAGTGGAGCCGGTTCGAGGTGTCGTTCGCGGCCAGCCACACCGCTTCGGCCACGTCGCTTTCGTTCGTGGTCAGCGCCGGGTTGGCGAAGTCGGCAAAGATTGGTCGCGCGAAATCCGCATAGGCCTCGGGGATCAGGTCCGTGACGGGAATGTCGGTGTTGGCCGTGAACCGCGTCGTCGGCGCATAGCCGGGCTCCACCAGTTTGACCCGGACACCGAAAGCGCCCAGTTCATGTGCCAGCGATCCGGTGAAGCCTGCGACGGCCTGCTTGCTGGCCGTATAGGCTGCCGCGAGCGGCATCGATGCGAGCGTCACGCTGGAGGTGACGTTCACGATGACACCCGAACGGCGCGCCCGCATCTGCGGGATCACCGCCTGCGTCATCGCCATGACGCCGAAGGTATTGGTCTCGAACACCTTGCGCACATGCGATATCGGCGTCACCTCGAATGCTCCGACCACGCCGATACCGGCATTGTTCACCAAGACGTCGATCGGCCCCGCCGCTTCGATTGCGGCCGCGATGCTTTCGGGATTGGTGACGTCAAGCGGCAGGATGCGGATGCGCTCCGTTTCGGGAAGCACTCCCTTGCGCGGGTTGCGCATGGTGGCAATGACGCTCCAGCCCTGCGCGTGAAAGTGGCGGGCGCTTTCCAACCCGTAGCCGGACGAGCAGCCGGTGATGAGGACGGTTTTCATGTCGGTCTCCTGTGTTTGGTGTTGACGCGACCGATCTTACAGGCATGATCAGGACTATCATCAATCAATGATCCTAATTCTATTGGCAGTAGTCCGAAATGGCCGATCCGCTTTGCCAGGTGATCCAGCTTCTGCAGCCTCGTGCCGTGTTCTCGAAAGGGATCAGCGGGGCTGGTCGTTGGGCAGTGCGCTATGCCGAGTTCGGCCAACCGGGCTTTTGCGCCGTGACCGAGGGGCGATGCCGCCTTGCCGTCGATGGCGAGGCGCCAGTCGTCCTTGAAGAGGGCGATTTCGTTCTGCTGCCCGCCACGCCAGCCTTTACCATGTCGGGCTTGGAGTCCGCCCGCCCCTTGCGGATCGACCCGAAAATGGCCGCGCCGCCCGACAGAGAAATCCGCCATGGCCGACCAAATGGGCCGCCCGATGTCCGGCAATTCGGAGGCTATTTCTCCTTCGGTTCGCCGGATGCCGCACTCGTCGTCTCGCTCTTGCCGCGCATGATCCACATCCGTGGGATTCCGCGGCTGAGCCAATTGGTCCGTCTCGTCGGCGAGGAGGCGGCGCGCGACGACATTGGCCGCGACCTTATTCTTGAGCGCCTCGTGGAAATCCTCCTGATCGAGGCGCTTCGGGCCGCGCCGGCGCAGGCAGCCCAGCCCGGCCTCCTGCGCGGTCTGGGCGATCCCCGGATCGCCGCCGCACTGCGCAGCATGCACGGCGATGTCGAACGGTCCTGGACCATCCCCGACCTCGCGCGCGAGGCGGGCATGTCCCGTTCCGCTTTCTTCGACCGCTTCGTCCGCATGGTCGGGGTCCGGCCGATGGCGTATTTGCTCGCCTGGCGCATGGCCGCCGCAAAGAACCTGTTGCGCAGCGGAGGGGTGGCGCTCGACGAGGTGGCCAGACGCATCGGCTACGGCTCTGCGAGCACGTTCAGCACGGCCTTCAGCCGTCATGTCGGCCTGCCACCCGGCCGCTTCATGAGACGCTCGGATACGCCGAGCGAAACTTCATAGGCTTTGCAAGGCGGGAGGAGGCCGGAACCAGAATGTCGGCATCTGGGTTGACTATTCGAAAAGCTGACATTGTGGGCGCCTGCGGGCAGTTCATGATCGCGCTGTTCACGCGCTAGGGTTAGCGTCGAAATGTCAAGTGAATGGTGCCGCTCTCTGCCGTTTCTGACTCTACCGTATAGCCAAGCTCGAAGTCACGCAGATCGTCCCAGAGACGGATGCCGCGTCCGAGCAGGATTGGGGCGATGGCGACATGGAGGCGGTCGACGTGCCCCGCCCTGAGGAAATCGCGGACGGTGCTGGCTCCGCCGCCAACCCGCACGTCCTTTCCACCCGCGACGGCAACAGCCTGCCGGAGCGCCTCGGCCGGCGTTGTGTCGATGAAATGGAATGTCGTGCCGCCAGCCATTTCGATCGAGGGCCGCTTGCTGTGGGTAAGCACGAAGACCGGGCAGCGGAATGGCGGCTCGTCGCCCCACCAGCCCTTCCAGTCCGGATCATTGGGGAAATTGTGCAGCCCGAACATGCCGGCGCCCATGATCTCTGCGCCGATATTGTCGAAATACGCGCTGGCATATTGGTCGTCGATGCCGGTCGTCCCTTGACCGCTAGTGTCCTTGAACAGGCGCTCGCGGAAAGTCCTTGTCGCCATATAAGCACCGACGAGGCGCATCCAGTCCTCACCCATCGGCTGCTCGGGCGTCTGGTCCGTCGTTGTCGCGAAACCGTCGAGGGAGATGTTGAGATCGACACGAACTGCCACGGGGGCCTCCTGCTTGTGGTCGCCCGGTGCGGGCTGATTACTAAGGTAGATACCTTTATGTCGAACGCGAATGCTAAGGCAAGTGCCTTTTTGTCGTTGACCGATGGCTCCAGCCATTTTACGCATACACATGCCTTACCATTCGACCCCTCTCGACCTTGCCTTTCACGCTCTCAGCGACCCGACCCGCCGCGCGGTGGTGTCACGGCTGGCCGAGGGCGAGTTGCCGGTCAGCATTCTGGCCGAACCGTTCGACATGGCGCTGCCCTCCTTCGCCCAGCATCTCCGGGTGCTGGAGGAGTGCGGGCTGATCGCCAGCGAGAAGCGCGGGCGCCGCCGCTGGTGCCGGTTGGTGAAGGCGCGCTTCGACGAGGCGGCGAACTGGATGGAAGCGGAGCGCCGGAACTGGGCCATGCGGCTGGAGCGGCTGGAAGTCTACCTGGACACGACGAAAGAGGGATGAATGAAAGACGTGGCAAGCCCATTTGAGAGCTGGTCGCTCGATCGCGAGATCGTGCTGGTGAAGCTTCTGAACCACCCGCGCAGCAAGGTGTTTGCCGCCTGGATGAAGCCTGAGGCGCTCGCCCAATGGTTCGGCCCGACCGCCGTCAGCATCGAGAGCCACGAAGCCGATATACGCGAAGGCGGGGTCTGGCGTTTCGACATGGTGGGCATGTTCGAGGGCAAGCAACAGCGCTTTCCCAATCTCATGCGTTTCCTGGAGATCGTGCCGAACGAGCGGATCGTGATGGATCATGGTACGCCCAACCCTGACGACCCCAACCGTTTCCGCGTCACGGTGACCTTCGACGAGCAGGCCGACGGTAAGACGGTCCTGACCATGCGCCAGCTCCACCCCAGCCGCGAACGGCGTCAGGTGGTCATCGGCTTCGGCGCGGTGGAATACGGACTGCAGACGCTGGACGGTCTCGCAGCCTGGCTGGATGGGTGAGCCCATGGATAGCCCCGTTCGGTGATCTGAGCCACCGCATCGCGTTTGAAATCATCACTGAAATGGCCGGTCAGCCTGCCCGCCCTGAATGATGGAGAGGCACTGAACCGGACTTAATCAATGCGTTTTGTGGATGCGTCGGCGACCTGCAGCGTTAAGCCAGCAATGTCAGCTTTCAGGAAGTGGCGAAGCCTATGCGAATGGCCGACTTGGGCGCGAAGCCGTCATGCACACCTCCAACCGGCCGTTAGCAGCCTGTCCGGTTTCGATCCCGATTGGCGACTAGCTGCCATTCGGCATCCGAGTTCATCTCGGACATTCGGAGGTAGCTAGCGGATTCACGAAAGCTGCCGATCGAGGTGACGGGTCGAATGAGAGCGCCGGAAGTCGGCGCTCCCATGATAGGCTTTGTCAGAGCGTGTAACCGCCCTCGAGTGTCAGCTTGCGCAAGCCAAATAAGTGGGCTCGTCCCGGACCAAGTAGGAAATCAACGCTGCAATGGCAACGGCAACAGGAACTGGGGCTCCTGGAACGGCAATTACAACGGCAACATGAACCCCGGCTGGTACAACGGTAACGGCAACGGCAACGGCAACTAAGTTGCCTTCCGGTCGGGGCCGTCGCCTTTGGTCGTTGAGACGGCGGCCCCGAACTCCTTCAGCCGAAATCCCAAATAACACCGCGGTGGCCTGCCGCTGCGTAGCCCGCGGCCGGAACTGATGCCGCACTTCGAACGAGCCCCCATCGGCTGCGGAGCCAGTGCAGTTGAGCGGCCCGGCAGCGGGCGCGCGGATTGCCGCAATCCAGGGGCGCGCCTATATCTTCGCATCGATCTTGCTGACGAACGTTGTTTCTGCGCCTTGGTGCCCAGACGATTTCCTTCTCAATATCGACAACTAGCTTTTTGGCTCGGCCAACCGTCATTGAGCACCGATTTGAAAGGAAACCTCATGGCCACCGGAACAGTAAAATTCTTCAATTCCGCCAAAGGCTTTGGCTTTATCGCCCCGGATGAGGGCGGCCCGGACGTTTTCGTCCACATTTCCGCCGTCGAGCGCGCCGGCATGCGTACCCTCGTCGAGGGCCAGAAGCTTTCATTCGAAGTGGTGCGCGACCCCCGCAAGGGAAAGATCTCGGCAGATAACCTGCAGGCGGCATGACGCAATAGTGTTCCCGGTCTTTGACCGCGAATTTGTTGGCCGTCTGGCCTTCTGCTGAAGATCGGAAACTTCCCGACCTTTTTCGTCCCTAGGATGACCATGATGAATGGAGCCAAGGACAGTTTCATGTCGAAACGGGCCAAGCGGGACAACGAGACAACGACAAGGATCGCTCGTGAGATAGTCGACGCGGAGGTTGTAAACCGAGAAGCGAAGACACAACGCCTTCGTCAGGCTCGCCTTGCAAGGGAGGCCGCAGAGCCCGCCATGGGCTCAAGGAAGAACAAGCGCAACGCCCCATCCAAGGACAGCAAAGAGCAATCCGCCGACCAGGCGCGCAGGCGCCCAGTCAATGCTGTGGCGGGCAGACGTTCAAAATAGAAGGCATGCAAAGCCCGCCGCCTCGGTTGAGACGACGGGCGGGCTTGTCTGGCGTCCGATGGAAGCCGCTGATCACGCCAGGCACTTCGCGCAAGCCCGCCTCGGAGATCAAGCGGGCAATTCCCCTTGGCGAATGTGGTGCTCCCAGACCATGGAGCAGTGGGCAGAACAGTCGGTCAGGTTTTCGGTGAAAGCGGCGGCCATGATACGAGAAAAGCCCATCACCTGCGTTAGCGGGCTAGCGTTCGGCGGTGCTGAGATCCGAGGTTTGCTCAATCGGTCGTCCCGACGTCGCCAGCGACGAATTGTGATAGGCGGTCTGCCCTGTAACTTCCCGCAAAAAGGGCTGCCCCGGAGACCGAGGCGGCAGTTCCCAGACCATCGATCCAGACTAGCTCGGACCGAATTGACGGTCAGGTCAGGGAAAACGGCGCCATGAAACGGGAAAAGCCCGCCACCTTGCATTAGCGGGCTAGCATTCGGCGGCGCTGATTTCGGCCTAGGCTTTTCTTCTCCCGCCAGCGACTGATCCAAGCGAGAGTGATAGCTCCGGATATATCTTCTTATCGAATAGATGCGCCGAGCCGATGAAGCTCAGTCCCGACGAACAGGCGCGACTGCACAAGGAACTGGGCAAAGCAATGATGGCCGTGCGATGATCGCCCACTGACACGGCACCGCGCCCGCCATATTCGACGACAGCCTTCGACGCAGGATCGAACGCGCGCATGGAATCCGGCACGGTTTCGTCCAGGAATTGACGAATGTTCATGGTCCCGGAGCGAGGCCATCGAGCAGGAAGTCTAGGCCTTTCCTGAAAGCGCCGTCCCAATCGTTATCCAACAACAGACGAGAGCGTTCGATTGTCGGGCAGTGTTGGCTGAGACGTGTAAGGCGCTGCTGTGCGGCGGCCATGTCGTCGTCAGACAGGTCGAAGCTTGCCCGAGTGATGGTAGCGCCGATCACATAGTTCCAGAGCGACCATATTGCGACGTTCAAATCCGCGTCAGTTACACCGGCTCCGGACAAGGTCTTGCTCAACAGTTCCAAGCGACCGAGGATGTTCGGGCCGAGTGCCCGGCGCGGCAACAGCGATGCCGACCAAGGATGGCGCAGCATGCTGGCGCGCCAGTCTTCGAGCATATCAACGACTTCCCCGCGCCAGTCTTGGGACTCGGCTATTTGCGGCGGTCTGCGATATTCCAGCACCGTGTCAAGCGCCAGATCAAGGACCTCCTCTTTGTTGTCGACGTGCCAATATAGGCTCATCGCGCCCGAGCCGAGGCGATCGGCCAGCCGACGCATCTTCAATCCGTCGAGTCCTTGGGCGTCCAGCAGTTCTACCGCGATCGCCACGATCCGTTCCAGAGAGAGAGGCGGTTCACTGTGCGGCTCCTGCACGGACATACCTTTCCGTTGAGGCCGTTTGCTCTGAGCGCCGCTACGTTTGGCTGGCATCGGTCTTCCTTGCTGATCTGAACGTCGATTTTTGGCCGACAATGCAACGAATGTCGATTCTGAACGATTGACTCGTACGACGTACGATGCAATTGAATCGTACGTCGTACGAGTCGGTTATACGGGCGATGGGTTAAAGTTCAATCCTACAGGCCGCGAGGCTACGTTGCTCGCGGTCGTCAGAACCAAGAGAAAATCATGTCACGCGCCATCAAGCGCCTACTTATCGGAGGGCTAATCATCATGACCATGGGAGTTCCCACTGCGACGGCAGCGAATGAGAATGATCTCAAGCTGACCATCGTCAATCCGCAGAACCTCTACGACCCGACACCGAATGGCTACAGCACGGCGGTGATTGTGCCTCGCGAAGCCCGGGTGGCGTACATCTCCGGACAGGGCGGCCAAGACAGCACTGGGGCCTTGTCGCCCGACTTCGCTGTCCAGGTTAGGCAGGCCTACGCAAATTTAAGCACCGCCCTCGATGCGCTTGGTGCCAGGCCGGATCAGGTCGCCAAGCTCACGGTTTTCGTGGTCGATCACGATATGTCCAAGCTTGAGGTGTTGACCAAGAACGTCAAGGAAATGTTCGGCGAGGCGCTGCCGGCACAGACTCTGGTTCCCGTTCCAAAGCTTGCAATTGACACCATGCTCTTCGAGGTGGAAGCCGTGGTCGCGCTTGATTAGCGGGCACCGTCATCTCTGGTCTCTTGGCCATCACGAAGCTGGCGTAATCTACGGCAGAGTTCCCACTCTCGATACCGAGCAACTCGTCCGTTTCTACGTCAGCTTCCCACCCTTTGCAGAAGCTCAGGTCATGCTGATTCACGACCGCAATGGGCCGAGAGCTGTCTGTCCGCTTTTCGATGGCGCCTTGAACGGGAAAAGCCCGCCACTCGCCTAGATTCAGCCGCAGCCGCATTCCTCCTACCTGAGTAAGTAGAGGTGACGGGTCGAATGAGAGCGCCGGAAGTCGGCGCTCCCATGATAGGCTTTGTCAGAGCGTGTAACCGCCCTCGAGTGTCAGGCTTGCGCAAGCCAAATAAGTGGGCTCGTCCCGGACCAAGTAGGAAATCAACGCTGCGATCTCCTTAGGATGTGCGGGCTCCGATCGGATAACATTCCGATCGCATCAATATTGATGTCTGTATCGGAGGTACCCGGCTGGACATTGTTCACGGTGGTGCGGCGTGCGCAAGGTCGAGAGCGGCTCCCTTCACCATCGCAGTATGAGCGCCTTTGGTAAATTGATACACGCTGGAGCCGGAAAACCCGGTGCTAGCGGACAGGTCAACGAGCCCCGCGAGCGGCGAGGGTTCGTTTGACGTAGTGTCATATATACACGGCGTCGCCAAGACACCTGCGCCGATGAGGCCAATTGCCACCCATCTCAGACCCAAAGGTTTTTTGCTTGTCATCACACAATGCTCAGTTCGACGCTGATATTGCCGCGGGTGGCCTTGGAATAAGGGCAAATCTGATGAGCTTCCTCAATGATTGCTTGCGCAAGTTCGGGCTCGATGCCCGGCAGATTGACTGCCAGCCTCGCCTGAAGGAAGAAGTCGCCTTCCGTCGTGCCCAGATCCACCTCCGCGTCCACAGCGGTGTCGGCTGGAAGCCGCATCTGCCGCTTGCCAGCCGCCTTGGTCATCGCGCCGATAAAACAAGCGGACCAGCCGGCGGCAAAGAGTTGTTCCGGGTTGGAGCCCGGCCGCCCACTTCCAGGAGTCGAAAGCTTGATGTCCAGCGCGGCGTCATCGCTGCGGGCGAAGCCCTCGCGTCCGCCGGTGGTGTGGGTCTTGCCGGTATAGAGAACCTTTTCAATCTTCGTCATGGAACACTCCTTTGTTTCGTCGCAACCTGCGACATCCGCTGACGGGGAGTGTTTTGGAGGACCAACGTATCCGGCATGTTTCTCAAGATGCCGGAGTTGTATCAAAGCGTAGCTACAGGGGGGCAGGACATCTTCCCACACAAAGAGCCAGGATTTTTGCTCAGTGGAACGTCACTTCCGCCGCAAGCCCACCGCCAGTGCGATTGTAGAGGCGGACGGAGCCGCCGATCGTGCCCGCCAATTGCTGAGCAATGGCAAGCCCGAGCCCCGTGCCGCCGGTTTCGCGGTTACGGGACTGCTCCAGCCGGAAAAAGGGCTGCATCGCGGCATTCAGCATATCCTCCGGAATACCCGGCCCGCGATCCAGCACTGTGATGACGATATCGCCCTCACCTTTCCGTTCGACGGTAAGCTCGGCAGCGCCGGCAAACTTAATCGCATTGTCGATGAAGTTGGTGAGGATGCGGCGCAGTGCATGCGGCTTGGTCGAGGCAGTGCCCTGCACGATGCCGAGTACGGTCACCACCTTTCCAGTGTCCTGATAGTCATAGGCGATGCTGTCGATGAAGGAGGAAAGATCGATCCGGGAGGTCTTTTCGCCATTGCCGTGCGAACTGCGGGCATAGGCAATGCCGTCCTGCACCAGTCGCTCGATTTCTCGCAGATCATTGACGAGCTTGTCCTTTTCGGGCGAGTCGTCCGCCATATCGGCGCGTAACCGCATGCGGGTGATGGGAGTCTGAAGGTCGTGGGAAATCGCCGCGAGGATCTGCACCCGCTCTTCGAGATAGTGGGCGATCCGCTCACGCATCGCGTTAAACGCGCGTGCAGCGTGAGACACTTCGCTCGGCCCGGCCTCGCTCATCGGCTCGCCCTTTTTGTTCGGGTCGAGCGCATCCGCTGCCGCGGCCAGCTCTCCGAGCGGGCGGATCGCCTGGCGAACCGCAAACCAGGTGCAAAGCAGCAGAAGCGCCATCTGCACGGCAAAGACGTAAGGAAGCCATTCGGCGATTGGCATCACGCCGGTCGGGGTGACGTCGATCGTCAGGGGCGAACCGTCGGACAGCGTCAGATGCCCCTGCAACCGTTTGCTGTCGCCGGGAATGGACTCGATCCGTAAGGGGAATTTGTGGCCAGCCGCCTCTTCGATCCGCTCGGCGATCTCGGCGCCGCGGCCCGACATGTCCGGCACACCGGGCAGTCCGGGGCCGAGCACGAGGCGATAATTGCCACGGCTAAGACGATCGAGCCAATCGTGACGTTCATTGGCCGGGAGGCGGTCGATCACGGCGATCGAGGTCGCCAGATCGCTTTCCAATGTGCCGAGCATGACGGCCTTGGCTGACATGTAGCGTTCGAGGAAAAGGATGCTGAACGACAGGCCGTAAGCGATTGCCAGCCCGGCGAACAGGATGAGGAAAAGCCGCGAACGAAGCGTGCTCGGCCACCAGCCACGACGCGACGTGTCGCCGACCGTCATGCCCTCGGCTCCGAAATCTCGACAGGGACGGAAAAGACATATCCTTCCGCCCGCACGGTCTTGATGTAGGTTGGCTCGCGCGCATCGTCGCCGAGCCGCTGGCGCAGCCGGCTGACGAGAAGGTCGATCGAGCGGTCGAACAGCTCGGCATCGCGGCCCTGAGTGAGGTTCAGCAACTGGTCGCGGTTGAGAACGCGCTGGGGGTGGTCGATAAAGACGCGCAGCAGACGGTATTCCGCACCGCTCAGCGCAATCTCCGTGCCTTGCTTGTCGAGGAGATGCCGGCCGACCGTATCGAGACGCCAGTCACCGAAGGTCAGGATCTGGCCGGCTTCGCTGATTTGCAGGTTAGGCGGCAGCATGCGCGTCCGGCGCAATACGGCCTTGATGCGGGCGAGCAGTTCACGCGCCGCAAACGGCTTCGGCAGATAGTCGTCGGCACCCATTTCGAGCCCGATGATGCGATCCATCTCGTCGCTGCGGGCTGTCAGCATCAGGATTGGCGTCGCCTTGTGCTTGCCGGCGCGCAGTTCACGACACAGGACCAGCCCGTCGTCGCCCGGCATCATCACGTCGAGCACGATCAGGTCGACCGCATTGCTCTCGAGGAAACTGCGCATCTGGCGCCCGTCGGCGGCCACCGTCGCCCGAAGACCGTTCTTCTTCAGATAGCTCGACACCAGCTCGCGGATTTCGCGGTCGTCATCGACGATCAGGATATGATCGATATGCTCCATTTTCGGACCTTCAAATCCTCTTTCGATATGGCGACGCAACGCCCTCTTCTTTAGACCCGGATTCGGTTGCCGCGAAGCGCGGAAATCTCCTCGCGGCAGGTGATCGTGACCTAGAGCCTCGCAACATCCAGAACAGCCTTGGCAGGGCCTCCGGTGCTTACTGCGGCAGGTTGTGGCCGATGCTATCGCTGATGTTTCGATGTTCGTGCGTTCCGGAGAACCTGCCGGCATAAACAGAAGGATCTGCATGCGGCGCAACGTCTCCCACGGTTCTCCCCCGATCCGTGTTGATCACGGTCGTCAGAAGACCCGCGGCATGTATCCCCGATGTGTGCCAGCCGGAGCGCAATTGCATTCCAATGTAGCATACGGCCGTCCGGATACGTTCTGATACAATTCGCCGAACGCAACGCAGGCCGGCGACCCGTCTTTGCCGGCCGATTGTCTCGCTCTGTAGCCCCCCGGGGCAATCCCTACACTTCGATACATTTCCCCTTAAAGCCGGACACATCCGGGATACGTCACACCGACCAGATTGGCCTCGTTGCTGGTCGAGCCGCATCGCTGCCCAGAGCCCGAACCTCGGTTTCAAAGGAAACGATCATGTCGCTTCTTGTCATCGCTTATTTCGGCGGGGTGCTGACCATTCTCAGCCCTTGCATCCTGCCGATCCTCCCCTTCGTCTTCGCCCGCGCGGGGCAGCCTTTCATTCGCAGCACGCTGCCGATGCTCATCGGCATGGCCGCCACGTTCGCCGTCGTTGCCTCGCTTGCTGCGGTCGGCGGCAACTGGGCAATCCATGCCAACGAATACGGACGCCTCGCCGCAATCGCACTGCTTGCCGTCTTCGGCGTCAGTCTGCTTTCGCCCCGTGTCGCGAGCACCATCGCCCAGCCGATCGTCGATCTTGGCAACCGGCTGCTGAACGCCTCGGGCAAATCCGGGTCCGCGCCGGCCGCCGCAAGCTCGCTGATATTGGGCGTGGCGACCGGTCTGCTCTGGGCGCCCTGCGCCGGACCGATCCTCGGCCTCGTGCTGACGGGCGCCGCCCTGCAGGGAGCCAACCTTGGAACCACCTTCCTGCTGCTCGCCTATGCCGCCGGCGCGGCTACCTCGCTTGCCGTCGCTCTCCTTGTCGGAGGCAAGGTCTTTGCCGGCATGAAGCGGTCACTCGGCATGAGCGAGCGCATCCGCCAGGTCCTGGGCGCTGCGGTTCTGGCCGGCGTTGCCGCCATTGCGCTCGGTCTCGACACCGGCTTCCTGGCACGGCTTTCCTATGCCAGCACCGCCTCCTTCGAACAGGCGCTCCTCGACCGGCTGCGTGCAAGCCAGGATGCCGCTGCACCGGCCGAAGTCGCCAGCAACAGCATGATGACGGCTGCCGACACTACCCGGCCGTTCCGCGCCAACCTGCCGATCGAGGGTCGTGCGCCTTCGCTGAACGGCGCGGTCGAATGGCTGAACTCGCCGCCACTCACCACCGAACAGTTGCGTGGCAAGGTCGTGCTCGTCGATTTCTGGACCTATTCCTGCATCAACTGCATCCGCACCACGCCCTTCGTCCGCGCTTGGGCCGAGAAGTACAAGGATCAGGGTCTCGTGGTGATCGGCGTGCATGCCCCCGAATTCGCCTTCGAGAAGAAGATCGACAACGTTAAAAGGGCCGTCAGCGACTTCAACATCGGCTATCCGGTCGCGATCGACAACGACTACAAGATCTGGCGTGCCTTCGAAAACAACTACTGGCCAGCCCATTACCTGATCGATGCCAAGGGCCAGGTCCGCTATCATCACTTTGGCGAAGGCAAATACCGCCAGACCGAGCAGGCGATCCAGGACCTGCTGCGCGAGGCCGGCAGCGACGTAGCGACGAGTGCTCTGGTGATCCCGGATACGAAGGGTGCCGAGGTTAGTCCGGACCTGAAGAACATCCGATCCGGCGAGACCTATCTTGGCTACGAACGCGCCACCAACTTCGCCTCGCGGGAAAGCCTGCGCGCCGATGCCGCTCGCCAATATTTGGTCGAAAAACCGGGTCTTAACGAATGGGGCCTCTCAGGTACCTGGACCGTTGGAGCGGAACAGGCGACGCTCGATCAGGCATATGGCAGCATCGCTTACCGGTTCAGTGCGCGTGACCTGCATCTCGTCCTCGGCCCCGACGCTTCCGGCAAACCCGTCCGCTTCCAGGTGACGATCGACGGCAAGGCGCCGGGGGCCGACCACGGCGCGGATACCGATGCAGCCGGCAACGGCACGGTGACCTCGACCAGGCTCTACCAACTCGTCCGCCAGTCCGGAGATGTTGAAGCGCGGAATTTCGAGATCCAATTCCTCGATCCCGGCGTCGAGGCCTACGCCTTCACCTTCGGCTGAAGCATTTCCACAATCGTGACCCGCGACGGCGGCACGCAGTCGCGAACTTTTCTGCAAGGTGGCATGCGCGTTGTCTGAAGGTCGGATCAATAATTGCGTCATGGCTAGTCGAGGTCGATAGAACCTTCCGTAACCTGTGGGGAAGAAATGAAGCACCACCTCACCATCCAACCCGAAGGCTTGCAGCCCGGACCATCGCGCCGCCGCGCCGTGACCTGCAGCGTGCTAGCCGACGATGTCTGCTTTTGGGCAACGGCAAAAGTCAACCCTACGGCCGACATGGGGCGCGAAGCGGCCATTTGTCGCCCGAAGGGCAAACGTCGTCTTTGAGTTAGCGTCTTTCACTCGCCTGCGGGATCATTCTTTTCCGGGGGCGCGCGTAAGCCTCACACCGGGACCATCGCTATTCTCCGAGAGGAACTTCACACCCGCTGCTTCGAGGGCATGACGGATCGCTGTCAGATTCGCAATTGTCGTTGATGGTAATCCATCCTCGGCTTCTGCACGCCTGACTGTGGCGATGCCCACGCTCGCCGCGCTGGCTAGTTCCTCCGCGCTCCATCGTATCAATGCACGCGCAGCTCTTATTTGAGCACCAGTGATCGTTTTCATATCATATGATTGCAAAATGATCTTTTGTAGTGTATGTGGTAGGAATCTCTTTGGCATAAGCATCCCGTAACCGCCAATGCCGGTGAGTTCCGGTGCTTAGACTAGAATGCAGCCGAGCGATGTGAGGCAACACATCACCCGGCCTGACCACAACCTAAGCTGTAAGGGAGCTCGGATCATGGCTGATTCCGACCATAGCACGAGATTTGTCTCCGTCACGCGTCGGGTGGCGCTTTGGGGCGGTGTTGCCGCCGTAACCGGCTGGACGCTTTGGCAAGATGCGCAGGCGCAAACTCTTGCGTCACCGGGCGCGGCAACCGACCCTGCTGTTTCGCTGTGGCGCGAGTGGGCTGCCGTGCATGAGAGGGTCCAGCTTTTGTGCCGTCGGCAGCAAGAACTGGAAGTGGCGCTAGCCGACCGGGTGGATTGCCTGGGGACGACGGTCACCGTTCCGGGAGGCGAGCCGGTCTATGTTTGCTCGATGGAAGGGCTCGACCGAGTGGTCGGCACGCGAACGGATATGGCCTCTATTCGCGCGAAGGTAAAAGCCGAGCTTGCATCCAAGAAGGCGCGGTTCGAGGCTGTGGCCGAAGAGATCGGTTACTTTTCGGGGCTGAGGGCCGAGCAGGAAGGCTTCCGGCGGATCAACGTCTTGCTGGAAGAGCTATCGACGACACCGGCAACCTCGCTTGCCGGCGTGGCGGGCAAGCTCGATGCGGTGATGCGCGAGGGCGAGGCATGGCAAGAATGTTCTTCGGACTTTCCCTGGCCACAAATCCGCTCGGCCCGCGACGACCTGGTGCGGATCGGACGCCGCATGACGCCGGGAGATTTTTTCCTGGGAACGTGAGCGGGCGAAGCGGCAGCCGCGCATGAGGATTTGACAGCGCAGGATGAGTGCTGTCCGCCCCAGCCCAGCCTCAACGGCGGGCGATCAGCCCGCCGAATTCCGCCCGACGCTTCTCTGCAAGGAAGCCCGGGCGGTGAAGTCGGTCAAGGCGCAGCTTGTTGTGGAAGCCGCCTTGACCGGCTTTTTCCGGCCGGCGCGGGCTTCGGATCAAATCTCCCGGATGCCGGTTTGGTGGGACCGGCAGGGCCGGCCAGGGCAATGCTTGGGTGGAAGCAACGATCCTGGCCGGCCTCAAGGTGGCAGGCGCGAGATAGCTGGTGCCCCCGCGCACATTAGTCATCCAGGGACGACCAGCCTGTGCGCTGCCGCTCAACGGCGCGTCGGGCTCGACATATCGCTCATCAGCCGTGATACACGTTCGCCGCCCCGATGATCAAATCGGGACGGCGAGTGAGTTATATTGGAAGTGGTTGCGGGGGCTCGCAACCACCGATACCGACATTTGCTTCGGATAGCGATTTAATGCTGGATAGCTCCAAGTTTATCTATGGGCCGTCCTCAGTCGAGTTGTGACCCGCAGCAGATTCTTATGGGCAGCGCAGTGCATGTTCTTCGCGCCCCATGTTGGTCGATGTGATAGTCGCCGCTCCCCCAAAGCGGACATTCTTGAAATGGCGCTGAGCGCGTCATCCGGCTCGCAAGCGGCCGATCAATCCTGAGATGGCAGCACAGCGGCCCTGCCGAGGTCCGTTAGGCCGTAGATTCCCCTACTCTCCCGCACAAACCACCCATATACATTGCTTCGCAGGATTGTCGGCGCTCTCGCAACCAGTGTCTGTAGCTGTTTGGGGCTTTGTGGTCCGTTCAGCAACGACGTCGCGCATAGCATGCAGTCCTGCCTGTAGGCGGTCATGATCGGCTTGCCGCGACCTCCGCCCTTCTGGGGATCTCCTACCCGACGCCGGTGCTCCTCAAGAAGCCGAGAGCGCCTTTTGGGATCTCGGCGAGGCGTTGCTGCAAATGGCGCGACGATGACCTCCACCGTTCCAGACGCTGAAACGGCTATGAGCCCGAAGCCAAGACGCCGGCACAGATTACGGAAACGCGCGTCGTGCTCCCGACCTTTTCCGGCCTTGGAGGATCGCGCCGCAAGCCAAACCTCGTCGCAGATTGCCGCCCGGTTGACGCCCTGCATGATCAACTCAAGATTAACGGTCAGCTTCATCTCGCAAACGATGAGCACGGGCGGGTCGCTGTCTTTCACTCCGACCAGGTCACAGCCGTTAACCTCGCCTTTGACGGAATAACCAGCGCCTTCCATGAAGGCCTTCAGTGGAAGATAGAGATCAGTCTCTGCCATCAATTTCGTTTAGGTCCAGATGCAAACCAGCTTGGTTTAGCTGAGTCTTGGAACCTGCGCACGGCGTAGCCTGCGAGGACAGTCGGTGCTCCGTCCCGCCGCCGGTGATCGGCGAAAGCGGCTTGCCGTTCGGGTCGAATTTGGTGGCGTGGCCCTTCCACAATGCATTAGTGCCCTGCCAACCGATCGTGAAATTGTCACCGACCCAAAGGATGCCCTCACACGCTCCCGCGGCGGATGGCAGCCCTTATCCGGGCTCACCGTTCACAGGTGGCGGTCTCCCACGCCCGTGGGCGGTGACGGTGAATGGCAATGACAATATCCGGGTTTCCAACTTCGTCGGCACGAGCAGTCCGATCGTACAGTTGTGCGGGCGCGCACCGAAAACTGCCCGCCCGGCTTCAAAACCAGCGACCAGATTTCGCCCCCTGGGGGCAACGTGGGCGGCGGACTACAAATGTTCGCCATGTTGTCCCACGCGACATGGTGTTGTGGCGCGCGTTCTTCCATGCACGTCATTGCAATCAAGCCTCTTGCTGTCGCGCTCGCATGGCTATCCGACCCGGATTCGGACCGCCCGCTTTGGCGCTTCCATCTATCTCAGCCAAGATCCAGTTCCGAAAAGCCTTCATCGCCGGCGTTTCGGTTTGGGCCTTGAAATGCGTCAGCCAATAGCTTCCCGCGGACACTGCTATGTCGAAGGGCTGAATGATCCGCCGCTCGCCGATCTCCCGAGCGAACATAGCCACAGGGACGAGAGCAATCCCCGCCCCTTGTGCTGCCGCTTCCACAAGGGCCCGGGAGGAATCGAATATCCAGCCACGAATGCTCGGCGGCTCGATCCCCGCGGATCTGAACCAGCGGGGCCATTCGTCGATCCGGTAAGACCGCAGCAGGTCCTCGTTCGCCAAGTCCGCCGGGCTGCCAAGGCGCGCACCAACCGACGGCATGCAAACCGGCGAGAGCGGAGCGTCCATTAGGTGGACCACCGAGGTTCCATTCCATGCGCCATCACCGAACCGAATAAAAAAATCCAAGCCGTCGAGGAGCATGTCGGCACGGTTGTTGTTCGTTTTGAGGCGCAGATCCACGTGCGGATGCTGCTGCTTGAACGTGTTCAATCGCGGCAGGAGCCAGCCGATCGCAAATGTACCGACTACGCCGACAGTGAGGATCTCCCGGTAATTGCCTTCTTCGAATTGGCTGAGCGTGGCACTCATGCGACGGAACGCGTCGGTGAGCACCGGCAACAGCGCGTGCCCCTCGTCGGTCAGGGATATTCCGCGCGGAAGGCGTTTGAACAGAGTTGCACCAAGTGTCTCTTCCAGTGCCTTGACCTGGTGGCTGATCGCGGTCTGCGTGACCCGCAATTCAAGGCCGGCGCGCGTGAAACTGCCGAGGCGCGCCGACGCTTCGAAGGCCCGCAGGGCGTTGAGGGGCAGTTGCGAAACTTCCATCGGTCGAATCTCCTGGCCAAGATTTTCTCATGACAGTGCAGAGAATTCATCGTTTGGCGAGGGCCAAGCTTCCGCATACCTACATCCTGGCAGCGAGGGCCACCAAGGCCGCAAGCGCGGCCGACCACACAAACAGGAGGATGGTGTATCTGTGATGAGAATCAATTCCCTTCAAAAGCTCGGAATTTTGACAACCGCGGCCATGCTTTACGGCGCATCCGCCCACGCTGCCGGCAATCAGGACCAGAACGAGATCGCTCGTGTCGTGGACGGGGCGATCCGGCCCGTCATGAAAGCGCACGGTATCCCTGGGATGGCCGTGGCGGTCACGGTCGGGGGAAAGCGCCATTTCTTCAACTACGGCCTCGCATCGAAGGCGAGCGGGCAAAAAGTCAGCGAGGACACACTTTTCGAGATCGGTTCGATCAGCAAGACCCTTACCGCAACGCTGGGATCTTATGCGCAGGTGCGCGGCGCTCTGTCGCTTTCCGATAACGCGAGCCAATATCTGCCGGCGCTCGCCGGCAGCGCCTTCGACAATATCAGTCTTCTTGACCTCGCGACCTACACGGCGGGCGGGCTGCCCCTGCAGTTTCCGGACGATGTCAGCGATCAGGAAGAGATGATCACCTATTACAAAGCCTGGCGACCAGACCATGCCGTGGGCACTCATCGGCGCTATTCGAACCCGAGCATCGGCCTGTTCGGCTATCTCGCCGCCAGAAGCATGAGCAAGAATTTCGAAGACCTAATGAAAGAAGACCTTTTTCCGGCGCTCGGCCTCACCCATACCTATATCCGGGTCCCGCAGGGCCGGATGCGCGACTATGCCTTCGGTTATTCCAAGGACGGCAGGCCGATCCGTGTGACGCCCGGAATCCTCGACGCGGAGGCTTACGGCGTGAAGACGACGGCGGCCGACATGATCCGCTTCGTCGAGGCGAACATGGACAACTCAGAGCTCGACGACACGTTCCAGAGCGCGATCGCATCGACGCAAGTTGGGTACTACCAGGTCGGGGAGATGACGCAGGGTTTGGGATGGGAGATGTATCCGTGGCCGTTGGGCCTCGATCGTCTGCTTGCCGGGAATTCCGCCAAGATGACCCTGGAGGCCAATGCGGCGATGAGACTTTCTCCGCCGCTACCGCCCAGGAAGGACGTGCTGATCAATAAGAACGGCTCGACGAACGGCTTCGGTGCCTATGTCGCCTTTGTTCCCGCCAAGGACATCGGGATCGTCATGCTGGCCAATAAGAACTACCCCATCCCGGCGCGCGTGAAGGCCGCATACCAGATCCTGACGGGCCTGCAGAACACACACTGAACGGGCTCTTGCTTGCCTTCGCGTCGCCTGAGGATGAAGGGCATCAGCGGGCGGTGCCTGTGGTCGACCCAGGCAGAAATGCAATACGGGTGAGACGGCAGCGCGAGGCAAACGACGATCGGCTTCGTTGGGTGGAAGGGAGACGGACGGCTTTCGGGCCACACAAGCGAGCTCCAGACTTCCCAAGGCTCCACTTCAAGGGATCAGCTTTGACATGCGGCAGTTGTGGATCGCGACACCGTTGATCGTGTAGTCGTTTCGAGCATCGATGCGAAAGCCGCGACGTTCAAAGAGGCGGCGTGCGCCCTCACTCGCCTCGACGAACAAGAACGTCATGCCCGCGCCCGTACATGTTCCTGCCACCCACGTGCGATTGTGATCGGCATGGACATGCCCCCGCTTGCAATTATCAATGACGTGGCAGGTCTCGTAACAGTGGTGGTGGAAGCCTCGCTTTTTCCACCGCGCAAGTTATCTGCATGGAGCCTGGATCGACGCGGATCAAGATGCGGACGAGATCAGGGCCGAGATTACCGCGATGCTCGCGCGGTTATGGGCGTAGTGCAAGGCGGCTCGGTTTCGTGGCAGATCGGGCGGCAGCGGGGGTTGGGATTGTAACGCGATTGTTCATTCCCTCCAGCAGCGTTCCGTTTTCGTTCGACGAAATCATTCTCTTGCTATCTCGATCAGTTGATTTCGCAGCCACATCAATGCCGGGTCGGCATGGGCGCGCGGATGCCATGCGGCAAACAGGCTGAAGCCCTGCGCGGAGAACGGCAGCTCGAATAAGTCCAGCCGATCCGCGAAGCGGGCTGCGAACCGTCGTGGCAGTGTCGAAACGAAGTCCGTTGATGCGACGATCATCGGTGCCATGACGAATTGATGAACCGATAGCGTCACGCTGCGCCGATAGCCGAGCTTTTCGAGCTGTTCGTCGATGAAGCCGTGAAAGCTTCCGCCACTGGTTGACACCAGAACATGCTCCAGCTTGCAATACGCATCGAGATCGAGCGGCGCACGGCCGCGCGGATGGCCCTTGCGCTGGACCATCACATAGCTTTCCTCCAGCAGCTTGCGCGCCTTCATTGCCGGCGGGACCATGCGGTCCGAGCCGACGAGCAGGTCGATCTCGCCGCGCTCCAATTCGGTGGCCACATCGATCCCGCTGTTAGCGAATGAGAGCCTGATCCCTCGACCGGCCGCTTCGCGAAGGCGCTCGATCAACGGCAATCCGAGCACAACGACGGCGTTGTCCGTAGTGGCGATCGCGAAGGTTCGCGCATCCGTTCGCGGGTCGAACTGCGCTGGGGTGCGGATGACCGCCTCCAGGTCTTTCAGCGCGGCGTGCAAGGGTTCCCGGAGTTCCAGCGCGCGACTCGTCGGCAACATGCCGCGCCCTTTTTCGGACGGAACAAGCAGTGGATCGTCAAAGATGGCACGCAGGCGCGCGAGTTGCGCCGACAATCCCGGTTGCGTCACGCCGAGGCGCGCGGCGGCGTGTGTGACATTGGCCTCCTCAATCAGCACGTCCAGGGACCGCAGCAGATTGAGGTCAATGCCTCTCGTATCACTCATGGCTATTGGTCCCATACCGACAATCGATTTCAAGTATACCATCGCTTCGCGCTAAGTCACGTCCAACGCATCTGAAGCCGCATGGAGGGCCACATGACCGAGCGCTCGACAAACATCTCTCTTCGCATTTTGAGCCTTTCCTATTTCACGATGGGAACCGGCACGCTCGCCATCGTCGGCACGCTACCCGAGATCGCAGCATCGCTCTCACTCGAGCGCGGCGCTGTCGCGATGCTGGTTTCGATGCTTGCCGTCACCTTCGCTGTCAGCGCGCCCGGATTGCAGATGGTCGCCGGCCAATGGCCGCGCCGGACATTGATCCTGATCGGGCTTGCTCTCATGGCCGTCGGCGCTTTCGGCACAGCGCTCGCGCCGAACTACGCAGTATTGTTCGCCGCTCGTGTCTGCGCCGGCCTTGGTGCCGCCGCGATCGGGCCAGTCGCATCCGCGCTTGGCGCGAGCCTGGTCGCGCAAGAGCGCCAGGGGCACGCGCTCGCCGTCGTTTTCAGCGGCATGACGATCGCCTCTGTTCTCGGCGTGCCACTTTCGGCATGGGGCGGCGCGGCGCTTGGGTGGCGACCAACTTTTGCCCTGATCGGTGTCGCGACGCTCATCGCGGCTGGCCTGATCGCGATCTTTGTCGATAACCGCGAGGGCGGCGAGCGCGTTCGTCCGAGCGATCTGGCCGCTATCGCCAGGCGACCGGCGACCGCCGCTGGTATCGCCGTGATGGTGCTGGAAATGTCCGGCGTGTTCGTCACCTACACCATGATCACGCTGATCTTACGTGACCGTTTCGGCGCTGGACCCGAGGCCGTGTCAACAGCGCTGATGATCTTCGGCCTTGCTGGCATCGGCGGGAACTACGTCGCGCGATGGGTTTCCCAACGCTGGTCTGCAAACCGCGCCGTCACGGTTGCACTCACGGCGCTGACCCTCGTGTTCGCAACTCTCTTCCTCGCGCCTGCCTGGTATCCGGCAGCTCTCGCATTGCTGATCGTGTGGGCTACGGCAAGCGATCTTTTCATGCCCTCGCAGCAGCGCCGCATGGTCGAACTTGCACCGGAGGCGCGGGGTCTTGTGCTCGCTCTCAATTCCTCCGCCATTTACGTCGGCATGGCCGCAGGATCGTTTACGGCCGGCACCCTCTATCCGGTGTTCGGACTTTCATCCCTGCCGCTCGCTTCCATCGGCTTTCTCGCTCTCGCGATCGCCGCGCTCGCTTTGTCGAGCCGGGCAGCGGCGAAGCCCGCCAGTCTGGCCACCGCAACATAAGCTGTCCGGATCGAACCTGATTTCCCAATCTAAAGGAGAACGCAATGACCACTAAACTCGACACCCACAAGACGCTCGTCGCAGACTTTTACGCCAAGGTCTGGAACGCTAAAAGTCTCGGCGCGGTCGCCGACTTCGTTGCCGACGACTACATTCAGCACAATCCGCATGTCGGCAATGGTCGCGCTGCTTTGGAAGCCTTCCTCGGCCCACTGTTCGAGGCCGTGCCGGAAGGGCATTTCACCATCGCGCGCCTGATCGCCGATGACGATCTTGTCGTTGCGCATACCTTGTTCCAGGCCAACGCGGATGATCGCGGAACGGCTGTTGTCGATGTCTATCGCATCATGAACGGACGACTGGTGGAGCATTGGGACGTCAAGGAGGCGGTCCCCGAAACCTCGTCCAATGGCAATCCGATGGTTTGACCAACGGAGCGACGCAGAGGCGGTACGCATGGCTATTGCATACACGCCGTTGTTGAGACAACAGCCAGGATCGCGAGCAAGACGGTGGGGAACGGCTTGTTGGGCAGCAGCGGCTTGGTCACGTGCCATTCGAAGTCGGTCTGGTCATATCGGCTCATTTTGAGCTTGAATCAGAGTGCGGCACGGTATGAAAGCCACCAGTCTGCAAACGCCCCCTTTTCGCCGTTCATCCATAAATTGGGCGTGCCCGCAAGCGGTCCTTGGCGATGTTCTGCGAGCCGTGACAAAACCGCAAGATCGGTCGAGCGCGTCACATCTGCGTGCGCCTAACTGGGGTAGCCACGGAGCAGGGACGATGAAGGCGGCGCTTCAAAACTATCAGGCCCGGATGCGGCGGGTGCTGGACTATATTGACCGGCATCTTGACAGTGATCTGGACCTCGAAACGGTGAGCGGTGTTGCGGCCTTCTCGAAGTTTCATTTCCACCGGCAGTTCACGGCGACCTTCGGGTTGTCCGTGCATCGCTATGTCCAGCTTGCCCGTATGAAGCGCGCTTCGTACCGGCTGGCCTACACGGACGCCCAATCCGTCACGGACATAGCGATGGATGCCGGTTACGAGGCACCGGATGCCTTCGCCCGCGCTTTTCGGCAACGGTTCGGGCAATCGCCTTCATCGTTCCGGAAGTCTCCCGACTTGGAGCCGTGGCTTGCGGCCTTCGGGCCTCTCGACAACGCGAGGAACAAGCTCATGCAGAAGACTTTTACCCCTGACGACGTGACGATCCGCGATGTGCCCCCCACGCCGGTGGCGATCATGGAGCATCGGGGCGACCCGGCGACGCTCGGCGCCACCATCCAGCGGTTCATCGCGTGGCGCAAGGCCGCTGGCCTGCACCCCAAGACAAGTCCGACCTTCAACGTCTGGCGTTCCGAGCGGCGTCCCGCGTCGCCAGCAGATTATAGCGTGGACCTTTGTGTCGGGACCAACCCGCCGATCGAGCCGAACGGCGAGCACATCAAAGCCGGCGAGATCCCTGGTGGCCGCTGCGCGGTCCTACGTATCGTCGGCAACACCGACAATCTGGAGCCCGCCGCGCTCTACCTTTATCGCGACTGGCTTCCGGCCAGCGGCGAGGAAGCACGCGACTTCCCGATCTATTGCCAGCGGCTTTCCTTCTTCCCGGAGGTGCCGGCACATGAAACGGTCGCGGAGCTGTTTTTGCCGCTGAAGTAGCGCCCTCTGACGGCGGCCTGTCCCTTCCAATCTCAAGAAACGGACTGGCCGCTATCAAGCCAATCTCGGTCTTTATCGGCATGTACGAGGTCTCGGACGCGGGTAAAACCACATATCTTTGCATCCGAGTGACGCCGAGATCCAAGACATTCTATAGTTCGCACGTTGGAAGCAGGGAGTCACAAGCGCCCCCTCACGCAAGCTTGGAACATTTGCTGAAACGGACGAAGAGATAGCTGGGCCAGGCTACACCACTCTCGCGCAAGCCCGGGAAAAGCTCGCGAATGGGAAGCCATTCGAAAGGTCGGTATTGACCCGAGAGAAAAGGAGCAACTCGCGGCGAAAGAGCGGATAAAAATGGCACCAGTGACGCCCGACTTTGAGGCATGCGATCGCAAGCCCCAAGTCCGGATACCCTGTCGCGCTTGCCTCAGGCGTATTGAGGTCGCCGTGGAAATCGAACCAGGCTGCGACCGCGTCCGGGTGATACTCGCCACCGCGGCGAGCTATACCGCGCAGCGACTCGATGCGGCCAGCGATGGCCGGCCTGAGGCGTATACCTCCTCGCCCAGTTCCACATCACCTTCACCGGTTCGTGCCAGGGATACGGTAGGTGCT
Source organism: Pseudaminobacter soli (ex Li et al. 2025) (assembly GCF_029892515.1). GTDB lineage: Bacteria > Pseudomonadota > Alphaproteobacteria > Rhizobiales > Rhizobiaceae > Pseudaminobacter > Pseudaminobacter soli_A. The sequence continues at coordinate 141,940 of NZ_JARXVF010000002.1, read as the reverse complement.
GGTTTCGATCTGGCCTGTGTGCGATTGGTTGGTCGTCGGGAAATTATCAAATGATCGGAATGAGCGCAAAATCAAATGCCTGTCCAATCGTCCGGATGACCGAAGAACGCATGTGCATTCTCATGCAGTGACGACAGATGATATCCGCCTTCCTGCACAATGAGGCAGGGAAGGTTCATCGCTCGTATGGCCGCGCCCAAACGCGCAAACCCGGCGGTCGAAACGGCGACCTTCGCTTGTGGGTCCAACTCGTAGATATCGAAGCCGAGCGACAGCACCAGAGCGTCCGCGCGGAAGTCGGCGACGGCATCGATGGCCGTCGCCAACCGTTCGAAGAAAACGCCCTCGCCGGAACCGTGGGGCATCGGAAGGTTGAGGTTGAACCCTTCGCCCTCCGCCCGGCCGCGCTCGTCTTCGAACCCCGCAACGGCCGGATAGAAGTTCGTGGGGTCGCCGTGGATGGAGACATAGAGCACGTCGCTCCTGTCGTAGAAGATTTCCTGGATACCCTGCCCGTGATGCATGTCGGTGTCCAGGATCGCGACCCGTCCGAACCGTGTCCGCAGTTCCTGGGCGGCGATGGCGGCGTTGTCGAGGTAGCAGAAGCCGCCGGCCGCGTCGACGCGGGCGTGGTGACCTGGTGGACGGCAGAGCGCGTAGGCCGCCTTTTCACCATCGACGAGCGCACGGGCTCCTGCCACAGCACTTTGCGCCGACCAATAGGCCGAGCGCCAGGTCTGGGGGCCGATCGGGCAACTGCCGTCGGCAAGGTAACGACCTGCCTGGGCGAGAACCCCCCGCATCGCGTTCGGCTCGCGGACGAAGATGTTGGACATGACTTCGTCGCCCCAGTCCTCCGGGACTTCTTTCCAGCGGGCGTGAGCCTCTGCGAGGAAAGCGAGGTATGCGCGGCTGTGGACCGCGGCAAGCGGCTCGACCCCGAAATCGGCCGGGGTCTCCCTGGTCATGCCGATGTCGAGGGCGGCCTGCAACAGCCGCTCGGCCCTGTTCGGCACCTCCTGCGGGACCCGCATCTTGCCGCGCGAGTAATAGGACTGTGGGTGATGAAGAAGCTGATCTGGATGGAAATATACCTTCATGACGCTCCCTTACCGACCTCCAAATCAGTCGGCACTCCATGAATCAGACAAAGCTCAAGTCAGGAATCCCAAACGCAATACATGCGGCAATCCGTCCACACCGCCTAGTCACCTATCAGGCCGTCGAAGACCTCAAGCATGGCGTCACTGATCGCCTTGCCAAGCGCGGCGGCGGTCTCCGTCAGGGCTTCCTCGTTCATGTCACGAGCGGCAATCGCAAAGGTGGCACCTTCTACCGTAACGATTTCCTGCGCCCGCTGAATCGCCCACAGGGCGAAATCGCTACGGTTGCTGATTTCCACGGTTTCCATGTTTTCTCCTGATTTGTTCGGGTGGATGCCTTATAGCGAATTTGACCGACGATGCAGTCCGGAGAATTTTTGAGCATGAGCTCGAGATAGGTGAATGGCGCAGCAGTTCGATTTGTTTGTTTCGAAAGCGACGGCTCCTGGAAAGAAGTCTGTTCCGTCGGCGATGAAACACCCGCCATCGCCTGGATTGAATGAAGACGACATGGTGCGGCACCTGCAGGCGACCGGTCGCTACCGCATCTTGAAAATGCTCGAGCCTCGTCCTGTCATGGCGGCCTCGCGGCCTGGATATCCCTTGAAGGGCGTAATCCTCGACACCGAGACCACCGGCCTCAATCACCGCAAGGACGAGATTATTGAGATCGGCGCCATTGCCTTCACATTTGATGAGGCTGGCAATATCGGCGATGTCATCGGCGTCTACGGAGGATTGCAGCAACCGAGCATTTCGATCCCACCGGAGATCACGCGTCTGACCGGCATTACCGACAACATGGTCGCCGGTCAGATGATTGATGTCCACCGGCTTCGCGCCATCGTCGAACCTGCTGATCTCGTTATCGCCCACAACGCCAGCTTCGATCGGCCATTCTGCGAGGCCTTCTCGTCAATCTTCGCTGGGAAAGCCTGGGCCTGCTCGGTTTCGGAAGTCGATTGGGCGTTTCGCGGCTTCGAAGGCACCAAACTCGGCTATCTGATCGGCCAAGCGGGCTATTTTCACGAGGGCCACCGAGCCGTCGATGACTGCTTTGCCCTGCTCGAGGTTCTCGCGCAGAGTGAGGGAGAGCCGGGACGCACGCCGTTTGCCGAGCTCTACGCAGCCAGCCAGCGATCCCGCGTTCGCATCTTTGCGGCAAACAGCCCGTTCGACATGAAGGACCACCTGAAAGCGCGCGGCTATCGCTGGTCTGACGGCAGTGACGGGCGACCGAAATCCTGGTGGATCGAGCTTGCGGAAGATGCACTCGAGAACGAACTCCGCTACCTGCGCTCGGAAATCTATCGGTGGGATGAAGCCGACCCACCGGTCAGGCGCCTTACCGCGTTTGACCGCTTCAAGGCCTAACAAGCAATCTGCTAACTGAGAAAATTGCCCACAGTGTCGGCCGCGCAAGCGCGGCCGATTCCTCTTGTTCCTTGTGTTCACCCCTGCCCGGTGACGCGTCGCACGCTGCGCCGTCCGGCGACATAGGGAAGCGCGAACATGTACAGGCCGCTGAACAGCAGCAAGAACAGCGGCGGCAGCGGCGAGTAGGTCACCCAAGCGGGAGGCTCACCAAAAGCCCGTACGAGGAAGTTGGCGATAACAGTCGCCGTAAAAGCAATCGACAGCCAGCGGTGGCTTTGCCGAATCCATGCGTTCCAATTCAATATGACCTCCTTTGCGACGAAACTCTCAATCGGCCCGACGGATTTCAGTCGATCCGCGCCAATATCTGCTCCAGATTTTCGAGGAACCGCGGCCACCCGGCCTTCGCGCCGTAATAGGCCTGCTGCTGATCCGGCCGGAAACCCGTCTGCTCCATACGCAGCTGGGTCCCGGTGTCCGAGGGCGTGAGAGTCCAGGTGACGATACTGTCGAGCCCTGCGGCGCTCCATGTGTAGGACAAGGTCTTGCCTGGCTCGATTTGGAGTACCTCGCAGCTAACGCCGCCCCAGTCGGCGCGGAGATCAAAGCGGTGGCCCACTACCGGCGCAAAATCGTTCTTCATCAGCCACTCCTCGATCAAATGGGGCTGGGTGAGCGCACGCCAGATTTTCTCCGGCGGATACGCAATCTCGCGTTCGACGACGACTGAGAGCGTTTCGGTCACGGCTTCGTTCATTGATCCATCCTTTTCAGCAAGTCTTCGAGGGTATCAAACCGGCTCTGCCAGAAGCCGGTCATTTGCTCGGCCCAATCGGTCAGCGGGACGAGAGCTCCGGGCCGCGCGCTGTAATGCGTCTGGCGGCCGTGGTGGCGATCTTTCACCAGACCGGCCTTTTTCAGGACGCCAAGATGCTTCGAGACGGCCGGCTGCGAGATGCCGGCCTGGGCGGTTATGGCGCTAACCGTCTACTCACCTTCGCGGCATAACCGCTCGAAGATCGCCCGTCGGGTCGGATCCCCGAGGGTCTTGAAGAGCATGTCGTAACTGGACGGCATCAAAACGCATAACTCCCTGGCTATTGATCTAATCAATAACCGGCGAGCTATGAATGAGTCAATAGAGAACTCTCAAAATACTGCTGCGCATGATCGCCGGCCTTGAGGAATTGGCCAGAGGGGCCGACGATGACGACGAACTCGCCGTCGGCGATCTCCAGATTGAGATCCCCTATGATCTCGGTGGCGCCATATTGTTTGCCCGCCTTCCGCAGCGAAATCGTACTCATAGGTTCCTCCGAGAGCTCAGCCTTTGACCGCACCGGCAGTCATGGAGCCGCTGATCTGGCGATACATGATGAGGCCAAGGAGGATCGGCGGCAGCGCGCCGACGACCATGACAGCGGACGCCACACCCCACTGCACGCCACCGCCGCTGGCGGCGAAGAAGAAGGACGCGCCAACAGTGATCGGCACCGCCTCGGAGGTGGTCAGCATCAGGCCGAACAGGAACTCATTCCAGGCGGTGATGAAGCCGAAGATCAGGCTGGTGACGATGGCCGGCCGGCACACCGGGGCGATTACGCTGAACAGGATCTGCGTACGGCCGGCGCCGTCCATCAGGGCGGCCTCGTCGAGTTCACCAGGCACGTCGCGGATGGCGTTGGCGAGGATGACTAGCGCCAGCGGTAGGTTGACGATGGTGAGGATCAGGCCGAGGCCGAGGCGGGTGTCGAGCAGCCCCAGCCACTGGAACATCATGTAGAGGGGGATGGCGAAGATGATCAGCGGCACGGCGCGCAGGTTGACGATGAAGGGTAGCAGCGTTCGCTCGCCGACCTTGCCACGCGCAATCGCATAGGCTGCGGGCAAGGCGAGCGCCACCGCCAGGCCGGTGCCGAGCAGGGCGACGGCGATGCTGTTGAACAGGTAGAGGAAGATGTTTAGCCGGTCGGAGACGGTGAAGACAGCGGCGTAGTTTTCCAGCGTCGGCGCATAGACCCAGAGGCCGGGATTGGTCGACAACTCGCGCGCGCTCTTGAACGAGGTGGCGAGCGTCACCAGGATCGGAAAGTTCATCGCGAAGGCAGCGACGGCGAAGACGAGCCAGCGGAGGGCGGTGATCATCTGATAGCTCCCCTGCGGCGGCTGGCGAGGTAGTTGAGGCCGTAGAGCACGGCGAAGGACACCGCGAACAGGATGACGGAAGCCGCAACCGCGTTGCCGATGGCACCCTGCTTGAAGAAGGCCTCGTAGATGTAGATCGAGAGCGAGGCGGTAGAGCCGCCGGGGCCGCTGCCGGTCAGCACATAGACGTTGTCGAAGACGCGGAAGCCGTCGATGAAGCGGATCAGCAGGGCGACGACGATGGTCGGCGCCATCAGCGGCAGTTCGATGTACCAGAGCCGATGGCGATAGCGGGCGCCATCCATGGCGGAGGCCTCGACGATCTCTTTCGGGATCGCCTGATAGGCCATGTAGAACAGGAGCAGCGCGAAAGGCGTCCACTGCAGGGTCTCGACCACAATCAGCGTCCAGAAGGCGGAGGTCGGGCCCAGGAACGAGAAGCTGGCCCCGAACCAGGTCCAGAGATAGTAGGGCACCGGGCCTACGAACTCGTGCAGGACGAGGCGATACATCAGGCCGACCAGTGCCGGCGCCACCATCAGCGGCAGCATCAGGATCGCCATCAGCCAGCTGCGCTTTTCGATCAGCGGCGACAGGAAAATTGCGAGAAACAGCCCGAGCGCGCATTCGAGGACGGCGGCGAGCAGGCCGAAGCGCAGCGAGAACCAACTCGCCTGCCAGAAAGAGGCATCGTTCCAGACGGAGGCGAAGTTGGCGAAGCCGGTGACCTGAGGATTCCGCAGGTTCTCGAAGGTGACCTCGGAGACCGAATAGACGAGGTTGACGATTGCCGGGAAGCCGAGGAACACCAGCAGGAACAGAACCAGCGGCGTCGTTAGCAGCTTGAATTCGGAAGAAGGGGCGCGTCGCGTCAGCGTTGTCATCAATCGATCTAAGGCTGGCTTCCGATGGAAGCGACAGTGGCTGGTTGGACCGAAGTCAGGAAGGCCTCGCGGCCCGCCCTTCCACAGGCTCAGGACTCGGCATTCTGACCCGACCCGCACGGCGGGAAAACAGAACGCACCAGGATCGCCACAACATGCAAGTGGCGGAGGTGCCGAGTCCTGAACCTGTGAGGGGATGGGCCGATGGCGGCGGGGCCGCCGCCATCGGCCGGCTTGCTTACTTGAGCAGTTCGGCCATGCCCTTTTCGGTGTTTTTCAGCGCGTCGTCGAGCGACTGCTGACCCGACCAGTAGCCGGTGAACTCCTTGGCCTGGAGCTCGTAGACCGAAAGCGCCTTGGCCGAGGTGCCGCCATTCATGACGTAGCCGTACTTGGAGGCGAACTCGCCGAGCTGGACCAGGTCGGGACGCTCGGCGGCGACTTCCTTGACCACGTCAGGCGTTAGCGCCGGTGCGCCGCTGTTCTTGGCGTAGATCAGCGCCGCTTCCTTGGACGACAGCCACTTGATGAAGGCCTTGGCGCCTTCCTTGTTCTCGGCGTTCTTGTTGAGACCGAAGCCGAGGCCGTGGATGTGGGTGAAGCGACCTTCCGGGCCGGCAGGCGGCGCTTTGGTCGCGGTGACCTCGGCGACGGCCGGCGACTTCTCCTTCGAGGTCAGGTCGGAAGCGGCAGCATTCCACTGCACCATCGCGGCGACCTGGCCCGAGGCGTATGCGGCATTGGCCTCGGCGAACTCGTAGGACAGCGAGTCGCGCGGCGTGGCGCCAGCATCGTAGAGCAGCTTGTAGGTCTCGAGGCCCTTGCGATAGGCGTCGGAGTTGACCGTGATCTTGCCGTCGGCGTCCATCCAATTGCCGCCATAGGCGCGCGGCAGCGACTGGAACACCATCATGTTGAACAGCAGGTTCTTTAGTTGCAGCACGGTGCCGTAACGGGTCGGGCTGTCCGGGTTCACCGCCTGGGTGAAGTAGAGGGCGGTCGCGGCATAGTCATCCCAGGTCCACTCCTCCGGGTTCTTCGGCTCGAGTTTCTTGCCGAGATGCTTCTCGGAGATCTCCGCGAACTTGGCCTTGGCGGCGTCGTCCTTGAGCAGCGCGTCGATCAGGTCCTTGCGGTAGTACATGAAGTGCAGCGACAGGTCGGTCGGGACGCCGTACTGCTTGCCTTCGTACTGCATGGTGGTGAGCACCGAGTCGCCATAGACGGCCTTGGCTTCGTCCGACAGTTCGACCGGCTCCATGAAGGGCGCATAGCGGCCGATGGAGTAGGTGGCGAGCAGGTTGGCGTCGAAGGCCTTCGAGCCGGCCGCGAGGTCGGCCTGCAGCTTGTCCCAGAAGCCGTCGCGATTGAAGAACAGCAGTTCGACCTTGTCATTATCGGCGACATCAGCCTTGGCGTTGTAGGCGGCGGCAGCGGCGCGCAGGGCCGTTTCCTCGGGACCGCCCGGCCAGCCAAGCACGGTCACTTTGGCGAATGCGGGGCTTGCCAGCAGGCTGGCGATGGTGACGGCGAGCAGTCCGCCCTTCCTCATCTTGGCAAATGGCATTTCGAAATCTCCTCCGGGTCAGTTCTTTTGTCTTGCAAGGTCCGCAATGCCCACGACGCCGGCGCTCTCCGCGAGTGCGGCGGCGTGAAGTTGCGGGGCGAGCCGTGGCGGCAGGCTTCCCAGCGCCTGCCGGACGGATTCGAGATAGCCCGGCGCCAGACCGATGCCGCCGCCGATGACGATGCGGGCAGGGTCGAGCATGAGCTGGATGTTTCGGCACAGGAGCGCGGTCTGGCGCACCGACGCCTGGATGATGTCGTTTGCCCAGCTCTGTCCTGTCGCCGCGGCCGCGAAGACCTCGCGGGCGGTGGCGCCGGGCTGGTGAGGAGCCGCCTGGGCGGCAATCCAGTTCCCGGAGACGAGGTCCTCGAGCACGCCGGCACCTTCGTCGAGGCTGCGGAGAAGGCCGAAATGACCGGCAAGCCCGCCGAGCAGGCGGCCGTTGATGACGATGCCGCCACCGATGCCGGTGGAGATGGTCAGAAACACAAGATCCTGGCCCTGGCCGGCCCCGAGAGAATATTCGCCCCAGGCCGCGGCCTGGGCGTCGTTGGCGGCGAGCACGGCTTCGCAGCCCGACAGTCGAGCGACCGTCTTGACCAGCGGGAAGCGGTCCGGGATGTCGAGCGTCTTGCGGTTGAGCGGCGACCAGCAGCCGTCGTCGATGATGCCGGTGACGGCGACGCCGACCTTGTCGTAGCGGCCCTTCCAGCCGGCAATCGCGTCGAACAGGGAAACGAGCCATTGCTCGGGGTCGCCGCTGCGCGGCGTCGGCATCTTCTTGGTTTCGAGCACCGCATCTCCAACAACCAGCGCGGCGAGCATCTTGGTGCCGCCGATGTCGAGCGCGAGGATGGTGTTGGAGCGCTCCATGGCGATCAGGCTCCCTCCCTGGCGATAGTTTCATCAAGCGCGGCACGGAACCACTGGGTGACATGTTCGGGCCGGGTGATGGCCGAGCCGACGACGACCATCGCCGCGCCCGCGGCAAGCGCTTCCTGGGCCAGGGCGGGCGTGCGCACATTGCCCTCGGCCACGACATGCGGGGTGAGCTTGCGCATAGCCGAGATCAGTTCGAGATCGGGCTCAGTGGGTTCGACCGGGCCGATGTAGCCGGCGAGCGTGGAGCCAAGAACATCGGCGCCCTCGGCCAGCGCCTGCCCGGCGTCCGCAATGATCGAGCAGTCGGCCATGGCGACGCGGCCATGGGCATGGATGCGTTCGACAAGCGCCTTGCTGGGCACCGGGCGGGTGCGCTGGGTGGCGTCATAGGCGATGATGTCGGCCCCTGCGGCGGCGAGCGCGTCGACATCCTCCAGCCACGGGGTGATGCGGACCGGGCTGTCGTCAAGGTCACGCTTGACCAGGCCGATGATGGGCTTGTCGGTGGCGGCGCGCACGGCGGCGACATAGTCGGCCGATTCAATGCGCAGACCGGCGGCGCCCCCGTCGATTGCCGCCAGCGCGAAGCCGACAACCATCGCCGCATTGTCCATCGCACCGCCCTTCACCGGCTGGCAGGACACGATGAGGCCATTCCTCAGGGTTTCGATATCAAGCGGCACGCCGAGCATCTCCTATGACGCCCTGACGGTAACAATATAAGACCAGATTGCAACAGGCCTTCAACTGGTATTATCGTATCAGCTCGATGACAAAGTCGTAGACGTCGCCGCGATATTTGGTCTGGGTGAACTCGACGATCTGGCCGTCGGCGAGGAAGCAGCGGCGCTCCATGACCAGCAGCGAGATGTCCCCCGGCGTTGCGAGGAGCAGACGCTCCTCCTCGGTTGCGGGCTTGGCCTGCATGCGCTGCAGCGCCCGCACCGGCAAGGCACCGGTAGCTTCGAGATATTCGTAGAGCGATTCCTTGACCTCCCGCGGGTCGGGCACGAAGCGGGCCGGAAGGGTCGCGATCTCGATGGCGATCGGGGTGCCATCGGCCGTCCGCAGGCGCCTTAGGCGCACCACCTTCTCACTGCCGGAGATGCCCAAGGCCATCATTTCGGCCGGCGAAGGCCGTGAAATCTCGCGCGAAATCCAAACGCAACCGGGTTCCAGCCCGCGCGAGCGCATATCCTCGGAGAAACTGGTCATGGTCGCCAGCGACTTTTCAAAGCGTGACGAAACCACTGTCTTGGCGCCCTGGCGGCGGTCGAGCAACCCGTCCGATACGAGGCCGTCAATCGCCTTGCGGACCGTGACGCGCGAAATTCCGAGCGCCTCGCTCAGCACACGCTCGCTGGGAATGACGGCGCCGCGCTTGACATGCGAGGAGGCGACAGCCTGCTTTATGGCGTCTTCCAGCCGTCGGTAGAGCGGCTCGTCGCTCTGATATGAAAGCTGCCTGGCGAGGAAGTCGAGGATTGGCTGATCGGTCATGGGAAACGCCCTCCAGGGGCCCATTCCTTACCAAATTTCTTTTCTGATATTAAACTGGTATTGTTCCTGTTTGGTGTATTTCCACAGACGAACGCGTTTCCACCCTCCGATCGAGCGCGCAGCCAGTACAACACGTGCCGCGCTGTCACCACGATCCTTTTTCGCAGTCGCCTGCACTGCCGCGTCGTGCGATCCGCGGGCATGGTTTTCAAGCAGACCACTTACTGGAATGGCGCTTGTCGAAGGTCCGACTACGAGCAGGTCGCTCGTTGGTCGACACTGAAACTACCGAACACGTGGCCGGCTTTCCTGGGTCCACCATCGCCCGCCGATTGCAAAGTGGTGCCGGCTTCGGTCACGCTTGCGAGCCGAATGGCTATGAGAGCGGCAAAGGCTGCGACGAGGCTGTCCTTACTAACCATGATTCCAGAACCTAACCTCAACCGGTAGATCGGCCGCGAACGGCCGTCGATGAGAGTGTAGGCTAACGGTGACCCATGCACCTCAACCGAACGGTTGAGGCAAATGTCGCTGGAACGGATAAGATGGTGACAAACTGTCGGCACCTTGGGGGATGAACATGGACAGGACGATGCTCAAAAAGGTTGCGGAAAACCGTTCCAAGTCGGAAGGAGCAGGAAATCCCTTCCGCTCCGCGTTCAGGGGCATCCGGACGTCGATGCTCGTCGCAGCCGCCGCCTTCGCCACGAATGCGTTTGCCGCCGAACCGCCAGCCTGCATGGACGAGGTGATACGGGGGCAAATCCGTGGGCACCTTGGGAATGTCGAACAGATGGCCTCGGGGCGCCGCTTCGTCGAACTCGCCCCCGTAGCGGATGTGTTGGCAGCGCCACCCGCCTCCGCGAACCAGTATGCGACCGCAACGACCTATATTTCCGCTTCGCGCTACTGCGAGGGCCGCGCCGAATTTGATGCTGGCGAGGCAGAGCCAGTCTATTGGCGGATAGACCAGATGATGGACGACGGCGAGGAATCGACGCGGCTGGACATCTGCCACCGGTTCTTCGACGTCTTCGAGGATGGCTGCAAGGCGTTCCGGCCGGGCGAATGACGAAGGGGCTTCGTGCCTCATCCAACTTGGCGGATGAGGTACAGCCGCTGCGGCCCCTCATAGATCAACTGCAGCACCTAATGGTGCTGCAGGCCCGTGATCATCGCGATAATCTCGTTCTTGTCGGTCTTTGCCGTCTCGCGGACGCCAATCTGTCGACCACGCCTCAGCACGCAAATGCGGTCGGAGAGCTTGAATACCTGATCGAGGCTATGGCTGATGATGAGCACGCCAATATTCCGCTGCTTGAGCGACTGGACGATCTCTTCGACTTTCGCGGTTTCGGCCACGCCGAGCGCTGCCGTCGGCTCATCGAGCAGGATGAGTTTACTAGCCCAGTGGGTGGCGCGGGCAATCGCGACGCCCTGGCGCTGACCACCTGAGAGGTCACGGATCGTGGCGTACGCCGAAGGAATACGAACATCCAGTTCTTTCACCAGTTGCTCGGTCTCGGCGATCATCTTGCGGCGATCGAGCAGGCCGAAACTGTTCACCGGCTCGCGGCCAAGGAACATGTTCATGTAGACCGTCTGTTGGTCGGCCAGCGCAAGGTCCTGGTAGACGACCTCGATGCCATGCGCCCGCGCCATGGTCGCGTTGGACATGGCCACCGTCTCACCTTCAATGGTGATTGTCCCGGAGGTCGGCGTATACACCCCGGAGATGATCTTGATCAGGGTCGACTTGCCGGCGCCATTGTCGCCAACAAGTGCTACGATCTCACCCGGAAAGATGTCGAGTGAGAAATTCTCGATCGCGGTGATGCCGCCGAAGGTCTTGCGGATATCGTTCAGCTTGAGAATGGGTTCTGCTGCGTTCATCGCTGTCATCCCGAACCTCCTAGACCGGCCAAGCGGCTGTTTCGCCGAAGCCGTTCTCGATCGTTTCCACCTTTGGCGCGCCTTTCGAGATGCCGGAGACGCCGACGACGTAGGCGCGGGTGACGAAGGCTTGGCCACGGAACCCGAACACCGCCGTGTCGCCCGGCTTCGGCGCATTCGCGCCGCTGGCGTCGATCATGGCGTAATAGTCGATAGCCGAGGGTGGCGGCACCTCGACGCTGCGCACGGCGCCAGCTGCCGTCGTCGGGTCACTGCCGACAACAGCCTGGACGTCATAGTCGGGGAAAATCGGGTCAATATAGAACCCACCACCGAAGCAGTAGGCCTTGCCGCCGGAAAGGTGGGAAACCTCGGTCAGATAAAGCACCGCAGGCAGTTCGGGCAGGTCTTCCATGACATGGAGGGCCGTCGTGCCATGCAAGCCATTGCCCGGCTCGCACTGCGTGGCACCGGCTTCGGCAAGTGCAGCGAGCATGACGCTCGACGTAGTCCCCGGAGCGTTGACCTCTATGCCCTTGCGGCCAGCCTTGGCCAAGGCTTCGGCTGCCTTGGAAAGGGTGGCAAGGTTGTTCGTCGGCAAAACCTTGCGGCTCGAATGGTCGAACAGCAATGCCGGGAAGGTCGTGATACCGGCAAAGCGGCCACCTGCGAGCGCATCGAACCGGTCCGCGACGGATACCACGTCTGCAGCGTCGAAGCCGCCCTCGTGACCGCGATAGAAGGTGTCGCCCTCGGCATGGATACGCGCAAGCAGGTCCTGCGTGCGACCCGCGGCATTGGCTCCGGCAGCAGCCTCCGCGGCCTTTGTGTCGTTGAACACCGTCCAGTAGTCCGGCTTGAAAGTCGCCGCCGCGGCCGCTGCCTCGGCACGCGCCACCTGCTGGAGATGGCCGAGATGAGCGACCTTCAGCCCTGCCCTATGCGTGGCGCGGGCGCAGGCCATGTCGACCGCCACAGCCCCGTCGATGCCGCCGCGTTTGACGGCCTGGCAGAAGGAGCTCGAACGACCGACCTGCTTGGTCATAGCGAAGATCTTGAGGCCGTGGCGGCGCGCCTCGTCGCTGAGGACGCGGGCGTTACGCTCGACTGCATCGAGGTCGAGCACATAGGCGTTAGCAGGAATCTTGCCTTCTTGGTGCAGTGCCATTGCGGCTTCAATGAAGGCCGGGTTGCGGCGGCGCAGGACGTCAAGAAACATGAAACATCTCCATCAGCGGGACTTTTCGCGCAGCGATACGGCCACCGCGGCGAGGATGATAAGACCGCGAACGATCATCTGGTCGGAAACGGAAAGGCCCATCAGGATCAGGCCGTTGTTGAGCATGCCCATCATCAGTGAGCCAACGAGAGCGCCGACAATGGAGCCCTTGCCACCGTTGAGCAGCGTGCCGCCGACGATGACTGCGGCGATGACCGTCATCAAATCAGTCTCGCCGAGCGTATACTTGGCCGCCTGAAGTCGGCCGGCATAGAGCAGGCCGGCGAGGCCAGCGAGGCAGCCGCTGAGCGTAAGCACGGCGAGCCTTATGCGCGGAACGCTGATGCCCGATACACTCGCCGCGCGATTATTGTCGCCGATGGCCAGCACGTGGGCACCGAAGCGCGTTTCGCGATAGATTATGTGGCCGACGGCTACGGCGATCGCCGTCCACCAGATCAAGGAAGGAATTCCAAGGAAGGCGCCAGAGCCGAAGAAGCCGGTGAATGTGCTGTCGGTGACAGGGATGGAACGCAGGTTTGTCATCGAGCGGGCGACCCCTGCAAACAAACCCATCGTCGCCAAGGTCACCAGGAACGAAGGCAGCCGCACATAGGCAACCAGCGCGCCGTTGAGCAGGCCGATAAGCAGGCCCGACCCAAGACCGGCAAGCACGCCGGCAAAGATCCCGTATTCGTTCACCGTGACTGCCGCGGCAAGTGCAGCCACCGCGACGGTGGAACCGATAGAAAGATCGATCTCGCCAGCCGACATGACGAACACCAATCCGATCGCCATTATGGTGGCCGGTGTGGTCTGCAGCACGATGTTCGAGAGGTTGCGGACGGTCAGAAAGCCACTGTCTCTCAACACGACGGCGAAGAACAGGAAGATCGCCACGAAGCCGAGATAAACGACATACTGCTGCAGATTGATACGGCTGGCGAAACCGGCTGGCTGGCCGGTCACGCTCGTATTGGCTAAGGGCATCGTTCTTCCTCCAGAATGCAGGGGGAGCCCGTCCCCCCGCTGGATTTTACTTCGCAGCGTCGGTGACGCTCGCGGGCATTTCCTTGTTGAGTGACTTCTTCCAGCCGTCGGCGACATTAGCCTTGGTGACGGCCAGCGAATCCACGACCAGGAAGGGCTTCGCGTCGACGCCGAGTAGGGAACCGGCCGCGGCGCGAGCTGCGGTGACGCCGATGTTGTATGCCTCGTCAGCCACGAGCGCGGCGATGTTTCCGCCCTTGACCATGTCAAGTGCCGCAGGCTCGTTGAGGTCGAGCGTCACGATCTTGGTGTGCGTGTTGCCCGCGCTGCGCAGCGCCGACAGTACACTCAGCGCCGGCTCCGCCCAGGTCACGTAGATACCATCGAGGTCCGGGTGCTGGGTAACCATCGCCTGGGCGATTTCCTCGCTGCGCGCGGGGTCAGCCATACCGGCTTCCGCGACGATCTTCATGTCGGGATAGTCCTGCTCGATGGTCGTCTTGAAGGCACCGTCGCGCTGGTTGGTGACGTAGAAGTCAGCGTCGTGGAAGATGTAGCCCAGCTTGCCTTTGGCGCCGAGCGCGTCGGCCATGGCAACTGCGGCCTTGTTGCCCATCTGGAACAGGTCGTCGGAGACGATCGTGACATAGTCCTTGCCGTGAACATAGCCGGCAGGCGAGTTGTCGACGAAGGCAAGCTTTACGCCAGCGTCGCGCGCCGGATCATAGACGACCGAGGCCGTGGCTGGATCAACCGGCAACGAGACGATGATCGACGGCTTTTTGGCCATCACTGTCTCGACATCGGCCTTCTGGCGGGCAGCGTCGAAGCCGGCATCCGTCTGGGCGATCACCTCTATGCCGAGACGCTTGAACTCATCATGTGCGCCCGCATTCACCGCATTGGTGTACTCGCTCATCTCGTGCCACACGAGCGCGGCAGTATATTTCCCGTCCTTGATTTTCTGTTCCTGATCCGGCGTCAGCACAACGCTGTTTGCCGGAGTCGGCTGTTCGCCGTTTGGCCCCTTGGTCGCACCACCAGCCGCAAATGCAGTGGTAGCTGCGAGCAGACCAGCAAAGAGGGCAAGCCCTCTCAATCCCGTATTCATGATTGTTCCTCCTAGAAAATGGCTTCCGGCAGCGGACTGCTCCCGGGGTATGGATTTACTTAGCAGCGTCGAGCACCGATTGCGGCGCATCACGGTTCAGGGATTCCTTCCAACCATCGGCCACATTTTCCTTCGTCACTGTAAGAGCCGGGGCGACGATGAAGGCCGGCGTCTGCTGGTCCAGCAGTGACTTGAGGCCGGCAGCGGCCATGGCGCGTCCAAGTTCATAGGCCTTGTCGGCAACCAGCGCCGTGACATTGCCGCCCTTGACCATGTCGAGTGCGACAGGCTCGGCCAGGTCGAGCGTCACGACCTTGGTCTTTGCGTTGCCACTCGCACGCAAGGCCGTGAGCACACCATCGGCAGGCTCGGCCCAGGTGACGTAGACGCCATCGAGATCAGGATTTTGCAGCAGCATCGCGCTGGCCAGTTCCTCGGCACGCGCCGGATCGGAAATGCCTTGCTCGGCGACGATCTTGATATCCGGATAGTCCTTCTCGATCGTCGACTTGAACGCCTGGTCGCGCTGGTTGGTGACATAGTAGGTGGCGTCGTGGAAGATGTAGCCAACCTTGCCCTTGCCACCGATCGCCTTGGCCAGCGCATCGGCGGCCTGCTTGCCCATCTGGAACAAGTCGTCGGTGACAATCGCGGCATAGTCGGCGCCGTGTTTGTAGCCACTGGGCAGGTTCGACAGGAACACCAGCTTGGTGCCATCCTTCACCGCCTGGCGGAATGCCTCGGCCGAGGTGGCGGGGTCGAGAGGCAGCGCCAGAATGACGTTGGGCTTAGCCGCGAGCGCTGTTTCGATGTCGCTCCGCTGACGCGCGGCATCAAAACCGGCGTCGGTCGTCACCGCAATTTCCACCCCGGCACGAGCAAACTCATCCTTGGCACCGGCCGATACGGCATTGGTGAAATCAGACGAGGTGTGCCAAAGAAGCGCGGCTTTGTAGCCTTTTCCCCTAAGCGCCCCAATGTCAGCATCCGACAGACTGACGTCGGCGCTCGGCGTCGCAGTTTCTCCCGACGGCCCCACGGTCTGGGCACACGCGGCACCGGCGCCAAACAACAGGCAGCTGGTCAGAGCTGCCGCAAGCATTTTCCTCACTATCATGTCTTCCTCCCGATCAGATTTAGCGAAGTTGGCTGTTCACTCGATCACCCCGCAGTAGCGGGCCATGAAGGCGGCAAAGGCGATGACGCCGGCGAGATATTCCTCCACCTCGACGTGTTCGTCGTATGTGTGGCAGTTGCGGATGTCGCCGGGTGCACAATAGACAGCCGGAACGCCCAGTCGGTTCACGAAGAACGGCGATTCCGACCAGAATGGGGCGCCTTCGATCCGGCCGCGTCCTTCAAGCACATCTGACAGCACGCCCGACAGCATCGCGACCTCGGGCCTGGCCGGGTCGATTTCCGCGGCGGTACCCCCGAGCACATGGTCGCGCCCTGCAGGATAGGCGAACTCGACCTTGATCTCAGGATCGGTGATGGCCGAACGCACGGCAGCCTCGATTTCAGCTGCAGCGGTGTCGAGGTTCTCACCTGGGAGCAGCTTGCGGATCAGCGACAGGGTGCAGCGTTCCGGCACGGCGATATAGCCGCCGCCGGTAAGTCCGGTGATCAAAAGGAAGCCGCGGCCAACCAATTCATGCTCGGCCCGTGCGGCGACCTCGTCGGAGTGCGCCCAAAGCGCTGTCATCGCTGCATGACCAGCACGCAACGCATCCTTACCGAGTTCCGGTACGCCGAAATATGCCGATTTGCCGGTTATGCTGATGTCCGCGATGAAGAAGCCGATCTGAGCCGGATAAACGGCAAGCCGCGTCGGCTCGACATAAACGGTGAAGTCGGGACGCGCCACCTCCCCGCTTTCGATGCGAGCAACAAAATCCTTGACGCCTGCCGAGACGCCAGTTCCTGGCTGACCGCTTTCTTCGTCACCTACAAAAGCGAAGGATACGTCTCCGGCAAGTCGAATGCCTGCCTTGTCGAGCAGCGCCAGGGCTGCGAGCGAAGCCGAGATGCCTGCTTTGAGATCACCTGAGCCGCGTCCCCAAACAGCGTCATCGATGATCGGCGCGGCGAATGGGTCCTCGCGTTCGGTGCCGGCCCAGTGCTCGCGCCAGCCGTCGACATGCACCGTATCGGTGTGTCCGATGAAGAGCAGGCGCTTGCCGCCCCCCGCTCCCTTGCGTTCGCCCCAGATATTCGGTCGCCCCGGGAGAAAGTCTGCAGTACTCAGCGTTGAAACGCCAAGCGCTTCCATCCTGTCCTTGAGATAGGCAACAAAATTGGCCTCGTTGCCGGTGATGCTCTGCCGTCCAATGGCTCCACGAAAGAGTTCAAGCGCAGCATCCTGGTCGAGCGCGGCGCGCAGACGGGCAACAAGGGCGTTCGAGTTCGCCATCACACCGGCTCCTTGAGCGAGTGCATGTCCACCTTGGGCAAAGAGATCCGGCCGTCGGGTGCATCGACGCCGAAAAGCGCGTTGTGCAGTTGACCAAGGCCGATCGCCGCCGCCCCGATGATCGCCGCCCGCGACCCCAGTTCGCCCGTCTCGACATCGACAGGATAGGGGAAACACTGAGGCAAGAAGGTCTTGACCCGCGACAAGATCTCCGGCCGAAGGCCGATCGAGCCGCCAAGGATCACCTTTTCCGGGTTGGCGATCGCCGCGATCGCGCCGATGCCCCGGGCAAGGTGCCGGGCGGTGTCGTCCAGCACTGTCAGCGCCGCAGTGTCGTCATGCGCCGCACCCTCGAAGATGGCTGGCACATCAAGATGCTTGCCCGTGAGTGCGGTGTAGCGCTCCATGATGCCATGAGAGGCGACGGCACGCTCGAAGGCACCGGTTCGCAACGATTCAGCCTCAAACGGATCAGCACCAAGCGGCAGGAAGCCCATTTCACCGGCGGCGTTGATAGCGCCGCGGACAAGGTGACCGCCGACCATTAGACCGCTACCAACGCCAGTTCCGAGCGCAACATAGGCAAGGTTGTCGATGCCCTGCCCCTGCCCAAGCCAGTTCTCACCGAGAACGGCCAGATTCACGTCATTCTCGAGCATTGCATCGAATCCGAACGCCTTCTCGAAGGCACCGACCACATCCATGGTATCGAAATCGGTGATGTTGGGTGCGAGAAGTACGCGACCGGTGGCGCTGTCGGGCGCCCCTGGCACGCCGATAACGGCGAGCTTGATCTTTTCGCGGGAAATGCCCTGACGCGCGGCCGCCTGAAAGGCAAGAGCTGCAATCTGGTCAACGATAAAGTGGCCCCCACGCGGGTCTGTGGGAGCCGTATCTTCAGCAAAGATCTGGCAAGCGAGGTCTGTGATCGCGACCCGCACCTTCGTGCCGCCGAGATCAACTGCGACGATATACGCGGCATCATAGATGAGTTCGTAGGTCACCGCCGTCCGACCGACATGACCGCTGGTGCGGCCTGTTTCCTGGACCCACCCCTCCTGCTCCAGTACGCGGACAATCTCTGAAATCGTCTGCTTGGAAAGCCCCGTCTGCTTGGCAATGGATGCCCGCGATATGGGGCCACCCTGCACGATCGCTTCCATAACGGAGCGCTGCGAGAACTTCCGGGATATGCGCAAGCTGTCGCTCACCATGGCCTCTTTAATTCGTTCTGTCACCGAACTTATTAATGGCCATACTCACTGTCAATCGCGATTTCTGTCATCCACCGAGACGGAAATGAAACTCAGGAATTGATGCCGACCACACATCCATTCGATGGCTTTGTCGGATACACCAAGCGAGTTTTTCGATCTGCCTCGTGCGCCTGGAACGCAACCGCCAAAGCGCCCTCTCATCGTCATCCTTGACGTTACGATTAAGCTGCCCCCGAGAAGACTAGACAACATAGGTCGACCATCTTTCGGGCGATGTGGAGAAACAAGGTCGAGGATACGGAGATGCTAGAACTGGGCGGCTATTTTCGCGTCGCAGTCCATAGGCATCGCCCCATTTATAATTAACATATTCAGTAATTGATTTGGATCAAAGCACGCGGTGCAATCTTGCGGTGACGTGTTGGTAGCGCTGGAAACGTTCGCATTCCGGCAAAGCACGAAGGGGGAAAGCCATGGGCAAGCTGTCGCTGGCCGCGAAGATCACTCACGTACCGTCGATGTTCCTTTCCGAAATGCCCGGTCCGAACCACGGTTGCCGCGAGCAGGCAATCGACGGCCTGAAGGAAATCGGCCGCCGCTGCGACGCCCTCGGCGTTGACACCATTGTGGTCTTGGACACGCATTGGCTGGTGAATACCGCCTACCACGTGAACGCCCGCGAACGATACAAGGGCGTCTATACCAGCAATGAGTTCCCACACTTCATCCAGAACCTCGAATACGACTATTCCGGCGCGCCGGAACTGGGCGACGAAATCGCAAAGCTGGTTTCGGCAGATGGCATCCGAATGATGTCACACCACGTCGACACGTTGGAGTTGGAATACGGCACGTTGGTTCCGATGCGCTACATCAATGCCGATGGCCGCTTCCGGGTTCTTTCCATAGCCGCCTGGTGCCCTTGGCACGAGATGGACGAGAGCTTTCGCATCGGCCAGGCCGTGCGCAAAGTCATCGAGGCTAGCAACCAAAACGTCGCTCTTCTCGCGAGCGGCTCGCTCTCCCACCGCATTCATGACAACAACAACGCGCCCGCTGGTATTCACACCATCTCGGACGAATTTTACAAACAGGTGGATCTGCGCGTTCTCGACCTATGGCGCGAGGGGCGCAATGAGGAGTTCGTGAAGATGCTGCCGCTCTATTCGAAGCTTTGTCACGGCGAAGGCTTCATGCACGACACAGCCATGCTCTTCGGCGCGCTCGGTGGCGGGCAATATTCAGGAAGTGCCGAAATCCTGACGGACTACTTCACGTCGTCTGGCACAGGCCAGGTCAACGCGGTATTTCCCCTCGTGGCCTGACCGCCGGGAACTACCCAGCAAGATTCATCAAGGTCCAAGAGAGCCTTCACGCGGCCACGTTGCGCCTCAAAATCATATCTGACGCCATTTGGCCGATCATCATGGATGGCGCGTTGGTATTGCCGCCGATCAGTTTCGGCATGATCGAGGCGTCAGCGACGCGCAGCCCGTCGATGCCGCGCACTTTCAATGTCCGGGGATCGACCACGGCCATGTCGCCAGTGCCCATCTTGCAGGTGCCCACCGGGTGATAGACGGTCAGCGCCTCGGCGCGCAGATAAGCCAGGATCTCGTCGTCGGAACGCACATCTTTGCCGGGCAACATTTCCACTCCCCGCACCGCGTCAAAAGCCTGCGAAGCTAAGATGCTGCGCGCGATCTTGATGCCTTCGACGAGAACTTTCGCGTCGTGCTCGTCGGAGAAGAAGCGGTGGTCGATCAGCGCCTGGCGCTTGGACGCATCGCTCGAAAGCGTGATTTCGCCGACGCTTCTCGGTCGCAACACGCAGGTGTGAATTGCGTAGCCATGGCCGTACTCCACCAGCCTGCCGCGATGACTGCGGTAGCCCGGCACAAAATGGAATTGGATGTCGGGCACGCCCTCAGCGTATCTGGTGCGCGCGAAACCGCCCGCCTCGACATAGTTGGTGGTGAGCATCCCCTTGCGGCGCGCGACATACTGGAAGGGCGCGGCTAGCATGCGAGGCAGGTTGGAGACAGAGAGGCCGAGCGTGCGCGTGCTGGACGAACGGACGGTGATCATGCCGTCCACATGGTCCTGAAGGTTTTTGCCGACGCCTGGCAGATCGTGCACCGGTTCGATCCCGATCCGTTGCAGTTCCCCGGCGGGGCCAATACCGGATTCCAGCAGTATCTGCGGCGAGTTGATCGCGCCGGCCGAAAGCACTACCTCGCGGGAAGCGGTCAACACGCGCTCGGTACCCTGATGCCGAACGCGCACCCCGATGGCCCGCTTGCCCGAAACAACCACAGTGCGGGCTTCACATCCGCTCAGGACCGTCAGGTTCGGACGGCTCATGGCCGGACGCACGAAGGCGGTGAAGGCGCTGAAGCGCTGCCCCCGATCCTGCGTGACGTTGTAAACGCCGAGGCCGAACTGGCTTTCGGCATTGAAGTCGGTGTTTTCCGGGAGGCCCGCGTCCCTGCCGGCCGCCACGAACATATGGCACAAGGCGTTCGGGTCGCGTGGATTGTCGACCAGAAGCTCGCCTTCCGTGCCGTGGAAGCGCCGGTCCTGCGCCAGCAGGTTGCATTCCAGGCGTTTGAAAACCGGCAGGACATCGGCGTAGGACCAGCCCTGGCAGCCGAGTTCAGCCCATTCGTCATAATCGGCTGCGGCGCCTCGGATGTAGACCATCGAATTGATCGAGGTGGAGCCGCCGAGTGCCTTGCCGCGGTTGACCGGAATCCTCCGGTTGTTGAGGTACGGCTGCGGCACGCCGACATAGCAATAGTCGAAATTCGGGTTGCCATAGAGCGACAGGATGCCGGCCGGCACCTTCACGCGCAGGCTACGGTCGCTGCCGCCACCTTCGATCAGGCAGACCCGGATGGCCGGATCGGCGCTAAGGCGGTTTGCGAGCACGCAACCCGCCGAGCCTGAGCCGACGACGATGTAGTCATATGTTTCGGTCATGATCGATGCCGTCGTCTCAGGGTCACCGGAGTCCCACCTACTGGAGAAGCTGCGTCCAGACCTTGGTGACGAGTTCCTGTGCGGCGGGCGAGCAGGCCTGCCCCATCTTGACGGGTACGGTCGGGAACAGCTCCGGCGCGTTTTCCTTGTTGTAGAGTGCCTTGTCGTGATCGACCTGCACCGGCGAGGAATGGCCGTAGTAGTTGTACTGCTCGGTGGCGTTGTCCAACTGCGCCATGAAGTTGATGAACTTCTTGGCGTTCTCGATGTTTGCCGCACCCTTCGGAACAACATAGGAATCCAGCCAACCCACCAGCCCTTCCTTGGGCATGGCATATTCGACGTTTGCCTTGTCGTTGCGGCGCAGCCGCATGGTGTTGCCGTCCCACCAGAAGTGCATCGCCACTTCGCCGCTGCCGACGCGGTTCTCGATGTTGTCACTGGAATAAGCGGCCACGAACGGCTTCTGCGCCTGCAGCAGGTCGAGCACCCGCTTCATCTCTTTCGGGTCCTCGCTGCAATAGGGGATCCCGAGATAATTCTCGGCGGCTGGGATCACCTCGTCAGGCTGGGCCAGGCTGGCAATCTTACCCTTCAGTTCCTCGGACGGTTCGAAATAGATCTTCCAGCTATCCACGGGGCCTTTGTAGAGATCGCGGTTGACGGTGAAGCCGGCATTGCCGAAGGCGAGCGGCACCGAATAGTTGCCGGTTGGGTCCCACCACTGCTTCTGCCATTCGGGCAGGATCTGCTGGAAGGCGGACATCGATGAAGCGCCGATATCCTCGAGCAGACCGCTGTCGACCATGATCTTCACGAAGTGCTGCGAGGGCGTGACGATGTCATAGCCCGACGATCCCGCCTGGAGTTTGGTCAGCAGGTCCTCGTTGGAGGAGAAAGCGTCCACCGTGACCTTGATGCCGGTTTCCTTCTCGAACTTGGCTACCATATCGGGCGAGATGGAATCGGCCCAGGCATAGATCGAGAGCGTGCCTTCGGCCTGGGCAGAGACGGTGGCAAGAAGGCTCATGGCGCTAGCCGCGGCAAGCGCTGCGATGCGGGTGCGTACAGACATGTTTTTCCCTCTGAGGTGCTTTTGTAGAAGAACGATAGCAAACGGGCCGGGCTGATAAATTTGATTTGCCCGACGCGTTGGTTAGGAAAAACTTCGCTCTCTTCTACTGCCTGCGCTGAAGCAGGAAAGCCACGGTCGCCAGCGCCACCGATACGATCATGATCAGTGTCGAGATGGCGTTGAGCTGCGGCGACACGCCTTGCTTGATGAGCGAGAAGATGTAGACCGGCAACGTGGTCGCGCCGCCCGAGTTCAGCAGGCTGCTGGTGATGAAGTCATCCATGGAAATAACGAAGGCGAGCATCGCGCCAGCAAACACGCCGGGCAGGATAAGCGGCAGCGTGACCCGCCGGAAGGCAACCCAGCTCGACGCATAGAGATCGCGCGCCGCCTCCTCAAGGTCCGCGTCCATGCCCTGCAGGCGGGCGCGGATCGGCAGGAATGCAAAGGGAATGCAGAAGGTGGTGTGGGCGATGGTCAGTTTCAGGAGGCCGTTGGTGAGCCCCAGCTGCGAGAACAGGATCAGCACTGCCACCGCCACGACGATCTCCGGCAACAGCAGCGGCAGGTTGACGATCGTTTCGGACACGCGGGGGAAGCGCACGTTCTTGCCGCGCACCAGAACAAGGGCTGCCATCAGCGCGACGACCGTGGAAACCGCAGTGGCTATGGCGGCGACCAGCAGCGATGTCTTGACCGCATCCATCAGCGCGGTGTTCGAGAGTGCCGTCGTATACCAGTGAAGCGAGAAACCGCCCCAGTTCGCGACGATGCGGTTGGCGTTGAATGAATAGAAGATCACCACCGCGATGGGCAGATAAAGGTAGACGAAGAAGAGCAGGCTGAAGAGGCCAAAGCCCGGATAGCGTCTGACATTGCCGTCGCTCATGCGTCGCCCTCCCGCCCGTCCTTGCGCATTGCCTGAAGCCCCCGCCACATCAAGAAGATCAGCACCGCCGACATCAGCACGATCGAAATGGCTGCCCCAAGCGGCCAGTTGCGGGCCGCGCCGAACTGTAGCTGGATCAGATTGCCCATCATCATCGTCTTGCCGCCGCCCAGAAGCGTCGGCTCAAGCACCGCCCCGAGACTGGGCACGAAGACGAGGATCGCGCCGGCCACCATTCCAGGCTTGCAGAGCGGCAGTATCACGCGGCGCAGCGTGGTGAAGCGACTGCCGTATAGGTCGTGCGAGGCCTCGACCAACGCAGGATCGAGTTTCTCGATCGAGGCAAAGACCGGCAGGATCATCAACGGGATGTAGCTGTAGACCAAGCCTACCAGCATGGCAGTGTCGGTGAACAGCAGGCTGCCCATGTTGTCGACGAGACCCAACGCACGCAATGCCTTGGCGATGACGCCGTCGTTACCGAGGATGATGATCCAGGAATAGACGCGCACGATCATCGACACCCAGAAAGGCAAGGTGACGAGATAGATTAGCGCCATCTTCACCGAAGCTTTCTGCAGCGAGATGAAATAGGCGACCGGAAAGCTCAGCAGCGTACAGATGGCGGTCGTTACCAGTGACAGGACGACCGTGCGGGCCACCACGATCAGATATTGCGGATTGAACTCGAGTTCACCGGTCCAACCCTCGTTGAACAGGATTTGCTTGTAGGGAGCGGTGGTAAAGATGAAGTCGAAGCCGCCATAGGGCCCGCGCGTGGAGAACGACACCACGACAATGATGCCGACCGGGATGATGAGGGTCAGTAACATGATGAGCTGAGCCGGCAGCAGGCCCAGCACGTTCCAGCCCGGCGATTTCGGCCGCCGCGTCATGCGCCCAGCACCCTTGCGGACTCCGCCGCAAAGCTAACGGTGATCGGCCGTCCAACCTCCAGCATGCGGTCGCGGCTGACACTATTGCGTTTGGAAACGCGCAGCTGCGCACCGCCCGCGTCCACCAGGTAGTGGGTATATCCGCCGAGATAATTGGCGCTAACGATGGTGCCGGCGACGGAGACCTGCCCGTCCTGCGAAGGCAGGTTGATCTTTTCGGGGCGGATCGACATCACGGCCTTGCCGCCGGCGACGGCCCCCTTATGGAGCACGTTCAACGTCATTCCGAATGGGATCGACACTGTGGCGCGCTCGCCATCCACCGAGATCACCTGGGCATCGAGGAAATTGGTCTCGCCGATGAAGTCGGCGACAAAGCGGTTCGAGGGCTCCTCGTAGACGTCGGCCGGCGTCCCCAATTGCTGGATCTCGCCATCGCCCAGCACACAGATGCGGTCCGACATGTCGAGCGCTTCTTCCTGGTCGTGGGTGACGAAGACGAAGGTGATGCCGGTCTGGCGCTGCAAGGTGCGCAATTCATCACGCATGGCCTGCCTCAACTTCAGGTCGAGTGCTGAGAGCGGTTCGTCCAGCAGCAGCACCTCCGGCTCCGGCGCCAGCGCTCGGGCGAGCGCAATGCGCTGCCGCTGGCCACCTGACAGTTGCTGCGGCCTGCGCGCGGCGAACTTGTCCATGTGAACGAGGCGCAGCATGTCGGCCACGCGAGCCTCGCGCTTGTCCTTCGCCCAACCGAGGTTCTCCAGCCCGAAGGCGACGTTCTGCTCCAGCGTCATGTGCGGGAACAGCGCATAGCTTTGGAAGACGGTGTTGACGCGCCGCTTGTGGGGCGGCTGACCCTGTATGTTCGAGCCGCGCAACGAGATCTCTCCCGTGCTGGGCTGTTCGAAACCGGCGATCATCCTCAGCAGCGTGGTCTTGCCGCAGCCGGAAGGGCCAAGCAGCGTGAAGAACTCGTTCTCGTATATGTCGAAGGTGACGGGCTTCAGCGCCTGGTAGGTACCGAACGCCTTGGAGACGCCTTTGATCTCCACCGCCTTCTTCTGTTGGAGCGCGCGGTTCATATCCATGAAGATGATCTCGAATGGGAAGCGGCAAGCTTGCGTCCCGCGCTGCGGCGCGATGACTGCCGCAACTATATTTGGCGGTCGCGCGCAGGCGAAATTCGGAAATTGCTATCCCTTACATCGGAGATTCATTCCCCGCGCCTCAGCGATCCCTCCCCGGCATTTAGGGACAGGCTAACCACTGCAACATGAAATCGTAATTTTCGCGTTCAGGCCCCTCCAGTAAACCCTCGACCAGACCTCCGCCGCATCCGCAGAAATTCTCGGGGGCCCAAGAAGGGACACTGAAATGTCAGTTGAGAAAGTAGATACGCTTATTGTTGGTGGTGGCCAGGCGGGGGTGGCCATGAGCGAGCATCTGAGCAAGTGCGGCGTGCCTCATCTTGTCCTTGAACGGCACCGCATTGCCGAGCGCTGGCGCTCCGAAAGGTGGGACTCGCTAGTTGCCAACGGTCCTGCCTGGCATGACCGGTTTCCGGGCATGGAGTTTCCCGGTGCCGATCCCGATGCCTTTGTCGGCAAGGAAGAGGTCGCGGACTATTTCGTCGCCTATGCGGAAAGGATCGCCGCCCCGATCCGCTGTGGGGTGGAAGTGAAGGAAGTGCGAAAGAACGTGGGTCGGCCCGGCTTCCGTGTCGAAACCTCGCATGGTGTCATCGAGGCCGCCAACGTGGTCGCCGCCACCGGCCCCTTCCAGCACCCCATCTTTCCGAACCTCGTGCCTGAAGATGCTAGGCTTTTGCAGATCCATTCCAGCGCCTACCGCAATCCTGGGCAGTTGCCCGAGGGAGCGGTACTGGTGGTTGGCGCGGGGTCCTCGGGCGTACAGATCGCGGACGAGCTCGTTCGCGCGGGAAAACGCGTCTATCTCTCGGTCGGTCCGCACGACCGCCCTCCCCGCGGCTATCGCGGGCGTGATTTTTGCTGGTGGCTGGGGGTTCTTGGCAAGTGGGATGCCGAAACGCCCGGGCCTGGTACCGAGCATGTCACGATCGCGGTGAGCGGTGCACGTGGCGGGGAGACGATCGACTTCCGGCGTCTTGCCGCGCAGGGCATGAGGTTGGTCGGACGGACGGAAACCTACAATGATGGCGTCATGACCTTCGCGCGCGATCTCGGCCAGAACATTGCACGCGGGGATGCCAATCTGATGTCGCTGCTAGACGAAGCCGACGCCTATGTCGCCCGCAACGGCCTTGATCTTCCCGAAGAGCCCGACGCCCGCAAGCTCGATCCGGATCCCGAGTGCGTGTCCAATCCTGTTCTGGAATTGAATCTGGCGGAGGCCGGGATTACCTCGATCATCTGGGCGACGGGTTATACAGTCGATTACAGCTGGTTGAAGGTTGACGCCTTCGACGACAAGGGCAGGCCGAAGCACCAACGCGGCGTGTCGGTAGAGCCGGGGATCTATTTCCTGGGACTGCCATGGCAGTCCCGCAGGGGGTCCAGCTTCATCTGGGGTGTCTGGCACGACGCCAAGCATCTGGCAGATCGCATCTCAACGCAGCGCAAGTACCTGGCGTATCACGCTGCAAAGCGTGAGACCGAGCCCGCGTAAGCTTTCTGGTCCCATGGCGGTGAAGCCCGGCGCCCTCGGGCTCCCGTCCCCTGATTAGGAGCATCCTTAGCAGGGATGAGAAAGACTGTTCTTTAGAGCCTGTCCGCGCTGGGGATAATTGACCGAGAAATGCGGGCTGCGGTCGCAGGGGCTTTTGCGCGAAAGCCGTCGAGCCAAACGATGCGCGACGGATATCCTGACCTCGAGCCCGATCTGATGGAGACCAACGTGGCGCATAAACGAGTTCGCAAGTTCAACACCAAAGACACCTATCCCGAGCAGAAACTCGACAACGACCTTTGTCAGGCGGTGGTGGCGCGCGGCACAACGATTTTCCTGCGCGGCCAGTGCCCGCAGGACCTCGACACTGCCAAGAACATCAACAGCCACGACCCCGTCGAGCAGACCCACAAGGTCATGCAGAACATCAAGCAGCTCATCGAGGAGTGCGGCGGCACGATGGAGCACCTGGTGAAGGTGGTGGTCTACATCACCGACGTGCGCCACCGCGAAGCGGTCTATCGGACCATGGGAGAATACATCAAAGGCGTGCACCCGGTTTCGACCGGTCTGGTCGTGACGGCACTGGCCCGCCCCGACTGGCTGGTCGAGATCGACGGTACTGCCGTGATCCCGGACTGAGCCGAAGGACGGGCACGCCATGACCTTCTCCATCGTCGCGCGCTGCAGCCGCACCGGCATGTTCGGTGTGGCAGTGTCCTCGTCCTCACCGGCCGTGGCCGCGCGTTGCGCCTATGCGCAGGCAGGCGTCGGCGCGGTCGCCAGCCAGAACATCACCGATCCGACCCTTGGGCCGCGCGGACTGGAACTGATGGCGCGTGGCGCCTCCGCTGCGGAGGCCGTCGCCATCCTAAAGCGCACTGGCGCCTACAGCGAGTACAGGCAGGTTCTGGCGGTGGATTCCGCAGGCATCAGCGCCATTCATTCCGGGCCGAAGGCGCTGGGCTTTTGGGCCGAGGCACGGGCGCAAGACGTCGCCTGCGGCGGCAACCTGCTCGCCAATGACGGCGTGCCGCAAGCAATGGTGGACGCCTTCCTGACTTCGGAGGGTCATCTCGGTGACCGCATCATCGCCACTATGCGCGCTGCGCTGAAGGTGGGTGGCGAGGCTGGGCCGGTCCATTCCTCCGGCATGAAACTTGTGCGCGAGGTGAGTTGGCCGGTAGCGGACCTGCGCTGCGACTGGACCGACGCCTGCCCGATCGAAGAACTGGCGAAGCTTTGGGACATCTACAAGCCCCAGCTCGACGCATATGTGACCCGAGCCATCAACCCTTCCGAGGCGCCGAGCTACGGCGTGCCAGGCGACGAATAGACAGCCGACAGAAGCAGGAGGCCTCAATGAGCGAACTCAGCCACAAGGACTGGATCGGCAAAGCATCCGCCATCCGCTTCCGCGACAAGGCCTTCATCGACGGCAAGTTCGTCGGCGCGCGGTCCGGCCGCACCTTCGCAAGCGTCAATCCCGCCACCGGCGAAACGCTGGCGGAAGTCGCGTCCTGCGGCGAGGAAGATATCGACCTTGCCGTCGCGTCGGCACGGCGCGCCTTCCAATCCGGCGCTTGGTCGCGCGCCACGCCGGCACATCGCAAGGAGGTGCTGCTGCGCCTCGCGCAGCTGTTGCGCGAGAACCTGCACGAGCTGGCGCTGCTGGAATCGCTAGACATGGGCAAGCTGGTCAACGACGCCGCCACCGTCGATGTGCCGGGCTCGGCCAGCATTTTCCAGTGGTATGCCGAAGCTATCGACAAGGTCTATGACGAGGTGGCACCCACCGGCGCAGGTGACCTGGTCATGGTGCGGCGCGAGCCGCTCGGAGTGGTCGGCGCTGTGGTGCCGTGGAACTTCCCGCTCGACATGGCAACGTGGAAATGCGCGCCAGCCCTTGCGGCCGGAAATTCCGTCGTGCTGAAGCCGGCCGAGCAGTCGCCATTCTCGGCGCTGCGGCTCGCCGAACTGGCAATGGAGGCGGGCCTGCCCGCTGGCGTGCTCAATGTCGTGCCTGGCCTTGGCGAAACCGCCGGCCAGGCGCTCGGCCGCCACATGGATGTCGATTGCCTCGCCTTCACCGGCTCGACGGCGGTCGGCAAGCTGTTCCTTCAATATTCTGGCCAGTCCAACATGAAGCAGGTGTGGCTGGAAACCGGCGGCAAGAGCCCCAACCTCGTCTTTGCCGATTGCGGTGATCTCGACGCGGCTGCCGACATGGCGGCCTTCGGCATCTTCTTCAACCAAGGCGAGGTTTGCTCTGCCAATTCGCGCCTGCTTGTGCAGCGCAGCGTCAAGGATGCGTTGGTGGAGAAGCTCATCCAACGCGCCGCCGCCACCCAGCCGGGCGATCCGCTCGACCCGGCCTCCAAGATGGGCGCCATGGTGGATGCCCGGCACACCGCAAACGTCATGCGCTTCGTGGAGGCCGGCAAGAAGACGGCACGGCTCGTAGCCGGCGGTGAGCAGGTCACCGTCAACGGCCATGGCAGCTTCGTGCAACCGACGATCTTCGATGATGTCTCGCCGACCGACATCATCGCCCGCGACGAGATCTTCGGACCGGTCCTCTCGGTCATCGCTTTCGACGACGAGGAGGAGGCCATCCGCATCGCCAACGACAGCGTCTACGGCCTGGCCGCATCGCTGTGGACGGACAGCCTGTCGCGCGCGCACCGCATCGCCGAGCGGCTCCACGCCGGCACGGTCTCGGTAAACACGGTGGATGCGTTGAGCCCGATGACACCATTCGGCGGCTTCAAGCAATCAGGGTTCGGCCGCGACCTCTCGCTGCATGCGCTGGACAAATACACCGCGCTCAAAACCACGTGGATCAAGTACTGATCGGCGGCGACAGCGCCTTGATCGGGGCGTAGAAACCCGCAACATAGCCGCCCATGCCAC
Organism: Pseudaminobacter soli (ex Li et al. 2025); assembly: GCF_029892515.1. Taxonomy (GTDB): domain Bacteria; phylum Pseudomonadota; class Alphaproteobacteria; order Rhizobiales; family Rhizobiaceae; genus Pseudaminobacter; species Pseudaminobacter soli_A. The sequence goes on along the minus strand of NZ_JARXVF010000002.1, from coordinate 112,238 downwards.
TTCGTTTCACGCTCAGACAACTGGAATATTTCGTCGCCGTCGGCGAAGCCGGCTCGATTGCAAAGGCAGCGGAGCAGGTGAACGTCTCGCCGCCGTCGATCTCGGCCTCCATCGCCCAGCTCGAAGCGGAATTCGGCGTGCAGCTTTTCGTGCGCAAGCATTCGCACGGCCTGTCGCTGACCGCCGGCGGCCGCGTGTTTCTGAAGGAAGCCGCGCGCCTGCTTGCCGATGCCGACGCGCTGCATGACATTGCCGGCGACATCGCCGAGAAGGTTCGCGGCCCGCTGGCCGTCGGTTGCCTGCTGACCTTCGCCCAGATCATGTTGCCGGCGCTGCGCCGCAAGTTCGAGGATACCTATCCCGAGGTCCGCATGCGCCAGTTCGAGCGCAACCAGGGCCAGTTGCTGGAACTTCTCCAGCGCGGTGAGATCGACGTGGCGCTGACCTACGATCTTGAACTCTCGCAGGACATGGCCTTCGAACCGCTAATGCAGCTTCCGGCCTATGTCATGCTGCCGGCGGGACATGCGCTCGCCACAAGGTCGTCGATTTCCCCAGAGGAGTTGGTCGACCAGCCAATGGTGCTGCTCGACCTGCCGTTCAGCCGCGAATATTTCCTGTCGGCCTTCCAGCAGAAGGGGCTGCGCCCCAACATAGCCGAGCGCACGGGCGACATCGCGGTCATGCGCTCGATGGTGGCGAACGGCTTCGGCTATGGCATCGCCAACATGCGCCCCCTCAACACGCTCGCTCCGGACGGCAAGCCCCTGGTCTTCGTACCGATGGACGGCGAACTGAGGCCACTCACCATGGGTGTGGCAATGCCAAATGCCGAGCACCGCACCCAGACCGTGCAGGCCTTCATCACCCATTGCCGACGTTTCGTCGGCGAACAAGGCGTGTTCGGCACCGAACGCGTGGTGGAATAGGTGTAATCAGCCGGCCGGCTGCAAGCGTTCCGTCGCCAGCCGCCCCAGCAGCTTGTCAAGCATCGCATCGCAGCGACGCATCTGCTCGACGCTGACGAACTCGTCCGGCTTGTGCCCCTGTGCCATGGAGCCGGGACCGCACACAACAGTGGGCGTTTGGAGGTCGCGGCTGAACAATCCGCCCTCGGTTCCGTATGCCACCTTCATGGTGCCGTTTGCGCCGGTCAACGACTTCACGAAGGCGACCGCCTCGGAACTGGCGGGCGTGTCGAGACCGGGATAGGTGTTGGTCACTTCGATGTCGATGGCGGCCTCGGGCGCGATGGTGGCGGCCTCCGCGACGATGCGAGCCGCGCCGTGGCGCAGCCGGCCGAGGATGGCCTCGGGATCGTCGGCCGCTACATTGCGGATCTCGAAATCCACATGGCAGAGGTTGGGAACGATGTTGAGCGCAACGCCGCCATTCATCTTCCCCGCGTGAACGGTGGTGTAGGGAATGTCGTAGTCGCCGTCGCGTGCGCCCTCGCGAGCGAGGCGAGCCTGCTCGTGCCGGAGCGCGCCGACGAAATCGCAACCGAGATGCAGCGCGTTCAGTGCCAGCGGCGCCAGCGCCGAATGGCCTTCGCGGCCGCGGCAGACGGCCCGTGCGGCGACCTTGCCCTTGTGCCCGGTGGCGACTTGCATGGAAGTTGGTTCGCCGACGATGCACAGGAGCGGCCTCTTCGGGGCGGCGAACAGCATCTCCACGAGGCTGCGTACGCCCAGGCAACCAACCTCCTCGTCATAGGAGAGCGCCAGATGCAGCGGCGTCTTAAGGCGCATGTCGGCGGCTCTCAGGCAGGCGGTTACGGCCGAGGCCACGAAGCCCTTCATATCGGCGGCGCCGCGCCCAAAAAGCTTGCCGTCGCGGTCGGTCATCTCGAAGGGCGGCACGGTCCAAGCCTGGCCGTCGACCGGCACCACATCTGTGTGGCCAGACAGCATGACACCGGGCTGGCTGGTGGGACCAATGGTGGCGAAAAGATTGGCCTTGTGGCCGTCCGGGCTGTGGATGAGCTGGCTGGAAATGCCCTTCGCTTCCAGCAACTCCGCCACATAGCCGATGAGATCGAGATTGGAATCCCGGCTGACGGTCGGAAATGCGATCAGCTTTTCGAGAATGCGAATGCTGTCCATGACAATGGCTGCCTGTTGGTTTCCCAGGCTCTAGCACCAATGCAAGGCCGGCTTGAAGACGCATTTGTTTCAGCCCTGCTTCGGCTGGACCGAAGCCCCTGCCGATCACCCGATTAGGCGGTTCCTAAGCGATGCAGAAGAAAACTCTAGTTTTCCGAAGCCGCCGTCCTCTTATGAGTACCGCAAGGAGTATTGCCTAGAGGCGATGCGGCCCGCCGGCGTGTCAACCGCCGGCCCGCAGCAAGGGGAGTTCGATGCGCGATCCACGCTACGATGTTCTGTTCGAACCGATGAAGATCGGTCCAGTCACGGCCAAGAACCGCTTCTACCAGGTTCCGCATTGCAATGGCGGCGGCTATCGCGATCCGTCGGCAGCTGCAGAGATGCGACGCATGAAGTCGGAAGGCGGCTGGGGGGTCATCTTCACCGAACAGACCGAGATGCACCACACCTCGGAGATCACGCCCTTCATCGAGTTGCGCCTGTGGGAAGATCAGGACATCCCCGCGCTTGCGAAGATGGCCGGTGCCATGCGCTCGCACGGCGCGCTGGCGGGGATCCAGCTCGCCTATTCGGGCATCAACGGACCCAACCTTTACACGCGCGAAGTACCGCGCGGACCGACGGCGCTGCCGATCCGCACCTTCACCAACGACCCGGTGCAGGCGCGCGCCATGGATAAGCAGGACATACGCGATCTGCGCCGCTGGCACCGCAACGCGTTCAAGCGCGCCAAGCTGGCGGGCTTCGACCTGGTCTGCCTCTACGGGGCGCATGGCTTCGGCATCATCCAGCATTTCCTGTCCACCGCCACCAATCAGCGCACCGACGAATATGGCGGCTCGCTGGAGAACCGCTCGCGTCTGATGCGCGAACTGATTGAGGAAGGGCGCGACGCCATCGGCGACACTTGCGGGCTGACGCTGCGCATCTCGCTTGACGAGATGATCGGCGAGTTGGGCTTCGCCAATTCCGAAGTGCGCGACATGATCGAGATGCATGCCGATCTGCCGGACCTGTGGGATCTCGCCCACGGCGCCTGGGAGGACTGTTCCGGCCCCTCGCGCTTCAAGGACGAGGCGGCGCAGGAAAGCCTCGTCGCCGGCATCAGGAAGCTCACCTCCAAGCCGGTGGTCGGCGTAGGCCGCTTCACCTCTCCCGACGTGATGGTGAGGATGATCAAGTCGGGCACGCTCGATTTCATCGGCTGCGCCCGCCCCTCCATCGCCGACCCCTTCCTGCCCAAGAAGGTCGAAGAAGGCCGCATCGAGGACATCCGCGAGTGCATCGGCTGCAACATCTGCATTACCGGCGACATGACCATGTCGATCTCGCGCTGCACCCAGAACCCGACCTTCATGGAGGAATGGCGCAAGGGCTGGCACCCGGAGCGGATGCAGCCGAAGGGCGAGAGCGAGAGCGTGCTGATCGTCGGCGCAGGCCCTGCCGGCCTGGAGGCTGCACGCGCGCTGGGACTTCGCGGTTACCAGGTAGCGTTGGCGGAAGCCGGCACCGAGCTTGGCGGGCGCGTAGCGCGCGAATGCCGTCTTCCGGGCCTTTCGGCCTGGGGGCGCGTGCGCGACTACCGCCAATACCAGCTTGGCCAGATGCCGAACGTCGAGATCTATTTCGATAGCCGGCTTTCGGCCGACGATATCCTGGCCTTCGGCTTCCAGAATGTGGCGATCACCACGGGCTCGACCTGGCGTCGCGACGGCGTCGCGCGCGCGCATGTCGTGCCGATGCCGATGGACGCCGCGACGCCCGTCTACACGCCTGACGACCTGATGGACGGCAACGTTCCAGTCGGCAACGTCGTGCTATTCGACGACGACCACTACTATATGGGTGGTGTGCTGGCCGAACTGATGGCGAGGCAAGGCGCAAAGGTCACTCTGGTGACGCCCTCGGCTTATGTGTCGGACTGGACCCGCAACACGCTGGAACAAGGCGCCATCCACCGCCGGCTGGCCGAACTCGGCGTCGAGATCGTGCTGAACCGCGCTGTCACGCGCATCGCGGCAGGCGGCGTTGCCACCGCTTGTGTCTATACCGGCGCCGAGCGCGACATCGCCGCTGACGCCGTGGTGCTGGTGGCCTCGCGGCAGCAGAACGACAGCATCTGGCAGGACCTCAAGGCGCGCCGTGACGAATGGGCTGACAATGGCATCCGTTCGATCAAGGTGATCGGCGATGCCGAAGCCCCAGGCCCCATCGCCTGGGCGACCTATGCCGGCCACCGCTTCGCCCGCGAGCTCGACGAGCCCGATATCGGCGACACCTTGCCGTTCCGGCGCGAGGTGACGGCGCTCGCGGCCGAATAGGGTTTCAGGGGGCTGCCGGCAGAACGTATCCCGCGCAGGCCCCCCATACCCTGCCAAAGTCCTTACCATCCGACCCGGCGACCATCGAACGCACGGAACGAGCCGTTGCATTCCGGTTTTGCAGCCGCGATGATCGCCCGCAAAGCGCAGGCACTGTCAGCGACCGGCAGCACGGCCTCTTCGCCGCCCATGTCGGTCCTTACCCAGCCCGGGTGGAGCGACAGCACCGTGATGCCGTCCGCTTCCAAGTCGTGGGCAAGCTGGACCGTAGCCATGTTCAGCGCGGCCTTGGAGCAGCGGTAAGCGTAGTCATCATCGTCGTCGTCCAGCAGCCCCTCCGCCATCGAGCCGGCACGGCTTCCGATGTTGGCGACCACTCGGGTACGACCTAGGCGAAGATTGGCGCGCACTGCCCGGATCATGAGCACAGGACCAAGGGTGTTAGTCGCCATCACTTCGAGGAATTCGTCGGGTTCGAAATGATCTAGCCCGGCAATACTGCTTCGGACGCCGGCATTGTTGATGAGAATGTCCAGAGGCCGGCCGGCAAGCCGAGCCGCCAAGTTGGAGATCGAGGCCGGGTCGGCGACGTCGAGCGGCTGAAATTCCGTACCGTCCTCATAGCCATCCGCCGGTGGCGTTCGACTGCAGGCGATCACATGCCAGCCCTGCTGCGCGTATTGTCTCGCCAACTCGCGGCCAAGGCCGCGACCCGCGCCAGTGATCAGCACTGTCCCGGCGCCCCTCCCGTCACTAGCCACGCGCGGCGCTTCCCGAAGTCGCCATGTTCTCCTGGCGGGCAATCAAGGCGTATACCTCTCCCGAATATTTGATTGTGCGCCGCTGGGTGTTGAAGTCGACATGGGTAATGCCGAACGGCGTTGTGTAGCCGTAGGCCCACTCGAAATTGTCCATTAGCGTCCAGGCAAAGTAGCCGCGCACCGGCACACCTTCGGCCGCTGCTTTCGCGACCTGCTCAAGATGGTCGACGTAGTAGGCCGCGCGGAGCTCGTCCCAGACATGGCCATCGGCGCTGACTTGTTCCGGCTGCGTGGCGACGCCGTTCTCGGAGATATGGATCTCCTTCGGCGCGTAGCGGTCATTCACATAGCGCAATATGTCGTACATGCAGCGTGGCCAGATTTCATAGCCGACGGCAGAGTAGCTCCCCGCTGGCTGTATCCGGCGGTAGTTGAGAGGCGAAAGTTCGTCGCCTGCCGCGATCACGGAACGGCGGTAGATATTGACTCCGAGATAGTCGATCGGGGCTGCGATCAACTCGTTGTCTTCGGCGTGGATCGCCGGCAACAGGTCGCCATAGAGTTCCAGCATATCCTGCGGATAGGCGCCCTTGAAGACGGCATCGAGGTACCATCGGTTCTGCGCGCCGTCGAAGCGCTGCGCAGCGGCAACGTCCTGCGGGTCACCACTGGCCGGCTCAGCCACGTTGAGGTCGAGGACGATACCGACGGAAGCGTCGGTCACCTCGGCGCGGATGGCTGGCACCGCCTTGCCGTGACCAAGCAATGCGTGGTGGCTGGCTACGACGCCACCCCTCGCGCCGTCGCAGAAGCCCGGCGCATCCTCGCCCGAGGCGTGGCCCGACCAGCAAAAGGTCCAGGGCTCGTTGAGCGTCGTCCATCTTTTGACGCGATCGCCGAAGCTGCGAGCAGCCCGAGCAGCATAGTCGGCGAGCGCATCCGCCGTGTCACGGTTATACCAACCGCCGGCATCCTGCAGTGTCTGCGGGAGGTCCCAGTGATAGAGCGTGGCATAGGGCTCAATGCCTGCCTCCAGCAGATCATCGATCAGCCGGTCATAGAAGGCGATACCTTTGGCGTTGGCAGCACCGCGGCCTGTCGGCAAAAGTCGCGTCCAGGCGAAGGAGAAGCGGTAGGCGCCGAGCCCGAGCGCCTTGAGCACTGAGATATCATCCTTCCAGCGATGATAGCTGTCGCAGGCAATGTCGCCGCTTGAGCTGTCAACGATAACGCCCGACCGCTTGCAGAAGCGGTCCCAGATACTCTCGCCTTTGCCATCAGCGTCCGGCGCGCCTTCGATCTGGTAGGCCGCAGTCGCAGCACCAAACACGAAGCTGTGCGGAAAGACGAGCGAGGCAGCGCGTGCTTCGAGGATCAGTCTGCTATCTATGTTTGAAGTCATATTTTCTCTCGAAGCTATTGACGAGGCTGGCTGCGGCCAGCGTGAGCAGGATGTAGAAGATGGCAGCGGAGTTGTAGGGCGCAAAAGGCAGGAAGCTTGCCGATTGAAACTCCCGCATTCGCTGGGTGACATCGCGGATCGACAGAATTGACAGGAGCGATGTGTCCTTGAGGATGGCGATCAGTTCATTGCCGAGCGGCGGAATGATGATGCGGAAGGCCTGCGGCAGCACGACGAAGCGGGCCGTCTTCCAACCGTTCAGGCCAAGGCTGCGCGCCGCTTCGATCTGTCCGCGCGGAATGACGTTGATGCCGGAGCGGAAAATTTCGGCCAGATATGCGGAATAGGCGAGTGCCATAGCGGCGATCCCGCGCGCCAGGTTCGGCGGATCGAAAATGCCTTGGGTGGCATCCTTCATCGCGCCGGCAAGCGGCAGGCCGACATATAGCACGATGACCAGCATTGGAATGCCACGGATCGTGTCGATGATGAACTCCGAGCCGATGGAAAGCGGGTGCCTGTGATGGATATGGCCGCCGAAGGTCAGCAGACCGAGCACGATAGCCAGTACCGCCAGCGTGATACCGGCCGCCTTGTCGCGGTCGTTGAGGGCCTCGGTGCGCCATTGCACAGGCAAGTCAGCCGGCACTGCCGTCGCTGGCAGAAGTGCCGCACTGACGTCGGCCTTCGTTACCAGCGCCTGGATCGCCTCGGCTGGTCCCTTGAAGGTGCGGAGGGGCAACTCGTCTTCTGGAGCACCGGGAAACTGGCCGAAGCGTACCGCTCCGATCATGCCTGACGGCGTGCCAGAGACCACCGCAACCTTGCCAGTGAAGGCCCCCACCAACGTGTAGCCTTCGCGCGGTTGGAACAGGAACCATGCCGCTGCGCAGGCCAGCAGCGCGGTCAGCACGACAAAAGCGAGCTCGGCTCGGACACTGTACTGGAGCTTGAGCAGCCCGACCCAGATGAGGCCCAACAGCGCCGCCAGAATATAGGCCGCTACCGCTGCGCGGATGGTCGTGGCCACCCCTGCAGCGAAGACCATTGGGGCGATGAAGAGAATGATGACGAGGCCTAGGCCGTTGATCACGCTCAACGTCATCCGGCTGGTGTAACGGGCCTTGCCATGAAGACCGCCCAAGAAGAACAGTGCGAGCGCAATGATCGTCAGCGCCAGATACGTCCACACAAACGCTGAAGTGTAGCCATGCACCAAGGCCTCGGCATCGCCCGTCAATTGCCGCGGCGTCACCCCCTGGACGATCAGCTTTGAGGTGAAGGGATCGACTGCATTTGCAACGATCGACGATGCATAAGGCTGGACCAGATCGGTCGTTGCAACAAGCACCGCAGCGACCAGGTTGAGCACCACGCAGGCAGTCGCCAGACGCCGCCGACGTGATGAAGCGCGCGAGAACAGCACCGTTCCAAGACCTGTGGCGAAGGCAACAGCCAGCACCAGGAAACCGAGGAAAGCGGCCGAGGATCCGTGCTCCACGCCGAGGATTGCACGCAGCGAGAGCCTGTAGTCAGCTGAAAAGGCAAAGAGATAGACAATAAACGGCAAGGCGGCGGCAATGATGAGATTGCTGGGCCGCAGGCGCATCAGGAACTGCATGGGTTTCCGCTTCTCCCTTGAACAGTCCCGGCGCTGCGGTGCGCCGGGACCATCGACCAGCCTGGCTTACTTGACACTCCAGTACTTGTTGATGAGGGTATCGAGCGTGCCGTCTGCCTTGATCGCCTTGAGGCCTTCGTCGAAGGCGGCGACATTCTCGTCGCCCGTGCGAAAGACGAGACCGAGCGGATCGGACTGCAGGTCACGGATCGGCACTACCAGCTCGCCGGCGAACTCCTTCTCATAGGAGGCGGCGTTCGCGCCGTTGATGACAACGCCGTCGACGTCTTTGTTCTTGAGCGCGATGACGGAAGCGCTGAAGCTGTCATAGGCGACGACATTGTCCTTGCCGACGATGCTTTCGGCGACGTTCGCGTCAGTGGTGTTGGCTTGCGCAGAGAGCTTTTTCCCCTTGGACTTGAAGTCGTCGAGGGCCAGTCCCTCATCCTCGACACGCGTCAGGATGGCTTGGCTATTGATGATGTAAGGCTCGGAGAAATCCATCGCCTTCTTGCGCTCGTCTGTGATCGAGACACCGGAGGCGACGAGATCGAAATTGCCTTGGTTCAGTGCGGCGAAAATTCCGTCCCACCCCGTGGTGACAAACTCGGCCTTGCAATTGATCTTTGCGCAGATGGCGTTGACCACATCGATGTCAAAACCGACGATTTGGCCGGTCGCCGTATCCACGCTCTCCATAGGTGGCGATGTTGTGTCGGACCCCACCTTCAGCAGTTTCCCGCCAAGGTCGGCAGCGTGTGCGGTACTCGCCGCAAGCAGCGCCAGCGCTATGCTGACTATGATCTTCTTCATGCTCTTTCCTCCCTTTCTAGATCAGTGGCTAATCAGGACCGACGAGGCGACCGCCGAGATTGTCCGGCTGTCGTCCGATCAACTCCGGACGGAAAATTTCGACAAGCTGTGTGGGTTGTTCTCCCGCCATGCGCCGGAGCAGGAACTCGCCCAATCTGCGGCCGAGCGCCTCGATGGGCTGGTAGAAGGTGGTGACAGGCGGGCTAAAATAAGCGCTGACATTGATGTCATCATAGGCAATAACGTCCATGTCCGCGCCGACGGCGAGGCCAAGATTGACCAGCGCGGACATTGCGCCCAGCGTCGTGGATTCGTTCACACATACAAGTGCAGTCGGCGGAGACGGCTGGTTGACAAGAGCCAGCGTGCTTTCGCGGCCGAAACGCGTTGACAGGTCACCACCCGTAATCAGATCGAGCGACGGGGTGAACCCGGCTTCGCGGAATGCACGTGAGAAGCCGTCGATCCTGTCCAACGCATAGGAAAAGCGTGGATCGGCATTGATCAGCGCGATGCGCCGATGACCACCCGCTATGAGCCGCGCTGTGGCTGCATATGCCGCCCACTCGTTATCGATATCAACATGAGCGTAGACGAAGGGCTTACGACAGCGGCCGAGCGAGACGAAAGGAAAATCCGCCTCCACCAGCATCCTGATGCGAGCATCATCGGCCAGAACGCCGGAAAAAATCAGCCCATCGGCAAGCCTTTGGTCGATGATGCGGCGGGCGATGGCACAGGCGTCATCGAAATTGCGGTAGCCATGAACCGCAAGCTGGTAGTCGCTGCCTTCCAGTGCCTGGCTGATGCCGCTTAGGATCTGAGTATACTCGACGCCGTCCCATTCGTAGCCGGCAGCAGAGGTGATAGGCATCAGCACTGCCGCCTGGTAGGTCTTACCAGTTCGCAGCGCCATGCCCCGGGCATTCGCTTGATAACCGAGCTCCCGTGCGGCGGCGAAGATCGCCTCTCGGGTCGACGGGGTAACGACCGGTGAGCCGCGTAGTGCCTTCGAGATAGTGCCTATCGAATAGCCGGTATACGCCGCCAACGTCTTAATCGTTGGGGCAAGCCGGCCACCAGTGGAATTCTCTTCGGCCATTGCAGCCCTTTCTCCTCCACAACTAGCAATGTGCCTGCGAATAAAAACGTTTTCAACAAAAATAAAAACGTTTTTATTGTGCAGTGCGAGAAGAGCTTCAAATCATCTATCTCAACGCACAAAGCCCGCCCCGGAGACCGAGGCGGGCTAGTGAGAAGTCGTCGGGACACACTTGCGGGCGGAGAGCCCGCGCTATCACCTTCAAGCCTTAGCCATAGCGCATCTGGTGCGATACGTTCTTGACCACCGTGTAATGCGACAGGCCTTCAGTGCCGCCTTCGCGCCCATAGCCGCTTTCCTTCACGCCGCCGAAGGGCGTTTCGGGAACCGAGGCTTCCAGCGTGTTGATTGAAAGATTGCCGGCTTCGACACGCTGAACGAGTTGGTCGACGTTGAAGGCTGAGTCGGTGAAGGCATAAGCGGCCAGGCCGAAGGGCAGCGAGTTTGCCTTCTCGATCGCCTCGTCAAGCGACGAGACCGGATTGATGAGCGCGAGCGGACCGAACGGTTCCTCGCGCATTGCGCGGGCCTCGTCGGGTACGTCGGCCAGAACCGTAACGGGATAGAAGTAGCCCCGATTTTGGATGCGCTCGCCGCCGGCAAGCACGCGCGCGCCCTTCTCCCGCGCATCAGCGACGAGCGTTTCAAGTGCTTCTATGCGGCGATGATTGGCCAACGGCCCCATCTCCGTGGCTGGGTCGAAGCCATTGCCGACGGTAACGGCCTTGGCCCTTTCGACGAAGGCATCCGTGAAGGGCTTGTAGATGGACTCATGGACAAAGAAGCGTGTTGGCGAGGTGCAGACCTGCCCAGCATTGCGCGCCTTGCGCACGGCCGAAAGCTTGCCGGAGACAACCGGGTCGGCATCGTCGCAGACAATCACCGGCGCGTGCCCGCCGAGTTCCATCAACACAGGCTTCATGTGCCGCGCGGCGATTTCCGTGAGATGTTTGCCCACGGCGGTCGAGCCCGTGAAGGCGACCAGCCGCGTCTGCTGATGCGGAATGAGATATTCTGAAATCTCCGAAGGGATGCCGAAGACGAGATTCATGACGCCCGCCGGCAAACCGGCATCATGAAGCGCGCGGGCAATGTGCATGGCGCCTGCCGGGGTCTCCTCGGCCGCCTTCAGGATGATCGAGCAGCCGGCGGCCAGGGCGCCGGCAACTTTGCGGCATGGCTGGCTCAGCGGGAAGTTCCAGGGGGAGAAGGCCGCAACCGTCCCGATCGGCTGATGAACGACGACATAGCGGATGCCCGGCTTGCTCGGGATCACGCGGCCATAGGTGCGCAGGCCCTCGCCTGCGTCCCACTCGAAGAATTCGCAACCGCGTATGACTTCCAGGCGAGCCTGCTCGAACGGCTTACCGTGCTCGAGCGTGATTGCGCGGGCGATCTCGTCCTGCCGCTCCCGCATGATGGCAGCGGCGCGCATTATGATCGCCGCCCGTTCGGCCGGCGAGGTGGCGCTCCATACCTTGAACCCCCGTTCGGCAGCCGCCAGCGCGTCGTCCAGGTCGGCACGCGTGGCAATCGGCGTGTGGCCGACAACAGTCTCATCAGCTGGGTTGATGACCGGCAGGCTTTCGGCCGTCTTCCTCCATGCTCCGCCGATGTAGAGCTGAATATCCGGGTATTGCGTCATCTGTCCCTCGCTGGCGTGGTCCGGGGCGGCGACATCACCCCCGGCGTGAGCGACAGACAACACTAGCCTTATCTATAAGGCAATTTCACATAATTATATAAATTAAGCTGATTTTCCTATGAATTGGAGTGAAACGGGCCGGCGCCACACCTGCAGCACCGGCCCAGATCGTCACTCGCCGCGCATGGCCGCCTGAAACGCCGGAAGGTGCTTCTTCTGCGCTTCGAGCATACGTTCGCGGTAGGCGCCGTAGATCATGTCGGTGTCGTGCAGCGTCACGCCGGCAATGGTCGGCGAAGCGAAGACCGGAAGCTCAACGCCACGCTTTGACAGGGCGTCCGCGGTCCGGGCGATCAGCTCATGCGCCATGATCATGGCCAGGACCGTCGAAGAGCCCGAAACCGGACGGCTCCAGCCCTCGATGGGTACGATCGCGTCCTCGATCGGCGAGCATGTGTCGATGACCAGATCGGCCGCATCGGCGAGCCGCATGCCCGAAGAATGCGTGGCCGGCTTGTCGAGATTGTTCGTACTGGTCACCGCGACCACGAAGAGCCCACGCTTCTTGGCGTAAAGAGCCGTGTCGATGCCCGAGGCGTTGCGGCCGCTGTGACCGAAGATGATGATCGAGTCGCCCTCGTTGAGCGGCTGGTGGTCGAGGAATTTATCCGCGTATTTCTCGGTACGCTCCAGCCACAGCAACTCACGCACGCCGCCGGCACCGAGCACATTGTGCCACATGACCCGCGGATCGGTCAGCGGGTTGAAGCCGACATAGGAGCCATAGCGAGGGAACACTTCCTGGCATGGCAGGACCGAATGCCCGGAGCCGAAGAGATGGATCAGGCCGCCATTCTGCAGCGTATCGGCAAAGCGGCTGGCCACCTGCTCGAAGGCTTCTGCATTGGCTTTCGATGCCTTCTCGATGAGGGCAACGAGGCGAGGTATGTAGAAATCGGACACGGCAAATGCTCCTGGCTTGCTGTCAGCTTCTGGGGTTGGATGGAACGCGGCCTGCGCGCAATGTCGAGCGGATCTCGTAGCGATCGCCGCGCATGGTTGAGACCGTGTATTCGAAGGGACCGCGCTCGTCGGTCGTGATGCGCTCGACGATGAAGGCCGGGGTGCCTACGGCCAGGTCGAGCAACTCCGCGTCAGCTTCGGGCACGGTGCCGACGCGATAGCTTTCCTGGGCCTCGAGCGGGACGATCCCGTAAAGGCGCTCCAGCGCCTCGTAGAGCGAACCTTGAAGAAGGCCGGAGTCGAGAAAGCCCGGCACCCGCGCGCCGGAAAGCTGCGCGGTCTGGATACCGATGGGTTCGTCATTGCCGAGCCGCAAGCGCCGGATGCGCACGACCGGATCGCCTTCCTCGATTTGCAGGGCCGCCGCGGTGGCAGCATCGGCTTTGGTCAGGCTGCAGTCGAGAATGCGCGATCCCACCGAGACGCCGATATTGCGCATTTCCTGTGTGAAGCTCGTCAATTCGCGCGTGCCAGCGACAAGCGTGGTCGAGCGCACGAAGGTGCCCCGCCCGTGTTCACGCCGCAGCAGGCCGTGCTCTTCCAGGTTGCGCAGCGCATGGCGCAGCGTGATGCGACTGACGCCGAACAGCGCGCACAACCGGTCCTCCGCCGGTATCTGGTCGCCGGTGCTCCATTCGCCGCTCTTGATGATGGCGCGGATCGCTTCTTCGACCTGGAACCAGAGCGGTTCCGGGCGCCGTCGATCCGGCTGCTGAAAGCTCGCGTCCGTCATCTTATGTGCCTCCAGTCTGGTCCGGCGGCTCCGGCCAGTGCGGCTCCGATCAACCCAGCTCGCGAGCCGAAAGCGCCAGGCCTGATTTCGATGCCGCGCAGATGCGGCGGCAATTGTCTTCTCAGCGCAGCGAGCAGGGTCGGGCCGACCACATCCAGCGCGTCGGCGATGCCGCCGGAAATGAGGACCACCTGCGGATCGAGCAGGCCCACCGCGCCGGCCAGCGCAGTGCCGAGCCGACGCATCGGCATGTCGAGCGCGGCGACCGCGTCCCCCTTGCCCGCCCGAGCCGCGTTCACCAGAGCGCGACCGTCGGCCAATCCGAGGTCACGAGCGATCCCGTCCAGTGCGCGGCCCGATGCAATGCGCTCAAGCCAGCCGCTGCGATCTTCGCCGGCGTCTTCTAGGTCCGCGCAGGCCCATCCGAACGAGCAGGCGCCACCCTGGCCTCCTGAGACGATACGCCCGCCAGCCAGAACCGCCGAGCCTATTCCCGTGCCGATCGCCAGAAGAAGAGCGTCGGAAAGCCCGCTCGCGGCGCCCTCGCAGGCCTCCGCCAACATGGCGATCTGCGCATCATTGCCGACGGCGACACGCATATTAGGAAACAGCACCTGCAGATCCTGCCCATCCAGATAGGGCAAATTAGGCACCCAGCGGCAGCGTGTGCCTTCCACGAGACCGGGAACTGCGATGCCCAGCGCCTCAGCACCACCAATTTCGGCGCAGAGCCCGCGGAGACGGGTCACAAATTCTTCGAGACTTGCGGGCGCTGTCTCGCGCGCGGTGGGCTCAAGCCGTGAAACGTCACCATCGAGAAGGGCTGCCCGCATGTTTGTGCCGCCGAGGTCGATGGCGAGCGTGCGGATCATCGACATGGCTGGTCAAAGCCCAAGGCCGCGCACCGCGAGGATTGCGCAGGCGACGACGACATGATTGCCTGGATCGACCCTCCGGTTGCGCGGCATGCAGCTTGTCTTGTCATAAAGGGCATCTGGATCCAGCGTGGACCTTGATGGTCGAAACCGTTTGCATCCTCAAGTCATTATAACGACTTTCTCGCGTCTGCAAGCGGATTTGCGCAGGCGACGCCTACCGCAGGGCAACCCGCGTCCCTCACGCCGCTGTTTTCGCCTCCGAAAGTCGCGGAACCGGTATACTTCAGGCGCCAGCATCGCTCCGGCCTCGCGAAGTTATCGCTTGCAACCCCACTCAAAGTCATCATAACGTTATGCCGACCACAGTATATCCGACGGGAGGATGGGATGACTTTGGCGTGGACTTCGAAAATCGCGCTTGCTACCGGGCTTGCGATCTTGCCCGCCTCGGCCTGGGCCGAGACAACCAATATTTCCTACCTGACGCACTGGTCGCCGGAGACGGTTGCTCTTTTGGAGGCGGCGGCGAAGGATTATTCGAAAGACCATCCCTATGTGGCGGTGACAGTGCGCGCCGTTCCCTTCGGCGATCTGCTCACCACGCTGCGCTCACAGGGCGGCGGCTCCGACGGCCCTACCATCGGCGGCATCTATGACCTGTGGCTACCCGAACTGGCCCGCGACAAACTGGTGGCCCCGGCGCCGGAGGCGGTAGCCTCGGACGTCAAGCAGGCCTGGCCGGCCGGCGTGGTCAGCGCCGCCTCGGTTGGCGGCACGCTCTATGGCATCCCCAACGAGATCGATGTCTATGCGCTGAACTACAACAAGGACCTGTTCAAGGAAGCCGGCATCGAAGCCGCGCCCAAGACATGGGACGAGCTCAGGGAAGCGGCAAAGAAGCTCACCAAGAAGGATGCCGGTCAGCAGGGCTTCGGCATGATCAATTCCTGGGCGGCCGGCGTGGTGCATCCCTTCGCCTCGTTGCTGGTTTCCAATGGCGGCGACCTGGTGAAGGACGGCAAGCCGGCACTGGACAGCAAGCAGGCCGGCGAGACTTTTCAGCTCTATGAGGAACTGATCAAGGACGGCGCAAGCGAACCGTCCATGGCAACGGCGGACGCCAACACCACCGGTCCCTTCCTCGACAACTTCGTCTCCGGCAAGACCGGCATGATCATCATGGCCAATTGGTGGGAGAGCGCGCTGAAGAGCGGCATGGGAGACAAATTCTCCAATATCGCCACCGCTCCTATCCCCGTTGGGCCGAGCGGCGACAAGCCTCACTCGATCTCCTATTCCTGGATGACGGTAGTCAATGCCAAGGCCGGCGACGGCGAGCAGAAGGCGGCATGGGACTTCCTGGCTTGGCTGAACAGTCCGCAGTCGGGCAAGAACGGCGCCTCGGCGATGTCGGACATACTGATGTCGATGGGCATCCTGCCATCGCGCACCTCCGACATCGATGCCCACAAGGACAAGCTCGGCTCCGACTTCCTCTCCGGCTATGTCAGCGTGCTGGCCGACGCCAAGCCGTTCCCGGTGGTACTGGGCGGCCAGGAGTTCAGCGAGTCTCTGCAGCAGACGGTGGAAGCCCTGCAATATGGGCAGGTCTCGGCCAAGGATGCGCAGGCGAATGCGCAGACCGATGCGACCTCCATCCTGGAGCGGGCCGCCAAATAGGCGGGCCGCCGGTTGCTTAGAGGCGCCGTTGGAACCTGATCGATGACCAGCAGCTATCGCGCTTCGGCGGGCATCATGCTTGCGCCCGCCGTGACGCTGATCGGCGTCTTCATTGTGATCCCGATGCTGCTGACCGTCTGGCTCTCATTCCAGGACTGGTCGACCCAGACGCCCTTTTCCAGCGTGCGCTTCGTCGGCATCGACAATTTCCGCGAAATCTTCGGGCCTACTTCCATCGGTCGAGATTTCAAGGGCGCGCTCACCAACACCGCGATCTACACCGCACTGTCGGTAGTCCTCATCCTGCCGCTTTCTGTGCTGTTCGGATTGCTCGTCTACCAACGCGATATCGCCGGCGGCACGGCACTGAGAACCGTGCTGTTTTCAACCTATATGGTGCCGATGATTGCGGTCGCCCTGGTGTGGTCGAAACTCTACGCGCCCACGGAAGGGCCCATCAACCAGATGCTTGGCTTGATCGGCGCCGGCCCCCAGCCCTGGCTGTCCTCGCCGAGCTCGGCGCTGACTTCAATCGTCTTTCTCAACGTGTGGCAGCAGGTTGGCTATTTCACCGTGCTTGCGATCGCCGGGCTAACCCAAATCCCAGGTAGCCTCTATGAAGCGGCAACGCTGGACGGTGCCAGCCGCGCCGAGCAGTTCCGCTTCATTACCCTGCCCTTGCTGCGGCGGACGCTGCTCTTCAGCGCCGTCATCGCCATCATCAACGCCGTGCAGGTGTTCGAGCCTGTTGCGCTCATCACCCAGGGCGGACCGGTGGGCTCCACCAATGTGCTGACCTACCACATCCGTCGCGTCGGCATCGAGCGGGCACAGGGCGGGTTGGGGTCGGCGATGGCGGTGATGTTGATGCTGGCGCTGGTCGTGGTCGTGTGCGCGCTGTTCGCCTTCGTGAACCGTAGGGACAGCGAATGAACGGCCGACTTACGCGTAGTGGCTTGACGGGACACAAGGCGCTGGTCGGCACGCTGATGCTGCTTGTCGCCGTGGCGTCCGCCTTTCCGCTGGTCTGGATGGTGCTTTCCAGTCTCAAGACGCCGGCCGAAAGCATGCAGGTGCCGCCGGTATGGATACCTCGCACCCCCAGTCTCGAGGCCTACGAAAAGGTCTCCGGCGTGATCAATGTCGGCCGCTCGATGTGGAACTCGTTGCTGATCGCCTCGATCACCACGGCCGGCATCCTCGCGACCAGCATGATGGCCGGCTACGCATTCGCCAAATACCGCTTTCGCGGTCGAACGCTTCTGTTTTCGGTGCTGATCGCCACCATGTTCCTGCCGCCCATCGTGACGCTCATCCCGCTTTATCGGGTCATCGGCTCCATTGGGCTCAACGCCAGCCTGGCGGGCGTGATCCTGCCCAACCTGGCCAACGCCTTCGGCATATTCCTAATGCGGCAGTTCATCGCCGGCGTTCCGGACGACCTCATCGATGCGGCGCGGGTCGACGGAGCATCGGAACTGCTGATCCTGTTCAAGATCGTGGCGCCAAGCGTAGCGCCAGCAATCGCGGCGCTGGCGCTGTTTGCCTTCGTCTACCACTGGAACAGCTATCTGTGGCCGCTGACCGTGCTGCAGGGAAATGCGGATGCCTATCCGATCGTCATAAGCCTCAGTCGGCTGCTCAGCTACAATCGCGGCGCGATCAATACCGGACTTGTCATGGCCGGCGCGACGCTCGCAGTCCTACCTCCGCTCGTCCTGTTCGTCTTCCTGCAGCGCTTCTTCGTGGATTCGATCGTCAGCTCGGCGGTCAAGGGATAGTCGCTTCTGCCGGCCCAAACCGAATGGCAGTATGCGAGGAGTGCAATCTTTATTGGGCGAGAAAGTTCGTGCCAAATCATGCTCGCAGTGCCTCGCAGAAACCAACGCAGCATAACTTAGCCGACTATCCCGAAGATTTTCGGTCAATGGCTTTATGGTCTTGCCGCAATGGCTCCTTTTCGTCATGACCAACCCATGTAGAAGCTTGGCTCGCATGAGGAGGGCCGAGCGGTGGCGGATTTCGATTTCATCATTGTAGGCGCTGGATCGGCTGGCTGCCTGCTCGCCAATCGCCTTACCAAGTCCGGCAGGTTCCGCGTGCTCTTGCTGGAAGCCGGCGGCAGCGACCGGCGCTTCATGATCCGCATGCCGATCGGCTACGGGCACAGCTTTTACAATCCGAAGGTGAACTGGCGATTAGAGACCGGGCCGCAGGAAGCGCTTGCCGGCCGCACCAGCTATTGGCCGCGCGGCAAGGTGCTCGGCGGCTCGTCTTCCATCAACGCCATGGTCTATGTGCGCGGCCAGTGCCACGACTTCGACGACTGGGAGAGGGCCGGCAATCCCGGCTGGGGCTGGAACGACGTGTTGCCCCATTTCAAATCCATCGAGACCTTCGAGCGCGGCGACGACGAGTGGCGCGGCGGGTCGGGCGAGCTCCACGTCACTGACATGGCCCCGTCCGTTCACCCGCTGTGTACGGATTGGCTGCAAGGCGCGCGCCAGGCCGGCTTTTCCCAGACGCCCGATTACAACGGCGAACAGCAGGAAGGCGTGTCGGTCTATCAGATCAGCGCCAGGAAGGGCATTCGGGCATCGTCGGCTACGGCGTTTCTGCATCCGGTGGCCAAGCGTCCCAATCTGACCATCGTTACTGGCGCCTTGGCGACCCGCATCCTATTCGAAGGCGCGCGTGCGGTGGGCATCGACTATGAGGTTGATGGCCAAAAACTCACCGCGCGCGCCAGGCGGGAGGTGATACTTTCCGCAGGGGCGGTTCATTCGCCCACCCTGCTCCAGCATTCGGGCGTCGGGCCCGGCGCTCTGCTACAGAAATTCGGCAAGCAGGTTGTCAGCGACATGCCTGCGGTCGGACAGAACCTGCAGGACCATCTCGGCATCGACTATCTCTACCGCTCGCGCAGGCCCACGCTCAATTCGCTGCTGCGGCCCTGGTGGGGCAGGATACTGCTTGGCGCGCGTTACGTTCTGTTCCGGGACGGGCCGCTGTCGCTCAGCGTCAACCAGGCGGGCGGCTTCGTCAAATCGCGTCCGGGCCTCGATCGGGTCGACATGCAGCTCTATTTCTCGCCCGTCAGCTACAGCAAGCCGACGCCGGGCGTGCGCCGACTGACGATGCCGGATCCCTTTCCCGGCTTCTTCATTGGCATCCAGCCCTGCCGGCCGAACAGCCGGGGTTCCATCAACATCGGATCGCCCGATGTCAAGGCAGCGCCGGTCATCGAGCCGAACTATCTTTCCGCGCCCAGGGACATGGAGGAAATGCTGGCTGGCGTTCGCCTCATTCGGCGTCTTGCCGAACAGCCGGCCATCAGCAACCTGATCGTCGAAGAGATGAAACCCGGTAAGGCTGTAACCGACGAAGACGGACTGATCGCCGACATCCGCGCCCGTTCGGGCAGCGTGTTCCATGCCTCCTGCACGTGCCGCATGGGGCCTGACGACGGAACGAATGTGGTTGACTACCGCCTGCGCGTACATGGTTTGCAAGGCTTGCGTGTCGTCGACACGTCGATCTTCCCGAATGTTACCTCCGGCAACACCAACGCGCCGACCATGATGGTGGCTGAGAAGGGCGCTGCAATGATCCTGGAAGACAACCGCTGACGACGGCACCCGCGGTCGTCAGGTGTGATGCCTTTCCAAAACGCGGGCCAGCGTTTCGACGCCCTTGCCGATCGCGCGCTCGTCAATGGCGCTGACGCCAAGCACCAGGCCGGGCTCGACCTCGCGACGGTCGATGCAAAACCGACCGATGGGAGAAACGACAAGGCCTGCGTCGGTTGCATCGGCCGAGACTCGGTCCTCATCCATCGATGGCGAGGCGAATTTGCCGAAAACGTGGAATCCGGCGACCGAGCGGTTGAGTTTCAGGAGCCCGTCGAGATGCCGGGCCGCGGACGCATGGAAAGCGGCGTGGCGCTCGGCATAGATTTCGCGCATGCGGCGCAGATGCGTGGCGAAATGGCCCTCCTCGATAAACGCGGCAAGAACCGCCTGGATGCTGGACGGCACACCTTGCAGGAACGCGCCGGAGATGCGCTGGAAGACCGGCACGAGCGGCTTTGGCGCTATGTAGAAGCCCAGCCGAAGTGCCGGAAACATCGTCTTGGAGAATGTTCCGACATAGATGACACGCTCGCCCGCATCGCCACTCTTCAGCGTCGGCAGCGGTCGACCGTCGTAACGAAACTCGCCGTCGTAATCGTCCTCGATGATCCAGGCGCTGTTGCGATTGGCGGCCTCCAGCAATTCGCTGCGCCGTGCCAGGCTCATCTCGACACCGGTCGGGTGTTGGTGCGAAGGAGTAACGAAAGCAAGCCGGAAATCGGGGGCAAGCCGCAACCCGCTTTCGACCGATATGCCTTCGGTATCCACCGGAACAGGCACCATCCGCGCCCCGCAGGCAATCAGGCTGTTGCGGGCGCCGATTGCGCCTGGGTTCTCGAACCAGACCGGATCACCAGGGTTTAGCAGCACGCGGCCGACGAGATCGAATGCCTGTTGGGCGCCGTTGACGATGAAGATCTGCTCGACATCGCAGGACAGGCCACGATTGGCACGCAGATGCTCCGCAATGGCGGAACGCAGTCGCGGGTGGCCGTTGGCATCGGAGTATCCCATGATCTCGTCGCGCGCCTCACGCCAGTGCTTGGCCGTCAGGCGAGCCCACACTGCCAGTGGAAAGGCATAGTAGTCGGGCAGCCCGGTAACAAAGGCGCGGGGCCGGCTGGGATGCGACAAACGCTGGAAGAAGCGCGGCGAGGCATCGGTAATGATATCGGCCAGCTTGGTCGAAACCGGACCCGCAGGCTCCACCTGCAGCGATTTCTCCGGCTTTCTCGTTTCGGCGAAGTCCGACACATAGGAGCCCGAACCGGTGCGGGAAACTATTAGCCCTTCGGAAGTCAGGCGTTCGAACACGGCCATCGCCGTCGTGCGAGAAATGTCGAGTTCCTTCGCCAACGTCCGGCTGGACGGCAGCCGCTTGCCGGCCGGCAAATCGCCCGAGGTAATGAGCTGGCGTATCGCTCCATAGACCTGGGTGGTTATGGACTTGCCAAGCGAGCGGTCGACGGTGATGGAGAACAACAGCTCACCGGAAGACCTTTTTACCATCTATCACACCCCGAATTCCCCAGAGGAGGGATAACCGGCTTCCCGATTTTTCGAAAGTGGACCTTACGATGCAACAGCGGATTTCATAGCCCATTCTCAAACGATATCGGCCAAATCTTGAGGTGCGGACTTGAAGATCAAACGTATAGAGACTTTCTCCAACCAGTTTGTCGGCTTTGTCCGCATCACTGCCGAAGATGGAACTCAGGGTATCGGCCAGGTCTCGACCTACAATTCCGACATAACCTCGACTGTCCTGCACCGACAGGTCGCGCCCTACGTCCTCGGCACCGACTTCGACGACATCGATGCCCTTACCGACCGGGTGATCGAGCGCGAGCACAAATTTCCAGGGTCCTACATGAAGCGGGCACTGGGTGGCCTCGATACGGCGATCTGGGACC
The DNA here is from genome assembly GCF_029892515.1 of Pseudaminobacter soli (ex Li et al. 2025). Taxonomy (GTDB): domain Bacteria; phylum Pseudomonadota; class Alphaproteobacteria; order Rhizobiales; family Rhizobiaceae; genus Pseudaminobacter; species Pseudaminobacter soli_A. The sequence continues at coordinate 90,606 of NZ_JARXVF010000002.1, read as the reverse complement.
TGCGCGGCAAGGCGGCGGGCCTGCCGGTCGTCAGCCTGCTTGGCGGCAAGCCGGGCAAGCTGCGCGCGTATGCCTCTTCCATGAAGCGCGACATCACGCCGGTTGACGAAGCGGAACGCTTCAGGCGTCTGCGCGACCAGTTCGGCTTCGACGCCTTCAAGTTCCGCATTGCCGCCGAATATGGCCATGACGTCGATGAATGGCCGGGCCGCACTGAAGAGATCGTCCCGACCATCCGCCGGGCACTCGGCGACGATGTCGCACTTCTGGTTGATGCCAATAGCGGCTTTTCACCGAAGCGCGCCATCGAGGTCGGCAAGCTACTGAAGGATAACGGCATTGAGCACTTCGAGGAGCCATGCCTCTACTGGGAACTGGAGCAGACGAAGGAAGTCACCGACGCGCTGGACATCGCGGTGACCGGCGGTGAACAGGACTGCGAGATCCCGACCTGGCGCCACATGATCGAGATGCGCGCCGTGGACATCGTGCAGCCTGACATCCTGTATCTCGGCGGCATCAGCCGCACCTTGCGCGTTTGCGACATGGCGAGAGCCGCCGGTCTGCCGATCACACCTCACAGCGCCAATCTCGGCCTGGTGACCTTGTTCACGATGCATCTGCTGCGCGCCATAGAAGGCGCGGGGAAATACCTCGAGTTCTCGATCGAGGGGCCGGACTATTATCCCTGGCAGGAAGGCCTGTTCGTCAAGTCTCCCTACACGGTCGAAGACGGCATGGTAACCGTGTCGGACGAGCCTGGCTGGGGCGTGGAGATCGATTCCGAATGGCTGGCCAAGTCCAGCTACCAGGTCAGCGAGGTCGAGTGATGGCCGACTGGTCGACAACCGCCGCTGCAGTCTCCAATCAGCTACCGTCGATGCACTTCATCGATGGTGAGTGGCGCAGACCGCTCTCCGGCAATCTGATGGAAACGTTCGACCCCGGCCGTGCCGAGCCGCACGCCCAGTTTGCAGCCGGTACGGCCGAAGACATAGCCGAAGCGGTTGCGGCTGCAAAGCAAGCCGAGAGCGGCGAATGGCGCAAGGCGACCCCGGCCGAGCGTGGGCGCATCCTGATGCGGGCGGCAGAACTTATCCGCCAGAATGCCGAGCGCCTTGCGACCGCCGAGGTACTGGACAGCGGCAAAACGCTCGCCGAAGCGCGCGGCGACGTGCGCGGATCGGCCCGCGCGTTCGAATATTACGCTGGCGCAGCCGACAAGCATGAAGGCAAAGCCTATCCCCTAGGACCGGACTATACGTCCTACTCCATCGAGGAGCCAATCGGGGTCACCGCCCATATCGTGCCGTGGAACTATCCGCTGTCGACGGCATGCCGATCGATCGCTCCGGCGCTTGCGGCCGGTTGCACCGCTGTCGTCAAGCCGGCTGAGCAGACGCCTATGACGGCACTGCTGCTGGCGGAGATCCTTGTTCAGGCGGGGCTGCCGAAGGGCGTGTGCAACGTGGTGACCGGAACCGGCATCGCGGCTGGCGCTCCATTGGTTTCGCATCCGGATGTCCGTCACGTCACCTTCACCGGCTCGACCGTTACCGGCATCAATGTGATGAAAGCCGCAGCACAGAACATCGCTTCGGTGACACTCGAGCTCGGCGGCAAGTCGCCGAACATCGTCCTGGCCGACGCCGACCTCGAATTGGCCCTCGACAATGTCGTCGGTGCGATCTTCGAAAACGCGGGCCAGATCTGCTCTGCGGGCTCGCGGCTGGTCATCGAACGGTCTATCCATGCTGAATTCATGGAAAGGCTGGTCAAGCGAGCCCGGGGCCTAACCATCGGTCACGGGCTCGGCGAAGGCGTGAATTTCGGCGCCATCAATTCAGCCGAGCATCTGGTAAAGGTTGCATCCTACGTCGAAGGCGCCAAGTCCCGAGGCGTCAACGTGGCCGCCGGAGGCAACGCCGTGGTCGATCCAGCAACGGGCAAGGGATGGTTCTTCGAACCGACCATTCTGGATGACGTCAAGTGGGACGATCCCGTGGTGCAGGAAGAGATCTTCGGCCCGGTGCTGGCCGTCCAGATCGTCGATGGCCTAGAGGAGGCTATCGAAGCCGCCAACTGCACGGACTACGCGCTGGTGGCAGGGCTTTTCACCAAGGATTTGTCTAAGGCACATCGCATTGCGCGTGATGTCGATGCCGGACAGTTCTTCGTGAACGAATATTTTGCCGGCGGTATCGAGACGCCGTTCGGCGGCAACCGCCGCTCCGGCATCGGGAGGGAGAAGGGGCTGCTTGCGGTGGCGAGCTACTGCAAGACCAAGGCGGTGACGATCCGCATTTGAGCACCGCGACATCGCCAAGCGGCATCATCTTTCATTGAAAGTGGACCTTATAGGCTGTTGTACTGTCTCGCATAGTGGAAGCTGGGAATAGGCTGAATTATCGTTCAGTCCGAAAATAAGTCGGGAGAGAGGAATGATTTTGAAAAAACTGATTACCGCGCTTGTGGGGGCCACCGCGTTTCTTGCCATTTCCAGCGGAGCTAATGCGGAAACGCTTCGCATTCTGACCTGGGGCGGCTATGCCCCCGACAACGTGATCCAGCTGTTCGAGAAAGAATACCCCGACATTAAGGTCGAGGTGACGCTTTCCAACAACGAGGAGATCATCGCCAAGCTGCGCGCAACCGGCGGTGCGGGCTTCGACCTTGCCCAGCCCAGCCATGACCGCATCTACGGGGCACAGCAGGAATACGCCATCTACAAGCCGCTCGACCTGTCGAAGATCAACACGTCAGAGATGCAGGAAAACCTGCTGGAAGGCGTCAAGGCCAACACCACCATCGACGGCAAGGTCTATGCCGTGCCGCATCAGTGGGGCACTTCCGGCCTCGTCGTCGACATTTCCAAGGCGCCGAACGTCAAGGGTTGGGGCGATCTGTGCGATCCGGAATACAAGGGCCGCACCTCGATGCGCCTGAAGCGCACGATCCTGCTTGGCATGGCCTTCTCGCTCGGCAAGGACCCGTTCGCGCTGTACGCCGACAAGGCCGCCTACCAGAAGATGCTCGACGAGGTGACCGAGAAGCTGATCGCGTGCAAGAGCAACGTGAAGACCTATTGGAACGGCGGCGACGATCTTTCGACCCTGCTGCTCTCGGGCGAAGTCGTGGCTTCTGAAGCCTGGGATTCGACGGCCTTCAAACTCTACGGCCAGAACAAGAACCTCGTCTATGTTCCGCCGGCAACCGGCGCGCTGGCCTGGATCGACACCTTCACCATTCCGCGCAAGGGCAAGGCCGACGACGCTGCCTATAAGTGGATCAACTTCGTGATGCGCCCCGACATCGTCAAGCTGATGTCGGATTCGACCGGCGCGATCTCTGCAGTCAAGGGCGGCGTCGAGCTCCTTCCGGAAGACAAGAAGGAAGCCGTAAAAGTCGCGTTCGACGACAAGGCATTGGCTAATCTGAAATTCTTTGCCAACGTGCCGTCTGGTCTCGAGGACATGGAAGGCAAGGCCTTGGAGCGCATCAAGGCTGCCACCTCCAACTAAGCGACCTGACATTCATACGGCCCGCGGGGAGCAAACCTCCCTGCGGGCCTGGAATTTTAGCCATCAACTGGCGAGCATATCATGCACGATCTTCAATGCGAGGGCCTGACCAAGCAGTTCGGCCGGCATATCGCGGTCAACAACGTGTCCTTCGACGTGCCGCGCGGTTCATTCTTTTCGATCCTCGGTCCATCCGGCTGCGGCAAGACGACCCTGATGCGCATGATCGCGGGGTTCGAAGAGCCTACCAGTGGCGATATCCGTATCAAGGGCACTTCGGTCATCTCGACGCCTCCGAACAAGCGCAGCGTCAAGATGGTGTTTCAGCACCTTGCGCTTTTCCCGATGATGAATGTCGGCGAGAACATCGCTTATGGCCTGCGTTGCCGCGGTGAGAGCAAGGCTGACATCGCGCGCAAGGTGACTGCCGTTCTGGACCGCATAAGCCTCCCCGGCGTCGCGGAAAAGCAGGTTTCGCAGCTGTCAGGTGGACAGAAGCAGCGCATCGCCATCGCCCGCTGCATGGTGCTGGAGCCAGACGTGCTCCTCCTGGACGAGCCGCTCGGCGCGCTCGACCTGAAACTGCGCGAGCGCATGAAAATCGAGCTGAAGCTCCTTCAGAACCAGTTCAACACGACCTTCCTCTACATCACGCACGATCAGTCGGAAGCGCTGGTCATGTCCGACAATGTGGCGGTCATGAATGCCGGCCGCTTCGAGCAGATCGGCTCGCCGCAGGAGCTCTACAACAACCCGAGGACCGGCTTTGTCGCTGGTTTCGTCGGCGACAACAACCGCTGGCCAGGCCGCGTGGTTACCATTGCTGGTGGCGAAGCACGGGTGGAGCTCGACGCCGGCGGCGAGGTGATCGCTACGGTCAGCGACGGAAATGTCCGCGCAGGCGCGAAGGTCGAGGTGTTTGTCCGCCCCGAAACCATTTCCCTGGGCGAAGGCAAGGATGGCAATCGCCTGTCCGGTGCTGTCGACAGCCTGCTGTTCAACGGCGCGAACAGCCGCGTTCTGGTCCGCACTACCGGCGGCAATCTGATCGAAGTCAGTCATGCGGTGATGGACGGTTCGCTGTCGGTCAAGCCCGGCGACAAATCGGACATCTCCTGGCGTCGGGAGCATTGCCTCTGCTTCAGCGTTGCGGGGTGAGCGCGATGCCACGCTCCGACACCGGCAAACTTTCACTGATCCTTCTTTTCATGCCATTTGTGCTGTGGATGGTGCTGCTGATCATCCTGCCGCAGATCGGCATCGGCTATCTGTCGCTGCGCGAGAAGCTGGGGCCGGGCCAGTACACTTTCAGCTTCGCCAATTACGCGGACTTCCTGGGCGAACCGGTCTACTGGAACACCTTGCTGCGCACCGCCTGGATGTCGATCCTGGTGACGATCCTGGCGCTGATCGTTGGCTTTCCCGTCGCCTACTATATCGCCAAGATCGCCAAGCAGCGTTCGCGCGCGGCATTGTTCCTTATGTGCCTCATTCCACTCTGGGTCAGCGATTTGGTGCGCGCGTTCGGCTGGATCGTTCTCCTGCGCGAGACCGGACTGATCTCTGGCTTCCTGCAAAAGATCGGCCTCATCGGTGGGCCGGTGGAACTGCTATACAATGACATCACGGTCGTTGTCGGCCTGGTCTACACGGTCGTCCTGTTCATGATCGTTCCGCTAGTCTCGACCCTGGATGGCATGGACAACTCGCTCCTAGAGGCCGGCTACAATCTCGGCGGCAGCCGCTTCACCGTGTTCCGCCGCATCGTCGTACCTTATGCGATGCCGGGCATTGTCGCGGGCTGCATCATTGTGTTCATGTTGACGGCCGGCAGCTATCTGACGCCTATCCTGCTCGGCGGCAAGAACAGCATGTGGTTCACCGAGCAGATCTACGAGCAGTTCGTCACCCGCTACAATTGGGAATCTGGGGCGACGTTCGGCGTTCTTTTGCTGGCATTCACGTCCTTCATCGTCTGGCTCGGACTGCGTTTGACCGGGCAGAGCCTGGCTTCCACCGTCGCGAAGGATTAAGGCCATGAACGTTGCCGCGCCTCAGTCGACCTTCCTGCGCTGGATCTATGGCGGCTACATGCTCGCGTTCTTCCTCTATCTCGCCGCGCCGCTTACCGCCGCCGCGATCTTCGCTTTCAACGACTCGATCTTCCCGGCATTGCCGTGGAAAGGCTTCACGCTGGAATGGTTCTTCGGCTCCACTGAGCCGAAGCTTGGTATGTTCAATGACCGGCGGCTGATGGAAGGCCTTTGGAACTCGCTGTTCATCGGCCTGACGGTGTCGGCACTGTCGGTGATCGTGGGCACCTGCAATGCCTTCCTGTTTGAACGCAAACAGTTCCCCGGCAAGAGCCTGCTCTATGTGCTGATGATCGTGCCGCTGGTCATCCCCGGCGTCATCCTCGGCATATCGATCCTCGTCTTTGCGAGCATGATCGCGAACGGCGTGGAAGACACGCTCGATCTGGAATGGGATTTTCTGCGCCCGGGCACCTTCCTCGTCGTGCTCGGCCAGTTTTCTTTCCTGGTGACGATTACGTCGCTGGTGATCGCGGCGCGCCTGCGGAAGTTCGACGTAGCACTGGAGGAGGCAGCACTGAACCTTGGCGCGTCGCGTCTGCGGGTGTTGGCGACCGTCACGCTGCCCTATCTCGCACCCGCTCTGTTCTCGGCCTTTGTCGTGGCGTTCCTCGTCTCCTTCGAGAATTTCAACACGACGCTGATGCTGGTTGGCTCCGACGCACCCCTGACCATCACGATGTATGACCGCATGGTGAAGGTAGGCTCCACGCCGGTGCTTAATGCGGTGTCGGTCTTCCTAATGATGGGGTCGGGCCTTCTGGCGCTTCTCAGCATCGTTGCCCAGCGCGGCAAGGATCAGCCGACCTGACCAACTCGGGGAACGAAGTCATATCGTGTCGCTGCCTGAACCCTCGAGCATAGGCAGCGGCTACAAGCCAACCTGCGCCTTTCAGCCGTACACCAAATCGACGGTCAGTCGCCGGCTAGCCGCATTGGAAATCAAGCCTGAAGGCGATGCTGGTTCATAGAGATTACAACAGCTACGGTCTCCTACTCCCGGAAGCGACGCCGAAGTCAGACATTCACCTCATTCCCTGAGCCTCTTTCGCGACGGGCGGTCCAGCGTGCCTGGATTTCACCGACGATGCCTCGCCGGAACAACATCACGCAGGCCATGAAGATGGCGCCGGTGGCGATCATCACCGGGAAACCGGAAGTGGCCAGCGCGTTCTCCAGCCCCACCACCAATCCAGCCCCGACGATCGGACCAACCATGGTGCCGATACCGCCGAGCAGCGTCATCAGGATGACTTCGCCCGACATCTGCCATGTCACGTCGGTCAGCGTGGCGAACTGGAATACGATCGCCTTGACCGCTCCCGCAAGCCCAGCCAGCGCCGCCGACATCACGAAGGCGGCGAGTTTGTAGTTAGCGACCGAATAGCCGAGCGAGACGGCGCGGTTCTCATTCTCACGGATGGAGCGCAAGACCATGCCGAAGGGCGAATTGACGATGCGCCAAATAGCGAACACGCCCAGCAGGAACACGACCAGCACGAAATAGTAGATGTTGAGTGGCTGGTTGAGATCGAGGAGCCCGAAGAGCAAGCCGCGTGGCACGCCCTGGATGCCATCCTCGCCATGGGTGAAGGGCGCCTGCACGCAGAAAAAGTAGAACATCTGCGCCAGCGCCAGCGTGATCATGGCGAAATAGATGCCTTGCCGGCGGATGGCGAAGAAGCCCATCACCAGGCCGAGCGTGGCTGCGCCGGCGACGCCGAGTAAAATGCCTGCTTCGGGCGGCCAGCCCCACACCTTCACCGCATGGGCGCAGAAATAGGCGGCCCCGCCGAAAAAGGTGGCATGGCCGAACGACAGAAGGCCCGTATAGCCGAGCAGAAGATTGAAGGCACAGGCGAACAGCGCAAAGCACAGCATCTTCATCAGCAAGATCGGGTATACGAAAAAGGGTGCCGCCAGCAAAACAAGGATCCCGATCACGACCAGTCCCTGCTCCAGCCGTGAGGACATCCGTGCCCGAGTGTTGCGCAACGTAGTTTCGGCCATGTCAGGCATCCCTTCCAAACAGGCCGGCCGGCCGCAGCAGGAGCACGATGGCCATGATGACGAAGATCACGATGTTGGACGCTTCAGGATAGAAGACCTTGGTCAGCCCTTCGGCAAGGCCCAGCACGTAGCCGGTGACGATGGCGCCCAGGATCGAGCCCAGGCCACCCACCACGACCACCGCGAAGACGACGATGATGATGTCCGAGCCCATAAGCGGGCTTACCTGATAGATCGGTGCGGCCAGGATGCCAGCCAGGCCGGCCAGTGCTGAGCCGAGCCCGTAGGTCAGGGTCACCAGCAGCGGCACGTTCACGCCGAAAGCCTGCACCAGGTGCGGGTTCTCGGTCGCCGCCCGCAGATAGGAGCCCAGCCGCGTCTTTTCGATCAGCAGCCAGGTGCCGAGGCAGACAATCAACGATGCCACCACCACCCAGCCCCGGTAATTGGGCAGGAACATGAAGCCGAGATTGGTACTGCCCGCCAGCAGCGGCGGCACCGAATACGGGTTTCCCGACACGCCATAATAGTAGCGGAATATGCCCTCCACGGTCTGGGCCAGCCCGAAGGTGAACAGCAAACCGTAGAGCGGATCAAGACCGTAAAGTCGGGACAGCCCCAATCGCTCGACCGCCATGCCGAATAGTCCCACCGCCAGCGGCACGAGGATGAGCGCCGGCCAGTAGCCGATGCCAAGATTCACCAGCAGAAGATAACCGACAAAAGCGCCCAGCATATATTGCGCACCATGGGCGAAATTGATGATGCGCAGCATGCCGAAGATGACGGCCAGGCCAAGACTCAGCATGGCATAGAAAGAGCCGTTGATCAGGCCGATCAGCAATTGTCCGAGGAAGGCCTGGATGGGAATGCCGAAGATCGTGGTCATGTCGCCTCAGACCCCCAGAACGTCGTGCAGTTCATCCATATGCACCGACAATTCCTCGACCGGGAAGCCGCTCACCACCTTGCCGTGCTCCATCAAATAGAAGCGGTCCGCGACCCGGCTGGCAAAACGAAAATTCTGTTCGACCAGCAGGACGGTCATGCCACGTGCCTTCAGTGTCATCAGAAGCTCGCTGATCTGATGCACGATGACCGGCGCCAGCCCTTCCGTCGGCTCGTCGAGCAGGAGCATTGTGACGCCGGTACGCAGCATGCGCGCGATGGCCAGCATCTGCTGCTCGCCACCCGAAAGTTTCGTGCCCTGGCTGTTGCGCTGTTCCTTGAGGTTCGGAAACAGCGCGAAGATTTCCTCCGTGCTCATGCCCCCTTGGCCACGACGGGTGGCAGGAGGAGGTTCTCATCGACGGTGAGCGTGGCGAAGATGCCGCGTTCCTCCGGCACGAAGCCGATGCCGGCATGCGCGGTGCGGTGCAGAGGCAACCGCATCAGGTCCTGCCCATCGAAAGCGATCTCGCCGGTACGCTTGCGGATCAGCCCCATGATGGCGCGCAGCGTCGTGGTCTTGCCGACGCCGTTGCGGCCGAGCAGCGTCACCGTCTCACCGCGATGGACGTCGATATCGACGCCGTGCAGCGCGTGGCTCTCGCCGTACCAGGCGTTCAGGCCACGCACGCTGAGCAACGGTGCTGCGCCCGCCATCAGCCTTCCTCCATGCCCATGTAGGCAACCTTGACCCGCTCGTCGGCGGCGACGGTAGGATAGTCGCCGGTTGCAAGCACCTTGCCGCGCTGCATGACGGTGATCCAGTCCGACAGGTCGGCCACTACCGAGAGGTTGTGCTCGACCATCAGCACCGCGCGGTCCCTGGCCACCGAGCGAATGAGGGTAGAGACCATGCCAACGTCTTCGTGCCCCATGCCGGCCATCGGCTCGTCCAGCAGCAGCACCTTGGGGTCGAGCGCCAGAGTGGTGGCGATCTCGAGTACGCGCTTACGGCCATAGGAAAGGTCAGCAGCAAGCTTGTTGCGGGCATCGGCAAGGCCGACGGCGTCCAGCAGTTCCTCGGCGCGCGGCGTCAGCCGGTCGAGCGCCGAAAGCGGCCGCCAGAACTGCGCGCTGAGCCCGGCCGGGCGCTGCAAGGCGACCCGCACATTGTCGAGCACCGTGAGATGCGGGAAGATCGCCGAGATCTGGAAGGAACGCACCAACCCCATCCGCGCCACCGCCGCCGGCGGCATGCGGGTGATGTCGTGGCCGAGCAGTTCTATGCGGCCGCTGGTCGGTTCCAGGAATTTGGTCAGCAGGTTGAAGACAGTTGTCTTGCCGGCCCCGTTGGGGCCGATCAAGGCATGGATGCGGGCGTGATGGACATCGAGGTCGACATTGTCGACGGCGACAAAACCGCCAAATACACGCCGCAGCCCGCGGGCGGAAAGCACCACCCGAGGCTCGGTAGAGTCCATGCATGGTTCGTCGGCCACGGTGGCTCCAGCGCTCACTTGGAGACGAGCGGGCAGCCACTTTCCTCGGCCTTCAGGAATGCCTGGTCGCCGGGGATCGTCGCCAGATAGCTGTAGTAATCCCAGTCCTTTTTGCTCTCTTCCGGCTTCTTGACCTGGTAGAGGTACATGTCGTGGACCATCGAGCCATCGGCCTGCACCTTGCCGTTGCTGGCGAAGACATCATTGACCGGCATTTCGTGGAGTTCCTTGGCCACCGCCTCGGCATCATCGGTGCCGGCCCTGTCGACCGCCTTCAGATATTGGAGCACGGCGGAATAGGTGCCGGCCTGGATCATGTTAGGCATCCGGCCGGTGCGCTCGAAGAAGCGCTCGGCGAACTCGCGGCTCTTATCGTCGCGGTCCCAGTAGTAGCCTTCCGTCAGCACCACGCCCTGCGCTGCTTTCAGGCCGAGCCCGTGCACTTCAGACAAAGTGAACAGCAGCGCCGCCAGACGCTGCCCGCCCTGGACAATGCCAAACTCAGCTGCCTGCTTGATCGAGTTGGAGGTGTCGAGGCCGGCATTGGCAAGGCCGATGATCTTGGCACCCGACGATTGAGCCTGCAGCAGGAAGGACGAGTAGTCGGTTGCACCGAGCGGATAGCGCACTTCGCCGAGCACCTTGCCGCCATGGGCTTTCACATATTTGGCGGTCTGCTCTTCGAGCGAATATCCGAAGGCATAGTCGACCGTGATGAAATACCAGCTGTCACCACCCTGCTCGACCAGCGCGCCGCCGGTCCCGACCGCCTGCGAATGCGTGTCATAGGCCCAGTGGAAGCCGTAGGGCGAACACTGCTTTCCTGTAAGATCGGTGGTCGCCGCGCCCGTGACGATGTCGATCTTCTTCTTTTCCTTGGAGATGTCCTGCACCGCCAGCGCCACGGACGACGTGGTCAGTTCCATGATCGCATCCACCTGCTCGGTGTCATACCATTGGCGCGCGATGCTGGCGGCGATGTCGGGCTTGTTCTGGTGGTCGGCGTCGATCACCTCGATAGGCGCACCTTGCACCTTGCCGCCAAAATCCTCGACCGCCATCTTGGCGGCCTCGACCGACCACTTGCCGCCAAAGTCGGCGTAGACCCCCGACTGGTCGTTCAAGATGCCGATCTTGACCTTCCCGTCCGATATGCCGGCGGCGGAAGCGGGCGCGGCCATCGCCGCCAGAAGAACTGCCGAGGCAAGATAGGACTTGATCATTCGCAACCTCCCTTATGGCAAACGCCTGGCTACGATTGAGGCACCCGTGTCTTTGCAGTGGCCTCTCCCCGGACGCGAAGCACGCGCGTAGCCATGCGTAAGCAGTCCGCTTACGCAACGTAACACGAGCCAGCGTGCCTGGAACGGCTACTTTGGTTTAGGATGGAGCTTGTCCCGCCCTGCCTGTTCGAAATCGAAACCGAGCCGTCCACCGGTTGTACCATCGGTGTCGACGACGCAGGCTTCGACATCACGGCCGGCGAGACTTTCGTCATCATGGGCCTGTCTGGTTTCGGCAAGTCGACCTGATCGAGCCGATCTGGGGCTCCGTCGAGATCGGCGGAAAATCAGCCGCACGGTGATCTTCGTCGGCCAAGGCTCGACCAGGCGATGCGCATCGGCGACCGCATCTGCACAATGCAGCATGGCAAGGTCGTGCTGTTCAGAAAGCACAGCGTTCGGTTGACCGAAGCGGGAAGGTTCTTTTGTTGAGTAAATTGCCGTGTACGCGTCGGTGGCGATTGCTCACCTTACTGCCCGGTCGCTGCGGTTCTCAGCGCTGGCACGGAGCGGATGATGAGCTTCTCGATCTCCACTACAAAGAAGAAGACGAGCCCCCCGCCGATGAGCCAGAGCCAGACCGACAGAGGTAGGGCCTCAGTGTCGAAGATCGCGTGGAACGGCGGCGCATAGGTGAAGAGAAACTGCAACACCACAACTCCGACGATGCCATACCAGAGAAAGGGATTGCCCATGTGGGCGCGCAAAGACAGGGATGAGTCGAGCAGGTAGCGGCTGTTTAGAAGATAATAGACCTGCCCCAGCGTGATGGCGTTAACAGCAGCCGTACGCGCCAACTGGTCCGAAGCGCCATGCGCCTTCATCCAGAAGAAGGCCGCGAGCGTGTAGAGCACGAGCGCAGCGCCAACAAAGAGAATGCGCCAGATTCCGAAGCCAGTGACGATCGGCCGATCGACCGAGCGCGGCGGCCGCCGCATCACATCCGCCTCATGCGGCTCGAACGAGATGGTGAGGCCGAGCGCGACCGAGGTGACCATGTTTACCCACAGCACCTGCGGCGCGGTTATCGGCAGCGTGAAGCCGAACAGGATGGCGATCGCGATCACCGCGCCCTGGGCAACGTTTGTCGGCAGCAGGAAAAGCATAGCCTTCTCGATGTTGTTGTAGACCGTGCGGCCCTCCTTCACCGCCGCGGAGATCGACGCAAAATTGTCGTCGGCGAGGACCATCCCCGCCGCCTCCTTGGTTACCTCGGTGCCCTTGATACCCATGGCGACGCCAATATCAGCCTTCTTGAGCGCCGGTGCGTCGTTGACACCGTCCCCGGTCATAGCGACGATCTGACGGTTGGCCTGGATCGCCTTGACGAGCCTGAGCTTGTGCTCGGGGCTGGCGCGGGCGAAGACGTCAACATCGCGCACGCATTCCTGCAGCGCCGCATCGTTCATCGCCTCGATCTCGGTGCCTGCCACGGCCGTTTTGCCGTCACCGATGTCTAGCATCTTCGCGATTGCCGCGGCGGTGATCTTGTGATCGCCCGTGATCATTGTCACACGGATACCGCCGCCGTGGCATTCCCGTACGGCGTCGACAGCCTCTTTGCGCGGCGGGTCCATGAGGCCGACGAGGCCGAGCAGCACCAGGCTTCTCGGCAGGTCCTCCGGCCCGAGGCTACCGGCCTCAAGACCCGGGTCTGGCAGCCAAGCCAGGCCCAGCACGCGCTCGCCCTGTGCGGCAAGTCGGTCGCCCTCCCGCGTGAAGCGGTCACGATCGAGCGGCGCCGGTCCATTTGCCGTCTGTTGCCGGTCGCAATGGTCCAGGATCACCTCCGGCGCACCCTTGACCAGCAGCATTTCGCCGTCCGCCGACCGGTTTAGCGTTGCCATGAACTTGTGCTCGGATTCGAACGGGATCGCATCAATCCGCGGCGCGGCCGCAGACTCTGTGGCGCGGTCCATGCCGAGCTTGCTCGCGAACGGATAGAGCGCGCCCTCGGTCGGGTCTCCTTCTATCTTCCATTTTCCCTCCTCCTTAACGAGCTGGGCGTCGTTGCACAGGAGGGACAAGCGGCCCATTAGCATCAGCACCTCCCGCGTGGTGTCGACCGGTTTGCCACCCGCCTTGACCTCGCCGTCGGGCGCATAGCCCTCGCCTGTGACCTCATAGACGGCATCTGCCGTGACGACGGAGGTCGCCATCATCTCCATCAGGGTCAGCGTGCCGGTCTTGTCCGAACAGATGCGTGAGACGGACCCCAGCGTCTCGACCGCCGGCAGGCGGCGGATGATGGCGTTGCGCTGGGCCATGCGCTGCACACCAATGGCGAGCGTGATCGTGATAAGCGCCGGCAGCCCTTCCGGGATCAGCGACACCGCGATGCCGACAACCGCTTGGAACAGTTCGACGAAGGTCATGTGCCCGAGCCAGTGCCCCCAGGCGAAGAGCAGCACGCTGATAATGGCGATGGCGGCCGTGATAACGTAGCCGAACTTCTTGATCTGCCGCAGGAGCGGCGTCTCAAGCGGGCTAACTGTGGCAAGCATCTGGCTGATGCGGCCGAGCTCCGTCTGGCTCCCGGTCGCCACGACCACGCCGGTCGCCCGGCCCGACACCACCACGGTGCCGGAGAATGCCATGTTCTCACGGTCGCCAACGGTAGCTTTGGCGGATACCGGAGCGACGGTCTTCTCGGCCGGAACGGATTCGCCGGTCAACGCCGCCTCCTCCGTCCGCAGATTCTTGGCGTCGATGAGACGCATGTCCGCCGGGATCTTGTCGCCCGATTCCAAGAGCACGACGTCGCCCGGCACAAGATCTTCGGCCGCAATCAGGCGCACCGCCCCGCCGCGCAACACGCGCGCCTCCGCAGACAGCATATTACGGATCGAATCGAGGGCTTTTCCGGCCCGGCCCTCCTGCAGAAAACCAAGCAGCGAGTTGAGAACAACGACGGCGAAGATGATCGAGGCATCGAGCCACAGGCTAAGCATGAGTTTGATGAAGCCGGCCGTGAGCAGGACGTAGATGAGTATGTTGTTGAACTGGGCGAAAAACCGCGCCAGCGGCCCGCGCTTCTTGCCTTGGGGCAGGCGGTTGGGCCCATAGATCTTCAGCCGCTCGGCCGCCTCTGCGGCATCGAGGCCGCGCCGCGGATCGACGCGAAGCTGGCTTTCGACCTGTTCCACCTGCATCGCATGCCACGGCAACAGCTCTGTTTCCGAAGCCGTGCTCTCAGCTGAGCACATATTCGTTCCTCCTGGTGCTTCCTGGTTGGCGTCGCAGGCCCAGGTCATCATGCTCGCCGCCACCGTGGAGAAGCGTGCCCGAATGCCCGGCGTGATGTACGATCCGGCCGAACGTCTGCATGGCTGCCACAATCGAGCTCGTTGCGGCGCCGAAACTGTCGCCGACCACGAGGCTGAGCACCTGGGGAAGGCGCAGGGCAGATCCCCCAAGCGCCTTCAATCCGTCGGTCACTACCGTCATTCTGAGCAGGACAAACCCAACCCCGCCGAGAATCGCAATTGACGTCGACATGTGGGTCTCGTCTTGTCTAGCGCTCCGCTTCGAGTTCCTCACGCGCCGCACAGAGATCCTTCATCTGCGCCGATGTGACCTTGGGATATGCGAGGTCGAGCTTCTCGACTGCCTCGACAATCGCTGCCGCGACGACCAGGCGTGTGAACCATTTGTTGTCGGCAGGAACGATAAACCACGGTGCGGCTTGAGATGAGGTAGCCCGGATTGCCTCGTCATAGGCATGCATGTAGTCTTTCCAGTATCGCCGCTCGCGAACGTCGGATGCGGAGAATTTCCAGTTCTTGTCAGGCTTGTCGAGGCGAGCGAGAAAGCGCTTCTTCTGCTCCCCATACGACAGGTTCAGGTAGAATTTCAGGATGACCACGCCCTGGCGCGATAGGTAGTCCTCAAAGCTGATAATGTCGGCGAGGCGCTCCTCCCACACGTTTTTCCCGAGAAACTCCGGTGGGATATTTTGCGCGTCGAGCAACTCTGGATGCACGCGCACCACCAGCACTTCCTCGTAATATGAGCGATTGAAGATGCCTATCCGTCCGCGCTGCGGCACTTTTTTGGAGTAGCGCCACAGGAAATCGTGAGAGAGTTCCTTGTGCGAGGGCTGCTTGAACGAGACGACGTCGCACCCCTGCGGATTGACGCGTGACATGACGTGCTTGATCGTCCCGTCCTTTCCCGCCGCGTCCATCGCCTGGAACACAAGCAGCAAGGACCAGGAATCCTGCGCGTAGAGAATATCTTGCTCCATCGCGAGCCATTCCGAACCCCGCTCAAGAAGTTGCGCCGCTTCCTGCTTGTCCATTTTGAGCCCCAGCGTGTCGCCGGGATCGAAGTCGTTCAGGCGAAAGTCCTTGCCCTTGGTGACACGGAACGGATCCGTGTACTTCCTCATGGCGTCTATTATTTCTTTGCGGGGCATTGACCGCTTCCTCCCGAACGATCGTCATTCGAGAGTGAAATCTCGCGCTTGTAATCAATGTCAACCGAGGCGTTGATCGAAAGCTTTGCCGAAAATGTCGCTTTGCCGTTAGTTATTCGAATCCGGTGTGAGTGAGGGAGCGGGAAAATGGTGGCGGGCAAGCTGCAAGGGCAACCTTGGCTCCGGCCGTCGGCAACTGCGGCGCCGGACCTGAAGGACCCGATGAGGCTTTCGCAAACCGATCGTCAACCTCGACTACGGCATGAGAGTTCCTCCAAAGGAGCACGTTCACGTTTTCAGGCCGCCAATTCGACCATTCGGTGATCTGCTGTGTCTACGCTGGTATCTGACTTACAGTCTCAGCCATCGGGGCCTGGAAGAAATGATGGCCGGGCGCGGTGTTCACGTCGACCATTCCACCATCCACCGATGGACTATCCGGTTCTCACCGCTGTTGCTCGAACGGTTCAACCTTCGCAAACGACCTGTCACGCGTAAATGGCATGTCGACGAGACCTATGTGAAGGTTCGTGGTCGATGGATGTACCTATAGCACGCCATCGATAGCCTCCGTAACACGGTCGAATTCTTCTTCAGCGAACATCGCGATCTGCTGGCTGCCAAACGCTTTCTTGGCAAAGCTCTGCGGCGGCGCGGCCGACCCGATCGTATTGTCATCGATGGCAGCCAGACGAATCGGGAGGCGATCATTGACTGCGATGGCGAAAGCCGGCTGCAAAATTGTTAGCTTGCGTTGATAATATAGGCTGCCGTTCGATTGTAATGTACGCGCAGCAGATCGACCGCAGTGTCCGCCCGCCGTGCCAGCGCGGCTTCCATGATGTTGCTGTGCTCGACGGACAGATCGCGCGCCGAGGATGCATGGCCTTCGCCGCGGAAACTAGGCAAGCGATAGCGTTGCGTTTCCGCGTAAAGCTGTTCGAACAAGGCGAGCAAGCGCGGCGAACCGCAGGCCGTCAGCAGCGCTCGATGGAATTCATGATGGCGCGTTTCAAACTGCATGAGTGCATCGTCATCGGCCGCGCCCTCCGCATCCTTCATCCGGCGCGACTGCAGATCGAGCCTGTGAAAGGCCGCGACTACATCCGTCTCCCAATCGTCGCCGCCCTTTTCGATCGACAGGCGCAGCGCCTCGCTTTCAATGAGGATACGCACGCTCATCACATCCTGCATTTCCGCTGGCGAAACCGGCGCGACGGTGAAACCGCGCGG
Organism: Pseudaminobacter soli (ex Li et al. 2025); assembly: GCF_029892515.1. Lineage (GTDB taxonomy): Bacteria > Pseudomonadota > Alphaproteobacteria > Rhizobiales > Rhizobiaceae > Pseudaminobacter > Pseudaminobacter soli_A. The sequence continues at coordinate 73,662 of NZ_JARXVF010000002.1, read as the reverse complement.
CGGATGGTTGACCACCAGTCTCTCGGCATGAAGTCGGTTCAGCGCTTCACGCAACGGAGAAAAGCTGAGGCCATACTGCTTTTTCAGAAATTCCAGCCGAAGCGGCTGACCGGGAATGAGCCGTCCATGCAATATGTCGTTGCGCAGACTAAAATAGGCAGTTTCAGCTAGAGTCATCGCAGCACCGGAACGGTCCGTATTCCTTCAAAAATCAGACAGGCGATGGTTTGGGTCGGTCAGCCTTGCCTTCCGTATACTCTTTCCATGTCGGCCTATCGATCTGGAAATAGTCTCCCGAGCGCAGATAACCGCCGCTTCCGTGCATGCGGGCAACCAGTCCAAGTCTTGGCGTGTCGATATAGCAACGCTCCGCATCCAGCACAAACTCGTCGCGGATGTGCACCATGTTCACCAGTCCGACGACGATGGTCTGAAGCGGGCCGGTCACGACCGAACTCAGCATCCGGCATTCCATCGAGACGGGTGCCGACGCGATGCGGGGCGGTGCCACCGTTTCCGAAGGCAGGACTGGAAGCCGCGCCAGATCGATTTCGTCGATATTGGCGGGCGCGTCGATGCAGGTGAGGTTCATCGCCTCGGCATTCTGCTCGTCGACGAGATTGATGACGAACTCCCCGGTCGCGAGAATATTGGCCGCCGTGTCCTTCAGGCGGCCATCTTGCGGCATGAGGCCGATTGCGACCGTCGGCGGCGTATTGCCCATCATGTTGAAAAAGCTGAACGGCGCGGCATTGCGGACACCGTCAGCGGAAATGCTGGTGATCCAGGCGATCGGTCGCGGAACGATGGTCGACGCCAGTATCTTGTAGCGCTCCTGACCGGAGAGCCTGTTCATATCGAAACGCATGCTGTTACTCTTTTCCGGTGCGAGACAGCGGATTGACCGTATTCTTGGGTCGGTCGTCGACGGTGAGCTGGAAGATGTCCGGACGCCCATAGTGGCCGCTAACGTCGAAATCGAACTTGCCGCGCTGCACGTCGTCGGGATCAATCTCGGCATAGAGGATCGTCTCGCCGTTGAAGTCTGGACCAGCGAGTACCTTGCCGAGTGGGCTGATGATCGCGCTGCCGCCACGCATCATGACCGTATCTGGCTCGTCGCCGAGCGACGATTCATGATCGGCGGGATAGGCGCCGCGTGTAATGTGCTGGCACGCAGTCAGCACGAAGCAGCGACCTTCGAGCGCAATGTGCTGCATGGAAGGAACCCATGTGTCGCGGTCGTCCGCAGTCGGCGCGCAATAGATGCTGATGCCCTGCGAATACATGTGCATGCGTAGCATCGGCATATAGTTCTCCCAGCAGATGACGGCGCCGACACGCCCCATCGGCGTGTCGAAAACCGGCATGGTCGAACCGTCGCCGAAGCCCCAGATAAGACGCTCGCCTGCTGTCGGCATCAGCTTGCGGTGCTTGCCGATGAGGCCGCGCGCGCCGTCGAAGAACAGCGCCGTGCAATAGAGGGTTCCGCCATCGCGTTCGATGCATCCGATGACGATGAATGTATCGGTTTCGGCCGTGGCTTCGGCGATGATCTCCACTTCTTCGCCTGCAAGGTCGATGGCCGCATTGTAATAGTGGAGATAGGCCTCGCGCCCTTCTGGCTTGCGCACGCCGATGGGGCAACCGAAGGAGGCACCTTTCGGGTAGCCGCCCAGAAAGGCTTCAGGGAAGACGATGAGCCGGGCTCCCTCGCCCGCCGCCTTACGAATGGCGTCGGCTGCCTTGCATGCCGAGGCAACCGAGTCGTCGGGGATGGAGGCGATTTGCGCGACGGCGGCTTTCCAGGGCTTGCTCATTTACGACTTCCTTCTCGATCAATGGCATAGGCTTCCACAATCGCGCGCACGAGCTTTCCGTCCGGCTCGCGGAGCGTCAGAGGTAAATCGAAGTGATTGTGGTCCGGCATGTCGACGACGGTAGCCGCATGTCCTGCCTGCCGCCAGGCAGCCGCATAGGCGGTGGTCTGGCGGCAAAATTCCTTCGTTTCAAGCCCGCCCACCGATGCGATCAGATGGGCAGGTGACGTTTGCGGAATCAGAAATTGCGGGCTGTTGCGCGCCACCATGGCGTCGTCGAAATTCATCCACGCATTGATATGCGTGTGGAGTAAGGGGGCGAGGTCGTGCAGGCCGGAAAGGTCCAGCCCGATGGCGACGATATCCTGCGGCACCCCGAACGTATTCTGCCAGCCATCGGCCAACAGCATCGCAGTGAGGTGACCGCCCGCCGACGTGCCTCCGACAACAAAGGAATCCGCTCCGATCTTCAAGCGGCCGCGATTGCGATGCAGGAATGAGATGGCGGTGCGGATCTGCCGGACAATCTCGTCCAGTGTGACGGCCGGTGCGAGCGTGTAGTCAATGACCGCCACCGAGAATCCGTGGGAGTGCAGGCCCGGCACAGAAAATGCATTGTCCGCCGCATTGCCCCCGCGCCAGTAACCGCCGTGTATCCAGACGAACAGCGGCGCGCCCTCGCCGGCCGGATAGAAATCGAGCGTTTCGCCGCTCGCCGGGTCATAGACAATCCCCGCCTGATGCTCAAAATCCTTCATCACGCGCTTGCTGACTTCGACCAGCCTTGCATACTCATCGTCGAAGGACGCAACGCTGGCGCGCGCATTGTACTGAACATCCAAAGCCGCGTTGTCGTAGCCCTGATAGGTGAAATCCCCCATCGTCAAATTCCCAAATAGCGGTGCGAGAGTTCCTTGTCGGCGGTGAGTTCGGCAGGACTTCCCGTCCAGACCACGCGGCCCTTATCGACGATGTTGTGGCGGTCCACCAAAGTGGCCATTTCCGCCAGGTTCTTGTCGATGACCAGGATCGTCTGGCCGATATTTTTCAGCTCATGCAGGCAGCGCCAGATTTCAGCGCGGATGATCGGCGCAAGCCCTTCCGTCGCTTCATCGAGAATGAGCAGCTTGGGATTGGTCAGCAGCGCGCGCCCGATTGCCAGCATCTGCTGCTCGCCGCCTGACAGGGTACGCGCCAGCTGACGCTTGCGCTCTTCAAGCCGCGGGAAAAGCTGCACCACGCGCTGCAGGGTCCATGAGCCGGGTCGGGCCGTCGCCACCAGATTTTCCTCAACGCTCAGCGAGCCAAACACGCGCCGCCCTTCGGGCACCAGTCCGATGCCAAGCCGCGCTATGGCGTTGAGCGGCATGCGATTGATGACGGTATCGCCAAATCTGACCGTTCCGCCTGTCGGCTTGATCATACCCATGATCGATTTGACGGTGGTGGACTTGCCCATGCCGTTGCGCCCGATCAGCGAGATGATTTCGCCCGCCTTCGCTTCAAACGACATGTCGAACAGCACGCGCGCCTGACCGTATCCGGCCTGCAGTTTGTCGAGCGTCAGCATCAGGCTTCCTCCCCCAGATATGCGGCCCTGACTTCCGGGTGAGCGCGGATCTCGCTTGCCGTTCCGGTGAAGATGATCTTGCCGTAGACGAGAACGCTGATCCGGTCGGCCAGGGCAAAAACCGCATCCATGTCATGCTCGATCAGAAGGATCGGATAGTCCCGCTTCAGGCTTTGTAGAAGTGCAGTCAGCGACGCGGATTCTTCGGGGCCCATTCCGGCCATCGGCTCGTCAAGCAGGATGAGCCGTGGATCGCGGGCGAGAGCGACCGCGATTTCGAGCTGCCGTCTCTGGCCATGCGCAAGGCTGGCAACGACACGGTTTTCGTGCTCACCGAGGCCCACCCGTTCCAGCCATGTTCTGGCGATCTTCCGGTTGTCCGCATTGCGGCGCGGATTCCTGAAAATATCCGCCGAGCCGCCGCCTTTCGCCTCCAGCGACAGAAGCACGTTCTCCATGGCCGTGAAGTCGGAGCAGAGCTGGGTAAGCTGGAAGGAGCGACCCATGCCCATCCGCGCCCGCTTATAGGCGGGCAGCCGGGTGATGTCCTGTCCATCGAACAGGATGCGGCCGGAGTCGGGGGAAATCTCGCCGCAGATCTGCGCGATCAAGGTGGACTTCCCAGCACCGTTGGGGCCGATAAGCGCGTGAAGCTCGCTTTGACGCACATCCAGGCTGACGCCGTTGGTGGCGACCAGCGCCCCGAACTTCTTGTGCAGGTCCTCGAGGATCAGAACCGAATTCTTTTGGTCAGCCATGGCGGTTCCCTAATAGACGGCCCAGCATGCCCTGTTGTCCGAACAGCGCGATCAAAGTGAGGATCGGTCCCATGACGATCATCCAGTGTTCGGTCCAGCCGGAAAGGACTTGCTCGAGGATGATGAAGACGGCAGCGCCGGCGATCGGCCCGATCAGCGTGCCGAGGCCGCCAAGGACCACGATCGCCATGAACTCGCCGGATTTCGACCACGCCGCCATATCGGGGGTGACGAACAGCGCATAATTGGCCCAAAGAATGCCCGCCAGCCCGGTACCAAGGGCGGAGATGACAAATGCGGCCATCCGGAAGTTCAAAGGCCGGACGCCAAGATTGACGGCGCGCCGCTCACTCTGCCGCAAGGCCTGAAAAACAAGGCCGAAACGGGAGTTTACGATCATCGTGCAAAACATCGTCCAGAGGACCAGCAAAAGCAGGCACAGATAATAGAACGTGGTCCCGTTGCCGATGTCGATGAGAGGCAGTGTGTTGCGCTCATCGATCAGCAGACCGTCGTCGCCGCCATAGGTCTGGAGCGAAACGAGGATGAAGAACACCATCTGGGCGAAGGCGAGCGTGATCATGATGAACTGGACGCCTGCCGTCTTGAGCGCAAGCCAGCTGACGACGACGGCGAGCGCGGCACAGACGATCAAGGCAATGGGCCAGACCACGAGGGCGGCGTTGGATCCGTCCCAGCCGAAGAGCGGCTCCCCCATATTGGTGTGATAAGCGATGATGCCGACGACATAGCCGCCCAGGCCGAAGAACATGGCATGGCCGAAGCTGACCAGCGCCCCGTAACCGATAATGAGGTCGAGGCTCACCGCGGCGATCGCATAGATCACGATCCGCGTCGCCAGGCCTTCAATCGCGCTGTTGCCCGTGAACCCGGACAGGAGCGGAACCAGCGCAAAGACGATCAGGCCGATAACAATGATTGCAGATCTGGTAGGCTGCATCGGTCAGCTCCTCGCCGGCAACAGGCCCAAGGGGCGAAACAGAAGTACGATGGCCATCAACACATAGATGCTGGCCGAGACGAGCCCGGCACTCAGCGTGTCGGCGGCCGCAGGCGGCAACAGCAGTTGCATCAATTGCGGGAGGTAGGCGCGGCCCATGCTGTCGACCATGCCGACCAGAAGAGCGCCCACCAATGCGCCACGGACTGAGCCGACGCCGCCAATGACGATGACAACGAAGGTGGTGATGAGAACCCGCTCGCCCATGCCGATTTCAATGGCCAGCAACGGTGCGGCCATGACCCCAGCCAGCCCGCAGAGCGCACCGCCCAGACCGAAAAGAACCGTATAGAGGCGGCGGACATTGACGCCGAGCGCGTCTACCATTTCGCGATCGTCCGCGCCTGCGCGGATCAGCATGCCGATGCGGGTCCTATTGACCAGAAACCACAGGCCAACCGCGACCAGCGCGCCAACGGCGATGAAAGTGAGACGCATCACCGGGTATTCCAGCCCCGGAAACACCGTCACGGCGCCCTGCAAGGCGGAAGGGATGTCCACGAAAGGCGGCTGGCGTCCGAAGACCATGCTGACCGCTTCGTTCGTGAACAGGATCAGGCCAAGCGTCGCCAGCACCTGATAGAGGTGGTCGCGCTTATAGAGCCATTGAATGACCGAAAGCTCGGTCATCATCGCGTAAAGACCGGCGCCAACGATGGCCGCGCCCATGCCGACCAGAAAGCTTCCCGTCCCCAATATGGCGAAGGCGGCGCAGTAGGCCCCGACCATGTAAAAGGCGCCATGGGTAAGGTTGATCACCCCCATGATGCCGAAAATCAGGGTCAAGCCGGATGCCAGCATGAAAAGCATGGCTCCGTATTGCAGGCCGTTGAGCGTCTGTTCGATGAATAGCAGCATACGCCGTCCTCATCATGAAAGTTCAGGCTGCACGGCCTCGACCCGAAAACCGCAAGCGATTTTCGGGTCGATGCCGTGCGTTGAAGACTAGGAGCGCCCAGATGGAACAAGACGCTCAGGGAGCAGTCACTTCATCGCGCACTTGGATGCGTAGGCATCGCTGTAGTCGGACGCGACCTTCTTCACGATCGTCTGGACGATCTTGCCATCCGCGTTCTTTTCAAACTTCGTCAGGTAATAGTCCTGAACCGGATGCTGGTTGGGGCCCATCTTGAAGTTGCCGCGGATCGCCGTGAAATCGGCCTTGCGAAGCGCATTGCGGAAATCGTCTTCCTTGGACAGGTCGCCATTGACCGCCTTCAGGCCCGCGCCGATCAGATGCGCGGTGTCGTAGGCCTGCGCCGCGTAGATCGTCGGATCGCGCCCGTAGTCCTTGCGGAAGGCTTCGACGAAGCCCTTGGAAGCCGGATTGTCCGTTTCCGTCGTCCATAGCGCAGAGGCGTAGACGCCTTCGGCTGCATTGCCTGTCGCCGAGATCATGCGGGCATCCATGGAAAAGCTCGGAATGACCATCGGAATCGAGCCTGCCATACCGGAATTGGCATATTGCTTGGCGAAATTGATGCCCGCGCCGCCTGGATGGAACTGATAAATGGCGTCCGGGGCCAACGACTTGATGCGGGCGAGCTCGACGGAGAAGTCCGTCTGGTCGAGCTTGGTGTAGATCTCGCCGATCACTTCACCCTTGTATGTGCGCTTGAAGCCCTCGAGCGCGTCGCGTCCGGCCTGATAGTTCGGCGCAAGGATGACCATCTTCTTGAAGCCGAGCTCGTTCGCGCCGAGACCCGCTGCCTCATGGAACGTGTCGTTCTGGTAGGAAGCGACGAAGTAGTTCGGGTTGCATTTTTCGCCGGCGAAGGTCGACGGTCCCGGATTGTTGCTGACGTAAAAGGCGTTCGCATTCAAGACGCTCGGCAGCGCCGCCGCCAGGACGTTGGAGAAGTTGATGCCCGTGTAAAGCTTGATGCCGTCGGCAACCATCTTGTCGGCAATCTGCTTGCCGTTAGCCGGCTTCAGCGCGTCGTCCTCGACCGCCAACGTAACCGGCACGCCGCCGAGCTTGCCGCCGTCTTCCTTGATCGCCAGATTGAAAGCGTCGCGGATATCCTCGCCAATGTAACCGGCCGGCGTCGACAGGGTGGTGATCAGACCGATGGTGACGGGCTGGGAATCCTGTGCCATGGCCGGCAAAGAGGCCATGACGGTGCCCGCAGCAAGAACTCCCATAAAGCTGCGCCTTGTCAGTTTCAGCGACATAACAATCTCCCCTTGTTGAACTGAACTGGAAAATATTCCGGCGTTTCTTATCCGCGTCTCAGACGGCGACCACCGGGTGCCGGATCGTTCCGATCCCCTGGACCGTTGCTTCGACAACATCGCCCGGCCACATCCATTCCTGCGGCGTGCGCCCCGCGCCAACCCCTTCCGGCGTGCCGGTGGCGATGATGTCGCCCGGCTCCAGCGTCATGCCGGAGCTGATATCCGCAATCAGCGTCGGGACGTCGAAGAGCATGAAACGGGTGTTGGAGCGTTGCTTTTCAACGCCATTGACCGTCAGCCACAGATCGAGACCTTGCGGATCGGCAATCTCGTCGGCGGTCACGATGCATGGACCGAAGGGCGCATAGGTGTCCTGCCCCTTCGAGAAAATCCACTGACCGGCGCGGCGGTTGTCGCGCGCGCTGACGTCGATCATCACGCTGTAGCCGAAAACGTGGTTGAGGGCGTCTTCCTTGGTCACACGCTTGGCGGTCGTACCGATGACGACGGCCAGTTCGACTTCCCAGTCCAACTGCTGGGTGATGCGCGCATTGTGCTCGATCGCATCGCCGGGGCCGATAACCGTGGTCGGCGGCTTGGAGAAGATGACCGGCTGCTTAGGCAGCTCCTTGGAGGTATCGAGAGATTTCGCCGATTCCGCCACGTGCTCCACATAGTTGAGACCAATGCCGAAGATGTTTTTGCGCGGGCGCGGTATCGGCGCAAGCAGTTTGACATTTGCCACCGGGAAGGCCGTTCCCGCCGCAAACCGACCTTCACAATCGCTCAATATTTCCCGAAGCCGCTCAAGTCCGACAGGGCCAAGATCGATCAGGCCCAGCATCGTGTCGGGCAGATCCACACCAAGGGATTCCCCCAGCCATGCGACGTCCACGACGAGATCGCCGTGCATGACTCCAAGCCGCGCCGCGGCTTCGACACCGCTTCGATAGGTTACAAGACGCATTATATACCTTTCTTTAGCCGTTGATCGGCTGATGGCCGCCGTTGTCCGTGAAGGCCTGCTCGCGATAGAGCCCGAGCGATTGCATGACCGGCATGTCGTTGAAGGAGAACAGGCACGCGTCGTCGCGATCCGAGCCGTTGGCATGCTCATGCCACGCCCAGGACGGCACGCAGAAAATATCACGCTCCTTCCAGTCGAAGCGCTTGCCATTGATGATCGAATAACCGCTGCCCTTGGCGCATTGATAGAGGACGCTGCCGGTGTGGCGATGCGCCTTGGTCTTTTCACCCGCACGCAGCATCTGCATGGCTGCGCCGATCGTTTGCATCACCGGCCCACCGGTGAGCGGATTCACATAATTCATGAACACGCCGTCGAACGGCGAGCCGTCGGTCACCGGCGCATAGCGGCTCAGCGCTTCATAGGTCGGCGCCCATTCATATTTGAAGAGCGGCGAGTAGGCATGCCCCCATTTGCCTTCCGCCGGCCGCAGCCCGGGATTGCCCCAAGTCGCCGTCATATCGTTGACGGGATGGCCGACGGCCTGGCGCAGGTCGTCATGAACGGCATAGAAATTGGCTTCGAGCGCGTTGACCAGCGGAATGTCCAGACCATCCTGCCAGATGCACGGCGTACCCTCTTCAGAGATGCCGTGCTCGTGCCAGGTACCGTTGGGCGTCAGAACGAAATCGTTGGCGCCGAGCGTCATCTTGTGACCGTCTACGATCGTATAGGCTCCCGAACCTTCCATGATGAAGCGCAAGGCGGATGCGGAATGCGCGTGAGCGGACGCCGCCTCACCTGGATGCATCACCTGCAAGCCCGAATAGAGCCAGCCGACAGCGGCAGCGACATCCTGACGGCCGGGATTGTTGAGATAGATCACACGACGGCCGGCCTTTTCTGGCGTGACCAGATCGACGGAACGCAGCACATGGTCACGCAGATCAGCATAGCGCCAGAGAACCGGCACCGAAGCCGACTTCGGCTCCCACGGCTCGATCTTGTTGGCGACAGTCCACAGAGCGCCGGCCTTATGCTTTTCCAGCTCATCATAATAAGCCAGCAGCTCGGGGGTATCCTCGACATTGGCGCGGCCGGCCACATCCTCGCGATGGTTTTCGCGGACTTTGGTCATGACACTTCCTCCCAGACTCGTTTCGTTTTCGACACTACATATCATTTTATAAAATAAAAGAGACTTTCGATACTCATGCACCGGCAATGGGATCACCGCCGCACACAATCGGGCGATGTCACGGTAATTGCTTCAATCGTGGGTTTGGGGAGGATGCTTCTATTCAGGCTAGCGTACCGGCCACGACCTTTTACACGCCCATGGCATTCAGGCGGTGAACGCGGCTTTGGGATGCGCAGTGTTGTGAAAGGGGCACGAGCTTGCGGCTGGCGGAGGAGATGGCCTTGGAGCGCGGCGCCGTTTCCTACGAGACTATCCACCGCTGGGCGAAGAAATTTGGGACCGTTAGCGGACTGGGAGCTTCAAACCTCAGACATTCAATAGCGGACCTTCAGGTCGGTACGAGTATCGTCGTGACGTGGCCCAATGCCGGCGTACGACATGTCCCATACTTCAAAAAAAACTGACACTTGGGCGATCCGCCTTAGTCAAGACCGAACGGTGTCTCAACCGCCCTACAAACATACATCAGCTCGTGCGCATCAGGCTCATCATGAGCCGTGGGCGTTAGGAAAGAAGAGCTGTTGGCCATCGATCTTGTAGGCGGCGATTGCGGCTTGCCCCTCCGGTGAAATCAGCCAATCAACGAATGCCTGCCCGAGTTCCACTCTCACATTGGGATGCTTGGCCGGATTGACCAGCATCACGCCGTATTGGTTGAACAACCGCTTGTCGCCCTCGACCACAATGTCGAGATCGCCGCGGTTCTTGAAGGATAGCCAGGTGCCTCGATCTGACAGCACATAGGCGTTCATGGCCGCGGCGGTGTTGAGTGCTGCCCCCATGCCTTGGCCGATCTCCCTATACCAGGGGCCCTTTGCGCTATCGAGATCGACGCCTGCCTCCTTCCAGAGCTTCAGCTCCGCCAGATGGGTGCCGGACTTGTCGCCTCGAGAAACGAAGGGTGCCTGTTTGTCCTTGATGGCCTTGAAGGCAGCGGTGATGTCCTTGGAACCTGCTACTCCGGCCGGATCGCTCTTGGGGCCGACCAGGACGAAATCATTGTACATGACGTCGAAGCGTTTCACGCCAAAACCCTCTTCGAGGAATTTCTCCTCCTGCGCCCTGGCGTGAACGAACACGACGTCCGCATCACCCCGCCGCGCCGTATCGAGCGCCTGACCGGTGCCCTGGGCTATCACCTTCACGTCGATGCCGGTTTTCTGTTTGAACAGCGGCAAGATATGTCCGAACAAGCCCGAATCCTGGGTCGAGGTGGTTGACGCGACAATGATCGAGCGATCCTCGGCCAATGATGGCCACATGGCGCCAGCGAGGATAAGCAGACCGGATAGGCAGAAAAAGAAGCTTCGGCGCAACATCGCAAATCTCCAGTTCAGCGGGTCAGAGAATAAGGTCGCCACGGACAAAGGCGGCGGCCTCCGGGGTTGATGGACTGTCGAAAAAGACTGGGGCAGCTGCCCGTTCTCGCACGCCACCGCGTACCAGAAGCAGAACCTCCCCAGCCAACCGCTTTACCTGACCGAGATCGTGCGAGGACATCACGACCTTGATCCCCGAATTGGATGCGCCAAGGACGATCTCTTCAACGCTTCGGGTGGCGGCCGGGTCGAGATTGGCCGTGGGTTCGTCCAGGAAGAGCAGTTCCGGGTCGCGAGCAAGCGCACGTGCCAGTGCGAGCTTTTGCTGCTCACCGCCCGAGAGCGAACGTGCTGCGCGGTCGGCGTGATCGAGCAAGCCGACACGATCAAGCAGTTCCCTGACGCGATTCCTTCGCAAGCCATATGGATAACCGGCTTGCCTCAGCCCATAAGCAACGTTGGCGGCGACCGAGCGCCGGAGCATGACCGGTCTTTGGAACAGGAACGCGCGCCGGAGCGGACGAGACTCCGTGCGGCCACCCCACGTGACAATGCCGCTGGTGGGGCGGGCCAGCCCCATGCAGATGCGCAACAGCGAACTCTTTCCCGCCCCGTTCGGGCCAACGATCAGTGTCGGGGCACCAGGCTCGATGGACAAGCTGACATGGTCGAGGATCGCAGATCCGCCCGCGCGAAATGAAACGTCGTCAAGCGTCAGCGGAAGGTCGCTGAGAGCCGCGCGCATCAGCCATTTGCCCTTTGCTCTGACCATACGCGCAAGCCCCAAGCTCCGGCGTTGATGACCAGGACGAGGACGATGAGGATATAGCCGAGCCCCAAGGCCAGCGGCAGGTCGCCTTTGGAGGTCTCCAGGGCAATGGCTGTGGTCATTGTGCGGGTGAAGCCATTGATGTTGCCGCCGACGATCATGACCGCACCAACTTCAGCGATGGCGCGTCCGAAGCCAGCAAGCAGTGCCGTCAGTAGGCTGAAGCGGCTATCCCAGAGCAACGTTGCAATCCGCCCAACGGGTCCAACATCCATCGCCGTGAGTTCGTCGCGATATTCACGCCACAAATCCTCGATGGTCTGCCGCGCCAGCGCGGCAATGATTGGCAGAACGAGCAAAGCTTGCGCGATGATCATCGCCAGCGGCGTAAACAGGATGCCGAAGGTGCCGAGTGGCCCCGAGCGCGAAAGCAGCAAAAACACGGCAAGACCGACGACGACCGGCGGCAATCCCATGAATCCGTTGAGGAGGACAATGAGCAGGGTCCGGCCGGGAAAGCGCGTCAGAGCAAGCGAGGCGCCGAGCGGCAGTCCCAGCAAGGCGGCACAGGTGACGGCCGACAGGCTGACGACAAGTGACAGCCGAACGATGGCGAGCAGTGCGGCGTCACCGCTCGCAATGAGCTGCCAGGCACTCAGACCCTCGGTCATGGGCATCTCCTGACGCTATCTTGTCGGCAACAAAGCCGCGGCTGTCAAATGGTTCGCTAGCGGACGTGCCGGCAGGGAAACTCGCCCGTTTGCCGGACGTGTCAGAACACTTGTCTACCCACCTCGCAACTCTACCGAGGGCTGCCCTGGTCACGAAGCAATTCTTGATTTGTCGCGGGCATGGTCCATAGTTGGAAATAGACCGCATGTGGGAGCAACGTCATGAAAGCCTTTGTCACTGCAGTGGTTATCGCGATCATCATCGCTGTTGCCGGCTTATTTGCTCTCGGCGCGATCCAGAAGCCAGTTTACCAGGCTTTCGCGACATCCAGTACGCGCGTCGGCAATCCAGGCCACAACCTGGTGGGGAACGCCTGGAAAAATACGGCCCCGGCTCATCCGCAAGTGGGATAACCGCAGATCGGCCGGCGCCATTATTTTCTTAGCTTCGCCACGGGATAGGAATATAAGCTGGAAAACGTGGCGGGCGACGGCCGTTGACGCGCTGAAGCGCGGAGGAGCAGAAATGAGCGATGCGAAAAGGCATCTCTTGATCTGCAGTTGCGAAAACTCGATGCCCCTCGACCGCGAGGCGATTGCACGAGGGTGCGGCTCGTGCGGTAGTTCCAAGGCGGATCAGCTGTGCGGCGCCGACCTGCCGCTGTTCAGAGAAGCGATTGCGCGCGGCGAACCAATTACGGTGGCTTGTACGCAGGAGGCGCCGCTGTTTCGCCAGGTGGCCGCCGAAGCGTCCTTCGCGGACCTCATCTTCACCAATATCCGGGAGAATGGCGGCTGGTCGGATGCCGCCGAACTGGCCGGACCCAAGGCGGCCGCGCTGCTTGCCGGTGCGCAGCCGGAAGAGCCCTTCGCCCCCATCACTTTCGAGAGCGATGGCATCATCATGATCTATGGTCGCGACGAGGTGGCGATCGAGGCCGGTCGTCGGCTTGCAGACAGGCTCGACATAACCGTGCTTCTTACGCACCCGGAAAACGTCGTGCCACGCCGTGTCAATGATTTTCCCGTGCTCAAAGGCGACATCCGCACCGCGCACGGGCATCTCGGCGCTTTCGAATTGACGATAGACGGCTTTGCCTTTCCTGTTCCATCTTCGCGCGACGTATTGCGCTTCGGTCAGCCGCGTGATGGGGCGATTTCCAACTGCGACATCATCCTCGATTTGACAGGCAATACGCCGCTCTTCTCCGCGCCGGATCTACGTGCAGGCTATCTGCGTGCCGATCCGCGCGACCCTGTCGCGGTGGAAAGGGCAATCTTCAGGGCGAGCGATCTCGTCGGAACTTTCGACAAGCCGATCTTCGTCCGCTTCGATTCATCGCTCTGTGCACACTCGCGTTCAGGCATCGTCGGTTGCCACCGTTGTCTCGATCTGTGTCCAACTGGGGCCATTACGCCCAGTGGCGATGTCGTGGCTATCGACCCGGCCATCTGCGGCGGCTGCGGATTTTGTGCAGCCGTGTGCCCCACAGGCGCTGCGAGCTACGCGATGCCGGGGCCGGACCGCTTGACGGGGCGCCTGCGCACCATGCTAGCGACCTATCGCGTCGCGGGCGGAAAACAGGCCATCATTCTTTTCCATGATGGCGATCACGGCGAAGCGCTGATCGACGCCCTCGCCCGCTATTACGACGGTCTGCCCGCCAATGTTATTCCATTTCGCGTCAACGAGGTTACGCAGATCGGGCCGGAAAGCATCGCCTCGATCTTCGCCTACGGCGGGGTCGGCGCGGTGTTCCTGACGCGCGATCGACCCCATCATGACATCGAGGGCCTGCGGCGCCTGGTGGACTGGACGGGCACAGCGATTGCCGCCATGGGCTTTGGCGAAGATGCCGTCCGCATCCTTCAGACAGATGATCCCGAACAGCTGCGCGGCGGCCTTGATGCGATCCCTGCGGGGATCGAAGCTGCTGAGCCTTCCACCTTCCTGCCAATCGGGGGCCGTCGTAGCCTCATGGAGACAGCGTTCAGTGAAATGCGGCGAGTGGCCCCCGCGCCGGTTGAGCAAGTTGTTCTGCCGCATGGCGCGCCTTTCGGCAGTGTCACGCTCGATGTCGAGCGCTGCACGCTATGCCACTCGTGCGTCACGGCTTGCCCGACCGGAGCGCTTTCGGCCGAGCCGGACCGTCCCATGCTGCGCTTTGATGAGATCGCCTGCGTACAATGCGGGCTTTGCGAGTCGACCTGCCCGGAAGACGCCATCAGTCTCAATCCAGGCCTCGATTTCGTAGCCTGGCAGGCTCCGCGCCGCACCCTGAAAGAGGAAGAGCCGTTCCTGTGCATTTCCTGCGGCGCACCCTTTGGGACCAAGAGCACCATCGAGCGCATCGTGGCCAAACTGGAGGAAAAGCACTGGATGTACCGCGGCGAAAATGCCGGCCATATCGATCTGGTGCGCATGTGCGAGAATTGCCGCGCCACGGCGATGGTTCATGAGGGCTTCGATCCGAATGCGCCGCAGCGACGGCCAATCCTCACCACCGACGATTTCCTGCGGGCGCGCGATGCCGACAAGGACGGTCGCGGCGGACATTGAAGTCGAGACCTTATAGCAGAGTCATTCCTGATCGAAATGCGGAACGGCGCCGCCGTGATGGCGGGGGCGGTTGTCGGCCGGTCGCCGCGTAGCTGCATCTTCGGATGTATCGCGCGGCGTCTCAGCTCCATCGCCAGCGGCATTGTCAGGTTGTTCCGGTCGGGAGGGCAGCGCGGGGGTCGACGTTTCCGAGATAGCGGTCGCTTGCTCGCTGCCCGATTCCTGGACGGGCCCCTCGTCGAGAACCTGGGCAAGCAACCGGGAAGAAGCATCTGATGCGAGTTGCGTGAAACCGGGGACAATTCCGGTCGAATGGTCCCAAAAATTCTCGTTTGGGCCGATAAAATCGCGGATGGCAGGGTCGGCAGACCAAGCGCGTCGTAGAGCAGCGTTGCGCAAGTGTGTTGGAACGCCAGCCGCGAGAAATCCGCGAAGATCGGTGGTTGCATCAATGGAATCGAGCGACGGCAATTGCGAAAGGTCGACAGCAGCCTCCTCGGTGGCGGTCGTCCCGGCCGGGTTCGGAGTGTTCTCAACTTCGGACGGTTCGGGTTCGCCGGCCGACCCTTCCGTGGCCTTCCGCTTCAGGCGCGACCAGCGCGTGAATATGCCTTCATTCTCGGTCATCGTTCTTCTCGAGGGTGGGCAGACGGCGCGCCAGCGC
The DNA here is from genome assembly GCF_029892515.1 of Pseudaminobacter soli (ex Li et al. 2025). Classification (GTDB taxonomy): domain Bacteria; phylum Pseudomonadota; class Alphaproteobacteria; order Rhizobiales; family Rhizobiaceae; genus Pseudaminobacter; species Pseudaminobacter soli_A. The sequence goes on along the minus strand of NZ_JARXVF010000002.1, from coordinate 58,164 downwards.
TTCGGGGTTGGCGCGATCTCGCTTGCGTTTGACGAAACTGTCCTCGACCGGATGGCGTGCCACGAATTCAGCTATCTGGTCGGCAATGGCATGCGGCAGAGGAACAGCCTCCACCAAGGTGCCGGGCTCCGAAAGGGCCTCGCCTTCGGCAGGATCGATCGTAGCCGCCACGACGGAGCAGAGTGAAACGCCGTCAGTTGCGACAATCGCCACCCACACGGAGGGCCGGGGTGACGTGAGATTGTCGCGGTAGCGGCTGGTTTCGGTCCTATAGAGGTCCAGCGATACGGCGCCGGCATAGAAGGTTGCGGACTCTCCGTCGTCGCCGAGACATGTGCCGGGCTCGGCGGCCGGCTTGCCCACGAGCACCGACACTGGCCGCCACGTGAAATCGATCCAGGACGACGCGGCCTTGCGCCGTTCCACCACGATCCCCGCTGGGATGCTGAGATGCGGCATCGGGTTGCTCAACCTACCGCCTCCTTGGTCTTTCTTAAGAAAGATAGTGCTTTTCTCGCGTGGCCGACACCCCAGGGGCAAGGAGTCCTATACACAATAGTTGACGTCTTAAGCTTTTAGGTAGACTGTTTTATCCGGGCAGATGCGGGTCGCCGCATTTCATAAACGGTGCCTCGCTGCCTCGAAGCGGTGGACCGATGCCTGCGCATAATTCCCACCGTGTTGAGGCTGTCGCGCAGATTGCGGAAACCGCATCATTCAGCGCGTTTGTGTCTACTGGAGCGGTGAGATGAGAGCCGCCACAGCACAAGTTCTTTCGGCCCCGGGCTGGGATGAGGCTCCCGCCGGGAAAGGGTTAAATTTGGGCTTTGACGACGAGGTCGACCGCGCTCGTGCGCAGGAATACGCCCTGCTCGCCAGGCTGCTCCTCCATCCGCCGGACCGCGAGCTTCTGGGGCTACTGGCAGCGATCGAGGGCGACGGAACCCAGCTTGGGCGTGCGCATAGCGCTCTCGCTGCAGTTGCGCGTGAGAGCGACCTTGACGAGATAGAGCGGGATCATTTCCGGCTGTTCATTGGCGTTGGTCGAAGCGAGCTTCTGCCTTATGCCTCTTATTATCTCACCGGATTTATCAACGAGCGCCCACTAGCTCGGTTGCGTGGCGACCTGCGCCGGCTCGGGATCGAGCGCGCCCAAGGAAATACCGAACCGGAGGACCATGGTGCGCTGCTGTGCGAGGTCATGGCCGGTTTTGCCCTTCACGCCTACGGCACAGCGGATGCCAAAGCTCAGTCAGCGTTTTTCGAAACACATCTGAAGCCGTGGCTTGGTCGCTTGTTCCTGGATCTGGAGCGTTCGGCCGATTGCGAATTCTACAGACAGCTTGGTCGGCTTGGGCGCGTGTTCATCGAGATCGAGACGGAGGCATTTGCCCTGCCAGCGTGACGGGGATCGGAGGAGAAGGATGGCACATAAACACGAAAACAACGTGCGACGGCGCGATTTTCTGCGAGCTCTCGCCCTTTCTCCCCTCGCAATGACAACGACGCAAGGCACCGAAGCCCGGGCCGACAGCGAAAGCCGTGACCAGCGGACCAGGTCCCTATACCGCAAAACCGAGCACGTGAAGACCTACTACCGGGTGAACCGGTATCCGGGCCGGGGAGAGTGATATGCTTATCAAGCGTTCAGATCGTCCTGCTCGCCAGACCCATTTTGCAGCTTTCGCCGAAGGGCTGGGGCTCGCCCGCCTCGATCGACGCAGCTTCCTACGGCGCTCCGGGCTCGCCGCCGCAGGGCTGGCAACCATCGGCGCCCTGCCGCTCGCCAATATGCGTAAGGCCAAGGCTGGCCCGCCGCCGGCGCCGGGTGCCGCCGTCGAGATCCGCAAGAGCGTCTGCACCCATTGCGCGGTCGGCTGCACGGTCACTGCCGAAGTTTCCAACGGCGTCTGGATCGGCCAGGAACCGAGCTTCGACAGCCCCATCAATCGCGGCTCGCATTGCGCCAAGGGCGCGTCCGTGCGCGAACTGGTGCACAACGACCGGCGCCTCAAATATCCGCTGAAGCTGGTTAATGGCGAGTGGCAGCGGGCAAGTTGGGACGAGGCGATCTCCGCAATCTGCGACAAGTTCATGCAGATACGCGGCACGTCCGGGGCGGATTCCGTCTACTGGCTGGGCTCGGCCAAGTTCACCAACGAGGGCGCCTATCTGTTCCGCAAGCTTGGCGCCTTCTGGGGCACCAACAATACCGACCATCAGGCCCGCATCTGCCACTCCACCACCGTCACCGGCGTCGCCAACACCTGGGGCTATGGCGCCATGACCAACAGCATTAACGACATGCGCAACGCCAAGACGTTGCTCTATGTCGGCAGCAACGCGGCCGAGGCCCATCCGGTCGCCATGCAGCACATGCTGGAGGGCAAGGAGCTCAACAACGCCAACATGATCGTGGTTGACCCGCGCATGACGCGCACGGCCGCCCATGCCACCGACTACGTGCGGCTGCGGCCGGGAACGGACATTGCCTTCCTCTACGGGCTGATGTGGCACATCGTAAAGAACGGCTGGGAGGACAAGGAATTCATCCAGAGCCGCGTCTATGGCTATGACGATGTCCTGAAAGAGATCGAAAAGTGGCCGCCCGACGAGGTCGAGCGCGTCACCGGCGTGCCGGGCGCGCAGGTCGAGCACATTGCCAAGCTGTTTGCCACCGAAAAGCCCGCAACCCTGATCTGGTGCATGGGCCAGACCCAGCACACTGTGGGCACCGCCAATGTTCGCACCAGCTGCATCCTGCTGCTGCTGACTGGCAATGTCGGCAAGCCAGGCACCGGCGCCAACATCCTGCGCGGGCATGACAATGTTCAGGGCGCCACCGATGTCGGCCTCGATATCGTGACGCTGCCCTTCTACTACGGCCTCAAGGACACTGCCTGGAAGCATTGGTCGCGCGTCTGGGAGGTGGACTACGACTGGTTCGTCTCGCGCTTCGACAGCAAGGAGATCATGGAGGCGCCGGGCATTCCGCTGACGCGCTGGTTCGACGCGGTGCTGCTGCCGAAGGACCAGGTGCATCAGAAGGACAATGTGCGGGCTATGTTCGTGCAGGGGCACGCCTCCAACAGCATCACCCGCATCCCGGAATCGCTGAAGGCGCTGGCCAAACTGGACCTTTTGGTGGTGGTCGATCCCCACCCCACCACCTGGGCGTCGCTGTCAGTCAAGTCGGGGCGCAAGGACGGAACATGGCTGCTGCCGGCTTGCACCCAGTTCGAGGCAAAGGGCTCGCGTGTCGCCTCCAACCGCTCGCTGCAATGGGGCGAGCAGATCGTGAAGCCCAGCTTCGAGGCCAAGGACGATCTGGAGATCATGTATCTCATCGCCCAGAAGCTCGGTTTCGCCGACAAGATGTTCAAGAACATCAAGGTCGAGAACAATCTGCCGGAAGCCGAGGACATATTGCGCGAGATGAATCGCGGTAGCTGGAGCACCGGCTATTGCGGGCAGTCGCCCGAGCGGCTGAAGCTGCACATGGCCAACCAGAAGGACTTCGACCTGGTTACCCTGCGCGCCACGAACGGGCCGGCCAAGGGTGACTATTATGGCTTGCCATGGCCCTGCTGGGGCAAACCTGAACTCAAACATCCCGGCACAGCGCTGCTCTACAACACCGGCCTGCACGTAATGGACGGCGGCGGCACGTTCCGCGCCCGTTTCGGAGTGGAGCGGGATGGTGTCAACCTGCTGGCCTCCGGTTCTTATTCGCTCGGCTCGGAGATCCAGGACGGCTATCCTGAATTCACCTATGGCGTGCTCAAGAAGCTCGGTTGGGACCACGACCTGGCGCCGGACGAACTGGCGACCATCCAGAAGATCGGCGGCGACAAGGCCGATGCGGTTTCCTGGTCGACCGACCTTTCCGGCGGCATCCAGCGCGTGGCGATGAAGCACGGGTGTGTGCCTTATGGCAATGCTCGCGCCCGCATGAATGCCTTCGGCGTGCCCGACCCGGTCCCGGTTCACCGCGAGCCAGTCTATACGCCGCGCGTTGATCTGGTGGAGAAATACCCTACGCGACAGGACGAAGTGCAGTTTCGCCTGCCCAATATTGGCTTCTCGGTACAGAAATCGGCGGTGGACAGGCAAGTCGCCAAGCAATTCCCGCTCATCCTGACTTCCGGCCGATTGGTCGAGTTCGAGGGCGGTGGCGAGGAGACGCGCTCCAATCCGTGGCTCGCCGAACTGCAGCAGAACATGTTCATCGAGATCAACCCTGCCGACGCCAGCGAACGTGGCATCGTCAACGGCGCCTGGGTCTGGGTGGCTGGCGCCGAAAACAGCTCGAAGGCCAAGGTGCGGGCGCTGGTGACGGAGCGAGTGGGCAAGGGCGTGGCCTGGATGCCCTTCCATTTCGGCGGCTGGTTCGGCGGTGAGGATCTGCGTGCGAACTACCCGGATGGCGCCGACCCCATAGTTCTTGGCGAAAGCGCGAACACCATGACCACCTACGGCTACGACCCGGCCACCGGTATGCAAGAACCGAAGGCCACGCTCTGCCAGATCACGGCGGCATAAGGAGGCAAGAATGGCACGGATGAAATTCCTCTGCGATGCCGAGCGCTGCATCGACTGCAATGCTTGCGTCACCGCCTGCAAGAACGAACACGAGGTGCCGTGGGGCATCAACAGACGCCGCGTGGTTACCATCAATGACGGCCAGCCGGGCGAGCGCTCGGTGACCATGGCCTGCATGCACTGCACGGACGCGCCCTGCATGGCGGTGTGCCCGGTCAACTGCATCTACACCACCGACGACGGTGTGGTGCTGCACTCCAAGGACCAGTGCATCGGCTGCGGCTACTGCTTCTACGCCTGCCCCTTCGGCGCGCCGCAATACCCGCGGCTCGGCAATTTCGGTTCTCGCGGCAAGATGGACAAATGCACCTTCTGCGCCGGCGGTCCGGAGGTGACCGGCAGCAAGGAGGAATATGAGAAATATGGCGCCAATCGTCTCGCCGAGGGCAAGCTGCCGCTCTGTGCCGAGATGTGCGCGACCAAGTCGCTGCTGGCCGGCGACGGCGAAGTCATCGAGGAGATATTCCGCGACCGGGTGAAGCAGCGCGGCTACAGCTCGGGCGCCTGGGGCTGGAAGACGGCCTACGGCGAAGAAGTTTAGCCCGTCGTGACGGCTTGCCGCCGCCGCAGTGCTGTGGCCGGCAGCCATGAGCAAGGGAGGATGTCAGATGAGCAGTCTTGCCGCCGCAATTCGCAATGTCGCGGGCGCTTGCGCTCTAGCGGGACTGGCAGCACTTTCCTCTCCCATCAGTGCCCAGGAACAAACGCAGCAGCCCGCAACGACGATCATCAATCCGACGGCGCAAGGCGTGACCGAGCAGCAGCTTCTGCAGCAGGAGCCGCGTATCACCGGACGCATCATCATACCCGACAAGAGGGCCGCGGTGCTCATTCAGCCGGCGGGCCGCGAATGGCGTGCCTTTCATGAAATCGCGCTACGTTGGATCGCCGCCATCGCCATACTCGGTATGCTCGCCGTTCTGGTCGCCTTCTATCTGACGCGCGGCATGGTGCGACTGGAAAGCGGCCGCTCCGGCCGCACCATCGTCCGCTTCAACGGCTTCGAACGCTTCGTGCACTGGATGACGGCGACCTGCTTTATCCTGCTCGGATTGTCGGGGCTCAACATCACTTTTGGCAAGAAGTTGCTGATGCCATTGATCGGCCATGACGCATTTTCGACATGGTCTGTGTGGGCCAAATATGCGCACAACTATCTCAGCTTCCCCTTCACCATTGGCGTGGTGCTGATCTTCCTGATGTGGCTTGGAGGGAACATTCCCGACAGGACGGACATCGAATGGCTGAAGCGCGGTGGTGGCATCGTCGGTCACAAGCATCCGCCTGCGGACAGGTTCAATGCTGGCCAGAAGGCCATTTATTGGATCGTCGTGCTGGGTGGCGCAGCGGTGGCGATCAGCGGCTATGTGCTGATCTTTCCCTTCTACGGCACCGACATAGGCAACATGCACGCGGCACACATGGTTCATTCCATCGTAGCTGTGCTGTTCTTCGCGGTGATGCTCGCTCACATCTATATCGGAACGATCGGCATGGAAGGTGCCTTCGAGGCGATGGGCAAGGGCACTGTGGATGTCAACTGGGCGAAGGAGCACCACAAGCTTTGGCTCGAGAAGGAAGCTAAGGCCGACAAGCTACCCGAACAGGATTTGCGGTCGACACCTGCCGAGTAAAGACAAGGATCCCGGCAGAGAAGTGGAGCGTTCTGTAACAACGGCCGAATTGGAACCACTACAGGATCTTTGCCAGGAAACTTTTCGTTCGGTTTCTCTGCGGGTTTGAGAAAAGCTCCTTGGGCGGCCCTTCCTCGAGGATGAGGCCGTCATCCATGAAGATCACCCTATGGCCCACTTCGCGCGCGAAACCCATTTCGTGGGTGACCACGACCATCGTCATTCCCTCGACCGCAAGCGCCTTCATGACTTGCAGCACCTCGCCGACCATTTCGGGATCGAGCGCGGAGGTCGGCTCGTCGAAGAGCATCACGTTCGGCCCCATCGCGAGCGCGCGGGCGATCGCCACGCGCTGCTGCTGGCCGCCGGAGAGTTCGTCGGGATAGTTTGTCTCCTTCCCCACGAGGCCGACCTTGGCCAGAAGCTCGCGCGCGATCCTGTTGGCCTCCTCCGCAGGGATCTTCTTCACCTTGCGCGGCCCGATCGTGATGTTCTCCAGGATTGTCAGGTGCTTGAAGAGGTTGAACTGCTGGAACACCATGCCGACATGCTGGCGTAGCTTGTGGATGTTGGTCTTCGGATCGGTCAACGTCATTCCAGCGATTTCGATTTCGCCGCTGGTGGCCGTCTCCAGCCCGTTCAGGCAGCGCAGGAATGTGCTCTTGCCGCTTCCCGAGGGACCGATGACGACGACGACTTCCTTTTCCTCCACATGGGTGCTTATCCCCTTGAGGATTTCACTGTGGCCGAAGGACTTGTGCAGGTTTCTAACGTTTATCAACTTGAAGCCTCCTCTCGAGATAGGACGAGAACTTCGACAGCAAGAAGATAAGGATAAAGTATAGCACCGCAATGAGGCCCCAGATCGCAAAGGACGCGAAAGTTTCCGCGATCACGATCTCGCCCTTGTAGACCAGCTCGGCGATGCCGACGGGAGCCAGGAGCGAAGTGTCCTTGATCGTCTGGGCCGCCTGGTTGACCAGCGGCGGGATCATCCGCTTGAACGCCTGCGGCAGGACGATATAGCGCATCGTCTGGAAGCCGTTCATGCCGATGCTCTGCGCTGCCTCCTTCTGGCCTCGGTCGACGCCAAGGATGCCCGCGCGGATGATCTCGGTGACGTAGGCGCCCTCGTTCAGGCTGAGTGTCAGCGCGGCCGCGAGGATCGGATACCACAACTGCCCGAACCATTCGTTGACCGGCAGAATGGCGGGCAGCCCCAGAACGATGAAGAAAAGCTGCACCAGAAGCGGAGTCGACCGGAAAATCTCGACATAGGCGGTAGCGATCCACCGCAGCGGCGCAAACTTTGAAAGCCGCATCAGCGCCGCGATCAAGCCGATGACCACCATCAGGATGATGGCAACGATCGAATACTGGATCGTCAAGCGCAGACCGACCAGGATGACAGGTAGGTTTTGCCAGATGGCGTCCATGGACGTCCCCCGAGTTATCCTTCTCTCGCATCAATCTACGCGCAAGTGCGCGGGGCCAATCGCGCGCCGCGCGTTCCGCCCGGCGAAACCGCCGGATATTGATCGTGCCGGGACGATCCTCAGTCCTTGACCGCGACGGAGTCCGGCTTCTCCACGCCCTCGACCGCGCCACTCAAATCGCCGCCGAAATATTTCTCGAAGAGCTTCTTGTATTCTCCGCTCTCCTTGATCTTGGCCAGTCCGTCATTGATCTTGGCGGCCAGCTCGGGCTTCTTCTTGCTGACGGCGATGCCATAATACTCGCCCGTCAGGAGCGGCCCCACGGTCTTGACGTTGCCGTGCTTGGTCTTGAAGTCGATGTTGACCGGATTGTCGAAGATGACCGCGTCAGCCCCGCCGGTCGCGAGCGCCTGATAGGCGGCGTCGATGGTCTGGAACTGCTTGATATAGTCGGACGGGAAACCGTGGTCGGTTAGATAGTCAACCGACGAGGTGGCCTTCTTGGTCGCGACAACATGGCCCTTCAGATCGTCGAAACCTTTGATGTCGGAGTCCTTCTTGACCAGGACCGAAAGTCCGGACTTGTAGTAGGCGTCGCTGAAATCGACATTCTGCAGGCGGCTGGTCTTGATCGTGATTCCGGCCACGGCCGCGTCGAGCGAGCCGGCCTGCAGGCTGGGGATGATCCCGTTGAACGGCAGCGTCTTTAGGGTGACCGTCATGTTCTCGGCCTCGGCGATCGCCTTGATCAGGTCGATATCGAACCCGGTGACCTCACCGCTCGTCTCGGTCTCGAAAGGTGGGAAGGTGGTGTCCGCGCCGACGACGATGTTAGTCGCGCCGTCAGCAGCAATTGCCGCGGACGGCACACCGAATGTGAGCGTGAGGCCGGAAGCAAGCAACGCGGCCAGCGCGATGAGCGATTTGTTCTTCACGGTTGTCTCCTTTCAACGGGCGTTCGTCAGCTTTGAAATGCGCCGACAATCGAGAGTGGCATGTCATTCAATTCACCCCTAGCCCGTGTGGGAATCTGGACCCGGAGGCATCCAGCGTCAAGTTTTGGCGCGAGATCAAACGGGATCAGCGGGCGATGCCATGTCTCCGGCCTGTTTGTGCGGCACGATATGACCGCTGGCCCTGATGTTGTCCGGGGCTTTCGGTGCTGGCAGTTCGAGACAGAGATCCTGCGACGCCTTTGGACGGTCAGCGCACCAGTGTTGCCTCAATGCGGTACCGAAGGCGCTGCTCCTCGATGAACCCTTTTCGAAACTGGGTTCCAACCTGCGGCGTGAGTTTCGCCGCTTTGCGTTCGATCGGGCCGCTGCCAAGCGACTTCCGGTTCTGTTGTTCAGCCACGACGTCGGAGAGCCACAGGAATGGACGGGTGATTGGCCTTGCTCGCTAGGTTGCCGACGCCATCTGCCACCTGTCACGCGCTACCCATGAAGACAGGCGCAACCTCGATCAGCGACGACTGGCTTGAACCCTGATCTATGATATCGAACACAGCGTTGAGCATGCCCGGGACGTCCTGGCGGACCATTTCGATGCTGTCGCCGAGCAGCGCGGCGAAGGGATCCCAGTCGAAACAGCCTATGATCGGTGGCCGGCCATCATAATGGCCCGATCGCCGGATCCAGCGCATCACCCCTTCCAGCGATATCGTCGAATTGACGAACATGCCTTGCGGCAGGTGCGTCTCCCGACTCGCCAAGGCATCGAGAGCGTTTTCAGCTTTCTCCGGCGCGTAGCCGCAGGCCAGGATATGGCTTTCATCGACCGCCACGCCCACTTCCGCATGGGCAGCGCGGAAGCCGCGCACACGTTCGGCGGTGTTGTGGTCGCTGCCGCGTCCGCCAATGAACAGCAGCGGCGAGGCCTGGCCCAGCTTGCGCTCGCAATTTGCCAGAACTCTCCGGGTCAGTTCCCTGGCGCCGGCGAAATTGTCCGAGATCACCGAGGGTGCCCGCGATCCCGGCAGATCAAGGTTGAGGCTTTTGACGCCAGACGCGGCGCAGATATCGGTGATCCGGTCGGGATCAGTAGCGCCGGTCGCGACCAGCCATTCGACCTGATAGGAAAGCATGGTGCGCGCAGCCTCGATCTCGAGCGCGGGATCTCGTCGCGTGCAGGTGATGATCGGAAACAGCCCCCGCTCTCGCGCCATGTTTTCGAACGTCTCGACGATCGAGCCGAAATAGCGGTTGTCGTATTTGGGGACGATCATGCCGATGATCTTTGACTTCTCCCGCCTGAGAAGGCTCGCCTGCATGTTGACGGCATAGCCCTGCTCTTCGGCGAGGCGCGTGATTTTGTCGGCTAACTGGCTGCTTATCCTGCGTTTCTTCCAGTTGCCGCTCAACACCGCGCTGACCGCACTCGCGGACGTGCCGGCGAGCGCGGCCAGGTCGTAGATGGTCGTCTTCTTGGTCTGCTTGTCTCGATTCACGAACGCTTGTCTCCCCTTCGGACACTAGCTTGACATTAATAACCGGAGGTGGCAATTTTTGCTACATCGATTGAGCTAATCTGCTCAATCGGTGAAGTTGGTTGGCTGTGTAGGGTCGACCGGGGAGACGTCCGGGTAGAATCCACAATCATGGCCGGGTCGGCTCGTGTCGATGTCGGAGGGTGATTTGCGCGCTTTGCTCAAAAAAGGGGCAACGGGGCCTTGGGCATTAAACCGGACCTCTCGACACGAGTTATTGGTCACTCAAGGAGGAGACAAATGATTTTTCGCACTATGTTGATGGCAACCACCGCCGCCGCCGCCATGTTCGCGGGCGCGGCCTATGCCCAGGAGTCGGCAACGGTCGCGTTCCTGATGCCCGATCAGGCGTCGACGCGCTATGAGGAGCACGACTATCCGGGCTTCAAGGCCGAGATGGAGAAGCTCTGCGCCGGCTGCACCGTTATCTACCAGAATGCAAATGCCGACGCGGCTTTGCAGCAGCAGCAGTTCAACTCGGTGATCGCCCAGGGCGCCAAGGTCATCGTGCTCGACCCTGTCGATTCCGCGGCTGCCGCCGGGCTCGTCGAGATCGCCCATTCCCAGGACGTGAAGGTCATCGCCTATGACCGCCCGATCCCGGACAAGGCCGCCGACTACTACGTCTCCTTCGACAATGAAGGCATCGGTTATGCGATTGCCAAGTCGCTGGTGGATCATCTGAAGGCAAGCGGCGTTGCGGAAGGTTCGGGCGTGCTGGAGATCAACGGTTCTCCGACCGATGCCGCGGCTGGCCTCATCCGTGACGGTATCCATCGCGGCCTGAAGGACTCGGGCTACAAGACGCTCGCCGAATTCGACACGCCGGAATGGGCGCCGCCGAAAGCTCAGGAATGGGCGGCCGGCCAGGTCACCCGGTTCGGTGACGAGATCAAGGGCGTGGTCGCTGCAAACGACGGCACGGCAGGTGGCGCCATCGCGGCCTTCAAGGCTGCAGGCGTGAAGCCGGTTCCTCCGGTCACGGGCAACGACGCCACGATCGCCGCGCTGCAGCTGATCATCTCCGGCGACCAGTACAACACGATCTCCAAGCCGTCCGAGATCGTCGCCGCGGCTGCGGCCAAGGTTGCCGTGCAGCTGGTCAAGGGTGAGACGCCCGAGCCGAAGGCAACCCTCTACAACACGCCGTCCGAGCTCTTCGTCCCGGCCGTCGTGACCGCCGAGAACATCAAGGCGGAAATCTTCGATAAGGGTATCCAGAAGCCCGAGGAAGTCTGCACCGGCGAATATGCTGAAGGTTGCAAGAAACTCGGTATTACCCAGTAATATCCTCCCGAGAGTGTCCGGCCGGCTTGGTCCGGCCGGGCACACCGCAGCGTCCAAAAGAGCGTTCAGCCATGGTGCGAGAAGTCAGCGCAATGCCGGAAAGGGGCAGCCCCATTTTGCGGCTGAGCCAGGTTTCCAAGAATTTCGGAGCCGTGTCGGCATTGACCGACATCGACCTAGAGGTTCACGCAGGTGAGGTCGTGGCCCTGGTGGGCGACAACGGCGCCGGCAAGTCGACCCTGATCAAGATCCTGGCAGGCGTCCACCAAGCCTCCTCGGGCAGCATCGAATTCTGCGGCCGGCAGGTTACGCTCGACAGCCCGAGCCGGGCGCTCGAACTTGGCATCGCCACGGTCTTCCAGGATCTGGCACTCTGCGAAAACCTCGACGTCGTCGCCAATCTCTTCCTGGGACACGAGCTTTCGCCCTGGAATCTCGATGAGGTGGCGATGGAAGTGCGGGCCTGGACCCTGCTGAAGGAGCTCGCCGCGCGCATCCCGTCGGTACGACAGCCGATCGCTTCGCTGTCGGGGGGCCAACGCCAGACCGTCGCAATCGCCCGGTCGTTGCTGCTCGATCCCAAGATCATCATGCTCGACGAGCCGACTGCCGCACTCGGCGTCGCGCAGACGGCGGAAGTATTGAACCTGATCGAGCGCGTCCGCGACCGCGGCCTCGGCGTCATCATCATCAGTCACAACATGGAGGATGTCCGCGCCGTTGCAGACCGCATCGTGGTCTTGCGGCTCGGTCGCAACAACGGGGTCTTCACCCCTGACGCCTCCAACCATGAACTTGTCACGGCCATCACGGGCGCTACGGAAAACGCGGTATCGCGCCGTCACGAACGCAAGGTGGTCCAGAGTACCAGCGTAGGCGGAACAACCGCATGACCCAGCAGATTTCCAAGGATCCGGCGAACCAGGCCAAGGCCCTCGACCGCAGTGACGAACGCGTCAAGCATGACGAGGGCATTCTTGACATGGTGCGCGGCTTCATCGACCGCATCCGCTCCGGTGATCTGGGCATGTTGCCCGTCGCCGTCGGACTGGTGGTGATTTCGACGGTCTTCAGCATCCTCAATCCGGTCTTCCTGGCACCGAACAACCTCGTGAACCTGCTGTTCGACTGCGCGACTGTCGGTGTCATCTCGCTTGGCATCGTCTGTGTGCTGCTGCTTGGAGAAATCGATCTCTCCGTCGGCTCGATGAGCGGTCTCGCTTCTGCGATCATCGGTGTGCTGTGGGTCAACTCCGGCTGGCCGGTTGCCGGTGCCATCTTTGTGGCGCTGCTCGTCGGTGCGGCCGTTGGTGCGCTTTATGCGGTGCTCTACAACCGGCTCGGCATGCCGAGCTTCGTGGCCACCCTTGCCGGCCTGCTCGCGCTGCTCGGCCTGCAGCTTTACATCCTGGGGCCGACCGGCAGCATCAATCTGCCTTACGCCTCGCCGCTGGTCCGCTTCGGCCAGGTCATGGTCATGCCGCATTGGGTCTCGCACACCCTGGCCTTCCTGCCTGGATTGGTCATGATTGCCGTCGGTCTCAACAATCGCCGGCGCCGCCAGGCCGTCAATCTCTCGTCCCGGCCGCTGGGTGCTTTGATCGTAAAGGCCCTCGTGCTGACCGCGGCGCTCGAATTCGCTGTCTACTATCTCAATCTCGGCCGCGGCGTGCCGTGGATGTTTGGCCTGTTCGTCGCGCTGGTCGTCATCCTCAATTACGCGCTCACCCAGACCAAATGGGGCCGCTCCATGTTCGCCGTCGGCGGCAACCGCGAAGCCGCTCGCCGCTCTGGCATCAATGTTCGCCGGATCTATCTCAGCGGCTTCATGCTTTGCTCCACGCTTGGCGCGCTGGGCGGCATCCTTGCCGCTTCCCGCCTGGCTTCTTCGAGCCAGCAGGCCGGCACCGGTGACGTCAACCTGAACGCTATCGCGGCAGCCGTCATCGGCGGAACCAGCCTTTTCGGCGGCCGGGGCAGCGCCTATTCCGCACTGTTGGGCATCATCGTCATCCAGGCGATTTCCAATGGACTTACGCTTCTCAATCTCAGCTCGTCCTTGCGCTACATGATCACGGGCGCGGTGCTTGCGATCGCCGTCATCGTCGACTCGCTCGCCCGCCGGTCTCGCGTCAGCCACGGCCGCGCCTGACAATACCCAATAGGAATTCGACATGGCAGAACTCATGAAAGGCAAGGTCGCAGCGATCACCGGTGCGGCTTCTGGCATCGGGCTGGAATGCGCCCGCACGCTTCTCGCCGAAGGCGCGACCGTCGTGTTAATCGACCGCGCCAAGGACAAGCTTGAGGCCCTGTGCGCGGAACTTGGCGATCGCGCCAAGCCGCTGGTCGTCGACCTTCTCGCACCTGAAGAAGTCTCCGGCATGCTGCCGCGCATCCTCGAGGTCGCTGGCCGGCTCGATATCTTCCACGCCAATGCTGGCGCCTATATCGGCGGCGCGGTGGCGGAAGGCGATCCGGACGCCTGGGATCGGATGCTGAACCTCAACATCAATGCTGCGTTCCGCTCCGTCCACGCGGTCCTGCCGCATATGATAGCGCAGAAATCAGGCGATATTCTCTTTACCAGCTCGATCGCCGGTGTCGTGCCGGTCGTCTGGGAACCGATCTACACGGCCTCCAAGTTTGCCGTTCAGGCCTTTGTGCATTCGACCCGCCGGCAGGTCGCCCAGTACGGCGTGCGTGTCGGCGCAGTGTTGCCCGGTCCGGTGGTCACGGCCCTTCTGGATGACTGGCCCAAAGCCAAGATGGAAGAAGCGCTTGCCAATGGCAGCCTGATGCAGCCGAAGGAAGTGGCCGAGGCAGTGCTCTTCATGCTTTCGCGGCCCCGCAACGTGACGATCCGCGACCTCGTGATCTTGCCGAACAGTGTCGATCTCTGAGATTGGCGACGAGGTCACGTCCGCCCTCGATACTTAAAGACCTTTTGAGAGCTTGAGACCATGAGCAACACGTCTGGCACGCCGGCGCCGGAGAGCGCTACTTACGTCATCGGCGTCGATGTCGGGACAGGAAGCGCGCGCGCCGGCCTGTTCGACCTTGGCGGTCGCATGCTCTCGGTAGCCAAGCGGGACATATCCCTGTTCCGCGAGCCGGGCGCCATGGTCGAGCAGTCGAGCACCGAAATCTGGCAGGCCGTATGCGCCATCGTGCGCGAAGTGGTGGCATCCGCAGGCGTCGATCCCGCATCGGTGATCGGTCTCGGCTTCGATGCCACCTGCTCCCTTGTGGCGCTGGGCGAAGGCGGCAGGCCGCTCCCGGTTGGCCCCTCCGAGGACCCCAACCGCGACATCATCGTCTGGATGGACCATCGCGCCGTTTCGCAGGCCGAGCGCATCAATGAGCTCGGACATGACGTGCTGCGCTATGTCGGCGGGCGCATCTCACCTGAGATGGAGACGCCGAAGATCCTGTGGCTGAAGGAGAACCGCCCGCAGGTTTTTGATGCCGCCTGGCAGTTCTTCGACCTTGCCGATTTCCTCACCTGGCGAGCGACAGGCGATCTTGCCCGTTCGACCTGCACGGTCACCTGCAAATGGACCTACCTTGCCCATGAGCAGCGGTGGGATTCGACCTATTTCCGCAAGATCGGCCTCGGTCAGCTCGCGGACGAAGACTTTTCGCGGATCGGCACTCGTATCGTCGAACCCGGCACTCTGCTGGGTCAGGGGCTGACGGAAGAGGCGGCGCAGGCCATGGGGCTCAGGCCCGGCACGTCAATCGCCGCCGGCATGATCGACGCTCACGCGGGCGGCATTGGGACCGTTGGCATCGGCGGGCAGCCCGAACGCAATCTCGCCTATGTCTTCGGTACCTCCTCCTGCACGATGACCTCCACGGCAGAGCCGGTTTTCGTCCCCGGTGTCTGGGGCCCGTACTACTCGGCCATGGTGCCGGGCATGTGGCTCAACGAGGGCGGCCAAAGCGCGGCGGGCGCCGCCATAGACCAGCTTCTTCGCTTCCATCCAGCGGCTCAGGAGGTAGCAGCCCTGGCTGCATCAAAGGGCATGGCCCTGCCGGTCATGCTTGCCGACCTTGCGGCGGAAAAGATGGGCACTTCATCCGAGGCCGTGCGCCTGGCGACCGGTCTGCATGTCGTACCGGAGTTCCTCGGCAATCGTGCTCCCTTCGCTGATCCTCATGCCCGCGCCGTGATTGCGGGCCTCGGGATGGAGCGGGACCTCGACAGCCTCGTGGCGCTCTATGTCGCGGGGATCTGCGGCATCGGCTATGGGCTGAAGCAGATCATCGACACCCAGGCCACCGCCGGTGCAAATGTGGACCAGATCGTCATCAGCGGCGGTGCGGGCCAGCATGATTTCGTCCGCCAGATCCTTGCCGACGCCAGCGGTAAACCGGTTGTCGCGCCAAATTCGGACGAGCCGGTCCTCCTCGGGTCCGCTATCCTGGGTGCGGTAGCCGCCGGTGCGTTTGCCGATGTTCGCCAGGCGATGGCGAGCCTGTCCGGCACCGCTCGTGTTTACCGTCCCGCTGAGGGCCCCCTGGCGGGAGTCCACTCCGAACGATACGAAGCGTTCAAGGATTTGCAGAGCACTTCCCGCCGAGTGCGAAACTGCTGACCGGCGCTTGATGCATCGGCCATTAAGCGAAACGCCTAAGAGATGAGCATCCTGGCAGCTGTGATTGCGAGAAAGAAAGCGAAAGCAAGCTTCAGATAGCGCGCGTTCAGCACATGCGCGAGATGCGCGCCCCAGGGGGCGAGCAGATAGCTGATCGGCGCGATGATCAGCACCGCCGGCAGGCTGACGAAGCCGAGGCTGAGCGGCGGCCGTCCAGCAACACTGAGCCCCGCCCAGATGAAGCCGGCGACGCCCGGAATGGCAATCAGCAGGCCGAGCGCCGACGAGGTGCCGACCGCGCGGTGGACGGGGAAGGAAAAGCTTGCCAGCGTCGGCACCGACAGCGTGCCGCCGCCGATCCCCATCAGCGCGGAGATGAAGCCGATGACGGTCGCGATGGCGCGGTTGACCCAGGCGCTTTTCGGCAGGTGATCGGAAATGACCAGATGCTTGGGCATCGACAGGTTGATGGCCACCAGAAGACCGACCACGCCAAACACCAGGCGCAAGCCGCCGCCGGGGATGAACTTCGACATGATGCCGCCGATCAATGCGCCGACGAACACCGCCGGCCCCCAGAGGCTCAACAGCGCGTGATCGACATTGCCACGCTTGGCGTGGGCCCGCATCGACGAAATCGAGGTCGGGATGATGATCGCCAGCGAGGTGGCAACGGCGAGATGACTGGTGATCGAGGCCGGGAAGTGGAACAGCGTCAGCACCCAGAACAGCACCGGCACGATGACGATGCCGCCGCCGACGCCGAGCAGGCCGGCGAGGATGCCGGAAATGACGCCGGTGGCGGCGAAGCCGGCGATCAGCGCGACGATTGTCTGGCCGTCGAACATCGACGGATCAAGTGCTTGTTCCAAAACTCTAGTCCTTCAGAAATTGCGCGCGCCAGCCAAAACGGCAGAGGCGAAGTGCTGCCGTGATTGATACTAACTGCCCAGGCAGATCACGCCACCGGTTACACAAGTAACTCGGAGCGTGAACCACCTGGGCGCCAGGGCGCTGCGACCATTATGCGCCCAGGATCCGATCTTCAGTGCCGGACCATGCCGGCATCGACATTCAGCGTCTGGCCGGTGATCCAGCGCGCGTCGTCGGACGCGAGGAAGGCCACCACGTCGGCGATATGCTCAGGCTGGCCTTTGCCGGGCATGGCCTGAAGCATCTCAACGAAGCCGAACGCCTCGTTATGCGGGCCGGCCTTGACGCCGTCGCTCTCGATGAGGCCCGGCGTCACTGCATTGGCAGTGATGTTGTGCTTACCAAGCTCGGTCGCCAAGGCGCGGGTGAAGCCGATTACGCCGCCTTTCGCCGCCACATAGGCCGCCATATTCGGCGTGCCGGCAAAGAAGGTGTTGGACGAGATGCTGATCACACGGCCTGGCTTGTTGGCCGTACGCATCTGGTCGGTCGCCGCACGCGTGACGAGGAAGGTCCCCGTCAGGTTGACGTCGATGATCTTGCGCCAATGGTCGAGATCAACGTCGTCCCACGCAACGAAGGGCACGATGCTTGCATTGTTGACCAGGATGTCCACGCCGCCGGTCTTGTCGAGTTCCGAGAACAGCGCCTTCACCGAAGCCGGATCGGAAACGTCGAGCGCGAAGGCACGCGCCTTGCCGCCGATGGAAGAGGCGGCGGCCTTGGCGCCTTCCGCATTGATGTCGCCGATGATGACTGCGGCGCCATCCGCCGCCAACCGCTTGGCAATTGCCCTGCCGATGCCCTGTGCCGCTCCGGTAACCAGAGCCGTCTTTCCTGCGAGCCGGTTGCTCATGACCAATCTCCCCTCAATCCCTGTTGAAAAATCATTCGTCGGCATCGATGACCGCGAGCGCGGCATCGATGCCCCTGCCGATGGCCAGCTTCTGGCCCATCGCGTTCAGTGCGCCGCCTAGCGCGGTCAGCGCCGCGACCGCATAGATCGGCTGCGCGGTCGGGCCCATGTGGCCGATACGGGTCAGCTTTCCGAGCGTCTCGCCACGGCCTGACGAGAACACGACGCCATAACGTTCACGCACCGCCTGACGCAGCGCCACTTCGTCCACACCCACCGGCGCGCGGATTGCGGTGGTGGTGGGCGAAGCAATCTTCTCGTTTGCTGCCCAGATTGAAAGCCCCATGGCCTGCGCGCCCGCACGCGTGGCTTTGGCGGTCAGCGCGTGGCGAGCCCAGACCGCTTCCGGGCCTTCGTTCAGGTAAAGATCCAGCGCCACATCGAGACCATTGATCTCCGCAACGGATGGCGTGAACGGGAACGGATGCTTGTGCGACCAGGCATTTTCCCAATCGAGAATGCTCAGCACCGAAGCGCGCGGCGCCGCAGGGTTTGCCTTCATCTTGGCCCAGGCGCGATCGCTCACACCCATCATGGTCAGGCCGGGAGGCGCGCCTAGGCACTTGTTAGGGCCGGTGATGTAAAGATCGGCTTTGCAGTCTTCGGGGTGGGTCTTCATGCCGCCGAAGGACGATACGGCGTCGACGATCAGATAGGCGCCGTGCGCCGACACGATCGCGCCGATCTCATCGATGGGGTTGATCGTGCCCGACGGGGTGTCGTGATGGCAGACGGCGACGATGGTGATCTCCGGATGCTTCTTCAGCATGTCGGCAACGGCCTGCGGATCGATGGCCTCGTTGTAGGGCGTCTCGATCTCAAGCAAGTTCGGCGAATAGCGCTTGGCCCAGTAGCCGAAGCCCTTGCCATAGACGCCGGAAGCGAGGTTGAGCACGACATCCTCGCTGGAAATCAGCGAAGCTGCCGCAGCCTCCAACCCCATCACCGGCTCGCCCTGCAGCAGCACTGGCCGGGTGGATAGACGCATCGCCTTCTGCGCCTTGGCGACGACGTTCTCATAAAACAGCTGGAACGCCGGATCGTAATCGTAAAGCACGGTGCGCCCGAGACCGCGCAGCACATCCGCATATGCGTTTACAGGTCCCGAGGTGAGCGTGATCACCGGATCCGCATTGTCCTTATATCTCATAACTGGTCTCCAAATGCCCGGGCGTCAGCCATAGAACCGCGTGCCGGTCTGGTAGGTTTTGAAGTTTTCCATGTCGTGCGAGTACATCAGCTCGGCATCGTTATCCTCAGCGAGCTTCCTGACGCGGCGCATGGATTCAACGCCCGCAACGGGATCGATATGGAAGGCGGCCTGGCAAAGAGTCTCGAGGCTCTTTTGCGTATAGGCCGCATCGATAGTGAACAGGATCGGCTTGCGCTTGCCGAAGTTCACCATGAGGCTGTAATGGCCAATGGAATGGCCCGGCGTCGAGATCAGTTTGACACCCTTGGCAAGCTCGACATCGCCGTCGATGCCTTCGAAGGTGGAGTTCGCCCGCGTGGTGCCTTCCATCAGTTGCCCAGTCGCGCCGCGCGCCTCGGCGGCCTCCGCCGAGAAGCTCAGATCCGAATAGCCCAGATGCTCGAAAGGTTGCGGGTTACAGGCCTGCGGCACTTCGGTCTTGTGGCAGATCTTCTTGGCATGCGGGAAATATTTGTTGCCGCCGCAATGGTCGAAGTGGAAGTGCGAGTTCACCACCACGTCGATGTCCTTCGGTTCCAACCCAAGCAGCGCAAGCGCACCCGGAACGGTCTGGTCCTTGCTCTGGATCGGCTTCTCGAAAGGCAGAACCTTCATCACGTGGTCGTAGTCGAAGCCGGTATCGATCAGGAAACGACCTTCAGCGTGCTCGACCAGGATCGAGTAGACGGGAAAGCGTACTTCACCGCCCGGCCCGCGATTCCAGTAGACGTGATAGCCGTCGAGCACCAGCGAGCCGCCGTCAAGCAGATAGACCTTCGTGTCTGACATTTTTACCTCCTGTTTTCCCCTGCGGCGTCGCCGCATCCCGATTGTTTGTTGTTGGCGTCAGCGCGCACCGCGCTCATATGGCAGGCCAAGTGCGGCCGGCAGGCTTGCCTTACGCCCGAACAGCACCAGCATGATAATTACCGCCAGGAACGGCAGCATCTGGATCACATCCGTCGGCATGTTGATGCCGGCAACCTGCATAGCAGTGGTGAGCGACAGGCAGACGCCGAACAGCAGCGCCCCGAACAGCACCCAGAGCGGCCGGCCGCGCGCCAGCATTGCCAGAACGATGCCGAGGAAGCCCGCGCCATTGGTGATGAACGGAATGAAGATGCCCGCGCCGACATTGGCGAGATAAGCACCGCCGAGACCAGCGAGTGCGCCGGTGGTCAGCACCGCGGTGGTGCGGGTTCGGATGACATTGATGCCGGCGACGTCGAGCGCGGCTGGCTTGTCACCGGCAGCCTGAAGATTGAGGCCCAGCTGAGTGCGGCGGTAGATGTAGATCATCACGAATACCAGCGCGACGGCGAAGTAGACGATGAGGTGATGCTGGAAGAGCGCCGGCCCCAGCACCGGAATGTCGGCCAGCAGCGGGATCGGCATCTTGTCGGCCGCTGGCAGGCGTGGATAGCTGCGCGAGAACTGGAAGTGATGCAGAAGCGCAGTCAGCCCTTCGAGCCCGAGCGTCAGCGCGATGCCGATGACGATCTGGTTGAGCCCAAGACGCACGCAAAGCAGCGCCATCACCGCAGCCACGGCCATGCCCCCAAGCGCGCCGACGAGAAAGCCGAGCCACAGCGAGCCCGGCGGCCATTCATCGACGACAGCGGCGGTTTCACCAGCATTTTTGAGAGCCGCGCAAAGCTGGACCGCGCTGCGGCGTATTAACCCGACATCTGACCGGCGTGACTGGTCTTCCCAGTGTCGCCGTATGCCGTTTCGGTGCGTATGAGTTCTATCCCCTCGACAAGCCGATTGCGTTCGCCCTCTGGCACAGCCTTCGACTCTACCAATTTGGTGGCGACCCTTAGCGCGGACACAAGGCCTGGCCCGCGCCGCATAAAGCATAAGGTTACAACTTCTGAAACGAGCATTTCCGGGATTGGTGTTCCGTCGCTTTCTCGACGTTGAACAAGCAAGAATACTGCGTTGAGGGCAGCCTCGACAGGGCGCGACCTTCCACTCAGCATCCCCGCGCGAATCGCCTTATGAGCTTTTTCGGCCTGCGAAGGATTGCGGTCCACGAGTGCCGGCAGAGCCAAAAGGAGCGAGGGCATCGAGCCATCAGCTACCCGCCTGAAGATAGCATCGGAAGTGGGATCATCCACAGCCTCGGTGGGAACGCATGGCAAGATGGTTGACGAAAGGACGCGGGCGATCGCGCGCTCCGTGTGCTCATTGTCGCGAACTTCCTCAAAATCAAAAGCCGTTCGCCGGCCAACGGGTTTAGGTTGCCACTTCAACAGACTCCCCAGTATCGTTTGAGCCGTAAATAGATCCAGCTGATACAGACTATACTCGCCCTGCAATGTGTAAGACGCGCTATGAAGAGAGACGAGCAAATCTGCGTCGTATGATCCATCCGCGATCTTCTGGACAAGCTCTGCAAAATGTCGAATTGGCAGCCTGGGGTCTGGGCTTGGCAGCCTCAGAAATACATGAGGCAGTAGGCCAGATTCGACCGAGGTTTGATGTGGAGCGGTTCCAAGCCACAACCCTTGCCCAAATTCCTCTGCCTCTTTATCCGTCAGGACGCCAGCTTCGAACAATCGCAATAGTCGAAAAATTGCGTGGCGGCGCGACTCACGGTCCCCGCCTTTGCTCTGATCCAGCAGATGAGCAATACGAGACTTCCAGCTATGAGTACGCTCCCGCGCTGCCCAGACTTTTGCCTCGAGCAGTTCTGATGCCTCCGGAAAGTCCCTTTCGATCCCGGCAAATTTGGCTTCGTTAGGCAAAGGTAGGTGAAGGACATCGAGAGCAATCTCGTGACGCCTTTCGGGTTGAAGAGCTTGAATGCTCCTGGTTAAGAGGCTGCCGATCCCTTTGAGTACCCACCAGTGCCGAATGGACGGGTCGGATAGAAGAGACGATCCCAACTGAAAGCATTCGATCGCTCGGTCGCCATCGAGTCTCATACATAAGCGCGACAGTAATTCGCACATGATCTTGAGCCGGCTTGCCCAGTCGGCCACGCAATCTTCGCGAGCTATCTGCGCTCGTCCAAATGCGATGGCACTCCGCAGGCAGTCTACCATCGCATCGACATCGGCATGTCCAAGTCTTGCCACGGCGAGACGGCTGAAATGCTCCTCCAAAAGCTCATAGTCGTGCGAGATGATCGACCTCATGGCCAACCACGGCAGATTGGCGTCATCAATAGCTGAAATCGCTCTCGCCCAACGGCGACCTAGTATCTCGCTATGTCCAAGACGCAGCGGCAGTCCGACATGCTCCGACAGATAGACAAGCTGCTCGTAAGGCTGCGGGACGGCATTGCTCACGAAACGCACCCCTGAATTGATCCGGTATACCCCTGGATCAAAAAGTGGCTGCTTCTCTCCCTCTTCAGTTCGCCTTTTCCGATCTATCTCTGCCAGTGAATCGGTGATGGAGCTTAGTTCATCCCAAGGGTCCGCATCTGCTCCTTTGTAGGCGAGAGGCCAGTCCGGACGATCACTTTGGGACGTCGCAGTCCTAAGTGCAGGCCATGCGCTTCGCATCATGAAAGATGCCCATGCTTCCCGCGAAAGAAGCCATAGGCTTCGACGGTCTTGCGAGCGGCGGCGACGTATTTCCTTATAGGCCGCTTGCGCGGCCCTTGCCGCAGCTTCAGTCTGAAGTATCTCCGCCAGTAAAGCTGCTCGGCGAAGCATCCAAATAGGGTCGTGACCATCAAGTAAGGGGGCATTCTCGAGGAGATACCTGTAGTTCAGTTCATCCCGAGCGCGGAGGCAGGCTTCGTAGACACACGCGTTCTTGGCATCCTCGCCTGGTAAAGAGTTGAGACGTTCGATGCGCTTTTCAAACGCCGACCAATCCCGTCGTTGCCGCGCCTCGCGTACCAGCGACATGTGGAGAAGCGCGCGGTGGTCTTGGGGAAGTCTGCTATCCTCTTCCGAACTTAAGGCCTTTTCCGCGATCTCCTCTAAAAACGGTGGCAATGTCCAGTAGAGCGTGTTCCACCTCCACACGACCTCAAAAAGCATGGAAGCTCGTGTGGCCGGCGTTACATTAGGTAGTTCATTGGCCAGCAACTGAAACGTATTCTGAATGCCAAATCGATTGCGGTATCGTTGATAATACGGTGTGACCAACCATCCAGGATGACGCTCGCGGTCCTGACGCCAGATGCTCGTCAAGAGGGACACTTTCGCTTCCGAATCCTTGGCCGAGTCTAAGTTGTAGTCTTCCTCTGCCGTCCATTCCCATTCGACGTTTGCTGATGGACGCGCTTGCCAGAGGTATTCTAGGAGGATCTCCATCGCTCTGCGATGGCGATCCTCTGACGGCACATGTTGGACCAGCGGAGCCAGATCGATTGGCGTGATGTTTCGCGCCTCAAAGAGACGCCGTCTTGATGGAGCAAGATCAAGAACGCCGATCAGCCTGATAGGCCTTGCCGCAGTGCCCAGTTTGTCTCTGACCCACCCGGCCCATTTCAGAAAATTGGGGTCCTCTCCGGAAAAACCGACCAGACACAGTTCGTTTTCAAGCAGAGCCTGCTGAGCGAGATTCACGAAAGGCGCGAACCGCTCGGGATAAGTGCGAAAATCCTCTTCGGTGAAGATGAAGGGCAGATGCGACGGCATGCTACCGTGGAGCTTTACGATTCTGGGTCTGCGCGCACGGGCGATATCTGCCGTGACACGAACGACATCATAGGAAGTATCCGGGTCTGACGCCGCGGACCGTTCAAGCAACGTATCCCAGTTGGTTGTCAGAACATCGGACCAGGGGAGGCGGAGCAAATTGCCGTGCAGGTCGCTGGGTTCCCACTCGGTATCACGAACGTGCTTACGGATAATCCCTTCAAGCGCTCCATGTCCCAAAGTCGAGCGATACTCTTCGGCAAGTATCAATGGGTCTGAAGGGCCTTCTGTCCCAGGATAGAGATCCTGCAACATTGCGTCCCTAAAAGTACTCCATAGCGGCGCCTGCGGCGTTGTAGCGGCGGCCAATTTCGCAAATCGGCTAAACCCTGCTCCAACCATTACGGCCGCGCCATGGACATCCCCGAGCTTCCATAGAGCATCTTTTACCTGCCGAAGCGCCGCGTAGTCCGGAAGCGCTTCCACATCACAGATGTCGAGCACGTCGTCTCTTTCTTCATTACTCATCTTGCCCCCGCTGTGTCGATTACAATGACGATAGTTATTGCTTGTAGGCGTTCAGCTTGGTACCCGGAAAAGGAAGGAATTCCTGCGGCATGTTCCACGATTCGTCATCGAATAGGTGTCGCTTCCCGGCTGTTCTCGGTCTGTATCCGTCGCTGAAACAATCCGAGGGCACTCCACCGAGATTCTGCTTCGGGCGGACTGCGACCATGGCAATGGAAATTCCGGCTCTTCACCTTGAACCGATCAATTCGCAGGTCGGGTATGAAGATGTCCCGCGCCGGCGCGGCGGCTTGCGGTCGCTCACGTGGGTCAGGCGCGCGATTGCCACGCAAAAGTTCGTCGCCGCGCCCATGCGGCAGCGGAACTGATCGTCTCGCTCTCCTAGCCGACCGAGATCTTCTGACAGGTCGAACAGCCGCTGGGCGACAAGATGAATATCCCTTCCGGAAGTCGTTGAGGCTACTGGGCGTGACGCCTTCGAGCCTTGGCCGGAGCAACGTGCCATCGACGGAGCAACTCGAATTCCCTAGCGTGCGACGCCGCGCCTCGTCGATTGCTAGAGCGTCTGATCGGACTAACCCAAACGCCGTCTGGAAGCCTCCCGCGGAGGGAAGCGCGGAGAAGCGCTATGCAAGTTCCGGGGATGCGAAGGCGCGACACATACTCAGAGGTCGGCGTTGGTCGGGGTGCATGTTGGAACGACAGCCGAGGTTCACACCCCGCTCAGGTGGCCGCAAGTACGCTCACGCAGCATTGCTGCACATCCGATTCTGGATTCAGGCGTAGCCACTTCCTCTCTGTGCGACACCTCACAGCCCAAAGTTGTCGATCACATTTTCGCTGCCTCGAGAGAGGCGCTTCGGTCTTCGGACGACCGCCACAAGGTAAGGAGACCGGCCTTAGGGTCGGCAGCCCGGCCTCGGGTGAGCGCAATTCAGTGCGGCTTCTTTGGCCTTGGACTACATGGGACGATGCATTTCCAGGGATTAAGTCTCTTGCGCCGCACAGACCGTCAGCGAAGGATTCGTTTTGGTCGAGGTTGGCGGGCACAGTCAACAGTCTAGTGACTAAGTATCATAACGCAGAAGCCCCTCCCTTCCTCCCCTTGGTCATTTCCTTCAATTGCATTGTGGCGAGCTTTTTTGAGCTCGCCGGTGAAATCTAGATCCCACGTAAATTGGGCAAGGGAGCCAACGCCGCACGACAGCAATCGCGGTTGGTGGATTCGCACGCACTGGCTTTGCTCAGTCCAACTTACAATGGACAGCTGCGGTGTGTCATCGGTCCCATTTCGACGGTTCTGCGAATGCAGCGAATCCCTGCAGGACACCCGAAGTGCAGGACTCAATCTTTCCAGATCGTCGCCAACAGCCTCCCGTCCCTTGCATGTTTCTGATCTACCTGCCGATGACACACGCCCCCAATAGCAGGATTGTTTCGCAGCGGGCGAACGTGGCGACACAGTGAGAAAGGCCACGTCTAAAGGCGAGATCGAATCCTAGATTCAGCTTCCGTCAGCGAGCATCGATTTGGGGGCCGCAGCCAGGCGACGGATCCATCATTGCCCGAGTGAGGTACCAGAGGGTCCAGGCACCGAAATCGAAAGTAGAGGGAACACGGCCAAAGGATTAAGATGTCGAACAGGGCGTTTTCCAATAGTGCGCCGACTGGATGCTGGACAGTATCCACGGCCAGGATTCGTACACGCCGGGCATAGCCTGATGTTTCTTGCAATACCCACCAGTCCAATTTTTTAACGGTGTTCAAGAACCTATTTTGCAGCAACGTTCCTACCTATCACGCCACCTACGGCGGCAACAGGCCGGAGGTGCAGTTCCTCGAACTCCTATTTAACGGAAGGACGTTCGCCGAATTCTGCGAAAAAGTTCGGAGGATCGCTAGGCTGCGAGAACAGCTCTTCCTGAGGTACGATGAGGAGTGCCTGATCGGCGGTCACCACCCCCGATCAAGCAAAACTTTCCAGACGTGGATCGCCCCCCAATGGAAGAAGCTGCTCGGCCCCGCCCGGTCGGACACCGTCAACAACATCACCGCGCCTTCCGTCTCGACGTTCAACCGCCTGTACAGGCGGTGGCTGAAGTACGATCGGAACATCCTGGCAATCCTCCCGAGATACACCGGACCGGGCCAGAAGACCCCCACTTTCACTGCGGAAAGCCTGAACTTCGCGGTTATCGAAGCGCGCAACTTCATGTCCCGCTTGAAACCGCGCAAGAAGGACGTGTTCGAGGGGTATCGCGCCGCGCTTCACAAGGCGAATGAGCTTCGCAAGTCCGAAAAAAAGCTCCAGTATCAGGAATTTAAGAAGACAAAGTTCTACGAGATCATCGACTCCTTCCCGGCCTTTGACGTGATGTTAGCCCGCGAAGGCTTGACAGCCGCCCTCAAGCATTTCGCGCCGAATCTCAGAAGCCACGATGAGATCCTGCTCGGCCAGCGCATTGAGATCGACGAGCTCAAGACCGATCTGGAGGCGGTCTGGGCTATGGTGGGGATGCTCGACACAATCACGGCTGAGCAGCGCGCGATCCTGAAGA
This sequence comes from Pseudaminobacter soli (ex Li et al. 2025), assembly GCF_029892515.1. Taxonomy (GTDB): domain Bacteria; phylum Pseudomonadota; class Alphaproteobacteria; order Rhizobiales; family Rhizobiaceae; genus Pseudaminobacter; species Pseudaminobacter soli_A. The sequence goes on along the minus strand of NZ_JARXVF010000002.1, from coordinate 31,385 downwards.
AGATTCGCCTCTGGATCGTCATGGTGGTCGACGTCGCGACACGCTACCCGCTGGCCGCGAAGGCGGCGCCGAGCCCCAATGCGCAGGCGGCCCTGGACACGCTGCGGCTCGTCATGAGCGACAAGACCCACATCTCGGACTACGTCGGCGCACAGATCCCATGGATCGGAAAGGTCAAGCCGAGCGGCACCGCGTATATGGACAATGGTTCCGCGTTTCTTGCGGAAGAGACCGCCGACGCTTTTCGGGCACTGCGGATCGAAGTCACGCGACCGAAGACTGGTGAACCGAAAAAGCGCCCGCATATCGAGAGCGTGTTCCATACGATCGGGCCTATGTTCACGCAATTTTTCGACGGCCGTACATTCCGCAGCATCGCCGAAAAAGGTGACTACGATCCCAAGGCGCACGCCTCGTTGGCCGCCGCAGAGTTCGCCGAGATCATCATTCACGGCATCTGCGACTACTACAATGTCAAAGGCCATAGCGCACTCGGCGGCCGAAGCCCGCACAACGCACTGGTGGATGCCGTCGAGGGCTATGGGTGGATGCGGCCTCCCCACCGGATGGACCTTATCCGTGCCTTCGGGAAGCCGGACAAGGCAACAATCGGAAGATACGGGATCGTCAAGTATGGAATCCCGTACAACAACGAATGGCTCGTCGAGCAGCACATGGAACGCGGCCAGAAGCCGTTCGATATCATTTCGGACCTTGGCTACCTCAACAGCATCCTGGTCAAGGGCAGCGATGGTGGATGGGCCGAGGTTGAGAACACCATCGATCTTCCTCCGGATCTGACTGAGCGCGAGTGGGCGGAAGCCCGCAAGGAAGACTTGGCGCAGAACCGCAGGGAAACCGAAGAGAACTACGTCGCGATGCGCGACTTCATTCTGTTAAACCGTGAAAACGGCAAGGCTGCAACCCTGCGTGCCGGGCTAGACCCCGTGGTGCCGTCGGCCGCCAAAATCGAGAAGCAACGCAAAGAACTCTACCGGAATTTCATCGTCGCTCCATCCTCAGGCGCAACAATCAAGCCGGACGTTCCTCTGCTCCCACCCCCGGACGATCTGCGTGGCGGAACCGTTGGTCGATCGACCGAACTCAAGCCTGCGCCAACGCCGGCTCCGAAAACTTCCAAATTTGACCGCGCCAAACGGGATGACGACTGATGATCAATGGAAGAGCGCCTGGTGAGGATGAGCTTCAATCGCTCAGGGTCCGGGTACGCAACACGTACATCGAGAGCGGAAAGGACGACGAGATTGCTGCCGCGATGAGTTACGTCGTCAGCAACATCCATGACTTTCATGCAGGCGCGGCATCGCCTCGTCGTGGAATCTTCATCATCGGACCTGCCGGAACGGGGAAATCGTGGGCCTTGAAACACGCGTTCAAGCAGGTGTCCGATTTCCAGACCTACGAGAACGAACATGGAGAGACGGTCCACCCGCTGATCAGCATTAAGCTCCCTAAGAGGTGTACGACAAAGGACCTGGTGGTTGCGGTGCTGGAGGCGATGAACCTGCCACACGAGGGAAACGAGACTCAGATGACCGAATTCATGCGCCTTCAGTTCAAGGAACGAAGGGTCCATTGCCTTCATCTCGACGAGCTCCAGCACACAGTCCGGTCCAACACCCGGGTGACGTTCGAAGCCGTGCAGGATCTGTTGAAGTCGATGTTGGACATCGAGGACTGGCCGCTCCACATCATCCTCAGCGGGATGCCGAAGATCGAGAAGATGCGGGAGGACGATCAGATCCGTCGCCGGTCCAATGTCATTCCTTTTCATCCCATGGAGTTCCCGGTCGACACCGAGTGGGTCGCGCATCTGATCAAGCAGGTCGCGGGGATCGGCTGTGGTCTTGAGCTCAGTGCCGACCTGGTATGCGACGAGTTCCGCGAGCGCTTGTGCTTGGCCACCAGCGGCGCCTGGGGCACCATGATTGAGATGATCCAGTCAGCCAGCTTCCGGGCGCTCGAGCGGAACAGAACTGTGCTGACCATCCGACATTTTGCCAAGGAATACCAGATCGCCACCGGCTGCGACCCCAGTGACAACATCTTCCTCGCTGAGAATTTCCGGGACATTGATCCCAAGATGTCTCTCGCATCGATGATGGAGGACTGAGGCTATGGTACTCCCCGTCCCTGTCGTATTCCATCCCGATGAAATTCCCGAAAGCCTCTGTGATCGATTGAGCGCGGCCAACGGCTTCTCGTCGATGAAGCTTTTCATGTCCATGACAGGGATCGACGCTAGGGGTCTCGAACGCGGCGAATCGCAGTCAATCGCGCGACTATCACATTGGTCAGGAGACGATCCGACTCTGCTGGCAAGGTATCGCGTCACCACCATGCTTCGACGACTCGACTGGCAACTCGGTGCAGCCATCTTCAACAAGGGAGTGAGACGCGGAAACCGCTTCCGATACTGTCCGATGTGCGTCGTAAACGACATGGAAACAGGCCGGTGCCGGCATGTTTCCCGCCCTTACGTGCGGGTTGGATGGCTAACCCGCGCGGTTAGGAATTGCACCCGACATCGTTGCCCTTTGGTCGAGAAACCCACGACGGCGAGGACAGGTGACAGCTTCTGCCGTTTCGTTGCCGCCAATCTTGGCGAGATCGAGCATCAGGCGGCTGCTACTGTCGCCGACTTTCCAGTCGCGCTCGACAGCTATGTGGAAGATCGCATCAGCGGCATTCTGCAGGAACAGTATCTTGACCGCTTCGAAGCCCATGTCGCAATCGACCTCTGTACACACCTCGGGCGCTTCGTAAAACGTCACCCGCCAGCACTCTCACTCCTCCCGCCCGACCTGCGCTCCGCGCCATCCCGCGAGATCGGTTTCTTCCTCGCTCGGCAAGGGGAGCTAAAGATTCGCAGCACGGTCGCCTGGATCATTGAAAGGGAGCGTCCGAAAGGAAGGGCGAGGTTTCTGTTCGGATCATTGGGACGCTGGCTGCGTAACAATTCGCACGAGCCTGAGTTCGCGGAGGTTCTCGAGCTATTCCAGGACATCGCGGAACGCAACCTGCCGTACGGCCCCGGCGAAATGTGCTTCGTCCCCGTACGGCGCAGATATTTGCATAGCGTGAAATCAGCCAGCATCGAATACGGCCTGTTCGCCGACAGGACCTTAACCTTGGTCAAGCAAGCCGGACTGATCGAAGACGACACATCTTCGCACGCCCGCATCTACTTCGATGCAGAAAAGGCTCATGACATCCTCGTTGCCGCAAGCCGGACGATCACGAGCCAGGAAGCCAAGCGAGAACTAGGTGCGACCGAGCGTGTGATGTCCAGAATTTTGCAGGCCGGACTGCTCCGCCGCGTAGAGGCCCGCGACGGAATTCGCAACTACTCCCGGATCCGTCGAGAAGACCTTGATGATTTCCGGACCCACCTCTTTGCCAATGTCGCGATCTCAGAAGATTTGAGCTCGTTGTCGACGATAGTGACGGTTTGCCAGAAGGCTTTCTGCGACGTGGAGGATGTCCTCTCCGCCGTCATGAGCGGACGCATAAGTGGCGTTGCAGCGAAACCGAACCATGGACACCGCCTAGACTCCCTCAGGTTTGATCTGGACGAAGCGATCGCCTATTTTTCGTCCATCCGCGCAACCCTGAGCGACATCGCCAGCAACAACGTCATGAGCCAACGAGATGCCTCAGTCTACATGCACGTCAAGGCGACGACCATTCCTTACCTCATTGACAAAGGGCTGCTCGAAACTGGCGTCATCAACAATCCATTCAACAATCGCCGGCAGACCGTTGTGACCGTAGCATCGATTGATGCATTCCGAACCGAGCACATCCCAGTTTCCGAAGTGGCCTCATTCTACGAGACGCATCCGATCGTGATCCTGGATCTTTTCGCAAAAATCGGTGTGCATCCAATCTACGATAATTGCGGCAACGTCAGCCGGTTTTTCCGCAGATCCGACATCATCGACGCTCCGATCGTGATTCCAAGATTCAAGAAAAGATAGTACTGATCCATCGATCAATTCGAGGCCCGCTCCGGCGGGCTTTTTTGTTGTCCTGTATCGCAGGCGCAATCCTACCCGCAGTGCGCCAGGATCATAGCTATCGCGAAAAACCAACCAACTTTGATATTGTCGCGATTTCGCTATTCTAACGCGCTGATTTACAACGAGTTTTCTAACTGAGATTCATTCTCAGGTGCAAACCTACGCGGATTTACCAGCTGCTCTTCTCGCCCTCTACGCCGAGCCTACGACTTACGCTGTTCTGGTCCGGCAGTTTGCTATCACTTAATCGCCGCATCAGAATCCGCCTCACCGGCCTGTCATAGTATCGGTCCAAGGCAAATGCGAGGAGCAATAGCATGACCAAGACGGCGCCCCCTGACGCCGGAGCCAGATCAGTCAATTGCACACCAAAGACCCTGGACGAGACCCTAGTGGTCCACCAGAGCACAGGAGCGTGGACCGCGTAGATCGCATAGGAAGAATTGCCTAGCAAAGCAAAACACTGCCGAAATCGAAGGCTGCCCTCTGAGGCGGCCGCAATGGCAGCCAAGACAGGGAAAACAAAAATCACAACCGCGAGATCGAAAATTGCCCGATAATCCTTGCTGACCGGCACTGCAAAGATTGGGATCAGGACAACGACGCACAGCACAGCATGGAGACCGTTCCCTCGCCAAGTCAGCGGGAACCTGAAGAGCAGGACGCCAAGGAAAAATGAAAATATAACGCGAGCGAAACCGCCAGAAAAACCGCTCCAAGAGATACCGGCATCCAGACCCTCGAACCGAAAAGCCGACCAAATCAACAGAACCGCCCCAAGACCCACGACTGACATAAGGAATCGAGTCGCCTGCGCGGGCAAAGTCACTGAATACAGGTAATTGGCCACAAGCTTGAAGAACAGCGACCACGCCGGGTAGACAAAGGGGTAGAGAGATATGTCACCGAAAAAAACGCCCGCTGGGGTTGGCATAAAAAGGACAGAAAATACAAGAGAGATCGCTATGCCCACGAGCGAATATTCCGACGTTCCGAACACATGACTTGCAAGAAGGAAGGCCGCGCCAACAAGAGTCCCGAGAATGTAAAGCGGGTACAGGCGCACGATGCGGATGAGCATAAATCGCCTGACTGACATACCTCGCTTAAGTCGTTCTTCGTAGGCGTGTGATAAAACCAAGCCGCTCAGCAAAAAGAAAAGATCGACGGCGAGGTAGCTTGATCGGAGGTGTCGGCCAAACAAGCTTTGAGCATGGAGCTGCAAGACCGCTAGCGCGGCGATGCCGCGAAGCCCGTCCAAAGTCGAGAATCTCAGTGCATCCGTCCCCTCGGGCGGAGTTCGCCGGACCCGTTGAATTGTCCGTGACAAGACGCTTCCCTTGACCGTCTATCCTGGAGGTGACGCACAGGTTGGCATCGTGTCTGTTGCTACTCAATTTCGCGCTTTGGCTGATGGCATGGCGTCAAAGTCATCCGGAAGGGTAAGGTCTGGCCGCCGTGACGCAAAAATCGTTTTGGCCTCTCTGTTGCCGAGAACGCCATCTTAACGTGGACGTTTTGACGCCGTTTCGGAAAGGCAAGGGCCGCACGCGAGCGAGACACCGCGGATTCAGGCTACCTAGCGGGTGACTTAATCGTGACTTGGAAGCCGTCCAGCGATCTCGTCTCTAACTCCCAATAAGAGAGCAGGTCATTGATAACAAGGAGGAAAATGGTGGGTGCGCGCCAACAAATGCGATCTGACACAAGACAAATCGTCAGAAAAGTAACCACCCAGCAATCACCGCGTCAGCTCACCCACCACCCACAGCGTTGCATGAGCTGCCGGGATTTTCCGTGATGAGCGGGGAGTTGCGATGCCATTAAGCACTACCGCTCGAGACAGCGTTGCTCCGACCAACTGCGTACAGCGGATTGAGAACTGAGGCCACTCATCCTCAGGACCTTCATATCGAAGAGCCCGGTCGATTGCGGTTACCGCAACGGGTCTCCACCCTGCCGCTTCGACTTCTGCTGCCGAGCAAAACCACCACCACCCGAGGTGTTCGCGGTTTGGCGACGTATCGTTCACCCTCATCGGCGCTCGACAAAAGGGATAGGCAGCAGCCGGCCGCAGCCAAGACGATGTCGTGTTCATTCCGCTTTTGACGGCAAAGAGCCGCGTGCTCCGCGCAACCCGGCAATCGTTTAATTTCATTTCGATTAAGGTATCGGATGCGACCGCCATGTCCAAAATGCAACAAGAGATCGATGCCTTGCTTCGGCAGCGACACCGCATTCAGGGCGATGTTCCTAGTGTCCATCGAGAACCCTGAGGACGTCCTTGCCGCCGTCGGGCTGCGGTGCTGCTCCTCGGCATGTTGTTAATCTCGGTGGCATCAGTTTCGCCGCGCGCTGAGCAGGATTGGCAGTTGATGAGGGGTGCCCCCCTAGTCTTACTGCGTCAAACGACGCAAAGGTTCTGGATTATTTGGCGCTGTGATGCACAGCACGTGCTTCGCTCGGGGCATCGCGGACAAAACCATACGATCATATGCCCCATTTCTAACCAGCGGACCATGAATTTCTGACTCCGTAGTAGTAATGCCATTGCAATTCGGCGGCATAGATGATTTTTACTGTCAGATATTGGGAGTGGGGCTTTAGACACTGCAATGCTTCGGGAAGTTGACCTTGGTGCGGGCGAGATACACTCAGTCCCGCCGATAGCTGTGGGCAATACTCAGTCTGCCGATCGGCGGGGTCAGATCGATGGGCTGCGGACGATCGCCATGTTGGCGGTCTTCTACGTCCACTTCTGGGAAGTCGGCCCTACCATCGAGTATGTCCGCGTCTCAATGTTCTTCGTGGTCAGCGGCTTCCTCATCACACTCATGCTCACCCGCGAATTAGCGATCGGCGGCACCTTCAACATCCAGAATTTCTACATTCGCCGAATCCTGCGGCTCTTCCCACCGCTAGCTCTTACCTTCCTAGCGGCCGCGATCTTCAATATGGACGGCATCCGGGCCAGCCTGCCATGGCACGCGCTGCAGCTGTCGAACCTCTATTTCATGATGAACAAGACGTGGTCGCCATGGGTTGCGGCTCACCTCTGGAGCCTCAACACACTCGAACAGTTCTATCTGCTGTGCCCGATCGCCGTGTTTTTCCTGTCGAGATCGGGACTCGCCGTTCTGTTTGTCGCCGCGATGGTGCTCAGCATATTCGTGCGGGTCAACGCGCCACACTTCGGCCTCGACGGATGGGTTGGCATTGTGTCAGCCTTCGACCCTATAGCCGCCGGCGGTCTACTCGCCCTTGGGAAGGACAATAAGGAACTACAAGCCGTCTTGCGGCATCCCGCCAACATCGCGATGTCGGTACTCGTTATTCTGACGCCGTTCTACCTCTGGTCAGGTTTTGGTCAGTCCGCGCCCTATCGATTGTTCGTTATCTATCCATTGGTGTCGATCGTTGCCGGGGCCTATGCGGGCTTCCGTGGCCCTATCGGTTTCCTGCTCAACAATGGCTTTACCAAGTTCGCAAGTCGGGTCAGCTACGGTGCCTATGTCTTCCACTTGCCGCTCTGGTGGCTCGCTGCCGATTGCTGGCCCGTACTCTACGCCAAAACCTGGTGGACCTTCGCCGTGATGACCGCGCTGACTATCACCGTGGCATACATGTCATGGACGTTCGTTGAGCGTCACTTTGACGGTATGAAGCAGCGCTTCCCGATTCGAAAATAGTCTCTCACGCCCCTTGTTCACTCGGGCACAGATTGGCCGACTAGCGCCGGCACTCGCTCGGCATCGCTGTTTCTCGCCGCCTTGGCCGAAAGCTCCTGGTGGAACCTTGGACTGAGCGCGATCGCAGGCGCCTTGCTCTTCGTGCTGTTGTTTCCATTTTGGCTGCTGAAGAAGATCGGCGCCGGCGACGTCAAGCTGGTGGCCGTGGCGCCGTTTGTCTCGGGTGGGGCCGATTTGCTGGTCTTTGCCTTGGCGCTGCTGGTCTTCGCACTGGTCACAGCAGCCATCGTGCGCAATCCGATGTTGCTGCCGTCGCCTGCATTCCACGCCTATATCAAGCGACTGAACCGCCAGCGCGTCGTTCCCTTCGGTGTCCCCATCTCGGCCGCGCTACTCGTGACCATTGCGCTTCAGGATTACGGCGTGGCCGCCCAACTCATTATCAGCTAGCGCCTCGGAGAGATGGCTCTTCGAGAGTCGACTTAATCCAGGAGTTTCCCGGAAACGCGGGGCGGCCAGCTGCGGAAACGCATTGAAGATGGCAACAACAAGGGTGATATATTCCGAACGTGCAGCGTTAGCGCAACCTTGCAAAGAGCATTCTTCAGCCAAGATTCATGAAGCGCTATTATTGATTTGGCGTGGGGTTAAGAAGTGAAGGGCCTTGCCGTGAATTCCAGCGAGGAAAACTCGACCACGGAACATTCTGCATTCGTGGAGCGCCGCCAGTGGCCGCGCCTGCCCCAACTGTCGGGTGATGTACCATATGTTCCGCCGGCATTGACGCCTCTGCGCCTTTCAACGCGTGATGTTGCACTCGGCAGACAATTTTCAGCGTGGGAAGATCACATGGCGCCGCTGATGGATGTTCAGTTGCCTGACGCCGTATCGCCAGAAGCCCCGTTTGTGGCCGACCACATTGTGTGGAACCTAGGCGGCATGCTGCTCGTGCAGCAATCGACCCCTGCTTTGAGCTATGAGCGATCAGCCAGCAAGTTACGTTTCAGCCCCATCGACCATTGGCAAGTATCCTTTCTGCGTTCGGGGAAAACGTGGACAGGCGTTGACGGACGCGTCGCAGAAAACGAGCCAGGCAAATTGGAGATCCGGTGGCTTGGCTATCCCTTTCGGGGACGCACGCTTGAGGCGTCATCGGTGTCATTAATTCTGCCGTCTGACCTCTTTATCGACCATGGAGGAATGTTACGAGCTAACAACACCGTTCTTGATGGCAGCCTTTCAAAGCTGCTGATCGACTACACGAATAGCCTTGAAGCCAATCTGGACCGTCTCACGGCCGAGGATTTGCCGAAGATCATAGGCCATGTCCGAGAGATGATAATTGACAGCGTCTCGCCTCTTCTGGGCAGGGGAGAGGATGTAAATGATCAGACCACTCAGATTGGGTTGATGGCTCGCGCACGGCGCTTCGTCCAAAACAATCTGGCATCTCCAGACCTGACGGCTGACGCCCTGAGCCGCGAGCTCGCTATCTCTCGCACCAAGCTTTACGAGCTTTTCGAAACCTATGGCGGTGTCCTGAACTACATCCGCTCGAGGCGCTTGCTTGCAGCACACGCCGCTTTGAGTGACCCCAATAATTCAAACCGGATACTGGATATCGCAAATGCCGCGTGCTTCGATTCCGCAGCTAATTTCAGCAGAGCCTTCAGCCAGAAGTTCGGATACAGCCCCAGTATGGTCCGTAGGCACACAGGCTCTGTAGAAGTTCACGGACTCGCTCACCAGCCTCCCAATGAGCAAGAACAGGCGAGCTTTGAAAGCTGGCTGAGGACGCTCTGCTTCCACTAACGCCTTTCAGCTTTTACTCGAAAGCGTTCTGCCGGCGGGAATTCGGGACAAGGGCGAGGGCTTCGGCGCAGGGCGTATCGAGATACGTCCGAGGTGTCGCATTGGCGCAGGCGGCCGGCGATTTTGATCTACACAAAAACGTGCTGCGCGGGTTCCGGAGTTTCCGAAGTTGGAGATGACGGCCCAGTTCGTCACCGACGCTCTCATCATGGCGATCTGGCGTAGAGGCAATCTCCACAGCTTGCTGCATGACTCGGATCGTGGATCGCAAAATAGCAGCGAACAGTTCCGGCGGCCGATGGCGGACCATGGCATCATATTCTCGATGAGCAGGGCCGGCGATGTCTGGGACAATGCTGCGATGGGGAGCTCCTTCTCGTCGCTCAAGACCGAACCCGTCGCGGACAAGGTTTAAGGGACGAGGGATGACGCCAGGGCGGACGTTCGATTACATCGACTCTCAGCGACGACACTCTACGCCATCGCGTTCGCGCGACAAGCCATGTGTTACCTTAACTGCGTGTCCGAAAAGCTGGCAGTAGGCCAATGCATGCCCCGTGGACAGAAATGGACAGCCAGACAAGTTTCCGGATTTCCCGATAACGACTCGCCGAATTGCTTCTTATACATTTTCCCCAAGTACTCATTGCAGATTGATTTCAAAATATACTGCATATATGAGTTAATTTGCGAGCGGTCGACCCTGCCTTTGTGAATACTGCAATGGTCTCCGCAAGTAGTGGGGGGTGTATATTGGGTGCGTTCCAGGGAGCGGGTAGGAATCCGCGCCAAAATCAATCCAAGCGCAGAATCCTCGTGGCTGGCGGCGCCGGTTTCCTCGGCTCCCATTTGTGCGAGCGCCTGCTCAATGACGGGCAAGAAGTTATCTGCATCGACAACTTCTCGACTGGCCGCCTGGAGAATCTGCGTCATCTCCTGCGTTTCGACGCATTCAGCTTCGTTCGCCACGATATCGTTGAGCCAATCGACCTGCCGATCGACGAAATCTACAATCTTGCCTGCCCTGCTTCTCCTCCGCACTATCAGGCAGACCCGATCCACACGACGAAGACAAGCGTCCTGGGTTCGCTCAATCTGCTTGAGCTGGCCGCACGCTCAAACGCCCGCATTTTTCAGGCCTCCACCTCGGAAGTCTACGGAGATCCCCATGTTCATCCGCAGCCCGAGAGCTATTGGGGCAATGTAAATCCGTTCGGTCCACGTTCCTGCTACGACGAGGGCAAGCGCTGCGCCGAAGCGCTTTTCCACGACTTCCATCAACAATACGGCGTCCAGACCAAGATCGCCCGCATCTTCAACACTTATGGTCCGCATATGCGGGCGGATGACGGGCGGGTAGTGTCCAACTTCATCGTTCAGGCGCTCAAGGGCGACGATATTACCATCTACGGCGACGGCGCGCAGACGCGTTCCTTCTGCTACGTCGACGACCTGATCGAGGGTTTCGTCCGCCTCATGCGGGCGCCGGCCAGCTTGGACGCGCCGGTCAATCTCGGCAATCCAGGTGAATTCACCGTGGCTGAACTGGCAGAGAAGGTCATTGCGCTGACCGGCTCGTCTTCGAAGATAGTCTATCTTCCGCTGCCGGTGGACGATCCGCGCCAGCGCCGACCGGATATCTCTGTGGCAAAGCGCGAGCTGAACTGGGAGCCGAGCATTCAGCTGGCCTACGGTCTCAAGTCGACGATCGCCTATTTCGAACGCCTGCTGGCCCGATCCGCCGGAGCCTTCGCAGAGGTGGCGTGATGTCAACTCGGACCGTTCTCGTCGCAGGTGGTGCCGGTTTCATTGGCAGCCATACAGCCAAGCTTCTGCACGCTGGTGGCTTCGAACCCGTCGTCTATGACAACCTGTCCACCGGCCACGCCAGTTCGGTGCGCTGGGGGCCTCTTGTCGAGGGTGACGTCCTCGACACTGAACTGGTGGCGCGAACGCTCGAGGACTATGCCCCCGTCGCCGTCATTCATTTCGCGGCGTCCGCCTATGTCGGGGAATCCGTTGGGGATCCGGCGAAATACTACAGTAACAATGTGGGCGGCACGCTTTCGCTGATCGAGGCGTGTCGTCGCGCCGGCATCGACAAGGTCATATTCTCGTCGAGCTGTGCAACCTACGGAATTCCTTCAGAACTGCCGATCCGGGAAGACGCGCCACAGACCCCCATCAACCCTTACGGTCGCACCAAGCTGATAGCGGAACACATGCTTGCCGATTACGCGACCGCCTACGGCCTGCGTTACGTGGCCTTGCGATATTTCAATGCATGCGGCGCCGATCCCGAAGGTGAGCTCGGTGAAGCACACGATCCCGAAACCCACATAATTCCGCGTGCTCTGATGGCTGCTTCGGGTCGTATAGATCGCCTGGAGATTTTTGGTGATGACTACGCCACTGCGGACGGTACCTGTATCCGCGACTATATTCACGTGACCGATCTGGCGCGCGCGCATGTGTTGGCGCTGAAGCATCTCATGCGTGGGGGGACCAACCTCGCGGTCAATCTCGGAACTGGCCGCGGCACCTCGATCCGTGAAATCCTCAATGCAATTCACGAAATCACGGGTCGTGATGTACCTGTCGAGATGCGACAGCGCCGCGCGGGCGATCCCCCTGCGCTTTATGCCGATCCGGGAATGGCCCGAGAGAAGCTGGGTTTCTGGGCACAATATTCGAATCTCGAGACAATCATCCGTACCGCCGCTCCCTTCTTCGGGCTGGAAGCTCGAAAATGAGCGCAGAACAGGGCACACCTTCGATGGTGCCAATCTTTTCGGGCTGGCGACGCATCGAGTATCTCGCCGGTGTCGTTCTCTGGGCTGCCGCGGTGGTCTATTTCTGGCAATGGTGGTTCTTGACGGCGCACCATGTCAACGTTGCCGGTTCCATCTTGGTGACCGCGTTGTTGGCCTGGGTGACGATCCTTCCGGTGTATTTCATCATCATTTTCTTCAATGCGCGTCGGCCGAGCGGCCCCTTGCATCTTCCAGCCGGCAGCCGGGTAGCAATGGTGGTGACCAAAGCCCCGTCGGAACCGTTTGAGGTCGTGGCGGAGACCTTGCGCGCGATGCTGGCACAGGGGGTGCCGCATGACACGTGGCTTGCGGATGAAGATCCTTTGCCGGAAACGCTCGACTGGTGCCGGCGGCACGGGGTGTATGTTTCGACCAGAAAAGGACGGGCAGACTATCATCGCCAGTCGTGGCCGCGACGGACACGGTGCAAGGAAGGCAATCTTGCGTTCTTCTACGATCACTATGGCTATGAGCGTTATGACTTCGTGGCGCAGCTCGATGCCGATCATGTGCCTGAGCCAGACTACCTGTTTCACATGTTGCGCCCCTTCGCCGATCCGGCTGTGGGCTATGTATCCGCGCCCAGCATCTGCGACCGCAACGCCGGCAAGAGCTGGTCCGCGCGTGGCCGGCTCTATGTCGAAGCAAGCATGCATGGCTCGCTCCAAGCGGGATACAACGGTGGCTTCGCTCCGGTTTGTATCGGCTCACACTATGCCGTTCGGACCGCTGCCCTGAAGCAGATCGGCGGACTCGGTCCGGAATTGGCAGAAGACCATTCGACCACCCTTTTCATGAATGCACATGGCTGGAGCGGCGCACACGCGCTCGACGCCATCGCCCATGGCGACGGACCGCGCACATTCACCGATTTGGTCACGCAGGAGTTCCAGTGGTCGCGAAGCCTCGTCATGATCCTGCTACAATACACGCCTCAGTTGATCCGGCGCTTGCCGTTGCGGCTGAAGATCCAGTTCCTGTTCTCGCAGCTCTGGTATCCGCTCTATGCGTTTTTCCTGGCGATGATGTTCCTGCTGCCGGTCATGGTGCTGTTGTATGGCGACAACTTCGTCAGCGTCACTTATCCCGACTTTCTGATGCACTTCGTGCCGCAGTCGCTGATGATCCTCTTCCTCGCCCATCGTTGGCGGGCAAGTGGTACCTTCCGCCCAATAGACGGGAAGATTTTCAGCTGGGAAGTGATGCTTTTCCTGTTGGCCCGGTGGCCCTGGGTGCTTGCGGGAACATTCGCCGCTACGCGTGACTGGATCACTGGCTCGTTTGTCGATTTTCGGGTTACCCCGAAGGGTAGTTCGGAGGTCGACCCGATTCCTTTCCGTGTTCTCCTGCCTTACTGCGTGGTAGCGCTGGCCTCCATACTGCCCGTGCTTTTTATCGAGGACGCACATCAAAATCGCGGGTTCTATGTCTTCGCCATCATCAATGCCGTCTTCTATTTGGTGCTGCTGCTCACAATCGTGATTCAGCATGCACGTGAAAATACAGTGCGCGTACAGGCACGTTCCTATCGGCCTGCCCTTGCCGCGTGTGTTGCGGGACTTGTCTCTCTCACAAGTCTTGCCACCGTCGAACGCGGCCTAGCCGGCGTCGAAGCCCTCACATGGGGCACCACAAGTTTCAGATTGTTTGATAGTCGCTATTCGGCCGCAGGCGCAGGCGTGGATGGCCGGAAACAGCGGAAGATCATTTTCAACCCCCACTGGCAAGCGAACGACGCCGACTGAACACCTTAACGGAAAGGGCGCCAAGGGCGTGACGAGACGATGAAGATTGTAATTGTCGGAACCGGATATGTCGGCCTCGTCAGTGGAGCCTGCTTTGCCGAATGGGGCAATCAGGTGGTCTGCGTAGACAAGAACGTGCAGAAAATCACGGGATTGAACGAGGGCAGAATGCCAATCTACGAACCCGGACTGGATGAACTCGTTGAGCGCAACTGTGCCGCCGGGCGGCTGTCCTTCACCTGCAACCTGGCGGAGGCAGTCAAGGATGCGCGTGCGGTGTTCATCGCTGTCGGCACGCCGCCGCGCGCAGGTCACGGCGACGCCGATCTGTCTTTCGTCTATATGGCGGCGCGCGAGCTTGCGCCGCTGATCGACGAAAACACCGTCGTCGTGGTCAAGTCTACGGTTCCCGTAGGCACGGGCGATGCGGTGGAAAAGATCATTGCGCTCGCACGTCCGCACGACACTTTCTCGGTCGCATCAAACCCTGAGTTCCTGCGTGAAGGCGTGGCGATTGGAGACTTTCTGCAGCCTGATCGCGTGGTCGTCGGCGTGGAGGACGAAAACGCGCGCGGCGTGCTCGTTGATCTCTATGCGGACCCACTCGCGGCACAGAGTGCTCCAATCGTGGTTACGCGGCGCCGCACCTCCGAACTCATCAAGTATGCCGCCAACGCTTTCCTGGCGACCAAGATCACCTTCATCAACGAACTGGCTGATCTGTGCGAGCAGGTGGGCAGCAATGTCAACGAACTGGCACTTGGCGTGGGGCTCGACAAGCGCATCGGCCGCAGTTTCCTGAACGCTGGGCCTGGATATGGCGGTTCCTGCTTCCCGAAGGACACGCTGGCGCTGCTGCGGACCGCACAGGACTATGGTGTGTCGCTGCGTATCGTCGAGGAAACCGTCAGCGCCAATGAGGCACGCAAGCGCAAGATGGCACTGAAGGTCGTGGATGCCCTGGGGGGCGATGTCAGCGGCATGAGCGTTGCGGTGCTTGGCCTTACGTTCAAGCCGGACACAGACGACATGCGCGATGCACCTTCCGTGCCGCTGATTGAAACCCTTCAGCGGTTTGGTGCCAAAATTCGCGCTCACGATCCCGTGGGAATGGAGAATGCAAAGTCGCTTCTGGAAGATGTCGCCTTATTCGAGGACCCTTACGAATGCGTGCAGGGGGCCGATGCGGCCGTGGTGGTGACGGAATGGGACAGCATCCAGCACCTTGACCTTGCTCGCCTTAGGCGGCTCATGCGCCAACCGGTTCTGGTGGACCTGCGCAATGCCTTCGAGCCGGGCGCGGCCGAAAGGCTTGGTTTCCAGGTGTCAGCCGTAGGCCGTGCCAATGCGAAAACCGCGGTTGCCACGCAGGGAGGTCGACCGATCGATCTCCCCGTCCGGAAGGTGCGCTGCGCGACCAAGGCGGCACCGGCGGCATAGCGGAGAACCACGATGGCGAAGGAATTTCACCACTTGCTGTCCGTATTCGGCGGTGGGCGTATATGGAGCAGGCTTGTCGGCGCCTCGGCCTTATTCTCAGTCGTGTCAACGCCTGTCATCGCCGAGGGGACAGTTATCCTTCCCCCCGACGCGCAAGCCCTTACCAGCGTCGAACTCTATATGATCTACCGCGACAAAAGCTGGCTGTGGTCTGACGGCGCTGGCCGAATGAACGACGAGGGGCGCAGTTTCTCGGCATGGAGCGATGGCAAAGACGGCGTGACCTGGGCGGATGGCAGATGGATAGTCACCGACACCGGTTTCCTCTGCCTAAAGGCAATCTGGCATAGCGCGACCGGGGCATTCCCTAACAAAACCTGCTTTAGCCACCGAGTCTACAATGGCACGATCTACCAACGCAAAGAACCGAACGGCAGTTGGTACGTCTTCCGTAGTTCCACGTCGGACAAGGACGGGGAGTTCGCCAAGCTGACGAAGGAAGACGTCGTCTCGCAACCGCAAAGTGACATCAAGGCCTCTCTTTCAAGAAAATAGTCCACCATGACAGCGCTCTCGAGGCAGCTAGGAGTAGATAAATGAACGTCTTAGGAAAAGTCACGGCGGCCCTTCTTTGCGGGTTTACCCTTTCTGGCGCGGTCAATGCGGCTAGCGGTGTTTCTGGCGCAAGCGTGAACACTCGCGGGGATTTCCACGACAAGCGCCCTATCATCACGCCGCAGTCGCTGGTTTTCGGTGCCTACGATCCCCATGGGGATTTCACGAACGACCCGAATTCCAAAATCGAGCATCTCTTCCTTCCCTGGGAGGACGTTGACCTTGAAACGCTTACCTTGGCCGATAGCTATGCCCAAGAACGCGGGCGTGAGCTGATGATCACGGTCGAGCCGTGGTCCTGGAACAAGGATTGGCGTCTTACGCCCGAGCAGCTTCTGAGCGACATATTGAATGGGCGCTACGATGCGAACATGGCGGCTGTCTGCTCCGAAGCGTCCAAATTGAAAAGCCCGATCACCATTCGCTGGGGGCAGGAGATGGAAGACAGGCTCGGGCATTTTACCTGGGCCCTTTGGAAGCCCGCAGACTTCATCGCCGCATATAGGCGGACGGTCACGGTGTGCCGTAAGGAGCTTCCACATGCGCAGTACATGTGGTCACCCAAGGGCGATGAGGGTCTTGAGGCCTACTACCCTGGCGACGAATATGTGGACGTGATCGGCCTGTCCGTCTTCGGCTATCAGGAATACGACCAGGCCACACTGGGACGGGATTCAACTTTCGTCGAAAGGACAGAGCCTGGATATGACCGCGTGAAGGGTTTCGGCAAGCCAATCAAAATCGCGGAGCTGGGTTATGCAGGTAACGACGACTATGTCCGGGACTGGGCGCAAGAGGCTGCAAAGCCGCATACGGAATTTCCGGACCTGACTGCTGTCGTCTATTTCAACGATCTCGAAGTCTATGCATGGCCGCACGGTGTTAGCCGTCCGGATTGGCGAGTTGCCGATCACGTACTCAACTAACGCTCTAACCATATAGGTAAGATATGATGTCTACTTTCCGAATTTTCACCTTGACCGCGGTCATTGCTGCCGGGATGGCGGGAGGATTGGCGCAAGCGGCCTCGCAAATCGAGATCGACAAGGCTGCCGCCTTGGCCCGTCCGATGTCCCGCGCTGCTCTGGAAGATCTACACAAAGGTCGTACCTGGATCTGGCGGGATGGAGGCGGCTTCTTTTCGCCCGACAAGCACTTTCTTGCATGGACGCGAAAGGGCGCTCAAAGTTCTTACGCACAGGGCGATTGGTTTGCGTCGAATGAAGGAAAGCTCTGCTTTCGTGCCCTATGGCGCAGCAAAGCCGGCACATCGCCGGCCTTCTCCTGCTTTCTGTTTAGGGAAAATGCAGGCGTAATTTTTCAGAAGAAGTCACTTGGCGGCACTTGGTATGTATTTCGCCACAGTGAGGTGCAACCTGGCGACGAGTTTCTGAAACTGCGCAGTGGGGACTACGTCACACTCAACCTCGAGAAGATCAAACAGAAATACTGATATCCCCTATCGGCATACCACGGGTCACGTGGAATGGGTTGTTTGTTCGTTCAACGCAAGGGGAAGCGGGAGGAAATCGCCCGCCCCCTTTAATGTATCAATTTGCGTTGCTCGCGAGTTTCAAAATGCTGTCGCGACGGAAGCAGCGAGAGGTACTTCCAAATCCGCTGGGCGTGCAAATATACGGTGCGCTGCCAAGGTAATTTACAGAACTTACCTTCACGCGTCCGAATGAACTACTTATTCTGTTCGGTTTTCTTTTGTTCTTGAGCTGCGGCAATCCTGAATCGGTAAGCCCAAACGAAATCATAGTCGGCCGATCAGAGGCGTACGCACGCTCAGATATAAGCATTGAAACAATAAGAATTTGCGCAACGATAAGAAACTTACCAATAACTCCGAGTTTCATATTTATATTTTTTGACGCCAATGCCATGCCACCAGTCTCCCGGATATTTGTTCGTTATGGGAGAGGTTTTAGCGTGTTCGATTTAATTCGCCGTGGAAATGCGCTCCAAATGTTTCAACAAAAGCGAGGGACTTTCTTAACGGTTCGGCAACCGTAGCCGACGAGCCCACGCGCTGCGATATTCCGCAGCGTCGTGATGACCTTGGGGCTGACGCCAGCGCCAGAATGCGCCGACCAAGTAGCCCGTGACGCTCGATCTCTCGGCACAGCTTGCAGCGTTTTGGGCGGCCTCTGCGAGCAAAAGCTCGAAGGAGTTACTCCATCCAATCCCGCATCGGCGAAGATGCGGCGCGCCTCTTTGCAGATGCGCCGCTTTTACTGATGGGAAGGGACGGCGCATGCGACGTCGGCATCTTCGGCGATATCTTAAACGGCGAAGTGCTGCTCAACCGCCAGTTCCACCTGTCTACATTGTCGCGGTGACCGTCGGCTGGTTCATCTGGCGGCCAGATCGCCCGGGTGCGCGGATTCTGACAGAAACCTTGCCCGCCATGATCGGCGCGCTGGCCATTGCCGGCGTCATCCTTTTGCTCCTGCTGCGTGGGCTGCGCCGCACCACGGCAGCTCTCGAGCAGGGCAAGGCCGATGCCGAATATCATGCCAATCATGGCACGCTGACCGGCCT
Source organism: Pseudaminobacter soli (ex Li et al. 2025) (assembly GCF_029892515.1). Lineage (GTDB taxonomy): Bacteria > Pseudomonadota > Alphaproteobacteria > Rhizobiales > Rhizobiaceae > Pseudaminobacter > Pseudaminobacter soli_A. The sequence continues at coordinate 12,681 of NZ_JARXVF010000002.1, read as the reverse complement.
CGCCAACCGCGCCTATTTCAACAAGCAGTTGGAGAAAGTGACAGGAGCGTCGCGACCAGGCGAGCGTCGCGCTGCTGGCACTCGACCTCGGCCGCTTCAAGCAGGTCAACGACACGCTCGGTCACGAAGCCGGGGACCAGTCGCTGTGCGAGGTCGGCCGCAGGCTTGCGCCTCTGATCGGAGAAGCCGACACGGTGGCGCGCGTGGGGGCGACGAATTCGCCATCACCCTGCGGCGTGTCCGAACCGCCGACGAGGGTCAATGCAGGACACCATGATCGATACTAACGAAATCCGCGCGCCAGTCGTGAAGCCCACTAACGAATTTCTCATTCGTCTACTAAAAGGAACGTCCCATTGTACAGATCTCCAACGCGCTGGCCGGTCTTCTTGAGAGTTCTTCGGCTTCGTGAACCGAACCTGGGAGACTGATCTCAGCGAAGCCGAAGCGACATCACCGATCGACAGAACCGCAGGCTTGAAACGCTGACCCTTCTAATGACCGATTGATCGGTGAATGCCGGGCCTTCATTCATTACTTGGTGTCGCGGGAGGATCAGCAACGGTGGGGGCGACCTTGCTAGCCGCAGGTGAACAGGTTTGGCTACCCGCGACAGATTTCTGATATGTCACGATCTCGGAATTCGGGGGCTCGCCCCTTAAGAATCTGCTCAAGAGCCGCCGATAGCCACTTCTAAATTTTCTGCCACACCGCTCTCTCACTTCCAGAGATACCGCAGTACAGATCGCTTGGCTGTAAACACATGGGTTTCTCAGTATACGTGCGTCTGACCCAGGGGCCACGTATTCAAAAGTTCTCGGAAGCAGCGAAATCCAACTGTTGCGAATTCGCGTCTCTGAAATAAGGGCGCAAAACCGCTTTCGAGATTCGGAGAACGCCAGCGAACCGCAATCTATGGCCGCGCCAGAAAGGGCCTGGGATCCCACTGCATATTCTGGACATTTAGCCCAGAACGCTCCACGCTTGGCGCCGCTCCCATTGCAGAACCGGCGCCAAGAAAGACTCAATGCCACTCAAAGTGCTTTCAGAAAACAGTCGTGAAACTTTCGGCGCTCCCAGCCTTCCACGCATGCGCAAGGAAATCGACGGGATGCCGGAAGCGCTTTCGCGCATTGGCAAGTACATTCTCGACAATCCGGAAAGGGTTGTCCGCTCCTCTCTTGCAGAACTCGCGGTGCTGGCGCAGAGCGGCGAAGCCAGCGTGGTGCGCTTCTGCAAGCATCTCGGCTATGCCGGCTATCGCGACCTCAAGATCGCGCTGACGGCGGAACTCGCGAGCCAGCGCACCTCTCGGCTGAAGCGCGTGTCCAATGTCGGCGGCCTAACGCCTCTCGCGGACCGGCTCGGCAATGCGATCAACGGCACTGCACAAAATCTCGATCCGGAGTTATTGCTTCGTCTGGCGATACAACTCAAGAACAGCCGGCGCATTGACATCTTCGGCGCCGGAATCTCGGGAATCGTGGCCGAGATGGTGGCTTACCGCCTCATGCGGGTCGGCCTCATCGCCCAGGCATTCCAGGATGCCACGCTCGCCCATGAGGTGATCACGAAGTTCGACGCGTCTTGCGTGGCTATCGGGATCTCCGAAATGGGACTGACGCCGGACACGGTGCGGTTCTTGAGCGGGGCCCGGGCGGCCGGGGCTTTTACCCTGGCGATTACCGGCCGCGCAAACAGTCCGCTTACCCAAAACGCCGATGCCGTGCTGCTGGCGGTGGCCGTCGACCCTCCGCCGATCGGCGGGGAAATGACCGCGGTCCCGGCAAAAATTCTGCTTGTGGAAGCGCTGGCAGGTGCGATCGCGGCGGAATGATGCCGGCTAAGCGGCGGATGTTGGTTGTGGAGTTTTAATCCACTCCTGTCATCCAGATGAAATAAAACTCCGTCATGGTTCCACCGAAATCAGTGGGACAAAGCATGACGGCGACCGTATCCATTTCCTCGATCGAAAAGAATTTCGGTGCTACGAAGACGCTGAAGGGCGTTTCCGTGGATGTCGAGGCTGGAGAATTCCTGACCCTTGTCGGTCCTTCCGGCTGCGGAAAATCCACCCTGCTGCGCATCATCGCCGGCCTCATCCCGCAGGACGGCGGCACGATCAGCATCGACGGAGCGCCTGTCGATCATCTTCTGCCCAAGGCGCGCGACGTTTCGATGGTTTTCCAGAGCTACGCGCTCTATCCGCATATGAGCGTTCGCGACAATATCGCCACGCCGCTCAAGGTCCGGCGCTTGAACAGCTTCGCGCGCTGGCCACTGGTCGGCAAGTTTGCCCCGGGCCAGGCTGCCGCCCGCGCCGAGATCGCGGAAGCGGTGAAGCAGGTGGCGGCGCAGGTGGAGATCGAACCGCTGCTCGACCGGCGCCCGGCCCAACTTTCGGGCGGCCAGCGGCAGCGCGTGGCGCTTGCCCGCGCCATGGTGCGCCAGCCGCGCGTTTTCCTGATGGACGAGCCGCTTTCCAACCTCGATGCCCGCTTGCGCGTGCACATGCGCGGCGAACTCTCCGAACTGCACCAGCGTCTCGGCGCAACCTTCATCTACGTCACGCACGATCAGGTCGAAGCCATGACCATGTCGACCCGCGTGGCCTTGATGATGGATGGCGAGATCATTCAGGTCGCAACACCCAATGAAATCTATGCCAACCCGGCGGATGTTCGCGTTGCCCGCTTCATCGGCAGCCCGGAAATCAATCTCCTAACGGCCCGTGCCGACCCGCAGGGACGAATTTCTATCGCGGGGCGTGCCACCGCGCTGCGCACGGAGGCAACCGGGCAACTGACGGTCGGCCTGCGCCCGGAAATCCTCACCATCGACGACGGCTCGTCCGACATCGTGATCGATGGACGCCTGCAGCGGGTCGAGCGCCTTGGACATGATGTGCTGCTGCATGTGCGCGACGATGGCAGTGACAAGAAGAACATGACGCTCCGAATTTCGGCGGCGGAACTCGAAGCGCTGCAGATGAGCGGCCGCTTGGAGGAAAACTTCAACATCGGCGCGCGCGCAAGCGCGGCCTTGCTGTTTGACGCGGATGGCAAGCGACTGCCGGCTATTCATGGCGCGACTGCACCGGAGCCGATCACCTATACCCCAGGCCGCAAGCTGGTGGGCGCCTGATCATGACCATGGTTCTGTCGTCTGCCTCGATCGGCCGCGCTGCCCGGCGCCGGCTTGGCGCCGAGATCGCGCCATCGATCGCATACTGGTTCGCCGCGCCATCGATCATCCTGCTTGTCGGCACCATGCTGTTGCCGATCGTCATGATGATCGCCATGAGCTTAACCGACTATGAGCTCGGCGCGCTCGACTTCTCCTTCGTCGGTTTCAACAACTATCTCTCGCTCTGGGGAGACAAGACCTTCTGGCGATCGCTGCTCAACACGGCCTACTACGTGGCACTGGTCGTTCCGGCATCGGTCATCATCGGGCTTGTTCTCGCGGTCATGGTCAACGGGCTTAAGCGCGGCCGCAAATTCTATCAGATCGCCTTCTTCTTGCCGGTAACCTCCACCCTGATCGCCATGGCGACCGTGTGGAAATACCTGCTTCACGGCAAGATCGGCCCGGTCAATCACCTTCTCACCGCGATCGGCCTGCCCTCCCTGGAGTTCTTCGGCGATCCGTCGCTGGTGATGCCCGCACTTGCGATCATCGGTGTCTGGTCACTTGCGGGCTTTAATATGGTGCTCTTCACCGCCGGCCTCACCGCAATCCCACAGGAGCTCTACGAAGCTTCAGCCGTCGACGGCATCGACAACCCAATCGAGCGCTTCTTCACCGTGACGCTTCCCATGCTGGGGCCGACCACCATGTTCGTGATCATCACCACCTCGATCACGGCATTCAAGGTGTTCGACACGGTTGCCGTGCTGACCCGCGGCGGTCCCCAGGGCGCCAGCGACGTGCTGCTCTACGTCAACTATCTCGAGGGCTTCCAATACATGCGTATCGGCCTCGCCTCGGCCATCACCGTCGTTTTCCTCGGCATCATCCTGCTTTTGTCCCTGGTTCAGGCCAAGGTTCTGGAACGGAAGGTTCACTACTGATGCTGCGCCCCGGTTCCTTCCTCGTGCGAGCAGGCCTGACCCCCGGCCAGATCGCGATGCATGTTTTCCTTCTGGCTTACGCCTTCGCCATGCTGTTTCCGTTCTACTGGATGGTACTGACGGCGTTCCGTCCGTCGCAGGAAGTGTTTTCGGCGACATTTCACTGGCTGCCGCAAACCTTCGTCGGTTTCGACAATTTTCGCGAAGCCTTCGCCAAGGCGCCACTGCTTCGCTTCATGGCCAATGGCGTAATCATCTGCGCCGGCATTTTGGCGGTGCAGTTGCTGACGGCTATCCCCTGCGCCTACGCGCTCGCAAAATACGAGTTTCGCGGACGCAATCTGCTTTTCGCACTCGTGCTCTTTGCTCTTTGCGTTCCCGTCCAGGTACCGGCCCTGCCGCTCTATATGGGGCTTGCCTTCAGCGGAACGCTCGACAGCTACTTTTCGCTGATGCTGCCGTTCTTTCTATCGGTCTTCGCCATCTTCCTGTTTCGCCAGGTGTTCCGCTCCTTCCCCGACGACATCATCCATGCCGCAAGGCTGGACGGCATGGGCGAGATGGAAATCCTCTGGCGGGTCGTTGTTCCGAGTGCCAGCCCCGCTATTGCAGCCTTTGCGGTCTTTTCGGTCACCGCCCACTGGAACGACCTCTACTGGCCGCTGATCGTCGTCACCAGCCCGGAGCTCGCACCGCCGCCGCTCGGCATGATGTATTTCAGCGATACGGATCTCGGCTCCAGCTTCGGCGCTCTGATGGCCGCTGCCACGCTGCTGACTGCTCCGCTGACGATCCTCTTCCTGTTTGCACAGCGTCACTTCGTCCAGGGCGTCACCATGACTGGCGTGAAGTGAAATTTCGATTTCGCCATGGGCCGGATGGTTCGCCCTTGGCAGCGGCTGCGGCCGAAAGAATGGGCTCCGAACATCCTCCATCGGATCCCGGTAACCACCCAATAGCTCATCCAACTCTCAAGGAGAAAATGATGAAATCCCTCATGCAGGCCGCTCTGGTCGGCGCCGCCACCCTGGTCGGTGCGTCCTCCGCTTACGCGGACCCGATCACCATCGAAGTCGAGCACTTCATGCCGGCTCACAACGTCTTTCATGAGAAGGTCGCCGCGGCCTTCATGGAGAAGCATCCGGACATCGTCATCAAGTTCCGCAATGCGCTGCCGAGCTATGACGAGCAGCACCAGGCACTCTTGCGCGAAGCCATCACCAACAATCTCCCTGATGTCTATCACTCCGGCTATCACCTGCTGCCTGAAGTCGTCCATCAGCTCGAAAAGCGCGGTCAGGTCATTGCACTGGACGACTACATGGCCAAGGAAGGCGAGGCCTGGATCAACGCCAACTACGAGCCCTCGATCCTCAATCTCGGCAAAGTAGACGGCAAGCAGTACGGCATCGGCTTCAATGCCTCGACGCCGATCGTTTTCTACAATGCCGATCTGGTCAAGCAGGCTGGCGGCGATCCTGAAAACTTCCCGACCAACTGGGCGGACATGGTCGCCCTCGGCGCCAAGATCAAGGAACTCGGCGGCGATGTCGACGGCTTCGCCTACGACATGCATGCCTGGCCGGACGACTGGCTGTGGCGCTCGCTCATCCTTCAGCAGGGCGAACACATCATGAAGGATGACAACAAGACTGTCGCCTTCGACAGTGGCTCGGGCATGAACGCCCTGAAGCTGGCTCGCAGTTTCGTCACCGACGGCAAGATGGTCCTGCGCGACTACGAGCAGTCTCGCCAGCAGTTCGCCGCCGGCAAGCTTGGCATCATCTTCGCCTCGCCGAACAGCGCGCGTGGTTTCTCCGACCTGATCGGCAATCGCTTCAAGCTCATGTCCTCGACCTACCCGGTTTCGAACCTCGAAAAGGGCGTTGTGCCGACCGGCGGCAACGGCATGATGATCCTCGCCAAGGATAAGGCCAAGCAGGATGCGGCCTGGGAATACATCAAGTTCGCGACCAGCGCCGAAGGCCAGACGATCGCCGTTCTCGGCTCGGGCTACATGCCGACCAACAAGGCAGCGCTTGCGCCCGAATATCTTGGCAAGTTCTACGAAGAGAACCCGAACTGGTACACCAGCATCAAGCAGATCTCCCGCGCGGCTCCCTGGGGCGGCTATCCGGGCACCAATGGCGTGAAGATCTGGCGCATGCAGCGCGACATCATCGGCCAGGTGATGAGCGGCGACGTTACCCCAGAGGACGGCCTCGCCAAGATCACCGAGGAAACCAACGCGCTTCTTCCGAAGTAAGTTACCTCACCCAACATCTGCCGCGCGTGAAAGAACACGCGCGGCTCTTCATCAGGTTAAAGCTGTGATAGATCTTGTAATTTTTGATTGCGACGGAGTTCTCGTCGACAGCGAAATCCTCGCCGCGCAGGTAACCAGCCAGACACTCAATGCCTTCGGACTGGCGATGTCGGTCAAGGAGACCATTTCCGAGCTGGTCGGCCTGGATGCCATGGCGGCACGCCGCAAGCTTGAGATGATCCATGGCGTTCTTTTGCCGGTTGATTATGAGGCAAGCCTTGCCGAGCGTCTCGATGACGCGTTCAACACGCAACTGCAGCCCATTGCTGGCATCGTGGAACTGTTGCGCGGCCTCAATCAGCCTTACTGTGTTGCGTCCAACAGCGGGCATGAGCGTCTTTGCTGCACCTTCGCCGCGACTGGTCTCGCGCCACTGGTCGAGGGACGCGTCTTCAGCGCCGACGATGTCGCGCGCGGCAAGCCGGCACCTGACCTCTTCCTTCACGCGGCCAAGACGATGGGTGGCATTCCTCCCGAAAGGTGCCTGGTCATCGAAGACAGCGTGACCGGCGTCACCGCAGCCCGTGCCGCGGGCATGCGCGTTGTCGGCTTCTGCGGCGGCGGCCACATACTACCCGGCCACGACCAGCGCCTGCTTTCGCTCGGTGCCGATCACATCCTTACCGATCACTACCAGCTCGCCGCCCTTCCCTGGCTGGCAGCCGGTGTTTCAGCGGCCGTCAGCGCCTAGATTCCATCCTGAACATAAAGGACATCAGCATGAGCAGCGTCGCTCTCTTCTCCATGCCCGGCCGCTTCCTGCGCGGCAATATCCACACCCACACGACCCGCTCTGACGGAGCGCTTTCGGTCGAGGACGTGATCAAGGCCTATCGCAACTCGGGCTATGACTTCCTGTCGATCACCGATCACTTCCTGAAGCAGTTCGACTTTCCGATCACTGATACGCGCGCGTTCAGCGACGAGAATTTCACCATGCTGCTCGGCGCCGAGGTACATGCTCCCCGCACCGAAGTGAGCGATATCTGGCACCTGGTCGCCGTCGGTCTGCCGCTCGATTTCGCGCCGACATCGCCGGACGAAACTGGTCCGACCCTTGCCCGCCGCGCCAAGGCCGCCGGCGCATTCGTCGGTATTGCCCATCCCGGCTGGTACAGCCTGTCGCTGGCGGATGCCGAGACGCTGGTTGATGCTGCCCATTCCGTGGAGATCTACAACCATGGCTGCCAGGTTATGCACGACAAGGGCCATGGCGCGTATCTGCTCGACGGCCTGCTGGACAAGGGTTACCGCCTGACCACCTATGCTTGCGACGATGCGCACTTCAAGGCGGCCGATTTCGGCGGCGGCTGGATCGAGCTGAAGGCCGAGATCAACAGCCCCGAGCACATTCTGGAAGCGCTGAAGAACGGTCACTTCTACTCGACCCAGGGTCCGCGCATCGATGATATCGACGTGACTGCGGATCGCGTGGGGGTGCGCTGCTCGCCGGCCTCGCGCGTGCTGGTCGCCGGACAGGGTTACCTGATGAGCCACAGCAGCGGCATCTCGATGACCCGCACCACCGTCTCGCTCGCTCCACTGGAAAAGAGCCCGTGGCTGCGCGTCATCGTCATTGACGACACCGGCCGCAGCGCCTGGTCGAATCCGATCTGGAAGTAACTCGGCTCTGCCGCAAACTGGGATAAGGGTTTGCGGCAGAGTCCCTCTTTTCGGCTGGGCCCTTCAAGTGATCAAGCTGCTTGAGATGGCCGCAGATGGACGAGCATCCGACGAGAAATCGCACAAATCAACGCGATATCCGAAAACTGAGGGCGAAGTATAGCGCACCGTCGCCAATTCGCGATGGAGCCGCGATGAGATTGCGGCGAAACGCTGTAACCTTCATGGCGACCGAAAGCCCTGCGACGAGAGCCAATCGTCGGGTGAAGCCTCATCACCCGACTGCCAAGCTTTACTCCCGTAAATCTGATTCTCCGCAGGCGTCATACAGAAATGGCACTGCGTTCATCCGGAAGTGGACTTGGCAATCTGCTTCAGTTTACTGTTTTCAATTCGGTAGAATGGCATCGATCGTTCGCTCCCACCGTCGGACCTGAAGCGAAACACGCCCGTCGAACCGCGGAAGCCGGCCGGGGTTTCGAACGCGCTCTTTTGCAATCCATCGGGACCCAGAGCATTGGCGATACCCGCCGTTAGCGCGACCGTGTCGTAGGCGTACGCAACAGTGATATCGGCCGGGTAGTTGAACTTGGCCTTGAAACGCTCGGCTATCGGCCCTGTTTCCTTTGCATCCAGCGCGGCTATGTAAGCACCCTGGAGCGCCTGGTCGTCCATCGGGTGCTCAAGCCACCGGTGGGTGCCGACAAGGGCCATGCCTTTCTTCAAAAAACCTTCGGACTTCAGTGCTCCCGCGATGAATACAGGATTGTCGTTTCCGGTGGCGAGTATTATCGCTTCTGGCGCCTCGACCAGCGCCTTCATATTCGTCACGACCGTCGCGCTACCCTCACCGGCATCGTAAGGAATGGTCACTGCCAGCGATGCGCCATAAACGCTCAAACTGTTGGCGACACGCTTTTCCAGGACCGAAGCGTCGGGTCCGCGCGGCACCAGCAGGACGAACTTCCGGGCACCCTTTGCGGCGATCGCAGCTGCCCCGGCAGCGGCGCTGTCAGCCTCGTTCAACGGCACGGAATAGATGCCAGGAGCACCGTCGAAATTCTCCGCCAGTGTCAGGACGGGTGGCAGCTTGCCGGAAACCTGTGCCAGATGCCTCGCCACAGAGAGTTCAGTAGGGCCGATGACAACCCTGGACGACAAAGCTTTCAGGGCCAGTTCCTTGGCGCGACCGTCATCACCGCGCGTGTCCTCGATCGTCAGTGTGAGGATTTTGTTGCCCAGGTCGTTCATTGCAAGCTGGGCTGCATCTTTCATTTTTCTGCCCCGTTCGCCACTCTGCCCTGGGGCAGAAAGCGGCAGCAGCATGGTAACCTTCGCCGGTCCCTCGCCGAGAACCAGAGCCGCCTGAGGTGCCGGGCCATCCTTCGTCTGCGATGGGCTGCCGCCAGGATCGAGCATATCCGAGACATTGCCGTTGGACTGGCAGGCCGCGAGAAGCACTGACAGGGCCGTTACGCCCGCTAGAACCCGAATTCGCCTATGATGCATTTTGGCTTCCAGCACATTCGAGGCCTGTTGGGCCGAGCCTGCGCAGCTTAGAGGCAAGAAGCGACGCGGGACGCAATGGACAGCGGTCCGCGAAAAGGCCGACACGCCCGGCTACGATGCCGGGCGTGCCAACGCATCCCACAAGAACCACTTGGCGCCGCATTCGCCGGACGATCAGTTCATGTACTCGACCATCCGGCTATGGAAGCATGCGCATTTGTTGAGGGTATCTTCGTCGCGATAGCTCGCCTTCAGATAGCCAATGGCTTTGCCACAGGCCGCCTTTGCCTCCACGGCCCAGACAAAGGCCGGGCGCGCGGAAAATATCCAATGCGGATCCTCCGAAACGGCCACGGACTCGTCCATCAGTTGCACGACCTCTGCCCGCAACTCGGGCACACCCTGTGTCAGCAAAAGCTCCGACGCACCGGCAACCTGGCAGTATTCGATCTGCGGACCTCCAGCCAGATCCGCCGCATAGCCAGCGGTTCCGGCCGACGCCAACAACGCCACGCAACAAAGCAAGGACTTTGCAAGTTTTGTCATACTGAATTCCCTCCGCGAATTCTTATATCATGCGCTTGCGTTGCCGCGCCATAGGTCAGACCACGCCTGGGGCGGTTGCATGCTTGTCGTCGTCGTAGAGCAGTGTGATGGTGCTGGCCACCGGCGTATTCTGCAGCGTAGCCACGTCGACGAAATTGGTGCCATTGGCCGCACCGTCCTTGTCGACGCTCAGCGTGCCGGTCGACTGGTCGTAGCGAACGAAATCATCAAGGTTGCCGCCATCGGTCTTGAACAATGCCGTAAGATCGATCACGTCGCCTTCGCCACCATTGTAGTCGGTGATCAGGTCCTTGATGTCCAGGCTGTCGAGCTTGAACGTGTCGGCCCCGCTGGCGCCCGTCAGCGTGTCCTGTCCCAGTCCGCCGATCAGCAGGTCGTTGCCAGCACCGCCAATGAGGATGTCGTTGCCGGGACCTCCATCCAGGATGTGGTTGGCACTATCGCCGACCAGGAGATCGTTATTGTCAGAGCCACTGATGTGCTCCCCGAGAGCAGGGCTTGCAAAAGTCTCGATCTCGAGGGCCGTCGGCTTGCCGTCGGGCGCGGTGAGGTCAGTTGCCGCGCCCACATCATGCTGGGTGATCTCCGAGCCACTGCTACCTATGCTATTGCCATTAGGATCTATAGCCAGAATGCCGTGATTGGGGCCAACGTCGGCGGCAGTTTTCGATGCAATGCCTTCGCCATTGTAATCGAATGCGACGGCCAAGTGCGAAACATCGAGCGCCTGGATGGCGTTGTGGTTGGCATCAAGCCCGGCCGGGGTCGCTACAGCGGAGGGCGTCAGGCCATCGGCGACGTGAATGTTGAAACTCGCCGTCCCGGTATGATCCCCGTCGCCGTCCGTCAGCTGCAACGTCACCGGGATCGTGTGGTCGACCGTGGTGGATGTTACACCGACACTCGTGAGGTTTAGTTTGGTCTTTCCCGACGATTCGTACGCATCGATCCATGCGATTTGCGCACCGGCAGGCGATGTAATCGTCACGGAAGTGGCGCCATTTGCCGGGACGTAAGCAGCAAATGTTCCATCTGTGTAATGGGCGACGAACTCGATCTTATTAGCTGAACTGACTGTTTCGAACTTGAATGTGGCAAATGAGACATTCGCCAAAGTGATGTTAGGCGGCGTGTAGGGGCCAGCGCCATCGTAGTCGTTCGGCGTTCCGAAATCGAAACGCATGAACTCGCCTTTGTCGAAGTTATTGTTTCCAAGCCCCCAACCTTGGCCAGAGCCGTTGACGTCATTCGTCTGCGTCAGTGCTGGATTGCCGCCTTGCAACCAGTCCTTTTCGTGTTGTGAGGTGAAAACGCCGCCAGAATCGGTGGACTTCCAGCCTGTTACCATGACGATGTTTTGGCCACCTTGCGACACGACAACGGAGGAGCTCGGACCGCTGCCGAAAGAGCTGCCGCTACCGATCGAAACAGGAGTTGTCACGCCATCCAGCGGCACTTTCAGATCGAAAACATACTGTCCACCTGTTGGGTCCACGGTGATTGTGAATACCGCAGTATCACCTTGGTTATAGGTACCGCTGTTGTCATTGTCGGCATAGGCCGTCAATACATTACCTTCCTGCACCGTAATAAGATTGTGGCCGCCCGAGGTGATGCCGGTGGTATTAGCTGAAATCGTCATGGCCGACCCGACGCCATCGGCTCCGGGGACAAAATCGATATGTCCAACTGCAGGTGTCTGTGAAGGATCGTTGCTTGCCTGCTGATTCTGCACGCTGTTCAATATAGGCGCATCGTCATAGATGTTGATCGTCAGCGTGCCGTTGCCGACGCTGCCGTCCTGGTCCGTCACCTTCACCGCAAACTGCGGCGTTGCTTCCAGATCCCGGCCGTTGTTCACCGCCGGGCTCTCGAGATAGTTGTGCTGCAGCGTGTACTGGTACTGGATCGACGTCCCGTTCCACCACACGTCCAGGCTGCCACGCGCCCCGTCGGCGATCGTCGTGTGCGTGCCGTTCAGCACAACCGGCACCCCGTTCACTGTGATCGAACCGACCCCGTCTGGCGCGGCAACTGTGATTACGCCGCTCGCAACCGTCTGCGTCGGCCCCACATGCGAGCCGTTCGCCAGGCCGGCCTCATAGACCGTGTCCACACCCGCTCCCGTTCCAGGCGACCCTACCGTCACGCCCGCATCGCCAATGTGGATTGTCAGCGTGGTTGACGAAGTGTCGCCATCACCGTCGGTCAGCGTGTAGTGGAAGACGTCGTCCACGCCGCCCTTCGTGCCCGGATTGCGGGTATAGGTGTAGCTGCCGTCCGCCTTCAGCACCAGCGTGCCGTACTGGCCGGCAATCGTCGTCCCCGCATCCGTCACCAGTTGCGCCGAACCCGTGCCATAGGCCGAGGTCACGCTCGCCCCGTCAGCACCCTTTACGTCCGCCCCGGCAGCCGGATTGTCTTCACCCGCGCCGGTGATCACATTGCCGTTGTGGCCGGCGAAGTCGCCCTTGCCGATCGTCAGCTCGTCCGCATGCGCCGTCGGCACGTCGTCGACGATGTTGATGACCAGGTTGCCGGCGGGAGCCGGATCGCCGTCGGCGTCCTTCACCACCACCGGGA
>NZ_JARXVF010000001.1 GCF_029892515.1 Pseudaminobacter soli (ex Li et al. 2025) | reverse complement strand
CACCTGATGGAGCTGTTGGTCAACGGGCTGTTGGCGCGCGGCGCCCAGCGCCAGCGGCTCGAGGCCAAGCTGTTCGGCGGCGCCCGCACGCTCGAAGGGCTGGCCGACATCGGCGCCCTCAACGCCGAGTTCGCGCAAAGCTTCCTGCGCCACGAGGGCATCGCCGTGCTTGGCGGCGACCTCGGCGGCGACCGCGGCCGCCGCATCGAATACTGGCCGGTCTCCGGCCGCGCCCGCCAGGCGCTGCTCACCGGCGACCCCGGCTTCGCCACCCCCGCCGCCCCACCGCCGCCACCGCCGACCAGCGGCGCCGTCGAGTTCTTCTAAAGTCCCGAAAGACCCGCCCCATGTCCGCGTCCGCCCTCACGCCTGTCCCCGCCCTGCTCGAACGCCTGAGCGCCGAACTCGAGGACATGGCCGCAGCCGTGAACGGGCTGCATCCGCTCGCCGCCAACGCCACAGCCACGGCCACTCCCGACCCGGACTACCTGCAGGCCCTGCAAGGCATCGACCACATCGAGCAAAAACTGTGCGCCCTGGCCGGCTTCCTCGCCGACCTCGCCACGACCGCCTCCCCCGACTGGCAGCTCGACGCCCACCCGGCCCTCGCCGCCCTCACCTTGTCCGACCTCGCCGCCCGCCTCGCCGGCGACACCGTGCACGCGCCGCGCCACGACGGCGACTGCGAGCTGTTCTAGACAGAAAGCATTGCGGGCTGATCTGGCTCGGAGCCGGATAGATTATTCGGCTTATGTTCACGCGCTCGATGCAGAAGCCTGTGCTTCAACTCGAAACTTTCCGAACGCCGTTTGCGCCAGCAAATCACAAAAACTGAAGTGCCGCGCGGCCCGCAAATGATGTCGCCCTTCGGCGAAATAATAGGCGCGCGAAGACATCGGAATTAATCGCCAATTAACGCTTCGTTATGTACGATATAGTTCATTCGTTACCGTACATATAGGTTTCCAACCTGAGTGGACGGAAATCGGCAGCCGCGGCTAACCCTTGCGCAGAATGTGGAGGGACTGCCGGGTGCGGATCGTGTGTACGGGCGCGAATGACTGAGGGGGAAAGCTGCGGCCGGAAAAACGTGTTCCTGCACCGCTCCAGTGGGGCTGGGCAACGATAGGAGGTCGTTTGCGCAGCAACATCGGAACGAACAGGCAGGGTTGCGTCACGAGCCCCGCAAGTCGACCACGAAATATCGCATCAATTAAGAAATCTGTCCGCGAAGGACGCCCTGGCACCAGGAGCGGACGCAATGTGGGGGAATTTTGATGACGGATTCGGCGCACCGCCAAAGCTCTTTGAATGAGCGTCTCGATTTTATCGGAATGGACCAGAAGGCGCGGACGGCGCTGAGCAAGCTGCAGCCTGTTCTCAAACAGTCGCTCGGACCGGCCCTGGCCACCTTCTATGAAAAGGTGAAGGCGACGCCCTCAACACGAAAATTCTTCGGCGACGACCGGCACATGGCGGGCGCCAAGAGCCGTCAGGAGGAGCATTGGCAGATCATTGCGTCGGCAGCTTACGATGACGACTACGTGGATGCTGTCCTCAAGATCGGGCAGACCCACGCGCGGATTGGCCTTGAGCCCAGGTGGTATATCGGCGGCTATGCGCTGGTTATCGAGCAGCTGATCCACGCCGTTGTGAAAGAGCAGTGGCCCAGCCTGCTGCGGATGAATGGGTCGCGCGCCGAAAGCGTGGCGGAATCGTTGTCGTGCCTGGTGAAGGCGGCCATGCTGGACATGGACTTGGCCATCTCCGTCTATCTCGAGACCTTGGACGAGCAGCGCCGCAAGGCCGAGGAAGCCGGACAGGAGGGGATCAGGCAGGAGCGGGCACTGGTGGCCGACTCGATCGGCGTCGGCTTGGCCAGGCTAGCGGCCAAGGACCTGACCTATCGGATGGAAGCGGAGATGCCCGAGGCCTATCACCAGCTGCAAGGCGACTTCAATGCCGCGATCGAGCAGCTCGAGACGGCAATGCAAAGCGTCTCCGGCCGGACAAATGCCATCCAGTCGGGCACCCAGGAAATGGCGATGGCGGCTGAGAACCTGTCGCGCCGGACCGAGCAGCAGGCTGCGAGCCTCGAGGAGACGGCCGCGGCTCTCGACCAGATCACGGCAACGGTCAAGACGTCGGCCGAAGGGGCGACACATGCACGCCAGGTCGTGATCGCCGCCGACGAGGACGCCAAGCAGAGCGCCCTTATCGTGCGCCAGGCCGTCGAAGCGATGGACGAAATCATGAAGTCGGCCCGGCAGATCGGCCAGATCATCGGCGTCATCGACGAAATCGCCTTCCAAACGAATCTTCTCGCCCTCAACGCTGGCGTCGAGGCCGCGCGCGCCGGCGATGCGGGCCGCGGCTTTGCGGTCGTGGCTTCCGAGGTGCGAGCCTTGGCCCAGCGTTCGGCGGAAGCCGCCAGGGAGATCAAGGGGTTGATTTCAGATTCCACCACCAGGGTGGAAGGCGGGGTCAAGCTGGTGATGGAAACCGGCAAGTCGCTCGAACGAATCCTGGAGCAGGTGACCGACATCAACAATGTCGTCAACCAGATAGCTGTCGGGGCGCAGGAACAGGCGACCGGGCTCGAGCAGGTCAATTCCGCGATCAACCATATGGATCAGGCGACGCAGCAGAATGCGGCGATGGTCGAGGAATCGACGGCGGCCACGCATTCGCTGTCGCAGGAGACAGAGCAACTGTCGGAACTGATTGGCCAATTCCAGGTCGGTCGAGCGAATGGAAGCGACCATATCCGTCGCGAACTCAGGAGAGTTGTGCCGCACGCCTTCCGGCCGCCGGCTGGGAGGGCGAGCCAAGGCTGACGCCGAGGGTGTTCACTCGCGCATGATTGAGGAAGGGCACGGGAGCACGCAGCACCATCCAGCCGGCGTGCTCCGCGTGCCCAACGATCGCCTCTTTCATCCGGCTTGTGACCTGACCTCGTCGCACGGCGCCGAAAGCCGAAGCGCCGCCTCTATGCCACGGCGCGTCCTTCGTGATATGTCGCGCGCCGGGCAAGGGCCGAGAAAGGCCATCATGGGGTGTGTGTCATGCCGATTTCGAGGCAGCTATACGACCGTTTGGGCGCTGGTCTTTGGGTCTTGGGCTTTTTGATCGCTGCGATCCACGCGGCCGTTACCCAGTCACGCGCCGTGGTGCCGGTCTACCGCCATAGCGTGGACAGGTTCTTCGCCCATGAGCCGCTCTACAATGTCGAGCTGTCGATGGGGTTTCTCTATGCGCCGGCCTTTGCCGCGCTCTATACCCCCTTCTGGAAGCTCGGGCCGGTCTTCGGCGATTTCATGTGGCGGTTTGTCTGCTTCGCCGTGTTGACCGCTGCCGTCGTCAAGCAGGTGCGCAAGATCAACGGGCCGAATACGATCTGGCTCCTGTCCTTTAGCCTTTTCCTGGCCTTGCCGATGTCGCTTGGCGCGATGCGCAACGGTCAAGCCACCGTTCTTCTGACCGGCGCCTGCTGGCTGCTGACATTTTCGACGCTGGAAGGCCGGCGTGCGGAGGCATTTCTCTGGGCATCGATCGCGTTCATCGCCAAGCCCACGGCAATCGTCATGATCCTGCTTTGCGGCGCGTTGCGGCCAAGAATGATCCCGGTACTGGTCCTGTCGCTGCTGTTTGTATTCGCGATTCCCTATGCCTTTGCGCCGGTCGACTACGTCAACGCCCAGCATCACGAATTCCTCCGCATGCTGACGTCCATGGGCGTCGACAAGTCCGGGCCATTCCGTCCGGCCGATTTTACAGCCCCGTTCACGGCCATTGGCGTGCCCCTCGCTCAATCCATTGGTACGGTTGTGCGCGTCGTGGGCGCCGCCCTGACATTGCTTGCCGTCCTCTGGTTCGACCGCCGGGCCGAGAAAAACCTCGCCGCGCTGGCGATCTTCCTGACAGCGGCCTTCTACATGACCGTGCTCAATCCGCGCGTCGAAACGAACACCTACATGATGCTGGCGGTGCCGGCCGCAATCACCATTGCCTATCTGTGGCAGCAAGAGCGGGGCGGCGTCCTAAGCATCGTCCTATCAGTCGCGATTATCCTGTGCGGCTTCAGCGGCGCAGAGCGGCATGTCCTGGAGTTCCTGGACCTCTGGTTCAGGCCAATCGCCATGTCCTTCATCGCCCTACCGCTGTTGTGGTGGCTGTGGGACAAAGCCCGCCGGAACACCGCTTCCGTTGGATCCCGCGCTTTGGGTGAGCCCGTCGATTCCTAGAGGATCGGCCGGGCAGAGGGGCGGATCAGCCGGCCAGATGACAGCCGGGTTTGCGCTTCGAGGCGAGATATTCGTCGACAAGCTGGCGATAGCGCGTGGCGCCGAAGCTCGGGAAATGCCCGCCATGGACGATCGATACGGGAAGCGCGCGCATGCGCTCCAGCGTCGCGACGTAGTCGTCGACCAGCGAGTGATAGGCATCGTCGATCAGCGGGCCATCATAGACGATATCGCCCGAGAGCAGGATGCCCGTCTTCTTCTCGAACAGCGCAATTCCCCCGGGAGAATGACCCGGCGTGTGGATCACCTCGAAGGCCCGGTCGCCGAGGTCGACGACGTCGCCATGTTCCAGAACTCGTCCCGCCTGTGCAGGCAAAATGGAATAGCGCGAAGCGTCCCAGCCTTCCGGCAGCCGGTCGAACATCTCGTCGGTCGCATAGCGGTCGGCGAGCGTCCATTCGTTACGAGGATCGGCCAGTATCTCTGCTTCGGCGCGGTGCACGCAGCGCTCCAGAAACTCGTGGTGGCAGCCGATATGGTCGAAATGGGTGTGGCTGGCCACGCAGACCAGCTTGCGCTCGCTGACCAGCGAGACATGGTCGCGGAGGCTGAAATGTCCGAGCCCGCTGTCGAAGAGAAGATCGCGATCGCGCCCGCGCACATGCCAGATGTTGCAGCGGAAGAAGGGCTTTATCCAGGGCTCATGGATCAGCGTGACGCCGTCGCCCATGCGGATGGTCTCGTACCAGTCTTCCGCGCCGACCCTTGCGATCTCGGACATGGGTCAATCCTTGAGGCGAATGATGTGTTCAGGCCGGCAGGATACAGCAACAATGTCGCCCGGCGCCACCGGCGAGCCGGTAGCCAGCCTGGCCAGGAAGACGATGCCGGGATCGCGCTTTGAGGTGGCAAGGACGCGCCGGAAACTGCCCTGGAAAACCACGTCGCCCACGACTGCCTCGCCCAAGCCGACAGCGCCCGCCGGCTCGCCAAGCAGCAGATGCTCCGGCCGGATCGCATGCGAGAAAGCGGAACCGGGCGTCGCCTCTCCCGGCAGGCTGAGATTCCCAACCGGCGTGCGGAGAGTGATCATACCTGATTGGAAGTCGGTGACCGTGCCGGAAATCACCGTGCTTTCGCCCATGAAAGTCGCGGAAAAACGCGTCACAGGCTGCGAATAGACGCGCTCGGGCGCGCCCTCGTCCTCGATGCGGCCCTCATTCATCACCACGCAATGATCGGCGAGCGCCATCGCCTCTTCCTGATCGTGGGTGACGTGGACGAAGGCCGTGCCGACGCTTTTCTGCAGCGCCTTCAACTCGTCCTGCATCTGCCGCCTGAGTTTCAGGTCGAGCGCGCCGAGCGGCTCGTCGAGCAACAGCACCGCCGGCTCCACCACCAGTGCGCGGGCAAGCGCGACGCGCTGGCGCTGACCGCCCGAAAGCTGGTGCGGCCTGCGGTCGAAGGCATCGGCGAGGCCGACGAGCTTCAGTGCCGTGCGGGCCCTCTCGGCCCGGGTCGCCCCGTCGACGCCGCGCATCCTGAGGCCGAAGGCAACGTTCTTGCCGATGCTCATATGCGGAAAGAGCGCGTAGTCCTGGAAGACGGTCGTGGTCGGCCGCTTTGCCGGGGGCACGGCGGTGCAATCCTGGCCGCGGATGAAGACATTGCCCTCGGTCGGCACAACGAAGCCGCCGAGGATGGAAAGCAGCGTCGTCTTGCCCGACCCTGACGGGCCGAGCAGCACCGTATAGCTTCCGGCTTCTATGCGCAGCGAAAGGTCATGCAGCACGCTTGTCTGCCCGAAGCGATGCGAGACGTTGCGGACGTCGACCAGGGGCGCGTTCATGACTGTTTCCTGCGAAAGAGCAAAAGTTCGAACGCCACGACGAGCACGATCGAAACACCGAAGACGAGCGAGCCGACCGCGTTGGTCTTGGGGTTGAGGCCCGAGCGCAGCAGATTCCAGATCTCCACCGGAAGCGTGGTGTCGAAGCGGGTCAGCAGGAACGAAATCACGAACTCGTCCCAGGAGAAGGTCATCGACAGGAAGAAGCTGGCGAAGATCGCCGGGGCCATGACCGGCACGGTGACCAGCAGCAGCACCTTCCACTCGGGAGCGCCGAGATCGCGCGCGGCCCGCTCGATATTGACCTGGTGATCGCCCGTCTGGCTGTAGATGATGGCAAAGCAGAGCGGCAGGTTGATCACGACATGGCCGATGCCCGCCGCCACGAGCGACTTCGGGATGCCCACCCAGTTGAACAGCACCAAGAGGCCCATGCCGATGATGAGGTAGCTCACCGTCAGCGGCAGGGTGATCAGCCCGCGCAAGAAGGCCGAGCCCGGCAGGTAGAAGCGCGCAAAGCCCCAGGCGCTGAGGAAGCCGAGCGTGACCGCCGCCAGCGACGAGGTGACGGCGACCAGAATGGAGTGCATGAGGCCGGTGGTGAGACGCAAGTCTGCCAGCACTGCCGTATACCAGCGCGTCGATGGTCCGGTGAAAGGCGGGATCGGGAACTGCGTCGCCTGCAGCGAAAACAGCACCAGCACCACGACCGGCAGGAAGATGAAGCCGTAGAGCAGCAGCGCGTAAACCGTCGAGAGGATCTTTGCCAATGAACGCATGGATCAGGTCCGCTCGATCTTCAGCCAGCGCGCCGAGGCGAGGTAGGCTACCGTCACGACCGCCATCAGGATGATCGCGAGCGCCGAGGCGAGCGGAAAATCGCCGCGCCGGCCGATCTGCATCATAATGAGCTGCGGCATCAGGAGTTCATTGTTGCCGCCCAAAATCTGCGGCGTGATGTAGTCTCCGATCGCCAGCACGAAGGTGAGGAACGCACCAACCATGATGCCCGGAAGCGTCAGCGGCAGGATGACATGGATGAAGGTGCGGACCGGCCCCGCGCCCAGATCGGCCGCGGCTTTGCGGTAGCTTGGGCTGAGCTGCTTGAGATTGGCAAAGATCGTCAGCGTCAGCAGCATGACGAAGAAATGCACGAAGCCGATCACAGTCGCGAGCCGCGTGTTGGCGAGTTGCACCGGATCGGCAAAGAGCTCGGACCCGGTGAGCACCCGGTTCACCACGCCGTTTTGCGCCAGCACCAGAAGCCAGCTGTAGGAGCGCACCACATAGGAGGTCCAGAAGGGCAGAACGGCCAGCATCAGCGCCAGCCGCTGGAAGCGCTCAGGCACCTGCTCGGCCAGGATCCAGGCCAGCGGATAGGCGAGCAGCACGGAAACCACGGTGACGATTGCCGTGACCTGCAGCGAATTCACCATCGCCCGCCAATAGGCAGGGTTCTGGAAGAACTGCGCATAGTTGGAGAGCGTGAAGCCGCCATCGCTGGCTGTCACGCTCGTCACCGCCATGGCCGCGAAGGGCAGGACGAAGAAGCAAAGCGTCCACAGGAGCGCCGGCGAAACCAGCGCCCAGGGCGTTGCTCGTTCTGAAGCTGACTTTGTGCTCACGATCGCCGCCGGCTTATTGGGCCTGCAGCATTTCGGTCCACATGTCCTGCATCTTCTTGTCGAGATCGGCGTTCGGCGCGGGATAGGCCTGGGCGCGCGCCAGGAAGGCCGGCTGCTCGTCGAAGCGCAGCGTCTTCTTCTCGTCGTCGTTCAGGGCCGCCTTCTTGTTGGACGGCATGCCCCAATAGCAGGACGAGGTGGCGAGCCGCGCCTGCCCTTCCGGGCTCAGCACATATTGGATGAACTTCAGCGCCAGATCCTTGTTCTTGGAATCCTTGAACATGGCCAGCGACTGGCTCCACAGGACGCCGCCTTCCTTGGGAATGGAGAAGTCGAGGGCCGGGTTTTCCTTGGCGAGACCCGCCGTCACCCATTCGCCGCCACCGACCAGGATATCGACCTCGCCGGTGGCAAGTGCCGTCTGGCTGGCCGTCACCTCGCCCACCAGCTTGGCGTTGGCCTTCATCTTCAAGAGTTCTTCCTTGAGCGCCGGCAGGTCGGCCTCGGTGAGGTCGGCGGTCTTCTTGCCGATCGCAAGTGCTGCCATGCCGACCACGGGGAGATAATAGTCGTAGATCGCGAGGCGGCCCTTGTATTTGTCGCCCGTCAGCGAGGACAGCGTTTCCATGTCGGCCGGGTCGACCTTGGTCTTGTTGTAGCTGATCGTGTTGTAGCCGAACTTTTCCGTAATCGCGTAGCGCTTGCCGTCGACGACGGTCTTGCCGTCCATCTTCACTTCGGGGAACAGGTCGGCGAAGGGAAGCTTGTCTTCCGGCAGCGGCTCGAACAGCCCCTTCTCCACGCCGCGTGGCACGTCGATGGAATCGATCACCATCACGTCCCAGTCGCCCGGCTGGGACTGCTCGACGATGGCAAAGCCGGCGCCGGTGCCCTCGAACTCCTTGACGTTGACCTTGACCCCGTTAGCTTCTTCGAAAGGTTGCAGCAGAGCCGGATCGGCATGGTCGCACCAGATCAGCGCGTTCAACTCCTGCGCGGACAGGGGGCTGGTCCCGGCCAGCATTGCGAGGGTCGATGCAGCGGCAGCGACGCGCATGCCACGCTTCAATGCAAATCGCAGATTGTTGGTCATTAGAGTGTCCCTTCTTGCCTTCATGGCTTGTTGCAAGAAAATTGAAGCAATTCCAAAATTGAGTCAATTGTAAATTCGTGCCAGAGTGGGCCCCGCGGGTCAGAGTGGACATATGAGCGGATTGAGGGCCAAGCACAGGGCAGACCGGCACCGTCGCATTCTCGAGGCGGCGGCGGAGCTGTTTCGCGAAGCCGGCTATGAGCGCGCCAAGATCGAGACGATCGCCGCGCAGGCAGAGGTTTCCGTCGGCACGATCTACAATTACTACAAGAACAAGGGCGACATCCTGGTCGCCATCGTCTCGATGGAAGTCAACGAGGTCCTGAACGCGGGTCACGGCGTCGTCGCCAACCCGCCCGCCAATGTGCACGACGCGGTCGACACTCTGGTCGGCCTCTATGTCGAGCACTCGCTGATCTATCTCAGCAAGGAGATGTGGCGGCAGGCGATGGCGATTTCGACCCAGCAGCCCGAAAGCCCCTTCGGCCGCACCTATACCGCGCTCGACCATGCGCTGATCGACCAGGTCTGCGCGCTCATCGAGCGTCTGCAGGAACTGGGGTTCATCGGCCTGGAGATCGACGGCCGCTCGGTCGGCGAACTCATATTCAACAACCTGAACATGATGTTCATCGACTTCGTGAAGAATGACCCGGCAACCATCGCTGGCTTGCGCGCCGCCCTCCGGCGCCAGAACCGCGTGCTCCTCAACGCCATCTCCCGCTGAGTTTTTGTCCGTTGGGTTAAGCCAAAAGGGCGTGACCTACGCCGTCATACCTGCAGCCGGCTAACTGCAGCAACGGACCGGGCGATCCTGCCTTCGCACTCCTCAGATTCGGCTTGGTAGACGGTATCGACCGCGTTCTCGACCTCGTCCGCGGGCACGCGAAAGCCGCGGTTCAAGCGAACTTCCCTGGGCGACTTGCCGAAATGCAGCTTGATCTGGCGCGAGAAATGGAACGGGTTCTTGTAGCCGCACCGATAGGCGATGTCGGATATGGTCAGGCCAGTGTGCAACAGCAGAAAGTGCCCATGCTCGGCCCGCTTCTGCCAGAGGTAACGGATCGGCGTCTCGCCGACATATCTGCGAAACAGCACAATCAGATGCTGCGGGGTCATGGCAATCGAGTGAGCCAGGCTGCCGACGCTGATCGGCTGATTGAAGTTCTCGTCGATGTGCTGCTTTGCGAGCAAGACCGGGCGCGGCACGTCAAGCCCCGCTTCCAGCATGTGCGCTTCGTGGAAGAAGGCCATGAACAGGGACTGCCCGAGCGCGTTGCGCAGCATGTTGAGGCTGGTGCCCGACCCCGTTCCCAATTCGAGGCCGAAACGTTGCAGCGCTTCGATGCGCTCCGATATTGCGACGCGCGCCGGCAGGTCGCGCAGGCGCAAGGCGACCGACTCCGGCAAGATGGCCGGCGACGCCTCGCACCAGGTCACCCGGTCGCGCCGGCCCCGTTCATATTCCGCCAGGTAGAAGCGCTCATTACGGAAGATGCCGCATTGCCCTGCCTCGAGCCTGACGACCGTGTCATCGCAGGTGATCCGGGCAGCACCCTCGTGCACCATCACGAGGCACACATAGCTTTTGGTAAGCGGTCCGAACATCCCGCCGGACTGGTAGCTGGCCTCGCCGAAGGCAAAACCGTGCTGGGCGTCGACGATCGCATGCATGGCCGGCTCCGCGTGGCTGCCTGACAGGACAACGCGATCCTAACCGGCGGCGGCCCCGTTTCAAGGGATGCCAACCGGCGCGCTTAATTCTGGATATGTTTTGGATTGGGGGCGACATTCCGGGCGACAAGACCTTGCCGCATAGTCTGCTGTCGCAACCCTAGCAAATGCTTGAGCGGCCAGCACCCGCTCCGCATCGAACCCAAGAACAATAAATCTGCCAGATTCAGGTCAGCGAGCAGAGGGAACAATGAAAAAGACTACCAGACGCGACTTTCTCAAATATGGCGGCGCGCTCGGCGCCGCCATGTCTTTTCCGATCCTCG
Organism: Pseudaminobacter soli (ex Li et al. 2025); assembly: GCF_029892515.1. Lineage (GTDB taxonomy): Bacteria > Pseudomonadota > Alphaproteobacteria > Rhizobiales > Rhizobiaceae > Pseudaminobacter > Pseudaminobacter soli_A. The sequence goes on along the minus strand of NZ_JARXVF010000001.1, from coordinate 2,251,582 downwards.
GCACCAAGGCCCAAGCGGGCGAGGTCTTGAAGATCGGTGTCGTCAATGCCTCGCCGGCCGCCGAGATCGGCTGGAGCAAGCAGCATGCCCTTGCGCTGGACGCGGTGAAGGCTGAGCTGGGCGACAAGATCTCCGTCACCGTGCTCGACAGCATTTTCCTGCCGCAGGACGCCGAGCGCGTGTTCCGCGAACTCGCCTCCTCGGGCAACAACCTCATCTTCGGAACCAGCTTCTCGCTCGGCACGCCGATGCAGAAAGTGGCGACGCGCTTTCCTCACGTGGCATTCGAGCACTGCTCGGGCATCGTCCACACCGCCAATATCGGGACGTTCGAGGCGAAATACTACGAAGGCGCCTTCGTGGCAGGTGCTGCGTCGGGCCATATGTCGAAGTCGAAGAAGATCGGCTTCGTCGGAAGCTTCCCCATCCCCGACGTGGTCGGCCCGGCCAATGCGCTTCTGCTCGGCGCGCAGAGCGTCGATCCCACCATCACCTGCAACGCCATCTTCCTCAACTCGTGGTTCGACCCGGGCAAGGAAAAGGAAGCAGCCAAGGTGCTGATCTCGCAGGGCTGCGATGTCATCTGCGCGATGACCGACACCGGGGCCAGCGTGCAGGTTGCCGGCGAGCAAGGTGCCTATTCGATCGGCTATGCCAGCGATCTCACAAGCTTTGCCCCCAAGCATCATCTCACCGCCTTCATGCTCGACTGGTCGAGCGACTATCTGCGCGCCGTCAAGGGCGTGCTGGACGGCAACTGGAAATCGGAGGAGCACTGGGACGGCCTGGGCGCCGGTGTGGTCAAGATGGCGCCCTACAACGCCGTCATCCCGACCGAAATACAGGCCAGGCTCAAGCAACTCGAAGCCGACATTGGCTCGGGCAAGGTCCATCCCTACGCCGGAGAGCTGAAGGCCCAGGACGGCAACGTCAAGGTTCAGGCCGGCGCGGTCCTGTCCGATGCCGACATCCGTGGCATGAACTGGTTCGTTAAGGGCATGATCGGCAAGCTGGCTTGATGCCATAAAAAGCGGCGAGCCGAGGCTGTTTCCAACCTCGGCTCGCGGTCTTCGCGGCCATCCGGTGGTCCGCCTATTCTGCCGCCAGCGCCGGTCGCGGAACGATTTCGGCGATGTTGTCGCGAGGCTCTTCCTGCGGCTCGGCGGGCTTCTTCTTTTCCCTGCCGAAGAACAGCGCATAGCCAGCCGGCAGAACCAGGATCGTCAGCACCGTGGCAACCAGGATGCCGCCCATCATCGAGTAGGCCAGCGGCCCCCAGAACACGCCGCGCGAGATCGGGATCAGCGCCAACACCGCCGTCAACGCCGTCAGCATGATCGGCCGGAAGCGGCGCACCGCAGCGCCGATGATCGCCTCCGAGCGCTCCATGCCCGCCGCGATGTCCTGGTCGATCTGGTCGATCAGGATGATCGAGTTGCGGATGATGATGCCGAGCAGCGCAATCACGCCGAGGATCGCGACAAAGCCAAAGGGCGCGCCGCTGATCAGCAGTGCGGTGGCCGCGCCGATGATGCCGAGCGGGCCGGTGGCGAGCACCAGCATCGCCTTGCCGAAATGCTGCAGTTGCACCATCAAGAGCACCACGATCACCAACAGCATGATCGGCACCTTGGCGGCGATCGATGCCTGGCTTTCGGCACTGTCCTCGGCGCCACCCTGCACCTCGATCTTGTAGCCGGGGGCGAGGCTTTCACGCAGCGGCTTCAAATCCTTGAAGAGCTTGGCGGTCACGTCGTTCGACTGCACGCCGTCGGGCAGCGTCGCCCGGACCGAGATGGTCGGCAGGCGGTCGCGGCGCCATTCGATGCCCTGCTCCATCACGGGCACCACCTTGGCCACCTGCGACAGCGGCACGAAGCCGCCGAAGTCGGTCGGGATGTAGACAGAGTTGACCGCCGAGAGCAGATGCCGGTTGGCATCCGGCTCGCGGGCCATGATCGACACCGTCTCCTCGCCGTCGCGGAAATCGTCCAGCGGCGCGCCCGACATGGTTGCCTGCAGCATCTGGCGGATGCGCTGCGAGGACACGCCAAGCGCACGCGCCCGGTCCTGGTCCACCACCAGCTTCATTGCCGGTACCTGCTCCAGCCAGTCGTCATGGATCGCGCCTAGCCGCGGATCCTCCGCGAACCTGGCCTTCACCTGGTCGGCGATGCGGCGCACCTCGGCGCGGTCCGAACCCATCACGCGCATCTGCACCGGCCAGCCGGTCGGCGGGCCGAGGAACAGGCGGTCGACCTTGGCGCGGATCGAAGGGAAATCCTCGGCCAGTATCTTGCGCATCTTGGCGATCAGGCGCTCGCGCGCCGGCTCGTCATTGGCCATCACCAGAAGCTGGGCGAAGTTGGGATTGCGCAGCTGCTGGTCGAGCGGCAGGAAGAAGCGCGGCGCGCCCTCGCCGATATAGGTGGCGATGAAGCGCTTGTCCGGATCGTCCATCATGCGGGCTTCCAGCGCCTCGGCCTGCTTTTCGACTTCCTTGATGCTGGTGCCTTCAGGCAGCCAGAGATCGACCAGGATTTCCGGCCGCGACGACTGCGGGAAGAAGTTCTGCGGGATGAACTGGAAGGCGTAGAGGCTGCCGAAGAAGGCCGCCAGCGTCATGGCAAGCACGATGATGCGGTGCCGCACTGCCCAGCCCACGGTGCCGCGCAGGCGGCGATAGAAGCGCGTGTCGAACACGTCGTGGTGGCTGCCGGCATGCTTGCGCTGCTTGAGGACCATGTTGCCGAGCCATGGCGTGAAATAGACCGCCACGAACCAGGACGTGACCAGCGCGATGCCGACGACATAGAACAGCGAGCGCACATATTCGCCCGCCGTCGAGGCCGCAAAGCCCACGGGGATGAAGCCGGCGGTGGTGATCAGCGTGCCGGTCAGCATCGGGAAGGCGGTCGAGGTGTAGGCGAAGCTCGCCGCATCCACCTTCACCAGGCCTTCCTCCAGCTTTCGCTCCATCAGTTCGACGACGATCATGGCGTCGTCGACCAGAAGCCCGAGCGCGATGATCAGCGCGCCCAGCGAGATGCGCTGCAGGTCGATGCCGAGCTCGTACATGATGGCGAAGGTGGCGGCCAGCACCAGCGGAATGGCGATGGCGATGACAAGGCCCGAGCGCCAGCCGATCGACAGGAACGACACCACCAGCACGATCAGCAGCGCCTCGATCAGCGCGCGCATGAACTCGCTGATGGCGTCGGTCACCACTTCGGGCTGGTTGGAGATCTGCTCGACGGAAACGCCGTAGGGTAGCGAGGAGCTGAAGCGCTCATAGGTCGCCTCCACCTCCTTGCCGACGTCGGTGACCTTGAACCCCTTGGCCATCACCACGCCGATCTGGACGCTGTCATGACCGTTGAAGCGGTACTTTCGCGAGAACGGGTCTTCGAGGCCCGACGTAACGGTTGCGATGTCGCCCAGCCGCGTCACCTGGGTGCCGGCGCGCAGGCGCAGCTCACGTATGTCGTCGGCGCGGCTGACGTCGCCCTCCACCGAAATGCGCACCGAATTCGTGCCGGTGTCGACCGAGCCTGCCGGGTCGACATTATTCTGCCCGGCAATCGCGTTGCGCAGGTCATTCAGCGTCAGGCCGCGTTCGGCCAGCACCTTGGATGAGACGTCGATATAGATGCGCTGCGGCTGGTCGCCGATGATGACGGCCTTTTCGACGCCTGGCGTCGCCAGGAGCATGTCGCGCGCCTGGATCGCGAACTTCTTCAGCTCGGGATAGCTATAGCCGTCGCCGCTGATCGAATGCAGCGTGATGAAGGTGTCGCCGAACTCGTCGTTGAAATAGGGCCCGAGCAGGCCCTGCGGCAGCTCGCTCGATATGTCGCCGACCTTCTTGCGGACCTGATAGAAGGCGTCCTTTACGTCGGCGGCGTTGGTGTCGCCCTTCACCTGCACGGTGATGATGGCGCTGCCCGCCCGCGTGTAGGATTTCACCCAGTCGAGATGCGGGGTTTCCTGCAGCTTGCGCTCGATCTTGTTGACGACCTGATCCTGCATCTCCTGGATCGAGGCGCCGGGCCACACGGCCTGCACGACCATCACGCGGAAGGTGAATTCCGGGTCCTCGCGCTGGCCCATGCGCATCAGGCCGAGCACGCCGGTAACGAGGATCAGCGCAAACAGGAAGCGGGCAATGCTCGGATGCCCGATCGCCCAGCGCGACAGGTTGAAGGGCTTCTTTTCCTGGCTGGAACTATCCATGGCCGTGGTTCCGCGCTTTGTTCGGAGGTGGCTCAGAGCGCTTCTCGCCCTGAGCATTTGTTTTCACGGCATGATCCCGTCCGAAAAGCCTGCAGCTTTTCGGGTGATCATGCCCTATCGAACGACCTGGTCCGTTTCGCCCGAGGCTGAGCGCTGCTCGGTGTCCGGCAGCTTGACCTTCAGGTTCTCGGTCATGAACTGCGTTCCGGCCGCCACCACGATGTCGCCGGGCTCAAGCCCCTCGGCGATCTGCACGCCGTCTTCGACGAAGCTGGCAACCTTGATCTCTCGTGCATGGACGGTCGACTGATCCGGCTTCACCACCCAGACGATCTGCTTGCCGTCCTGCGAGGCGAGCGCGCTGAGCGGAACGGAGACGAAGCTATGGCCGCCTGCGACGGCAGCTTCGATCCGCGCGGTCATGCCGAGCAGCACGCGCTTGTCGTTGGGCAGGCTGACGCGGACGGAAAAGGTGCGCGACTGCGCATCAGCGCTGCCGGCCACTTCCCGCACCTTGCCGTCGAGCTTCAGCCCGTCGTGCGACCAGAAGCTCACCTGCACCTGCTTGCCCGGCTGGAACTGGGCGATTTCCAGTTCCGGCACGGCGATCTGCACTTCCTTTTCACCATCCACGGCAACCGCTGCCACCGGCGTGCCGGTGCCGACGACCTGGCCGGTGTCGGCATTGATGGCGGTGACGATGCCTTTGCGGTCGGAGCGCAGCTCCGTGTAGCCGACCTGGTTCTGCGCCTGCTGCAGGTTGGAGATCGCAGCGTCCCGCTGCGACACGGCCTGCTTGAAGGCCAGCGCTGCCTGGTCGCGTTGCGCCTCGGAGGCGAACTGCTTGGCATACAGCTGCTCGGCGCGCTTGTTGGCCAGGCTTGCGGTCTCGACCTGCTTCTGGGCGGATTCGAGATTGGCTTCGGCCGAGGTCACCGCCAACTGGTAATCGGTGGGGTCGACGCGTGCGATAACATCGCCGGGCTTCACCTTGTCGCCGATATTGACGATACGCTCGGTGATCTTGCCCGCTACGCGGAAGCCGAGATTCATTTCGGTGCGCGCCCTCACCGCTCCCGAATATTCAAGTTCGCGCGTCCCCCCGGTCTTGGCGATCTCGACGATCTTGACCGGCCGCACGATCTCGGTAGCGGTCTCCGTCTTGGCCTCGGAACAGGCCGCCACGGCGGCGCCGATGAGGACGACTGAAGCTATGCGCGCAAAGGGACGCACCTTCGTATTGAAGGTCTTGAACGAATACATCGTTCGCACTCCTGACTGTGTTCGGCTATCGAATGACGGCCCGCGGCCGCTTCTATTTCTTCAGCGCCCTGATCACGAATTCGATCAGTTCGTCGGATGTCGCGCGATTTTGTTTCGCGAGACACTGGGCCACCATTTGTGGGTGGCAAAGCGAGGCCGTCGCCGCTCCTATGCAGCGCGCGGCCACCGCCGGGTCCTGTTCCTTGAACTCGCCCGCCTCGATGCCGTCCTTGACGATCTGAGCAACCAGATCGTGGAGGCGGTCGATGTGCTTTTCGATGACGTGCCAGTCGCGCTCGATGGCCACGACGACCATTTCGTGCACTTTTTCCTGGTCGAGCATGGTCTCGAGGGTCAGCCGATGCTGCTCACTGACGAACAGGCGGATGCGGTCCGACGCACTGATCGGCCGCTTTGAGATGTCCAGCGCCATCTTGTAGACTTGGCCGAGCATGCGCCCGCAGATCGCCTGATGGATTTCCACCTTCGAGGCGAAGAAGCGGTAGATGTTGGCGGGAGACATGCCGAGATCGCGCGCAATGTCGGCCACATTGGTCTTGGCATAACCATAGTGCCGGAACAGCCGTTCGGCAGCGTCGAGGATGCGCTCAACATTCTCCTGCCGGGCGGGATCCATCTGACTTTCGGCGATTTCGGTCATTTCAGGCGCTCGATTTACGACTGACGATTTTCTATTTTCGTCAGACGTAATCCTTAAACCGTCCTTCGTCAAGCTTTTGCCATACACGATCTCGTTCGGAAATTAATCCAAAGCGCTTTGGGATGCGTGGAGCCTTGAAAGAGCGCCGTTCGCACCGACGGATCAAACCGCCATGCATCGGCGAAACACCGCCGCTGGAAACAGGCCCGCGATCAGACGGTGAGCACGAGCGAACCCGTGCTGCGACGCGATTCGAGATCGCGATGGGCATCCGCCGCCTGGGCAAGCGGATAGCGTCGCGGCGGCTCGATCCGCACGATGCCTTGCCGCAACGCCGAGAAGAAGCGGTTCACATGCGGCGCGAGTTTTTCCTGGCTGTCGGTGAAGTGCCCGTAGTTGGGCCGCGAGACGGTGATCGACTTCGACGAGAAACGGCCGATGTCCCAATTGCCGACCGGACCAGAGGCCTGCCCAAAGCTGACGAGATGGCCACGCACGCCGAGCGCGGCCAGCGAGCCGGCAAAAGTGTCGTTGCCGACTGCGTCATAGACGACATCGGCCCCTCGGCCCCCGGTAATCTCCATCACCGCATCGGCAAAATTCTCGCTGGTGTAGACGATCACATGATGAGCGCCGAGCCGCTCGGCGAGCCGCGCCTTGTCGTCGTTGGAGACGGTGGCGATGACGGTCGCGCCCAGATGCCGTGCCCATTGCACCAGTATCTGCCCAATGCCGCCGGCCGCCGCATGGACCAGAACTGTGCTCCCGGGCCGCACCGGTTGCACGTCATGCAGCAGGAAGCTCGCCGCTACACCTTTCAGCAGCGCGCCGGCAGCGATCTCGTCGGAGATGTCCTCCGGCAGGCGTACCAGCAGTTCCGGCGACATGTTGCGCCGCTCGCTATAGGCACCGACCGGCGGGCAGGCATAGGCCACCCGCTCGCCCACCGAAAAGCCCGAAACGCCCGGCCCGATAGCCTCGATGACGCCGGCCGCCTCCATGCCCGGCACGCCCGGCAGCCTCAGCAGATCGAAATAACCGGTGCGGCAATAGACGTCGATGAAATTCACGCCGATGACGGTGTGGCGGATACTGACCTCGCCATAGCCGGGCGCGGGCAACCCGATCTCGCGGAACTCCAGCACCTCCGGCCCGCCATGTTTTGCCACGACGATAGCGCGCGTGCGATCTGCGTTGGCCGCTGACAGTGGCTCGACCGGTTTTGACGTGAGCTTTGTCGTCGTCGGCGCGTCCATAACTCTCGCGGCAACCGGAGTTTGCCTCTGCCCCGCAGACAAGAGCTTGCGGATGGCGGCAAATCCGGCCCGGTAAATGCCCTCGGTCACCAGCCGCACCAGTTCCTCGCGCCGGTTAGCCGGCGGGTGGAACTCGGAGCGCCATTCCCAGAAGGTTCGGTTGCCGTCCGTCACGGGTTTCAGCCGGATCGAGGCGACATAGCCCATCAGCGGCAGTGGCGATTCCAGCAGGCAATAGGTCAGCCCAAAATCCTCGTCGGACAGCGACAGCAGTTGCTCCCGCAACTCGCCGCCATCGGCCAGGCGAAAACGCCGGACCGAGCCGACCGCGTCCACCGGCTCACCGTTTTCGATGACGCTGGACGCAATCGCCGGATGCCAGCGGTCATGCCCATTGAAATCGCGCAGCACGCGCCAGACCTCGTCGATCGGCGCGTCGATAATGGTGCTCTGGCAGACCTGAACCATCTGGACGTCAGCGCGCGAACCGCTTCTTCAGCGAATTGAACGCGGCCTGAAAGACCCCCGTGCCGATCTGCTGGAGCAGCGCGGCTTCCCGTTCCGGCGCACAGTCGAACTCCGCCTCCCATTCGCAGAAGGTGGCGTTGCCGTCGGTGATCGGCGTCAGCGCCAGCTTGGCGACGTAGTTCTCCACGCCCATCGGGCTTTCGAGGATCGAATAGGTGCAGGAGAGGTCGTAGTCCGAAAGCGCCAGCAGCCGCTCGCGGATCCGCCCGCCATCGTTCAGCGTAAAATTGCGGATGCAGCCGATCTGGTCGGGCCGGGCGTTCTGCTCGATCCGGCTTTCGGCCACGAAGGGCGTCCAGTCGGGCAGGCCGTTGAAGTTGCGCACCACCTGCCAGACATCGGCCGCCGGCGCGTTCACCACCGAGGAGACATAGACTTTCGGCATTGGATTATCCCCTGATCCCTCAACGATCGCGATCGTCGTCGCTGTCGTCCTTGCCGTTCTTGGTCTTGCCCTTCTTGTCGCGCGTCAGGCTGGAAATGTCCTTGGCGTCGCGCAGCACATCGGTCATGCGGCCGAGCGACCCGCCCTCGATGCCGATCTCCTTCATGAGGTTGTCGATCATCGGCGCCTGCACGCGATAGCGCAGGGCGGAGTCGATCACCTCGTCGGTTACGTTGCGGTTGCCGCCGCCGGCACCGCCATGCACGCCGTCGACATGCAGGATCTTGATGCCGTCGATCTTCTCCATCGGCTTGACGCTCTCGCGCACGATGCCTTCGAGCCGCTCGAGCAGCTTGCCGCGCAGGCGACCGGCGCGCGCCTCGTCCGTGAGCAGGTTTTCGGCTTCGTTAAGCAGGCGCTGGCCTGCGGCATCCACCTCGTAGCGCTGGGCGGCGGCCAGTGCCTGGATCTTCTCGGCTTCTGCAGAGGCGTTCGCGGCGATCTTCTGGGCCTCGGCGAGGCTCTTGGCGGCCTTCATCTCGGCCTCGGCCGCGGCCGTCACCCGCATTGCTTCACGCTCTGCTTCGCGGGCGGCGGCGATCAGGTCGGTCAGCTTGCGGCGTTCGGCGATCTCCTTCTCGCGGGCGGTGAGGGCCTGCTCCTCGGCCTGGATGGCCTTGGCCCGTACGGACTCGGCGGCGGCAATCGCGGAAGAACGCTCCTGCGTCTTCTTGGCGATGTCGATTGCCTTCTGGATTTCGGCCATCTCCACCTTCTGGTCGCGGTCGACGGCGAGCTGCCTGAGGTCGCGGTCCTTGACCAGCTTGGCTTCCTCGATGCCGCGCTCGGTAGCGATGCGCGCCCGCTCCACCTCCTCGGCCGCCGCGATCTCGGCTTCCTCGAACGCCTGGCGCTTGGCGATCTGCAGCGCCTCCAGATGCCGCTCGCGTTCGAGCCTGATCTGGTCGAGCGCGCGCTCCTGGGTGATCCGCTCGGCCTCGGTCTTCTGGTTGGCGACGATCTCGCCGCGCCGCTTCTCGGCCTCGGCCTTGGTTACGTCGAGCGCCTTTTCAGCAAGCGCGATCTGGCGTTCCAGCTCGACCAGTTCCAGCGCCTTCTTGCGCTCGATCTCCAGCTCGCTCTGGGCGCGCTCGCGCTCGATGCGGGCCGTTTCGAGCGAAAGCTCCAGCGCGATCTGCTCGCGCTCGGTCATCTCGCGCATCTTCAGCTCGGCTTCGTCGAGCGCACGCCGGCGGGCGATCTCGCGGCGCTGGGTCTCTTCCTCGCTGCGGATGCGCTCCTCGGTGATGCTGCGCTCCTGGGCAAGGCGGGACTTCTCCACCGCCTCGCGCGCCAGAAGCTGCGCCTGCTCGGCCTCCTGGTCGCGCACGGCGCGCTCACGGGCAAGCTCGGCGCGCTGGGCGGCGCGGCGGATTTCCACCTCGCGCTCCTGCTCCAGCCGCGCATATTCGGTCTCGCGATCGATCTCCAGCACCTTGCGCTGGGTGTCGAGGTTCTGGTTGCGGATGTCGACCAGCGTGCGCTGCTCGATCTCGTTGCGCATACGGCGCCGCGTCTCGATGGATTCGGTCAGCTGCGTCAGGCCCTCGGCATCGAAGGCATTGGATGGGTCGAAGAATTCGAGGCTGGTCTGGTCGAGGTCGACGATGGCGACGCTTTCGAGCTCAAGGCCGTTGGCGGCAAGCGACTCGGCAGCCAGTTCGCGCACCTTGGCGGCATAGTCGCGGCGCAGCTCATGCATTTCCTCGAGCGTCATCTGGGCAGCGACGGTGCGCATGGCGGCGGCGAACTTGCCTTCCAGCAGTTCCCGCAAGCCGCCCTCCTGCATGGTGCGCCGGCCGAGCGTCTGGGCAGCCGCCGCTACCAAGTCTGGGCTCGCCCCAACGCGCACGAAAAACTCGGCGATCAGGTCGACGCGCATGCGGTTCTTGGTGATCAGCGCTGCCTGGTTCTCGCGCCGCACCTCGATGCGCATGACATTCATGTTCACCGGGGTGATCTCGTGCAGCACCGGAATGACGAAGGCGCCGCCATTCACCACCACCTTTTCGCCGAGGAAGCCGGTGCGCACGAACGCTGTTTCCTTGGTCGAACGCCGGTAGAGCCATCTCAGAATGTAGACGGCCACCACCACGGCGATCACGAAAATGATGAGCCACAGTAGCAAAGTGCCAAAGGTCTGCGCGGCCATGTCCCTGTCCTCCCCGGATAGTCTGCGGTCAGCCGAAGGCGACCGACTTGAATTTTCTTGTCTGCTCGGTCAGCGCCCGCTCGGTGGGCAGCCGCTCCATCGACGATGCGCCATAGAAGCCGTGGCAATTGGCCGTGTTCTTCAGCACGAACTCGGCATCCTCCGGCTCGGCCACCGGCCCGCCATGCACCAGAACGATGATGTCCTTGTTGACCTTCAGCGCGGCCTCGGACCACTCATTCACCAGTGCCGGGCAATCCTTCAGCTTCAGCGCCGTCTCAGCCCCGATCGAGCCGCCGGTGGTCAGCCCCAGATGGCACACCACAATGTCCGCGCCCGCTTCCGCCATTGCTTTGGCCTCGTCGGCGTTGAACACGTAAGGCGTTGTCAGAAGGTCCTTCTCACGCGCCTTGCGGATCATGTCGATCTCCAGCCCGTAGGACATTCCCGTCTCTTCGAGGTTGGCGCGGAAGGTGCCGTCGATCAGGCCGACGGTCGGGAAATTCTGCACGCCGGCAAAGCCGATTGCCTTCACCTGATCGAGGAAGTGGTCGGCGATGAGGAACGGGTCGGTGCCGTTGACGCCTGCCAGCACGGGCGTGCGCTGCACCACCGGCAGGATTTCGCGCGCCATCTCCATCACCACCTCGTTGGCGTTGCCATAGGCGAGCAGGCCCGACAACGAGCCACGGCCGGCCATGCGATAGCGACCCGAATTGTAGATGACGATGAGGTCGATTCCGCCGTTTTCCTCGCATTTGGCCGACAACCCGGTGCCCGCGCCGCCGCCGACGATCGGCACCCGGCGGCGTTTCATCTCCTGGAACTTTTCCATCAGCGCGGAACGTTCGAAACGAGGCATTACGCCCTCCTCTGAAGCTTGGGCATCGTCGTCTGGAATGCCTCTATGACCGCGTCCACGAAGGCCGCGTCGTTGATATTGGCGCGCACGCGCTGGATGCGGCGCTGCGGCGTCTGGCGCACCGTGCGCTCGATGGCCTCGAACAACGCGTTGTCGGCCTCGGGGTCGTGGAAGGCGCCGCCCGGCGCATCGAGCATCGACACGCCGCCCTCGGGCAGCAGGAAGCGCAGCGGCCCATTCATCTGGTTGAGACGTGCGCCGATCCATTCGCCGAAGGTGCGGTTCTCGTCCCGCGTCGTGCGCATCAGCGTCACGTTCGGATTGTGGATCACGAATTTGCGGCTTTTGAATTTTTCGGGGACGCTATCGCGCGGCCCGAAATTGACCATGTCGAGCGCGCCCACGGAGCCGATATAGGGCAGGTCCGTGCGGATCGCCGCGCCGAACCGGTCCTGGTCGGCCGGGAACACGCCACCGACGATCATGTCGGCAACCTCGGTCGTAGTAAGATCAAGGAATCCGGCCAGCAGCCGGGAGTCGCCCAGGCTTTCCATCGCCCGTCCGCCGGTGCCCGTGGCGTGGAAGACGAGGCAGTCATAGTCGGCCTCGAGCCGTTTTGTGACGGCCTGCACGGCGGGAGTGGTCACGCCGAACATGGTGATGCCGACCGCCGGGCGCGCCAGCTTGCGCTTGGCTTCCCATGCTTCCGCGTCCGGCAACTGCGCCACCATGCCGGCCATGGCATGCGCGGCATTGCCCAGCACCTGCTCGGTGATGGAGTTCAGCCCCTGCACGTCGGCCACCGAATGGAACATCATGATGTCGGCGCCGCCGACATATTTGCCGACGTCGCCAGCCGCCACGGTCGAAACCATGATCTTCGGGATGCCGACCGGCAGTGCGCGCATGCCGGCGGTGGCGAGAGACGTGCCGCCCGAGCCGCCTGCGGAAATTATGCCGCCGAGGCGCGGCTCGCGCCCCACCCAGCGGGCGAAGGCTTCGGCCATCGCCGTGACTGACTTGCCGCGATCGCCCGACATGACCTCGGAGGCGCCATAAGGATGCATGCTCGCCACCTGCAGAGCCGTCACGTCGACGCTCGACGGCTTGCCCGAAGTGGAGAGATCGACGGTGCGGGCCGGAATGCCGAGCGACTTCAGCCTGTCGGCAATGAAGCGCAGTTCCTTGCCCTTGGTGTCGAAGGTCCCAGTGACGAGCACGGTGCGACCGATGCGCTCGGAGAAGGGAATGGCGAAGACCTTTTTGAGATCATCCTGCGGGGCAGCCTTCTCCACCGCCGCCTGCCGCATGGCGGTCACTGGCACGTTCCAGCGGTTGGGCAGGCTGGTCACCGGGCGGTAGACGCCATTCACCGGCTGGTCGCCCTGCCCGGCTTCGTTGCCGCCGCGCTCGATACGGTAGACCTCGGCCAGTTGCTCCTGCGCCTGTGCTGCCACGGCGGGCGAAACCGTTTCCTCTTCCGAATGACGGCCGACGCCGAGCAGTCGCTGCTGCAGATCGCGGTCGGCGGCCAGCGCCTTGGCGTCCATGATGCGGTTGATGCGGCCGTTGACCATGATGGCGACGCGGTCGGACACGGCGGTCGCGACGCCGATATTCTGCTCGATGACGAGGATCGCCATCTCGCCTTCCTGGCCGAGCGTGATCAGCATCCGCTCGACCTGTTCGACGATGACCGGCGCCAGGCCCTCGGTCGGCTCGTCCATGACGAGCAGCTTGGGGTCGCTCAGCAGCGCGCGCGAAATCGCCAGCATCTGCTGCTCGCCGCCCGAAAGCTGCGAGCCGCCATTGTTGCGGCGTTCCGCCAGTCGCGGAAAGGTCTGGTAGACGCGCTCGACGGTCCAGCTCGCATCGCGGCGGCTGCCGGCGGCAAGCCGCAGATGCTCGTCCACGGTCAGGCTCGGCCACACGCGCCGGCCCTGCGGCACATAGCCGACGCCGAGGCGGTGGATTTCGTGCGGCTCCAGCGAGGAGATCTCGCGGCCATTGACGCGGATCGAGCCGGAGCGGGCGCGCTTCAAGCCCGTAATCGTGTTGCAGAGCGTCGTCTTGCCCATCCCGTTGCGGCCGACGACCGACAGCACGCCGCTTTCGAGCGTCAGCGACACACCCTGTATGGCGTGGCTTTCGCCGTAATAGACCTGCAGGTCGTCTATCCTCAAGACGGCCTTGCCGGAAGAAGTGGCGCGCTCAGCCATGCTTGCCCCCGAGATAAATCTCCTGCACTTCCGGGTCGGCCTCGATCTCCTGCGGCGTGCCCTCCTTGAACAGCCGCCCATTGTGCATCATCGACACATATTCCGAGACGCGCAGCGCGACATCAAGGTCGTGCTCGATGATGATGTAGCCGATGTGCTTGGGCAGCGCGTTGAGGATGGCGACAAGATCGCGCCGCTCTGTGGGAGACAGGCCCGCTGCCGGCTCGTCGAACAGGATGAAGCGCGGCGCGCCGGCAAGCGCCAGTGCGATCTCAAGCTGGCGCTGCTGGCCGTGCGACAGCGTCGCCACCATCGCGTCGCGGTCGCCTTCGAGATGCACGGCGTTCAGGATCGATTCCGCCTGCACCATGTTCACGTCGTTGGCCGAGGGACGCAGCACCGAAAAGCGGCTGCGCGACACGCCCCGGCAGGCCAGGAAGATCGAGTCGAGAACCGTCAGCCCCTTGAAGAGTTGCGAAATCTGGTAGGTGCGGCGCAGGCCGCGCCGGATGCGCTCATGCGGCGGCAGATCGGTGATGTCCTCGCCGAAGAAGCGGATGCGCCCGGCAGTCGGCAGGAAGTCGCCGGTAATGGCGTTGAACAGCGTCGTCTTGCCGGCGCCGTTGGAGCCGAGGACCGCGCGCCGCTCACCGGCCGCGATCCTCATATTGATGCCCGTTAGCGCCACCAGCGCACCGAAATGGCGTGCAATGCCGTCCAGCTCCAGCGCGTATGCGCCGGAGCCTTGCAGGCGGGATGCAACTGAAATCTCGGCCACTGGTGGTCGCCTTATGCTTGTTGTTCTTACGGGCAGGACGGATTGTCACGGCCGACGACGCCGAGCTTCAGGAACTCGTCTTCAGCCATGCCAAGCGTCTGGTTCACCTGCGGCACCACCTTCACGAGCTTGTTGTAAAGGTTGCCGTCGGTGCCCTCGGACACCTCCGTCAGATACATGTCGGCAATCGCGTTGCGGTTCTTGTCGAGCGAGACCTTGCCGGTGGGGCCATCGAAGGAAACCTTCGCCAGCGTCTCCTGCAGCTTCTTGCCGCCGTCCGAGACGTCGCCGCCGGTCTCGTTGAGCGCCATCAGCAGGGCCTTCATGTCGAGATAGTAGGCATGGGCGAACAGCGAGGGCGACGGGAAGGCGTTGGGCTGCTTCTTGTAGGCGTCGACGAAAGACTTCCACTCCGCCGTGTCGTTGGTGTCGGCGATCGGGCCGGCCGATGGCGTGCCGATCAGGACGTCGCGGATCTTGCCCTTCGAGGTCAGCACGGTCTGGTCGACCGTGATCGAGCCGCCGATCAGCGGCGCGCTGCCGCCGGCCTGCTGGTACTGCGTCAGGAAGTTCACGCCGTCGGCGCCGCCGAGCGCGACATAGATGGCGTCGACATCGTCTGGGATCGCGGCGATGACCGAGGAATAGTCCTTGTTGCCGATCGGCACCCAGGACTTCGACGGCACCGTGCCGCCCGCCTTGCAGAACTCGGCCATGAAGCCGAACACCTGCGTGTAGGGGAAGGAGTAGTCTTCCGCGACGGTCGCGACCTTCTTGTAGCCCTTCTCGTTGAAAGCATAGGTGCCGAGGCCGGCCATCCACTGGGCGCCGTCGGTGCCGAAGCGGAAGAAGTTCGAGGCCGGGTCGCGCAGCGTGGTGTCCTGGGCGGCCGAAGAGCCGTTGACGAAGGTCACTTCCGGATGGGTCTTGGCATAGTCCTTGACGGCGATGCCCTCGTCGCCGGAGAGCGGGCCGACCAGCACCTTGACGCCGTCCTGCTCGACCAGCTTGCGGGCAGCACGCACGGCGCTATCGGGCGAGGCGTCGGACGAACCCTTGACGATCTCGATCTTCTTGCCGGCGACCATGCCGCTGACTTCATCCACGGCCGTCATGGCGCCGCGCTCGCCGTCTTCGCCCAGCACGGTGAAGGGGCCTTCGAAGGTCGCCAGAAGGCCGATCTTGATCGAGTCTTCCGCCCAAGCGAGCGACGGCGCAGTCAGTCCCGTGGCCAGCGCCAGCGCCAAAAGTGTTCGCCGATGGATCCTCATGATTACTTCCCTCCCTGGTTGTCTTTGGATCAATCTGAAGCCGCCCGTCCCCTCATGGACCCGAGCGCAAGGATTCCTGGGCCAGATGTGGTTTGATCCTCCCCCACAACCCAAGAAGACCATCCGGCGATACGAAAACGATCACCAGAAAGAACATGCCGATTAGCGTGTTGAACCGCTCGGCGCCGACGATATCGATGGCAAAGGTCTGCATCAGCACCACCACGACGGCGCCGAGGAATGGGCCGATGGGATGGCGCATGCCGCCGATCACGGCGATGATCAGCACATTGATGGCGGCGCCGACATTGATGGTGCCGGGCGAGATGCGCCCGTTGAACCAGACCAAAAGCACGCCCGCGAGGCCCGCAATGATGCCGGCGTAGAAATAGGCGACCACCTTGTGCGCGGTGACGTTGAAGCCCAGCGCCCGCATGCGGCGCGGATTGTCCCGCACCGCCTGCAGCGTCAGCCCATAGGTCGAGCGCGAGCCGTAAAGCACGGCCGCATAGGCGATCACAGAGAAGCCGAGGCACAGATAGTAGAACGGCATCGGATCGCGCCAGTTGACGCCCCAGAACTCCGGCGCGCGGATGCCCGTGTAGCCGGGAAAGCCGTTGAACAGCGAGTAGTTCTGCTGGGTGAAATAGAAGAAGGCCGTCGCGATCGCGAGCGTGATCATGATCGTGTAGATGCCTTCGGTGCGGTTGGAAATCACACCGATCAGTGCCGAAGCGATCGCCCCAATGAGCGTCGCGAAGGGCACCACGATCCAGAACGGCCAGCCGAAGCCGTGCACGCCGGAATTGTTGAGCCCGAAGATCGCCACCGTGTAGCCGGCAAGGCCGGCCACCGAAATCTGTGCCAGGCTGACCATGCCGCCATAGCCGGCGAGCAGCATCAGCGACAGCGAGATCATGCCAAGGATCAGCGAATAGGCGCCGATCTGCGTGAGGAAGAAGCCCGAGGCCACCGCCGGATAAAGCGCCAGCAGGACCAGCAGCACGATGTTTCCGGCGCCGATCTTTTCGAGGATCGACTGCGCGGCCGGCTTGTCTGTCGAGGAAAGAGCCGTCATCGCGCCTTCCCCATGATGCCCTGCGGCCGCACGGCCAGAACCACCACCATGATGACGAAGGTGAGCACGATGCCGTAGGTCGGGAAGTAGACGAGGCCGATCTGCTCGGCGAGGCCGATGAGCAGCGCGCCGATGGCCGCTCCCGTGATCGAGCCCATGCCGCCCACGATCACCACGACAAGCGAGGCGAGCAGGTAGCGCACGTCCTCGCCGGGTGCCACCGACAGCGCCGAGCCGCCGACGACGCCGGCAAACCCGGCGAGCCCCGCCCCGATGGCAAAGACGATGGCGAACACGGCGTGCACGTTCACGCCCGAGGCCGACAGCATGGCGCGGTCATCGACGCCGGCGCGGATCATCATGCCGACGCGCGTGCGGTTCAGCATCAGCCAGAGACCGACGCCGATGACGATCGCCACGCCCAGCACTACGAGCCGATAGAACGGATAGCGAAGGAACACGGCCTCGCCGCTGGATTTCACCGCCGTGATGATGGGCAGTCCCACCGCGCCGTCGAGCCAAGCCGGCGTGACGATCTGGTAGGTCGTGCCGGTCCACACGGCGAGCATCAGGTCGGCCGCGACGATGGAGATGCCGATCGTCACCAGCGTCTGGCGCAGGTCATCGCCCTCCAGCCGTCGAAAGACGAAAATCTGCATGACGAGGCCGACCAGCGCCAGCACGACGAAGCCGGCGGCCACGCCCAGCAGCCAGTAGCCGGTGCGGGTCGAGACCTCGTAGCCGATATAGGCGCCGAGCAGATAGAGCGAGCCATGCGCGAGATTGACGTTGCGCATCAGGCCGAAGACCAGCGTAAAACCGCTCGCCACCAGGAAATAGAGCCCGGCCAGCGTCAGCCCGTTGAGCACGGCGCTGGCGAAGGCCTTCTTCGAGGTCAGGATTGAGTTCAACCAGTCCGGCCAGACGCCAAGCATCAGCCAGGCAAACACTGCCGCCGCAAGGAGCCAGACGATGCCCCATGCCTGCCGCTTCGTGATCCCCCCGCCGCCCGACAAGCTGGCGGAAGCGCCTGGCCGTTCGAGCGTGCTCATGCGGTCAGCCGCCGGCGCTGCTCGTTCATGCGCGGCGCCTTGTGGAACTTGCCGTCCTTCATGATGGCAAGGATGCGGTTCTGGTCCTGAAGGATGCGCACGTCGGCGGTCGGATCGCCGTCGATCAGCAGCATGTCGGCGAGGTAGCCTTCCTTGACCATGCCGAGCTCGTCGCCCATGTTCATGATCTGGCCGCCATATTTGGTGCCCGCCATGATGGCTTCCATCGGCGAGAAGCCGAGCATCTCTACGAAGGTCTGGATGTCCTTGGCGTTGGTGCCCTGCGGCGTCCAGGCAAAGCCGTAGTCGCCGCCGATGCAGATGCGGATGCCGCGCCGGTGCATCTTCTTCATCGTGTCGATGCACATTTCGAGCTCGCGCTCATATTCCATGGCGAGCCGCGAGCCGGGCTTGATGCCCCACTGTTCGGCATGACGCGCCGTGTTGATGAGCCAGGCCATGCCCGGCGCCACGAAGTGCTTGTCCTTGGCCGCTTCCAAGAGGTCGAGCGCTTCTTCGTCGGCAAAGGAGGCGTGATAGATATTCTGGATGCCGTGGCGGATACACTGCTTGACCGAACCCGACGAGCGGGCGTGTGCCGAGAGCACCTTGTTGCGGCAGCGCGCTTCCTGCGCGGCCATCGCCACCTCTTCCTCCGACATCGGCGTTTCCTCAGCACCCATGCCGGTGATGGATTCGCCCGAGAGGTTGAGCTTGATGGAGTCGACGCCGTATTTGATCAGCGTGCGCACGGTGCGGCGGATCTCTTCCGGACCGGAAACGACGAGACCGAGGTTCAAGCCCTCATGCGGGATGTGCGATGGCGCGGAATCGCCGAGCCCACCCACGGTGGTGATCTCCGGTCCTGCCGCCAGATAGCGCGGGCCGGGGAAGCGGCCCTGGTTGATGAACTTCTTGGCCACCACGTCGAGGCGCGGCTTTGCGGCCGCCGCGCCTCGACCGGCGGTGAAGCCGGCGTCCAACACCAGCTTCGCCATTTCCATGGTCACCAGCATGTGCTCCTCGGTCTCCATCATCTGGATGGGATCGATACCGGGCGCGTTGTTCCAGGAAAGATGCAGATGCGCGTCGATCATGCCAGGCATCAGCGTCGCGCCCATGCCGTCGATGACCGTCATGCCGCCATAGGCCGACGAGGACGAGCCGAAGCGCGACGAACCCCTCGTGATCTGCTTGATGCGATTACCCTGCACCAGGACCTCGCCCGTATAAGGATAGTCGCCGGTGGCATCCAGAATGCGCACGTTGGTGAACAGCGTGCCACCCGAGCCGTTTCCGCTCCAGCTATCGTCTGCCATCTCTTCCTCCCAAAAGTGGCAAGGCGCCCTCCCGCGCCGGTGTCTTCGTCCTCAGATCACCGGTCTGCGCGCCTTAGAAATTCCGTCAGTTTCTGGTTGCACTCGCGTGGATGCTCAACCGTAGCCCAATGGCCGCATCTGTCTATGGTAGAAAGCACGGCACCTTTGATCTTGTCGGCCAGCGCCTGCGCCACGCCCACCGGATTGACGGCATCGGCGTCACCGGTGACCAGAAGCGTCGGCGCCGTAATCCGGCGCGCATCGACGGCGTTCGCCTTGGCCAGCGCCTCGCAGGTGCGGGCGTAGGATTCGGGGTCCTGACGCGTGATCGACTCGCGCACGAAGGCTACCGCCGCCGGCGAATTTTCTCGCGTATGGGCCGAAATCGCATTGGCCACGATCTGGTCTGCGATGTCGGACATGCCGCCCGAGCGGGCAAGCTTGGCCCGGTTGCCAAGGCCGGTCCGCGTCGCATCCGCCGGCTCGGTAAGCGCGCCGAACAGTGCGAGCGAAGCCACCAGTTCCGGCTTGTTGGCCGCGATCTGCTGGCAGACGATGGTTCCCATGGAATGGCCGACGAAATGCGCCCGGCTCACACCCACCCCGTCCATGGCGCGGATGACGGCCTCACTCATCATTTCGATGGTGAGCGGATCGAGCGGCCGGGGCGATCGGCCCGAGCCAGGAATATCGACCCGGATGACGCGATAGCCCGACAGCGCCTGCAGCTGCGGCTGGAACATGTTGGACGTCCCGCCGAGACCATGGATCATCACGACGGGGAACCCCTCCCCTGTGACCTCCAAAACAGTCTGGCCGACGGTGACCGTGGTCATTGCGCCCACTCCGAGAAGCGGTTTTCCAGCGTGCCGATGCCGTCGATCTCGACGCGCACCACGTCGCCCGCCTTCAGATATTTCGGCGGGTTGAAGCCGATGCCGACGCCAGCCGGCGTGCCGGTGGCGATGATGTCGCCCGGCTTCAGCGTAATGCCTTGCGAAAGCGTCGAGATGATCGTCGGAATGTCGAAGATCAGCAGCGAGATCTTGGAATTTTGGCGCATGTCGCCATTGACGAAACAGCGTATGCCGGCCGTCTCCAGGTCGAGCTCGTCCCTGGTCACAGCCCACGGCCCCATCGGACAGAACGTGTCCTGCGACTTGCCGATCAGCCACTGGCTGTATTTGCCCTGCAGGTCGCGCGCCGTCACGTCGTTGACGATGGTGTAGCCCCACACATGGTCCAGCGCGTCTTCCTTGGAGATGCCGCGCCCTTCCTTGCCGATGATGACTGCAAGCTCGGCCTCGTAGTCGATAGCCGACGAAACCTTCGTATCGATCAGCACCTTGGAATGCGTAGCAACCACCGATTCCGGCACCTTGGAGAAGATGATCGGATCCTTCGGGATCGCACCGGCGGCCGCACTCGAGTCGAAACCGCTGCGCGCGAACTCATGCGCATGCTCGTGATAGTTCTTGCCGACACAGAAGATGTTGCGGCGCGGCTGCGGGATCGGCGCCTCCAGCTCGACGCTGGAAAGCGGTAGCGGCGACAGCGTGCGCGGCAGCGCGCCATTGCGCTCAATCAGGGCGAGAATGCCGCCCTTGGCGGCCTCGACGGAAAGATCGAAGGGAGCGATCGTTTCACCTTCGGCATCAACAAGGCCTACGCGGCGCTCGCCGGCGATGGAAAATGTCGCAACCCTCATTCGCTTCCCCCTTATGAACCATTAGTGAGCCAATTCGGCTTCTTTCTGCTACGCTAGCGTCGATTGGTTCAGCTCGCAAGCAGATTCTATTGGCAAACGAAACGAAAAATGCCACCGTCGGTTGCTGCCATTTGCAGAAGCGGGGAATTTTCACTGCCAAACTGCCGGATCTCCGCAGCTTTGCTGTGGACCTCGGCTCGAAGTGCCATTATGAATGGTGCAAAATTGGATCAAATAAAGGTGCTTGCTCATGCCTAGGCTTGTCGCCACCGATATCGCCACGGAACTCAGGAAACGGATTGCCTCCGGCGAATGGACCGAGAGTGGCCGCATCCCGCCCGAGCGCGACCTTGCCCAAGCCTTCGGCGTTGCCCGCAACACCATACGGCGCGCGGTGCACCTGCTCGAGGCGGACGGTACGGTGGTGCGGCAGATCGGCCGCGGCACCTTCCTGGCCGATCCCGATCCCAATTCGCTGGCTTCCGTGGTGGGGCGGATGGAAGGCACCAGCCCAGCCGACATGATGGAAATCCGCCTGCTCCTCGAGCCGGCGGCCGCATCCTTCGCCGCCACCAATGCCAGCAGCAGCGAGCTCATCGCCGTGCGCGAAGCTCACCAGACGGCATGCGACAGCGCCGACATGCCGACCTTCGAGCACTGGGACGCGGAGTTCCACCACCGCATCTTCGCCTGCTCGCGCAACGACTTCCTCAAGGAAATCCATAACCTCATGCGCATCCTGCGCAACCAGTCGCCCTGGTTCGAGATGAAGAAGCGCTCCTTCTCGGAAGAGCGGCGCCAGACCTATTGTCGCGAACACCAGGCCATCGTCGAGGCGCTGATCGAGCGCAATCCCGACGGTGCCAAGCAAGCCATGCTGGCCCATCTCCAGACGGTGGAGCGCAACCTTCTGGGGCGCTGATACACGAAGGCACAGCAGACGCCGAATAGTCGAGCGCATCGGCCGCAAATTCCGCCAATTGATGCTCGACAGGCATTGCTCAAAAAGACGCGATCCGGCACATTCAGCCGCAAGGACGAGAGGACGAGCAATGGATTCGGTCGAGAAATTCGCGCTGTCGATAATGCTGCTGTTTGGGGCGCTGATCATCGGCGGCCTGATGGCGTACGGCATCGCCTGGAGCAATAAGCCGGCCTTCCTGTACGCGTTGGCATCGGCGATCGTCGTTTGGGGTTCCGCCTTTGCCGTTCTGTTCGGCAAGCCGCCCATCTACGGCGCGCTGCTGTTCGTCGCCGCCCTGCTTATCGCCGCCTCGATCACCATGATCGTGACCTGACGCCGGTCCTAAGCTCTTCCGCCCGGCGACAGCCGGGCCGCCTTCAATCCGCTTCGCTCAGCCTGTAGCCGACGCCGGTCTCGGTGCGTATGTAGCGCGGCTGCTCCGGATCGGGCTCGATCTTCTGGCGCAGCTGACGCACATAGACCCTCAGATACTGCACGTCCTGCACCTCGCCCCACACCTGCTTCATCAGGAAATTGTGGGTCAGCACCTTGCCGGCAAACTGCACCAGCGTGCGCAAGATGTCGTATTCCTTCGGCGACAGCTTCACCTCCGCGCCATCGACCCTGACGATGCGGCGCACAAGGTCGACCGAAAGCGCGCCGGTCTGGAACACCGGTTTCTCGCCCTGCTGCTGCAGCCGATGGCGCAGCGCCACGCGGATGCGCGCGATCAGTTCGTTCACGCCGAAGGGCTTTGTCACGTAATCATCAGCGCCGAGGTCCAGCGCCTCCACGATGCCGGCCTCGTCGGTACGGCTCGACAGGATGACGATCGGCACCGAGCTGCCCTCTGCCCGCCAGCGCTTCAGGAGTTCCTGGCCGGGAATGTCAGGCAGACCGAGATCCAGCACCACCAGATCGGGCGCGCTGTTGGCCATCTCCTCCAGCGCCGTCCTGCCGTTCGGCGCATCGATGATGACATAGCCCTGCGTCGCCAGCCCCGCCCGCAACAGCTTGCGGATCGGCTGCTCGTCGTCGACGACAAGGATTTTAATCGCGGGCGCGTTCATGGGATGTCCCTGCTTGCCGTCTGCGCCGACGGCAGTTTCATGCGAATGGTGAAGATAGCACCCTTGCGGTCGGTGCGGTTGCCGGCGGCGATGGTTCCGCCCATGGCTTCCACGAAGCCGCGGCAGATGGCAAGGCCGAGCCCGGTGCCGGCCGGCACGCTGTCGCCCTTTCGGGCGCGGGTGAACTTGCCGAAGATGTCCTCGAGCTCGTCCGGTGGAATGCCCGGCCCCTCATCCAGTACCTGCAATGTCACGCTCCGTTCACCGGCAAAGGCCTGCACGCGAATGCGCGAACCGGCCGGCGAATATTTCGCGGCATTGTCGAACAGGTTGAACAGCACCTGCTCGAACAGCACCGGGTCGATGCGCAGCATCGGAAGGTTCGCCGGCAGGTCGACCTCGATCTCGTGCCCGGCAAGGATCTTCTTGGCCCGCGACAGCGCGCTGCCGATGATCTCATTGAGATCGTGCAAGCCGCAATTGGGCGCGATCGCCCCCGATTCCAGCCGGGTCATGTCGAGCAGGTTGGCGATGAAGCGATTGAGGCGCTCGGCCTCGTCCAGCACGGTGCCGAGCAGGTCCTCCTTGGTCGGCTTGTCGAGCGCAGTCGAAAACTCCTTCAGCGTTCCGGCGGCACCCATGATGGCGGCGAGCGGCGTCTTCAGATCGTGCGAGATCGAGGTCAGCAAAGCCTGCCGCAGCCGGTCGGCTTCGACCGCCAGGCGCGCATTGTCGAGATCCTCGACCAGATGCACCCGTTCGATGGCGAGCGCGGCCTGATCGGTCAGCGCATCCATCAGCCGCCGGCTTTCTGGCGTCAGGATCGGCCCCTGACGATCGTCGTCGATGCCGACGACGCCGATGGCGCCGCGCGCCGTGCGCAGCGGCAGAAACAGGCGCTTGGCGCCCGGCAGCGTATCCGCCCCGCGCCCGGCCGGACGGTCGTTCTCCCAGGTCCATTTGGCGGCCGCAAGGTCCGCCTCGTCGAGCGTGTCCTCCGGTGGATAGCCGGCCTTCACCGTGATGCGCCCGTGTTCGGGCAGCAGCAGCACCACGCGCACCTTGAGCATGAAGGCGATCTGGAATGCCGTCGCCCAGAGCACGTCGTCCAGCGTGGCTGTGCCGGCCAGCTTTTTCGAGAACAGATAGAGGTTTTCTGTCATCCGCGCCCGCTGCCGGGCGGCCATGGCCTGCGCCCGCACGCGCGAGGTGAGATCGCTTGCGACGACCGAGACGATCAGGAAGAAAATGAAGGTGATGATGCTTTCGGGGTCGCCGATGGTGAAGGTGTAGAGCGGCGGCAGGAAGAAGAAGTTGAACGCCAGCGCGCTGACCACGCTGGTGAAGATGCCCGGCCCAAGGCCAAACCTCAGCGCGCTGATCAGCACGCCCATCAGGAACACCACGCCGATATTGGACACATCCAGCGTCTGCTGCAGGCCCTCGCTCAGCGCCAACGCGCCGGCGATGATCGCAAGACTGGCGAGATAGGGCCGCAGCGAAAGCCCGCTGGCCGCGGCGTCCTCGACCGCACCGCGCGGCGGCTTGGGCGCCGGCTCGCGCCCCGACACCACGTTGATGCTGACATCGCCGGCCATGCGGATCAGATCATTCGCCACCGACCCTTCCAGCCATTCGCGCCAGCGCGACTTGTCGGAACGGCCGACCACGATGTGGGTGACGTTCTTCTCGCGCGCATGGCGCATGATCTCTTCCGCAACGGTGCGGCCGGGCAGCGTCATGGTCTCGGCGCCAAGCGATTCGGCGAGCCGCATCGTATTGGCGAGACGGTCACGATCGGCTTCCGACATACGCGCAGTGCGCGTCGTCTCCACCGTCACTACCGACCAGGGAGCGCGCAGCCGCTCGGCCAGACGTCGGCCATAGCGCACGATGGCCGGCGAACGCAGCGCCTCGTCGACACAGACCAGCACCCGCTCGCCCGCCGCCCACGGCCCCGGAATGGCATTCTCGCGCATATGGCTGACGAGCTGCTCGTCCACGCGCTGCGCGGTGCAGCGCAGCGAGAGCTCGCGCAGCGCAGTGAGGTTGCCGGGCGTGAAATAGTTCTCGATTGCCGCCCGCGCCGTCTGCGGCATGTAGACCTTGCCCTGCTTCAGCCGTTCGATCAGGTCGCCCGGCGTCAGGTCGACGACCTCGATGTCGTCGGCGCGGTCTATGAAGGAATCGGGCACGGTCTCGCGCACGCGTATGCGCGTTATCTGCGCGACGATGTCGTTCAGGCTTTCGAGATGCTGGATGTTGACGGTGGTGTAGACGTCGATACCCGCCGCCAGCAGTTCCTCGATGTCGATATAGCGCTTCGGGTGGCGGCTGCCCGGCGCATTGGTATGGGCAAGCTCGTCGACCAGCACCAGTTCCGGACGCCGCGCCAGGATGGCGTCGAGATCCATCTCCGTCAGCGTCCGGCCGTGATAGGGCACCTCCACACGCGGCACGATCTCGAAACCCTGCAGCAGCGCCTCGGTCTCGGCGCGGCCGTGGGTCTCGACCACACCGATAATCACGTCGACGCCCTCGGCCTTGCGGGCGCGCGCCGACAACAGCATCTCGAACGTCTTGCCGACGCCCGGAGCCGCGCCCAGGAAAATACGCAATTTGCCGCGCAGCTCCCGCTCCGCGGCTTCCAGAAGCGCATCCGGCGAAGGACGCCTGTCGGTGTCGTCAACCATGAACACCACTCGGTTCCGGGCAAGACCTGCCCGTCTGATTCCTCGTGCAAAGGCGCGCCGAAATCAATCGGCGCGCCGTGAGCTTAGTTCTTGCCCAGCGCGTCGAGCGCCCGGTTCAGCGCCAGCACATTGACACGCGGCTCGCCGATGACGCCGAAGGCCGGCTGCTGCACGTTCTTGGCGACGAGGTCGTGCAGGTCGTTTTCCAACATTCCGCGCGCCTTGGCCACGCGCGGCACCTGGAAATAGGCGGCGTTCGGCGAGATGTCCGGGTCAAGCCCGCTGCCGCTGGTGGTCACCAGGTCGATCGGCACCGGCTGGCCCGGATTTTCCGCTTTCAGCCTTTCCATGTCGCCCTTCACGCGCTCGATCAGCGCCGAGTTCGACGGACCGAGATTGGAGCCGCCGGAGTTGGCGGCATTGTAAGGCTGAGGGACCGACTTCGACGGATCAGCCGGATCGGCGCCCGTCGTCGCCGACGGGCGGCCATGGAAGTAGTGGTCGCTGGCAAAGTTCTGGCCGATCAGCTGCGAGCCGACCACCTTACCGTTCTCGGTAACCAGGCTGCCCGCCGCCTGTTTGGGAAACAGAATGCCGGCAATACCGGTCATGGCCAGCGGGTAGGCAAGTCCGGTGAGGACGGTGAACACCACGATCATCACCAGCGCGGGACGAAGTTGCTTCAGCATGATTGCCTTCCTTATGCGAGGCCGAGCGCCGAGACGGCGAGGTCGATAGCCTTGATGCCCACGAAGGGCACGGCGATGCCGCCAAGGCCATAGATGAAGAGGTTGCGGCGCAGGAGCGAAGCCGCACCCACCGCCCGGTATTTGACGCCGCGCAGCGCCAACGGGATCAGCGCGATGATGATCAGCGCGTTGAAGATGATCGCAGAAAGGATCGCCGACTGCGGAGTGGCCAGCTTCATCACGTTCAGCACCTGCAGTTGCGGATAGAAGGCTACGAACATCGCCGGGATGATCGCGAAATATTTGGCGATGTCGTTGGCGATGGAGAATGTGGTCAGTGCGCCGCGCGTCATCAAGAGCTGCTTGCCGATCTCGACGATCTCGATGAGCTTGGTCGGGTCGGAATCGAGGTCGACCATGTTGCCGGCCTCGCGCGCCGCCACCGTGCCGGTGTTCATAGCCACGCCCACATCGGCCTGCGCAAGTGCCGGGGCATCGTTGGTGCCGTCGCCGCACATGGCCACCAGCTTGCCCTTCGCCTGCTCGTCGCGGATCAACTGCAGCTTGTTCTCGGGCGTTGCCTGGGCGAGGAAATCGTCCACGCCGGCTTCCGCCGCAATCGCCGCCGCCGTCACCGGATTGTCGCCGGTGATCATGACGGTGCGGATGCCCATGCGCCTCAGTTCGGCGAAGCGTTCGCGAATGCCGCCCTTGACGATGTCCTTGAGGTGGATGACGCCGAGCAGCTTGCCGTCGCGCATGACGGCGAGCGGCGTGCCGCCGGACTTGGCGACTTGTTCGGCAATCGCGCGGATTTCCTCGGCGCGCGCACTGGAAACGCGCGCGGGAGGCGTGGGCGAATCGCTCGCCATCGCCATGGCAGGGCTCCTGGCGAGCTGGGCGAGGATGGCGTCCACCGCGCCCTTGCGGATGGAGCTGCCGTCGACATCGACGCCGCTCATGCGGGTCTGCGCGGTGAAGGGCACGAAATGGGCATGCAGCGTGCGCATGTCGCGGCCGCGGATGCCGTATTTTTCCTTGGCGAGCACGACGATCGAGCGGCCTTCCGGCGTCTCGTCGGCAAGCGAGGCCAGCTGCGCGGCATCGGCCAGCTCCTGCTCGCTGACGCCGCTGAGCGGCAGGAATTCGCTGGCCTGGCGGTTGCCGAGCGTGATCGTGCCGGTCTTGTCGAGCAAGAGCGTGTCGACGTCGCCGGCGGCCTCGACCGCGCGGCCCGACATGGCGAGCACGTTGAAGCGCACCAGCCGGTCCATGCCGGCAATGCCGATGGCCGACAGAAGCGCGCCGATGGTGGTGGGGATCAGCGTCACGAACAGCGCCACCAGCACCACGACGGGGATCGCGCCGCCGGCGTAAGTGGCAAAGCTCGGAATGGTGACGGTCGCCAGAACGAAGATCAGCGTCATGCCGGCAAGCAGGATGTTGAGCGCGATCTCGTTCGGCGTCTTCTGGCGCTCGGCGCCTTCCACCAGCGAGATCATGCGGTCGAGGAAGGTCGAGCCAGCCGCGGCCGTGATCCGTACGCGGATCCAGTCGGACAGGACTTGCGTGCCGCCGGTGACGGCCGAGCGGTCGCCGCCCGATTCGCGGATCACCGGCGCCGATTCACCGGTAATGGCGGCCTCGTTAACTGAGGCCACACCCTCGATCACTTCGCCGTCGGAGGGAATGATATCTCCCGCCTCGACCAGCACCACGTCGCCCACCTTGAGGCCGGCGCCGGGCACGATCGTGTAGTTGCTGCGGTCTTCACCCGTCAGCAGCTTGGCTTGGGTTTCGGTGCGGGTGCGGCGCAGCGAATCCGCCTGCGCCTTGCCCCGTCCCTCGGCCACGGCTTCCGCGAAATTGGCGAACAGCACCGTGAACCACAGCCAGATGATGATCTGGAAGGAAAAGAGCAGGTGCTGCCCGCCGGTGAAGATGTCCTTGAGGAACAGGATGGTCGTCAGCAGCGAAACGGCGGCGACGACGAACATCACCGGGTTTCTGGCAAGCGCGCGCGGATCGAGCTTAACGAAGGCCCCGCAGATGGCCGGAACAATGATCTTGGCGTCAAGGATACTGGCCGGTTTCATATGGCTCATTTTCGTAATCCCAACTTAAAAGGTCTGGCCGGCAACGAGGGCGAAGTGCTCGACGATGGGGCCGAGCGCCAGTGCCGGCAGGAAGGTAAGGCCGCCGACGATTAGGATGACGCCGACCAGCAGGCCGACGAACAGGCCGCCATCGGTGGGGAACGTGCCGGCCGAGGCCGGAACCGTCTTCTTGGCCGCCAGAGAGCCGGCAATGGCCAGCGCCGGCACAATGACCAGGAAGCGCCCCATGAGCATCGCGATCCCGATGGTGAGGTTGAACCAGGGCGTGTTGCCGCTCAGCCCGCCAAACGCCGAACCGTTATTGGCGGTGGCCGAGGTGAAGGCGTAGAGGATCTCCGAGAAGCCGTGCGGCCCCGGATTGGCTATCGACGACACGGCCGAAGGCAGCACCACGCTGATGGCGGTGAAGCCCAGCATGGCAAGCGGCAGGCACAGCATCGCCAGCATCGCCATCTTCACTTCCTTGGCCTCGATCTTCTTGCCGAGATATTCGGGCGTGCGCCCGACCATCAGGCCGGCGACGAAGATCGCCACGATTACGAAGACGAAGATGCCGTAGAGACCCGCGCCGACGCCGCCGACGATGATTTCGCCAAGCTGCATGTTGATCATCGGGATCATGCCGCCAAGCGCGGTGAAGCTGTCATGCATGGCGTTCACCGCACCGCAGGAGGCAGCCGTCGTGACCACGGCAAACAGCGCGGACAACGGGATGCCGAAGCGAACCTCCTTGCCCTCCATGTTGCCACCGGCGAGGCCGAGCTGGTGGAGCAGCGGATTGCCTGAAGCTTCCGCCCAATAGGCGACGATGACACCGGCGATGAACAGAACGCCCATGGCTGCCAAGATCGCCCAGCCCTGGCGCTGGTTACCCACCATGCGGCCGAAGACATTGGTAAGTGCTACACCGATGGCGAAGATCGAAACCATCTGCACCAGATTGGTGAGCGCATCAGGGTTCTCGAAGGGATGGGCGGAATTGGCGTTGAAGAAGCCGCCGCCATTGGTACCCAGAATCTTGATCGCGAGCTGCGAGGCTACTGGGCCGACCGCGATCGTCTGGCGTGCGCCTTCGAGCGTGGTGGCCTCGACATAGGCGCCGAGCGTCTGGGGCACGCCGCGGAAGACGTAGAACAGCGTCAGCACCACGCAAAGCGGCAGGAGCACGTAGAGCGTCGACCGGGTGAGATCGACCCAGAAGTTGCCGACCGACCTCGCCGAATGGCGCGCAAAGCCGCGCACCAGTGCAATGGCCAGCGCCATGCCGGTCGCTGCGGAAACGAAGTTCTGCACCGTCAGCCCGGCCATCTGCACCAGATAGGACATGGTGCTTTCGCCGCCATAGTTCTGCCAGTTGGTGTTGGTGACGAAGCTCGAGGCGGTGTTGAAGGCAAGTGCGGGATCGACCGCGCTCATTCCGGCAGGGTTGAAGGGCAGGCTCGCCTGAAAACGCTGCAATGCGTAAAGCACGAGCATTCCCACGAGGTTAAACGCCAGCAGGGCCGCGGCATAGCCGACCCAGTGCTGCTCTTCCTTTTCGCTCGTTCCGGCCAGCCGGTAGAGCAGGCGCTCGAAGGGTCCGAACAGGAAGGAGAGGAAGGTGCGCTCGCCCTGGTAGACGCGCGTCATGTAGCCGCCGAGCGGCTTAACGAGAAGAATGATGATCCCGCAGAAGATAAGGATCTGAAGCCAGCCGGCGAGGGTCATGGTCTTGCAGCTTTCAATATGAGGTTGCGGTCAAAAGCGCTCGGGGCGCAGAAGCGCGAGGATGAGATAGGCGGTAAGCAGGAGGCTGACCCCGCCGCCGAGCAGATAATCGATCAACATGGCTCTCTTCTCCTGGAGCGTGATCCCGAAAAGTTGCAGACTTTTCGGTTAGGATCATGCGCGAAAAAACAAAGGCTTAGGGGGCGATTGCAATCCACGGCACGCCCTCTAAAGCCGGTCGCAGCCCAGCGTGTAGGCGTAGAACAGCCCGAAGGAGACGACGCCGATCGCAACGACAATGAAATCCCACATAGGCTTTCCTTTGCACGCAACAATGCGCCTGCGCCTAAGGCGCGGGCATGGTCTGATTGAGGAAGACACCGCGCCGGCAAAGAACAAAAAAAGAGCCGCAGCGGTCGTCAGATGCGGGCCGAAAATGTCACCGGCGGCATAAAGGTTCGAGACAACCGCCCAGGCAAAGAAATAGGAATTTTATATAGATGTAGGGTTGGCGCGCGTGGCGACAACGGCGCGAGCGGGCCTGCGGCAGCGGCCAGGTCGGCGGTTCAGCTAGGGTCGGTGGGACTTGGGAACGCAGAACCGCGCCCAAAGAAAAAGGCGGGTGTTGCCACCCGCCCTGGTTCGTTCATCGCATTTCGCGCCCTATCAGGCCGGCAGGATCGCGCCTTCCAGCGTGGTGAGCTGGGCAAGGAAAGCCTCGGCGCGGGTCTTGTCCTCGTCGTCCTTGGCGTCGGCCGCGTCTTCACGCGCTTCCTGGATGCGACGGGCCAGCTCGGCGCGGTCGATGTCCTTAACGGACGTCGCCGATTCGGCGAGCAGCGTGCAGCCGGAGGGCAGGATGTCGGCAAAGCCGCCGAACACCACATAGCGCTCTTCCTGGCCGCTGACCGACTTCACCGTGACGACGCCCGGCTTGATCGTGGTCATCACCGGAGAGTGGTTGACCAGAACCGTCATCTCGCCTTCCGCACCCGGAATGACGACGGACTGAACCTCTTCCGAGACGAGCAGGCGCTCGGGCGAGACCAGTTCGAATTTGAAAGCTTCAGCCATGATGTCTCACAAAGTTCGGGACCGTGGTGGGCATGGTTTCAGCCGCTCTAAGCGGAAAGCCATGCCACGAAAGCGCGGGCTTTCTCGCCCGCGCTGCGCAGTTTTTCGTCTTATGCCGCTTCGGCAGCCAGACGCTGAGCCTTCTCGATGGCCATATCGATCGAGCCGACCATGTAGAACGCCGCTTCCGGCAGGTGGTCGTATTCGCCTTCGACCAGACCCTTGAAGCTCTTGATGGTGTCTTCGAGCGGCACCAGCTGACCGGGCGAGCCGGTGAACACTTCGGCCACGAAGAACGGCTGCGACAGGAAGCGCTCGACCTTACGGGCGCGGGCAACCGTCACCTTGTCCTCTTCCGACAGCTCGTCCATGCCCAGGATGGCGATGATGTCCTGCAGCGACTTGTAGCGCTGGAGGATTTCCTGAACGCGACGGGCGACGTTGTAGTGCTCTTCGCCGACGATCAGCGGGTCGAGCATACGCGAGGTCGAGTCGAGCGGATCCACGGCCGGGTAGATACCCTTTTCCGAGATCGCACGGTTGAGAACGGTCGTCGCGTCAAGGTGCGCGAACGAGGTTGCCGGCGCCGGGTCGGTCAAGTCGTCGGCCGGCACGTAGATGGCCTGCACGGACGTGATCGAGCCTTTGTTCGTGGTCGTGATGCGTTCCTGCATCGCGCCCATGTCGGTGGCGAGCGTCGGCTGATAGCCCACGGCCGAAGGAATACGGCCGAGCAGAGCGGACACTTCCGAGCCGGCCTGCGTGAAGCGGAAGATGTTGTCCACGAAGAACAGCACGTCCTGGCCCTGGTCGCGGAAGTGCTCAGCGATGGTCAGGCCGGAGAGGGCGACGCGGGCGCGCGCACCGGGCGGCTCGTTCATCTGGCCGAACACCAGGGCGCACTTGGAACCTTCGGTCGAGCCGTTGTTCTCGTGCGGGTCCTTGTTCACACCCGATTCGATCATTTCGTGGTAGAGGTCGTTGCCCTCGCGGGTACGCTCGCCCACGCCGGCGAACACGGAGTAACCACCGTGCGCCTTCGCGACGTTGTTGATCAGTTCCTGGATCAGAACGGTCTTGCCGACGCCGGCGCCGCCGAACAGGCCGATCTTACCACCGCGGGCATAAGGCGCGAGCAGGTCGACGACCTTGATGCCGGTGACGAGAATCTGGGCTTCCGTCGACTGGTCGACATATTCCGGGGCCGGCTGGTGGATGGCGCGGCGGGCCTTGGTCTTGACCGGGCCAGCTTCGTCAACCGGCTCGCCGATGACGTTCATGATGCGGCCGAGCGTCTCGTCGCCAACCGGAACCATGATCGGGGAGCCGGTGTCATACACGGCCTGACCGCGAACCAGACCTTCCGAAATGTCCATGGCGATGCAGCGAACGGTGTTTTCGCCGAGGTGCTGCGCCACTTCGAGAATGAGGCGGTTGCCGCCGTTGTCGGTCTCGAGCGCGTTCAGGATCGGCGGCAGTTCGCCATCGAACTGCACGTCGACGACGGCGCCGATGACCTGCGCGATGCGGCCGGCCGCACCCTTGCTCTGCACTGCGGCCGAAGCCTTCGCAGCAGCCGCCTTGGCGGGCGCTGCCTTCTTTGCTGCCGGGGCCTTTTCGGCCGCCGGAGCCGCTTTAGGTGTAGCTGCTTTAGCCATGCTGTAACCTCTTGGTCCGTTTCCGTTTCCACATGAACCGCCGGGAAGGCTAGCCTCCCGGCCTCACGTGCTAGAGCGCTTCCGCGCCCGAAATGATTTCGATGAGTTCCTTGGTGATCTGCGCCTGACGCTGACGGTTGTAGGTGATCGTCAGCTTGTTGATCATGTCACCAGCGTTACGCGTCGCGTTGTCCATGGCGCTCATCTTGGCACCCATCTCGCCGGCAGCGTTTTCGAGCAGCGCCCGGAAGATCTGCACCGAAATGTTGCGCGGGATGAGGTCGCTCAGGATTTCACCCGGCTCCGGCTCGTATTCGTAGACGGCGCCGCCCGACACATCCTCTTCGCCGGCGGCAGGAGCCGCGGCCGGGATGAGCTGCTGCGCAGTCGGAACCTGGCTGATCACCGACTTGAACTCTGAATAGAACAGCGTGCAGACGTCGAAGCCGCCCTGGTTGAACAGGGCAATCACCTTCTTGGCGATGGCGTCGGCGTTGGCGAAGCCGACCTGCTTGACCTCACGCAGCTCGATCTTATCGATGATAAGCGAGCTGAAATCGCGGCGAAGGATGTCGTTGCCCTTCTTGCCGACCGTGATGATCTTGACGGTCTTGCCGTCGGCCCGGAGCTTGCGGACATGCTCGCGGGCCAGACGCGAGATCTGGCTGTTGAAGCCGCCGCACAGGCCGCGCTCGGCCGTGCAGACGACGAGCAGATGCACGTCGTCCCTGCCGGTGCCAGCCATCAGGGCGGGCGCATCACCATTGGTGCCGACCGCCTTGGTGATGTTGGCCAGAACCGCACCCATGCGCTGCGAATACGGCCTGGCTGCTTCCGCCGCCTCCTGGGCGCGGCGCAGCTTCGCCGCGGCGACCATTTGCATCGCCTTGGTGATCTTCTGCGTCGCCTTGACCGAGGCGATACGGTTTCGGAGGTCCTTTAGAGAAGCCATGCCTTATCCGTCAGCCTCAGGCGAAGTTCTTCGCGAAAGCGTCGATGTGAGCCTTGAGCTTGCCCTTGAGGTCGTCGCTCAGCGCCTTCTCCTTGCGGATGCCGTCGAGGACGTCCTTGCCCTCGGCCCGCAGGTAGGAAAGCAGACCCTGCTCGAACTTGCCGACCTGATTGAGGGCCAGCTTGTCGAGGTAGCCGTTCACGCCGGCGTAGATCACAGCGACCTGCTCTTCCGTCTTCAGCGGCGAGAACTGCGGCTGCTTCAGGAGCTCAGTCAGACGTGCACCGCGGTTCAGCAGGCGCTGCGTGGCGGCGTCGAGGTCGGAGCCGAACTGCGCGAAGGCCGCCATTTCGCGGTACTGCGCGAGCTCACCCTTGATCGAGCCTGCAACCTGCTTCATAGCCTTGATCTGAGCCGACGAGCCGACGCGCGACACCGACAGACCCACGTTCACGGCCGGGCGGATACCCTGGAAGAACAGGTTCGTCTCGAGGAAGATCTGGCCGTCGGTGATCGAGATCACGTTGGTCGGAATGTAGGCCGACACGTCGTTGGCCTGGGTTTCGATGACCGGCAGAGCCGTCAGCGAGCCATTGCCATTCTCGTCGTTGAGCTTGGCGGCGCGCTCGAGCAGACGCGAGTGCAGGTAGAAAACGTCGCCCGGGTAGGCTTCACGGCCCGGCGGACGGCGGAGCAGCAGCGACATCTGGCGGTAGGCCACGGCCTGCTTGGACAGGTCGTCGTAGCCGATCAGCGCGTGCTGGCCGTTGTCGCGGAAGTATTCGCCCATGGCGCAGCCGGCGAACGGAGCCAGGAACTGCATCGGGGCCGGGTCCGAAGCGGTCGCGGCGATGATGATCGAGTATTCGAGCGCGCCGCGCTCTTCGAGCACCTTCACGAACTGTGCGACGGTCGAGCGCTTCTGGCCGACGGCGACGTAGACGCAGAACAGCTTCTCGGAGTCCGGGCCGCTCTGGTGGATCGCCTTTTGGTTCAGAATGGTGTCGAGAATGATCGCGGTCTTGCCGGTCTGACGGTCACCGATGACCAGCTCGCGCTGGCCGCGGCCGACCGGGATGAGCGCGTCGATGGCCTTGAGGCCAGTCGACATCGGCTCGTGCACCGACTTGCGGGGGATGATGCCGGGAGCCTTGACGTCGACGCGGCGACGCTCGGCGGCGACGATCGGGCCCTTGCCGTCGATCGGGTTGCCGAGTGCGTCGACGACGCGGCCGAGCAGGCCCGGACCGACGGGGACATCCACGATGGCGCCCGTACGCTTGACGGTGTCGCCTTCCTTAATGTCGCGGTCGTTACCGAAGATAACCACGCCGACATTGTCGCTTTCGAGGTTCAGCGCCATGCCGCGGATACCGCCGGGGAACTCGACCATTTCGCCCGCCTGGACGTTGTCGAGACCGTAAACGCGGGCAATACCGTCGCCGACGGACAGAACCTGACCGACTTCGGAGACCTCAGCCTCCTTGCCGAAATTCTTGATCTGATCTTTTAGGATTGCGGATATTTCCGCAGCGCGGATGTCCATCAGCCGACCTCTTTCAGTGCAAGCTTGAGCGAATTGAGTTTGGTTTTGAGCGATGTGTCGATCTGGCGCGAGCCCAGCTTCACGACGAGGCCGCCCAAAAGCGACGGATCGACGGTAACCGTGATCGAGACATCCTTGCCGGCAACGCTTTTCAGCGTGGCCTTCAGTTCGGTTTGCTGAGCAGCCGTCAGTTCGTGCGCCGAGGCGACCTCGGCCGAAACCTCGCCGCGCTGCTCAGCGGCAATGACGCGGAACGCCTTGATCATTCCCGGGAGCGCAAAGAGGCGACGGTTCTGCGCCACCACGCGGAGGAAATTGCCGACGAGGCCGTCGATCTTCGCCTTGGCGGCGATGGCCTCGATGGCCTGCGCCTGTTCCTCAGCGGAGAACACCGGGCTCTTGATCATGCGGGAGAGATCTTCGCTACCTTCGAGCAGAGCCTCGAAGCGGCCGAGGTCGGATTCGACCTTGGCAGCCTGATTGGCATCCGCCGCCAGTTCGTACAGCGAGGCCGCATAACGTTCAGCAACTGCGGAGATCGGCGAGCTAGACTGTGCCACGGTCCGTCTTTTCTCTTGTCTGACAGGCCGGAAGATCTGGGCGCGAGTCGGTAACTCTGGCTAAATCTTTGACCTTGCTGCGTTTTATCAATCGCAGGGACACGGCTGTCGCATCCCCCGATCGAAAGTCGATTGCCGTCTAGCACAGGCCTTTCAGAGTCGCAACACGTTGAAGATGCGCCATTCAGGCAGATTTGTCGCATCCTGGGCACATATGTCCCGGAGGCGAGGCTCCGTTCAGGCGACCAGGCCGAAGGCGAAGGCCAACGGCAGGGCCCCGAGCACCAGCGCCACAAGCAGCCAAACCCAATTGTAAAGCTTGTTTCCGTGATCGGAAAGCATGGAGATCATGCGGCCAAACGCCGTCAGCAGCCACGAGAAGCCGAGCGCCATATAAAGCAGCGGTTGGGCCAGCAGGATGCAGCATAGGCCCAGGCCGAGATAGAAGCCGGACATGGTGGCGCGCGCTTCGGCGACCGCCTCGGGCTTGGTCTCGATCGGCTGCAGGCGCAGGATGCGCAGCGAAATCCGCGGCAGGAACAAAAGTATCAGGCCGAACAGCACGGTCACCACAGCGGAGGACCATGCCAGCCACTCGCCCTGGCTCATCGGCCAGGGAAATTCGAATTCCATTTCGCCCCTCCAGAATCGCAGAATCTCGCCGCGCGCAGTTTATCGGGCGGCGGCCCGCGCGCCAGATGGAAAGCGTGCCTGCCGAAGCGAAATCTCACTCTGTCTCGCGGGATCCTTTCCCTTCGGGGAGCTTCTCTACCGCTCGCAGCGACTGCGCGATTCTTTTCCTCGGCTCCATCTCTTCGGCCAGGACGCGCAGGATGACGACGGTCTCCGCGTCGGTGGGGTCGATGCAATAGTACAGGACATGCGCCGCGCCCTTGTGGCGACCGGCTGCGAGTTGGAGATGATACGAGCGCACGCCACGGCGCAAATCATCTCTGTGCTGCGACGAGGCGCGAAACGGCTCCTCCGCGACCATCTCGACGCCGCGTTTGACGATTCCCGTGTATCGCTTGAGCTGGTTTTCTCCGAAAAGTCGGTAGGTATCTCGAAATATCGCGGCGATATCGCCGTCTGCGGCCTTGGTGAGCCGGAATTTCAAGCTTCGCTCTCGCGACGCACGGCCCGGGCAATGTCATCGATCGAGCGATCGGAAAACTCACCCTTCTCCATCTCGTGATAGCCGCGTTCGATCTCGTCGCGCAGAAGGCTGAGCTTTATCCCCTGCTGCTCCTTTTCGTGGCGCATGATGCGAAGGGCGTCCCTCACAACCTCACTGGCGGAAACATAGTCCCCGCTCGACACCTCGGCCTCCACGAAATCCGCCATTTCGGCGGTCAGGCTCACATTCATCGTCGGCATGGCGTTCGCCTCCTGACTTCGGAATCTATGATTGCCGGCCAGGATTGTCAAAGTTTGCCAATCACAGGAAGCTCTGCGGGTCGATGTCCACCTGCACTCTTATGGAGCCGCGCACCTTCGGCCCTGCCGCAAGCATAGCCCGGATAAAGCCTTGCATGTCGCTGCGCCGCTCGCCCTGTACCAGGAGGCGGAAGCGGTGGCGCCCTCCTACCAGCGCCAGTGGCGCCTCGGCAGGGCCGAGCACGTGGATGTCCTTGGCCTCCGGCGCAGCACGGCGCAGCTGTCGGGCATGGGCCTCGGCCTCGGGCCGCGTGTCGGCGCTGACGATGATTCCGGCCAGGCGGCCGAAGGGCGGCAGGCCGCCGCGCTCCCGTTCCACGATTTCGCGGTCATAAAAGGCTTCGGTATCGCTCGATACGATCGCCTGCATCACCGGATGGCCGGGCTGGTAGGTCTGCAGCAGACCGAGAGACTTCTTGCCGGTACGGCCGGCGCGCCCGGTCACCTGGTTGAGCAGCTGGAACGTCCGCTCGGCGGCGCGCGGATCGCCATTGGCAAG
The DNA here is from genome assembly GCF_029892515.1 of Pseudaminobacter soli (ex Li et al. 2025). Classification (GTDB taxonomy): domain Bacteria; phylum Pseudomonadota; class Alphaproteobacteria; order Rhizobiales; family Rhizobiaceae; genus Pseudaminobacter; species Pseudaminobacter soli_A. The sequence continues at coordinate 2,213,791 of NZ_JARXVF010000001.1, read as the reverse complement.
GCCGAGATCGGCATCAACCACGCCCACCAGCGTCATGTTGGGAAAATTGTGGCCTTTGGCCACAAGCTGCGTGCCGACGACGATATCGGCCTCACCCTTCGCGATCGCTTCCAGTTCCAGCCTGAGTCGTTTGACGCCACCCAGCATGTCGGAGGACAGCACGATCGTGCGCGCATCGGGAAAATGCCCGACGACTTCTTCAGCGATTCGCTCCACGCCCGGCCCGCAGGCGACGAGATGATCGAGCGTGCCGCATTCCGGGCAGGATTCCGGTCGCTTTTCGTTATGACCGCAGTGATGGCAGATCAGCTGGCCGCGGAACCGATGTTCCACCAGCCAGGCCGAGCAGGACGGGCACTGGAAGCGATGGCCGCACACGCGGCAGAGCGTCAGCGGTGCATAGCCGCGACGGTTGAGGAACAGCAGCGACTGCTCGCCTCTCTCCAGCGTCTTTTGCATCTCTCCGATCAGCGCCGGAGACAAGAAACCGCCGCGCGCCGGCGGGGCGCGGCGCATGTCGATGGCCTTGATGTCGGGCAGCGCGGCTTCCGCGAATCGCGCCGCCAGCACCGAGCGGGCATAGCGTCCCTGCTCGGCATTGACCCGGCTTTCCACCGAAGGCGTGGCCGAGGCCAGCACCACCGGAAAGCCGCCGATATGGCCGCGCACCACCGCCATGTCGCGGGCGTTATAGAAGACGCGGTCTTCCTGCTTGTAGGCAGGGTCGTGCTCTTCATCGACGATGATCAGGCCGAGATCGTTGAACGGCAGGAACAGCGCCGAGCGTGCGCCGGCCACCACGCGCACGCCGCCCTCGGCCACCTGCCGCCACACGCGCTCGCGCTTGCGCGGCGCAAGGTCGGAGTGCCACTCGCCCGGCTTTGAACCAAACCGGTTCTGGAAACGCTCGAGGAAGGCCTGGGTCAGCGCGATTTCCGGCAGCAGGATCAGCACCTGCTTGCCCTTTTCCAGGGCAGCTGCCACCGCCTCGAAATAGACCTCGGTCTTGCCCGAGCCGGTGACGCCGTCGAGCAGCGTGACGGTGAAGCTGTCGGCCTCGACCTTTTCGCGCAGCGTCTCGGCAGCAGCCTGCTGGTCGCCGGTGAGATCGGCCCGTGCATATTCCGGGTCTGGCGGCGCCACCACCGTGCGCGGCGGGATCATCACCGTCTCGAACACGCCCTGTGCCTTCATCCCGTCGATGACGGTGGAAGACACACCGGCCGCATGCGCCAGACCCGAGCGTGTCCAGGCCATGCCGTCGGACGCCATTTCCAGCACGCGCCGGCGCGCGTCGGTCACGCGGTCGGGCTCCATCCCGGTCAGCTGCAGGCCCTCCACCCAGGGCTCGGGGTCGAAGGCCTCGGGCGCACGCAGGATCATGCGCGCCACCATGCCGGGCGGCGACAGCGTGTAGGAGGCAATCCAGTCGACGAAGCGGCGCATCGCCTCATCGACCGGCGGGCAGTCGAAGACATGCGAGATTGCCCTGAGCTTGCGCGCGTCCACCGCCTCGCCCGGCCCGTCCCAAACGATGCCGGCCACTTCGCGCGGCCCCAGCGGCACACGCACAATGGAACCCGGCACCACGTTTATGCCTTCCGGTACGGCGTAGCTGTAGGCGCGCTCGGCCGGCATCGGCACCAGCACGGGCACGATTGCTGCGGGTCTGAGCAGGGCAACGGTTTCGGGCGAATCTTGCTTCATGGCGCGTGACCTTGCCCTGAGATTAAGTTAGAGCAAAGGCCGAACACGAAAGCGCCTCCCAGGACGCGAAATTTGCCAAGGAGACATCCCATGAAGTTCTTCGTCGATACCGCCGACGTCAAGGAGATCCGCGAGCTCAACGAGCTCGGCCTGCTCGACGGCGTCACCACCAATCCGTCGCTGATTCTGAAGTCCGGCCGCAACATTGCCGAAGTCACCAAGGAAATCTGCGACATCGTCGAGGGTCCCGTCTCGGCCGAGGTCACCGCGACCGAATTCTCCGAGATGATGAAGGAAGCTGAGATCCTCTCCAAGATCGCCGACAACATCGCCATCAAGGTTCCGCTGACGCTCGACGGCCTCAAGGCCTGCAAGGCGATCACTTCGGAAGGCCGCATGGTCAATGTCACGCTGTGCTTCTCCGCCAACCAGGCGCTGCTGGCCGCCAAGGCCGGCGCCACTTTCGTCTCGCCCTTCATCGGCCGTCTCGATGACATGGGCTTTGACGGCATGGAACTGATCACCGAGATCCGCCACATCTACGACAACTACGGCTTCGACACCGAAATCCTGGCTGCCTCGATCCGCACCGTCGACCACGTCAAGCGCGCAGCCCTGATCGGCGCCGACGTCGCCACCATTCCGCCGGCAACGCTGAAGGCGCTGGTCAAGCACCCGCTGACCGACAAGGGCCTGGAAATGTTCCTGGCCGACTGGGCCAAGACCGGCCAGAAGATCGCCTAATCATCATCGCGGCCGGCGGGAAAAAGCCCCGTCGGCCGCAAGCCTTCGATCGTCGTCGCCCCGTCGACACGAATGACGGTCAGGGCCCGCGCCCCGGTGCGCTCCCTTACCAACTCCGCCAGATCGCGCGAATGGGTCACCACCCACAGCTGGGTACGCTCGGCGGCTTTTGCTGTCATGTCCGCCAGCGCAGGCAGCATCTGCGGATGCAGGCTGGCTTCCGGCTCGTTGAGAGCAATCAGCCCCGGCAGGCGATAGGACATCAGCGCGCCTGCAAGCGCCAGGAAGCGTATCTGGCCGTCCGACAATTCCTCCGGCCGGAACAGCCGCTGCGGAAATTCCGGCATCCTCAGCCCATAGCTCGCCGCCTCGCCGGGAACCGGCACCTCAAGCCTTGCACCGCCCAACGCGTCCGCGATCGACCGGTCGAGCTCGACCGTATCCTGCCGTATATGGGCAAGCGTCGCAAAGACCGCGGCCAGATTGCCGCCATCCTCGTCGAGCAGCGGCGACGTGACCGCGAGCGAGGGCCTGCGCACCGGCGAATCCCGATCGGTGCGGAAACCGTGATAGAACCGCCATGCCAGTACGGCCGCCCGCATGTCGCCGGCTTCGGGATAGCGGCCCGACGCGCCGAGTGCCGCAAGTGCCGTTTCCGAATTCAGCATGCGCTGAGGATGTTCCACGCGCCGCCCATCGCCGTCGCGGGCAAACACCACCGGGCCGCGCCGCGTCATCATCTCCACCGGTCGCCGGCCGGCCTCCAGGACAAGCGTCTCTTCCTTAATGTGCGGCTCGAAGGCAAAGCCGGCCGAGGCTGGCGGCGGCAGGCCGATCTCGACCTGATAGGAGGATTTCAGCGCCGTCTCATCGTCCTCGAAATCGGCGCACAAGACGACCCGCACGGGCTGGCCGGCCCGGCGCACGCCCGACCAGAGCGCGGACTGCATGCCGCCTTCTCGCGCGATCTCAAAGGCGAGCGTGCCGTCGGCAGCGGCCTTGATGAGTTGCAAAGCGCGGTAGAGGTTGGATTTGCCGACGCCGTTTTCGCCGACGAACAACCCGACCTGTCCAAGGTCCAGTCGAATCGACTTCAACGAGCGATAGCCAGAAGCGGTAAGGGATGTCAGGCGCATGGCGCGACCATAAAGCGAATCCGGCCCTCGGTCAGGGCCGGATCGCAGGGGATCAGTGCGGCCTCGCCAGGTCCTGCGCGAGCGCAAGCCTCAGCAGTTCGGCCAGCTCGCGCGCGGCGCGATCCTCGGCATTCATGCGCGCACGCAAGGCTGCGAATTCCTGGCGCGGAATGTCGAAGGACGAAGATATTTCACGCTTGCCGAAGGAAACGACCTTGTCGGTGCCGATCTCCTTCAGCGTGTAGTGCGAGGTCACCGTAATGGTGGCCGCCGTCGGCTCGTCCTCGGTCACGCGCTGCACGATGGCCGAAGCCGTCTCGCGCTCGGTGATGTCCAGATCGAGCGAATAGAGCGGCGTTGCCGGCTGGCCCGCCCCGCCATTGAGCCCGAAGATCAGGTTGTTGCGCACCTGCTGGGCATAACGCGTCTTCACCGGCTTGATCGCAATCGAGCGCAGCCCGGTCGTTGCCACGGCGGGCACGCCCGGCGCCACCGGCGCGGTGGAATAGAGCGGGCGCACGGTGCAGGCGGAAGCAACGGCCACGGCCAGCATGACGCCGGCCAGGGCAAGGTTACGAGAGCGTTGGAACCGGGACTTATGCGTCTGGTCAGGCAACGACATTGACGATCCTTTGCGGCACGACGATCACCTTGCGCGGCGCTTTTCCTTCGAGTGCCTTCTGGACGGACTCGAGCGCCAGTGCCGCCTTTTCGACGGCAACTTGATCTGCGTCGCGGGCGATTGTCAAATCCCCGCGCTTCTTGCCGTTGACCTGCACCGGATAGGTGAACTCGTTGTCCACCACCAGCGCCGGATCGAACGTCGGCCACGGCCGCTCGGCCACCAGATCGGTGCCGCCCACGGTCGCCCAGCCTTCTTCGGCCAGGTGCGGCATGAAGGGCGCAATCAGATGCACGAGGATCTCGACCGCTTCGCGGGTCGCACCCTTCAGGGCATCGTCCCCCTTGCCCTCGGCGATCTCGCCCACCGGGCCGGACAGCACGTTGGCCAGTTCGTAGATGCGGGCGATGGAACGGTTGAAGGCGAGCTTTTCGATGTCCTCGCCGACCGCCTTCAGCGCCTTGTGCGCGGGCTTGGAAACAGCCCCCGCCGCACCTTCCGAGGCCGAAACAGGCTTCACGCCGGCCAGCGCTTCGCCGGCGGTGGAGATGATGCGCCACACGCGCTGCACGAAGCGATGCGCGCCGGCCGCGCCGTCGTCGGTCCATTCCACGTCGCGCTCGGGCGGGGAGTCCGACAGCATGAACCAGCGCGCGGTGTCGGCGCCGTAGCCATCGGTGATCTCTTCCGGGCTCACCGTGTTCTTCTTGGACTTCGACATCTTCTCGAGCGCGCCGATCGACGCCGGCTTGCCGGTCGCGATCTCGATGGCGCTGCGTGTCGTGCCGTCGATCTCAAGCCGCACCTCGGTCGGCGCCAGCCAGCGCCCCTCGGCAGACTTGTAGGTCTCGTGCACCACCATGCCCTGCGTGAACAGGCCCTTGAACGGCTCGGCGAGGTTCAGGTGGCCGGTCTCGCGCATGGCGCGGGTGAAGAAGCGCGAATAGAGCAGGTGCAGGATCGCGTGCTCGATGCCGCCGATATACTGGTCCACCGGCAGCCATTCATTGGCGGCCTTGGGGTCGGTCGGCTCGTTTTCCCACGGCGCGGTGAAGCGGGCGAAATACCACGACGAATCCACGAACGTGTCCATCGTGTCGGTTTCGCGGCGCGCATCCTTGCCGCACTTCGGGCACGTCACATGGCGCCAGCTTGCATGGCGGTCGAGCGGGTTGCCCGGCTTGTCGAAGTCGATGTCGTCGGGCAGCTTGACCGGCAGGTCGGCGCGCGGCACCGGCACGGTGCCGCAATCGTCGCAGTGGATCATCGGGATCGGGCAGCCCCAGTAGCGCTGGCGCGAAATGCCCCAGTCGCGCAGGCGGAACTGCACCTTGCGTTCGCCCATCGGGCGGTTGCCGATGGTCTTTTCGCCGAGGAGGTTCGCGACCTCCTCAAAGGCCTGCTTGGGCTTCATGCCGTCGAGGAAGCGCGAATTGATCATCACGCCGTCGTCGGTATAGGCCTCTTCGGTGACCTGGAAGGTGGCGGCGTCCGCGCCTTCCGGCATCACCACCGGCACCACCGGCAGTCCGTACTTGTTGGCGAAGTCGAGGTCGCGCTGGTCGCCCGAGGGGCAGCCGAAGATCGCGCCCGTGCCGTATTCCATCAGCACGAAGTTGGCGACATAGACCGGCAGCGTCCAGCTGTCGTCGAAGGGGTGGACGACGCGGATGCCGGTGTCAAAGCCCTTCTTCTCGGCGGTTTCGAGCGCAGCCACCGAGGTGCCCATGCGGTGCACTTCATCGAGGAAGGCAGCCAGTTCTGGATTCTTCTCGGCGACCTTCTTGGCCAGCGGGTGGTCGGCGGAGATCGCCATGAAGGAGGCGCCGAAGATCGTGTCCGGGCGCGTCGTGTAGACTTCCAGCTCCTGCTCACCGTTCGGCGCGGTGCCGTCGGCAATCGCCCAGCGGATCAACAGGCCTTCGGAGCGGCCGATCCAGTTGGACTGCATGGTGCGGACCTTCTCAGGCCACTCGGTCAGGCCTTCCAGCGAATCGAGCAGGTCCTGCGCATAGTCGGTGATCTTGAAGAACCACTGCGTCAGCTCGCGCTGTTCGACCAGCGCGCCCGAGCGCCAGCCGCGACCATCGATGACCTGCTCATTGGCGAGCACGGTCATGTCCTCGGGGTCCCAGTTGACCTTGGACGACTTGCGCGTGACCAGCCCCTTCTCGACCATGTCGAGGAACAGCATCTGCTGGCGGTGGTAGTAGTCGACGTCGCAGGTGGCGAACTCGCGGCTCCAGTCGATCGACAGGCCCATCACCTTCAGCTGCGCGCGCATCGTGGCGATGTTGTCGTAGGTCCAGTCCTTGGGATGAACCTTGTTCTGCATCGCGGCGTTCTCGGCCGGCATGCCGAAAGCGTCCCAGCCCATCGGGTGCAGGACGTTAAAACCCTTGGCGCGCTTGTAGCGGGCAACTACGTCGCCCATCGTGTAGTTGCGCGTATGGCCGATATGGATGCGCCCCGACGGATAGGGGAACATCTCCAGCACGTAGTATTTCGGGCGTGGGTCCTCGTTCTTCGTCTCGAAGAGCTTCTTGGCATCCCAGGCCTTCTGCCATTTGGGCTCTGACGCGCGTGGATTGTATCGTTCGGTTGCCATCGGATGTTTTTCACTTAAAAGCGTGCGTGGAACCTACGGGCGAAAACCCGTGGTTCAGGAAATCGTCGTGGGTGTTCATCATGGATTCCCCAACCCGTCAACACCAGCAGGCTGGGGGCGGGCAAAAAGCAGCAGGGCCAAGGCATGGAAAAGTCGGTCGAACAGCTTCTCGAGGTCAGGCGCAAGATCGCCGCCGCAGAACTTGAGGCGGACCGCCCGGAAGGCGCCGCAACGCTCGTCGCCGTGTCGAAAACCTTCGAGGCCGATGCCATCCGCCCGGTGCTCGAGGCGGGCCAGCGCGTCTTCGGCGAAAACCGCGTGCAGGAAGCGCAAGGCAAGTGGCCGGCGCTGAGGCAAGAATTTGCAGGCATCGAGCTGCATCTCATCGGCCCGCTGCAGTCCAACAAGGCCAAGGAAGCGGTGGCGCTGTTCGACGTCATCGAAACGGTCGACCGCGAGAAGATCGCCGCGGAGCTCGCCAAGGAGATCGCAAGGCAGGGCCGTTCGCCAAAGCTCTACGTGCAGGTCAACACCGGCTCCGAGCCGCAGAAGGCAGGCATCGAACCGCGCGAGGCGGTGGAATTCGTCAAGCGCTGCCGCGAGGTTCACAATCTCGCGATTGAGGGCCTGATGTGCATCCCGACGGCGGACGAAAACCCCGGCCCGCATTTCGCGCTGCTCGAAAAGCTGGCGCGCCAGGCCGGCGTCGAAAAGCTGTCGATGGGCATGTCGGGCGACTTCGAGACGGCCATCGCCTTCGGCGCCACCAGCGTCCGCGTCGGCTCGGCGATCTTCGGCGCCAGATAACGGCCTGAGGTCTACGCCAGCGTCACGTTCTCGGTGAGAAAATCGAGGAACGCGCGCACCCGCGCCGGCAGATATTTGCCCTGTCCGACATAGATCGCGTGCGTGGCTTCCTCGTCGCCGGGATTGAACTCCTCGAGGATCGGCACCAACCGCCCGGCGGCAATGTCGGGGTCGACATGCCAGCGCGCCAGACGGGCAATGCCCGCGCCGGCAAGCGCCATGCGCCGCATCGCCTCCCCGTCGCTCACCACCACATTGCCGTTGGTCGGCACGATCATGCTCGCGCCGGTTCCATCGACAAAGGGCCAGCCATTGACGTGGCGCAGGAAGCCGAACTCCATGCGTTCATGTGCGTCGAGATCGGCCGGCACATTCGGCGTGCCACGGCGCGCGAGGTAGGATGGCGCTGCCACCAGTACCATGCGGCTTTGCCCCAGCTTGCGCGCGACCAAGCTGGAATCGCTGAGCGGACCTGCCCGAATGGCCACGTCGGCGCGTTCCTGCATCAGGTCGATGACGTCATCCGTCAGCACCACGTCGACCGATATCTCGGGATAGAGCTCCAGAAACCGCGCCACCAGCCTGATCAGGCGATGCTGGCCGAACGGCACATAGCTGTTGACGCGCAGCCTTCCGCGTGGCGCGGCCCCAGCCGCCGCCTCCCGTTCCGCCGCCGCCATGTCAGCCAGAATGCGCATGGCACTTGTGTGAAACGCAACGCCCTCCGGCGTCAGCATGATCTTGCGCGTGGAGCGGCTGAGCAGCCGGCCCCCCAGCCGCGCCTCGAGCCGGGCGACGAGCTTGCTCACCGCCGAGGGGGTCACGCGAAGCGCCCGGGCAGCCGCCGAAAAGCTGCCCGCCTCGATCACGCGGACGAACACTTCCATCTCGCCGGAGCGGTTGATTTCGGGTCTCGCCATTCGTGAATCTATTTCACAGAAAATGTGCCTTCCGCAAGTCTGGTTCACAAAGCTCCGGCAGACGATCTATAGGCCGGCGCCGGCTACTGGCGTCGACCTATCGTCGCTGGAGCAACCATGCCTATCGCCCTTTATGCACTCGCCGCCGGCGCTTTCGGAATCGGCGTCACTGAATTTGTCATCATGGGCCTGCTGCTCGATGTCAGCGCCGATCTCGGCGTGTCGATCTCGGCGGCAGGCATGCTCATTTCCGGCTATGCGCTGGGCGTCGTCGGCGGCGCGCCGCTGCTTGGCGCCATTGCCGGGCGCTGGTCGCACAAGACGCTGCTGATGGCCCTGATGGCGATCTTCACCATCGGCAATCTCGCCTGCGCGCTTGCGCTGGACTACTGGACGCTGATGGCCGCGCGCGTGCTCACAGCCTTTGCGCATGCCTCCTTCTTCGGCGTCGGCTCGGTTGTCGCCACGGGGCTGGTCGCCCCGGACCGCAAGGCCTCGGCAATCGCCGTCATGTTCACCGGCCTCACGCTCGCCAATATCCTCGGCGTGCCCTTCGGCACCTGGCTCGGCCAGGCCTATGGCTGGCGCTCCACTTTCTGGGCGGTGACGCTGATCGGCATCGTCGCTCTGGGTGTCATCGCGCTTCTGGTCCCGGCCGACCGCAATAGCGAGGAGCAGGAAGGCGGGGAAAGCGCGCTCGCCGTGCTCGGCCGCAAGCCCGTCCTGCTGGGGCTTCTGACCACCGTGCTAAGCTGGGTCGGCGTCTTTGCCGGCTTCACCTACATCGCGCCCATCCTCACGCGCATCACCGGCTACTCCGAAGCGGCCGTTTCGCCGATCCTGCTGGTCTTCGGCGCGGGCCTGGTGGCGGGCAACCTGCTTGGCGGACGACTGGCCGACCGGCGGCTGGTGCCTACCGTGATCGGCAGCCTGATTGTGCTCTCTGCCGCGCTGTTCGTCCTGACCCTTGCGATCCACAACCAGGTCCTGGCGGTCATCGCGATCGGCCTTTTCGGCGCCGCCGCCTTCGCTACGGTCGCTCCGCTGCAGATGTGGGTGCTCAGCAAGGCCGCCGGCGCGGGCCAGGGGCTGGCATCTTCCTTCAACATCGCCGCCTTCAACCTCGGTAACGCCATCGGCGCCTGGCTCGGCGGCTTCGTCATCGACCACGGACCCGGCCTCGGCGCCGTGACCTTCGTGGCTGGACTGGTCCCGCTGGCGGCACTTGCCGTGGCGTTCGCCGCGCTGCGCCTCGACCGGCGCGGTGTAGGCTTCGTGCCGTCTCCCAACGCGGCCGAATAGCTGACCTCACCCGCGGGCATTTTGTTGCCCGCACCCAATGTCGTTCAACGCATACAAGGAGTACTGACCATGGAATACAGACGACTTGGAGCATCCGGCCTGAAGGTGCCGGCTCTTTCTTTCGGCGCGGGCACATTCGGCGGCTCCGGCCCGTTGTTCAGCCACTGGGGCAACAGCGGCGAGACCGAAGCGCGGCGGCTGGTCGACATCTGCCTGGAGGCCGGCGTCAACCTCTTCGATACCGCCGACGTCTATTCGGACGGCGCCTCGGAAGAGGTGCTTGGCGCGGCCATCAAGGGGCGCCGTGACCAGGTGCTGATCTCCACCAAGACCTCTTTGCCCATGGGCGACGGACCGAACGATGCAGGCTCTTCCCGCTCACGGCTGATCCGCGCGGTCGAGGACGCGCTGCGGCGCCTTGGCACCGACTATATCGACCTTCTTCAGCTCCACGCCTTCGACGCCGGCACGCCCATTGACGAAGTGCTGTCGACGCTCGACGTTCTCGTCCGCGACGGCAAGCTTCGCTATGTCGGCGTATCGAACTTCTCCGGCTGGCAGCTCATGAAGTCGCTGGCGCTCGCCGACAGGCACGGCTGGCCCCGCTATGTCGCCAACCAGGTCTATTATTCGCTCGTCGGACGCGACTACGAATGGGAGCTGATGCCGCTGGGGCTCGACCAGGGCGTCGGCGCGATGGTGTGGAGCCCGCTCGGCTGGGGCCGCCTGACCGGCAAGGTCAGGCGCGGCCAGCCGCTGCCCGAAGGCAGCAGGCTTCACGACACGGCAAGCTTCGGACCGCCGGTCGAGGACGAGCACCTCTACAGAATCGTCGATGCGATCGACGTGATAGCCAGGGAAACCGGCAAGACGGTGCCGCAGATCGCCCTAAACTGGCTGCTCCAGCGCCCGACCGTATCTTCCGTCATCATCGGCGCGCGCAACGAGGAGCAGCTACGCCAGAATCTGGGAGCCATAGGCTGGTCGCTCACGCCCGAGCAGGTCGCGCGCCTCGATGCGGCAAGCGAAGTCACCGCGCCCTATCCCTATTTCCCCTACCGGCGGCAGGAGGGATTTGCGCGGCTCAATCCGCCGGTGGTCTGATCGCAGTCCAGCGGAAGTCGATGCAGATAAAAGGCCGGGATCTCTCCCGGCCTTTCTTCGTACCCAAACAGTTTGAACGAGCATCGGAACATTCCGATGCTCCAGGCGAGATCAGTCCGCCGAGACGATCTTGCCGTCTTCCCACTTGAACAGCGAGAAGCTCGGCGAGGACAGGTCGCCGTTTTCGCCGTAGGTGAGCTTGCCGATAGCGGTCTGGATCGGCTCGCCCGACTTGATCGCGGTTGCGACGGCGGCGGTATCGTCGGCCTTGCCGGCCTTCTCGATGCCTGCCTTCAGAACCTGCACGGCCGCATAGGCGTTGAGCGTGAAGGCCTCCGGCGGAACGCCCTTGTCCTTCAGCACCTGCACGGCTTCGGCCGAATCCGGGTTCTTCAGCGCGTCGGTGGCATTGGTGAAGAGTGTGCCGGCCGCAGCCTGGTTGCCGATCGCCCAATATTCGGTGTTGGAGAGGCCTTCGCCGCCGATGATCTGCGCCTTCACGCCGGCATCCGCCAGCTGACGGGCAAGCAGGCCGCCTTCGGGGTGATAGCCGCCGAAATAGATGACTTCCGCGCCGTCCTTCTTCAGACGGCCGACGAGCGCCGAGTAATCCTTGTCGCCGGGGGTGAGGCCTTCATACAGCACCTCGGTCACGCCGCCGGCGTTGAGGCCGGCCTTGAACGCATTGGCCAGGCCCATGCCGTAGGTGCCCTTGTCGTGGAGGACGGCGATCTTCTTGTCCTTCAGATGGTCGAGCACGTATTTGGCGGCGACTTCGGCCTGCTGGTCGTCGCGGCCGCAGGTGCGCAGAATGTTGGTCAGGCCGCGATTGGTCAGGTCCGGCGCGGTCGCGGTGGGGGTCACCATCAGCACGCCGTTCTCGGCGAAGACGTCCGAAGCGGGGATCGCCACGCCCGACGTCACCGGGCCGACGACATAGTGCACACCGTCGCCGACCAGATTGTTGGCGGCCGACACGCCCTGCTTGGGATCGCCCGCATCGTCGGCGAACTTCAGCACGACCTTCTCGCCCAGAATGCCGCCATTCTTGTTGATCGTGTCGACGGCGGCTTCCGCGCCGTTCTTGACCTGGTCGCCATAGGCCGCGACGGGGCCGGTGAGCGGCGCAACGAGGCCGATCGTGATATCGGCGCGGGCAGCCGATGCGGCGACGACCAGGGACGCGGCGAACGCAACGCCGGCGAGTAATTTCTTCGTGTTCACGTCAATTCTCCTCAAGCGAACCTCGGAAACTCCAAGTAGAAACCTTCGGGATAGACCGAAAGCCTGGCTTGGCGCATAGCCATTCGTCGCCACCTTGGCAATCGGCCAGACAGGACAACCAGATAGGCTTGCCAAACAGTCTAGCATGAACTGGCCAACGACATTGCCCGAGGCCGGGTAAACCTGACCCGGCGTCAATACAACACATGGAAAACGAAGCGCGCGAACCCAATCTCCGGTGAAGAACCACGCGACGGACGGGCCACCTTTGCGATGCGAAGGAGGGCATCATGAACAAATACCCTGTCCACACGACCGACCGTCTCCACCCATTCGTTTATGCCGCGCTGGTTGCACTGGCCGCCTTCTATGTCATTGCGGCATGGATCGGCTTTGGTGCGGGCGAGAACACCGACTACCTGCTCAGCGTCATGACGGGCTTCTTCATCATGATTGTGGTGCTGCCGACAATTGCCTGGCACACTTGGCGCGCCCACCGCCGGCGCCGCGCGCCCGATGAGAAGATACCGAGTTTTTCGGAATGGGCTTCCGAACAATTCTATACCAGCAGGGACCACATGAGCGGCTCGTCGGCAGCCATCCAGGTCTTGCTGCCCATCGCCGCGGTTGCCTTCGGCATGGTTGCCTTCGCCATTGTCGCGCGGCTGTCGGGCTGAAAACGCCGTCAGTGCAACACGAACTCGCCCTTCACATTGCGCCATTCGTTCGGCGCGACCAGCAGCCTGTGCGTGTAGCGCACCGAATGCAGCGGCCCGTCCAGCCGGGTCGTCCAGAACCTGATGAACCTGAACAGGCCCGGGAAATCCGGCGCCAGGTCGTAGTCCTGCCAGACGAAGGTCTGCAGCAGATGGGGATGGTCGGGCATGTGGTAGAAAAACTGCGCCGTGGTCAGCCCGTACCCCTTCAGCATCAGTTCCAGTTCGGAAACGTTGCGCATGGCCTTTCACCCGCTCCCTGCCGTTTCTCCACTAATATAGTGGGTGACGCGGCCAGATGCTTAACCGTGCTTGGAAAACGCGCATGGGCGCGGAGAGTTTCATTTACAAAATCAAGAGCTTGTCAGCACTCCGTACGTCGAGTGCCAATGCCAATGCGAGACGGCCGCAGCCACCGCCTTTTGTGCGAAGCCGGGCAAATCCAAGGTCTAATATTGTCCGCTACGGCGGAATGATATTAATTCGACCCGAACATCTGCGCGCTCACCTGCGCAGCGGGCCGCGCTCAGGCTGCCCGACATCCCTGGGGAGAGAAAATGTCCGACGAGAAAGTCTACCGCGTTCAGCCGGCGTGGAAGAAAAATGCGCTGATCGACAACGATACCTACCTCAAATGGTATGCCGACAGCATCAAGAATCCGGACAAGTTCTGGGGCAAGCACGGCAAGCGGATCGACTGGTTCAAGCCCTACACCAAGGTCAAGAACGCCTCCTTCACCGGCAAGGTCTCGATCAAGTGGTTCGAGGACGGCGTCACCAACGTCTCCTACAACTGCATCGACCGCCACCTGAAGAAGCGCGGCAACCAGACCGCCATCATCTGGGAAGGCGACAACCCGTACGACGACAAGAAGATCACCTATAATGAGCTTCACGAGCGCGTCTGCCGCGTCGCCAATGTGCTCAAGAAGCACGGCGTCAAGAAGGGCGACCGCGTCACCATCTACATGCCGATGATTCCCGAGGCCGCCTATGCGATGCTCGCCTGCACGCGCATCGGCGCCATCCATTCGGTGGTCTTCGGCGGCTTCTCGCCCGACGCGCTGGCCGGCCGCATCGTCGACTGCGAATCGACCTTCGTCATCACCGCCGACGAGGGCCTGCGCAGCGGCAAGGCCGTTCCGCTGAAGGAAAACACCGACAAGGCAATCGACATTGCCGGGCGCCACGGCGTGATCGTCAAGAACGTTCTGGTGGTGCGCCGCACCGCCGGAAAGATCGCCTGGTTCGCCAATCGCGACCGCTGGTACCACGAGGAAACCGCCTCGGTTAAGGCGGACTGCAAGCCCGAGAAGATGAAAGCGGAGGACCCGCTGTTCATCCTCTACACCTCGGGCTCGACCGGCAAGCCCAAGGGCGTGCTGCACACCACCGGCGGCTATCTCGTCTACGCCTCGATGACCCACCAGTATGTCTTCGACTACCATGACGGCGACGTCTACTGGTGCACGGCCGATGTCGGCTGGGTCACCGGCCACAGCTACATCCTCTACGGCCCGCTCGCCAACGGCGCCACCACGCTGATGTTCGAAGGCGTGCCGAACTATCCGTCGGCCTCGCGCTTCTGGGACGTGGTCGACAAGCACCAGGTCAACATCTTCTACACCGCCCCCACCGCCATCCGCGCGCTGATGGGCGCTGGCGACGACCATGTGAAGAAGACCTCGCGCAAGAGCCTGCGCGTGCTGGGCTCGGTGGGCGAGCCGATCAATCCCGAAGCCTGGGAGTGGTACTTCAACGTCGTCGGCGAGAAGAAAATCCCGATTGTCGACACCTGGTGGCAGACCGAGACCGGCGGCATCCTGATCACCCCGCTGCCCGGCGCCACCGACCTCAAGCCCGGCTCGGCCACCCGGCCGTTCTTCGGCGTCGTGCCGCAGCTGGTCGACAATGAGGGCAACGTGCAGGAGGGCGCGGCCGACGGCAACCTCTGCATCACCGAATCCTGGCCGGGCCAGATGCGCACCGTCTATGGCGATCACGAGCGCTTCGTGCAGACCTACTTCTCCAACTACAAGGGCAAGTACTTCACCGGCGACGGCTGCCGCCGCGACGCCGACGGCTACTTCTGGATCACCGGCCGCGTCGACGACGTCATCAACGTGTCGGGCCACCGCATGGGCACGGCCGAGGTGGAATCGGCGCTCGTCAGCCACGACAAGGTGTCCGAGGCCGCCGTCGTCGGCTATCCGCACGACATCAAGGGCCAGGGCATCTACAGCTATGTCACGCTGATGGCGGGTGTCGAAGCCACCGAGGACCTGCGCAAGGAGCTCGTCGCCCATGTGCGCAAGGAGATCGGCCCGATCGCCTCGCCCGACAAGATCCAGTTCGCGCCGGGCCTGCCCAAGACGCGTTCGGGCAAGATCATGCGCCGCATCCTGCGCAAGATCGCCGAGGACGACTTTGCGTCGCTGGGCGACACCTCGACGCTTGCCGATCCGGCCGTGGTCGACGACCTGATCGAGCACCGCCAGAACAAGAAGGGCTGACGCGCCCTTCCGCGTTTGCAAGGGCGGCTCGTCCGGCTGGACGGGCCGCCCTTATTCGTTTCGGCGCGCGAAAAATCGGCTATTGACTTAGAGTGCACTCGAAGCCCTAGCTTCTCCTGCGTCGAAACGAAACGAGGTTGGCCATGAAGATCGGCGAACTGGCGAAACGCAGCGGGCTGACGGCGCACACGATCCGATACTATGAGCGGATCGGGCTGCTGCCCTATGCGGATCGCGACCGGTCGAGCCAGCGCGATTACGACGCGTCCATCCTGACCTGGATCGAATTTCTCGGCCGCCTCAAGGCAACCGGAATGCCGATCCGCGAAATGCTGCGCTACGCGGCGTTACGGCAGGATGGCACGGCAACCGAGCCCGAGCGCCGCGTATTGCTTGAAAGGCACCGCGACCGCGTCCGAGCCAACCTGGCCGAGCTCCAGGCCAATCTCCTCGTCCTCGACAACAAGATCGCCGGCTATGCCGCAGCAGAACAGAGGACAGGAAATGGCCATTCACCAAAAAGAGCATCAAGATAACGAAACCCGGTTCGAGCGCGGCCTGCGCGCGCTGGGCGAAATCGACGGTCATGGCGGCCAGCAGGTGGTAGACTCACTTGCCGACATCGCCCCCGACTTCAGCCGCTATCTCATCGAGTTTCCCTTCGGCGACATCTATTCCCGTCCGGGCCTCGACCTGAGGTCCCGCGAGATCGCCACCATCGCGGCACTGACCGCCCTGGGCAATGCCCGGCCCCAGCTGAAGGTGCATGTCCAGGCGGGGCTGAATGTCGGGCTGAGCCGCGACGAGATCGTCGAGACCATCATGCAGATGGCGGTCTATGCCGGGTTTCCGGCGGCACTCAACGGCCTGTTCGCCGCGAAGGAGGTTTTCGACGTCGCTGAGCCGAGCTAAACGTCGCCGCACTTTTTTCTTGCAGGCCGGCGAAGCAGCCCCCACATTCGGCGGCGTGTTCAACCAATCGAAAGGAGGTGATCCGATGTCGAGTGATTTCGTTTTCCAGCGTGAGGTCTCGGCGGATTGCCTTCGCGGGGAGCAGCCTCTCCGTTGAAGTGCATGACGTGCGGCAGGCGAGCCCTTAAGGGCCCTTGCTGACGACCGCACGCCGGACGAAAGAACGGGGCCGCCAGCTTCGCAAGAAGCGGCGGCCTTTCTTTTTACGCTGGATCTAGGCGGTCACCCACACCAGCCGTCGCGGTGGCCGCCCCAATAGGGCCGCGCGAGTCCGAGATCGAGCATGATCGGGCCAACGGAGTGGCCGTCGCGCGTGACGACATCGGCCAGCACGCGGCCGTAATATTTGGCACTGCCGATATTGGAGATCGAAACCTCGCCGCCCTGCAGCAGCTCAGCCAGCACGTCCCGCGCTTCAAGCGCGGCCGAATACTCACTGGCGCAGCGGCTCTTCATCTCCGGCGCGTCGATGCCACGTATGCGGATGTTCACGCGGATCGTCTGTCCCGGCCAGACATGGGCGTCCGCGACAAATGTGTCGCCGTCCAGAACCTTGACGACGCTGGCCGCCACCGGACCTGCAAAATCCTGGCCGGCGAGCGCTGGTGTCATGCCGAGGCTGTACGCCGCCAGAACGCCAGCGGGCAGCACGCGCATCACCTTGGCGAATCGTAGCGATCCCATTTCAAGGTATTTATTCCTATTTTAGCTGGAAGGCAATGAATGGCGGCAGAGAGCGCCGCGCGCCCCTCAGAAGTCGGCTGCGATGCCCTTGATCTCCCAGTCGCCGTAGCGCACGGGCTCCTTGCCGCCGCGTCCGCCCAGTTCGCGTGGCACTGCCGCTTCCTGTTCGAGATAGGCCTTGCGGCGGGCTTCGGCTTCCTGCAATGCGCGCTCGGCCGCCGGCGTCAGTTTCTTCGGTTCGGGCGTGGCTTCGGCGGCCTCCGTTTTGGCCCCTTCGGTGAACTGCTCGGCCATGGGAACTCCTGGCGAAATGATTGAAAACTGACGGGTTGCTACCCATCATATAGCGAAACAAGGCGCGGGGATCGACCCGTTCCCGCGGCCCCCGATTGGAGACCACGATGAACCTCATACGCACCGCTATGCTGCTGGCCTTCATGACGGCGCTGTTCATGGCGGTCGGCTATCTGATCGGCGGCCCACACGGCATGATGATCGCCTTCCTGGTCGCGGCCGCGATGAACCTCTTCAGCTACTGGAATGCTGACAAGATGGTTCTGCGCATGAACAACGCGGTTGAGGTCGATGAGCGCAGCGCGCCCGAATATTACGCCATCGTGCGCGAGCTGGCGCGGCGCGCCGGCCTGCCGATGCCCAAGGTCTATCTCATCGACAACCCGCAGCCCAATGCCTTTGCCACCGGACGCAATCCGCAGAACGCGGCGGTTGCCGCCAGCACCGGCCTGCTCGAGCGCCTGTCGCACGAGGAGGTGGCGGGCGTCATGGCGCATGAACTTGCCCATGTGCAGCACCGCGATACGCTGACCATGACGATCACCGCCACCATTGCCGGTGCCATCTCCATGCTCGCCAATTTCGCCTTCTTCCTCGGCGGCAGCAGCCGAAACAACAACAATCCGCTCGGCATGGTGGGCATGCTGGTCGCGGTGCTCGTTGCGCCGTTTGCCGCCATGCTGGTGCAGATGGCAATCAGCCGCACGCGCGAATATTCCGCCGACCAGCGCGGCGCCGAAATCTGCGGTCACCCGCTCTGGCTGGCTTCGGCCCTTGACAAGATCGCCCGCAACGTCGAACGCATCCCCAACCCCGAAGCAGAGCGCAATCCCGCAATGGCGCCTCTCTTCATCATCAATCCGCTTTCCGGCGAGCGCATGGACAATCTGTTTTCCACCCACCCCAACACCGAAAACCGCATTGCCGCGCTCGAAGAGATGGCGCGCCAGGGCATGGGCGGCAGCGGCGGCATGACCAGCCGCGACGTCAATGCCCGTCCGGGCGCCACGCGCGACACCGCCCCGCGCGGCGGAAACGGCCCCTGGGACACGCCGAAACCGTCCGAGCCCGATGATTCGGGGCCATGGGGACGTAAGCCGACCGGACCGAAGGGTCCCTGGTCGTGAAGGTGGATGAGCGGCGGCGCACGAAACCGAAACAGTCCAGACCAGCTACCTCCGAACGTGAGAGCGGCAATGGCACGCCCGGCCTTGTCGCGCGCAAGGCGGCGGCCAAGCTTCTTGCAGCGGTCATCGACGCCCACACCTCGCTCGACGGCCTGACCGACCATGACCACGGCCATCCGCAGTTCCGCGCGCTCGACATGCGCGACCGCGCGCTGGTGCGCGCCATCCTGGTCACGGCGCTGCGCTATCGCCGCACCATCGGCAACCTGATTTCGGCGCGGCTGGAGCGGCCCTTGCCGGCCAACGCCACCGCGCTTTCCCACATCCTCAATGTGGCAGCCGCGCAGATCCTGTTCCTCGACATTCCCGACAGTGCCGCCGTCGACCTTGCCGTGACCCACGCCAAGGCCGACCCCCGCACCGCCCGATTCTCCGGCCTCGTCAATGGCGTGTTGCGCGCCATCGTGCGTGGCAAGGAAACCGAGCTTCCGGCCATGCTGGCGCGCACGCAGGATGCGCCCGACTGGTTCGCCGGCCGGCTCGCCGACGCCTTTGGCGCGGACACCGCCGCGCGCATCCTCGAC
The DNA here is from genome assembly GCF_029892515.1 of Pseudaminobacter soli (ex Li et al. 2025). Taxonomy (GTDB): domain Bacteria; phylum Pseudomonadota; class Alphaproteobacteria; order Rhizobiales; family Rhizobiaceae; genus Pseudaminobacter; species Pseudaminobacter soli_A. Next base: position 2,194,727 of record NZ_JARXVF010000001.1, on the reverse strand, counting down.
ATCCAGCGCATCGAAGCACCGGTCGATTTCACCGTGAAATCCGACCCCGAGGGCTGGGCCGAAAAATTCGGCGGCATCGTGCTGCCCACGGGCTCGGTGCGTGTTTCTCGGCTTCCGGCCGACGTGCCCGATTTGCCCGGCTTCTCCGAAGGCGCCTGGTGGGTGCAGGACGCCGCGGCCGCCTTGCCCGCGCGCCTGTTCGGCGATGTCGCGGGCCTGCATGTCGCTGACCTTTGCGCCGCCCCAGGCGGCAAGACGGCACAGCTTGTCGCTGCCGGCGCGCGCGTGACCGCCATCGACAGCTCGAAGAACCGCCTGGCCCGGCTGGAACAGAACCTTGCGCGCCTTGGGTACTCGGCAAACACCGTGCATGTCGACATCTTGCGCTTCGAGCCGGAAGAGCTGTTCGACGCGGTGCTGCTCGACGCGCCCTGCTCGTCCACCGGCACAGTGCGCCGCCACCCCGACGTGCCCTGGGCCAAGACGCCCGAGGACATCGCCAAGCTCGCCGACCTGCAAAGCCGGCTGCTTGCGCGCGCCGTCTCGCTGGTCAAGCCAAGCGGCCGCATCGTCTTTTCCAACTGCTCGCTCGACCCGCTCGAGGGCGAGGAGATGCATGCCGCCTTCCTGGCCACGCCGGGAGTCGCGGACGACCCGATCCGGCCAGGCGAGATCGCGGGCATTGACCCGTTCCTGACGCCGAAGGGGCAACTGCGCACCACCCCCGCCGACATGGACATGGGGTCGCAGGAACTTTCAGGACTGGACGGATTCTTCGCCGCGCGGCTACAACGCGTGTCCTGATTCGAAACAACCGCAGGGTTTGCCCAAGGTCGGAAACGAAAGTTTCCGGCGCTGTGGCTTTGCAACGCTACAAATATCAAAAGTTGTAGCGCCACGACTTATTTCACCTTCGCAGATAGCTTTTAATCGTATAACTCTAACTATTTGCGGACTTTCATTCTGGAGGGACTACTTGTCGATTGCTGCGGGCAACACGACAGGCCTTTGGGCACTGGTCGCAATGGAGCTTTGGCGCAAGACGCGCCGGCGCTTGCGCGCCGGGCCGGTCTATCGCTGGCGCTTTACCGGCCGCACGCCCGAGCGCGTGCTGATCGCGCCGCCCGACCTGCGCCTCGCCGACCAGCAGATCGCCCTCGAAATCTATTACGGCCGCTATCCCTTCGCCGGCCATGTGGTCGAGACCGGCGGCAAGTCGCCCTTCCAGATCGCGGATGCAAATCGCCGCTGGCTGCGCTCGCTGCACGGCTTCCGCTGGCTGCGCCACATGCGCGCCGCCGGCACCGAGCTTGCCGCCGCCAATGCCCGTGCTCTTGTCGGCGACTGGATCGCCACCCATGGCAGCCGCATCAACGGCGTTGCCTGGGAGCCGGCCATCACCGCCCGCCGCATCATCGCCTGGCTGCAGCATTCCTCGGTGGTGCTGCAGGGCGCCGAGTTCCCCTTCTATCGCGGCTACCTGAAGTCGCTGGCAATCCAGATCCGCTATCTGCGCTCGATGGTGCGCGAAATGCCCGAGGGCGAGGAAAAGCTGCGCGCCCGCATCGCGCTCGCTTTTGCCGCGCTCTCGCTGCCCGCGCCGGCCTCGGCGCTGCGCAGCGCCACGCGCAACCTCAGCGAGGAGCTCGACCGCCAGATCCTGCCCGACGGCGGCCACATCTCGCGCAACCCGATCGCCGTGCTAGAACTGCTGGCCGATCTTCTGCCGCTGCGCCAGACCTATGCCAACCAGGCCGAGTCGCCGCCCGAGGCGCTGATCGGCGCGGTGGAGCGCATGCTGCCGGCGCTGCGCTTCTTCCGCCACCAGGACGGCGCCATCGCCCGCTTCAACGGCATGGGCGTCACCATTCCCGACCGCATCGCCTCGGTCATGCGCCATGACGACACCGCCGGCGCGCCGCTGCTGCATGCGCCCCATTCGGGGTACCAGCGCCTGTGCATGGGCGGCACCACGGTCATCGCCGACACCGGCGCCTCGCCCGCGAGCCAGGCCTCCTACAAGGCCCATGCCGGCTGCCTTTCCTTCGAGATGTCGGCGGGCCGCCAGCACTTCGTCGTCAATGCCGGCGTCGACGCCTATGGCGCCGAGGAGTTCCGGCCGCTGTCGCGCGCCACCGCTGCGCATTCCACCGCAGCGCTTAACGACACATCCTCGGCCCGCTTCACCCATTCGCCGCGCGTCAACGACCTGCTCGGCTCGCCGCTGATCGGCGGTCCCAAGACCGTGTCCAGCCGGCGCACCGACACGCGCGGCATGCAGGGCTTCGTGGCCAGCCATGACGGCTACGCGCCGCGCTTCGGCATCTACCACGAGCGCGAGATGGCGCTGTCCGGCGAAGGCACCGTGCTCGACGGCATCGACCGCTTCTTCCGCAATGGCGGCACCCGCACGCCCGATGACGGCCGAGACCACGTCACCATCCGCTTCCACCTGCATCCAGATGTCGAGCTGTTCCAGGCCGACAAGGGCCGGCTGGTGCTGGCCGCACCAAATGCCGACCGCTGGGTCTTCGCCTGCCGCGAAGTGGCGCCGCAGGTGGAGGAGTCGATCTTCTTCGCCGGCCTCGGCGGCCCGCGCCGCAGCCGCCAGATCGTGCTCGCCTTCAAGGCTTCGCGCCTGCCCGAGGTGCATTGGCAGCTGACCAGAGCAGGCAGCTGACATCCGCGCGCGGCCGCAAAATTGACAATGCGGCGCGCCAGCGTCTAGAGCCGTCTTCGAAAGGCTCTCTGATGGACAATGACAGCAAGAAGGCCGCGATCGCGGCCTACAAGAACCGCGAGGCGAATGCAGGCGTCTACATGCTGCGTTGCGCCGAGGCCGGCCAGCAATGGGTCGGCTACGCGCCGGATTTCGACGCGATCATGAATCGTGTTACCTTTACCCTGCGTTTTGGAAACCATCCGTCACGGACCCTCCAGGCCGCGTGGAACCAACATGGACAGGACTGCCTCGTTCTTGAGCAAGTCGAACGGTTCGATCCGGAGATGATCCCCACCGGCGAGGCGCTGAAGGCAAGGCTCGCTCATTGGCAGCAGAAGCTGGACGCCTTGCCGCTCTGACAGTTTGTCTTCTGGCGGGCGCCGGCGTTTGATTTCCGGCCCTCATGTGGTAGGGCCGTGCCTTGCTCATCCAGCCGCAGAAAGGCCCGCTCCCATGGCCGTCGCCTCCAAGAAAATCCCCGCTCCAGACCTGGTGCCGGTTCGCCGCGCGCTGCTGTCGGTCTCCGACAAGACCGGCCTGATCGACTTCGCCGCAGCCCTTGCCAAGGCGGGCGTCGAGCTGGTCTCCACCGGCGGCACCGCCAAGTCGATCGCCGCCGCCGGCATTGCGGTGCGGGACGTGTCCGAGCTCACCGGCTTCCCCGAGATCATGGACGGCCGCGTGAAGACGCTGCACCCCTCGGTCCACGGCGCGCTGCTCGGTGTGCGCGACGATCCCGAGCACGCCGAGGCCATGCAGGCCCACAACATCCAGCCCATCGACCTCGTGGTGGTGAACCTCTACCCGTTCGAGGAAGTGCGCCAGTCGGGCGCCGACTATGCCTCGATCGTCGAGAATATCGACATCGGCGGCCCGGCCATGGTGCGCGCCTCGGCCAAGAACCATGCCTATGTCGCCATCGTCACCGATCCGGAAGACTATGCCGCCGTGCTGAACGCGCTGGAGCTGAACGCCGGCAGCCTGTCCTACGAGTTCCGCCAGAAGCTGGCGGCCAAGGCTTTTGCCCGCACCGCGGCCTATGACGCCGCGATCTCGGGCTGGTTCGCCGACGCGCTGGCAATCGAGCACCCCACCTGGCGCGCCTTCGGCGGCAAGCTCGAAAACGTCGTGCGCTATGGCGAAAACCCGCACCAGCAGGCCGGCTTCTACGTCAACGGCGAGAAGCGCCCCGGCGTGGCGACCGCCAAGCAGCTGCAGGGCAAGCAGCTGTCCTACAACAACATCAACGACACCGACGCGGCCTTCGAGCTGGTCGGCGAATTCGATCCCGCCCGCTCGACGGCGGTCGCCATCATCAAGCACGCCAATCCCTGCGGCGTCGGCGAGGGTGCGAACCTGAAGGACGCCTATCTCAAGGCGCTCGCCTGCGACCCCGTCTCGGCCTTCGGCGGCATCGTCGCCGTCAACCGGCTGCTCGACGCGGATGCGGCGGAAGAAATCGTAAAGACCTTCACCGAGGTCATCATCGCGCCCGAGGCCAACGGGGAAGCGCAAGCCATCATCGCCGCCAAGAAGAACCTGCGCCTTCTGGTGACCGGCGGCCTGCCCGACCCGCGTGCGCCCGGCATGGCGGTCAAGTCGGTGGCCGGCGGTCTCCTGGTGCAGTCGCGCGACAATGCGGTGGTCGACGATTTCGAGCTCAAGGTGGTGACCAAGCGCGCACCGACCGAGCGCGAGATGGCCGACCTGCGCTTTGCCTTCCGCGTCGCCAAGCACGTGAAGTCGAACGCCATCGTCTATGTGAAGGACGGCGCCACCGTCGGCATCGGCGCGGGCCAGATGAGCCGGGTCGATTCCTCGCGCATCGCCGCCCGCAAGGCGCTTGATGCGGCCGAGGCAGCCGGCATGGCCGAGCCACTGACCAAGGGCTCGGTGGTCGCGTCGGACGCCTTCTTCCCCTTCGCCGACGGCCTTTTGTCGGCCATCGAAGCGGGCGCCACCGCGGTGATCCAGCCGGGCGGCTCGATGCGCGACGACGAAGTGATCGCCGCCGCCGACGAGCACGGCATCGCCATGGTGTTCACCGGCATCCGGCATTTCAGGCACTGAGTAGCTTTACCCTCCAAGGGGTTGGGCTGTTGCATTCGACCCCCACTCCGGATTGCTTCGCAAACCACTTCTCCCCCGCTCGACGGGGGGAGAGGAAACGCCGTCCGCAAGCCCGGCGCCCTTCCTCTCCCCTTTTGAGGGGGAGAGGTGCCGAGCGAAGCGAGGCGGAGTGGGGGTAAGTTGCGCCTTATGGAATTGCCTCCCTTGCGGGGAGGGTAAAGATCAGCCCTTCGCCCGGTCCGCCGGATAGGGCGTCGGCCACAGCAGCGCCATGCCCACAACCAGGAACACGACGATGACCGTCATGCCGAGCCGCGGCGAGCCGGTCACTGTCGTGATCGTCGCATAGAGGAACGGCGCCAGAAAACTGGTGGCGCGGCCGGCCAGCGCATAGATGCCGAAATAGCGGCCTGCCTCGGCGGGCGTCACGCTACGCGCCAGATAGGAGCGCGACGAAGCCTGCACAGGCCCGAAGGCAAGCCCGATCAGCAAGCCATAGAGGATGTAGGCCTTCTCCGCCGGCGTCGCGAAGAAGCCGCCGGTGCCGGCGCCATCGAGGGGCAGCACGAACAGCGTGTAGCCCGGCCCGGTGGACAGGATGCCGAGCGTCGCCACGGTCAGCAGGGTCAGCGCGATCAGGACTACCTTCTTGGAGCCGAGCGCGGTGTCGAGACGGCTCGCCGCCAGGCAGCCGAAGATCGCCACCACGTTGAGGATGATGCCGAACACGCCGATCTCGGTGATCGACCAGCCGAACATCGCCGCCGCAAACACGCCGCCCAGCGCAAGCAGCGCGTTGACGCCGTCCTGGTAGATCATGCGGGCGATAAGGAAGCGCAGGATGCCGCTGCGCCGGCGCACTTCACCGAGCGTCGATTTCAGTTCGGCAAGTCCGTCGCGCACCGCAGGCCCCAGCGCCTGCCCCTTCGCGCTGTCGGGCGTGAGGAGGAACATCGGCAGGATGAAGACGAAGTACCACAGCGCCGAAAGCGGCCCGGTGGCGCGCGCGTCCTCGCCAAGCTTCGGGTCGAGGCCAAACAGCGGCTCGGTGCCGATCAAAGTGAGCCCCGTCTGCGGCGAACCGGCCAGCAACAGGATCACGAACATCAGCGCGATCATGCCGCCGATATAGCCGAGCCCCCAGGCCAGGTTGGAAATCCGGCCGATCTCGGCCTTGGGCACCAGGCGCGGCATCATGGAATCATTGAAGACGATGGAGAATTCCGCCGCCACCGAAGCAAGCGAGAAAAACAGAATCGTCGGCAGAAGCGGCGAGCCGGGCACCGCATACCAGAGCATGCAGAGGCTAAAGATCTTGATCACCGCAAAGAAGGCGATCCACGGCTTGCGCTGGCCGGTGTGGTCGGCGATCGAGCCGAGCACCGGCGAGAGGATGGCGATGACGAAGCCGGCCGCCGCGATGCCATAGCCCCAGGCCGCCTGCCCCACTGCCGGGTCGGTCGCCATGCGCGAGACGACATAGGGGCCGAAGATGAAGGTGGTGACGACCGTGAAGAAGGGCTGCGCCGCCCAGTCGAAAAACATCCAGCCCCAGATGCCGGCGCGCGACGCCCTCGTGCTCTCCATGCTCGCCTCGGCCATGTTCCCTCCGTCCGCCTTTGTCCTGCTTGCGGTCCGCGACATGTCTGCATGTTTTTGGGAGCCGCGCAAAGGGGGAGTTCTCGGCCAAAGGTCCGCTAGTCTGCGGACACTCGGCCACACTTGGGAAGAAATGCAATTTACGTTTCGTTTACCATGGCCTACACCGCGGCCCGATTGGTAGGACTATCTGTGAACTGAGTCGCCCCCCTATGCAGAATAAGTCCATACGCTTTCGCGCCCGATCATTCGTCGCCTTCGCGCTCGTCCCAGAAGCGCCGCTGGAAGAGTGGCTGCAGGATCTTGATCGCTGGATCGAGAACTCCCCCGGCTTCTTCACCGGTCGTCCCGTCGTGCTCGACCTGAAGGCGCTGAAGCCGGAGGCCGCCGAGATCGCGGGTCTAGTAGCGCAGCTTGGCGAGCGCGGCATACGCACCTACGCGATCGAATCCAAGGACATCGACAGCCTCCCCCTCGACCTGCCTCCGCTGCTGGTGGGCGCCAAGGAAAAGCTCATCGAGGAAGCGCCCGAAGAGGCCGCCACGCCGATCGATTCGGAAGAGCCGGCGGCATCGAACACGTTGATCATCGAATCGCCGATCCGCTCGGGCCAGTCGATCAATCACCCGCATGGGGATGTGATCATCCTCGGATCGGCCAGTTCCGGCTCCGAGATCCTCGCCGGCGGCTCCATCCACGTCTACGGAACTTTGCGCGGACGCGCCTTTGCAGGCGCCTGGGGAGACCAGACGGCGCGGATCTTCTGCCGCAAGAACGAAGCTGAACTTCTGGCAATCGACGGGTGGTATCGCACCGCGGAGGACATGGAGCCTTCCACACGCGGCAGGCCGATACAGGCCTATCTGCACGAAGGCGTAATTCTGGTCGCACCCCTAAAATGACAATCGGAGACAAGAACATGGGCAAGGTAGTGGTCGTCACATCTGGCAAGGGCGGCGTCGGGAAAACGACCTCGACCGCCGCCCTCGGTGCCGTTCTGGCCCAGTCCGGCAAGAAGGTGGTGCTGATCGACTTCGACGTCGGCCTGCGCAATCTCGACCTGGTCATGGGTGCAGAGCGGCGCGTGGTGTTCGACCTGGTCAACGTCACGCAAGGCGTGGCCAAGCTTTCGCAGGCGCTGATCCGCGACAAGCGCGTGGAGACGCTGTTCCTGCTGCCCGCCTCGCAGACGCGCGACAAGGATGCCCTCACCGAGGAAGGTGTTGCCAGCGTCATCGCCAGGCTGCAGGAAAAGTTCGACTACGTGCTGTGCGACAGCCCGGCCGGCATCGAGCGCGGCGCCCAGCTTGCCATGCGCTTTGCCGACGAAGCGGTCATCGTCACCAATCCGGAGGTGAGCTCCGTGCGCGATTCGGACCGCATCATCGGCCTGCTCGATTCAAAGACCTTGAAGGCCGAGCGTGGCGAGAGCGTCAGCAAGCACATCCTCGTCACGCGCTACGATCCGGCCCGCGCCGCGCGCGGCGAGATGCTGAGCATCGACGACGTCCTGGAAATCCTGTCCACGCCGCTGCTCGGCATCATTCCCGAGAGCCAGGGCGTGCTGCGCGCCTCTAACGTCGGCTCGCCGGTGACGCTCAACGAACCCACCAATGCCGCCGCCCGCGCCTATGCGGACGCCGCCAGACGACTGCAGGGCGAGGACGTGCCGATGGTCCTGCCGGTCGAAAAGAAAGGTCTCCTTAACCGTCTTCTGGGAAGGAGAGTGGCATGAGCCTATTAGACATCTTCAAACGTCGCGCCAGTGCGCCTGTGGCCCGCGAGCGCCTGCAGGTCCTGCTGGCCTATGAGCGCAACAACCGCAACCAGCCTGATCTCGTCGCCGTGCTGCGCGAGGAGATCATGGCCGTGATCGCCAAGCACGTTCAGATCAACCAGGACGACGTGCGCATCACCATGGAACGCGGCAAGACCACGTCGACGCTGGAGATCGACATTCATATCCCGAACGGGGGCGCGACCGCCTCGCCCGCGTTCTGAGAGGCCGTCGCGGTTCAAGTCCCGTTTTTTTCCCGTAACGCGGAACTTGAACTGCCTTTCCGCGCTGCGCCGGTTCAGAGCCACGAAGCCCTATCCGCGTCGAATCAGGGGCGGCCCCTTACTCCCATTGACCCGCCCCTAGCGCATGCTATCGTTGCCCGGCATGGCCTGACGGTCCGCCGACATAGTCCGACAGCCCATTCATAAGCGTCGTTTCACTGCATCAATTCCTGACCTGCGGCTTGTTCCCGAACTGGCCGATTGCGTACTCGGAAACCAAGGATGTGAGATGAAAATCGAGCCGCTCATTCCGGGGCCCCTGAAGAACCCGTACCGACGTTTGCGATCTGCGTTGAAGAACGGTGCCCTGGGCAAGTCGAACGCCCAGGTGTTCGAAGCCATATATCGGCGCTCGCTATGGGGCGAAGCGGCAGACGGCCAGGCCTACTCGGGTTCGGGCACCTATGACCCTTCGGTCGAAACCTACGTCGCGTTCCTGCGCAGTTTCATCAAAGAGCGACAGGTGAAAAGCATCGTCGAAATCGGCTGCGGCGACTTCGCCGTCGGACGGCAGTATGCGAACGATGTCCAGCGTTACCTTGGGGTGGACGTTTCGGCTTTCGTCATCGAACGAAACAGAGCCGCGTTCGGCCGCAAGGGCATCTCCTTCGAATGCGCCGACGCAAGCGAGCAGGACTTTCCCCGATCGGACCTCTGCATCATCAGGCAAGTGCTACAGCATCTCGACAACGCTGCCATCGCAAGGATTTTGGAACGCTCGAAAGCGCACGGATACGTGCTCGTCACCGAGCACCTGCCTGCGCCTTTCAGCCTGACCGCGCCCAACATCGACAAGCGCGTTGGGCCAGACACCCGCGTGACGTTCGGCTCCGGGGTCTACCTGGAAGCTCCGCCTTTCAACCAGGAAGGCGAGATCGTGCTCAGCCTGCCGGTTTCGGAGCCTCAGGCTGGCCCGGGCGAGGTGATGAGAACGACCCTGCTGACGAATTTTTAGAGCGGTTCAGGGCTGGAGCGTTCCACCGCTTCTAAAGAGAGAGAGATGACTGTCCCTTGGATCGTCATCTCACTCTAAGATTTTGTTTTGAAGCATGACCTTATCCGAAAAGTCTGCAACTTTTCGGGATCATGCTCCTGGAGCTCAGGCGCTCTTGCCGTTGGAAGCAAGGCGCATGGTTTCCTGGCCGCCGTTCGGCACCACGATGATCTGCTTGACCTTGCCCGCCTTGAACGCGGCGAGGAAACGCTTGTAGTCCTTGAAGGCGACGCAGCCGTGCGACTGTGCCTGGCGCCCGCGCAGCAGGTAGCTGTGGGTGAGGAATCCGTCGCGGCCATACTTGTTCTTGCCGTCGGCGGGCAGCATGCGGATTGCCTCGACGCCATGGAAGCGCGCTTCACGCATCTTGAGATTATAGGTGTGCGGCGGCGTCGGCCCGTTCATCTTGACGTTCACATAGCGCGGGTCGTCGGCCATCTTGCCGACGCCGGAATGCGCCTCGAGCACGCTGCCGTCGGGCATGTAGACCTTCGCAGCGCTGATGTCGTAGACGGCCACGCCGTGTCCGGGCTTGGTGGTGCCGCCGAACATGTTGCGCAGCCTCTGGCCGATGCCACCGCCTGTCGACCTGTCCTCCGGATAATCCGGACGCGCAGAGGCGAGCTGCTTCTTCGGCGCTTCAGCTTCATCGGCCTTCTTGGTGTCGTCGCTCTTCGGCGCTGCCGCCTCTTCGGGCTGGCGAGCGGCGGGCTTCTCCGCCTCGGCGGCCTTCTTGGGAGCCTGCTCGCCACCCGGGCGAAGCTGCGGCATCGGGCCGGCGGACGGCGTGTCCTCATAGACGGGCAGGCCAGCTGCGGCATCGTCCATGTCGAGTTCCTGCTGCTGCGAAGCGAGGTCCTCTGTCGCCGGAGGCGTCAGCAAGGCCGACAAGGCAGCACCAGCCGCTCCGCCCGGAGTGGGATCGGCATAGGCCAGCATATGCTGCGGCTGGTTGACCGGCGCCGCGGCCATCAAGGCCGACCGGCCTCCGGCGGGCGCGGCGGCTTTTGCAGCGGCCGGGCGGTGCGACTTTTTGGCATTGGAACCGGTGAACAGGCCGGCGAGTTTTTCAGGTGTCAGCGCGGCCTGCTTGACGACGTCATCGAAGCGTAATGCGGCGCCGCCTGCATCGGCGGTTCCGAGAATGTCGCCATGGAGGGCGAGATCCGCTTCAATCGGGTTCAGCCTCGCGGCCACGAAGGCCCGCGCTGCCGCGGCGGGCAGCCTCGGCGACTTGCCGGTCTTGGCTTGCTCATCCGACAAAAGCGCCTGCATGCTCTTGGCCGAGTAGAACTGCGGCTGGGCCTGGAAGGGGCTCGAGCCGAGGGCGAGAGAGCTGCTGCTTACCGACACCATGCCGGCAACCGACCACAAGGTCATGCCGGCAAAAGCGGTGCCAAAGCAGGTAATCAGCAACGGGCGCACAAGACGGCGCAAGGATTGTGTACGAACTGTCTTACTCACTAACGCGTAACCAAACCGGTAACCCCCGCAAGGGCTCAAGGTCGACTAGCGACCTCAAATGCGAGACTTTCGGCTTGTCCCCTTTGAACGAGTGATGGAGAAAGGATGGACAATTATGGTTAAATTTTGCTTTCGATCGGACATGGAATGTCACATGCCGACGCCTTAGCTCGCATTTCGCGCTCGGAAATTTCGGATATCGGACGGCAGATCAATGGCTTAGCAATGGCTATGCAAAACCGCTTCCAAAGCGCTTTGAGGACGCATTTTAAGCAAGGTAAGACCGGTCGGGTGTCTATTCAAGACACGCCATGCGCACAAAAATGAACGATCAGTCTCGCGTCGATTGCAAGAAAAAGTACGCACCCATCGGAGAGCGAGGGTGCGATGGGCGCCAAGCCATCGGCGGCCGCAACCGACCATCGGACGTGTTCAGGGCCGCTTTGAAGGCGTGGACTGGACGAGCAACTCCCCCATCCAGTCCGCCGTTTCTTCATGTGCTAGTCAGGCGAGCTGAGACACGTTCAGCGTCTCATGCCCCCGTCAGGTCGCTCATCAGCCCGGAAGCCACCGACAGCCGCGACACGGTGATGTCGCCGCCCTCGGTCAGCCCCTGCAGCCGCTCGCGGATGCGCGTGACGCGTTCGCCGCCAGCCTCCAGCCAGGCCGCCACCGGATCGGCCGACTTGCCGAAGCCGGCCAGCGCCGCCACCGCAATGCCGCGTCTTGCGGCATCGATAGTGTCGGTAGCGCGCGAAAGCGCCAGCTCGTCATAGTAGTCGGATGGCGTGATGGCCCGGGCCGCATCCTCCATGCGCGCGATGCGGAACGCATCGCTGACCGCGAAGAAAGCCTTGGCGGCCGTTGCGATATCGGACTTGGCGGCCTGCGCCACCAGCGAGATGTCCGGGATCAGCTCGGCGATGTCGGCCAGCGCCAGCCGCTCGGCCAGTCCTTCGGGCGCGCCGGCAGCGACAAAACCGCCGCGGCGGTCGGCCAGGCGTGCCTTGTTGAAGGCCGGCAGCAGTTCGGCCAGCTTGGGCTCCAGCGCCCGCCGCGCTTCGGAGAGTGCTGCGATCTCCTGGTCGATCGGGCCTTCGCCGGCGGCATTGCGCAGATACCAGTTGGTGGCGACGAAGATCAGCCGACCGACCGACTGGTAGAGGTCGATCTGCAGCTGCCCGTCGATGCGGTTGTCGAGCGCGTCGATCTCGCGATAGACCGCTGGCAGGTCGAAGCCCGCCCGCACCACCACGAAGGCGCGCACCACATCCGCCGCGCTGCGGCCGGTGGCCTCCTGCAGCCGGTTGACGAAGGACGGACCGCCGCGATTGACCACGTCGTTGGCGAGCACCCGCGCGATGATCTCGCGGCGCAGCCGGTGGCCCTTGATCTCGTCCGCATATTTCTTCGCCATCCGCTCGGGGAAGTACCCCATCAGGTCGCGCTCGAAATGCGGATCGTCCAGAAGGTCGCTGCCGACGATGTCGGAGAACAGCACGATTTTTGCGTAGGCGAGAAGCACGCCGAGCTCGGCCCGGGTGAGTGGCTCGCCACGCGCTTCGCGTTCGGCCAGGGCCGCCGCCGACGGCAGGAACTCGACCGCGCGGTCGAGCAGGCCGCGCGTCTCCAGCGCGCTCATGAACCTGCCCTGATGGGCGATGTCGGCCAGGCCGCGCTTCTGCTGCAAGGACAGCGCCAACGGCTGCTGGTAGTTGTTGGACAGCACCAGCTCGCCCACTTCGTCGGTCATCTCGGCCAGCAGCTTGTTGCGTGCGGGCCGGGTCAGTGCCCCCTTACGCATGGCCGAGGCCAGCGCGATCTTGATGTTGACCTCGACGTCCGACGAATTCACGCCCGCCGAATTGTCGATGGCGTCGGAGTTGCAGCGGCCGCCGAGCAGGCCGAACTCGATGCGCGCGCGCTGGGTGACGCCGAGGTTCGCGCCCTCGCCGATCACCTTGGCGCGCACTTCCGCCGCCGTGACGCGGATGGCGTCGTTGGCGCGGTCGCCGACTTCCTGGTTGGTCTCGCCGGTGGCGCGCAGATAGGTGCCGATGCCGCCGAACCACATGAGGTCCACATCCGCCTTGAGGATGGCGTTGATGATCTCGGTAGGCGAGGCGGTGGTCTTGGCAAGGCCGATGGCCTTCGCCGCCGCTGCCGGCAGCGTCACCGACTTCTGGTTGCGCGAGACGATGATGCCGCCCGCCGACAGCTTGGTCTTGTCATAGTCCTGCCAGCTCGAGCGCGGCAGCGCGAACATGCGCTTGCGCTCGGCAAAGGAAGCCGCCATGTCCGGATCGGGATCGATGAAGATGTCGCGATGGTCAAAGGCGGCGATGAGCTTCGTCTGCTCGGAAAGCAGCATGCCGTTGCCGAACACGTCGCCCGACATGTCGCCCACGCCCACCGTCGTGAAGGGCGAGGTCTGGATATCGCGGTTCATCTCGCGGAAATGCCGCTTCACCGCCTCCCAGGCGCCGCGCGCGGTGATGCCCATCTTCTTGTGGTCATAGCCGGCTGAACCGCCCGACGCGAAGGCGTCGTCCAGCCAGAAGCCATGCGCCTCGCTGATGCCGTTGGCGGTGTCCGAGAAGGTGGCCGTGCCCTTGTCGGCGGCAACGACGAAATAGGGGTCGTCGCCGTCGCGGCGCGTCACACCCACCGGCGGCACGACATGGCCGCCCTCGATGTTGTCGGTCACCGAAAGCATGCTGGAGATGAAGTTGATGTAAGCGGCCTTGCCGGCCTCGAACACCGCGTCGCGGCTGCCGCCCACGGGCAGGCGTTTTGGATAGAAGCCGCCCTTGGCGCCCACCGGCACGATGACCGCGTTCTTCACCTGCTGCGCCTTGACGAGACCCAGCACCTCGGTGCGGTAGTCCTGCGCCCGGTCGGACCAGCGCAGGCCGCCGCGTGCGACGGAGCCGAAGCGCAGATGCACGCCCTCGACCTCGGGGCCGTAGACGAAGATCTCGCGCCACGGCCGCGGCTCGGGCAGTCCGTCGATGGCACGCGAATCGAGCTTGATCGCCAGCGACTGGCCCTTTTCCTTCGTACCAGCCACGAAATGACTGGTGCGAACCGAAGCCTCGATGAGGTTCAGGTAGCGGCGGATGATGGTGTCGTCGTCGATGTTCGGCACCTGCTCCAGCGCATCCTTGATCGACGCCTTGAGATGCATCGCCGTCACCTCGCCGTCCTTCACGGCCGGGTCGAAGTGGGCAACGAACAGCTCGAACAGGGCGCGTGCGATCTGCGGGTAGCGGTTGAGCGCTGCGGCAATGAAGTCCTGGCTCTGCGGAATGCCAGCCTGCTGCAAATAGCGGCCATAGGCGCGCAAAATGCCGATTGCGGAGGACGGCAGTGCAGCCGTCTGCGCCAGCGCATTGTACCCGTCATTGTCGGCATCGCCGCGCCACACCGACAGGAACACCTCGTCGAACAGCGCGCCGTCGTCGTCGGAAAGGTCGATCGGCTTGTTGAAGCCGTTCTCCAGCTCCATGTCGTGGATGAACACCGAGCCCGCAGCGCCATCGCGCACCTCGAAGGTGCGCTCGCTGATGACGCGGAAGCCAGCGTTTTCCAGGATCGGGACGCGCCGCGACAGCGCCACCGGCGCGCCGTGGTGGTAGATCTTCAGCGAAGCCTGTTCGGGCGTCTGGCCATGATCGCGATAGAAATCGATGGCGATCGGGTTGTCGGCGCTGATCGTGACGATCTGGCGCGCGTCGGCCAGCGCCTGTTCGGGCGTAAAGCTGTTGCGATAGCTTTCGGGGAAGCGGTTGGCCATCTTGGCGAGCCCAGCGTCGGCACCGGATGCCGCCTCGGCTTCCGCCAGCGCGTCCTCCCAGGTCCGCACGATGTCGCGGATCGCTGCCTCGATCGTGCCTTGCGCGACCTCAGGCGTCTTGCCGCCCGAACGGCCGATGATGAAGTGAATGCGCGTCAGCCCACCCTCGGGGAAGGCCGGATAGTAGGCCGACAGCCGGCCCTCGAACACGGTTTTCAGATAGGTGCCGATCTTCTCGCGCACGTCCGAATCGTAGCGATCGCGCGGCACGAAAACGAGCACCGAGACGAAGCGATCGAACTGGTCGACGCGCACGAGGGCGCGCACGCGCGGCCGCTCGATCAGGCCAAGAATGGCCTCGGCGTTCTTGCTCAGCGTCGGGATCGAGGTCTGAAACAGCTCGTCGCGCGGATAGCCTTCCAGCACGTTGATGAGCGCCTTGCCGGAATGGTCGGCGCGGTCGAAGCCGGAAGCGTCGAGCACGGTCTGCGCCTTGGAGCGCAGATAGGGGATCTTCATCACCGAGCGCGTATAGGCGGTGGAGGTGAACAGGCCCACGATGCGCAGCTCGCCGGCCAGCCGGCCCTTCTCGTCATAGGTTTTCACGCCGATGTAGTCGAGATAGGCGCGGCGGTGCACCACCGACTTGCCGTTCGCCTTGGTGACGATCAGCGGCTCGGGTCCGTGCAGGAAGGCGCGGATTTCGGGCGTGGTGATGTTGTCGCCGTCGGCGTCGCGCCGCAGCACCAGCACGTCGGCGTTGGCGAGGATGCCGAGGCCGGGCTTGCCGGCGCGGTCCAGCGTGCCGGTCTTCTCGCCGCCCGTGTAGTGGAACTCGCGCATGCCGAGGAAGGTAAAATTGTCGTCGCGCAGCCATTCGAGGAAGGCAATCGCCTCGGCCACAGCATCCTTCTCCAGCGGCGTCTCGCCATAGCGGAATTGCGTGATCGCCTGGTCGAGCCGGGCCAGCATCGGCTTCCAGTCGGCAACGGCGGCATGCACCTGCGACAGCACATTGCGCAGCCGCTCCTCGAGGCCGGCTGCCTGCTCGTCGCTCAGCGCCCGGATATGGACATGCACCACGCTCAGCCGGTCGGCGCCGCGGTCATCCTGCTTGTGCGCGCCGCTTTCGCCCAGCACTTCCTCCACACCGTCCTTGCCGTGCCGCACCAGCACCACCGGGTGGGTGACCAGCGTGGCCTCGCCGACGCTGTCGTTGATCTCGCCCAGGATCGAGTCGAACAGGAAGGGCATGTTGTCGTTGACGACGGTGACCGCCGTCAGCTGCCGGCCCTCGAGCTTGATCTCCGGATCGCGGTCGATTGCGATCACCGTCTCGCCCTTGTGGTGGCCAGCGACGGCGCGTTCGGCCAGTTCCGCCGACCGCTTCAGGACGGATGCGTCATAGTCGGCGACGTCCTCGGATGGCGCCCGCGCCAGCAGATAGTCGGCAAGCCTGCCCGGCCTTTCGACGGCTTTCACTGACTGAGATGACTTGTTGGTGGCGGTGGTGGTTTTGGTTGCCATGGTGCTGAAACTCTCCCCAACCCATGCAGTGCAGCTACAGCTATCGTAGCAGATGACGCCTGTTTAGCGACACGCCGTTCGCGGGCATAGCGATAATTGCTTTACCGCGGCGTAGGCTGTCACTCATTCATCACTACGACCCCAAGATGACGCCTTCCAGACGACGGAATTGCGGCGTCACATTCACGAGAAATTACATATTCCCCATCGAGTTGCCGAAGGCCTAACGCGCGGCAAGCGGCGGCACCCGCGCCGCCCGCCGCCGGCCCGCCCCCTCTTCGTCATCCTCGACGTGGACGAAGTGGGAACGCCACCCCATTTCGTCATCCTCGGGCCGGAGCACGAGCGCAGCGAAGTGCGTAGGACCCGGGGATCCATGCCGATCGATTGAAGCTGCCGCGGCGGTACAGAAAGAGCCTGTCGCATGATACGGCGTGGATAAACTCAAAGACCGATCAACGCCAACTCATTGAAATCATTCGCCCCGAAAGAAAATCTCCGCCCCTTTCATCCCCCACCTTTCCGCCTCCCGCATACTCCGTGGCATCGGCCTCACCGGGAACACGGGTCATGAACCGGATGAGCGTGGAGGGCGACGATGTCCGGGCTGGTGGCGCTGCGGTAGCGCTGCTGGGTGATGAACCCCCAAGTCCGGGCCTTTGCGGCGGCTGGCCACGCGAATGTGGAGGCGACTGAGCGGGGCAAGAGCATCGAACGGGCGGTCGAAGGGCCGCAAGATTTACTTAGATGAGCGTGTCCGACGACCGCCCGTCTTCCCAGTTCTCGAAAGAGAGCGTTCTTTGAAATAGCCAGACGGTGATAACCGGGCGTGGCAATGAATAGGTGCGTCCTTCGAGGCTCGCCCTGCGGGCGAGCACCTCAGGATGAGGGACGTTGGCGAGGCGACACCCTCAACTCAAGAGGTGGGCGCGGCGACGCCAACTCAGGAGAGCGGTAGGCGCCGACAGAAGCCCTCATGGTGAGGTGCGAGCGTAGCGAGCCTCGAACCACGAGGGCGGGACGAAGCGCGCCGGCTATCCCGCCCCGCCAAATGAAAAGGGCGGGGAAATCCCCG
This sequence comes from Pseudaminobacter soli (ex Li et al. 2025), assembly GCF_029892515.1. GTDB lineage: Bacteria > Pseudomonadota > Alphaproteobacteria > Rhizobiales > Rhizobiaceae > Pseudaminobacter > Pseudaminobacter soli_A. The sequence continues at coordinate 2,177,419 of NZ_JARXVF010000001.1, read as the reverse complement.
CCCTCAAAGCTTCACGCAGCGCCGACCTTGGCCTTTTCAAAACGCTTGCGCTCGTTCGGGTCGAGATAGAGCTTGCGCAGGCGGATCGACTTCGGCGTCACTTCGACCAGCTCGTCGTCCTGGATCCAGGAAAGCGCGCGTTCCAGCGTCATGCGGATCGGAGGCGTCAGCTTCACCGCCTCATCCTTGCCAGCGGCGCGGATGTTGGTGAGCTTCTTGCCCTTGAGCACATTGACCTCTAGGTCGTTGTCGCGGCTGTGGATGCCGATGATCATGCCCTGGTAGACCTTCACACCGGCGTCGATGACCATCGGGCCGCGATCTTCGAGGTTGAACAGCGCATAGGCCACCGCTTCGCCCTGATCGTTGGAGATCAGCACGCCGTTGATGCGGCCCGGCAGCTCGCCCTTATAGGGCTCGTAGGCGTGGAACAGACGGTTCATCACCGCCGTACCGCGCGTGTCGGTGAGCAGTTCCGACTGGTAGCCGATGAGGCCGCGGGTCGGGGCATGGAAGACGAGGCGCTGGCGATTGCCGCCGGAGGGGCGCAGCTCGGTCATGTCGGCCTTGCGCTCCGACATCTTCTGCACGACGACGCCGGCATGCTCCTCATCGACGTCGATGACGACTTCCTCGATCGGCTCCATAAGCTGACCGTTCTCGTCCTTCTGCATGACGACGCGCGGACGCGACACGGCAAGCTCGAAACCTTCGCGGCGCATGGTTTCGATGAGCACGGCAAGCTGCAGTTCGCCACGGCCGGAGACGTAGAACGAGTCCTTGTCGGCCGATTCCTCGATCTTCAGCGCGACATTGCCTTCCGCTTCCTTGAACAGGCGGTCCCGGATGACGCGGCTGGTGACCTTGTCGCCTTCGGTGCCGGCGAGCGGCGAGTCGTTGATCAGGAAGGACATGGTGACGGTCGGCGGATCGATCGGCTGGGCGGCCATCGCCTCCGAGACGCTCGGGTCGCAGAAGGTGTCAGCAACCGTGCCCTTGGAGAGGCCGGCAATGGCGACGATGTCGCCGGCATGCGCTTCGTCGATCGGCTGGCGATCGATGCCGCGGAAGGCGAGGATCTTCGAGACGCGGCCGTTTTCCAGCAGCGAGCCGTCATGGTGCAGAACCTTGACCGGCTGGTTCGGCTTCAGCGTGCCGGCCTCGATGCGGCCGGTGATGATGCGGCCGAGGAACGGATTGGCTTCCAGGATGGTGCCGATCATGCGGAACGGGCCTTCGGCGACCTTGGGCTCCGGCACATGGTCGAGCACCAGGTCGAACATCGGGGCGAGGCCCTGGTCCTTCGGGCCTTCCGGGTTGGCAGCCATCCAGCCGTCGCGGCCCGAGCCATAGAGGATCGGGAAGTCGAGCTGTTCGTCGGTGGCATCGAGAGCCGCAAAGAGGTCGAACACCTCGTTGATGACTTCGGTGTGGCGGGCGTCCGGACGGTCGATCTTGTTGATCGCCACGATCGGCTTGAGGCCGACCTTGAGCGCCTTGCCGACCACGAACTTGGTCTGCGGCATCGGGCCTTCGGCGGCGTCGACCAGCACGATGGCGCCGTCGACCATGTTGAGGATGCGTTCGACTTCACCGCCGAAGTCGGCGTGGCCGGGGGTGTCGACGATATTGATGCGGGTGTCTTTCCATTCGACCGAGGTGGCCTTGGCCAGAATGGTGATGCCGCGTTCCTTTTCGATATCGCCCGAGTCCATCACGCGTTCTGCCACGCGCTGGTTCTCGCGCACGGAGCCGGATTGCTTCAGGAGCGCATCGACCAGGGTCGTTTTACCATGGTCGACGTGCGCGATGATCGCGATATTACGGAGTTTCATATGGGTTCCGAGGAGGTTTGGCAGGACCAGCCGTCGGCACGCCCCGCGTTTGACTTGCGCGCGCTCTTACATGGTTTTTCGCAAATGCGAAAGGGGCACAGGCAAAACGGCCCTAAGAAACGGGCCGCTGACTGTCAAAGAAAGTCGGGAGGGCAGAATGAGAGGACGGAGTCCTCAGACCAGCCCGCGCTTTTCCATCATCGCGTCCGGCGTCGGCATCTTGCCGCGGAAATGCGTGTAGAGCTCTTCCGGATCGGCCGAACCGCCTGCCGAATAGATGTATTTGCGCAGCCGCTCGGCCATGGCCGGATCGAAGGCGTTGCCGGTTTCCTCGAAGGCTGCGAAGGCATCGGCATCGAGCACCTCCGACCACATGTAGGAGTAGTAGCCGGCCGAATAGCCCTCGCCCGAGAACACGTGCTGGAAATGCGGCGTGCGGTGGCGCATGGCGATTGTGTCGGGCATGTGGAGCGCCTTCAGCGTCTCGGCCTCGAAGGCGAGCGGCTGCTTCGGAGCATCGCCGCGCGCGTGATAGGCCATGTCGACCAGCGCGGATGCCGCGAACTCGACCGTGGCAAAGCCTGCGCCAAAGGTCTTTGCCGCAAGCATCTTGTCGAGCAGTTCCTTGGGCATCGGCTTGCCTGTCTTGAAGTGCAGCGCATGCTTTTCCAACACCTGCGGCACAGTCAGCCAGTGCTCATAGAGCTGCGAGGGCAGTTCGACGAAATCGCGCGACACCGAAGTGCCTGAGACCGACGGCCAGGTGACATTGGTCAGCATGCCGTGCAGCGCATGGCCGAATTCGTGGAACAGCGTCTTGGCCTCGTCCAGCGAAAGCAGAGCGGGCTCACCTTCGGCGGGCTTCGCGAAATTCATGATGTTGTAGATGATGGGGCTGGAGCCCTTGCCGAGCTTGTAGCCGGACTGCAGCGAGCTCATCCACGCGCCCGAACGCTTCGAGGCGCGCGCGAAATAATCGGCCAGGAACAAAGCGCGGTGGCTGCCATCGGCATTCTTCACCTCGAAGACCCGCACATCCGGATGCCAGGCCGGAATGCCCTTCTTTTCCACGAAGGTGACGCCGAACAGACGGGTCGCCACGTCGAAGCAGGCATCGATGACGCGCTCGAGCTGGAGGTAAGGCTTCAGCTCCGCCTCGTCGAAGGCATACTTTTCGGCGCGGAGTTTTTCCTGGTAGTAGCGCCAGTCCCAGGCGGCGAGCTTGTCGTTGGAGCCGGAAGCAGCCGCGATGCGCTGCAGTTCCGTCTCGTCGGCTGCCGCCTTCTCACGCGCCTTGTCCCAGACGGGCTCAAGCAGCGCCATCACGGCCGACGGCGTCTTGGCCATGGTGTCGTCGAGCTTCAGCGCCGCGTAGCTTTCGTAGCCGAGCAGCTTGGCCTTTTCGGCGCGCAGCGCCAGCGTCTTTGCAACGATCTCGCTATTGTCGGTGACGCCGCCGTTCTCCCCGCGCATGATGAAGGCCTTGTACGCCTTTTCGCGCAGGTCGCGACGCTCGGAGAAGGTCGTAAACGGCTCGTAGATGGAGCGCGACAGCGTCACCGCATAGCGCCCCTTCTGGCCGCGCGCCTCGGCGGCCTGCGCCATGGCGCTCTTGACGAATTCCGGCAGGCCGGCAAGGTCGCCCTCATCGAGGAACATTGCCCAGTCGGCCTCGTCGGCCAGCACGTTCTGGCCGAAATGGGCGCCAAGGCCGGCAAGCTCCTCGTTGATCGACGCCAGCCGCTTCTTGCCTTCCTCGTCGAGCCTCGCGCCGGCGCGGACAAATCCCTTCCATGTCTTTTCAAGAACCCGCAGCGTCTCGGCATCGAGGCCGAGCGCGTCGCGGCGCTGGTAGAGATCGTCGAGGCGGGCAAAGAGCTTGGCGTTCATCGAGATCGCCGAATAATGCCGCGCCATCTTCGGCGAGATGTCGCGCTCCAGCGCCTGGATGGTCTTGTTGGTGTGGGCACCTGCCCGGCACCAGAAGATCGCCGAGACACGGTCCAGCGCATCGCCCGAAAGCTCCAGCGCGGCCAGCGTGTTTTCGATCGTCGGCTTTTCCGGGTTTTCGGCGATCGCCTTGATCTCGGCGTCATGCGCCTTCAGCGCCACCGCGAATACCGGGGCGAAATCGCCATCGCCGATGCGCGAGAAATCCGGCAGGCCGAGCGGCCCGCTCCACAGCGTCAGCGGATTGCTTTTGAGATCGACGGTGGTTTCGGAGGACATCGGCAGCTCTTTCTCGTGGCGGATGGTCTGGCGGGTCGGGTGCCGTTGCAAACGGGCAACCCCGACCGATGTAAGGCGGCGACCTGCCCTGTGCAACTCTTGACGCCGACAGGGCCATTTCCTAAGGACACCTGATAATAAGGGAAACTTACTATTGCCCTACAAGGTGAACCCGGACAGCTTTGGCTTTCTCGTCACCGACGTGGCGCGGCTGATTCGTGCCGAGATGGACCGGCGCATCAGCGAAGCCGGGCTTGGCGTGACCGCCGCAGAAGGGCGCACGCTTTCGCATGCCGCCCGCGCCGGAGTGGTGCGCCAGAACGTGCTGGCCGAGCGCATGGGCGTCGAAGCGATGACGCTGAGCGCGACGCTCGACCGCCTGGAGGCACAGGGGCTGATCGAACGGCAGCCAGATCCGACCGACCGCCGCGCCAAACTCGTCCATGTCACCGAGAAAGCGGGCGACATGCTGGAGCGCATGGCGCCCATAAGCGCCGCGCTGCGCACCGACGCCTCGCTCGGCATCGCCCCGGACGAGTGGGACCGCCTGCTCGAGCTTCTCAAGACCGTGCGTGCCACGCTGTCGGCCGCAAAATCCGAACTGGCCGCCAAGGAAAGCACGCCTGAATGAACATGCAGTCCACCCTCGCGGCGGCTCCCGTGATGAGCGAGCGCCGCGTTGCGCTGATCGGCGGCCTGATGGCTGCCATCGGGCCCATTTCCATGGCGCTGTTCACGCCCGCGATGCCTCAGATCGTGCACGCCTTCGGCACGACGCCCGCGGCGGTGAAGATGACCTTGTCGCTCTATTTCGGCGGCTTCGCCTTCGCCCAGCTCGTCTGCGGCCCGCTGTCGGATGCCTTCGGGCGGCGGCCGGTGACGATTGCCTTCATGGCAATTTATCTGGCCGGCAGCGTCTTTGCGCTGCTTTCGCCGACCATCGAACTGCTGATCGCGGCGCGCTTCCTGCAGGGCGCGGGCGCGGCGGTGGGCGTTGCGGTGTCGCGCGCGCTGGTGCGCGACCTCTTCACCCATGAGCGCTCGGCGCGCATCATGAACCTCATCGGCATCATCCTCGCCATCGGCCCCGCAATCTCGCCCACGCTCGGCGGCTTCACCATGCAGCTGTTCGGCTGGCATGCCATCTTCCTGCTGATGGTCGGCATGGGCAGCCTGATCGTGCTGGTGGCGCTGTTCGTCATGCGCGAGACGGTGTTGCGAGACCCGTCGCGCCTGCAGCCGCGCGCGCTGCTGCACAGCTACCGCACGATCCTGTCGACGCCCTATTTCACGCTGGCAAGCCTCGCGATCGCCGGTTCCGCCGGCGCGATCTATGCGCAGGCCAGTGTGCTGCCCTTCATCCTGATGGAACGAATTGGCCTGACGCCGCCTCAGTTCGGCGCGGCGATGCTGATCCAGTCCCTGAGCTATCTTGGCGGGGCGGTAGCCGTGCGTATGGTGATCGGCCGCTTCGGCGCCTTCCGCCTGGTTCCCGCCGGGCTGATCTGCATCGGCACAGCCAGCCTGGCCCTGGCGCTGGGCTTGCGGCTTCTCGAGCCAAGTTTTCTGGGCGTGATGTTGCCGGTCGGCGTCTATGCTTTTGGCATCGCCTTCGTCATGCCGGCGACGAGCACGGCGGCCATGGCGCCCTTCCCCAAGAATGCCGGGGCCGCCTCGGCCATGATGGGCTTTTTCCAGATGGGCGCTGGCCTGCTCGGCGGCGCATGCGCAGCACTTATCGGCGATCCCGTCACTGCGATGGCGACGATCATCCCGACCATGGGGCTGATCGCCATTACGTCATGGACGATCTGGCGCCGCCTGCCCGAGCCGGCGATCCTGGTGACACGGCACCGTTAAGAGTTACAGAGTCTCGGGTCGCTCGAAGTCGCCCGTTTCCTTGTTCATGACCCAAAGCTCGCCGGTCGAGATGTCGAACCAGGCGCCGTGGAGCGTCAGCCGACCCTTTTCCTCCAGGATCTTCACACAGGGAAATGTCCTGAGATTGGCCAGCGAGTAGCGGATCGAGATGCGCTCCAGCGAGGTCTGGCGCTCTGTGGCGGTCATCATCGTGTTGTTGACCACCGCCTCGGTGGCGGGCGACAGAAGGCTCATCCAGCGGCCGATGAAATCGCCCGGCGATAGCGGCGCAGCCTCGGTGTCGAGCGCGGCCTTGATGCCGCCGCAACGGCCATGCCCCATCACCACGATGTTCTTGACCTTGAGCGCCTGCACCGCAAATTCGAGCGCGGCCGAGGTCGCATGAAATTCGCCATCCGGTGCGTAGGGCGGCACGAGGTTGGCAACATTGCGCACCACAAACAGCTCGCCCGGCCCGGCGTCAAAGATGGTTTCGGGCGCGGCGCGCGAATCGCAGCAGGCGATGACGAGCGTTTCCGGGGACTGCCCCTCGCGCGCCAGCTGCTTGTAGCGCTCGGTCTGGGCCTGGAATTGGCCGCTCATAAAGTTGCGATAACCGTCGAGCAGCTTTTCGGGCAGATGGGTCATGACCCACGCAATAAGGCCAAAGCCGCCTTCGATCAACGAAATTGCAAAAACCCGCTCCGATCACGCCCAAATTGCGACCGGCAGGCCGTGTGCGTCGGCACCAGGCGGATCCGGGAAACACATCGCTTCGCCACGCGAAAAGCGCTCCGCGACCAGCATGACAGCCGCCGCGTCGAGAAAGTCGTCCTCCGCAGCACCCGGCGGCGGCGCGCGATCGAGAAAGCTGCGTAGCAGGCCCCGATCCGCCAGAAGGGCCTTGCGCTCGGCCATGCCGGCCGGATTGACGCGCCCCTTGATCTTCTTGGGCAAGGCCATCGCACGCCGGCCGTTCAGCGCCCAGAACGCCACTTCGGGATGGGATTCGATGATGCGGCCCTTGAGTTCCGGCCGAGTCCGCAGCAATCCATCCAGCTCCCGGATCTTCGGAAATATGCCGAAGGCCTGAATGGAGATGGCGCGCCGCGGATTGGAGGTGGCGCCTGCGACCTCGCTGGCTCTGCGGTGTGCCTCATACCAGGCGTCGAGCGTGGTGAATTCTGCCGTGTCCGCATAGAGCGCGGCACGCGAAGGGATCGAGAAGACGCTCGATTGCCGCTCGCCGAGCAGCGGGCGCACCAGCGCTTCGGGCCCGCGCCCGCCATGCCCTGAAAATTCCGGCAGGCCGATGGGCATGTCCACCGCGATCATAGTGTTCGGCGGCAGGAAAGCCATCAGATCGGCAAAGGTCGCGAAAACACCGGTCTCGGGCGCCTCGCCGGGATGGCGCCACACCGCGATCCATCCGGCCTTGCAGCCGTCAGCGCCGGCAATGGTCCGCGCGGCTTGCCGCTCGCTCACGCCCGCTTGTCTCGCCCCGGCCGCAACAGGCGGCGCATCTGGACCATGGCCATGGGGTTCGACAGGCTCTGCGCGTCGGTTTCGAGCTGCAGCTCGTCGCCGCCGCGCTTGGAGGTGCGAGCCAGGATTTCGAACACGGCGGCGGTAGTGGATTGCAGCGCAGCCTCCATCGACTGGCCCGAGAGCAGCCGCGCGAGGAACACCGCGCCGGTGAGATCGCCCAGCCCATTCGGCGGACGATCAACCATGCGATGTTCGGCGAGGAAGGCGGCTGTCGGCGTCACCAGCAGATTGGCGGTGCTGCCGGCCATCATCGCCGGGGCCGACGTAATCAGCATGTTGGGCGGACCGGCGCGCGTGGCCGCCTCCATCACCGCGCGCTGGTCGTCGAGCCCTTTTTCGCCGACGATCCATTCCAGCTCATAGCGGTTGGGGGTTGCGATATCGGCCAGCGGCAACAGCGTGTCGCGCAGCGCCACCGCTAGCGCTTCGGGGACATAAAGCCCGCCGAAATCGCCCATCACCGGGTCGCAGACATAGAGCGCGTCGGGGTTCTTCGCCCGCACCGCCTTCACCAGCGAAGCGACGGCCGCCGCCTGGCTGGCGTCGCCTAGATAGCCCGAAAGCACGCCGGCGACTTCACCCAGCCAGGGCGCATTTTCGAGATCCTTCATCAGGGCCGAAAACTGATCCGGATCCGGCACGATGCGCGTGGCGCGGCCATGGCCGGGATGCCAGGGCAGGATTACGGTCGGCACCGCCCAGACCGGATGGCCAAGCGTCTCAAGCGCAAACACCGCGGCACGATTGCCCACCGAGCCGCGCGCGACATGGCTGGAGATGACGATGACCGCACGCGGCGCGTCGGGATTTTCGGAAGTCATGGGAGTTAAGCGCCCCGCAGCAAGAACATCACCAGCCAGACGAGCAGTCCTGCGCAGATTGCCAGTCCGAGCACGCGGCCGATCCGCGTGCCCCATTGTTCGATCCAGTCATCCCCGTCGGCGTCCGTCGCCGACACGTGGTCGCGGGCCCGCTTCGCGGCGCGCGACACCAGCGACGCGTCGCCCGCATGCGCCTCGCGCGAAATGCGCTCCAAGATGCGCCGCGATTCGGCGGCTCTGTCCCTGTCGCGATCGACCAAGATCCGGACCTCGTTTAGCCCGCAAGTCTAACCGCTCGATGACCGCAATGACAGCGCAAACGGCGCCGGCCGGCACCGCCCATTTCCTTGACGCGAGACTGTGCTAGTTATCAGTCGTTCATCAATGAACCAGGGGAATTGAAATGTCTGCCCAGCGCACTCTCCCGTTTCCCTCCCTTCGCCTGCTGCCGGCCTTCCTGCTGATGGCGTTTGTCCTGCCGCTTCTGTCCGCTTGCGGCTACAACACCATTCCGACCCAAGAGGAAAAAGCCAAGGCGGCATGGAGCGAGGTGCTGAACCAGTACCAGCGCCGCGCCGACCTGATCCCCAACCTGGTCGAGACGGTCAAGGGCTACGCCTCGCACGAAAAGGAAACGCTCGACGCCGTGGTCGAGGCGCGCGCCAAGGCGACCCAGATGACGCTGCCCCCGGACGTTCTCAACGATCCGGCAAAGTTCAAGGCGTTCCAGGACAGCCAGGCCAATCTGACCAGCGCACTTTCGCGCCTGCTGGCCGTGGTCGAGAACTATCCGGAACTGAAGGCCAACCAGAACTTCCTCGCTCTTCAGGCGCAGCTCGAGGGCACCGAAAACCGCATCGCCGTCGCCCGGCGCGACTACATTGAGGCGGTCAGGGTCTACAATACCACGCTGAGGACCTTCCCCTCGATCCTCTGGGCGAAATTGTGGTTCACCGACGCCCAGCCGCTTCCGAACTTCACCGTGCCAGAAGACAAGCTCCAAGCGCCGAAGGTAAACTTCAACTAAGTTTGACTTGGGAAGAGCGTTTTGGCTTAGGATGCGCGGGGAAAACGCTAAGAGGCGACGCTTGAACACGATTGCGCAGCCATCTTTGACCGGCGGCCTGAAGAGCATGTTGCGCCTTGCCGGATTGCTCCTGTTCGCGCTCGTCGCCTCCGTGGCCTTGGCCGCGGAGCTGCCGGCGCTGACGGGCCGTGTGGTCGACAATGCCGGCATGCTGACCCCGTCTGATCGGGCAGCGCTGGAACAGAAGCTGGCCGACTACGAGAAAAAGTCCTCCGACCAGATCGTCGTCGCCACCATCAACAGCCTCGACGGCGAGGCGATCGAGCCCTACGCCAACCGCCTGTTCCGCGCCTGGAAGCTGGGCCAGACCAGCGAGAACAACGGCATCCTGCTTCTGGTGGCCAAGGAAGACCGCAAGATGCGCATCGAGGTCGGCTACGGCCTCGAAGGCACGCTGACGGACCTCCATTCGCGCCTGATCATCGAAAACGACATGGTGCCGGCATTTCGGGCCGGCGACTTTTCCGGAGGCATCACCAAGGCCGTCGATGACATCATGATGGTGCTGAACGGCAACGCAGCGGAGCTGGAGGCGCGCGCCAAGCGCAACCAGCAGAGCCAATCCGAGCCGGTCAACTATATCGCCGTGGTGTTCCTCCTGATCTGGGCCTGGCTGTTTTTTGGCGGCTTCGCCATGGCCGTCCTGCCGCGCATGTTCGGCCACAAGATCGCGCCCGGCCGCTACCATTGGCTCGGCATGGACTTCAACTACAACAACCGCGGTTCCGGCGGCCGCTGGATGGGCGGTGGCGGCGGCTGGTCCGGCGGCGGTGGCGGCTGGTCTGGCGGTGGGGGCTTTTCCGGCGGTGGGGGTTCCTCCGGCGGCGGCGGATCTTCGGGGAGCTGGTGAATGGCGAAACCTCAACACGGCATGAAACTCGATGAACATGCACGCATCGCCAATGCGGTCCGGGAGGCCGAAAGCAAGACTTCGGGCGAAATCTACTGCGTCGTCGCCCGCTCAAGCGGCAGCTATTTCTTCCCCGCTGCCTGTTTCCTGCTGGGCGCGATCCTGCTCCTCAGCCTGCCTGTGGCGCTGGCGCTTGAATATTGGTGGATCAGCCTGCGCCTGCCGGTTTTCGTCGCCGCGCAGCTTCTGGCCGCCCTCGCCGCGCTTGCCCTGCTCTGGTTTGTGCCAGCGTCGCGCTTGTGGTTCGTGCCGCGCCGGCTGCGCTATCGCCGCGCCCATGACAATGCGCTGAAGCAGTTCATCGCCCGCAACGTCCACATCACCACGAACCGCACGGGCGTGCTCATCTTCGTTTCGCTGGCCGAGCGCTACGCCTCGGTGGTCGCCGACAGCGGGATCAACCAGCACGTGCCGCAGCATGCGTGGGATGGCGTGATTCGCGACCTGATCGCCCATGCCAGCGAAGACCGGCTGGCTGACGGCTTCGTCGTTGCGATCGGTTCGGTCGGCGGGCTTTTGGCCACCCATTTCCCGGCTGGAGCTGACAACGTCAACGAACTCGACGACCACGTCGTGGAGATCTGAGCGCCGGTCAAAAGCTCGCGAGCCGCCAACGGCTGCTTGCCTGACCACGGCGCGGAGTTTATGGTTAACGAACCATGAACACGTTGACTATCGACATACGTAGGGCCGTGCCGCGCGACGCCGAGGAGATCGCCGACGTGCACCACCTGGCCTGGCAGGGCGCCTATTCGGGAATCATCCCGCATCGGGCGCTGACGGCGATGATCAACCGGCGTGGCAGCGCGTGGTGGGCCAATGCGATCCAACGCGCAGCGACGGTTCTGGTCGTGGAGATCGGCGGCAAGATCGCCGGTTATGCCACCGTAGGCAGAAACCGCGCGCGCGAACTGCCGCAACAGGGCGAGATCTACGAGCTCTATCTTCGGCCTGAATACCAGGGCGTCGGCCTGGGCAGCCGCCTGTTTACCGCCGCGCGCGAAAAGCTGGCCGCTCATGGGCTGAAGGGGCTGGTCGTCTGGGCGCTTGAGGAAAACGAAAATGCGTTGGCCTTCTATGCCGGCGCCGGCGGACGCGATGTTGCCGAAGGCGTCGAGGTCTTCGACCAGAAGGCGTTGCGCAAGATCGCCTTCGTCTGGGACTGAACTCACCGGAAATATCCGAAAAAACGCAATAGTTGAGGCACCAGGACAGCTTGCCGCTGTTGCGTGATGCGCTCGCGACGGCTATTTCCTGCGCCGAAAAGGAGACCTTGCGGACATGCGCATCGAAGCAATACCCACGGGCAAGAACCCGCCCGAAGACGTCAACGTCATCATCGAGGTTCCGGTTGGCGGCGAACCGATCAAGTACGAAATGGACAAGGACGCCGGCACGCTCTTCGTCGACCGCTTCCTCTACACGCCGATGCGCTATCCCGGCAATTACGGCTTCGTCCCCCACACGCTTTCGGGCGACGGCGACCCGATCGACGTTCTGGTCTGCAACACGCGCGCGCTGGTTCCCGGCTGCGTCATCAGCGTGCGCCCGATCGGCGTGCTGGTGATGGAAGACAATGCCGGCGAGGACGAGAAGGTGATCGCGGTGCCGTCGGCGCACATCACCCGCCGCTACGAGAACGTTACCGAGTACAACCAGCTGCCGGAAATCACGCTGCAGCAGGTCCAGCACTTCTTCGAGCACTACAAGGACCTGGAACCCGGCAAGTGGGTGAAGATCGGCGGCTGGAAAGATTCGGCCCACGCCAAGAAGATGATCCTGGATGCCATCGAGCGCTACAACGCGCAGCAGGGCTGATCACACTCGGATCGTCCGGATATCGGGCCGTCTCCTCGGAGACGGCCTTTTTCTTTGCGCGATTGCCGGCGCAGCGGATCAGCCTGGCGCGCGCTTTGCCAACTCGTCAAGCCGGACGGCCAGTTCGGCCCCGCTGCCCGCCACGCGCACCGTCTTCAACCGCGAGGTGCCGCCGGCCACGACCGAGACATCGCTGCGTGCGACCCCGAGCCAGCCGGCCAGCAGTTTTTCGAGTGCGGTGTTAGCCCCACCCTTTTCCGGCACGGCACGCACACGGGCGACAAGATGGCTGCGCCCGTCGGAAGCTGTTTCGATACCTTCGACCGCATCCTTCGACGAGCGCGGCGTCAGCCGCACATGGATGTCGACGCCCTTGTCATGGGCTCGGTAAAAGCCGCTCACGAAGCGTGCGTCAGAGGACGAGCTGCACCACCGTGGTCAGCAGGAACTGGCGCAGGAAGAAGATGATCAGCAATACGATGATGGGCGAAATGTCGATGCCGCCGAGGTCGGGCAAGACGCGACGGATGGGTGCGAGGACCGGTTCCGTGGCCCGGAAGAGAAAATTGCCGATCGCGCCGACGAGCTGGTTGCGCGAGTTGACGACATTGAACGCATAGAGCCACGAGAAGATGGCTGCGCCGATGATAATCCACCAGTAGATATCCAGCGCCAGAACCAGGGTCTGAATGAGGGCGATCATGCCATTCTCCGTTGAATTGGCGACATGTAGCGGCTGGACGCTCACGCGGCAAGTCCCGGTCGCTTGCGGCTTCATCACTCCCTTGACAGGAAACCGGCGCAACAATAAAAACGGCCCATCCGCTGACTGGGGCTGTAGCTCAGCTGGGAGAGCGCGTCGTTCGCAATGACGAGGTCAGGAGTTCGATCCTCCTCAGCTCCACCAGCGGATTAATTCTTCCCATAAAACTCGAACGACTTGGCGCCGGAAACAAAATCCGCGTTCGCGTACAGTCTTGTCTTCTCCATTCACACTGTATTCACGCAGCGTCAGCATATAAATCACCCGGCCCAATTTCGGGCCAAGAGCAGGGGAATATTATGGGTTTTTGGAAGTTTGCCGCGGTTTTTGCGGCGGCAGGTTTTGTTTCGGTGGGCAGCGCTAGCGCGGACGATCTGGTTTTCACGCTCAAGAACGGGACGAATTCCGTCATGACGCGTTTCTACACCTCCCCGGTCAGCGTGAACGAATGGGAAGAGGATGTTCTCGGTCAGGACGTGCTGAAGCCGGGCGAAACCGTGCGCGTCACGATCGCCGACGGCCGCCGGACCTGCAAGTATGACATGAGGTTCGAGTTCACCGAGGATTCGGATCTGGACACGACCACCGACACGCAGGACCTCTGCGAACTCGGCGAATATACCATCACGGAATAAAATCAGTTCATTGGACTGACAAAAAGGGCTGCCTCACGCAGCCCTTTTTCTTGAATCGACGACGCGCGTCTGCCTGCCGTGCCGATCACTCCAGCGCAAACCTTATGACGAACAGCGCCGCCACCAGCCAGGTCGCCGGATGAACCTGGGCCGGACGACCGGTCAGCGTCTTCAGCACGGCATAGCTGATAAAGCCGAAGGCGAGGCCGTTGGCGATCGAATAGGTGAAGGGCATCATCAGCGCGGTCAGCGCCGCCGGCGTCGCCTCCGTCACGTCGGCCCATTCCACATCGACCACTTCGCGCAGCATCAGGCACGCCACATAGAGCAGTGCCGGGCTGGTGGCATAGACCGAAACGGCACCCGCCAACGGCGAGAAAAACAGGGCCGCGATAAACAGGACCGCAACCACCAAAGCGGTGAGCCCAGTGCGGCCGCCCGCCTGCACGCCCGAAGCGCTTTCGACATAGGCGGTGGTGCTGCTGGTGCCCAGCAGCGAGCCGGCAACGATCGCGGTGCTGTCGGCAAGCAGGGCACGGCCAAGCCGGTTGGGCTTGCCCTCCGGGATCAGCCCCGCGCGCTTGGCGACGCCGATCAGCGTGCCGGTGGCATCGAACACCTCGACCAGCACGAAGACCAGGATGACATGCGCGAGCCCGCTGTGCAGGGCGCCGAGGATATCGAGATGCAGGAAGGTCGGCGCGATGCTCGGCGGCATGGAAACGATCCCGCTGAACTGGCTGACACCGAGAGCTATCGACAGGGCGGTGATGACGAGGATGCCGATGAGGATAGCGCCTCGCACCCCGAGCCCGTCGAGCGCTGCAATGATGAAGAAGCCAAGTATGGCCAGGAGCGGTCCGGTCTTCGTCAGATCGCCCAGCGCTACGTAGGTGGCTTCGCTGGCGACGACGATGCCGGAACTCTTCAGCGCGACGATCGCAAGGAAGAGACCGATACCGGCGGCAACGGCGCTGCGCATCGAATGCGGTATGCCTTCGATCAGCCAGCTTCGTATGCCGCTGATGGTCAGGATCAGGAAGATCACGCCCGAGATGAAGACGCAGCCCAGCGCCTGCTGCCAGGTGAAGCCCATGACGCCGACTACGGTAAAGGCAAAGAAGGCGTTGAGCCCCATGCCGGGAGCCATGGCAATCGGCCACCTCGGCAACAGCGCCATGATCAACGAACCGAGCGCGGCCGCCAGACAGGTGGCGACGAAGACCGCGTTGCGGTCCATCCCCGTCGACGACAGGATCTCGGGGTTGACGAAGATGATGTAGGACATCGTCAGGAACGTGGTGATGCCGGCGATCACCTCGATGCGTACCGATGTCCCTTGTTGCTTAAGGCCGAAAAAGTCTTCCAGCACTGGCTTCTCCTCCCTGCAGCGTTCATCGACCCGCGGCAGCGGAACTTGGTCGCCCGTGATCAGTGGCAGCCAAGGACGCCTTCCAAGCCGACTACAACCGATCGATCGGCACACAACGATAGCGTTAGCTTCCGCCCATTGCCGTGCTGGCACAAGGCCGCAAATAGGACACTCCTGCTTCAAGCAGCTTCTCGATTCGACGATGAACGGAAGCCGATGGCCGAGCCAGTCCGGCCTCATCTCCGAACTAACCTTGAAATGGCGAATGGGAACCCTAAGGCGGTTGGCGTCTTATCCACCCAATACTGCCGATGGCTGTCGCTTAGTCCGGCCATCGTTCTGCAGGCACCCATTGGCGCCTGCTTTTCAAACCCGCAAATCGCAGGATCAAGAGGAGGAGTTTGGCGATGCGAGTCCTTATTCAGGCCCTGGTCACCCATGCCGTCAGCCGTATCATGAAGAAGAACAGCACAGTCCCGGCGAGCGGACGAGCAATGCCCTTTGGGCGTTCGGAGCCACCGCGCCGGAGCCAAAGGCCATGAGCGCGCTGAAATTCACTCTGTGCCTGGCGGTTTGCTCACTCGTAGGACTGATGATCGGCATTGCGGGCGGCAACCCGCCCAAGGGATTCACGATCGGGCTGGCCGCAGGAGCGGCGATTGCCAGCGTGCTGATCGCGCTGACGGACGAGCCCACGTGATCAGTCGCGCACCGGCTGGCCGAAGACGTGGTGCAGAAAATCGACCAGCCACCGCTTGAGGTGCATGTCCCAGATCAGCCGCCCGCCGAGATGGTCGCGGCCGGGCTGAGCGCCTGGGAGCTCGAAACGATGGGCTCCATGCACCACCCAGCGGTGCATCATCAAACGCGTCAGCTCGCCATGGAACTGGATGCCCCAGGCGTTCTCGCCATAACGGAAGGCCTGGTTCGGATAGGTATCGGCGGTGGCTAGCAGGGTCGCGTCCGAGGGTAGCGAAAACCCCTCGCGATGGAACTGGTAGACCATTTCCGGCCAGTGCATCAGCTTCTTGCCGGCCTCGGTAGGCTTTAGCGGATACCAGCCGATCTCGACCTTGCCCTCGCCATGGCCGGCGACCTTGCCGCCGAGATGGTTGACCAGCATCTGCGCGCCCAGGCAGATGCCGAGGAATGGCCGTTTTTCCTTGAGCGGCACCGACAGCCAGTCCGTTTCGCGGCGAACGAATTCGTCGCTGTCATTGGCGCTCATCGGGCCGCCGAAGACCACCGCGCCGGCATGGTGCTCCAACGTTTCGGGCAGCGGGTCGCCGAGCGGCGGCCGCCGGATGTCGAGATCAAAACCGTTTTCCAGAAGCTGGTGGCCAACGCGGCCGGGGCTGGACGTTTCCTGATGGAGAACCACGAGAATTTTCGGCCGGCGGGCTGGCGACATGGACGGCATCAAACCCTATTCATCGGAAGATCTATCGGCTTCGTGGCTCGCCCTCCGGGCGACCTCCTGGCGCATGGCAATGCGGTCGCGCCTGTCCACGCCCAGCAATTCGGCAACGCGCCAAGTCGTGTTTTCCTCGAGCTCATGCGCCTGGTCGTCGGCGTAGACAACTTCCCACATCAGCCGGATGAACTCGATCCGCCCTGCCTCGTCGAGGTGGCGCATGAGGACACTGGTGAAGGCATAGAGATCGATCGCCTCGCTGTCGGCCTTCTCACCGGCAGCAAGAAGCGCGGCAAGCTCGGCGCCGCTTACGCCATAGGCCTCGGACACGACCTGCTTCAGCCGCTCCCATTCCACGTCCTGGCGCAGGCCGTCGGCGCTCATGACATGGTAGAGCAGCGCGGTAGCAGCCACGCGCGGATCATCGGCACCCAATGCGCCTGACGAGATGCCGGGCAGGTCCCTCAGAAAAGCAAGAACGCGTTCGAACATCGCTGTTTCCCGTGAGTCGGCAAAGCTAACGCCGCCGTGCCGCAGCTGTCCATTGCGGCACGGCATGCCGCAATGGAAATCTCTGTTGGTACAGCTGCCTGTGCGCCGCGTGTCAGAACAAACGGAACCGCTTTTGCGTTTGTTCCGCCTGCTCCTCGGGCGTTACGCCCGGATCGTCGGGCAGCCGCGCGGGCTTGTCTTCCTCGCCCTCGACCACGGCATCGGCCATTGGTGAGGCGGCGACTTCCTCTTTCTTCGGCTTTGCGGAAGGTTCGGACGGGGCGGAGCCGACCGGCTCGGGCGCAATCTCCATGACCTCCTCCGCCACTTCGACCGCTGGCCTTGCCGGCGCCTCGATTGCCGGCCGTGAGGAAACGGAAAGCTCGTCATCCTGCTCGATCAGCTGGCCAAGTCTTTCGACCGGCACCCGCCATTCGAAAGCATCGATCTTGCCGGTGACAGGCGAGGCGGGCGCCCAGCGCTCTGACGCGAAACCATCGGCGACCCAGGCCGGATCGCGCGGCGCGCGCATCGCCTTGCCGAGAAGCTGGCGCACCCTGCCCTGATCGCCTGTCTCGGCCTCCTCGATGTCGGCCAAGAGCAGATAGGCGCTCTCGGTCGGCCGCATGCGGATGGCCGCCTCGACCTCCTCGCGCGCGCGCTTGTACTCCCGAGCCTCAAGCGCGGCACGTGCCACGGCGAGAGAGGATTCGGGATTGTTCTGCTTGAGCGACTGCAGCCGCTCGGCGCGGGCCAACCGGTCCAGCGGCGCATCGGCCGGCCGGGCGCGGATATAGAGGTCGGCGATTTCCGGGTGCGGCTCGGCCTTCCATGCCGTTTCGAGGATTTTGGAGCCCTTGCGGATATCGTCCTGCCGGAACAGGCTGCGCGCGGCGACCGCAGCAGCCGGTGAAAAGCCCGGCGCCAATCGGTCGGCCTCGATCGCGGCCTGCTTGGCGGCGGGAAGATCGGTATCGAGGATGGACATTGCCTTGGCTGTCAGCAGCACGGCGCGGCGACGGTTTGCCGCCGCGGGCTCCATCTGGCGGGTGGATTTTTGCGTCTCGACGATCTTAAGCGCCCCGTCCCAATCGCCATGCTCGACCTTTTCCTCCAGCGTCGATTCCGACGCCCAGCCAAGCTGCGGCGCGACATCGGCTGCACGGCTCGCATAGTGGCGGGCCGCTTCGCGGTGGCCGAGGCGCTCGGCCTCGAGATAGAGCCCGCGCAGGCCAAGCAGCCGCATCTCGGGATCGTCCAGCATCTCTTCGAACTTGGTGCGTGCCGCCTCGTGGTCGCCCTCGAGCAACGAGGCCTGCGCGTCGAGCAGCTGGATCAGTGGCTCCTGGTCGGAGCGGATCAGCTTTGTCGCCTGCTTGTTCATCTTGCGCGCCAGCACAGCATCCCCCGCACCAGCGGCGATCATGCCGGTGGACAATGCCTGATAGCCGCGATCGCGCCGGCGCACGCGGAAATAGCGGGCGATCGTGTAGGGGCTGTTCCAGATCGACTTGGTCAGCCACCACAAAAGCATGATTGCCGCTGCGATTGCGGTGACGGCAACGGCGGCGGTGATGAGCTTCACCTCATATTCGTAGCCGTTGAAGGTCACCACCATGTCGCCGGGGCGGTCGGCCAGCCATGCAAAGCCGAGCCCGAGCAGGAAGACGACGAGCAGAAAGAAAAGGATGCGGATCATCGGCCTCTTTTCCCCCTCAAGCCTTCATCGCGCCGGCAACCGCCTGATCGACCAGTTTCTGCGCCTCGACACGGGCACGGATCTTGTCGGCAAGCTCGCTGCCCGCTGCCTTGGCAGCTTCGGGCAGCGTGTCATATTCGGCCAGCGCCTTTTCGAGGTCGCCAGACTTGATGTCGAACTCCATGCGCGCCGTGGTTTCCGGCACGCCGGAACCCTCGACCGGTCCGACCGGACGCACCGACACCAGCGATTGAGCGCTGGAAACCAGCCTGTCGAGCACGCCCGCCTTCTCGTCGACCGGCTTTGCGGCAGCGATCACCGCCTGCACGGCCTGCTTGGCCTCAGCCTGGATGTCGGCAAGCGTCGGAACGCCCTTCTGCGCATAGGTCCGCAGCTGGGTGATGCCCGGGGCGTCAGGAGCAATGGCCGCAAAGGTCTCCATCTCGGCCTCGAACGGAGCGCCTCGCTCGACGGCCGATTTCAGCGCCGAGGCCGCGATCGCCAGCGCCACCTTGGGCTGGCCGGCCTGCGCTTCCACCTTACCGGAAAGGTCGTTTGCCTTTTGCTGCAATGTCGCAAGCTTGCCGTCGGCAGCAGAAATTGCCTCGCCATTGGCCTTGGCCAAGGCCTCGACACCGGCAATGCGCTCGCCGAGCGCGGCAAGATCGCCGGAAGCGGTCTGGCTTGCCCCCTGCTGTTCGCGCAAGGCTGCAACTGAGGTCTCAAGCTCCTTGATGCGGCCATCCACGGCCTCAAGCCCGGCCTGGTCGCCGGAGGCAGATGCAACGCTCTGGCGGAGATTGCCGAGATCGGTCTTCACTTCGTCGAGTGATTTGGTCACGGCCTCGACCTGCCCGGTCAAACCCGCGTCGGGCTGGCCGCTGGTGTTCTTCAACGCCAAAATGTCCTGCTGCATGCCGGAAAGCTCGGCGCGCAGCGAATCGACCTCCGTCATTGCCGCGCCGGCATTCGAGTCGGGAGCAGGCAGCAGGCCGGAAAATTGCAGCGCGCCAGCGCCAGCAAGCGCCATCACACCGCCAACGATGCCGGCGGCCAGCGGCGAAAAACCACTACGCTGCCGTTGCGGCTCGGGCGCGGGAGCCGGCTGAGGCTGGCGCCCGGGCGCGGCCTGGGAAGACTGTGGCTTCGGCGCCTCGCGAGACGTGCTGGCGACACTGCTTTCCGGCTTCGTCGCAGTGTCTGACTTTACGGTGCTCTTGGCCTGTTCGGTGGCGACTTTGGGCTGCTCTTCAGGCTTGGTCGAAGCAGCCGGCGTTTCGGTGGTCTTCTCGGCCATTGCAGGTTCCTGCGGCTTTGGCGTCTCAGGGATGGCTTTCGCCTCGGCCGATTCGGACGGCTTCTTGTCCGGGTCCGAAATGCGCGACACCTCGCCCGGCTTCAACTCGATCGTCACCGGTTCCCGATGTGTCTTTGAGTGCCGCGTGCTCGGCGTCTTGACCATGAGAGAACTCCGCAATGCTTGTCGATGTAAAAAGAAATTCCGGAAAGGGAACCGCTTACAGGATCAGTATCACACCAGCATGATGTGAAAAGGGGCGCGGTCATGGCGCGGGCGGGCAGACCTCCGCCAACAGCGCCAACAGCGCATCCTCCGTCGGTTCGACCGATACGAAAACCCTTCCGCTTTCAACGTGTTGCAGGCCCCCGGCGACCCGTTCGGACAAGCAGATGCAGGAGGCATCAGCCAAAAGGGGATTTCCGTCCGCAAGCGCCGAAAAGGCCTGCGCGGCCTTGGCCGAATAGAGAAGCACCGCATCGAGCGGGCCATCCGCCAGTTCCGGCAAGGCCGCATCCGTGACGAAAACGGTGTCGTAGGTTTCGATGACGGAAAGCCGGTGGCCCGACGAAGCCAGGCTCTGTTCGAAGTCCGGCAACCGGACGCGCCCCGTCAGATAGGCAAGCTCCGCGCCCTCGGAAAGCTCGGCGGACACCAGCCGGGCCAGCCCGACCGCTTCGCCAGGCCCCTCGATCACCTCGCTGAAGCCGGCATTGCGCGCGGCCATCGCCGTCTTGCGGCCAACCGCAAAGCACCGTTTGCCGGAAAACTTTGCGATCAGTTCGGAGGGCGCATGCCGGATCGCATTGGCGCTGGTGATGGCGACCGCGCCGATGGACTCGGAAACGGCTGAAAGCTCCACGCGAACCGCCTGCGTTCGCGAAAGCGACATGACGATCGGCTCGAAACCCGCATCCCGGAGCCTGGAAGCCGTGGCGGATGCGCCCGGCTCAGGCCTTGTCACCAGGACGCGGCGGGCCATTCAGCTCCAGCCCTCGAAGAACTTGGTGCCGGCCTTGGCACGCACCTCTTCGCCGGCCGCGCGGCCGATGGCTTCGGCGTCCACCGCCTTGCCCTCGCGCTCCACCTCATGCGCCTCCTGGCCGTCGAGCGACAGGATGACGCCCTTGAAGAACAGCCGGTCGCCCTCGACCACGGCGTGGCCAGCGATTGGCGTGCGGCAGGAGCCGTCCAGCACGCGCAGATAGGCGCGCTCGCAAGCCAGCGCATAGCCGGTCGGGGCGTCGTGGATGGCCGACAGCATGTCCCTGATCGCCTTGTCAGCCGAACGCATCTCGATGCCGATGGCGCCCTGGCCCGGTGCCGGCGGGAAAATGTCGAGCGACATCAGGTCGGTGATGATGTGGGTGAGGCCCAGCCGGCGCAGTCCCGCATTGGCGAGAATGGTGCCGGCGGCAATGCCCTCCTCCAGCTTGCGCAGGCGCGTCTGCACATTGCCGCGGAACATGATGACCTCGAGGTCGGGCCGCATGCGGCGGATGAGAGCCTGCCGGCGCAGCGACGACGAGCCGACGGTGGCACCATGCGGCAGTTCGACGATCGAAGGCGCCAGCTTGCCGATGAAGGCGTCACGCACGTCCTCGCGCGGCAGGAAGGTGGTGACCTCCAGCCCCTCGGGCAGCGTGGTCGCCATGTCCTTCGAGGAATGGACGGCAATGTCGATGCGCCCGTCGAACAGCGCCTCTTCCAGTTCCTTGGTGAAAAGCCCCTTGCCGCCGACTTCGGAGAGCGGGCGATCCAGGATGCGGTCGCCGCTGGTGGTGAGCGGTACGATCTCGAACGCGTCTTCGCCGAGCCCGTGCGCGGCCATCAGCCGATCGCGCGTTTCATGGGCCTGGGCCAGCGCCAGCGGGCTGCCGCGCGTTCCGATTTTCAAGGCTTTTGTTTGCATGGCGCTCCGTCCGTGATACCCACCCGGCGAACGGGGTATTCTCCCCTATCCTCCTATCGAGGAAAAGACGGCCGGGCAATGGAACGAAATGACGCCATGATCCGCATACTCGGGATCGAGACAAGTTGCGACGAGACCGCCGCCAGCGTGGTTGCGCTGGGCGATGGCGAGCCGCAAATCCTGTCCAGCGTCGTACTGAGCCAGATCGAGGAGCATGCGGCCTTTGGGGGCGTGGTGCCGGAGATCGCCGCGCGCGCCCATGTCGAAGCGCTCGACGGCATCGTCGAAGCAGCTCTTGCCGATGCCGGCACCTCGCTCGCGGAGATCGATGCCGTTGCCGCTACCGCCGGGCCGGGCCTGGTCGGTGGGCTGATCGTCGGGCTGATGACGGCCAAGGCGATCGCGGCGGCAGCGCATAAGCCACTGATCGCCGTCAACCATCTCGAAGGCCACGCACTCACTGCACGGCTGACAGATGGGCTATCGTTCCCCTACCTGCTGCTGCTCGTTTCCGGCGGCCACACGCAAATCCTTTTGGTGCGCGGCGTTGGCGACTACCAGCGTTGGGCCACCACAATCGACGATGCGCTGGGCGAAGCCTTCGACAAGACCGCAAAAATGCTCGGCCTGCCCTATCCGGGCGGCCCGAGCGTCGAGAAGGCTGCGGCCAGCGGCGATGCTAGCCGCTTCGCATTCCCCCGCCCCATGAAGGGCGAGGCGCGTCCCGATTTCTCCTTCTCCGGGCTGAAGACCGCCGTGCGGCAGGCCGCCACCGCAATCGCACCGTTGAGCGATCAGGACGTGGCCGACATCTGCGCCTCCTTCCAGACTGCGGTGTCGGATGCGCTGGGCGACCGCGTGGCGCGCACACTTGCCCGCTTCCGTGGGAAATATCCGGACGTGAAGACGCCGGCGCTGGTTGTGGCCGGCGGCGTCGCAGCCAACAAGACGATCCGCGCCACGCTGGAAGCGCTCTGCCGTGACAACGGTTTTGCCTTCGTCGCACCGCCGCATGCGCTGTGCACCGACAATGCGGCGATGATCGCCTGGGCGGGCATAGAGCGCGTGCGCGCCGGGCTCGTCGAGCCTGACGCGATGGATTTCGTGCCGCGCTCGCGCTGGCCGCTCGACAGCGTCTCAGCGCCTGTGGTTGGCTCGGGCAGAAGGGGAGCAAAGGCATGAGCGCCTATCGCGTAACCGTTCTGGGCGGCGGCGCCTGGGGCACCGCCCTTGCGTTAACAGCGGCCCGTGCGGGCAATGACGTGCGGATATGGGCACGCGACCCTGAAATGGTCGAAGCGCTGAAGCAGGGAAAAAACCCGCGCTACCTACCAGGCATTACTCTTGAGCCGGCGCTCAACGCGACGACCGACCTTGCCGCCGCACTTGCCGAAACGGATTGCGTGCTGGTCGTCACGCCTGCGCAAGTGCTGCGGCAGGTTCTGGCCGAGGCGAAGCCGCACCTGCCCGCCGGCGTGCCGCTGGTGCTCTGCGCCAAGGGCATCGAACGCGAGACCGGCACGCTGCTTTCCGAGATCGCCGACGAGATCGTGCCGGATCATCCGGTTGCCGCGCTTTCGGGCCCGAGCTTTGCCTCGGACGTTTCGCGCGGCCTGCCGACTGCAGTAGTGATCGCCGCGCGCGAGGAGGAGCTTGCCGCCGAGCTGGCGCAGCGCTTTTCCACGGAGAGTTTTCGCTGCTATTCGACCGACGACCTGATCGGCGTCGAGATCGGCGGCGCGCTGAAGAACGTCTTCGCCATAGCGGCGGGTGCGGTCATCGGCGCCGGTCTGGGCGCAAGCGCGCAGGCCGCCACCGTCACCCGCGGCTTTGCCGAGCTCAGGCGCATCGGTGCGGATTTCGGCGCCCGGCCCGAAACGCTGATGGGCCTTTCCGGCTTCGGCGACCTGATGCTGACCTGCTCGTCGTCGCAATCGCGCAATTTTTCCTATGGGCTTGCGCTGGGACGTGGCGAGTCGCTGGAGGGCAGGCCACTGGCCGAGGGTGTGGCGACCGCGGCGATTGCGGCCCGGATCGCGCAGGAGCGCGGCATACGCGCACCGATCATCACCACGGTTTCGCAGATACTCGACCGGGCGATCACCCTTCAGGAAGCGGTGACGGCGCTGATGACGCGCCCGCTGCGCCACGAAGCGGAATAGGAACTTTTTCAGACAGGAGCGGAATCCCATGCTGTTTGCGTTCATCTGCAAGGACAAGCCAGGCCATCTGCAGCTTCGGCTGGATGTGCGGCCCGACCACGTCACCTTTCTGAATGGCCTGAACGCCGAGGGCACGCTGAAATTCGCTGGCCCCTTCCTCGATGACGACGGCAAGCCCTGCGGCAGCCTGGTCGTGGTTGAGGTAGCCGACAAGCAAGCTGCGGCCGATCTCGCGGCAAAGGACCCCTACGCGAAGGCCGGGCTGTTCGATACGGTCGAAATCCGCCCCTGGAACTGGGTGTTCAACAATCCGGCAAGCGCATAGACCATGATGCCGAAAAGCGGGAACCGGTTTTCGGACGACATCATGGTCCAACTAATTGATTGTGCCGCATTTATACTACGCGAGGTGATTCCACCTCGCTGCAAAATGCTCAAAGGACGCACGACATGAACTACTGGCTGTTCAAATCCGAGCCGTTCAAATTTTCCTTCGACATGCTGAAGGCGCTTGGAGACAAGGGCACGCAGTGGGACGGCGTGCGCAATTATCTGGCGCGCAACAACATGCGCGCCATGCAGATCGGCGATCTCGGCTTCTTCTACCATTCCAACGAGGGGCTCGAGGTCGTGGGCATCTGCGAGGTCTGTGCCCTTGCCCATCACGACACCACCACGGAAGACCCGCGCTGGGAATGCGTCGATGTGCGCGCCGTGCGTGACATGCCGCGCCCGGTGACGCTGGTCGAGGTCAAGGCCAATCCCAAGCTCGAGAAGATGTCGCTGGTCACCTCGATGCGCCTTTCCGTGCAGCCGGTCACGCCGGACGAGTGGGAGGAGGTCTGCCGCATGGGCGGACTCGTTCCCGCGCCGTGACACCCGAAGACGCCAGACGCTTCATCCGCGCCAATACGGGCCTGATGGCACCGCCGCATGTGCCGGAGATCAGGCTCTACCTCGCCGACGAAGCGCATGAGCTCTGGGAGAAGACCGAGGAAGAACTGGCCGAGATCGGCCTGCCGCCGCCCTTCTGGGCCTTCGCCTGGGCAGGTGGACAGGGGCTGGCCCGCTATATCCTCGACAACCCGGACACCGTCCGTGGAAAGCGCGTGCTCGATTTCGCCTCCGGCTCCGGCATGGTCGCGATCGCCGCTGCGATGGCCGGCGCGCGCGAGGTGATTGCCGCCGACATCGACCCCTTCTGCGAGGCGGCCGTGACGCTGAACGGCGAGACCAATGGCGTTTCGCCGCTTTTCGTCGGCACCGACACGATCGGCACCGACGACGACTGGGACATCGTGCTGGCCGGCGACGTCTTTTATCAGAAGGACTTTGCGGAGAGGCTGGTCAGCTGGTTCACCGGTCTGCGCCAACGCGGGGCTGACATCGTTGTCGGCGATCCCGGCCG
Organism: Pseudaminobacter soli (ex Li et al. 2025); assembly: GCF_029892515.1. Lineage (GTDB taxonomy): Bacteria > Pseudomonadota > Alphaproteobacteria > Rhizobiales > Rhizobiaceae > Pseudaminobacter > Pseudaminobacter soli_A. The sequence goes on along the minus strand of NZ_JARXVF010000001.1, from coordinate 2,152,157 downwards.
CTCCTACCTGCCGAAGGAAAGGCTGTCCCCGCTCGCTGTTTACGAGGTGCCGGTCACCCGCGCCCTGGAGGATGCCGAGGTCAAGCGCACCACCGTCTGGCGCTTTGGTTGACGGCCATCTCGGCACGGCGTTCTATGAGGCGCATCAGCGGGAGGGCATCATGAACCTTGCAAGCGTGAACTACCTGGCGATCCTGGTCGCGGCCATTGCAGCATTCGTATTTGGCGCGGTCTATTACGGCACGCTCGGCAAACCCTGGATGAAGGCCGCCCGGATCGATCCGGCGACCGCCAAGATGTCGCCGGTGCTGTTCATCACCAGCTTCATCTGCGAACTGATCATGGCCTGGGTGCTCGCAGGCATTCTCTGGCATGTCGGCGCAGGCGTATTCACCCTGGGCAACGGCCTGGTGTCGGGCTTCCTGCTTTGGCTCGGCTTCATCGCCACCACCGTTGCAGTCAATCAGAGCTACCAGGGTTTCGGCTGGGACCTCACCATCATCGACAGCCTCCATTGGCTTGGCGTCACCCTCATCATGGGCGCGATCCTCGGTTGGTGGGGCGTCTGACTCGTCAGCGCACCACCCTCAGCACCGTCCGATCGTTGAGATAAGGCAAAAGCCGCTTCATGGTCCGGGCGGTTACGGCCACGCACCCTTGCGTCGGCGAGAAATCGGGGCGCGCGAGATGGAAGAAGATCGCGCTACCGCGCCCGCGCCGGCGCGGACTGATGTTCCAGTCGAGCACCAGGCAGGCATCATACAGCCGGTCGTCGCGGCGCATATGTTCGTGGCTTGCCGCGTAAGGCAGCCTCACCGGGCGATTGTAGTTGCGATCGTCCGGCACCTCGCACCAGCCGAGCGGGGCATCGATCTCGCTCATCGCAAGCCGTGTGCGCTTGCCGGCAAAATGTTCGCGCCGGAAATAGCCCGCCAGGATCCGCATGGTGGCCAGCGGCGTGCCGCCATCGCCCTCGCGCTTGTTGGCGGTGATTCCCCCGCTGCCCAGAGCGCAGGAAAAAACGGTTCCCCCGACGTTCATGAAGCCTTGCGTAGGGTGGCCGGGACGCTGGCGAACGGTCAATATCCGCAGGCTTTTGCTGTTTTTTGCAACCGTCCCGTTGCGTTGACGTTTTTTGGAGTATGATTGCATTGGAACAAATCACCGTGATCGGCTTTTCTGGAGATCAGCTTCCTCATAAACCCGCATCGGTCAACAGAAGAACGCATGTAAAACAACGGATTGATCCATGAGCTCACGCACCATCCTGATCGTTGATGACGACGAAGACCTCCGTTCAACGCTTGTCGAGCAACTTTCCCTCTATGAAGAGTTCGACGTGCTGCAGGAAGCCTCTGCATCCAAGGGCGTAGCGATAGCGCGCGGCGGCCTCGTGGACCTCCTCATCATGGATGTCGGCTTGCCTGATATGGACGGCCGCGAAGCGGTGAAGATCCTGCGCAAGGGCGGCTACAAGGCCCCCATCATCATGCTGACGGGACATGACACTGATTCGGACACGATCCTTGGCCTGGAGGCGGGCGCCAACGACTATGTCACCAAGCCGTTCCGCTTTGCGGTGCTGCTTGCCCGCATCCGCGCCCAGTTGCGCCAGCACGAGCAGAGCGAGGACGCGACCTTCTCGGTGGGACCCTATACGTTCAAGCCGAGCCAGAAGCTCCTGCTCGACCAGCGCGGCGCCAAGGTCCGCCTGACCGAGAAGGAAGCCTCGATCATCAAGTATCTCTACCGCGCCGATCAGAAGGTCGTTACCCGCGACGTTCTGCTCGAAGAGGTCTGGGGCTACAACTCTGGCGTCACGACGCACACGCTGGAGACGCATGTCTACCGGTTGCGCCAGAAGATCGAGCGTGATCCTTCCAATGCTGAAATTCTTGTGACAGAAAGCGGCGGATATAAGCTGGTTCCCTAACGGGTTTGCGGTCCTGGCGGGGACCGCTACCGGGGGGAACTCCAGGCCAGGATTTCGGGGACACTATGGCGCTGGATGATGACATCCGCATTCTGTCCGGCGTGAAGCTTTTCGAAGGCTTCAGCCAGGAACAACTGCGCCTGCTCGCCTTCGGCACCGAATCGATGCGGCTGCCGGCAAGTCGCAAGCTCTATCTCGAGGACGACGAGGCTGACTCGGCCTATGTCGTCGTCAGCGGCAGCATCATCCTCTATCGCGAAAGTGACCAAAATCGGACCCCGATCGCTTCGGTCAAGCCCGGTGAGATCCTCGGCGAGCTTGCGCTGATCGCCGACACCAGGCGGCTGACCAGCGCGGCCGCCGAAACCGATTCGGAAGTGCTGCGGCTGAACCGCAAGATGTTCCACCGCATACTCGAGGAATATCCCGAGCTGGCCGTTCACCTGCACCGGCGCATCTCCGAAGAGCTGCAGGCGCTCATTCGGCGGATCGAGGCAATGGCCTCGCGCTTCACGCCCTGAACTGCGTGCCGCGTCCAGCGGCGACGCGCCCTATTCCAGGTCGAAGCGTGCGATCACCGGCACATGGTCGGAAGGCCGGTCCCAGCCGCGTGCCTCACGAAGGATTTCGTAGCCGGTGAAGCTCGGAACCAGGTTCTGCGACGACCAGACATGGTCGAGTCGGCGGCCACGATCCGACCCCTCCCAATCCTGGGCGCGGTAGCTCCACCAGGTGTAGATCTTCTGCTCGTCGGGCACGTTGTGGCGCATGAGGTCGACCCAATCGCCAGCCTTGCGCATCGCCTCGAAGTTTTCCGTCTCGACCGGCGTATGGCTGACCACCTTCAGAAGCTGCTTGTGCGACCAGACGTCATGCTCCAGCGGGGCGATGTTGAGATCGCCGACCAGGACCGAGGCGGAAGTCTCGTCATGATCCGCCCGGATCGCATTCATCTCGGCCACGAAATCGAGCTTGTGGCGGAATTTGGGATTGATCTCCGGGTCCGGCTCGTCGCCGCCCGCCGGAACGTAGAAATTGTGCAGCAAAACCTTCTTATCGCCCGCAGCGACCCGCACCGACAGATGGCGGCAATCGCCCATGGTGCAGAAGTCGCGCTTCTCGACCAGTTCGATCGGCCGCCGGGCAACGGTGGCGACACCGTGATAACCCTTCTGGCCGCTTATGGCGATGTGCTGATAGCCGAGCTTGCGGAAAGCCGCCGACGGAAACTGGTCGTCTGGGCACTTGGTTTCCTGCAGGCAAAGGACGTCCGGCGCCTTCTCGAGCAGGAACCGCTCGACAAGCGGCATGCGTAGCCGCACGGAGTTGATGTTCCAGGTAGCGATCGAAAAAGACATGGGAAATTCCGGCGTAGAAAGAGACGACCGGAAATTGGCAGGCAAGACCGGCAATTACAAGCGCAGGCGCCCCTAGGGGCGCCGCGCCTTACACTGTCCACAGATTGAAAGGCGCAAAGACGGCGTCACTGCCTGCCTTTGCGATTGACTTCGATATTGCGGCGGTAGTCGATCGTAAACAGGTTGGGATCGAGCTTCACGCCTTCCTGCACGTTGAAGACCATGACGGTCGTGTCCTTGCCCTGCGCATCCGTGATGGTCCACTGGCGCAGTTCGTAGGTCTTCGGATCGAACATCATGGTGATGCGCGAACTGCCGAACACGGACCTGTCGGCAAGCTGGATCGTGGTCAGGTCGTCATCCTCCTTGACGCTCTTGACCTTGTCGCCCGACAGATCGATGCGCGTGTCGAGCAGCAGCTTGAGCGGCGTCTTCGACAACGGATAAAGATCCATCGTGTTCATCTTCTTGTTGTCGAGAACAACCGATTGGCCGTCGGAAACGACCTTGAAGCCGGAGCCGCCTTCATAGTTGAAGCGGATCTTGCCCGGCCGTTCGATATAGAACTTGCCGCCGGTCTGTTCTCCGCGCGGACCGAACTGCACGAACTCGCCAGTCATGGTGCGCACGCCGGCAAAATGGTCGGCGATCTTCTGCGCAGCCTCACTTGGGGTGGCCTGGGCAAAAGCGTCGAAGCCTGGAAGCGACGGCATCGCCGACAGGCCGAAAGCGGCAATAGCAATGCCAATGAACCGCTTGCGTGCCCTGTATGTCCAGGTCGGAGTCAAAGCGTCTTGGGTCATGCTGGGTTACCTTTGATTGAAATTTCGTTCGACGAGCAGATAGGGAGGTAGTTGGGCTGAAGTTTGGCCTTGGCAAGAGCAACCCAGATCAAACTCTCGTCACTGTTCCACCTCAGAACTTATCCTCTTCTGTCGGAACGAGGATTTCGCGTTTGCCGGCATGATTTGCGGGGCCGACGATGCCTTCTTTTTCCATCCTCTCGATGATCGAAGCCGCACGATTGTAGCCGATACCAAGGCGACGCTGGATGTAGCTGGTCGAAGCCTTGCCATCGCGCAGCACGACCGACACGGCCTGATCGTAAGGATCATCCGAATCCTCGATGCTGCCGCCACCGCCCTTCGACGACGAGGAGTCGCCTTCGTCCTCGCCATCGTCTTCGGTGATGGCGTCGAGATATTCAGGCACGCCCTGCAGCTTGAGATGCGCCACCACCTTCTCGACCTCGTCGTCGGAGACGAAGGGTCCATGCACGCGCTGAATGCGGCCGCCGCCGGCCATGTAGAGCATGTCACCCATGCCAAGCAGTTGCTCGGCGCCCTGCTCGCCCAGAATGGTGCGGCTGTCGATCTTCGAGGTGACCTGGAAGGAGATACGGGTCGGGAAGTTGGCCTTGATGGTACCGGTGATGACGTCGACCGACGGGCGCTGGGTGGCCATGATGACATGGATGCCGGCGGCGCGCGCCATCTGCGCCAGGCGCTGCACGGCGCCTTCGATGTCCTTGCCGGCGACCATCATCAGGTCGGCCATCTCATCGATGATGACGACGATGTAGGGCAGCGGCGCGAGGTCGAGTTCCTCCGTCTCATAGATCGCTTCACCGGTCTGGCGGTCGAAGCCGGTCTGCACGGTGCGCTGGATCTGCTCGCCCTTCTTCTGCGCCTGCGCGACGCGGGCGTTGAAGCCATCGATGTTGCGCACGCCGACCTTGGACATCTTGCGGTAGCGGTCTTCCATCTCCCGCACCGTCCATTTCAGGGCCACCACGGCCTTCTTCGGATCGGTGACAACGGGGGTCAGCAGATGCGGGATGCCGTCATAGACCGACAGTTCCAGCATCTTGGGATCGATCATGATCAGGCGGCACTCTTCCGGTGTCATGCGGTAGAGCAGCGACAGAATCATGGTGTTGATAGCCACCGACTTGCCGGAGCCGGTGGTGCCGGCGACCAGGACGTGGGGCATCTTGGCGATGTCGACGATGACCGCCTCGCCGTTGATCGTCTTGCCCAGCGCCAACGCCAGCTTGGCCTTGGTCTGTTCGAAATCGCGGCTGGCCAGGATCTCCCGCAGGTAGACGGTCTCACGCTTGGCGTTCGGCAGTTCGATGCCGATCGCGTTACGCCCAGGCACGACAGCGACGCGCGCCGCGATCGCGCTCATCGAACGGGCGATGTCGTCGGCAAGGCCGATCACGCGCGAGGACTTGATGCCTGGCGCCGGCTCGAGTTCGTAGAGGGTGACGACCGGACCGGGGCGGACGTGGATGATCTCGCCCTTGACGCCGAAGTCCTCAAGCACGCCCTCCAGAAGCCGCGCATTCTGCTCGAGCGAGTCCTGCGACAGGCTTGGATCGCGCGAAATGTTCTTCGGCTCGGCGAGGAAGTGCAGCGAGGGCATCTCGAAGGCATTGGAGCCAATGAGCGAGGTTTGCGCCTCGCGCTGAACGCGTCCTCCCTGCACCGGGCGCGGCGCGGGACTTTCCACGCGCGCGCTTGGCGCGACGGCCGGCGTGCCGGCAGGCGAGCGGAAGTTCTGCACCTTCGTTGGCCGCGGCGCAGGGTCGGCAATGATGCCGTCCGGGACGAAGTCGAGTTCGTCCTCGTCTTCATCCTCATCAATGTCCCGCCGGCCTGCGGCGTTGCGGCCCTCGGCAACCATGCTGGCAAAGAACTCGGGTTCGACGCGGGCGCGGCCCTGGGGACTGACCCGCGACTCGGCCATTTCGGCGACCTCGACCCTCTCGGCGGCACGGCGCCAGGCGCTTGCCGGCCTTGCGGCTTCCATATCGCCATAGTCTTCATGCTTGTGACGGCGCGCCGTCCGGCGATGCAGGTAAGCCCTGAACGACAACCACCAATGCGTGATGGCGCCCAGCGCCAGGTTACCATCGTCCTCGTCATCCTCGTCGAAGATGGCGGCCAGGTCCTGCTCGCGCATGTCCTTCTCGAGCTGATCGTCGACAGCACCGCTGTTCCGCAACAGGAGGCCGGAGCCGTAGCCGAAAAGCCAGAGCGCCGGCCCGGCCAGCGCCGCGATCACACCTGTGGCAACCAAACCTTTCGGGTAGCCGCCCGTGAGCATGCCGGGGATCTTCAGCACCATGTCGCCGAAAACACCGCCGAGGCCGGTTGGCAGCGGCCAGGTCTGCGGCGGCGTGGCGCAACCAGCGATAGCCGCGAACAGCAAGGAGGCTCCAAACCAGGCAATCGCCCGGCGCGGCATTCTTTCAACGCCGCGCGCGGTGGCAAAGAAGAAGCCCCAAATCACGGCCGGAACCAGAGCTGCCACCGAGGACAGGCCATAGAATTGCATGGCGAGGTCGGAGAAGACCGCACCGGGATAGCCCATGGCATTGGTGACCGGATTGTCGGTCGCGTGGCTGAAGCTCGGATCGGCGACATTCCAGGTGCCGAGGCTCGCAAGCGCGAAAGCCACGAAGCCGAACATAGCCAAGCCAGCCAGGCGCGCCGCCTGTTTCCTGGCAAAGTCCTTCAATCCATGGCTCGTATCGGTGAGCGCGAGCTGTGTGGCTGAGCGCATGCTGCTTCCCCGTCCGCAATCAGGTTGCCCGGAGCGCGAACGCATCTCGGGCAGAGTCGGACTTCAAATTAGCGGCGGGAAGGTTAAGGGCGCATTAACCATGGAAGGAAACGAATTCCAAACTATGCGGACCGCTGAAAAATCGACCAGGCGTCGATCCGAAATTGCCGAGCAAGTCGCGGCAGTTCCCTCGCACGGCATTGCCGCAAACGAAAAAACCCGGCGGTTGCCCGCCGGGTTTCTCAAATCGACTGTTGAGCCGATTAGAACGAACGCTGGAAGCGAACCATGCCGCTCCAGGCGTTTTCGTGCTTACGGTCACCATTGACGTCGTGGAAGCGAATGCGCTTGTAGTCCACTTCCGGGGTGATCGTGAGGCCCGGCACGAGCGTGTAAGCGACGTTGGCAGCCACAGCAGTCTCCTGCGCGAACGTGTTGCCCTTGTCGTCGACCCACTTGTCGCTACCCTGGGCGTAAGAGACCTGCAGGTTAGCAGCGAGCTTCTCGTTGAACTTGTAGGTAGCACCGCCCCAGGCAGCCCACTTGCCGTTCCAGCCCTTGTAGAAGCTGACGGGGGCGTTCTTCTCGCTGCCGTAGCCGGCCATCACGAAGAGCGAGAGCTGCTCGGTCGCGTTGACGTCGAGGCGAAGCTTGCCAGCCCACTCTTCGAAGTTCGAGTCGTAGCCGACGACGCCGGAGACGCCGCCCCAGCCCTGCGTGTAGGCTGCACCGGCAACCACGTGCGGAACGTAGGAATCGATCGAGTTGTCGAGGGAGCCATTTTCGACGCCGACGGAGGCCGAGAAGCCGTTACCAGCGACGTAGTTGTAGACGATCTGCTGGGTGTCGTACGTGCCAGCAGCATACGGGATCATGTCGTCGGCAATGACGTTGCCGGCATAACCGGTCAGCGTAGCGAACAGCGAGTCGGTCTTGCCGACGCGGAAGCCGCCGAGCTCGATGAAGGCATGCTCCATGCCCCACACCGTGGCGGTGTTGGCGTCTCCAGCCTCATCCTGCACCTGCTTCCAGTCGAAGTCGACGTGCATGTAGCCGCGCAGGGTGCCAAGCTCGGTTTCCGAACGGGCGTCGAGCTTCACGGCAGCGCGGGTGCGGGTGTAGTAGGTGTCGTTGGTCTTGTTCTCGAGCCTGTCGTTGACGTCGTTCAGGCCGCCATAGCCCGTACCTGCGTTGCCGGCGCGGACGTCGAAACGGACGTAGCCGCCGATCTTGAGGCAGGTCTCGGTGCCCGGGATGTAGTAGAAGCCGGCGCCGTAGACGTCGCAAACGCGAACGTATTCAACGGGTTCGGGCTCAGCAACGACGACAGCGTCGGCAGCGCGAGCGCCCGAAACTGCTGCCAGCGCAGCAGCGGAGCCGAGAAGAAGGCTCTTGATGTTCATTTCTGACCTCCAGTCAAAAAAGCATTTCAAAAATGGGTCTGGGTTTTCTTTGCTGAAGGACAGCAGTTCCTCGACCGGTTCCGAGGACGTGGCCCGGGGGCGTCCTTCCTCGCGCTCTGGATCGCCCACAGCGCCGGCTCTGCTCAACCCTTGAATGCGTTTTTGGCCGCCACATAAGAGGCCTATCTGAGGCAACTGTGGCAGATATGTCATAATCGGAGGACCTGACCAAATTAGTCATTTTCTCCATACTAGTTGGTCATTTTTTCCATACCAGGAAGCCAAATGACCCAGAGGATGCCGAATCGGCAGTCGATTCGTTTCGTCGGGTAAAGACCGCGATTCGGTCATGCTCAGAAAAAAGGAGGCCCGGACGAACCGGGCCTCAAGCGCGTGACACGGCTCCTTCAAACCGGTCACGACGGGATCGGTTTCCGGCGGGCGCACCGCCGGATAGAACTCAAGCGTGATAGGCAACCTCGCCGTGCGAGCTGAGGTCGAGGCCCTGCGACTCGGATTCCGCCGTCGGGCGCAGTCCGACAAGCACGTCAACGATCTTGTAGAGGATGAACGAGCCGACACCGCACCAGACGATAGTGACAAGCACTGCGATGACCTGCGTGCGCACCTGGCCAGCCATCGTCACGCCATCGGCATAGCCGACGCCGCCAAGCGTCGTCGAGGCAAAGACGCCCGTGCCGATCGCGCCGATGATGCCGCCGATGCCATGCACACCGAACACATCGAGCGAGTCGTCATAGCCGGCCCGGATCTTCACGACCGTGACGAAGTAGTAGCAGACGACGCTGGCAATCGCGCCAAGGACGATGGCGCCGACCGGCCCGACATAGCCGGCGGCCGGCGTGACGGCGACGAGGCCGGCGATCATGCCGGATGCGGCGCCCAGCATCGACGCCTTCTTGCGGGCAAGCGATTCCACCACCACCCAGGCGATGATCGCGCCGGCCGTCGCGGTGAAGGTATTGATCATGGCAAGTGCCGCGCCGCCATTGGCTTCAAGGTTCGAGCCGGCATTGAAGCCGAACCAGCCCACCCACAGGATTGAGGCGCCGACCATGGTCAGTGCCATCGAGTTCGGCGCCATGTTGTCACGCCGGTAGCCATTACGCTTGCCGACCAGGAGAGCGCCGACCAAACCGGCAATGCCGGCATTGATGTGAACGACCGTGCCGCCGGCAAAATCCAGCGCGCCCCAGTTGAACAACAGGCCATGCGAATCCCAAACCATGTGGGCGATGGGGAAATAGACGAAGGTGACCCAGAGCATCACGAACAGGATCACCGCCGAGAATCTGACGCGCTCTGCGAAGGCGCCGATGATCAGCGCCGGCGTGATGCAGGCGAAGGTCATCTGGAAGCAGATGTAGACGAACTCGGGAATGACGACGCCATTGGTAAAGGTGGGCGCGGTGCTGTGCGGGGTCACGCCTGCAAGGAATAGCTTCCCGAGGCCACCCCAGAAGGGGTTGGTGCCGCCGCCGAATGCGAAGGAATAGCCATAGAATACCCAGATGATGATGACGACGGCGACGATCATCGTGCACTGCACGAGAACCGAGAGCATGTTCTTGGCCCGCACGAGCCCACCATAGAAGAGCGCAAGCCCCGGCAGCGCCATGAACAGCACCAGCAGGCTGGACACCAGCATCCAGGCCGTGTCGCCCTTGTCGGGCACGGGAGTCGCAGCCGCGGCGCCCGTGGCAGCCGGCGCCGCTTCCTGCGCGAAGGCCGAGAGCGTGCCCAGGGCGCCGAGTGCGAGCGCGCCTAAAATGGCGGCGCGCACCATCGGCGGAAGAAGGGACGGAATCTTCATCGAAATCTCCATCGGATGTGGGTTGCCCGGATGCGGCGCTGTTCGTGGCTTGAAAGCAGGCGGCGTCGCGAAAGCGCCTGCGCCTGGAAATTCAGAGGGCGTCGGCGTCGGTTTCGCCGGTGCGGATACGCACGGCCTGGTCGATGCTGAAAACGAAGATCTTGCCGTCACCGATCTGGCCGGTCTTGGCCGTGGCGATGATTGCCTCGACCACTTTTTCCGCCATCTCGGAAGGCACAGCGACCTCGATCTTCACCTTGGGCAGGAAGCTCACCGCGTATTCGGCCCCGCGATAGATCTCCGTATGCCCCTTCTGGCGCCCGTACCCCTTGACCTCGGTGACGGTCAGCCCCTCCACGCCAACAGCCGTGAGCGCTTGCCGCACCTCGTCCAGCTTGAACGGCTTGATGATTGCCATCACTATTTTCATCAGCTTTACCCCTTGCTGGTGCGGAATCCCGCGCTTGCGTGACGTCGCCGGCGCGCTGCCGGACGGCGTTCAGGGTAAATCAAGCTCCGTGCCAGTTTGGACGGAGGCAATCAACTTATTGAAAATAAAAGGGTATCTCCCACAGAGCGAGCTGAACCGCACCGCGTAGCAGCACTCTGTTTGATTATGAATTAGGCAGTCTCTAAAAACTGCCTATTCCGTAGGCGACTGCCGGAGCCGGATAAGCCCTTCCTGGGCTACGGAGGCGATCAGCGTGCCGTCCTGCGCATAGAGCGCGCCGCGCGTAAAGCCGCGCCCGCCCGAGGTGGAGGGGCTGTCCTGTGTATAGAGCAGCCAGCCGTCGAGCGGATGGGTGCGATGGAACCACATGGCATGGTCGAGGCTGGCCGCCTGGATGTCGCGGTCGAAAATCGCCCGGCCATGCGCAAAGGTCGAGGTATCGAGCAGCGTCATGTCGGACAGATAAGCGAGCACCGCCGCTTGCGTGGCCCGGTCCGACGGCACCGGTCCGGTGGTGCGGATCCAGATCTTCTGTTCGGGCGCGAGTTTTTCGCGGCTGGTGTAATGCTTCAGCATCACCGGCTTCATCTCGATGGGCCGGTCGCGCTCCCAGTAGCGCCGGATGCCCTCTGGCACCGCGTCGCCAAACTTGGCGATCAGGTCCTGCTGGGTGCCGAGCGTCTCCGGTGCAGGCACATTGAGCGGCATCGGCAACTGGTGGTCGAGCCCGTCTTCATCCACCTGGAAGGATGCTTCCAGCGAAAAGATGGCCTTGCCGTGCTGAATGGCGACCACCCGGCGCGTGGTGAAGCTGCCGCCATCGCGGATTCGGTCAACCTCGTAGACGATCGGCACCTTGGTATCGCCGGGGCGCATGAAATAGCCGTGCAGCGAGTGCACATGGCGATCGGGGGACACAGTGCGCTGGGCAGCCACCAGCGCCTGGGCGATGGTCTGGCCACCGAACACGCGCTGCCAATCGGACTGGGGGCTGCGACCACGATAGAGGTTGTGTTCCAGCTCCTCGAGGTCGAGAATGGCGAGAAGCTCTTGCATGGCCGCCGTCATGTTTCGCACCTTTCAATGCAACGCGAACACTGACGGTTTCGGACAGAACGTTCGGCCGAGTCAAGGCGACTGACAGATTGATGATGCGAGACCCGGAGGACAGGGCGATGGGCGAAACAGAAACCGCGACCGGAACGCACCCGGCACTCGACGTGCTGATTGCCGGTGCCGGCTATGTCGGGCTTGCCGCCGCCGTGTCGCTGAAGCAGTCGCGGCCCAACCTTGCCGTGGCGGTCGTCGATGCAGCCCCCAAGGACGCCTGGAAGCGCGACACCCGCGCATCCGCCGTCGCCGCAGCCGCCTGCCGCATGCTTAGCCAGCTCGGCTGCTGGAGCGAGATCCTGCCCGAGGCACAGCCCATTACCGACATGGTGATCACCGATTCGCGCACCGCCGATCCAGTCCGTCCGGTCTATCTGACCTTCGACGGCGAGGTCGCGCCCGGTGAGCCCTTCGCGCACATGGTCGCCAACAAGGTGCTGAATGGCGCGCTGCGCCGGCGCGCAGCCGAACTTGGCATCGACATCATTGAAGGCGTTGCGGTTCAGGCATTTGAAACCGGAATCGCCAGCGTCACCATCCATCTTGCCGACAGCACGTCGCTCAACGCCAGGCTTCTGGTCGCGGCGGACGGCGTCAACTCCCGCCTGCGCGACATGGCCGGCATCAAGGCGGTCAGGTGGGAATATGGCCAGTCAGGCATCGTCTGCACCATCGCCCACGAGCGCCCGCACAATGGGCGCGCCGAAGAGCATTTTCTCCCCGCCGGCCCCTTCGCCATCCTGCCGCTCAAGGGCAATCGCTCCTCCATCGTCTGGACGGAGCGGGCCGAGGACGCCGAGCGGCTGGTCAACAGCGACGAGCTGGTGTTCGAAACCGAGCTGGAACATCGATTCGGGCTGCAGCTGGGCGAGTTGCGCGTGGAAGACAAGCCGCGCGCCTGGCCGCTCGGGCTTACGCTCGCTCGCGATTTCGTAGCGCCGCGCTTCGCGCTGGCGGGCGACGCCGCCCACGGCATCCATCCGATTGCCGGGCAAGGGCTCAATCTCGGCTTCAAGGATGTCGCCGCGCTTGCCGAGACCCTCGTGGAGGCGGATCGTCTGGGCCAGGACATCGGCGCGCTCGACGTCCTGCAGCGCTACCAGATCTGGCGGCGGTTCGACACGGTGCAGATGGGCGTGACCACGGACGTGCTCAACCGGCTTTTCTCCAACGATTTCGGCCCGATCCGAGCGATGCGCGACTTCGGGCTCGGCCTGGTCGACCGCATGCCGCGGCTTAAGTCGTACTTCATCCGCCAGGCGTCCGGCCTTGAGGGAGACATGCCGAGGCTCCTGAGGGGCGAAGCGATCTAGCGTCTGTGCCTTCGTCAAAATCCCCGTAGCCTGCATCGTTCCAGGCCCTATATTCGCGAGATCGCCGGAGCGATTGCCGGCGTCTCATCATGAGCCAGGAGGAACGCGCCATGCATCGCCAAGCAACCGCTATCTGGAAAGGAACGCTGACCGAGGGAGGCGGCACGCTGGATACGCAAAGCGGCGCCTTCACCAAGACGCCATACTCGTTCAAAGGACGTTTCCAGGACGAGAGCGGCAAGTCGGGCACCAACCCGGAAGAGCTGATCGCCGCTGCCCACGCCGGTTGCTTCGCCATGCAGCTGTCGTACTTCCTGGCCGAGAACGGAACCCCGGCCGAGAAACTCGATGCAACGGCGGTGGTGACCTATGGCCCGGCCGCCGATGGCGGCTTTGAAATCACCGAGAGCGCCCTCACCCTGGTCGGCACCGTGCCGGGCATCGACGCGGCAAAATTCAAGGAACTGGCCGAACAGGCCAAGGCCGGCTGCCCGGTTTCCAAGGCACTCGGGGCGATCAAGCTTTCGCTGGACGCCAGGCTCGCCTGAAACGCGCGTCGGATGCGGGGTGCGCTTGCTTTCGGCCCAGCGCCGCTAACGCCAAGTCCGGCTGCCGCAATTTTCGGCTTGCCCAAAATGCCAACGGCCCGCTGCGCAGCGGGCCGTTTATATTTCGCGCGCCAGCATTATTGTGCAGGCGCCGCCGGTGCTGGTTGCGCGGGAGTGGCCGGGGCTGCCGGCTGGGCAGGAGCCGGAGCGGCTGGAGCCGGCGCATTTGATTGCGGTGCTGGTGCTGCCGGTGAGGGTTGGACCGGGGCGGCCGGCGTCGCGGGAGCCGGAGCCGCAGACTGTGGCGCGGGCGCTGCTGGAGCAGCGGGAGCCGGAGCGGCTGGGGCAGCTGGTGTCTGTGCCTGAGGTGCCGGAGCAGGAGCGGGAGCTGGGGCAGCAGGAGCTGGAGCCTTGTTCTCCGGCGCTGGTGTGGCTGGAGTATTGGGCGCCGCCGGTGCCTTGTTTTCCGGCGCCGGCGTGGCAGGAGCCGCTGGAGCCTTGTTCTCAGGCGCTGGTGCGGCTGGCGCAGCTGGCGCCGCCGGCGTTTTGGTCTCCGGCGCTGGCGTTGCTGGAGCAGCGGGAGCGGCCGGGGTCTTGGCTTCAGGCGCTGGCGCAGCCGGAGCCGCGGGCGCGGCCGGCTGGGTCGTCGCCGACTGACCCGTCGTATCGACGGGCGTATGTGACCGCGGGAAGAAGATGAAATAGGCGATCACGGCAAGCACGAGCGCAATCGCCGCGATGAGAATGCTGCTGGCGCCACTCACGGTCTGCTGGGTTTCGTCCTGCTCGTGCGCCGAACTTCTTGACCTGCGCGACGGCGTAGATTGCGACGGATTGCCCGTATGTGGCTCGGCCTTGGCCATGATCGTCTCCGTCAGTCGCGCGGCAACTAAGCGGAAAGTAAACGAACAAGACCTTGTTTGGTTTCATTTGCCGCAAGACGGCGAGCAAATGAAAGCTGCCGACCTGCCTCAGTTGACGGCAGTAACCGTGTAGCCGTCCTTGCGCAGAAGCTCGACCAGACCATCGGGGCCGGGCAGGTGCATCGCGCCGACCGCGATGAAGGCCTTGCCCTTGGCAAGGATCGGCTCGGCTCGCTCGGCCATTGTGTGGTTGCGCGACTTGACCATCGCTTCGTCAAATGCGGCATAGCCTTCGTCGCCGCCCGTTTCATCCGGCAGCACGGCGCGGAACAGCGGCCAGAACATGCCGGTGTCACCGCGCTGGTAGAGCACGATCATGGTCTCGACGACATCGTCCATGCGGTCGCCGAGCTTCAGCGTGTCGACAAGACCCCGCACGTGAAAATCCATCGGCAGCGATGCCATGGCGCGAAGCTGATCGGCGACGGTTTCCAGCCCGTCGATCTCCTTGCCCTCGGCCTTTGCGTCCTGCGCCAGCTTGATGTCGAGCACCGGTTCACCCTCGGACTTGCGGGCGAGTTCGCAAGCCGGCAGCGCAACCATGGCCGACAGCATCCACGGCTTCATCTTGGCAACGCTTGCCAGCGGAATGCCGCGCTCGGTGAGCGCCTTGTCGACGATGGCCGCGTCCTCCGGCGACAGCAGCGACGCCAGCGTCGTGTTGTCGGTGAACATCGTCAGCTCCGGCTCCTTCATGATGGCGGCAACCATCTTGGACTGGTCGAGGATTTCAGTCGTCTCGATCACCACGGTCCCCGAGGCATTGAAGGCTTTTTGGGCGGCGAGCGGCAGGGCAGTGACGCGCGGGTCGGTCATGTGCATGGTGCCGAAGAGGAAAGACGGCGTCTCGCCTGCCTTTTCGATCTTCCACAAAAGGCCCTGGCCATTCGGGGTCGCGGCCGCTTCGGCCTTGATCTTGTCGAACAGCGCCGGATCGCTCTTCTGCAAAGCGGCCAGCATATCCGAGCCCTTGCAGGCCGCGGCTTCGGCCTGAGCCTCGCCCATGGCGAGCATGGTCACGATCAAGAAGGTGATGAAGAACAGCACGTTGAGCGCCGCAAGCAGCAGCAAGGCCTTGTTCGCGGTACGGTCAGCAATGGCGATAGCGCGTTTCATGCCCTCATCGTTAAACGCAAAAAACGGCCAAACCGTTAACCGCCGCGGCCAAATTGTCGCGTTACGCTCATGCTCGCGGATGCGCTGCTTCATAGATATCGAGCAGACGGGCCGTATCGACGCCGGTATATATCTGCGTGGTCGACAGGCTGGCGTGACCGAGCAGCTCCTGGATCGTACGCAGGTCGCCACCTCGGCCGAGGAGATGGGTGGCGAAGGAATGACGCAGCGCATGCGGCGTGGCGGTGTCGGGCAGGTTCAGCGCCGAGCGCATTTTCTGCATTTCGCGCTGGAGGATCGCCGGGTTGAGCGGCCCGCCCCGCGCGCCACGAAACAGCGGCGCCTCGGGACCGAGATGAAACGGGCAGAGCTTGCGATATTCGCCAACTGCTGCAAGCGCCACCGGGAGCACGGGCACCAGCCGCGTCTTTCCGCCCTTGCCGGTGATGCGCAGCACCGTGTCGTCGGACGAGGCGAGCTCGCCGCCATTGAGCCCGAGCGCCTCGGAAATGCGCAGGCCACAGCCATAGAGCAGGGTCAGAACTGCCGCGTTGCGGGCCGCGATCCAGGGCTCTTCCGCCAGCTGCTCTCCGGCGGAGACGACGCGCTTGGCATCCGCTGCCGTCAGAGGCTTGGGCAGCGATTTCGGCTGTTTGGGTGCACGCAGAGCTGCCGCCCCGGCCGCATTGGCAAGGCCACGCCGTTCGAGAAAGCGCAGCAAGGAGCGTACACCCGCCAGCCCACGTCCCAGAGTCCGCGCGCCGGCGCCATCGCCGCGGCGTGCCGCAAGGAAGGCGCGCAGATCGGCGGGCCGCAATTCCTTGATGTCCTCAAGACCGGGCGCGCCGCCGCAATGTCCGGTCAGGAACTGTAAGAACTGGCGGGTATCGCGCTCATAGGCTTCGACGGTCAGTGCCGATAGCCGGCGCTCATGCGCCAGCGTTTTCAGCCAGGCTTCGCGGGTCGACTGCAGGTCAGGTCTGGCGGAGACGAGAAATTCTTGCTGCATGGCTTTTCGACGATTCTTTTCAGCCATGCTGAGGCCAGCCGGTTAGCAACGCGTGAAGGCCGCAATTGAATTAGACGCGCGCAAGGGCTAGGGACGGGCAAAGGATAAAGAAACCCATGCCCAAGCCGCAAAACCCAATCCAGATGGCCGTGATCGGCGCCCCGCACGGCGTCAGAGGCGAGCTGCGCGTCAAAACCTTTACCGGCGATCCACTGGCGCTCGGAGACTACGGGCCGCTCTATTCTCGCGATGGACGCAGCCTTGAGGTGCTCGATATCCGCTCCGCTAAGACCGTCGTGGTCGTTCGCTTCAAGGGCGTGAACGACCGCAGCGCCGCTGAGGCGCTGAATGGCACCGAACTGTTCATCGATCGCTCTGCGCTGCCGGACGATGGCGAGGAAGACGAATTCTATCACGCCGACCTGATCGGCCTCGCCGTGAAGGACGAGACCGGCGCCTCGGTCGGCAAGGTGATGGCCGTGCAGAATTTCGGCGGCGGCGACATTCTCGAAATCACCCATGCGGGCAAGAAGGGCGTGCTCGTCCCGTTCACCGAAGCGGCTGTGCCCGAGATCGACATCAAGGCCGGCTTCGTGCGCATCGACACGCTGGCCGCCGGGCTTGTGGAGTCGGAAGAAGACTCCGACGAAGAAGAGATGCCCGCCCCGAAGGATGGCGGAGGCGACCGGTGAGCGGCTTTCGCGCTTCCGTCCTGACGCTCTACCCGGAGATGTTTCCGGGCGCGCTGGGGCTGTCGCTGGCGGGGCGCGCGCTTGAGCGTGGCGACTGGTCGCTCGAAGCGGTTCAGATTCGCGACTTCGCTACCGACCGCCACAGGACCGTCGATGACACGCCCGCCGGCGGCGGCGCCGGCATGGTCATGCGCGCCGACATTCTTGCCAAGGCGATCGACGCTAGCGCCCCCACCGACGATCCGCGCCCGAAGCTTTTTATGAGTCCACGCGGAAAACCGCTGACGCAGGAGCGGGTGCGCGAGCTGGCGGCGGGACCCGGCGTGATGATTCTGTGCGGACGCTTCGAGGGCATCGACCAGCGCATCATCGACGCGCGCAGGCTCGAAGAGGTCTCGATCGGCGACTTCATCCTATCGGGCGGCGAGCCGGCCGCACTGGTGCTGCTCGATGCGGTCGTGCGCCTGCTGCCCGGCGTGATGGGCAACGATACGTCGGGCGACGAGGAGAGCTTCGAGAACGGACTTCTGGAGCACCCGCACTACACGCGGCCGCAGGAATTCGAGGGAAGACCGATTCCCGAAGTGCTTCTGTCGGGCAATCACGGCAAAATCGCGGCCTGGCGGCGCGAGCAGGCCGAGAGCTTGACCAAGGAACGGCGCCCCGACCTGTTTGCGGCCCATGAATTGCGCGAAAGCGCCAAAAAACCAGCACCTAAGAGGTGACAAAGTAGGCGGAAGCGTGTATGTGCGCCCCGCAACTGGGAGTATGATGCTCTCGGACCCGTCAACAAAGACGGTGAAATCGCCCCTGCCTCTGCTTCTCGATGAGAAGGATAGGCATAGCCAAGCGGTCTTCGAACTGGGTGGCAAGTGCCGGGCGCTCTGGCTGTTGAGAACGAACAAGAGGTTATTGCGATGGACATTCTCCGTCAGCTCGAGGCCGAACAGGCCGCCAAGATCGAAGCAAAACGCAAGCTCCCCGAATTCCAGCCGGGCGACACCGTCCGCGTTCTGGTCCGCGTCACCGAAGGTACGCGCACCCGCGTGCAGGCCTATGAAGGCGTCGTGATCGCGCGCTCGGGTTCGGGCTTCCAGGAAAACTTCACCGTCCGCAAGATCTCCTACGGCGAAGGCGTGGAACGCGTGTTCCCGGTCTACTCGCCGATGATCGAGGGCGTCGAGATCGTCCGCCGCGGTAAGGTTCGCCGCGCCAAGCTGTATTACCTGCGCGATCGTCGCGGCAAGTCGGCTCGTATTTCCGAGAACACCGGCGTGCGCGCCCGCAAGCTGAACGATGCCGAGCGCGACGCGCTGAACGCCGAGAAGGCACGCATCGAAGCCGAGAAGATCGCTGCCGCCGAAGCCCTGGCCGCCGAGAAGGCCGCGCAGGAAGCTGCTGAAAAGAAGGCCGCCGCCGAGGCAGCAGCCGCTGCTGAGGCCGAGAAGGCCGCCGAATAGTTCTTCCCGCACAGGGATTTGCTTTCGAAAAGGCGGCTTCGGCCGCCTTTTTGTTTGTCCGCAGCGCCAGGAGGGGCGATGAACGAGTTCACCGAAGCCAATCTGCGCAACTGGGACAACCGCGCCGAACTCCACTCCACCGACAGCACCGGCAGCTACCGCATCGCCGAGGTGCTCGCCGGCGGATCGTCGCTGCATGCGCTTGAGGCGAGCGAGATCGGCGATATCCGCGGCAAGGACATCGTCCATCTGCAGTGCCACATCGGCCTCGACACGCTCAGCCTGAAGCATCTTGGGGCCAAAAGCGTAACCGGGCTCGACTTTTCCTCCAAGGCGATAGAGGCGGCTCGCGACTTTGCCGCCCAGGCCGGCACCGAGGCCCGTTTCGTCGAGGCTTCGGTCTACGACGCGGCGGAAACGCTGGGCGCCACCTACGACATGGTGTTCGTCACCTGGGGCGCGATCAACTGGCTCGACGACATCTATCGCTGGGCTCGCGTGGTTGCGGCGCTGCTGCGCCCCGGCGGCAGGCTCTATCTGCTCGAGGGGCATCCGCAACTGAACCAGGTCGAAGCGAGCGATGGCGCGTTCAGAGTGGAATATGGCTGGCGCACCCCCAAGGACAGCCCGCTGATTTGGGACAACAGCCAGACCTACACCGGCGACGAGCGGCAACTGACCGACACCCGTCACTACGAGTGGGTTCACCCACTAGGCGACATCGTCAATGCGCTGATCAAGGCGGGCCTTAGCATCGATTTCCTCAACGAACACGAGATCGTCGTGTGGCGCGCCTTTCCCGATCTCGTGGAGCTTGGAGGGAACCAGTTCGCTCTGCCGGATTCCTGTCCGAAGTTCCCGTTGTCCTTCTCCATCGGCGCCTCGAAACCGCAGAAATAGAGCCCGCCGCCCGCGCCGATCGCACATTAGGTCGGCGGCGGGGCGCATTTTTTGTTAAGGCCGGCCTCTGGCAGCATGACCGTCTCTTGCAAGCCGGTGGCAGTTGGCTAATCTTGCGCGCAATTCTTCCCTTTAGATCCAAGATATTTCCCGAACTGGAGCGCCCCATGAACAGGTTCAAACTCGCACTGGCCGGCCTGCTGGCTTGCGTCCTTTCGCCGACGCTGGCTTCCGCCGACACGCTGCCTGATCTGGGCGGAAAGACGGTGACGGTGGTGACCGAGAACGCCTACCCGCCGCTGCAGTTCATCGACCCCAAGACCGGCGAGCAGATCGGCTGGGAATATGACGCCATGAACGAGATGGCCAAGCGCCTGAACTTCAAGATCGAGTACCAGAACACCTCCTGGGACGCGATGATTCAGGCCGTGTCTGACGGCCAGTACAACATCGGCATGACCGGCATCACCATCAAGGAAGACCGCAAGGAGAAGGTCGACTTCTCCGATCCTTACATGCGTTCGCAGCAGTTCATGCTGGTGCGTAGCGACGAGAGCCGCTTCACTGACGCCAAAAGCTTCGGTGCCTTCAAGGATGGGCTGATCGCCGCGCAGCCGGGCACCTCGCCCTTCTACACCGCGGTCTACGAAATCCTCGACGGCAATGAGCAGAACCCGCGCATCAAGCTGTTCGAAACGTTCGGTGCAACAGTGCAGGCTCTGAAGTCGGGCGACGTCGACCTGGTGCTGACCGACAGCGTGGCGGCGAAGGGCTATGTCGATTCCTCCGGCGGCGCCCTGAAAGTGGTGGGCGAACCGCTCGGCACGGAAGATTTCGGCTTCATCTTCAAGAAGAGCTCCGACCTCGTCGCGCCGATCAACGCCGCGATCGCCTCCATGAAGGCCGATGGCACGTTCGATGCCCTGAACAAGAAGTGGTTCCTCGACTACAAGATGGGCGAGTGACGGACCAAGTGAAGGCGGGCGGTTTCGGCTGGAGCATGATCCTGAAAAGTTGCAGACTTTTCGGACAAGATCATGCTTCAGAAACAAATGCTTAGAGCGAGTTATCTCGCTCTAAGGCGCCGAACCTCCCGGCCTTCGCTCGTTCAGATGCTTCTTCTTCCCACGACTTCGTCCGACAAGAAGGAATTTCCCTGGTGGCTGGCGGTCGCAGTAGCGATCGCCGTCGCCGTGGCAATCTTTATCGTCACCAACGACATCTACCGCCAGGTCTTTCAGACGGTTGCCAAGGGTATCGGCATCACCGTCTTCGTCACGCTGGTCGGCTTCTCCCTCGCCTCTCTCCTTGGTCTCGGCATAGCGCTGATGGGCCTGTCAGGTTCGGTCTGGCTGCGCCAGATCGCACGCTTCTACGTCGAGATCATCCGCGGCATCCCGATCCTGGTGCTCCTGTTCTGGATCGCCTTCGTCGGCGCGCCCGCCTTCGTGGCCGGATGGAATGTGGTAACCGCGCCGCTGCAGGACGCCGGCCTGATCTCGCCGCTGCAGGTGCGCGACGTCTCCCTTCTCTGGCGCGCCATCATGGCGCTTACCATCGGCTACTCGGCCTTCATCTCCGAAGTGTTCCGGGCCGGCATCCAGTCGGTTGACGCTGGGCAGATCGAGGCGGCAAAGGCGCTCGGCCTGACGCGCTACCAGCGCTTTCGCCTGATCATCCTGCCGCAGGCGATCCGAACCATCCTGCCGCCGCTCGGCAACGACTTCGTCGCCATGGTCAAGGACTCTTCGCTGGTTTCGGTGCTGGGCGTGGCCGACATTACCCAGATGGGCAAGGTCTACGCCTCGGGCTCGTTCCGCTTCTTCGAGACCTATTCGATGGTGGCCTATGTCTACCTCGTCCTCACCATCGGGCTTTCGCTTACGCTGCGAGGCTTGGAAAGGAAGCTGCGCCGCCAGCACGCCTGACGGTGAAAACCTTCGTCATCGAGGTTCTCCGAGCCGCTGGTGCAATCGGTGTGGCAAGGCGCCGATTGCCGATCTGACAAAAGATTGCTATTTAGCGGGCATGGAAGAACTTTTCGGTCATCCGGCCTACAAGGGTTTCGTGCTGCAGGACAAGAAGCGCCTGCCGGCCCGTTTCTTCGCGCGGATTTCCGGCGCATTGACCAGCCGACTTATCTAGCCGCCCTCGCCTGCTCGCGCCTCTGGCCGGCAGGATATTCGGCATGACCGGCCCCTTTCCATTCCTTACATCGACGGATTTACGCAAATGAGCGCACCGCGCACCCTCTACGACAAGATTTTCGATGATCACATTGTCGACCGCCAGGACGACGGCACCTGCCTGCTCTATATCGACCGCCACCTCGTCCACGAAGTGACGAGCCCGCAGGCCTTCGAGGGCCTGCGCATGTCCGGCCGCCAGGTTCGTCATCCCGAAAAGACGCTCGCCGTGGTCGACCACAACGTGCCGACCTCGCCCGACCGCAAGCTGGGCATCAAGAACGAGGAAAGCCGCATCCAGGTCGAGGCACTCGCCAAGAATGCCGCCGACTTCGGCGTGGAATATTATTCGGAAAACGACGTCCGCCAGGGCATCGTCCACATCGTCGGCCCTGAGCAGGGTTTTACGCTGCCGGGCATGACCATCGTCTGCGGTGACAGCCACACCTCCACCCACGGCGCTTTCGGCGCGCTGGCCCACGGCATCGGCACCTCCGAGGTCGAGCACGTTCTGGCCACCCAGACGCTGATCCAGAAGAAGGCCAAGAACATGCTGGTGCGTGTCGACGGCCAGCTGCCCGAGGGCGTGACCGCCAAGGACATCGTGCTCGCCATCATCGGCGAGATCGGCACCGCCGGCGGCACCGGCTACGTCATCGAATATGCCGGCGAAGCGATCCGCGCGCTGTCGATGGAAGGCCGCATGACCATCTGCAACATGTCGATCGAGGGCGGCGCCCGCGCCGGCCTGATCGCGCCGGACGAAACCACCTTCGCCTATGTGAAGGACAAGCCGCGTGCCCCGAAGGGCAAGGCCTGGGACATGGCCGTGGAATATTGGAAGACGCTGCACACCGAAGAAGGTGCGCATTTCGATAAGGTCGTGGTGCTCGACGCCGCCAAGCTGCCGCCCATCGTCACCTGGGGCTCCTCGCCCGAGGACGTCGCTTCCGTCACCGGCGTCGTGCCGAACCCGGAAGAGATCGCCGACGAGAACAAGCGAAACTCCAAGAAGCGCGCGCTCGAATATATGGGCCTGACCGCCGGCACCAAGATCACCGACATCGCCATCGACCGCGTCTTCATCGGCTCCTGCACCAACGGCCGCATCGAGGACCTGCGCGCTGTGGCCAAGGTGGTCGAGGGCAAGAAGGTGGCTTCGACCGTGTCAGCCATGATCGTGCCGGGCTCGGGCCTGGTCAAGGAACAGGCCGAGGCGGAAGGTCTCGACAAGATCTTCATCGCCGCGGGCTTCGACTGGCGCGAGCCGGGTTGCTCGATGTGCCTAGCCATGAACGACGACCGCCTGAAGCCGGGCGAGCGCTGCGCCTCGACCTCGAACCGCAACTTCGAGGGCCGTCAGGGCTTCAAGGGCCGCACCCATCTGGTGTCGCCGGCCATGGCCGCCGCCGCCGCGATCGCCGGCCACTTCGTCGACATTCGCGACTGGCACTGATCGAAAATTCGGGCCGGGCGACATCACTCGCCCGGCTCGGGCCTCCTGACGATTTCGTGGAATTCGTCACGCACGCCCGGCCGGTCCACGGGCACGACCAGCGCAAGATGACGCTTGTCGAAGAGCTTGAACCACTCATCCCATTCGATCAGCTCGATGGCTCCGGTCGCTTCGGTTCGTTCGGGCTGGTCTTCGTCCTCATAGGCAATCTGGCCGAACACGATGCGCAGAACCGGCTCGTCGCCCGCCGAGGTCGCCTCCTGAAGCCCCGGGCTTCCGGCTCGGGCCGCAACCCAGTCTCGAATGGCTTCGTGATCGACGAGCATGATGGTGTTCGTCATGGCAAGCTCTCCTTGTCTCGCTTGCGGCGCAACGCGAAGATCACATGCGAGTTCCCAACAATTTGATGAGCGGATCCGGGGCGCGCGCTCCCGACCTCCCCCTGCGTTAACGGCTTTTTCGTCTAGCGATGCTCTAATGCATCTCAGCCGCATTTCACGGACCGGCTTCTCCGGCCGACGAGATGCGCGAATTCACGCCACGCGCTTCCTTCCGTGTGGGACCGAAGCGCGCCGGGGAGCGCAACCGAATGAGCGGGGCGGTAGCTGTCCTTGTAATCAACCTGGTCGTCGCCGGGCTGCTTTCGGCGTCCTTTGCCATGGTTGCGATCTATGACCGCAAGCAGGTCGCCGCATCCTGGCTGTCCTTCGCATACGGCCTGGGGGCCGTTTACTACTCCATCGAGTTCGGCATCTCGACCATCGGCGCGGCGCGCCCTGCGGTCGTCGTCTCCTTTTCCGTCGTTCTTGCCGCCATGCTGCTCTTCAACGTGGGCGCTGCGCGCAAGTTTGAAGTGCCGGTGCCTTGGCGGTTGCTCGGCGCCGTGTTCTTCATCTCGGCAGTGGCATGCGACCTGATCCAGGACATGCCGCGCGCATCCTTCACGCGCATGATGATCTACCAGGCCCCCTATTTCGTCATGCAGGCGATCGGGGCATGGATCCTGTGGTCGGCGCGGTCGCGGCGGCGGCTGGACACGATCCTGATGTGGCTGCTCGCGGTCAGTTCGCTGCAGTTCCTGAGCAAACCTTTTCTTTTGTCGAGCCTGGGCGGCACCGGCGCTACCCCGCAACACTACCTGCAGACGCAATATGCGCTGATCTCGCAATCCATGGGAACGGTCTTCGCGATCGCCATTGCGCTGCTGTTCCTCGTCATTCTGGCGCGCGACGTCATCGCGGACGTCACCAAGCTGTCGAATACGGACGCGCTGTCCGGCCTGCTCAATCGTGGCGGCTTCGAACGTCACGCTACGGCCGTTCTGCAAGCGGAACTACGAAAGGGGCGGTCTCTGGCGCTGGTCATCTGCGACCTCGACCACTTCAAGGCGATCAACGACACCTTCGGCCACGCCTCGGGCGACAATGTAATCAAGGCCTTTGCCAGCTTCCTGAGAACGATTGCGGTGGGCGAATATTTCGCCGGCCGCATCGGCGGCGAGGAATTCGCGATAATCCTGCCCGGCAGCAATCTGGTGACGGCGCGCCTCTTTGCCGAAACCGCGCGCAGTGCATTTTCGGGATTGCCGGTTGATGGATTGCCGGACGACCTGCGCTTCACCGCCAGCTTCGGCGTCGCCGAACTCGTTTCGGGCGAAGACCTCTCCGAACTGCTCTCGCGTGCCGACAAGGCTCTTTACGAGGCCAAGGAGAATGGCCGCGACTGCGTTCGCACCGCATTGCCGACTTTCGACGGCATGCGCGCTTTCCGGTCCTTCTGAGCGGAAGCTGCGTCAACGGCAGGGAAGGCCCAGCAGCGGCATTGCTCCCTGGTAGAAGCCGTACATGTAGCTGCGCCCTTTGACATAATAGGGCTGATAACAGTCTGAAGCGCCGTATCCGCCGGAATAGGCCATCTTCGACTGCTTGGGATGTATATAGTTCGACAGCTTGCTCGCGTTATGCCCCTGGCCGACGATGATGCGCTTGTAGCCGGCTGCGCTGTTTACGATGAGATTGCCGAAAGAGTCGGCATAAACATCGTCCTGGGTGTAGCCATCGGCGACAGCGGGCAGACTGCCCCCGGCAAATACACAGGCCAAAAGCACGGGCAGCAGGCGATTTTTCGATCTGTTCTTCTGCATGATGCATTCTCCTCTGCCGGGACACTGCTTCGCTAAGTCGAAAATTAAACATTTATTAATCTTTGTTAAGGGCGGGCTCGCCAAAAAATTGACGGGCATGGTTGGTGACCGGCAATGCGCTGGACAGGTTGCTGCTGTGTTCTCGTTGATCTGGTCGGGCCGAAGCAGATAGCTTGCAGCGATGAAACAGCCCCGACCGAACACCAACGCGCGCATCGGCGCAGCGCTGGCCCTTTTCCCGCTTCTGCTGGCCGCCTCCTGCGTGTCGGAGAGCAATGCGGGCGGCGCGGCAACAACCCTTGCAACAGCCGCGATCAAACCGGCCGCGCCCGCAACCGCCGAATTCGGCGCGCCGCAACCGGCCCACGCCACCTACAATTGCGGCCAGCGCGGCTCGCTTACCATCGACAATTTCCGAACCTCCGTGCGGCTCGTCGACCCCGAAGGCGACAATGTCGAACTGCCCGCCTCCCCCGCCACCCAGCAGTCTCGCTACGGAGAGGCACCCTATGCGCTGGTGCTCGACGGCAACGAGGCGCTCTACATGAAAAACGGCAAGGAGCCCGTCACCTGCAACCGCTGATTCGGCTGGCGCTGCGTTGCAACATGGAAGATGGCAGGCATGGGCAATTCCCGCATTTCCGCCATTGCACCCGCGCTTCCCATTAGCTTCAATCGATTGAAGCGGAAACAATGGCTTGACGGCCTCGGCCGTTGACGCAAATTGCCATCACGAAACCATCATCCGGCTTTGACGCGGTGCAAAAACCGCATTAGAACGCCCGCTGTCCAAGTCGCATTCCGAGAAGGGCACGCCGCTTTTGCGCATCGGAATGTCCGGCGCCGGGAAGGGGAGCCATGAGCAAGATACCAGCCACCCAAGCAAGGCCTCTGTCGCCGCATCTGACGATCTACAAACCGCCGATCACGATGACGACGTCGATCTTGCATCGCATCACCGGCGGCGCGCTTTATGTCGGCACCATGCTCGTCGCCTGGTGGCTGATCGCGGCGGCGACGTCGGATAGCTATTTCAATTTCGTCAACTGGTTCTTCGGCACCTGGATCGGCAGGCTTATCCTGTTCGGCTATACCTGGGCGCTGATGCTGCACATGCTTGGCGGCATCCGCCATCTCATCTGGGACACCGGCGCCGGCCTTGAGAAGCACACGGCTTCCAAGATCGCCTGGGCCACCGTCGTCGCGTCGGTTGTGCTGACCCTGGCGATCTGGATCGTCGGCTACATGGTGCGGGGAGCCTGATCATGACGGATATGCGTACGCCTTTGAAGAAGGTCCGCGGCCTCGGCTCCTCCCATGAGGGGACCGATCATTTCTGGCGCCAGCGCCTGACGGCGGTCGCCAACGTGCCGCTCACGCTCTTTTTCGTCGGCCTTCTGGTTTCCCTCAACGGCGCCGGCTACGCGCAGGTGCGCTCGGTGCTGGCCAATCCCTTCGTGGCGTTGATCCTGATCGCGATGCTTTTGTCGGCGCTCTATCATATGCGGCTCGGCATGCAGGTCATCATCGAGGACTATGTCCATGGCGAGGGCAGCAAGCTCGTCCTGCTGATGCTCAACACATTCTTCACGATCGCGGTTGGCGTTGCTTCGGTTTTCGCCCTGCTCAAACTAGCATTCGGGGGCTGACCAGTGGCCAAGGACAACAAAGGCGCGGCATCAGCAGGCAAGGCCTACACCTATGTCGACCACAAGTTCGACGTGGTGGTCGTGGGCGCGGGCGGCTCTGGCCTGCGCGCAACGCTCGGCATGGCCGAGCAGGGGCTGAAGACGGCCTGCATCACCAAGGTTTTCCCCACCCGCTCGCATACGGTTGCGGCACAGGGCGGCATTGCCGCCTCGCTTTCCAACATGGGCCCCGACAACTGGCAGTGGCACATGTACGACACCGTCAAGGGGTCGGACTGGCTCGGCGACGTCGACGCCATGGAATACATGGTGCGTCAGGCGCCGGCCGCCGTCTATGAGCTCGAGCACTACGGCGTGCCCTTCTCGCGCACCGAGCAGGGCAAGATCTACCAGCGCCCCTTCGGCGGCCACATGCAGAATTTCGGTGACGGCCCACCCGTGCAGCGCACCTGCGCGGCTGCTGACCGCACCGGCCACGCCATCCTGCACACGCTCTATGGCCAGTCGCTGAAGAACAACGCCCAGTTCTTCATCGAGTATTTCGCGCTCGACCTGATCATGACGGACGGTGTCTGCACCGGCGTCGTGGCCTGGAACCTCGATGACGGCACCATCCACCGCTTCGCGGCCAAGATGGTCGTGCTGGCGACCGGCGGCTATGGCCGCGCCTATTTCTCGGCGACCTCCGCCCATACCTGCACCGGCGACGGTGGCGGCATGGCGGCGCGCGCCGGCCTGCCGCTGCAGGACATGGAATTCGTGCAGTTCCACCCGACCGGCATCTACGGCTCCGGCTGCCTGATCACCGAAGGCGCCCGCGGCGAAGGCGGCTATCTCGTCAACTCCGAAGGCGAGCGCTTCATGGAGCGCTATGCGCCGTCGGCCAAGGACCTTGCCTCGCGCGACGTGGTTTCGCGCTGCATGACGCTGGAGATCCGCGAAGGCCGCGGCGTCGGCAAGAACAAGGACCATATCTACCTGCACCTCGACCATCTCGATCCGGCCGTGCTGCATGAGCGCCTGCCGGGTATCTCGGAGAGCGCAAAGATCTTCGCCGGCGTCGACGTGACCCGCGAGCCGATCCCGGTGCTGCCGACCGTGCACTACAATATGGGCGGCGTTCCCACGAACTATTGGGGCGAGGTGCTTAACCCGACCGCGGACAATCCCGATCGCGTGCAGCCCGGCCTGATGGCCGTGGGCGAAGCCGGTTGCGCCTCGGTGCACGGCGCCAACCGCCTCGGCTCCAACTCGCTGATCGACCTGGTCGTGTTCGGCCGCGCTGCCGCGATCCGCGCCGGCGAGGTGATCGACCGCGCCGCCCCCATTCCGGCGATCAACGAACAGGCAGTCGAGAAGATCATGGATCGCTTCGACCGCCTGCGGAACGCCAATGGCGGCACGCCGACGGCTGCGCTGCGCGAGAAGATGCAGCGCATCATGCAGGAAGACGCCGCCGTGTTCCGCACCCAGGAATCGCTGGAGCAGGGCTGCCAGCGCATGTCGGCGCTGTGGGGCGAACTGAAGGACATCAAGGTCACCGACCGTTCGATGATCTGGAATTCGGATCTCGTCGAGACGCTCGAGCTCGAAAACCTGATGGCCAATGCGCTGCCTACCGTCTATGGCGCAGAAGCCCGCAAGGAGAGCCGCGGCGCGCATGCCCGCGAGGACTTCCCTTCGCGCGATGACGCGAACTGGCGCCAGCACACGCTGGCCCACGTCTCCGAGGACGGCAAGGTGACCCTGAATTACCGCCCGGTGCACACCGAGACGCTGCTGCCGGAATCGGAAGGCGGCATCAGCCTCGCCAAGATCGCGCCCAAGGCGCGCGTGTACTGATTACGGGAGATCGAGATGGTTGAACTGGCTCTTCCCAAGAACTCCCAGATCAAGCAGGGCAAGACCTGGCCGAAGCCTGAAGGCGCGACCAACCTGCGCGAATTCCGCATCTATCGCTGGTCGCCGGATGATGGCGAGAACCCCAGCATCGACACCTATTTCGTCGACATGGACGATTGCGGGCCGATGGTTCTCGACGCGCTCCTGTGGATCAAGAACAAGATCGACCCGACGCTGACGCTGCGCCGCTCGTGCCGCGAAGGCATCTGCGGCTCCTGCGCCATGAACATCGACGGCTCGAACACGCTTGCCTGCACCAAGGGCTGCGACGACATTTCGGGTGCGGTAAAGATCTATCCGCTGCCGCACATGCCGGTGGTGAAGGACCTTGTGCCCGACCTCACCAACTTCTACGCCCAGCATCGCTCGATCGAGCCCTGGCTGAAGACGGTGTCGCCGGAGCCAGCCAAGGAATGGCTGCAGAGCCATGAGGACCGCGCCAAGCTCGACGGTCTCTACGAGTGCATCCTCTGCGCCTGCTGCTCGACCTCGTGCCCCAGCTACTGGTGGAACGGCGACCGCTATCTCGGCCCGGCCACGTTGCTGCAGGCCTATCGCTGGCTGATCGACAGCCGCGACGAAGCAACCGGCGAACGCCTCGACAATCTCGAGGACCCGTTCCGCCTCTATCGCTGCCACACCATCATGAACTGCGCGCAGACCTGCCCGAAGGGACTTAACCCCGCCAAGGCGATCGCCGAAATCAAGAAGATGATGGTGGAGAGAAGAGTTTAGGCAAGCTATAAGAGACCAGCTTAACCAACGCTGGTTTCTTATTATGCCTTTTCTGTTGGCTATTCTTGGTGCTTTGGGAATCGCGGCGATCTGGTGGTACCGGCTCAAATATTTGAGCGAAGCTGCGAACGAGGCTGCTGACGCAATCGGCCGGGTTCAAGGGCACTTCCGTCGCAAGGAACTGCGAAAGAAGGCGGCGCTTTCCCCCATCAGTGCCATCAACGATCCAGTGGTTGCGGCTGTTACTGTAATAACCGCGATCGCAGCCGAAAACGTTCCGGTTTCCAAGGCGCTGGAAGAGCGCATACGGGCGGAAGCCCGGGAAATTGCAGCCTCGAAAAAGAAGCTGGATGAGGCCGTGATATATGCCAAATGGTCCACAGACCAAGTGGCGGACGTACCCACGGTGATCGATCAGACAGCGAAATTTCTGACCTCCCGACTGGATGAGTCGGAAAAGGAAGATTTGCTGCAGATGCTTGACAGGGTTGTCCTCCGCGGGGAGCGGCAGGCTGAATATCCGCTGCCATGTCCGGCGGCTGCGGCAGGGGCTCGGCCTGGAGGTCTATAGCTGAAAGAAGGCTATCAGCCCTTGTCGCCTCGTCGTCATTTTGCGACAACGCCGGCATGGAACCCACGACAGACCTCCCCATCCTCACCCCTATCGAAGCCCGCGTGCTTGGCTGCCTGATCGAGAAGAAGGAGCTGACGCCGGACGTCTATCCGCTCACGCTCAATGCCGCCCATGCTGCCGCCAACCAGAAGACGGCGCGAGAGCCCGTCATGGCGCTGGAGCAGGTGGAGGTGCACCGCGCCCTGAAAACGCTTGAGCAAAAGGGCCTGGTGCGCCAGGTCTTCGGCTCGCGCGTCGAGCGCTATGAGCATCTTGCCGCGCAACGCTTTTCGCTGACTTCGCCGCAGATCGCCATTTTAGGCCTGCTGCTTCTGCGCGGGGCCCAGACGGCCGGCGAACTGATGGCGCGCAGCGAGCGCATGGCGCGCTTCCAGTCGGCGGAGGACCTGCGCACGGAACTCGACATGCTGATCGGCAAGCGCCCGGCGCTGGTGCAGGAGATCGGCCGCGGCCCCGGCCAGCGCGAGGACCGCTATGCGCATCTCCTGAGCGGGCCTATCGATGTCGCCGCCCTTGCGGCGCTGCGCGGGCCCACGGTCATGCCTGCGTCGGATCTCGAGGCGCGGCTGCAGGCCCTCGAAGAAGAGGTCGCGGCTCTGCGCGCCCGCCTCGACGCGCTGGGCGCCTGATCGCGCCGCCCCTGACGGCTCAATCGTCGAAAGAGATAGCCGCATGGGTCGCCCAAGCGGCTTTTTTCTTGAACGCTTCATCACATCAGCGTGTCCCGGCTTGATTTCGAAGCTACCTGCTATTCCCATAGCCATGGCGCAGGAGGAGTTCGCATGTTCCGCTATATCCTGACCTTCAGCATCGCTCTAATTGGCCTGGCAGCACTTTTCGGCAACGCCCAGGCGGGCACGCAGACCGCGATCTTCGCCGGCGGCTGCTTCTGGTGTGTCGAGAGCGACTTCGACCACGTACCGGGCGTGACGTCCACGACCTCCGGCTATATCGGCGGCAGCAACGATCATCCGACCTATGAGAACCACACCGCCGCCGGTCATCGCGAGGCGGTGAAGATCGAATTCGACGACTCAAAGACCAGCTATGCCAAGCTGCTCGACGCCTTCTGGCATTCGGTCGACCCGCTCGACACCGGCGGCCAGTTCTGCGATCGCGGCCACAGCTACACGACCGCCATCTACGCGGTGAACAAGGACCAGCTGACGGAAGCCGAAAAATCGAAGGCCGAGATCGCGGCCGAACTCAAGAAGCCGATAGCCACCGAGATCGCCATGGCGCCGACCTTCTGGCCGGCCGAGGACTATCATCAGGGCTACTACAAGAAAAACCCGATCCGCTACCGCTACTATCGCTACGCCTGCGGCCGCGACGCACGCGTGGAAACGGTGTGGGGCAAGGCAGCCCATCAGGGCATTGCGGCGCACTGACCCGCCAAATGAAAACGGGCGCCTTGGGCGCCCGTTTCGTCTTTCGCTGTATTTGTGATCAGATGTGGATCGGCTTGAAGAAGGTTGCCATCGCGGCTTCCTTCACCGCTTCCGACATGGTCGGATGCGCGTGGCAGGTGCGGCCAAGGTCCTCGGACGAGCCGCCGAACTCCATCAGCACCGCCGCTTCGTGGATCATCTCGCCGGCACCGAAGCCGACGATATGAGCGCCAAGCACCTTGTCGGTCGCCTTGTCGGCCAGGATCTTCACGAAACCGTCCGTGTGCAGCATGGCGCGCGCACGGCCATTGGCGGTGAAGGGGAATTTTCCGACCTTGTATTCGATGCCGGCCTTCTTCAGCTCTTCCTCGGTCTTGCCGACGGAGGCGATTTCCGGGCTCGTATAGACCACGCCTGGGATGACATCGTAGTTCACGTGACCGGCCTGGCCGGCGATGATCTCGGCAACAGCAACGCCTTCGTCCTCGGCCTTGTGGGCCAGCATCGGGCCGGCAATCACGTCACCAATGGCGTAGATGCCAGGAACGTTGGTGCGCAGGTGGCCGTCGGTCTTCACGCGGCCGCGCTCGTCCATCTCGACGCCCGCTTCCTTGAGGCCGAGGCCTTCGGTGTAGGGGCTGCGGCCGGTGGCGACCAGCACGACGTCGGCTTCGATGGTCTCGGCGTCACCGCCCTTGACCGGCTCGAAGGTCACGCTTGCGCCCTTGCCGTTCTTGGCGACACCCGTCACCTTGGAGCCGAGCTTGAAGGTGAAGCCCTGCTTGGCCAGCATGCGCTGGAATTGCTTTGCCACCTCGCCGTCCATGCCGCCAAGGATGGAGTCGAGATATTCCACCACCGTCACCTTGGCGCCGAGGCGCGCCCAGACCGAGCCAAGCTCCAGCCCGATGACACCGCCGCCGACCACGATCAGGTTCTCCGGAACCTTGGGCAGCGACAGCGCGCCGGTGGAGGAAACGATGACGTTCTCGTCGAAGTCGACTTTGACGCCCGGGATGCCGGCGACATCAGAACCGGTGGCGATGACGATGTTCTTCGCCTCGATCTCCTGCACGCTGCCGTCATCGGCCGTGACGGAAACCTTGCCGGCCGAGACGACGCGGCCGGTGCCGCGAAAACTGTCGATCTTGTTCTTCTTGAACAGGAAAGCCACGCCATTGACGTTGGAGGTGACGGTGGCGTCCTTGTGCGCCATCATCTTTCCAAGGTTGAGCTTGGGCTCCACCTCGACGCCCAGCGTGTCGAAGGAATGCTGCGCCTCGGCGAGCATTTCCGAAGCATGCAGCAGCGCCTTGGAGGGGATGCAGCCGATATTGAGGCAGGTGCCGCCAAAGGTCTCGCGCTTCTCGACCACGGCCGTCTTGAGGCCGAGCTGCGCTGCCTTGATGGCGCACACATAGCCCCCAGGTCCCGTTCCAATCACCACCACATCATATGCCATTTCTTCTTCCTTCAGCTGATGTCAGCGTCCGCCGCTTACGTTCAAAATTCCGCCCGTTGTATAGGATGCCTCGTCCGAGAGCAGCCAGAGCGCGGCATTGGCGACTTCGTCTGCCTTGCCTTCCCGCTTCATCGGCACGACGCCGCGTATCGCCGCTATGCGATCCGGCTGGCCGCCCGAGGCGTGGATTTCGGTGTCGATGATGCCCGGCCGCACGGCGTTGACGCGCACGCCCTCGTTCGCGACCTCGCGGGCAAGCCCGATGGTGAAAGTGTCGATCGCGCCCTTGGAGGCGGCGTAGTCGACATATTCGCCCGGCGATCCGAGTTGCGAGGCAGCCGAGGAGATGTTGACGATGGCGCCGCCCTTGCCCCCATGCAGCGTCGACATGCGCTTCACCGCCTCGCGGGCGCAGAGCATCGAGCCGATGACGTTGATGCGCATCATGCGCTCCAGCCGCGCGACGGTCATCTCGTCCACGCGCGCCTTGGCGTCGACCACGCCGGCATTGTTGACCAGACCATCGAGCCTGCCGAAGCGCGCATCCACGGCCGCGAACATGGTGAGCACATCGGCCTCGCTGCCGACGTCGCCCTTTATGGCAATTGCCTCGCCGCCTCCGGCTTCGATCTCCTCAACGAGGGCAGCAGCTGCCGCTTCGTTGGAAGCGTAATTGATCGCAACCCTATAGCCCGCTTTCACGGCCTGTCGGCAGATAGCCGCGCCGATACCGCGTCCGCCACCCGTGACCAGAAGAACCCGCCCTGCTGTCGTCATTATTCGGGCGTTCCCAGCGGTGCATTGAAGGCCCAGACATGGCCAAAAGGATCGGTGATCTTGGCGTAGCGCGCGCCCCAGAACATGTCGGCTGCCGGCAGGGCCACGGTCGCGCCCGCGCTCACGGCCTGCTCGACCGCGCGGTCGACATCGCCGGGCTTGGGCAGGTTGATATTTATGGTCAGGCTTGCCCCGCCCCGGCTCGTTGGCGACAGCACATCGCCCCCGAATTCCGGAAACTCGTCATGCAGCATGACTTCGGAGCCGAACATGGAAAGATTGGCGTGCAGCACGCGCTCGCCGTCCTCGGCCATCTGCTCATAGGTTTCGACCGCGTCGAAAGCCTTTTCGTAGAAGGCGATCGCCTCGCGGCCGCCCTTGACGCACAGATGTACCTGGATGGGGGGAATGTTCGGTTCGAAGGCCATGGGTCCGCTCCTTTCGGCGGCAGCCTAACGCATGGCCCCGCAAACCGAAATCGGTTTTGCGCAAAGGAGCCATGCGCAGTTTTGGGTGCAGCGGAAGACCTTGCCCGCCGCTGTGGGCGGGCATCGGTATCCTGCGCTGGGCTGTTCCTTAGAGGTCCAGCACCAGGCGTTCCGGATCCTCGAGGCTTTCCTTGACGCGCACCAGGAAGGTCACGGCTTCCTTGCCGTCGACGATGCGGTGATCGTAGGAGAGCGCCAGATACATCATCGGGCGGATGACGATCTGGCCGCCGACCACCATCGGCCGCTCCTGGATCTTGTGCATGCCGAGGATGCCCGACTGCGGAGCATTGAGGATCGGCGTCGACATCAGCGACCCGTAGACGCCGCCGTTGGAGATGGTGAAGGTGCCGCCCTGCATGTCGGCGACCGAGAGCTTGCCGTCGCGCGCGGCGATGCCGAGGCGGCCGATTTCCTTCTCGATCTCGGCGATCGACATCTGGTCGGCGTCGCGCACCACCGGCACCACGAGACCCTTGTCGGTGCCCACAGCCACGCCGACATGGGCATAGTTCTTGTAGACGATGTCGGTGCCGTCGATCTCGGCGTTGACCGCCGGGATTTCCTTCAGCGCATGCGTGACGGCCTTGGTGAAGAAGCCCATGAAGCCGAGCTTCACGCCGTGCTTCTTCTCGAACACGTCCTTGTACTTGGAGCGCAGGTCCATCACCGCCTTCATGTCCACCTCGTTGAAGGTGGTGAGCATGGCGGCGGTCGACTGGGCTTCCTTCAGGCGGCGCGCGATGGTCTGGCGCAGCTTGGTCATGCGCACGCGCTCTTCGCGCACTTCGTCGCCGGGGGCCGAAGGCGCACGGGCCGTAACGGGTGCCGGCGCAGGAGCGGCGGCCGGAACCAGCGAGATGCCGCGTGCAACGGCTTCGAGCACGTCACCCTTCAGCACCTGGCCGCGCTTGCCCGAACCTGCGATCTGGTCCACCGAGAGATTGGCCTCGGCGATCAGCTTGGCGGCAGCGGGTGCCGGCGGCATCTTGCGCTCCTCGATCGGCGACGAGCCGGCGATCGCGGCGGTCTTGGCCACGGCTTCGCTGACGGACGCGGCGCCGGCAGCACCCGCCGCCTGTGCCACGGCTTCAGGCTTGGTCGCCGGCTTGGCAGCGGCCGCACCTGCACCCGCCGAAAGCGTGCCGAGGATTGCGCCGACGCCGACGCTCTCGCCTTCCTGGGCAGTGATCTCGGCCAGCGTGCCGGCGGCCGGCGCGGGCACTTCGATCGTCACCTTGTCGGTTTCGAGCTCGACCAGCGGCTCGTCGGCGGCGATTGCATCGCCGACCTTCTTGAACCACTTGCCGATGGTCGCCTCGCTGACGGATTCGCCAAGGGTCGGGACGCGGATTTCGGTAGCCATCTTTTGCCTATCCGTTTTCTTCTGAACTTATGGAACTATTCGCCGAGCGCGTCGTCGAGGAACGCCTGGAGCTGAGCCAGGTGCTTCGACATCAGGCCGGTTGCGGGCGATGCGGCGGCCGGACGGCCGGTGTAGCGCACGCGCTGATGCTTGGCGTCGATATGGGCGAGCACCCATTCCAAGTAGGGGTCGATGAACGACCAGGCGCCCATGTTCTTGGGCTCCTCCTGGCACCACACCATCTCCGCGCTGCGGAAGCGCGACAGCTCGGTAATGAGCGCCTTGGCCGGGAACGGGTAGAGCTGCTCGACGCGCAGCAGATAGATGTCGTTGATGCCGCGCTTCTCACGCTCCTCGTAGAGGTCGTAATAGACCTTGCCCGAGCAGAGCACGACGCGACGGATCTTCGAGTCCTTCACCAGCTTGATCGGCTGGTCCGGCAGCAGCTGGGCATCGTCCCACAGCAGGCGGTGGAACGAGCTTTCGCCCGACAGTTCCGCCAGGGTCGACACGGCGCGCTTGTGGCGCAGCAGCGACTTCGGCGTCATCAGGATCAGCGGCTTGCGGAAGTCGCGCTTCAGCTGCCGGCGCAGGATGTGGAAGTAGTTAGCCGGCGTCGTGCAGTAGGCAACCTGCATGTTGTCTTCCGCGCAGAGCTGCAGGAAGCGCTCCAGGCGAGCCGACGAGTGCTCCGGTCCCTGCCCCTCATAGCCATGCGGCAGCAAGCACACGAGGCCCGACATGCGCAGCCACTTGCGCTCGCCCGACGAGATGAACTGGTCGAACACCACCTGCGCGCCGTTGGCGAAGTCGCCGAACTGGGCTTCCCACAGCGTCAGCGCCTTGGGGTCGGCAAGGCTGTAGCCGTATTCGAAGCCGAGCACGGCCTCTTCCGAAAGCATCGAGTTGATGACTTCGTAGTTTGCCTGGGCGGCCGACAGGTTGTTGAGCGGGATGTAGCGGTTCTCGTCGCGCTGATCGTAAAGCACCGAATGGCGCTGCGAGAAGGTGCCGCGCTCCGAATCCTGGCCCGAAAGGCGGATCGGATTGCCGTCGAGCAGGATCGAGCCGAAGGCAAGCGCCTCGGCGGTCGACCAGTCGAGGCCCTCACCCGATTCGATCATCTTGCGGCGCGCGTCGAGGAAGCGGCCGATCGTCTTGTGGACCTCGAAGCCTTCCGGAACATCCGTGAGCTTCTTGCCGACTTCCTTCAGGATCTTCACCGGCACGGCGGTCTTGCCGCGACGCAGCTCGTCCTGATTATCCGCAGCCCGGAGGCCCGACCAGGCACCATCCAGCCAGTCGGCCTTGTTGGGCTTGTAGGATTGGCCGGCCTCGAACTCGGCCTCGAGATGAGCGCGCCAGTCGGCCTTCATCTGCTCGAACTCGGCTTCGGTCACCAGTCCTTCGCCGATCAGCTTGTCGGCGTAGAGCTGCACCGTCGTCTTATGGACGCGGATGCTGCGATACATGATCGGCTGCGTGAATGCAGGCTCGTCGCCCTCGTTGTGGCCGAAGCGGCGGTAGCAGAACATGTCCAGAACCACGGGCTTGTGGAACTTCATGCGGAATTCGGTCGCCACCTTGGCCGCGAAGACCACGGCTTCCGGATCGTCGCCATTCACGTGGAAGATCGGGGCCTCGATCATCTTGGCCACGTCCGACGGATAGGGCGACGAACGCGAGAAGCGCGGATTGGTGGTGAACCCGATCTGGTTGTTGATGATGACGTGCAGCGTGCCTGCGACGCGATGGCCGCGCAAGCCCGAGAGGCCGAGGATTTCGGCAATCACGCCCTGGCCGGCAAAAGCCGCGTCGCCATGGATGAGCAGCGGCAGCACCTGGGCGCGCACTTCCAGCGGCACGATCTCGTGGCGCGGATTGCGGCCGTAGAACTGGTCCTGCTTGGCGCGCGCCTTGCCCATCACGACGGGGTCGACGATTTCCAGATGCGAGGGGTTGGCGGTCAGCGACAGGTGCACCTTGTTGCCGTCGAATTCGCGGTCCGACGAAGCACCCAGATGGTACTTCACGTCGCCCGAACCCTCGACGTCGTCGGGTGCGTAGGAGCCGCCCTTGAACTCGTGGAAGATGGCGCGGTGCGGCTTGGCCATCACCTGCGACAGCACGTTGAGGCGGCCGCGATGGGCCATGCCCAGCACGATCTCCTTCATGCCGAGGGAGCCGCCGCGCTTGACGATCTGCTCCAGTGCCGGAATCAGAGATTCACCACCGTCGAGGCCGAAGCGCTTGGTGCCCTTGTACTTGACGTCGATGAACTGCTCGAAGCCCTCCGCTTCGACGAGCTTGTGCAGGATCGCCTTCTTGCCTTCGGCGGTGAAGGCAATGCCCTTGTCCGGCCCCTCTATGCGCTCCTGGATCCAGGCCTTCTCCTCGGGGTCGGAGATGTGCATGAACTCGACGCCGATGGTCGAGCAGTAGGTGCGCGTCAGGATGTCGAGCATCTCGCGGATGGTCGCGTATTCCAGCCCGAGCACATGGTCGATGAAGATCTTGCGGTCATAATCGGCTTCGGTGAAGCCGTAGGAAGCCGGCGAGAGCTCGTTGTAGTCCTCGATCGGCTTGGCAATGCCCAGCGGGTCGAGCTGGGCATGCAGATGGCCGCGCATACGATAGGCGCGGATCATCATGATGGCGCGCACCGAGTCACGGGTCGCCTGCAGAATGTCGGTTTCGGACAGAACCTCGCCCTTGGCGACGGCCTTTTCCTTGACCTTCTTTTCAATGGTCTTTTCGACGAGGCCCCAATTGCCGTCCAGC
Source organism: Pseudaminobacter soli (ex Li et al. 2025) (assembly GCF_029892515.1). Taxonomy (GTDB): domain Bacteria; phylum Pseudomonadota; class Alphaproteobacteria; order Rhizobiales; family Rhizobiaceae; genus Pseudaminobacter; species Pseudaminobacter soli_A. The sequence goes on along the minus strand of NZ_JARXVF010000001.1, from coordinate 2,113,567 downwards.
GCGGAAACCAGCTCGCCATTGGCCTGAAGCGGCCAGCTCGGCTTCGACCAGGAAGCGCCCTGCGCATTCTTGCGCACGTCGTCGGCGCTGTCCTTCAGCGAAGCGAAGAAATCCTGCCACTGCGGATCGACCGAGGACGGATCCGCCTCATAGGCCGCATAGAGGGCATCGATATAGTCGGCGTTGCCGCCGTAGAGAAACGAAGTGAGGGAAAATTGGTCGTTGGCTTGGTCTTGTCGCGCCATCTTTACTCTCGGAGCCTCGGCTCCGTCTCCTTACCTTGACTGCGGCCACGCCGCACCCGAACGGTTTCCCGTGCCTTCTTCGCCTCCAATGTGCCGGGCCTGTGGCGGTCCGGCACATTGCCTGAGGGCGATCAGCCCTTGATCGCCTCGACGAGCGTGGTGCCCAGTCGAGCCGGCGACGGCGAAACGCGGATGCCCGCGGCTTCCATCGCAGCGATCTTGTCTTCTGCACCGCCCTTGCCGCCGGAAATCACGGCGCCCGCATGGCCCATGGTGCGTCCGGGAGGGGCGGTACGGCCCGCGATGAAGCCGGCCATCGGCTTCTTGCGGCCGCGCTTGGCCTCGTCGATGAGGAACTGCGCGGCGTCTTCTTCAGCCGAGCCGCCGATCTCGCCGATCATGATGATCGACTTGGTCTCGTCGTCGGCGAGGAACATTTCGAGCACGTCGATGAATTCCGTTCCCTTCACCGGATCGCCGCCGATGCCGACCGCAGTCGACTGGCCAAGACCGGCATTGGTTGTCTGGAACACAGCTTCGTATGTAAGCGTGCCGGAGCGCGAAACAACGCCGACCGAGCCCTTGCGGAAGATGTTGCCGGGCATGATGCCGATCTTGCACTCGTCGGGCGTGACGAGACCGGGGCAGTTCGGCCCGATCAGGCGGGACTTCGACTTCTCAAGCCGCGCCTTGACCTTGACCATGTCGGCCACCGGAATGCCCTCGGTGATGCAGACGATCAGCGGGATCTCGGCCTCGATCGCTTCGATGATCGCGGCCGCGGCGCCTGCCGGCGGCACGTAGACGACCGACGCATTGGCGCCGGTCTTGTCCTTGCCCTCGGCAACGCTTGCGAAGATCGGCAGGGTCTCGCCCTTCGAGCCGGCCCACATCTCGCCGCCCTTCTTGGGGTTGATGCCGCCGACCATCTGGGTGCCGTGGTAGGCGAGCGCCTGCTCGGTGTGGAAGGTGCCGGTCTTGCCGGTGAGGCCCTGAACCAGAACCTTGGTGTTCTTGTCGATGAGAATGGACATCAGCTCAGTTTCCCTTCACCGCCGCGACGATCTTCTTGGCGGCGTCGTCGAGATCGTCCGCCGACACGGTGTTGAGGCCGCTCTCGTTGATGATCTTCTTGCCGAGCGCGGCATTGGTGCCTTCCAGGCGCACGACCAGCGGAACCTGGAGGCCCACTTCCTTCACCGCCGCGACCACGCCTTCGGCGATGACGTCGCAACGCATGATGCCGCCGAAGATGTTGACGAGGATGCCCTTCACATTCGGATCGGCCGTGATGATCTTGAACGCAGCCGTGACCTTCTCCTTGGAAGCGCCGCCGCCGACGTCGAGGAAGTTGGCGGGCTCGGCGCCATAGAGCTTGATGATGTCCATCGTGGCCATCGCCAAGCCCGCGCCGTTGACCATGCAGCCGATATCGCCATCGAGGGCAACGTAGGCGAGGTCGTATTTCGACGCCTCGATTTCCTTAGCGTCCTCTTCGGTGGTGTCGCGCAGTTCGAGGATCTCGGGGTGACGGAACAGCGCGTTGTTGTCGAACGAGACCTTGGCGTCGAGCACGCGCAGGCGGCCGTTCTTCATGACGATCAGCGGATTGACCTCAAGCAGGCTCATGTCCGTCTCGACGAAGGCCTTGTAGAGGATCGGGAACAGCTTCTCGCCGTCCTTGGCCGCCTCGCCCGAGAGCTTCAGCGCCTCGTTGAGCTGCTTGACGTCGCCATCGGTGACCCCGGTGACGGGATCGATGGCGACCGTGATGATCTTCTCGGGCGTGTCGTGTGCGACCTGCTCGATGTCCATGCCGCCTTCGGTGGAAACCACGAAGGCGACGCGGCCGACCGAACGGTCGACCAGGATCGAGAGATAGAGCTCGCGGTCGATGTCGGCGCCGTCCTCGATGTAGAGGCGGTTGACCTGCTTGCCATCGGCGCCGGTCTGCTTGGTCACCAGAGTGTTGCCGAGCATTTCCTTGGTGAAGGCCACGACTTCGTCAATCGACTTGGCCAGGCGCACGCCGCCCTTGGCATCGGCAGGAAGTTCCTTGAACTTGCCCTTGCCGCGCCCGCCGGCGTGGATCTGGCTCTTCACCACATAAAGCGGCCCGGGGAGCGACTTGGCAGCAGCTTCCGCCTCGCCCGCGCTGAAGATGGCAACGCCATCGGCCACCGGCGCGCCGAAACCCTTCAGCAGCGCCTTGGCTTGATATTCATGAATATTCATCGGCCGACGACCTTTACTTGTTGCCGAGGTTCGGAGCGATGGTCACGCAGGCATCGCAGAGCGCCTTCACGGCATCCACCGACTTCTCGAACATCTTCTCTTCGGTCTTGTTGAAGTCGAGCTCGATGATGCGCTCGACGCCGCCAGCGCCGATCACGACCGGCACGCCGACATACATGTCCTTGAGCCCATACTGGCCGCTGAGATAGGCCGCGCAGGGCAGGACGCGCTTCTTGTCCTTGAGGTAGCTCTCCGCCATGGCGACCGCCGAGGCGGCCGGGGCGTAGTAGGCAGAGCCGGTCTTGAGCAGGCCGACGATCTCGCCGCCGCCCTTGCGGGTGCGCTCGACGATGGCGTCAAGCTTCTCCTGGCTGGTCCAGCCCATCTTGATCAGATCAGGCAGCGGGATGCCGGCAACCGTCGAGTAGCGCACCATCGGCACCATGTCGTCGCCGTGGCCGCCCAGCGTCATGGCGCTGACGTCCTCGACCGAAACCTTGAATTCTTCCGCCAGGAAGTAGCGGAAGCGGGCCGAGTCCAGCACGCCGGCCATGCCGACGACGTGGCTCTTGGGCAGGCCCGAGAACTTCTGCAGAGCCCAGACCATGGCGTCGAGCGGATTGGTGATGCAGATGACGAAAGCGTTGGGGGCATACTTCTTGATGCCGGCGCCAACCTGCTCCATGACCTTGAGGTTGATACCCAGGAGGTCGTCGCGGCTCATGCCGGGCTTACGCGGCACGCCGGCGGTGACGATGCACACGTCCGCACCCTCGATACCGGCATAGTCATTCACGCCGACATAGCGGGTGTCGAAGCCGTCGACGGGCGAGGACTCGGCAATATCCAGCCCTTTACCCTGCGGAATGCCTTCCGCGATGTCGAACAGGACGACATCGCCGAGTTCCTTGAGACCGATCATGTGGGCGAGCGTGCCGCCGATCATGCCGGAACCGATGAGGGCGATCTTGTTGCGTGCCATGTGAGGATATTTCCCTTTGCTGTGGCCCGGCGCGAAAGACGCCGGAGGAGAGCGTTTAGGCCAGAATGAGCGGGCGTATGCAGCCAGAATTCCGCGGCTGAGATAGCGCCAAGACTGTGGAAATTCAACCGATTATTTTGACCCTAAATATTTCAATCGTTTAGAATTGATGGGAATTACGTAAACGTCAAAATTTTGCAGCAAAACGCTTTCACACGGACATTGTTTTGCCGACTTCAAGTGAAGGTCGAGCTTTCCCATGACGCTCCGTCCAGCCGTCGAGCCAATCCCGGCTCTGCATCTCCATCAATCTGGAGACGGTTCGGTCGAATTCAAATGCCTCGACGCCGCGTTTGCCGGTGTACAGCGCCTGCGGCGGGGCCGCGGCACTGACGACCAGCCTGATCTGGTGGTCATATAGAGTGTCGATCAGCAGGATGAAGCGCTTGGCCTCATTTCGCTTGCCTTCCGCCAGCACAGGAACGTGATCGACAAAGACCGTCGAGTAACGCGCGGCAATCGCCAAGAAATCGCGTGCGCCATGCGGCTGCTCGCAGAGATCGGCGAAGGTGAAGCGCGCCGTATCTTCCGTGGCCAGGGGCACTGCGATGTGGCGCCCCTTGAGGGAAATCGTCGCCGGCGCGGCCGCTTGCCCGGCGGTAACGGTCTGCCAGGCCTCGTCCATCTGCCGGTCGGCCTCGGCCCCCAGCGGGCTCATATAGACCGGGAGGCGGTTGAGCTTCTCGAGGCGATAGTCCTTGTCGGCATCGAGGTCGAGCACATCGACATGGCGCTTCAGCACCTCGACGAAGGGCAGGAAAAGACCGCGATTGAGGCCATCCCGGTAGAGGTCGTCGGGCGCCACGTTTGAGGTCGCCACCAGCACCACGCCATTGGCGAATAGGGCCGAGAAAAGCCGCGACAGGATCATCGCATCGGCGATGTCGGTCACTGTGAATTCGTCGAAGCAAAGGACCCAGGCTTCTTCTGCCAGCGCCGCGGCCACCGGGGGGATCGGATCGTCGTCCTTGGTCTCGCCGTTCTTGCGCGCCAGCCGGTGCTTCTGGATGCGGTCCTGCACATCCGCCATGAAGTCGTTGAAATGCATGCGGCGCTTGCGCCGCACCGGCACCAGCTCGAAGAACATGTCCATCAACATGGTCTTTCCGCGACCGACATCGCCATGGATGTAAAGGCCTTTGACGGGAACGCTGCGCTCGCGCCTCTTGCCGAAAAGCCAGCCGAGCGCGCTGGATTTCTTTGCCAGCCGCTTTTGGGAAATCTCGTCGATGAGATGGTCGAGCGCCGTGACGATTACTTCCTGCGCGGGGTCGCGCGCGATCGCCTTGGTCTCGACCAGATGGTCGTAGCGCTGCCTGACCGTCACACGCGTCTGAATACCTTCACGCAGATGCATCGGCCATGTCTCTGGAAAGTCTGTCGTTCATCCTAGTCGCGGCCGCCATGGACTTGCCGGCCGCGCGGGACCACTGTCGTCAGCGGCTGAGCGAGACCGGAACGCCGCTCTCGGTCTGACCGGAGAACTTCTCCGGACCCGACGAGGAGAGCCGTGCCAGCGGGCTGCCATTCTCATCATAGAGCGTAAGCTGGCTTCCGGCGACGCTCCAGGACTTTACAGCGTCGATCGGCGACGGGCAGCGCAGCGGGCCGGCGCGGTAGCCCTGGCCGAACTTGGTCTGCGGCGTTGCCACACGGCAGGTCTGGCCGCCCACCGAGGCGTTCCATACACCGGCAACGCTGCCGGCCGTGATAGCCGGCCCGTTGCCAGCCGGTCCGCCGGATGCCGGCGGCAGCCCGGCAACCTGCGTGCCGCCGCCAGGGGCTGCGGGGAATTGCGAGGGATCGGCGGTGCCCGGAGCAACCGGCGGCGGCAACTGGCCGCTCGTGACCTGTCCGGTCGGCGCGGGCACGAGCGGTGCAGGCTGTGTATCCAGGGAAGAAATACGCGAACTCTGGCAGCCGCTTGCCGCCAACGCCATCACCGATACGGCCAACAGGCCCGTTCTCGAAAAAATCATGCCATACCTCCGTCGGGACGGTCACCCGCCCGATCAAAATCATCGGCCCCACAAACAGGCCGATGTTGGCCAAATTTCAACCGTCTATGGTTAATATCCGGTTTGCATTGCACCGCTGTTGCAAAAATATCGCATGAGTTTTTGCCTCGCGCAGTCAAATCCAAGCCCGTCTCGGGCTGAATTATCCTTTGCGTCCAGGCGGTTATCCGCCGATCGAACGGCTGGGCACGAAGATATAGCCGTCAGGGCCCACCACATGGCATTCACGCAATCCATGCGGTTTGTCGACCGCGCCCGACAGCACAATGTGTTCGTGCTCGCGGGCGAGAGCCTCGACCGCGTCGGGGTCGCTGCCATAGAGCCTGATCTCCAGACCGGCTCCGCGCGCCTCGACGCCTGTCACCGTCCCACTCATCGGATTGTCGCTGTAGGAGTGGTCGGCATGCAGCATGAAAACGGACCCCAGCAGTTCCACCGCCGCGAAATCCTCGTCGGCATAGATGATCGTGGCTCCCAGCACGTCCCGGCAGAAAGCCTCCATGGGCGCAACTTCACGGACCAGGAGATTGATGCCGACGCCGTGCGGCAATGAGCGGCCGAATTCGTCCGCCGACATCCAGGGCTGCTTCGTCCGCTTCATGACCATCGTCGCACCCCCGGCTCGGCTTCTCCCCGCAGCCCGCTGCGGGATAGATCGCGACCCTAGCAAACCGGATGAAACGCTGTTGGCACTTGCCACGGCAAAAGCTTGCGCCAGTCTCCCCGGTCATTATCCTTTACCTACTCCGCAACGATTGCCCAGGAGCCTGCATGGCGAGACGGCCGAAACCTCCCAATCCATATTATCGGGGTCCCCTCAGCGATCATTTCGACGGCCGTGTCTTCTTCAATCCCAATGGAAAGGCCCCCGGCAGCTTTTCGGCGCTGCTGAAGTGGCAGTTCGGCGGCGGGCGCGCCAAATGGCCGGCGTCATGGCCGAGCCCTTTTCCGCGAACGACGCCCGCACGGGCCGTGTCGGACGGCGACCTCCGGGTGACGATGGTCGGTCACGCCTCGCTGCTGGTGCAGATCGAGGGGATAAACATCCTCACCGACCCGGTCTGGTCGGCGCGGGTCTCGCCCCTGCCCTTCGCGGGACCCAAGCGGGTCAACCCGCCCGGGATTTCTTTCGATGAACTGCCGCAGATCCACATCGTCCTGCTCAGCCACAACCACTACGACCACCTCGATCTGGCGACGCTGAAGCGGCTTCAGGCCAAACACGACCCGCTCGTGATAACGCCGCTGGGCAACGACACGATCGTCCGAAGCCGCGCCCCGGAGATGCGGATCGTGACCGGCGACTGGGGCGACCGCTTCGAGTTCGACAGCATCGCCGTGCATATCGAACCGGCGCACCACTGGTCGGCCCGCGGCACCAAGGACAGGCGCATGGCGCTCTGGTCGGGCTTCGTCGTCGACTCGCCGTCCGGCAAGATCTATTTCGCCGGCGATACCGGGTTTCACGAGGGAGCTCACTACCGGCAGATGGCAGAGAAGCATGGCGGCTTCCGCCTCGCCATCCTTCCGATCGGCGCCTATGAGCCGCGCTGGTTCATGGCCCCGCAGCACCAGAACCCGGATGAGGCGGTGCGCGGCATGCAGCTGTGCAACGCCGCCTTCGCCGCCGGCTGCCATTGGGGCACGTTCCATCTCACCAACGAGCCGATAGACGAACCGCGCGCCAAGCTCGAACAGGCGCTGGACGACCAGCAGATCGCCCGCGAACGTTTCCGCGCCATGCTGGCCGGCGAGGTTTGGGACGTGCCAAAGCCGGCGCGGGAATAAAATCAGGCTCGACCGGCCAAACCGCGGCGCGGTTTGGAACGGAGTTCGAAGGTCTGCATTTCTGGATGGCAACGCACACCAAGAGGGAGCTTCACCATGCCGGACACCACCACCGCCGCCAAGGCCCACCGCAAGGCACCGCTCACCACGCCGACGGGGCTTGGCGACAATGCACGCCGCGACATCACGGCCGCGCTCAACGCGCTCGTGGCTGACGTTTTTGCACTCTATCTTAAGACCAAGAATTTCCACTGGCACATGAGCGGTCCGCACTTCCGCGACTACCATCTGCTGCTGGACGAACACGGGGACCAGATCTTCGAGATGACCGACGTGCTGGCCGAACGCGCCCGCAAGCTCGGCGGCGTCACGCTGCACTCCATCGGCGAGATTTCCCGGCTGCAGCGCATCCAAGACAATGACGCCGATTTCGTCACGCCCGAGGACATGCTGAGCGAGTTGCGCGAAGACAACGAGGCGCTGATTGCCAGCATGCGCAGCACGCACGACATCTGCGAAGAGGAAAATGACGTCGCAACCGCCAGCCTCCTGGAAAACTACATCGACGAGGCCGAGCGTCGCGCCTGGTTCCTGTTCGAGTCGACCCGCAAGATGTGAAGCTTCCAACCGGAGGGCCGTGGCGCAATAGCCGCACGGCCTTCTCCATACTGGTAATTCGCCGGCGTTTCCGCCATATAGGCCGGATGAGCACGACTGCGCCTTTCGCCAAGATGAATGGGCTCGGCAACGAGATCATCGTTGCCGACATGCGTGGGCGTATGGATCGCGTGACCCCGGCGGCGGCGATCGCGCTCAATGCCGATCCGGCCACCAAGTTCGATCAGATCATGGCCATTCATGATCCGCGTACCGCCGACACCATCAATTATATCGAGATCATCAATTCCGACGGCAGCCAGGCACAGGCCTGCGGCAACGGCACGCGCTGCGTGGTGCAGGCGCTGTCTGCCGAGACCGGACGGAAGGTGTTCACCTTCGAGACGGTCGCCGGCATCCTGAATGCCCGGGAACATGATGACGGGCTGATCTCCGTCGACATGGGCAAGCCGCGCTTTGGCTGGCAGGAAATCCCGCTCGCCGAGGAATTCCGCGACACGCGCATGATCGAATTGCAGATCGGCCCCATCGATGCACCGGTGCTGCACTCGCCTTCCGTCGCTTCGATGGGCAATCCCCATGCCATATTCTGGGTCGATCGCGACGTCTGGTCCTATGATCTGGACCGCTTCGGCTCGATGCTCGAGAACCACCCCATCTTCCCCGAGCGCGCCAATATTTCCATCGCTCAGGTCACGGCGCGGGACGCCATCACGCTGCGCACATGGGAGCGCGGTGCGGGCCTGACGCGCGCCTGCGGCTCGGCCGCCTGCGCGGCTGCGGTTTGCGGGGCGCGCACCCGCCGGACCGACCGCAAAGTCACGGTCACCGTTCCCGGCGGCCCGCTGGTGATCGAATGGCGCGATGACGACCACGTCATCATGACCGGCCCGGCCGAGTGGGAGTTTTCGGGCGCCTTCGACCCCGCCACCGGCGCGTGGCAGCGCGACCAGCAGGACGTCGCCTGATGGGTATCGACATCATCACCTTCGGCTGCCGGCTCAACACCTATGAGTCGGAAGTGATGCGCCGCGAGGCCGAGGCCGCCGGCCTTGGCGCGCTGCAGAATGGCGCGGTGATCTTCAACACCTGCGCCGTCACGGCAGAGGCCGTGCGCCAGGCCAAGCAGTCGATCCGCAAGGCGCGGCGTGAAAATCCCGACGCCCGCATCATCGTCACCGGCTGCGCTGCCCAGACAGATCCGGATGCCTTCGCCGACATGGGCGAGGTCGACCTAGTGCTCGGCAACGAGGAAAAGCTGAAGGCGCACAATTACCGCGCGCTTCCGGATTTCGGCGTCAACGACACCGAAAAGGCGCGGGTCAACGACATCTTTTCCGTGCGCGAAACAGCCGGCCACATGGTCGATGCCATCGAGGGCCGCGCGCGCGCCTTCGTTCAGGTGCAGAACGGCTGCGACCATCGCTGCACCTTCTGCATCATCCCCTACGGCCGCGGCAACTCGCGCTCGGTGCCCATGGGTGCGGTGGTCGACCAGGTCAAGCGTCTGACCGGCAATGGCTACGCCGAGGTCGTGCTGACCGGCGTCGATATGACGAGCTTCGGCGCCGACCTGCCGGGCGCGCCAAAACTGGGCAAGCTTGTGAAGACCATTTTGCGCCAGGTGCCCGAGGTGCAGCGACTGCGGCTCTCGTCCATCGATTCCATCGAGGCCGACGACGACCTCATGGACGCGATCGCCACCGAAAAGCGGCTGATGCCGCATTTGCATCTGTCGCTGCAGGCAGGCGACGACATGATCCTGAAGCGCATGAAGCGGCGGCATCTGCGCGACGATTCCATCCGCTTCTGCGAGGAGGTGCGGCGCCTGCGCCCCGACATCGTCTTCGGCGCCGACATCATCGCCGGCTTCCCCACCGAAACCGAGGCGATGTTCGAAAACTCGCTGAGGATCGTCGAAGAGTGCGGGCTGACCCATCTCCATGTCTTCCCCTTCAGCCCGCGCGAAGGCACACCCGCCGCGCGCATGCCGCAGGTAGACGGCCGCGCCATCAAGGAGCGCGCTGCGCGCCTGCGCGCTGCTGGCGAGGCGGCCTATCGCCGGCATCTCGAAAGACTGGTGGGAACCAGCCAGTCGATCCTCATCGAGCGCGACGGGCTTGGTCGCACCGAAGGTTTTACGCTTGCGGCCATTGAAGGCGGCGCCCCGGGCAGCATCGTTGCCGCCACAATTACCGGCCAGGACGGCGCCCGGCTGATCGCCGCGCCCGCCGCGATGGCCGCGGCCTGAGTAGAAACAGCATGGCATTCGGCTTCATCAAGAAAGTCTTCTCCTTCGGCAAGAAACCGGCCGAGGAAGCTGCTCCGGAAACGGAAGCTCCAACAACACCAGTTCTGGAACAGCAGACGCCCGCAACCGAGGCGCCGGCCGCGCCCTCACCCGCTAGCGAAGGGTCGATCGACGAGGTTGTCGATCGGGTCGAGAGCGCAGAGCCGTCGAGCGCGACCGAAACGTCTGTCGTTGCTGAAGCGCCGGCAACGGTTGAGCCGACCTCCTCTGCTCCTTCGGACCTTCTCCCCCTCAAGGGGGAAGAAGAGCCTGCGCCTGCCCTGCAAGAGCCCGCTCCCCTGCCCGACGAGCCGGCACCCGAACCTACTCCTGCCGAGCCGACCCCGGCTCCATCGGAAGTTCCGCCAGAAGTTCCTTCCGAGGTCCCGGAAGAGCCCGCGGAACTGCCCGAAGAGCTGCCGGTCGAAATTCCCGAGCCCACACCCGGCCCGACAGAGCCCACGTCCGAAACGGCCGAGCCGCCAGTCGCTGCGCCGACGCCTGCCCGCGAGACTATCGCGGAACTACCAGTTGCGGAGGTGCTGCCGCCGCTTCGCCAGCCTTCGCCGGTAGAAGTCGACCCGCTGCGCGACGAAGTCGCGCCCGAAATCACGCCGATTGAAACAATCTCGGAAGCCGAAAAGCCCGCACCTGCGCAGGATGCGTCGCTCTCCGCCTTGAGCGTAGCGACGGAAACCGCCGTGCCGCCCGCGACGGCACCGCTTGCCCCTGCCCCCGCGGGCAAGGTGACAGTGTCCAAAAAGGTCGAGCAGAAGGCCGAACCCGTCGCCCCGGCTGCGCCTGCGCCAAAACTCACCTGGTTCCAGCGCCTGAAGCAGGGCCTTTCGCGGTCTTCCAAGGAGCTTTCCGGCAGCATCGCCGGCGTCTTCACCAAGCGCAAGCTGGACGAGGACACGCTGCAGGATTTGGAAGACGTGCTGATCCGCGCCGATCTCGGCATGGAGACGGCGATCCGCATTACCGATGCGCTATCGTCCAGCCGCTACGGCAAGGATGTCTCTGACACGGAAGTGCGCACCGTCATGGCCGAACAGGTCGAGAAGGTGCTGAAGCCGGTCGCCATCCCGCTCGAGCTCGACCTGTCGCACAAGCCGCACGTCGTCCTGGTCGTCGGCGTCAACGGCACCGGCAAGACAACGACCATCGGCAAGCTCGCCGCCAAACTCACCGAAGGCGGGCTGTCGGTGATGCTGGCTGCCGGCGACACCTTCCGCGCGGCGGCGATCGAACAGCTGAAGATCTGGGGCGAGCGCACCGGCTCGCCGGTGGTCTCCTCGAAGCTTGGCGCCGACGCCGCGGGCCTCGCCTACGATGCTTTCGAGAAGGCCAAGGCCGCCGGCTCCGACGTGCTGATCATCGACACCGCCGGCCGGCTCCAGAACAAGGCCGAGTTGATGGCGGAACTGGAAAAGATCGTGCGCGTTCTGGGCAAGCTCGATCCCGAAGCCCCGCATACCGTGTTGCAGACCGTGGACGCCACCACCGGCCAGAACGCGCTGAACCAGGTTGAGATTTTCCGCAACGTGGCCGGCGTCAACGGTCTGGTGATGACCAAGCTCGACGGCACCGCGCGCGGCGGCATTCTGGTCGCCATCGCCGCCAAGCACCGGCTGCCGGTTTATTTCATCGGCGTCGGCGAGCAGGTCGACGACCTCGAACCATTTTCCGCAGGCGATTTCGCAAAAGCGATCGCTGGAGTAGCCTAGGCATGATCCCAAGGAGTTTTGGACTCTTTGGACAAGATTATGCGTAAGAAAGAGACCATGAACGCACCAGTCTTTGAACGCGACCCGGCCGACCCGAAGAAGAAGGAAATCAACCCGCTGCTCAAGCTTGCGCTTGAGCTTGGGCCGTTGCTCGTCTTCTTCTTCGCCAATGCCCGGGGCACGTGGCTGGTCGAGAAATTCCCGGTCCTCAGCGACTTCGGCGGCCCGATCTTCGTCGCCACCGGCCTGTTCATGATCGCCACCGCAATTGCGCTCATCGCCTCATGGCTGTTGATGCGCAGCCTGCCGATCATGCCGCTGGTGTCGGGCATCGTGGTGTTCGTGTTTGGCGCCCTGACGCTGTGGCTGCAGGACGACGTCTTCATCAAGATGAAGCCAACCATCGTCAATACGCTGTTCGGCGTTTCGCTGCTCGGCGGGCTTCTGTTCGGAAAATCCCTGCTCGGCTACGTCTTCGACAGCGCTTTCCGGCTCGACGAGGAAGGTTGGAAGATCCTGACCCTGCGCTGGGGGTTCTTCTTCCTGTTCCTGGCCATTGCCAACGAGATCGTGTGGCGGAACTTTTCGACCGACACCTGGGTCGCCTTCAAGGTCTGGGGCATCATGCCCATCACATTGCTTTTCACCTTCAGCCAGATGCCGCTGATCATGCGGCACTCGCTGGACGAGCGCTTCAAGAAATAGGTTTTTAGAGGCCGCCGTGGAGTTCACCGAAACACGCACGGCCTCGACAACTCCGAAGCGACAGGGCCGGCCATGATGAGGCTGCTGTGCATATGCGGCAGCCTGCGCGCGACCTCTACCAACATGGCGCTGCTGCACGCCTTGCGGGATACCGCACCGCCGGAATTCGAGCTTGCCGTCTATGACGGGCTCGGAGGGCTGCCCATCTTCAGCCCGGATGAAGAGGCCGAGCGCACTCCGCCCCAGGTGTCGCGCCTGATCGAGGCGGTCGCCCTTGCCGATGGCCTGATCATCGCCTGCCCGGAATATGCCCATGGCGTGCCGGGCGGCCTCAAGAATGCGCTCGACTGGCTGGTTTCCGGGGAGGCGCCGATCGGCAAGCCAGTGATGCTGGTCCACGCTTCGCCGCGATCGATGTTCGCCCGCGCGGCCTTGCGCGAGATATTGAAGACCATGTCCCTTGCGGTTTTTGACGGCGCGGAGCTGGAAGTGTCACTGATCGGCAAGAAGCCGCCCGACTTCGAGCCTATCCTGAGTGATCCAGTGATCCGCGATATGATGCGGGCAAGCCTGGTCGAATTCGGCCGATTCATAAAGCATTAACCCGGCATGCATTCGCAGCACTCCTGCGATGCAGCAATACTTATTGCACCGCAGCATGACTGTGGCAGACTTTGCGCGTGATCAGGGAGGATCCGAACCGTCGCCGGGAATGCGACGGCCCAGAAGGAGAACCCGTCATGATCTTTGCAAACACCATCGCCATCGCCAAGGACCGCATTGCCAAGCGCCGCCGCTACAATGCGCTCGTAGCCGAAATCCAGAACCTGACCCCGCGCGATCTTGCCGACATCAACGGCAACCGCAGCGAAATGCTCTACCACGCCTATCGTCAGGTCTACGGCTGATCCAATTCTGCGCGCCGCGCTTCCGGCAAGGGAGTGCCGGAAGCTACAGCCACTCGATCCAGCGGCCGTGATAGTCGCATTTGGCAAGATGCCTGGTCTCGCCGCCCGGCCATAGCGTCAGACTGAGCGTCGCAAAGGGGTCGCTGGTCGACAGCGGCTCCATGCGCAGCCAGGCAATGGGCGCATCGCCGGAAGCTTCCTTCCCCGCCTCCTCGAGTGCTCCAGCAATACTGTCCCGCGTCGACTGCGGCATGTATTGCCACATGATCGAATGGAAGAGCACGAAGACCGAGCCAGGCTGGCGCGTCGCCAGTTTCGCGCGCACGAAATCGGCGGCATCAGCCTTTTCCAGCGTGAAGGCGGTGCTCGATGCCAGGCCGATGGCGGCGTCGAGTCGTTCAAGCCGCTGCGCCTGGTCGGCCCAAATGTAGGAACGCAGGCGCAAGCGATCAGCCGCTTTGCCGATATCGACCGGCGCGACGTCGCAGCCGTGGCGGGATAGAACGCCCAATTCCCCGTCCAGCGGCGGCAGCTTGCCGCGCAGTACCGGTGCTAGCCGAACCGGCGAGGCTACATCGCCCCACTCCGCCTCGCCGTAGCGATAGAAGAATCGGTCGAACTGCAGATTGAGCGCCGCACTCGAGCCGATCTCGTGCAGCGCAAAGGGCAGCCCCGTTTCGCGCGCAATGGCCAAGAAGCCGGGAAGCAGCATGCCCGAGCGGGCGATCTCGTTGGTTTGCGGCGCATTGTCGAGTGCAGCGAAGAGCGCCTGGTCGTTGCGCGCGATTGCCTCCGTCAGCACCAGGCGCATCGTCTGATCGTCGACCTGCTGCGGCGGATAGATGGCGGCAAGCTGCCGGTCCGAGCCCAAAAGCACGAGCGCATGCAAACCGCCGCAAAGCCTGAGCGCCAGGGCGTCGTCACGCGGATTGCCCGGCCACTCCAAGACACGCCGACCTGTCCGCGTGCTTTCATCGAGCAAGCCGGCAAGCGTGCGGCACAGCCTTGCGGTAAAAGGAGAGCCAAGCCCATCGCAGGCCTTGGCCTGCATTTCGAAATGGTCCCGGATGGCTGGAGCGGCAGTCGAAGAAATTTCGTTCATGCAACACTCCCAATTTGGTGGAGACGACAGCCTCAGGATGTGGGAGCGGCCAGCGCCTTTTCGATTTCGGGCATCAGCACCTTCTCCGCCGACTCGGGCGTGATCGGGCCGACATGCTTGAAGGCCACCTTGCCGTCACGGCCGATGACGAAGGTCTCCGGCACGCCATAGACGCCCCAGTCGATCGCCGTACGGCCTGCTGCATCGACGCCGATGGCTCGATAAGGATTGCCGAGTTCGCCGAGGAAACGGCGGGCATTCTCGGGCTTGTCCTTGTAGTTCATGCCGACGAGATCGAAGCGTTTGTCCTTCGACAGCGCCAGTAGCACCGGATGCTCCTCGCGGCATGGCGCGCACCAGGAGGCAAAGACGTTCACAAGTGTGACCTTGCCGGCAAAGGCCGAGGAATCGAGCCCCGGCAGTTCGACGCCGTCGAGTGGCGGCAGTTTGGTTTCAGGAGCCACGCGGCCGATCAGGGCCGAAGGCACGGCCGAAATGTCGCGACCCGACAGAAGCTGGGATAGGAACACGGCGGCCAGAACGAGGAACACCGCCAGCGGCAGCAGCACCAGCAGCTTGCGGCGCGATTTAGGCTGTTCGTTCTGCATGGTCATGCTGCGGGCCCCTTGCGGTCGGAGCGGCGGCGCGCACCGCTGGCCTCAAGCTCGGCCATCTCCCTGCGCCTTGCGCGCTGGTCTACGAAAATCCAAGCCACCAGCCCGGCGAGCACCAGGGCCGAAATGCCGTAGGCCGCGGAAACGTAAAGCGCATGCACGGTCATAGAGGTCTCCTGCCCGGCAGTCCGGGACCGAGGCGTTCTGCGCTGTGAGAAGCTGTCTTGCTCATCACCGTTACATAGCCGGGCCGCTCAAGCTCCGCAATCGAATCGCCCTGCGACGAATTCGGGATGATCCGATCGTGATGGCGCCGCTGATTGTTTTAGCCGCATTTGTGCGATGCCGCTTGGCTGCAAAATGCTCAATCCGCCCCGGAACGCAGGGCCAGCGCCGCGGCCACGGGACCGATGACGGCGAGTAACAAGGTCAGCGCGCAAAGGATGAGAAAAGGCTGCAGAAACGGGTTCGGATGGTTCACCGCGCCATAGCTTGCCGAGACGCCGAAGATCAGCACCGGGATCACCAGCGGCAGCACCAGCACCGATACCAGGAGGCCGCCGCGCGGCAGCGACACGGCAACCGCCGCACCCGCCGCGCCGATGAAGGTGATGGCCGGCGTGCCGACCAGCAGTGTCAGCGCGGTCGCGCCGATGCCCACCGGCTCCATGTTCATGAACAGGCCGAGCAGCGGTGCCGCAACCACCAGCGGCAGCACGCTGGCCGTCCAGTGCGCCAGGCATTTGACGAAGACGGTGAGGGCCAAGAGGTGGCGATCGTGGTTGAGCACCATCAGATCCAGCGAGCCGTCCTCACGTTCGGCCTGGAACAGGCGGTCGAGGCCGAGCAGCGAGGCCAGCAGCGCGCCGATCCAGAGAATGGCCGGGCCGATCCGGGCAAGCAGGTTGAGATCGGGGCCGACGCCGAAGGGAATGGTGACGATAACGGCAAGGAAGAACAGCACGCCGGTCAGCGCGCCGCCGCCGGCGCGGATGCCAAGCCTGACATCGCGGAGATAGAGAGCCAGCATCAGTGTCCCCCCATCCGGAGTTCCTGCAGGCCTTCCAGCCCGAGCGGCAAGTGAGTCGCGGCAACGATCATGCCGCCTCCGAGAAGATGGGTGCGCATCAGCTCGGAAAAGTGCGCTTCCGAATGCTTGTCGAGACCGGAGGTCGGCTCGTCGAGCAGCCAGACCGGACGGTGGCTGACCATGAGCTTGGCGATCGAAACGCGCCGACGCTGCCCGGTCGACAGATAGCCGAAGGGCAGGTGGCCGATCGTTTCCAGGCCGACCATTTCAAGCGCCTCGAGGATCGAAAGATGCGGCCGCCCGAAAAACGACTGCCAGAAGGCGAGGTTTTCGGAAACGGTCAGCGCGGTCTTCATCGCATTGTCGGGCCCGAGAAAGTGGCAGGCTGATTCGACCGAGGGAAAGTCCTCGCCGCCGTCCTCGAATACGAGCCGGCCATCGGCCAGCGGCAGAAGGCCCGCTACCACGCGCAGCAAGGTTGATTTGCCGGCTCCGTTCGGACCGGTGACGATCAGCCCGTCGCCCTCGCTGAGGGTGAAGCCAATGCCGGAGAAGATAGCTTCGCCGGCGCGCCGTCCCTCGATATTTTCGGCGATCAGCCGCATCCTGTCCCCTTCGCCAAGCCGCGCTCCGCGCTCGATGTGCGTTGCAGCAAATTTGCTTTTATCGCTCTAGAACTATTCCAGGAAATTCTCTATATCCCAGCCAACCATGCCAGCGGTCGGCGTGGTAACAGAATTAGCGCCGAACCTGCTCGCGCGCCGCCTTGAACGGCCGGGATGCTTGGAAGCGGACAGCGGAAATGGCCGTACCCGCACCTTTGCGCGTGATTGCATGCACTGGCGTCCGTTTCCCCAATCGGCAACCGACAGTTAGGGATCGCACGTGTCCAAATCTCTCGACAGCTTCAATTGCCGCAGAACACTCAAGGTTGGTGATGCGGAATATGTCTATTACAGCCTGCCCGAGGCCGAAAAGAACGGCCTGACTGGCATCGCCCAGCTGCCCTATTCGATGAAGGTGCTGCTGGAAAATCTTCTCCGCAACGAAGACGGCCGCTCCGTCACCAAGGAAAGCATCCAGGCGATTGCCGGCTGGCTCGTCGACCGCGGCACCGCCGGCGTCGAGATCGCCTATCGCCCGGCGCGCGTGCTGATGCAGGACTTCACCGGCGTTCCGGCCGTGGTCGATCTTGCCGCCATGCGCGACGGCATCAAGAATCTCGGCGGCGACCCCGAGAAGATCAACCCGCTGGTGCCCGTCGACCTGGTCATCGACCACTCGGTCATCGTCGATGAGTTCGGCACCCCGCGCGCCTTTGCCCGCAACGTCGAGCTCGAATATCAGCGCAACGAAGAGCGCTACAAGTTCCTCAAGTGGGGCCAGCAGGCGTTCCGCAACTTCCGCGTGGTTCCGCCCGGCACCGGCATCTGCCACCAGGTGAACCTCGAATATCTCGCCCAGACGGTGTGGACCAACACCGAAGACGGCGTGACCACGGCCTATCCGGACACCTGCGTCGGCACCGATTCGCACACCACCATGGTCAACGGCCTGGGCGTGCTGGGTTGGGGCGTGGGCGGCATCGAGGCCGAGGCGGCCATGCTCGGCCAGCCGGTCTCCATGCTTCTGCCTGAGGTCATCGGCTTCCGCCTCACCGGCAAGCTCAAGGAAGGCGTCACCGCCACCGACCTGGTGCTGACCGTCACGCAGATGCTGCGCAAGAAGGGCGTGGTGGGCAAGTTCGTCGAATTCTTCGGCCCTGGCCTCTCCAACATGACGCTGGCCGACCGCGCAACCATCGGCAACATGGCGCCGGAATATGGCGCGACCTGCGGCTTCTTCCCGGTCGATTCCGAGACCATCCGCTACCTCAACATGTCGGGCCGCGCCGAGAACCGCATTGCGCTGGTCGAAGCCTACTCGCAGGCCCAGGGC
This sequence comes from Pseudaminobacter soli (ex Li et al. 2025), assembly GCF_029892515.1. Lineage (GTDB taxonomy): Bacteria > Pseudomonadota > Alphaproteobacteria > Rhizobiales > Rhizobiaceae > Pseudaminobacter > Pseudaminobacter soli_A. Next base: position 2,095,307 of record NZ_JARXVF010000001.1, on the reverse strand, counting down.
ATGTGGCGTGACACTTCCTCGGCCGATCCGGTCTTCACCGACCTGCTCGAGCTCGACCTCGGCGAGGTTGTGCCGTCCATGGCCGGCCCGAAGCGCCCCGAAGGTCGCGCCGCGCTCGAAACCATCCCGGCCGGCTTCGCGAAGGCGATGGAGACCGAGTACAAGAAGACCGTCGACATCGCCAAGCGCTATGCCGTCGAAGGCACGGACCACGATCTCGGCCACGGCGACGTGGCGATCGCGGCCATCACTTCCTGCACCAACACCTCGAACCCGAGCGTGCTGATCGGTGCGGGCCTGCTCGCCCGCAACGCCAATCGCATCGGCCTCAAGCAGAAGCCGTGGGTGAAGACCTCGCTGGCTCCCGGTTCGCAGGTCGTGGCCGAATATCTGGAGAAGTCCGGCCTGCAGAAGGAGCTCGACCAGATCGGCTTCAACCTCGTCGGCTTCGGCTGCACCACCTGCATCGGCAATTCCGGCCCGCTGCCGGCGCCGATCTCCAAGACCATCAACGACAAGGGCCTGATTGCGGCCGCCGTTCTGTCCGGCAACCGCAACTTCGAAGGCCGCGTGTCGCCGGACGTGCAGGCCAACTACCTCGCCTCGCCGCCGCTGGTCGTCGCCTACGCGCTCGCCGGCACGGTCACCAAGGACCTGACCACCGAGCCGATCGGCGAGGACAAGGACGGCAAGCCGGTGTTCCTCAAGGACATCTGGCCGTCGAGCCAGGAGATCGAGGAGTTCATCGCCAAGAACGTCACCCGCGAGCTGTTCGCCCGCAAATATGCCGACGTCTTCAAGGGCGACGAGAACTGGCAGAAGGTGCAGGCCCCGAGCGGCCAGACCTACACCTGGGACGACAAGTCGACCTATGTGCAGAACCCGCCTTACTTCGTCGGCATGGGCGCCAAGCCGGGTGCCATCGGCGACATCAAAGGCGCGCGCGTGCTCGGCCTGTTCGGCGACAAGATCACCACCGACCACATCTCGCCGGCCGGTTCGATCAAGGCAGCTTCGCCCGCGGGCAAGTACCTCACCGACAATGGCGTGGCCGTCGCCGACTTCAACCAGTACGGCACGCGTCGCGGCAACCATGAAGTGATGATGCGCGGCACCTTCGCCAACATCCGCATTCGCAACCACATGCTGGGCGAAAACGGACGCGAAGGCGGCTACACCATCCACTATCCGTCCAAGGAAGAGATGCCGATCTATGACGCGGCCATGCAGTATCGCCAGGAAGGCGTGCCGCTGGTCATCTTCGCCGGCATCGAATACGGCAACGGCTCCTCGCGCGACTGGGCTGCCAAGGGCACCAACCTGCTCGGCGTGCGTGCGGTGATCGCCCAGTCCTTCGAGCGCATCCACCGCTCGAACCTGGTCGGCATGGGCATCATCCCCTTCGTGTTCGAGGAAGGCACCTCCTGGGCCTCGCTCGGTCTGAAGGGCGACGAGACCGTGACGATCGACGGGCTGGAGAACATCCGTCCGCGCCAGAAGATGGTCGCCAAGGTCACCTTCGCCGATGGCACGGTGAAGGACGTTCCGATCCTCTGCCGCATCGACACGGTCGACGAGCTCGACTACTTCAAGAACGGCGGCATCCTGCAGTACGTGCTGCGCGATCTGGCCGCCTGAGCCAGTCGCTTCGGATAGCTCTTTGAAAGCCGCCGGCGTTCGCGCCGGCGGCTTTTTCTTGGCCACTTCGGCAAAAAATTCCGGATTTGCGGCCTGATTTGCCTAAACATTGCGCCTGCTGTCCCCAGTTGTCACCGCAACGTGACTTCACCTTGAGGTCTGCATCTGCCTATTGTTTTGGCAATGAGAACGGGCTGGCACTACCGGCCGACATCCTTGGAACGGTCATGAAATCGCGTTTGGTTTTCCGGCTAGCGGTGTTGGCGCTGGCAATGCCAGTTTTTGCGGCTACGGCCGGAGCAGGAACTCGGCCTGGCGGCGTGATCGAACTGTTCACCAGCCAGGGCTGCAGCACCTGCCCGCCCGCCGACAAGCTTTTTGAGGAATTCGCGACCAACAGCGACCTGGTGGCGTTGGCTTATCATGTCGACTACTGGGACTATCTGGGCTGGCGTGACACGCTGAGCAACCCGGACAGCACCGACCGCCAATATGCCTATTCACGCTCCTTCGGCACTCGATCCGTCTACACACCGCAGGCGGTGATCAACGGACGGATCCACGTCAACGGAGCCAAACGCGCCGACATCGCCGATGCGCTCGACGAGCTCAACAAGGCCGGCGAGGGACTAAGCGTCGACGTGTCGGTCCAGCAGTCCGGTGACAGCCTGATGATCGAAGCGGGTGGCGCCAATGGCGCAGCCCCGCGCAAAGCGCATGTGGTGCTGGTTTTCTTCGGTCCGCCGCAGCGCGTGGACATGAAGAAGGGCGAGAATGAAGGTCGCTCTATCACCTATTGGAACTCGGTGATCGATGTGAAGACGGCCGGTGTGTGGCGCGGCGAAGCTGCCAAATACGAATTCCCGGCCAATAAGATCGCTGAGAACGGCGGTTGCGCCGTGCTGCTGCAGGCGGTCGGCAAGGATGGCGTGCCCGGCCCTATCCTCGGCGCGGCGATCTTTCGCAAGACGGACGAGCAGAAGCAGTCCCTGAAATAAGCGGTAATAAAAAAACCGGCGCCCAAATCGATGCCGGCACCGGTTAGTTGGTTTGGGATCGTCGCACTCGGTTTTCCATTCGAAAACCGAGGTTGGTTCGATCCGACCCAGACCCGTGGGCGGGGGGCTTGGGGTTTACAGGCCAGTGCCGGACCGAACCGTCTCAGGCAACGCGTACAAACTCGTCTGACAATGGGGCGCGAACGCGGATAAAAAGCGGCAGAAATATGGCGTGGAATCACCAATGAAAACAGGATGTATGCGTTCGTGAGCATCCTGCCGGGAACGGAAATCCTCTTGTGATTGCGGATTGTCCGAACTGCCGATTACCACTGGTTGTATACCCGATGGTTCCGGGGCTTGCAATTCGCAAATGAAAGCGCGACCCTCCTTGTCACTGAGTTGTCACGGAAGGCACATCCGGATGATGGATCGCGGAAAGACAGGGGAGGGTGGGGAGGAATCGGCAATATTGATTCCGCTTCATGAGGCAAGACGCGAAAGACAGAACGCGTTGGTTTCCTTCGACCGGCGCGAATTGGACCAGATCCTCAGGGTGTATGGACGCATGGTGGCCGCCAATGAGTGGCGCGACTATGCCATCGACCATCTCTCCGACCGCGCCGTGTTTTCCGTATTCCGACGCGCCTCGGAGACCCCGCTGTTCCAGATCGTCAAGGACCCGAAGCTGGCCAAGAAGCAGGGCGCCTTCAGCGTCGTCGCAGCCGGCGGGCTGATCCTCAAGCGCGGCCATGAGCTCGCCCGCGTGCTGGGCATCTTCGACAAGAAGCTGAAGCTGGTCCACCAGGCCTGAGCCTGGTGGTGAAAGCTAGCCGCGCCCGGCCGCAAAATTCCGCTCGGGCAGCGATTCGGGATCCGGCGCAGCACTTGCGCCGCCATTCATCTCATACTGCATGAACACCGTATCCAGCCACCGGCCGTGCTTGTAGCCCGAGCCTACCAGCACGCCGGAATGACGGAAACCGGCCCGCTCGTGCAGGCGCACGGAAGGGCTCTGCGGCGAGCCGTCGCCGATCACCGCGATCATCTGGCGGAAGCCGAGCGCGGTCGCCTCGGCCAGCAGGCGCTCCAGAAGCAGCCGGCCGACGCCCTGTCCCTTGGCGCTCGGCGCCAGATAGATCGAATTCTCGACGATGAACCGATAGGCCGGCCGGCTCCTGAACGGGCCGGCATAGGCATAGCCGACGACCGAACCGTCGCGCTCGGCAACAAAATACGGATAGCCTTCTACCTGCAGCGCCGTGAAACGCTCCGCCATCTCGGCACGGGACGGCGGCTCGAGTTCGTAGGTCGCTGTGCCGTGCATTACCGCATCTTCATAGATCGAGGTGATCGCGTCGAGATCGCTCGGCACGGCCGGCCGAATATTGATACTGCTCATTATTTAGGCACCTTTGGATTCTGCCTGAATTCAAGCAGATTGCACCCCAAAAGAAAAGGGGCGACCCAAGGGCCGCCCCAATCTGGTTGCTGATCCAGTCGCAGGCCTGAAGGCCCGAGGCTCCGCTTAGTCGCGGTTGCCGAGGAACTGCAGCAGGAAGGTGAACAGGTTGATGAAGTCGAGATAGAGGCGCAGCGCGCCCATGATCGCCTTGCGACCGGCAACGAGCACATCGTCGCCCTCGAAATACATCTCCTTGATGCTCTGCGTGTCGTAGGCGGTCAGGCCAGCGAACACCAGCACGCCGATCGACGAAATGGCGAACTGCAGCGCCGAGGACTGCAGGAAGATGTTGACGACCATCGCGATGATCAGGCCGAACACGCCCATCACCAGGAAGGTGCCCATGCCGGAGAGGTCACGACGCGTCGTGTAGCCCCAAAGCGACAGCGCGCCGAAGGCGGCAGCCGTGATGAAGAAGGTCTGAACGATGCTCTGCGCCGTGTAGACCAGGAAGATCGACGACAGCGACAAGCCCATCAGGCCCGAGAACACCCAAAACGCGGTCTGCGCACCGGAGACGGTCATCGTCTGAATGCGGGCGCTCAGGAAGAACACCATTCCAAGCGGGGCAAGCATGACCACCCACTTCAGCGGCGAGCCATAGAGCGCCACACCGGCGCTGGTCAGCATCTTGCCGTTGGCGAGCGTGGCGACGGCGGTCGCCGGATCATTCGTGGTGGCCACCATCATGGTGGCCAGTGCGGCCACGCCAGTGATTGCGAGGCCGAGCGCCATCAGGTTGTAGACCTTGAGCATATAGGCGCGCAGGCCCTCGTCGATGACGGCACCGGCGCGGGCACCCGCGGGCGCGGCGCGCGTCTGATAATTACGAAGGTCAGCCATTGATTTCCTCTGTTGCTTCTGCCCCGTCCGGTGTCGGATTTCACTCAAACCCAGGCGCCGCTGGCGGGACTCCAGCATGCCTCGGGCAAATATGATGATTCTTTCAGGCGAGAACAAGACCCGTTACAGACCGAAACGGGGCGTGATTGCCCCGAAAAGCTTAGAAAAAACGCTTCATTAACGAGATTTAATGCTTTTTGACCGGCGGACGCCTCGCCACCGGTCTTCCTTTTCTAGAGGTTGCGAAGGACCGGGGCCGCCTTGTGTCCAAGCACCCGCCAGGTGCCGAGCAATCCGATGCCGACGGTGACGGCGAGCGCGATCAGCAGTGTGGCCACAGCCACTTCGGGCAGGAAGATCGCCGGAAGCTTCATGATACGTGCGACAACGAACCACGCGGCGAGCCCGCCCGCGGCGAGCGCGAAGATGGCCGTCGCTAGCCCGATCAGCATGTATTCGAGCGAGAAGGCGGCAATCAGCGTGCGTCGGGTCGCGCCAAGCGTCTTCAGCACGACCGCATCATGAATGCGGGCCCTGTTGCCGGCCGCGAGCGCGCCCGCCAGCACCAGAACCGAGGCGATCAGCGCGACGCTGGCCGCCACGCGGATTGCCGTGCCAAGCTGGCCGACCAGACGGTTCACCACCTCCAGCGCATCCTTGACGCGCACGCTGGTGACCGCCGGGAAGGTCTTGGTGACCGAATTCAGAATACGTGCCTCTTCACCGATGGAGGCATCCGGGATCGACAGCGTCGCCAGCCAGGAATGCGGCGCGCCGGCGAAGGTGTTGGGCGAAAACACCATCACGAAATTGATGCCCATCGATTCCCACTTCACTTCGCGGAAATTGGCTATCTTTGCCGTCACGTTGCGGCCAAGCACATTGACCGTCACCGTGTCCCCGAGCTTGAGGCCAAGCTCGTTGCCTTCCTCGGCTGAGAAAGAGACCAGCGGCTCGCCCTGATAGTCCTGCGGCCACCAGGTGCCGGCCGACAGCGTCGAGTTTTCAGGCTGGTTCTTGGCATAGGTGAGGCCCCGGTCGCCGCGGAGCACCCAGGCGCCGGCGGGCGGCACCTTCAGCTTCTGCACCTCGACCCCGTTGAGCGCCATCACCCGGCCGCGCAGCATGGGCACTCGCACTAGCTTGCCCTCGGGCGCTTCCTTCCCGATCAGCGCGAAAAAGGCGTCGAGGTCGCTCTCCTGGATATCGACGAAAAAGAAGTTCGGCGCCTGCTCCGGCAGGCTGCCGGCAATCTGGCGGCGCAGATTGCCGTCGATCAGCGCCAGCGTCACGAGAAGCGTCAGCCCCAGCCCGAGCGAGAGCACGACAGAGGGCGTCAGCGCGCCGGGACGGTGGATGTTGCCGATGGCCAGTCGCAGCGCGGTCGAGCGAACGCGCGGGCTTTTACGCGCGAGCCACTGCACGCCGAACCCGACCGCGCGCAGCACCACGAAGGCGAAGATCGTCGCGCCGACGAAGATCAGGGCAATGCGCCGGTCGCTCGAGAACCAGACCGCCAGGGCTGCGAGTAGCACTGCAAGACCCGCTGCGGCCGCAACATAGCGCCAGGGCGCCAGACCGCCGCCGCCAAAGCCCATTTCGCGAAACAGCGCCGTTGCCGGCACGTTGCGTGCCCGGCCGAGCGGCAGCAGCGCGAAAGCCAGCGTCACCAGGAAACCGAACAGGGCAGCCATGGCGAGCGCGACGGGATAGAGACCGCCCTCGGCAGGCACCGGAATGACACTTGAGAGGGCCGCGGCCGCCGCGTAGGGCATCAGCGCGCCGAGCGCGAGGCCGATGGCCACGCCGATCGTCGCGATCATCATGATCTGCACCAGATAGACGGTGAAGACGAAGCCGCCGGAGGCGCCGAGGCTCTTGAAGGTGGCGATCACGCCGCGCTTGCCGTCGAGATAGGCGCGAACGGCATTGGCGACGCCGACACCGCCGACGATGAGGGCCGTCAGCCCCACCAGTGTCAGAAACTGCGAGAAGCGTTCGATATTGGCCGAGAGCGCTGGCGCGGCATTGGTGCGGGTGCGGATGCTCCAGCCGGCTTGCGGGAACTTTTCCTCCGCCTGCTTGCGGATTCCGGCGAGCTGGGCCTCGCTGGCGCCCTCGGGCAACCGGATCTTGTAGGCGTGTTCGACCAGGCTGCCCGGCTGAACCAGGCCCGATGCGGCAAGACCGGCATTGGACACCATGAGGCGCGGCGCAAACCCAAAGCCCTCAGAAATGGCATCCGGCTCGGTGACGATCTTTGCCCGCAACTCGAAGGTGGCTTTGCCCAACTTGACCCGATCGCCAATCTTCAACCCAAGGCGTTCGAACAGCAGGTCGGCCGCAGCCGCTCCAAAAACGCCGGCCTTTTCGCCGAACAACTCCTCGCGCGGCAATGCCGGCTCCGTCACAAGCCCGCCGAACAGCGGGTAGGCGGCGTCAACCGCCTTGACCTCGGCCAGCGACTGGTCGGAACCGTCCTCAAGCCGCACCATCGAGCGCATGTTCGAGCTTTCGGACAGCGTTCCAAGGCTTTTCAGAAAGGCAAGTTCATCGGGGTTTGCTTCGCGCTGGTTGAGCTGGAAGCGCACATCGCCTCCGAGCAGAACCTGGCCCTGATTGGCGACGCCGGTGGTGATCGAACGCGCCACGGAATTGACGCCGCCGATGGCCGCTACGCCGAGCGTGATGCAGGTGAGGAAGATCAGGAAGCCGCGCAAGCCTCCGCGCATTTCGCGCAGCGAGAAGCGGACGGCGAGCTTGAGCGTCTGGGAAAAGGGCATGAGCGGCCGCCTCACGCCGAAACGGCAGCAAGCGACGGCTCGGTCTCGATCCGGCCAGAGCGCATCGCAACCTGGCGCGTGCAGCGGGCGGCAAGTGCCGGATCATGCGTGACCAGAACGAGCGTCATGTCGCGCTCCTTCGCCTTGGCGAAGAGCAGGTCGGCAATCTGCCGCCCCGTGGCCTGGTCGAGATTGCCCGTCGGCTCGTCGGCGATCAGGATGCGCGGCTCCGGCGCCAGCGCGCGGGCGATCGCCACGCGCTGCTGCTCGCCGCCCGACAATTCGCCCGGATAGTGCGTCACCCGGTCGGCGAGACCGACGGCGGCAAGCTCGCGCTCGGCAACCTTGAAGGCGTCGCGGTGGCCAGCGAGTTCGAGCGGCACCGCGACATTTTCCAGCGCGGTCATGTTGGGAATGAGGTGGAAGGATTGGAAGACGATGCCGACATTGCGGCCGCGAAACGCCGCGATCTGGTCTTCGGTCTTGCCGTTCAGCAGTTCGCCGGCAATCCGCACCGTTCCAGCATCGACCCCTTCGAGCCCCGCCAGAACCATCAGCAGGGTCGATTTTCCCGAGCCGGACGGCCCGACGATGCCGGTCGCCTCACCCGCCGTCACCGAAAGGCTGACCCCCTTCAGCACATGTACGGCGGAAGCGCCGTGGCCCAGCGTCAGGGATACATCCTTCAGGTCGATGACGGCTTCTGTCACGGCGTTGCGGTCCTATATGAGAGGGAATAGGCAGAATTTTTCGTCATATGGGTTTTGCGTCATGGCATTCAAACATTTGATTTCAGCGCTTTTTGCCGCATTTTTCTCGCTTTTTATGCTTGCCCCGGCAAATGCCGATCCCTTTCGCATCGTCGGTTTCGGCGACAGCCTGATGGCGGGGTTCGGCCTCGATGCAGGCCAGAGCTTCCCTGAAAAGCTTGAGGCTGCGCTACGCAAGAATGGTCACGATGTCGTGATCTCGAATGCGGGCGTGTCTGGCGATACCACGAGCGGTGGCCTGGCGCGCCTCGACTGGTCGGTCCCCGACGGCACGCAGCTGGTGATCCTCGAACTCGGCGCCAACGACATGCTGCGCGGCGTGTCGCCGGAGATCGCGGAGAAGAACCTCGACGCCATGATCGCCAAGCTGAAAGCGCGCAACATTCCTGTGCTGATTGCAGGCATGCTTGCCGCACCCAATCTCGGCGACGGCTACGCCAAGGCCTTCGACGCAATCTATCCGACGCTGGCCAAGAAGTACGATGCGCCGCTCTATCCGTTCTTCCTCGATGGCGTGGCGGCCGACAAGACCGCGCTGCTGGACGACGGTATGCACCCCAATGCCACCGGCGTGGACCGCATGGTCGAGCGCATGCTGCCGCTTGTTGAGAAGACGATCGCCGCCAAGCAGAACAATTCCTAGTGAGAGTCTGAAAATCGTCATTAACGCATGTTGAGTGGAAAGGGCGAATTACGGCTTGCCCCTGCGGGTGATCGGTGATTCGCTAGGACCAAGAATTCGATTCGGGGAGGCAGCGATGCCACGATTGTTCACCGCCCTCGAAATTCCACGCGACGCAGCGCTTTCTCTTTCATTGCTGCGCGGAGGTCTCCCGGGAGCTCGTTGGATCGATGTCGAAAACTATCACCTGACCCTGCGCTTCATCGGTGACATCGAAAACCACCTTGCCGACGAGATAGCCGGCGCGCTCGACCGCGTGCGGCGCCCGGCCTTCCATCTCGAACTCTCCGGCGTCGGCGCCTTCGGCTCCAAGAAGCCGCATGCGGTGTGGGCCGGTGTCGCGCCATCGCCCGACCTGCTGGCACTCCAGGCCGAGATCGAGCGCATCTGCCAGCGCCTTGGCGTTCCGGCCGATCCGCGCAAATTCTCGCCGCATGTCACGCTGGCGCGGCTGCGCAATCCCAGTCCGCACGATGTGGCAAAGTACCTGTCGGCGCATGGCGGCTTCTCGGCCGTGCCGTTCAAGGTCGGCCGCTTCGTGCTGATGTCCTCGCGCGACTCCGTCGGCGGCGGCCCCTACGTCATCGAGGAGGCCTGGCCGCTCTCGGGCACCTCTGCGCGCTCGAACAATTTGTCCGCCAGCGCTTCGGACGCGTTGCGGACCATACGATAGACATCGGCGAATCCCTCGGGCCCGCCATAATAGGGGTCGGGGACATCCGCACGCCTTCCGGTGGCGTATTCCAGGAATAGGTGGATCTTTTGCCGCGCCTCCGCTGGCGCGATGCGAAGCAGATCGTCGACATTGGAGCGATCCATGCCGAGGATGAGATCGAAGCGGTCAAAGTCCTCGGCCACCACCTTGCGCGCCCGCTGGCCCGAAATATCCATGCCGTGATGCGCAGCAATGGCGATCGAGCGCGGATCGGGCGAGGAGCCTGCGTGCCATCCGCCGGTGCCGGCTGAATCGAGCAGGACGGCGCTTTCCACTCCTCGCTCGGTGCAGACTGCCCGGAACACGCCCTCCGCCAGCGGCGAACGGCAGATATTGCCGAGGCAGACGAAGAGAACGGACGTTTCGGGCTTTGCGGGCATGATCGGGACGCTATGATCGAGACAACCCAAGCCCGATAGCACGGATGCGCGCATGACGAGACAGAAACTTGACCCGGCCGCGGTCGCAGAGGCGCTCGCCGCGCTCGACGGCTGGACGCTCGACCGCAACGGCACCGCGATTTCGAAGAAGTTCGTCTTCAGCGATTTCAGCGAAGCCTTCGCCTTCATGACGCGCACGGCGATGGCCGCCGAAACGCTGGACCATCACCCGGAATGGTCGAATGTCTTCAAGACGGTCGACGTGACGCTGACCACCCACGCCACGGGCGGCCTCAGCCGCCTCGACTTCGAGCTTGCCGGCCGGATGGACGGCTTCGCCCGTCCCTGAAATCTTGCGCCCGGCCCTCGATCTTCCCACATGTCGCCGCGACAGGAGAGACCAAATGGCCAAGGCCGGAGATTTCGAAAGCCATGATTTTGCGCGCGACGAAAAGAAGGTGCGCGACAAATTCTGGCGCACCGCAAAGCGTGCGGCGAGCCACATTCCCTTCATGGAGGAAGTGGTCGCCGGCTATTATTGCGCCATGGACAAGCAGACGCCGCTGAAGGCGAAAGGCATATTGCTGGCCGCACTCGCCTATTTCGTCATGCCCTTCGATGCCATTCCGGACGTCTTCCTCGGCATCGGCTTCACCGACGACATCGCGGTGCTGGCGGCCGCTCTGGCCGCCGTCCGCGGTAACATTACGCCGGCTCATCGGGAAGCCGCCAGGGAAGCGTTGGCCGGCCTTCAATGAGTGCTGCCGCAGGGTCGGCAAAGATCGCCCCGTCCGCGCCGCTACGTTAGTTGGCACGGACATTGCAAGCTTGTGCAAACAGTCAAATTCTTGCCGTTTTCCTGCCGTTCAACCTCATCAGGGACGGTGCTTTCCCCTATTTCAGGGGTCTGCGAATAGCGGCGATACCATGGCGAAAATGAACCTCTTTCAGATCCATTCACGCTTTGGTAACCCAGATTAAATCAAAATGAACCAACCGGGCAGCGCGAATCTGCCCGCTCCCCGCATACTGCAAGGAACAGGGAACCTAAAAACAATGCGCCCATTCATTGCTCTCGCTTCGAGCCTGTTTCTGGTTTCCAGCGCCGCCCCCTCGCTCGCCCAGTCGGCCACCAAGATCGGCCAGCACAATGCATGGGGCACCTATAGCTATCAGGCCAATACCGGCAAGGTTTGCTACGTTCTGACGGTTCCGACCGACAAGCAGCCGGCAACGCTCGACCACGGCGACATCTTCTTCTTCGTCAGCCAGCGTCCCGGGCAGTCGGTTTCGTATGAGCCGCAGTTCATCGCCTCCTACGACCTGCAGGCAAACTCGAAGGTAACGGTCACCGTCGGCGACAAGAGCTTCGCCATGTTCACGCGCGGCAAGTCGGCCTGGGTGGAAAACGCCGCCGAGGAGCCGCTGCTGATCGCGGCCATGAAGACCGGCGCCGACATGAAGATTTCGGCCAAGTCCGGCCGCGGCAACCCGACCAGCTACACCTTCTCGCTGAAGGGTATTTCGGCGGCGCTCCAGTCGATCGCGGCCTGCAAGTAATCGCAAGCTTTCCGGGTTCTTCGAAGGCCGGATCAGCCGATCCGGCCTTTTTCGTTTCAGGCAGGCTGCGCGGCGACCTCGTGACATTGTCGTGGTTGCCGGTCATTTCGAGGGTGACAATCGGCGCCGAAGTACCGCAAAACGCTTGCGCACTTGGAATGGCATTCCGACAACACCATCTCACAGACCGTGACGCGGGCGCCAAGTCGTGATATGTGCGCCTTTCGGACCGCTTGAAGGCGGCTGCCCAAAACTCCAGAAATTCCGATACCATGGCCTTTTCGCTCGATCTCACTGCCGACAGCACACGCAACGCATTGCGCCCCAGCACCGCGCCGGAGAAGCCCTCGCTGATCGGCCTGACGCGCGCTGAAATGGCCGAAGCACTTGTCGCCACCGGCGTCGTGCCGGAAAGACAGGCCAAGATGCGCGTGCAGCAGCTCTGGCACTGGCTCTATGTGCGCGGCGTGTCCGACTTCGCGCATATGTTCAACATCTCCAAGGATTTGCGCGCCGCTCTCGCTGAGCACTTTGCGATTTCGCGGCCTGAAATCGTCGAGGAGCAGATTTCCAACGACGGCACGCGCAAGTGGCTGTTCCGCTTCCCGCCGCGCGGTGCCGGTCGTCCGGTGGAGATCGAGACCGTCTACATTCCCGAGGAAGGCCGGGGCACGCTGTGCATCTCGTCCCAGGTCGGCTGCACGCTGACCTGCTCCTTCTGCCACACCGGCACGCAGAAGCTGGTGCGCAACCTCACCGCCGAGGAAATCCTCGCCCAGCTTCTTTCCGCGCGTGACCGCCTGGGCGACTTCCCCGACCGCGACACGCCGGCCGGCGCCATCGTGCCGAGCGAAGGGCGCAAGGTGTCCAACATCGTCATGATGGGCATGGGCGAGCCGCTCTACAATTTCGATGCCGTCAAGAAGGCGCTGCTGATCGCCTCCGACGGCGACGGTCTTGCACTGTCGAAGCGCCGCATCACGCTCTCCACCTCCGGCGTCGTGCCGGAGATCTATCGTACCGGCGAGGAAATCGGCGTCATGCTGGCGATCTCGCTGCACGCCACCAATGACGACCTGCGCGACCTGCTCGTGCCGATCAACAAGAAGTTCCCGCTCAAGGAACTGATGAAGGCCTGCCGGGAATATCCGGGCCTGTCCAATGCGCGCCGCATCACCTTCGAATATGTGATGCTGAAGGACGTCAACGACAGTCTCGAAGACGCCAAGGCTCTGGTTCAGCTGCTGAAGGGCATTCCCGCCAAGATCAACCTGATCCCGTTCAACCCGTGGCCGGGCTCGAACTACCAGTGCTCGGACTGGGAGCAGATCGAAAAATTCGCCGACTACATCAATGCGGCCGGCTACGCCTCGCCGATCCGCACCCCGCGCGGCCGCGACATTCTGGCCGCCTGCGGCCAGCTGAAGTCGGAGTCTGAGCGCCTGAAGAAGTCCGAGCGCCTGGCGCTCGAGGCCATGATGATCGCGGGGCACGGCGAAGCGTGAGCAAGGTGCTGGCCCTCATCTTCCGGCTGGCGATCATCCTTCTGGGCTATATCGGCGCGTCGCTTGCCGCGAGCGCCTTCATCAACGTCCTGGCGCTCGGCGCTCTGGGGGCCGAGCCGAGCGATCCGGTCGCCACCGCTTCGCTGGTCTTCACCATTCCCTTCACGGCGCTGTTCGTCGCCTATTACGCGTTCTTCCCGGCCATAGTGGCGATCTTCATCACCGAATTTCTCGGCAAGCGCGACTGGCTCACCCATGCGCTGAGCGGCGGCGCCGCAGCCCTTGTGGTGGTCGGGGCGCTGCTCGCAAACGGCAATTTCTGGCTGGGCCGCTTCGAAGCAAACGACTTCGAGGCCTACTGGCCGCCATTCGAGGAGCCGCGCACGTCTCTGCTGCTCCTTGGCGCCGGGCTGATCGGCGGCATCGTCTACTGGCTGATCGCCGGCCGCTCAGCCGGGAACTGGCAGCAGGACGTACAGCTGCCGTAGGTGTTAGCGCGCCTGCGCCGTGATGATCCTCAGCGCGAAGGCGGAAAAGACGCCGGCGAACAGATAGTCGACAATGCGCGTCACGCGCGGGCTCTTCTTGAGCAGGGCCGCGAATTTGTCGGCTGCGATCACCATGGGCGCAGTGAGCGGCAGCGACAGCGGGATGAACAGCATGCCCAGGAAGAACAGCTTGCCCGGCGCGTGCGGATCATTCGCCGAGACGAACTGCGGCAGGAAAGTCATGAAAAACAGGATGATCTTCGGGTTGAGCAGGTTGATGCCCAGGCCAGTCGCCCAGTTCTGGAACAGCGTGCGCGGCGCGCGCTTGACCGTCTCGGGCGAGAAGGCGGAGCCGTTGCGGATCGCGTTCCAGGCCAGCCACACCAGATAGCCGGCACCGCCGACCTTGAGCGCCATGAAGGCCTGCGGCGAGGCTACGATCAGCGCCGACAGGCCGAGCGCCACCAGCGAGGTGTGGATGACGATGCCGGTGAAGGCGCCGAACATGCAGGCAAAGCCGGCGACGCGTCCCTCCGCAAGCGCGCGCCCGACAAACAGCGTCATGTCCGGTCCGGGCGTAATTGCGATGATAAAGGTGGCGACTGCGAATTGCAGGACGACGGCGACTTCCGGGACGAAGGACATTTTCTTGCAGGCTCGGCTGAGGATAGCGCAAAATAGTTGAAAGCCTCCGGCCGTACCAGCACTAAAGCAGGCGCGGACAAGCTTGCCCGCATCGCGGTTCCTGCATAAAAGTGCCGCCGGAAGCGCGGTGCCGCAAGGGCGGCACAGGCAAAGGGAACCGGATCGACTATGTCCAAGTGGAAAGACGTGAAAAAGGTCGTGCTCGCCTATTCCGGCGGTCTCGACACCTCCATCATCCTGAAGTGGCTGCAGACTGAGCTGGGCGCGGAGGTCGTGACCTTCACCGCCGACCTCGGCCAGGGCGAGGAGCTCGAGCCGGCTCGCAAGAAGGCCGAGATGCTCGGCATCAAGGAGATCTTCATCGAGGACGTGCGCGAGGAATTCGTGCGCGATTTCGTCTTCCCGATGTTCCGCGCCAACGCGGTCTATGAAGGCGTCTACCTGCTCGGCACCTCGATCGCACGTCCGCTGATCTCCAAGCATCTCATCGAGATCGCGAAGAAGACCGGCGCCGACGCCATCGCCCATGGCGCCACCGGCAAGGGCAACGACCAGGTACGCTTCGAGCTTTCGGCCTATGCGCTGAACCCCGACATCAAGATCATCGCGCCGTGGCGCGACTGGTCGTTCAAGAGCCGCACGCATCTGCTCGAATTCGCCGAACAGCACCAGATTCCGGTGGCCAAGGACAAGAAGGGCGAGGCGCCGTTCTCCGTCGACGCCAACCTGCTGCACTCCTCCTCCGAGGGCAAGGTGCTGGAAGACCCGGCACAGGAAGCGCCGGAATATGTGCACATGCGCACCATTTCGCCCGAGGCAGCCCCCGACAAGGCGACCATCATCAAGATCGGCTTTGAAAAGGGCGACGCCGTGTCGATCAATGGCGAGCGTCTTTCGCCTGCGACGCTGCTCGCCAAGCTCAACGAGTACGGCCGCGACAATGGCATCGGCCGCCTCGACCTGGTGGAAAACCGCTTCGTCGGCATGAAGAGCCGCGGCGTCTACGAAACGCCGGGCGGCACGATCCTGCTGGCCGCGCACCGCGCCATCGAGTCGATCACGCTCGACCGCGGCGCAGCCCACCTCAAGGACGAGCTGATGCCGCGCTATGCCGAGCTCATCTACTACGGCTTCTGGTTCTCGCCGGAGCGCGAGATGCTGCAGGCGGCGATCGACCTCAGCCAGAAGAACGTCGAGGGCGAAGTGACGCTTAAGCTCTACAAGGGCAATGTCATGGTCATCGGCCGCGAGAGCGCAAAGTCGCTCTACTCGGACAAGCTGGTCACCTTCGAGGACGACCAGGGCGCCTACGACCAGAAGGACGCCGCAGGCTTCATCAAGCTCAACGCGCTGCGCCTGCGCACGCTGGCGGCCCGCGACCGCCGCTAAATTTCACAAGCGGCCCAAAGAAAAACCCGGCGGAAACGCCGGGTTTTTTGTTGCCCACCGAATGCATGCCCGGGGGCATGCATGGCGGAAAAATCGTTCGATCAGTGCGCGATCTGGGTGGCGAAGCGCGACAGCGCCTGCTGGTAGATCGTGGCGCGGTTCCATTCGTTCCAGATGCGGTAGTTGGGCTCGCCGGGGCCGTAGCCGCCGCCGGCCTGCCAGCCGTGGCCCTTGAGGAAGTTCGCCGTCGAAGCGAGCACGTCACCCGTGGAGTGGATCAGGTCGCGGCGGCCGTCGCCGTCGAAGTCGACCGCATATTGCAGGTACTTGGACGGCAGGAACTGGGTCTGGCCGAGTTCGCCGAAGCCGGCGCCCTTCATCTGGCTGGCCGAAATGTAGCCCTTCTGGGCAATCTCGAGTGCCGAGTCGAGCTCGTTGGTGAAATAGGCCGAACGGCGGCAGTCATAGGCCAGCGTCGCCAGCGGCTGGAACACGCTCTTGTTGCCGGAATTGGCACCGAAGCCGGTTTCCATGCCCCAGATAGCCAGCAGGACCTCGGGCTGCACGCCATAGCGCTGCTCGATCTTGGAGAACATGCCGGCATTGGCCTTCCAGAGCGACTTGGCGCGCTTGACGTAGGAGGCAGGCGCGCGGCGCGCCATGAACTCATCCAGAGTGCCCTTGAAGGCGCCGTGCTGGTTGCGGTCGATGTGGATCACGCCCGTGTCGTACTTGACCCCGGCCAGCGGCGAGGTGTCGATGCCGCGCGCCTTGGCTTCCGCCTTGTAGCTTTCCACCCACCTCGCGAAACCGCTGGCATCGTTGCCGCACTGTGGCGCCGCATAGGCGCTGCCGGCGGTCAGACCGAGCATGGCGAGAGCGGCGGCCGCAAAAATGTTTCCTTTGGCAATAAGTGCCATGCTTTTCTCCTCGTTACCTAAATCATAACGCCAATCGCCAGCGGGACGCTTGGCTTATCATGGTTAAGATGTAGTTTACGTTCATCTATTCGGTGTGTGGGGGCCAAATTCCCTACGATCAAGGGCATAATGTGGCAAGTCAGGTTTTTACCTGCTGCGATCGACCAAAGGGCGGTTTGCCTCCTTCATGAGACGAGGGTAGGGCGCCGGCGCGTTTTATCCCGCCCTCGTGGTTCGAGGCTCCGTTCCGCTTCGCTGCACTGCGCACCTCACCATGAGGGCTTCTGTCTGCGCCCACCTCTTGAGTTGAGCGTATCGCCGCGCCAACCTTCCTCATCCTGAGGTGCTCGCCCGCAGGGCGAGCCTCGAAGGACGCACCTATTCGGTGCCACGCCCGGTTTTCACCGTCTGGCCATTTCAAAGAACCTGGGAAGACGGGCGGTCGGGAAACGCGCTCATCTAGTAATTTATCTGCGGTCTCCACGACCGCCCGTTCGATGAGCTTGCCCCGCTCAGTCGCCTCCACATTCGCGCCGCCAGCCGCCGCAAAGGCCCGGACTTGGGGGTTCATCACCCAGCAGCGCCACCGTTAGCGCCACCAGCCCGGACATCGTCGCCCTCCACGCTCATCCGGTTCATGACCCGTGTTCCCGCTGAGGCCGATGCCACGGATTATGCGGGAGGCGGGAAAGTGGGGGAGAAAATGGGCTGCGGTTTTCTCTCGGGGCGAATGATTCCAATTGGTTAGTGCCGAAATTGTGGTGAATTCATCCACAACGGGTTGCGCTTGCGTGCGGCTGTCCGCGTCGCGGCGGCAGTTTTGGTCAACCGGCATGGATCCTCGGGTCCTGCGCACTTCGCTGCGCTCGTGCTCCGGCCCGAGGATGACGAAGTGGGGCGGGCCGACACACCGAGGATGACGAAGGTGGAGCGGTCGGGGGCCTGCTTCGGCTCTGCATTGCGAGCCCGGACTGTCTCCGTCGACGGCCGGTCGACGAATGCCTGGTGCACCCGGCACGTTCTTGCTGGCTCATCGCACGGCATATAGGATGCCGCGACCATGACACAGCCCACCACCGCCCAAAGCCGCCGGGAGCGCCACAAGGCCGAGTTGCGCGCCGAACTTCTTCGCGCGGCCCATGAGCTCATCAAGGAAGAGGGCTATGAGGGCCTGACGATCCGCAATCTCGCCAAGCGGGTCGGCTATGCGCCGATGTCGGTCTATTCCTATTTCGCCGACAAGCACGCCATTCTCCTGGCGCTGGCGGAAGACGCCTTCGCGACGCTGGCGTGGCGCATGGAGCAGGATGTGCCGGCCGAGCCGCTGGCTGCGCTGCGCAAGATCATGGACGAATATGCCATCTTCGCGCTGGAGAACCCCAACGAATACCGCACCGTCTTCATGACCTTCATGACCCGCGACCCCGCGGAGTTCTGTGAGCGGAGCGTGACCGGGATCGAGGAACTCGAGGGCAGGAACCCGGCCCTGCGCGTCCTGCTGAAGCGCGTGCAGGCCTGCATCGACGCCGGCATCTTCAAGGGCGATGCCCATGCCATCTCCACCCTTTTGTGGAGCTGCAGTCACGGCGCCATTTCCCTGCAGATCACCCGTCCCTTCTACCCGTTCGGCGAGCCCGGGAAATTTCTCAAGACAGCGATGGAAGTGACGCTGGCCGGACTGAGGGCGCAACAACAGGTCGAGGCTCTGGTGGCTCCAGAAGAGCGCCGCTAGAGTTTTTTTTCAGGTAGTTCTCCAGGGCGAAACGGCTTTTCCTCGAACGACCATCGCGCTCTAAGCCTTTGTTTTAGAAGCCACGCACGAGGCTTCGGCCCGCCCTGCGTTTCGGTCGGCGGGCACGGCGCGTAAGCCGACGCACTTCCTCGCAAAGCCCTTCCCGTTCAACGAATCGTGAGAAACGACGCTTCCGTACGCGTACGAACTTTACTTGCACCAGCGCGATCATATTCGTATATGTACGTGGTAATATACACGTACGGAATGGAGAATGATCATGAGAAAGACCCTCATCGGCCTCGCTGCCCTTCTGGCCCTGTCGGGAAGCGCCCTTGCCGGCGATTTTGACAACTCGCTGCACCATCCGAAGTCGGCCACAGCTCCGCAGCTGGATTATTCCTCGACTGCGTCGGTCAAGACAAATGCCCCTGAAAAGCAGCGCACGCAGGCGCCGGCGCCGGTTTCCTCGCGCCACACCTATGGCGACAGCGCCAATGGCGTCGTGCTGCCGATGGGCAACGCCCGCTAAGAACTCCTCCCAGGACTAGCTCAGGCAAAAAGGGCGGCGGAGTTTTTGCTCCGCCGCCCATTTTCGTTTCCAAGGATTTTTTGGGTCACCCTACTCAGGCGACCTGGCTCGGGGGCTCGAAAAAGGCATCGATGATGTCGCTGACCTTGGCGCTTGCGACCGGAGGGCTGAACAGAAAGCCCTGCAGCTCGCCGCAATTTTCCTGCCGCAGCGCATTGAGCTGCTCCATCGTCTCGACGCCTTCGGCCGTCGTGTCGATGCCCAGGCTGGTGCCGAGGCCGATGATGGCGCGAACGATGGCGAGCGATTCGGGGCTGCCGCCGATCTCTCGGATGAAGGATCGGTCGATCTTTAGCCGGCTGAATGGGAAGCGGCGCAGGTAGCTCATGCTCGAATAGCCGGTGCCGAAATCGTCGAGCGCAATGCGCGCGCCGAGGTCGCGGATGCGGCGCAGGATCGCGAGATTTGCCTCGGAGTCGGCGAGCAGAACCGATTCGGTGACCTCGATTTCCAGCCGCGTCGGCGTCAGCCGCGAGCGGGCCAGCGCCTCGCCGATATTGGCGACCAGATCGCCGCGGCGGAACTGTACCGGCGAGACATTGACGGCCACGACCAGCCGCTCCGGCCAGCTTGCCGCCTGCCGGCAGGCTTCCGCGACCACCCAGCGGCCGAGCTCGTGGATCATGCCGGTTTCCTCGGCAAGCGGTATGAAGGCGGCGGGCGAAATCATGCCGCGCTTGGGGCTGTTCCAGCGCAGCAGCGCCTCGAAGCCGCGCAACTGGCCGGACTGGACGCCGAAGATCGGCTGGAAATGCAGCTCGAACTCCTTTTCGATGTCGGCGCCGCGCAGCTCCATTTCCAGGGCACGCCGTTCGCGCACCTGGCTGTCCATTTCGGGCTCGAAGAAGCGGAGCTGGCCCTTGCTGCTGTTCTTGGCGCGATAGAGCGCGAGGTCCGCGCATTTGAGCAGGTTTTCGGTGCCGGACGCATCATTGGGCGACAGTGCGGCGCCCACGCTTGCCGTGACCGAAACCTCGACGCCGTCGATGTTGCGGATCTTGGCGATGTCGCCGATCAGCCGCGAGGCGAGGCGGTCGATCACCGGACGCGACGCGGCGCCGGGCAGCAGCACGGCAAACTCGTCGCCGCCGAGACGAGCGACGATATCGGAGCGGCGCAGGATTTTCTGCAGGCGCGTGGTGACCTCGATCAGCAGCGCATCGCCAGCCGCGTGGCCGAGCGTGTCGTTGACGACCTTGAAGTCGTCGAGGTCTATGAGCAGCACCGCGAACGGATTGCCCTGGCCCGCCGCCCGCTCGAGCTCCCGCGTGAACAGGGTGCGGTTGGCGACGCCCGTCAGCGGGTCGTGCAGGGCGAGATAGGTGACATGTTCCTCGGCGCGCTTGCGCTCGGTCACGTCGACGATGGTCGAGAGCGTGGCGGGTGCGTCGTCGACCACGATGTCGCGCGTATATTCGACGACGTCGAGCACCCGGCCGTCGGCCGCCACATGGCGGCAGCTCGCTTCGCCCGAGGGCTGCCGCGTGACTTCCGCATCCATGCGCAGCCCAGCGAGGCCGCGGGCGAAGAAGGCCTCGCGGTCGAAGCCGTAGAGGCGCAGCGCAGCCTCGTTGACGTTGAGGAAATTCTCGCCGCTGGCGTCGCGCACATACATCGGCACCGGGTTCTCGTCGAACAGCGACCGGAACAGCGTCTCGCGCGCCTTCAGCTCGCCGATGTCGGTGAGCGTGACGGCCAGGATGTCGTCGGCGACCGCGACGCCCACCTGCAGCGACACGCGCCGGTCGTCGATGCCGTATTCGAGCTCGAAGGTCGTGGTGCGCCGGCTCTGCGCGGCCTCGCGGAAATGCGCCAGCGACAGGCCGGGCCGGGCCAGCGCCTCGGACAGGAGCGTGAACTGCAGCTGTTCGGCGCGCGAGCCCAGATGCTGGGCGGCAGCGTCGTTGATGCTGAGGATTGAGAAATCGCGGACGGCGCCGTTTCGCTCGATGGCGCTGAGCGCGATGATGCCCTCATGCGTGGCGTTGATGAGCAGGCGCGCCAGGTTGAGCTGGCTGCGGCGCGGCCGCAGGAAGAGCAGGAAGTAGTCGCCCGCCCAGCGGCAGGCGAGCGGCAGCGCCACCGTCTCGACGGTGGAGACCATGCCGTCGACCAGCGCCCGGCTCAGCACCATGGCAGGGCTGGCGGCCTCGCTGCCGGCCTCCAGCGCCTCGCTTATGGCGATAGCATGCACGGCGGGCAGGGAGGTCGTGGTGCGGCCGATGCAGGTCGTGCCGACGATCGTCTCGAAGCGAGGCCCGGCGCGCAGAATGGTGGGCTGGCCGCCCTCCAGGCGTCGCACCACGGCCAGCTCGTCGGCGAAGCGGCCGATGCTGCCGAGCGCGATTTCCTCGTATTGAGGCAGGCCCCCGGCTGCGGGGCGCATCGACTGCCAGCGGCGGAGGATGAGCCTGACGTCGTCGAATTCGGTTTCTATCCGGAAGGGGTCCCGTTCGTTGCCATCGCCTTCGGGCACGAGGCTGGCGCTTTCAGGTGCGCGGTCGTCGACATGTAGCAGCCGCGGTCTCATCGGCATGGGAACTCCAGGATCTGTCATTTCCGAACCGACCTGGCACAGGAGCAGGATCGCCGTCGCAATGATGCGCCGGACAACTGCCGCTGTCGAAGATCGGATGGATTTGCATACCGGGCGCGGCCGGTCCAGAAGCGCGGCATCATGCCTCCGCGCCGGATCCTGCGCGGGCTGTCCGAAGGTATCCTAGGAAGGGCTACTTACCATTCGATTAAGCGCGATGTCACACTTGCGTCATAGTGCGAAATACAAGACCCATGACGACGCGCGCCGTCGCAGATCGTGCTGTTCCGCGACGTCAGGATCGCCATGATGCGATTGCAGGCCCGAGGCCGTGAGAGGGGGAGTCAAAACAAATGATCGTTCGTCCGCGCCCGGGGCTCCTAAAACTGTTCTTCGTCATGCGCGGCTCGATCGTGCCGCGCATCATGCCGCAGATCATCGGTTTCGGCATCTATGCCGGCGTGGTGGTCGGCGTGGTCAAGGCGCTAGGGCTCGATTTCGGCAATTACGGTCTGGCGCCCTTCGGCCTGCTGGGCGTGACGCTGTCGCTCTATCTCGGCTTCCGCAACAACGCCGCCTATGACCGCTGGTGGGAGGCGCGCAAGCTTTGGGGGCAGCTGGTCTATGACATGCGCAACCTGTCGCGCGCGGCGCTGGCACTGGTGCCGGCCGATAGCGGCCAGGCCCGGCCGCTTCTGATGGAGGCGCTGGCCTTCTGCCATCTGCTGCGCGGCCAGCTGCGCAATGTCGACGCGACGGCCGAGGCAAGAACCTTCATCGGCGCCGAGGCCGACGCGCTTGCCGGCGTCACCAACAAGCCTGATACCATGGTGCGGCGCATGGGCCGGCGTATCGGCGCGCTAAAAACCTCGGGCGCGATCGAGGCGATGGACTATCGCATCCTCGACGAGCGGCTCGCCTCGCTTGCCGCGTTGGAGGCAGGCTGCGAGCGCATCGCCGGCACGCCGCTGCCCTTCGCCTATACGCTTTTGCTGCAGCGCTCGGCCTATATCTTCTGCCTGCTCTTGCCCTTCGGCCTCGCATTCTCGGCCGGCTGGGCAACGCCGCTGTTCACGGCGCTGATCGCCTATTCCTTCTTCGGCCTCGACGCGCTGTCGGAAGAGCTGGAAGACCCGTTCGGCACGCAGGCCAACGACCTGGCGCTCGACGCGCTCTGCCGCGTCTGCGAGATTTCGGTCTTCGAGGCGCTTGGCGAGGCCGCCCCGAAGATGACCGCGCCGGAACGTTTTTACTATTCGTAAGCAAGCTGGCGGCCAGCCGCCGGTATGTTCATGGCACGCGCATAGCCATGCGGCGCAAAGCGCAGCGCCAGCACCGCGACCAGCAAGGCGCAGCCGAGATGCATGAGCCATCCCGCAGCAAAGCTGCCGGTCAGGCCCTGCAGAACCGCAACGATCCAGGGCGGAATGGCGGCAATGAGAAAGCCGCCGCCCTGCATCAGCGCCGACAGCGCGCCGGCATTGGCAGCGTCCTCGATATGGTCGAGCGCCACCACCATGGATAGGGCAAAGCAGCCGCCCAGGCCTGCCCCGACAAGGGCCGCCGATACGGCTGGCGCGGCCTCGGGCCAAAGCGCAAGGCTTGCGAAGCCGGCCACCTGCATGGAGAGCGTGAGCCAGATCCAGGGGCGGCGATCCTTCGACCGCGCGGCAAGCACGGGAATGGACAGCGCCGCGATCGCCTGGCAGGTGGCCATGGTTGCCAGGAGGCTGCCGCTCGCGGAGGTCGACCAGCCGAGCGTCTGATAGTAGGGCGCAAGCCAGGCGATGACGGATGAATAGCCGCCATTGACCAGGCCGAAGCAGGCCATCAGTAGCCAGGTGCGCGGCCGGCTGAGAAGCACGGCTAGGGGCAAAGCTCCCGCCGGCTGAGACCTGTTCCGCGGCAGCGCAAATGCTGCGAGCACGGCGGCGAGGATCGCCGGCACCGCGAGCCAGGCAAGGCCCATATGCCAGTTTCCGGCCGCGTTGGCGACGATGGGCGAGAGCTGCGCCCCGAGCGCCCCGCCGCCCATGAGCATCGACGAATAGAGCCCCATGACGACCGCCACGCGCCCTGGAAAATGTTCCTTGATGATGCCCGGGAAGACGGCCTGCACGATGGCGACGCCCAGCCCGCACAGGGCGGCCGTTCCGATCAAGGCGACGCCGTTCGACGTGAACAGTCGCAGGGCGCAGCCCAGCGCAAGGACGACGAGCGCCCCGATGACGGCCCGTCGCGCGCCGACAAAGCGCTGCAACAGCGGGCCGGCAAAGGCGCAGATCCCCATCAGCAGCATCGGCACCATGGTGAAGAGCGACATGCTCTGGTAGTCGAGCCCGGTCGCCTCTTTGATGCTCGCGGCAAGCGGGCCGATGGCGGCGAGAAACGGTCTCAAATTGAGGCCGACCATCGCCACGACCGCGAGAAGCAGCAGACGGGAAGGGGTGACACGTTCAGTCCGCATGCCGCCTATGCCCGCTTGGCCTGTCTCTTCTGCCACTCGTCATAGAGATCGGGGCCGGGTTCCGGGCGGACCGGCACATAGCTGATCTTCATCGACTGTTCGGAAAAGGGTTTTGCCAGATCGGCATAGATGGCCGCCGTCGAAAGGCCGTAGGGCGCGCCATCGTCGTTGGAATAGGCGTAATATACTTCGCCGACGCCGGCGAGGCGCATCGCGGCCATGCACATGGGGCAGGGGTGGCCGCTGGCATAGACGGCAGCGCCTTCCAGATTCGGCGAGCCGAGTTTTTGGCTTGCCGCCCGAACCGCCATCATCTCTGCGTGCGCGGTGGGATCGTTGGTGCCGACGATCTCGTTGACGCCCGTTGCGACGACCTCGCCATTCCTGACGAGGACCGCTCCGAAGGGCCGGCCACCGCTTTCGAGATTGGTGCGCGCAAGCTCGATCGCCTGGCACAGATAGCGTTCGGTATTGCTCATTGTCGCCTCCTTCAGTGCGCTCCGGCCGCAACCAGGATCTGCTCGATCCTGGAATAGCCGCGGCTGCGGGCATGCTGGAGCGGCCTGACGCCCTCGCGGTCGGCAAGGTTCACATCCGCCTTTGCATCCACCAGCAGCTGGACGATCTGCTGATGCCTTTCCCCGCCATCGCTCAGGATGATCGCCTCCAGAAGGGCGGTCCAGCCAAGCTTGTTGACGTGATCGACATTCACGCCGGCCTCGATCAGCGTGCGGACGGTTTCGACATGGCCGCGCTCGGAGGCGGGGATGAGGGCGATGCCGCCGTAGCGGTTAGTGCTCTTGAGGTCGGCGCCGTGCTCGAGCGTCAGCTTGAGGATTTCGAGATGGCCACGCGCGCCGGCATAAAGATAGGGGCTGTCGATGATGTTGTCCTTGGCGTTGACGTCGGCGCCCGCTTCGATTAGCGCCCGGGCGGCATCGATCCTGTTGCCGTGGGTGGCAACCAGAAGCGCGGTGCGGCCTTCGGCGTCGCGCGCATCGAGTGCCACGCCTTCGGAGAGAAGCTGCTTGATGGTTGCTACGTCATCTTTGGCGGCCGCAGCATGTAGTCGGGTGTCAGTCATGTCTTGTCCAGATGCAACGATGGGCGACAACGCCAGTGTGAATATCAGGAACGCGAGGATCGCCGTAGGTCTCAGCATTTTTGGGTCCGCAAATCACTCGGCACGGCGTAGCGCCTGCTGATTCGGCTCGCCCTCGACCTTGCATGTCGGCCCGGGCCTAGGCGGCCGGCTTTCATTCCGAAGCATCCGGAGAATAGGCGCGATCGCCTTCATCTGGAAATTAAATGTTCTGATAAATATCAGTGCGAATGTGAATGATGCGCCGTCGATGTCAGCTTATAATGACGCCATGCTCGATCCACGCCTTCTGCGCTCTTTCGTGGCCATTGCCGACACCGGAAGCTTCACCCAGGCCGCCGAACGGCTCAACATGACGCAATCGACCATCAGCCAGCAGCTGGGCCGGCTGGAGGAAGCGGTTGGCCGCGAGCTCATCGACCGCGCCGCGCGGCCGGTTCAGGCCACGGCTTCGGGCGAGCGGCTGCTGGGCTACGCCCGCCGGATCCTGAGCCTGCAGCACGAAGCGGAGACCATGCTTGCCGACCCGGCCGGCACGGCATCCATCCGCATCGGCGTTCCGGAAGATATCGTCAGCGGCGCGATGGCAAAGGTCTTTGCCGGCTTTTCGAAGCGGCACCGGGAAATCCGGCTGGATGTCGTGGCGGGGCTGAGTCGCGATCTGACGAAGCGGTACCGCGCCGGCGAGTTCGATATCGTCATCGTCAAGGAACCTGCCGCGAGCTCCGACTTTCGCGCGACATTCCCCGAAGCAATGGGCTGGTTCGAGAGCGCCGACCGGATCGAGGATTGGCCCGACCCCATGCCGCTGGTCGCCTTCCCGCCGGGCGGGCTTTATCGCGACGCGATGTTCGAGCGCATAGAGCGCGAACGCCGCCGCTGGTATATCGCCTTCTCCGGCAGCAGCCTGCACAACGTGTTGGTCGCCGTCGAAGCGGGGCTTGGGCTGTCGCTTCTGCCCATAGGCACGACGGCCGGCCGCCGTGTCCGGCAATACGCGCCCTTCAGCACGGAGCCTTCGATGGTGGTGTCGATCTATTCCTGGGAGAACAGCGGGCCGGTGGCAGCCCTGGTCGAGGACATGAGCGCCGTGCTGGCCGAAAGATGCTTTGACCCAAACCAAGGGTGATCACAGCTTGCCGATTCGACCGCTGGAAAAGCAAAAGGCCGCCCGAAGGCGGCCTTTTTGTTTGCTTAGTTTCCCGAAGGAAAACTGGAGCGGGTGAAGCGATTCGAACGCTCGACCCCAACCTTGGCAAGGTTGTGCTCTACCCCTGAGCTACACCCGCTCGCCGGTCTGTCTCGACCGAAGCGACGCCTATATGGCCGAAGCGGGGGAGGATTGCAACAGGGAAAATTGCGGTTTTTGAAACTTATATGAACCGGCCCGGCAAACCCTTTATGGACGCTGGGTCAGCTTCCGCACAATTACAAATGCGGCTGGGGGATTGTCTCGCGCGCCGCCTTGGCCAATAACCGGCCGATACCGAAAACCAGCCCGGAAACGCCGATTCATGCCCAAATCACCCGACGAACTTTTCGCTTTTCTCGATTCGCTGGGAATCACCGTGACGACGAAAACGCACCCGCCGCTGTTCACGGTTGCCGATTCGCAAGGCCTGCGTGGCGAGATCACTGGCGGCCACACCAAGAATCTGTTCCTCAAGGACAAGAAGGACAATTTCTTCCTGGTGACGGTGGACGAGGAGGCCGAGGTCGACCTCAAGCAGATCCACCACCTGATCGGGGCATCGAGCCGCGTCTCCTTCGGCAAGCCGGAGGCGCTGATGGAGCTTCTGGGCGTGGTGCCCGGATCGGTGACCGTGTTCGGCCTCATCAACGATACAGAAAAGCGCGTGAAGCTGGTGCTCGACGCCCCGCTGATGGAAAACGAGATCGTCAATGCGCATCCGCTGAGCAATGAGGCGACGACTTCGATCGCCAGCGGCGATCTCCTGACGTTCGTGAAGGCGACTGGACACGAGCCGCTCGTCTTGAAAGTCTCGGCATGATCGCCACATGGATGACGAAACTGGGCTTGGCCGGTAGTCCCGGCAGCAAATAGGTTGGAACGCGCCGCTGCGGCGGCCGGAAGGGCAGTTATGAGCAACAATTCATTCGGCGGTGCCGGCAACTCCTATACGACCAATGTGACCTATGGCGGGGCGCAGCCGCAGGGCGAAGGCGCAGCCGCCGGCGCGGACGCATCCGTCATCAAGGATACGACCACGGCGAGCTTTGCGGCCGACGTTCTGCAGGAATCGCGACACCAGCCTGTTCTGGTCGACTTCTGGGCGCCATGGTGCGGCCCTTGCAAGCAGCTGGCACCGGCGCTGGAAAAGGCGGTCCAGGCGTCCAACGGCAAGGTCAAGCTGGTCAAGATGAACATCGACGATCACCCCGCGGTGGCCGGCCAGCTCGGCATCCAGTCCATCCCTGCCGTCATCGCCTTCAAGGACGGCCAGCCGGTGGACGGTTTCATGGGCGCCGTTCCTGAAAGCCAGATCCGCGAATTCATCGACCGCGTCGGCGGCAAGGGCGGTGGCCCGCGCATCGAGGAAGCGCTTGCCGCTGCAGCAGAAGCGCGCGCGGCCGGCGATGCCCAGACCGCGGCCGGCATTTTCGACGCGGTGCTGCAGCAGGCGCCCGACAATCTCGACGCCCTG
Organism: Pseudaminobacter soli (ex Li et al. 2025); assembly: GCF_029892515.1. Lineage (GTDB taxonomy): Bacteria > Pseudomonadota > Alphaproteobacteria > Rhizobiales > Rhizobiaceae > Pseudaminobacter > Pseudaminobacter soli_A. Next base: position 2,067,431 of record NZ_JARXVF010000001.1, on the reverse strand, counting down.
GGCGGCCTGGCCGAAGTGCTTTTCGAGGCGGGCGACACCGCCGGCGCCGAAGAAGTGCTGGCGCGTGCGCCGGCCGACAAGGCCGACGCGCCGGCATTGGCCGGGGTGCGCGCCAAGCTCGCCCTCGCCGCCCAGGCCGCCTCGCTCGGCAATCCGGCGGAGCTAGAGGCACGGCTGGCTGCCAACCCGAACGACCATCAGGCCCGCTACGATCTTGCCATGATCCAGAGTGCGCTTGGCAATCACGCAGAGGCCGCCGACAATCTCTTGGCGATCGTGAAAGCGGATCGCAGCTGGAACGACGACGGCGCTCGTGCCAAGCTGTTGCAGCTGTTCGAGGCCTGGGGCATGACTGACGAGGTGACGCTGGCGAGCCGGCGCAAGCTGTCGTCGCTGCTGTTTTCCTGATCGCCCGACGGCGGCGAAGAGCGCCGGTCGCCCTTGCAGTGGTCGACCGACGCTCCAGATGACTAGGCAATGTCCGGGGGCGCCCGGCAGCGGGAAACGGAATGTTTCAAGCTGATCGGGGCGCTTCAGGGCAGAGCGGGGAGGAGAAATTGCAGGCGGGAAACGCGTATTACCGTTTCGGCAAGGACATCCCGGCGACGATACCAGTGTTTCCACTGGTCGGCGCGCTTCTGCTGCCGGGTGGGCGCATGCCGCTCAACATTTTCGAGCCGCGCTACATACAGATGGTCGACGAGACGATCGGCGGCTCACGGCTGATCGGCGTCGTCCAGCCCGCGCTCGACGGCTCGCTGCGCGAGGACGGCGAGCCCGAACTTTCGGGTATCGGCTGCATCGGGCGCATAACCTCCTTTGCCGAGACCGGCGACGGCCGCTACCTGATTTCGCTGCAAGGCGTCTGCCGGTTCCGCATCGCGCAGGAACTGACGGTGAAATCGCCCTATCGCCAGTGCCGCATCATGCCCTTCGCGACGGACCTTTCCGACGACCCGACCGGCGAGGACGTCAACCGGCTGGCGCTTCTGAAGGCGTTTCGTGCTTATCTCGAGGCCAACGAGCTGCAGGCCGACTGGGACAGCGTCAGCCGCGCCGACAACGCCATGTTGGTCAATGCGCTGTCGATGATGGCGCCCTATGGGGCGGCCGAGAAGCAGGCGCTGCTGGAGGCGCCGGACCTGAAAACCCGCGCCGACACGCTGATCGCCATCACCGAAATGGTGCTGGCGCGCGAAAACGACGATTTCGGCTCCGGCCTGCAATGAGGGACGAGCGGCGATGAGACAGGAAAAGCCCGCGCCCGCCGTGGACGTCAAGATGCTGGAGCTCCTGGTCTGCCCGCTGACCAAGGGAACGCTGGTGTGGGACGAGGCGCGGCAGGAGCTGGTGTCGCGGTTGGCAAAGCTCGCCTATCCGGTTCGCGACGGCATTCCCGTCATGCTGCCGTCCGAAGCGCGCACGCTCGACCCGACCGACGAACCCCGGCGGTCCACCGGGCTGCAGGCGGGCGGGCGCCGCTGACAAGCGCCCGCTGCGGCATCGACCCTGCCGAACCCGACGATTCCGGCGCTTCTTTCCCGCGATGGCGCCTGCCAGCGCCCTACTGAAAATTGCGCCCCTTGGGCATGACTTCATGCGTCTCGCGGGAGAGGGCCTCGTAATCGCGCGCGGCAATTGGCGAGGCGTTCGGGGGCTGCCTTCCCGGAAGCTGGGAATTGGGGCGCACGGCCGCAATTTGCGCTTCCTCGGAAAGCGCGGCCAGCCAGCCCGACAGGTCCTCAATCTTGTCGGCGACGATGTGGATCACTCCGGATTCCGACTGCAGCTTACCGCTGACGCGGATGAAGCGCGCGCCCATGATGACGGGGCGGAAATGGTCGAACACCCTTGACCAGACGATGACGTTAGCAATGGCCTTCTCGTCCTCGAGGGTCAGGAAGATGGCCTTGCCATTGCCCGGCCGCTGGCGCACCAGCACAAGGCCGGCGACCGAGACACGCCTGCCATCCGGAACATTCGGCAGCAACCAGTTCGGCGTGATGCCGGCGCGGTCGAGTTTTTGGCGCAGGAAGGAAACGGGGTGCGCCTTCAGCGACAGCCCGAGCGAGCGATAGTCATGCACGACGTGCTCGCCCAGCGGCATCCGCGGCAGTTCGGTCTCGGGCTCCATATCCCGCAGGCGGATTTCAGGGCGGTCGAACAGCGGCAGGCGCTCGACCGCCCTGCTGCCCAGCGCGCGCACCGCCCATAGCGCCTCGCGCCGGTCGAGCCCCAGCGAGCGGAAGGAATCGGCCCCGGCCAGCCGTTCCAGCGCGTCGACGCGCAGGCCCGAGCGCAGCCACACGTCGCGCACTGAATCATAGCCCGCCCCACGCGCGGCGACGAAGGCGCGCATATCGTCTTCGCTCAAGCCCTTGATCTGGCGGAAGCCGAGCCGCACCGCGCGCGCCGACTTGATCACGCCGCGCATCTCGGCATGCCGCGCAAGGACCCGCTTGGGATCGAAGGGGGCGTCTTCAAGCGTGCAGTCCCAATCCGAGGCGTTGATGTCGATGGGCCTAACCTCGACGCCATGGTCCTGCGCATCGCGCACCAGCTGGGCGGGCCGGTAAAACCCCATGGGCTGAGAATTCAGGATCGCGGCGCAGAAAACGTCCGGATAGAAGGTCTTGAACCAGCAGGAGGCATAGACCAGCAGGGCAAAGGAGGCGGCATGGCTTTCGGGAAAGCCATATTCGCCAAAGCCTTCGATCTGCTTGAAACAGCGCTCGGCGAAATCCTTCGGATAGCCCCTCTCGACCATGCCCTTGATCATGCGGTCGCGATAATTGCCGATCGTGCCGTTGCGCCGGAACGTGGCCATGGCCCGGCGCAGCTGGTCGGCCTCGCCCGGCGTGAAGCCGCCGGCTTCGATGGCAATGGCCATGGCCTGTTCCTGGAACAGCGGCACGCCCAGCGTGCGCTTCAGGATTTTTTCCAGTTCGGGCTTGTAATATTCCACCTTTTCCTTGCCCATGCGCCGGCGCAGGTAAGGATGCACCATGTCGCCCTGGATCGGGCCAGGGCGCACGATCGCCACCTCGATGACGAGATCGTAGAATTCCCTTGGCCTTAGCCGCGGCAGCATCGACATCTGGGCGCGCGACTCGATCTGGAAGACGCCGAGCGTGTCGGCCCGGCAGATCATGTCGTAGACGGGTTTTTCCTCCGCCGGGATCGTCGCCAGCGTCAGCCGCCGGCCATAGGGGTCGCGCACGCGATAATGATCTTCCAGAAGGTCGAGGGCGCGCTTCAGGCAGGACAACATGCCGAGCGCGAGGATGTCGACTTTCAGGATGCTGACGGCATCGAGGTCGTCCTTGTCCCATTCGACCATCTTGCGCTCGTCCATCGCCGTTTTCATGATCGGCACGATCTCGTCGAGCCGGTCCCGGGTGATGACGAAGCCGCCGACATGCTGCGACAGGTGGCGCGGAAAGCCGAGGATCTCGTTGGCGCGGGCGATCACGTGTTTTGCGGCCGGGTCCGACTTGTCGAGACCGCCGGCATTGGCCTCCTTCTCGCCCAGTTCGCTGGACGACCAGCCCCAGATCGAGCCCGACAGCGCGCCGCGCACATCGTCCGACAGCCCCATCGCCTTGGCGACCTCGCGCAGGGCGGAACGCCCCCGGTAGCTCACCACCGCGGCGGCCAGCGCGGTGCGCTTCTGGCTGTATTTCTCGTAGATATAGGCGATGATCTTCTCGCGCTTTTCGTGCTCGAAATCCACGTCGATATCAGGCGGCTCGTCGCGCTCGGTGGAGACGAAGCGCTCGAAGAGGACTTGCACCTTCATGCGCTCGGGATCGACCTCGGTGATGCCGAGGCAATAGCAGATCACCGAATTGGCGGCCGAGCCGCGTCCCTGGCAGAGCACGTTGCACTCTTCCGAACGGGCAAAGCGGACGATGTCGTTCACGGTGAGGAAGTAGCGGGCATATTTCTTCTCGGCGACGATAGCGAGTTCGTGCCGGATCAGGCCCTGCACCTTTTCGGGAACGCCTTCCGGATAGCGGTTTGCGGCGCCTACCCAGGTCAGCCTTTCCAGTTCGTCCTGAGGGTCGACGCCTTCTTCCGTCGTTTCCTCGGGATAGTTGTGCTTCAATTCGTCCAGCGAGAACTCAAGGCTTTCGGCAAAGCGCAGCGTCTCGGCCAGCGCCTGCGGATAGGCACGGAAAAGCCGCGCCATCTCGACAGGATGCTTCATGTGGCGTTCGGCATTGGCGGCAAGCTCGAACCCTGCCTCGGCGACGGACTTGTTCAGCCGGATCGCGGTGAGCACGTCCTGCAGCGGGCGCTGGTCGGCGGCATGGTAGAGCACGTCGTTGGTCGCCATCAGCGGCACGCCCGCCGCATCGGCCATCGCGGCGGCCTGCGCGATGCGAAAACGGTCGTCGCCGAGATAGGCGGGCGCGACGCCAAGGCGCAGGTTTCTGCCGAAACGATCCTTCAGCTGGCGGACGAGGGCAAGCTGGTCCGCGCCCGCTGCCTCCGAAAGGTCCGGCAGCACGGCAAGCGACATGAGATCGCCCCATTCGAGAAGGTCTTCGCGCCTCAGAAGCGTGGCGCCCTTTTCGGTTTCGGGCCGCAAATTGGCCTCGGTGAGCATGCGGCACAGATGCCCCCAGCCCTCGCGGGTTTGCGGGTAGGCGAGCACATCGGGCGTGCCGTCGCCGAACACCAGCCGGCAGCCGGGATGGTAGGCAAGCCGCACGGGCTTGGCATCGTCCGAAAACCTGATGCACTTCGATTGGGTCCAGGCGCGCACGACGCCGGCCACCGTGTTGCGGTCGGCAAGGCCCATGCCGGCATGGCCCAGCAGGCAAGCGGCCACCACCAGTTCCTGCGGCTGGGAGGCGCCGCGCAGGAAGGAAAAATTCGACTGCACGCCGAACTCGACATAGGCCGGCGAGGCAATGGGCGCGAAGGGGAACGGTTCCTGCTTCATGCGAACAGCCCTTGCATGAACCAGCGCGGAGAGGGCTTGCCTTCGCCGTAAAAACCCTCGCGGAACAGCCAGTAGCGGCGTCCGGTGCGGTCCTCGATGCGGAAATAATCGCGCGTGGGGCTCTCGGCGGGTTCCAGCCACCACTCCGCGGCGATGCGCTCGGGACCTTCGGCGCGCACCACATCGTAAAGCACGCGGCGCCAGCGGAAGCGGGCCGGCGGGCCTTCCGGGATCTCGGCCGCCATGACCTCGATCTGCTCGGGATGGGCGAGCAGGCGGATGGGGCGCTCCTGTGCCTCCGGAGGGGCCGGTATGGCACGCAGCGCCGTGGCGCCCGCCACCATCGCAAAAGGTGTTCTCGCCACCGCCCGTTCCGGCAGATGGCTTTCGACGGTGGCCGGCCGGTGCACCGCCTCCGCACCGAGGCGGGCCGAGATGCGGTCGACGAACAAGGCAAGGTCCTCCTCGCCCTGCAGGACATCGCCGGCAAGGTCGGTCTGGGCCATGGCGAAGGGGGCGGCAGTCAGCACCGAAAGCCGCACCAGATCGAAGCCGTAGCCGGCCTCGAGCGCGCCATCGAGCGCGGTCAGCCGCTCGTGAAACAGGCGCGCCACCTGCTCGGCCGCGCGCAGCGGCCGCGAGGTGCCCACGCTGACGCGGCTGACCATGCCGTCGACCCGGAACAGCAGGAGTTGCAGGGCGCGCGCGCCCTCGCCGCGCCGTTCCAGATCGGCCCTCAGGCTCGTGGCCAGCAGCAGCACCAGCCTTTCGATGTCTTCCATGAGCGCAACCGGCTCGGCCAGATGCCGCTCCACTGAAAGGGCAGCGACCGGCAGGCGCGGCGAGATCGCTTCCTCGGTGCGGCCGAGCGCCTGGTCGATGCGTGCCAGGAGGGCGGCGCCGAAACGACGCGCCAGCGGCGCGCGGGGGCTGCGCAATATGGCGCCGGCATTGCGCAGCCCGACGCTTTCAAGACCTGCGACCGTGGCCGGCTCCAGCCGAAGTGCTGCCAGCGGCAGCGGCTCGAGCATTTTTTCCTCGGCTCCCGGCTCGACGATGTCGGGGCTGCGGAACCGCGCCGCCGCCCAGGCCGCCCCCGGCGTCGAGGCCAGCCCCGCCCGCACATCGAACCCCTGGTGGAAGAAACGCGCCAGCAGATCGTCGAGCAGGGCCTTTTCGCCGCCGAACAGATGGGCGCAGCCGGTGATGTCGAGGAACAGGCCGTCGGCTCCGTCCAGCGCCACCAGCGGCGTGTAGCGGTCGCACCAGTCGGCCAGCCCCTCCAGCAGGCGGCGGTCGGCGGCCGAATCCGCCTCGACGGCCTCGATCCCCGGATGCATCGCGCGCGCATCGGCGATGCCCATGCCGGGTTTCAGCCGCAGCCGCTCAGCCTGTTCGTCGAGGGCTGCGATGCGCTGGGCGTTCTTGTCGCGATGGCTGATGACCAGCGGCGGGCGCGGCGCCTGCGGCTGCAAACGCCACGACCGTCCCAGCCGCTGGCGCAGGATGCGCTCGGTGCCGAGATAGGGAAACCACAGCGCCAGTATCCGCTGGCCCGAGGGCCTGCTGGTGTCTTTCGGCGAATGAGCGTTCATCGGCGTTCCATTCCAGTGTGAACTGTCCGGGCAGGGCAAGGCGGCTTTTGTCGATGCTGACGGCAAAGCCCGGCGGGCCGATCGATCCTGCCAGCGGACCGGCAAGGGTGTGGCGGGGGGCGGCGGTCGCCGGCGTAACGACGAGCCGCACCGGCGCGGCCGTAGGCTCCGCCTGCCCGGCCTGCCGCAGCAGGAAGACCGGCCGGCCCGCGCCGAGCGCGCGCCGGTGCAGCCGGCGCGTGGCGGTGAGGTCGAGCTTTTGCGGATTGCCGCGGATTTCGAGGATGACGGCCGAAAACCCTTTCAGCTCAGCGGCCTCCTCGGCGATCCACAGCGCATCCAGAAGTTTTGGCGCCTCGGCGATCAGCAATTCGTCCGGCTCGATGCCGAAGCGGCTGCACAGGCCCGGCGCATAGGGCATGCCGGCCTCACGGAAGATCTCGGTGGTGCCGATCCAGAGCAGGGGGACCCTTCGCGTCGTCCGCGCCAGCAAAAGCCCGGCCATCGCGAGCGCAAAACCGCTTGCCGCTCCGGCGTCGCGCGTCTCGGCGCCATGGATCTCGGTCAGCGCGGCCAGCGGCAGCCCGCCGCCAAGGGCGGCGTCAAAACTTGCCGCACCTGTTGCAAGGCTGCGGGCCGCATCCACGGTCCCGTTTCGCCGCAGCACGACGGCGCCCTCTTCCGGACGCGCCTTGGCCGGCGCAGCCAAGCGTTCCGGCAGCGTACCCTCGATGCGTGCGATTTTCTGGCGCAAGGCAAAAACAGTCGCCTGCGCCACGGCGGACGTCGCCATGACGGTGTGCTTTCCGGTATTTGTTCCTGTTATGTTCCTATAGATTCCAGAGCGGCCCCGCAGAGTCAAGCAACTCATAGGAGAATTTATTCCTCTCCCGAATTGTTGATCGGACCGCCCAGAAGCGCCCGTTGGGCCATTTTCCGGGTGCCGGCGCAAAAAGCTCGAAAGGCAGCCGCCAAAAGGCTATATGCGGGCAAAAGGAAACAGAATGGCCCGTATCTACAAAAGCCGCTCATGGCACGAACAGCTTTCGCCGTCGCTGGAAGAGCTGGAATTCCTGGCAATCGAAGCCTATGCCCATTTGCCGGAAGAGTTTCGCAAGCTGACCGGCGAGGTCATCATCCAGGTGGCGGAATTTCCCACCGAAGAGATCATGGACGACCTGTCGCTGGAAACGCCCTTCGACCTGCTCGGCCTGTTCGAGGGGCGCGGCATTGCCGAGCGCTGGAATCCGCAGACCGGCGACGGCCCCAACCGGGTCACGCTCTACCGCCGTGCCATTCTCGACTACTGGTCAGAGAACGAGGAAACGCTGGGCGACATCGTCACCCATGTGCTGATCCACGAGATCGGCCACCATTTCGGCCTCAGCGACGACGAGATGGAACGCATCGAGGAATCGGCGGACCATTCCTGAAGACGCCGGCGCACGGCCTCGACCGTGCGCGGAGAGTTGCGGGCTGGAACGCCCGCTGGCCTCAGTAGTCGCCGAGCTTCATGCCGGGATCGTATTCGACGCCATCGACATCCTTCACCACCGCCTGACCGCATTTCATCGTCTTGGTTTCGACGTCGTAGGAATAGGTCGGCGAGCCGAACAGGTGCCAGCCCTTGTTCAGAGCCGCCGTCACCTTGTGGCAGAAGCTCGCATCGTCCGGGCCGGTCAGGAAGCGGTAGAGTTTCATGTCGTCATTCCCCGTCGTGGCACGTTTGCCTTGAACGTAGTTGCGGCTAAGGGCGCGGAAAGCCTTCGGCCATAATATTCTGTTTTCGAACCACTATTCGACGCCTTTTCCGGTCACTTGGCAATCATCGCCGCCTTGGCAAGCAGCCTTTCGGCCTGCGCCCGGTGCAAAAGCTCCACCATGCGGCCGTCGAGGCCGATGGCTCCCTTGCCGGCGTTTTCGGGCAACGCGAAAGCGGCCACGATCCGCTCCGCCTCGGCGAGCGCCGCGGGCGAGGGCGAAAAAGCTGCCTCGGCCGGACCGATCTGGGCGGGATGGATCAGCGTCTTGCCGTCGAACCCCATGGCGAGGGCCTGGCCGCAGTCGGCAGCCAAGGCTTCGAGGTCGCGAAAATCATTGCTGACGCCATCGAGGATGTCCAACCCTCCAGCGCGTGCGGCCAGCACCATCTGCATCAGCCAGGGCATCAGATAGCGCCGGTCGGGCGTGGCGAGCACACCGGTCATGGCCACCAGATCGTTGGTGCCGGCAACGAGGCAGGAAAGGCGCGACGCCGCATTGCGGCCGAGCTCGGCAATCGCGCCAATGTTAAGCACGGCCCGCGGCGTCTCGATCATCGCCCACAGCAGAAGGTTTTCGGGCGCGTCGCTGTCATCCAGCATGTCGGCGGCGTCCAGCACGTCGCGCGGCGTCTCCACCTTGGGCAGCAATATGCCGTCGGGCGCACAGGCGACCGCAGCGGCAAGATCGTCCGCCCCCCATTCGCTGGAGAGCGCGTTGATGCGCACCACCATCTCGCGAACACCGGCCGGGGGGGGCGCAAAAATGCCCGCCAGTTTTTCACGCGCGACACCTTTCTCGGAGGGCGCGACCGAATCTTCGAGGTCGATCACCACCGCATCGCAGGAAAGCGACGCAAGCTTTGCCAGCGCCTTGTCGTTGGAGGCGGGCACATAAAGCACCGAGCGGCGCAGATGGATGGGCGGCTGGATCATGCGGTCTTTCTTGCCTTTCAACCCTGTCTCTTGCAATACGTCACCCGAAAAGGCTGATAGGAAGCTCGGCCTGCAACCAGATATCGGGAAGAGACATATGGCGCGTTACGACGTCATCATCATCGGCGGGGCAATCGTCGGCAGCTCGATCGCCTATTACCTGCGCGAGGAAGGCTTTTCGGGTTCCATCGCGCTGATCGAGCGCGACCCGCAGTTCACCCATTCGTCCACGACGCTGTCCTTAGCCTCGATCCGCCAGCAGTTCTCGATCCCCGAAAACATTCGCCTGTCGCAGTTCACGCTTGGCCTGTTCCGGCGTCTGGAACAGGAATTCGGCGCCGGCGCCGACATCGGCTTCCGCGAGGGCGGCTATCTGATCCTCGCCGGCGAGAACGGCCAGTCGATCCTCGAGCAGAACCACGCCGCGCAGATGGCCGAGGGCGCCGACATTGTGCTGGAAGACGCCGATGCCCTGCAGAAGCGCTTCAGCTGGATTTCCACCGAGGGCATCACGGCCGGCGCCTATGGCCGCTCGGGCGAGGGCTGGTTCGACGCGCATGCCATGCTGATGCTGTTCCGCAAGGCGCTGCGTGAGAAGAATGTCGACTTCATCGCCCATGCGGTGGCGGGCATCGAGCGCGAGGGCAATCGCGTCTCCGCCGTGACGCTTGAGAACGGCGAGCGCCTGGAAGCCGGCATCGTGTTCAACGCCGCCGGCCCCTCGGCCGGCAAGGTCGCTGCCATGGCCGGACTGGCGCTGCCGGTGGAGCCGCGCAAACGCAACGTCTTCGTCTTCGAGGCGCGCGACAAATTCGCCGACATGCCGCTGATGGTCGATCCCAGCGGCATCTATGTCCGCCCCGAAGGCAGCGTCTACCTCGCCGGCGGCGCGGAGGAAGAGGCGGGCGAAGGCCCGGCCGATCCGAAGGATTTCGATCCCGACTGGTCGCTGTTCGAGGACAAGATCTGGCCGGTGCTGGCCACCCGCGTGCCCGCCTTCGAGGCGATCAAGGCAACGCGCGCCTGGGCCGGGCACTATGACTACAACACGCTCGACCAGAACGCGGTGATCGGGCCGCATCCGGAGGTCGAGAACTTCATCTTCGCCAACGGCTTCTCCGGCCACGGCCTGCAGCAGGCGCCGGCGGTGGGCAAGTCGCTGGCCGAATTGTTGGTCCATGGCGGCTATCGCACCATCGACTGCTCGGCCTTCGGCTATGCCCGCATCGCCGGGAACCGCCCGTTCCGCGAGCTCAATGTGATCTGATCGCCGACATGGCCGTGGCAAGGTCCAGCGCATTTCCCAGCGCGTGACCTTGCGCGGTGTTGTCGAAGATGCACCACACCTCGCGGCCCGCGCGCGTGGCCTCGTCCACCTGCCGCTCGATGGCGCCGAGGCTTTCGGGCACATAGTCCGAATGATAGACGCGCGGCGAGCCGTGCAGCTGGAAATAGGCAAGGCCTTGCCAGCCCGCCGGCATGTCGGCAGCGGCAAAATGCGCCGGATCGGCCGCCACCCGCGCCACCCGGTACCGCGCCAGAAGCGCTTCGGCCTCTGGCTCGAACCAGCTCGCATGGCGCGGCTCCAACGCAATTCCCGCATCGCTCTCAGCCCGCAGCTCGGCAAGGAAGACCTCCGCGGTCGGCGCGTCGAAGGCAAGGCTCGGCGGCAGCTGCACCAGAAGCACGCCGAGCTTTTTGCCGAGGCCGTTCGCATGCGCCAGGAACTCACCGATGAGCGCGGAGCAATCCGCCAGACGTTGGTCGTGGGTGATGGTGTTCGGCAGCTTTACCGAAAAGCGGAATTCGGCCGGCACGCTGTCCGCCCAGCGCTCATAGGTCTCGCGCCTGTGCGGGCGATAGAAACTTGAATCGATCTCCACGGCGTTGAGGCCACAAGCATAGCGCGCGAGCTGTGTTCCCGTGCCCGGCAGCCGCTGCGCATGCGCCGCAGCGATATTCCAGCCGGCGGTTCCGATGAAACAGTGTTGCTCCGCCATCTGGTCCGATGTGGCGGAGAGGCCCGCGAAATCAAGACCCCGCCCGCGCTGCCTGCCGGAACATGTCCCCCTTTGATTCGCCGCATGCTTTGTGTAAAGCAGGGGGCGAAACATTCCCCGGAACCGGATCGGGACAGATATCATGGAAAAGTTCACCAAGCTCACCGGCGTCGCCGCCCCCCTGCCGATCGTCAATATCGACACCGATATGATCATCCCCAAGGATTATCTGAAGACGATCAAGCGCACCGGGCTCGGCAAGGGCCTTTTCGCCGAAATGCGCTTCAACGAGGACGGCTCCGAAAACCCCGATTTCGTGCTCAACAAGCCCGCCTATCGCCACGCGCAGATCCTCGTCGCGGGCGACAATTTCGGCTGCGGCTCGAGCCGTGAGCACGCGCCCTGGGCGCTGCTCGACTTCGGCGTGCGCTGCGTGATCTCGACCAGCTTCGCCGACATCTTCTACAACAACTGCTTCAAGAACGGCATCTTGCCGATCACGGTCAGCCAAGAAGACCTCGACAAGCTGATGGACGACGCCTCGCGCGGCGCCAACGCCACGATCTCGGTCGATCTCGAGGCCAAGGAAATCCACGGTCCCGATGGCGGCACGGTCAAGTTCGACCTCGACGACTTCAAGCGTCACTGCCTGCTGAACGGCCTCGACGACATCGGCCTGACGATGGAAAAGGCTCCGGCGATCGCCAGCTTCGAGCAGAAATACGCCGAGACCCGCCCCTGGGCATAAGGCCCGGCTGGGTTTCGCGAGCCGCTTCGCGCGGTTCTCGCTTTTGGAAAGGGCCGCTTTTAGCGGCCCTTTTTCTTGTTCTGCCCCTGAATGGCGGCGCGCCACGCGAACGACCTCGCCTCAAGGGCTGACAGCGCCCGCGGGGCTGTGGCATGGTTTGGGCATATTCGCCGCCGGAAGCCCTGATTTCCGGCCGTTTTGAAACTCCCTGATTCGGAGTTGCCATGAGCCGGACCGCTTTCTCCCTCGCCGCCGCCTTGCTTATTGCCGCTGGCACGTCGGCCTTCGCCCAGGACGAAAAACCGACCGTCATTCCCTTTGCCGGCGGCAAGCTGACCATCAAGCAGACAAAAGAGCAGGAAAAGGTTCTCGCCTTCAACGGCAAGGAGCTCGCGCACAATTATGTCGTGCTCTACGACCGCACGATCGAGCTGCAGGGCACCAAGGTGGCGCTTTTTTCGGTCGGCAATGGAGGCAATGCCTGCGGGCCGTCGACGGTGATCGTCTGGAAGCCAGCGGGCGGCGAACTGAAGACCGAGACGGTCGGCAAGGAGTGCGGCTCGCCGCCAGCCGCCGTCACCCAGGACGGCCTCTTCTTCGTGCCCTATCTGCGCCCGGGCGAAACGGCCGAGCTGCAGAGCTGGACGCCAGACGAGGGCCTGCGCGTTTCCGGCGAGCTCGCTTACGTGCCGCAGCCGGGCACCAGCTGGGCCGACCTCGATCCGGCCAAGGCCACGCACCCTTACGACCTCTTCGCCAACAGCGATTTCTACGAAGCGGCCAAGAAGGTGCTGGGCGACAAGCTCGCCGATGTGGCGCTGGCGCTTTCGGTATCGGGCGGGCTGGACAGGACCGCCAACGGGATCTTTTACGGCAGCGGCTGCATTCCCCACTCCTGCGGCGAGGGCAACGGCTTCGTCGCCTTCGACCCGGAGGCAAAAGCGGTCTATTTTGCCCAGCAGACTGAAACGTCGCCGGACGCCTGGCCGCCGCTCGACACATGGCCAGCCGAGATCCGCACGGCGATGACCAGATCCTTTAACCAGTAGGTCGGGAGCCCTTTCCATGCGCAAATTGATTTCGACCGGATCGCCCTTCGAGAAAACCGCCGGCTATTCGCGCGCGGTCGTGCAGGGCGATTGGTGTTTCGTCTCCGGAACGACCGGCTACGACTACGCCACCATGACCATGCCCCAGAGCATAGAGGACCAGACCCGCAACTGCCTGGCCACCATCGCCAAGGCGCTGGAGGAGGGCGGCTTCTCGCTCGCCGACGTGGTGCGCGCGCACTACTACATCACCGACCAGCGTTGTGCCGATATCGTGTTCCCGGTCCTCGGCGAGTTTTTTGGCGAGATCCGGCCTGCAGCGACCATGATCGTCTGCCAGCTCATCAAGCCGGACATGAAGATCGAGATTGAGGTGACCGCGCTCAGGCGGGGGTGATGTTGAGCCTTAGATGGGGCGACGTTTACGCCACAGCCCTCTTAGCCCCGCCCCAACCGAAATAGAACTCGCGCAGGCGCGAGCACGACGCCTGCGCGAGCCGGCATTTCAACCCAGCCGTGCCCAATCGGCTGTTTCGATCGCATAAGGGGCAAACAGGAAATCGCGGATCGCCGCGATCCTGTCGTTCTGCCAGTCGATCAGAACGAAATGCGCGGGTTTTTCCATCGGACCGGCAGCGTCGAATACGAGCATTGCCGGCCGCCCCTCGACGGCGCCAAAGGCGAAGGTCCATTTCGTCTCCTCGGCGTAGCGGGTGAAGTAGCGACCGATGCTCTGGCGGCCTTCGAGCTTGAGCCTGTTCACGAGATCGAGCTTTACGTCATCGGCCAGCATGGCGCGGATCGCATCGAAGTCGCCGCCCTGAAACAGCCTGACGTAAACGGCCATCTTCTGCCTGTCCGCATCCGACAACAGAGGAAGCCGAGTGTCTTCCGGCTGCCGCGCCAGTTGCCGCAGCGCAGCGCGCCCGCGCTGGAGCGCCGATTTGGCTGCCGCAGGCGAGCAGTCGGCGATCGTCGCAACCTCTTCGACCGAATGACCGAGCACATCCTTGAGGATCACGGCGCAGCGTTGCAACTCGGGCAGTTGCAGGAACGTGTGAAACCCGACCACGACAATATCGGCTTCCGGTAGCGGCGCATCCTCGATGTCTTCGGCAAGCGGGACGACCGTGTTCCGCGATCTGTGACGCAGGAAATCGAGGCACGTATTGTGTGCGATACGCAGGAGCCACGATTCGAGATTGTCCACCTGCGTGCCTTCCGCCTGTGCACGCAGGGCCTTGATCAGCGTATCCTGTAGCACGTCTTCCCCGTCCACGGTCGAACCCGTCATGCGCGCGCAATAGCGATGCAGTCGCGGCCTGAGCGTGCGCAGACGTTCTTCGAATTCCTCAGCTTTCATGTATCAAGCCCCACAGGCGCGCCTCCAACCGTCAGCCCGTAGGCCACCCCCGAACGATAGCGCGGATCGGAAAGAATGTCCGCGACCTGCTCGCCGAGATGAGAAGGCGTAAGCGGCGGGCCATAGCGCTGCTGCAGATAGGCTTCGGGCGTAACGCCCTTGAGGTCGGCATAGGCCGACGCGACGTTCAGCCCCAGCTGCGTTCCGGCCATCAGCTGCGTGGGTGCCAGCACCTGGAAGTGGATTCCCAGCCCGCGCCTTTCCGAAACGGCGTTGGCGTTGTGGGCCATGAACCAGAGCATGTATTTGGCTCCGACATAGCCACCGGACAGGTAAAGGCTCTGGTTGGGAATATGCGCGGCGCTGAGCACCATCGCCGCGCCGCTCGACATGACCAGAACCCGCGAGCCTGTCGCCATCGGCGCGCGGAAAGCGGCCTGAATCCCGGCAAGCCCTGCTTTTGCATCGACATTCCAGTTGGTCGAAAAGTCCTCGAAATCCAGTTCGTCTATCTGCCCCATGGCGAGCGGCGCGCCCGCGTTGAGGATCAGGACGTCTGGCTGGGTTTCGCGAACCGAGGCGTCCATGAAGGCGGCGTCGGTGGCGTCGCCAGCCAGCACCCTCGCTCCCAGTCGCGCGACCTCGGCCAGCCGCGCCGCGCCTCGGGCGATCACGGTGACGTCGGCACCACGACCGAGCGCTGCTTCGGCAATGGCCCGGCCGAGCCCGGCGCTGCCGCCGGTGATGAGGACGCGACGTCCTTGAAGATCCATCCTGGTCATAGCGCGCCCCTCACTTGCTCTCGCCGAACACTGTCTCGCCCAGAACCGAGTCGAAGCTCGCCAGGTCGAGAATCTGCGGGAAATAGGCTTTCATGCGCGGGTCATTCCGCATCGCTTCGACAGCGGCTGGCGTGTCCCACTCGGAATAAATGATGACGTTCGCGCCGTCCTTGGCGGCGACGAGCCGGCTTGCCCGCCAGCCGTCAAGCGTGCTGACGACCGTTTCGATGTTGCGTTTCAAAAGCGTGATCAGCGCTTCTTGCTTGCTCGGGTCGACCTTGAGCAGGTTGATCAGAATGACAGGTTCGGTGGCCATCAGTGTCTCCTTTCTGGACGGACACACCAAAGACGAACCGAGCGACAGGAACGGATCGCGGGGCGAAGATTTTTTTTGAGCGACGGATTTGCGAAAGCGAGCCGAAATAAGCCGAGAGCGGCTATGTCAGATGAAGTCGGGGGATCGGCGGCGCGATGGCGCAGCGGGCGGGTCGCCACCTCCGCTTTCAGCGCCGGCAAGCCGCACGAAAAAACTTCCCTTGCTGCACCAAGCCATTCAGTCTTGCGTGTCACGCCCATGGCGTTTAGCAAGGCCGCGGTTCACGGCTTTCCGAAAGGTTTTCTCAGATGGCAACGCGCAAGCTCCTCCTCCTGCCGGGCGACGGCATTGGCCCCGAGGCGATGAACGAAGTCCGCAAGCTCATTGCGGCCATGAATGAAAAATTCGGCAGCGGTTTCGAGACCGAAGAAGGCCTGGTCGGCGGCTCGGCCTATGACGCACACGGCCAGTCGATCTCCGATGCCGACATGGAAAAGGCCATGGCAGCCGACGCGGTCCTGTTCGGCGCCGTCGGCGGTCCGAAGTGGGCCGACGTGCCTTACGAGGTTCGCCCCGAGGCCGGCCTGCTGCGCCTGCGCAAGGACATGCAGCTGTTCGCCAACCTGCGTCCGGCGATCTGCTATCCGGCGCTCGCTTCGTCCTCCTCGCTCAAGCCCGAGGTGGTCGAAGCCCTCGACATCCTCATCCTGCGCGAGCTAACCGGCGGCGTCTACTTCGGCGAGCCCAAGGAGATCATCGATCTCGGCAACGGCCAGAAGCGCGGCATCGACACCCAGGTCTACGACACCTACGAGATCGAGCGCATCACCGGTGTGGCCTTCGAGCTGGCGCGTACGCGCGGCAACAAGGTCACCTCGATGGAAAAGCACAATGTCATGAAGTCGGGCGTGCTGTGGAAGGAAGTGGTCACCCAGACCCACAAGGCCAAGTATGCCGACGTCCAGCTCGAGCACATGCTGGCCGACGCCGGCGGCATGCAGCTCGTGCGCTGGCCCAAGCAGTTCGACGTCATCCTCACCGACAACCTGTTCGGCGACATGCTGTCGGACGTTGCCGCCATGCTCACCGGCTCGCTCGGCATGCTGCCTTCGGCCTCGCTGGGCGCGCCAGATGCCACGACCGGCAAGCGCAAGGCGCTCTATGAGCCGGTGCACGGCTCGGCGCCGGACATCGCCGGCAAGGGCATTGCCAACCCGATCGCCATGATCGCGTCGTTTGCCATGTGCCTGCGCTATTCCTTCAACATGGTTGCCGAGGCCGACCGCCTCGAAGCAGCCATCGCCGCAGTGTTGGACGACGGCCTGCGCACCAAGGACATCATGTCCGAGGGCAGGACCGAGGTCAGCACCACCCAGATGGGCGACGCCATCGTCGCAAAATTCCTGGCGCTGGCGGCGTAATATGAGCGTCGAGGTTCGCTGGGCAACTTCTGATGATGCCCCGGACCTCGCGGCCATTCTCGGCGAGATGGCCGTTCACTACAGACAGCCGGAGCTTCCCTTCGAGGAGGCTCTGGCAAAAGCGCGGGGCTGGCTGGCAAGCGAAAGCCCCGCTTATCCGCATTTCGCTCTGGCCTATTCCGGCCGAGAAATCGCCGGCCTTGCCTCTGTCGCGATCGCGCATCCGGGCGTCGATCTCGAAAGGCTGATGATCCTGAAGGACCTGTTCGTCCGCGATGGCGCCCGCAACAGCGGGGCAGGGCAGGCCATGATCCGCTTTCTGGCCCGGCATTGCCTAACCGAAGGCATCGGCCGCATAGACCTCACCACGGAAAACTGGAACGAGGGCGCGCTGCGCTTCTACGATCGGCTCGGCGCCGAGCGGCACGACCAGAAAATCTTCTTGCGCTTCAACGGCGATGCGCTTGCAGCGCTTGCCGGCAAGGAAGAGGGATGACGGTCCTTCATTGCCCTTCGCGCTCGATTGACTATTTACGCAAAGTGCGTAAAAGCAGCGGCGAACAGGGAACCCTCCGATGCGCGGCCATTTTTCGGCTCATCTCGCATTCGATTTTCCCGGCCATGATGTGAACCATCGTGCCGGGCGCGGAAACGCATCCCTGCTTTCGACCAAAACTACGGCCAAAAAAACGACCACTACGGTCTGATTTCCCTTGGCCTGCTCACCCTCTCCCGGGTCTGGCCCGGGGGTGAAGAGCCCGCAACGGCCGGCGGGCTTTCTCCAAGAAGCGAGCGGAGAGGGACAGGAGTAATCTCAAGATGGGTTTCAAGGTTGCGATCGTCGGCGCCACGGGCAATGTGGGCCGGGAAATGCTCAATATCCTCGAGGAACGCGGCTTTCCGGCCGATGAGGTGGTGCCGCTGGCCTCCCGCCGCAGCCAGGGCACCGAAGTGTCCTATGGCGACAAGACGCTGAAGGTGAGGGCGCTAGACACCTATGACTTCTCCGACACCGACATCTGCCTGATGTCGGCAGGCGGCAACATCTCCAAGGAGTGGTCGCCCAAGATCGGCAAGCAGGGCTGCGTCGTCATCGACAACTCTTCGGCCTGGCGCTACGACGCCGAGGTGCCGCTGATCGTGCCGGAAGTGAACCCGGATGCAATCGCGGGCTTCCCCAAGAAGAACATCATCGCCAATCCGAACTGCTCGACCGCCCAGCTCGTCGTGGCGCTGAAGCCGCTGCACGACAAGGCCAAGATCAAGCGCGTCGTCGTCTCCACCTACCAGTCGGTCTCCGGCGCCGGCAAGGAAGGCATGGATGAGCTCTTCACCCAGACCCGCGCCGTCTTCGTCGCCGATCCGGTCGAGGCCAAGAAGTTCACCAAGCGCATTGCCTTCAACGTCATCCCGCACATCGACGTGTTCATGGAAGACGGCTACACGAAGGAAGAGTGGAAGATGATGGCCGAGACCAAGAAGATGCTCGACCCCAAGATCAAGCTGACGGCCACCGCCGTGCGCGTGCCGGTGTTCATCGGCCACTCGGAAGCCGTCAACATCGAGTTCGAAAGCCCGATCACACCGGACGAGGCGCGCGATATCCTGCGCGAGGCGCCGGGCTGCCTGGTCATCGACAAGCATGAGAACGGCGGCTACGCCACCCCGATCGAGGCTGCCGGCGAGGACGCGACGTACATCTCGCGCATCCGCGAGGACGCGACTGTCGAGAACGGCCTTGCCATGTGGATCGTCTCCGACAACCTGCGCAAGGGCGCTGCGCTGAACGCCGTGCAGATCGCCGAGCTTCTGGTCGGCCGCGGCCTGATCTCGCCGAAGAAGCAGGCGGCCTGATCGCTTATCCTGTCCCGCGGCGCGCCCTGAACCAGCGCGCTGCACGCTTCGAAACCGGCGTTTTTTTGAAGCATGATCTTGTCCAAAAAGTCTGCAACTTTTCGGGATCATGCTCTCAAGCGCCGGTTTTCTTGCCTTCAAGGGCCGCAAATCCGCGGTTTGCCTTGACTCCGTCCTCGTTTTCCTGTCTACACGCCGGCAATTCCGCGACGAGTAGACCACTCCGAGCAGCCGACCGGGACCCCTTAGGGGTATAGTACGATCCCGGAGGCCAACACCCGGCAGCGCGATGCGCCCCCGGGTGCCATTCGGCTTTGGGCATTTGCTCGAGTGCTTGGCTCTTGGGCGCGGAACCATTACCTCTGGCGGGGAAACCAGTCAGAGACAGAAGGAAGAACGATGTTCGATTCGCTGCAAGAGCGACTTGGCTCCATTCTCAACGGCCTCACCGGCCGTGGCGCGCTGTCGGAAGCCGATGTTTCGGCTGCCCTGCGCGAGGTGCGCCGTGCCCTCATCGAGGCCGACGTGGCGCTGGAGGTCGTGCGTTCCTTCGTTGACCGCGTGCGCGAAAAGGCCGTCGGCGCGACCGTTCTGAAGTCGATCAAGCCCGGCCAGATGGTCGTCAAGATCGTCCATGACGAGCTGGTCGACATGCTGGGCGCCGAGGGCGTCGCCATCGATCTCAACGCGCCCGCGCCGGTCGTCGTCATGATGGTCGGCCTGCAGGGCTCGGGCAAGACCACTTCCACCGCCAAGATCGCGAAGCGCCTCACCGAGCGCCAGGGCAAGAAAGTGCTCATGGCCTCGCTCGACACGCGCCGCCCGGCTGCGCAGGAGCAGCTGCGCCAGCTCGGCGAGCAGACCAAGGTCGCCACGCTCCCAATCATCGCCGGCCAGACGCCGGTCGACATCGCCAAGCGCGCCGTGCAGGCGGCCAAGCTCGGCGGCCATGACGTCGTGATCCTCGACACCGCCGGCCGTACGCATATCGACGAGCCGCTGATGGTCGAGATGGCCGACATCAAGAAGGCCTCGAACCCGCACGAAATTCTCCTCGTCGCTGACAGCCTCACCGGTCAGGACGCCGTCAACCTCGCCAAGAATTTTGACGAACGCGTCGGCATCACCGGCCTGGTGCTCACCCGCATGGACGGCGACGGCCGCGGCGGCGCGGCCCTTTCCATGCGCGCCGTCACCGGCAAGCCGATCAAGCTCATCGGCACCGGCGAAAAGATGGACGGGCTGGAGGAATTCCATCCCAAGCGCATCGCCGACCGCATCCTCGGCATGGGCGACATCGTCTCGCTGGTCGAGAAGGCCGCCGAAACCATCGACGCGGAAAAGGCCGCGGCGATGGCCAGGAAGATGCAGTCGGGCAAGTTCGACCTGAACGACCTCGCCGACCAGCTTGGCCAGATGCAGAAGATGGGCGGCATGGGCGGCATCATGGGCATGATGCCGGGCATGGGCAAGATGAAGGACCAGATGGCTGCGGCCGGTCTGGACGACAAGATGTTCGGCCGCCAGCTCGCCATCATCTCGTCGATGACCAAGGCCGAGCGCGCCAATCCCGACATCCTCAAGCACAGCCGCAAGAAGCGCATCGCCGCCGGCTCCGGCTCCGATGCGGCCGAGATCAACAAGCTGCTGAAAATGCACCGCCAGATGGCTGACATGATGAAGGCCATGGGCGGCAAGGGCAAAGGCGGCGGTCTCATGCGCGGCATGATGGGCGGCCTGGCCTCCAAGATGGGCCTTGGCGGCATGATGCCCGGGGGCGGCATGCCTGACCTTTCCAAGATGGACCCCAAGCAGCTCGAAGCGCTGAAGAAGCAGGCGGAAGCCGCCGGCCTCGGCAAGGGCCTGCCGGGCGGTCTGCCCGGTCTTGGCAATGGCGGCGGGCTTCCCGGCCTGCCCGGCGGCATGAAGCTGCCCGGCCTTGGCGGTGGCGGCCTTCCGGGCCTGGGCAAGAAGAAGTGAGTGCAGCGATGAACGACGCCGACGTCAAGAACCTGCTCACCCAATATCGCGCCTCGATCGACAATATCGATGCCGCACTGGTCCACATGCTGGCCGAGCGCTTCCGCTGCACTCAGGCTGTGGGCGTGCTGAAGGCTACGCATGGCCTGCCGCCGGCTGACCCGGCGCGCGAGCAGAACCAGATTGCACGGCTGCGCCGTCTCGCCGACGAAGCGCAGCTCGACCCCGATTTCGCGGAAAAGTTCCTGAACTTCATCATCCGCGAAGTGATCCGCCATCACGAGGCAATCGCTGCCTCTAACGGCACCGAGAATTCCGCCGCATCGAGCGGCGGCCAACAGACCAGCTGAACAGAACGAACCCTAGGAGAACCAAAATGTCGTTGAAGATCCGTCTGGCCCGCGCCGGCTCCAAGAAGCGCCCCTACTACCACATCGTCATCGCCGACGTGCGCAGCCCGCGCGACGGCCGTTTCATCGAGACGATCGGCGCCTGGAACCCGATGCTGCCCAAGGACGGCGAGCGCGTGAAGCTCGACGCCGACCGCGCCAAGCATTGGCTGAGCCACGGCGCCCAGCCGACCGACCGCGTTGCCCGCTTCCTCGATGAGGCCGGCCTCACCAAGCGCGAAGCCCGCAGCAACCCGACCAAGGGCGAGCCGGGCAAGAAGGCGCAGGAACGCGCCGCCGCGATCAAGGCCGCGCAGGAAGCCGCCGCCGCCGCTCTGGCCGCCGCTCAGGAAACCTCGGCCGAGTAATTTTTCGGCTTCGGCTGGAAATGCAGACGGCGGGTTTCGGCCCGCCGTTTTCATTTCCGGCATCATCCGGTTCCGGCGCTCGTCGCCGGTTTCGGCGCGTGCCAATAAGCCCACCGCAACTTCACAGCGTCTGAAATCATGATTCGCATCGAAAATGTCAGCAAGCAGAACAGCCACAGGCTGCTGTTCATCGAGGCCTCCGCGACCCTGCAGAAGCAGGAGAAGATCGGGCTGGTCGGTCCAAACGGCGCAGGCAAGACGACGCTGTTTCGCATGATCAACGGTGAGGATCTGCCCGACGAGGGTCAGGTTTCGACCGAACGCGGCATCACCATCGGCTATTTCAACCAGGATGTCGGCGAAATGGCCGGCCGCAGCGCGGTTGCCGAGGTGATGGAGGGCGCCGGCCCGGTGAGCGAGGTGGCCGCCGAGCTGCGCGAACTGGAAGAGGCGATGGTCGATCCCGATCGCGCCGACGAGATGGACACCATCATCGAGCGCTACGGCGAAGTGCAGGCGCGATACGAGGAGCTGGACGGCTATTCGCTCGACGGCCGCGCCCGCGAGGTGCTGGACGGCCTCGGCTTCAGCCAGGAGATGATGGACGGAGATGTCGGCGCGCTCTCGGGCGGCTGGAAGATGCGCGTCGCGCTTGCCCGCATTCTCTTGATGCGCCCCGACGTCATGCTGCTCGACGAACCGTCGAACCATCTCGACATCGAAAGCCTGATCTGGCTCGAGGCGTTCCTCAAGGGCTATGACGGCGCGCTTTTGATGACCTCGCACGACCGCGCCTTCATGAACCGCATCGTCAACAAGATCATCGAGATCGACGGCGGCTCGCTCACTAGCTATTCCGGCGACTACGAGTTCTACGAGCAGCAGCGCCTGCTCGCCGACAAGCAGCAGCAGGCCCAGTTCGAGCGCCAGCAGGCCATGCTTGCCAAGGAGATCAAGTTCATCGAGCGCTTCAAGGCGCGCGCCTCGCATGCCTCGCAGGTGCAGAGCCGCGTGAAGAAGCTCGAGAAGATCGACCGCGTCGAGCCGCCCAAGCGTCGCCAGACGGTGGCCTTCGAATTCCAGCCGGCGCCGCGCTCGGGCGAAGACGTGGTCACGATCAAGAACGTGCACAAGCGCTACGGCAGCAAGGTCATCTATGAAGGCCTCGACTTCCAGATCCGCCGCAAGGAGCGCTGGTGCATCATGGGCGTCAACGGTGCGGGCAAGTCGACGCTGCTCAAGCTCGTCGCCGGCTCCTCGGAACCGGATCAGGGCACGGTGGCGCGCGGGCCTAGCGTCAAGATGGGCTATTTCGCCCAGCACGCCATGGACCTGCTCGACGGCGATCTGACCGTGTTCGAACAGCTGGAGCATTCGTTCCCGCAGGCCGGTCAGGCGCCGCTGCGCGCGCTTGCCGGCTGCTTCGGCTTCTCGGGCGACGAGATCGAGAAGAAGTGCCGGGTGCTTTCGGGCGGCGAGAAGGCGCGCCTGGTCATGGCGATCATGCTGTTCGATCCGCCCAACCTTTTGGTGCTGGACGAGCCGACCAACCACCTGGACATCGCCACCAAGGAAATGCTGATCGCAGCGCTTGCTCAATATGAGGGCACGATGCTGTTCGTTTCGCACGACCGCCATTTCCTCGCCGCGCTCTCCAATCGCGTGCTGGAACTGACGCCCGACGGCATCCACACCTATGGCGGCGGCTACGTGGAATATGTCGAGCGCACCGGCCAGGAAGCGCCCGGCCTGAGGAACTGAACGACTTCTTCCACACGGCAAAAACTATGCGGGGACGGCAATGCCGTCCCCGATCCGTTTCAGGTCGCCTCGCGCACTTCGACCCGTGCCGCCTTGCGCGTCGCATGAACGAAGGCGGCGATGAAGACGACTGTCAGCAGCACCACAATGGTCGGCGCAGGAGCGCTGTCGATGAAGAACGACAGATAGACGCCAAAGAAGGACGCCAGCACCGCGACGACCACGGAAAGGATCAGCATTCCGCTGAACGTCCTGGTCAGCAGGAAGGCGATCGCACCCGGCGCGATCAGCATGGCGATGGCAAGAATGATGCCGACCGCCTTGAGTGCCCCGACGATGGTGAGCGACAGGATCGCCAACAGGCCATAGTGCAGCAGCCGCACCGGCAGACCGATTGCCCGTGCCTGCGCCGGATCGAAGGCGTGCAGCAACAGGTCGCGCCACTTGAGGAGCAGGATGCCGACCACCAGCGCCGCGATGACGCCGGTCTCGACTATATCGCCCCAGCTCACGCCCAGCATGTCGCCGAACAGGATGTGATCGAGATGCACGTCCGTCGCGATCTTGACGTAGAGCACCATGCCGAGGCCAAACATGCCGGAAAACACCACGCCCATGACGGTGTCCTGCTTGATGCGGCTGTTTTCCTTGAGAAAGCCCGTGGCGAGCGCGCAGGCCATGCCCGCGGCGAAGGCGCCGAGCGCCAGCGGCAGGTTGACGATGTAGGCCAGCACCACACCCGGCAGGATCGCATGGCTGATCGCGTCTCCCATCAGCGACCAGCCCTTGAGAACGAGGAAGCAGGACAGGAGTGCGGCGGGCACGGCCACCAGCACCGAGATGATCAGCGCATTGACCATGAACCCGAACTGGAAGGGCGCGAGCAGCGTATCGATGTAGCTCATAGGCCGGCCTCCAGAGCTTGCGCCGCACGCCGCCTAGCGGCGAGCATGCCGTGCTTGGGCGCGAGGAAGAAGACGACCAGGAAGATTGCCGTCTGCAGCACCACGATGACCCCGCCGGTCGCGCCGTCGAGGAAGTAGCTGACATAGGCGCCCACGAAGCTGGTGACGGCGCCGATGACCACGGCAATGGCAAGCAGGCGTGGGAAGCGGTCGGTCAGCAGATAGGCAGTGGCGCCGGGCGTCACCACCATGCAGATGACCAGGAACGCGCCGACCGTCTGCAGAGCCGCGACCGTGGAGGCGGAGAGCAGCGTGAGGAACATGATCTTGAGCAGCGGCGGATTGAGGCCGATCGAGCGCGCGTGGCTCTCGTCGAAGAAGGTGACCATGAGGTCCTTCCATTTAACCAGCAGGATGGCCAGCGACACGAAGCCGATTATGGCAAGCTGGAGCGTGTCCTCCGGCGTGATCGCGAGGATGTTGCCCAGCACGATGGTCTGGATGTTCACCGAGGTGGGCGACAGCGAGACCATGAACAGGCCAAGCCCGAAGAAGGATGAGAAGATCAGGCCTATGATGGCGTCTTCCTTGAGCTTGGTGCGCTGGTTGAGGAAGAGCATCGCCGCAGCGGCAAGGCCGCCGGAGAAGAAGGCGCCGATGGAGAAGGGCAGGCCCAGCATGTAGGCGACGGCCACGCCCGGCACGATTGCGTGCGAAAGCGCGTCGCCGATCAGCGACCAGCCCTTCAGCATCAGATAGGCCGACAGGAAGGCGCAGACGCCTCCGACCAGCGCCGACACCCACATGGCGTTCACCATGTAGCTATAGCCGAACGGCTCGAGCAGGACGGACATCACCCCTGGCCTCCGTTGCGGCCGGCCGCCTGCGCAACCGCCGCCGGCCTGTCGCTGCGCAGAACCAGCGGGCGCTCGTCGTCGGTGATGACGCCGACGGATTGGGACCTGTCCGCCTCGTTCAGCACGAAATGGCGCAGCACGCCGCCAAACGTCCGCTCGAGATTGGCCTGGGTGAAGACCTCCTCGGTCAGGCCATGGGCAAGCACGGTGCGGTTCAGGAGCACGGTGCGGTCGCAAAATTC
This sequence comes from Pseudaminobacter soli (ex Li et al. 2025), assembly GCF_029892515.1. GTDB lineage: Bacteria > Pseudomonadota > Alphaproteobacteria > Rhizobiales > Rhizobiaceae > Pseudaminobacter > Pseudaminobacter soli_A. The sequence goes on along the minus strand of NZ_JARXVF010000001.1, from coordinate 2,042,154 downwards.
CGGCACTGAGCCGAGATTGTGGGTGGAGACGAGCATCACCCGGCCCTCATCGCGCAGCGAGCGCAACAGCTTGATGATCGCGTCCTCGGTCTTGACGTCGACGCCGGTGAAGGGCTCGTCGAGCAGTATGACGCGCCCGTCCTGCGCCAGCGCGCGGGCGAGAAAGACGCGCTTCTTCTGCCCGCCCGACAACTCGCCGATCTGGCGCTTGCGGATGTCGCTCATGTTGACGCGGGCAAGCGCGGCCGACACCGCCTCATGATCGGCGCGGCGAGGGATGCGCATCATGCCCATATGGCCGTAGCGGCCCATCATCACCACGTCCTCGACCAGAACCGGGAAATTCCAGTCAACGTCCTCGCTCTGTGGCACATAGGCGACGAGGTTCTGCTTCAGCGCCCGATCTACCGGCTGGCCGAGGATGGAGATCTCGCCCTGCGCCAGCCGGACGAAGCCCATGATCGCCTTGAACAGCGTCGACTTGCCCGAGCCGTTGACGCCGACCAGCGCGGCGATGGTGCCGGTGGGGATCGCGAAGCTGGCGTCGCGCAACGCCGTGTGGCCGTTGCGATAGGTGACCGTCGCGTTCCTTACCGCGAGGCCTTGCCCCGCATCTTTCGATGCGGGGGCGGAGGTGTCTACATGCATGTTCATTCCGCCAGACCCTTGGCGATGGTGCCGGAGGTGACGCGCAGAAGGTCGATATAGGTTGGCACCGGGCCATCCGCTTCGGTGAGCGAATCGACATAGAGCACGCCGCCATAGTTCGCGCCGGTCTCGCGCGCCACCTGCCTGGCGGGCTTGTCGGAGATGGTGCTTTCCGAGAAGACGACGGTGATGCCGTTCTTCCTGACGGCGTCGATCACCTTGCGCACCTGCTGCGGGGTGCCCTGCTGGTCGGCGTTGATCGGCCAGAGATAGAGTTCCTTCAGCCCGAAATCGCGAGCCAGATAGCTGAAGGCACCTTCGCTCGAAACCAACCAGCGCTTGGCCTCGGGAATAGCGGAAAGCTCGGCCCGGATCGGATCGATAGCCGCGTTGATCCTGGCCTTGTAGGCTTCGGCATTGGCCTTGTAGGTCTCGGCATTGGCCGGGTCATACTTCACGAAGGCATCGCGGATATTGTCGACATAGATCAGGGCGGCCGACGGCGACATCCAGGCGTGCGGGTTGGGCTTGCCGGTATAGGGGCCTTCCGCAATGCCCATCGGCTCGACGCCTTCAGAGACGACCGCACCCGGAACGTCCTTCAGATTCTGGAAGAACTTTTCGAACCAGAGCTCGAGGTTGAGGCCGTTGCGCAGAATGAGCTGCGCGCCCTGCGCCTTCTGGATGTCGCCGGGAGTGGGTTGGTAGTTGTGGATCTCGGCGCCGGGCTTGGTGATCGATTCAACGATTGCGGCATCTCCGGCCACGTTCTCAGCCATGTCGGCAATGACGGTGAAGGTCGTTACCGCCTTGAATTTCTCCTGAGCCGTTGCCGGCGCGGCCATGAGTACGGCGGCAAGGGCGCTTCCAACCATGCCGGCGAGAACCGAGCGCCTGAGCTTGTCGAACATATCTTCTCCTTCTTGCGATTGCTTCTCAACTGCGTCTGTAGGGGACTCGGTTGTGGATTGCAATTGCAATTCGTTTGCAAAAAGACTTGACGGTTTCGCCGGCGCCCATATCCTCGGCTGCGAATTGTTCGCGGCAACGAGGACCAAAATCCGATGAAACGAGGTGCGGCTAGCTCCGGCGCTATGCTTTCCGGCCAGGGCGGCTCTGAAGGCCGCCGGACAACAATCGCCCGTCGCTCCGTCGGGTGATCCAATGCTTCTCGTTCCCGAAGAAACCCGAAAACGCCTGCTCGCCGAGCGGGCCTTGCCTCCCGAGTCCGAGGTCGAGGAAAAACTGAAGGAGGCCGGACTGCGCCCCACCCGGCAGCGCGTCGCGATCGGCCGGCTGCTGTTCGGCGCCGCGCATCGCCATGTGACGGCGGATGACCTGCTTCAGGAAGCGAACTTAGCCGGCGAGACGCTGTCGCTCGCGACCATCTACAACACGCTCGGCCATTTCAGCGAGGCGGGGCTGATTCGCCGGATCAGCGTGGACGATGAGCGGGCCCATTTCGATACGGACACCGGCAACCATCATCATTTCTACATGGAGGCGGAAGGGCGAGTGGTCGACGTCCCGCCCGGCGGCATCTCGGTGGACCGATTGCCCGCCCCGCCGAAAGGCTACGAAATCACGAGGGTCGACGTCGTCGTTCGGCTGAGGCAAGTGAAACCTGATCCGCTTGCCGGGTAGGCCGCGACCAACGATTCCGTTTGTTACTCCTCCTTGCCGGGCCCCGCCGGCGGCGAATACGCCAGGAAGAATTGCCACACCGCATAGCCGGCAAAGCAGAGCGCGATGACGCCCCAGCTGGATGCCCCATTGACGAATTCGAGGGCCGCCCACGCAAGGCAGACGACCACCACCGCGATACGCCGCCACAGCGGCCGGAAGAAGGGATGTTCGGAATCCTTGGTCAAATCGGGCCAGCCTCGATGCAGGGATGCGGTCTTCAACCGACACTTTCGACGGTTTCTCCAGCGCGATCAAGCATCGGGGATGCCTTGCGTCTCGATCGTGTAGCCGGCGTTTCGCGCGGTCAGCCTTGGACAGTTCGATCATCGGCTGGATACGGTCTTGTTGGCCGTGATGTCTGAGATAATGATGAACCTTGGAATGCGCCTTTCACCGGAGGTCTACTGAAGTGCGAAACAGAGTGATTTGCGGAACCGCGTTTCACACGCCGGCACGCGGCAAGCTCGAAATTCTGGAAGGCGTTTTGATCTCGGTCGATGGGGACGGGCGCATCGCCGAAATCCTCAGCCCCAAAAGCCCGGACTTTGCCGAGGCAAAGGCGCGCGCGGAGGCGGAGGGCAGGCTTCTCCAACTGCCGGCAAACCAGGTGCTTCTGCCCGGGCTGGTGGACCTTCACATCCATGCGCCGCAATGGCCGCAGCTCGGGAAGGCGCTGGACGTTCCGCTCGAGGTCTGGCTGCAGAAACACACTTTTCCGCTCGAGGCCCGCTATTCCGACCTCGCCTTCGCCCGCGAGATATACGCCGATCTGGTCGCCGGGCTTCTGGCGAACGGCACCACCACGGCGGTGTATTTTGCCACCATCCACATGGAGGCCTCGCTCGCACTTGCCGAGACGTGCCTCGAAAAGGGCCAGCGGGCCTTCGTCGGCAAGGTCGCCATGGACGACCCCGACCAGTGCCCGGACTTCTACCGCGACAGCGATGCAGCCACGGCCGTCGACGAGATGCGGCGCTTCATCGACGCCGTCAGGGAGCTTTCATCGACGGACGACCCGCTCGTGCGACCGGTCATTACACCGCGCTTCATTCCCAGCTGCACCGATGAGCTTTTGCAGGGGCTGGGCAAGCTTGCCGCGGAGACGGGTTGCCTCATCCAGACCCATTGTTCGGAGAGCGACTGGGAAAAGGACTTTGTCGGGTCCCGCTTCGGCAAGACCGACACCGAGGTGCTCGCCGATTTCGGCCTTTTGAGAGAGCACACGATCCTTGCTCACTCCAACTTCGTCACCGACGGCGATTTGGACCTGATCCGCGAACGCGGAGCGGCGGTTGCGCATTGCCCGCTGTCCAACATCTATTTCGCCAATGCGGTTTTCCCGCTGCGCGCGGCGCTCGACCGCAATGTCCGCGTCGGCCTCGGCACCGATATTTCCGGCGGCCACAGCCCATCGATCCTCGACGGGTGCCGGCATGCGTTGATGGCCGCGCGGGCGCGGCAGGGCGGCGTGGACCCAGCGCTGGCGCCCGCCGAGCGCGGCATCGTGCATTCGCAAATCACGGTGGCCGAGGCGTTCTGGCTGGCCACTGCCGGCGGAGGGGAGGCGCTGGGACTGAAGGTCGGCAGGTTCGAGCAGGGCTATCAGTTCGACGCCTTGCTGATCGACCAGGACGCTTCGGGCTCCAACATCCGGACGTGGCCGGAGCTGGACACCCCGGAAGACGTCTTCCAGAAGATCGTGCTGAACGCCATGCGCACCAATATCAAGCGCATATGGGTCGGCGGCGACTATGTCGGCCGATCGGATTGACCGGCCGACGGACGAAGGTGCTTACCGCCGGAATAGGTTGACGATGATCACGCCGCCCAGCGCCAGCACCCCGCCGACGAGGCCGAGCAGCCCCGGCACCTCGCCGAGCCACACAAAGCCGATGAGGGTGGCGACGGGCGGCACGCAGTAGAGGAAATTCGAGGCGCGCGAGGCCGGCAGGCGCGACAGCGCCACGGCCCAGCTGGCATAGGCGATCAGGCTCGGCACGATGCCGAGATAGATGGCAGCACCCAAAGCCTGCGTGTCCGCAGTCGACGCCTGGGCAAAAGCGCTCGGCAGGGCCGGCGCAAGGCAGAGGGCGCCGATCACCATGTTCCAGGCGGAGACGGTGAGGGGCCTGTGCTGGGCAAAGAGCGGCTTCTGAACGACCGTATTGATGGTGGTGCAGAGCGCCCCGCCAAGGATGAAGAGGGCGCCCTGGTTGAGCTCGAACCCCTGGCCTTCCCCTATGGCGATGATGCCCACGCCGGCAAAGGACAGGAAAGTGCCGACCCAGGCCGCGCCGGAAAAACGCTCGCCGAGCGTGACCGTCGCCAGAATGGCGGTGAGGATCGGGCTGATATTGATGATGAAACTGGCGGCGCCCGCCGAGACGGTCTGCTCGCCGATGTTGAGAAGCACGGTGTAGAGCGCAACGAAGAGCACACCCCCGCAGACGAAACGCCAGGCCTCTTTCAGGCGCGGCAAAGGCGGGCGGGTGACGAGCAGGAAGATCGCGGCCGGCACCGCAGCGATGCCGAAGCGCATGGCGCCCAACTCCAGCGGACCGAAAGCGGCGAGCCCCGCGCGAATGGCCGGGAAGGCGGAAGCCCAGGAAAGAACGGTGATCGCCACCGCCGCGGCGGTGACTGTGCCGGCGGAACGGCTGCTCGGTGAAACTGCTGTGTTGATGCTCATGATACGGCCTCATCTGACTGCCGCATAAAAAGCGCCACGCGAGCTGATTGACAATCGAATAAATCGGCGCTCTGCTGTGAACATGGATCACAGCTTGAACGCGATGCTGCCGCTCGAAACACTGCGCGCTTTCGAAGCCGCGGCGCGCACGGGCAGCTTTTCCGCCGCTGCCGACAAGCTGAACCTCACCCACGGCGCCATCAGTCGGCAGATCGCCAAGCTGGAAAACTGGCTCGGCTCACGCCTGTTCGAGCGCGGCGCGCGCGGCGTTTCGCTGACGCCGGAGGGCCAGCGGCTCTTTCTCCGCACATCCGAAGCCTTCGCACTGATCGCAGACACCACCGAGCGCTGGAGCGAGCCGCGCGGCGCCGCCGTGGTGCGGCTGACCTCCATTCCATCCATCGCGAGCCTCTGGCTGATGCCGCGGCTGTCGGTGCTGGAACAGGGCTCGACCCCGCTCCGCATCGTCCTCGACGTGGACAGCCATCAGGTCGACCTTGCCGAGGAAGGCATGGACCTGTCCGTGCGCTGCGGACGAGGGCGCATCCCTGGCCGCATCTCGCTGCAGCTTTTCGAGGAATGGTGCTTTCCCATCGCCTCGCCGAAACTGGCGAAGGACATCGGACAAGGCGCGCCGGAGCGGCTGCTTCAATATCCGCTGGTCCACGATTCCGACGCCTCGGGCTGGCGCGCATGGTTCGCTGCCCAGGGCATCGACTACCGGCCGCGCCCGCAGGACCGGCGCTTCGAAGACTACAACCTGGTGCTCGACGCAGCGGCCTATGGGCTGGGCATCGCCCTGGCGCGGCCGCCTCTGACGGTGAACCAGCTCGCGAGCGGCCGGATCGTCCGCGTCGACCAGGGCGAGGCATTGAATCCGGTGGCCTACTGGCTCGATCGCCCAGCCGGCAGCCCACGACCAGCGGCGGCGGAGCTGGCGCGGCGCATCGCCCGCGACGCTGGCGTGGAGGCCGGTGCGGTGGAAGTCTTTTTGCAAGAAACTGCCTGAAGTCGCTTTCGACGAACGAACCTGCTCCGCCAAGGAGCCTGCCCGAAACGGAAATTCTCATCCACCGATGGATCGCGGCAATTCCGTCGCTGGCTTAATGCCCTGCCATATCGATAATCACGATATTCGATTAGTCTCGCCGACAGTTTCGGTCATCAGCAAGTCGAATGCCGACCCTGGAGAGAGGGGGCGGACGTCAAACGCAATGGAGCACGCGATGTCAGATTTCAGGATTTCCCGGCGCGGCGTTCTGGCCGGTTCGGCCTTTTTGCTGGCCTCAACAGCCCTGCCGAGCACGCTTTGGGCGCAGACGCTGACCAAGGGCGGACGGCTGATCGTGGCGGCGGACTCGGAACCGCGCAACCTCAATCCGGCCATCGTCGCCTCCAACGGCGTGTTCTTCGTCGCCAGCAAAGTGGTCGAGCCGCTGGCCGAAGCCTCTTTCGACGGCAAGGATGGGCTCGAGCCGCGCCTTGCCTTGAGCTGGGAAGGCTCGGACGATGGCCTGACCGTTACCTTCAAGCTGCGCGAGAACGTGACCTGGCACGACGGCAAGCCATTCACCTCGGCCGACGTCGCCTTCTCGGCGCTGCAGGTGTGGAAGCCGCTGCAGAATCTCGGCCGCGTCGTGTTCAAGGATCTTGAGGCGGTCGACACGCCCGACGAGCACACCGCCGTGTTCCGCTTCTCCAAACCCACGCCCTTCCAGCTTATTCGCAACGCGCTGCCGGCGCTCACCAGCGTTGTCGCCAAGCACATCTATGAAGGCAGCGACATCGCCGAAAACCCGGCCAATACCGCGCTCATCGGCACCGGGCCGTACAAATTCGCCGAACACAAGGCCGGCGAATATTACCGGCTGGAGCGCAATGACAAATACTGGGGCGAGAACCAGCCCAATCTGGATGAGATCATCTATCGCGTGTTGCCCGACCGTGCGGCCGCAGCCAGCGCGCTGGAGGCGGAGGAAATCCACCTTGCCGCCTTCTCGGCCGTGCCGCTGGCCGACTTGGCTCGCATCTCCAAGGTGCCGGGCATCGAGGTGGTGACCAAGGGCTATGAGGGCCTCACCTACCAGCTGGTGGTCGAGATCAACCACCGCCGCAAGGAGCTGGCCGATCTCAAGGTGCGCCAGGCCATCGCGCATGCCATCGACAAGGACTTCGTCGTCAAGACGGTCTTCCTCGGCTATGCCGCGCCTGCGACCGGGCCGGTGCCGCAGAACGACAAGCAGTTTTATACCAAGGACGTGCCGGCCTACGCCTTCGACACGGCCAAGGCCAATGCGCTGCTCGATGAGGCCGGCTACAAGCGGGGCGCCGACGGCACCCGCTTCAAGCTGAAGCTGCTGCCCGCGCCCTACTTCAACGAGACAAAACAGTTCGGCGACTATCTGCGCCAGGCGCTCGCTGCCATCGGCATCGACGCCCAGATCGTCAACAACGATGCGGCGGCCCACCAGAAGGCGGTCTACACCGACCACGACTTCGACTTGGCGGTCGCGCCGCCGGTGTTCCGCGGCGACCCGGCCATCTCCACGACCATCCTGGTGCAGAGCGGCATTCCGGACGGCGTGCCCTTCTCCAACCAGGGCGGCTACAAGAACGCCGAAATCGACGCGCTGATCGAGAAGGCCTCCGAGACCATTGACGCCGAGGCTCGCACCGGGCTCTACCACGAATTCCAGAAGAAGGTGGTCGAGGACCTGCCGCTCATCAACGTGGCCGAATGGAGCTTCATCACGGTCGCTCGCGACACGGTGAAGAACGTCTCCAACAATCCACGCTGGGCGGTGTCGAACTGGGCGGACACCTATCTCGAAACATGACATCATCGGGCAATTCGTTTCCCGAGGATATGTGACGAGACGTGAGACGCGCCTTGCTCCTCCTGCGCCGGCGGCTGATCGGCGCCATTCCGGTGCTGCTGATCGTCGTCATCGGCACCTTCCTGCTGCTTGAAGCGGCACCCGGCGACGCGGTCGACGCCTATGTCGGCATGACCGGCGGCGACGCCGGCCTGATTGCTGAACTGCGCCAGACATGGGGGCTCGACCAGCCGGCGCTGGCGCGGCTCGTGGCCTATTTCTGGTCGCTGGCGCATCTCGATCTCGGCTACTCAGTCACCTTCTCGCGACCGATCCGCGACGTGATCCTGGAGCGGCTGCCCAACACGCTGCTTCTGATGGGCAGTGCCACAGCACTTTCCTTCGGCGTCGGCTCGTTGCTTGGCATCGTCGCCGGCGCGCGGCCGGGCAGCTTTCGCGACCGTTTTTTGTCCGTCGGCTCGCTGGCGCTTTACGCCGTGCCGGGCTTCTGGCTGGGACTGGTTCTAACGGTTCTTTTCTCAGTACAGCTGCGCTGGTTTCCCTCCAGCGGCATCGAGACCATCGCCTCGGGCAAGACCGGACTTTCGCGCGCGCTCGACATAGCTCAGCATCTCGTGCTGCCGGTTAGCGCGCTCGGCATCATCTACCTGGCTCTCTATCTGCGCGTCATGCGCGCCGGCATGGCCGAGGTCTGGCGCATGGATTTTGTGCTCGCCGCCCGTGCCAAGGGCATTTCCCGCCGCCGCATCGTCTGGCGCCATGTGGCGCGCAATGCGCTGCTGCCGCTCGTCACCATGCTCGGCCTGCAGTCGGCTGCTATGCTCGGCGGCAGCGTGGTCATCGAAAGCGTGTTTTCCATTCCCGGTCTCGGCCGGCTGGCGCAGGAGGCGGTCGGCTCGCGCGACACGCCGCTGCTGCTCGGCATCATCCTGGTCAGCGCCGTGCTGGTCATCCTCATCAATCTCGTGGTCGACATGTTCTATGCGGTGCTCGATCCGCGCGTCGGCGCAAGCGAGGAGGGCGGATGAGCTTTGCACACCGTTTCCTGCGCACGCCCGAGGCAGTGGCCGGCGCGCTGATCCTCGCGGCACTGGTGGCGATGGCGCTTGCCGCACCGCTGCTGTTCCCGCGCGACCCATTGTCGATTGCCGGCCCCGCGCTGCTGCCGCCCTTCCAGGACTGGTCGCTGCCGCTCGGCACGGACCGGCTCGGTCGTGACGTGCTGGCCGAACTCTTTCACGGCGCGCGTACCTCGATTGCGGTGGGCCTGGCAGCGGCGGCGACCTCCATCGCGATCGGCGCGACCGTCGGCACTCTGGCCGGCTTTGCCGGCGGCCTGACCGACGAGGTGCTGATGCGCATCACCGACGCTTTTCAGACCGTGCCGGGCTTTTTGCTGGCGCTGGCCTTCGTCAGCGTCGTCGGGCCCTCGCTGGCCGTGGTGGTAGTCGCCATCGCGCTCAGCGCCTGGACCGGGCCGGCGCGCCTTGCTCGCGCCGAGGTGCTGTCCATCCGCGAGCGCGACTATGTCGCGAGCGCCCGCGTGATCGGCATGCATCCGCTTGAAATCGCCTTCCGCGAGGTGCTGCCCAACGCGCTGCCGCCGGTGCTGGCGCTGTCCTCCATCATCGTCGCCGCCGCCATCCTCGTCGAAGCCGCGCTCTCCTTCCTCGGCCTTGGCGACCCCAACCGCGTGACCTGGGGCGGCATGATCGCCGAAGGCCGCGCCGTGCTGCGCTCCGCCCCCTTCCTGTCGATCATTCCCGGCATCGCGCTGGGGCTCACCGTGCTCGGCGTCTATCTCGCCGGCGAAGGGTTTGTCGAAGCCTCCGCCGCAAGGAAGCGCCAGGCATGAGCATTCGTCTTGCGGTCGAAAAGCTCGGCGTCAGCTATCGCGATGGTCGCGAGACCGAGGTGCTGAAGGATGTCTCCTTCGATCTCCGCGCCGGCGAACGGCTGGCCATCATCGGTGAAAGCGGCTCGGGAAAGAGCACGCTGGCGCTGGCCATTGCCGGCCTGCTGCCGGCGGGATCGCGCGTCGACGGCAACATCCGCTGGCCCGAACTCGGGCGTCAGCCGGCCAATGGCCGCGATATCGGTTTCGTCTTCCAGGACCCGTCCTCCAGCCTCAACCCGGTGCTGACGATAGGTGAGCAGATAGCCGAAGTGGCGCGAGCCCATCTCGGCATGAGTTGGCGAGAGGCTTATGCCTACGCCGAAATGCTGCTCGGCCGCGTGCGCCTGCACGATCCGTCGTCGGCGCTGAAAGCTTTTCCGCATCAGCTCTCCGGCGGACAGCGCCAGCGCGTGGCGATTGCGGAGGCGATTGCGGCAAGGCCGGGCCTGCTGATCGCCGACGAGGCGACCAGTGCCCTCGACACCATCGTGCAGGCCGAGATTGTGCGGCTGATCGAGGAACTGGTGGCCGAGGACGGCATGTCGCTCATGTTCATCAGCCACGACATCGCGCTGGCCAGCCAGATCGCCGACCGCATCGCGGTGTTCCGGCACGGTCGTCTGATCGAGATCGGGGAGGTGGTTCAGATCGTCGAAGCACCGCGCGAGGCCTACACGAAAAGCCTGCTTGCCGTGCATATGGGACTCGACACGCCGTCGCTGCTGGCGCCGGAGGCTGTTGCATGAGCGCACCGCTTCTCGTCGCTTCCAACCTCCAAAAGCGTTTCGACAGCCGTGGCCGCACTGTTGCCGCGCTGGACGATGTCAACTTCGAGGTTGCACCTGGCGAGACGCTGGCTCTGGTCGGCCCCTCGGGCAGCGGCAAGACCACCGCCGCGCGCGCTCTGATGCGGCTGACTGAACTTGACGGCGGCGACATCCACTTCGACGGCGAGGATCTTTTGGGGCTCAAGGGTGCGCGGCTGCGGGCCGTGCGCGCGCGGCTGCAGATGGTGTTCCAGGATCCGCGTGCCGCCTTCAACCCGCGCGCGACCGTGGCGCGCGTGCTGGACGACCCGCTGCGCATCCACGGCATCGCGCCGCGTGGAGAGCGGCCGGAAGCAATCGCGCAGCTTCTCCAGCGTGTCGGCCTGTCGCCCGATCTTGCCTCCCGCGCGATCCACGAGATTTCCGGCGGGCAGCGCCAGCGCGTGGCGATCGCCCGCGCCATCGCCACGCGCCCACGCCTGATCGTGCTGGACGAGGCGGTGTCTGCGCTCGACGTTTCCGTGCGCGGGCAAATCCTCGAACTGCTGCTCGACCTGCAGCGTTCGGAAAACATCCCCTATCTGTTCATTTCGCATGATCTCGGCGTGGTGCGGGCAATCGCCCATCGCGTCGCCATCATGGACAAGGGCCGGATCGTCGAAACGGGGAGGGCGGCCGAGGTGATCGCCAACCCGCAGTCCGACACGGGACAGGCACTGGTGGCGGCGGCGCCAAAGCTCAGGCACCGCGCCTGACAAAGCGGCTCTCGAACCTTTGCGTTTTGTGCCAGCGCGCGGCCGTGCTAACCGAATCCCATGGCACAGAAGAAAGCGCACGAAGTCGACAATTGGCTGGCGCGGCCCGATCCCAGGGCCGTCATCGTCCTGATCTACGGGCCGGACCGTGGCCTTGTGGCCGAGCGGGGCCGCGCTTTTGCCGAAAAGAGCGGACTGCCGCTGGACGATCCCTTCACCGTGGTGCGCCTGGAAGGCTCGGAGGTGGAGAAGGAGAGCGGCCGCCTGCTCGATGAGGCGCATACCGTGCCGATGTTTTCTTCGCGCCGCCTGCTTTGGGTGCGCAACGCCGCCGGCCAGAAAGGATTGGCCGACGACATAAAGGTGCTTTCCAAGGAGCCGCCGCGCGACGCCATTGTGCTGATCGAAGCGGGCGACCTAAAGAAGGGCGCTGCACTTCGCACGGTGGTCGAAGGCTGCGATTGGGGCATGGCGCTGCCCTGCTATGCCGACGAGGCACGCAGCATCGATCAGGTGATCGATGAGGAAATGCAGAAGGCGGGCGTGTCGCTGACGATGGAAGCACGGCAGGCCCTGAGAAAAAACCTCGGCGGCGACCGGCTCGCCTCGCGAGGCGAGATCCAGAAGCTCACGCTCTATGCCATGGGCAAGAGCCAGATCGATCTCGAAGACGTAAAGGCGATGATCGGCGACGTGTCCGGCATCTCCTTCGACGACGCGATCGACGCCGTGCTTGAGGGCAAGATCGAGGCCTTCGACACCGTTTTCACCCGCCATACGCAGACCGGCGCTCAGGCATTCCTGATGCTGGCAGCGGCGATGCGGCAGTTCCAGTCGATCCAGCTTATGCGTGGGGCAATGGAAAACGGCGGCACCCGAAACGCTGCGTCAGTCGTGGCAGCCGCCCGCCCGCCCGTGTTTTTCTCCCGCCGCAAGATCGTTGAAGGTGCGGTCGAGCGCTGGACCGGCCCAGCCTTGGCCAGAGCGCTGGCGCGATTGCAAGACGCGGTGTTACAGACGCGCCGCCGGCCCGATCTCGCCTCGGCAATCGCCCGGCAGGCACTGCTCGGCATTGCGGTGGAAAGCGCCAGGCTGCGTCAGCGACGCTGACCAATCCGGAGCGGGTTCTGCCGGGGCATTTAGCTTCGTAAACCTGCCAACTCCCAATCCAACTACCCAAAAACAAATCAGGCGGACGATTGCTCGCCCGCCTAATCAAGATTCATATGAATCAATGAGTTAGATGGATAACAAAACCTAAATGTCAGGCTTTGAGCCGCCGGCACAGGTCGTCGAGCTGCTCGAGCGTCTTGTAAGCGACGCGAAGCTCACCGCCCTTGGCCTTGTGCGCAATGGCGACCCGCATGCCGGTGACATCGGAAAGCAGTTTTTCCAGCGCCAGCGTGTCGGCATCCTTCTCCACGGGCGCAGAAACCTTGGCCTCCTGCACCACCTCCGGCGGAAGCTGCGCCAGCATCTCGGCCTGGCGCACGGAAAGACCCTCTTCCACAATGCGCTTGGCGAGCCCGACCGGATCTGCCGCGGTGACCAGCGCGCGAGCATGGCCCGCCGACAACTGCCCTTCGACCAGCATGTCGCGGATCACGTCCGGCAACTTCAAGAGCCGCAGCGTGTTGGCGACGTGACTGCGGCTCTTGCCGATCACCTGGCCGAGATCCGCCTGCGTATAGTTGTGGTCGTCGATCAGCTGCTGGTAGCCCAGCGCTTCTTCGACCGGGTTGAGGTCGGTGCGCTGGACGTTTTCGATGATCGCCAGTTCGAGCGCCGTGCGGTCGTTGACGTCGCGGACGATGACCGGAATCTCGGCAAGTCCCGCCCGTTGAGCCGCCCGCCAGCGACGTTCACCGGCGATGATCTCGTAGCGGCCGGTCTGTCCTGGGGTAGGGCGAACCACGACCGGCTGAACGACGCCGTGCTCGCGAATGGACTGCGCCAGATCCGTCAGTTCCGCGTCGCCGAAGTGCCGACGCGGGTTCTTCGGATTGGGCGCAACGAACTCGATCGGCACATGCCCGTCCGAGGAAACGACCGGCTGAGCCGCAGCCGCTGGCTTGTCGATTTCGCCGATCAGCGCGGCCAGGCCGCGTCCGAGCCGCTTCTTGGAAATATCTTCGTTCATATCCCGTCCAGACTGTTTCGCAACCGAATCTATGCCGCCTTGAGCTTGCGTTCCTGCCGAATGACTTCGGAGGCAAGCTGCAGATAGGCCTGGCTGCCAGAGCATTTGAGATCGTAGAGGATGGCCGGCTTGCCGTGCGACGGCGCCTCCGAGACGCGCACATTGCGCGGAATGATGGTGTCGTAGACCTTTTCGCCCATATGGGCCCGCACGTCCTCGACCACCTGGTTGGCGAGATTGTTGCGGCCATCATACATGGTCATGACGATGCCCTGGATGACCAGGTCCGGATTGATCGAGCCACGCACCTGCTCGACCGTCTCCAGCAGCTGGCTGAGACCTTCCAGCGCGAAGAATTCGCACTGCAGCGGCACCAGAACCGAATCTGCGGCTGCCATCGAATTCAGCGTCAGCAGATTGAGGGAAGGGGGGCAGTCGATCAGCACATAGGAGTATTTACCGACGCGCTCGGAAGAAGCACGCACGGCATTGCGCAGGCGCAGCACACGATCGGGCGCGCCGGCGATCTCCATTTCGACGCCGAGAAGATCCAGCGTCGACGGAACGATCGACAGGCCGGGCACTGAGGTGGCCACGGCCGCGTCTTCGAGCGTCATGTCGCCGGTCAGCACGTCGTAGGACGAAACCGCGCGATCGCGCCGGTCTATGCCGAGCCCGGTGCTGGCGTTGCCCTGCGGATCGAGGTCCACGATGAGGACCTGCTCGCCAATCGCGGCGAGCGCGGTAGCCAGGTTGATTGCGGTGGTGGTCTTGCCGACACCACCCTTCTGATTAGCCACGGTGATGATACGAGGCCTGGTCATCATGATCATGCTTCTGTTGTTATCCTGTTCAACGGAACGCAATTTACACTCGACGCAGATTGGAAAATTCCAGAACTATGCTCTGCGGATCGATCAAGCTCTTATGTTCTACCAGTTCGAACGACCACAGTTTAGAGCTTTCTTCGACCTCGGTCCGGTAATCCCGTCCTTTGTGGAACAGGGCCTTCGCGCCAGAGGTCAGCCACGGTGCCGAGAGCTGCAAAAGCAGGGGCAGGGGCGCCAGAGCACGCGCCGTGACCACGTCGACATCGCGAATCACTTGGTAAGTGTCCTCGATTCGCTTGGCATGAATATGGGCGGGAAGCCGGAATTCGCCGCAAACCATCTGCAGGAACGACGTTTTTTTCCGATTGCTTTCGACCAGATCGATGCTCGCGCCGTCGCGCTCCATGAGCAGAAAGCCGAGAATGAGCCCCGGGAAACCGCCGCCTGAACCGAGATCGACCCAGCGCTTGGCCCCGGGTTCGAGGCGCGCCAGCTGCGCGCTGTCAAGAATATGCCGGCGCCAGATATCGTTCAGGGTCGAGGGCGCTGACAGATTGATGCGCGCGGCCCACTTGGCGAACAGGCTTTCAAAGGCTTGGAGCCGCTCAAAGGTTTCACGTGAAACAGGGCCGGCCAGCGCGCAAAGTTCTTCAAATGCGTCTGTGGTCACGCGGCACCCATGCGCTGCAGTGCGGATTCCGCATGGCGAACATGCGCAACGATGATGGCCAGAGCCGCCGGCGTCATGCCGTCAATGCGCTGGGCGTCTGCCACGGAGCGCGGCCGCCTGTCACGCAGCTTCTGCTTCAGCTCGTTGGAAAGACCCGGAACCGAATCGAAGCTTAGATCCTGTGGTATCAGCCGCTCTTCCTCACGCCTGATCTGCACGGCGTCTGCCTTCTGACGATCGAGATAGACCGCGTAGCTGGCCTCGATTTCGAGCGCCTCGGCTGTCCGTTCATCCAACTCGTTGAACTGCGGCCAGATGGTAGCCAGTTGGTCGAGGCTGACATCCGGGTAGGAGAGGAGGTCGTAGGCCGAGCGGCGCACGCCATCCATGTTCACGTTGAGGCCATGCTTGCGCGCTTCGGTCGGCGTCACGCCGATCGACTTTGCCATCTGGCGGGCCTGGTCAAGACGGTCGGAGATGGCGCGGTAGCGCGCCACACGCTCAACGCCGGCAATGCCGAGTTCAATTGCCTTCGGCGTCAGGCGTTCGTCAGCGTTGTCCGCACGTAGCGACAGGCGGAATTCGGCGCGAGAGGTGAACATGCGGTACGGCTCGGTGATCCCCCGGCTGGTGAGATCGTCCACCATCACGCCGATATAGGCATCGGTTCGAGAGAACACGACGCCGTCCCCACCGCTGGCTTTTCTCGCGGCATTCAATCCAGCGAGCAGACCCTGCGCGGCGGCTTCCTCGTAGCCCGTCGTGCCGTTGATTTGGCCGGCGAGGAACAGGCCTCTGACCCGACGAGTTTCAAGCGTCTGGTCGAGTTCGCGTGGATCGACATGGTCATATTCAATGGCATAGCCTGGCTGCTGCATCGTCGCGCGCTCCAGCCCGGGTATGGTCTTCAGCAATTCAAGCTGTACATCCTCGGGCAAGGAGGTCGAAATGCCGTTGGGATAGACCGTATGGTCGTCGAGTCCCTCGGGCTCCAGAAATATCTGGTGGCCTTCGCGATCGCCGAACTTGACGATCTTGTCCTCGATCGAAGGGCAATAGCGCGGCCCGATGCCTTCGATCGAGCCGGAATACATTGCCGAGCGTCCGAGATTCAGCCGGATCACCTCATGGCTGGCCGGCGTCGTCCGGGTAATGCCGCAATCGATCTGCGGATTGGCGATCCTGTCCGTCATCAAAGAGAAGGGGGCGGGTTGCTCGTCGGCTGCTTGGCTTTCGAGGCTGGCCCAATCGATGGTGCGGCCATCGAGCCGTGGCGGCGTGCCAGTCTTGAGGCGGCCAAGCTTAAAGCCGGCACGCGCCATCGAGGCCGACAGGGCGACGGACGCCTGCTCGTTCATTCGACCCGCCGGGAATTTGCGCTCGCCGATATGGATAAGACCGCGCAGGAAGGTGCCGGTGGTCAGCACCACAGCTCCGCAGCGGAGGCGGCGGCCGTCGGCCAGAACAACGGCGGCGACACGGCCGTCCTCGACCTCAAGGTCAAAGACCTCGCCCTCAATCACGTCGAGGCCAGCTTGCGCGGCAATCGCTTCCTGCATGGCGAGGCGGTAGAGCTTGCGGTCGGCCTGGGTACGCGGGCCACGCACGGCCGGGCCCTTCTTGCGATTGAGCAATCGGAACTGGATGCCACCGGCATCGGCGATACGCCCCATGAGGCCGTCAAGCGCGTCGATCTCGCGCACCAGATGGCCCTTGCCCAAGCCGCCGATCGCGGGGTTGCAGGACATCACGCCGATGGTGTCGGCTCGTAGCGTCACAAGGGCCGTACGTGCACCCGCACGCGCCGCCGCACTGGCGGCTTCACAGCCAGCGTGCCCGCCACCGACAACGATGACATCGTAGTTGCCGTTCATAGACTTGCTCCGGAGTTCGGCCATTCCATGTTGCCGTTCGCCTTCGAAGTCAAGCCGACAATGCGCAATATTGTTTCACGTGAAACAGGGGAGGCGGATGTGCCTGTGTTTCACGTGAGTCATTTCATGTGGAGAGTGTGTTTCACGTGAATCGCCATACGGGCGAATGTTTCACGTGAGTCATTTTCCTATACAGAACTGCGAGAAAATGACGTCCAGAAGATCCTCCGGATCGACGGCACCGGAGATGCGGCCGAGGCGATCCGAGGCAAGCCTCAGGTTCTCGGAACGAAGTTCGAGCTGATCGTCGGGGAGGCTAAGGCTGCTCTCCAGAAACTCCGTGGTCTTGCTCAGCAGGCTGATATGCCTTTGTCGCGACGGCAATATATCGCCGATGTCTCCGACTGCAGCAGCAGCCCGACCGGTGACAAGCTCGAGCAAGGCATCAATGCCTTCGCCGGTCGCCGTGGATATCAGGGCGTCGTAGGAGCTGGTCTGCCGCTGCGGCCCCTCATCGAGCAGGTCAATCTTTGTTCCGATACGAAGCGTATCTGCTTTCACATCGTCCGAGATCGACTGAGGGGAGGAGGTATCTTTCAAGTATAGGACGAGGTCCGCCTCGCGTGCCCGATCGAGCGCCCGTCCAATGCCGATCGCTTCCACTTTGCCCGGCGCTTCGCGAATGCCGGCGGTGTCTGTCAGGCGAACTTTGACGCCATCGAGATCCAGAACGACTTCAACCAGATCGCGGGTGGTGCCCGGCTCGTCGGTGACGATCGCCACTTCGCGCCGCGCGAGCGCGTTCAACAGGCTCGACTTGCCGGCATTGGGCGCGCCGAGGATCACGACGTCAAAACCATCGCGGATAATTTCGGCGCGATGGAAGCCGCGCACGTGAGTGCGGATTTCGTCTATCATCTTGCGGACATCCGTCCAGACCGTTGCCGAAACCGAGCCCGGTATGTCGGCCTCGTCGGCGAAATCCATTTCGGCCTCGATCATTGCCCGGGCATGTATCAGGCGACGGCGCCAGTCCAGATAGAGCTCGCTTTGCCGGCCTTCGCCATTTAACACCGCAAAGCGGCGCTGCGCTTCGGTCTCAGCGGTGACGAGATCGGCAAGCGATTCCGCTTCCAGAAGATCGACCTTGCCATTGAGAAAGGCGCGCCGCGTAAACTCCCCGGGCTCCGCCAAGCGCAGACCATCCAAAGAGATGATTGCTTCAGTAACAGCCTGCACGACCGCGCGGCCGCCATGCACATGCAGTTCCGCCGAGTCCTCGCCGGTGAAGCTGGCAGGGCCTGGGAAGAACAAGGCAATGCCAGTGTCGAGCAGGGCGCCGTCGCGTGAATGGAACTGGCTGTAACTTGCGTGACGAGGAGCCGGAACCTTGCTCGCGATCGTTTCGAGTACGAATCGTGTTTGCGGGCCTGAAATGCGAATGATGGCGATGCCCGATGGCAGGCGGCCGCTGGACAGCGCAATGATCGAATCCTGGAATATCATTTGCCCGCCATCCTCATGCGCTCTAAGCTTTCTTGTCTCTATGTTCATGGGTTGTGAGATCGTGACGCTGCCAGCTGCAAACCTGCTTTCCGACGAGACCAGTCCCTATCTGCGGCAGCACAGCCACAATCCCGTGCACTGGCGCGCCTGGTCGCCGGAATCCCTGGCCGAAGCCGAAAAGACCCAGAAGCCGATCCTGCTTTCGGTCGGCTATGCCGCCTGCCACTGGTGCCATGTCATGGCCCATGAAAGCTTCGAAAGCGAAGACATTGCCGCCGTCATGAACCGTCTGTTCGTGAATATCAAGGTCGATCGGGAAGAACGGCCGGACATCGACCAGATCTATATGGCGGCGCTGACGGCTATGGGAGAGCAGGGCGGTTGGCCGCTTACCATGTTCCTCACGCCCGACGCGAAGCCGTTCTGGGGCGGAACCTATTTTCCGAAGGAGCCGCGCTATGGGCGCCCTGGCTTCGTGCAGGTGCTGGAAGCGGTCAACAAGGCCTGGCAGGAGAAGCGCGAAAGCCTGGCCAACAGTGCCAACCAGCTTCAGGCGCACGTCTCGGCACGCCTGGCAACAACCCAGCCACCCGCACAGCTCAGCGGAACTCAGCTGAAGAGCCTTGCCGAGGGCGTCTACGGCATGATCGATCAAGAAGCCGGGGGTTTGCGCGGAGCACCCAAATTTCCCAATGCGCCTTTCATGCAAACGCTTTGGCTCAACTGGCTCGCCAACGGAGTTGAACCGCATCGCGACGCGGTCATCAACAGCCTCCAGCATATGCTGCGCGGCGGCATCTACGACCATGTCGGCGGCGGCCTTGCCCGCTATTCGACGGATGCGGAGTGGCTGGTGCCGCATTTCGAAAAAATGCTTTACGACAACGCCCAGCTGCTCCGGCTAGCCAATTGGGCCTATGCGGCAACCGGAAATGAATTGTTCCGGATACGAATCGAAGAGACTATCGCCTGGTTGCTGCGCGAAATGCGCGTCGAAGGCGGCGGTTTTGCCTCGAGCCTCGACGCCGACAGCGAAGGCGAGGAGGGGCTTTTTTACATCTGGGACAAGGATGAGATCGAGGCTGCGCTGAGGGGCGACGCCCCGGCTTTCTTTGAAGCCTTCGAGCTGGCGGCGCCGGACAATTGGGAAGGCAAGCCGATCATCCGCCAGACACCCACTCAAGGTCGCTACGAGTTGGCACATGTGGGCGAGACGGCGCGCCTGAAACAGCGCCTGCTTGACGTTCGTGAGCAGCGTGTTCGTCCCGGCCGAGATGACAAGGTTTTGGCCGACTGGAATGGTTTGCTGATTACGGCGCTGGCTGAATGCGGCCGCACCTTTGGCCGCTCTGAGTGGCTTGCAGCGGCCGAACAGGCATTCAATTTCGTTGTCGCCCATGCGGATGGGTCCGCTCGCCTGCCGCATTCCATTCTCGGCAACCGCGCGCTCTTTCCTGCACTTTCCAGCGACTATGCGGCCATGACCAATGCCGCGGTCGCACTGTTCGAGGCTACCGGAAATGCTGCCTATCTGGAGCAGGGACAAAAATTCCTTGCAGCACTGGATCGCTGGTATTCCGATGCAGATGGTACCGGCTACTTCCTGACGGCATCGGACAGTGCCGATGTCCCGATCCGCATCCGCGGCGATGTCGACGAGGCCATTCCATCGGCGACCAGCCAGATCATCGAAGCGATGGTACGGTTGGCCAGCGTCACCGGATCTATCGAGCTTCAGGAGAAAGCCTGGAAGGTGGCCGAGCATGCGGCTGGCCGCGCCACCCGGCAACAATACGGCCAGGCCGGCATCGTCAACGCCTGCGCGCTTGTGCTGGAGCCCATGAAGCTCGTCATGGTGGACGACAAGAGCGCTCCGCAATTCATTCCGGTGGCGAATCGATGCCCGGATCCAAGGCGAGTCGACATTTTCGTTCCGCTTGGCGCCGATGGTGAGCTGCCAAGCCTGCCCGGCGACGTCCTGCCATCAACGACAAAGGCCGGTGCATATCTCTGCACCGGCCTGAGTTGTCTGCCGACGATAACCGATCCCGCCGAGTTGGAGCGCGCACTGCGCCGCTGAGATGCAGGCGGCAGTCGCGGCCTGCCGCCAACCCAGCCGTGGCACCGGTCAGGTGTTCATCGAATCGAAGAAATCCGAATTGGTCTTGGTCTGCTTGAGCTTGTCGATAAGGAACTCAATCGCGTCGGTCGTTCCCATCGGGGCAAGGATGCGGCGCAGGACGAAGATCTTCTGCAGATCCTGGCGCTGCACCAGCAGGTCTTCCTTACGCGTGCCGGATTTGAGGATGTCCATGGCCGGGAAGATGCGCTTGTCGGCCACCTTGCGGTCAAGCACGATTTCCGAGTTGCCGGTGCCCTTGAACTCTTCGAAGATCACTTCGTCCATGCGGCTGCCGGTGTCGATCAGCGCAGTGGCGATGATGGTGAGTGAGCCGCCTTCCTCGATGTTGCGCGCCGCGCCGAAGAAGCGCTTCGGGCGCTGCAGGGCGTTGGCGTCGACACCGCCGGTCAGCACCTTGCCGGATGACGGCACAACGGTGTTGTAGGCACGGCCGAGGCGGGTGATCGAGTCGAGCAGGATGACCACGTCGCGGCCATGTTCGACCAGGCGTTTTGCTTTCTCGATGACCATTTCAGCAACCTGCACGTGGCGAGTCGCGGGCTCGTCGAAAGTAGAGGACACGACCTCGCCCTTCACCGAACGCTGCATGTCGGTCACTTCTTCCGGACGCTCGTCAATCAGAAGGACGATCAGATAGCATTCGGGATGGTTGGTGGTGATCGAATGAGCGATGTTCTGCAAGAGCACCGTCTTGCCGGTGCGTGGCGGCGCCACGATCAGACCGCGCTGGCCCTTGCCGAGCGGCGCCACCAAATCGATCACGCGCGGCGATATATCCTTGGTTGTCGGATTGTCGACTTCCATCTTCAGCCGCTCATTCGGATAGAGCGGCGTCAGATTGTCGAAATGGATCTTGTGCCGGATTTTTTCCGGATCATCGAAATTGATGCTGTTGACCTTCAGAAGCGCGAAATAGCGCTCGCCTTCCTTCGGGCTGCGGATCGGGCCTTCCACCGTGTCACCGGTTTTCAGCGAGAAACGGCGGATCTGCGAGGGCGAGATGTAGATGTCGTCCGGACCCGGCAGGTAGTTGGCGTTGGCCGAGCGGAGGAAGCCGAAGCCGTCCTGCAACACTTCGACGACGCCGTCGCCGATGATCTCGACGTCTTGCGCCGCCAGCTTCTTCAGGATCGCAAACATCAGCTCCTGCTTGCGCATGACGCTTGCATTCTCGACCTCCAGCGATTCGGCGAACGCTACGAGATCGGTCGGCTTCTTGTTCTTGAACTCCTGGAGCTTCATTTCCTGCATGGACGGACTCTGAATGGGGATTTGGAAAAAAATCGACGAATGCGATGGGATCGCCGTGCGCGGCCGGTACGTCTGAAGAAGGCGGCGCGGGCGTGAAGGAAGAACTGTCTTTTATCCGCCCCGGCGGCAAAGGGCAAGGTGCCTTTTTTGCCTTGCCGATTCAGATCGGTTCATTGCCAGATGGAAGCGATTTAAGGCGTCAGAACGGTTTTACAACCACCAGAATGACGATGAGGATCATAAGAACGGTGGGGATCTCGTTTACCATCCGCCAGTGACGGGCCGGCTTGGTGTTGCGGTCTTCCGCAAACCGGCGGACCGAGGCGGAAAGATAGCCGTGCACGCCTGACATCAGCACCACCAGCCCGATCTTGGCGTGAAGCCAGCCGCCCTGGAAAGCAAATCCCTTCCAGGCCAGCCACAGGCCGAAAACCCAGGTGAGCATCATTGCCGGATTGATGATGGCGCGCAGAAGACGGCGCTCCATCACCTTGAAGGTTTCCGACTGCACCGAGCCCTTCTCGGCATCGCAATGATAGACGAACAGCCGCGGCAGATAGAGCATGCCGGCCATCCAGGAGATCACCGCGATCACATGGATCGCCTTGACCCAGAGATAGAGATTGTCGGGCGCGAACCAGAACAGAAGCGCCGCCAGTACAATGAGGATGACGATGGCGATCGCAGCGCGCTGCATGGCCTTGGCGCCGCTCGCCTGTGGCGTTTTGTTAATCGCGCTCATTTGCCCGAATAGCTCCTGACCTGGCGGATCATCGCCTCGACATGCTCGATCGGAGCCTCCGGCGTGATGCCGTGGCCGAGATTGAAGATCAGCGGCCCGTGGCCGAGCGCGTCCAGAATGGCGGCAACGCCTTCGCTCAGTGCCCGCCCGCCAGCCACGAGCCGCAGCGGATCGAGATTGCCCTGAACGGCACCGCCGGCCTGCAACTCGCGCGCCTGGGCGAGCGGCACGGTCCAGTCGAGGCCAAGCCCGTTTACGCCAGTTGCAGCCCGATAGTGTTGGTAGCGGCTGCCAGCACCCTTCGGAAAGCCGATGATCGGCACGTCGGGATAAACCGCACGAACCTTGCGCACGATCTCGGCCACCGGCTTCACGCAGCAAGCCTGGAAAGTGGTTTCGTCGAGCACGCCGGCCCAGGAGTCGAAGATCTGCAGCACATCCGCACCGGCTTCGACCTGGCGGATGAGATATTGCGCCGAATAGTCGGCGAGCACCGAGAGCAGGCGCTCCATGGCCTGTGGGTCGCGATAGGTGAACAGCCGGGCCGGCGCCTGGTCGGGCGTGCCGTGGCCGGCAATCATATAGGTCGCCAGCGTCCAGGGCGCGCCGCAGAAGCCGATCAGCGTCGTCTCGGCCGGCAGCTCGGCGCGCAGTCGTTTTACCGTCTCGTAGACCGGCGCAAGGTGCTGGTGGAAATTCGAACCGTCGAGCCTGGCGATGTCGCCGGCGCTCATTGGCGTCATCAGCGGACCACGGCCCTCCTCGAAGCGAAGGTCGCGGCCGAGCGCATGCGGCACAACCAGAATGTCGGAGAAGAGGATCGAGGCGTCAAAGCCGAAGCGCCGGATCGGCTGCAGCGTCACTTCGACGGCAAAATCGGGATTGTAGCAAAGGTCGAGGAAACTTCCGGCCGTCTTCCGCGTTTCCCTGTACTCGGGAAGATAGCGGCCTGCCTGGCGCATCATCCAGAGCGGGGGAGGGGAGATGGTTTCGCCCTTCAGGACATCCAGCATGGCGCGTCTTGCGGTCATGGAGCGTCGTCCTCCCCAGTTCGTCCTGAAAATATAATTTCTTAGAGAAGAGTCTTCTGATTCTTAGACTCTGTTGGAATCGAGAATTCTCACTTATCCACGCAGGCCCACTGCTCGCCAGAAAGCATATTGTCGCGCTTCTTCCTGTGTGAATTGGAGAAGTCTGGGGATTATCCGAATTGGCCGTGCAATTACAAGGGCTTGCGAAAGCCCCCGATTTGAGACTGGAAGATGACCGTGGAAAGGCAGTCCGCCTTATCCCCACTTTCATCCCCGGTCGGATTCCGGAACTGACAGCGAGGCGAATTGTGGACAAGTCGCCATCTGATACAGTCGTGGACATCCGTCGGGTGGAAAAGCCGCCCTTATCCACATTTGACCACAGACCCCGGGCCAGCTTGTGAACAAACCCCAGAGCTTCTTCCACCTTCACCTGATTTCGGACGCCACGGGCGAAACGCTGCTTGCGGCGGGACGGGCGGCATCCGCGCAATACAAGGATGCGCGCGCCATCGAGCACATCTACCCGCTGATCCGCACCGAAAAGCAGCTGATGAAGGTGTTCGAGGACATCGAAGAGGAGCCCGGCATCGTGCTCTACACGGTGGTGGACCAGAACCTTGCGCGCATGATCGACAGCCGCTGCGCCATGCTGGGCCTGCCATATGTTTCGGTGCTGGAGCCGGTGCTTTCGGTGTTCCAGTCCTATCTCGGCACGCCGGCCGGTCGCCGCGTCGGCGCCCAGCACGTGCTCGACGCCGAATATTTCCGGCGCATCGACGCGCTGAACTTCACCATGGAGCACGACGACGGCCAGCTGCCGCACGACATCGAAGATGCCGACATCGTGCTGATCGGTATTTCGCGCACGTCAAAGACGCCGACGAGCATCTATCTCGCCAATCGTGGCATCAAAACCGCCAACATCCCCATCGTGCTCGGCGTGCCGCTGCCGGAAAGCCTTAGCTATGCGAAAAAGCCGCTGATCGTCGGCCTGATCGCCACGGCCGAGCGTATCTCGCAGGTGCGCCAGAACAGGCTTTTGGGCACTACCGTGGGTTTTGACGCGCAGAATTACATCGACCGCGCGACGATCACCGAGGAACTCGCCTATGCTCGGCAGATCTGCACGCGCCACAGCTGGCCGATGATCGACGTCAGCCGCCGCTCCATTGAGGAAACCGCGGCGGCCATCGTTGCCCTGCGGAACAAGACGCGATAACGCATCGTTTGGATATCCGGGAACCGGCTTGCGCGGATAACGCGCGGGCAGAGCGTTCCGGATAGGCCGGGCTTGCGTGTTGTCGCGGGACAGGCGCGGGTTTCGGAAAAGCAGCCGAGGGTCGCGCGATGGAAAAGATCATACTGGCGTCGGGAAGCCCGTTTCGCAAAGCGTTGCTGGCCAATGCAGGGGTGCCGTTCACAGCCGTGCCGGCAGATGTGGACGAGCGCGCGGTCGAGGCGCCGCTGGAGGGCACGGGCACGACGCCGGAAGAGGTGGCGCTGATCCTCGCCGAAGCCAAAGCGCTGAATGTCAGCGAAAGATACCCCGGCGCGCTGGTCATCGGCTGCGACCAGACGCTGTCGCTTGATGACAGGATTTTTCACAAGCCGCGCGACAAGGAAGATGCGCGCCGCCATCTGCTCGACCTGTCGGGCAAGACCCATCAGCTCAACAGCGCAGTCGTGCTGGTGCGCGACGGGGAGGTGCTTTGGAGCGACGTGCCGATTGCCCGGCTGACCATGCGCAAGCTCGATCCGGGTTTTGTTGGCCGTCATCTGGCCGCCGTCGGCGACAAGGCGCTCGATAGCGTCGGCGCCTATCAGATCGAAGGGCAGGGCATCCAGCTGTTCGAGAAGATCGACGGCGATTACTTTACCATTGTCGGGCTGCCGCTTCTGCCGCTGCTCAAGGAATTGCGCAAACTCGGGGCCATAGATGGCTGAAACAGGTAAGAAGGCATTCGTCTGCGGTCATCCGATCGCTCATTCGCGGTCGCCAAAGATTCATGGCTTCTGGCTGAAGCAGTACGGCGTCGAAGGCAGCTACACCGCCATCGACGTGGCGCCCGATGCCTTTAGCGGGTTCCTAAAAGACATCGCCGTCGATGGTTTTGCCGGCGGCAATGTCACCATTCCCCATAAGGAGTCGGCTTTCCGCCTGGTCGAAAAGCGCGATGCGGCAGCCGAGGCCATCGGTGCCGTGAACACGCTGTGGTTCGAGAACGGAACGCTGTGCGGCGGCAACACCGACGCCTATGGCTTTGCAGCCAATCTGGATGAGCAAGCACCCGACTGGGACAAGGCCGATACCGCGCTGGTGCTGGGCGCAGGGGGTGCTGCCCGCGCCATCATCCATGCGCTGAAGGAGCGCGGTTTCAAGCAGATCCGCATCGTCAACCGCACGGTGGAGCGAGCCGAAGCGCTCGCTGACCAGTTCGGCAAGGGTGTTTCGGCCCATCCGCTGGCAGCAAGCGGCGAGTTCCTGCCCGAAACGGGTCTGCTCATCAACACCACCTCGCTCGGGATGCACGGCAATATGGAGATTCCGGTGGACCCCTCGGCCCTGCCGGACGACGCCACCGTCACTGACATCGTCTATGTGCCGCTCGAAACGCCGCTGCTTGCCGCAGCCCGGGCGCGCGGGCTGAAGACCGTCGACGGGCTCGGCATGCTGCTGCACCAGGCGGTGCCTGGCTTCGAGCGCTGGTTCGGCGTCAAGCCGACGGTAACGCGCGAACTTCGCGACATGATCGTTGCCGATCTGGGGCCCTCTGCATGATCGTCCTGGGGCTTACCGGCTCGATCGGCATGGGCAAGTCGACCGCGGCGAAGATGTTCGCCGAGGCAGGCGTTCCCGTGCACGATTCCGACGAGGCGGTTCACCGGCTCTATGCGGGCGAAGCAGCGGCGCTGGTGGAGGCGGCCTTTCCGGGAACGGTGCGCGACGGGGTGGTCGATCGCGCGGTGCTCGCCGGCCAGGTGCTTGGCAAGCCCGAGGCGCTGAAGAAGCTCGAAGGGATCATCCATCCGCTGGTGCGGGCGGATGCCGATGCCTTCCTGGCGCGCCATCGCGCCGCCGGCGCGCCATTGGCCGTGCTGGACATACCGCTCCTGTTTGAAACCGGCGGGCGCGACCGCGTCGACAAGGTGGTGGTGGTGAGCGCCCCGGCCGACATTCAGCGCGAGCGCGTGCTGTCCCGGCCCGGCATGACCGAGGAGAAATTCGCCAGCATCCTGTCTCGCCAGGTCCCGGATGCCGAAAAGCGCAGCCGCGCCGATTTCGTCATCGACACCGGGGGCGAACTTAGCGAAACGCGGCGCGCGTTGCATGAAGTCGTGGCGGCCCTTGCCGGGGAAAAGCTCTAACCTGCTGCCAAATGCCCCTTGCGGTGCGACGGCTGCGGGTATCATCATAATCGACAGAGTTCCCACATTCGGGGACAGCTTTCGGAAAAATGTCGCGAAAGCCAAAAATGCGGCGGCGTTGTGCGCTTTATCCCGCACATGCCGTAGGCAAGGAGTGATTCGTTGCGCGAAATCATTTTCGATACGGAAACGACAGGCCTCGACGCCAAAGAAGACCGAATCATCGAAATCGGTGCGGTGGAGCTGGTCAATCGTTTCCCGACGGGCAACACCTTTCACGTCTTCATCAATCCGCAGGGCCGGCAGGTGCATCCCGAAGCACTGGCCGTGCACGGCATCAGCAATGAGCGACTGGCCAACGAGCCGACATTCCCCGAGATCGTCGATCGGTTCCTGGATTTCTTCGACGGGGCCAAGATGATCGCCCACAACGCCAATTTCGATATGGGCTTCATCAATGCCGAGCTGGCGCGGCTCGGCCAGCCGGCGCTGGATCCCGATCGCGTGGTGGATTCTCTGGCGCTTGCCCGGCGCAAGCACCCGATGGGGCCGAACTCGCTCGACGCACTGTGCCGCCGCTACGGCATCAACAACAGCCACCGAACCTTCCACGGCGCGCTTCTCGACTCCCAGCTGCTGGCCGAAGTCTATATCGAGCTGATCGGCGGCAGGCAGGCCGCACTTATCCTCGATGCAGGCAATGAGCGTGGCGCTGTCGAGGCAAGCGGCGGCGTGCAGGTGGAGATCGCAATCGCTCCGCGGCCCGAGCCTCTGCCGTCGCGCATTAGCGAAGCCGAACGTGTCGCGCATGCCAAGCTGGTTGCGGGGCTGGGCGAAAAGGCCATTTGGGCCAAGATCCTGGCCAGCCAGTCGGGCGAAGCCGATACCGCCGAACAGCTCCAGGCCTGAGGCGCCAGCGAATAGTTACGAACTTTCCGAGCTCACGCTCCACAAACGAAAAAACCCGGCACTAGGCCGGGTTTTTTGTAACTTGTGATCGCGGTCGAAGCTTAGCTGACCTGAACCTTGGCCGCGGCCTGGTCTTCGGCGATCTTCTGCTGGAACATCTGCGCGAAATCGATCGGGTCGAGCATCAGCGGCGGGAAGCCGCCATTGCGGGTGGCGTCGGCGATGATCTGGCGCGCGAAGGGGAACAGCAGGCGCGGGCACTCGATGAAGAGCAGCGGCAGCATGTGCTCCTGCGGGAAGCCTTCGATCTTGAAGACGCCACCATAGACCAGCTCGACGTTGAACAGAACGTCCTTGTCGAAGGCAGCCTTGGCCGACAGCGTCAGGTTGACGTCGAATTCCGTGTCCGAGAGCGGATTGGCGTTGACGTTGACATTGATGTTGATGCCGGGGGCCTTGTCGCGGCCGCGCAGCGAGTTCGGCGCGCCGGGGCTTTCGAACGACAGGTCCTTCACATACTGCGCAAGCACGCTGAGCGACGGCTGGGCGCCAGCGGCGTTGCCGTTACCGTTGCCCACCGGCTGGTTCTCGTTGTTGGCCATGAGCCATATTCCTCTTAGGTTCAGCCGCCCGGCGGCCTGACGTGGAAATCGTGCGTTGGCTAGCATGGCCTTGAAATCAAGACAAGGTTTTGCCGCGTTTGGCCGGATTTCCTCTCATTCGTCGCCGATCTGCTTCCAGGGCGAATGCGGGTTTTGCGAGCTTGGGCGCCTCGAATAGTCCTCTTCGTTGAGGTCGATGGTCTTGCCGCGACCCTGCTTGCGCGAAAAGCCGCCCATGCCGCGATAATCGACGGTGAAATCGACGCGGCGGCGCAGGAAATTCCAGCCGAGGTCGCGTACCGCCGGCAGGAACAGCAGGATGCCGATGATGTCGGTGAAGAAACCAGGCAGCAGGAGCAGGATGCCGGCCAGCAGCACCATCACGCCGTGGGCGAGCTCGCGGCTGGGGTCGCGCCCGGCTGCAACCTCGTTGCGGATGCGGGTCATCACGCCAAACCCTTGATGTTTCAGCAGCATACCGCCGGCAATACTCGTTGCGACCGCCAGCGCCAGCGTCGGAAAGACCCCGATCTGCCGCCCGACGATTATGAACCCAGCGATCTCGATCAGAGGGAGCAACAGGATGAAGAAGGGAATGGACGAAGCGCGCACGAACCCGCCTAAGTTAGGTTTCATCAAAATGCCCAGCATGGATGCTGGCACATCGTACGTTAGATAGGTATGCAGGCCTTTGATTTGAATGATGGCTGCATGCGTTCTATATGCATGAATTGAGGCGCGGAATGCGACGGAACGGGGAAGACTCCGGGTCGACGTAGCCGAAGTTTAAGGATTGGATGGCGAGAGATATGGAATTCTTCGACTTCGGCACATTGTTCTTTCTTATCGCGGCCGTGGTGATCTTTTTCCAGCTGCGCAACGTGCTTGGTCGGCGCACGGGCAACGAACGCCCGCCTTTCGATCCCTATACGGCCGGCCGGACCCAGAACAAGGATGCGGCGACCGCAAAGTCCGACAACGTCGTTTCGCTGCCGCGCAAGCGCGCCGACAATGACGAGGCCTATGCGGCCATCGACACTTTCGCCCAGCCCGACACCGAGCTGAACAAGGGCCTCCGCGCGATCAAGGACGCCGATCCGAGCTTCGACCCCAAGGGTTTTGTCGAAGGCGCGAAGATGGCCTACGAGATGATCGTCATGGCCTATGCCGACGGCGACCGCAAAACGCTCAAGAACCTGCTTTCGCGCGAGGTCTATGACGGCTTCGTCGCGGCGATCTCCGAGCGCGAGGCCCGTTCGGAAAAGATCCAGTCCTCCTTCGTCGGCATCGACAAGGCCGACATCGTCTCGGCCGAGATGAAGAACAGCGAGGCGCATATCACGCTGCGCATCGTCAGCGAGCTTATTTCGGCCACGCGCGACAAGTCCGGCGAGGTGATCGACGGCGACCCCGAGACTGTGGCCGAGGTCAAGGACGTGTGGACCTTTGCCCGTGACGCGCGCTCGCGCGACCCCAACTGGAAGCTCGTCGCGACCGAAGAAGAAGAATGATTGTCGGGCGGGGGCCGGCCGGTGGCGCTATCGCCTGTTTTCCGCATCGTCTCCTTTGACGACCTGCCCGGCTGGCGCCTGGACGATCAGTCCGGCGCCTATGCCGCTTTCCGCCGCTCGGCTTTCCATGTGCTGAACAAGCCTTACCGCACCGGTTCGCTGGGCGTTGAATTTTCCGCCTTTGCCGATGCCTATGCCGAAGCCCGCGCTTGCGAACAGCAGGATGCGCGGGCGTTTTTCGAACGGCATTTTGTGCCTGCGCTAATTGCGCCCGAAGATGGAGCAAAAGGCTTTGTCACCGGCTTTTACGAGCCGGAAGTCGAAGCCTCGCCTGTCCGCACAGACAAATTCACCGAGCCGCTTCTGGAGCGGCCAGCCGATCTGGTTGATGTGGACGACAGCAACCGTCCGGCTGGGATGGATCCCTATCTCGCATTCGTGCGCTCCACGCCGGAAGGCTTGGTCGAATATTTCGACCGGCCGGCAATCGAGCAGGGGGCGCTGGCGGGGCTGGGGCTGGAAATCGCCTGGCTGGCGGACCCGGTCGACGCCTTTTTCGTCCATGTCCAGGGTGCGGCACGGCTCAACATGACGGACGGCTCATTGCGGCGGGTGACTTATGCCGCAAAATCCGGCCAGCGTTTCACCGGCCCAGGCGGAGTGCTCGTGGAACTGGACGAAATCCCGCTGGAAAAAGTCACCATGCAGTCGATCCGCGCATGGTTCAAAG
Organism: Pseudaminobacter soli (ex Li et al. 2025); assembly: GCF_029892515.1. Lineage (GTDB taxonomy): Bacteria > Pseudomonadota > Alphaproteobacteria > Rhizobiales > Rhizobiaceae > Pseudaminobacter > Pseudaminobacter soli_A. The sequence goes on along the minus strand of NZ_JARXVF010000001.1, from coordinate 2,011,567 downwards.
CCAATCCGAGCCGGGTGAACGAAATTCTCTGGCGCAACCGCTCCTACATCTTCTTCCGCGAAGCGCCCGTCGAGCGGCCGGAACTGGGACCCATCGCGGCGGCCAAAGTGCCGCTCACACCCGGGCGCTCGGTCGCGGTCGATCGGCTGCTGCACACATTCGGCACGCCCTTTTTCATCGACGCGCCGACGCTGACGGCCTTTGACGACGCGCCTTTCCGCCGCCTGATGATTGCGCAGGACACCGGCTCGGCAATCGTCGGATCGGCGCGCGGCGATCTGTTCGCCGGATCGGGGTTCGCTGCGGGCGAAGTAGCCGGCGTGGTGCGCAATCGTGCCGACTTCTTCGCACTCATCCCCCGCGCCCTTGCAAATGGAGCTGCCTCGTGAGCGGTCGGTCGCAAAAGCCGCTCAGCGAGGAGGACCGTATCCTCTGGAGCCTGGTTGCGCGCTCTGCCAGGCCGCTGAAGGGGCGTGCGGCGGTGGAACTGCCGCCCGAGCCGCCCATGACCATGGAACAAGCCATGGCGGAGAAAATCGTCGCCGCACCGCCGACACCGGCCAAGGCCAAGCCACGCCAGACGGTCACACAGTCCTTCGATGCGCCGACACATGACAAGCTTGCCAAGGGGCGCCTGCCGATCGAAGGCCGAGTCGACCTCCATGGCATGACGCAGGAGGAAGCCTATTCGCTGCTCTTGTCCTTCCTCAACCGCGCCTATGCCGGCGGGGTGCGCTATGTGCTGGTGATCACCGGCAAGGGCTCGTCCTCGGGCGGGGAAGGGGTGTTGCGGCGTGCCGTGCCTGCCTGGTTGGCCACGCCGCCGTTCCGCATTCTCGTCAGCAGTCACGACCATGCCGCGCGCAATCATGGCGGCGCCGGCGCGCTCTATATCCGGCTGCGGCGCCACCCGGTGCAGCGGCCATGACCCCGCTCGGCGAAAAGCTGCGGCAGCTGCGGCGCGAACGCGGCGTCAGCCAGAAGGAGATGGCGGCCGCCATCGGCGTCAGCCCGGCCTATCTTTCGGCTCTTGAGCATGGCCGGCGCGGCGCGCCGACCTGGCCGCTGCTGCAGAAGATCATCGGCTACTTCAACGTCATCTGGGACGATGCCGAGGAGCTTCAGCTCCTGGCGGAAACCTCGCATCCGCGCGTGGTGATCGACACTTCCGGCCTGTCGCCGGCGGCTACGGCGCTGGCGAACCAGCTTGCCGGCTGCATCGGCCGGCTGGACGAGGATGAGATCAAGGACCTGATCGGGCAGCTGGAGGAGGCGCGCAAGCGCCGGCGCTGACAATTGGCGCCAGAGGTTAGCTAGAACAGCGCCTTTAGGTCAGACAGCTTTTCGTTGACCAGCCAGCCATAGTAATTTTCCTCGGGCAGCTTTTGCTCCTGGCCCTCGAAGTGGCGGCGCTCGTTTTCGGCCTTCAGCGCGCGGGCGCGAACCTCAGGGTTGCCGACATTGTAGAGCGTGGCAGTAACGCCCGGATTTTTCGAAATGTCGAAGCCGGCGACGTCGCGATAGACGTCCATGGAGGTTTTCACCGTCGCCGCCACATAGGGTATCGTCAGGTCCGGGTCCATGATTGTCTCATAGACCTGGTTGGGCTGGCTGGCATCGAGCTTCGGCAAGCCGGAGATGCGGTGCACCATGTCGCTCACCTCCAGCGCGGTCAGCGGGTTGAGCTGACCTATACCGAAAGTCTGGCCGGCATAGAGCGGCTGGAAGAAGGTGGCGCTGAAGCGATCGTCGGGGAAGCTGGTGCCGCCCACGGTCTTGCCGCGGAACTGGCGGTTCCACACAGCCTCGCGGCACGACCACAGATCAAAGCTGTCGGTCTTGTCAGCGCAGCCCGAGAATTGCGGCCGCTTGATGAAGTCTTGGACGTTCTCGCCGCCGTAGCTGAAGCTCAGCCCGCTGCTGAGATAGGAAGCGGCCTTGATGTAATAGGTCTGCAGCCGGTCATAGGCGTCGACATTGTAGGTGTGCTCGCCGACGATGGCGCCCACGATGTGCATAGGGTCGATGTGATAGGCGGCGGCGGTCTCGACGATCTTGGCGCGCAGCTTGGTGTCGTTCTTCAAAAGCGCATAGACCTTGCGGTACTTGGCGTCGAACGTGGTGTTGCTGGCCTTGGTGCGCCGGGATGAAGCGCCGGGAATTGCAGGCTGTTCCGCATTGCGGTTACCCGGCGGCACCAGCGTCGTCGCGCCGGCCGGCTGGAGCCAGCCTGCAAGGGTAAGGACCAATGTCGAAAGAATGAACTTTTTCATGCGCTGCCGCACCCGGGGGAAAGTCATAGGGGCCGGCAAACTAAAAAATGCGCCCGCTGGAGTCGAGTGCATTTGTGTCACGCCCGCCGGCATTACCGGCGGGCGTGGTAGATGGCATTAGAGGATGAAGCGCGACAGGTCGGTGTTGCGCGACAGATCGCCCACATGCTTCTGGACATAGTCGGCGTCGATCGTGACCGTGGTGCCGAAGCGATCGGGCGCGTCGTAGGAGATCTCGTCGAGCACCCGCTCCATCACCGTCTGCAGCCGACGCGCGCCGATATTCTCGACGCTGTCATTGAGCTCGACGGCGATGCCGGCCAGCGCGTCGATCGCGTCGTCGGTGAATTCGAGCTTCACGCCCTCGGTCTCCATCAGCGAGATATACTGCTTGATAAGGCTCGCTTCCGTCTCGGTCAGGATGCGACGGAAGTCTTCCTTGTCCAGCGCGCGCAGCTCGACGCGGATCGGCAGGCGGCCCTGCAGCTCCGGCAACAGGTCGGACGGCTTGGCGACATGGAAGGCGCCCGAGGCGATGAACAGGATATGGTCGGTCTTCACCGGCCCATACTTGGTCGCCACCGTCGTGCCCTCCACCAGCGGCAACAGGTCGCGCTGCACGCCCTCGCGGGAGACGCCTGCGCCGACACCGCCATCGCGTGCCGCGATCTTGTCGATCTCGTCGAGGAAGACGATGCCGTCGTCCTGCGTCGAGGCCAGCGCACGCTGCACTACTTCGTCCTGGTCGAGCAGCTTGTCGGATTCGTCGGCGATCAGCAGCGCGTAGGAGTCCTTTACGGTCGTCTTGCGCGTCTTGGTGCGGTTGGCGCCCATCGCCTTGGACAGCATGTCGCCGATGTTCATCACGCCGATATTGGCGCCGGGCATGCCGGGGATCTCGAAGCCGCCGACCGGGCCGCCGGTATCGGCAACCTCGACCTCGATCTCCTTGTCATCCAGCTCGCCGTCGCGCAGCTTCTTGCGGAAGGAGTCGCGGGTGGCCGGGCTGGCGGTCTTGCCCACCAGCGCCTCCAGAACGCGCTCCTCGGCGTTGAGATGCGCGCGCGCCTTGACGTCTTCGCGCATCTTCTCGCGCACCAGCCCGATCGCCGCCTCGACCAGATCGCGGATGATTTGCTCGACGTCGCGGCCGACATAGCCGACCTCGGTGAACTTGGTGGCTTCGACCTTCACGAAGGGCGCGCTGGCGAGCTTGGCGAGGCGCCGCGAGATCTCCGTCTTGCCGACGCCGGTTGGGCCGATCATCAAAATGTTCTTCGGCATCACCTCTTCGCGCATCTGGCCTTCAAGCTGCTGCCGGCGCCAGCGGTTGCGCAGGGCAATCGCCACGGCGCGCTTGGCCTCCTTCTGGCCGATGATGTAGCGGTCGAGTTCCGAAACGATTTCGCGTGGGGAAAAGGTACTCATGATCTCAAGATAACCCGTTTTGCCACTGCTTGATGAACTCGAACGGATGCAGCAGCATAATCACGTTGAGCGTTAGATTGTCCCGGATGATGTAGCCCACGCCAATTTCGAAAATCACGGCGAGGCTTACGATGATCCATATAGGTAGCCTTGAAGCCATCACAAACCCCAGCACCATCGCCAGCGTGTCGGACACGGAATTGACGATGCTGTCGCCGTAATAGTCGAGCGAGATCGTCCCTTCGCGATAGCGGTTGATGATGAAGTCGCTGTTTTCCAGCACTTCCCAGGCGCCTTCGATGAACATGGCCAGCGTCAGCCTGAGCCAGATCGAGCGCCCCGGCAGCACCAGCCAGGCCAGGAGATAGAACAGGAAGCCGTGGATGATGTGCGAGAAGGTGTACCAGTCGGCGATGTGCTGGGAGTTCTCCGAGCTGTTGACGACGCCGTGCCAGAGTTTCACGTAGCCGCATTCGCAGATCGGCGTGCGCCCCATCAGGTAAAGGATCAGGGCCTGCGTGGCGATCAGCCCTGCAGCGATGGCCAGGCCGACCGGCCACGAAATCTGCCGGTTTCCGGTGTCGTCGTCGGCCTTCGTGGCACTCACTCTTCGTCCTCCCCCTCATCATTGTCGATCGCCATCAGAAGAACCTCGCCGTGCTCGGTCTGCCTGCGGCCGATCGGCTGAAAGCCGACCTTTTCATAGACGTGGATTGCGACCGCATTGGCCGGATCCGGATCGATGATGACGCGCGGCGCGCCTTCCTCGAAAAGCATCTCCACGAACTCGGCGATCAGCTGCGTGCCGTGGCCCTTGCCGACCGGTTCCGGCTCGCCGATGAACTGGTCGATGCCGAGCGTGCCGGTGGGCTGGTCCTGATAGGGATTTTCGTCCTCCAGATGCGGATCGTAGCTCTGTATGTAGCCGATCGGGCGTCCGTCGAGCTCCATGATGAAGGGCTCGACGGAAATGCTGTCGATGTTCTCGCCGATCCCCTTCAGCTCGGTTTTCTTGTCGCCCCACCACGCCGCCACATGCGGCTCACCCAGCCAGCGGGCGAGCAGAGGCATATCCTTGCCCGTGAGCGGGCGGAACCCGTAGGCATGGGCCATGTCACGCGGTTTCCAGCGTTTCGATGACGAAGTTGTGGTTGGTGTAGACGCAGATGTCGGCGGCGATTTCCATCGCCTTGCGGGCGATCTCCTCGGCGTCCTTGTCGGTGTCGATCAGCGCGCGGGCCGCGGCCAGCGCATAGTTGCCGCCCGAGCCGATGGCCATCACGCCGTGTTCGGGTTCCAGCACGTCGCCATTGCCGGTCAGGGCCAGGGACACGTTCTTGTCGGCCACCAGCATCATGGCTTCCAGCCGGCGCAGATAGCGGTCGGTGCGCCAGTCCTTGGCGAGCTCGACGCAGGCGCGCGTCAGTTGGTCCGGATATTGTTCGAGCTTGGTCTCGAGGCGTTCGAGCAGGGTGAAGGCGTCGGCGGTAGCGCCGGCAAAACCCGCGATCACATTGCCCTTGCCGAGGCGGCGGACCTTGCGGGCATTGCCCTTCATGATGGTCTGGCCGAGGCTGACCTGGCCGTCGCCGGCGATCACGACCTTGCCGCCCTTGCGCACCGTCACAATTGTTGTGGCGTGCATCGTCAAATCGTTGGACATATTTAGCTCCGATTTCGCGCTATCCCTTTGAGGCAATTGGCGCGGTACGAGGAATATTGGCACCATATGTATGTCCGGTCGGAGCGATTGCAAAGGGCGTGCAACGGACCTGTCACAGGTGTCTCGCGCAACTGGAAATCGCCCGCCCATGCTGTTAGAAGGCTCGCGTTTAATACAGTGCAAGGATCAGCTCGATGAGCGCTCGCGCCGCCGAAGTCAGCCGCAAGACCAAGGAAACCGAGATCGCCGTTTCCATCGATATCGATGGTGCCGGCCGGTCTGATATATCTACCGGCGTCGGCTTCTTCGATCATATGCTCGACCAGCTGTCGCGCCATTCGCTGATCGACATAAAGGTGCGTGCCAAGGGCGATCTGCACATCGACGACCACCACACCGTCGAGGATACCGGCATCGCGCTCGGCCAGGCGCTGGCCAAGGCGCTGGGCGACCGGCGCGGCATCATGCGCTACAGCTCGATCGACCTTGCCATGGACGAGACGTTGACGCGCGCCGCCCTCGACGTGTCCGGCCGGCCGTTCCTGGTCTGGAATGTGAGCTTCTCGGCGCCCAAGATCGGCACTTTCGACACCGAGCTGGTGCGCGAGTTCTTCCAGGCCTTCGCGCAGAACGCCGGCATCACGCTGCATGTGACAAACCATTACGGCGCCAACAACCACCACATCGCAGAGACCTGCTTCAAGGCAGTGGCGCGCGCCCTGCGCATGGCGCTCGAAACCGATCCGCGCCAACCCGACGCGGTCCCCTCAACCAAGGGTTCGCTGAAAGGCTGACGCCGATGGCCATCTATGTCGTGATGGAGCCGCCGCTTGGAAGCGCCAAGGCTGCGTCCGAGCACGCGGTTCTGGTGCGAGACGGCTTTTCTTTGCTCGCGTTCCTTGTGCCGCTGCTCTGGCTGTTGTGGCACCGGCTGTGGATCGAAGCCGCGCTTGCATTTGCCGTCGCGCTGGCATTGGCCGCGCTTGCAGAAGTTGCCGGCTATGAGGTGACCGCCTCGCTGCTGTCGATCCTGGTCTCGATCTATGTCGGCCTCGAAGGATCGGCACTGCGTCTTGCGGCGCTGCGTCGGCGCGGCTGGAGCGAGTGGGGCGTTGTCGAAGGCCGCAATATGGGCGAGGCGGAAATCCGTTATCTGACCGAAGCCGAACCTGCGGAGGCGGAGAAAGTGACCCCGCCCTTTGCGGACATGCCGCGCCAGCAGCCGCCCGCAACACCGGCCAGGCAGCAAGGCCCGGCGCTCGGTCTGTTTCACTATCCAGGGAAGGCCTGAACATGCGCGTTGCCATCATCGACTACGGCTCTGGCAATCTGCGCTCGGCCACCAAGGCATTCGAACGCGCCTCGCGTGAAAGCGGGATCAATGCCGAGATCGAACTGACCGCCGATGCCGAGCGGGTCCGCACCGCTGACCGCATCGTGCTGCCGGGCGTCGGCGCCTATGCCGACTGCCGCGCGGGGCTCGATGCCGTGCCGGGCATGGTCGAGGCCATCGAGGAGGTCGCCGTCAAGAATGGCAGGCCGTTCCTTGGCATTTGCGTCGGCATGCAGCTTATGTCCGAGCGCGGTCTGGAGAAGACGATCACGCACGGACTCGGTTGGATTGCCGGCGACGTCAAGGAAATGCAGCCGGCCGACCCGGCGCTGAAGATCCCCCAAATCGGGTGGAACACGATTCACGTGAAACATTCACACCCGCTGTTCGATGGAATCCACACGGGCGAGGGCGGTCTGCACGCCTATTTCGTGCATTCCTACCATCTCGCCGCGAGGAACCCGGAGCATGTGCTGGCCGAGGCCGACTATGGCGGCCCGATCACAGCGGCCGTGGCCAAGGACAATGTCGCCGGCACCCAGTTCCATCCCGAAAAGAGCCAGGCGCTCGGCCTTGCTCTCATCGCCAATTTCCTCAGGTGGAAGCCATGACCAGGAAGGGTTATTGGATCGCGATGGTCGATATCCGCGACCCGGAGGTCTATCCGCGCTATGTCGCGGCCAATGCGGTGGCCTTCGAGAAATATGGGGCACGTTTTCTCGCGCGCGGCGGCCGGCATGAAGACCCGGAAGGTCCGACCGGCCAGCGCCACGTCATCATCGAATTCGACAGCTACGAGCAGGCGCTCGCCTGCTACAATTCGCCCGAATATCAGGAAGCGCTGAAGCACCGGCTTGCCGCCTCGACCGCGCATTTTTCAATCGTCGAAGGGGTTTAGCCTCATGATTCTTTTTCCGGCCATCGACCTCAAGGACGGCCAGTGCGTGCGCCTGAAGCTGGGCGACATGGAGCAGGCGACCGTCTACAACACCGATCCCGCCGCCCAGGCGCGCGCCTTTGAGGAGCAGGGTTTCGAGTGGCTGCATGTGGTCGATCTCAACGGCGCCTTTGCCGGCGAGAGCGTCAATGGCGCGGCGGTCGAGGCGATCCTGAAGGCAACGAAGAACCCGGTGCAACTCGGTGGCGGCATCCGCACGCTCGCCCATATCGAAAGCTGGCTGGAGAAGGGGCTCGCCCGCGTCATCCTCGGCACGGTCGCCGTACGCGATCCCGAGCTGGTGAAGGAAGCCTGCCGGCTCTTCCCCGGCAAGGTCGCCGTCGGCATCGACGCCAAGGGCGGCAAGGTTGCCGTCGAGGGCTGGGCGGAAGCGTCGAGCCTCAGCGTGATCGAGCTTGCGAAGAAATTCGAGGGCGCGGGCGTCGCGGCGATCATCTACACCGACATCGACCGCGACGGCGTACTGGCCGGGATCAACTGGAATTCCACCATCGATCTGGCCGAGGCCGTGTCCATCCCGGTTATCGCTTCGGGTGGCCTCGCCTCCATCGCCGACATCGTGCGCATGACCATGCCCGATGCGCAGAAACTCGAGGGCGCCATTTCCGGTCGCGCGCTCTATGACGGCCGCATCGATCCCGCCGAGGCACTGGCCATTTTGCGCGGCGAACTCAAGCCCGAACCCGCATTGTTCGAGGAACGTCCATGACCCTCAAAGCCCGCGTCATTCTGTGCCTGGACGTAAAGGACGGCCCGCGTCGCCCGCAGCCGCGTAGCGGCGAGGACGCGCAAATCAATAAGGAGGCCGTCCTTTGACTCTCAAAGCCCGCGTAATTCCCTGCCTCGACGTAAAGGACGGCCGCGTCGTCAAGGGCGTCAATTTTGTTGACTTGATCGACGCCGGCGATCCGGTCGAGGCGGCGAGGGCCTATGACGCCGCCGGCGCCGACGAGCTTTGCTTCCTCGACATCACTGCGTCATCGGACAATCGCGAGACCATTTTCGACGTCATCGCACGCACGGCCGAACAGTGCTTCATGCCGCTGACCGTGGGCGGCGGCGTGCGCCAGGTGTCCGACATTCGCAAGCTGCTTCTGGCTGGCGCCGACAAGGTGTCGATCAACACGGCGGCGGTGAAGAATCCGGATTTCGTCGCCGAAGCCGCCGACAAGTTCGGCAACCAGTGCATCGTGGTGGCCATCGACGCGAAGAAAGTGTCAGCACAGGGGGAGGCGGACCGCTGGGAGATTTTTACCCATGGCGGCCGTGAAAAAACCGGCATCGATGCGATCGAATTCGCCCAAAAGGTCGTTGATCTCGGTGCCGGCGAAATCCTGCTTACCTCGATGGACCGCGACGGCACCAAGGCCGGCTACGACATTACCCTGACCCGCGCGATTGCGGATGCGGTACGCGCGCCGGTCATCGCCTCGGGTGGTGTCGGCACGCTGGATCATCTGGTCGAAGGCATTCGCGACGGCCATGCCAGCGCGGTTCTGGCGGCCTCGATTTTCCATTTCGGCACCTACACCATTGCGCAGGCCAAGGCCTACATGGCAAAAGCAGGTCTGCCGATGCGGCTCGACAGCGCCGCCTGATTTTTGATGCCTAAACGCGAAGAACGCGAATGACCGGGTTTTCCCTCAACGATCTCGAACGCATCGTTGCCGAGCGGGCCCGCTCCGGCGATGCCGATTCCTGGACTGCGAAGCTCTATGCGCGCGGCATGAATAAGGCGGCTCAAAAACTCGGCGAGGAGGCGGTGGAAACTGTCATCGCCGCGGTGAAGGGCGACACCAGTGAGCTCGTTTCCGAAAGTGCCGATCTTCTCTATCATTGGATGGTCGTGCTGACGATCGCGGGCGTGCCCTTGTCGGACGTGCTGGAGGAGCTCGAACGGCGGACGGCCCAATCCGGCATTGCCGAAAAGGCATCACGCAGCAAAGGCTGACCGTGGAGGGTAGGCGATGGATCAACTCGCTCCGACCATGAAATATTCCCCCTACCGGTTTTTTACGGCGGAGCGATGGGCGGAATTTCGGGCCGACACGCCCCTGACGCTGAGCGAAGACGAAGTCCGGCGGCTGAGCTCACTCTACGATCCGATCGACCTCGACGAGGTGAGCCGCATCTACCTGTCGCTGTCGCGGCTCTTGTCGGCCCATGTCGAGGCGAGCCAGCTTCTCTACCGCCAGCGCAAGAATTTTTTCGGCTCCGATGAGGTTGCCAAGACTCCTTACATCATCGGCATGGCGGGTTCCGTGGCCGTGGGCAAGTCGACCACCGCCCGCGTTCTGAAGGAGCTTCTGGCGCGCTGGCCGTCGAGCCCCAAGGTCGATCTCGTCACCACCGACGGCTTTCTGCTCCCCAACGAGGTGCTGCGGCGCGAGAACCTGATGGAGCGCAAGGGCTTTCCCGACAGCTACGATGTAGGTGCGCTCCTACGGTTTCTCTCGGCGATCAAGTCGGGCGAGCCCAATGTGCGTGCGCCGCTCTACTCGCACCTGACCTATGACGTAATGCCGGGCGAATATATCACCGTCGACCGGCCTGATATCCTCATCTTTGAGGGGCTCAATGTGCTCCAGCCGCGCGACTTGCCGAAGGATGGCAAGTTCGTGCCGTTCCTGTCTGATTTCTTTGATTTTTCGATCTATATCGACGCCGAGGAAGAGCTCATCCACGCCTGGTATATCAAGCGCTTCATGCGGTTGAGGGAGACGGCCTTCCGCAACCCGGAATCCTTCTTCCACCGTTACTCGCAGTTGTCGGAAGATGCCGCCAACGCCATCGCTGAAGGGCTGTGGAGCAACATCAACCTGAAGAATTTGCGCGAGAACATCCTGCCCACCCGCCCGCGCGCCGACCTGATCCTGCGCAAGGGGCCAGATCACCGCGTCGTGGAAGTGGCGCTGAGGAAGCTCTGAGCAGGTCAACTGCCGCTCTTTTCGCTTCCTTAAAGAATTTCAATAAGTATCGGCATGCCTTGGAGTTGTTGTACCATTGCATGACCTGCGCGGAATAGATCCACTCTATCGACTTGTAGCGCTTTCTGCGATCGCATTGATATGCAAGCATGCGATCGTCGTTATTTGGGCTTTTCTGTCGCCTGAAACCCCGGCCTGGTTTGCAGACAAGGATTTTGCGAACTACTGGATGGCGGGAAAATTGACCCTCAGCGGTCAGGTGATGGATCTCTTCGGCCCTCAACCCGTCTATTTCCAGCATCTCCAGGCCGCTTTCGGAAACAGCTTTCCCTGGCACAACTGGAGCTATCCGCCACACTATCTGCTGCTCGTATGGCCGCTCGGCTTCTTTGGCTATGAGGCCGCCATGATGCTGTTTCTTGGCTCGACCGCTGCCCTGTTCGTATGGGCGCTTCGCGAATTCGTAGGGCGCGGTAACGTCATGACATGGGTGGCGGTGGGTCCCTTTGTCGCCCATAATTTCTGGGTCGCCCAGAACGGCTTCCTGTCTGCCGGCCTGGCGCTTGGCGCGCTGGCGCTGCGCGAGAGGAGACCTGTGTTGGCGGGAGTCCTGCTTGGCGTCCTCACGATCAAGCCGCAGCTTGGTTTGTTGTTCCCGTTCCTCCTACTGGCGGAGCGACGCTGGTCGATGATCGCCAGCGCTGGCACGACAGCCGTGGCGCTGGTCGGGCTCTCGGCTGCCATTTTCGGGATCGATGCGTGGAAAGGCTATGTGAATGAGGTCTTGCCCTACCAGGCGTTTGTCATGCGGGAACTGGAAGACACCTTCACGGCGATGCTGCCGTCAGTCTATGGAACGTCGCGGAATTCAGGGGTCGAAACGGATTTGGCGCTCCTTTTCCATCTGGTGGTAGCGGTCCCCGTAGCTGCTGTCACGATCTGGGCCTTCTTTAGCGCCAAGCAGGCGCAGGATCGCGCCAACCTGCTCCTCATTGGCTTGTTCCTGATCACGCCTTATGCCCTCACATACGATCTGGGCCTGTTTGCAGCCCCGCTCGCGCTTCTGGCCGTCGACAACAGGCAGGGCTCGGCGACTTCCAGCAGGGAGACGACGCTCTTGGCGGTCGCAATGCTTCTGCCGACTATCATGATGCCGCTCGGCTACTTCAATGTGCCGATCGCTTCGGTCGTTATTTTGGGTGTTTTCCTCCTCGCACTGCGTCGCGCCGGTCTGCGGATTTGGAGACCCGGCACATCAGTCGAGCGCGGTCCGGCCTTCACAGAGGTTCCGTCACCCGCCGCAGCGTCAGATTGATCCGGCCGCCATTCTTCAGAAGCGTCGAGGTTGCCGGATAGATGCGGTCGACGCCGTGATAGCTCAGCCGGCCTTCGCCGCCGAGGATAACCAGGTCGCCGCTTTCGAGGCGAAACGAGACGGTGGGCGCGGCGCGTGTCGTGCCGCCGACGCGGAACAGGCAGGCATCGCCGAGCGAGACCGAGACCACAGGCGCGCCAAGCTCGGCCTCGTCGCGGTCCTGGTGCAGGCCCATCTTGGCGGTCTCTGTGTAAAAATTGACGAGGCAAGCCTCCGGCGGCGCTGGATAGCCCGACACCTCATCCCAGATGCCCAGCAGGGATTTGGGGATCGGCGGCCAGGGGAGGCCAGTCTCCGGGTGGGTGGGCTGGTAGCGATAGCCGCGCTCGCGGTCCGTAACCCAGCCGAGCGAGCCGCAATTGGTCATGCCCACGCTCATCTCCTTGCCGGTGCCGGGCATGGTCGGCACGTAGAGCGGAGCGGCCTGCACCACGGCGCGGATGTCTTCCACCAACGCCTCCTGCGCGGGGCGGTCGAGATAGCCTGGAAGGTGTTTTACGCCTGGCGGCAGGACGAACATGGTCTTTCCGATCCGGTTCCTGAAGATGATAGGTCGCGGTTCGGCGCAGTGAAGCGAAATCGGCTGGCTTCGCGCCGCTGGCAATCAATCGAAAGTCGGCATGGCAGGAAGGCCCTGCGGTTGTCACCCGAAACCGATGAGGCGTGAGATGCTTCCGAACTAGTCGCTGTCGACCCTGCCGCGCAGCTTTTTCACCGTGGAGCGTCCGGCCTTCGTCTTCAACCGGCGCTCCACCGCGCCCTTGGACGGCTTCGTCTTCTTGCGCGGCGGGGGTGGAGGCTCTGCCGCCTTGGCCACCAGCGCTGTCAGCCTGGCGCGGGCATCGGCGCGGTTTTGCTCCTGCGTGCGGAAGCGGCCGGCCTCGATGACGATCACGCCGTCCTTGGTCGCCTTCTGCCCGGCGAATTTTATGGTGCGCTCGCGCACGCGCTCGGGCAGGCCGGGCGCGTTTGCCGCGTCGAAGCGCAGTTGCACCGCCGTCGCCACCTTGTTGACGTTCTGGCCGCCCGGGCCGGAGGAGCGGATAAAGCTCTCCTCGATGTCGTCGGGATGGATGACGACGCCATTGGCAATAATGATCTTTTCGTCTGCGTTCATGGGCTAGTGATGCCGCGTGGCGGCGAAAAAGAAAAGGCCCGGCGTTTGCCGGGCCTTTTCGCGTCCGTCCCTGCCAGAATTTTATTCGGCGGCGTCCTGTATGCGCGGAGCCGCGCCCAGCACGGTTGCATCGACGTGGGATTCGAACTTTGCGAAACTGTCGATGAACATGCCGACGAGCTTGCGCGCCTGGCGGTCATAGGCTTCGCGGTCGGCCCAGGTCGAGCGCGGATCGAGGATCGAGGTGTCGACGCCCGGCACGGCTACCGGTACGGCAAAGCCGAAATTCGGGTCGGTGCGGAACTCGACGCTGTTGAGCGAGCCGTCCAGAGCTGCCGAAAGCAAAGCGCGCGTGGCCTTGATCGGCATGCGCTTGCCGATGCCATAGGCGCCGCCGGTCCAGCCGGTGTTGACCAGCCAGCAGTCGACGCCGTGCTCGGCGATCAGCTCGCGCAGCAGGTTGCCGTATTCCGACGGATGCCGCGGCATGAAGGGCGCGCCGAAGCAGGTCGAGAAGGTCGCTTCCGGTTCGGTCACGCCGCGCTCGGTGCCGGCAACCTTGGCCGTGTAGCCCGACAGGAAGTGGTACATGGCCTGCGCCGGCGTCAGCTTGGCGATCGGCGGCATCACGCCGAAGGCGTCTGCCGTCAGCATGATGATGTTCTTGGGATGAGAGGCGCGGCCGGTGGCGCTGGCATTGGGAATATAATGCAGCGGGTAGGCGCAACGGGTGTTTTCGGTGCGCGAGCCGTCGTCGAAATCCGGCACGCGGTTGTCGTCGAGGATGACGTTCTCCAGCACGGTGCCGAAGCGCCGCGTCGTGGCGAAGATCTCCGGTTCGGCTTCAGCCGAAAGCCGGATCGTCTTGGCGTAGCAGCCGCCCTCGAAGTTGAAGATGCCGTCCGGGCCCCAGCCATGCTCGTCGTCGCCGATCAGCGTGCGCTTGGGGTCGGCCGAGAGCGTGGTCTTGCCGGTGCCGGAGAGGCCGAAGAAGATCGCGGCGTCGCCGTCGGGGCCTTCATTGGCCGAGCAGTGCATCGGCATCACGCCCTTGGCCGGCAGGATGTAGTTGAGCGCGGTGAAGACGGACTTCTTCATCTCGCCGGCATATTTCGTGCCGCCGATCAGCACGATCTTGCGCTCCAGGTCGACGGCGATCAGCGTTTCGCTGCGGCCGCCGTGACGGGCCGTGTCGGCGCGGAAGGAGGGCAGGTCGATGATCGTCATCTCGGGAACGAAGCCGGCCAGCTCGGCCTCTTCGGGACGGATGAGCAGATTGCGGATGAACAGCGAATGCCAGGCATATTCGGTGACGACGCGCGTCGGCAGGCTAAGCGAACGGTCGGCGCCGCCGATCAGGTCCTGAACGAAGAGATCCTTTTCAGCCGCATGGGCCAGGAAGTCGGCGTGCAGGGCATCGAATTGCGCCCGCGTCATCGCATTGTTATTGTCCCACCAGACCTGGGCTTCGGTGTTCTCGTCACGGACGACGAACTTGTCCTTGGGCGAACGGCCGGTGTACTGGCCGGTATCGGCGACCAGCGCGCCATGCGCGGTCAGCCTGGCCTCGCCGCGACGAATTGCCTCTTCGTAGAGGTCCGCTGCGCCGAGGTTGTAGTGGACCTTGCCTGAGGTTTTTAGGCCGCTCTTGTCGAGCCCAAGGGTCGGATTTCGTTTGCCGATTTCACTCATTCGGCGGTTCCTCCAATATGCATTGTCGCCAGTGCCCGGACAGATCGCCGAACGTCACATGTCCCAATTATGTAGGACGAAGCCGCTCAGAACCAGAAAAGAATAGCGATTTCAAATCATTAATCGATTTAAAGATTTTGAATATTTTTTAAATCGTTTAAAACTGTTTATGAAGGCCAAGCCTTGCGTAGCAAGCAGGCAATTACCTATCTTGGGCATGGGTGCGACTGAAGCGCCGGGCTGAACCGAAAAGTGCAGGCGCCCTGTGACAAGGGCCGGTTTCTATGCCACATTTTGTACCCAATTTGTCCTGCAATACCCCTTTCCGCCACAGGATAGGGACACAAGCCCATGAGGGAGCCGCTTGATATGGCAACAATCGCGCTTGTCGACGACGACCGCAATATTCTGACTTCAGTGTCGATAGCACTGGAATCCGAAGGCTATCGCGTCGAAACATACACCGATGGTGCCTCGGCGCTCGAGGGACTGTCGGCGCGTCCGCCGAATCTGGCGATCCTCGACATCAAGATGCCGCGCATGGATGGCATGGAACTGCTGCGCCGCCTGCGCCAGAAGACCGATCTGCCAGTTATCTTCCTCACCTCGAAGGATGACGAGATCGACGAGCTGTTCGGCCTCAAGATGGGCGCCGACGATTTCATCCGCAAACCCTTCTCGCAGCGTCTGCTGGTCGAGCGCGTCAAGGCGGTGCTGCGTCGGGCAAGCGCCCGCGACGCCGCCGCCAAGGCGCCCAGCCAGCAGTCCCGCTCGCTCGAACGCGGCCAGCTGGTGATGGACCAGGAGCGCCACACCTGCACCTGGAAGGGCGAGCCGGTCACGCTCACCGTCACCGAATTCCTCATCCTGCATGCCCTTGCCCAGCGCCCCGGCGTCGTGAAAAGTCGTGATGCGCTGATGGATTCGGCCTATGATGAGCAAGTTTATGTTGACGACCGCACCATCGACAGCCACATCAAGCGCCTGCGCAAGAAGTTCAAGGCAGTCGACGACGATTTCGAGATGATCGAAACCCTGTATGGCGTCGGCTACCGCTTCCGAGAGGCGTAACCACTAGCGAGTGAGCCGGAGCCGGCCGATGCCCTCGGCGATATTGGGGCTCCAGGGATTTGTGCCTGAATGGCCATGGAGATTGATCTGAAGAAACCGTTGGAGGCCTCGCGCAGATTGCGTGCGCCGGTTCCCGCGTTTCTGTCGAAGATCACCGTGCGGCTCAGGCGCTTCCTGGGCCACCACGTCTTTTCGAGCCTCACCCGCCGCATCCTGTTCCTCAACCTCGCCGGACTTGCGGTTCTGGTTGCGGGCATCCTCTATCTCAACACCTTCCGCGACGGGCTGATCGACGCCCGCGTCGAAAGCCTGATGACGCAGGGCGAGATCATCGCCGGCGCGATCGCGGGCTCGGCCACGGTCGAGACCGATTCCATCAGCATCGACCCCGAAAAGCTGCTCGAGCTACAGGCCGGCGAGAGCCTCGGCCCCGGCTCCGACCAGCTCGACAGCCTCGATTTCCCGATCAATCCCGAGCGCGTCGCCCCCGTGCTGCGGCGGCTGATCTCGCCGACCCGCACCCGCGCGCGCATCTACGACCGCGACGCGAACCTGCTTCTGGACTCCCGCCATCTATATTCGCGCGGCCAGATCCTCCGCTACGACCTGCCGCCGGTGGCCGAGGAAGATCCGAGCACGATTGAGAAGATCGAGAAGTACGTCTTCGACCTGTTCCGTGGAAACGAGCTGCCGGTCTACAAGGAACAGCCCGGCGGTAACGGCGCCGCATTCCCGGAAGTCATGAGCGGGCTGACGGGCAGCCCCTCCACGGTGGTTCGCATCAGCGAGCAGGGCGAGCAAATCGTTTCGGTCGCCGTTCCCATCCAGCGTTTTCGCGCCGTTCTCGGCGTGCTGATGCTGTCGACCGAGGGGGGCGACATCGACAAGATCGTCGCTGCCGAGCGCAAGGCCATCCTGCGCGTCTTCGGTATTGCAGCACTCGTCATGGCGATCCTGTCCATGCTGCTCGCCTCGACCATCGCCAATCCGCTGCGCCGGCTTTCGGCGGCGGCGGTGCGGGTGCGCCGCAGCATCAAGAACCGCGAGGAAATTCCGGACTTTTCCGATCGCCAGGACGAGATCGGCAACCTCTCGGTCGCTGTACGCGACATGACCAACTCGCTCTATTCGCGCATCGAGGCCATCGAGAGCTTCGCCGCCGACGTGTCGCACGAGCTGAAGAACCCGCTGACCTCGCTGCGCAGCGCCGTGGAAACCCTGCCGCTGGCCAAGACCGAGGCATCGCGCAACCGCCTGATGGAAATCATCCAGCACGATGTGAGGCGTCTCGACCGCCTGATCACCGACATTTCCGATGCCTCGCGTCTCGATGCCGAGCTCGTGCGCGAGGATTCCACCAAGGTCGACCTGAAGAAGCTGATCGGCGATCTCGTCGCCGTGTCGCAGGACGTCGGCCGCCACAAGCGCAAGGTCGAGATCGAGTTCAAGGTCGAAAAGCTGCCGCACGGCGCGAAGGGGTATTTCACCTCGGGCCACGATCTGCGCGTCGGCCAGGTCGTCACCAACCTGATCGAGAATGCGCGCTCCTTCGTGCCCGAGCATACCGGCCGTATCACCATCACGCTGGAACGGGCCGGCAAATTCAACATCGTCACCGTCGAAGACAACGGCCCGGGCATCCGCGCCGACAATATCGACCGCATTTTCGAGCGCTTCTACACCGACCGCCCGTCGAGCGAGGCCTTCGGCCAGAACTCGGGCCTGGGCCTGTCCATCAGCCGCCAGATCGTCGAGGCGCATGGCGGTACTCTGACGGCCGAGAACATCGCGGGCGTCAAGCCCGGCGACATCAAGGGCGCGCGTTTCGTCATAACCCTGCCGGCTGAGAACTGACCACCGTGGCTGCGCCGAACCTGCATGGCACGGCGCTGGTGATCGGCGATCGCGGCCTTCTGATCCTCGGCCCTTCCGGTTCGGGCAAGAGCACGCTGGCGCTGGCACTGCTGTCGTGCTTTGGCGGCGAGGGCCGCCTTGCGCGGCTGGTTTCCGATGATCAGGTGCTGGTTTCTGTGAGGGATGGCCGCCTGCTGTGCCGGGCGCCCGCCACGATAAGCGGGCTTGCGGAAGTGCATGGCGTGGGACCAAGCAAGTTGGCCTTCGAGCCCGCGGCCGTCATCGACCTCGCCGTGCGGTGCCTGCCCAAGCACGAAGTGGAACGCCTTCCCGACGAAGCCTTCGAGACCATCGCTGGCTGCCGGCTTCCGCTTCTGGCGGTGCGCGAGCGCGAGGTGGAACCGGCTCTCGCCGCCATCGCCGCCCGGCTTTCTTTGGCGCCTTTCGGTCAAGGCGGGTAGAGAATAGGTCACACTGTGCGGCAAAATGGCCTTGGCCAAAGCGTTTTAGGGCTTGTAAACGCCACCCGCGTCGACAAGATAGCGCTCCTCTGCCCGGGAAGAAGGGCAGGCGGGCGCGGGGATGCGCTCGTGAACAGGCCATGACGGGAGCCAACGAATAATGATCGGACTCGTGCTCGTTACGCACGGTCGGCTGGCCGCGGAGTTCCGCAACGCCGTAGAGCACGTGGTCGGACCTCAGGATTATTTCGAGACCATCGCCATCGGTCCGGACGACGACATGGAGCAGCGCCGCCGCGATATCGTCGAGGCGGTGGCCAGGACCGATACCGGAAGCGGCGTCGTGGTGCTCACCGACATGTTCGGCGGCACGCCCTCCAATCTTGCGATTTCGGTGATGGAAGCCGGCCGTGTCGAGGTAATCGCCGGCATGAACCTGCCTATGCTGATCAAGCTGAGCAGCGTGCGCAAGAGCGACGACATGAGCCTGGCCCTTGACGAAGCCCAGGCTGCTGGTCGCAAATACATCAATGTCGCCAGCCAGCTTCTGAGCAGTAAATGAGCGATCTCTCTGCAGACGGCGCGGTCACCCGCGAACTTCGCATCATCAACCAGCGCGGCTTGCACGCGCGAGCCTCCGCCAAATTCGTCCAGGTGGCGGGCGGCTATCAGGCTTCCGTCGTGGTCGAGAAGGACGGCATGAAGGCCGGCGGCACCTCGATCATGGGGCTGATGATGCTGGCGGCCAGCCCCGGCTGCAGCATCCACGTCACGGCCAATGGCCCGGACGCCAGGGAAGTCGTCGACGCCCTTGAGGAACTGGTCGCCGACCGCTTCGGCGAAGAGATGTGACAGTCCTCTCCGAGGACATGCACGAATAAAGATTTCTTTATATCCCATTGTCGTTCGGCCGGCGATCTGCTAGTCAGCCGGCATGATGGCGCATGCTCGCGTGGGGTGCGTCCATAAACCCGCACACCGGAGCACAGCCATGTCTGGTAACAAGGACTACGTCGTCGCCGATCTTTCGCTTGCCGGCTGGGGCCGCAAGGAAATCGAAATCGCCGAAACCGAAATGCCCGGCCTGATGGCCTGCCGCGAGGAATTCGGCGAAAAGCAGCCGCTGAAGGGCGCGCGCATCACCGGCTCGCTGCACATGACCATCCAGACTGCGGTGCTGATCGAGACGCTGAAGGCACTCGGCGCCGAGTTGCGCTGGGCTTCCTGCAACATCTTCTCCACCCAGGACCACGCCGCTGCGGCCATCGCCGAGGCCGGCATCCCGGTCTTCGCGGTCAAGGGCGAGAGCCTCGAGGAATACTGGCAGTACACCGACAAGATCTTCCAGTGGGCCGATGGCGGCATCTCCAACATGATCCTCGATGATGGCGGCGACGCCACCATGTACATCCTGCTCGGCGCGCGCGCCGAAGCCGGTGAGGACGTTCTGTCCAAGCCGGGCAGCGAAGAGGAAGAGATCCTGTTCGCGCAGATCAAGAAGCGCATGGCCGAGACCCCGGGCTTCTTCACCAAGCAGCGCGAGGCGATCCGCGGCGTGACCGAGGAAACTACCACCGGCGTCAACCGCCTCTATCAGCTGCAGAAGAAGGGCCTGCTTCCCTTCCCGGCGATCAACGTCAACGACAGCGTCACCAAGTCGAAGTTCGACAACAAGTATGGCTGCAAGGAATCGCTGGTCGACGGCATCCGCCGAGGCACCGACGTCATGATGGCCGGCAAGGTCGCCGTCGTCTGCGGTTATGGCGACGTCGGCAAGGGCTCTGCCGCCTCGCTCAAGGGCGCGGGCGCTCGCGTCAAGGTCACCGAGGTCGACCCGATCTGCGCGCTGCAGGCAGCCATGGACGGCTTCGAGGTTGTTACGCTCGAGGACGCGGCGCCGACCGCCGACATCGTCATCACCACCACCGGCAACAAGGACGTCGTCACCCTCGACCATATGCGGGCGATGAAGGACATGGTCATCGTCGGCAACATCGGCCACTTCGACAACGAGATCCAGGTCGCGGCACTTCGTAATCTGAAGTGGACCAACGTCAAGCCGCAGGTGGATATGATCACCTTCCCGGGTGGCAAGCGCATGATCCTGCTGTCGGAAGGCCGTCTGCTCAATCTGGGCAACGCCACCGGCCATCCGAGCTTCGTGATGTCGGCTTCCTTCACCAACCAGGTGCTGGCCCAGATCGAGCTCTACACCAAGGGCGGCAAGTACAAGAACGAGGTCTATGTTCTGCCCAAGCACCTCGACGAGAAGGTCGCCCGCCTGCATCTCGAGAAGCTCGGCGCCAAGCTGACCGAGCTTTCGGACGAGCAGGCCTCCTATATCGGCGTGACGCCGCAGGGCCCGTTCAAGGCTGAGCACTACAGATACTGATTTGAATTAACCAATATACTAAATGTTGAGGCCGGGCGATTGACTCTTCGCCCGGCTTTCTTTTTGCCGCCGCAGCTTCTTCACGACGATTCGACCAGGGGTTATTGTTTCCGTGATTCGCGACGTTTCGTGCTCCGGGGGCGGGACGCGAGGGGCTGACATCGAGGCGGTCTTGCATTCAGGCGGCGGCGGAGAGGAACAAGACATGCCGGGCGATAACCCGCTGCAGGCGGGAAAGGCCGTTTCCGGCGGCCACAGGGATTCGAACGAGAAATTGCCCGGGGCGAAGGCCTGGCGGATGGGCTTTTCTGCGCGTTCGCTGAAGCTGGTTCTGCTGGCTGCGACATCTCTGGGCGGCGTTAGCCTTGCCGGTCTTGCGCGGGCCGAAGAGGCCGCCATCGCTGCTTCCGCCGGCCTGCCGGTTGGCGCGGTCGATGTCATGCAACTGGCCGTTTTCCTCGGCGTGATGGGCGCGGCCCTGCTTTCGGCCGTGGCGCTGATCCGCGAGCGTGGCCGGATTGCCGCCGAGAACATCGACCTGCGCACCCGCATTGGCGACCTCAACGCCTCGCTGCAGCGCTCCGACGCTCTGCTCAACCTGCGCGACCAGCGCATCGTCGTCTGGGCCGACAGGCAGAAACCCGAATTGATTGGCGCGCTGCCGGCCGAGACCGCCGCTCCAGAAGACCGTGCTGCATTCCTGGCCTTCGGTCGCTGGCTGACGCCGCGCTCGGCAGCTGCGCTCGACCGCGCCGTGGCCGGATTGCGCGAAAAGGGCGCCCAGTTCGATCTCGTCGTGGAGACGCACACCTCCGCGCCGCTGGAAGTGCAGGGCCGCAAGACGCCTTCGCACACGCTGGTGCGCTTCATCTCCCTGTCCGACACGCAGCGCGAACGGGCGCGCCTGAAGCTCGATAACCAGCGGCTGGCCGCCGATTACGACAACGTGGTCGGTCTCGTTGACGCGCTGAAGATGCCGTTCTGGCTGCGCAGTTCCGATGGCCGGCTGCGCTGGGTGAACCGTGCTTATGCCGAGGCTGTCGAGGCAGCGACGCCCGAAGCGGTCCTGCGCGACGGCAAGGAATTCCTGGGCACCCCGGCGCGCGAGACGATTGCGCAGCATCATGCAGCCCACCCCGTCTTCGAACAGACGCTGTCGACCGTGATCGGCGGCGACCGCCGCATGTTCGCGGTGACCGATTTCGCCAGCGCCGAGGGCGCGGCCGGCATCGCCGTCGACATGAGCAGCGTCGAGGCCATCCACGCGGAATATGAGCGTGCGGTACGCAGCCACGCCGATACGCTCGACCAGCTGACGACGGCGGTAGCCATCTTCGACGAGCAGCAGAAGCTGCGCTTCTTCAACCAGGCGTTCCAGAAGCTGTGGGACCTCGACGTCGGCTTCCTCGACAGCGCGCCAGACAATGCCCTGCTGCTCGACCGCCTGCGCAGCGAGAGCAAGCTCGCCGAGCAACCGGAATGGCGGCGCTGGAAGGAAAACCTGCTTGCCGCCTATCGCGCGGTCGAGTCGCAGGAGCATTGGTGGCATCTGCCCGATGGCCGCACCCTGCGCGTCATCGCCAATCCGCAGCCCAAGGGCGGCGTCACCTGGGTGTTCGAGAATCTGACCGAGCGGATCAATCTCGAAAGCCGCTACAATGCCGCCGTGCGCGTGCAGGGCGAAACGCTCGACAACCTCACCGAGGGCGTTGCCGTGTTCGGCCCTGACGGGCGTATCCGCCTGTCCAATCCGGCCTTTGTCAGCCTTTGGGGGCTGTCGCCGGAGCTGGTGCGCACCAATGCCCACATCTCGGCGATCCGGGCCCAATGCGATACGCTGGCGAAGGAAAGCCCCTGGGCGCATTTCGTTGCTGCCGTCACCGGCTTCGACGAGGAGCGCCGCGACGGTCGCGGCCAGACCGAGCTGAACAACGGCACCGTGCTGCGCTACGCCGTCATCCACCTGCCGAACGGGCAGGTGATGATCACCTTTGTGGACGTCACCGACAGCGTCAACGTTGCGCGCGCCTTCAAGGACAAGAACGAAGCACTCGAGCGCGCCGACCAGCTCAAGAACGATTTCGTCCAGCACGTGTCCTACGAGCTGCGCTCGCCGCTCACCAACATCATCGGCTTCACCGAGCTTTTGGCGCTGCCCACCACCGGACCGCTGTCGCCGCGCCAGCGCGAATATCTGGAGCATATAGGCTCGTCGTCGTCGGTGCTTTTGACCATCGTGAACGACATTCTCGATCTTGCCACCGTGGATGCTGGTATTATGGAGCTGGAGGTCGCCGAGGTGCGCATCGACCAGACCATAGCTGCCGCTGCCGAGCTGGTCTCCGACCGGCTCGAGGAGCATGGCATCCGCCTTTCGGTCGATTCCAGCCAGGCGCCGCAGAGTTTTCATGGCGACGAGATCCGTGTCCGCCAGATCCTCTACAACCTGCTGAGCAACGCGGCCAACTATGCGCCTGAGGCGAGCGCCATCCTGCTCACCTGCCGTCAGACGGCCCAGGGCGTGGAATTCGCCGTGCATGACGACGGCCCCGGCATGCCGCCGGAAATCCTCGACACCGTCTTCCGCCGCTTCGAGCAGCGCGCCAATGGCGGCCGGCGGCGCGGCGCGGGCCTCGGCCTGTCGGTGGTGAAGAGCTTTGTGGAGCTGCATGGCGGCTCGGTGCGTATCGAAACCGGCACGGATCGCGGCACCACCGTGATCTGCCTGTTTCCCAACACCCCGACCGGCGTTCGCCAGGCGGCGGAGTAGCGGTCTCGATGGCCGAAGCAGTTTTTGAGCGTTTCTTGCCCGATGAGCGGGCAACGCTTCGTCTGGGCGAGGACCTGGCGCTGGCCCTGCGTCGCGGCGACGTGCTGGCTCTGCATGGCGATCTCGGCACCGGCAAAACCACGCTGGCGCGCAGCCTGATCCGCGCGCTCGCCGGCGATCCCGAACTCGAAGTGCCGAGCCCGACCTTTACCCTCGTGCAGGTCTATGAGGGTCGCCTGCCGATCCAGCATTTCGACCTTTACCGCCTGTCGTCCGAGGAAGAGCTCGACGAGCTCGGCTTCGACGACGCGCTGGAGCAGGGCGCGGCCCTTGTCGAATGGCCGGAAAAGGCCGGCGACCGGATGCCGAAAACCGCCATCCGCGTCGAGCTAACCGAGGAGGGCGCCGGGCGCCGTGTTCGGATCATCTCGCCGGATGCGGCGGCGGGAACACGCATTGCGCGTTCCTTCGCCATCCGCGATTTTCTTGAACGTTCCGGCTGGGGCGAGGCCTCGCGCGCGCATCTGACCGGCGACGCCTCGGCGCGCTCCTACGAGATCGTGACGCTCGAAGGCCAGGCGCCCCGCGTTCTCATGAACTCGCCCGAGCTGGTGCTGGGCCCGCCCGTGCGCGACGGCAAGGCCTATGCCGAAATCGCCCACACCGCGCGCACCGTCGCCGCCTTTGTCGCGCTTGATCGCGCGCTGCATGAGGGCGGCGTCTGCGTGCCGGAGATCTATTCCCAGGACCTCGAAAACGGCTTTCTGCTGATCGAGGATCTCGGCTCGGAAGGTTTTTTGGACGACGGTAAGCCCTTGGTGGAGCGCTATGTCGCCGCTGCCGGGCTGCTCGCCATACTGCACGGCAAGTCATGGCCGGACCACATCGAGGTTGCGCCCGGCGTCGTGCACACCGTGCCGCCTTTCGACCGCGACGCCATGCTGATCGAGGTCGAGTTGCTGCTCGACTGGTATGTGCCGGCGGCGACCGGTAAGCCGGCCGATGCCGGATTGCGTGACGAATTCCGCCGCCTCTGGAACGCCCTGATCGACCGGCTTGAGCGCGCCGAAAGAAGCCTCGTGCAACGCGATTTCCACTCGCCCAATATCATCTGGCGGGCAGAGCGCAGCGGTTTCGACCGGCTGGGCGTCATCGATTTCCAGGACGCGCTGATCGGGCCTTCGGCCTATGACGTCGCCTCGCTCGCCATGGATGCGCGCGTGACCGTGCCGGAACAGATCGAGGCAGCCACGACAAAAGCCTATGTCGCGGCCCGGCAGGCCGCCGGCGGCTTTGATGCTGAAGCTTTTGCCGAGGCCTATGCCATCATGGCCGCGCAACGGAATTCGAAGATCCTCGGCATCTTCGTTCGGCTCGACCGCCGCGACGGCAAGCCGGACTATCTAAAACATCTGCCGCGCATCCGCGACTATCTGCGCCGGGCGTTCACTCATCCTGTTCTTGCCGAATTGCGCGATTTCTATCAGGTTCACGGCTTCACCGAGGACGTAGAGCTTTGACGAGACGCATGCCCGAAACCGCCATGGTCCTTGCCGCTGGGCTCGGCAAGCGCATGCGGCCGATCACCGATACGATCCCGAAGCCCCTGGTGCGGGTGGCCGGCAAGACGCTGCTGGACTGGGGGCTAGACAGCCTGGCCGAGGCCGGCGTGGCGAAGGCGGTGGTCAACGTCCATTATTTCCCCGAGCAGATCGTCGCCCATGTGGCCGGGCGCCAAAGGCCGGCCGTGACAATCTCGGACGAAAGCGACGAGCTGCTCGATTCCGCCGGCGGTATCGTGAAAGCGTTGCCACAGCTTGGCGCCGAGCCCTTTCTCATCATCAACGCTGACACCTTCTGGATCGATCGCGACCAGCCCAATCTCGAGCGCCTAGCCCTTGCATGGGAGGCGTCGAGAATGGATATTCTGCTCATGCTTGCGGAACTTTCTTCGGCAACCGGCCATAGCGGCGGCACCGATTTCCTGATCGGCCCCGACGGCACGCTGAAGCGAGCGGCGGGGGACCCCACGGGCGTGGTCTATGCCGGTGCGGCGATCATCCACCCGCGCATATTTGACGGCGTCGAAGCCACGCCGCACTCGCTCAACCTCTATTTCGACCGCGCCATTGCCACGGGCCGGCTCCATGGCATGAAGATGGAAGGGCGCTGGATCACCGTCGGCACGCCCGATGCCATCGCGCCTGCGGAAGCGGCGGTCGCCGGCGCCATGGCGGCGCAGAACGCATGAGCGGACGCGCCGTCCCACGCCTGTTTTCCATTCCGCCCGGTGCCGCCTTCTTGCCGACGCTGGCTGAAAGCCTGCTCGACGGAAGCCTGATCCCCGATTTCCAATTCGACGGCGATCCGCTGGCGCTGGCCGACGTCACCATCTATGTGCCGACGCGCCGCGCCGCGCGCGAGCTGCGCAGCGTGTTCGTCGAGAAGGCGAAGGGCGGCTCGGCCATCCTGCCGACGATCCGGCCGCTTGGTGAATTCGATGAGGACGAGGCCCTTTTCGCGCCCGAAGGTGCGGGCGAGATCGACTTTGCGCCGCCGATCGCGGCGATCGACCGTCTGCTGCTGCTCGCCCCTTTGGTACGCAGCTGGAAGCGCCGGCTGCCGGCCCACGTCGCGAGCCTCTTTGAGGAAGAAATCGTCGTTCCTGCCTCGGCGGCCGATGCTGTGTGGCTGGCGCGCGATCTGGCCGGGCTGATGGACGAGATCGAGACCGAGGGCTCGGACTGGGCGCGGCTTCATGATCTGGTTTCCGGCGACCTCGCCAACTGGTGGCAGGTGACGCTCGATTTCCTCGAAATCGTCATGACCGCCTG
This sequence comes from Pseudaminobacter soli (ex Li et al. 2025), assembly GCF_029892515.1. Classification (GTDB taxonomy): domain Bacteria; phylum Pseudomonadota; class Alphaproteobacteria; order Rhizobiales; family Rhizobiaceae; genus Pseudaminobacter; species Pseudaminobacter soli_A. The sequence goes on along the minus strand of NZ_JARXVF010000001.1, from coordinate 1,985,419 downwards.
GCCGAACCTTCTGGCCGAGCTCGACCGCTCCAACCCCGCTGCGCACCGCAATGCGCTGATCCGGCTAGAGGCGGAGCGCCTGCGCCAACGGCCGCCGCAGGGGCCGGTCATCGCCGCCGGCTCCACCGGCTCCATCCCCGCCACCGCGGAGCTTTTGTCGGCCATCGCGCGGCTGTCGCGCGGGGCCGTGGTGCTGCCCGGCCTCGATCGCGGCATGGACGAGCGTTCCTGGTCGATCATTTCGGCCGATATTCAGCCCGCTGCCGTTCTCGGCCATCCGCAATTCGGTCTCGCCAAGCTTCTGAAGAAGATCGGCATTTTGCGCGCTGACGTCGAGGAGATCGGTGCAGTCGCGCCGGCGTTGGCTTTGCGCGATGCGCTGGTCGCGCAGTCCTTGCTGCCGGCCGAAACCACCGACGCCTGGGCCGGCCAGAGGGCAGGGGTTTCCGAGACGGACGTTGAAAGCGCCTTTGCGGGGGTGACGCTGCTCGAAGCCGCAGGCGAGCGCGACGAGGCGGTGGCGATTGCGCTCGCCCTGCGCCAGGCGATTGCCGATTCCGGCCACAAGGCGGCCCTCGTCACCGGCGATCGCAACCTTGCGCGGCGCGTCTCTGTCGAGCTTCTGCGCTTCGGCATCCAGGCCAACGATTCCGGCGGCACGCCGCTGGCCAACACGCCGCCCGGCGCGCTGCTCCGCATCATGCTGCAGGCGGCGTTCCGGCCGGGCGATCCGGTCTCGGTTCTGTCGCTGCTAAAGCATCCGCTGCTGTCGCTCGGCATGGAGCGTCGTCAAGTTCGCCACGCCGCCGAAACCATCGAGCTTGTTGTGCTGCGCGGCGGCACCGGCCGGCCCGATGTCGCCCATCTCGGAACCCTGTTCGAGGAGCGCCTTGCAGGGCTGGCTGGCGAAGCGCGAAAACCGTTTTGGGAAACGCGCCTGACCGAAAGGCGGCTTACCGATGCCCGCGCCGTGCTCGCGCGTCTCGACGAAGCGCTGGCGCCGCTGGTCGCCTTCCGGGGCGAAGGCGAGGTGGAACTTTCGGCCATCGTCCGTGCCACCGTCACGGTGCTCGAAGCGCTTGGCCGGAGCGCCGATGGCAGCCTGACCGAACTCTATGGCGGCGAGGCGGGCGAGAAGCTGGCCGACCTGCTGCGCGGGCTGGTGGCAACCACCGCGCCCTTCTCATTCTCTGCCGAGGAATGGCCGGATGTGGCCGAAGCGCTGGTCGCGCCGGAGGTGGTGAAGCCCGCGCACGGCGGCGATGGCCGGGTCTCGATCTGGGGCGCGCTCGAAGCCCGCCTGCTGAGCGTCGACACGCTCATAGTCGGTGGGCTGAATGAGGGCGTGTGGCCGCGCAAGGCGCAGGCCGACCGCTTCATGTCGCGCCTCATGAAGACCGGCATCGAGCTTGAGCCGCCCGAACGGCGTATCGGCCAGTCGGCGCATGATTTCCAGATGGCGCTGGGCACGCCGCGGGTCATCCTGACCCGCTCGGCGCGGTCGGGCGATGCGCCGGCCGTGTCCTCGCGCTGGCTGCAGCGTATTTTGACCTTCGCCGGGGCAGACACTGCGACTGCCATGCGCGCTCGCGGCGAGGAGCTGCTCGGCTGGGCCCGCGCGCTGGATGCCGGCCCGCAGATCCCCTTCGCCGAACGCCCGCAGCCGAAACCGCCGGTAGACGCGCGGCCGCGCCATTTCTCCGTCACCGAGATTGAGACGCTGCGCCGCGACCCCTATGCGATCTATGCCAAGCGCATCCTCAAGCTGATGCCGCTGGAAGAGCTGGTACGCGATCCGGGTGCTGCCGAGCGCGGCACGCTGTTCCACGACATCATGCAGCGTTTTACGACCTCCGGCATCGATCCGAAGGCAGGCACTGCGCTCGATGTTCTGCTCGAGGCCGGCCGCGCTGCCTTCGACGAAGCCAATCTGCCGGAAGACGTGCGCGCCGTGTGGTGGCCGCGCTTCGAGAAGCTGGCCGAAAACATCATCGTTTGGGAGCGCAGCCGCGCCCTCGGCACCAAGGCCCGCCACCCGGAAGCGCGCGCCGAAAAGACGCCGGTCGGCGCTTCGGGCATAACGCTGTCCGGCTATGCCGACCGCGTCGACCTGCTTGCCGCCGGCATGGCCGATATCATCGACTACAAGACCGGCTCCTCGCCCTCCAAGGCGCAGGCGCACACGCTGCTTGCCCCGCAGCTCGCGCTGGAAGGCGCGCTTTTGAAGCGCGGCGCGTTCCACGACCTGGGGTCGCTGCAGCCGGCGGACCTCGCTTTCGTACGCTTCAAGCCCAATGGCGAGGTGTTCGAGGAATCCATCCTCGACTACAACCGCAAGCCGCGCCCGGCCGGCGATCTGGCCGAAGAAGCCTGGCAGCGGCTGGAGGAACTGCTGCTGCACTACAATCGCGCGCCGACTGGCTATCTGTCTCGCGCCTTGCCGTTCCGCGAAGGCGAGACCGATGGGGACTACGACCATCTGGCGCGCGTGCTGGAATGGTCGGCCGGCGGCGACAATGCGGGCGAATCCGGGGGCGAGGAATGAGGAAGATTTTCTCCGTTCCCACCGAAACCGTCGAGCGGCAGGCCAAGGCCGCCAACCCGCAAAACTCGGTCTGGGTGTCGGCCAATGCCGGCTCGGGCAAGACGCATGTGCTGTCGCAACGCGTCATCCGGCTTTTGCTCGAAGGCACGGACCCATCAAAAATCCTGTGCCTCACCTATACGCGCGCGGCCGCCGCAAACATGTCCAACCGCGTTTTCGGCAATCTGTCGAAATGGACCATGCTGGACGACGAGGCATTGCGCGCCGAGATCGAGAAGCTGGAGGGCAGGGCGCCAAACACTGAGAAGCTGCGCCGCGCGCGCCGGCTGTTTGCCGAGGCGCTGGAAACGCCGGGCGGCCTGAAGATCCAGACCATCCACGCCTTCTGCGAATCCGTGCTGCACCAGTTCCCGCTGGAGGCGAACATCGCCGCCCACTTCCAGATGCTCGACCCGCTGATGGAAGAGACGCTGTTTGCCACCGCCCGCCGCGAGATGGTGACGGGCGCGGTAGCCGCCGATCATCCCGAGCTTGCCGAAGCCTTTGCCATGGTGCTGGAGCGCGGCGGCGAGGCAGGGCTGGATGCGCTGCTTTCCGAGATTGTCGCCAAGCGCGACGGCTTGCGCGCCTTCATCGACGCGATCGGCCATGACCCGGCCTATCCGGCATTGTTCGAGGAATTCGGCTTTTCGCCGGACGACACGGCCGAAGGCATCGCGGATTCCATCTGGCCGCTGCCCGGTTTCCCCGGCAACGTCTTTACCGAGTTCGCGCTGGCCGCGGAGGCCGTCGACGCGCGCCGCGCGCTGGACAGCATCATTCCCGATGCGGCGCGCGCCTTCGAGGAGCGCGATCCGATCGCGCGGCTAAAACTACTTGCAAAAGCCTTTCTGAAGTCGGACGGCGATCCCTACGACCCGGTAAAAACCTTCAAGAAGGCGCTGCACGACCGCATGCCGGACCTGGCCGAGCGTTATTCGGCCGCCGCTGCCGCGATCATCGCCACGTCCGACCGGCTGGCGATGTTCCGCATGCTGGAAGGCACGCGTGCGGCGCTGACAATCGCCGACTGGCTGATTGGCCGCTACGAGCGGCTGAAGACCGGGCGCGGCTTCCTCGACTTCAACGACCTCATCACCCGAACCGTGCGCCTGCTTGCCCGGCAGGATGCCGGCCCCTGGGTGCAGTACAAGCTCGACAAGGGCATCGACCATATCCTGCTCGACGAGGCGCAGGACACCAGCCCCGACCAATGGGAGGTGGTGAAGCGCCTGGCCGAGGAGTTTTTCGCCGGCCACAGCGCGCGCGACAATGTCCACCGCACGGTCTTTGCCGTGGGCGATGAAAAGCAGTCGATCTATTCGTTCCAGGGTGCGGCGCCCGAATCCTTCGCCCGCACCGGCCATGAATTTTCGCAGCGCGTGCGCGCCGCCAACGGCAATTTCGAGCCGGTCAAGCTCACGCTGTCCTTCCGCTCCACCGACGACGTGCTGCACGCCGTCGACACGGTGTTTTCGAGCGAGGAGACGCGGCGCGGCATCACGCTCGATCCTGGCCCGGTGCAGCACAACGCCATCCGCGCCGGCGCGCCCGGCTATGTTGAGGTCTGGCCGTCGATCGGCGCCGATGTGGCCGAGGAGCCGGACGACTGGACGCAGGCCATCGACCATGCCCATGCCCCGGCGGTGCGCGTCGCCGAAAATGTCGCCGCCACCATCCAGAACTGGATCCGCTCAGGCGAGGTCATCGAGGGCAGCGGCAAGCTTCTGTCGGCCGGCGATGTCATCGTGCTGGTGCGCAAGCGCGACCGTTTTGTCCATGCGCTGGCTCGCAGCCTGAAGAACCGCGGCATCGCGGTGGCGGGCGCCGACCGCCTCAGCCTGCCGGGCCATATTGCGGTGAAGGATTTGATGGCGCTCGGCCGCTTCCTGATCCAGCCCGAGGACGATCTTTCCCTTGCCGCGATCCTCAAAAGCCCGATCTTCCGGCTGAGCGAGGAAACGCTGTTCGATCTGGCCTATGGGCGCCCCGCCGGCGTGTCGCTCTACACCTCGCTGCGCCGCAAGGCGGAGAATGCACCGGAACTGGCCGCGGTGACAAAGCGGCTGGAGGACTGGGCGACCGAAGCCGCTTACAAGCCGGTCTTCGAGTTCTACTCGGGTCTTTTGGGCCGCGATGGCGTGCGCAAGGAGATGATTTCGCGACTGGGGCAGGACGCGGGCGACATCCTCGACGAGTTTCTGTCATTCTGCCTTGCCGAGGAACGCACGGGGCTTCCGGGCCTCGAATCCTTCCTCGCGACGCTGGAAAGCGCCGGGCCTGAGATCAAGCGCGAGATGGACCAGACGCGCGACGAAGTGCGCATCATGACCGCGCACGCCTCCAAGGGGCTTGAGGCGCCGGTGGTGTTCCTGGTCGATGGCGGGGCCACGCCCTTCAGCGACCAGCACCTGCCGCGCCTGATGCCCTTCGAGGCCAAGGGCGAGGAGTTGCGCCGGACGAAGGGCTATCTCTGGCGCTCGGGCACCGACGTCAAAAACCTCTACTCGCAGGCGATGTCGGACACGCTGAAGGAGCGTGCCGACGACGAATATCGCCGCCTGCTCTATGTCGGCATGACGCGCGCCGAGGACCGGCTGATCGTCTGCGGCTACCATGGCAAACGCGCGCCGAACCCCACCACCTGGCATGCGCTGGTCAGCAAGGCGCTGATCGCGTCGGGCAAATGCGAGGAACGCGCCCATCCCGTCCAGCCGGACACACTCGTGCATCGCTTTCGCGTGACGCCACTCCCGGAGGTCCAGCTGATGGCTGAACCGCCGGTGGCCAAGAAGGAGAAACAGCTGGCGACCATCCCACTGGCGCTGTTGGAAAAGTTGCCCGCGGTCGAACTCCTGCCGCGGCCGCTCTCGCCGTCCGGCGCTACAGCGCTCATCGACGAGACGTCCGAGCCCGTAGTGTCCACGCGCTCGCCGGTGCTCGATCCGGAGGTAGAGCCGGGCTTTGCCGTCGCACGCGGCCTGGTGCTGCACAAGCTGTTGCAGATGCTGCCCGGCGTGGCCGAGGAAGACCGGCAGGCGGCGGCGGCGCTGCGCTATCTGGCCCGCGCAGGTGCTTCGTGGAAGGATGAGGAGCGGGAGACGCTGCTGACCTCCGTCGAAGCGATCCTGGCGTCGGAGGATTTCGCGCCGCTGTTCGCGACCGGTTCGCGCGCCGAAGTCGCGATCATGGGCAGCGTGACGGTCAAGGGCAAGGAGCGCACGGTTTCGGGCAAGATAGACCGGCTGGCGGTGACGGCCGACGAGGTGCTGATCGTCGACTACAAGACCAACCGGCCCGCGCCAGCCACATTCGCGCAGGTGCCGCTCGCCTATGTCACGCAGCTTGCGCTCTACCGCGCGCTGCTGAAATCGCTCTATCCGGGCCGGCGCGTGTCGGCCGCACTCCTGTTCACGGAGATTCCGGGGCTGATCCGGATTCCTGAGGCGGCAATGGATGATGCCCTTGCTCGACTCAGCGCGTCGTGACACAAACTCTGCTTGAACGCCTGCTCAACTGGCACCATATGTAGCGCGACTTCTTACTCCCGAAAGGATTTCATCATGGCCACGGTCAAGGTCGACAAGAGCAACTTCAAGGCTGACGTGCTGGACGCTGAAGGTCCGGTTGTGGTGGACTTCTGGGCTGAGTGGTGCGGTCCTTGCAAGATGATCGGCCCGTCGCTGGAAGAGATCTCGAACGAGCTCGCGGGCAAGGTGAAGATCACCAAGCTCAACATCGACGAGAATCCGGAGCTGGCCGCGCAGTATGGCGTGCGCTCCATTCCGACCCTCATGATCTTCAAGGGCGGCGAAGTGGCTGACATCAAGGTTGGCGCCGCGCCCAAGACCGCTCTTGCGAGCTGGATCGGCAACGCCGCCTGATCCTTCCGAGAGATGCCAAAAAGCCCGGCCAAGTGCCGGGCTTTTTCTTTGGCGCGTCGATTTTCCTGCCGCTGGCTCTCGTCCATGCGCTGGCTTCGCCTTCTTGTCGCGGGAAAGCGAAAAAGGAGAAAGCCATGTCCGAATCAGCCAAATCGACCGTCTTCATCGACAATGACCGCGTCGTCGTCACCGAATGGCGCTTTGCTCCGGGCGCCAGCACCGGCTGGCACCGCCACGGCCACGACTATGTCGTCGTGCCGCTGATGGACGGCAAGGTGAAGCTTCTGACCAAGGACGGCGAGCTACTCGCCGAGATGAAGAAGGGCGTGCCCTATTACCGCTCCGAAGGCGTCGAGCACGACGTCATCAACGCCAATGACGGCGAATATGCCTTTATCGAGATTGAGCTGAAGTAGTGGTGCCTCCTTCGAGGCTCCCCTTCGCAAGCTCAGGGTCGCACCTCAGGATGAGGGCGGCAGGCGCCACCCAAGGTCCCGGAGAACCTCGAACTACGAAAATGCCTATCTGATAACGCAGCGGATTATCGAGCGGGCCTGCCAGCCTCAGACCGGCGGCGTGCCGTTTTCGGCCAGAACCGCGCCGGCGAGATAGAGTGAGCCGCCGATCAGAATGCGCGGTGGCGGCTCGGAATGATCCCAGGTGTCGCGCAGCAGCATCAGCGCCTCCGCCACCGAACTGACCGGCTCCGCCGAAAGCCCGGCGTCGCTCGCCCGCACGGCGAGTTCGGCGTTGGGCACGCTGGCGTCGCTGAAGGCCACCGGCACGGTGTAGACATGCCGGGCAATGCCCTTGAAGGCACGGAAATAGCCGGTCTGGTCCTTGGTGTTGATCATGCCGCTGATCAAGAACAGCGGCCGCGCGAATTTCTCTTCCTGTTCGGTCAGAGCCTCGGCGATGACCATGCCCGCGCCGGGATTGTGGCCGCCGTCGAGCCAGATCTCGGTGCCGGCAGGCGCCAGCTCGGTCAGCTTGCCCTGCGGCAGGCGCTGCATGCGGCCCGGCCAGCTCACGGTCGTCATCGCGGTATTTGCCGCGTGCTCGTCAAGCTCGAAGCCTGCGGCGCGCACGCCGGCAATTGCGGCCGCAGCGTTGGCGTATTGATGGCGGCCGGGCAGGCGCGGCAGTGAAAGGTCCATCAGGCCATCCTGGTCCTGATAGATCAGGCGGCCATGCTCTTGCGTTGCGATGAAATCCTGGCCGTAGACGGCCAGCGGGGAGCCGAGCCGCTCGGCGGTCGAGACCAGCACTTCGCGTGCGGCGTCGCTTTCCTGCGCGCCCACGATCACCGGGCATCCGCGCTTGATGATGCCGGCCTTTTCGGCCGCGATCAGTTCGACCCGGTCGCCCAGATAGGCTTCGTGGTCTAGCGACACCGGCATGATCACCGAAACCGCCGGCTTCTCGATGACATTGGTGGCGTCGAAGCGCCCGCCGAGCCCCACCTCAATGATCGCAGCGTCGGCCGGGTGTTCCGAAAACAGCAGGAAGGTGACGGCAGTGAGGATCTCGAAGACCGTGATGGTCTCGCCGGCATTGGCGTCGGCCACGCGCCCGATGGCGTCAGCCAAAACGTCGTCGGCGACGAACTTGCCACCGCCTTCGGCCGCGAGCCGATAGCGCTCATGCCAGTTCACCAGATGCGGCGAGGTGTGCACATGCACCCGGTAGCCCGCCGCTTCCAGCAGCGCGCGCGAGAAGGCCGCGGCCGAGCCCTTGCCGTTGGTGCCGGCAATGTGGATCACCGGCGGCAGCTTGTCCTGGGGATTGCCGAGGCGTTCGAGCAGGCGCGATATGCGATCCAGCGAAAGGTCGAAACCTTTCGGGTGCAGCGTCATCAGATGCTCGATCTGGCGGTCGGCAAGAAGCGTGGACATGGACATCAAGGGCTCCTCCCCCGGAGCGAAAGTCACGGGACCGCGCTGGCGCAGTCCCGTCCAGGTCAGGCTTGCGGCCGCGCCTCGGTCGGCAGCGACACCAGCGGCATGGGCACAGCTTCGGCTTCATTCGCCGGCATCTTCAGCAGGATCTTGAGCAACTGGGCAACGGTCGCCTTCATCTTGAGGCGCGAGACGACCATGTCGACCATGCCGTGATCCATCAGATATTCGGAGCGCTGGAAGCCATCAGGCAGCTTTTCACGGATGGTCTGCTCGATGACGCGCGGGCCGGCAAAACCGATCAGTGCGCCGGGCTCGGCAATGTGCACGTCGCCCAGCATCGCGTAGGAGGCGGTGACGCCGCCGGTCGTCGGGTTGGTCAGCACCACGATATAGGGCAGGCCGGCTTCCTTCAGCCGGTCGAGGGCCACGGTCGTGCGCGGCAGCTGCATCAGGGACAGGATGCCTTCCTGCATGCGCGCGCCGCCCGAAGCGGCGAACAGGATAAGCGGCCGGCGCTTGTCGACCGCAGTCTCGAAGGCCTTGATGATGGCGTCGCCTGCGGCCATGCCGAGCGAGCCGCCCATGAAGGCGAAGTCCTGAACGGTAACGACCACCGGCAGACCCTCGATCGTGCCGAGCGCATTGAGGATCGCGTCCTCCATGCTGGTCTTGGTCTTGGCGTCCTTCAGCCGGTCGACATAGCGCTTCTCGTCGCGGAACTTCAGCGGGTCGACCATGACCTTCGGGTTCTCGATGGTCTCGTACTCGCCGTCGTCGAAGAAGAATTTCAGCCGCTCGCGCGCCGAGATCTTCATGTGATGACCCGACGAGGGGATGACGTACTGGTTGTCTTCCAGATCCTTGTGGAAGACCATCTCGCCGCTCTCGGGATCCTTGATCCAGAGGTTGTCCGGCATTTCGCGCCGGCCGAGCATCGAGTTGATCTTCGGGCGAACGAAGTTGGTGATCCAGTTCATGGCATCCATTCCTGTGATGTCAAAGACATGGGAATATTATCAGGCAACAGCAAGGCGCGCCGAACGCACGCCGCCTGCCAGGTCTTCGACCAGCGCCGACACGGCCTGCACGGCAGACGCGCCGCCTGCCGCATTGGCGATTGCATTGACGACCGCTGTGCCGACGACAACCCCATCTGCGACCGCGCCGATGACGCGGGCCTGCTCGGCGGTCTTGACGCCGAAGCCGACGCAGACCGGCAGGTCGGTGTGGCCCTTGATGCGGGTGACGGCGGCGGCCACCTTGTCGGTGTCGGCCAGCGCCGCACCGGTGATGCCGGTCATAGAGACGTAGTAGACGAAGCCCGAGGTGTTCTGCAGAACCTTGGGCAGGCGGTGGTCGTCGGTGGTCGGCGTCGCAAGGCGGATGAAGTTGATGCCCGCCTTCAGCGCCGGCACGCAGAGTTCCTGATCCATTTCCGGCGGCAGATCGACCACGATCAGCCCGTCGATGCCGGCTTCGAGCGCGTCGGCGAGGAAGCGGTCGACGCCGTAGATGTAGATCGGGTTGTAGTAGCCCATCAGAACGATCGGCGTGTCGTTGTCGCCCGAAGCGCGGAAGTCGCGCGCCATCTGCAGCGTCTTCTTCAGCGTCTGGCCGCCCCTCAGCGCGCGCAGGCCAGCCGCCTGGATCGCCGGGCCATCGGCCATCGGGTCGGAGAAGGGCATGCCGAGCTCGATCACGTCGGCGCCCGCCTTGGGCAGCGACTTCATGATGGCCAGCGAGGTGTCGTAGTCCGGGTCGCCAGCCATGAAATAGGTGACGAGAGCCGGACGGCCCTCGGCCTTGAGCTTTTCGAAGCGGCGGTCGATGCGGGTGATGGTCATTCTCAGATCTCCATGCCCAGCATCTTGGCGACCGTGTGCACGTCCTTGTCGCCGCGACCCGAAAGGTTGACGATCATGATCTGATCCTTGCCCATGGTCGGCGCGATCTTCATCGCATGTGCGATGGCATGGGCCGATTCAAGCGCGGGGATGATGCCTTCGACGCGCGTCGTGACCTGGAAGGCGTCCAGCGCCTCGTCGTCGAGGATCGGCACATAGTCGACGCGGCCGCTGTCGCGCAGCCAGCTGTGCTCGGGGCCGACGCCCGGATAGTCGAGGCCGGCCGAGATCGAGTGGCCGTCGAGGATCTGCCCATCGTCGTTCTGGAGCAGGTAGGTGCGGTTGCCGTGCAGCACGCCGGGGCGGCCGGCGCTCATCGAGGCGCAGTGCTCGACGCCCTCGAGGCCGCGTCCGCCGGCTTCGACGCCGATGATCTTCACATTGCGGTCGTCGAGGAAGGGGTGGAACAGGCCGATGGCGTTCGAGCCGCCGCCGACGGCGGCGATGATGACGTCAGGCAGGCGGCCTTCCTGCTCCAGCATCTGCGCGCGTGCTTCGGTGCCGATCACCGACTGGAAGTCGCGCACCAGCTCGGGATAGGGGTGCGGCCCGGCGGCGGTGCCGATCAGGTAATAGGTGTCCTCGACATTGGTCACCCAGTCGCGCAGCGCCTCGTTCATGGCGTCCTTCAGCGTGCCGTGGCCGGATTCGACCGCGCGCACTTCGGCGCCGAGGAGCTTCATGCGGAAGACGTTGGGCTTCTGCCGCTCAACGTCGGTGGCGCCCATATAGACGATGCAGGGATAGCCGAAGCGCGCGGAAACCGTAGCGGAGGCTACGCCGTGCTGGCCGGCGCCGGTTTCGGCGATGATGCGCTTCTTGCCCATGCGCTTGGCGAGCAGGATCTGGCCGAGGCAGTTATTGATCTTGTGGCTGCCGGTGTGGTTCAGGTCCTCGCGCTTGAAATAGATCTTCGCGCCGCCGAGATGCTTCGTCAGGCCTTCGGCGTAGTACAGCTTCGAGGGCCGGCCGGCGTAGAAGGTGGAGAGCGCGGTCAGTTCCGCGCGGAAGGCGGGATCGTTCTTGGCCGCGTTCCAGTGCTGCTCCAGGTCGAGGATCAGCGGCATCAATGTTTCGGCGACGAAACGGCCGCCGAAAATGCCGAACATGCCCTGCTCGTCGGGACCGGTACGGAAGGAATTGGGCTCTGCCGGCTGGTTCACGGCCGCTCTCCTAAGACTGGTTCGAACACATCCGGCCGGAAACGCTTCCGCTTGCCAGACATGTCCTGCGTGGATCAGGCGGCGCGGTTGTCGGTTGCGGCCCGCACGGCCCGGAAGAAATTCTCGATCAGCGCCACGTCCTTGACGCCCGGCGCGCTTTCCACGCCCGACGAGATGTCGATGGCGGGCGGATTGGCAAGCTTGAGGGCGTCGCCGACATTTGCGGCGTTGAGCCCACCCGAAAGCATGTAATCGAGTCCAGCGTCAAGGCCCGCCAGCACGCGCCAGTCGAAGGACACACCATTGCCGCCCGGAAGCTCCGAGCCGGCCGGCGGCTTGGCGTCGAATAGGAAGCGGTCGGCATGCCCGCGATAGGGCGCGATCGCGGCCAGGTCGGCGGCCTCGCGAATGGCAAGAGCCTTTATCACCGGCAGGCCGTAGCGCTGCTTCACCGCCGTCAGGCGTTCGGCCGTTTCCTTGCCGTGCAGCTGCAGCATGTCGGGCGCCATTACGGCGACGATCTCGTCCAGCGTCGCGTCGTCGGCGTCGACGGTCACCGCCACTGCCTTGGCCCGGCCGTCTGCCGCCTGGCGCAGCCTTGCGGCTTCGCCAGGGGTGATGTGGCGCGGGCTCTTGGGAAAGAAGATGAAGCCGATATGGCTTGCGCCGCCCGAAAGCGCCGCCGCGACGGCCGCGTCGGTTTTCAGGCCGCAGATTTTGATGTCGAGTGCCATGTGTGGGGAGTGCCACGAAATGGTGGCGGAGTCGAGGAAAAGCGTCCGTAGCGGGGCGATATCCGCGGCTTACTCGAACACGATTGCCTGAAGGGCCGTGCCGTTGCGCTTCAGCCAGGCCTTGCAGCGCTCGGTGTCGGGGCAAAGCTCCTCGCAGAGCTGCCAGAAGCGGGGGCCGTGGTTCATCTCGCGCAGATGCGCCACCTCGTGTGCGACGAGGTAGTTTATGACCGGCGGCGGCGCCATCATGATGCGCCAGGAAAAGGACAGCGCCCCGTCCGAGGTGCAGGAGCCCCAGCGGCTCGACGTATCGCGAAAACGGATCGTCTTGGCACGTCGGCCGGCGGCCGTGCAGTGCTTTTCCACCAGCGCCTCGATGTCGCGCTTGGCCTCGCGCTTGAGGAAATCGGCCACGCGTCGCGGCAGATGCGCAAGCTCGCCATGTACGGTCAGCGTCGGGCCGTTGGCGTCGCGGCCGATCTTCGTCGTGCCGCGCTTGTCCGGTTCGTGCACGATCGTGTGCGGCACGCCGCGGATCGGCACCTTGATGCCGGGGCGCACCTGCGGGCGGTCCGGAATCTTTGCCAGTCGCTGTTCCAGCCAGCCTTGATGCCGGGTGAGGAAGCGGTCGACCTCGCCGCGCGCCAGTCCCGGCGGCACGGTGATGCGCAGGCCCCGCCCGCCAGCGTCGATGCGCAGCGTCAGCCGCGTGGCGCGGTCGTTCTCGACAATGCGCAAAGGCAGCGTGCGGCCCGCAACCTTGTGCTCGCGCTGCTGCACAGGCGACGGCGCTGGGCGGGACTGCAATGATCTCAGGAAACCGAACGGCATGGGGCGAGAATAAGTGATTCGGTTGCTATTGCGTCTAGGTTAGAAAGCCGAGAATCTATGAGATTGCGAGGCCTGGGGGGCGAATGATGAGAGATTGCGTTTGCGGGTGTGGTGAGCAAACTGCGGGTGGAGAGTTCCTGCCGGGTCATGATCAGAAATTGCGCGCGGAATTGGAACGACAAATAGGCGGCATTCACAAACTTCGCGAACTGGTAGAGCGAGAGCTTGGCCGAACCATCACTACTCGGAAGTAGAAACGGCGCCGCAGATAGCGGCGCCGTTGGAATGCTATGTCCGGCGTGGTTCAGCCTTCTTCGGGCATCGGGCCGGGCGACGACTTGCCGCGCCGGGTGGGCGCGGTCGAACGGTTGCGATTGGCCATGAAGCGGTCAAACTCTTCCTGGTCCTTGGCGCGCCGCAGTTCGCGCATGTAGTCGTCGAACTCGGTCAGCGTTTCGTCGAGCTTGCGGCGCTCTTCGGCGAGGCGTTCGAGTTCCTTCTCGCGCCAGTCGTCGAAGGCCACATTGCCGGTGCGCGAGCTCGCGCCAAAGCCGGATTTGCGACAGCCGGCGAACATGCCGTCCGTCGCCTTGTTGACATTGCGCTTGAAGCCGTCAAGCCGGTCGCCCCAGATGATATAGGCAAGCATGGCAAGGCCCAGTGGCCAGAACACCATGAAGCCGATCACCATCAACGCGATGGTTGCCGGCGTCCAGGCCGGGCGGATCAGTGCAGTCGTGTTCATGTTTTTCCGTTCCTTCGGTTCGGAGGCAGCCCATTCCGGCTGCTCCACAACGACATGGGAACGGAAAAACGGCGATTCAAGGCGGATTCGGCGGAATCCGGACAAGCGCCAGTCAGGCCGCGCGTTTTTTGAGGACCTTGGCGACGTCGAGCCCAAGCACCATCAGGCCGGCCATCAGTCCCCAGAAAGCGGCGCCGACGCCGAACATGGTCAGACCCGAAGCGGTGACGGCAAAGGCGGTGGTGGCGGCCATGCGCTCGTGCTCGTCCTTCAGCGCAATCGTCAGCGCATTCGCCAGCGGTGCCATCAGCGCCAGCCCCGCCACCAGCACGATCAGGCTCTGCGGCAGCACGGCGAACACCGCAACCAGCGAGGCACCGAACATCGCGAAGATCAGATAGGCGAGCGAATAGAAGGGACCGGTCTTCCAACGTTCGGCCGGATCTGGGTGGGCGTCGGGGCCGGTGCAGATCGCCGCGGAGATCGCCGCCAGATTGGTGGTGAGTGCACCGAATGGCGCCGATAGCAGCGAGAACAGGCCGGTCACCGAAATCAGCGGTCCCGGTTCCGGGTGGTAACCTGCGGCACGCAGCACGGCGAGGCCGGAAAGGTTCTGCGAGGCCATGGTGACGAGATAGAGCGGTATCGCCAGCCCTATGATCGTCGAAGCCGAGAAGGTCGGCGCAATCAGGGTCAGTGTCGAAAGCTCGGGCGCGGGCAGCCCGCCGACGCGTCCGGTGAGGAAGGCGAGCGCACCGCCGCCGACCAGCACGGCCAGCACCGACAGCGCCGGGTTGAACAGGCGGATGACGAAGAAGGCTGCGACCAGCGGCAGGATCAACACCGGATCGACGGGAATGGTCTTGGCCGCGTTGATGGCGAAGGTCACCACGATGCCGGCCAGCATGCCCGACGCGACAGAAGCGGGAATACGCGAGATCAGCCGGGTCAGCGGCTTGAACAGGCCGGTGATGATCAGAAGGAGTGCCGCCACGATGAAGGCGCCGACCGCATCGCTCATGGAAAAGCCGGAGCTTGCCGCCACAAGTGCGGCGCCGGGCGTCGACCAGGCGGTGATGACCGGCATTTTCGTGCGCCAGCTCAGCCAGGCGGTTTCGAGCGCCATGGCGAGGCAGATCGCGGTTACCCAGCTTGCGGTCTCGGCTCGGGTGGCGCCCACGGCGTCCGCGGCGGCGATGATGACCGCCAGCGTGCCGCCAAAGCCGACAATGGCCGCGACGAAGGCCGATACTGGAACCGAAAGCCGCATTGCCTACCCCCTTTGCGTGCTGATCGCCTCGACCGCGCGTATCAACATGTCGAGATCCTGTGGCCGCGACAAGCGGTGGTCGCCGTCGGGAATGAGCGAAAGCGTCACGTCGTCGGCGGGCAGCAGGCTCACCAGCCTCAGCGCATGGGCGTGCGGCACGTCCGGGTCGGCCAGTCCCTGCAGTACATGCACCGGGCAATGCGTGTCGATGGGGCCGCCCATCACGCGGTTCAGCCGGCCGTCCTCGATCAGGGCGCGGGTGTAGACATAGGCTTCCGACGAATATTCGGAAGGAACGTCGAAGAAGCCTTTCTTGGCGAGGTCGCGCTTGTGCGCGGCCGTCAGCTTCGGCTCGACCAGTTCGGAGGTGAAATCCGGTGCCGGCGCCAGGAGCACGATGCCGGCCACGCGTTCGCCTTCGCCGGCCTTGCGCAATTCCTGCACCATGCGCAGCGCGATCCAGGCGCCCATCGACGAGCCGACCAGAACCTGGGGGCCTTCAGTGAAGGTGCGGAACACGGCAAGGCTCTCGCCGAGCCATTTGGAGATCGTGCCTTCGACGAAATCGCCGCCGGACTCGCCGTGGCCGGAATAGTCGTGGCGCAGATAGGCGCGGCCGTTGCTCCCGGCCCAGCTACTCAGCGTCTCAGCCTTGGTGCCCAGCATGTCGGAGCGGAAACCGCCCAGCCAGACCACGCCGGGCTGGGTTCCGGCAAGCCGACGCAGGGCGATGGCCGTGCCGTTGACGTCGAGAAATTCGGGGGGCATGTCGGTCATGTCGTTTTCCTGTCGAGTGCAGCCCTTTTGACACAGCTCGAATCAGCCGCAAAGCCCGTAGCGTTGGCCCAGCAAACCGCGCGCTTTCTCATGGATTCAGGTGATTTATTGAATTTCATGTGCTATTGACTTGCGCCGCGCCTTACCGAAATAGGCGCAATACAGTCATTGAACGTCAACGGTTCGAGGAGATAACGACCATTCGCAGACCTTTCAAAGCAGCGGCGCCCACCAAGGACGGCCCGCGCTCAAATCGCGACATCCGGGTGCCCCGGGTCCAGCTCATCGATGTAGATGGCAGCAATCGCGGCGAAGTTTCGATCAATGAGGCTCTGTTGGCCGCCGAAGAGGCAGGCCTCGATCTCGTTGAGATATCCCCCAACGCCCAGCCGCCGGTCGTCAAGATTCTCGACCTCGGCAAACTGAAATACGCAAACCAGAAGAAGGCCGCCGAAGCACGCCGGCACCAGAAGACCATCGAGATCAAGGAGATCAAGATGCGTCCGAACATCGACACCCACGATTACGAGGTGAAGATGAAGGCTGTGCGCCGCTTCTTCGAGGAAGGCGACAAGGTCAAGCTGACGCTCCGTTTCCGCGGTCGCGAAATGGCGCATATGGAGCTTGGCATGCAGCTTCTGCACAAGGTTCGCGACGAAGTGGCGACGATCGCCAAGGTCGAGGCCGAGCCGAAGCTCGAAGGCCGCCAGATGATGATGGTGCTTGCGCCGCGCTGATGCGGCGTGAGTTGTGACTACGCCGTCGCTCCCGGGCGGCGCTCAAGACTGACTCCCGCAAAGGGCGGCGGCCTTCAAATTTTGAGAGCCGCCCCTTTTTTGTTCTCAAGGCAATCATGTCATCATCGTCCGATCTAAGCCGTTTCCAGCACCGTAGACGTCTGGCGCTGGCCGCACTCATCACCGTGGCCTTCGTGGCTCTCCTGTTCGTGCAGTCGGCGCTGCCGGCCGGCAGCAAGTCGCATGAGTATGTCGAAGTCGTCGGCTTCGTGCTCATCCTGGTTGCAATTCTCGGACGCACCTGGTGCACGCTCTATATCGGCGGACGCAAGAGCGCTGAGATCGTCGACAAAGGCCCTTATTCGGTGACGCGCAACCCGCTCTACGTCTTCAGCGCGATCGGCGCTGGCGGAGTGGGCGCCTTGATGGGCAGCGTGACCGTGGCGGTCATCTTTGCCGTTCTGACCTACCTGTCCTTCCTCTATGTCATCCTGGTCGAGGAAGACTATCTCAAGAGGACGTTCGGCGAGGTCTATCTTCGCTACCTGGACAGGGTGCCGCGGTTCTTCCCGAACTTCAGCCTCTTCAAGGATGCCGAGATGCTGTCGGTACGGCCGAAGACGCTTTACCGCACCTTCACCGATGGGCTCATCTTCCTGGTGGCATACCCCTTCTTCGAGTTCGTCGAATATCTGCAGGACAGCGGCGTCCTGCCGGTCCTGTTCCACCTGTACTAAGCGGTTAGCGGCCCGCGATTCAGCGGTTGCGCTTTGACTGCGCCGCCGCTATAAGGCCGCGTCCAGAACCGTCCGGCAGGGCATGCCGTGGCGGTTCCTGTTGCTTTTCGGGCTTTGGTCGGCCCGAAGCGAAAAAAGCGCAATTCAGCGCAGCAGAAAGGAAAGCAAAATGCCCAAGATGAAGACCAAATCGGCCGCCAAGAAGCGGTTCAAGATCACCGCGACCGGAAAGGTCCTGTCGGCTGCTGCCGGCAAGCGCCACGGCATGATCAAGCGCTCCAACAAGTTCATTCGCGATGCCCGCGGCACCATGGTTCTCGCCGAACCCGATGCCAAGAAGGTCATCAAGAATTTTCTGCCGAACGGCCTCTGAGCCCGGCTACGCGTTTTAAGGAGATCATGACATGGCACGTGTAAAGAGAGGCGTTACCTCCCACGCCAAGCACAAGAAGGTCCTGAAAGCCGCCAAGGGTTTCTACGGCCGTCGCAAGAACACCATCCGCATCGCCAAGCAGGCGGTCGAGAAGTCGCTGCAGTATGCCTATCGCGACCGCAAGGTTCGCAAGCGCAACTTCCGCGCCCTCTGGGTCCAGCGCATCAACGCCGCTGTGCGTGAGCATGGCCTGACCTATGGCCGCTTCATCGACGGTCTCAACAAGGCCGGCATCGAGATCGATCGCAAGGTGCTGTCCGACATGGCCATCCACGAGCCGCAGGCTTTCGCCGCGCTCGTTGCCAAGGCCAAGGTCGCGCTTGAGTACCTGAAGAACACGACCCCGAACGCTTTTGAAAGCGCAGTCGCTTAAAGACCAGCGCTTCCCAAGCTTCGACATCAACTGACTGGGAAACCCGCGCTGGCAGGGCTAGCGCGGGTTTTTCGCATGAAAAAGGCCGGAAACGGCAGCCGGGCGACCGGCGATATCTCGGATCACGGGCCGCAATCGGCCAAAGGGATGACGATGACAGAAATTGATCAACTCGAACGATCGATCACCGAGGCCATTGCAGCGGCCTCCGACGAGCAGGCGATCGAGGCCGTGCGCGTGGCCGCACTGGGCAAGAAGGGCACGATCTCCGAACGGCTGAAGACGCTCGGCGCCATGAGCCCGGAAGAGCGCCAGTCGATGGGCCCGGTCATCAATGGCCTGAAGAACCGCGTCACCGACGCGCTGGTCGCCCGCAAGGCCGAGCTGAAGGATGCGGCGATTGCCGTGCGCCTCGCCGCCGAGAAGGTCGACGTCACGCTGCCGGTTCGTGGGTTGCCGGCCGAACGCGGCCGCATCCATCCCATCAGCCAGGTCATCGACGAGATCGCGGCGATCTTCGGCGACCTCGGCTTTTCGATCGCCGAGGGTCCGGACGTCGAGACCGACTATTACAATTTCACCGCGCTGAACTTCCCCGAAGGCCATCCGGCGCGCGAGATGCACGACACCTTCTTCTTCAATCCGGATGAGAAGGGCGAGCGCAAGGTGCTGCGCACGCACACCTCGCCGGTGCAGATCCGCACCATGGAGACGCAGAAGCCGCCGATCCGTATCGTCATTCCGGGCAAGACTTACCGCCAGGACAGCGACGCCACCCACTCGCCGATGTTCCATCAGGTCGAGGGCCTGGTCATCGACAAGACGGCCAATGTCGCCAACATGAAGTGGGTGCTGGAAGAGTTCTGCAAGGCCTTCTTCGAAGTGCCGTCGGTCAAGATGCGCTTCCGCCCGAGCTTCTTCCCCTTCACGGAGCCGAGCTTGGAAGTCGACATCCAGTGCGACCGCTCGCGTCCGGGCGAAGTGCGCTTCGGCGAAGGCAGCGACTGGATGGAGATCCTCGGCTGCGGCATGGTGCACCCCAACGTGCTGCGCGCCGGCGGGCTCGACCCCGACGAGTACCAGGGCTTTGCCTGGGGCATGGGCATCGACCGCATCGCCATGCTGAAATACGGCATGCCGGACCTGCGGGCCTTCTTCGACGCCGATGTCCGCTGGCTGGCCCATTACGGATTCCGTCCGCTCGACATACCGACCTTGTTCGGCGGGCTGAGCAACTGATCGAGCGGCGAGGGATAGAAAAATGAAATTCACACTCTCCTGGCTGAAAGACCATCTCGAGACCGACGCGTCGCTCGAGGAAATCGTCGAGCGCCTGACCTCGATCGGCCTCGAAGTCGAAGCCGTCGACGACAAGGCCGCGCTGAAGCCGTTCGTCATCGCCAAGGTGCTGACGGCCGCGCGTCACCCCGACGCCGACAAGCTGCAGGTGCTCTCGGTCGACACCGGTGCGGGCGCGCCCATCCAGGTCGTCTGCGGCGCTCCCAATGCGCGCGCCGGACTGATCGGCGCCTTTGCCGCCCCTGGCACCTATGTTCCCGGCATCGATGTCACGCTGTCGATCGGCAAGATCCGCGGCGTCGAAAGCCACGGCATGATGTGCTCCGAGCGCGAGCTTGAGCTTTCGGACGAGCACAACGGCATCATCGAGCTGCCTGAGGATGCGCCGGTCGGCACGTCCTATGCGTCTTACGCCAAGCTCGACGACCCGGTCATCGAGATCAACCTGACGCCGAACCGCCCGGACGCCACGGGCGTCTACGGCATCGCGCGCGATCTCGCCGCTTCCGGCCTCGGCAAGCTCAAGACGGCGCCGGTCGAGCCGGTTGCCGGCAAGGGCGAAACGCCGGTCAAGCTCACCATCGAGGCGCCGGAGCTCTGCCCCGGTTTCGCGCTTCGCCTCGTGCGCGGCGTCAAGAACGGCCCGTCGCCGAAGTGGATGCAGCAACGGCTCATCGCCATTGGCCTGCGCCCCATCAACACGCTGGTCGACATCACCAACTACATGACCTTCGATCGCGGCCGGCCGCTACATGTGTTCGACGCCAAGAAGGTCGCCGGCAACCTCACCGTGCGCCGCGCCAAGGACGGCGAGAAGGTGCTGGCGCTCGACGGGCGCGAATATGAGCTGACGTCCGAGATGTGCGTGATTGCCGATGCCGAAGGCGTCGAGTCGATCGCCGGCATCATGGGCGGCGCGCATTCGGGTTGCGACGAGAACACCACAGACGTGCTGATCGAGTCCGCTCTGTGGGAGCCGCTGAATGTCGCCCGCACCGGCCGCCATCTCGGCATCATCACCGATGCGCGTTACCGCTTCGAGCGCGGCGTCGACCCTGAATTCATGGTTCCGGGGCTGGAGCTAGCGACGCGCATGGTGCTCGACCTCTGCGGCGGCGAGCCGGCCGAGACCGAGGTTGTCGGCTATGCCGGCCACAAGCCGAAGGTCGTGTCCTTCCCGGTTTCGGAGGTGAAGCGCCTCACCGGCATCGAGGTTCCCAAGGACGAAAGCCTTTCGATACTCTCGCGCCTCGGCTTCAAGCCGCTGGGCAACAGCGATGTCGTTGATGTCGAGGTGCCGTCCTGGCGCCCGGATGTCGACGGCAAGGCCGATCTGGTGGAAGAGGTCATGCGCATCCATGGCGTCGACGAGATCGCGCCGCAGCCGCTCGGCAGCCACGATGCAGTCAACGGCAAGATCCTCACCACGCTGCAGATCCGCAGCCGCTCGGCGCGGCGCGCACTTGCCGTCCGCGGCATGATGGAGGCGGTCACCTGGTCGTTTATCTCGGCCAAGCAGGCCGAGCTGTTCGGCGGCGGCAAGCCCGAGCTGAAGCTCGCCAACCCGATTGCGGCCGACATGTCCGACATGCGCCCCTCGCTGCTGCCGGGCCTGCTGACGGCCGCCCAGCGCAATGCCGATCGCGGTTTTGGCGACGTCGCGCTGTTCGAGGTCTCCGGCACCTATGAAACCGACACGCCCGAAGCGCAGCGTCGCGTTGCCGCCGGCGTGCGCCGCGGCACGGCCAAGCTGGACGGCGCAGGCCGCAGCTGGGCCGGCAATGCCGGTGCGGTCGGCGTGTTCGATGCCAAGGCCGACGCGCTCGCAGCCCTTGAGGCCGCCGGCGCGCCGGTGGACAAGCTGCAGGTCGAGACGGGTGCGCCCTCGTGGTACCACCCGGGTCGCTCGGGCGTGATCAAGCTCGGGCCCAAGACCGTGCTCGGCACCTTCGGCGAATTCCACCCCAGGACGCTTGAGGCGCTCGACGTCTCCGGCCCGGTCGCCGGCTTCGAAGTCTTCATCGACGCCATCCCGGAGCCGAAGGCCAAGCCCACCCGCACCAAGCCGAAGCTCGAGCTTTCGGCCTTCCAGGCGGTGAAGCGCGATTTCGCCTTCGTGGTCGACAAGGCGGTCGAGGCCGGCACGCTGACGCGCGCCGCCGCCGGCGCCGACAAGAAGCTGATCACCGGCGTTTCGGTCTTCGACGTGTTCGAGGGCGCATCGCTCGGCGAGGGCAAGAAGTCGATCGCCATCGAGGTCTCGATCCAGCCGGTCGAGCGCACGCTGACCGACGAGGATTTCGAGGCGCTTGCGGCCAAGATTGTCGAAAACGTCAAGAAGCAGACCGGCGGCGTGCTGCGCGGCTGATAGCTTCTCAAAGGACCAAGGAAAGGGCGCCATCCGGCGCCCTTTTTGCTTGGGCTGTCATCTGGCTGTCAGTTGACCGGGGCCTTGTCGCGGTGTCGACTTTGATCGATTCGTGCCGAGCGGAGTCCTCATGACCCATCTGCGCCTTTCGGGCCTGCCCTTCGAGCAGCAGCGCGAGCATCTGGTCTCGATCCTGCTAGCCGATCCGCTGGTCGGCGAGGCTCTGCGGCGCGCCGACAGGCTGGATTTGCCTGACTGGTGGATCGTCTCGGGCGCGCTCTACAACACCGTCTGGAACCATCTGACGGGCAAACCCTCGGGTTATGGCATCAAGGATGTCGACCTGTTCTATTTCGACGCCAGCGACCTGTCTTGGGAAGCCGAGGACGTAGCCATCCGCAAGGGGGCAGAGGTTTTTGCCGGTCTGAGCCACCCCGTCGAGATCCGCAACCAGGCGCGGGTCCACCTGTGGTTCGAACAGCATTTCGGCCAGCGTCGGGAGCCGCTTACCTCCAGTGCCGAATCCCTTGGCCATTTCGCCGCCAGGACGCACGCCGTCGGTGTCAGGCTCGATGCGACAGGAGAGATGGAAGTCTGCGCGCCCTTCGGGCTGGACGACATCTTTTCACTGCGCATGGTGCCCAACCGCATTCTCGACAACCGCGCGACCTATGAGACCAAATCCTCACGCGCCCAGGCGATGTGGCCGGAGCTGGCGGTCGAGGCCTGGTGAGGCTTTCCTTCCGGCGCGACTGCCTTTAGCCTCCAGCCGTCCACGAGAGCGGGGGAGTCAAAAGAATGTTTCGGTGGGGAGTTTTGTCGACGGCCAAGATCGCGCGCGAGCAGGTGCTGCCGGCGATCGCCGATGCCGACAATGGCGTGGTCGCGGCCATCGCCAGCCGCGATGCCGGCAAGGCTCGTGCGTTGGCCGATCGTTTCGGTGCGCCGCATGCCTTTGGCTCCTATGAGGAGCTTCTGGCTTCGGATGTGGTCGATGGCGTCTATATCCCGCTGCCCACCTCGCAGCATGTCGAATGGGCGGCCAAGGCGGCTCAGGCGGGAAAACATGTGCTGGTCGAGAAGCCGCTGGCGCTGAAAGCCGAGGACATCGCCCCGCTGATCGAGATTCGCGACCGGAAAAAGGTGCTGATCAGCGAAGCCTTCATGGTGTTTTATCATCCGCAGTGGCGAAAGGTGCGCGAGCTGACCGCCGATGGCGCCATCGGCCGGCTGCGCCACGTGCAGGGCGCCTTCAGCTATTTCAACGTCGATCCGGGCAATATGCGCAACCAGCCTGACCTCGGCGGCGGCGCGCTACTCGACATCGGCGTCTACCCGACGGTGACGACCCGGCTGGTGACGGGCAAGGAGCCGCTGCGCATCCAGGCAAGGATCGAGTGGGACAGGGGGTTCGGTACGGATATCTATTCCAGCGTCAAAGCCGATTTCGGCGATTTCGAGCTGAGCTTCTATTGCTCCACCCAGATGGCACTGCGCCAATCCATGGTGTTCCACGGCGAGACGGGCTTGATCGAGGTGCATGCCCCCTTCAATGCCGGCGACTATGACCACCACAGGGTCGAGCTGCACAACCAGAAACGCAATGAGGCGACAGTGTTCCGTTTCCCCGGAACGCGCCAGTACCGGCTGCAAGTCGAGGCTTTTGCCCGTGCCGCGCAAGGCAGTGGCGAGCCAGTCTTCACGCTGGAGAACTCGGTCCTCAACCAGCAGATGATCGATGCCATTTTCCGCGCCGGCGAGCACGACGGCTGGGAACAGGTCTAGAGCATGATCCCGAAAAGTTGCAGACTTTTCGGACAAGATCATGCTCCAAAAAAGGCCTTCACCAGTAGACGCCGCCGCGTGTCAGCCGGATGCGCGGGCGCCCCTTTGGCGGGTTGAGCGCCACGTCGCTGGCCGGCCTGTCGAGATCACTGTCGGGCTCCATGGCGAAAAGCGTAGGAAAGCCCATTCCGCCGAAATGTGGTCCGGACGACGGTCGGATATGCGGAACGATCGAATGGCTCTTCCGGCGCGGCGACATGGCATAGGCGTCGAGGGGCGCTTCGCCGGCATGCGCCGACTTCAACGCCATCAGCCGGGCGATGCGGTCTTCTGTGCGGGGATGGGTGCGCAGGATCGACGGATCGGGAATGCGCCCGCCGGGCAGCAGGATGCTTTCCCAGCGCCGGCCCTGCGCCTGTTCGAGCTTGGTCAGCGCCGAGGCAAGGCCGTCCGGGTCGCCGGTCAGGCTCGCAGCGCCGAGGTCCGCGTCGAATTCGCGAGTGCGCGACAGCGCCATCTGCAGCAGCCCGCCGATCGTGGGGGCCATGAGCAGCACGATCACGCCCAGCCACGGCACGTGGTGACCGGTGCCGCCGACGAAACCGCCGATGTTGAAGAACAGCGAGAACAGGCCGACCGTCGACATGATGGAGGTGAAGCGGGCCACCATGTCGGCAAAGGCCATCACCTTCACGTCCTCGTTGGCGATGTGGCTCATTTCGTGGGCTAGCACGCCGGCCAGCTCGCGCGTCGACAGGTTACGCGCCAGCGCATCGGTGATGGCGATGGCCGAATCCTCGCGCCGGCCGACGGCGAAGGCGTTCATCATCTGGGAGGGGATGATGTGCAGCTTCGGTATGCTTGGCAGGCCGGCGCGTCGGGACAGTTCGGAAACGATTCGCAGGCCCGCCGGGAAGGTTTCGGGCGATACGGGCCGGGCCTTGTACATGCTCAGCACCATCTGCGGGGTGATCCGGCGGATCGCCGCCATCGAGATCGCGCCGAAGATCAGCGCGCAGATCATTCCGGTGGGGCCGCCAAAGGCCCAGGCAGTCACCGCAAGCAGGAACAGGCCGGCGGCGCCGAGCATCCAGGTATGGATCGTGTTCGCCATGCGATTGCGGCGCTGCGCAAAGAGATCGATCATCCGGTTGCGGCTCATATATCCAATATGGTGTGGCCGGATCGATTTGACCAATATGCGACTTGGAGGGGTCCTTCTGGGCGCTTGCGCAGTGTGAGACCTCTTCTTATATACGCCCGATGATCGTCCCGATTGCCGCAACCGAGGCGGCGTCGGGTGTATTTTCTTGTGAACCAAGGGGCTGCCGCAGGAACGCCTGATGGGTCCTGGCAGCTTGCTAAGTGGAGAGAACGAAATGGCTAAAGTAATCGGTATCGACCTCGGAACGACCAATTCCTGCGTCGCCGTCATGGATGGCAAGGACGCCAAGGTCATCGAAAATGCGGAAGGCGCGCGTACGACCCCTTCCATTGTCGCCTTCACCGATGGTGACGAGCGACTCGTCGGCCAGCCGGCCAAGCGCCAGGCGGTGACGAATCCTGAAAACACAGTTTTTGCGGTCAAGCGCCTGATCGGCCGTCGCTATGACGACCCGGTCACCGAAAAGGACAAGAAGCTTGTGCCGTACCACATCGTGCGCGGCGACAATGGCGACGCCTGGGTCGAAGCCGGCGGCAAGAAGTGGTCGCCCTCGCAGATCTCCGCGATGATCCTGCAGAAGATGAAGGAAACGGCGGAAGCCTATCTCGGCGAGAAGGTCGAGAAGGCCGTCATCACCGTTCCGGCCTATTTCAACGACGCCCAGCGCCAGGCCACCAAGGACGCCGGCCGCATCGCCGGCCTCGAGGTGCTGCGCATCATCAATGAGCCGACCGCGGCTGCGCTGGCCTATGGCCTCGACAAGAAGGAAGGCAAGACGATTGCCGTCTACGACCTTGGCGGCGGCACCTTCGATATTTCCGTGCTGGAGATCGGCGACGGCGTCTTCGAAGTGAAGTCGACCAACGGCGACACCTTCCTGGGCGGTGAAGACTTCGACATGCGTCTGGTCGAATACCTGGCCGACGAATTCAAGAAGGAGCAGGGCATCGACCTGCGCGGGGACAAGCTCGCCCTCCAGCGCCTCAAGGAAGCTGCGGAAAAGGCCAAGATCGAGCTGTCGTCGGCTTCGCAGACCGAAATCAACTTGCCCTTCATCACGGCCGACGCCACCGGCCCCAAGCACCTGACCATGAAGCTCACGCGCGCCAAGTTCGAGAGCCTCGTGGACGACCTGGTCCAGCGCACCGTCGAGCCCTGCAAGGCGGCGCTTAAGGATGCCGGCCTCAAGGCTGCCGAGATCGACGAAGTCGTGCTCGTCGGCGGTATGACCCGCATGCCCAAGGTGCAGGAAGTCGTGAAGCAGTTCTTCGGCAAGGAGCCGCACAAGGGCGTCAACCCCGATGAGGTCGTCGCCATCGGCGCGGCCATCCAGGCCGGCGTTCTGCAGGGCGACGTCAAGGACGTGCTGCTGCTCGACGTGACCCCGCTGTCGCTGGGCATCGAGACGCTGGGCGGCGTGTTCACCCGCCTGATCGAGCGCAACACCACGATCCCGACCAAGAAGAGCCAGACCTTCTCGACGGCCGAGGACAGCCAGAGTGCGGTCACCATCCGGGTCTTCCAGGGCGAGCGCGAAATGGCGGCCGACAACAAGATGCTCGGCCAGTTCGACCTGGTCGGCATCCCGCCGGCACCGCGCGGCGTGCCGCAGATCGAGGTCACCTTCGACATCGACGCCAACGGCATCGTCAACGTCTCGGCCAAGGACAAGGGTACCGGCAAGGAGCACCAGATCCGCATCCAGGCTTCGGGCGGCCTCAGCGACGCCGACATCGAGAAGATGGTCAAGGACGCCGAGTCCAATGCCGAGGCCGACAAGAAGCGCCGCAAGCTGGTCGAGGCACGCAACCAGGCCGAGTCGTTGGTGCATTCGTCGGAGAAGTCGCTCAAGGACTATGGCGACAAGGTCTCCGAGGCCGATCGCACCGCCATTTCCGACGCGATCGCTGCGCTGAAGACGGCTGCCGAGGGCGATGACCTGGCCGACATCGAGGCCAAGACCCAGACGCTCGCCGAAGTTTCGATGAAGCTTGGCCAGGCCATGTACGAAGCTTCGCAGAAGGAAGGCGCCGAGGCTGGCGCTGCCGGCGGCGAAGGTGCCAAGGAAGGCGATGTCGTCGACGCCGATTTCGAGGAAATCAGCGAAGACGACGACAAGAAGAAGTCGGCCTGACGGGCTCGACCCAAGTCTCATCAAAAGGCCCGGCGCGGTTTGCCGGGCCTTTTTGCAACTGAGCGTAAAAATCCACCCCCTCGAAGCACTGTAACTCTGGTATCTGGGCGCGGGGATTACTAAATCGGATGCTGTGCCGCCGAAGATGACGGACGAAACGATGCATCAAGACATTGAAAATCCGGGTCGCGGGATACAATGAAAGCCGACTTTTACGAAACGCTTGGCGTCCAGCGGGGCGCAGACGAAAAGGAACTGAAGAGCGCCTTTCGCAAGCTCGCTATGCAGTTCCACCCCGATCGCAATCCGGGCGACGATGCCTGCGAGCACAAGTTCAAGGAAATCAACGAAGCCTATGAGTGCCTGAAGGACCCTCAGAAGCGCGCGGCCTATGATCGCTTCGGCCACGCAGCCTTCGAGAATGGCGGCATGGGCGGCGGCAACGGTTTCGCCAACGGGTTCGGGGGCGGCGGATTCTCAGACATTTTCGAGGACATCTTCGGCGAGATGATGGGCGGCGGGCGCCGTCGCTCCTCGGGCGGCCGCGAGCGCGGCGCCGATCTTCGCTACAATATGGAGATCTCGCTGGAGGAAGCTTTTAGCGGCAAGACGGCGCAAATCCGCGTGCCAACCTCCATCTCCTGCACCGAATGTTCCGGCTCGGGCGCCAAGCCCGGCACCCAGCCGGTTACCTGCTCCATGTGCTCCGGCTCCGGCCGCGTCCGCGCCAGCCAGGGCTTCTTCTCTGTCGAGCGCACCTGCCCGCAGTGTCAGGGCCGCGGCACGACGATCAAGGACCCCTGCGGCAAGTGCGCCGGCCAGGGCCGCGTCACCGAAGAGCGCGCGCTGTCGGTCAATATTCCGGCAGGTATCGAGGATGGCACGCGCATTCGCCTGTCTGGCGAGGGTGAGGCGGGCTATCGCGGCGGTCCGGCAGGCGACCTCTACATCTTCCTTTCGGTCAAGCCGCATGAGTTCTTCCAGCGCGACGGCGCCGACCTTTACTGCAAGGTGCCAATCTCGATGACCACCGCCGCGCTTGGCGGCTCCTTCGAGGTGGCGACGCTGGATGGCACCCAGACGCGCGTAAAAGTGACGGAAGGCACGCAGAATGGCCGCCAGTTCCGCCTGAAGGGCAAGGGCATGCCGGTGCTGCGCCAGTCGACGATCGGCGACCTCTATATCCAGACGGTTGTGGAAACGCCGCAGAACCTGACCAAGCGCCAGCGCGAGCTCCTCGAGGAGTTCGAGCAGCTCTCGTCGCAGGAGAACAGCCCGCAGTCGAGCGGCTTCTTTGCCCGCATGAAGGACTTCTTCGAATCCTTTGGCGAATGATAGGCCCGCAACGCATTGTTGGTTTTGCGCTGCGGGGCCCTATTTTACCTTGCGAATGCCGACCGGCTAACGCTAGGTAAGGCTGCTCGGGGGCGAGACGCAGGAGACGATGCCGATGGCTACTGGATCTGGATTGCGTAAGTCGCTCGCCATGAGGTTCGACGACGAGTTGCGCTTCTTCAAGGGATGGATCGACAAGCCAAAGGCCGTCGGCTCCATCGTCCCGACAAGCTCCATCACCGCAAGGCGCATGGCATCGGTCGCCAATCCGGCCTCCGGCCTCCCGGTTCTCGAACTGGGACCGGGCACCGGTGTCGTCACCCGCGCCATCCTGGCGCGTGGCATTGCCCCGCAGAACCTTTTCGCCGTCGAATATTCCGCCGAGTTCGCCGAGCATGTGCGCCGCGTCTATCCGGGTGTGAACGTCATCCAGGGCGATGCCTTTGACCTCGAACGGACGCTCGGCGAATACGCCAGCCTCACCTTCGACTGCGCCATTTCCGCCGTGCCGCTGCTCAACTTTCCGACCAGCAAGCGGGTGGACTATATCAACGGCGTACTGGACCGACTGCCGGTCGGCCGGCCGGTCATCCAGATCACCTATGGGCCGCTTTCGCCGGTTCCGGCGCGGCGCGGAGAATATACGGTCGAGCATTTCGACTTCGTCATCCGCAACATCCCGCCGGCCCAGCTCTGGATCTACCGACGCGCCGGCAACGCCTGAGCGAGAACCAAACCCGATCGACCGGTTGATTCGGACGCCAGTTCGCCTATACCCCAAGGCGAACAGGAGATGCCGATGACCGTCCGAATCCTCGTTTTTGCCGGATCGCTCCGCACAGGTGCCTATAGCATCAGGACCGCCGACACCGCCCAGCGGGAACTTGCGCTGCAGGGCGCCGAAGTCACCCGCATATCGCTGGCCGACTATCCGCTTCCGATTATGGATCAGGATCTGGAAAAAGAAGAAGGCATTCCCGAGAATGCCTTCAGGCTCGGGCATCAGATCGCGGCGCATGACGGCTTCCTCATCGCCAGCCCGGAATACAATTCCTCGATCCCGCCGCTGCTCAAGAACGCCATCGACTGGGTCAGCCGCATCCACAAGGAGGGCGGCAAGCCCTTCCACCCCTATTCCGGCAAGGTGGCGGCGCTGTGCTCCTCCTCCGACGGCAATCTCGGCGGCGTGCGAGGCCTCTATCACCTGCGCTCGGTGCTGATGAACTGCCAGGTCGAGATCATCACGCCGCAATGCTCGGTGCCTCACGTTAGCGAGGCCTTCGATGAGAACGGCCAGTTCAAAGAGGAACGACTGCGTCATGCCATGGAAAAGGTCGCAAGCACGCTGATCGAGCGCGCCCGGATGCTGTCGACGCGAGTGGAGATCTGACCATGGCAACTATGATGCGCGACCGCCTGATCGTTGGCCTCGACGTGCCGACGGTGAAGGAAGCCGAGGCCGTGGTGCGCGAGCTCGACGGGGTCACCTCCTTCTACAAGATAGGCTATCAGCTCGCCTTCGCCGGCGGGCTCGATTTCGCCCGCGAACTGGCAAGCGGGGGCACAAAGGTGTTCCTCGACATGAAGCTGCTCGACATCGACAACACCGTCGCCAAGGGCGTCGAGAACATCGTCAAGATGGGCGTGTCGATGCTGACCCTGCATGCCTATCCCAAGGCGATGCGCGCAGCCGTCGAAGCCGCCCGGGGAAGTGACCTCTGCCTGCTCGGCGTCACCGTCCTGACCTCGATGGACGCGCAGGACATGATCGATGCCGGCTATGAATACGACCCGCACACGCTGGTGCTGCGCCGTTCCGAACAGGCGCTTGCCGCCGGCATGGGCGGCATCGTCTGCTCGGCTGCGGAAGCAAGTGCTGTGCGCAAGGTCGTCGGGCCGGAGCTTGCGGTGGTGACGCCCGGCATTCGCCCCGCCGGCGCCGAGCATGGCGACCAGAAGCGCGTAGTGACGCCGGCCGATGCCCTGCGCAACGGCTCCAGCCATCTCGTGGTCGCGCGCCCCATCGTCGGCGCGGTTGACAGACGGGCGGCGGCGCAGGCTATCTTGCAGGAAATGGGCACGGCATAGATTTGTCGTGCGTGCTTCGAGGCTCGCCTCATGGGCGAGCGCCTCAGGTTGAGGACCGTTGGCGCCCGGGGTCCTCATCCTGAGGTGCGACCCTGAGCTTGCGAAGGGGAGCCTCGAAGGACGCACAACACCAATGGAGGAGGAATTCATGGCGAAGGGATATTGGATCGCGCGTGTCGATATTCGCGATCCCGAGGGCTACAAGGACTATGTCGCTGCCGCGAAACTGGCCTTCGATCGCTTCGGTGCCAATTTCCTCGCCCGCGGCGGTGCCTATGAGGCCGTGGAAGGCCCAGGCCGCGCGCGCAACGTGATCATCGAGTTCCCTTCGCTCGAAGTTGCCCACAACTGCTACAACTCGCCCGAGTACCAGGCCGCCAGCGCCATCCGCCAGAAATACGCCGACGGCGAGATCGTTCTGGTGGAAGGCATGTGACGCCATCCCGGTGGAACGATCGCCGCAAAAATTGTTGCAATGCACAAGGAATTGCCGCGCCGATGCCGTCTGACGACAACGGATTGTCAATCTTTGGACCAAAGTATGAGTATATGTTGCGTGGCATGACATATTGCGCCGCAGCAAAATCACGCTACGCTGCGGTCACTTGAAGCGGACTCCCGACCGGCTCAATAGCGTTAGAGCCGGAGAAGGCATTCGATGTTCTACCAGTTTTACGAGATGAACCACGCCGCGCTCCAGCCCGCCCGGGCCTATGCGGATGCGGTGAGGATGTTCTATTCCAATCCACTCAATCCGGCCGCGAAAACCCCCTGGGGCAGGTCCATAGCCGCCACTGCCGAACTGTTCGAGCGCACCACGCGCCGTTATGGCAAGCCAGCCTTCGGCCTGCCGCAGACGACGGTCGACGGCGATGTCGTAGCGGTCACCGAGAAGGTCGCCTGGTCGCGCCCCTTCTGCAACCTGCTGCATTTCGAGCGCGACCTGCCCGCCGCCCGCCGGCCCGACCCCAAGCTGCTGATCGTTGCGCCGATGTCGGGCCATTATGCGACCCTGCTGCGCGGCACGGTTGAGGCGATGTTGCCTCACGCCGACGTCTACATCACCGATTGGGCCGACGCCCGCATGGTGCCGGTTTCGGACGGAAAGTTCGACCTCGACGACTATATCGACTACGTCATCGAGATGCTGCATGCGCTGGGGCCGGACACGCATGTCATGGGCGTTTGCCAGCCCTCGGTGCCCGTGCTTGCCGCGGCCGCCATCATGGAAGCGCGCGGCGATCGTTTCGCGCCGGCAAGCATGACCCTGATGGGCGGGCCCATCGACACGCGGCGCAACCCCACGGCCGTCAACCTCCTGGCCGAGGAAAAGGGCACCGAATGGTTCCGCGACAATGTCGTCATGCAGGTGCCGTGGCCCGCGCCCGGCTATTCGCGCGACGTCTATCCGGGGTTTTTGCAGCTTTCGGGCTTCATGAGCATGAATCTCGACCGGCACATCATCGCCCACAAGGACTTCTTCATGCATCTGGTGAAGAACGATGGCGACGGCGCCGAGAAGCACCGCGACTTCTATGACGAATATCTGGCGGTGATGGATTTGACCGCCGAGTTCTATCTGCAGACGGTCGAGACGGTGTTCGTCAAGCATGCGTTGCCCAAGGGCAAGATGACCCATCGCGGCGTGCCGGTCGATCCGGCCGCCATCCGCAATGTGGCGCTGCTGACCGTCGAGGGCGAGAACGACGACATCTCCGGTCTCGGCCAGACCGAGGCCGCGCACGACCTTTGCGTCAACATTCCAGCTGCCATGCGCCAGCACTACATGCAGCCGCAGGTCGGGCATTATGGCGTGTTTAACGGCTCGCGCTTCCGTGCCGAAATCGCGCCGCGCATCGTCGAATTCATTAACCGGCATGGAAAAGAGAACCGGGTCAGGCCAAAACCCCGGCTCGTCCGCTCGGCAAAAACCTAAAGCCGCCAAGCTTCCTCCGGGCACGCCGATGCGCGTGCCCGGACAGGCATATCAGAAGCGATAACTAACTGTAAAATCGACGCTTTTCAGGTCGTGGCCGTTTCGGTCACGCTTCTGGCGGCTCTGCCGATCTGTTGCAGAATCGTCGCTACGCACCGCCCTCTGGTAACCATAACCGCAATCGGTGCCCCCCTCGGAATTGACATTACCTACCCACGGCCGTTAACCTTTCGTTAATAATAATTCATTGGGCACGCGGGATAGGGGATGAATTCCTCACCAAAAGCATGGCGCACGCGCAGGCGTGCGGCCTCGATAATTGCGCTATTGATCGGTGCGCTACCGGCATCAGGGCACGCCCTTGGCGGCGCGGCGATGGTCACTGGTGGCCTGACTTCGCAGCCGATCGGCCATTACGACTTCTGCAAGAGATTTCGGGACGAATGCGCGATCC
This sequence comes from Pseudaminobacter soli (ex Li et al. 2025), assembly GCF_029892515.1. GTDB lineage: Bacteria > Pseudomonadota > Alphaproteobacteria > Rhizobiales > Rhizobiaceae > Pseudaminobacter > Pseudaminobacter soli_A. The sequence goes on along the minus strand of NZ_JARXVF010000001.1, from coordinate 1,952,782 downwards.
GGCCGATCGACAAAGGCCCCGAGCATATGACCAAAGCGCTTTGGAAGATGGTCATGGATGTCAATCTCCATGTGAACACCGCCGTCAAGCCGATGAGCGATCTCGAGAACTACGGCCAGGAAGAGTACTGGGCCTATCCGGACAATGGCTACGGCGATTGCGAGGACTATGCGCTCGAAAAGCGCCGCGAGCTGATGCATGACGGCATTTCGCTGGCCAACCTGCTGATCACCGTGGTGCGCAAGCCCGACGGGGAAGGCCATGCCGTTCTCACCGTGCGCACCGACCAGGGCGATTTCATTCTCGACAACCTGAACGACTCCGTGCGGCAGTGGTACGAGACGGGTTATACCTTCCTCAAGCGGCAGGCGACCGACCACACCGGCCACTGGGTCACCATACGCGAAGGCCAGGCTCCGCTCGTCAGCTCTGTTAAGTAGCGGAGCGGAAGGGCAGACTGGTTTTGGCACCGTCGGCCCTCGTGAACCGCGATTGAGCGCAGCCATGCGCCTGCGTGGACAACAGTTCGTCGGGAAGTCTTAGGGTCGAGGACATAGAGACAACACGTAGCGTGACCTCGGCGCTGCGCGCCAAACTATGAAACTGACTCACCCAGGCAGGACGCGTGCCGTCTCACGTTGCTGGCCGCGCGTTTTTCTGCCGCTCATCTCTCCTAGTTCTACGGCGACACGGTCCAACGTGGCCGATCGGCCATTCGGCGGAACCGGTGTGAATTGAATCTATCCGGAACGCCCTTAACGCGCTCGCAGCACTTGCTCGACGCAAAAGCCGACGGGCAACTTCCCCGGCGTCCTTGTCCGCCTACCTTCACGCCGCCTGCGCCAGCCGGTCGCCCACGATCCGATAGGAGATCGCCTCGGCGAGATGGATGCGCCCCACGCTGTCGCTGCCGTCGAGATCGGCAAGCGTGCGCGCGACCTTCAGCACGCGGTGATAGGCGCGGGCCGAAAAGCCGAGCTTTTCGCTGGCGTCGCGCAGCAGCGCCAGCCCCGCGGCATCGGGTGCGGCGATCTTTTCGATCAGCGATGTCGTGCAGTGGGCATTGGTCGCCATCGATCCGACGCGCGCATAGCGCTCCTGCTGGATGGCGCGTGCGATTGCCACCCGTGCTGCCACCGTCGCGCTGCTTTCAGCCTTACCGGGCTGGATCAGGTCGCTTGCCGAAACGGCCGGGACCTCGATGCGCAAATCGATGCGGTCGAGCAGCGGCCCGGAAATCCGCGCCTGGTAGTCCGCCTGGCAGCGGGGCCCGCGTGCGCAGCGATAGCCGGGCTCGCCAGCCATGCCGCAGCGGCACGGATTCATCGCCGCAATCAGTTGGATGCGCGCGGGATAGCTGACCCGGTGGTTGGCGCGCGCGATCACGCATTCGCCAGTTTCGATGGGCTGCCGCAGCGAGTCGAGCACCTGCGGCGAGAATTCGGGCAGTTCGTCGAGGAACAGAACGCCATTATGCGCAAGCGAGACCTCACCAGGCCTCACCCGCAGCCCGCCACCCACCATGGCGGCCATGGAGGCCGAGTGGTGCGGCGCGCGAAATGGCCGTCGATCGGTCAGTCGCCCGCCGGCGAGTTCGCCTGCGATCGACGCGACCATGGAAACTTCGAGCAGCTCCTTCGGCGCCAGCGGTGGCAGTATTGAGGGCAGGCGCTGCGCCAGCATGGATTTTCCGGATCCCGGTGGTCCGACCATCAAGAGATTGTGGCCGCCGGCCGCCGCCACTTCCAACGCGCGCCTGGCGCTCTCCTGGCCCTTGATGTCAGCGAGATCGGGCAGGTCGGAGGCGGGCTTGTGGATGCTGGCCTCGGGTCGCGCCAGAACCTGCGTGCCGCGAAAATGGTTGGCGACGGCGATCAGGCTGCGCGGCGCCAGGATGTCGATCTCCGAGCCGGCCCAGGCCGCCTCCGGGCCGGAGGCCGCGGGGCAGATGAGGCCCTTGCCTTCGGAATTGGCGCCAATCGCCGCCGGCAGGGCGCCGGCCACTGCCGCGATCGTCCCGTCGAGCGATAATTCGCCGAGCACGACATAACCGCCGAGCGCGTCGCCCGGGATGGCGCCCAGCGCCGCCATCAGCCCGAGCGCGATCGGCAGATCGTAGTGGCTGCCTTCCTTGGGCAGGTCGGCAGGGGCGAGATTGACGGTGACCTTCTTGGGCGGCATCGACAGGCCTGAGGCGTGCAGCGCGGCCTGCACACGTTCACGGCTCTCGGCCACCGCCTTGTCGGCAAGCCCGACGATGTGCATGCCGACCTTGCCGGGCGCGACCATGACCTGCACGTCGACCGGAACGGCCTCGATGCCCTGAAACGCAACGGTGCGCACGCGCGAAACCATGCCATCCCCCAGCCTGCCCGCCGACCATACCCCAATCGTGGCTTGCAAATGACGTAAGGTCACACAAGCATAGATTTCAGGGTAAAGCAAGAACAAGTAGGGAACGAAATGGTCGTTCGGGTTGCAGCCCGGTTGAGCCAGGTTGCAGGCCTGGAACATCGGCGGCCCCGGCAAGGAACTCCGGGCCGCCTGAAGTAGAGACTAGGTTCAGCGCCGCTTGTCTTCCACCGCGTCCCAGAAGACGGCGGCGATATCGGCGCCGCCGAAGCGCTTCACCTCGCGCACGCCGGTGGGCGAGGTCACGTTGATTTCGGTGAGGTAGTCGCCGATCACGTCGATGCCGACCAGCACAAAACCGCGCTCCTTGAGCGACGGCCCGATGCGGGCGCAGATTTCGCGCTCGCGGGTGGTCAGCTCGGTCTTCTCGGCGCGGCCGCCTACATGCATGTTGGAGCGGGAATCGTGCTCGGCCGGCACGCGGTTGATGGCACCCACCGGCTCGCCGTCGATCAGGATGATGCGCTTGTCGCCCTTGCGCACGTCCTTGAGATAGCGCTGCACGATGAAGGGCTCGCGGAACATCTGGCCGAACATCTCGAGCAGCGCGGCAAGGTTGCGGTCGGCCTCATGCAGGTGGAAGATGCCGGCGCCGCCATTGCCGTAGAGCGGCTTGACGATGATGTCGCCGAATTCGCGCCGGAACGCGGCCACCTCGAGCGGATCCTTGGTGATCAGCGTTTCGGGCATCAGGTCCGGGAATTCAGTGACGAAAATCTTTTCCGGGCTGTTGCGCACCCAGGCCGGGTCGTTGACCACCAGCGTCTTGGGATGGACGCGCTCGAGGATGTGCGTGGTGGTGATGTAGTTCATGTCGAAGGGCGGGTCCTGGCGCAGCAGCACCACGTCCATCTCGGTCAACTCGGTGCGCACCGGTTCGCCGAGCGTAAAGTGGTTGCCCTTCTCGTCGCGCACCTGCAGCTCTTCCAGCCAGGCGAAAACCCTGTTGTCGCGCATGGAAAGCCGGTCGGGCGTGTAGTGAAACAGCCGGTGGCCGCGGCGTTGCGCTTCCAGCGCGAGCGCAAAGGAGGTGTCGCCGGCGATCGAAATCGTCGCGATGTGGTCCATCTGGATGGCGATATTGAGCGGCATGCGGGTCTCCGGCGGCTAGGCGTGAGGGCACTATAGCAGCGCATGTATAGGCTGGAAGCCGCGCTGCCAATCCCGACGCCCGCCTGGCACAGCGAAGAATTCATTTGTCGAAGACCAGCGTCGCAGGTGCCGTGGTATCGGCAGCGAAGCCGATGCCGCCGGTGGAAATGAAGAGAACGAGCTTATTCAGGCTGCCCTGGAAGCCGCCTCCGCTCTGACATCGCTTTCGGCGACGGGCAGCCGTTCCGGCCGGCGGAAATACGCCGAGCCCATGCTGAGATAGAAAATGCGCTTCTGTTCCGCCCGGCCGCGCGACACCGAGTCCAGTATCAGTCCGGCCACCGCCATCAGCATCGACAGCAGCACCAACGCCACGGAAAGCACCCAGGTCGGGAGGCGGGGAACGAGGCCGGTCTCGAAATACTCGATCAGCACCGGCGTCATCAGCACGAGGCCCGAAGCCAGGAAGAGGGCGGAGATCGCGCCGAAGAAGCGCGGAGGCTGCGTCTCCTTCATCAGCATGGCAAACATCCAGAGGATTTTCGCGCCGTCACGATAGGTCGACAGTTTTGAGGTCGAGCCTTCCGGGCGGCGGCCGTAGTCCAGCGCAATCTCGCACACCGGCAGCTTGAGCTGCGAGGCGTGCACCGACATTTCCGTCTCGATCTCGAAGCCGCCGGAAACGGCGGGAAAGCTCTTCACAAAGCGCCGCGTAAAGGCGCGATAGCCGGAAAATATGTCGGTGAAGTCACGGCCGAAGAGCCGTTTGTAGAGGCTGTTGAATATCCGGTTGCCGAAGGCATGGCCGGCGCGGCCGGCGTCTTCGACAATGCCGCGGCGCGTGCCCACGACCATATCGCAGCGCTCGGTCAGGAGCGTGTTGATCAGCTGTGGCGCATCCTCCGGGGCATAGGTGCCGTCGCCGTCGGCCATCAAATAGATGTCGGCGTCTATGTCGGCGAACATGCGGCGCACCACATTGCCCTTGCCCTGCCGCGGCTCGCGCACGACGATCGCGCCGGATGCGCGTGCCTTGAGAGCGGTCAGGTCGCTCGAATTGTTGTCGTAGACATAGATCGTCGCCGCCGGCAGCGTCTCGCGAAAGCGCCGCACAACCTCGCCGATGGTCTTTTCCTCATTGTAGCAGGGCAGAAGAACCGCAACGGTCAGGTCATGGGGCTGTTGCATGAGATTTCTCCGAGTGCAGCGCGCAATTTCCCGGGCGTGCGTCCCTGTCGACCGGCCGTTTTACTATTTATTGAAGCCGTTAAGGCTAGGTTTAAGTATCCGACGCGATTTCATTTGAGGCCGAAGTAATGCTGCCGAGGAAAGACGCTGTTATTTCGACCCGCAACGCCGATGCGCTCCTGGCTCTGTTGGCAATGCTCGTCGTCCTTCTGGTCCACGCCGTGTCCGGCTTCAGGACGCTGCCGGATCTCGGCGGCGACAATGACAATCTTCTGCGCCTGGTCGAGGTGCGCGATCTGCTTGGCGGGCAGGGCTGGTTCGATCTCCACCAATACCGGATGGGGGCGCAGGGCGGCTTCGTCATGCACTGGTCGCGCTTCGTCGATGCACCCATCGTCGCCATCATCCTTGCCGTATCGGCGGTGGGCGGAAGCATGGCTTTGGCCGAGGCGGTCGCAGAGGTCGCCTGGCCGAGCTTGCTTTTCGGCCTCATCCTGTTCTTCATCCTGCGCAGCGCGCGTCTGTTTGGTGGGGAGAGGGCGGTCCTGCCGGCGGCGATCATCGGCGCTGCCGCGCTGCATTTCATCGGCATCTTCACGCCGGGATCGCTCGATCATCACAACGTCCAGCTTCTGCTCACGCTCGCCAGCCTCTACTTGCTCCTGATCTCGCCGGGCAACGCTGCCGCTTCACTGTTTTCCGGCATCTGCGCTGCACTCATGCTGGCGGTTGGCATGGAGACTGCGCCTTTTGTCGCCGTGCTCGGCGTCTGCGTGGCCGGCCTTTTCCTCTTCAACCATGATGGCGAAAGGCTCGTCGCGCGAAATTTCGGCCTGGGGTTTGCCGGCGTTTCGGCGTTTGTCTTCTTCACGACGATCCCGGCATCCGGCTGGCGCGAGGTGCAGTGCGATGCCTTTTCCGTGGTTCATTTCGTGCTGGCCATGCTGGCGGGACTCGGGCTGGCGGGCGTGGCGTCAAGCCGATTTGTCTGGGGCACGTTCGGGCGGAGGCTCGCCGCGCTCGGTCTGCTCGGTGCTTTCTTGGCGCTTGTCGCGGTCGTGGCCTTTCCGCAGTGCCTTGCGGCTCCCTATGCCGAGCTCGATCCGCGCCTGAAGGAAAACTGGCTCGATCACATCGAGGAGGCGCGCTCGCTGTTTTGGCTTCTCACGCAGCAACCCGCCGTTGCCATAGCGCGCTATGTCACGCCGCTTCTCGGCATCCTCTGGCTGCTGAGCCGTCTTCGCGGCGAAGACTGGCGGCGACAGGACTGGCTGGTCGGGGCGGTGCTGATTGTCGCCTTCCTGGTCAGCGTCTGGCAGGTGCGCGGCTCCACCTTCTCGATCACCCTTGCCGTGATCCCGCTGTCCGCCTGGATCGCAAGCTGGCGCTCCCGTGCGGAGGCCAATCCCTCTTTCCGTGCCACGGCGGCCATGGTTGCCGTCTGGCTGGTCTCGGTGAATGTGGTTTGGAGTGGCGTTGCGGGTGCGGCGACCATGGCCCTCACAGGCAAATCCCAACAGGCTGCTGGCTCGCAAGAAACTGCGTTGGATTGCCAGCGCAAGGAGGATTACGCCGTGCTTGCCGTGCAGCCGGACGCCACGGTGCTTGCCGTCTCCAATCTGGGGTCGCCGATCCTGGCCTTTAGTCGCCACCGGGTTTTTGCCGGTCCCTATCATCGCAACATCCAGGGCAACCTGATCGCGCTCGATGCCTTCATGGGCACGTCGGAACAGGCTCGGCAGATCGCGGAGGCAAATGGCGTCGGCCTGGTCGCGCTTTGCCGGGGCAATGACGAAAGCCGGGCGCTTGCGAAATGGGCGCCGGACGGCCTCATGGCCGATCTGATGGGCGGCGCCGTGCCGGCATGGCTTGAGCCGATGCCGGAAAGCGATGGTCAACCGCTCGAGCTCTATCGGGTGAGGCTGGACAAGTGACGCTCCGTTCGCGCCCTTCCCCTGGGGCAGGCATTTAGCCGGTGAAAATTAGTTTCCCGATACCTTTCCTAAACGCTTTTTCTGCAACATTCCCCAAACTACGGGGAAGAGCATAGGAATAGCGTGATGCAGGCGCCATTTGGCATGAGCCGGTCAGTCAACGAAAACAACGATCTTGCCTTTACCGATCCGCTGACCGGGCTCGGTAACCACCGGCGCTTCTTCGACAAGGTCGACCGCCTCATCAGCGACCGCGCCGACGACCCGGCGCCCTTTGCCGTCGGCATTCTCGACCTCGACGGCTTCAAGCCCATCAACGACCTGTTCGGCTATCGCGCCGGCGACGACATCCTGATCCAGGTGGGAATGCGCCTGCGCGCCGCCATGGACGGCCAGGCGACCGTTGCCCGCATCGGCGCCGACGAGTTCGCCTTCCTCTACCCGATGGTATTCTCGGAAGAAGCGGCCACCGAAAAGGCCAAGATGCTGATTGAGATCCTGTCGGCGCCCTATGACGTCGGCGAGCGCACCGCGCGCCTGTCCGCCTCGGTCGGCTGCTCGCTGTTCTATTCGGGCGACGAAACCACTGAAATCCTGCTCAGCAAGGCCGAAACCGCGCTTTACCAGGCAAAGCGCTCCGGCCGCGGCCGCGTCGTGGTCTACACGCGCGAGATGGAGGAGGCGGCCAAGCGCGTCACCCGCATCGAGCAGGCGCTGCGCCGCGCCGTGTCGGCCGGCGAGGTGGAGCCGCATTTCCAGCCCATCGTCGACCTCAAGACCCGCAAGACCATCGGCTTTGAGACGCTGGCGCGCTGGACCGACCCAGATCTCGGCCTTGTCTCGCCGGCGGTGTTCATCCCCATCGCCGAGGAACGCGGCATCATCGGCCCGCTGTCGCAACTGGTGCTGCGCAAGGCCACCGAGGCCGCCCGTAGCTGGCCGCAGGACCTGTTCCTGTCGTTCAACCTGTCGCCGTCGCAGCTCGTCGACCAGAACACCGGCCTGCACATCCTGGCGATCCTCAAGCGCACCGGCTTTGATCCGCGCCGGCTCGAGATCGAGATCACCGAAACCGGCCTGATGACCGACCCGGCCTCGGCCGAGAAGATCGTCAGCGACCTGCGCCGCTGTGGCATCCGCGTCTCGCTCGACGATTTCGGCACCGGCCAGTCGTCGCTGGGGCGCCTGCGCGAATTCCACTTCGACAAGCTCAAGATCGACCGCGCCTTCGTCTCCTCGATCCTCGAGGACCGGCCGTCCGAACATATCATCCGGGCGATCCTTGCCATGTGCGAGGGCCTCGGGATGGACGTGGTGGCCGAGGGCATCGAGGAGGAGGCGCAGGCCAAGCGGCTCATCGAGTTCGGTTGCGCGGGCGGGCAGGGTTATCTGTTCGGCAAGCCGGCCGATGCCGATGCCACGCTCGGCTATCTGCGCGACTCCTTTCGCGGCGCCTCGCGGGTAGGCGCGCTGTAGCGCGCCTGAAACTCAGCGCAGGCGCGCGCCGCTTTCCGCATCGAACAGAAGGGCGCGGGCCGGGTCGAAGCCGGTGTCCAGCAGTGTGTCTTCGCGCAGGCCCCGCACGTTCTTCTGCTCGATGACCAGCGGTGCTTCGCCCGAGGCGCGAGAATAGGCGTAGGACACGCCGCCCAGATCCTCGACCACATCGATCTGCGTGCGGATTCTTATTGCCCCTCCGGGCTCGAAATGTTCGGGGCGGATGCCCAGCAGCAATTCGCGTCCAGCTTCCGGCCGCTTGCCTGAAAGCTTTATCGGCACCCGCGTGTTGTCGAATTCCGGCAGCGCAACGGTGGCAATGCCATCGCTGGCGGCCACGAGCCGCGCCTTCAAAAAGTTCATCTTGGGTGAGCCGATGAAGCCGGCCACGAACAGGTTGTCGGGGTTGTCATAGAGCTCGAGCGGCGTGCCGATCTGCTCGACCCGGCCGGCGCGCAGCACCACGATCTTATCGGCCAGCGTCATCGCCTCGACCTGGTCGTGGGTCACATAGATCATGGTGGCGCCGAGGCTCTTGTGCAGCTTGGCGATCTCCAGCCGCATCTGCACGCGCAGTTCCGCATCGAGGTTCGAAAGCGGCTCGTCAAACAGGAAGACCTTCGGCTCGCGCACGATGGCGCGGCCGATGGCGACGCGCTGGCGCTGGCCGCCGGAAAGCTGCTTGGGCTTGCGCTTCAGAAGCTCCTGCAGGTGCAGGATGCTTGCCGCCTTGGCTACGCGCTCGGCAACGATGTGTCTGTCGGTGCCGGTCATGCGCAGGCCAAAGCCCATGTTTTCCTCCACCGTCATGTGCGGGTAGAGCGCATAGGACTGGAACACCATGGCCACACCCCGGTCGGCGGCGTCCACGCGCGTCACGTCTCGGCCGCCGATGGCGATCTCGCCGGCGCTGGCATCCTCAAGCCCGGCGACGAGCCTCAGCAGGGTCGATTTCCCGCAGCCCGACGGCCCGACGAAGACAACGAATTCGCCGCTCGCCACATCGAGGTCGACGCCATGGATGACGTCGACATTGCCGAAGGACTTTTTCACGCCCTTGATTTCCAAACCGGCCATGGTTTCCTCCCTCCGGTTCTTTGTTCTGTTTCTTCCCTGCTATGCCTTGGGGCCCAGCCGCGCCGCCATGTCCTCCATGATCGCAGCGGCGGTTTCCCTCACCAGCGGCCCCCAGGCGGTCAGCTGCTCCATGCTAATGCGATAGGCCGGCGCGGTGGCCGAAACGCCGGCCACGAAGTCACGGTCGCGCGAATGGATGGGTGCGGCAACGCAGTGGATGCCGACCTCATGCTCCTGCCGGTCGAAGGCGAGGCCTGTTGTCCGGATCTCGGCGATCTCGGTGCGCAGCGCGGCGACGCCCGGCAGCGTGGTTTCGGTGTGGCGCTTGAAGACGATAGAAGAAAGCCGCTTTTCCAGCTCCGCATCGGGCAGAGCCGAGAGCGCCGCTTTGCCAACGCCGGTGCAATAGACCGGCGAGGCATTGCCGATCTGCGAATACATGCGCACCGCCTGCCGGCTCTCGACCTTGTCGAGATAGATCACCTCGACGCCTCTGAGCACGCCCAGATGCACCGTCTCGCCGGTCAACTCGTGCAGGCGTTTCAGATGCGGCTCGGCAATCGCCCGGAACTGGTTGCCCGACCAGGCGCGCGAGGCAAGCTTCAACAGCGTCAGGCCGAGCTCGTAGGAATTGTCGCGCCGGACCGAAAGCAGCCCTTCCTCGATCAGATTGGAAATCTGCCGGTGCAGCGTGCCGCGCGGCTGGTCGACCAGCTTCAACAGATCGGTAAAGCGCAGCGGCTCGGGCGAGGCCGCCACCGCCTCCAGTACGTCGATCGCCTTGCCGAGGGTTCCGGTCCCGGCGTGTTCGTTGGCTGCAGTCATTCTCGGTCCGACAAGCTGATCTCTTGACAAGCGGCAAAGCTAAACAAATAATTCTGAATAGTCAAATTGAGTTCCAAATAATGGAACTTGAGAGGACTGTGCGGGCTTGCCCGTAGGGCTGGCCCGACCCGCGGAGGAGCTTCCGGCAGCCGGAGGTGCGGGGACTGCCAAACCTTGGGAGGAACCATTGCAATGAAAGTCCTGCTGAAATCCGCATTATTTGGCGCGGCCACCGGCATGCTGCTCGCAGCGCCGGTTCTGGCCGGCGAACTGGTCATCAACACCGACACCACCGATCCGGCACCGAAAAAGGCCTTTGAAGATCTGATCAGCGACTTCGAGGCGGCTAATCCGGGCATCAAGGTCAAGTGGAACAATTTCGACCATGAAGGCTACAAGAGCTCGATCCGCAACTTCCTGACCGCCGACGCGCCGGATCTTACCAACTGGTATGCCGGCAACCGCATGGCGCCCTTCGTCAAGGCCGGCCTGTTCGAGGACGTTTCGGACGTCTGGAAGGAAAACGGTCTCGACGACACGCTGAAATCCGCCGCCGCCTCCATGACCATCGACGGCAAGAAATGGGGCGTGCCCTACACCTACTATCAGTGGGGCATCTATTACCGGAAGGACATCTTCGAAAAGCAGGGCATCGCCGTTCCCAAGAACTGGGACGAGCTGAAAGCGGCGTGCGCCAAGCTGAAGGCCGCGGGCATCGCGCCTTTCGCCATCGGTTCCAAGCCGCTGTGGCCGACCGGCGGCTGGTTCGACTATATGGACCTGCGCGTCAACGGCTACGAGTTCCACATGGACCTCACCGCCGGCAAGGTGCCCTACACCGACCCGAAGGTGAAGGCGGTGTTCGCGAAATGGGCCGAGCTGGTCAAGCCGGGCTATTACATCAAGAACCACGCCGCGCTTGAATGGCAGGATGCCGTGCCGCTCTTCGTGCAGGGCAAGGCTGCCATGTATCTGATGGGCAATTTTGCCGTCGACGTCATGAAGAATGGCGGCCTGAAGCCCGAGCAGATCGGCTTCATGCAGTTCCCCGAAATCACGCCCGGACTGCCGATGGCCGAGGACGCCCCGACCGACACGATCCACATCCCCTCGGGCGCCAAGAACAAGGAAGACGCCAAAAAATTCCTGGCCTTCCTCGCCAAGCCCGAGACGCAGACCAAGATGAACGCCACGCTCGGCCAGCTGCCGGTCAACAACAAGTCGGAAAAGCCGAACGACCCGTTCCTCGAACAGGGCTTTACCATGCTGTCCAACGCCTATGCACTCGCCCAGTTCTATGACCGCGACGCATCGGCCGAAATGGCCAAGGCCGGCATGGAAGGGTTCCAGCAGTTCATGGTCAAGCCGGACAATGTCGACAAGATCCTCGACAAGCTCGAGAAGACCCGGGCACGTCTGGCGAAGTGATCCCGAGTTGAACCGAGACGTCCGGGCGGCCTGACCGCCGCCCGGACGTCCTTCGACCTGTAGATGCTGGAGGAAATGCGGTGGCGAATTCGGCGACGATTGCGCTTCCCGAAGTCAGGACGACGAGCTACTGGCGGCGCAATCAGCGCAAGCTCGCGCCGGTGCTGTTCCTGGCGCCGGGCGTGCTGATGTTTCTCGTCTATGTGATTGCGCCGATCTTCCAGTCGATCTGGATCTCTTTCTACGACTGGGACGGCATCGGCGTAAAAACCTGGATCGGCCTCGGAAACTATGTCGAGCTGATCGACGACGACGCCTTCTACACCTCGCTGCAGAACAACATTCTGTGGCTGGTGCTCTACATGCTGGCCGTGCCGGCGGGCCTGTTCATCGCCATCTTCCTCAACCAGACCGTCACCGGCATCCGCATCTACAAGTCGCTGTTTTTCTTCCCCTTCGTCATCAGCCAGGTGGTGGTGGGGCTGATCTTCTCATGGTTCTACGCGCCGGGTTTTGGGCTGTTCTACCTACTTCTGGAAGAACTCACCGGCACGCCCATCGCCATCCTCGCCGACGAGCGCTACGTCACCTACGGCATCATCGCCGCCGGCCTGTGGCCACAGATCGCCTATTGCATGATCCTCTACCTCACCGGCCTCAACAACGTTTCGCCCGACCAGATCGAGGCCGGCCGGCTCGATGGCGCCAGGGGCTGGCGCATGCTCTGGCATGTCATCCTGCCGCAACTGAAGCCGGCTACATTCATCGCCGTGGTCGTCACGGTCATCGGCGCGCTGCGCTCCTTCGACCTTGTCTCGATCATGACCGACGGCGGGCCCTATGGCTCGAGCCGCGTGCTCTCCTTCTACATGTATGAGCAGGCGCTGTCGGAATATGGTTTTCGCATGGGCTATGGCGCGGCGATTGCGGTGGTGCTCTTCGCCATCATGATGGTGTTCATCTCCGGCTTCATCTGGCACATGGTCCGCGACGAACGGTCGGGAGGCTGAGAAGATGTTTCCCACCCCCGTCGAACGCGCCTCACCGATCGTCCGCTACGGCTACCAGATCGCCTTGCCAGTCGCGCTGGTGTTGTGGCTTTTGCCGCTCATCGGCGTTGCCGTCACCTCGCTGAAGCCGACCGGCGACCTCGCGGCCGGCAATTATTTCGGCCTGCCTTCGCACATTGCCTTTGAAAACTATGCCGACGTCTTCCGCAACTCGCTGATCGGCCAGTACATATTGAATTCATTCAAGGTCACGATCCCGACCGTCATCGGCGCCGTGGCCCTGTCGTGCCTCACCGGCTTTGCGCTTGCGGTCTACAATTTCCGCTCCAACTTCATTGTCTTCTTCATGTTCGTGGCCGGCAATTTCGTGCCGTTCCAGATCCTCATGGTGCCGGTGCGCGAGCTGACGCTGAGGCTTGGCATGTACGACACCACGGCCGGACTGGTGTGCTTCCATGTCGCCTTCCAGACCGGCTTCTGCACGCTTTTCATGCGCAATTTCATCAAGGCGCTGCCGCACGAGCTGATCGAGTCCGCGCGCGTCGAGGGCGTCTCGGAGTTCCGCATCTTCTGGTACATCGTGCTGCCGCTGATGCGCCCGGCGATCGCAGCCCTTTCGGTGCTGATCTTCACCTTCATCTGGAACGACTATTTCTGGGCCACCGTGCTGGTGCAGGGCAGCCACGCGCTGCCCGTCACCGCCGGGCTTTATGCGCTGAATGGGCAGTGGATCGCTGCCTGGAACCTTGTCTCGGCCGGCTCCATCGTTGCCGCACTGCCGCCCGTCCTCATGTTCTTCTTGATGCAACGCCATTTCATCGCCGGCCTCACGCTCGGCGCCACCAAGGGCTGACGACATGACCAGAAACCCGAAAATCGCTTTCATCGGCGCCGGCTCCACGGTGTTCATGAAGAACATCATCGGCGACACGCTGCAGCGGCCCGCGCTGGCCGGCGCAACGGTCGCGCTGATGGATATCGACCAGGGGCGGCTGGCCGAGTCCGAGCTTGTGGCCAAGAAGCTCGCGCGCTCGCTCGGCGTGCCGGCGACAATCGAGACCTATACGGACCAGCGCCGCGCGCTGGAAAAGGCCGATTTCGTCGTCGTCGCCTTCCAGATCGGTGGCTACGAGCCGGCTACCGTCATCGATTTCGAGGTGCCGAAGCGTTTCGGCCTGCGTCACACCATCGCCGACACGCTTGGCGTCGGCGGCATCATGCGGGGCCTGCGTACCGTGCCGCACCTGTGGAAGATCTGCGAGGACATGCTCGAGGTCTGCCCCGCCGCGATCCTGCTGCAATATGTGAACCCGATGGCGATCAACACCTGGGCGATCGCGGAAAAATATCCGGCGATCAAACAGGTGGGCCTCTGCCATTCGGTGCAGGGCACGGCCGAGGAACTGGCGCGCGACCTCGACATTCCGGTCGGCGAAATCCGCTACCGCGCCGCCGGTATCAACCACATGGCCTTCTATCTCAATTTCGAACACCGCCAGCCCGACGGCAGCTTTCGCGATCTCTATCCGGCGCTCAGGCGCGGCTATCTCGAAGGCCGCTTCCCCAAGCCCAGCTCATGGAACCCGCGCTGCCCCAACAAGGTGCGCTACGAAACGCTGATGCGGCTCGGCTATTTCGTCACCGAAAGCTCGGAGCATTTCGCCGAATACACGCCCTATTTCATCAAGGACGGCCGCGACGACCTGATCGAGAAATACGGCATCCCGCTCGACGAATATCCAAAACGCTGCATCGAGCAGGTCGAGCGCTGGCACGCACAGGCCGAGGACTACCGTAAGGCCGAGACGATCACCGTACAGCAAAGCCGCGAATACGCTTCCTCGATCATGAATTCGGTGTGGACCGGCGAGCCGTCCGTCATCTACGGCAATGTGCGCAACAATGGCTGCATCACATCTTTGCCGGCTAATTGCGCGGCCGAGGTGCCCTGCCTGGTCGACGACAACGGCATCCAGCCCACCTTCGTCGGTGAGCTTCCGCCCCAGCTCACCGCACTCATCCGCACCAACATCAATGTGCAGGAGCTGACGGTCGCCGCCCTGATGACCGAGAATCCCGAGCACGTCTATCACGCCGCCATGATGGACCCGCACACCGCCGCCGAGCTCGATCTCGAACAGATCTGGGACCTGACTGACCAGCTCATCGCCGCCCATGGCGACTGGCTTCCCGAATGGCTGCGGCCGAGCGGCAAGATAAGGGCGGCATCATGAGACCAACCCTCTTGGCCTTCCTTGCTGCGTCGTGCATTCCATGGCGCAAGGCATAGCGGACGATTTGGGAGGGGACCTGACATGATGCCATCGGCAAAATTTCCAGACCTCGAGGGCGCCTCACTGCTGATCACCGGCGGCGGCTCTGGCATCGGCGCTGCCATTGTCGAGGGTTTTGTCCAGCAAGGCGCGAAGGTCGCTTTCATCGACATTGCGGAGACCGCCAGCGAGGCGCTGTGCGAGCATGTCGAGAAGAAGACCGGCGCGCGGCCGCTGTTCCTCAAGGCCGACCTACGCGATATTGAGGCTCTGCGCGCGGCGGTGACGCGCGCGGCCGAAGCACATGGGCCGGTGACTGTGCTGGTCAACAACGCCGCGCTCGACAACCGCCATGCGGTCGAGAGCGTCACCGCCGACTATTGGGACAACAACCAGTCGATCAATCTCAGGCCGCACTTCTTCACCGCGCAGGCGGTGGCGCCGGGCATGAGGGAGGCGGGCCGTGGCTCGATCATCAACTTCACCTCCACCTCCTTCATGATCAACCACCCCAACATGCCGTCCTACACCACGGCCAAGGCCGGCATTATCGGCCTCACCAAGGGGCTGGCCGGCGAACTCGGCCCGCATGGCATCCGCGTCAACGCCATCGCGCCTGGCTGGGTCATCACCGAGCGCCAGCGCGACCTCTGGGTCACCGACGAGACGCTCGCCACCCATGTCTCGCGCCAATGCATCAAGGAGGTCATGCAACCGGCGGACATGGTCGGCCCATGCCTGTTCCTGGCGTCCGATGCCTCGCGCATGCTGACGGCGCAGACGCTGATCGTCGACGGAGGTTTTTTGTGACATCGCATATCAGCCCGGCGGTCGCGGCGGTCGACTGGGGCACCTCGCATTTCAGGATCTGGCTGCTCGACGCAGCCGGTGCGGTGCTTGCCGAACGGCGCAGCGCCGAGGGGCTTTTGTCGGTGCCCCCGCAGGGATTTGCCGCCATTCTGGAAAACCATCTGGCCGTCCTCCAGGCGCCTGCCGCATTGCCGGTCGTTATCTGTGGCATGGCCGGCTCGCGCCAGGGTTGGGTCGAGGCGCCCTACGCCTCGGCGCCCGTTGCGCTGGGCGAAGTGCTGGCCGGCGCGGTGAGGGTAGCAAGCAGCGCGCGAGAAATCCGTATCGTGCCGGGCATTGCCCAGCACGACCCGGATGCGCCCGACGTGATGCGCGGCGAGGAAACCCAGCTTGCCGGCATCGCCGCGCTTGCCTCGGGCGGCCATCTCGTCTGCATGCCGGGCACGCATTCCAAATGGGTCGAGATGCGCGACGGCGCTGTCGCGGGCTTTTGCACCTGGCTGACCGGCGAACTCTATTCGCTGCTGTCGAGCCAATCGATCCTGCGCCATTCGGTGACCGGCGCCGGTCATGTGTCCCCCGATGCTGCACCGTTTCGCCAGGCCTGTGCGGACGCGCTGGCGCAGGGCGGCGACATTGGCGCCCAGCTCTTCCGCATCCGTGCCGCCGGCCTGCTCGCCGGGCTTTCGGCGCAGGACAGCGCTGCCATGCTCTCCGGCCTGCTGATCGGCGCGGAGGTGGCTTCGGCCACGCGCCGCTTCGCGGCGGCGGACAAAAAACCGGTCACGCTCGTCGGCTCCGCAGCACTTTCGCCGCTCTATCGCGCGGCGCTGGAACTCGCCGGCCACGAGGTGCGCATCGCCGATGGCGACGCCGCCGTGCGCACAGGCCTCTTTGCCGCCGCACGGCATCTCGGCATGATCGAAAGCAAGGCAACCGCATGACCAGCATTCCCTTTCCAAAACTGCGGCGCGGCCTTGTCGCCATCCTGCGCGGCCTGAAACCCGACGAGGCGGCGGGAATCGGCAGCGCCATCTTCGAGGCCGGCATCGAGGCCATCGAGGTGCCGCTCAATTCGCCCGAGCCTTTCGTCTCTATCGAAACGCTGGTGCGCCTGTTGCCCGATGCGCTGGTGGGCGCCGGCACCGTGCTCACCCCGCAGGATGTCGACCGCCTGCACGACGCCGGCGGCCGCCTGCTGGTCAGCCCCAACATCGATGCCGAAGTGATGCAGCGGGCAAACCATCACGGCATGATCACCATGCCTGGCGTGTTCACGCCCACCGAGGCGCTGCTGGCGCTACGGCTCGGCGCGTCGGCGCTAAAATTCTTTCCGGCCAGCGTGCTCGGGCCTTCCGGCATTGCCGCCATTCGCGCGGTGCTGCCGGCGGATGCGGTCATTGGCGCGGTGGGTGGCGTCTCGGAGACAAATTTTGCCGATTATCGAAAGGTCGGCGTGCGCACCTTCGGCCTCGGCTCCAGCCTGTTCAAGCCGGGCATGACCTCGGCTATGGTGCGCGAGCGCGCTGAGGCTGCGGTCCGCGCCTATGATGCGGTTTTCGAGGAGGAATGAATGGACGTGGGCGTATCGATCCTGTCGGATCACAACTGCCATCTGGGCGAGGGGCCGACCTACGACCCCGCAACCGACACGCTGTTCTGGTTCGACATTGTCGGCAAGAAGCTGCTCGAAAAGAAGATCGGCGGCGGCGAGACGATCGTCCGCGACCTGCCCGAGATGATGAGCGCGCTGGCGGTCGTCAATGACGGCAACCAGCTTCTGGTCGGCGAAAGCGGGCTCAGCCTGCGCGACGTGAAGACGGGCGCCATCACCTCCTATTTGCCGATCGAGGCCGATAATCCCGTCACTCGTTCCAACGATGCGCGCGTGCATCCCTGCGGCGCCTTCTGGATCGGCACCATGGGCAAGAAGGCCGAGCGTGGTGCGGGCTCGATCTACTGGTTCTTCAAGGGCGAGGTCCGGCGGCTGGTCTCCAACATTTCGATCACCAATTCGATCTGCTTCTCGCCGGACGGCACCGTCGCCTATTACACCGACACTATGGAAAACCTGCTCTATCGCATCCCCTGCGATCCCGACACCGGCCTGCCGATCGGAGAAAAGCAGCTGTTCTTCGATCACAGCGGCCAGCCGGGTGGGCTGGACGGCTCGGTCGTGGATGCCGAAGGCGTTCTGTGGAATGCGCGCTGGGGCGCGGCTTGCCTCGATGCCTATTCGCCCGACGGCCGCCGCATCCGCACCATTTCCCTGCCCACCCGCCAGCCGTCCTGCCCGGCCTTCATCGGCGCGGCTGCCGACCGGTTGGCCGTCACCAGCGCCTGGGAACATATGGACGAGGCGGCGCGCAAGGCCGATCCGCAGGCTGGCATGACCCTGCTGCTCGACCTGCCGGTGAAGGGACGCTTCGAGCCGCGCGTGCTGATCTAGGGAAATTCGCCATGACCACCGGCCAGAAACTCGGCGTTTGCTACTACCCCGAACACTGGCCGCCCGAGCGCTGGGCCATCGATGCGCGCATGATGCGCGAGGCGGGCATTACTCATGTCCGCATTGGCGAATTTGCCTGGTCGCGGCTGGAGCCGGAGCCCGGCCGCTACGATTTCGACTGGCTGGCGCGTGCCATCGACACGCTGCATGGCGAGGGGCTGCAGGTGGTGCTCGGCACGCCCACGGCAACCCCGCCCAAATGGCTGGTCGACAGGATGCCAGACATGCTGGCCGTCGATGCCGAGGGCCGCGTGCGCAAGTTCGGCTCGCGCCGGCACTATTGCTTCAGCCACCGGGGTTACAGGCGCGAATGCGCCCGCATCGTCACCGCCCTTGCCCAGCGCTTCGGTGAACACCCGGCCGTAGTCGCCTGGCAGACCGACAACGAATATGGCTGCCACGATACGGTGGAGAGCTATTCGGCGGCAGCACTTGCCGGTTTTCGCGATTGGCTCTCGCAAAAATACCAGTCGCCCGATGCGCTGAACCGCGCCTGGGGCACGGTGTTCTGGTCGATGGAGTATCGCTCCTTCGACGAGGTCGAGCTGCCCAACCTCACCGTCACCGAGGCCGCGCCCGCCCACCGGCTCGATTTCCGGCGCTATTCGTCAGACCAGGTGGTCAGCTTCAACCGGCTGCAGACCGACATCATCCGCAAGCATTCGCCGGGCCGCACGATCCTGCACAATTTCATGGGCTCGTTCTTGGCGTTCGACCATTTTGCCGTCTCGGCCGATCTCGATGCGGCGTCGTGGGATTCCTATCCGCTCGGCTTCCTCGACCGCGACACCACCGACCCCGAGCGCAAGCAGCGCTACATGCGCGTCGGCGACCCCGATCTGCAGGCTTTCCACCACGACCTTTACCGCGCCTGCGGCCGCGGCCGCTGGTGGGTGATGGAGCAGCAGCCCGGCCCGGTGAACTGGGCGCCGCACAATCCTGCGCCAGCGCCGGGCGCGGTGCGGCTCTGGGCGTGGGAAGCTTTTGCGGCGGGCGCGGAAGTGGTCAGCTATTTCCGCTGGCGCCAGGCGCCCTTCGGGCAGGAGCAGATGCACGAGGCGCTGCTTTTGCCCGACACGACGCCCAACGAGGCCTACCATGTGGTCAGCGCCGTCGCGCGTGAGATCAAGGCGACGGGGGCGAAGGTCGCCACGACGAAAGCGCCGGTGGCGATTGTCTTCGACTATGAAAGTGCCTGGGCGTGGGCGATCCAGCCGCAGGGAAAGTCCTTCGACTATCTGAGGCTGGTGCTGCTGTTCTACCGGGCGCTGCGCGGCCTCGGCGTTTCGGTCGACATCGTGCCGCCGCGGGCTGATGCGGTGCGCGGCTACGGGCTTGTGCTGCTGCCGGGGCTGTTTTCGCTGTCTGCCGACCTTGCCGCTGCGCTCGGCGCGGACGGGCAGGTGGTGCTGGCCGGCCCGCGCACCGGCTCGCGCACGCCCGATTTCCGCATTCCCGACACCCTGCCGCCCGGCGCGGGGTTCCAGGCGCATATGCATATAAAGGTGCGGCGTTCCGAGACGCTTGCGCCGCCCTTCGCGATCGGCATCGACGAGCCGGCCAATGTCTGCGCCTTCGAAACCTGGCGCGAGTTTTTGTCCTTGGGCGAGGGCGTGCGGGTCATCGACACCACGCAGGACGGCGAGGCGGCCTTCTGCTGTGATGCCGTGGAGACCTTCCATTATCTCGCCGGTCAGCCCAACGGGGCCTATGCTGCGCGCGTGGTCGAGTATCTCTGCGGCAAGGCCGGCGTGGCTGTTCACCGCCTGCCGCGCGACATCCGCATCCGCGACAACGGCCCGACGCGCTACATCTTCAACTACGGGCCGGAGCCGATCGACATCAGGCAATGGATCGATGGGCACGCGCTGCTTCTCGGCAGCGAGATCCTGGAGCCCTGCGGCGTGGCAGCTTTCGTGCGTTAGGCGAAGTAGAGACTATTGGCATCCTGGAGCCGATGTCGCGCCAGCGCTTGGCCAAGGTCGATCTCCCGCAAAGCACGAAAGGTTTTGGCAAGCATCATGCGGGAGACAATGGAGATGGAGCCAAGTCCGGTCTGCCGGATTAACCAGGCTCCGGAGGAGTGGAATAAAATGCCAGACCAGTCGTCAACGCTGCTTTTCGTCTATGAGCCCGAGCGGGCTTGCTTCGACCGGCTGGTTGCCAATGGCTGTTCGCCCACCCGCGCCGCTGAAGTCGCCTCCTATCTTGCCCAGTCGACCGACATTGCGCCCGAATTCGACGCCATGGCGCAGGCCTGCGCCCGGCGCGGCCTCCGCTTCGAGCCGGTGGCGCTGGACGATGCACCGCAGGCGCTCGCCGGCCGCGATCCCGAGCGGACGCTGGTCTGGACGATCAGCGACGGCATCGCCTATTTCCGCGGCAGCGCGGGGCCTGCCTTGGCGCGGCTCAACGATCTGCCGACGCTGGGCGCCGACGACTCCCTCTTTGCGCTTTGTCAGGACAAGTTCCGCTCCGGCGCGGTTCTGCGCGCGCTTGGGCTGCCGGTGCCCGAGGCGGGCCTTGCGCGCAATGGCGTGTGGCTGGTCGAGCCGCCGGCTTCACCGTCCGGATACTTCGTCAAGCCGAACCGGCTCGGCGCCAAGATCGGCATTTATTCGGATTCGCGCTGCCATTCGCTGGATCATGCGCTCGATCTCAGCCGCCGCGTCTTTGCCGCCTATCGCGACGACGTCGTGGTGCAGCCCTATGTGGCCGGGCGCAATGTGCGGGTGAGTTTTCTGGGGCTGGAGCCGGAAACGGGCGTCGAGGCGCTCGGCATCTTCTTCGTCGATTCAGGCGGCGACTTCCAGACGATGGAGGACAGCCTGGCGCTCTATGGCGACACCGGCGCCGAGGCGAAGGCGACAGGCGCCTATGCCGAGCCGGAACTGGTGCCGGTGGCCGCCGGCCAGCCGCGCGCCGCCGAACGCATCAGCGCCATCGCAGGCCGGCTCATGCAGGCGCTTGCCCTGCGCGACGTCTTTTCGATGGATTTCCGGGTGGAGGCGAACGACACCGTCCACCTCATCGAGTTCGAGGTCTGCCCCGGCCTGCCGTGCTTTGATTTCCGAGCTTATTGCAAGGCGCAATGGGGACTTGGGCTGGCCGAGGCGATCGCCGAAACGGCGTCGAACAGATTGAATTCTCAGCTCTCGCGGGCCAGGCAGATGGCGGTCTGACCCGAACTGACGAAGCCGAGCTTCGCGGCTGCGCCCTTTGAAAGGTCGAGCACGCGGCCTTTTACGAAGGGTCCGCGATCATTGATGCGCACGATGACGCTGCGGCCGTTGCTCTGATTGGTGACGCGCACCTTGCTGCCGAGTGGCAGGGTGCGGTGGGCTGCGGTCATGGCCGAGGGGTTCATGCGCTCGCCTGACGCCGTCTTGGAGGTGAGGGCGTACCAGGAGGCGCGGCCGCACTGGGCCGAGGCGGTTACGGTAGAGGCGGCAATCATCAGGCCGGCCGTCACCGCGACCGCGGAGATCGCAGTCTGAAAATTCATCATCTTTCGGTTAGGCTCCGTTAATCGGTGCCGAAGCGGGTACGGGCGAAATGGGGCGGCAAATGCGGCAGACTACTGGCGGTTCCATGGCCGCGAGACAACTTTGGAGTCACTTGGAAACAGTTTGTCAGGCGGCTGCGCGGATTCGTGTCACCGCAGAACCTACGGGATTAACCTTACATTAACCTACTAGCTTATTCGGATATGCTTGTCCGGTGACGCCGTACCCGGCTAAGCCGTCGGTCGTAGATTGACCCGTCCACGATCCGGGTTGCCCCCCGAAAGGCGGAGGGAAAGACCCCGGCCGTACCGCGTCCAGCTGTGCCGCGCGGCAGATCTGGCGCGTCAAAGGACCCCGTAACATTTTGAGTCGACGCGTAATCGATCTCGATTTTGAGGTGTTGCGCTGGGTGCGCATGAGGTTGGCGGCGTCACGCGCCGCCGGGTGACGCCCCAAAAAGGGCGTCAGGACAACGCTTCTTCCTCGCGCCGGCTTGCCTGCCGCGCCACCACCCAGCCGATCAGCGCCGCACACAGGAGCACGAAGGAGGCAATCAGGAAGGCGGCACCCGGATAGGGCAGCCACGACCCTTCTCGCAGGGTGAAGGCATAGACCGCGCCGAAGAACAGCGGCGAGACCACGCCGGCCACGCTGGCCACGCTCATATTGGCGCCCTGCAGCTGGCCCTGCTCGGATTCCGAGACGCGCTGGGTCATCAGCGATTGCAGGGTCGGCATGGCCAGGCCCCAGAGCGCGTTGGGGAACATTGCGAGCGTGAACAACAGGCCCGTCGACGCGAGCCCCATCCAGGCGATGCCGATGGCGCCGCCGAACAGGCCGAGCACCATGGTGGCGCGGTCGCCGAAACGTTTTGCCATCGGTCCGACCAACAGGCCCTGCACCGTCATGTCGAGCACGCCGACCATCGCCAGCAGCACGCCCACTTCCCAGGCATGCCAGTTGAAGCGGTAGGCGGCATAGAGCACGAACACGGCCGAGAACACGTGATGGGCGAAGTGCAGCAGGAAGGTCACGATTGCCAGGCCCGTGAGTTCGGCGTGCGAGCGCAACAGCATCATCGCGCCGAACGGGTTGGCGCGCTTCCAGGAGAAGGTCATGCGCTTTTCCGGCACAAGCGACTCCGGCAGCACGAACAGCCCGTAAAGGAAGGCAATGCCGCTCATCGCCGCCGCGAACCAGAACGGCGCGCGCGGCGAGATCTCTCCCAGCACGCCGCCCAGAAGCGGTCCGGCCACGAAGCCGGCGCTGAAGGCAGCACCTATCAGCCCGTAGCCGCGCGCGCGGTCCTCGGGCGGGGTGATGTCGGCCATATAGGCAAAGACCGTGGTGAAGCTCGACGAGGTGATGCCGGCGACGATGCGCCCCAGCGCCAGCCACCAAAGGTTCGGCGCCAGCGCCATCAGCACATAGTCGGCCGCCAGGCCCACCGTCGAAAGCAGGATCACCGGGCGGCGGCCATAGCGGTCGGACAGCGAGCCGATCACCGGCGAGGCGACGAACTGCATGCCGGCCCACAGCGCCACGAACACGCCGTTGATCCAGCCCGCCTCGGCATTCGAGCCGGCGAATTCCTCGATCAGCGACGGCAGCACCGGAATGATGATGCCCATTGCCACGATGTCGAGAATGGCGGTCACGAGGATGAAGGCGATGGCCGCCTTGCGGCGGGAACCGGAGAGAATGGACATGGCGGTCGCTCGTTTTCGAGGGGAGCGGACTTATACAGGCAGTTTTGGGCAACGCAATCCCAAGATGAAAACTATCCTGACAACCACCCGGCAGGATTGCTTGCCGCTGGTCCAGTCATTTTCCCGTCGCGCCCGGTTTGAACGGCCACGTCTTCATTGCTACTTATGAAGCACCAATCTTGTCGTAATCATCGCGGAAAGACGGGCGGCAAAGCGCTACGTCTGCCAAGACTGCCGTTGCAAAGGAGAGCTTCATGCTGCGCAAGACCGATTTCTTCATCGACGGACGCTGGACCGCGCCGATCACGCCCAAGGAGCTGGAGGTCATCAATCCGGCAGACGAGCAGCCTTTCGCCGTCATCTCGCTGGGCTCGGCCGCCGATGTCGACAAGGCCGTCGCCGCCGCCCGCAAGGCGTTCGAAAGCTGGAGCCGCACCAGCCGCGAGGAGCGCCTGGAATATCTCGAAAAGCTGCTCGCCGCCTACAAGCGCCGCCTGCCCGAGATGTCCGAGGCGATCTCCAGCGAAATGGGCGCGCCCATCAAGCTTGCCACCGAATCCCAGGCTTCCGTCGGCGCCTATCACATCAAGAACTTCATCCGCGAGCTGAAGAACTTCGAATTCGAGCATCAGCTCAGCGAGGTCGCCCCCAACGACCGTATCGTGCATGAGCCGATTGGCGTCTGCGGCCTCATCACGCCGTGGAACTGGCCGATGAACCAGGTGACGCTGAAGGTGGTGCCGGCCATCGCCGCCGGTTGCACCGTGGTGCTGAAGCCGTCCGAAATCGCGCCGATGTCGTCGATGCTCTTTGCCGAGATCATGGAAGAGGCCGGCTTCCCGGCCGGCGTGTTCAACCTCGTCAATGGCGATGGCCCGACCGTGGGCGAAGCCATGTCGCGCCATCCCGGCATCGATATGATGTCCTTCACCGGCTCGACCCGCGCCGGCGTTGCCGTCACCAAGGCGGCGTCCGAAACGGTCAAGCGCGTGACGCTGGAGCTCGGCGGCAAGTCGCCCAACATCGTCTTTGCCGACACCGACGTCTCGGCCGCGGTCAAGCGCGGCGTGGCGCACTGCTTCGAAAACACCGGCCAGTCCTGCAATGCGCCCACGCGCATGCTGGTCGAGCGCTCGATCTATGACCAGGCGGTCGAAGTGGCCCGTGAGGCTGCCGAAGAGACCCGCGTCGGCAATCCGGCTGACGATGGCGACCACATCGGCCCCGTCATTTCGGCCATGCAGTTCGACAAGATCCAGGGCCTGATCGATGTCGGCATCAAGGAAGGCGCGCGCCTCGTCGCCGGCGGCACCGGCCGTCCGGAAGGCTTCAATCGCGGCTACTTCGTGCGTCCGACCATCTTCGCCGATGTGTCGAACGACATGCGCATCGCTCAGGAAGAAGTGTTCGGCCCGGTTCTGGCGATGATCCCCTTCGATACCGAGGAAGAGGCTATCGCGATCGCCAACGACACGCCCTACGGCCTGTCGGGCTACATCCAGACCGACAGCCAGGAACGCGCCCACCGTGTGGCGCGCCGCCTGCGCTCGGGCATGGTGCAGCTCAACGGCGCCTCGCGCGGCCCCGGCAGCCCCTTCGGCGGCTACAAGCAGTCGGGCCTCGGCCGCGAGGGCGGCAAGTGGGGCCTCGAAGATTTTCTCGAGGTCAAGTCCATCGCCGGCTGGAACACCGGCGCGTAAGCCTTCTGGCGATACGACGGAAAATGCCCCGCTCGCCGGGGCATTTTTTTGGGGGGCGCTACTTGGCTAGATACTCGTCGATGATTTCGCGCATCCGCTTGGCATCGAAGCTCGGGCCATGCCCGCCATGGCCGATGCTGATCGGCAGCGTCTTCAGCCGCTCCATGGTCTGCCGGTAGACGGCCTTGTCCGAACCCGGAATGTCGTCCAGCAGCTCCTCGTCATAGATAGCGTCGCCGCCGAAGAAGACGCCACTCTTTTCGTCGAACAGGCCGATGCCGTCTGGCGAGTGGCCGGGCAGTTCCAGCACAGTAAAACTACGGTCGCCAAGGTCGATGACGTCGCCTTCGTCCAGGATGCGCGTCAGCGGCGCGGGCGTAAGCCGGTAGTCTGCCGGGACCCAATCGGGATGAGGTAGCCGGCTTACCGGCTCAGCGATTTCGCGATACTCGTCGGCAAAGGTCAGCGCGTCGGGCATGGTGGCAAAAGCTTCGGCCGACTGGCGAGGGCCAAGCCGTTGCTCGAATTCGGCGAGCCCGCCGACATGGTCGAGATGGATATGCGTTGCCAGCGCCAGCACCGGCTTGCCCGGTGTCAGGTCGAGCACGGGCCGGAGCGGCCGCAGGCCCATGCCGGTATCGACGACGAGGTCGACGTCGGCTCCGCGCACCAGCCAGATATTGGCGCTGAAATAGGGGTCGACATAGGGCTCGGTCACCAGCGTAATCTGCCGGTCGATAGGCTGCCTTACGAACCAGTCATCCGACATCGGCGCCCCCTATCTCCCGGTTCCTATGCGGCTGCGACCTTCTGTGCGTCGGCAAGGGCGGCCTTCAGCGCATCGGTGCCGGCCTCGACAATTTCTGGCCGCGGCGAGAAGCCGGCGCCCAGCATCTTGCGGCCGAGCATGTGGTCGGCAGGGCGGTTAACGGACTCGATGGCGATCAGACGGCTGCCCGAATAGTGGTAGACGGAGAACTTGTTGTCGGCCACGTCGCCGACCACGACATTGCTGTCGCTGGTGCCGGCCAGGCCCACCATCTGCAGCTTCATGTCGCCGATATCCGACCAGAACCACGGCACGCTGTCATAGTGCCCCTCATGGCCTGTGATGATGCGGGCGGTGAGCTTGGCATGGTCGGTAGCGTTCTGCACCGATTCCAGCCGCACGTCGCTGTTGGAGAACACGTGGCGATAGCTGGCGACGTCGCCTATGGCAAAAATCTCGGGCTGCGAGCTGCGCAGCTGGCCGTCCACCCAGATGCCGTTGGCGAGTTTCAGGCCCGCGGCCTGCGCCAGCTCGACATTGGGCACCACGCCGATGCCGATGATCGCCATCTGTGCCGGCAGCCGCTCGCCGCGCGAGGTGAGGGCGCCGCTGAGACGGCCATTCTCGCCTTCGAGCCGCTCAATCGTGGTCTGGGTCAGGATGCGGATGCCCATGGCCTCGAGCCGCTGGCGCACATGGGCCGAAATGGAAGGCGCCACCGCGCGGCCAAGCAGCCGGTCTTGCGCCTCCACCACCGTCACGCGGCGGCCGCCGAGCGTCAGCGTGGCGGCGATTTCGAGGCCGATGAAGCCACCGCCGAGGATCACGACGTCTTCGACCTTGGCGCTGAGATCGCGGATGACACGCGCATCCGCCACCGAGCGCAGCGACAGCACGCCGGCGAGTTCCGAGCCCGCGAGCTTCAGCTCGCGCGGCCGCGATCCGGTCGCCAGGATGGCGGCGTCGAACGGAATATGGCTGCCGTCGCCGAGGTCCAGCCGCTTGCCGGCCAGGTCGATGCACTCGACCGAGCTGCCGAGCCGCAGGTCGATCTTGTTGTTATTGTAGAAGATTTCGGCGCGCAGCATCTGCGGCTGGGCTGCCGGGTCCTTGATGAAGGTCTTCGACAGCGGCGGCTTGTGATAGGGCAGCTCGGCCTCGTCGCCGACGAGCGTGATCGGCCCGTCAAAACCCTCTTCACGCAGGCTGGCCGCCGCCTGGACGCCGCCGTGACCCGCACCGACAATGACAACGCCGTTCTTCATGGGGACCTGAACTTGCTTCTTTTTAGCCAGAATAGAGACCCGCATTGGCGGCAAGCCGTCTGGTTCCGACAGCGCGGGCAGCAATTGGGTCGCACCTGGGCCATGCCGGTGTCAAGCCAGGGTGTGGCGCACAACACCTTGGACACTTTGCTGCCGGCAAAAAACCATAAGCTTGACATCAATAGTTTAGAACAATTCTAAACTATTGATTTATATAGGCTTTTATCCAGATTCCTGTTGACTCTCGGTTTCCTCATGCCCCTTATGGCAACGCGCCTGAGGGTGCAGCCTTTGATGTCTGGGCCTTGAACCCGTTCGATTGGAGGAATCTGGTGTCCAGTATTCCAAGTCCGCGCCCTGCGGCGCATGCGCGAACATACGCGCTCCTTCTGCGGTCCTCATCCCGCCTGCTCGCGCATGAACAGACGCGATGACGACGGCCGCCAAGTCCCCATCCGCGAAGATTGACCACGTAACCCACGCCGAACGGCACCAGAGAGCGCCGTCAGCCACCAGGGCCAGAAATGCTTGTATGTCACTGTAACCTGATAACCGAGAAGGAGATCGAGGAGGCGATCATCGACCTTCTGGAAGCCGATCCCTGGCACCTCATCGTGCCGGCAAAGGTCTATCATTCCCTTCAGAAGCGCGGTCGCTGTTGCGGCTGCTTCCCAAATGTGGTGGAAACTATCATTCGCGTTACCGAGCATTATCACCGAAGCTCGGCCACAGACGAGGCCGATATTGTTTCACACATGGACCGCGTGAGGGAACTGCGCGTCCAATATGGGAGCAGAAGCTATGAAGGGCGAAAAGCAGGTCATCGAGCGGCTTAACGAGGCGCTGTTTCTGGAGCTAGGCGCGGTCAACCAATATTGGCTCCACTATCGACTGCTGGACGACTGGGGCTACAACAAGCTCGCCAAGAAGGAGCGTGAGGAATCCATCGAGGAGATGCATCACGCCGACAAAATCGTCCAGCGCATCATCTTCCTCGAAGGCCACCCCAACCTGCAGACGGTCGCGCCCCTGCGCATCGGCCAGAACGTCAAGGAAGTGCTCGAGGCCGACCTCGCCGGCGAATATGACGCCCGCACCTCCTACAAGAAATCGCGCGAGATCTGCCAGCAGCTCGGCGACTACGTGACCATGAAATTGTTCGAGGAGCTGTTGAAGGACGAGGAAGGCCATATCGACTTCCTCGAAACCCAGCTCGACCTGCTCGCCCAGATCGGCGAGGGGAAATACGGCCAGCTCAACGCAGCTTCGGCGGACGACGCAGACTGATTTTTTTTCCGGGCGGCGCGTGGATTGTCTGACGCGCCGCTTTTTTTCATTCCGGCATCCCAGTACCTACCGGCCCGGTCTATGTCCGGGACCGCCTCCGTGCGGGCGACCTTCAGCTCCGCTGCAAGGCGAGGTGTACGCCGAGCCCCACCAGCACCGCCCCGCCGGCACGCTGCACCAGGCGCTGCGCGCGGCTCGAGCGCCGCAGCCGGCCGACCACGAAGCCGGCCAGAACCACGCACACGACGTCGGCGAACGAGAACATCAGGTTGACGACGGTGCCGAGCAGCACGAACTGCAGCCACACCGGCAAGGCGGCGGAAGCATCGACGAACTGCGGCAGGAACGCCATGAAGAAGATCGCCGTCTTGGGGTTCAGCACCTCGACGGTGATGCTCTCGAAGAAGGCGCGGCGGGCGGATTTCGGCCCGATCACGGCAGGCGCGGCGTTGTCGCCCTGCGCCTTGGCGCGAAACAGCTGGACGCCTAGCCAGACAAGATAGGCCGCGCCGACGAATTTCACCGCCATGTAGAGCAAGGGCACGGCGTGGAAGAGCATCGACAGGCCGGCCGCCGCTGCGATGACATGCGCATAGCCGCCGATATGAATGCCGAGCGTGGCCATCAGCCCGGGCCACCTGCCACGCGCCATGGTCTGGGCGGCGGCGTAGAGCATGGCTGGACCCGGCATGAAGGCGAAGATGGCCGCCGTGACGACGAAGGCGACGAGCAGTTCGGTGGACGGCATTTTTTTTGACTCCCCTGTCGCGGTTCGATGGTCCGGCCGGAACCCTGTGGGCCGAGGCAGGAGACGCTATCGCGGATCGCGGCGGCCTGTCCAGAGACGCCGACGCTCTGGTTGTACGTTGCCTTTGGTGCAGCCGCGGGGTATGGGCGACGCAGTAAACCGCGGAGCATGAAGAAGACGATGGCGAGGCTGACGATCGAAAAATTCATCGACGGCAAGCGCGAGACGGCTTTCACCGTGCCCGCCTTCGTCCTCGGTCTTGCCAGGACCATCATGCCCAAATCCGCTCTGGCCTCGCTGGAAAGCAAGGGCCTCGACCTGCCCGGTCTGCTCGAGGCAAAGCGCGCCGGAAAACCCTGCACAAAATCCTTTCACGTGTCCGAGAAGGGCGTGAGCAAGAAGATCGTCGTTTCGCTTGCGTAGCCACCCCAAGGCACTGGTCCGCGCATTGCGAACCGTCGGCGGCCTTGATAGCGTTGCCGTGGCTCGGATTCGAGCCTTTGCAACAGGGCCGCTTCACTGAACAGCGTCGATATCCAAAAATTCATACGGGCAAACCTGCCGGTCGTGCCGGTGCCCGCCGTTCCCGAAATCCGCCTGCACAGGGCCGGCCCGTCGAGCGGGCTTTGGCGGCTCGCCGAAGCGGACGAGCAAGGGTTCGGTTCACCCTATTGGGCCTATTGCTGGGCTGGCGGCCTTGCGCTGGCGCGGCACATTCTCGTCCGGCCGCAGGTAGTGGCCGGCCGCCGCGTTCTCGACCTTGGCTCCGGCTCCGGCATCGTCGGCATCACCGCGGCCAAGGCCGGCGCGAGTGCGGTGATTGCGGCGGAGGTCGATCGCTACGCCATCGAGGCGCTGAAGCTGAACGCCGCCGCCAATGACGTGGCGCTGGAGGCGATCCATTCCGACCTGACCGCAGGCCCGCCGCCAGCCGTGGACGTGGTGGCCGTCGGCGACCTGTTCTACGACCAGAGCCTGGCCGCGCGCGTCACTGCGTTTCTCGACCGCTGCCTCGACGCCGGCATCGAGGTGCTGATCGGCGATCCGTGGCGGGCCTGGCTGCCGCGCGACCGGCTTCGCGTCGTCGCCGAATATTCGGTGTCGGACATGGGTGTAGCAAAGCCAGGCGATATCAGGCCGAGCGCCGTATTTGCGTTCGAGCGCGGATAGTGGCTGAAAAATCGCCGCTGTCGTCCGCGCCAGAACTTTTGTAGCCTCCCGGCTTCGAAACAGGGCAAAGCCATGACGTCCGAAGTTTCCACGCCTATGCTGACCGGCGGCTGCCTTTGCGGGGCGGTGAAATATGCGGTGGCGGATGCGTTCCGCTATGCGATGAACTGCCATTGCTCGAATTGCAGGCGCACCACCGGGTCGGCCTTCAAGTCATTTGCCGGCATCGAGCGCGACCGGCTTCGCATCACGGAAGGCGATGAGGCTGCCTTGATCTATGGAGACGAGGCCGCACACGACGTGCATTGCGGCACATGCGGCTCGCTTCTCTATTCGGTCGTCCGCGAGGGGACTTACGTCCATGTCGCCATGGGCACGCTGATGGACGAGCCGACCATCCGGCCGTCCATGCACATCTTCGTCGGCTCGAAGGCCAAATGGCACGAGATCACCGACGACCTGCCCCAGTACGACGAATTCCCGGACTAGAATCTTCCCACATCGGCAAAGGCGATGGCCTTGCGAATGATCGCGACAAACCGCTCGCCGGCGATTTCCTTCCCGCCGCTGTTGTCGATGGTCGAGACGCCCGCGCCCGAAAGCTCCACAGCACTTGCGCGCGCCAGCCGGGCCAGCACTTCCTCACGGGATTCGCGACCGCGTGCGGAAAGCCGCTCGGCCAGGATTTCCGGCCGCGCGGTGATCTCCACCACCGCGACGTTCTCGTAGCGCGCCCGCAGCGCGGGGATCGCGCCGCGCGAGGCGTTGGCGATCGCCACGCGCCCATCGGTTATCGTGGCGTCCACGCTTGCCGGGATGCCGTATCGCAGCCCATGCGCTTCCCAGGAGAGCGCGAAGGCGCCGCGCGCCTCGGCCTCGATGAAGGCCGGCTCAGTCAGCGTGTCATGGTCTTCGGTCGCGCCGTCGGAAGGGCGGGTGATGACGCGGCGGACGAACTCGACGCTGTCCTCGCTCGCAAAGCGATCACGCGCATAGGCCATGATCGTGTCCTTGCCGGCGCCGCTCGGGCCGACGACGGCGATGAACACGCCATTGCGAACGGGAAAGGCGCTGCTTGCCTGCTCGCGTTCGATGAGGGCCGAGACCATCATGCCACGCGGCGCCCTTCGCGCCACACGGTGCGCACCACCGGCACATGCTCGTCCACCCGCACCCGCACCATATCGGCGCGGCGGCCGATCTCGATTGTGCCGCGATCGGTGAGGCCAACAGCTTCGGCCGGGGTCTTCGACACCATGGCCACGGCCTGCGGCAGCGAGATGGCGTCCACCACTTCGCCGAGGAAGAAGGCCGATTGGATCAGGCTGAAGGGGATGTAGTCCGAGGACAAAATGTCGAGCAGGCCGTTTTCGGCCAGTTCGCGCGCCGAGACATTGCCCGAATGCGAGCCGCCGCGCATCACATTGGGCGCGCCCATCAGCACGCCGAGGCCGGCCTGCTTGGAAGCGCGCGCCGCCTCGAGCGTGGTCGGGAATTCGGCAACGCGGATGCCCTGCGCGATCGCCTCGTCGACGTGGGCGGTGGTGGCGTCGTCATGGCTGGCCAGCACGATGCTGCGCTCGTGGCAGGCGGCAGCGATCGCTTCCCGGTTCGGGCCGGAATTAACGGCCGACTGCGCCATGCGCTTTTCGCAATAGGCGCGGAACTGCTCCTCCGTCATCTTCATCTTGCCCATGTAGTAGACGGCATAGGCTTCGAAGCTGGCGAACTGGCGCTGTCCCGGCGCATGGTCCATCAGCGAGGCCAGCCGCACGCGCTCGTCGCCGCGGAACAGCTCGAAGCCGCTCTGGCAGTCGGGCGCCGAAACCTCGCAGCGCAGGTGGATGTAATGGTCGGCGCGCAGGCGGTCGTTGCGCACGCTGTCCTCGATGGCGTCGGCCAGCTTGCGCATGTCGACGGCCGTGATGTCCGAATCGATGTCCAGCCCCACGCGCAGCGCGTCGAGCACCGTGGTGATGCCAGCGGTGGCAACTTGTGCGTCATGCGCCAGCACCGAGGCGATCGGGTTCCAGCGCACTTTCGGGCGCGGCGCATAGTGGCCTTCAAGGTGGTCGGTGTGCAGCTCAACCAGGCCGGGGATGACGTAGTCGCCTTCCATATCGTCGCCCGTCCGGACGTTGCCGGCGGAGACATCGGCGATCTTGCCGTCGCGGATCAGCACCGAGCCGTCGACGATCTCGTCGGCAAGCACGATGCGGGCATTGGTCAATGTCGTTTCGGTCGTCATCTCAGGCGGTCTTTCTTTGGGTCTGGCGGCCGAGCGCATGGTGGGAGTGTACCATGAAGGGGGCACCGGGCTCGCGCTCGACAAATAGGGCTAGCCCGTTCACGGCGAAGGGGCGGTCGAGTTCTTCGGCGAACATCGCGTCGATGCTCGCGCGCAGTTTCGTGCTGTCCTCGCCATTCACGCGGCCGGTCAGCGTCATGTGGAAGCGGAAAGTGTCGAAGACGTAGGGGTAGCCCCACTGGCAGAGATTTTGGAACTCGGCCTGGGTGAGGGAATCGGGGTTGCGGCGCTCGATCTCCCTTTCGGTCAGCGGCGCGCGGAAGCGGTCGAAGGCCGAAACGACGTCGCCGGCGAACAGGTTGAGCGCGGGCGAGAATTCGCCCGGCACCAGCGCGAAGAAGCCGTCGATCTGGCCCACGACGAGGCGCGGCAGCACCACCGGCTCCACGGTTGCGGCATAGTCGGCCAGCGCCTGGTCGAGCGAGGCTTCGGTTTCGCCCTCGGCCAGCCGGAACGGTGCCTTCAGCGTGGCGTGGAAGCCGTAGCGGCGCGGCGCGGCAGTGTGGAAGGCAACTTCGTTTGCCGACAACTGTTCGGTCGCCGGCGCCTCGTGGATCACACCGGTAAAGGGGTCACGGCCAAGCCAGTTCGCTGCGATGCGGGTCAGCGCATCGTCGGGGCCGGGGGTGAAATAAATCGCATAACGCATGGTGTTTTCCTCGCCTGCGCCGATGCCATAGGCGATTTGCATGACGGATTGACGAATGTCTGAATAATTTGTCGGTATTATCAGACAAGTCATGGCAAGTCATCCGCCGCCGAGGGCAGGGCGCAATGCAGAACGTAGCGCCTTTGCCACATTTCTCACGCCGAAGTGAGCACGGGCGGGGACGTCGCGCATTGACCGGATTTCGCGCAAAATGCTCAATCTTGCGGGCAGGGGACGCCATTTCGAAGGGGGAATTCGATGAAACGACTGCTTCTGGCTGCGATATCCGTATGTGCGCTGACGCTTCAGGCGCTGGCCGGCAATCCCGATCCGGCGAAATGGGACGAGGTGTTGGCAGAGGCCAAGGGGGAGACCGTCTATTTCAACGCCTGGGGCGGGTCGGAAAACATCAACGCCTATCTCGAATGGGCGGGCGGCGAGCTGCAGAAACGCTATGGCGTCAAGCTCGTCCATGTGAAGCTCGACGACACCGCCAATGCGGTCGCCAAGGTGGTGGCCGAGAAGGCCGCCGGCCGCAACGAGAACGGCACCGTCGACCTCATCTGGATCAATGGCGAGAACTTTGCCGCCATGAAACAACAGGGCCTGTTGATGTCGCCCGGCTGGGCCGAAAAACTGCCCAACTGGAAATATGTCGACGTCGAGAACAAGCCGACCATTCGCACCGATTTCACCGTCCCGGTCGAGGGGCTGGAGAGCCCCTGGGGCATGGCCAAGCTGGTCTTCTTCTACGACACGGCGCGCACCGATCCCGCCAG
This sequence comes from Pseudaminobacter soli (ex Li et al. 2025), assembly GCF_029892515.1. GTDB lineage: Bacteria > Pseudomonadota > Alphaproteobacteria > Rhizobiales > Rhizobiaceae > Pseudaminobacter > Pseudaminobacter soli_A. Next base: position 1,918,837 of record NZ_JARXVF010000001.1, on the reverse strand, counting down.
TCTGCCGAAATCAGCCAAGGAATTGCTCGCCTGGGCGAAGGCGCATCAGGGGCGCTTCTCCTATCCGCAGCCGCCGGATTTCATGGGCCTGTCCTTCCTAAAGCAGGTGCTGTCCGAGCTGGTGGCCGACCGCTCGGTGCTGCAAAAGCCGGTCGATGAGGCGTCGTTCGATCAGGTCACGGCGCCGCTCTTTGCCTATCTCGACGAGCTGAAGCCTGTGCTCTGGCGCGCGGGCCGCGCCTATCCGCAAAACTACCCGGCGATGAAGCAGCTTCTGGCCGATGGCGAGCTCGACATCATCTTCGCCTTCAATCCGTCGGAGGCTTCGAGCGGTATCGCCAATGGCGAGCTGCCCGGCACTGTGCGCTCCTTCACCTTCCCGGCCGGCACGCTGGCCAACACCCATTTCCTCGCGGTTCCCTACAACGCCTCGGCCAAGGCCGGCGCGCTGGTGGCGGCCGATTTCCTGCTGTCGCCCGAGGCGCAGGCGCGCAAGCAGGACCCGAAAGTGTGGGGCGACCCGACCGTGCTTTCGATGGCCAAGCTCGACGCCGCCGACCGCGCCCGCTTCGACGCGCTCGATCTCGGCATTGCCACGCTGAAGCCGGACGAGCTCGGCCCGGCCATTGACGAGCCGCATCCGAGCTGGATGGTGCGCCTGGAGGCGGAATGGAAACGCCGCTACGGGGTGGGGGATTAGGGGCCGGCGAGGTGGTTGATCGGTTGGCGGGACTGCGATTTCTGTTGGCGGGACGGCGCCCCCCTCTGGCCTGCCGGCCATCTCCCCCACAAGGGGGGAGACTGGCAGCTTTGGCGACACCGCCCGTTCTCCACCACCGGAGATTGGCGAAAGCCGCGATGACAGCTGATCTCCCCCCTTGTGGGGGAGATGGCCGGCAGGCCAGATGGGGGCAACGTAGAGCGCCTCCATCTTCTGGCTCATCGCCATGCTAGCCCGGCTCGGCCCGCCGCTGGCGATCCTGCTCTTGGCCGGTCCGATCCTCGCCGGGCTTGCCGGCACGCTGCTGCCGGCGTTCGGCTACCTGCCGGCGCTGGGCGGCGAGGCTTTTACGCTCGCGCATGTCATGCAACTTCTCTCTCAGCCCGGCCTTACCGCCTCGGTTCTGCTCAGCCTCATCCCCGGTCTGATCACCGCCGCCATCTCGCTCGCCACGGTCGCGCTGTTCATCGCCGCCTTTGCCGGGTCCAAAACCTTCTCGCGCATCCAGCATCTGGTCTCGCCGCTCCTGTCGGTGCCGCATGCCGCGGCCGCATTCGGGCTGGCTTTCCTCATCGCACCGTCGGGGATGCTCGCACGACTGGTCTCGCCCGGCCTCACCGGCTGGCAACAGCCCCCCGACCTGCTGATCGTCAACGACCCGCTTGCGATCTCGATGATGGCGGGGCTGGTGATGAAGGAAATCCCCTTCCTGCTGCTTATCGCGCTCGCCGCGCTGCCGCAGGTCGATCTTTTCCGCACACGCCGCCTCGCTGCCTCGCTCGGCTATGGCCGCATCGCCGGTTTTGCCTACGGCATCTGGCCGCCGCTCTATCGCCAGATCAGGCTGGCGGTCTTTGCCGTCATCGCCTTCTCGAGCTCGGTCGTCGATGTCGCCATCATCCTCGGCCCCACCACGCCCGCGCCGCTCGCCGTGCGGCTGCTGCACTGGATGAACGATCCCGAACTGTCGATGCGCTTCTTCGCTTCCGCCGGCGCGTTGCTGCAGCTTGCCGTGACCGCCGCAGCCATCCTCCTCTGGATCGGGCTCGAGCGGCTTGGTGCATGGCTGCGCGACCACGCCTGCGCGCGTGGCCTGCGCTTTCGCAGCGATGCGTGGGCAGGGCGCGCCGCCTTTGCCGGCATGTTCCTGGCCGCGCTCTTCACCTTCGCGGGCCTGGCCACGCTGGCGCTGTGGTCGGTCGCCGGGCTGTGGCAATTCCCCAATGCGCTGCCCGACAGTTTTGTCCTCAAAAGCTGGATCGCCGCAGCACCCCGCATAGCCGGCCCGCTTGGCGTCACGCTGCTGGTCGCCACGCTCTCGACGCTGATTGCGGTGGCGCTGACCCTGCTTTGCCTCGTCAACGAAAACCGTACCGGCCGCATCGCCGGCCGCCGCGCGATGTGGCTCATATATCTGCCGCTGATCGTGCCGCAGGTCGCCTTCCTGTTCGGGCTACAGCTTCTCTTCGTCGTCACCGGCACGGTCGCCAGCCTGCCCGCGTTGGTGCTGGTGCATCTCGTCTTCGTCATGCCCTATGTGTTCCTGTCGCTCGCCGATCCCTGGCGCGCCTTCGACCCGCGCTTCGAGGCGGTCGCTGCAGGGCTCGGCAAATCGCGCTTGCAAACGCTCGTCTCCGTCCGGCTGCCGATGCTGCTGCGCGCGATACTGGTCGCGGCTGCTGTCGGCTTCGCGGTCTCCATCGGGCTCTATCTGCCCACCGTGCTTATCGGCGCCGGCCGGCTGGAGACGATCACCACTGAGGCGGTGGCGCTGGCCTCGGGCGGCAACCGCCGCATCATCGGTGTCTATGCCTTCGTGCAGATGGTGCTGCCGGCGATAGGCTTTGCGGTTGCAACGATCCTGCCCGCGCTGATATTCCGGCACCGCCGCGCCATGCGGGTGTGACAACCTCCGCCAGCGCGGCAGGCAGCAAAAAAAACCGGTTGGGGTGATGGCCGAAAACGGGCTCTTTCTGGACGATGTGACGATCGCGCTGAACGGGCACAGGCTCGTTTCGGTCACGCATAGCGTCGCGCCCGGCAAAGTGCTTACCGTCATGGGGCCGTCCGGCTCGGGAAAGTCCTCGCTGCTCGCCTATATCGGCGGGTTTTTGCCCCCGGCCTTCCAGGCGTCCGGCCGCGTCTTCTCCGGCGACATTGAGCTCACCGCCCTGCCGGCCGAGGATCGCCACGCCGGCATCCTGTTCCAGGATCCGCTGCTGTTTCCGCACATGTCGGTCGGCGGCAATCTCGTCTTCGCCATTCCTGAAACCGTGAAGGGCAAGGCCGCGCGCACAGCGCTCGCCGAGGCGGCGCTCGAAGGCGTCGGCCTCGGCGGCATGGCCGCGCGCGATCCCGACACGCTGTCGGGCGGGCAGAAGGCGCGCGTGGCGCTGGCGCGGGCGCTGCTGTCCTCGCCGCGCATGCTGCTGCTGGACGAACCCTTTTCCAAGCTGGACGCCAACCTGCGCGGCCAGATCCGCGAGCTGGTGTTTTCGAAGGCGCGGGCCGGTGGCCTGCCGGTTTTGCTGGTGACGCATGACGAGGCCGACGCCGAAGCTGCCGGCGGCGCCGTCATCCGGATCGGGACCGAGTAATGCCGAAAAACCTGCCCGAGCTTCCCGTCACCGTCGTCCTGCCGGCGCTTGCCGATGCGCTCGCCACCAAATCGAGCGCGGTGCTGGTAGCGCCGCCAGGTGCTGGCAAGACCACGCTGGTGCCACTGGCGCTGCTCGAAGCGCCCTGGCTGGGCGGTGGCAAGATCCTGCTCTTGGAGCCGCGCCGCCTGGCCGCCCGGGCCGCCGCGCGCCGCATGGCGCAGCTTTTGGGCGAGGAGCCCGGCGGCACGGTCGGCTATGCCATGCGCATGGAGAGCAAGCAGTCGGCGCGGACAAAAATCCTTGTCGTCACCGAAGGCATTTTGGCGCGCATGATCCTCGACGATCCCGAGCTCAAGGGCATCTCGGCGGTCATCTTCGACGAGTTCCACGAGCGCTCGCTGGACGGCGATTTCGGCCTTGCGCTGGCGCTCGATGTGCAGGGCGCATTGCGCCCCGAGCTGCGGCTGCTGGTCATGTCGGCGACGCTCGACGGCGCGCGCGTGGCGAGCCTGCTCGGCGAGGTGCCGGTCATCGAAAGCGAAGGCCGCAGTTTTCCCATTGATGTCCGTTATCAGGAGCGGCCGGCCGGCACGCCCGTCGAGGATGCCATGGCCAAGGCCGTGCGCGAGGCGCTGGCCGACGAACCCGGGAGCGTGCTTGCCTTCCTGCCCGGCCAGCGCGAGATCGAGCGCACGCGCGAGCGCCTGGAGGGCCGCATCGGTGCCGATACAGACATCGTGCCGCTCTACGGCATGCTGGATGCCAAGACGCAGGATGCCGCGATCAAGCCCGCACCGGCGGGCCGCCGCAAGGTGGTGCTGGCGACCGCGATCGCCGAAACCTCCATCACCATCGATGGCGTGCGGGTGGTCATCGATTCCGGCCTGTCGCGCCTGCCGCGCTACGAGCCGGCCAGCGGTCTCACCCGGCTGGAAACCGTGCGCGTCTCCCGCGCCTCGGCCGACCAGCGCGCCGGCCGCGCCGGCCGCACCGAGCCGGGCGTTGCCGTCCGCCTCTGGCGCGCCGAGCAGACCGCAGCGCTTCCCGCCTTCACGCCGCCGGAAATTCTGGAAGCCGACCTCTCGGGCCTGATGCTCGATTGCGCTGCCTTCGGCGTCGCCGATCCGGCAACTCTTTCCTTCCTCGACCCGCCGCCCGGGCCCGCGCTTTCAGAGGCGCGGACGCTGCTCACCGAGCTCGACGCCATCGATGCGAATGGGCGGCTGACGGACGCCGGCGCCGCGATGCGCAAGCTCGCTTTGCCGGTGCGGCTCGCGCACATGGTGGCCGAGGCGGCGCGGGAAGGGCAGGGGCTCCCAGCCGCGCGGCTCGCCGTGCTGCTCACCGAGCGCGGCCTTGGCGGCGACAGCGTCGATCTGGAGCGCCGCCTGTCGCGCTTCATGGGCGAGAAATCACCGCGCGCGGTGGCGGCGAAACAATTGGCGGAAAGGCTGGCGCGGGCAGCAAATGGCGGCGGCCAAGCCGCCGCACCAGAAACGGCCGGCGCGCTCCTTCTGCGCGCGTGGCCCGACCGCGTTGCCAAGGCGCGCGGCGAACGCGGCCGTTTTGTGCTCGCCAATGGCAGCGGCGCGATGCTGGAGGCCGCCGATCCGCTTGCCGGCGAGGCATATCTCGTCGTGGCCGACATGCAGGGCAAGGCGCAGAATGCGCGCATTGCCGCCGCAGCCGCCGTCTCCGAGGTCGAGATCCGCGCGGTGCTCGGCCACCACATCGAAAAGAAGCTGGAAAGCGCCTTCGATCCCGACAAGCGCGCCGTGCGCGTGCGCGAGACGGTGCGGCTCGGCGCAATCACCCTGTCCGAGCGCATGCTGCCGGCACCTTCCGGTCCGGACGCCGACCGCGCCATCATCGAGGCGCTGAAGACCCACGGCTTGTCGCTACTCAACTGGGGCAAGGAAGCCGAGATCCTGCGCCATCGCCTGCAATGGCTGCACACCGGCCTAGGCGCGCCCTGGCCCGACATGTCGGACGAGGCGCTCATCGCCACGCTCGACGACTGGCTGCTGCCCTTCCTCAACGGCGAGGCCAGCTTTGCCCGCATCGGCGCGGGCGTTCTGCACGATGCGCTCTCGTCGCTGGTGCCGCACGACCTGCAGCGGAAGCTGGGTGCGCTGGCGCCGACTCATTTCGACGCACCCTCGGGCAGCCGCGTGCCGATCGACTATGAGGGCGAATGGCCGGTGCTGGCCATCCGCGTGCAGGAACTCTTTGGCCTCGACAAGCATCCCTCGATCGCCGGCGGCACGGTGCCGCTGACGCTGGAGCTGCTGTCGCCCGCGCATCGGCCGATCCAGACCACGCGCGACCTGCCGGGTTTCTGGCGTGGCTCCTGGGCCGATGTGCGCTCCGACATGCGCGGCCGTTATCCGAAGCATGTCTGGCCCGACGATCCCTTGTCGGCGCAGGCGACGGCGCGCGCAAAACCCCGCGTCAAATAGCGCTTGGCGCGCGGCACCTGTCCGGCGCATAAACCCTTCCATGGTCAAGACACCGAAGATGCCCGACTTCCAGCAGAGCGCCCGCCTGCGTCTCAACACGCTGATCCGGTTGCGCTGGCTCGCCATCATCGGCCAGAGCATCGCCGTCATCGTCATCGCCTACTGGTTCCAGTTCCCGATGCCGGTCAGCCTGTGCTTTGCGCTGATCGCCAGCTCGGCCTGGCTCAACCTTCTCTTGACCTTCCGCTTTCCGGCCGCGCACCGGCTGCAGCCGCTGCCGGCCCTGGGCATCCTCACCTTCGATGCGCTGCAGCTTGCCGGCCTGCTCTACATGACGGGCGGGCTGACCAATCCCTTCTCGCTGCTGATGACGGTGCCGGTGGTGATTTCCGCCACCTCGCTGCCGCTCAGCCTGACCGCGATCCTTGGTGTGTTCGTCATGGCGCTCACCACGCTGCTCGCCTTCTTCCACCTGCCGCTGCCTTGGGTCGCCGGCAACGAGCTGGCCATGCCCTTCCTCTATGTCGCCGGCATGTGGATGGCGGTCCTGTCTAGCATCGCCTTTACGGCCATCTACGCCTGGCGCGTGGCCGAGGAAGCGCGGCTGCTCGCCAACGCGCTTTCAGCCACCGAACTGGTGCTGCAGCGCGAGCAGCATCTGTCGGCACTCGACGGGCTGGCGGCGGCTGCCGCGCATGAACTCGGCACGCCGCTCGCGACAATCGCGCTGGTGGCCAAGGAAATGGAGCGGGCGCTCGGCAACGACCCGAAATACCATGAGGACGTGACGCTGCTGCGCTCGCAGAGCGAACGCTGCCGCCAGATCCTGAAGCGGCTGACCAGCCTGTCCTCGGAAAGCGAGGTGCATCTGGCGCGCCTGCCGCTCACCTCGCTGGTGGAGGAGGTGATCGCCCCGCACCGCGATTTCGGGATTTCCATCAAGCTGGAGCCGGGCGAGCAGGTCGGCCCCGAGCCGGTCGGCCACCGCAATGCGGGCGTCATCTACGGCCTCGGCAATCTGGTCGAGAACGCGGTCGATTTCTCCGTCAGCACGGTCGTCATCCGCTGGAAGTGGAACGAGCGCACCGTGACGTTCGACATCGTCGACGACGGTCCCGGTTTCCCGCCGGAGATCATCGATCGCATCGGCGAACCTTACATGACGACGCGGCAGGGCGGCGGCGAGCAGGGCGGCGGGCTGGGGCTCGGCCTGTTCATCGCCAAGACGCTGCTCGAGCGCTCCGGCGCGACGCTCACTTTCTCCAATGCCAATGAGCGCGGCAAGGGCGCGGTGGTGCAGATCGAGTGGCCGCGCGAGGTGTTCCTGAACCCCAGGTCGGCCGCATCGTCCATGTTCGACACGGCCTGATTCCTTCGTGCCGGGGGCATGGGTAGAAAATTGCGCCTCCGGTACTTATATTGCTGAAAAACAATCAAGAAAAACAGATAGAACGGACCATACGATTATGAACGGCGAAGAAACAGTTGATGCCAACCTCACCGGTGGCGACACCTCGCTGCTGATAGTGGATGACGACAAGCCGTTTCTGACCCGCCTGGCACGCGCGATGGAGCAGCGTGGCTTCCTGGTTGAGACCGCCGAAAGCGTCGAGGAAGCGGTCGCCAAGGCGCGCGCCAATCCGCCGGCTTACGCGGTGGTCGACATGCGGCTCGGCGACGGCAACGGCCTCGACGTGGTCGCCGCGATCCGCGAAAAGCGCGCGGACGCGCGCACTATCATTCTCACCGGCTACGGCAACATCGCCACCGCCGTCACGGCGGTGAAGCTCGGCGCCGTCGACTACCTGTCCAAGCCTGCCGACGCCGACGACGTGTTCGCGGCGCTGACCCGCACCACCGGCGAGCGCGCCGCGCCGCCGGAAAACCCGATGTCGGCCGACCGCGTGCGCTGGGAGCACATCCAGCGCGTCTACGAGATGTGCGAGCGCAATGTTTCCGAAACCGCACGCCGGCTCAACATGCATCGCCGCACGCTGCAGCGCATCCTGGCCAAGCGCGCCCCGCGCTGAGCTTTTTACCCTCCTCGCAAGGGGAGGGTAAAAGTCACTACTCGCTTTCGCCATCCAGCGCCGGCACCGAAACGCCGGCCAGCTCAGCCGCCAGCAGGCGGGCGGCACCCGCACGCGCGATGCGCAGCATCAGCGCCTTGCGCGTTGCGGCGGCCATGCGGTGCTCCGGCGCCTCGCGTAGGATTTCCGCGCCGTAGCCATCGGAGAGGATAAAGCCGCACTCCTCCGGAAAGATTTCCGCAGGCACCTCGGGATGGGTGGCGAAGAAGAAGCGGTCCGAATGCAGCCGGTAGTCGGGCCATTTGCGGTCGACGCGAAAATCCTCGATCGACGATTTGATCTCGATGATCCAGATGTCGCCCTGGCGGGTGAGCGCAACGAGATCGGCGCGCCGGCCGGTCGCCAGCGAAAGTTCGGGCAGAACATGCGCCCCCATCTGCATGAGCAGGCGCTGCACGCCGCGCCGCACGACCATGGCGCGCTCGGACTGGCGCCCGTCGACAAGCGGATTGGCGGAGAGGGGGGATATGATCGGCATGGCCGCACCATGCCACGTTATGTTCTCGTTTTGAACCCGTCTCGACTCGGTAGCAATCATTTGCCGCGTCATGGAATGAGCGCGCCATGTGCGGCGTCCGCCGCCACGTCGATCATGCCCGCGCGGCGTTCCCGACTGCGGTTGCCGACCATCAGCGGACCCGAGCCCACGGGTCAGTTTCGCTCGTCCTTCGGTCAGTTTCGGCGATTTTCGCTTCAGCAACGCCTAAAATCTGTTGCCAAAATACCATAGCAAGCGATCTACCCTTACATTTGGCTCTGCTTGATCCGCCCAAGCACTTGGCAAGCAACAAAACGCTCTCATAGAAATAACGGCGAAAATACGGCCCGAATCGGGCTGTACATGGTCGGGATCGGAGCTGCGGATCTTCCAATGCACATCAAGCCAATTTTCGTCGCCGCCAGCCTGACGCTTGCGACGGCTCTTGCCGGCTGCACCAGCGACGGCTCTTTCCAGATGTTCACGTCGGACTATGGCTCGGTTTCGGACGCCGGCTACCAGCTGCCGGCCGTGCCGATCTACAAGGTGGAGAGCAAATACCGCCGCCAGATCGTGAGCTACGACACAGGAGAGAAGCCCGGCACCATCGTCGTCGATACGGCCAACAAGTTCCTCTATTTCGTCACGCCCGGGGGCAAGGCGGTGCGCTACGGCATCGGCGTCGGCCGCGAGGGCTTCGAATGGCACGGCACGGCGCGCATTGCAGCCAAGCGCGAATGGCCGACCTGGACACCGCCTTCGGCGATGATCGGCCGCCAGCCGCAACTGGCCAAGTGGCGCGGCGGTATGCCGCCCGGCCTGATGAACCCGCTGGGCGCCCGCGCCATGTACCTGTACAACGGCAGCGGCGATTCCGGCTATCGCCTGCACGGCACGCCCGAATGGTTTTCTATCGGCAAGGCCATGTCGTCGGGCTGCATCCGCCTGATGAACCAGGACATCATCGATCTCTACAACCGCGCCGATGTGGGCGCCAAGGTGGTCGTGCTCTAGCCGCCCCAGGCCTCCCCCATGGGGGAGGCTGGACAAAAAAAGTTTATGCGAGCCGTCTCGGCAACAAGGACGTCGCAAATGAAAAACCGGGCTTCAAGGCCCGGTTTTTTGTTGTCTTCAAATTGTCGAAAAGGCCGCTCAGGAGATCTGTTCGACGTGCTCGACCTCGGGCAGGAAATGGCGCAGCAGGTTCTGGATGCCGTGCTTCAGCGTGGCGGTCGAGGACGGGCAGCCGGAGCAGGCGCCCTTCATGTGCAGGAACACGGTACCGTTCTCATAGCCGCGGAAGGTGATGTCGCCGCCGTCCTGTGCCACGGCCGGGCGCACGCGGGTGTCGAGCAGCTCCTTGATGGTGGCGACGATCTCGGTGTCTTCCTCGTTGTAGAATTCGCCGCTCTCATCGTGATGGGTGGCCGCATGGTCGCCTGCCGCCATCACCGGCGCGCCCGACATGAAGTGCTCCATGATGGCGCCGAGGATCGCCGGCTTCAGGTGCTGCCAGTCGGGGCCGTCCTTGCTGACGGTAATGAAATCGTAGCCGAAGAACACGCCGGTCACGCCGGGAATGTCGAACAGCCGGCCGGCCAGCGGCGAGGCCTGGGCTGCTGCTTCGGCGTCGCGGAAATCGGCCGTGCCCTGCGTCAGCACTTCCTTGCCGGGCAGGAATTTCAGCGTGGCGGGGTTCGGGGTCGCCTCGGTCTGGATGAACATGGCCGCATCTCCGTGCGTGTCTGGGCAGTTTGGAACGGTCTAGATAGGACCTGCGCCAGGAGCATTCAAGCAAAACCGACGGGGCCCTGCCGGACAGATGATTTGTTCAGGCCAGACTTTCAAGGTCTTCGTCGGAGAGATTCTGCGGCACCACCGTCACGGGGATGGGGAAGGCCGCGCCCTTGCCGGCGATGGAGGCCACGAGCGGGCCCGGGCCTTCCTTGGCGGCGCCGGCAGCCAGCACCAGGATCGCGATGTCCTGGTCTTCCTCGATCAACTGGTGGATCTGGTCGGAAGGCTTGCCTTCGCGCACCACGAGTTCGGGCTCGATGCCGATGGTCTCGCGCACCTTCTGCGCGCTGGCGTCCAGCGCGGCATTGGCCGTGGCAGTCGCCTCCTCGCGTATGATCTTCTCGACGCCCAGCCAGTGCTGGAAGTCGCCCGGCTCGATGACATAGAGCAGCACCACCCCGCCGCCCGTATTCTTGGCGCGGTGAGAGGCATAGGCCACCGCGCGCTCGCATTCGGGCGTGTCGTCGATGATCGCCAGAAACTTTCGCCGGTGCCCGGCTTCGCGACTGAGACGCTTGGAGACCATTTGTTAACCCTGCTGGCTTTTCCGGCGCAATCTGCCACCGACGCCGGCCGTTCGCAAGCTGGCCGAACCACCAGCGCCCGTCGCCTCGCGATGGAAGCCGGCACGCGGCCATCCATAGGGACAAAAGCCTCGATGAGTTTCCCCATCGAGGCTTTGGCTGGATCTTAGTTGTCGAGCAGGCCGATGATGTTGCGCACCTTCTTCATCGTGCCCTCGGCGATCACGCGCGCACGGTCGCCGCCGTCGCGCAGCACGCTGTCGATATAGGCAGGATCGGCGATCAGGCGGCGCATCTCGTCGGCGATCGGCGCGAGCTTTTCGACCGCAAGATCGGCCAGGGCCGGCTTGAACACCGAGAACTGCTGGCCGCCGAACTCCTTCAGCACGTCCTGCTTGGACATGTCCGCGAGGCCGGCATAGATACCTACGAGGTTTTCGGCCTCGGGGCGGGCGGCAAGTCCGTTGAGCTCGCTCGGCAGCGCTTCCGGATCGGTCTTGGCCTTCTTGATCTTCTTCGAGATCGTGTCGGCGTCGTCGGTCAGGTTGATGCGCGAGAGGTCCGACGGATCCGACTTCGACATCTTCTTGGAGCCATCGCGCAGCGACATGATGCGCGCCGCCGGTCCGCCGATGATCGGCTCGGTGATCGGGAAGAAGCCGTTCACCTTCTCCTCGCCCATCATCATCTCGACGCCGAGGCCGAGTTCGGCGATGCGGGCGGAGAAGTCGTTGTTGAATTTTTGGGCGATGTCGCGGGTCAGCTCCAGGTGCTGCTTCTGGTCGTCGCCGACTGGCACGTGGGTGGCGCGATAGACCAGGATGTCGGCCGCCATCAGGCTCGGATAGGCGAGCAGGCCCAGCGAGGCGTTCTCGCGGTCCTTGCCGGCCTTGTCCTTGAACTGCGTCATGCGGTTCATCCAGCCGATGCGCGCCACGCAGTTGAAGATCCAGGCAAGCTCGGCATGCTGCAGGACGCGGGCCTGGTTGAAGACGATGTGCTTCTTCGGGTCGATGCCCGACGCCAGGAACGCCGCGGTGATCGAGCGCGTCTGGCCCTCGAGGTCGTCATGGACGAGCTGGGCGGTCAGCGAGTGCAGGTCGACGACGCAATAGATGCAGTCGTTGGTTTCCTGCAAGGCGACGAACTTGCGGATAGCGCCGAGATAGTTGCCGAGATGGAGATTGCCCGTGGGCTGGACGCCGGAAAAGACGAGCGGCTTGAAATCGTTCATTTTGTCCTCGTGGCTTGTGGAGGGCCGTTTCGCGCGCGGCGAAAATCGATACGCGCTTATGGCCGATGGCGCGGGCGAGAGCAAGATGCCAGCATTGCGCCAGATTGATCCGTATGACGTTATGCGTTATAAACTATGCGATGATCAGCAGCTTTGCCGACGCAGAGACCGAAAAGATCTGGAACGGCCTGCGGAGCCGGAAGCTGCCGTCCGACATCCAGGACAAGGCCCTGGTCAAACTCAGGCTTCTCAATCAGGCGCGCCAGCTCGACGATCTTCGGATACCGCCTGGCAATCGCCTGGAAGCGTTGAAAGGCGACCGCAAGGGGCAGTTCTCGATCAGGATAAACGACCAGTGGCGCATCTGCTTCCACTGGCGTGACGGAGTGCCGAGCAATGTCGAAATCGTCGACTACCATTGAAGACGAGCTTCACAATCCGCATGCGGGAGAGATTCTGCTGTCGGAGTTCCTCGAGCCTATGCGGCTCAGCCAGAATGCTCTGGCACGCGCCATCGGCGTTCCTCCGCGCCGGATCAACGAGATCGTGCTGGGCAAGCGCGCCGTCACCGCCGATACCGATCTCCGGCTGGCCCGCTATTTCGGCATTTCCGAGGGCTTCTTCCTCGGCTTGCAGCACGATTTCGAGCTGCTGGAGCAGAAGCGCCGGCTCGGCGACGAACTTCTGAAAATCCGGCCGCACGCAGCATAGGCGCGGCCGAGCTCAAGGCGCGCGCTGCTAGTGGTGGGGAATTATTCATCCAGCGCCGCGTTTGCCGCCGAGGCCTGTGGCTTTGCCGCGCCGCGCTTCATGTTGCGGCGGACCATGCCGAGGTCGGCGCCGCCGATACCGAAGGCCACGCCGAAATAGATGACTGTGGCCCCGGCGACGAGCGCAAGCAGCGTCGCGGCCTGGGTGTGGAGCGGTGCGGACGAGGCGAGATAAGGCGCAAGCCTGCCGATCGCCATATGGAGCGCGCCGGCCATCACGGCGGCGGCGATCACCAGGCGGGGGATGCGTGTCAGAAGCGGAATGTCGGCACCCCAGTGGCCGCGCTTCACCAGCACGGTGAGCAGCATCGCGGCATTGACCCAACCGGCGATGGCCGAGGCCGTGGCGATGCCGGGCGCGCCCATGACCGGAAACAGCGTCAGCGCCACTGAAATGTTCACGGCAACGGAGATGGCCGCAAAGATCATCGGCGTGCGCGTGTCCTCGCGGGCGAAATAGCCGGGCGTGAACGCCTTGATGAGCACGAAGGCCGGCAGGCCAAGCCCGAAGATGGCGAGGATCGCGGCCACCGTCGGCGTGCTGTTGCCGGCCGCGAACTGACCGCGCTCATAGAGCACGCGCACGATCGGCTCCGACATGACCAGCAGCGCCGCCGCTGCCGGCAGGGTGAGGAACAGCGTAAACTCGACCGAGCGGTTCTGCAGATTGGCGGCTTCCTTGAGGTTGCCGGACTTCAGAGCACGGGCGAGTTCGGGAAGCAGCACGATGGCGACCGCCACGCCCACCACGCCGAGCGGTAGCTGGTAGACGCGGTCGGCCAGCGCCAGCGAGGAGACGGCGCTGTTTTGTCCCGACGCGATTGCCGTGCCGATGAGCTGGTTGATCTGCGTGATGCCGCCGGTGATCGCCGCCGGCAAGGCGAGGATCAGGAGCCGCTTGACGTTGGGCGTCAGGTGCGGGCGGCGGAAGCCGATAGAAATGCCGGCATGGCGCACGGCAATCCAGACGATGGCAAGCTGCACGATACCCGCGGCCAGCACGCCCCAGGCCATCGCATAGCCGACGGTGAGGTTGTCATGGCCCCGGTACCAGGCATTGGCCAACACGGCGATCAGGATGATGTTGAGGAACACCGGCGCGATGGCGGCGGCAAAATAGCGGCGCAGCGAGTTCAGCATGCCGCTCATCATCGCAGCCAGCGACATGCAGATGAGATAGGGGAACATGATCGTGGCGAGAGCCACGGTGAGATCGTATTTCTGCGGCTCGTCCACGAAGCCCGGCGCGATCAGGAAACGCACCAGAAGCGGCATCGCCAGTTCCATGGCGATGGTGAGCACCAGAAGCGTGGTGAACAGCACGCCGAACACCTCTTCCGAAAAGCGCTTGGCGCCTTCGGTGCCGTTGGCCTCGATCTCCTTGGCAAAGAGCGGCACGAAGGCGGCGTTGAAGGCACCTTCGGCGAACAGCCGGCGGAAGGTGTTGGGAAACTGGAAGGCCGCATAGAAGGCGTCCGCCACCGGCCCGGTGCCGATCGCCGCCGCCATCAGCATCTCTCGCACGAAGCCGAAGGCGCGGCTCATCAGCGTGCCGGATGCGACGGTGGCGAATTTTTTAATCAGGCTCATGCGTGCCGTTCCGATTTATGCGGGCGAGAAATCACTACACCGTTGCCTTCACCTTGGCGCTGCGTTGGGCGGTCTCGCCCTGCAGCGTGGCCAGAAGCCTGTCGCGGATCGTCTGCTGCCGCGTCGGGTTGTCGATCTTCTGGTTGGTGAGGTCGGTGACGTAGAACGTGTCGATCACCTTCTCGCCGAAGGTGGTGATGTGGGCCGAGGCGATGTCGAGCGACAGGTCCGACAGCGCTCCGGTGATCTCCGACAAGAGGCCGGGCCGATCGAGCCCCGACACGTCGATGACGGTGAAGCGATTGGACAGCGTGTTGCGGATGTCGACGCGCGGCTCGCGGCGGAAGGCCTTGGCGCCGCGCTTCTGCTTGGTGCGCTTTTCGATCATCTCGGGCAGCCAGGCCTTGCCCGACAGCACGTCCTCGATGAGCTTGCCGACGCGCTCGCCGCGCCGCTGTTCGTCCTCGTCGCGGTCGAATTCGCGGTTGATGAGGATGGTGTCGAGCGCCCGGCCGTCGGAAGTGGTGAAGATCTGCGCGTCGACGATGTTGCCGCCGGCCGCAGCACAGGCGCCCGCGATGACCGACAGGAGGCGCGGATGGTCGGGCGCCAGCACCGTGATCTCGGTGACGCCCTCGAACTCATGGGTCTTGACCATGGTCGAAAGCTTGCGCTTGTCGGCATCCGCCGCACGGATGAACTCGGCGTGCCGGACCTGGTCCTTCAGGTCGACGGCCAGCAGGTAGTTCTCGTAGTGCAGGTCCGCCATGCGGTTGCGCTCGGCTTCCGGCCAGCCGGCAAGGGCCACGACGAGACCCGCGCGCGCTTCGGCGGCGCGCTGCGCGCGCGACACTTCGGAGAAGCCGCCGGTCAGCAGCAGTTCGGTTTCATAGTAGAGCGTGCGCAGCAGCTGGCCCTTCCAGCCGTTCCACACGCCGGGACCGACGCCGCGAATGTCGCAGACGGTGAGGATGAGCAGCAGCTTCATGCGCTCCACCGTTTGCACCACGTCGGCGAAATCCTCGATGGTCTTGCGGTCGTTGAGGTCGCGCGACTGCGCCACCATCGACATCACCAGATGGTTCTCCACCAGCCAGGCCACGGTCTCGGTCTCGGCCGCGGATAGGCCCATATGCGGGCAGATGCGCCGGGCGATCCTGGCGCCGGCCTCGGAGTGATCCTCCGGGCGGCCTTTGGCGATGTCGTGCAACAGAACGGCCACGTAAAGCGCCTCGCGCTTCTTCTTCAGCCCTGTCATCAGCGAATGCGACAGCGGATGGACCTTTTCGCCGTCGCCGCGCTCCAGTTCCGAAAGCACGCCGATGCAGCGCAGCAGATGCTCGTCCACCGTGTAGTGATGATACATGTTGAACTGCATCATGGCGACGATGCGGCCAAAATCGGGGATCAGCTTGCCGAGCAGGCCAGCTTCGTTCATGCGGCGCAGATTGAGCTCGGGATTACGATCCGAGGTGAGGATGTCGAGGAACAGCCGGTTGGCTTCCTTGTTGCGGCGCAGGGTCTTGTCTACCAGCGACAGCGAGCGGGTGAGCAGCTTCAGCGCGTCGGGATGGAACTCCAGCCCGTGCTTGTCGGCAAACCAGAAAAGGCGAAGCATGTTGACCGGGTCGCGCACGAAGACCTGGTCGTCGGCCACGTTGATGCGGTGGTTGTCCACGATGAAATCGCCGGTGCCGGCGAGCTTGCGCTGGCGGCGCGAGAAGGTGAGAAAGATGCGGTCGAAGCCGGGCACATACTTCGCCTGCTCCTCCTCCAGCCCGGCGCAGAAGATGCGCGTCAGGTCGCCCACGGTCTTGGCGATCAGGAAGTAGTGCTTCATGAAGCGCTCGACGGCCGACAGGCCAGGGTGGCTGGTGTAGCCGAGCCGCTCGGCGATATCGCGCTGGATGTCGAAATGCAGGCGTTCCTCACCCTTGCCGGTCAGGAAGTGCATGTGGCAGCGCACGGCCCAGAGGAAATCCTCGGCCTTCAGGAACTGGTTGTATTCGGCACGGGTGAAGACCTCCTTCTCCACCAGTTCCTCGCCGGTGCGCACCCGGTAAAAATATTTGGCGATCCAGAATAGCGTATGCAGGTCGCGCAAGCCGCCCTTGCCGTCCTTCACATTGGGCTCGACCAGATAGCGGCTCTCGCCGGCCTTGGCGTGGCGCTCGTCGCGCTCGGCGAGCTTTGCCTGCACGAATTCGGGGCCGGTGTGCTTCACCACGCTCTTGTCGAAGCGGACCAAAAGCTCGTCGAAGAGCTTTTCCTCACCCCACAGGAAGCGGGCGTCGAGGAGGGCGGTGCGGATGGTGATGTCTTCGCGCGACAGGCGCAGGCACTCGTCGATGTTGCGGGTGGCGTGGCCTACCTTTAGCCCCATGTCCCACAGCATGTAGAGCATGTATTCGACGATCTGCTCGCCCCAGGGCGTCTGTTTGTAGGGCAGCAGGAACAGAAGGTCGATGTCGGAGCCCGGCGCCAGCGTGCCGCGGCCATAGCCGCCCACGGCCACCACCGCCATGCGTTCGGCCGAGGAGGGATTTCGCGCGTGATAGACGTGCGTCGCGGCGAAGTCATAGAGCGCGCGTATGATCTCGTCCATCAGGTGCGAGATACGCGCGGCGCAAGCCGTGCCGCCGCCATCCTCGCGCAGCATCCGCTCGGCCACCGCGCGCCCTGCCGCCCGGCGCTCCTTCAGGAGCTGCAGCACGCGGCCGCGCACTTCCATGCTCGAGCCGTCGCCGCCGGTTTCTGCGGTCAGCGCGGTGAGATCGCGGCGCAGGGCCTCGCCGTCGATAAGTTCCTCGAGCTTCAGGGGTATCTTCGCCATGCCTGACTAAAAAGCCTCGCTTTCCGGGCGGCGTCTATAGCTCTTTTTTCGCCGGCTGGGTATGGGGCGCCACTTTGCGGCGCTTTTTGGTCGTTTGAGAAAAATCGCGGTTTCGCCTCGACATTGCCGCGCAGCTTGTGTAACCGCTCACCTCCCCCCGCGGCCGGGCCGTCATCTCACATAAAAGGATCTCCCATGAAACCGATCAGCGGTGGCATCGACTTTGGCACGTCCAACTCCACCGTCGGCTATATCGCTGGCGGCCGCCCCAAGCTGGTGCCGCTCGAAGGCGATCACGTCGCCATGCCCAGCGCCGTCTTCTACAATTTCGAGGACAACAACACCTATTTCGGCCGCCGGGCGATTGCCGACTACGCCGAGAACGCCGAAGGGCGCTTGCTGCGTGCGCTGAAGAGCGTGCTGGGTTCCTCGCTGATCCATGAGAAGACGCGCATCAAGGCGCGCTACCTCGCCTTCTCCGACATTATCGGTACCTTCGTCGCCTATCTGAAGGAGCGGCTGGACAACGAGTTGGGCGATGACATCGAGCAGGTCGTGCTCGGTCGCCCGGTGCATTTCGTCGACGAGGACGAGGCCGCCGACCGCGACGCGCAGAACCAGCTGGAAGCCGCCGCCCGCGCCCAAGGTTTTAAGCACATCGCGTTCCAGTTCGAGCCTATTGCCGCCGCGCTCGACTACGAGCAGAGCGTGACGCGCGAGGAACTGGCGCTGATCATCGACATCGGCGGCGGCACGTCCGACTTCTCCATCGTGCGCGTCTCGCCCGAGCGGGCGCGCGCGGCCGACCGCAAGGACGACATTCTTGCCAGCACCGGCGTGCATATCGGCGGCACCGATTTCGACCGGCTGCTGTCGGTCGCCCATCTGATGCCCGAACTCGGCTACAAGACGCAGACCAAGGACGGCAAGCGTAACCTGCCCGCCGGCTATTTCAACGACCTCGCCACCTGGCAGCGCATCAACATGCTCTATACGCCCAAGGCCATGACCGACCTGCGCCAGATCCGCTACGAGGCCGCAAAGCCCGAGCTGGTCGACCGCATGATCGACATCGTCGCCAACCGCCAGGGCCACGCGCTGGCCGGCACGGTGGAGCGCGCCAAGATCGACCTCACCGACCGCGACGACACCTCGATGAACGTCAAGCTGACCGAGGAGACGCTGTCGCTGCCGGTCACGCGCGCCGGGCTCGACGAGGCGATCGACATGGCGGTCGAGCGGGTCGCGAACACGGTGCAGAAGACCCTTGCCGACGCCGGCGTCGAGGCCCAGCGCATCACCACGCTGTTCCTCACCGGCGGCTCGACGGCCATTCCGCTGCTCAAGAACCGAGTGCTGTCGCTTTTTCCAGGTGCAACGGTCGTGCAGGGCGATATGTTCGGCTCGGTCGGGCTCGGGCTGTCGCTCGATGCGGCCCGCAAGTTCGGCACAGCCTGAGAGGGATATTAGAGCGAGATGGAACTTCCCGCAGCCCTTCGTCAGGCAGTCGACAAGGCGCTCGAAGGCGTGCCGCTGCCGGTGCTGAAGCAGGCGGCGGAGGTGCTGTCGCGCCGCTATCGCGCCGAAACGCGCGACGGGCGGCTGCACCTGTCCGACGATCTGGCGGCAAAGGCCTATCTGGCGACGCGCCTGCCCGCGACCTATGCGGCGGTGCGGGCCAGCCTGGAAAGCGTCGCCGAAGCGCGGGATAGTTTCGCGCCGCGCAGCCTCATCGATGTCGGTGCCGGCCCGGGCACGGTGTTTTGGGCGGCGCGCGACTGCTGGGACAGTCTTGAGGACGCTACGCTGCTCGAAACGAGCCCGGCAATCCGCGCCGTGGGCACGGACCTCGCCCGCCATGCCGAGCCCATCACCGCGCGCTACCTTGCCGCCGATGTGTTGGGAAAATTCCCGGAACTTGAGTCTGCCGACCTCGTCACGCTCGCCTATGTGCTGGACGAGTTGCCGCCCAATGAAATCGAGCCTCTGGTCGACCGGCTGTGGGCGCTGACGGGCGACACGCTGGTCATCGTCGAGCCCGGCACGCCGGCCGGCTGGCAACGCATTTTGCGTGCCCGCGCGCGGCTCATCGAAGCGGGCGCGCATCTCGTCGCGCCCTGTCCGCACCAGCAATCATGCCCGCTCACAGCACCCGACTGGTGCCATTTTTCACGCCGCGTCGCCCGTTCGCGCCTGCACCGGCTGGCCAAGGGCGGGGAGGTGCCGTGGGAAGACGAGAAGTTTATCTACGTCGCCGCCTCGCGGCATGCGGGCACGGCGTTTGAGGCGCGGGTGCTGGCACCACCGCAGGCAAGCTCTGGCATGGTGCGCCTAAAGCTGTGCGATGCCGAGGGCAACGCCGGCGAGCGCCTGCTCACCCGCCGCGACGGCGCCGCCTTCAAGGCCGCCCGCAAGCTCGATTGGGGCGATGCCGTGTGGAAAGAAGCCGACTAAAGGCTGCAAGCCTTTCAGAATTTGCGGCCTCTCTCAGCGGGGAGAGAGTGGCTTGCGGATGCAGGGCAATCGCATACGGCACAGCCCACCCCCACTCCGCCTCGCTGCGCTCGGCACCTCTCCCCCTCAAAAGGGGAGAGGAAGGGCGCCAGCCTTGCGGACGGCGTTTCCTCTCCCCCGTCGAACGGGGGAGAGGTGGTTTGCGAAGCAAACCGGAGTGGGGGTCGAATTTTATTGCGATTGCCCCGGGTGAGGGGGGTAAGTCGCACTCACCCCTTCGCCGCCAGCTCCTTCAGCCGATACAGTTCTTCCATCGCCTGGCGCGGGGTCATCTCGTCGAGATTGAGCACGGCAAGGGCCGCGCCCACCACATCGACCTTCGCCGGCGCGGGCGGCGTTTCCTTCTTCATCGCCGCCGAAAACAGCGGCAGGTCGTCGACCAGCCGGTCGGCCTTGCCGGAGGTTTCGCCGGCCTCGAGCTGATGCAGCACGTCCTTGGCCCGCTGCACCACGGCGTCCGGCAGGCCGGCCAATCGCGCCACCTGCACGCCGTAGGAACGGTCGGCCGCGCCCTTGCCGACCTCGTGCAGGAAGACCACGTCGCCTTCCCACTCCTTCACCCGCATGGTCACGTTGGAGAGGCGCTGCAGCTTCTCGGCCAGCGCGGTCATCTCGTGGAAATGGGTGGCAAAGATCGCGCGGCAGCGGTTCTTCTCGTGCAGATATTCCACCGCCGCCCAGGCAATCGACAGACCGTCGAAGGTCGCCGTGCCGCGGCCGATCTCGTCCAGAATGACCAGCGCGCGCTCGCCGGCCTGGTTGAGGATCGCCGCCGTCTCCACCATCTCGACCATGAAGGTCGAGCGCCCGCGCGCCAGATCGTCCGAGGCGCCGACGCGGGAGAACAGCCGGTCGACGACGCCGATATGGGCCGAGCTGGCCGGCACGTAGGAACCCATCTGGGCGAGGATGGCGATCAGCGCGTTCTGGCGCAGGAAGGTCGATTTACCGCCCATGTTCGGGCCGGTCAGCAGCCAGATGGCGCCCGCCTTTGCGCCGCCTTCCGGCGACAGGTCGCAGTCATTGGCGACGAAGGCGTTTTCGCCTGCCGCGCGCAGCGACTGCTCCACCACCGGGTGACGGCCGCCGACGATCTCGAAGGCAAGGCTGTCATCCACTTGCGGACGGCACCAGTTCTCGCTGGTCGCCAGCACCGCAAGCGCTGCCGAAACGTCGAGTGCTGCAAGTGCGGCCGCCCCTGCGCGGATCGTCTCGGCCTGGGCGACCGCTTCCGCCACCAGCGTGTCGAAGGCCGCAAGCTCGATCGCCAGCGCGCGATCGGCCGCATTGGCGATCTTGGTCTCCATCTCGGCGAGTTCGGTGGTGGTGAAACGCATGGCGTTGGCCATGGTCTGCCGGTGGATGAAGCGCGCCTTGGCCGGGTCCGTCCCGTTCATGATCGCTTGATGGTTCGCCGTCACCTCGATGTAATAGCCCAGCACATTGTTGTGCCGGATTTTTAGCGAGCGGATGCCGGTGTCCTCGATCAGGTCGCGCTCCATGCTGGCGATGACGCGCCGCGACTCGTCGCGCAGCGCGCGCATTTCGTCGAGTTCGGCATGGTAGCGGGCGCGGACAAAACCGCCGTCGCGCTTGAGCAACGGCAGGTCGTCGTCCAGCGCGCCGGTGAGATGGTCGGCAAAGGGGGCCGGCAGCGCCGAGATCGCTTCCAGCGCTTCGGAAAGCTCGACCGGCACCTCGATATCCGCGAACAGCGTCCGTATCGCGAGCGCCGCTTCAAAACCCGAGCGCAGCGCGCCGAGGTCGCGCGGGCCGCCGCGGTTCAGCGCCAGCCGGGTCAGCGCGCGCGGCATGTCGGACACGCCCTTCAGGTACGCGCGTAGGGCTTCGCCCACTCGCCGCTCGGCAAGAAAGAAGGCGACCGAATCCAGCCGCTGGGCGATGGCCTTCGGGTCGGTCAGCGGCGACATCAGCCGGTCGGCCAAGAGCCGAGCACCGGCGCCGGTCACCGTGCGGTCGATGGCCTTCGAGAGCGAGCCGTCGCGCGCGCCGCTCGTGGTGCGCAGGAGCTCCAGATTGGCGCGCGTCGCCGGATCGATGAACAGCGTCGAGCCCGACTGCTCGCGCTCGGGCCGCGACAGCGGCGGCCGCTCGGCTTTCTGGGTCTTCTCGACATAGGCGACGATGCCGGCAATTGCCGAAAGCTCGGCGCGTGAGAAAGTGCCAAAGCTGTCGGGGGTCGCGACCTCGAAGAAGCGCGCGATGCGGCTCGGCGCGGAGGCCGAATCGAACAGGCTCGACGGCTGCGGATTGGCCACCCGCCCCACCAGGTCGAACACCGGCTTCAGCTCTGCGTCGTAAAACACCGGCTCGGGAAGGATCATCTCGCGCGGGTCGATGCGGAAGATGTCGGCCAGCAGGTTGTCGGCGCTGGTCTCGGCGACGCGAAAGATGCCGGTGGAGAGCTCGATCCAGGCCAAGGCATAAGCGTTGTCCGAACCACCCTTCACCCGTCCCAGCGCCATCAGGAAATTCGATTCCGCCGGCGCCAGCAGCTTGTCTTCGGTGATGGTGCCGGGCGTCACCAGCCGCACCACGTCGCGCTTGACCACCGATTTCGAGCCGCGCTTCTTGGCCTCGGCCGGGTCCTCGATCTGCTCGCACACGGCGACCCGATGGCCGAGCCCGATCAGCTTCTGGAGATAGTCGTCCGCCGCATGGATCGGCACGCCGCACATCGGGATGTCGTGGCCCTGGTGTTTGCCGCGCTTGGTCAGCACGATGCCCAGCGCGCGGCTGGCGATCTCGGCGTCCTCGAAGAACAGCTCGTAGAAATCGCCCATGCGATAGAACAGCAGCGAATCCGGGTTCGCCGCCTTGATCTCGAGGAACTGTTCCATCATCGGCGTGGCGGCGCCGCTGCCCGGCATGGGCGTGCTTGCGTCGGTGCGGATCGGCGTTTCGTCGTTCACTGTCTCGTCCAAAAAAGAGCTTCGTCCTGATTGGCGGTTTACAGGGCTGAAGTGTAGCCTTAATCCCGAACACTCCACAAAAAACGGCTCGGGAAGGGACCGCGCGACACCATGGCATCCGGCAAGAAATCAGACAACGCAGGCCCCTCCGTCGGCGCACAGGAAGCGCTGGATTTCCACGCCATGGGCCGCCCCGGCAAGCTGGAGATCAGCCCCACCAAGCCCATGGCGACGCAGCGCGATCTTTCGCTCGCCTATTCGCCGGGCGTCGCGGTGCCGGTTCTCGCCATCGCCGAGGACCCCAGCCGCGCCTTCGACTACACCACGCGCGGCAACATGGTGGCGGTGATCTCCAACGGCACGGCGATCCTGGGCCTCGGCAATCTCGGCGCGCTGGCCTCCAAGCCGGTGATGGAAGGCAAGGCGGTGCTGTTCAAGCGCTTTGCCGATGTCGATTCCATCGACCTCGAGGTCGACACCACCGACGTCGACGAATTCATCAACTGCGTGCGCTATCTCGGCCCGTCCTTCGGCGGCATCAACCTCGAAGACATCAAGGCGCCCGACTGCTTCATCATCGAGCAGCGCCTGCGCGAGCTGATGGACATCCCGGTCTTCCATGACGACCAGCACGGCACGGCCATCATCGCCGCCGCCGGCCTCATCAACGCGCTGGAAGTCACCGGCCGCGACGTCAAGACCACGAAACTCGTCTGCAATGGCGCTGGCTCGGCCGGTATCGCCTGCATCGAGCTCATCAAGGCGATGGGCTTTGCGCCCGAAAACATCACCCTGTGCGACACCAAGGGCGTGGTCTACCAGGGCCGCACCGAGGGCATGAACCAGTGGAAGTCGGCGCATGCGGTGGAGACCGACGCGCGCAGCCTGGCCGACGCCATGGAAGGTGCGGACGTATTCTTCGGCCTCTCCGCCAAGGGCGCGCTGACCCCCACCATGGTCCAGTCCATGGCCAAAAACCCGATCATCTTCGCCATGGCCAATCCCGATCCTGAGATCACGCCCGAAGAAGTCGCCGAGATCCGCACCGACGCCATCATGGCCACAGGCCGTTCGGACTATCCGAACCAGGTCAACAACGTGCTGGGCTTCCCCTACATCTTCCGCGGGGCGCTGGACGTGCGCGCCACCACCATCAACGACGAGATGAAGATCGCCGCGGCGCGCGCGCTGGCCGATCTCGCCCGCAAGGACGTGCCCGACGACGTCGCCGCCGCCTACCAGGGCAACCGTCCGAAATTCGGCCCCAACTACGTCATCCCGGTGCCGTTCGACCCGCGCCTCATCTCGGCCATCCCCGTCGCCGTCGCCAAGGCGGCGATGGACACCGGCGTCGCCCGCCGGCCGATCCTCGACCTCGACAAATACGCCAACGAGCTGTCGGCCCGGCGCGACCCGATCGCCTCGACGCTGCAGCGCATCTATGACCGCGTCCGCCGCCAGCCCAAGCGCATCGTCTTCACCGAAGGCGAGGAAGAGCAGATGATGCGCGCGGCCGTGTCCTATGTGAACCAGCGCCTCGGCACCGCCATTCTGCTCG
This sequence comes from Pseudaminobacter soli (ex Li et al. 2025), assembly GCF_029892515.1. Taxonomy (GTDB): domain Bacteria; phylum Pseudomonadota; class Alphaproteobacteria; order Rhizobiales; family Rhizobiaceae; genus Pseudaminobacter; species Pseudaminobacter soli_A. The sequence continues at coordinate 1,894,736 of NZ_JARXVF010000001.1, read as the reverse complement.
GCCGCGACGACGTCATCAAGGAAAACGCCCGCAACGCCGGCGTCGACCTCGACAAGCCCGGCATCGAGATCATCAATGCGCGCCTGTCGCGCCGCAACGCCATCTATGCCGACTTCCTCTACGAGCGCCTGCAGCGCCAGGGCTTTCTGTTCCGCGACTGCCAGCGCCTGATCAACAACGACCGCAACCATTTTGCCGCCGCCATGGTGGCGCTGGGCGATGCCGACGGCATGGTCACGGGCGTCACCCGCAACTACTCCACCGCGCTGGAAGACGTGCGCCGCGCCATCGACGCAAAGCCCGGCCACCGCGTCATCGGCGTGTCGATCGCGCTCTGCCGCGGCCGCACCGTGCTGGTGGCCGACACGGCCGTGCACGACATGCCCAATGCCGAGCAGATCGCCGACATCGCCGAGGAAGCCGCCGGCTTCGCGCGCCGCATGGGCTATGAGCCGCGCATTGCCATGCTCGCCTATTCCACCTTCGGCCACCCGGCCGGCGAGCGCTCCGAGCGCATCCAGGAGGCCGTAAAAATCCTCGACAAGCGCCGCGTCGATTTCGAATATGACGGCGAGATGGCCGCCGACGTCGCGCTCAACCCGCGCCTCATGCAGCAATATCCGTTCTGCCGCCTGTCGGGCCCGGCCAATGTGCTGATCATGCCGGCGTTCCACTCGGCCTCGATCTCGACCAAGATGCTGCAGGAACTCGGCGGCTGCACGGTCATCGGCCCGCTCCTGGTCGGCCTCAACAAGCCGGTCCAGATCGTGCCGCTCAACGCCAAGGATTCCGACATCGTCAACATGGCGGCGATCGCGGCGTTTACTGCGGGGGCTTGAAGCAGCGGTCGGCCCCGAGCTTCGCGAGGGGCCGATCAATCGACAACGATTTGTCGATTGAAGCGCTTCAAGGCCCGGAGCCATAGCGGAGGGCATGGCGCCGCCCTCCTTGCTTCCTTCGCGATGTGGCGACGGCTCAGTTCGCCCTGTCTTGCTTGCGATGGAAAATATTGATGTCGCCGAACAGGTCCTCAATGGACCCGTTCATCTCATCCGACTCCCGGTAGGCCGCCAGCTTGGCGGCCACGACATCGAGATCGAGCTTGCCGTGTAGCCTGACCACATGGCCAAGGCCGGTTATGCTCGCCTGCTTAACCCACCGGCTTGGATGATCAAGCTGGCTCAGGCAGATACTCTGGGCCCATGCCCAGTCATCATCGTGTAGCGCGGCACTTAGCACGGCACGGATTACATCGTCTTCGCTGCCGCTCGTCAGCCGCTCCTGAATATACTCGCGATCAAGCTCGGGGATTGGTTGATATTTCATAGGGATGTAGCCCGCCCGCGAGGATGCAAGTATTCGTGGTTACCACAATTCCTGATGCGATCAGTATGCGCCGCGTAAAATGGGCCGCCAATAGGCCCTTAAGAAGTCAGCGCATGTCATATCTGCTAATTCGAGGGATTTGACCACTTCATGCGACGGTCCCATGGTATTGATGATATCTCGCTCAATCACTTGTTTGTTTGGTCCTGAAACGCCATAGCTTGTCCCGAAGACCACTCTATCCTCAGCTTCGTGTATCGACAGAAGTTGCATATTCATGTCGCCATATGAGAAGCCAAGGTAAACAATTACTTCGGCTTCCGTAAGGAGACGGCGCATGCGTATCAGCATGTCGCTATCATCAACTCGCTCGGTGAACGTGCGAATTTGCTCCGCTATCTCAGGGAGTTCTTGAGGATAAGCATCTTTCCCGAACGCGATGGTACCGCTAGGAAGTTGCCAGGGAAGCCTGCCAACTTGGCCATAAGGATGCTCGATCTTCAGCGTCCGGACCAATTCTTCCGCTTCGCTCTCTGATTTTCTCCCCCACCTTTCCGCCTCCCGCATACTCCGTGGCATCGGCCTCACCGGGAACACGGGTCATGAACCGGATGAGCGTGGAGGGCGACGATGTCCGGGCTGGTGGCGCTAACGGTGGCGCTGCTGGGTGATGAACCCCCAAGTCCGGGCCTTTGCGGCGGCTGGCCACGCGAATGTGGAGGCGACTGAGCGGGGCAAGAGCATCGAACGGGCGGTCGAAGGGCCGCAAGATTTACCTAAACGAGCGCGTCCGACGACCGCCCGTCTTCCCAGGTTCTTTGACAATGGCCAGACGGTGAAGACCGGGCGTGGCGATGAATAGGTGCGTCCTTCGAGGCGCGCCCTACGGGCTCGCACCTCAGGATGAGGAATGTTGGCGCGGCACCTCAGGATGAGGGGGCGCGGTGGCCTCCTCTGGAGAGAGGGGCAGGCGCCGACGGAAAGCGCGAATCTGCACCAGTCCCTCGCCCTACGATGAGGGAGGTGGGCGCCAACGGTAGCCCTCATGGTGAAGGTGAGGAATGGTCCGCGAAGCGGGCGAAAAGCCAAATCGTTGGCTTTTCGTGGCCTGCGGCCACCACTCCTCACCCCCTCAAGGGGGAGGGAGGGCACCGAGCTACAGCAACCCCGCCTGTTCGGCCTGCTCGCGCAGATTTTGCCGTGGGCGCGGGCCGATCTGCTGGATGACCAGGCCGGCGGCCAGCGAGCCGAGCTTGCCGCACTCTTCCAGGCTGCGCCCCGTGGTGTAGCCAAACAGGAAGCCGGCGGCGTAGAGGTCGCCGGCACCGGTGGTGTCGACCAGTTCGGCGATCTCGATGGCGTCGACGGCAACCGTCTCGTCGCCGCGCACGATGACCGAGCCGAGCTCCGAGCGGGTGACGGCGGCGAGCTTGCAGTCGCGGCGGATCAGCTCCAGCGCCTGGTCGAAGGATTCGGTCTGGTAGAGCGACTTTGCCTCGCTCTCATTGGCGAACACGATGTCCACCGTGCCCGACCGCATCAGGTCTAAAAACTCGTCGCGGTAGCGGTCGACGCAGAACGGGTCCGACAGCGTCATCGACACTTCGCGGCCGGCGGCATGTGCGTGGGAGGCCGTAAGCCGAATGGCTTCCTTGGCGCGCGGCGGGTCCCACAGATAGCCCTCGAAATAGGTGACCTTTGCGCCGCTCGCCTTGTCGGCCTCGACATCCTCAGGCCCCAGCTCCACGCAGGCGCCGAGATAGGTGTTCATCGAGCGCTCGCCGTCGGGCGTGACGAAAATCATCGAGCGGGCGGTGGGCGGCGTGCCGGTGAGCGGGTTGGTGTCGAAGGCCACGCCCTGCGCCTTGATGTCGTGGGTGAAGATGCCGCCGAGATGGTCCTGGCTGACCTTGCCGAAATAGGCCGAGCGCCCGCCAAAGCTCGCCACGCCCGCCGCCGTGTTGCCCGCGCTGCCGCCGGAGGCCTCGATGGCCGGGCCCATGCGGCTGTAGAGCAGCTCGGCGCGCTCGGCGTCGATCAGGTTCATGGCGCCCTTGATGATGCGGTTCGCCACGAGGAAATCGTCGTCGCACTGGGCAATGATGTCGACAATCGCATTGCCGATGCAAAGCACGTCGTATTGGCTCATGAAGGTCTCCGCAAAAGCCGGGCAGATACTTTGTGGCACGCAGGCCGCCGGCGGGTCTAGCGGTTTGCCCGAATTTTGCAAAGCCTGCAAAACGCGCTTTCTTGCGGGGACGTCGCCGCCTGCCTATCTCAGGGCGACAACGGCCCCGACGTGAAAGGAACCGCCGCCGATGATATTCGACGCCGCCCGTGCCGCCGCCGGCAGGCTGTTCTCGCCAGAATTCCGCGCGGTTTTTCTCAAGACGCTCGGCATCACCCTGCTGGCGCTGGTGGCGTCCTGGTTCGGGCTCTACAAGCTGTTCGACGTGCTCGCCTTGCCGTGGATCGACGCGCTGCTGCCCGGCTTTCCGGCCTGGGCCGGCTGGCTCGGGCTGATCGCGGCGATCTTCGCCGGCGTGGGGCTGGCGCTCGGTCTTGCGCTGCTGATCGCGCCGGTGACGGCGCTGGTGGCCGGCCTGTTTTTGGACGACATCGCCGAGGTGGTCGAGCGCACCGACTATCCGGCCGACCCGCCCGGCCGCGCCTTGCCCATCGTGCCGGCCGTAGTCATGACGCTGAAATTTCTAGGCGTGGTCATCGTCGCAAACATCTTGGCGCTGCTTCTGCTTTTGGTGCCGGGCGTAAACATCGGCGCCTTCTTCGTGGTCAACGGCTATCTGCTCGGCCGCGAATTCTTCGAGTTCGCCGCCATGCGCTTCCGCCCCGAGGCCGAGGCCAAGGCGCTGCGGCGCAAATACGCCGGCACCGTCTTCATGGCCGGGCTGGTGATCGCGGCGTTCCTCGCGGTGCCGTTGCTTAACCTTCTGACGCCGCTCTTCGCCGCCGCCATGATGGTGCATCTGCACAAGGCGGTCTCCGCGCGCGAGCTTTCGCTGGCGCCTTCGACGCGACTGGCCGCGCGGGCAGGGTAGGGGTTACCTGCGAGAAAACATGTCCTGCAGCGTGCCGAAGGGAATGCCGTCGCGCGAAAATTCGAATGTGCCTTGCTCCAGCATCTCGCGCGAAGCCTTCTGCAACATGCCGAAAGCGTAGGTCGTCAGTTTGGAGCCGACCGAGACGCGCTTTGCGCCGGCTTCGGCCAGGGTAGCGACGCTGAAGCCCGGGACCGCCAGCACATTGACCGGCTTCGACACGGCAGAGCAGATCTTGCGCACCGTTTCGACATCGGTGATGCCCGGCGCGTAGAGCACGTCGGCGCCGGCCTTTTCGAAAGCCTGCAGGCGTTTGATGGTGTCGTCGAGATCCGGGCGGCCGTGCAAAAAGTTCTCGGCGCGCGCGGTGAAGACGAACCCGCGCCTCAGCGCATGGGTGGCTTCCGCCGCTGCCGCCACGCGCTCTACCGCTGCGGAAAAGTCGTAGATCGGCTTGTCGGGGTCGCCGGAAAAATCCTCGATCGAGCAGCCGGCGAGCCCGGCGGCGCTGGCGGCGAAAATGGTTTCGGCCGCGCTTTCGGGAGTGTCGCCCTTGCCCTTTTCAAGGTCGGCGGAAACCGGCAACTCCGTGGCGGCGGCCAGTTCCCTGCAATGGGTGATCATGACGTCGAAGGGCACGCCGCCGTCGGGCAGGCCGCGCGAAAAGGCAAAGCCGGCGCTGGTGGTGGCCAGCGCCTTGAAGCCGGCGGCGGCGAGAAGCTTCGCCGTGCCGACGTCCCAGGGATTAGGGATGACGAAGGCGCCAGGCGCCTCATGGAGCTTGCGAAAGACCGCGCCCTTATCCATTGCATCGACCTCGAAACAGGAAGGAACGGCGCGATCTTAGCGATGACGATGTCGCGCCGCAAACCCGTTTCAGCCGAGCGGAATCAATCCTGCCAATTCGCGCATATCGTCGAACAATATGCCTCCGGCGGCTGCGAGGCCGTCGCGATTGGTGTTCGGGTCGCCATGGTAGGAGAAGACGCGCATGCCGGCGGAAATGCCGGCCTGCGTGCCGGGCACGCTGTCCTCGATGACGATGCAATCCGATGGGTCAAAGCCCATGGTGGCTGCGGCATGAAGGAAGAGATCCGGAAACGGCTTGGCGCGGCCGACCATGCTGGCGCTGAACAGCACGTCCTCGAAATAGTGCAGGAGCCCGGTGGTGCCGAGCGTCACATGCATCTTGGAGACCCGCGCCGAGGAGGCGACGCAATAGGGGATCTCTTGCGCGCGTACCGCCTCGATGAAGTCGCGCACATGCGGAATGGCTTCCACGCCATGGGTGGCGAACAGCTCCGGCAGGCCGGAGTTCCAGCGCTCGACGAAATCCTCGCCGAGCCTGTAACCCTGCGCCTCGACCTCCTTCTGCACCGAAATCATGCTGCGGCCGGAGAAGGTCTTGCGGCAATACTGGTAGTCGACGTCCATGCCGGCCTTGCGCAGCCAGCCGGACAGCTCCTTGTTGACGGTGTTTTCGGTGTCGACCAGCACGCCGTCGCAGTCGAAGATGACGAGCTTGGGCTGCGTCATGCGTGGCCCGTCGACCCGAAGCCGCCGGCGCCGCGCCCTGTCGACCCGGCAAGGCTCTGCTCCTCGAGCTTCACCTGCGTGACCGGGGCGAAGATGATCTGCGCGATGCGCATGCCGCGCTCGACGTAGAATTCCTCGTCGCCATGGTTGATCAGCAGCACCTTTACCTCGCCGCGATAGTCGCTGTCGATCGTGCCGGGCGTGTTGAGGCAGGTGATGCCGTGCTTGAAGGCAAGGCCGGAACGCGGCCGCACCTGGCCCTCGTAGCCTTCGGGAATTTCCAGGATCAGGCCGGTCGGCACCAGCGCGCGCCGGCCAGGCAGGATGAGAAGCGGGCGGTCGTCGGGCACCGCCGCGCGCAGGTCCATGCCGGCAGCACCGGCGGTCTCATAGGCGGGCAGGTCGAGACCCTTGGCTTCGGGGAGCCGGACGACGCCGACGATGGGGGAGTTTTGGGAGGGCGTGTTCATGGCCGCGATCTATTCCCGGTTCTCGGCTTTCGTCAATTCGCAAGCGCAGCATGCGACGGTTTTTGGCAGGCGTGGGGACGGGACAGCTTGTCCTACCCGCGCCGTGCCGACACCAGCAAGAACATCGGCCGCTCGCGTTCCTCGGCCAGCATTGGGCTTGCAGCGACTTGCGCGTCGGTCGGCCCCCACTCCTCGACATGGGTGATGGCGAAGCCGCTGCGGATCAAAAGGTTGAGTGTGGTGCCAATGGTGCGGTGCTGCTTCACCACCCCTTCGGCCAGCCAGTTGGTCACGCGCGGACCTTCCATTTGATAGCTGTCCACGGGCCAGGTCTTGCGGCCCTGTCCATCCATGGTCCAGCCGGGGTGCATCGGAGCCATCAGGATGGGATGCTCCATTGAGAAGGTGAATTGGCCGCCCGGCACCAGCGCGCGATGAACCGTAGCCAACAGGCGTGGCAGGTCGGTGATGTAGTGCAGCACAAGTGAGCTGTAGGCGAGATCGAAGGACGCGTCCGGCAATTCCAGATGCTCGAGATCCGCCCGCTCGTAGCTGACGGCCTCGTCGGCGGTGACAGCCCGAGCGCGGGCCAGCATGTTTTCCGACACGTCGAGGCCGAGCACCTGTGCGGCCCCATTTTCGCGTGCCCAGCGGCAGAACCAGCCGAAACCGCAGCCGAGGTCTACGACCCGCTTGCCGGTGAGGTCGGGCAGCAGCGCCCGCAGCGACGGCCATTCGGGCGCGCCTTCCAGCCCGTGCACGGAACGGCCAAGCCGGCTGTAGCCCTCGAAGAATTCGGGATCGTCATAGATGTTCTGGGTCATGTCCCGGTTCCTCGCTTGGCACTGCTGCTCATGAAAGATCTGCGCAATATCGCCTATATATGGCGGACCTATATGACGAGGCTCGGGCAACAAGGGCCAGATCGTCCCATTTTCTCGACAGCGGCCCGACCTCCTGCTAGAAGCCGGCCCATCAAACAGGATCATCACGACATGGCTGAAGACATAGCCAAGGCGGTCTCGCGCCGCCGCACCTTCGCGATCATCGCGCACCCGGACGCCGGCAAGACCACGCTGACCGAAAAGCTCTTGCTGTTCGGCGGCGCCATCCAGCTCGCCGGCGAGGTGAAGGCCAAGAAGGACCGCATCCAGACCCGTTCGGACTGGATGAAGATCGAGCGCGAGCGCGGCATCTCGGTCGTCACCTCGGTGATGACCTTCGAATATGGCGACAACGTCTTCAACCTGCTCGACACGCCGGGCCACGAAGACTTTGCCGACGATACCTATCGCACGCTTTCTGCGGTGGACTCGGCGGTCATGGTCATCGACGCCGCCAAGGGTATCGAGCCGCGCACGCTAAAGCTGTTCGAGGTGTGCCGCCTTCGCGACATCCCGATCATCACCTTCGTCAACAAGATGGACCGCGAGGCCCGCGACACCTACGAGATCCTCGACGAGATCGAGCAGAAGCTGGCGCTCGACACCGCGCCCATCACCTGGCCCATTGGCCAGGGCAAGACCTTTGCCGGCACCTACCATCTGGCCGAGAACGCTGTGCGCCGCAGCGACGCGGAAGAAGAACGCACGCCGGTGCACGGCCCAGACTCCAATTGGGCTGCGGGCCTGCTGCCCGACAACGACCGCCCGGCCTTCATCGAGGAGCTTGAGCTGGCGCGCGAGGCCTGTCGGCCCTTCGATCTCGATGCCTTCCGCCAGGGCCACCTGACGCCGGTGTATTTCGGCTCGGCGTTGCGCAATTTTGGCGTGCGCGACCTGATTGAGGCGCTGGGCGCCTTTGGCCCTGCGCCGCGCGCGCAGGAGGCCGACGTGCGCAAGGTCGAGGCGACGGAGGAGAAGATGACCTCCTTCGTCTTCAAGATCCAGGCCAACATGGACCCCAACCACCGCGACCGCATCGCATTCGTGCGCGTCTGCTCGGGCACGCTTCAGCGCGGCATGAAGGCCAAGCTGGTGCGCACCGGCAAGCCGATGTCGCTGTCGGCGCCGCAGTTCTTCTTCGCGCGTTCGCGTATCACGGCCGACGAGGCCTATGCGGGCGACGTGGTGGGCATTCCCAACCACGGCACGCTGCGCATTGGCGACACGCTGACCGAGGGCGAGGACATCCTGTTCCGCGGCGTGCCGAACTTCGCGCCGGAAATCCTGCGCCGCGTGCGCCTGGGTGACGCCATGAAGGCCAAGAAGCTCAAGGAAGCGCTGCAGCAGATGGCCGAGGAAGGCGTCGTGCAGCTCTTCCAGCCCGAAGACGGCTCGCCGGCCATCGTCGGCGTGGTCGGCGCGCTGCAGATCGACGTGCTGAAAGAGCGCCTCAACGTCGAATATACCCTGCCGGTCGATTTCGAGATGTCGCGCTTCTCGATCTGCCGCTGGATCGATGCCGACGACAAGGCCGACCTGCAGCGCTTCGTTGAAGCCCATCGCGGCGACATCGCCCGCGATCTCGATGACGATCCGGTGTTCCTCGCCCAGCACGAGTTCTCGCTGAACTACGAGGCCGAGCGCTGGAAGGCGATCCGCTTTACGGCGGTGAAGGATTATCAGGTCCGCGACAAGGCGGCGTGACAAGCCGGAGCAAGAAACAAAAAAGGCCGGGTTGATCCCGGCCTTTCTTTTTGGCTATCGGGCTAATGTCAGCGCTCGGCCGAGCGAGCCCAAAGGTTGATGTCGGCCTCGCGGGCGTACTGGTCGATCTCGGCCAGTTCCGCATCGCTGAAGTCGAGGTTTTTCAGCGCGCCGACGCAGTCGGTCACCTGTTCGGGACGGCTGGCGCCGATCAGCGCCGAGGTGACGCGGCCCTTGCGCAGCACCCAGGCGATGGCCATCTGGGCCAGCGTCTGGCCGCGGCGCGCGGCGATTTCGTTCAGGGCGCGGATATTGGCCAGCGTCCGCTCGTTGAGGAAGTTCTGCTTGAGCGACTTGCCCTGTGCCGCGCGGCTGTCCTCGGGCACGCCCTTCAGATATTTGGTCGTCAGCATGCCCTGCGCCAGCGGCGAGAACACGATCGAGCCGACGCCGAGCCCGTCCAGCGTGTCGAGCAGGCCGTCATCCTCGACCCAGCGATTGAGCATGGAGTAGCTCGGCTGGTGGATGAGGCAGGGCGTGCCGAGCTCGCGCAGGATGTGCGCGGCCTCGCGGGTGCGCTGCGAATTGTAGGACGAGATGCCGACATAGAGCGCCTTGCCCGAACGCACGGCATGATCCAGCGCCATCATGGTCTCTTCCAACGGCGTTTCGGGGTCGAAACGGTGCGAGTAGAAGATGTCGACATAGTCGACGCCCATGCGCTTCAGGCTCTGGTCGAGGCTGGCGAGCACATATTTGCGGCTGCCCCATTCGCCGTAAGGACCGGGCCACATATCGTAGCCGGCCTTGCTGGAGATGATCAGCTCATCGCGATGGCCGGCAAAGTCGGTGCGCAGTATCTCGCCGAAGGCAGTCTCGGCCGAGCCGGGGGGCGGGCCGTAATTGTTGGCGAGGTCGAAATGCGTGATGCCGTGGTCGAAGGCCGTGCGGCAGATGGCGCGCTTGGTCTCGTGCGGCGTGTCGCCGCCGAAATTGTGCCACAGGCCCAGCGAGACCGCCGGCAGCTTCAGGCCGGAACGTCCGCAGCGGTTGTAGAGCATGTTTTCATAACGGTTTTCAGCCGGAACATAGGTCATGGAAACTCCTTGAAGATTACCCTCTCACCCGGCCTTCCGCTTCGTTCGGCCACCAGGGAGAAGGTGGCCGTGAAGTGCTGGATGAGGGAGCGCAATCGATGCGCGACGATGGCCCAAGCAGGCCTGGTTGTCGACGTCAATTCTTCGTCGCCAACAGCGCCTTCGCTTCCGGCGCGCGATCCGAGGTTTCAGAAATTGGTCGCCGCCTCGATCGAGCGACGTGCGAAGCGTTCGTAATCGGACGGATTGTCGTGCTCAAGCACGTAGTAGCGGGCCCGCGTGCGGTTGCGCAGCCCCTTGATGATCATCGGCCAGTTGATGGTGCCGTAGCCGACATCGGTCCAGCCATCTTCCGAACGCGCGTGCCCGGCGGCGGCCATGTCCTTAACGTGGACGGCCATGATGCGGGCGCCGTGACGCTCGATCCAGTCCATCACATCGGCGCCGGCGCGCACGGTCCAGGCGACGTCGATTTCCCAGCCGATGTTCGGCGCAGCGTCGAGAATATGGGCCAGCGGTACCGAGCCGTCCGAAAGCGGCATGAATTCGAAATCGTGATTGTGCCAGGCCAGATGGAAGCCGGCCCCGGTTGCCCTGTTGCCGATGCTGGCAAGGCGCCTGCTGAACTCGCGCCAGCTGGCCGCATCATAGGGCCGGTCGCGTGGCTCGAGATAGGGGCAGACGAGGAGGTCGATGCCAAGCGTCCTGGCAATGCGCTCAACATTGGAAAAGTCGCGGTCGAGCATGTCGATGGGAAAGTGGCCGCTCGGCATAGCCAGGCCATTGCGGTCGAGCTCAGCGCGCATGCCGGCGGGATCGTCATAGATCCCGCCATAGCCTTCGACCTGCCGGTAGCCGAGCCGGGCGAGCGTTTGCAGCACGTTCGGCCAGGGCTGGAAGTTGCGGGCGCTGTAGAGCTGGAAAGACCAATCCATGAAATCCTCCACCTTGGCGCCCGCTTTGTGGTTTATCCCTCAGCCGCTGTCGCCCCACGGGCCGTGGAAGGCTCCCTTGGCATCGATGCGCTCGAAGCCATGCGCGCCGAAGAAATCGCGCTGTGCCTGGATCAGGTTGGATGTCCCGCGGCCCTGGCGATAGCTGTCGAAATAGGCCAGCGCCGAAGACAGTGCCGGCACAGGCAACCCGGCCTCGGCCGCGCGCGCCAGGATGCGCCGCAGCGAGGGATGCGCTTCCTTCATCATGTCGATGAAAGCCGGCGCCATCAAAAGGTTCGGAAGCGTCCCGCTCTGCTGGAAGGCCTCGGCCAACGTGCCGAGGAACTGCGAGCGGATGATGCAGCCGGCCCGCCAGATCTTGGCGATGGTGGGCATGGGCAGCCGCCAGTCGAACTGCTTGGAAGCTGCGTCCATCACCGCAAAGCCCTGCGCATAGGCGGCAATCTTGCCGGCGAACAATGCCAGCTCCAGGTCGTGCAAAATGGCCTGACGGTCGCCCGAGAATTTCGGCAGGTCGGAGATGGCATAAGCCTTCTCGGCCGCCAGCCGCTCATCCTTGAGCGAGGACAGGATGCGCGCCGAAACCGCCGCTTCGATCGCCGTTGCCGAGACGCCGAGCGTCTGGGCTTCGATCGCCGACCATTTGCCGGTGCCCTTCTGGCCGGCGCGGTCGAGGATCATGTCGACCATCGGCTGGCCGGTCTGCGGATCGTCGGCGACGAGCACCTTGGCGGTGATCTCGATGAGGTACGAGTTCAGCCGACCCTTGTTCCACTCGGCGAAGACCGCACCGATCTCCTTGGGCTGCATGCCCAGCCCATCACGCAGCACGCCATAGATTTCGGCGATCATCTGCATGTCGGCATATTCGATGCCGTTGTGGATGGTTTTGACGAAATGACCGGCACCGTCCGGTCCGAGCCAGGCGGCGCAGGGCTCGCCCTCATATTTCGCGGAAATGTCGATCAGCACCTTCTCGACGCGCGCATAGGAATCGCGCGTGCCGCCGACCATGATCGAGGGACCATGGCGCGCGCCTTCCTCGCCGCCCGAAACACCCATGCCGATGAAGGTGAGGCCCGAATCCTTCAGCTCCGTGAAGCGGCGGATCGTGTCGCGGAAATTGGCGTTGCCGGCATCGATGACGATGTCGCCGTCCGAAAGCACGCTGCGAAGTGCCGCGATCTGTTCGTCGACGGCCTGGCCGGCGGCCACCATGATGATGATCGGGCGCGGCGGCCGGATCGATGCCGCCAGGTCCTGCAGTGTCGTGCAAGGCACGATCATCTCGCGCAGATTGCCTGCCGCCTCGAAGAATTCTCCGGTGCGCGAGGTGGTCCGGTTGAAGACGGCGACCGGATGGCCCTTCTCGGCTATGTTCAGCGCCAGGTTTGAGCCCATTACGCCAAGGCCGATCAGGCCGATTTCGGCTTTTTCCATTACAATGTCCCGCTGAGTTGCGACTAAAATGCATCTCCCCCTAGTGAAGGATGATTGCCCCGCACCGCGGCCGCGTCAACCTGTCTGATCGGACATGGCGAGTGCCAGGGCAGGGGTATCGACGGAGATTGTTCGCGTGCCGCTCAGCTGGCCTTGCGCTTGCGGCCGTAGAGTTCGAGCCGGTGATGCACGATGTCGTAGCCCAGCGCCTCGGCGATCTCGTTCTGCAGATGCTCGATGCGGTCGGACTTGAACTCGATCACGTCGCCCGTGTCGAGGTCGATCAAATGGTCGTGATGTTCGCCGCCGGCCTGCTCGAAACGCGACGGCCCGCCTTCAAACGCGTGGCGGTGGATGGCGCCCAGACCCTCCAGCACCTTCATGGTCCGATAGACCGTCGAGAGCGAAATGCTCGAATCGACTTCGGCGGCGCGCTTGAAGATCTCCAAGGCGTCGGGATGGTCTTCGCAGCTCGTAAGAATCTCCACGATGACACGACGCGGCCGCGTGATGCGGACGCCTGCCACGCGCAGCATTTTCTCGTAGTCGGGCTTGTGATTCTTCTGCGTTGCCATGGCGCGAACTATGCGCCAGATGACACTCAGTTGCAAAAGATTGTCGAAGGCAAACCCCAACTTTGGGGTGCCGCTCGGTGAGCTTTTTCGTGCCTAGGAGAGTAGGGGATAGAGGCGCTGCGAGCCCAGTCGCAGCGCCATTGGGGATGAGCCGGTAAGATCAGCCGACGAAGGCGCGCTCGACCACGAAGCTATTCGGATGGCTGAGCGAGCCTTCCTCGAAGCCAAGGCTTTCCGCCAACTCCTTGACGTCCTTCAGCATATGCATCGAGCCGCAGATCATGATGCGGTCGGTCTCGGGATTGAGCTTCTCGATGCCGAGGTCGGTGTAGAACTTGCCCGAGCCGATCAGCGCGGTGATGCGGCCCATATAGGGCGACTCTTCGCGCGTGGTGGTGGAATAGAGCGTCACGCGGCCATGGGTCAGCTCGCCGATCAGCGGGTCTTCTGCGAGCGCGGCCACCAGCTCCTTGCCATAGGCCAGTTCGGCCACGTCGCGGCAGGTGTGGGTGAGATAGACCTGCTCGAACTTCTCATAGGTGTCGGGGTCGCGCAGCAGGCTGGCGAAGGGCGCGATGCCGGTGCCGGTCGAGATCATGAACACGCGCTTGGCCGGCGTCAGCGCGTCGAGCACGAGCGTGCCGGTGGCCTTGGGGCGCAACAGGATCGTGTCGCCCGGCTGGATCTTCTGCAGATGCTGAGTCAGCGGACCGTCCGGCACCTTGATCGAGAAGAATTCGAGTTCCTCGTCCCAGGCCGGGCTGGCCACGGAATAGGCGCGGAAGACAGGCTTCTCGGCATTGGGCAGGCCAATCATGACGAATTCGCCCGAGCGGAAGCGCAGCGACTGCGGCCGGGTAACGCGGAACGAGAACAGGCGGTCGGTGTAGTGCTTCACCGAAACCACGGTCTCGGCATGGACATTGGCCGGAATGGGGAAAGCAAGCGGCTTGGCCTCGGCAGTGTTGAGGGCTGCTGTGGTATTCATGAAAATCCGGCCTTTCACCAGAAGCGGCGCAAAAAACTTCACCCCTGGCGAAGCCGGACGATAGGGTCCTAGCGTGCTGCCGCAAATTCCGAAACGGTAGACTGTCGTGCGGCGGATTTATTAGTATGCGAAGGAGATCGGGGTCAAGGCGCCGGCATGGAACAGCCTTCCAAAGTGCCTGCGATCCTTGGTCCCTCTTTCCGGTTTTCGGGCGACGTCAGCAAAGTTCCGGCACAACGGCCAAATGGGTGTCATCCGGACCGCCGGGACATCGGATTTTGATGTCCGCTTTCAGCGGCAAAGCCAGTTGACGCGCGGCCCCTTCTGGCCGAGTTTCGGCGCTCCGGTTCGGGGAAATGGAATGAGCGAAGAAGCACTGATCGTCATCGACGTACAAAACGACTTTTGCCCGGGCGGAAACCTGGCAGTGGCCGAAGGCGACAAGATCGTGCCTTTGATCAACGAGATGATCGGCCGCTTCGACCACGTGATCCTGACGCAGGACTGGCACCCCGCCAATCATTCCAGCTTTGCTTCGAAGCACCCCGGCAAGGAGCCCTTCGAGACCGTCGAGATGCCCTATGGCACGCAGACGCTGTGGCCCGACCACTGCATCCAGGGATCGGGTGGGGCTGCCTTCCATCCGGCACTGAAATGGACCAAGGCCGAGCTCGTCGTGCGCAAGGGATTTCGCGCCGGCATCGACAGCTACTCGGCCTTCTACGAGAACGATCGCACCACGCCCACCGGCCTTGCCGGCTTTCTGAAGGAGCGCGGCATCGGCAAGATCACGCTGGTCGGCCTCGCCACCGATTTCTGCGTCGCCTATTCGGCGCTGGATGCGGTGAAGCTCGGCTTCGAAACCACCGTGCGGCTCGATGCCTGCCGCGCCATCGATCTCGGCGGCTCGCTTGAAATGATGCTGGGCCAGATGCGGGAAGCCGGCGTCAAGCTTGCCTGAGGACGGGCTCGCCGCTGCAGCCCTTGCGTGCAACCAGCCGGTCGTTATTCTCGCCGGCATGATGCGTTGCGCGACATGGCCGCAAGGCCGAACAGCCCGGAAGAAGGCCCGCTGATGGGGGGCTATGTCTGTGCCGTCGATGTCGGCACCGGCAGTGCCCGCGCCGCCATTTTGGACGCATCAGGAACCCTGCTCGGTCGCGCGGATCACCGCATCGCCATGCACCAGCCCAGGCCCGGCCATGCCGAGCATGATTCGGAAGATGTTTGGCACGCGGTCTGTGTCGCAGTACGGGCTGCTCGCGAAAAGGCCGGCGTGGCGGCCGAGGATATTGCGGGCATCGCCTTCGACGCCACCTGTTCGCTGGTGATGCGCGATGTCGAGGGCAAGCAGCTATCGGTTTCGACCAGCCGCGAAGATCGGTGGGACACGGTGGTCTGGCTCGACCACCGCGCTATCACTGAGGCTGCCGAATGCACGGCGACCGAGCATCGCGTGCTCGACCATGTCGGCGGCGTGATGTCGCCCGAAATGCAGATCCCCAAGCTGATGTGGCTGAAGCGCCATCTGCCGGGGCAATGGTCGAAGGCCGGATATTTCTTCGACCTGGCCGATTTCCTTGCTTGGAAGGCGTCGGGTTCGCTTGCCCGCTCGCAATGCACGCTTACCTGCAAATGGACCTATCTGGCGCACGAAAATCCGGGTTGGCGGACGGACTTCCTCGACACGGTTGGGCTTGGCGATCTCCTGGAACGCGGGAACCTGCCGCGGCGCGCAAGCCCGGTCGGGATCGATCTCGGGCCGCTTCTGCCCGAGGCTGCCGCCGCACTCGGCCTCACCACCGCCTGCCGTGTCGGGACGGGACTGATCGATGCCTATGCCGGCGCGCTCGGCGTGCTGGGCGGCTTCGTTGGCGACCTCTCCGGGATAGACCGGCATCTGGCGCTGATTGCCGGAACCTCCAGCTGCGTGATGGCGATGTCACCGGAGCCGCGCCACTTCGTCGGCGGCTGGGGACCCTATTTCGGCGCCACCCTTGCCGATTGCTGGATGAGCGAGGGCGGTCAATCGGCGACGGGCGCCTTGCTTGACCATATCATCCGCTGGCATGGCGCCGGCGGCGAGCCGGATGCGGCCGCGCACCGGCGCATCGCCGAACGCGTGATGGAGATGCGCGAGACGGAGAGCGAGGCTTTTGCATCGCGGCTGCATGTGCTGCCCGATTTCCATGGCAACCGTTCGCCGCTGGCCGATCCGCATGCGGTCGGCGTCATTTCGGGGCTGACGCTGGATGCCACCTTCGACAGCCTGTGCCGGCTCTACTGGCGCACGGCCGTTGGCATCGCGCTCGGCATGCGCCACATACTCGAGACGCTCAATGACAGCGGCCATGTCATCGACACGCTGCATGTCACCGGCGGACACACCAAAAACCCGCTTCTGATGGAGCTCTACGCCGACGCGACCGGCTGCACCGTTGTAGAGCCCGTCGTCGACGATGCGGTGCTGCTCGGCACCGGCATGGTGGCCGCGTTTGCAGCCGGCCTTTACCCCTCGCTGGCGGCGGCCTGCACAGCCATGCGGCAGACCGGGCGAGAGCGCAGGCCCAACCCGGCAATGCGTGCACGCTTCGAACGCGACTATCGCGTTTTTCGCAAAATGCAGCGCCAGCGGCAGCTGCTCGAAACGCTGTAGAACTTTGAGAGAATGCCGACAGTATCTGTCGGCAATGGCGTCTCTGGCTCAACCATTGACCAAGGTGAAGGCTTGTTTCACGCGGTGCTTTGGTTCAAAAAGCGCAAAAGAGTCGGAAAGACCATTCCGTTTTTCCGCCAAGAACGAGGCCGGCGGTGCGCATTCGTCGCCGCCCGCTCCTGAAAGTTAGAAACATGTCTGCGAATGAAACCGGCGTCCGCGCGCCGGTAAATCCTTGGCGCCTCGAATTTCGGGCGATGCTGGCTTTGGCCTGGCCGATGGTGCTGACCAATCTCGGCCAGACAGCCATGACCGCGACCGACGTGATGATGATGGGGCGGCTCGGCCCCGACACGCTCGCTGCCGGCGCACTGGGCTCGAGCCTCTATTTCGCGCCGCTGATCTTCGGGCTCGGCCTGATCCTGGCCACGTCGCCGATGATCGCGACCGAGCTTGGCCGCAAGCGTCATTCGGTGCGCGACATTCGCCGCACGGTGCGCCAGGGGCTGTGGCTGGCGGTTCTGGTCTGCATCCCGATCTGGGCGCTGCTCTGGCAGGCCGAAAGGCTGTTGCTCGCCATGGGGCAGGAGCCCGAGCTTGCCAGGCTGGCGGGCCACTATGTGCACTGGCTGCAATGGGCCTTGCTGCCCTTCTACGGCTATATCGTGCTGCGCTCCTTCATCTCGGCGCTGGAGCGGCCGGGCTGGGCGCTGGCCATCGTGTTCATGGCGGTCGGCTTCAACGTTTTGGCCAACTGGTGCTTCATGTTCGGCAATCTCGGCTTTTCACCGATGGGCATTTCCGGTTCCGGGCTGGCAACCAGCCTGTCGAGCCTGCTGATGTTCGTCGGTCTGGCGATCGTGGTGACGGTCCAGCCGAAATTCCGCCGCTACAGGCTGTTCGGACGCTTCTGGCGCTCCGACTGGCCGCGCTTCTTCGGGCTGCTCAAGCTCGGCATGCCGATTGCCGGTATCATGGCCTTCGAGGTCACCATCTTCAACGCGGCGGCGATGTTCATGGGCATGATCGGCGCCGCCTCGCTGGCCGCGCACGCAATTGCCATGCAGATCGCCTCGATCAGCTTCATGATCCCACTGGGTCTCAGCCAGGCGGTGACCGTGCGCGTCGGCCTCTCCTATGGCGCGCGCGACGAGGAAGGCATCAGTCGCGCGGGGTGGACGGCTTTCGTGATGGGCGTCAGCTTCATGGCGCTTGCGGCGCTGCTGATGATCTGCTGGCCGCGGATGCTGATCGGTGCTTTCATCGATCTCGCCGATCCGATCAATACCACCGTGATCGGTCTCGCGGTCTCGTTCCTGATCTTTGCCGGGCTGTTCCAGATCGTGGACGGCGCCCAGGCGGTGGCCGCCGGCATGTTGCGCGGGCTGCACGATACCAAGATCCCGATGATCTATGCGGCCATCGGCTATTGGGGCATCGGCCTGCCGATGGGCCTGCTCCTGGCATTCCCGTTCGGCATGAACGGCGTCGGCATCTGGATCGGCCTGTCCACGGGTCTCGCGGTGGTCGCGGTGCTGCTCCTCTCGCGCTGGCTGCGCCGCGAGAGGCTGGATCTGGCAAGGGCGGGCGTTGCCTGACCCTGGCGTCCCGTGCTTTGCCGGCTGTCGCGGACGCAACCGTGCTTGCCGCAGCGGGATTTTTGTCGGTCCAGCGGCGCATTGATGAGGCAAGTTAGCCGTTTCGATGTTAAGAGGCTGTCGGATAAGCGAAAAGCAGCTCAAAAAGGCTCTCGTGAATGACCAAGACAGATATTGCGCGACGCGTCTACAACCATACCTGGAAGCTGGACCCGATCGTTCGCAGCCTGCTTGATACCGACTTCTACAAGCTGCTGATGCTGCAGATGATCTGGGGCATGTATCCCGATGTCGACGTCACTTTTTCGCTGATCAACCGCACTACCTCCGTCAGGCTGGCCGACGAGATCGACGAGCAGGAACTGCGCGAGCAGCTGGACTATGCGCGCACGCTGCGCTTCACGAAGAAGGAAATGATCTGGCTGGGCGGCAACACCTTCTATGGTCGCAAGCAGATCTTCGAGCCCGAATTCCTCGCCTGGCTGGAGAATTTCCAGCTTCCCGAATACGAGCTGTCCAAGCGCGACGGGCAATACGAGCTCGAGTTCCATGGGCCGTGGATGTACACCACGCTGTGGGAAATCCCTGCGCTCGCCATCATCAACGAATTGCGCTCGCGCTCGGCCATGCGCCCCTTCGGCCCCTTCGCGCTCGACGTGCTTTATGCGCGCGCCAAGGCCAAGCTCTGGGCCAAGACGGAACGGCTGCGCCAGCTGCCCGGCCTCAAGGTTTCCGATTTCGGTACGCGCCGCCGCCACTCCTTCATGTGGCAGCGCTGGTGCGTGGAGGCGCTGAAGGAAGGCATCGGCGAAGCCTTCACCGGCACCTCCAATGTGCTCCTGGCCATGGACACCGACCTCGAAGCGCTCGGCACCAACGCGCATGAGTTGCCCACGGTGCAGGCGGCCCTGGCCAACAACGACCACGACCTGCGCCAGGCGCCCTACAAGGTTCTGCAGGACTGGCAGCGTTACTATGGCGGCAATCTGTTGATCGTCCTGCCGGACACCTTCGGCACCAGCGCGTTCCTGAACAAGGCGCCCGACTGGGTCGCCAACTGGACCGGCTTCAGGCCCGACAGCGCCCCGGCGATCGAGGCCGGCGAGAAGATCATGGCCTGGTGGCGCGAAAAGGGCGTCGACCCGCGCAACAAGCTTCTGATCTTCTCCGACGGCATGGAGGTCGACACGATCGAAGAGGCGTACCACCACTTCCGCGGCAAGGTGCGCGTGTCCTTCGGCTGGGGCACGAACCTGACCAATGACTTCGAGGGCTGCGCGCCGATGGAGACGCAGGGCCTCAACGCGATCTCGCTGGTCTGCAAGGTCACCCAGGTGAACGGGCGCGAGGCGGTAAAGCTCTCGGACAATCCCGCCAAGGCGACGGGCGATGCCGAGGAGATGAAGCGCTATCTACGGATCTTCGGCGAAAAGGGCCGCGTCGAGCACCTCGTCAAGGTGTGAGGCCTCTTCGGGCGGATAGCCCATCGCCCCGCACCTGGGGCGCCAAACGGTCCGCTTCCGTTTACACAGGCGGCGCCGTTGCAAACGAAAGCGGAATACCAGTCGGGTTTCAGGCCGCTACAGCGGCGTCCGCGCTATTGCGGGCGAAGGAACTGCCGCTTTCGTCGAAGATGTGCAAATTGTCGGCATCGGCCGCCAGACGCAGGACGGTGCCACGCTTGACCACGGCATTGCCGGGCAGTTTTGCCACCAGCGGCTGGCTGGTGTGACCGAGCTCCAGATAGACCAGCTGAACTTCCCCGAGCTGCTCGACATAGTCGACCACGCCTTCGAACAGGAAGTCGCCGCCATTGGCGATATAGAGGTCTTCCGGGCGCACGCCGAAGCTGATCTTCGCGCCCGCCGTGCCGGCCGGCGAGGCAATCGGCACTTCGACCTTGCGATCACCGACATGCGAAACCGTTGTCCTCGGTCCTGCCTGCTCGATCTTCGCCGGCAAAATGTTCATTGCCGGGGAGCCTATGAACTGCGCCACGAACAGGTTTCCGGGGTTGCGGTAGAGCTCCATGGGAGTGCCTACCTGTTCGACGCGCCCGTCCTTGAGAACGACGATCCGGTCCGCCAACGTCATCGCCTCGACCTGGTCGTGGGTGACGTAGACCATCGTTGTATTGGGCATGCTTTCCTTGAGCTTGGCGATCTCGATGCGGGTGGCAACGCGCAACGCAGCGTCGAGATTGGACAGAGGCTCGTCGAACAGGAAGACTTTTGGGTTGCGCACGATGGCGCGACCGATGGCGACACGCTGGCGCTGGCCGCCCGACAGCGCCTTGGGCAGGCGCTCGAGATATTTCGTCAGCTGCAGGATTTCGGCTGCCTGGCGCACGCGGCGGTCGATCTCGGCCTTGCTTTCGCGCGCGATCTTCATGCCGAAGGCCATGTTGTCGTAGACCGTCATGTGCGGATAGAGCGCATAGGACTGGAACACCATGGCGATGCCGCGCTTGGAGGGCGGCACGTCGTTCACGGTCTCGCCAGCGATCTGCAAGGTGCCGCCGGTGATGTCTTCAAGCCCCGCAATGGTGCGCAGCAGCGTCGACTTTCCGCAGCCCGATGGTCCGACGAAGACAATGAACTCGCCCGATTTTATATCGAGGTCGATGCCGTGCAGGATGTTGAGGTTGCCATATGCCTTCTTGACGTTCCTCAGCGTGAGATCGGCCACGATTCTTTCTCCCCTCTGCTGTCTTCGTGATCAGGCGCGCCGCCCGAACCAGGCACCATAGGCGCCAAGCCTGATTGTGCCTGCTTCGGCCTTGCCTGAAAAGCCATGACCGGAGAGAGGCTGCAGCCCCGCCGATCCGCCGAGCTCGACCACGGCCGGTTGCGAGCCGAGATTGAAGGCGCAGACGATCTCTTCATTACCTTCCCGGCGCGTAAAGGCAACCGTGTCGCCTTCGCTCGGCAGGAAGACGATGTCGCCTTTGGCAAGTGCGGGGTGCCCCCGGCGGAAGGCGAGGAAGCGCCGGTAGTGTTCCAGCAGCGAGTTCTGGTCGCCTGCTTGCCTATCCGCCGCCAGCACCTTGTGCTCGGCCGGCACGGGAAGCCACGGCTTGGCGGTCGAGAAGCCGGCATTCTGTGCCTTGCTCTCCCACACCATGGGCGTGCGGCAGCCGTCGCGTCCCTTGAACTCGGGCCAGAAACGGATGCCGTAGGGGTCCTGTAAATCCTCGAAGGCGAGTTCGGCCTCGCCGAGGCCGAGTTCCTCGCCCTGATAGATGCAGACCGAACCGCGCAGCGACATCAGGAGCGCAGACAGCACCTTGAGATAGGCCGTGCGGTCGGCCTCGCCTTCGCCCCAGCGCGAGGCGTGGCGCACCACATCATGATTGGAGAAGGCCCAGCACGACCAGCCGTCGCTCGCCTCGCGGCCGAAGGTTTCCAGCACGTTGCGCACCTTGGGCGCGCTGATCTTCTCAGGCCCCAGGAAGTCGAAGGCGTAGCACATCTGCACCCGATGGTCGCCGGCGGTGTAGGCGGCGACGATGTCGAGCCCGCGTTGCGCATCACCCACTTCGCCAACAGCCGCGGCGGCCGGATATTCGTCCAGCAGCGCGCGGAACCGCTCCAGGAAGCCGAGATTGTCCGGCTGGCTCTTGTCGTAGAGATGGTCCTGGTAGTTATAGGGATTGACCGAGGGCGCGATGGAATCGTTGCGCTGCTCTTTCGGCAGGGCCGGGTTATCCTCGAGCCCGGCCGAGTGGAAGTAGAAATTGATCGTGTCGAGCCTAAAACCGTCGACGCCGCGCTCCAGCCAGAAGCGCGTGGCATCCAGCACAGCATTCTGAACAGCCGGATTGTGGAAGTTGAGGTCGGGCTGCTCGGCAAGGAAATTGTGTAGGTAATATTGCTGTCGGCGCGTGTCCCACTGCCAAGCCGAGCCGCCGAAGATCGACAGCCAGTTGTTGGGCGGCGTGCCATCGGGCTTGGCGTCGGCCCACACGAACCAGTCCGCCTTGGGATTGTTGCGCGAGGCCCGGCTTTCCTTGAACCAGGGGTGCTCGTCGGAAGTGTGGGAGATGACCTGGTCGATCATCACCTTCAGCCCCAGCCGGTGCGCCTCCGCCACCAGCGCGTCAAAATCCGCAAGCGTGCCGAACATCGGATCGACGTCGCAATAGTCCGACACGTCGTAGCCGAAATCCTTCATCGGCGACTTGAAGAAGGGCGAGATCCAGATCGCGTCGGCGCCGAGGGAGGCGATATGCGGCAGGCGGCGGATGATGCCCCGGAGGTCGCCGATGCCGTCGCCGTTCGAATCCTGATAGCTGCGCGGATAGATCTGGTAGATCACCGCGCCGCGCCACCAGTCGCGGTCCACCGCCGGTTCGGGTCGTTCGATCTTGCGTGCGGCTTGCATGGCGGTCAGCCTCCTTTGACGGAGCCCGCGAGCAGGCCGCGGACGAAATAGCGTTGCAGTGAGAAGAATACGGCAAGCGGCACCAATATGGTGACGAAGGCCGAGGTTGTCAGGATTTCCCAGTTGCCGCCGCGCGAGCCGAGCAGGTTGTTGAGCCTGGCGGTCAGCACCATCTGGTCGGCGTCGGTGCGCAGGAACACCATCGCCACAAGCAGATCGTTCCACACCCAGAGGAACTGGAAAATGGCGAAGGAAGCCAGCACCGGGAAGGACAGCGGCAGCACGATTTTTACGAAGATCTCGAAATCGCTGGCGCCGTCGATGCGCGCCGACTCCATGATCTCGCGCGGCAGGCCGGCGATGTAGCTCCTGAGCAGGTAGATGGCGAAGGGCAGCCCGAAGCCGGTATGCGCCAGCCAGATGCCGAGATAGGTCTTGGCCGGCACGCCGAAGAAGGCGCCGACTCCGTTGTACATCTTGAGCAGCGGGATCAGTGACATCTGCAGCGGCACGACCAGCAGGCCGATGACGGTGGCGATCAGCAGCGCGCGGCCGGGAAAGCGCATCCAGGCCAGCGCATAGGCGGCGAAGGCCGCAATCAGGATCGGGATGATGGTGGCGGGCACCGTCACCGTCAGCGAGTTGATGAAGGAGCGGCCTATGCCCTCGGAAAGCAGCACCGTCTTGTAGTTCTCGGCGGTGAAGTTCGGCGGGATCGACGCCGCATAGTAGACGCGCCGGGCGCGATCGCCCTCGAAGGCCACCGGCGAGGACATGACATAGGAGCCGTCGTTGTTGACCTGCAGCGTCACGCCGTCGCCGAGGTCTGCGACCGAGCCGGCCGGGAATTCAGCCGGCGCCTGCGCCTTGATGCCGAAGGCGGTCAGCGTGCGGCTGTCGCCGGCGCCGAACAAATTGCCCATGATGAGGAACTTGCCGTCCTTCTCGACCTGGTCAGCCGCGCCGCCGAGCCGGCCGGCGTCGGTGTGGCTTGCCGTGGTCAGCGCCGTCCACCAGCCCGAGGCGACGATCTGGTCCTTGTAGCGCAGCGACGAGACCAGGATGCCGAGCGTCGGGATCGTCCAGAGGATGACGAAGGCGGCGACGGCGATATGGACGCCGAAGCGGCCGAGGAAGGATTTTCCGGGCGCGCGGGCCATGTCAGTGTCCTCCGCCTTCGCGGGTTGCCTGGCGGATGTTCCAGATCATGATCGGCACGACGGCCAGCATGATGACGATGGCGATTGTTGCGCCCCGGCCGTAGTCGGTGCCGCGGAACATCCAGTCGAACATCAAGTTCGCCAGCGTGTTTGTGTTCCACTGGCCGTTGGTCATGGTCAGGATGATGTCGAACACCTTTAGCACCAGAATGGTGATGGTGGTCCACACGACCGCGATGGTGCCCCAGATCTGCGGGATCATGATCTTCCAGAAGATCTGGAAGGGGCTTGCGCCATCGATCGTCGCCGCCTCGATGGTCTCTTCCGGAATGCCGCGCAGCGCCGAGGACAGGATGACCATGGCAAAGCCGGTCTGGATCCAGATCAGGATGACCATGAGGAAAAAGTTGTTCCAGAATGGCGTCGACACCCACACCTGCGGATCGCCGCCCAAATACTGCACCAGCGCGTTGAGGATGCCGATCTGGGTCTGGCCGTCGCCGCGAAACTCATAGACGAATTTCCAGATGACGCTGGCGCCGACGAAGGAGATGGCGAGCGGCATGAAGATCAGGCTCTTGGCGATGGTGCCCCACCAGATGCGGTCGGTCAGCACGGCAATCACCAGCCCCAGAAAGGTGCAGGCGGCCGGCACGACCATCAGCCAGAGCAGATTGTTGAAGATGGCCTGGCGGAATTCGCGGTCGCCCAGCGCCCAGGAATAGTTGGAGAGGCCGACGAAACTCTGGCCGCTGCGATCGTGCAGCGAATAGTAGAATGTCGCGATGGCCGGGTAGATCAGGTAGACGCTGAGGATGAGCAGCGCCGGACCGACGAACAGCCAGGGCCGGACGTAGCCCTGCCTGCGCAGATTGTCGATCGCGGTGGTGCCGGAGACGCCGCGCGCGGGAAACACGAGATCGAGCAGGCGGTTGGCGCTCCAGAAATAGATCACGCAGCCGCCCACGCCGATGAGCACCGTGATGATCGCCGAAAGAATCTGTGCCGTCATGGGATGGTTCCCTGTTCAACGGACTGGTTGGTTACATCACCGAAAAATATGCCCCCTCATCCCGCCCCGGGGCCTGTCCTCGGGCTTGCCAAAAGCAAGACCCGGGAGCGGCCACCTTCTCCCTCGCGGGGGAAGAGGGAGGCGCCGCGCTGGCAACCCCGTCTCCCCGGCTGGGGAGAGGGGGCCTGAGCGTAGCGGAGGACGGGTGAGGGGGCATTGCTGGAGGATGCACCCGCTACTTGATTGCGTCCCAGCTCTTCTGGATGTCGGCCGCCACGTCGGCCGCCGGCTTGCCGCCGACCAGATCGATCATGCCCGTCCAGAAGGAGCCGGCGCCGATCTTGCCCGGCATCAGGTCCGAGCCGTCGAAGCGGAAGGTCGAGGCGGTGGCAAGGATTTCGCCCTGCTTCTTCAGCGCAGCACTCGCATAGGCATCCGTGTTGACCGACTTGAAGGGCGTGACGAAGCTGCCCTGCGCCATCCAGAGCTCATGCGCCAGCGGCATCTTCAGGAATTCGATGAAGGCACGCGCCGCCTTCGAATCCTTGGTGATCATCGCCAGCGTGCCGGCGCCCTCGACGGGCGTGCCTAGCTCCGGCTTCGACGCATAGGCCGGGAAGTAGAAGAAATCCGCGTCCTGGCCGAGCTTGGTGCCTTCGGGGAAGAAGGAGGGAATGAACGAAGCCTGGTGGTGCATGTAGCACTTCGGCGGCACTGCAAAGAGGCCCTTGGGGCTGTCGCGGAAGTCGGTTGCGGCCACGGCCGCAGCACCCCCGTCGACCATCTTGTCGTCGGTCGCGATCTTGCCGAAGATCTCGAGCGCATTGACGACGCGGGGGTCGGTGAAGGGGATCTCGTTGGTGGTCCACTTGTCGTAGACATCCGCCTGCTGGGTGCGCAGCATGATGTCCTCGACCCAGTCGGTGGCCGGCCAGCCGGTGGCGCCGCCCGAGCCCAGGCCGATGCACCACGGCTTGTGGCCGTCGGCGACGATCTTCTTCTCCAGCTCGGCGAGCTCTTCCTGCGTCTTGGGAACCTTGTAGCCGGCTTCCTCGAAATTGTCGGGCGAGTACCACACCAGGCCCTTCACGTCGGCCTTGTAGGGGAAGGCGAAGAAGCCGGGCTTGCCGTCCTTGTCCTTGTAGGTGCCGAGATCGGCCCAGGACTGGCCGGCGGCATAGTTCTCCTTGATCCAGGCGGCGGTGTCGTCGCCCAGAGGCGTCAGGAAGCCCTTGGAGGCGAGGTCCTGGATCAGGCCCGGCTGCGGCAGGATGGCGATGTTGGGGGGGCTGCCGGCCTGGGTATCGATAACGATCTGCTGCTCGTAGTTTTCGGACGACGAGTATTTCAGGTCGACGCCGGTGGCCTCGACGAAATATTCGAGCACGCTGCGCACCAGCGCCTCGTCCTCGCCGCGCCAGGGCCCGAAGATCGTCAGCGTCTCGCCCTTCAGGTCGATCTTCTTGAGGTCGTCAAGGTTCGCCCAGTGAAAGCGGGCGTCTTCGCCCGGCTTGAACTTCAGTTCCGCGTGCGCAGGTGCACCGGCGAGCGCGAGTGCGGTCAGCGCTGCGCCCAGCAAAAGGCCGTTCTTCATCGATTGTCCTCCCGTTCGGTCATTTCCCCGGACGAACCTCCATTCGTCCCGCCGACACTGCCCCGGGCATTCCGCCTCAAGCGGAACCGCGACTTTCGAAAGAACTTTCTTCCGAAAGTTTCCAAAGCGCTTTGGCTGGCAGTATCATCGGCTCGAAACGAGAAATGTGTCAAGCGGCATGTTTTGTGAATCGATTTAAATCGCTGTTTCGACTGCATTGCAGCAACTTTTTCGCGCTGCACTAGCAATTTCCGCTTCTGAAATGCCTCCGTCCGGCCTATTGTGTTCAGCATTAACGGGAAAGCAACTTTCAGAATTTTGAAAGCGCTTTGGGAATGCGAGGCCAACGGTGAATCTCAAACAGCTCGCGCTGATGCTCGACCTGTCGCAGACCACGGTCAGCCGGGCGCTCAACGGTTATCCGGAAGTCAGCGAGGAAACGCGCCGGCGCGTCGCGGACGCCGCCAAGCGGCATGGCTACAGGCCCAATCCGAGCGCGCGGCGGCTGGCGACCGGCAAGGCCGGGATGATCGGCTACATCATGCCGACCGGCGGCAGCGTCGACATCGATCCGCATTTCGTCGAATTCCTGTCGGGGCTTGGTGATTATGCGCGGGCGCATGAGCTGGACCTCGTGCTCTCGCCGGCGGAGGCCGGCGACGAGGAGACGACCTATCGCCGGGTGGTCGCCAACAAGCAGGTCGACGCACTCTATATATCCGCGCCGTGCCATGCCGACGGGCGCATTGTGCTCGCCCAGCAACTTGGCATCCCCTACATCGTCCACGGCCGCAGCGAAGGGCTCGACTTCGAGTATCCCTACCTCGACATCGACAATGAGGCCGCCTTCCAGTCGGCAACGCGGCTCTTGCTGCAGCTCGGCCACAAGCGCATCGGGCTGCTGAACGGCGACGAAACCCAGACCTTCGCCATCTTCCGCGAGCGCGGCGTGCAGCGCGCGCTGGCCGCGCGCGATCTCGTCCTGCCGCCGTCTCTGGTGCGCTCGGTGGCGATGACCGAGGAGAATGGCTACCGCGCGACCCGCAGCCTGCTGGAGCAAGGCGAAGCGCCGACGGCAATCATCTGCTCGAGCCTGATCATGGCGCTGGGTGTCGTGCGGGCGGTGCGCGATCTCGGCCTGACCATCCCCGGCGATCTGTCGCTGGTTGCCCATGATGACGTGTTCCCATGGCTGAAGCCGGAGAGTTTCCCCGTGCCGCTGACCACCACGCGCTCCTCGATCCGCGCCGCCGGCCAGCGGATAGGCGAGCGGCTGGCCGCGCGCATTTCGGGGCTCGAAACGGCAGCGCGCGGCGAGGTATGGCCGGTCGATCTCGTGGTGCGCGGCTCGATCGGCGGCGCGCGGGCTCAGGCTTAGCGCCCCGCCCCGCGCGGATTTGACTATCGACATTCGCGGTCTGGGGCATTAGGGCGGCGGGACGAAACAGTCTCGACCCTGAAAGGCCCGGAAATGAGCGCAAAAACCCTGATCGCCCCTTCGGTCCTGTCGGCCGATTTCTCCCGCCTCGGCGAAGAGGTCGAGGCCGTGGCAGCCGCCGGCGCCGATTGGATCCATCTCGACGTCATGGACGGCCATTTCGTGCCCAACATCACCTTCGGCCCGCAGGTCATCAAGGCGATCCGCAATCGCACCGACAAGGTGTTCGACTGTCACCTGATGATCGCGCCGACCGATCCCTATCTCGCGGCCTTCGCCGATGCCGGTTGCGACATCATCACCGTGCATGCCGAAGCCGGCCCGCATCTCGACCGCTCGCTGCAGGCGATCAAGAACCTCGGCAAGAAGGCCGGCGTCTCGCTCAACCCGTCGACGCCCGAAAGCGCCATCGAATATGTGCTCGACCGGCTCGACCTCGTGCTGTTGATGACGGTCAACCCCGGCTTCGGCGGCCAGGCCTTCATTCCGGCGGTGGTGGAGAAGGTGAAGCGCGTCAAGGCGCTGATCGGCAACCGGCCGATCGACATCGAGATCGACGGCGGCGTCACGCCCGAAACCGCGCCGCTGGTCACGGCCGCCGGCGCCAATGTGCTGGTCGCCGGCTCGGCGGTGTTCAAGGGCGGCAGCGCGGACGCCTATGCCAAGAACATCGCCGCCATCCGGGCCGCTGGCGACGGCGTGCTCTGATATTACTGGCGGGGGGTAGCCCCAGCCGTTAGCTCCTAGAGTGGCGGTCATCCTTACGGATGCGCTTGCGCCGCTCTATCTCATTGTTTTAGCTGAATTTATACGACGCCAAGCGATTCCGCCTGGCTGCAAAATGCTCTAGTTCGAAAACACCTTTGCGCCCTCGATCCAGACCCCTTTCACCGAAAGGTCGTCTGAGAGGTGGACGATGTTCGCCGCCGAGCCGATCATCAGGCGGCCGAGCCGGCCATCCTGGCCGACCGCTTCGGCCGGATAGAGCGAGGCCATGCGCAACGCCTCTTCGAGCTCGATCCCGATCGTCTTGTGCATGAAGCGCACCGCCGAGATCATGTCGAGATCGGCGCCGGCGAGCGTGCCGTCCTCAAGCCTCAGGCTGCCGTTTTCGCGCTTGATGAGGCGGCCGTTCAAGGTGAACGACTTCATGTCGGTGCCGATGGTCGCCATGGCGTCGGTGACGAGGAAGATCTTGCCATAGCCCTTCTTGGCCTTCAGCGCGATCTGCATCGCCGTCGGGTGGACATGGATGCCATCGGCGATCAGGCCTGCGTAAAAGCTTTGACCGTCGATCGCGGCGCCGACCACGCCCGGCTCGCGATTGCCGATCTGGCTCATCGCGTTGAAGAGATGGGTCACCATCGTCGCACCGGCCTCGGCAAAGGCCTGCGCGGTCTTGTAGCCGCTGTCGGTGTGGCCGAGGCTGACAACCACATCCGCCTGAGCCAGACGTGAAACGCGGCCCGGCTCGACGGATTCGGGCGCGATGGTCGTCAGAAGCACCGGCATCTTTTCGCGGGCCGCGATCAGTGCCCCCTCATCCGCGTCGGTCATCGGCCGGATCAGCTTGGGATCGTGGGCGCCCTTGCGCGCGAGCGAAAGATGCGGGCCTTCGAGATGCAGGCCGAGGAAGCCAGGCACCTTCTCCTGCGTCGCCTCGGCGCCTGCGGCCACCGCTTCCGCCGTCAGTTCCGGCGTGTCGGTGATGAGCGTCGGCAAAAGTGCGGTGGTGCCGAAGGGCGCGTGGGCCTCGCAGATGGTGCGGATCGCCGCCACCGACGGCGCGTCGTTGAGCATCACGCCGCCGCCGCCATTGACCTGAAGGTCGACGAAGCCGGGGGCGATCATGCCGCCGTTGAGCTCGATGACATGCAGCCCAGCCGGCACCTGGGTGCCCGCTTCGATACGCTCGACCACACCCTGGCGAACGATCAGGGCCGAGCGATTGTGCCAGGCCTGGCCGTCGAAAATGCGCGCGCCGACGATGGCGAAATTATCGGTCATATCGTCTCGGTCACCTTGTTGAGGAAGGGCGGCACGTCGGGGTTGAGCCCGCGATGCCGCGCAAAGGCCTCGACGAAACCGTAGAAGGAAACGATCAGGGCCAGAGGATCGGTCAGCGGATGGCCGGTCGCCGCAAAGGGCAGGCGCACGGCCTTGCCGGCCTTGTCCGAAGTCATGAACACCGAGGCGCCCTTGTCGGCCAGCTGGTCGCCGACCTGGACGACGGACGCTTCCGAGGCGTCGCGCGCGGCCAGCGCCAGCACCGGGAAGCCGGGGCGGACCAGCGCCATCGGCCCATGGATAACTTCGGCGGCGCTGTAGGATTCCGCATGCATGGAGCAGGTTTCCTTGAACTTCAGCGCCGCCTCATTGGCGATCGCGAAGGAAGGCCCGCGGCCGAGGATGAACAGGGAGTTGGCGTCTTCGAGTGCGCCGGCAAGCCCCATCCAGTCGCAGTCCACCGCCTTGCGGAAGTGTTCGGGCAGTTCGGCCAGCGCCGCAAGTAGCGCCTGGTCGTTGGTGCAATGCGCCATCAGCGCCACCGCGGCCACCGCCGAGTTCACGAAGGTCTTGGTCGCCGCCACGCTCTTTTCGACGCCTGCAAGAATGTCGATCGTGTGCTCGCAGGCCTTGCCGAGCGGCGAGCCCGGCGTGTTGGTGAGCGCAATCGTCAGCGAGCCGGCCTTGCGGGCGGCCTCGGCCATGGAGACGATGTCCGGGCTCTTGCCAGACTGGGAGATCGCCACGCAGGCCGAGCCGTTCAGCTTCAGCGGTGCGCGATAGATCGAGGCTACCGAGGGGCCGACGGAGGCCACAGCCAGCCCGGCGGTGAGCTCGACCGCGTATTTCAGGAACGAGGCCGCATGGTCGGAGGAGCCGCGCGCGACGGTGACGACGAAGCGCGGATCGCGCTTGGCGATGTCGTGGCCCGCCTCGGTCAGCGCAGCCTTGGAGCCATCGAGAAGACGCGCCACCGCCTCGGGGATTTCCTCGATTTCGCGGCGCATATGGGTCATTTCAGTCAAGTAGTGCCTCCAAGTTCTTCGCCTGGACCTGCCAGCCTTAGTTCGGCGACGAAGTCATATGCGTCGCCGCGATAGATGGAACGGGTGAATTCTATCACCTTGCCGCTGGCAAGGTAGGAAATACGCTCGATGTGCAGGCAGGCCGAGCCTTCCGGCACCTCGAGCAGCCGCGCATCGGCGCCGACCAGATTGACCGCCGAGATGCGCTGAACGGCGCGCGCCGGGCGGTTGCCGGTCTTATCGAGGGTGCTGTAGAGCGACGGGCCCACGGCCTCGGGATCGGGAAGTGCTGCGAGGGAGATCGAGGCCCGCTCGATCGCCATCGGTGTTTCGTTGGCGATGCGCAAGCGGCTGACGCGCGCCACCAGTTCCTTCGCCGACAGGCCGAGGATCATGATCTCGTCAGGCGAGGGCGGGTAGATGCCCTTATCCAGCCAGATGGAACTGGCCGACATGCCGCGCCGGGCCATGTCGTCGGTGAACGAGGTGAGCCGCGAAAGGGACTGCTCGACGCGCTCCATGCGCGGCGCCACGAAGGTGCCCGAGCCGTGGCGCTGCACCAGTATGCCGTTCTTGACGAGGTCCTGCACCGCCTTGCGCACGGTCACGCGCGAAATGTCGGCTTTGATCGCGATGTCGCGTTCCGAAGGCAGCGCATCGCCTGGCCCGATGACGCCGCGCTGAACCGCATCCTCGATGTTCTTCTTGAGCTGCAAGTAGAGCGGCGCGCCGCCGTCGGACGCCTTGACGAGCGAGAAGATGCTTTCGGCCGCCTCAGACATGGGCCGGCGCCCTCACGGTGCCAAACAGCTTTGCCGCCATTGCGACTGCGCCGCCCAGCGCGTCCTGTTCGGGCGCATGCAGCATAGGCTGGTATCTTGCCGACAAATGCGGGCCGATCAGGCCGGCCAGGCCGCCCAGCAGGCAAAGCCACTGATCGGGCGAAAGTTTCAGCGCATCCAGCGCTTCCTCGATGTCGCGCGCGGCGCGCGCCAGAACCACCTTGGCCACCGCGTCGCCTTGTGCGGCGTAGTCGAAAACCATCGGCGCGAAAGTGCCGAAATCAGCCGGCTTGGAGGCGGCCGCGAATTTGACTATCTCGCGCGCGTCGCCGGCGAAGCGCTGCAGCACGGCCTGGGTCAGTTCCGAGCTGGGGTGGATGTCGTCATGGGCGAGCAGCGTCTCCTGAAGCAGGTCGCGCCCGATGCGCGCTCCGCCACCGAGATCGCCGAGCATGAAGCCCCAGCCGCCGATCGTCTGCATCGCCGAGCCCTTGCGCGACATGAAGATCGAGCCGGTGCCGATGATGGCGATGGCGCCGTCATGGTCGCCGAGCGCGCCGTTGAGGGCAATCAGCGCATCGCTTTCGACGAGGCTGCGGCGGAAGGGCAGGATGTCGAGAAGCTGCTGCTTGTAGCCGCCGACATTGGTGCCGGCGAGGCCGAGAACGGCATCGGTATCGGGGATGAGGGCCGGGTCGCGGCCGGCATCGACGAAAGCCAGCCGTGCCGCGTCGACGATGTTGTGACGCGCGCCCTCAAGGTCGGTCATGATGTTGGCCGGACCGCTCTTGCCGCGGCCGAGGACGACACCGGACGCGGTCGCCAATGCGGCCCTGCAGCTCGTGCCGCCGCCATCTATCCCAAGCACCAGATCCACTGTGAAATCTCCCTCGCGAGCAATGATACCAATAAAATACCAATAGCCAAGGGGTTAATTTTCCCAAGGCGGGTTCTGGTCGAAGACCCTTTGAATGCAAGGCATTTTAACGAGTTTTGGAGGGGCGCTCCGACAAAGTCGTTAACGCGGGTGGACAAGTGGTATTTTTTTGGTATCGTCACCGGCAAAGGGGGGATTTCAATGGCCGAAGCTGCGCGCTCATGCCTCGACTTGCGGGAAGCGCAGTCCTGCTCGGCCATGTTTCATCCTTTTGCAATGATCGAAAAAGCAGTCGTCCGCATGCGGGCGGCTGGAGCCGAATTGTCCGATGCCGCGGGGGAGCTTCCGGCGCGCGGCATCGGGAATCCGAGGGGGAGCGGGAGGGCGTCAGCCTGAACTCTCACCACAATCGAGCCTCAACGGTTCAACAGGGAGAAACGAAATGAAGACCCAGGCACTGACTGCGCTTCTGATGGCATCCAGCATCCTCGGCTCGGCGGGCATGGCCCTTGCCGACACCACGCTGACCATCGAAAGCTGGCGCAACGACGACCTCTCGATCTGGCAGGAAAAGCTGATCCCGGCCTTCGAAGCCAAGAATCCCGGCATCAAGGTCGTGTTCTCGCCCTCCGCGCCGACCGAATACAACGCCGCGCTGAACGCCAAGCTCGATGCGGGCTCCGCCGGCGATCTCATCACCTGCCGTCCGTTCGACGCCTCGCTGGAACTCTACAACAAGGGTCACCTGGCCGACCTGACGGGCCTCGCCGGCATGGAGAACTTCTCCGACGTCGCCAAGTCCGCCTGGACCACCGACGACGGCAAGGCCTCTTTCTGCGTGCCGATGGCTTCGGTCATCCATGGCTTCATCTACAACAAGGAAGCCTTCGAGAAGCTCGGCATCACGCCGCCCGCCACCGAGGCCGAGTTCTTCGCGGCCCTCGACAAGATCAAGGCCGACGGCACCTATGTCCCGATGGCCATGGGCACCAAGGATCTCTGGGAAGCCGCGACCATGGGCTACCAGAACATCGGCCCGACCTATTGGAAGGGCGAGGAAGGCCGCAATGCCCTCATCAAGGGCGAGCAGAAGCTGACCGACGCGCAGTGGGTCGAGCCCTTCGCCACGCTCGCCAAGTGGAAGGACTATCTGGGCGACGGCTTCGAAGCGCAGAGCTATCCGGACAGCCAGAACCTGTTCACGCTCGGCCGCGCCGCCATCTATCCGGCCGGCTCGTGGGAAATCTCGGTGTTCAACACCCAGGCCCAGTTCAAGATGGGCGCCTTCCCGCCGCCGGTTAAGAATGCCGGCGACACCTGCTACATCTCCGACCACAACGACATCGGCATCGGCCTCAACGCCAAGAGCAAGAACGCCGAAGCCGCCAAGACCTTCCTGTCCTGGGTCGCCTCGCCGGAATTCGCCACCATCTATGCGAACGCCCTGCCGGGCTTCTTCAGCCTGAACTCGGCTGCGGTGAAGATGGAAGATCCGCTGGCGCAGGAATTCGTCTCCTGGCGCGAGAAGTGCAAGCCGACCATCCGCTCGACCTACCAGATCCTGTCGCGCGGCACGCCGAACCTGGAGAACGAGACCTGGGTCGAGTCGGCCAATGTGATCAACGGCACCTCGACGCCCGAAGCTGCGGCCAAGAAGCTGCAGGAAGGCCTCGAGAGCTGGTACAAGCCGGCAAAATAAACGCATAGCATGCATATTCCGGGCCGCCATCGGCGGCCCGGTTCCTTTATCCGGGGACAAGACAGCGCATGGCGGTAGAAACTGAACGCAAACGGCGACGCTGGCACATTGCCGTGTTCCTGGCGCCGGCTGTCCTCGTCTACACTGCGATCATGATCCTGCCGCTGTTCGGCACGCTGCAGCTTTCACTGTTCACGTCAGACGGTCAGGCGCGCGTCTTTGCCGGACTTGCCAATTTCCGCCAGCTGTTCTTGGACCCGCGCTGGTCGGCGAGCTTCTGGAATGCGCTGGGCAACAATTTCTGGTTCTTCATCATCCATATGCTGGTGCAGAATCCGATCGGCATCCTGCTCGCCGCACTGCTTTCCAGTCCCAGGCTGCGTTTTTCGGCCTTCTATCGCACCGCGATCTTCATCCCGACCATCCTGTCATTCGTCATCGTCGGCTTCACCTGGAAGCTGATCCTGTCGCCGCTCTGGGGTGTGGCGCCCAACCTGCTCGACCTCGTCGGGCTGAAGAGCCTGTTCGTGCCGTGGCTGGGCAAGGAGCAATATGCGCTCACCACGCTCGGCCTGATTTCGGTGTGGCAGTTCATCGGCATCCCGATGATGCTGATCTACGCCGCGCTGCTGTCGATCCCCGACGAGGTGATCGAGGCGGCCGAATGCGACGGCATCACCGGCATGGCGCAGTTCTGGAAGATCAAACTGCCGCTGATCCTGCCCTCCATCGGCATCATTTCGGTGCTGACCTTCGTGGGTAATTTCAACGCCTTCGACCTGATCTATTCGGCGCAGGGCGCGCTCGCCGGACCGAACTATTCGACCGATATTCTCGGCACCTTCCTCTACCGCACCTTCTTCGGCTTTCAACTGCAGACGGGCGATCCCTATATGGGCTCGACCATCGCCTCGATGATGTTCTTCATCATCCTCGCCGGCGTGTGCGTCTATCTCTTCGCCATCCAGACGCGCCTGCGTCGCTACCAGTTCTGAGGCGCGCGATGAGCAAGGCGACCAATTCTCTGCCCCGCACCCTCGCGGCCCATGCGATCCTGCTGCTTTACACCCTCATCGCGCTGGCCCCGGTGGTGGTGATCGTCATCAACTCGTTCAAGTCGCGCAACGCCATCTTCCGCACGCCGCTGGCGCCGCCCACCGCCGAGACATTCGACCTGATCGGCTACCAGACTGTGCTCGGGCAGGGCGACTTCCTGCTTTATTTCCAGAACAGCTTCATCGTCACCGTCGGCTCGCTGTTCCTGGTGCTGCTGTTCGGCGCCATGGCGGCCTTTGCGCTGGCCGAATACCGCTTCAAGGGCAACACGCTGATGGGGCTCTATCTGGCGCTGGGCATCATGATCCCGATCCGCCTCGGCACGGTGGCGATCCTGCAGCTCATGGTGGCGAGCGGGCTGGTCAACACGCTCACCGCTCTGATCCTGGTCTATACGGCGCAAGGCCTGCCTCTTTGCATCTTCATCCTGTCGGAATTCATGAAGCAGGTTTCCGACGACCTGAAGGATGCCGGCCGCATCGACGGGCTTTCCGAATACCGCATCTTCTTCCGTCTCGTGCTGCCGCTGGTGCGGCCGGCCATGGCGACGGTGGCGGTGTTCACCATGATCCCGATCTGGAACGATCTCTGGTTCCCGCTGATCCTGGCGCCATCCGAGTCGACCAAGACCATCACGCTCGGCGCCCAGCTGTTCATCGGCCAGTATGTCACCAACTGGAACGCCGTGCTGGCGGCGCTGTCGCTCGCCATCCTGCCTGTGCTCGTCCTCTATGTGATCTTCTCGCGGCAATTGATCCGCGGCATTACCTCCGGAGCCGTCAAGTGAGTGGAAACAACGAAAAACCCCTGCGCGTTCTCGTGGCCGGCCTCGGCAATATGGGACGCAGCCATGCGCTGGCCTATCACCGCAATCCGGGCTTCGAGATCGCCTCGCTGGTCAACCGCTCGCAGGTTGAACTGCCGGAGGAGATGACCGGCTACGAGATCCGGCCGTCCTTCTTCGAGGCGCTGGCCGAGCTGAAGCCGGATGTCGCCTCCATCAATACCTATTCCGACAGCCACGCCGACTATGCAGTCGCCGCACTTGAGGCCGGCTGCCATGTGTTCGTGGAAAAGCCGTTGGCAACCACCGTTGCCGATGCGGAGCGCGTCGTCGCCGCCGCCAAGGCCAATGGCCGCAAGCTGGTCATCGGCTATATCCTGCGCCACCACCCCTCCTGGGTGCGCCTGATCGAGGAAGCGCGCAATCTCGGCGGGCCTTACGTGTTCCGCATGAACCTGAACCAGCAGTCGAGCGGCCACACCTGGGAGACGCACAAGCAGTTGATGAAGACGACCTCGCCGATCGTCGACTGCGGCGTGCATTATCTCGACGTCATGTGCCAGATCACCGACGCCAAGCCGGTCGAGGTGCGCGGCATGGGCCTGCGCCTGTCCGACGAGGTCGCGCCCGACATGTACAATTACGGCCATCTGCAGGTGCTGTTCGAAGACGGCTCGGTCGGCTGGTATGAAGCTGGCTGGGGCCCGATGATGTCGGAAACCGCCTTCTTCGTGAAGGACGTGATCTCGCCCAATGGCTGCGTCTCCATCGTCATGGACGAGAAGGCGAAGTCGGACGACGTCGATTCCCACACCAAGACCAATGTGATCTGCCTGCACCGCGCCGCGACCGGGCCGGACGGCCGCTTTGCCGCGCCCGACGAAAACCTTTCCATGACCGGCGAGCCGGGCCATCAGGAGCTGTGCGAGCTGGAGCAGGCCTTCCTGCTCAAGGCGATCCGCGAGGACATCGACCTCAATCGCCACATGAGCGATGCGGTGAAGTCGCTGGCCGTCTGCCTCGCCGCGGACGAAAGCGTGCGGACCGGCAAGGCGGTGCGGCTGTGATGCGCGAAAAAGCGGTCTTTTCTATCGGGAGTAGCGCATGGGCTCGCTGAAGATCGAGAACGTCAAAAAATCCTTCGGCAATGTCGATGTGCTGAAGGGGATCGACCTCGAGGTGAAGGACGGTGAGTTCGTCGTCTTCGTCGGCCCCTCGGGCTGCGGCAAGTCCACGCTGTTGCGTGTCATTGCGGGGCTTGAGGACGCGTCCTCGGGCAATGTGCTGATCGATGGCCGCAAGGTCGACGCGGTACCGCCGGCCGATCGCGGCATCGCCATGGTGTTCCAGACCTATGCGCTCTACCCGCACCTCACCGTGCGCAACAATATGAGCCTCGGCCTCAAGCAGGCGAAGACGCCGTCCGACGAGATCACGCGGCGCGTGACGACGGCTTCCACAATGCTGTCGCTCGATCCGTACCTGGAGCGCCGGCCGGCGGAACTGTCGGGCGGCCAGCGCCAGCGCGTCGCCATCGGCCGTGCGGTCGTGCGCGAGCCAAAACTCTTCCTGTTCGATGAGCCGCTGTCCAATCTCGACGCGGCATTGCGCGTCAACACGCGACTGGAGATCGCCCAGCTGCACCGGCGCCTGTCGGCGACGATGATCTATGTGACGCATGACCAGGTCGAGGCGATGACGCTGGCCGACAAGATCGTGGTGCTGAATGGCGGCCGCATCGAGCAGGTCGGCAGGCCGATGGAGCTCTACAACGCGCCGGCTAATGAATTCGTCGCCGGCTTCATCGGCTCGCCCAAGATGAACTTTATCGATGGCGCACGGCTGAATGAGACGAAGGCGAAGACCGTCGGCGTGCGGCCGGAGCATCTTACCGTGGATGCCAAGTCGGGAACCTGGAAGGGCACGGTGGTGCATGCCGAGCATCTCGGCGCCGACACCAACCTCTATCTTGACACAGAGCAGGCAGGCTTGCTGACCGCCCGCATCTTCGGTGTGTACGACGCCAAGCCGGGCGCGACGCTCTATGCCACGCCGCATCCGGAAAAGACCTATCGTTTTGGGGCGGATGGCCGGTCGATCTGAGGCCCGGAGCTTCCCGACGGAATTTTCGGGAAGCTGATACGGCTCAGCCCAAAAACCGCTTCAGCGTTTCGCGGGCGCCGATCCGCCACAGCGTCTTGAGATGGTCCGCAAAGGCTTCGGCAAAGAGCGGGCTGCGGCCGACCTCGCCATAGATGTCTTCCATGGCGAGCCAGGCGGAGGGATCGTCCTTGGCGGCGCGGGCGGTGGCCTGCATGCGGTCCCAATTCGGGTCGTTGGGCTCGATCACCGCGCCGGAATCGGTGGTGCCATGGCAATAGCGGCACCAGAGCGCGGATTCGAGTGCCAGGCCCGTGATGCTCTTGCCCGCTTTCAGCCGGTCGGCGATCGTCGGGATGATGAATTTCGGCTGGCGATTGGAGCCGTCGAGGCAAAGCCGGCGCACCGTGTCGCCGATCTTCGGATTTGAAAACCGCCGCTGGATCAGCGCGAGATAGTCCTCGAGCACGACGCCGGGCACCGGCGGCACGGTTGGGATGATCTCTTCGCGCTCCAGTTTTTCCAGGAATGCCGTGATCAGCGGCTCCTCCATCGCTTCGTGGACGAAATGGATGTCCATCAGCCCCGCCGGATAGGCGATCACCGCGTGGCCGCCATTGAGAATGCGGATCTTCATCTGCTCGAAGGGCGAGACGTCATCGACGAAGGTCACGCCGACCTTCTCCAGCGCCGGCCGCCCGGCTGGAAACTTGTCTTCCAGAACCCACTGGCGGAACGGCTCGCAGAACACCGGCCAGGCGTCCTCGATACCGAATTCCTCGGCGAGGAATTTTCTCTCGCGGTCGGTCGTGGCGGGCGTGATACGGTCGACCATGCCGTTCGGAAAGGCCACGTTGTGCTGGACCCAGTCGGCCAGTTCCAGATCGAACAGCCGCGCCAGCCCGATGACGGCGTCCGCAGTGACGCGGCCATTGTGAGGGATGTTGTCGCAGGACATCACGGTGAATGGCGGCGTGCCGGCTGCCCGCCGGCGAGCGAGCCCGGCAAGCACCAGTCCGAACACAGTCTTCGGCGCTGAGGGGTTCTTCGCGTCGGCGACGATCTCGGGGCTTTCCGGATTGAACTTGCCGGACGCCGGATCGATGAAATAGCCGCCCTCGGTGATCGTCATCGAGACGATGCGGATTTCGGGATCAGCCAGCCGTGCAAGAATTGCCTCGACATTTCCGGGCACCAGGTAATCCAACATCGCCGATGTCACCCGCGCCGCTACATGGCCACTGTCCTGCTCGACAACGGTGGTCAGCCAGTCCTGGGCCTTCAGTTTTTCACGCGCGTCAGCGTCGGCCGGCAGCACGCCCGCGCCGACGATGGCCCAATCATGATCGAGCCTGGCGTTGAACAGATCGTCGAGATAGACCGCCTGATGCGCTCGATGGAAATTGCCGACGCCGAAATGCACGATGCCCGGTTTGAGCTCGGCCTGGCGATAGCCGGGGCGCGCGACTTGCTCGGGGAGTTTTGCGAGATTGGCGGAGGAAAGTTTGACGCTCATGGGAAGTCATTCCTTGCGGATGTATGGCTGCCGGGCGCCTATGCCCGGCATGTCGGGCTCCAGCCCTCAGCTCATCCAGTTGCCGCCGTCGACATTGTAGGTCTGGGCGACGATGTAGTCGGCCTCGGGCGTGGCGAGGAAAATCGCCATGCCGGTCAGGTCTTCGGCCCGGCCCATGCGGCCAAAGGGCACTTCCTGCCCGACAAACCGCTTCTTCTCGCCGATCGGCCGGTTCTCGTATTTTGCGAACAGCGCGTCGACGCCGTCCCAGTGCTCGCCCTCCACCACGCCGGGGGCGATGGCGTTGACGTTGATGCCGTGCTTGATGAGATTGAGGCCCGCCGACTGGGCGAGGCTGATGACGGCCGCCTTCGTCGCGCAATAGATGGCCACCAGCGGCTCGCCGCGGCGGCCGGCCTGGCTTGCCATGTTGATGATCTTGCCGCCCTTGCCGCGCTTGATCATCGAGCGCGCCGCCGCCTGCAGCGTGAACAGCGTGCCCGCGACATTGATGGCAAAGAGCTTGTCATAGCTCTCGCGGGTGATCTCGACGATGGGGGCAAGATCGAACAACGCGGCATTGTTGATGAGGATATCGATGCCGCCGGTCTTCTCCTCCACCGCGAGGATGGCGGCGTCGATGGAGGCCTGGTCGGTCACGTCGAGCGGAACCGCATAGGCCGCAGGCCCGATCTCGGCGGCGGTCTTCTTCGCCGCCTCGAAATTGATGTCGCCGATGGCGACCGTCGCGCCCTCGCGAACATAGGCCTCGGCAAATGCACGGCCGATGCCACGCGCCGCGCCGGTGATGAGGGCGGATTTGCCCTTTAGTCTCTCAGTCAAAGTGCTCTCCCGTCGGCACCGAAACGGTGCAGCTTGGTTTGATCGGGGGTGAGGTAGACGGTCTCGCCATGGGCAAGCCCGACCTCGCCGTCGGCACGCACCGTCAGGGGGCCGATGCCGTCGGCCTGGACATGTAGGAACGTGTCGGAGCCCAAATGCTCGGCAACGCCCACCGTTCCCATCCAGTCGCCAGCAGTTTTCGAGACGGATATGTGCTCGGGGCGCACACCGATGGTCTGCGCCGCCTTGGCGTCGGCAGCCGGCCCCTCGATGAGGTTCATGCGCGGCGAGCCAATGAAGCCGGCGACGAACAGGTTGGCGGGCTTACGGTAGAGCTCCAGCGGCGAGCCGATCTGCTCGACATTGCCGCCGTTCAGCACCACGATCTTGTCGGCCAGCGTCATCGCCTCGACTTGGTCGTGGGTGACGTAGATCATGGTCGTCTTGAGCTGATGATGCAGCTCGCTGATCTCCAGCCGCATCGTGCCGCGCAGGGCGGCGTCGAGATTGGAAAGCGGCTCGTCGAACAGGAAGGCGGTGGGCTGGCGGACGATGGCGCGGCCGATGGCGACGCGCTGGCGCTGGCCACCGGAAAGCTGGCCGGGCCGCCGCTCGAGATAGTCGACAAGGTTCAGCACGCGGGCCGCGTCCCGCACTTTCTTGTCGATCGTCTCCCTGCCTTCGCCCGCCATCTTCAGCGGGAAGCCGATGTTGTTGTAGACGCTCATATGCGGATAGAGCGCATAGGACTGGAACACCATGGCAAGCCCGCGCTTGGCGGGCGCCACGTGTGTGACGTCGCGCCCGTCGATGGAGATCTTGCCGCCGCTCACATCCTCCAGCCCGGCGATGAGCCGCAGCAGCGTCGACTTGCCCGATCCCGATGGGCCGACGAAGACAACGAATTCCCCGTCCTCGATCTCCAGGTCCACCTTGGGGATGATGACTGTGGCGCCGAAGGATTTTGTCACGTCGTCGAGCTTGATGGTGCCCATGGGTCTTGGTCCCCTCTTATCTAACGCCCGCGCCGCGCATCACTTCACCGCCCCGAAGGTGAGGCCGCGCACGAGCTGCTTCTGGCTGAACCAGCCCATGATCAGGATCGGCGCGATGGCGAGCGTGGAAGCGGCGGACAATTTTGCCCAGAACAGCCCCTGCGGGCTCGAGAAGGAGGCGATGAAGGCCGTGAGCGGCGCGGCATTGGCCGCCGACAGCCGGATCGTCCAGAAGGATTCGTTCCAGGCGAGAATGATGTTCAAGAGCATGGTGGAGGCGATGCCCGGCACCGCCATCGGCGTCAGCACATAGACGATCTCCTTCAGCGTGGAGGCGCCGTCCATGCGAGCCGCTTCAAGGATTTCGCCCGGGATCTCGCGGAAATAGGTGTAGAGCATCCACACCACGATCGGCAGGTTCACCAGCGTCAGCACGATGGTAAGGCCGGTCCTCGTGTCGAGCAGGCCGGTGTCGCGGAAGATGAGATACATCGGCACCAGCACGCCCACGGCCGGCATCATCTTGGTGGAGAGCATCCACATCAGGATGTCCTTGGTGCGCTTGCCCGGCGAGAACGCCATCGACCAGGCGGCCGGCACCGAGATCAGAAGCGCGATCAGCGTCGAGCCGAGCGAGATCACCACCGAGTTCAGGAACGGCCTGAAATAGTCGCGCTGCGCCTGCACCTCGACATAGTTCTCGAATGTGCCCGACGGGATGAGGCTGATGCCGGCAATCGCCTCCGGCTCGGTCTTGAACGAGGTGATGATGGTGTAGAGGATCGGGAAGAAGATGATCAGGGCGACCAGCCAGGCCACCACGGTCGTCACGGTCTTCCTGCGTGTCGAAATTGCGCGCGCCATGATCGCCTCCTACCGTTCCAGGTTTCTGCCGACGGCGCGCATCAGGAAGATGGCGACGATGTTTGCCAGCACCACGGCGATGACGCCGCCGGCCGACGCCCCGCCGATGTCGTAGGACAGGAGCGCGGTGCGGTAGATGAGGAAGGCGAGGTTGGTCGTGGCGTAGCCCGGCCCGCCATTGGTGGTGACGAGGATCTCCGCATAGACCGCGAGCAGGAAGATGGTCTGGATCAGGATCACCACCGTGATCGCGCGCGCCAGATGCGGTAGCACCAGATAGCGGAAACGGTTGAAGAAATTGGCGCCGTCCATCTCGGCCGCCTCCTTCTGCTCCTCGTCGAGTGACTGCAGCGCGGTGAGCAGGATCAGCGTCGCGAAGGGTAGCCATTGCCAGGAGACGATGATGATGATCGACAGC
This sequence comes from Pseudaminobacter soli (ex Li et al. 2025), assembly GCF_029892515.1. Lineage (GTDB taxonomy): Bacteria > Pseudomonadota > Alphaproteobacteria > Rhizobiales > Rhizobiaceae > Pseudaminobacter > Pseudaminobacter soli_A. The sequence continues at coordinate 1,851,894 of NZ_JARXVF010000001.1, read as the reverse complement.
AGCGGATATTGCGCGAACCAGTCGACGGGCTGCAGCCCGAGCGATCTCGCGACATCGGCCAGCACGCCGTAGCCGGGATGCATGATCATGTTCTTCCAGATCAGTGCGGCGACCGGCGGCATGACGAAGAAGGGCGAGATGACCAGGATGCGCACGATGCCCTGGCCGAAGATCGGCTGGTCGAGCAGCAAGGCCAGCAGGATGCCGCCGATGACGGTGATCAGCAGGACGCCCACCACGATGGCCAGCGTATTGGCGATCGACTCGAAGAAAGCGGGATCGGTGTAGAAATAACGGTAGTTATCGAAGCCGGCAAAGCTGCGCATGACCGGGTTCAAGAGATTGAAGTTCTGGAACGAATACCACAGCGTCATCGCCAGCGGCACGATCATCCAGATTAGAAGCAGGATGACCGAGGGCGTCAACATCAGGCGGGCCAGCGAGCGGGTCTGTCGTGTTGCCATGGCTGTCTCCGTGCCGTGCGCAGTCGACTTGCGGAAAAGGCGGCCGCCCGAAGGGGCAACGGGCAGCCGAGGCTCGGGAGGAAGCCTACTTGATGTAGCCGGCGCGGGTCATTTCGCGCACCGAGACCTTCTGGGCTTGGGCAAGCGCGTCATCGACCGACGACTGGCCCGCAACCACTGCCGAGAACAGCTGGCCGACCGTCGTGCCGAGGCCCTGGAACTCGGGGATCGCCACGAACTGGCCACCCGTATAGGGCACCGGCTTCACTGAAGGCTTGGTGATGTCGGCCGTATTCATCGCCTCGAGCGTCGGGGCGGCAAAGGGGGCTGCCTTCAGATAGTTCTCGTTCTTGTAGAGCGAGGTGCGGGTGCCCGGCGGCACGTTGGCCCAGCCCTCCTTCTCGGCGACCAGTTCGGTGTAGTGCTTGCTGGTCGCCCAGGCGATGAACTTCTGCGCGGCTTCCGCCTTCTGGCTGCCTGCCGGCACGCCAAGGTTCCACGACCATAGCCAGTTGCCGTGGTTGTCGACGCCTTCCTTGTTCGGGAAGATCGCATAGCCGACCTTGTCGGCGACGGTCGAATCCTTCGGGTTCGAGACGAAGGAGGCCGCGACGGTGGCATCGATCCACATGCCGCACTTGCCCTGCTGGAACAGCGTCAGGTTCTCGTTGAAGCCGTTGGAGGAGGCGCCGGAGGGGCCGGCATCCTTCATCAGGTCGGCATAGAACTGCAGCGCGTTCTTCCACTCAGGCTGGTCGAACTGCGGGTGCCACTTCTCGTCGAACCAGCGTCCGCCGAAGGAATTGTTCATGGCGGTCAGGAAGGCCATGTTCTCGCCCCAGCCGGCCTTGCCGCGCAGGCAGATGCCGCTGATGCCGGCATTGCGGTCAGTGATCTTGCGCGCGGCTTCGCCGATGAATTCCCAGGTCGGCTTTTCCGGCATCTTCAGCCCGGCCTTCTCGAACAGGTCGGTGCGATACATGATCATGGCGGATTCGCCGTAGAAGGGCGCGGCATAGAGCTTGCCGTCCATGGACAGGCCGCCGCGGATCGACGGCAGCAGGTCGTCGACATCATAGTCGGCGCCGAGATTGTTCAGCTCCAGCAGCCAGCCCTGCTTGGCCCAGATCGGCACCTCGTAGTTGCCGATGGTCATCACGTCGTACTGGCCGCCCTTGGTAGCGATGTCGGTGGTCACGCGCTCGCGCAGCACGTTTTCCTCGAGCGTCACCCACTGCAGCTGGATGTCCGGGTTCTTGGCGGTGAAATCGTCCGTCAGCTTCTGCATGCGGATCATGTCGCCATTGTTGACGGTGGCGATGGTCAGCGTTTCGGCATGCGCGGCAAAGGCGAGCGCGCTCGCCGAGCACAGCCCGATAAGGAGCGTGGTCAGTTTCATCAAATTCCTCCCATGACCAAGTTGAGCATTTGCCTTGGCTGTGAGCAATTATTCATTCAGGCGGAATTATGTCAAGCCGCAAACCTTGTTGCAGCGCGGCGCGCGCCACAGCCGTCCCGGCATGGAAACGCTCGGCGCCGGCATTTCGTTGCGAAGCCGGCACTCCGACAAAAGGTGTAAATGAGGGCTTATGCGCCCTGCGGGCCGAGCGAGGCGGCGAATGCGGCGAGGAGCCAGTCGCGGAAGGCGCGGATCTTGGGCACGTTGCGCCGTGCCTCGGGATAGACCAGCCAATAGGAGTTGCCGTCATTGGCGACGAGGTCGAAGGGCTGGATCAGCCGCCCGTCGGCGAGTTCGTTCGGGAACATTGCGGCGGTGAGGATGGCCACGCCATGCCCGGCCATGGCGGCATTGGCCTCATAGGCCTGGGCTCCCATGCTGCTGCGCGGCCGGGCGGCCAGCGCGTCGGTCGGCACGCCCACAGCGGCAAACCACTCCCGCCACCACGGATCTCCGGGGTCGAGGATCGGCAGCCGCAGAAGGTCGGCCGGCTCCTTCAGCCCGCCGATGCTTGCGGCCAGCTTGGGGCTCAGCATTGGGCTGAATTCGGTCTTGAAAAGGAAATGCCTGGCAAGGCCGGGCCAGTCGCCGCTGCCGGAACGGATGGCAACATCGACATCCTCGCGGGCGAAATCGATCAGCCGGCTCGACGTGTCGACCCGTACCGCAAGCGAGGGGTGCTGGACCTGGAATGCGCCGAGATTGCGCGCCAGCCAGCTGGAGGCGAAGGTCAGGATGGTGCTGACGCACAGGACGCCTTCGGCACCCGAACGGGCCTGGGCATAGGCCTCGCCGATCAGCGAAAAGGCTTCGGTGAAGGCTGGCGCCAGGCGCTGGCCGACTTCGGTGAGCGTCACCTGGCGCGGCTTGCGCAGAAACAGCGGCGCGCCGACGCGCTCTTCCAGAACCTTGATCTGGTAGCTGACGGCTGCCTGCGTCATGCCGAGCTCTTCCGCAGCCTTGGTGAAGCTGCCATGGCGGGCGGCTGCCTCAAAGGCGCGGACGGCGGGCAAGGGCGGCAAGGGCAGGGTCATTATGGATTAATACAGCTTATGCATCCCAATCGACGTTCGATTGGAAAATATAGCTTATCTGCCGCAATTAGAAGGCCAATCCATAAATCGGGAGCGGTTCTCTCCAGGAGAGGCCGATTGGTGCGATGGCATATGCTTGGCTTGCTTTGACCTCCAGCCGTGGGCGGCCGTCTCGCCGCCGCCCGTGGTTTGCATGGCTGCTTTCCCCGCGGCGGCCCTGCCTCGATGTTCGGACGCTGCCCCATCATCTCCAGCGCGACATCGGCTATCTGGACGGCCACGATCCCGCCGGCCGGCGCGAATAGCTTCTCCGGTCCCCGATTTTTCGCGTGAACTGCCTTCTGCCCGTGATTCCGAGCGCTATTTCAGGCCGCAACGCACAGCCTTCGACCCAAGGCCCGTGCGTTGCGGCTGTTTGGGGCCCCGCAAGGGGATAGCGCGGCTGCTTATCGATCAAACTTCAACCAGGGAGTTCGCAAGATGAGCATGATCACGACCAAGGACGGCACGATGATTTATTACAATGACTGGGGGAGCGGACAGCCCGTGGTGTTCAGCCATGGCTGGCCACTTTCCGCAGACGCCTTCGAAGACCAGATGTTCTATCTCGCCCAGCACGGCTATCGCTGCATCGCGCATGACCGCCGCGGCCACGGGCGCTCCAGCCAGCCGTGGCAGGGCAACGACATGGACACCTATGCCGACGATCTGGCTGCCTTGGTCGAGGCGCTCAACCTGAAGGACGCCATTCATGTCGGCCATTCCACTGGCGGCGGTGAGGTCGCTCGCTATATAGGCCGGCATGGCACCAAGCGGGTGGCCAAGGCGGTGCTGATCAGTGCGGTCCCGCCGGTGATGCTGAAATCCGACAAGAATCCCGGCGGCACGCCGATGGAGGCATTCAATCAGATCCGGGCCAATGTCCTGGCCGACCGGTCGAAATTCTGGATGGACCTTTCCATGCCGTTCTACGGCTACAACCGGCCCGGCGCGAAAGTGTCGGAAGGCGTCCGGGAGTCCTTCTGGATGCAGGGCATGATGGCGGGACTGCCGGCGAGCTATTTCAGCGTCAAGGCCTTCTCCGAAACCGATATGACGGAAGATCTGAAGAAGATCGACGTGCCGACGCTGGTCATGCATGGCGACGACGACCAGATCGTTCCCTTCGCCGACGCCGGCGCTCTGTCGGCCAAAATCGTCAAGGGAGCGGAATTGAAGGTCTACAAGGGCGCCCCGCATGGCATGTGCACCACGCTGAAGGACGAGATCAGCGAGGACCTGCTGGCCTTCATTCGCAAGTGACCGATCAATGCCGGCCGGCGCCCAACCGGCCGGCTAAAGCATTTTGCAGCCAGACGGGATCGTCTGGCGTCGCACAAATGCGGCTAAGAAAGCGGATAGAGCGGCGGAATAGCATTCGTTAGAATGCCCGTCGCTCTAGCGTTCGACGAAGGCGCGCAGCCGCGACAGCGCGTCGTCCCACTGCCGGGAGACGCTGTCGAGATAGGCCTTTGCCTCGGCAACGGCTTGCGGCTGGAACGCAAAGCGGCTTTCGCGGCCGGTGCGGCTGGACTTCACCAGCCCGACATTTTCCAGCACATGCAGATGCTTGGTTATGGCCTGCCGGGTCAGTTGCGTGTCGGCCGAAAGGCTGGCGATCGAGCGGCTTTGCCCATCGCTCAGCCTGGTCAGCAAGGACAGTCGCGTCGGGTCGCCAAGGGCGGCGAAAATCGGGGCGGGGTCTGCCCCGTGGAACTCAAGCAGCGACATGTTCCTCGATGTTCTTCATTTGCTCGGCCCAGCCGCCGTCATTCATGCGCAGCGCGTCCGACCTGCGATGCGGGGGCAGGGCGCCGAAGCCCGATTCGGTAACCGTCAGCCGCGTCCCGCTGCCAGTTGGCGCAAGCCTGAATTCGACCAACGTCGGCGTCTCGCCGGAATAGTCGACGTCGGGATCTACGGCATAGGGATGCCAGGTGAAGGAGAAGTAGTGCGGCTCGTCCATGCGCTTGACCGTGGCTTCCCAGCGCACATGCTCGTAGCCGGGGTAGGTGATGTGGCCGCGCGAAACCTCGCCCGGCACGAAGGGCCCGTCCAGCTTTACGCGAAACCACGTGCCGAATTCGTTGTGGTCGGTCAGCGCGGTCCAGACGCGCTCGACGGGGGCATTGAGTTCAACGCTTTTCTCGATGCGATCGGTCATGATGCAACCTCCTGGTTGCCTTTTACCATGCCAGCCTTGCGCCAAATGGGCAACCAAAAAGTTGCCGATTTGATAATGTGTGCCCCTCGGGGCGCTCTAGCGAGTTTCCAGCAGCGCCGCGGCTGTGCGCTCGTCGGTGATGAGCCCGTTGACCAGCCGGCGGGTGATCGCGGCCTGAATGGCGGGCAGCTTGCGCTCGCCCATGGCCAGCGCAATCACCAGCGATTTTTCGCGCGAGGGGATCGGGGCCGAGGCCACTCGCTCATTGGTTATGCCGTCGATCATGCGGCCGTCGCGGTCGAAGCTCCAGCCGACGATCTCGCCCGCCGCGCCTGCCTTCTGCAGCGCCTTGAGCTCGGCGTCGGTGATGAAGCCGTCCTCGTAAAGCGGGGCCCTGGGCCCAAGATCGCCGATGCCGACAAAGGTCACGTCGGCGCGCGCGGCCAGCGCCAGCGTCTGCTGGATCATCGGCTGGCCGAGCAGCATTTCACGCTCCTCGGGCGAGGAGGCGATGACCGGCAGCGGCATGGGAAAGCTGCGCGCCTTGATCCTGTCGGCCATGGTGAAGATGACGTTGTAGAAGGCGGCTGAGCCGTCCGGCGAGATATTGCCGGTCAGCGACACGACCTTGTGCTGCGGGCATTCCATGGGCGGCAGTTGCTCGATCGCCGCCTTCAGCGTGCGGCCGGTGCCGATGGCCATGACGATGGGATCGGTCGAGCGCAGCCGTCGCTCGATTTCCGCCGCCGCCGCTTCCGCAATGCCGATGGTGGTGGAGGTCGAATCGGGATCGCTCGGCACGACTTCGACGAGATCGAGCGCAAAGCGCGACTGCAGCCGCGCCGCAAGATCGAGGCAGTTGGCGATCGGATGATCGACCCGGACCCTTATCAGCCCTTCCGAAACCGCGAGCGACACCAGCCGCTGCGCCGTCTGGCGCGAGACGCCGAGCTTGCCGGCGATCTGGTCCTGGGTATTGCCGGCGACGTAATAGAGCCAGCCAGCGCGCGCCGCATCGTCGAGCCGTCCGCTGCCGTGTTCCTGCCGGGTATTCATCTTCGTCCGTTCTGCGAAAGCTGTTCAGGGGAGCACTGTCGCAGGCTTTTTTGTCATGCGCAATTGCTATCGCCGCAAGCAATTGTTCACAGAGTGGAACGGGCAAAGGTGCTTCGTGCGCAGGTGTAAAGCTGGAACAGCCGAATAAGATGGGTCAAACTTGTCGCTGGCAGTCACGCCGAGATTTCGCCGTTATGAAGACGCACTAGTTCTGGGTTATCGTCGCGGCCATTGACATCGGCCGCATCGTCCTCCACGTCAGGCGCAAATGTCTTTCGCTCTTTTGCAAAGAGGCTGCCGGCAATGACCGGGTACTTTTCCTCTCCCTTCTCCCGCCGCAAATCGGTCGGCGTCGATGTCGGCGGCGTGATCGTCGGCGGCGAAGCTCCGGTGGTCGTCCAGTCGATGACCAATACCGACACGGCCGATATCGACCAGACGGTGGCACAGGTCGCCGCCCTGCATCGCGCCGGCTCGGAGATCGTGCGCATCACGGTCGACCGCGACGAGAGCGCGGCGGCCGTGCCGAAGATCCGCGAGCGGCTGGAGCGGTTGGGCATCGATGTGCCGCTGGTGGGCGATTTCCACTATATCGGCCACAAGCTGCTGGCCGATCACCCGGCCTGTGCCGAGGCGCTGGCGAAGTATCGCATCAACCCAGGCAATGTCGGCTTCAAGGACAAGAAGGACAAGCAGTTCGCCGACATCGTCGAAATGGCGATCCGCTACAACAAGCCGGTGCGCATCGGCGTCAATTGGGGCTCGCTGGACCAGGAACTGCTGACGAGCCTGATGGACGAGAACCAGGCCAAGGGCTCGCCCCTGACCGCGCAGGAAGTCACCCGCGAGGCGATCGTGCAGTCTGCCTTAATCTCGGCAGACCTCGCAGAAGAGATCGGCCTCGCGCGGGACAGAATAATTTTGTCGGCCAAGGTCAGCCAGGTGCAGGACCTGATCGCCGTCTACACCATGCTGGCGTCGCGCTCCGACCATGCGCTGCATCTCGGCCTCACCGAGGCGGGCATGGGCACCAAGGGCATCGTGGCCTCTTCGGCTGCCATGGGCATCCTTCTGCAGCAGGGCATTGGCGACACGATCCGCATCTCGCTGACCCCGGAGCCCGGCGGCGACCGCACCCGAGAAGTGCAGGTGTCGCAGGAACTCCTGCAGACCATGGGTTTTCGGCAGTTCATCCCGATTGTGGCGGCGTGCCCCGGCTGTGGCCGCACGACGTCGACCGTGTTTCAGGAGCTCGCGCAGAACATTCAGGCCGATATCCGCAAGAACATGCCGGTGTGGCGCGAGAAATATCCGGGCGTCGAGGAACTGAAGATCGCGGTCATGGGCTGCATCGTCAACGGGCCGGGCGAGTCGAAACATGCCGACATCGGCATCTCGCTGCCCGGAACGGGCGAGACGCCGGCCGCCCCGGTCTTCATCGACGGGCGCAAGGCCACCACGCTGCGCGGACCGCACATCGCCGAGGACTTCGAGAAAATGGTCGCCGACTACGTCGAGCAGCGCTTCGGCCGTGGCGGCAAGCAAGCGGCCGAATAGACCGTGCGGGCCCTCGCCAAAGCGGCAGTGCTGCTTTGTGCGATGGTGTGGAGCGATGTTGCGTTAGCCGATCCGCCGGGGCGCTCGCTGCCGGTCACCATCGGCCGCATCTGCGACCTCATTGAGAAGGAAGCCGACCGCAACAGCGTGCCGCGCAATTTCTTCGCCCGGCTGATCTGGAAGGAAAGCCGTTTCGACGCCAATGCGCTCAGTCCCGTCGGGGCGGAGGGCATAGCCCAGTTCATGCCGGGCACGGCCAAGCTGCGCGGCCTCGACGACCCGTTCGATATCGACCAGGCCATTCCCGCATCGGCAAAATATCTGAGCGATCTCAAGCAGAATTTCGGCAATTTCGGCCTGGCCGCCGCGGCCTACAATGCTGGCGAGAACCGCGTCTCGCGCTGGCTGTCGGTTGGCGGCTTCCTGCCGCTCGAGACGGAAAGCTATGTGCTCGACATCATGGGCGAGCCGGCCGACACCTTTACCAATCGCGACTATGCCGGCAGCTTCCCGCCGCTGAAAGCAGGCAAGCCCTTTGCGGAGGCCTGCCGGATGCTGCCCATCATTCGGTCTGCCACCATCCCAATGGCCGCCATCGAGATAAAGCCCTGGGGCGTGCAGGTGGCCGGCAATTTCCGCCGTGCCGCGGCGGTCAACCAGTGGCAAAGAGTGCAGGCGCAGTTCCCGGCATTGCTGAAGTCCTATGAGCCGGTGGTAAGTCGGGTACGCACGCCGATCGGGCGCGCCGGTATCTACGCCGTGCGCATCGGCGCGGACAATCGTGGCGACGCCAACAACATCTGCAACAAGCTGCACACCGCTGGCGGTTTCTGCGTGGTTATGCGCAACCGCTAGCGCCTCCTCCAATCACGTCTCTCCAGGCCGGGCTTGCAAAGAGCGGCGTTTGGTATTAGATAGCGAGTAGATAATTAGCTTCCTACATATATGGCAACTACCTAATGACGGCAATTCCGGCACGTGACCTGCTTCTTGACGAACTCTCCAAGGTTGGCCGCAAGATGCGTACGCTTTTCGACGCCCGCGTTCGCGAACGCGGGCTGACCCTGGCGCGGGCGCGCACCCTGATGCGCATCTCAGATTGCCAGGCCGTCAACCAGAAGGAACTCGCCGAGGAACTGGAGATCGAGAACGCGACCCTCGTGCGCCTGATCGATGGCCTCGAAACGCAAGGCCTGATCGAGCGCCGCGCGGTCGACACCGATCGCCGTGCCAAGCAGGTCGCCATGACGCCGGCAGGCGAGGCCGCCGCCGATCTCGTCATGGAGATGGCTCGCGGGCTGAGGCGCGATCTCTTGGCCGGCATCGAAGATGCCGACCTCGATGTCACCCTCGATGTCCTCCGTAGGATGGCACAGAACATTGAGGGGTCAGGCATAGCCAGACCGTGAACGCATAGATGAACATGTCCGCGCAAATAGCAGCGACCGCTGACGCGCCGGCAGAGCCGGAAACACCACCCGCCCAACCTGCCGAACCCGCTCAACCAGCCCCTACGCCCGCACCCCAGTCGACGGTTCTAACCATGCCGCCCTTGCGGGCTGCAGCCTACATCACGGCCTCCTTCCTGCTCGCCATGACGCAGGGCCTCGGCATGAACATGCTGTCGGCAAACATTCCGCAGATCCAGGGTTCGCTCGGCGCCACCAATATGGAAGCAACCTGGCTGGTGGCGGCCTATATGGCGCCGAATGTCAGCATGTCATTGGCGCTGATCAGGATCCGCAACCAATACGGCCTGCGCAATTTCGCGGAGCTCAGCATTCTCGGCTTCGTGCTGGTCTGCGGGCTGCATTTTTTCGTCTCGGACCTCAACAGCGCGATCATTGTGCGCTTCTTCAGCGGCGTCGCCGCTTCGCCCATGTCGTCGCTGGCGTTCCTCTATATGCTCGAGCCGTTCGCGCCGGCCAAGAAGCTCAATTTCGGGCTCTGCCTGTCGCTCACCAACACGGCAATCGGGGCGCCTCTGGCGAGGCTGGTTTCGCCGGGCCTGCTGGATATCGGCCTCTGGCACGGGCTGTTCACCTTCGAATTGTCCTTCGCGCTGATGGCGTTCGGCGCCATCTACCTGCTTCCGCTGACGCCGCAGCCGCGCGCCAAGGTCATCACCAAGCTCGACATCGTGAGCTATCTGTTCATCGCTTTCGGCTTCGGGTCGGCGGCCGTGGTGCTGGTTATGGGGCGTCTTTACTGGTGGACCGAGGCCCCCTGGCTCGGCATGCTGCTGGCGTTCTCGATCGTCTGCCTGACCATCGCTGCGGTCATCGAACTCAATCGCCAGACGCCGCTCATCGATATTCGCTGGTTGGCCAGCCCCGAGATCGTCCACTTCACGGCTGCCTTGCTGACCTTCCGCATGGTCCTTTCAGAACAGTCGTCGGTGTCGACCGGCCTCTTCCAGGCGCTGGGGCTGCAAAATCAGCAGATGGCGATGCTCTACTGGATCATCATCGGCTCGTCCGTCGTGGCAGGATTTGCCTGCGCATTGGTCCTGAAGCCGGGACGGGAGCCGGCAATCCATGCCGTCGCGCTCGGCCTGCTGATGGTCGGCGCCTATATGGACAGCCATTCCACCAACCTCACGCGACCGGCGCAGATGTATCTCAGCCAGGCGATGATCGCGATGGCCGGCGCCCTGTTCCTGCCGACCGCGATGGCTGCGGGACTGACGAACGCGTTCAAGAAGGGACCGAACTATATCCTCTCCTTCATCATCGTGTTCCTGACCACGCAGAGCATAGGCGGGCTTCTCGGCTCGGCGGTGTTCACCAGCTTCGTCACGCTACGCGAAAAATACCATTCGAACATTCTGGTCGAGCGCATCAATCTCGGCGACCCCCTGGTTGCCCAGCGCGTCGCCCAGCTTGCCGGCGCCTATGGCAAGGTCCTCACCGACAAGACCCTGCTCAACGCCGAGGGCCTGGCCTTGCTCAACCAGCAGGCAACGCGTGAGGCCAATGTGCTGGCCTACAACGACGCCTTCCTGATGATTTCGATCATCTCGTTCATCGCCCTCGTGGCGCTGCTTATCCACATGGCTGCGATCCATCTTGCGCCGGCTTTCACAGCTCGCGCGCAGGAGGCTCCGCAGGCTGCCTGATTCACAATTGCCAAGATTGAAAGATGTTCAAGTTTATTCGTTCCACCGCCACCGTGCTTGCCGTTGTTCTAGGTATTGCTGGCCTAGTTCTGGTTCTTTACTCATGGCGGCTGCCTCCGTTCACCGGGGGCGCACAGGTCACCGAAAACGCCTATGTGCGTGGCTACGTGACGATCGTCAGCCCCCAGCTCAGCGGCTATGTCACCGAAGTTCCGGTGAGCGACTATGAGACGGTGAAGGCCGGGCAGCTGCTCGTCCAGCTCGACAAGCGCATTTTCGAGCAGAAGCTCGATCAGGCGCAGGCTACCGTCGCGAGCCAGAAAGCGGCACTCGCCGGCTCGACGCAGCAGGAGCTATCGGCCAGAGCCAGCATCCACGTCAGCGAAGCGCAGCTGGAAAGCAGCAAGGCGGCGCTTATTCGGGCGCAGGCCAACTGGAACCGCGTCGAGCCGCTGGTGAAAAAGGGCGTGTCGACCGTAAGCGATGCGGACCAGGCCCGCGCCGCGCTGGATCAAGCCCGCGCCGCCGTCAGCCAGGGGCAAGCCGCGCTTGAAGTTGCCCACCAACAGTTGGAGACGATCCTCGTGAACCGGGGCTCGTTGCAGGCGGCGGTCGCCAGCGCCGAGGCCGCAGTCAGGCTGGCGGACATCGACCTGCAGAACACGCGGATCGTGGCGCCGCGCGACGGCCGGCTCGGCGAGGTGGCGGTGCGGATCGGCCAGTACGTTGCGGCCGGAACCCAGCTGATGACCATCGTGCCTAGGGACGCTTGGGTGATCGCCAACTTCAAGGAAACGCAGATCCACGGCCTGACGATCGGTCAGCCGGTTACCTTCACCGTCGATGCGCTGCAGAACAGGACGATGCGCGGTCATGTTGAACGGCTGTCGCCCGCCGCCGGCTCCGAGTTCAGCGTGCTGAAGCCCGACAATGCGACCGGCAACTTCACCAAGGTGGCGCAGCGCATTTCCGTGCGCATATCGGTCGACCCCGACCAGGATCATGCTGCCGATCTGGTGCCGGGCATGTCGGTGGTGGTGAGCGCCGGCAGCTGACCCGCCTGGCGCCTAAGCCGTCTTCGCCAGTTCCGTCGTCTCGCTCAACCATGCACCGATCTTGCGGCCGAGCCGGTCGGGCGACACGGGCTTGGGCAGGTAATCGTCCATGCCGGCCTCGATGCATTTTTCGCGATCGCCCTTCAGTGCATGCGCGGTCACGCCGATGATCGGGGTGTGGGTGCCGTTCTTGGCCTCGATCTGGCGAATGGCCTGGGCCGCCTCATAGCCGTTCATCTCGGGCATCGAGACGTCCATCAGCATGAGGCGCGGCTTGAAGCTGCGATACATCTCCACCGCCGTGCGGCCGTTGCCGGCGATCTTGTAGCTGAGGCCGAGACCGTCGAGGATCTGGCCGAAAACGAGCTGGTTCACTTCATTGTCTTCGGCCACGAGAATGTCGAGTGGAGCGGCGGTAGCTGCCACATGCGGGGCTTCGCGCTCCGGGGCGGCCGTGCGCAGCAGCGTCAGGGTGGGGGCAAGCTCCTGCCGCTGGGCCGCCGGCTGGACCGGTTGTGCGGGCTGCGCCGGCTCGCGCACGAAGGCGGCCTTGCCGGCCTGCACGCGCGCCTTCTGGATGGCCCCGATGACGGTGCCGAGCAGCACGGCCGAGCGCGCCGGCTTGGTGAGATGGGCGGCGATGCCGAAGTCGATGACGAGGCGGCCGAAGTCGATCTGGTCGACCGAGGTCAGCAGAACGACAGGGATGGACGACAGCCGGCTGTCGGACGACATCGCCTTGGCGACGTCGGCGCCGTTCATGCCGGGCATCTGATAGTCGAGGATGACGCAGTCCACCCGCGCACCGAGCTGGAAGGCTCGGTCGAGGAAGGCGAGACCCACCGCGCCGCTCTCGGCCGCGGCGCAGTCGAAGCCCCAGCTGCGCAGCTGTTCGAGCAGGATCTCGCGGTTGACTGGATTGTCGTCGATGACGAGCACGCGGGCGCCGGTCACGTCGGTCGGCACGTTGTCGTTGCTGTCGGTCAAGGCATGGACCGGCAACGGCACGGCGAACCAGAACACCGAACCGCGACCGACCTCGCTTTCGAGGCCGATCTTACCGCCCATCAGGTCGACCAGGCGGGCCGCGATCGCGAGCCCGAGGCCGGTGCCTTCATGGCGGCGCGTCGAGGAGCCGTCGACCTGCGCGAACTTTTCGAACACGGTCTGGAGCTTGTCGGCGGGAATGCCGATGCCGGTATCTTCGACCCGCACCCGAAGCTGGACGACGTTGTGGACCGTCTCGCCGCTCACGTCGATCAGCACATGGCCCTTCTCGGTGAACTTCACCGCATTGCCCAGCATGTTGGTGATGATCTGGCGGAACCGCCCGACGTCGCCGACGACACCCGCCGGCAGGCGCGGGTCGATGCGCACGATAAGCTCGAGGTTCTTTTCAGCCACGCGCGCGGAGATCAGCGTGGCCACATCCTCCACCGCTTCCGCGATGTTGAAGGGCGCCGGATCGAGCGTTAGCTGGCCCGCATTGATCTTCGAGAAATCGAGGATGTCGTTGATGATCGTCAGCAGCGCATTGCCCGATTTCACGATCACGTCGGTGAAGGTCTTCTGGCGGGGCGTCAGCTCAGTACGGGCCAGCAGTTCGGCCATGCCGAGCACGCCGTTCATCGGGGTGCGGATTTCATGGCTCATATTGGCCAGGAATTCCGACTTGGCGCGGTCGGCCGCCTCGGCCTGCGTCAGCGCCCGTCTGGATTCGGCGAATGCGCGGCGGATCGCTTTTTCCATCGGCCGGAAGATCCAGAAGCCGACCAGCGCCAGCACCGCGATCATCAACACGCTGGCATAGGACAGGACCTGGTCGCTGCGCCGCTCGGCAAGTGCACGCTCCTGGTCGAGGGCTGCGCGGGCGCGGATGAGCATGGGCTGGACGAACAGATTGTTCTGGTTGCGGATCTCGCGGCCGCTCCACTCGTCGATCTTGCTGATGCCGGCGAGCAGGCCGAGGTTGCGCACCATGTCACGGGCCGACCAGAACAGGTCGCCGTTGACCGAGGCGCCTTCGAGGCTGTCGATGGTCGCGACCGAAAGGTCGGGCCGGATCACGGCCAGCGCATCGCTCAGGGCCTCGATCTGCGCGGTCAGCCGCGTGGCGTGGCCGCTGGCTGCGTTGCCGAGTTCCACCCGTGTGTTCTCGCGCCACGCGCTCGTCGTGGTCTCGGCGAACGCGGTGGCATTGTGCAGGTCGCGTGCCAGGCTGGCGAGGTCGCCGCTGATGCGGTCGATCTCGTTGCGGAAGGCGTTCATGCTGCTTATCGCGTAGAGGATAACTCCGACGGCCAGCGCGAAAACCAGCAAGCCCGACAGATACCGAACCCGAATCGAACGGATAAACGAGGAATAGTCGGGCACGCAGGAGCACTCCGAACACAAAGGTACAATTTTACCGTGCCGGATTACGCTCGATTTACATTAAAAATTCGTTCAGCCTCTGAGACTAAGGCGCCGAATCTCTTACTTGCTCCGCTCTGCGACGAAACTTGCCGCCTGCCTGAGCAGGTCGGCGCGCTCGCCATAGGGCTCGAGCAGCGCATGGGCCTGCGCGACCAGGCCTCGGAGCTGGGCGCGCGTCCAGTCGATGCCGTGAAGCGCTGCAAGGGTAGCCTTGCCTGCCGCGGCGTCCTTGCCGGTGGCCTTGCCCATGGTCTCAGTGTCGGCCGTCAGGTCGAGCAGGTCGTCGGCGAGCTGGAACGCAAGGCCGATCGCGGAGCCGAATTCAGCGAGCTTCTCGCGATCCTCTTCCTGAGCCCCGGCCAGGATCGCGCCCGCCTCGCAGGCGTAGCGGATCAGCGCGCCGGTCTTCATTGCCTGCAGCCGGATGATGCCGGCTTCGTCGGGTGAGCTGCGCTCGGCTTCAAGATCCAGCGCCTGGCCGCCGGCCATGCCGCCGGGGCCGGCCGCGCGGGCAAGCCCGAGGACCAGCGCCAGCTTGCGCTCGGCGGGCAGAGTGGTTGCCGTGTCGGCAAGGATGTCGAAGGCGTAGGTGAGCAGGCTGTCGCCCGCAAGGATGGCGCTGGCCTCGTCGAAGGCCTTGTGCACGGTGGGCTGGCCGCGACGCAGGTCGTCGTCGTCCATCGCCGGCAGGTCGTCATGGATCAGCGAATAGCAGTGCACGCATTCCAACGCTGCGGCCACGCGCAACGCAACTTCCGCGTCGGCCTCGAACAGCGCAGCGCTTTCGAGCACCAGGAACGGCCGCAGCCGCTTGCCGCCATTGAGTACACCGTGCCGCATCGCTGCAAACAGCTGCTGCGGCCGGGCAATCTCGCCGGGCAGCAGCCTGTCGTCGAGCAGGCGCCGCAACAGCGCCTCGACTTGCTCCGCATGAGCCTCGAGCCGGGCTTCGAAAGGTATGGTGTCAGGGTCCATCATGGGCGGCACGGTTTACGTCAAACGCGGGCGCGGTCAAGCACAGCCTTGCCAAAACTCGTTTGTGATGGGGCTTAGGGGCCGGATTGCCCCCTTCAGGCGTTGCGCATCCGGCCAAGCACTATTATGCCGAAAGGAGAGGGGACCACGGGGCAGACGGCTTGGACGAACCGATGATCGATCCAGAAGCGCAAGGGCTCGCAATGGCACCGAGGCGAAGAACGATATCGCTCGGCGACGCCCGTCTTTGGATTCGACGCGGCGTCGTAGCTTTCGTCTGCCTGGCGCTGGTGCCGGTTGTCCTGACCTTCCTCTATTTGCCTCCCTTCGTTCATCCGATTTCGACCCTGATGCTCAAGGACATCGCGATGCTGCAGGGCTACGACCGGCAGTGGATCGCAATCGACGACGTTTCGCCTGTCCTCGCCCACTCGGTGATCATGTCCGAGGACGGGCAGTTCTGCTCGCATCGCGGCATCGACTGGGGCGAGCTCAAGGGCGTGATCGACGATGCGCTGGCCGGCGAAGCGACGCGTGGCGCCTCGACGATCACCATGCAGACGGTCAAGAATCTCTTTTTGTGGCCGGGCCGTTCGATGATCCGAAAAGGGCTGGAAGTGCCGCTGGCGGTCTATTTCGACGCGGTATTGCCCAAGAAGCGGATCATGGAGATCTATCTCAACATCGCTGAATGGGGACCGGGCATCTATGGCATCGAGGCGGCGGCGCAGCACCATTTCGGAGTCTCCGCAAGTAAGCTGACCGCCCGCCAGGCGGCCTTGCTGACGGTGGCGCTGCCCAATCCCATCGGCCGCAACCCGGCCAAGGCCGGTCCGGGGCTGAAGCGTGTTGCCAATGTCGTCCAGCGCCGCGCATCGCGCGCGGGAGGCTATGTCGGCTGCGTGGAATAGCGCCCGGCGGCATGGGTTCTTGAGGTCAGGCCAAAGTTTACCGGCGGCGCCTTGAAAAAAAATCTCGGTGACGCTGGCCTTTTGCCGGATGGCCGTGTATAGCCACGCCCACTTATCTCAGATTCCGGCCCGAGACGTGCGGCCCTTTCACGAGGGCAGACGGGGTCTTTACGATGGATGGAGCACTTCCATGGCTGTGCCAAAACGAAAAACCTCGCCGTCCAAGCGCGGCATGCGCCGTTCGGCCGATGCGCTGAAAGCCCCGACCTATGTCGAGGACAAGAACTCGGGCGAAATGCGCCGCCCGCACCATATCGACCTGAAGACCGGCATGTATCGCGGCCGCCAAGTTCTGACGCCGAAGGAAGGCTGAGAAGCTTTCCGACGCGTTTAGCGAACAGAAAAAGGACCGGTCTCGCACCGGTCCTTTTTGTTTGTCCAAACTTCTCGAAGGTGGGTGGCTGCTCCTCAGCCGCCGTCGGCCTCGAAACCCGCCGCCACGATGCCGGCAATGGCCGCAAGCTCGTCATTGTCGGACGTATCGCCGGTGGTTCCGACGGCGCCGACGATCTGGCCGCCCGCGCGCACGAGCACGCCGCCGGGAACCGGCACCACCTTGCCGCCGGTCACGCCGGACAAGCCTTCCATGAAATGCGGGCGCTCCTTGGCGAAAGCCTCCAGCTTTCGCGACCCCATGCCGACCGCCAGCGCGCCGAAGGCCTTGCCGGAGGCGATTTCGAAACGCATCATCGAAGAGCCGTCCTGCTTCTGGAAGGCGGTCACATGGCCGCCGGCGTCAAGCACCACGACCGACAGCGGCTTGAGGCCGGCATCCTTCGCCTTGGCGAATGCGGCTTCGATGATTGCATTGGCTTTTGCGAGCGTAATTGAGGTCATGAAGTTCTCCAGTTGGCTTGCGTCGGCAGAATCGCTTGTCTGACGTAGCGATACACTGATCTGCGTTGAAATTGATTGCGAATTCGCGATCCAGTTGGTCGGCAAGCCATTGCTCGCGCGCCGCCGTTGCCTGACGCAACTGAGGAAAACGCTACCGAGATGTCAGCTTTTGATTGGGCGCGGGCCCTGCCGGGTCCCCGCTGCCTCCGGCAGCGCGTCTGGCGTTCGCGGTCCGTCCCCGCCCTCCGCTATGGCTGCGGGCGTTCGTCGTTCAAAAAGCCAAATCGTTGGCTTTTTGTGCGCTGACGCGCACCACTCCTCACCCCATCGAATCGATCTTGCGCTGCATGGCAGCGATCTGTTCCTTCAGTTCCTGAAGGTCGTCCGACTTTTCGGGCTTCTTCTCGCTCTCGGGCTGCGCGCCCTGCGGGAAGGCGGTGAACATGCGCATGGCGTTCTGGAACATTTCCATGTTGCGGCGCGTCTGCTCTTCCAGCGCCTGCATGGGGTTGAGTTTCATCATATCCATCGGCGTCTTGCCGAAGGCGACCTTCATCTGCTCGCGAAACCGCTCCTGCTCCTTGGCGAACGAGGCCATCGACTGCTCGAGGAAGCTCGGCACGATCATCTGCATCTGGTCGCCATAGAAAGCGATCAGCTGGCGCAGGAACGGGATGGGCAGCATGTTCTGCCCGTCCTTGTTCTCCAGCTCGAAGATGATCTGGGTAAGGACCGAATGAGTGATGTCCTCGCCGGTCTTGGCATCCTGCACGCTGAACTCTTCGCCCTTCTTGACCATCTCGGCCAGGTCTTCGAGCGTCACATAGGTGCTGGTCCCCGTATTGTAGAGGCGGCGGTTGGCGTATTTCTTGATCACCACCGGATCGTCCTTTGCGGGCATCGACTTCCTCCCCGGAAACCGGTGTGCCCTGAGAAGCAGCCGGTAACGTTTGTGCTTCGGGGCAGGATATGCGCAAAGCCGCTGCAATTCCAAGAAGTTTGTGCAGTGCGGGATCATTCCGGCGGGAAAGATCGGTTTCTGCAGCATTGGCAGCGGCGGCCGGCCGGGTTCGACCCATTTCCGATTTGACTCGGGTCTGGGAAAGGGCAAGAAAAGTCTACAGAGAGAACCGCGGCAACCCATTCTGGAGACGAAAATGTCCGCCTCGAACGCAATCGTAATTGCCAGCGCCGCCCGCACCCCGGTCGGCTCCTTCAACGGCGCCTTCGCCACCATGCCCGCCCATGAGCTGGGGGCTGTCGTGATCCGTGAAGTGCTTGGCCGTGCATCGGTCGAAGCTCAGGAAGTGAACGAGGTAATCCTCGGCCAGGTGCTGCAGGCAGGGCAGGGGCAGAATCCAGCCCGGCAGGCCTCCATGGGCGCCGGCCTGCCCAAGGAGACGACCGCCTGGAGCCTCAACCAGGTCTGCGGCTCGGGCCTGCGCGCCATCGCGCTCGGCATGCAGCAGATCGTGACGGGCGACGCCAAGATCATTGTTGCTGGCGGCCAGGAATCGATGTCGCTTTCGCCCCACTGCCAGTATCTGCGCGCGGGCGTGAAGATGGGCGACTATTCGATGATCGACACGATGATCAAGGACGGGCTGTGGGACGCCTTCAACGGCTATCACATGGGCATCACCGCCGAGAACGTGGCGCGCCAGCACCAGATCACCCGCGAGGATCAGGACGCGTTCGCGCTCGCCTCGCAGAACAAGGCCGAGGCCGCCCAGAAGGCCGGCCGGTTCAAGGACGAGATCGTTCCCGTCACGGTGAAGTCGCGCAAGGGCGACACGATCGTCGAGCACGACGAATATATCCGCCACGGCGCGACGATCGAGGCCATGCAGAAGCTCAAGCCCGCCTTCGACAAGGAAGGCACGGTGACGGCAGCAAACGCCTCCGGCATCAATGACGGCGCCGCGGCCGTATTGCTGATGAGCGAAGAAGAAGCCGTCCGTCGCGGTATCAGGCCGCTGGCACGCATCGTTTCCTGGGCGACGGCGGGTGTGGATCCGAGCGTCATGGGCACCGGGCCGATCCCGGCGTCGCGTAGGGCCTTGGAGAAGGCCGACTGGAAGCCGGAGGATCTCGATCTGGTCGAGGCCAACGAGGCCTTCGCCGCACAGGCCTGCGCCGTCAACAGGGGCATGGGCTGGAACCCGGATTTGGTCAACGTCAATGGCGGTGCGATCGCCATCGGCCACCCGATCGGCGCTTCGGGCGCACGCATCTTCAACACGCTGGTCTACGAGATGGGCCGGCGAGGGGCCAAGAAGGGGCTCGCCACCCTGTGCATAGGCGGCGGCATGGGCGTCGCCATGTGCGTGGAGGCGCTTTGATAGAAAGTTTGACGGGCGGCTGAGGCCGCCCGTTTCATTTTGGGCCCCAGGGAACGGGCTGTGACTGTCAACTAAAACAATGGGAAGGCAACGTCATGACCAGAACTGCAATCGTCACAGGTGGCTCGCGCGGCATCGGCGCGTCAATCTCAGTCGCCTTGAAGAAGGCCGGCTACAATGTTGCGGCCAACTATGCCGGTAATGATGAAGCGGCGGCGAAGTTCAGTCATGAGACCGGCATTCCGGTCTACAAATGGTCGGTCGGCGATTACGACGCCTGCGCGGCAGGGCTCTCCAAGGTCGAGGCCGATCTCGGCCCCATCGACATTCTGGTCAACAATGCCGGCATCACCCGCGATTCCATGTTCCACAAGATGACCCGCGAGCAGTGGAATGAGGTGATCAACACCAATCTCAACGGCGTCTTCAACATGACCCATCCCTTGTGGAGCGGCATGCGTGACCGCAGGTTCGGCCGGGTTATCACCATCTCTTCCATTAACGGGCAGAAGGGTCAGGCCGGCCAGGCGAATTATTCCGCCTCCAAGGCGGGCGATATCGGCTTCACAAAAGCGCTGGCGCAGGAGGGCGCGCGGGCAGGCATCACCGTAAACGTCATCTGCCCGGGCTATATCGCCACCGACATGGTGATGGCGGTGCCGGAGAAGGTGCGCGAGGGGATCATCGCGCAGATCCCGGTGGGGCGGCTCGGCGAGCCGGACGAGATCGCGCGCTGTGTTCTGTTCCTCGCCTCCGACGAGGCCGGCTTCATCACGGGATCTACTATCACCGCCAATGGCGGCCAGTATCTTGCCTGAGCCGGGCTGAGACGAGCTAGGCTCAAAGAGAAACGGCGCCCGGGGGCGCCGTTTTTGTTTCTAGGGTTCGGGCGCTCAATCGTCGCCGAACAGCGTCTTGTGCGCGATGCCTGCCAGGAGGGCGCCGACCATCGGAGCGACCCAGAACAGCCAGAGCTGCTGCAATGCCCAGCCGCCGACGAACAAGGCCGGCCCGGTCGACCGTGCCGGATTGACCGAGGTGTTGGTTACCGGGATCGAGATCAGGTGGATCAGTGTCAGCGCCAGGCCGATGGCAATGCCGGCAAAACCGGCCGGGACGCGGCCGTGGGTGGCGCCGAGAATGATCATCACGAACAGGAAGGTCAGCACCGTCTCGATCAGCAGCGCCGAACTCAGTGGATAGCCGGCCGGCGAGTGCTCGCCATAGCCGTTCGCCGCAAAGCCATCGGCCAACGTGAAGTCCGCCTTGCCGCTGGCGATGAGGTAAAGAATGGTCGAAGCAATGATCGCGCCGACCACCTGCGCGATGATGTAGGGAACCAGGTCCCGGGCCGGCAGGCGGCCGGCGACCGTCAGCCCGACCGAAACGGCCGGATTGAAATGGCCGCCGGAAATGCCGCCGACCGCATAGACCATCGTCAAAACTGTCAAACCGAACGCCAAAGCAACGCCAGTGAACCCGATGCCGAGACCGGGGTATGCCGCGGCGAGAACGGCGCTGCCGCAACCGCCGAATACAAGCCAGAAAGTGCCGAGGAGCTCGGCCAACAAACGTTTGGACATTGTCTAGCCTCCTGATGCCAAGCCTTGAAAAGGAGTCATGAAATCGTCACGAAGACAATGCGGTCCAGGCCAATGCCCATCTGCTCGGAGCGATTGTCACAATTATTTCGTGTCAAAGGCTCGTGATCTTGCCGATCTTTCGTTCTGCTGTGCCGAAATGAGGCGTTCTTGTTAATGCGGCGCGACTCAGCCGTCGGTCGCGGCACGGCGGGTCGGCGTTGCCTGGTGTGTGGTTTTGCTCCTGCCGCAAGATGTAGCGGTGAACAAAGCGGGAAAGCGCTCCCATCAGCGATTCGTCGCTGCTTCGTTCTGCCTTTGGCCGAAACGTTAACGCGGGAAGCGATAGGCGCCGCTTGTCGCGGCAATGTCTGCTTAATCTCCGTAAAGGATTTACTTGCGTCAGCTTGCCGCCAGCAGCCCCGTGAACCCGGTCGGGCCAAAGGTTAATACCTGCGGCGAAAAAGCGGCAAAAAGGACTATTCCACGATTCAGCATATGGGCGCGCAAAGCCTGTCAAGGCGCACATCTAGTGGTGAACAAAACGGGAAAATATGTGAATCAGCGATTCGTCGCCGATTCGTTCCTCCTTTGGCCGATCCGTTAACGGGATAAGCGCCGCGTCTCTATGCGCGCGGCAGAAAAATGTGTTATTTCAATCAGTTGATGCGTTTCCATGCTGGTGTTGCAACGAACGACTGATGCCGCTGCCAGCGCGCCGCCACAGGTGATTCAGCATGTGGTACGGTGAGACTCGATTCCGCCTAGATGTGGCCGTGAACAAAAGCTGAATCTGATGGAGTCAGCGATTCGTCGCCGATTCGTTCCAGAGTCGTTCCGGCCGTCAACTTGCCGAAGATTTAGGGCTTTTGTTTCCAGGCCCAAGCCACTATCTGTCGTTATCAAAGCGACCCGATCATGAGTTCATCGTCCTCGCCTCAAGAAAGCCGCCTGTCCTGCTCCGCCGGATGCCAGCTTAACGTCGAGCCAGAAAGGCCGCCCAGCTCCTGATGAATATGCATCCGAAGCAGAATGCCCCGCTCGTCCTTTCCGGGCGTGACGTGACGGCCGTGCTGGGGCCGACCAACACGGGCAAGACGCATCTGGCGATCGAGCGCATGGTGGCGCATGAAAGCGGCGTCATCGGCCTGCCGCTCAGGCTTCTGGCGCGCGAGGTCTACACCCGCGTCTGCGAGAAGGTCGGTGCGCATAATGTGGCGCTGGTCACCGGCGAGGAGAAGATCATCCCGCCCACGGCCCGCTACTCGGTCTGTACGGTCGAGGCCATGCCGCGTGAAACCAACGCAGCTTTCGTCGCCATCGACGAAGTGCAATTGGCCAACGATCTCGAGCGCGGCCACATCTTCACAGACCGCATCCTGCATCTGCGCGGCAAGCAGGAAACGCTTCTGCTGGGCGCCGCCACGATGCGCGGCATACTGGAAAAGCTGCTGAAGGGCATCTCGGTGGTGACGAGGCCGCGCTTGTCGCATCTGGCCTATGCCGGCTCCAAGAAGCTGACGCGCCTGCCGGCACGCTCGGCCATCGTCGCCTTCTCGGCCGACGAGGTCTATGCCATCGCCGAGCTCATCCGCCGCCAGCGCGGCGGGGCCGCTGTCGTGCTCGGCGCGCTCAGCCCGCGCACCCGCAACGCGCAGGTGGCGCTCTATCAGTCCGGCGACGTCGACTATCTGGTCGCCACCGACGCCATCGGCATGGGTCTCAACCTAGATGTCGACCATGTCGCCTTCGCCCAGAACCGCAAGTTCGACGGTTTTCAGTTCCGCAACCTGACTGCTGCGGAACTCGGCCAGATCGCTGGCCGCGCCGGCCGCCACATGCGGGACGGCACTTTCGGCGTCACCGGCCAGGTCGATCCCTTGGACGACGAGCTGGTCGAGAAGATCGAGGCGCATGATTTCGATCCGGTGAAGGTGCTGCAGTGGCGCACCGCCCAGTTCGACTTCGCCAGCATCGATGCGCTGAAACGCTCCATCGAGACGATTGCGCCCGTCGAGGGGCTGACGCGGGCGCTGCCGGCGGTCGATGCCCAGGCGCTCGAACACCTGTCGCGCGATTCCGACATCACGCGGCGTGCGGTTGGCCGCGATCGGGTAGCCCTGCTGTGGGACGTCTGTGCGCTGCCGGACTACCGCCGCATCGCGCCGGCGCAGCATGCCGACCTCGTCGCCTCGATCTTCGTCGATATTGCCGATCGCGGTCATGTCGATGAAAATTACATGGCCGAACAGGTCCGCCGCGCCGATACCACGGACGGCGATATCGATACGCTGTCACATCGCATTGCCCAAATCCGTACCTGGACCTATGTGTCAAACCGCCCTGGCTGGTTGGCCGATCCGCTACATTGGCAGGAAAAGACACGGGAAATCGAAGACAGATTGTCCGATGCACTGCATGAACGGTTGACGAAACGCTTCGTAGATCGCAGGACTTCCGTCCTCATGCGCCGCCTTAGAGAAAATACAATGCTAGAAGCCGAAATCAGCTCAACCGGAACCGTCCTCGTCGAAGGTCATCACGTCGGGGAATTGCAAGGATTCCGTTTCACGGCCGACCAGAGTGCGGGCGGCGAGGACGGCAAGGCCATCCGGGCCGCCGCGCAGAAGGCGCTTGGCGTCGAGTTCGAGACGCGCGCTGAGCGTTTCTCGGCCTGCGCCAATGGCGACATTGCGCTCGGCTCCGACGGAACGCTGCGCTGGATCGGCGCGCCCATCGGCACGCTGGTGTCGACCGAGGATGCGCTGCGTCCCCGCGTCATCCTGCTTGCCGACGAACAGCTGACCGGCCCCGCCCGCGATAAGGTCGCAGCGCGCGCCGAGCGCTTCGTCAATTTCCAGATCGAAACGGCGCTGAAGCCGCTGTTCGACATGCGCGGCGCCGAGCAGCTGACCGGCATTGCGCGCGGCATCGCCTTCCAGCTCGTCGAGAATTTCGGCCTGATCAATCGCCGCGACATCGCCGAGGAGATCAAGTCGCTCGACCAGGAGGGCCGCGCCAGCCTGCGTCGTCTGGGTGTGCGCTTCGGTGCCTACCACATTTTCGTGCCGACCCTGCTCAAGCCCAGCCCGGCCAGCCTCATCACGCTGCTGTGGGCGCTGAAGAACGACGGCAAGGACAAGCCCGGCTTTGGCGATGTGGTGCATGCACTGGCCGCCGGCCGCACCTCGGTGGTGGTCGATCCGGCCTTCGACAAGGCATTCTACAAGCTTGCCGGCTTCCGCATGCTCGGTCGCCGCGCCGTGCGCGTCGATATCCTCGAACGTCTGGCCGACCTCATCCGCCCGGCGCTGGCCTGGAAGGCCGGCATCGGCTCGCGTCCGGAAGGCGCCTATGACGGCAGCGTCTTCCTGGTGACGCCGGCCATGATGTCGATCCTCGGCGCCACCGCCGACGACATGGAAGAAATCCTGAAGGGCCTGGGCTATCGCGCCGACGCCAAGCCTGCAGCCGAAGTGAAGGCCAAGCTCGAGTCGCTCGACGAGGCCGTCCGTCAGGCGGCTGCCGCGGAAGCGGCGCGGAAGGTGGCTGCCGAACAGGCTGCCGCTGCTCCGGAAGGCGAGACGCCTGCTGTGGAAGGCGAGGCGCCTTTGGCGGAAGCTGTTGAAGCGGCTGTGGCTGATGCTGAACCCGCCGAGCAAGCTGCCGAGGCGAATGAGGCCGAGAGCGATGAACCGGCTGCTGCAACGGCTTCCGAGCCGGTTGCCGAGGTAGCTCCCGCTGCTGAAGCGACCGAAGTTGCCGAGGCTGAGCCAGTTGCCGAAGCTGAGCCGGCCGCAGCTACGTCCGAAGCAGCGGAAGAGCCCAAGCCGGTCCTGCTGTGGCGCGTTGCCCGCTTCGAGCAGCGTCCCCGTCACCGCCACGACAATCGTCCGCGCGGCGGCCAGGCAGAAGCTCGCGGCGACAACGCCAACCGCCGCCAGGAGCCGCGTGGCGACGGCCAGACGCGCGAGGGCGGCAAGGAACGCTTCGAGCGTAAGTTCAAGGGCAAGCCGGGCGGCAGGCCGAATGGTGAAGGTGGTCGTCCCGACCGGCGCGAAGATCGCGGCGGCAAGGGTGGCTTCCAGGGCAAGGGCGGTTTCCAGCAGAAGCCGCGCGAGGAACGCCCCGTCCGCATCGATCCGGATTCCCCCTTCGCCAAGCTGGCTGCGCTGCGCGACCAGCTCAAGAAGTAGGTGCTGACGTCGATGGCTGCCGAAGGTCGTCAGCGCATCGACAAATGGCTGTTCTTCTCGCGCGTGGTAAAGTCGCGGTCCCTGGGCGCCAAGCTCGCCCAGATGGGCCGCGTCCGCATCAATGGCGAGAAGACGGACCAGGCGGCGGATTCCGTTAAGCCAGGTGATGTCCTGACCATCACGCTCGACCGGCGCATCCTGGTCTACAAGGTGCTGCTGCCGGGCGCCCGGCGCGGCCCGGCCGAAGAGGCGCGGCTGCTCTATGAGGATCTGTCGCCGCCGCCTGCGGCCCGCGATCCGGCCTTGCCGGACGCTCTGGTGCCCGTGCGCGACGCCGGCAGCGGCCGCCCGACCAAGCGTCAACGGCGGCAGACCGACCGTTTGCGCGACCACTGAGGGTCACCTGCACGCGCCCTGGCGGGTTTGTGGAAAGACATTCCCCGATGTCGCCGCTCTGTGACATGGGCGCCCTTGCAAGACCTTCGCAAAGCGGTTACCTGACCCCCATATTATCAGGAGTGGACCAGAGTCCCGGAGCAGTACCATGACCTATGTCGTGACCGACAATTGCATCAAGTGCAAATACATGGACTGCGTCGAGGTGTGTCCGGTCGACTGCTTCTACGAAGGCGAGAACATGCTCGTCATCCACCCGGACGAGTGCATCGATTGCGGCGTCTGCGAACCCGAATGCCCCGCCGACGCCATCAAGCCAGATACCGAGCCCGGGCTCGAGAAGTGGCTTGAGGTCAACACCGAATACGCTTCGAAGTGGCCGAACATCACGTCCAAGAAGGACGCGCCGGCAGACGCCAAGGAATTCGACGGGGTCGAGGGCAAGTTCGAGAAATTCTTCTCGCCGGAGCCCGGCGAAGGTAACTGACAACTTGCCTGCAGCGCGCTTGCCCATCGCAATCCGCGCACTAGATCACAAGTCGACATGACGGCCCTGCATCGCGGGGCTGTACCCGCGCATGCGGCAAAATCTTGATTCTTTCAACTTTTTGTGGTAGGAAGGGGTCAACATGCCGCTGACACGCTGTCGATTTATGGCGCAACGCCCTAATCACTGAAAGGTGAACACGAACTTCGGACCAAGGTGACTTGGGCCGGGCAGACGCAATGCATGTCGTTTGCCGGTCCCCGGCTTCTTCCCGGAGCGTGTTTGCCTGTTTTGTCTTGCGGTATCCCGACTACACGGCCGTTCGGCCGTGCAACAGGTGTGCCGGCCTGGGCCGGCGCCACAAAAGGAGTTCAGGGCGTAATGGCAACCGCAACCACGCAGAAGAAATCCGCAGCAGGCCGTCACGGCTTCAAGACCGGCGAGTACATCGTCTATCCGGCACACGGCGTTGGCCAGATCATGGCGATCGACGAGCAGGAAGTGGCCGGCCACAAGCTGGAGCTCTTCGTCATCGACTTCCAGAAGGACAAGATGCGCCTGAAGGTGCCGGTCGCGAAGGCGACGTCGATCGGCATGCGCAAGCTGTCGGAGACGGACTATGTCGATCGTGCGCTGAAGGTTCTGCAGGGCCGCGCCCGCGTGAAGCGCACCATGTGGTCGCGCCGCGCGCAGGAATACGATGCCAAGATCAATTCGGGCGACCTGATCTCGATCTCCGAGGTCGTGCGCGATCTCTACCGCGCCGAGAACCAGCCGGAGCAGTCCTATTCCGAGCGCCAGCTCTATGAAGCTGCGCTGGACCGCATGGCTCGCGAGATCGCGGCCGTCAACCGTCTGTCGGAGACGGAAGCCGTGCGCTTGATCGAGACCAACCTTGCCAAGGGCCCCAAGCGCGGCTCCAAGGCTGAGGCCGACAACGAAGAGACCGAGACCGAGCAGGAAGAAGCGGCATAAGCCGCACCTGCGAAGCTTTCACGGCTTGAAAAACCCGGCAGCGACGCCGGGTTTTTTGTTGGTCTCTTTGCCGGCGACGACTCTTTCCTAATAGCCGCTTCGGAAAGCGGTAGCTTGGGTGCCTTCTTTGCCTCTCGACTGCATCGGCCTAGAATTGCGGACTTCCGCAAGACAGGAGGCCGACCATGGACGAAGATGTCTTCAACATGTCGATCCGCAAATTCCTGAAGCAGGTCGGCGTCACCTCCCAGCGCGCCATCGAAATGGCGGTGCGGGACGGCAAGATAAAGAGCGGCAATCTGCGTGTGCGCATGACGCTGACGGCGGAAGGTGTCGATCTTCACCACGTCGTGGATGGCGAGATCAGGCTGGATTGAGCCTTCGGGGCTGGGCAGTAGAGGCCGGCGGTTCCGTCAGAACCACTCCGGCTTCATCGTCAGCGTGGTGTCGTCGAGATTGTCCAGCAGCGCGCGCTGGGTTCGCGCCTTCGGCAATTCATAGAGGAAGAAATAGCGGCATGTGGCCAGCTTGCCGTCGATAAAGTCGGCGTTGGCGTCTTCGCCGCCCCGTTTGCGCAGCGCAGCCGTCGCCTGGCGCAGCCACATCCAGGCTATGACGACATGACCCATCATGTCGAGATAGAGGCTCGCATTGGCAAGGCCGAGCCGCGGGTCGATGCCGACCATCCCGGCAAGCTTGCCGGTAGTGGCCACTGCCTCGCCAAGATGTGCTGCCAGTTCCTCGGCATGGCCGGCAAGCTCGGGATGGGTATGTGCCTGCGTTACGTCCGCCATAACCCGTGCTGCCAGCACCTTCATGCCGGCGCCGTTTTCCTGCATCACCTTGCGCCCGAGCAGGTCGATGGCCTGGATGCCGTGCGTGCCCTCATGGATGGAGTTGGCGCGGTTGTCGCGGTAGAGGCGCTCGACGGGGTAGTCGAGCGTGTAGCCATAGCCGCCCAGCACCTGGATGGCGTGCTTATTTGCTTCGAGGCAGAATTCCGAAGGCCATGACTTGGCGATGGGGGTGAGCAGGTCGAGCAGCAGCCGGCTGTCGTGGCTGGCTTCGGCGCTGGGGGCCGCCTTGATGGCGTCGACCAGGAAGGCTGCATAGAGCAGCAGCGCCAGCGCGCCCTCCGCCGCCGCCTTCTGCGCCAGCAGCATGCGCTTGACGTCGGCATGCTCGATGATCGGCACGGGCGAGCTGTCCGGGTTCCAGTTGCCGGGCAGGTGGCCCTGCGGCCGCTCCTTCGCATAGAGCAGCGAGGCGCGGTAGCCGGCAGCGCCGAGCGCCGTGGCGCCCAGCCCGACGCTGATGCGCGCCTCGTTCATCATCTGGAACATGTAGCTCAGCCCCTTGTCGGGCTCCCCAACCAGATAGCCGATGCAAGGCGTGTTCTCGCCGAGATTGAGTGCTGCGTTGGTGGTGCCGCGATAGCCCATCTTGCGGTTCAGCCCGGCAAGCGCCACGCCGTTGCGCGCACCGAGAGCGCCGCCAACGCCGACCAGGATCTTCGGCACGATGAAAAGCGATATGCCCTTCACTCCGGCCGGACTGTCGGGGATCTTGGCCAGCACCATGTGGATGATGTTTTCCGACATTTCGTGGTCGCCGCCGGAGATCCACATCTTGTTGCCGGTTAGACCGTAACTGCCGTCGGCGCGCGGCTCGGCCCTGGTCGTCAGTTCGGCCAGCGATGATCCGGCCTGCGGTTCCGACAGACACATGGTGCCGAAGAAGCGTCCTTCGATCATCGGCTTCATGAACCGATCCTTCTGCTCATCGCTGCCGAAGCTTGCGATGAGATGGGCAGCGCCCGCCGTCAGCAGCGGGTAGGCCGCGGTCGAAGTATTGGCCATGGAGAAGATGAAATTGACGGCACCGCGCAGCGTCTCGGGCATCTGCGCGCCGCCCCATTCGCGGTCGAAGCCGGCGCCGAAGAAGCCGGCTTCCCGGTAAACCGCAAGCGCGGCACCGACCTGCGGATCCATGACGACCTTGCCGTTTTCGAAGCGCGGCTCATTGAGATCGAGCGCCGCCGCATGCGGCAAAAAATGCTCCATGGCGATGCGCTCGGCGGTGTCGAGCACCTCGTTCATCGCGGTTCGATCGTAGTCGGAAAAGCGCGGCAGCGCCCCCAGGCTTGCGGTCGGCAAAGCATCGAAAAGCTGGAAAGCAAGGTCGGCGCGGTCGACGGATATCATGGAACATTCCTTCGATCTGGACGTTGCAAAGCTTGTAGGGCGGGTAGTTGTCACTTCAATCCCACGCCGGAAACGGCAGCGTAAAAGAGTAGAAGCGTAACTGCGCCAGAGTTTGGGAGCGCACAGCATGACCGAAGATAAGGCTAGGCGTACCATGATCCGGGCGGCCATGCGTGCCCCCTATCTCGAGCGCAGTGAGGAGCATGAACTTGCCCTGCGCTGGAAGGAGCATCAGGATCAGGCGGCGATGCACCGCATAACTACTGCCCACATGCGACTGGTCATCTCGATGGCGGCTAAGTTTCGCCATTTCGGCCTGCCGATGGGCGACCTCATACAGGAAGGCCATGTCGGCCTCCTGGAAGCGGCGGCTCGTTTCGAGCCCGGCCGTGACGTGCGTTTCTCCACCTATGCGACCTGGTGGATAAGAGCCTCCATGCAGGACTACATCCTCAAGAACTGGTCGATCGTGCGCGGAGGCACCAGCTCGGCGCAGAAGGCACTGTTCTTCAATCTTCGCCGCCTGCGTGCGCGCTTGGCGCGCGGACAGGACGTGCTGTCGAGCAGCGACCTCTACAAGGAGATCTCGACCGCGCTCGGCGTTTCGGAAGCGGATGTGGCGATGATGGATGCGCGGCTTTCCGGCCCGGACGCCTCGCTCAATGCGCCTCTGATCGATGATAGCGGCGGCTCGGCCGATCGCATGGACTTCCTGGTTTCGGAAGACCCCTTGCCCGACGAGATTGTCGGCGAGGCAATCGACGTGGAGCGTCGCCTGGATTGGCTCAAGAAGGCGCTGGGCGTGCTCAACGAGCGCGAGCTGCGCATCATCGAGGAGCGCCGGCTGCAGGATGAGGGCGCAACGCTGGAGGCACTGGGCGCTACGCTCGGCATCTCCAAGGAGCGCGTTCGGCAGATTGAAAGCCGGGCCCTGGAAAAGCTGAAGACGGCGTTGGTAAAGGAAAGCCCGGCGTTCCTGTCAGCCTGACTACGCGAACAGATCCGGGAGGCTGGACAAGCCTTCCCTGCCTCGATATTCGGCGCCCCTCGCGGGCGCCGAATTCATTTGTCCGTGACGATCTTGACCTTGTCGCCGGCGGATACGGTCGCGCCGGGCGCAAGGCCGTTCAGCACGCGGAACAGGTCGAGCTTGCGGTCCACGCCCACCATGTTGGCGGCCAGCGTGCCGATGGTCTGTCCCGGCTGCACGGTGACTATCCGGACGCGCAGCGGCTTCAGCGCCGCTTTCTCATCGGGCGTCAGTACGTGGAAACTATCGCCGACGGAGCGCGACACGGAAGTGAGCGAGGTGCTGGCGAGCGGAGCTGCCGTCAGCAGGCGGTAGACCTGGTCGCCGGCGCGGATGACGGTGATGCCGAACTGCCAGCCGTCGGCGCGCGCCGTGGCGGTGGCAGCCTCATTGCCGTTGATCGTCTCGGGGCGCACGCTGTTGCCGTCCAGGCCGGCCACCCAGCCGCTGCGCAGATAGTCGGGCAGCGACATCTTGCGGTCGATGCTGACGCCGTCGAAACGGATCGCCATGTCGCCGGGACCGGTGGCGGTGACAGCCGCTGCCGTATTGTCGATGACGAAGCCGGTCGGCACCGAGAAGGAGACGCCAAGGCGCGGATGCAGGAAGGTGGTGCCCCGCACATAGCCTTCTTCCGGCGTATCGCCGTAGAGCATGCCGTCGAGGCCCGTGAGGAAGGAGTCGCGGTCGCGCACGCCGGTGCCGGGCGGGCCGATCAGCCGGGCATGGCGCTGGGCCAGCTCGATGCGCTGGGGCGTGTTGGGGTGGCTCGCCAGGAAGTCGAGACTCGGGTCGGTGGCGCCACTGACCGAGCGGAAGTCGCTGTAGGCGGCCATGGATTGCAGGAAGCGGCCGGCGGCATAGGGGTCGAAGCCGGCCTGGCCGCTGGCCTTGATGCCAATGGCGTCGGCCTCCAGTTCCTGGTTGCGCGAGAACTGCGCGAGACGCAGCTTGCCGCGGATCAGCGCCACCCTGGCCGACTGGCTTTCGCCGAGCACGTCGGTCACCACCTTGTTGGCCAGGACTTCCTCGGCTTCCTTCTGCTGGCGCTGGATGCCGTGATTGGCGGTCACGTGGCCCATTTCATGGGCGATGACGGCGGCAAGCTCGGAGGAATCGTTGGCAAGCGCCAGAAGGCCGCGCGTGACATAGAGATAGCCGCCAGGCAGCGCGAAGGCATTCACGTTGGGCGAATTCAGGATGGTGATGCGATAGGTCTGGGTCGGGTTGCCTGACACGGTGGTCAGGTTGCCCACCACCTTGGCGACCATGCGTTCCAGCTTGGGGTCGGAATATTCGCCGCCATAGGTGGCGAGGATGCGCGGGTGCTGCGCCTTGGCGAGCTCGGCCATCCGGTCGTTGCGCGAGACGCTGTCGACCGTGATCGGATTGTTCGAAGGCTGGAACCCGGATTCCTTGAGATCGCCGCCGCTCAGCACCTGGCAACCGGCGACCAGCGAAAGCAGGCCGACAGCGACCGCGCGGCGCGCGTTCACGCGCACCGGCGAGAGAGTTTCTCCGGCAGGGATCAGGCAGATCGACAGAGCCGCATTCCTTTCGTCACGCCGCGGATCGCAAAGCATAGCGAACCGCTACAACAGGGACCTAGACATACTCCTCTTGGCAAGACAAGAATCCATGTCAGTCCCTTTGGCTGCTCTGGCCAAAAATTATGTCGGCTTCCGGGCGAATTCTTGGCTTTGTGACGCAGCGTTGCCGGTTCCGATGTAGTTTCTGAAGGCTTCCGGGCCGTTTTTGCCGAAAAATTCCTCGGTTTTGCCCGCAGCGATGACCTTTCCCTGTTCGAGAAACAGCAGGTTTCCGCCGATTCGCCTGGCGTCCTCGGGCTGGTGTGTCACGAAAACAACAGTCATGCCTCGTTCCCTATGAACGGACATAACGAGATCGACCATGTCCTCCCGCAATGCGGGGCCGAGCGAGGCGAAAGGCTCGTCCAGCAGCAGCACCGGCCGGTCGCGCACCAGCACGCGGGCAAGCGCCACGCGCTGGCGCTCGCCGCCGGACAATTCTCTTGGAAGCCGCCTTTCCTTGCCGGCCAGCCCGGTGCGGGCAAGCGCATCGGTCACCGCCGCGCGGTCGGCGTCGGTCAGGCGCAAAGCCGGCGACCGGCCGAGCCCGACATTCTGCTCGACCGTCAGGTGGGCAAAGAGGTTGTTTTCCTGGAACACCATCGACACGGGCCGCGCCGAAGGCGGCGCGCCGGTGATATCGACGCCGCCGATCAGCACGCGGCCGGAGGTTGGCGTCTCGAAGCCGGCGATGAGATTGAGGAAAGTCGACTTGCCGGCGCCGCTCGATCCCATCACCGAGGTGATGTGGCCTGCCTCGATCGTTGCGTCGAAGCGCATCAGCATGTCTTCATAGGTGAAGGCCAGGTCCTCCAGCCTGATGTCGACGCCTCCGGGCCGCATGGGCGAGATCATTGCGCGGTGTCCTTTCCAAGCCGGTCGGCAAGCGCCATCAGCGCCAGGCAGATGAGGCCGAGCAGCAGGGCAAGGCCTGCGGCGTCGGCGGTGCGATAGCTGCCCATGCGGGCAAGCAACAGATAGGGCAGGGTCTGCACCTGATCGCTGCCGAACAGGGCGATGACTCCGAGATCGCCGAGCGACAGGGCCATGGCAAAGGCAAAGGCGGTGGAGAGCGGCCGGCGCAGCACCGGCCAGTCGATCAGCCTGAGCCGGCTCCAGCCGGCAATGCCGAGTTGGGCGCAGAGGCGCTCGTGCCGTTCGCTGGCGGCGTCATAGACCGGGCGCACGGCGCGCAGCGCAAAAGGCATCGCCATCACCGCGTTGACCGTCACCACCATGACCGGTGCCAGCGCAAAAACATCGCCGGCATGGCGCAAGAGCACGAACCAGCCAGCGCCGATGACGATGGGCGGCACGACCAGCACGAAGCCCGCGCCAGTGTCGGTCATATGCTCCAGGAAGCTTTTCTTGCCGATGCCTCGCCGCTGCAACTGCATGGCACGCCGTGCCATGGCGAGCGCCAGCGTCAGCACCACGCAGAGCAGGGCCGCCAGGCCGGCGAGGATGAGGCTGGTGGCGGCGGCGCGCTGCACAGTCGCCTCGCCGGCGAGGCGCATAAGATCGGCCTCCAGCCCGGACAGAACGGTGGCGAGCATCGGCCCGGCGACGAAGGCCAGCGCAAGTGCGATCAGGGCAACATCGAGCATGGTTTCGCCCCGGCGCGATGAAATGTAGCGCCGCGGCGCGACCGAAAGGTTCGCGTCGCCCGTCACATTGGCGCCGAGCCGCATCAGCATGGCGACCACGGCCAAGGTGAGCAGGATCTGCAGCAGCGTCAGCGCCACCGCACGCGCCGGGTCGAAGTCGAAGCGCAGCGACTGGTAGATCGCCACCTCCAGCGTCGAGGCGCGCGGGCCGCCGCCCAGCGTCAGCACGATGGTGAAGGAGGTGATGCAGAGCATGAAGACGAGGCCTGCCACGCCCGGCAGGCTGGCGCGCAACGCCGGCCATTCGATCAGCCGGAAGCTGGCGCGCGCGCCCATGCCGAGCTGGCTCGCCAGCCGCCACTGGTCGGTCGGCACCGCGTTCAGCGCTTCGAGAAATAGCCGCGTTGCAAGCGGCAGATTGAAGAAGACATGCGCCACGAGGATGCCCGACAGGCCGTAGATGCCCGGCCAATCCCCGCCGGAGATTTTTGACAGCAGGCCGGCCAGATAGCCGGCGCGGCCATAGAGCGCGAGCACCCCGAGCGCGGCGACGATGGCCGGCAGCGCCAGCGGCACGGCGAAGAGCCGTAGGATCAGTCCGCGCCCCGGAAACTGCGGATGTCGTGACAGCGCACGGGCAACGAACAGCGCCGGTACCACCGAGAACAAGGTCGACAGCGCCGCCTGCCACAAAGTGAAGCGCGCGACCCGGAACAGGTAGCCGTCGAAGGCGGCAATCGCGCCAGTGAGATCGTTGACGCCTTCGAGGATCAGCCCGGCAAATGCGCCGCCGATGAGGATCGCGATTGCCGCCAGCGCAATGACGCCCGCGGTGATGCGCGAGTCGCGCGCCTCGTTCCCCCTTGAGGGAAGGGTCCGGCCAAAGGCCGGGGGCGTTGCGATCACATTCGACATTGCATCAAGCCCCGCGCTGCCTCCAGCTCCGTCGCCTGTGGCGACACCTCCCCCTCAAGGGGGGAGGATATGCCGCGGCTCCCGCTCACTTGCTCATCACGCCGAGCCACTCGTCCACCCAGGCCTTGCGGTTGGCGGCGATGTCCTCGGCGCTGATGGCCAACGTCTTGGTGGGCTTGACCAGTTTGTCGAATGCCGGATCGAGCGGCTTTTCGGTCTTGCCGGCCGGGAACATCCAGTTGGTCTCGGGGATCGTATCCTGGAAGCCTGGGCTGACCATGAATTCCATGAATTTCTTCGCCAGCGGGTTTTCCGCGCCGGTGGTGGTGATGCCCGCGACCTCGACCTGCAGATAGTGGCCTTCCTCGAAGGGCGCGGCCTGGTACTTGTCGGTCTTCTCCGCGACCATGTGGTAGGCGGGCGAGGTGGTGTAGGACAGCACCATCGGCGCCTCGCCCTTGGTGAACAGGCCGTAGGACTCGCTCCAGCCGGGCGTCACTGTCAGCACGCGGTTCTTCAGCTTGGCCCAGGCCTCCGGCGCCTTGTCGCCATAGACGGACTTGACCCAGAGCAGCAGGCCAAGGCCCGGCGTCGAGGTGCGCGGATCCTGGATGGCGATCTTTTCGTTCGCGTCGCCGTCCACCAGCTCCTTCAGGCTTTTCGGCGGGTTCTTCAGCGTCTCGGTGTTGTAGATGACGGCGAAATAGCCGTAGTCGAAGGGCACGAACGTGTCGTCGCTCCAGCCGCCCGGCACCTTCACGTCGGCAAGACCGACGCCAGAGGGCGCGAACAGGCCGGATTGCTTGGCTTCGGCCGTCAGGTTGGTGTCTAGGCCGAGCACGATGTCGGCCTTGGTCGACTTGCCTTCGAGCTTGACGCGGTTGAGCAGGGCGACGCCATCGGCCACCGAGACGAAATCGACCTCGCAGCCGCATTCGGCCTCGAAGGCCTTCTTCACCTGCGGTCCAGGGCCCCATTCGGAGGTGAAGCTTTCATAGGTGTAGATGGTGAGCTTGTCGGCGGCGAACGCCGGCAAAGCGGCCGCAACGGCCAGGGTCGAGACAAGCGAGAAAAGTAACGAGCGCATCGGCGCCTCCTTCATTCAAATATTGAAAGGGAATTGAAGCGCCGGGCAACCGATGCATCTAATCCCTCCGCCGGTACAAACCGGATCAGGTTCAGCGGGTTGGCCGGGTGTCCCCCTTTGCCTCTCAGCCGGTTCGCGAAATTCGCGGCCGGCACCCCGTTAGAGCTCTGTGAAACTAGGGCGAAGCGGGCGCGGGTGCAAGCGGGTGCCGAACGCAACTCAACGCAAAGGCGCAACGCGCGCCTTCCGTTCGGGGGGCGGGGCGTGATAGGAGGCGAGCCACCATGAGCCGATTTCTCATCCTGCTTGGCGGCGACCTCGTCCGCACCGCGCGCCTCGACGCCCAGATCGCCGGCGCGCGCGTGATCGCGGCCGATTCCGGCATCCGCCATGCCGAGACGCTGGGCGTGACGCCGGAGCTCTGGGTCGGCGATTTCGATTCAGCCGACGAAGAGCTTTCGAAGCGCTTTGAGAGCGTCGAAAGGCTGACCTTCCCGGCCGATAAGGACAAGACCGACGGAGAGCTTGCGATAGCCGTGGCGCTCGAACGCGGCGCGACTTCGCTTGTGCTCGCCGGCGCTTTCGGCGGCTCGCGCGGCGACCATGCCTTCCTGCATCTGGCGCTGGCGCTCAAGCTGGCCGAGGCCGGCACGCCGACGCTTTTGACCAGCGGCACGCAGGAAGGGCACCCGCTGCTGCCGGGCACGACGGATTTCGACTACGCCGACGGAACGCTGTTTTCCGTGCTCGGCTTCTCCGAACTTTCGGGCCTCACCGAAGAGGGCGCCAAATGGCCGCTCGACCGGGTCGAGGTGCCGTTCGGCTCCTCTCTCACCCTTTCCAACGAGGTACGGGGCGCCTTGCGCATCTCGCTCGAGCGCGGCCGCGCGATCCTCGTTGCCCATCCCGATCCACTTTCTCAGCATTGAAGACGACATGGCGCCACCGCTTCTAAATCTCGACGGCATCAAGCTGACTTTTGGCGGCACGCCGCTGCTCGACGGAGCCGCGCTGGCGGCCTCCGCCGGCGACCGCATCGCGCTGGTCGGCCGCAACGGCTCGGGCAAGTCGACCTTGCTCAAGATCGCCGCCGGCATGGTCGAGCCGCAGGACGGCGAGGTGTTCCGCCAGCCCACGGCGACCATTCGCTACCTGCCGCAGATGCCCGACATGGACGGCTATGCCAATGTGCGCGCCTATGTCGAGGCAGGCCTCGGGCCAGCAGATGACCCCTATCGCGCGACCTATCTCCTTGAGCATCTCGGCCTTACCGGTGACGAGCGCCCCGATGACCTGTCCGGCGGCGAGGCGAGGCGCGCAGCACTCGCGCGGGTCATGGCGCCGGAGCCCGATATCCTGCTCCTCGATGAGCCGACGAACCATCTCGACCTCAAGACCATCGAGTGGCTGGAAGACGAACTCGTTCGCTCCTCCTCGGCACTGATCCTGATTTCGCACGACCGCCGCTTCCTCGAGCGCGTCTCGAAGGCTACCGTCTGGCTAGACCGTGGCCAGACGCGGCGGCTTGAAAGGGGTTTTGCGCATTTCGAGGAATGGCGCGACGCGGTGCTGGAAGAGGAAGAGCGCGATCAGCACAAGCTCGGCCGCCAGATCGCGCGCGAGGAGCATTGGCTGCGCTATGGCGTCACCGCGCGGCGCAAGCGCAACATGCGCCGGCTGGGCGAGCTGCAGGACATGCGCCAGCGCCACCGCAGCCATCGCGGCGCCGAGGGCACGGCCACGATGGTGGCCGCCGACGCGGCCGAATCCGGCAAGCTGGTGATCGAGGCCAAGAACATCACGAAAAGCTTCGGCGACCTGACGGTCGTGAAGGATTTTTCCACGCGCATCCAGCGCGGTGATCGCATCGGCCTGGTGGGGCCGAACGGCGCCGGCAAGACGACGCTGCTGAAGATGCTGACCGGCGAGCTTGCGCCTGATACGGGCAGCGTTCGGCTTGGCACCAATCTGGAGATCGCTACGCTCGACCAGAAGCGCGAGTCTGTCGACCCGCAGGAAACGCTGGCGCACTACCTGACCGATGGGCGCGGCGAAAACCTCGTCATCAATGGCGAGCAGCGCCACGTCGTCTCCTACATGAAGGATTTTTTGTTCAAGCCCGAGCAGGCGCGCACGCCGGTGCGCGAGCTTTCGGGCGGAGAGCGGGCGCGGCTGCTTCTCGCACGTGTGCTGGCGCGGCCGGCGAACCTTCTGGTGCTCGACGAGCCGACCAACGATCTCGACATGGAAACGCTGGAACTGCTGCAGGAGCTGGTGGCGGGCTTTGCCGGCACGGTCATCCTCGTCAGCCACGACCGCGACTTCCTCGACCGCACCGTCACCAGCGTGATTGCGCCGGAAGGGGACGGGCGCTGGCTGGAATATGCCGGCGGCTATGCCGACATGCTGGCCCAGCGCGGCGGCACCCATCTGAACGATCGCCGCAATGCGCAGAAGCAGGCGGCGGAGACGCCGCGTGCCGAAGCCGCATCGACGGCCCCGAAGGGGCCTGCCAAAAAACTGTCCTTCAAGCAGAAATTCGCGCTGGAGAACCTGCCCACCAAGATGGCGGCGGTGTCTACCTCCATCGCCGATCTCGAAAACCGCATCGCTGACCCCGGGTATTACGAGCGTGACCCCAAGGGCTTCCAGCAGACGATTGCCGCCCTCGACAAGGAGCGCGCCTCGCTTGCCGCCATGGAAGAGGAATGGCTGGAGCTCGAAATGCTGCGCGAGGAGCTGGAGGGGTGAGGAGCGGTCGGCCGTAGGCCGATCAATCGACAACGATTTGTCGATTGAAGCGACGAACGCCCGGAGCCCTAGCGGAGGGCCGGGAGGCGGTGCCAACTCGTTGGCGCAGGCCCAACCGGAGCACCGCCGAACTGATCCCAGACAAAAAAACGGCCCCTTTCGGGGCCGCTTTCAATTCATGTATCAGCCTCAGCCGTTGCCGGCGGCCTGCCAGGCCTTGATCGCCTCGTCGAACACCTTCTGGCCGGGAATGCCCTTTTCCATGGTGAAGAGGGCGCGACGGCCGGACTTGTAGATGATCGGCACGTCGATCCAGCTCTGGCTGCGCAGCAGGCCCAGATTGGCTTCCATCTCCGGCTTGCCGTCGTTGAGCGCGATCAGGAAGAAGCCGTCGGCGATCTTGGCCGGAATGCCGATCAGCGGGTTGCCGGCTTCCTGCTCCGATCCCTTCATCGATACGCGAAGCACGTTTTCGATGCCGCCGCCCTCAAAACCTTGCGGCGTCAGGAAGATCACCTCGACGATATGGCTGGCCGGCAGGGTCTGGTCTGCGTTGCGGCGAATGGTCATGCGCAGCTGCAGGTCCTTCCCGGGAATAACCGCCTCGGCGCGGATGGCCGGCTCGGGCGGCAGGTCGCCGCCGGGGGATTCCTTCACCACCGACCAGACGATGCTGCCTGGCTCGGCCGAGCCCTGCGCCACGTTGGTGCGCTCCTCATAGAAGATGGCGCGCTGGCCGACGGCGACCGCAGGCTGCGCGGCAGGCGCACCTGTCTGAGCCGGCGGCGTCTGGCCGCCCGACGCGGCTGCACCCGTTTGGGTCACCGGCGGCTGCGTTGCTGCTGCGACGGAAGTGCCTTCGCCGATCGAGGCGCCGCCGCTGGCCGGACCGGGATCGACCTCGGTGCCGTCAGTGTTCAGCCGCTGGGTGAGCTTCGGCTCGCCCGCCGGTGTCGACGCTGCCGGCTGCTGGGCGTGCTCAGGCGTGGCCGGGGCAGCTGCAGTCTTCGTCTCGGGTGTGGCGTCGGAAGCAGCAGGCGCTTCGGCATGCTTGCCGGAGCCGCTGAACAGATTGGCAAGGGCGCCCTTGCTTGCCCACACGCCATAGCCGCCGCCTGCGACCACTACGAGGGCGATCGCGGCCGCGATCAGGCCGCCATAGCTACGCTTGCCCTGGCGCGGTTCATGGAATTCCTGCGGCGCTGCGCTGTCCTCGTCATCATCGTGGTCGTTGGCGGCGTCGAAGAAATCGTCCTTGACCGGTTCGATTGCCGGCTGCGGCTTGCGCGCGGCAGGCGCCGGATTCCAGTTATCCACTTCGGCTGCCGGATCGGTCTTGGGCCTGTCATTCGCCCGGGGCTGATCTGCAGGCTTGGGTGCCGGTGCGGCAGCCGGGGTCGCCGGCTTGTAAGCAGCAGCTTCAGGCTTTGCCGGGGCGCTTGCCGTGGCCGTCGGCATGGTCTTGGGAGCCGTGTCGAGCCACGACGCGAAGTCAGATTTCGACGCCGGCGCTGGTGCCGGGGCGGGTGCGGGAGCAGGCTTGGCGACAGGCTCGGGACGCGCCGCGGGCGCTACAGGCTTGGGCGGCGCGCTCTTCTGGCGTTCGATGGAGGCAAAGACGTCCTCCAGCTCCTGCAGCGGGTCGACGCTCGCCTTCGGACGTTCCTTGTCGGCATATTCCTTTTCGAGCGACGCGATAGCGTCTTCGAGCGACTTCCGCTGGCGATCGGCGA
Source organism: Pseudaminobacter soli (ex Li et al. 2025) (assembly GCF_029892515.1). Taxonomy (GTDB): domain Bacteria; phylum Pseudomonadota; class Alphaproteobacteria; order Rhizobiales; family Rhizobiaceae; genus Pseudaminobacter; species Pseudaminobacter soli_A. The sequence continues at coordinate 1,811,858 of NZ_JARXVF010000001.1, read as the reverse complement.
CAGCCTGCGGCGGCGGCGGGTTGATCGCCGCCAGTTTAGCCTCGATGGTCGCACGGGCCTTGTCGTACACTTTCTGGCGTAGCGGAGGCGTTGCCTCGCTAAGCCCGTCCAGCGCCTTTTTCAAAACCGCAACGAAATCTGCCATGCTTTTGTCGACCTGTGGTTTCTCTCCCGGCCGGCCTTAGGCCGGCCGTGGGAAGGCGCAAGAATTAATCTTCAAAGGGATCGGTCACAAGTATGGTGTCGTCCCGCTCGGGACTGGTGGAGAGCAGCGCGACTGGCGCACCGATCAGCTCCTCGATGTGACGCACATATTTGACCGCCTGGGCAGGCAGGTCGTTCCAGCTGCGAGCGCCCTGGGTCGAGCCCTTCCAGCCTTCGAGCGTCTCGTAGACCGGCTCGACGCGCGCCTGCGCCCCCTGGCTCGCCGGCAGGTAGTCGATCAGCTCGCCGTCGAGCATGTAGCCGGTGCAGACCTTGATCTCGTCGAGCCCGTCGAGCACGTCGAGCTTGGTGAGCGCAATGCCCTTGATGCCGTTGACGGCCACGGCCTGGCGCACCAGCACCGCGTCGAACCAGCCGCAGCGGCGCTTGCGCCCGGTGACGACGCCGAACTCATGGCCCTTGGTGCCGAGGAATTCGCCGATCTCGTTCTTCTGCTCGGTCGGGAAGGGGCCTTCGCCGACGCGGGTGGTGTAGGCCTTGGTGATGCCGAGCACGTAGTTGATCGCGTTCGGTCCCATGCCCGAGCCGGGCGCAGCCTGGCCGGCCACGGTGTTGGACGAGGTGACGAAGGGATAGGTGCCGTGGTCGATGTCGAGCAGCGTGCCCTGCGCGCCTTCGAACAGGATGCGCTCGCCGGCGCGGCGGCGGTCATCCAGGACTTTCCACACCCGGTCCATGTAGGGCAGGATTTTGTCGGCCACGGAGGTCAGTTCCTCCATGATCGTCTCGTGAGCAACTTCCGGATGACCAAGGCCACGGCGCAGCGCATTGTGGTGCGTCAGCAGTCGGTCCACCTTCACCGGCAGTGTGCTCAGATCTGCCAAATCCATCACCCGAACGGCGCGGCGCCCAACCTTGTCTTCATAGGCGGGGCCGATGCCCCGGCGGGTGGTGCCGATCTTGGTGCCGGAATTGGAGGCTGCATCTTCACGGAATCCGTCGAGCTCCCGGTGGAGCGACAGGATAAGCGCGGTGTTTTCGGCAATTTTCAGGCGTTCCGGGGACACTTCGACGCCCTGGTCGCGCAGCTTCTGGGCCTCGGCGACGAAGGCATGCGGGTCGAAGACCACGCCGTTGCCGATGACGGACAGCTTGCCATCACGCACGATGCCGGACGGGAGAAGCGACAGCTTATAGACCTTGCCGTCGACGACCAGCGTATGGCCGGCATTGTGCCCGCCCTGGAACCGCACCACCACATCGGCGCGCTCCGACAGCCAGTCAACGATTTTGCCCTTGCCTTCGTCGCCCCACTGCGAGCCGACGACAACCACATTGGCCATGATTTCTTCCCTTCCATGCCGCGCAAGGCGGCGCAAACCTATAGGACGACAGGCCTCTATAACGGCAAGATTCCCGAAACGCGACCATTCTTTGGGGCCAAGGGCACGACATTTTCGCCGCGCCGCAACCCCCGTTGCTCGGCCGACGGCTGTCCTGAGCCGCGCACCGAAGCGCCTGCGACCCTCCTGCTGGAAGGCCTTTGCCAGCCACAGTATCGCATAGATATGCAAACAAGAAGGCGCCGGTTGCCCGGCGCCTTCTCAAAATGAGCCTGATCTATCAGTCTCAGATGCTGTTTACGTCGAAATGCAGCGGCTTGGCCGAGTCGATCGACTGGTGCGCGCGCACCTTGGCCAGGACGTCCTCGGGGAACGGCGCATCGAGATAGAGCAGCGCGATCGCGTCGCCGCCCGGCCGGTCGCGGCCGAGCGAGAAGTTGGCGATGTTGACGCCGTTCTCGCCGCAGACCGTGCCCAGCAGGCCGATGATGCCCGGCGCGTCGGCATTGGTGGTGTAGAGCATGTGCTGGCCCACCTCGGCGTCGAGATTGATGCCCTTGATCTGGATGAAGCGCGGCTTGTGGTCGGAGAAGCAGGTGCCGGCAATCGAGCGGGTCTGCTTCTCGGACTTGACCGTCAGCTTGATATAGCCGTCGAACACGCCCGACTTGTCGCGCTTGACCTCGGCAACGATGATGCCGCGCTCCTTCACCATGATCGGCGCCGACACCATGTTCACGTCAGCCACCTGCGGGCGGATCAGGCCGGCAAGTGCTGCGCTGATCAGCGCCTTGGTGTTCATGCCGGCGGTCGAGCCGTCGAACAGGATCTCGACTTCCTTGATCGGCTCTTCGGTGACCTGGCCGACGAAGGCGCCGAGCACTTCGGCGAGCTTGACGAACGGTTTTAGCCGCGGCGCTTCCTCGGCGGTGATCGAGGGCATGTTGATGGCGTTGGAGACCGCGCCCTTGATGAGGTAGTCCGCCATCTGCTCGGCGATCTGCAGCGCCACGTTCTCCTGCGCTTCCGTGGTGGAGGCACCCAGATGCGGCGTGGTGACGACATTTTCCATGCCGAACAGCGCGTTCTCGTTCGCCGGTTCGACCTCGAACACGTCGATGCCGGCGCCGGCCACCTTGCCGCTCTTCAGTGCGGCGATGAGGTCGGCCTCGACGATCAGGCCGCCGCGAGCGCAGTTGATGATGCGCACGCCGTTCTTCATCTTGGCGATCGCATCGGCATTGATGATGTTGCGCGTCTTGTCGGTCAGCGGCGTGTGCAGCGTGATGAAGTCGGCGCGCGCCAGCAGCGTGTCGAGGTCGACCTTCTCGACGCCGAGTTCCGAAGCGCGGTCTTCCGACAGGAACGGGTCGAAGGCGATGACATGCATCTTCAGGCCGACGCCGCGCGCGGCCACGATGGAACCGATGTTGCCGCAGCCGATCACGCCCAGCGTCTTGCCGGTGATCTCGACACCCATGAAGCGGTTCTTCTCCCACTTGCCGGCCTGGGTGGAGGTGTTCGCCTCCGGAATCTGGCGGGCTAGCGCGAACATCAGCGCAATTGCGTGCTCGGCGGTGGTGATGGAATTGCCGAAAGGCGTGTTCATCACGATGATACCGCGGCGGCTGGCGGCGGGGATGTCGACATTGTCGACGCCGATACCGGCGCGGCCGATGACCTTGAGGTTGGTCGCGGCGGCGATCAGCTTCTCGGTGGCCTTGGTGGCCGAGCGGATGGCGAGACCATCATACTGGCCGATGATTTCGAGCAGCTTTTCCTTGTCCTTGCCGACATCGGGCAGATAGTCGACTTCGACGCCGCGGTCCTTGAAGATCTGCACGGCGGTGGGGGAGAGTTTGTCGGATACGAGTACGCGAGGTGCCATAAAGGCCTCCATCAGGTGAAATTCAGACTTGGGGGAAGCAGGCGACCGTCCCAACCCGGTCGCCTTGATACCTTGAACTCAGGCCGCCTTTTTCAGCGCGGCCTTCTGGTTCTGGAACGCCCATTCGAGCCAGCGCGTCAGCGCCTCGAGGTCGGATGCCTCGACGGTCGCGCCGGCCCAGATGCGCAGGCCCGACGGCGCGTCGCGATAGGCACCGATGTCATAGGCGACGCCTTCCCTGTCCAGCGCCGAGACGATGCCCTTGGCAAAGGCGGCCTGTGCCTCGGCGTCGAGCGCGGTCACTTCCGGATCGACGATGGTGAGGCAGACCGAGGTGTTCGAGCGCGTCGCCGGATCGGTCGCCAGATTGGCAAGCCAGGGCGTTTTTGCGACGAAGACGTCAAGCACCGCAAAATTGCGGTCGGCACGGTCGGTCAGGGCTTCGAGGCCACCGATCGACTTCGCCCAATTGAGTGCGTCGAGATAATCTTCCACCGCCAGCATGGACGGCGTGTTGATGGTCTCGCCCTTGAAGATGCCTTCGATCAGCTTGCCGCCCTTGGTGAGGCGGAAGATTTTCGGCAGCGGCCAGGCCGGCTTGTAGCTCTCCAGCCGCTCGACTGCGCGGGGCGACAGGATGAGCATGCCATGCGCGCCTTCGCCGCCCAGTACCTTCTGCCAGGAGAAGGTGACGACATCGAGCTTGGCGAAATCAAGGTTCTGCGCGAAGGCGGCCGAGGTCGCGTCGCAGATGGTCAGGCCCTGGCGGTCGGCCGGGATGAAATCGGCGTTCGGCACGCGCACGCCGGAGGTCGTGCCGTTCCAGGTGAAGACCACGTCGCGGTCAAAATCGACCTTGGCGAAGTCGACGAGTTCGCCATAGGGGGCTTCGAAGGTGCGGACATCCGGCAGCTTCAGCTGCTTGACGACGTCGGTGACCCAGCCCGCGCCAAAGCTTTCCCAGGCGACCATGTCGACGCCGCGTGCGCCGAGCAGCGACCAGAGCGCCATTTCGACGGCGCCAGTGTCGGACGCAGGCACGATGCCGATGCGATAGTCGGCCGGAACCTGCAGGACTTCTCGGGTCAGGTCGATCGCCTGCTGGAGCTTGGTCTTGCCGATCTTGGCACGGTGGGAGCGTCCGAGGGCTGCGTCTGCGAGAGCTTGGAGGGACCAGCCGGGGCGCTTTGCGCAGGGGCCGGACGAGAAATTGGGATTGGCCGGACGCAAGTCCGGCTTCGGCAGTACAGTCATGTTGATCCTATCCTTCCAGATAGCACGCCCCTCGTTGGGGAGGGGTGGCCCACTGGCGGAGATAGCGGAACGCCTCGAAGACGGCAAGTGGCAATATTGCGACAGTTGCTTGCCTGTCAGCGACTGCAGCCGGCGTTTCAGGAAAACCTGTCAGAAAAATCAAGTGGCTGTGGCATCCGCGGGCGGACTGGATGCTCGTCAAATTTGTGATCGGGTCAGTTAGCAAGCGGCACGGTGAAGGTGCAGTCCAGGCCTTGGGCGAGCCAGTGGTACTCGATCTCGCCGGCAAGATCGTTGCGGATCATCCGGCTGATCAGGCGGCTTCCGAAGCCGGCCTTCGTCGGCGACGTGACCGGGGGGCCGCCGCGCTCGCGCCACAGCACCAACAGGCGAGGGCCGCCGCCATTGGTGCGCGTGGACCAGCTTACCGAAACGGCACCGTTGCGATGTGATAGTGAGCCGTACTTGGCGGCGTTTGTCGTCAGCTCATGAAGGACGAGCCCAAGCGGCGTGATCATCTCCGACGGCAGCATCAAGTCCGGCCCGTCGAGGGTGATTCGGCTGGCGGCAATCGACTCGAAGGGAGCCGTCTCGGTCTTCACCAACTCGGTCAGCGTCACGCCCCGTCCCTGGTTGCTGACGATGAGGTCGTGGGTCGTGGCAAGCGCATTCAGCCGCGCCGCGAAGGTCGAAAGGAAGCTGTCGAGGGAGGTCGCCTGGTGCGCCGTCTGGCGGGCAAGGGCCTGCACGATCGCGAGAACATTTTTCACGCGATGGTGCATCTCGCGCACGATCTCCTGCTTGCGCTCGTCTTCCCTGAAACGGTCGGTGACATCGAGCGCGAAGCCGTCGAGCCCGACTGGCGTGCCGGTGCTGTCCCGGGTGGCGGTGACGGAAAACTCCAGCCAACGAACCGCCTTGTCCGGTCTGACAACGCGGTAATGGGTCTTGTATGTCTCCGTTTTGGTTGCCAGAGCCTCTTCCAAACTGGTCTGGGCGATATGCCGATCGTCCGGGTGAACGAGCTCCAGCCATTCCGAGAAACTCATGGCAGTCACCGGTTGACCGATCATCTTGGCGAAGGCCGGCGACCAGCGGCCGCGATCTTGCGACAGGTTGTATGAAATGGTTCCGAGGTGACCGGCCTCAAGGGCGCCGCGCAACCTGCGTTCGCCTTCGCGGACATCCTGCAATGTCTGGTCGGCGCGTATCACCGCGGCCTGCAGAACTCTGCCCACAACGATCATTGCAGCACCGCACAGGGCGAACAGCGTCAGGTCGATTACGGCTGCGGCCGTGTCGACCCCGAAGCTGCGGAGTGGCTCGAGAAAGAAGTACCACGCCGACAGGGCGGAAAGCACAAGCGCCAGCGCCCCTGGGCCTGCGCCGCCGAGAACGGCTGCCATCAGCACCGCTGGAAGTAATGTCACGAAGGGCGCGACGTCGGTCGTTATGAGCCCAGCACCTAGGCGCAGGAGAGTGGCGACGGCCACGCAAACTATGGCGAACGCATAGGCATAGGTCCGGTTTGTAATGAAGATGGTGTGGTATGCTCTGATGAGGCGGTCCATTGCCGGTCCTTTGCAATGACAGGTTGCTGATATGCGCCAGAAGCGGCCAACCGGCATTGCTCTCGGGTGCGGGATGAGACCACTCGGGGCAGGCTCAAGCGGGCGTGGTGGACCTGCTACAATTGCGAACTCGGCAGTTTGTTCCGCCGTGTTCTCCGAAGCGCCGTACCAGGCGAAATAGTCCGCACGGGCTGTTGGCGATGCCGCGCGAAGTTTCGATTCCGTGGTATAATTCTGGGGCGACCGGAGAGCGTAGTGGGGGCAGGCGGGAGCAGCGCGCGAGGCGCGTTGCGTCGATCCATGGAGACAAACCATGCGCAGATATATCGACTGCCGCGAGTTCCCGAGCGAAATGAAATGCACTGTCGCGATCGCGGCGGATAGCGAGGAAGAGCTGATCAACGCTGCCGTGCAGCATGCCGTCGCCGTTCATGGCGAACACGACACGCCGGAATTCCGTGCCGAGATCAAGAAAGCCATTCATGAGGGGTCGCCGCACGCCTGACAGCAGCGGTGCGCCGCCTCGGCAAAGCGTTGATGCAGGCGGCTATTGGCGAGGCTGCTTGGGTCGCCCGGGAATGGCGGTGACGATCACGGAAACCGGGTCGCTGCCGGGAAAGGTGTCTTCAAGGCCTTCTTGAAGCTGTTCCTCGAGGGTTGCCCGATCTTCCGCGCGGCCTTCCGTGCGCCGTTTGGCGGTGCGGGTTTCCTTGGCCTCTGGGGCCGGATGTAGCGCACTGGTCATGCTAGTCTCCTGCCCCCCCTTCAGGAAAGGTTGTGCTTCGCGCGACAGTATTCAAGCGTTTGCTGTCGCGAGGCATCGGCGGGGACCGGCGCGGAGGAATAGTCCAAACACAAATGGCGGGCCATGGCCCGCCATTCGCGTCGTTCGAGGATTGCGTTCTTACCAGAGGTCGTAGCGCAGGCCGAGCTTGACCTGGTGATAGTTGACACCCTTCCGGATCGTCTGGGAATCCATGTCGAGATGCTGCAGGTCTGGCGCGCTCAGGAAGCGGTAGGCGAGGTCGACCGAAGTATTCGGGGTGAAGCGGTAGCTCAGGCCGGCGTTCAGTGCATAGGCGAAGCTGTACTTGTGCTCGCTCCAGTCTCCCTTCACGCCGAGGGTTGGAGAATCGATATCGATCTCGCGATGCGCATACAAGAAGCCGAGGCCGGCGCCGAGATAGGGCGTGACACCGGCATAGGTGCCGAGGTCGACATAGCCGTTGGCCAGGCCGCTCCAGACATGGTTCTTGGCCTCAAACCTGTCGGTACGATCATCGAAACTGAACTTGTCGCGAGAGACGAAGCCGCTCGTCAGATCGGCGCGCAGGTAGTCGGTGAAGTGATAGCCGAAGCCGACTTCGCCGCCGAAGCGGCTGTTGTCGGTGTCATGGCCAAGCCAGGAGAACCTGTTGACCGGACGGTTGGTGTTGTAGGTTACATCGCCGCGCAGGTACCAGCTCGAGCCGATTTCGACCGGCACATATTCGGGGCCGCTCTCGACATAGATGGGCGGCTCATAGTCTGCGGCCATGGCCGGTGCCGAATGCCACAGCAGCGCTGCGGCAAGGGGCAGGAAAATACGCGAATGCAGGCTCATGATCACAAACTCCCGAATGCGCTGGCGTAGGGACGGGTCCAGTCATCTTTCGGGGTTTATTGTTAACCATATTGGTTAAGTGCCGGTTAAGGATAACGAAAGGTTTTCGGGCGCTTCGCGGGAGGCTTGAGACGGCAAAAGGCCCCGACGAAGCGGGGCCTTTCTCGATAATTTCGCAGTCTGAGCTCAGTTGAAGGCGTAGCGGATGCCGAGTTTCAGATCATGCGACGTCAGCTTGTGGAACTCCATGCCGTCGCCATTGGTGTTGGGGAAGTTGACCGGATCGTAGTTTACTGCCGGCCCGGTGCGGGCGTTGCCGAGATTGACGTAGCTGTAGCCCAGGTCAATGGTCATGCGATCGGTTGCCTTGATGCCGAGACCGGCGTGCAACGCCCAGGCGAAGTTCCACTGCGAGTCGGTGGAGGCCCAAGCACCGCCACCGTTTATCACATTGACGTCCCGGAAATTCGAAATGGTATTGCGGGATGTACCGATACCGGCGCCGACATAAGGAACGATCGGGCCATATTCGCCGAGATCGACATAGCCATTGGCCAGGAACAGCCATTCGGATTTCTTGGCGTGGAACTCGTTGGTGTAGGCGCTGCTGGTGGTTTCGACCCAATCGAGCGCGTTGAAGTTCGCCCCGCCACGATATTCGATGGTCGCGTCGCCGCGGAACCACTCGTTGAACTGGTAGCCGACGCCGCCGCCGAATAGCGGCGAGGAGGCGAAGCCGCCCTTGTCGTGCCAGCCATAGGCCAAGATGTCCGGATCGTTGTAGAGGTCCGAACGCAGCTCGTCCAGCCGCTGGTTGGTCATGCCCAGATAGCCGCGGAGGTACCAGCCGCCGATAACCGGCGCCACTACGACCGGCTGCTCGACGAGATCGGCCGCCATTGCGGGAACCGACATGCCGCTGGCCATCAGCGCGGCGAGTGTCAGTTTAAGAAACTTACGCATCTTCATCCCCCTTGCCATTCCCCGCACCGGACGGCCGAGGACGATTGAATTTCGCATGGACAATGAACTGGAAAGATTAAGGCCGGCTTAACCACGTTTATTCACCAAGATCGTGAAAAACGTTCAGAGCAATGCTGCTCTAATTGCTGCGGTTAATACTTGCTTATGGATTTGTCTGGGCAGCGCTAGACGCGCTGCGGAGGAGCGCAATCTCAACAAGCCATGCCGAAAAGCCCGCCGTAGGGCAGGCTTTCGCGCATCAATGGCATTTGTGGATCAGGCGGCCGTCTTGACTTCGGCAATCACGCCGACGATCTCGTCGACCACGCTCTCGACCAGCTTGGGGTCGTCGCCTTCGGCCATCACGCGGATCAGCGGCTCGGTGCCGGACGGGCGGATGACGAGGCGTCCCGATTTGCCGAGGCGCCCGCGGGCATCCTCGATCGCGGCCTTGACTGGTTCTGCCTCCAGCGGCTTGCCGCCCGAGAAGCGCACATTCTTTAAAAGCTGTGGCACCGGCTCGAACTTTTGGCACAGCTCGCTCACCGGCTTGTTCTGGCGCTTGACGCAGGCCAGAATTTGCAAGGCCGACACGAGGCCGTCGCCGGTGGTGGAGAAATCCGACAGCACGATGTGGCCCGACTGCTCGCCGCCGACATTGAGGCCGTGCGCGCGCATGTGCTCGACCACGTAGCGGTCGCCCACCTGGGTGCGATGCAGCTGCAGGCCGATGTCGCCCAGGAAGCGCTCCAGGCCGAGATTGGACATCACGGTCGCCACCACGCCGCCGCCGGCGAGGCGGCCGCTCTGGTGCCAGGACTCGCCGATCAGCGCCAGGACCTGGTCGCCTTCGACGACATTGCCGCGTTCGTCGACGATGACCATGCGGTCGGCGTCGCCGTCGAGTGCGATGCCGATGTCCGCGCGCACTTCATGCACCTTCTTGGCGAGGCTCGCCGGATGGGTCGAGCCGCATTCCTCGTTGATGTTGAAGCCGTTGGGGTCGTCGTGGATGGTGATGACCTCGGCGCCGAGTTCCCACAGGGCGGCAGGCGCCACTTTGTAGGCCGCGCCGTTGGCGCAGTCGATCACGATCCTGAGGCCCGTCAGCGACATGGAGCGCGGCAGGGTGCGCTTGGCGAATTCGATGTAGCGGTCATGCACGCCGTCGATACGCTTGGCGCGGCCGAGCGCATCGGCATCCGCCAGGGCGATGTCGATGTCCTGGTCGAGCAGCGCCTCGATGCGCATCTCGATCTCGTCCGAAAGCTTGTAGCCGTCGGGGCCGAACAGCTTGATGCCGTTGTCGTAGTAGGGGTTGTGCGAGGCCGAGATCATGACGCCGATGTCGGCGCGCAGCGAGCGGGCGAGCATGGCGACCGCCGGCGTCGGCACCGGGCCGAGCAGGAAGACGTCCATGCCCGCGGCGCAGAAGCCGGAAACCAGCGCGTTCTCGATCATGTAGCCGGAAAGGCGCGTGTCCTTGCCGAGCACCACGCGGTGGCGATGATTGCCCCGCTGGAAGGAAAGGCCGGCCGCCATGCCCACCTTCATGGCGACCTCGGCAGTCATCGGAAATTTGTTGGCCCGTCCCCGGATTCCATCCGTTCCGAAATAGCGTCTGCTCATACCTATCCAGTTTCCCCAGCCGTGGGCTCGCTCCCGCCACTCAGCTTCTGCCACAGCCAGCCAGCGCGCACAGATCACATTGTGTGATTATTTGTTACGAATCCTTGGAATTATCTTACGTCTCCCTTTATTTTTCTTGAACTTGGCGGATCACGAAAACGCCGGTCACATTTGGCGCCAAGGGAATTTTTCGGCTCAAGCTGGCCTGAAATGATTGTAGCTGGCTCCCATTTTCCTGCCGACGGCGCTTGCCGCGTGGCTACAGCCGCTGAATTCCACGAAATTGCACTAGAAAAGTGACGATAGTCTGCAATTGTTGCGGAACACGTCGCGGTTTTGCGCATTACCAGACATCTGGCGCCTTCGGACGTTGCAGGCACAGTTTTGTGCACGGTGCTTGTGGGGGCGGCAGCAACGGAGAGAAAACGCCATGCTTATCATGCGAATTGCCACCTTGTCGGGCCTCGCTCTTGCAGCCGCGTTGTTCGCGGCGCCGGCGAGCGCGCTCACGATGAAAGAATGCAGCGCCAAATATCATGCAGCCAAAGACGCCGGCACTCTAAACGGACAAACCTGGAAGGAGTTCCGCAAGACCGAATGCGCGGCTGATGCGGGCGCTGCGGCGACCGAACCGACTGCGCCGGAAAAGAAATCTTCGAGGTCCAAGAAGGCAACCGACACCAACGCCACTACCACGGAAGGCGCCAAGGGCCTGTCGATGCAGGAGTGCAGCACCAAGTACAACGCTGCGAAGGATGCAGGCACCCTGGGCGGCAAGACCTGGAACCAGTTCCGCAAGGCCGAATGCGCCCCGGGCGCTGGTGCTGCGGCTGCGACCAAGCCCGAGAACAAGCCGAATACCGCTGCGGCTGCTGGTGGCGGCAAGGGCCTGACCATGAAGGAATGCAGCGCCAAGTACAGCGCCGCCAAGACCGCCGGCAAGCTGAACGGCCAGAACTGGAACCAGTTCCGCAAGGCTGAGTGCAGTGCTGCGGCGGCTGAGGACGAGACCCTGCCGAGCCCCGACCAGGCAACCTACCAGGGTGAGCCGGAGAAGCCCACCACGGTGGCTCCGAGCAGCGTCAAGTTCCCCACCGCGATCTCGCAGAAATATGCCAACGAGACCCCCGGCAAGGCCCGCCTTCACACCTGCCTCGATCAATACTATGCCGCCAAGGACGCCAACCAGCTGGGCGGCCTGAAGTGGATCCAGAAGGGCGGGGGCTACTACAGCCTGTGCAATGCCAAGCTGAAGGGCTGAAACCCGCCTGAACCAAAAACCCGCGAGATATGCCTCGCGGGTTTTTCTTATCTCTTCAGGGCTTGATTGCCGAGAAGAAGAGAAAGCGGGGCGTGGTCGTCAGGCTCCGGTAGGCGTCGGGAAAAAGATCGCGCGCCCGGGGATCCGGTTGCGGCTCGCTCAGCCTTTCAAGGCGAAAACCGACCGTCAGCAAAGCATCGACCATCGCATGCAGCGACCGGTGCCAGAAGCGCATCTTGATCGTCCTGTCGCCCCGCTGCCACTCGTCTTCGAAGCTATAGGTCGCGAAGTAGTCGTCGGCGTCGGTCAGCTGATGATCCATGAAAGGATGGTGGGTGGAAAAGACCAGACGTCCACCGTTCCGCAGCAGGCGGTAGAATTCCGACAGCGGCTGCGACCAATCACGCAGATAGTGCATGACCAGCGCCGACAGGATCAGATCGAAGGACCCACCCTCGAAGGGCAGTGGCTTCTCAAGATCAGCTTGAACGAGACGACCCTGGTCTCCGAGCCTTTCCTTAGCGATGGCTAGAAGACCTGCACTCTTGTCGATGCCGGTCACGACCGCGCCCCGCTCGATGAGCGCCTGCGAATGGGCACCTCCGCCGCAGCCGGCGTCTAGCACGCGCAGGCCCGAAACGTCGCCGGCAAGCTCAAGGATCGCTGGGCGCTCGTAATAGGCATTCCAGGCATTGGTCTCGTTGTCGGCCACGTAGGACGCCGCAAAGGAATCATAGTCGTTCTCGGACATCGCTCCGCTCCTCTCCAATGCAAGTTCGGCCGCAGAAAGGCGGCGCCCCGAACGAAAACACCGCGGCAATGCCGCGGTGTTTGATTGTCAGGAAAACGCTGATTTGTGGAGCCTTAGCCCTGCGGCTGAGGTTCCATTCCGCCTTCGGGCTCTTCGCCGCCCTTCTTGCGGCGGCCGCCGCTGGAGCCGGCCTTCGGCACGGCCGAGCCGCGGCTCGGCGGCGTGTCGTCGCCCATGTCGCGGGCAGGCTTCTGACCAGCGATCAGCTGCTTGATCTCGTCGCCCGACAGCGTCTCGTATTCCAGCAGGCCTTCGGCCAGCGCGACCCAATCCTTCTTCTTCTTGGTCAGGATGGTGCGCGCGGTGGTGTAGGCCTCGTCGATCAGGCGGCGCACTTCGGCGTCGATGATCTGCGCTGTCTCTTCCGAGACGTTCTGGGTGCGTGCCACCGAATGACCCAGGAACACTTCTTCCTGGTTCTCGCCATAGGCAACTTGGCCGAGCTTGTCGGAGAAGCCCCAGCGCGTGACCATGGCCCGGGCGAGCTTGGTCGCCTGGTCGATGTCGGAGGACGCGCCGGAGGTGATGTTCTCCTTGCCGAACTTGATCTCTTCGGCAACGCGGCCACCCATCATGATCGCGAGACGCGAGACCATGTACTTGTAGCTCATCGAGTAGCGGTCGCCTTCCGGCAACTGCATGACCATGCCGAGCGCACGGCCGCGCGGGATGATGGTGGCCTTGTGCAGCGGATCGGCAGACGGAACATTGAGCGCCAGGATGGCGTGGCCGGCCTCGTGATAGGCGGTCAGCTCCTTTTCGGCCTGGGTCATGGCCGAAGAGCGGCGCTCCGCGCCCATCATGATCTTGTCCTTGGCGTCCTCGAACTCGGCCATAGTGACGAGGCGCTTGTTGCGGCGCGCGGCCATCAGGGCAGCTTCGTTGACGAGGTTGGCAAGGTCGGCGCCCGAGAAGCCGGGCGTGCCGCGTGCCAGCACCTTGAGGTCGACATTGGGCGCCAGCGGCACGTTGCGCACATGCACCTTCAGGATCTTCTCTCGGCCGACGATGTCGGGGTTCGGCACCACGACCTGGCGGTCGAAGCGGCCCGGACGCAGCAGCGCGGGGTCGAGCACGTCGGGACGGTTGGTCGCGGCAATGAGGATGATGCTCTCATTGGCTTCAAAACCGTCCATTTCGACCAGAAGCTGATTGAGCGTCTGCTCGCGTTCGTCGTTGCCACCGCCGAGGCCAGCGCCGCGATGACGGCCGACCGCGTCGATTTCGTCGATGAAGATGATGCAGGGCGCGTTCTTCTTGGCCTGCTCGAACATGTCGCGGACGCGGCTGGCGCCGACGCCGACGAACATTTCGACGAAGTCCGAACCAGAGATGGTGAAGAAGGGCACATTGGCTTCACCGGCCACCGAGCGGGCCAGCAAGGTCTTGCCGGTGCCGGGAGGGCCGACGAGCAGCACACCGCGCGGGATCTTGCCGCCCAGGCGCTGGAACTTCTGCGGATCGCGCAGGAACTCGACGATTTCCTCGAGATCCTGCTTGGCCTCGTCCACGCCCGCAACGTCCTGGAAGGTCACGCGGCCATGCGCCTCGGTCAAAAGCTTGGCCTTCGACTTGCCAAAACCCATGGCGCGACCAGAGCCGGACTGCATCTGGCGCATGAAGAATATCCATACGCCGAGGATCAGGATCATGGGCAGCCAAGACAGCAGCATGCCGAAGATCGAGCTCGAGCCGTCGTTTTCAGGGCGGGCATTGATGGTGACGTTCTTGTCCTGCAGGCGCTGGACCAGCGACGAGTCGCCCGGCGAATAGGTCTGGAAGCCGTTCGAGCTGTCGGTATAGGTGCCGGAGATGCGCTCGCCCGAAATCGTCACCGCCTTGACGCGGCCGGCCGCCACATCTTTCAGAAAATCCGAATAGGCGACGTCGCTGGAGGCACCCCGCGTTTGCGGCGTCTGGAACAGGTTGAACAGGGCAATCAGAAGCACTGCTATGATCGCCCAGAGCGCGAGGTTGCGATAATTCGGATTCATCGAGTTTCCCGTTGTGCCCGAGGCCGGGCACCTGTCGTTGTTGGAAGCGTGGACCTAACATAGGCAGCCCCATGGGCTATGCCAAGCAGTAGAGCACGGTTCGGTTAAGCTTTACTCCCAATATGGCTTCGCAATGGCGGCGCAGGCGGTGTTTCCGCCAAGATCAATTCGGCAATGGTCGTAGCCGGCGAAAGATCGAAGCCGGGCAGGAACAGCGCCCAGGGAGCGGCAATCGGCGTCGCCGAAACGCCGTGCGGCTCGGTTTTCGCAGTCAGGACGCCGAGGCATTCGCCGCCGCGCCAAAGCGCCGGCAGGGTCGCTTGGGCGGCGCGGATGAGGCTGGCGGGGGCGTTCACGCCTTCGATTCCGGCCTTTTTTGCCTCGGCCGAGCCCAATGGCGCAACGAGCGCGTCGCCTAGCGGGCCTCGCACGCGAAGGCGGAAGCGTCCATCCCAAGCCACGTTGCCGGCCGGTGCGAGCGGCGCTGGCAGATTGCGCGCCTCGCGACGCAGGAAGATGCCGTCGCGCCTGGCATCCAGCGCCGTCCGCGACAATGTGGCGCAAAAGGATTCCTGGCCGAGCCGCGCAAACAGCGCCTCGGTGCGCGCCGCGTCGGGCAGGTGAGGGGTGCCGCCGACGACGCCGAGCAGAATGCGAAGCGCATAGACGGTTGTCGAGGTTTCGGCTCCCGCGAAGTCCGGATCGAGGCGGATAAGCCCCGGGCAGGGCAGGCTTGCATGTACGCGAATGAGAGCCGCAGCACTCCCGCCCAGGCGCAGGCGCTCCTCGGCGGCTTGCGCAGCCATATCCAGCGCAGTCTCGATGCGCCCGTCCTCGGCGCTTCCGAGTGCTGCGCGGACCCGCGGCCGCTCGAAGAGCTGATTGATGTTGGTGGGGTCGTCCAGCCACGATTCGCCGATGCCGCGCAGATAGTCGCGCAGCTCCTGCCGGCGCGTGCCGAGCAGCGGGCGCACGATCCATACCGTGCCGTCGAACAAGGTGACGGGCGCCATGCCGGCCAGCCCGCGCGCATCGTCATCGGAGGTGCCGCGCTGGCTGCGCATCAGCACGGTTTCGGCCTGATCGTCGGCGGTGTGGCCGGTCAGGATCACGTCGGTGCCCTCGAGCCGTGCAGCCTCGGCAAGCAGGAGATAGCGCGCCATTCGGGCGGCGGCCGGAACGCCGGTCGTCGGCTTGGCGCCGGTCCAGGTCATGGTGCGATGGGCAATGCCGTGCCGGGCGGCAATTTTAGCCACTTCCTCGGCCTCGGCGGCGGAGCCGGGCCGCAGGCCATGATCGACGGTCACCGCCACGAGCTTGGTGCCGGGAGCAATGCGGTCGAGCCAGGATTTGGTGAGAAAGAGAAGAGCGAGTGAGTCGCTGCCGCCGGAAACCGCCGCGACAAGCGCGCGGCGCTCGGCAAAATCAAAGGTTGAGTAGAGCCGAAGGGGGTCGAGATCGGCTCGCTGCGTCAGCACGCCGAACGCGCCTGTTCCTGCTTGACGCGGTCCTTGAGCGCGGAGGTGATGTCGGGGTAGCGCTTGCCGATTTCATTGAAGGTAGCGCAGGCCACGTCGCGCTGGTTCAGGCCGACGAGCGAGATGCCGAGCTTGAGCAGCATTTCGGGGGCCTTCTTGGACTTCGGGTAGGCCTTGTTGGCGGCCAGGAACGTTTCCGCCGCGTCGCGGTACTTCTGCTGGCCGAGCAGGGCCTCGCCGAGCCAGAAATGCGAATCGGGGGTCTTGGGGTCGTTCGGGAACCGCTCGATGTGCTGGCGGAAGCCGGTCTCGGCCGTGCCGTAGTCGCCCGAAAGAATGAACTGGTAGGAATTGCGGTAGAGCTCGTCCGGACTGTTGGTCTCGGGCAGGGCGGCCACGACGGCGCCATTGCTAGCCGGGGCCGTGTTGTTGTCGGCCGGAATGGCTTCGGCGGAACCCGCATCGCCGATGCTGCCGCTCTTGACGTTGCCGTTGGCGTCGAAGGTGATGGTGCCGAAGCTCTTGGGCGGGATGCCCTTGCCGGCCGTGCCGGCGGCGGTCTGCTGGCCGCCATTTTCGGTGATGATTTCGCCCACGCTGGTCGAGGAGCTGCTCGCCGCCTGGCCGGCAGAAGTGGCCAGCGGCTGCTGGGTGGAAGACGCCGCGGAATTATCCGCGACGCTTCTGTTGGTGTGGCCGGACCCGGCGTCCGACTTCTTCTTGTTTTCCAGCTCCTGGAAGCGGAACTCGTTGTCTTCCTGCATCTTGCGCAGCTGTTCCTGCATCTGCAGGACCTGGAAGTTGAGTTCCTCAATGGTGCCGTTCAGGGTGCGGACCTGCTCCTCGAGCGTCTGCACGCGCGGATCGCTGGCCTGGGCGACCTGAATGAGGCCGGCCTGCTGGCCGGTGAACACGCCGGGAAGCCCTGACTTGGGCATCGGAACGGCAATGCCGTGATTGCCGGTGGTTGCCGGTGCCGCGGTCGTTGAAATGTCGCGCGCATAGGCTGCACCCGACAGAAGAAGCGCGGCCAGGGTGCCACTCAGGATTGATCGAAAATACATGTGCCTCTCGCCAATAAAACGGGAATTGCAAATCGCAACGATTGCGCTCTGCCTTTTATCAGCGCCAGAGACTTCGGCCAAATTTTGTTTACATGAGTGGCCGAAGCGGCAGCAAAAATGGCTTCTTGGGTCAGTGATGCAAGAAGGCCACAGTGCCGCATGACGCGTGGTATCGATCGGGCAGATCGCAAGGAAAAGGCGGCCACTTGGGCCGCCTTTTTTGTCTAAGCCATGGACTGGCTGTCGGCTTCTGTGCCTGAAGCATGATCTTGTCCGAAAAGTCTGCAACTTTTCGGTATCATGCTTTAGCTGCCGGCGCCGCCAAGCGTGGTGACGGCGCGACGGTTCTGCGACCAGCAGGAGATGTCGTCGCAGACGGCAACCGGGCGTTCCTTGCCATAGGAGATGGTGCGGATGCGGTTGGCGGGAACGCCGCGGCCGACCAGGTAGTCGCGGGTGGCGGCCGCACGGCGAGCGCCTAGCGCCAGGTTGTACTCGCGGGTGCCGCGCTCGTCGGCGTGGCCTTCGACCACGATCGCATACTGCGAATACTTGTTCAGCCACTGCGCCTGGCGGGCCAGGATGCCCTGGGCGTCAGCGCGGATCGACGTGGAGTCGGTGTCGAAGAAAATGCGGTCGCCGACATTGACGGTGAAGTCCTGTGCCGAGCCGGGGGTTGCCGCACCGGCGCCGCCCAGGCCGAGATCGGCCGCGCTGTTCGGAGTCTTCTTGGAGGCGCAGCCGGCGAGCGCCAGCGACGCTACCAGGGCAACGGCCACGGGGTTGGTTGCAAGTTTAGCGATGCGGCGCATCCCGCCTCTCCTTCGCATTCGAGTGATTTCGTTGATCGACCAGTAACCACATTGAGGTTAACCGGCGTACAAGAAACATGGTTAACGTTTGATTGCGGCCGCCCGTCCGCGACCCTGTGCCTATGTCTCATTTCGCGCGCACCCTAGGCCTAAATGCGGCGGAAGCGCGGCGATTGCGTGAATCGTCGCGCTTCGCAAGCTGGCTGCTACTCGAGCAGCGGCGACCAGGCCGGGTCGGAGGCGAAGTTCGCCGTCGGGACCGGCTGCTCGTTACGACCGGTCAGGTCGATCGAGTAGAGACGCGGTCCGCCCGAGCCGGCGGCCTCGCGGAAGAACATCAGCACGCGGCCGTTCGGCGCCCAGGTCGGGCCTTCCTGCTGGAAACCGCTCGTCAGGATGCGCTCGCCCGAACCATCGGTTTTCATGACGCCGATCTGGAACTGGCCGCCCGACTGCTTGGTGAAGGCGATCAGGTCGCCGCGCGGCGACCACACCGGCGTCGAATAGCTACCTTCGCCGAAGGAGATGCGGGTCTGACCCGAGCCATCTGCGCCCATCACATAGATCTGGGGCCGGCCGCCGCGGTCGGAGGTGAAGACGATCTTGGAGCCGTCCGGCGAATAGGAGGGCGAGGTGTCGATGGCGCTGGAGTTGGTCAGGCGCGTGGTGGTGCGGCTGCGCAGGTCCATCGAGAAGATGTTGGAGTTACCGTCGTCGCGCAGCAGGCTCATGATCACCCGCTGGCCGTCCGGCGAGAAGCGCGGCGCGAACGTCATGCCCGGGAAGTTGCCGACGAGCTCGCGCTGGCCGGTTTCGATCTGCAGCAGGTAGACCTGCGGCTGACCGCTCTCATAGGACATGTAGGTGATTTCCTGGCGCGTCGGCGAGAAGCGCGGCGTCATGGCGATCGCGCGGCCGTCCGACAGGTAGCGCACATTGGCGCCGTCCTGGTCCATGATGGCGAGGCGCCGCTTGCGCTGGGTCTTGGCGCCGGATTCGTCGACAAACACCACGCGCGTATCGAAATAGCCCTTTTCGCCGGTCAGGCGCGCATAGATGGCATCGGCGATGATGTGGGCCACACGGCGCGAATTGGCCTTGGAGGAAAAGAACTGCTCGCCCACCAGCTGCTGGCCGGCAAAAGTGTCCCAGAGGCGGTACTGCGCGCGCAGGCGGCCGTCGGCTTCCTGGGTCACGCGGCCGGTAACCAGCGCCTGGGCATTGATGACCTTCCAGTCCTCGAAGCGCGGCTGGGCGTCGGGGTTTGAGATCTTCTCGATGAAGGCGCCCTTGTCGATCGGCGCAAACAGGCCCGACCGCTTCAGGTCAGCGGAAACGATGCTGGAGATTTCCGCGCCGATGCCGTCACCCGACAGGAAGTCGGTGATGGCGATCGGCAGCGGCTCGACCGTGCCCTTGTTGACGTCGATCTCCACGCGCGCACGCGCCGGCAATGTCGTCACGGCGCTCATCCCGGTGGCCAGCGCCCCCATCAGCATGATCGTTTTCAAAAGATGTTTCATACAGTTCAGCCTCTTTTGTTCAGACGCGCGGACGCGGGATCAGAACATGTCGCTTGGATCGAAATTCACAACCACCTCGGACCAAGTGTCATACTTGTCAGCCGGGAGGTTGAACGGTGCACATTTTTGGACGGCACGGACGGCGGATTCCGCTGCAATACGAGCGGGGCCGGATGCGGCGCCACCGGACACGATTTCCGGGCGGCCTTGCAACATACCGGACCGATCGAGCTGGAACTTAACGGTCACCTTCAGCGCATTCGCATCGTCTACGCCGGCAGGGATGTTCCAGCAGCCAGCGAGACGACCGCGCAGCGCGTCCATCTCGGTCTGGGAGAGTTTGTCGCCCTTGTTGTTGCTCTTGTTGCCGCCCAGTGAAGCCTGTTCGCTCGAGCGCTTGGCGCCGCCGCCGGACGCTTTCTCCTTATTGAGAACAGCCATGATCTCGTCGTCGAAGGACTTATCATCCGACTTCGGGGCGGAAGAGGCCTGCTTGGTCGGCTTGTCGGCCTCCTTGCGGTCCGGCTTCTTCGCGGTCTCGGGCTGTTGCGGCTTAGGCTTGGCCTCCGGTGACGGGGCCGACTTGGGCAACTGCACGGCCTCCGCGTTCGGGCTCTCGGCGGCGATCGCCTCGGCCACCGGGTCGGCCTTGCTCTCTTCCTTGGGCTGCGGCTGCGGCGGCGTCGGCTCCTTGACCGGTTCCGGCTTGGGCTCTGGCTTTGGTTCGGGCTGCTTCACCGGTTCGGGCTTCGGCTGATCCGCGGGCTTGGGCGTCGGCTCGGGGGCCGGCGGCGGCGCATCGGCCGTTTCCACCGGCTTGGGCTTGGCGTCCGGCGTCGGCTTCTTGTCGGTGTCGACGGTGTTGTCGCCGACCTTCTGCGCGTCGGGCACGACGTCGGGCCGCTTGGTCGGCTTGGGCGCGGGCTTGTCCTTCATGGGCGATTTCTTGTCGCCCTGCTGGATCTGGGTAAGCGATTCGATCGGAACGATATCGACGGGCATGGACTCGACGTCCGTCACCTCGAAGGCGCGCGGCGCCGACAAGGTGAACAGGCCGAGGCCCAGCGCCACGGCATGCAAGACAACCGATGTTGTAAGACCGGCTCGCATGCCTGGTTACTTGTCCTGTTCCTGAAGCGTCACCAGGCCGAGATTCTTGTAGCCGGCCGCCGAAATGCGGGCCATCACCTTCATCACGGTGCCATAGTCGGCGCTCTTGTCGCCGCGCACGAAGATGCGCTCTTCATAGCCGGTCTTGGAGATCGCCTCGAGCTTGGCCACGATTTCCTCGAGCTGGATCTCGGTTTCCTGCAGATAGATCTGGCCCTTGTCGTTCACCGAAACGGTGATCGGCTGGGTGTCGGAATTCATCGCCTTGGCCTGTGTGTCGGGCAGGTCGATCGGCACGCCGACAGTCAGCATCGGCGCTGCGACCATGAAGATGATGAGCAGCACCAGCATCACGTCCACCATCGGCGTGACGTTGATTTCGGAGATGGGGCCCTTGCGGCCGCGTCGTCTGCCGCGTCCCCTGCGCCCGGCCCCGCCTGCGCTTACAGACATACCCATGATTGCGTCCCCTTAGGCCTTCGGGCCCACCTTCTCATCGATTTGGCGCGACAGTATGGCGGAGAACTCGTCCGCGAAGCCTTCCATGCGCATGCCGAGCTTGCCTGCGTCCGCCGACAGCTTGTTGTAGGCGATGACCGCCGGGATAGCGGCCAGAAGGCCGATTGCCGTGGCCAGCAGCGCCTCGGCGATACCGGGGGCGACAACGGCAAGGTTGGTCGATTTCGAGCCGGCGATGGCCTGGAACGAGGTCATGATGCCGACCACGGTTCCGAACAGGCCGATGAACGGAGCTGCCGAGCCAATGGTCGCGAGGAAGCCGAGCCGGCCCTCCAGGCGTTCCATCTCGCGGGTCAGCGCCAGGTCCATTGCCTTGTCGATGCGGGTCTGCAGCGCCAGCGGCGACTTGGCGCCCTTCTCAAAGCTCTTCTTCCACTCGCGCATCGCGGACACGAAGATCGCGCCCATGCCGGTCGTCTTGCGGTCGGAGAGGGTGCGGTAAAGCTCCTCCAGCGACTGGCCGGACCAGAAAACCTGCTCGAAGCGGTTCAGCGCCGCGCGCATGCGGTTATAGGCGATGGTCTTGTCGACGATGATGGCCCAGGTCCAGATGGAGGCGCCCAGCAGGCCAAGCATGACCAGCTTGACGACCCAGCCTGCCTGCCAGAAAAGCGCCCAGATAGACAATGATGCGCTCGGTTCGGCGAGTGCGAGATTTTCCATGATTAGACAGTCCTTAATACTTTCCGGGCCCGGCTCGTGGCTTTGCCCATGCGCATCATCCCATGTGTGGTCCGTTCGCGCGAAGCTTCCGGAATTGTCCCCAAATGCGCCGTTATCGGCCTTTTCGGGGCGAAATTTGGTGAAAGGAAGGCGCCAAATCCGCGCAATCCTCGTCAAGTTCTTCATGGACCGTTATGGTTAAGGATGAGTTAGGAATAGGGCGGGGAAGCGTTTCGCCGGTAAGATTATCGGCGTCGCTTGCTGGCCTCATTTGGTTGCCGTTGCGAGACGTCTGTCGATTTCGTGCGGCTTGCTCTGGCGTCGGGCCGCGCGGCATTCTATATTTGCGATTGGCGGTCTGCGCCTCGCGGCAGGAGTAACATTTCCCCGGGGCCTTATCGATCCTTAAGGGAGCTGTCCCTGGGAAGACCCGTGGGTTTTCTCACACGGCGCCCACCTACTTTGTAGGTTCCCGGGATCGACTTCTCCACCGGTTGTGTGGATCGCCTCTTTCCCGAAAATTCGGCGGCGGAATGGATGCAGGGTGTCGCTCTCGCGATGACTTGCGTTGATTACATCTTTTATTCTGTGCCGAAGATTGGCCGACAGGAGTGGATGAAGCAGTGACCGAGATGAAGGCCCTCAAGAAGGAACTGCGCAACCAGGCGCTGGCGCGCCGCGACGCGCTGCCGGTCGATTGGCGCATCGAGGCGTCGCTGCAGATGGCCGAGATGGCCGCCAGTATTCCCGTCGAACCCGGCATGATCGTTTCGGCCTTCTGGCCGATGCGCTCCGAGGTCGATTCCCGCCCGATGATGTTTGCCCTGCGCGACAGGGGCGCGCGCATTTGCTTGCCGGCCATCCTCGACAAGACGACCATCGTGTTTCGCGAACTGGTGCGCGGCGCCGAGATGGTCGAGATGAGCTTTGGCACCGCCGGCCCGGCCGAAGACGCCGAAGTGCTCGACCCGGAACTGATGCTCATTCCGCTTGCCGCCTTCGACAGGCGCGGCCATCGCATCGGCTATGGCGCCGGCTACTACGACCGCGCCATCGCGCGCCTGCATGAAAGGGGCATGCGGCCGCGCATGATCGGCATTGCCTTCGATTGCCAGGAGGTTCCGCTGGTGCCCGATGAGCCGCATGACGTGATCATCCCGGAAATCCTGACCGAAAGCGGGTTGCGCCGTTTCGGCTCCGCCCTATAGAAGGGAGGCCGGCTGCCCGGCAGCGACATTTTCCGCGGGATCAAGGCTTTCAGTTTATATGAGACTTCTCTTTCTGGGTGACATGGTCGGCAAGTCCGGTCGGACGGCGGTGTGGGAAAAGCTGCCGGGACTGATTGTCGACCTCCGGCTGGATTTCGTCATCGTCAACGGCGAGAACGCCGCCGGTGGCTTCGGCATCACCGAGGAGATCTTTCGCGAGACGGTGAATGCCGGCGCCGACGTCGTCACCACCGGCAACCACGTCTGGGACCAGCGCGAGGCGCTGGCCTTCGCCCCGCGCGAGGAGCGCTTCCTGCGCCCGGTCAATTTCCCGAAAGGCACTCCGGGCCGCGGCTCGGGCCTCTACATCGCCAAGAACGGCGCGCGCGTGCTCGTCTCCAACATCATGGGCCGCGTCTTCATGCATCCCGAGCTCGACGACCCGTTCCAGGCGGTCGAGCGCGAGCTTGCAGCCTGCCCGCTCGGCGAACAGGCGGATGCGGTGGTCATCGACTTCCATGCCGAGGCGACCAGCGAGAAGATGTGCTTTGCCCATTTCGTCGACGGACGCGCCAGCCTTGTCGTCGGCACCCATACCCACCAGCCGACTGCCGATCACCAAATCCTCAACGGCGGCACCGCCTATATGACGGATGCCGGCATGTGCGGCGATTACGACTCCTCGCTCGGCATGGACAAGGAGGAGCCGCTCAACCGCTTCCTCTCCAAGGTGCCCAAGGGGCGCTTCGAGGCAGCCAGCGGCCCGGCCACCATCTGCGGCGTGGGCGTCGAGATCTCCGACCGCACCGGCCTTGCCGAAAAGGTCGCGCCTCTGCGCCTCGGACCCCGGCTGGAAGAAACCGTACCTTCCTTCTGGGCCTGACGTTGACGTAAGGCGCGCGCGTTCCTACCTCTGCCGGAAATCTTCACCGGACAGGGGACAATTCCGCAGATGCCGATCGTTGAATTTCTAGCGCCGCACTTCGCCTTCCTGAGCGAGCCTACGGCCTGGGCGGCCCTTGTCACGCTTGTGGTGATGGAGGTCGTGCTCGGCATCGACAACCTGATCTTCATCTCGATCCTGACCAACAAGCTGCCCAAGGAGCAGCAATCGCGCGCCCGCCGGCTCGGCATCAGTGCCGCCCTCGTCATGCGGCTCCTGCTGCTTGCGACGATCTCGTTCATCGTCCAACTCACCACGCCGGTCTTCACCGTGTTCGACCATGGCCTTTCCTGGCGGGACATCATCCTAGTCGCCGGCGGCCTGTTCCTGGTGTGGAAGGCCACCACCGAAATCCATCACTCCATGGACCCCAACCACGAGACGGACGGGGGCCAGGTCAGCGGCACGCTGAAACTGTCGATGGGTGCGGCGATCTTCCAGATCCTGCTGCTCGACCTTGTGTTCTCGGTCGATTCCATCATCACCGCCGTAGGCATGACCGACGAGATCGTCATCATGTATATCGCCGTGATCGCGGCGGTGACCGTCATGCTGGTGGCCGCCGATCCGCTGGCCAAGTTCATCGGCGACAACCCGTCCATCGTCATGCTGGCGCTGGCCTTCCTGTTGATGATCGGCATGACATTGATCGCCGACGGTATGGGCTACCACGTGCCCAAGGGCTATATTTACGCAGCGATGGGCTTCTCGGCGCTGGTCGAGGCGCTCAACATGCTGGCCCGGCGCCGAAGGGCAAGCGGCGAACAGTGACTTTTTTGCCGTTTGCCGGTGTCTTCAAAACGCCGGCAAACCGGTTTTTCTGGACGTTGGACGGCGATTTATCTATAAGCGCGCCCATTCCAGATAGCCAAAATCCTATAGCCAACAGGGGTGCCATGGCCGGCCATTCACAATTTAAGAACATCATGCACCGCAAGGGCCGCCAGGACGCGGTGCGGTCCAAGATGTTTTCCAAGCTCGCGCGCGAAATCACGGTAGCGGCCAAGCAGGGCCTGCCAGACCCGGCGATGAACCCGCGCCTGCGCCTTGCCGTGCAGAACGCCAAGGCCGAGTCGATGCCCAAGGACAACATCCAGCGCGCCATCAACAAGGCCGCGGGCGGCGACGCCGAGAACTATGAAGAAGTGCGCTACGAGGGCTATGGCCCGGGCGGCATCGCCGTCATCGTCGAGGCGCTGACCGACAACCGCAACCGCTCCGCCTCCAATGTTCGCGCCGCCTTCACCAAGGCCGGCGGGGCGCTCGGCGAAACCGGTTCGGTGTCCTTCATGTGGGATCGCGTCGGCGAGATCGTCTATCCGGCCTCGGCCGGCAACCCCGACAAGGTCATGGATGCGGCCATCGAGGCCGGCGCCGAGGACGTCCAGTCGGACGAGAGCGGCCACACCATCCTCTGTGCCTTCGAGGACCTCGGCGACGTCTCCAAGGCGCTCGAAGCCTCGCTGGGCGAAGCCCAGTCGCTCAAGGCGATCTGGAAGCCGCAGAACAACATCCCGGTCGACGAGGACCGCGCCCAGTCGATCCTCAAGCTCATCGCCACCCTCGAAGACGACGACGACGTGCAAAACGTCTACGCCAATTTCGAGGTCGACGAAGCGACCATGGCCAAGCTCAGCGCGGCCTGATGACCTCTGCGCCAAAAGCCCGCATAGCCATCACCTACTGCACGCAGTGCATGTGGATGCTGCGTGCGGGCTGGATGGCGCAGGAACTTCTTTCGACATTCGGCACGGAGCTCGGCGAAGTGGCGCTGGTGCCTGGCACCGGCGGCGTCTTCGAGATCACCTGCAACGGCGAACTCATCTGGGAACGCAAGCGCGACGGCGGTTTCCCGGAGGCCAAGGTGCTCAAGCAGCGCGTTCGGGACATCATCGATCCCGAGCGAGATCTCGGCCACTCCGACCGCAAAGCGGGGGATCAGGCCTGATTTCGCCCCGGGAGCCGCAAACGCCACAGATAAGCGCGAATCGCCGTCCATTCGATGTGCTTCCTGATCATCAGGCAGCACCTTGTCGAGAGCGGAGCCAGGCATGACATCGAGACCACGCGTTGCAGTTCTCTTCGGCGGTCGCTCCGCCGAACACGAAGTTTCCATCCTTTCGGCAAGCAATGTGGTCAAGGCGATCGACCCTGCCCGGTACGAGGTCGTGCCGATCGGCATCACCCGCGACGGCCGCTGGTTCCTGGCCTCGCTCGGCCCGGACGGCGCATTGCCCAAGACGGTGCCCGAAACCGGCCCTGAGGTGAGCCTGCTGCCCGGCGGCAAGGGCCGGCTCGTTGCTGTCCCCGACGCTGGCGCGCCGTTCGAGCTGCCGAAGATCGACGTTCTTTTTCCGGTGCTGCATGGGCCCTTCGGCGAGGACGGCACGGTGCAGGGCCTGGCCGAGGTCGCTAACGTGCCTTACGTCGGCTGCGGCGTGCTGGGCTCTGCCAATGCAATGGACAAGGATGCCGCCAAGCGCCTGATGAAGGAGGCGGGGCTGCCCGTAGCGCGCGCCGTCACAGTCCACGCCGGCGAGCGGCCTTCCTTCGAGGCGGTGAAGGCGGAACTCGGCCTGCCGGTCTTCGTCAAGCCGGCGCGCCAGGGCTCTTCGGTGGGCGTGAGCAAGGTCGAGACGGCCGCGCAATTCGAGGTGGCGCTTGGTGAGGCCTTCAGGCACGACCGCAAGGTGCTGGTCGAGGAATTCGTCGCCGGCCGCGAAGTCGAGTTCGCCGTGCTCGAGCAGGTCGACGGGACGCTGGTCACTTCAGTGCCGGGCGAGATCGCGCCGGCCGCGAGCCATGGCTTCTATACCTATGAGGCCAAATATGTGGATGCCGCGGGGGCTGCCCTGCGCATTCCCGCCGAGCTGACCGAGGCGGCCACCAGGGCGCTGCAAGAGATAGCCCGAAAGGCGTTCCTGGCGCTAGGCTGCGAGGGCATGGCGCGCGTCGACTTCTTCGTCCGCGCTGATGGCAGCGCGCTCGTCAACGAGCTCAACACCATCCCCGGCTTCACCAATATCAGCATGTATCCGAAGACGCTTGCCGCCAGCGGCATCGCCTATCCCGACCTGGTCGGCCGGCTGATCGAGCATGCTGTCGCGCGCTGGCAGAGGCAGGGCTGACACCCCTGCGGTGACGTTCTCGCGGCCAACAAAAAAACCCGCCCTTGGGGGCGGGTTTTGTAATCGTCGGCGCGAAGCAGGTCGGCTTAGATGCCGAGGCCTTCGTAGCGCTTCTTGAACTTCGACAGACGGCCGCCGCGGTCGAGCAGCGTCTGCGTGCCGCCGGTCCAGGCCGGATGGGTCGACGGATCGATGTCGAGGTTCATCGTGTCGCCTTCCTTGCCCCAGGTCGAGCGGGTCGTATACTCGGTGCCATCGGTCATGACGACCTTGATGACGTGGTAGTCGGGATGGATATCGGCCTTCATCGCACTTTTCCTGCTTCTGGTGGCGCGGTTCGCGGCTTGCGCCTGCGGCGATGCGCCTCTTTTGAAAATTCGAAGCCGCAGCTATTGAGGAGCCACGGCTTCTAAAACGGTCGGCGTCGCTATACATCAGGCCGATTTGAATCACAAGGCCGCACCGGCGGTTTCGCGCCGCGCGACCGAAAGGACGGACAAGATGGCTGAGAGCGGGCGCAACACGGAAAAAGACAACCGCCGTTCGCTCAAACCATTGCAGCGTCTTTCGCCCTATATCACGCGTTATCGCGGCCTCGTCGTCGGCGCGGGCGTGTCGCTGGTGGTGGCGGCGGTGACCACACTAACGCTGCCGATCGCGGTGCGCCGAATGATCGACCACGGCTTTTCCAATTCCGATTCCGGCTTCATCGCCAACTACTTCTCGATGCTGGTGATCATGGCCGCGCTTCTGGCGGCGGCCTCGGCCGGCCGTTACTATTTCGTCATCACGCTCGGCGAACGCGTGGTGGCCGATATCCGCCGCGACGTCTTTTCCCACGTTACCAAGCTGTCGCCGGCCTTCTTCGACACCGCCCAGTCGGGTGAGATCGTGTCGCGGCTGACCGCCGACACCACCCAAGTGAAATCGGCCGTCGGCGCCACGGCCTCGGTGGCGTTGCGCAACGTCATCCTTTGCATCGGCGCCATCGGCATGATGGTGGTGACCAGCCTGAAACTGTCCGGCCTGGTGCTTATCGCGATTCCGCTGGTGGTATTGCCGCTGGTCGCCTTCGGCCGCTCGGTGCGCCGCAAGTCGCGCGCAGCACAGGACACGCTTGCCAACGCCACGGCCTATGCCAGCGAGCAGATCGGCGCCATGCGCATCCTGCAGGCCTTCACCAATGAGAAGCTGGTGACGGGACGTTTCGCCCGCGCGGTGGATATCTCCTTTGAGGCGGCACGCTCATCGATCCTGGCGCGGTCCATCCTCACCTTCGTCGCCATCTTCATCATCTTTGGCTCGGTGGTGGCTGTGCTGTGGTTCGGCTCGCGCGATGTGCTCTCCGGCGCGCTTTCGGCCGGCACGCTCGGACAGTTCCTCCTCTATTCGGTTTTCGCCGCTGGCGCGCTCGGCGCGCTGTCGGAAGTCTGGGGCGATCTCAGCCAGGCAGCCGGCGCCGCCGAGCGGCTGACCGAGATTCTGGCCGAAAGGCCGCAGATCACCGCGCCCGCAAATCCGCTGCCGCTACCGGCGAAGCCCGAGGGCAGGGTGGAGTTCCGCGATGTCTCCTTCGCCTATCCGGCGCGGCCCGACAGGCCGACGCTCCACAATGTCAGCTTTGCCATCGAGCCGGGCGAAACCGTAGCCATCGTCGGCCCTTCGGGAGCGGGCAAGAGCACCATCTTCTCGCTGCTCCTGCGCTTTTACGATCCCGAATCGGGATCGGTGCTGGTTGACGGTGTCGATGTCACCAAGGCTGACCCGCAGGATGTGCGCGGCCGCATGGCCATCGTGCCGCAGGACATCACGATTTTCGCCGCGACCGCAGGCGAAAACATCGCCTTTGGCAGGCCCGGCGCCTCGCAGGACGAAATCCGCGCGGCGGCGCACGATGCGCTGGCCGACGAGTTCATCGAAAAGCTCGCGAACGGCTACGACACCGAAGTGGGCGAGCGCGGCGTCATGCTGTCGGGGGGGCAGCGTCAGCGCATGGCAATTGCCCGCGCCATTCTGCGCGATGCGCCGATCCTGCTGCTCGACGAAGCGACTTCCGCGCTCGATGCCCAGAGCGAAACGGCGGTGCAGACCGCGCTCGAACGGTTGATGAAGGGCCGCACCACCATCGTCATCGCCCACCGCCTTGCGACGGTGCTCAAGGCCGACCGCATCCTGGTCATGGATGGCGGCCAAATCGTTGAAGAGGGCACCCACGCCACGCTGGTGCGCAAGGGCGGCGTCTATGCCGAACTCGCCCGGCTGCAGTTCGAAAACGGCGCGACGGCTTTCCAGGCGGCGGAGTAGGGCGGGCGCTCTTCGAGCCTTAGGCAACGTGCCGGCCAAGTTCAAACGGCGGACCGCGCAAGACAGGGGCGAAGACTCAGAGCTTCGCAATGGAGTCATATTAATAATAAAAGAAGCCCCGGTCGCCCGGGGCTTTTTTTGACCTGCCGATCGATCAGAACTTGTAGTTCAGGCCAGCTCTAACGGTGTTGAACTTGAACTTCCTATCAATACTTAGATGAGTGCCTTCGGCGATGTCGCCATCGAAGACGTTGGAATTGCCCAGATCGGTGTAGAGATATTCGGTTTTGAAGGTGAGGTGGTCGGTGATGGCATATTCCGCGCCGGCACCAATCGTCCAGCCAGCTTTGGTCTTCGAACGGCTCTCATGAAAGTTGAAGCCAGGAGCGTCTACGTCGATGAAGCTCTTGGTTCGACCGTAGGCGAGACCGCCAGTTGCATACACCAAGAAGCGTTCGGTCGCGAGAACGCCGGCCCGAGCGCGCAGGGTGCCATACCAGTCGAGCTTGGTACCGACGCTGCCGCTAATCGAGTTGCCGAAGTCGTCGGACAAATCGAACGAGCCCTCACCCTTGATATTGGCGCCCTGGAAGTCCGTTTCCACGCCGAGGACCCACTGGTCCATCTGCCAGTTGTAGCCGGCCTGGACGCCGCCCAGGAAGCCGCTGGATCTAAAGTCGAGATTGCCGTTCATGTGATCGGTATGGCTGATCTCGCCTTCCCACCAAGTTTGAGAAATGTCGAATGAATGCTTGGCCTTGTCGCCACCGTAGCCGAGATTCACGCCGACATAGGCACCGGTCCAGCTGAACACCGGAATGACTTCCGGAACCACGACGTCAGCCGCAAAGGCCGCAGACGAAAAAAGAGTTGCGGCGATAGCAATGCCGCCAACGTACTTCAGCTTCATTATTCTAGCCCTCCAGGAAACAGATATACTGTTCTTATACGCGACGTCTGGTGAGTCGGATGTAGTAAAAGTGCAACAAATTGGAAATTGGTGAGAGTCTAGGGGGTTTGGCGTGCTTGATTGCCTTTGGTTTCGATTCGATAGCAAGAGATAAATCGTAGGTGAGGGTGGATTAGAAAGTACTTTTTTTATCTAGTTGCTTTACAATTCTTGTATATGCAAGCATTGAAATCACGCAAAGGAATCAAGTGCTTACGAGCGCGCTCACGACTCTGTGATCGAAAGGTGATGCGTAAAGCAATGCGCTGAAAGAGTTGCCATTTTCGGCAGAACCAATGCATCCTGGCGGTCAATTATGATGCCGCCCAATGATGCTTGTTTTTTTGAAACCTAACGTTCAGATCGGCCTTGAACCCGCCATGTAGGCGCAGCTGAACAGATAGTCGGCGCAAAAAGAGGCCGAGGTTGCGGTCGGCTGAGTCGGAAATTCGGACCAGCCGGGCCGCGATCCAGTCACCGCCCCGCGGCGTGGCGGCCGGCGGCGCGGCCCGAAAATATGCAACCGCCGAGAAAAGTGCCTTCGAGCGCGTTGTAACCGTGATAGCCGCCGCCGAAGCCGGCCATTTCGCCCGCAGCATATAGGCCCTGGATGGGCTCGCCGCTGTCGTCCAGAACCTGTGCGTTCACATTGGTGTGCAGGCCGCCCAGCATCTTGCGGGTGAGGATATTGAGCCGCACGGCGATCAGGGGGCCGTTGGCCGGATCGACTGGGTCAGCACGAACCAGGAATAGTCGTAGCGGGAGGCCAAAATCGTCTTCAGCGTCGAGAGCGTGTCGAAGCCGGGCAGGCAGGGTACCGGCAGCCGGTTGCCACGCGCATCGAACCACAGCGAGGATGGCCCGGGCAGAATGTGGATGCCGTGGTTCGGCCAGATCGGCGCCCAGTTTTTCACGCCCTCCGTATAGTGCCACATGCGGTCGCCATTGATGACCACCGCGCCGGCTTGCTGAGCGATCGCCACCATGCGCCCGTCGACGTGGTGCGGCACGCTGGCAACCATGTTTTTCGGCGGCGGGCCGAGGCGATCCCGCGGCCAGTTCTTGCGTACCAGCTCGAAATTGCCGCCGATGCCGCCGGAAGTGACCAGCACCGCGCCAGCGCTAACTTCGGAATCGCCGACGACTGCGCGTCCGGATTTCTGGCCGCGCTCAACGGTCGAGGGCTCCAATATTTCGCCGGCAACGCCGGTAATTCGGCCGTTGATCCTTATCAGCCGGCTTGCCTGATGGCGGAATTTCAGCTCGATCCGTCCCGCCGAGACGTGTTCGCGCACGCGTCGCAAAAAGAGTTCCAGCACGCCGAGCCCGGTGCCTCAGGTGATGTGGAAACGCGGCACGGAATTGCCGTGGCCTGTGGCGAGGCCCCACCGCGCTCGGCCCAGCCTACGACCGGAAACCAGCGCATGCCCTGCGCATGAAGCCAGGGGCGCATTTCGCCGGCCGCAAAGTCGATGAAGGCTTCAGCTACCTTGCGCGGCCAATATTCTCGGGGCGGTCGAACTGTGCCGATCGAGGTGAGGGCAGTTTCGGCGAAAGGCGGGGGAGATCAAGCGGGAAATTCGGGAGAACTATGGCCTCGCCCGTGCAACAGCCCCCTCCGGTTTGCCCGGCAAGCCACCTCTCCCCCGTTTGGCAGGGGAGAGGTGCCGACGAAGCGAGGCGGAGAGGGGGGATTTTCCACCGCGCGGACAAATGCCGTGGAAGGATCAAGCCCCGTAGCGCTGCTTCAGATGCTCCGTGAAATACCGCGCATTGAGCTTTTCGCCAGTCGCGCGCTCCAGCATCTCAGGCGTCGAATAGCGCGAGCCCTGCGACCAGATATTGTTGCGGCGCCAGGCGTTCACCGTCTCGAAATCGCCCTTGGTGATGTCGTCGTCCACCGCCGGATGCTGCCGCTTCAGCGCCGCCCATTGCTGCGCGGCCATCATGGCGCCGAGCGTATAGGACGGGAAATAGCCCAAGGCGGCGCTCGGCCAGTGCACATCCTGCATCGGTCCGTCGGCGGGGTTGTCGATAGTGGAAAGGCCGAGATAGTCGCGCATCTTGGCGTCCCACGCCTCCGGCAGGTCGACCGGACTCAGCTTGCCGCTCACCAGCTCCTGCTCAAGCTCGAAGCGCAGGATGACGTGCAGCGGATAGGTCACCTCATCGGCGTCGACGCGGATCAGGCCGGGCTCCACCCGGTGGACATGGGCAAGGATGTCGGCCTTGTTCCAGTGTTCGCCCAGATGCTGCTCGACCAGCGGCAGGGCCCAGTCCCAGAAGGCGGGGTTGCGGCCGAGCTGCTTTTCCACGAACAGGCTCTGGCTTTCGTGCACCGCCATGCCGCGCGCCTTGCCGAGCGGCCAGTGCGCCCATTCCTGCGGCAGGTTCTGCTCGTAGAGCGCGTGGCCGGTTTCATGCAGCACGCCCATCAGCGAGGACAGGAAATCGGTGGTCTTGTAGCGGGTGGTGATGCGCACATCGGTCGGCACGCCGCCGCAGAACGGATGGTGCGAGACCGAGAGGCTGCCGCGCGTCAGGTCGAATCCGACGGCCGCCATCATGGCAAGGCCCAGCTCGCGCTGCCGCTCGATCGGATAGACGCCCGAAAGCGGTTTGAGTGGCGTTTTCGCCAGCCGCTGTGCCTGCGCTTCCAGCGCCTCCGGCACGAAGCCTTTCAGGAAGGCCTTCAGCTCGTCGAACACGGGCGCGATGTCGGCCGCGCGGTTGCCTGGATCATACTGCTCCATCAGCGCGTCATAGGGCTGAAGCTTCAGCGCGTCGGCGCGCATGGCAGCTTCCTCGCGCACCAGCGCGATCACGCCTTCCAGTGCCGGTAGAAAACCCGCCCAGTCGTTCTTGGCGCGCAGGTCGCGCCACAGCTGCTCGCAGCGCATGCGCGCCACCGTCTGCCGCTCGACAAATTCGGAAGGCAGGCAGGTCATGTTGGTGTATTGCCGCCTGAATTCGCGCAGTGCGGCCTTCTGGTCAGCATCCAGGGCCTCGCCTTCGGCGGCGCTTATCCAGTCGGCGATTTCGGGCGCGGTCGCCTGCCGGTGATGCATGCCCGCGAGGGCCGCAATCGCCTCGGCGCGCTTTTCGCCGCCGCCAACGGCCATGTGTGTCGCCTCGTCGGCACCGAGGATTGCGAGCGCGTGCTCCAGCGCCTCCAGCTTGCGGCCGAGCTGGTCGAGTTTAGCGAATGACATGGTGCCTCCGGATATCGTTGCAGGCCGGCGAGAGGACACGAATGCGCCCTCGCTGGCAAGCCCTTCGCCGGCGCCGGTGGGGCGCCTCAGCGCTCGGTCAGCTTCAGCTCGATGCGGCGGTTGCGTGAGCGCGCCTCGTCGGTGCCGGCGGTGTCGAGCGGCTGGTATTCGCCGAAGCCGGCGGCCACGAGCCGGTTGGCCGGCACGCCGTTCTCGATCAGGAATTTCACCACCGAGGTCGCGCGCGCCGAGGAAAGCTCCCAGTTGTCGCGGTAGCGGCCGGTGCCGGAAAGCGGCCGGTCGTCGGTGTGGCCATCGACGCGCAGCACCCAGTTGATCTCCGGCGGGATTTCCTTCTGCAATTCGATGATGGCGTCGGCCAGCTTCTTCATCTCGGTGCGGCCGGCGTCGTTGATCACGTCCGAGCCGATCGGGAACAGAACTTCCGACTGGAATACAAAGCGGTCGCCGACGATGCGGATGTTTTCGCGGTCGGAGAGGATTTCGCGCAGCCGGCCGAAGAAGTCGGAGCGGTAGCGGTTCAGTTCCTGCACGCGCTGGGCCAGCGCCACATTCAGCCGCCGCCCGAGATCAGCGATCTTGGTGTTGGATTCACGGTCCTTGGCCTCGGAGGCGCCCAGCGCATCCTCCAGCGCGGCGATCTGCTTGCGCAACGCGGAGATCTGCTGGTTGAGCAGTTCGACCTGCGACAGCGCGCGCTGGCTGATCTGGCGCTGGTTGTCGAGTTCGCCGCTCAGCGTGCCGATGCGCGCATCGGCAGCCGCGCCGGCGCCGGCGCCCTGGGACAGAAGCTGCTCCAGCCGGCTCTTCTCGGCTTCGGCGGCCGAAAGCGAGGCCTGCAGGTTGGCGAGCGAATCCTGCGCGTCCTGGGTGTTGGATTTTTCGAGCGCCAGAAGCTGCGTCAGCTCGTTAATCTGCGAGTTGAGGCGGTTCAGTACCTGGTCCTTGCCGGTGATCTCGCGGCTGAGCAGGAACTGCGCCAGCACGAAGACCGACAGCAGGAACATGATGGCCAGAAGCAGCGTCGACAGCGCGTCGACGAAGCCCGGCCAGTAATCGATGCGGCGGTCGCTGCGCCGGCGGCTCAGCGCCATCTCAGCTGTGCTCCCGCTTCTTCAGTGCATCGGCGATCTTGTCGAGCGTCACGCGGATCGCTTTCTGCTCCTGCGCCTGTGCCTCCACCCAATCGCGCATGATCTGCTGCTCGCTGCGCATGTTCTTGACCAGACCGGAAATGCCGTCGGCCAGATTGGCCATGGCGGTGGCCACGCGCGGGCTGGCGCCGCCGCTCTCCTGAAGGCTGCGCAGCCGCTCGGTCAACACCTTCAGCTCCTCGGACGAGCTCGTATTGGCGGGGTCGATGGTCTGGACGGGCTGGATGTCGGAGGAAAGATCGGTCACCGAGGACAGCCAGTCTTCAAGCTCGGTGTAGAAGCGGGTCTGAGCGCGGCCCGCCTGCAGGTCGAGGAAGCCCAGAACCAGCGAGCCGGCAAGACCGAACAGCGAGGACGAAAACGCCGTGCCCATGCCCGCCAGCGGGGCCGCAAGGCCGGCCTTCAGCGCTTCCAGCACCGCGGCGGTGTCGCCGGTTCCGGGGTCGAGCGACTGGATGGTATCGCCGATCGAACCGATCGTGTGCAGCAGGCCCCAGAAGGTGCCGAGCAGGCCAAGGAACACCAGAAGCCCGATGAGGTAGCGCGAGATGTCGCGCGTCTCGTCAAGGCGCGTAGCGATGGAGTCGAGCATGGTGCGCATCGAGCTGGTCGAGAACGCCATGGACGAAGAGCGGCTGAGCAGTGCCTTCATCGGCGCCAGCAGCACGGGTTCGGTCGTCTCCTCGCCGGCGCGGAAGGAATTCACCCAGCGCACTTCGCGGAACAGTCGCGTCACCTGCAGAAAAGCGAGCAGGATGCCGATCAGCAGCACGCCGAGGATCAGGCCGTTGAGGCCGGGATTGGTGGAGAATGCAGACGTGATCTGGCGGGTCAGGATCGCCGCGACGAAGCCGGCGATCGCCAGGAAGATCAGCATCGAGAGAAGGAAGACCTGCGGGCTCGATAGCTTGTGCGGATCATAATCCGTATCACCGCCAGCCCTTAATTGTCTCATAAATGCCATTCGCACCCCGGTTTGTCCGATGCGCCCGCGCGCCCACGCCTTATTGCCCCGTGACTCTAAACGGAAATGTGACGAAATTGAAAGACGCTTGCTGGCATTGCCGGGCAACAAGCGAAACTTAGCGCAAATCGGGACCGGATCGACCGCTCTAGAGCCGGTTCACCACCAGGCAGTCGATCAGCGCGGCGAAATGCAGGCCCGCGCCCGTCACCACGAAGCCGTGCCAGACCGCGTTCTGGAAGCGCAGGCTTTGCCAGGCGAAGAACACCACGCCGCAGGAATAGACGATACCACCGGCCAAAAGCAGGCCGAGCGTCACCGGCGGCAGCGTTTCGAGCATGGTCTGCGCCACCATCACCCCGCTCCAGCCGATGGCGAGGTAGAAGACGACGGCAAGGCGGTCGAAACGGCCGGGAAAGAACATTTTCAGCGCAACGCCGACAGCCGCGGCCGACCAGACCAGCACGATCATGCGGGTGGCCAGGCTCGTGTCGGCAAGCTGGGTGAGAAACGGCGTATAGGTGGCGGCGATCAGCATGAAGATTGCCGCGTGGTCGAAGCGGCGCAGGATCCATTTCACCGGCGAGATCGGCCACAGATTGTAGGTCAGCGAAATCGACAGCACCGCAAGCAGCGACACGACGTAGAAGATTGCGGCGATATATTCGCCTGGGCCGGTAAGGAAGGCCGCCAGTGCCAGCATGGCCGAACCGGCTGCGATCGCCAGCACGATGCCGACCGCGTGCACGATGCCGTCGGCGATCAGTTCGGCGCGCGAATAGTGGAAGCGTCCTCCAAAGGAGGCGCCGGCATGGGCCGTCGGGCGCTGGCTCGGTTGGGGTTCGGCTTCCATGGCCGCCGACTATGCCTCGGCCTTGGACTTTTTCAAGGCATTACAGCGCCGCGCGCCCGATCGGGCGCGCAAAGGACGCTGTAACACTTTGAATCGTGCCGGATGCGCCGGCACGTCGCGCTAGAAACCGATCAGCGCGAGGTCACCGGCTTCTTCAGCGTCTTCAGCAGCGCGCGGTGGATCAGCTCGTTACCGGCCACGATGGTGCCGTTCTCGAGCATGTTGTTGCCGCCCTGCTTGTCGGAAACGAAGCCGCCGGCCTCGCGGATCATCAGGATGCCCGCTGCCATGTCCCAGGGCGACAGCGGCTCTTCCCAAAAACCGTCCATGCGGCCGGCCGCGACATAGGCGAGGTCCAGCGCCGCCGAGCCGAGGCGGCGGACGCCCGCGGTCTCGCCCATCACATTGCGCAGCTCGACCAGGAAATTGCCGTGGTGGCCGCGGCCAAGATGCGGGATGCCGGTGCCGATGACGGCGTCGGAAAGCTTGCTGCGGGCGGCCACGCGAAGACGGCGGTCGTTGAGGAAGGCGCCGCCGCCGCGCTCGGCAGTGTAGAGCTCGTCCATAGCCGGGTTGTAGATGACGCCGGCGACGAGCTGGCCCTGACGTTCCAGCGCAATCGAGATCGAGAAGATCGGCAGGCCGTGCAGGAAGTTGGTGGTGCCGTCGAGCGGATCGACGATCCAGCGGTGCTGGTCGTCCTCGCCTTCAACGGCGCCGCGCTCTTCCATCAGGAAGGAGTAGCCCGGGCGTGCCCGCGACAGCTCGGTGTAGATGATCTCTTCGGCCTTGCGGTCGGCCTGGCTGACATAGTCGCCGGGGCCTTTCAGCGAGACCTGAAGGTTCTGCACCTCGCCGAAATCGCGCGCCAGCGAACGCCCGGCCTTCATGGCGGCCTGAACCATGACATTGAGGATCGCTGAACGCGCCATTTGTGAGACTCCAGAGGCCGCGCTTAGTCGGCGCGGCGGATATAGGTGATTTCGTTGGTGTCGACGATGATACGCTCGCCGGATGCGATGAACGGCGGCACCAGGACGCGGATGCCATTCTCGAGCACCGCCGGCTTGTAGGACGAAGCGGCCGTCTGGCCCTTCACCACCGGGTCGGCCTCGGTGATCAGCAGCGTCACCTGGTCGGGCAGCGCAATGCCGATCGGCTTCTCTTCATAGAGCTCGACGGTGACCATCATGCCGTCCTGCAGGAAGGCAGCGCGCTCGCCGACGAAATCCTTGTTGAGCTCGAGCTGCTCGTAGCTCTCGGTGTCCATGAACACCAGCGATTCGCCCTGCTCGTAGAGGAACGAGAAGTCCTTCTGCTCAAGGCGCACCTTTTCGACCGTTTCGGCCGAGCGGAAGCGTTCGTTGAGCTTGGTGCCGTTGATCAGGTTCTTCAGTTCGACCTGATTGTAGGCGCCGCCCTTGCCGGGCTTCACGTGGTTCGTCCTGACCGCTACCCAGAGACCGCCGTCATGCTCGATGACGTTGCCGGGACGGATTTCATTGCCGTTGATTTTGGCCATAGTCCTACTGTTCCGGAGAGTTTGCCCGCCCGAGCGGCGGTTTCGGAGCTTCCAAGACCACAAAACGCCGGTTGAGGCAAGAGAGGGGCGCCCCGCCGCGGCTTGCTTCGGCGCAAAAAGACGCCGGATCGAGGTCAATCCGGCAAACGTTTTTTATCAGCCGGTATGGTGCCGCGAGGGCGAGGGGAAGCTCGCCCGGGCGTCAGCGCAATCTGTTGGCCTTCTGCAGGGCCTGTTTCAGCTGATCGCTATCGAGGCCGTCGAGGAAGCTGTCCATGACGGGATCCTTCAGCCCCGCGCGCCGCGCCACGATGTACCAGGCGGCGGCGCTGATCAGGTCGGGATCGGTCCCGAGGCCGTTCATGTAGAGCTTGGCGAGCCGGTTCTGGGCGGCGACATTGCCGCCGGCGGCGGCCTGCATCATCCAGGCGAAGCCGCCTTTCTCGTCCTTGGGGCCGCCGCGTCCCTGGACCAGCCAGGTGCCCAGATCCAGCTCGGCGGTGTCAAAACCCTGACGCGCGGCCAGAAGCAGCCAGCGCCGCGCCTCGACGTCGTCCTTGTTCTTGCCGCCAACGCCATTGGCATAGATCTGCGACATCGCATATTGCGCGTCGGCCAGCCCGGATTGGGCGGCGCGCTCGTAATAGACGGCTGCCTTTTCGAGCCCCTTGTCGCCCGGGTTCACCTCGATCAGCATCTGCGCGTAGTTGAACTGCGCAAGCTGATTGCCCGCTTCGGCGGCCGATTGCATCAGGGCGTAGGCGGCCTTGCGGTCCTTGGGTGCGAGTTCCCCGTCGAGCAGAATGAGCGCGTATTGGAATTGGGCCTCTGGCACGCCCTGTTCGGCGGCCTTGGCGTACCATTTGGCCGCTTCCTTGTCGTTGCGGGCCACGCCGAGGCCGCGCGACAAAATCTCGGCGATCAGCGTCTGTGCTGCGGCGTCGCCCGCCTCGGCCCGCGGCAGTGCCAGATTATAGGCGGTCTTGTAGAGCCCGCGCTGGAAGGCGCCATAGGCTGGGTCCGTCTTCGGGCCGCCGAAGCGGTCGGCGTCGGGCTGGCCGTCCTTCGAATTGCTGCCGCCGAAGCGCTGTGGGTCGAAGCCATCGGTAGGCGCCGGCAGGTGCTTCATCTCGGACGGCATCGGCGTCGTCGTGGGCAGCGGCGCTGCGCCCTGTTCCGGCTTGGCGGCCTCCGGGGCCGGCGCCTGCGGATCGGCCGCCGCATGAGCTGCCGCCGGCGCAAACACAATTGCCAGCGCCAGATAGAAAGCAGAGCGGGAGTTTTGCGAAGCCGTCACGAAAATTCCCTCGGTTACTCTTCGTAGTCGAAGATGGGCGCGGTTTCGTCGAGGATGGCATTGGCGCGCTCGATCGCCTCGCGGGGATCAACGCCTTCGCCGAAGATCGCGCTCGACAGGGCCACGAATTCGGCGCCGGTTTGCGCCACTGCCTCCACCGAGGCGATATCGGATCCGGCCATGACGATGCAGGGGATCTCGACTACCTCGGCCCACCAGCGTCCGAGCGTCAGGTTGCGGTTGTGCGGCTCGGGCTTGGTGTCGTAGCCGAAGCGGCCGAAGAACATGTAGTCGGGCCGCGTCTCGCCAAGATCGAGGGCGTCGTCGCGCGTCTTGGCGCCGCCGGCACCCACCATCATCTTGGACTGATAACGCTCGATCGCTTCCTCGAGGCCGCTGACATTGGTTTCGAGATGGATGCCGTCGGCGCCGATGCGGCCCGCAATGCGCGTGTCGTCGGCGACGATGACGGCGATGCCGGCATTTTGCGCGACCTTCGCCACGCGCTCGGCGAAAGCCTGGAAGGAGGCTTCGTCGCGCCCATAAGGCGGCAGGATCAGCGAGGCGATGTCGCCGCCGGCAATGGCCTGGCGAAGGCGTTCCTCGAACCGATTAGGCGTTTCGCCATCGGGGGCGATCAAAACGATGCGGCAGCGATTGGGCGTCTTGGCTTCGGTCATCATGGCGTTCCGGTGTTCAAACCCATGCAGGGCGATCATGGTTGGATTTGGGCATAGAGGAAGACGAAGGCCTTGAACAGCCTTGGCAGAGCTCGCGTGGCATCACGGCAACAGGGCCTCATTGTTTCAGCCGGATAACATATTTTGACGGCAAAAAGCCGAACTTTGCCTTCTTCTCGGCGTTTGACCGCCTTAGAGCCTAGGCCCGATTGGCATGCATTATCGCCGCGCGCGTTGGGCTGTCTGACTTTTTTGTACGTAGCGAACTTCAAGGCTGCCATGACAACCACGAATGCACCATCTCAGCGGGACACCCGCATCGACGTGTTTCGGGCGCTGTCGCTGCTGACGATCTTCATCAATCACGTGCCGGGCACCATCTACGAGTATGTCACGCACAAGAACTTCGGCTTTTCCGATTCGGCCGAGGCTTTCGTCCTCATTTCGGGCATTGCCATAGGCATTGCATATGGGCCCAAGTTCAAGCCCGGCAACCGCCTGCTGATGACGCTGAAGGCCTGGCGCCGCGCCGGCGTGCTCTATGTCACCCACATCATGACGACCGCCGGCACGTTGGGCATCTTCGCGGCCGCGGCGATCTATTTCGCTCGGCCCGACCTCTTGAACATGATCAACATCGAGACGGTGATGGCCGACACGCCGCGCGCATTGGTCGGCATCGCCACGCTCGGCCATCAACTCGGCTACAACAACATATTGTCGATGTATGCCGCCGTGCTCCTGATGCTGCCGCTGTTCCTGCTGCTCGGCAATGTCAGCCTCAAGCTGACGGTGGCGATTTCCGGCCTCATCTGGCTGGTGGCCGGCATCTGGCAGATCGCGCCGATCAATTACCCGACGCCCGGCTACTGGTTCCTCAACCCGCTATCCTGGCAGTTCCTGTTCGTCATCGGCTTTGCCGCGATGCTGCATGTGAAGCGCGGCGGCGAGATCGCCTTCAAGCCCTGGCTCGCCGGCCTGGCCGCCGCTTATCTGGTTCTTTCGCTGTTGTGGGTGCGTGTCCCGCTGTGGGGCGTGGACGTCTCGTTCGGCCTGCCGTCAGTCCTGACCGGCTTCGACAAGACCTTCCTGTCACTGCCGCGTCTCGCCCATGTGCTAGCGCTCGCCTATCTCATCGCGGTGATCCCCGCACTTTCCAACATGGCGCGCACCCGCGCGGACAATCCGCTGGCCGTGCTGGGCAAGCATTCGCTGCCGGTCTTCATCGCCGGCACGCTGCTGGCCATGATCGGCCAGGTGATGAAGACGGTCAGCCCCGGCGGCTTGGTCTACGACACGGTGCTGATCTCCACCGGCGTGGCGCTGCAGTTCGCCCTTGCCTACTATCTGGAATGGCTGCCGAAGATCGGCTGGGGTGGGCGCAAGCCCGCCGCGCCGGAACCGACCAGGACCATGACCGGCCCGAGACCGCTCGGCGGCAAGTCGCCAAGCCCGCTTCCTGCGCGTTCGCCGGTCCGCTAGAGCATTTTGCAGCGAGGTGGAAACACGTCGCGTCGCACAAATGCGGCACAATCTATTAGATAGACCATGATGTCGGCCGAAAACCGATTTCCACTTTTCGGCATCATGGTCTAGCCGCAGGCCACCCAATGGTTGCCGAATGCCGCAGGCTGCTCAATTGAGGTGACGGCGGTGATTGCTGCCGTTAAAGTCCCGGAAAACATTGCTTCCGGGAGTCATCGTGCCCAGCATTTATGACGGCGGCCTTGACCGCAATCCAGCCAATTACCAGCCCCTGACGCCGCTCACCTATCTCGAACGCGCCGCCGCCACCTATCCCGACCAGGTCGCCATCATCCACGGCTCCAGCCACGTGACCTATCGCGACTTCTGGCGCCGCTCGCGCCAGCTTGCCTCGGCGCTGGCCGCTGAGGGCATCGGCAAGGGCGACACCGTGACGGTGATGCTCTCCAACACGCCGCCCATGCTCGAGGCGCATTTCGGCGTGCCGATGGTGAAAGCGGTGCTGCATTCGCTGAACACGCGGCTCGACGCGGCCATCATCGCCTTCCAGATCGACCATGCCGAAAGCAAGATCGTCATCGTCGACCGCGAGTTTGCCGGCGTGATGAAGCAGGCGCTGGCAATCGCGAAGCACAAGCCGCTGGTCATCGACTATGACGACCTCGAATATCCCGACGATGCGCCCTACCCGAAGAGCGAGCGCATCGGCACGCTCGACTATGAGGACTTCATTGCCGCCGGCGATCCGGATTTCGCCTGGTCGATGCCCGACGACGAGTGGGATGCGATCGCGCTCAACTACACCTCCGGCACCACCGGCAACCCCAAGGGCGTCGTCTACCATCATCGCGGCGCAGCACTGATGGCCTACACCAACACCATGCATGCCGGCATGGGCAAGTTCCCGGTCTATCTCTGGACGCTGCCGATGTTCCACTGCAACGGCTGGTGTTTTCCGTGGACGCTCGCCGTCCAGGCTGGCACGCATGTCTGCCTGCGCTGGGTCCGCTCCAAGGCGATGTATGACGCGATCGCCGACCATGTCGTGACGCATCTGTGCGGCGCGCCCGTCGTCATGTCGCTGCTGATCAACGCCAAGGACGACGAGAAGCGCGAGTTCCCGCAGACGGTCACCTTCAACACCGCCGCTGCCCCGCCGCCCGAGGCGGTTCTGGCCGGCATGGCCGAGGCCGGCTTTGCCGTCACCCATCTCTATGGCCTCACCGAGACCTACGGCCCGGCCGTGGTCAATGAGTGGCACAGCGAGTGGGATGCTCTTCCCGCCGCCGAGCGGACGGCGAAGAAGGCGCGCCAGGGCGTGCGCTATGCTGCGCTCGAAGGCCTTGCCGTCATGGACCCCGAGACCATGCAGCGCACTCCGGCCGACGGCACGACGATCGGCGAGGTCATGTTCCGCGGCAACATCGTCATGAAGGGCTATCTGAAGAACAAGCCGGCCAGCGACGAGGCCTTCGCCGGCGGTTGGTTCCATTCAGGCGACCTCGGCGTCATGCACCCCGACGGCTACATCCAGCTCAAGGATCGCTCCAAGGACATCATCATTTCCGGCGGCGAGAACATCTCCTCCATCGAAGTGGAAGATGCGCTCTACAAGCATCCGGCCGTCGCCTCCTGCGGCGTTGTCGCTCGTCCCGACGAGAAATGGGGCGAAACGCCGGTGGCCTATGTCGAGCTGAAGCCCGGACGCAGCGCGACCGAGGAAGAAATTCTCGAGCATTGCCGCGCGTTGCTTGCGCGTTTCAAGGTTCCCAAGGCGATCATCTTCGCCGAAATCCCGAAAACCTCGACCGGAAAGATCCAGAAATTCAGGCTTCGGGAAATGGCCAAGAATCCGTAAGGCGTTTCTTTAGCTGGGATCGCAGAAACTCCTTGAACTGATGCCAAAATCATCTGCATCGGAGCAACGAAAGCCTCTGCCGCGCGAACTTGCGTGCGGCTCTATTCGACAATTTCTGTCTGTGCTAATTTAGACCTGTGCCGGAGGGGCATTTCTCCGGGCGCTTGGCTGTTTCCCTGTCTGGGGGAAGCAAAGAGAGAGGGGATGAATATGCAAGGCGTAGCACGCAATTTCTTCATACTGGCAATCATCTACGCACTCTGCGGGATGTTGCTTGGACTGGTCATGTCGATCAGCGGTGATCATACGGAAATGCCGGTGCATGCGCACATCATGGTGGCGGGCTGGCTGATGTCGGCGGTGTTTGCGTTCTTCTATCATCTGTTCCCGGTCGCGCGTGCCTCGCGGCTTGCGCCGGCGCATTTCTGGCTGACGGCCGTCAGCGGCATCTTGCTGCTGGTGGGGCTCTTCTTCCTGCTGGCCGGCAACCCGGCAATCGAGCCGGTCGTGGCGCTGGGCTCGCTCGGCTTCTTCGCGGGCATGCTGCTGTTCGCCTGGATCGCGGTCCCGGCAACCCGCGCATATCAGGTCCAGCCTGCCCCTGCGGAATGAGAGGGCTTGAGCCGGATCCCGAAAAGCGGAGGCCGCTTTTCATGCTCCACCAAACAGCTGGGCCGTGAGGACGATTCAACGAAGCGGCATCATGGCCCAGGCGTCCCTTTTTGAGACAGGAAGGTCGAAAAAAAGCGGCTTCTTAACCAAGCATTAAGGTTTACGGGTGTTTACTATAACCGTCCAGTGATCTGGATTCTTACCGAGTGGCTGGAGCCACTTCGTTTGACGCCTCCCTGTTAACTCCCGAGAGCCGCTTTTCCAGCGGCT
Organism: Pseudaminobacter soli (ex Li et al. 2025); assembly: GCF_029892515.1. Classification (GTDB taxonomy): domain Bacteria; phylum Pseudomonadota; class Alphaproteobacteria; order Rhizobiales; family Rhizobiaceae; genus Pseudaminobacter; species Pseudaminobacter soli_A. The sequence continues at coordinate 1,767,747 of NZ_JARXVF010000001.1, read as the reverse complement.
CTTTTTTTATGTGCGGTTGACGAGCATGTTACTGGCGCTCGCCGTTAACCTTCCGTTAAACATGTGCTTGCCTTCGGGCCGCCGTGGGCCCATTTTCCACACCTATCAAACAGGGGGTAGGCGACCGGCCGGTGTCGATGTGGCACCAGTGCGGTTTCTGCGTGCAGGGGCGTAAAGGATGAGCGAACCTTCGATGGGAAGCGGCAACATGATCAGATTGGCGGAGCGGCGGGTTTTCTCGCACTCTTTCAAGCCGCTTTACGATGAGGGCATGGGCCTGGTCGAGGAAACGGCCGAGTATCTCGACGGCCCGGGCCGCATCGACGCCAAGCAGCTGTCGCGGCTTGCAGCCACCCTCTATGCCGCCGAATCCATGCGACTGACCACGCGACTCATGCAGGTTGCCTCGTGGCTGCTGCTGCAGCGCGCCGCAAATTCCGGCGAAATGACCCGCGACCAGGTGGCCTCCGAAAAATCCAAGGTGAGGCTCGACACGGCCTCGGCCCGCGAGGACGCCGCCGGCTGGGGCGAACTGCCCGACTGCTTCCTCGATCTCGTCAACCGCTCGCTCAGCCTGCAGTCGCTGGTGCGCCGCATGGACGACGAGATTTATGGCGAGCACGCCGATGGTGCGGTTGTCGCTCGCCGCAGCAATCCGGTCTCCGACCAGATCATGCTGCTCAACACCGCTTTCGCGCGCGGCTGACCTTCGGTATTTTGCAGCCAAGCGGAATCGCTTGGGGTGGCACAAATGCGGCCAAAGCAATGGGATAGAGCGGAAAGGGGCATCCGTCAGGAAGCCTGCCGCTCTGGTCGAATCGTTTCCGGTTTGTTCACATATTCCTGACACATAGGTCCGGCGGAGGTACAGTCGCCGGATGAACCAAGCGATTCGCATTATCGGTATCGACCCGGGGCTTCGGCGCACCGGCTGGGGCATTGTCGAGTCGCTCGGCAATTCGCTGCGCTTCGTCGCGGCCGGCACGGTGCGCTCCGACGACAAGACCACGCTTGCCACACGGCTCTGCCAGCTGCATGACGGCCTTGCCGAGGTGCTGCATCGCCAGATGCCGGACGAGGCGGCGGTCGAAATTACCTTCGCCAACAAGGACGCCACCGCCACCATCAAGCTCGGCCAGGCGCGCGGCATTGCCATGCTGGTGCCGGCCCGCGCCGGCCTGCCTGTCGCCGAATATGCGCCCAATGCGGTCAAGAAGGCGGTGATCGGCGTCGGCCACGGCGACAAGAAGCAGATCCAGATGATGGTGAAGGTGCTGATGCCGAAGGCGATCTTCGACGGCGCCGATTCGGCCGATGCGCTGGCCATCGCCATCTGCCATGCCCATCACCGGCAAAGCGTGACCTCGCGACTCGCTGCCCTGGCCAGCTGATCCCTCGATGTTCTTGACTTGTTCCGGTGTCGCGAGTAAGTAATACCGCAGAGGTATTACCATGCGCGTCACCGAAAAAGGCCAGGTCACCATTCCGAAGGAAATCCGCGATCGGCTGGGCATTGGCCCCGGCAGCGAAGTCGACTTCGTGGAACGTGATTCCGTCGTGGTCCTCGAAAAACGGGAGGCATCGGCCGAGCAGAGGGAGCAGACATTCGAGGAATGGGCTGCGAGCGTAGCAGGCACTTTCGACACCATGGGGATGGACGGAAAGGCCTATGTGGATTGGCTGCGGGGACCGCGTGAAGATCTCGACCCTCATTGATACCAACATTCTGATCGACGTTCTCGGCCCGGCGGAACTGGAAACGCGGCGTTGGTCGCTCGACGCTCTGAAGCGGACCTTTTCCGAAGGGCCTGTTGTGTTCAGCGCGATCGTCTGGGCCGAGCTGTCGAAGCCAACGCTCGGCGAGGAGGCGTTGTTCCGCGCCTTTGCCTGGCTGCAGCCTGTCCGCGAGGATTTTCCATTCGATGCCGCTTTTCCGGCCGGCGCAGCTCACACGCTCTATCGCCTCCGAGGCGGAAGGCGGGAAAGAACCTTGCCGGATTTTCTCATCGGCGCGCACGCCACTGCTGCTGGCCATCGCCTGTTGACGCGCGATCCGGGCCGATACCGTTCTTACTTCCCCAGTCTCAACATATTGAGCCCCGAAACCTATCCGCTGGAGAACGACTAGATGATCGGCAAGCTCAAGGGCACGGTGGACGAGATCGCCGAGGACCACTGTGTCATCGACGTCCACGGCGTCGGCTATGTGGCCTATTGCTCGGCGCGCACGCTGGCTTCGCTTGCGGGGCCGGGCGAGGCGGCGGTGCTGTTCATCGAAACCTATGTCCGCGAGGACATGATCCGGCTCTACGGCTTCCAGACCACGCTGGAGCGCGAATGGTTCCGCCTTCTGCAGGCCAATGTGCAGGGCGTCGGCGCCAAGGTGGCGCTGGCCGTGCTCTCGACGCTGACACCGAGCGATCTCGCCAATGCGATTGCGCTGCGCGACATCGCCATGGTCAGCCGCGCGCCGGGCGTGGGCAAGAAGGTGGCCGAGCGCATCGTCACCGAGCTCAAGAACAAGGCGCCCGCCTTTGCCGGCGAGGCCGTGGGCACCATCGGCCTCAAGCAGGAACTGGGCGAGGGCGTCGCGCCGGCGCCGATCGCCGATGCCGTCTCGGCGCTGGTCAATCTCGGCTATTCACGCGACATTGCCGCCAATGCCGTTTCCGCAGCGCTGAAGACAGCGGGCGAGGAGGCCGATTCCTCAAAGCTTATCCGGCTTGGCCTGAAGGAACTGGCGCGGTGAGGCCCGGCTTGCCTGCAAGTGCTGCCCATGCGAGGAGGGGCGCATGAACACCCCATCCCGTCTCATCTCGGCCGACAAGCGCGGCGAAGACGTCGATTCCACGCTGCGCCCGCAAAACCTCGACGAATTCGTCGGCCAGGCGGCCGCGCGCGCCAATCTCAAGATCTTCATCGAGGCGGCCAAGGGTCGTGGCGAAGCGCTCGACCATGTGCTTTTCGTCGGCCCGCCCGGTCTCGGCAAGACCACGCTGGCGCAGATCATGGCGCGCGAGCTCGGCGTCAATTTCCGTTCCACCTCCGGCCCGGTCATCGCCAAGGCCGGCGATCTTGCGGCGCTGCTCACCAATCTGGAAGAGCGCGACGTGCTCTTCATCGACGAGATCCATCGTCTCAGCCCGGCGGTGGAAGAAATTCTCTATCCGGCGATGGAGGACTACCAACTCGACCTCATCATCGGCGAGGGGCCGGCGGCCCGCTCGGTCAAGATCGACCTTGCCAAGTTCACGTTGGTCGCCGCCACCACCCGGCTCGGCCTGCTCACCAATCCGCTGCGCGACCGTTTCGGCATTCCGGTCCGTCTCAACTTCTACACCGTCGAGGAGTTGGAACTGATCGTGCGGCGCGGCGCGCGCATCCTCGGCCTGCCCATGGGCGACGACGGCGCGGTCGAGATCGCCCGCCGCTCGCGTGGCACGCCGCGTATCGCCGGCCGACTTCTGCGCCGCGTGCGCGATTTTGCCAGCGTTGCCGGCGCCGAGATCGTCAACCGCAGGATTGCCGATGAGGCGCTGTCGCGGCTGGAGGTCGACGCGCTCGGGCTCGACCAGCTCGACCGGCGCTATCTCTCCATGATCGCGATGAACTTTGGTGGCGGCCCGGTTGGTATCGAAACCATCGCAGCCGGCCTGTCGGAGCCGCGCGACGCCATCGAGGACATCATCGAGCCCTATCTCATCCAGCAGGGCTTTATCCAGCGCACGCCGCGCGGTCGCATGCTGACGGCAAATGCCTGGAAGCATCTCGGGCTGGAGGCGCCGAGGGAAGTAGCGCAGCAGCAGATCGGCCTGTTCCAGGAGGATTGAGGCGCAGCGCACGTTGTGAGTGAAATGCAGAGCCCAAAGCGCCTTGGTTGCTCACTAATGTGTCTAGCCCGATAGCCCCCGGTCAATCCGCTGCCTTGAGCATCGCCGCCAACCTCCGCGATGCATCGATCTGCCCTCTCGACGGAGCCGCAACGGAGCAGTACCTCTGGCGAGACGCGCAGAAGGAAAGCAAGATGCACGATCATGGTGAACGCGAACGGCTGATGGCCGGCATTGCGGGCGAGTTGACCCCCTTCGGCCACCGCATCATGGCGCGGGTCTATTATGCCGACACCGACTTCTCCGGCGTCGTCTATCACGCCCGCTATCTGGAATTCTTCGAGCGCGGCCGCTCGGACTTTTTACGGCTTGCCGGCGTGCACCATACTGAGCTTGCTGACGGCAAGCATGGCGAAAAGCTGGTCTGGATCGTCCGCCGCATGGAGATCGATTTCCGCTCGCCGGCCCGGATAGACGACATCCTCACCATCGACACGCGGACCGAGGACATTTCCGGCGCGCGCATCCGAATGGGCCAGCAGCTGAAGCGCGGCGAGGAAGTGCTGGTCGAAGCCAAGGTCGAGGCGGCGATCATCGGCGAAAACGGCCGCCCGCGCCGTTTTCCGCGCGAGTGGATCGAGGCTTTCATGCCGCGCGAGCAAGCATAGCGGCGGCCCTTCTCTTCTTGCGGTTTATCTCGCGGCGTAAAGTCGTTATGACCGTGCCGTAAGGAGCAAGGCATGACACCGAAAGCCGTATACTGGGACATGGACGGAACGCTGATCGACAGCGAGCCGCTGCACGAAAGAGCCTTGAGGACGGTGCTGCTCAGTCTCGGCATCACTCCGCCGGTCGACCTGCACGACCGGGTCGTCGGCGTTGCCGCAATGCCGGTCTACGAGATGATGCGCGACGAGCTCGGGCTCAAACTGCCCTTCGACGACTGGATCCTGCGCAAATATGTCTACTACATGGAGCATGTCGCGTCGCTGAAGCCGCGCGACGGCGCCGTGGAAGTCTATCGCGATCTCTGGGCGCAGGGCACGCCGCAGGCGGTGGTGTCGAACTCCGACAGGCTGATCGTCGAAGCCAATCTGCGCGTGCTGGGCATCGACCGGCCGGGCATGAAGAGCGTCACCCGCAACGATGTGCGCAACGGCAAGCCGGATCCTGAGCCGTTCTTGCGCGCGGCCTGGCTCACCGGTGTCGACCCGGCCGAAACTTGTGTCATCGAGGACAGCCATGCCGGCGCCACTGCGGGCGTCGCGGCTGGCATGAAAGCGCTGTTCTGGCCGCAGCAGCCGGTCGACTATGTGCCGAGCGGCGCCATCCTCGTCTCGAGCCTTGCGGAACTGCGCAGCCATCTCGGCCTTTATTGAGAGGGCGGGCGGCGTCTCCGCCCGCAGCTCGTGTCGCCCTCAGTTCCGATAGGCGGGTTCCTGCTCGTCGAGGATCGCCTTCAGCTCGGCCAGATGCTTGTCGGCCTGGCCCGGATAATCATCCATCTCGCTCGCCGCCTTCTCGGCGATCTCGTCCGAGAGTACGCGCAGCGGCTGGCCCGTCCAAAGCGCTTTGATGTAGGTCTCGGCGGCCCGTTCGAAGTAATAGAGCTGGTTGAAGGCGTCGGCGACATTCTTGCCGATGACCATCACGCCGTGATTGCCCATCACCATCACCTTGACCTTGGGGTCGGACAGAAGCTTCGAGCAGCGCTCGCCCTCTTCCTCGAAGGCAAGGCCGCCATAATGCGCGTCGACCACATGGCGGTTGAAGAACATGGCCGAGTTCTGGTCGATCGGCGGCAGGCGCGAATCCGCCAGCGAGGCCAGCACGGTGGCGTGGATCGAGTGCACATGCAGCGCGCAGCGCGCATGGGGGCAGTTGCGGTGGATGGCGCCATGCAGGCCCCAGGCGGTCGGATCCGGCGCATCCGGCCGGTTCATCGTCTCGGGGTCGTTGGCGTCGATCAGCAGCATGTCGCTCGCCTTGATGCGCGAGAAATGAACCTGATTGGGGTTCATCAGGAACTGCGTGCCCTCGTCGTTCACTGCGAGGGAGAAATGGTTGGCCACCGCCTCGTGCATGTTCAGCCGCGCCGTCCAGCGGAAGGCGCAGGCCAGATCCACGCGCTCTTCATAATAGGGCAGGTTGCTGCGGCTCTTGGTCGACAGTTGCGTAACACTCATGGTTTCTCCCCTCGGAGTCTTCGTTCCGTTTGAGAGGAGGATGCCCTGCCGGTTGCCTCGCCGCAACCGGATTTGCGCCCTGCCTCAAGCGCTGCGCTGCTGCTGGTCCACAGCGAGCCCGCCGCGCCGGCCGTTCACGCAATGGTGTCGAACAGGCGCAGGATCCAGGAAACCTGGTAGGCCAGCGCAGCCGAGACGAACAGGATGTGGAACGTCCTGCTGGTGGTGAAGATCGCCGCAACGCAGAGCGCCAGGAAGATCGGTGTGCGAAGGAGATATTCGTAGCCAAAGTGTGCGAAATGCGCCTCGCCCTTGAGCAGGGTGTCGATGACGTCGAGCACGAAGGTCGCCGCCAAGAGCCCGAAGAACCACGTCCTGCGCGAAATGAAGAACTCCTCATAGCTCTTGTAGTCCAGCATGCTGTCGGGAAACAGCAGAGCGCACATGAGGAAGAGGGCCGTCGAATAGCCGATCAGGAAGAGATATTTTCCGAAAGTCCAGTTTTCGATGTGGTACAGGCCGAATTCCCACCACCAGAAATGCACCAGCATCAAAAACACCATGCCGACCCAGGCAAGGTGCACCGGATAGAGCGCGTAGCCGCGCGGGTGCTGCACGATGCGGGCGATGCCGGACAGGAGCCGGGTGAGACCGAGGCCCACCACCATGCCCATGACGATGCGGATATGCGGAAACACTTCCGCGACGCTGTGAGTGGCTTGATCCATGGAACTATGCGTAGGTCATCAAATGGCTTTTGCGGCAGGCTAGGCCAAGCGCCTCGCGATGGCAAAGAAAAACCCCGGCGCGCGGGTCGCGGCCGGGGTTGGTGTCGAACCTACTGCCGATGATCAGGCAGCTTCGGCGACGTCGCCCTTCTTGAGCGCCTCGAGGATGTTCTGCGGCGAGGAGACGCCATACGGATCGCTCTCGCAGTTGTCGGAGTAGCCTTCTTCCTCGAACCACTTCTCGACGACGCCGTCATTGATGACGGCGGCATAGCGCCACGAGCGCATGCCGAAGCCGAGATTGTCCTTGGCAACGAGCATGCCCATCTTGCGGGTGAACTCGCCCGAGCCGTCCGGGATAAGCTTGACGTTCTCGAGGTTCTGCGACTTGCCCCAGGCGTTCATGACGAAGGCGTCGTTGACCGAGATGCAGTAGATCTCGTCGACGCCCAGATCCTTGAACTCGCCGTGCAGCTTCTCGAAATCCGGCAGCTGGTAGGTCGAGCAGGTCGGGGTGAAGGCGCCCGGCAGCGAGAACAGGATGACGCGCTTGCCGCCGAAATAGTCGGCCGAGGTCTTGTCTTCCCAGCGGAACGGGTTCGGGCCGCCAACGGACTCGTCGCGAACGCGCGTGCGGAAGGTGACGGAGGGAACTTTTTTCCCGAGCATGCAGAACTCCTCGAAATGATTGGGCAATCCCGCGCCTTGTCGGAGGTGCAAGGGGGTCTGCCTTACGGATTTTAGGTGCGGCGCGAAGATAACAATTGCAAAAGGGCTGTCCAGCTTCGGCGGCGTGGCATCAGGTCGCGGTCCACAGATACCGGGACATAACGCCAGGGGAGGCGAGTGTCCCTGCTCTGCCGCTTCGCAAGCGCTTCACGGGATGTGGATCTGCGCATCCATGAAAATCACAGCATCGCCCGTGAGGTAGACGCGTTCGGCTGCAACCTCGCAGGCAAGCGTGCCGCCGCGCGCAGAAAGCTGCCGCGCGGCCAGATGCGTCTTGCCGAGCTTCTGCGCCCAATAGGGCGCAAGCGTTGCATGGGTCGATCCCGTCACCGGGTCTTCGGGGATGCCCGCGCCCGGCGCGAAATAGCGCGAAACGAAATCGCTCGTCTCGCCGCGCGCCGTGATGCAGAAGCCGAAGGAGCCGAGTTCGGCAATGCGCGGCAGGTCGGGCCGGAAGGCCAGCACGTCGGCCTCCGAAGCGAGTTCCGCAAAGAAGTTCTCGCGGTTGCGGAAGGTCTGCACCCAGGCATCCGTCCGCATGTCGTTGATCAGCGCATCTGCCGGAATGTCGAAATCCGGATCGAACCTTGGAATGTCCATCCGGTAGCTGCCGCCCTCGGGCGTGACGACGAGGTCGCCGACCTGCCGCGTCGAAAACCGCATTGCGCGCTCGATGCCCTTGCGGCGATGCAGGGCGCAGGCCGAGGCAAGTGTTGCGTGGCCGCAGAAGGGAACCTCCTCGGCGGGCGTGAACCAGCGGATTTCCCACTGCTCGCCCTTCGGCTTCAAAAATGCCGTCTCGGCCAGATTGTTCTCAAGCGCGATGCCTTGCAGCACCGCGTCGGGCAGCCAGTCGTCGAGAAGCACGACGGCGGCCGAATGGCCGGAAAACACCTTGTCGGTGAAGGCATCCACCTGGAACATTTCGAGCTTCATGCTTACCTCCCACGATCAATCCGCTGCTTTCCTAGAACAAGAAATAGCGTTGCGCCATCGGCAGCACCGTCGCCGGCTCGCAGGTCAGAAGCTCGCCATCGGCGCGCGAGAGTCGCTGGCATGGTCTTCAGGCTCCGTAGCTGGCGACGGCATCGAAGCTGTCGCGCAAGGCGCGGAGGCCTCTTGCCTTCGATGCCGAATTCGTGAGACGGGCAGCCCCCAAATCGGATCAACCGTCCGGTTTGGGGGAACTTGACCCCGATAGCGTTCGTTTGGTTCGGTAGGTGCGCAAGCCGCCAGCTTCACAATGACAGCTTACGAGGAACGATTGATGACGATCTCGATGAGCCGCGACGCGATATGGACGCGTATGGTCGCGGTGTTTGCCTTCCTTGTCGCCCTGACGCCCAGCGTGGCGCTGATGGCGCAAGGCCTGGAAAACCAGAAGGCCATCGACAAGATCATAGGGTCGCAAGTTCAGGAAGAGCAGGCGCAGGCCGAGGTCGACGCCGATCGCATCATCGCGGCGATCGAGAATTCGGCCGCCGCCAGCAGCGAGGTGCGCAAGACCTCCGACCTCGAAAAGGTCGAGATCGTCTTCCTGCCGGACGTCGTCAAAAAGGGACTGCCGCCCAAGATCGACGCCAAGCTCAAGGAGCATGAGAAAGAGGTCGGCGCCCTGCGCAAGGATCTCGAGGGCAACGCGATGCTCTTCCACGCCATCGATTCGCATGCGGTGCTGATGCGGGATGTGCTGGCCGTCGAGTTCAACGGCCAGAAGAGCGTCATCATCTACGCAGCCGCCGCCAAGCCCGCCAAGTGAAAGGGCAGGCTCGAAGGGACGAGCGGCGGCACTGGCTTATATCTCAGAGAGCCCTCAGGTCGCCTTGCTGCCCTTCGGGCTGCAGCCTTCTGCCTTCAACACGCGGCGGGTCGAGGCGGGGTGTTTTGCCAGCAGCGCGGCGGGCCGGATCGGCCGTTGCGTGAAGTTGCCGCCGCAATTGGGGCAGGTGCCGCCGAGCACGCCTTCGACGCAATCGGCGCAGAAGGTGCATTCGAAGGTGCAGATCATGGCATCCGTCGCCTCGGGCGGCAGATCCTTGTCGCAGCATTCGCAGTTGGGGCGCAGTTCCAGCATGTCGTTCTCCTCCCTCAGCGCACGGGTTGATGCGCGGTCACCAGCTTTGCCGCACCGACAGCTGTCCGCCTCCCGATACGCGCTGCATGCGCGGCTGGAGGGCGGTTGACGGGTCGGTAGGCACGGCGATGATCTCCTCTACTTTCATTTCAGTTTCCATGCTGCTTTTGACGGACGCCCCGGTTGCCTCCCGCCATTTCGCTTTCTATAGATAAACATCAGCTTCTTGCCGTCATCGCTTGGTTTATTTCGAGTAGATGTGGCTGCGGTTGGTCGTTGCGAAGCGCACGAGAAACATGGCGGCGTTCGAATTGAGAACGCCCAACGTCTGGGGGAGGCCGTATGGCGGATCAGCTTTCGCAGGAAATCATCGAGAAGATCAAGGCCCATGCCGACATGGACGGCGGTGAGCTCACGCCGGAAACGGAGCTCACTGCGCTGGGCATCCACTCGCTCGAGCTGACCGAAATCATCTTCGACATCGAGGAGGCCTATGGCATCGAGATCGAGATGAACACCGTCGAGGCCTGGAGCAATCTCAAGAATGTCGGCGACATGGTCGCCGCCGTGCGCGACCTGATCAGCGCCAAGGCCTGACATGGCCCGCACGCGTATCGTCATCACCGGGCTCGGCGGCTTGTGCGGGCTCGGCACCAGCGCCCCTGCGATCTGGGAAGCCATGCGCGCCGGTCGTTCCAGCATCGGCGAGATCACCACCGCACCTCTGTACGAACTGAAGGTGCGCGTCGGCGGAGAGATCAAGCAGCTGCCGGAACACGGCATCGAGAAGAAGCGCCTGGTCACCATGGACCGCTACGCCCTCCTTGCGATCCTTGCGGCCGGCGAGGCCATCGCCCAGGCCGGCGTGAAGGTCGACGAAAGCAACACCTCGCGGATCGGCGCGGCCATCGGCACGGGCATCTTCGGCGCCGAAACCATCGAGGACAATTACCGCGGCCTGTTCATCGAGGGCCGCACGCGCGCCAATATCTTCGCCGTGCCGCGCATCATGCCGAGCGCGCCGGCAGGTCAGGTCAGCATGGCGCATGGCCTGCGCGGTCCTGTTTTCGGCGTCACCTCGGCCTGCGCCTCGTCCAATCATGCGATAGCGCTCGCTGCCGACCAGATTCGCCTCGGCCGCGCAGACGTGATGGTGGCCGGCGGCACCGACGCGCCGCTGGCCTATGGCGTCCTCAAGGGCTGGGAAGCGCTGCGCGCTCTCGCCCGCGAGACCTGCCGGCCGTTCTCGGCCGACCGCGACGGGCTGGTAATCGGCGAGGGCGCTGGCGTGGCCGTGCTCGAAACCTACGAGCATGCGATGGCGCGCGGCGCCACGATCCTGGCCGAGCTTGCCGGCTCGGGCATGTCGGCCGACGCCTCCGACATCGTCTCGCCCACCGTCGAGGGCCCCGCGGCCGCCATGCAGGCGTGCCTTGCCGAAGCGGGCTTGAGGCCCGAGGACGTCGACTATGTCAACGCCCACGGCACCGGCACCAAGGCCAATGACGAGATCGAGACGGCGGCGATCCGCCGGGTGTTCGGCGCCCATGCCGACCGGCTGTCGGTTTCCTCGACCAAGTCGATGCATGCCCATTGCATGGGCGCTTCGGGCGGGCTGGAGATGATCGCCTGCGTCATGGCGATCCGCGAGGGGCTGGTGCCGCCGACCGCGAACTATCGCGAGAAGGACGCCGCCTGCGATCTCGACGTTACGCCCAATGTCGCCCGCTCGCGCGAGGTGCGCGCCGCCATCAGCAATGGCTTTGCCTTCGGCGGCACCAATGCGGTGCTCGCTTTCAAGGCTATGTGATCGGTCTGGATGCCGGCGTGGCAAGTCCGCGCCGGCATGGTAGAAAGCGGTTCGCGCAGCGCCGCCCGGCGCGATTACCCCATCCTCCCAACCGATCAGGGAATTCCATGACCGATCTTTCCGCCTTTCCGATCACCACCCGCTGGCCGGCCACGCACCCCGACCGGCTGCAGCTCTACTTCTTCCCGACGCCCAACGGCGTGAAGGTGTCGATTGCGCTGGAGGAGATGGGCCTGCCTTACGAGGCGCATACGGTGAACATCGGCAAGGACGAATCCTGGACGCCGGAATTCCTGTCGCTCAACCCCAACGGCAAGATCCCCGCGATCCTCGATCCCAACGGCCCCGACGGCAAGCCGCTTGTCTTGTTCGAATCGGGCGCCATCCTGGTCTATCTCGCCGAAAAGACCGGCAAACTCATCCCGGCGGATGCGGCGCGTCGCTACGAGACCATCCAGTGGGTGTTCTTCCAGATGGCAAATGTCGGGCCGATGTTCGGCCAGCTCGGCTTCTTCCACAAATTCGCCGGCCGCAGCATCGAGGACAAGCGGCCGCTGGAGCGCTATCGCGATGAATCCCGCCGCCTGATCGGCGTTCTGGACAAGCGGCTCGCCGGCCGCCAGTGGATCATGGATGACGAGTTCACCATCGCCGACGTTTCGCTGCTCGGCTGGATGCGCAATCTGATCGGCTTCTATGAGGCGCGCGAACTCGTCGGCTTCGACAGCTTCGCCAATGTCGCCCGCTGGCTCGAACAGGGCCTTGCCCGCCCGGCTGTGCAGCGCGGTCTGGAGATCCCCCCGCGCGGGTGAAACCCCGCTCTAAGCTTCCGTCAGCGCGATGCTCTGGATGACCAGGTCGGCGGGGCGTCGCTTCTCCATCACCCGCTCGATATTGGGCGCGTCATTGGTGGCGATCCAGTGGCGTGCCTCGTCGTCGGTTTTGCCGTGCTCGAGCCAGCGCAGCATCAGCCGCCGCTCGAGTTCGTTGCGCGGCAGGTCGAGAAAGATGGCGAAGTCGAAGAAGGACGACAGCTCGTTCCACGGCTCTTCGTCGAGAAGCAGGTAGTTGCCTTCCACTAGAACGAACTTCACGTCCGAATCGATGATCGAGGCGCCGGCGCGCGAGAGCTCCATGCCGCGGTCGAAGACCGGCACCGCGATCTCCGGCTCCATGGAGCGGATGCGCCTGAGCAGCGCGGCAAAGCCGGCATAGTCGAAAGTCTCGGGCGCTCCCTTGCGCGCTCGCAGGCCGCGCTTGTGCAGGATCACGTCGTCGAAATGAAACCCGTCCATCGGCACGATCGCCGCCGAGCCCTCGGGAAAGAGGTCGAGGAGGTGGTGCGACAATGTGGATTTGCCGGCGCCGGGCGCCCCGGCGATGGCAACGACAAAGCGCCGCCCCTTGCCGGCGCGCTTGAAGATCGTGGCGGCAATGCTGGCGATTTCAGACATCGTTGCTCCATCCCCTGGCGGTGCGCCATCTTGCGGCGACATTCGACAAAATTCAAACCCCCGCCCGGGCATTCAATGCGGACCATCCCGGCCCGGTTCCAAAGCATGAATCCTTAAGGGACCGGAAACCGGATTGTGGTAATTTTACCGAGCTATGGCCGCAACGCCGGTCGTCAAAGCCAGTAGGATACTTTCTTGCGTTTCGTCTCCTTCCTTCGCACCGCCTTTTCCCAGGTTGCCTGCCTGTTGTTCCTCCTGGGTGCCGTTGCCGGCTGCACCACCACAGGCACTCTGAGCACGGTCCGGGCCCTGCAGCCGTCGGGCGACTCGACCCGGCACGCGGTGATCGTGGTCGACGGCAGCAACGGCAAGGTTCTCTACCAGGCCAATGCGGATGCCGCGCGCTACCCCGCCTCGCTCACCAAGATGATGACGCTCTACATGACGTTCGAGGCGATGGATGCGGGCCGTCTTTCCAAGACGACGCATATTCCGGTCTCGGCCTATGCCGCCTCGCGTCCGCCGACCAAGATCGGCTTCCGCGCGGGCGAGACCATCGACGTCGATTCGGCGATCTACGCGCTGGTCACCAAGTCGGCCAACGACGTGGCGGTCGCGCTGGGTGAGACGATTGGCGGCTCGGAAGAGCGCTTCGCGCAGATGATGACGGCCAAGGCGCGCCAGATCGGCATGCGCAACACCGTGTTCCGCAACGCTTCCGGCCTGCCTGACGACGAGCAGATGACCACGGCGCGCGACATGGCGGTGCTGGGGCTGTCGCTGCGCAAGCGCTTCCCGCACTACTATAACTATTTCTCGGCTCGGTCCTTCGACTTCAACGGCCGGACCATCCGCGGCCACAATGACCTGCTGGGCCGCGTGCAGGGCGTCGACGGCATCAAGACCGGCTATATCCGCGCGTCGGGCTTCAACATCGTCACCTCGGTCAGCGCCGATGGGCGCAAGCTGGTGGTGGTGGTCATGGGCGGCGACACCGCGCGCAGCCGCAATGCCGAGGTCGAGCAGCTGATCGAGCGCTATCTGCCCCAGGCAAGCCGTGGGGCGGCTCCGATAGCGACGACGCCCGCCGTCTCCATGCCCGCACCTTCGCCCGAGATGGCGCTGGCGGCAGCCCCCGTCCGTCCGGAAATGCCGGTCGAGTAAGGCCGCTCATTTCGAGCGGCCGTCAGGCCGGCGCGCCGTTTGCTTCGGCCGCCGGGTCTCGTCCGCCTTCATCAGGCTCCGGCTCCTCGAGGCGGAACCAAGCGACGTAAAGCGCGGGCAGGAACAGCAGCGTGATCGCCGTGCCGGCGATGATGCCGCCCATCATGGCATAGGCCATCGGCCCCCAGAACACCTCGCGGGCGATCGGGATCAGCGCCAGGCTTGCCGCTGCCGCGGTCAGCGCGATCGGGCGCATGCGGTGCTCGCTCGCCTCGATCACCGCCGACCAGCGATCGGTGCCTTCCGCGACCAGCTCCTCGATCTGCACGATCAGGATCACCGAGTTGCGAATGAGAATGCCGATCAGCGCCAGAACACCGAGAATGGCAACGAAGCCGAGAGGCGCGCCGCTGGGCACCAGGGCGGCAACGACGCCGATCAGTCCGAGCGGCGCCACCGCGACCACCATGAACAGCCGCTGGAAGCTCTGCAGCTGGACCATCAGGATCGTCACCATGATGAACAGCATCAGCGGCACCACCGCCGCAATCGGCGCCTGGCTGTTGTTGCTTTCCTCCACCGTGCCGGCGATCGCCACGCCATAGCCGTCGGGCAGCTTGTCGGTGAAGGCCTTCACGGCCGGTTCCAGCTGCTTGACCACCGTTGCCGGCTGGGCGTTGCCTACGATGCCGGCCTTGACGGTGATGGTTGGGATGCGGCTGCGGCGAATGATCGTCGGCTGCTCCTGGTCGTAGTGGAAGTTCGCCACCGCCGCGAGCGGGATCGGCTCGCCCTTTCCGGTCGGGATCTGCAGACTCTGCAGCGTCTCGATCGAGCCGCGCTCGGCCTCGCGCGATCGGCCGATGACGTTGACGAGGTAGGTCGCATCGCGCACCTGGGTGACGGTGGTGCCGCCGACCACGCTGTTCAGCGAGCTGGCGATGTCCTGCGAGGTGATGCCGAGTTGGCGCGCCTTGTCCTGCAGCACATCCACCTTGAGCACGCGGCCCGGTTCGTTCCAGTCATAGGTCGGCGAGGTGAGGCTGCGGTTCTGGGCGATGACGCCGGCGAACTCCATGGCAAAGGCGCGCAGCGTCTGGATGTCGGGGCCGCTGATCCGGTACTGCACCGGCCGGCCCACGGGCGGTCCGAGTTCCAGCAGCTTCACATAGGTGTCGGTACCGACGAACTGCTCGCGCAGTGTCTTTTCGATCGAGGCCTTGACCCGATCGCGTGCCTCCACGTCCTTCGGCACGATGACGATCTGGCCAAAATAGGGATTGGCCGGCTGCACGTCGAAGGCCAGCACGAAGCGCACCGCACCCTGGCCGATATAGGAGCTCCAGCTGGTGAGGTCCGGATTGCCCGCCAGCGCCAGCTTCTCGAAGCGTTCGATCTCGGCGGTCGTCTCGGCAATCGAGCTATTCTGCGGCAGGTTCCAGTCGACGATCAGTTCGGGGCGGTCCGAGGGCGGGAAGAACTGCTGCTGGATGAAGCGGAAACCGGCGAGCGAAAGCGCAAACAACAGGATGGTGGCGCCGATGGTGACCCAGTGGCGGCGCACCGAGGCGCGCAGGATGCGCGAAAAGCCACGGGCGAAGCGGCCTTGCCCTTCATGTTTCTGCTTCATCGCGGCCGGCAGGATGGTGACGCCCAGCAACGGCGCGAACAGCACCGCCACGATCCACGACACTAGAAGCGACACGGCGATGACGACGAAAAGGGTGAAGGTGTATTCGCCGGCCGAGCTGTTGTTGAGCCCGATCGGGATGAAGCCCGCGACTGTCACCAGCGTTCCGGTCAGCATCGGAAAGGCGGTCGAGGTGTAGACGAAGGTGGCGGCCTTGCGCAGTGAATCGCCCACCTCCAGCCGCGCCACCATCATCTCCACCGCGATCATCGCGTCGTCGACCAAGAGACCGAGCGCGATGATCAACGCGCCGAGCGAGATGCGCTGCAGCGAGATGCCGAGATAGGCCATGACCACGAAAGTGATTGCCAGCACCAGTGGGATCGACAGCGCCACCACGAGTCCGGCGCGCAGGCCCAGGCTGACGAAGCTGACGAGCAGCACGATGATCACCGCCTCGAACAGAGCGCGGGTGAAGCCCGACACCGCCTCCTTCACGATCACCGGCTGGTCGGCGACCAGATGGATGCCGACGCCGATGGGAAGCTCCGCGGTCACCTTCTGCATCTCGTTGCGCAGCGCCTGACCGAAGTCGAGCAGGTTGGCATTTGGCTTCATGCCGATCGCAAGGCCGATGGCGTCCTGGCCGTTGACCCTGAAAAGCGAGGTCGGCGGATCGACATAGCCGCGCACTACGGTCGCCACGTCGGTCAGGCGAAAGAAGCGGTCATTCACGCGCAGATTGATCTGCTTGAGGCTTTCTTCCGAGGTGAACTGGCCGGTGACGCGCACGCTGACGCGTTCGGGCCCGGCCTGGACGACGCCGGACGGCGTGATGGCGTTCTGCGCCCGCAGGCTCTGGATGATCGCCTGCTGGTCGAGCCCCAGTGCTGCAATCTCGCGCGTGGAGAATTCGAGATAGATCGCCTCGTCCTGAGCGCCGATCAGCTCGACCTTACCTGCGTCGGGCACGGTCAGCACGCGCGAGCGCACCAGCTCCACATAGTCGCGCAGCTGGCGCAACGTCAGCCCGTCTGAGGTGAAGGCGTAGATGTTGCCGAACACGTCGCCGAAGCGATCGTTGAAGAACGGCCCCTGCACACCCTCGGGGAAGGTGCTGCGGATGTCATTCATCATGTTGCGAACCTCGACCCAGGTCGGCTCGACGAGGCGGGCCTTGGTGGTGGGCTTGAGGTTCACGAAAACGATGGTCTGGCCGGCGGTGGTTATGCTGCGCGTGTAGTCGAGGCTGTCGAGCTCCTCCAGCTTTTTCTCGATGCGATCGGTGACCTGGTTGATCGTCTCCTCGACCGAGGCACCCGGCCAGTTGGCTTGGATGATCATGGTCTTGATGGTGAAGTTGGGATCTTCCTCGCGGCCCAGATGCAGATAGGAAAAGACGCCGGCCACCAGGAAAATCAGCATGAAGTACCAGACCAGCGAGCGGTGGCTGAGCGCCCAGTCGGAGAGGTTGAACCCCTTCACTGCGAACCTCCTTCCGGGATCTTCACCTTCTGCCCGTCGGTCAGGCTGTTGACGCCAGCCGTCACCACGCGCGTTCCGGGTTCCAGCCCGCCTGCCACGGTGAAAGTGCCGTCGCTGCGCGCGCCGACCTTGACCTCGTGCAGCGAAACCGTCGAGGCACGCGGGTCGACCACCCAGACCGAGGTCTGGCCGTCCCTTTCGAGCAAGGCGGTGAGCGGCAGCACGATGGAAGGCGGCACATCCGCCACCCTGCGCGCCGTCATCGTCGCGCCGAGCCGGAAGGCGGGCGGCGGGTTGGTCAGCGTCAGCCGCACGCGCCGCGTCCTGGTGGCGCTCTCGGCCTGCGGGGCGATCTCGCGGATCTTGCCTTGGGCTCTGATTGAAGGCTGTGATTGCAGCACCACCTCGAACGGAGCGCCGACGTTCAGGCTGGCCGCGACGTCTTCGGGCACGTCGAACACCGCTTCGCGGATGTCCGAGCGGGCGACGGTGACCACCATCTGCCCCGGCGAGACGGTCTGGCCGACTTCCGCGCCGGTCGCCGTGACGATGCCGTCGAAATCCGAGAACAGCCGGGCGTAGCCGAGCTCTTCCTCGGCTTTGACGAGAGCGGCGCGGGAGCGTTCGAGATTGGCCCGTGCGGAGTCGCGCCCCTGCTTTGCCGCGTCATAGGCGGCCTGCGGAGTGTTGCCGCTGGCCAGCAGCGCGCGCTGCCGTTCCTCGCTGCCACTGGCATTGGCGAACTGCGCTTCGGCGCTGGAGAGATCGGCGCGCGCCGCCTGCAAGGAAAGCTCCAGCGCGACGGGATCGAGTGCCGCGACCGTCTGGCCCTTCTTGACGAGGTCGCCGACATTCACCGGCCGGGACACCACCCGGCCCAGGATGCGAAAGGCAAGGTCCGCGCTCACCTGCGGCTGGATCGTGCCGGCAAAGCCCTGCACCTGCTTCGTGCGCGGCTGGATTACCGTCGAAAGAACCGGGCGGATGATTTCCGGCGCCTGCTCCGGCTCGCCCGAACAGGCGGCAAGGGCAAGCAGCGCCAGCAGGGGGATCGTGCGTGCGGGCCGGTTCATTTGGCGTTCTCCGCGACTTCGACGGCTTGTCCCGGATGCAGCAACTGCCCGCCCGCGGTGACCACGATGTCCCCCGACGCCAGCCCCCTGTCGATGACGACGATGCCTGAATCATAGGCCAGCACCTCGACCGGCGTCATCGAAACGCGGCGCGTTTCCGGATCGATGATCCAGACGGCCGGCTTGCCGTCGTTTGCCGTCAGCGTCTGCCAGGGCAGGATGATGGCCTTACGCGGCTGGGTGGTGATCGTACCGGTCACCGAAGCGCCCAGCGGCATGGCGGCCGGCGTGTTGGGGATGGCGACCTTGATCCGGACCGAGGCGGTGGCCGGGTCGATCACCGGCGAAACCTCGCGGACTTTGCCTTGCGCCTTGACCTGCGGGTTGGCGAGCAGCGTGATCGTCACCGGGGGTGCTGCGGGCGTGTTGGCCACCAGCGTCTCCTGAACGTTGAAGACCGCGTCGCGGTCGCCGTCCTGGGCGATGGTGAACACGGTTTGCGCCGCCTGCACCACCTGTCCGGTCTCGACATCCCTGGCCGTGATGACGCCGGATACGCCTGCGCGCAGCTCGGTGAAGGAGAGGTTTTCCTTGGCGTTGGCAACCTGGCTTTGTGCGGTCTGAACCGAGGCCTGCGCCGTGCGCATCGTTTGATCGGCCTGGTCGTAGTCGCGTCGCGTCGTGAAGCCCTGGCCCAGCAGCGTCTTTTGACGGGCGAATGCAGCACTTACCTGGCGCAATTCCGCTTGCGCGGCATCGAGATTGGCTTGCGCCGCAATCAGGTCCGAGTGTTGTGTCTGCGGATCGAGCTTCGCCAGCACCGTGCCCTTGGTCACGTGCTGGCCGACATCGGCCATACGCTGGGCGACGCGCCCGCCGACCCGGAAGGACAAATTGTCCAGCGTCTGTGCCGCGATCACCCCAGTTAGCGAGGCCGTGGGCGCATAGTCGGCAATCTCGACCTTCTGCGCGCGAACCATCAACGGCAAGGGCTCGGGTGTTTCCTCCTGCCTCTGGCAGCCTGCAATCAGGGCACAAAGGCCGAGTGCGACGATGAGTTGCCACGCGCGGACCGCGTCGAGCGGCTTTCGCTGGTCATGCGCAGCGCGGTGCGAGAAACGCCTCGGCCGGAAACCCGCACTGCCCTGCATCATTCCCCCATCGACATTCGACGTTTGAAACGCCAGCCGAGAGTTTCGAAGGCGCGCTGCGTCGGACGAAAATCGAAGTTGCCGAAGAGGTTAGCATCTTCGCCCCGATCTTCAACCGTTCGAAAGACGCCTTGCTTGGGTGGCCGGGCATATTCTTGACGCGATTGGCAGCCACACGGCCGCGATATATGGCTCTCATCCGGCCCCGCCGGGCGTGAGTTTACAGTGATCAAGGGTGGACGATCGAACGTGACCAAGGGATTTCTCAAGGGCGCAGCGCTCTGCGCCGTGTTGATGCTTGCTGCATGCCAGACCGCAAAGGTGCCGGGCCAGGGGGCAGGGGCTTCGGCCTCGGCCGACGGCTATCTTGCCGATATTCGAAAGAGCAACGGGCTGACCCGGATGACTGCCGACACGACGCTTGAAAAGGCGGCCCTGCAGCAGGCCGGTTACATGGCCAGTGCCGGGCGCATGTCGCACACCACCGGATGGGGCAAGGATTTTGCCTCGCGCATGAGGAACAACGGCGTTCAGGGTGCTGCCGCCGAAAACATCGCCCAGGGGCAGATGGACATGGGCAAGCTGTTCTCCATGTGGATGAACTCGCCCGGCCACCGGCGCAACATGCTCGACCCGCGCTTCAGCAAATACGGCCTGGCCTACGTCCGCGAAGGCAATGGCAGCGACCGCAAATATTGGGCGCTGGTGATGGGGCGCTAAAGCATGATCCCAAAAAGTTGCAGACTTTTCGGAAAAAGATCATGCGATAAGACAAGGGCATGATCCCGAACCGAAGGTCCGCGCAGCGAAAAGTTGCAGACTTTTCGGAAAAGATCATGCGCTAAAACAAGAGTTTAGAGAGCCCGCCTCGACCCCAGGCGGGCCTCAACACCAGCCCTAGTCCTCTTGCGGTCCGCACCAGCCGGGCAGGAAGTTGGCCTCCTCGGCTTTGGCGAGCTTGAGCGCCTGTTTCATGGCCTTGTCGAAATCGTGCTCGGCCTCACTGGCCGGAATGATGTGCCGGAAATAGTCGGCCCACATGAACTCGCTGAAAGGCACGTTGTTCTTGGCATAGCCGCCCTGCCGCCGCACCTCGCCCGCGAGGCTGCGATAGGGATCGTCGGCCAGGTCCTTCACCATTTTGGGCAGGTCCGAGTAGTCTCGCTTTTTGCCCGCTGCATCGAAGGTATGCAGCCAGGCCCGGTTGTCCATGAAGACCATGAAGGGCTCCTTCTTGAGCGCGGACAGATCGGCGATCACCGTTATCAAAATGTCCTTGATGCCCTCTTCATGGAGCGCGCGGGCGAGGTGGTGGTGGTCGACGATGTGGTAGCGTCCCTTGGGGCCAACCACGGCTGGAATGAAGTGGTGGCCAAGGAATGAGCCGGCCTTCTTGTCAGTCAGGTTGCGTATCTCACGACGCTTCAATTCCACTTCCCGATAGCCGACGGTCATCTGTGTCGGACGCAGCTCCTCCACCGGGACGGGCGTCACCATAGGTTTCATCTCGACTGTCATGACGAAGACTCCTTTTTTTGCCCTGTCGGAGCGTGCGTTGGCGGGGAGGGGGATGGCTGACTGGACAGCGTGTCGATGGCGTTTTCCACGCTGCGGAAAATGTTGTCGGGGCCTAGGTCACTGGCGATGCCAAAGCGCTCAAGGGCCGCTTGTGCCCTGACCGATTCCAGCCGGGCGATGGAGAACGTGGCGCCTTGCTGTCGGCAGTAGCCGATCATGTCCTGGAGCACGCCGGCGGCGGTGTAGTCGATGGCGATGATGCTGCTTGCCTCCAGCACCACATGCTTCAACTCGCCCGCGCGCGCGTCCACCAGTGCGCGAAAACCCTGCTTGAACTTCTCGGCATTGACGAAGGAAAGCGGAGCCTGGAAGCCGACCACCAGCACGCCCGGCACGCGCTCACCCTTCAGCTTGTCGGCCGGCGGCCACCAGATCGAGGTGCCGGGCACCCTTTCGAGCTCGATGGCGCTCGCCTGTGCCATGCCCCACAAGCCGTAGAGCAGCGACAGGCCGATGCCGATGGCGACGCCGACTTCAATCGGCAGGGCAATGATCGCCAGGGCGGTGATGACGATCAGGGCGAACTCGCCGCGCGCCTCGCGCAGCGTTTGGGCAAAGGTCGTCCAGCGCAGGATGCGCATGGCGACGAACAGCAGGATGCCCGCAAGCGCGGCTTGCGGCACGTGAGTGAGCAAGGTTCCGCCGAACAGCGCAAGCACCAGCACGATCGCCGCGGCAACCAGGCCGCCCACTTGCGAGCGCCCGCCCGTGGCGGCCACGATCGCCGTGCGCGGCGGGCTGGCGTCGACGGGGTACGCCCCGACCAGGCCGGCGAGCAGATTACCGGCGCCGACACCGACGAAGTCGCGGTTGACGTCCGGGCTCTCGTCGCCCGACGGCGGGAAGGAGCGGGTTGTGGCCGCGGTCTGCACCATGATCACCACCGAAATAAGCAGAGCCAGCGGGACGAGCGTCCTGAGGTCGTCCGGCACCAGCGTGTTGAAGGCAAAGCCCGGGTGCATGCCGGGCAGGGGGCCAAGAACCTTGACGCCGTGCTGCTCGAGGCCGAAGGCCACCACCGCAAGCGTCGCGAGCGCAATTGCGATCAGCGCGCCGGGAATGCGCGGGCTGATCCGCTCGCATATGATCACCAGCAGGAAGACGCCGAGCCCCAGCACCAGGCTTGGAATATTGATCTGCGGCCACTCGGCCCAGATGGCGGCGACGCGCTGGAAGACGCTGCCGCTGCCCGGCGGCAGGCCGAGCAGGTCGGGCAATTGCGAGATGACGATGTGGACCGAAATACCGGCGAGAAAGCCGGCGGTGACAGGCACGGACAAAAGATCGGCCACCCATCCCAGGCGGAATATGCCGGCAAGGCAGACGGTAAGCCCCACCAGCAGTGCAAGTGCTGCGGCAAGGGCCACGTAGTGCGGCGACGCCGAGGCCGCGACCAGTGCCAATCCGCCGGCAAAAATTGGCGTGATCGTCGAGTCCCCGCCTGCCGACAGGTAGCGACTGGCCCCGAAAATGGCAAAAGCCACGGCGCCGGCGATGAAGGCCAAAAAGCCAAGCTCGGGCGAGAAATTGCCGAGGCGCGCGGTCGCCATCTGCTCGGGAATGGCGATCGCGGCGAGCGTCAGCCCGGCTATGGCGTCGCTGCCGAAATCTCCCCAGCTCCATCCGCGCATGGCGGCAAACAATAGTCTGGGGCTGCCGTTTGGCGATCCGGTACCGTTCTTGACGTCACCTTGTGCCATGCGCGCTGCATCCCGAGCGGAACCCGCAATCCCTTCGCCGACCAAATACTAGAATGCGGAATTGTCAGCGTAATCGGTTCCGAACAGCGCTTCAACGCGCGACAGCGCCGGCGGTTGCGTCGCCGGCAACCTCACAATCTGGACGCGGGCCTCCGAGGCGGGAACAAACGATCCCCGCCTCGGCCACGAGAGCCCAATTCAGCGCGTTGCGAGCCTATCCGGCAGTCGCACCAGGATGATCTCGGCCAGCATCACCACCACCGCGCCGACCACGATGGAGTGTCCGGCCATCTCGGCGACGATTGCCGGCAGGCTGTCGGCGAAGGAGCTCGCCAGCGCCGGGATGCCGAGGCCGGCCATCAGGCCGAGCGGCGCGACGAGGTTCTTCACCGCCGAGCCGCGCTCCTGGCTCGCGAGCTGGATGCCGGTCATGATCACGGTTGCCGCGGCCGGCAGGAACAGGCCGCCGACGACGGAAGCCGGGGTAGCCACCAGCACCGCCGCCACCTTGGGCAGGAAGGCGAGCACGATAAAGATGATGCCGGCCACCCGCACCACATGGCGGCTGGCGACGCCAGTCATCTTCACCACGCCGAGGTTCTGCGCATAGGCGGTCGTGCCGAAGCCGCCGATGAGTGCGGCCAGCATCGAGCCGCCCGCCTCGCCGGCGATGCCCATATTGACGCGGCGGTCGGTGAGCTCGACGCCGGTCAGCCTGGCGGTCGCCTCATACATGCCCATCGCCTCCACGACGGCGACGAGGAAGACGATGCACATGGTGATCGTGATGCCGGCGTCGAACTGCAGCGCGCCATAGGGCAGGAGCTTCGGGAAGGCGATCCAGGGCGCGTCGCCCACGCTGGAGAAATCCAGAAGGCCGAGCGTCAGCGCCAGCGCATCGCCGATGACAAGTGCTATCAAGAAGCCGAACATTCGCAGATTGCCGCCGAGCGCCGAGCAGGTCAGCACCGCAGAGGTGGTCACGCAGGCAAGCAGCAGGCTGGAGCCGGTGCCATAGGTTGGCATACCTGGCCCGCCGAAGAATTCCTGGAAGGTGAAGCCCGCCAGCGCGATCCCCACGAGCGTTATGATGGTGCCCGAAACGGCAGGCGACAGCAGCCGGCGCAGGCGCGCCAGCTGGCCGCCAACGGCAGCGAGGAACACCAGCATTGCGCCGATGATCAGCCCCAGGCTGGCCGCCGAGATGGTGCCGGCCTTGTAGTAGCCGATCGCCAGCGGCGAGAAGGCCGAGGACGGCCCCTGCACCACCGGCAGGCGCACCAGCTTGGTGCTCTGCACCACCGTGACGACGCCGGCGGCAAGGAACGTCGCCGTCACCAGATTGGTCGCCAGCGAGGCCGAGAACCCCGCCACCGCCGCGATGAAGATCGGGTCGAGCCAGGCGTTGGAGATGAGGGCCTGTTGCAGGCCCAGCGCTACCCTTCGCTTGGCGGGGATGATCTCCTCGACATCCCCCATGGTGCTGATTTGTGAGACGTGATCGTGGTGTCCCTGCAATGGGACGTCCATCAGACCGGCCATGATACTTCCTCCTCCCAGAAGCAGACGTGCGGTTTGGTTATTGTAGTTTTGGTTCTTGCCGGCCCGTGGCCGGCAAGCTGTCAGGCAGCCAGTCGCTGGATGCGGCGGGCGTGCGTGGCGTGTTCGCGCAGCACGTCGTTCAGTCCGGCCATGGTCGGCCGGCTGTTCTCGACCAGCACCTTGCCGTTGACGATGGTGGTGCCGGCGGTCGCCGGACCGCAGCGCAGCCAGGCTTCGACGGGGTCGGTATGAGCGCCGGCAAGCGCGATGTCGGACATTTCCCAGATGACCAGGTCGGCGCAGGCGCCGGGCCGCAGATGGCCGATCTCATCCTCCCAGCCAAGGCAGGCCGCGCCGCCGCGCGTGGCGATGTCGAGCGCATCGCGCGCCGACATCGAGTTGGGGCCGTTGCGGAAGCGGCCGAGCAGCAGCGCGGTGCGCGCCTCCAGCCACATCGAGGCGTGGTCTGTCGAGGCTGAACCGTCGCAGCCCAGCCCCACCGGCATGCCGCGCGCCCGCAGGCCCATGGCGTCGGCAGCACCCCCGCCGATCAGCATGTTGGAGCATGGGCACTGCGCGGTGCAGACGCCCGCATGGGCCAGCCGGCCGATCTCTTCATCCGAGGGATAGATGTAATGCGCCACCCAGGAGCGCTTGCTCGCCCAGCCGACGCGCTCGAAATATTCGGTCGGGGTGCAGCCATAGACCTCGGCGCAGTAAACGTCCTCCTGCGGGTCCTCGGCCAGATGCGTGTGCAGCCGCAGGTCATACTTTTCCGCCAACCGCGCCGATTCCGACATGATGCGCTCGGTGACCGAGAACAACGAGCAGGGCGCCAGCGCCAACCGTGTCATCGAGCCGGCGGAAGCGTCGTGGTATTTTTCGACCAACCGCACGCTGTCGGCGAGGATCGTCTCCTCGTCCTGCACAACCGATTTCGGCGGCAGGCCGCCGTCTTCCACAGAACGGGTCATCGAGCCGCGCGTGGCATAGAAGCGGAAGCCGATGTCGGTGCTGGCACGGAACTGCGCGTCGATCAGAAAGGGTTTGGGATGGACATACATGTGGTCCATCGAGGTGGTGCAGCCACCCATCAGAAGCTCGGCCATGGCGATATAGGTCGAGAGATAGACCGACTCTTCGTCGAGATCGGCCCAGAGCGGATAGAGCCCGGTCAGCCACTCGAACAGCGTGCCGTTGGTCACCGGCGCATAGGAGCGGGTAAGGTTCTGGTACATGTGGTGGTGGGCGTTGATCAGCCCCGGCGTCACCAGCCGGCCGCGGGCCGAGATGGTGCGCTTGGCCTCCGGCTCCTCGCCGGCCTTGCCGATGGCGTGCACGCGGTTGCCCTTGATGGCCACCCAGCCGCCGGCCACTTCCCAGCCGCGATCCACATAAACATGCGCATCGCGAACAAGCAGGTCTACAGTCATCCGTCGTCGTCCTTCCAGGTCTGGTTCCCAAGCGGTCCCGAAGGCGCGGTCTTTGCCGCCTTCGCGCTATGAGCCCTGTCCCTGGAGGTGCGAACTCCGGATCGTCATCGACTGTAAAAGGTTGAGCGGGCTTGCTCTGCTATGCCTTGCCGGTCCGGCCGCCGATCAGCTTGCCGATCCCGTGCCTGAGACGGCCACGGAAACCCGCAACGCATCGCCAAGCGCCGTCGATGCAATCCGATATTTTCCTTTCTGTCAAATTATTTTCATGAGGAGGATGTGCCGGCCGCGGCGTGGTCGACAAAGCCAGTCTCGAAATCCCCGCATGGCTGGAACTGTTCAACAAAGCAGTTTAATCGGAGGCAAAAGCGGCAGGGGCCGCGAGAGGCAGGAACAAACCGTGGCAACAGCGTTCGAACCCGCGCCGGCGACTTTGCTCAAGACCGTCGACGGCGACGATTTTCCGGTGCGCCGGGTGTTCTGCATCGGGCGCAACTATGCTGCCCACGCCCGTGAAATGGGCAAGGACCCCGACCGCGAGCCGCCCTTCTTCTTCAGCAAATGGGCCGAGACGGTGGTGAATGCCGAT
Organism: Pseudaminobacter soli (ex Li et al. 2025); assembly: GCF_029892515.1. GTDB lineage: Bacteria > Pseudomonadota > Alphaproteobacteria > Rhizobiales > Rhizobiaceae > Pseudaminobacter > Pseudaminobacter soli_A. Next base: position 1,741,591 of record NZ_JARXVF010000001.1, on the reverse strand, counting down.
CCCGCCGACGCTTGCCGCATCGCCTATCCGCCGGAAACCGAAAGCTATCACTTCGAGGTCGAGCTGGTCGTCGCGCTGGGCGCGCCGGCATTCCGGGTGGATGCGGACGAAGCCATGAAGACGGTCTGGGGCTATGGCGTCGGGCTCGACATGACGCGTCGCGACCTGCAGTCGGCCGCCAAGGACCTCGGCCGGCCCTGGGATGTCGCCAAGAATGTCGAAGAGTCCGCGCCGACCGGGCGCCTGGTGTCTGCCGCCAAGGCGGACGCCGCCGGATTCGACCCGGGGCGGGGGCGCATTGCGCTGTCGGTCGACGGCGCAAACAAGCAGGACGGCGACCTCTCCGAGATGATCTGGCCGGTGGGCGACGTCATCGCCCACGTCTCGCGCTTCTACCGCCTGGGTGCCGGCGATCTTATCTTCACCGGTACGCCCGCCGGCGTCGGTGCGGTTCGGCCGGGCAACAGGCTGGTTGGCGAAATCGCCGGCCTTCCCCCGCTCCATATCACCATTGGCGATCCCGCCTGATTTCAACCCGCTTGGCGATGGCCTGAAACTGTGATCAGATGATCACATGCGGCGGAGTCGCGGGTGGCTGCGATTGCGCCCCGTCAGGCGTGTCGGGAAAGAGGGTAGCATGGCTGTCGATGTGGGATTTGAGCCGGTGGCGTCGCGTATGACGGTGCAGGACGGCGTCTATCAACAGCTGCGCCATGCGCTGATGATCGGCCGCTTCGATCCCGCGCAGACGCTGACCATCGCATCCCTCGCCGAAGCCTTCGGCACCAGCAACATGCCGGTGCGCGAGGCGCTGCGCCGGCTGGCGGCCGAAAACGCCCTGGAAATCGCGGCCAACGGCTCGGCCTGCGTGCCGCCGGTCACGCTGGCGCGGCTGGACGATCTCTGCCAGGCGCGCGTCGCTGTCGAGGGCCTTGCCGCTGAACTCGGCGCGCCGCGCCTCTCCGCTGCCGACATCGCCGCGCTCGAGCAGATCGTTGCCGAGCAGCAGGACATCGGCCGCAATGACAGCATCTACGACCTCATCAGCAAGAACCAGCAGTTCCATTTCATCATCTACCGCGCCTCGGGTTCGGATGTGCTGTTCCAGCTCATCGAGACGCTTTGGCTGCGCTTCGGCCCCTACATGCGGCTTTTGTCACATCATGTCGCGCCGTCGATGAAGGCCGGGGTCATGGAGCCCTCCGGCCGCCACAGGGCGATCATCATTGCGCTGAAGGACCGCGATTTCGCCCGCGCCCGCGCCGAGGTCGAGGCCGACATCCGCGCCACGCAGGAAACATTGCGCGGCATCTGCCCGGACGTGCCGTAAGCACTTAGGCTGCAGCCTGGACCGGACTGCCACCTGCGAGTCCGAGGCCTGGGTCCCCGGAACCTCCGCACTTCGCTTCGCTCGTGCTCCGGCCCGAGGACGACGGAGTGGAAGGCGTGGTCCACTTATCAATTGAAGGACCCGACGCCTCACGGCCTATCGACGGCGAAAGTTACGCACCGAACGAGATCAACTCCGTCATTCCCGACCTCGTGAGCGAGTGAAACGAGCGGAGAGTGTCGGGAATCCATGCCTCGACGCCGACATGGCCAAAGCGGTCCAAATGATAGTCACTGCCTCTCGTTGTCGGCCCCACACAGTCAAACACTAGCACGCCTTCCTGCGACAAGGCAGCGCCGCGTGATAGGGCCATCGGCCTTGCTCAAATCTCGCCAATTTTCACATCCAGGAACGGGATAACTGTCAGCCCGCTGGGGGCATCCAAAAAATGTTCGCCCGGCCTTGGTTGATCTGGATCAGATTTTATGATCACATGATCACAAGACAGGGAGTGAGCATTGTCTGGCTATTTTCTTTACCACTCGATCGGCACCTTTCCGGGCAAGTCTGAGGCGATGGCGGCTGCCTTGTCGGATTTCTCGGCGATCTGGTCGGCTGAGGACGATGGCCAGTGGCCTGCAGCCATGGCCGCGCGCCAGCGCTTCATCGGCGCTTGGAGCAAGCTGATCGACGTGCCGGCCGGCTCGCTGACGACCGCCGAAAACGTCACGACCGCGCTCTACAGCCTCGTTGGCTCCTTGCCGGAAGCGCAGCTGAAGGGCCGTCGCTTCCTCGTTGCCGGCGATTGTTTTCCCAGCCTGCATTTCCTTTTGGCAAAGCTTGCCGAGCGCTTCGGCTTCGTGCTCGACACCGTGCCGCTTCGCCCCGGCGAAACCTGGGTGCGCGACGAGGACGTCATCGCCCGCTGGGGGGAGGACGTCGGCGTAGCACTGCTGACTTTCGTCACTTCGACCGCCTCGCACCGCTGCGACGTCGCGCGCCTTGCCGAGCATGGCCGCCGCATGGGCTCGATTGTCGGCGTCGACATCACCCAGGGCGTCGGCGTGGCACCCTTCACCGTGCCTGAAACGGGCGTGGATTTTGTCGTTTCTTCCTCGCTGAAATGGCTGTGCGGAACTTCCGGCGCGGGTGTCCTGCACGTGCGGCCCGAGTTGCTCGCAGCTTGCGAGCCCGAGCTGCGCGGCTGGTTCAGCCAGGAAAATCCCTTCTCCTGGGACCTCGACAAGTTCACCTACGCTTCCGACGTGCGCCGCTTCGACCACGGCACGCCGGCTATCCTTGCCAGCGTCGCCTCGCTGCCGGGGCTGGAATGGGCCATGCGCACCGGCATCGATGCCATCCGCGCACACAACCTCGTCCTCACCGAGCGCATCATCGAGCGCGCGCTGGAAAACGGCTGGGCGGTGGCCTCGCCGATCGACGAGCGCGAGCGCGGCGGCAGCGTCATGCTCACCCTGCCGGAAGGCGTGGATGCGCCTCGCCTCGTCTCGGAACTGCGCACCGAAAAGCTCTATAGCGATGCGCGCGGCTCGACGCTCCGGCTGTCGCCCGGCACCGTCACTTGCGACAATGCGGTCGAAGCACTGTTTTGCGGCCTCGAGCGGCGTATCGGCTGGCGCGAGCGGCGGGCGTCATAAAACAAATGTTCAGAGCGAGATAGCGATTTACGGAAAAGTCATCTCGCTCCAGGGAAGGAATTCAGGCAACCCCCGCCTGCGGCGTCCGGGCAACGCGACGCTGGAAGAGGTGGAAGTTTAGGGCGCCACGTTGTGTGGCCAAATAGAGGGAGTGAAAATGCTCAAGCGCTTGAGTCTAACGGGAATGGTGGTAGCGGCCGGCTTTGCCTTCATGGCGCCGACCTTCGCCGACACGATCACGGTTGGTGCCTATCCGGCCAATCCGCCGTGGGAATACAAGACCGATGTCGGTGATTTCGAGGGCTACGAAGTCGACGTCGCCAAGGAAGTCGGCAAGCGCCTCGGCATGGATGTCGAGTTCCAGGACATGGGCTTCCAGGCTCTGTTCGCCGGCACCAGCTCGGGCCGCATCGATTTCGCCATCTCGTCGATCTCGATCACCAATGAGCGCCTGCAGAACCAGTCCTTCACCCAGCCCTACTACGACAGCGATGGCACCGTGGTCGGCAAGGAAGGTTCCACCGTCACCTCGCTCGACGACCTGAAGGGCAAGACCATCGGCGTTGTCGCCGCCACCACGGGCGAAGCCTGGGCCAAGGAAAACGCCGAGAAGCTCGGCATTGCCGAGGTCAAGAGCTACGCTTCGCAGCAGGACCTGCTGCTCGAGGTGCAGAACGGCCGCATCGAAGGCGGTGCGGGTGAGCTGGCTGGCTTCCAGTATGCCATGACCAAGATCCCGGGCCTGAAGGTTCTCGTCCGCATCCCGACCGGCGAGCGCTTCGCCATGATGGCCAAGAAGGACCATCCGCTGGTCGAGAAGGCCAATGACGCGATCACGGCGATGAAGGAAGACGGCACCCTGGCCGAGATCCACAAGAAGTGGTTCCAGGCCGACGCCGACCCCGAGACCAGCACCATCAAGGTCATGCCGCTGCCGAAGGCGGAATAAACCAAGCCAGAAGCGCCGGTGCAGTTGCGCCGGCGCTTCAGGTTTTTCATTCTAGCACTCGCCGACCGGCGGGTTTCTTTCTAGGCGGGCTGGTCCATGGAACTGATCAATACCTTCTTCAACTGGGACATCCTGGTCAGATCCTTCCCGATCCTGCTGCGCGGGCTCGGCAACACCATTATGCTCGGCTGCGCCAGCATCTTCTTCGGCTGCATTGTCGGCCTGCTGGTCTGCCTGGCGCGTCTTTACGGACCGCGCCCGCTCAAGACGCTGGCGGTCTTCTATGTCGACGTCTTCCGCGCCCTGCCCATCCTGGTGGTGCTGATCCTCATCTATTATGCGCTGCCCTTCGTCGGCATCCGCCTGTCGTCCTTCGCCTCGGCGACGATCGCGCTGTCCATGGTGCTCGCGGCCTTCACCGCCGAAGTCTGCCGCGCCGGCATCGAGAACATCCCGCGCGGCCAGTTCGAGGCGGCGGCAGCGCTCGGCCTGCCGTTCTGGCTGGCGCTGCGCAAGGTGGTGCTGCCGCAGGCGCTGCGCATCGTCGTTCCGCCGCTCACCAGCAACTGCGTCTCGGTCTACAAGGACACCGCACTTGCCTCGGTCGTGGCCATGCCGGACCTGTTGAAGCAGGCCACCGACGCCCAGGCGCTGATGGCCAACCCGACCCCGCTCATCGGGGCGGCGATCATCTACCTGGCCTTCCTGTGGCCGCTGGTCCGCCTCGTCAGCCATCTCGAAGAACGCAGCAAGCGCGCCTACGGCAGAAGCTGATCCTTCAATCCATGCAGAACCCCCGCGGCGCCCGCGCCGCACGACCCAACTCGACCTCAGAAAGCATTTTTCCATGACCCAGCATCGTCCCATCGAGCCCGCCGACGCCGCGTCGTTCCCAGTCGACCAGGTGCGCGCCATGTTCCCGGCGCTGCAGAAGGCCGGCGACTTCATCTTCTTCGACAACGCCGCCGGCGCCCAGATCCCGCAGAGCGTTCTCGAAGCGGTGCAGAACCACCTCGTCGGCCACAACGTCCAGCGCGGCGGCCGCTATGGCCGCAGCGTTAAGGTCGACCAGTCGGTCGCCGAGGCGCGCGAGAGCGTGGCGCTGCTCATCAACGCCTATAGCCCGGCCGAAATCTGCTTCGGCATGAACGCGACGTCCTTCATCCGTCTGGTCAGCCTCGGCATCGGTCAGATGCTCGGAGAGCGCGACGAAATCATCGTCACCGACATGGACCACGACGCCAACATCGCCACCTGGCTTGCGCTGGAATCGATGGGCGCCAAGTTCAAGTGGTGGCGCATGCGCGAGGACGGCAACCTGCATGTCGACGACCTGCGCCCGCTGCTGGGCGAGCGCACTCGCCTCGTCGCCTGCACGGTGACGGCGCATTCGATCGGCTCGATCGTCGATGTCGCCTCGGTGGCCAAGGTCGCGCACGCCGCCGGCGCCGAAGTGTTCCTCGACTGCGTGCACTACGGCCCGCACGGCCTCATCGACGTCCAGGCCTGGGATTGCGACTATCTCGTCTGCTCGGGCTACAAGAACTTCTCGCCGCACATGGGCTTCCTGTGGGGCCGCTTCGAGACGCTGAAGCGCCTGCCCACCTTCCGCGAGGATTTTATCCCGGACGAGCCGCCCTACAAGGTCGAGGCCGGCACTTTCATCTACGAAAACGTCGCCGGCATGGATGCGGCGGTGAAGTACCTGGAATCGGTCGGCCGCAACTTCGCGCCGTCCAACAACCTTTCGCGCCGCGAGAACATCGTCGCCGGCATGGGCGCGATCCGCGCCTATGAGCTGTACCTCGCCCGCGAGATGCTGCGCGTGCTGAAGGATTGCGGCGCCACTGTCTATGGCGTCGACGACGGGGCCCGCATCGACGAGCGCGTGCCGACCTTCTGCTTCAACATCGGCAAGCTGTCGCCGCAGATGATCGCCGAGGAAATGTCCGAGATGCAGATCGGCATCCGCGACGGCCACATGTATGCGCCGCGCCTGATGAACCGCCTCGGCCTCAGCATGGACAGCGGCGCGGTGCGCCTCTCGCTCGTCCACTACAACACGATGGAAGAAATCCACCGTTTCGAGAAGGCGCTGAAGGAACTGATCGCCCGCCATTCCTAAGCTTCAGAAACACAAGCCTGGAGCGGGACAGCGGTCTCGCTCCGGGTGTTTGCCGGGTCGGGGCACGCCCGGCATATGAGAAGGGGCGCGACCGCAAATGGTCGCGCCCCTTCTATTTGGTCGCTTCGTCGGGTGTCTGAGGACTGCTCAGCTCGGGTTCTCGAGCGTGAACATGTCGGTCTTCTCGTCATAGGCGAAAAGCTCGGCATAGCGGGCCCAGCTGGTTATCGCCCGCAGCGTATATTCCGCGTTTTCTTCGGACATGTGCTCTTCCAGCTCTTCGCGGAAGCGGCGGGCCGGCGCCTCGTGGCTCGGCCGCTCGTCCAGCACCCGGCGCATATGCGCGGCAAGCGGCACATGCGCGACGAGCTGGTCAGCGAACAGCCCCTTGCGCTCGTCCACCTCGGCCTCGGCAAAGCGCATGCCCGCCTCGGTGAGCTGGATGTCGCCTTCCGCCAGTTCGGCGAAGTGGAGCAACTGCAAGGATTCGGCGATCGGGAACAGGTCGTCGATCTCGAGCTGCAGGCTGGCGGCCAGCGGCGGCAGGTCGGCCTTGCCGCGATAGGGCTCGGCCGCAATGGTTTCGATGAGGCCGGACAGGAGGTTGGTCGAGACGCGCGGCAGCACCATGTCGATGTCGGCCTCGACGACGCCTGCATGCGCTGGCTCGGCCACCGGCTTCCGGGCTGTCATGCGCTCGTAGATGTCCTCCACCAGCGCGCGGAACGCGGGGTCGAGGCGGTCGCGCGGCTGCGGCAGGTCGATGCGGATCTCGGCCGCCACCCGCCCCGGATTGGACGAGAAGATCAGCACGCGGTCGCACATCAGCACCGCTTCCTCGATATTGTGCGTGACCATCAGGATCGACTCGATGGGCATGCGGCCTTCCGACCAGAGGTCGAGCAGGTCGGTGCGCAGCGTCTCGGCGGTCAGCACATCGAGCGCCGAGAAGGGCTCGTCCATCAAGAGCACCTTGGGGTGCACCACCAGCGCCCGCGCAAGCCCCACGCGCTGGCGCATGCCGCCCGACAGCTCCTTGGGGTAGGCGCTCTCGAAGCCGTCGAGGCCGATCAGGTCGATGGCTTCAAGCGCGCGCTTGCGGCGCTCGGCGGACTCGATGCCGCGGGCTTCCAGCCCGAGCTCGACATTTTGCAGCACGGTCAGCCAGGGAAACAGCGCAAAGCTCTGGAACACCATGGAAATGCCGTCCGGCGTGCCGACGACGGGCTTGCCCTCGAAGGTGATCGAACCGGAGGTCGGCTGGATCAGGCCGGCAATCGACCGCAGCAGTGTCGACTTGCCCGAGCCGGAGCGGCCGAGCAGGCCGACGATCTCGCCCGCGTTCAGGGTCAACGCGACGTCGTCCAGCACGACGAACTGGCCTTCGTCGTAGCTCTGACACACGCTTTTGACCTCGACCAACGGCACGGCGTTTGCGGCGGTTGCGGTAACGAATTCATTCATTGTCGGTCTCCCGATCGAAATAGATATAGTGTCGGTTCAGTCGAGGCGCAGGCGGCGCTCGGCAAAGACGTAGAGCGGACGCCACAGCAGGCGATTGAACATGGTCACGAACAGCGACATCACCGCGATCCCCAGCACCACGCGCGGGAAGTCGCCGGCTTCGGTTGCCTTGGCGATATAGGCGCCGAGCCCGTAGGCCTCGAGATGTGTGTTGCCCCAGCTCGCCACCTCGGCAACGATCGAGGCGTTCCACGAGCCGCCGGTGGCGGTCAGCGCGCCGGTCACATAGTAGGGGAAGATGCCCGGCAGCATCACCTTGGTCCACCAGTTCCAGGAGCTCAGTTTGAACACCGACGCCACTTCCCTGAGGTCTGACGGGAAGGCGCTGGCGCCGGCGATCACGTTGAACAGGATGTACCACTGCGTGCCCAGGATCATCAGCGGCGACAGCCACACATTCGGGCTGGCGCCGGTGGCGACGATGGCGATGACGACGAAGGGAAACAGCACATTTGCCGGGAACGCCGCCAGGAACTGGGCCACGGGCTGCACCTTCTGGGCGACGGCCGGCCGCAAGCCGACCCACACGCCGATCGGCACCCAGATCAGGCTGGCGAGCGCGACCAGAACCGCCACGCGCACAAGCGTCGCCAAACCGCCGCCGAAGACTTCGGCCACGTCCGCCCAGCCGAGCGTGCGGCGGATATAGAGCACCGTCACCACCGCGCCGGCCGCGGCCATGAGCACGATGAAGACGAGCCAGAGGCGATCCGCAAGCTTGCTGGTCGGGCGCGGTTCGGCAAGAGCCGGCGCCTTGCGCTTGCGGCCTGCGCCCACCAGCATCAGCCGGTCCCAGGCGGCAGCCAGCGGCATGCCGATCAGCTTCAGCATACGGGTGCGGCGCAGGAGATCGTAGATCCAGGAGCGCGGCTTCTGCTGGCTGGCCGTCTGTTCGGCGCGGAACTTGTCGGCCCAGGCCACGATCGGCCGGAACAGCAGCTGGTCGTAGAGCAGGATCAGGATCGCCATGGCGAGCACGGCCCAGCCGACGGCGACGAAGTTTTCCTTGGAGATCGCCAGCGCCAGCCATGAGCCGATGCCCGGCAGCTCCACCGTGGTGTCGCCGACGGTGATCGCTTCCGAGGCGACGACGAAGAACCAGCCGCCCGACATCGACATCATCGTGTTCCAGATCAGGCCGGGTGCCGCGAACGGTGCCTCCAGCCGCCAGAAGCGCTGCCAGGAAGTGAGGCCGAAGCCGCGCGAAACCTCGTCGAGGTCGCGTGGGACGGTGCGCAGCGACTGGTAGAAGGAGAAGGTCATGTTCCAGGCCTGCGCGGTGAAGATCGCGAAGATCGACGCGCATTCGGCGCCGAGCTGGCTGCCGGGGAACAGGCCCAGGAAGAAGGTGACGGTGAAGGTCAGGAAGCCCAGCACCGGCACCGACTGCAGGATGTCGAGCGCGGGAATGATCACCATTTCCGCGCGTCGGCTCTTGGCGGCCAGCGTAGCCACCACGAAGGTGAAGATCAGCGAGGCGATGATCGCCGCGAACATGCGCAGCGTCGTGCGCAGCGCATATTCAGGCAGGTTGGCCGGGTCGAGCGTCACCGGCGCGGTGGACAAGAGTTCGATCGAGCCCCGCATGGCGATGGCCGCATGCGCCAGCAGCACGAACACCGCCGCCATGATCGACAGGGCAAGGATGTCATAGACATTGGGCACGATGCGACCGCGCGACAGCGTGGCGGCCTCGCTCAGGGATTCGCGATTGTGGGGCAGGAAGATCATTTGCGAACCTCGATGTCCGAGTGCAGAAGATTAGTTTGTTCGGACGCCAGCTTGCCGCTTCTGCCACGAAGGCATGACGGCATGGTCACTCTGGACGAAGGGCACGCGGTCGTCCGCCGCGACCGGCAAAGGTTGCGGCGGGTGGAGGATCTTCGCGATCAGGAAAGGAAAGTTTGCGGCGCGGACCGGAAGGTCAGGCTGCGAGAGCGTATTCGAAGCTGCGACTGACGCCCTCTTCGGAACGAGTGCGGGACTCGCGTGACCAGCGGCCTTCGAGCCGCCCGGTCAGCTGGTCACGCTGCCAGTGGCAGGTCAGCTGGGTGTTGTGGGTCTCCGCTTTGGCGGACGCAGCTGGCCGAACGTGCTTGCGAGCGACGGGCGCTGCCGAACGCACTGCGAGACGCACGGACTCGCGATCACGGAACGAGAGGATGATGTTGTTCATGGCTCACCTCCTTGGCCCGACAGGACCCGGAAGCGAGCGGACAGACCGTCAGGCCTTGCCGAAGCTCGCCCGGCGGGACATGCCGGGTACGGTATCGATTGACGGATGCGTTGTCCGGTTCCGGCTCAGAGCTTTCCCCGAACAGCGACTAGAATGACTGTCCATAACCTGTTCGTCTTGTTGTTGACTGCCTCGGGCGCACCCGAAGCAAGGGTGCCTTACGCCCGCTGCGTTTGAAGTGTCAAGCTTGAATTGCCACCAGATGATGCGCCTCGCCGCAATGTGAAGCGCAGCGGCCACAATGCTGCCCGGACGCCCTCAGAAAGGGCCGGCAGGCGCGAGTTCGATGACAAAAAGCCGAGACGGTGCCTGCGCCTCAAACCGAAGCATTGATGAGCCGGCTAAATACACTGCATCGTGCGAATTGAGCACGGCGTTCTTGTCGTCTGCCGTGACCTGGCAGGCACCGGCATGGCAGAAAATGATGAGCTCGGGCGCCGTTGTCGAAAGCTCCAGCGTGCCGTCGAGATCCAGGCGCCGCATGGTGTGAGCAAGGCGGCCGCGCCGGGTCATGATGTTGAGATCGGTCACCGTGCCGCCGAGCAGCTCAGCGCCGGTAGGAGCGTCGCCGGGAAAGGGCAGGGGCGCCGAGCCGGTCGTCAGATTGGTCGTTCCCATGCCCTCGACGGTGAGGCTGAGGCCGTCGCCGTCGAGAACGGCCAGCGTGCGGTCGATGCCGGCAAACACCGAGAACGGCCCGCCGCTCGCCACCGTCGCCATCGACAGCCGCCAGTCGAAATTATCGACCGAAGCGCCATCGGGCGAGACGGCGATTTCCGTCGTCACGCCACCACCGTTCTTCCACGGCATGCGCTTGTGGTCGGCCGAACGGAAAATGCGCATCATGGCTTACCTCTGAATGGGAACGCCCCCTCACCACGCAGGATGAGGGGGCGATCAGGCACAAATATCAACGGAGAACACTCTCCCGAAGGGCGAGGCTCGCCGTCACCTCACCCCAGAATGCCCGGCAGGTTGAGGCCGTGCTCCTTGGCGCAGTCGATGGCGATGTCATAGCCGGCGTCCGCATGGCGCATCACGCCGGTGGCCGGGTCGTTCCACAGCACGCGCTCCAGGCGGCGTGCCGCGTCTTCCGTGCCGTCGCAGACGATGACCATGCCCGAATGCTGCGAGAAGCCCATGCCCACGCCGCCGCCATGGTGCAGAGACACCCAGGTCGCACCCGAGGCGGTGTTGAGCAGCGCGTTCAGCAGCGGCCAGTCGGACACGGCGTCCGAGCCGTCCTTCATCGCTTCGGTCTCGCGGTTGGGCGAAGCGACCGAACCGGAATCGAGATGATCGCGGCCGATCACCACCGGCGCCTTCAGCTCGCCCTTGGCGACCATTTCGTTGAAGGCGAGGCCGAGGCGGTGGCGGTCGCCCAAGCCCACCCAGCAGATGCGCGCCGGCAGGCCCTGGAAGTGGATGCGCTCACGGGCCATGTCGAGCCAGTTGTGCAGGTGCTTGTTACCGGGGGTCAGCTCCTTCACCTTCTGGTCGGTCTTGTAGATGTCCTCCGGGTCGCCCGAGAGAGCCGCCCAGCGGAACGGGCCGATGCCGCGGCAGAACAGCGGGCGGATATAGGCCGGCACGAAGCCCGGGAAGTCGAAGGCGTTTTCGACACCCTCCTCCTTGGCCATCTGGCGGATGTTGTTGCCGTAGTCGACGGTCGGGATGCCCTGATGGTGGAAGTCGAGCATTGCCTTGACGTGCACGGCCATCGAGGCGCGGGCGGCTTTGGCGACGGCCTTCGGGTCGCGCTCGCGCTTCTCTTCCCACTGGGCCACGGTCCAGCCGATCGGCAGATAGCCGTTGACCGGGTCGTGCGCCGAGGTCTGGTCGGTCACAGCGTCCGGCTTCACGCCGCGCTTGACGAGTTCGGGCAGGACTTCGGCGGCATTGCCGAGCAGGGCGACCGAGATCGCCTTCTTTTCCTTGGTGGCCTTGTCGATGATGGCGAGCGCGTCATCGAGGTCCTTGGCCTGCACGTCGACATAGCCGGTCTTCAGGCGCATCTCGATGCGGCTGGCCTGGCATTCGATGGCCAGGCACGAGGCGCCGGCCATGGTCGCGGCCAGCGGCTGCGCGCCGCCCATGCCGCCGAGGCCGGCGGTCAGGATCCAGCGGCCGGAAAGGTCGCCGCCGAAATGCTGGCGGCCCATCTCCACGAAGGTCTCGTAGGTGCCCTGAACGATGCCCTGGGAGCCGATATAGATCCAGGAGCCGGCCGTCATCTGGCCGTACATCATCAGGCCCTTCTTATCGAGCTCGTTGAAGTGGTCCCAGGTTGCCCAGTGCGGCACGAGGTTGGAGTTGGCGAGCAGCACGCGCGGCGCATCCTTGTGGGTGCGGAACACGCCAACCGGCTTGCCGGATTGCACCAGCAGGGTCTCGTCGCTTTCCAGCTTGCGCAGGGCCGAGACGATGCGGTCGAAGCTGTCCCAGTCGCGCGCGGCGCGGCCGATGCCGCCATAGACCACCAGTTCGCCGGGCTTTTCAGCGACGATCGGGTCGAGATTGTTCATCAGCATGCGCAGCGGCGCTTCCGTCAGCCAGCTCTTGGCGGTGAGCTCGGTGCCGGTGGCGGCGCGGATGGTGCGCGAATTGTCGATGCGGGTGTGTTGGGTCATGCGTGGTCTCCAGCAGGAGGGCAGATGGCGCCTCAGGCGCGCGCCCAATCGAGTGCGGTTTGAAGGATTTTCGTCAGCGTCGCGCGCATCGGCGCGGCGTATTCGGCGTCATAGGCTGCCGGCCAGTTCTCGGCGTTCACCGGCCCCGGCTGCTCATGCATGTAGCCGCGGCAGGAAAGCTCCATCTGCAGCGCATGCACGCCTGCTTCCGGCTTGCCGAAATTGCGGGTGATGAAGCCGCCCTTGAAGCGGCCGTTGACGACATGGCTCTCGCCGGTGCCGGCGAGGATGTCGGCCACCAGCTTCTGCAGGGCCGGGTCCGTGCTGGCGCCGCTGTTGGTGCCGAGGTTGAACGCCGGCAACTCGCCGTCGAACAGCCGCGGGATGACCGAGCGGATCGAGTGGCAGTCATAGAGCACGACCTTTTCATTCGCCTTCCGCAGACGTGCCAGCTCTTCGGCCAGCGCGGCGTGGTAGGGATCGAAATAGGCCTTGCGGCGCACGGCGATTTCTTCGGCGCTGGGCGCCTGCCCGTCGCGGTAGAGCGGTTCGCCGTCGAAAGTGGTGGTCGGGCAAAGCTCCGTCGTCGCCTGCCCGGGATAGAGCGATACGCCGGACGGGTCGCGATTGACGTCGATCACAGTGCGCGAGATCGAGGTATGCACCACGGTCGCCCCGAGCCCTGCGGCGAAGTCATAGAGCTTTTCGACCCACCAGTCGGCGTCCTTGCGGCCGAGCCAGGGCGAGACCAGACGGTCCTCGAGGCCCGCGAGGTCGGTGCCGGTGTGCGGGATCGACACCAGCAGCGGGGCCTCGCCCCGCGTGACGGTGAGCCAGGACTGGCTGCTCATCCCTCGCTCTCCGCAATCTTCGGCAGCTTCACCGCGCTTGCAGCTGCGATCACCGCGCCGCTGCGCACCAGCGCATTGGCCTTTTCCATGTCGGGATGGAAGTGACGGTCGTCGTCGAGATGCGGCACCTCGGCGCGCAGCAGCTTGCGCACGGCCTCAAGCGGCGCGCTCGAGATCAGCGGCGCATGGAAGTCGCAGCCCTGCGCAGCGGCTAGAAGCTCGATGCCGATCACGGCGGTGGCGTTCTCCACCATGCTCATCAGTCGGCGGGCGCCATGGGCGGCCATGGAGACATGGTCTTCCTGGTTGGCCGAGGTCGGGATGGAATCGACGCTTGCCGGATAGGCCTTCTGCTTGTTTTCAGAAACGAGCGCGGCCGCCGTCACCTGCGGGATCATGAAGCCGGAGTTGAGGCCGGGCTTCGGCGTCAGGAAGGCCGGCATGCCCGAGAGCGCGGGGTCGACCAGCATGGCGATGCGGCGTTCCGACAGGGAGCCGATCTCGCAGACGGCCAGCGCGATCATGTCGGCTGCAAAGGCCACCGGCTCGGCGTGGAAATTGCCGCCCGAAAGGGCCGTGCCGTCCTCGGCGAAGATCAGCGGATTGTCGGTGACGCCGTTGGCTTCCGTCTCCAGCGTGTCGGCCGCCTGGCGCAGCACGGTCAGGGCCGCGCCCATCACCTGCGGCTGGCAGCGCAGGCAGTAAGGATCCTGCACGCGCTCGTCGCCGATGCGGTGGCTTTCGCGGATGGCGCTGCCTTCCATCAGGGCGCGCAGCGTGTCGGCCGTATCGATCTGGCCCCGATGCTTGCGCAGCATGTGGATGCGCGGATCGAACGGCGCGTCAGAGCCGCGTGCGGCATCGGTCGACAGCGCGCCAACCACCAGCGCCGAATGATAGAGCGTCTCGGCCTCGAACAGTGCGGCCAGCGCAAAGGCGGTGGAGAACTGCGTGCCGTTGAGCAGCGCCAGACCTTCCTTCGGGCCGAGCGTCACCGGCTGCTCCAGGCCGTGCGAGACGAAGGCCACCTTGGCCGGCACGCGACCATGCGGGGTGAAGCATTCGCCGACGCCGATCATGGTGGCGGTCATGTGCGACAGCGGCGCAAGGTCGCCCGAAGCGCCGACCGAGCCCTGCGCCGGCACAACCGGGATCACGTCATTGGCCAGCATCTTTTGCAGAAGCTCGATGGTCTCGACCTTCACGCCCGAGGCGCCCTGCGCGAGGCTCGAAAGCTTCAGCGCCATCATCAGCCGCACGACGGCCACAGGCATCGGCTCGCCGGTGCCGGCGGCATGCGACAGCACGATGTTGCGCTGGAGCGTTTCGAGGTCGGAAGCCGGAATGCGCACGGAGGCGAGCTTTCCGAAGCCGGTGTTGATGCCGTAGACCGGCTCGCCCATGGCAACGATTCTCGCCACGGTGTCGGCGCTGGCCTGGATTTTTGCCCGGGCGCTTTCGTGCAGCTTCGGCACGGCGCCGCGATAGATGGCACGCCAATCGGCGAGCGTGGCTTCGCCAGGCTTAAGAACTAGTTCAGTCATTTACCTCTCCAGACGCGGCTATGCAGCGGATTGAATCCCATTCGGTAGACGAGCTCGGCCGGGCGCTCGATGTCCCAGATCGCGAGGTCGGCCCATTTGCCGGCTTCAAGCGTGCCGGTTTCGCTGAGCAGTCCCAGCGCGCGCGCCGCTTCGCGGGTCACGCCGGCGATGCATTCGTCGACGGTCATGGCAAACAGCGTGGCGCCCATGTTCATGGTCAGCAGCAGCGAAGTCAGCGGCGATGTGCCGGGATTGTTGTCGGTCGCCAGCGCCATCTTCGTGCCGTGGCGGCGGAAGAGGTCGATCGGCGGCTTCTTGGTCTCGCGGATGAAATAATACGCGCCGGGCAGGATCACCGCCACCGTGCCGGCCTTGGCCATGGCGGCCGCACCTTCATCGTCGGTATATTCGAGGTGATCGGCCGAAAGCCCGCCGTAGCGCGCGGCAAGGGCGGCGCCATGCAGGTTGGAAAGCTGGTCGGCATGCAGCTTTACCGGCAGGTCGTGTGCCTTGGCCGCGTCGAACACGCGGGTCATCTGCTCGGGCGAAAAAGCGATGCCCTCGCAGAAGCCGTCGACGGCATCCGCCAGACCTTCGGCGGCGATTGCCGGCAGCATCTCGTCGGCCACCTTGGCGATATAGGCGTCCTTGTCGCCGTTGGCCTCCACCGGCAGTGCATGCGCGCCGAGGAAGGTGGTGCGAACCGTCACCGGCCGCTCGTTGCCCAGCCGGCGCGCGGCGCGCAGCGATTTGGCCTCGTTTTTGAGGTCGAGCCCGTAACCGGATTTCATTTCGACGGTGGTGACGCCCTCGGCCAGCAGCGCGTCGAGGCGCGGCAGCGATTGGCGCACCAGCTCGTCCTCGCTGGCAGCGCGCAGCGCCTTCACCGAGGAGACGATGCCGCCGCCGGCGCGGGCGACTTCTTCATAGGTCGCACCCGCGAGCCGCATCTCGAATTCATTGGCGCGGTCGCCGGCATGGACGAGGTGCGTGTGGCAGTCGATCAGCCCGGGCGTGATCCAGCGGCCTTCGCATTCGATGGTCTCGGCGCCGTCGCGCAGCGCCGCGGGCAGGTCGGCCTCCGGGCCGGCATAGGCGATGCGACCGTCCTTCACGGCGATGGCGCCGTTCTCAACAATACCAAGGCCGGGAGCGTTCTCGGCCAGTGTCGCGAGGCGGGCATTCCGCCACAGGCGGACCCGTCCCGGTTGCGCGTTATTGGCGAGCGACATGATCTTTTCCGTTTCCATCCCGATGAGTTATGTATATACATATTGATGAGCGGCGCAAGCGCCTTGTGATGGCGCCGGGCGAATGGAGGGAAGGGCCGATGACGACGATTTTTTCCGGGCAGGCGCTGCTGGCCGACGGGTGGCACGACAATGTGCGGCTGACGGTCAAGGACGGCCGCGTTTCCGCCATCGAAACCGGCGCAACCCCGCAGCCTGACGACGAGCGCCACGAGATCATCGTGCCCGGCATGCCCAATTTGCACAGCCACGCCTTCCAGCGCGGCATGGCGGGCCTGGCCGAAACGCGCGGGCCAGGTGCCGACAGTTTCTGGTCGTGGCGCGAGGTCATGTATCGCTTCGCCTTGTCGATGACGCCTGAGCAGGTCGAGGCCGTCGCCAGCCAGCTCTATGTCGAGATGCTGGAGGCCGGTTTCTCGCGCGTCGGCGAGTTCCACTATCTCCATCACGACCGCGACGGCGGCCACTATGCCGATATCGCCGAGATGGCGGGCCGCATCGCATCGGCGGCCGGCCGCACAGGGATCGGGCTGACGCTGCTGCCGGTATTCTACTCCCATTCCGGGTTCGGCGGGACCGCACCCAATGAGGGTCAGCGCCGCTTCATCAATAATCTCGACAGCTTTGGCCGCCTGCTCGAAGGCGCGCGCGCGGCTGTGAAAAATCTGCCGGGCGCGGTGGTTGGTCTTGCGCCGCACAGCCTGCGCGCGGTGACGCCCGAGGAACTCACCACCGTCGTTGGCATGACCGACGGCCCCATCCACATCCACGTCGCCGAGCAGGTGAAGGAGGTGGAGGACTGCATCGCCTGGTCGGGCAAGCGGCCGGTCGAATGGCTGCTGGCCAACGCCCCGGTCGATGGCCGCTGGTGCCTCATCCACGCCACCCACATGACAGACGCCGAAACCATTGCCATGGCGCGCAGCGGTGCGATCGCCGGCCTTTGCCCGATCACGGAAGCCAATCTCGGCGACGGCACATTCCCCGCGCCGCTGTTTGCCGAACATGGCGGCCGCTTCGGCGTCGGCTCCGATTCCAACGTGCTTATCGGCCTGCCCGATGAGCTGCGCCAGCTCGAATATTCGCAGCGCCTCTTCTACCGCCAGCGCAACGTGCTGGCCGCGCCCGGCCAGTCGAACGGTCGCGCGCTGTTCGATGGCGCGCTGACCGGCGGCGCGGTGGCGCTGGGCGCCGGCCCGGCGGACATCGCCGTTGGCGCTTCCGCCGATTTCGTCTCGCTCGATGCCGGCCACCACTCGCTGGCGGGCAAGCGCGGCGACGGCATTCTCGACGCCTGGATCTTCGCCAATGGCACGGGCGTCGATTGCGTCTGGGTCCACGGCAGAAAAATTGTGGCCGAGGGCCGGCATTTTGCACGCGATGCCATTGCCGAAGAGTTCCGTGCTGTGATGAATGAGCTTGCCGCGGGCTGAAGCAAAAGCTCCCGCGGCATTTCCGGATGACGCGATTGGACAAGATGGAAACGGTGAAGGAGCAGGAACCGACGTCGCTGCATCAGCGCATTCTCGCTGATATCAGTGAGCGCATCCTGTCGGGCGAGTGGGCGCCCGGCCACCGCATACCCTTCGAGCACGAGCTGACGGAAGAATATGGCTGCTCGCGCATGACGGTGAACAAGGCGCTGTCGGAGCTCGCCAAGGCGGGCCTGATCGAGCGCCGCCGCCGTTCCGGCAGCTTTGTCCGCCGGCCGCAGTCGCAGGCCGCCGTGCTCGAAATCCACGACATCAAGGCCGAGGTCCAGGCGCTGGGCCTGCCCTATCGCTACGAGCTGCTTTCGCGGCACAAGCGCAAGAGCACAGCCGTCGACCGCGACTTGCTGGAACTGTCCGAGCCGGGGCCGGTGCTGGCGCTGAGGTCAAGGCATTTCGCCGGCCAGCGCCCCTTC
Source organism: Pseudaminobacter soli (ex Li et al. 2025) (assembly GCF_029892515.1). GTDB lineage: Bacteria > Pseudomonadota > Alphaproteobacteria > Rhizobiales > Rhizobiaceae > Pseudaminobacter > Pseudaminobacter soli_A. The sequence goes on along the minus strand of NZ_JARXVF010000001.1, from coordinate 1,723,588 downwards.
TGCCTGGAAGAGCGACTGATCAGCCTGGTTGCGGTGCCCGAGGCGGCCAGCGAACCCTTCGACATCGACGCGCCCGGTCCGTGGCTGATCGGCCATGTTCCCTGGAGTGCTGCCGAGCATCGCATTCGGGCGACGGCCGCCGAGCATGAGGTGGCCGAAGCGCTGGGCATCGAGCCGGGCACGCCCTGCCTGGTGGTCGAACGCCGCACCTGGAGCGCTGAGCACCCGGTCACCCATGTGCGCTTCACCTATCCGGCCGACAGCCACTCGCTGGTGGCGCGGTTTACGCCCTCGCAGGGGCGATGAGGCAGGCGGCTACGCCGTTCCCATCCGTTCCTGCGCTTCCGCCCACAGCCTCTGCGTCAGCTCGCCGGCCGGCATTTCCCGCCCGAGACGCACCGCTTGCCCCGACCACAGCGATGAAAAATCGCCGGAGCCCGCCGCTTCGCTTTTTGCCTTGAGTGGTGCCAGCGCGCCGCCGGCCAGCGGGAAGGCCGGCGCCAGATCGGACATCGGCCCAGCCTCACGCATGATGCGGTTGACAATGCCGCGCGCGGGCCGGCCGGTGAAGACATTGGTGATCGCGATCTCGTCGCTGCGCGCCGAGCGCAGCGCCTGCCGGTAGGGGGCCGAAACCTTGGCCTCCGGCGTGAAAAGATAGGCCGTGCCGATCTGCACCGCCGAAGCGCCGAGCGCAAACGCAGCGACGATGCCGCGCGCATCGGTGATGCCGCCGGTCGCGATCACCGGCACCGAAACCGCATCCACCACCTGTGGCACCAGCGCGAAAGTGCCGATCTGGGTCGAGACGTCGTCGGTCAGGAACATGCCGCGATGGCCGCCGGCTTCCGCACCCTGCGCGATGATGGCGTCGCAGCCATGGTCTTCCAGCCAGCGCGCTTCCTCCACCGTGGTCGCGCTCGAAAGCACTTTTGCGCCGGCCGCCTTCACGCGGTCGAGCAGCGATTTTTCGGGCAGGCCGAAATGAAAGCTCACCACCTCCGGCCGGTATTCCTCCACCATCTCGCACAGCGCGCTGTCGAAGGGCGTGCGGCTGGAGCTAGGCACCGGCGCTTCCGGGTCGAGGCCGAGTTCGACATAGTAGCCGGCCAGACGCTTGCGCCACGCTGCCTCGCGTGCCGCGTCGGGCGTGGGCGGGGTGTGGCAGAAGAAATTGAGGTTTATGGGCTTCGACGTCCGCTGCCTTATGATGCCGAGCTCGCTCCGGAACTGTTCGGGCGACAGCAGCGCGCAGGGCAGGGCGCCCAGACCACCGGCTTCCGCCACTGCGATTGCCATTTCCGACGTCACCGGCCCGGCCATCGGCGCGAGCAGGATCGGCAGGTCGATGCCGACGAGTTCCTGGAAGCGGCGGTCGGTCTGCATGGGCTGCGCTCCGTGATATTGAAAATTGATTTGGCTGCGGGTGTCGGGCACCGCTCAGCCGGTGATGATCCTGTCCATCGGGATGTCGTGCGGCTGCGGATAGACGGTGGCGATCCGCGCTTCCGCATAGCCGATGCCCAGCACCAGCGGCTTTCGCGGCATGGCCGCCAGCGTTCGGTCGAAAAAGCCGCCGCCATAGCCCAGCCGGTAGTTTTCGCCGTCGAAACCGACCACCGGCGCAATCACCACGTCGGGAAACACAGCCGGCCCGTTCGAGGGCACAAGAATATTCCACACGCCGCGCTCCAGTGGTTCGCCCGGCGCCCAGGCACGAAATTCCAGCGGATGGCCGGCCTGGATCACCACCGGCAGCGCGAAGCGGCCGCCCGCGGCAATAGTCTGGTTCATCCAGCCGCGCAGGTCAGGCTCGCCCTTGAACGGCCAGTAGAGGCTGATGAGTTTTCCGCCGGGCGCGCCGATCGCCTCGGTGAGCCCCGTCGCGATCGTCTCCGTGCGCCGCGCCCGCTCGTCTGCCGACATGGCCATGCGCGCGTCGATCAAACGCTGCCGCTCGGCCTTGCGCCAGCGCTTTACGTCGGCCCAGGCGGTTGCATCGGCCGGCCGGTCGTCGGGCTGAAAATCCGGCGTCAGCTCATGCATGAAACAGGGTGGGGAGGCATAGCCGCGCGCATTGTCGTTGTCGCTCATGGGACTTCCCTGCCGTAGGCTGCTTGCCAAGACTATCCGCCTCGCAGGCGCGAAAGGCAAAGCCAAACACCTGCTGGCCGAATACAAAACCGGCACTGACGCCCGCGTTGACGCCAAGGGCCGCCGCTGCTGCAACGCAGGCCGGGGCAGGCGGAGGCGTCATGCAGCAGCCATTCTTCACCATCGGCCATGGCACGCGCACGATCGACGAATTCGTCCATCTGCTGCAGCGCGCCGAGGTCAAGCTGGTGGTCGACATCCGCACAGTGCCGCGCTCGCGCGCCAACCCGCAATACAATGCGGACGTGCTGCCGCAAAACCTCGCGCCCTTCGGTATCGGCTACACCCATATCGTCGAACTTGGTGGCCTACGAAGCCGCTCGAAAACGATCTCGGCCACGGTCAACAGCTTTTGGGAAAACCAGAGCTTTCACAACTATGCCGACTACGCGATGAGCGCGGATTTTGGCGCCGCACTCCACCGGCTGGTGGAGTTGGGCCGCGCGCAACGTCTCGCCCTCATGTGCGCGGAAAGCGTGTGGTGGCGCTGCCATCGTCGCATCGTCGCCGACTATCTTATCGTGCGCAGCGAGACGGTCTTCCATCTGATGGACCACGACCGGATCGAACCGGCGACCATGACGCCCGAGGCCGTACGCCAAGCGGACGGCACGCTGGCCTATCCGCCTCAGCCGGGAGATTGAAGATCAACCCTACCAGCCGGGTTCGAACTCGCTCGGCGTCACCACGCCCTTCTTTAGGATCAGGTTGGCGTAGAGCTGGAGCTCGCCGGTCGCCACCACATAGGCCGCTTTCCGCGCGCGCTCGTAAAAGCCGAAGCGCTCCAGCGGCGCCACCACGAACGGGCCGGCCAGTCGGTCGATGATCGACTGGAAGGAGACGCAGATCGGCGGCACTTCCTCGGGCGTCTCGACCATGGCCATGCGGAAGGCCGAGGCCGGAGCAAAAGTGTCAAGCGGCATATGGGTGAGGATTGCTTCGACCAGCGGCTCTGCCTTGACGCCGTCGGCGCGGATCACCGGGCAGCCAAGCGTGCTGGCCGGGAAGTTGCCATCGGCAATCACGATCTCGTCGCCATGGCCCATGGTGCGCAGGGCGTGCAGCAGGTCGGGTCCGAGCAGGGGGTGGATGCCTCGCAGCATGACTTGTCTACCTCGATAACGTTTGGCGTTTCCGGTGCGGCTCTTGTGACTATGGAGCACGGTTCAGCGTTCGACGCCAAGATGCAGTGGCATGATTTTATCATCACGACCACACGTTGAATTGTTCGACCGTGTCCACCGGCCCTTGCCGCGCTATTTGACCCCGTGGCGCCCTCCGGGGTGCCATCTCAGGCTTAAACAGGAGGTAAAGGCCATGCGCTTGCTTCTCCTTGCGGCACTCTTTCTGGTGCCGGCTCTTACTGGCTGCACGACGACCGGGTGGGTAGGCAATCGCGACTACGCCCAGCCCTGGGAGACGCCGTATATGGGCACCAGCGGCATCGGCTCGACCCACTAGTAGCGGCGGTCAGCATAGTGGGAGGACAAGCGAGCGCGGCCGCTGCAGTGCGGACCCGCCGGCTGGAACGGTTATCTGGGCCGGGCTTGCCGGCTGGCGTCGGCTCGCGACTGCCAGAACCATCGAAAGGGATCGAACCATGAAAAGACTGCTTTGGATCGCCGCCTTGCTTGCGACCGTTTCCTGCGGCCCGGCATTCGCCCAGGATCAAGACGAGGATGCGCCCGAAGGTCCGGGCACGCAGCGGGTGATCGCCGACCCCGACATCGTCGGGGCTTTTTATGCCGATGGCAGCATGAACCGGCTTGCCCCGCCCGAACAGCTGGTACGCGCGTGGAACGCCCTGTCGCCAGACGTGCGCAATCAGATCCGGGCCGAGTGCGCGTCCCCGGAGGATGACCAGGAAGACGGTTTCTGCTCCGCCGTGAGCAATTTCGAATGAGCCGTCGGACGGCTGCGTGGTGGCAGGAACAGCCGGAAACACCAGCTCCGATTCATTGAGGCTGATTGGCCAGAAGCAGTATTTCAATCAGGCCGTGAACCGCTCTAGCTTGTGAAGCTGGACAGGAGCGGAGCAACAAGATGTTCTTTGGTCACCTAGCCTTGATCTGCGCTGCGGTGTTCACGGGCGCGGCGCTCTATGTCAACGTTGCCGAACAACCGGCACGTCTGACCCTCGACGACGCCGGGCTGCTTTCGGAATGGAAGCTGGCCTACAAGCGGGGCGCTGCCATGCAGGCCCCACTCGCCGCCGTCGGCTGCCTGTTCGGCTTGATCGCGTGGTGGCAAACGGGCGGGGCATGGTTTCTGGTCGGCGCCATTTTCATGATCGCCAACTGGCCCTGGACCCTCCTGGTCATCCTGCCAACCAACAACACGCTGATGGCTATGGGGAAAACAGAGGCTGGTCCGGAAAGCAGGGCGCTGATCGAAAAATGGGGCTCGCTGCACGCGGTTCGCACGCTGCTCGGCGCATTGGCGGCGATCGCGTTCCTGATCGCGCTGTCTGGGTTGTGAACCCATCGCCGCTGGCTGCTGCTGCTGGGAGGGTATCGATCGGCGCCCGCCCGCCATGGCTACGCCCCAAAAGAAAGGCCCCAGCTTTCGCCGGGGCCAAAAGTCACTGCGTAGTGCAGATCAGAACTTGTAGTTGATGCCGAATTTCACGGTGTGGAAGTTGACCTTCCGATCGAGGCCGGATCCCAAGCTATCGAAGACCCGTGCCTTGCCTAGATCGGTATAGGCATATTCGGTCTTGAGGCTGACGTGATCGGTGACGGCATATTCAACGCCCGCGCCGACGGTCCAGCCGGCCTTGGTCTTCGAGTCGCTGACGCCGGCGTCAGGGGCTTCCATGTGCGTCTTGGTGCGGCCATAGGCGAGACCGCCGGTCGCGTAGACAAGCAGGCGGTCGTTTGCCAGCACGCCGGCGCGCGCGCGCACCGTGCCGTACCAGTCAAGCTTGGTGCCGAGTTTGGCTCCGGAGTCGAATTCGGTTTCACCCTTGATGCTGGCGCCCTGGAAATCAGCCTCGGCACCCACAACCCACTGGTCGATCTGGTAGTTATAACCGACCTGAACGCCACCTACGAAACCACTGGATTGTGGGTTGAAGGACATGCCGGAACCGGGCATCTCATGCTTGAACTTACCCCCGCCGAAGCCGGCGTTGAGGCCGACATAAGCACCGGTCCAGCTGAACACCGGGATGACTTCCGGTGCAGGCTCGGTCGACACGATATCCGCGGCGAATGCGCCGGTCGACAGAAGGGTTGAAAATGCCGCCAGGACAGCGATGCGTTTCGAAAACACGTGAATCTCCAAATCAGGTAAGAATAAAACTGGTTTGGACACAATCTCCGGATCAGACAATCACGCCCATGTAAAGGCGTGTAAATGACATGCCGCAATCTGCGCTGAAGCAGCCTCAGAGGCGAGCAAAATCGCTCGCCATCCGCGATGGCCAACAAGTCAAAGAAATTTAGAAAAGCGAGGAAAAACAAAACCATCCGAAGGGATGGTGCCAGGAGAGGCGTCTAATTTCCCGGTTAATGAATTGATCTTGCTTGTTAATTTAAAGAACGGAACTGCTTCATACCAACAAAGATACCAACAATGCGAAATGCATCTGTTGGTGAAATGAGGGCGATGCGATACGGCCGAAAGTGCGTCAGCACGACGCACCGCCAGTTGGGTTGCCGCTCCTGGCGAACGTGTGTCGAAGATCGTCGGTTGTTTCCGACCGCCGCCGTGAGTTGCCAGTCCGATGCTCTCAAAGGAACCGGCGGGCCGGAGCCCGCCGGTATAACAATGTCAAAACTTCGGTTTGAAGTCCGAGATGAACTTGTAGGTTCTCTTTGGGACAGGTTTCGAGTCCAACTTAATGAACCTGTTTCCCCGCATCGAATTCCTGAGTCCTTCCTGCATAGCGCGCGCCGTGATTTCCTCAACATGCTTGGCCACGATGCGCAGAACTTCCTTACGCGTGTCACTGACCCCGCAACGGGGGCAGGAAAACACGCTCTGGTCGTTGCCGTCGCTCGGCCCCTCTATGGGCACTTTGCAGCGACCGCAAAGGATGCTGTGGCTAGCGCCAGCCATTACGCCGCGCTCCTTTTCGAGGCGGCTACTTGTTCGCTGCCAGCGTGCTTGCGTCCCTTGAGAACGTCATTCACCCGTCCGGGATTAACCCGGAAGGAAGCCGCGATGTGATGTTGGTATTCACCGGCCCAGTGGCGAAGCCAAACGTCAACTGCGTCGTCAAAGGTGAGATGGTACAGTGGTTCGTTCTGATTCATAGTCTAGAGCTCCAATCTAAGCTTTAGACGACTTGACAACCAGACCATTGCGCGTATGGATGCGCGTGTAGCTATTGACTGGCTGCAAGCCGCCTAAAGCATTGCAGTTTTCGATACGGAGCCGGGGTTGCCGCCCCGGCTTTGTCGCATCGACGACAAGGTTAATTCCCTGTCGCACCGTCGATATGGAGTGAATCACTTTCAAGAGTCAAGTAAAGCAGTTCTGCCCAAGTTGTGAATATCTTGGCAGATAATTATGCTTTACAAATCAACGGCTTAATGGTCCCTCCCAAAAGCCAATTCGCTCGTGCAAGAGTGAATTTCTACAAGAATAGTCCGATTCGGTTCGAAACGTCTATGTTTTGCGGCGCACAAGTGGCACTTGATTCGCCATTATTGCGCCCGTGGAAGCCGAACTTCCTTGTAGAGAGAGCGCCCTTTGAAGTGAGTAGCCAGTCGGGTAGCGCGGCCTCGGCGGCTTGCTTCAGGCTTGCACGCGTCCGCTGGGGGTGCGCCGGAGTACCAGCCGCTCTAAAGCTCACGGCGAGACGGAAAGTGTATGCCGGGTCGTATCTGAGATGGGCATTCAATCAATCTCGTTGCCGTCGTCATCTTCGTCTGCGCCTCGGTAGGGCTCATCGATGAACGTCTCGCAGCCTTCATTGAAGGAACTGCTGTAACCATTGCAGTCGGCGGGATCAGTGATGCTGTTCTGTTCTGCCCATTCGTATCCGGCCTTATGGCCAGAGCAATCGTCGGTGCACTCGTTTCCCCCGAATGTTTGCTGTCCAAATGCTGCCGTTGCCCAAAGGCCGGCAACAGCAGCTAGGGCCGCGCCGCGGTGTCTCATCCCCACGTCCTCCCAAGGTTATTCGCCCAGCTCGATGTTCCTCTTTTCCTCAAGCAGGATCTGCGCTGCCCGGATGACGGCTATCGCCTCAAGGATTGTCTCCGCAAATTCGCTGTCCGAGAATTCATCTACAAAATTTGCCGCTTCGTTCAGGAAATAGACAACATCTTCCTGGCTCCCGCTGTCGTTTGCCGGCGTCTCTGAATAATTAATCTCATCTCGGTATTCGCGGATCGTCGCTGCAGCACGTTGCAATAGACGAGCACGCTCCGCCATGGTGACGTTAGGCACCTCGTTGGCGGCTCGGATCAACTCGGAGATGAAGGCGGCGGTTGCGTTCATGGCGTGATCTAAGCGGGTAGCCCCGATTCTCGCAATCGGACTAATCCGTCGCGGCGCCACGTTTTCCCTGACCTAACTGGCACCCAGAACCCCAAAGAAAAAGCCCCAGCTTTCGCCGGGGCCAGAAGTCACAAGGGAGTGCAGATCAGAACTTGTAGTTGATGCCGAACTTGACGGTGTGGAAGTTTACCTTCCGATCGAGGCCGAAACCGCCTTGCTCGAAGACTCGTGCCTTGCCGAGATCGGTATAGGCATATTCAGTCTTGAGGCTGACGTGATCAGTGACGGCATATTCGACGCCTGCGCCGACGGTCCAGCCGGCCTTGGTCTTCGACACACTCATGCCTTGGACGGCGTCCTCGATGTATGTCTTGGTGTGACCATAGGCGAGACCGCCGGTTGCGTAGACCAGGAGGCGATCGGTTGCCAGCACGCCGGCGCGCGCACGCACCGTGCCGTACCAGTCAAGCTTGGTGCCGAGCTTGGGTCCTCCCACGAAGAAGCCGAGATCGGTTTCACCCTTGATGCTGGCGCCCTGGAAATCAGCCTCGGCACCCACGACCCACTGGTCGATCTGGTAGTTATAACCGACCTGAACGCCACCAACGAAACCATTGGACGATGGGTTGAAGGACATGGCAGGGCCAACGCCGGGCATCTCATGCTTGAACTTGCCGCCGCCGAAGCCAGCGTTCAGGCCGATATAAGTACCGGTCCAGTTGAACACCGGTATGACTTCCGGTGCGGACACGATATCTGCGGCGAAGGCGCCGGTCGACAGAAGCGTTGAAAATGCGGCCAGAACGGCGATGCGTTTCGAAAACATTGGAATCCTCAAATCAGGCAATAATGGTCGCTGATAGCTATGCGACGAAACCCAAAAAGTCTGTTGCAATGCCGCAACACTGCCGGCAAGTTTCCAAAACATTTCAATGCCATATCTCTAATATGAATGTTTGCGGTTGCCGGCCAGCAACATGATGGCACCGCACTTTGTCATTCCACGTCCGGAACTTTAAATGGCCCTCGGGCTGCTTGGTCCGAGAAGCCTGCGCGTCGCGTCGGTGGTCACGAACGCACTACGCTGCTGGCATGTGGCGGTTCAATGGTTAGAGATCCGTCACGCTTGGACTAGTCGTCTAAAAGAAGGGAAGACGCTTCTCAATCGATCGGCGATACTTCCTGAATAGCTTTCCAAGTTTACTTGGGCCTTTTGTACCGCGGGCGACCAATTGAGACAGGGTGCGTTTGATTGTTGGTTGATCCGTCCAGGAATGGGCTTGCAATTCTACGTACAAACTGAGCAAGGCCTGACTAGTTATTCTGATATCGCGTATCTGTGCAGGCGTGGGCTCTGCACCAAGTGATGGAACATCAGTGATACCGTGAGCCATGAAGTTCAGCTTCGTGCGGATGCATTTTTCACAAACACCGCAATTACCAAGGCTCTCTGGTCGCTCCCAGCAAACCCGCAGACTGTTTAGAATCGCTTGTTCTCCGACCAAGGCGCCAGCTTTTTCCGTGCGAGACTGGCCTGCCCCGGTAAAGCTGATCGGAAATGATGACCCGCTCATCATCTGATTTGTGACGCTATTGCTGCCCCACTTCAGATCGTCTCCGTCATAGGCTGAGTCGGCCGCGATGACCCCGTGGCTAACTCTCCCTTTGAACTGATGCAGAACACTTGCAATTCCAAATATATGAGACTGCTCCCATGGTACATCAAGCAAGCGCCAATTCGTCCGCACGGTAACGAGTGGGATATCGTAGTTCGCCAGGATAGCTGAGGCTCTTCGGACGGCTGGGGAAAACCAATCCGGCTGGTGCAAGGGTAGGTCGAAGCCGTGGATCAGTACGCCCGCCTTCACATCCAGGGCGCGACGGCCGATTAGCCGTCGCTTGTGTGCGTGCAAGGCATAGCTGGCGTCGAGGCCGCCAGAAAATGCCATGACGGCGGATCGGTCCATCGCAAGCGCAGTAGGACGAGGATTTTCAGCGTGAATGTCGACGCGCCGAAAGACCGTCGGATGCAGACGCGACCACGCGTCCTGCGCTTCATCAAGCTTCTCTAGCAGGTCGGCATCGACGGGATCCTCAATGCGCAGGTGCAACCCATGTCGCATCGCGTAAGGCAGAAAGGCGACCGTCGCGCCATTCCCAAACCCAGCATCGCTGACCGTCACATCGCCGTCGATATCATAGAATATCTCTTTATCTAGTCTGCCGCCGATGAAGGCGCTGATGATCGTCTTCGACCCTTGAGCTTTCGATGCAAGCGTGAGCGTAGCCAAGATACTTTCTCCCTGTGGTCTATCGTTTCGCGCTAACCGTCGCAGGGTGCTCGCACCTTCACCCCATGGGAGGAAAGCCGCGCATGAAGATCGCTTGTGACGCGTCTCTTGACGTCTTCAAACGATGGTTTCTGCGCCGGCAGACTAGTGATTTTCGTTCGGGGGAAGTGCCGTATTTTGACAGTTGGGATGCCGATCATATCAATGATCGCGGTTCGACCATCTCGTTTGCCGGTATAGACCACTGGGATACCCATGGCGGCGCAAGGCATCGCACAATGTATGCGGCTTGTCACAACCAGCCCCGCATTCTGGCGATAGTAATTCAGCAGTTCCCCTGCGATCGCAAATTTAGCGGTTGAGCCCGAAATATAGAACGGCGCCTCATGCGCAAGCTCGATGCAGCCTTTCCGCTGACCACGGTGAAAGTCCCGTCGGGTATGGTCAACGAAAATAATCTTCGGATCGTCCGGCTCCTTTGAGCGCGTCTTGAACGTCATGGTGGCGCACCCGCTGACGTATGCTTCAACGCCCCAACTCTTGATCATGTCTGCTGTAGCTTGGTCACGGCAGCCAATCGGAGCAAAGCGCTCGAAATAGGCTTTGTGCTTTTCGAACTCAGCGGCAAGCTCCGGTATCAGGTGAAAGCCGAAGAAGACTGGAGTAATTCCCGGAGCCGGAGGCCAATTACGTGGCTCATGCGTAAACCAGCCATTCATAACCACGACACACGGTTCACCATTATAAGAATTAATAAAGTCTCTATCAACGAGGTCATATCGTTGATCAATATGCTTAGAAACTGCGATTGTTTGTATATTGTCCCCAATGTTATTAGAATTGGAGTAAGTTAAGAGAGATATCTTCATTATCGCAAAACCCTTATATCTTCAGATGTAGATTCGGCAAGTAATGCTAGAACAAAGAAAATAGTGGCTACAGAGGAGCTTGCGCGCCAGGATTGCGGGTCGCGATTTCTTTTACATAGTTACCAATATCAAGCAATACAGAATAGAATAGAGGCGCAAGGAGAAGGAATTAGCGCGCGGCGGCAGCCGCAAAGAACGCGTCGATCTGCTCGGAGGTAAAGCCGAGATCAGCAAAGCCCCGCTGCATCATGGGCTCGGTGCGAACAAAGGAGCCGCTGTTGGCGTAGGCGATCTGAACCGCACGGTCCTGGGCGGCAATCCAAGCCTCAACATCATCCAGAAGGCCGCTATAGAAGAGTTGCAGCTTGAACTGACGGGCTGAAACAGCCGGTGGGACCTGCGGATCGCCTTCCGGTTCTGGATTCGGCTTAGGCTCGGTTGGTTTGTCCACAACAGCGAACTCGCCGCCCACTACCGTCACGACCCTACCGTTCTGCATGCCCTCAATGGCTGCCTCGTATTGAACGGCTGAGATTTCCACAGCGCCGTCAACATCATCCAGCCCGACGCCGTCCTCAAACGCGAAGTAGGTCATTTGATCCTCATGTAGTAGGTGACGCCGATGTTCTTCGAACGCGTTTCGTTGGCGGTGCGTGGTGCTCCGTTAACGCCGTCGGTTCTCGGATCGAGGACACCAGAGTTCGCAGTATTATTGCTGGTCGCCTTGCCGTAGTAGGTCGTGCCGGAGCCGCCTTGCAGACCGTTATCTGTGTTCAAGGTGTGCCAGTGGCCTTGAAACGCGTCTGTCTCGATCGTGCCGGCACTACCCGCGCGCAAGAAACGGCGCTCGGTGTTGATGAGCTGGATTGTCTGGCCGTTAATGGGGCTCCCGGCCAGATTAACAACGGCCGTGGCGACCACCAAGGGGGCAGAGCCGGTAACAATTTCGCCGGTCAGAATGCCCTCGTTGTACGCCCCTACACCAGTCTGACCAGCCGTCAGCAGCACGTAGCGATAGGATTTATCCTTCGGCGGAGCCGAAACGCCTGCGATGCTGCTCAACACAGCAACTGGCTCTCCGATCGGCCTGGACGCCCATGGATCAGCACCAACAATTATCGGGTCAACAAACGTTTTGTTGGTCATTGTCATCGTCGCGCTGGCGATGACAGCCTTCAGGTTCGCCCACGTCAAATAGCGGAGCGACCACCCGTCAGTGCTGCTAGCGAAACCCAACCTGTCGCTATCATCCGGCGCACTCTTCGATACGGTACTGGCGATCGCGCCGCCGATGTTTCCGGTGACTGCCTTGGCCGCCTTGTGCGCCCAATGGAAGGCGGAATACAGCACGCCTACAACGGGCGTGTCTTCAGCTTCCTGCGCCCATTTGTAGGCCGCAACCTCGGACGTGAGCGCTGACGAGGCGGACAACGCCGCATCAGCGGCCTTGGACGCGGCCGTGTCTTTGGCGGCTACGGCGGTGTCCTTCGCGTCGACCGCCGTATCTCGGGCTGCGACGGCGGTATCTTTGGCGCTGTTTGCGAAGGCCCGGTCAAGGCCGGTCTGCGTGCGGTCCTGCCCGGTCGCAACACGATCCTGAGCCGAGGTCGTAGCAGAGGCCTGCGCGCTTGCGGCGCTGGCGGCCGCGGCGCTTGCTGAACCGGCAGCCGCGAGCGCAGATCCAGCCGCCTCGGCGGCCTTCGCTACGGCCGTGTCGCGGGCGGTATAGACGCCGTCCTCGAGCTCCTGCACGCCGATCGTCGCCAGCACGCGGAACTCGACCGACGCGCCGATGGCCGGGGGCGTTGCCAACGTCGCGGTTGTACCAGAAACGGCATAGGCCGTGACGCTCTGAACGACGGTGCCGATCTTGACCCACAGATTGTTGGGGCTGGCCGGCGCAATCGGCAGTGCGAAGGTCTTCGTCGCGCCGTCGCCGACGTAGCTCGCCCCGTAGAACGACGCAGCGCCGGCTACGACCAGGTCGTCAACCGAAAACAGGTACGCCCACGTTGCGCTGTCCACGCCCGGTTCGTTGGCCGCGGTGGCCGTGTGTGAAACGAGGGCCGTGTAGAACTTCTGCGCGTGGACGACGCCGTCACCGGCTGCATACCGCTCTCCGTCTGACCATTGCCCCTGCATGGAGAAACCGATGGTCAGAGATGGTGACAAGGCTTCCGGGGTCACAATCCCGTTCTTCAACCGTCCGTCAGATCGCCGGATGTCGTTAACGGCGTCAGCGCCATCGCCGATGGCCTTCGAAATGTTATGGAATTGCTCATCGAGGCGCGGAGCCGGGAGCGGCGAGATCGGGTTCTGCGTCTGGAACCCGGTGAAGCTGTAGGACGGGCTGTATTTGGAGGGTTCAGCCATTGCTCACATACCTTTCGGCCGATTATTGATGTCGATATTTCTGGGAAAGATCAGCCCAACAATGTCGAGCAGCCTGGATTGCGCAGGCTCGTCGCCAACAATCGCGTCGCGGGTTTCGTCCTGGCCGTGCGCCTCGTCCAGCAGGTTGAGAATCTGCGTGGCGCGAACACCGTACTTCTGCGCGATCATCCGACGGCGGGCCGCCCAATCGGCCGGGTTGTAGCGCTCGAGCAGATCGGCGGCCAATCCGGGGTTGTTCACGACGGCGCTCGACAGCGTGTCGATGGCGCGGGCCTGGACCTTGGCCGAGCGATTGCGCAGATATGTCGCAGCCAAATCGACCACGGCAATACCTGGTGACAACTGGCCGCGATGCACGCTGCGGACGCGGCTGGCGATCGAGCTGGCCGTCATCGACGGATCGAACTTGTTGGCGAGTGCCTGAGCCGTGCCCGACGATCCGGCGGCGCGCGTGCGAACGCTCCCCTCCGCGCCGGCCAGCGCGCCGAAGACCTCCTTGATGTCCGCCAGATCTTGCGGGTTGTCGGCCCACAACTCGTCGGCGACGGCCGAAACCTTCGGGTCGTCGAACATCGCTTTCAGGCGCTTTGCATCCCAGCGCTCGGCGCCCTTGGCATCCGGTGCGGAGAACTTCTTGGTCTTGACGCTCTCCCACAGCGCGGAGCGGGCGTTCAGGCGCGCTTCCGGGGTGTCGCCGGCAGCCGCAAGGAGCTCGCGGGCGGCCTCGCGCGGCTTCGGCCCGGACGTGACCGCATTGATCGCGTCGACGGTCGCTTCGTCGCCATACTTGAGATATGTCGCCTGTGCGGACCTGCCGGGCACCGTGAGGCGCTTTTCGGTCTCTCGTCGACCAAACTCAGCGGCTGAAACGGCGGAACGCGCTTCGCGAACTTTTCCAAGCCGATCGCGCAACTCCGGGAAGTTGTCGAGCAGCGAACGCCGCTCGGTCATCCAGCGCTCGAGGGCGTCCGGGCGATCGGCTAGGCCGTTCTTCTGGACCTGCGCCAGGATCTCGTCGGCCATTGCCGTCCTGACGCGCGGGTCGTCACCGGCCTCGCGCAGAACCGCGTTCATGTCGTCGAGACGGCCACCGTCCGGCTGGACGAACCGGCCGCTGACCGTGTTGTCGTTCATCTGGTAGCCGCCGCCCTCCCGCTTGCGGAGCGTCTCGGCAATTGCCGTGCCGGGGCGCTCGAAACGGTCGGCCATGTCGCGGCGAGCGGCGCGGGCCGCATCGTACTGCTGGCGCAGCTCGGTCGGGATGGCGTTTTCGACGAAGCTGTCGATCTCGTCGACGTACTTCTGACCGACGCGAGCGGCCTGGTTCTGGCCGTTCGCACGCTGAGCGCGCATATCGTCGGAAAGGCCGGAACGGGCACTCGTCACCTCGCGGAGCGGCACTTCCGCCTGCACTGGCTTGGCGTCCCGCATGATCGGGTTGCCGCTGGCGTCGAGAAGGCCGGTCGCAACCGGAGCGTCATTGGCCGCCGGCGCGAGCTGTTGCGGAACGTTGGCCTCTGTCGGCCGGAAGCGCTGCCGATCATTCAACGGCAGCGTCTCGTCGACCTGCGCGAAGCGGTCGCGGAGCGGGCCGACGTCCACCTTCGTCGTTGCGTTGTTGATCGGGTCCCAGCTCTCGTCGACGGCAGAGCGCAGCGTATCCTTCGCGTCCTGAAGGCCGGCACGCAGGGACGACCCACGAGCCGAAGCGTTCGGCATCGTCGGTTCGATGGCCTGGTTCGCGTCGCCGAAGATGGCGCGCGCCAGATCTTCCTCTTCCGCCGCACGGGCGATCGTGCTGTCGCGGTTGGCCTCGAGCGAAGACCTGAAGGCAGCCGGGTCGCCGTTGGGGGCCAGCTCGGCCATCCTGGCGTCGATCGCTTGGTTGTTGGCCGTGCGTCGCATGTTGGCCGCGCCAGGCGAAACCATGTCGACATTCTGCGCGTGCGTCATCAGTGCCGGATCGCCGCTGCGGTCGCCGATATTGGAGACGTAGCCGGGGATCGCATCTTCGGCGGCTGACGGCGTACGGAGCTGACGCGCAAGCGGCCGAGTGTCGACCTGCCCGGTGCGAGCGTACTGGTCGGCGAGGCTCGACGAGTTGTCGATGATCTGGTTCACGACTTGCTCGCCGGCAACGTCGTCCATGTAGTTCGGCTTGCCAGTCACCGCACCGAGCACATTGCGGCCCGTGCCGATCACCTTGCTCGCCAACCCCGTGATGCCGACACCGGCAAGCGAGCCGAGGAAGTCGGACCAGAAATTGTCGCCGTCCTGCGAGTTGCCGGCGGCTTCGTTTGCGATGCCGGCACCCATACCGGAGCCGGTCGCGTAGGTCGCTTCCTTGGCGATCACGCTTTCCGGTGCAACGGCAGCAGGTTCGACGAAGAAGCGCCCCAGCGGCCCCAATTGACGCGCACCGTCAACACCGACACGCGAAGCAACACCGATAGCGCCGCCGACAGGCACGGCCGTTGCGCCGACCTCACGGCCAACGCGGTGAACAATTCGCTGGAACGCATCTTCCGGCTGGCGGTCAGCCTGGGCGCGGCTATCGGATCCGACGGCTTCCGCAGCTTTGTTGTAGGCTGCCGCTCCGAGTTCAGCCGGAGCACGCAATGCCGCGTCGAAATTGTCGGCGAGCATCTGCGAACCGAGGAACGGGTGATCGGTCATTGGGCCGACATTGTCGACGCCTGGTAGAAGGTTCAGCAGCCGCGGCGCGTTGTTGGCCGCGTCTACTGCCAAGCCGGGAAGTGCCGCGAACTCGGCCATGCCGCGACGCGCACCGTTGAGCCCGACGGCTCCGGTGTTGCCGGCGTAGCCGAGCGCACCCATGATCGTATCGACAATCGACGGCTCCGGCTCAGGAGCGCCGGCAGTACCGCCAGGAACGCCGCTTGCGTCGCGAACATCTGCCGGCGCGGCCGGCTTGGCCGGTGAAATAGAATTGAGGACCTCTTCGATTTCGGCATCGGTCGCATCGTCAGGGACCTGGATGCGCTGGCCTTCGAAATTGATGATCACTGGACCCCCCGCACGTCAGGGCCAAAGATCTCCTCGAACAAGCACGCGGCGCGCCGGTGCTGCTGGGTCAGCTCCCGCTCCCGGCGGCGTACGTGCAAGTCGGCGTTGTGGAGCGCATTTCGCAATATGCGGATCTCTTCGGACAAGCCGGCCGCCAAAGGATGTCCGTCTCCACAGGCCCATCGCTTCAGAAGCTTGATGACCGCAGACAAGCCGATCCCGATGTCCTCAACATAGCGGGCGGCCGTATGGTGATGCAGAACGACGTGCGCGGCTTCGATCACCGCGAGCTGCATGTCCACGAGATCGTCCAGGTCGAGCTGTTCGGCGTCTCTTGCCTTCACGGCCTCTTCCAAGGCGCACACAGCACCACCAAGTTCCCATGCAGGCTGATCGCTGCCGGCTGCGCGACGGAGGTCGAAAATGATGCTTCTGACACGCTCGTCGTGCGGGGAGGCCCGCGGAGGCGGCGAAGGCTCCGAAAAATCACTCTCCAGACAGCCGGCGGAAACCATCGTCGATCCTTCAAAATCAGAAAGTTGGTCGAAAGTATCCGCCGAGGATTTGCGATGAAACGCCCCCATTCCCCGCTGAAATCGCAAAGTCCTGCATGTGGTCGCGAACGCGCGAACCGTCCGGGATCATGGCAAGCAGGTCAAAGTCTTGGAGAGTTGCAAATTTCTACGGGCGTCCGGCGCGGCAGCGGCTGGGCCGTTCGGACTGTACCCAGGGGGCGGGTCCAGGGCCAGGGTAGGGTCGGCCACGGTGCGGGCCGGCTGCCACCTGTCGCTACGCGAATTTATTAGTACCGGCAGTGCTCAACGCACCGCGTCTCATAAAGTATACATTGTGAGAATGTCGGTTGACGCGTCTCTTTTCATGTCTCATAAATCGATTGTCGCAACCTATTAGGAGATCTGAGACATGGCCATGGTCGCTTACATCCGCGTTTCCTCCGTTGGGCAGAGCCTGGAAGTTCAACGCGACAAGATGCTCGCCCTCGGTGTGCAGCCGGATCACCTCTTTGAGGAAAAGCGCTCCGGCGTTGACAGCAATCGGCCGGCTCTCAAGGAAGCGTTGCGGTTTGCGCGTAAGGGCGACACGTTCGTCATCACCAAAATCGACCGCCTCGCACGATCGGCAACAGATTTGCTGTCGATCGTGAGGGAATTGCAAGGCAAGGGGGTGGAACTTCAGGTGCTCGACCAGAGCATTGACACAAGCACACCCGCGGGGCGTGCGATGTTGCAGATGTTGGCTGTGTTCGCGGAATTTGAAACGGCGATCCGAGCCGAACGTCAGATGGATGGCATCGCCAAGGCGAAAGTCAAGGGGACTAAGTTCGGCCGGAAGGTTCAGACTACACCTGATGTTGTTGCTGAAATTCGCAGGCTCCGCGACGACGGACAACTCATCAAGGACATTATGAGCAAGACGGGGCTAAGTAAGGCGAGCGTCTATAGGGCACTAAATAGCGAGGTATCCGACGTGTAAGCTTCGGCCTGCCGTCGGCGCTGGTCGCATGAACGTCTCTGCATTGACGACATCCACCGTTCAATAGTTAAACTACCCTCGCTTTTTGGTAGGGGAGTATTCTATGCAGGTTTTCCTGAACTGGCTTTCATGCGCTCTCGATCCTGCCGCCGTCCGTGCGACAGATCGCGTTATGCAAGCGGTCATGGCGTGGCTGGAGAACATTGCCGTGCTGGCGCTGGTCGCTTCCGGTTTGCTGTGGGCCTTCGGGCCGACGAAATGGTACGTAGAGCCGTTCCCGGAAACAGCGCCCTACGAAACGTTCAACCGTTTGCCGGAAAACAATGGGTTGAAATACGGCACGGAACGAGAATGCCGCGAAATGCTGTCGAGCTGGCGCGGACTTGGGATGGCAGTGGGGTACGAATGCCGGCCGATTGCATATCCGCACTACCTGCTTAATCTCGCTCTAAAGCGCGCGGGCGCGGCCTGACTACTTCAGCGATTTCTATTTCCGTCATACGTGGCCCACATAAAAACCCCCTGAATTGCGGTCCAGGGGGTTCGTCTGCTGGGTGAAGGCCGGTCAATTGGTCAACAGTTCGGCGTGAACAGCCGAACGTCTCTTTCTCCTAGGCTGCCATTGCCTGCTGTGCCAAACCGGCTGTAACCATGAAGTCCGTAAACACGACCGTCGGGATATCGGCGACGAAAACGTAACTCTCCGCATTTGCGAGTTTTGCGCCTGGTAAGACGGAGTGACGAACGTTCGATGCCGAAAAGCGCGCAATCACGCAGGCTTGGTCGGCCAATATAAAATTGCCCCCAAAGGCATCAAGCACTGCCATTTCATAGCGATAGCACTCATCGATGCTTACGATTTTCTCGAAGGTAACGAGAGATGGCCCGATAGCGATTACGGGCATGGCTGCGTTAACAGAATTCATTGTGCTGTAGCTCCTGCTTCTCAAGCGAAATTAAAGTCTGGAACTGAGAACCGGCTACATCGGCCCTTCGCTTTTAGGCTTTCGGCCCTGGACATGGCGAAGGGATTCCAGACTTGGCCTGTGATCAGCAGGCCAGAAGCAATCTAGCGAATGGCGGTTCTCATTTCCATGCGCAGTTCTGCATTTAGTTAAGTTATGTGTCAATGTAGTAAATGATGATTATTATGTTGAATAGAATATGTCAGACGTATGTATGATCTAGGGATATGCCAAACATACATAAAATTCGTTGCTATCTATATTAGATTGGTGGATTTATTGAGTAAGGGTAATCTAAGCACGAAAGGTGGTCATGGTTCTTTTGAAAGAGGCTGAGGTCGCCAAAGTCCTTGGCTGTTCAACGTCACGCGTCAAGCAATTGCGACTTTCCGGAAAGCTGGCGTACATACCCGGACGGCCGGTGTTGGTTGATGTGGCCGACCTGAATCAGTTCATTGCTAGGGAGCGATCGGTAAAGGAAAAGAAAGCCGAAAAGCGGCTTGAAACGCCGCAAGAGCTGGCCCGCCGAATATGGATCGTTCGCCGAGCCGTCGCGTTGACGAAATCTCGCTTCAGCGACAAATGACCTTTCAATCGAAAGCGCCGCCGGGTTTGCCATCCTCTGACTGATTCAGGACGGCGTTCAACTGCCGGGCCTTCCGTTCAAACTGCTGCTTATAGGCGCGGAGCTCGTCACCGGTCATTTCGTGCGGCTCCTTGCTCGAAAGACTTTCGTCTTTTCGATCGGCGCGGTTCAGCATGCCGCCGATTTCAAACAAAGTCCGGGAGGCATTCGACTTGGCCTGCGCCGGTGCGTTTTTGTCTTGGCATATCGCCAGCGCGCTTTCATAAGCCGCTTTGATGCCCTCGGAGCGTGCTCTCCGAGCGATCTCGGCGCGCATTTCATCATCGCCGGCCAGGTCGTCAAACGAATTATCCATCATCCGAAAACTCCAATGTTCTGGTTTTCACATAGCTGCGCGTCGACCTTGGCGAGTTCATCCTGAAGCCGTTGCCGCTCGACGGCCAGCGCGGCAGCCTCCGGGTCGAGTGTGGTCGGGCTCAGTTGACTGAACCGATCGCGGAAGGCAGCGTTCTCGGCTCTTTCCCATCGCCTGCGTGCGCGTTCCGCTGCGGGGCCAGGAATGCGTTCGGATTGCCATTTCTCGTATTCCTGGCGCTTCTCTGGCGACAAAGCAGCGACGCGAGCGGCTCGCTTCTTCGCAATGCGCTGTTTGTCCCAGAGCTTGCGATCGGCGCGGACAACAGCGTCCGGTGCTGTCCCGTCGGGCAGTTGCACGACATGCCAGTTTTTCCCTTTCGGGACTTTGCCGCCGTGGAATTTGCAGCGCCCATTCTCAAGCGCCAGGTTTTGGCAGGGTTGGCCGTCCTGTTTCGTGCGGGCCCCGCATTTCGGCTTCAGCCTGCGGGCAGCGTTCAACGCGACGCACGCGCGCCGAGCTTGCTCGCGATGCGCTGGCGAGCCGCACCATGTTTGGAATTGCGGCGGGCAGTGGCTCATGCGCTCACCATCGGACACAGCCCGTCCATTTGAATTATCAGCAAGTTGCCCGACCCAAAGAAGGTGGGAGCTTTGCCCGCATACAAGTTCGAGGGGCCGGCGGAGCGCGGGCAAGCGGAGCGGAGCCGCCGCCCCATACGTAGTATGTATTTCCGCCTGCATTTCCGCCCCAATAAAATCAATGGGTTAGCCATGCTTTTCCGCCGAACGGTTTCCATTTCCGCCTGCATTTCCGCCATTCATTTCCGCCAATGAAATCAATCGGTTAGAGGTGCATTTCCGCTTTTCCGCCCTGTTTTCGACCTTTTCCTCCACCATTTCCGCCAAGGCTTTTCCGCCGACATTTTGTCCGTGATACACATCGCCTAATCGAATGCCGCGGATGCTTCGGCCGCTTCCGGGAGAGGGGATCCTTTCACTCGGAAGCCG
This sequence comes from Pseudaminobacter soli (ex Li et al. 2025), assembly GCF_029892515.1. Classification (GTDB taxonomy): domain Bacteria; phylum Pseudomonadota; class Alphaproteobacteria; order Rhizobiales; family Rhizobiaceae; genus Pseudaminobacter; species Pseudaminobacter soli_A. The sequence continues at coordinate 1,702,992 of NZ_JARXVF010000001.1, read as the reverse complement.
CGCACCTTGTATTTGCTGGACACAATGTCTTCTTCGATGAAGCCCGAACGCTCCCATAACTGGATGGCGTTTTCTGCTTCCTCCCGATCGATACCGAAATCGGCTTGCATGCGAAGGGACGCGCAACGTTGCTTCGACTGGCGCGAGCGCGCCCAAGGCTGTCCGTCGTCCCAAGCCTGTCGCATTGCTTCGAAGATTTGGGCGACCTTCTTCGGAGTTAGCGAAGTGTCGCCGCTGCTGTTCCCCAATCTCTGAGGTATGAGCGACGATTGCCCGTCAGCGGTGAACACCGTTTCGAAGTCATAGACGTCATGCCAACCGTCGGGACCGTCCTTTTGCTTTTCGCAGACCAACTCCCGAGATGTTCCCTTCGGCCGTTTGGTGAGCTTGAAAGCGAAATCGGCCGCGCCCATCAGGACCGTTGAGCCGCGCATGGCATCGGCGCTCTTGTTCAGGTGGTGCACACAAATGATCGCGCAACCGAACCGGTTTTTCAGCCTGTCGCATGCGCCGACAAATTGTGACATCTCCCCCTGATGGTTTTCATCAGCCCCAGGAATGACGCGGGAGACTGTGTCGATGAAAATGGCAGCAATGGGCTGCGCGACTGCGCGCGCAAGCGTGCGCTCCATTTTCTCGATGTCCGTTTTGGACATCATGTTGACGGCCTGCTCGATCAGGACAAAGCGATCGGTGCTCATCGTTGCAGCGTGCCTGGCCCGCCAAGCCGCTATGCGAGCCTTGAAGCCGTAGCTGCCTTCGCCCGCGACGTAGACCACAATTCCCCGCTTGGTGTTCTCGATCGCGTCGCCGTGCCAGTCAGAACGCCCGTAGGCGATCGACAATCCCAGATCGATGGCCAAAAAGGTCTTGCCGGCGCCAGGCGCGCCGCTGAGAAACCCTAAGCTGGTTTTTGGAATGTGCCTGGCAACCAGCCACTGCGCCGGCGGGCGGGCGTTAAGCTCGTCGATGCTCACGACTTGGAAAAAGTCGGTTGCTGGCGTACCGCCAGGATCTGGAGGAAACAGCGGCTCGGTCGCTACGACCAAGGCGTTCGGGTCGAACCATTTTTCTACCAGTGCTCGAGGCGACAATCTTGCGCCGCTTTTGACCCATTCGCGCGCGAGCTGCCGAGACAATCCGAAATCATCGTCTTCGTATTTGTCCCAGAATGGCGCCGCCTCCGGCCAGGCTCTGAGCAGGAGAGCGTAATCGTGAATGTGAAATTCGATCTCCCGCGACGAAGCAAGCTGCTGAGCCAAGGCAAACCGCCATTCGCTGGTCGAGCCGGCCTTGGCACCTTTGACGTGCGTCGCATCACCCTCCCATATCGCCCGAAGCTTAGGGTCGGCTTCGCAGGCTGACGAAAACCGGTCACGCAAATTGCCAGGGAGATCGGAAAAATCCGCAACCTCGAAAACCGCGTGCAGGTCCAAGGCGCCCATAGCCTCGCGAATTTCCGGCGACAGGTCGGCTCCTGCATTGTCAGAGACATAGGCCGGGACCGCTTGCCTAACTTCGTCAAGGCTGAACGTCCGCTTGCCGAAGTGGATCAACCTTGCGGTGCGGGTTGCTCGGCCGCGCGCCAGCTTCTTGGCATCGGGGATGTTCGGCAGCCCAGGCAGGCGCAGAATGCGATCCACGTTCTGCACGCTGTCGCTGTTGTGCATGTCGACGAGCGCGCGGCCACGGCTTTCGATTTCACGTGTCGTGTCGACATTAGCGGGGAGCTTGCTCGAGAGCTTCCAAAATGCCTGATAGCCGCCACCGGTGTCCCACACGGCTGATGGCGGAAACACATCGTTCAGCGCCTCCGCGAAATGATCTGCGATCCGTTGGCGCGATGCGTCCAGGTTTTCCCCGTCCGCGGGATCCACGTCGACACAAAGGGCCCGAATGGCACCGATGTCACCTTTTCCCAGTTTGCGGTCTGGCGCATCCGGTAGCGGCTCGTTGAGGGAGAAATAGCAGTTGTACCGCCCATAACTGTCCACGAGCCAAGTCCGCATGGCATCCCAACTGCCTGGGGCGAAGGTCTTGCCGGTATCAACGAAACTCTTGCCATCGGGATCGATCCCGAACCTGACGAGATTGTGCCGGCCGTCCAGGTCGAGCCTCTTCAGAAAGTCTATGGCAACATCCGCGCCGCGCTGCTTCTCGTCATTCGTCGGCGCAGGTCGGCCGACTGGTGAAGCCGCGAGGAAATCGCCTAGCATCGCCCGCGGCGTTTGGGCTATATTCATGTCGGACACTTTCCGGCCGGCTTGCCCCTGCAACGGGCGACCGGCCTTTTTCATTCTCGTTGTTTACGACCAGTCGAAGGTGCCTGGGTTTGCGCGCTAGGCGAACACTTCGCCGTCGTGCCACCAGGCGTTCGACACTGGTTTCCTCGACGAACACCCGATTTCCCGCGCGATCCGAAAGAAGAATGCCACACGCGCAAAAGGCGTAGACGCGGGCCGGTGACAGACCCAGTCGACGAGCCGCGTCGGCGGCGGAAATCATGGTAGGTGTGGCAGTGGTTTGCATGTGGCGACCTCCTGTGAGCCAGCATCGTGACGCGCTCAGGCTTGCGATTACAGCGCCGCAAAACGACCAAAAGTCGCGAGCATCAAGCCGCAAGAGGAACGTTGAGTGGAGGGGATGGCCTCGCGCGCTCAAACCACCAGGTGACGCACTGCCGCATGCCCCTGTGCTCTTGAATGGCGTCAGCGAGCGCGGAGCCATGATATTTTTTGAAGCGACTATCCTTAGCCGCGAGCCGCCAAAGATAATCCAGCGCGCGAACGGTTAGCCGATCGTGCCACGCCATTATTTGGTAGATTTGCCAAAAGAGCTCGTCACGGCCAGCGAAGCGGAGGGAGGCGCGGACGAGATCTTTAAAGAACCGATCGTTTACGGCACGTCGCACGTGATCAGCGGACAAACACGGCTTGCCGTCGCGCCGAGCGTCTCCATTCAACGCGGCGGCAACTGCTGAACATCGCGCGTTTTCGGACCCTCGGCTATTTTCCGGCGTGAACACGTAATATGCGGCGTGTAAGATGCGTGCGTGCAGGTCGAAATGCGATGCAAAGCCCAGACCTGTGGTGGAGCGAGCTGCCAAGCGTTCGGAAAGTGACAAAGCGCGCATTTGGTTGTCGACATCCGCCTCAATCAAAGCGTCGACGGCCGCATTAATTGAGACGCCGGCTTGCTGGAATTTGCCTTCCACTTCTCTGCGAGTGGTTGCGCGCACAGAGTCATAAAGTTCGTTGTTTAGCCGGACAACGTATTGGGCATCTCTGCTCGCTCCGGGGACGTGGTCCATTGGTTCGAACTGGAACCGCAGATCAACGCTATCGAGCCATTCAAAGCTGCGAACTAGAAAGCTGAACTTGCTGGCGGGGTGAGGCCGATTGTACCGGCAGAGGTAATGATCGGCCATTATGCAGCCTCACGGAGCTTTTCAGCCATCCAGGCTTGAACTGCGTTCAGGGACCAGCGCGAGGCGTACCCAAACTTGAGGGGAGGTGGGAAATCTCCATTCTTGATTTGCGAGTAAATGAACGAGTGTTTGAAGCCGGTAAGGGTTTCGACCTCGTTCAGTCTGATAAATCGGTCGGGTTGGCTCATTGCGCCTGTCCTTCTATCGCCAATATTGACTAACGATAGGAGCGGATGAGCGCGGATAATACGGGAGCTAAATAGGGATTTGGCTCGCGCTACAAACCAAGAGTGCGCCAAAAATTCTGATTGCTAAGCAAGTGCAGTTTTTCGTGTTCAACCCTGGTTTGGATCGCGCGATCGCGCAAGGCTTGTGAGACGGATTCAAAATCCGCTCGCAGTGTCTTTTGGCCTCGTTTGAGATCTCGCCAGCGTGTTTCCCCAGTTCGGCTACCGGCGTTTTCAATCAGCTCATTGAACGTCCGTTCTTCCGCCTTTTCGTTCCTGGCCGCTTCGTAAACTACGATCTCGTATAAGGTCGCCCGCGCAAGCTCTCGCTGTCTGCGGTAATGCCACCCGCCTGCGCCGCGCGGGCGCTGCTGCGGCTTCTTGAGTTCGAGCGGCGGGTCATCGCCGACTAGGTCGTTGACGATCGCCTGAACAGTTTGCTCGCCGGAGTGAAAAGCGCCTGAAACAGTAGGTGTCAGATCGAAAAGCAAGCGGGCGACAACCGCGGAGTTGTAGGCCCTGATCGCCGCCGAGCGCTCCCGTCCCGGTCCAGTGTGGATACCCTCGGCAAGCTCATTTTGCAGATCCTCATCGGAGCATTCCTTGACGAGGTGGGCTGCTATGGCTGGGCCGAGCATTTCTCCAATGATGCAAAATGCTTGATAGATGCCGGTAGCTTGCTCGCTCTCGAGCGGTCGCCCATCAAGTCTTTCCGTCAGCGATTGGACGGAAGACAGTAGCCGGCCTAGCTCTTCCTGGACGGTGGTCATCCGAAAACCCCGATACCGGTCGTTCGCAACGTATCGAGTTCGTCTGCCCACCATTGGGCCATCTTCACCCGGTCATCCCAATACCGCGCGCGATGGTACGCCCGGCGAACCTCGTCGGCACCGACGTGCCCCAGCTCTGCCTCGATCGCATCCGGCGACCAATGGCCGCTTTCGTTGAGCAACGTCGACGCGGTTGCCCGGAACCCGTGACTGGTGGCCTCGTCGGCGGTGAAGCCGAGACGACGCAGCGCCCCGTTCAAGGTGTTTTCGCTGATCGATCGCTTCCGGGATTTGATAGAAGGAAAAACTAAGCGACCGTCGCCGGTGCCCTTGTGGAGTTCGCGCAGGACCGTGACAGCCTGTTGCGGCAAAGGCTTGGTGTGTTCCCGGCGCATTTTCGTCCGTGCTGCCGGGACGGTCCACGAAGAGCCGTCGAGGTCAAATTCTTCCCAGCAAGACAACCGTAGCTCACCCGGCCGAGGATAGAGCAACGCCATAAGCTGCAATGCGGCTCTTGTTTCGGGCGTGCCCTCGTATGTCCAGATTGCGCGTAGGAGACCGCCAAACCCTTTCCGGTCGGTGATTGCCGCCCTGTGCGTGACCGTCGGTGTGATGAGTGCGCCTTTCAAGGCTCCCGTGGGGTCGTTTTCCGCGCGGGCCGTCGCGATCGCGAAGCGAAAGACTTGACCAATGGTGGATCGCATCCGGCGGGCAGTTTCGTAGTTGCCGGCCGCTTCCACCTCTTTAAGAGAAGCGAGAATGTCGGCCGCGGAAATCTCGGTGATGGGGCGGCTACCGATCCCGTCGCGCGCCATGCCCAACAACCAGCGCTTCTTTTTCATCGTGGCGTCGGCGCGCCCCTCACGCTCAAGCTTCAGCAAGAACTCATCCGCGATTGCGCCGAATGTGGTTGCGTTGGAGAGCTGCTTAGCCCGGCGCTCAACCTTGACCTGATGTCCTGGGTCGTTGCCAGCCGCGAGATGCTTTTTGGCGTCCTCCCGCCGCTTTCTGGCGTCCGCTAGGGAGACAGCCGGGTAAGCACCAAATGACAGAAGTTTCTGCTTTCCGTCGTAGCGATAGGCCATACGCCACAGCTTGGACCCCGTAGGATTGACGACCAGATGAAGGCCGCCGCCGTCGCTGTATTTCTTGGTAGTGTTGGCCGGCTTCAAATTCCGGACTGCGGTATCCGTCAGAGGCATTGTTGGTATGCTCCGGGCCCAGGGTGGGAAAATCCCAACGATACCAACAGCATTACCAACAAACCGCGGGTCTGCAAGCGGACGGTTACGGAAAACTAGAGAGGCCGGAAAACGAAAAAAGCCCGGAAAACCGGGCTTTTTCGAGAACCAAATCGTTCTTGCGGATGACCGCAGAAGAACAAATGGTGCCCAGGAGAGGACTCGAACCTCCACGCCTCGCGGCACACGGACCTGAACCGTGCGCGTCTACCAATTCCGCCACCTGGGCTAGGTGTGCCGCCGATGTAAGCGGACAGCGGGGCCGTGTCAACGCGGTTTCGGGAAAAAAAGCATCGGAACTGAAAGATGCTGTGGGCGGTTTGTCGCGCCCCGTCTCTGCCATCCCGCAAGATGCCGGAAAACGTGGGAAAATCAGCGGAACGGGAGGCGGAGGACTGGACCGCCGGCAGCGTACGAATTTGCGACTCTGCGCCCGCGGTCGCCAAAAATGACCCGCGAATCGCTTTGCCGGCTGCCCGAATCCGAATCGGTAGCGTCCGACTCGCCAGTGTTGCGTCGGCAAAGGCGCCGGCCGACGGATCTTCAGGTCGCCCGGCACGAGGGCCGGGCTTCGGGATTCCTTGAGAGCGGCGTCTTACGCCGGCTCGGCGACGAGGACCTCCTTCGAGGCCACGGTCGAATCGGCGTTCAGGCGGTAGATGATCGGAACGCCGGTGGCGAGTTCGAGCTTGACGATCTCCTCGCCCGAAATGCCTTCCAGCGCCATGATCAGCGCGCGCAGCGAATTGCCGTGCGCAGCCACCAGAACGGTGCCGCCGCGCAGCACATGCGGCTGCATGTCGTGCATGTAGTAGGGCCACACGCGCGCGCCGGTGTCCTTCAGGCTCTCGCCGCCGGGCGGTGGGGTGTCGTAGGAACGGCGCCAGACATGCACCTGCTCCTCGCCCCACTTGGCGCGGGCATCGTCCTTGTTGAGGCCGTTGAGGTCGCCATAGTCGCGCTCGTTCAGGGCCTGGTCGCGGATCGTCTTGAGGTCGCTCTGGCCGGTGGCGTCGAGAATGTACTGGCAGGTCTTCTGCGCGCGCTTCAGCGCCGAGGTGAAGGCGATGTCGAACTTCAGGCCGCGTGCGGCAAGCCGTGCGCCGGCCGCCTTGGCTTCAGCTTCGCCCTGTGCGCTGAGGTCGACGTCGCGCCAGCCGGTGAACAGGTTCTTCATGTTCCATTCGCTCTGGCCGTGGCGGACGAGCACGAGGGTTCCGGTCATGTCTTGCTCCCTTGGGATGGATAAAGCGCGATCACCCGGCCTGGGAAAGGCCGAGCACGTCCCGCATGGAATAAAGCCCCGGCTTGCGGCCGCGAGCCCAGAGTGCGGCCTTCACCGCGCCGCGCGCGAAGATGGTGCGGTCTTCGGCCTGGTGCGAAAGCGTGATGCGCTCGCCGGTGCCGGCGAGGATCACCGAATGGTCGCCCACCACCGAGCCGCCGCGCAGCGAGGCAAAGCCGATGGCGCCGTTCTCCCGCACGCCGGTGTGGCCGTCGCGCACCCTGATGCTGTGCTCGCCAAGGCTGACGCCGCGTCCCGTCGCTGCGGCCTCGCCCAGCAGCAAGGCCGTGCCCGAAGGCGCGTCGACCTTGTGGCGATGGTGCATTTCGAGGATCTCGATGTCGAAGTCTTCCGGTCCCAGCGCCTGCGCAGCCTGCTCCACCAGCACCGAAAGCAGGTTGACGCCCAGGCTCATATTGCCGGACTTGACGATGGTCGCGTGGCGCGCGGCCGCCGCGATCTTGGCTTCGTCGCCGGCAGAGCAGCCGGTGGTGCCGATGACATGGACGATGCGCGCCTGCGCGGCATAGCCGGAAAATTCCGTGGTCGCGGCGGGCGCGGTGAAATCGAGCACGCCGTCGGCCTTGGCGAAGGCGGGCAGCGGGTCGTCGGTGATCGCAACGCCGAGCTTGCCGAGGCCGGCGAGTTCGCCCGCATCGTGTCCGACATGCGCCGAGCCAGCCCGCTCGACAGCGCCGGCCAGGCGCACGCCCGGCATGGCATGGATGGTGCGGATCAGCGTCTGGCCCATCCGCCCGGCGGCCCCGACAACCACGAGACCCATGTCGTTCATGCGTTCGCTCCCTCGGCTTTCAGGCTCGACGGCTCATCCTGCTCGGTGTCGTCGACCAGGTCGAGACCCTTCTTGTTCTGCAGGCGGTAAAAGCGCGCATAGGTGCCCTGCGGATTGGCCAGCAACTCTTCATGTGTGCCCTGCTCGATCACCCGGCCGGCTTCCATCACAACGATGCAGTCGGCATTGATCACCGTCGACAGGCGATGCGCGATCACGATCGTGGTGCGCCCCTTCATTATCGTCGTCAGCGCTTCCTGCACACGCGCTTCGGATTCGTTGTCGAGCGCAGAGGTGGCCTCGTCCAGAAGCAGGATCGGCGCGTTGCGAACGATGGCGCGTGCGATCGAGATGCGCTGGCGCTGGCCGCCCGAAAGCGTCACGCCGTTTTCGCCCACAGCCGTGTCGTAGCCGTTGGGCTGCTGGCGGATGAACTCGTCGGCGGCGGCTTGCGTCGCGGCAAAGCGAATCTCGTCGTCTGTCGCGTCCTCGCGGCCGTAGCGGATGTTGTCGGAGATGGTGCCTTCGAACAGGTATGGCTGCTGCGAGACATAGGCCATGGAACTGCGCAGCGAGTGCTTGGTCACCTTGGAGATGTCCTGCCCGTCGACGACGATGCTGCCGCCGTCGAGGTCGTAGAAGCGTTCGAGCAGCGCCGTCAGCGTCGTCTTGCCGGCGCCGGAAGCGCCGACGATCGCCGTTGTCTTGCCGGCCTCGGCCACGAAGCTCACCTCGGTCAGCACCGGCAGGTCCTCGCCATAGGCGAAGGACACGTTGTCGAAGCGCACCTCGCCCTTGCCGATCTTGATCGCCTTGGCGTCAGGCGCGTCGCCCTGCTGCGGGGTCAGGTCGAGGATTTCGTAGATCATGCGCGCATTGACCAGCGAGCGCTCGAGCCCGACCTGCAGCTTGGCCAGCCGGCGCACCGGATCGTAGGCCAAAAGCAGCGCGGTGATGAACGCGACGATCGTGCCGGGCGGCTGGCCGCCGGCTGCGGTGCGATGGCCGGCATAGGCAATCACGCCGGCCACGGCAAAACCCGCCAGCACTTCCGCAATGGGCGTCAACCGCTCCGAAACCCTGGCGATCTTGTTCGACCGCTCCTCGGCATGGTCGATCATCTTGATCATGCGCCGCGAAAGCTGGTCTTCCATGGTGAAGGCTTTCACCACGGTGATGCCCTGGGTAGCCTCCTGCATCGAGCCGATCAGCCGCGAGTTGATCTCCACCGCCTGCCGGGTGATCGAGCGCAGCCGCCGCATCAGGTAGTTGACCGAAATCACGAGCGGCGGGCCGACGAGGAAGGCGGCCAGCGACAGCAGCGGGTCCTGCCAGAACATGACGCCCACCAGCGAGATCAGCGAGACGAAATCGCGCGCAACCGCCGTCAGTGTCATCGACAGGAGGTCGCGTATGCCGCCGACATTCTGGTTGATCTGCGCGGCAAGGTGGCCGGATCGCTGCTGGGAGAAGAAGCCGATGTCGAGCTTCATAAGGTGGTCGAATATGCGCCGCTGATAGCGGGCGACGAGATTGTTGCCGACCTTGGCCAGGATCACCGCCTGCCAGTAGCCGGCAACGCCGCGGATGATGAATGCCGCCAGGATACCCACGCAGATCAGCGTGATCAGGTCGGCGCGCTGACGATAAAAGATATCGTCGATCACGCTGCTCATGATCCATGCCGGGAAGGCGGTCGTCAGCGCGACCGCCACCATGCAGGCGCCTGCGATCACGTAGGACCACACATATTCGCGGCCGTTCTCGGCCAGCACGCGCTTGATCACGGCAATGATTTCGCCGCTGTCGGGTTTGGTCCCGCTGTTCTTCTTAGAGCTCAAATTAAAGATCGTCCGTCAAAGATTGCGCTACCGCGCCCGCCACTCGGTTCGTTCCGCGATCCTAATAGCGTCATCGAGACGGCTTGCCTATGGCCGGAATGCGAATCATCGCCGTTGTGGCGTCGATGTCGCGGCTCCCCTGCCGCGCGGCGGTCTATGTACGCCAGCGCCTTCCCGTCGTTTCGACGCCGAAGCGCGATGGTATGCGGGCATAGGCCGCAAGACCGTTCAGCGCCGCCAGCGGGTGGGTGATGACATAGACCGGCATGCTGCGCAGCAGCTCGCGGTGCGGCGCCTTGTCTTCGAAAGCCTCGCGGAAATTGCCTGTCTTCAGCGCTGGCACGATCTTCTGCGCGATGCCGCCGGTGAGATAGACGCCGCCGCGGCTCATGAAGACCAGCGCAAGGTCGCCGGCGGTACGGCCGAGCGCGGTGACGAAGAAGTCCAGCGCCTCGACGGCAATCGGATCGGATTTGTCCAGTGCTGCGGCGGTGATCTCCGCCGGCGTGGCGAAACGGGCTTCCTTACCGTCGGCAATCGCGATTGCGCGATAGGAATTGACGAGCCCGCGCCCGCAGAGAATCTGCTCGCCCGAGATGCGGCCCTCGATCGGTTCGAGATGCGGGAAGATCTCGCGGTCGCGCTCGGTGCGCGGGCCGATGTCCATGTGCCCGCCTTCGCCCGGCACAGGTATCCATTTGTGGCAGGCGTGGATCAGTCCTGCGACGCCGAGCCCGGTTCCTGGCCCCAGCACGACGCGCCCGGCGGTCGGCTCGGGCTCGCCGGAGCCGATCTTTTCCATGTGCTCCTCGCCCAGCGCCGCCACGGCAAGCGCCTGCGCCTCGAAGTCGTTGAGCACGACGATGTCGGAAAGGCCGAGCGTCTCGAACATCGCCTTCGGCCGCACCACCCAAGGGCAGTTGGTCAGCGCGATCTCGTCGCTGTCAACCGGGCCCGCCACCGCCAGCACGGCCGAACGCGGCCTCAGCGAAGTATGGTCCAGCACCGCTTCCTGGATCGCGTCATCGATCGAGGCGTAGTTTGCGGTCTGCACGACGCGCGTCTCGCCCGGCTCGGAATTGGCGTCGACGATGATGGCGAAGCGCGCATTGGTGCCGCCGATGTCGCCGATCAGGATCGGAAACTGCAGGATGGAATCCTCGTCGCGGGCAGAAGACATTCTGGTCAAAATCCCCAAATTCACAGCTGGCGCAACTTGCCGATCAGCAGTTCGGCGGTCGCGTGGTTCAGCGCCAAAGGTATGTCGTAAACGATCGCCAGCCGCATTAGCGCCTTCACATCCACGTCATGCGGCATCGGCGTCAGCGGATCAACGAAGAAAATGAGCGCGTCGACCGCTCCCTCGGCAATCAGGGCGCCGATTTGCTGGTCCCCGCCCAGTGGGCCGCTTTTCAGCCGCCCTATCTCGAGTTCGGGGCAGGCGTCGACGATGCGCTGGCCGGTCGTGCCGGTGGCGACCAAGTCGCAGCCGGCCAGGAAGTCGGCATGCGCCCGGGCGAAGGCGACCATATCGTCCTTCTTTTCGTCATGCGCAATCAGCGCCAGCCGGAGAGGAGATGCCACTTGGAAACCGATGCCTAGTTTGTCGCTACGACCGTTAGCTAAATCGGTTGAAACCTATAGCCAAGGATCGGACGCGGCGAAAGGGGCCTTCGCCGCGTCGCAGCACCATTTAGTGCGAGCCTAGCCTCGCCGCCATCAGCGCGAAGGCTTTGGCAGCGGCAGGGGCGGGCGCTTGATCGGCGTCGGTGCAAAAGCGTTCGCAGGTACCGGCGGCTCGCCCACATCGATGGTCGGCTTGGCGGCATCCGGCTTGGTGGTCGCAACGCCGCTGCCGCCGGTGTCGCCCATCGTCACCGCGGCCTCCGACTGGGGCGAGGGCGCGTTGAGCACGGCGCGGCACTCCTTGGGCAGGCTCGCCATGGTCATCACGTCGCGCGCCTTGGGTGCGTCGGGGTTCTTGTTGGGGCGCCACGGCTCTTCGGTGAACCACCAGGCCAGCGACTTGTCGCAGCCGTCGCCGGCAGGCGTCGATTCCTGCGCCTTGCAGCCCACCGAGCCCGGCTGGCAGCCGATGCGGACATGGAAGTGGTAGTCGTGGCCCCAGAAGGGGCGGATCTTGCGCAGCCAGGTGCGGTCGCCCTTCACTGTGTCGCAGAGCTTCTTCTTGATGCCCGGATTGACCAGGATGCGCTCGACTTCCGGATAGCTCGCGGCGCGCTTCAAAAGCCGCTCATGCGCCGGCGACCAGAGCTTGTCGATGACCAGATGCGTCTTTTCATTTACTAGCGAGGTGGCGCTCATGTTTTCGCGCTCGACCGGCGTCAGCCGATGGTCGGGCATCGGCGTGAACCAGATATCGGCGTCGAGGCCGATCTGGTGGGAGGCATGGCCGGTCAGCATCGGGCCGCCGCGCGGCTGCGAGATGTCGCCGACCAGTAGGCCCGGCCAGCCGTCTGCCACCGCATCATGCGACAGCTTTTCGATCAGCCGGATCATCGTCGGATGGCCCCAGCGCCGGTTGCGCGACAGGCGCATCGCCTGCCAGGTCGGCCCGTCAGTGGCGATCGCCACGCCGCCCGAAAAACAGCCCTTGGAATAGAAGCCGTAGGAGTGCGGCGTGGTCGCCGCCGGCAATTTCTGGGCGCCGAACAGATCCTTTGCCAGCTCATCGGCACGGGCAGCCGTCGCCGCGAGCCCGGAAAGAGCGAATGCCGCCACAGCGGCCGCGGCAATGCGGGTTGCCGTCTGGAAGAGAGATTTCTTGCGCATTTTCATCCAATCCGGCCCCTTGCCGACAAGCTTGAGATGACTTGCTTAGCGAAGCGTAAACGATAGCGTGGCCTTCGTCACGATGACCTCACTCGGTCATCCGCGCTTCATCGGGCTGCGCGGCTCGCCTTCGTTCCAGTTGCCCGTCTTCCACATCGCATCGAAGGCCGTTTGATAGTCCGGATAACGGAACCGGAAGCCCGTTGCCTTGATCGCCGCGTTGGAGACGCGCTTGTTCTCGCCATAGAAAGACCGGGCCATGGGCGAAAGTTGGGCGGTTTCGAAGGGAATCTCGGGCGGCAGTGTCGCACCCATCAGCCCGGCGGCATAAGTCACCACGTCCTGCGGCGGCGAGGGCTGGTCGTCGGTGACGTTGAAAACGCCACCCATGTTCTGCTTTGCCAGGTGCCAGACGGCGCCCGCAATGTCCTCGCCATGGATGCGGTTGAACACCTGGTCCGGCTTGATGAGGCGCTTTGCGGTGCCATTGGCGAGGTTGACGAGCGCGTTGCGTCCCGGCCCGTAAATGCCGGAAAGCCGCAGCACCGCCACCGGCAGGCCGGTCTCGGTGCCAAGCGCCAGCCATTCGTTCTCCGCCGCCAGCCGCATGACGGAGCGCCGCGACACCGGCCTGCATTCGCCGGTCTCGTCCACCCATTCGCCGCTATGGTCGCCATAGACTCCGACGGTGGAGAGATAGCCGATCCATTTGAGCTTCGGCATGCCATGCAGGATCTTTTCGCGCATCGCGTTCAGTACCGGGTCGCCGGTCTCGTCGGGCGCAATGGAAATCAGCAGATGCGTGGTCTCGGCAAGCTCGACAGCCAGCTCATCGGTGAGCGTTCCATCGAAAACGAAGGGACTTATGCCCGCCTGCCGCTGCGCCTCGAATTTTTCGGGCGAGCGCGTGGTGCCGGCAACCTGGACGCCGAGCTCGGGCTTTGCCTGTGCGGTCGCCTTGCCGGAATAGCCGGCCCCGAAGATGAACATCTTTTCTGCGCTCATGCATGTTCCCCGATCGTCTCTTGCCAGCCGGTCGCAAAATCCCATTCCCGGCGCACCTCGGCGTCGTCTTCGCCGTTTTGCCGCGCCTCTGCAAGCGCCGCAAAAGCCGCCGGCTCCATCAGCCGCGACAGCGCCCACACCGCCGCCCCGCGCACCAGCGGCGAGGCATCGCCGAGCAGGCTTTCGCAAGCTGCGAGCAGCCCACGCTCGCCCGAATTGCCGGCGGCGACCAGCACGTTGCGCACAAAGCGGTCGCGGCCGATACGCTTCACCGGCGAGCCGGAGAAGAAGGCGCGGAAGGCCGTGTCGTCCATGGCCAGAAAATCCGCCAGCTTTGGCGCAAGCAGGTCGTCGCGGGCGGCAAGCTTCATCTCCGAGGCGGCCTGCGCAAACTTGTTCCATGGGCAGGCGGCCAGGCAATCATCGCAGCCATAGATGCGGTTGCCCATCGCCGCGCGGAATTCATGCGGGATCGGCCCCTTGTTCTCAATGGTGAGGTAGGAGATGCAGCGCCGCGCATCGAGCTTGTAGGGCGCGGGAAAGGCGTTGGTCGGGCAGGCGTCGAGACAGACGCGGCAGGAGCCGCAATGGTCGACTTCCCGCGCATCGGGCGTAATCTCGGCAGTGGTGAAGATGGTGCCCAAAAACAGCCACGAGCCGAACTGCCGGCTCACGAGGTTGGTGTGCTTGCCCTGCCAGCCGATGCCGGCTGCCTCGGCCAGCGGTTTTTCCATCACCGGGGCTGTGTCGACGAACACCTTCACGTCGCCGCCGGCGCGGGCCACGATCTTGCCGGCCAGCTCTTTCAGCCGGCCCTTGATGACGTCGTGATAGTCGCGGTTGCGGGCATAGACGGAGATCGCGCCCCGCTCGGGCATTGCCTGCAGGGCGCGCGGATCCTCGCCTGGGCCGTAGTTCATCGCCAGCACGATGATGGACCGAACGTCGGCCCAAAGCGCTTTGGGGGCGGCTCGGCGCTCGAGCGTTTCGGCCATCCAGCCCATCGAGCCATGAAAGCCGGCGTCAACGAACTCGGCCAGCCGGGCCGGTGCCTGCGGGATTGAATCGGGCGCAGCGACGGCAATGACGTCGAAGCCGGCGCGGCGAGCCTCGCGGTCGATCATCTGCCGCAGGCGCTCGCCCGCGTCGGATCTGCCCCTTTCGGGTTTATCAGAAGTCGAGGTCCGCATAGTGCGATACCGGCGAAATTCCGCGCACCCGGTCGCCGAGCAGCGGGCGGAAGGAGGGCCGCGACTTCACCCGCGTGTACCAGTCGCGCGCGGCGCTGTTGTCGCTCCAGTCGATCTCGCCCAGATAGTCGAGCACGGAGATGGCGGCGGCGGCCGCGAGGTCGGCATAGGTGATGCGCGGGCCGGCCAGCCAGTGGCGGGTGCCGGCCAGCCAGTTGGTGTATTTCATGTGCTGGCGGATATTGGCGCGGGCGGCGCGGATGGCGCCCGAATCCGGCGAGCCGCCGCCCACCTCGTTGGGCATCAGCGGCTTCAGCACGCGCTCGCGCACCAGGTGCTTGGTCACCTCGCTATCGGTCTTGACCAGATACCAGTCCACCAGCCGGCGGATCTCGGCGCGCTCCATCGGGTCCTCGGCGAACAGGCGCCGCTCGCGCTTCAGCACGCCGCGCGTCTCGTCGAGATATTCGGCGATCACGCCGGCGCCGATGATCGGCACGTCGCCCTCGGCCAGGAGCACCGGCAGCGTGCCGGCGGCGTTGAGCGCCAAAAACTCCCTGCGTCGCGCCCACGGCTTTTCCTCGATCAGCGCCAGCTCCTCACCATACTCGCCAAAGGCGAGGCGAACGAAGCGGCAGGAGGCGAACATGGGGTGATGGAAAAGCGTCAGCATGGTTCCGTGGCAAAAACTGCGCTGGTCATTCTTCGGCCGCGCCGGTAGTTCTATCTCTGCCCGATTCACCGGGCGGTCAAGGCGCATCCGTATAGGGACAGTTCGGCGCCCTGACAAGCAAGCCCACCATTCCCCCTGCATCGTCGAGACATTCATGGAACATCAAACCATCGTCGAAGCCCTGCTGCTTGGTCTGCTCGAGGGCTTAACCGAGTTCATCCCGGTGTCGTCCACCGGCCATATGCTGCTGGCCGGCCATTTCCTGGGCTTTGAGTCCACCGGCAAGGCCTTTGAGGTGCTGATCCAGCTCGGCGCCATCCTGGCCATCCTGTCGGTCTATTTCGGGCGGCTTTGGAAGATCGCGACCAGCCTGCCAAGTGACCCCGGCGCGCGGCGCTTCGTGTTCGGCGTCCTGCTCGCCTTCCTGCCGGCGGCCGTCATTGGCTTCCTGGCGCATGACTTCATCAAGACGGTGCTTTTCGAATCGCCGATGCTGATCTGCGTCATGCTGATCGTCGGCGGTGTTGCGCTGCTCTGGGTCGACAGGCTCGCGCTGACGCCGAAATATCGCAACGTGACGGATTACCCGCTGCCGGTCTATCTGGGCATCGGCTTCTTCCAGTGCCTGGCCATGATCCCCGGCACGTCGCGCTCGGGCGCAACCATCGTCGGCGCGCTCTTGATGGGCACCGACAAGCGCTCGGCGGCCGAGTTCTCCTTCTTCCTCGCCATGCCCACCATGGCCGGCGCCTTCACGCTCGAGCTGATCAAGAACCGTGATGTGCTGACGGCGGCCGACCTGCCGATCATCGGCGTCGGCTTCGTGGCCGCCTTCATCTCCGGCGTGTTCGTCGTGCGGCACCTGCTCGACTATGTCTCGCGCCACGGTTTTGGGCTGTTCGCCTGGTGGCGTCTGATCGTCGGCACCGCCGGCCTCGTAGCGCTGCTGATCTGGGGCTGAGCCCGGCAAGACAAACGGGCCGGCTTCGGCTGCCGGCCCGTTTTGAACAAATGTCCTCGCTGGGAGGCGCTCACCCGCAGCAGGATGAAGTCAGCATCGCTGAAATATTCTTGTCCTCGTCGGGATATTCGTCGTGGCGCTTCACCCAGTCCATTGCGCTCTTCTCGTTGCGGCCCTTGGGCGTGCGGTCGAGGTAGACATAGGCGCCTAGCCTCTCCTCGTCGCCCCGCGCATATTGCGAGAAGGTGCGGAAGACGTTGCCGTTCTCGTCCTTGTAGAACACGGTCATGCCGGGCAACTCGTCCATCTCGAAGTCGAGCGGCTTGTAGTTGTAGACCGCCGTGCCGTTCTTGATGTCTTCCTTGTTGAACGAGACGCCGAAATCATAGTTGAAGTCGCTGCCGAAGGACGACACCCAGTCGAACTTCCAGCCCATGCGCTTCTTGTAGGCCTCGATCTTGGGCAGCGGCGCGCGCGAGACGGCCACCAGCGTCACGTCATGCTGCCTCAAGTGCTGGTTGGCGCCGTCGATATGGTCGGCACCGAAGGAGCAGCCCACGCAGCCCGCTTCCCAGTCCGGCCCGAGCATGAAGTGGATGACCACCAGCTGGCTGCGCCCGTCGAACAGGTCCTCGAGCGTCCTTTTGCCCTGCGGCGTGTCAAACAAATAGTCCTTTTCCACGCGCGTCCAGGGCAGCGCCTGCCGCTCGGCGTTCAGCCGGTCGCGGTGACGCGTATATTCCTTCTCCTTGGCCAGATGCGCCTTCTGGGCTTCCAGCCATTCCTGCTGCGATACGACTTTATGCGGTTCCATGGTCCTTTTCCTTCCTGTGAGCGGAAATGCCATTCCGGATCGACATGCGCGGCCAGGAACCGTCCTCGATTGCGGCAGAAACTCTGCCGCCGAGAGCGGGTTCCGGACCGGTGGGTCCTCTTATTTAACCTGTTGGTTAAGTATGGCTCGCCAAGCTGCGGCTGTCAAGCAGCGCGGAGATCGATGCGGGGAGCCCTGGGGCGGGTGTTTCAGGGATGAGGCGAGGGGCCTTACATCGGCTTCAGCGAGGCCGCCTGGGTCCGCCGCGCCCAGCGCGCCACCAGCCAGAACAGCATTGCCCAGGCCGCACCGGCGCACCAGCCGGCCAGCACGTCGGATGGCCAATGGACGCCGAGATAGAGCCGGCTGATGCCGACGATGAAGGTGGTCATCACGGCCACCGAAAGCACATAGATCTTGGTTGCCCGGTCGGGCACGGTCTGCGCCAGAAGCGCGCCGAGCGTCAGATAGGTCACCGCCGACATCATGGCGTGGCCGCTCGGGAAGCTCATCGTACTGACGTTGGCCAGATGCGGCACCACCTCGGGGCGCGGCCGGTCGATGCCGAGCTTCAGCAGGCTATTCAGCGCCTGGCCGCCGGCAATGGCCAGCAGCACGAAGAAAGCGGCGAGCGCCTTGCGCGTCACCAGGAGATAGATGATCGCGGCAGCGGAGATGTAGATCAGCACCGCTGCGCTGCCCAGGCTCGTCAGGTCGCGCATCGCTTCCTGCAGCCAGTGCGGCCCGATCGGCGTGGCAAGGTCTTCCGGCGTGCGCAATGCCAGCAGGATTTCGGTGTCGAAGCCGTGCGGCGCCGAATTCCGCGCCAGCTCCATCAGCTCGACGAAGCCCCACAAACCGCCCGCCACGATCAGCGCGGCAAGCAGGACGGTGAATTCGACCTTGCCGAAAAGACCCGACCGCGCTGTGCTCATGAAGACTACCCGATGCTTTGTCGCTGCAGAAATGCAGGAGTTAGATAGGGAGGCAAGTCGCCTTCAACATCAGGCCGCGCAATTATGGTGCGCGGCCGAGCATCGCATGGCAGTGTGAAGGGGAGCCAAAAATTACTGGCCGCCGGCCTGCGGCCCAAGCGTGATCAGGCCCACGGCTAGGATGGCAAGCACCACGCCGCCGCTCTGCACCACGCTCAACCGCTCGCCGAAGAAGGCCAGCGCGATCACGTTGATCGCCACCAGCTGGATCACCGCCGACAGGCTGAAGGCCGAAGCCATGCCGAATTCGCGCACCAGGCGCAGCATCACCAGATTGCCCGCCGAATAGAGCACCAGCGTCAGCACCAGTTTCGGCAGGCCGGGCGCCAGCGCCCAGGATTTCGCGCAAGCCGCGGCGAGAAGGAAGATCACCGTCGAGGCGGCGAGCTGCAGAAAGCCGAATAGGGTCAAGTCGCTCTCCACGGGCATGGCGCAGGCGGCCACGTCGGCACCCAGCTCAAAACTCCGGCCCGTCCAGGCGATGTCTGGCAAAGCTGCCGCGCGTCGTCAAGGTGCAGCTGCCCCAACGGTCTGCCACAATTGCCCGCGTGCTGGTCCAGCACCTTGCCCGGCCGCGTCCGCGCGGATACCTCTTTGCCCATAAGAATTGCGCCGACGCAGTGCGTGGCGACGAAAGGGGAGTGCAAAAAATGTCGGAACTGAAGACGGCCATCATCACCGCAGGCGGCAGTGGCATGGGGGCGGATGCCGCCCGCAAGCTTGCCGAGGACGGTTTCAAGGTCGCCATCCTGTCCTCGTCGGGCAAGGGCGAGGCGCTGGCCGAGAAGCTCGGCGGCATCGGCGTCACCGGCTCCAACCGCTCCAACGACGATCTCAAGCGGCTGGTGGACGCCACCGTGGAGAAATGGGGCCGCATCGATGCGGTGGTCAACAGCGCCGGTCACGGCCCTCGCGCGCCGATCCTGGAGATCAGCGACGAGGAGTGGCAGCTCGGCATGGAGACTTATCTGCTCAATGCCGTGCGCATCGCGCGGCTGGTCACGCCGGTCATGCAGGCGCAGAAATCCGGCTCCATCGTCAACATCTCGACCTATGCCACCTTCGAGCCGGAAGCATTGTTCCCGACCTCGGGCGTGTTTCGCGCCGGGCTCGCCTCCTTCACAAAGCTGTTCGCCGACAAATACGCGCCCGACAATGTGCGCATGAACAATGTGCTGCCGGGCTTTATCGACAGCCTGCCGGAAACCGGCGAGCGTCGCGAACGCATCCCGATGGGCCGCTACGGCCGCGTCGAGGAGGTGTCGGAGCTGATCGCCTTCCTCGCCAGCGAGAAGTCGAGCTACATCACCGGCCAGAACATCCGCATCGACGGGGGCATCACGAGGTCGGTGTAAGCATCTTACAGGCGGCGGCTGCGCGAGATCCCCTTGGCGATCTCGCCGGCCTGCTGGACCGCGGCATAGAAGCAGCCGCGGAGGTTGGGCCGCATGCCGAGGAACCAAAGGCCCGGCGCGTTCGGATGGTCCGAGCCGTTGACGAGCGGAAAGCCGCGCTCGTCCAGCACGCCATATTCGCCCACCAGCCCATCGAGCCCGGTGCGATAGCCGGTGCCGGCGATCGTCACGTCGGGCCGTATCGTCTGCCCATCGTCGAGCACCACTGCGCCATCGGGACGGAACTCGCGCACCGTCGGCACCACCTTGATGCGCCCGGCCTTGATCGCATTCATGGCGCCGTCGTCGGCAGCGATCGCAGTGTAGTCGGAGCGCAGGCGGCTCACCCCGCCGCCCGGCGCCTTGGGCATGCCGTAGCGGGTCATGTCGCCCCACATCAGCCGCTGCGTGGTTCCCACCACGGCGTCCGCCAGCCAGTTCGGCAGCGCATTGGTGACAGGTGAGAACATGTGCACCGCCACATTGGCGATGCGCTTGGGCAGGATCGACGGCCCGTTGCGCGCCGCAAGCCACAGCTGCCCGGTCTTGGCGCGGATGAGGTGGTTGAGCAGGTCGAAGCCCGAATTGCCGGCGCCGATCACCAGCACCGACTTGCCGGCATAGTCGTTCGCCTGGCCGAAATCGGCGGCGTGGATCAGCCTGCCGCCAAACTCCTTGGCGCCCTTCCACTCGGGCATATAGGGATGCTTGTCGCGGCCGGTCGCCACCACCACGTCGCGCGCCAGCCGCTTGGCGCCGTTCGCCCGCACCGCCCAAAGCCCGTCCTCGCGCGAAATGGTGTCAACCGTCACGCCATATTCGATCGGCAGTCTGTGGTGCTTTCCGAAGGCCATGAGATGGTCGACCACCGCGTCGCGCCCGGGAAAGGCCGGCGTTCCCTTCGGAAAGGCCAGGCCCGGCATGGCCGAGAAATTGCGATGGGTGTTCAGCGTGATGTTCTTGTGCCGGCGCCGCCATGGTTCGCCGATGCGCGCCTCCTGTTCGAGGATCACCGAAGCCACCCCGATCTTGCCCAGCGCATGCGACGTTGCCATGCCGGCCGGCCCCGCGCCGATCACGATCACCCGTTCGACATCAGTTGAAGACATGTGACTCTCGCTGGATTTTCTGCCGTGGACACGGCGCGCTGGTGCGATCTTTGTGGCGCAACCGAAGATTTTGAGCAAGAGTGGCTTTGCCGGCCAAAGAAGATGACGGGGATCTTCTTGTCGCCGCGGCACGGGGACTTGACCAAAGCATGCGGTTCCTACGCAAGAGTTTCGACGCCTTGCTCGACTGGCGCGCCGCCACCGTGCCGCGCATGGAGCTGGCATTCGAGGACCGGCTGCGGCTGGTGCGCCGCCACGGCGACTTCTCGCTCGCCTATTCCACCGCGATCCAGGACGATCTCAGCTATTTCGGCGATGCCGACGGCTACATCGCCTTTTCCACCAAGATGGGCCAGCATTTCGCGCTGGGCGATCCGGTCGCGGCGCAGGGCGAAAGGCCTGCCTATCTCAGACGTTTCATCGAGGCGGCGCGCACCCCCTGGTTCGTCCAGATCGGCGAAGAGACCGCCCGCGTGCTTGCCGGGCTCGGCTACCGCATCAACCGCGCCGGCATCGACACCCGCCTGCCTTTGCCCGCGCATGATTTCTCCGGTACGCGCAACGAAACCGTGCGCTATTCCGAGCGCTGGCTGTTCAAGCACGGCTATTCCATCATCGAGGACGACGGCAGCGTCGCCTCGCACGAACACGTCAAGCGCCTGTCGGACAGCTGGCGCGCCGAGCGCGTCGTCAAGCGCTGGGAGATGCGCTTTCTCAACCGGCCATTCCGCACCAGCCTCGGCGACGGCATGCGCCGTTTCGTGCTGATCGATCCGGATGCGCGGGCGGTGGCGCTGCTCGACTTCGACCCGATCTTCAGGGGCGGCGAGGTCGTCGGCTACACCACCGCCTTCAAGCGCAAATTTGCCGAAACCACCCCGCATGCAGAAATCGGACTGACGAAATTCGCCGTCGACCGCTTCCGCAAGGAGGGGCGGGGCCTCGTCACGCTCGGCCTGTCGCCGCTGGCCGACATCCGCGAAAGCGGCTTTGACGAAAGCCCTTTCTGGCGCTCGATGTTCTCCCGCGCCTACAACTCGGGCCACATCAACCGGCGCGTCTTCAACCTGCAGGGACAGGCCGCCTTCAAGCGCCGCTTCCACGGCGAGGAAGAGCCCACCTATATCGCCTTCAAGCGGGCCACCCCGCTCGAGGTCATGGCGCTCTTGCGCCTGTGCAAGGCGGTGTGAGCCGAGAGAGAAGATAGCTGGAGCCACCCTCGTGGTTCGAGGCTCCGCTCCGCTTCGCACCTCACCATGAGGGTGGGGCAGCGCCAACGTTCCTCATCCTGAGGAGGCGGCGTGAGCCGCCGTCTCGAAGGACGCACCCATCATCTCGCGAGCGTGCCGCCCCCTTGGCTTCCCAATTTCGAACGTCCAAGGTTGGCATTGCGGCATTCCAGTAGCCCTCATGGTGAGGTGCCCGGCCCGCACGGCGTGGGGCGTTGATCGCAAGCCCAACAAGGCCGGGACTCGAACCACGAGGGCGCCAGGCGCCAGTTTCCAGCAGCGACCCTTGCCGCATCCCCTGCGGGGGATAAGGTTATCCGCATGAGCCACGTCAACGATCCCGGGTTTCGGGAGATCACCAAATATCTTTGAGAGGCCGGTCATGAACTCGCTGCCCATCGAACGATATACCCACGACCACGTCTTCCTCGGCGAGCATCACGACCGCAACGCACGCCGCACCTACATGGTCATCGCGCTGACATTCGCCATGATGGTGGGCGAGATCGTCGCCGGCCTGCTCTTCAACTCCATGGCCCTTCTGGCCGACGGCTTTCACATGTCCACCCATGCCGGCGCGCTGGCTATCACGGCGGCGGCCTATGCCTATGCGCGCCGCCATGCGCGGGACGACCGCTTTGCCTTCGGCACCGGCAAGTTCGGCGAGCTTGCCGGCTATACCAGCGCCATCGTTCTGGCGGTGATCGCGGTGATGATCGTCTATGAGTCTGCGATGCGGCTCGTCGAGCCCGTTCCCATCCGCTTCAACGACGCAATCGCCGTGGCCGTGCTCGGCCTTGGCGTCAATCTGGTCAGCGCCTGGCTGCTGTCGGGTGGTGGCGACCGCGATCACGCGCACCACCATCATGACCATCACGCGCACCACCACCATCATGCGCATGACGACCACAATCTCCGCTCAGCCTATCTGCATGTGCTGGCCGACGCCATGACCTCGGTGCTTGCCATCTTCGGCCTGCTCGCCGGCTGGCTCTATGGCTGGATCTGGATGGACGCGGTGGTGGGCATTATCGGCGCCTTCGTCATCGCCAGCTGGTCCTGGGGCCTGCTGCGGACTTCCGGTGCCGTGCTGCTCGACGCCCGCGCCGACGATGCGCTCGCAGCCCGTGTGCGCCGGCTTCTCGAGCGTGACGGCGACCGCGTCGCGGATCTCCATCTGTGGCGGCTGGGGCCGGGCCACATGGGGCTCATCGTCTCCGTCGTCTCGGCGCTGCCGCAGCAACCCGAAAGCTACAAGTCCCGGCTCGCTGGCCTGCCCAGGCTCTCGCATGTAACCGTCGAGGTTCACGCCGCATAAGCGGCGTTGAATGGTACGAAATACGGCCTGTGGCTCCCGGCTATTCTTGCCCCGCCGCTTTTGACCGGCGCGACATTCGCCCTATTTTTCCGCGCGAAACAGAGCGGGAGAATCCTGATGGATCCGGTGATGTTGTCGCGCGTACAGTTCGCTGCGAATATTTCCTTCCACATTCTGTTTCCTTCGCTGACCATCGCCCTCGGTTGGGTCCTTCTCTTCTTCAAGCTGCGCTACAACAGCACCTCCGATCCGGCCTGGATGCGCGCCTACTTCACCTGGGTGAAGGTTTTCGCTCTGTCCTTCGCGATCGGCATCGTCACCGGCATCACCATGAGCTTCCAGTTCGGCACCAACTGGCCGATCTTTATGCAGCGCGTCGGCAATATCGCGGGCCCGCTGCTCGCCTATGAGGTGCTGACGGCCTTCTTCCTCGAGGCGGTGTTCCTCGGCATCATGCTGTTCGGCTTCCGCCGGGTGTCAAACAAGGTGCACACGGCCGCCACCGTTCTGGTCGCATTCGGCACGACTCTGTCGGCCTTCTGGATCCTGGCCCTGGACTCCTGGATGCAGACGCCGATCGGCTTCGAGATTCGCGACGGCGTCGCCCACGCGACCAGTTGGTGGCAGGTCGTCTTCAACCCGTCCTTCATCTATCGCCTGGTGCACATGCTCCTGGCATCGGGCCTGACAGTCGCATTCTTCATCGCCGGCCTCTCGGCGCTGCGCTATCTGGCGGGCGACCGGTCGGACGCGATGTGGAAAGCGATGCGCACCGGCGTCTACCTGGCAGCCGTGTTGATCCCGCTGCAGATCTTCGCCGGCGACCAGCACGGCCTCAACACGCTGGAATACCAGCCGCAGAAGGTGGCGGCCATGGAAGCCAATTGGGAAACGCGCGCCAACGTGCCGCTTATCCTGTTTGCCCTTCCCGACGAGGCAACGCGGCAAAACAGATTCGAAGTCAGCATTCCGGGCGGCGCGAGCCTCATCCTGCGGCACAGCGCCAATGGCGTGGTGCAGGGCCTCAACGAATTTGGCGACAACCATCCGCCGGTCGCGCCCGTCTTCTGGGCGTTCCGCATCATGGTGGGGACCGCCATCATCATGCTGATCGTCTCGTGGGTCGCCGCCTGGAACCTCTGGCGGCGCGGCAAGATGCCTAGGTGGCTCGCCATCATCCTCGTGCCCATGACGCTGTCGGGCTGGCTCGCCACGCTCGCCGGCTGGTACACCACCGAGATCGGCCGCCAGCCCTGGCTGGTCACCGGCGTACTGCGAACGGCCGAAGCCGTCGGCCCGGTTCCCGCCGAGCATGTCGCACTGACGCTGATCCTCTACACGCTGCTCTACATCGTGCTGATCGTCGCCTATCTCGGCACGCTGGTTCACCTGTCGCTCAGGGCGGCCAAGGAGGGCGACGAGTCGCCACTGCCGGGCGTGCTGGACAGGCCGCTGTCGCAACCCGCGCACGACACGGAGTAAAGCCATGTCGAACCTGGACTGGTCCACCATCCTGCCATTCGTCTTCGCCTGCCTCATGGGCGTGTCGATCCTCATCTATGTCGTGCTCGACGGCTTCGACCTTGGCGTCGGCATCCTTTTCGGCATTGCCTCCGACCACGAGAAGGACACGATGATCTCGGCCATTGGCCCGTTCTGGGACGCCAACGAAACCTGGCTGGTGCTCGCCGTCGGGCTTCTGCTCGTGGCCTTCCCCTTCGCGCACGGCGTCATTCTCACCGCGCTCTATCTGCCGGTCTTCGTCCTGCTGCTCGGGCTCATCCTGCGTGGCGTCGCCTTCGATTTCCGCGCCAAGGTGCCCGTCCACCGCAAGCGTCGCTGGAACCGCGCCTTCTTCGTGGGCTCCGTGCTTGCCTCGCTGGCGCAGGGCTACATGCTCGGCATCTATGTGCTGGGGCTCGACACCAGCCTTGCCGCCATGGCCTTCGGCGTGCTGGTGGCGCTGTGCCTCGCCGCTTCCTATGCGGCGATGGGCGCGGCCTGGCTGATCTACAAGACCGAGGGCGAGCTGCAGCACAAGGCGGTGCGCTGGCTGCGCAACCTTTTGGTGCTGACCGCGCTCGGCATGCTGGCCGTGTCGGCCGCAACGCCGCTCACCAGCCCCCGCATCTTCGACCGCTGGTTCACCTTGCCCGACATGCTCTATGTGGCGCCGCTGCCGATCCTGTCGGTCATCCTGTTCGTCTGGCTCTGGTGGCAGACCTTTCACCTCCCCAAGGAGGGCGACCGCCACGCCATGCTGCCGTTCCTGACACTCGCGGCCATCTTCGTGCTCGGCTTCGCCGGCCTTGGCTGGTCGTTCTACCCCTATGTCGTGCCCGAAAAGCTGACCATCTGGCAGGCCGCCGCCTCCACCGAAAGCCTCGCCATCATACTTGTCGGCACGCTGATCGTGCTGCCCGTCATCCTCGGCTATTCGCTCTACGCCTACCGGGTGTTTGGTGGAAAAGCATCGGAACTGACCTACGACTAGTTGCGGGCAAGCAGCGTCAGCGCGCCTGCGCTGGCCAGACAGATCAGGAGCAAGCCTGCAGCACAATCGAAGATGCGCAAGCCCCGCGGGCTGCGGATGACGCGCGCGAGCAGCCGCCCGCCGAGCGTGTAGCTGAAGCAGTTCATCGTGGAAGCGCCGGCGAGGCCGAAGAAGAGCAACAGGCGTAGCACCGGATCGTCGAGATCGGCGGCAACAACGCTCGGCATGACCAGCCGCTCCAGGTAGGTCAGCGGATTGAGCCATATCGTCCGCAACGAACTGGCGATGTGTGTGCTCTCCGCGGGACGTTCGTCCGTCACCGCCCGCGACAGCGCCTTGCGCAGCGATGACGTCGCGAAATAGAGCAGCGCGACGACGCCAAGCCAGGGCAGCACCTTGGTGAGCCAGGCACTCTGCTCGTTGATCTCCGCGCCGAGCACGATGCCGACGGCGGCCAGCGCGTTGTAGCTGGCCCAGACGGTCGCCGCGACGGTCACCGGCCGCGTCCGGCCGATCGCCGCCCTCAGCATCATCAGATTGTTCGGGCCGACCGAGAGGATCGACGCAAGGCCCAGCGCCAGCCCCAGTTGCAGGACCGACATCGGCTCCGGCTGTGTCGTCATGGCCGGCCGCCGGCATTCGAAAGGCTGCGGCAAACGCCGGCCCCAAGACTTCCCAAACAACCAGACGATCTGCAGTTGCCGCCCATTCCAGCCTCGCTCGGGGTGATCGCTGCGCCGTTCCCAGACACCACGAACGAGGATTTTCCGCGCAATGCGCCGCCCGCGCATCCTCCGTTTGAACGAAGTTGCAGGAAGCTGTCGTCTGCGGCCGGAGCAGGAAGCCGGGCTCCGACACGCGAAAGGCCGGTTTGCGCGCGCATTCCGGCATGAATCTCCTTTGCCTTTTGCGTGCCCCCTGCTAAATGCGCGGCCATGACCACACCGCTCGATCACATCCGCAATTTCTCCATCGTCGCCCATATCGACCATGGCAAATCCACGCTCGCCGACCGGCTCATCCAGATGACCGGCGGCCTAGACGCGCGCGAAATGGCGGGCAAGGAGCAAGTGCTCGACAATATGGACATCGAGCGCGAGCGCGGCATCACCATCAAGGCGCAGACCGTGCGCCTCAACTACCGCGCCAAGAACGGCGAGGACTACGTCCTCAACCTCATCGATACGCCCGGCCACGTCGACTTCGCCTATGAAGTGTCGCGCAGCCTCGCTGCATGCGAAGGCTCGCTGCTGGTGGTCGACGCCTCCCAGGGCGTCGAGGCGCAGACGCTCGCCAACGTCTACCAGGCCATCGACAACAACCACGAGATCGTCGTGGTGCTGAACAAGATCGACCTGCCCGCCGCCGAGCCCGAGCGCATCAAGGAGCAGGTCGAGGAAGTCATCGGCATCGACGCCAGCCAGGCCGTCTACATCTCGGCCAAGACCGGCCTCGGCATCGAGGACGTGCTTGAGGCGATCATCAAGCAGCTTCCCGCCCCGCGCGCGGGCGATGCGTCCAAGCCGCTCAAGGCCATGCTGGTCGACAGCTGGTACGACGCCTATCTCGGCGTCATCGTTCTGGTGCGCGTCATCGACGGCGTGCTCAAGAAGGGCCAGACCATCCGCATGATGGGCACCGGCGCAAAATATCCGGTCGAACGCACCGGCTTCTTCACGCCCAAGATGATCCAGGCCGACGAGATCGGCCCCGGCGAGTTCGGCTTCATCACCGCCTCGATCAAGGAAGTGGCAGACACGCGCGTCGGCGACACCATCACCGACGACCGCCGCCCCACCGAACAGGCCCTGCCGGGCTTCAAGCCGGCGCAGCCGGTGGTGTTCTGCGGCCTGTTCCCGGTCGACGCCGCGGACTTTGAAGATCTCCGCGCGGCAATGGGCAAGCTGCGCCTCAACGACGCGAGCTTCTCCTTCGAGATGGAAACCTCGGCGGCACTCGGCTTCGGCTTCCGCTGCGGCTTCCTGGGCCTTCTGCACCTCGAAATCATCCAGGAGCGGCTGGAGCGCGAGTTCAACCTCGACCTCATCGCCACCGCCCCGTCGGTCGTCTACCGCATGGTCATGAACGACGGCGATGTGAAGGAGCTGCACAACCCGGCCGACATGCCCGACGTGGTCAAGATCGCCCACATCGAGGAGCCGTGGATCCGCGCCACCATCCTCACCCCCGACGACTATCTCGGCGGCATCCTGAAGCTTTGCCAGGACAGGCGCGGCATCCAGGCCGACCTTTCCTACGTCGGCAAGCGCGCCATGCTGGTCTACGACCTGCCGCTCAACGAAGTCGTGTTCGACTTCTACGACCGGCTGAAGTCGATCTCGAAAGGCTATGCCAGCTTCGACTACCACCTCACCGATTATCGCGAAGGCGACCTGGTGAAGATGTCGATCCTGGTCAATGACGAGCCGGTGGACGCGCTCTCCATGCTGGTGCACCGCACGGCGGCCGAAAAGCGCGGCCGCGTCATGTGCGAGAAGCTGAAAGAGCTGATCCCGCAGC
This sequence comes from Pseudaminobacter soli (ex Li et al. 2025), assembly GCF_029892515.1. Lineage (GTDB taxonomy): Bacteria > Pseudomonadota > Alphaproteobacteria > Rhizobiales > Rhizobiaceae > Pseudaminobacter > Pseudaminobacter soli_A. Next base: position 1,674,913 of record NZ_JARXVF010000001.1, on the reverse strand, counting down.
ACATGTTCAAGATTCCGATCCAGGCGGCCATCGGCGGCCGCATCATCGCGCGCGAAACCATCTCGGCCCTGCGCAAGGACGTCACCGCCAAGTGCTACGGCGGCGACGTGTCGCGTAAGCGCAAACTTCTGGAAAAGCAGAAGGAAGGCAAGAAGCGCATGCGCCAGTTCGGCAAGGTGGACATCCCGCAGGAAGCGTTCATCCAGGCGCTCAAGATGGGTGATAACTAGCGCACGCTAAATCCCTCATTGTGAGGTGCGTCCTTCGAGACGGCGGCTCACGGCGCCTCCTCAGGATGAGGGACGTTCGCGCTGCCCCACCCTTAAGAACGGCAGCGGCACTCCAACCCTCAAAGTTGAGCGCCGTGCCACACCCCCGCCCTCATGGTGAGGTGCGGAGTGGAGCGAAGCGGAACGGAGCCTCGAACCACGAGGGTGGCTCCAGCTATCTTTTCTTCCGGCTCGCCAATTCCGGCAGCCTTTCATAGGCGAGCGCGATCAGCGCTTCCTTCTTGGCGCGCGACCAGCGCTTGATCTGCCGCTCCCGCGCAATTGCATCGATGATCAGGTCATAGGTTTCGGTGAACACCAGTTCCACCGGCCGCCGCTTGGAGGTGTATCCGTCGTAGATGCCCTCATTGTGCTCCCACACCCGTGCTTCGACCTCCTGCTTGGTCAGCCCAGTGTAATAGGAGCCATCCGAGCAGCGCAGCATATTGGATCGTGAGCAGAGGCCTCAGAAGGCAGAGGATATTGAGCAAGAGATACACGATAATCTTGTAAGCAGAGGTGTGGATTGTTCCAAAATTGTGATCAGCGTTCCAGACCGGTGCATTGAAAGTTGGTTCGCTCCGTTTTTGGATGAAAAATGCTCGTTGCAAAGAAGTGTAGCAAATTCCATTGTTGAAGGTCAGAACGCAAAATCGGAAGTAAAAAAAATATTTAAGAACAATGGAAGGAAATATGTTGAGGTAATTGATGGGGTTAATATGCTGAAGCTAATAGTCCCGGACGATGTTGTAAAAGTGAATAAGAGTTTTTCAAGATTTATTCAAAAAATCCATGATGGTTGTTGGTGGAATGGCAAGGGTTGTTAGTGCAGTCTGTTTGGAGATGGAGTGCAGTCCCGTCGCAAGGCTAACATGAGTAGAGCGCAAACAAGGCTGGTGTACCGGGCAGCGCCTCCGTGTCACCGCATCTTCGCCTCCACCCTCGGTGTTTTCGTCTTCTAGACCGGCGGGCAAAAATCCCTGCCTTTCGCGATGTTTCACCCGCGCCAGCCCTTGCCCTCTGGCAAATACTCATGGAAATCCTGACATTTCTTCAGGTCTACAAATTCTGCCCCGCCTCCGCCGCAAAAAACTTCATCCCCCACCTCTCCACCGCCCCGTATCCTGAAGGCCAAATCCGCTTCCGCGGGAAGCCTGGTGCGCACCGGGTATCAGGTGGAAGCGTCGGTGTCCGGGCTGGTGGCGCTAACGGTGGCGTTGCTGGGTGATGAACCCCCAAGTCCGGGCCTTTGCGGCGGCTGGCCACGCGAATGTGGAGGCGACTGAGCGGGGCAAGCTCACCGGCGTGGCGCGGCAAGCCGTGCCACATACTACCATAGGAGGCATGGCCCTGCGCCCCGTTTCCCGAACTCATCCTGAGCTTGTCGAGGGACAATGACCAGACGGCGAAAGCCGGGCGTGGTGGCGACAGGGGCTGGCCGGCGCTGGCTCAACCTTCCGGTGCTTCCGTGGCGAAGCTTTGTGGGCTAAGGGCAGGGGCGAGTTCAACCGCTCCGGATTGCCCGCGACATGACCCAAAAGCCCACGCCGTCGTCCCCGCTGTTTCTCGGCATCGATACCGGCGGCACTTATACCGACGCGGTGCTGTGGTCGGAGAGCGCGGGCGTCACCGCCAAGGCCAAATCGCTGACGACGCGGCACGATCTGGCGGTCGGCATTTCGGGCGCGGTCGATGCGGTGCTCTCGGAGGCCAAAGCTGACCCGGCCGGGATAAAGCTGGTGTCGATGTCCACCACGCTCGCCACCAACGCGCTGGTCGAGGGGCAGGGCGGGCGCGTGGCGCTGGTGATGATCGGCTTTTCGGAAGGCGATCTCGTCCGCGACGGGCTGAAAACCGCGCTCGGCACCGACCCGGTGGTGTTTTGCGGCGGCGGGCATGACGTGCATGGCAATGCCGCGCGGCTCGACCTTGCCGCGCTGGAGGCGGCGCTGCCGGAGCTGGAAAAATCGGTGTCGGGCTTCGCTGTCTGCGCCTATTTCGCCACCCGCAACCCGGCCCACGAAATTTTCGCACGCGACCTGATCCGTGAAAAAACCGGCCTGCCGGTCACCGCCAGCCACGAGCTCTCCGCAAAACTCGGCGGCCCGCGCCGGGCGCTGACCACGCTGCTCAATGCGCGGCTGATCTCGATGATCGACCGGCTGGTTGCCGCGACCGAAGGCTTTCTGGCCGCGCGGGGGATCAAGGCGCCGCTGATGGTGGTGCGCGGCGATGGCGCGCTGGTCTCGGCCGCGTTCGCCCGCCAGCGGCCGATCGAGACGATTCTGTCCGGCCCCGCCGCCAGCCTCGTCGGCGCCCGCCACATGACCGGCCTCGACAATGCGGTCGTCTCCGACATCGGCGGCACCACGACCGACGTCGCCGTGCTCGACAATGGCCGCCCCCGGCTCGACCCCGAAGGCGCCACCGTCGGCGGTTTTCGCACCATGGTCGAGGCGGTGGCCATGCGCACCTTCGGCCTCGGCGGAGATTCGGAGGTCGCGTTGGAAGATGGCGGGCTTTCGCCGCGCATCACGCTCGGGCCGCGCCGCGTCGTGCCGCTGGCGCTTGCCGGCATGGTGCATGGCGAGGCCGTCACTGCCGAACTGGAGCGCCAGCTGCGTGCGCCCAACCCCGGCCGCATGGACGGCCGCTTCGCCGTGCGCACCGGCGTGCCGGAGCGTCTTGCCGCCGGCCTCACCGCGCCGGAAGCCAAGCTCTACGAAGCGATCGGCTCCGTGCCGCTGCCACTCGACAGGCTGCTCACCTCGACCGCGCAGAACGCGACGCTCAACCGGTTGGTGGGGCGCGGGCTGGTGCATGTCGTCGGCTTCACGCCGTCGGATGCCGCCCACACGCTCGGCCGCCAGGACAACTGGGACGCCAAGGCCGCCCGCCTCGGCGCCGGCCTTTTTGCGCGCAAGCGCGACGGTCGCGGCCAGGCAATTGCGAGCTCGCCGGAAGCGATGGCCGAACGCGTGCTGCTCGCCGTCACGCGCAATTCGGCCGAGGTGATTCTGGAGACCGCCTTTGCCGAGGACGGGCTCGATGGTGCGTCGACCGTCGCCCATGCGCTGGTGCAGCGCGCCGTCGACGGTCATGAAGGCATCGCACGCTTCACGGTAGCCCTCGACCGCCCGGTCATCGGCCTCGGCGCTTCGGCGCCGCTGCATTATGCCGGCCTGCCGGACTTGCTGGGCAATGAGTGCGTAGTGCCGCGAGACACCGATGTCGCCAATGCGCTTGGCGCCGTGGTCGGGCAGGTGCGCATCTCGGCCGAGGCGCGCGTGAGCCAGCCCAAGGAGGGACTGTTCCGCGTCGCTTCGGGTGACGACGTCCGCGATTTTCTGAACGAGGAAGAGGCCATCCGTGTCGCCGATGCCGAGATCCGCAAGATCGCGGCGCAGCGTGCATTGGATGCCGGCACGGATGCCGCCGAGATCGAGGTCACGCATGATGTGCGCGCCTCGATGGTGGATGGCCAGCGCATGTTCATCGAGGCGCATATCCTGGCGGTCGCCACCGGCCGGCCGCGGATCGCTGCGTAAACCGCAACTTATCCTCGTTTGCCGCTGCCGATGCTATTATGCAAAGCGGCTTTTCGGGGTTTGGCGGGTTCTACAGCTTGGGATGAATTGACCCTGCAACCCCAACGTGATCAAAGGCCGCGAAATTGTCCGTCCGCATAGGGTGTCAGGAGAAAGACTATGAGCGATATGATCGAAGCGTCGGGTCTGCGTATTGCCCGTGAGCTTCATGATTTCGTGGTGCAGGAGGCACTGCCGGGCACTGGTGTCGAGGCCGCCGCCTTCTGGGCCGGGCTTTCGACCATCGTGCACGATCTTGCGCCGCGCAATCGCGAGCTCCTGGCCAAGCGTGACGCCATCCAGGAAAAGATCGATGCCTGGCATCGCGAGAATGGCGCGCCGTCGGACATGGCCGCCTATCGCGCTTTCCTGAAGGAGATCGGCTACCTCGTCGAGGAAGGCCCCGAGTTCAAGGTCGCCACCGAAAACGTCGATCCCGAGATCGCGGTGGTCGCCGGCCCGCAGCTCGTCGTGCCCGTCATGAATGCGCGCTATGCGCTCAACGCCGCCAACGCCCGCTGGGGTTCGCTCTATGATGCGCTCTACGGCACCGACGCCATCCCGGATACCGGCGGCGCCGAGAAGGGCAAGGGCTACAATCCGGGGCGCGGCGAGAAGGTCATCGCCTGGGGTCGCAATTTCCTCGACACCTCCGCTCCGCTGAAGGACGGCTCCTGGGCCAATGCCGGCGCGCTCGCCGTCAAGGACGGACAGCTGGTCGTGGGCTCTACAGGCCTGGCCGATCCGGCGCAGTTCGTCGGCTATCGCGGCGAGGCTGCGGCGCCTTCGGCCGTGCTGCTCAGGAAGAACGGCCTGCATGCCGAGATCGTCATCGACCGCAACCACACCATCGGCAAGACCGATCCGGCCGGCATCGCCGATATCGTGCTCGAGGCGGCGCTGACCACGATCCAGGATTGCGAGGATTCGGTCGCGGCGGTCGACGCCGAGGACAAGGTCGTTGCCTACCGCAACTGGCTCGGCCTGATGAAGGCCGACCTTGCCGAAACCTTCGAGAAGGGCGGCAAGAGCGTTACCCGCAAGCTCAACGCCGACCGCGAATACACCGCACCGGACGGCGGCAAGCTGGTGCTGCCCGGTCGTTCGCTGATGCTGGTGCGCAATGTCGGCCACCTGATGACCAATCCGGCCATCCTCGACCGCGACGGCAACGAGGTGCCGGAAGGCATCATGGACGCCGCCGTCACCGGCCTGATCTCGCTGCACGATGTCGGCCCGAACGGCGCGCGGAAAAATTCGCGCAGCGGCTCGGTCTATGTGGTCAAGCCCAAGATGCATGGGCCGGAAGAGGCGGCGTTTGCCGTCGAGCTGTTCGGGCGCGTCGAGCAGATGCTCGGCATGACGAAGAACACGCTCAAGATGGGCATCATGGACGAGGAGCGGCGCACCACCATCAACCTCAAGGAGAGCATCCGCGCCGCGAAGGAGAGGGTGGTGTTCATCAACACCGGCTTCCTCGACCGCACCGGCGACGAGATCCACACCTCGATGGAAGCTGGCCCGATGATCCGCAAGGGCGACATGAAGCAGTCGGCCTGGATTTCCGCCTATGAGGCTCAGAATGTCGACATCGGCCTGGAATGCGGGCTTTCCGGCCGCGCCCAGATCGGCAAGGGCATGTGGGCCATGCCGGACCTGATGGCGGCGATGCTGGAGCAGAAGATCGCTCACCCGCAGGCTGGCGCCAACACCGCCTGGGTGCCGTCGCCGACGGCGGCCACGCTGCACGCCACGCACTATCACAAGGTCGACGTGCACGCGGTGCAGGAAAAGCTGAAGAACCGCCCGCGCGCCAAGCTCGACGACATCCTGTCGGTGCCGGTTGCGGTGCGTCCGAACTGGACGCCGGAGGAGATCCAGCACGAGATCGACAACAACGCCCAGGGCATTTTGGGCTATGTCGTGCGCTGGGTCGACCAGGGCGTCGGCTGCTCGAAAGTGCCGGACATCAACGATGTCGGCCTGATGGAAGACCGCGCCACGCTGCGCATCTCGTCCCAGCACCTCGCCAACTGGCTGCACCACGGCGTGGTCACCCACGACCAGGTCATGGAAACGATGAAGCGCATGGCGGCCGTGGTCGACCGGCAGAACGCGGACGATCCGCTCTATCGCCCGATGGCGCCCGACTTCGACAACTCCATCGCCTTCCAGGCCGCCTGCGAGCTCGTCTTCAAGGGTCGCGAGCAGCCCAATGGCTACACCGAGCCGGTTCTGCACCGGCGCCGGCTGGAGCTGAAGGCGCGCGACCGGGCGGCCAATTAAGGGTCGAAGGCAAACCGCTCATGAAGCTCCTCGCCATCGATTGCTCAGCCCGGCTCTGCGCAGCCTGCGTCTATGACGCGGACGCGGGAAAAGAGCTTGGCCGCGAGGTGCTGGACCTCGGCAAGGGACACGCCGAGCATCTGATGGGCGTGATCGAAGCAGCGATGAAGGCGGGTAAGCTCGCCTTTGCCGATCTCGGAGCGGTCGCCGTCTCGGTTGGGCCCGGCTCCTTCACCGGCGTCCGCGTCGGCGTGTCGGCCGTTCGCGGCCTTGCGCTGGCGCTGGGTATCCCGGCGATCGGCGTCACGACGCTGGAGGCGATCGCTGCCGAGGCGCGCGCGCTTAACGGGCCGCGCACCGTGCTGGCCGCCCTCGATGGCGGGCGCGGCGAGCTGCAGGCCGCGGTCTATGACGATGTTGGCGCCACGCTCTTTGCCCCGGCAGTGATCGACCTTGCACAGGCGACCTTGCTGGGCACCGAATATGCGGCTGCTTTGGCCGGCACGGCGGCGGGAATGATCGCCGCCACGCTGCCGGGAGAGGACATTGCGATCGGGCCTCTCGGCGCGACGTCCGATATCGGCGTCTATGCAAAACTGGCCGCCGGCAAGCAGCCCGGCGAGCGGCCAAAACCCCTTTACCTGCGTGAACCGGACGCCAAGCCGCAGGCCGGCTTCGTCCTGCCGAGGAGCGGTTGAATGCGCATTCCCTTCATCACCTCGCGCCAGCGCGATTTCGTGCTGGAGCCGCTGGCGGCGAAGGACAGCGATGCCGTCTCGTTGCTGCATCGTGAGGATTTCGTGCGGCCATGGACGGGCGGCGAGTTCGCCGACCTTTTGGCGCAAAACACCGTGTTCGGCTATGCTGCGCGCGAGGTCGGGCGCGGTAACGAAGCGCCGGCGGGCTTCGTGCTGGCGCGGCTGGTCGCCGGCGAAGGCGAAATCCTGACCATTGCGGTGGCCCGCGCCTATCGGCGGCAAGGGCTCGGCTGGAAGCTGATGGATGCGGTGCTGCGCGAGCTTCACGCCCAACGCGCCGAGGCGCTGTTCCTCGAAGTCGACGAGACCAATGCTGCGGCGATCGCGCTCTACCGGCGGCTCGGTTTCCGCGAGGTCGGCAAGCGGGCCGACTACTATCGCGCCCCGGGCAGCGGCGCCAATGGCGCGCTTGTCATGCGCCGCGACCTTCGCTAGCAAATCCTGCGATTGGAGGAACGGCACGACGCATGTTTGCGAAGCTGCGGATAGGTCTGGCGCTTCTGTGCGTCGCGGTCGGGCTGGCCCTACTGGTGCCGTTCGCCTATCTCGGCGTCAAAACCGGGCTTTATAAGCCGCGTCGCATACGGCGCTGGTGCAACGGGCTCATCCTGCGCGCGCTAGGCTTCCGCGTCCATGTGACCGGCACGATGTCCACGAGCCGCCCGCTCCTGATCGCCGCGAACCATGTTTCGTGGACCGACGTCATGGTGCTGGCCTCGTTCAACGACGTTGCCTTCATCGCCAAGTCGGAAATGTCGCGCTGGCCGCTCATCGGGGGGCTGACGCGCCTGCAGGGCAGCATTTTCGTGGAGCGCGAGCGCAAGCGCAAATCCGGCGAGCAGGCCAGCGAGATCGCCAGCCGCCTGGCTTCGGGCGACGCCGTGGTGCTGTTTGCCGAGGGCACGACCGGCGACGGCAACATATTGCTGCCGTTCAAGAGCACGCTGTTCGGTGCGGCGAAGCTGGCCATCGACGAGGGCGGTGCGGACAAGGTCTTCATACAGCCGGTCGCCATCACCTACACGCGCCTGCAGGGCCTGCCGATGGGGCGCCAGCACAGGGCAATCGCGGCCTGGGTGGGCGACCAGGACCTGGTGCCGCACGTCAAGGATCTGCTGGCCGAAGGCGCGATCGACGTGGAAGTGCATTTCGGCGAACCGCTGGAATTTGCGGCGGGCACCAGCCGCAAGGAGACCGCGCGCCAGGTGGAAGACAGCGTGCGCAGCATGATGAACCAGGCGCTGCGCGACCCCAAACGCTGAACCCCGCCAAGACCTGCCAAGAAACGTCTGTTTTTTGCCATCGAAAAGCGTTAGAAGCCCGCCCATGGAACTGGAGCAGATTTCTCAGGACGGCGCCGAGACCCTCAACGGGACGGCAGGAGCGGCCAAGAAGGTTTTCGTAAAAACCTACGGCTGCCAGATGAACGTCTACGACTCGCAGCGCATGTCGGATGCGCTGGCCGCCGACGGCTATGTCGCGACCTCGACCATGGAGGACGCCGACCTTGTGCTGCTCAACACCTGCCACATCCGCGAAAAGGCTGCCGAGAAGGTTTACTCGGAGATCGGCCGTATCCGCGACCTGAAGGCCGAGCGCGCCAGGAATGGCGGCGAGATGGTCATCGGCGTTGCCGGTTGCGTGGCGCAGGCGGAAGGCCGCGAGATCCTTCGGCGCGCGCCGGCGGTCGATCTGGTGATCGGCCCGCAGACCTACCACAGGCTGCCCGAGGCGCTGAAGAAGGTTCGCGGCGGCGAGAAGGTCGTCGAGACCGAATACGCGCTGGAAGACAAGTTCGACCATCTGCCGGAGCCCAGGCGCGCCGAGATCATCGGCCGCGGCGTGACCGCCTTCCTGACGGTGCAGGAAGGTTGCGACAAGTTCTGCACCTTCTGCGTGGTGCCTTACACGCGAGGTTCCGAGGTTTCGCGGCCCGTAGCTCAGATCTTGGCGGAGGCCGAGCGCCTGGCGGCTGCCGGCGTGCGCGAGGTGACGCTGCTTGGCCAGAACGTGAATGCCTGGCACGGCGAGGGCTCGGATGGCAGCGAATGGGGCCTTGGCCGCCTGCTGTACCGGCTAGCCGAAATTCCGGGCATTGCGCGGCTGCGCTACACCACCAGCCATCCGCGCGACATGGACGACGAACTGATCGCCGCCCATCGCGACCTGCCTTCACTGATGCCCTATCTGCACCTGCCGGTGCAGGCGGGCTCCGACCGCATCCTGAAGGCGATGAACCGCAAGCACACCGCGGCCGACTATCTGCGTCTGATCGAGCGCATCCGCACCGCACGGCCGGATATCGCCATGTCGGGCGACTTCATCGTCGGCTTCCCGGGCGAGACCGACGCGGATTTCGAGGATACGATGAAGCTGGTGCGCGAGGTGAACTACGCGCAGGCCTTCTCGTTCAAATATTCGTCGCGCCCGGGAACGCCGGGTGCGGAAATGACCGACCATGTCGCAGAAGAGGTGAAGGACGAGCGCCTGCAGCGCCTCCAGGCGCTGCTGAACCAGCAGCAGGCCGACTTCATTGGCGGACTGGTGGGCAAGACGGTCGAAACGCTGATCGACAAGCCGGGTCGCCAGCCGAAGCAGATTGTCGGTCGGTCACCCTGGCTGCTGCCGGTTATTCTTGATGAAACCGCCGGCAAAATCGGTGACATTATCACTGCGCGAATCACGAGCACGGGCCACGCCAGCCTGTTCGCCGAGCGGGCCTGAGGGCACCCAGATGAGGAGATACGGTTGAACGCCGACGCGAAGAATGTGCCCTCAGGGGCATCGGACATGGCGCATATCGTTCTGACCTTCGACAACAACAAGCTTGCCAGTGCGCTCTATGGCCAGTTCGACGAGAACCTGGCCCGGGTCGAGCAGAAGCTAGGCGTCGACATCAATTCACGTGGCAACCGGCTGACCATCAAGGGCGATCCCGTCGCCGCCGAGCAGGCGCGCCGCGCGCTCGATAATCTCTACGGTATCCTGCAGAAGGGCGTGGAGATCAGCCAGTCCGACGTCGATGGCGCTATTCGCATGGCGATCGGGGCCGACGACCAACTCACTTTGCCCACGCTGGAGCGCAAGGGCAAAATGGCGGCGGCACAGATTTCCACGCGCAAGCGCACCATCTACGCCCGCTCGCTCAACCAGGACGCCTATATGCGCGCGCTGGAGCGGGCCGAGCTAGTGTTCGGCATCGGCCCGGCCGGCACCGGCAAGACTTATCTGGCAGTCGCGCACGCCGCCATGCTGCTCGAACGCGGCATGGTCGAACGCATCATCCTGTCGCGTCCGGCCGTCGAGGCCGGCGAACGGCTGGGCTTCCTGCCCGGCGACATGAAGGAAAAGGTCGACCCCTATCTGCGTCCGCTTTACGACGCGCTTTACGACATGATGCCGGCCGACAAGGTCGAGCGAGCTATCGCCGCCGAGGTCATCGAGATTGCGCCGCTGGCATTCATGCGCGGCCGAACGCTGTCGCACGCCGCCGTCATCCTCGACGAGGCGCAAAACACCACGTCGATGCAGATGAAGATGTTCCTGACCCGCCTGGGCGAGAACTCGCGCATGATCGTCACCGGCGATCCCAGCCAGATCGACCTGCCTCCAAATACCCGCTCGGGCTTGGTGGAAGCTCTGCGCATCCTCGACAATGTGCCGGGCGTGGTGACGGTGCGCTTCAACGACACCGACGTTGTCCGCCATCCGCTGGTGGCCGAGATCGTCAGGGCCTATGAACGCGACGGCAAGATCGAGCGCGGCCTGGGCTCCGAACGCTGATAGGCCGAAAGCACTCCATGCAAATTTCCGTAGAGCCGAGCGCGGCTGCGCTTCCCGTTGAAATCGACCTGATGATCGAGGCTGGCAACTGGCCATCGGAAGAAGAGCTTGAGGCGTTGGCGCAACGTGCCGTCGGCGCCGCGCTCGCCGAGACCGGCGCCGACGCTCCGATGGGCACCGAGCTCAGCCTGGTGTTTTCGGACGACGCCCACATCCAGGTGTTGAATGCCGAATGGCGCGGCAAGGACAAGCCGACCAACGTGCTGTCTTTCCCAGCTTTTCCGACGAAGCCCGGCCAGCCATTGCCGCCGATGATGGGCGACATAATTCTTGCGGCTGAGACCGTCGATCGCGAAGCTGCACTGGAAGGCAAGCTCCGCGAACATCATATTACTCATCTGGTGATCCATGGCTTCTTGCATCTGATGGGCTATGATCACGAAACTGACGCAGAAGCGGAGGAGATGGAGGGCCTGGAGCGCCGGGCGCTGGCAAGACTTGCCATTCCCGATCCTTATGCGTAACAGACAAGACCAACCAACCGGACGACGATGAACGAACACCCAGATACCGCCGCCGCCAGATCGGACGTCGGGGGCGCGCCCAACGGGCCTGAAAGCGCCGAAGAGGGACCTAGTCCCAGTACGAAGCCGAGCAGTGCGCCAAGCGATCACTCCCATGACCGCCCCTCGCTGTTCGGACGCCTAGCCGGCCTCTTCAAGCACCGAAACGGATCCAGCCTGCGCGATGACCTGACGGACGCGTTGGCAGAAAGCACCGAAGCGGAAGGGTTTTCGCCCGGCGAGCGGGCGATGCTCAACAACATCCTGAGGCTGCGCGAGGTGCGCGTCGAGGATGTGATGGTGCCGCGCGCCGATATCGAGGCCGTGGAAATCGCGACGACCCTGGGCGATCTGATGGTGCTCTTCGAGCAGTCGGGTCACTCGCGCATGCCCGTCTATTCCGAGACGCTGGACGACCCGCGCGGCATGGTCCACATCCGCGACGTGCTCGCCCATATCACCAAATTGGCTCGCACCAAGAAGGGCCGGCAGCCGAAGAAGGCGCCCACCGGCGCCGTGCTGGATTTTGCCAATGTCGATCTTGCGCGCACGCTGGGCGAGCTCAACCTGATCCGCACCGTGCTTTTCGTGCCGCCGTCGATGCTGGCGTCGGACCTGATGGCGCGTATGCAGGCCTCGCGCACCCAGATGGCGCTGGTCATCGACGAATATGGCGGCACCGACGGGTTGGTGTCTCTGGAAGACATCGTCGAAATGGTCGTCGGCGACATCGAAGACGAGCATGACGACGAGGAGCCGCTGATCACCCAGACGGCCGATGGCATCTATGTGGTCGACGCCAAGGCCGAGATCGATGACGTCGCCAAGATGATCGGCGAGGAGTTCACGCCCGGCGAACATAGCGAATATGTCGACACCATCGGCGGCATGATCTTCAATGCGCTCGGCCGCGTGCCGACGCGTGGCGAAGTTGTCCAGGCAATCCCCGGCTTCGAATTCCATGTGCTCGATGCCGATCCGCGCCGCGTCAAGCGCGTGCGGATCGTGCATAGCCAGAAGGGCGACCGCCGCCGCCGCGTGGCTCGCACAGAGCAGGCCTGAGTGCCGACAACGTTTGGAACGATGGCCTGTTGCTGCTAAATCTTTTGCGTGATTCTCGCGATGAGGGGTCGCGCATGGAGCGCCTAGCAGGGCGGATTATTTTGCTGTGGGGTTGGCGGCGCGCACTCACCGCATTTCTGGCTGGCGCGCTGGCGGTCCTCGCTCAGGCCCCGTACGACTTTTTCGCGGTCTGCTTCGTTTCCTTCCCGGTCCTCGTCTGGCTGCTCGACGGGGCTGCCGCGCCTGCCTCGGCGGGGCCGCTCAGGCGCATGCTGCCGTCATTCGCTACAGGCTGGTGGTTCGGTTTCGGTTATTTCCTCGCCGGTCTGTGGTGGATCGGCGGAGCGGTGCTGGTCGAGGCCGATAGCTTCGGCTGGGCGCTGCCGCTTGCGGTCATGGGAATCCCAGCACTTCTCGCATTCTTCTACGGCTTTGCCTGTGTGGTCGCCCGACTGGCCTGGAGCAACGGCATCGGCCGCATCTTCGCATTGGCCTTCGGTTTCGGGCTTGCCGAATGGCTGCGGATGTTCCTCTTCACCGGCTTCCCCTGGAATGCGATCGGCTATGCGGTCATGCCTGTGCCGCTTCTGATGCAGAGCGTATCGGTCGTTGGCCTGATCGGCATGAATGCGCTGGCCGTTCTGGTGTTCGCCATGCCCGCTCTTCTGGCGGGGCAGCGTCACCTAAAGGTCGGTCTGGCGCTCGCCGTGCTGCTCGTCGCCGCGCATGTCGGCTTCGGATATTGGCGGCTTTCGGTTCCCGTGAAGGCGGATGGGCGCAGTGTTGCGGTCCGTATCGTCCAGCCAAACATTGATCTGAGCGAAAAATGGGATGCAGGCGTGCGCGACCGCATCTTCCGCACGATGCTGGACCTGTCCGGGCAGCCACCCGAGAACGGCGGCGCCAAGCCGGAGCTGATCCTCTGGCCGGAGACATCCGTGCCGTTCTATTTCACCGAACGTCCCGATGCGCTGGTAGCACTCGGCGATCTGCTGGACCGCGGACAGATGCTGATTGCCGGCGCGATGCGCGGAGAGGCCGGCATTTCGGGGAAGGGCGAGGAGCGCTATTACAATTCGGTCGTCGCCATCAATGATGCCGGCGAAATCGTCGATGCGGTCGATAAGGTCCACCTTGTCCCGTTTGGCGAGTACATTCCTTTTGCCGATCTCCTCGGGCGCTTCGGACTGGAGCAGTTGGTTGCCGGGCCGATGAATTTGGCGCCGGGGATTGAGCGGCATGCGATCTCGCTGCCCGGCGGCGCCAGAACACTACCCTTCATCTGCTATGAAATCATTTTTCCCGATCTGGTAGCAGTTGACGTTGCGTCAACTGATATTATTGTAAATGTTACAAATGATGCGTGGTTTGGCGACACGCCGGGCCCCTATCAACATTTCCGTCAGGCGCAGATACGCGCCGTGGAGACGGGACTGCCGTTGGTTCGCGCAGCCAACACAGGGATTTCCGGGGTGGTGGATCAGCGGGGTCGTATTGTTGATGCCTTGTCGGTCAATAGCCGCGGAACCATCGATGCCACTGTTCCGGTTGGCGGTCGAGATGCGGCGGCATTTGGCAGCAATCGCCTTAACGGTTTGGTCATCCTGTTTTTTGTCGGCGCTTTTGGGGTTGGAATGGGGATTGGACAACGTCAGCGCCTGAATTGACACTTTGTATATTAGCGAATCATAGTACGCCGCCCTAAAAAGGGCGATCTGGGCGAGAAGGGGGATGTGGGCGTTCTCGCTGCCGGATGGTAAAGAAAGCAGAAAAAAGCCGGAGCGCGGCGAGGAAGACATGAACGACAAGGAAAATAAGAAGAAGCCAAATCCGACGGACGTTTATGTCGGAAGTCGGATAAGACTTCGCCGAAATATGCTTGGAATGAGCCAGGAGAATCTCGGCGAACAGCTTGGAATAACCTTTCAGCAGATACAGAAGTACGAAAAGGGCACGAACCGGGTTGGCGCCAGTCGGCTTCAGGCCATCTCCTCGATCCTCGGTGTGCCGGTTTCTTTCTTTTTCGAAGACTTCCCGAGCCAGGATGGGGCGTCCGGCAAGGGTTTCGGCGAAGAAGGTTCATCCGGTTTCGGCCTGGATTTCGTCACCAGTCCCGAAGGTCTTCAACTCAACCGTGCATTCTTCAAGATCTCTGATGTCAAGGTGCGTCGCAAGATTATCGAGCTCGTCAAGGCGCTCGCCGCGGACGACGACTGAGCTGCGCCGCCCGGCGCGCGGTCGCCGATTTGAGGTCGCCAATTCCACGAAGGGCTTGATCCACGAAAAAACCGAGCTTGACGGGCTCCGCGCGGGTTCGCTAACGGTGTCTGGCCAAAGGCGGCATCCTGCCGCTCGTTCTTTCAAGAGGGGACACCCGTGACGCGGCAAAACTATCTCTTCACAAGCGAATCCGTTTCCGAAGGCCATCCCGACAAGGTCTGCGACCGAATTTCCGACGAGATCGTTGACCTGGTCTATCGCGAGGCGAAGAAGGCCGGAATGAATGCCTGGGACGTGCGCGTTGCATGCGAAACGCTCGCGACCACCAACCGTGTCGTGATCGCCGGCGAGGTTCGCGTGCCGGCGACGCTGCTGAAATCAGACAAGGATGGCAAGCCGGTGCATGACGCCCAGGGCCATCCGGTCATCAACCCATCCAAGTTCCGCTCCGCCGCCCGCCGCGCGATCCGCGCCATTGGCTATGAGCAGGACGGCTTCCACTGGAAGCACGCCAAGGTCGATGTTTTGCTGCACGCCCAGTCGGCCGATATTGCCCAGGGCGTCGACAAGGCGGCTGACGCCAACGCCGAGGGTGCTGGCGACCAGGGCATCATGTTCGGCTATGCCTGCCGCGAAACCCCGGATCTGATGCCGGCGCCGATCTATTACAGCCACAAGATCCTCGAACTGCTTTCGGCTGCACGCCGCGAAGGCAAGGGTGATGTCGGCAAGCTCGGTCCCGACGCCAAGAGCCAGGTGACCGTTCGCTATGTCGACGGCAAGCCGTCCGAAGTCACGCAGATCGTGCTTTCGACCCAGCATCTGGACCCGACATGGGACTCGAAGAAGGTTCGCAGCGTCGTCGAGCCCTACATTCGCGAGGCGCTTGGTGATCTGAAGATTGCTGCCGACTGCAACTGGTACATCAACCCCACCGGCAAGTTCGTCATCGGCGGCCCCGATGGTGATGCAGGCCTCACCGGCCGCAAGATCATCGTCGACACCTATGGCGGTGCGGCCCCGCATGGCGGCGGCGCGTTCTCCGGCAAGGACACCACCAAGGTCGACCGTTCGGCTGCCTATGCCGCGCGCTACCTGGCCAAGAACGTGGTTGCCGCAAGGCTCGCCGACCGCTGCACGATCCAGCTGTCCTACGCCATCGGCGTCGCCCAGCCGCTGTCGATCTATGTCGATCTGCACGGCACCGGAAGGGTTGACGAGGCTGTGCTCGAGAAGGCATTGCGCGAGGTGATGGATCTGTCGCCCTCGGGCATCCGGCGCCATCTCGACCTCAACAAGCCGATCTACGCCAAGACCACCGCCTACGGCCATTTCGGCCGCAAGCCGGGCCGCGACGGTTCCTTCTCCTGGGAGAAGACCGACCTGATCAAGGCCATCAAGGACGCTGTGGCGGCCGAAGACGCATTGGCGGCCTGAGTTCTCAGGCCGTCGCAACTACCGGACTTCTTGCCATGAATTCTGAAACTCGGCCCAGCCGCTCGAGCGAAGCTTTTTTCGGGCGGCGCCATGGCAAGACCATCCGGCCTTATCAGGCAGCCGCGCTTGAGGCGGGGCTCGCCAAATATGGGCTCGATCTGTCCGAGCACGCGCCCGTCGATCCGCGCGCCTTGTTTGCCGCGCCCGTTGCCGATGTCCGTCTGGAGATCGGCTTCGGCGGCGGCGAGCACCTTTATCACATAGCCTCGCAGCACCCGGGCACGGGCTTCATCGGTGTTGAGCCGTTCGTCAACGGCATGGCGCGCCTGATGACGACAATGGCGGAAAAGCCGCTGCCCAACCTGCGGGTCTATGATGATGATGCGGTGCAGGTGCTGGACTGGCTGCCCCAGGCCTCCATTTCCGGCATCGACCTGCTTTATCCGGATCCCTGGCCGAAGAAGCGTCACTGGAAGCGCCGCTTTGTCGGTCAAGCCAATCTCGATCGGTTCGCCCGTGTGATGGCGGAGGGAGCGAAATTCCGCTTCGCCTCCGACATCGACACTTACGTGAACTGGACGTTGCAGCATTGCCGCGCCCATCCTGCCTTCGAATGGCAGGCTGACAACGCTGCTGACTGGCATACGCCCTATGCGGGCTGGATCCGCACGCGCTACGAGGCAAAGGCCGTCAGGGAAGGGCGCCGCTCGGCCTATCTGACCTTCCTGAAGGTTTCAGCCTAGGGTTTTATCACGCCTTGCCTTCCGCGGCAGTGGAGCTGTCGCAGTCATGCGCCTCATATTTCGGCGCAGGGCTATTGCCTCGTCGATAAAAATCGAGCCCGGGCAGCTATGTTCGCAGTTAGAAGCGGTTGATCCGGCGGAATTCGTCGGCGTCGAGGCCGAGACGATGCAAATTGCCGGCATAGGTCTGGCGACCATGCGACACTGCCGAGGCGGCGGCGATCGCGTTGCCGAGAAACATGAAGAGTTCGCCCAGCTTGGAGGTACGCTGGCGGGTAAACATGATAATTTCCTTTTGATGTTGCACTGCAGCATAGATAGCTCATGCCGGTCGAAAGCGCCAGTGCCGGCCGCGCAGGGCAGCCATGCGGCCCACACATTGGTGGATTTCTCGTGTTGGCGGCGCCCTGTCGGACTTGAAAACGGCCGGGCCTTGGGTTATGTAAATCTCAAATTCTTGGTCGGTATGACGGAGAGTGGGTCCATCCGGTCCCGCTCTTTTTTGTTACCGGCCTCAGCCTTGGAAGCAGAATGACGGCAGAGACTGGCAATATCGAAGGTGACGACCGCATCATCCGCGAAAGCGGTATCGACGCCCGCGTGGCGGCGATCATTGCGCCTGTGCTGCGCGCCACCGGCTTTCGCCTCGTACGTGTGCGCCTGTTCGGCCAGAACGGCCTGACGCTGCAGATCATGGTCGAGCGCGAAGACGGCACCATGACCGTCGAAGACTGCGAAGAGGTGAGCCGTGCCGTGTCGCCCGTGCTCGATGTCGACGATCCGGTCGAGAAGGCTTACCACCTGGAAGTCTCGTCGCCCGGCATCGACCGTCCGCTCGTGCGCAAGGTCGATTTCACGACCTGGGCCGGCCATCTGGTGAAGCTCGAGACCTCTGTCCTCGTTGCCGATCGCAAGCGTTTCCGTGGCCGGATCGGCGAGGCGGACGAGGAAAGCGTCGTGATCGAGCGTGACCAGCCTGCCTATGGCGAGGAGCCGACGGTGCGGATCCCGTTCGAGGTGATTGCCGACGCAAGGCTGATCCTCACCGACGATCTGATCCGCGACGCGCTGAGCAAGGACAACAGGGCGCGCAAGGAAGCCAAGAAGCACCGTGGCGAAGAAGTTGACGCCGACGACGCGGAAGACGAAACCGAAACCGAAGAGTGATTGAACGGCCGGCCAACCGGCGTTGTTCAGGGAGACCAAGATGGTAGTCAGTGCGAACAGACTTGAACTGCTGCAGATCGCCGATGCGGTTGCGCGTGAAAAGTCGATCGACAAGCAGATCGTCATCGCCGCCATGGCTGACGCGATCCAGAAGGCCGCGCGCTCGCGCTACGGTCAGGAAACCAATATCCGCGCCGACATCAATCCCCAGACCGGTGAGATGAAGCTGCAGCGGCTGATGGAAGTGGTGGAGAACGTCGAGGACTACGCGACGCAGATCTCGCTGCTTTCGGCGCGGGAGCGCAATCCCGACGCCCAGCTCGGCGACTTCATCGCCGAACAGCTGCCGCCGATGGATTTCGGCCGCATCGCCGCCCAGTCGGCCAAGCAGGTCATCGTGCAGAAGGTGCGCGAGGCCGAGCGCGACCGTCAGTATGACGAATACAAGGACCGCATCGGCGAGATCGTCAACGGCACGGTCAAGCGCGTCGAGTACGGCAACGTCATCGTCGACCTCGGCCGCGGTGAGGCGATCATCCGTCGCGACGAACTGATCCCCCGCGAAAGCTACAAGTACGGCGACCGCGTCCGCGCCTATGTCTACGACGTGCGCCGCGAGCAGCGTGGCCCGCAGATCTTCCTGTCGCGTACGCATCCGCAGTTCATGGCCAAGCTCTTCACCATGGAAGTGCCGGAAATCTACGACGGCATCATCGAGATCAAGTCGGTTGCCCGCGACCCGGGTTCCCGCGCCAAGATCGCCGTCATCTCGCGTGACAGCTCGATCGACCCCGTTGGCGCCTGCGTCGGTATGCGCGGTTCGCGCGTCCAGGCCGTCGTCGGCGAGCTGCAGGGCGAAAAGATCGACATCATTCCGTGGTCGCCTTCGGCCGCGTCCTTCATCGTCAACGCGCTGCAGCCGGCGGAAGTCGCCAAGGTCGTTCTGGACGAGGAAGCGGAGCGCATCGAAGTCGTGGTGCCGGACGACCAGCTGTCGCTGGCTATCGGTCGCCGCGGTCAGAACGTGCGTCTCGCCTCGCAGCTGACGGGCTGGGACATCGACATCCTGACCGAGCAGGAAGAGTCCGAGCGTCGCCAGAAGGAATTCGTCGAGCGCTCGACCCTCTTCATGGAAGCCCTCGACGTCGACGAGATGGTCGGTCAGGTGCTGGCTTCGGAAGGCTTCACCTCGGTTGAGGAAGTGGCTTACGTCGATGCCGATGAAATCGCCTCGATTGACGGTTTCGACGAGGACACCGCATCTGAGATCCAGACCCGTGCCCGCGAATATCTCGACAAGATCGAGGCCGAGCACGACGGCAAGCGCCGGGAGTTGGGCGTTGCCGACGAGCTGCGCGAGATTCCGGGCATCACCACCGCGATGTTGGTGGCTCTGGGTGAAGACGGCGTGAAGACGATCGAGGACTTCGCCGGCTATGCGGTCGACGATCTCGTCGGCTGGAAGGAGCGCAAGGATGGCGAGACCAAGTTCTATCCGGGCGTTCTGGCGAGCTTCGGCGTCACCCGCGCCGATGCCGAGCAGATGGTCTTGGCCGCGCGTCTGAAGGCCGGCTGGATCACCGAGGAAGAGGCTGCCGCCGATGAAGGCGAAGCCGAAGCCGCCGGTGAGTAAGTTGACCGCGCATCAACCTGGATATGACCTTGGAAGAGATGAACGATCGTACCTGCATTGTCACGCGCAAGACCGCCGAGCCGGATGAACTCATCCGTTTCGTGGTCTCGCCCGATGGCGTGGTCGTTCCTGATCTGAAGAGAAAGCTTCCCGGTCGAGGTTGCTGGGTCACCGCTGATCGCCTACATGTAGACAAGGCCGCGGGCAAAAATCTTTTTGCCCGCGTTTTCAAGAAGGGTGTCACCTTGCCGCCGGATCTCGGCGCGATGGTGGACAGCCTCCTTGCAAAGTCGGCGCTTGGCGCCTTGGGCCTTGCTCGCAAGGCCGGCGCTGTTGCTCTCGGTGCCACAAAGGTGGAAAGTGCCGTACGCAGCGGCCGCGCGCTTCTCGTGCTTCATGCTGAGGAAGCGGCGGCAGATGGCCTGCGCAAGATTACTCAGGCGCGACGGGCCACAGCATATGCTGGTGGGCCCGAGACCTATGCTTACAAACTTTTTTCGGAAGCCGATTTGAGTTTGGCATTGGGGGCCACAAATGTGATACATGCAGCCGTTCTCGCCGACGACGCGGGAAGAGCGGCGGAGAAGCGCATGGTTGCGCTCGACCGTTACCGGGGCGGATCCTCGGAAGACCGGGCAATGTTTGCGGCAATTGCTGACGAAGATGATGCCGCAGAGGATATGGAATGAGCGATACGAAATCGGGTGACGACAACACTTTGAGCGTCAACACGAAGAAGACCTTGACGTTGAAGCGTCCCGGCGTTGAGCAGGGTACGGTGCGTCAGAACTTCTCGCATGGACGCACCAAGTCGGTCGTCGTCGAGACCAAGAAGCGCAAGTTCACCATGCCCGGCGAAAAGCCGGAGCCGGCACCCGCCCCCGTGATCGCGCCTAAGCCGCAGGTCCAGGCCGCTCCCCCGGTGCAGCAGGCTCCCCGTCCGGCTCCGAGGCCCGCGCCCGTTGAGCGTTCCGGCATGGTCCTGAACGAACTGTCGAACAGCGAGATGGAAGCGCGCCGCCGCGCCCTCGAAGGTTCGATCGCTCGTGAGGCCGAAGACCGCGCCCGCGCGGCCGAAGAGACCAAGCGTCGCCAGGAAGAGGACGAGCGCCGTCGCCGCGAGCGCGAGGAATCGGCTCGCCGCCAGGCTGAAGAGGAAGCCCGCATTCAGGCTGAGGCCGATGGCCGCCGTCGTGCCGAGGAAGAAGCCCGCCGTCGTGCGCCGCAGCAGCAGGTCGAGGCCGCAGACGACGAGCCCCAGGTCAAGAGCAAGAGTGCACCTTCGCCGCGTACCAGCGTCGGTGGTGGTGGCGCTGCTGCTGCCGCCCCGGCCAAGCGGGTCGTTGCGCCCGAGATCGCGCGCCCGACGAAGACCAAGGGCGAGGACGATCGCCGCCGCGGTAAGCTGACGCTGAACACCGCCACCTCGGACGATGGCGACGCCGCGCGCTCGCGTTCGCTGTCGGCCATGCGCCGTCGTCAGGAGAAGTTCAAGCGCGCCATGCATCAGGAGCCGCGCGAGAAGATTTCGCGCGAAGTGGTGCTGCCCGAGACCATCACCATCCAGGACCTTGCGGCCCGTATGGCCGAACGCGCCGTGGACGTCGTGAAGTTCTTCATGAAGCAGGGCCAGATCCTGAAGCCGGGCGACGTGATCGACGCCGACACGGCCGAGCTGGTTGCCGGCGAATTTGGCCACACGGTTCGCCGCGTTGCCGATTCCGACATCGAGGAAGGCCTGTTCGACATTCCGGACCGTCCCGAAGACATGGAGTCGCGTTCGCCGGTCGTCACCATCATGGGCCACGTCGACCACGGCAAGACCTCGCTGCTCGATGCGATCCGCAACGCCAATGTCGTGTCCGGCGAGGCCGGCGGCATCACCCAGCACATCGGTGCCTATCAGGTCGAGAAGAACGGCCAGAAGATCACCTTCATCGATACGCCGGGCCACGCGGCCTTTACCGCGATGCGTGCCCGCGGCGCGCAGGCGACCGACATTGCCATCCTGGTGGTGGCTGCCGACGACAGCGTGATGCCGCAGACGATCGAGTCGATCAGCCACGCCAAGGCTGCCGGCGTGCCGATCATCGTGGCGATCAACAAGATCGATAAGCCGTCTGCCGATCCGCAGAAGGTGCGCACCCAGCTTCTGCAGCATGAGGTGTTCGTCGAGTCGATGGGCGGTGAAGTTCTGGACGTCGAAGTTTCGGCGACCAAGGGTACCAATCTCGACAAGCTGCTCGAGGCGATCCTCCTGCAGGCCGAAGTGCTCGACCTCAAGGCCAATGCGAACCGCACGGCCGAGGGCGTGATCATCGAAGCCAAGCTCGACAAGGGCCGCGGCCCGGTCGCCACCGTGCTGGTGCAGACCGGCACGCTGCTGGTCGGCGACATCGTCGTGGCCGGCAACGAGTGGGGCCGCGTTCGCGCGCTGGTCACCGATCGCGGCGACCACGTCAAGGAAGCGCTGCCCGCGACCCCGGTGGAAATCCTCGGTCTCCAGGGCACGCCGCAGGCTGGCGACCGCTTCGCGGTGGTCGACAACGAGGCCAAGGCGCGCGAGATCACCGAATATCGCCAGCGCAAGGCGCGCGACAAGGCAGCCGCACGGCATGCCGGCCAGCGCGGTTCGCTCGAACACATGATGTCGCAGTTGCAGTCCAGCGGCCTGAAGGAATTCCCGCTGCTCATCAAGGCTGACGTGGCGGGCTCCGTGGAAGCGATCGTGGCCGCGCTCGACAAGCTCGGCACCGACGAGGTGCGTGCGCGCATCGTACACGCTGGCGCCGGTGGCATCACCGAGAGCGACGTTTCGCTCGCCGAGACCTCTGGTGCCGTGATCATCGGCTTCAACGTGCGTGCCAACCCGCAAGCGCGTCAGGCTGCCGAGGCCGCTGGCATCGACATCCGCTACTACAACATCATCTACAGCCTGGTGGATGACGTTAAGGCGGCCATGTCGGGCCTGCTGTCGCCGGAGCGTCGCGAGACCTTCATCGGCAATGCCGAGATCCTCGAGGTGTTCCACATCACGAAGGTCGGCAAGGTCGCTGGCTGCCGCGTCACGGAAGGCAAGGTGGAGCGTGGTGCGGGCGTGCGCCTGATCCGCGACAACGTCGTCATCCACGAAGGCACGCTGAAGACGCTGAAGCGCTTCAAGGACGAAGTGTCCGAAGTGCCGGTCGGCCAGGAATGCGGTATGGCCTTCCAGAACTACGAAGACATCCGCCAAGGCGACATCATCGAGTGCTTCCGCGTCGAGATGGTGACCCGGACGCTCTGATAGTCGTCCGCGTTTAGCTGGTTAGACATGCCGTACGGTGGCGCCTTGCGCCGCCGTACGGCGAATTGGCTTTTTGTGCCTGCGGTTTGACCCCGCACTCCAATCAGGATTGCACCCAATATGTCACGTTCTACCTCTTCCGGGCCTTCCCAGCGCCAGCTGCGCGTTGGCGAGCAGGTGCGACACGCTTTGTCCGAAGTGCTGCATCGTGGCGAAGTGCGCGACGATCTGATCGAGACGACTGTTATCTCGATCTCCGAAGTGCGCATGTCGCCGGACCTGAAAATCGCGACCGCTTTCGTCTCGCCGCTCGGCGCGCCTGACGACAAGGCAGTCGTCGAAGCGCTCAACCGTCATGCGCGCTTCATCCGGGGCCGCGCGTCGCACTCGCTCAGGCAGATGAAATACATGCCCGAGTTCCGTTTCAGGCTCGATACGAGCTTCGACAACTTCACCAAGATCAATGAACTGCTCAAATCCCCGGAAGTGCAGCGGGATTTGGGTGCCGACGACGACAAGGAGCAAGAAGAAGAATAATGGGTCGCCGAGGCAAGAAAAAAGGCCGGCCGGTTTCGGGCTGGGTCGTTCTCGACAAACCGGTCGGGATGGGCTCGACCGAAGCCGTCTCCAAGATCAAATGGCTTTTCCAGGCCGAAAAGGCCGGCCATGCCGGCACGCTCGACCCGCTCGCATCCGGAATGCTGCCGATCGCGCTGGGCGAGGCGACCAAGACCGTGCCTTATGTGATGGACGGCGCCAAGGTTTATCAGTTCACCGTCGCCTGGGGCGAGGAGCGCTCGACCGATGACCTCGAAGGCCCGGTCACCAAGACCTCCGACAAGCGTCCGACCGAGGCGGAAGTCCGCGCGCTGCTGCCGAAATACACTGGCGTGATCATGCAGACGCCGCCGCAGTTCTCCGCCATCAAGATCGCTGGCGAACGCGCCTATGATCTGGCCCGCGAAGGCGAGACCGTAGAGATTCCCGCGCGCGAAATCGAAATCGGGCGGCTCGAGATCATCGAAACCACCGCCGAAGGGCACACCGTGTTCGAGATCGAATGCGGCAAGGGCACCTATGTCCGCTCGCTGGCGCGCGACATGGGCCGCGACCTTGAATGCTATGGCCATATCGCAGCACTGCGCCGCGTGGAGGTCGACCCCTTCACGGAAGAGGATTTCGTCACGATTGCGGAGCTCGAGGCTGCGGCCCCTTCCGCAGAAGACCGGAACTCCGGCGCTGACCTCGATTTCGCCGCGCTCGACGACTTTGTGCTCGATACGGGCGCAGCACTCGAATGCCTGCCGCAGGTCGCGCTGACTGACGACGCGGCAACCAAGGTCAGGCTTGGCAACTCGGTCATCATCCGTGGGCGCGATGCGCCGCTGGAGGCCGAAGACGCCTGCGTGACCGCGCGCGGCAAGCTCGTGGCGATCGGTGCCATCGAGGCGGGCATGTTCAAGCCGCGTCGGGTGTTCACCGTCTGAGGCGCTGATTCGGCCAGTTTGCATTAGCTCTGGCCTTTCTGCCTGTTTTGGACTATACGCGCCGCAGCATTGTGCCAAAGTGGCGCTATGTGCATCGGCCCCTGCTGGACGACATCCCGGCTGCGGGCATCTTGTTTCCCCAGATCGAAAGGAAAAACGCGATGTCGATTACTGCCGAACGCAAGACGCAACTGATCGCAGAATTCGCTACCGCCAAGGGTGACACCGGTTCGCCGGAAGTCCAGGTTGCGGTTCTCTCGGAGCGTATCAAGAACCTGACCGAGCACTTCAAGGACCACAAGAAGGACAATCACTCCCGCCGTGGTCTTCTGGCTCTGGTTTCGCAGCGCCGCAGCCTGCTTGATTACCTCAAGCGCAAGGATGAGGCCCGCTACCAGACGCTGATCGAAAAGCTCGGCCTGCGTCGCTAAAGCTCTGACCGGCGGATCCCACAAAGGTCCGCCGGTCTGCCATTCGGACCCGGCAGAAGTATCGGGTTCGCGGGTGTCCAGATGCCGGACATGCAAGAATTCATCCGGCAAATCAGGCGCCAACCGTTTCGATCAGGCAGAGGGCCGGTCGAAACGCCCATGGGACCGGTCATGGGGCAGGATTGCAGGATGCCTGGCGCGTCGCCTCGACGCATCGAGTCCAGACCTCCCGTTGTCTTGCCCGTGGCTCGTCCAGAACAAGCCAGGGAAGAATGCGCGCGCGATAGCGCGCTGCCCTTCCCGCATTTGAAGGACATGACATGTTCAATCACCACAAAGTGGAAATCGAGTGGGCGGGTCGCCCGCTTACCCTCGAGACCGGCAAGATCGCCCGTCAGGCTGACGGCGCCGTGCTTGCGACCTACGGCGAGACCGTCGTCTTGGCCACCGTCGTTTCGGCCAAGGAGCCGAAGCCGGGCTTCGACTTCTTCCCGCTGACCGTCAACTACCAGGAAAAGACCTACGCTGCCGGCAAGATCCCTGGCGGCTATTTCAAGCGCGAAGGACGTCCGAGCGAAAAGGAGACGCTGGTTTCTCGCCTGATCGACCGCCCGATCCGTCCGCTCTTTGCCGACGGCTACAAGAACGACACGCAGGTTGTCGTCACCGTTGTCCAGCATGATCTGGAAAACGATCCGGACATCCTGTCGATCGTGGCCACCTCGGCCGCGCTGACGCTTTCGGGCGTGCCGTTCATGGGCCCGATCGGCGGCGCCCGCGTCGGCTACGTCAATGGCGAGTATGTGCTCAACCCGCATATCGACGTGATGCCGGAATCGAAGCTCGATCTCGTCGTCGCCGGTACGGGCGATGCCGTGCTGATGGTCGAGTCGGAAGCCCAGGAGCTTCCCGAAGACGTCATGCTCGGCGCCGTCATGTTCGGCCACAAGGGTTTCCAGCCGGTCCTCGACGCGATCATCAAGCTGGCTGAAGTGGCTGCGAAGGACCCGCGCGACTTCACCTCACCGACCTATTCCGAGCTCGAGACCGAAATGCTCGCCGTCGTCGAAAGCGATCTGCGCGAGGCCTACAAGATCGTCGACAAGCAGGCTCGTTATGCCGCCGTCGACGCTGCCAAGGCCAAGGTCAAGGCTGCTTTCGCCGCTGAAGGCGAAGAGGCCCCGAAGTGGTCGGCTGAGCAGGTTGCCACCGTGTTCAAGGAACTCCAGGCCAAGATCGTGCGCTGGAACATCCTCGACACCGGCAGCCGCATCGACGGCCGCGACCTCAAGACCGTCCGTTCCATCGTGTCGGAAGTCGGCGTTCTGCCGCGCACGCACGGTTCTTCGCTGTTCACCCGCGGTGAGACGCAGGCCCTGGTCGTTGCCACGCTCGGCACCGGCGAGGACGAGCAGTATGTCGACGCGCTGACCGGCATGTACAAGGAGACCTTCCTCCTTCACTACAACTTCCCGCCCTATTCGGTCGGCGAGACCGGCCGCATGGGTTCGCCCGGCCGCCGCGAGATCGGCCACGGCAAGCTCGCCTGGCGCGCCGTTCACCCGATGCTGCCTGCCGCCGAGCAGTTCCCCTACACGCTGCGCGTCGTCTCGGAGATCACCGAGTCCAACGGCTCGTCGTCGATGGCGACGGTCTGCGGCACCTCGCTGGCTCTGATGGACGCTGGCGTGCCGCTGCAGAAGCCGGTTGCCGGCATCGCCATGGGCCTGATCAAGGAAGGTGACCGCTTCGCCGTTCTGTCGGACATCCTGGGTGACGAAGACCACCTCGGCGACATGGACTTCAAGGTTGCGGGCACCACCAACGGCATCACCGCGCTGCAGATGGACATCAAGATCAACGGCATCACCGAAGAGATCATGAATGTCGCGCTCGGCCAGGCCAAGGATGGCCGCCTGCACATTCTGGGCGAGATGTCCAAGGCGCTTTCCGAGGGCCGCAAGGAACTCGGCGAATTCGCGCCGCGCATCGAGGTCATGCACATCCCGACCGACAAGATCCGCGACGTGATCGGCTCGGGCGGCAAGGTTATCCGCGAGATCGTGGAAAAGACCGGCGCCAAGATCAACATCGAGGACGACGGCACGGTCAAGATCGCTTCGTCGAACGCCAAGGAGATCGAGGCGGCCAAGAAGTGGATCCACACCATCGTGGCCGAGCCGGAAGTCGGCGAGATCTACGAAGGCACGGTCGTCAAGACCGCCGACTTCGGCGCTTTCGTGAACTTCTTCGGCCCGCGTGACGGCCTGGTCCACATCTCCCAGCTCTCCAACGAGCGCGTTGCCAAGACCACCGACGTCGTCAAGGAAGGCCAGAAGGTCTACGTCAAGCTCATGGGCTTCGACGAGCGCGGCAAGGTCCGCCTGTCGATGAAGATCGTCGACCAGGAGACCGGCAAGGAAATCGTCAAGGAAAAGAAGTCCGAAGACGAGGAAACCGCCGCCTGATCCAGGCAGCCTTTTGACAATTCGAACGGGCGCCCCGAAAGGGCGCCCGTTTTCGTTTGGGCACTCTAACCCGGTGCGAAGCGCTCCGCAGGCGAGTTTTCGTTTGCATGATTGGGTCGGAACCGCCTAGGTGCCCACATGACCCGCGATGCGCTAAAAACCCTGTTCCACCCCTTCGAGGCCGAGGCACTGCCGCCACCCGGCAAGAGTGAGCGCGTGCTGTTTCTCGGCGCGGAGCCCGGTATTCGCATGCCTGAGGGGTTTGAGGCCGAACTGTCCCATGTCCAGGGATTTCGCCCCTGGTTCAGGCCGCTGGAGGCTTCAGGAAGCCGCGTGACGCCTTTGCCGGAAGGAGAGGGCTACCACGCAGCCCTGGTGCTCTGTGGCCGTCACAGGGGCGCCAATGAGGTTCTGATCGCCGAGGCTTTTGAGCGGGTAGGAGAGGGCGGTCTGATACTGATCGCAGGCAGCAAGGACGATGGCATTGCCAGCCTGCGCAAGCGCCTGGGCGAGCTTGTGCCGATCGAAGACCAATTGCCCAAGCATCATGGCATCGCCTTCTGGCTGCGGCGTCCTGCGGAAGTAGCGAGCATTGTCGAACAGCTGCAGGCCGGCAATGGCGAGCGGCTGCTTGACGGACGGTTCGCCACCGCGCCCGGCATGTTCTCGGCCGACGAGATCGATGCCGGCTCGCGGCTCCTGGTGGAGAACCTGCCAGACAAGGTTTTTGGGGCGGTGGCCGATTTCTGCGCCGGTTGGGGTTTTATTGCCGCCGAACTTGCCGGGCGCTTCCCGAAGCTCTTCACGCTCGACCTCTACGAGGCGGACTTTTCTTCGCTCGAAGCGGCCAAACGCAATCTGGCAGCGACCGGTTCGATGCAGAAGAACTTCTTCTGGCACGATCTTCTGGGCGAGCCGGTTTCACGCCGCTACGACTTCATCTTCATGAATCCGCCCTTCCACCAGCGCCGCACGGCCGAGCCGGATATCGGGCAGGGCATGATCAAGGCGGCTGCAGCGGCCCTCAAACCCGGCGGCCGGCTCATCATGGTGGCCAATCGCCAGCTGCCTTACGAGAAGACGCTGTCGCAGGTTTTTGCCACGCAGCAGGAACTGGCGCGCAACAGCCTGTTCAAAGTGTTGAGCGCGCGGCGCTAAAGCGTGATCCTGAAAAGTTGCAGACTTTTCGGACAAGATCATGCTTCGAGAACAAAGCTGCGCCCAAAAGAAAACGGCCGGGCTGAGCCGGCTGTTTTCGCGTTCGAGCAGAGTGTGCCCGATTATTCGTGGTTGGTCTGCTTCAGCTCGTCCAGCGTCGGCATCGAGACGATGTGATAGCCCGAATCCACATAGTGGATTTCGCCGGTCACGCCCGAGGACAGGTCCGAAAGCAGATAGAGCGCCGAGCCGCCGACTTCGTCGAGGGTAACCGTGCGGCGCAGCGGCGAATTGCGCTGCTGGTAGGAGAACATGTAGCGCGCGTCGGAGATGCCGGCGCCCGCCAGAGTGCGCACCGGGCCAGCCGAGATCGCGTTGACGCGGATGCCACGCGGGCCGTAGTCGTCGGCCAGATAGCGGACGCTGGCTTCGAGGCCCGCCTTGGCCACGCCCATGACGTTGTAGTTCGGCATGACGCGCGTGGAGCCCGCATAGGTCAGCGTCAGCATCGAGCCGCCGTCGTTCATCAGGCCTGCCGCGTTGCGCGCAATTTCCGTGAACGAGTAGCAGGAGATCACCATCGTGCGGATGAAGTTTTCACGCGTGGTGTTGGCGTAGAGGCCCTTAAGCTCATTCTTGTCCGAGAAGCCGATAGCGTGGACGACGAAGTCCAGCCCGCCCCATTCGTTGCCAAGCGTCTCGAAGACGGAGGTAACGGAGGCGCTGTCCTCGACGTCGCAAGGCAGGATCAGCGAGGCGTTGACCTGATCGGCCAGCGGCTTGACGCGGCGGCCGAAAGCCTCACCCTGATAGGTGAAGGCCATCTCGGCCCCGTGCGCGTGAAGCTGCTTGGCAATGCCCCAGGCAATAGAATGGTCGTTGGCGACGCCCATGACGAGGCCGCGCTTGCCTTTCATCAAACCTTCCATTGGAAGTATATCCTCAGCCGTTGTAGCGCTGGAACACCAGCGTGGCATTGGTGCCGCCGAACCCGAAGGAGTTCGAGAGAACCGTGTCGATCTTGGCGTTGTCGATGCGCTTGCGCACGATCGGCATGCCCTCGAATTCGGGATCGAGTTCCTCGATGTGAGCGCTTTCGCCGATGAAGCCGCCCTGCATCATCAGGATCGAGTAGATCGATTCCTGCACGCCGGCTGCACCCAGCGAATGGCCGGTCAGCGACTTGGTCGAGGTGATGTTAGGCATCGTCTCGCCGAACACTTCGCGGATCGCGCCCATCTCCTTCGAATCGCCCACCGGCGTCGAGGTGCCGTGCGTGTTGATGTAGTCGACCGAGCCGGAAACGGTAGACAGCGCCTGCTTCATGCAGCGGATCGCGCCTTCACCCGAGGGGGCAACCATGTCGTAGCCGTCCGAAGTCGCGCCATAGCCGACGATCTCGGCATAGATCTTGGCGCCGCGCGCCTTAGCATGCTCCAGCTCTTCCAGAACCAGCACGCCCGCGCCGCCGGCGATGACAAAGCCGTCGCGGTTGACGTCATAAGCGCGCGAGGCAACCGAAGCGCGGTCGTTGTACTTGGAGGACATCGCGCCCATGGCGTCGAACAGGTCCGACATCGTCCAGTCGAGATCCTCGTGGCCGCCGGCAAAGACCATGTCCTGCTTGCCCCACTGGATCAGCTCATACGCATTGCCGATGCAGTGCGCCGAGGTCGAGCAGGCCGACGAGATCGAGTAGTTGACGCCGTGGATCTTGAACCAGGTGGCGAGCGTGGCGGACGCCGTGGACGACATCGCCTTCGGCACAGCGAACGGTCCGATGCGCTTGGGGCTGTTGTTCTTGAGCGTCGTCTCGGCCGCCTCGACGATGGTGCGGGTGGACGGTCCGCCCGAACCCATCACGATGCCGGTGCGCTCGTTGGTGATCTCGCCCTGCTCGAGGCCGGCGCTGGCGATAGCCTGTTCCATGGCAACATGGTTCCAGGCGCCGCCCTTGGAGAGGAACCGCATGGCGCGGCGGTCGACAAGCTCGGTTGGATCCAGGGTTGGCGCTCCCCAAACCTGGCAACGGAAGCCGTGCTCGGCAAAGGATTCCGAGAAGCTGATGCCGGATTTGGCGTCCCGCAGCGATGCGGTCACCTCATCGGCATTGTTTCCGATGGACGATACGATACCGAGGCCCGTGACAACGACACGTCTCATGTGTGCTCCTTCGTGCTGCGAGGCCCTGAATCAGGCCGCTGCTGCTTCCTTGAACAGGCCGACGCGAAGGTCGGTGGCCTTGTAGATGGTTTCGCCGTCGGCCTTTAGCCAGCCGTCGCCGATGCCGAGCACCAGGCGACCGCGCATGACGCGCTTGAAGTCGACGCCGTACTCGACCTTCTTGTTGGCAGGGGTGACCATGCCGGTGAACTTCACTTCGCCGGTCGACAGCGCGCGGCCCTTGCCGGGTTCGCCAAGCCAGCCGAGGAAGAAGCCGGAAAGCTGCCACAAGGCGTCGAGGCCGAGGCAGCCGGGCATGACCGGATCCTTGATGAAGTGGCAGGGGAAGAACCAGAGGTCGCGGGAGATGTCGAGCTCAGCGCGGACAAACCCCTTGTCGAACTCGCCGCCGGTGTCGCTGATCTCGGTGATCCGGTTGAACATCAGCATCGGCGGGTAGGGAAGCTGTGCATTGCCGGGGCCGAACAGTTCGCCGCGGGCGCAGGCAAGCAATTCCTCGTACTCGTAGCTGGATTTCGAAACCGCCATGAATTCCTTCCCCGTCTGGCTTCCGGGCGCCATCCGCGCCGCTTCGTTCAGTAACACAGTCTGTTTCCGCACGGAAACCGCAGTTTGCGATTAGCCTGATGGTATGCCTGGGTCAATGTGCGCCTATTGATCGCATCACTTTGACGGAATATATGTCAGGGGAAACATGGTTTTTGGCCAATTATTGCTCTGGGCGCGAAAACCTTCCGACATAGAAACGGAACTGGCGGACTGATGGAATTGACCGTCCCCAACGAGATGGCAATTGAAAAGCGCGTGCGCGAGGCGGGCCTGCGCCCGACGCGTCAACGCGTCGCGCTCGCAAGTCTGCTTTTCGCGAAGGGGGACCGTCATCTCTCGGCCGAAGAGCTGCACGAGGAAGCGGTATCGGCCGGCGTGCCGGTCTCGCTGGCCACCGTCTACAATTCGCTCCACCAGTTCACCGAGGCGGGACTGCTGCGCATTCTCGCGGTCGAAGGGTCGAAGACCTATTTCGACACCAACACCTCCGATCACCACCACTTCTTCATCGAAGGCGAGAACAAGGTGTTCGACATCGATCCCGGTGCGGTCAAGGTTCTCAACCTGCCGGAGCCGCCGGAAGGCCTTGAGATCGCCAATGTCGATATCGTGGTGAGGCTGCGCCCCAAGCGCGTGCCCTGATGGTGCAATCGGGGCGCTGTCGCCCCGACTTCACTCAATGCATTTGAGTTTTGAGCCCGTATGACCAAGGTCGACGGCATGCCGTCGACCTTGCGGCTGATTTGGAGCTCAGTCCTTCACCAGTTCGCCCGGATAGGCGCCCCACAGCATCGTCTGCTTGATCCAGCCGGTTACGCCGTCGAAGGTCATCTCGCACCAGTCGCCGTTGCAGGTCTTGATCTTGCCGACGACGCCGGGATCGAGAATCGCGACGGTGCGTGCCTCGGCGTCTGGCTTGGCGAGGAGATTGATCTTGGACTCCTTGCCGCGCTGCCACGGCGCAGCGATCGCCGTGCGCTTGCCCGACAGCAGCGTCTGGTTGACCCAGCCTTCCGCGCCATCCGAGTCGCGCACGCGGCGCCAGTTGTCATATTCCTGGATGATCTCCATCGGCAGGCCGGGCTTGAGATAGAGCCAGTCGACCGGGTAGCTCAGGCCCGGCCCAATGCGGGAGTTCACCTTGCCGGATTTGAGGCTGACGAATCGCGGAAGCGGCAGCCCGCTCGGGCCCAGAGTAACTTCCTGGTTGGGAGTGGGCGCGCCTATCGTGACCGAGGCGCTTGCTGACAAGAATGCGAGGCCAGTCACCGCAGCGACTGCCGCAATGCGAAGCGACACGAAACCAGACACCTTCATTTCCTTGTACGTGAGGCGTTACCGCCGCTTGCGGTACACGCCCCCTTTTTCTTTGTCTTCGGCGGCACCGCTTGTTACACAGGCAGTGGCACCAAGGCAGGTTTCCAGTTTCGCGCGTCTTGGTTAAAGAGGTCTCAACGGGATCCGGATTCGAGGACACAATGGCCGGCAAAAAGAAGCCTCTCGTGGTGATTACGCGCAAGCTTCCCGATCAGGTCGAGACCCGCATGCGAGAGCTGTTCGATGCGCGTCTCAACATCGAGGATCGGCCCATGAGCCAGCCGGAGCTGGTGGCCGCGGTCAAGGAAGCGGACGTGCTGGTGCCGACCGTGACCGACCGAATCGACGCCGCACTGATCGAGCAGGCCGGCGAAAATCTCAAGCTGATCGCCAATTTCGGCAACGGCGTCGACAAGATCGACGTCACAGCGGCCTCCAAGCGGGGAATCACCGTCACCAATACGCCGAACGTCCTCACCGAAGACACCGCCGACATGACCATGGCGCTGATGCTGGCGGTGCCGCGCCGCCTGGCCGAAGGTGCCACACTGCTGGAAAGCGGCGGCAAATGGGCCGGCTGGTCCCCGACATGGATGCTCGGCCGCCGCATCTGGGGCAAGCGCCTCGGCATAGTCGGCATGGGGCGGATCGGCACGGCGGTGGCGCGCCGCGCCAAGGCGTTTGGCCTGTCGATCCACTATCACAACCGCAATCGCGTGCTACGCAGCGTGGAGGACGAGCTCGAGGCGACCTATTGGGAAAGTCTCGACCAGATGCTGGCCCGCATGGACATCATCTCGGTCAATTGCCCGTCGACGCCGGCGACCTTCCATCTGCTGTCGGCGCGCCGGCTCGCGCTGATGCAGCCCTCGGCCTATCTGGTCAACACGGCGCGCGGCGACATCATCGACGAAGATGCGCTGGTCAAGCTGCTGCAGGAAGGCAAGATTGCCGGCGCCGGGCTCGACGTTTTCGAGCATGAGCCGGCCGTCAATCCCAAGCTCGTCAAGCTTGCCGCCAAGGGCAAGGTCGTCATCCTGCCGCATATGGGATCGGCCACCATTGAGGGCCGCATCGACATGGGCGAGAAGGTCATCATCAACATCCGCACCTTCATCGACGGACATCGCCCGCCGGATCGCGTACTGCCGCTGCGCTTCTGAACGGGTCCTTACCCGGCTAAATCCAGGCTTATTGCCGACGAACGGACGCCAGATTGGAGCTCCGCTTGATGGTTTTTGCCCGATTCCATACGGCTCTTGAGGCGCGCTGCGATCACGGCGCTGTGCTCGTTTCGTGAGCCGAGCCACCAAGATGTGAACGGCTGTTGTTCGACGCATCGTTCACCAAAACGCACCTACTGACCCCAATCCCGTTCTCATATCTCCAGGTCATCGGAACGACGCGGCAGACGCCCAACGGTTCCGAAATAAGATTTTAGGAGAGTTGAAATGAACAAGACCTTTGTTGCGCTCGCCGCCATCCTCATTGCCTCGAGCACGGCCTATGCAAGCGATCGTTATGGCGATGCGGCCCCGGCCGTTACCCGGGCGAACAGCGGCGTAATTGCTACCACTGCGATCGATAACTCCGCCCGCTACGGCGATGCTGCCAAGGCCTCGGTCGTGGTGAACATTCCGTCGAACGACTTTAGCTCGAGCGCTGCCTTCGGCGCGCCCGTCAACCGTCTCGGCGCCAGCTCGCGTATTCTTTACGGCAGCAACTGAGCAGAACAGCGCATCGTAAGGTGAACCAATATGGGCGGCAGGCTTCGGCCTGGCCGCCCTTGGCATTTCTGGCGTTTGCCAAAGCGCATGATTCTATCGGTTATGGGATAGGCACCGCCGCCGGTGTTCGCCGGCACATCATGCTCAACCCAGCATCTTACGCATCGTAATGGAAGTCGGTCGATCGAAGCCCTCATGGGCGGTGCGTGAGGTCTCGACAAAACCCAGCTTGCCGAACGCCATCTGGTTGCCGGTCAGCTCGATGCGCGTCTGCAGTTCGAGGATCGGCTTGCCGCTTTCGCGGGCAAACTGTTCGACGGCGCCGAGCAGGTGTTTGCCGATGCCGGCGCCTTGCGCGGCGGGCGCTACAGCGAGCTTGCCGACGTAAAAATGGTTGAGCTTCTCGGCGGCGAAAACGCAGCCCAACAGCTCTTCGCCGGCCGTGGCCAGAAAGACCGTCTCCGAGTCGGCCTTGGCCGCGAGGTTTTCCGGCGTCAGCTGGTGAGCGGAGGAGGGCGGGTCGATGATCCCATTCATATAGGCGAAGGCGTCGAGAATCAGGGCAAGCAGTTCGTTCCAGCGATCGAAATCCGCCGGAAGCCGGGCAATGCCGACCTGGTCCGGCGCAACCGTCACGCCTGTCTCCGATAGCGCACCGTGTCGAAGCGGGCTGCCAGCGCATCGTAAAGCAACAGACGCCTCACCAGCGGCTCGCCGATGCCGGTAATCAGCTTGATCGCCTCCATCGCCTGCAGCGTGCCGATCACGCCCGTCAGCGCGCCGACGATGCCGGCTTCCGCGCAGGAGGGCACCAGACCAGCCGGCGGCGGCTCGGGGAACAGGTCGCGATAGCTCGGGTTCTGTATGCCGTCCGGTCCGGTCTCGAACGGCTTCAGCACGGTGATCGAGCCGTCGAAGCGGCCGACGGCCGCATGCACCAACGGCCGCCTTGCTGCCTCGCAGGCATCGGCAACGGCGTATCGCGTGGCAAAATTGTCGGAGCCATCGACCACGAGATCGTATTGCACCACCAGCGCTTCGGCGTTCTCGGCGGTCAGCCGGAAATCGTGCAGCTCGACGCTGACATGAGGATTGATCCGCAGCAGCGCAGCCTTCGCGCTCTCGAGCTTGGAGATGCCCACTGCATCGGTGTCATGGATCACCTGGCGTTGCAGGTTCGACAGCGAAACCGTGTCGTCATCGACGATGCCCAGCGTGCCCACACCGGCGGCCGCCAGATATTGCAGCACCGGCGCACCAAGCCCGCCGGCGCCGATGACCAGCACACGCGCCCGCCTTAGCTTCTGCTGCCCCGCGCCGCCGATTTCCGGCAGCACGATGTGGCGCGCATAGCGTTCCAGTTCTTCGGGCGTGAGCGGGGAGGGGGGCTGGCTGATATTCATGGTGCAATCATATCGGCGCAGCCCGGCCTTGTCAGGCGTCTTCGGTGGGGTGAACCGATCCATGATCGACGGTAAGGAACAATGCCTTGCCGCTCAGGCTGGAGAACAGCGCCGGCTCGGTGCCGGTCATGAAGGCCTGGCAGCCAAGTTCTTCCAGGATCGCAAAGAGGGCGGCCCGGCGGCCGGCGTCGAGATGGGCGGCGATTTCGTCGAGCAATAGAATCGGCACCGTGCCCGACATCTCGCCGCAAAGCCGCGCGTGCGAAACGATGATACCGACCAGCAGCGCCTTCTGCTCACCGGTGGAGCAAAGCTCGGCGGGCATGGCTTTGGGCCGATGGGTGACGATGAGGTCGCTGCGATGCGGCCCGTCCAGCGTGCGGCCGGCGGCGCGGTCGCGATCTCGGCCGTCAGCCAGTGCGCGGCGGAACGATTCCTCGACTTCTACGGCTGGCCGCTGGCCGATCTGGCTTTCGAGTGTGCCCGAAAGCGCGATGTCCGCCTGCGGGAAGGGGCCGGAGGCTGGCAGCTTCTCGATCATCGCCGCAAGCAGCCGCACCATTTCGACGCGCGCTGCGGCAATCGCCACGCCGGTCTCGGCCATCTGCGTCTCGATGGCCTCGAACCATTGGCGGTCGCGCGATTCTTCGGCGAGCAGCCGGTTGCGGCCCCGCATCGCCTTTTCATAGTCCAGCGCGCGCTGGCCATGGCTGGGGTCGATTGCCAGCACGAGTCGGTCGAGGAAGCGGCGGCGGTCGCCGGCAGACCCGGTAAACAGCGTGTCCATTGCCGGCGTCAGCCAGAGCACGCGCAGCCAGTCGAGCATGTCGTCGGCCGACTTGGCGTTGGCGCCGTTGATGCGCACGCGCCGGCCCGATTCGCCCGGCACATCCGTGCCCGAGGTTCCGGTGCCGATCTCGGCGTCGCCGAAAGCACCCTCGACATGGGCGTGGACGCTGAAGCCGCCGGCGCTGCCTTCGAGCGCGACATCGCCATAGGGCGCGCGCCTCAGGCCGCGCCCCGGCGTCAGGAAGGAAATGGCTTCCAGGAGATTGGTCTTGCCGGCGCCGTTCTCGCCCGTGAAGACGACGGCGCCGGATCTCAGATTCAGCGAAATCGCTGAATAGTTGCGGAAATTCGTAAGCGTAAGCCTACTGATGTAAGTCGACGTCACGTCCGCCTACCGCCCATCGACCTGTCGAATTGCCGTCGCCGAGTCCTAGACGCGCATCGGCATGAGCACATAAAGGGCGTGCTCGTCGGCCGTGTCGTGGATCAGCGTGGGCGAGCCGGCATCGGCCAGCATGAACTTCGCTTCGCTGCCGGAAAGCTGGGCGGCGACATCGAGCAGGTATTTTGCGTTGAAGCCGATCTCGATCGGGTCGGACGAATAGTCGGCCGCGATCTCTTCGGTGGCGCTGCCCGAATCGGGGTTGTTGACCGCAAGCGTCACCTGGCCGTCGGAGATCGACAGCTTCACCGCACGGCCGCGCTCGGACGAAATCGTCGAGACGCGATCGACGGCGCGCGCAAAGCTCTCGCGGTCGATGATGAGCTGCTTGTCGTTGCCGGTCGGGATGACGCGCTGATAGTCCGGGAAGGTGCCGTCGATCAGCTTGGAGGTGAGCACCACGCTGCCGATGGTGAAGCGGATCTTGGTATCAGACAGTTCAGTGGTGACCGGGACTTCCGGATCGTCGACCAGCTTCTGCAGTTCGCTCACGGTCTTGCGCGGAATGATGATGCCCGGCATGCCTTCGGAGCCAGCCGGCGCGTCCATTTCGGCGCGGGCAAGGCGATGGCCGTCGGTGGCGACCGACCGCAGCTTCAGCTTGCCGCCGACTTCCAGCGTGTGCAGGAAGATGCCGTTGAGATAGTAGCGCGTCTCCTCGGTGGAGATGGCGAACTGGGTCTTCTCGATGAGCGTCTTCACGGCAGTGGATTCGAGCCGGAAGATATGGCTGAACTGGCCGGCCGAGAGTTCCGGGAAGTCCGACTGCGGCAGGCACTGCAGGCGGAAGCTCGAGCGACCGGAAATCACCGACATGGCGTTGCCGTCCTCGTCGGTCTTCAGCATCACCTCGGCGCCGTCCGGCAGCTTGCGCACGATGTCGTAGAGCAGATGCGCAGGCACCGTCGTGGCGCCAGCCTGTTCCACATTCGCGGCCGTCGCTTCGGTGACTTCGAGGTCGAGGTCGGTCGCTTTCATTTCAAGGCTTGCGCCGTCGGCATGCAAGAGCACGTTC
Source organism: Pseudaminobacter soli (ex Li et al. 2025) (assembly GCF_029892515.1). Classification (GTDB taxonomy): domain Bacteria; phylum Pseudomonadota; class Alphaproteobacteria; order Rhizobiales; family Rhizobiaceae; genus Pseudaminobacter; species Pseudaminobacter soli_A. Next base: position 1,637,149 of record NZ_JARXVF010000001.1, on the reverse strand, counting down.
GACAGGATCGGGATCGTGTTGCGCCGCTCAACCACGCGATGAACGTGGTTCAAGGACTTCAGAAGGTTTGAGCGTTCCAGGATAACACGCATGACGCAACAAGCTCGCTTGATAGAAGTAGCAGGGTTCCGGGCTCGGCCCCCCGCACAAGGCCCAACATTGTTGGAATTACGCCAAACTGACAGGAAAAGGCGGGAAAAGGCAAGCCCGCGGTGCCTTTCTAGGGCGTTCCCGCGGGCATTTTGGGGATAACCTTACCGCGACCGCCGGTCGCGTGCCCCGCTCTCTTCGTCAGGCCTCTTTAGGCCTGGTCGGTGATCAGCCGGCGCAGCAATTCCAGTTCCTGCGCTAGCGTGTTGTCGTTGCCGGAGAGGTCTTCGATCTTTCGCACGGCATGCAGCACGGTGGTGTGGTCGCGGCCGCCGAAACGGCGCCCGATCTCGGGCAGCGAGCGCGGGGTCATGACCTTGGCGAGATACATCGCGATCTGCCGCGGCTTGACGATGGTGCGCGTGCGCCGGTTGGACAGAAGCTCGGTCTTCGACACGTTGTAGTGCCGCGCCACGATGCGCTGGATGTCCTCGATGCGGACGCGCTTCGGCTCGCCGGAGCGGTAGATGTGGCCGAGAATCTCGTCGATGCGCTCGATGTTCAGCTGTGGCTCGAAAGACTGGCGGAACAGGAGCTGGTTGAACGCGCCTTCCAGCTCGCGGCCGCTGCCGGTCACCGTGCGGGCGACGTGGGAGAGGATCTCGTCGTCGATGCTCAGGCCCGGATCTTCGACCTTGGCGCCGTCCAGGCGCGTCTTCAGCATGCTGAAGCGCATGCCGAAGTCCGGCGTCTGCATTTCCAGCGCCACGCCGCCATTGAGGCGCGAACGTACGCGCGGCTCGAGCGATTCCAGCTCGGACGGCGGCCGGTCGGCGGCAACCACCACCTGCTTGGCGCTGTCCAGCAGCATGTTGATCAGGTGGCAGAACTCGTGCTGGATCGACTTGCCCTGCAGGAACTGCATGTCGTCGATGATCAGGAGGTCGATGTCGCGCAGCTGCTCCTTGAGCGACAGCGCGTTGTTGTCGCGAATGGCGGTTGCAAAGCGCCACATGAAATACTCGGCCGTCAGGTAGACGACGCGCGACTGCGGGTTCTGCTTCAGCGACTCGGCTGCGATGGCCTGGAGAAGGTGAGTCTTTCCAAGGCCGACCGTCGCGTGGATGAACAGCGGGTTGAAGCGCACCGCGCTCTGGGCCGATTCTGCCACAGCGCGCGCGGCGGCGAAGGCGACTCGGTTGGACGGGCCCTCGACAAAGGATTGGAACGTGTAGCGCGCGTCCAGCGGCGAGCCGAGAACGTTCTGACGGAAGTCGCCGCTCGGGGCGCTCTGCAGCGAGGGCGCTGCGCGCTCCAGGCTCGTGTTGGCGGTCGTGCCGACCGAAAGGGTCGTGTGTGTCTGCCGCGTGGTGGCCTTGCGGCTCTGCTGCGCCTTCCCGAGATCCTCAGTGGGAGCGGCAAGCCGGGTTGCCGTGCGCACCACGATGTCCACCTTGAGGACGTCCGCGTCCTCCTGCTTCCAAATCTCCGAGATCAGCTCAAGATAATGGCTGTTGATCCACGAGCGCAAAAACGCCGTGGGAACCGAAATCCTCACCAGGCCCTTGGAAGCTTCCGCAAGCTTCATGCGGCCAAACCAGCTCGAATAGACTTCGCTGCCGAGACGTGCCTTCAGCTGTGCCTTGACCCGGTCGAATGTCTTCTCCGCGCCGCTGGAGCCCGTCATCTCTTTCCCCTCGATGAGGTTCACTGGAAAAAGGAAGTCTGATTTTGCTTCCTTGTCGATGCCATTATGCATTGTAGCAATCCTCGTCGTCCGTACCTGCACCGGGCTGCCTCGGCTGCATAATCCTGCATCCGCCTCGTTGGCCGCCCTTCTACTCTCAAACGCGGTTACCGCCGCCAGCGGCAACCGACACTGCTAAACTTCCAGTCCGCAAGCATACTGCTGCGGGGTCGCCGCAAGACTGCAGCGAACCAACTCATCCGGCGGCACACGCCAGAGCCTACTCTCCTATTACAAGTTCGCTTTACCCACGCGCCCTACCCATCGAAAAGGCAAAACCCTGCCAGTACGCGGATTATGTCCGCGTCCAACACCCCATTATTTTCTGGCTAGGTCTTCAGGCCGTAGGCCCGTCCCTCTCAATGAAAAGACACTACAAAAAACGCTGTGGACAGGGCAAGGCCACACTCAACCCTTTTTTAATGGTTCCGGCCGCCCCGGCTATTGACTCTGCCTTTCGCAAGACTGCGGGAATCGACAAAAGTGTTTCGATTCAACCCCTTTCCTATCCAATGCGAAAACGGGCGCGTGTGAGAAAATTCTTTTCAAAAAAAATCTTGACAGCTACTTGGTCGGCGCCCCTGCCGGGCGAAATGAACAGGCTGTGGATAACGTTCTGTAACGCTATGAAAAATAAAGGATTTTACGATCAGGATATGTGTGAGGGATCCTGCGCGCAGCAGTTGTAGATTCCGTCAGGCGTAAATACGCCGGCAAATAATCAAAGATGCTGAAAGATATTCCCTGCGAAGCTATTTCCGCTCTTTTGCGTATTTTCTTCGGCAAACGAAAAACCCGGCCTTTTGGGCCGGGTTTTCTGTAGTCGGATACTAAGTATTTAAGAATTAGGCAGACAGGGCCTTAACGCGCAGGGTAAGGCGCGAAACCTTGCGGGAAGCCGTGTTCTTGTGCAGGACGCCCTTGGTGGCGGCGCGCATCAGTTCGGGCTGAGCAGCCAGGAGGGCGGCTTCAGCTGCCGACTTGTCGCCCGAGGCCAGCGCCTCCTCGACCTTGCGCACGTAAGTGCGGACGCGCGAACGGCGGTTCTTGTTGACCGCGGTGCGGGCGGCGATCTTGCGCGTTGCCTTTTTGGCCGAGGATGTATTGGCCATGATGCCTCTCTTTGCGTTTCAGTGATGGCGCCCGAGATATGCTTCAGGACGCAAAAAACAAATGGGCAGCCAGAGGCCGCCTCGGTTGGTGCGGCTTATAGTTCAGCTTTGAGCGCGCGTCAACGCCGTTTCCGCCGCAATTGCTGAGAGCATTGTCCGCATGCTCAACGGTTCTTGAAATTGGCGGCGCGCTTCTCCGAAAACGCGGCCATGCCTTCCTTCTGGTCTTCGAGCGCGAACATGGAATGAAACACGCGCCGCTCGAAACGAAGGCCTTCCGAAAGCGTCGTCTCGTAGGAGCGGTTGACGGCCTCCTTGGTCATGATGACCGCCGGCAGCGAGAGGCTGGCGATCTTGGTGGCCGCCTTCAGGGCCTCGTCGAGCAGTTCGCCCGCCGGCACCACGCGCGACACCAGACCGCTGCGTTCGGCTTCGGCCGCGTCCATCATCCGTCCTGTCAGGCACATGTCCATGGCCTTGGATTTTCCGACAAAGCGGGTCAGTCGCTGCGAGCCGCCCATGCCCGGCATCACGCCGAGCGTGATCTCGGGCTGGCCGAACTTGGCCGTGTCGGCGGCGATGATGAAGTCGCACATCATTGCAAGCTCGCAACCGCCGCCAAGCGCGTAGCCCGCGACCGCCGCGATCACCGGCTTGCGCACGCGCGTGAACGCCTCCCAGCCGGCGAAGAAGTCTTCCAGATACATGTCCACATAGCTCTTGGACTGCATCTCCTTGATGTCGGCGCCCGCGGCGAAGGCCTTTTCCGAGCCGGTGAGAACAATCGCGCCGATCTCCGGATCGGCATCGAAGGCCTGGCTGGCAGCCAGCAACTCCTTCAGAACCTCGGAGTTGAGCGCGTTGAGTGCCTTCGGCCGGTTCAGCGTGATGAGGCCAACCTTGCCGCGCGTTTCGACGATGATCGTTTCATAAGCCATCAGGAAGGTCTCCTCTCGCTGGGCCGTTGGAAGCCCGTGTTCCGATTGGTTTAGCGCTGGCAGCGCGGGCAATAGAAGGTCGACCTGCCGCTCTGCACGATGCGCTCGATATGCCCCTTGCAGCCGGGTGTGCGGCAGGGTTCGCCTTCGCAGTCGTAGACCGAGAAGGAATGCTGGAAATAGCCGAGCGAGCCGTCTGCATGCACGTAATCGCGCAGCGACGAGCCGCCCGCTTCGATGGCGTCGGCAATGACCGAGCGGATGCTCGAAGCCAGGCGTTCGCTTGCCTCCGCGGCCTTCTTGCCGGGCTTGGCTATCGTGCCGGCAATCCTGAGCGGCGACAGGCCGGCGCGCCACAGCGCTTCGGACACGTAAATGTTGCCCAGGCCGGCAATCAGCCGCTGATCCAGCAGTGCCGCCTTGAGCGGGCTGCGGCGGTCGCGGAAGAGTTCGGCCAGCAGCTTGCCATCGAGCGCGTTGCCCGTCGGCTCGACACCGAGCCCGGCCAACATCGGATGTTCCGCGCCGTTCTCGGCGAAAAGCATGAAGCCGAAGCGGCGCGGATCGTTGAAGATGATGCGCGTCGGCTCGCCTTTCGACGGTTCGAGATGGAAGACTACGTGGTCGTGGGCGGCGGCCTTCGGTCGTTCGTGATGGAAATCGCCGGGTAGTAGCGCCTGATCGTCGGTTTCGACCCTGAAGGAGCCTGACATGCCGAGATGGCAGATCAGAACTGGGGCATCCTCGATATGCGCGGTCAGGTATTTCGCCCGCCGACCGAGTGAGATGATCCTGCGCCCTTCGAGTCGTTCCGCGAACCGCTCGGGAAACGGAAAGCGCAGATCTGGGCGGCGGGTCTCGACGCGAACGATGCGCGCGCCTTCCATGGCCGGCTGCAAGCCGCGCCGCACTGTTTCGACTTCGGGCAACTCAGGCATTGCGGGCGATCGCCGGATAGAAAGAGGTGCCGTGGCGTCCACGCGCCAGGCCAAGATGTTCGGCCACCGTCTCGCCAATGTCGGCAAAGGTTTTGCGCAGGCCGATATCGCCACCCGACAGGCCCGGTGCGATGCCGATGACGGGCACGCGCTCGCGCGTATGGTCGCTTCCTCTCCAGGATGGGTCGCAGCCATGGTCGGCGGTCAGCAGGAGCAGGTCGCCGGGTTGCAATGTCGAGATTGCTTCCGGCAGCCGTTTGTCGAAGGCTTCCAGCGCGGCGGCATAGCCTGCAATGTCGCGGCGATGGCCGTAGAGCGTGTCGAAGTCGACGAAATTGGCAAATACCAGCTCGCCGTCGCGCGCATCGTCCATTGCCTGCAAGGTCGCGTCGAAAAGCGCCATGTTGCCGGCCGCCTTGCGCACCTCCGAAACGCCTTGATGAGCGAAGATGTCGCCGATCTTGCCCATGCCGATGACCTTGCTTCCGCGCGCGGTCAGGCGGTCGAGCAGGGTCGGCTCGGGCGGCGGCACGGCAAAGTCCCGGCGATTGGCGGTCCGCTCGAAATCCGCCCGCGTCTCGCCGGTGAAGGGCCGCGCGATCACGCGGCCGATGTTCAGCGGATCGACCAGCCTGCGCACGATGCGGCAGAGGTCGTAAAGGCGTTCGAGGCCGAAATGGGCTTCGTGGGCCGCGATCTGGTAAACGGAATCCGCCGAAGTGTAGCAGATCGGCTTGCCGGTCTGGATATGCTCCTCGCCATATCTTTCGATGATCTCGGTGCCGGAGGCATGGCAGTCGCCGAGAATGCCGGGCAGCTTCGCTTCCGCGATGATTTCGGCGGTCAATCCGGACGGAAAGGTGGGAACGGTCTGCGGAAAATAGCCCCACTCAAAAGGCACCGGCACGGCAGTGATTTCCCAATGACCAGACGGCGTATCCTTTCCGCTCGAAACCTCCTCGGCTGCGCCATGGAAGGAGGAGGGCGGGGCGGCTCGATCCTCGCCCAGCGAAAATCCGGTAGCCGTGGCTGACGCCCGTCCAAGTCCGAGCGAGAGCATGTTGGGCACGTTCAGCGGACCCTTCCGCAGTTCCTCTCGGTCCGCGGCACCTGTGGCGCAAGCTTGGGCGATATGGGCAAAAGTGTTTGCGCCGGCGTCACCGAAGCTATCCGCGTCAGGCGCGCCGCCGATGCCGAAGGAGTCGAGAACGAACAGGAATGCACGCGCCATCGGAAACTGGGCTCACCTTTGCCGGAACAGTGCTCCACAGATAGGCTGCGCGGCGGCCATTGGCAATTCGGAAGCGAAAGCGATCAATCTCCCGAAACGGTCGATCCGGTGGTGAAACGCCCGGATCAGCAGTCGCTGCAGGATACGTCGGCACTCATGCGCGGGCGCAGATAGTAAGTCCCGCCCATCGAGATGCTGTCAAAGGCCGAGAGCAGGCCTAGCGTCTTCTTTTGTGATGCGTCCCAGGTAATGAGCGGCTTGTAGTTGAGGGTGCTCGTGACGCGGATGAGGTAGGTGCCCTTGATCTTGAGCTGGTCGGGTATGGTGGTCGGCGACTGGGCCACATAAGGCGTGCTGTAGACGCCATTTGCGATCTGTCTCGACCAGACAACCAGCACCTTGGGAGTGGCTTCGTTGGTGATCTGAACCTCCGACACGATGATCGTCGGGGTTGAACGATTGTAGGGCTGGAGAATCGCCTGGCCGAGCTGCATCATGGCCTCGACATCTGCCTTGGCGATCTTTCCCGGCTGCTGAGTCACAAGGTCGGCGACCATGCTGCCGATGCGGTTGACCTTTTTGCTGGTCTCAAGGCCAAGCGAGAGTTCCATGCTGACAAAATATACGCACAGCAGCAGCGGCGCGATGAGCGCGAACTCAACCGCCGCAATGCCGCGACGGTCTGCCCGCAGCCGGAATAGGCCACTCCAAAGTCTCGTCAAATCCATCCGTGTCATATGTGCCCCCGCACGAACGACATGTTGCTTTGCCCTATCCTGCCTTCAGCCCGGCTTTTCGCGTCAATTCTCGAACGGCTCGTTCTGCCAGATGGCCGTTGCGGCCAGCAGGATCTTGCCGCCTTTGATGTTCGAAATGGATGCCCGCATGAAATCGGTAATCACGGGCCACTTGTAGTAGACCCGCAATATGTTCTTGCTCTTCGCCAGACCCGGGTTGATGGCAAAACCGGTTGTGTCGAGGTCACGATTGGGTCCAGTCCCCGTCAGCTTGGTCTTGATATTGAGCGCGTCGGGGTAGTTGGCGAACTGCTGCAGGTCGATGAAGAGATCCGGGCAACCCTTCGAAACCAGTACCTCCAGGCGGCTGCAGATCATCGTTTTGACCTTGGCGGCCACAGCAGCCTGGTTGTTCGGGTCAGGCCTGAGCTGACCCGTGCGGAATTGCCGGGCGACGTCGTCCGCGGCACCTGACACTACCTGTTGTGCGGTAAAGGAGATGCAGCTTTCCAGAATCGCGAAGGTCAGCAGCGCGAAGGGGATGGCAAGCATCGCAAATTCGATCGCCGTGGCGCCGCTCGCGTCGCGTAGGAAAAGGCCGAAGAGGCCTCGCCGCCCGCGTTTGACAGACTTTCTTGCGCTCAACTCGACGCTCATGGCCGCTTCCTGCCGATACCAGACTGAGTTTCGCGAGAAATTTAGCGCAAACTTATTGAAGCTCGGTTTGGAGGGGCGCTAGAATTTCGCTGCCTGCATTTACCGGCCGGTAACTGTCGCTGCTGCGCTCAGATAATTAGCGGCTCGTGTTCATCTCGGCTTCGGATACGCGTTCAGCCTCGTTCTTGTAGGAGCTTTCGCAATAAGGCGTGCACGACATCGTCTGGACCTCGGCGCGCCTGTAGATGCGAACGGAAGAAGCGGAATCGCGTGCGACCGTCACCTGTTCGTCGACAATCGGGGCGCCTTCCTTGTCGAGTGCCACGATGTTGGTCACTCCGAAGCCCTTGCCGGTCAGTACAATGGTCGTCGCATCCTGAACGGTCGCATCGGCGATCAGCGGATTGCCTACAACGATGGTATCGGCGGGGCGCGCCAGGCGGATGATCTTGGCCTGGTTCATCACCACGTCTATTCCGGCCCCGGCGATCGCGGATGTCGTAGGAAGGGCCGCGGCAGCAAGGCCGATAGCCAGCGCGGCAAGGCAAGTGGAAAAGTTCAGCCTGGTCATGCGGCGCTCCGCCCGGAATAAGTCTTCAACGGACTATGAACATCATTGGTGAACCAAGCGTTAAGCGCGGTCTGTGCCCAGGGTGCGAAAAGAAGAAGAAAATTCAAGCTTCGGAAAGTCCGATTTTGCCGAACACTTTTACCGCCCGGTTAACCACAAGTTTTGATGGCAAGCAGAAAGCTTTTGGTAAGGCTGTTCGTTAAGCCGATCGAAAGAGCCGTTCACTAGTGTGAGGGCATCCGATCAATGCACCAGAAATGTTGACGGAAGTGCTGTTAACACGTCGAGCAAGGAGCTCTGAAATGGCCAACATCTTCGCACGTTTTGCAAAAGACGAATCCGGCGCGACCGCCATCGAATACGGTCTGATCGCCGCCCTCATCGCAGTTGTCATCATCGCCGGAGCCGGCATGGTCGGCAAGAGCCTGAACAACAAGTTCACTGCTATCTCCACGGCGGTCGACGGCGCCGGCAAGTAACCGAAGCCTCACCCAAATCGTCGAAAAAGGGTCGCACTTGGCGGCCCTTTTTTCATTTCCAGGTTCTAGATACGTCTTCCGTTACACACGATCGCACAGCGGCGTCAGCGGCGCCTGAGCGGACTCATAAATATTTAATAAGAATTTTCCATCCTGCGGGTGGCTGAAAATTCAACACCGGCGCCGTGATTGTTTCGCTGATATTCGTGTGCTTCCCGTTCTGTACGCTGTTTGCTTTTCGCAGCCCTATCCTTGTTGTCCATGGCCATCGCAAAGCGCGCATGAAAAGGTTTTGATAAGGCTGTTTATTAAGCCGATTGAAAGAGCCGTTCTTTAGTATGGGGCATCCGATCAATGCACCAGAAGAATTGACGGAAGTGCTGTTAACACGTGGAGTAGGAGCTCTAGAATGGCCAATATCTTCGCACGTTTTGCAAAAGACGAATCCGGCGCGACCGCTATCGAATACGGTCTGATCGCCGCCCTCATCGCAGTTGTCATCATCGGCGGCGCTGGCCTGGTGGGCAAGAGCCTGAACAACAAGTTCACTGACATCTCGACGGCGGTAGACGGCGCCGGCAAGTAACCGAAGCCTCACCCAAATCGTCGAAAAGGGTCGCTTTTGGCGGCCCTTTTTTTCATTTCCGGGATGTGGAAGCTTGGCCGAAGGCATACCGCACACTGAGGCGGACTCATCAATCCTTAAGACGAAGCTTCCATACTACAGGCCTTCAACATCCGGACATCCGTGACGCCATGCTTGTTGCGCTGATCTTTGTGGTATTTCCGTTCTGCATGCTTTTCGCAGCGATATCCGATTTGCTGTCCATGACCATCGCAAACCGGGTATCCCTCTTGCTGCTCGGCACCTTCGCGGTCGTGGCGCCTCTGACGGGTATGGATTGGTCCGCTTACGGACTGCACTTTGCTGGTGGCGCGCTGGTTCTTGCCGTCACCTTTACCCTTTTTGCATTGGGAGGCATGGGCGGCGGCGATGCAAAGCTCTTGGCGGCGACCGCAGTTTGGATGGGCTTCGGAACTCATTTGCTCGAATATCTGGTGGTCTCGGCTTTCCTCGGCGGCGTGCTGACACTCGGCATACTGAGCTACCGCGGCTCAGTTGTCGCCATGTTCACCGGCAGGAACATGTTCCTGCGCAATTTTGCCGACAAGACTGTCGGTGTTCCCTATGGGATCGCGCTCGGTATCGGCGGGCTGATCGCCTATCCGGAATCGCCGCTGATGGTCTGGGCAATCGAGCAGCTTGCCGCAAAATAACGATTAAGAGTTGCTCTGGTTTACTTGGCTGCATTGCTAGCCAGGCACTGGACGACCCGTTGGCTTTTTCTCTTCCATCCCGAAAAAAGCTTCGAGTCCTGGGCACGTTTTATGCCCAAAGACGCAAGGCGGCGCGGCAGTCAATTGTAAACTTTAAATTAATCACGACCGTAAGGGCTTCGTTAACCATAAGTTGACGATTGGGTCTGCATTGTCTGCCTTGGCTCAAAGGGGTTGCGAAGGCGAGGGTTCGGGCAAATGGCAGCATCCCGATTGATTATTCTGAGCGTGGCTGTTGCTGCGGCTGGTGGTGCGGGGTACGTCGCCAAGAACATGGCGACGGTTACGCCGTCGGAGACGGTTGCCGCGGCAGGCCCCCAGGAGCCGGCAATTCGGCTTTCCGACGTTCTGATCCTTACCGGCGATGTGCCCATGGGCGCTTCGGTGGACGGCCATATCGGCTGGCAGTCATGGCCGTCCGATGCCGTCAACGCCAATTTCATAACGCGCTCCGCCGAGCCGGACGCGCTCGACAAGCTGAAGACATCGATCGCCCGCATGGCGATGTATTCCGGCGAGCCGCTGCGTCGCTCCAAGCTGGTTGGCGACGGGCAGAGCTTCATGTCGTCCATCCTGCCGAGCGGCAAGCGCGCCATCGCAACGCGCATTGCGGCCGACACCTCGGCTGGCGGGTTCATCCTTCCGAACGACTATGTCGACGTGATCATGACGCGGCGCGTGGATGGCGAAATCCCCAACAGCGGCTACATCACCGATACCGTCCTCAAGAACATCAAGGTTCTGGCGATCGACCAGGCCATCCAGGAGGACGAGGAGGGGCGTCGCGTCAAGGTCGGCGAAACGGCGACGCTCGAGCTGACGCCGCAGCAGGCGGAAATCATCACCGTTGCGCAACAGATGGCCGATCGGCTGTCGCTTTCCCTGCGTTCGGTTGCCGACGCGCAGGAAGCAGCCACGGACGAGGCCGATTATCTCGTCTCCGGCGCCGGCAGGCGCGGACTGGTGCGCCTGATCAAGTCCGGTGAGGTGACGGAAGTGGGGTCGAAGAAATGAGGCTGATCGTGAAAAAGCCGGTTACCGGAGTGGCCGCCGGCCGCAGCCTTGCCGGGATGTTCACCACCCTTGCGACCGGCGTTGCCGTGATATTTGCGGGAGTCGGTCCGAATGCCAGCCTCGTCGCCGGGGCAGAGGCGGCCGGTACGGCCCATATTGGCTCTTCGACGAGCGCCGGGCAGCGGATCAAGCTCGGCCTCAACAAGTCGATCGTCATCGACCTGCCTGCCGACGCCTATGACATTCTCGTCGCCAATCCGGCGGTTGCCGATGCCGTCACGCGCACGGCGCGGCGCATCTATCTGTTCGGCAAATCGGTCGGCCAGACCAACATCTTTGTCTTCGGTCCCAATGGCGAGCAGATCGTCAGCCTCGACCTCGCCGTCGAGCGCGACGTCGCGGGGCTGGAGGATTACATCAAGCGCTTCATCCCCAGTTCCAACGTCAAGGTCGAGCTCATCAACGACAACGTCGTGCTGACCGGCTCGGTGGAGACGCCGCTCGACGCCAAGCGCGCTGTCGACTTGGCCAATGTCTTCGTCAGCGGCGGTGAAGCGACCACTGGTCAGTATTCGCAGACGGCGGCCGGCGGGTCCGCCAATGGCGGCGTCGACATCAACAATCCCGATTACGAGCGTCGCGTCAGCAAGATCGTCAATCTTCTGCAGATCATCGGCGAAGATCAGGTGACCCTGAAGGTCACGGTCGCCGAAGTCAGCCGCAACGTCATGAAGCAGCTCGGCGTGAATATGTTCGCGGCGGGCAACTCGGACGGCATCACTTGGGGCGGCATCGTCGAAAACTCGTTCGGCCTGGGCAAGCCGCTTTCGGCGTCGGGTCTGGCCGTCAATTCCTCGACGTTGAGCGCCTACGTCAATGCCATGGAACAGGCCGGCGTCATGAAGACGCTCGCCGAGCCGACGCTAACCGCCGTTTCCGGTGAAAAGGCGACCTTCAAGGTCGGTGGCGAATTCAATCTGGTCACCGGGCGAACGAGCGCGGTTTCGGACGACAACAAGACCGGCGATACGACCTACAAGATCGACAAGGTCGAATATGGCATCGGCCTCGAATTCCAACCGGTGGTCCTGTCCCCCGGCCGCATTAGCCTGAAGGTGCGCACCTCGGTTTCTGAACCGACCAATGAAGGCTCGGTTCAACTCGAGGGTCTGGTTCCCACCAAGAACAGGTTCGGCTTCCTGGGCGCCAATATGATCTCCATTCGCAAGCGCCTGGCCGACACGACCGTTGAGCTGCCGTCGGGCGGCTCGATGATGATCGCCGGCCTTGTCCGCGACGATGTCAAGCAGGTGATGAACGGCCTGCCGGGTCTGGCCAAGATTCCGGTGCTCGGCACGCTCTTCCGCAGCCGCGACTTCGTGCGCAACGAAACCGAGCTGGTCGTGATCATCACGCCCTACCTGGCCAAGCCTGTCGCGCGCAACGAGCTGGCGAAGCCGGACGACAATTTCAATGCCGCGAGCGACGGGGCCGGAATGTTCCTGGGCAGGATCAATCGCGTCTACGGGACGATGCAGACCAACCTACCGAACGGCCGGTATCACGGCGTCGTCGGCTACATCTACAAGTGATCGAGGAACCTGACATGTCTCAGGCAAGGTTTGGCTTCAAAGTCGCCGCACCCGTCGCAGCAGCCTTGCTGGCCGTTCTGCTGGCCGGCTGCGCGCACGACAGCATCACCGTGGGAGCGATCCCGGACGACTATCGGACCAATCATCCGATCGTCGTCGGCGAAAGAGTGCAGGCGATCGATCTTCCCGTCGCCATCAGCGATCGCGGCATGACCCAGATCCAGCGGGTGGCGCTAAAGGGCTTCCTTGCGGATTATGATCGCAGCGCTGCCCCGCCGCTCACCATCCTTATCCCCGCCGGTGCCCCGAATTCGATTGCTGCGTCAGAGGCCGGCCGCGAATTCGCGGCTCTCGCGAGGGCGCGCGGTGTTCCGGCTGGCCGGATCATCATTGCGCCCTATCAGCCGCCGGTCGTGGACGTGGCTGCGCCGATACGCGTGAGCTACCCCAAGATGCGCGCCTATACCGATCGGTGCGGTCGCTGGCCCGAGGACCTTGGGGACACTACACAGAACAGGCACTACAGCAATTTCGGCTGTTCCTATCAGAACAACCTCGCGGCCCAGGTCGCTAACCCAGCAGATCTTCTGGGGCCGCGCCAGCCATCCGAGATCGACGCCCAGCGGCGTGAGGCTGTCATCGACGGCTACCGCAAGGTGCCGTTCTACAGCCCCGTGCCGCAGCGCGAAGTCGACTACTGATCAATCTCTGCCCGGAACATATGACCATGGAAAACCTGGCATACGACCCCGACCTGGAAAGCGCCGCCTCGACGCAGGATGTGGCTGCCATGAGCGCGTTGCGGCCCGTGCCGCGCATCTCGATCCAGGCTTTCTGCGAGACCGAGAGCGTCGCAGGCCCCATCGAGCGTGCTGGCGAGGACCGCCGCATGGCCAAGGCGCATCTCAAGGTGCACATGGGGGGCGTGCCCACCGCGATCGAGTTTTATCACTCGGCGCCGACGCCCAATCTTGTCATCCTGGAATCGCGCAGCGAACCCAAGGCCTTGCTCGCGTCGCTGCGCGAGCTTTCCGAGGTCTGCGATCCCAGCACCAAAGTGGTGATCATCGGCCACTACAACGACGTCGGCCTTTACCGGGAGCTCATCCGTTCCGGCATTTCGGAATATGTCGTAGCCCCGATCTCGATGGTGGACGTCGTCAGCGTCATTACCTCCATCTTCGTCGACCCCGATGCCGAGCCGATCGGCCGTTCCATTGCTTTCATCGGTGCGAAGGGCGGCGTGGGTTCTTCGACGATCGCCCACAACGTCGCCTGGAGCATGTCGACGCTGTTCAGTTCCGAGGTGATGGTTGCCGATCTCGATCTCGCCTTCGGCACTGCAAACATCAATTTCGACCAGGATCCGGCGCAGGGCATCGCCGAAGCGGTGTTTTCGCCCGAGCGCATCGACGAAGTCTATCTCGACCGGTTGCTCGCCCAGTGCGCGGAGCGCCTTTCGCTGCTGGCGGCGCCGTCGACCCTCGACCGCGTCTACGATTTCGACTCGGAAGCTTTCAGCCAGCTTATCGATACAGCGCAGCGCAGCGCCCCGCTTCTGGTGCTCGACGTGCCGCACATCTGGAGCGGCTGGTCGAAGAACACGTTGATGAAGGCGGACGAGATCGTCATCACCGCCACGCCGGAACTGGCCAATCTGCGCAACACCAAGAATCTCATCGACATGCTGGCCAAGTTGCGCCCGAACGATGCGGCGCCCAAGCTGATCCTCAATCAGGTCGGCGTGCCGAAGCGGCCGGAGATCTCGGCCGCCGATTTCGCCGAGCCGCTCGGGGTGACGCCGATGGCTGTCATTCCCTTCGAGCCGCAGCTGTTCGGCAATGCGGCCAATAACGGCCGCATGCTGGGCGAGATGGATGCCAAGAATCCCATCGTGCAGACCATCAGCGAAATCTCGCACGTGCTGACCGGCCGCAGCGAGCTTAAGAGCAAGAAGAAGGCCGGCTTCGGCAGCCTGCTCGACAGATTGAAGCTGAAGAAGTGATCGCGGGACCAAAGGACGGGTAATCGAACATGTTTGGTCGAAGAGGTACCAGTGACGGAAGCAGGGCGCAGCCCGAATTCCGCGCGCCCGCTCCGGCAGCGACGGTTCAGCCCGTTGTGGAAACGCGAATCGCAGCCGCGGCTACCGCGCCACGCCGCGCCGTGGAGGCCCCGTCGCTGGCGCCGGAGCCGCGCAAGGCGGCGGTACAGCGCGAGCGCAGCGAAACCTACTACGACACCAAGTCCCAGGTCTTCTCAGCGCTGATCGACACGATCGACCTGTCGCAGCTCGCCAAGCTCGACCCCGAGAGCGCGCGCGAGGAAATCCGCGACATCGTCAACGACATCATCGCGATCAAGAACTTCGCGATGTCGATCTCTGAGCAGGAAGAGCTGCTCGAGGACATTTGCAACGACGTGCTTGGCTATGGTCCGCTCGAGCCGCTGCTGGCCCGCGACGACATCGCCGACATCATGGTCAACGGCGCCAAGCAGGTCTTCATCGAAGTCAACGGCAAGGTCGAGCTGACCGGCATCCGCTTCCGCGACAACCAGCAGCTCCTGAACATCTGCCAGCGCATCGTCAGCCAGGTCGGCCGCCGCGTCGACGAATCCTCGCCGATCTGCGACGCGCGCCTGCCCGACGGCAGCCGCGTCAACGTCATCGCCCCGCCGCTGGCGATCGATGGCACCGCGCTCACGATCCGTAAGTTCAAGAAGGACAAGCTGACGCTCGATCAGCTGGTACGCTTCGGGGCGATCTCGCCCGAGGGCGCCGAAGTGCTGAAGATCATCGGCCGTGTCCGCTGCAACGTCATCATTTCCGGCGGTACCGGCTCGGGCAAGACCACGCTGCTCAACTGCCTGACCAACTATGTCGACCGCGACGAGCGCGTCATCACCTGCGAAGACTCGGCCGAGCTCCAGCTGCAGCAGCCGCATGTGGTGCGCCTCGAAACCCGTCCGCCCAACCTCGAAGGCGAGGGCGAGGTGACCATGCGCGATCTGGTCAAGAACTGCCTGCGCATGCGTCCCGAACGCATCATCGTCGGCGAGGTGCGCGGACCGGAGGTCTTCGACCTTTTGCAGGCCATGAACACCGGCCACGATGGCTCGATGGGCACCATCCACTCGAACAGCCCGCGCGAATGCCTCAACCGCATAGAATCCATGATCGCGATGGGAGGCTACTCGCTGCCTCAGAAGACGGTGCGCGAAATCGTCGTCGGCTCGGTGGATGTCATCATCCAGGCCGCGCGTCTGCGCGACGGCTCGCGCCGCATCACGCACATCACCGAGGTGATCGGCATGGAAGGCGACGTCATCATCACGCAGGACCTCGTTCTCTACAACATCAAGGGCGAGGACGCCTCCGGCCGGCTGGTCGGCGAGCATGCCTCGACCGGAATCGGGCGCCCGCACTTCTGGGATCGCGCGCGTTATTTCGGCGAGGAGCAGCGCCTGGCGAACGCGCTTGAGGCCATGGAAAAGCGGGCGGAGTGAGAGACCGGAGATGTTCGGTATCGACCTGACAGTATTGGCTTTCATCGTTTTAGCCGGCTTCAGCGCCGGGGCTGTGGCCTATGCCTTCCTGTTCAAGTCCCTTGAAAACGAGAAGAAGGCGGGACGCCGTCTTGAGCAAGTCAAGGCTGCGGAGACCGATCGCTCGGTGGTGAAGGCCGCGCGCGACCGAGCCAACGAAATCACAAAGCGCCGCAAGACCATCCAGGACACGCTGAAGGAGCTCGACGAGAAGCAGAAGGCCAAGGATCGGGTCACCAAGAAGCCGCCACTGCGGATCCAGATTCGCCAGGCGGGCATGCAGGTGTCCGTGGAACGCTTCTACATGTACTCGGTGATCTGCGGTTTGGTTGTCACCTTCCTGGTGTTCCTGGCCGGCGCGCCTCTTTTGATTTTGCCGGGCGCATTGGCAGCAGGCACGATCGGCTTGCCGCGCTGGTTCGTCTCCTTCAAGCGCGCGCGCCGCGTAAAGGCGTTCCTCAACGAGTTTCCCAATGCGCTCGACATCATCGTTCGCGCGGTAAAGTCGGGCCTGCCGCTGAACGACGGCGTGCGGCTCATAGCCAATGAAGCTCCGGAGCCGGTGCGGACCGAGTTCCGCCGCATCGTAGAAGCCCAGCAGGTTGGCCTCTCGATCCCGGACGCAGCAATGCGCATGGGGGAGACCATGCCTTGCCCCGAGGCGAATTTCTTCGGGATCGTCATCCAGATCCAGAGTCAGGCCGGCGGCAATCTGTCGGAGGCTTTGGGCAATCTCTCGCGCGTGCTGCGCGACCGTAAGAAAATGAAGGCCAAGGTCCAGGCTCTCTCGATGGAAGCCAAGGCATCGGCGGCGATCATCGGGGCGCTGCCCTTCATCGTCGCCTTCCTCGTCTACGTCTCCAGCCCCGCCTATATCATGCCGCTCTTCACGACGAGCACCGGCCATCTCATTCTCGGCATTTCCGCCATCTGGATGTCGATCGGCCTTTTCGTCATGCGGCAGATGATCAACTTCGAGGTTTAGTGACATGACCGACCAAGTCGTGAAGTCCGTCACGGACCCCTCGTTCCTGATAGCGCTGCTCGTAGGCATTGCGGTCTTTGCCACGATATTCACCGCGCTGCCGGCACTTGGTGGCAATGCGTTGAGGTCGCGGATGAAAGCGGTGGCGCTGGAGCGCGAGGAACTGCGCGCCAAGCAGCGCGCGCGGCTGGCCGCTGAGGCGGATCGGCGAAGAAAGGGGCTGCGCGAAGAGAAGTCGGCCGGCATGCACCGCATCGTCGAGCGGCTGGACCTCAGACGCGCGCTCGTCGACGAGGGCACGCTGAACAAGCTCAAGGTGGCCGGCCTTCGCGGTCAGAACCCGCTGACCAAGTTCCTGTTCTTCCGTCTGGTTCTGCCGTTCGTCGGCTTTGTGCTCGCTGGCATCTATGTCCTCTTCCTGGACGGCCTGCCGGAACAGCCGCTCATCATGAAAGTGTGCGTCTGCATCGTGGCGGCGTATCTGGGCTTTTATGCACCGGTCGTGTACGTCAACAACCGGGCCTCCAAGCGCAAGCAGTCGATCCAGCAGGCCTGGCCGGATGCGCTCGACCTGATGCTGATCTGCGTGGAATCGGGCATGTCGATCGAGGCGGCGATACGCAAGGTCGCCGACGAAATCGGCACCCAGTCGGTGGCGCTCGCCGAAGAGCTCATCCTGACCAATGCCGAGCTTTCCTATCTGCAGGAGCGCCGGCAGGCCTATGAAAACTTGTCGGCCCGTACCGGGCTCGAATCGGTGAAGGCTATATCGCAGGCGCTGATCCAGGCCGAGCGCTACGGCACGCCGATTGCGCAGGCATTGCGGATTCTGTCGAATGAAAGCCGTGAGATGCGCATGAATGCCGCCGAGAAGAAGGCCGCTGCGCTGCCGCCGAAGCTCACCGTGCCGATGATCCTGTTCTTCCTGCCGGTCCTGTTCGCGGTCATTCTCGGCCCCGCTGGCATGCAGATCAGCCAGCGCGGGGTTTTCTAGGGCGGGGCTGAGCGCGAAACGCCGCCTGGCTGGAACACAAACAGCAAAAAGCCGCGTGATCCCATCACGCGGCTCTTGTTTTGGTCCGGGGCCTACGCCTAGTCGGCGATGCCACTAGTTCGTGCTCGAGGCCACCTTCTTGTCCTGGCCCTTCAGCTGGCTCCAGGCGTTCTGCTGGGAAAGTATGCCGCGCAGGTAGGCGACATTGGCCTGGGCCTGGTCGGGCGAAAGCTCTGCCCGGGCAATCTGCTCTGCTTCGTCGAAACGGCCCTGAAGGCCGACCACCAGCGCCAGATTCTGGCGCACGCGGCTGTCAGCGCCGGGGGCGGCGGCAGCCTGCCGCATATAGGTTTCGGCCGCCCTGAGGTCGCCTTCGAGCACATAAGACATGCCGAGATTCGACAGGATCGACGGCTCGTTCGGCTTGATGTCCAGCGCCTTTCGATAAAGCTGCCGCGCATCCTGGGCCTTGCCGAGTTGGTCGAGGATCGCGCCTTCGGCCGAAGCCAGGCGCCAGTCCGGATATTCCGGCGTCTGTGCGCGGCGCACGGCATCCAGTGCCGGCTCCAGCTGACCGTCGGCGGCAAGCGCCTTGCCATAGGCAGCCAGAACTTCGCGATCCTTGGGCTGGCTGATGGCCAGCTTGCGCATGACCGCCAGCGACTGGTCGGACTGGCCGTTCATCTGCAGCACGCTTGCATAGCGCAGGGCGACGGATTTCTCGGCGGGGTTTCGAGCGTAGGCCATGCCGAGCGAGTTGGCGGTGCTTGCCAGTTCGCTGGACGACATGCTTTCCAGCGGCTTGCTCGACACCTGCGAGATCGAGCCGGTCGACATCTTGTCGGTGGTGGCGCAGCCGGCGACGCTTGCGGCAAGCGCCAGCAGAAGCGCTGCTGCCGTCATCCGCTTTCCCGTTGTCCTGGTTGCGTGAGTGAACAGCATCGGCCCCTGATCTCCATCCTGCCGGCACGTCGGCCAACTTTCCTCATGGAGAAATATTCCGTTAACCCTAACGACAAGTTAACGATGCTGCCCGGTGCGGCGCTCCCGGAGCCTCTTTCTTGTGTCGCCTTCGTTGCGCCCGGGCGCCGCCGCTTCCGCGCCACCTCCTTCTCTCATCTAAAACATAATTGGCCTGCATAGGCGTCGATCAAGAGCGCCCGGGATGTCGCGCTTGACGTCAAGCAGTCATAACAAGGAGAAGTCTGAAATGATCAACAGACGCCAAATGCTTGTGGGCTCTGTCATTGGCGCCGCGAGTCTCGTGCTTCCCGAAGGGCTGGCGCTTGCGAGCCCGGCTTCAAAGGGGGCTCTGTCCGATCCCGAAATTCCGGTTCTTGGTAATCCCAGGGGCAATGTCACGATCGTCGAGTTCTTCGACTATCAGTGCATCTACTGCAAGTGGAGCTATCCGGACATGATGAAGGTGATCGAGCGCGATGGAAATGTGCGTCTGGTCATGAAGGACTGGCCGGTCTTCGGTCCGGCCTCGGTTCGGGCTGCAAGCATGGTGCTCGCCGCCAAGGAAAGCGGCCAGTACAAGCAGGCTATGCGGGCGCTGATGGCCACCAGGTCGCGGCTTCAGGACAGCAGCATCGACAGCGCCTTGGCCAGCGCAGGTCTTGATCCGGCAGCCCTCAAGGCCACCGTCCAGAAGCGTTCGGACCACATCGGGCGCATCCTCAACCGCAACCTCGCCCAGGCGCGCTCCTACGGGCTGCGCGGCACACCCTCCTTCATCGTCGGTGGCAAGGTCTATGGCGGCTTCCAGAGCGAGGGGGCGCTCGAAAAGGCCATTCAGGCGGCGCGAGGAGCTTGAGCCCCTCATTCCGGCGCGCTGGCTGCTTTGCATAGGCGCGCCTCAAGGGTAGAAAAGGCAGCGATGCCGACGGCGTCGGGCAATGCGCCCGCGTCGTAAATCTTTGCCCGATCAGCCAAGGAACCCTTGCATGCCACTCGCCCTTACCGACAAGAAGCCGAAGCAGTCACGCCCGATCCATCTGGTCGCCAAGGGCGGGCTGGACGGAGCCGGGCTCGATCTTTCGGCATTGGCCTGGGCGCAGCAGAATGGCTTTTCGGGCGAGGCCGGCCGCACGCTGGTGCTGCCCGGTTCGGACGGCGCCGTATCCGGCGCGCTGTTCGGCCTCGGCAATGGCGGGGAGGGGAATGG
Organism: Pseudaminobacter soli (ex Li et al. 2025); assembly: GCF_029892515.1. Lineage (GTDB taxonomy): Bacteria > Pseudomonadota > Alphaproteobacteria > Rhizobiales > Rhizobiaceae > Pseudaminobacter > Pseudaminobacter soli_A. The sequence goes on along the minus strand of NZ_JARXVF010000001.1, from coordinate 1,617,010 downwards.
CGCGCTGGCGCTGGGCGCATTGGCCCGCAGTCTGCCGGAGGGCGACTGGCACTTTGCCGAGACGCCGGCCAGTCCCTCGCTCGCTGCCCTCAGCCTCGTGCTCGGCGGCTATGTCTTCACCCGCTACGGCAAGAAGCCCGGCAAGGACTTGCGCCTTTCGCTGCCCGCGGGCGCCGATCGCGCCGAGATCGAACGCGTTGCCAACGCCGTCTTCACGGTGAGGGACCTCGTCAACACGCCCACCAACGACATGGGCCCTGATGTGCTGGAAGCGGCGGTGCGCCGGCTCGCCAAGCAGCACAAGGCCAAGGTCGAGGTGATCGAGGGCGATGAGCTCCTGAAGCGGAACTTCCCGATGATCCATGCCGTCGGCCGCGCCTCGGCCACCGCGCCGCGCCTCATCGACATGGTCTGGGGCAAGAAGGATGCGCCGAAAGTGACGCTCGTGGGCAAGGGCGTCTGCTTCGACACCGGCGGCCTCGACATCAAGCCGTCGAGCGGCATGCTGCTCATGAAAAAGGACATGGGCGGCGCTGCCAATGTGCTGGGCCTCGCTTCCATGATCATGGCCGCCGACCTGCCCGTGCGCCTGCGCGTGCTGATCCCGGCGGTGGAGAATTCCATCGCTGGCAACGCCTTCCGCCCCGGCGACGTGCTGCCGAGCCGCAAGGGCCTGACCGTCGAGATCGGCAACACCGACGCTGAAGGCCGGCTGATCCTTGCCGATGCGCTGGCGCTGGCCGACGAGGAGGCGCCGGAACTGCTGATCGACATGGCAACCCTGACCGGTGCCGCCCGCGTGGCGCTGGGACCGGACCTGCCGCCCTTCTACACCGACGACGATGCGCTGGCCGCGGAACTCGCGACGGCAGCGACCGAGGTCGAGGACCCGATCTGGCGCATGCCGCTCTGGAAGCCCTACGACGCCAAGCTTTCGTCGAAGGTGGCCGACATCAACAATGTCACCACCGACAGCTTCGCCGGCTCGATCACGGCGGCGCTGTTCCTGCAGCGCTTCGTCGAGAAGGCCAAGAGCTGGGCGCATTTCGACATCTTCGCCTGGAACCCCAGCGAGCGCCCATATGGCCCGGCCGGCGGCGAGGCGCAGGCCATCCGCGCGCTGGAGCGGGTGATTTCGGCTCGCGTCGGCTGATCCCTGTTTTGCGCGGACTGAAACGGAACCGAAACGTTTTCAGCGCATTCTCGGGCGCATGGCAGTCCATTTGCGTCCGAGCCAGGCTTTGCGACTTTGGCAACAGGTTTCCCTTGCCGAAGTGCGCGATGACGCGCTCGATCTGACGGTTCGGCAGATGGCGATCTTGCTCACCATCTATCTCGATCCGCCGCCGCACACGGTGCGCGGGCTCGCCGCCCGGCTCAACGTCACCAAGCCGGTGATCACGCGCGCGCTCGACACCATGGGCGCGCTGAAGCTGGTCTCGCGCCACCGCGACGAGCTCGACAAGCGCAACGTACTCATCAAGCGCACCGTGGAAGGCGCGCTCTATGTCGAACGTTTCGGCGATGCTATCATCGCCAAAGCAATGGAGTTGCCGATTTGACTGCCCACGACCGCCGCCTGCATGCTTTCCGTGCAGACCTCGCCGACGCCCGCCTCAAGGGCCAAGTTTCCGCCGAACGCTTCGTCACCGGCCGCCCGGCGCGGATTACCGCCTCGGTGGCCGACGTCAAGAAGGAGCCGCGCGCCGATTCCGGCATCGACACGCAACTGATCCATGGCGACGACGTGCTCGTCTTCGACGAGACGCCGGGCTGGGTGTGGATGCAGTGCGAGCGCGACGGCTATGTCGGCTATGTCGCTGAAGCCGATATCGGCCCGCGCGAACATGCGCCGACCCACCGGGTGATCGCGCCGCGCAGCTTTATCTATCCGGGCGCCGACCTGCGCTTTGCCCGCGCGGGCGAGCTGTCCATGGGCTCGCTCGTCACCGTGGTCGGCCATGCCGAGACGCGTGGCACGCGCTATGCGCTGCTGCCTTCCGGCCAGGCCGTCATCGGCTCGCATCTTGCGCCGCTCGACCACGCTGCAGACGATTTCGTCGCGGTGGCCGAAAAGCTCATCAACACGCCCTATCTGTGGGGCGGCGTTTCGGGCTTCGGCATCGACTGCTCGGGCCTTGCGCAGCTTTCGCTGCTGATGGCCGGCCGCAAGGTGCTGCGCGATTCCGACATGCAGGCCGCCAGCATTGGCGAGCCGGTTGCGACGGGCGAGGATTATTCCGGCCTGCAGCGCGGCGACCTCGTCTTCTGGTCGGGCCATGTCGCGATCATGACCGATGCCGAGAACATCATTCACGCCAGCGGCAATACCATGATGGTTACCCGCGAGCCGTTGAAGGATGCAATCGAGCGCATCCTCCCTCAATACGGCGCGCCGTCGGTCTTCCGGCGGCTGTAGGGGCGCTTTCCCTCCCATTTGAGGGGGTGAGGAGTGTTGGCCGAAGGCCACGAAAAGCCAACGATTTGGCTTTTCGAACGACGAACGCCCGGAGCCATAGCGGAGGGCAGGCCCTGCCCACTTCATCCCGCCCTCGTGGTTCGAGGCTCGCCCTGCGGGCTCGCACCTCACCATGAGGGCTAACGGCGGCGCCACCTCCGTCTCCCGTGGTTACGGCTGCGCTCACCTCTCTCATTCTGAGGTGCCGCGCCAACCGTCCTCATCCTGAGGTGCTCGCCCGGAGAGCGAGCCTCGAAGGACGCACCTATTCATCGCCACGCCCGGTTTTCACCGTTGGGAGTCGCCCCCGCCGCCCACAAGGCGGGGGCGGGGAACCAAAGTTCGGTAACGCGATCTGTCTCAGTAACCGGCTGCGCGGTTGACCACGTATTGCAGCTTCTCGCCGCGCTCGAAGGCGTCCATCTGCTTGAGCATGGGCGGAGCGAGGTGCTCGGGGTCGGAGCTGGCAGCCGCATGCGGCGTGAGGAACACTTTCGGGTGCGACCACATCGGGCTCGTCTTGGGCAGCGGCTCGACCTCGAACACGTCAAGGCTCGCCTCCTTCAGCGTGCCGTCGTCCAGCGCGCGCAGGATGTCGGCGTCCTTCTGCAGCTTGCCGCGGCCGGCATTGATCAGCACCGCGCCGTCGAGCCCGTTGCGGCGGCGCAGGTGGCGCAGGAGGTCGTAATTGATGATGCCTTCCGTCGCCGGCGTATGCGGCAGCAGCACCACCAGAATGTCGGTGGCGTTGAGGAAGGGAACGAGCCCATCGTCGCCGTGGAAGGTCGTCACGCCCTCCATCGGCCGGTCGGTGCGACCCCAGCCATTGACCTTGAAGCCAAGCGACAGGAGAGCCGTGGCCGCCGCCCGGCCAAGCTCGCCGAGGCCCATGATGCCGACAGCAATGTCCTCGGCCGGGCGCTGCGACGGCTCCTGCCAGAGATTGTTCTGCTGCTGGGCGCGATAAAGCGCGCCCTGGCGGTGATGGTCGAGCACCCGCCAGACGATATATTCGGTCATGTGTCGGGTGAGGTTATCGGCCACCACGCGGACGATCGGCACGTCAGGCAGGCCGGGATCGTTGAAGAGATGGTCGACGCCGGCGCCGATCGAGAAGATGGCGCGCAAATTGGGCAGCTTGGCGAGGATGTTCGGCGGCTGCTTCCAGACGACGGCATAGGTGATGGTCGGATCGGTCGCACTGTCCGGTTTCAATACGACTTCGCGCTGCTCAGAAAGCAGCTCGTACCAGTGCTGCGGGTTAAACCCGGTTACGGACAGCAAGATACGGCCCTTGTCCATGTGAACGTCCCTCTTCATTCCCAATGTTCTGCTTTTTTACTCGCTTACGACACCGGCCGGCGCCGTTTCGATCCTGAACGCGGCCGATATCAATGCACGCGTATAGTCGGTCTGGGGCCTTTCGAATATCTGGCGCGAGGGACCGGCCTCGACGATCCTGCCGTTGCGCATGACGATGACGTCGTTGGCCAGCGCCCGCACCACCTTGAGGTCGTGGCTGATGAACAGATAGGCGAGGTCGTGCTTGGCCTGCAGACCGCGCAGCAGGTCGACCACCTGCGCCTGTACGCTCATGTCGAGCGCCGAGGTCGGCTCATCGAGCATGACGAAGCGGGGTTTCAGCACCATGGCGCGGGCAATGGCGACGCGCTGGCGCTGGCCGCCGGAGAATTCGTGCGGGTAGCGGAAGCGGGTCGAGGGATCGAGGCCGACCTCGTTCAGCACCTCGACCACCTGGCCGTCGCGCTCGGCGTCGGAGAGTTTTGGCTCGTGGATCTTCAGCCCTTCCTCGATGATCTCGGCGACCGACATGCGGGGGCTGAGCGAGCCGAACGGATCCTGGAACACGATCTGCAGGTCGCTGCGCAGCGGCCGCATCTCGTTGAAGGACAGCTTGTTGATGTCGCGGCCATCGAACTGGATCTGCCCGGTGGAGGAGATCATGCGTGCGAGCGCAAGGCCGAGCGTGGTCTTGCCCGAGCCCGATTCGCCCACAACGCCCAGCGTCTGGCCGGCGCGCACGGTGAGGTCTATGCCGTCGACGGCCTTCACATGGTCGACAACCTTGCGGAAGAAGCCCTGCTTGATCGGGAACCACACTTTGACGTCCTTGCCGGACATCACGGCCTTGGCGCCCTCATTGGCTTCCGGTGGCTTGCCCTTGGGCTCGGCGGCGAGCAGGTGGCGGGTATATTCGTGCTGCGGGTTGGCGAAGATCTGCTCGGTGGGGCCGGCCTCGACGATCTTGCCCTTGGTCATGACGCAAACACGGTCGGCAATGCGGCGCACGATGCCGAGATCGTGGGTGATGAACAGCATCGACATGCCGCTGCGACGCTTGAGCTCGTCGAGCAGCTCCAGGATCTGCGCCTGAACCGTGACATCGAGCGCGGTCGTCGGTTCGTCGGCGATGAGCAACTCGGGCTCGTTGGCGATCGCCATGGCGATCATCACGCGCTGGCGCTGGCCGCCGGAGAGCTGGTGCGGATAGGCGTCGAGCCGCTTTTCCGGCTCGCGGATGCCGACGTCGGTGAGCAGCTGCAGCGTGCGCGCCTGCGCTTCCTTGAGGCTGATCGGCTGGTGCAGCCGCAGCATCTCGACGATCTGCTGGGAGATCGTGTGTAGCGGGTTGAGCGAGGTCATCGGCTCCTGGAAGATCATGGAGATCTTGCCGCCGCGCACCTGGCGCAGCTCCTTTTCGCTGAGTGCCAAAAGGTTCTTGCCGTGGAACAGGATTTCGCCCGACGGATGGCTGGCCGCTGGATAGGGCAGGAGCTTCAGCACCGACAGAGCCGACACCGACTTGCCCGAGCCCGACTCGCCGACGAGCGCCAGCGTCTCGCCCCGGCCGATGTCGAAGGAGATGCGGTCGACGGACGCTTGCGTCTTGCCGCCGTTGGAGAAGGCAACCGAGAGATCGCGGACGGAAAGCAACGTGCTCAAAGGGCAGCCTCGATATCGGTCTTGCGGAAGTCGTCGCCCTTGAAGAGGAGCTTTTCGCTTCGCGCCTTGGCAAGTGCATAGGCGAAGCAGTCGCCGAGATTGAGCCGGGCTTCGTGGTTGCCCTTGCCGAATTTCTGGTAGGCTTCGCGGGCAATTTGCGCCTGGGTCCGGGTAATCTGCGCGAGCTTTATCGCGCCCACCCGCATGACTTCGTCGAGCGCCTCGCCGGTTTCAGGGCTCTTCTTGTCAGCCTTTATCGCGGCCTCCACAAAGTTGATTGGCGAGATGAAGATGTCATCGAGCTCGTCAGCGATGGCGTGGCTATACGAATCTCCATCCTCTTCACCAAGGACAATTGCCAGCAGGGCAGAAGCGTCGACAATCATGCCGGAAGTCCATCGTCGTCATAGAGATCCGAGTGATCGCTGGTGATGCCGGGCGGTGTCGGTGGAAGGCGCGAGACGATCTCCCTGATCCGCTGATATCGCCACTCTCGTTCCTTGCTGCGCGCAAGCCTCTCCAGCCTGTCTTCCAGCGCACGTTCGATGGCCGTGGTCAGGGACTCTCCGGTTTCCCGGGCAAGGTCCCGCGCCAGCCGCTCCACCCGCTCGTTCTTGATATTCATACCCATGCCGGTCTCCATGGTAGAAATTCGGCGGAATTATACCATCCAAAGCCGCTCATCGGAACGTCTTCCTCGGGTCGAAGGCGTCGCGGGTGGCCTCGCCGATGAAGATCAGCAGCGACAGCATGATCGAGATCACCAGGAAGCCGGAGAAGCCGAGCCAGGGGGCGTTCAGGTTGCGCTGGCCCTGCTTGAGCAGTTCGCCGAGCGAAGGCGAGCCGGGCGGCAGGCCGAAGCCGAGGAAGTCGAGCGAGGTCAGCGTCGAGATCGAGCCGTTCAGGATGAAGGGCAGGAAGGTCAGCGTCGCCACCATGGCGTTGGGCAGCAGGTGCCGCAGCATGATGGTGCGGTTGGGCACGCCGAGCGCGCGGGCGGCGTTGACGTATTCGAAATTGCGGGCCCGCAGGAATTCGGCGCGGACCACGCCGACGAAGGCCACCCAGGAGAACAGAAGCATGATGCCGAGCAATATGAAGAAGCCCGGCGGCAAGATGGCCGAGATGATCAGGAGCAAATAGAGCACCGGAATCGCCGACCAGATCTCGATGAAACGCTGGAAGATGAGGTCGGTCCAGCCACCGAAATAGCCCTGGACGGCGCCGGCGCTGACGCCGACCAGCGCCGAGCCTGCCGTGAGGATCAGGCCGAACAGCACCGAGATGCGGAAGCCGTAGATGACGCGTGCGAGCACGTCGCGAGCCTGGTCGTCGGTGCCGAGCCAGTTCCAGTTGCCGATCGTGCAGTTCTCGTCGTTGACGCCCTGCGGATAGCGCTGGCAGCGCACCTCCTTGGGATAGAGCCAGGAGGGCTTTGCCGGTGCGGCCTCGGGGATCTCGTTGTTGACGGTGCGATAGCTGTAGCGGATGGGCGGCCAGATCAGCCAGCCATGGGCCTTGATCTCGTCGCTGATCACCGGGTCGCGATAGTCGGTCACGGCATAGAAGCCGCCAAACTTCTCCTCCGGATAGTCGATCAGCACCGGAAACAGGATCTCGCCCTTGTAGGAGGCGATCAGCGGCCGGTCGTTGGCGATGAACTCGGCACCCAGCGACAGCACGAACAGGACCAGGAAGATCCAGAGCGACCAGTAGCCGCGCCGGTTGGCCTTGAAGTTGGCCCAGCGGCGCTGGTTGAGCTGCGACAGCCAGGGGCGGCACGCCTGGCGGGTGACTTCTTCGACGGTTGCCATCACACGTCCCTCCGCTCGAAGTCGATGCGGGGATCGACCCATGTGTACATGAGGTCGGAGAGCAGGCTGACGAACAGGCCGATCAGCGAGAAGATGTAGAGATTGGCGAACACCACTGGATAGTCGCGGTCGAGGATGGACTTGTAGCCGAGCAGGCCAAGCCCATCGAGCGAGAAGATGTTCTCGATCAGCAGCGAGCCGGTGAAGAAGGCCGAGATAAAGGCGCCGGGGAAGCCGGCAATCACGATCAACATCGCATTGCGGAAGACGTGACCATAGAGCACCCGACCCTCCGACAGGCCCTTGGCACGGGCGGTGACCACATATTGCTTACGAATCTCTTCGAGGAAGGAGTTCTTGGTCAGCAGCGTGGTGGTGGCGAAGGCCGACAGCACCAGTGCGGCCAGCGGCAGCGTGATGTGCCAGAAATAATCGAGGATGCGGGCGGGCCACGACAACTCCTGCCAATTGTCGGAGGTGAGGCCGCGCAGCGGGAACCAGTCGAAGAACGAGCCGCCGGCAAACAGCACCATCAAAAGGATGGCGAACAGGAAGCCGGGGATGGCGTAGCCGATGATGACGACCGCGCTGGTCCAGGTGTCGAAGGAGGAGCCGTCCTTCACCGCCTTGCGGATGCCGAGCGGGATCGAGATCAGGTAGGACAGAAGCGTCACCCACAGGCCGATCGAGATCGACACCGGCATCTTTTCCAGGATCAGGTCGATCACGCTGATGTCGCGGAAATAGCTCTTGCCGAAGTCGAAGCGGGCATAGTTCCACAGCATCATGAAGAAGCGCTCTAGCGGCGGCTTGTCGAAACCGAACTGTTTTTCGAGCTTGGCGATGAATTCGGGATCGAGCCCCTGCGCCCCGCGATATTTCGAAGACGAGATGGCCGCGGCATCGAAATTGTTCATGCCGCCTTCGGCACCGCCGCCGGAAATGCGCTCGGTCGAATCGCCGCCCTGGCCGGTCAGCTTGGAGATGACCTGCTCAACCGGGCCGCCCGGCGCGAACTGCACGACGGCAAATGAGATCGCCATGACGCCGAACAGGGTCGGGATCATCAGGAGAATGCGGCGCAGGATATAGGCGCCCATCAGACCGTTACCTCGATTGCGAATGTGCTGCTGTGGTCGTCAAGCCTTGCCAATAGCTGCTGCCTTGTCCTTGTCGAACCACCACATGGCTTCGACCGGAAAGCCGAAGTCGGGTTTGGGTTCCTTGTAGCCGAACATATCCCAGAACGCCGCCCGGTGATTCGGAAGATACCAGTTTGGAATCCAGTCGAGACGCGCGCGCAAGACCCGATCCAGCGCCCTGAGCGTGGTGGTCAGTTCCTGCCGGCTTTCCGCCTTTCCGGCAGCTTCGACCAGCGCATCCACGGCCGGATCGGCGGTGCCCGGGAAGTTCCTCGAGCCCGGCAGGGTTGCCGCGCGCGAATGGAACAGGTTTTCGATGTCGTCCCGCGTCGGCGTGGCCGCGAAGGACATCGCCATCGAGATGAGATCGAAGTCGAAATTGGCCTGACGCGCCGTGTATTGCGCCGAATCGACCACGCGGATCGAGGCGTCGATGCCGATGGCCTTCATGTTCTCGATCCAGGGCGAATCGATGCGGATCCAGTCGTCTTCATCGACGAGCAGTTCCATGGTCAGAGTCTCGCCCTTGGCGTTCTGGACGAACTGGCCGTTGCGCTTCCAGCCGGCCTCGGCCAGCAGCTTTACCGCAGCGCCAAGCAGCTTGCGGTCGCGGCCCGAACCGTCCGAGACGGGCTGGATGACGGCTTCGCCGAAGGCTTCGTCGGGAATCTTGCCGCGCAGCGGCTCGAGCAGCGCGAGTTCCTCAGGCGAGGGCATGCCCTCGGCGCGATAGTCCGAGCGCTCGAAGCAGGACTGCGAGCGCTCGTAGGAATCGTAGAAGAGGTTCCGCTTCGTCCATTCGAAATCGAAGCAGAGCGCCAGCGCCTTGCGCATGCGCGGATCGCGAAAACGCTCGCGCCGCTGGTTGATGGCGGTGGCCTGCATCGAGGGGCGCCGCTCGGCGGGGAACTCGCGCTTGACGACCTTGCCCTCCTTGAGCGCGGGAAAGTCGTAGCCGGTCACCCAGACGCGGGCGGTGAACTCCTGCCGGAAAAGCACGTCGCCTTTCTTGAAGGCTTCGAAGCCGGCCTGCCGGTCGCGGTAGAACTCGATGCGGATGCGGTCGAAATTGTAGAGGCCTCGATTGACCGGCAGTTCGCGCGCCCAATAGTCCTCGACGCGCTCATATTCGATGGTCTGGCCCGCCGCGACGCGCCCCACTCTGTAGGGGCCGGAGCCGAGCGGGACCTTCATGCCGCCCCCCGTGAAGGGGTTGGCCTCGAAATAGGCCTTCGAGGCGATGGGGAAGCCCGCGACATTCAGGATGGTGCGGGGCGACTGTTTGCCGGAAAAGCTCAGGCGGAAGGTGTGCGGATCGACCGCCACCGCCTCGATCATCTGGGTGAGCGGCAGGAGCAGGTCGGGGTGGCCGTCCTGCTTGTAGAGCTTGAAGGAATGGGCGACGTCTTCCGCCGTCAGCGGCGTGCCGTCGTGGAAGCGCGCTTCCGGCCTCAGCGCGAACTCGAAAGTGTTGTGGTCGCCCGAGATGGTCACGCCTTCGGCGACCAGGCCGTAAAGCGCGTCGGGCTCGTCGAGCGCGCTCGCCATCAGCGTATCGAAGCACATTTCCATGCGCGGCGGGGCGTCGCCCTTGGCCACGAAGGTGTTCAGCGTATTGAAGGTCAGCGGGCTCTGGTTAAAGATCCAGTTGGGCGGCGAGAAGATGAAGGTCCCGCCCTTGGGCGCATCCGCGTTGAGGTAGTCGAACTGCTTGAAATCGGCGGGATATTTCAGGTCGCCGAAGGCCGAAAGTCCGTGCAGCTTGGTGCCTGTCGGCGCAGCCGCAAAGGCGACGCTCGGCAGGAGCGCGGCGGCCGAGCCGAGCGCGAGGAAGTCGCGGCGGGAGATGAGGGGGCCGCCCATCAATCCGTGCCTCTGTACTTCGCCGCCAGGGCCTTTTCCTTCTCGGGGTCGATCCACCAGGAATCGGTGTCGGCGCCAGTATATGCCGGCTGCTTCTCAGGCATGCCGAACTTGTTCCAATAGGCGTACCACTGCTTGGGCCGGTGCCACTGCGGGATGACGTAGTAGTTCCACAACAGCACGCGGTCGAGCGCATGGGTGGCGGCGACCAGGTCGTCGCGGTCGGTGGCATAGATGATGCGGTCGACTAGCGAGTCGACGACCGGGCTCTTGATGCCCATCAGGTTGCGCGTGCCGGGCGTGTCGGCGGCCTTGGAGCTCCAGAAGTCCCGCTGCTCGTTGCCGGGCGAATTGGACTGGTTGAGGATCGTGGTCGCGGCGTCGAAATCGAAATTGTTGATCCGGTTGATGTACTGGCTGGTGTCGATGACCCGCAGCGAAGCATCGATGCCGATCTTGCGCAGCGTGTTGATGAAGGAGCTGGAGATCAGTTCGTCGGTCGCGCCGCTGCCCAGGAACTCGATCTTGAATTGCTCGCCCTTGTCGTTGACCATCTTGCCGTTGCTGATTTTCCAGCCGGCTTCGGCAAACAGGCCGACCGCCTGGCGCAGATATTGCCGTTCTGCCTGCGGATTGTCGTAGACCGGCAGCTTGAATTCCTGCGTGAACAGTTCCGGCGGCAGCTGGTCCCTGTAGGCTTCGAGGATCTCAAGCTCCTTGCCCTTGGGAAGACCGCTGGACGCGAGTTCAGAGCCCACGAAGAAGCTGCTGGTGCGGGTGTTCTGGCCGAAGAACAAGGTGCGGTTCATCGATTCGAAATCAAAGGCCAGCGTCAGCGCCTCGCGCACCCGGCGGTCCTGGAACTGCGGCCGGCGCAGATTGAGCGCAAAGCCCTGCATGAAGGTGGTGGCGGTGCTGGGGAACTCCTTCTTCAGCACATCGCCGGCCTTGACGGCGGGGAAGTTGTATTCGGTCATCCACCGCCGCGAGCTGTTTTCCCGCCGTATGTCCTCGTATCCGCCCTTGGTGAAGGCCTGCCAGGCCGCATTGTCATCGGTGATATAGGTGTAGCGCCTGCGGTCGAAATTATTGCGGCCGACATTGACGCCGAGATCGGCCGACCAATGGTCGGGCACGCGCACCCAGACGATTTCCGAACCCGGCTTGAAGCTCTCGACCTTGTAGGCGCCCGAGCCGAGCGGCGCTTCCAGAGTGGGCCGCGTGATGTCGCGCTTCTTGCCGTTCTTGTCGGTGCCTTCCCACCAGTGCTTGGGCAGCACGACGAGGTCGCCCATGATCTTGGGCAGCTCGCGATTGCCCTTCTGGTCGAAGCGGAACTCCACCTCGTGGTCGCCAACGGCCACCGCCTCGGTGACGTTGGCATAGTAGCGATTGTAGCGCGGGTTGTTGGCCTTCAGCGTGTTGAACGACCAGATGACGTCCTCGACGGTGATCGGCGTGCCGTCATGCCATCTGGCCTTTGGGTTCAGGCGATAGGTCGCCGAGGAGAAGTCGTCGGGATATTTGAAGGCTTCCGCGATCATCGCGTGGCTGACGCTCGGCTCGTCGAGCGACTGTTCCATCAGCGTCTCGTAGAGCAGGCCGCCGCCGAAATCGGCAAAGCCCGCGGCGGGCGCGCCGGCGACGATGTAGGGGTTGAAGCTGTCATAGGTGCCGGTGACGACCGAGTTCAGCGTACCGCCCTTCGGGGCGTTCGGATTGACGTAGTCGTACTGCTTGAAATCGTTGCCGTATTTCGATTCGGCGCCGAGCGAGGATGAGGTGCGCCATTCATCGGCCGACGCAGTGAAAAGACTTGCCGCAAGGATGGCCGGCACAAGGCCGAGTTTGCCGATCATTTGCGTCAGCCCTGCACGCATCTTTGACCTCGCGATTTGCTGTCCGATTTGTTGCCCAATCTAACGTCCGGTGCCGGTTCGGAAACCCGTTCGGTCGCGACTATCCGCCAGCCCTAGCGGAAATCATAATAAAAAAGCCGGGCTGAACCCGGCTTTTTCATGGTCATACGATGAATTATTTCGTTACTGCGCCGGCGCCGGCTGGGCATTGCCCTCGGCGGGAGCAGCCGGAGCCGCATTGCCTTCGGCCGGAGCCGCGGGAGCAGCACCTGCCTCGGGCAGCGCCTTCGGGCTATCCGACAGCGTGCGCAGGAAGGCGATCAGGTTGGCACGTTCCTCGTCGTTCTTGATGCCGGCGAAGCCCATCGCCGTGCCCTTCACGAAGCCCTTGGGCGAGGTGAGGAAGTGGTTGAGGTTGTCGTAGGTCCAGTGGGTGCCACCGTTCTGCGAGAATTCCTTCATGCCGGCCGAGTAGGAGAAGCCTTCATGCTCGGCGACCGGACGGTCGACAACATCCCACAGATCCGGACCGACCTTGTTCGGGCCGCCCTTTTCGCCGGAATGGCAGGCTTGGCACTTCTTGAAAACGCCTTCGCCAGCCTTCGCATCGGCATGTGCAAGCAGTTCGGCGATCGGCTTGGCCTGCTCGGCAGCGGCGCCACCGGCCGCAGGTGCCTCGGCTTCTGCTGCTGCGATGGTGAAGCCCGGCTTTTCCGGAGCCGGCGAAGCGAAGATGCCGTCAGAAATCAGCGAAATGGAGTAAAGCACGAAGACGGTGCCCAACAGTCCGCCGAGAATCTTGTTCAATTCGAATGAGTCCATTCGCCCCTGGCTCCTTGGTCGTCCGATGTTGGAAACCCTCTTTCCGCACGGCCGACAGCATTATCCCTTTGCCGACCGGGGGCCGGCAGAATTTCGGCGGAAACTAGGTCTTTTGCTCGCCCGTTGCAACACCTATAAGGACGCACCCAGTGAGACGTTTTGCCACTTTCCACCGTTGCTTTTTTCGGACCTTGTGAAACTCCCATGTCGCAGCTCATCCTGATTCCCGCACGCCTGCGCGCCACGCGCCTTCCGGACAAGCCGCTGGCCGACATTTGCGGCCGTCCCATGATCGTGCATGTTGCCGACCGCGCGCAGAAGAGCGGGCTCGGCCGCGTAGTGGTGGCCACCGACGCAGCCGAGATCGCCGAGGCGGTGCGCGCCCACCGCCACGAGGCGGTGATGACGCGGGCCGATCACGAATCGGGCTCGGACCGAATTTTCGAGGCCCTGAGCACGCTCGACCCCAAGGGCGAGGTCGAAACCATTCTCAATGTGCAGGGCGACCTGCCCACCATCGATCCCGAAACGATTGCGGCCGCGCTGAGGCCCTTCGAGGACCCGGCGGTGGATATCGCAACGCTGGGCGTCGAGATCGAGCGCGAGGAAGAAAAGACCAATCCGAATGTGGTCAAGATCGTCGGCTCGCCGCGCTCGGAAAGCCGGCTGCGCGCACTCTACTTTACCCGCGCCACCGCGCCGTGGGGCGAGGGGCCGCTGTTTCATCACATCGGGCTTTATGCCTATCGCCGCGCCGCACTCGAGCGCTTCGTCAAGCTGAAGCCATCGCCGCTCGAACGGCGCGAGAAGCTGGAGCAGCTGCGCGCCCTTGAAGCGGGCATGTGCATCGATGCCGAAATCGTCGCGACTGTGCCGCTCGGCGTCGATACGCCAGAGGATCTGGAGCGCGCCCGCGAAATTCTTTCCAAGCAGGACAGGGCCTGATCATGGCTGAAAAGACCAACCGCATTTCCTTCCAGGGCGAGCCGGGTGCGAACTCCGACACCGCCTGCCGCAACGTCTATCCGACCATGGAGCCGTTGCCGTGCCCGACCTTTGAGGATGCGTTTAATGCGGTGGAGACGGGCAAGGCCGATCTCGCCATGATCCCGATCGAGAACACGATCGCAGGCCGCGTGGCCGACATTCACCACCTGCTGCCCGAATCGAAGCTGCACATCGTTGGCGAATATTTTCTGCCGATCCATTTTCAGCTGATGGTGCTGCCGGGCGTGCAGCGCTCGGAGATCAAGACGGTGCACAGCCACATCCACGCGCTGGGCCAGTGCCGCAAATATATCCGCAAGAACGGCTGGAAGCCGATGGTGGCGGGCGACACGGCGGGTGCGGCCAAGCTGGTGTCCGAGACGCAGAACCGCACCATGGCCGCCCTTGCACCGCGGCTCGCGGCTGACCTCTACGGGCTCGACATGCTGGAAGAGAATGTCGAGGACACCGACAACAACGTCACCCGCTTCGTGGTGCTGTCCAAGACCAAGCAGTGGGCCGAGCAAAAGGCCGGCGTGCCGATGGTCACCACCTTCGTGTTCCGCGTGCGCAACGTGCCGGCCGCGCTCTACAAGGCCATGGGCGGCTTTGCCACCAATGGCGTGAACATGACCAAGCTGGAGAGCTACCAGCTCGGCGCCTTCACCGCGACGCAGTTTTACGCCGACGTCGAAGGCCATCCCGATGACCAGAGCGTCAAGAACGCGCTGGAGGAGCTGCGCTTCTTCTCGCGTGAAGTGCGCATTCTCGGCGTCTATCCGGCCAACGAGTTCCGCGCCACGCAGGACGCAGACGCCTGAGGCCAGGGCGATTTCCTATGGAATGGGGATGGGCGCGTTTCGCACCCCCCCCCACCCCTAACCCCTCCCCACAAGGGGGAGGGGGATTTCTGTGCCCACACAGCGCAACATCGCAGAGGGCTTTCGCCAGGCGGAGATGAAAACCGGTTCCCCTCCCCCTTGTGGGGAGGGGTTAGGGGTGGGGGTGATTTGCGATTGCCTGGCCTTGATGCGGCCTACAGCCGCTTCGAGAACCAGTGGTCGGCGTAAGGGTTGTCGTTGAAGCGCGCGATCTCTTCATATCCTTCGCGGCGGTAGAGAGACTGCGCCTCCTTGAGCGCGCGGTTGGTGTCGAGGCACACCGTTTCGGCGCCGAAATCCTTGGCGATCGCTTCGAGCTTGCGCAGCATGCGGCTGGCAAGGCCGAGCCCGCGTGCGGCAGGCGAAACCCACATGCGCTTTATCTCGGCGGTCGTGGCGTCGATCATGCGCAGGGCCGCGCAGCCGACGGGGCTTCCGTCGAGCCGGGCGATCACGAAAGTGCCGTGCGGCGGGGTGAACTCTTCCTCGGTGGTCGTGTTGCCCTTGCCTTGGTCAAAGCCTTCCTCGAAACGCTGCGCGAGCTCGTCGAAATAGCGCGCCAGGCATTGCCGCGCTTCGCCGCTGTCGGCGGCTTCCTCGTCGAGCGTGATCGAGGCCGCGGCAAGCAGGTGCTCGACCTCCGCCATCGCGGCGACAAGCCGGCCGCGCCCGGTTTCCGAAAGCGGTTCGAGAATGGAGTTCGCCAGCTTGTCCGACAGGGCGTCATAGGCGGCGTGTTCCGCGCGGCCCTTGTCGGTCAGCGCCGCGTAACGGCTGCGGGCATCGCCATCGAGCTTGTCTACCGACACGAGCCCCTGTGCCTCGAGCGAGCGTAGCATGCGGCTGAGATAGCCCGAATCGAGCCCGAGCTTTGAACGGAGCGCGCCGAGTGCTGCGCCTTCCGGCCCGATTTCGAACAGCAGCCGCGCTTCGCTAAGCGGGCGCCCGCGGCTGAGATAGCTTTCCTCCAGCGCGCCGATCCGGCGTGTCACGGCGCGGTTGAAGCTGCGGATTTGGGTGATGCGCGGGTTGTTCATTGCCTGACGTTAGTCAGGTAATATGCGAAAGGCAAGAATTATCTGACTCTAGTCAGGCAATCACGCGGTATCGGCCCATTCCCGGATCAGGTGGTGGGCGATGGCGCCCGGGGGCGGTACGCAAAGTCCGTCGGGATGGGTGCCGGCTAGCATGGCGCGCACCTCGTCGGGCAAGAACCAGCGGCAGTCTTCCAGCTCGTTGAAATCGGCGTGGATCTCTTCGGTCAGCGCCTCGCCGAAGCAGCCGATCATCAGCGTGTGCGGGAAGGGCCAGGGCTGGCTTGCGTGGTAGATGACGCGGCCAAGCCGGATGCCTGCCTCTTCGAGAGTTTCGCGCCGCACCGCCGCCTCGATGGTCTCGCCGGGCTCGATGAAGCCGGCCAGCGCCGAATACATGCCGGGCGCGAAGTGCCGCCCGCGGCCGAGCAGGCATTTGTAGGGTGTCACCGTCAGCATGATCGCCACCGGGTCGGTGCGCGGGAAATGCTCGGCATTGCAATTGAGGCAGACGCGCTTGTAGCCGCCGAGCCGGCTTTCGGTGTTGTGGCCGCAGCGGCCGCAGAAGCGGTGTGTGCCGTGCCAGGCAAGCAGCGAGGCGCCCTGCGCCATCGCGCCGAGTGCAGCCGGGTCGATAAGGCCCTGCACATAAATTGAGCGGTAGTCGATGGCCTTGATCGTTTCGGGCAGCCTTTCGGCCGCCAGTCCGGCCGGCGCGGCCAGTATGGGTCCCGATTCGGAAAAGCCGAGCAGCACGATCTGGTCGAGGCGGGCACCGAGCGTGTCGGCTTCGGCGAGGCTGAAATAGGGATAAAAGGCCCCGTCGGCGAGCGTCATGTGCAGCCGCCCGTCGCGCATCAGCAAAAGGCGTGCGGACGGGTTGGCCAGCGCCTTGCCGATGGAGCGGTCGTCGCGATTCTCGGCCTGGCGGTCGATGCTGTTGCCGGCAAAGCCGACGAACTGGCTGGCTTCGCGCTCGGGCGCACCGAACAGGCGAAACGTCGTCCGAAGATCCGCTGAATCGAGCATGGGCTATCGCATCGCAGAGCGGAGTTTTTCGGAGAAGCCGTGCAGGTCGGGCCGCGCATAGGGTTCGCGCATGCCGTGACCCCAGACCGGGCCAGGCCAGCCCGGATCGCCCTCGTTGCGGGCGATGACGTGGACGTGCAGCTGCCTCACGATGTTGCCCAGCGCGCCGGTATTGATCTTGGTGCAGCCGGTCACGGTCTTCAGCGTGTGCGCCACCGTGTTGCATTCGAAGGTCAGCATCGCCTGGTCGAGGGGCGTCATGTCGTGGATTTCCTCCACGCCCGGCCGCTGCGGCACCAGAAGCAGCCACGGCCAGCGTTTATCGTTCATGATCCGCAATTCGCAGAGACCCAGCCACATCAGAGGCTCGCTGTCGGCCTCCAGCTTGGCATCGAGCTCGAATCCGGCCTTGAGGCCAGGCACCATCGGCGTTTCCCTTCTTCTCTTAATGAAAAGCTAGAGTGCGGACTGGCAGCCTGCAAGCGAATCATGCGGCAGAATGAATGTTACGACTCCTTTTTCAGGGCTCTTGCATTTGATTGCACAATTGCCGATATGGGGGACGGGAGGTTGGTGGTGGACGATCCACTCGCCAACCGGGTCAGGTCCGGAAGGAAGCAGCCCTAACGAGCCCCGGAACGGGTCACTGTTCCAGCCTCCCACCTCTTCGCCGATTGTCCGCCCGGCTCGCCGCAGATTGACGGCCTTTGGCTGTGCGGAGACACTGCAGGATCGGCCGATCTCCCGAAGCGGCCCATGGAGCACCTGAAGAGCGGATGAGCGAAGCCGGAAACGACCAGCAGACGAAGGCCGCCGGCGCCTACCGCGTGCTCGCGCGCAAATACCGTCCCACCGATTTCAACGCGCTGATCGGCCAGGAGCCGATGGTCCGCACGCTGACCAACGCCTTCTCGTCCGGCCGAATCGCTCAGGCCTGGATGCTGACCGGCGTGCGCGGCGTGGGCAAGACCACCACCGCCCGTATCCTGGCGCGCGCGCTGAACTACAAGACGGCGGAGATCAACCAGCCCTCAGTCGACCTCACCATTCCCGGCGAGCACTGCCAGGCGATCATGGAAGGCCGCCATCCCGACGTGATCGAGATGGACGCTGCCTCGCACACCGGCATCGACGACATTCGCGACATCATCGAGCAGGTGCGCTACGCGCCCGTTTCGGCGCGCTACAAGGTCTACATCATCGACGAGGTGCACATGCTCTCCACGCAGGCCTTCAACGGCCTGCTGAAGACGCTGGAAGAGCCACCGCCGCATGTGAAGTTCATCTTCGCCACCACCGAGATTCGGAAAGTGCCGATCACGGTCCTGTCGCGCTGCCAGCGCTTCGACCTGCGCCGCATCGACGCCGGCATGCTGGTCGGCCATCTGCGTAACATCGCCGGCCAGGAAGGCATCGATGTCGAGGATACCGCACTCGCCATGATCGCCCGTGCCGCGGAAGGCTCGGCGCGCGATTCGCTGTCGATCTTCGACCAGGCGATCGCCCATGGCGCCGGCAGTGTCACCGCCGAGGCCGTGCGCGCCATGCTGGGCCTTGCCGACCGCGCGCGCATCGTCGACCTATTCGAGCATGTGATGAAGGGCGACGCCGCATCCGCGCTTCTGGGCCTGCGCGCGCTCTATGACGTCGGCGCCGACCCGGTCGCCGTGCTGACCGACCTTGCCGAGTTCAACCATCTGGTCACCCGCATGCGCTTTGTACCCTCGGCCGCCGAGGACGCATCGCTCAGCGAAGACGAGCGCGTACGCGGGCTGGAATTTTCGCAGAATCTTTCGATCCGCGTGCTGTCGCGCGCGTGGCAGATGCTGCTCAAGGGCATTCCCGAGGTGCAGTCGTCCAACCGGCCGATCAGCGCCGCCGAGATGGTGTTGATCCGCCTCGCGCATGCGGCCGACCTGCCGACGCTGGACGAAGCGCTGAAGTCGCTGGGCGACGGCGTGCCGCTGCCCAACGGTGGGGGACAACGCCCCTCGGGCTTGCCTCTGTCTTCCGGCGGTCCCGGCAATGGCGCCAGCGCCGTCTCGCAGACGGTGATGCAGACGACCAATGGCGGCGGCCAGACCATGCGGCTGGTGGCGAACGAGCCCGCGCCGGTCTTTTATGCGCCGCCGGCGGTCGAGGAACCGGCCGCCGTGCCGATCAAATCG
Source organism: Pseudaminobacter soli (ex Li et al. 2025) (assembly GCF_029892515.1). Taxonomy (GTDB): domain Bacteria; phylum Pseudomonadota; class Alphaproteobacteria; order Rhizobiales; family Rhizobiaceae; genus Pseudaminobacter; species Pseudaminobacter soli_A. The sequence continues at coordinate 1,597,989 of NZ_JARXVF010000001.1, read as the reverse complement.
CTGGCCGATCTCACCGCGCTTGCGGATTCCCATCGCGACATGGCGCTCAAGGTGCTGATCAAGCGCTGCGTGCGGTTGGTCAGGGTCGAGCCGGGCCGGCTCGACGTGAACCTGACGGACGAAGCGCCCAAGACGCTGCTCAACGACCTGACGGTGAAGCTGAAGGCCTGGACCGGCCGCCACTGGATGGTGGCGCTGTCGCGCGAGGCGGGCGGGCAGACGATCGCCGAGAAGGAAAACGAGCGGCGCGAAAACGCTCTGCTCGATGCCAAGGCGGACCCGACGGTGGCGGCGATCCTCGCAAAATTCCCGGGCGCCAAGATCATCGACGTGCGCATCCCCGATGCGCCGGAGGTCGAGGACGGCGATGCCGACATGCCGGCCGAGCCGCCGGTCGAAGACGACGACGAGAACTGACCAACACAAGGACTACCGATCATGAAGGATCTTCTCGGCCTTATGGGCAAGGCGAAGGAAATGCAGGCCAAGTTCCAGGCCATGCAGGAAGAGGTCGCCACGCTGGAAGCCACCGGCCAGGCCGGCGGCGGGCTGGTGCAGGTGACCATTTCCGGCAAGTTCGAGATGAAGTCGCTGAAGATCGACCCGTCCCTGCTCAAGGAGGACGAGGGCGAGATCCTCGAGGACCTGATCATCGCCGCCCATAACGATGCCAAGGCCAAGGTCGAGGCGACCATGCAGGAAAAGACCAAGGCGCTGACCGCCGGCCTGCCGATCCCGCCCGGCATGAGGCTGCCATTCTAAGTCGGGCCGCAAGCTCCGCCTGGCCAGTTCGCCGATACGGTATTCAGGCCGGGTAGCCCGTTGCAAATCACACCTCTGCTGACAAAGCCGTGCGAATTTTCGTGCGGCTTTGTCGCTGTCTGCGCTAAATCATAGACATGTCCAAGAGAATCGCCGGCCCCGAAATCGAACGTCTGATCCAGCTCCTTGCCAAGGTGCCAGGGCTGGGGCCGCGCTCGGCGCGCCGCGCGGCGCTGCACCTGATCAAGAAGAAGGAGCAGCTGATGGTGCCGTTGGCTTCGGCCATGGGCGAGGCGGCGGAGAAGGTGCGCGTCTGCTCCACATGCGGCAATGTCGACACCGTCGACCCTTGCACGGTCTGCACCGATCCGCGCCGCGATCCGGCGACCGTGATCGTGGTCGAGGAGGTCGCCGACCTCTGGGCGCTCGAACGCGCCGGGGCCATGAACGCGCTCTACCACGTGCTTGGCGGCACGCTGTCGCCGCTCGACGGCATCGGCCCCGACCAGCTCAACGTCAAGCAGCTGGTGCAGCGCGTCTCCGAAGGCGCGATCAAGGAAGTGATCATCGCTGTCAACGCCACCGTCGAGGGCCAGACCACGGCGCACTACCTGACCGACCAGCTTGCGGGGTTCGACGTGAAGGTGACGCGCCTGGCACATGGCGTGCCGGTGGGCGGCGAGCTCGACTATCTCGACGAGGGAACGCTGGCCGCGGCGCTGAGATCGCGGACGGCTTTCTGACGCATTTTGCGGGCAAGGGGGGAAGATGAAGTCTGAAACTGTGGCTCTTTCCTCTGCTTACTCCGGCCTGATGCGCATGCTGCTCGGCCTGCCGCTGATCCTTTGCCTCCTGCTCGCGGCCGCCCAGTTCGTGGCGCGCCCGGCCGCCGCTGCGCAGATCGACGACCAGTTCCGCGCCTGGCTGCAGAACGACCTTTGGCCCGAGGCCAAGAAGCGCGGCATCTCCCAAAAGACCTTCGACGCCGCCTTTGCCGGGATAAAGCCCAATCAGAAGCTGCCGGACCTCGTGATGCCGGGTACCAAGCCGACGACGCCGCAGAAGCAGCATCAGGCCGAATTCGGCTCGCCCGGCAACTATTTCGCGCCGCTTGCCACCGTTACCGCAGGTGCCCGCACGCGGGCCGTGGAGAACGCCAAGACGCTTGCCGCGATCGAAAAGCGCTTTGGCGTGCCAGGGCCGGTGCTGCTGGCAATCTGGGGCCGGGAATCCGGCTTCGGCACGGTAAAGATCCCCTACAACGCCTTCGAGGTGCTGGGCACCAAGGCCTTCATGTCGACCCGCAAGGAGATGTTCCGCACCGAGGTGCTGGCCGCGCTCGAAATCGTCGAGAAGCGGCTGGCGGACGTGAAGTCGATGAAGTCGTCCTGGGCCGGCGCGCTCGGCCAGCCGCAGTTCATGCCGTCCAAATATCTCCAGCATGCCATCGATTTCGACGGCAACGGCCATCCTGACATCTGGAACTCGACGCCCGATACGTTGGCTTCCATCGCCAACTATCTCGTCCACTACGGCTGGGTGAAGGGCCGCGACTGGGGCTTTGAAGTCACCGTGCCGGCAAGCGTTTCCTGTGCGCTCGAAGGGCCGGACAAGGGCAAAAAAATATCCGAATGGGCGGCGATGGGCATCAAGCGCGTGGGCGGCAAGCCGTTCCCGGCAAGCGAGATGCGTGAGCAGAGCTTTCTGCTGATGCCGGCCGGCCGCAACGGCCCGGCCTTCATCGTCACGCCTAACTTTTACGTGCTCAAGGAGTATAATCAGAGCGACCTATACGCGCTGTTCATCGCTCATGGCGCCGACCGTATCGCCAATGGCGACGAGCCGTTCGTCGGCGAGTGGGGCAAGGTGGACGAACTTTACCGCTCCGACATCGCCGCCATGCAGCGCGGGCTGGAGAAGGCAGGCTATGACGTCGGCAGCGCCGACGGCCTGCCGGGCTTCAAGACGCGCCGCTCGATCGGCGACTGGCAGGCCAAGAATGGCCGTGCCGCCACCTGCTTCCCCGACAAGGGGTTGGTCGAGGCGATGAAATAGCCCTTGTGAGGTAGCGCGAAAGGCTTGGCCTGCCGCCAATTGTAGCAATCGCTGCAATTGGACGGGCTTTGCCATAACAGGGTCACAATTGCCTTGGCCTGAGTCCGAATCGGAGCGAACCGAGCGAGAGACCATGAACTTCCGCCGTCCCGCCATCGGAAGCAAAATGCTGACGATCCTGGTTGCGGCCTACGTGCTTTTCCTTTGCAACCACACCTTCTGGAACAAGGTGTCGGGGGAGTTTGCCGGCGACCCGGTCCACCTGATCCTGCTGGGTGCCGTGTTGCTCATCATCTACGGCGTCGTTCTGCTGGTCTTTTCCGCGCCCTATGTGATCAAGCCAGTGTTCATCGCCGTGGTGCTGGTTGCTGCCGGCGTGTCCTATTTCACCGACAGGTTCGGCGTGGTCATGGACCGCGACATGATCCAGAGCCTGCCCCAAACGACCGGGCAGGATCTTGCCCAGCTGACCACCGCGCCCTTCCTGCGGCACATGCTGCTCTACGGCGTCATTCCCAGCCTGCTGATTGCCTGGGTGCGGCCGGTTCACCTGCCGTTCCGGCAAAGGGTCAAGATCAACACCGTGATCGGCTTTGGTCTGCTGGCGCTGGCGGGGCTGATCATCGTTACCAATCTCGGCATTTACCGGCCGTTCTGGGAACGCAACCGGGACGTGGCGATGGCCTATCTGAACCCGGCGGCGGGGCTGGTCAGTGCGGTAGACGATGGGCTGCGGCAGTTCCGCTATGCCACCATCGTTGCCAGGCCCTACGGCGTTGATGCCAGGATCGGGCCGCACGTCACCGCCTCCAAAAAGAAGATGCTGACGGTGCTGGTCGTGGGCGACTCGGCGCGGGCGCAGAATTTCACCCTCAACGGCTATGAGCGCGACACCAATCCCAAGCTCGCCGCGCGCAATGTCATCGCCTTCACCAATGTGACGAGCTGCGGCACGTCGGTCAGCGTTTCGGTCCTGTGCATGTTCTCGCATCTCAACCGCGAGGACTTCACGAGGAGGGAGGCGCTCGGCTGGGAAAACCTCGTCGATGTGCTGAAGCACGCCGGGCTGACCGTGGAATGGTGGGACAACAACACCGGCTCGCAGAACGTGGCCGACCGCATCCCCACCGTCGAGCTTAGCTCGGACGAAGCGACCGATCCGGACCTTTGCAAGGCCGACAAATGCTTCGACCAGGTGCTGGTGGACAAGCTGCGCTTGCGGCTGCATGACTTGCAGGACAATGCCGTTCTGGTGCTTCACACCATAGGCAGCCGCGGCCCCGCCTACTATCAGCGCTATCCCGAGGAATTCGAACACTTCCGGCCTGCCTGCCATAAGGCGGAGGTGACGGAATGCACAATGGACGAGTTGGTGAACGCCTACGACAACACCATCCTGTACACCGACCACATCCTGGCTTCGATAATCGATACTCTCAAGGAGCACGACGACGAGTTCGCCTCGGCCATGTACTACATGTCCGACCACGGCGAGTCGCTCGGCGAAAACAAGCTTTACCTGCACGATGCGCCCTATTTCCTGGCGCCGGACACGCAGAAGCGTGTCCCCTTCATCGTCTGGTTTTCGGACGATTTCGCCAGCACCATCGGGCTCGATCAGTCATGCGTGCGAAGCAAGATCGGCGACAGCTTCTCGCATGACAACATGTTCGACACCATACTTGGCATGATGAACGTCAAGACCAAGGTCTACGACATTCTGCCCGATTCCTTCGCGCCCTGCCGCGGCTCCACGCCTGCAGGCCAGGGAACCGACCCGATCCTCCTGCAGTAGCCGCTAAGCGGCCTAAGCCGCCTGCGAAAGCTCGCGGTGAACGTCGGCGAGGATCTCGAACGAGCGCACCCGCGCCTTGTGGTCGAAGATCTGCGCCGTCACCATCAGCTCGTCGGCGCCGGTCCGCGCGATGAAAGCCTCAAGGCCGCGCCGCACCGTTTCGGGCGAGCCGACCACCGCGCAGGACAGCGCCTGCGCCAGCATGGTGCGGGCGGTTGGGTCGAGGTCCCGGTCGTAATTCTCGACCGGGGCGGGCAGGGGCCCGGGATGGCCGGTGCGCAAATTGACGAAGGCCTGCTGCAGCGAGCTGAAGAGGAGTTTTGCCTCGGCGTCCGTCTCGGCGGCAAATACGTTCAGGCCCAGCATCACATGCGGCTTGTCGAGCCGCTCGGACGGCTGGAAGCGTGAGCGGTAGAGGGCAATAGCGTTTTCCATCTCGGCCGGCGCGAAATGCGAGGCGAAGGCATAGGGCAGGCCGAGTATGGCGGCGAGCTGGGCGCCATAGAGGCTGGAGCCGAGCACCCACATCTGCACGTCCTGGCCTTCGCCCGGCACGGCGCGCAGGCGCTGGCCCGGCTCCGCGGGCGCGAAATAGTTCATGAGCTCGACCACGTCCTGCGGGAAACTGTCGACACCGGCGTCGAGGTTGCGGCGCAAGGCGCGCGCGGTCAGTATGTCGGTACCCGGCGCGCGGCCAAGGCCGAGATCGATGCGGCCGGGATGAAGGGCGGCAAGCGTGCCGAACTGCTCGGCGATCACCAGCGGCGCGTGGTTGGGCAGCATGATGCCGCCGGCGCCGACGCGGATGGTGCTGGTACCGGCCGCGACATGGGCGATGACCACGGAGGTGGCTGCGCTGGCGATGCCCGGCATGTTGTGGTGCTCGGCCAGCCAGTAGCGCCTGTAGCCGAGGCGCTCGGCGTTGCGGGCGAGGTCGAGCGTGTTGGCAAGCGACTGCGAGGCGGTGCTGCCCTCGGTGATCGGCGACAGGTCGAGAACGGAAAGCGGTGTCATGGCGATCTCCTTGGGCACGAGGGCCGGATATAGGAACCGCTAACGGCTTCGCAAAGGTGGCGCTCGCGGCTGGTCCGACCGTTCGGCGGTCGTGTCCTACTTCGCCGGCACGCGCTCCTCTTCTTCACTGCCGTTTTCGACAGTCTGTTCGGCCGCGAGGAAATTGCCGACATGGCGCAGACCGTCCAAGTGGTCGCAGAACACCTTGATGACCACCAGGAGCGGCACCGCGATAAGTGCCCCGATCAGGCCCCATAGCCACGACCAGAAAGCAACCGCGACGAAGATGGAAACCGCGTTGATTTCCAGTCGCCGCCCGACGATCATCGGCGTGACGAACTGGCCCTCTATGATGTTGCAGCAGACCACGAACAGGGGGGCGAGCATCGCATAGAGCAGGCTGTCGAACGACACGATGGCAATCACCGCCACCAGCGCGATGTTCATGGCCGCGCCGATATAGGGCAGGAAGTTGAGCAGCGCCGCCGTGGCGCCCCAGACGAAGGGCGTGGGCATGCCGATGGCCCACATGCCCAGCCCGATGACGGTGCCCAGCCCGACATTGATCAGCGTGATCGTGAGCAGGTAGTGCGAGATTTCGCGCTCGATGTCGTAGACGATGCGCATCGCGCGCTTCTTCTCGCTGAGCCGGGTGAAGGACTGTACGATCTTCTGGTAGAACAGCGTGCCCGAGGCGAGCAGGAACAGCGACAGCACGAAGGTGATCGCCGGCGTGGCGCTCATCGAGATGAGGTCGGCGGCGGCATGCGAGATGATGCCCGGTTGCGCGATGACCACACGCTGCACGCCGGGCTCCTGCGCGCTTTCGGCCACCTGTTCGACCTGGTGCGTGATATTCATCATCTTTTCGAAGGGCTCGCGCAGCTTGGCCAGTCGCTCGGTGAGCTGGTTGCCGATCGCCGGGGCATCGTCGATGAGCTTGATGACCGGGCCGCTAAGCAGGTAGCCGGCGGTGCCGACGATGATGACCGAGATGAGGACCAGGAAGGTTGCCGAGACGGGTTCGGGAATGCCGTGCCGGCGCAGGAAGCGGACGATCGGCGTCAGCATCAGTGTCAGCAGGCAGGCCAGCACCACCGGCAGGAAGAAATCGCGCCCGAAATAGAGGGCGTAGATCGCCAGCAGCGCGAAAATGCCAATCAGCAGCGCGCGGATAAGCTTGATATCGGACGCGGTCTGCGCCGCATCTGGTGCGACAGGTTCGGCCGGCCCATTGGCCATGTGCGGTCCCCCTTGGAACACCTCGCGGCGAGTCTCCCTTCGGGGCGAAGAATGCGACTAGGCGGGTAAGGTTCCGTCAGCTGGCGGCCAGCGACGGCTGCTTTGCCTCGACCTCGCGGCGCACGAGCGGGGCGACCTTGGTGCCAAACAGCTCGATGGCCTTCATGATCTTGGCATGCGGCATGGTGCCGATGGCCATCTGCAAAAGGAAGCGGTCGTTGTTGAATAGTTTGTGGGTGTTGACGATCTTTTCGGCCACCTGCTCGGGGCTTCCGACGAACAGCGCGCCGCGCGGGCCGCGAGCCTGGTCGAAATGCGCCCGGTTGGTGGGGCCCCAGCCGCGTTCGCGGCCGATACGGTCCATGACCTCCGCCTGCGGCGCGTAGAAATCGTCGGCGGCCTGTTCGGTGGTCTCGCCGACGAAACCGTGCACGTTGAGGCTGGTAGCGAGCGTAGCCGTGTCCTGGCTGGCTCGGAGCGCAGCCTCGCGGTAGAGCTCGAACAGCGGCGCAAAGCGCGCCGGCTCGCCGCCGATGATGGCGAGCGCCAGCGGCAGGCCGAGCGCGCCGGCCCGTGCCACCGACGTGGGCGTGCCGCCCACCGCGATCCAGATCGGCAGCTTCTCCTGCAAGGGGCGCGGATAGACGCCGCGGTCGTTGATCGCCGGCCGCATCTCGCCGGCCCATGTCACGCGCTCGCTGTCGCGCAGGGCAAGCAGCAGCTCGAGCTTTTCCTCGAAGAGCTGGTCGTAATCCTCGAGCCGGTAGCCGAACAGCGGGAAGGATTCGATGAACGAGCCGCGCCCGGCCATGATCTCAGCCCGGCCGCCTGAAATCAGGTCGAGCGTGGCGAACTGCTGGAAGACGCGCACCGGATCGTCCGACGACAGCACCGTGACCGCGCTGGTGAGCTTTATGCGCTTGGTGTGCTCGGCGGCGGCGGCCAGCGCGACGGCGGGCGCCGAGGCGGCGTAGTCGGGCCGGTGATGCTCGCCCAGGCCGAACACGTCGAGCCCGACCTTGTCGGCAAGCTCGATCTCTTCCATCAGGTTGCGCAGGCGCTGGTGGGGCGTGACCGCGTCTGGCCCCGGCTTGGGGCTCACATCCGCGAAGGTGTAGATGCCGATTTCCATGGCAAACCTCGAAACCGCTTTGCCTAATGCGTCACCAAACCCTAGAGGTAGCTATGCGCGGGCGCCGAAACCAGTGGCACAGCACGTCGACTTGAAACTCGCGCGGGCGCGCAAAAACCGTTTCCCAGAGGCAACAAACGTCGCTTGCATGGCAGAAATGCCGAATTCGGGCTTGAACTCTGGGCTCTGCCGCGTATGTAGACGGCTCGCAATTATAAGAGACTTGAAGGCGAAAATTGGCAATTTATAGGGAAAAGGACTTCACCGAGCGGCGCAACGCCGCGACCGAAGCAAAAAAGGCTCTCCTTGAAAGGTTCAAGGCACGGCCGGACGAAGACGACCCGGAGGTGCAGGCTCGCAAGGCCGAACGCCAGGCGATCCTCGAGGCCCGCGCGATCCGCGAGGCCGAGAAGGCGCGTCTGAAGCGGGAAAAGCTGGCTCGCGAAGCTGCCGAAAAGGCCGTGCGCCAGGCCGCCGAGGCTGAAGCACGCAGGGTGGCAGAAGAAGCCGCCGCTGCCGAGCGGGCGCGTCTCGAAGCTGAGGAAACCGAACGCCTCGCGCTCGAGCTTTCCGACGAGGCTGCACGCAAGGCCAAGCGCGATGCGCGCTATGCCGCGCGCAAGGCACGCAACGGCCGCATGCCACTGCCCCCGCGCTGACGCGCGGCTCGGCTCAACAGCAATAGCCTATTGATCCTGCGCATCGCGACCCGGCGGCTAGGCTCCGGGGGCGATGCGGGCGGGCTGGCTATTTTTTGTCTTTCAATCTGGTTGCCTGGACCGGCTGCGGCTTGAGCGCAGGTTCGGCGGCGTGCTTCTTCGCGTCCTTCTTGGGCTTCCGAGGTTCCTTGTTGCTGCGCAATTGACCTTTGGCCATGGTCAGCTCCTCCAATGAACTATGGAGCTAGTGAACCAACGTATCGCGTCGAGGGCAAGAGGCAGCTTTAACTGCAGGCGAAGCCGCCGGAGAGGCGGCGCTCCGGCCTTCGGACCGCTCCGATCCGACCCTGATGTTCAACCCTCGTCGCCGTCCGTCACCATCAGCCGCAACTGCCCGGTCTTGGAATCGGCCATGCGCCGCGGGGGCTCGTTTCGGGCGGTCGGGGGCGTCGGCTCGCCGCTGCCTGCGGTCTCGTCGCCGAGCTCCAGCGTCTCGATCTTCGCGCCGCGCCGCGTGATCTTGCCGGTCGAGGTCAGGATGTCGTCGATGTCCTTGGCGGTCTGGCCGAAATGGCCCTGCAGCCGGCGCACGCGCTCGTCGAGCCGGGAAACGTCCTCCATCAGCCGGATCACCTCGCCCTGGATCAGATGCGCCTGCTCGCGCATGCGCGCATCCTTCAGGATCGCCTGGATGACCTGGATCGACAGCATCAGCAGCGAGGGCGAGACGATGACCACGCGCGCCTTGTGTGCCCGATGCACCAGCGCCTCGAAATTCTCATGGATCTCGCTGAAGACCGATTCGGACGGCACGAACATGAAGGCCGTGTCCTGCGTCTCGCCGCTGATCAGGTATTTTTCCGAAATGTCCCGGATGTGGATCTCGACATCGCGGCGGAAGGGCTGGGCGGCGAGCTTTTGGGCTTCCGGGCCTTCTGCAGCGCGGATGGCGTTCCAGGCTTCCAGCGGAAACTTGGCGTCGATGACCAGCGACGGCGCGCCGTTGGGCATCCGCACCAGGCAGTCCGGCCGGTTGCCGTTGGACAGTGTCGCCTGGAATTCATAGGCGCCATGCGGCAGCCCGTCGGCGACGATCGCCTCCATGCGCGACTGGCCGAAGGCGCCGCGCGTCTGCTTGTTGGAGAGGATCGCCTGCAGCTGCACTACCTGGCCGGCCAGCGACTGGATGTTGTTCTGCGCCGTGTCGATGACGGCAAGCCGCTCCTGCAGCTTGGCCAGGCTTTCGTGGGTGGATTTGGTCTGCTCGCTCATGGTCTGGCCGAGGCGGCCGGTCATGGCATCGAGCCGCTGGCTGAGCGACTGGGTGAGTTCGGCCTGCCGCGCGCCGAACACTTCGGCCATGGCGCCCATGCGGCCCTGCATCTGGGCCTGCGCCTGCAGGATCGCGCCCATCCGCATCTCGGCCTCGGCGGCAGCAACCGCCCGCGAGCGGGACGAACGCAACAGCGCAATGGTCAGGATCGCCAGCAGGGCCAGCAAGGCCAGCCCGAAAGCCAGCAGCATCTCGCCCAGCGTCAGCGTGCTGGCGCCAAGCCGGAAGGCAGGTTGCGAAAGAAGTGTGGGCAGGTCGCTCATCCGCGCAAGATACGCGATTCGGCAGTATAGAAAAGATCAAAACAAGAACATTCGCGGAGGGAGCAGTTGACGCCTTTCCTGCTAAGTCTTAGGTGAGGCGCATGACGATAAAGCCGCTGATCATCCTTCCCGATCCTGTCCTGCGCCAGCTTTCCAAGCCGGTCGAGCGCGTGGATAACGACCTGCGCAAGCTGGCCGACGACATGCTGGAAACCATGTATGACGCGCCGGGCATCGGGCTGGCCGCCATCCAGGTCGGCATTCCGCTGCGCCTGCTGGTGATCGACCTTGCCAAGGAAGGCGAAGAGCCGGCACCGATGGTCGTGGTGAACCCCGAGATCGTGAACAGCTCGGACGAGCGCTCGACCTATGAGGAAGGCTGCCTGTCGATCCCGGACTATTATGCCGAGGTCGAACGCCCGGCCACGGTGCGCGCGAAATTCCTCGACCGCGACGGCAAGCAGCAGGAGATCACTGCCGAAGGCCTCCTGGCCACCTGCCTGCAACACGAAATCGACCACCTCAACGGCGTGCTGTTCATCGACCACATCTCGCGGTTGAAGCGCGACATGGTGATGCGCAAGTTCAAGAAGCTGGCCAAGGACCGTCCGCCGAGCCGCCTGGTCGGGTAATACCCGAATCGTTGAAAATCACGCCTGCGGCCACTATGATATCGCTGATATCAAGCGGAGGTCGTCATGGGCGACATGCTGATCCGTGGAATTGACGAAGAGCTGAAGCGCAGCCTCGAGGAACATGCGCGCCGCAATCGGCGCAGCCTGTCCGAGGAAGCGATCGTCCAGATCAGAAGCGGGCTTGCCCATGAACTGGCAAGCAACCGCAGGGCCGGCGATGTCCTGCGGGCCTTGGTGCGGGACAATTTCTTCACCGACGAAGAGCTTGCTGCGATCAATGCGTCCCGCAAGGAAGCCGATCGCGAGCCGCCGGATTTCAGCTAGGCCATGATCGTTCTGGACACGAATGTCGTATCGGACAGTTTTTCCAGGCGGCCGAGCGAAATTGTCCTCGACTGGCTTAACGGGCAGGAACTGCAGCGTCTGTTCCTGTCAACCGTGGTTCTGGCCGAGCTCTATTTCGGCGCCTATCTGGTGCAGGACGGATCGAGACGGCAGGGTCTGATACAATCCATCGGCGGGATTCGCGACGAATTCGCGGGGCGAATCCTCGGCTTTGGCGAGGCCATGGCCGAGCGCTACGGGCAGATAACCGCGCAACGCCGGCTGGCGGGCCGCCCGATCGAGACGAAGGACGCCATGATCGCCGCGATCTGCCTCGTCAACGATGCCACTTTGGCCACGCGAAATGTCCGCGACTTCGACGGACTTGACCTGAGGCTCGTAAACCCGTTTGAAGCGGGTAAGTAGCCGGCGCGGCGACGCGCGACGACAAACAGCCGGATTGGGATCAGAATGCCGCTTCGCGTCATCTTCATGGGTACGCCGGATTTTTCCGTGCCGACGCTGGCCGCAATCGCGGCTGCCGGGCATGAGGTGGTCTGCGTCTACACCCAGCCGCCACGTCCGGCCGGCCGTCGCGGGCTGGAGCTGACGCCGTCGCCGGTGCAGCGCGAGGCCGAAAGGCTGGGCGTCGAAGTGCGCACGCCGCTGTCGCTGAAGGGCCAGGACGAGCAGGAAGCGTTTCGCGCGCTCGGTGCTGATGTCGCCGTGGTTGTGGCCTATGGGCTGCTTTTGCCGAAGGCCATTCTCGAAGGCACGCGGCTCGGCTGTTACAACGGCCACGCTTCGCTGCTGCCGCGCTGGCGCGGCGCCGCGCCGATCCAGCGCGCCATCATGGCCGGCGACGGCGAGACCGGCATGATGGTCATGAAGATGGATGTCGGGCTCGACACCGGCCCGGTGGCGCTGACCGCGAAGGTCGAGATCGCCCCCGACATGACGGCGGGCGAACTGCACGACCGCCTGATGGAGCAGGGCGCCGGGCTGATGGTCGAGGCGTTGGCGAAGGTCGAGCAAGCCGACCTGCCTTTGAGGGCGCAGCCCGAGGATGGCGTCGTCTATGCCAAGAAGATTGACAAGGCCGAAACCCGCATCGACTGGGCGCTGCCGGCCGCCGAAGTGCACAACCATATTCGCGGCCTGTCGCCCTTTCCCGGCGCCTGGTGTGAGGTGACGATCGGCGGCAAGGTAGAGCGGCTGAAGGTGCTGCGGTCGACGTTTGCGCAGGGAGCCGGCGGGCCGGGCGCGATTCTCGACGGAAATCTCACGGTTGCCTGCGGCGAGGGAGCCGTGCGCCTGCTGGAAGTACAGCGCGCGGGCGGTAAAATCATTTCAGCGGAGGAGTTTTTGCGCGGGGCCAAGCTCGACAAGGGAGGAACACTTTCATGAGCACGGTAACCGTAAGGCAGGCAGCACCCGAGGATCGCAAGGCAATTTTCGGCGTCGAGGAGCGCGCCTTCGGGCGCAAGCATGAGGCCGATCTGGTCGAGCGCGTCGTGGCCGATGGCGAGGGGCTGCTGGAACTGGTCGCCGAAAGGGATGGCCGCATCGTCGGCCACGTGCTTTTCTCGCGGCTGCTGGTCGACCCCGACGGCCAACCATTCGACGCGGTTTCGCTGGCGCCACTGGCAGTGGACCCGGACTATCAGGGGCAGGGTGTCGGCAGCGCACTGGTGCGGTGCGGGCACGAAATCCTGAAGGAGCGCGGTGAAAGGCTCGCCGTGGTAGTGGGCGATCCCGACTACTACGGCCGTTTCGGCTATGCCCGGGCGGGTGCGGAAAAATTCGAAAGCGACTATCAGGGGGATGCCATGCAGGCACTTTATTGGGGCGAGGCCCCGACCAGCGGCCAGCTGGCCCATCCTCGTGCATTTGCCGGCTGGTAAGGACAAAACGTGCCGCGATACCGCCTCGACATCGAATATGATGGAACCGCCTATGCCGGCTGGCAGCGCCAGGACGGCCCAGCCACGGTTCAAGGAGCCATCGAACAGGCCATCAAGGGCTTTTCCGGCCAGGAAGTGACGCTGCGCGGCGCCGGCCGCACGGACGCCGGCGTGCACGCGACCGGACAGGTCGGCCATGTCGACCTCGAAAAGGGCTGGCGCGACGACACGGTGCGCGATGCAGTGAACGCGCATCTGCAGATGGCGGGCGAGGCGGTGTCCATCCTGGCCGCGTGCACCGTGCCCGATGATTTCGACGCCCGCTTCTCGGCCACGGGCCGGCAATATCTCTACCGCATCCTCAATCGCCGCGCGCCGGCAGCACTTGAGGCCAAGCGCGTCTGGCTGGTGCAGAAACGCCTCGATGTGGATGCCATGCAGGAGGCCGCGCAGGTTCTGGTCGGCCGGCACGATTTCACGACCTTCCGCTCGCAGCAATGCCAGGCGGCAAGCCCGGTGCGCACGCTCGACCGTTTCGACGTGGTGCGGAATGGCGAGGCGATCGAGATCCACGCCGCGGCCCGCTCCTTCCTGCACAACCAGGTGCGCTCCATGGTTGGCACCCTCAAGCGGGTGGGCGAGGGCGCCTGGACGCCCAAGGATGTGAAGGACGCGCTGGAGGCGAAGGACAGGGCTGCCTGCGGTACGGTGGCGCCGCCGCAGGGGCTTTACCTGACCAAGGTCGATTATCTCGGTACGTAGATTCCGAGCGCGGACTGCAGCACCACGAGCACGATGACCGAGGCCGCGAACATGGCCGCAAACACCGCGCTGCCCATGGCCGGGCCGCGTGCGATGACGACATTCGTAAGCCGCCAGGTCAGCACCATCGAAAGCGCGAACAGGCCGAACGAGACCGTCAGGAACAAGGCCGAGCTGGAGGTGAGCAGCAGCTTTAGCAGCGCCGCGGGCAGCACCAGCCAGGCGAGGATGGCCGAGCCCCAGTTGAAGGCGACGACATACTGGACAAAACGGTCGCGAATGCCGGCGAGCGGCGCGGCGAGCGCCAGCGCAATCAGGGGCAGGATCCAGACACCCATCTCCACCACCGCCAGGCGCAGGAGATAGGAGAAGCGGCTGGCCGAGGCAGCGGGGTCGTCGCCGAGCTCGTTGGCCGTGCCGACCCAGTCGACGACCAGCGGCGGCAGGGCGATGATGATGGCGAAGAACGAATTCCAGAACCCGTCCGCCGAAACGTCGAGCAGCGACAGCCCGTCGCGCTTGCCGGTCATCAGCCGCCAGGCGCCGACCATAAATCGCTGGATGTCATCGGCGGGCGGCATAATCAGCCTCGTTCGAACCAGTCCTGTATGAACCGGCCGTAGATATCGGTCAGTGTTTCGAGATCGGCAACTGCGACCCGTTCGTCGACCATGTGCATGGTCTTGCCGACGAGGCCGAATTCGACCACCGGGCAGTGATCCTTGATGAAGCGCGCGTCGGAGGTGCCGCCGGAGGTCGACAGCCCCGGCTTGCGGCCGGTGACGGCCTCGACCGAGCCGCTCAGCGTCTCGATCAGCTTTTCGTCGCGGGTGAGGAAGACGTGGCTCGGCCCGTCGCGCCAGGTAAGCTCGAACTCAATCGGCTCCTTGCGGCCCTTGCGGTATTTCTTGCGGCCGCAGGCGACGTCGAGCCGGTTGTGGATCTCGGCCTGGATGGTTTCGGCGCCCCAGGTGTCGTTGAAGCGGATGTTGAAGCTGGCGCTCGCCTTGGCCGGGATGACGTTGGTGGCCGGATTGCCGACGTCGATCGTGGTCACTTCGAGATTGGTCGGCTGGAAATCCTTGGTGCCCTCGTCGAAATCAGGCACCAGCAGCGCGTCGACCAGGGTCATCAGGCCGCGCACCGGGTTGTCCGCCAGATGCGGATAGGCGGCGTGGCCCTGGCGGCCGTTCACGGTGATGGTGCCGGAGAGCGAGCCGCGGCGGCCGATCTTGATCATGTCGCCGAGCGCGTCGGGATTGGTGGGCTCGCCGACGATCGAGGCGTCCCACTTCTCGCCCTTGCCGGCTGCCCAGTCGAGCAGCTTGGTGGTGCCGTTGATGGCCGGGCCTTCCTCGTCGCCGGTGATCAGCAGGGAGATCGAGCCCTTCGGTTTGCCGTGTGTTTCGATGTGGCGGGCAAGGGCTGCCACGAAGCAGGCGATGCCGCCCTTCATGTCGACGGCGCCGCGGCCATACATCTCGCCATTGTCGACGGTCGCCGAAAAGGGCGGGTGCTTCCAGGCTGCCTCATCGCCAACCGGCACCACGTCGGTATGCCCCGCAAACATCAGATGCGGGCCGTTGCCGGAGAGCCGGGCGTAGAGGTTTTCGATATCGGGCGTGCCGTCCTCGGAAAACACCGGCCGCTCGACCGTGAAGCCCAGCGGCTTCAGCATGGCTTCGAGCGCGGTCAGCGCGCCGCCTTCGGCAGGCGTGACGGAGGGGCAGCGGATCAGGGCGGCGAGGTTTTCGGCGGGATCTTTTGGCAGCATCATGCGGTGAGGGATAGTCGAAAGCGCCGGTTCTGTCACGCGCGACATGCGGACTGCCAAAGGCTTGCCGGCATCATGGTTTTCGTGCCGTATAACGTTGCGGCGAAAGAGATTTTCTATGGCCGACAAGGACAGTCAGATCGTCATCGCAGGCGCCGGCAGCATCGGCTGCTATGCCGGCGGCTGCCTGGCGGTGGCGGGCCGCAAGGTGCGCTTCCTCTGCCGGCCGAACATCGAGGCGAGGCTGCGCGCCGGGGGCTTGCGCGTCAGCGATCTCGACGGCCGCGACCGCCTGCTGGACGCCGGGGCGATCCACGCAACCACCGATCCGGCAGAGGCGCTCACCGACGCAAGCGTGGTGCTAGTTACCGTCAAGAGCGGCGCGACGGAGGAGATGGGCGGGCTGATCGCCGCGCATGCGCCGCCCGATGCGGTCATCGTCAGCCTGCAGAACGGCGTCGACAATGTCGGCAGGCTGCAGGCTCTTGTTGGCAGCCGGTGGGTGCTGGCCGGCATGGTCGCCTTCAACGTCGTCCAGAAAAACGGGGGCGAGTCCCTGCACGTGCACCGCGCCACCGAGGGGGCGGCGCTGATCGAAAGCGGCGTGTCGGGTCTCGCCGAGCTTTTGGATGTCGCCGGCTTTTCGGTTCAGGCGCATGCCGACATGCGGGCGGTGCTGTGGGGCAAGCTTTTGTTCAATCTCAACAATGCCTTGGTGGCGCTGTCGGGCTTGCCGTTGGCGACCGAGCTGGCGGATCGCCGCTGGAGGCTGATTCTCGCCCGCCAGATCGACGAGGCGCTGGCGGTGTTGAGGGCGGCCTCGATCACGCCGGGCCGGATCGGCGGCCTGCGCCCCTCGCTGCTGCCGAAGATCCTGCGCCTGCCCGACTGGCTGTTCAGGCTGGTGGCGAGGCGGATGCTGATGGTCGACCCCGAGGCGCGCGCTTCGATGTGGGATGACCTGGAGCGCGGCCGACCGACGGAGATCGCCGAATTCCAGGGCAAGATCATGCGACTGGCCGCGGATACGGGGACGCCAGTGCCGCTCACCCAGCGCATCATGCGATTGGTCGAAGCAGCAGAGGCCAACGAGGCCGGCTCGCCGCAACTTTCGCCGGAGGCTGTGTTGGACGGGATCGGCCGCTGAGGTCGCCGTCTGCGACTCGACGCATTGGACGGCACTCGCCTCACGCCCTAACATAGGCCCAGCAATCAGGAGTTTTTGAACAAATGCCGTCAGCTCGCCCTTCCTTGTCCACCATCGGTTTCGATGCCGACGACACGCTGTGGCAGAACGAGCTGTTCTTTCGCCGGACGGAGAAGCAGTTTGCGCTGCTGCTAGCCGAGCATGCCGAGGGCCATGACATCGAGGCGCGGCTGCTGGAGGCCGAAAGGCGCAACCTCGCGCTCTACGGTTTCGGTATCAAGGGGTTCACCCTTTCGATGATCGAGACGGCGCTGGAGATCAGCGGCGGCAAGCTGCCGCCCAAGGTGATTCGCGAAATCCTCGATGCCGGCCGCGACATGCTGAGCCATCCGGTGGAGACGCTGCCGCATGTTCGCGAGACGCTGGAATTGCTGGCGGGCAACTACCGGCTGGTGCTGATCACCAAGGGCGACCTGTTCGACCAGGAGCGCAAGCTGGCGCAATCGGGCCTGGGCGAGCTGTTCGATGCGGTGGAGATCGTCAGCGACAAGACGGCGGCCACTTACCAGCGCATTTTCACCCGCTACGGCGACGGGCCGGGGCGCAGCATGATGGTGGGAAATTCGCTGAAATCCGACGTGGTGCCGGCCATCGAGGCCGGCAGCTGGGGCGTCTACATCCCGCACGACCTGACCTGGGTGCTGGAACATGTCGACGAGCCGACCGGCGCTCCGCGCTTCCGCCGCATCGAGCACCTGGGCGAACTGGGCGAACTGATCGATACAGTCGATCGGGAGGGCTGAGTCGCCGCCGAGAAGGCGGCGAGTTAGCGAGCCGAGTTGGTGAATTGGCCGTAGCGGTTGCGCCCGGCATCGCCCGGAAACAGGCAGAGCGCGATGAAGGCGACGATCGAGATCACCGGTATGAACAGCGCCACGGCCATGATGCCGGGCTTGCCCATGTCGTGCAGGCGCTTCACCGCCGAGGCGACATGCACCCACAGGAAGACGATGAAGGTCATGCCGAACACGGCCGACCAGGCTTGCGCGGCGGTGCTGTCGGGCGGCACTCGCATGAACTGGTAGAGGGGGAACGACACCACCACCACCCAGAACATGGCAGTCAGCACGAAAGCCGCCCGGCCAAGCCGGCCGTTGAAGCGGAAGAACAGCCAGATGAATTCGTCTTTGTCAGGCAAGAGGATCCGGTCCGTATTGGTTGGCGCCATTGGTTCCCTGGAGAATACCGAGTTCCACCAGGATCCACACGGCGCCGATGAAGGGCACGAGCCCGATCAGGCTCCACCAGCCCGACTTGTCGCGGTCATGCCAACGCTTGGCGTAGAGCGCAAGCGCGAAATAGATGGACACCAGCGAAACGACGAGGCCGAGGATGCCGACGCCATGGTCGCCGACATGCAGGCCAAGCATGAAGTCGAGCAGGTTCGCAATGATTCCAATCACGATCAGAGCAGCGATGCCGGCCCAGAACTTGGCGCGATTGATGCGCCCGTCCCAGCCGGTGAAAAGATATTTCCAATCCATGTCACCCCTCCCTTGTTCATTGGGCGCGCCCTTACAGCACGCCCTCGAAGGTGATTTGGATCGAGCGAAAAATCAATCTCTGAGCAGCTCGTTGATCGAGGTCTTGGAACGGGTCTGGGCGTCCACGCGCTTGACGATCACGGCGCAGTAGAGGCTCGGGCCCGGCTCGCCGTTCGGCAGCGGCTTGCCCGGCAGCGTGCCGGCCACGACTACAGAGTTCGAGGGCACTTCGCCGTAGAAGATCTCGCCTGTCGCCCGGTCGACGATCTTGGTCGACTTGCCGATGAAAACGCCCATGCCAAGCACCGCGCCCTCGCGCACGATGCAGCCCTCGACCACCTCGGAGCGGGCGCCGATGAAGCAGTTGTCCTCGATGATGGTCGGGCCGGCCTGCAGCGGCTCGAGCACGCCGCCGATGCCGACGCCGCCCGAAAGGTGAACGTTCTTGCCGATCTGGGCGCAGGAGCCCACGGTCGCCCAGGTGTCGACCATGGTGCCTTCGCCGACATAGGCGCCGAGATTGACGAAGGAGGGCATCAGGATCGCGCCCGGTGCGACATAAGCCGAGCGGCGCACCACGCAGGACGGCACGGCGCGGAAGCCGGCCTTTTCGAAGTCGAGCGCGCTCCAGCCGGAGAACTTCGACGCCACCTTGTCCCACCACACGGCATCGCCCGGGCCGCCCTTGATGATTTCCATCGGGTTGATGCGGAAGGACAGCAGCACGGCCTTTTTCAGCCACTGGTTGACCTTCCAGTTGCCGTCGCCCTGGCGCTCGGCGACGCGTACGGAGCCACGGTCGAGCAGGTCGAGCGAGGCCTCGATCGCCTCGCGCACTTCGCCGCGCGTCGAGGTCGAGATCGCCTCGCGTTCCTCGAACGCCTTCTCGATAATGGCTTCCAGGGACGCCAGATCGGGTTTGGTCATGAAAAAGCTCCGTTACATGTGCTGTTAAGGCACGCGCCGTACACTGTTTTAAGGATCGCCGGGACCCTATGTCAGGGCTTAGGAGGGGTCAATCACGACTGCGTCGTGGAAGGACGCTTTGAGGATGAAATTGGACAAGCAAGTTATGAATCCCAATGAAAAGTCCGGTTGGACGCCGTTGCCGCATTCGAGCGAGGACCTGGTTCGAGCCAAGGCTGTTCCCGATACGCCGCAAACGCGCTCGCCGACCTTCCGGCTGGCCTGGGACGACGAAGATTTCATGACGCGGCGCGAATTGCGCGCGGTGCGGCTGCAGCTGGAACTGCTCAAGCCCGACATGATCCTGAACGAGCGTGGCATCCGCTCGACGGTGATCCTGTTCGGAGGCGCCCGCATTCCCGAGCCGGGCGGCGAGGCCTGGGCGGCCAAGGACGAGACGCAGAAGCGCAACCTTGAGCGCAACAGCAAATATTACGAGGAAGCGCGCAAGTTCGCGCAGCTTTGCTCGCTGCATTCGGCCGCGTCCTACTACCGCGAATTCGTCGTCGTCACCGGCGGCGGCCCCGGTGTCATGGAGGCGGGAAACCGCGGCGCGGCCGATGTCGGCGCGCCCTCGATCGGCCTCAACATCGTGCTGCCGCATGAACAGGCGCCGAACGCCTACATTACCCCCGACCTCTGCTTCAACTTCCACTATTTCGCCGTACGCAAGATGCATTTCGTCATGCGCGCCAAGGCGGTGGCGGTGTTCCCGGGCGGTTTCGGCACGATGGACGAGCTGTTCGAGACGCTGACGCTGATCCAGACCGGCCGCATGGAGCGGGTGCCGGTCATTCTCTTCGGCAAGGAATTCTGGCAGCGCGCGATCAATCTCGACTATCTGGCCGAGCAGGGCACCATCAGCCCCGGCGACCAGGACATCATCGACTTCGTCGACACCGCCGACGAGGCCTGGGAGATCATCAGCCGTTTTTACAAGCTGTGATGCCGGGCCCACGCAATACCTAGTTCAAGGGTCGGCCGCCTGCGTGGCCGGCCCTTTTTTGCATCAGGCAACGCCCACCTTCTGCAAGCCTTCTGCGAAGGTGCGATTTCGGCCGGCTTTCTTGGCGGCGTAGAGATATTCGTCGGCGCGGTCGACCGCGGCCCACAGGTCGTCTCCCTCGCGGAACTCGACCACGCCGAAGGAGCATGTCACCGTCTGCTGGCGCGGCAGGCCTGAAAAGCGTGCCCGCTGGATGTCGAGGCGCAGGCGCTCGGCAAACTGATAGGCTCCCATCGGCGGAGTGCCCCTCAGCACCACCACGAACTCCTCGCCGCCGATGCGCGCGACCAGGTCGCCGGCTCGGGTCATATCGCGGATTGTGCCGGCAAAGCCCTCCAGCACCGCATCGCCGACGGCATGGCCATAGGTGTCGTTGATCACCTTGAAGTGGTCGATGTCGCAGACGACGATGCTCGACACCGGCTTGTGATGCGCCTTGCGCGCGGCGCGACTGTGGAGGTCGAGGCCGCGGCGATTGAGAAGGCCCGTCAGCGGGTCGCTGTCGCGCTCGCCGCGCAGGGCGGTGACCACATCTATGGCGGTGACAGCCATCAGCCCAAGCGCGATAATGGCGCCGACGAGCGAGAATGTGATCTGCACCCAGTTCCAGAAGGTCGCGGCGCCAAAGGCGCCGTCGATGAAAACGCCCGTGGTCAGGATGGTGCGCGGGAAGAAATGCAACCCAACCACCACGACCAGCCACCACAAGGCGCGGTCGGCGCCACGCCCATGGCGCAGGAAGCGCCCTTGCCAGGCCGTGATGAGAAATAGTGTGCCGAGGCCGAAGTGGAGGATATAGGCGCGCGTGACCAGGCTGCGGTCTATGTAGAAAAAGTAGAAGATGCCGGCCACGATGAGGCCCGCGACGAACAGGGGCAGCGGCAGAGCCAGATGGCGCCCTGAGCGCTGCAGCACGCCTTCGCACAATAGCAGCACGCCGACGCAAAACAGGATTACCGTGATCAGTTTGTTGGCGCCGACATCACGCGGCCAGATGGCGATTTGTCCAGCCGCGGCGAGGCCGAAGCAGAGAAAGGCGATCGCAAACAGCAGGAGGTAGCGGCGGGTCCGTTCCAGCGTCCAGGCGCCGGCGAAGCTCAGCGAGAACAGCAGCAGCAATGCCGGAGCCACAAATTTCACGATCTAATACCAGGGCCACGCCGGGCAAGTGGGGCTGCTGGTCCGGCTTCTATTCAGGTTATGTCAGAAGCGCCATATGGAGGCCTGGCTGCGACTTATCAACTTTTCCGTGTGATACGTCGCAGCTTGGTAAATCAATTCATAAGCGGCCCGCCGAGCGGCGGCAGGTCACGAATGGGCTGGCGCTATGCTGCGCAGGAAGGCGGCGAGATCGTCGGTGACGAAGTCGACCGATGAATCGTAGGCCGGGTCGCGCTCCCAGATCTCCGAGAAGGTTGGCTCGAAATTGTGCGGCACCACCAGCACGGTCTGCATGCCGAGCGTCTTGGGGACGATCAGGTTGCGCGCCAGATCCTCGAACATCACTGCGTTCGGGCCGGCCACGCGATGCAGCGCCAAAAACTTGTCGTAGGTCTCCTGCGCCGGCTTGGGCACCAGGCCTGCGGCAACGATGTCGAAGATATCGTCGAAGTGATCGAGGATGCCGAGCTGGCGTGCCGCGCGCTCGGCATGGCCGCGATCGCCATTGGTGAAGATGAACTTGCGCCCCGGAAGCGATTTGATCGCCTCGCCAAGTGCGGGGTCCGGCGACAGCCAGGAATAGTCGATGTCGTGGACTTTGTTGAGGAAATCGTCCGAATCGATCTTGTGGCGCGCGATCAGCCCGGCCAGCGTCGTGCCATATTCATGGTAGAGCTCCTTCTGTAGCTTGCGCGCATCCTCGCGCGACAGTTGCAGAAGCTCCGACACATAGGCCGTCATCCGCACGTCGATCTGCGAGAACAGATTGGTGTGGTGCGGATAGAGCGTGTTGTCGAGGTCGAACACCCAGTCGGTGATGCGGGCGAAGCGGGCGGGATTGGGCGTTTCAGTCATGCCGCCCTTATGGCACGGATCGCGCCCTTTGTGTCCACAGCAAAGCAAAAAAGTCCGTGGCTTTGAAGGTTCGGTGTTCGCTCAAAATTTACCCATGCATGAAAGGGGACGTTCAGCTCTGTCTGCCATTCAGGCGGCCGAAAAGGGGGGTCGATGACAAGCATAATCCTGAGAGCCTCGCTCGTTTCCATCCTCGCCGTTGCAGGCTCCCTGCTGGTTGCCGTTACCGTCGTGCCGATGATGGGTGGCACCGTCGACGGCAACGCCTGGTTGATGTGCATCGTCTGCCCGCTGGCCACCGCCTTTCCGGCGAGCGCCTATACCTTCTGGCAGAGCGACCGGCTGAAGCACGCCCATCGCGAGCTGGAGCGCGCCCATGCGCAGCTTGCCGCCACCCATCGCCGGCTCGCCGAAAAGGCTTCGCGCGACGACATGACCGGCATGCTGAACCGCGAGACCTTTTTCGCCTCGCTCGACGGCTCGCGCCGGCGCAGCGACCGCGGCGCGCTGCTCATCATCGATGCCGACCACTTCAAGAAGATCAACGACAATTTCGGCCATCTGACCGGCGACGAAGCGCTTCTGGAGATCGCCGCCGCGATTTCGCGCGGCGTGCGCAGCGGCGACATTCTGGGCCGCATCGGCGGCGAGGAGTTCGGCGCCTTCCTGATCGGCGCGACCGAACAGGAGGCGGCGGTCGTGGCCGAGCGCATCCGGCGCGAGGTCGAGAAGGTGTGCTTCAAGCCGGCCGGCGAACAGCAGGTTCCGCTGACCGTCAGCATCGGTGGCACGGTCTGTGCGCTCGGCGCCACCGTTTCAGAACTGATGCGCGCCGCAGATCGCCGCCTCTACGAGGCCAAGAACCGCGGCCGCAACCTCACCATCGTTGCCGGACTGCCGAGCGCCGCTTAGAATTTATATCCATATGCATATTTATTGACGGGGCGCGGCCATATCCTTGATCGCGCCCTTCGCTCTGTTGCGGTGCACAAAAGGACTGGAGGCTGGAAAGGCGCTTCCGCGCGGCCGCATCTGTTGATGAAGGATAATTGCATATGCATAGATTTCCCCCTAATGATACTCGGAGGAGGCCGCGACGAGCTGTCTGCGGACAAGGGTAGAGGAAACCTTTCATGAAGACGAACGAAGTGCTCGGCCAGATGGCCGAACTGCTCCTGTCGGGGGGCGTCGAGGTTGTGGACCTGGCCGGCGTGCTCGGCCCCGATACGCCGCTTCTGAAGCTGCCGCCGGAACTGGCGGTCGATACGCCGAAGATCGAGATCCACGAGATCTCCGCCTATGACAAGAACGGTCCGTTCTGGGCCTGGAACTGGCTGAAGGTCGGCGAGCACTCGGGCACCCATTTCGATGCGCCCAAGCACTGGATCACCGGCAAGGACTATGCCGACGGCGCGACCGACACTATTCCGGTCAAGAACTTCGTTGCTCCGGTCAACGTCATCGACTGCTCGAAGGAAGCAGCCGAGAACAATGATTTCCTGCTCACCGTCGACCACATCAAGGCCTGGGAAGCCAAGCACGGCGCCATCAAGGCAGGCGAGTGGGTGGTGATGCGCACCGACTGGTACAAGCGCAACGGCTCGGAAGCCGACTTCCTCAACGCCGACGAGACCGGCCCGCATACGCCTGGACCGACGGCCGAGGCCATCGAATACATCATCTCCACCGGCGCGATCGGCTGGGGCACGGAAGCGATCGGCACCGACGCCGGCCAGGCTGGCGGCATGAACCCGCCGTTCCCGGCGCACAACCTGATGCACAAGGCCAACCGCTACGGTCTTGCCAGCCTGTGCAACCTCGACCGCCTGCCGGCGAAGGGTGCTATCCTCATCGCCGCCCCGCTCAAGATCAAGAGCGGCACCGGCAGCCCGATCCGCGCGCTGGCGCTGGTTCCGACGGCCTAATGGCTCGCGACGAAGGGTGCGGGGACCCGCACCCTTCCTGAGGACACGGCGCGCATGAGCGCGCCGGTTCCAACCGGGCAGGGCGGTGGCGCAGGCCACTCGCCCGCAGGGAGAATGTGATGGACCAGACCGGCTCGGAAAAGCGGGAGCGCATCTCGACCCTGGGCGAGATCGGCCTGCAGCAGTTCGCGCCCTACCTGATGAACCGCATCATGGGGCGCTACAACGCGACGCTGCGCGACGACCTGCGCAAGCAGGGGCTGACCGTGCCACAGGTGCGGGCGCTGGCGGTGCTGTCGGTGGCCGACGGCGTCACTATCAACGACCTGTCGGTCTTCAGCGTCATCGAGCAGTCGACCATGAGCCGAACACTCGACACGCTGGAAGGGCAGGGGCTGGTGCGGCGCGAGGCCTGCGACGACGACAGCCGGGTGCGCAAGATCTTCCTGACCGACGAGGGCCGGGCCGAGTTCAACCGCGCCTGGCCGGCCATGCACGATGCGTTCGAAACGATGTTCGCGGATATCGATGACGGCGAATATGCCGCCTTCGTCGCCACGCTGCAGAAGATGCTGCGCAACATCCGCAAGCACGACATCTGAACCGAAATTACCCATGCGCGCCACAGGCGCCGCATCCGATGTGAAGGAGGCTTCCAATGGCTGAACGGTCCTTTGTGAAGGAAGTCGAAAAGCTGCGCCTGGGCGCCGGCGAAGAGTTTTCCGGCGAAGGCATTCTCGCCATCACCAAGGCGCTGCTGGAATGCGGCGTCGGCTATGTCGGCGGCTATCAGGGCGCGCCGATCAGCCATTTGATGGACGTGCTGGCCGACGCGCAGGACATTCTGGGTGAGCTTGGCGTGCATTTCGAGGCGAGCGCCTCGGAAGCCACCGCCACCGCAATGCTGGCGGCCTCGGTGCATTACCCGATCCGCGGCGCTGCCACCTTCAAGTCCACCGTAGGCACCAATGTCGCCTCCGACGCGCTGGCGAACCTCGCTTCAGGTGGCGTCACCGGCGGCGCGCTGATCATTGTCGGCGAGGACTATGGCGAAGGCTCCTCCATCATGCAGGAGCGCAGCCATGCCTTTGCCATGAAGAGCCAGGTGTGGCTGCTCGACCCGCGCCCCAACCTGCCTTCCATCGTCAAGGCGGTGGAAGACGGTTTCGAGTTGTCGGAGGCGTCGAACACGCCGGTCATGCTGCAGGTGCGTATCCGCTGCTGCCACGTGCATGGCAGCTTCACCGCCAAGGACAACAAGCGCCCCGCCATGACGGTGGCCGATGCGCTGCAGAACCCGCGCCGCGACACGGCCCGTATCGTGCTGCCGCCCGCCTCTTTCATCCACGAGAAGGAAAAGGTCGCCAAGCGCTGGCCGGCGGCGGTGGACTTCATCCGCTCGCGCAAGATCAACGAGTTCTTCGGCCCCGACATGGCCAGGGTCGGCATCGTCTGCCAGGGCGGCATGTACAATTCGGTCATGCGCGCGCTGGAGCGCATCGGCCTTGCCGATATCTATGGCGAGACGGAAGTGCCGATCTATGTGCTCAACGCCGTCTACCCGCTGATCGACGACGAGTTTCTGGGCTTCTGCGAGGGCAAGGACGCCGTGCTCGTGGTGGAGGAAGGCCAGCCGAACTACATCGAGCAGGCCTTCGGCAACATGCTGCACAAGGCAGGCCGCGACACCCGCGTCGTCGGCAAGGAACACCTGCCGGTTGCCGGCGAATATACCGGCCAGGTGATGCTGGACGGCATTTCCGCCTTCCTGCGCGAGGCCGCCCCGCACATGCTGCCGGTGCAGATCCGCGCACCCAACAAGCAGGACGACGGCAACGAGGTCTCCAACCTTGCGGCCATCGTGCCGGGCCGTCCGCCCGGCTTCTGCACGGGTTGCCCGGAGCGCCCGATCTTTGCCGCCACCAAGCTGGTCGAGCAGGAACTGGGGCAGCACCACATCGCCTCCGACATCGGCTGCCACCTGTTCTCCATCATGCCGCCCTTCGAACTGGGCGCGACGACGATGGGCTATGGCCTGGGGCCGGCTTCGGCCTCGGCCTTCAATTCGCCGGACGCAAAGCGCCGCTCGATCTCCTTCGTCGGCGACGGCGGCTTCTGGCACAACGGCCTGACCTCCTCGATCGGCAACGCCGTGTTCAACAAGAACGACGGCGTCATCGTCATCGTCGACAATTACTATTCCGCCGCCACCGGCGGGCAGGATATTTTGTCCTCGCGGGCCAACAACAAGACCAAATCCACGAAGCACCCCATCACCGAGGCGGTGAAGGGCATGGGCGTGAAATGGGTGCGCCACCTGGAACGCACCTATGATGTCGGCAAGATGCGCGACACGCTGCGGGAGGCGCTGACGACCGAGGAGACCGGACCAAAGGTCATCGTCGCCTCGTCCGAATGCATGCTCAATCGCCAGCGCCGCGAAAAGCCGCTGGTCGCCAATGCCATCAAGGGCGGCGAACGCCTCGTGAAGCCGAAGTTCGGCGTCGACGAGGACATCTGCACCGGCGACCACGCCTGCATGCGGCTGTCGGGCTGCCCGTCGCTGTCAGTTAAGTCGCTGGACGACCCGCTGCGTGACGATCCCGTCGCCCATATCGACCAGACCTGCGTGGGCTGCGGCAATTGCGGCGAAGTGGCGGATGCGGCGGTGCTGTGCCCCTCCTTCTACCGCGCCGACGTGGTGCACAATCCCGGCAAGTGGGATCAGTTCCTCGAGAGGATGCGCCGCAAGCTCATCGGTTTCATGCAGCGGCGCCGCGAAACCCGTCGCCTGACTTTTGCGGATGCGTGACATGACAGTTCTGGCTCCGAAGACCCCGAACCCTGCCGCTGGGCAGGAAGGCATCATCAAGCTGGCCGCGCTCGCTGTGGGCGGGCAGGGCGGCGGCGTGCTGACGGACTGGATCACCGACGTTGCCGAG
The DNA here is from genome assembly GCF_029892515.1 of Pseudaminobacter soli (ex Li et al. 2025). Taxonomy (GTDB): domain Bacteria; phylum Pseudomonadota; class Alphaproteobacteria; order Rhizobiales; family Rhizobiaceae; genus Pseudaminobacter; species Pseudaminobacter soli_A. Next base: position 1,570,789 of record NZ_JARXVF010000001.1, on the reverse strand, counting down.
CGCAACGGCTATCTGGCGCAGTCGACCTCGGTGGCCGGCGTTGCCCAGCGCACCGGCGCGACGATCTATTACGTCGAGATGTGCCGCGACACCGGCCGCCGGCCGATCTTCGCGCTGTCGCCGGCGCAGGGCGACGTCGACATCCTGATCGCCGCCGAGCTGATGGAAGCCGGCCGCGCCGTCATGCGCGGCTTCGTGACGCCCGACCGCACCACGTTGATCGCCTCCTCGCACCGCATTGCCGCGGTGTCGGAGAAGATCGAGCCGGGCGACGGCCGCGCCTCGTCGGAAAAGGTGCGTGCAGGTGCCGAGCAGGCGGCAAAGCGCCTGGTTGCCTTCGATATGGAAAAGGTGGCGGTCGAGGCAGGATCGGTGATCTCGTCGAGCCTGTTCGGCGCGCTGGCCGGTTCCGGCGCGTTGCCCTTCCCGCGCGAAAGCTATGAGGAGACGATCCGCGCTTCCGGCCGCGGCGTGAAGGCGAGCCTTGCCGCCTTTGCCGGCGCCTATGAGCGCACCCGCCGGCTTGTCGAGGAGGGTATCGAGCCCGACGCTGCTCCCACTCAATCCGTGAAGGCTTCTACACGCGGCGTGAGTGGGCCGGATGCGTTGATAAAGGGCTGGCAGGCGTTGCGCGCTCGCGTCGATGCCTATCCCGAGGTTTTGCGCGACATGGCCGGACGCGGCCTGCAGAAGGTTGTCGACTACCAGGACCTTGCCTATGGCGCCGAATATCTCGGCCGCATCGACCAGGCGCTGAAGCTGGATGATGCCGGGCACGAATACGCGCTGTCGATTGCGGCGGCCAAGCATGTCGCCAACGCCATGTGCTATGACGACATGATCCGCGTGGCCGACCTCAAGACGCGCTCGACCCGCGACCGGCGTGTGCGCAAGGAAGTCGGCATCAAGGATGGCAACATCCTGCAGGTGACCGAGTATTTCCATCCGCGCATCGAGGAATTCTGCGGCACCATGCCGGCGGGACTTGGCAGCTATATCGAGAACCGGCCGAAACTGGCCGGCTGGCTCGACCGCCGCATCAACCATGGCCGGCGGGTGCGCACCGACAGCTTTGCCGGCTTCACGGCGCTGTGGTTCATCGGCGGTCTGCGGCACTGGCGCCGCAAGCTCCTGCGCCACAAGGTCGAGGCCGAGCATCTGGAGCGCTGGTACAGTCTGGCGCTCGGCCGCGTGGCGAGCGACTATGCGCTTGCCGTGGAGATCCTCAACTGCCGACGCCTGATTAAGGGCTACAGCGACACCCATGTGCGGGCGCAGTCGAAGTTCGACCGCGTGCTTTCCGGCTTGCCTATGCTCGAGGGGCGTGCGGACGCCGCCGAATGGCTTCGCCGCTTGCGCGAAGCGGCGCTGAAGGACGAAAAGGGTACCATGCTCGACGGCGCGCTGAAGACGATCGCGACGCTGTAGACCGACAATTTGGTCGGCATTGAAATGACCCCCACCCCTGCCCCTCCCCACAAGGGGGAGGGGTATTGGCTTGCATCTCCGTCTGGCGAAAATCCCTCGCGATCTTGCGCTGCATGGAGTCCGGAAAGTCCCCCTCCCCCTTGTGGGGAGGGGTTAGGGGTGGGGGTATCGACGCCTGTGCAGGCACCAGAGAAGCGACATAGCTACTGCCGCGCTGGTAAAATCCCGCGGGTGGCGAGACGTACCAGGTCGGCCTGCCTGGTTGCGCCGGTCTTGGCATAGACATTCTTGAGCTGGGTGCGGATCGTCTCGCGCGAGAGACCGGCGTCGGCAGCGATCTCGTCGATGCTCCGGCCGAGCACGATGCCGGTCATCGCGCGCATTTCCGCGGCGGTCAGGTTGTAGGCGCGGGCAAGATGCTCGAAGTCGACCGCCCGGCTGCCGGCATGCGGCGGCTCGACCAGCACGATCGCCGTCGGTCCCTCGAAATAGGTCGAGACGCGGTCCTTCTGCACGAGGATGAAGGTGAGCTTGAACGGGCCGATGGACCGGCTCTGCACGGTTCGTCCTTCGAAGCCTGTCTCGAGCATGGTGCGCAGAAGGGACATCGCCTCGGAGGAACGGAGCGTCAGCTGACCGAGCGGCGAGGTGCCGATGGCGGCGCCGTCTGCCAGCATCCGCTCACCGGTGGCGGAAGCGGTTTTGACCTGCATGCCGCTGCCGACGATGACGAGCCCGACATCGATGGCGTCGAACAGCGAGCCGCCGATCTCGGTCACCGCCTTCTGGAAGGGCCCGGCGCGGTAGTGCCGAAAGGCGCGCTGCAGGTGAGGCGCGAGCCGCGTCAGGCGGTCGGCGGCGAGGCGGTTGTTCTCGAGGTCGGCGCTGCTGGTTAGCGTGCTGAGCAGGAAGGAGCAGCCGTTCTCGCGATAGATGGTGACGCCCACCGCGCTCTCCAGGCCGTTGGCGCGCATGAAATCGCTGTAGTATTCCGACTTCACGAGCCTGTCGCGAGCGTACATCTGCTCGGCCAACACCCCGAGCCCCAGCGGCCGGGTGGTTGCCCCCTTCATCATCGGATTGACGCTGGCATAGTGGCTGCCATAGGCGGCAAGGGCCTGGTCGCTGAAGCCGGTGCTCAGTGATATGCCCCCGGCATTCTTGTGCGGGTCGTGGAAAAACAGCGTGGAGGCGCCATCCGGCAGTCCCTCGCTCAGCCGATCGAGAAACTTCTGCCATGACGCTTCGCCGAGCAGCGAGGCGTAGATCAGGTCGATCAGTTCGTCGTCGCTGACATTCGTTCTGTCCACGCCGCGCACCTGTGGGGCCGACTGCGACGGGAAGGCCGGTGAAATTCCAGTCATGGCGTCTGCGGCCGCATCGCAGATACCGGCGAGTCCGGCCGGCGAAAGCGAGGATAGCGTCGCCGGCGCCGATTCGACAACCAAGGCCAAGGATATGCCGCATTTTGGCAAACCGTGCCGCTTCTCACCCGGGCGGGTGAGTTTTCCCGTTCCTATATTGGGCATGATGAATCGCCGATGGGAAGTGGGCCCGCGATTCTCGCAAGGGGGCGCCGTGGCAGTGGCGCAAGGGGACGAAATGGTACATTTGGTGCGGAACTTCCGGCCTTCCCACGGAAGGCTGCTCACCACATCGCTGGCAAATCAGAACGAGGGTGCCAGGGTGCTCAGCACCGCCGGGCTGGCGCTTTGCCTCGTCGGCCCGAGCGGAGGGCTCCTTTCGCCGACGCCGGAATTCCAGAAGCTGATCGGCGATGCAATCGTCGTCTCCGACGGCAAGCTGCGCGCTGCAAGGCGGGACGAGGACGCGGCGTTCCAGGCCGTGCTGTCGGCGCTGACCGCGACTTCCCAGCAGTTCTACGACGATGCGCCGCCGGCGGTCGCCAGGCTCACGCGCAACGATGGAACGACGCTGGTTGCACATGGGATTTCGATCGTGGGCGGCAGTTCGCTTTCCTGGGGGGCGCCGGTCGCCATATTGGTCGTCGAGGCACCAGAAGCGCTCGCGACCGGCGAGAAGGCCCTTTGCGAAGCCTTTGGACTGACAGGCGCGGAAGCCCGGCTGGCGACAAGGCTCGCTGCAGGAAATTCTCTGCGCAACGCGGCCGTCGAGGAAGGCATTACCTATGAGACGGCGCGCAGCCGCCTCAAAACCATCTTCCGCAAGACCGACACGACCCGCCAGGCCGAACTGGTGCTTCTGCTCACGCGATACCGGTAGGCTGGCCGGTTCAGCCGCGTTGCGGCCGCAAGAAGGCCGAAATGAAGACCAGAAGCCAGCCGATGATCAGCAGCGTTCCGCCGATCGGCGCGGCATAGGGAAACAGCCGGTCGCCCAGATAGTCGCGGGCCAGAAGGTCGCCGGTGAACAGGATCAGGCCGGCCAGCAGCACAAAGCCGGAAAGGCGCAGCAGCCCGCTGGCCGCCATCAGGCCGATGGCGAGAAGCGCCGGCGCGTGCATCAGCAGGAAGGACGAAGCGGTCTGCATATGCGCGCCGCCGGTGTGCGTGGCCATGGCCGCCACCACCACGCCTGCCGCGCCGGCAAGCCCGCCTGCGCCAAGAAGAAAACGGTCGCTATGCATGGCGGTCTCCTCGATCGGTTCCTCGACTGGTTGCCGGAAACTATAGAACCTTTCGCGGCCAGATTGAATCGCGGCTGCCAGCGACAATTCGGCCGGGGGGCTGGCGGCGCACACCCGAAGAGCATGGCGTACGGAGCGTACACGGCCCTAACTCGGCCCGGCGCAACCCGTCTTAAGCTGTGGATGGCTTTCCTGTGGACCCAGTTTTCGCCGCCATCTTCGGCGATTGGCATGGTGGCGCGATCGGACCTATGGTCGCCGCCCAATCGACACTGGAAACGACATGGCCGCAGACATTCAACGCATTGCCGCGCTCATCGCGGCCGACATCAACGCCAGACCCGACCAGGCCGCAGCGGCGATCGGGCTTTTGGACGAAGGCGCGACCGTTCCCTTCATTGCCCGCTACCGCAAGGAAGTCACGGGCGGCCTCGACGACACTCAACTGCGCACGCTGGCCGAGCGGTTGATCTATGTGCGCGAGATGGATGCGCGCCGCGCGACGATCCTCGAATCGATCCGCAGCCAGGGCAAGCTGACCGACGAACTGGAAGCGGCGATTGCCGCTGTTGCCACCAAGGCCGAGCTCGAAGACCTTTATCTGCCCTACAAGCCCAAGCGCCGCACCCGCGCCGAGATCGCCCGCGAGCGGGGCCTCGGGCCGCTGGCCGAAGCGATCCTGGCCGACCGCGCGGCGGTGCCGGCGGAGCTAGCGCAGGGCTACATCACCGACGACGTGCCGGATGTGAAGACCGCGCTGGACGGCGCGCGCGACATCATCTCCGAGCAGTTCGCCGAAAACGCCGACCTCGTCGGCCGTCTGCGCAACTACATGAAGGAACGCGCCTTCCTGCGCGCCAAGGTGGTCGATGGCAAGCAGGAAACCGGCGCAAAGTTCTCCGACTATTTCGAGCACACCGAGCGCTGGGCCAATGTGCCGAGCCATCGCGCGCTGGCCATGCTGCGCGGCCGCAACGAGGAAGTGCTGTCGCTCGACATCGAGGTCGATGCCGACGACACCTCGCCGGTGAAGCCCGTAGAGCGCATGATCGCCGAGGCCTACGCCATTGGACGGCAGGGCGCAGGCGACCAGTGGCTGGCCGAAGTCGCCGGCTGGACCTGGCGCGTGAAACTTTCGCTGTCGCTTTCGCTCGACCTGATGCGCGAACTGCGCGAAAAGTCCGAGGAAGAGGCGATCCGCGTCTTCGCGCGCAACCTGAAAGACCTGCTGCTGGCAGCACCCGCCGGCTCGCGCGCCACCATGGGCCTCGATCCGGGCATCCGCACCGGCGTGAAGGTCGCCGTGGTCGACCAGACCGGCAAGCTGCTCGACACCTCGACCGTCTATCCGTTCCCACCGAGGAACGACGTGCGCGGCGCGCAGGCCGAACTGGCGAGCTTCATTCGCAAGCACAATGTCGAGCTGGTTGCCATCGGCAACGGCACGGCAAGCCGTGAGACCGAAAAGCTCGTGGCCGACATGCTGGCCGACATGCCAGCGCCCAAGCCGCTGAAGGTCATCGTCAGTGAGGCCGGCGCCTCGGTCTATTCGGCGTCGGAGACGGCGGCGACCGAGTTCCCCAATCTCGACGTGTCGCTGCGCGGCGCGGTGTCCATCGGGCGGCGCCTGCAAGACCCGCTGGCCGAACTGGTGAAGATCGAGCCGAAGTCCATCGGCGTCGGCCAGTACCAGCACGACGTCGATCAGTATCGCCTCGCGCGCTCGCTGGATGCGGTGGTGGAAGATGCGGTGAACGCGGTGGGCGTGGATCTCAACACGGCGTCTGCGGCGTTGCTGGCACGCGTGTCCGGTCTCGGCGCGTCGCTGGCCGAAGCGGTGGTGGCGCATCGCAACGCAAATGGCCCGTTTGCCAGCCGCAAGGAGCTGCTCAAGGTGGCGCGGCTCGGCCAGCGCACCTTCGAGCAATGCGCGGGCTTCCTGCGCATTCCGAACGGCGCCGAGCCGCTGGACGCTTCGGCGGTTCACCCCGAAGCCTATGGCGTGGCCAAGAAGATCGTCGCCGCCTGCGGTCGCGACCTGCGCTCATTGATGGGCGATAGTGCGGCGCTCAAGGCGGTCGACCCGCGCGCCTTCGTGGACGAGCGCTTCGGCCTGCCCACCGTGCGCGACATCATCGCCGAGCTTGAAAAGCCCGGCCGCGACCCGCGCCCGGAATTCAAGACCGCGACCTTTGCCGACGGCATCGACGACATCAAGGACCTCAAGCCAGGCATGACGCTGGAGGGTACTGTCACCAACGTTGCCGCTTTCGGTGCCTTCGTCGACATCGGCGTGCATCAGGACGGGCTCGTGCACCTGTCTCAGCTGGCCGACCGCTTCGTGAAGGACGCGCATGAGATGGTGAAGGCGGGCGACGTGGTGAAGGTGCGGGTGCTGGAGGTCGACATCAAGCGCAAGCGCATCAGCCTGACCATGCGCAAACACGACGACGGCGCGGGCGCGCGCCCCGGCGGCGGCTCGCGCGACGACCGCCCGCTGCAGCGCGGCGGTGGCGGCAAGTCGTTCAAATCGACCCCGCAGCAGAAGGGCGGTGGCGCGTCGCAGGGCGCCTTCGGCGCCGCGCTGCTCGAGGCGATGAAACGGAAATAACCGCAGCGGTTCGATTGGCGACCGCGACACCAAGGTAAGATGATGACACCCCAAGAAATCGTTCAAGGTCAGTTGGACGCCTACAACGCGCGCGATATCGAAGCCTTCATGGCCTTTTGGGCCGACGATGCCCAGATGTTTGAGCACCCCTCGAAGCTGCTCGCCAGCGGCGCCTCCGAGATCCGGGCGCGCCACGTCCTTCGTTTCAGGGAGGAAAGCCTGCACGGCAAGCTCATCAAGCGTATCGTCCAGGGCAATCGGGTCATAGACCAGGAACTCGTCACCCGCACGTTCCCTGAGGGTCCCGCTACGGTTGAAGTCATCGCGATGTATGACATTCAGAACGAGAAGATTGCCACGGTCTGGTTCATCTTCGGCGCCACGCTTCCGGGCTGATTCCCTTCTAGTCCCGGCGACGGCGAAAGATTTCGTTCTCCCCACCTGTCGGCAAGTGCGTTACTCATTCGTCATTCAACCAGACGGAGGACTCGGATGCTCTACGCAATCCTTTGCTACAATTCCGAAGACGTGGTCGGTGCCTGGACCAAGCAGGAGGACGACGAGGTGATGGCCAGGCTCGGCGCGGTGCAGGAAAAGATCGCCGAGGTCGGCAAGCTTGGCCCGGTCGTGCGCCTTCTGCCCACCACCGCCGCCACCACGCTGCGCAAGGGCCGCGAGGGGCCGCTGGTGATCGACGGACCCTTTGCCGAAACCAAGGAGCAGTTCCTGGGTTTCTATGTCGTCGACTGCGAAACGCTCGACGAGGTGCTGGACATCGCCAAGGAATTGCAGGCCGCAAATCGCGGCCCTGGTGCCTATGAGATCCGGCCTGTCAGCATCTTCAGACCCGGAGCATTGACCACATGACCGCCGACCCCTCCTGGATAGACGACGCACTGACGGCCGCCCGGCCGCAGGTCGTCGGCGCGCTTCTCCGCTACTTTCGCGATCTCGACGCGGCGGAGGAAGCGTTCCAGGAGGCATGCCTGCGGGCGCTGAAGAACTGGCCGGTGAACGGCCCGCCGCGCGATCCGGCCGCCTGGTTGATCTTCGTCGGCCGCAACACCGGCATCGATGCTGTGCGGCGGCGAGCCAAGCAGGCGCCGATGCCGGCCGAGGAGACGGTCTCCGATCTCGACGATGTCGAGACGCCGATGGTCGAGCGGCTGGACGGCGCCGACTATCGTGACGACATCTTGCGGCTGATGTTCATCTGCTGCCATCCCGATCTGCCGGCCACGCAGCAGGTCGCGCTGGCGCTGCGCATCGTATCGGGGCTCAGTGTGAGACAGATCGCGCGGGCCTTCCTCGTCAGCGAGGCTGCGATGGAGCAGCGCATCACGCGGGCCAAGGCGCGCATCGCGCGCGCCGACGTGCCCTATGAGGCGCCGGGCGCGGTGGAGCGCTCCGAACGGCTCGCGGCGGTCGCGGCCATGATCTACCTGATCTTCAACGAGGGCTATTCGGCCGGGGTGGACGAGGCTGAGCGTCGCGCGCCGCTGAGCGATGAGGCAATCCGTCTCGCGCGCCTGCTGCTCAGGCTCTTTCCGGCCGAGCCGGAAATCATGGGCCTGACGGCGCTGCTTCTGCTGCAGCATTCACGCACCGCCGCGCGCTTCGATGCCGATGGTTCGATCATCCTGCTGGAGGATCAGGACCGGACCCTGTGGAACCGCCCCATGATCGCCGAGGGGCTGGCGCTGATCGACAAGGCGATGCGCCATCGCCAGCCGGGGCCGTATCTGCTGCAGGCGGCGATTGCGGCGCTTCATGCGCGTGCGGCCAAACCCGAAGACACCGACTGGGCCGAGATCGAACTGCTCTATGCGATGCTGGAGCGGCAGGAGCCGTCGCCGGTGGTGACGCTGAACCGCGCGGTCGCGGTTGCCAAGGTGCGCGGTCCGGAGGCGGCGCTCGACATTGTCGAGCCGCTGGAGGACCTTCTGTCGGGCTATTTCTATTTCTTCGGGTTGAAGGGTTATCTGCTCATGCAGCTCGGCCGTTCGGCCGATGCGCGCTGCGCCTTCGACCGCGCCATCGCGCTGGCCAATACGCCGGCGGAAGCGGCGCATATCCGCATGCATCTCGACAGGCTGATGAAGGAATGCGGCGAAGCAGCGCGGGCCGGGTGAGGGGGATTTCTCCCCCTCATGCCATCTAGCTGATGAAGAAGTTCTGCGTGCCGTGGGCCTCGATGGCCTCGGCAAGACGGCTCAGTGCATGCACGTAGGCCGCGGTGCGCATGGTGACGTCCTTCTGGCGGGAAATGTCCCAGATCGCCTGGCCCTCGCGCTCCATGATAGTGCGCAGGCGCACATGGATTTCCTCGACGGTCCAGTAGTAGCCCTGGCGGTTCTGCACCCACTCGAAGTAGGACACGGTGACGCCGCCGGCATTCGCTAGAATGTCGGGCAGCACGATCGCGCCCTTCTCGGCCAGGATCTCGTCGGCCTCAGGCGTCACCGGGCCGTTGGCGAGCTCCAGCACCAGCTTGGCCTTCACCGAAGCCGCATTGCCTTCGTGGATCATGTTTTCGAGCGCAGCCGGGACCAGCAGTTCGCAGTCGACGCCGACGAGGTCGTTGGCCGAAAGCGCCTCGTGGCCGTGCTGGCCGACGGTCGAAAGCACCGAACGGCCCTCATCCTTGGCCGCGAACAGCGCATCGAGGTTCAGGCCGCCGGGGGCGTAAACCGCGCCTTCGGAGTCCGACACCGCAACGATCTTGTGGCCGTCGGAGGCGAGCAGGCGGGCGATGTGCTGGCCGGCATTGCCGAAACCCTGCACGGCGACGCGCAGGCTGGCGGCGAGGCCGAGGTCCTTGGCCAGGTGCCGCACGAGATAGTAGCCGCCGCGGGCCGTGGCGTCGCCGCGTCCCAGCGAGCCGCCGAGCGCGATCGGCTTGCCGGTGATGACGGCGGGCGAGGCCGAGCCGACGATCTGCGAATACTCATCGGCCATCCAGCCCATGATCATGGAGTTGGTGTAGACGTCCGGTGCCGGGATGTCGCGGTCGGGGCCGATGATGCGCGAGAAGGCCTGGATATAGGCGCGCGACAGGCGCTCCAGCTCGGCCTTGGAGAGCTTGCGCGGATCGACCTGCACGGCACCCTTGCCGCCGCCATAGGGCAGGTTCATCACGGCGCATTTGAAGGTCATCCAGAAGGCCAGCGTCTCGACTTCGTCGATCGTCGCATCGGGATGGTAACGGATGCCGCCCTTGGTGGGACCGCGCGTGTCGTCATATCGGCATCGCCATGCCAGGAACGATTTTCGTGATCCGTCGTCCATGCGGATCATCAGACGAACTTTGGTAGTTTCTCGCGGGAATTTCAGTTTCTCGATGACATCGGCGTCGATGTTCAGGTGTGCGGCGGCCTCGTCGAGGCGGACCAGAGCATTATCGAGAAGACTGTCTTCGGACATCATTTTCCCTTGTTGAGGTTGGAATTGTAAGATTGCGTCGAAACGCGCCTTGCTTTTGCCACAAATGTTCGCGGCGCGCCATGCTGCGCTGTAATCACAGTTGGTGACTCGAACTTTCAGGCTGGGCCCGGCATCTCGTCCCGGCTGAAGCGCCACATGGTCTTGCAGCGGGCAGATTTTGCATACTCCGCCGCCTCTTGTGACGATGGGTATGGTCCAGAACCGGGTAAAGATTGTCAACCAGCCGCTCCCTGCCGCTTGACGTAGGGACATGATGTCGCAGGTTTTCTCCTGCGCCGCAGGTCGGAATGCGAGAACTCTTCAACGGCCTCGCCCGAGGCGCTACACATCTGGGGCCGCAATCTCCTGCCGACGCTTCGTCAAGGCGGGTGCGGAACTGCCAGGAGGGTCGCCATGGAGCCGACCGAAAAGCCGATCGCCGTGGTGCAGGGTGCGTCGAGCGCCGTCATCCAGCAACTGTTCGATACGCTCGTCAGGCGCTGGCGACCGGCCTTGCGCATCGCCGGGATGATCGAGGAAGGCCACGAGCTCACGGACTGGAAGCGCAGCGACGGTGGCCGGCTGCGCAGCATCGTCGATGGCAACTGCTATCCGATCTTCCAGGACCTTGGCGCGGGCTCCATGGCCTGCCAGCTCGAGGGTTCAGGTGCTGCCGCCGCCAGCCAGGCGGTCTGGCGCGACATTGCGGCCGGCTGCGACCTGGTGGTGCTCAGCAAGTTCGGCAAGCTCGAAATGGGCAATGAGGGGTTGGTTCCGGCATTTGTTGCGGCGATGGAGGCCGGCCTGCCGATCCTCACCTCAGTCTCGCCGATGTTCCGGCAGGCATGGGCGGATTTTGCCGATCCGTTTTTCGTCATGCTGCCGGCGGAACCCGACGCGGTGGAAGCCTGGCTCAGGGCGGTCCTGTCACGGCGCGTTGTCGGCGCGGCTTCGCTTGGTCTTTGAGGTCGCCGCCGCCGAGCGGCCCTGCGTGATCAGCAACGCGCTGCGCTGGCCGGTGGTGTGAATCCAGAGCCAGTTGAGCGCGACGCTCAGCCGGTTGCGCACGCCGATCAGGAAGAAGATGTGGGCGATGCCCCATATCCACCAGGCGAGCGCGCCGCGCAGTTTTATCCAGCCGAAATCGATCACCGCCAGCTTCTTGCCGATGGTGGCAAGGTTGCCTGCATGCTTGTAGCGGAACGGGCGGGGCTCGGTGTTGCCCTTGAGGCGGGCACGGATGGTGTCGGCGACGTGGCTGCCCTGCTGCTTGGCGGCGGGTGCAATGCCCGGCACCGGACTGCCGTCGGGCGCCTTGGAGAGGGCGGTGTCGCCGATGACGAAGATCTCCGGATGGCCGGGCACGGTAAGGTCCTGCTCGACGATGACGCGGCCGGCGCGGTCTGCCGGCGCGCCGAGCCATTGTGCCGCCGGAGATGCCGCAACGCCGGCGGCCCAGACGAGCGTGGCGGCGGCCAGGTGTTTGCCGTCATAGACGACGCCGCTCATGTCGCAGGAACTGACCGCCTGGCCCAGCATCACTTCGACGCCAAGCGAGCCCAGCGACTTTTCCGCATAGGCCGAAAGGTCTTCCGGGAAGGCGGGCAGCAGGCGCGGGCCGGCTTCGATCAGCACGATGCGCGCCTTGGACGGATCGATGTGCCGGTAGTCGTTTTTCAGCGTGACATGCGCAAGCTCGGCGATGGTGCCGGCCATTTCGACGCCGGTCGGACCGCCGCCGATGATGACGAAGGTGAGCAGCGCCTCGCGCCGCGCCGGATCGGTTTCGCGTTCCGCCCATTCGAAGGCGAGCAATATGCGCCGCCTGAGCTTCACCGCATCCTCGAGCGATTTGAGCCCCGGCGCGACGGCCTCCCACTCGTCATGGCCGAAATAGGCGTGGCGGGCGCCGGTGGCGAGGATCAGCGTGTCATAGGAAATCTCGCTGCCGTCCTCGAGCTTCACGACGCGTTTGGCGGGATCGACGCCAACGACCTCGCCGAGGATCGTGGTGACGTCGGGCCGGTTGGCAAAGAGGTGGCGGATCGGCCAGGCGATTTCCGAGGGCGCCAGCGTGGCGGTTGCCGCCTGATAGAGCAGGGGCTGGAATAGATGGTGGTTGCGGCGGTCGATGACGGTGATGCGCGCGCCCGAACCTTTTAGTCGCCGGATGGCTTCGAGGCCGCCGAAGCCGGCGCCCACGATCACGACCTGATGTCCTTGCGGCGTCTCGGACATGGGCTCGCCCTCGCTCTGTCACTCGCACGGCAAGCTTGCCCGCATTGTCGGCGCATGGCGAGACAATTTTCGAGGCGTGCGGGGGCTCAGGCGGGTTGCGGCTGGTCCGAGATGATCGAGGTGAAGGCGCCGATCTCGGCGAAATGCGCGGGCCTAACCTTGCCGAACTTGCTGGCATCGACGACGAGATGGCATTCGAGCGCGCGCTCGATTGCAATCTGCTTGATCGGCACTTCGTGGAAATGCGAGCAGGTCACGCCGCGCGTCTCATGCACGCCACCGGCCGAGATGAAGGCCTTGTTGAGGTTGAGGCGCTTGAGCGTCTCCAGCCCTTCCTCGCCCGAGAAGGAGGCGGCGGCTGGATGGTAGAGCCCCCCAAGCACGATCAGCCGGATGTTCTTGCGGTGACAAAGGATCTCGGCGACGTTCATCGAATAGCAGATCGCCGTCAGCCGCATGTCTTCGGGAATGCGCGCCGCCAGATGCGGGGTCGTGGTGCCGCAATCGATGAAGATCGTATCGTCTTCCTCGATCAGCTTCACCGCCCGGGCGCAGGCTGCCGCCTTGGCCGCGGCGTGGCTGTCCTTTTCCTGGTCCAGCACGTAGTCGCTGCCCGCCGAAACATCGAGCGCGCCGACGATGTGGCCGCCAAGGCAGGTGAAGCGGCCGCGCGCTTCGGTGATGTCGCGGCGGACCGTCATTTCCGAGACCCCGAGGCGCACGGCGGCGTCGCGCAGCCGCAAAACGCCCTCGCGCTCCAGCATCGCGCCCAGCGCGTCCAGTCGCTCGTCCCTGTATCCCGTCCTGCTCATGCGTCCTCCGGTGCAGCGCACCTTGACAGTTTACACGTCAATATGAAACGATCCAAACATAATGATTGAATTCTAACAAATCGACTGCCGGGCCGCCAGCGCGGGCTGCAAGCCGAAATCACAGGACGGGCACTATCCGTGGATCAATCGACGCAGCGTATGGAAAACTTTCAGCGCAATGACGGAATCCCGCTTCGGACCGAGGCTTTCGAGGCGGTTCAGGTCAATCTGAGCGCAGTGGAGCGGCGCGCTGCGACCCTGCCCACGCGCCGCTCGGTGAAGAAGGAATATCAGGCGGCGTGGTTGGTGAAGGCGCTGACCTGCATCGACCTGACCACGCTTGCCGGCGACGACACGCCCGGCCGCGTGCAGCGGCTGTGCGCCAAGGCGATGCGTCCGCTGAGCGACGAACTGGTCGAGGGGCTGGGGCTGACGGAGGCGCCGCCAAAGGTGGGCGCGGTCTGCGTCTATCCGGCCATGGTTCCGGCCGCGGTCAAGGCGCTGGCCGGCTCTGGCATTCCGGTCGCATCCGTTGCCACGGGCTTCCCGGCAGGCCTGACGCCGCTGCCGCAGCGCCTGGCCGAAATCCGCTATGCGGTGGAAGAGGGCGCGCATGAGATCGACATAGTCATCAACCGCCAGCTCGTCTTCAGCCAGGACTGGCGGGCGCTCTATGACGAGGTGGCGGCGATGCGCGAGGCCTGCGGCGCGGCGCATCTGAAGGCCATTCTGGCCACCGGCGACCTCAAGACGCTGCGCAATGTCTACAAGGCCTCGATGGTGGCCATGCAGGCCGGCGCCGACTTCATCAAGACCTCGACCGGCAAGGAAGACGTCAATGCAACGCTGCCGGTCAGCCTCGTGATGCTGCGGGCGTTGCGCGACTATGGCGAGGAGACCGGTTACAAGATCGGCTTCAAGCCCGCGGGCGGGCTGAAAACCGCCAAGGACGCCATGAACTGGCTGTTCCTGATGAAGGAGGAGCTTGGCCGGCGCTGGCTGGAGCCCGACCTTTTCCGCATCGGTGCAAGTTCGCTGCTGGGCGACATCGAGCGCCAGCTCGAGCACTTCGTCACCGGCCGTTATTCCGCCGCCTACCGGCACCCGCTCGCCTGAAAGAGACACCCATGGCCATCATCAAGGACATCCTGCAAACCATGGAATATGGTCCGTCGCCCGAAAGCAACGAGCACGTCATCGCCTGGCTCGGGCAGCATGAGCGGGGCTTCGGCCACTTCATCGACGGCAAGTTCACCGACCCGGCCGCGAACGACAGCTTCGAGGTAAGCAGCCCGGCCAATGGCAACGTGTTGGCCCACGTGGCGCGTGGCACGACCGAGGACGTCGACCGCGCGGTGGCCGCAGCAACGCGCGCCTTCAAGAGCTGGTCCAAGCTTGCCGGCCACGAGCGGGCGCGGCATCTCTATGCGCTGGCCCGCCACATCCAGAAGCGCGAGCGTTTTCTGGCCGTGCTGGAATCGATGGACAACGGCAAGCCGATCCGCGAAAGCCGCGACATCGATATCCCGCTGGTCGCCCGCCATTTTTATCACCATGCCGGCTGGGCCGAGCTGATCGAAAGCGAGCTTCCCGGCTACCAGCCGGTGGGCGTGTGCGGCCAGGTCATTCCCTGGAACTTCCCGCTTTTGATGCTGGCCTGGAAGATCGCGCCCGCACTTGCCGCCGGCAACACCGTGGTGCTGAAGCCGGCCGAACAGACGCCGCTGACCGCACTGGCCTTTGCCGAGATCTGCCGCGAAGCGGGTCTGCCGGACGGCGTGGTCAACATCGTCACCGGCGAGGGCGAAACGGGTGCCGCACTGGTCGGCCATCCGGGCGTGGCCAAGGTCGCCTTCACCGGTTCGACCGAGGTCGGCCGCATCATTCGCCGCGCGACGGCGGGCACGGGCAAGAAGCTGTCGCTGGAGCTTGGCGGCAAGTCGCCCTTCATCGTCTTCGAGGACGCCGATCTCGACAGTGCCGTCGAGGGTCTGGTGGATGCGATCTGGTTCAACCAGGGCGAAGTCTGCTGCGCCGGCTCGCGCCTCCTGGTGCAGGAAGGCATCGCGGAAAAATTCTACGCCAAGCTGCGCGCCCGCATGGCAACGCTGCGGGTGGGCGATCCGCTCGACAAGTCGACCGACATCGGCGCGGTCGTCTCGACCGAACAGCTGGAGCGCATCGGCGCGCTGGTCGCCAAGGGCAAGCAGGAAGGCGCTGAGGTGTTCCAGCCGTCGATCCCGATGCCGGCAAAGGGCTGCTTCTTCCCGCCGACACTGATGACCGGCGTGGAGCCGGCGTCCACGGTTGCGATGGTCGAGATCTTCGGGCCGGTGCTGGTCGCCATGACCTTCCGCACGCCGGATGAAGCGGTGGCGCTGGCCAACAACACGCGCTATGGCCTTGCCGCCTCGATCTGGTCGGAGAACATCAACCGCAGCCTCGATCTCGCCGCCCGCGTGAAGGCCGGCGTGGTGTGGATCAACGCCACCAACCTGTTCGACGCGGCAGCCGGCTTCGGCGGCTATCACGAAAGCGGCTTTGGACGCGAGGGTGGGCTCGAAGGGCTCTACGAATACCTCGTGCCGAGCCATGGCAAGCCGACTAAGGGCACGAAAGCCGGCAAGCCACAGCTCAATGCGGCGCCGTCGACGACCGCGATCGCTGCTTCGGCCGAGCCCATTGACCGCACGGCCAAGCTCTATATCGGCGGCAAGCAGGCACGGCCGGATTCCGGCTACAGCTATGCGGTGGTGAACCCGGCCGGCAAGACGGTCGGCCTCGCGGGCTTAGGTAACCGCAAGGACATCCGCAACGCCGTGGAAGCAGCGGCCAAGGCGGGAAGCTGGGGCGCTGCGACCGGCCATAACCGCGCGCAGATCCTCTACTACATCGCCGAAAACCTCTCCGCCCGCGCAGCCGAATTCGAGGCGCGCTTGCGTTCGCTGACCAGTGCGTCCGCGAAGGACGCCGCCGTGGAAGTCGCCACGTCGATCCGCCGGGCGTTCTTCTACGCCGGCTTTGCCGACAAGTATGACGGCGCCGTGCATGCCACCAAGTCGCGCCATGTGACGCTGGCGATGAACGAACCCTTCGGCATCATGGGCATCGTCTGCCCGGACGAGGCGCCGCTGCTCGGCTTCGTCTCACTGCTGATGCCGGCGCTCGCCGTCGGCAACCGCGCAGTAGTCGTTCCGTCGGCCCGCTACCCGCTGGCGGCGACCGATTTCTACCAGCTGCTCGACACCAGCGATGTGCCGGCCGGCGTGGTCAGCATCGTCACCGGCGAAACCGCAAGCCTCGCCAAGACGCTCGCCGAGCACGACGAGGTCGCCGCACTTTGGGATTTCGGCTCGACGACCGATGCGGCCACGATCGAGGCGGCATCGGCCGGCAACCTCAAGCCGGTGTGGACCGGCGGTTCGCGCGACTGGAGTTCGAGTGACGGCCAGGGCCGGGAATTCCTGCGCCGGGCGACGCAAGTGAAGAACATCTGGGTGCCTTACGGAGAGTGAGTCTTTCCGCAACGGAGCGTTTCAACGTGATCGTGAAACGCTCCAAGAGCGGGTAGCTAGTCCACCTTGAGCGCGCTCACCGCCGTTTCGCTTTTGTGGATGTGGTCGTTGGCGTCGGGCTGGCGCTGCACGAGCAGGATGAACAGCAGGTCCGTCAGGGCAAGCTGCGCGTCGCGCACCGTGATCGAGGATGAGCGCACGCCGTCATCGTCGCCGACCGAATGAAGCACCACGTCGGCGATTCCGCTCAGCGGATTGTCCTTCAGCGAGGTGACGACGACTACCCTGGCCCCACGCGCCCTGGCAAGTACCGCGATCCGCAGCGTCTCGATGCTCGTGCCCGAATACGAAAGCGCGAACAACACGTCCTTGGGCCCGAGCGACGAGGCGCTGGCAAGCTGCACATGACTGTCACTGTCCTGCAGCACGTTGCGGCCGAGCTTCATCAGCTTGATCGAAAAATCGCGCGCCACAAGTGCCGAGGCGCTGACGCCGGCGAGGTGAATGCGCTCGGCTTTGTCGAGTAATTCCAGCACCTTGCCGATGGTCTGTTCGCTGTTCACCGACATGGTCTGCTGCATGGAGGCGAGCTTGCTGGCGATCAGCTTCTGCATCACGGTCAGATAGCCGTCGCCGCGCTCGATGCTGCCATGCACCATGCCTTCCGGCGCCTGCCATTGCTGCGCCTTGGCCTCGCTGACGGCGAGTTTCAGCTGCTGGTAGCCTGGATAGCCGAGCTTCTGCGAAAATTTCACGACGCTCGACTGGCTGCGGCCGGTTTGTTCGGCGAGTGCGGCCGAGGAAAGGCGCAGCATCTCGTCGGGATTGTCGACGATGAACTGGCCGATCTGCCGGTCGGCCGGCGCCATGGTGTCGAGCGTGGCGTGTATCTTCTTGAGAACCGACATTCCCCGTTCCCCGGTCGTGCCCTAATTGGCATAGGAATAGATTATTCCAACCGAGGTTGACAGAGAAGAATATCCCGATCAACTCTCGTGCGCGGCGCGACCCGGTTTTGGGCGTGCGCAGAGACCGTGGAACATGGACAAATTGCGAATTGTCGGGGGACAGAGGCTGCAGGGCGCTGTCGCCATCTCGGGCGCAAAGAACGCGGCGCTGCCGCAGATCGCTGCCTCGCTGCTCAGCCCCGAACCACTCGAACTGACCAACCTTCCCGCCGTCAGCGACGTGGAAAACATGCTGGGCGTGATCGAGCAGCATGGCGCGCGCGTCAGCCGCTCGGCCCATGCGGTCAAAATCGACGCGAGTGCTGTGGTCTCCGGTGAGACCACCTACGACACGGTGCGCAAGATGCGGGCCACAGTGCTGGTGCTCGGGCCGCTGCTTGCCCGCTTCGGCCAGGCGCAGGTGTCGCTGCCGGGCGGCTGCGCCATCGGCGCGCGGCCCGTCGACCTGCACATAAAGGCGCTTAGCCTGCTGGGGGCGGAGATCGGCATCGAGGGTGGCTCGATCCACGCTGCCGCGCCGAAGGGGCTGACTGGCGCACGGATCGTGCTCGGCTCGCCCTCGGTCGGCGCGACCGAGACGGCGATGATGGCAGCGACCGCCGCACGCGGCGAAACCGAGATCGTCAACGCCGCGCGCGAGCCGGAGGTGGCGGACCTCGCTTCCTGCCTGATCGCCATGGGCGCGCATATCGAGGGCGCCGGCACGCATCGCATCCTGGTGCAGGGGGGCACTTCGTGGCGCGGCGCGACCCATCACACAATTCCCGACCGCATCGAGGCTGGCACCTATGCCATCGCCGCGGCGATCACCGGCGGGCAGCTCGAACTCACCCATGCGCGGCTCGAACACATGGCATCGGTGGTGCAGGTGCTTGAGGCGACGGGCGTTTCGGTGTGGCCGGGCGACCGGGGCCTGATCGTCTCGCGCGACGGGCCGCTTAGGGCGGTCGACATCACGACGGAGCCCTATCCGGGTTTTCCCACCGATCTGCAGGCGCAGTTCATGGCGCTGATGTGCTGCGCGCCCGGCGCCTCGCTGCTGCGCGAGACGGTGTTCGAAAACCGCTTCATGCATGTGCCGGAACTGATGCGGCTGGGCGCCAACATCACCTTGCAGGGAACGTCCGCGCTGGTGCGCGGCGGCAACCCCTTGCGCGGTGCGCAGGTGATGGCGACCGACCTGCGCGCTTCGGTGTCGCTGGTGCTGGCGGCGCTGGTGGCCGAGGGCGAAAGCGTCGTCAACCGCGTCTACCACCTCGATCGCGGCTATGAGAGCCTCGACCGCAAGCTCGGCATGTGCGGCGCGAATATCGAACGGATACGCTGATGAGCGCCGCGTCCGGCCCGCACTTCTATCTCGGCGTCGATGGCGGCGGCACGGGCTGCCGCGCCCGCATCGAGGACGAGGCCGGCAACGTGCTGGGGCAGGGCCTGTCCGGCCCGGCGACGACCCGGCTCGGCATCGACGTGGCGTGGGCCTCCATCGCCCGCGCCTTCGGCGCCGCCACTGAGGAGGCGGGTTTCGGGCCGGCCGAGCTGGCGCGCACCTATGCCGGTGTGGGGCTGGCCGGCATCGGGCGCAAGGGCGCGCTCGAAGCGCTGCAAGCCATCGGGCATCCGTTTCGGGGCATCGCATTCACCAGCGACGGCATGGGCGCATGCCTTGGCGCGCACTCGGGGCGCGACGGCGCGATCGTGATTGCGGGCACCGGCTCGATCGGCCTCGGTTTCGTCGAGGGGCGTGACCTCCGTGTCGGAGGCTATGGTTTTCCGATCTCGGACGAAGGCAGCGGCGCCGATCTTGGCCTGAAGGCGGTGCAGCTTGCGTTGCGCGCCCATGACGGACGCCAGGACCGTTCCGCGCTGCTCACCGAGATCATGCAGCGTTTCCACGACGATCCGATGGAGGCGGTGGCCTGGATGGACCGCGCGACGGCCACCGACTACGCCGCGCTCGCGCCGACCGTCATGCGCCACGCCGACCAGGGCGACGCCGCCGGCCGACGCATCGTCCAATCGGCCGCCGAACAGATCGACACGCTGGTGCGCACGCTGTTCGACAAGGGCGCGCCGCGCGTAACCCTGCTGGGTGGTCTGGCAAGCCCGCTGGAGCCCTGGCTGGCGCCGGATGTGCGCCGGCGGCTGAAGCCGGCGGACGGAGACGCCGTTTCGGGAGCGATCATCCTCGCCCGACGTCTCGCCCGGGAAGCGTCGGCCTCCGATAAGTGATTGGAATTTGGAATATTAAATTCCAAGTCTGATTGACAGCCAGGAATATTGCATTCTAGATCCTTAATCGGATCTTATCGGTGCGATATAATCGCAGCCGGTGTGGTCGGTCTTTGATAAGGATGAGTGGCGACGTGTCCGAGCAGGCGTTGATTTCCGAACTGGAGCGGCTGGTTTCCGAGGGGCGCAATCCGCGCACGATGGATCTGGACCTTTTGCCGACGACCGAGCTTCTGCGCAGGATCAACGACGAGGACAAGGGCGTAGCCGAGGCCGTCGAGAAGGTGATCCCCGAGATCGCCGCTGCCGTCGACCGCATCGCCGCTGCCTTCCAGAATGGCGGCAGGCTGATCTACATGGGCGCCGGCACCAGCGGCCGCCTCGGCGTGCTCGATGCCTCGGAATGCCCGCCAACCTTCAGCGTTCCTTCCACCATGGTCGTCGGCCTGGTCGCCGGTGGCTATGATGCGCTGATGAACGCAGCTGAAGGCGCTGAAGACAATGACGTCGAGGGTGCCCAGGCCTTGGCCGAGATCGGCCTGATCGACAAGGATGTGGTGGTTGGCATCGCCGCCAGCGGGCGCACGCCTTACGTCATTGGCGGCTTGAACCATGCCAAGAAAATCGGCGCGACCGCAGTGGCGCTATCCTGCAACCCGGATTCGGCCATCGCCGCCATTGCCGACATCGCCATTTCACCGGTCGTCGGCCCCGAGGTTCTCACTGGCTCGACGCGCATGAAGGCCGGCACCGCCGAGAAGCTGGTGCTGAACATGCTGACCACGGCCGGCATGGTGCGCGTCGGCAAGACCTACCAGAACCTGATGGTCGACATGAAGTCGTCCAACAAGAAGCTGGCGGCGCGCGCGGCCCGTATCGTCATGCAGGCGACCGACTGCTCGCTGGAAGATGCGCAGGATGCGCTTGCGCAGACCAGCGATGATGTGAAGCTCGCCATATTGGTCATAATGACGGGGATGAACGCGGCGGACGCCCGCTTTGTGCTGGAAGATGCGGGGGGCTTCCTGCGAAAAGCAATTCAACAGGGCAGGCCGGCGTCGGCCTGATGCCGACTCAATCAATCTTTGGCTTCTTTGAATGAGAAGAAAAAAGGGGAGGGTAGAATGACCAGCAAGTTCAAGCGCCTTTTGGGCGTCACCACCGCCGCGATGCTCGGCGTTTCGGCGCTTGTCGCCCAGGCCGATGCCGCAACTTTGCGCATGGCCTGGTCGCAGGATGCGACCGGCCTCGATCCGCATAAGCAGGTGGCGTTTTCCTCGCTGCGCCTGCTCGAACTGATCTACGAGCCGCTGGTGCGGCTGGATGCTGATCTCAAGATCGTGCCCGGCATCGCGCAAAGCTGGGAGTTCTCCGCTGACGGCAAGGAGCTGACCTTCAAGCTCGACCCGAAAGCAAAATTCCAGAACGGCGAGGCGGTGACCTCGGCCGACGTGAAAGCATCCTTCGAGCGCATTCTCGACGAGAAGACCGGCGCGGCCAATCGTGCGAACTACCTCTCCGTCGAGGGCATCGAGACGCCGGATGCCGGCACGGTCGTCTTCAAGCTGTCGCAGCCCGACGCGCCGATCCTGACGGCCATGACCGACACCAACTCGTCGATCGTCCCGGCAAGCGAAATTGCCGCCGGCACCATCGGCACCAAGGCTGTCGGCTCCGGCCCGTTCAAGCTGGAGCGCTGGGATCCGAACTCCAAGGAAGTGCTGGTCGCCAACAAGGATTGGGCCGGCGGGGCGACGGGCGTCGACGGCATCGAGATCAGCGTCCTGCCGGACGAGACCGCAATTCTTGCGGCCATGCGCACCGGCCAGGTCGATTTCGCGCTGCTCAACGACCCGCTGATTGCGACGCTGGTGCCCAATGAGGCCAAGCTGCAGCTCAATCGCGCTCCGGTGCTCGCCTATCACGTGCTGCAGCTCAACCCGGCGCACAAGCCGATGAACGAGCTGGCGGTGCGCCAGGCCATTTCCTGCGCCGTCGACCGTCAGGCCGTGCTCGACACCGCCTCGCTGGGCGAGGGCAAGGTGACCGGGCCGCTGACCATGCCCTTCTTCGCGTCCGATCCGGACTCGCTGTTCTGCTACAAGCGCGATGTGGAGAAGGCCAAGAAGCTGATGGCCGATGCCGGCTTCGCCGATGGCTTTACCGCAACCGTGATTGCCGCCACTGGCGAGCCGCCTACGGCTGCCGCCGAAGCGCAGGTGCTGCAGGCGCAGCTCGCCGAGATCGGCGTGAAGCTCGACATCAAGATGATGGAGCTCAACGTCTATGTCGACACCTGGCTGAAGGGCGACTTCGACATGGCCGTGGCGCTGAATGGCGGCCGCCCCGATCCGTATACGATGTACAACCGCTACTGGACGAAGAACGGCAACCTGCAGCAGGTTTCCAACTTCGCCGACGATAAGCTCGATGCCCTGCTGCAGCAGGGCCGCGCCGAAACCGACCCGGAGAAGCGTAAAATCATCTTCGCCGACTTCGAAAAGCAGATTGCCGAGAAGTCGCCCTGGGTCTGGCTCTACACTTCTTACGGCTACACCGCGCAGCAGAAGAACGTGCAGGGCTTCGTGCCGATGCCGACCGGCTCGCTCTACAGCCTCGGCAAGGTCACTCTTCAGCAGTAAGGCCGGACGGGCAGGCGCCTTGCCGTTTCCCTTTGTGGGAAGGTAAGGCGCCAATTCCGACCGCAATATTGCGTATTCCGACGAAAAGGCACGACCCGTGAACTACCTGATACGGCGCCTGGCGGCCTTCCCTCTCGTGCTGATCGGCGTGTCGGTCGTCGTCTTCGTCGCCATCCGCCTGGTTCCGGGCGACGCCATCACCGCCATGCTGGGCACGGAAGCGGGCCTGCTCACGCCGCAGCAGCGCCTGTCGCTCGCCACCTATTTCGGTATCGACCAGCCCTGGATCGTGCAGTACTGGCGCTGGTTCACAGGCCTGTTCAGCGGCGATCTCGGTCTATCCGTAACCTACGGCAAGCCGGTGCTGACGGTCATCCTCGAACGCTTCCCGCTGACGCTGGAACTAGCGCTGCTGTCCATGCTGATCGCGCTGACCATCGGCGTGCCGGCTGGCGTCTATGCCGCGACGCGCAATGAGCGGCCGGCCGATCTTGGTGTGCGTATTGCCGCGATGATCGGCCAGTCGACACCGAGCTTCGTGGTCGGCCTCATCCTCATCTACCTCCTGTCGGTCGGTTTGGGCGTGCTGCCCACCATGGGCGCCTTCACGCCGTTCTGGCAGGACCCGCTCCAGAACCTCGGCCAGCTGATCCTGCCGGCCTTCACGCTCGGCTGCGCCTTTGCGGCCTCCGTCACGCGCGTGTCGCGCTCGGCCATGCTCGATGTGCTGAGCGACGATTATGTGCGCACCGCGCGCGCCAAGGGTGTTCCCGAGCGCAAGGTGATCTGGCGCCATGCGCTGCCCAACGCGCTGGTGCCGGTGGTGACGCTGAGCGGCATCGAGTTCGGCTACCTGCTGGGCGGTGCGGTGATCGTCGAGCAGATTTTTGCGCTGCCGGGTCTCGGGCGCATGGTGCTGGAGGCGATCCTGCAGCGCGACTATGCGCTGGTGCAGGGAGCGGTGCTGTTCATCGCCTTCAACTTCATGATCGTCAATCTCCTGGTCGATCTGGCCTATGCCGCGCTCGATCCGCGCATTCGCCTGGAGGGCCGGTGATGCGCATGCTGAAATCGATCTTCGCGCATCCGAGCGGCCGCATCGGCGGCGCCATCGTGCTTGTCTATCTCGTCGTCGCGCTGCTCGGCGCATTCGGCCTCACCCCGCACGACCCGTTGATGCAGTACCGCCTCGACCGTTTGCACGGCCCCTCCGCTTCCCACTGGATGGGCACGGACCTTTTCGGCCGCGACGTACTGAGCCGGCTGATGCAGGGCGTGGGCCAGTCCTTCACCGTCGCCTTCTTCTCCGTCACGGCGGCCACGATCGTCGGCACCGTGCTAGGCCTCACCGCCGCATGGTACGGCAAGCGTTGGGACACGGTGTTGATGCGGTTGATGGACGTGTTGCTCGCCTTTCCCGCCATCTTGCTCGCGCTTCTGGTCGTCACCATCGTCGGCCCCGGCACCTGGACCAGCGTTGCGGCCATTGGCATCGTCTACACGCCGATCTTCACCCGCGTGGTGCGTGGCCCCGCACTTTCGCTGAAAGCGCGCGATTTCGTCGATGCGGCGCGTACCTTCGGCTCTAGCCGCACCTACATCCTGTCCCGGCACCTGCTGCTCAATCTCGTCGCGCCGCTCACCGTGCAGGTCACGCTGGCGCTCGCCTGGGCGCTGCTGACGGAGGCGGGGCTGAGCTTCCTCGGCCTCGGCACGCAGCCGCCCGCCGCCTCGCTCGGCCTGATGCTCAGCGACAGCCGCAACCTGATGGAACAGGCGCCCTGGCTGCTGGCCTTCCCGGCGCTGGCGATCATGCTCTCCATCCTCGGCTTCAACCTCCTGGGCGATGCGCTGCGCGACATCCTCGACCCCAAGACGCGGAGGGCCTGACATGAAGCCGATCCTCTCCGTCCGCGACCTGCATGTCAGCTTCGGCCGCGCGCCGAACGCCAAGGAGGTCGTGCATGGCGTCAGCTTCGACCTCGGCGTCGGCGAAGTGCTGGCCATCGTCGGCGAAAGCGGCTCGGGCAAGTCCGTCACCGCGCTCTCCACCAATCGGCTGATCGACTATGCCGGCGGCCGCATCGCCAGCGGCTCGATAGAACTGTTGCGCGCCGATGGCAGCGTCACCGACATCACCACCGCCAGCGCGCAGGAACTGACGAAGATCCGCGGCGCCGAGATCGGCGTGATCTTCCAGGAGCCGATGACCTCGCTCAACCCGGTGCTGACCATCGGCGCCCAGATCGAGGAGGCGTTCCGCCTGCATCGCGGCCTGACCGGCAAGCAGGCGAAGGCGGCCGCGCGCGAAGCGCTGGAGCGCGTGCGCATCCCCGACGCCGAGCGCCGTCTGTCGGCCACGCCTGACCAGCTTTCCGGCGGCATGCTGCAGCGCGTGATGATCGCCATGGCGCTGGCCTGCAATCCGCGCCTGCTGATTGCCGACGAGCCGACCACCGCGCTCGACGTCACCGTGCAGGCGCAGATCATGGCGCTGCTCGGCGAGCTTCGGCGCGAGACCGGCATGTCGATGATCTTCATCAGCCATGACATCGGCCTCGTCGCTGGTATCGCCGACCGCGTGATGGTGATGCAGGACGGGCGCGCGGTGGAGCGGGGCGAACTCGGCCAGATCCTCGATAATCCGCAGCATTCCTACACGCGCCATCTGCTGCATGCCGTACCGCATTTTTCCGCCGGCGAGGCGGTTCGCGGGGACGGCAAGCGCGGCGGCGAAGCATCCGCCAAGCCCACTTTGGAAGTGGATGATCTCGTCGTGCGCTTCCCGCTCAAGCGCGGCTGGCTGGGCCGGCCGTTCGGGGCGGTCCACGCCGTGGATGGCGTCGGCTTCGACCTGTTGCCAGGCGAGACGCTGGCGATCGTCGGCGAAAGCGGTTCGGGCAAATCGACCACTGCGCGCGCCGTGCTCGGTCTCGTGTCGCCCACGCGCGGGGCGTTCGCTGTCGACGAGCGCATCGCCATGCCCGGAGCCAGCCGCCTGCCGGTGCAGATGGTGTTCCAGAACCCCTATGCCTCGCTCAATCCGCGCCTCAATGTCGAGCAGATATTGGCCGAGCCGGTCATCGCCGCCGGCCAGCGGGTGGACGCAACTGTTCGAGCGAGGATGGCGAAGCTGCTGAAGCAGGTCGGCCTGCCGGAAGACAGCCTTGCGCGCTATCCGCACCAGTTCTCCGGCGGCCAGCGGCAGCGCCTGTGCATCGCGCGTTCGCTGATGCTGAACCCTTCGGTGGTCGTGCTCGACGAGGCCGTCTCGGCGCTCGACGTCTCCGTGCAGGCGCGGGTGCTGGAGCTGCTGGTCGACTTGCAACGCGAATACGGGCTTGCCTATCTCTTCATCTCGCACGACATGGCGGTGGTGGAGCGTATCGCCCACCGCGTCGCCGTGATGTTCGCCGGCCAGATCGTCGAGATCGGCGATGCAAAGTCGGTGCTTTCGGACCCGCAGCATCCCTACACGAAGAAGCTCATTTCGGCCGTTCCCACCATCGAGCGGCGCAAGCAGCGATTTGAGCTGGACACGCGGCAGGTTCCCTCGCTAGTCCGCCCGATAGGTTTCGAGCCGCCCGCCGCGAGATGGCTGGAACGCGGGGACGATCACAAGGTGCGCGCCGAAGCCTGAGGGAGTAGACGAAGGATATGACCACCGACGATCTCCAGCAACGCTTCGACCGCGCCTTCGCCCCGTTGCAGAAGGCGATCGAGACGGGCCGCATCCCGGGCGGCGTGCTGGGCATTGTCGATCGTGAGGGGCACCGGCTGACGCGCGCCATCGGCCTTGCGCAGCGCATCCCGTCCGAGCGGCCGATGCGGGAGGACACCTGGTTCGATCTCGCCTCGCTGACGAAGGTCATCTTCACCACGCCGCGCATTCTGGCGCTGGCCGAAGCCGGCGCAATCGACCTCGACGCGCCGCTGACCACGCTGCTGCCCGACCTTCGGCAATATGATGCCAACGCCTGGGAACGGCAGGTAACGTTCCGGCAATGCCTCGGCCACCAGACGCCCTTTCCCGCCGTCGAGCCGATCTACACCTATGGCCGCGACCCGCAATTGCTGCGCGCCTTCGTGCTGCAGCGTGAATGGCGCAGGCTAGACGAGCCGGTCTATTCCGACATCAATTTCATCCTGCTGGGGCTCGCCATGGAGCGCCTGTCGGGCAAATCGACCCGCGACATGGACCCCGGACAGGGCTTTGCGTTTTCCGCCGATCCCGTACAGTCCGCCGCGACCGAAGACTGCACCTGGCGCCATCGGGTGCTGTGCGGCGAAGTGCATGACGACAACTGTTCCGCGCTTGAGGGCGCGGCTCATGCCGGCCTTTTCGGCACGGCCGGCTCGGTGCTGGATTTCGCGCAAGGCCTGCTCGACGGCACCGGCGCTTCAGAGGGCGTCATCGCATTGATGTGCACGCCGCTGTCGGACAAGCGCACCCATGGCTGGGAACTCGCTCGCGCCGGCTGGTTCGGCGGCGACGCTTGCAGTGCCGGCACAATCGGCCACACGGGCTTTACCGGCACGGCCCTCTGGATCGATTTCGATGCAGGCCGCGCCTGGACGCTGCTCACCAACCGCATCCACCCGACCCGGCATTTCGACAGCGGCATTCAGGACCTTCGCCGCCAGGTCGGCAACCTCATCAACGGAGCGTAACCATGGAACCCATCTGGGCGGTCGGACTGATGACCGGAACCGTGCTCGACGGAAACATCGACGTCGCTCTGTTGAAGACTGACGGCGAGCGCATCGAGACTTTTGGCTTCTATGCGCTCGTGCCCTATGAGGCCTCCATCCTCCCCATGCTGGAGGAGGCGCAGGCGGCCGCCCGCGTTTGGAATTTCGAAGGGCCTGAGCCCGCGATCTTTGCCGAGGCTGAGCAGGCTCTGACGCGCGCCCAATCGGCGGCGGTGAAGCAGGTGGTGGAAGAGGCCGGCATGACGATGGCCGATATCGGCGTCGTCGGCTTCCACGGCCAGACGGTGTTGCATCGCGGCCCGCGGAAGGGCCGCCCGGGCGACACGCGCCAGCTCGGCGACGGCGAATTGATGCATTCCATTCTCGGTAGCAAGGTAGTCTACGACTTCCGCACCGCCGATGTCCGCGCTGGAGGGCAGGGGGCGCCGCTTGCGGCCGCCTATCACGCGGCGCTCTTGGGCACGGCCGGCGCACGTGGCGACAGCGCAATCCTCAACCTCGGCGGCGTCGGCAATGTCACCTGGTGGGACGGCAAGAGCGATCTGGTGGCCTTCGACACCGGCCCGGCCAACGCGCCGATCAACGATTTCGTCAAGGCGCGGGGACTGGGCGAAATGGACCGCGACGGGGCGCTTGCCGCCACGGGCACCGTGGACGAAGCAAGATTGGCAAAACTCCTCGAGCACCCATACCTTTCCGCGGCTTACCCCAAGTCGCTCGACCGCTTCGATTTCACGGCCTCAATGGCCGACGGCCTGAGCGATGCGGATGGCGCAGCACTCTTGACTGCCTTCAGCGCTTCCTGCGTTGGCAAGGCGCTCGACCTTCTGCCGCAGCGGCCGAAAGCGCTTTACGTCTCCGGCGGCGGCCGTCGCAACCCGACATTCATGGCGATGCTTGGCGCACGCGCTGGCGTCGAGGCGATCTCGGCCGACACGATCGGCTGGCGCGGCGATGCTGTGGAGGCGGAGTGCTTTGCGTTCCTGGCGGTGCGTGCGCTGCGCGGCCTGCCGATCAGCTTCCCCAGCACGACCGGCGTGCCGGAGCCGATGACCGGCGGGCGCATTGCTGGTTGATCGCCGGCTTACAAGCTTTTCGCCAGAAATGTGCGCGTGCGGCCCTTCGGAAAATCCGGCAGGGTGCCGAAAGGCTTGTAGCCTTGGCGCTGATAGACCTTCAGCGCAACAGGGCTGAAAGTGTCGATATATGAGCCGTGGCAGCCGCGCGCGGTGCCTTCGTCTTCAGCCGCCTGCAACATGCGCGCGGCCATGTTCTGCCCGCGAAGGCGCTCGTCCACCCACAGCCACTGCACGTAGAGCCAGCCCCAGGCCGTGTAGCCCGATATGCCGGCAGCAATGGCGCCGTCATCGTCCCGAACCAATACCGCTAGCGGCCGCCTGTCGGCCGGTCCCACATCGCTTGTATTGAAGGCGGTGAGATTGTCGCCGACGATGGCCAGATCCTCGGGCGAAGGGGTTTCGGTGACTTCGATATCCATGCGGCTGCCCTGTGGGAATGAGTGCGAAGCGCTGGCTTGGCGCTAGCTCAACAGCTTTCCGTTGAACCAATCGACCAGGCTCTGCAAGCGGCAAATGCGAGGGCAACATGGCCAGCCGGCTGTCATCTCGCAGTGAGGGGCATGAACTGCCCCGGGTACTACCATCAGTTAGGGCTGACCGCCGTTTACAACGCCCGCGCTTGGTTGTTTGATGTCATCTTAGATCGGCTGCAGCCCGTAAAAAGGAGAACACGCTTCTCCGAAAGACTTGGATTGGAGAGACATTCGGAAATTCGCTTGTAGGGGAAACATAGGGTCCGGGAGGGGGAGCCATGGATCATGCGGGGGTGTCGAAGAGCGAGGCTGACAAAGCCTCCACGCCGGGAATGTTTCTGTCCATAGCTCTGCTCACGCTCTCGCTGTCGGCGCTCGTGCAGTTCCTGTGGCAAGGAACGGTGCTTTTCATGCGCGAAGCCGGCCAGCCTTCGCAGATGATCGGGCTGGTTTATCTGACGGGATTCCCGTGGCTCCTTCGGTTCTTATGGGCGCCCTACATCGATCGCCACGGCAGCCGGCGGTGGGGGCACTTCCGAAGCTGGATCATCGTCACGCAGATCGCCATCACGATCGGCCTCCTGCTCTTGCCTCTCGTCGATCCGCTGACCTCGCTCTATGCCCTCCTTCCACTGCTGGCCATTCTTAGCGCGATCATGGGCACGCAGCAGTCGGCGATCCTCGGGCTGATGGCGGCACGGCTCGCCGAGAAGGACAGGCCCAAGGGCATGATGGTCAAGGCGATCGCGTTCGCCGCCGCTGGCGTCCTGATGGGGGCCGGCATTCTCTACTGGCTGGGCGACCTCGGCTGGAGGGCCACCACCGGAGCGATTTTTCTGTTCGGATTGCTATGCCTGACAGCATTGCTGCCGATGAAGCTCGACGCGGGCTACGCCCCGCCTCCGTCGACTGTCAATCTCCGGAACCAGTTCGCCATCCTCTGGCGCCCCGGGCCGCGCCGGCTGCTTCTCATCACGCTCGGGGTCAACGGTGCCGTTGCCACCACCTACGGCCTGCAGTCCATCATGCTGATCGATGCAGGCTTCGCCATTTCGGAGGCAGCGCTGATCACGATGGTTGCCGCGGCGGCCGTCGGCGCGTTCGGAGCGCTCGCCGCTCGATATCTCGTCGAGCGCCTCGGCGGCTATATGGCTGCCAGCGTGCTCGGCTTTGCCCTTGGTGCCACCTGCCTCGCATTCGCGGCGCTGCTTGCGAAGGGCCCGGACAAGGGCGTCGTCGTCGCGCTGGTGCTGGTGATCAGCTTCCTGAGCTTCGGCCTCATCCCGGCGACCAAGGGCATCCTGCTCGGCTACTGCTCCGAGGGGCGCAAGGCAACCGACGTCTCGGTGTTCTCCGGGGTCGAGGCGCTTGCCTTCATGGTCCTGGTCAGCGGGGCGAGTGCGATCGCCGATCTTGTCGGCTTCGCGCCGATCCTGGCGGCTGCCGGATGTATTTCGGTAATCGGTGGGGCATTCGCATTGCGGCAACGACAGGAGACCGCTCCTGCGCGAGCCTTGGTCCAAGCAATCTGATCGCTGCCCGTACGTGGCTGATACGCGTCCTCACCCGATGGCGGTCAGCTCAGCGGGGATCGGCCAGCCAAGGTCCTCCGCGACCTCTTGCGGCACAACCTCGGCGCCAAAGCGTCGTGACATATGCGTCGCCAGGTTGAGCATGACGTTGCGACGATGGTTCCGTTGCCGGAAGTGCCGTGCCGACAGGTTGTAGAGGTATTCGACGAAGCCCCGGGCCAGCAATGCATTGTATTTGTCGAGTGCGGCTTCGAGATGGTGCGGGAGCCATTCGACATGGGCCGGGGTGACATAGAAGCCGATCTGGACGCGCGTTAGCGGGCGCAAGGCATAAAGCTCGGTGCAGGTCCGATCCAGGGCCGGGCGATCGTCAGCGGCAAGCAAAGCGGTGCATTTCAGTACCAACAAATAGATATGGAACTCGCTGCCGCGCTCCGATAGCTCGATCCCCTTGTCTAGCAGCACGACTGACTGGTCGATCGCCCCTTTGAACATGCGGATTTGCCCCTGGACGGCAAAGGCGGCGGCGAAGGCCGTGCTTTTGGCGAATGCCTCGTCGGCAAGCTTCTCGGCCAGGTCCAAATGCCCGCGGCCTATGAACATGAGAAGCTTTGCGATGCCGAGCACCAGAAGCGGATTGCTCTGCACTTTTGGTAAACTGGTGAAGGCCAGATCCTCTATTTCGTCCTCGATGGCTCTCCAGGCCGATACCGGCAACTTTTCGGGCTGCATCTGCATCACCAGCTTTGCATAAAGCGTCATGGCCCACATGATGGCGAGCGTCGGGTCGTCGGGACGTTCCGCGCGAGCCGCGGCGAGCTGCACCTCGTTTTCGCGCCAGCTTTCGAGCGACCGCGCAAGCACAATGGCCGCGTCATGGACGCGCAGATGCAAGGGCGTGTCGATCGGAGTGGCGTCCGCGCCGTCCGGGATCGCCAGATGCGCCCAGATGGCCTTCCTGGCCTGCTCCGCAACTTGCTTTGCCGCCTGCGTGATTTCGGCATCGCCGATGTTCACGCGAATGGCGGCGACGACCTGGCGCGTGGAGACCTGCCGCAGGACAAACGCCGCATGAAGGGTGTCGCCCTCGAGATGGAGGCTGACATCCATGTTGTAGTCGACCGTGTTCGGGCTGACCTCCCTGTTCCAGCCGGGTTCTGAAACGACCGGTCTGTCTGGCCCCATCGACTTCCGTAACGCCCGATCCAGTGCGGCCAGTACATGCGCCGCGAGCGGGGAAGCCGCCGCATCCAGCCCATAGACCGGGCCAATGACGAGGAAGGCGGCGGCAGACGCATCGGCCGCCGGCTCCGCGATCCAAATATATCCTTCGCCATACTGTGTCGCGATGAAGCGCGGCTTGCGCGCATTGTCACCCAGCCGGGTCCGCAGGCGATTGACGAGAAAGTCGATATTCCGCTCGCCGGGTTCCGAACCGTCCCTGGCCAGCAGGCCCGTAAGCCAGGCGCGGCTGAGCAGCTTTCCCGGATGGCCGACAAAGTAGAGCAGCAAGGCTCGCTCGTGCCGGGTGAATCTCAGTTCCGTGCCGTCGTCCCGCCGGGCAGACAGCATGTCGGCATCGAATATCAAATCGTGAAAGCGCGTCGCCCGCATTCCTCCCCGCCCCCGCCGAAAGAGAAGGGCAAATAAATCCCTCCCCGAAGCCACTATTGCAATGGGATCATTCCCAATGAGAAAGGACTTATTTTATCGAGATCAAATATTGGCACAACAATCGCCCGCTAACGAATACGGACGCTGGGAGGACAGATCCGTAACGCGTTCGGCGGAGTGAGAATTAAGTCTCCCGCCCGCAAGTACTGTCCTTTCAGCATTGGAAAGACAGCATGTGGCGAGGGTGCGCAAATGATCCGCATTTGGCTGAAGGAAATAGCCGAAGTGCTTCGCGATGCGATCAGGCTGCTGACGCTGATGCGGTCGGCTGCCAACTGGGACCCGCGTGAGAAGGGCCGACCGCCGCGAGATTTCGACGAGCGATGACCGGATGCGGCCCATCCCCTGAAGCCAAACCCCAATTGCCCGAACCGGAGACACATCCAAATGCATACGGCAAACTCGTCCTTCTGCGGCGCTCTAACTGCCGCAATCGTGGCACTGCACTCGGTGGCCTTGTCGCCGGACGCGGCATTTGCTGTCGAGGGCGATGCGGTGGACACGGCCGTCGTCTTCGCCGTCGACAAATCCTCCTCTATCGACCCCAGCACGGCTCAGCTGCAGCTGAACGGTCATGCCGAGGCGCTGCGATCCGCCGAGGTGGCCAAGGCCATCACAAGCGGTCCCATCGGATGCGTCGCGGTCTCCTATGTCGAATGGTCGAGCGTCGGGAAGCTGGACGTGCTCCTTCCCTGGACGAGGCTGTGCGGTGCTGAGGATGCCAGCAATGCGGCGAGCCTTATCCTTGAACGCGGAAGCGACGGCATCGAGCGAAGGGGAGGCGGCAGAACCTCCCTTTCCTTCGCCATCGACGCCGGCAGATTGCTGCTCGGCAGATATCCCGGCCACGCGGGGCGAAAGGTTATCGACATTTCGACCAACGGCATAAACAATGACGGGCTGCCGGTCAGCGACAGCCGGGCGCGGGCATCCGGGGTTGGCTACATCGTCAACGGCATTGCGGTTTCGCGGGACGAGCCGGGATTAACCGATGACCTGCCCGGATATCTGGAAAACAACGTCATCACCGGGGCGGGAGCTTTCGTGGTCGCGCCGAGCAAGCCGGAAGAATACGCGATCGCGCTCCGCCGCAAGCTTGTTCTGGAGATCAGCGACAGCCAGGCCGGCGGTGCCGCCGACGGTCAATATGCCAGCAACAGCGCACTACAGACGGTGCGATAGGTGGCTGGCGGCACTGTGCGACGGCTCCTGGTTTCATGGTTCTCTTCTTTGCCTTGTGGTCTTGAGCGCGGGTCGCATGCTGCAGCGCGTGGCGTGGTCGCAACCCTTCGAGCAGCGGACCAGGGGCGCATTCCCCATCGCATAGATCCTGTTCAAGACGGAGCAGGCAACTTCAGCGCGCTGAACCGGGATGCTCGCCAGTCGCCTGCTGTCCAGGGTGGCCGCTGCGCCGAGGTCTGCGTCCCATACTGTGGCAAGTCCGTCGTTGTTGTCGACACAGCTGTACCTCCCAGGCTGTGTGTCGGCTTGCTCCGTCGAAGGGGCGCGAAAGTCAAAGTTATCCAATGTGAGGCTCCGTATGCATTCCGGGCGGATAAGCCGTTTTGGAGCTCGCTCATTTGATCTCGGTCAAGTCGGGCCAGGCTTCCCTCGTTAAGCAACAGCTTGTGGACAGGAGTCTTCGGCGAACTTCGGTCTGTCGCTTGCTACTGTTACCTACCGCCAGTTGCGACTAAGGACATATTAGGAAACACTTTCGGCCCGTGCTACCGTTTCTCACTCGCTGTAACGGGCGAACTCGGCCAATGCCTCATGGTGCCAGAGCAGAGTCTAGGAGAAATCCCGTCGCTGTGGCGGTCGGCCTGCCGGATGCACCGGTGCTGAGCACCACGCGCGCGGCGCGCGGTACAGGCATGGAGTTTCTTGAGCTCAATTGCGAACGGCGCAACTCGGGCGTCACCGTACCAGTGCGCGAAAATGCTTTTCTGATCGCGCTTCAATTGAAAAAGGCCACAGATTTCGACCTGTTTGCCGGGGGCAGGTTCATACGGCCCGAGGGCTTTGAGGCCGGCGAAACCGCAATCTTTGACCTCAGGATGGAGCTGGCCACCGATCTGCGTGACCCGTTCCATGCCATAAATCTCTACGTGCCGCACAAAGCTCTTCTGGCCATGGGCGATGAAGGGGATATACCGCGGCATATCCAGGAACTTCGCCATACAGTCGGCGGCACCGCTCGCGATCCGGTCGCCCGCGATTTGCTGCTGTCCATGCGCACGGCGCTGGCGAGACCGCAGGAAGTGCCTGACCTGTTCGTGGATCACATGGCACTGGCTCTTACGATCCACCTCGCCAGCAATTACGGCAACGTCGCTCAGCTGCCGCGACAATGGGGAGGCGGTCTTGCGCCATGGCAAGAACGCCGGGCCAAGGAACTCATGGATGCCAGCATCGATAGCGGCCTCACGCTGGAGACGCTCGCGCAGTCATGCAGCCTTTCGAAGCGGCATTTTACGCGCGCTTTTCGCCAGTCGACCGGGCTGGCGCCTTACCAATGGCTGCAGCATCGCAGGATAGACAGAGCAAAGCAGCTCTTGGCGCAATCGAATATTTCGCTCAGCGCCATCGCCTTCGAATGCGGCTTCGCGGACCAGAGCCACTTCACGCGGGCGTTCTCGCGCGTTGCCGGTGTCACGCCTAAGAAATGGCGCCTCACCAAGCTTGCATAGATTTGGCCGGATCGTTCCACGTTTGGCCGTTTCGTTCACGATCCAACGGCCGCTCCCTCATAGCATCTCGACTGTCAAAGTTCTGAAAGGAGAACTCAGATGTCGAGTTTGTTCACTTTACTGGCAGCAGCCTCCGCGCTTGCACTGGGTGTCAGCGCAACGGCAACCAAAGCCCAGGCCGCCGATGTGAAATCCGTCGTGCTCGTGCATGGCGGTTTCGTCGATGGCTCCGGATGGCAGGGCGTCTACGATATCCTGAAGAAGGATGGGTACGACGTGACGATCGTCCAAAATCCCACGACTTCGCTCGCGGATGACGTGGCCGTCACCAAGCGCGCCATTGCCGCGGCTCCGGGCCAGGTGGTCCTGGTGGGGCACTCCTATGGCGGCGTCGTCGTGTCCGAAGCCGGCACCGATCCCAAGGTGGCGGCAGTCGTCTACATCACCGCTTTTGCCCCTGATGCCGGCGAGTCGGTTTCGAGCCTGATCGCCAACCCGGCGCCGGGCGCTCCGGTGCCCCCGATCCTGCCCCCGACCGACGGCTACCTGTTCCTGGACAAGGCGAAGTTCGCAAGTTCGTTCGCCGCCGACGTCAAGCCGGAGCTTGCAGCCTTCATGGCCCATTCGCAGGTTCCATGGGGCGTGGCAGCACTTGAGGGCAAGGTCACGGCTCCCGCCTGGAAGGTGAAGCCGAGCTGGTATCTCGTCGCGACCGAAGACAAGATGATTCCGCCCGAGGCACAGCGCGCAATGTCCAAGCGCGCCGGCGCAACCGTGACCGAGGCCAAGGGCAGCCACGCGATCTATGTTTCGCAGCCCAAGGCAGTGGCATCGCTCATCGAGCATGCTGCGAAGAGTGTAAAAACGGCGGCAGCGCAGTAAATGCGGTCTGCGTAGTCGAGAAGCGGATGGGTTGAAAACGGGCGGCTTTGCTGCCCGTTTTCGGGCAATGGGCTAGCCGCTTAGAAGAAATGGCGCGCCCGAAAGGATTCGAACCTCTGACCCCCAGATTCGTAGTCTGGTGCTCTATCCAGCTGAGCTACGGGCGCGCAACCGATCGTCTATCAGGCGATCGTCATCGGCCGGCTAAGTGTTCCGGCCCCGATGTGAGTGCTACCTAACGGCTGAAACGACGAATTGCAAGCGCCTGTCGAAAAACTTTTTGCTCATTCACAGGCGCCCGCAAAAACTCCTTGAAGCCGCTAGGTCACCTTGGCCGCCGCGCCAGCCATGGCAAGAGGCTGTGCCGTCTCGTGAGCCGGCAAGATGAGTTGCGGCCTCGAATCTGGGGTCGAATCGGCGGTGTTGCCGCGGCGCGATTCGCTAGGCCGGGCGGCGCAGATTGGTGCGGGCCTCGTCGAGCCGTACCGGCTGGTCGGGGATGGTGATCGAGAACACGGTGCGTCCGCCCACGCTTTCGACAAGCTCCAGCGTGCCTCCGTGGGCGCGCACCAGCTCATAGGCAATGGCCAGCCCCAGTCCGGTGCCGCCGCTGCGGGCCGAACCGCGGAAGGCGGAAAACAGGTTTTCGCGCGCCTTTTGCGGCAGGCCGGGGCCGGTGTCGGCAACCAGGATACGGCTGACGCTGCCGTTGCGCTCGGCCGAGATGCTCAGCCGCTTGACGATCGCGCTCTCCTTGTCGCCGGCCATCGCCTGTAGCGAGTTGCGGCAGAGATTGGTCAGCACGCGCACCAGCTGTTCCGAATCGGCGTCGATCTCGAAATCGGCGGCCACCAGATTTTCGAACTCGATGTCGCCTTCCGGCTCGATGCCCAGCAGGCCCTGCACGTCCTCGATTGTCTGGCGCAGCCGAAGTCGGCGTCGCGAAGGGGGCGCTTCCTGCGTGCGGCCATAGGTGATGACGCCCTCCGAATAGGAGACCGCGCGGTTCAGCGCGCGCACCAGCTTGGGCACCAGCGACTGCACGGTGGGATCCTTCACCATGCTCAGGCGGTCCGACATGAGCTGGGCGGAGGCCAGTATGTTGCGCATGTCGTGATTGATCTTGGAAACCGCGAGCCCGAGGTCCGCCAGATGCTTCTGCTCGCCCAGTGTTCTCTGCAGGCGCAACTGCATGTCGGAGAGCTCGCGCTCGGCCACGCCGATCTCATCGGCGCGCGGCTCCGGCGTGATGATGCTCCCTGGATCGTCCGGCGCTTGCGAGAAGGTGAGCATCGAGCGCGTCATGTCGCGGATAGGGCGAATCATGATCCGGTCGATGGCGTAGAAAACCAGCGTCGCGGTGAACAGCGAGATCAGCAGCGACAGCAGTGCCACATTGCGCGAATAGGTCAGCATCGCCTTGCGCAGCTTGTGGTCGGTGATGATCAGCTCGAACTCCTTCTCGCTGTCGCCGACATGCCCGAATACGCGCAATATGCGATTGCCGCCGAAAACCAGCGTGTCCAGCGCCTCGCGCATGGCCACCACCGGTCCGGTGTTGCCAAGGTCGATATGCTCGTCCACCTGCTGCGGCACTTCCGATGCCACCAGCATGCGTGATTCGCCGCCGTCGCGGATCGCGATCGCCTTGACGCCCATCGATCGCAGCACTTCGTCCTGCACATCGCGCGAGAGGCCGGGTGAATTGTTCTGGACCAGAAGCACCGAGACGGCAGCGGCGGTGCCCAGCCGCTCTTCCAGCCAGCGCAGCCGGAAATAGGCGATCGATGGCAGGAAGATCAGGATTTCGGCGAACAGCACGAAAATCGCGGTGAGCACCAGCAGCTTGGTCGACAGGCCGCGCGCCAGCGGCACCGTTCGTGCCTGGCTCCTGCCGGGATCGGTGATGGCGCTGTCTGCCATATGAAAGTCTGCCGCTCCAGAACCCTGTTCAGTCGAATTTGCGCAGCAAGTTGACCAGCCGGCGCACCAGCGGCTTGCGTGCCATGGGGGTAAAGTAGGCCACCGCGGCGCGTTTGCCAATTTCGCCCAGCGTGGGGTAGGGCGCAACGTAAGAGGCTATGTCACGCAAGGTCAGATTCTTGGATAGGGCCAGCGCCCAGACGCTGATCAGTTCACCGGCCTGCGCGCCGACAATGGACACCCCGAGGATCCGTCCCCGGGGGCTGGCGATCACCTTGATATGGCCGTGGGTGCGGTGCTCGGTGCGCGCCCGGTCGTTTTCGGCATAGGGCCAGCGCAGCACGCGGATCGACCTGTAGGCCTTGGTCGCCTCCGCCTCGGTCAGGCCGATATGGGCGAGCTCCGGTTCGGTGAAGGTGACCCTCGGGACGATGTTGGGCCGTTCGCGTACGGGCAGTTTGAACAGGATCGAGCGGACCACCAGCCCGGCATGGTAATTGGCGGCATGGGTGTATTGCTGCAAGCCGGTCGCATCGCCCACCGCATAGATGCGGCGGTTGCTGGTGCGCAGCCGGTTGTCGATCTGCAGCCCCCATTCGCCATGCACCACGCCGGCCTTGTCGAGGCCCATGCCTCTCAGATTTGGCACGCGGCCGGCCGCGACCAGGAGATGCGTGCCTTCGACGGTTTCGCTGCCGTCGGCCGATTTGAGGCTGAGCTGCACGGAGCCCAGCCCGCGCTGCACGACGCGCGTGACCTCGGTTCTTTCGTGGATAACGACGCCCTCGTCGCGGATCTGCTTCAGCACGATGGCGGCGAGTTCCGGGTCTTCCTTGCCGAGTGCGGTGGCGATCTCGACCACCGTCACCTTCGAGCCGAGCCGCCTGTAGGCCTGCGCCAGCTCCATGCCGATGGCGCCGCCGCCGATGATGATCAGATGCTCCGGCCTGGTTTTCAGGTCGAAGATCGTCTCGTTGGTCAGGTAGTCGGCCTTGTCGAGACTGGGAATTGGGGGCACGAAAGGCGACGAGCCGGTGGCCAGAACGAAGTAGCGCGCCTGGATTTCCGTATCTTCGGCGACGAGCGTCTGCGGGTCCCTGAAGCGGCCTTCAGCCCTGATCACGTGGACGCCGAGGGCGTTGAAACGCTCGGCCGAGTCGTTGGGCGCGATTGAGGCGATTGCCTCATGTACGTGGCGATGGACGGCTTCGAAGTCGATCTCGGGTTCGACCGCGCCGATGCCGAGGGGGGAGCCCTCGCGCATCGACTGCGCATGGCGCGCGGCGGCAATCAGTGCCTTGGACGGGACGCAGCCATAGTTGAGGCAGTCGCCGCCCATCTTGCCGCGTTCGACGAGCACCACGTCCACCCCGAAGGCCACCGCCGCCGCGGCTACCGACAACCCACCTGACCCGGCGCCGATCACGCAGATGTCCGGGGTCAGGGTTTTCGTCATTCGTTCGCTTTCTGAAACGGGACGTTGCGCCGGACCGGCGCCGAAAAAATCAGCTGAAAATCAGATACGTGAGGCCCACACTCTCTTTACGATGGTGGCAAGCGCCGCGACAAGCGCGAGCGCCAAGAAGGCGATGGTTATCTGTGGCGTGACGAGGTCTCGGACCGTGGCCTGCTGGCCGGCCGTTTCCGCCGCCATCAGCACGCTGTCGCAGCCCTGGCCGAGCCAGGCATAGGCGAAGCCGCCGGGGATGATGCCGATGAAGGTTGCCGCCACATAGGTGCGCAGCCTGACATTGAACAGGGCAGGGGCAACGTTGACCATGAAGAAGGGGGCGAACGGCGCCAGCCGCAGCACCAAAAGATAGGCGAAGGCGTTCTTTTCGAAACCGTCCGAGAGCCTGCATGCGAAGCCACCGACGCGGCGCCTGAGAAAATCGCCGCAGACCGACCGCGCCGCCAGGAATATCACCGTCGCGCCGATCGTAGCGGCGACGATGGCATAGATGCCGCCCAGCAGCCACCCGAACAGGAAACCGCCGAACACGGTGAGTATGGATGCTGCCGGGAAGGAAAAGGCGACGGCTGCGGTGTAGACCGCCATGAAGCCCAACGGCGCAAGGATTGGGTTGTCGGCGACGAAATCCTTGAGGGCCTGTCGGCTCTCAGCGAGATAGTCGAGCGTCAGGTAGTGCTGCCAGCCGAGCACATAACCGACGGCGAGACCCGCAGCCACGACGACGAGCGGTGCAAAACGCCAGCGCCCGGCCGCGCGCCCGCCCGTGTCGAATTCTCCCGTCATGTCGGCCCCGATCGCCTCTCCAGCCCTCATCCCGGCTTCCATCATGGGTTCGCGCGGGTCCTGGCCGCAAGAGGTCATATCGTTTCCATTGTTGTTTCTGTAGTGACAGGTGGATTGGAATTATGGTGCGCGCAAGCCGTCCGGGAAGGTCTCACCGCCTATTGAAGTATCGGAAAGAAAACCTCACCGGTTCGTGAGGATTTTGCGCATATTGCCGCCGATTGACTCAGCTGGCCCTTCTTTCTATAAGCCGCTCACGCTCGGGCCGAACTCCCGGCGCGATTTCTATTGCGCTTGAGTAGGCTGGGCATAGCTCCTGTTACACCGTGACAGAATTAAGAAGGGCCGCACACCGCGGTATTAAAACAAATGAAGCGTACTTATCAGCCATCCAAACTCGTCCGTAAGCGCCGTCACGGTTTCCGTGCTCGCATGGCCACCAAGGGCGGTCGTGCCGTCGTCGCGGCTCGCCGCAACCGTGGCCGCAAGCGTCTTTCCGCTTAAAGCGAGAGACGAGACCGTTGCCGGCTGCCGGCAAAACCGAATTTCCGTCTCCGCTGCGGCTTCGCAAGCGAGCAGAGTTCCTGGCCGTCCGTCGCGGTGAAAAACGCCGCGGGCGGCTTTTCCTCATGGAAGTTCTGGACCGTGGCACGACCGATGCTCCGCGCGTCGGTTTCACGGTCACCAAGAAAGTTGGCAATGCGGTTGTCCGAAACCGCATTCGCCGCCGCCTCAAGGAGGCGGTTCGCGTCCATGCCGCAGGTGACATGACGCCTGGCAAGGACTATGTGATCGTCGGGCGGGAAGACGTGCTGACGGTGCCGTTTGAGCAGCTTGCCGCCGAGCTTTCACGACGAATTCGCGGTACGCGTTAAGGGTTTTCGATGGAAAACAACCGGAATTTCTTGATCACGATCGCGCTTTCCGTGCTGATCCTGACGCTGTGGCAGGTGTTCTACATGAACCCCCGCGTCGAGAAGGAGCGCGAGACCGCTCGCATCGAGCAGCAGCGCGTCGAGGCGCAGAAGCAGACCCAGCCCAGCTCGGGCGAGGTTCCTGCCGCGCCGCAGGGCGGCGTGCCCGGCAGCAACACCGGAACCGCCGGTGCTGTGCCCGAAAGCCGCGAGCAGGCAGTGGCCGCTTCGCAGCGCGTGAAGATCGATACGCCGAGCATCGGCGGCTCCATCAACCTCACCGGCGCCCGCATCGACGACGTGCTGCTGAAGGACTATCACCTCACGGTCGACAAGAATTCGCCCAATATCGACCTGCTCAACCCGTCGGTCCTGCCGAACGGCTACTATGCCGAAATCGGTTTCGTCGGAAATGCAGAGACCGGCAGCGTGCCGGGCCCGGACACCGTCTGGACCGCCGAGCCCAATGCGGTGCTGACGCCCACCACGCCTGTGACGCTGACCTACACCAACGACAAGGGCCTGACGTTCAAGCGTACGATCAGCATCGATGCCAACTACATGTTCACCGTCACAGACACGGTGACGAACAGCGGCTCGGCCCCCGTGTCGCTCTCCAACTATGGCCGCGTCATCCGCTTCGACAAGCCGCTCGTCGCCAGCACCTATGTGCTGTTCGAAGGCCTGATCGGCGTGACCGGCAAGGAGGGCCTGCACGAGGTCAAGTACTCGCAGATCGAGAAGGACAAGCAGGTCGTTCCCGGCAAGTCGGACGACGGCTGGCTCGGCATCA
Organism: Pseudaminobacter soli (ex Li et al. 2025); assembly: GCF_029892515.1. Lineage (GTDB taxonomy): Bacteria > Pseudomonadota > Alphaproteobacteria > Rhizobiales > Rhizobiaceae > Pseudaminobacter > Pseudaminobacter soli_A. The sequence continues at coordinate 1,529,385 of NZ_JARXVF010000001.1, read as the reverse complement.
CCGACAAGTACTGGGCGGTGGCCATGGTGCCTTCGTCCAAGCAGTCCTTCCAGCCGCGCTTCAGCTATTTCGACGACGGCCGTCCGCGCTTCCAGTCGGACTTCATGTCCGACCCGATGACCGTGGCACCGGGCCAGTCGGGCACTGTCGAGACGCTGGTTTTCGCCGGCGCCAAGGAAGTGGCCAAGATCAACGCCTATGAAAAGGACCTCAACATCCGCCAGTTCGATCTCCTGATCGACTGGGGCTGGTTCTATTTCATCACCAAGCCGATGTTCTGGCTGATCGACAACCTCTACAAGTTGCTCGGCAATTTCGGCCTCGCCATCCTAGCCACGACCGTTCTGGTCAAGGCCATCTTCTTCCCGCTCGCCAACAAGTCCTACAAGTCGATGGCGAAGATGAAGATGGTGCAGCCGCGCATGCTTGAAATCCGCGAGAAATATGCGGACGACAAGATGAAGCAGCAGCAGGCCATGATGGAGCTGTACAAGACGGAGAAGATCAATCCGCTGGCGGGCTGCTGGCCGGTGCTGATCCAGATCCCGGTGTTCTTCGCGCTCTACAAGGTGCTCTACATCACCATTGAGATGCGGCACGCGCCGTTCTTCGGCTGGATCCAGGACCTTGCCGCGCCCGATCCGACGTCGCTGGTCAATCTGTTCGGCCTGCTGCCCTTCGCGGCGCCGACCTTCCTGCACATCGGCGTCTGGCCGCTCATCATGGGCGTGACCATGTTCCTGCAGATGCGCATGAACCCGACCCCGCCCGATCCGACGCAGGCAATGATCTTCAACTGGATGCCGGTGATCTTCACCTTCATGCTGGGTTCGTTCCCTGCCGGCCTCGTCATCTACTGGGCCTGGAACAACACGCTGTCGATCATCCAGCAGAGCGTCATCATGAAGCGCCAGGGCGCCAAGATCGAGCTCTGGGGCAATCTGGCTGGCATGTTCAAGAAGAAACCCAAGCCCGCCGAATAGCGGGCACCCAGATCCTCGAAAGGCCCCGGCTTGTCCGGGGCTTTTGCTTTGACGCATCGAGCAAGTCGGCGCCTGGCGGTTGACAACGGCAAGCCCAGGCTAGATGCCATATGAGAGGCCGACACCCGGCTGGAGCAAGCAGCGTGACCGAACAGACTGAGACGAAATCCGTATTGCCGTTGGCCGGCAGCCTCTTTACCAACCCGTGGATCTTCATCCGCGGCGTGCCGTCCATGAAGTTCCTGCCGCCGGAAGGTCCGCCCGAGATCGCCTTTGCCGGCCGCTCCAATGTCGGCAAGTCGTCGCTCATCAATGCGCTGGTCGGCCACAAGGGGCTGGCGCGCACCTCCAACACGCCCGGCCGCACGCAGGAGCTCAACTACTTCGTGCCCGACGGCTTTTCCGGCAAGGAGGGCGACCTGCCGCCGATGGCGCTGGTGGATATGCCCGGCTACGGCTACGCCAAGGCGCCGAAGGACCAGGTGGATGCCTGGACCAAGCTTGTCTTCGACTATCTGCGCGGCCGCGTGACGCTGAAGCGCGTCTATGTGCTGATCGACGCGCGCCATGGCATCAAGAAGAACGACGAGGAGGTTTTGACCTTGCTCGACAAGGCTGCCTGCTCCTACCAGATCGTGCTGACCAAGACCGACAAGATCAAGTCCGCCGGCGTGCCGCGGCTGATCGCCGAGACGTCGGAAAAGATCCGCAAGCGCCCGGCGGCCTTTCCGGCCGTGCTGTCCACCTCGTCCGAAAAGGGCGAAGGCCTGGAGGAATTGCGCGAGGCCATCGCGCTCGCGGTGAGCGGCGGCTGAAGATCGTCTCTGAGCCGGCCCTGTGCGATTTAGCCTGGGCCGGCCATGGACGCGCACTGCTGCAGCCATAATTTTCGTATTGCCGATCCTTACCAGAAGGAGGCAGCGATGGTCAGCAAGGCGCTTTATGTGAGATTGAAAGCCAAGCCGGGCAAGGAAGCCGAGGTGGAGGCCTTCCTCAAGAATGGCCTGGCTCTGGTGCAGAAGGAGCCGGCGACCACCGCCTGGTTCGCCATGAAGATGAGCCATTCGACCTACGGCATCTTCGACGCCTTCCCCGACGAGGCGGGGCGCGACGCGCATCTCACCGGCGAGGTGGCCAAGGCCCTGTTCGCCAAGGCCGAAGAGATGCTTGCCGAGACGCCGACTGTGCAGAGGATCGATCTTCTGGCCGCCAAGCTGCCCTGAAGCATTTTGCAGCCCAGCGGAATCGCTTGGCGTCACACAAATGATCCATGTCGCCGACAAGGCGTTGCGTCCGAAGGCGTAGAGCCATTCGGTCGTACGAGGCTGGCCTTTTTCGCCTTGCGCGATAGGTCTAGGCGCGGGGTATGAATGTTGGCGGGAACTCAATCCTCAAAGCGAGTTGATTGGCCTCCGACATTCGCGCGGCGTAAGACTTTGCATTCAGGAGAAATCGCGATGAATCGTCGCCACGTGCTGCTCGGCGGCACAGCCGTTGCTACATTTGCCGTCTGCAATGCCATCCTGTGGCGGATGGACGAGCCAGATGAAGCGCTGGCAGAGACGTTCGAGGTCCACAAAACCGACGCCGAATGGCGCAAGGTCCTGGCGCCCGATCGGTTCGCGGTTCTGCGCAAGCAGGAAACCGAGCGAGCAGGTTCCAGTCCGCTCGACCACGAGAAGCGCCGGGGTGTCTACCACTGCGCCGGCTGCGACCTGGCCGCCTATTCGTCCGATGCGAAATATGACTCTGGCACCGGCTGGCCGAGCTTTTGGCAATCCTTGCCCAATGCGATCGGGACCCGGGAGGATCACTCCTTCTTCATGACCCGCACCGAGGTTCATTGCCGCCGCTGCGGCGGGCATTTCGGGCACATCTTCGACGATGGTCCGCCGCCGACCGGCAAACGCCATTGCCTGAACGGGCTTGCGCTGAGTTTCAAACCCGCAACAGCCTGAAACTTCCGCCAGTCGGCGGTGCTTGCCGATTGCTCCAAGGTGCCTTTGTCGCTAAGTAACCGACGATTCCATCCGACGGGGAACTCCTCTCATGACATCGACGGAAATCGCGGCCAAGGCAGCGGAGCAGGCGAACCTCCTTTCGGCTGCGCTGCCCTACATGCAGCGCTATGAACACAAGACCGTGGTGGTGAAATATGGCGGCCATGCCATGGGCGACAACACGCTCGGCAAGGCCTTCGCCCGCGACATCGCGCTGCTCAAGCAGTCGGGCGTCAACCCAATCGTCGTCCACGGCGGCGGCCCGCAGATCGGCGCCATGCTCAACAAGATGGGCATCGAGTCCAAGTTCGAGGGCGGCCTGCGCGTCACCGACCAGAAGACGGTCGAGATCGTCGAAATGGTGCTGGCCGGCTCGATCAACAAGGAGATCGTCGCCCTCATCAACGCCGAGGGCGAATGGGCGATCGGCCTGTGCGGCAAGGACGGCAACATGGTCTACGCCCAGAAGGCGCACAAGACCGTCAAGGATCCCGATTCCAATATCGAGCGCGTCCTCGATCTCGGTTTCGTCGGCGAGCCGGTCGAGGTCGACCGCAAGCTGCTCGACCTCCTGGCGCGCTCCGAGGTTATTCCAGTCATCGCGCCGGTGGCGCCCGGCCGCGACGGCCACACCTACAACATCAATGCCGACACCTTCGCCGGCGCCATCGCCGGTGCGCTGAACGCCTCGCGCCTGCTCTTCCTCACCGACGTGCCGGGTGTGCTGGACAAGGACAAGAACCTGATCGACGAGCTGACAGTGGCCCAGGCGCGGGCGCTGATTGCCGACGGCACCATCTCCGGCGGCATGATCCCCAAGGTCGAGACCTGCATCGAGGCCATCGAGCGCGGCGTGGAAGGCGTGGTCATCCTCAACGGCAAGACACCGCACTCGGTGCTGCTCGAACTCTTCACCGAGCACGGCGCCGGAACGCTGATCGTTCCGTAAGGCACCTCTACCGAAAACTTGCGCGGCGCGACCGCGGCCTCATCCGCCGGTCAGCCGCGCCAGTTCCCTTTGCTGCAAGGCGAGCGCGTCGGTGACGAACCGCTCTACGATCGCAAGCTCGGCGTCGCTGTAGCCGTCGAGCATTTCCCAGCCGGCTTGTGCGATCGGGCCGTAATATTTCAGGCCCAGCTCCCTGGCGGCCTCTCCCGCCTCGACCATCACCTTGCGCCGGTCTTCGGCGCTGCGCGTGCGCTTGACGAGACCGCGCGCTTCCAGCCTGTCGATCAGCGATGTCACGGCTGCCGGCGTCAACGCCGTTGCCGCTGCAACCGCGCCGGCCGTCTGCGGTCCACGCTGAAGCAAGGCCAGCGCGCGCCGCTCAGCCGCATTCAATCCCGCCCGTTCACCGACCGCGTCATCGAAAGCTTGCGTGGCATCCTGCCAGGCCATCACGGCCTGGGTGATGGCCTGCATTCGCTGCTCTCGTGCCTCGCTTGACGAATTTAGTTCGATCATCTAAATATCAATCTATCGTATATTTCGCGCATTTGATGAATATGCGGCGACAACCGTTGAAACGCAAGGCCATGAAGGAGACAGACATGCAGATCGAACAGCAGCCGGCGCTGACGCGCGAAGAGGAATGGAAATATGCCGAGCGCACCATGGCCTGGTACGGTTGGGGCTCGCCGATTGGTCTCGGCTTCGGGCTGTTGGCACTCGGAATTTCGGCCGTGCTCGTGCGCATGGCGGTAATGGGGTTCTGAGGAGAGCCGGCTCGGCTCCGCCGCTATCCGCGCAAATGGCCCAGCGGCACGTGGCCCGGGCCCTTTATGTTCTGCAACACGAGCTGGGTGTGCATGTCGCGCACGCCCGGCAGGCGCATCAGCCGGTGCATGACGAAGTCGTTGAGATCGTCCACGCTTGGCACCATCACATGCAGCAGGAAGTCGTATTCGCCGGTCATCGTCCAGCACGCCGATATCTCGTCCATACGCCGCACGGCCGCGATGAAGTGCTCGGGGGACTCGTCGCTGTGGCTGGTCAGCCGTACCTGGATGAACACTTCCACCATCAGCCCCACCGCGTGACGGCTGATGACGGCGCTGAACCCTTTTATGACGCCGGCTTCCTGGAGTGCGTCGAAGCGGCGCGCGCAAGGCGTGGTCGACAGGCCAACCTCCTGCGCCAGCTCGGACACCGGCTTGCGGCCGTCGCGCTGCAGGATGTCGAGCATCTTGATCTCGAAGTCATCGAATTGAGGCATATTCACTCCCAAATGACGCTTTCTCACTCAATGTACCTCAAATTCGCGGCCATATCGATGGATTAGGCAAAAACCCCTCCGGGCCAGACTGTATTCTCCTTGTCGTGGAGGACATGGCCATGAATATCAGCGTAGAAGCTTATGCCCGCGAATGCGCGGCCCAGGGGTTGCGTGGCAACTATTCGGTCTGCCGCGCCGATTTCACCGTCCGGCAGGACTACGACTACAGCGACAGCGAGCAGGAGGTGTGGCGCATCCTGTGCGACCGCCAGACCAAGCTTACCAAGCGGCTGGCGCATCGCTCCTATCTCGAGGGCGTCGAGGCTCTCGGGCTGCTCGAGCGCATCCCCGATTTCGATCAGGTCAGCCAAAGGCTGCGCAAGCTGACCGGCTGGGAACTCGTCGCGGTGCCGGGCCTGATCCCGGCGGAGCCCTTCTTCGTGCACCTGACCAACCGCCGCTTCCCGGTCACCAACTGGCTGCGCAGCAAAGAAGAGCTCGACTACATCGTCGAGCCCGACATGTTCCACGATTTCTTCGGCCATGTTCCGGCGCTGACCCAGCCGGCATTCGCCGATTTCATGCAGCAGTACGGCGAAAGAGCCAGTGGCGCGATTGAACTGGGCGGCCATGACATGATCTCGCGGCTCTACTGGTACACGGCCGAATTCGCCCTCATCCAGGAGGCCGGCCAGCCGCTGAAAGCCTTCGGCGCCGGGCTGATGTCGTCCTATAGCGAGCTGCAGTTCGCGGTCGAAAGCAAGGACGCGCATCGCGTGCCGTTTGACCTGGAACTGGTGATGCGCACCGAATACGAGATCGACAAGTTCCAGCGCGCCTACTTTGTCCTGCCGTCATTCGACGGGCTGCGTAATGCGTTCCGGAACGCAGACCTTGCGACGCTGATTGCGCGCCACAAGGACGAGCCGCCGCTGGACCCGGCGACTGTCTGATATTTTCTAGCAACTGCTCTAAACGGCGGAGATCTTCTCCGCCGTTTTGGTCATGCCGGTATCGGGCAGGCCGCACTGGCAGGTCGCGGGCGGAAGACCCATATTTTAGGCAGGGTTAAGCACCGATAATGGTGCGCCGGTCGGCCAACGATACCGGATCCGGGCAGAGCGACCAATCTGCTTTGCCCTTATTGCCATTCCGAAATGCCTGGCCGACATCCATTCGCTGGACGAGCAAGATACGCAATGGGACGCCCTGGCGTTCGGTCGTGGCATGCAGTTCAGCGTCGGGTTTCATTTTTGAGGTGAGGGGAGGGAGTGGCGCGGACGACCGGGGGCGGCCGTTTCGCGCAAGGCCGGCATTTGCCGGGAGAACCGTTGCCGCGCGGATTGAGTGCGGGCAGGTGGCTTAAGCCCCTCCCGTCATGCGGCGCAGGAGCAATTATGCAAGATGATCGCTTTGATGTTCCGTTGATTGTGAAGCTTGGCGACACAGGAAACCAGCTCACCCTGAAGTCGGTCCACGACGCCTCGGAGTTTCTCCTTCACCATTGGCCGGGGAAGCGAACGCCCAAGCATCGCGCGGCCCTTCAGGCTTGTTACGACGTCATGTATGGCCACAAGCCTGCCATGGCGGCGAGGCGTGCCTTCGTGGCCGCCGCGCGTGAGACCGACGTTCTGGTCCACGAGAACGTGTCGCATTGAGATGTCAGCCCCGACGGCGGTAGATGCCGGCGGTGAAAACGCTTTGCCCGCCAATTGCCCGGTTTGGGAAATTCGAATAGCGTTGCCTGGAAATTTGAAAACCGGGCCCGGAGCCCGGGCTCACAAGCCAGAGGTGGATGATAATGCCCAACAATAAGAATGCCACGGAATTTGCCGGCGTCTCCCGCCGCACAGTGCTGAAGGCGGCAGGCGCGGGCGCGGCGTTCGCCGCGATCGCCGGCTCGCCCGCTCGCCTTTTGGCTGCCGAGCCGCTCAAGGTCGCGGCCGTCTACACCGTGCCGGTCGAGCAGCAGTGGGTCAGCCGCATCCACAAAGCCGCCAACGCCGCCAAGGACCGTGGCGACATCGAATATGTCTATTCGGAAAACACCTCCAACAACGACTATGAGCGCGTCATGCGCGAATATGCCGAAGCCGGCCACAAGCTGATCCTCGGCGAAGTGTTCGGCGTCGAGGACGCCGCCCGCGCGGTCGCCAAGGATTATCCGGACGTCGCCTTCCTGATGGGCTCGAGCTTCAAGCCGGACGACGCGGTGCCGAACTTCGCGCCCTTCGACAACTATATCCAGGACGCCTCCTACCTCAGCGGCATCATCGCCGGCGCCATGACCAAGTCCAAGAACATCGGCATGGTTGGCGGCTACCCGATCCCCGAGGTCAACCGGCTGATGAACGCCTTCATCGCCGGCGTGAAGGAAAGCGCGCCCGACACCAAGTTCCAGATCGCCTTCATCGGCTCCTGGTTCGACCCGCCCAAGGCCAAGGAAACCGCCTTCGCCCAGATCGACGGCGGCGCGGACCTGCTTTACGCAGAGCGCTTCGGTGTCTCGGATGCTGCGAAGGAACGCAAGGTTTTGGCGGTCGGCAACGTCATCGACACCCAGTCCGAATATCCCGAAACGGTCGTCGCTTCGGCGCTGTGGCACTTCGAGCCGACGCTGGACAAGGCGATCGCCGAAGTGAAGGCGGGAACCTTCAAGGCCGCCGACTACGGCGTCTATTCCTTCATGAAGAACGGCGGCAGTTCGCTGGCGCCGCTCGGCACCTTCGAGGGCAAGGTGCCGGCCGAGGTCATGGCCAAGGTCGCCGAGAAGGAAAAGGCGATCAAGGACGGCTCCTTCACTGTTGAAATCAACGACAACGAGCCGAAAGCCTGATGATGCGGCTTTACCTTTTCGCCGCTTGCGGCGAAAAGGTGGTCTCAAGCTGGCATGAATGGCAGTGCATGGATCGAGGCGGCTTCCGCCTCGATGGCGCTGCCGCATGCGGCGACGGCGCCCGCGTGGATGCAGGCAGGGCAGGTAGGACGCGGGGTTGATGCCCGGCAGGATTGGGGATTGGTGATTTGGCGGCGTCGACCGGTGTCGAACAAAGGGCTCCAACGCAGGCGGATACCGTCCTGCGTCTCGATGGCATCACCAAGCGGTTCGGTCCGCTGGTCGCCAACAATGCAATCTCCTTTACGCTGAAACGCGGCGAGGTTATCGCACTTCTCGGCGAAAACGGCGCCGGCAAGACCACGCTCATGAACATCCTGTTCGGCCATTACGTGGCCGACGAGGGCACTGTGGAAGCCTTCGGCAAGCCGCTGCCGCCGGGCGATCCACGCGCCGCACTAGACGCCGGCATCGGCATGGTGCACCAGCATTTTACGCTGGCCGAAAACATGACCGTGCTGGAGAACATCGCGCTCGGCACGCAGAGCCCCTGGAGCCTGCGCCTCGACCGGGCAACGGCGCGGCGGCGCATCGAAAAGCTCTCGGCTGATTTCGGCCTCACCGTGCATCCCGACGCCACCGTCGCCACGCTTTCGGTGGGCGAACGCCAGCGCGTCGAAATCCTCAAGGCCCTCTATCGCGACGCCCGCATCCTCATCCTCGACGAGCCGACAGCGGTGCTGACGCCGGCCGAGACCGATGCGCTGTTCCGCACGCTGAAGCTTCTGGTGGCGCAGGGCCTGTCCATCATTTTCATCTCGCACAAGCTCAACGAGGTCATGGCCGTCAGCGACCGAGTGCTGGTGCTGCGCGCAGGCACGCTGGCCGGCGAACGCGCCACCGCCACCACCAACCGCACCGAGCTCGCCGCCCTGATGGTCGGGCAGGAAGTGGCAAGCCCGCCGGTGAGCCCGCCAAAGACCGGCCCGGTCGTATTGGAGCTGAAGAATGTCTCGACTCCTCCACAAGGAACCACCACGCGCCTCGATGGCCTGTCGCTCGCGCTTCGCGCCGGCGAGATCACCGGCCTGGCTGGCGTTTCCGGCAATGGCCAGTCCGCGCTTGCGGCGCTGATTGCCGGCACGCTTCAACCAGCGTCCGGCGAGATCGTCATCGGCGGGTCCGCGGCCGGCGACTGGTCGCCGCGCGCAGCCCTTGCCAGCGGCATCGGCCGCATCCCCGAAGACCGTCACGCGGTCGGCACCATCGGCGACATGAGCGTCACCGAGAACGTCATCTCCGAGCGCTACGCCACCCCGCGCTTCAGCCGCCACGGCTTTCTCGATCGGAAGGCGGCGCGTGCCTTCGCCGAAGAGATCATCCGCGACTACGACGTCAAATGCCCGTCGCCCGAGGCGCGCATCCGCCTGCTTTCCGGCGGCAACATGCAAAAGCTCATCCTCGGCCGCGCGCTCGATTCCGAGCCGGCCGTGATCCTCGCCAACCAGCCCACGCGTGGGCTCGATGTCGGCGCGGTCGCCTTCGTGCATCGCCGACTGCTCGAAGCGCGCGACTGTGGTGCGGCGATCCTGCTGATTTCGGAAGACCTGGAGGAAATACTGGCCCTGTCCGACCGCATCCTGGTCATGTCGAAGGGGCAGCTTTCCTCGCCCTCCAAACGCGGCGAACGCACCATCCGCGATCTCGGCGAACTGATGGCCGGCCATGGCGAGGTGAACAATGCGGCTTGAACCCAAACCCGCGCCCTCGCTGGCGGTCACGCTGCTTTATCCCGTGGGCGCGATCATCGCGACTTTCGCGATCGCCTCGCTCCTGGTGCTGGCGGCAGGTGCCTCGCCGTTCTCCGTCTTCTATCTCGTCGCCAAGGGGGCGGCAGGCTCGCAATTCGCTCTGCTGGAAACGCTGACGCGCGCCACGCCGCTGATTTTCACCGGCCTTGCGGTGGCCGTCGCCTTCCGCGCAAGGCTCTGGAACATCGGCGCCGAGGCACAGCTCTACATCGGTGGTGTGGTGACGGTGGTGCTCGGCACCGGCGCTCTGCCGCTGCCGTCCTATCTGCTGATCCCGATCATCATGATCGCGGCCATGGCGGCCGGCGCGCTGCTGCTGCTCGGCCCCGCCATTCTCAAGACGCGCTTCGGCGTCGACGAGGTGGTGACCACGCTGCTGCTCAATTTCATCGTGCTGCTGTTCGTCTCGATGCTGCTCGAAGGCGTGCTGAAGGATCCGACGGGCCTTGGCTGGCCGCAATCCTCAAAGGTCATCGCCGAGGCGCAACTGCCGCGCATCATCCAGGGCAAGCGCCTGCACTACGGCTTTGTCATCGCCATCGTCTCTGCGGTGATCTGCTGGGTCATCATGAAGAAGACGGTGCTCGGCTATGAGATGCGCGCCGTGGGCAACAACAAGGAAGCCGCGAATTTCGCCGGCATTCCGGTCAACCGCGTGCTGATCCAGACCGCGTTGCTGTCGGGCGGCCTGGCAGCGCTTGCCGGCTTCTCCGAAGTGTCGGGCCTGAAGGGCAACCTGACGCTCGATCTGTCGCCCGGCTATGGCTATTCGGGCATCGTTGTGGCCATGCTCGCCATGCTCAATCCGCTTGGCGTCATCGCCTCGGCCATTTTCGTGGCCGGCATCTTCGTCGGGGCGGATGCCATGAGCCGCTCGGCCGGCGTGCCGAGCTACATCGCCCAGGTGATGGTGGCGACCGCGTTGCTCACCATGGTCACCGCCATTTTGCTGACGCGCTACCGGGTGAGGTGGAAGTGATGGAGCAGGCCCTCGAAATCCTCTTCACCGCCTCCTTCTGGGTGGCCGCGATCCGCATCGCCTCGCCGCTGATCTTCGCCACCATGGGCGAACTGATCTGCGAACGCGCGGGCGTACTCAATCTCGGCATCGAAGGCATCATGACCGTCGGCGCCTTTGCCGGCTGGTTCACCGTCTATTCCGGCGGCGATCTGTGGACCGGCGTGGCCGTCGCGGCGCTCGCCGGGGGCATGTTCGGCCTGCTCCATGCCACGCTCACCGTGCCGCTCGGCCTGTCTCAGCATGTGGTGGGCATCGGCATTACGCTGCTGGCCACCAGCCTCACCTACTTCACCTACCGACTGGCGTTGCCTCAGGTCACCACGCCGCCCAAGATCGAGCCGTTCCAGCCGCTGCCCATTCCCGGCCTGTCGAACATACCGGTGCTGGGCGAGGCGCTGTTTTCGCAGACGCCGCTTACCTATCTGGCCTTCGCCACTGTCGCCATCGTCGCCTGGATGCTCTACCGCACGCCGATCGGCCTTGCCGTGCGCGCGGCGGGCGAGAACCCGTCAGCCGTCGAGGCGCAGGGCATCAGCGTCACCGGCATCCGCATGGGCGCGGTCATCGTCGGCAGCGCGCTGATGGCGGTCGGCGGCGCGTTCCTCACCATGTCGGCCTTCAACTCCTTCTTCTTCGAGATGATCAACGGCCGTGGCTGGATCTGCATTGCGCTCGTGGTGTTCGGCTCGTGGCGGCCGGGCAAGGCGCTGCTCGGCGCCATACTTTTTGCCGCCTTCGATGCTTACCAGATCCGCCTGCAACAGATTTCCGGCGGCGTTGTGCCCTATCAGGTGTTCCTGATGATGCCCTATGCGCTGTCCATCCTGGCGCTAATCCTGGTGGCGCGCCGCGCTACCTATCCCAAGGCGCTGATGATCCCATACCAGAAAGGCGAAAGATGAGCTTTGACCTGATTGTCCGTGGCGGCATTCTTCCGGACGGCAACACCGCCGACATCGGCATCAAGGGCGACAAGATTGCGGCCATAGAGCCGAAGCTGGACGCAGAGGCGGGCAAGGTGGTGGATGCCACCGGCAATCTCGTCTCGCAGCCCTTCGTCGATCCGCATTTCCATATGGATGCGACGCTCTCCTACGGAATCCCACGCATCAATGCCTCGGGCACTCTGCTCGAAGGCATCGCGCTCTGGGGCGAGCTGAAGCCGCTGCTGACGCATGAGGCGGTCAAGCAGCGCGCTCTCGATTATTGCGACTGGGCCGTCTCGATGGGCCTGCTTGCCATCCGCACCCATGTCGACACCTGCGACGACCGGCTGCTCGCCGTCGAGGCGCTGCTGGAGGTGAAGAAGGAGATCGCGCCTTACATCGACCTGCAGCTCTGCGCCTTCCCGCAGGACGGTTTTTATCGCTCGCCGACCGCGCGCGAAAACACCATCCGCGCGCTCGACATGGGCGTGGAGATCGTGGGCGGCATTCCGCATTTTGAGCGCACCATGGCCGATGGCACCCGCTCGGTGACGGAGCTGTGCGAGATCGCCGCAGAGCGCGGCCTGATGGTCGACATGCATTGCGACGAGACGGACGATCCGAACTCGCGTCATATCGAGCAACTGGCCTATGAGACGCAGCGCCTCGGCCTGCAGGGCCGCGTCAACGGCTCGCACCTCACCTCCATGCACTCCATGGACAATTACTATGTCTCCAAGCTCCTGCCGCTGATCGCAGAGGCTGGCGTTTCGGCCTGCCCGAACCCGCTCATCAACATCGTCATCCAGGGCCGCCACGACACCTATCCCAAGCGCCGCGGCATGACGCGCGTGCCCGAGATGCTGAAGGCAGGCATCAAGGTCGGCTTCGGCCAGGATTGCGTGCTCGACCCCTGGTACCCGCTCGGCACCGCCGACATGCTCGACGTCGCCTTCATGGGCCTACATGTGGCGCAGATGACCAGCCCGGCCGACATGCGCCAGTGCTTCGACATGGTCACCAGGACCAATGCCGAGATCATGGGCCTTAACAATTACGGCCTCGAAGTAGGCAAGACGGCGAGCCTCGTGGTGCTGGACGCCGGCAATCCGGTCGAGGCGCTGCGCCTGCGTGCCGAGCGGCTGTGCGTCGTCGCCAAGGGCAAGGTGGTCGCCACGCGCCAGAAGCAGGAAACGCAGCTCTCGCTCTCCGGCCGTCCGGGCAGCGTCAACCGCCGCCACACAACGGCTTGATGCCCTCATAATCCGCTGAAACATGCCAACCGTGTCGACATTTGTTGACATGGTTTGCTTTGCCCTATATTTAACCAATGAGTTAATTAACAGGGCAGTTTAATTCCATGTCGACCGACAGGCTCAGCGCCACCTTCGCGGCTCTCGCCGACCCCACACGCCGGGCCATCCTGGCGCGGCTGTCGCTTGGCGAGGCCTCGGTGTCGGAATTGGCCGAGCCCTTCGATATGAGCCTGCCGGCTGTCTCCAAGCATCTGAAGGTGCTGGAAAATGCCGGCCTCATCACCCGTGGCCGCGAGGCGCAGTGGCGTCCCTGCAAGCTGGAAGCCGCGCCGCTGCGCGACATTGCCGGCTGGGTCGAAACCTATCGCCGCTTCTGGGAGGCCAGTTTCGACCGGCTCGACGAGTATCTGAAGGAAGTTCAAAAGGGAGAAGGAAATGGCTCAAGCAGCTAGCGCGCGGAACGAGCAGACACACGAACTCCTCATCACGCGGGTTTTCGATGCACCGCGCAGCCTGGTTTTCCGGGTCTGGACGAGCCCCGAGCATCTTTACCGCTGGTGGGGGCCGAAGGACTTTACCACGCCCTCGGTGAAGATGGATTTCCGGCCGGGCGGCGCCTATCGCTCGGTCATCCGTTCGCCCAAGGGCGAGGACCACACCATGGTCGGCACCTATCGCGAGATCGTGGAGCCCGAGCGCATCGTCTTCACCTTCGCCTGGGAGGGCGAAAAGGGGGAACTGGGCCTGGAAACGCTGGTCACCGTGACCTTCGCCGATCAGGGCGGCAGGACCAGGCTGACGTTCCACCAGGCGCCGTTCCAGACGATCGAAGACCGCGACTCGCATGTCGAAGGCTGGAGCGGGGTCATGGATCGCCTGGCCGCCTATCTGGCCGTCGGCGACCACGCCGGGCTTCTTTGAGGAGAAAGGATCATGTCCATGCGCGAGATAGTTTCCCGCGAAGACTGGCTGGCGGCGCGCAAGGCGCTGCTCGCACGCGAAAGGGAAGTAACGCACATGCAGGACCAGCTTAGCGCCGAACGTCGCGCGCTACCCTGGGTGCATGTCGACAAGGACTACCGCTTCGATACGCCTGGCGGACAGGCTACGCTTGACGATCTGTTCGAAGGCCGCAGCCAGCTCATCGTCTATCACTTCATGCTGACGCCGGGATCCGAACACATCTGCGAGGGTTGCGCCTTCGTCTCCGATCACGTCGATGCCGCGCGCCAGCATTTCGAGCATAATGATCTGTCCTTCGTCGCAATCTCGCGCGTGCCTCTGGATCGGATCGAGGCAGTTCGCGGGCGCATGGGCTGGAAGTTCAACTGGGTGTCGTCGGCTAACAGCAGCTTCAACTTCGACTTCGGCGTCTCCTTCACCAAGGAGCAGGTGGCCAGCGGCGACGTCGGCTACAATTTCGGCACCACGCGCTTCGCGCATGAGGACCTGCACGGCCTGAGCGTATTCGCTCGCGAGGGCGGGGAGGTATTTCACACCTACTCGACCTATGCGCGGGGCGTGGACGTGCTTCTGGGCGCGCACAATTTCCTCGATCTCACCCCAAAGGGGCGCAACGAGAAGGGCACTATGGACTGGGTGCGCCTGCACGACGAGTATGAGAACGCTCCCGCCGTGCACGCCTCCTGCGGATGAAAAACGGGCGCCGCGATCCTGATCGCGACGCCCGTCTGAAATTTTCGTGCTTCGTGGCGACAGGCGCCCTTACGCTTCGCTGTTGCGCGAGAACTGGCCGGCGGCGCGGTAGCGCCACAGATAGCTCGGCAGGATCGTGCCGGTCGACTGCGGGTAGATGCCGACGCCGGCGAAGGTGCGGCCCTCGCGTTCGGCTTCCGCCGACACGACATTGTCCGACTTCAGCTGCGTGACCTGATCGCTGGTGAGCAGCTTGCCCGGCAGCATGCCCAGCACCGCGCCTTGCAACTCGGCCGCCCACCACGGCACCGACACAAACAGGCGGCGGCGCTCGATCACCTGAAGCATCTCTTCCATACACTGGCGGAAGGTCAGAACGTTCGGGCCACCCAGCTCGTAGGTCGTGCCGCGCTGAATGCTTCCGTCAACGGCGCGCGCGATCGACTCGGCGACGTCGCCGACATAGACCGGCTGGAAGCGCGTCTCCCCGCCGCCGATCAGCGGCAGCACCGGCGAGTAGCGGGCCATGTTGGCGAAGCGGTTGAAGAACTGGTCTTCCGGGCCGAACACGATGGACGGGCGGAAGATCGTGGCATTGTCGATCGTCTCGCGAACGGCGCGTTCGCCTGCCGCCTTGGTGCGGGCATAGGAGGATGCGGAGTTCTCGTTGGCGCCCAGCGCCGAAACGTGGGTCAGGCCTGCGCCGACTGCGCGTGCGGCTTCCGCCACGGCGCGCGCGCCGAAGTCGTGCACGACGGGGAAGCGCTGGCGACCACCCTCGGCAAGGATGCCGACGAGGTTGATGACATGGTCGGCGCCCTCAACGGCGCGGTCGATCGACCACCTGACGCGGACATTGGCCTGGACGGGCTGGATCTGGCCGGCATTGCCGAGCGGCTGCAGGTGGCCGGCAAGGTCCGGCCTACGGCAGCCGACGCGGATGCGGTAGCCGCGCACGGCCAGCGCGCGCACGACATGGCGGCCGATGAACCCGGACCCACCGAAAACGGTGATGAGCTTGGGGATCTGGAGGATTTCGGTCATGGCTGGCTCCGGTCGTGCATAGCTACGGTGTTCATAATGATTTTCGCAGGAAAGGCAAAGGGCGAGCGCACCGGCTTTGTGCCGCATTTGCCAAAAGAAAAGGCCCGCCGGGATGGTCCGGCGGGCCTTCGATCCAACGTTGCGCCGTAGGGGTCAGAATTGCTTGCCGATCCTCGCGTCTATCGAGTGGCGGTTGCCGCCGCGAATGGCGAAGAAAAGGAAGATGGCGGCCCAGAGGATCGACTTTTCGGCACCCGAATACCCCTGGCCGACCGTGATCCAGTGGAACCATATCGTGACCGAAAGCACGATCGTGGCCGCGAAGGCTGCCGGCCGGGTGAGCAGGCCTAGGGCGACGAGGATGCCGCCGAAGAACTCGGTTGCCGAAAGCAGCGGCGACCAGAAGGCGCCCGGATAAAAGCCAAGCCCCTCGACCATCTCGGTGGCGCCGAACGGGTCGACGATCTTGGTTGCGCCATGCGTCACCAGTGCGAGACCTGCAACGACCCTGAGGAGCGTCTCGACCCCGTCATGCAGCGCGGCGTAGAGGCCGCCAAGGGCGGGAATGATCAGGCGTCTGTTGGTCGGGGCGGTGGCGTCGGTCAAGGTTCTCTCTCCTGTTGTCGCGGCGCACAAGCCGGAGCCTGCCGCTCACCGTCAAGTCAACAAGCTTTGACGTAAAGTTGATCGTTGCATTCATATTTTTTAAGGGGAACCATAGCCAGCAGGAGTCGTTGACTGCCTGGACGGTGCGCGATGCCGCCATAAAGCTCAATGGAATCAAGGAGATTCAGATGAAGTGGAATCAGGTTGAAGGCAATTGGGAAAAGTTCAAGGGCGAGGTCCAGCAGCAGTGGGGCAAGCTCACCAATGACGACATGGACGTTATCCACGGCAAGCGCAAGGAGCTCGCCGGGCGCATCCAGGCCCGTTACGGCAAGGCTGCCGACCAGGTCGAAAAGGACATCGACACCTGGCTTACCCGCCACCACTGATCCAGAGGCATGCTGAGATCTTCGAGGGAGCCCCGCCGGCGCGCGGGGCTTCTTATATGCCTGTCCTCTGGTTGGCTCTAACGCCGGCCCCAGCCCGCGACGCGGTCGTAGATTTCCTTGGAGATGACGATGCCGCTCCGCTCGGCCTTTTCGCGCGCGGCGGCCTTGGCGAGGCCCGGTATGTGCACGCCGTATCCGCCAGAAAGGCGATGAAGCTGCGCAGCCAGGCGCGTGGAAAAATCGGGGTCGATCAGCTTGGGGTCCAGCGCCAGCACGAACAGGCCGCTGCCGGGGCTTTGCGAGCCGCTGGTGAAGCCCGGCGCATCGAGCGACCAGTTGGCGCCTGAAATGCCCGCCGCCAGCACCTCCACCATCAGTGCGATATTCGCGCCACGCGCGCCGCCGAAGGCGAGCAGCGCGCCCTTGACCGCAGCCTTGGCGTCGGTGGTCGGCCGGCCTTCGGCATCGAGCGCCCAGCCCTCGGGAATGTCGCGGCCTTCCTGCGCTGCCTTGCGAACATTGACGAAGGCCGTGGCGCTGGAGGCCTGGTCGATCACCAGCGGCGCGCCGCCTTCGACAGGTGCTGCAAAGGCCAGCGGGTTGGTGCAATAGACCGGCTTGGTGGCGCCCGACCCGGCCAGCAGTGCCGGCCCATTGGTGGCGGCAAAGCCGACCAGCCCGGCCTCGGCGAGGCGCCCGACGAAATAGCTCAGCGAGCCGGAGGTGAAGGCATTCTTCTGCGAAAAGACGGCGACGCCGAACAGCCTCGCGGTTTGCGCGAGGTCGTTGAAGGCGCGGTCGAAGCCCAGGTGCGCGGAGCCGCCCTTGGCGTCCGACAGGATGATGGCGCCGGCCGGCCGTGACAGCTCGGGCTCCACCGTGCCGTCGATGCGGCCGGCTTCCAGCGATTCGAGATAGTCGATGAGGTGGCCGATGCCGACGGTTGGCTGACCGTCGCGCTCGGCGTCGACGGAGGCCCCGGCGAGCGCTTCGGCCGTTGCCGGGCCCGCGCCGGCGCGCCTCGCCGCCTCGCGGCAAATTGAGAGGGCTTCCTCGAGGCTCAATGTCACTGTTTCGGTCATGCTCACCCCAATCGTGTCGGTATCCTGGCCTCGACCTTGCGGAAGGCAAAGACGATGATGCCGGTGATGCAGAGATAGACAACTGCAAGCAGAAGCAGCGGCTGGTAGACTACAAAGGTCTCCTGCCGCACGCGCGAGGCGACGGCATAGATGTCGACCACCGTGATGGTGGCGACCAGCGGCGTGGCCTTGAGCTGCAGCACGGTTTCGCCCGCGAGCGTCGGCAGTGCCCGCTGGACCGCCTGCGGCAGCCAGATGCGCCTAAAAATCTTCCAGCGGCTCATGCCGAAGGCGCGCGCGGCTTCGAGCTGCCCACGCGCCACGCCGGCAAAGGCCCCGCGCATCACCTCGCCCTCATAGCCGGCGAAGGACAGCGTCAAGGCAAGCAGGCCATAAGGCCACGCCTGCCTGAGATATGGCCACATGAAGGATTCGCGGATCCACGGAAACTGCGGGAAGAGCGAGCCCAGCCCATAATAGAGCAGCCAAAGCTGGAGCAGCAGCGGCGTGCCGCGGATGATGGTGCAGAAGGTCTTGGCCGGCACCGAAAGGATTTTTGGCCCGGTGACCTGGACGAGGCCGAGCGGGATCGCCAGCATAATGCCGAGCACAGCACTTGCAACCAGAAACCAGATGGTGCGCCAGATGCCTTCGACGGCAATCGGCAGGTATTGCGGCAGCCAGTCCCAGCGCAGGTAGTAGGCTGACGCCATGACCAATGCGGCGGCAATCAGGATCAGCACGATCCGGTGCGGCTGAAGCCAGGCCGAAGTGCGGGGGGCGGCTGTCACGGCAGAGGTTTCGCTCGACATCAGGCAGCGCTCCCCACGGACGGCAGCCCGCGTCTTGCCCAGCGCTCGACGCGGCCGAGGATCAGGTTGGAGAACAAGGTGAGCGCCAGATAGAGCGCGCCAGCGGCCATGAAGAAGGTGAAATAGGCCTTGGTCGCGCCGGCGGCGGTGCGTGTGGTCTGCGTCAACTCGTTGAAGCCGACGATAGCCAGAAGCGCGGTGTCCTTGGTTGCGATCAGCCAGAGATTGGCAAGGCCCGGTATGGCGAAGGGCAGCATAGCCGGCAAAGTTATGCGCCTCAGTGTCAGCATCAGCGGCATGCCGAAGGCGCGGGCCGCCTCGATCTGGCCCTGCGGAATGGCAAGGATCGCGCCGCGCAGCACCTCGGTCGAGTACGCGCCCTGCACGATGCCAAGCACGAATATGCCCGCCACGACGCCGTTGATGTCGGCCGGCGGATAGCCCCAGGCGGCAAGCACCCGGTTGATGAGGTCGGTGCCGGCGAAATAGAGGAGCAGGATCAGCACCAGTTCCGGCACCGCACGCACCAGCGTGGTGTAGACCTCGCAGAGGTCCTTGATCACCGGGTTGCCATAGAGCTTGCCGCAGGCGCCGGCGACGCCGATCGACAGCCCGAGGATGGTGGCGCCGACAGCGATCATGATGGAGTTCATCAAGCCCACGAGCAGGAACGCCCCCCGGCCGGGAGGTTCGAGCGCCAATAGCTCAAGGGTGCCGTGTCCGAAGACGGCTGCAAGGAAGTCGCTCAGCTTGGTTCTCCTGCTCGGATATGGAGCCGGCATTCCGGGCGGCCGCGTGAAGCGCCAGCCGCCCGGTTGAAGGCCCTAAGCCTCAGTTGGCCTTGGTGGCAGCGCCGTAGATGTCGAAATCGAAGTACTTCTTGCTGATCTCGGCATATTTGCCATTGTCGCGAATGGCCTTGATGGCGGCGCTGAGCCTTTCCTGCAGTGCGGTGTCTTCCTTGCGGACGCCAGCGCCGACGCCGAGGCCAAGCACTTCATCATCGGGCGCGACTTCGCCCTTGAGTTCGCAGCAGGCCTTACCGGCGTCCGACGCCAGGAAGTCGGCCAGCGCGATCGAGTCAGCCTGGGTGGCATCGATGCGGCCGGCGGCGAGATCCTGATTGGCCTCGTCCTGCGTCTGGTATTCCTTGATCTCGGCGGCGGCGTCGCCGAAATGCTTCTTGGCGTAGGCGGCGTGGATGGTGGAAACCTGGACGCCGAGCACCTTGCCCTTCAGCCCTTCGGGCGTGGCGTCGATCTTCTGGTCCTTGGCGCCGATCACGACGGTCGGCGTGTTGTAGTATTTGCTTGAGAAGTTGATCTCCTTCTTGCGCTCTTCGGTGATCGACATGGAGTTCATGATCGCGTCGATCTTCTTGGTCTTGAGCGCGGGGATCAGGCCGTCCCACGGAATAGGCGTCAGTACGCAGTCGAGCTTGGCTTCGCCGCAGATGGCGTTGACGATCTCGACTTCCCAGCCGCCCCACTTGCCGGAGGCATCCTGGGTGTAGAACGGCGGATAGGCCTCGGGCGAGAAGCCGACCTTGATCTCCTCGGCGTGCGCGGCGGCCATGCCGGCAACGCCCAGCAGCAGCGCTGCCGCGGCGATCTTCAGACCTTTCATCATTTGCAAGACTCCCTTGTTTTTGTTGAGTGTTCCCGTAGTCCCTCCGCTTGCATCAGCCGATGCTGCGGATGAATTGTTTGAGCCGTTCGGATTTTGGGGCACCGAAGATCTGCTCCGGCGGCCCTTCCTCCTCGACCTGTCCGTTGTAAAGATAGATAACGTGGCTCGCGACTTCGCGGGCGAACTTCATTTCGTGGGTGACCAGGATCATGGTGCGCCCCTCGCGCGCCAGATCGCCGATCACTTTCAGTACCTCGCCGACCAGTTCGGGGTCGAGCGCCGAGGTCGGCTCGTCGAACAGCATGACGCGCGGCTGGATGGCGAGCGCGCGAGCGATCGCCGCGCGCTGCTGCTGGCCGCCCGATAGGAAAGCCGGATAAACATCGCGTTTTTCGGCCAGGCCAACCCGGGCCAGAAGCTTTTCGGCCGTGGCGATTGCCTCGTCGCGCTTGACGCCCAGCACATGCACCGGAACCTCGATGACGTTTTCCAGAAGCGTCATGTGGCTCCACAGGTTGAAGCTCTGGAACACCATGCCAAGGCGCGAGCGGATGCGCTCGATCTGCCGACGGTCGGCCGGCACGGTGTGGCCGTGCCCGTCCTTCTTCAGCCGGATCTCCTCGCCATTGACGCGAATGAGCCCGCTGGTCGGATTTTCCAGGCAGTTGATGCAGCGCAGCAGCGTCGACTTGCCCGAGCCGCTGCCGCCGATGATGGCAACCACGTCGCCATCACGCGCCGAAAGCGACACGCCTTTCAGCACGTGCAGATCGCCGAATTTCTTATGCAGGTTCTCGATGTGGATGGCTTCGGCGGCGCCGTTCGACGCCTGACCCGATGTGGCTGTAGCAGCCCCCTCAGCACTCATTCCTGGCTCTCCACGCAACGCGTGATGAGTCGTCGAAAGCTTGTCAGGCTATCCTTCATGCGGCGTGCGATCCTCCCCAAGATCAGCATGGACCCGTCTGCGCGGGCTCGTCAATCCCGAGCATTACGGCACTTGCGGCGTTGTTATGCAAGTGTATAAGTAGCGTCATATGAAATTTTGTTCACTTTTTTCAGCATGAGGAAGCACCAGTGAACGCTTTCGGCTCCCAGTCCATGGCCGCTCCTTTGAAGCGGGTCCTGATGCGATCGGCAAAGAATTCCATGCTCGGAGCCGATCGGGCGGCCTGGCATTACGGGCCCGGTTTCGACCCCGCGCAGGCGGCCATGCAGCATGCGGCCTTCGCCGACCTCGTTGCAGCTTCCGGCGCGAAGGTGGAGTGGATCGAGGACCGCGAGGACGGGCTTTCGGACTCCGTTTTCACGCATGATCCCTCGCTGATGACCGATCATGGCGCGCTGATCCTGTCCATGGGCAAGGCGCTGCGCAAAGCCGAGCCGGCACTGCATGAGCAGACCTATGCGCGCCTCGGTATTCCGATCCTGGGCCGCGTCGAGGCGCCGGGCCAGGTCGAGGGCGGAGATTGCGTCTGGGTGGACAAGCACACGCTGGCCATCGGTCGCGGCGTGCGCACCAACCAGGAAGGTATCCAGCAGCTGTCCAATATCCTCGGGCCATATGGCATCCAGGTCTACGGCTACGACCTGCCGCTCTGGCAGGGCGAGGAGGCGTGCCTGCATCTGATGTCGGTGATCAGCCCGCTTGCCGACGATCTGGCGCTGGTCTATGCGCCGCTGCTGCCCGCGCCGTTCTATCAGATGCTGCGCGGACGCGGCATCACGCTGGTCAATGGCGACGCCGACGAGTTTTATGCCTCGAACGGCCTCAGCCTCAACGTGCTGCCGACTGCGCCGCGCGAGGTGATCGCCGTTGCCGGCTTCCCCAAGACGCAAGCCGCCATGGAAGCGGCCGGCTGCGTGGTCAAAACCTTCGAGGCCGATGCGCTGTGCATCGCCTGCGAAGGCGGCCCCACCTGCCTGACCCGGCCGATCCTGCGCCAATGACAGCGCATTCCCGCCGCAAGTTTCGCCGCGAGGGCGAGGAGCGGCGGCGCCAGGACCTGATCGAGGCAACGCTGGACTGCGTTGCCGAACGGGGCCTGCCGGGCGCCACCGTGCGCGCCATTGCCCAGCGCGCCGGCGTGACTGCCGGGCTGATCCGGCATTATTTTCCCGGCAAGGAAGAGCTCTTGCAGGCAGCCTATGCCGAAATCGTCGGCCGCATGACCGAGCAGGCGAAGGCGGCCCTTGCCATGGAAGGCGCCGGTCCGCGCCGTCGGCTCGCCGCCTTCCTTGCAGCCAATCTCGGGCCGCCGGTAGTGGACACGCGCGTCTTTTCGCTCTGGGCCGGATTTATTGGTCGTGCCCATGCAGATCCTGCGCTGTCGGTCGCGCACCGCGAGGGCTATCTTGGCTTTCGCGACGAGGTCGAGGCCCTGGTGGCAGAAGTGATCGAGGCAGAAGGACGTGCAGCCGGCAAGGCCGAGCTTCGCCGCCACGCCATCGCCATCAACGGCATCATCGACGGGCTGTGGATCGAGGGCTGCCTCGCCGGCGACATCTTCGAGCCGGGAGAGTTGGCCGATATCGGCATCACCACTGTCGAGGCGCTGCTTGGACTGAATTTACGTGAGGAGGAAAAGACATGACCACCGTGGGGGAAGCGCTGATTTCGCTTTTGGAGGCGCATGGGGTCGATACCGTGTTCGGCATTCCGGGAGTGCACACGGTCGAGCTCTATCGCGGGCTGGCGCGCTCGAAGATCCGCCATGTCACGCCGCGCCACGAGCAGGGCGCGGGCTTCATGGCAGACGGCTATGCGCGCGTCACCGGCAGGCCGGGTGTGGCCTTCGTCATCACCGGGCCGGGGCTTACCAATACCATCACCGCCATGGGGCAGGCGCGGGCCGATTCCATCCCCATGCTGGTGATTTCGGGCGTCAACGCCTCGCCGACGCTGGGCAAGGGGCTGGGCTTCCTGCATGAGCTGCCCGACCAGCGCGGCATGATGGAGAAGGTGGCGCTGTTCTCACAGCGCATCGAGCACGGGCATGAACTGCCCGAGGTGCTGGCGCGTGCCTTCGCGCTCTTCACCTCAGTCCGCCCGGGGCCGGTGCATATCGAGATCCCCACCGACGTCATGGTCAGGCTTGCGGACGGGCTCGTTCCGCACGCGGTTGAAGCGACGGCGCCGCAGGCCGGAGCCTCCACGCTCGCGGAAGCTGTGCGCCTGGCGGGAGCCGCCCGCCGCCCGTTGATCCTTGCCGGCGGCGGCGCCAAGATGGCCGAGGCGCCCTTGCGCCAATTGGCCGAACTGCTCGACGCGCCCGTGGTGGAGACCGCCAATGCGCGTGGCTTGTTGCACAAGCATCCGCTCGGCGTGCCGGCCAGCCCCAGCCTGAAAGCGGTGCGGGCGCTGATCGCCGAAGCCGATCTGGTGATTGCGGCCGGCACCGAATTCGGCCCGACGGACTATGACATGTATGGTGATGGCGGCTTCGTGAAGCCGCAAAACCTCATCCGCATCGATATCGACGGCAAGCAGATCGGCCGGCATCCGGCGACGCTCGGCATCCGCGCCGATTGCGGCTCGACGCTGGCGGGGATGGCAGAGCTGCTGGCCTCGTCGCGCCGCAATGCCTCGGAGGAGGGCTGGGGGGCTGTGCGGGCGGAGACTGCACGCAGCCAGTCGCTCAAGGAAATCGGCCCTGTCATGCGCGGCCAGGTCGAGGCGGTGGAGATGATCCGCGACGCGCTGCCGGGCTCGATCATCGTCGGTGATTCCACCCAGCCGATCTACGCGGCCAACCTCTACTACGACCACGACCGCCCCTCTGGCTGGTTCAATGCCGCCACCGGCTTCGGCGCGCTGGGCTTTGGCCCGCCGGCGGCTATTGGCGCAGCACTTGCCGTGCCGGATGCGCCGGTCGTCTGCTTGTCGGGCGACGGCGGTTTCCAGTTCACGCTGCCGGAACTAGGCGCTGCACTCGATGCCGAGGCGCCGGTCATCTTCGTGGTGTGGAACAACCGCGGCTATCGCGAGATCGAAACCTCGATGCGCGATGTCGGCGTCGAGCCGGTCGGCGTGTCGCCCGCTCCGCCGGATTTCTGCAAGCTGGCCGAAGCCTATGGCATGGCGGCCGAAAGGCTGGGGGCGGTAACGGATCTCCCCGCCGCGCTGAAGCGGGCACGCGCCACGGGCAAGGCCTGCCTCATCGAGATCGGCGTGGAGTAGGGCGGTTGGCGCGGGCGCTTCGCCCGCGCCCTCAATGATGCAGGTCGATAATCTGCTTGGGCGACACTAGTGCTGCGGACCAGTCGGTCGGCCGCTCGATCATGCGGTGCACGCGCGGCGGCTCGTCGCCGCTGTGCAGCTTGCGGATGCGTTCGCTGATCACCGCGTCGGCCTGTGTCATGCGCTGGTTGTGGCGGACATATTCGATCCAGGTCGGCGTGTGGTAGGTCTCCATCCACAGTTCCGGGTTCTCGAGGTCGCGCGATAGGGTCCACTGCCGCGCGCCGTCACGACGGCGGATGCGCCGGCGCTCGGCCATCACGTCGAGGAACGCCGGCACGTCCTCTTCGCGGATGATGTATTCGATCATGATGGCGATCGGCCCGCTGCGCGGCTTGAGGTCGAGCGCCACATGCGGTTCCTTGAAGCGGTTGGCCGGGTCGAGGTTGAGCGTCGTCTGCTCGGGCAGCGTGAACCATTTTAGGCCAAGCGCTGCGCCCGCGATAAGCACCACCGCCGACATCAGCAGCGCCTCGCCTGGGCCATAGGCGTCGGCCGCGATACCCCAGATCCAGCTGCCCAGCGCCATGCCGCCGAAGGTGGCGGTCTGGTAGAGCGACAGCGATCGCCCCACCACCCAGCGCGGCGTCGACATCTGCACCGTGATGTTGAACAACGAAAGTGACGTGACCCAGCTTGCGCCGCCGATCAGCAGCGCCAGGCAGGTCAGCCACGGCATGGTGCTGAGGCCCGCGATCGCCGCGCAGGCGGCAAAGCCGATGAAGCCCAGGCGAACGTTCCATTCGCTGGTCAGCACATGCCGCAGCCGCGAGCTCAGCAGCGCGCCGCCGACTGCGCCGATGCCGAAGGCGCCGAACAGAACGCCGTAAAGCAGCGGGCCGCCGCGCACGATATCGCGCGCCACGAGCGGCAGAAGGGCGAGCACCGAAACGGCGCTGAAGCCGAAGACGAAGGCGCGCAGAAGCACCTTCTCGATGTTGGGCGACATGGCGACATAGCGAAGCCCCGCCGTCATCGCGAGGCCGAAGGGCTCGCGCGGCAAGGTACGCGCCGACTCCGGCGTCTTCCATCGGAGCAGGACAAAGAGCAGCGGCAGGTAGCTGACCGCATTGACGGCAAAGGCGGCCGCAGCACCTGCCGCAGCCACGATGGCGCCGCCAATTGCCGGGCCCACGCTGCGCGTCATGTTGAAGCCCATGCTGTTGAGCGCCACGGCCGCGGGCAGGTCCGAGCGCGGCACCATGTCCCCGACCGAGGCCTGCCAGGACGGATTGTTGAGCGCCGTGCCGCAGCCGAGCAGGAAGGTGAAGCCCAGAAGCAGCCAGGGCGTCATGGCGCCCAGATAGGCAGTGACAGCGAGCGCGACCGACACGACCAGCATGAAGAACTGGGCGATCATCATCACCTTGCGCCGGTTGTAGTTGTCGGCGATGGCGCCAGAGGCGAGCGAGAACAGCATGATCGGCAGGGTCGTCGCGGCCTGCACCAGCGCCACCATGTCCACCGAACTCGCAATCGCGGTCATCATCCAGGCCGCACCCACGCTCTGGATCAGGCCGCCGAAATTCGAGGCCAGGCTCGCGGTCCACACCGAGCGAAAGATGCTGTGCTTGAAGGGAGAAAGGGGCGACACCCGCTCGGTCACGGAATGGTCTGTCATTTTATCCGGCGTGCCACCCTGTCAGAACTCGGAAACTAAGTGAGTCGATCCGGTTCGCCAGCCTAGAGCAATGTTAGCCGCGATGGAATTTCGTTCGGCCGTTTCGGCTGCTGGCCCAAACAAAAACCCCGCCGGATCGCTCCGGCGGGGTTTTCCGTTCGCTAGCAAGCGAGGAGACGCTTAGTCTTCCTTGCTGCCGCGGTTCTTCAGGGCAGCGCCCAGGATGTCGCCGAGCGAAGCGCCCGAGTCGGTCGAGCCGTACTGAGCAACAGCTTCCTTCTCTTCGGCGATTTCCAGCGCCTTGATCGAGACCTGCAGCTTGCGGGTCTTCTTGTCGAAGGCGATGACGCGCGCATCGACCTTCTGGCCGACGGTGAAGCGCTCGGGGCGCTGCTCGTCACGGTCGCGCGACAGGTCGGAACGCTTGATGAACGTCTCGATGTCCTGGTCGATCAGGCGAACCTCGATGCCACCATCCTTGATGGCGGTGACTTCGCAGGTCACGACGGCGTTCTTGCGCAGTTCGCCCGAAGCGGCGGCTTCGCCGACCGAGTCACGCGACAGCTGCTTGATGCCGAGCGAGATGCGCTCCTTGTCGATGTCGACGTCGAGCACCTGAGCCTTGACCACGTCGCCGCGGTTGTACTCTTCGATGACCTGCTCGCCCGGACGGTTCCAGTCGAGGTCGGACAGGTGCACCATGCCGTCCACGTCGCCTTCCAGGCCGATGAACAGACCGAACTCGGTCTTGTTCTTGACCTCGCCCTCGACCTGCGAACCAACCGGGTGGTTGCGGGCGAAAGCTTCCCACGGGTTCTCCAGCGTCTGCTTGAGACCCAGCGAGATGCGGCGCTTGGCCGGATCGACCTCGAGCACGACCACGTCGACCTGCTGGGTGGTCGACAGGATCTTGCCGGGGTGCACGTTCTTCTTCGTCCACGACATTTCCGAAACGTGGATGAGGCCTTCGATGCCCGGCTCGAGTTCGACGAACGCACCGTAGTCGGTGATGTTCGTGACGGTGCCGGTGATCTTCTTGCCGATCGGGAACTTGGTGCCGATGTCGGACCACGGATCGCTCTCGAGCTGCTTCATGCCGAGCGAGATGCGGTGCGTTTCCTGGTTGATGCGGATGATCTGCACCTTGACCGACTGACCGATGTTGAGGATCTCGGTCGGATGGTTCACGCGGCGCCATGCCATGTCGGTGACATGCAGCAGGCCGTCGATGCCGCCGAGGTCAACGAACGCACCGTAGTCGGTGATGTTCTTGACCACGCCCTCGACCACCTGGCCTTCTTCGAGGTTCTGCACGATTTCCGAACGCTGTTCGGCGCGGCTCTCTTCGAGAACGGTGCGGCGCGAGACAACGATGTTGCCGCGACGGCGATCCATCTTGAGGATCTCGAAGGGCTGCGGGTTGTGCATGAGCGGGGTGACGTCGCGGATCGGACGGATGTCGACCTGCGAACGCGGCAGGAAGGCAACAGCGCCGTCCAGATCGACGGTGAAGCCGCCCTTGACCTGGTTGAAGATGACGCCTTCGACGCGCTCACCCTTGTTGAACTTCTCTTCGAGCTTGACCCAGCTCTCTTCGCGGCGGGCCTTGTCGCGCGACAGCATGGCTTCGCCCAAGGCGTTCTCGATGCGCTCGACGTAGACCTCAACGGTGTCGCCGACCTTCATCTGGCCGTCCTTGGCCTTGGCGCCGAATTCCTTCAGCGGCACGCGGCCTTCGACCTTCAGGCCGACGTCGATGATGGCCATGTCCTTCTCGATCGCGGTGATGGTGCCGCGAACGACCTGGCCTTCGCCCGAATGACCGTCCGAGAAGGACTCTTCGAGCATGCTCGCGAAATCGTCGCGAGAGGGGTTTGCTTGTGACATATGATCTCCTGGAGTGTCCCTTTCGCAAGGGACTGGCGCCTAGGGTTCGTGTTGCGTTGGCCTGCCGGCGTTCCCGGGCTTTTCTAGCCCTGTACCGCTATGAGCGGCTTTTCCGGCGCAAGTGAATGCTGGCAGGCGGGTTTGTGCCCGATATGGAGAATTCCGCAGGTTCCGGCAAGGGAATGATGCGGAAATTCCTCTTCAGGCGGTGCCTCTCTTGGCCATCGCGTCGTCGACGATCGATTTTGCCGCAAGAAACGCGGCTTCTATATCCATTTCCGACGTGTCGAGCAAGTGCGCGTCCTCGGCGGGCCTGAGCGGGGAATCGGCGCGTCCCATGTCGCGCTCGTCGCGGCGCTGGATGTCGGTCAGGATCTCCGAAAACTCGGCGTAGCCACCCTTTTCCTCGATCTCGTTCAGCCGCCGCCGCGCGCGCACCTCGGCCGACGCTGTGAGGTAGAGTTTTACGTCGGCATCGGGGCAGACGACTGTGCCGATGTCGCGCCCGTCCAGCACCGCACCCGGCGCGGTGGCCGCAAAGGCGCGCTGTTTCTCGACGAGCGCCCGCCGCACTGAGGCGATGACCGCCACCTTGGAAGCGGCTTCGCCGACGTCGTGGGCGGAGAGGACGGCGCGGTCAAGCTGGCCCAGGTCGACGAGGCTTGCTGCTTCCAGCGCATGCGCCTCGTCGTCGAGCGGCCAGCCTTTCAGGATCAGCATATGCGCCACGGCCCGATAGGTCAGGCCGGTGTCGAGAAGGTTGAGGCGGTAATAGTCGGCCAGCCGGCGGGCAAGCGTACCCTTGCCCGCGCCCGCAGGACCATCGATGGCTATGACGAATCCGCTCACGCTGCCGCGTCCATGGTCTCGATCTTCGCGCCCATGCCGGTCATCAGCCCCATGAATTCGGGGAAGCTGGTGGCGATCATGGTCTGGTCGTCGACGGTGACGGGCTTTTCGGCCGCCAGTCCCATCACCAGGAAGCTCATGGCGATACGATGATCGAGATGGGTCTTCACTGTGCCGCCGCCAAGACCCTTGCCGCCGGGCCTGCCGCGCACCGCAAGCGTTTCCTCGCCCTCGGTGCAGTCGACGCCATTGGCTTCGAGCCCGCGCGCCACGGCTGCGAGGCGGTCGCTTTCCTTCACGCGCAGTTCCTCGAGGCCCTGCATGAGCGTCTCGCCCTCGGCGAAGGAGGCGGCGACCGCCAGAACTGGATATTCGTCGATCATCGACGGTGCGCGATCGGCCGGCACCGTGACGCCCTTGAGTTCGGACGAGCGCACGCGCAGGTCGGCGACGTCCTCGCCGCCGGCATTGCGCGGGTTCATCAGCTCGATCTTCGCGCCCATTTCGATGAGCGTGGTGATCAGGCCGGTGCGGGTCGGGTTCATCAGCACGTTCTCGATGATGATGTCCGAACCCGGTACGATCAGCGCCGCCACCAGCGGGAAGCCGGCCGAGGAGGGGTCGCCCGGCACGGCGATGACTTGGCCGGCAAGCTTGCCCTGGCCTTCGATATGGATGTGGCGCACGCCGTCCTTGTCGGTTTCCACTTCGAGATTGGCGCCAAAGCCCTCCAGCATCTTCTCGGTGTGGTCGCGCGTCATAATCGGCTCGATCACGGTGGTGACGCCGGGCGTGTTGAGGCCGGCCAGCAGAACCGCCGACTTCACCTGCGCGGAGGCCATCGGCACGCGATAGCTGATGGGGGCCGCGACCTTGGGTCCGCGCAGCGTCAGCGGCATGCGGTCGCCGGGCGAGGCCTTCAGCACCTGCACACCCATTTCGCGCAGCGGGTTCAGCACCCGGCCCATGGGGCGGCCGGAAAGCGAGGCATCTCCGATGAAAGTGGTTTCCATGTCATAGGTGCCGACGAGGCCCATGGTGAGGCGCGAGCCGGTGCCGGCATTGCCGAAATCGAGCGGCGCCTTAGGTTCGAGCAGGCAGCCATTTCCGGTGCCCTGAATGACCCATTCCTCGCCACGCTTTTCGATTTTCGCGCCCATCGCCTTCATGGCGTCGCCGGTGCGCAGCACGTCTTCGCCTTCCAAGAGGCCGGTGATGCGCGTCTCGCCCGAAGCCAGGCCGCCAAACATAAAGGAGCGGTGCGAGATCGACTTGTCGCCCGGCATGCGAACCTTGCCGGAGAGCGCGGGCGAGCGGCTCGCCACGGCGGGTTTGGGAAGTGCTTGATGCGACATGACGATAACCTCTTGGCAAAATCGGAAAAGGCTGGTTTTCCTGTTGCTGGCGCGGTCTCCTATCATGGGTGGTGCCGGCGGTCATCCCCTTGTCGGGGCAAGCACTTCAAAGGCTTACGGCAGCGCGAAATTTCGCGGTTTTTTAGCTTTGACAGGGCCCTAAACTGCGGTTAAGGGGACCAACCTTTACAAACGAGGATCTACGGTGGCTAAACCAGAGCTTGGCACAAAGCGCATCGATCCCGAAACGGGGCGTAAGTTCTACGACCTCAACAAGGATCCGATCGTTTCGCCCTACACGGGCAAGTCCTACCCGCTCTCCTTCTTCGAGACGACGACTCCTAGCAAGGTCGTCGAAGAGGAGGAGGACGAGGTCGAAGAACGCGGCATCGATAACGAAGAAGAGGGCGCAGACGTCGTCTCGCTCGAGGATGCCGATGACGAGACCAAGGGCGATGAGGACATCATCTCCATCGACGACGAGGAAGATGTCGACCTCGGCGATGACGATGACACCTTCCTCGAGGACGAAGAGGAAGACGACGAGGACGTCTCGGGCATCATCGGCGTCGGCGACGACGACGAGAGCTAATGTTTTTTTCGGTGCGCCGCATAGCCGGCGCACCGGATCGCCCTGCGTCCGTCCGGACGTACAAGGGCGACGCAGTAGCTTGAGCATCGAAAGTCCGGGAAACCGGCTTCCTTTTTTGGGTCCGATGCACAGGTTTGAGAAAAAGCTGAAAAGAGGCTTGATCTTCTCAAAATGGGGCGCTAGAAGCCGCCTCACGGTCGGTTCGGGACGAAACGCCAGAACGACCTTCCCGCCGGAAACGGCACCCGGTTATACCGGATTGTGGGGCCATAGCTCAGCTGGGAGAGCGCTTGCATGGCATGCAAGAGGTCAGCGGTTCGATCCCGCTTGGCTCCACCAAATTCTTCAGTATCCCAATAGCTTATAAAGAATTTTCCAACGCTGCAGCGGCTTCGCGCGGCGTGGCTTCGTTTTCCTGAATCCGCGGTATTCCGGGCTTTTCTCGCAAGGCAAACGATGTCCGGGAAGCTCCAGCTTTGGTTCGCGCTGCGGACTATGTCCCCGCGCTCTGCTTCCGCCGCCGACCGTCGAAGAATCACTAGTCCGGCTGATCAGCGACAGGCGAATCACGAATCGCGAGAATCACTGTTGACCCGAGAGCAGTCGGCCGGCTGGCAAGAACGGCCGGATTGCAATATGGTCGCGCCACCAATTTGATTTCTGCGGTCGGGGACGGGCTGTGGTGCGATCGGGGGACAATCTTCAAACTGAGGAGCGCTTCGGCGAAGCGCCGTCCTCTGGTGCGGCGCTGGCGCCAGGCCATGGGGGCGGGTTGTCGCGGCGCGGTTTCACCTTTGCCTTGCCTTTCGCCCTGGGGGGCTTGCTGACCGGGATCCGCCCAGCCCGAAGCCAGGAAGAGGTCGCGGTGCCTGAGGACGAGCTCATGGGTCCCGTCAGTGCGCGCTATCGCGAACTTGCCTCCTACAGCGACGAAGGCACCGTAGAGGTGCGGTACCAATGGCCCGGCAACCCGCTGGTGACGGAGCGCCACAGCTTCCGCACGCTCTTTCGGGCGCCGCGCCACTTCTTCTTCCGATTCGACGCGGATCCGGCCGCCGGCGGCGATGCTATGGTGATCTGGTGCGATGGCGGTCCCTTTCAAAGCTGGTGGAAGGCGACAGGCGTCCACACCGTGCATGACGGCGGCAAGGGTGCGGTTACTTTCCTGACCGCGCAATCGCCGACGAAGGATTCGGCAAATCTGGTCGCGCCGCATTTCTTCCCGCAGGCCAAGCTGCCGGGACCGACCTACGGCCTGATCGAGCCCCGCGAAGATGGCGCAGACGAGCTTGCCGGCCGGCGCTGCCGCAGGATCGCCGCCGACCAGCGCATCACCGGCGTGGTGACGGTGGAGACGCGGCCGACGAGGGTGTGGATCGACCAGGACAGCGGCCTGGTTCGCAAGGTTCTGGTAGATACCGCGCCGGACAGTCCGGCCGGCATGATCGACCAGCGCATATTTTTGATCGAGCCTGTGGCCGACCCAAAACTTTCGGACGACCAGTTCACCTTCATGCCGCCCGGAAGCGCGCCATGAGGCGGCTTCTGTGGCTGATGCTCTTTCTTTCTCTCGGTGCGATCCAGGCGCTTGCCCAAGACGCGGGCGGCAGCAGGCAGGTCCAGATCTATCTCGCCGTCGAGATTGCTGACAAGCCGGCTGGTGCCATGGCCGTGCCCGGGGAGAAGATCGCCACGGTGCGCGGCGAGGCGGTAAGAATCAGCGGCATCACTTCGCGCGATCTCGCGGGCAAGTTGCTTCTGGTCACCGTCACGCCGCCGCAGGAGTTCGAGCCGGACGGCCCGGAGCCTGAAAGCAAGTGTTCCGACGATGACGCCCCGGCAAAGGTGACCGCCATGTTCCGGCCCGAGAAGCCGACGGTGCTCAACGCCGAGGTGGGCAAGGACGGCAAATTCGAGATTCTGTTCACGCCGAAGGTGACGGGTACGCATCAGGTCGAAGCGGCTGACGCGGACAATGCCTATAGTGGGACGGCCGAATTCGATGTCACCGAACTGGAGGCCGAGGATCAGTGCGAGGCCATACCGCAGGACGAGATCGAGGAGGAAGCGGCCGGGCTCACCGAGGTAATCTGCGAGGCGACAGATGCGCTGCTGGAGCGCGTCGGCGATCTGCCGCCATCGCCCGCAAAAGATGAGCTGGCGCAGCGGCTGAAGGAGCTCGCCGACGACGGCAAGGAGGCCGTGCCTTGTGGCGAAGCGCCCCAATGGGCGATCGGCTATCGTCATCTGGAAAAGCTGCGCAAGGAGGTGCCGGAGATCCGGCCGGCGATCGCCCCGGCAACTCGCCAGATCAAGGAATGGTTGCGCGGTGCCAGGCAGGCTCGCGCCGAAGGGCGGCGCGCGATCGCTCAGATCACGCGCGGCAACGTCGTCTGCGACCAGCTCGACGTGATCATAAACGGGTTGAAATTCATCGACTTCTATCTCGGCCTGATCGTCGAACCGGAAAATTTCCTCGGCGACTGGGCAAAGGAAAACATCCCGACCAAGCTCGTGGGTATGGTTCCGGCGGTCAAGCAGAACACCGTGCTCAAGGAAACTATCGAGCTCGGCTGGAAAGGGGTGACCAGCTACCAGCCCAAGCTGGAGGGGGGCAGGATAAAGATCTCCGTCCAAGGCTTCGATCGTTTGCTGGCCCACCAGAAGATGGGGACCGCAGCTCTCACTTTCATCGCAAACCGGTTTTTCGAGGGGCTCTGCCAGACCTTCCAGGGGCCGATCGAGGGCGCGATGACGGCTGAATTCAGCGCCCCCAGCGGGATCTGGTGGCAGTATTCGATCGGCATCACTGGGCAGCTCATCCTGCGCTATCCAAAAGACGCGAAGGGCGATGTGGTCGCGCTCACCGGTGAATTTGTCGGCAATGCGCAGAGTATAAAGTCTTGGGACAATGCCGTGCCAGTGCTGTTTCCGGGGCTGGCCCAGGGAACTGTCTTTCGCACCCTGCGCATCGAGCCCTTCGTGATGGACGACTTCCCAGGCATCTACGAAAAGAATCTCGGCGTTAGCAAAAATCAGGTCGCGCCCGACTTCAACCCGGTCAAATCCATCATCGACCAGGGCGGCTTGCTGACCCAATATGTGATGACGCCGGCCTTCTTCCGCGTGCCGGTGCGCGCCGAACTGCGCGAAAAGACGTTGCGCCTGGAGCTTCAACCTGCGGCGGTCGATTTCGACGACCTGAGGGTGAAGGTCATCCATATCGTGCTGCCGGTGCTGAGCCTGTGGCCGGAGGTCATCGACTATGCACTGCCCTACAAGGGGGCGCATTTCATTATGACGCGCGCCATGAGCGACGGCCCCGTTACCTTCGACGTGGAGCGGGCCGGACAGACCATGAAGATATCCAAGGCCTTCACGCGCAAGAAGAACACGCAGGAGACGACCGGCAACTACACGCTGACGGTCAATGCCTGCAATCCGGGATGCTAGGCATGAAATCCAGCTTTCTCGCCTTCGTCATCGTGCTTGTCATGGGCGCCGTCGCCCGTGCCGACCAAGCCGCCCCTTCGGTGATCATCCTCGACGCCTCCGGCAGCATGGCGGCGCGGGAGCCAGGTGGGGAAACCAAGCTCGACGCGGCAAGACGGGTGGTGACCGAGACGCTCGCCAAATGGCCGGCGGAAGGCCAGCTTGCCTTGATCGCCTATGGCCATCGGCGCAAGTCGGATTGCTCCGACATCGAAACCCTCGTCGAGATGGGGCCGGTCTCGGCAGAAAAGGTCCAGCAAAAGCTCAAGCCGCTCAAGGCACGGGGCAAGACGCCTCTCTCGCAATCGCTGATGCAGGCGGCAAAGCTGCTGCCCGCCAATGGCGGCTCCATCATCCTGGTCAGCGACGGCATCGAGACATGCCATGCCGACCCTTGCGCCGTCGCCAGCGAGCTCAGGAAAGCCAACGCGTCGCTCACCATCCATGTCATGGGCTTCGGCCTCGCCAAGGGCGAAGCGACGCAGTTGTCCTGCATCGCCGAAAATGGCGGCGGCAAGTTCTTCGATGTCGGCAGTGCGCCGCAGCTGACGCAATCGCTGAACACCATCAAGGAAGAGATCGCTGCCGCCCCTGTCGTCTCCGAACCTGCGCCGCAGCCGGCGCCCGCTCCGGAACCG
The DNA here is from genome assembly GCF_029892515.1 of Pseudaminobacter soli (ex Li et al. 2025). GTDB lineage: Bacteria > Pseudomonadota > Alphaproteobacteria > Rhizobiales > Rhizobiaceae > Pseudaminobacter > Pseudaminobacter soli_A. The sequence goes on along the minus strand of NZ_JARXVF010000001.1, from coordinate 1,494,444 downwards.
GCGCCTGTCCCCGAGCCGCCACATATCGTGCGTGTCGGGCTCACTGCCGTTGTGCACGGGCTGGGGCCGATCGTGGACGCGCCGGTTCGGTGGGAGGTGAGCAACGACAAGCACGAAACCGTCTATGCCGGCGAAAGCCGCGCCCTGTCCCTGGATCTCGCGGCGGGAACCTATGAGGTGATCGCCAGCGCCGCCAACGCGCACGGCAAGGCGAGCATCGTCGTCACCGGCGAGGACGGCAAAACCTATGAGGTCGAGGTGCCGGCAGGCCGCCTCGATCTTGCGCTTGCCGCGAACAAGACGGCTGCGCCCTTCGGCGATCTTGAGGCAACGGGCGTCCAATGGACGCTGGAGCCGGATGACGGACAGGGCAAAGTCGAGATTCCGAGCCTTGCCCGTCCCTCGCTTCTTCTGGCACCCGGGCGATATAAAATCGGCGCAAGGCTGAAGGGGTTAGAGGCAACCGCGCTCGCGACGGTCGTACCCGGCGCACCGGCGGCAGTGACGCTCGATTTCAGGCTCGGCACGCTGGTGCTCGAAGCTGCTCTCGACGGTGAAGCCGAGACGCTGGATGACGCGGCCATGCTGTCCTGGCGGATCGGCGAGGGCGACAAGGCGCAGACCATTTTGGGACAAGCTCGCCCGCGGCTGGTGTTGCCCGAAGGCCGATACCCGGTGACGCTGTCGATCGCCGGAGCGGATGTGCCGGCAATCGCCGAAGTCAGCGCCGCCGAGGAGCGGGTGGCGCGTGTTGTCGTGGGCGGTGGCGAACTGGCGCTTTCAGCGCGGCTCGGGCCCCAGGCGCCGCCGATCGAAGACTGGCGCGACGCGTTCTGGACGCTGGAGCCCGCCCAGGCCCTATCCCCGGCAAAGTCGATCGAGATCCAGCAGGCGGCCCCCAGCGTGCCCCTGCCGCCGGGACGCTGGCGCGTGGGCCTCAAGAGCGGCACGGTGACGGTGGCCAAGGAGGTCATGGTGGCGCCCGGCAGCAAGTCGGCGCTCGACTTTGACCTGGGCGGCGCCCGGCTGACGGCAAGCGCCGCGCCTTCTGCGGGCGAACGGGCCGCTAACACCGTCTATTCCGTCTTTGCGCTCGATGCGGACGGTGCGGCCGCCGGCGACGCGATCTACGAAGTGGGTTCGTCCGAAGACATGTCGACGATTTTGTCGGCCGGGAAATGGCGGGTGGTCGCAAGCGACTCCGATGGCCGCGCGGGGCAGGCCGATATCGAACTCGGCATAGGCGAGGAACGCAGCCTCGACCTCAAGCTCGAATAACGGCGCCCGGCATCGCTTGATGTCGGGCGCCGTAGATTTCAGGCGGTGAGCCGGGCGCAGGCAGCAGCGATGCGCGCAAGCGCCTCCTGCAGTTCGGCCTGGGATGTCGCGTAGGAAATGCGGAAGTAAGGCGAGAGGCCAAACGCGCTTCCCGGCACGACGGCGACGAGCGCCTCGTCGAGCAGATAGTTGGTGAAGTCGCGATCGCTTGCGATCCGCTCGCCCGATGGCGTGGTCCGCCCGATCATGCCTGCGCAGCTCGCGAAGGTGTAGAAAGCGCCCTCCGGAATGCGGCAGTCGAGGCCGTCGATCTCGTTAAGCGCCGCCACCACCAGATCGCGCCGCGCCTTGAAGCTGTCGCGGCGCTCCGCGATGAAGCCCTGCGGGCCGCTCAGGGCAGCCACCGCCGCCGCCTGGCTGACGGAAGACGGGCACGAGGTGGACTGGCTCTGCACCACGGCCATGGCCTTGATCAGTGCCTTCGGCCCGCCGGCATAGCCGATGCGCCAGCCGGTCATGGCGTAGGCCTTCGAGACACCGTTGACGGTGAGCGTGCGATCCTTGAGGCTCGGTTCGAGTGCTGCCGGTGTGACGAAGTCGAAGCCGTCATAAACGATGTGCTCATACATGTCGTCGACCAGCAGCCAGACATGCGGATGCCGGAGAAGCACGTCGAGCAAGGGCCGGTAGTGCTCGGCGCTATAGGCCGCGCCGGAGGGGTTGGACGGCGAGTTCAGCATCACCCAGCGGGTCTTGGGCGTGATTGCCTGTTCGAGCTGTTCGGCGGTCAGGCGGAAGCCGGCCTCCGCGTCGCAGGCGATCAGGACGGGACGGCCTTCGGCGATCTCGACGATGTCCGAATAGGACGTCCAGTAAGGGGTCGGAATGATGACCTCGTCGCCCGGATTGAGCGTCGCCATCATCGCGTTGAAGAGCACCTGCTTGGCGCCGGTCGCGACGGTGATCTCGTCGAGCTCGTAGGAAAGGCCGTTCTCGCGCTGGAACTTGTCGCGGATCGCGGCCTTCAGCGCCGGCGTGCCGTCGAGCGCGGTGTATTTCGTCTCGCCGCGCTGCATGGCCTCGAAGGCCGTCTGCTTCACATGGTCGGGCGTGTCGAAATCCGGCTCGCCGGCGCCGAGAATGATGACCGGCTTGCCCTCGCGCTTCATGGCCTGCGCCCTGGCGCCGATGGCCAGGATCTCGGAAACGCCGATTGCGGAAATCCGCGAGGCCGGCGCAAAGCCGGCCCCTTCGATCTTGTTCATCACGGTCATATCAGCGCCTATTCGATGTCGAAGGAAACGCCCTGTGCCAGCGGCAGGGCCTTCGAATAGTTCACCGTGTTGGTTGCGCGGCGCATATAGGCCTTCCACGCGTCCGAGCCGGATTCACGGCCGCCGCCGGTCTCCTTCTCGCCGCCGAACGCGCCGCCGATTTCGGCGCCCGAGGTCCCGATATTGACGTTGGCAATGCCGCAGTCCGAGCCTTCGCTGGACAGGAAGGTTTCGGCCTCGCGCATGTCGAGCGTGAAGATCGAAGAGGAGAGACCCGCGCCGACGGCATTGTGATCTGCAATCACGGCGTCGAAGTCGGTGTACTTCATCACATAGAGGATCGGCGCGAAGGTTTCTTCGAGCACGGGGCCCTGCTGCTTCGGCATTTCGACGAGCGCCGGCTTGACGTAGTAGGCGGTCGCCTGACCAACCTCCACGCGGTCGCCGCCGGTGACGGTGCCGCCATGCGCCTTGGCCTCGGCAATCGCCTTCTGCATGTTGTCGAAGGCGAGCTTGTCGATCAGCGGGCCGACCAGCGCCGAGGTCTCGAGCGGGTTGCCGACCGAGACGCTGGCATAGGCCTTCTTCAGGCGCGGAACGAGCGTGTCGTAGACGCTTTCATGAACGAACAGGCGGCGAAGCGTGGTGCAGCGCTGGCCGGCCGTGCCCATGGCGCCGAAGGCCACGGCGCGCAGCGCCATGTCGAGATCGGCCGACGGGCAGACGATGCCGGCATTGTTGCCGCCGAGCTCCAGGATCGAGCGGGCGAAGCGCTTGGCAAGGCGCGGGCCGACTTCGCGGCCCATGCGGGTCGAGCCGGTGGCCGAAATGAGCGGCACCTTCGGGTTGTCGACCAGAACCTCGCCGATGGCGCGGTCGCCGATCAGGACCTGGCTGAGACCTTCCGGCACCTCGCCGAAACGGGCGATGGCGCGCTCGAGAATGGCCTGGCTGGCAAGTGCGGTGAGCGGAGTCTTTTCAGACGGCTTCCAGACGACGGCGTTGCCGGCGACCAGAGCCAGCGCCGTATTCCACGACCAGACGGCGACCGGGAAGTTGAAGGCGGTGATGATGCCGACGACGCCCAGCGGGTGCCAGGTTTCCATCATGCGGTGGCCGGGACGTTCGGTGGCGATGGTCAGGCCGTAGAGCTGGCGCGAAAGACCGACTGCGAAATCGCAGATGTCGATCATTTCCTGCACCTCGCCGAGACCCTCGGAGGTGATTTTGCCGGCCTCGATCGAAACCAGGCGGCCGAGATCGGCCTTGGCGGTGCGCAGTTCCTCGCCCAGCAGGCGGATCAGTTCGCCGCGCTTGGGGGCGGGCACGTTGCGCCAGGCGCGGAAGGCCTTGTCGGCGGCTTCGATCTTGGCTGCGGCTTCAGCGGCGGAAACGGTCTTCAGCCTTGCGATCTCCTCGCCGGTGACCGGCGAGTAAGAGGGCATGTCACCGCCCTTGTAGAGTTGCTCGGCAACGCCGAGCTTGGAGAGGATCGCGGCGGCTTCCTCGACGACGTTGACCGCTTTCGCTGCAATGTTCATGACGGCTCCTTTTTCATCCAAAGCGCACGGTGCCAAGGCGGCCGGGCGAGGTTATCGCCTTTAGGCCTTGAGCGAGGCGCTTGATTTCGGGGTTGGTGTAGAGGTCGTAATAGGCCTGGTTCTTGCGGCCGATGGCGTGCTCGGCGCTGAAGCTGCCGCCGAATTCCTCGACGGTGATGCGGAATACCCAGTCGCGCAGGCGGCGTTCGTAGTCTGCGTCGGAGGCTGCCGCGCAGTCCTTCGGTACGACGAGATTGAGATGCACGCCGCCATCGCCGATATGGCCGAAGTCGCAGATGGTCACTTCCGGGAAGTGGCTCGGCATTTCCGCCTTCATGCGCTCGCAGAACGCCATGATCTGCCCGCGCCGGAAGGAGAGGTCGAAGGCAATCAGCTTGCCGGAATGCTTGACGCCTTCCGACAGCGCGTGGCGCAGCGCCCAGGTCTCATGGGCCGGGCCGACGAAGGCGTCGGCAAGCGGTGCCTCCTCGCTTTCCCATATCTCGGCGAGCACGTTTTCCAGCACGGCATCGAGCCCCTGTTCCCCCTCGCGCGGGGCCCAGGTCCGGCTGATCTCGGCAAGGATCACATAGGACGGCACGATGCCGCCCTGGAATGGATTCCTCAGCGACGGCACATGGTCGAGCGCGGCGGCAACGGCGTTGCCGGACATGCCCTCGAAGGCCGAGAGATAGACGCCGAGTTTATCTTCCATGGCGCGCAGGAGCGGCATGACATGCGCTGCGCTCTGCGGCACCAGAAGCGCGGTCGCGGCCTGGCGGGGCGTCTTTTCCAGATTGAGCACGCATTCGGTGACGATGCCGAAAGCGCCCGACGTGCCGATGAAAAGCTGCTTCCAGTCGACGCCGGTGTTGTTCTTGCGAAGATCTGAGGACAGTTCCAGCACTGTGCCGTTTTCGTCGCCGAGCACGACGGTCAGGCCGAGCGTGTTGCGGCGAACGTCGCCGTACCGGAGGAAGCGCGAGCCGCCGGTGTTGGTGGCCACCATGCCGCCCAGGCATGGGTCGGCGCCGAGATCGATCGGGAAGAACAAGCCATGTTCCTCCAGCCGCCGGTTGACTTCCGAAAGTCGGAGGCCGGCACCGGCCTTCAGCGAGCGGTTGTCGAGGTCGAGCTCGAAGGTCTGCGTCACGCGATCGAGGCTGAGCACGATCTCGTTGCCGGAAGCATCCGGCGTCGAGCCCGAAACGAGCCCGGTGTTGCCGGACTGCGGCACGAGCGCGATGCCGTTCCTGACGCAGTAGGCAACGACCGCGGAGACCTCCTGCGTGGTGCGCGGGCGCAGCACCAATGCTGCCTTTCCACGGTCGTAGCGCGCGCCGGTCTCATAGGTTGCAATGTCGTGCTCGTCCTCGACGAGGCCCTTTTCGCCGAGGATTTGCAGAAACGCTTGCTTGTGCGCCCGGTCGATCATCAAAAACCTATTCCGCGGCTTCCTGGGCGGTCAGCACGCGCAGGCAGGCTTCGATCGAGCCCTGCTCGATTGCCGCGTAGTGATCGAACTCGTTGAGCACTGCCGCGCCGAGATCCGCTTCGAAGCGAAGCTGGTTGGGGCTTGCCTTGAATTCCTGCTGCGCATCGTCTCCGAGATTCGACTGGAAGATACCAGCGGCGCTGACCGGCAAAAAGTCCTCGTAGACGATCGGATCGAAGCGGATGAGACCTTCGGCGATAAGGGCTTCGAGCGAAACCGCCGCGTCAGGCAGTCGCCTGGTGCGACCCTTCTCGGTCAGCGAATAGGTGAAATAGCCCAGGCCATTGGCGCGAATGTCCTCCCAATTATCGGGGAACGCCTGGAAGACTTCGGCGAGTGCTGCTTCATATTCGCGGGCATTGGAGCCGTCGGCGGCAGGCCGGATGACCGCACGCGAGCGGTTCAGCAGATCATCGTAAAGGGCACGGCCCTTCGGCGTCAGGGCGATGCCGCGCTGCTCGATCTCGCCGAAGCGTGCGGTGTGCGAGCCGGTCTTCCAGCTGCCGTCCGCGTCGGCGAAGGACACCGCTTCCTGCAGGGCCTTGAACGACGTCTGGCGCAGCAAGATCGGGCACTTGCGGCTCGGCGGGCCTTCGACGACCGCCTTGGGCGCAATGCCATGCTCGGGCATGCGGGCCTGCACGGCGTCGATATCGAGCGTGCGGGGCGTCAGGTGGTTGATGTGCGGCCCCTTGAAGGAGACGACGTCGGCGATCAGCCGATGGGCATCGTGGAGACGGTGGTACATTTCGAGGCTGACATTGGCCTTGTCGTGCCAGCGGAAGGTTTCCAGCACTTCGACGACGAACAGGTCGACGTCCGCCTTGTCGAGGCCGCCCTCGCGATCCGCCTTCTGCGTCAGCGCGATCGCCGTCTCCGTGAAGATCCGGCGCTTTGCCAGGATCTCCTCGGCTTCCCGGCGCAGCGTCTCGTCGGCAATCAAGTCGAGCCGCAGAAGCGAGGTGAAAACGCGGAACGGGTTTTTGCTCAGCGCCTTTTCGCCCACAGGGCGAAAGGCGGTCGAATGGACGGGAACGCCGGCCGTCGACAGGTCGTAATAGCCGACCGGATACATGCCCATGACCGCGAAAACGCGGCGCATCATGGAAAGCTCGGCGGGGGTGCCGAGGCGAATCGCGCCGTGCCTTTCCTCGGAAATGCGGTCGAGCGTGTCGGTGTCCTCAAGTCGCTCGCGCAGGGCGGGGTCCTTGGCGAGGGTTTCATCGTTCACCTGACGCACCAGATCGATCAGCGTGCCATAGGCGGGAACCTCCGCCCGGTACATCTCCGACATGGCGGCGGAGAAGGCCGCGCGGATCTCGTCGGCAGGAACGTGGTTCGAAGTCATAACGCTCAAACTCTCGGCAACTTATCCTCGCCATAACTAATATGCCTTGTCTTGCTTTCCGTCTTATGAGATCGGATGCTGGCTTGATGCGGAAATGGAATGAACATGCGCCGAACGCTGGTTCCCGACATCGTCAATCTGCAGGCCTTCGAGAGCGCCGCCAGGCATGGCAATTTTACGCGCGCGGCGGAGGAACTGAATCTCACGCAAAGCGCGGTGAGCCGCCAGATCGCCGATCTGGAGCGCCAAACCGGGCTCTTGCTGTTCGAAAGGATCAGGCAGCGCGTCGTGCTCTCGGCGGCCGGCGCGCGGCTGCTGCCCGAGGTGCGGCGCCTGCTGCATCAGGCGGAGCAGTTGATGATCGGCGCGGTGGCTGCGGCCGATATGAAAGCATCGCTGCGAGTCGCCACGCTGCCGACCTTCGGAACCAGATGGCTGGTGCCGCGCATTTCCGATTTTCTCGACGCCCACCCGAACGTCTCCGTGACGATCGAATCCCGGTCGACGCCGTTCGATTTCGACGAGGAGGATTTCGATCTGGCGATCCACTACGGCCAGCCCACCTGGGCGCGGGCGCGCTCCACCTTCCTGTGCAGCGAAGTCGTCCTGCCGGTGGTAAGCAGGAAAACGATCGAGAAGCTGGCGGCACGGAACCCGGAGGATCTGGTCGACGCGCCGCTCATCCACCTCACGACGCGGCCGCGCCTGTGGGCGCAATGGTTCGAGGCCAACGGCGTTGCTGCCCAGAACGCTTATCGCGGCAACCGCTTCGACCAGTTCTCGATGATCATCGCCGCCGTTCTTTCCGGGCTGGGAGTGGGCCTTCTTCCGTCCTACCTGATCGAGGAAGAAATCCGCAGCGGCGCGCTGACGACGCTCTTCGACCTGCCCATGGCGACCGAGAACAGCTACTTCGTGGTTTTCCCGGAAAGCCGGCAGACCAACAAGGTTGCCGTCGCTTTCCAGGACTGGCTGCTCAGCCAGGTCGGCGCCGGGCGTCCGAACGCCGCCTAGCGCCGGGGGGCGGTCTTCGCGCTACACCCCGGTGGTCGGCCTTGGCCTGGTGCCGTCGATGAAGCGCTCATAGCGGAACGGCGTCGGGTCGACGATCGGCGTGTCGCCCGTTACCAGATTTGCCGCCAGTTGGCCCGCGGCGGGGCCGATGCCAAAGCCGTGGCCGGAGAAGCCGGTGGCGATCACCAGTCCGGGCAGTGATTTGACCGGCGATATCACTGGCACCGCATCCGGCGTGGCGTCGATGAAGCCGGCCCAGCGCTGCTCTATCGGCACGCCCTTCAGGACCGGGAACATTTCTTCCATCTTCTTGCGCACCACCTCCAGTCGCGCGGTCACCGGCTCGGGGTCGAGTGTCCTGTGGCGCTCGTAGACGCTCTTGCCCGGCTCCACCGATGGCGTCAGGCCGAAGGGGCCGGTGAAGAAATCCGTGCCGGCGCGCAACCGCACCATGCGCCATTCCTGCGAGAGCATCGGCAGGAAGTCGCGGAAGTAGCGGAAGCTGTTGGGCGAGATGTGATGGAAATTGAGCGTGCCGTCCGCGAGCGTGTAGCCGCCGTCCAGCCGCTTGCGATAGGCGAAGTCCTTGCCCCAGGCCGCGCCGTCCGGGCCGCCTTCCACCGGCCCCGTGCGCATGACGGAGGCGCGCACCGTCAATTGCGGCAGCCGTAATCCGAGCGAGCCGCAGAGGCGGCTCGACCAGGCGCCGCCGGCCACGATGACCGTGCTGGTCCGGATGACGCCCTGTTCGGTCACCACGCCGCTGATGCGACCGCCTTCGGTTTCGATGGAGCGCACGGCGCAAGGCGCCAGGATGCGGGCGCCGGCGCGCTGCGCCGCTCGCGCGATGGCGGGCGCGGCCTTCTGCGGTTCGGCCCGGCCGTCGCTTGGCGTGTAGAGCGCTGCGCGGAAATTGCGGGTGGCGCCGGGCATCAGCGCGGAAAGCGTCTTGCCCTCGATAAGGTGGGTGTCGAGCGCATAGCTGCCCGCACTTTTCAGCCAGTCCTCATGGTGTGCAATGTCGCTGTCGTCCTCGCACAGATAGAGGATGCCCGTGCGGCGGAAGCCGACGTCCTCGCCCACCAGCTCTTCCATCTGCGGCCAGAGTTTCAGGGCCTCGACGATCAGCGCCAGCTCGCGCGGATCGCGTCCCATGCGGCGGACCCAGCCCCAGTTGCGGCTCGATTGCTCGCCGGCGATGTAGCCCTTTTCGCACAGCACCACCGACACGCCGCTGCGTGCGAGAAACAGCGCGGCGCTGACGCCGATGATGCCGCCGCCGACAATCACGACATCCGCCGCCTCGGGACGGGTATCGCGCGTTGGAACGGGATCGACCACAGGCCCCATTGAAATTCCTCCCTCAAAAAACAGGACCGGCGAGCGACATCCCAACGTCGCCGGCCGGTTCCTGGGGCGTACCATACAGTTCTGTACGGGCTTTTGAAGTCCCTTGTCGGAGGCGGACAGCGGCTGCTTCTTAAGAATTGGCGATTGTCTGGACCGGCAAAAGGCCCTGAAACTGTCCCGGTAGCCTTTGGGGACCGCCGCCACGTTTGAAATATTGCAAATCGCGCCCGTCATGGACCATCATGGGCCATGATGAGCGCGTCTTCGCAACACCCTGCGTTGACCGGCGTCGAAGCGGCACTCGCGCTGCTGCTCGACGGACTGGAAGCAGTTGTGCCCATCGATTTGCCGCTCGCCGAAGCGCTGGGCCGCGTTGCGGCCGAAATGCCGCCATTGGCAGAGCCGGTGCCGTCGACCGACGAGGCCGTCGTGGATGGCTGGGCTTTCGCCTCGGCCGATCTCGTGGGTGCCTCCTCCTATTCGCCGGCAGTGCCGCCCGACGAGGCGCGCTGGGTCGAGGCCGGCCAGCCCATGCCGCGGGGATGCGACTGCGTCGTCGAGCCCGGGCAGGTCGAGGCGGCCGAGGACCAAATGCTGGTGCTTGCCGAAGCAGTGCCGGGGCAGGGCGTCCGCCGCGCCGGTCAGGATATTCTGGCCGGCCAGCCTCTCGTCGCCGCCGGAAGCGTCATCTCCCCATTCGATCTGTTGCTCGCCCGCCGCGCCCGCTTGGAGCGCCTGCCGGTGCGGCGCCCCTCGTTGCGGCTCATCGATGTTGCCGCGAGCGACGGCGGCACCGTTACGGTCGAGCTGATCGCGGATCTCGTGCGTGCGGCCGGCGCCTTGCTGGTAGGCATCGAAGCCGTGGCCCGCGACGCAGTCTCCATTGCCGCCGCGCTCGATGCCGAGCCGGCCGACATCGTCCTGCTCGTCGGCGGCACCGGGCTCGGGCACTATGACGAAACGGCGATGGCACTGGCCGAGCGGGGCGTGCTTTCTGCGCATGGCGTCGCGCTGGAGCCGGGGCGAAGCGGGGCCGTCGGCCGGCTCGGGCGGGTGCCGGTCATCGCGCTGCCCGGTGCGCCGGAGCAGGCGCTTGCCGTCTGGCTGACGCTCGCGCTGCCGGCGCTCGACCGCCTGTCGGGCCGCTTGCCGCGGCGCGAGCTGAAGCTGCCGATGGCGCGCAAGGTTGCTTCCATCGTCGGCATCACGGAACTGGTGCTGCTAAAGCGCGAGAATGAAGCCTGGCTCCCGCTCGCCACCGGCGTGCTGCCGCTGCATCTCATCGCCGAGGTAGACGCCTGGCTGGCTGTTCCCGCCGATAGCGAGGGCTTTGCGGTGGGCACCGAAGTTGCCGCCTTTGCACTGCGGGATGGGTGAGGGGATGAACAACGCTCCAACCAGACCTGGCGCCGGCATCGAGCAGGAGCAGTTCCTGGCAATCCTGTCGCGCGAGGAGGCACTGACGCGGTTCGATGCGGCGTTGTTTCCACGCGCCGTTCCGGTCGAACGGCGCAGGCTTGCCGATGCGCTTGGCATGGCGTTGGCCGAAGATGTCGTGGCGCCCATCGACGTGCCGCCCTTCGACCGCGCGAATGTCGACGGCTTTGCCGCGCGCTCGACCGATCTTGCCGAGGCGGGCGAGGGGCGCGGCGTGAAGCTGGTGCTCAATGATGAGCGGATTGCCTGCGGCACCGAGCCCGCACTGCCGGTTCTCGGCGGCACCGCCACGCCGATCTCCACCGGCGGGCCCATTCCGCGCGGCGCCGATGCCGTCATCATGGTCGAGCATACCGAGCCGGCCGGCGAAGGCATCGCGGTGCGGCGCGCGGCAAGCCCCGGCCAGTTCATCTCCTATGCCGGCTCCGACATCGCACGCGGCGAGACGCTGCTGCGCGCCGGCACCCTGATCGGTTCGCGCGAGATCGGCATGCTGGCCGCCTGCGGCATTGCCAGCGTTCCGGTGGCACGAAAGCCGAAGGTCGCGGTGATCTCCACCGGCGACGAACTCGTCCAACCCGGCGCGCCGCTGCCGTCTGCCGGCATCTACGACACCAATGGCGCCATTGTATCCGCGGCCATCGCCGAAAACGGCGGCGAGCCGGTGTTCCTCGGCGCTTTCCCGGATGACGAGGCGACGCTGGAAGCGGCCATGCGCGAGGCGCTGGCCGGGCACGACATGCTGATCCTGTCAGGCGGCACCTCCAAAGGCGCGGGCGATGTCAGTCACCGCATCATCGCGCGGCTTGGCAAACCCGGCATCATTGCCCACGGCGTGGCGCTGAAGCCCGGCAAGCCGCTGTGCCTCGCCGTCTGCGACGGCAAGCCGGTGGTCATCCTGCCGGGGTTCCCGACCTCGGCCATGTTCACCTTTCACGACATGATCGTGCCGGTGCTGCGCCGCATGGCGGGCCTGCCGCCGCGCACCGATGCTCATGTCACGGCCACCGTGCCGCTGCGCGTTCCCTCCGAGCTCGGCCGCACGGAATTCGTCATGATCTCGCTGGTCGAGGGGCAGGAGGGGCTGGTCGCCTATCCCACCAGCAAGGGCTCCGGCGCCATCACCTCTTTCGCGCAAGCCGATGGGTTTGTCCGCATCGAGGCGTTGGCCGATCATCTCCCCGTCGGCGCGCAGGTCGAGGTGACGCTGTTCACTCCTCAGGTCCATGTCCCCGATCTCGTCATCATCGGCAGCCATTGCACCGGGCTCGACCGGGTACTGGCGCCGCTGGTCCAACAGGGGCTTTCAGTGCGCTCGCTGTCGGTTGGCAGTCTTGGCGGGCTGGCGGCGGCCCGTCGCGGCGAATGCGACGTTGCGCCCATCCATCTCTTTGACGAGAGGACAAAAAGTTACAACGAACCGTTTCTATCGCCTGGTCTCGAACTGGTGCCTGGCTGGCGGCGCATGCAGGGGTTTGTCCACCGCAAGGGCGACGCGCGCTTCGAGGGCCTTTCGGCCGAGGTGGCGGTGAAGGCAGCACTTGCCGACCCGGCATGCCTGCTGGTCAACCGCAACCAGGGTGCGGGCACGCGCATCCTCATCGATGCGCTGCTCGGCGGGGCGCGGCCGGAAGGCTATTGGAACCAGCCGAAATCGCACAATGCGGTGGCCGCTGCGGTATCGCAGGGCAGGGCAGACTGGGGCGTCACCATCGCGCCGGTGGCGGACGCCGCGGGGCTCGGTTTTATCCCGCTGGCGGAAGAACACTACGACTTTGCGTTGGTCTCGGCGCGGCGGGAGCGGCCGCCAGTGCAGGCGTTTTTGGCCGCGCTGCATTCACCGGAGGTACGACAGGCGCTGGAGGAGGCAGGTTTTCGGCCAGCTTGAGACTAGCCCGCCAGCGCCGCCAGCTTCTCCGCCTCGGCCAAATCCTCGACCGTATTGGCGTTGAAAAACGGGTCGACCGGATCGACCGGCCAAGACACGGTGGCGAGCGGGTAGCGCGCGGTCCAACGGTCGATCTTGCGGATGTCCTCCACCACAAGCGCGTGGCGCAGCTCCTCGCGCAGCGCCACGTTCCACAGTCCGATCACCGGGTGCGATTGGCCGGCCGAGGCCGCGACCGCCAGCATGGCGCCTTCAGCAGCGCGCGCGCCGTGCAGCCGCGCCACCAGATCGCGCGGCAGGAAGGGGCAGTCGCCGGCAACGCTCGCAACCCATTGCACGCCGGGCCGCATCTGCGCCGTCCAGTCGAGCGCGGCGAGTATGCCGGCCAGCGGGCCGGGAAAATCCGCCACGCCGTCGGCCACCACGGGCAGGCCGAAGCCGGCAAAGCGCGCCGGGTCGCCATTGGCGTTGAGGATCAGGCCGTCGCATTGCGGCTTAAAACGCTCGATGAGGTGGTCCAGGATGGGGCGCCCGCCGATCGCGCGCATCGGCTTGTCGCCGCCGCCCATGCGCCGCGCCAACCCGCCGGCGAGGATCACGCCGATCGTTTCGATATCCGTTTCAGTCATCGCCTTCCGCGCCCTTGCGGTGATGCCGGGATGCTTCCTCCTCGATGGAAGCAGGGTCCTGGTCGAACACGATCCGCTCCTCGCCCGACACGGCGACGAAGCGTTTTCCGCGCGCCCGGCCCACCAGCGTCAGCCCCGCCTGGCGGGCGAGCGAAACGCCCCAGGCGGTGAAGCCGGAGCGCGAGACGAGGATCGGTATGCCCATGCGAACGGTCTTGATCGTCATTTCCGAGGTCAGCCGGCCGGTCGTGTAGAGGATCTTGTCGGCCGGGTCGACATCGTGGAGGTACATCCAGCCGGCCAGCTTGTCGACGGCGTTGTGGCGACCGACATCTTCCATGTAGCAGAGCGGCTGGCCCTCCCGGCACAACACGCAGCCATGGATCGCGCCGGCCGCGAGATAGAGCGAAGGCATGGTGTTGATGGTCTTGGTCATCTCGTAGAGCCAGGAGGTGCGCAGCTCCGCGTCCGGCAGGTCGATTTCCTCCAGCGCCTCCATCAGGTCGCCGAAGGCGGTGCCCTGCGCGCAGCCAGAGGTCAGCGTGCGCTTCTTCAGCTTGTGCTCGTAGTTGGTGTGGCGCTCGGTGCGCACCACGGCCACCTGCAGCTCGTCGTCATAGTCGACGCCCGTGACCACGTCGTCGGGCTTCAGCATGTTCTGGTTGAGCAGATAGCCGATGGCCAGATATTCCGGATAGTCGTTGATCGTCATCATGGTGACGATCTCCTGCGCGTTGAGATAGAGCGTCAGCGCCCGCTCCACCGGCACACTCACCTCGACGGGCGCGCCGGTGTGGTCGATGCCGGCGACGCGCTCGGTCAGGCGCGGGTCATCCGGGTCGGGCAGGATCACGGCCGGGTCGGCCTTGGGTTTCATCTGCTGCATGACGGTCTCGTCTCCGCTCGCATCGCCTTGACCCCCAGTCTATAGCCTGTTCAAATCCAGGCCAATCTTGAAAGGGCGAGGGCCTCGCGCCCACTCTTTCGACAGATGCTCAGGCCGGCCTTCCCGCCCGGCGAAGACCGGAGGGAACAAACCATGGCACAACTTTCCGACGACTGCTTTGCCTTCGGCGGGCAGATGATGTCGGTCGACGACGCAGTGGCGCTGATTACTTCGCGGCTGACGCCCGTTGGCGAGACGGAGACGGTGCCGCTCTCCGAAGCAGACGGTCGTGTGCTGGCAAGAGATCTCATAGCCCCACTGCCTCTGCCGCCCTTCACCAACTCGGCGGTGGACGGCTATGCCGTGCATGGCGCCGACCTGCCGGCCGAGGGCGAAAAGGCTTTTCCCATCGCTGCCCGCGTCCAGGCCGGCATGTCGCCCGGGGCTCTCATCGAGCCGGGACATGCCGTGCGCATCTTCACCGGCGCGCCCATGCCCGAGAGTGCCGACACCGTATTCATGCAGGAGGATGTGCGGCTCGACGAGGCCGGCGGCGTGATCCTGCCGGCGGGACTGAGGCGCGGCGCCAATGTGCGGCCCATCGGCGAGGATATTTCTGCCGGCAGCGTGGTGCTGCGCGCCGGGCAAGTTCTTCGACCGCAGGATGTTGCGCTGGTCGCAGCGCTCGGCCTCACCGAGATTGCCGTCCGCCGTCGTGTGCGGGTGGCGGTGTTTTCCACCGGCAACGAGATCGTCGCGCCGGGAGCGGAACGCGGCCCCGCGCAGCTCTTCGATTCCAACCGCTTCATGCTGCGCGCCATGCTGGCCCGGCTGGGCTGTGTCGTCACCGACCTCGGCATATTGCGCGATGAGGGCGACCTGATTGCGGGCGTGCTGGCAGAGGCCGCGGCCGCTCACGACCTCATCCTCACCTCCGGCGGCGTCTCCACCGGCGAAGCCGACCATGTGAAGGCCAGCGTCGAAAGCGTCGGCTCGCTGGTGTTCTGGCGCGTCGCGATCAAGCCCGGACGGCCAGTCGCCATGGGCGTCATTCGCGGGGCCGCCTTCATCGGCCTGCCCGGCAATCCGGTGGCAAGTTTTGTCACCTTCGCCCATGTTGCGCGACCTGCAATCCGGGCGCTTGCCGGGGCGAAACCTGAAGCTCTCCTGCCGATGCCAGTAAGAGCCGCTTTCTCCTACCGCAAGAAACCTGGACGACGCGAATATGTGCGGGCAAGCCTGCGCAAGAGTGCCGACGGAACCTGCGAGGCCGAAAAGTTCCCACGCGAGGGGGCAGGGCTCCTGTCCTCGCTGGTCGACACGGACGGGCTGGTCGAACTCGACGAGGAGATGACGAACATCAAGCCCGGCGACATAGTCCGCTTTCTGCCCTATTCGAGCCTGCTGTAAGTTCGATTGACCAAATAGGCACCGATGCCTCATCGTGGCGCGACATGACGACGAAGCTTGATCTGAGCGGACTAAAATGTCCCTTGCCGGCGTTGAAGACCCGCAAGGCGCTTCGCGGGCTCGCCTCGGGCGAGCGGATCGAGGTCGTGTGCACCGACCCGCTCGCTTCCATCGATATTCCCAGCCTTCTCTCCGAGACCGGCGACCTTCTGGTGGCAACCGAACGGCAGGATGGCCGCATCGTGTTCGTGATCGAGAAGGCAAACGGGGTCGTCAATGGTGGGGGTTGATTTACCTAGCGTCACCTGATTGGCTTGCCGTAAAGTGGTTGCAGGCTGGCATTGCTCCGACGTCGACGCGAAATGCGGGAGGTGGCGCAGGTGAACATCCAGGACCCGAAATTCAGGCGCGGCGGTGGCCGCGACCGTGGCCCCAAGGGCCGTGGTCTCGATGACAAGGCGCTGCACGAGGTGCGCGCTCTGCTGATCGACAGGCCTCGCCGCCGCGACCTGCTGATCGAATTCCTGCACCTGATCCAGGATCACTATGGCTGCCTGTCGACCGCGCATCTGCGGGCGCTGGCCGAGGAGATGCGGCTGTCGCAGACCGAGGTCTACGAAGTCGCCTCGTTCTACGACCATTTCGACTTCGTCAAGGAAGGCGAGACCCCGCCTGCGCCGCTGACCATCCGCGTCTGCAATTCCATCAGCTGCATGGTGGCCGGCTGCGAGACGCTGCTCGAGCAACTCGCCGCCGGCGTCGACCCGAAGGCGGTTCGAGTAGTGCGCGCGCCCTGCATGGGTCGCTGCGACACGGCACCCGCTGCGCGCATCGGCAATCGCGAGGTCGACCACGCCACCAGCGAGAGCCTGATGAAGATGGCTCGCGACGGCGAAACCAAGACGGTGGTGCCCTCATACATCGAGCTCGACGCCTATCGCGCCGCCGGCGGCTACCAGCTTCTGGGAAAGGTCCGCGCAGGCGAGATCGGCGCCGATGAGTTGATCGAGACCATGCAGGCGGCGGGTCTGCGCGGCCTTGGCGGGGCAGGGTTCCCGGCCGGCAAGAAGTGGAGCATCGTTCGTTCTTTCAAGGGCCCGCGCCTGATGACGGTCAATGGCGACGAGGGCGAGCCCGGCACCTTCAAGGACCGCTTCTATCTCGAAAGCGATCCGCACCGCACGCTGGAAGGCGCGCTGATCGCCGCCCATGCGGTCGAAGCCGAGCGCATCTATTTCTACATGCGCGACGAATATCCGGCGGTGCTGGAAATCCTGCGCAAAGAGATCGCGGCGCTGGCACAGGCAGGCGTTATAGCCTCGGGCTTCATCGAGCTTCGGCGCGGCGCCGGCGCTTATATCTGCGGCGAGGAAAGCGCGATGCTGGAAAGCATCGAGGGCAAGCGCGGCCTGCCGCGCAACCGCCCGCCCTATATCGCCGAGGTCGGCTTGTTCGGCCTGCCCACCCTCAACCACAATATCGAGACGCTGTGGTGGGTGCGGGACATCGTCGAGCACGGCGCGGAATGGTTCGCCGCCAAAGGGCTGCCCGACCATCCCGGCATTCGCTCCTGGTCGGTGTCCGGCCGGGTGAAGGATCCGGGCGTCAAGCTTGCGCCGGCCGGCGTCACAGTGCGCCAGCTGATCGAGGACTATTGCGGCGGCATGGCCGATGGCCACGAGTTCAAGGCCTATCTGCCCGGCGGCGCTTCCGGCGGCATCCTGCCCGCCTCAATGGGCGACATACCACTGGATTTCGGCGGCGAGCTCGCCAAGCTCGACGCCTTCGTCGGCTCGCATGCGATCGTGGTGTTCTCGCAGGCCGACAGCGCCAAGGACGTGACGCTCAACCTGTTGGAATTCTTCAAACACGAAAGCTGCGGCCAGTGCACGCCGTGCCGCGAGGGCACCGCCAAGATGGTGGCGCTGCTGCAGAAGCCGGCGCCGCTGGAAGAGGCTGCAATCCGCGATCTCGAAAGCGTCATGCGCGACGCCTCGATCTGCGGTCTGGGCCAGGCCGCGCCCAACCCGGTCAATCACCTGCTGAAATACTTCCGGGGTGACCTGTGATGGCTGGCACGATCAAATTCACGCTCGACGGAAAGCCGGTCGTCGCCGCAGAAGGCGAGACCATCTGGGATGTGGCTAAGCGCGAGGGCACGCTGATCCCGCATCTGTGCCATGTCGACCTGCCCGGCTATCGGCCCGACGGCAATTGCCGTGCCTGCATGGCGGATGTCGAGGGCGAGCGCGTGCTGACCGCCTCCTGCATCCGCAAGCCGGCCGAGGGAATGGTGGTCCACACCGACACCGAACGCGCGAAAAAGTCGCGCGAAATGGTGTTCGAGCTTCTGGCCAGCAATATGCGCCCAGCGGAGGAGGGGCCGGACAACCAGTCCGCCTTCTGGCAGTGGGCAGCCTCCATGGGCATTTCGGGCAGCCGCCGCTATCCCTCAAAGCTCAACGGTGAGGCAGCCGAATTCGACATCTCCAATCCCGCCATCGCGGTCAATCTCGATGCCTGCATCGCCTGCAATGCCTGCGTGCGCGCGTGTCGCGAGGTGCAGGTCAACGACGTCATCGGCATGGCGGGGCGAAGCGATCATTCCATCCCCGTCTTCGACATGCACGATCCGATGGGGCACTCGACCTGCGTGACCTGCGGCGAATGCGTGCAGGCCTGCCCCACCGGCGCGCTCTACGAAAAATCGCTGATGGACAAGGAGTTCCGCACCCGCGCCGTGCACTCATTCGATCGCGTGGTGGACACGCTCTGCCCGTTCTGCGGTGTCGGCTGCCAGACGCGGGTGGCGGTGAAGGAAAATCGCATCGTCCAGGTCGATGGTCGCGATGGCTTTGCCAACCAGAACCGGCTCTGCGTCAAGGGCCGCTTCGGCTTCGACTATGCCATGTCGCTCGAGCGCCTAACCAAGCCGCTGATCCGCCGCGACGATGCGCCGAAGGATGCTAACGCCGATCTACGCGGCGTCGATCCGCTCACGGTGTTCCGCGAGGCGACATGGGAAGAAGCGATGGAGCGCGCCGCTGGCGGGCTGAAATCGATCCTCGACGCGCGTGGCGGCAAGGCGCTGGCCGGCTTCGGCTCGGCCAAGGGCTCCAACGAGGAGGCCTATCTGTTCCAGAAGCTGGTGCGGCAGGGTTTTGGGACTAACAATGTCGACCACTGCACGCGGCTCTGCCACGCGTCCTCTGTCGCGGCGCTGATGGAAGGCGTCGGCTCGGGTGCGGTGTCGGCGCCCTTCAACGATGCGATGAAAGCCGATTGCATCATCGTCATCGGCGCGCGGCCCACGGTCAACCACCCGGTGGCGGCGACCTTCTTCAAGCAGGCAGCCAAGCGCGGCAAGAAGCTGATCGTCATCGACCCGCGCGGCCAGGACCTGATGCGCCACGCGACCTATGCGCTGAAATTCACCGCCGGCAGCGACGTCGCGCTGCTGAACGCGCTCATCCACACCATCATCGAGGAAAAGCTCTACGACGAGCAGTACATCCAGGCCAATGTCTCCGGCTTCGAGGCGCTGAAGGCCAAGGTGAAGGATTTTTCGCCCGAAGCGATGGCGCCGGTCTGCGGCGTTGAAGCTGCCGTGCTGCGCGATGTGGCGCGCACCTATGCCAAGTCCGAGCACTCGATCATTTTCTGGGGCATGGGTATTTCGCAGCATGTCCATGGCACCGACAATTCGCGCTGCCTGATCGCGCTGTCGCTGATCACCGGCCAGGTCGGCCGGCCGGGCACCGGGTTGCACCCTCTGCGCGGGCAGAACAATGTGCAGGGCGCCTCAGATGCCGGACTGATCCCGATGTACTACCCCGACTACAAGTCGGTGGTGAACGTAGATATCCGCAGCCAGTACGAGAATTTCTGGGGCCAGACGCTGGACCCGAAGACGGGCCTGACCGTGGTCGAGATCGTCGATGCCATCCACGCCGGCGAAATCCGGGGCATGTACATCATGGGCGAAAACCCGGCCATGTCTGACCCTGACCAGACCCACGCCCGCAAGGCGCTGGCCATGCTCGAGCACCTGGTGGTGCAGGACATCTTCTTCACCGAGACCGCCTGGCACGCCGACGTCATCCTGCCGGCATCGGCTCATGCCGAAAAGCGCGGTACCTACACCAACACCAACCGACAGGTGCAGATGGGGCGGCCCGCGCTCGACATGCCCGGCGAGGCGCGGCAGGACTGGGAGATTATCGTCGACCTCGCCGAGCGTGTCGGGCTCGACTGGCACTACGGCGATGTGTCGGAGGTCTACACCGAGATGGCGAGCGTCATGCCCTCGCTGAACCACATTTCCTGGGAGCGCATCGAGCGCGAGGATTCGGTGATCTATCCGGCCGATGCCGACGACAAGCCCGGCAACGAGGTGGTTTTTTCCTCCGGCTTCCCGACCGCGGACGGGCGCGGGCGCATCGTGCCGGCCGACCTTCTGCCGCCCGACGAGGTGCCGGACGAAACCTATCCGCTGGTGCTCACCACCGGACGTCTCTTGGAGCACTGGCACACCGGCGCCATGACGCGCCGGGCCGGCGTGCTCGACGCCATCGAGCCCTATGGCATCGCCGCCATGAACCCATACGAGATCGCGCGAAATGGCCTTGCCCCCGGCGACAGGATCACGGTGGAGACGCGGCGTGGCATCGTCGAAGCCATCCTGCGCGCCGACCGCGAGGTTGCCGATGGCACGATCTTCATGCCGTTCTGCTTCAATGAAAGCCCGGCCAACAAACTGACCAACCCGATGCTCGATCCTTACGGCAAGATCCCGGAGTTCAAGTATTGCGCCGCGCGCATCGGCAAGGTCCGGCATGTGGAGGCGGCGGAGTAGCTGCTGTTCTCCTGTATCCGTGCCTGCGCCTCCGGATACACCCCGCAAGGTAGCTGCAGAAAAAGGCCCCCCTCCCGGGGCAAGGGAGAGGGGCGCTGAACGGCAGCCGGTTGAGAGAGGGTCTTTGAGCGCCCGGCCGCCGGTATTCAGCTAGATTGGAGCATGATCTTTTCCGAAAACCGGTTTCCACTTTTCGGGATCATGCTCTGACTACTTGATGACCAGCACCGGCACCTTGCTGCGCGTCACCACTTCCAGCGTCTGGCTGCCGAGCAGGATGCGGTTCAATCCGCGCCGGCCGTGCGAGGCCATCACGATCAGGTCGCATCCGTCGGTTTCCGTGGTGGCGAGGATGGCTTCCGCCGGCGTGCTGTCGTCAGCGTGCACGGTCTCGACCTGCACGCCAGCCTTGTCGGCGGCTTCCTTTGCCGCGCCAAGAACTCTCTGGGCGAATTCCTTGCTGCTCTGGTTGTAGCCTTCGATGTCGGCGGGGCTGCCGACCCAGGCGAAATTTCCGGCCATGCCGTAGACCGGGAATGGCTCGGTCACTGTCAGCACAAGGACCTTGGCGTCGAGCGACTTCGCCAGTGAAAGGCCGCTCTCGACGCCCTTCTGCGCCAGCTCCGATCCGTCGGTGGCAATGAGGATGTGCTTGTACATTCCCGCGTCCTTTCTCTCGTCGAAATCACTATCGCCCGGCCGGCTCAATCCGTCCTTGATATGGATCAAACACCCAAAGCTTCCACGTGCACAGTGGCGACTGTTGGTCCAGAAGCGCTCGGATGGCGGGACTTTCCGGTGCTTAACGCGGTTGCCGGGCTTGCGCGGGCCGGCCCGAGCGCGGATATGTGGGACAGGGTTAACAGACCACGAATTCAGCACCTGCCGAATGAGCAGGCGGGGACAGACGACAAGGCGGCATGGCGTTCCGGTTTCTTCACACGGCGGACTGGCAGATCGGCAAGCCCTTCGGTTCCATACCGGGGGATGCGGGTGCCGAGTTGCGCAGCCAGCGCATCGCCACCATCGGCGAGGTGGCCCGGCTTGCAGCCGCCCGCAACGTCGATGCCGTGCTGGTGGCGGGTGATGCCTTCGACAGCAACGAGGTGCAGGACCGCACCATCCTGCGCACGCTGGATGCGCTAAAACCCTTTTCCGGCCGCTGGATTTTTCTCCCCGGCAATCACGATGCCGCACTCGCCCACAGTGTCTGGAGCCGCCTGCGCCAGATGGGGCCGGAAGAAAACATCGTCATCGCAGACCGGCCGCAGCCGATCGAGGGTTGGGACGGCCGGGCCGTCATTCTGCCCGCGCCGCTCACCCGCCGGCGCGAGTCGCTCGACCAGACGGAGTGGTTCGACACGGCGGCGACGCCGGAAGGCGCCATCCGCATCGGCCTCGCCCATGGTAGCGTGGCCAACCGCCTGCCGGGCGCTGCCGAAGCCAGCAACGAGATCCCGGACAATCGCGCCAGCACGGCCGGCCTAGCCTATCTGGCACTGGGCGATTGGCACGGCTCGCTGCAGATCGCCTCGCGTACCTGGTATTCCGGCACGCCGGAAACCGACCGCCACCGTGCCAACCGCTCCGGCTTCGTCCACATCGTCGAGCTCGACGGGCCGGATGCGCCGGAGCGCGTCGAGACCGTGCCGGTGAGCCATTACCAGTGGCATCAGGTCGAAGCCGAGATGTTGGACGGAACCTGCAATGCCGGGCTCGACGCGCTGGCCGAACTTGAGTCAGAGGCCGCCCGCCGCGTCGTTTCGCTGACGCTCAAAGGCGGCATCAGCCTTGCCGAGCGTTATCAGCTCGAAATCGAGCTGGAGAAGTGGCGCAACCGCTTCCACCATCTCGATATCGACGATGCGGGCCTGTTCGAAGAGCCGACCGACGACGATCTCGATGCGCTGGACTCTTCGGGCTTCGTGCGGCTGGCGGTCGAGCGGCTGAAGGCCCAGGCGGCCAATGATGCAGACCCGCAGGCGGCGGCCGCGCGCGTTGCGCTGCGCATGATGTATGTCGACCACATGAATGGCGGGCGCTGAGATGAAGCTGCGCCGCATCGAGGTCAAGGATTTCCGCAAACTCGGCCATGTCGTCATCGACGATCTCGGCGATGGGCTGAACGTTATTGTCGGCGACAATGAAGCCGGCAAATCGACCCTGCTTGCCGCCCTGCGCGGCGCGCTGTTCGAGCGCCACCGGGTGGGCGGCGCTGCGGCCGCGGCAATGCAGCCCTACAACCAGTCGGTCCGGCCCGAAGTCGCACTTGAATTCGAACGCGCAGGGGTCATCTGGCGCCTGCGCAAGGCGTTCTGCCAGCGGCAGGAGGCGGAACTTGCCGGGAATGGCGAGCGCTACACGGGCGACGCGGTTGAGGATAAGCTTGCCGAGATGTTCGGCTTCACGCCGTCGAGTTCGGGCGGTACGAAACCGCAGGAGCATCACGGCGTGTTCGGCCTGCTCTGGGTCGAGCAGGGCATGTCGCACCGGCAGCTTGGCGTCGGCGCCGGGCGCAACCATCTGGCCTCCGCGCTGGAGCGCGAGATCGGCCAGGTCACCGGCGGCGAGCGCGGCCGTGCCCTTTTGGCGGCGGCGGAGGCACGTCGGGACCAGTTCTGGGACAAGCGCGGAAACCCGCGCGGCGACTTCAAGTCGCTTGCCGTGAAGATCGAAGACGACCGCCAGCAACTGGTCGAGCTGAAGCGGCAGATGGCCGAGCACGACGAGCGCGTCAATCGCCTCGCCGGCATCCAGAATATCCTCGCCCGCCACCAACGCGATGACATCCTCGAGGTTGCCCGCAAGCGCGCCGCGGCCGCGCGGGAGGCCTTTGCCGCTGTGTCCGGCCTTGAGGAAACGCTTCGCGCCGCCGAGAGTGGGGCCGAGCGGGCAAAGCTCAGGCACGAGGCGGCTGTCGCCCGCAATGCGACCCGGCAAAAACTCGTCGCCGATCTTGCGGCCGAACTCGGCGCTTCGGAAGCGTCGCGCTCGGCGCGCGACGAGGCGGCGGCGGCGCTCGCCCGGCTTGAGGGCGTCACGGCGCAGGCGGCGACGCGTCTGGATGAGGTGGTCGAGGCCGAACGCGCCGCCACGGCCCGGCTGCGTGGCATGGAGCAGGCCCTTGCCCGCCGGCAGGCGGCGCAGGCCGTATCGCGCCTGACCGGCCAGCTGAAGCTTGCCGAGGAGGCGGACGAAGCCCGCCGCAAGGCGCTGGCGCTCGTGCAGGGCGCGACCCTGACGGCAGAGGACGTCGCTGCGCTGGAAAAGCTGGAGCGCGGCGTCGAGCAGGCGCGCATGCGGCTGGAGGCGGCCAGCGTGCGCATCACGCTTCACCCTTCGGCGGGGCAGGGCGCACATGTCGGCGGCAAGGCCGCCAAAGCGGAGCTTTCGCTGTCGCGCGACACCGTGCTTGTGCTCGAAGGCTATGGCGAGATCGGCATCCATCCCGGGGGCGGGACGGAGGAACTGGCACGGGCGGCAGACCAGGCCGGACAGGCGCTTGAAAGCGCGCTGCGCCGGCTCGGCCTTGCCGACATCGCCGCGGCACGCACGGCGCTGCGTCAGCAGGATGCTGCCCGCACCGAGGTGAAGACGCACGGCGCGACCGTTACGGCCCTTGCGCCGAGCGGCATTGAGGCGCTGCGCCAGGAACTGGCGCGCAACGCGCTTCTGGCCGAAGGCGGCGAGGCGGAGGCCATCGAGCTGGCCGACATCGAGGCCGCGCGCCGCGCCAGCATCGAGATCGAGACGCAACTGCGCGGGGCGGAGACCGAGTTGCGGGAGCGTCGCGGCGCGGTCGAGGCAGCAAGGCGTGATCTGGCTGTGCTGAACGAGCGCGTCTCGGTTGCCGAAGCACGGTGCGCCAGGCTGCGGGAAGAACTTGCGTCCGCGCGCGCCACCGCCGATGACCGCCTTCTGGAAGAAGAGGTCGAGCGCGAGCGGCAGGCATTTCAGGCTGCTGTGGCGGCGCGCGATGCCGCCCGGGCGGCACTTGCCGGCGCCGATCCGGAAGCCAAGCAGATTGCCCTAAAACAGGCCGAGCAGTCGGAGCGCGAGATCGAGGCCGATATCCGCAAGCTGGACGGGCAAAAGCGGGAGATCGAAGCGGAGCTGCGCGCGCTCGGCAAGGACGGTCTCGGCGAAAAACTTGCCATGCTCGAGGGCCAGACCGTCGCCGCCGAGGTTAAGCTCAAGTCGATGACGCTGGAAGCGGAGGCGGCAAGGCTGCTCCACGCCGCTCTGACTGACGCCCAGCGCGAAACCAAGGATCGCTGGCTGGCACCCGTGCGCGAGCGTTCGGCGCCCTATCTGCGGCTCATCCAGGCCGACAGCGACATCGTCCTCCACGACGAGACCTTCGAGATCGAGCAGCTGGTGCGCAATGGCGTGGCCGAGCCCTTTGGAGCCCTGAGCGTCGGCGCGCGCGAGCAAATTGCCGTCATCACCCGCATTGCGCTGGCCGATATACTGCGCGAAGCCGGGCAGGAGGCCTGCATCGTGCTGGACGACGCGCTGGTCAACACCGACGAAGCGCGGCTGGAGCGCATGCATCTGGTTCTCGGCAAGGCGGCGCAGAACCAGCAGGTGCTGGTGCTCACCTGCCGCGAGCGCGATTTTCTGCAGCTCGGCGCGCCGATCCGCCGGATGTAGCTTTACGCCCGCATGATGCTGTGGCCGGCGGCCGCGCCCTTTCCTGCCTTTTCCGCCGCAGGCTCCGGCCCCGTGGGCTGCGCCAGCGCGTAGCCGTTGCGGCCGTTCCGCTTGGCCTCGTAGAGGGCCATGTCGGCCGCTTCGAGCGTCTCATCGACCGTCATGGCTGCCGCGGGCGCCCATTCCGCCACGCCGACGCTGATGGTGACGGGAATGGAATGCCCTCGCCAGTAGGCATCGTTTGCCGCCAGAAGGTGCACAAGCTCCTCGGCGATCACTGCCGCCTGCTGCAGGCTGGTCTCGGGCAGCAGGATGCAGAATTCGTCGCCGCCGGTACGGGCGAGAAGGTCCTGACCGCGCAGCCGGCGCACCGCAAGCCGGGCGAAATGCTGCACACAATGGTCGCCGGCGGCGTGGCCATGGCTGTCGTTGATCGTCTTGAAGTTGTCGAGGTCGAGCAGCAGCACGGAAAAGCCGCGCCGGCTGCGACGGGCGCGTGGCATTTCCGCAGCCAGCCTCTCCACGAAGCTGCGCCGGTTCGGCAGGCCTGTCAGCTCGTCGGTGCCGGCGAGCTGCGCAAGCTCAGCCTGAAGCCTGTCGACCGCCATCAGCAGGAAGCCTACGTTCCACACCATGGCGCCGAAAATGATGGTGAGCAGGCAGAATGCGCCGACCTTGTAATAACCCTCCGTGGAAAGCTCTCCGAGCAGCCGCAGCGAATTCAACACCGCCTCCGTCCCCTGGCCCACGATGCCGACTGCCATTGCCACCACTGTGACCATGGCGCCCAGGCTTCGCCGCTTGGGCTGAAGGAGATAGATGGCGGCCATGCTCAGCGGCACGATCTGTGCCGTCGCGTAGACCACGTTGCGCGCCACCTGGCTGTCGCGCGCGACGTACATTGCGCAGACCGCAATCGCCGTGAGGCCAAGGCTGAACGTCCACCCGCCTCGTTCTCCGTGAAAGTGCAGCACACCGAGCCGCTCGACGCAAAAGCCGAATATCACCAGCGCATTGCCGCAGAGTCCGAAGAACAGGTACAGCCCGCCACCCTCGAACATCATCATGCCGCCGCCGACGGTCGTCAAAATAGAGGCCGCAAGCCAATAGCGCGCAGTATCGAAGCCGCGATAGACGACGGTGATGGCGCCCCACACCACGGTGAGGGTGAGCGAGTTGAGCAGGATGACCAGATAGAGGGTCAAAAAATCCAGTTTCATGGCGATCCGGATTGAGGGGCGCTGTGAACTTGAAAGTCTGTGCGCGAGACAATTAGCCAGCCATAGGCTGGGAATCTCACCGCGTGATGAAGGTCAAAACTCAAGTTTTAGGAAACATTGCAGCCCAGATGGCACGGAACCGCCAGTATTGCCACCCCATTTGACCGACCAGCTCTGGTCATCCGCATCGAAATTATCTATATCGAGCCCGCGTGGGACGGCCCGCGTCGTAAGACCAACGGGGACGGCCCCATTGTTTCGGAGATCCGAAGTGATGGAGCAGGTGACCTCCCGCTTTCCTGAAAATCACCAATCATCACCGCAGGCGCCTGGGCCTGCCATCGGGCAGATCTGGTCCCGCGACATCGCGCGTCGACCTGTGGTCAGCTGCGTCCAGCATTTGGAATCGTCGCTGCCGTATGCCGGCGCGCAAGCATGAGGATCGCTAAGTAATGGCCTGGATTTATCTTTTCTTTGCCGGCGTCTTTGAAGTCGTCTGGTCGTCGACCATGAAACAGTCGGAGGGCTTCACCAAGCTCATGCCCTCCATCGTCACTGCCGTCACCATGGCGGTCAGCCTGTGGCTTCTGGCGCTTGCCATGCGCACGCTGCCGCTGGGCACGGCTTACGCCATCTGGACCGGCATCGGCGCCGTCGGCGCCTTCATTGTCGGCATCATTGCCTTCGGCGAGGCCGCGACGCTGTTCCGCGTCGCCAGCGTGTGCCTGATCGTGGCGGGACTCATTGGGCTGAAGCTCAGCTCGGGGCACTGATGAAGACGTAAATGGCGGCCGCTCAGGCCGCCATTTACGATGCAGCAACCTTCCTGCAACCTTTAGCGTCTATTTTTGGTCACATGCCGACCGAAAATTGTAATCAATCGAATGCCTGCGTTCTCGACGAGGCTTTTGTCCAGCTCCACAAAGACCTAATGTCGGGCCCTTCTTCGGAAGGGGCGGAGAGCTTAACAGGCGCGCTGACGAGTGCGTGTGACTTGGTCGGCGGCGTGTAGGAGCTTTAGTGAAAGTCATTTCTGCCAGCACGCGGGGGCTTTGCCTGCTTGTCGGACTAAGTCTGGGTGCCGCGCCGGTCGCACCGGCGGCGGCGTTCGACCTGTTCGGCATGCATCTTTGGGGCGCCAAGAAGACTGATTCGTCCGAAGACATCATCGGCGAGCCGCAGAACTACACGGTCGATTTCTCCGTTTCCGGCGGCAACGAGGATGTCGAGAAGAAGCTGCAGGGCGTCTCGACCCTGTGGGCGGACCGCGAAAAGCCGGCCTCCGGTGCTGCAGGCCTTTTGGCCAAGGCTCGGGGCGACTACCGGCGCCTGCTGGCCGCGCTTTACAGCGAAGGCCGCTATGGCGGCAGCATCAGCATTCTCGTCGGCGGACGCGAGGCGGCCGACCTGCCTCCCGATACCGAGCTCCCCGACCCGGTGGCCGTGCGGGTGGTGGTCAATCCCGGCCCGATCTTCCTGTTCGGCGAAACCAGCATCATCAACCGTGCGCCGCCGCTGATCGAGCGCAACGACAAGATCAGGCTGCCCGAGGACCAGGGTTTCAGGCCGGGCGAGGTGGCTCGTTCGGGCGCCATTCTCAGCGCAGAGCGGCTTTCGGTCGAAGCCTGGCGCCAGCAGGGCTATGCCAAGGCAAAAGTAGCCGAGCGCAATGTCGTCGCCGAGCACGACCGTGACATCGTCGATGCGACACTGACCATGGATCCGGGCCGCAAGGCCTATTTCGGCCCTGTCGGTGTCGAGGGCACCGAGCGGATCGACCCGAAATTCCTGGCCTGGATGACCGGTATCGAGCCGGGCAAGGAATACGATCCCGACGATCTCGCCCGCGCCAGCAAGCGGCTGGCGCGCCTCGAAGTCTTCCGCGCCATGCGCTTCCAGGAAGCCGACGAGATCGGCAAGGACGGCTCGTTGCCCGTCAGCCTTATCGTGCAGGAGCGCCTGCCGCGCCGTTTCGGCGTCGGCGGCAGCTATTCCACGCTCGATGGTGCTGGACTCGAGGCCTACTGGCTGCACCGCAATCTTTTCGGCCATGCCGAGCGGCTGCGCCTGGAAGGCAAGGTCTCCGGGCTGGTGAATACCTTCAAGCCGGACGAGCTGACCTATCGGCTCGGCGCAACCTTCGTCAGGCCCGGCGTCTATACGCCCGACACCGACTTCATCGCCTCGGTCATCGGCGAGCGCGAGGTGCTCGACGCCTATACCCGCAATGGCGGGACCGTGCAGGCCGGCTTCAACCGCATCTTCAGCGACGAGCTGTCCGGCCGCATCCTTCTCGAGTCGAGTGCGGCGCGCTTCAAGGACGATGTCTTCGGCACGCGCAACTTCATCGACGTCGGCCTGCTCGGTGGCATCGTCTATGACAGCCGTGACAACAAGACCGACGCCACCGAAGGCTACTACGCCGAGGCGACACTGGAGCCCTATTACGAGTTCAACTACGGCAACCCGACCGTGCGCGCCACGGCCGAGGGCCGCGCCTATTACGGCTTCGGTGCTGAAAAGCGCGTCGTCGCGGCCGGCCGCATCAAGGTGGGCAGCATCGCCGGGCCATCGGCTTCCGAGATCGCGCCCGACAAACTGTTCTTCGCCGGTGGCGGCGGCTCGGTGCGTGGCTATGCCTACCGCAACATCGGCGTTCCGGTGGGCGATGGCCGCATCATCGGCGGCCGCTCGCTGATCGAAGGTTCGGCAGAACTGCGCGTCCGCGCGACTGACAGCATCGGCGTGGTGGGCTTCGTCGATGCCGGCTATGTCGGCGGCGATTCCATCCCGAACTTCAACGACCATCTGCGCGTCGGCGTTGGTGGCGGCCTGCGCTACATCACCGGCCTCGGCCCCATCCGCCTCGACGCCGCCGTGCCGCTCAACCGGGGACCGGGCGATCCGACCTTCGGTTTCTACGTCGGAATAGGACAAGCGTTTTGACCCGAATCTTTCTGGCCATCGCCCTTTTCGTCTGCGCGCTTCCGGCATTTGCGCTGTCGGCGCTTGCGCAGGAAACGGCCGATGCCGAGCGCTCTTATTTCGTCGGTTTCGTCGAGAACCAGCTTTCGACGCCGGACCGCCAGATCCGCCTCAACAACATCCAGGGCGCGCTGTCGTCTGACGCCACCGTCGGCGAGATCACCATTGCCGACCGCGAGGGCGTGTGGCTGCGCATCACCAATGCGCGCATCGTCTGGACGCGTTCGGCGCTGCTGCTGGGCCGTCTGGTCGTCGACAGGCTGGCCGCCGACCGCATCGATGTCATCCGCAAGCCGCTGCCGGCGGCTGGCGCGCCAGCGCCCGAGGCAAGCAGCTTCCAGATACCCGAGCTGCCGATCTCGGTCTCGCTCGGCGCGCTCGACGTGCCGCACGTCACTTTCGGCCAAGGCATCTTCGGCCTCGCGGCCGATGTGGCGATCACCGGCAACCTGCAGCTCGCCGACGGTTCGCTCGATACCACGCTGAACGTCAACCGCCTCGACGGACCTGGCGGCAAGCTGGCGCTCAGGGCGGCCTATGCCAACTCCACCCAGCTGCTCGACCTTGACCTGAAGCTCGATGAGCCGGCCAACGGTATCGTGGCCAACCTTCTCAATGTCGACGGCCGGCCGCCGATGGCGCTGGCGCTGAATGGCAAGGGGCCGCTCTCCGAGCTCGACCTCAATCTTTCGCTTGATGCCGATGGCTTGCGCGCGCTGACCGGCACGGCCGAGGTGCGCCACCGGGCCGACGGCTACGGCTTCAACGCCGACGTCCATGGGCCGATCGCCCTGCTTATTTCGCCGCGCTTCCGCGATTTCTTCGGTGCCGAGACGAAGCTCCAGACCTCCGGCCTCGTGCGTGACGGCGGTGGCGTGTTGCTTGAGAAGCTCGATCTGCGGAGCGCAGCGCTCACCCTGAAAGCGGCCGCCGAGACGGCAAGCGACGGTTTTCTGCAGCGCCTCACGCTCGATGCCGACATTGCTGATCCGGCCGGCAAGCCGGTGCTGCTGCCCGTGCCGGGCCAGAACACCGTGCAGCGCGCCAGCCTGAAGCTCGGCTTCGGCGACAAGCCGGGCGACGAATGGTCGGGCGCGCTCACCATAAACGACCTTGCAACCGAGAGCTTCTCGTCCAAGTCTGTCGAGGTTCTGCTGTCGGGCCTCGTTCAGAACATTTCGGACCCGGCCGCGCGCCACCTGACCTTCGCCGCCACCGGCGGTGTGTCGGGCATCGTCGCCAAGCAGGCCGATATGCGCAAGGCGCTCGGCGACCGCGTCACGCTCGACATCGGCGGTAAATGGACTGCCGGTTCGCCGGTCAGGCTCGCCAAGGCGCAGGTCGGCGCCAACGGTTTTGCGCTGTCGCTGACGGGCGACATTTCGGAATTCGCCTTCAAGGGCGACATTGGCCTCAAGGCAAAGTCGCTATCGCCATTCTCTGGTCTCGCCGGGCGTCAGCTTACGGGCGGCGCGGATCTCGTGGCCAAGGGCGAAGTGAAGCCGCTGACCGACGCCTTCGACTTGACACTCGACGGCACGGCCGAAGGGCTGGGCATCGGCACGCCCGCCGCCGACCATCTGCTGCAGGGACAGACCCGTATCACGGGCGGAGTCGCGCGCGGCGAAACCGGCCTGGTGGCGCGGCAGCTGCGCATCTTCAACGACCAGGTCGAGGCGAAGGCCGACGGCCGCTTTGCCACCGGCGCTGCCGATTTCGGTTTCGATGTTTCGGTGTCTGATCTCGCGCTCGTGTCCGACAAGGCCGCTGGCCGTCTCACCGCCAAGGGCCGCGCATCTGGCTCCGAAGGACTGATCGGGCTGACCTTCGACGCGGAAGTTCCGACCGGCGTACTCGTCGGCAAGACGCTGAAGAATGCGGCGCTTGGCTTCGAGGGCACGCTGCAGAAGGGCGATCTCAAAGGCAATGTCACGGGCAATGCCTTCCTCGATGGAGTGAAGATCGATCTCGCCTCGGCAGTCGCCCTCAATGACAATGAAAAGCGCCTCGGCGGCCTGAAATTCACTGCGGGCGGCGCGCACCTGACGGGCGACGTGACGCAGAACAAGGACGGCCTGCTCGACGGCAAGCTGTCGCTTGCCGCGCCCGACGTCTCGACTGCCGCAGCACTTCTGCTGAAGCAGGCGACCGGCGCGGTCAATGCCGACATTGCCCTTACCCATCAGGACGGCAAGCAGAACGCCACCCTTCGCGCCGACATCAATAAGCTGACCGTCGACACCATCCGCGTCGGAAAGGCCGATCTCAACGCAACGATCGCCGACCTGTTCGGCGTGCCGATTGCCGACGGCTCGCTGAACGCCAGCAAGGTTGCCGCAGGCGGGGTGGACGTTTCGACCCTTGAGGCCACCGCGCGGCAGGAAGGCCAGACCACGAATTTCCAGGCCAACGCGAAGCTCGACAACGGTGCGGTCGCCGCTGCCTCCGGCGCGCTGTCGCCTGTCGAGGGTGGCTATCGGCTCGCCCTGCAGCAGGCGCAACTGACCCAGGGCAATCTGGCGGCGAAGCTCGCTGAGCCGGCGGCCCTGCAGATGCGTGGCCAGCGGATTTCCATCGACAATCTCGTGCTCGATGTCGGCGGCGGACGCGTCAGCGCGCGCGGCGAGGTCGACGACAAGCTGGATATCGCGATCAATATTGCAAACCTGCCGCTGGCGATCGCCAATGCGATCCGCCCGGACCTGGCACTGGGCGGCACCGTCAACGGCACCGCCAATGTCGGCGGCACGCGCGAAAGCCCCGACGTGCGCTTCTCGCTCAAGGGCAATTCGCTTGCTGCCGCGGCGCTGCGCGAAGCCGGGCTTGCCTCGATCAATCTCGATGCCGAGGGCAACTCCACCTCAAGCCGGCTCAACATCAAGGCGGCCGTGACCAGCCCCGACGGCCTCCGCGCCACGGCAAATGGCGCCGTGCCGCTCGACAAGGGCGCGCTGGCACTCGATATCGGGCTCGAATCCTTCCCGCTCGCGGTGCTCAATGCCGCTGCTCCCGGCCAGCGGCTCGGCGGCAATATCTCCGGCACCGCAAAGGTTTCCGGCCAGCTCGCCAATCCGGCAGCGGCGTTCAACCTGCGCGGCACGGGTATCCGCGCTGCAGCCTTGGAAGAAGCAGGCGCAGCCCCGCTCGAAATCGCCGCCGCCGGCAGTTTTGCCGACAAGGTGCTGACGTTGTCGTCGGCCGCCGCCAACGGCCCGCAGGGCCTGTCGATCACGGCCAGCGGCCGCGTTCCGGTTTCCGGCGAGGGCGTGGACCTGACGGTACGCGGCGAGGCGCCTCTGGCACTCGCTAACCGCTTCCTGGCCGAGCGCGGCGCGGAGGCCGGCGGCACGCTTACGGCCAACGCCACCATTTCCGGCAGCCTGAAGAAGCCGTCGATCCGGGGCATGTTCTCCACCCAGGGCGCGGAATTCGTCGACCCGGAAAGCAATGTCCGCCTGCGCTCCATCGCCGTCATGGGCACCATCGACGGCGACCAGGTCACGATCCGCAACGCTTCGGCCAATCTCGCCGCCGGCGGCTCGGTCAGCGCCACGGGCACCGTCTCGCTCGATGCCGCAGCCGCTCTTCCGGCAAATATCAGTGTCACGCTCAACGATGCCCGCTATACCGACGGCGCGCTGGTGGTGGCCACGGTGGGCGGCAGCCTTGCCGTCACCGGCCCGCTCACGCGCGATCCGGTTTTGTCCGGCAACATCAGCGTCAGCCGCGCCGAGATCACCGTGCCCGACAGCTTCGCCGGCGGTTCGGCCGCGCTCGACGTCAAGCATGTCAGGCCCTCGCAGGCCGTGGCCGAGACGCTGAAGCGCGCGCGCGCCAATGACGGCACGCCGACCCCGACCGCCCGGCCCAGCGTCATGCGGCTCGACGTCAGCGTGAACGCGCCCGCCCGCATTTTCGTGCGCGGTCGCGGGCTCGACGCGGAGCTCGGCGGCCAGGTCAGGCTCACCGGCCCGGTGTCCGACATCCAGCCAGTGGGCGGCTTCCAGCTCATCCGCGGCCGGCTCAGCATTCTCAGCCAACGCATCACCTTCGATGAAGGCACGGTGACGCTGGTGGGCGACCTCAATCCGTTCCTCAATTTCGTCGCCCGTTCACAGGGCAGCGACATCACCGTCTTTGTCACGGTCAGTGGCCGCGCCAACGACATCAGCGTGACCTTCTCCTCGCAGCCGGAACTGCCGCAGGATGAAGTGCTGGCGCGGCTGATCTTCAATCGCGGCCTCAACGAATTGTCAGCCTTCCAGATCGCGCAGCTTGCCGCCGCCGCAGCCGAGCTGGCCGGCGGCTCCAACGCCTCGCTGCTGGGCAATCTGCGCAGTGCCACGGGGCTGGACGATCTCGACGTGATCACCGACAGCAAGGGCAATGCGGCAGTCCGCGCCGGCCGCTATATCCGCGACAACATCTATCTTGGCGTCGAGGCGGGCGCGCAGGGCTCGACGCGCGGCACCGTCAATCTCGACATCACCAAGGACCTCAAGGCAAAGGGCGCGGTGGGGTCCGATGGCGATTCCAGCCTCGGCGTGTTCTACGAAAAGGACTACTGACCGGCGCGGGGAGCGACCCGCGCCTAGGCTTGATCGAGATCAACGACGAGGGGCTGCAACCGGTATTTCTTCCGGGCGACAGGAATACCGGAGCCCCGAAAATGCAGCCAGATCTGATCCGCAAGCACGCAGCACCCGTGCCGCGCTACACCAGCTAT
The DNA here is from genome assembly GCF_029892515.1 of Pseudaminobacter soli (ex Li et al. 2025). Taxonomy (GTDB): domain Bacteria; phylum Pseudomonadota; class Alphaproteobacteria; order Rhizobiales; family Rhizobiaceae; genus Pseudaminobacter; species Pseudaminobacter soli_A. The sequence continues at coordinate 1,460,455 of NZ_JARXVF010000001.1, read as the reverse complement.
CCGACCGCGCCGCATTTCCATGCCGGCATCAATGCCGGTACCTATCGCGAATGGCTCGGCGCTATCGCACCAGGCACCGCCCTGTCGCTCTATGCCCATATTCCGTTCTGCGACCGCCTGTGCTGGTTCTGCGCCTGCAACACCAAGCAGACGCGCCGCTACCAGCCGCTCGCGGACTACCTCACCTATCTTTACCGCGAAATCGCCACGGTCGCGGGCGCCGTCGACGGCCGGGTCGAGGTCGGAGCGCTGCATTTCGGCGGCGGCTCGCCCACCATGCTCGCACCGGACGACATGCGCGCGCTGAACGACGTGCTGCGCTCCGCCTTCAAGTTCCGCCCGGATGCGGAGATCAGCGTCGAGATCGACCCCAACGACATGGACGAGGCGCGCTTCGACGCGCTGGCCGAAATCGGCATGACCCGCGTGAGCCTCGGCGTGCAGGATTTCGACCCCAGGGTTCAGCAGGCGATCAACCGCGAGCAGACCTTCGACCAGACGCGCGCGGTGGTGGATGGCGCCCGCATGCGTGGCGTCTCGTCGGTCAATATCGACCTGCTCTATGGCCTGCCGCACCAGACGCGCGAGAGCGTCGAGGCGACGGTGGAGCAGGCGCTGCTCCTCAATCCCGATCGCATCGCGCTCTTCGGCTATGCGCATGTGCCTTGGATGCGCAAGCACCAGACGATGATCGACGAAGCCGCACTTCCCGATGCGCTGGAGCGTTTTTCGCAGTCCAGCCGCGCCGCTGAAATCCTTCTTTCCTGTGGCTACCAGGCCATCGGCATCGACCATTTCGCACGGCCCGACGAAACCATGGCGATAGCCCATCGCGAGGGGCGGCTGCGCCGCAATTTCCAGGGCTATACGGTGGATGACCTCGACACGCTGATCGGCCTGGGTGCCTCGGCCATCGGCAAGCTGCCACAGGGCTATGTCCAGAACAACACCGCGACCAGTGAGTATCAGCGGCTGGTGTCCGAGACCGGGCTGGGCGTGACGAAGGGCTTTGCGCTGTCGGAAGAAGACCGCATGCGCGCCTGGGTGATCGAGCGGCTGATGTGCGATTTCTCGTTCTCGAAGTCGGAGTTCGCGCGCTGCTTCGGCGCGCAGGGCACGCCGGTGATCGAGATCGCCGAGAAACTCTTGCAGGAGGACGAGGACGGCCTGATCGCTTCGAGCGGCGACCGCTTCGTCGTCACCAGTCGCGGCCGCCCCGTCGTGCGCTCGGTGGTGGCCGCCTTCGACGCCTATTTCGGCACGAACGGCGCACGGCATTCGATAGCGGTGTGACCACTTGGGGAAGGGCGCGCGGAAGTAACCCCCACCCCTAACCCCTCCCCACAAGGGGGAGGGGAACTTTGCTTTATTGCCGTTCGGCACCCTTTCACCGGTTATGGCGGCTGAGGTCGACGAAATCGTCCCCCTCCCCCTTGTGGGGAGGGGCTAGGGGTGGGGGTATAAGCCTGTAGCTTAGCGAAACATGCGTAGCCGAGGCCGCCCTAAGTCTCGATCGTCAACTCCACCAGGTCGGCCGAGAAATGCGTCTCGGAAAACTGGATCGGCCGACCGTCGAGATCGTCATTGATGGCGATCGTCACCAGCACGATGGCGCCGGGCGAGAGTTTCAGGGTCTCGAGGTCTTCGGCATCCGCATGCCGGGCCGACACCAGCGTCGAGCGGCGCACGTAGTCGTCCACGCCGAAGCGGGCGAAGGACGCGGTGATCGATCCGGTCTCGACAAAGACATCGGCAAAGCCCGGAAAGCGGCTGGCATCGATCCAGCCCGTGCCGCGTGAGACGCTGCGGCCGTCGGCTTCGCTGAGCGTCTCCAGTCGATGCACCGGCGCGCCGGCTTCCAGTTGCAGGGCCTCGGCGACGCGCGCGGGGGCAGGCTCCACAACATGTCTCAGCAGGTTCACCCGCCGTGCGCGCGTCTGGTCCTTGAGGCCGGTCGAAAAGCGCGTGCGGGTGGTGATCGGATAGGCCAGTCGCTTACGGCTCTCGACAAAGGTGCCGCGCCCTTGCTCGGCGCGCAGCACGCCTTCCTGTACCAGCGCCGAGATCGCCGCGCGCACCGTGTGGCGGTTCACGCCGAACTGCTGCGACAGCGTGATTTCCGGCGGCAGCTTTCCGCCTTCTCCCAGCGTTCCGTTGCTGATGCCAAGCCGAATGCGGTCGGCCACCTGTCGCCAAAGCGCCACGCCGCTGCGGCGTTCCATCAGGTCTTCGCCGGTCTGTTCCATTTTTTCAGCTCCGTCATCCAGCCGTCATGGACAGCAATTAGAAAGGGAGTATAATTTGTTCGGTTGTATAGAGCAATAGACAAATCTACGGAAGTCAATGGAGCGTCCATGAAGACCGATAGGCGGCACGAAAAGGAAGAGGCGCTGGCGCGCAAGGCGGCAATGGCTGCCCTCGCCAATGCGCCGGGCGAAACGCTGAAGGCGCTGTGGGACGAAGCCGGCCTGCCGCGCGAGGCGCAGCGGCTGCGCGGACCCGAGACCGGGCTCGTCACGGTGCGCGGACGCATCGGCGGCGGCGGCGCGCCGTTCAACTTCGGCGAGGCGACCGTCACCCGCGCCACAGTGCGAGTGGACGGCGGCACGGTGGGCCATGCCTATGCGCTCGGCCGCGACAAGGACAAGGCGCTGCTTTCGGCCATAGCCGATGCGCTGTGGCAGGACGCGTCGCGCCGCGACGACATCGAAACCAAGATCATTGCGCCGCTGCGTGCGGCGCAGGCCGAGGCCGACGACCGTCGCCGCGCCGAGACGGCGGCGACCAAGGTCGACTTCTTCACCATGGTACGCGGAGAGGACTGATGGAAACTGAGGCAATAGAAGGCGGCTACGCCAATCCGGTCTTCGACGCGCAGACGATGTTCCGCGCGGTGATGGACGCCATGGCGCGTCCCGGCACCATCCAGCCCTGCGGCGAGCTCACCGCTCCGCCCGCGCCGCTGTCGCCGGTTGCGGCTGCCGTCGCGCTGTCGCTTTGCGATGCCGACACGCCGGTCTGGCTCGATCCGGCCGTGCAGGCGTCGCCCGCTGCCAAGCACTGGCTCGGCTTCCACACCGGCGCGCCATTGGCCTACACCCCCGCGGACGCGCATTTCGCCATCGTGTCGGACCCGGCCGAGCTGATTGCGCTCGAGAATTTTTCGCAGGGCACGCAAGAATATCCCGACCGTTCCACCACGCTCATCCTGCAGGTGCCCAGCCTTTCCGGCGGCGAGATACTTCACCTCGAAGGCCCCGGCATCGAAACATCGGCCGCCTTCGCGCCGGTTTCCCTGCCGCGCCACTTTGTCGAGCAGTGGAAGCAGAACCGCGCCCGCTTCCCGCGCGGCGTCGACGTCATCCTGGCCGCGCCCGAAGGGGTCGCCTGCCTGCCGCGCACCACGCGCATCAAGACCACGGAGGCCTGACCCATGTATGTGGCCGTTAAGGGCGGCGATGCCGCCATTTCCAACGCGCACAAGCTGCTTGCCGACCGCCGCCGTGGCGACCGTTCGGTGCCGGCGCTGCGCATCGACCAGATCGTCGAGCAGCTTGCGCTAGGCGTCGATCGCGTCATGGCCGAGGGCTCGCTCTACGATCGCGAGCTGGCCGCGCTCGCCATCGCCCAGGCGCGTGGCGACCTGATCGAGGCGGTCTTCCTGGTGCGTGCCTATCGCACCACGCTGCCGCGCTTCGGCTACACCAACGCCATCGACACCGGCGCCATGCTGGTCGAGCGTCGCGTCTCGGCGACCTACAAGGATCTGCCTGGCGGCCAGCTGCTTGGGCCCACCTTCGACTACACGCACCGTCTGCTGGATCCCGAGATTGCCGCCGGCTCGCCGGTCGACGAGCCCGAGCAGCGCGACGTCGAGAGCGGGCGCATGCCGCGCGTTTCGGAAATCCTGGCGCATGAGGGCCTGATCGAAGGCGATGGCGACATGCCGCTGGATCACGTCACCGGCGACCTGACGCGCGAGCCGCTGGACTTCCCCATCGAGCGCGACCTGCGTTTGCAGGCGCTGGCCCGCGGCGACGAAGGTTTTCTGCTTGCGCTCGGCTATTCGACCCAGCGCGGCTATGGCCGCAACCATCCCTTCGTCGGTGAAATCCGCATCGGCGAGGTGGAGTTGGAGCTTGAAGTGCCGGAGCTGCCCTTTGCCGTGCCGCTCGGACACATCCGCGTCACCGAGTGCCAGATGGTCACCCAGTTCAAGGGTTCGGCCAAGGTGCCGCCGCAGTTTACGCGCGGCTACGGGCTCGTCTTCGGCCAGTCCGAGCGCAAGGCCATGTCCATGTCGCTGTGCGACCGCGCGCTCCGCGCCCGCGAATTCGGCGAGGATGTCGTTGCGCCCGCGCAGGACGAGGAATTCGTCATCTCGCATTCCGACAACGTCCAGGCCACCGGCTTCGTCGAGCACCTGAAGCTGCCGCACTATGTCGACTTCCAGGCCGAGCTGGACCTCATCCGCCGCATGCGTGCCGAACACGATGCCCGCCGCACCGACCATGTCGAGCAGCAGCGCGAGGCAGCCGAATGATCGAGGGCCTCTCGCACATCACCTTCATCGCGCGCGATGTCGAGCGCATGACAGCGATCCTCACGGGCGTCTTCGACGCGCGCGAGGTCTATGCCAGCGGCGACGACCGCTTCTCGCTGTCGCGCGAAAAATTCTTCCTGATCGGCGATCTCTGGATCGCGGTCATGGAGGGCGAGCCGCTGCCTTCGCGCAGCTACAACCACGTCGCCTTCAAGATCGATGAGGCCGACTTCGACCGCTACGTCGCCCGCGTCGAAGCGCTTGGCCTCGACATGCGTCCGCCGCGTCCGCGCGTCGAGGGCGAGGGGCGGTCGATCTACTTTTACGACGACGACAATCATCTGTTCGAACTGCACACCGGCACGCTGACCGAGCGTCTGGCGCGGTATGCGAAAGGTCTGGAGCCCGCGCAATGAACATAGCCGACTACAACTTCGCCTATCTGGATGAGCAGACCAAGCGGATGATCCGCCGCGCCATCCTGAAGGGCATCGCCATTCCCGGCTACCAGGTGCCGTTCGCCAGCCGCGAAATGCCCATGCCCTATGGCTGGGGCACCGGCGGCGTGCAGATCACCGCTTCCATCATCGGCCCCGACGACGTGCTGAAGGTCATCGACCAGGGCGCCGACGACACCACCAATGCGGTCTCCATCCGCGCCTTCTTCCGCAAGGTTGCCGATGTCGCCGTCACCACCGAGACGGTCAAGGCCACCATCATCCAGACCCGCCACCGCATCCCGGAATATCCGCTGCAGGCAGGGCAGACGCTGGTCTACCAGGTGCCGATCCCCGAGCCGTTGCGCTTCCTCGAGCCGCGTGAGACCGAAACGCGCAAGATGCATGCGCTTGAAGAATACGGCCTCATGCATGTGAAGCTCTACGAGGACATCGCCAAGCACGGCCGCATCGCCACGACCTATGCCTATCCGGTCAAGGTCGAGGGGCGCTATGTGATGGACCCGTCGCCAACGCCGAAGTTCGACAATCCCAAGATGCACATGTCGCCGGCGCTGCAGCTGTTTGGCGCGGGCCGCGAAAAGCGCATCTACGCCATTCCGCCCTTCACGGAAGTCGTCAGCCTGGACTTCGAGGACCATCCCTTCGAGATCCAGACCTTCGATCAGCCCTGCGCGCTGTGCGGCGCTGAAAACGTCTACCTCGACGAAGTCATCCTCGATGACAAGGGTGGACACATGTTCGTCTGCTCCGACACCGACCACTGCGAAAAGCGCCAGGCGGAAGGCCATCGCGGCCATCTCGCCCCTGAAGCCATGGAGCCTGCCGAATGACCGACGAACCGCTTCTGCGCGTCAATGCGCTGTCCAAATATTACGGCGCGCGGCTGGGCTGCGAGGACGTCTCCTTCGACCTGTGGCCGGGTGAGGTTCTGGCCGTGGTCGGCGAATCCGGCTCGGGCAAGACCACGCTGCTCAACTGCCTGTCGACCCGGCTGACGCCGAGTTCCGGCGGAGTTAGCTATCGCATGCGCGATGGTAGCTGGCGCGACCTCTACCGCATGAGCGAGGCCGAACGCCGCTTGCTCATGCGCACCGACTGGGGCTTTGTCCATCAGAACCCGGCCGACGGCCTGCGCATGACCGTCTCGGCCGGCGCCAATGTCGGCGAGCGGCTGATGGCCGTCGGCGACCGCCATTACGGCAATATCCGCTCCACGGCGATCGACTGGCTGTCCCGCGTCGAGATCGGCAAGGACCGCATCGACGACGAGCCGCGCTCCTTCTCCGGCGGCATGCGCCAGCGCCTGCAGATCGCGCGAAACCTCGTCACGGGTCCGCGCCTGGTGTTCATGGACGAGCCCACCGGCGGCCTCGACGTGTCGGTGCAGGCGCGCCTGCTCGACCTTCTGCGCGGGCTGGTCACCGACCTTGGCCTCGCGGCCATCGTCGTTACCCACGACCTTGCCGTCGCGCGCCTGCTTTCCCAGCGCATGATGGTGATGAAGGACGGCTATGTCGTTGAAACCGGTCTCACCGACCGCGTGCTCGACGATCCGCGCGCGCCCTACACCCAGCTTCTCGTCTCCTCCATTCTCCAGGTGTGACCATGGCAACTCCTCTCGTCGTTTCAGAAGTCGCCAAGAGCTTCACCATGCATCTGCGTGACGGCATCAAGCTGCCGGTGGTGGGCGATGTTTCCTTCTCGCTGGCCAGCGGTGAATGCGCCGTGCTGGGCGGGCCCTCGGGCGCCGGCAAGAGCTCGATCCTGAAAATGCTCTACGGCAACTATTCCGTCGACTACGGCCAGATCATCGTCAATCACAACGGCCAACTGGTCGATCTCGCCTCGGCAAGCCCGCGCACAGTGCTTGCCATCCGCCGCGACACCATCGGCTATGTCAGCCAGTTCCTGCGCACCGTGCCGCGCGTCTCCGCACTCGACGTGGTCGCCGAGCCGCTGGTGGCTATCGGCGAAGACAGGGAACTGGCGCGTGACAAGGCGCGCGAGCTGCTGTCGCTCCTTAACCTGCCCGAAAGGCTGTGGCTCCTGCCGCCGGCGACCTTCTCGGGCGGCGAGCAGCAGCGCGTCAACATCGCCCGCGGCTTCATCACCAGCCATCCGGTCCTGCTGCTCGACGAGCCGACTGCCTCGCTCGACGCGGTCAACCGCGAAGTCGTGGTGGGCATGATCGCGCAGAAGAAGAAGGAGGGCGTGGCCCTGCTCGGCATCTTCCACGATCAGGATGTGCGCGAGGCCGTGGCCGACTGCATCATCGACGTCACCCAGTTCGCACCCGGGAGGATTGCCGCATGAGGACAAAACTTTCCGAGCAGCCGCTGATCCATCCGACGGCGGAAGTCAGCCAATCGACGCTCGGCCGCTACACCGAGGTCGCCGACCGCAGCCGCGTGCATGAAAGCACGCTCGGCGACTATTCCTACGTCATGCAGGATTGCGGCGTCTGGTGCGCCGAGATCGGCAAGTTCTCCAACATCGCGGCGGCCGTGCGCATCAACGCCACCAACCACCCGACCTGGCGGCCGACGCTGCACCACTTCACCTACCGCGCCTCCGACTATTGGGAGGATGCCGGCCACGAGGAAGAATTCTTCGAGTGGCGGCGGTCCAATGCCGTCCGCGTCGGCCACGACACCTGGCTCGGCCACGGCGTGACGGTTCTGCCGGGCGTGACGATCGGCGACGGCGCCGTCGTCGGCTCGGGCGCGGTGGTGACTAAGGATGTCGCACCCTACACAATCGTCGCCGGCGTGTCGGCGAAGCCGATCCGCGAGCGCTTCGACCGCCGCACCGCCGAGCGCTACCAGGCCCTTGCCTGGTGGGACTGGGACCATGCCCGCCTACGCGCCGCGCTCGACGATTTTCGCGAGCTTTCGGCCGAGGCGTTTTTGGAAAAGCACGGCGGGTAAGCAGTCCGCTAAAGCCACAACCCGGGTAGCCGAAGCGTTCGCGGCGGCTGTCCGGGTTTTGTTTTGGGTAGCTGTACCAACGGGCAGCCCCTTTGACCGATTTGCTCGGCAAACCATGTCTCTCCGACGATCAAGGGGAGGAGATTCGCACGTCACCTCGCCCTCGTGGTTCGAGGCTCGCCCTGCGGGCTCACACCTCACCATGAGGGCTTCTGTCTGCGCTCACCTTCGTCTCTTGAGTTGAGGGCTGCGGTAGCACCAACCTCTTGAGAGTGGTCTCGTAGCGCCAACCTCCCTCATCCTGAGGTGCGAGCGCAGCGAGCCTCGAAGGACGCACCTATTCATCGCCACGCCCTGTTGCCGGTCTGGCTATTGTCAAAGAACCTGGGAAGACGGGCGGTCGGGAAACGCGCTCATCTAGTAATTTATCTGCGGTCTCCACGACCGCCCGTTCGATGCGCTTGCCCCGCTCAGTCGCCTCCACATTCGCGTGGCCAGCCGCCGCAAAGGCCCGGACTTGGGGGTTCATCACCCAGCAGCGCCACCGTTAGCGCCACCAGCCCGGACATCGTCGGCCTCCACGCTCATCCGGTTCATGACCCGTGTTCCCGGTGAGGCCGATGCGGGTGATTATGCGGGAGGCGGGAAAGTGGGGGATGAAAAAGGCGGTGACTTTATTTCATAGCCAATAGTTTCAATGGCTTGGGGGTGGTCGGCCGCTGAATTTATCCACGAACCGAGTTGGGATCGGATGCGGCTGCGGCGGGCATTGGCCGACCGGCATGGATCCTCGGGTCAAGCCCGTGTTTTTACCGAAGCCGACAAACGGCATGAAGCGGCATCGGGCGTGGGCTTGTAGCCGGGTCTTCCGGTGCGGTCGATCCAGTCGAGGATGGTGCCAAGCTCGCCTTGCAGGGTGATGCTGTAGCTGCCGCGGGTCTCGCTGGGGGTGACGACGACGCGGTCGATGATTTCGCGCAGCGCGTCGGCCGCCTCGACGGCGTCGTCGGGATGACTGAGCGCGGCGGTCAGGCGCTCGATCCGGCGCCGATAGGTTTCGGCGATGCCGGGGTGGATGTCGAGCGTGTCCTGCGGCGCGTCCGACAGGCGGGCGGTGAGGCTGTCCTGCTTCGTCTCCAATTCGGTCAGGCGCGCGGACAGGGTGCGATGCCAGCCGCCTTGCTCGATGACGCGCACGATCTCGGCCATGGCCTTGATCGTCTCGGCCAGCTCGCAGCGGGTGGCGTCCTCGGTTTGGCGGCGCTCACGGTTGAGCCGGTTGGTTTCCTCGGCGTAGGCGCGCATGGCTTCCGCCGCCATGTCCGGGGTCATCATGCGCTTGCGCAGGCCGGCCAGCACGCGGGCTTCCAGCGCCGTGCGGGCGATGGTGCGGGCATTGTCGCAGCCATTGCCGAGCACATGGTTTGTACAGGCGAAGCGGTCCTGCCCGCGCCGCGCGTAGGTGCCGCCGCAACAGCCGCACAACACGAGACCGGACAGCAGGGTGCGCGGCCGATGGGTGGCGTTGAGGCCGCCGTTCTTCGCCATCATCGTCCGCGTGGCGGCGCGCGAACTGTCGATCTGTTTTTGGTAGAGCGCGGTCAACGCGTCCTGCCGCGCCTTGGCGGCGTCCCAAAGCTCCTGCGGCACGATGCGCAGCGCGGGCGCCTTCGAGCGTATCCATTCGCTTTCAGGATTGAGCCGATAGGCAAAGCGGCCGGTGTCGGGGTTCTTCAGCTTCTTCTGCCGGTTCCAGCGGATGACGCCGATGTAAAGCTCGCAATTGAGGATGCCGGAGCCGACGATGCGATTGCCCCGGATGGTGGCGTCGTTCCAGCGCTTGCCGGTCGGGCTGGCGATGCCGTCGCGGTTGAGGTCGGCGGCGATGCGCTGCGGTCCCTTGCCGGCGACGTACTCGCGGAAGATGCGCCGCACGATCTCGGCCTGTGCCGCGATGATCTCGCGCTCGCCCCGGATCGGCGCGCCGCGTGCGTCGAGCTGGTGGACGACACGATAGCCATAGGCGTTGCCGCCGCCGATCTTGCCGGCCTCGACGCGGCCCCGGATGCCGCGATGGGTCTTGAGGGCAAGGTCTTTCAGGAACAGCGCGTTCATGGTGCCTTTGAGGCCGACATGAAGCTCGTTGATCTCGCCCTCGGACAAGGTGACGATGGAGACGCCCGCGAAGCGCAGGCGCTTGAAGACGCCCGCCACGTCTTCCTGATCGCGGCTGATGCGGTCGAGCGCCTCGGACAGCACCAAGTCGAAGCGGCCGGCCTGCGCATCGGTCAGCAGCGACTGGATACCGGAGCGGATGAGCGACGCGCCGGAGATGGCGCGGTCGGAATAGGTTTCCGCGACGGTCCAGCCCTCGCGGGCGGCGCGTTCGCGGCATTGGCGCAACTGGTCCTCGATGGACGCGTCACGTTGGTTGTCGGAAGAATAACGGGCATAGAGCGCAACGCGCGTCATCGGGGCGATCCTTTCACTCCTGGTCGGCCCCGTCCTCCGTGCTTTCGGAAAGATCGGGCCTGTTGTCGTTGGCGGCGCTGAATCGCTCGAAATCCTCACGCGCCATGCGGCGGCCAATGATGCGGGCCAGCGTCAGCGCCGCCCGGTCGATCTTGAGCCAGGTCTCCGCGTTCGGCTTCCCGGCGTCCGGCTCGCCAAGCGGGCCGCTATTGTCGTTGGCCGGCCTGAACCGTTCCGGCCCTGCATCGGTGTCGTCCGCCATGCTGCTTCCTGGCTTGCGTTCGGGGCAAACAGGCATGAAGCGGCACGGAGTTCAGGCTGGGAAGACATATATCCTCATCGGGCGGCATTGGCGTAGCTGCGGCGGCACAAAGGCCGGGTTGTTCACGGCAAGTGGCCTGACCAAGCCGCTTGCAAAGCCTTCTGGTCGATCACCAGACGCTGAACGCGGTTCGCTCGTTCCGGCTGGCGCGACCTCTGTTGCCAATGGCGCAGCGTGGTCACCGAAAAGCCGAACCTGCCCGCAACTGAGCGCATGGCATTCTCCTCCTGAATGCGTCCACCAGCAGCGCCCGCGCGTCATCGCGCATGAGCCTGCGGGTCGCCGCCATGTCCCAAATAGATTGGGAAGCAGGCCCCCGTCCTGCTTCCCGGAGCCGCGCGAGCGGTGGGTTGGAAGGGGAAAACAGGCTTCGCGGGGACCCGCCTGCACGGAACGGCGCGTGAGCGCCGTGGAGGAAGGTGGGCGGAAGCCTGTTTGGGGAAGAGAAGGGCGAAGCCCTCGGTCCCCTCTACAAATCGGAAAGTCGCGCGAATGCGCGTCACGTCCCGGCTGAAAGCCGGTTGCACGAAGGATCGTCGCGCCTTACGTGCGGAAAACCCGAAAACATCATTACGGTCCACACCACCTACTTCTGCGGCAGCGTGACAGCCATACCCACTTCCGAGGGGCTGGTTCTGATTGACACCGCCAAGCCGGAAACCGCCAGGCAGACCCTCGATGTCGTGCGCTCTTGGGACAACAGCCCGATCCACACCGTTATCTTCACCCACGGTCATATCGACCACACGAGCGGCATCACCGTCATTGACGAGGAGGCCAATGCGCGAGGGGTTGCTCGCCCACGCATCATCGCGCACCGCAACGTGAAACGGCGGATGGATCGGTACGAGGCATCGCGCGGCTTCAACAGCATCGTGCAGGGCCAGCAGTTCAATATGCCCGGCTACGTCTACCCAATCGGCCAGCGGCGCCCTGATGAGGTCTACGACGACACCTTGGCCCTCTCCATCGGTGGAGAGCGGATCGATCTCTTCCATGGTCGCGGAGAAACGGACGACGCCACCTTCGTTTGGCTACCTGAACGGCGCGTTCTGGCAAGTGGTGATTTCGTGATCTGGGTATTCCCCAACGCCGGCAATCCGCGCAAGGTACAGCGCTACGCGGCGGAATGGGCTATCGCGCTGCGGCAGATGGAGCAACTCAAGCCGCAATCCTTATTCCCGGCCATGGTCCGGTCGTTTTTGGTGAGGAGCGAGCAACGCAGATGTTGCGGGATGGCGCCGAAGCGCTTGAGCATCTGGTGCGCGAGACGCTCGCGCTGATGAACAAGGGCGCCACGCTCGACGATGTTCTGCGATCGGTGAAGGTGCCGGCCGAAGTTCTCGCAAAGGCCTACCTGCTCCCGAAATATGATGACCCGGAATTCCTGGTCCGGAGCATCTATCATTTTTACGCCGGCTGGTTTGATGGCAACCCGGTGCATCTCAAGCCTGCCCCGGCAACCGATCTCGCTTTGGAACTCGCCGGTCTCGTAGGCGGCGCAAGAAAGCTGGCCGAACGAGCAGCCGCCTTGTCCGAGGCCGGGCAATCTCGCCTTGCTGTTCAGCTCGTCGAGTTCGCGAGTGCGGCGGCCCCGGACGACCCGGGCATTCAAGTCGCGCGTGCCGCAGTTCTCCGAACGTGCATCGACTGCGAGAGCTCACTGATGGGCAAGGCTTTCCTCGCCGTCTACGAACGCGAGGCGGAGCAGCGAGCCAAGCGCTAAGCGTCGCCTTCCCGCCCCTGAGCGGCTGTTCGCTCTCTGCTAGACGGGATCTGCAATAAGCCGATTTCGTTCTCTAATGGGTCAAAGGCGGCGGCTCGGTTATGAGCGTTGTCGATGCTTTCGGGTGCCTGCGTTCTCTACGTGCTCAGGTGGCACTTGATGGGGTAAGCTGGGTATGGCGCGGCTTGGTTGAAAGCGCAGTCGGCCGATCTAGTTGGCCGCGTGCTACAGAATCGGCGCCGTCATCCATTCCCTCCCTGGGCGTTGCTCCGCTCGCGAGCTCGTTTCGGTCTCCTATCTGGGCGATCGTCGGCTATGCGGCCTTGAATTCGGTGCCGTGTCGCAGCATCGCATGCATGATGATGGCCAGCCGCCGTGCGAGAGCAACCCGCGCCTTTCGCATCGTCGACCGCAGCTTCAGTGACCCCTTGTAGCGCGTCAGCATGACGTTCGCGGCCTCGTAGAGCAGAGTTCGCATCCGCCGGTCTCCGCATTTTGAGATGCTGCCGGTATAATCGACCTCGCCCGATTGATAGCGACGCGGCACAAGGCCGAGATAGGCGCCGGTCGCGAGACCGGCGGAAGCGTTCGGGTTCATCAACGGCGGCTGTGAAGGCGAGCGCGGTGAGCTGGCCAACGCCGGGAATAGTCATTAGTCGGCGGCAGGCGCCGGAGACCTTGGCCATCCGTTTCATGTCGGCGTCGATCGCCGCGACAGCCGACAACACAGCGGTTCGGGCTGCGATGAGGCCTTCCATCGCTGCCGACAGGCCATTGATCCCCTCACTGGCCCGCAGCGCCTGTTTGATGAAGGCGGGACTCAAGGCCCGCGGCAGGCGGACACCGAACACCACGGCGAGACCACGAATCTGGTACTCTAGCATGACCCGCTGACCGACCAGCTTCTTGCGGGCAATGATCAGCGCGCGAACGGCATGCGCCGGGAGCGACTTCACGTGCACGGGCTTGAAGAATCCGGTGCGCGCCAGGTGCGCCAAACCACAGGCATCGTTGCGATCGGTCTTGTGGGTCGCAAGCGACTTCAGCGCCTAGTACGCCTGCCGGCTTTCGATGCAGACGATCGGCAGACCGAAGGCCGCTAGCCCATGGTAGAGCATCGGCGCCATCCGACCGGTCTCGAACACGATGCGCCGGCAAGCGGGCGCTCTTGCCAGCAAGGCTGCGATCGCCTCGGGCGTCGATGCCGCCTTCTCCTCCTGAACGACTGTTCCCTCGCGGTCGACAACGCAGACGTGCGTCTCTTCCATCGAGATGTCCAAGCCCGCAAAATATTCCATGGTCAGTCTCCTCTCTCAATGATGGAGCCGATCTTAGCGGTCTCCGAGAAGAACTGCCGCCCATTACCCCATGTTGAAAAACTCGACGGTGAGATCGTTCACAGCGCTGGGGCCGCCGAGGCGTCCTACAATTTTGCCGAATGTGCGATCGCTCGATGCGGCGCGCGGGCGTTCGACGCGCTCCTCACAGGGCTGCTGCCGCGGCCAAGCGGCACTGCGGCCTGAGCTTTGCCAGTCTCCTGAGGTTTTGGGCGGTGGCTGCGCCTTGGTGCCCAGACGATCTTCCTTCTCAATATCGACAAGTCGCCCGTTGGCACTCGGCCAAGCGCGATACTGTACTCCGATTTGAAAGGAAACCTCATGGCCACCGGAACAGTAAAGTTTTTCAACTCAACCAAGGGCTTCGGCTTTATCGAGCAAGGCAACGGACAACCCGACGTTTTTGTTCACATTTCCGCTGTCGAGCGTGCTGGAATGAGGACCCTCGTGGAAGGTCAAAAGCTCACTTTCGACGTCGTTGCGGATCCGCGCAAAGGCAAGAGTTCGGCCGAGAACCTGCAGAGCGCATGAATACCGCTTCCGGTCTTTGACCGGGAATTTGTTGGCCGTCGGGCCACCAGCAGAAGGTCGGGTAGCCCCCGGCCTTTTTCGTTTCAAGGATGACCGCGATGAAAGTTTCCAGACGGGCTAAGCGGGACAAGACCGAGACAACGACCAGGATAGCCCGTGAGATCGTCGACGCTGAGGTTGAAAAGCGCGAAGCGAAGACATTGCGCCTTCGACTGGCCCGCATGGCAATGAAGGCCGCAGATCCCGCCAAGGGATCGAGGAAGAAGTAGTGCGGTGCCCCGTCGAAGGGTGGGAAGCCCAGTGCCACAAGTCCCCGATTTGAAATGCAGGAATGAAGCCCGCCGCCTCGGGTGAGACGACGGGCTCATGAGTAAATGTACGCCCGCGAGGGGATCAGGAGCGCAGATGCTCAACGCGGCAACTGTGTCGTTGTCCCCGTCTAGGCGAAAAAGCCCGTCGGCAGGAAGAACGGCGGCGGGCAAGGGAGACGGCGGCGTGATGGGTCGCCGCCGATCATGGTCACCGAACAATATGGCGCGCCCTCGCCGGGGTTCCATAGTCATCCGGAAATTGTGAGCCTGCGAAAGCTCTGGACGCGTCGCGTCGATGGGAGCATTTTACCCAGCAGGGCATCGTGGCCCTCGGGGGACAATAACAAAACAGCCCGGGAGGAAAGATGTGCCAACAAGTCATCAGTATTTGTCCTCGTCCGACCTCGCAAAGATCAAGCGCGTTCTCGCCGACGCCCGCCTGTCAACACACACCGACGAAGCTGCGCGCTTTCTAATGCGCAAATACCAGGAGGATGTGACGGAGGAGACCTCTTTGGCCGAGGAACTCGCCCGCTATGTCGAACAGCGCAGTGGCTGGCGGCACATGCTTGGCGGCGATCTGTGACAAGAGCCAACGGCGCGCGCCCGAGAGATGAGCACACCGCCCCCGGTTCAGTGAGTGAACTGGGAGCGGACAGAGGCTCGGTGATTTCCTGGGAGGAGCGATCACCGGGCCTCGCTCGACGAAGAAAAGTGCCCGCCCTGGGACCAAGGCGGGCAGGGTTTCCATTGGCGAAGATGGTCCGTCTCTCCCAGACCATGGATCCAATCTAGGCGATATCGTGGTGATGGACAATTTGCCTGCCCACAAGATCGCCGGCGTTCGCGACGCGATCGAGACGGCGGGCGCAACGCTCCTGTTCCTGCCGCCCTACAGCCCAGACTTCAACCCTATCGAAAACGCCTTCTCAAAACTCAAGGCGCTGCTGCGCGCAAAGGCTGAAAGGACGATCGCCGCTCTGTGGGATGCCGTCGGCGCGGCTCTCCACCTGTTCAGCCCAGCCGAATGCGCAAACTACTTTAGAGCCGCTGGATATGAACCCGATTAAACAGGACGTGCTCGACAGAGTTGGAACCAACACCTGCTCGACATAGGCGAGGAACACGTTGCCGTTCATGGCGCCGTCGTAGACGAACGGCGCCGTCATGCCCGTCAGCCGCAGCGCGCCGGTGAAGGTCGTGGTCTTCCAATGGCCGTGCGGCACGCCGGCCCGGCAGCGCTCGCCGCGTGGCGCCCGTCCTCGCAGGCGGGCCATCTTGGTCGACAGCCCGGTCTCGTCGATGAAGACGAGCTTGGCCGGATCGAGATCGGGCTGGCCGTCGAACCAGGCACGTCTGCGCTTCAGGATGTCGGGGCGGTCCTGCTCCAGTGCGTGCGCGGACTTTTTTTGAACGTCCAGCCGTGGCTGCGCAGCCAGGCGCTCAGGGCGCTGCGGCTGATCCGCACCGACTGCTCGGCCGCCAGCCGTTCCACCATCTCGTTCAACGTGATGTCTTTTCGCTTCTCGATCAGCCCGACGATGAAGGCTTCATGCGCATCGAGGCTGGAGGCGTGGCGACGGCCCTGCGGGCGTGGCGCCAACTCGCCGATCTTCGCCCGCGCAATCCAGCGGATCGCGCTCGACACGCCCACTCCAAACCGCGCCGCCGCTTGCCGCGCCGACATGCCATCGTCCACGGCCTTCAAGACCCGCGACCGAAGATCCCCGCTCAGTGCCTTTCCCATCGTCCACCTCCATCAAGGGGGACGTTGAATCAGCCCAACAGGCCGTTGTCACATCACAATCGATTCATAAATCACAGGACGCGCTCTAGCTCCGACGGAATTGCCGGTCAGGTCGGGGAAAACGGCCCCGTGAAACGGGAAAAGCCCGTCCCGGAGACCGAGACGGGCCGTTCAGGTGGGCGAAAGTGGCTCATCTTTCGCGAGGGACAGTTTAGCTCTAGCTGAACGGCCAGTCATGTCGGGGGAAACGATATGAACCTGAGCCTGGGAATCGCCTACAAGTTCTGATCTGCGTCTACCCTTGTGATTTTAGCCCGGCGAAAACTGGGGTTTTTTCCTTGGGGTGAACGCAAAAAGAAGCTCGCCGCCTCGGTTGAGACGACGGGCCAGTGCTTGGCGGAAAAATGGCCCGAACCGCTAGGAGCGGTCGACCTAACTGGACGCGCTTAATATCCCCAACGATATGCTGGATAGCAGGGGCCGTAATAGGGGTTGCAGTAAGGGCGCGATTACCGGCCGAACCCAAAGAAGCCGTCACCTACGCCGCGGACGAGCTGTAGGGTCCTAGAACGACAGGCTCGACGTGACGATGGAGCCGCGCTCGTGGCGCTGGCTGAAGGTTTTGAACAGCAATTCGGCGCCGGTTTGGGAGAGCGGCACATAGCCGAGTTCATCTACGGTCAGCGTGCGAGCCATTTCCTGCGCCAGAACTGAGTTATCATGGCGCCTCGTGCGGCGACGGTCTTTGATGCTTGAGCCCTGACATGAAACAGCGCGACTTCATCACACTCCTTGGCGGCCCGGCCGCGTCATACAGTGCACGGCCCCAGTGGGTTCTCCTGATCTGGTATCAACCGGCTTTGTGCAAAAGAGCCCGCCGCCTCGAAGTGGTGACGGGCGCTCTCTGGCGTCGAAGGAGAAGGAGTAGGACCCCAGAACCGTAGCAGGAACGCAGATCAAACTCATAATGACCTTTGATGTTCCATTGGCCAAGAAAGAAAATCCGTCGTCCCGGATGAGACGACGGGTAGGTGCGATGCGCAACGCTTGGGAGTCAAAGCGTACAGCATTCGACGCAGTGTCAGAACTATTGTTCCTGCCTGACCGTCGGTAGAAACGACGAAAGAAAAATGCCCGCCCCGGAGACCGAGGCGGGCTGTTTTCGGCCAGTCCTGATAGGCGCACGCAGATAGGATAGTGGCCGAGTGTGCCGAGTTGCGTTATTCGCCGTAGCCTTCCTCTGCCATCCAATCTCTGGCCTCGTGCACGGTAGCCATCGTCACGAAGCGCAGCCGCGCCTTTTGCTTGTCGTCGAGGGTCTTATAGAGCGGCTCCCAGGCGTCGGCGTATTGCTTCAGATGGGCGGCCCGCTGCGCCATGTTGGTGGCGCGGTTGCGCAGGATATCGAAGAAATCGGGCTGATCGCTTTGCATCTTTTGCATGTTTTCGATGCGTTCACGCCGGGCTTCGGCCCGCGCCCTTATGGCCGTCTCCACTGCCGGCCACAACTTCTGCTGCTCCGGCGTCAGTTGTAACGCCGCCTTCACCAGGTCGACCCGCACATTGGTTAATTCCTTCCAGTCGTTTGAAGCTCCCTGCGTATCCGTGGGAGCAGCGGTTTGCGCATAGGCTAACGTGGACGAACTGATAAGAAGGGCCATAACCCCTACAATTGCTGTTCTAAGCATCGTGATCTCCATTTTGCTAAGCAATGCAGGCAGCGCTCAACGCTTGGTTGGGTCACCTGTTCCGGGGCGGCGCCAAATTTTCGCCCTGCCCGAGGCTGCCCGTGGAAAATCCAATCAGAACGCTTAAGCAAACGGCGCCGCGAGCGGCGCCGCCTCTGTTCCGTTGAACCGTCAAGCCCCTACATCAGAATGGCGAAACGCACTGAACACGCGGTCCATTGAAGGGCTGGAAGGTGTTGTCGATAGCGGTATAGGTCCGATAGCGGCCGAAGCACCAAGCGACATGCGCAGTCGTCATCACCGGGGTCGTCGCAGCCGGGACCGCCGCAGCCGGGATCGTCGCACCATAAGCGGTGCTGGACGCGCCCCATCCGAATTTGTCGAAGAGCGGCAGGCCAAAGCCGAAGAAGCCACTGCCCCAGTTGTTGTTGTTCCAGTAATTGTTGCCCCAGCCGGTACCGATACCGAACGCGCCACCGCGCCAGTAGTTGCCGCGCCAGCCTACACCACGCCAGCCGAGGGGACGCCAGCCGGTACCGATGCCGTACGCGCCACCGCGCCAGTAGTTGCCGCGCCAGCCGACCCCACGCCAGCCACCGATGCCGTACCGACCGCCGCGCCAGTAGTTGCCGCGCCAGCCGACCCCACGCCAACCACCGATGCCGTACCGACCGCCGCGCCAGTAGGCTCCACGCCAGCCGACACCGCGCCAGCCACCGATGCCGTACCGACCGCCGCGCCAGTAGTTGCCACGCCAGCCGACACCGCGCCAGCCACCGATGCCATACCGGCCGCCACGCCAGTAGTTGCCGCGCCAGCCGACGCCACCGATACCGTACCGGCGGCCGCCACCTATGTAGTGGGCACGATCGCCGCCGTCGCGGATAAGCTGCACCCCAGCACCCAGATCCCCGGGCTTACGCAACAAAACGGCCGACTGCAGGGCACCCTGGTCGCAACTTGCAGCGGTGCAGGTGAGATTCCAAATGGTGCCATCGGTCGTCGGTTGCGCTGGAAGCGTACGCGCTTCGTCGGCCACAGCGACTTTCGGAGCAATGTTTGGAATGAAGGCTGGAGTGGCCATCGCCGACGCTGACAATACCGACAGCGCGCCAATGGTTAGCATCCCCGAACATGCAAGTGTTGAGAGATAGCGTCTCATTGTTCTTCTCCAACGGAAAATCGTCCGCTCGGCCTAGGCCTGCGATGATCGTGGGGAAGATGGGCCTCAACGCGATAACCGTGAGGGCTGGCCCCAAATCGGACGTTCGAAGGGAACGCACCGCGAACGGGATAGTTCCCCCGAACTGGATTTTCCGGAGGCGCATCAATGGGGGCGCCGTCCGCCCCGAAAATCGAGGCGGGCGGCTTCAGGTGAGCGAAATTGGCTCATTCGCAAATGCAGTTTAGCTTTGACAGAACTGTCGGTCATGTCAGGCGAAACAGAGGGCCCAGCACGAGGAAAACCCGCTCCGGAGACCGAGGCAGGCCGCTTGACTGCAGATTTTGGAATGCGGATTAGACTCGGTCTGAATAGGAGATGCGGCCGTGTTAAAGGGGTCGCCTGATCGCGAAGACCAGCGCAAAAAGCAGCGGATGTGGCTCTATTGGACCCTGTTCGCCATCGTGGCCGCATTCGTCCTATGGGCCATTGCCTTTACGGGCAGAGACGACATGTCGGCTCAAGCCTCAACAAGGAATGAGCCAATGACGGTCCAGCCTTTAGGCGCGCATGCCGAAACGTTCGCCGTATAATCCTGCGGACATCACAGGCCCCCACCTCGTTCTTTGTGCCATTTCACCCACCACGGCCCCGGGAGCCCTTCCCAGATATCGCCGTCGTGTCCCGCGTTTACACCCGGTGACGACAGGCGATTGTCTAGATGTTTAGCAAGGAGTAAAATCGTCGCCCGTCGTGATACGGACCCATGGCGCCTGTGATCAGCGCCAAGCGTTTGGGGCGCGGACGCAGCGATGACCGAACAATCGCATAATGCTGCCCGACTCACACCAATCGTCAAACGACAACTGTTGCCCATCGCCGCGTGGCTCCCAGGCTATCAACGTGATTGGTTGGTGCCAGACATCCTTGCTGGGCTGGCTGTCTGGGCCGTGATGGTGCCGGAAAGCATGGCCTATTCGGGTATCGTCGGTGTGCCGCCTATTATGGGCCTCTACACGATCGTGCCGCCTCTCGTCGCCTACGCGATTCTGGGTACCTCGCGCCTGCTTGTCGTCGGCCCAGACACTGCAACCGGGCTGATTTCTGCGCTCACCGTGGGTGCCATCGTCTCTCAGGGAACGGCAGACTACAATTCCCTCACCTCCACCCTCGCCGTATTGATTGGATTCTTCTTCCTCCTCTTTGGCGTCTGTCGCATGGGGTGGATGGCAGCCTTCATCCCAACACCGGTGATGCGCGGCTTTATCGAAGGCCTGGTCTGTGTCACGATCATCGGACAGGTGCCGCACTTGCTTGGTATCGGCGGCGGGTCCGGCAATTTCTTTTCCAAGCTATGGTACTTACTGCAGCATCTGCGAGAGGTGTCATTCGCACCAGCGTTGACCGGTCTGCTGAGCCTCGGTGCGATGCTGTGGCTTCGTCACTCGGCCCCCCGCCTGCCCGCGGCGCTGGTTGTTGCGGCCGTCGCTACGATTGTCGTGGGCCTTTTGGGCGGCGAAGCGACAGGGATCAGCGTGGTTGGTCCCCTCCCGTCTGGCCTTCCCCACTTCACCCTACCCAATTTTGACCCCACTATCCTCTCAGAGCTTGCACCCGGCGCTCTCGCCATCGTGCTGGTTGGCTATGCAGAGGCGCTTGGTGCGGCCAAGGCGGCGGCCGCGCAGGGCGGTGGCGACGTCGATCCGAACCAGGAACTCGTCGCCCATGGCGGTTGCAACGTCTTGAGCGGCTTATTCGGGGGGTTTCTCGTCGTCGGAAGTCTATCCAAGACTTCGGTGGCGATGGCTGCAGGCGCCCATACCCAGATTGCCAACTTGGTTGCTGCCGCCCTCAGCTTTCTCACGCTCGTCCTGCTCACGCCGCTGTTTCGGGACTTGCCACACCCCGCACTTGCCGCGATCGTGATCGCGGCAATGCTCCACCTCTCCAAACCCGACTACCTACGTGCCCTTTACCACCGGAACGGCTGGGAATTCCTAGTCGCCGTAATCGTCATAGCGGCCGAGCTGACCCTTGGCGTGCTGCAGGGCATCGCCCTCGGCGTTGTACTCGCCCTTATCTTGCTCATCTATCGCACCAGCCACCCTCAGGTCGCGGTGCTCGGCCAGATACCGGGCGTCGAAATCTATCGCGACATCAATCTGCATCCGGATTCAATTACCTTTCCGGGCTTGCTGATCTGGAGGCCGGGTGGCGATTTGTTCTTCGCAAGCGTCGGGCGCGCCATTTCCGGCTTGAGAACGAGCCTGGCCGCAAGCGATCCGCCCGCGACACACGTCCTATTCGTCGCCGATTCGGTTGATCTGATTGACACCAGTAGCTGCGATGAGCTGCTGAATTGCATCAAGGATCTGCGGAGCCGAGGCATTACGTTTGCCTTCGCGCGGGTGCGCGATCCGGTACGGGATCGGATGAGGGCGGCCGGCATCGAAGATGTCGTAGGCGCTGAAAACATATTCGACCGGGTGGGAGACGGTGTGCGCGCGTGGCAAAAGGCGGGCTCATCCGGTGGTTCAAATTAAGGTCGATCGAGACGCAGCGCACTCGCCGTTCGGGATGTCATTGCCATGAAAGGCACAGTTGGCGTTATCCAAACCACCACCCCTGAAAGGTTCTGCCCATGACGACATGGCGCGACAGGACGGCGGCGGGCAAGGCGTTGCGCGCCACGATCCCCCGCAAACAGCATGCGCTATGGAACGCAGAAGAGGCACGACCGGATCCCGTCGACCTTCTACAGGACTCGGACGCGGGTCGAATGAGGGAGCTAATAGCGATCCGGTACGGCCGGATGTTGCAGTCACCGTTCGCCTTCTATCGCGGGGCCGCCGGAGTGATGGCCGCCGACTTGGCGCGAACGCCAATCACCGGCCTGAAGGTACAGGCGTGCGGTGATTGTCATCTCGTCAATTTTGGTGGATTTGCGACGCCCGAACGCAACATCATCTTCGATATCAATGACTTCGACGAAACGCTGCCTGCTCCATGGGAGTGGGATGTCAAGCGGCTCGTCGCATCGATCGTACTTGCGGCCAGATCAAATGGATTGACCGACAGTCATGGTCGCGAGTCTGCCGTCAATTGCGCGCGCAAATATCGCCTGCACATGCGTGAATTCTCGAGCATGGACCCGCTCAGAGTTTGGTACACCGAAACCCGTTCCACGGATTTTCTCGACTCGCTGCCCAAGCACGTTCGAAAACATGTCCGGAAGCGGATCGAGCAGACGGCTGCTCATAGTGGTTCGGAGTTCGATTTTCCAAAGCTCGCGGGCTCGGTAGGAGGACAGGTCCGCATTATCGACCAACCGCCACTCATTTTCCATCGGGAAGCCACCCCCGATGCTGTGGCCTCACTCGTCCAGCTTTTCCACCGTTACAAGGAGACCCTATCTGACGACCGACGGATACTGTTCGGTCGGTATCGGCTCGTTGATGTGGCCATCAAGGTAGTCGGTGTCGGCAGCGTTGGTAGAAGGTGTTGGATCGCCCTAATGATGTCAGAAGGCAACGACCCCCTTTTTCTCCAATTCAAGGAAGTAGTTGGATCGGTGCTCGAGGTCTACGCCGGAAAAAGTGCGTACAGTCATCAAGGTCATCGTGTCGTGATGGGCCAGCGCTTGATGCAGCCAACATCGGACATCTTTCTTGGATGGACGACGGCTGCCGACGGCCGACAATACTATGTTCGACAATTGCATGACGCCAAGATCAAGCCGTTGATCGGGGCTTTCGACGCGGAGATGCTGGATGCCTATGCTCAAGCTTGCGGCTGGGTGCTCGCTCGCGCTCATGCAAAGGCTAGTGAGGCATCCGCGACCATCAGCGGATACCTGGGTTCGTCAAGCGACGAATTCGATACGGCCATGGGAAAGTTCGCGGTAGCATACGCGGATCAGACCGAGCGGGACTACGCTGCGCTGAAAGCCTCGGTGCGACAAGGCAAGATTGTTGCCTCCGAGACGTCGCATGTTTGACTGTCGAATGTGATGTTCCATTTGGCATTGAGCAAACGGGCGAATGGCCCCTTTGCCTGACACCGCCTATTCAATACGCCCCCGTCAGGCGGGTTGGCTTGGGCCAAGGTTGACTACGCTTCTATTCGGCTTGATCGCGAACCGCTGCGCCAAGCGCATGCACGCTGACGGCGACAATCAGGCCGGTCAGCACAATTCCAGAAAGGCCGATCAACAAGGCCAGTATCCGCGCTATCGCATGTTTGGGCACGAGGTCTCCATATCCGATGGTAAGTCCCGTGACGAAGGTGAAATACAGGGCTTCACCCATGCGCCAGCCTTCGATGCGTCCGATCACAACTCCCAAGCCCGTCATGATGACGAGGATCCAGGAAAAGATTGGCCATAGGATGCGAACGTTCTGGAATAGCGAACTGAAGAAAAGTCGCCTCATTCGCCTCGAAGGAGACTTCGAACCCGCCATGGAATTCGCCTTTCGATTTGCGAGGCGTGCCCGCGATCTTGCAAATATCTTCACCCATTTCGATAGAAGATGTCGAATTTCGACATGAACATTGCCCCGATCAAATCGGTATCAATGAACCTTGACGCAAGTCAACGCGAAGATCATCCTAACATTTCCTGGATCAATGAGGAGTCCGCTATCGCGGGCAACCGACACCCCATACGGGCCTCGCTGGGAGTTGGCACTGTGCGTCGCTTGGAGTTTGGCGAGGGACAGAGCAATGATCGACAAGATTGGCGATCCGTTTCTGAACAATTTTGCCTTGGGATTGTTGCTGTTCATAGGAGCAATGCTCTTCTACGGCATCATTGCTATCCACGACATCCCGCACAAGATCGCCGAAAAGCGAAACCATCCCCATCAAGACGCAATTCACGCCGCTGGTTGGGTTAGCCTATTCACCCTGCACGTTCTTTGGCCATTCCTTTGGATCTGGGCGATGGCTTATCGTCCAGATCGCGGTTGGGGATTCTCGCAATCGCAGGGAGAGACCGGAGGCCATGAACTAGATTCACTCCGCGCCCGCGTGGAAGCGCTCGAAAAGCGATACGTTCCAGAGCCCAAGGTGGTCAGCATCAATTCAAAATCCAAGGAAAGCTCAGAACCCGAACTCAAGCGCTCACTCAACGTCGCGGAGAAGGAGGAATAATGGAACTTCTGCTAATCCTCCTTTATGCGGCGATCTGCATCGCCATTTTCAAGATATTCCGAATACCAGTCAACGAGTGGACGCTCTCAACCGCCGTTCTAGGTGGCATCGTTGGGTTATTCGCATTGTTGCTGACGATGAATTATAACCATCCATACAGCGCGAACGCGCGCATTTATTACGCGGTTACCCCGATATTGCCATCAGTCTCTGGAAGGGTTGTGGAGGTTCCGGTCGAAACGAACGTGCCCCTCAAGCAAGGAGATGTCCTGTTCAAGATCGATCCGGCACCATATCAATATGCGGTCGACGACAAGAGCGCGCAACTTGTTGACGCAAAGCAAAGCGTAAAGGAACTGAAGGCCGCTCTTGATCATGCCAAAGCAGAAACCAAGCGCACCAAATCCCAAGCCCAGTTGGCGCAGAATAACTACGACCGTCAGGTCGCGCTGTATCATCAAAATGTGATCGCCAAGGCAGCGCTGGACACTTATGAGCGCAATTTGGACAGCGCCAACCAAGGAGTGGTGGCTGCCCAAGCAACGGAGCAAGAGGCTGACCTTGCCTACTCAGCGAATGTGGGCGGGGTTAATACGTCGGTGGCGCGGCTCACCGCAGAACTCGGCGATGCCAAATATAACCTTGAACAGACGACCGTCCGGGCGCCTGGCCCCGGGTTTGTTACGCAGGTCGGCCTTCGGCCAGGAATGTATGTGATGCCTGTGCCGTTGCGTCCCGCGATGACGTTTGTAAATATCGGAGAGAAAAATGCGACGCTGACTGCTGCTTTTCAGGAGAACTACCTGCAACGCATCCATATAGGCGACGACGCCGAGGTGGCCTTTGCCGCTGTACCTGGCCGAGTATTCAAGGCCAAGGTTCGCTCTGTTGTGAATGCAATTCCTGCCGGAGAACTTCTACCGAGTGGCACACTTGCCGATCCGAGCAGCCTGCCAGCCGGAGGTGGCCGCGCGCTCGTTATTTTCGACCTCGTCGAGTCCGTAGCAGATTACCAAATACCACTTGGATCAACTGCTGAGGTTGCCGTCTATACGCAATATGTTCATGATTTGTCCCTGCTAAGGAAGATACTTCTTCGCATCAAAAGTTGGGAAAACTATATCTTCTCTGAAGAGCATGTTGAACGCAGAGAGCACTGAGCTCGGCCGTACCGTCGGCACCCTTGCTCGGGTTCGTGGGGCTGCAAATTCGGCAGTAGAACTCGAAACTGAACGCGCGGAGAAACGCGATGAGATTTTCGCAACCAGCCACGTTCTGGATTGCGGTCTCTGCTGTCGCTTTGGTTGCGCTGGTGTTGTTGCACCAGATCCTCTTGCCGTTCGTCGTCGGCGCAATGCTCGCCTATCTGTTCGTTCCGGCGGTCGACAGTTTGGAGCGATTTGGGATTGGTCGTTCCTTTGCAGCGCTCGCCGTCTTCCTGCCGCTGGTTGCGGGTATTATCGCCTTTGGCTTGGTGATACTCCCGATTATCATTGGCGAACTCAGATTCTTCATAGAGGAGTTTCCCCGCTATATCGCACGGCTCCAGTCGCTCATGACCGATGCAAGCCACCCCTGGCTGCATCGTGTCATAGGTGATGTTCATATCGAGCCATCCTCCGTCAATGTCGCGGGCGCGATGGGCAGCGCTTGGCTCGATGGCTTCCTTCGCTCGGCATGGTCGGGCGGACTGGCCTTGATCCACCTTCTTTCACTGCTCGTCGTCACACCGATCATCGCCATTTATTTGGCAATTGACTGGCAACGAATGATTGCGACCGTCGATGGCTGGTTTCCCCCGGCGCATCGCGACCATGTTCGGGCGCTTGCGCGCGAAATCCACGAGACGGTTGCCGGCTTTGTGCGGGGGCAGGCCGTTATCTGTCTCGTTCTCGCCGTGCTTTACGCAACAGCTCTCAAGATGATCGGCCTCAACCATGCCATTTTGATAGGTATCACTGCGGGCCTCATCAGTTTTGTTCCTTATCTCGGGGCCGCCACCGGCTTCTTCGTGTCCGTGTGCGTTGCGATGACCCAGTTCTGGCCGAACTGGGTACCCGTCGCTGTTGTGGGGGGCATCTTCATCGTCGGAGAAATGCTTGCCGATTATGTACTCTCGCCGCGCATTATCGGTAGTCGCGTCAAACTCAACCCAGTCTGGATGATGTTTGCGCTGTTCGCCTTTGGATGGCTGTTCGGCTTCATCGGTTTGCTGTTGGCGACGCCGGTCGCGGCGGCGTTGGGCGTGATCCTGCGGTTCGCGAAGCCGCAGTCTCTAGCAAGTTCGGGTGACGACGTCGATGACCGCCTGCCCGGCCCTGAATGATGGAGAGGCACTGAACCGGACTGAACCAATGCCGTTGGTGAATGCGCCCCCGACCTCTAGCGTTACGCCAGCAATGCAAGCTTCCAGGAAGTGGCGAAGTCGATGCGAATGGCAGACTTGGGCGCGAAGCCGTCACGCACAGCTTCCACCGCGAGAATCCGCTTCTGGCCGACTGCGTCCATGGCTCGATTTCGGTTTTTTCACCTTTCGAGGGTCGATATGCAGATCTATGTCCCGCGCCGGCGCGACGGCTTTCGGTCGCTCGCGTGGATCGGGCGCGCCATTCCCACGTGCAAATTCATCGTACTTCAACGAGGTTCACCTTTCGGGGAGCAGACCAGCTGCCAGCCGGCGGGGTTGGCGATCCATCGATTGATGTCGGACTCATGCCAGCCGGCGCCGTTGGTGCTGATCTTGAGCTGGGCGGGAAAGGTGCCCTCGGCGATCTTGCGGTAGATGGTGGAGCGGGACAGCCCGGTGCGGGCAAGAACGGTTTTGAGACGGATGATACGGTCCGGTTCGCGCATGGCTAGCCTGCCTCCTGTTGGCTGTTTCTGACAATTGGTGAGACCACTCAGGACAGGCGGTTGCCGACGCGCAAGACGCAAAATCTCGCCGCGCGGCCATAGCGCAGAGACGGCGGCACATGGGACGGGTTCAGAGTCCGATGCCCCGACCCCTGCCAAGGTCGATGCCGTGCGTGAAGGCGAGTTCCGCGCCAAGGCGACGGCCCGATTCGAACGTGATGCCAAGCTGCCGCTTGCGGTTGGCGAGCAAGGATTCAAGCTGCGGGTCGCGTTCGAGACGCTTCGCCATGTCGGCCATCTGCGCCCGCGTGGCCTTGTGGCCGGACATGTCGCCGTCCCTGTACTGGCGCTGGCTGGTGTGGTCGAGTTTCTGCCAGCGTTCTACGAAGCGGTCGGCGCGGCGGCTGGGATTGTCGGCCGGATCGGCATCCCGCCCGGTACGGATTGCGGTTTCGAGCTGGAGCGCGCGGACGGCGCGGTTAACCTGTCCGTCGGCGGTCTCACGGACGAGCTCCGGGTTCTTGACGTACGCCGCTTCCGCATCGCGCCAGCCGTGCGGGCGTGTCTCCTCGAACGCTTTGCGGGCGTCGTTCAGTTCGCGCATCTGTTCGGGGCTGCCCTTGCCGTCGGGATGACCGCCGCTGAGGATCGCGTCCACCGCACGAGCATGGCGCACAAGCGCGCGCGTCCGGGCCTGACGCAATGCGGCTTCCGGGTCTTCCGCCAAAGTCCTTTCCGGCGCGTCGGCTGTGCGCAGCGCGGCAATTTGGGCATCGTCGCCGGGCGCGGCCTCTGCGGGCAGACGCGGGCCGTCGAACATGCCGCGCACCTTCTCCGGCACGATTTTTTTGACGATCGCGGCGACCCGCTCGCGGAAGCTGATGCCGCGCCGCTCGGCGTAGTTCTGAGCCGGATCGCGCTGTTCGTAGTCCGTCGCCATGTCCTTGGCTCGGTCGCGCGACAGCGTACGGACAAGCCGGTCCTGGCTGGCAAAATCGTCGCGGCCATAATGCAGGTCGGTGCCGTCGCGGTGTCGCGACAAAGCGACATAGCTGCCGTGCGCGTCCATGCCCGGCGTCGCCAGCACATGGGTGCGGTCCACCGTCATCCCCTGCGCCTTGTGGATCGTGGCCGCATAGCCGTGGTCGATGCGGTCGTAATCCTTGAGGTCGAAGGCGACGAAGCGGCCGTCGTCGGTGCGCACCGTCATGCTCTGCGCGCTGACCTCAACGATGGTCCCGAGCGTGCCGTTCTTGACGCCGAGGCCGCGCTCGTTTTGCAGGAACATGACCCGATCCCCGCAGGCGAAGTTTCTCAGCCCCCGCTCGACCGTGACACGCGCCTCGTCCCCCAGATCGCCCGCCGTCCGCATCTTCGCGCGCGCCGCCTCGTTGAGGGCACGCACTTCGTCGTTGGTGTGGGTGAGGATGATGCGGCTCTTGTCGGGCGCTGCCCGCCGCTCGCGGTCCCAGCGCTCGATCAGATCACCGCGTGCCTGGTCGCGGGTTTCGGCGACATGCACCATGCCGTCTCTGTCATAGGCATGGATCGCAGCGCCGCTCCTGCCGGTCGCCAGATCGCGGGTGGCATCCCGCTGCCAGGCCTCGCGCTGGCGGCGGACCTCACCGATTTCCACCCCGCCGTGACGCTCGTGGAGTGAGCGGAAGGCCGCGCCCGCCTCGATTGCTTGCAACTGCTGCGGATCGCCGACCAGCACCACCTTGGCCCCCACCTCGGCGGCGTGCGACAGCACGGGTTCCAACTGCCGCGTGCCGACCATGCCCGCCTCATCGATGACAAGCACATCGCGCGAAGTCAGCAGGTCGCGGCCCTGTCCCCATTGATGTTCCAGGCTGGCGATGGTGCGCGCGGCGATGCCCGAACCGCTTTCGAGATTTTCCGCCGCGATGCCGGACAGCGCCACACCCCGGACCGCGTAGCCCGCCGCCTGCCAGGCCGCCCGCGCCACGCCCAGCATCGCGCTCTTGCCCGTGCCGGCGTAGCCGACGACGAGCGAAAGATCACGCCCGTCGGTGACATGTGCCAGCGCATCGGCCTGCTCGCCGGAGAGAACGAGGCCGCGCTGTTCGGCACGCGCCAAGGCGGCCCTGCGATCAACGTCAGCAACGTCATGGCGTTCTCTGCCGGCCATGCGTTCCGCCGCGCGGTGCAGGCGCTGTTCGGCCTCGATCATGGCGCCGGTGGTGAAGCGGTCCTGCCCAAGTCCGTCCTTGCCGAGTTCGACCAGATCGGGCGCATTGCGCACCGCGCCCATCACCGCGTTGAACTGATCGATGCCGTCGCTGTGCCGGTGCGCGAACTTCGCCATGTCGCGCCGTGTGAAGGTCGATTGCTGCTGGGTGATCGCGTCCAGCGCGAGGGAAGGAGCGGCGATGATCCTGTCACCATTGTTGCGGGCGATCTCACGGTGCAATTCGGCCCGATCGGCGACATTGGCGGCGGCTTCGATGCCGTCGCCCTCGATCCGCTGCGCCGGCGCACCGATCTGGCTTTGCGGCTCCAGCCCGATGCCCTGCGCCTCCAGGCTGCGATGGTCGATGCGCGCGTCAATGTCGAGTTCGGTCAGCCGCTCATTGGCAAGCTCGGCCCAGCGTTCGCGCCAGCGCTCGACAAGTTCGGTGCGGTTCCAGTCCCGCACCTTCGGGCCGAACCCGGTCTCGTCCACCGCCCGCATGGTCAGCATGACATGGGCATGGGGTTTCGGCATGCCGTCCTCGCCGATATCCCAATGCACGTTGAGATCGGCGACCATGCCCTGGTCGACGAACTCGGCCTGCACGAAGTCGCGGGCCAGCGCGATGCCCGGCGCCTGACCCATCTCGCGCGGCAGGGCGAATTCGACCTCGCGGGCCAGCTGCGCGTCCTTGCGCACTTCGCAGGCTTCGACATCGTTCCAGAGCCGTTCGCGGTCGCGCCATCGCTCCGGCGCGTTCTCCGGCAGCAGCACCTCGGAATGGACGACGCCGCGTTTGGCGGCGAAGTCGTGGCTGCGGTCAAGCCGCTCGTCGCGCAGCCGCGCGGCCGAGCGATAGGCGGCAGATGCCACGGCGCTGGAGCCAGCCTTGCGGCCAATGACCTTGACGTGAAGATGATAGATCGCCATCGCGACCGGATCATCTACACGGCAAAGCGCACGTCGGAACGACGTATAAGCGCGCCCTCCCTCGAAAAATTCTCGGGACGGACCAAAGCGTCCCGCACCGTCCCGGCAACATGTGAGCCTTCCGCAAGGCGCTCAACTATCATCGCTGCATCAGACAACTTGAGAACGATTGGATACGGCGATGCGCAAGCCACGCGACTACGATGCGGAACTGAAGGCGCTCGAAGACAAGGCGCGGGAGCTGAAAACCCGCAAGGTGCAGCAGTTGGGCGAACTGGTGATCGCTACCGGAGCCGACAGCCTCAGCGCGGACGAACTGGCCGGCGCGCTGCTCGTGCTGGCCGAGACGAAAGACGCCGGAAAGAGGGAGGCTTGGGCCAAGCGCGGCGCGGCATTCTTTCAAGGACGGTGGCGGCGATCTGCATCGACAACTGACCGCAACAGCGACAGCGCTCAAGCGCAACCGGGCAGCGCGCAACCGCTATCAGGTGGCGCGGGCACGACATGACATGCGTACATGGCAGGTTGAGCGCCGCAAACGGACGCGGCACCTCATCGAACTCGGCGGTCTCGTCATCAAGGCAGGCATCGTTGACTTGACCGGCGATGATCGGACCATGATCTACGGCGCGCTCATCTGGATCGCCGAAAAGCTCCAGACCGAGGACGACGAAGATGCGCGCGGCGTCTGGACAAAGCTGGGGAAGATGGCATTCGAGGCGGATAGTCCAGCAGGCGCGCACAACAGGTCGCTGCGGCAGCACGATGGAGCATGACCGATGGCGGGCGGCGCCGAGACCTCAAAAATCGCAGCGCTGCCGCGCCATCGCGCGGCTTGTCGCACGGATGCGGTCATCCATCCAGAAGCCACTCGCCGCCGATATTCAATCGGTTACCTCTGACAGCTTCTTGATCGCTGATGAAGCATCAAAACCGAGAATTTCAGCGAGTTTCATGAACTCCACAACGTCGACACGACGCTGCCCGCTTTCGAGGCGAGCTACGAACGATTGATACTGTCCGAGCCTCGTTGCCAACTCATTTTGAGTAAGGCCCGCCGCTTCACGTTTTTTGATAAGTAGTGCGATCAGAGCTTTATGCCGATCCGTCCCAAGTGTTTCGACCACTTCTTACCCCCCACCCGATTGTAGATAGGGGCTTCCCTTATATCTGTTTTTCAGTTATCTTAAATTCAGATATTGAGCTGACGCCTTCAATCGTTGGCGGCACTGACTAACCACAACCTAAGCTGTTTGGGAGCTCGGATCATGGCTGATTCCGATCATAGTACGAGTCTGTTGTGCATCACGCGGCGGATGGCGCTTGCGAGCTGGGCTGTTGGCGCGGGTGGGTGGGCGTTTGCCGGCGCGGCGTCGGCATGCGCCGGTGCGTCGGATGCGACCCCCGACCCGACGCTGAGGCTGTGGCACGACTGGGCGGCGGCGCATACGCGGGCGCAGCAGCTGTGTCGGCGGCAGCAGGCGCTGGAGTGCGCGCTTGCCGAGCGGGTGGACTTTGTCGGCGCCGTGGTCAGGGTACCCGGCGGCGCAGAGACGGAGATCTGCTCGGTCGAAGCGCTCGACCGCCTCATCGGGACGCGAACGGACATGGCGGCGATCCGCGCGCAGGCGGCGGCCGAGCTTGCAGCGCGGCAGGCGTCTTTCGACGCCGCCGCGACCGAGATCGGTTACTTTGAAGGGCTCAGAGCCGAGCGTGCGGCGTTCACGCGCATCGAGGCGCTGCTGGAGGCGCTGGCGACGACGCCGGCCGCCTCGCTCGCCGGCATCGCCGGCAAGCTCGATGCCGTCCTCCGCGAGGGCGAGGCGTGGGAAGATTGCGCGGCCTTTCCCTGGCCGCAGATCCGCGCGGCCCACGACGACCTCATTCGGATCGGCCGCCAGCTGACGCCGGGTGCGGTTTTCCCCGACGATTAGGCGGCGTCGCCGCCTCTGCCCTGCGACGACAGACAGACGGCAGGATCGAACAGTTTCGTCGGACGGCTTCATTGCAGGGGAGCCATCCGGCGCGGGCCGATCGAGGTCAAGGCGGAGTGGCGCCGCGACCTTGATCGGCTTGCCAGGGGTCCGGCCTGAACCCCGGACCGGCGAGCCGCTCAAGGCCAGAGTTTGCCTGGAAGCGGCCTCGCCGGCGTCGCGACCCTTGCGAGCGGCCGCTTCGCCACGACGACGGGCTCGGCTTTCAGCTTGTGTCCCGGCATCCGGTTCTCGACAAGCGCCAATGCGCGACAACGGTGGCATCGAATGGAGCCTGGGCAGAGAGCGGGGCTCGGTTTGTGAACCCGTGGATGCTGCAGGTCGGAGATGGCCCGGAACCCATATTGGCGTTGAAGCCAGAAAGCGGACCTTCCGCTTTGCGCCCATCTCGGTCAAACAAGCTGGATTGAACATCTCCTGAAAGCGGACATTCGCCAACCGCAGATCACGCATCAGCCGCAGCAGCAATAGATTGTCTTACGGGCATGTCTGGTGGCGAAAGGAAGCAGCGTAGGTTCCGTCCTGGCCCTTTGCCGCTGTCCGCTGTATGAGCGGCCATGGAAAACAACAGATTTGAGAACCCGATCACCGTCAGGGCCGATGCAATTGGCACGCTGCTCACGCTTCGCACTGCTCGCGAGGCTTCCGACTTTCTTCTTAACCGATGGCCTGGCAAGCGAAGTGAGAAGCACCGAGCGGCTCTCCAAGCATGCTCGGACGTCAATCTGGGGAATAAACCAGTGATCGGCGCCCGACGCGCCTTTGTAGCGGCGGCCCGTGAGGCCGGCATCTTTTTTGACGAGAAGGTTTAGCGATCAACCGACTAATCGTCCGATAGCTCCGTAGGCTCCGTCTCGCTTTTGGTGTCGACCGATTGTCGCTCTCTGGCCGCTGCCTTGGCGGCGAGTTTCTCGGCCTTCTTGCTGGCCTTTGCGCGGTCGCGTTCTTTGCGTTCTTGACTGTAATTCGGTGGTCGGGGCAATCCGGATCCTTCCTTGGTTGGGGTCTACGTAGGGCGGTGTGCTGCGCAACGCAACTTTTTTGGGCGCTGCCTTTCGGACGGTCATGGTGGCCGGGGCGCCGGCGCCCCCTTTTGGACAACCAGTCGGCGATAAATGAAGGAGCCCAAAACCAAAAGTTGACTTACATTCAAAGATGGCGTACGAAAGTAACATCGATGTTTGCTTGTCTGATTTGTTCTGCGCGCTATTGGCGCCTCCTCGACGAACCTCCCTTCAAAAATCGACCCAACTGCCACCGTGCAAGCGCGCGGGGGAACTTCATATGCTACAGAAAGGGTTCGTCATGAACACCGGCACAGTTAAATGGTTCAACGCCACCAAGGGCTTCGGCTTCATCCAGCCTGACAATGGCGGCCAGGACGTTTTCGTCCACATCTCCGCCGTCGAGCGCGCCGGCCTGCGCACTATCGCCGAAGGCCAGAAACTCAGCTACGAGATGGTCCGCGACAACAAGTCGGGCAAGATGTCGGCCGACAAGCTTCAGGCCGCGTAATTATCATCCATTCGGCCGGTGACCACGGATGTACTGGCACCAGTGGCTGAACGGATGACAAGGAAGGGTCAGGCGAATGCCTGGCCTTTTTTGTTTGGATGGCTTGCTGAACAAGGAGACAGATGATGGCTCGAGATCCCCAGAGCGCACGCGAACGGGCTGAAATCAACTTCGGCAAGACGCAGACGCAGTCCCTCGCCCGCAATCGCATTGTCGAAGAGAGTGAGGCGATTGCCAGAGAACGCGACGCGAAGACTGCGCGATTGAAAGAAATGCGCCTGCAGAAGGAAGCAGAAGAGATGCGTGCAGGAACAGCCCCCCCGCACTTCCAAACCGACGGCCAAGAACTGATGGCAAGACGCGCAGTTCTGGTGAAAACTCCCGCGGACGCCACCATCGCCGACGTGGTGGAGAACCTCGATCATCCCATCGAATACGTCCGGCGCGTCCTTGAGAAGCTGGAGCGCTGCCGCCGCGCCCATGGCGATGCGCAGATGCGCATTGGCGTGCTTGGACGAGCCGAATGTCCGAACTACCTGATCGAGTACATTATCGAAGACCTTAAATCCGGCCACAAATCCATCCATCCGGATGCTGCCTATAGTGGCAGCACGCATCGCGAACTCGCCCCCAGACATATCGAGGAGGCCAGGAACTGGTCTTCCGAAGAAATGAACATCACTGCTGTTTCGGCGTTGATCGGCCGGCTTCGCAGCCAAGCCGGCTGACACGGAGAAAACCTCGATGGCCATCAGGTTTGCCCCAAAATCTCAAGAGAAGGGCGCAGTGACCATCACTGCCAAGGCGCCTGACAAGCGCTGCAATTATCGCGATGCCGCCGCTCCGAACGACTTGGGCGACCCAGCGACGATCGAGACCGACCTTTTCAACTCCATCCTCAAGGCGCCAAAGCGGAAGCGGAAGTCGAGATAGCGTTGTCTTGAAAGCCCCGCCTACAGGAAGCCGATCGGCTTTGAGATTTACATGACCGTACCAATTCCCGGTGAAGACTTCGACTGCAAGTCCTGCGGCGCCTGTTGCTCCTGCTCGTCGGAGTGGCCACGATTTTCCACCGAAGACGAAGCCCAACTCGACCGGATCCCCGCCCCATATGTCGCCGGCGACGAAAGCGGCATGCTGTGCCATGGCGCGCGCTGCGCGGCGCTTGTCGGCGTGGTGGGCAAATCGACCTCATGCGAGATCTATGAAATCCGCCCGGACGTTTGTCGCGCCTGCATGCCAGGCGGCAATGACTGCCTGATGGCACGGCAAAAACTCCTCCGGCCGGATGCGACGCTCGCCTTCTGAAAGACAACGGGGCAGCAGAGTGCCGGCGTCGGGAAGACAATCACGCCGGCGGTCGGCTTAAGCTAGCGGCCCATCCCGCTTCTTCTTATGAATGACGAGGTGCAGAGCTGCCGTGCACCTCGCGAAAAGCATAAATCGGCTTCGGCTCAGATCATGGCGATGCCCGCCGGGGGCCTGAAGGTCTGCTTCTGAAAATCCGTGCCTCGAAGTTGCCAGTCCGCAAACGGCCCCAATCCTGCCGGCCCGCTTCGCGCCCCATGTCGGCCGTTCTGCGTCGCCACGGACGCCCCCGAAAGCAGCCGTTAGCTCACGCGCCGCCCGCTATGGTGACCATTACCAGCAGATCGAAACCCCACGGGGGTCGGTCGGAACGAAGCGGAGATAAAGCGTCGGTCGCGAAAGGAAGCGCCAACCTACTTATCTTCTTATGTCTGGCGGAGAAGTGTTCTACAAAGATTCTCGTTTCCAAGAGGGGGCGAATTTGGCCGAAGTTGTGACGGATGCGCATGCGATCGAGGCGGGCGAGAACTACATTGCTGTTTACGTCGATTGCTCCAGGCGTGTTGGGCAATCCATCGTCGCCGAAATGGAGATGGATCTTACCGGCCCCGTGACGGCCGATGTTGCGCAACCGCGAAAATTGAGCGGTTTTGAACTCCCCGCCCTGGAACTCCTGCATCTGGCGCAGGAGCGCGCCGGGGAGAAGGGGATGAAAAAGATTCTGCTCGTTGATCCCCAAGGGTTTCTGAGGCTGGCGCGAGCCAATCGCTACGCGCGCCGTTGAGTGCCCAACGGAGAGGTGTCGAATACATGTCAGATCGGCAAAGTTGGGTCTCGGCGATAAGTAGCTTTTCACGCAGATTGCAGCCATGGGGGTAAAGAAAAGAAAGCGCGCGAAAAACGCGAAAGCGGACGATAGTAGTGCGGCCAGGAAAGAGTTGCTACGAGACGCTGGTGGCTTCGATTGGGGCTGGCCCGCCCTTGAAATGGTCATGGCGAACAATGAGCTCACGCGCCGCCTCATGACCGGCGGCTTCTCGGGCTGTGGCTATGGTGTCATCCCCGATGGTCCGCCCTTCATCTCGCTATTCGGCGACAATCTCCCGGGCATGAAGTCGGCGCTCGCGCTCATGAAGGAATGGACGTCCATGTCCGGGCCGAACGCCATTCGCATCGAGATCGCTTATGATGGCCCAGGCTATGTGCTCGCCATCTCGCAGCAGATCGATCTACTTCGCTGGCGCCTATCTGGCATCGATACCGTCCGCCAGCCGCTCATCATGGTGACAAGCCACATCAAGCGCATGGACTCGCGGCACCCAAACCTCGATCTGCTCGCGGATTATGCGCAACAGCCAGTCGCGCCGCTGTGGCTGGTGGTCGGTGAACTTCCCCGCAGTGTCGCGCGCGCAGGCGGCAGCCGCAGCCATGCCTTCACACCGCAATGGGACAACGCCATCCTTCTGTCCGGCATCGACATATATCGACAGCTTAGCGACCGACCAGCGGATACGATGGCGAGAACCGCCGCCGAGTTCGAATCCAGGGCGAAGGCCGGGGCAGGCGCCAACTGGCCTCCGGAGCCAGACCTGAATCCCGCGAGCGTTGCGGCGACGCGCGAGCGGCGTCTTGCAGCGTCGGTGCCGAAGACACTGCATGTGTTGCGCAACACCGATCGTGGCGCCGCGCTCTTGGCGCACGGCCAGACTTTGGGATGCGCGAAATGGCAGGTGGAGCAGGCGATCTGCAATCTTCGATCGGCCGATTTCCTCGCCTATCAGCCGAGCAGTGTCGGAAAGCGGCTCGCCATGATCGAAGCGGTACGCAACCGGGTGCTGGAAACCGCCTCGATGGATGTCGATTTCGGGAAGATCACGAACGATCAGCTTACCACGCAGATCGCGCTCGACGCTGCTTATTTGTTGCGGCGCCTCGAGCCCGACGGGGAGATGCCGGAGGCGATCGGCGATCGAATCCGGCGTGTGCAGGAGCTCGGCTATGGCTGACATGCTCTCGCAACGTGCGACGGCCGACCGCCTGCGTGTCTTTATCAGCTCGACGATCGGTGAGTGTGCGAAGGAACGCGAGGCCGCGCGCAGCGCCATCAGGGGTCTAAACTTCGACCCGGTCCAGTTTGAGCGGGAGGGAGCGCGGGCGGAGACCCCACGCGACTTCTACCTGCGTAAACTCCAGGACTCGCACGTCGTACTCGCCATTTACCGCGACTCCTATGGCTGGACCGACGAGACCAAAGGGATGACGATTTCGGGTCTCGAGGACGAGTTCCGCGAGGCCCAGCGGCTTGGCAAGGACTTCCTCGCTTATGTGTTGAAATCCGCGCCCAATCGTGACCCGCGGCTCGAAGCCTTGGTTCAAGAAATGATGGGCGGTCCCCATGTCCTCTATTTCTTCGAGGAGGGAGAAAATCTCGAGGCGCGGTTTCGCGACGATCTGACGGCGTTGGTTACCGCTCGCGTCACGCGGGCGCAGGCGCCATCGCCGAGCGTCGGCACGGCGGGCGCGACACTCGCCGCCATCTTCCGCGACGGCGCGCTGCGGGTGCGTCGCAACGGCCTGCTCGATCAGTTGTCGCGGTCGGCGGCACAAGCGCGCATCGTTTGGGTGACCGGGGCATCCGGCGCCGGCAAGACCGCACTCGTCGCGGAATGGTCGCAAGAGCGCGAGGCTGCCTATGTCAACGCGCGTGGTATGGATGCGCGCACAGCGCTTTTGGCGGTGGCCGAGAGACTGGGACTCGCGAATGGCCCGGAGCTTGCGACGCCGTTATTTGACGATGTCCGCTCGATGCTGTTCGCCCGCTGGCGAAATGGCAGTGGCTGGCCGTTGATCCTCGACGACCCAGACGATGCCGATGCAGTCTGGTCAGTGCTCGGCGCCTGCCTGGCGCAGAGCGGGACAGGCTCCGTCCTGATCGTCACCCGGGAGCGCCCCGAGGGGGCTTCCGGTGAGACATTGGCGGTGCCGGGCTTCAGCAGTGACGAGTTGGAGGCATTGCGCGTCATCGCGGGAGCGGCCGTCCCGGCCGACCCCGGCGACCTGCCAGTTCTGCTCCGCAAGAACACGGCAGCGATGCCCGGCAGCCAGCGGTTCGAAGGCCTGGATGCAACCTCGCGCGAAATGCTCGGCTACCTTTCGCTGGCGCCAGTCATCCTGACCTTGTCCGACATGCAGACCCTGCTTGGTGGCGCAGTAAGAACGGCGACCGAGATCACCGAGCGTGTCGCGGCGATGGACGATCTTCTGTTGGAGACTGCGGCCGGCTATGGCTTCATCCACGAGAGTCTGCGCGAGGAGATCGAGCAGCATGTGGCCGGCCGCCCGCAACTGCATGGCCTGCTCGTAGATCGGTTGTCGAACCGGTTGGCCCGAACGGGACGGTCCTGGGCCGCCTTCAGCCTACGCCGAGCCGAGATGACCGAGCGGCGCGCGCGGCTTGCCAACCGCGCCGTCTCGGAGGCCGTGTTCAATGGATCGACACGGCACTTGACCGAAGTGCTCGACTATCTCGTCGACTATTATCGGTCGCGCTCGGAGAAGGGGCGGCTTGTGTCCGTTCTCATGGCGCTCGGGGAGGCGCGCGCGAACCAAGGCCGAGCGAGCGCGGCGAACCTGCTGTTGCGGGAGGCCCGCGAGGTCGCAGGGCAAATCGGCGATCGCGAAGCCGAGCAAATGATCGAGATACTGCAGGCGTCGATCGAACTCAGACGTTCGGCATCAGCCGCCGCGCTCGCGCGTGTCCGCGCGCTCCGCGAGGCCGCCAAGGCGGATGGGCGTGGCGATCGTGAAGGGCGGCTATTGCTCGATGAGGGCGTCGCCTACCTCAGCGTGAACGACACGGACTCAGCCGCGCCGCTCTTTCGACGCGCACGGGAGATTTTTGGAGAACTCCAGGACGGATACGGTTTCGACGTCGCGAGCCGCAATCTGATCGCGGCGCTATCGATGTCGAAAGTTGGACGAGCCGAGGCGGAGGCACTGAGAGCTGAGCTTGACGTCGAGGAGCCGGATTCTCCGCGTCATCGCGCTTGGCTGTGCAATCTGGACGTGCCGCGCTTGCGGGTCGAGAAGAGGTACGAGGAAGCCGAGGCGCTGGCGCGCGAGGCGATCGCCATTGGCGAGGAGCTGGGCGACGGCTATCTTGTCGCGATCAACCAGATCATGCTTGGCAACGTTCTGCGTGATGCCGGCGATCTCGCTGGCGCGCGGACAGCCTATGCCGAAGGCGGCAATCTTGGACAGTCGGTTGGCAGGCCAGACATCGAAGGGCGCAGCTCGCGCCTCATGGCGGCCGTCGACAATCAGGCGGCCGATGCCGCCGAGGGTTCCGAGAAGCGCGCTCTCGCAGCCCGCGCCGAGCAATATGCAACCCATGCGGCCGGGCTCCTGGCCGACAGCTTCGCCTGGGTCGAGCAGGCGTTCGCACTGGAAGAGCGTGGCGATGCGCGCCGGCTGCAAGGCCAAGATCGCAAGGCGATGGCTGATTATGCGCTCGCCATCGCAGGATATTTGCGCGGCGGCGATGTGTCCGAAGGCGAACGCCTGCTGCGTTTCTTCGTGCCTTACATCGCGGATGAGAAGGATACAGCGACGCTGATCGCGCAAGCTTTCGATGGTCGCAGCGATCTTACGGCCTCCAGCGCCTGGGTTGAGGCGATGACGGTGGCGCTGTCGCGCTGCCCGAGCGCGGTCGCGCCGAGCGTGCTCGGGTGCCTCGTCCGCGCATTCCTACCTCGGCAATCGGATGCCTTTTGGTTCGATTGCTTGGTCAGATGCCTATTTGCTGTCGATGACAAGCGGGGACGCAGCAAGCATGGGACGCTCGGCTCGGTGTTGCTGCTGGCGATCCTCGGCTTCAGTCGTCATCGGGCGTTCACCACCTCGGAACTCCTGACGTTGGCCGGAATCTGCGCGAGCGGGTCGGACCATATGGTCGTTCGTCACAGGCCTGGCGACGATCTGGACCTCGTCATCCACCTGGGGGCAACGCAACGCCTGCTCTTCACCGTGCGAACCGAGTCCAAGAAACCGGAGGCGGTGTTCGTCGCGCTGGTGATCGGCTCCTTCCTCGAGGCCTTTGCTGATGAGCTTTCCGAAATTCTCTCGCCTGATCTGTTGGAGGAAGGCGCCGCGATCGACGTCCAAGTCTTTCCCCAAGCGGTCGAAAGCGAGGCGGTCGCGGACTTCTTCCGCGAGGGTCTCAAGGACAAGCCCGTCGCCACCGCCAGGATCGTCGCGGAGGATGGGGAGGAACCGCCGATCGTGATCATTGCGCGATCCGATGCGATTGAGGCGCTGAAGGCGAGTGAGGAGCGGGGTGGAGAGCTTGAAATCATGCTCGCGCGCTTCCTCGACGAAGTCATCTTTGTAACCACGGGCCGAAGTGTTGACGACGCGATATTCTCAACGAAGATACGAGACCTGCTAATCTCTGTGTTGCGATAGGTGAGCAAATAACGTCTGTTTTTATAGCCCTGGCTATCCAAACCCGACATTCCGCTGACGGCCCGGACTGGACACGCCGCCGAGCGGCAGTGCGCCGCAACGCCGGCCATTGAAGTTCGCTCTGTCACTGCCTTAATACGGACTTTATCAGCGGCCGCGCTGGAGGTCGCAGTCGCGCTCGGAGCGGTCGTTGACGGCATTTTTCCGCCTGTGAACTCAGGAACGACGCATTCAAATGCGCCGTCCTGCTCGAACTAAAGTCCGTCTTGTGGCGGCCTCATTCGGACGACAACAGGATATCGGCCATGCGCTCGCCGATGAAGACGCAGCTTGCCATCGTGGCGCAGCTCGCGATCTTCGGCATGATCGAACCGTCAGCTACCCGCAGCCCCTCCACCCCACGCAGCTTCAGCTTGGCGTCTACCACGGCCGCATCGTCGGCACCCATGCGGCACGTCCCGACCTGATGGAAGAATGTCGTCGCGCCATTTCGCACGAAGTCCGCCTTCGCCTTGCTGTCCAGATCGCGTCCCGGTGCCACCTCTCGCTTCACCCAGGGGGCAAGAGCAGGTGAATTGCCGATCTGGCGGCACAGGTCGATGCCCTTCATCAGCGCGGCCACGTCGTCGGGGTGGCTGAGGAAGTTGGCTGTGACGACCGGTGCATCCGCAGGCCGCGCCGAGGCCAGGCGCACGCTACCGCGGCTCTTCGGTCCGACAAGGCCGGCGCAGAGAGCCCAGGACGTGGCAGGAGGAGAATAGTCCTTTGCCACGACCTCCGAGGCGTAGGGAAGCTCGATCTGCACTATGTTCAGGTCGGGCGTGTCGAGTGCCGCATCACTCTTCCAAAAGCCCGAGGCATTGGCGCCGCTGTTGGCATATTCCATCTGCTGCGGCGCTTCCCAGAGGCACCCGCCGTGCAGGATATGGTCGTGGAAGTTCTGTCCGACCTCGGGAGAATGCAGCCTGGCCTTGATGCCATGCTCGGCCAGATGGGCACGGTCGCCGATGCCCGACAGCATGAGCAGCTTTGGAGACCGGATGGCACCGAGCGACACGACGACTTCCCGCGACGCGTGCAACGTAAGCGGCGCGCCGTCGCGGGTGATTTCGACACCGACGACGCGTCCGCCTTCGATGACCAGACGGTCAGCATGCGCCCTGGTCAGTACGGTCAGGTTCGGGCGGGCCAGGACGGGATAGAGATAGGCTTGGGCCATGTTGGCCCGGCGCCCATCCTTGATGATCTGGTTCATCAGGGCAAATCCGCCCTTGCTTTCCTCGCGCGCCCCGTTCAGGTCGTCAAAGACAGGCATGCCGAGACCCTTGACCGCCTCGAGCATGGCCGGCGCGATCGGCAGCGGGTTCTGCGAAGGTTGGACCCAGACCTTGCCCCCGGCGCCACGATATTTGGGATCGGGAGTGCCCTGCCAGTTCTCGACGCGCTTGAATATTTCCAGGGCATTGTCATAACCCCATGCCGGGTCGCCGGCCGCCTCGGCCCAGCCATCGTAGTCGTTCCGATGTCCGCGCACCCAGATGGTGGCGTTGATGGAGCTCCCTCCGCCCAGAACCTTGGCCATGTGAGACGGGATGGCGCGCCCGTTCACGCTTTCCGACGGCGCGGCAATATCGCCCCAATCGAGCTTCGTACCCAGGTTCATGAACCACTGCCGCGGATCGAGAACCGACGGCGCCGTGTCCCAGTCGCCGGCCTCGATCAAAAGAGTGCTGACACCGGCCTCGGCGAGACGCCCAGCCAGCGAGCAGCCGGCGGTCCCGCCGCCGCAGACGATGACCTCGTACTCTGTGGCGAGATTTGCCGCCCGCGCGTCCTGGTTGCTGCGGGCATCGTCGAGTTCGTCGGCCGATGCGCGGACAGCTGCCAGGGACACGCCAAGTGCTACCGACCACTGCATGAACTGGCGCCGACCGATGCGTCCGGTGAGCAGCGCGCGATCCAGCGTGTCGAGCATGTCATCACGCCAGGATC
Organism: Pseudaminobacter soli (ex Li et al. 2025); assembly: GCF_029892515.1. Classification (GTDB taxonomy): domain Bacteria; phylum Pseudomonadota; class Alphaproteobacteria; order Rhizobiales; family Rhizobiaceae; genus Pseudaminobacter; species Pseudaminobacter soli_A. The sequence goes on along the minus strand of NZ_JARXVF010000001.1, from coordinate 1,417,828 downwards.
CTGTCGGAAATTGACGGTTCCTCATTTCAGCTCCTCCCCATCTCGCTCAAAAGAAACCAAGCGGCCGCGTGCTGTAGGAATGCACAATGCTCTTGGTGTGCCTGTAGTTGTTCAGCGCGACCTTATGCATTTCGCGGCCGAAGCCAGATTCCTTGTAGCCGCCGAATGACGTGTGTGCCGGCCAGAGATAGTAGCAATTGCACCACACCTTGCCGACTTCGAGCCCGCGCGCAAAGCGCTGCATCTGGTGATAGTCGCGTGTCCAAACACCGGCGGTGAGCCCATAGGGGCTGTCGTTGGCGATCCGCAGCGCTTCGGCTTCATCCTTGAAGCGGATCGCGGTGGTCACCGGACCAAAGATCTCCTCACGCGAGGTCCGCAGGTCGTTGGTGCCCTCGAGGATGGTCGGCGCGATGTAGTAGCCGCCCTCGCAGCCGGGTACCTTGTAGCCGCCGCCGCCGGCGAGGACCTTCGCGCCTTCCTCGCGTCCGATATCGAGATAGCCCATCACCGTGTCGTATTGAGCTTTGGAGGTTATCGCTCCCAGGCCTGTGGACATCTCGAGCGGATGACCAAGCCCGACCTTGGCAAGACGCTCCTGGACCCTGGCCATGAAAGGTTCATAGATCTCATCGGCCACCAGCGCTCTCGTCGGGGAGGCGCAGACCTCTCCCTGGTCGTAGAGATAGATCAGGAAGCCTTCGATCGCCTTGTCCAGCAATTCGTCGTCGGCAGCCATGATCGACGGCAGGAAGATGTTGGGGGACTTACCACCCAGTTCGAGCGTTACCGGCGTCAGGTTCTCGGCCGCCGCCCTCATGATGCCCTTACCGATCTCGGCCGATCCTGTGAAGGCGATCTTCTTCACGCCCCGGTTTACCACGAGCGCTTGGCCGGCCTCGGCTCCCGAGCCCTGGACGATGTTGAGAACGCCCGGCGGCAAGAGGTCGCCAATCATCTCCATCATCCGGGTAATCGAATAGGGCGTGTTTTGCGCCGGCTTGAGAATGACTGCGTTGCCGGCAGCGAGTGCAGGAGCGATCTTCATCGCGGCCATCAGCAACGGAGCATTCCACGGAATGATGCACGCAACCACGCCGTAGGGCTCATAGACCTCGAGATTGAGCGTTTGCGCGTCGATGGCGGCGGATTCGCCGCTGTCGGCGCGAAGTGCCGCGGCAAAGTACCTGATCTGGTCAATCGTGCCGGGAACATCGACGAAGACACATTCGCGGATCGGCTTGCCGTTGCCCCAGCACTCGATCCTGGCCAGTTCCTGCGCATTGGCCTCGAGGCGGTCGGCGACGCGCAAGAGGATATGGGATCGCTCCGCAGGTGCCGTCGCGCCCCAGGCCGGTGCCGCGGCCCACGCAGCCTGACACGCAAGCTCGACGTCGGCGGCCTTGGACCTGGGAAACTCCGCGACGACGGACCCGTCGATCGGAGACTTGTTGGTAAAATATTCGCCGCCCACGGGCGCGACCCATTTGCCGCCGATGTAGTTGTCGTAGCGGCGCTTCATTTCGGGTTTCTGGTAGGTCATCTGTTCCTCCGCACCCTCGATTGAAATTCGAATGAGGATGTCGGCGACAGCCTAGTGCGAGCGGCGGGCCGAACTATCCATCCTTGCCGGTCCGGAGCGCGAAACTATCCTTTTCTTCCGGTAATCGGCCGCGAGGCATCCGTCCCAAGAACGGCGCCGGCGATTTCCGGCCGAACATCCATTCCCAATATGAGCACTTGCCGCACACGACATGGGATGCCAAGGTCTGGCCAGCGACGGCGTGACGGGGGGGCTTTGGCGGCAGCCGTTTCGGAAAGCCCGAGACATCGGCCGAAGCCTGCCGGAGGACCAGATGCGGCGCGCATGAAACATTTCAGTCTCTGGGTGATTGACGAACGTAGATGGAAGCCAATCATAGGCCATTGTCGCCCCTGAGGCGCCTGGATCTGTCGCCTCTCTACAGAAACTGTGTGCTGCGGTCAGACATTCGCAGGGAAACGTACGACTGTATTGCAACCGAGCTTTGCGACTACGGCTTGGCCTGGAGCGGCGGGGCCGTGGAGGCGCGAGCGTACAAGGCCCAGGCGGGCAGCCTCTCCATTCACGAGATTCAGTACGGCGACGAGGTCATGATCAAGCCCGACCTCTATCATGACTTCATCCTGGCGCATGTCTCGCTCAAAAACGGGATCGAAGTGGAGGCCGACGGTAACATCACCCACGTTCCCGAGGGCGCCTGCTTCTTCAGTGCACCCCAGAAATATGTCCGGCTCCGCTGGCAGGAGCAATGCCGCCAGCTACTGCTGCGTATACCAGTCGACTTCGTTTGGCCGAAGGGGGCTGATGGACGTCGATCGGCGGCGCGACCGGGTCGTCTCCTTCCAACGGCGCTTGCTCCGGTTTTTGTCGATCAGTTGAACCTGACGCTGAACATCGCCGACCGCGGTATTGAACTCGAGAACTACAGCGAATGGGTCGAGCAGGTCGAACTCGGCATGGCCCGCTTCGTCAAATTGCTGCTCCTTGAGAAGACCGCGCAGCCGACCGAAGCCAAGGGCGCGCGCGCCTCGCGGAACTGGCATGAGAAGCTGGAAAGCTTCATTCACGCGCGCCTGAAATCACCCTTGATGCTGGATGATCTCACCGCTGCCGTCGGCATCGGTCGCAGTCAGCTCAACAACGCGTGTCGCGAGGCCTTCGGCTGTTCGCCAATGGAATTGGTGCGCCGCATTCGATTGGAGGCCGCACGGGCGGATCTGGAGGGATTGCCGGACCAGGACCTGACGATGCTGGCCTTGCGATATGGCTTCGAGCACCAGAGTCGTTTCGCCCAATATTATCGAAACCAGTTCGGCGAGTTGCCGCGTGAGACGCGCCGCCGCCTGAGCCGCTGATTACTTCCCATTGCTAGGCAATCCCGTCACCGCGACGGGCATACTCCATCGGAAGATCTGGATATTTGGCATCGGCTGATCGCAACGGCCGGATATCCCGGCCGCGCATTGTCCAGCATTCTTTCGTATCAGGCCCGTGCCCGACAAAGACACCGCGAGGCCGGGGCCGCTCGGGAAGCTAGGGCGATCTCGGGACGTCAACCGAAACCGCCGGACGCGACATGCGTAAGTGCTGAGCAGGCGCCTCCGGTTGCGATTATAGGCAAGGGAGGGCCTAGACATGACAACGATGCTGTATCGCGCTTACCGAACCGGAGCCTGCATCCTGGCCTTGGCGACAGCGCTGAGCACGGGTTTTGCGAAGGCTCAGACCCCGGGCAACGATGCGGAGCCGGCAACCCGCAGTACCCAGGAGACTGTAGCGCGGAGCCTGGATTTCAACGACAAGGCGGATTTCGAGGACGCGAACTACGGTTTCATCGGAACGCTGCCCGACGCGGAGGTGAAGACACCGGAAGGGCGTGTCGTCTGGAGCGTCGCCCCATACAGCTTCATCAAGGGTAAGGCACCTGCCACGGTCAACCCGAGCCTGTGGCGACAATCACAGCTGAACAACATTCATGGCCTGTTCAAAGTGGTCGATCGCGTCTACCAGGTGCGGGGCCTCGATTCAGCGAACATGACCATCGTCGAGGGCGATCACTCCTTGATCGTCATCGACTCCCTGTTTACCGCGGAGACCGCTCGGGCAGCTCTGGATCTCTACTTTCAGCATAGGCCCCGCAAGCCTGTGGGCGCGCTCATCTACACTCACGGGCATGTGGACCATTTTGGCGGGTCGCGCGGCGTCGTCAGCGACGCGGATGTGAGCTCCGGCCTGGTTCAGGTGATCGCCCCCAAGGGCTTCATGGAGACAGCGATCGCCGAGAACGTGATCGCAGGCAACGCAATGAGCCGGCGCGGGCAATACCAGTTCGGCGGCATGCTTCCCGTCGGTCCGCGGGCCGCCGTCGGGATCGGTTGCTGCACGGGGCTTTCGCGCGGCACGGTGACATTGGTGCCGCCGACGGCAACCGTCGACCTGCCGATTGAGCGCCGGACCATCGACGGCGTGGAGCTCGAATTCCATCTCGTGCCGGGTGCCGAGGCACCGACCGAGATGATCATCTACCTTCCCCAGTTCCGCATCCTCAACATGGCCGAGATTGTAACGCACATGATGCACAATCTCTATGCGATGCGGGGCGCCGAAGTGCGGGATGCAAATGCCTGGTCCCACTACATCAGTGGCGCGCTGGAGAAGTTTGGCGACAAAACCGACATCCTGATTGCCCAGCATCAATGGCCGACGCGCGGACGCGATCGCATCGTCAATCTGCTCGAGAAGCATCGCGACCTCTACAAGTTCGTCAACGACCAGTCGCTGCGGATGATCAACCAGGGCTACACGCCAGGCGAAATCTCCGAGAAACTACGACTGCCGGCGAGCCTGTCGAAGGAATGGGCCAACCGCGACTACTATGGCGTGCTGAGCCAGAACGCGCGCGCGGTCTACCAGAAGTACATGGGCTGGTACGACGGCAATCCCGCCAACCTCAATCCGCTGCCGCCGGTCGAGGCCAGCAGCAAGGCCGTCGAATATATGGGCGGGGGCGATGCGGTGATTGCACGTGCCCGTCAAGACTTCGAGCAAGGCAACTACCGCTGGGTCGCGTCCGTCATGAACCAGGTCGTGTTCGCCGATCCATCCAACAAGGCAGCACGTAGTCTCGGGGCCGACGCGCTCGAGCAACTTGCGTACCAGGCTGAATCAGGCCTATGGCGCAGCGCCTACCTCGTCGGCGCCATGGAGCTGCGCGACGGCGTACCGAAGTTGCGGGGATCGTTCAAAACACTGACGCCTGACGCGCTGCGCGCCGTGCCTACCGCAATGTATTTCGACTTGCTCGGCGTCCAGCTCAACGCCGCCAGGGCCGAGGGCAAGCACCTGGTCCTGAACTGGAACTTGACCGACGAATTGAAGAAATACACACTCAACCTCGAAAACTCGGCGCTGACCTGGGTAGAAGACAAGCAGGACGCCAATGCCGACGCGTCGCTGACCTTGGCCCGCTCGACGCTTGACGCGATCCTGCTCGGCGAAACAACCTTCCCCGAGGCGATAAAGTCGGGCGCCATTAACGTCGGCGGACAACCGGAGAAGCTGATGGAACTGCTCGGCATGCTCGACAAGTTCAACCCCTCCTTCCCCATCGTTGAACCGGATGCAGCCCGGCAGTAGCGCGCTGCACTTTCCGCGCCGCGCGCGGGGACAATAAAGCCTTTGGGACGGCCAGTTCGTGATTGAGTTGGCCGCTCCACCGCCAGGCTTCCAAAAGAAGCACAACCTGGAAGATGATTGGTACTGATGATGAACCCCCAAGAACTCGACGCGATTGTCGATCGCGTGTGGAACGGCGAAGCCCCCATGGAGGAGTGGACGGCGGCCGTCAGCGGGGGCTCCATCAAGGAAGTTTCGAGCGACGTCATCGTCGTCTCGACAGGCTACCTTTTCGGTAACGTCACAGTCATCCGTACCGAGGCCGGGCTGGTCATGATCGATACCGGCAGCCGGGAGACCGCACGTGATACGCTGAGGGCGATGCGGACCTGGGACAAGCGCCCGATCCACACGGTGATCTATACCCACGGCCACATCGACCACACCTGGGGTGCCAGACTTCTCGACAAGGAGGCCGACGAAAATGGCGCTGCGCGGCCGCGCATCATCGCGCACCGCAACGTGCTCAATCGCTTCCAGCGCTACGACGAAACCCAAGATCTAAACACGATCATCATGGGTCGTCAGTTCAACCAGGCCGACTACACCTTCCCGGGCGAGCATCGACGCCCCGATGAGGTATATGACGAAGAACTGACCTTAACCGTAGGCGGGGTGCGGCTGCAGTTACGCCATGGCCGCGGCGAGACGGATGACGCAACCTTCGTCTGGCTTCCGGAACAGAAGGTTCTGGTCAGCGGCGATTTCGTTATCTGGGTCTTCCCTAACGCTGGCAATCCGCGCAAGGTCCAGCGATTTGCCAATGATTGGGCTGGGGTGCTGCGTTACATGCATGGCCTGGCGCCCGCCGTGTTGGTGCCGGGTCATGGTCCCGTCATTCCGGACGCCCGGCGCGCCGCCCAGTTGCTGGACGACGGCGCGAGCGCGCTGGAGAGCCTGGTCAGGCAGACACTCGACCTGATGAATGGAGGGCATTCCCTGAATTCTATCCTGCATCGAGTGAAACCGTCGGCCGAACTGCTAGCCAAGCCGTATCTGCTCCCGAAATACGACGATCCCGAATTCGTGGTCCGTGGCATCTGGCACCTGTATGCTGGGTGGTTCGACGGCAACCCGGCGCATCTGAAGCCCGCGGCAGATCACGAGCTGGGAGCCGAGATCGCCGACCTCGCCGGCGGCGTGGAAGCGCTGGCCAAACGCGTCGAAGCGCTGTGCGCGCAAGGCCGCATCCGGCTTGCCGCCAGCCTGATCGAATTCGCGGTGGCCGCAGCACCAGATGACAAGCAGGTGCATCGCGTTCGCGCAGCCGTCTATCGCGCCTGCGTCGAAGCGGAGACGTCGCTGATCGGAAAGGCGATCATGGCGATTACGCTGCACGAGTCCGGCAAGCGCTCCTAAGAATAGCGGGAGCGACGTATCAGCCGCATTCGAGCGTCTGCTTTCAAGCAATTGCCATCGACGTCGTCGCGGGCGAGAGAAGGTCGATTGCATACGGCAGCTATTGCAGGTGGCCGCTGCAAACCGAACCGGCAACTTCCGGCCCTGTGCTGCCTTAGAATATTCCAAACCCCACACGGTGCGGCGCGCCGCACCGGGCGATGATGAGAACTACATCTACGCCATAGCCCTCTAAATTCGGAGGCCGCAACCGTACTAGAAGTCGCTGAAATTGCGCCAACTTCAAGTCTTCTCCCTCACCCAAATGTGCATTCTCACGATTGCCGTCGTTCCGTTCCTGTCGAACTGTGCGTCATGCGCCCGGTGACGGCTCGGCCGCCGCGATTGCATCTTTCAGTCGTGAAGTGCTCCCCGAATTTGGTCCACGAGGCTGGGAGAATTTCCGAATGCGGATCACGGCTATGGCCGCGGTCCAGCGGCCGCCGCATTGCGCACCCTGTTCCGCCCGAGCGCCTTCGCTTCATAGAGTGAGGCGTCCGCGCGCATAAGCAGTTCTCGCATGTCCCTGGCATCCGCCGGGAACGTCGCGATTCCCACACTGATGGTGACCGGCCGGTCCAGACCGGGATGCGGTGCGGTCGCCACCGCGGCGCGGATGCGCTCGGCCAGTGCCGTCGCGCCCGGCGGTGCTTCCGGGCAGAGCAGCGCGAATTCCTCGCCGCCGTAGCGGAACAATTCATCTGCCCCGCGCTTGGTGCGCATGATGATGTCGGCCACCAGCCGAATGACCTTGTCACCCTGAGGATGACCGTACCGGTCATTGATCGACTTGAAGTGGTCGATGTCGATCATCATCAGGCTCAGCGACACCTCCGATCGCATGGCGGCCTGCAACATGACCGGCCCTTTTGCATCGAAACGCCCCCGGTCCTGCAACCCTGTCAGCGCGTCCTTGCCGATTTGCTCGACCAGCTTCTCATAGCGATGGCGGTAGGTGAGACGGTCGAACACGTCGATGGTACCGTGCGCGCTGGCTCGTATGGCGGCTGCCTCGACGAATCGCAAATAGAGCGCCAGCATGATGCTGAAGAATCCTGCCGCCCCGAGCTTGGCGATCCAGCCGCCATAGAAGGCCGAGATCGGGACGCCGGACAACAGATGCAGGCCAACATAGAAAAACACCTGGTCGAAGCTCAGCACGATTGCCAGGCTCAAGAATATCCGACCAGCAGGTGTATTGGTCACCAGCTCGCTAAGCCGCTCGTAGATGATCACAAGCGCAATCAGGTCGACAAAGAGAAGTACGGTGCCCCAGACCATGAGGAAACCTATCTGGTCGAGGAAGCGCAGGTCCGGATTGTATCCCGGCAAGCTGACCGGATCGTTATAGGCCCGCAGGATCATAGCCAGCACCACCATGAGCATGTTGCCGATCAGCAGCCCGTAAATGGGCTGGCGCATGCTCTCCGCGTCTTCCTTGATGTAGAGCAGCAGGAAGAAGGCGAGCTTTCCGGCAAACATCACGGTCGAACCCGGTGAGATCAGCCCGAAGGGCAGCTCGATGAAGAAGACGGCCGCAAGATAGGTCTCCAGGAAATGCATCGCACCGAGAACGCAATAGAAGGTCCCGATCCCGATCACTCTTCTGAAGTTGAAGATAATCGCCATTGCGGCAAAATAGATGACAGCCTGCGCAAGCAGGACAAGAAAACCCGACATTTAGTAAGTAAGCCCCAGCCTCAATCCTTGTTAATCGCGCTCCGCCCGTTTCAGTGGTTGTTCCCTCATGGTTGCTGCCCTGTCCCTATCCGCGAAATCCTCCTTCGCGCAGGAACGCTGCCTCTTCCGGCGTAGTCTCTCGCCCCAGCATCGGGTTGCGATGTGGAAACCGCCCGAAACGGCGAATGATGTCGCGGTGCCCCTGCGCGTGGGAGACCCAGGGCTCGCCCAGCCCTGCATTGAGCCTGACCGAGACATCCTGATCGGCGATATCTTCCGAATGCGCGAAGGGCAGGCAGAAGAACAGCTGCAGAGCCGGCTCGACATGGTCCATGTGCCCTGCGTCGCGCGCCTGCCGGGCATAGTGCCGCGCCAGCAGATCGGTCGCGTACATTTGCCCGGTCCCGCGAAACGCGTTGCGCGGGAACTGGTCGGTCATGATCAGCAGCGCCAGCGCGCCTTCGGCCGACGCCATCCAGTGATCGTGCCGGCGAGCGGCGACATCCATGTGGAGGCTGAGAAAAGCTTCACGAAACCTTCGATCGAACCCGTCATCCTTATCGAACCACCGACCTTGCGCACCGGCTTTTCTCCAGAAGCCGACAACATCCGAGATCAGAGACCCGTCTTCCGGCTGACATATTTTCAGCTTCGCGTGCATGTCGCCTCCGAAACGGCCGGTCTGTTCCTGCGCGGCCCACAAATTCGCCGGTGCCCCCGTTGACGGATCGAGGGCGGATTGACGTTCGGGGCGGCCCCTCGAACAGGACTGCTCCAATCGACGATCAACCCCCTGCCTTGCCAGGCCAGCACGGCGGCGATCACAGCGGGGACAGCGAAGACCACGAGCAGGATCGGCAACTCTTGCGCGAAGGTGTATCCGGCCTTCGTGACGCCGACCCACATGTTGATGAATGCGACGACCAGCCAGACCGGGACGAACAACTTCAGGCCGGTGACGACACCCGTCATGTCACCATCCCAAAGCTTGCCGAACAGCGCAAAGACCCCGCACAGGAGCAATCCGCCGGTGATGACAAGTAGCATGTGCATGGTTGCCCCCGATCCGCTGAACCTCGGCACGAATGACCCGCCTTCACATCGGCAGGTCACCTATGACGTCACTTGGTCGTGTAGCCGCCGTTGACGAGGATGGTCTGGCCGGTCATCCACCAGCCCTCCGAGACCATGAAACGGACATAAGGGACGATGTCCTCGATGTCGGTGAGACCGGTCTCGGAGAAGTTCGAGAGAGCTGCCGCCGTCTTGTGGTAGGCGACGGCATCCTCGCCTTCTGCCGGATAGAAAAACGGCGTGTCCATCGGGCCGGGGCCGATGGCGGTCACCGAGATGCCGCGCTCGCCGAATTCCTTCGATGCCGCCCGCGTAAAATGCTCCACCGGCGCCTTGGTGCCGGCATAGGCCGCATAAAGCGGCGTGTAGGCGCCCAGCAGCGATGTCACCAGCGTACAGATCTTGCCATTGTCGCCGAGATGCTTGCCCGCCTCCTTCAGGAAGAAGAAGGCGGACTTTGCGTTCACCGCGCTCATCTCGTCATATTCGGCTTCGGATATCTCGACGATCGGCTTCTTCAGCACCTTGCCGACAGTGTTGATGGCAATGTCCGGACGACCGATAGCGGCAACGGTGTCGGTGAACAGCTTCTCCATCGCACCGGCGGTGGTGAGGTCGGCCTGGAAGGCGACGGCCTCAGCGCCGGCGACCTTGACAGCGGCCACGGTCGCATCGGCCTCAGCCTTGGAGGAAGCGCTGTTGTAGTGAATGGCAATTGCTTTCGCGCCGTGTTCGGCGAGATCGCGCGCGATCAGTCCGCCAAGGTTCTTCGCACCGCCGGCGATGATGACGGTCTTACCCTTGATGCTGTGGTCGGTCATGGCGTCAGCCTCCATTGCTGATGCGACCGCGCTATGCAGTCGCTTTTGATTGGCAGAATATCATCTACAATTGAGCTATAAAGGCTGCTATTCTGAACATCATATGTTAGAAAAAACGAACAATAAGAAGGCCAGACTCGCTTGGATCGCATTGATCTCTTCCGCATATTTGCGCGTGTCGTCGAATGCTCGAGCTTTACCCGCGCCGCCGATACGCTCGGTATGCCGCGTTCCTCCGTTTCCGCCGCGGTTCTCGAACTGGAGGGCCGCCTCGGCGCAAGGCTCCTCCATCGAACCACAAGAAAAGTGTCGACGACACAGGATGGCGCTGCCTTCTATGAGCGATGCCTGGGCCTGATCGGCGATGTGGAGGAAGCGGAAAGCCTGTTCCGCCAGACCGCGACGCCAACAGGCACGCTGAGGATCGACGTTCCCGGCCGTATCGGGCGCCTGATCATTGCGCCGTCTCTGCCTGAGTTTCTGGATGCCCATCCGGGAATCGATATCCATCTCGGCGTAACAGACCGCGCCGTCAATCTTGTCGAGGAGGGTGTCGATTGCGTTTTGCGCGTCGGGCCCCTGACTGATTCCGGCCTGATCGCGCGACCAATCGGAGAGCTTCCACTGATCAATGTCGCAAGCCCTGCCTATCTTGAACGGCACGGCGTTCCCGAAACGCCGGATGAGCTTTCCGCTCATTGGGCTGTCAACTATGCCTCGCCGTCGAGCGGGCGGGTGGAGGCCTGGGAATGGATCGAGGATGGCGTCTTGCGTTGCATCCCCGTGCGTGGCCGTGTCACCGTCAACAGCGCCGAAGCCTACATTGCCTGCTGCCTCGCCGGGCTTGGTCTCATTCAGATACCCGCCTACGACGTCAAACGTCACCTCGAAGCGAGCGAACTGGTTGAGGTGATGGCAGGCCAGCGTGCGGCGCCGATGCGCATGACGCTCCTGTATTCACACCGCCAGCATCTCTCCCGTCGCCTCCAGGTCTTCGGGGACTGGCTGGAAAAACTGCTGAAACACGAATTGCTCTGAATCTACATGGCCGACCGCTTGGGGGCTCTGCCCCCTGGCGTGGCGCAAGGGATCGCTGACGCTCGGCCGGGACGGTCTCCCATCCTTCCGCGCGAATACGTGTTTCCCACTCTCGCCAATAGCCTCGATCCACTTGTGCAGGCCGGGTGATCCCCCTCCGTCCCGGCCGCCCTTGCACCTTGCACCCCCCGGTCTCGCCGACGGGCAGGGTTGCAGCGCAGCGCTGCGCTCCAACCCAAGCCCATGAAGATCAAGACCATGACCACGAATGCGAACACCCTCCCGACCGTCGAAAATGGCGCGACGGTTTTCATCCCGCTCAACAAGCTCAAAAAGCACCCGAAGAACGCCCGCAAGACCCCACACAGCGAGGCATCTATCGAGGCGAAGGCCGCGAGTATCGCTGCCAAGGGCATCCTGCAAAATCTGGTGGTGGAGCCGGAGCTTGACGCAGGCGGCGAGGTGCGGATCGGAAGCGCTCGACCTGCTCAAAGCCTGGGGCACGGGCCATCCCGGCGGCATCGGCACCATCCATGCCGGCACCGGCATCGGCGCACTGCGCCGTCTCGAACAGCTCATTCAGGAGGCCGTCGGCGCGCGCTGATCGCCGAGACCATCGACCTCGTTGCCGTTCTTTCCGGACGCGGCTCCGCGCGCCGGCTGTCCGAGCGCGCCCGTGTCGAAGGGCTCGGCCCTGATGGCGGCTATCGCATCACCCCCGCAACCAGCCAGCGAGGAGACCCTTCCGTCTCGGTTCCTGCTGGAGCATCTTTGTCGAGGCGCAGCGCAGCGGGGCAGCGACCTATCCCGACAGCCTCTTTCCCGACGCGGCGTCGGCGCTGGTCGATGCCGAGCGCAAGGCCGGGTTCGAGGAAGCCTGCACGCACTTCGTGTCCGGCTACTTCCTGACCTTCCTCTATCTACCGCCCGCCGAGGACGTGGCCCGCGCCGAAACCTGGCTCTACGAGGGCCGCGAGCAATCCGGGGTCAATCCATGGGAGGCTCTGCGCGGTTTTGTGGATCGCACCGCGCCTGGTCGAGAAGATTGTTCAGGGCCGCGATTTCACGGCCATGCCCGAAACCGTCAATGCCGTCGATGCCTGGCTCGGCTCTCTGCCCGGACCCGCTTGGCGATATGGTCATGGTAGGTCGACGGGGCGATCGGCAGCACCTTGCAGATCGGCTCGACCTCGTGGACCTCGCGGTGTTCGTCGATGAACGCGATTATGGCTTGAACCGGCGGTCGAGCTCCGCCTGGGCAAAATATGCGCTCGCCTTGCGCAGGATCTCATTGGCCTGTCGAAGCTCCCGGTTCTCCCGCTCAAGAGCCTTCAGCTTCGCCGCCATGTCCGACGGCACACCGGCCCTGTTGCCGGAATCGACCTCCGCCTTCTTCACCCACTCGTTCAGCGTCTGGCCCGCGCAGCCGATCTTGGCCGAGATCGACATGATCGCCGCCCAGGGCGAGGCATGTTCATGCTTGATCCAGAACCAGCCGCACCGCACGCTGGCGCACTTCCGGAGAGAACTTATTCGTTGTCTTGCTCATATCGGCCCACAGCGGGGCGAACTCCCGCTCCAGCGTCGAAAGCCCCAGTTCACTATCGTCCGGATCGCCCGGAGCGGATGATCGCGCCGAACCCGCGCCTCGAGATCGACATAGCTGAACAGTTCGCCACTTCGTTCGTCGCCGCCGCGCACCCATCACCTCCGAATCCCTTCGGAGCCAATGAATCACCCTTGCGGTCCGGTGACGAGCGCCTTTTTTCAACAGCCTGCTAAAGCCCTCGTTTCGCGAGAGTTGCGACATAGCCGCGGGAATTGCCGATTGATGGCATCAAAGCCGGGTCGTTAGCTGCGTCAGCCATGTGGGCGAAACATCGACGAGGAACGACTCCAGCCGCTTGTCGGCTCCCGAGAGGACAAGCAGGCCGATCGCGAACAGGATCGCCCCGAGTATGGTCTTTCCACCTTGGCCGGCGCGATGAAGCCTGTCGCGCCATCGCATCACGACCTCTCGTGACAGCACGCCAAGGGCAAGGAGTGGCAATGCGGCGCCGATGCCGAAGGTGATCATCACGGCCGCGACATGCCAGAGATCTTTCCCCTGCGCAGCCAGCAGGGAGGCAGCCCCCAATGTTGGGCCAACGCAGGGGCTCCATACCGCACCGAGCAGAAGCCCGACGGCGAATTGCCCCCGGAGCCCAGTTGCCGCGAAGTCGCCGAAGCGACGGCCCGTCCACCCGCCGACAGGTCCAGCAGCGACCGCCAGTTGCGCCTGCAGCCTTGGCGCCATCAACACCGCGCCGAATGCAACCAGGAGAACGGCCGCAACGATGCGGAAAAGTCCGCTGTCCAGACCGATCGAGAATCCGATCGTTGCGACGAACAACCCGATAGCCACAAACGAACTGGCCAGGCCCGACGCGAGTGCGAACGGGCCGAAGCGGTGCGCGGAGACGGCCGCGCCCAGCAACAACGGCAAAAGTGGCAGGACGCAGGGCGATAACGTCGACAGGACACCCGCCAGGAACGCAAGTGCAATGCTGCCAACTTCCATCGCGGCAGTCCTATTTCGTCAGAGTCGACTGGACGAGGGCAGCGATGGAGCTCGGATTGGTGTCGCCCACCGAGCGCCCGGTCTCGGTCCTGCCCCTGAATGCGATCAGGGTGCTTTGACGCTGCGCGCCGAACCGGCGAACGACCGGCTTCTGGCTGTCGAAATCAACTGCGAAGATGACAAGGTCCGAATTCGCCGGCTGCTCGGCAAGATGATCGATAATCGGCTTCTGGGCCCTGCAAGTCGGGCACCAGCTTGCCCAGATATCGACGAGGATGCGAGCGCCCTGTTGTTGCGCGGCCTCAAAAGCGGCCGCATCGAATGTCTTGCGCTCAGCCGCGCTTGCGATCGGAATTGCCAGGATGGCAGCCAATGGCATTGCAACCATCGTGGCAAGGAACAGGCGTCTTTGCATGGGATTCTCCTTTGAAGGGGGCGAAAATCCGTATCTGGATGGAGCAAGGCTTCATCTTACCGCGCCCTAATTAGCTGCCACGCTCGGCTGCGGCGCGAGCCTCCGGAGCATCCCTCTGCCGAACACGGTGCCGAGGCCGAGGAAGAGAGCTGCGGTGCCGAGGTTCCATATCAGGATCATCGCGCTGGCGTCCATCACATGAAACAGCGCCAGCGCCGTCGCGGTGATCGCGGCGACCGCGAGGCTGCCCATCAAGGTCGCCGCAGTCGGGTGGAGCAGTACGGTGTAGCGCAGCATCACCATCATCATGAGGGAAAGCGGCAATCCGGTCAGAACGAGAGTGGCGAAGCAGCGTGCCGCCTCTCCCAGCGTGACGCCCTCGGGGCCGATCCACTGCGTCAAGCACTGATAGCCGATGTTCGACAACCACACGACAAGCGCCGGAAGCGGAAGCAGGAGCCAGAGCCGCGATCGATCGGGGAGGCTCACCTGAAAGGCTGCCAGCGCCGCCAACGCACCGGTCAGGAGCGAGGACGCCATGCTCAGGGCAAAAGCGGGATCGTGCAGCCGTGACACGAGATCCTGACGAATCCCTTGGCTGATGGCGAGGAGCGCCAGTACGAGGAAGGCGACCGCCAGCCAGCAGGCGGCGCGAACTAGAGGCGGCCTCAGACGCCTGACCGGCGGCAAGTCCTTGGCAAGAGCGGCAATGAGATCGGAGGTCTTCATCGGCGTCCTCCATCGTTCCGCTCGGATAACATTCTGCGCAGGCTCCGCAAGGCACGATGCGTCGCCACTTTGAGCGATGCGACCGACACGCCGCTTACGCTTGCTGCTTCCTTCAATGACATTTCCTTGAGCTTGAGCAGTTCTATCGCTTGCTTTTGCATGGGCGGCAGATTGTCGATGGCTCCTTCCAGGCCATGCCGATCGGTTCTCTCTTCAAGGTTCGCTGTTCCATCGGCAAAGGTTTCGTGCTCGGTCGTGAGCGGCGTTTCGCGCGCCCGCAGCCTGCCCTGGCGACGGAGCCGATCGATGAACCGGCGGTTGGCGATCGCGACCAGCCAGGGGCCGAACGGCCTGGCAGGGTCGAAGGTCTGCCGGATCGCATGAACGGTCAGAAGGACATCCTGGACCGCGTCCTCGACATCCTGAGGCTCGCGATAGCGCCGTGCTGCAAGAGCGCGCAAATAGGGAGTAACCTCCTGCAGCAAACGCAGATAGGCCGTGCCATCCCCGTCCTGCGCCCGGGCCATGAGAATGGTCCAGTCTACGTCCGGAATGGAGGATATGTCGCCGTCTGCAGACGCCCGACGAGGATCCATCGGGCTTTGAGGGCGGTCGCGTCCCCCGACAATCCTCAACGGTGCTGCCTGCCTTCGCGGATCGTCGATCATCGCCCGCGCCTTTGCCGTCCAGCCGCGGCTATGCGGCCAAGCGCATGATCGAGCGACAGCGGACCCGGACCAAGCGCCATGATGCCGAGCGCCATCGCCGCCCACGGCAAATGGAAGTTCGCCCATCCGTCCGTGACGACGAGCTGGATGACGCCGGTCATGATGAGCACGCCGAGAGCGGCAAACCGCGTTCCGAGCCCGAGCACGAGCAGGACCGGCAGGACGATCTCGGCGATGCCGGTGATATAGGCGATGACAAGCGGCATGGGAAAGTCATAGGTCCCGCCGAGAATGTGGAGCTTGAACTCTTCCTCGAAGAGATAGGCCGCACCTGGCGAGAGCGACAGGAAGCCGTCCCAGCGTGTGAGGCCCGACCGGAAAAACGGAACCGCGAGCGCAATGCGCAGGACCGGCGGCGCGATCACAAGAGCCAGCCGCTCCAAGCCGCTCAAGGCGCGGTTTGCCGCCCGATTGATAAGACCCATGTTGATCAGCGCGTTCGCCATCGTCATGTCCGCCACGCTGAGGCCTGCGCTTTCTCCTCGGCCCTCGTCTCAAAGCCGACGACCGCGCCTGCCTGCAGAAGCCCGATGAGGCTGGCCGAAAGGTCGAACCGGCTGTCGGTCGCCAACGCCGCCTTGGTGGCTTCCAGTACGGAGTATCCCGCGCGAAGCGCCTTAACGAACGCTGCGCCTCCATCGGGAAGCGAGCGGACTTCCACATCGGCTTCTGGCCGGACAATGATAGCATTCTCGCCACCCCTATCGAGATCGACAGGCCCCGGAACAACATCGCCGACATTCATCTGCCAAATGGTCAGGGCGGGGAAGCAAGACTGTACGATTCGAACCGAGGGATGAAGGATGAGGCGCGTTGCCGGCAGCACGTCCGGCACGACGGCGGCAAGTGCGGCGGGATCGAACGGTTCAGCCACGGCGGCATGGTAGGCTTCCGTCCAGGCTCGCTCGATGCGGGCGACATCCGCGAGATACGGCAAGGTGACCGCGGGCTCAAAGCCACTGACGAAATCGGGAAAGCCACCGCCATAGCCGAGCATGATCGGCGAATCCGACGGTTCGCGCGCAACGTAGACACGCGCAATGGCACGGAAGAAGTCTTGACCGACGATGCGGCAGACCGCCGGAAACGCTGCCTGCAGCGCGTCGATGAGGCCAACCACGACATTGTTGCGATAGACGGCGAAGCGCCGCGCGCTCGGCGCCCCGTCAGGACCAACCAGGCCAGATGGCGCTGGCCGCTCGGGATCAAGCAGCGCTTCGGCGAATTCTCTCTGCCGTTCAGCGAGCCGAAGCATGGCGCAACTCACGATGCCGGGCCGCGGCCATGATGGCTTC
Organism: Pseudaminobacter soli (ex Li et al. 2025); assembly: GCF_029892515.1. Classification (GTDB taxonomy): domain Bacteria; phylum Pseudomonadota; class Alphaproteobacteria; order Rhizobiales; family Rhizobiaceae; genus Pseudaminobacter; species Pseudaminobacter soli_A. Next base: position 1,400,872 of record NZ_JARXVF010000001.1, on the reverse strand, counting down.
GGCCCGATCGGCCTCGGCCTTCAGTTCCGGCCATGTGGGGACATCGGCGTCCCATTCGATCAGGGTCGGTTTCGGGCCGATCCGCTGGACCACGTGAGCGAAGAGGTCCCAGACGATTTCGTCGACAGGGCGATTGTGCGTGTCGATGAGAAGCGGCCGGCCGGCCTCGTCGGCTTCGCGGGTGTAGCCGGCGAGATGGATTTCCTGCACGTGGGCGAGCGGATAGGCGTCGATGTAAGCCTCTGCGTCCCATTGCTGGTTGGTCGAGGCGACATGCACATTGTTGACGTCGAGCAGCAGGCCACACCCCGTGCGCCGCACCACCTCGGCGATGAAATCGGTCTCCGAAAAAGTGCTTTCTGCGAAGGCGAGATAGGTCGACGGGTTCTCGAGGAGCATCTGGCGGCCGAGCATTTCCTCAATCGCGTCTATATGCTCGCAGACGCGATCCAACGTTTCACGAGTATAGGGAAGCGGCAGGAGGTCGTTGAGGAAACCGGCATCGTGCGACGACCAGGCGAGATGCTCGGAAAAGAGCCCCGGCTCGTAGCGCGCGATCAAGCCCTGCAGGCGCCGCAAATGATCCCGATCGAGCGGCCGATCCGCTCCGATCGACAGTCCGACGCCATGGAGCGACAGTGGATAGCGTTCTCGGATCGCGGTGAGATAGCGATGCGGAGGGCCTCCGGCACCCATGTAGTTTTCCGCGTGAACCTCGAAGAAGCCGATGTCGGGGTTGGTCTCGACAATTTCGCGATAGTGCTCGGCCTTGAGCCCGACGCCGGCGCGCGGCGGAACGGGTGCTTGCGGATCATGCGATGCAGCCATCATGACCTCCGGACCTTGGGAGCGCGGCGTGGGCGGGGATAGGCCCGCCCGCAGGGGAGGCGCTCAGGCTTTCGGCGTCAGGCTGCCGGTCCCATTTGGCGTCTTCATCGCGGTGCATGTCCCCTTGGGCACGAGCTTGAAAGCATTGCCCTGATAATTGACCATGCTCGTGCCGGCACAACTGGTTCCGGCGCCGGCGTAGCAGTCGTTCTGGCCCTTCAGCGCCACCCCGAAGCACTTCTCCACCTTGCCGCCTTTGAGGGCCTTCATGGTTTTGGCCTGGTTCTCCTTGATCATTTTTTCCATGTCGGAATGGCTCATCTGAGCGGAAGCCGGCATTGCGGTTATTGAGCCCAGGGCGGCGACGAAAGCGCCGGCGACCAGCGCCGGTAGCATGCGATTGAACATTTCTGTTCCTCCGATTGAGATTGGCGTCGCGGGTTGGCATAGCCATCCGCCCAGCGGGTCGGTCACGACACGCCTGTAAGAATGTTCGCTGCAGAAGGAGAAAGGTTACGTCCTGGTCGCGGCCGATCGACCACCCAAACCACGGGGTACTTGGCTGGGCCATAGGTGAACAACAGATCGCCAGAAGGCACGCCCGTGGAAGCCGTATTGCGCTATACTTGATTGTTGATGCTGGAGTGCACTTGCTTCAGCAAGGATAGCGATGTCGGGCAACGCACCCATTCTGGAATCCACCATCACATGCCCGCATTGCGGACATCGTGAGGTGGAAATCATGCCGACCGATGCCTGCCTGTTCTTTTACGATTGCAAGGCATGCGGCGCTCACCTGAAGCCCAAGCTAGGCGATTGCTGCGTTTTTTGCTCCTACGGAACCGTGCCGTGCCCGCCGGTTCAAGCCAGTCGGCGAGAATCGACTTGCTGCGCCGGAGGTGATTGAGCCCACAACTGGATTTGCGATTTACCTTGCTCGACGATCGCTACAGACGGGCCGACCCGTTCCGGGTGTCTGTGATTGCTCGACGCAAAAATCCGCCATTCGACCGTAAGCGATTCGAACTTTTTTCACCGCCGAACGCCGCCATTTCTACGCTTTTCCCTACGCGGGCTATCTCCCGCTCTTTGCGCGGGGCGTAGTTTCGGCGGGTATCGATGGCTGTAGCGTACTATGGAGGGCAATCGGCGGTATTTGACGCGCCGGGAGGGATTCGAACTTCACTTATCAAATCTCCACAGCCAACAAATGTCGGTCTCGGTAAAAACCTGCCCGAGGATGACGAAGTGAGGGGCAGTCGGCGCGACTTACCCCCACTCCGCCTCGCTACGCTCGGCACCTCTCCCCCGTCGATCGGGGGAGAGGTGGTTTGCGAAGCAAACCGGAGTGGGGGTCGATATGCGATCGCCCTGCCTAGGAGAGGTCGCCGTGAAGCGGCCGGTGAGGGGGTATTATCCGTACCAGCCCGAAACCCGAGCCCGATGCCGTGCCCCGAGAAACTACCGTCCCGCGCTGCCTTCCATTAGACGGCGGCGCAGCGCGTTGGAGATGTTGTCGAAGATGAACACGACGATCAGGATCAGCAGCACCATGTAGGCCACGTTGGACCAGTTCGAATTGGTGCGCATGGCTTCCCAGAGTTTTAGGCCGATGCCGCCCGCGCCCACCGCGCCGATGATGGTGGCCGAGCGCGTGTTGGATTCCCAGAAATAGAGTGCCTGGCTGAGGAACACCGGCATGACCTGCGGTGCAACGCCATAGCGCTGCACCAGCACGGGCGAGGCGCCCACCGAGCGAACGCCTTCGCGCTGCTTGTCGTCGATGTTCTCCAGCGTTTCGGAATAGACTTTTCCGAGCGTGCCGGTGTCGGTGAAGAAGATCGCCGAGATGCCGGCCAGCGGTCCCGGGCCGAAGGCGCGGGTGAAGAACAGCGCCCAGATCAGCATGTCCACCGAACGCAGGAAGTCGAAGAAGCGCTTCGTCAACTGGTTGGCGAAGAAGTTCGGCGTGATGTTGCGCGCAGCCAGGAAGGCTAGCGGCAGCGCCACGAAGGAGGCGAACAGCGTGCCCACGAAGGCCATCACGATGGTCTGCAACAGCTTCGTCCAGACGTCGCCATGCTGCCATTGCGAGTTGTTCCAGATGTTGTCGAAGGCGAGTGCCGCGTTCGACATCTCCGGCTTGATGCGTTCGCCAGAGACGATCAGGCCCGCCACTTCGGAGAGCGGCTTGCCCCAGAAGGGCGAGTGCGGATCGAACAGGAAGTTCGGCCAGCCCAGGAAGCGGCGGCTGAGCGACACGCGCTCGGGCATGATGCGCACTTCGCCGGCAAAGCCGAAATCGGCCTTCACCTCGTCTTCGCGCAGCGTTGCCCAGCTGGGCAGCTCGCCCTGCGGCCTGGCGCCTGTCGGTTCGACAAGCACTGTCAGCTTCTCGCCGCGATGCTCGACCTCGACCTGCTTGGCATCGGCGACGATGCGACCGGCGGAGCCGAAGTCCACCGTGATCCTGGCGCCGTCCTGAACCACCCAATCGGGCTTGGGATTGTCGCCGAGCGGCGAGAAGCGGGGCCAGGTTACTTTGGCCTCGTCCCCGGAGAAGCGGATCGTGGGCCTGAGGTCATAGGAATACCACTGCCGCGCATAGATCTCGGCGCGCTCCCACTGGCCGCCGGCAATCACAGTGCCGATGGAGAAGAACCACCAGCAATAGGCGACGTAGAGAACAGTGCCGAGCAGGATCAGCAGGGGCAGCGAGCGCTTGAGCAGCGGCCGGTGGAACACGTCCGGATGACGGCTTTCGATCTCGGACAGTTGGGCGGCGGAAAGGAGCGTCATGGTCAGCGTCCGAAGTCGAAGGATTGTGCGCCCACCAGCTTGGCGCGCAGCCAGGCGGATAGCTGGTCGACCGCGACGATGGTGGTGAACAACAGAAGGATGATGGCGAGCGTCTTGGCCTCATGGCCGCGCCCGATCGACAGGCGCAGCTCCTCGCCGATGCCGCCGCCGCCGACCGCGCCGATGATGGTGGAGGCGCGCACATTGATCTCGAAGCGCAGCAGCGCATAGGACATGAAGTTGGGCATCACCTGCGGCACGATGGCGTAGCCCACGCGCTCGAACCAGTTGGCGCCCACCGCGCGCAAGCCTTCCTCGGCCTTCATGTCGGCGTTCTCGACCACCTCGTAGAACAGTTTGCCCAGCGCGCCGATGGTGTGGATGCCCACCGCGAAGATCGCCGGAATGGCGCCCAGCGACAGCACGGCGGCAAAGAAACCGGCAATGACGATCTCCGGGAAGGCGCGCAGGATTTCCATGTAGCGCCGCACCACGAAGCGCAGCAGCCAGTTGGCCACCAGGTTCTTGGCGGACAGGAAGCAGAGCATGAAGCCGAAGACGAAGCCGATCAGCGTCGACAGCGCTGCGATGTTCAGCGTCTCCAGCATCTTGTAGAAATATTCGGGGACGTAGAAGCCCGAGCCGAACAGATAGACGCGGCCTTCGGGGTAGTCGTATTTCAGGCTGCCGTCGAAATAGGGCGAGGGCCGGTCGAACAGCGCGCGCCACATCTCCCAGCCGTCACGGGGCAGCATGTCGCCGGCGAAGTCGAAGAAATGCGGCAGCCGGTCGAGGAATTTGCCGGCGTTGGATTCGTTGGCGAACCAGAGCGAACTGCCAAGTGCGATCGCCAGCACGCCGACGATGAGGGCAGTGTAGAGACGGCGCCGTGCCGCCAGTTCATGCCAGTGCCGCTCGATGGCGAGGCCTTCGGCGGACAGGGTGTGGGCAGTCTGGCTCATGCCGTCTCCACTTTGAAAACTCAGTTATGAAAATGGCCGGGCGCTGTTCGCACCCGGCCATCGTCTTGGGAGGACTATTAGCCGCCGATCTGCGCCTTACGGGCGTCGATGATCGGCTGGTAGAATTCCGGCGTCACTTCGGTGTAGCTGGTGAAGTCGCCACCGGCGATCGCCGAGAAGCAGGCCGGGTCGGACTTCGGCAGGTCGGCCATGAACTGCTTGAACTTGGCCTTGAGGTCGGCGTCGAGAGCGGAACGGATGACGATCGGGCCGTTCGGGATCAGCGGCGACTTCCAGAGCTCGACGAAGTCCTTCATGTCGATCATGCCCTTGGCGACCATCTTGTGCAGGTTGCCGGAGGTGTAGCCCTCGTCGAAGTTGCCTACGCCCGAGCCGAAGGTGGTGCCGGCGTCGAACTTGCCGTCCTTGACGGCGAGGACGAGGTTCTCATGGCCGCCGCCGAAGCCGGTCTCGCCGAAGAAGTCCTTGACCGCAACGTTGTTGAGGTCCTTCGGCAGCGAGGTGACGGGGATCAGGTAGCCCGAGGTCGAGTCCGGATCGGCAAAGCCGAGCTTCTTGCCCTTCATGTCGGCGAGCGTCTTGATGCCCGAGTCCTTGCGGGCGACCATGATCGAGTAATAGCCCTTGGAGCCGTCGGTCTGAACGGTGGTCAGGATCGGCTCGACCGCCTTGGGGTTGGCCAGGTAGATCTTGGCGTAGCCGGAGGCACCGAGCTCGGCGTAGTCGAGCGTGCCACCCAGCAGGCCCTGGATGACGCCGTCATAGTCGGTGGCCGGGAACAGCTTCACTTCCTTCACGCCGATGGCGGCCGGAAGCTTGTCGGCGACGCACTGGTAGTTGCGCAGGCTGTCGGCTTCGTTCTCGCCGCCGAGGATGCCGACGCGGAAGGTTTCCACGGTTTCGGCGCGGGCGGCAGTGCCGCACGAGAGGGCGAGAGCAAGCGCGCCCAGAAGGGCTTTCTTGAGCGACATGGTGTACTCCTGTTGGGTCGAAGTGTCGTTGCGGTTGGCAGCTAGTGGCCCTTTACGCGGGCGAGACGATCACGGTCGTTCAGTGCCCGGCAAAGGCGGGCACGAGGCTTCCGGCGGATTCTATTCTGGGCAGCCGCTCGGCGCGGATGCTGGTAGAGGTGATGGCTTCGGAGATTTCCTCGCCATTGGCGTCGGCGCCGTAAACCAGGCGCACCGCTTCGCGGGTCAGCTCCTCCGGCGGGCCGTCGAACACCACCTTGCCGCCCGCCATGCCGATGATGCGGTTGCAATAGGCGCGCGCGGTGTCGAGCGTGTGCAGGTTGGTGATGACGGTGATGCCTTCGCGCAGGTTGATGTCGCGCAGCGAGTCCATCACCACCTTGGCGTTCATCGGGTCGAGCGAGGCGATCGGCTCGTCGGCGAGGATCAGCTTGGGCTGCTGCATCAGGGCGCGGGCGATCGCCACGCGCTGCTGCTGGCCGCCCGAAAGCGTGCCGGCGCGCTGCAGCGCGGTCTGGGCAATGTCCAGCCGCTCGAGTGCTGCAAGCGCCATCGCGCGTTCCTCGCGGGAGAAGATGCCCATCAGGTTGAGCGCGGTGGAGCGGTGGTTGAGGCGTCCGAGCAGGACGTTGGTCAGCACGTCGATGCGCGGCACCAGGTTGAACTGCTGGAACACCATGGCGCAGTCGCGCTGCCAGCGGCGCAGAGTGGAGCCGCGATGGGCCGACACTTCCTTGCCGTCAAAAAAAATCGCCCCGTCGGTGGGATCGATGAGGCGATTGATCATGCGCAGAAGGGTCGACTTGCCGGCGCCGGAGCGACCGATGATGCCGACCATCTGGCCCTGTTCGATTTCGAGCGCGACGCTGTCTACGGCGGTCTTCTTGCCAAAGCGGCGCGAGACATTGCGGATTTCGAGCATAGCGGCTTCCCTGTTTGGCTGTACCAGCCTCTTGGGAAGACTCCGCTAATGGACCAACATGAAACCGCCGTGTCAGTTACATGTCAGTTTTGTTACATCGCACAGCCTGAACGGCCCGTTTGCGGTGTGAAACGGGCCGAAATCGAGCTTTGACGGCTACTGTTCCAGCGCGCCGGAGCGTGCATCGGCGCTGCGTGTCACGCCGGCCAGCTTGACCAGATCGTCGCCTGCACGGGTAGCGCGGGTGGCGCGGCGGGTGAGAATGAAGCCGTCCTGCGGGGCAAGCACCTCGACGCGGCCGCCTTCCTCGCCGGGGGCCGACACGATCGTCGCCAGCCGCTGACCGGCCTTCACGCGGTCGCCGGGCTTGACGTCATAGAGGACGGCGCCGGCCGCCGGAGCGGGCATCATATCTATGTGATCGATCGGCACGATCTCGCCCTTGAACTCCTTCGGCGTCTCGACCGATTTGTCCTCGATCACGCCGCGGGCCACCAGCAGCCGGTAGATGCCCTCGGCATCGGCTTCGGCAAAGCGCGTCTCGACGTCGAGAATGCCGCGATATTCCACCGTGGTGACGACGCGGCGATCAAGCTGCGCTTCTGCCGCCGGCAGCTTCAGATAGGGGCGCAGCGACGCCTCGTCGAAGGATGCGCCCGACTCGTCGCTCCACAGTACCACTGCCTCCACGCCCATGCAGGCCGCGCAGTCGGCCATGGCCGGCCACAGGTCGCTCTGGATATAGAGGTAAGGAAGGCCCTCGTCGTCGCAGTGCAGGTCGAGCACGATCTCGTGGCCGAGCGAAAGCTTGATCAGGCGCGCCTTCAGCCGGTCGTCTGCGTTGAGCGGCTGGTCGTCGCCGGGCAGAAGCTTCGCATCGGGCCGGTCGAGCCGCGGGAAGTCGCGGTTGAAATTGGTGCGCGAGCCGAGGTGGTAGCGTCCTTGCGCAGCACCGAAGAACTGCTGTGCACGGCCCACAGGGTTGGCGCGCGGCACGATGGTGAGGTTGCCGCGCACGCGGCCTTCGGCCTCGGCCTTGCGCAGCTTGGGCATCAGCACGTCGATGGCCACCACGCCGGGCAGCTCGTCGCTGTGAAGTGCTGCCTGGATATAGGCGTTCGGCGCATCGGGCGAGGAGCCGGCGATGCGGAGGACGGGGAATTCATAGGTTACGCCGTCGCTGTTGCCCCGGATCGTCTCGATCGTTTTCTGCATCTTTCTCCCCTTGCGTGCTCTGTGCTTGACCGACTCTCCGAAAAGTGGGAACCGGTTCTTCCGAAAAATCGTGATTGATTAGATGGATAGCGTCCTTTCACGGAACGCAGCGCTCCTTTTACCCAATCGCGCCGGTTCGAAGCAAGTTGGGGGAGAGCCATGCAGTCAAGCCGTGATCGTCTAGAAGCCGTCCTTACCCGCCTGGCAGCCCGGGCAGCCGAGGAACGCGTCTTCACTTCCGTCTATGCCGATGCCGCGCGCGCTGCGGCCGACGCAGCGGACGCCCGCCGCAAGGCCGGCGTTTCGCTGGGCGCGCTGGACGGCAGGATCGTCTCGATCAAGGACCTGTTCGACGTCGCCGGCGAAACCACGCTGGCCGGCTCGGCGATCCGCCGCACGGCCGCGCCGGCCGAGCGCGACGCAACGATCGTGCGCCGCCTGCGCCAGGCGGGCGCCGTCATCGTCGGCAAGACGGCCATGACCGAGTATGCCTTCACCGCGGTCGGCACCAATCCGAATTTCGGCACGCCGGGCAATGCGGCCGATCCGGCGCGCATCCCCGGCGGCTCGTCCTCGGGCGCCGGCGTTTCCGCAGGCGAAGGCACCAGCGAGATCGCCATCGGCTCGGATACGGGCGGCTCCATCCGCGTTCCGGCGGCACTCAACGGCGTGGTCGGCTTCAAACCCACGGCCCGGCGCGTGCCGCGCGACGGCGTGTTCCCGCTGTCGTTTACGCTGGATTCGATCGGCCCGCTCGCCAAAAGCGTGGCCGATTGCGCGCTGGCCGATGCCATCATGGCCGGCGAGGAAGTTGCCGAGCTGCGCGCCATGCCGCTCGCGGGCCTGCGCGTCGGCCTGCCGCAGGGCCGCCTGCTCGAAGGCATGGAGCCGGCGGTCGAAGCCGCCTTCCAGCGCAGCCTGCGCCTGCTCGAAGCGGCGGGCGCTCGCATCGTCGATCATCGCATCGACGATCTTGTCGACGCCATGGTCGAGGCCACGAGCAAAGGCTCCATCGCCGGCATCGAGGCCGCCGCGCTGCATGCCGACTGGCTGGCCGACGACGCACTGTGCGCGCAGGTCGATCCCCGCGTTACCCGCACGCTCAAGCGGCGGGCCACCGTCTCGGCCACAGGCTACATCAAGCTGATCGAACGCCGCACAGCACTTGCCCGCGCCATGGACGAGCGTCTTGCGCCGCTCGACGTGCTCGCGCTGCCCACCGCGCCGATCCTCGCGCCGCTCATTGCTTCGGTGGAAAACGACCTCGACGCGCAGGACCAGACGGACGACATCGTGCTGCGCAACCCGCAGGTCGGCAACCAGTTCGATCTCAGCGCCATTTCGCTGCCAATGCCCGGCATGGAGCTTCCGGCGGGGCTCATGCTGTTTGCCCGCAACGGCCACGACCATCGCCTGCTCGCCATCTCGGCGGCCGTGGAAGCCGAACTGGCCAAGGGATAACTCGGCGCGGGACGGGGTGTTTGATTGCCGGCCCGCGAGAGATCGCGGGCTGGATCAGGGCTTCACGTTCCGGTCAAAGCTCCCCCTAAGGTGGCAATTTTGCCCGCCAATCGCTATTTGAAGTCGGGAGGTGACAATCCTGCCGTTTCGGGCCAAGTTTCGACGGCAGGCAAGGAGATTGAGAGCAACATCATGGCGGCAAGGGATACGCTGACGAAAAACCAGCTTCGCGTACTCGAGAAACTCGAGGCGTCCAGCGGGCCGCTCAGCGCCTATATGCTGCTCGATCAGCTGCGCGATCAGGGTTTTCGCGCGCCTTTACAGGTCTATCGGGCGCTCGACGGGCTGATGAATGCCGGCTTCGTCCATCGCCTCGAGAGCATGAACGCCTTCGTTGCCTGCTCTGAGCCGCACGACCACAGCCACCGCATGATCGCCTTCGCCATCTGCGATAAATGCGGCCAGGTCGCCGAATTTTCCGATGAGGCCGTCGGCAAGCAGCTCGACGCCTGGGTCTGCTCCACCGGCTTTGCAGCCAAGAAGGCGGTCATCGAGTTTCGCGGCACCTGCGCCAAATGCGCGGCGCTGGCGGCATAAGCCGCCGCTCCCTCCTCAGGTGATGCGGCCGCGCGCCACCACCGGCCAGGACTCAATAAACTCTTCCCCGCGAATGATCTGAACCTCGTCGACCATGTTGACGACGACGCAGGCGTGGTTTGGCACGATGCGGATGCGTTGGCCGACCGTCAGTCCGATCTCGCCTTGCGAGACCAGCCGGCCGTGCTCTTCCGAAAGCATGTCGATGGCGATGTGCGGGCGCCCAAGCACGTGGCCGTATCCGGTGAGGCCGAACAGGTCGGAGGTCAGTGCCTTGCTGCCGGCGTCGACGATGGCGCGGTTGGGCGCGGGCACCGAGACCACGGTGGCGAGCACCGTCAACGCGCAGTCTTCCCAAGCACAGGCGCCGCGCTCCACCAGCGACCGGTCGTTGTAGATGTAGGTGCCGGGCCGGTATTCGGTGACGATCGGGGCTTCCGCCGCGTCCATCATGCTGGGCGTGCCGCCCGACGTGATGACCGGCACCGCGATGCCGTTCGCCTCGATGAGATCGCGCGCCTTGGTCATGAAATCCTGCACCGCGGCGGCTGCGCCGACCGGCGGATAGGTCATCAACCCGCCGAAGACGAGACGGGGTGCGGCCGCGATGCGCTGTGCAAGGGCGGCTGCCTCTTCCGGCGTCGAGACGCCGCAGCGATTGGCGCCGGTGTTGCATTCCACCAGCACCGCCAGCGGCTTTTCTAGTTTCGCGAAGAAGGCCGAGAGCCCGTCGACGACGACGGCATTGTCGGCGACCACGCTGAGCCTGACCTTGTCGTTGAGCCCTGCCAGGCGCGCGAGCTTGGCTTCGCCGATGATGTTGTAGGTGATCAGGACGTCGGTGATGCGGTCGCTGGCAGCGATCATCGCCTCCGCTTCCGAAACCTTCTGGCAGGTGATGCCGATGGCGCCGGCGTCGAGCTGCATCTCGGCCATCTGCGGCAGCTTGTGCGTCTTGATGTGCGGGCGCACGGCAAGACCGCTCCGGTCGGCATAGGCCTGGAACTTCTCGACATTGCGGCGCGCCAGATCGAGATCGACGAGCACGGCAGGGGTTTCGATGCGCGAGGTCATTTTTGTCCATTCCTTCCGCGAGATGCAGGCAGGTTCACGGTTTCGGTCATGCATGGCGGTCGTGTCAACGGTTTGGGTATCGTCTCCGTGCTGTTGACGTTCGATGCCCGCGTAGATACCTATCGATTCGGAATTGGTTCCGCTTCGCGGCGGATGAAAAGGGAACACGGTGAGACCTTCGGGTCGAAGCCGAGACTGCCCCCGCAACTGTAACCGGCGAGCTTTCCTTCAACAGGCCACTAAGAGCGCATCGCGCGATTGGGAAGGCGAAGGACAAGCGACGACCCGGAAGTCAGGAGACCTGCCTGTTCCGGTCACCCATGCTTGAATACGGGGTGTGTTCAGGCGCGGTCGTCCGTGGCGGTGACATTTGAAAAAGTGTTGCCGCAGCCGGATACGGCCGAGGGTGGAACGATTCCGTTCCTAGGCCCATCGATCTTTCCCCTGCGGTTTGGAGACAAACCTTCGGGCGCCCTTGCGCGTCCGCCAGATGCCTTTGGGGGGCAGACGTGCAGAAATGGAAAATTTGCGCTGGCGCATTCGCGCTGGTGATTTCGGGGCATGCCAACGCGCAGGACGTCGAGAGCGGATCTGACGAGACGATCAAGCTCGACCGCATCATCGTCACCACGCCGCTCCGGCGCGAAACCGCGCTCGAGCGGTCGACATCCTCGGTCACCGTCATCGACGAGCAGGAGATCGCCCAGTCTGCGGCGCCGGACCTGCCCTCCCTGCTGAAACGCTATACCGGCGTTTCCATCGTTTCCTATGGCGGGCAGGGCGCGTCTTCCAACGTCTATCTGCGCGGCATGTCGGCCACGCAGACGCTGGTGCTCATCAACGGCGTGCGGGCAAGCTCGGCCACGTCCGGCACCACCTCCGTCTTCAACATTCCGCTGGCCGCCATCGAGCGCATCGAGATCGCCAAGGGCGCACATTCGGCGCAATACGGCGCGGACGCCATGGGTGGTGTGGTCAACATCATCACCAAGCAGGGCGGCCCTTGCGGGGAAGCGCGCGACCACTGCGCCTCCGTCACCGCAGGCGTCACCTATCCCTGGGGTGGGTCGCTTTCGGGCAGTGCCCAGGGCCGCGGGGCCAATGGCGTCAACTATGCGGTCGGCGGCAGCATCCTCGGCACGCGCGGTTATGATTTCACCACGCCGCAGGCCTGGGGCCACGAGCCGGGCGATGACGGTTTTCTGCAGGGCTCGGCTAACCTTTCCTTGTCGAAGGATTTCGAATGGGGCCAGCTCTACACTGACGGCCTGTTTGCGCGCGGCCGCAGCCAGTACGACAACACTTATCCTTCGGCAAACGAGGTCGACACCACGACCTTCGCTGGCAAGCTCGGCGCGCATATTCTGCATGCCGAAGACTGGTCCTCGACCATCGAGCTAAGCTCGGGGCTCGATTACTCGACGAACTTCCGCAAGGATGTGCCGGGCAACAGCAAGTTCGATACCCAGCGTTACGGCATCTTCGCCTCGACCGAGAAGGGCTTTCAGACCGGCAACGTGGCACACATCCTGACCGGTGGCTTCGAGGCCTATAGCGAGCGCGTCGATTCCAGCGTTGATTTCGACGTCACCTCGCGCACGCTGGCGGCGGTGTTCAGCCAGTACTCGCTGGAATACGAGGCGCTGCGCGTGGACAGCGGCATCCGCTACGATCACAACCAACAGTTCGGCGGCGCGACCACCTACAATATCGGGGCCAGCTACGAGCTGCGGCCCGATCTGGTGCTGCGCTCGTCCTATTCCACCGGCTTCCGTGCGCCGAACTTCAACGAGCTCTACTATCCGGGCTATTCCAACCCGAACCTCAAGCCGGAAAAGTCGCGTTCCTATGAGGTCGGCCTGAACTGGCAGACGTCCTCTGGCACCAGCCTCGACCTTGCCTTCTACCAGACATGGCTGACCGACGCGATCGCCTCCAACCCGCCGACCTATCTCCCCTTCAACGTCGCGCGTGCCCGCATCACCGGCTTTGAAGCGGTGCTGGGGCAGCAGTTCAGCGAGGAATGGAGCGGCAAGGTGAGCGTCGATGTCCGCCAGCCGCTCAACCTGGACAATGGCAACTACATTCCCTATCGCGACCGCTTCAAGGCAACCGCCGAGCTGGGCTACAGCCCGACCGAGCAACTCGCCCTGTCGGCCAAGCTGCTCTATGGCGCGGCCCGCTATGCCAATGCCGCCAATACGGTCGAACTGCCGGACTATGTGACGGTAGACTTCACCGCGCTTTATGCTCTCGACGCGCAGTCACAGGTCAAGTTCTCCATCGAGAATGCCTTCAACGCACAGTATTCCAACGTTACCGACTATCTGGCGCCGGGGCGTACAATCGGTCTTAGCTTCACCCGGAATTTCTAGGTTCGGGGCGCAGCTTGGATGAACAGGCGTCGGGCGCTCGATAATGGGAGCCCGACGCGGCATGCCGATCTATCGAAGGACAGCGATGCGACAGGGAAGGGCGATACGGCAAAGGCCGGCGAGCGGGGCACGCAGCTTCGCGCGCCGGTTGGCCTTGGCTGCAGCGGTCGTCTTCACGCTGGCGGATGCGGCACCAGCGATTGCCGCCCAGCCGCCGCATCGCGTGGTGTCGATGAATGTCTGCACCGACCAGCTTGCCATGCTGCTGGCGGGCGAGGGGCAGCTTTATTCGGTGTCCTATCTGGCCTCCGACCCGTCCGCCTCGGTGCTGGCCGGGGAGGCGGGGCGCTATGTCGTCAACCACGGCCTGGCGGAAGAGGTCTTCCTCATGTCGCCGGATTTGGTGATTGCCGGCACCTACACCACTCGCACCACGGTGGCGCTGCTGCGCCGGCTGGGCTTTCGCGTGGAAGAGTTCGCGCCGGTAAACTCCTTTGCGGACATTCGCGAGCACATCACGCGCATGGGCGAGATTTTGGGCCGGCAGGAGAAAGCCGCGGAGCTGATTGCGCAGATGGATGCCGAGCTTGCCGGCCTCAGCGCGCAGCCGCCATCGCGCAAGACCGTCGCGCTCTACTATGCCAACAACTACACTTCCGGCGCGGGCACGCTGGTGGACGAGACGGTGAAGGCCGCCGGGCTCGTCAACATCGCCGACAAGCTCGACCTGCAGGGCACGAACCAGTTGCCGCTTGAATTGCTGGTGTTGAACAATCCCGATCTTATCGTCACCAGCGAGGGTGAATATGCCGCGCCGGCGCTGGCCGAGCAGGGCTATGTCCACCCTGCGTTCAAGGCGCTGACGGCGGGCCGCAAGGCGGTGAACGTGCCGGCCAAATACACCATCTGCGGCGCGCCCTTCACGCTGGAAGCCGCGCGGATCATGCGAGATGCGGCGCAGGAGGGGAAAGCCCAATGAGTGACACCGCACGCTACCGGCTGCTGTTGATACTGCTCGCAGCGGGGGCGATGATCCTCTTCGTGCTGTCGCTGACGGTGGGGCCGGCCGCAATCGGCTTCGGCGACAGCATTGCCGCGCTGTTCGACCGCAAGGAGGCCGGGCCGCTGGCGCTGATTATGCAGGAGATCCGCCTGCCGCGCGCCATCCTCGGGCTGATGATCGGTGCAACGCTGGGGCTTTCCGGCGCCGTGTTGCAAGGCTATCTGCGCAATCCGCTGGCGGAGCCAGCGCTGCTCGGCATCAGCGCCACTGCTTCGCTGGGCGCGGTGCTGGCTATCTATACCGGCTTTTCCCTCGTCTTCCCGCTCGGCCTGCCGCTGGCAGCACTTGCCGGCGCGGTGGTAGCCGTCATCGTGGTTCAGGCCATGGCCGGCATGCGCGGCGGCGCGCTCACCATCATCCTGGCAGGCGTCGCGCTGTCGAGCCTTGCCGCGGCCATGACTTCGCTGGCGCTCAACCTGTCGCCCAATCCCTTCGCAGCGCTCGAAATCATGTTCTGGATGCTGGGCTCGCTGACCGATCGCTCCATGACCCATGTGTGGCTTGCCGCGCCCTTCATGGTCGTCGGCTGGGCGATGCTGGCGAACGTGGGGCGCTCGCTCGACACGCTGACGCTCGGCCGCGATGCCGCCGCCAGCATGGGCGTCGACCTGCGCCGCGTTCAGCTTCTGGCCGTGCTCGGCACTGCCGCCTCGGTTGGCGCGGCGACCGCCGTGGCCGGCGCCATTGGCTTCGTCGGCCTGGTCGTGCCGCATCTGCTGCGGCCGTTCGTCGGCGCGCGCCCTTCGCGGCTGTTGCCGGCAAGTGCGCTCGGCGGCGCCTCCGTGCTTCTGGCGGCCGATATTCTCGTGCGCGTCATCGCACCGGGCAAGGACCTGAAGCTCGGCGTGCTCACCGCAATCGTCGGCGCCCCCTTCTTCCTTTGGCTCGTCTACCGCACGCGGAGGAACCTGCTGTGACCCTGCTTTCGGTAAAGGGGCTGCATGCCTCGCTCGGCGGCAAGCCGGTGCTGAACGGTGTTTCCTTCAGCGTTGGCGAGGGCGAGTTCGTCGGCCTCATTGGGCCTAATGGCGCCGGAAAATCCACGCTGCTGCGCGCCGCACTCGGCCTTGTCGGCGCGCGTGGCGAGGTTGCCATCGCGGGGCAGGATGCCGCTGCGATGACGGCGCGCGAGCGGGCCCGCCGCATCGCCTATCTGCCGCAGGAGCGCGAGATCGGCTGGCCGGTTTCGGTGGAGATGGTCGTGTCGCTGGGCCGTGCGCCGCACCGGCCCGCCTTTGCCGGCCTCGATGCCGCCGACCGTGCGCGGATCGAGGAAGCGATGGGGCGCATGGAACTGGAAGAATTCCGCCGCCGGCCTGCGACCGAGCTTTCGGGCGGCGAAAAGGCGAGGGTGCTGATCGCACGGGCGCTAGCGCAGGACGCACCGCTGCTACTGGCCGACGAGCCGACCGCCGGCCTCGATCCGTCGCACCAGATCACCTTGATGCGGTTGTTTGCCGAGCTTGCCCGCGAGGGGCGCGGCGTGGTCGCCTCCCTGCACGACCTCAGCCTCGCGGCGCGCTGGTGCACCCGGCTGATCCTGCTCGACAGGGGCACCATCGTTGCCGATGGTCCGCCCCGCGAAGTGCTGACGCGGGAGCGCCTGCGCTCTGTCTATGGCGTCGAGGCGCATCTCGCCGAAGCCGAAGGCGGCATGCTGGTGGTGCCGCTCGACATGGCCGCGCCCGAACTGCTGGTACGAGGAAAACCATGATCACCTTGCAGGATCTCATTCGCGACCATCTGCGCCTCTGGCAGTCGGGCTGGAGCATGGGCACCTTCGGCGCGATTGCCGAATTCCATCAGGATCGTAACGAAAAGCCGGTGATCAACGACGGCTACACGCTGTCGCGGGCGACCCGGCGCGGGGCGGTCCATATCGACCACAAGCGGGTCGACCAGATCGTGCCGGTCGCCTACGAGGCGCTCAGTCCGCGCCCGGATCGCTGGAGCCAGGCGGTGGCGCTGTGCATGCCCGAAGCGCTGGCGCGCCGCGCCGAACGCCTGGCGCTGACTGAACTCGGCCCCGACGACGATGCAGTGCGCGGCATCGACCGCACCGGCATCCTGTTCGACATGGGCCTGTCGCTTCCGCAATGCGATTTCTGCATCCGCACCAGCGACCCCAAGCTGCTTGCGGTGCTGCGCGCCAATCTCGGCCGTTCGCTATTCGAGCCTGGCAACGACACGATGCATGCGATATTGGCCGCGCACCCGCACCGCGTGGCGCTCACCAATATCGGCCGCATCGAGGTGTTCCAGAAGATCGGTGGGCCCGACACGGGCGGCGTTTCGCCGGCCGGGCCGCACACCCATGTCCTGCCGAAGCTTCTGAAGACCAGGCGCACGCACTCGGCCAATACGCCGATCCCGGCAGGGCTGATGCCGCTCGCCTCGCTGCATCCCGGCAATCCGGTGGTCGGCCCGATGGGCGAGGACACCGGCTTCGATCCGGCTCTCTACCGACAGTTCCAGGATCTGCTTGCCGCCTACGGCCAGCCGGAATTCGTGCGCCTGAAGGCCGCGGTTCTTGCCGCATTGAGGCACAGCGAAAAGCCGGAAAGCTTCGTCGTGCCGGATGGCCGCTTCGAGCGCAGCGTGGTGCGCCTTGCCTTGCGCCAGCAAGCGAGGCTGGCCGAGCATCTGCACGACGTCGAATTCATGCGCCAGGTGGCGGACTGGCGGCGCGTCCACGACCTGCGCTTTGAAGGCGAGGGCGAGGACGACGATTCACCCGGCCATTGACGGCCGGGTAGCGTCGCTACCTGCGTTCAGCCTGCTCGAACTCGTTGCGAAAAATCTCGTAGACGACAAAGCGTGTCGAACCGGACGCCAGGTGCTCGACGAAGAGTGGCTTGATCTCTTCTTCCCAGGAGAGTTTGCCCAGGCCTGCTCCGATTTTCGGCAGCGCAACGGATTCGATACCGTTTTTCTCGGCCCATTTTGCAAGCTTGCGAAGGGCCTTGCGAAGATAAGGCAGCGTCGCATGGTACATGTCGGGCTGGGTGGCCAAATAGGCGAACCCAGGACGTCCATTCGCCGGCTCAATCGACCAAATGTCACCGCCGTCGAAGTTGCCTGACCGGGCGTGCTTCTTGAACGCTGCCTGCACCTCCGGCCATTTCTTCGAAATCTTCAGAGCCAGACCGGTGCCAAGGCCCTCCTGGTTCCCCTCGGCGACGCCTTGAGCGATGTACTGCTCGCCCGAAGTCAGCAGATCGCCGGCGATAAAGTCGATCATCGCTCCCGCGCCTGCATCAATGCGCCTCGTCCCAATTGTCGGCGGCGCGGGCTTCGACCTGCAGCGGCACCTTCAGCGAGACGGCGGGCATGGCCGCACCCTCCATCACCGAGCGCACCACCGGCAGGGTCGCCTCGACCTCTGCGTCGGGCACTTCGAAGATCAGTTCGTCGTGCACCTGCAAAAGCATGCGGGCGTTGAGCCCTGCCTCCGGCAGCGCCTTTTCCATCCGCACCATGGCGCGGCGGATGATGTCGGCGGCCGAGCCCTGGATAGGCGCGTTGATGGCCGCGCGCTCGTTGAAGGAGCGCACCTGCGGGTTGGACGAGCGGATTTCCGGATAGTGCGCGCGGCGCCCGAAGATCGTTTCGACAAAGCCGTTTTCGCGGGCGAAGGCCTTGGTGCCATCCATGTAGTCGCGAATGCCGGGGAAGCGCTCGAAATAGCGCCGGATGTAGTCGCCGGCTTCCTCGCGCGCGATGGAGAGCTGGTTGGCGAGGCCAAAGGCCGAGATGCCGTAGATGATGCCGAAATTGATCGCCTTGGCGCGCCGGCGCACGTCGGAGGGCATGCCCTCGACCGGTACGCCGAACATCTCCGACGCCGTCATGGCGTGGATGTCGATGCCGTCGGCAAAGGCCTGCCTGAGCTGCGGAATATCGGCGACATGGGCCAGCACGCGCAGCTCGATCTGGCTGTAGTCGGCCGACACCAACTTGTGGCCCTTGTCGGCGATGAAGGCGGTGCGGATCCTGCGGCCTTCCGCCGTGCGGATCGGGATGTTCTGCAGGTTCGGCTCGGACGACGACAGGCGGCCCGTCGACGTGGCGGCCATCGCGTAATTGGTGTGGACGCGCTTGGTCTCGGGATGGATGTAGCCGGGCAGGGCGTCCGTATAGGTCGACTTGAGCTTGGTGAGCTGGCGCCAGTCGACGATCTTGCGCGGCAATTCGTGGCCCGTCGCGGCCAGGTCTTCGAGCACCTGGGCCGAGGTCGACCACTGGCCGGTCTTGGTCTTGGAGCCACCGGGCAGGCCCATCCTGCCGAACAATATGTCGCCCAGCTGCTTGGGCGAGCCGATGGTGAAACGCTCTCCGGCGAGCCGGTAGATCTCGTCCTCGAGTGCGGCAGCACCTTGCGCGAGCTCCCCCGAAAGGCGGCTCAGGATCTGCCGGTCGACGGAAATGCCGCGCTGCTCCATCTGCGAAAGCACCGGCACCAGCGGCCGCTCCAGTCGTTCGTAGACCGACATCAGGCCCTTCGATGCCAGGCGCGGTTTCAGCACGCGCCACAGGCGGAGCGTCACGTCCGCATCCTCGCCGGCGTAACGGGTCGCCTTGTCGATATCGACGAAATCGAAGGTGGTCGCAGCCTTGCCGTTGCCGGCGATGTCCTTGAAGGCGATCGTCTTGTGGCCGAGCCAGCGCTCGGACAGCGCGTCCATGCCGTGGCCGCCATTTGAGCCGCCGTCCAGCACATAGGAGATCAGCATCGTGTCGTCGTAGGAGACGATGTCGATGCCGTACCGGTTCATCACGACAAGGTCGTATTTCATGTTCTGCGCGATCTTGAGGACCGAAGGATCCTCAAGTAGCGGCTTGATGAGGGCCAGCGCATCGCGGACGGCAATCTGGTTTTCGACAAGGCCGCCGCCAAGCAGGTCGCCGCGCCCGCTCTTGTGGAGCAGCGGCACATAGGCGGCCCGGCCCGGCCGGGTGGCGAGCGAAAAGCCGCATAGTTCGGCCAGCATCGGGTCAAGCGAGGTCGTTTCCGTGTCGAAGGCGACAACGCCCGCCTCGGTCGCCTCGGCTACCCAGTCGGCCAGGGTCCTGAGGTCGCGGATGCAGACATAGGCATCGGTGTCGATCTTTTCGGCGACGGCGGCATGGGCACGCGCGTCGGCGAGGGTGGATGGCGTGAGCCCGTCTCCGCTGCGGCTCGAAACGGCTTCCGCGGAGGGCGGCGTCGCTCCGATCGTCGCGGCAGCGGCGGCTTGAGGTGCTGGCGCCTGAGCAGGGGCGGCGCCAACATCAAGGTCGGGGCCGTGGGCCTCTCCCAGCCGCTGGACGACGATGGTCGCCGGCTCGATTTCCGCCGCTTCGGTGCCGGTGGTTTCGGCCACGCGGCGGGTGAGCGAGGAAAATTCCATCGCCTTGAGGAAGGAGATCAGCTTCGGCCCGTTCGGCGGCTGCAGCTGGAAATCGTCAAGGCCTTCGGTCACGGGCACGTCCGACCGCAGCTTCACCAGTTCGCGTGAAATGCGGGCTTTCTCGGTATTGTCGATGATCGACTGGCGGCGCTTGTCCTGCTTGATCTCGCCGGCACGCGCCAGCAGCGTATCGAGGTCGCCGAACTGTTCCAGAAGCTGCGCTGCCGTCTTGGGGCCGATGCCGGGCACGCCGGGCACGTTGTCGACGGAGTCGCCGGTCAGCGCCTGCAGGTCGATCATCTTCTCGGGCGGCACGCCCCATTTCTCGACCACTTCCGGAATGCCGATCTGGCGATCCTTCATCGGGTCGTACATCGACACCGACGGCCCGACGAGTTGCATCAGGTCCTTGTCGGACGAGATGATGGTCGTGTCGCTGCCGGCCTCGCGGGCCATCCGCGCATAGGTGGCGATCAGGTCGTCGGCCTCAAAGCCTTCCATCTCGATGCAGGGCACGTCGAAGGCCCGGGTCGCCTGGCGGATCAGCCCGAATTGCGGGATCAGGTCCTCCGGCGGCGCCGAACGGTTGGCCTTGTATTCCGCATAGAGTTCGTGGCGGAAATTTCGCGAAGAATGGTCGAAGATCACCGCAAAGTGCGTAGGCACGATACCGACATCGGTATTGCGCGCATCCTTCATCAGCTTCCACAGCATGTTGCAGAAACCCGACACCGCACCCACCGGAAGACTATCCGATTTTCGGGTGAGCGGGGGGAGCGCGTGATAGGCGCGAAAGATGTAGCCGGAGCCGTCGATGAGGAAGAGGTGATCACCTTTTTTCATGGGGTTAGCCCTACCTTGGAGGGCTGAAACTGTCCATTGCAAAGCGCGGAAATGGGCCTGCGTCTTGCCGGTCCCTGACAGTTTTTGCGGATCACGTCTATGTTACAAACTTGTAATGTGCGTGCCCTTGAATTGCCACGTTCACCGCTCCAAATACCTCGCATCGGCAATCTTAGCCGAGTCCGGAATAAGGCCCGTCCCCCGCCTGGACCGGACGTTGCGGCAGCCTAATCCCCCCTCTCCGGGCTGCCGCACCCTTTTTTAAAGCGCCGCCGTGGTTCCCCTCCACCACGGCGGCATTTTTTTGGCCTCAGGAAAATTGTTGTCGACTGGCTCAACGAAGGCGGGCTTTCCGTTTTTGCCCGAGAGTTCTAGTTTGGCGCCAAAGAATCGAAAGGCCAGGAAAAATGCTCGCCATCGCACCCGTTCTCGATCATCTCGACGCCAATCTTAACCAGAGCCTCGAGCGCCTCTACGAACTCCTCCGCATCCGCTCCATCTCGACGGACCCGGCTTTCGCCGCCGACTGCCGCAAGGCGGCAGAGTGGCTGGTGGCGGATCTGAAGTCGATCGGCTTCGAGGCGAGCGTGCGCGATACGGCCGGTCATCCCATGGTGGTCGCCCATCACGAAGGCCCGTCGCCCGATGCGCCGCATGTGCTGTTCTACGGTCACTATGACGTGCAGCCGGTCGATCCGCTCAATCTCTGGGAAGACGATCCGTTCGACCCCAAGCTGAAGGAGCTGAGCCCGGGCCGCAAGGTCATCACCGGCCGCGGTTCCTCCGACGACAAGGGCCAGCTGATGCTCTTCGTCGAAGCTTGCCGCGCCTACAAGGCGGTGCATGGCAAGCTGCCCTGCAAGGTCAGCATCCTGTTCGAGGGCGAGGAGGAATCCGGCTCGCCGTCGCTGAAACCGTTCCTCGAGGCGAATGCCGCGGAGCTGAAGGCCGACTTCGCCATGGTCTGCGACACCGGCATGTGGGACAAGACAACGCCGGCAATCTGCGTGGGTCTGCGTGGCCTCGTGGGCGAGGAGATCGTGGTCCATGCCGCCAATCGCGACCTGCATTCGGGCGAATTCGGCGGCGCGGCCGCCAATCCGATCCGCATCCTGGCCAAGGTGCTGGCCGACATGCATGACGACACCGGCCGGGTGACCATCCCCGGCTTCTATGACGGCGTCGAAGAGACGCCTACGCAGGTGCTGAAGTCGTGGGAAACGCTGGGCGAGACCACCGAAAGCTTCCTCGGCGAGGTCGGCCTTTCCATCCCGTCGGGCGAAAAGGGCCGCTCGGTGCTGGAGCTGACCTGGGCGCGGCCGACGGCCGAGTTCAACGGCATCACCGGCGGCTATACGGGCGACGGCTTCAAGACCGTGATCGCGGCCCAGGCTTCCGCGAAGGTCTCGTTCAGGCTGGTGCACAAGCAGGACCCGGACAAGGTCCGCGCGGCCTTCCGCGAATTCGTGCAGGCGCGCATTCCGGCCGACTGCTCGGTGGAGTTCCACGAGCATGGCGGCTCGCCGGCCATCCAGCTCTCCTATGACTCGCCCTTCCTCATTCAGGCGCAGCAGGCGCTGACCGACGAATGGAACAAGCCGGCGGTCACGATCGCCATGGGCGGCTCGATCCCGATCGTCGGCGACTTCCAGACCTTCCTCGGCATGGAGTCGCTGCTGGTGGGCTTTGCGCTGGTCGACGACCGCATCCATTCGCCGAACGAGAAGTATGACCTCTCCTCGTTCCGTGGCGGCCAGCGCTCCTGGGCGCGCATCCTCGACGCCCTGACCCGCTGAATCTGGAAAGACCCAATATGACCATTCGCTTCCACAAGAACGACCTGCCGGACCTTTCGCACTACAATGTCGATTCAGTCGCCATCGACACCGAGACGCTCGGCCTCAATCCACATCGCGACCGCCTCTGCGTGGTGCAGATCTCGCCCGGCGACGGCACGGCAGACGTCATCCAGATCGCACAGGGCCAGAAGACCGCGCCGAACCTCGCCACCCTGCTTGGCGACAAGAACATCACCAAGCTGTTCCACTTCGGCCGCTTCGATCTCGCCGTGCTCTACAATGCCTTCGGCGTCATGCCCGAGCCGGTGTTCTGCACCAAGATCGCCTCGCGTCTGACGCGCACCTACACCGATCGGCATGGCCTGAAGGACATCTGCTCCGAGCTTCTCGGCGTCAGCATCTCGAAGGTGCAGCAGTCGTCCGATTGGGCCGCCGAAACGCTGAGCCCCGAGCAGCTCGAATATGCCGCGTCGGACGTGCTCTATCTGCACCGCTTGCGCGATGTGCTGGTGGGCAGGCTGAAGCGCGAAAGCCGTCTCGAAGTTGCTGAAGCCTGCTTCCGCTTCCTGCCGTCGCGGTCGAAACTCGACCTGATGGGTTGGGACGAGGACGATATCTTCGCCCACAGCTGAGACGGGTCTGCACCCGCAAATAATCTCGCAGTTCCCGGACTGTCGACTGCGGCCACGGATTGTGGCCGCGGCGTCGAGAAATTTTGGAACAAAATCGAAGAATGCGTAGTTATTGAAACTGACGCGTGACGACGTTTTGTCGTTCACCATTTTGAGATTTGTCCGTGGGGGAAAACTTGCCTGTAATGTGTGATTGAGTGAATATGATTATACGGGGGCTTGGAGGTGAGTATGGTTTTCCTTGCACTCTGGATAATATCCACTGGAGTTACGCTGGTTATTTCCTCAAGCAACGGTTATAATACGGTTAACTGGGTTATAATTGGATTATTTCTAGGACCTCTCGGTTTACTTCTATCCATATTGATGCCTCCGGCGAGAAATATGCATGGAGTTTGGAGGCAATATTCTGATTATCGTTGATACGCATGGCAGGGGGCCGCGACGCTGAACACGAACGCCTGGACGGGCATTCTCGGTCAGCTGCGCGGCTTCCTGATGGTCTGGATTTGCGGATCTGACCCTTCGCGGCGCTCCCCTGAAACCCTGCGTCAAACGCCCCAAGCGGCTGATCTGACGATCCGGCGCTCGGCGGGTTTTACCTGACTTGAGATTGCCGGGGTTCCTGTCAGGATTGGCCCATCCGCGGGAGCTATTTGGCAGTGAGTGTGAGGGAACTGCCGAAACGTCCCGTCCCTCCTGAGAGCGTTCCAAACCTAGCCCGCTTCGGCGGGCTTTTTTCGCCGCGGCGCCGTCGCGTATGCGCTCGCTAGATGACTGTTCTTCCATGACTTTTTCGAAAATTGTCTTAAACCCTCCTTAAATCGCCTCAATTACTGTCCACTCGACCCCACAGGTAATGGGGCGGGCAGCGAGCGGCATGGCACGGAAAGACACACGTATCGAACCGACCTTCGGCGATCCCGCCGAAGAAGAGGACGAGTCCGGCCTGTCGGTCAGCGAGGACGATCGTGTGATCCCCACTTCGCGACGCGGCCGGGAGCCTGCGCCGCGCCGCAGGCCGGCCCGGGCCGAGAGGGCGGACAGGGAAGATAGGGAAGAAGCGTTCGAAAGGCCTGAGCCGAGGGCGCGCCGCGGCAAGGTCAAGAAACGTCGCGGTCTTTTTGGCGGCTTGATGCGCCTTGTCTACTGGGCCTTTGTGCTGGCGATCTGGGGCGGCATCGCCGCCGCAGGCGTCGCGATCTATTACGGCGCCAAGATGCCGTCCGCCACCTCATGGGCCATTCCGGACCGGCCGCCGAATGTGAAGATCGTCGACGTCGACGGAAAGCTACTCGCCAACCGGGGCATGACCGGCGGCGAGGCCGTCGGCCTGCACGAGATGTCGCCATACATCCCGCAGGCCGTCATCGCCATCGAGGACCGGCGCTTCTACTCGCATTTCGGCGTCGACCCGCTCGGCCTCGCCCGCGCACTGGTCGGGAACCTGACCCGCGGCCGCGTCTCGCAGGGCGGCTCGACGCTCACCCAGCAGCTGGCCAAGAACCTGTTCCTCAAGCCCGACCGCACGCTTGAGCGCAAGGTGCAGGAAGTCTTGCTGGCGCTTTGGCTGGAGCAGAAGCACACCAAGGACCAGATCCTCGAAATGTACCTGAACCGGGTCTATTTCGGCTCAGGCGCCTATGGCGTGGAGGCAGCTTCGCGGCGCTATTTCGGCAAGTCGGCGCGCGATGTCAGCCTGTCGGAAGCGGCATTGCTGGCCGGGCTGCTGAAGGCGCCTTCCAAGCTATCGCCGGCCCGTGATCCCAAGGCCGCAGAGGCGCGCTCGCAGCTTGTGCTCGCCGCCATGCGCGACGAAAACATGATCACGGACAAGGAGCTGGCGAGCGCCATGAGCGCGCCCGCGACGCGCGCCGCGTCCTACTGGACCGGCTCGGAGCACTATGTCGCCGACCGCATCATGGAAGAGCTGCCGGGGCTGATCGGCGAGGTGCGCTCCGACGTCGTCATCGATACTACCATCGATCTGACCCTGCAGGATCTCGCGGAAAAATCGATCCGCCGCCTGATCGACGAGAACGGCCAGAAGCTGAGCGTCAGCCAGGGCGCGCTGGTGTCGATCGACAATTCGGGCGCCGTGCGTGCCATGGTGGGCGGCTATGACTATGCCAACAGCCAGTTCGACCGCGCTGCCGAAGCACGTCGCCAGCCGGGCTCGGCATTCAAGCCCTTCGTCTACATGGCGGCGCTCGAGCATGGCCGCACGCCGGACAGCGTGCGCAACGACGCGCCGATCAAGATCGGCAAGTGGGCGCCGGAGAACTACAACGGCAAATATTTTGGCCAGGTCACGCTTGCCACCGCACTTGCCAAGTCGCTGAACTCGGTCGCCGCGCAGCTCACCATGGAGGTGGGCCCCGAAGCGGTTGTCGAGGCGGCGCACCGCATGGGTATAGAGTCGCCGCTGCAGGCCAACACCTCGATCGCGCTGGGCACGTCGGAGGTGACGCCACTCGAACTGACAGCCTCCTATGTGCCCTTCGCCAATGGCGGCTATCGCCCGGAAATCCATTTCATCCAGCGCGTGACGAGCGCCTCGGGCGAGATCCTCTACGAGCACACCAACACCAATGCGCCGCGCGTCATACGGCCCGAGATCGTCGGCATGATGAATGCGATGATGACCGGCACGGTCGAGGTCGGAACCGCCAAGAAGGCGGCGTTCAACTGGCCGTCCGCTGGCAAGACCGGCACCAGCCAGAACTCGCGTGACGCCTGGTTCGTCGGCTACACCTCCAACCTGACCACCGGCGTCTGGTTCGGCAA
This sequence comes from Pseudaminobacter soli (ex Li et al. 2025), assembly GCF_029892515.1. Classification (GTDB taxonomy): domain Bacteria; phylum Pseudomonadota; class Alphaproteobacteria; order Rhizobiales; family Rhizobiaceae; genus Pseudaminobacter; species Pseudaminobacter soli_A. Next base: position 1,375,133 of record NZ_JARXVF010000001.1, on the reverse strand, counting down.
TGACGACGGCAAGCCGATGAAGAAGGTCACCGGCGGCGCACTGCCTGCCCAGGCCTGGCATGAGTTCATGGTGGCCGCGCATCAGGGCGTGCCGGTGGCGCCGCTGCCCGGCAACTGGAAGCCCGCGCCGCCTGAAGAGCTTACCGATCCGGGTGCAATGCCTTCGGTGCCGATTGCCGGCGACCAGCCTCAGGCCATGCCGCCGGTGGGCCAGAACCAGCAGCCGGTCGACGTTACGACCGCAATCGACGCAGCCGACCAGGAGGAGGGCGGCTTCGTGCCGATGCCGCAACCGGTGCCGACCGGTTCCGTCGGGCGGCCGGTTCCGCAGGCCGATGTCGGCGGCCCGGTCGTGAAGCGTCAGGGCTCCATTCTCGACGTGATCTTCGGGAACTGAGCATTTTGCAGCCGAGCGGGACCCGCTCGGCGTCGCACAAATGCGGCTAGGACCTGGAGCATTTTGCGGCCGAGCGGACCGCTCGGCGTTGCACAAATGCGGCTAAGACAACAAGGTGGCTGCGGCCAACCGCCTCTCGCCAGTGGGCGTTCCATCGTCTACATAGCTGGCGGGAGATCGCATCATGACCGAAGCCGACACTCGAAAGACCATCGTCCTGACCGGCGCCAGCCGTGGTATCGGGCACGCCACCGTCAAGCGCTTTTCGCGCGAGGGCTGGCGCGTCATCACCTGCTCACGCCAGGATTTTGCCGAGAATTGTCCGTGGCCGGCGGGGCCTGAGGATCACATCAAGGTGGATCTCGCCGATCCGGAGGATGTCGGCCGCGCCGTCGCCGAAATCCGCCACCGGCTACTGGATCAGGGCGGCAAGCTGCATGCGCTGGTCAATAATGCGGGCATTTCGCCCAAGCTCAAGGACGGCAGCCGCATGAACTCGCTCGACACGCCGATGCATGTCTGGCGCGACGTGTTCCAGGTGAATTTCTTTGCGCCGATCATGCTGGCGCGCGGCCTGTTCAAGGAGCTTGTCGCCGCGCAGGGTTCGATCGTGAACGTCACCTCGATTGCCGGTACGCGCGTCCATCCCTTCGCCGGCACGTCCTATGCGACGTCCAAGGCCGCACTCGGCTCGCTGACCCGCGAGATGGCGCATGACTTCGGCCCGCACGGCATCCGCGTCAATGCGATCGCGCCGGGCGAGATCGACACCGCCATCCTGTCGCCCGGCACCGACAAGATCGTCGAGACCATCCCGCTCCGCCGCCTTGGGGCGACGTCGGAAGTTGCCGACATCATCTACTTCCTGTGCTCGGGTCAGGCGTCCTATGTGACCGGGTCCGAAATCCACATCAACGGCGGCCAGCACGTCTGACCGCCGGTCGGCAATAGGCTCTTTACTTTGCCGCGATCTGCTGGGGCTCTTCGTCCGGCTTCGCCTCCTGCCTGGCAGCAGGTGAAGCATCGACATCGGTCTCGAGCACCTGCTCGACGATGCCGCGCGCGATTTCACGCTCGCCCATGATTACCATGTCGGCGCCAAGGTTTTTGAGGTGCTCGACCTCAGCGTCCGAATGCGCGCGCGCAATAATCTTGATCGACGGGTTGGCTGCCTTGGCCCGCTGGATGATCTGGCCTGCCTCGAAGGCATTCGGGATGGCTAGGATGAGGCGCTTCGCGCCCGCGGGATTGGCCAAGGCGAAGATGTCGCTGTTGGCGGCGTTGCCGGCCACGGTCTCGATCCCGTCGGCATTCAAGCGCGCCAGCGTCTTGTCGGCATCCTCGATCACCAGGAAGGGCAGGCCCGTTTCCTTGAGCGATTTGCCCACCAGGCTGCCGACTCGGCCATAGCCGATCAGGATCGTGTGGTCCGTGAGCTTGGTGGGCACCGGCCCATCCTCTTCGCTCGCCTCGACCGCCACGGGTGCTTCGGTGGCGACCGCGCCCGCCTCGGTGGCGGGTCCGACCGGCTTCTTCACTTCCGGGGCAGGGGTGGCCTTGCCGAAGCGCTTTTCGAGGCGTGGCGAGAGGCGCCCCAAGATGGCAAAGACCACCGGATTGAGCAGGATCGACAAGATCGCGCCGGCCAGGATCAGGTCGCGCCCCTGCTCGGGCAAGAGGTCGAGCCCCACACCGAGCTCGGCGAGAATGAAGGAGAATTCGCCGATCTGCGCCAGGCTTGCTGAAATCACCAGCGCCGTGGCAATCGGATAGCCGAAGGCCATAACGATCATGAAGGCCGCCACTGACTTGCCGATGATGATGATGAACAGCGTCGCCAGGATCGGCCAGGTGTTCTCGATCAGGCTGCTGGCATCGAACAGCATGCCGACCGACACGAAGAACAGCACCGAGAAGGCATCGCGCAGCGGCAGGGATTCTTCCGCCGCCTGATGGCTGAGCTCGGACTCGCTCATGATCATGCCGGCGAAGAAGGCGCCCAGCGCCAGCGACACGCCGAAAAGCTTGGCCGCGCCGAAGGCGACGCCGAGCGCAATTGCCAGCACGGCCAGCCGGAACAGCTCGCGCGAGCCGGTATGCGCCACATAGTGCAGGATCCACGGGATGACGCGGCGGCCGACCACGATCATCAGCAGCACGAAGACCGCCACCTTGGCGAGCGTGAAGCCGACGACGCCCCAAATGCCGAGATCGAATTGCAGCGCAAGCGGGCCGCCCACGGGCGCTGCCACCTGCTGCTCGCCGCCGAGCACGCCCGAAAGCGCGGGCAGAAGCACCAGCGCCAGCACCATGGCAAGATCCTCGACGATCAGCCAGCCGACAGCGATGCGCCCCTTCTCCGTCTCGATCATGCGCCGCTCCTGCAGCGCGCGTAGCAGGACAACGGTACTGGCGACCGAAAGGGCAAGGCCGAACACCAGGCCGGCGCCCAAGGACCAGCCCATCATCCAGGCAAGGCCGGCGCCAAGGGCAGTGGCAAAGGCGATCTGCACGATGGCGCCGGGCAGCGCGATGGCGCGCACGGAAAAGAGATCCTTGGCCGAGAAATGCAGGCCCACGCCGAACATGAGCAGGATCACGCCGAGTTCGGCGAGTTCGGGCGCAAGGTGCTGGTCGGCAACGAAGCCGGGCGTGTTGGGGCCTACCAGAACGCCCGCGAGCAGGTAGCCCACGAGAGGCGGTATGCGAAACCGGTTGGCCAGAGCACCGAAAACGAATGCCAGCCCCAGACCGGCGACGATTGTTGCGATAAGGGGCGTATCATGCGGCATTGTTCGTGTGTCGCCTTCCCATAAAGTTGTTGCGTCGGGTGTTGGGGATGGGCGGCGGAGGGCCGCTCCATTTGCAATATGGGTTACGGGCTTGCGGTTGTGCAACCCCGCAAGCCTATGGATTTGATCTGAAATTCAACTTTTCTGGAAAATTTCCGCATTCGCCGGGAAGTGGCGGAAGGCTCAATCAGCCTTCCTTCAGGATCTTCTCGATCTCGCCTACGGTGTGGTTCGTCAGCGTTTTTTGCACCTCGGCCACCACGCGCGCATCCACTTCCTTGTGCAGCTTCTTGCGCAGTTCGCCGATGACGGTCGGCGGCGCGACGAGCACGATGTGCTCGAACTCGTTGCGGTGAGCCATGGCATAGAGCTGTGCGGCGATTTCGTCGGCAAACCGCTCTTTTTCGATGCGGTGCCAGTCGGTGACTTCGATGGAACTGCGCGGCGTGCTCGGGGTGTCCATGCGGCCGGGCCGATCGCTGCCTTGTTCGCGGGTCGGTGGGTTGAGGTCCTGCATACCGCCCACCACTTCCAGGTCGGGATATTCCGCGTCCCCTCGGTTCCTCAGATACAGCGCCTTCTCACCATCCGCTACCAGCACCCAGATGTTGTGTTTCAGCCTGACGCTCATATCTCCTCCTTCGCTGCCAAACGATGCGGCAGCGCCCATTTGCTGTCCCCGAGATCAAACGCGGCTCTATCCGTGATGTTCCGTCTGCGCGGACGCCACGACGGGCAAACGGCTTTAATTCTATAAATTCAGTAGAAATTGAAAATGGAAGTTTTTTCCTCTTTTGGGCGAGCCTTCTTCTTCGGCCCCGAATTTGGGGCTAAGGGCGGTCTTTCACCGCGCCGGAAAAGCCTGCCGGGAAGGAGCCGCTCAGCCTGGCCAGCCGCGCTGCGGATGGCGCCAGAATTATTTTTCTCTTTGCTTTGATGCGGAAGGAAAAGCGATTGCGTCCGCTGTTTGGCGGCGCGAGTGGGTTTCTTCTGGTTCCGAAGGGCGGGCGGTACAAATTCCGGGCAATGTGGAAACCTCCTTGCCATGACGCAGTCGCCCGCCAAGCTCAACGCCTTCCCCGTCTTCATGCGGGTAGAGGGCGAAGCCGTGGTCATCGTTGGCGGCGGCGACGAGGCTTTCGCCAAGGCGCGGCTGCTTGCCCAGTCGAGCGCCAGGCTCGTCGTCGTCGCAAGTGAGATCGCGCCGGAATTCGCGGCCTGGATCGCGGACGGCGCCGCCACTCATATCGCCGCCGCTTACGAGGCATCGCAGTTGGAGGGTGCGGCTCTGGTCTTCGCCGCCACCGGCAACGCTGAGCAGGATCGTGCCATCTCCGAAGACGCGCGGCGGCTGGGCATCCCCGTCAATGCCGTCGACCGGCCTGAACTCTGCGATTTCTTCACGCCAGCGCTCGTAAATCGCGCGCCGCTCGCCATAGCGATCGGCACAGAGGGCGCAGGTCCGGTGCTCGCCCAAATGGTGCGGGCCAAGATCGACCGCATGCTGTCGCCATCGCTCGGCTCACTTGCCGCACTTGCCAGTTCCTTCCGGGAAGTCGCCGAGGCGCTGTTGCCGAAAGGCAATGCGCGTCGGCGCTTCTGGCGGGAGTTTTTTGCGGGTGCGCCGGCGCGCGCCATGGAGCGTGGCGAGGCTGAAGCCGCTCGCCGCGCGGCGGCCGATCTTCTCGGCGACACCGGCGCCGGTGCCGGCCACGTCGTGCTGGTCGGTGCCGGTCCCGGCGCGGAGGACCTTCTGACGCTGCGCGCCCATCGGCACCTGATGGAGGCGGATGTCATCGTCTATGACGCCCTGGTGCCCGAGGCGGTGGTTGCCATGGGCCGGCGCGATGCCGAGCGCCTGCCGGTCGGCAAGCGTAAGGGCTGCCATTCGAAATCCCAGGCCGAGATCAACGAACTGCTGGTCAGGCTGGCGCGCGAGGACAAGCGCGTGGTGCGGCTGAAGTCCGGCGATCCGCTGGTATATGGCCGGGCAGGGGAAGAGAAGCAGGCGCTGCGCGATGCCGGGATTTCCTACGAGGTCGTTCCGGGCGTCACCGCCGCCTTCGCCGCCGCGGCCGATTTCGAACTGCCGCTGACCTTGCGCGGCGTGACCTCGTCGATGGTCTTCACGACCGGTCATGACCTCAAGGGCAAGTCGCTGCCGGACTGGGCCAAGCTCGCGATCTCGGGCGCGACCGTTGCGGTCTATATGGGCCGCTCGGTGGCCGCTGATGTCGCAACGCGCCTGATCGAGGCGGGGCTTGCCGCCGACACGGCCGTTGCCGTGGTCGAAAACGCCAGCCTTGCCGGCCGCCGCAAGTTCCACGGAACGCTGGCCGACCTGCCCTCTCTGGAAGAGCGTATCGATCTGACCGGCCCGGTCATGACCATCATCGGCGACGCCGTTGCCGGCGCCAATTTCGCAGGCTCCGAGCCGCTGGCCCGGCGCCGCGGCACCACTGGAAACAAGAAGTTCGAGGAACGCGTGGCATGAAGATTTTGACCGCCAATCGCCTGACCGATGGCGAAGCCGTGTGGTTTTCGACCGACCACCGCTGGATCGAGTCCATCGAGGGCTCGGAGATCGCTGCCGACAAGGCCGCCGAAGAGCGCCTGGAGGCAGTCGGCAAGGCTGCGCTGGATAACAACCAGGTGGTCGACGTGAACCTGATCGACATTCAGCTGGTCGACGGCGAAATCCGCCCGCTGCGGCTGCGCGAACAGATCCGCGCCGCCGGCCCCACCAATCGCACGGATCTCGGCAAGCAGGCCCGCCCGGAAGTTTCGCGGGCGGCGTAGTTACCCATTCCGGCTCTGAAAGACAAAGACGATGTACCGTTACGACGAGTTCGACCATGTTTTCGTGAAGGCCCGCGTCGGCGAGTTCGCCGACCAGGTCGAGCGGCGCCTCGCTGGCGAGATCACCGAAGAGCAGTTCCGGCCGCTGCGGCTGATGAACGGCGTCTATCTGCAGCTGCACGCCTACATGCTGCGCGTGGCGATCCCCTACGGTACGCTGAACTCGCGGCAGCTGCGCATGCTGGCCCACATCGCCCGCAAATACGACAAGGGCTACGGGCATTTCACGACGCGCCAGAACATCCAGTACAACTGGCCGGCGCTGTCCGACATCCCCGCGATCCTGGCTGATCTCGCCAGCGTCGAGATGCATGCGATCCAGACCTCGGGCAACTGCATTCGCAACGTGACTGCCGACCATTTCGCCGGCGCTGCCGCCGACGAAGTCGCCGACCCGCGGCCCTATGCCGAAATCCTGCGCCAGTGGTCGACGGTGCATCCGGAGTTTTCCTACCTGCCGCGCAAGTTCAAGATCGCGGTGACGGGTGCCGAGCGCGACCGCGCCGCCATCCAGACTCATGACATCGGCCTGCATCTCAAGAAGAACGGGAAGGGCGAGCTCGGCTTTGCCGTCTATATTGGCGGCGGGCAGGGCCGCACGCCGATCGTGGCCAAGAAGATCCGCGATTTCCTCCCCGAGGCCGACCTTCTGTCCTATGTCACGGCGATTCTGCGCGTGTACAATCTGCACGGCCGCCGCGACAACAAGTACAAGGCGCGCATCAAGATCCTGGTGCACGAGACCGGCGTCGAGGAAGTCACGCGTCAGGTCGAGGCCGAGTGGCAGGAACTGAAGGACAGCGAGCTGAAGCTGCCGGAGGCGGATGTGCAGGCGATCACTGCCTATTTCGCGCCGCCCGTGTTCGTCGCGCGTCCCGAAGGCGACGAGGCGGTCAAGCAGGCACGGCTCGACAGCCGCGGCTTCTCCGAATGGCTGGCGCAGAACGTCACCACCCACAAGCACCCCGACTATGCCGCCGTCACGATCTCGCTGAAGGGTATTGGCGAAGCGCCCGGTGACGCCAGCGACAGCCAGATGGAAGCGGTCGCCGACATTGCCGAGAAATACGGCTTCGATGAGCTGCGCGTGAGCCACGAGCAGAACCTGATCCTGCCGCATGTCGCACGCGCCGATCTGAAAGCCGTCTACGACGCGCTGGTGGAGATCGATCTGGCAACCGCCAATTCGGGCCTGATCACCGACATCATCGCCTGCCCGGGCCTCGACTATTGCGCGCTGGCCAATGCCCGCTCCATTCCCGTCGCGCAGGAGATTTCGCGCCGCTTCGCCTCGCTGGAGCGCCAGCGCGACATCGGCGAGCTGAAGCTCAAGATCTCCGGCTGCATCAACGCCTGTGGCCATCACCATGTCGGCCACATTGGCATTCTCGGCGTCGAGAAGAAGGGCACGGAGCTCTATCAGGTGACGCTGGGCGGCTCGGCCGACGAAAACACCTCCATCGGCGAGATCGTCGGTCGCGGCTTCGGACCGGAGGAGATCACCGACGCGATCGAAACCGTGGTCGAAACCTATCTCAAGGTGCGGCTGGACCGTTCGGAGAAATTCATCGACACCTATCGCCGTCTCGGCGCCGCTCCCTTCAAGGAGGCGCTCTATGGCAGCGAAGCAAAGGCCGCTTGACGCCGAGGCCGAAGCAGCCGAACTCGACGGCCTCTACGCCGAAAAGTCGCCGCTCGAGATCATCGAGCAGGCGGTGAGGCGGCATTTCGTGGGTGAGATCGCCGCGGTTTCGTCCTTCGGGGCGGATTCGGCGGTGCTCTTGCACATGATCGCGACGGTCGATCGCTCGGTGCCCATCGTCTTCCTCGACACCGGCAAGCACTTTGGCGAGACGCTGGACTATCGCGATACGCTGATCGCCGACTTCGGCCTGACCGATCTGCGCATCGTCACGCCCGAGCAGGCCGCGTTGGACCGCGACGACCCGGATGGCAAGCTGCATCTGTCGGACACCGACGCCTGCTGTGCCATCCGCAAGGTCGAGCCGATGGCGCGCGGCGTTGAGCCGTTCCGTGCCTGGTTCACCGGGCGCAAGCGCTTCCAGGCTGCGACACGCGCTGCGCTGCCGGCCTTCGAGGCTGTCGGCCCGCGCATCCGCATCAATCCGCTGGCGCGGTGGAGCGCCGTCGAGTTGGGGGACTATATGCGCGCCAACGGCCTTCGCGAGAACCCGCTGGTCGCCTATGGCTATCTGTCCATCGGTTGCTTTCCCTGCACGCAGCCGGTCAGGCCGGGCGAGGATGCTCGCAGTGGCCGCTGGGCCGGGCAGGCAAAGACCGAGTGCGGCATCCATCTGTCCGGCCTCGACCGGTCGCTGAACAATTCTTCGATCTAGGAAAAACTGATGTCTGAAACCAAAGCGCAGCCGCGCCTCTGGACGCCCGAAGGATTTCGCGAGGACGACTGGACGCATGCCGAAAGCGCGGAGGCGCTGGCGGGCAACGGCCGCTTCATCCTGCCGCTGCAGGCCTTTCTCGATCTCGATCCGCAGGTGAGGGAAGGGGCCAAGGAACGGCTTGGCGTGTTGCTGCAGCCGGGCGAGCAGCTCGAGAAGATCGAAGGGCTGCTGGATCAGCTGTCGCTGGTGGCGTTGGCCTTCCCGGCCTTCAACGATGGCCGCAGCTTCTCCAAGGCGGAACTGCTACGCCGCCGGCATAGTTTTGCCGGTGCGGTGCGCGCAACGGGTCAGGTGCTGGTCGACCAGCTTCCGCACATGCTGCGCGTCGGCTTCGATCAGTTCGAAGTGTCGCATCCGACTCTTCTGGCTCGGCTCGAAGCTGGCCGTGCCGGCGGCTTGCCGCTGCACTACCAGCCGGCGGCCAAGCCGGCGGAGAAGGGCGCAAAATACTCCTGGCGTCGAGTCGCTGCTGAATGAAAGGTCTCGGCCCGACCGTAATTGCAGGCGCTATCGGCGTCTGCGCGGGTGGCCTTGCGAACCTTCCTCTTCATCCAGTCTTCCCAGAAGGTCGAGAAGACTGCGCGGCAATTCCGGATCAGGCTTGAAGGCGGGAAGCGCACGCACAAAACGCGTCAGCGTTTCGCTGCCAAACTGGCGCATGATCTCGGTCGCCAGAGTATTGGGTATGTTTTCACTGCCTCGGGCCATTGCCCCAAACCTTTCAATTGGCCTGAAAACTCCTACTGTCCCAAATGGTTCCTTCTGCACTCCGCCTGTGCAACTATTCGTGAATGCTATAGTAAAGATTCAACTAAAAAGGAATCAATCGGATGGGCGATGAACCAAGATCAGAATCTAATAATCTGATCGATATCATATGGGGAAATCTACCTCGGCCATGAGCGGCTGTGGGCAGGAAATACTCGCCATCCACAAGTCTTTCGCTTTCAGATAGCGATGAAACCATCCGGCAATGGAATCTCGTCGCACCGTTCTGCGTACGGGTTTATGATGCCTCAAGCATCCTCCGGATAGGATGTCTGGCACCTGGCCCGGGTCACCTAAGCTTGCCGACCCCTTGATTTTTGGCGGCCGAACCTCGATATCGGGCCCAACTTTTCCAATCTTCAGACAATGACGGGATAAGCGATGAGCGATCAGGAAAAACACGAACGCGCGCCCGAGGAGAACGAGGCCATGGAAGCTGCAGCCGAAGCCAAGGCCGGCAACGAAAGCGACTATGAAGCGCTTGTGCGTTTGATGAAGGAAAACGAAGAGCTCAAGGAGCGTGCCCTGCGCGTTGCCGCGGACATGGAAAACCTGCGCCGTCGCACCGCTCGCGACGTGCAGGATGCGCGGGCCTACTCGGTGGCGAACTTCGCCCGCGACATGCTGGGCGTTTCCGACAATCTGCGCCGCGCCATCGATGCGGTGCCGGCCGACGCGCGCTCTTCCGGCGATTCCGGCCTCTCTTCTCTCCTCGAGGGCGTCGAGATGACCGAGCGTTCGATGCTTTCGGCGCTCGAGCGTCATGGCGTGAAGAAGCTCGAGCCGGAAGGGCAGAAGTTCGACCCGCATTTCCATCAGGCGATGTTCGAGGTTCCCAACCCCAATGTGCCGGCCAACACGGTCGTGCAGGTGGTGCAGCCGGGCTACTCGATCGGCGAGCGCGTGCTGCGCCCGGCCATGGTGGGCGTGTCCAAGGGTGGGCCCAAGCAGAATGCGGCCGATGCGCCGGCCGAACCGGGTCCGATCAACGAGCAGGCCGAGAAGGACGCCTGACAGGCTCCTCCATTCTTCGAGATCGATCCCGGACATTGCGTGAGGCTCCGGGATCGCGCATCTTCGCCGTCAGCGCATAACCCCAAAAATCGGAATCGATTTTTGGACAGGATTATGCGCAGATCCGAAAGTGTTACAGCGTCCTTTGCGCGGCCGATTGGGCGCGCGGCGCTGTAAAGGCGGCGTCGCATCAATAGGTGCCGCCCAGAAGGTCGGGCGGACGCGATGACAATACTCCAGCTTCTCGATTATGCCGGCGTGGCCGTATTTGCGGCCACCGGCGCGCTGGCGGCCTCGCGCAAGCAGCTCGACATCATCGGCTTCCTGTTCCTGGGCAGCATTACTGGGATCGGCGGTGGCACATTCCGCGACCTGATCCTGGGCAAGCCCGTGTTCTGGGTCGGCAATCCGGCCTATGTGCTGGTCTGCGCCTGCATTGCGGTGCTGGTCTTCTTCACCGCCCATCTGGTGGAATCGCGCTACAAGCTCCTGCTCTGGCTGGATGCCGTCGGCCTGTCGGCTTATGCGGCCATGGGCGCGGCGAAGGGGCTGGATGCGTCGGGTTCGCCCACGGTCGCCATCGTCATGGGCATGCTCACCGCCACATTCGGCGGCATTTTGCGCGACCTGCTGGCCGGCGAGCCTTCGGTGCTGCTACGCCCGGAGGTCTATGTCTCGGCGGCGCTGATCGGTGCCAGCGTTTTCACCTTCGCCGATCTTCTTGGGGCTCCCGTGTCGGTTTCTGCGCCGCTGGCATTTGCGGCCGCGTTCCTGGTCAGGGGTGGTGCACTGAAATTCGGGTGGTCGTTTCCAACTTATAGGAGCCGGCCGGGCCGCAGGCCGGAGGATATTCCCTGAGAGCAGGGCGCCTAGAGGGCGTGCCGCGCCTTCCAGGCTTTCACCAGCTTCGCGGGTGCCTGGCGTAGCCAGGCCTGCTCCAGCCTGAGGTGCAGTTCATCGAGCGATACCGCATCCAGACGCACCAGTATTTCCGGCCATCCGAAGTAATGCTCGGTTTCGAAATAGATTTCCGGTGCGGCTTCGAGCAGGATCTGCTTGTCTTCAAGAGAGCAGCTTAGCACTGCCGTTTCGGCGTCCTTGATCCGGCAAAGCAATTTGTTGCCGATCTTCAGTGCCGGTGTCCCGTAGGACACCCCTTCGACCACCTCCGGCAAACCTTCGGCTGCTTTGTGCAGTTTTTCGAAGGCTCGGGAGAGATCGTTGCTCACGCCGTTCAGGCAGCGAACCGCTGCGCCTCGCTGCCGTAGTAGTTGATGTAGCGGCTGCTGATTTCCTTGACCGGCAGCACGACGAAGACGTCCACGGTGCCGAAATCATGGTCGATCACGCAGCCATCGCCGATCCGAGCGCCGATGCGCAGATAGCCCTTGATGAGCGGGGGCATGGCAACGATCGCCGACTTGGCGCTGATCGCCTCCTTCGGCATCAGGTCCATGCTGCTGTAGCGTCCCGGCACGGCCCGGACGTCCCAGGCGCCCTCGGTGCGGCAGTGATGGTGCAGGTAGGAAAGCGCCTCGGCATGCGCCGCCGGCACCGTTCCGTGGAAGGAAGCGCAACCCGCCATCACGTCGACGTCGTGGCGGTTCACATAGGCCCAGATGCCCTGCCAGAGCACCTCAATGGTTCGCTTGGAGCGGTATTCGGCCAGCACGCAGGAGCGGCCCAGTTCCAGGAAGCGGCGGCCGGGATGCCGCGCCACCAGGCTATTCAGCTCGAATTCGTCCTCGGAATAGAAGCCGCCGGCGGCAATCGCGCGCTCCTGGCTCAACAGGCGATAGGTGCCGACGATACGCTTGTGCTCTGGGCCGGGGAGTGCGGTGTCGATCACCAGAAGATGGTCGCAGATCGCATCGAAGCGGTCCGCATCGCGGCGTTCGGGGGCAAGGCTGGTGTCATGCTTGGCGCCGAGTTCGTCATAGAACACGCGGTAGCGGACTTCCTGGGCGGCGGCGATCTCGTCGTCATGGCGCGCCAGGCGCACTTCGAGCGTGCCGATGCGGCCAAGAGGCTCGTTCACGAAGGATTGGGCGGCAAGTGCAGCACCGCTGACATCCACAAATGCGTCTCGCTTCGACAGAACTGTCTGCACGGAAGATTCTCCTTCGAGGCCGTCCACATGCAGCGGAATAGATTGAAAGTACAACAGGATTGTGACTGTACCTCGCCCATTCCGTCCGGGCAATGATTGCCGGCCAACGATGTGGCAGCCGGCTAAGAGCTGTTGAAAAGGTAGGGCTGGCCGCGGCTTTCGCAAGCTGCCCCGCGCGGGAATGTCACGCCGCGGTCAGGCGGAGGCCTGCTCCACGACGGCGCGCACGAGCGCCTCGGGGTCGAGCGGCTTGGTGACGAAGCCGGTGGCACCGTGGGCCAGGACCGCATGGCGGGTCTTTTCCTGGCTGTCGGCCGAAAGCACCATGATCGGCACGGCCATGCTTCCGGTCTCTTCCTCATGCCTGCGAATGGCCGCGATGGCGTCGAGCCCGTCCATCACTGGCATGTGCAGATCCATCAGCACGACGTCATAGCGCGTGGGGCTGATGGCAGCTTCCACGGCAGCCTTGCCGTTGCCGACCACCTCGACCTTGTGTCCGGCCTTGGTGAGGGTCGCCTTGGCGAGCAGCGCGTTGATGTCATTGTCCTCGGCAATCAGGATGGACAGGCTGGGCATCCGATCCCGGGCGATGTCGGCAGGCAGGCGCCATTTCGGCGTGGCCATCGGGGCCGTAGACGAGGCCACCGCCGACAGAAGGATGCGCAGCAGGGTTTCGCCACGCACCGGGCGGGCCAGGAATGTCGAATAGCCGTTGCGGCGGAACTCGCCCAGCATGCCGCGGTCGGTCGGCGCAATCAGCGTGATCGCCTCGCAGCCGGCAAAGCCCGAGCGGCGCAGCCGCTTGAGCGTGCCGCCTTCGGCGTTTTCCAGCGCGGCATCGATCAGCAGCGTGTCGCAGTTTTGGGCCAACGTGGCGGCCTGCGCCACGGTTTCGGCGATCTCCATCGTGCCGCCATGCGCGGCGATGGTGCGAGCGATGGCTTCGGCTTCGACCCTGTTGGTGGAGAGCATCACCGCGTGGCGCCCGGCCAGAACTTGCCCACGCACATTGTCGCCCTGCACGGCCTCGGCGGCGGGGATGGTAAAGGAGAATTCCGAGCCCTTGCCCAGGTCGCTCTTGACGCTGATCTCGCCGCCCATCGACTGGACGATGCGCCTTGAGATCGCAAGGCCGAGACCGGCGCCGCCATGGGTCCGGGTCGAGGTGCCGTCGGCCTGCTCGAACTCTTCGAAAATGCGCTCCAGATCCTTCTCGCGAAGGCCTTCGCCGGTATCGATGATCGAAAAGCGCAGCATGTTCGATCTTTCGCCGGCAGCGCAGGTCACCGTCATCAGCACGCCGCCGGTGTCGGTGAACTTGATCGCGTTGCCGATCAGGTTGAGCAGCACCTGGCGCAGCCGGCCCGGATCGGCGGTGATCATCTGCGGCACGTCGGGCGCGACATGGCAGCCCAGCCCGATGCCCTTGGCGTAGGCGCGCGAAGCCAGCAGCTCCACGACATTGTCGGCGATCTCGCGTGGCGACATCGGCTGCGGCTCCGGCTCGAACCGCCCGGCCTCGATCTTGGAATAGTCGAGCAGGTCCTCGATCAGCGCCAGAAGCGCGCTGGCCGAGGTCGAGACCGCACCCACGTAGGTGCGCTGTTCCGGCGAAAGCTCGGTGTCGGCCAGAAGCTTGGCCATGCCCATGATGCCGTTCATGGGCGTGCGGATTTCATGGCTGACGGCGGCCAGGAAGCGCGACTTGGCCTGACTGGCATGCTCGGCCCGCTCGCGCGCATGGATGAGCGCGTTTTCCGCCCGCTTGCGCGCGGTGATGTCACGGGCAATGGCGCGATGCGAGACGGAGTTGCTTTCCTTGTCGCGCACCGACAGCTCGATCCAGGAGAACCAGCGCGGGCCCCCGGGCGCGCGGATGGCCACGTCGGTGGAACTCAGGCATTCGCCATCGGCAAAGGCGGCATCCGGGACGATGCCCACCTCGACGCCGAGCTCGGAAAGGGTGCGACCGGCCAGCGTGCGCCCGTCCATGCTGACGAGATCGGCGAAGACGCGGTTGACATAGACGATGCGCCCATCGCGGTCGCGATGGACGACGAGATCGCCGAGCGCGTCGATCAGGCCGTGAAAGCGCTCCTCGCTTTCCTGCAACTCCCACATCCGGTCGGCCAAGGTTTCGATCTCGGCGTGGCTGGGAGCGACTGCGTTGCGCGCCGCGCTCACGGCGGCCCTGGCGCCGGCCCGAAAGGCCAACAGCAGGCCGAGCCCGAAGGCTCCTGTCACCAGAAGGCTGAGGCTGATGGCATGCGGAGCGCCCGCCAGCCAGGAGAGGCCGGAAAAGGCCAGGATGGCTATGATCAGCGAATGGAAAAGGTCTGCCGCGGGCGGGTTCGGCAGGGTCGGCGTCACCTCCGGGCGCGGCAACAGATGCGGCCCGGCCGGGAGAAGCGGCTGCTCGGCGCTGTTCGGCTCGACCTTGATGGCTTCCGTTTGCATGCCGCCACCCTAGGGAACAAGCCTTAGGGAAGCTTTTGGCCGATCGCTCGAATTTTATCCGTTGTCCGAGATAGCCGGTCAGACGGCTACATCTCGACGACCACGCGGCCCCTGATCTTGCCTTCGACGATGTCGTGGGCGGCCTGGATGATGTCCTCGAAGCCGATCGAGGTCGAAAGCGCGTCGAGCTTGGCGTGGTCGAGATCGGTGCCGAGCCGCTGCCAGGCTTCCAGCCTGAGCGTCTTGGGCGCCATGACCGAATCGATGCCGAGCAGCGAGACGCCGCGCAGGATGAAGGGCGCCACGGTGGCGGGCAGGTCCATACCCTGGGCAAGACCGCAGGCGGCGATGGCGCCACCATAGGAGGTCATCGAAAGCACATTGGCCAGCGTGTGGCTGCCGACCGAATCGACGCCGCCCGCCCAGCGCTCCTTGTTGAGCGGCTTGGCCGGGCCGGAAAGCTCTTCGCGGGCGATGATTTCGGCAGCGCCGAGATCATGCAGATAACCGCTCTCGGCAGGCCGGCCGGTCGAGGCGATGACGTGGTAGCCGAGCTTGGAGAGCAGCGAGATCGCCACCGAGCCGACGCCGCCGGCCGCGCCGGTCACGATCATCGGGCCGCGATCGGGCGTGATGCCGTGGCGCTCCAGCGCCATCACCGCGAGCATTGCGGTGTAGCCGGCGGTGCCGATTGCCATGGCGGTGCGCGCGCTCATGCCTTCGGGCAGCGGCACCAGCCAGTCGCCCTTCACGCGCGCCTTGCCGGCATAGGCGCCGAGGTGCGTTTCGCCCACGCCCCAGCCGTTGAGGACGACCTTGTCGCCTTCCTTCCAGTCGGGATGCGAGGAGGACAGGACCGTGCCGGCGAAATCGACGCCCGGCACCATGGGGAAGCGCCTGACGACCGGCGACTTGCCGGTGATGGCGAGACCGTCCTTGTAGTTCACCGTGGTGGCGTCGACGGCAACAGTCACATCGCCTTCCATCAGGTCGGTGTCGGAAATCTCGGTCACGGCGACGGACTGCTTCTTGTCCTCGTCGCGGGTGATGAGGATCGCGTTGAAGGTGTCGGACATGAGGCTCCCCGTCGTTTTATCTTATCGTCAATTGTCACCGACTTTGAGGTGGCCGGCAGGCGAAATCAACTGTTCGATGGTGGCACGGCCTTGCCGCGGCGCCAGACAAAGAGCTCGTCGATCAACACCAGCCCGGCACCGACCGAAATGAAGGCGTCGGCCAGGTTGAAGATGGCAAACGACCAGACCGGCGTGTGAAAAAGGATGTAGTCGATCACATAGCCATAGAGCGTGCGGTCGATGAGATTGCCTATCGCCCCCCCGATGATCATCGCAAAGCCGATGCGCGACAGCACCTGCTTGGGCCCCGACCGGAACGCCAGGTAGAGCACGAAGGCCACCACGGCGAGCGAGACCAGGATCAGCCCCTTGTCGCCGAACGACGAGAACATCGAGAAGGCGACGCCGGTGTTGTAGGTGCGATAAAGCGCCAGGAACGGCAGGATATCGACCATGTCGTGCATGAAGAGGTTGGTTTCGACCAGGTATTTCACCCACTGGTCGATGGCGACGACGAGTGCCGCCAACAGGGCATAGGGCCAGAGCGATTTCCAGCTCACGAGCCGCCTCCTGCATCGAGGCTCAGGGCACCGCGCCGGATCTCGTATAGCATGACGCCGGTGGCGACGGCCAGGTTGAGCGAGTCGGCCCGTCCTGCCTGCGGGATGCGCAGCAGGCGATCGCAGCTTTCGGCCAGCGTGTCGGGCAGGCCCTGCTGCTCGTTGCCCATCATGAGCACGACCGGTTTTCCCGAGAAATCGACAGTGCGGTAGTCGACCGAGCCCTTGAGATGCGTGCCGGCGACGAGGCCGGGAAAATGCTTGCGCCAGGCCAGAAACGCCTCGGCCGTGGTTTTAGCCACCGGAACGGCGAATATCGAGCCCATGGTGGCGCGCACCGTCTCCAGCGAGAACGGATCGGTGGTCTCGCCCACCAGGATCACGCCCTTGGCGCCCACCGCATCGACGGTGCGGATGACGGTGCCGAGATTGCCGGGGTCGCGCACGCGGTCGAGCGCAACCCACACGTCGCCACCCTTCGGCCGAACATCCTTGAGCGGCGTGTAGCGCTGCGCGAACACGCCGACGACCATCTGCGGATTGTCGCGACGGGTGATCGAGGTCAGCACTTTTTCGGAGACTTCGAGCACCGTGCCACCGGCCGCCACCGTGCGGGCGGCCACCTTCTCGATGGTCGCGTTGCCGAGGCCTGCCTTGGCGAAGATCAGCGTCTTGATCGACCAGCCGAGATCGAGCGCGTCGATCACCAGCTTCAGCCCCTCGGCCATGAAGGCGTTCTGCTGGTCGCGGAATTTCTTCAGCGCCAGCGCCTTGATGTCCTTGACCAGTGGATTGGCCAGGCTGGTGACTTCCTTGACCCGTCCGGGTGCGCGTTGCTCGCTCATTTTGCCAGCCATCGTGAGAAGAGGGATGTGGAAAGCGCCCGGCCGGCGGACTTTTCGCGGATGATGAGTTCGCCCGATTCCACCACTCCGCCCATGCCGGCGAAGGTATCGCGCATCAGCGCGTGGATGGCGAAGAAGGAGGAACGGATGGAATAGGCCGTCAGCACCACCGCGAGCGGCTTGGGCGTCAGGATCGAGCGGCAGATGTCGGTCAGTGCCGGCAGGTCCTCGAACAACTGCCACACCTCGCCCTTCGGCCCGCGCCCATAGGCGGGCGGATCGAACAGAATGATGTCATAGGCATTGCCGCGCCGTTCCTCGCGCTCGGCGAACTTCATCGCGTCCTCGCAGATCCAGCGGATCGGCTTGTCGGTGAGGCGGGCGATCTCCTGGTTCTCGCGCGCCCAGCCGATGGCCTTCTTGGAGGCGTCGACATGGGTCACTTCCGCACCGGCGCGGGCGGCGACCAGCGAGGCAAGGCCAGTATAGCCGAACAGGTTCAGCACCTTCACCGGGCGTTTTGCGTCGTGGATCAGTCCGGCCATGTGGTCCCAGTGGGAAGCCTGCTCGGGAAACACGCCGACATGGCGGAAGGAGGTGAAGCGGCCGAGATAGTCGATGCCGTCATGGCGCATCGGCCAGGTCTCGCCGAGTGGCGTCTTGGGAAAACGCCAGCGGCCCATGCCTTCCTCGTCGGTGTCGCCGGTGAAGACGGCATCGACATTGTTCCATTCCTTGGCCGGCAGTGCGCGCTGCCAGATCGCCTGACCCTCGGGACGCACGATGCGATAGGGGCCGTATTGCTCCAGCTTTTCGCCGCTGCCGCTGTCAAGCAGCGCATAGTCGTCGTTTGGCGCGACCTCGAGGATGACCGGCAAGCGTTCAGCGGGCAGAGCGCCTTCGCGGCGTACGAGCTTGCGGGGAGGGGTTTGGGGCTCGGGCGTCGATTCGGCCTTCGCAACGGGGCGCGGCTCTTCGCGCGGGCGTGCGGGCGTCGACACATTGCTGCCCTTGCGAGGGGGCTGAGGCCGGCTGTCGCGGCGTTTTTCACGCGGGTTTTTCAAGAAGTGACGTCTCCAGGCGGTTCAGCCGCTTTTGACACAGGCCCCGGCGCTCCGCAACCGGACGGGAGGTCGCTCGTTGGGAGGAACCCTCTGCTCATCTAGAGCGATCTCTCCTGACAGGATCTGGCAAAGCGGCATCGTATTGTTCGGGTGTTGAAATATTCGGAGACTTGAAAATGCCCACCCCCAATTTCGCTATTCTCTATGTCGACCAGCCGCAAGCGAGCGGTGCGTTCTACAGCGCGCTGCTTGGCCGGGAGCCGGTGGAATCGTCCCCGACCTTCGTGCTGTTCGTGCTGGAGAACGGCTTCAAGCTTGGCCTCTGGTCGCGCCACACGGTCGAGCCGGCTGCGGCTGCCGCGGGCGGCGGCGCTGAGCTTGTCCTGGCGCTCGAAAGCCCCGAAGCGGTCGACGCGGCCCATGCCGACTGGTCCGGACGCGGCTTGAAGATCCTTCAGGCGCCGACGGAAATGGATTTCGGCCGCACCTTCGTTGCGCTCGACCCCGACAATCATCGCCTGCGGGTCTACTGCCTGGCGGAAGACATGATCGCGCAGCCATGAAAGCCTGCTGGCTCGCGGTCGCGTCAGCCGATCACGTCCAGCGCGGGAAGGCCGATAGCTTCATGCAGGTCTGCCATGGCAAGGCAGGCCCGCTCCGGCGCATCGGCGCGGGTGACGGCATCGTCTATTACTCGCCATCGAACGCATTCGGCGGCCGGGACGGCCTGAAATCCTTCACCGCATTGGGTCGGGTTCGGTCGGGCGATCCTTATCAGGTCGATATGGGTGGCGGCTTTCGCCCGTTCCGCCGCGACGTCGATTGGGACGCGGCAGCGCAAACGTCGATAGGCCTGTTGTTCGACCGACTGGAATTGACCGCGGACCGCCGCAACTGGGGTTATCAGCTCCGCTTCGGGCTTCTTCAGCTTAGCCTCCGCGATTTCTGCGTCATCGCGGAGGCGATGAATGCCGATATGGTCGCGGCTCCCCGATCTATCGCTTCAGCGCCTCGTACACCGAAATCCCCGCAGCAAGATCTTCCAGCGCAGCTCCAACTGATTTGAACAGCGTGATTTCGTTGGCACTTCCGCGGCCGGGTTTTTGGCCGCGGGCCAGTTCGTGCAGGTCGGCAACGATGTCCTCGTGTCTGAGGATGCCCGAAGCCAGCGGCTGGACGATGTCGCCCGCCTCCTTCAGCGCGCCCGCACGGGTGTCGACATAGACGCGGGCGCGGCGGACCGCGTCGTCGTCGCTTTCGCGCATTTCGGGCGTGAAGGCGCCGACGAGGTCAAGATGGGCGCCGGGCTTGAGCAGCGCGCCCTTGACCAGCGGCGTGGTCGAAATGGTGGCGCATGAGACGATGTCGGCTTCCGCGACCGCCGCGTCGAGATCGTGCACAGCGCTCGCGTCGAAGCCGTCGGCGCCAAGCTCAGCCGCGACCGTCTCGGCATTGGCAGGCGTGCGATTCCAGATGCTGATCTTTTTGATCGGCCGCACCGCGGCGTGTGCCCGCGCCAGGAACGGCGCCAGCGCGCCCGCACCAACGACCAGGAGCTGCGAAGCATCCTCGCGGGCCAAATAGCTGGCGGCGAGCGCCGAAGCACAGGCCGTACGCCACTGGGTCAGGCGCTGGCCGTCGATCAGCGCCTGCGGCTCGCCTGTCGTGCCGTCGAGCAACAGATAGAGGCCCATCACCGCCGGCTTGCCGATGGCGTTGTTGTCGGGCGAAACCGTCACGATCTTCACGCCGATATGGCCCCTGCCACTTGCTCCGCCGGCGTTGAAATCGGTCCAGGCCGGCATCAGGAGCAGGGTGGACGCGGCACCCGTCGGTCGCTCGACCGTGTGATGGTGGCGCACCGGCTGGATGGCGCCGTCGTGAAATGCCTTGCGCAGCGTCTCGACAAGGCCGGGAAAGCTCAGGGCCTGATCAACCTCGGCCGCCGAAATCATCTGCATGCTGCACCTTGTCGGGGAAAGTGGGATGTCCGCTCAGGGCTTGCCGGCGGGAAGGTTGCTCTTGCTGCCGGCCGGGCGGGACGAGCCTTCGCTCAGGATCTGCAGTTCCTGTCCGCGCACCCGCGCCAGCTTGCGGTAGTAGCCCTGCCTGAACCAGGTGACGATGCCGCCGACAATCACGCCCAGCGCCAGCGCCACGAACAGCAGGACGAACAGCGGCAGCTCGATCGTCAGCGCCGGATTGCCGGGATTGAACGGATCGAGCGTGAAGGCCGCCGGCGCGCGGTTCGCGACCGCGAGCGCAATCAGGATGACGGCGAGCGGCACGAGGACCACGATGAGCAGGATGCGGTTGAGCATGTTCATTTCCAATGCGGATCGGCGCGGCAGCAAGCCACGCCGGTCTGGCAATATTTTACTCGGCGGAGTTCAGCCTCTCGCGAAGTTCCTTGCCGGTCTTGAAGAAGGGCACCCACTTTTCCTCGACCTCGACCGAATCGCCGGTGCGCGGGTTGCGACCTGTCCGTGCGGGGCGGTTCTTCACCGAGAAGGCGCCGAAGCCGCGAAGCTCCACGCGATTGCCTTCGGCCAGCGCATCGGTGATTTCGTCGAAGATCGCGTTGACGATGTTTTCCACGTCCCTGAGGAAAAGGTGCGGATTGCGAGAGGCAATGATCTGAACGAGTTCGGATTTGATCATGGGCGCGGTCCCCGCCAAATGGTTTGTTGAAAGAGTATGCGGATGATTTTATTCGGTTTTAAGTCGATATGCCGGGCTTTCAAGGGTGCCAGAGCGACACGAGACCGTCAAGGAACAAGCGCTCGGCGCCGAACTTGCGGATGATGTCGTCGCTGTAGTCGGGCAAACCCAGCGCCTTGCCGATAATGCTGCCCGCCGAGCTGTCGAAGTACGAGCTGACGCCTCTGCCGCGCGGTTTCCACTCGATGACCCTGAGCTTTTCGTCGACGCCCTTCGAGCCAAGCCAGGCAATGGCTTCCTTCTCGCCGCCCACTTCGTCGATCAGCTTCTTTTCCAGCGCCTGGCGCCCGGTGAAGATGGAGCCGTCGGCCAGCGCCACAACTTCCGTATGGGTCAACGGTCGCCGGCTTTCGACCAGGCCGATGAACCAGTCGTAGCTGTCGAGGATCATCGAACGGATCATGGCGCGCGCCGCGTCCGAGGTCGGCTTGAACGGCGAAGGTTCCGCCTTGAGCGGCGAGGACTTGATCTCCTCAAGCTTGATGCCGAGCTTGTCCATCAGGCCGCTGACGTCAGGATACTGCACCAAAACGCCGATCGAGCCGACGATCGAGGTTTTGCGCGCGACGACGTGGTCGGACGCTATGGCGATCATGTAGCCGGCAGAGGCGGCCAGGGTGCCGACTTCGGCAACCACAGGCTTTTCCGCCGCGACCTGCCGCACGGCGTCGAATATGGCTTCGCCGCCCACGGTGGTGCCGCCGGGCGAGTCGATCGACAGGATCACGCCCTTGACCGCCGGGGATTTGCGGATCCGTTCCAGGCGCTGGAGCAGATCCTCGTCTTCGGTGATCATGCCTGTGATCGAAACCTTGGCGATATGGTTGGAGCCGATGCCCACTTCGTCGCCGAAGAACCAGTTGGCCGCGGCGGCGATGCCGATGGCGGCAATCAGTATGGCCAGGACGCGCCAGAAGGTTAGTTTGCGCCGCAGACGGCGGCGGTCGATCATGTCGTCTGCTCTCGTTACCATTCTGGCCTCACGGTCCTGGAATTGCCGGTTCTAGAGACTGTCACGGGTTTTCTCTAGTCCAACGCATGGGCAAGGGCTACCGCTTTCATGCCGCCGTGTTGCCATGGGAGACAGGCCGGTTGGCCGAAAGGGCTGACTTTTACTGAAAAGTAACCATATTGGCGTGTAAGTCGAGGGTACCGGGTACATTCCCGTACGGGACAGATCGTCGCCGTCTGCGCGACGAATTGCATTGCGGGACTTGTATTCGTCTTGGTTTGACCAACATCTCGGGTGGCAGCAAGCCCGGTCTTCGGGTGCTGCCAACGGCAAATTTAAGACTGACGCCACAATTTCGTGGCTTTCAATAGTTTGATGCTTCCCGCGCGGAGGTGGGATCTATTCGCAAGATCCGGCACTTGAGGCCGGCAGATAGAAGGCAACAAGTTGGCGCGACCGACCGAAACGACCAGCGACGACACTGCGTTTGCGTCTGCAAGCGCGGCGATTGCAACGAGTGCGCGCGAGCGTTCGGCGTTCGAGCGCGCGCAGCGGCACTCGACCCGCGTCCGTCTGCTCAAGGGTGCGCTGCCAGTGCTCGCCGTGCTGATGGCGGTGGCCTTCGTCGTCTATTCCTATGTCGTCACGCCGGCCGCTGTGGCGCTGACCACGGACGGCTCGGCCTATTCCGACGGCAAGCTGGTCATGGCCAATCCCAAGCTCGAAGGGTTCACCAAGGACAGCCGCCCCTACCAGATGAAGGCGTCGCGTGCCATCCAGGATCCGAAGAACGAAGCCATCGTTCAGCTCGAGGGCATTGCCGCCAAGCTGCCGATCAGTGCCGACAATTGGGCGGTGATCGACACGTCGCAGGGCGTCTACAACCGCGAGAGCAACACGCTGGACATCCCCGCCGAAATCGTCATCACTACGGCCGACGGCTCGGTGGCCAAGCTGAAGTCCGCCTTCCTGGATATTGCCAAAGGCGGCATGAAGACCGACGATCCGATCGATATTCAGGCAAAAGGGACCAAGATTACCTCGGATTCGATGTCGATCCTTGAAAATGGTAAGGTTTTGGTATTCGAGAAGCGAGTACGGATGAACATTGATCCTACTCGGCTGAAGGCCGAACAGAATGCGAGCGGAGGGCAGAATGTGGTTCAGTAAGACGCGGCTGCCGCTTGGTGCGGCCTTGGGCGTGGCGCTCGTCGCCGCTGCGTCCGTGCAGGCGAATGCGCAGGACAAGGCGTCGGCGGACAAGAGCCTGCAGGGCCGCCTGCAGGGGCTGAGCCTGTCGGGCAAGGACCCGATCCAGATCGAGAGCGACAAGCTTGAGGTTCGTGAGTCGGACAATGTCGCTATCTTCAGCGGCAACGTCACCGTCGTGCAGGGCCCGACCATGCTCAAGGCGGGCAAGATGACGGTCTACTACGTCAAGGGCGGCGGCGGATCGGCTGCAACCGGTTCGGCCAACATCGACCGCCTCGAGGTGGACGACAAGGTCTACGTCAAGTCGAACACGCAGGTCGCCACGGGCGATCGCGGCACCTTCGACATGAAGACGGAAATGCTGGTCCTGACCGGCAAGGAAGTTGTCCTTTCGGAAGGCAACAATGTGCTGGTCGGCTGCAAGCTGACCGTTGAGATGAAGTCCGGCCAGGCCCAGGTCGATGGCTGCAAGAAGGGTGAATCCGGAAATGGCCGCGTGATGATGTCGATCACGCCTGGCTCGGCTCCGGGAGCGGCTGGCCAGAAACAGCAGTAATTTAATGCAACAGCGTGCCTCGTTAATTTCGCGCCTGTCCGGGCGCCTGCGACCGACTACGGCGGCTCCTGCCGTGCGCAAGGACGGCGCAAGCCTCAAGGGCACGCTGATCGCAAAAGGACTGACCAAGGCCTACAAGGGCCGCACCGTGGTCAACGGCGTGTCGCTCGGCGTGCGCGCCGGCGAGGCCGTCGGGCTTCTGGGCCCGAACGGCGCCGGCAAGACCACCTGCTTCTACATGGTCACCGGGCTGGTGCCGGTGGACAAGGGCACGATCGAGATCGACGGCTTCGACGTCTCCTCCATGCCGATGTACAGGCGTGCCCGCCTGGGCGTCGGCTACCTGCCGCAGGAAGCGTCGATCTTCCGTGGGCTGAGCGTGGAAAACAACATTCGCGCCGTGCTGGAG
Organism: Pseudaminobacter soli (ex Li et al. 2025); assembly: GCF_029892515.1. GTDB lineage: Bacteria > Pseudomonadota > Alphaproteobacteria > Rhizobiales > Rhizobiaceae > Pseudaminobacter > Pseudaminobacter soli_A. The sequence continues at coordinate 1,350,918 of NZ_JARXVF010000001.1, read as the reverse complement.
GTGGTCGAAAAAAGCCGCAAGGAGCGCGAGCGCACGCTCGATTCCCTGCTTGACGAGTTCCATATCGCGCATCTGCGCAAGTCGCCGGCAATCGCGCTGTCCGGCGGTGAGCGGCGGCGACTGGAAATCGCCCGCGCGCTGGCCAGCCGTCCCAACTACATGCTGCTCGACGAGCCCTTTGCCGGCGTCGATCCGATCGCCGTGTCGGACATCCAGCAGCTCGTCCGCCACCTCACCAAGCGTGGCATCGGCGTCCTCATCACCGACCACAATGTGCGCGAGACGCTGGGGCTGATCGACCGCGCCTATATCATCCATGCGGGCGAGATCCTGAAGCACGGCTCGGCCGCCGATATCGTCGCCGACCAGGACGTGCGCCGTCTCTATCTTGGCGAAGGCTTTACGCTTTAGTTCCGCTAACCGCGGATTTCCCCGGATATCTCTCTTTCGATCTCCGCCATGGGGCAGATTCTGCTGGCCTTTTCCTTGACAAGCAAAAGCCGGGCCAGTTTGAATGTGCCTATGATTTCGGTCCTCGGAGAGCTTCTCCGCGGCCCACGAGTGGGATGTAGAGTTCATCGTCATGGCGCTTGCGGCCAAGTTGCAGCTTCGGCAGTCGCAGTCCCTCGTGATGACGCCGCAGCTCATGCAGTCGATCAAGCTGCTGCAGATGACGCATGTCGAACTGGAGCGCTTCGTTGACGAGGAGATCGAGCGCAATCCGCTTCTCGACCGGACCGAGCAGCATGACGAGGTCGCCTCAGAGGCGCCGGCAAAGGCCGACGGGCAGTCCGAGATGGCCGACGACTGGGGCGGCTCGGACACGATCCTGAGCGCCGAATCCATCTCCGAAAAGCTCGACACTTCGCTGGAAAACGTGTTTCCCGACGATCCGGGTACCATGGAGCAGCTGGGGCCGGACCTGGCTGCCCAGTGGAAGTCGTCGTCCGGCTCGGGGGCGGGGCCGTCCGGCAGTGGTGACTTCGACATGGAGGACGTCTTCGCAGCAGCCGTGACGCTGCGCGACCATGCAGGCGAGCAGATTGCGTTTGCCTTCGCCGATGCCGGCGACCGCCTGATCGCCCATGACCTGACCGATGCGCTCGACGAGATCGGTTATATGCGCGGCGACATAGCCGAAATCGCCGAACGGCTCGGCGTTGGCGAGGCTGCCGTTCTCGATGTGCTGAAAATCTGCCAAACCTTTGAGCCAGCTGGCATTTTCGCGCGCGACCTTGCCGAATGCCTGGCGCTCCAGCTCATACATCGCGATCGCTACGACCCGGCCATGCAGGCCCTTGTCAGCAATCTCGAATTGCTGGCGCGCCGCGATTTTCAAACGCTCAAGAAGCTCTGCGGCGTCGACGAAGAGGACCTGGTGGACATGCTGGCCGAGATTCGCCGGCTCGACCCGCGTCCCGGGCTGGCTTTTTCGAGCGGCAGTGCCGACACCATCGTCCCCGACGTGGAAGTGCGGCCGGCCAGCGACGGCAGCTGGACGGTCGAGCTCAATCCGGAGGCGTTGCCGCGGGTTTTGGTCGACAACATCTATTTCGCGCAGGTCTCCGCGCTGACGAAAGACCAGGCGGAGAAGGATTTCCTGGCCGAATGCCTGCAGAATGCCAACTGGCTGACCCGCAGCCTCGACCAGCGCGCCAAGACCATCCTCAAGGTCGCCTCCGAGATCGTGCGCCAGCAGGACGCGTTCCTGATGCACGGCGTGCGGCATCTGCGGCCGCTCAATTTGCGCACGGTGGCGGAAGCCATCGGTATGCATGAGTCGACTGTCAGCCGCGTCACGGCCAACAAATACATGCTCACGCCACGCGGTGTGTTCGAGCTGCGCTATTTCTTCACGACCGCGATCGCCTCGGCCGGCGAGGGCGATGCCCATTCGTCGGAAGCGGTGCGCGACCGCATCCGTGGGCTCATCGAAGAGGAGCAGCCGGCGGACGTCCTGTCCGACGATGCGATTGTGGATATCCTGCAGCGCGAAGGTATCGACATCGCGAGGCGTACGGTCGCCAAGTATCGGGAAAGCATGAACATTCCCTCGTCGGTGCAGAGGCGGCGCGAGAAGCGTGCTCTGGCCGCCGCCGGGCGGTAACGCACAGCACCAAATCGGGGCAATTTAGGCCTTGATTGACAACCGCCTGGGAAGTGACTAGAAGCCCGCCCGCAAGGGAAAGGGCGTGGCCCGGAAATAGATGACCCCGTCTGGAGACGGCTTGTGACTAAGCGGAAAGTTCAGGCTTAAATTCGGCGCGAGACCCGCCGTGAACCTTGTTTGCGCCGTCCATGGGTATAAACTCGGAAGCGATTTGAAGTCTGAACAAGGAAGGTCAGTTTTCAGATGACTCTACGCATATCGGGAAAGCACATGGACGTCGGCGATGCGTTCCGTATACGCATCGAGGAGCGGATCGGTGAAGCGATCGATAAGTATTTCGATGGCGGGTTTTCCGGACATGTAACGGTCGTGAAATCGACGTCGCGCTTCGCGGCCGACTGTATGATCCGCCTCGACACAGGCATGGCCCTTCAGGCCGCAGGCGAGGCGCAGGAGCCGGTCGCCGCCTTCGAGGCGGCGGCAGAACGTCTCGAAAAGCGCCTGCGCCGCTACAAGCGCCGCCTGAAGTCGCACAATCCAGGCTTCAACGGCGCGGCTGTCAGCATCGCCTATACGGTGATGGCGCCGCTGACCGACGAGGACGAAGAGGATGAACTGCCGGTAGACTACGCGCCGGCGATCGTCGCCGAAACCAGCATGGCGCTCAAGACCATGACGGTTGCCTCGGCGGTGATCGAACTCGATACCAAGGACACCCCGGTGTTCGTCTTTAGAAACGCCGGGAATGACCAGGTCAATATCGTCTACAGGAGGCCGGACGGAAATATCGGGTGGATCGACCCTTCGACGACAAAAATCGCGCAGGGATAAGAAACGTCTCCTGACCGAGGTACCGAATTGGGGTTCGGGCGATCGGGCAGAGAAAGGATATTGGGCATGGATCTGAGCGATCTGATCGAGGTGCAGGCAATCATGCCGGCCTTGAAGGCGAATTCCAAGAAGCAACTGCTGCAACTGCTCGCCGAAAGGGCCGCCTCGATCACAGGGCTGCCCGAGCGAGAAGTTTTCGACACCATCCTCCAGCGCGAGCGCCTGGGATCGACCGGCGTCGGCAACGGCATTGCCATTCCGCACGGCAAGCTGCCCGGCGTGAAAAGCATCACGGGCGTTTTCGCGCGGCTGGAAACGCCGGTGGAATTCGAGTCGCTGGACGACCAGCCCGTGGATCTGGTGTTCCTGCTTTTGGCCCCTGAGGGCGCCGGCGCGGATCACCTGAAGGCGCTGTCGCGCATTGCCCGCGTGCTGCGCGATCCCGACACCGTCGCCAAGATCCGCGGCACCCGCGATGCAGCGGCAATCCACGCGCTGCTTTCGGACACGCAGACCTCGCACGCGGCCTAAGCTTCAGATTTTAGGAAATTTCGGCGCCGGGCGGTCCTTGGACCGCCCTTCGTCTTTTACAGCGCCGTTCGCCCAATTGGACGAGGTTAGGAACCGCCGGTCAGTGGATGGCGACCGGGGTCAGGTGATTCTCAAAGGCGCCCGCAAGGGCAGTGTCGCGCGCATCGGAGAGCAGGATCGGCTGGCCATTGGCGGCAAACAGCGCCCAGACTTCCATGCCCGAAGCGATCTCGGTCAAGCTTGGGAACTTGCCCTTCAGTTCATCGCTGTCGATCTTGCGGAGATAGGCCACGGTGCCTTCGCCCAGATGGGCGAGTTCGGACTCGGTAAGAACCGGTTTCGGTTCGTGGTAAGTGGATGTCGTTGTCATAATGAGCCTCCTTCTTGCGGGGCGTCGTTAGGACCAAACCCGCGCTAGAGCTGCTTGATTCCGGTGACCTTCAGTCTTTCACCGAAATGTTGATTTTCCGTACGAAGCGTTCCGGCTCCGGTCGGTCGAGGTCGACGGACAGAAGTCCGTTCTTCAATTCGGCCCCGATGACCCGCATGCCGTCTGCCAGGACGAAGGTGCGCTGAAACTGCCGCGCGGCGATGCCGCGGTGCAGAAACTCGCGTTCGGTGTCTTCTGTCTGCTTGCCACGCACCACCAACTGGTTTTCCTCGGTGGTGACTTCCAGATTGTCCTCGCAGAAGCCGGCCACAGCCAGCGTAATGCGCAACGTCTCACCGTTTCCTTCGGACCGACGCAGCCGCTCGATGTTGTACGGCGGGTAACTGTCTCCCGACTTCGCCAAGCGCTCCAGCGTCTTTTCCATTGCATCGAACCCGAGCAGTAGCGGGCTCGAAAAGGGCGTCATGCGACTCATTTACGTGTCCTCGAAGAGCGACCTAAAAGGAAAAACCCTGTTGGCATTTTTCCCGTTGTTGCTGATATGGTCCGCGCCACGAACAAGTTCAAGCCTGCTTCGATCACGGGCGGATCACATAAGGGAAAGCGTAAATGGCAGCCACGCAGAAGATAATCATCGATACCGATCCGGGCCAGGACGATGCCGTCGCCATCCTTCTGGCGCTGGCGAGCCCTGAGCTGGAAGTGCTTGGCCTCACTGCGGTTGCCGGCAACGTTCCCCTGCATCTGACCGAGAAGAACGCGCGCAAGATCTGCGAGTTGGCCGGCAAGCCGGACACCAAGGTCTTCGCCGGCGCCATCCGCCCGATGGTGCGCCCGCTGGTCACCGCCGAGCATGTGCACGGCAAGACCGGCCTCGACGGTCCGGACCTGCCGGAGCCGACCATGAAGCTGCAGGAGCAGTATGCGGTCGACTTCATCGTCGAGACGCTGATGAAGGAGGAGCCCGGCACCGTCACGCTCTGCCCGCTCGGGCCGCTCACCAATATTGCGCTGGCGCTGGTGCGCGAGCCGCAGATCGCCAAGCGCATCAAGCAGATCGTGCTGATGGGCGGCGGCTTCTTCGAGGGCGGCAACATCACCCCCACCTCCGAATTCAACATCTATGTCGATCCGCACGCGGCCGATGTGGTGTTCCGCTCGGGCGTGCCGATCGTCATGATGCCGCTCGACGTCACCCACAAGGCGCTGACCACTGCCAAGCGCATCGAGGCCTTCCGCAAGATGGGCACCAAGGTGGGCGACGCCACCGCCGAACTGCTCGACTTCTTCGAGCGCTTCGACGAGGAAAAATACGGCACCGACGGCGGCCCGCTGCACGACCCGTGCGTCATCGCCTATCTGATCAAGCCCGAGCTGTTCAAGGGCCACCACTGCAATGTCGAGATCGAGCTCGGCTCGGAGCTCACTTTGGGCATGACCGTGATCGACTGGTGGGGCGTCACCTCGCGTGCGAAGAACGCCACCGTCATGCGCGACATCGACCATGACGGCTTCTTCGCCCTGTTGGCTGAAAGGCTGGCGCGGCTGTAGCGGCAGCTTGGCGCGGCGCTCTCTTCTCCCTTGAGGGAGGGCGATCGCACTTAGAATTCGACCCCCACTCCGGTTTGCTTCGCAAACCACCTCTCCCCCGTTCGACGGAGGAGAGGAATCGCCGTCCGCACGGCTGGCACCCTTCCTCTCCCCTTTTGAGGGGGAGAGGTGCCGAGCGAAGCGAGGCGGAGTGGGGGTAGGTCGCAGCAAAGGCGATTGCCCTGCCACCGGGAGCGCAAAGCGCCCGCGCGCTTCATCCCGCGCTCGAAGCGCCGTCTCGAAGGACGCACCTATTCATCGCCGCGAGAAGGCCAGCCACAGTCCGCCGCCGATGAGAAAGCCGCCGCTGAGGCGCGAGAGCAGGCGAATGCGGCGGGCCGAAAGCAGGCGCCCGGCGCGGCCGGCCAGCATGGCATAGGTCGAATCCGACATCGCCGCGAAAACCAGCGCGGTGGCGCCCATGATGACGATCTGCAGCGGGTAGTTGCTCTTCGGATCGAGGAACTGGGGGATGAAGGCGCCGAAGAAGATCAGCGTCTTGGGATTGCTGATGGCGACCAGAAAACCCTGCAGGAAAAAGCCGCCGCGCGGCGGCACCGGCGCGGCGCCCTCGGCCAGTCGGCCGCCGGCGCGCAGCATCTGCCAGCCCATCCAGATGAGATATGCAGCCCCCAGCAGCCGCAGCCATTCGAACCAGTGGCCGGCCGATTCGATCATGGAAGTGAGGCCGATGCCGACGATGCCGATCATGACGGCAATGCCTACTTGCGTGCCCGCGACATTGAGCAGCCCGGCGCGGGTGCCGTGGCGCATGCTGGAGGCGATGATCAGTGTGACGGTCGGCCCGGGCACCAGGATGATGATGATGCAGGCAAGGACATAGGCGGCATAGATTTCCAGCGACATGGTCGTGATCCCTTTCAGCACAAGATCAATGCATTCCGTAAGGGAACTGTCCAGAGGCCGGTTTTGGCTACTCGCCTAGAACTGTTGGTTGAAAGGCACGACGCAATTGGGCGCTACGCAATCGGGTGGAACCACATGGTAGGTAATCGTGCCGTTGGCGCGCGTCCGCTTTTCGACCTCGACTGCCGATCCGACCGGATGCGGACGCGATATCTGATCTGAGACGACCACGGTGTCGTTGCCGCCCAGGGAGACGATATACTGATAGCTGGTCGCCGCAGTCGGCTCGCCGTAGGATTTTTGCGGGATTCTGGCGATGGAGACTACGCTCCCCTGCAAGCGTTCGGATTGCACGACAGGGCTATCGAAGCGAAGCACCAGGAACAGCACCATGCAGACACTGACAGCCAGCACGGCAGCACCGATGGTCCATTCCCTGGCATGAGCACGCAAGAGCGCAATCCGAAACTGGAGGCGATTTCGCAGGCTGGTCGTCACGACTTGCCCTCCGAGCGTTCGGTCAAGGCGCTGCGCAGTCGGGTGTCTCGCAGCCGGGCGGGACGAGATGGTAGGTCACGACGCCATTCTTACGCGTCCGGCGCTCGACTTTGATGACTGACCCGACTTCGCGAAGCTGACGGTCTTCGATCGTGACAAGCTGACCGCTATCACTGAGCTTCACCATGTAGTGAGAGGGGGAAAACCCTTTCAGCGGAACCTCGTAGATCGATACTACGACTGCTTGCAGCCTTTCATACTTTACGACTGTGCTGTCGTAGCGAAAGCCTGCCACAAGCATTGCGCTTACAATGCCGACAGCTAAGGCAACGCCGACGGCATATTCGTCGACGAGCCTGCGCCAGAGCTCAAGCCGAAACGCAAGGCGGTTCCGAAAACTGATAGGCACGGCCTGTCCCCCGCCGCTTCATCGAAGCCGGCCGCGGGGGCGTTATGCCGTCATGCCCCCGCTGGCCATGGCAGGACAGTTTCATAAGCCGCAGCCGCCTGCAATACGGCGAGGTCGCCGCGCGGGCGGCCGATGAGCTGCATGCCCATGGGCCGGCCTTGCGGGTCGAACCCCACCGGCACATTGACGGCCGGGCAGCCGGCCAGCGAGGCATAGGCCGAGACTTCCATCCAGCGGTGGTAGCTGTCCATTGCGCGGCCGGCGACTTCCTTCGGCCAGTGTGTGCTGACCGCGAAGGGGAACACTTGCGCGGTGGGCAGCGCCACCAGGTCGAAGCGCTCGAACAGGTTCAGCAGCGTCCGGTACCATTTCGAGCGGACGGTCGAGGCGGCGTGCACCTGCACGGCCGTGAGACGCATGGCGCCTTCGACTTCCCACACCGCTTCCGGCTTCAGCAGGCCGCGCCGGGCCGGGTCGTCGAAATGCGCCTTGAGTTCGCAGCCGCTGGTGGCCTGGCGCAGCGTGATGAAGGCGCGCCATAGTGCATCGAAGTCGAAATCGGGCACGACAGGTTCGGCGGCAAAGCCGACTTCGCCAAAGCGCCGCAAGCCTGCCTCGCAGAGCTCCAAAATGCCGGCTTCGACCGGCAGATGGCCGCCGAGATTGCCAAACCAGGCGACGCGGCCGCCCTTGGGCGAGGCGGCGAGCGCGTCGAGATAGGAGGCTTCGCCACTATGCGAGAGCGGCGCGCGCGCATCATGGCCGGCCTGCACGTCGAGCAGCAGCGCCATGTCGCGCACGTTGCGGGCCATCGGGCCCTCGAGGCCGATCTGCGAGTGGAAAACTTCGTTCATCGGCCCGCCCGGCACCAGTCCCTGCGAAGGGCGCAGGCCGAAGACATTGTTGAAGGCGGCGGGGTTGCGCAGCGAGCCGCCAAAATCGCTGCCGTCGGCCACCGGCACCATGTCGAGCGCCAGCGCAACGGCCGCGCCGCCGCTCGATCCGCCGGCTGTGAGGGCGGGGTCGAAGGCATTCAGCGTCGCGCCAAAAACGTTGTTGTAGGTGTTCGAGCCGAGGCCGAATTCTGGCGTGTTGGTCTTACCGACGAAGATGGCGCCGGCCGCGCGCATGCGCTCGACGAAGAAATCGTCCTCGTCGGGCACGAAATCGGCGTAGATCGGCGAGCCGAAGGTGGTCTTCAGGCCCTTGGTCAGCGCGAGGTCTTTTATCGCGATGGGCAGGCCGTAGAGCGGGCCGGGCGTGGCGCCCTTCGCCAGCGCGCTGTCCGCGGCATCGGCGTCAGCGAGGATGTCGCCGCGGTCGCGTAGCGACACGATCGCGTTCACCTTGGGGTTCACGGCCTCGATGCGGTCGAGGAAGGCGCTCGCCACCTCCCGCACCGAAAGCTGCCGCGCCTTGATCTTTTCCGCCAACTCCACCGCCGACATGCGGCAGATGTCGCCTGCCGGCGGCAGGTCATGCTTCCAAACAGGACGGATGGTCATGCTGGTCAGCCCACCAGCTGGCCATCAAGTGCTGCATCCACCTCGCTGGCAAGCGGGATCGCCGGCTGCGCTCCGGGCTTGAGGCAGGCGAGCGAGCCGGCAACGGCTGCGCGCCGCAGCGCGTCGCCCAGCGGCAGGCGCTGAGCCAGGCCGGCGGCCAGATAGCCGCAGAATGTGTCGCCGGCGCCGACCGTGTCGACGGGCGTGATCTTGAGCGCGGGCACGCTAAGAAAAGCCTCGGGCGTCGCCGCAAGCACGCCGTCGCCGCCGAGCGTGACGATGACGGTGCGGCCGGTCTTTTCGGCAAAAGCCTTCATGCGGGCGGGGCGGTCAGCACCCGAAAGCGCCAGTGCCTCGCAATAGAGGTCGAATTCGGTCTCGTTGGCGACGACGTAGTTCGCCTTGCCGAGGAAGGTGGCGGCTTCCTTGCGGAAGGGCGCGGTGTTGAGGATGGCGATGGCGCCGGCGGCTGCGGTGGCATCGAGTGCTGCTTCGACGGTCTCAAGCGGGATCTCGTGCTGCAGGAGCACGATGTCGCCCTTTTCGAGCGCGGCTTTTTCAAGATCGGCCGACAGCACGGTGGCATTGGCGCCGGGCACCACGGCGATCATGTTCTCGCCGTCGTCGCCCACCAGGATCAGCGCGGTGCCGGTGGGTGCCTCGGCCTCGGCCGCGCCGGAAAGATCGACCTTGCCGTCCTTGAGAAGCGCCAGCGCCTCGCCGGCAAAAGCATCCTTGCCCACCGCCCCGATCATGCGCACCGAAGCGCCGGCGCGCGCGGCGGCCAGCGCCTGATTGGCGCCCTTGCCGCCCGGCGCCGTCTTGAAGCCGCTGCCCGGCACGGTCTCGCCCGGAGCGGGGAGCCGGTCGACGCTGGCAATCAGGTCGAGATTGATGGAGCCGATGACGGTGATCAAGGATAGCCTCCTGGAGAATTGCGCCGGGAAGCTATCCTGCTGAAGCAGACAAGGAAATACCGAATCGGACGCAATCGACAGCCCGATCCGGCATCGCAGCGACACTAGGACGTAAGCTGCCCGACCTCCCAGCCGAGGATGGCGCGCTTGCGCGTCAGGCCCCAGTGGTAGCCGGTCAGCGCGCCGGACTTGCCGACGACCCGGTGGCAGGGCACCACGAAGGAAATCGGATTGGCGCCGACCGCCGCGCCCACTGCGCGGCTGGCCGAGGGCGAACCGATCTTGGCGGCGACGTCCGCATAAGTGCAGGCCCGGCCCATGGGAATCCGGAGCAGCGCGTCCCAGACGCGGATCTGGAAGTCGGTGCCGATCATGACGATGCGCAGCGGATCGTCCGGGCGCCAGCGGGCCGGGTCGAAGATGCGCGCCGCATAGGGCGCGGTGGCCGCCATGTCCTCGACATAGGCCGCGTTCGGCCAGCGGCCGGACATGTCCTCGAAGGCCTCGCGCTCATGGCCGGCGTCGTTGAAGGACAGGCCGGCAAGGCCCCGGTCGGTGACCATGATCAGCGCCACGCCAAAGGGCGAGATGTGATAGCCGTAACGGATGGTCAGGCCTTCGCCACGGCTCTTGTAGGCGCCCGGCGACATCGCCTCGTGGGTGACGAACAGGTCGTGCAGCCGCCCGGGGCCGGACATGCCGACCTCATAGGCCGTGTCGAGCAGCGGCATGCCCTGGTCGAGCAGATGGCGCGCGTGGTTGAGCGTGACGGCCTGCAGGAATCCCTTGGGGGACAGGCCCGCCCAGCGGGTGAACAGCTTCTGCAGCCCGGTCGGGGTCTCGCCCACTTGCGCGGCAAGCGTCTCCAGCGAGGGCTGGTCGCGATAGTTGAGGCTGATCTTTTCGATGACGTGGCGAACGATCTCGTAATCGCCGCCCTGGGGCGTGATTTCCTCACGCAATATCGCGGTTCGTGCGTTCATGGCTTCGACTCCTTGAACGCGATTATCCATCTGTGATCCCGGCATGACCACCCGAAACTTGCCTTATGGGGTTTCGACCCCAGATAGCATAGCCCATGCCACCGGGAAGCAACATGGTACGTGAAAAGGTATCCCTGACCAGGGAGCGGGAAACCCTGCTCATCACCCTTTATGGCAAAGCCCTCGAAAGCAGGCGTCCGAACTCCATCCTGGCGGATCACTTCGCCGAGGAGGCGGCCGCCAGGATCGACTACGATTTTTCGAAGCTGAAGGTCGATGGCGTCATGGGGGTGGGCTTTGCCGCCCGCGCCAGGACGCTGGACGACTGGGTGCGGGCGTTCCTGGCAGACCATCCGGACGCGATCGTTCTGGATCTGGGCTGCGGCCTCGACACGCGGGTGTTCCGCATCGACCCGTCTCCCAGGGTCGAGTGGCTCGACGTCGATTTTCCCGAAGTGGTCGAGCTGCGCCGCCGGATTTATCCGCTGCGTGAAAACTATCGGCTGATCGCCACATCGGTCACCGAGCCGGACTGGCTGGCGCGCGTGCCGCGGGGCAGGCCCGCAATCGTGGTGGCTGAAGGGCTGACGCCCTATCTGGCGGCCAAGGACGGCCCGCTTCTGCTTTCGCGCCTGGTGTCGCACCTTAGCTGCGGCGGCGAGGTGATCTGCGACCTCTACAGCGATCTCGGCCTCAAGCTCGTGCGCCAGAACCCGGCCATTCGCGTCACCGGGGCGGAGGTCCATTGGGCCGTCAACGACCCACACGACCTCGAACGGGCCGTGCCGGGGCTGAAACTCGTCGAGGAGGCTTCGGCCTACCGCCCGGAGCACTTTTCCCACATGGACTGGTCCAACCGGTGGATCGCGCTCGCGTGGAATATCGTTCCGCCGCTGCGCAAGATCGGCAGGCTGGTCAGGTTCCGATTCTGATTAGCGCTTCTTGGCGGTCGCCAGCGCGAGCGTAAACGCCTTGGCAAAGCTTTCGCGGTCGTCCGGATTGAGGAAGCTGCCGATCGGCACGCTCTTTTCACGCGAGACCACGGCCATATCGGTGATGCCGATCTCGGCGTGGCGCTTGACCGAAAACCGCGCCCAGAACGGGTTGAAGTGGTGTTGCTCCGATCGGCCGGATGCCGCCACCTTGAGGATGTCGAGGCTGGTGCGCGAGACGATCACCTCCTCGCTGACGCGGGCGGCGCGATAGTTCAGCCGGAAGGCGATGTAGAGCCCGAGCACATCGAGGCCGAAGAAACCGAACACCGGCCAGGCGCCATGGGCGATGAAGAAGATGCCGGTGACGATCCAGCCGAAGGTCATGGCTCCCATCAGGACGAGGAAACCGGTGCGGCCGAGCGATCGGTAAGGCTTCAGGAGCGCGTGGAAAAACGGCTCGTCGGCAGCATAGGCGGCGTTTGTATCGCTCATGGCGGCAGTTTATAGGAAAGCGATGAGCATCCCCAAAGCAAAAGATCGAGAGAGTTCGAAAAAGCCGCCGGCAAAGGGCAGCGGCGCCACGCGGGCAAAGCCCCGCGCGCGCCGGCCAAAGACGCTCTACACGCCGGCGGAGATTCACGAGATTTTCCGGCGCTTTTCAGTGCAGCGCCCCGAGCCGAAGGGCGAGCTGGAGCACGTCAACGCCTTCACACTTTTGGTTGCAGTGGTGCTGTCGGCCCAGGCCACCGACGCCGGCGTCAACAAGGCGACGCGGCCGCTTTTCGCGGTCGCCGACACGCCCGAAAAGATGCTCGCGCTCGGCGAGGAGAAGCTCGGCCAATATATCCGCACCATCGGCCTGTGGCGGGCCAAGGCCAAGAATGTGATTGCGCTTTGCGAGGCCCTGATCCGCGATCACGGCGGCCAGGTGCCGGACAATCGCGACGAACTGGTGAAGCTGCCAGGCGTCGGCCGCAAGACCGCCAATGTGGTGCTGAACATGGCCTTCGGCCAGCACACCATGGCGGTGGACACCCACATCTTGCGCATCGGCAACCGCATCGGCCTCGCGCCCGGCAAGACGCCGGAGCAGGTGGAAGCCGAGCTCGTCCGCATCATTCCCGAAGAATATATGCGCCATGCCCATCACTGGCTGATCCTGCACGGGCGATATGTGTGCAAGGCGCGCAAGCCCGAATGCTCGCGCTGTGTGATCGCCGATCTTTGCAAATACAAGGAAAAGACCACCAGCATTCCGGCGCCGCTGGTGCCGATCGAGCCGCTGGAAGCGGCCCAGTAGGGTACTTCAGAACTGACCGTAGCCGCGCGCCATCGCCGCTGCGAAGATCGGGATCAGCATGAAGAACATCATCTCGGCGCGCAGATAGCCGCGCACCGAGGCAAGCTCAGTCGCGGGCACGGCAAAGGCGGTGTCGGCGCCGGCCTGCCGCTTCCACGACAGGAAGCGCAGGGTGGGCGGGACCGACAAGAGACCCACGGCGGCAAAGGCCGCCATCTTGGCCCAGAAGGTCCAGCTGTGGACGTAGAAATCCCAGCCCTTGAGGCCATAAAACACCCTCACGATGCCGACGACGATGACGAACAGCGCGACAAGGCCGTAGGCGCGGTCGATGCCGGCAAGCCTGCCGATCGTCCGATGCGTCATCTCGTTGCGGATCAGCACGACCTCGGCAGCAAGGACCGCCGCGAGCGAAAAGACCAGTATGTGGTGGAAGATGGCGAGCAGCAGGTCGACGGTATCCATGGGTTTTCCTCTGGAGTCGGGCTGGGCAACTGTCCATGCATAGAAGTGCCGTGATTTCGGCTGTGGTCAAGCGCCCGGAAGGCGCTCCACTTGTGCTTTGGTGCGTCCTTCGAGGCTCGCCCTGCGGGCTCGCACCTCAGGATGAGGGAGATTTGCGCCGACGGTCCTCATCCTGAGGTGCGAGCGAAGCGAGCCTCGAAGGACGCACCGTGATAGCTCGAGGCGCAAAGCCTGCGGTTGTCGCTTCAACGATGGGTGGCTAGGATGAGCCTTGCGTAAACGTCGCAAGCATCCCTCCGACCAGCGTATTTTCCCGTAACATCAAGCAAATCATGATGAATTCCAAAAACTCCGACATTCCCGTCATCGAGACGGCGCGCACCATCCTCCGGCCGCATCGCCTCTCGGATTACGAAGCCTCCCTGGCCCTGTGGGCCGACATGGCCGTCACTCGCTTTATCGGCGGCCGGCCGTCGACGGGCGAGGAGGTCTGGGCGCGGCTGCTGCGCTATGCCGGGCTCTGGAAGATGCTGGGTTACGGCTACTGGGTCGTGGACGAGCGGGACACAGGCCGTTTCCTCGGCGAGGTCGGGTTCCAGGATGTGAAGCGCGATATCGAGCCCGACTTCGGCGGCGCACCGGAGGCCGGCTGGGTGATCGCGCCTGCGGCGCATGGCAAGGGCTTTGCCAGCGAGGTGGTGACGGCGATCCATGAGTGGGCCGACCGGAATTTCGGCGGAAAGCGCACCGTCTGCATCATCGACCCGGACAATCTGCCCTCGATCCGCCTTGCGGAAAAAAGCGGCTACCGGGAAGTGACGCGCACCACCTACAAGGGCTCGGCCGTCATCCTGTTCGAGCGCTGAGACGTAGGGCGCTTGCGTCGGGCGCCTTGGTTTCCGGGGCGGACGAGGTCTCAGTGCGCTCCGTCCGGCGCGGCTTTTCCGACGGGCGACCGATTGCTGTCAGCGTGAAGCCGTGATGCTCGGCCGCCGCGGGGTCGAAGGCATGGCGGAAATCGACCAGCACGCGACGGCGCATGCCGCGCCCGAGCCGGCCGAGATCGAGCGCCTTCAGGCTTTTCCAGTCGGTCATCAGCACGGCGGCATCGGCGCCGGCAGCGCACTCGTAGGGGTCGTCGAAGAAATCGACGTCGTCGAGCACGGCGCGGGCATTTTCAATGCCTTCCGGGTCGTGCGCGCGGATGCGGGCGCCGGCACGCTGCAGCGCCTCGATAAGCGGGATGGACGGCGCCTCGCGCATGTCGTCCGTCTCGGGCTTGAAGGTCAGGCCAAGGATCGCGACTGAGGCACCTTCGGCCAGGCCGTCGAGCGCGTCGATTACCTTCAGCGCCATGCGTCGCTTGCGCGCGTCGTTGACCGCGAGCGATTCCTGGACGATGCGCATCGGCACACCGTGATCCTGCGAGGTGCGCAATAGCGCCAGCGTGTCCTTGGGAAAGCACGAGCCGCCATAGCCCGGCCCGGCATTGAGGAAGCCCGCGCCGATGCGATGGTCGAGCCCCATGCCGAGCGCCACCTCGCGCACATCGGCGCCGACGCTTTCGCACAGGTCGGCCATCTCGTTGATGTACGAGATCTTCACGGCGAGGAAGGCGTTGGAGGCGTATTTGATCAGCTCGGCGGTGCGCCGGTCGGTCGCCAGAATGGGCACGTTCTGCTCGCGCAGCGGCGCGTAGAGCGCCTGCAAAACTTCCTTCGCGCGGCTGTCATTGGCGCCGATGACGACGCGGTCCGGCCGCTGGAAATCGCCGATCGCGCTGCCCTCGCGCAGGAACTCGGGATTGGAAGCGACGGCGAAGCTGGCGTCCGGCCGCGCGCGGGCCATCAGGCGCTCGATCTCGTCGCCGGTGCCGACCGGAACGGTCGATTTGGTGACTACGACGGTGAAGCGGTCGATCAGGCCCGCCACCTCGCGCGCTGCGGCATAGACGAAGGCAAGGTCGGCCTCGCCGTCGCGCAGGCGGGGTGGTGTGCCCACGGCGAGCAGCACGATATCGGCGCCGGCAACGGCGACCGAAAGATCGGTGGTGAAGGATAGGCGCTTCTGCGCCACCGCTTCGTCGACCAGCCGGTCGAGGCCGGGCTCGTAGATCGGAAGTTCGCCGCGGTGCAGGGCCGCGATCTTTCTGGCGTCCTTGTCCGCGCCGACGACTTCGTGTCCCCAGCCGGCGAAGCAGGCTGCCGAAACCAGACCGACATAACCAGTGCCGATAACTGCAACTTTCACGGGCCTGATCCTCTTTGGGCGAAGCGCGACGCCTTTGGATGCAGGGCGCCGATTCGCTGATGATCCTGCGGCCTTCCTAAACCCTCACCTTGACACTCGTATTACAGGCTTTTTGCTGGCTCAGGACGGCGCGCCGGGCGAAACGGGAGCCGGCAAGCGTGCTTCGACATGGGCGGGAATCTCACGCAGCGGCATGGCGTCGCGATCTTGCCGAAAAGCGCGGAGTTCCGGGCTTTCCAACTGACCTCGGCAGGCTTCGCTTGACTTTGTCGTCAAGTTTCGGAACACTCGCATCATGACTACCGCCGCAGAAATTCGAACCGTTTTTTACCTTCGGGTGTGCCCCATCGCGGGATTGTAACCCCCGGCTCGGCTGCCATGCGCCCCCGAGCCGTGGGGCGGATACGGCATTTTTCGCAAGCATTCAGTCTGCGAATTCGGCGCTTTCAACAACAGCAATGACTACTGCCAGCTAGGCAGCCGCACGCCGCAGCCCATGACCGGGTTCCGTCGCGGTCACAACATTTGGGTGCATTATGCAGGAAAAGATCAAGCACAAGCGCAAGCCGGTCATCAAGATCGGCGCGACGGACCACGCAAAGCTGCTTTCCTTCGCCGAGGCGATGGAAAGCCGCAATCCGGAAATGGCCGAGGAACTGATGCTCGAGCTCGAACGCGCCAAGGTGGTGGCGGATGGCTCGCTGCCGGCCGACGTGGTCCAGATGGGTTCGATCGTCACCTACAAGCCGGACACCGGCGAGACCAGAACCGTGACGCTGGTGTTCCCGGGCGATGCGGATATCGCACAGGGCAAGATCTCCATCCTGACCCCGATCGGCACCGCGCTGATCGGCCTCGGCACCGGACAGGCGATCGCCTGGACCGCGCGCGACGGCCGCACCCATGAGCTCGAGATCGTCGAAGTGCGCCAGCCGGCTCCCGCCGGGGCCTGACGGCATGATCGTCCGTCCCGTTCGGCATTACCCGATCTTCCGCGCAGGCAATCTCGTCGCAGGAGCGTGACCCCTGCGCCGGACACGCGTCCGGCTCAGGGGAACTCTTCCGCGATCAAGAGAAACGCTTGTGGCCGTCAACCGCCAGGATGCGGTGCGGCCGGAGATTTGCCATGTCGAACACGGATGTCTGTCAGCTGACGACGAAGGACTACACCATTCTCGAAGTGATGCAGGAGCGCTGCCTGGGCCGGGACGATCCGATCCGGGAGCTCCTGCGTCGCAAGCTCGACGGCGCGACCGTCGTCTTCCGCGACGACATTCCGCCCACCGTGGTCACGCTCAGCAGCCGCGTGTCGTACCGCATCGACGACGGACCGGCCGAGACCCGCATCGTCGCCCATGACGAGATGCGCGGAATGGTCGGCTCGGTGCTGTCGATCACCAATCCGCGCGGACTGGCGCTGCTCGGCCTTGCGGAGGGCCAGTCGATCACCATTCGCCGCATCGACGGCGAGGAGGAGACGCTGACCGTGCAGGAGGTGGTCTATCAGCCGGAGGCGTCGCGGCGCGAAGCCGACACGCTGCAGCGCGGCGGCGTGCCGCCCAAGCCGCGCGGGCCGATCCTGCGCCTGGTCCACCGGTCCGACGATGTTCCGCTGCGCCCGAAGCGGGAGCTTCTGTCGCCATTCGACGGCGGGCCGGACGATCCGGGGCCGTCGGCGGCGTGAAAGGGTGACGGCCCGGCGCTAGCGGCTTGGCTGCAGCACTTATTCACTGCTTGTCGCAGGTGGTGGCGGAAAAGTTTCCGCTCGCCTCGCGCATGATGATGTCGAAGGACGCCGCCGCGTCGCTGTTGGCGGTGACCTGGGTGAGGTCGATCGAGTTGCCGCCCGAGGTGAAGCCGCCGAGCGGGCCGAGCCAGGTGAGGTCGCCCTCGGGACTGAGTTCGTATTTCTGGGGCGGCGGCGGCGGTCCGAATCGATACGGGCCGCGATAGCTGTCGCCCTCGATGATGATGTCGCCGAGATGGATGAACTGACCGAGGGTGTAGACCTCGCAGTGGTAGACGCCGTCGACCAGGCGGCCCTGGGGCGGGTCGGCCAGCGCGGCGCCGGTGGCGGCTGAAAGCAGGAGGCCGGAAAGACAGGCGGCTTTGAAAGTCGTCATCGTCATGCCTCTGCCAATGTCTGGGCCTGCCATGCAATCGGGCGCGCGGAACCCCGCGCGACTCTCGCGAGCAAAGCACTCCCGAAGACGCTCGGCAAGGGCTGCCGTCCGTGCGCCTACATCTGGTCGTTGTAGGGTTCCTTGGTCTGCGCCACCATTCTGGCAAGCTCCGAAAAGCTCGGAAGATCGCCGGTCGAGAGGCTGCCGCCATTGGCAAGCTGCAGGAGGCGGATTGGGAAACAGACGGCGTCGCGGTTGGCAGGCGACATGTCGTCGATGATGTGGTCGTCGGCGGTGGCGTTGGCCTCGGCGCGGCGCAATGCCTTGTCGATCTCCTCGACGCTGAGGATGCCCTTCTTGACCAGCACGTCGTTGATCGAGGCGATGGCGAGGTAAAGGCCCTCGAGCTGCAGGTTGGCGGTGTTCATCGGTCCCTCCGGAAGGCGGTTGCGATCCGGTTTAACGCGTAGCGCGGCGGTATGATCCCGCCGGGATAGCTGGTCGAATTGCCGGAAATATCGCTGACTTTATTGCGGGGAGGTGGGGAGCCCCGCCGTGCGGCAGTTCAGCGTCGACCATTTCGCGCAAGGAGCCGCAGTGGATTCGATCTGCGCGGACAGCCTCGCGAGCTCCGCAAAGCCGATCGCGAAGCCCGAAATCAGCACGGACAGTACAACCAGGCGCAAGGTCATCGTCCCCTCCTTGCAGGCCACCCCCATGGCACGAGCGAGAAGATAGAGTGCTTCGCGCCGGCTGGAAAGGTGTCCGTTTGGTGGACAATCGACCTTTGCGTGTCCACACTTCGAGCACGGACTGTCTCTCGCCGTCCATCTGGCCGGCCAGGGCGATAAGCGCCATCTTGTGCCCAACACCCCGCAAAAAACGGGCAGGAGACGCACATGACACTTGAACTGACCGGCATCCACCATTTGACGGCGATCACCGCCAATGCCGCACAGAACCTGAAATTCTACACCAAGACGCTCGGCCTTCGCCTGGTGAAGAAGACCGTGAACCAGGACGACACCAGCGCCTACCACCTCTTCTATGCCGACGGGCAGGCAACGCCCGGAACCGACATCACCTTCTTCGACTGGCCGGTTGGCCAGGAGCGGCGCGGCACCCACAGCATTGCTCGCACCGGGCTGCGTGTTTCGGGCGAGGGCAGCCTTGCCTGGTGGCGCGAGCATCTCAAGGCCGAAGGCGTTGCGGCCGGCGAGATCGCCGAGATCGGCGGCTACCGTTCGCTCGACTTCGAGGATTTCGAAGGCCAGCGGCTGCGGCTCGTCGATGATGGCGGCAGGGGCGAGGTGCATCCCTGGGCCGGCAGCACCATTCCGGCCGAGCACCAGGTCCGCGGCCTTGGGCCGATCACACTCAGCGTTCCGGACCTCAGGCCGACCGAACTCGTGCTGACCAAGGTGATGAACATGCGCCAGGTGCGCGATCATGCTTCGCCCGACGGCAACGGCCATGTCCATGTCTTCGCAATGGGCGAGGGCGGGCCGGCGGCCGAACTGCACGTTGCCGTGCAGCCGGGGCTTCCGATTGCCATGCAAGGCGCGGGCGCGGTGCATCACGTCGCCTTCCGCACTCCGGACATCGAGCATATGCACGAATGGACGGAGAGGCTGGAGAGCTTCCGCTTGCCGTCCAGCGGCGAGGTGGAGCGCTACTATTTCCGCTCGCTCTATTTCCGCGAGCCCAACGGCATCCTGTTCGAGATCGCGACGGACGGACCCGGCTTCACGGCCGACGAGCCGCTGGATAAGCTCGGTGAAAGGCTGTCGCTGCCGCCCTTCCTCGAGCCCAAGCGCAGCTCGATCGAAGCCCGTTTGAAGCCGCTTGCCTGAAGACCTTGGCGCGGGGCGCTGATCCGCCTCGCGCCGCCATTCGCATGGAGTATTTAAATGACGAAACTGGTTGGCATATCCGGAAGCCTGCGCCGCGGCTCTTACAACACGGCGCTTTTGCGCGCGGCCGTGCCCATGGCGCCGTCGGGCGTCGAATTCGTTGCCGCGACGATCCATGGCATTCCGCTTTTTGACGCCGATGTCGAGGCAAGCGAAGGCATCCCTCCGGCGGTTGTCCAGCTCAAGGAACTGGTTGCGACGGCTGACGGCGTGATCCTCTTCACGCCCGAATACAACAATTCGCTGCCCGGCGTTTTCAAGAACGCAATCGACTGGCTGAGCCGTCCGTCGAGCGACATCAAGCGCGTATTCGGCGGCCGTCCCTTCGCGGTCCTGGGCGCTTCGCCCGGCGGTTTTGGCACCGTTCTGAGCCAGAATGCCTGGCTTTCGGTGCTGCGCACCCTGGGCACCGAGCCCTGGTTCGGCGGACGCTTGCTCGTTGCCCGCGCTGCCACCGTGTTCGATGAAAACGGCAATCTCACCGACGAGAAGGTGGCCCAGCAATTGCAGGAATTCATCCGCGGCTTTGCGGAATTTGCCGCTGCCCACCGCCGCGCCTGAGGGGGCGTCACGTCGGCGAAAGCCGTCGCTCGACGATGGCAATTCGTGTATGGTTTGGAAACCGGCAGCGGCGCTAGTCCTGCCGGTTTTCCCGTTCCGGATCGTGGGGGATGATCCATGGACAAGGTAAGCCTGCAAAACCCGCTGTTTGCGACCTATGTCATTGCCGCCGCGCTGATGATCCTTAAGGCCGTCAGCATGTCCTGGCTCACCGTCGTGCGCATGACGCAGGAGAAGGGTGGCTACCGCTCGCCGGAAAGATCTGCGGAAGACTGCGCTCAATCCCAACCCGGACCCGCAACAGCTCGAACCCAACGAACGGGTCGAGCGCATCCGCCGCATCCAGCTCAACGATCTGGAGAACCTGCCGTTCTTTCTGGTCGCGGGCCTGCTGTTCGTCCTGACCGACCCGCCGCTGTGGCTCGCGCAGTGGCTGCTCTATGGCTATGTGGTCTCGCGCCTGCTGCATTTCGCGGCCTATCTCACCGCGCAAACCCATGACATGCGCGCCACGCTCTGGACCGTGGGCTCGCTGATCCTGATCTTCATGGCCCTTTGGGCGCTGGTGGCAGCACTTCACGCCTGACAGGGACGCCTCCCAACAAGCGCAATCGTGCAACTGTCGCCGGTCTCGTCCGGTGATTGTGTCATGGCATCTGAGGTTCTGGAACATTTTGAACCCGACGGGGTTAGGGGGACTAGTTCTTCAAAGATTTTGTCAGAGATTTTGCGGGATCTCGCCACAACAGGAGGTCAGCCATGCGCATCTTCGGCTTGCTCGCGTTGGGTGCCTTGCTCGCAGCCATCCCGGCCCGGGCCGAGGTTCAACCGTTCCCGCCCAGTTTCAAAACCGAAAAGATTCAGACCAACGGGGCGGAAATCTTCGTCCGCGTCGGTGGTTCCGGCCCGGCGGTGGTGCTGTTGCACGGTTACGGCGAGACCGGCGACATGTGGGCGCCGCTGGCTGCCAAATTGGCCGAAAACCATACCGTCATCGTTCCGGACCTGCGCGGCATGGGTCTGTCGTCCCATCCGGCGGGTGGCTATGACAAGAAAACGCAGGGTGGCGATGTTGCCGGTGTGCTTGATGCGTTGAAGGTCGGCAAGGTCGATCTGGTCACGCACGACATCGGCAACATGGTCGGCTACGCCTTCGCCGCGGAACACCCCGATCGTGTGACCGAATTTGTGCTGATGGATGCGCCGCTGCCGGGCGTCGGGCCCTGGGAGGAAGTCCTGAAGAACCCGCTTCTGTGGCATTTCCGTTTCGGCGGTCCGGATATGGAGCGGCTGGTTGCCGGCCGCGAGCGCATCTATCTGGATCGCTTCTGGAACGATTTCTCGGCCGACCCCAAGAACTTCGACGAAGCCTCGCGCGAGCACTATGCCAAGCTTTACGCCTTGCCGGGCGCCATGCATTCCGGTTTCGAACAGTTCAAGGCTTTTGACCAGGACGCGATCGACAACAAGGCGTTCCTCGCCAAGGGGCCGCTGCAGATGCCGGTTCTGGCGATCGGCGGCGAAAAGTCATTCGGCTCGACGATGGCCGTCGTCATGCGCTCTGCGGCAAGCAATGTGCAGGAAGCGGTCATCCCGAATTCGGGGCACTGGCTGATGGAGGAAAATCCGGCGGCCACGATCGATGCGGTAACGAAATTCCTGCAATGACACGTGTCTGCGTTGATCGCTCGGACAAGGCGTGATGCGACGGCCTCGGACCGGCTGTGCCGTGAGTGTCTGGGTGAACGCCCGGCCCCACGGGCGATAGGGGGGCAAAAAGCCGGCAGGCGGAGCCCAACCGCCGCCCGCCAGCCTCCGGGCGTCAGAAGCCGCCGATCGTGTCGCAGAAGTCCCTTTCGTGATCGTTCTGCGGGTCGGCGCATTCGCCCTTGATCTTGGTGTGCCGTTCCTCGGGGAGCATGTCCCACGCGGCCTTCATTTCTTCCTTCGAGCGCATCTTCGTCATTTCCCTGTCCGCAAACATCGGACCCACGACCTCGGAATTCTGGATATCCCGGCCGCTCGTGGCGGTCTGGTCGGCTTCGTTCGATGTCTGAGCATATGCGGCCCCCACCGCAAGACCGAAGGCAACTGAAGCGATCGAAAGCAACTTGAACGTCATGATAGCCTCTCCATTTGGGGTTCTGCCAAGAGATGACACTAGAAACGCCCTTTGAAGTAGGACGATGTCCGAAGAGGTCCAGAGGTTGTAGGCAATAAAACTTCTGATGGTGCCCGGGGTGGTTAACGTTTGCTGCGAACGTCAAGCGTTTGGCGTTTGTTGCGGTTCGGATCGACTATTTGCCGGCTGAGAAAGTGTCAGTCAGCTGCCGCCATTGAGAGTCCCAATCATACGAAAGCGGCCAGCGCCTCTTTTCGAACGCGCCGGCCGCCAATAACTTGCTCGCCCGGGATCAGGGGCGGCTGATCTCGTCGAGATACCAGTTGATGTAGCGCAGCTCGTTGTGCTCCATCGGCGCGATCGGGCCGGGCTCGAAGAAGCGCGAGGCGACACCGCGAGCGGTGTGCTCGATGATCTTCTTGTCCTCTTCCGTGGTCACCTTCCACAGCCAGGTCAGCTTGTCGAAGTCGTAGTCGCGGCCTTCTTCTGCGTCACCGCGCACCAGCCAGATCAGCTCCATCTCGCAGCTGTCGACCGTCTTGGGGATGAAGCGGTAGATCATGCCATGGTCGGCATAGCAGACCAGGAACGTCGTGCCGCCGAGATGGATGGAGGTGACGCCGCCGTCATAGGCGGTGAAGCGGCCCATCAGCGGGGCCACCGGCGAACCGTCCTGGCTTCCGGTCGAGACGCCGTCATAGAGGGCGTAGCGGAAGGTGTGGATCGCTTCCTGGCCGCCGGCCGAATTCTGCCAATGGTTGCCGCTGACGACCTCGACGCCCAGCGCGCAGGTGCGGGCTTCCATCGCCGCGTTCAGCTTCTCGATCATCTCCAGCGGCTGTTCCAGCGCGTGCGTCTGCGAATATTCCGGATGCGCCGGGCCGCAATGGTAACACTCGACATAGTTCTCGACCGCGAGCTTCCAGTTGGAGTCGATGGCATAGGTCTCGCGATGCGCGACCTTGGCCTCGCCCCAGCCATACTGGCCGCAGCTGGCGCGCAGCGCTTGCTCGATCGGATCGAAGTCGAGCGGCTTTTCGGCGAATGAGATGAAGACCAGCCCCGAGGCGACGCGCACATGGATCTTCTTCAGCCCATGCGCCGAGCGGTCAAAGTCCTTCGGCATCAGCCGCGCGGCGCGCAAGCTGCCGTCATTGGAATAGGTCCAGGCGTGATAGGGGCAGACGAAGAATTTTGCATTGCCTTTGGGCTTGGTGCAGACCTCGGCGCCGCGATGGCGGCAGACATTGAGCATGGCATGGATGGTGCCGTCCGCGCCGCGCGACAGGATGATCGCCTCGTTCCCGATCTTGAAGAGCTCGAAGTCGCCCGGATTGGGGATCACGCTTTCATGCGCCAGGCAGTGCCAGTGGCGATGGAAAACGCGCTCCATGTCGCGCTCGAAGATGGCCGGGTCGCTGTAGAAAGCCCGCGCAAGGCCATGGCCGGGGCGGTGGGCCGCCACGAGCGCGTCGATCGGGTCGTTGTGGGAAAGGTGCTGGATGGGATTTATGCCCATGACGGTATCCTGTCTGGCTCAGGGTTGCAGCGATTTGGAAGTGGGCTCGACGGCGTTGATGGCCGTCGAGATGGATGAAGCGACGCAAGGCGCGCCGGCAAATGAGGTGTTGAGATCGTCGCTGCCATCGCGCGCGCCTCAAAACCGGGGAAGGGGCCGAGGCTCGGTCGCACCGGCCATGGTGGCCAGCAGCGCGCGCAGGCATTGCGCCGCCGGATGCAGCGGCGTGCGCCTGTCGATCAGTGCCATCTGCTTGCGGGCGGCGGCCTCAAGATCGGCGCCCGCCGGCACCGACATGAGCCAGTCGACGAATATTTCTTCCGGCGGTGGCAGTGGCGAGACGGCGGCGATCGTTTCGGGGTCGATCGGGCGGCTGGATTCCCTGCAAGGCTGATGACCGTCGGCGATCATGACTTTCCCCTTTCCGTCGGAATGGGGTGAACGCCGATTTCCATGGTCGTCCTCGCCTCGCACAAGGACCGAACTGGTGGGGATGGAGGATTGCGAGCGGGCAACCTTTGCCCTGAACGCTCAGCCTCTTGATCGCCCACCGCGATCAGTCGGTTCGCAATCGTCCAAGGCTGGTTTCCGGGCTCTGGAGCCGGCCCTGCCGGGCCGTCACGGACGCCTTCCCGGGCAATCTTGCCCAGTGGCTTTTCGCCGTGACTTTGCTCCACCACCGTTGCGGGGGCAGCGCCGGTTTCTCACCGGCTTCCCAATTCTCCGCTCTAAAGAGCGGCACCCTGAACAAGCGCGATCACATCACAGAAGCGGCTCGCGCGTGATTGGGAAAGCGACGCCGGCCCGGCGCAAAAAGGATAGTGCTTGGCGATACAGGACGGCTGTTCTTATGTCGTTGACTTCAACTCAGGGTTATTCGATCTGCCGTTCGCACCGGCAATGAATGGCGCGGGAAATGCCCGCTGCGCCCCTGAATCAGGGCCCTCGCGGCAATGCAGACCATTTTGGCTGCGGTTTTAGGAGCTTGTTAATGCTGCCTAAAATCCGGTCTGGAAAGGCCGTGATGCAACTTTTGGGTGCACTGTGTTCCTGGTGGCTTGGGAGAAATCTCAAGTCAGGGGCCCGGTTGATCTGTCACCCCCAAAGAACAATCGGGCCCCACTCAATGTAAGCGAAATTCGCAAGCGCTGATTGCTCAAATCTTTCGAAACATGAGCTTCGACCAATCTTGGTACGTCCAGGTGTGCCGTCATGAGCGCATTCACGGAATTGGAGTTGCTGATTTCTGACGTCCCGCGCCCCACTCATGATGCGCGGATCAGAGCCCGGCAGCTGGTCGACGAAGCGATCCGCGATGCGATCCAGACGGAGTTTTTGCGGCTGGTGGTCGAGACATTCGTGCTGGACTACTACGCGCTGTCGCGCCTTTCCGAGTTCGACAATCCGGTCGAAGTGGTGCGCTTGCGGCAAACCACGATGAAGAGCCTCTTGCGACTTATGCAGCTGTGTCAGGCAGGCGATGGCGCTGATGGCGATGCGACACGCACATAGACCTTGCCTGCCGGTCGAAACGAGCCAATACTTCTATCCATTGCGGGGGTGTGTCGTTGTGCATTTTGGAGGGCACAATGGGGTACAAGGTGTTCATGCGCCTCGCAATCACGCTGCCGCGCGAAGAAGGCTTTTCGCTGCAGCAGCACGTGGACGACGTCGTCCATAGCCTTCGCAACGTCCTGTTGGGCGAGGAGATCGTCGTCGAAGACGTGGGAGAGTTCCCTGAAGGCCAGGGAGAAGACCCGCCTCGGTAGTCTCTGCCTTCGAATAGGCAAGGCTCGAACGCGGCGGCATGGGCGGCGCGGCCGTCACCATTTGTGGCAGCGCGAGTATCACTTCGACCTAGCTCCAGGAGCCGGAAGGCAGCCCCCCGGCCGGCTCCTTAGCATCGTTGACCACTTTGTACTTAAGGCGAGGAAGTAAGTCTGCGAGGTGCCGTGCCGCTTTCGGCTTCGCGTCGACGCCCGATGAAGGGTCGGCCAGCCTACTGCCGCGGGTTCACAAGATACTTCGCCCGGTAATGCTGGTTGATCATCGCGGGGGGCGGCAATGCATTGAGTGGCGGAAGTACCATCAACTGCCTTGATAGACTCGGGTATCTACTGCCTCGGTTGCAGCTTCGCCTTTTGGTATTCCGCGAATATCGATTCGCTGCCTTGAGAGAGTGAGCAACGCCGCGCTTTTGACTTCAAAAGTTAATGACTTGTTTCCGTGGCATGCCAAATCGTGGCATTTCCGCCACAGCAGTCTGGTTTAGCGTACCATGGAGCCTAGCCGGCGTTCGATCTCGATTGAATGCCGCCGCGCCCTGAGTAATGTCACTGTCGAGGAAGGGGCGAGCGATCGTGTCTTTTTCGAAATTGGGGATGGGGCAGGGAAACAGCTGTCCTTCAGCAAATATACCCAGACCCTTTATTTAACTTTTGACTGGAGGTCAGAAAATGAACATCAAGAGCCTGCTTCTCGGCTCCGCTGCGGCACTGGTCGCAGTTTCCGGTGCCCGTGCGGCCGACGCTGTCGTCGTCGCCGAGCCCGAGCCGGTCGAATACGTCCGCATCTGCGACGTCTACGGCGCTGGTTTCTACTACATCCCCGGCACCGAGACCTGCCTGAAGGTCGGCGGTTACATCCGCTTCGAAATGGGCGTCGGCAAGGGCCCCTATGGCGGCCGTCTCGACCTGCTCGATCGTGAAGACTTCATCAAGAACCACGAAGGCGACAACGACAAAGACAAGGTAGTCGACTTCCGGACCCGCGACAGCTACCGCCTGCGCGCCCGCGCTGCCCTGCAGATGGACGCCCGCACCGAGACCGAACTCGGCACCCTGCGCGGCTACATGCACATCAACTTCGACTGGAACAACCCGCGGCATGATCTGTTCCGCCAGGTCAAGAACGAGGACTTCGACGATACGCTCCCGGAAAGCCTGGATAATCCGCGATTCCTGGCGCAGAACATCGGCGGCGCGCTGGCTTCGACCGCCGATCTCGGCATCAACCACGCCTTCATCGAACTGGGTGGCTTCCGCGTCGGTAAGACCGACTCGCTGTTCTCGACGATGACCGGCTATGCCGGCGGCGTCATCGCCGACGACCTGATCCCCTACGGCAACTTCGACACGCACCAGGTTGCCTACACCTACACCGGTGCCAATGGCTTCTCGGCTGCGGTCTCTCTCGAAGAGGGCAACGACGGCGCCTACGGCTTTGACGGTGGGTCTATCAACGAGACGCTCGACTCCTATGCCCCGCACGTGATCGCCGGTGCTGCCTGGACCCAGGGTTGGGGTGGCATTTCGGGTGTTGTCGGTTACGACGCGGTCTACCAGGAGTGGGGCGGCAAGGTTCGCGTCGACTGGAACGCCACCGACGCACTGTCGCTCTGGGCGATGGTCGGTGGTGGTTCGCTGCGCGATCGGAACAAGTTCGGCTTTGATCCGAGCACCAACACGCCTGTGACCCGCAACTGGGTCAAGCCGTGGGGCGGCAAGTGGGCCGTCTGGGGCGGCGGCACCTACAAGTTCAACCCCAAGGCCTCTGCCAACCTGCAGGTCTCCTGGTCGCAGAACAAGGACGTCGCGGTGGCTGCCAACGTCGCCTACGAGCTGGTTCCGGGCTTCGTCATCACGCCGGAAGTCAACTATCTCTCGGCCCACGACGACATCACGAAGGTCAAGATCGAAAACCAGTGGGCTGGTATCCTTCGCTTCCAGCGTTCGTTCTAATCGGCTAACCAGTCGATTTGAGAAACCCGGCGGGCAACCGCCGGGTTTTTTCTTTTGCGGAAGCTCAAACGGCTTTTGAGGAAGGATGGCCTTCGCATGCTCTTGCCTGCCGATGCCGTAATTGCGGCAGAAGCTGTCGCACGGCATTCAGCATCGGGCGTCAATAATAGGTAGATCGGTCTACATATTCCTGGAGGCCGATCTTGACCGACAAAATCCCCGTTAAGCAGCGACTGCTCGATGCCGCAGCCGAGCTGTTCTATCGCGAAGGCGTGGGGGCGACCGGGATCGATGCGATCACCGCCCATGCGGGCGTCGCGAAGATGAGCCTTTACAACAATTTCGCATCCAAGGCCGATCTGGTGCATGCCTATATCGAAGGCCGGCATACGGAGTGGCACGAGCTTCTCGAGGAGCGCCTAAAAACGGCGGCAACGCCGAAAGAGCGCGTCCTGGCCGTGTTCGATTCCTACGTCGACCATGCGGCATGTGCCTATGAGTGGGGGTTTCGCGGCTGCGGACTGCTCAATGCGGCGGCCGAGCTTCCGAAAGGCGACCCCGGTCGTGCATCCGTCGCGGCGCAAAAGGACGAGGTGGAGGAACTGTTCAAGGAGCACCTCCGGGACATGCGGCCTGCCGATGCCGCGACAGATGACATCGCCGAGCATCTCTCGTTTGTTCTTGAAGGCGCCATGTCTCGCGCTGGTCTCGACGGGCACGACGGGCGGCTGAAAACCGCGCGCAGAATCGCGGTTTTGATGCTGGACGACCTCGAAAGCCAGCCCAGATGACCGAAGCCGTAGCTGCGTCTTACCGCCCAAAAAGCGGTGTTGCCGGGCTTGCCGTCCTCGTCCTGCTGGAAGCGGCCCTCGTGGCCTGCTGGAGCGCCGGCTTCATCGGCATACGTTTTGCCAGCGATCACGCGCCGATCTTCCTGATCCTCCTCTGGCGCAGCCTGGTTTCCGGGCTCGTGCTGCTGCCCTTTGCCCTGACCGTAGGCCCCAGGCTGCGGCGGAGGGACGTTGTCCCGCAGGTCTTGTTCGGCGCCCTGGCAATGTCCGCCTATCTGGGCGCATTCGCGCTTGCGATCTCCTATGGCGTGCCGACGGGCCTTGTCGCCCTCATTACCGACATGCTGCCCCTGATGGTCGCAGTGCTGTCCTGGCCGGTTCTCGGCCATGCGCTCACCGGACGCCAGTGGCTTGGTTCGTTCATAGGCTTGGCTGGTGTTTTGATTGCGTCCGGCTGGTCGCTCAACATCGGCGATGTGCCGCTTTGGGCGTATGGTTTGCCGGCTCTTGGAACGCTGTCGCTTGCCATGGCAACCCTGTTGCAGAAGCGCAGCCCGACGAATTTCATGCCCGTGCATCAAAGCCTGTGCATCCAGTGCCTGTCGGCTGCCGCGATCTTCTCGGTGTTCGCCTGGCATGAAGGCGGCGTGCTGCCGATCATTGAGCCGGGTTTCGTCGGCGGCATCCTGTGGCTCGTCTTCGTCGCCACGCTCGGCGCATGGAGCCTCTATTACCTGGCGCTGCGCAAGTCGTCGCCGGCGCGCGTCACGGCGGTGCTCTATCTCAGCCCGCCGGTCGTGATGATCTGGGCCTGGTTGATGTTCGGCGAGCCGCTGTCATGGGCGATGGCATGCGGCTTGGTCGTGTCCCTTGTCGGCATCGTTATCGTTGCGCGGTCGCAGAAGCCCGCAGCCGACATTGCCGCCGCTTGAGATCTGCTCGCCAACCGAGTGACCGGAAGTAGCGCCTGACCGGAAGACGCGCGCCTTAGCCGGCTTCAATGAGCGAACGGTTTGCCAAAACAATCAAGCATGACGCCGCGCAGGGCGGCGCCATAATCATGCGCTGCCGACCGGCGCTTTAGTCGTAGCAATTGCCGTAGTAGCCGCCATAGTAGGGATCACAGTACAGGTACCACCACGGCAGGCCTAGGCCATACCAGCCCCAGTCGTTCCAGCCGTCGCCATTATTGAAGCCATTATTGAAGAAGAAGTGGCGATGATGGAAGTGGACGGTATGGAAGCCATGGAAGCCACGCATGCCACGGAATCCGTGAAAGCCGGCCATGCCATGGAAGCCACGGAAGCCACGCATGCCATAGAAGCCACGATGGAAGCCATGGAACCCACCGCCAAAGCCGTGGAAGCCGCGGAAGCCACCCATGCCAGGGAAGCCGCCAAAGCCGCGGAAGCCACCGAAGCCATGGAAGCCGGGGAACCCACCGCCAAATCCGTGAAATCCGCCGCCGAAGCCGTGGAATCCACCACCGAAGCCGTGGAATCCGCCGCCGCCGAAGCCGTGGAAGCCGCCGCCAAAGCCATGGAAGCCTCCGCCGCCGCGGACGAATTGCAGGCCGCTGGTCGCGCTGTCCGAGGGCTTGAGCACAAGGACGGCCGGCTCAAACTTGCCTTGGCAAGCTTCCGCGATGCAGGAATGGTTCCAGATCTGGCCGTCTGCCAGGGGTTTTGCCGGTAGCGTTTTGGCAGCGTCGGTCGAGCCAACCGCCGGAGCATTGTCGGGGAGGGAACTGGAGATGCCCCCGGCAAAAGCGGACGCACCGGCGAGCGCTCCAATGCTCAGCAACCCCGAATATACGAGTGTTGAGAGATAGGGTCTCATTGTCTTCTCCAAGGATTTTGTCCGCGCGGCTCAAGGCCTGCATGGGCCTGTCAGAAGACCCTCAAGCGGACTCGTGACGGGAACGCATGGCGAACAAAAAAGTTCCATTCCCGGAACCAGGCGTTGCATCAGGGTTCGACCGAAGAGGTCAGTTACCGCTTGGTTTTTGGCCACCCCACCCTATGTCCCGAACCGGCTGGCGTCTGGCGGAACTCGACCATCGGCAGCGGCGTTACCGCCAATCGGCCCAAGTTGCTGCGTCGACCTGGAGGTCTGCCATGGCTGTACACACAGAGCAATTCCACCCATTGATCAACAAGCTCGCCGGGCTGGTCGCGATCATTGTCGGCTTCCTCATACTGGCTTCCGGCTACCGATACGGATCAGCTGGCACCATTATCATTGGAACCGCCATCATCGTTGCAGGCTTGGCTTTCCTGGTGCTCAAGATCGTGCGGCGCAATCAAGGCCCGCTGTAAGGGCAAGCCGCAGAAGCCTTGCTCCGGGGGCGCAGCAACCATTCATCCTGTTGGATATTGATCCGTCGAGCCGACGAGCGATCCCGTCGAGGCGACCGGAAAACCCTTCTCGCATGTTGCGATTGGCCTCCACGGCCAAGGACTAAGCCGAAATTAACCGGCTGCTGCTAGAATTGGTCGCGGGGGAACGCAGGCCAAGACTGTATTCATCCAGTTTCCGCGCGTTGTGTCGATGCTCCTTTGAGTCGATCGATGCCGACCGTCTTGAGCGTGGCGACGTGACGGCAATTGGGGAGGGATTAATTGGAACAACAGATCGTCACGGCGCACGATTTATTCCCCCATATCCGCATTGTTCTAGGCATGGTCATAGGTCTTGGCGTTGCGCGCCTCCTGTCAGGCATAGCGCGCATCATCCAGCATCCGAAGCAATATCCGCTCTATCCGGTCCACCTGGCCTGGGCCGCATCGGTGCTTCTGATGCTTGCGCATTTCTGGTGGTGGGAATTCGGCCTTTTCCGCGTCGACCAATGGACCTTCGGTAAGTATCTGTTCCTGATTGGCTATGCGGTCGCCTTGTTCCTGTTATGCGCGCTGCTGTTTCCGGAAAGCCTGCTCGATTATCGCAGCTACGAGCAATATTTCTATGAGCGGCGCGCCTGGTTCTTCGGCGTTTTGGCAGCAATTTATGTGATTGATATTGGTGACACGCTTCTCAAAGGCGATGCTCACCTGGCCAGCTTCGGCATAGAATATCTTATTCGCACCCCGCTCATCATCTTGCTGTGCATCGTGGCGATGTTCGTCAACAATCGCCGCTTCCACGTCAGTTTCGTTGGCGGCAAGCTGCTCTATCAGTTTTGGTGGATCACGCG
Organism: Pseudaminobacter soli (ex Li et al. 2025); assembly: GCF_029892515.1. Lineage (GTDB taxonomy): Bacteria > Pseudomonadota > Alphaproteobacteria > Rhizobiales > Rhizobiaceae > Pseudaminobacter > Pseudaminobacter soli_A. The sequence goes on along the minus strand of NZ_JARXVF010000001.1, from coordinate 1,319,374 downwards.
GTTCTTCGACACGATCGTGTGACAACTAATGGGCGCAGCGCGACCCCACCCTGGGTCGGTTGCGGGCCAACGCCGGCCAGCGCTGGCGAGAGGGCAATTGGACAAATCGATCCCAATTCACCATGGCCCCTACCTGCTATTGACCGAATCCGCACAAGGGGGGGGCACCCATCCGGCATGATAGCAAAAGTTCGGCTCGGGCTTAGGTGCGGGAGTGACTACTCGCCCCGGAGTTTTGCAGCCGCGCTTTTCGTCACAAGCTTAGCAAAATCGTTGTCCAGGTCGCTCTCGTAAATGTGCGCCAATTCTAGAGCCTGTTCGCCATACAACTCGATGATCGTGTCGGCCAGTTCATCTGCACGCTGCTTTAGTGCATCTATGTTCGTAGAATTTGGCGCAAGATTGGTGTATTTGAAGTCCTTATCGGTAAGTATTCGTTTCAAGGTTTTATCCATCGTGCAGTTATCATGTTTTTCATCGTTCGACATTGCAGAAGCCTTGAAGCACCATTGAACCCCGCAAGATAGCGCCAGAAAATTTTACCGCGACCAAGATTGACCAAGAAATTCTCATTTCGAAGATCGATTTTTGTATTCATACTCAATTTGTCGAGAAGTGAAATGGGAAATGTTTGCATATGAAAGTAAAGTATAGATCAAATCGTCTCGAGAGGGGGCATGGATGGGGCAGCGTTTTGTGGAGCCTGACACACTTAGATACACGGAACAAAAGCTGAGAGAGTTAAGGGACATCAAAATTCGGCCAGGGACAGAAATGCTGGCCTACCTGCTTGAGATGGCTCTGATTGAGGTCACAATGGCCATCACGCGAGAGGAAAGCACTGATGTCGACCAGGACTGACCAAATTCTTAGTCACCAACTAGCGGTCGGGACCGGCGGCGTCGACGGCCGGCTGGAAGGGCGCGTAAAGGGCACTGATTTGGCCAGGCACGGCCTTGCCTTCGATGGTTGCCTTGACCGCACCGCAACTGCCGTGCCCCAGCACCATGAGGACTTTTACGGCGCGTGACATACATTCTGCCTTGGGTGCGCTGTTGGGGGTAGCGCCCTTGAAAGCCATTCAATTACGCAATGAAATCAAGCATCAGATTTCTGGCGGAGAGAGGGGGATTCGAACCCCCGATACGGTTCCCCGTATACACACTTTCCAGGCGTGCGCCTTCAACCACTCGGCCACCTCTCCGCAGGCGATGCGTCGTGTAACGAAGCACCGCCGGCGCTCATCTAGTCGATCCTGCGACGAATGCCAAGCCTTCCGGGCACATGTTTTTGGCTGGCGCAATAAATGCGCGCTCAAGCCTGCTCATTGGGGGCAGATCGGCGGAAAATTATATAGGGCGATTGCGCTCGGTCGCAACGCGCCATATCTCTTTGGGCGAACCTGAGCCCAGAGGATTTGAATTTGCGCTTCCTGTTCAGGCTTGCCGCAACGGTCGCGCTGGCCGTCGCCGTCATCATGGCGGTGGTGGATGCCACGCGCACGGTCGCAGCCTCGCATCTGGTCATGACCCCGTTCTCCACCAGCTGGGCCTCGGTGTCGCCCCACACGCTGGAACGCTTCGAACAGTTCATCCAGACCAAGGCCAGCCCCATGGTGTGGGACCCGGTGGTGGTCACCATCCTCAATCAGCCGGGCTTTGCGGTCTTTGCCGTGCTGGCCTTCCTGCTTTACGCGATCGGCCACAAGCCGCGCTCGCGCAGCCGGCGGGCGATAGCCGGGCAATGACGGGTTGCCCTGGCGCTAGCGCAATGACGAACCGGGCGTGACGACTGGCACGCCGAGAAAGGAAGAAAACCATGTTTTTCCTGAGCGATATCCTGAACAAGAAGCTGAAGCTGCCGACGGAAGCCGAGGCGCTGCCCGGCCGAAACAAGCCCATCCCGACGGCGACCAAGCATTATGTGTCGAACCGTCCGCTGAAGGGGCCTTATCCGGAAGGGCTGGAGATGGCCATGTTCGGCTTGGGCTGCTTCTGGGGTGCCGAGCGCCTGTTCTGGCAGATGAAGGGCGTGTGGGTGACGGCGGTGGGCTATGCTGGCGGCATCACTCCCAACCCAACCTATCAGGAAACCTGCACGGGACTGACCGGCCACGCCGAAGTCGTGCTGGTGGTGTTCGATCCCAAAATCGTTTCCTATGGCGAACTCTTGAAGACGTTCTGGGAGAGCCACGACCCTACCCAGGGCATGCGCCAGGGCAATGACGTCGGCACCACCTATCGCTCGGCGATCTACACTTTTGGCGACCAGCAGTACCAGGAGGCCGTCGCCTCTCGCGAAGCCTATGAAAAGTCGCTGCGCGGCGCCGGCCGCGACAAGATCACCACCGAGATCCTGCCTACGCCCGAATTCTACTTCGCCGAGGAAGACCACCAGCAATATCTGGCTAAGAATCCCGACGGCTATTGCGGGCTGAAGGGCACGGGCGTGAGCTGCCCAATTCCGCAGGCGATTTCGGCGCAAAGCTGATCGCTCCGCAGCACTGACGACCATGTGAAAACGCCGCGCCGGGGTCTCCCGGCGCATTGGCTGGGGGAATCGCTGCAAGCGTTTTCCAATTGGTCAAGATTCCGCGTGAATTTTGTTTTTTGCCGTGCAACAGTGGCGCGCAAGCGGGAGGTCCTCTCCTGCCAAGCGTCGTCGGCTGAGCACGGCAGTCAGGCGCGTAAAGGATAAACCTCACAGGGTGTGGATCAAATGAAGCGCATTGTTCTTGGCCTCCTGGCCGCCACCGCACTGGCCTTCCCGGCACTCGCCGCGGATGTCAAGCCGGCTATCATCTATGATCTCGGCGGCAAGTTCGACAAATCCTTCAACGAGGCTGCCTTCCACGGCGCCGAGAAGTTCAAGTCCGAGACCGGCATTGCTTATCGTGATTTCGAAATCCAGAACGACGCCCAGCGTGAGCAGGCGCTGCGCAAATTCGCCGAGGACGGCAACAACCCGATCGTGATGGCCGGCTTCTCCTGGGCCGCGACGCTCGAGAAGGTTGCGCCGGATTTCCCGGATACCAAGTTCACCATCATCGACATGGTGGTCGACAAGCCGAACGTCCGTTCGGTGGTCTTCAAGGACAATGAAGGCTCCTACATCGTCGGCATGCTGGCGGCCATGGCCTCCAAGTCCAAGAAGGTCGGCTTCATCGGCGGCATGGACATCCCGCTGATCCGCAAGTTCGGCTGCGGCTATGTCGGCGGCGCCAAGGCAGCCGGCGCGACCGAAGTGTTCTACAACATGACCGGCGACACCCCGGCAGCCTGGAACGACCCGACGAAGGGCGGCGAAATTGCCAAGTCGCAGATCTCGCAGGGCGCGGACGTGGTCTATGCCGCGGCCGGCGGCACCGGCGTAGGCGTGCTGCAGGCAGCCGCTGACGCGGGCAAGCTCGGCATCGGCGTCGACTCCAACCAGAACGGCCTGCAGCCGGGCAAGATCCTGACCTCGATGATGAAGCGCGTGGACGTTGCCGTCTACAACGCCTTCATGGACACCAAGGACGACAAGTTCACGCCTGGCTTCAACAATCTCGGCCTCAAGGAAGGCGGCGTCGACTACGCCATGGACGAGAACAACAAGGACCTCGTGACCGAAGAGATGAAGGCGGCCGTCGAAAAGGCCAAGGCCGACATCGCCGCCGGCAAGATCGAAGTCCACGACTACATGTCGGACAACGCCTGCCCCTACTGATCGGTAGGCAATCGGGAAAGAACCGCCGGCCCAACGCCGGCGGTTTTTCTTTGTGCGTGGCCTATCGCCGCCACATGAAAAAGCTGGTTCGGTTTCGCCGCGAGGGGAGGGCGCATGAACGACAGTAGGACACGTCTGGCCGCTATTGCCATGCTGTTGCTGGCAGGCGTGTTTGCAGGCACGCAGCTGGGCAAGATTGCGCCGCTCGTCGACTGGTACAGAAGCGAAGCCGGCTTTTCGCTGGTGCTGATCGGCTGGCTCACCTCCATGATCAACCTCTTCGTGGCGCTGGTCGCGCTGCCGACCGGCTGGGCCATCGAGCGCGCCGGCATGCGCCGTTCCTTCGTCGCCTCGGCAGCGGTGCTGGCGGCCGGCGGCCTCGCGCTCGCCTTCCTGCATGACCCGTGGGCCATCCTCGCCGCGCGCCTGGTGGAAGGCGTCGGCTATCTGGTGCTCGTCATCGTCATTCCGGCGCTGCTCAATTCCATCGCCCTGCCGGCCTGGCGGGCGCCGGCGCTGGCAATCTGGGGCGGTTTTGTCCCGGTGGGGTTTGCGATTGCCGATTTTCTGGCGCGCGGCATGCTGCCCGTCGCCGAGCCGAAGTACTTCTTGCTGGCTGCAGTGCTCGCCTTTGCGTTTTTCGGGCTGCTGGCAGCAATCCTGCTCGGTATGGTCGGCGATGCGGATGCGAGCGCGCCCAAGGCCGAGCAGCTGGAAGGCGGTTTGGCGGGGCAGATCAGCTTTCCGGTCGTGCTCGTGGCGCTGTCGTTTGGCTTCTACGTCGTCCTGTCGGTCAGTTTCTTTGCCTTCATGCCCGCCTTCGTGGCGCTGCCGGAAGCGAACATTGCGCTGTCTGCCGGCCTGATCGCGCTGATCGTGCCGATCGGCAATGTGCTGACCGGCGTGCTCGTGAAGGGCCGCGACGGTCGCTTCGTGCTCATGCTGGCCGGGATAGGTTTTGCCGCCAGCGTTGCTGCGGCGGTGCCGACCTTTGCCGGCTCAGTCCCGGCTCTGGCGACCTTTGCGGCGGTGGCCATCGCGATTGCCGGCGGCTTCGTCGCCTCGGCGCTGTTTGCCGCCATTCCCGCAATCGTGCCGCCGGGAAAATCGGCCTCCATCGCCATTGGCCTCGTCTGCCAGGCAGGTGGCATCGGCGCCGTCATCGGCCCGCCGCTGGCAGGCTATGTCATCGAGGCCTATGGCTGGTCGGGCTATGGCACCTTCCTGGCGATCATCGCCGCAGTCGGCGGGCTCTGCCTGCTGCCGCTGGCGCGCACGCGCCTGCAAGAAGCGGAGACGGCCTATGCCGGTCAGGATACGGCCGGCTGAGCCGTCCGCGGCGGAAATCGCCGCGCTGGCCAAGCTCCGCCACGACGCCTTTTTCGTCGGCAGTGATCGCTCGCTGGAGCAGGATCGCAGCGAGCTTGAAAGCTTCGTCCGCAACCAGGGCTATGAAATCGCGCTCGTTGCGGAGGATGGTGGTCGGCTGGCCGGCACCTGCCTGTTCGTGCGCGAGGAGATCGACCCGCTGCACGATGTTTCGCCCTGGCTTGCCGGGCTCGTGGTCGCGCCCGAGTTTCGCGGGCAGGGGATCGGCAGGTCGCTGGTTCAGGCGGTCGAGGCCCATGCCCGCACAGTCGGTTGCGAACGACTGCATCTTTACACTTCGAGTGCGGAGGGGCTTTACGCCTCGCTCGGGTGGCAGGTGGTTGAACGCATTGGCGACGGCGACGAGCCGTCCGTCCTGATGGCGAAGGATCTCTAGCGGCTCGCCGCTATCCCGTCGGCGCCTTTTGGGTGCGGCGTTTGCGGATGCTGATCTGGCCGGCCACGGCGGTTTCGGCGCGCGCGTCCGCCTCGTCGCGTTCCGCATAGAGCCAGTCGATGAACACCTGCGCCACCGGCGCCGAGCGCACTTCGGTGCGACAGGCGACGTAGAAGGCGTCGGTTGCCGGTACCGACAGGTTGAACGGGGTGACCAGCTGACCCTTGGCCAGCAGGCCGCTGGCGGTGACGGAATCGCCCAGCGCAACGCCATGGCCGTGCAGCGCTGCCTCAGTCGAAAGCCGCGCGTCGCTGAACCGGTGCTGCTGCCCGCGCGTGAGGTCCAGCGCGTCGGCGGCCGCCAGCCAGGTGTTCCACTCGCGACCGTCGTCACCATGCAGCATGACGTGGTCGGCAAGGTCGCGGATGGCGCGGATCGGCCGGTTGTTGATCAAGGTCGGGCTGACGACCGGGAACAGCTCGAGGTCGGACCATTTGCGCAGCCAGCAGTCGGTCCAGCCGCCTGTCCCATAAAGGATGCAGATGTCGATGTCCGGAGAGCGGATGTCCTGCGGGTCGTTCGAGGCGGTGAGCCGCAGGCTGATGTCGGGAAAGCGCGCCGTGAAGCTCGACAGGCGCGGGATCAGCCAGAGCGACAGAAGTGCTGGCACGCAACTGACCGAGAGCCGGCCGGAGCTGGTCGGCCGCGTCATGCGCGCGGTGGCCGCCGCAATGCCGTCAAAGGCGCTCGAAACCGCCGGCAGCAGCTCGGCGCCCTGCGGGGTCAGCTTCAGCCGCCGGCCGCTGCGCTCGAACAACCTGACCTTCAGCGACTCCTCCAGCGCCCGCAGCTGGTGGCTGATGGCGCCATGGGTGACGTTGAGCTCGCTTGCGGCCTTGCTGAGCGAGCCGAGCCGGGCCGCCGCCTCGAAGGCGCGCAGCGGGTTCAGGGGTGGCAATCGCTTGCTCATTCGGGTACGGCTTCTGGTATAAACCTGTGAGAAATTCTAACAGATGAACCTGTAACAATATCAATTGATTTTTCAACGCGGCCACCGCAACAATCCGAGCGGAGCGAGAAGACGCGTCCTGCGGCTTTCGGGGAGGAAGAACAGGGTTTTGGACCTGCGAGATCTTCCTTTGTCCATTTCGGCCAGGACGCAAAAGGAGGTTTCAGTATGGGTTTTGACCGTAGCAAGCTCGATGCGCTGCGCAGCAAATATGGCGAGGGCCATGGCGGCGACATCTTCGATCCGCGCTTCCGGAAAGTAGCCGACAAGATCTTTACCAAGGGCGGCACGCGCCGCGCGCCCTATGCCGGCATGCCGACGCTTTTGAGCGCGCCGCATCTGCCGGTCGATTTCGCCAATCCGGATTTCGAGGACCTGCAGGTCGCGCTGATCGGCATGCCGATGGACCTCGGCGTCACCAACCGTCCGGGCTCGCGCTTCGGCCCGCGCGCCCTGCGCTCCATCGAGCGCATCGGACCCTACAATCACGTCCTGGATTGCGCGCCCACCTTCGACCTGCGCGTGGCCGATGTCGGCGACGTGCCTTTCGCCAGCCGCTACCGGCTTGAGCAGAGCCATGAAGACATCGAGGCCACGATCGCCAAGATTGTCGGCGCCGGCGTCATTCCGTTGTCGGTCGGCGGCGATCACTCGATCACCCACCCGATCCTCAAGGCGATCGGCAAGGACCGCCCGGTCGGCCTGATCCACATCGACGCCCATTGCGACACCGGCGGCCTGTTCGACCAGACCAAGTTCCACCATGGCGGCCCGATGCGCAACGCCGTGCTGGACGGCGTGCTCGACCCGTCCCGCACGATCCAGATCGGCATTCGCGGCTCGTCCGAATATCTGTGGGAGTTCTCCTACGAATCCGGCATGACCGTCATCCACGCCGAGGAAATGTCTGCCATGGGCATGCCGGCGATCATCGAGAAGGCACGGCAGATCGTAGGCGACGGCCCGACCTATCTGTCCTTCGACATCGACAGCATCGACCCGGCCTTCGCGCCCGGCACCGGCACGCCGGAAGTCGGCGGCTTCACCACGCGTGAGGCGCTGGAACTGCTGCGCGGCCTCAAGGGCCTCAACTTCGTCGGCGGCGACGTGGTCGAGGTGGCGCCGCAGTATGACGGCACCACCAACACGGCCCATGCCGGCGCGCAGATGCTGTTCGAGATCCTGAGCCTGATGGTGTTCAGCCCGGCGGTGAAGCGCTGAGGCTTCAAGCCTTGTCCCGATTGCGTCGGGGCAAGGCGTCCGGTGTGGCGCAAGCCGCCGGAACAGGACATAAATAAGCCAAAATGAACATGCCGGCGAAACCGGCGAGAAAGAGGAGAACGAGATGAGCGAATTTCTGAAGGGCGGCATCAGCCGTCGCACCATGCTCAAGGCGGGCGTTGCCACCGCCGGCCTGCTTGCCATGCCTGCCGTCCTGCGCGCGCAGGAGAAGTCGCTGAAGGTCGGCGTCTATGGCGGCTATTTCAAGAAGTCATTCGACAACCACATCTTCCCCGAATTCACCAAGTCCACCGGCATTGCCGTCGAGTCCATCGCCGAGCCGACGGGCGAGGCGTGGCTGGTGCAGCTCGAGCAGGCCGCAAGGGCCGGCCAGGCTCCGGCCGACGTTTCGATGATGTCGCAGGTTGCCACCCTCAAGGGCCAGGCGACCGAGCTGTGGACGCCGATCGACATCTCCAAGATCAAGCACGGTGGCGACCTGCTCGACCGCTTCGTCAACAAGTACCCGGACGGCCGCATCGCCGGCATTGGTGCTGTGGCCTGGTTCATCACGCTGGTCACCAACACCAATGTCTTCAAGGAGGCTCCGACCTCCTGGGAGGCGCTGTGGGATCCGGCAAACAAGGACAAGCTCGGCCTTCTGGCGCTGGTATCCAACTCCTTCCTGCTGGAAGTGACGGCCAAGACCTTCATGGGCGGCACCAACGCGCTCGACACCGAGGAAGGCTTGCTCAAGGCGTTCGCCAAGCTCGCCGAGGTCAAGCCGAACGTTCGCCTGTGGTATCGCGACGAGGCGCAGTTCGAGCAGGCGCTGAAGTCGGGCGAAATCCCGATGGGCCAGTACTACCACGACGTCACCGGCCTTGCCGCTGCCGACGGCCAGCCCGTGCGCTCGACCTTCCCGAAGGAAGGCGGCATTCAGGACTCGGGCAACTGGGTCATCTCGCGCGCTTCCAAGAAGGCTGAAGAGGCCCATGTCTTCATCGACTATATGAGCCAGCCTTCGATCCAGGGCCTTATGTCGCGCAAGGTCGGCACCGCGCCGACGCTGAAGAAGGACGTGCTGGATCTGAAGCCGGAAGAGTTCGCGGCCGTGTCGTCGGATATCGAGCCGATCATCCCGCGCTACGACCTCTATACGACCAAGTCCGATTGGCTCAATGAGAAGTGGACCGAGCTGATCGTCGGCTGATAGTCGACTTACAGCATTTCATCCTGGCCCTTCCTCGCCTGGCGGGGGAGGGCCTTACACCCGCCAAATCGCGGCCAGCCTCAAAGAAACGGCTGGAAAATCTGCCCGAGGCTCTGAGCCTCGTCGATAAGCCGCTCAGCCGGCGCCGCAGAATTGGCCCCAAGCTTTCGAACCCTGTTCGCCGAGAATGACTTTTCTATCCCTGCCGGGCGTGGAAAAGTGGCGGCAGGCGTATAGCAAGCCGAAACAGAAGTGGGAGACACATGTCCGGCCTGTCATTGAATGACGTCACCAAGCAGTTCGGCGATTTCAAAGCCGTGGACCGCGTTGCGCTCAACGTGCCGCATGGCAATTTCGTGTGCCTGCTGGGCCCGTCTGGCTGTGGCAAGACCACGCTGCTGCGCATGATCGCCGGCCTTGAGGAGCCGAGCAGCGGCTCGATCGCCATCGATGACGACGACATCACCAAGGTGCCGACCCACAAGCGCAATCTCGGCATGGTGTTCCAGTCGCTGGCGCTGTTCCCGCATCTGTCGGTGGGCGAGAACATCGCCTATCCGCTGCGTATCCGCGGCCGTTCCAAGGACGAGCAGGCCAGGCGCGTCGATGAACTGCTGAAGCTCATTCATCTGCAAGGTTTTGCCAACCGCGCGGTGTCGCAACTGTCCGGCGGCCAGCGCCAGCGCGTGGCCATTGCCCGGGCGCTGGCGCTTTCGCCGCGCCTGTTCCTGCTCGACGAGCCGCTTTCGGCGCTGGATGCCAAGCTGCGCGAGGCCATGCAGGTCGAGCTGCGCCAGCTACAGCAGAAGCTCGGCATCACCACCATCGTCGTCACCCACGACCAGCGCGAAGCCATGACCATGGCCGACCTCGTTGTGGTCATGGGCGAAGGCCGCATCCGGCAGGCCGCCGCGCCGGTGGAAATCTACCGCAAGCCGGCCGACGCCTTCGTGGCCGACTTCATCGGCATGACCAATCTGTTGCCCGTTGAGGCCGATGGCGCTGGCCGTGCGGTGGTGCTCGGTACGGCCATTCCGGACCTTGCCCTCTCGTCAGGTGTGAAGAAGGCCCAGATTTCCGTCCGTCCCGAAGACGTACGGCTGACCGCACCCGGCAATGGGGCGATCTCCGGCACGGTCACCTTCGTGCGCGATCTCGGCGGCACCATCGAAACCTTCGTCGAAGCCGGCGGCAAGACCATCGTTGCGGTCGCCACGCCGCGCGAGCGGCCGAATGTGGTGGCCGGCTCGCCGGTCGGCGTCGTCCTGCCGGCCGAAAGCTGCGTGGTGCTCGAAAAATGAGACACGAAGCGCCCAGATCCCTGGCCGACTACGGGCCGCTGCTCTACCCGGCGGTGATGCTGGTCATATTCTTCGTGGTGCCGTTTTCCACCATGATCGCGGTGAGCTTCTTCAAGCGCGATCCGGCCGGCTTCTACAAGACCGATTTTGTCTTCGACAATTACGCGCGCTTCCTGTCGACATTCTTCGGCTCGGTGCTCGGCTTCTCGCTGATGCTGGCCGTGCTCGTCGCCATCTGCTGCGTCGCGATCGCCTTCCCATTCACCTACCTGCTCACCAAGTGCTCGCGCAAAGTGCAGACGATGTGGCTGGTCTGCCTGCTCTCGGTGCTGTCGCTATCGGAAGTCATCATCGGCTTCAGCTGGTCGACGCTGTTTTCGCGCACCGCAGGCATCACCAACCTTCTGGTCGCCATCGGCCTGATGTCGGAGCCGCAGGCGCTGCTGCCGGGCTTCGGCGCGGTGCTGACGGGCATGGTCTATCAGGCGCTGCCCTATACGATCCTGGTGCTCTATCCCGCCCTGGTACGGCTTGACCCGACGCTGCTCGAGGCCGCCCGCACGCTGGGCGCTTCGCCGGTGCGCGCCTTCTTCAACGTGGTGACGCCGGCGCTGCGCAACACGCTGGTTGCAACGCTGATCATGGTCTTCGTCTTCGCGCTCGGCTCCTACCTGTTGCCGCAGATCCTCGGCCGGCCGCAGCACTGGACGCTTTCGGTGCTGATTACCGACCAGGCGATCTACCAGTCCAACATGCCCTTCGCCGCGGCGATGGCGGTGTTTTTGGTGCTGATCTCGCTGGCGCTGGTGGGGCTAACCCTGCTCGCCGGCCGGAAGGAGAATGCGGCATGATGCAGAACTGGCTTCGCAGGCTCTATTTCTCGGTCGTGGCGATCTTCGTCGCAGCACCCCTGGTCGTCGTGCTCGGCGTCTCGGTCAACCAGAAGCAGGACCTGACCTTCCCGCCGAAGGGCTTTTCGCTGGCCTGGTATTCGCAGATCTTCACCGACCCCGAATGGCGCAGCGCGTTGATCGCCTCCCTGCTGCTGGCATTGTCGTCGGCGGCGATCGCGGTTTCCGTGGCGCTGCCGCTGTCCTGGTTCCTGTGGCGGCGCAAGGCGCCATGGGCGCGCATCTTCCAGCTGCTTGGCGTGGCGCCCTTCATCCTGCCGCCGGTCATCACCGCGCTCGGCTTCCTGACCTTCTGGGCCACCACCGGTTTCTACGGAGCGCCCTGGACGGCGGCGATCAGCCACGCGATCTTCTTCGTCACCCTGCCGCTGGTGACGCTCTCGCTGGGCTTTGCCTCGATCGACAACTCGCTGGTCGAGGCGGCGTCCACCATGGGTGCCGACGACCGCACGGTGGCGCGAACCGTGGTGCTGCCGCTGATCCTGCCCTATCTGGTGTCGGGCTATGCGTTCGCTTTCGTGCTGTCGCTGAATGAGTACATCATCGCCTACATGACCATCGGCTTCACCATGGAGACCTTGCCGATCAAGATCTTCAACGCCCTGCGCTACGGCTACACGCCGACCATGGCGGCGGTGTCGGTGTTCTTCGTGGCGGTGGCGGGTCTGGTCTTCGGGCTGATCGCGAAGTTCGGCGATATCAGAAAACTGCTCGGCGCCATGGGTTCGGAGGTCAGGTGATGAAGCTCGCAGCACTCCAGATGCAGTCGGTCGCCGGCGATGTGGCGGCCAATCTCGCAACGATCAGGCAGGCCGCGCTGGAAGCGGCCGCAGCCGGCGCAACGCTGCTGATCACGCCGGAACTGGCGCTGACCGGCTATGGCGCCGGTGAGGCGATCCGCAAGCTGGCCGAACCGGCGGACGGCGAGCAGGCCGACCGGCTGGCCGCGATTTCGGACGAGACCGGTATTGGCATCGTCGCCGGCTTTGCCGAGCGCCATGGCGAGGCGATCTACAACAGCGCGCTCTATGTCGACGGGCTCGGCGCGCGCACGGTCTACCGCAAGTCGCATCTCTATGGTCCCTATGAGCGCGGCCTGTTCGTGCCAGAAAGCCCCAAGGCGCAGGTCATCAACCACCGTGGCACCACGGTGGGCCTGCTGATCTGCTATGATGTGGAGTTCCCCGAAAACGTCCGCCGCCTCGCGCAGGCGGGCGCTGAAGTGATCGCCGTGCCGACGGCGCTGCCGAAGAGCGACCATGACGAGCTCATCGCCCGCAAGATGATCCCGGTCCGCGCCTTCGAGAACCAGGTCTTCGTCGCCTATGTGAACCATTGCGGCGCCGATGCCCTGTTCTCCTATGCGGGGCTCTCGGTCATCGCTGCCCCCGACGGATCGCTGATCGCAGAGGCCGGAGCGGCCGGCGACAAATTGTTGATCGCAAAAATCGACACCGGCGATTACGCCGAATCGGCAGCCGCAAATTCCTATCTCGCCGATCTCAGGAGCTAAGACCGCGCGGCCTTATTTCTCGCCGCGAGGTGGTCTTTAAACGCCCGGATTAAAAACATATTTTAGTCGCGAGGCGGGTGAGCCTCGCTTCGAAACCCACGTTTTCGAGGCGGTTCGGGGTGGCATTTCGACGGCAGATCAACTGGCCGTGAACGCCGATTTTTTCGCTCCCTTGTCACGGCAGTGCCATTGCCCTGTCATGCTTCATACCTATCTTCGTCGTGCCTGAAACGACAGGAGGCAGATATGGCGGATTGGAACGAAGCGACGCTCGAGGATCTCCTGAGTGATCCGATCATTCTGAAGGTCATGGCGCGCGATGGTGTCCGTGCCGACGAGGTTCGATATCTCGTGGAGCAGGCCACCAACAGGACCTTGGAAAAGCAGGCCGCCCTACTTTCCCAAGCACATGTCAACGCAGCTGCGGGCTGCTACGCTTGCGGACGATAACGCAGAACTAACCCCCTTTTGCGGGAGGCCGCGCGAATGCGTGGCCTCCCTGCGGGGCTCCGGATGGAGCCCGTCGAAAACTCCCGGCGCCTCAGCGCCAAAAGCTCCCAGACAATCAGATCAATATTAGCCGCGCCGGCTTAAGCTCGCACGGCGTGTCACCAGTGCGGCGGTTTGGTCGCTTCGTGGCCGGGGGACGTCTGTTCCTCCAGTACCAGGAAGCGGTCGGTCAGCGCATCAAGCTTGCGTTGCAGCCGGTCGATCACCTTCCACTGTTCCGCGATCTGGCCGGACAGTTCCTCGATAGTCTTTTCCTGCTCCGCCGCCCTGATCTCGAGCGCCGTCAGCCGTTCGTCGGGGGCAGTCATGTTGGAATCCTTTGTCGAAGCGAGAATCGGTGCGGGATACTTGCCACAAATTCTCGACAATCTGTCGATATCGCGCCCGTTGTCGTCCGGGAAAATTGACAAGAGCCGGGCGATTTGTCGAGAGTGAACCGTGGCCTCGAGCCGAATTGGCAGAGGTCAAGCGCCATGCTAGCTTTTGACCAAATGATAAAAAATAAATAATGAGAGGTGGACCGTCGCATGGCGGAAGCTGCAATCGAGCTGATCGGCATCAATAAGAGTTTTGGTGCCGTTCGCGCCAATCGCGATATCAATCTTGAGATCGCTCCGGGAACAATCCACGGCATCATCGGCGAAAACGGGGCCGGCAAATCGACCCTGATGTCGATCCTGTACGGCTTCTACCAGGCCGACAGCGGCGAGATCCGCGTGGGCGGCAAGCCTACGGCGATCCGTTCGTCCAACGACGCCATCGCGGTCGGCATCGGCATGGTGCACCAGCACTTCATGCTGGTCGAGAACTTCACCGTGCTCGAAAACGTCATGCTCGGCGCCGAGGGCGAGGCGCTGCTCACCAACTCCATTTCCAAGGCGCGCTCGGAGCTGCGCCGGCTGGAGCGCGAATACGGCCTGGAGGTCGATCCCGATGCGATCATCGAGGAACTGCCGGTGGGCCTCCAGCAGCGCGTGGAAATCCTCAAGGCGCTCTATCGCGGCGCCGAAATCCTAATCCTCGACGAGCCCACCGGCGTGCTGACGCCGGCCGAGGCCGATCACCTGTTCCGCATCCTCCAGCAGCTCAAGGAGCAGGGCAAGACGGTGGTGCTGATCACGCACAAGCTGCGCGAGATCATGGCCATCACCGACACCGTTTCGGTCATGCGCCAGGGCACGATGGTCGCCACCCGCAAGACCGCCGAAACCACGGTCGAGGAGCTGGCCGAGCTGATGGTCGGCCGCCGCGTCCTGTTGCGCGTCGAAAAGGGCGAGGCCAAGCCGGGCGCGGTAAAGCTGTCGGTGAAGAACCTGACGGTGAAGGACTCGCGCGGCGTCACCATGGTCGACAACGTCTCCATCGACGTGCGCGCCGGCGAGATCGTCGGCATCGCCGGCGTCGCGGGCAACGGCCAGTCGGAGCTGATCGAGGCTATCGCCGGCACGCGCCGCGCGGTCTCGGGCACAGTCACGCTCGACGGACAGCCGATCGACGTCACCGGCATTGTCGATCCGGGCGAGCTGCGCGACCGGGGCCTGGCCCATGTGCCGGAAGACCGCCACCATGTCGGCCTGGTGCTGGCCTTCGAGGAGAACGAGAACTCGATCCTCGGCTATCACGATCAGCCGAAATATCTGAACGGCCCGTTCCTGAACATCGAAGCGATCCGCAACGATGCACGGGACAAGATCCAGAAATACGACATCCGCCCCAACGACTGCCGCCTCAAGACCGCCAATTTCTCCGGCGGCAACCAGCAGAAGATCGTGCTGGCGCGCGAGATCGAGCAGGACCCGGGCGTCCTCATCGTCGGCCAGCCGACGCGCGGCGTCGATGTCGGCGCCATCGAATTCATCCACAAGCGCCTCATCGCCATGCGCGACCAGGGCAAGGCCGTACTGCTGATCTCGGTCGAGCTTGACGAGATCCGCTCGCTCTCCGACCGCATCCTGGTGATGTTCGCCGGCCGTGTCGTCGGCGAGCGCGGGCCTGACGCAACCGAGGGCGAACTTGGCCTGCTGATGGCCGGCGTCGAACGCAAGGAGGCCGCAGAGTGAGCACGCCCTACGCAAAACTGCCCCGCTGGGCGGACTACGGTCTGATCCCGATGATCAATCTTGCCGTGGCGTTCGTCGTCGCCGGCTTCGTCGTCATGCTGGTGGGCGAAAACCCGCTGCGCGCGGCCGAGATTCTGGTGCAGGGCGCCTTCGGCAACGGCCAGAACATCGCCTACACGCTGTTCTACGCCACCAACTTCATCTTCACCGGCCTTGCGGTTGCCGTGGCCTTCCATTGCGGCCTGTTCAACATCGGCGGCGAGGGGCAGGCCTATATCGCCGGCCTCGGTGTCGCGCTGGTGTGCCTGGCCTGCGACAGCGTGCTGCCCTGGTGGGCGACCTTCCCGCTGGCGATCCTCGCCGCGGCCGCGGTGGGTGCGCTGTGGGCGCTGGTCCCGGCCTATCTCCTGGCCAAGCGCGGCTCGCACATCGTCATCACCACCATCATGTTCAACTTCATCGCCGCCAGCGCGATGGTCTATCTCCTGGTGGACGTGCTGAAGCCCGCAAGCTCGATGGCGCCGCAGACCCGCGACTTCCTGCCCGGCGCGCAGCTGCCCAAGCTCGGCTGGCTGCTCGAAATGTTCGGCATGACCGTACGCTCGGCGCCGCTCAACATCTCGTTCCTGCTGGCGCTCGTCATGGCCTTCCTGGTCTGGGTGCTGATCTGGCGCACCAAGCTCGGCTACGAGATGCGCACCTACGGCTTCAGCCCCAAGGCGGCGCGCTATGCCGGCATTTCCGAAACGCGCATCATCATCATCACCATGATGATCTCGGGCGCGCTGGCCGGCATGATGGCGCTGAACCCGATCATGGGCGACCAGCACCGCGTGCAGCTTGATTTCGTCACCGGCGCGGGCTTCGTCGGCATCGCGGTGGCGCTGATGGGGCGCTCACATCCGGCCGGCATCGTGCCGGCGGCCATCCTGTTCGGCGTGCTCTACCAGGGCGGTGCCGAGCTCGCCTTCGACATGCCTGCCATCTCGCGCGACATGATCGTCATCATCCAGGGCCTGGTCATCCTGTTTGCCGGCGCGCTGGAGCATATGTTCCGCCCAACGATCCAGACGCTGTTCGCCAGCGTCAGCCCGCGTTCGGTCGGCGTTACCGTGGTCAAGGGGGAGGGCGCCTGATGGAGCTCGTCGACGTTCTCGTTCAGCTCATCGGCGCCACGATCCGCGTCTCAGTGCCGCTGCTGCTTGCCTGCCTTGCCGGCCTCTATTCGGAGCGCGCGGGTATTTTCGACATCGGCCTCGAAGGCAAGATGCTGGCCGGCGCCTTTGCCGGCGCTTCGGCCGCAGCCGTCACCGGCTCGGCCTGGGTCGGGCTTGCTGCGGCCGTGCTGACGGCGGTCTGCTTCGGGTTGGTGCACGGCTTTGCCTCGATCACCCATCGTGGCAACCAGATCGTGTCGGGCGTGGCGATCAACTTCATCGCCGCCGGCTCCACCATCATCCTCGGCCAGGCCTGGTTCCAGCAGGGCGGCCGCACGCCGTCGCTCAGCGGCGACGCCCGCTTCCAGGCCATCACGCTGCCGGGGGTGGATGCGGTGAAGGACGTGCCGGTGATCGGCCCGATCTATTCACAGATCATCTCCGGCCATTCGCTGCTGGTCTATGTCGCCTTCCTCATGGTGCCGTTCACCTGGTGGGTGCTGTTCCGCACGCGCTTCGGACTGCGCCTGCGCGCCGTGGGCGAAAACCCGGCGGCGGTGGATACGGCGGGCATCTCGGTGACCTGGCTGCGCTATCGCGCGGTGCTGTGCACAGGCGTGCTGACCGGCATTGCCGGCGCCTATCTGTCGGTGGCGCAGAATGCCGGCTTCGTGAAGGACATGACCGCCGGCAAGGGCTTTATCGCGCTCGCCGCGCTGATCTTCGCCAAGTGGAAGCCGGTGCCGGCCATGTTCGCCTGCCTGCTGTTCGGCTTCCTCGAAGCCGCTTCCATCCGCTTCCAGGGCATGCCGTGGCCGATGATCGGCAAGGTGCCGGTGCAGCTCATGCAGGCGCTGCCTTACATCCTCACCGTCATCCTTCTCGCCGGCTTCATCGGCAAGGCCATTCCGCCGCGCGCCGGCGGCGTGCCCTATGTGAAGGAACGGTGATTTAGGCTCACAAAAGCGTAGCCTCTCCCCTCATGAAGTGGGGAGAGGCGTCGAGCGGGCCGAGACGGAGAGGGGATAAAACCATGTCTCACGACCTATTTCTTGCCGCCAGGCAGGCCATGGCCAAGGCCCATGCGCCCTATTCGAAATTCCCGGTGGGGGCCGCACTGCTCACCGAGGATGGTCGCGTCTTCTCCGGCTGCAACATCGAGGTGGCGTCCTATCCCGAGGGCTGGTGCGCCGAAACCACCGCACTCGGCCACTACATCATGGGCGGGGGCGGCAAGATCGCCGAGATCGCTGTCGTTGCCGAACGCATGGACCGCATCACGCCCTGCGGCGGCTGCCGCCAGCGCCTGGCCGAATTCGCCGGCGCTGACACAAAACTCTTTCTCTGCGACCAGACCGGCGTGGTCGAGACGGTGACGATGGGGCAGATGCTGCCCTACGGTTTCGAAGGCAGTACGCTGAAATGAAGGAAGCGATCGATCATCTCGTCGAGCGGCTGGGCGGGCTCGCGCCGCGCGTCGCGCTCGTGCTCGGCTCGGGTCTCGGCGGCCTCGTCAACGAGGTCGAAAAGCCGGTCCGCATCTCCTATGCCGACCTGCCGGGCTTCCCGGTCAGCGGTGTCACCGGCCATGCCGGCGAGATCGTTGCGGGCCATTTCGCCGGTGTGTCGGTGCTGATGCTGGCCGGCCGTGCGCACTACTATGAGCACGGCAATGCCGCCGCCATGCGGCCGGTCATCGAGACACTGGCCGGCATCGGCATCACGCATCTGCTGCTCACCAATGCTGCCGGTTCGGTCGACGCCGACATGCTGCCCGGCTCGGTGATGCTGATCGAGGACCACATCAATTTCTCCGGCACCAATCCGCTGTTCGGCGAGCCGAGCGACCGCCGCTTCGTCGGCATGACCGGCGCCTATGACCCCGGCCTGCGCGCTGCGCTGAAGCGCGCCGCGGCGACCGCCGATATCAAGCTGCATCGGGGCGTCTACATGTGGTTCTCGGGCCCCAGCTTCGAGACGCCGGCCGAAATCCGCATGGTGCGCATCCTGGGCGCCAATGCGGTCGGCATGTCGACCGTGCCGGAGGTCATCCTGGCGCGCTTCTTCGGCCTCAAGGTCGCGGCCTGCTCGGTCATCACCAATCTGGCCGCCGGCATGACCGGAGCCGAGCTCTCACACGAAGAGACCAAGGACATGGCGCCCATCGGCGGCGCCCGTCTGGCCACGGTGCTGAAGACCATGTTCCGCGAGGGGTTTTTGGATGAGTAGCGGCGCAGCGAGGGGAAGCAGCCTGCTTCCGCAGGAAATCATCCGCCGCAAGCGCGACGGCAAGCCGCTCTCCGCCGACGAGATTGCCGGTTTTGTCCAGGGGCTGACCTCGGGCGCGGTGTCCGAGGGCCAGGTGGCAGCACTTGCCATGGCTGTCTTCTTCAACGGCATGAGCCGCGACGAGGCGGTGCCGCTGACGCTTGCCATGCGTGACTCCGGAGACGTCCTCGACTGGTCAGACCTGCCCGGCCCGGTCACCGACAAGCATTCCACCGGAGGCGTCGGCGACAACGTCTCTCTGATGCTGGCGCCCATCGTGGCGGCCTGCGGGACCTATGTGCCGATGATTTCGGGCCGCGGCCTTGGCCACACCGGCGGCACGCTGGACAAGATGGATTCCATCCCCGGCTATGTCAGCCAGCCGGATAACGGCCTGTTCCGCGATGCCGTGCTGAAGACGGGCTGCGCCATCATCGGCCAGACGGCGAACCTCGCACCGGCCGACAAGCGGCTCTATTCGATCCGCGACGTGACGGCGACCGTCGAATCCGTTCCGCTCATCACCGCTTCGATCCTGTCGAAGAAGCTGGCGGCAGGGCTGCAGTCGCTGGTGCTCGACGTCAAGGTCGGCAATGGCGCCTTCATGGCCAAGAGCCGCGATGCCACAGCGCTCGCGACCAGCCTGGTCGAGGTGGCGAATGGCGCGGGCTTGCCCACCTCGGCGCTGATCACCAGCATGGACGAGCCGCTGGCCTCTGCCGCCGGCAATGCCGTGGAAGTGCAGAACGCCGTCGATTTCCTCACCGGCCATCATCGCGACCGCCGGCTGGAGCAGGTCACACTGGCGCTGGCCGCCGAGATGCTGCAGCAGGCCGGCATCGCCGCTTCCAACCAGGAAGGCGAGCGGCGTGCGCGGCAGGTGCTGGACAGCGGCGCAGCGGCCGAAGTGTTTTCGCGCATGGTGGCCGTGCTCGGTGGGCCGTCGGATTTCGTCGAGAAGTGCGCGTCCTATCTGCCCAAGGCCAAGCTGGAATTTGCCGTGAAGGCGCCGCGCGACGGCTTCGTGTCGAATATCGAGACTCGCGACGTCGGCATGGCGGTGGTGGCGCTGGGCGGTGGCCGCATCAAGCCGGAAGACGGCGTCGACCACACGGTCGGCATCACCCGGTTGTTGCCGGTCGGCACCGAGGTCAAAACCGGCGAAGCGCTGGCGCTGGTGCATGCACGCGGCGAAGCGGATGCCGAGCGCGCAGCGGCAGCGGTGCTCGCCGCTTACACGCTGGGCGATGCGAGGCCGACCCCGAACAAGGCGGTGGTCCGGCGCATCGGCCCGCGCAGTTGACTTAAGCCCTGGCTTTCGCGCCCGGCCGGAGAAAAAAATCGGCGCGGCGGTTTTTCAACCGCCGCGCCGTGCCGTTTCAGGCCCTGATGGCGGGTGCGCGGAAGAACATCACCGCGGCAGCCAGGAAGGCGACGAGGCTGCAATAGGCGAATGCGCTGGCAACGCCGGCATTGTCCACCAGAAGCCCGCCGAACACCGCGCCCGCCGCGATAGCCACCTGGAAGGTTGCCACCATCAACCCGCCCGCGCTTTCGGCCTGATCGGGTGCAGCACGGACCATCCAGGTCTGTACGCTGACCGGCACCGCGCCGAAGGCAAAGCCCCACAGCGCGACCGAGATGGCCGCGGCGGTTGGCGACGCGCCCAGAACGAGCAGCGACAGCGCGGTCGCGCCAATCACCAGCGGAGCCAGGCATACGGCAGTCTTGAGGCTGCGCTCGGCCAGCAGGCCGCCGGCGAGATTGCCGAAGAAGCCACCTACGCCGAAAGCGAGCAGCACGAGCGAGATCGTTTCGATGCTGAGCGCCGGAACCTGTTCAAGGAAAGCGCGGACATAGGTGAAGCCGGCAAAGTGGCCGGAAGCCAGCAGCAGGATCAGGACGAGCCCGAGCCGGATCAGCGGGTTGCGGGCAACGTCCAGCAGGCTGCGGAAGCTCGATACGTTGACCGGTGGTAGGCTGGGCACGCTCACCAGCTGCACCAAAAGCGTGACGACGCCGATGACGCCGGCAAGCATGAATGTGCTGCGCCAGCCCCACAGGTCGCCCACATAGGCGCCGATCGGCGCGGCGCAGACAGTGGCGAGCGAAACGCCGGTGAGGACGATCGACATGGCGCGCGGCAGCACGTGGCTGGGCACAAGCCGCATGGTGATCGCCGCCGACATCGACCAGAAGCCGCCGAGCCCGATGCCCAGCACAACGCGCGCCAGCAGCAGCACCGGCAGCGACCAGGCGATTGCTGCCAGCACGTTGGACAGGATCAGCATCAGCGTCAGGCCCCACAACACATGCCTGCGGTCGATGCGCCTGGTGGCGATCGCAAGCGTGGGCGCGGCAATCGCTGCCACCACGGCAGTGGCCGTCACAGCCTGTCCGGCCGCGCCTTCGGTCACGCCGAGATCCTGCGCCAGTGGTGTGAGCAGGCTGGCCGGCAGGAACTCCGCCGTTACCAGTCCGAAGACCCCTAGCGCCATGGAAAGCACGGCGGCCCATGCGGGGTCTGTTCGTTCCTCTGGCTGCGCCTGGTCGAGAAATGCGGCGTCGATGGCGCCTGTTGCGGGTTCGGTCATGATGGGCTCTCCGAATGATTGGGAGCGGAAAATGGGCGTGACGATATGGAGTTTCCATGTTAGAAACGCCATTATGCTTGACCGATCGTCCAAACTTCCAATCACCGGCGACCCGCTGACGGACATATTGCGCGGCCTGCGCCTAGACGGCGTGGAATACGGCCGTTGCGAAATGAAGGAGCCCTGGGGCACCGAATTTCCAGCGCAGGCGGGCGCGCGCTTCCACTTCGTCGGCAGGAAGGGCTGCTGGCTGAAGCAGCCTTCGGGCGAGTGGGTGGAGCTCAATGCCGGCGATGCGGTCTTGCTGCCGCGCGGTGCCGCCCATGTGCTGGCGAGCGCGCCCGGCGTCAAGGCAACTCCGATCACCGGCTATTCAGTCACTGAGCTCTGCAAGAACATCTACTGCGTGTCGGATGACAGTCGGCCGAAGGAAGGCTGCCGGCCGGGTACGCTGCTTTTCAGCGGCAGCATGTATTTCAATCTCGACAGCCTGCACCCGCTGCTTGGCATGATGCCGGACGTGATGCTGACCCATGGGCTCGACGCTTACGAGCCGGCAATTCCAGCCTTGCTGGATGCGATGGCGCGCGAGGTCACCATGGATCGGATGGGAGCGGGGGGCATCCTCGCTCGTCTTGCCGACGTGCTGGCCGCCACCGTCATTCGCCTATGGGTGGAGCGGGGATGCGGTGATTCCACTGGCTGGATCGCCGCCGTGCGAGACAAGGATATCGGCCGGGTGCTGGCCGCCATTCATCTCGAGCCGAACCGCGACTGGACGGTGGAGGTCCTGGCCCGCATGATGGGCGCCTCGCGCTCGGGTTTTGCCGAGCGCTTTGCAACGATCGTCGGGCAGCCGCCGCTGAAATACGTCACCCAGGTGCGCATGCATCAGGCGCGGCAGTGGCTCGTCCGCGACCGGGCCAAGATCGCGGTCGTCGCCACGCGGCTCGGCTATGAATCGGAAGCGGCCTTCAGCCGGGCCTTCAAGCGCGTCATCGGCGCGCCACCCAGCCATTTCCGCTCCGAAGATGCCGGCGCGGCCGGATAGGTATCCAGCCGCGAAGCACTCCGGGGCAGGCAGCGGCGCTACTGCACCATCACCAGCGTGCCGTTTTCGACCTGGTACTTGCCGAGCCGGTTGAGGAAGCTCATGCCGACCAGCGTGCCCGACAGCGCCTTGTCGTCCATCACCACCGCCTGCACATCGTCGAGGGAGACCTGGCCGATCTGCAGCCGGTCGATGGTCACGAGTGCGGCGCGCGCCATGCCATTGGCGGTATCGACCTGCTCGGAAAAGTCCATCTGTGCCGGCGAAATGCCGATGCGCCGCGCCGTCGAGCGGTTGATCGCCACGACTGTCGCTCCGGTGTCGATCATGGCATCGACCCGGCGCCCGTTCATCGTGAACTCGGCGGTGAAGTGGCCGCGCTGGTCGGCCGCCAGCCGCACCTTGCGGCCGCTCGTGTCGTTCGGACGCAACGACGCCGGCATGGCCGAAACGGATGCCGTCGTCATTTTGTCGCTGCCCAGGAAGGAGACCAGCATGCGCTGGAACACTTCCTGGTTCGACTGATAAAGCGCCGGGAACGACGCAGAGGTTCCCGCGCAGACGGAGAAGATGATCAACTTGCGTAGCATGTGCCGCCCTGTTCTTTTTATTAGGGTGAACTTAGGCCTGCATGGTATCGGGGCCTTTAACGCCACGACGTTCCCGTGGCGTTTCGCAAGGATTTCGGCGCGTGTCCTTAATCGCC
Source organism: Pseudaminobacter soli (ex Li et al. 2025) (assembly GCF_029892515.1). Lineage (GTDB taxonomy): Bacteria > Pseudomonadota > Alphaproteobacteria > Rhizobiales > Rhizobiaceae > Pseudaminobacter > Pseudaminobacter soli_A. The sequence goes on along the minus strand of NZ_JARXVF010000001.1, from coordinate 1,296,387 downwards.
GGTAAAACGGCCTAGAGCATTTTGCAGCCAGACGGAATCGTCTGGCGTCGCACAAATGCGGCTAAGAAAACGGCTAGAGCGGCGGAAAAGCATTCATCAGAATGCCCGTCGCTCTGGCTTATTTTGTGCCGTAGAGACGGTCGCCCGCGTCGCCGAGACCGGGGATGATGTAGCCCTTCTCGTTGAGCTGGCGGTCGATTGCCGCGGTGAAGACCGGCACGTCCGGATGGGCCTTGGTGAAGCGGTCGATGCCTTCGGGTGCTGCCAGCAGGCACAGATAGCGCATGTTGGTGGCGCCGCGCTCCTTCAGCTTGTCGATGGCCGCGATGGCCGAATTGGCGGTGGCCAGCATCGGGTCGACGACGATGATCAGGCGGTCGGCGAGGTCGCTCGGCGCCTTGAAGAAATACTCCACAGCTTCGAGCGTCTCGTGGTCGCGGTAGAGGCCGATATGGGCAACGCGCGCGGCCGGCACCAGATCGAGCAGACCTTCCAGAAGCCCGTTGCCGGCGCGCAAAACCGAGGCGAAGACTAGCTTCTTGCCCTCGAGGATCGGCGCTTCCATGGTCTCGATGGGCGTCTCGATGGATTTGGTGGTGAGCTCCAGGTCGCGCGTCACCTCGTAGCCGAGCAGCAGCGAGATTTCGCGCAGCAGCCGCCGGAAGCTCGCCGTGGACGTTTCCTTGTCGCGCATGATGGTGAGCTTGTGCTGCACAAGCGGATGGTCGACGACTGTGACGCCCATTGAAATCTCTCCTGAAGGTTCTGCTGTGGCCGCAACATTAGCGGTTGCGGGCAGCCGGTGAAACCGCCTGCCCCGCGCCAGCCCACAGCTTTGTGCCCATTTTCAGCGTTTTGGCGCGTCAAGACGCGATAATAGCGCCGCCTTGGTCTTGCGGTCCACAAAGGCGGCTTCGATCGCTGTGCGAGTCACCGCTGAAAGCGCCTTGTCGCTCATGCCGAAATGCGTCGCGGCGATATCGTATTCGCGCTTCAGCGTCGTCCAGAAATAGGGCGGGTCGTCGGAATTGAGCGTCACCTTGCACCCGGCCTCCTGCAACTTCAGGAAGGGGTGGCTGGCAAAATCGTCGAACACTTTGAGCGCGATGTTGGAGCCGGGGCAGCACTCCAGCACCACGCCCTCGTCGGCGATGCGCTTGACGAGGTCCGGGTTCTCAATAGCGCGCACGCCGTGACCGATGCGCGAGGGGCGGATGTGGTCGAGCGCGGCCTTGACGCTTTCCCAGCCGCCAAACTCGCCGGCATGAACGGTGATGCCTAGCCCCGCTTCGCGCGCGATCTCGAAGGCGCGCACATAATCTTCCATGTCTCCCTGGCGCTCGTCGCCGGCAACGCCGAAGCCGGTGACCAGCGGATGGTCGCACTTGGCCGCAAAGCGCGCGGCCGCCTCGATCGATTCGACGCCGACATGGCGCACGCCGGTCACGATCATGCGGCCCTCGATGCCGGTCTTGTCGCGGGCGCGCAGCATGCCTTCGCCGAGCGCTTCCGTGTAGGCCTGCGGCGACAGTCCGGCCTTGATGGCGTGGTCGGGCGAGGTGAAGACCTCGGAATAGATCGCGCCGTCGCGCGCCAGGCTGGTCAGGTAGTGCTCGGAAAGCCTGGCGTAGTCGTCTTCCGTACGGAACAGGTCGGACGCCACGTCATAGGCCGCGAGGAAGCTGGTGAAATCGTGCCAGACAAACGAGCCGTCGCGGATGATGTGGGAGACATCCTTGCCATATTTGGCGGCCTGTTTCAGCACCAGCTCAGGCGCTGCCGCACCCTCGATGTGGCAGTGCAATTCCGCTTTCAAAGGCATCTGGTCTCCCTCGCAAAGTCTGTCCCCGAAAAGCGCGGCTCTTCACCGCGCCTTAAACAATAGCGTCGCCCATTCTGATCGGCTATGGTCCCGCCGGATTTATGGCGGATCGGAAAAAATGTCAGAGCAACGGACCACTGTGGCCGGCGGCATGGAGACCTCCTACGGCTTCAAAAGCGTAGGGCAGGACGAGAAGCAGGGACTGGTCAACGAGGTTTTCCACCGCGTTGCCGGCCGCTACGACCTGATGAACGACCTTATGTCGGCTGGCCTGCATCGCCTGTGGAAAGATGCGATGGTGGCCTGGCTCAATCCGCCCAAGCGGCCCGGCTGGCGCGTGCTGGACGTGGCCGGCGGCACCGGCGACATTTCCTTCCGAATCGTCGAGGCCTCGAACCGGCAGGCGCATGCCACCGTGCTCGACATCAACGGCTCGATGCTGGCCGTAGGCAAGGAGCGCGCCGAAAAGCGCGGCCTGTCGGCGAACACCGAGTTCGTCGAGGCCAATGCCGAGGAACTGCCTTTCCCCGACGAGACCTTTGACGCCTATACGATCGCCTTCGGCATCCGCAACGTGCCGCGCATCGACAAGGCGCTGTCGGAGGCCTATCGCGTGCTGAAGCCCGGCGGGCGTTTCCTCTGCCTCGAGTTCTCCGAAGTCGAGATGCCTATACTCGACAAGGTCTATGAAAGCTGGTCGTTCAACGCCATCCCGCGCATCGGCCAACTCGTGACCGGCGACGGCGAGCCCTACAGCTATCTGGTCGAATCGATCCGCAAATTTCCCAACCAGTCGAACTTCGCCGCGATGATCTCGCGGGCCGGCTTCGACCGGGTCTCATACCGGAACTACTCCGGCGGCATCGCCGCCCTGCATTCCGGCTGGAAGCTGTGACGGGCGGCTTCGCATGAGTTCTGCAGGTGCCGCTTTCCGGCTTGTCCGGGCTGGATGGATTCTGACGCGTGAGGGCGTCGTCGCGGCTTTGCCGGGCGAGGACATGACCGGCCTGCCGAAATTCGGCTGGCGCATCGCCAAGCTTTTGACGCGCGGCGGCGCCCGCCGGCGCCAGCGTTCGGAGCGACTGGCCGGCGCGGTGGCGCGGCTGGGACCCTCCTATGTCAAGCTCGGCCAGTTTTTGGCGACGCGCCCCGACGTTGTCGGCAACGACATCGCCGTCGATCTGGCGCTGCTGCAGGATCGCATGCACACCTTCCCCAGGGCGCAGGCGGTGCATGCCATCGAGAGCTCGCTGGGACGTCCCGTCAACGATCTTTTCATCGAACTGGGCTCGCCGGTCGCCGCCGCATCCATCGCGCAGGTCCATGTCGCCGAGGTCGAGCGCGACGTCGGTCCGTCCAAGGTTGCCGTAAAGGTGATCCGGCCGGGCGTGCGCAAGGCCTTCCAGAACGATCTGGAAAGCTTCTTCCTCGCGGCCCGGCTGCAGGAACGCTACATGCCCTCCACCCGGCGGCTGAAGCCGGTCGAGGTGACCGAGACGCTGGCGCAGACCACCCGCATCGAGATGGATTTGCGGCTCGAGGCGGCGGCGCTGTCCGAGATCCGGGAAAACACGCGCGACGACCCCGGCTTCCGCGTGCCCGACGTCGACTGGGAGCGCACCGGCCGCGACGTGCTGACGATGGAGTGGGTCGACGGCATCAAGATGAGCGATGTCGAAGGGCTGCGCGCTGCCGGCTATGACCTGCCGCTGATCGCCTCCAACCTGATCCAGTCCTTCCTGCGCCACACGCTACGCGACGGCTTCTTCCATGCCGACATGCATCCGGGCAACCTGTTCGTCGAAGCCGACGGCACTATCGTGGCCGTCGATCTCGGCATCTCCGGCCGGCTCGGCAAGAAGGAACGCCACTTCCTGGCGGAGATCCTCTATGGCTTCATCACGCGCAACTATGTGCGGGTAGCCGAGGTGCATTTCGAGGCCGGCTATGTGCCGCGCAAGCACAATGTGGCGGCCTTCGCCCAGGCCATCCGCGCCATCGGCGAGCCGATCCATGGCCAGCCGGCCGAGACCATCTCCATGGCCAAGCTGCTGACCTTGTTGTTCGAAGTGACAGAGCTGTTCGACATGCAGGCGCGCCCCGAGCTGATCCTGTTGCAAAAGACCATGGTGGTGGTGGAGGGCGTGGCCCGCACGCTCGATCCGCATTTCAACATGTGGAAGACATCGGAGCCCGTGGTGGGCGGCTGGATCGCCGACAATCTGGGGCCCCGGGGCATGCTGAGCGATGCGCGCGACGGTTTGCATGCGCTGGTGTCGCTGGCCCGCCAGGCGCCCGAGCTTGCCGCCCGCACCGAGCGCCTCTCGCGCGAGATCGACGCCATGGCCGAGCACGGCCTGCGCTTCGACAAGGCGACGGCCAAGGCGATCGGCGAGGCCGAAGCGCGCAACACCCGTTCCGGCCGCATCGCCCTTTGGGTGATCGCGCTGACCTTGATCTGGATCGGCTGGAAGCTGCTGTAGACGATTTGGGCGACCGGTTCCTATGCCCTTGCCAAGACCCGCAATCTGCCGCTGCTTTTCAAGGGCGACGATTTCGTCCATACCGATATCGAGCCGGCGCTGAAGCCGGCATAAGGGCGGCAAGGCATGACACTCTCGGGCAAGCGCATTCTGCTCATCATCGGCGGCGGCATCGCGGCCTACAAGTCGCTCGACCTTATTCGCCGCCTGCGCGAACGTGGCGCTTCGGTGCGCTGCGTCATGACCGAGGCCGCGCAGCAGTTCGTCACGCCGCTTGCGGTCGGCGCGCTCATTGCCGACCATGTCTTCACCGATCTTTTCGACCGCCAGGACGAGCAGGATGTCGGCCATATCCGCCTGTCGCGTGAGGCCGACCTGATCGTGGTGGCGCCTGCCACCGCAGACCTGATGGCCAAGCTCGCCAACGGCCTGGCCAATGATCTTGCCTCCGCCGTGCTTCTCGCTACCGACAAGCCGGTGCTGATAGCGCCGGCGATGAACCCGAAAATGTGGTCGCATCCGGCGACACGGCGCAACCATACGACGCTTGTGAAAGACAGCGTCGCTTTCGTCGGCCCCAACAAGGGCGAGATGGCCGAGAGCGGCGAGGCCGGCGAGGGGCGCATGGCCGAGCCGCTGGAGATCGTCGCAGCCATCGAGGCAAAATTCGACACGCGGCCGAAGCCGTTGACCGGCCGCAGGATCATCGTCACCTCCGGCCCCACGCATGAGCCGATCGACCCGGTGCGCTATATCGCCAACCGCTCGTCGGGCAAGCAGGGGCATGCGATCGCGGCCGCTCTCGCTCGGCTCGGCGCCGACGTGCAGCTCGTGTCCGGCCCGGTCACCATTCCCGATCCGGCCGGCGTCCACACGACCCATGTCGAAAGCGCGCGCCAAATGCAAGATGCGGTGGAAAGCCTGCTGCCGGCCGATGCTGCGGTCTTCGTTGCTGCCGTCGCCGATTGGCGCACCGCCAATTCGGCCGATGAAAAGATCAAGAAGGTGGCGGGCGAGGGGCCTCCGGCTTTGCAGATGGTCGAGAACCCCGACATTCTCGCCACAATCGGCCACGCCAAGAACCGCCCCTATCTCGTGGTCGGCTTTGCGGCCGAGACGCAGAACGTCGTCGCCAACGCCGAGGCCAAGCTGAAGAAGAAGGGTGCGGATTTCATCGTCGCCAACGATGTCTCCGCGGCCGGCGGCGCCATGGGCGGCGACCGCAACCGGGTGAAGATCGTCTCCAAGGCCGGCATCGAGGAATGGCCGGACATGAGCAAGGACGAGGTCGCCGCGCGGCTGGCCGAAGTCATTGCCGAACGCCTGAAGACCATCACGGTCTGACCGGCCGACGGCGAGCATTCCGCGCCGGCGCCGTTTCGCATCCGAACACTCATTGTTTATCGAATGCGGCCTTGGCCGCGCCTCATGCGCGTGCAACAGGGGCATGCCAATCCATTCGGAGTATCTTTCCAAATGAAACTTTTTTACATGCCCGGCGCCTGCTCGCTGGCCCCGCACATCGTTGCCAATGAAGCCGGCCTGGACGTCGAGCTCATCAAGGTCAACGGCAAGACCAAGAAGACCGAAACCGAGCAGGACTTCCTCGCCACCAATCCCAATGGCTATGTGCCGGCGTTGGTGCTGGCCGACGGCGAACTGATGACCGAGGCGTCGGTGCTGGTGCAGTACCTTGCCGACCAGAAGCCCGAAAGCGGGCTGATGCCCAAGGCAGGCGAAATGGCGCGCTACCGCGTGCAGCAGTGGCTGGCTTTCGTTTCGACCGAACTGCACAAGGCCTTCGGTCCGTTCTTCAAGCCCGACACGCCCGAGGCGACCAAAGAGACGAACCGCGCGCATCTCAACAAGCGCCTTGCCTATGTCGACCAGAAGCTCGAGGGCCGTTCCTATCTGATGGGCGAGGCTTTTAGCGCCGCCGACGCCTATCTGTGGACCGTTCTCGGCTGGGCTCGCCATATCGGCTTCGACCTGTCGCCCTTCGCCAATATCCAGCGCTTCATCGGCACCGTGGCCGCCCGCCCGGCCGTGCAGCAGGCGCTACGCGAGGAAGGCCTGGCCTGAGCCAAGAAGGCTTAGCCAAAGGCAAGCCAAAACAAACCGGCCCGGAAATCGAAATGCCGATTTCCGGGCCGTTGTTATTTCAATGCTGTGGTGATTGACGCGCGTTACACGTCCAGGTTCGCCACCGAAAGCGCGTTGTCTTGGATGAACTCGCGGCGCGGCTCGACCTCGTCGCCCATCAGGCGCGAGAACAGGCTGTCGGCGTCGGTGGCATCGGTAACCTTGACCTGCAGCAGCGAGCGCACGTTCGGATCCAGCGTGGTTTCCCAAAGCTGCTCGGCATTCATTTCGCCGAGGCCTTTGTAGCGCTGCATGGTCAGGCCCCTGCGGCCAGTGGCGAATACGGTTTCCAGAAGCCGCGTCGGCCCGGAAATCACCTCCGAGGTTTCCTTGCGGCGCAACGTCGGCGGCTGGCCATAGATATCCCCGAGGCGACCGGCGTAGCGATCCAGCGCGCGCGCATCGGCCGAGTTCAGTAGCCCCGTGTCGAGCACGGCCGCTTCCCTCACGCCGCGCACGGTGCGCTCGAAGACATAGCCGCCGGGACCGTCGCTGGAGATCGCGGTGCGGCCGTGCCATCCGCGCTCGGTTTCTTCCGCTATGGCGTCCAGCCGCTGGGCGATGGTTTCGGCCATGGCGTTGGCGCGGTCGAGATCCTCGAGGATAGCCGGGTTCAGCGCGCCGGCGATCGCCGCCTGCTCCACGATGGGTCGTGAATAGCGCGTGTGCAGGCCGTTCAGCAGGCTGCGCACGGCAAGCGCGTCGTCGATGACGGCGCGCAGGTCCTGGCCGGTCCGTACCTCGCCCGAGCCAAGCGTCAGCGAGGCTTCGTCGAGGCCGGTGTTGACCAGATACTCCTCGAACGCGCCCTCGTCCTTGAGGTACTGCGAGCTCTTGCCGCGCGTGACCTTATAGAGCGGCGGCTGCGCGATGTAGAGGTGCCCGCGCTCGATCAGCTCCGGCATCTGCCGGAAGAAGAAGGTGAGCAGGAGCGTGCGGATGTGGGCGCCGTCGACGTCGGCGTCGGTCATAATGATGATCTTGTGGTAGCGCAGCTTGTCGGCGTTGAAACCGTTGGTCTCGTCCTTGCCGATGGACGTGCCGAGTGCGGTGATCAGTGTGCCGATCATGTCGGACGACAGCATGCGATCGAAACGCACGCGCTCCACGTTCAGGATCTTGCCGCGCAGCGGCAGGATGGCCTGGTTCTGACGCGAGCGGCCGCTCTTGGCCGAGCCGCCTGCGGAGTCACCCTCGACGATGAACAGTTCCGACTTGGCCGGATCGCGCTCCTGGCAGTCGGCAAGCTTGCCGGGCAGCGAGGTGACGCCGAGCGTGCTCTTGCGCGTGATGTCGCGCGCCTTGCGCGCGGCTTCGCGCGCGGCGGCGGCCTGGATCACTTTTTCGACGACGGCCTTGCCTTCGCTCGGATGTTCTTCGAGCCACGTGCCGAGCGCCTCGTTGACGAGGTTTTCGACCACGGGCCGAACTTCCGAGGAAACGAGCTTGTCCTTGGTCTGCGAGGAGAATTTCGGGTCGGGAACCTTGACCGAGAGAACAGCCGTCAGGCCTTCGCGGCAGTCGTCGCCGACGAGCGAGACCTTTTCCTTCTTGGTCAGGCCCGAGCTCTCGCCATAGCCGGTCACCTGGCGCGTCAGCGCGCCTCGGAAGCCGGCAAGGTGGGTGCCGCCGTCGCGCTGCGGAATGTTGTTGGTGAAGCACAGCACGTTCTCGTGGTAGCTGTCGTTCCACCACATCGCCACTTCCACGGTGATGCCGTCGCGCTCGGCGCGGATGGCGATAGGTGCGGGGATCAGCGGTTTCTTGGCGCGGTCGAGATATTTCACGAAAGCTTCGAGGCCGCCTTCGTAGAGCAGTTCCTGGGTCTTGACGTCGGCATGGCGCTTGTCGGTCAGCACGATGCGCACGCCCGAATTCAGGAAGGCGAGCTCGCGCAGACGGTGCTCGAGCGTGCCGTAGTCGAACTCGACCATCGAGAAGGTATCGGGCGAGGGCAGGAACGACACTTCCGTGCCAGTCTCGTCGCCGGCGTCGCCCACTTCCTTTAGCGGAGCGTCGGCCGCGCCATGGGTGAAGCTCATCTCGTGGATGCGGCCCTTGCGGCGGATGCGCAACTTGAGCCAGATCGACAGCGCGTTGACGACGGACACGCCCACGCCGTGCAGGCCACCGGAGACCTTGTAGGAATTCTGGTCGAACTTACCGCCGGCATGCAGCTGGGTCATGATGACCTCGGCCGCCGACACGCCCTCGGAGGGGTGGATGTCGGTCGGAATGCCGCGGCCGTTATCGGTCACGGTGCAGGAGCCGTCGGGATTGAGCGTGACGGTGACCAGCGTGGCGTGGCCTGCGAGCGCCTCGTCAATGGCGTTGTCCACCACTTCGTAGACCATGTGGTGAAGGCCCGAACCGTCGTCAGTGTCGCCAATATACATGCCGGGCCGCTTGCGCACCGCGTCCAGCCCCTTGAGGACCTTGATGGAGTCGGCGCCGTATTCGGCTGGCCCGCCAGCCAGGTTGTCGGTCGTATCGCTCATGAAGTGCTTTCGTCTCTCTGTAGCGGGACAGGCGCGCAAGACCGTCCCGAATCGCGCGCCTGTTCATCTTTCAGATATAGGCTCTCCGGGTCATTTTTCCAAGTTTTACAAGGATTTTGCGGGGGAAATCAGGCAGATTTTGGCCTGTTTTGAAGGCTTGTGGCGAAAGCCTGGACGGGCACTCCGCCCAGCAGCTCGCCCCTTGCGGTCACCACTTCAGCCAGCACTCCGCCGGCTAGCCGGATGAGCGGATCGTTGAGCCGGCTCTCATGCCAGTAGACGCGCCCCGCCTGGTGCAGGCGGGGCGATTTTCCGGACTGGCTCTATCTGGCTACGCCTGCGGGTCAGGCGGCGGCAGCGGCCTGCTTGGCGGGGCGCAACGCCTTGAGGGCACCAGTCCAGCGGTCGAGCTCGTCCAGCATGGTCTTTGCGCCGGCGGCGATGAGGTCGTTCGGCTTGAACTGGCCGTCGGCCAGGAACTGCGGATAGTTCGGCACCGGAACGCCTTCCGGGATCGGCACGATCTTGACGGTGTTCATGAGCGTCTTGGCCGATTCCACGGCGCGCAGGCCGCCCGAAACGCCGCCGTAGCTTAGGAAGCCGGCGGGCTTGTAGTTCCATTCGGTCGACAGATAGGTGATGGCGTTCACCAGCGGGGCCGGGATGAAATAGTTGTATTCCGGCGTCACGAACACGAAGGCGTCGCCTTCGGAAATGGTCTGCGACCACTGCTTGGTGTGCTCGTTCTCATACTGGCCCAGGCGCGGGTGCTTCGGCTCGTCGAACAGCGGCAGGTTGAACTCTGCGATGTCCACGACAACCGGTTCGAACTTGCCGTGTTCGCGCGCAACATCGGCGAACCACTTGGCGAAGAGGGGGCCGACGCGGCCCGGCCGGGTGCTGCCGATGATGATGTGGAGCTTGTGCGTCAATGTCATGATCCCTATGCGATTTTAGTCACCAAAAGTAACCTAGGGAGGAAATGCGCCTAACGCCTCCAGAAGGCAAGCGAGCACTTTTTGGTAACCGGCGAATTGGCCGGTGACGTAGCGTTCACCCTTTGCGGAACGGTCTTCGTTTCTGTGGACGGGGCTCCCTTGGAAGCTTACATAGACGGCACGGAGGACACGATGGATACCGCGCCCGCTCCCTTCATTCCGCCCGCGCCAAAGCCTCGCAGCACGCCGCCCTCGATGCTGCAGATGATCCGCATCGTCTATCGCAACCCGCTCGAATTGTGGGGCGAGCCCTCCTACAACGAGCCGTGGATTTCGGTGTCGAGCTTCGGCGGACCGTTGGTGATCGCCAACGATCCCGGCCTGGTCCGCCATGTGCTGGTGGACAACGCCAAGAATTACAAGATGGCCGCGGTGCGCCAGAAAATCCTGCGGCCGATCCTGCGCGACGGGCTTCTGACCGCCGAGGGCGAAGTGTGGAAGCGCTCGCGCAAGGCCATGGCGCCGGTGTTCACGCCGCGCCACATCTTCGGCTTCGCGCAGCCGATGCTGAAGCGCACTCTGGAATTCGTCGAGCGCTACGAGGGCGAGAGCGGCACGGTCGACATCGCCCGCGACATGACCACGCTCACCTATGAAATCCTCGCCGAAACGCTGTTTTCGGGCGAGATCGCGGGTGAGGCAGGCAGTTTTGGCCGCCAGGTCGACCATCTGTTCGAGACCATGGGCCGGGTCGACCCGCTGGACCTCTTGCGCGCGCCCGACTGGCTGCCGCGCATCACGCGCATTCGCGGCCGCAAGACGATGGCCTATTTCCGCAAAATCGTGTCCGACACGATGACCATGCGCAAGGACAGACTGGCGCGCGAGGCGGACGCCGTGCCAGAGGACTTTTTGACCCTGCTTCTGCGCGCCGAGGGGCCGGACGGGCTGACGCGCGCCGAGATCGAGGACAACATCATCACCTTCATCGGCGCCGGCCACGAAACCACCGCTCGTGCGCTCGGCTGGACGCTCTATTGCCTGGCCGAGGCGCCGTGGGAGCGCGCGCCGATCGAAGCCGAGATCGACGCGGTGCTGGCCCGCGAGCCCGATCCGACCAAGTGGCTGGAGGCGATGCCGCTGACGCGCGCGGCCTTCGAGGAGGCGCTACGGCTCTATCCGCCGGCGCCTTCGATCAATCGCGAGGCCATCGAGGCCGACCGCTACAAGGATCTGGAAATCCGCAAGGGCTCGCAGGTGCTGGTCATGCCGTGGACGGTGCATCGCCACCGCAAGCTGTGGGACCAGCCCGAGGCGTTCATCCCGGCGCGCTTCCACCCCGGCAACCGCGAGAAGATCGACCGCTACCAGTATTTGCCGTTCGGTGCCGGCCCGCGCGTCTGCATCGGCGCCAGCTTTGCCATGCAGGAGGCGATCATCGCGCTCGCCATCCTGCTGTCGCGCTTCCGCTTCGACACCGTGGCCGAGACCAAGCCTTGGCCGGTTCAGAAGCTCACCACCCAGCCGCAAGGCGGCCTGCCGATGAGCGTGACGCGGCGTTGAAACGCGACGTCGCCGCTCTCCCTACTAGGGGGAGTACCGGAAGGGGTTGTCTAACGCTCAGGCCTTCGGAAAAGGCTCGACCGTGCCCTTGAGCTTGATGGTGATCGGCTGGCCGAAGCGGTCCTTGGACTTGCCGGCCGGCACGCGGATCCAGCCCTCGCTGACGCAATATTCGCTGACGTCCTCGCGCTCGCGTCCGTTGAACATGATGCCGACGCCGCGTTCCAGCGTTTCGCCATCGAAGAAGGGGCTGCGCGGGTCGATGCTCAGCCGGTCGGGAAGGGACATTGCTTTCTCCAGTAAGTCTTGGCGCCCATGCGGCCGCCCAACGAGATTGCCCGCCTCGCAGCCGGCTTTGGAAAGCGCAGTTAAGGGCATCGGCCGTCGGGGTAAAGACCTATGCTCAGTTCCGCCCGTAAAACGCATTCTCCACATGCACCGGCCAGCGGCGCGGCAGCACCGCCACAAGGTCGAAGCGCACTGATAGCCGGTCGTAGTCGGGCTGGCGCGAAAGCCATAGGTCGGCCGCGCCCTCGATGCGGCGCTCCGAGCCGTAGGATACCGCTTCCATGGCCTCGGCAAGTGTCCGACGGGCCTTGACCTCGACGATCAGCACCAGGTCGCCGCGCCGGGCGATGAGGTCGATTTCGCCGAGTTTCGTGCGGTAGCGCCGCGCGACGATGCGGTAGCCCTTCAGCATCAGCGCGAGTGCCGCACGCCATTCGCCGCGGTGTCCGCGCCGGTAGGCCTTGCGTCGCGCCAGCGTATCAGCCACCGCCGCCTTCCTTAAGTTCGAGCAGGCGGCGATAGAGTGCGGACTTTTGTCCGCCGGTCATGCGTGCGGCTTCCGCCGCCGCCTTGGAGGCCGGCATTTCGGTCGCAAGCGAAAGCAGCAGGCGGTCGACGTCTTCGGCTTCTGCGACCTGCGCAATCGGCGGCCCGACGCAGATGACAATCTCGCCCTTGGGCGTCGGCGCCTCGGCATAATGGGCCGAAAGTGCTGCCAGCGTGCCGGTGCGCATTTCTTCAAAGGTCTTGGTGAGCTCGCGGCCGATTGCGGCCGGCCGGTCGCCATAGACCTCGGCCATTGCGACCAGCGTGTCGGCCAGCCGGCGCGGCGATTCGAAGAAGATCAGTGTGGCCGGCACGGCGATGAGCTCGGAAAGCCGGCTGCGGCGCTGGCCGTCCTTTACCGGCAGGAAGCCGGCAAACATGAAAGCGTCCGAAGGCAGGCCCGAGGCTGTCAGTGCCGCCAGCACGGCGGACGGACCGGGGATCGGCACCACGCGGATGCCATGCTCCTGCGCCTGCTCGACCAGCCGATAGCCGGGGTCGGAGACGAGCGGCGTGCCGGCGTCCGACACCAGCGCCACGCTCCTGCCAGCCTCCAGAGCCTCGATCAGGCGCGGACCGGCCTCAGTTGCATTGTGCTCATGGTAGGGGGTGGGGCGCTGGCGGATGCCGTAGCGGTCGAGCAGAATGCGAGTGACGCGCGTGTCCTCGCAGGCCAGCACATCCGCCCCGGCCAGCGTTTCCAGGGCCCGCAGGGTGATGTCGCCGAGATTGCCGATGGGCGTGGCGACGAGGTAAAGCGCCACCTCCAACGGCCGGGCGACGACTTCCGTCTGCCCGATCATGAAACTCTTCTTGCCGCCGTCCGTGGTCACGCCTGCTAATCTCCTGGGTGGTTCTGTTTGGCATGGGGCGCGGCGCGTTGCAAAAAACCTTTCGCCTTGCTGCGCGAAATTTGCCGCAATCGGGTCGAAACCTATGTACCCGAGTCGGAAGCGTTTCGCTGCGGCGAGAACCTTCCGGCACCACGGTCAAAAGGCTGGAAGCACAATGCCCAATCGCTTCGATGTATTCGTGTCGCGTCTGGAAAGGGGCAGCTCGTCCGAGCGCTCGTCAGGCGTGATAGGCGACCAGCACCGCCCCGGCGGCAATCAGCGCGACGCCAAGCCAGTTCGCGCCGGTCAGCCTCTCGCCAAGAAAAACAACGCCGAACACCGCGACAAGAACCACGCTTAGCTTGTCGATGGGCGCCACCTGCGCGGCCTGCCCGAGCTTCAGCGCCCGGAAGTAGCACAGCCACGAAGCGCCCGTCGCCATCCCAGACAGGACGAGGAAGCTGTAGGTCTTGGTCGAGATCGAGCCGAGCGCCTGCGCCTGGCCCGTTGCGACAACGATGCCCGCCGTCACCATCAGGATGACGATGGTGCGGATGAGGGTGGCGAAGTCGGAATTCACATTCTCCACGCCCACCTTGGCGAAGATGGCGGTCAGCGCCGCAAAGGCGGCGGACAACACCGCCCAGAACTGCCAGGACGCGAGAGCGGAATTCATGACGGTGCCTCCAGAGGTTTTCAGGTGCCGAGATATCTTGGAACGCGTTCTTCGAGAAGCTGAACCAGCGCCGGGTCCATGAACTGGTAGTTGTCCGGTATGTCCAGGCAGATGATCCGCGCGCTCTTCAGGCTCTTCCTGAATTTCTGCTGAAGCTTGGCGCGGTGCATCTTCTCCATCACGAAGATGATGTCGGCCCATTCGACAAGCTCCGGCGTCAGCGGATTTTCGGCATCATGATTGGTGCCGGCCGACTCGACTTCGATGTCCCGGCGCCTGGAAAACACCTGTTCGGCTGTGGGGCTGCGCAGGCGGTTCTGGCTGCAGACGAAGAGAACGTTCTTCACCGCAGCCGCCCTCTCACCGCGCCAGATCGGCCACCACGGCATCGAGCACGATCATGCCCGATGGCGTGGCGCGAAGGCGTGAATTGCCGACAGGCTCGACCAGCCCCTCGCCTTGCAGGATCGAGATACGTTCCGTCGACAGCGCCTGCCCGGATAGCGCCTCGTAGCGCACGAGGTCGATGCCTTCGACCAGCCTCAGCCCCATCAGCAGGAACTCGTCGGCTTCCTCCGACCGGATCAGCGTCTCGCCGCCGGTGATGCCGTGGCCGTTGGCTTCCACCAGCCCGGCCCAGGTCTCCGGCACTTTCTCGGCGATCGTCACTATGCGAGACCCGTCCTCCACGAAGCGGCCATGCGCGCCGGGGCCGACGCCGACATATTCGCCATAGCGCCAGTAGGTCAGGTTGTGCCGGCTTTCGGCGCCGGGCCTGGCGTGGTTGGAAATCTCGTAGGCGGGCAGGCCGTGCGCGGCGGTCACCTCTTGCGTGACCGCATAGAGGTCGGCCGAGGCATCCGCATCGGGCAGCTCGAACTTGTGCGCGGCATAGAGCGTGTGGAAGCGCGTGCCTTCCTCGATGGTCAATTGGTAGAGCGACAGGTGATCCACGGCATGGCCGATGGCCTGCTTGAGCTCGGCCGCCCAGGCATCGGGCGTCTGGCCGGGCCGGGCATAGATGAGGTCGAAGGAAAGGCGCGGGAAGGTTTCGCGCGCGAGCTCGATGGCGTGTAGCGCTTCCTCGACATTGTGCAGCCGGCCGAGGAATCGCAGGTCGGCATCGTTCAGCGCCTGCACGCCGAGTGACACGCGATTGACGCCGGCGGCGCGATAGCCGCGAAAACGCTCGGCCTCGACGGAGGAGGGGTTGGCCTCGAGCGTGATCTCGATACCGTCCGGCACCGTCCAGTTCTTGGCCACCGCTTCCAGCACCGCGCCGACCGTCTCGGGATTCATCAGCGAGGGCGTGCCGCCGCCGAGGAAGATGCTGGTCACCGTGCGCGGGCCGGTGCGCTGGCGCATCGTCGCCAACTCGGTCTCGAAGGCGCGGGCGAACCGTTCCTGGTCCACTGGCTGGTGGCGGACATGGCTGTTAAAGTCGCAATAGGGGCACTTGGCCGCGCAGAAGGGCCAATGGATGTATACGCCGAAGCCCGGTTCGTTGCCCGTCAAGATAGTGTCCTTAGGCCGCGCCGAGCATGGCGCGGGCAAATTTCTGGAAGGCGCGGGCGCGGTGCGACAGCGCCGTTTCCTGGCCCGGCTTCCAGCCGTGCTTTTCATCGGCGGTCATTTCGCCGAAGGTCTTTTCGAAGCCTTCCGGCAGGAAGACCGGATCGTAGCCAAAGCCCTTTTCGCCGCGCGGCGGCCAGACCAGCTGGCCCTCGGCCTCGCCGCGGAAATATTCGGTGTGCCCGTCCGGCCAGGCAACGCAGATGACGGCCACGAAGCGGCCGCTTCGCTTGTCGGACGAGTGGGCCCCCACCTCGTTCATGGCATCTTCCGTGCGCTGCATGGCCATGCCGAAGTCGCGGCTGCCGTCGGCCTTTTCGGCCCAGTTGGCGGTATAGACACCGGGCTGGCCGTCGAGCGCATCGACGCAGAGGCCGGAATCGTCGGAAAGCGCCGGCAGGCCGGTGGCGGTGGCGGCAGCCAGCGCCTTGATGGCCGCGTTTTCCTCGAAGGTGGTGCCGGTCTCGTCGGGCTCGGGCAGGCCGAACTCCTTGGCCGACTTCGCCTTGAAGCCGAACGGCGCCATCAGATCCGCAAATTCACGCAGCTTGCCTTCATTGTGGCTGGCGACGACGATTTCCCGTTCGGTCAGAATGCGCATTCAGATACCCCAGATACGTGGTTCGGCGATCTCCAGCGAATTGCCGGAAGGATCGCGAAAATAGATGGAACGGCCACCGCTCGGCCATTCGAAATCGGCTTCGATGGCGATGCTCTTGGCCTCCAGATGGGCCTTCCACTGCGCAACTTCATCGGCGGTGCCGGAAAAGCAGAGGTGCCCCTGGCCAACCGTGCCATGCGGCGGCACCGGAAGTTTCGCGTCCGGCGCCGGCGGGTGACGGGTGGCGTCCGCGTTGAACAGCAGCAGCACGCCTTGCCCGCAGCGGAAGAAGACGTGCCGGCCCGGCACCTTGGCAATGCGCTCCAGCCCCATCACATCGCCGTAGAACGCCTCTGCCGCGTCGAGGTCGTCGACGTAGAGGGCGCTTTCGAGGATGGCGGAGGGGCGCATCGCTGGCTCAGGCCACCGCCATCTGCTGCAGGCTCACCAGCCGCGAAATACCCTTCTTGGCCAGCGCCATCAGATTGGCGAATTCTTCTTCGGTGAAGGGCGCGCCCTCGGCCGTGCCCTGGATCTCGACGATGCCGCCCTTGCCGGTCATGACGAAATTGGCGTCGGTGCCGGCCGCGGAGTCTTCCAGATAGTCGAGGTCGATCACCGGCTGGCCCTCATAGATGCCGCAGGAGATTGCCGCGACGTGGTCCTTGAGAGCCTTGGAGACCGAAACCATCTGGCGGGCTTCCATCCAGCGCAGGCAGTCGTGCAACGCCACCCAGCCGCCGGTGATGGCTGCGGTGCGCGTGCCGCCATCGGCCTGCAGCACGTCGCAGTCCACCGTGATCTGCACTTCGCCCAGCGCTTGCATGTCGACCACGGCGCGCAGCGAGCGGCCGATCAGCCGCTGGATTTCCAGCGTGCGTCCGCCCTGCTTGCCGGCGGCCGCCTCGCGGCGCATGCGATCGCCGGTGGCGCGCGGCAGCATGCCGTATTCGGCCGTCACCCAACCCTTGCCGGTGTTGCGCATCCAGCCCGGCACCTTTTCCTCAAGGCTTGCCGTGCACAGGACATGCGTGTCGCCGAACTTGACCAGGCAGGAGCCTTCGGCGTGCTTGGAAACATTGCGCTCGAACGAGATGGCGCGCATTTCGTCGGGTTGGCGTTTGGAGGGGCGCATGCGGTTCTTTCCGTACGAGAGCTGGATTCGAGGCGGCTTGTAGCCCCATGCAAGCCCCGGCGCAAAGGAAAACCGGGCAGCTTGCCGAGGTTGTGTTAGGCCCATGTGAATCTATATCTTGATTCCGGAGGTTTGTTGAATCGATGACGAAGCCAATGCCGGATCCGATATTGCACTCACTTGATATGCGCTCGCGCGAGATTTTCCGCCGCATCGTCGAGTCTTATCTTCGCGACGGCGAGCCCGTGGGCTCGCGTAATCTGTCGCGTATGATGCCGGCCACGCTGTCGGCGGCGACCGTGCGCAACGTCATGAGCGACCTCGAGCAGCTCGGGCTCATCTATGCGCCGCACATCTCGGCCGGCCGCCTGCCTACGCAGCAGGGCCTGCGCTTCTTCGTCGACGCCTTCATGGAGATCGGCGACCTCGCCGAGGACGAGCGCCGCACCATCGAGACCCAGCTCAAGGCCGCCGGCACCGGCGCCACGCTGGAGCAAATGCTCATCGATGCCAGCCAGATGCTGTCGGGCCTGTCGCGCGGGGCGGGCCTGGTTCTGGCGGCCAAGAACGAAGTGCCGCTGAAGCACATTGAGTTCATCCAGCTCGATCCGGGTCGGGCGCTCGCCATCATGGTCTCGCAGAACGGCGACGTGGAAAACCGGGTAGTGGAGCTGCCCGCCGGCGTCACCGCCTCGCAACTCATCGAGGCGTCGAACTATCTCACCGCCCATGTCCGTGGCCTCACGCTGGTCGAGGCCAAGGCCGAGATCGGGCGCCGCAAGCTGGAAACGCAGGCCGCGCTCGACACGCTGTCGCAGGAACTGGTGGAGCAGGGCCTTGCAGTCTGGGCCGGCGCGGAAAGCGGTCTGCCGGTGCGCCTCATCGTGCGCGGCCGCGCCAATCTTCTGGAAAACCTCACCGCCCAGGCCGACATCGATCTGCTCAAGCATCTGTTCGAGGACCTGGAGACGCAGGAGAGCATGGTCCAGCTTCTCGATCTCGCCGAGGCGGGGTCGGGCGTGCGCATCTTCATCGGCTCGGAGAACAAGCTGTTTTCGCTGTCGGGCTCCTCGTTGGTGGTCGCGCCCTATCGCGACAAGGATGCTCGCGTCATCGGCGCGCTCGGCGTGATTGGGCCGACCCGGCTGAACTATGCACGCATCGTGCCGATGGTCGACTACACCGCCCAGCTCATCTCCCGCCTGGTCCGCTGATAACGGAACCCCCGCGATCCTTGAAACGTTCGTGAGGCGACAAGCCCCGCCCGATTGAGTATGATCGGCGTGTGCGGGTCGCGGTTCGTCGTGGCGGCTTTCTCGTGCGCCAGGATGCTTTCCGACGGCCGTGTCCAACTGTGGAGGAACGGCAATGGCGGGCTTTCATGTCATGGCAGGCGCTACCGAGGGCTATAACCGGGTGGCGATACGCAAGATCCACTTTTCCGATGTCAACGCCGCGTTCCGCGAGGGCGCGGAGGATTTTTGGGAAAAGCCGTCGCATTACGTCTTTCTGTGCCTGATCTATCCGATCGTCGGCGTTTTCCTGATCTCGTGGACCTCGGGCAACAATGCCCTGCCACTGCTGTTTCCGCTGATGTCGGGCTTTGCCCTGCTTGGGCCGATCGCCGCGCTCGGCCTTTATGAGATCAGCCGCCGGCGCGAACACGGCATCGATACGTCCTGGCGCCATGCCTTCGATGTCCGCCATTCGTCGGCGCTGCCGTCCATCGCGGTCGTCGGCATCTGGCTTTTCGCGCTCTTCATCGGCTGGCTGCTGGTTGCCAAGGCGCTCTATGTCTCTCTCTTCGGGCCGGCGGCTCCTGCCTCGATGAGCCTGTTGCTGCATGAGGTCTTCTACACCCAGCAGGGGCATCAGCTGATCATCTGGGGCAATTTGATCGGGCTTGCATTCGCCGTCGTCGCGCTCGCCACCACGGTCATCGCATTTCCGCTGTTGCTCGACCGCGACGTCGGCGTGGTGGCTGCCGTGGAGGCCTCGGCGCGTTCGGTCATGACCAACCCGCTGCCGATGCTGTATTGGGGTTTGATCGTCGCGGTCTGCCTGGTGCTCGGCTCCATCCCGTTCTTCGCCGGGCTGGCGGTGGTCATCCCGATCCTGGGTCATGCCACATGGCACCTCTATCGCAAGGTGATCGAGCCCAACCCGACAGCCAGCAAACGGGCGACGCAGAGTTTCACGGCGGGCGTGTGAGACGCTGACGACCCAACGATTTCAGGAGGCCGGGATGGCACTGGAAGAACTCAAGGCACAGATCGGCTTCCTGATGCAGCAGATGGTCGACCAGCCGCAAGACGCTCATGAGGTTCAGGAGCGTCTTCGCGAAAAGCTCAACGAATTTCGTGCGATGGGCATGCCGCTGCCGGACGATCTGGTCGAGCTCGAGAAGAAGCTCGATGCGGGGTTTGATACGGCCGGCGGCAAGGCCTAGGGGCTAGCCGCGGCTCCCCTGCAACTGCATGTCAAATTCCACCTGGTTCGAATAGATCGACTGGCCGGCATCCATCCCGTAGTCGGAGCGCGAAATGCTGCCCTGCACGTGGAAGCTGATGTCGCGGCCGCTGCGCTGGCCGACGGTGGCGACGAATGCTGCCTTGTTCGTCCTGCCATGGGCGGTCAGGTCACCTTCGATGATGGCGCTGTCAGGCCCCGTCTGCCGCACGCTGGTGGAGCGGAACACGATTTCCGGATAGGCGTCCACGTCGAAAAGGGCATCCGAACGCAGAAAATTCTCCATTCTCGCCTCGCCGGTTCTCACGCTGGCCGGCATAACGACGAAGTCGACATTCGACCTGCCGACGTCGTGCCCATCGATGCGGAAGTTTCCACGGAACTTGCTGAAGTCGCCGGCGAGGTAGCCTCTGCCGACCTTCTCCACGCGAAAGCCGATATGCGAGGACGGTTCGATGCGATACTCGCCTGCCGCCTCCGCAAGCGGGTCGGCCTGCACCGCACCCGTGAAGCAGAAAAGCGCCAGCGCAAGCCCGGCACTCGATATGGAATTGGTAGTTCTATAGGACATGCTTACCTCCTGGCGGCAGTGTGCCGCCGTTTGGTCTGGTCCCCGCTTCGCTCATCCCTCCGCGCTGGCCACATGCGTTTCAACACGCCGTCGCCCAGCCAGAATTCATGTCTCAGCGCCGCCAGCATGTGCCCGGTGGCGATCACTGCGGTAGCATACGCCAGCCATTGGTGCGTCACACGCCAGAAGTCTTCGGTCGCCTCCGATCTCGCCATCGGCAGGTCGGGAATGACGACCATGTTGAAGGCGAAGCTCGGCACATCGAGCGTGGAGGTGGAAACCAGCGCCCAGCCGGTCAGCGGCACCACCAGCATCAGCGCATAGAGCGAGCCTTGCACGGTCTTGGCAGCCAGCCATTCGCCCCTTTCGATGGCGACCGGGCGGCGCGGCCATTTGTTGAGAAGCGCCCAAGCCAGCCGGAGTGCGGCCAGCGCCAGAATGAGGAAGCCGAAGGATTTGTGCCATTGGATGAGCGTGAATTGCAGCGCCATGCTGTGCGTCCATCGCGGCGCAAGGCCGAGCAGCATCTGGCCGACAAAAAGCGCTGCGATCGTCCAGTGGATCGTGATCGCCACCAGCCCGTAGGAAGTGTCCCGATTGCGAAGCATTGTCGTTCCGCTACGCCTCGACAAAGGGCATAACGCTGAAAGGCGGCGCATCTTCCCGGTTCCGGATTATTTGATCTCGCACCGGGGCCTTGGCACTGCGCGAAGTTTTGACGCTGGCCCATTTGCAACGGCCGGCAGGCGTGCGATTGTCTTGGCACCCTTTGTCTGACCGCTCACGAGCCACTGTTCCCATGACCTTTGCTGGATTTCTCGCCTATGCCGGCGCGCTTGCCGTTGCCGCCGCCATTCCCGGTCCGGGGCTGACCGCACTGATCGCCCGGGCGCTCGGTTCGGGCTTTCGCTCGGCGCTGGCCATGTCGCTCGGCCTCGTCGTGGGCGATCTCACCTATCTGACGGCGACCGTTCTGGGGCTCGCGCTGGTGGCGCAGGCTTTTGGCGAGGTGTTCCTGGTCATCAAGTGGCTGGGTGTTGGCTATCTTGCCTATCTCGCCTGGACCTTCTGGCGGAGCGGCATCACGCCCGAGAATATCGAGGCGCGCCGCGGCAAGGGCGGCCTGTTTTCGGCCTTCCTGTCGGGGCTCACCGTCACGCTGGGCAACCCCAAGACGATGATCTTCTATCTCGCGCTGACGCCGACGCTGGTCGACCTGCGCACCATCACGCTTTTCGACTATGCGGTTCTCGCCGGCGTCACGGTGACGGTGCTGCTTCTCGTGCTCGTGCCCTATCTGGCGCTCGCCGCCAAGGCGCGCTGGCTGCTCAAGACGCCGCGCGCCTTGAAGGCGCTGAACCGCACGGCGGCGGCCTTCATGGCCGGCGCGGCGGCAGCGATAGCAGCACGCTGATCTGCCGATATCCGGTATGGAATTCTATTTCTGAAATAGAATTGAGAACAAAAATCTGTTGCGACGGGCATTTCTGTATGCCTGCCGCTCGGTTTTTTCGGCAAGCGCCCTATGCTTAGAGCATGGTCCCGAAAGGTTGCAGCTTTTCGGAGGGGATCATGCGTCCAAACAACGGCATCCATCAGTTTCAGGCAATACGATTGGAGCAGCAATAATGAACAAGCCCGCTCTCGACACGCGCGCGCCCGGCCGTGGCCGTATCTACGGCTCGATCACCGAGACGATCGGCGACACGCCTCTGGTCCGGCTCGACAAGTTCGCCAAGGAGAAGGGCATCGTCGCCAATCTCATCGCCAAGCTCGAATTCTTCAACCCGATCGCCAGCGTCAAGGACCGCATCGGCGTGGCCATGATCGAGACGCTTGAAGCGGCGGGCAAGATCACGCCTGGCAAGACCACGCTGATCGAGCCGACCTCGGGCAATACCGGCATTGCGCTCGCCTTCACCGCCGCCGCCAAGGGCTACCGCCTCATCCTCACCATGCCCGAGACCATGTCGATCGAGCGCCGCAAGATGCTGGCGCTGCTGGGTGCTGAACTGGTGCTGACCGAGGGCGCCAAGGGCATGAAGGGCGCCATCGCCAAGGCCGACGAACTGGCCGCTTCCATTCCCGGTGCGGTCATTCCGCAGCAGTTCGAAAACCCGGCCAACCCGGAAGTGCATCGCCGCACGACGGCCGAGGAAATCTGGAACGACACCCGTGGCGAAGTGGATATCCTGATTTCCGGCATCGGCACCGGCGGCACCATCACCGGCGTCGGCCAGGTGCTGAAGCAGCGCAAGCCCGACGTGAAGGTCGTGGCCGTCGAGCCGGAAGCCTCGCCGGTTCTGTCCGGCGGCCAGCCGGGTCCGCACAAGATCCAGGGCATCGGCGCGGGCTTTGCGCCGAAGGTGCTCGACACCTCGATCTATGACGAGATCGTGCGCGTCACCAACGAGGACGCATTTGCTGCCTCGCGCCTGCTGGCCCAGCTCGAAGGCGTGCCGGTCGGCATCTCCTCCGGCGCGGCGCTGCATGCGGCGAGCATCGTCGGTGCACGGCCGGAAAACGCCGGCAAGAATATCGTCGTGGTCATTCCCGACTTTGCCGAGCGCTACCTCTCGACGGCGCTGTTCGAAGGACTTGGCGGTTAAGCCGCAACTCCTGGATCGCCGAAAAAACCGGTGTGGCGAGAGGCTAACCCGGTTGAGTGGCCGGTCTTTTGTTGTCAAATCTCCCCAACCGGCGATAGGCCGGTGGGGAGGACTTCATGTACAGACTTTATACGCGTCCCGGCAGCGGCGGCTTTGTGGCCGAAGCGGCATTTGCGCTCGCCAATGTGCCCTATGAACGGGTCAATGTGGCCAAGTCGGAGGCCGGCGATCCGCAGTTCCTGAAGGTCAGCCCGCTCGGCCAGGTGCCGGCGCTGGCGCTGCCCGAGGGCGGCACGATGACCGAATCCGCGGCCATCTGCATCCTGCTGGGCGAGCGTCACCCCGAAGCGGGCTTGGCTCCCGGTCTAGGCGAAGAGGCACGTGCCGATTTCCTGCGCTGGATGGCGTTCATGTCGTCCACGCTCTATCCCGCCATCCTGCGCCGCTACTATGCGCCGCGCTATACCGCCGATCCCGACGGCAAGGTCGCCGTGGAGGATGCCGCCGTGGCGGAGATCGACCGCGGGCTGGGCATTGTCGATGGCGCGCTCGACGGCCGCGATTGGCTGGCGGGCGACCGCCTGTCGCTGGCCGATGTCTATCTGCTGATGCTCTATTGCTGGCACCCCGAGCCCCAAAGGGCGCGCGAGGCCTGGCCGAATATCGAGCGGGTCTGCGCCGCGCTGCGGCAGCATCCGGTGATCGTAGAGCTGAACGGCGCCCACGAAATGTGGTGAGCGAGCGCCGATAGCGGCAGGCAGGCCTGCCGCTATCACTCGGCGGTAAGCGTGGCCAGCTTGGCCTGCAGGAACCGTCTCACCGCTGGATCGGGTTCGAGACCGATGGCGCGGTGACAGGCGGCAGCGGCGGCGGTCCGGTCGCCGAGGCGTTCCAGAACTTCCGCGCGGGCGGCCCAATAGGGCTGGTATTCGGCGAGCCGCTGGTCGTCCGCGACCCCTTCGAGCATGCGTAGCGCCTCGTCAGCGCGCCCGGCCAGTGCCAGGGCGACGGCGTGGTTGACTGCGACCACCGGCGAGCGGGTGAGGGCGCCGAGCGCCGCGTAGAGGCTGGCGATAGCCGTCCAGTCGGTGGCGCCTAGATCGAGGCGAGCCGCATGCGCCGATTGTATCGCCGCTTCCAGCTGGTAGCGACCGACCTTGCCCATGCGCGCAGCACTCTGCAGAAGTGTTTCGGCCTCGCCGATCATGGCGGTGTCCCAAAGTGCCGTGTCCTGCTCGACGAGCGGCACGAAATCGCCGTAAGGACTGCGCCGGGCATGGCGGCGGGAATCCGCAAACAGCATCAACGCCAGAAGGCCCAACGCCTCCGGCTCTTGTGGCATCAGCGACACGACCAGCCGGCCAAGCCAGATGGCTTCGTCGGCAAGGCCCCGGCGGCGGCTTTCCGAGCCGTTCGGATCGGTCCAGCCTTCGGCATAGGCCGCATAGATCGCTTCGAGCACCGCATCGAGGCGCCCGTCGAGTTCCTCGCGCTCAGGCACGCGGAACGGGATGCCCGCCTGGCGGATGCGGCTCTTCGCGCGCACCAGCCGCTGCCCCATGGTGGCCGGCGGCACCAGGAAGGCGGAGGCGATGGTAGCGGCATCGAGGCCGAGGATGGTCTGCAACATCAAAGGCGCGCGCATGCCGGCTTCGATGGCCGGATGGGCGCAAGTGAACATCAGGCGAAGCCGCTCGTCCGGCAGACCTTCGCTTGCTGCCTGCGCCTCGACCTCATCGGCCATCAGGCGCAGGTGGTCCTCGGCCGCGACGCCGGTCTGCCGCCGGCGCATCTGGTCGATGCTGCGCCGGCGCGCCACCGTCAGCAGCCAGGCTTCGGGCCTTGCCGGCACGCCCTCAGTCGGCCAGCGCTCCAACGCTGCGGCGAAGGCGTCGGCCAGGGCGTCCTCCGCCCCCGCCACGTCGCGGGTGCGCGCGGCGAGAAAGGCAACGAGCTTGCCGTAGCTTTGGCGGGCGGCGGTTTCGGCTGCCGCCCGCGCAATGGCCATCGTGTCGGCCATCGGCTCGCCTACATCTCCCACAGCGGCCGCACCTCGACCGTGCCGTGTTCGGCACCGGGGCAGCGCGCCGCCCAGGCGATTGCCGCGTCGAGGTCCGGCGCCTCGATCATGTAGTAGCCGCCAAGCTGTTCGCGGGTTTCGGCATACGGGCCTTCGAGCACTTCGGTCTTGCCCGATCTGGTGCGCACCGTGGTGGCGTCCGCCGTCGGCCGCAAGCGCTGGCCGCCGAGCAGAATGCCGGCTTCCTGCATGGCATCGCTATAGGTGACATAGGCGGGGCTGACCGCCTTCACCCGCTCGGGGTTCGCCCGTGCAGAGGCTTCATCGACATAGATCAGCAGCATGTAACGCATGGGTATCTCCTCAACATTCCGGCACGCCTCATCGCGTGCCGGACGTATGTCGCGCGGCATCGCCCGTTTTCGACAATTGGTCGAGAAAATCTTCTGCCGGCCGCGCGACTTCGGCAAGGGCCGGTCGCGCGGCAGTCTTGGGAGGACTTCGAGGCAGAGGGTCGCCGGGCTCGCTGCCGTGACGGCGCGAGCGAGGTTTTAGCCGCGGCCGATAGCGACCGGACTTGCATGCCGACGAGCGCGGCCGGCGGCCCGCTCGTGGCGGTTAGCTTGTGTGATGGGGCTTATCACTGAAAGGACGGCCGCGCATCGAGCGCGGTGGCGCGATTTTTAGGCGTGGCAGTCGTCGTGCTGCGACGACGCTCGCAGGCAGGGCCGGGGCCGCGCATGTAGTGTCGTTCCGGACGATATGTCGGAGCGATGAATTCGCGCAGCGCGATCGCGTAGGTGGTGATGCGATTCAACAGTGTCATTGTCGTCAAAGTCCCGGTCCGTCGGAAAGCCCCTTCCGCATGTGGACCATCATAGGGGGTGGTCGTGAATAGTCGGTGAACGCGTTGTTAATCTTCGCCTGAAAGAGCCACGAATCATGGCGGAAAAGCGGAACTTTCGGGGTCTTTCTCCGGCGGTCGCGACCATAGGCGACGACTGTGACGGGAATGTCACGGAAATAGCGGCAAAACAAAGGCCCGCGCAGCACGGGCGACTCGTATTTCCAGCGCGAACGCGGCCGTCGCCGCGCGATCAGGCCAGGAAGGTCTTTTCGAAGGCGCGGCGGCCGGTCGGCGAGAACACCACCGCGCGGCTGTTCGCCTCGCGCCGCGCCCATTTCTCCGCAATGATCTTGTCGAAGATCGCAGCACCCAGAGAGCCCGCGAGATGCGAGCGGCGCACGCTCCAGTCCAGGCAGGCGCGGCAGAGCGGCCGGCGTGACTTCTTCAGCGCATCGGGTTCGATCCCGATCGCGCGGAAGAAGGAGGGGCCGGCTTCGCCCATGGCAATGCGCTCGCCGTCGCGCGCCAGGATGTTGCGGGCCAGAAAACCGTCGAGCATGGCCACCGCCTGGTCGCCGGCCAGATGGTCGTAGCAGATGCGCGCCTCGCGCATGCTGGCGTCGCGCGGGCCGGGGCGCACGCGCTGCGGCCCGGAGGCCTCCGCCACGCCCATGATCGATTCCAGCATCGAGGCCACCTGCGCATTGGCGAGGCCGTAATAGCGGTGGCGGCCCTGCGCGGCGAGCGACAGCAGGCCGCCTTCCATCAGCTTGGAGAGGTGCGAGCTTGCCGTCTGCACGGTCACGCCCGCTTCCAGCGCCAGCTCGCTTGCCGTCAGCGCGCCGCCGTCCATCAGCGCCGTCAGCATGTTGGCGCGGGCGGGGTCGCCCACCAGATTGGCTATGCGCGCTATGTCGGGTCCGTTTCGCATAGTTCGATGCTAATCGAAGCATTGTTGTCCAGCAAGGGCTATTCTCCCCTGCATGACAACCGAGAAAGACATCGCTGAAACCACCCGGGCTGCCATCGCCGGCGAAGGCTTGCGCACGATGTCGCGCAAGGTCCTGATCGGGCTCGGCAACTGGTACGACCGCTGGCAGCAGCGGCAGGACCTTGCCGACCTGGACGACCACATATTGCGCGACATCGGCATTTCTCCCCGCGAGGTCGAACGCGAATGCGCCAAGCCGTTCTGGCGGCGCTGAGCCAGCCTGACAGGAAATCCCGGCGGATGTTTCGATCTGGATCGAAGCATTGCCGTCACTGGAAACAAGGAGACGATCATGACCATCACCTGCTTCATCCGCTACGAGATCGAGCCGACCGGCAAAGCCGATTTCGAGCATTATGCGCGCAACTGGGGGCAGGCGATCCCGCGCTGCGGCGCCGAGCTGATCGGATACTTCGCCCCGCATGAAGGCTCGGCCACCACGGCCTATGCCGCCTATAACATCGACAGCCTTGCTGCCTATGAGGCATACCGGGCGAGACTGATGGCCGATCCGCTCGGCCGCGAAAACTTTCTCTTCGCGCAGGAGAAAAAGTTCATCCGGCGCGAGGACCGCATCTTCCTGAAAAATGTATCGCTGCCGCATGCGCCGCTGGTGCGGCCATGATCGCCGTCATCTTCGAGGTCACGCCCGCCGAAGGTCGCCGCGATGCCTATCTTGGCCTTGCGGCCGACCTGCGCCCGCTGCTCGACGGCGTCGATGGATTTCTCTCGATCGAGCGGTTCCAGAGCTTGTCCGATCCGGCGCGGCTGCTGTCGCTGTCGTTCTGGCGCGACGAGCAGGCGGTTGCGGCATGGCGCAACACCGAAGAGCATCGGCAGGCGCAAAAGGCGGGGCGCGGTGGCGTGCTTTCTGGCTACAGGCTGCGCGTCGCCCAGGTCTTGCGCGACTATGGCGCGCAAGACCGCAAGGCGGCGCCAGCGGACAGCCGTGCAGTGCACGGCTGAGCCATCTTCGATCTCTTACGAACTGCCGATCAGCACGCCGGCTGCCAGCACCAGCGCGCCGCCCAGCACCACCTGGAAGGTGGCGCGCATCCAGGGCGTTTCCATGTAGCGGTTCTGGATGAAGACGATCGCCCACAGCTCGAAGAACACCACGATGGCGGCGACGGACGTGGCGGTCCAGAAGTCGCGGATCAGGTAGGGCAGGGTGTGCCCCAATCCGCCCAGCGTCGTCATGACGCCGCAGGCAAGCCCGCGGATCAGTGGCGAGCCGCGCCCAGAAATCTTGCCATCGTCATGCGCGGCTTCCGTAAAGCCCATGGAAATGCCGGCGCCCACCGAGGCCGAGAGGCCGACGAGGAAAGTCTGCCAGGTGTCCTGGGTGGCGAAGGCGGCAGCGAAGATCGGCGCCAGCGTCGAGACCGAGCCGTCCATCAGGCCGGCAAGGCCCGGCTGCACCATGGTGAGGATGAACTGCTTGCGCTCGGTGGCTTCCTCCTCGGCGCGGACATCGCTGGTCAGGTGCTCGTGGCCGAGCCGCACGGCCATCGATTCATGGGTCTTTTCGGCCGCGGCAAGGTCGCCCAGCAGCTTGCGCGTTGAGGCATCGGAGGTGCGCTTGGCTGCCTCGATGTAGAAGCGGTAGGCCTGCTCCTCCATCTGTTCGGCCATGGCGCGCACCTTATCGAGGCCGAGCGGGCGCACCAGCCAGTCGGGCTTGCGCTCGTAGTAGCCGCGCACATGCTCGCGCCGGATGAGCGGAATGCGGTCGCCGAAGCGCTTGCGGTGCATGTCGATCAGCGCCGCGCGGTGGCCGTCTTCCTCTTCGGCCATTTCCTCGAACACCTTGGCCGATTCCGGATACTGCTCGGCAAGGCCGTCGGCATAGGCGCGGAAGATGCGCGCGTCGTCCTCTTCCGAGGAGATCGCAAGGGCTAGGATTTCCTGTTCGGACAGGGATTCGAAGGAGCGTCGGCCAAGGCCCAGAACACGGGAAAGCATGAGTAGAATCCACTAGTTTAGAATGATTCTAAACTATGCCGCGGCCGTGGTGAGGTCAATGGGCATGCTGTCGCAATGTGGCAGGAGAGAATGCGCGAGGCGCTGGTCTTGTTATAGGCTAATCTTCACCTATATAGGCAAAACTAAACCTATAGATGAAAGATGGTCCGATGTCAGCCAAGCAACCGCCTTTCGACCCCAAGCCCGTGCTTGAGCTCGTCGCCAGCATTGAAGCCGATCTCCTGCGCCTCAAGGGCATGCTGCAGCCGCCGGCACAAAAATTCGACCCGGCCGATCCGCGTAACAAGACAACAGACGGCAAGCTGACGGCCGACGGCGTCGAATGCTGCTATCGCATGTTCGACGAGGGCAAAAGCCGCTATTCGGTGGCGCAGACGATGAAGATTTCCTTCGCCGCCGCCACCCACCGCCTCAATTCCTGGCGCAAGGCCGGCGGCAAGAAGCGCCAGCGCGTGCTGTTGGGCTGATACAGGCGGCGCCAAGGTTTGACCGTAGGCTGTTTCGGTGCGTCCTTCGAGGCTCGCCTAATGGGCGAGCACCTCAGGATGAGGGAGGTTTGCGCTGACGGTCCTCACGAGCGAGGCTTGCGTCGGCAGTCCTGACGAACGGAGCTTGCGCCAACAGTCCTCACGAATGGGGCTTGCGCCAACAGTCCTCATCCTGAGGTGCGAGCGACGCGAGCCTCGAAGGACGCACCACCAAACCATGAGTTGAACTTGAGCGCCGACGCTCGGTAGCGCTCAAAAACAGCCGATCACTTCACGAGATCAGCCGGTTGGCCGTTGCCGGAGAGGATTTGTGCGGCGCCGGCGACGACATTGCGGAAAGCATCGTCGTAGCCAACCCCGCGCGCATGCCACTCATAAGTCTTGCCTCCAACCGGAAGGCGCCAGTCGGCTACCCAGCCCAGCGCCTTGTCGCTCCACGCGAGCGTCCCCGCGACCACCGTGTCATCGCCTGCGATGCCAGCGAGGTCGGCAAGCTCGGTCTTGGGCAGTGTGCCCACATCCTGCCCTTCTGCCGCAAGAGCGGCCTGTTCGGGCAGAAGGAAGGGGAGGGCGAAACGCTTGGACGCCGCTTCCAGCGAGCCGCGCATATCCTGATCCTGCGGGCCGCTGCTGTCGTTCGCCAGTGTGAAGCCCCTGCCTTTCATGTCACTGACCCGAACCAGCAATACGACGCGCGGGCGCGGTGCCGGCCAAGGCTTGCTGCCGAGCGCGCCGAGCAGTGCGTCGATCTTCGTCCGGTCGAAGTCACAGGTCAGGTCGTGCGGCCTGTCGTAGCTGCCTTGTTCGTCATGCAGCGGCCTGCCGGCAAGTCGGTCGCGATAGCCGAAGCCGGTTACATATGATCCCGCCTCTGCTGCCAGCCGGTTCACCCTTTCGCTGTCCGCAAGGCGCTGGTCGCCCGATACCCTGGCAAGAACGTCCTTCAGACAAAGCGCAAAACCCAGAGCCCGGCGTTCCTCGCCTTGCCCGCTGACCACCACGGTCGCGCGGTAGAGCGCGTCGGCATCATCCGCCACAGCCGGGCGACCGGAGAGCATCGCGGCCACAAGCAAGACCGCGAGCAGGCAAGCGGATTTTGAATCGAGACGCATCTGGTCTGGATCCCTGGGCCGGTTTTCCGCGAGGGTAGCAGTCCAGCCCTGCCGCGCAAGGTCAGTCCAGCGTGCGCCGGAACCGCAACAGCGCCATTGCCGCAAACAGGACCACGAACAACACGAGCGCCATAACCTCGCTGGCGATTGCCTGGAAGTCGGCGCCCTTCAGCATCACGCCGCGCACGATGCGCAGGAAATGCGTGAGGGGAAAGATCTCGCCCAGATACTGCGCCCAGTCCGGCATGCCCCGATAAGGGAACATGAAGCCCGACAGCATGATCGACGGCAGGAAGAAAAAGAAGGTCAGCTGCATGGCCTGCATCTGCGTGCGCGAGGCAGTCGAGATCGAGTAGCCGAGCAGCACCAGCGACAGCACGAAGATCAGCACGCTCGACATCAAAAGCGTCAGCGAGCCGACGAAAGGCACGCCGAACAGCAGCTTGGCCGCCACCAGCACCACCACCATCTGCACCGCGCCGACCACCAGATAGGGCAGCACCTTGCCCAGCATGATCTCGGAGGGCGTCGCCGGCATCGCCAGAAGGTTTTCCATCGTGCCGCGCTCGGTCTCGCGCGTCAGCGCCATGGCAGTCATCATCACCATGGTCATCTGCAGGATGACGCCCAGCAGGCCGGGCACGATATTGTATTGCGAGATGCCTTCGGGATTGTAGCGCCGGTGCACCACCACCTGCAGCTGGCTTCTGGCGTCGCTGGCCGCCTGCATCTGCATGCCTTTCGCGCGTAGCAATGCCTGGCTCGCCACGGTGCTTAATGTCGATATCGCGCCGGAGGCCACCGAAGGGTCTGTGGCGTCGGCCTCGATCAGGATCTGCGGGTTGTTGCCGCTGTCGACCCGCCGCTCGAAATCGGAGGGAATGGTGACGACGAAGGATACCGTGCCGTCGGAAATCAGCGCCTCGGCCTCCGCCGCGCTATGCACGATATGGTCGAAGCGGTAGTAGCCGGTCGTCTCAAGCGCCGACACCATGGCGCGGGTGTAGGGATCGTTGCTCAGCGTCACAAGCGCCGATGGCAGCCGCTTGGGGTCGTTGTTGATGGCAAAGCCGAACAGCATCAGCTGCATCAGCGGAACGATCAGCATCATCGCGAAGGTAACGCGGTCGCGCCGCATCTGGATGAATTCCTTCATCAGCATGGCGCCGAGGCGGCTGATGGAGAACAGGCCGTTCATTTCATGTTGTCCTTCGCGCCGGCCATGAACTGGATGAACACATCCTCGAGGCTGGTCTCGCCGGCCTGCACTTCCACGCCCTCGCGGTTTCTGATGCTTTCCAGTGCGGTCTCCAGCTTGGCGCGGCTGGAGCCCACGACATGCAGCGTCGCGCCGAAGGGCGCCACCTGGTCGACGCCGGGCTGGCCTTCGAGCACGCGCGCCACTTCGCCCAGATACGGGCCGGTGACCACGAAGGTGGTCAGCCCCGCGCGGGCGATCACCTCGTTCACAGTGCCGGTGGCCAGAAGCTTCCCGTAGGAGATGTAGCTGATGCGGTGGCAGCGCTCGGCTTCGTCCATGTAATGGGTCGAGACCAGCACCGTCAGCCCGTCATCGGCGAGGCGATGGATCTCGTCCCAGAATTCGCGCCGCGCCTTGGGGTCGACGCCGGCGGTGGGCTCGTCGAGTAGCAGGAGTTTGGGCTTGTGCATGATGCAGGCGGCCAGCGCCAGCCGCTGCTTCCAGCCGCCCGAAAGCGTGCCGGCCAGCTGGTTGCCGCGCGAGGTCAGGCCAAGCTCTTCCAGCGTGCGCCCGACATGCTCCTTCACCGGTTTCAGCCGATAGAGCCGGGCGACGAATTCGAGGTTTTCGGCAATCGTCAGGTCTTCGTAGAAGGAGAAGCGCTGCGTCATGTAGCCGACTTCGCGCTTGATCTTCAGGCCCTCGGTGCGGAGGTCGTAGCCCAGCACCTGGCCTTCGCCCGCGTCGGGGGTCAGAAGCCCGCACATCATGCGGATGGTCGTGGTCTTGCCCGAGCCGTTCGGCCCCAGGAAGCCGACGATCTCGCCCCTGGCCACGCTCATGCTGACATGGTCAACGGCCGTTGCACTGCCGAAGCGCTTGACCAGGCCTCTGACGTCGATGGCGTTCATCGCGCGCCGCCTCGTACAAGAAGCGCAATGCGGTCGAAAAAGGTGGTGTTCGGCATGGCCGGCAGTCCTTCGGCCTTACTCGCTCGTCAGATCGACATCGACGATCTGGCCCGGCTGCAGCGGCGAATTGGGATCGACCGGGTGTGCCTCGACCAGAAAGACCAGCTTCTGCCGGGTCTCGAGCGAATAGATGACGGGCGGCGTGAATTCCGGATCGGGCGAAACATAGCTCACCCGCGCCTTGATGCCGGGGGCGCAGCCATCGCAGCGCACGTTGAGCAGCGAACCCACCGTCACCGCCGAAAAACTTTCCTGCGGGATGTAGACCTTCAGCTTCACAGCGCCATCCGGCAGCATGGTGATGATCGGCGCGGAAGGCCCGGCGACGTCTCCGGGATTGCGGATGATGTCGGTCACGCGGCCCGGCGCCGGTGCTTCGATAGCGCGCTTGGAAAGGCGCCAGCGCGCCTGGTCGAGCACCGTCTGCGCGACCTTAACGGCGTTCTGCGCGGCGTTGATCGCCTCGGATCGTGCGGGCAGGCGGCCGACCGCCAAATTGGCCTCGCTTTGGCCGATTGCCGCCTGCGAGACCTCGACCTGTGTGGTCGTGTCATCGAGCTGGGCCTGGGTGGCGAAGCCGTGCTTGTTCAGGTCGCGCGTGCGGCCGAAGTTACGCTGCGCCTCAGCCGCCTGCGCCTTTGCGGTGCGGACGGAAGCCTCCAGCACCGCGATTTCTTCCGGCCGGCGGCCGACCAGCAGGTCGGCAAGCTGGGCCTTCGCCTGGGCGAGCGCGGCTTCCGCCTGCGCCACCATGATCCTGGCGTCTGTGTCCTCGGTCAGCGCGAGCGGCTTGCCCGGCTCGACGCGGTCGCCGCGCGCCACCGCGATGGAGCGTACCTGCGTCACTTCGATCGGTGCCAGCTGGACGAAGTCGCCCTCCACGTAGCCCACCGCCAGAGGCTGGGTACCACAAGCGGTCAGTAGCGAGGCGACGAATGGAATAGTGCAGAGCAGGCTCATTGACTGTGTGACTTTCGGGAGGCGAGTATGGCATCGAGATTACGCCCGGTGATGGCTGCGACCGCGTCGGCCTCGACCGAACCGATCGCGGCCCAGCCCATTCGGCGCTTGACCGCCTCCTGGCCGATGCGGAAATAGATGACCTGGCCGATGACGGTGAAGACGGTGAGCTTGGTGCTGTCAGCCTCGGCCGGCTCGCCGGTGGCGGCTTCCCATATGGCGCAGAGCCGCCGGTGCAGCGGCTCGAACACGCCGCCATATATACGGTCCAGCGCGGCGGTGGGGTGGGCAAGCTCGCGCAGCATGAACTGCACGATCTCGCCTGCCTCCGGCCGAGCCACGATGAAATGGACCATGCGGTCGAGGGCCGCGTGAAGCTGCCGCTGCGCGGCTTCAGCCGTGTCAGCCGGCTCACTAATGGGCACGAAGTCCGAAAGCGCCTGGTTGGCGAGGCCCTGGATGGTTTCGACGATGTAGTCGGCAGCGCCGAGGCGCAGGCCTTCCTTGCCGCCGAAATGGTAGGCGATGGAGCCGATATTGGCCTTGGCAAGCGCGGCGATCTCGCGCGTCGAGGTGCCGTCGAAGCCCTTGCTGCCGAACAGATGCAGCGCCGCATGAACGAGCGCGATGCGCGTCTGATCGCCGGATGCCGTCTTGTTTTCGGGCGCAATTTTCATGAGAAAAGTTTAATCAATTGATTGATTAATGTCAATGATCTTGTCCCCTCGGCCATCCTGCCTTTATTCTTATGTCATGGCTAAAGAGATCGAGCGTAAGTTCCTTGTTGCGAGTGAAGACTGGCGCGAAGCCGTCGTCGAAGTGCTGCCGATGCAGCAGTTCTACCTAGCAACCGCACCCGACCGCTCCGTGCGCGTACGCCTTCGTCAGGGCATCGCGATCCTGACCATGAAGTTCGGCGTCAAGGATCGGGTGAGGGAAGAATTCGAATATCCGATCCCGATGGCCGAGGCCGAGGAAATGCGAGCCTTCGCCATCGGCCGCGTGATTAAAAAGGTCCGCCACAAGGTCCGCCACCGCAACCATATCTATGAGATAGACGTTTTCGAGGGTGACTACTCGGGGCTCGTGATCGCCGAACTGGAAACGCCCGACGACGTGCCGGACGAAGACTTGCCGGCTTGGCTGGGGCGCGAGGTTACCGGCGAAGCCGCCTACTACAATGCCTCGATGGCGCTGCGGGAGCGACCTGGAGACATGCTTTGAACTACAGCATCGATCCGCACCTGCCGCTTACCGAGGAGGTGAGGCGGATCGCCTCGGAAGAAGTCGGTGCGGCGCTGGACGATCTCGCCGCCTCGCGCACCGAGCCCGAAGTCATGCTGCATGAATGCCGCAAGCACCTCAAGCGGTTGCGGGCCCTGTATCGATTGGTGCGCAGCGCCGATCAGGACTATTTCCGTGCTGAGAACGCTCGCCTTCGCGACGTGGCTCACTCGCTCGCGGGTGGCCGGGAGGCGACGGCGCTGATCGAGACGGTGGACCGTCTTGCCCAGGAATTCCCCGAGGACACGTCCTCAGGCGAGGTTGCGGGCGTGCGCAAGGCGCTGGTTTCGCGCCGCGACGTGCTGCTGCATCCGGACACGGGATTGCATATCGACATCGAGGTCGCGATCGCAAACTGCGAGCGGGGTCGTGCGGCGCTGGCCTTCTTCAAGCTGCCGGACAAGCCGCAGCGCGCGTCGGACCTGCTCGCCAATGGCTCGAAAAAGGCCATGCGCAAGGCAACCAAGGCGCTGGCGGTGGCTGCCAAGAACCGCACCGAGGAGAACTTCCACGAGCTGCGCAAGGCGGTGAAAGCCCACTGGATGCACATGATGCTGGTGGCCGATTTCTGGCCGCCCCCGGTCAAGCCGCGCCGCAAGGCGATCGATCAGCTGGGCGAGCATCTGGGTGAGCTCAACGACCTGGCCGTGTTGCGCAGGGTGCTCGGCGAGGAAGGCGCAAAGCTCGGCAGCCGCAAGGAGATCGCGTTCCTGGAGCGGCTCATCAAGCGCTCCGAAAAACGCCTGCGCAAGCAGTCGCTGCTCGAGGCAGGCGAACTTTTCGAGGACAAGCCGGGCAAGGCCACGCGCAAGCTGGCAAAGAACTACAAGGCCGACGCGAAGGGCGAAAACAGATCCGAGGAACTCGTCGAGAGTTGAGTGGCGGGGGCGGTGGTCCTGCCGAGCCCATCCCACCCGTTTGATGGTGCGTCCTTCGAGGCTCGCCCTTTGGGCTCGCACCTCAGGATGAGGGAGGTTTGTGCCGACGATCCTCATACTGACGGGCGAGTGAAGCAAGTCGCGCTTTGGACACGCGCCTCAGGATGAGATGTTGGAGCCGACGGTCCTCATCCTGAGGTGCGAGCGAAGCGAGCCTCGAAGGACGCACCACCAGCCCGCCTCAAATCTTGAAAATACCCGCCTCTCGCGCCGCCGCCTGAAAACCGCGGCTCACGGGCAGCAGCGCTCCGTCATTCATCTTCACATAGAGCTTGCCGTCCTTGCGCTGCGTGTCCTGCACAGCGTCCAGCGCCACCCAGTGCGAGCGATGGATCTGCACTCCCGCCACCGGGGTGGTCTCGCGCATGGCATCGGCTAGCCTGAGCAGGATCAGCGCCGAACCGCGATCGGTGTGCACATCCACATAGTGGTCCTGCATCGACATGTAGGTGAGCCTGCCGCGTGCGGTCGTGGGCAGCCGTTCTATCAGCTGCGGTCGCGCCACCAGCGGCGTAGTGTCGACGGTCGGCGAGGGCGCAGCCGCGGTCACGTCAGGCTCGGCCGAAGCTGTGACCTTTTCCTCCGCGTCGCGTCCCTGGATCAGATCGTAGAGAAACGAGATACCGGACGAAATCAGCGCCACGTTGATGAACAGCGCAGTCAGATCACCATTGACCCAATGCGGATCGGCAAACAGTGCGGTGTTGAGAAGCGCCACTGAAGCCGTGATCGGCACAGCCGCCACAAAGCCCGCGAACAGTATCCTCGCCCCGCGATAGCTTTGGCCGGGCAAGTAGTAACCGAGGATCAGCCCGATCACGACGTAGCCGATGACATAGGTCATCAGCGCCACGGCCAGCCAGTAGCCGATGCGCGGCAGGAAGGGCATCTGCGAAAAAGTGCCGAACGGCCCGACCACGCCGAGCATCACCGCAACCGTCAGGATGGTTGCCCAGAAGCGCGGGGAAAACGCCATCGCCTGCAATCTGCGAAGCGTGAAATGCAGCGGCCCTTCACTCACGAATTCGATCGTCCTTTCGCGAAAGCACGTTTGAAGCCTTGTCGAGTGCTCGCCATTGTCCGGGGCAACGGCAGGCCGTGATAGCTCGCCGACGGTTAAATTCCAACATAGGCAGAGACGACATGACCCTTCAACCGCTGCTGCAGGCTTCACCCGTCATCCAGATCCACGCCTATGCGGCCATCGCCGCGCTTTTGCTCGGCGCGATGGTGCTGTTCCGCCGCAAGGGCGACCGGCTCCACAAGCTCGGCGGCCGCATCTGGGTCGGCCTGATGCTCGTGGTGGCGTTGTCGTCCTTCTTCATCCACACAATCCGCATGTGGGGGCCGTGGAGCCCGATCCATCTGCTGTCGATCCTCACCCTGTTCGGGCTGGTCAAGGCAGTCATGATGATCCGCCAGCGCAAGGTCATGCAGCATGCGCGTATCATGAAGATGGTCTATTTCGGCGGCCTGGTGATCGCCGGCTTCTTCACCTTCATGCCCGGCCGGGTGATGCATGCGGTGCTATTCGGCTCGCCCGAGGCGGCTAACAATCCGGCAGTTACTGCTGCTCCCGCGTCAAGCGGCCCCGGCCTGACTGACATCGTTGCCGGCACGCCGCTTTGGGTCTGGCCGCTGCTTGCCTATTCGCTGTGGGCCGGCTGGAGCATGAGCCGCGACCGCGACACCGCGTTGTGGCGCATGGCCGTGATGCCGGCGCTGATCTTCGGCCTGTCGGTCTACGGGCTTGCCGCAAGCGGGCTGACGCTCGTCTCGCTCGCCGCCTATCTGGTCGGGGCCGGCCTCGGCGCCTTCATCGGTCAGGCCCTCGCCCGCCGCCGCCCCGCCGAGATCCTCTCCAATGGCTTGATCCGCCAGAAAGGCGACTGGCTGCCCTTCGCCCTCATCCTCGGCATCTTCGCCACCCGTTACGTCCAGGGCGCCGCACTTGCCATGAATTCGGAGCTGGCCGCCGACGCAGCCTTTACTCTTGGCGGCGCCTTCGTCTCGGGCCTGTTTGCCGCCACCATGATCGTACGCACCCTGGCCTCGCTGCCGTCGCAGGCGTTTAAGGGCGCGCCGGTGTCGGCGAAGTGAGGGGCTAGCCCTTCACCTTGCTGCCCGCCGGGTCGTAGAGCGGTTCGAGATGGATTTTTGCCGGGGTCCGCTCCATGGCGACGACGAGCTCGTATTCGCCCGAGGTAAGAAAGTCGTCGTCGACCCCATCGGCGTTGCGGACATAGCCGTAGCCGACCGGCTTGCCGACCGTGTAGCCATAGCCGCCGCTGGTGAGGTAGCCGACAGGCTCGCCGTCGCGCAGGATGGTCTCGCGGCCGACCAGAACGATGTCCGGATCGTCCACCGTGAAGCCGGCAAAGCGCTTCTTCGGCGTTGAGCCGTTCAGTTCATCCAGCGCGCGGCGGCCGAGGAAGTCAGTGTTCTTCTTCAGCTTCACCGCCCAGCCCAGGCCCGCCTCCTGCGGCGTGTCATTGGGCGTGATGTCCGAGCCCCAGGCGCGATAACCCTTTTCCAGACGCAGCGATTCCAGCGCGCGGTAGCCGACAGGGCGGATGCCCCAGGGCTCGCCGGCCGCCATCAGCGCGTCGAAGATCTCGCCAGTGGCCTCTATCGGCACGTGCAGCTCCCAGCCGAGCTCGCCGACATAGGTCACGCGCAGCGCCCGCACCACATGCCCGGCGATGAAGATTTCGCGGACGTGGCCGAAGGGGAAGGCAGCGTTCGAAACATCCGCGTCGGTCACCTTCGCCAGTACGCTCCTGGCGTGCGGCCCCATCAGCGACAGCGTGCCGAAATCCTCGGTCACGTCGGTCAGCGTCGTATCGAGTTCCTCGCCGATATGGTCGCAGATCCAGGCAAGGTCGTGCGTGCGGAAGCCGGTGCCGGTGACGATGTAGAACTTTTCGTCGGCCAGCCGCGCCACGGTGAGGTCTGCCTCGATGCCGCCGCGCGTGTTGAGAAGCTGGGTATAGGTCAATCGCCCCGCCGGCTTGCCCACGTCGTTGGCGCAGATCCAGTCCAGCGCCTTCAGCGCATCTGGCCCGGTCATCTCGTATTTGGCGAAGGACGACTGGTCGAAAATGCCGACGGCTTCGCGAACATGGCGGTGCTCGTCGCCGACGGGCGAGAACCAGTTTTGCCGCCCCATCGAATAGACGTCCCTGGCCTCCATGCCCTCGGGTGCGAACCAGTTCGGCCGCTCCCAGCCGAGCTTGGAGCCGAACACGCCGCGGTGCGCCTTTAGGCGCTCATAGAGCGGGGAGACGATGCGCGGCCGGCCGCTTTCATATTCCTCGTGCGGGAAGCCGATCGTGTAGTGTTTGCCATAGGCTTCCAGCGTGCGGTCGCACACCCATTGCCGGTCGCGGTGCAGGTCCGAGAAGCGGCGGATATCGACCACCCAGAGGTCCAGCGGCGCCTCGCCGTCGACCACCCATTGCGCCAGCACCCAGCCGGCGCCGCCGCCCGAGGCGATGCCGAAGGCGTTGAAGCCCGCACCGACGAACATGTTGTGGCATTCGGGCGCGAGGCCGAGGATGAAATTGCCGTCGGGCGTAAAACTCTCCGGGCCATTGATCATCTGCTTGACGCCGACCTGCCCCAGCGCGGGAATGCGCTCGATGGCCTGGGTCATATGCTGTTCGAAATGATCGTAATCGTCGTCGAACAGACGGAATTCCCAGTCGTTCGGCACGTCGCCTGTGGTCCAGGCCTGCGGGTTCGGCTCGTAGCCGCCCATCACCAGGCCACCCACCTCCTCCTTGAAATAGGTGCGGCGGTCGGGGTCGCGGATGGTCGGCGCATCGGTGGCGAGGCCTGCGATCTTCTCGGTGATGATGTACTGGTGTTTTACCGGCTGCAGGGGCACGTTGATGCCGGCCATCGCGCCCACCTGCCGCGCCCACTGGCCGGCGCAGTTCACCACTTTCTCGCAGGCGATGTCGCCCTTGTTGGTCTTCACCGCCGTGATGCGGCCGTCCTTCATCTCGAAGCCGGTGACGCGCACCTCTTCGAAGAGCTTCGCGCCATGCATCCGCGCGCCCTTGGCCAGCGACTGGGTGATGTCGGAGGGGCTGGCCTGGCCGTCGGTCGGCAGCCAGCTGGCGCCGACGAGGTCGTCCACCTCCATCAGCGGCCACATGCGCTTGACCTCTTCGGGCGAGATCAGGTGCATCTCCATGCCGAAGCTTTTCGCCGTAGTGGCGAGCCGGCGGTATTCGGTCCAGCGGTCCTGGTTGGTGGCGAGCCTGAGGCAGCCGGTCATCTTCCAGCCGGTGGCAAGACCGGTCTCGGCGTCGAGCCGCTTGTAGAGTTCGACCGAGTATTTCAGCACCCGGGTGATGGAGGCCGAGGAGCGCAGCTGCCCGACAAGCCCCGCCGCATGCCAGGTCGAGCCGGAGGTGAGCCGGCCCTGTTCGAGCAGCACGACATCGGCCTTGTGGTCGCGCGCCACGTGATAGGCGGTCGAGCAGCCTATGATGCCGCCGCCGATGACGACGATCTCAGCGTGGGAAGGCAGGGTCATGATGCGGTCTTTCCATAGGTCGTGCGGTAATGGTCGAGCGCGGCGTCGAGCCGGGCCAGGTTTTCAGCGGTGTAGGCGACGTAGTCGACG
This sequence comes from Pseudaminobacter soli (ex Li et al. 2025), assembly GCF_029892515.1. GTDB lineage: Bacteria > Pseudomonadota > Alphaproteobacteria > Rhizobiales > Rhizobiaceae > Pseudaminobacter > Pseudaminobacter soli_A. The sequence continues at coordinate 1,256,207 of NZ_JARXVF010000001.1, read as the reverse complement.
CCGGGGGCGGAGAGGTGGAGTTCGGAGACCATGCTCCATATCGCCTCGCGCAGCAGCGAGGCGCATTGCATGGCCGCGTGCGCCCGCCTTGTGGCAAGGTCCGGCTCGCGGCCGAGATAGGTGGCCAAGAGCTCCTCGGCTTCGTCCCCGGTCATGCCCGCATTGGAGGCGACGCCTGCAAGGTCGAACATCGCGGTCGAGAAGCCGGCATATTCGAAGTCGATGAGCCAGAGCCTCTCGCCATCGTCGAGGAAATTTGCCGGCAACAGGTCGTTGTGGCCGAACACCACCGGCAGCGCCACTTGCGCGCGCTCCAGCTCGTCGGCTATCGCGAGATAGCCGGGCAGCTCGGACGCCATGCGGCTGCCGCCCTTGTCCAGCGTGCGGGCATAGTCGCGGATGACGTGGAACACCCAGAACATGAAGCCGGCGCCCGAGACATGGCGCGGCATTTCCTCATGGAAGCGGCGCATCAGCCGAGCCAGCCGATCGCGGTTCTTGCGCACGTCGTCGGCGCCATACGTCCGGGCGTCGATGAAGGCCGAGACCATCAGGCCGCGCTCGGCATATTCCAGCGCCGGCGCGAAGCCGGCGGCGTGCGCAGCGCGCGCGGTCATGATCTCGCGTTCGCGAGAGACGTGATGGAACGGATAGTCCTTGCCGAAGCGCACCACATGCCGGCCCTTGGCATCGGTGACGAGATAGCTCTCATTGCTGATGCCCCCGCGCAGCGGCTCGATGCTGACCCCGCCGCTCCAGATCGGCAAAGTGCGGATGCGAAGCTCGTTGGTTCTCACGGTTTCCCCCTCATGCGAGACCCAGCCTTGCTTTGGTGCGCGCCGCGCCCGCCGAGATCAGCCGGTCGGCGATGATGGCGATGAAGGCGACTGCCAGCCCTGCCACCAGTCCCCGCCCGGTGTCGGCTTTGGTCAGCGCGATGTAGACCTCCTGTCCGAGATCGCGGGTGCCGACGAGGGCGGTGATGACCAGCATCGACAGCGCGAACATGATGGTCTGGTTGAGCCCCAGCATGATCTCGGGCAGCGCCAGCTTGAGCTTGATCTTGGTCAGGATCTGCCAGGGCGTGCAGCCCATGGCTCGGCCGGCCTCGATCAGCCGCGGGTCGACGCGGGTCAGGCCGTGCACCGTGTAGCGGATCGCCGGGACGACCGAATAGGCGACGACGGCGATCATGGCGGTGAAGTCGCCGACGCGGAACAGCATCACCACCGGCATCAGATAGACGAAGGAGGGCAGCGTCTGCAGCGTGTCGATGATGACGCGCACCCAGCTCCAGAGCCGCGCGCGCTCCGCCGCCAATATGCCCACCGGCACGCCGATCAGCATGGCGAGCAGCACCGAGATGCCGCAGAGATAGACGGTGATGGTTGCCTTTTCCCACTGGCCGGTGGCGGCGATGAGCGATGCGAGAAGGCCGACCACGATCGCCAGCCGGATGCCGCCCAGCCGGTAGCCGGCAAAGGCCAAGAGGCCGGTGACGCCCAGCCAGGGCAGGCCGCCCAGGAAACGCTTGAACGGCACCAGCACATTGAGGAGCACCGCGTTCTTGATAGCCTCGAACGTGTCGAAGAAGTTGACGTTGATCCAGGCCACGACATTCGACCAGAACGAGCCGGTCGAGAGCCGCAGGCTTTCGGGATAGGTTTGCACGAAGGGCAGAGCGAGGCCGGCGAGGCCCGTGACAAGCACGATCGCCAGCGCGGCCAGCGTATAGGGATTTCGCGCCACGAAGCTGGCGCCTACTGCACCCGTCGTGCCGGGCATTCCGGCGCGCTCGGCATAGGCCTGGCTCAAGCGGTCGAGCGCCACAGCTAGCGCGACAATGGCAAGGCCCGATTCCAGCCCTGCGCCGATATCGAGCCGCCGCAGCGCGGCCAGCACGTCGAAGCCGAGCCCGCCGGCGCCGATCATCGAGGCGATGATGACCATGTTGAGCGACAGCATGATCACCTGGTTGACGCCCACCATCAGGCTGTCCTTGGCGGACGGCACCAGCACCCGCCAAGTCATCTGCCGCCGCGTGCAGCCGATCATCTTGCCGAGATCGTGGATTTCAGACGGCACCGAGCGCAGCGAAAGCGTGGTGATGCGGGTCATCGGCGGCATGGCGTAGATCAGCGTCGCAACCACGGCCGCCGTCGGCCCGAAGCCGAACAGGAACAGGATCGGCACCAGATAGGCGAAGACCGGAATGGTCTGCATCAGGTCGAGCACCGGTGTCAGCGCCTTTTCGAAGCGCGGCCAGCGATAGGCGGCGATGCCGAGCGAGAGCCCTGCGACCACGCCGAGCGGCACCGCGACTAGGATCGAGGCCAGCGTCACCATCGCGCTCTGCCACTGGCCGAACACGGCGAGGAAACCGAAGCAGAGCCCGACGATGAGTGCCAGCCGCCGCCCGCCGGCGTGAAAACCCATCATGGTGACGATGGCGATCACCGCGATCCACGACAGCGGCGGCAGGATCTGTACTGCGCTCGAGCCCTGGCCCGACAGGAAGCCGGTCGAAAGCAGGCTGAGCGCCAGCCGGTAGGGCAGGTCGATGATGCTGGCGATGAAGCGCGTGAGGTCGGTGAAGGTGAAGAGGCCGAAGCTTGCCTGGTTCACCAGCCACTTCATGGCGTCGCCGATCCAGCGGGCCAGCGGCACCTGCCAACCCTTGGGATAGTCGAAAGCCCATTTCGCCATCGGCTCGCCAAGTCGCCACAACAGCAGGAACGCGGCGATCGCCACGCTCCAGGCGATGAGCGAGGCCTTGCCCGCGGCTCTCGCAAAGGCCGGAGCTTGCGCGGATGTTTCGATGGGGCGGGCCGGCGCGCTCACTTCGCTCAGCCCCGCATCATCAGGTCGACCACATCGGCGCGATGCAGCACGCCGACTTGGCGGCTGTCGCCGTCGACCACGCCAAGATGTTCGCTGTTCTCGCCGAAGACCGGCGCGGCTTCCGAGACGGTCGCGCGTGCCTGCACGGTTGCGGCCCCGTTCGGCATGCTGCCATTGGCCTGGCGCATGATCGAGGCGACGCGCACCACCTTGGCTTTCGGCACGTTGCGGGTGAATTCGGCCACATAGGCCGTGGCGGGGTTGAGCACGATGTCTTCCGGCGTGCCGGCCTGCACCACCGCCCCGTCCTTCATGATGGCGATGCGATCGGCGAGCCGAAGCGCCTCGTCGAAGTCATGGGTGATGAAGACGATGGTCTTCTTCAGAACCGACTGCAGGCGCATGAACTCGTCCTGCATTTCCCGGCGGATCAGCGGGTCGAGTGCGGAGAACGGCTCATCGAGGAACCAAAGTTCCGGCTCGACAGCCAGCGAGCGGGCGATGCCGACGCGCTGCTGCTGGCCGCCGGAAAGCTCGCGCGGGAAGGCATTTTCCTTGCCCGACAGGCCGACCAGTTCGATCATCTGGCGCGCACGCGCCTCGCGTTTCGCCCTGTCGACGCCCTGCACCTCGAGCGGGAAGGCGACATTGGCCAGCACGGTGAGATGCGGCAGCAGCGCGAAATTCTGGAACACCATGCCCATCTGGTGACGGCGGATCTCGATCATGCGGGCGTCGCTCGCCGCCAGAAGATTCTCGCCGTTGAACAGGATCTCGCCGGCGGTCGGCTCGATCAGCCGCGACAGGCAGCGCACCAGCGTCGACTTGCCGGAGCCGGAGAGGCCCATGATGACGAAGATCTCGCCGGAGCGGACCTCTAGGTCGACATTGCGCACCGCGCCGACCAGCCCGGCGCGGGAAAGCGCTTCGGCCGAGATGTCCGCCTTGGCCGAGGCCATGAATTCCCGGGCGCCGCTGCCGAATATCTTCGATACGTTGCGGCAAATGAGTTTCGGTTCCGGTGAAGGCATGATCCGTCCGGTCGCAAAGTCGTTTCAGGCACTGGGGGAAGAGGCCCGCCGCAACGCGCGGCGGGCATAAGCCGTCAGGCTATTTCTTGATCCACTCGGACCAGCGGGCCTCGTTGGCGGCCATCCATGCGGCCACCACGTCGTCGACCTTCTGGCCTTCGAGGTCGGCCTTGATGATCATCTGGCCCATTTCTTCGTTGTCGAGGCGGAAGGCCTTGATCGCCTTGTAGGCGCCCGGCCATTTGTCCTTCACGCCCGACCAGCCGACCTTCCAGATCGGGCCGCGCGGCTTGGCGCAGTCATAGAGCGCATCCGGATTAGCGCCCCAGGACGGGTCGGTGTAGCAGGCCTTCTCGTATTTCGGGAACTCGATCCAGTGGCCCTTGAACTTCACCGGCGCCCAGTGCGGAGCATAGATCCAGAGCAGGATCGGCGCCTTGCGTTCATAGGCAGATTCGAGTTCGGCAAAGAGCGCGGCATCGGTCCCGGCATGCACCACCTCGAAGGGCAGGCCCAGCGCCTCGACGCGCTCGTCATCGAAGCCGCCCCAGGTCACCGGCCCGCCAAGATAGCGGCCCTTAGGATAGGTCTCGGCGGTTGCGAAGGCCTCGGCGCATTTCTCGTCCTTCAGCGCTTCCCAGTTGGGCAGGCCGGGGCACTTCTCGGTCATGTAGTCGGGATACCACCATTCCTCGATGGCCTGCATGCCAGTCTCGCCGAGGTTTTCGACCTTGCCGGTGGCGGTGGCGGCGTCCATGGCGTCGCGCCCAGTCGTCTCCCACATCTCCATCGCGACATCGAGGTCGCCCGTCTCCAGCCCGGCGAACTGCGCCAGATAGTCGGCCTGCACGTAGTCGACGCTGTAGCCGGCCTTCTTCAGCACCTCGCCCATGATGTGGGTGGTGATGAGCTGGCCGGTCCAGTCATGCAGGGTCAGCTTGATCGGGTCGCTGGAATCCTCGGCGCGCGCCTGTGGCCCCGACGACAGAAACATGGCTGCCGACAGGGCCATCGCGCCGAGCGCTAATCTGGCCATGCGGCTGTTGAAACGACTGCGCGAATGCATGTCGAACCTCCCATTACCTTCTGGTTCTTCTTGTCTTGTGTGCCCCGTAGCTGCGTTGGCGCTTCTGATGCCGCCAATCGGCCCGGTGCTGTTCCCAGTGGCAATCTCACGCAGGGGAAAGCGGGTTGTCAATGTAGTTTTGTGGTATTTTGTGTTTTTGTGACCGATTGGCGCCCGTATTCGTTGCGATCATCGTTACAATTGCCTATGAAGCGGTCATGAAGGATGGAACTTCGGCAGAGCAGCGCCCATCATGAACCACTCCAAACGGCATGCGGAAATCCTGCGCATGGTACAGGACGAAGGCACGATCAGCATCGCCGATCTGGCTGACAGGCTGGGCGTGTCGCTGGAAACGGTGCGCCGTGACGTCAAGCCGCTGACCAGCGACGGCACGGTCATGAAGATGCATGGCGCGATCGGCTTGCCGGCGATCGTGGGCGAGGCGCCCTTCGAGCGGCGCATGCGCGAGAACAGCGAGGCCAAGCGCGCGATCGCCCGCCTGGTTGCCACCACCATTGTCGACGGCGAGTCGGTCATGCTCGACACCGGCACGACCACCAGCTACCTCGCGCGCGAGCTTCTCGGCCATCGCCGGCTGACGGTGGTGACCAATTCGTCCGACATCGCCCGCACCCTGGCGACCGTCAACGGCAACCGCGTCTATATGGCTGGCGGCGAGCTGCGCAGCGATTCAGGCGCGGCCTTCGGCATCTCGGCAATCGAGTTCGTCAGCCGCTTCAGCGTCAACCATGCCATCATCTCCATCGGTGCACTCGATGCAGCCGCAGGCGTCATGGACTATGACCTGGAAGAGGCGGAATTCGCGCGCATGGTGTTGTCGCGCGGCACGCGCTCGCTGGTGGTCACCGACCACTCCAAGTTCGGCCGGCAGGGGCTGGTACAGGTCTGCGGCTTCGGCGGTTTCGGCGAACTGGTCACCGACCGCGCGCCGCCGCCCGACATCGCCGCCGCCCTTGCCGCCGCCGGCACGCGGCTGACGGTGGCCGAGGCCTGAACGCCTCTAGGCGGCCAATGGCCTAAATGCCATGCGGAAGCAGGCGCCTTTGGCGACATCATCGACCACTTCGATATGGCCGCCATGCAACTGCATGATCTCGCGCACCAGGTTGAGGCCGAGGCCGGCGCCATGGCTTCGCGGGCGCAAGCGATGGAAGGGCTCGAAGATGCGCTCGCGCTCTTCCGGCGGCACGCCGATTCCCTCGTCCGCCACCTCGATCAGCGCCCGGGCCGACACGCCCACGCTTATCTTGCCGGCATTGCCGCCATGCTCGATGGCGTTCTGAATGAGGTTCATCACCGCGCGCTCGATGGATGTGCGGTCGCCCGAAACCATGACGGACGGCGCCTCGGCTTCGAAGTCCATCTCATAGCCGGCTGCAAAGGCGATGGGCGCGAGGTCGACCACCACCGTGCGGGCGGCATCGACAAGATCGACCGGGCCAAATGTCTCGCTCTGGCGGTCGAGGCGTTGCAGGTCGAGAAGCTGGTCGGTCAGGGTCGACAGCCGCGCCGTGTCCTGCAGCAGGCGCGCCCGCTCGGGCGAGGGCGGCAGCGCCGCGATGCGGGTGCCGAGGATCGCCACCGGCGTGCGCAACTCGTGGGCGGCGTCGGTCAGGAAGCGCTTGTGCCGCTCATAGCCGCGGTCGAGACGCCCCAGCGCGTCATTCACCGCCTTCACCAGCGGCAGGATTTCGCTCGGCACCTTGTCGGCCGGCAACTGCAGGCCGCGCTGGTCGATGTCGATGCGCTCGGCCGCCGCCGCAGCGTCTCCCAGACTGCGCAGCGCGCCGTGCACCACCCACGGCGTCACGAAAAGCGTCGACAGCGCCATGAGCCCGGTGAGGGGCAGGATGGCCTGCACAAAAAAGTTCGGCGCCTGCATGAGAACACGAAGGATCGAGAGCTCACCCTTCGTGCCGCACATGATCTGGATATTGCCGGCGGCCGTATCGGTCCAGCGCACCCTCACCTCGGGCGGCTCGGCTTCTCCGATCTTGCGGTCGAACCTGGCGTCGCTGATATTGTCCAGCCGCTCCGCAAAGAGCTGGAACTCGGCCGGCACTTTGCCTTCCTCCAGCCGGTGGCCCTCCTTGTCGCGGATGATGAACCACAGGTTCGGCACCGTGGCCCGCAGCTTGGCAAGTGCGGGCGTCTCCTTCAGCTCAAGTCCGCCGTCGGCGTCGCGCGTCGCCGCGTCGACCAGCACGTCCATGGTCCCGCCTTCATATTGGTGCGGGATCACGCCGGTGCCCAGCATGACGGCAAATATCAGCACGATGAGCAGTGTCAGCAGGATGCCCTGCAGCACCGCGATGCGGAAGACGAGGCGCCATTTCAGCGATCTGGATTTGATGCGGATCACGGGTTGGCCGTCTCGCGCAACAGATAGCCCACGCCGCGGATGCCGTTGATGGTCACCCCGCCCTCGGCATCGGCAAGCTTGCGGCGCAGGCGCGAGACATGCGTGTCGAGCGCGTTGGACTGGATCTCGTCGTCGAGGCCGAACACCGCTTCCATCAGCACCGCGCGCTGCACCATTCGTCCCGTGCGCCGCATCAGGGCCTCCAACACCAGAAGCTCGCGCCGCGGCAACGCCAGCGGCTCGCCGCGAATGGTGGCCTCGCGGTGGCCCATGTCGAAGGCCAGATGCCCGGCGCGTATCATCTGCGCCTGCACCGCGCTCGGCCGCCTGAGCAACGCGCGCAGCCGCGCCAGCAGTTCCTCGAAGGCGAAGGGTTTTGCCAGATAATCGTCGGCGCCGCTGTCGAGCCCCGCGACGCGGTCGGGAATGTCGCCGCGCGCGGTGAGCACCAGCACCGGCGTGCCATCCTTGCGTCCCCTTAGCCGGCGCACCAGCGAGAGGCCATCGCCGTCGGGCAATTGGCGGTCGAGAAGGATGGCGTCGTAGTTTTCCTCCAGGGCGAAATCGTCCGCCTCGCTGAGCGAAGCGGCATGGTCGACGACCATATCGTGCCGCTTCAGCGCAGCGCGCAGCGCCGACACCATCTCCGGTTCGTCTTCGACCAGCAATATGCGCATGTAATATCCTCAGAGCCCGTTTTGAAAGCCGCTATATGCTCTCGCCTTAAGCACCATTGAGACATGCAGAAATATAGCCGAGCATGATCTCTTTCTGTTTATCACTTGCTCCATCCCACATGTTGTTATGCTCCATTTCGGGAATGCCTGCGATCAGCATATTCAGATCAGCAATCTCCTTGGCATCCGGAAGAACACCGGCGTCTGCCTGCTGGTCGCTTGAGCGAATGGAGCAAATTCGTGGCTTGATCACGCGCGGCAACGGCATGCGGCGGTTGTCCAATGACAGGACGGCGCGTGTGAGTCCTGGATACTCTGTTGCAAACAGCATAGACATGTCGCCGCCGTTCGAATGGCCTATCAAGGTTACGCTGGCGCCTTGATCAGCGATCCCCTGAGTTCGCAAAGCTTTAATAACAAACAAAATACTATCGACGCCTGCTTGCCAATTCGGGCGTCTGGCGACTTTCAGGTCACCTTCCGAGGCTATAGGTGGATCTCCTGGCAAGTCGTGCTGGATCGATGCGACAACATAGCCTTTTTCGACCAAGTCATTCGCAATAAATGAATAGTCGGTGTTCTGGCCCTCGTAGCCCGGAGAGATTACCGCAAGCGGCCTGCGTTCAGTCTTGTTTTCCGTCGACCCGTATAACGCAACGGGTATGGTTCGGTGGCGCGTCGTATCGACCAAATTCATCAGTCGTGGCGCCGGTGTGTTCTGCTGCGCACCAAATAACGCCGTCGAGAATAAGCAAGCTGCCACTATGGTAGTAATGCTGGATAAACGTTCTCGGCAATGCATAATTGTCCTATGAATTACTACCGAAAATGGCGGTCTATAAAAATCAAAAGACCATATTTAAGATATTTTGGTGGTCTGTTTCCTTGTGATTTCAAAAGGTTTTGGCGGGTCGCATGACTTTCAAAGCAGGCTCCTAGAGATCGCAAGCAACCCAGCTACGGCCCCAACATTGCAGAAACATTGCGAAGTTGGAACAGGAGGGCGGCGGCTGCTTCAGAGGTTTTTTCGAGCTCAGAAACTGCGCAATGCAGCTGCAATGCAGTGCCCGCAAATAACGTCCATCGAAGCTGGTGAACGAATCGCCGGCCCAATGACGGAGGTTCGAATGCCAGCAAGTGATGCTCTTCAGTTTTTTTTCGCATGGGCGGCCGCGCCATTGCGCGTGGCTTCCGTGACGCCTTCCAGCACAAAGCTGGCCGAACTGATGACGCGAGAGATCGGCGCCGATACTGGTCCGGTGCTGGAACTGGGGCCGGGCACGGGTCCGTTCACGCGAGCCTTGCTTTCGCGCGGCGTGATGGAAAACGACCTGACGCTGATCGAATCCGGTGTCGATTTCGCACGCATGCTCAAGCAGCGCTTTCCCGCCGCACGCGTGCTGCAGATGGATGCGACGGACCTGCGCGATAAGCAGATTTTCAGCGAGCCGATCGTCGGCGCGACCGTTAGCGGGCTGCCGTTCCTCAGCATACCGCCGCGCAAGACGCTGGCCATCCTCGAGGGCGTGTTCAAGGTGATGCGGCCGGGCGCCGCCGTCTATCAGTTCACCTACGGTCCGCGCTGCCCGATCGACCAGGGCCTGCTCGACCGGCTTGATCTGCGCGCGACCCGCATTGGCCACACGTTCCGGAACTTGCCGCCCGCGACTGTCTACCGGCTCGAGAGGATCAATTCGATCTCCCGCTACGACTGGCGGTTCGGATGACCGACACGATCCTTGCCTTGCTCGACCTGGGGCTTGCCGGCATCGCCTGCGTGGCGTTTGCCGAAAAGCTGGTGCCGGTCGTGCCCTCCTATTTGGTGCTGATGTTCCTCGGCATGGCCGCCGCCGAAAACGGCCATGCGCTGCCGGTTCTGCTGCTGGTGACTGCGGCTGCCTCCACGCTCGGCTCGATGCTCTGGTACGCGGGCGGCCGCCTTTTCGGTCCGGCCCGCGCGGCGAAGCTGGTCGAGCGTTTTGGGAAATATGTGTTCCTGCGTCCCGAAACCTATCGGCGACTGGCCAGCGCCTATGGCCGCAATCATTTCTCGACGACGCTGACGGCGCAACTCGTGCCAACCGTGCGCATCTATCTCGCAATCCCGGCGGGCGCCTTCCGGCTGGCCGCGCTGCCCTTTGCCATTGCCACGTTCCTCGGCTGCGCGCTCTGGAATGCCATCTTCATTGGCCTCGGCTATATGATCCGGGACACCGGCCAGAACCCGGCCGACCTTGGCTTCCGGGTCATCGTTGTCGTGCTTCTCATCGAAGGCGCGTGGATGCTCGCGCTAAGACGGAAGGCGCGCAGGCGCCTCGGTGAACAAGAGCTGGCTGCGCGTTAGCAGCCTCTTCCCAAGCGCCATGCGCCCGTGTTTAGTCGCGCCATGGCATTCACGATCAGGCAGTTGCAGTTCTTCGTCGCGGTGGCCGAGCAGGGAACTGTCTCCGGCGCCGCGCAGAACCTTTCCATCTCTCAATCTTCGGTCACCGAGGCGATCAAGGATCTGGAGCGCGACCTTGGCGTGGAACTATTCGAGCGCCATCCGCGCGGGCTCGCCATCACTCACAAGGGCCACCAGTTCCTGCGCCATGCCACCAAGATCCTCGCCAATGTGTCGGACGCCCGCCGCACCTTCTCCGAAATGCCGGAGCAGCTGGGCGGACGCCTGCAGCTCGGCGTCACCTCGCTGGTCGCCGGCTATGTGCTGTCCGACCTGCTCGCCCGGTATCGTCGCGCTTTCCCGGCAATCGAGGTCTCGGCCATCGAGGACAATGGCGATTATCTCGAGCATCTGCTGATCGGCGGCGAGCTCGACGTCGCCGTCATGATCATCTCCAACCTGCGCGATCGCATGGCGCTGCAGGCCGAAATCCTCGAAGTCTCGCCCTATCGGCTGTGGCTGCCGCTCGGCCACCCGCTGGTCGACGCCGACATCATCGGCATCAACGACATCGCCGCCGAGCCGCTGATTATGCTGACGGTGGACGAAATCGAGGAGAACACCGGCAAGCTGCTCTCCGCTTTCGGCGCGCGCCCGCATGTCGCCTTCCGCACCCGCTCGGTGGAGGCGGTGCGCAGCCTTGTCGCCACCGGGGCAGGGGTCACGCTGCTGCCCGACCTTGTCTATCGTCCATGGTCGCTGGAAGGCGACCGCATCGAATCGCGGGACATTTCGGGCTCCTTGCCGGCGGTGCAGGTGGGCATGGTGTGGCGGCGCGGCTCCAGCCTGCCGCAGTCGGCGCGCGATTTCATCGGCGTTGCCCAGTTGCAGCGTCAGAGCCGGCAACGACCCTAAGTAGACAGCGTTTCGTCGACGGCATTTGGCCCCGGTCGAGTTAGCCGGCGCAATGATATCGGAAAAACCGATATCGCCTTTCTGATAAATCCGTTTGCGAATGCTCCGTTTTCGGATCACCTTCTATCTTAGGGGATCGTCGCCGCCGTCCAGAGCGGCCCCTGACAATGGGAGGAAGCCATGAAATCGTTTCTGAAGACGTGTACGGCCATGACTCTGGCGCTGAGCTTTTCCAGCCAGGTCATGGCGCAGGAAATGCTGAAGGAGCTCGGCAAGGGCGAAGGTCAGGTCAACATCGTCGCCTGGCCCGGCTATATCGAACGCGGCGAGAGCGACAAGGCCTACGACTGGGTTACAAGCTTCGAGAAGCAGACGGGCTGCAAGGTCAACGTCAAGACCGCCGCCACCTCCGACGAAATGGTCGCGCTGATGAACGAAGGCGGCTTCGACCTCGTCACGGCTTCGGGCGACGCCTCGCTGCGCCTGGTCGCCGGCAAGCGCGTGCAGCCGATCAACACCGATCTCATCCCGAGCTGGAAGACCGTGGACGAGCGCCTGCAGAACGCGCCCTGGTTCACCGTCGACAACGTTCACTACGGCGTGCCCTACCAGTGGGGCCCGAACGTTCTGATGTATAACACCAATGTCTTCAAGGAAGCGCCGAAGAGCTGGAACGTCGTGTTCGAGCCGATGGATTTCCCAGACGGCAAGCCGAACAAGGGCCGCATCCAGGCCTATGACGGCGCGATCCACATCGCCGATGCGGCGAACTACCTGATGGCCCACAAGCCTGAACTCGGCATCAAGGACCCCTACGAGCTGAACGAGGACCAGTACAAGGCAGCGCTCGACCTGCTGCGCGTGCAGCGCACGCTCGTCGGCCGCTACTGGCACGACGCCATGATCCAGGTCGACGACTTCAAGAACGAGGGCGTCGTCGCCTCCGGCTCATGGCCGTTCCAGGTCAACCTGCTCAAGGGGGAAAAGCAGCCCGTCGCCTCGACCATCCCGGAAGAGGGCGCCACTGGCTGGTCTGACACCACCATGATGCATGTGGAAGCCGCTCATCCGAACTGCGCCTATATGTGGCTCGAACATTCCCTTGAGCCCAAGCTGCAGGGCGACCTTGCCGCCTGGTTCGGCTCCAACCCCGCCGTGCCGGCCGCCTGTAAGGGCAACGAGCTGCTCGGCGAAGAAGGCTGCAAGACCAACGGCTTCGAGGACTTCGACAAGATCAAGTTCTGGCGCACGCCGGTCAGCAAGTGCGCGAGCCAGAGCGAGTGCGTGCCTTACTACCGTTGGGTCTCCGACTACATCGCCGTTATCGGCGGGCGGTAAGCGCCTAACCCTCCCACAGTGGGAGGGTCGACGCGTAGCGTCGGGGTGGGGGTGCTTTTGCACCTGCATTTCAACTTTACCCCCACCCGCGCCTTCGGCGCGACCTCCCCATGAAGGGGAGGTTGGCGTCGCATACCTCACACGCCTCTTCCTCTCCCCAGGCACGGGGAGAGGTGGTTCGCGAAGCGGGCCGGGTGAGGGGGCTTGTGCATCAAGAAAGCTAGACCAGCATGACCTCAGCCGTTTCCTTTCAAAATGTCTCCCGCCACTTCGGCGCCGTGCGCGCGGTCGATGCGGTCGATCTCGACATCCGGCCCGGCGAATTCTTCGCCATGCTTGGCCCGTCGGGTTCGGGCAAGACCACGTGCCTGCGCCTGATTGCCGGCTTCGAGCAGCCGACCGGCGGCAGCATTTCGATCTTCGGCGAGCGCGCCGAGGGCGTTCCGCCCTATCGCCGCAACGTCAACACGGTCTTCCAGGACTACGCGCTGTTTCCGCATCTCAACGTGCTCGACAATGTCGCCTACGGGCTGATGGTGAAGGGCGTTTCCCGCTCCGAGCGCGGCCGGCAGGCCGAAGAAGCGCTGAAGCTGGTGCAGCTTCCCGGCTATGGCGCGCGCAAGCCCGGCCAGCTTTCCGGCGGCCAGCGCCAGCGCGTGGCGCTCGCCCGCGCGCTCGTCAACAAGCCACGCGTACTGCTGCTCGACGAGCCGCTCGGCGCGCTCGATCTGAAGCTGCGCGAGAACATGCAGGAAGAGCTGAAGGTCCTGCAGCGCGCGCTCGGCATAACCTTCGTCTTCGTCACCCACGACCAGGGCGAGGCCTTGTCCATGGCCGACCGCGTCGCCGTGTTCAACGACGGCCGCATCATGCAGGTCGGCACGCCGCAGGACATCTATGAGCGGCCTCAGTCGCGCTTCGTCGCCGATTTCGTCGGCTCGTCGAACGTGCTGCCGCCCGATTTCGTCGCTCGCCATGGCGGTGCCAATCGCTGGGCGAGCCTGCGCCCGGAAAAGATCACGCTCGGCGACGGTCACGGCGCTGGCGTTTCCGGCACCGTTCGGGCGCGCAGCTTCCTCGGCGCCACCAATCGCGTCACCGTCGAGGCCGAGGGCGTGCGCCTGCATGTCGTTGCGCCCGCCGGCATGCCGCTGCCGGACGATGGCGCGGCGATCCGCCTGTCGTGGTCGCCTGCCGACTTGCATCTGATGGAAGAAGCGCAATGAGCGCCTCGGCTGTCATCCCCGCGCACGCGCCCGCCATCCTGCCCAGCCGCGGCGGCATTGCCGGCGCGCTGTCTGACACCTTCTGGGGCCGGCCCAAGCTGCTGCTTTTCCTGATGCTGCTGCCGCCGCTGCTCTGGCTCGGCATCGTCTATCTGGGCTCGCTGTTTGCGCTGCTTCTGCAGAGCTTCTTCTCGATCGACGAGTTCTCCGGCCTCATCAACCGGCAGTTCACGCTGAAGACCTATGGCGACCTCTTCCAGGCCGCCAATCTCGACATCATCATCCGCACGGTCGTCATGGCCGCCTGCGTCACGCTTGCCTCGGCGGTCGTGGCCTTCCCCATCGCCTATTACGCGGCGCGCTACGCCCGCGGCAAATGGAAGGCGCTGTTCTATATCGGCATCACGCTGCCGCTGTGGTCGAGCTATCTGGTCAAGATCTACGCCTGGAAGCTGATCCTCGCCAAGGAAGGCATCCTCACCTGGCTGTTCGACAAGCTGCACCTCACCTGGCTGCTCGATGGCTGGCTGTCGCTGCCCTATGTCGGCGGCAACTCGTTGTCGGTCTCCTTCACCGGCACCTTCATCGTCTTCGTCTATGTCTGGCTGCCCTACATGATCCTGCCGATCCAGGCCGCACTCGAGCGCGTGCCGGGCAATCTGGTGGAAGCCTCGTCCGACCTTGGCGCCTCGCCGGGCCAGACCTTCCGCAACGTGCTGTTTCCGCTGGCGCTGCCGGGCATCGTGGCCGGCTCCATCTTCACCTTCTCGCTGACGCTGGGCGACTACATCATCCCGCAGATCATCGGCACCTCGCGCCTGTTCATCGGCCAGGCCGTCTATGCCCAGCAGGGCACGGCGGGCAACATTCCGCTGGCCGCCGCCTTCACCGTCGTACCTGTCGTCATCATGGGTTTTTACCTGTGGGGCGCCAAGCGCATGGGAGCTTTCGATGCGCTCTGATCGCAACCAGACCGCGCCCTTGGGCGTCAAACTCGCCGCGGCTGCGGGGCTCCTGTTCCTGCACCTGCCGATCCTGCTGATCTTCGTCTACGCCTTCACGACGGAAGAGAAGACGTATCAGTGGCCGCCGCCCGGCTTCACGCTCGACTGGCTGAGCGTCACTTGGAACCGGCCCGACGTGTGGGCAGCACTCGGCCTGTCGGTCAAGGTTGCCGTGGTGTCGACGACGATCGCGCTGGTGCTAGGCACGCTCTGCGCCGCCGCCGTCAGCGGGACAAAATTCTTCGGCCGTGAGGTGGTGTCGCTGCTGGTCATCCTGCCGATAGCGCTGCCCGGCATCATCACCGGTATCGCGCTGCGCTCGGCCTTCAACCTGGCGGATATCCCGTTCTCGTTCTGGACGATCATCCTCGGCCACGCCACCTTCTGCGTGGTGGTGGTCTACAACAATGCGGTGGCGCGCTTCCGGCGTACCTCGGGCTCGATGATCGAGGCCTCGATGGACCTCGGCGCCGACGGTTTTCAGACCTTCCGGCATATCGTGCTGCCCAATATCGGCACCGCGCTGCTTGCCGGCGGCATGCTGGCCTTCGCGCTGTCCTTTGACGAGGTGATCGTCACCACCTTCACCGCCGGTCAGCAGCAGACGCTGCCGATCTGGATGCTGGAGGAACTCGTGCGGCCGCGCCAGCGCCCGGTCACCAATGTGGTGGCCATGGTGGTGGTGCTGGTGACGTTCCTGCCCATCCTCGCCGCCTACTACCTGACCCGCGAAGGCGACCAGGTCGCCGGTTCGGGGAAATGACATGACTACGCCAACGACACGGTCCGTCCTCCGAGGCTCGGCTGACGCCTCGCACCTCAGGATGAGGGAGGTCGCGCCGGCAGCCCTCATCCTGAGGTGCCCGCGCAGCGGGCCTCGAAGGACGCACCAAAGCACTTAGGAGGAGAATTATGCAGACAGAGATGCTGATCGGTTCGCGCTTCGAGAAAGGCACCGAGATCGAAGAGCCGATCCTCAACCCCAAGACCGGCGAGACCATCCTCAATCTGCCAGAGGCAAGCCAGGCGCAGATCGACGCCGCCGTCGCCGCGGCGAAACAGGCCTTCGGCAACTGGTCGCGCACCACGCCCGCCCAGCGCTCCGGCTATCTCCTCAAGATCGCCGAGCGCATCGAGGCAGAGGCTGCCGAATTCGCGAAACTCGAAGCGCTGAACTGCGGCAAGCCCATCAATGCGGTGCTCAACGACGAGCTTCCGGCCATCATCGATTGCTATCGGTTCTTTGCCGGCGCGGTGCGGTCCATGCCGGGCGTTGCAGCGGGTGAATATCTGCCCGGCTTCACCTCCATGGTGCGGCGCGATCCGGTCGGAATCGTCGCTTCCATCGCGCCATGGAACTATCCGCTGATGATGATGGCCTGGAAGCTGGCGCCGGCGATTGCGGGCGGCAACACGGTGGTCTTCAAGCCTTCCGAGCAGACGCCGCTGACGGCGCTGAAGCTCGCGCGCATCCTGGCCGACGTGCTGCCCGAAGGCGTGGTCAATGTCGTGCTCGGCCGTGGCGAGAGCGTCGGCAACGCGCTCATCAACCACCCCAAGATCAACATGATCTCGATCACCGGCGACATCGCCACCGGCAAGAAGGTGCTGCAGGCCGCCGCCCGTTCGGTCAAGCGCACGCATCTGGAGCTCGGCGGCAAGGCGCCGGTCATCGTCTTCGACGATGCCGATATCGAGGCCGTCGTCGCCGGCGTGCGCGCCTTCGGCTACTACAATGCCGGGCAGGACTGCACCGCCGCCTGCCGCATCTATGCCGGCAAGAAGATCTATGACAAGCTGGTCGCCGACCTCACCTCAGCGGTTTCGTCGATCAGGTACAACCTGGCAGACGACACCGAAAACGAGATCGGGCCGCTCATCTCCAGCCGCCAGCGCGACCGCGTGGCAAGCTTCGTCGAGCGCGCCACCGAGCGCAAGCACATCGAGGTCACCACGGGCGGCAAGCCGGTGGCGGGCGGCGGTTTCTACTATCAGCCGACGGTCGTGGCCGGCGCGCTGCAGGAAGACGAGATCGTGCAGCGCGAGGTGTTTGGTCCTGTGGTCTCGGTCACCCGCTTCTCCGACGTGGACGAGGCCGTGAACTGGGCCAACGATTCCGACTATGGCCTTGCCTCGTCGGTGTGGACCAAGGACGTTTCGCGCGCCATGGCCACCGCCGCGCGGCTTCAATATGGCTGCACCTGGGTCAACACCCACTTCATGCTCACGAACGAGATGCCGCATGGCGGCATCAAGCAGTCGGGCTACGGCAAGGACATGTCGCTCTACGCGCTGGAGGACTACACGGCGGTCCGCCACGTCATGGTCGCGCATGGGTGAGGCGAACGCCGGGACGCTGCCGCAGGCAGCGGGGACCCGGCCGGGGCCTGATGATCGGGCCAGGAAATGTCGGAACGCCGCAGTTTGCGGCGCTCCGGCGAGGATCGGAAAGTCCAACAAAAACAGGGAGGAATAGCATGCGCAGGCGTCAGTTTCTCGCAGTCACCGGTGCCCTCGCTCTGGCGGGCATGACCATCATGCGGCCGGCCATGGCCGACGACACGCCGCAGGCGGTCGTGGAATCCTATCTGGCGGCGTGGAATGCCCACGATTCCGCCAAGGCGGCGAGCCATTTCGCCGACAACGTCACCTATTACGATGCTTCGGTCGGCACGCCGGTCGAGGGTCGCGAGGCGGCCAAGACGGGCGTCATCGACAATTTCCTCAACGCCGTGCCGGACGCGGTGTGGAAGATGAAGGGCTCGCCAATCGTGCAGGATGGCCGCGTGTCCTTCGAGTGGCAGTTCTCCGGCACCAACACCGGCGCCTGGGCCGACGGCACCAAGGCCACCGGCAAGAGTTTCAAGTTCGACGGCGCATCGGTGTTCGAGATCGGCAACGGCAAGATCACCCACCAGGCCGACTATTACGACGCCTTGGGCTTCTACAAGCAGCTCGGTTTGATGTAACGCGGACACGCAGTCGGGGGCCTTTTCCCGTCCGGGCAAAGTCCCGGGCGGGCACCGTACGCGCGTTGTCCTGTAACGAAGCGACGGTTTCCCCGTCGAGGCATGGGTCCCCGGAACCTCCACACTTCGCTCCGCTCGTGCTCCGGCCCGAGGACGACGGGGATGGCACGTCGGCCCCCCCTTGAAGGGTGGGGTAATCGCTTATGGCGCGACTTACCCCCACTCCGCCTCGCTTCGCTCGGCACCTCTCCCCCTCAAAAGGGGAGAGGAAGGGCGCCAAGATCGCGGACGGCGTTTCCTCGCCCCCGTCGACCGGGGGAGAGGTGCCGAGCATAGCGAGGCGGAGTGGGGGTCGAACTCTTAAAGCGATCAGCTTGCAATCGAGGGCAGGGGCATCGGCTTGCCATCGAAGCGAGGGTAAGCCGCCCACTCCGCGCTGGCGTCATCCTCGTGCCATTCGGATTTCGCCAGGAGCGCAGCGAATGGCGGGGTCCGAATGGTCACGGGGATCCATGCCTCGACGGTGGCGCCATCAAGGCCAGTTCAGAACTGGGCTAACCCCAGGCCGAAAAAATCGGCAGCCTCAAGCCGCCGCGTCGGCCGGGCGCCTGATGGTTGCGGACGCGGCGAGCACCAGCTCGTCCAGCCCTTCGCCGTCGGCGTCGATGATCTCGAACAGGTGACGGCGCATGCGCGGCTCCCAGAACTTGTTGATGTGCTCGGCCGTGCCGGCAATGCCTTCTTCGCGCGGCTTGGAGTGGAAGAAGGTCGCGATCTGGTTGGCCATGCGGATGATCTTGTCGCGCGTGCTGGCCCTGTGTTCATCAAGCGACATGGCGTGCTGCTCCGGAAATAACGCGGTCTGGATTGGTGAAAATGTCAAAGTCGTCGCCGCGCACCAGCGCCACCAGCGTCATGCCGGCTTCGTCCGCGGTGCGGATGGCGAGCGCGGTCGGGGCCGAGACGGCGATGATGAAGCGCGAGCCGATGGCAGCAGTCTTCTGCACCATCTCGACCGAAACGCGGGAGGTGACGACCACTGCGCCGCTGGCGCCTGCGATGCCAACCCGCGCCAGTCCGCCGGCAAGCTTGTCGAGCGCATTGTGGCGGCCTACATCCTCGCGCGCCAGCACCACGCCCTGGCCGGGCACGTAGAAGCCGGCGGCGTGCACCGCCCCGGTTTCGGCGTGCATCGGCTGCGCCTTCGAAAGCAGCTTTACCGACTGGACGACGTCGTCCTCGGAAAGCGTGAGTGCTGCCGCGCCTACCTGGCACACTGAGCGCATCGCCTCATCGATGGATTCGATGCCGCACAGCCCGCAGCCGACCGGGCCGGCCAGCCGGCGCCGCCGAGCCTGGAAGCGCGTATTGGCCTGATCCTTCAGCCGGATCTGGATGTCGATGCCGGCTTCAAGATCCTCGACCTCGATCGTCTCGATCTCCTCGGCCGAGCCCACGATGCCCTCGGTCAGCGAGAAGCCGAGCGCAAAATCCTCGAAATCGGCAGGGCTCGCCATCATGACGGCATGCGTGGTGCCGGCATAGGAAAGCGCGATCGGCGTTTCCTCCGGCACCATGCGCAGCGCCGCAGCCGTCCCGCTCGCGCGGCGCGCAATGCGGGTGATCTGCGTTGTGGCAGGGCGAGGGCTCATCGCGAGCCCTCCTACTCCGCCGCTTCCAGCCGACCCGCGATGCGGCGGCTCTGGCGTGCCTGCTCGTTGTACTCCTTCTGCCATTCCGACGGGCCGTTGGAGGGCGCCACCTGTACCGCAGTCACCTTGTATTCTGGGCAGTTGGTCGCCCAGTCGGAGAAGTCGGTGGTGATGACGTTGGCCTGCGTGTCGGGATGGTGGAAGGTGGTGTAGACCACGCCCGGCGACACCTTGTCGGTGACGAGCGCGCGCAGCGTCGTCTCGCCGGCGCGGCTAGCCAGCCTCACCCAGTCGCCGTCGCGGATGCCGCGGTTCTCGGCATCGTGCGGATGGATCTCCAGCCGGTCCTCGTCGTGCCACACCACATTGTCGGTGCGGCGGGTCTGCGCGCCGACATTGTACTGGCTAAGGATGCGGCCGGTGGTGAGCAGCAGCGGGAAGCGCGGACCGGTCTTTTCGTCGGTCGCCACATATTCGGTGCGGATGAACTTGCCCTTGCCGCGCACGAAGCCGTCGATATGCATGATCGGCGTGCCTTCCGGCGCCTTCTCGTTGCACGGCCACTGCACCGAGCCCATCTTTTCGAGGAACTCGTAGGAGACGTTGGCGAAGCTCGGCGTCGTCTTGGCCACCTCGTCCATGATCTCGGACGGGTGCTGGTAGTTCCAGTTCAGGCCCATCGCCTGGGCGAGCTTCTGCGTCACTTCCCAGTCGGCATAGCCGTTCTTCGGGCTCATCACCTTGCGCACGCGGTTGATGCGGCGCTCGGCATTGGTGAAGGTGCCGTCCTTCTCGAGGAAGGTCGAGCCCGGCAGGAAGACGTGCGCGTAGTTCGCCGTCTCGTTGAGGAACAGGTCCTGCACGACCACGCATTCCATCGCGGCGAGGCCGGCCGACACGTGTTTGGTGTCGGGGTCCGACTGCAAGATGTCCTCGCCCTGTATGTAGATGCCCTTGAACGTGCCTTCGACGGCGGCGTCGAGCATGTTGGGGATGCGCAGGCCCGGCTCGTTGTCGAGCTTCACGCCCCACAGGCTGTCATAGATGTCGCGCACGGCATCGCCCGAAATGTGCCGATAGCCCGGCAATTCGTGCGGGAACGAGCCCATGTCGCAAGCGCCCTGCACGTTGTTCTGGCCGCGCAGCGGGTTCACGCCCACGCCCTTGCGGCCGATATTGCCGGTCAGCATGGCGAGGTTGGCGATCGCGATGACGGTCGTCGAGCCCTGGCTGTGCTCGGTCACGCCGAGGCCGTAATAGATCGCGCCATTGCCACCGGTGGCGTAAAGGCGCGCAGCACCGCGGATCGTCTCCGCCGGCACGCCCGACAGCTTTTCGACTTCCTCGGGGCTGTGCCGCGCATCCGAGACGAACTCCGCATAGTCCTGGAATTCCGACCAGTCGCAGCGCTCGCGGATGAAGGCCTCGTTGAACAGGCCTTCGGTGACGATGACATGCGCAAGCGAGGTGACGACGGCGACGTTGGTGCCCGGCTTCAGCGCCAGGTGGTGCGCCGCTTCGATATGCGCCGACTTGACCATTTCGGTGCGGCGCGGATCGATGACGATCAGCTTGGCGCCGGCGCGCAGCCGCTTCTTCAGGCGCGATGCGAACACCGGATGCGCCGACGCAGGGTTGGCGCCGATGATCAGGGCGACGTCGGTGTGTTCGACCGAGTCGAAGTCCTGCGTGCCGGCCGAGGTGCCGTAGGTCTGGCCGAGGCCATAGCCGGTCGGCGAATGGCAGACGCGGGCGCAGGTGTCGACGTTGTTGTTGCCAAAGCCCTGGCGGATCAGCTTCTGGACGAGGAAGGTCTCTTCATTCGTGCAGCGCGACGAGGTGATGCCGCCGATGGCCGCGCGGCCATACTGGTACTGGATGCGGCGGAATTCGTTGGCGGTGTAGGTCAGCGCCTCTTCCCACGACACTTCGCGCCACGGATCGGTGATCTTCTCGCGGATCATCGGGTTGAGGATGCGCTCCTTGTGCGTGGCATAGCCATAAGCGAAGCGGCCCTTGACGCAGGAGTGGCCGCGATTGGCCTTGCCGTCCTTCCACGGCACCATGCGCACCAGCTCCTCGCCGCGCATCTCTGCCTTGAACGAACAGCCGACGCCGCAATAGGCGCAGGTCGTGACGACCGAGTGCTCCGGCTGGCCGATCTGGATCACCGACTTTTCCGTCAGCGTCGCGGTCGGGCAGGCCTGCACGCAGGCGCCGCAGGAAACGCATTCCGAGTCCAGGAACAGCTGGTGCATGCCCGGCGAAACGCGGCTTTCGAAGCCGCGGCCCTCGATGGTCAGCGCAAAGGTGCCCTGCACCTCTTCGCAGGCCCGCACGCAGCGCGAGCAGACGATGCACTTGGACGGATCGTAGGTGAAATAGGGGTTGGACTCGTCCTTCGGCATCCACTTGAAGTTCTGGGCGCCGTCGTTCTTCGCCTTGACGTGGTTGTCGCCCTCATAGCCGTAGCGCACGTCGCGCAGGCCCACCGCGCCCGCCATGTCCTGCAGTTCGCAGTCGCCGTTGGCGGCGCAAGTCAGGCAGTCGAGCGGGTGGTCGGAGATGTAGAGCTCCATCACGCCCTTGCGGATGTCTTTCAGCCGGCCGGTCTGCGTGTGGACCACCATGCCCGGCGTCACCGGCGTGGTGCAAGAGGCGGGCGTTCCGGCGCGACCTTCGATCTCGACCAGGCACAGGCGGCAGGAGCCGAAGGCGTCGACCATGTCGGTGGCGCAGAGCTTCGGCACCTGGATGCCGGCCTCCATCGAAGCGCGCATGACCGAGGTGCCTTCCGGCACGGTCACCGAAAAGCCGTCGATGGTGAGGGTGACCTGCTTTTCGGCCTTGGAAGCGGGGGTGCCGAAATCGATTTCGTGTACGAGACCCATTCTTCGTCTCCTATTCCGCTGCCTGGGCGACCGGAACCGGCCGGAAATCCTCGGGGAAATGGTTGATGGCGCTCATCACGGGGTAGGGCGTGAAGCCGCCCAGTGCGCAGAGCGAGCCGAATTTCATCGTGTTGCAGAGGTCGGTGACCAGCGCGAGGTTCTTCTCGGGCTCGATGCCGCCTGCGAGCTTGTCCAGCGTTTCCACGCCGCGCGTCGAGCCGATGCGGCAGGGCGTGCACTTGCCGCAGCTTTCGATGGCGCAGAATTCCATGGCAAAGCGCGCCATCTTCATCATATCGGCGCTGTCGTCGAACACGGTGATGCCGGCATGGCCGATCAGGCCGTCGCGCTTGGCAAATTCCTCATAGTCGAAGGGCGTGTCGAACAGGGCGCGCGGGAAATAGGCGCCCAGCGGGCCGCCCACCTGCACTGCCTTCACCGGCCGGCCGGTTGCGGTGCCGCCGCCGATCTCGTCGACGATTTCGCCCAGCGTCAGGCCGAAGGCCACTTCGAACAGGCCGCCATGCTTGGCGTTGCCGGCGATCTGGATCGGGATGGTGCCGCGCGAGCGCCCCATGCCGAAGTCCTTGTAGTATTGCGCGCCCTTGTCCATGACGATCGGCACGGAAGCCAGCGAGATCACGTTGTTGATGACGGTCGGCTTGCCGAACAGGCCATGGATGGCCGGCAGCGGCGGCTTGGCACGCACCACGCCGCGCTTGCCTTCCAGGCTGTTCAGCAGCGAGGTTTCCTCGCCGCACACATAGGCGCCGGCGCCCGAGCGGATTTCGATGTCGAAGCCTTGCGCTGCACCCAGCACGCTCTTGCCGAGAATGCCGGCGCTGCGCGCCACCTCGACGGCCTTGCTCATCACCGCGATCGCGTGCGGATATTCGGAGCGGATATAGACGAAACCCTTGGTCGCGCCGGTGGCGAGGCCGGCAATCGCCATGCCCTCGATCAGCACGAAGGGGTCGCCCTCCATGATCATGCGGTCGGCAAAGGTGGCGGAGTCGCCTTCGTCGGCGTTGCAGACGATGTATTTCTGCTCGGCGGCCGTATCGAGAACCGTCTTCCACTTGATGCCGGTCGGGAAGCCTGCGCCGCCGCGTCCGCGCAGGCCGGAATCGGTCACCTGCTTGACGACATCGGCCGGCGCCATCTTCACCGCATTTTTCAGGCCGGTCAGACCGCCATGCGCCTCATAGTCGTCCAGCGACAGCGGGTCGGTGATGCCGCAGCGCGCGAAGGTCAGGCGCGTCTGCTTGGCAAGGAACGGGATCTTTTCAGGGTCGCCGAGCGAAAGCTTGTGCTGGCCGCCGGTGAGGAGGCCGGCTTCGAATAGCGAGGGCACATCCTTCGCCGAAACCGGTCCATAGGCCACGCGACCGGCATCGGTGGCCACTTCCACCATCGGCTCAAGCCAATAGAGGCCGCGCGAGCCGTTGCGCACAATCCGCGCATCGATGCCGTGCGCAAGAATTTCCGCTTCGATTGCCTTGGCCACCTTGTCGGCGCCGAGGGCCAGCGCGCCGGAATCGCCGGGAACGTAGATGGTGACGGTCACGAGCGCACCTCCGCGACGATTTCTTCGATCTTGTCGGCGTCGAGCCGGCCAATGACCTCGCCGTCCAGCATGGCGGCCGGGGCGCAGGCGCAGAGGCCCAGGCAGAACACCGGCTCCAGCGTCACCGAATTGTCCTTAGCCGTCTCATGGAAGCCGATGCCCAGCGCCTGGCTGATCTGCGCTGCGATCGCGTCGCCGCCCATGGACTGGCAGGCCTCGGCGCGGCAAAGCTTCAGCACGTGGCGGCCGGCGGGATGATTGCGATAGTCGTGATAGAAGGTGACGACGCCGTGCACTTCCGCCTTCGAGAGGTTCAGCGCCTCGGCAATCACCGGCAAGGTCTCGGAAGGAACGTAGCCGAACTCTTCCTGGATGCCGTGAAGAATGGGAAGAAGCGGGCCTTCCAGCCCCTTGAATTCATCGATGACCGATTGCGCCCTTGCGGCGACGTCGGTACCTGCAGGCTGCAGACTCATGCAGCGCCCTCCCTATTCGATACACGCCGCAACGCTAGTCAGAAGCGGAAAGCGTAATCAATAGAGCAGTTTCGTCGGTCGATAGAAAATTTCTATCGAAGGGCGACAAGGCTTGCCGCAAGCAGGCGCGCCTCATGCAGCAGCGCCGAAACCATCGGCGTATGGGGCTCGCGATGCGCCGCCACCAGGCCAACGAGATGGCTGGCATCCGGCTCGACGATGGGAATGGCCCTGATGGGCTCGGCAAAACCGAAAGTCTCGGCCAGGTTCAGCGGCATGATCGAGGCCCATTTACCGGTGCGGATATGGGAAAACAGTACGATCATTGAGTTGGATTCGAGCGTCGTGTGCGCCTCCACGCCCGCTTCTTCCAGATGCCGGTTGATTATGCGGCGGTTCTGCATGTCAGGCGTCAGCAGGCACAGCGGCAGCGTGCTCACCTCGGCCCAGGTCACCGACTTGCGCTCGGAGTAGGGTGTGCCGGCGGCAGTGATGAGCTGGTAGCGCTCCGAATAGAGCGGCACCGATGCGACGCGGCCGAGCGGCTCGTTGTCGAGATAGGTGATGCCGATGTCGATCTCGAAATTGTCGAGCAGGGTCAGCACCTCGATCGAGGTGCGCGAGATGATCGAAAACGTCACCGCCGGGTGCTTTTCGTGGAACGGCGTGGTCAGCCGCGGCGTCATGGCGAGTGCTGTGGGGATCGCTGCGATGCGCACATGGCCCGAGAGGCCGTGACGTGTGGCGCGCATTTCCTCGCGCATGGTGCGCGTGTCGCCGACGATGCGGCGCGCCCATTCCAGCACGCGGCTGCCTTCAGGCGTCAGCCCCTGGAAGCGCGAGCCGCGCTGCACGAGCATCACGCCCAACTGGTCTTCCAGCTGCTTGATGCCGGCCGAAAGCGTCGGCTGGGTCACGCCGCATTCCTCGGCCGCGCGGCCGAAATGCTGCTCCTTGGCGAGCGCGAGGAAGAATTCGAGCTTGTCGATCATGGCGCGAAACTAGCCGGTTGCCAGCCGGAGCGCCAGCGGGACCTCCGCTACTCGAGGCGATCGACTTTCGCCCCCTCAACCGGCCGCCGCCCGCTCAAGTTCGGCGATGTCGATCTTGGTCATCTGCATAATGGCCTGCATCACCCGGCCCGCCTTCTGCGCGTCAGGCTGTTTCAGCAGCCGGGGCAGGGCGGTCGGCGTCACCTGCCAGGAGAGGCCAAACCTGTCCTTCAGCCAGCCGCACTGGCCGGGCTGGCCGCCATCGGCCGTCAGCTTGCTCCAGAAACTGTCCACCTCTTCCTGCGTCTCGCAAGCGATCTGCATGGAGACGGCCTCGGTGAACTTGAACATCGGCCCGCCATTGAGTGCGACGAAGGAGAGGCCGTCGAGCTCGAACTCGACCGTCAGCACGCTGCCGGCCGGGCCGGGTCCACCTTCGGCCATGCGCGCGATCGCGCCGATCTTCGAGTTCTTGAAGATGGAGGTGTAAAACTTCGCGGCTTCCTCGGCCTGGTTGTCGAACCACAGGAACGGGGTGATCTTCTGCATGTTTTTCTCCTCGCGCTTGGGCACGGCCTTGGGCCGCGCCTTCCAAGGACGTGGGCGACAAGGCCGGTCCGACAAGGCAGGCGAAACTTTTCGTCTGGATGTCTTTCAGACAGGTCTGGCCCAGTGCTTGGTTCCAGCCGCGATATGCATTATCTCAAGGCAAACACTGAAACAGAAGAAGCATCATGTCAGTCACCAGAGAAACCGTTCTCGAAAAGCTCAGCACGATCAAGGGGCCCGATCTGGAAGGCGACATCGTCAGCCTCGGCCTGGTGTCCGAAATCTTCATCGCCGACAGCAAGGTCTTCTTCTCGATCACCGTTCCGGCTGCCCGCGCCAAGGAGCTGGAGCCGCTGCGCGAGGCCGCCGAGCGCGTGGTGAAGTCCATTCCGGGTGTCGCCAGCGCCATGGTGGCGCTGACCGCCGAGAAGAAGGGCGGCGGCATGGAAAGCGCCCCGCCGTCGCGTCCCGCTCCGCGCCCGGCCGCACCCGCCACACCCCCGCACGCGCCCGCCGGCCATCAGCCGGGCAAGCGCGGCGTACCGGGCATCGAGGCAATCATCGCGGTTGCTTCCGGCAAGGGCGGTGTCGGCAAGTCGACGACCGCCATCAACGTCGCACTCGGCCTTGCAGCTAACGGATTGAAGGTCGGCGTGCTCGATGCCGACATCTACGGCCCCTCCATGCCAAAACTCCTCAACCTGCACGGCCGGCCGCAGACGGTCGACGGCAAAATAATAAGGCCGATGGAAAAATACGGGCTCAAGGTCATGTCCATGGGCTTCCTCGTCGACGAGGAAACGCCGATGATCTGGCGCGGGCCGATGGTCATGTCAGCGCTCACCCAGATGCTGCGCGAAGTCGATTGGGGTCCGCTCGACGTGCTGGTGGTCGACATGCCGCCCGGCACCGGCGACGCCCAACTCACCATGGCCCAGCAAGTGCCGCTGGCCGGCGCGGTCATCGTCTCCACGCCGCAGGATCTCGCGCTGATTGACGCGCGCAAGGGCCTCAACATGTTCAAGAAGGTCGACGTGCCGCTGCTCGGCATCGTCGAGAACATGAGCTACTTCCTGGCCCCCGACACCGGCAAGCGCTACGACATTTTTGGCCATGGCGGCGCCAAGAAGGAAGCCGAGCGCCTGGGCGTCACCTTCCTCGGCGAAGTGCCGCTCGAAATGGGCATCCGCGAAAGCTCCGACGCCGGCGCGCCGGTGGTGGTCTCCAAGCCCGACGGGCTGGAAGCCAAGACCTATCGCGACATTGCCGGCAAGGTCTGGACGCGTATCCAGGAAGAGCGCGGCGCGGCCGAATCTGCGGTGCCGAACATCGTATTCGAGTGAGCGCTAGCCTGCGCTCACCTTTTCCCCAAAGCTCGAAAAGAACTGGCCGGCGAGTTTCTTCGACGTCGAAGTGATCAGCCGGCTGCCGAGCTGGGCGATCTTGCCGCCCACATCGGCCTTGGCCTCGTATTTGAGGATGGTCGTATCGGGGCCGTCCTCGGTCAGCGTCACGTCCGCGCCGCCCTTGGCGAAGCCGGCGATGCCGCCCTTGCCCTCGCCGGTGATGGTGTAGGAGTGCGGCGGCTTCAGGTTGGTCAGCGTCACTTCGCCGGCGAAGGTCGCCTTGATCGGCCCGATCTTCAGCACCACGGTGGCCGCCATGTCGGTGGGCGTTTTCATCTCCAGGCTCTGGCAGCCGGGAATGCATTCCTTCAGCACGTCAGGGTCGTTCAGCGCCTCCCACACCTTCTGCACGGGCGCGGCGATGTGTTCTTCACCTTCGATGACCAGAGCCATGACTTCCTCCCGAGTGGATTGTTCTCAGAGGGGTACTGGAGGTTGCCTTTCTTGTCTATCGCACCAAAGTGCTGAGAACCGAGCACTTGCCGCTAGCGCGGCCGCCCGATCGGGATGATTTCGCGTGAGGTCGGCGTCCATGGCCCGCCGTGCCAGTCGCCCAGCCAACGATCGACGGCGAGGCCGGCCTCGTCCAGCATGCCGGCCAGCCTGTTCCTCTCCGGGAAGGCGATTTTCGACTCCGCATGGATACGCCGTCCGTTGGCCGCCTCGTAAAAGGTGTCATAGGTCACGACCCCGCTCGCTTCGTCCCACGCCGCGTCGTTCCAGGCCCGCACCGTGCCGAGGCTAGGATGCGCGACCGTCCGCTGCGACTTCTCCGGCACCCATTCCAGCCATTCCCGCGCCGCCGGGTTACGGCTGTCGAAGATGAAGCGGCCTTCCGGAGCGAGATGAGAGGCAACCGTCGCGAGCACGGCTTGCTGGTCCTCTGCCGTCAAAAACACCTGGAAGGCATGGCCGGTCAGCAGCACGAGATCGAACTTTTGGCCGAGCCGCACATGGCGCGCGTCGCCCTCGACCCATGTCACGCCTTCGCCACCCGGCCGCCTGCGCGCCACGTCCAGCATGGCGCCGGCCGGGTCGACGCCGGTGACATAGCGGCCGGATGCCACCGCGACCGCCACCTGGCCGGTGCCGCAGCCAAGGTCGAGCACGCTCAGCGCGCCCTCGGCAAAGGCGATGCAATAATCGAGATCGGCGCCGCCGTCGTTTTCGAGGTCGTAGAACTGCACGAGTTCGGGGTCGATATAGAGACGGTCGTCTATCAGGCTCATGCGGTCGCTCCTCCAGCGTTGCACGCGCTGATAGCATGTTCGGCAGCGGTCCGCGCGCCGTGCCTCTTGCGGCTCCCAAAACCTTGTCATAACCATTTCACAGCCTCACTCCGGGAGAAGCCGATGGCCGATACCAAGACGCGCAAGAAATTCCGTTCGCAGGAATGGTTCGACAATCCCGATAACCCCGGCATGACCGCGCTCTATCTCGAGCGCTACCTGAACTACGGCCTCACCCGCGAGGAGCTGCAGTCCGGCAAGCCGCTGATCGGCATTGCCCAGACCGGCTCGGACCTGTCGCCCTGCAACCGCCATCACATCGAGCTGGCCAAGCGCGTGCGCGAGGGCATCGTGGCGGCCGGCGGCATTCCCTTCGAGTTCCCCTGTCACCCGATCCAGGAAACGGGCAAGCGCCCCACCGCCTCGCTCGACCGCAACCTTGCTTATCTGTCGCTGGTCGAGGTGCTTTATGGCTATCCGCTCGACGGCGTGGTGCTGACCATCGGCTGCGACAAGACCACGCCTGCCATGCTGATGGCGGCGGCGACTGTGAACATCCCGGCGATTGCGCTGTCGGTCGGGCCGATGCTGAATGGCTGGCACAAGGGCAAGCGCACCGGCTCGGGTACCATCGTCTGGGAGTCGCGCCAGCGGCTGTCGGCCGGCGAGATCGACTATGACGAGTTCATGGAGATAGTGGCGTCGTCGGCGCCCTCAGTCGGCTACTGCAACACCATGGGCACCGCCACCACCATGAACAGCCTCGCCGAGGCGCTCGGCATGCAGTTGCCGGGCTCCGCCGCCATCCCCGCGCCCTATCGCGAGCGCGGCCAGATTTCCTATGAGACGGGCAAGCGCATCGTCGGCATGGTCCATGAGGACCTGAAGCCTTCCGACATCATGACGCGCGAGGCTTTCGAGAACGCCATTGTCGTCAATTCGGCCATCGGCGGTTCCACCAACGCGCCGATCCATCTCAACGCCATCGCCCGCCATCTCGGCGTCAGGCTCGACAATGACGACTGGCAGGCCATCGGTCACAAGATCCCGCTCTTGGTGAACCTGCAGCCTGCCGGCGAATTTTTGGGCGAGGATTATCATCATGCCGGCGGCGTGCCGGCGGTGGTGATGGAATTGATGAAGGGGGGCCTGCTGCCGCATCCCGGCGCGGTCACCGCCAATGGCCGCTCGATGGGCGACAATTGCGCCAAGGTGGAAAACCTCAATCCCGAGGTCATCCGCCCGGTTGCCGATCCGCTGAAGAAGGACGCAGGCTTCATCAATCTCAAGGGCAATCTGTTCGACAGCGCGATCATGAAGACCAGCGTGATCTCGGCCGAGTTCCGCGAGCGCTATCTGTCGAACCCCGCCGACCCCGATGCCTTCGAGGGCAGGGCGATGGTGTTCGACGGGCCGGAGGATTACCACGCCCGCATCGACGATCCCGCACTCGGCATCGATGAGCACACTGTCCTGTTCATGCGCGGGGCAGGGCCGGTCGGCTACCCCGGCGCTGCCGAGGTGGTGAACATGCAACCGCCGGATTACCTGATCAAGAAGGGCGTGCACTCGCTGCCCTGCATCGGCGACGGCCGCCAGTCGGGCACCTCGGGCTCGCCCTCCATCCTCAACGCCTCGCCGGAAGCCGCGGTTGGCGGCGGGCTGGCGCTGCTCAAGTCCGGCGACCGCGTCCGCATCGATTTGCGGAAACGCACGGCTGACATCCTCATCAGCAACGAGGAACTTCAGAGCCGCCGCACCGCGCTCGAGGCCGCCGGCGGCTACCGCTATCCGGCCCACCAGACGCCCTGGCAGGAAATCCAGCGCGGCATGGTCGACCAGCTGTCGGAAGGCATGGTGCTGAAACCGGCGACGAAATACCAGCGCGTCGCGCAGACCAAGGGCATTCCGCGGGATAATCATTGAGCGAACGCGCGGCTTTCCCTCCCCCTTGAGGGGAGGGCTATCGCACATGGTTGTTTTGATGAGCTTCGCAGCCCATCTACCCCCACCCCTTGCCCCTCCCCACAAGGGGGAGGGGGACGATTTCAGTGCCATTGGCGCCAGAAACGGTGAAGGTTGGGCCCGAGCTGCCATGCAGCAAGATTCCCCTCCCCCTTGTGGGGAGGGGCTAGGGGTGGGGGTGATTTCACGTGCATTCCCCTGACCTTGAGGGGAGGGTGGCTTGTATGGCCGGGAGGGGGCTGCCGCGGTGATCCAGCCGAGCAACTGTGCAATTCATCAATTGCAACGAGGATGAATTTCAGGGCAGTTTGAACCTAACCAATTGAAATGGTTAGCGCCGAAAGAAAATCCCCACCCCTTTCATCCCCCACCTTTCCCCCAACCGCATAATCCCTCGCATCGGCCTCACCGGGAACACGGGTCATGAACCGGATGAGCGTGGAGGGCGACGATGTCCGGGCTGGTGGCGCTAACGGTGGCGCTGCTGGGTGATGAACCCCCAAGTCCGGGCCTTTGCGGCGGCTGGCCACGCAAATGTGGAGGCGACTGAGCGGGGCAAGCGCATCGAACGGGCGGTCGTGGAGACCGCAGATAAATTACTAGATGAGCGCGTTTCCCGACCGCCCGTCTTCCCAACTCTCGAAAGGGAGTGTTCTTTGAAATGGCCAGACGGTGAAAACCGGGCGTGGCGACGATCGGGTTCGTCCAAAACGAAAAAGGCGGGCCGGAGCCCGCCTTCGTAATCGAGTGTTCAGGCCGCTTTCTTGCGGGCCAGGCGCGCCCTGATGCTTTCCACATCGGCGCGAGGCGTCGCCGCAAACAGCGTCTTGGTGTAGCTGTGCTGCGGGCTGGAAAACACCTCGTCGCGAGTGCCGTATTCCACTGCCTCGCCGAAATACATCACCATCACATCGTCGGCGATGTAGCGCACCACCGAAAGGTCGTGGCTGATGAAGACGTAGGTCAGCTTGAACTCGTCCTGCAGGTCGGCAAGCAGGTTCAGCACCTGTGCCTGCACCGAAAGGTCGAGCGCCGAGACAGGCTCGTCCAGCACCAGAAGGCTCGGATTCAGCATCAGCGCGCGCGCAATGGCGATACGCTGGCGCTGGCCGCCGGAGAACATGTGCGGATAGCGGTTGAAGTGCTCTTCGCCCAGCCCGACCTTCTTCAGCATCGCCATGGCGCGGTCGCGCCGCTCGGAGGCCGGCATCTCGGTGTTGATCTTCAGCGGCTCACCCAGCACGTCGCCGATCTTCTGGCGCGGGTTGAGCGAACCGTAGGGGTTCTGGAACACGATCTGCACCTTGCGGCGCATCTCGGGCGACAGGCCCTCGCGGGCGATGTCCACCTTCTTGTCGTCGATGACGAGTTCGCCGGCAGTCGGTGCATCGATCAGCGTGATGATGCGCGCCAGCGTGGACTTGCCGCAGCCGCTTTCGCCAACGATGGCCAGCGTCTTGCCCTTCTCGACGGAGAAGCTGACGCCCTTGAGGGCATGCACGGTACGGGACTTGGAGAACATCCCGCCCGAGACGTGGTAGTCGCGCTTGAGGTTCCTGGCTTCGAGAACGGTGTTGGTCATGCCGACACTCCTTCCGGCGCGTCGAGCACGAAGTCGGAGACGGTGGGCAGACGGTCGCCGGTTGCGTTGTCGGGCAGGGCCGACAAGAGCGCCTTGGTGTAGGCGCTCTTCGGCGATTCAAACAGCGACAGAACGTCGGCTTCTTCCATCTTGCGTCCCTTGTACTGGACGACGACGCGGTCGGCCGTCTCGGCGACCACGCCCATATTGTGGGTGATCATGATCAGGCCCATGCCGTGCTCGGCCTGCAGGCGCATCAGAAGATCGAGGATCTGCTTCTGGATCGTCACGTCGAGCGCGGTGGTCGGCTCGTCGGCGATCAGGAGCTTGGGGTTGCAGGCGATCGCCATGGCGATCATCACGCGCTGGCACTGGCCGCCCGACATCTGGTGCGGGTAGGACCCGAGCCGGTCGGCGGGGTCGGGAATGCCGACCAGCTGGAACAGCTCGATGGCGCGGGCGCGGCGCTGGGCCTTGTCCATGCCCATGTGCACGCGCAGCACTTCCTCGATCTGGAAGCCGACCGTGAAGCACGGATTGAGGCTGGCGATCGGCTCCTGGAAGATCATGGCGATGTCGCGGCCGATGATCTTGCGGCGCTGCTCCGGCGACATGGCGAGCATGTCCTGACCGTTGAAGGTCATGCTGTCGGCGGTCACCGTGGCGGACTTGGGCAGGAGGCCCATCACCGCCAGCATCGAGACGGACTTGCCCGAGCCGGACTCGCCCACGATCGCCAGCACCTCGCGCGGCTCGATCGAAAGATCGATGCCCTTCACGGCCATGAACTGGCCGGCGCTGGTGTCGAAGGAGACTTGAAGGTTCCTGATTTCGAGAAGCGGCATCTTACGACCTCTTCAGCTTGGGGTCGAAGGCGTCGCGCAGGCCGTCGCCGATCAGGTTGATGGCAAGCACGGTGATCAGGATGGCAAGACCGGGGAAGGTCACCACCCAGGGCGCGCGAAGGATGAACTCGCGGGCCGCGGCCAGCATCGTGCCCCATTCCGGCGTCGGCGGCTGTGCGCCCATGCCCAGGAAGCCCAGCGCCGCCGCCTCAAGAATGGCGTTGGAGAAGGACAACGTCGCCTGCACGATCAGCGGTGCAAGACAGTTGGGCAGGATCGTCACCAGCATCAGGCGCATGTGCCCGGCGCCCGCCACCTTGGCGGAGACGACATATTCGCGGTTCTTTTCGCCCATCACCGCCGCACGCGTCAGGCGTGCGAAGTGCGGCTGCAGAACGACTGCGATGGCGAGCATCGCGTTGAACAGGCCAGGCCCGAGGATCGCCACCAGCACCAGCGCCAGAAGCAGCGACGGGAAGGCGAGGATGATGTCCATCACGCGCATGATCACCGTGTCGACCCAGCCGCGGAAATAGCCGGCGAGCAGGCCGAGGATGATGCCGCTGACGAGCGCGAAGGTCACGACGACCACGCCGATGAACAGCGAGTAGCGCGCGCCGAAGATCAGTCGCGAAAGGATGTCGCGGCCGACGGCATCGGTGCCGAGGATGAAGTTCGACGTGCCGTTCGCCCACCACATCGGCGGGGCCAGCAGCGCATCGCGATACTGTTCGTTGGGCGAGTGCGGAGCGATTAGCGGTGCGAAGACCGCAACCAGCACCAGCAGCGCGAAGACGACGAGGCCGAGGACCGCCCCGCGGTTCATAGAGAAATAGTGCCAGAACTCCGCGAGCGCGCCCGGACGGGCGGCCGCCTTGGCCGGCATGGTAGTAGCTTCGTTGCTCATCCTTGCCTCACTGCACGCGGATACGCGGGTTGATCACGGCGTAGAGGAGATCGACGACGAGGTTCACGGCCATGACGATGAGCGCGATCATAAGCAGGCCGCTCTGCACCACGACATAGTCGCGCTTGCCGATGGAATCGATCATCCACTTGCCGATGCCCGGCCAGGAGAAGATGGTTTCGGTGAGGATCGCGCCCGCCATCAGCGTGCCGACCTGCAGGCCGATGGTGGTCACCACCGGGATCAGCGCATTGCGGAACGCATGCATGCCGATAACGCGGCGCGGGGAAAGGCCCTTGGCGCGCGCAGTGCGCACATAGTCCTCGCCCAGCACTTCCAGCATTGCCGAGCGCGTCTGGCGCGCAATGACGGCAAGCGGGATGGTGGCCAGCACGATCGCCGGCAGGATCAGGTGACTGACGGCAGACGAGAAGGCGCCCTTCTTGCCCGAGATCAGGCTGTCGATCAGCATGAAGCCGGTATGGGGCGGGAAGAAGTATTGCAGGCCGATGCGGCCGGAAACCGGCGTCCAGCCCAGCGTGCCGGAGAAGAAGATGATGAGCAGCAGGCCCCACCAGAAGATCGGCATGGAATAGCCGGTCAGGGCGGCGCCCATGGTGAGCTGGTCGAACCAGGAGCCGCGCTTGACGGCCGCGAAGATGCCGGCGGGAATGCCGATCAGGACCGCCAGCAGCATGGCAACGGTCGCAAGCTCCAGCGTGGCCGGAAACAGCGTCAGGAATTCACCCAGCACCGGCCGCTTCGTGGCGAGCGAGACGCCGAAATCGCCGTGCAGGACGCCGTTGATGTAGTCGAAATACTGGACCCAGATCGGGCGGTTGTAGCCGAAGCGTTCAAGCAGCTCGGCGTAGCGTTGAGGGCTGACGCCGCGTTCCCCGGCCATGGCCAGGATCGGGTCGCCGGGCAGCAGACGCACGAAGGCGAAGGCGGCGAGTGAGATGCCGACGATCGTCGGAACGATCAGGGCGATTTTGTTGAGGATATAGCGGAACATGGTTCTGGCGATGGCAAGATGGCGCCCCTGGAGGGGCGCCATCCCCATTCGCTTTTCTTATTCGGCGATGTCGACGCCGTCGAAACGATGGATGCCGAGCGGATCCATCTCGAAGCCCGAGACGTTCTTAGTCATGGGCATGAAGACCTTCGAGTGCGCGATGGTCAGCCACGGAGCTTCACGCTTGAAGACTTCCTGGGCCTTTTCGTAGATCTTGGTGCGTTCGGCCTGGTCAGTGGTCTTCTTGCCAGCCTGCAGCAGATCTTCGAATTCCTTGTTGCACCAGATGGCGTAGTTGGACTGGCCGATGGCCTCGCAGCCCAGCAGGAACAGGAAGTTGTCCGGGTCGCCGTTGTCGCCGGTCCAGCCGAGCTGGAAGGCGCCGTCGCGGTCGTTGGCCTTGCCGCGGGTGCGGTACTCGGTCCACTCGTAGCTGACGATCTCGGCCTTGACGCCAACCTTGGCGTAGTCGGCCTGGATCATCTCGGCAACGCGCTGGGCGTTCGGGTTGTACGGACGGCTGACCGGCATGGCCCAGATCTTCATCGAGAGATCCTTGACGCCGGCTTCCTCGAGCATCTTCTTGGCCGCTTCCGGATCGTACGGATCGTCCTTGATGTCCTTGTTGTAGCCCCACATCGTCGGCGGGATCGGGTTGACGGCCGCCTGGCCGGCGCCCTGGTAGACCGCGTCGATGATGGCCTGCTTGTTGACCGACATGTTGAGGGCCCTGCGGACCTCGGCCTTGTCGAACGGCGCCACGGTGGTGTTGTAGGCCATGTAGCCGATGTTCAGGCCTTCCTGCTCGGCAACGTGCAGGTTTTCGTCAGCCTGCAGGCCGGCGATGTCGGCCGGAGCAGGGTAGGACATGATGTTGCACTCGCCGGCCTTCAGCTTCTGCGCGCGCACTGCCGGATCGGGAGTGATTGCGAAGATCAGGTCGTCGATCTTCTGGCGGCCGCCGAAATAGCCGTCCCAGGCCGCGTAACGGATGACCGAGTCAACCTGGTAGTCGACGAACTGGAAGGGACCGGTGCCGACCGGCTTCTGGGTGAACTGCTGCAGGTTGCCGGCCTTTTCGAGCTGGTCTGCATATTCCTTCGACACGATCGAGGCGAAGTCCATGCCCAGGTCAGGCAGGAAGGCGACTTCCGGCTTGTTCAGAACGAACTTGACGGTCAGGTCGTCGACCTTGACGATTTCCTTGAGCAGGTCCGGGAAGCCCATGCCGGTGAAGTATTCCCAGCCGGTGCCCGGCAGGTAGGCGTACCAGGGGCTTTCCTTCTTCCACTGACGCTCGAACGAGAAGATCACGTCGTCGGCGTTCAGGTCACGCGACGGGGTGAAGTAATCGGTCGTCTGGAACTTGACGCCCGGACGCAGCTTGAAGGTGTATTCGAGGCCGTCGTCCGAAACGGTCCAGCTTTCGGCCAGACCCGGCGTGATGCTGGTCTTGCCGTGTTCGAATTCGACCAGGCGCGAGTAGATCGTGCGCGAGGACGCGTCGAAATCGTTGCCGCCGCTCCACGGCGACGGGTCAAAGCCTGCCGGCGACGCTTCAGAGCAATAAACAAGCGTTTTCGCATTCGCTGCCACACCGCCCAGTGCGGTTGCAGCTGCCAGAGCAGCTGCAAAAGTCAGCTTCTTTATCATTGAACACTCCCTGTCATGAATCCAAGCCCCTCTAACAGGCTTCGAGCCCGCATATAAGCATCGTTTTTTCGGCTTTGGAACTCCTGTTTGATAGTCATTGGACCAGTAGAACAAAATTTCATTGTTCTTGCCGGCAGAGTCATATTGTTTCGATTTGAGTGGTGTTTGCGAAATAGATCCCGTGGAAACGACAAAACTGCGTGACTTTGCGTCTCGCCATCCTGGGTGCCAAAACCACCGGACGTAACGGAAGATGGCATGATCAAAGCCGGCTCTGCTTGATGTCTTGCCGAGGTCAGGAGTGGTTGACGTAGGGGCAAGACTTGCACCTCTGAGCCCTGTGACAATACATTGAAGTCGTGGCGGTTTTTTGCTCGAAGTATCGCGTGGAGGAGACTGGGGGCGAGGCGAGGGGCATCGAGCCGCCAGGCGTGTGCCGGCAACCGGAAACGACAAAGAGCAGCATCAGCGAGGGAGGCGTGTATGGCCAAGGCGACCAGCAAAGCGACCAAGGCGCAGCCGAACGGACATGCGGCAACAGAGCCCGCAAACACGTCGTCGGCCGCTAAGGCCGCTCCCACGAAGAAGAAAGCCTCTTCGAACGCTGCTGCCGTGAAGACGACGCCGGCCGCCGAAAAGCCGGCCGAGGCCAGGAAGTCCACAAAGGCCGCGCCGATTGACGAAAAGGCGGCCAGGGCCAAAAAGCCGGTGAAGGCAGCTCCGGCCAAGGCCAAGCCTGCCGCCAAAGAATCCAAAACCGCAGAAAAGGTGAATGCCGTGGCAGAGCCTGCCAAAGAGCCCGTGACCAGCAAGCCCGACGGGGCCACCTCGGCGTGTGAAGCGCGGCCGTGGCTGACAAGCTACCCCGACAATGTGCCGGCTGAAATCGAGCCGCTCGAGTTCAAGTCGATCGGCGATCTTCTGGTCGCGTCCTCCAAGAAATATGCCACCCGCCCGGCCTTCACCTGTATGGGCAAGACCACCACCTTTGCCGAACTGGAGCGCCAGTCGGCGGCATTCGGCGCCTATCTGCAGTCGAAGGGGCTGACGCAGGGCGCTCGCGTGGCGCTGATGATGCCGAACGTACTGCAATATCCGGTCGCGCTGCTCGGCGTGCTGCGCGCCGGCTACACGGTGGTGAACGTCAATCCGCTCTACACGCCGCGCGAACTCGAGCACCAGCTTCGGGATTCCGGCGCGGAAGCCATCGTCATCCTCGAGAATTTTGCGACCACCTTGCAGGCGATCGTCGCGAAGACGCCGGTCAAGCATGTCGTCGTCGCGTCGATGGGTGACATGCTCGGCCTCAAGGGCTTGCTGGTCAATCTGGTGGTGCGGCGCGTCAAGAAGATGGTGCCTGACTGGTCGCTGCCCGGACACGTCAAGTTTCCGGTGGCGCTGAAGGAAGGCGCGGCGCGCACCTTCAAGCCGGCGCGGGTCGACGGCAACGACATCGCCTTCCTGCAATATACCGGCGGCACAACGGGCGTCTCGAAGGGCGCGATCCTGCTTCACCGCAACGTGCTGGCCAATGTCGCGCAGAACATGCTGTGGATGGAGACGGCCTTCGTGAAGAAGCCGCGCCCGGAGATGCTGACCTTCGTCTGCGCGCTGCCGCTCTACCACATATACGCGCTGACGGTGAACGCGCTGATGGGCATGCAGCAGGGCGGGCACAATATCCTGATCCCCAATCCGCGTGACATACCCGGCTTCGTCAAGGAGCTGGCGAAGTACCCGATCAATATCTTCCCGGGGCTCAACACGCTGTTCAACGCGCTGCTCAACAATGAGGACTTCCGCAAGCTCGACTTCAAGCCGCTGCTCCTGACCTTCGGCGGCGGCATGGCCGTGCAGCGCGCGGTCGCCGAGCGTTGGAAGAAGTTGACCGGCATTACAATCTCGGAGGGCTACGGCCTGTCGGAGACATCGCCGGTGGCGACCGCCAACCGCTTCGACGCGGAAGAATTTTCGGGCACCATCGGCCTCCCGATCCCCTCGACTGAGGTTTCGATCCGCGACGAGGACGGCAAGGAAGTTCCGCTCGGCGAAGTCGGCGAAATCTGCATTCGCGGCCCCCAGGTCATGGCCGGCTACTGGAACCGCCCGGACGAGACCGCCAAGGCGATGACCTCGGACGGCTTCTTCAAGACCGGCGACATGGGCTTCATGAACGAGGCCGGCTACACCAAGATCGTCGACCGCAAGAAGGACATGATCCTGGTCTCGGGCTTCAACGTCTATCCGAACGAGCTCGAGGATGTCGTGGCCCGGCATCCGGGCGTGCTCGAGGTCGCGGCAGTCGGCGTGCCGGACGAGCATTCGGGCGAAGTGCCCAAGCTGTTCATCGTTAAGAAGGACCCGAACCTCACGGCCGAGGACATCATGGCCTTCTGCCGCGAGAACCTGACCGGCTACAAGCGCCCGCGCCACATCGAATTCCGCACCGAGCTGCCGAAAACCAATGTCGGCAAGATCCTCAGGCGCGAGCTGCGGGGGTGATCGTCCTGACCGAACGGCCCTCGTCAGTGGGCCGTTCGCTTCTAGTCTAGGGTCACTGCCTCAAGCGGAATGTCGACGCCGATCGAGTTCAGCATTGCCTGGAGCGATTTCAGATCGAAGCGGGGGCTTTCGGTCACCAGGCCGCGAACGATCCCGTTTCCCTCGTGACCCGCAGCAAGGCCAGAGACGATGTCTTTTGCGGGATCGAGAAAGATGCCGTCGGGCTGAGCCGCGCTAAAGAAGCCAGCCAGCCATGGCAGATGCGTGCTGGACAATGTGAACACGTCGATCAGCGGATGCTCGCGAGCCAGGTCCGACATGAAATGTGAGACGCGGTCCTGAGTCCCGATCGGATCGAACAGGAAGGAGCCGTCCTCCACCAGATCGACCAGGGGAGAAGCATTGATCAGAGCGACATTGGCCGGGTCGCACTGATGCCTTCCGACGTACTCGCGTAGCATCGGAACTGCACCCCCATGATGCCAACTTGGCCGGTGCGTGACAGGCCGAGTGCCTTCTGCAACGGAGGAAACACTCCGAACAGCGGAATGGTGGCATCTTCGCGCAGTTCGTCCAGCACCATGATCGATGGGGCATTGGAAGCGATCACTATCGCGCAAGGACCGTAAGTTCCGAGGACCGCGATTGTCCCACGCATGATGGACAGAAGTTCGGACCGGCTTTTGCTCCCGTAGGGAAAGCTGGCCCGGTCCGCCAGGTAGAGAATGTCCTGCCGCGGAAATGCCTTCTGTATTTCGGCAACGATCGCATAGCTTCCGATACCTGCGTCGAAGACGGCAACGGGGCGATGCAGGCCCAACTAGCCCTCCCGTTTCGGCAGTCGCCGCGTCTCGAAACCGGTCTTGGTCTGCTCGAAGCCGACGCTTTGGTAGAAGCCGAGCGTGGCCGGGTTTTTCGATCCGGTGAGCAGCATCACCTTGTAGCAGTCGAGTTCCCAGGCTTTGGCGATTGCCGCTTCGAGGACGGCCTTGCCATATCCGCGCCCGCGATGCTCGGCATGGGTGACGACATTCTCGATCAGCGCGTATGGAACGCCGCCCCGGGTCAGGTTCGGCACTACGATCAGCGTGCAGGTGGAAACCGGCGCGCCGTCCTGTACGCCAACATAGATCGCGCTGCCGTCATAGCGCGAAAAGCGTTCCCAGATGTGAGCGGCCTGCTCGGCGTCGAGGTCGTATTCGTCCGGGATGAGATGCCGGTAGAGATCGAGCAACGCGGCAAGATCGTTCCGCGTTGCCGTCCGGATCGAGAGGCCGTTTGCCATGGGCCGGTCAGGCCGAGCCGAGGAATTCCGGCAGGTCGGCCACCGAGTCCAAAATCACGTCGGCCATCGGCGCCAGCGTCTCGCGCGTGCCCGTGCCGGACAGCACGCCCACCACGAGCCCCGCGCCGCCGGCGCGTGCCATTTCGAGGTCGTGGCGGTTGTCGCCCACCATGGCGATCTCGGAAGTCTTCAGCCCGGTGAGGTCGGCAAAGGCGTGGATGGCATCCGGCGCCGGCTTGGGGTTGGCGACCGCATCGTAGCCATAGGCCGCGTCGAACATCTGCGCGATGCCGAGCGCCAGAAGCGTCTTTTCGGCGCCGCTGGTGGAGTCGTTGGTGGCGACACCCAGCCGGAAGCCCTGGCCATGCAGGGCGGCTACGGCGTCCTTGCTGCCGGGCAGGGCCACCGAGGCGGCCGCGCCTTCCTCGGCGGTGATGGTGTTGAAGCCGGCGGTGATCGTCTGGCGCTCGGTCTCGTTGGCCTCCGGATACCAGAGCTCGACGATCTCGGCATTGGTGCCGGCGGCAAAGACGGAGTCGGCCTTGAAGCAATGATTGGCGAAATCATAGCCGGCTACTTCGAGCAGCGTATTCGCCTTTTCGCGGTCGCCGCCCGCCGCCGTCAGTGCCATCACGTCGCCAATGGCGAACCAGGTTTTCTGAAAATCCACCAGTGTCCCGTCCTTGTCGAACAGGATTGCCTTTATGCCACGCAAATCCGTCTACTCCCCTCTGAGCTGGTGGATATGGCGCACCAATCCGGCGGTCGAGGCGTCGCTGCGGGCGGCATCTTCCGTTCCCTCCACGACAGGCAGGAGGGCGGTAGCCAGCTCCTTGCCGAGCTCGACGCCCCACTGGTCGAAGGAGTTGATGTTATAGAGCGTGCCTTCGACGAACACGCGGTGCTCGTAGAGCGCGATCAGCCGGCCGAGCGTGCGCGGGTCGAGCAGGCGGTAGAGGATCGTGATCGACGGCCGGTTGCCGGGGAACACGCGGTGCGGCGCGATGCGGTCGACTTCTTCGAGCGGCATGCCCTTGGTCAGCATCTGCCGCCGCGCCTCTTCCAGCGTGCGGCCCTTCATCAGCGCCTCGGACTGCGCAAGGCAGTTGGCCAGCAGCAGGTCGTGCTGATGTTTCAGGTCCGGTTCATGCCCTTCGGCGGCAGCCAGGAACTCGACGGGAATGATGTCGGTGCCCTGGTGCAGCAGCTGGAAGAAGGCGTGCTGGCCGTTGGTGCCGGGCTCGCCCCAGACGAGCGGGCCAGTCGGCGTCGCGGCCTTCTGGCCGCCGAGCGTCACCTGCTTGCCGTTCGATTCCATGTCGAGCTGCTGCAGATAGGCCGGCAGCCGCGCCAGGCGCTGGTCGTAAGGAATGACGGCGCGGGCGGGGTAGCCGCAGACGACGCGGTGATAGTAGCCGATCAGCCCCATCACCACCGGGATGTTCTTGAGTAGCGGCGCCGCGGCAAAATGGTTGTCCATTTCGTGGGCGCCGGCGAGGAATTCGGCAAAATGCTTCGGCCCGACCGCGAGCATGATCGGCAGGCCGATCGCCGACCACAGCGAATAACGGCCGCCCACCCAGTCCCAGAAGCCGAAGACGCGATCGGGCGCAATGCCGAAGGCAGCGACCTTGTCGAGCGCGGTCGAAACGGCGGCGAAGTGCTTGCCCACCGCCTCCTTGCCGAGCGCCTGCTCCACCCATTTGCGGGCGGTCTCGGCATTGGTCATGGTCTCAACGGTGGTGAAGGTCTTCGAGGCGACGATGAATAGCGTCGTTTCCGGCGAAAGGTCCTTTAGCGTGTCGTGGATATGCGCGCCGTCGATATTGGAGACGAAATGCGAGCGCGGCCCGTCGTGATAGGGCGTGAGCGCCAGCGTCGCCATGACGGGGCCGAGGTCGGAGCCGCCGATGCCGATATTGACGACATCGGTGATGCGCTTCCCGGTCGCGCCGGTGGCCGTGCCCGAGCGGATTGCATCCGAGAATGCGCCCATGGCTGCGAGCACTGCGCGCACATCGGGCATCACGTCCTTGCCGTCCACGATCACCTTGGCGTCTGGCCCGGCACGCAATGCCGTGTGCAGCACGGCGCGGTCTTCGGTGATGTTGATCTTCTTGCCCGAAAGCATTGCGTCGCGCCGCTCCGGCAGCTTGGCTACCAGCGCCAGCTTTTCAAGCAGATGCATGGTCGTGGTGGTGACGGCGCATTTCGACCAGTCGAACAACAGGTCGCCGTCGGTGAGCGAGAACTTGGCAAAACGCTGCGGGTCGGCCTTGAAGGCCTCGCGCATATTGGTCGGGGTTTCTTCCCGGTCTTCGCGAAGCGCCGTCAGTGCGGCATGAAAAGGGGCTTCGGTCACTGCCATTCTCCAGTTTTCGGCCTTCAGGCGGGCGAGCTTAGCAGAGCTAGGGTAACATGGAGAGAGTGTGACGGGCTTGTGCCTCGGAAAATTTCAATCGATTTGATATTGTGGATTTCGATTTTGTGAGCTTGGCTCACGCGAGCATAGATCACTGGCATAAATCCTAGCGATTAGAAAAATTCATTGGCGCAACCCTTTGGACCACGGATACGCTCGACTGGTCCAAAGAAGACAAAAATATAGCGCCTGCCCGAGGAAATGCTTCATGCCACAGAGAAACGATTCGGCCATCTGGTCGGGACTGTTCAGGATTTCTGCGGAATCGGGCCAGACGCTTCAGGCGCAAATCCGTCAGGCAATCGTCGCCGCCATCCTCGACCGCCAGATCGCCGCTTCCATGCCGCTGCCCTCCTGCCGCATCCTGGCCGAGAAGCTCGGCGTGGCACGTGGCACCGTGGTGCTGGCCTTCCAGCAGCTTGTCGATCAGGGCTTTCTCGTGGCGCGCGAGCGGCGCGGCCACTTCGTCAATCCCGAGGTGCTGGCAACGCCGGCCAAGCCGCAGCAGAAGTCAGCCGAGGCCAACGAGATCGACTGGAAAGCGCGTCGTCAGATCGCCGCGAGCGACATGCCGCGCCCGGCCAAGCTCGACAACTGGATCAAGTCTTCCTACCCCTTCGTCTATGGCCAGTTCGACCCGGCGCTGTTCCCCACGGCAGAATGGCGCGAGTGCAACCGCATGGCGCTGGCTGTGCTGGAAATCCGCAACTGGGCGGCCGACATGGTCGACCGCGACGACCCGCTGCTGATCGAGCAGATCCAGGCGCGGCTCCTGCCGCGGCGCGGCATCTTCGCCAATCCCGACGAGATCATCGTCACGCTGGGTGCGCAGAACGCGCTCTATATGCTGGCGTCGCTGTTGATGTCCAAGGGCACCAAGGTGGCCATGGAAGACCCCGGCTACCCCGACGCGCGCAGCATCTTCCGGCTGGCCGGCGCGGAGCTGCACCCCACGCCGGTGGACTCTGAGGGCATCGTGACCTCGGCAATCCCTTCGGATGCGGGCTTCGTGTTCGTGACGCCGAGCCATCACTGCCCGACCATGGTGTCGCTGAGCCCAGAGCGCCGCCAGGACCTTCTGGCCCGCGCCAGCCGCAACAACCAGATCATCATCGAGGACGGCTATGACAGCCAGTTGCTCGACGAGGCGCCGCAGCAGGCGCTGAAGAGCGTCGATCGCTCGGGCCGCGTCATCTATGTCGGCTCGATGTCGAAGACGCTCGCGCCGGGCCTGCGCCTTGGCTACATCGTTGCCTCGGCTGACCTGATTGCCGAGCTGCGCGCGCTGCGCCGCTTCATGCTGCGCCACCCGCCGGCAAACAACCAGCGCGCGGTGGCACTGTTCCTGTCGCTCGGCCATCACGAGGCGCTGGTGCGCCGCTTGTCGGCCGCCTTCGACGAACGCCGCAAGCGCCTGGTCCAGGCCATCGACGCCTTCCTGCCCGACTGGCGCCCGACGGATTCCGCCGGCGGCACCTCGCTTTGGTTGGAGGGACCGCGCGGCACGGATTCGCGCGGGCTGGCCGAAGCTGCCGCCTCGCGCAGCGTGCTTATCGAGCCGGGCGACCGCTTCTTCGACCATTCGGACAAGCCCTCGCGCTTCATGCGGCTCGGCTTCTCCTCGATCGCGCTGCAGCACATCGAGCCGGGTATTCGCGAACTTGCGACGGCCGCCGGCCGCCGTCCAGCGGCGGCCTGATCCAGGCCTCAAATAGTCTCGAAAACACGAAAACGGCCGGGCATCTGCCCGGCCGTTTTCGTTCGTTTTTCTGGACCATCTTACGGAAAATCGTGGCCCATACGCGAGGCCTAATATGGCGCGCATAGTCGCGACCTTAGGGGAACGGGCGACGTGACTGGAGGGACATCCGGCACGGGATGCCGACGAAAATGTGGAGGTTTTTGGCATGTCGACTGCTTTGGATGAGCGTGACGTGGCGGCGGCGGAGCAACACTCCCGCCGTTCTGGAGGGCGTGAGGCGCGCCGCGCATTGCGCTCGGCGCCCTTGGCCGACGATGTTCGGCCGATCCGGCCTGGCCTCGAGGGCGGCAGGTATAAGCCGTTGGGCCAGAACGAACTGGAG
This sequence comes from Pseudaminobacter soli (ex Li et al. 2025), assembly GCF_029892515.1. Classification (GTDB taxonomy): domain Bacteria; phylum Pseudomonadota; class Alphaproteobacteria; order Rhizobiales; family Rhizobiaceae; genus Pseudaminobacter; species Pseudaminobacter soli_A. The sequence continues at coordinate 1,211,349 of NZ_JARXVF010000001.1, read as the reverse complement.
CGGATCCACGAAGCGGTTCTGGTCCTTCTTGAAACCGTCGGTTTCGCCAATGCCATTCCAAGTTGCATCGAGGCGCTGACCAGGGTTGGCGCGACCTATGGCCAGGACGGCCGCATTCGCTTCCCGCGCGAACTGGTTCTGTCGACCATCAAGACGGCCGCGCGCAACTTCACGCTCCATGGGCAGGACCCCAAGCACGACATGGTGATCCAGGGCACGCGCGTGCACTACGGCACCGCGGGTGCTGCCGTGCATGTCGTGGATGTCGAAAAGCGCGAATATCGCGAGTCCCTGCTGCAGGACATCTACGATGCTGCCCGCATCGTGGATCAGATGGACAACATCCACTTCTTCCAGCGGCCGATGGTGCCGCGCGATATCCCCGATCCGCTCGATATGGACTTCAACACGCTCTATGCCTGCGTGATGGGCACGTCCAAGCATGTCGGGACGTCCTTCACCGTCCGCGAGAACGTGGCGCCTGCGCTGGAAATGCTCTACGCGATCGCCGGAGGCGAGGAGAAATTCCGCGCCCGGCCGTTCGTTTCCAATTCGAACTGCTTCGTCGTGCCGCCGATGAAATTCGCCGAGGATGCGTGCGGCGTACTCGAGGAATGCGTCAAGGGCGGCATTCCGATCCTGCTGCTGTCGGCCGGTCAGGCCGGCGCGACCGCGCCCGCGGCAATCGCAGGCGCCGTGGTGCAGGCTGTGGCCGAAGTGCTGGCGGGCCTGGTCTATGTCAATGCGCTGAAGCCCGGCCATCCGGCAATCTTCGGCACGTGGCCCTTCGTGTCCGACCTGCGCACCGGCGCCATGTCGGGCGGCTCGGCCGAACAGGCGCTGCTGACGGCGGCCTGCGCCCAGATGGCCCAGTTCTACGATCTGCCCGGCGGTTCGGCCGCGGGCATGGCCGACTCGAAACTGCCCGATATCCAGTCCGGCTATGAAAAGGGCATCACCAATGTCATGGCCGGCCTGTCGGGCCTCAACCTTGTCTATGAATCGGCGGGCATGCATGCCTCGCTGCTCGGCTTCTGCCTGGAAAGCCTGATCATCGACAACGACATGCTCGGCCACTGCCAGCGCTGCGTGCGCGGCATCGAGGTCACCGACGAGGCGCTGTCGATCGATACGATCTCCGAGGTCTGCCTCAAGGGTCCCGGCCACTATCTCGGCAATGAGCAGACACTGAAGCTGATGCAGACCGAGTATTTCTACCCGGCCATCGGCGATCGTTTCAGCCCCAAGGAGTGGAACGAGAAAGGGCGGCCCGACATCGTGGCCCGCGCGATCGCCGCAAAGCGGAAGATCCTGGCCGAGAGTTTCCCGCGCCATGTGTCGCGCGCCCTCGACGACAAGCTGCGCGCGCGCTTCGAGAACATCCTGCTGCCGCGCAGCGGCATGGGCGGCTAGGGCAGGGGACTTGGCGAGCGGTCGGCCAGCCCGGCCGCCGCTTGCCTGCCGGCGGCGTCAGCGCCAGAGGTTGTATTTCGGCCAGTCGGCTTCGGTGATCTTGTCGCCGATCCGATAGCGGAACGACAGAACGTGCATGCGGTCGTCGGCCGTGCGGCAGCTATAGGAGAGGCGGTACCATTCCCCCTTGGCGCGAAAGGCCGCGCCGGGGCTCTCGATCGTATCGCCCTGGAGGGTCGGCGTCTTGATGGCATAGGCCACGACGCGATCGGGCTTGTAGGGATTTTTGTCGTGCCCGATACGGTCGAGCGCTTCGGCGTCGCAACGCTGTTCCAGGCGGGTGTCGGGGTCGAGTTTCAAAAGACCGGCCTTGAGGCGCGCGTCGAGCGCCCAGGCCGGTGCAGCGGCAACCAACAGGGCCGCTATCGTAAGCCAGAATTTCCTCATGGCGGCATGATCCACCATATTCGCGCCGGCAAATCAACCAACCATGAAACGCGCCAGGGTTGTCCGCCGGCGGAACCAAAGGCCGGATGGCCCGTTCTAATCCATTGCGATTTTGGAGAGGAAACCCCCATGGGCCGCCGCCAAATTGTCGGATCGTTGGTCGTGGCCCTCATGATGGTCGGCCACGCGCAGGCACAGACTTCGCCCGGAGTCCCCGCGGAGAATGCCATCAAGCTTTCCGAGATCATCGCTAAGGTCGAGAAGCGGCCGCAGTTCCGTTACCTCAGCGAAATCAGCTGGGAGACGGACGGCTATTACGACATCACCTATTACACCACGGACAAGGCCAAGGTGGAGATCAAGATCGATCCCAAGACCGGCGAGCCACGGTAGGATTTCCTTTCGCGAAGGTCTGTCCGGACCAGATGGCCCCGCCCGACGGATCGGCTGTTTGCGTGGCTTCCGCCCTCTAGTTCTTGAAGGTTCGGAGTCAAAAGACCCGCCGCGACTGAGGCGTGGCGGGTCTTTCGAATAGTCTTACGATCGCACTATGACAGCGTTGACAGATGACGCCTGAGCTCCGAGGCAAGGGCCGACCGATCGACCAGCCCGTCCTGGAATTTGCGTGTCAGGAATTTTGCCGCATTACGACTGAGTGCGGACGGTACTTCCTTGCGGAGACCGGCCTCGGCGAGCACTTGCTCGATCATCGTCATGTCAGAAGGTGTCAGATATTGCCTGCGACTGTCGGAAGACATCCCATCCTCCCCTATTGGGTTACGGTACTCAGAGACCCCCGACATCGGCAATTTCAAGCAAAACTACCGATAAACCGATAATGCACATTTTGGTGCTCAGCGTCTATGCTGACTTTCTCTTGATATAATCAATTGAGCGTTGATGGCATCTATCGTGTCTTTGATAAACGCAGGTCATTCTGGGGCGGCGACAATATAGGGTGGCGTCTTTTCTGTAGTAGGCCGGATGGCTCATTTTCCGTTGCAAAGGGCGGCAGGGCGATGGTGCAGGGATCGACCTTGAGCCGACTGCGTTATCGCGCATGTCATGAACCGGGATTGAACAGGTGGCACAGCAACAGGCCGACACCAAGATACTGATCGTCGGGGCCGGGCCAACCGGCCTCACTGCCGCGCTGGAACTGGCCCGGCGCGGCGTCACTCCGCGCATAATCGACCGGAAGGACGCGCCCACCCCGCTCAGCAAGGCAGTCGGCATCAGCCCACACAGCCTCGATGTCCTGGAGCCGTCGGGCATTTCGGAACGCCTGTTGGACAAGGGTCTCAGGATCCGTCACGTCCACTTCAGCGAAGAAGGTCGCGAACTCGGCGTGGTCTACATCTCTTCTCTCCCACATCGGTTCAATTTCCTGCTTTCACTGCCACAGCGGGATACAGAAACGATCATGGTCGGCAGGCTGGCCGAACTTGGGGTCGGAGTGGAATGGCGTTCGTCGCTTTACGGTCTCAAGGAAAGCGCCGAGGGGGTCGACGCAAGGATCGCGACGCCCGATGGCCAGGAGGAGGCGCGCTTCGATTTGGTATTCGGCGCCGACGGCGTCGACAGCGCCGTGCGAAAGGCTTTGGGGATCGAATTTCAGGGCTACACGCATAAGCGTGAATGGAGCATCGCCGACGCCGAGATTGCCGATTGGCCCTATGAGCCGCTTTCGGCCCAGGCCTTTCTGCACCGGAACGGCGACGTAGGCTTCATCATCCCCATTGAAGAAGGTCGTTTCCGCGCCGTCTCGAATACGGACGACGCCTTGGCCCGGATTCCTGGCAATTACCGGGTGACGGAGTTGCTGCGGACCGATCGCTTCCACATTCCGGCGCGGCAGGCGCAGCGCTACCAGACGAACCGCATCTTTCTGGGCGGCGACGCAGCGCACGCGCATTCGCCGGTGGGCGCGCGCGGCATGAACCTCGGCATCGAGGACTCCGCGTCCTTTGCGCGCCGCTTCTTCGACGGCACGCTGGCCGGCTACACCGCGGAGCGCTGGCCGATAGGAAAACGCTGGATCGCGCTCAGCGAGCGGATTCTGCGGACGGCCCAGACGACCAGCCCGACCGCGCAAACGTTCAGGAACCTGGCATTCTCGGTCATCGGCCGTTTTCCGGCACTGCAGCGCCCCTTCATCGAGCGCATCGCAGGGCTCAAGGAATAGAGCGGAAGCGCGAACCCACCCCGGGCGAAGGTGATCTCGCAGTTCTGGGTCTTGCACTGCTTGGGTTCGGGAACGTTTGTCTTGGCCGGCACTTATTAAATTGGAACGCGTCTCGCGCCGTCGCCACAGCGCAACGTTGTCATCGGTTCCCCGCTGGGGCTGCCCGCACTCACCGGATCTAAACCTGCAACGCTTGCGTCGGACGAGACGACGAGCCGGGCGCTTTGCGAATGCTGGCAACACGAAAAGGGCATCCGGGCATGAAACGCGGAATCGGAGCCGATGAAGAAGACGGGCCGGACTTGACGGTCCCGCTCAAGACGGTTTGCTTCATCATCATGAAGGCTCGGGAGTTCGACGCCAAGGAGGAGGTCTCAGAACCGGATCCGGGCTCCAACCCGACGGACGACGAGAATGTCGGGGTCTTGGAGGACCATCGGGACGATCCCGTGCAGGAGGAGTTGCTCTCCTTCATCTCCGACCTTTCCATCGACGAGCAGATCGACCTCGTGACCCTGATGTGGCTCGGCCGCGACGACTATGAGGCCAAAGACTGGGACGAAGTGCATCGACAGGCGGCCGAGGCTCACAACGAGCATACGGCCGAGTATCTGTGCGGCGAGCCCTTGGTCGCGGACTACCTGGCGGACGGTCTCGACATGATCGGCCTGTCCTGCAGCGACTACGAGAGCGGGCATTTGTGAAACTTCGTTAGGGCCGATTTTTGCGCCGCCTTGATCCGTATCAATGCGTGATGGCCCGAAGAAGAGTTGATAGAATTTGAGCGGTTAAGACAGGCGGATTGATGCCATGTTCCGCAATCGACAGGACGCGGGGCGTAGACTGGCAAGCGAGTTGGCCAAACTCGGCTTGGCCGATCCGATCGTGCTGGCGTTGCCGCGCGGCGGGGTGCCGGTCGGGGCTGAAATCGCGCTGGAGCTGAATGCCCCTCTCGATGTCGTCATCGTGCGGAAGATTGGAGCACCCGGCAACCCGGAGCTGGCCGTCGGGGCAATTGTCGACGGCAACCCGCCCGATATCGTGCTCAATCGCGACATCGTGGATGGATATGGCCTCGACGACGACGAGCTGCGCGTGCTGATCGACCGCCAGCGGCCAGAGCTGGAGCGGCGCAGGCTGGTCTATCGCGAGGGAAGGCAACCGCTATCGGTCGCGGGCAAGACCGCCATTCTGGTCGACGATGGCGCGGCCACGGGAGCGACGATGAAGGTGGCGCTCCGCTCGATGAGGCGGCGGTCGCCGCGCGAAACGATCGCCGCGCTGCCGGTTGCGCCGCCCGAAACCGTCATCGAACTCAGCCGGGAAGCCGACCGGGTGGTCTGCATTGGCCAGCCGGCGCACTTCCTGGCACTCGCATATCACTACCTGCATTTTCCCCAGCTCACGGACGAAGAGGTCATCGACCTCCTGAGGAAGTTCAGGCCGCAGGACATCGGATCGACGCAATAGGAGAGCCACTATGCATATCCGCACATTGTCGGGTTTCGAATGCACCGAGTTGCTTGCCGGCAATCGGGTCGCCTTCCTGGCTTGCGCGAAGGACGCTCAGCCTTACGTCGTCCCGATCCACTACGCCTATTCCGACGGCCACGTTTACGCCTTCTCGATGCCCGGCAAGAAGATCAAATGGATGAGGGCCAATCCGCGCGTTTCCATTTTCGTGGAGCAGCCGGGCAAGGGAAATGCATGGCGAAGCGTGGTGGCCGAGGGCCGCTTCGAGGAACTCCCGGACGAGATCGGCCACAAGGTCGTTCGCGAACATGCCTGGTCGGTGCTGAGCAAGCATTACGACTGGTGGGAGCCGGGAGCTTTCAAGCCGTATGACCAGCCGCTGACCGACCATTCGCCGCACATCTTCTTTCGCATTCTCGTTGAACAGATGTCGGGCCGGGAAGCCAAGGAATGATCCGTGGAGGTTGGGCAGCATGGAACCTGAAAGCGGTGGCATCAATCTGACCTGCTTGCTGGCCGGCATATCCGCGCAGCCGGATTTCGAAGGGACGCCGGCATTGAGATATGCCACGGCCCTTGCGGCCCGGGATGGCTTCGAGCTTTCAAGGCGCAACTCAGTTCGACCGCGGCTTTGGACTGGGTGGAGCGAGAGACGGCAAGGTCCGAGGAACTGTCGCTCTCGACCCGTCAGGCGGCCAGACTATTGATCGCCGAGGCTGGTGTCGAACTGGTCGCCGATAATGCGCCCGGGCGCGGTCCGGTTCCTTTCCTGCATGCAGCGCGCGTTCACGACCTGACCGTGCTCGATGCGGCTGGACCGGACGCCGCGCCGGCCCGGAACGCGATCGAAAGCGCGTTGTTCGACACGGGGCGTCCGCTGCTAATCATTCCGCCGCAAGGTGCCCAGCCTCCGCCTCGTCGCATCCTGATCGCCTGGGACGGAAGTGCGCGCTCGGCACGTGCCGTGAAGGAGGCGATGCCGTTTCTACGGCTTGCCGATAATGTGACGGCTCTGACGGTGACCGACGAAAAGGACTTGTCGCTGATGACGCCGGGCGCCGACCTGAAAGCCTATCTCGCGCGGCATGCCATAGGCTGCGAACTCGCAACCCTTTCGGGAAAGGCTGACAGTGCGGCCGTGCTGATCCGCAGCTTTGCCGCCAGCGAAGCCATGGACATGCTGGTCATGGGCGCATTCGTCCATTCCCGCTTGCGGCAAGCCATATTGGGCGGTGTCACCACATCGTTCCTCGACGATTGTCCGCTGCCGCTGCTAACGGCGCACTGAGCCCTAGCCGGCGCTGATCGGCGATTGCATGAAGATGGAAAACAGCTCGCGCTGCGAGGAGATGCGCATCTTGGCGTAGACGTTCTTGCGGTGGATGCGCACGGTGCCTGCGGAGATGCCGAGGATGTTGGAGATCGACTCCGACGAATGCCCCTGCAGCACCAGGCCAACAACTTCCGTCTCCCTGGGCGTCAGCGCCGGCATGCCCAGCCGCGCAAGCGCGTCCTGCACGGTGCGCCGCAGTACCTCCTTCTCATCCTGCACGGGTTTTGCCGCTTTCAGCCTCGGGTCGGTTCGCCAGTGGGCCTCGGCGATCTTTCCAAGAAGCGGCTCGACGCAGCGAAGCGTGCGCAATTCGCGCGAGGAAAAAGCCGGCTGGCTGTGCCTGCGCATTAGCGATGTCACGATCGTCCAGCTTTCATTGCCGGGAATGAACATGGCGACCTCGTCTACCGGGCCGGTCTGCACATAATAGGAGCGGTAGTATTCGCTCTTGTAGAATTGGTCGGGCGCCACGTCGCCCAGGCGAAAGATGCCCGATCTCATCCCGTCGAGGGATGCCTTGTAGAGCGGGTCCAGGAAATAGGGCCCGACCTCATATTCGGTGACGTGGATGGCATACTGCTCCGGCGGGAAGGTGTGGTGCAGGCACAGCGGCACATCGGGGCCGTTATAGGCAAAGGTGACCGTGTAATCGAATTGCGTCAGATGCCTGAGTGTGGCGGCCAGCGCATCGGAAAAACCCTCTTCTCCAACCTGCGAGACCAGTTCGCCCAGCTGCACATACCATTGCGGCTGCAGGAGAAAGTTGTTGGCCGAAGTGCCGCCTGCCTTCGTCTCTTTCGCCATCCCTAGCCCCCTATCTCACAAGCAATATGCACCCAAGGTTATACCAAATGGGAAATATCCCATCCAGCGCCATTATCAGTAGAAATTAGCTCATTGGAGGGATATGTTGCGTCGGGCGGAAATTCGTATCGAATACCGACAACGGAGCATATACCGGCCAGGGCTTGCGCGAGCGCCCGGGCCGTAATTCGGGGGAGCAGAGTGTCCGATCTCGGATCAGTGCCGGATATCGAGTTTCGATCGGCATCTAAGCATTATGGCGGGGTTGCCGCAGTCGAGAAGTTCGATCTGGTCGTCGAGGCCGGCACGTTTTTGTCGATTCTCGGTCCGTCCGGCAGTGGCAAGACCACCTCGCTCAGGCTGATTGCGGGCTTCGAGCAGCCCACCAGCGGCGACATCCTCATTCGCGGCAAGTCGGTCACCGACGTACCACCTTACCGGCGCGCGGTGAACATGGTGTTCCAGCACTACGCGCTGTTCCCGCATATGACGGTCGCGCAGAATATCGCCTATGGCCTGCGCAACCAGCGGCCGCGCCTCGACAAGGCCGAAATCACCCGCCGCGTCGGCGAAGCGCTCGAGCTGGTGCAGCTGCCGGGCTTCGGCGATCGCCGCATCTTCCAGATGTCGGGCGGGCAGCAGCAGCGCGTGGCGCTGGCGCGCGCGCTCGTCAATCGGCCCAATGTGCTGTTGCTTGACGAGCCGCTCGCCGCGCTCGATCGCAAGCTGCGCGAGGACATGCAGCACGAGCTGCAGAGCCTGCAGCGCGAACTCGGCATCACCTTCGTTCTGGTCACGCACGACCAGGAGGAGGCCATGTCGATGAGCGATGTGGTCTGCCTGATGAACAAGGGGCGCATCGTCCAGAAGGGCTCGGCGCAGGAGCTTTACGACCGTCCGGCGGACGCATTCGTTGCGGGTTTCGTCGGCAAGTCCAACCTCATTGCAGGCCCCGCGGCAGCAGCCGACGGCAAGACCGCCAGCATCGTGATGGATGGCATCGGCCGTCTGAGCGGACAGCTCACCAATCAGGCAGGACCGCTCGCGGCCGGCCAGGACGTCACGCTCTCGGTGCGGCCGGAGATCGTGGCCGTCGTGCCATCGACGCAGACGCTGGGCGAAGAGCTCGACATCCGCCTGGAGGGCCGTGTCGTCAACAGGATCTTCCTCGGCGACCTCACCGAATATCGAATCCATCATCCTGTCCTGGGCAACGTGCTGGCTCGCCGTTCCCGGCAGGCGGATGGAAGCGCCAGCTCCTTCGAGAAGGGCGATGTGGTCGCCTTCGGCTGGAGATCGGCGGACGTGCTGGCGGTGTCCTGAGAAGATTTTTTCTACGGGTTCGCAAAAACACAGGGAGGAAGACAATGGCCGATTATGAGGATGCTGGCGCAGGCGTGTTCCCGCGCAAGAAGTTCATGGACTTGCTGAAAAGCTATCAGCGCGGATCGATTTCCCGACGCCATTTCCTGGGCGTGACCGGGCTCGGTGCTGCAACGGTGGCGCTGGGCGGCGCAATGCCGGGCCTGTTCACCCGGCCGGCCTTCGCCGAGGGCGATCTGGGCAACCAGCTGTCGATCGCGACCTGGCCGAACTATCACAACCCCGACGTGCTGCAGGAATTCACCGAAAAGACCGGTGTTGCGGTCGACGTCAACGTCTTCGGCTCCAACGAAGAGATGCTGGCCAAGCTCCAGGCGGGCAGCGCCGGCTGGAGCCTGTTTGTCGCCACCAACTACACCATCTCCACCTATCAGCAGCTGGGCTTCATCGAACAGCTCGAACTGGACAAGCTGTCCAATTACGACGCAGCCTCGCAGGCCCAGCGCTTTGCCAATGAGGGCATGGTCGATGGCGTGGTCTACGCCATTCCGAAGCACTGGGGCACCACCGGCTTCATCCTGAACACCGCCCATGTCGATCCGACGATCGTCACCTGGAAGGAGTTCTGGGACCGTGCGATGACCGACTACACCGGCCGCGCCATCGTCCACGACTACCAGCTCACCGCCATCGGCATGGCGCTGAAATACTACGGCTATTCGTTCAACTCGGTGGATACCAACGAGCTGGCCAAGGCCGAAGAGCTGCTGATGAAGGCCAAGCCGCATCTGTTCGGCATCACCAGCGACTACCAGCCGCCGCTGCGCAATGGCGATGCCTGGATGTCGCTGTGCTGGGTGGGCGACGCCAAGCAGCTCAACCGCGACGACCCGAACATGCACTATGTGCTGGGTGCCGAAGGCGGCGAGATCTGGACCGACTTCTTCGTCATCCCGAAGGATGCACCGCATCGCGAGGCGGCCTACGCCTTTCTCAACTTCCTGCTCGATCCGGCCATCCAGGTGCGCGAAGCCGAAGTGGCTGGCTATCCGCTGACGGACAAGCGGGCGGTTGCACTGCAGCCGGCCGAGGTGGTTAACGACCCGATCCTGAACCCGGCGGCCGAACTTCTGTCGGCTCTGGAATTCGGCGCGGCGGTGACGCTGACCGATCCGAACCGCGCCGAGATCATCGCGCGCTTCAAGTCGGCGTAAGCAATCGGAAGGCCGTGGCGATGACAGCCGCTCTCGCGACATCGAACGAAGGCAGGCGAAAGTCCGTCGTCACGGCGCTGCTTCTGGCGCCCACGGCCCTCTGGTTCTTCGTGCTTCTTCTCCTGCCCATGCTGGTGATCATCGTCTTCAGCCTGGGCGAGCGCGGACCTGTGGGCGGCTATCAGGCCGCCCTTACCCTCAAGCAATATGCCAGCCTGGGCTCCAGGCTGGCAGCTTTCAAGAACACGATCATGCTGGCGCCGACGGGCACGCTGATCTCCGTGCTGGTCGCCTATCCGTTGGCCTATTACCTGGCCGTGAAAGTGTCGCCGCGCTGGCGATACGGGTTGCTCGTGCTCGTGGTGCTGCCGTTCTGGACCAGCCTTCTGGTGCGCACCTATGCCTGGATGTTCATCCTGAGCGGCAAGGGGCTGCCCGCGCTTCTGGCTGCAATCGGCTTTCCCGAAATCCAGATGATCAACACGCCTTTCGCTGTGCTGCTGGGCATCGTTTACGCCTACATGCCGCTGATGGTGCTGCCGATCTTCGTCAGCCTCGAGAAGCTCGACAAACGCCTGCTCGATGCGGCGGCCGATCTGGGCAGCTCGCCTCTGCGCAGCTTCCTGACGGTGACGCTGCCGCTCTCGCTGCCCGGCGTGGTCACCGGCTCGCTGCTGGTCTTCATCCTGCTGATGGGCGAATTCCTCATCCCCTCGCTTTTGGGCGGCGGCAAGATCTTCTTCATCGGCAATGCGCTGGTCGATCTCTTCCTGCAGTCGCGCAACTGGCCCCTTGGGGCAGCCATGTCGCTGACGCTGGTGATCGTCATGCTCGTACTGATCACGCTCTATGTCCGCCTCACCATGGCGGCGAGCGCCGGCAAATCCAGCACCTTGCCGTGACTTGAAGGAAAAGCAGGATGCGCATCTACGCCTGGCTGGTCTATTTCTTCCTCTATGTGCCGATCGCCGTCATCGTAGTGTTCAGCTTCAATTCGGGGCGCTACGCGGCGGATTTCCAGGGCTTCAGCTTCGCCTGGTACGGCCGCGCTTTGGCCAATCCCTTCGTCACCAAGGCGCTGGCCAACAGCCTGATCGTGGCGAGCGTCACGGCGGTGCTGTCGGTGATCCTTGGCACCACGGCGGCACTTGCCCTCGAGCGGCTTCGGGGAAAGCTGCGGGCCGTGTTCGACAGCCTGATCTATGTCGCCATCATGGTGCCGGGTGTGGTGATCGGCATCGCGACGCTGGTGGCACTGGCCAGCATGTTCGACGCTCTCAACAGCCTTATGGCCTCGCTGTGGCCGGTTGCTTGGGGCAGCGTACCGCGCGCGGGGCTGGGTTACGGCTCGATCATTGCCGCCCACACGCTCTATACGCTGTCGCTGGTCATCCTGGTGGTGCGCTCGCGTCTGGTCGGCATGGACCATTCGCTGGTGGAGGCCTCGGCCGATCTCTATTCGACGCCGTTCAACACCTTCCGCACGATCACGCTGCCGCAGCTTCTGCCGGCAATCGCGGCGGGCTTCCTGTTGAGCTTCACCTTCAGCTTCGACGACTTCATCATCGCCTTCTTCGTTGCCGGGCCCAACACGACGCTGCCCATCTTCGTCTTCTCGTCGATCAGGCGCGGCGTCACGCCGGAGATCAACGCCATCGGCACGATGATCCTCGCCATTTCAATGCTCCTCTTGTTCACGGTGCAGGTCCTGCTCCGCGACAAGCGCAAGGGCGATGCGGCCGCGGCCTGACGGAAAACACGTCACGATACCTCACGTAGGGAGACAATCGATAATGTTGCTGAAAGATCGGGTCGCGGTGATCACCGGGGCGGCCTCGGGGATCGGTCGCGCCGGCGCAAAGCGCCTGGGCAGGGAAGGGGCAATCGTCGTCGTCACGGATCGTGACGTGGCGGCGGGCGAAGCGGCGGCCGAGGAAATCCGCGCCGCCGGCGGCCGGGCCGACTTCCTGCGGGTCGACGTGTCGGTGGACGACGATCTCAAGAAGATGATCGACTTCGCCATCGAGCAGCACGGCCGCATCGACATCCTGCACAACCATGCCGGCGTCCAGATCAACGGGACGCTTGAGGAAGTCAGCCCGGACGGCATGGATATTTCCTACCGGCTCAACACCCGCGCGCACTTCTTCGCGGCCAAGCTGGCCGTGCCCCATATGCGCGCCCAGGGCGGCGGCGTCATCATCAACACGGCGTCCAATTCCGGCGTGTTCCTGGATACGGGCATGCTGGCCTACATCACCTCCAAGGCGGCGACCATCATGATGACCAAACAGATGGCGCTGGACTATGGCAAGGACAACATCCGCGTCAACGCGCTGTGCCCCGGCTTCGTCGACACCCCCTTCAACGACCCCTACATGGCGCAGATGGGCGGCCGCGAAGCGCTGGAGCGCTACGTCGAAAAGACCATTCCGCTCGGCCGCTGGGCGACGGTGGAAGAGATCGCGGAATCGATCCTCTATCTGGCCTGCGACCACTCGGCCTTCATGACCGGCCACGCGCTGGTGATCGACGGCGGCGAAAGCATCGCCTGATCCTGCCGCGAGCGCTGGCTCGTGAAGCGTACGACCAAGAACCTCCAACTGCACTGGAGGTTCGCTGTCCTGAATTCCCCCTGCGCCTCAGACGCTTGACCACACTGCGCGCTGTTTGACAACGCAGGCCTCCCTCCTAGTTAGCCTGAGAGGAGCGCAGTTTTTCTCTGCGCGGGAGCGGCATGGCATGCCGGTCCGGCAAAGCGATTTTAGGCCTTCGCGCCCCGAATTTGGTTGAAACGGGATTTTTGACGCCGACTTGGCAGGGGAAATCCAGGGACTTCAGATGACAGCGGGTCGTCCGTCCAAAAGTGCCGATCCGAGGCCAAAGCCTCCGTAGGCCGACCATGGACATGTCCGAACCGTTTCGACGGCCTTGGGCCGTGCACGGGAGACGCCCCATGGTCAGCTTTTGCAACCGCCGTCTTCTACGCTTTCACCCGGCAAGCCGGGGCCTGAGCGGCCGTGCTCGGATCGTGGCCTTCCTGGCGATGCTCGCGATTGCCCCGCTGCTGGCATCCTGCGGCAAAGAGGGTGCGGACCAGAACAAGGCAGCTGCGCCGGCGCCACCGACGCCGGTCGGCGTCATCGAGGTGGCCGAGCACCCGACCAACCCAGGACATTCTTTCGTCGGGCGCGTCGAGGCCATCGACAATGTCAGCCTGATCGCCCGGGTGGACAGCTTCCTCAACAAGCGCGCCTATACCGAAGGTCAGGCCGTCAAGGCGGGCGACCTGCTTTTCGTTCTCGAAAAGAATACCTTTCAGGCTTCGGTGGATTCGGCACAGGCCAATCTCGACAAGGCGCAGGCCGACGCCGCCAATCTGAAGATTCAGACGGAGCGCGCGCGAACGCTATTTCAGCAGAAGACCGGAACGCAGGCGGCGCTCGACAACGCCGTGGCCGCCGAAAAGCAGGGGCAGGCGGTGGTCGCGCAGGCCAAGGCCTCGCTCGAGCAGGCGCAGATAAATCTCGGCTATACCGAGATTCGTGCCCCCTTCGCCGGTCGCGTCAGCGCGGCCAATTTCAGTGTCGGGGCATTGGTCGGTCCGAGCGCCGGGCCGCTCGCGACCATCGTCAGCCAGGATCCGATCTATGTGACATTTCCCGTCAGCGACAGGATCATTCTTGAATTCACGGCAGGTGACCGCGCGAGCGCCACGACAGGCAATATCGCAGTACATCTGACGCTGTCGAACAACATGGTCTACCCGGAAGTCGGCGTCATCGACTACACCGGCATCAAGGTCGATCCCAATACGGACACGCTGACGGTTCGCGCCAAATTCCCCAATCCGAAGGACACGCTGCTGGACGGCCAGTTCGTCCGGATTCTCGCTGAAAGCAAGAAGCCCGTGGAGGCGCTGCTGGTTCCGCAAAAGGCGGTCCTGACAGATCAGAGCGGCAATTATGTGCTGACCGTGGGTGACGGCAACAAGGTCGTACAGCGCGCGGTCACACAGGGCCAGACTGTCGGAAGCGACGTGGTCATCCAGTCAGGCCTGAAGGCGGGTGACGTCGTCATCACCGATGGGCTGCAGCGCGTTCGTCCCGGTCAGGTGGTTGCGCCGCAACCGGTTACCGAAGCCGCGCCGGCTGCCCAGCCGGCCGAGCCTGCGGGGAAGTGAGCGATGCTGTCGTCCATCTTCGTCGACAGGCCGCGCCTCGCCATCGTGATTGCGATCGTCATTACACTGGCCGGCTTGATTTCGCTCACCCGTATTCCGGTTGCCCAGTTCCCCGATATCGTGCCGCCGCAGGTATCGGTATCGGCGAGCTATGCGGGCGCCAGCGCCGAGGTGGTCGAGGCCACCGTGGCGCAGCCGATCGAGGCGCAGGTCAATGGCGTCGACGACATGATCTATATGAACTCGATCAGCGGCAACAACGGCTCCTATACGCTGACAGTCACCTTCAAGGTTGGCACCAATCCGAACCTCAACACCGTCAACGTGCAGAACCGTGTGCAGCTTGCCACGGCCAACCTGCCTGCGGAAGTGACGCGCGTCGGCGTCTCCGTGAAGAAACAGTCGTCCGCCTTTCTGCAGGTTGTCACGCTCTATTCACCCGACGGCCGATACGACGAACTCTTCCTCAACAATTACGGCGTCATCAATGTCATCGACAAGCTGGCGCGCGTTTCGGGCGTCGGCCTTGCGCAGTCCTTCGGCACGCTCAACTACAGCATGCGCATCTGGTTCAAGACGGATGTGCTGACCAGTCTTGGCCTGACGCCGAACGACATCATCAATGCGGTTAGCAGCCAGAACGTCCAGGCCGCCGTAGGCCGTCTCGGCGCGCCGCCGATGTCGGACCAGCAGCAGATCCAGCTCAACCTGACCACGCAGGGGCGGCTGACGACCGTCCCGGAATTCGAGCAGATCGTGGTGCGTGCCAATCCCGATGGCTCGCTGGTGCGTCTCAGGGATGTCGGGCGCGTCGAGCTTGCCGCCCAGTCCTACGACACGATCGGCCGTTTGAACGGCAAGCCCGCTGCCGTCATCGGCGTCTACCAGGCGCCGGGGTCCAACGCGGTTGCCGCCGCCGGAGGCGTGCGCGCGGCGATGGAGCAGTTGAAACAAAACTTTCCGGCGGGTCTGGACTACAAGATCACCTACGACACCACCGTATTCGTCTCCTCGACGATCCACGAGGTGATCAAGACGCTGCTCGAGGCCTTCGTCCTGGTCGTCTTGGTGGTGTTCATCTTCCTTGGCAACTTCCGGGCGACTCTCATTCCGACCATCGCGGTGCCCGTTTCGCTGATCGGCACCTTTGCGGTCCTGCTGGCAATCGGCTTTTCGGCCAACACCATATCCCTGTTCGCGATGATCCTCGCCATCGGCATTGTCGTCGACGATGCGATCGTGGTGGTCGAGAATGTCGAGCGGGTCATGACCGAGACCGGCCTGCCGCCGAGGGAAGCGACCAAGCAGGCGATGCGCGAGATCACCGCGCCGATCATCGCCATCACGCTGGTGCTTCTGTCGGTGTTCGTGCCGGTCGGCTTCATCCCCGGCATCACAGGCGCGCTCTATGCGCAGTTTGCGGTGACCGTTTCGGTGGCGATGCTGATTTCGGCAATCAACGCGCTCACCCTCAGCCCGGCGCTGTGCGGCGTGCTGCTCAAGCCGGGCCATGGTCATGGCAAGAGCCTGTATGGCCGCGCCATGGACAAGCTGTCGCTCGGCATCGAGAAGATCAGCGACGGCTATGCCTTCATTGTTCGCAGGCTCGTACGCGTGGCTTTCCTTTCGATCGTGCTCGTCGCAGCCTTCGGCGGCATCGCCTATGTGCTCAACAAGATCACGCCGACCGGTTTCCTGCCGGAAGAAGACCAAGGCCTGTTCTTCGTGCAGGTAAACCTCCCTGCTGCTGCCGCGCAGAGCCGCACAGCCGCCGCGGTGGCTGAGGTTGGAGACATCATACGCGGGATTCCGGGCGTATCGGACGTCACCAGCGTCACCGGCTACAGCTTCATCGACGGGCTGGCGGAGTCCAATGCGGGACTTCTGATTGTGTCGTTGCAACCCTTCGAAGAGCGCGTGAAGGAGAAGATCACGGCCTTCGACATCATCAAGGAAGTGAGCCAGCGCACCGCAACGATGCGCAGCGCGGTGGTCATCCCGTTGAATTTGCCGCCGATCATCGGTCTCGGCTCGTCAGGCGGCTTCCAATACCAGCTCGAGGATCAGCAGGGGCGTTCGCCGCAGGAACTGGCCTCGGTCGCCCGGGCCATGATTGTCGCGGCCAACAAGAACCCGAAGCTGTCGCGCGTGTTCACCACATTCGCAACCGATACGCCGCAGCTTTACCTGAACGTGGACCGCAACAAGGCCTTGAGCCTGGGCGTCTCGCCGATCGACATCTTCAACGCGCTGCAGTCGACGCTCGGCGGGTATTTCGTCAACAATTTCAACACGCTGGGTCGCACCTGGCAGGTCATCGTGGAGGGCGAGGAGCAGGACCGGCGCACAATCGAGGATGTCTATCGCATCTTCGTGCGATCTTCGCATGGCAACATGGTGCCGCTGCGCGCGCTGGTCGACGCCCAGCAACGCCTCGGGCCGCTCTTCATCACCCGCTACAACAACTATCGCAGCGCCAGCATCACGGGCAACGCCGCGCCGGGTGTCAGCTCCGGCGAAGCCCTGGCAGCGATGTCGGAGATTTCCAAGGCCACCTTGCCACCCGGCTACAGCTACGAATGGACGGGCACTGCGCTGCAGGAACTGCAGGCGGCGGGCCAGACAGGCATCATTCTCGGCCTGGCGGTGCTGTTCGCCTATCTGTTCCTGGTTGCCCTCTACGAAAGCTGGACGATACCCGTCGGTGTGCTGCTCGCCGTCACCGCGGGCATTGTTGGCGCGCTCGTCTCGCTGTGGATCACCGGTCTGGCCAACGACATATATGCCCAGATCGGCATCGTCGTGCTGATCGCGCTTGCCAGCAAGAACGGCATTCTCATCGTCGAGTTCGCCAAGGAGCGGCGCGAGGAGGGCATGGCGCTCAACGAAGCGGCGATCGTCGGTGCCCGCCAGCGTTTCCGGCCGGTGATGATGACGAGCTTTGCCTTCATCCTCGGGCTGGTCCCGCTGGTCATCGCCGTGGGGGCGGCCGCGGCAAGCCGACGCGCTGTCGGCACCTCCGTCTTCGGCGGCATGATCGCGGCCTCGGCGATCGGTATCTTCCTGATCCCGATGCTCTATGTGGTGATGGAATGGGTACGCGAATGGGGCCATGCGCACATTCTGCGCAAGCCGCTCTACTCCGAAGCGCCCGAGGGCGAGGACGGTGAAACCGAAGCGGAAGCACCTGCGCCGTCGCCGACGCATGACTGACTTTCCTCAACGCAGCAAACGCAGGAAGGAAGAGAAATGCGCAACAGGATGTTTTTCGCAGCGGCGCTCTTAACGGGCCTTGCCCTGCCGATGGCAGCCGGAGGCGCGCAGGCCGCCGGCTTCGAATGCGCCTACAATGAGGCTCCGAACGCGCCGAAGGACCTGCCGCCGGTCAAGGGACTGGAGGAGAACATGACGCAGCTCGATGCTCGCAGGCGCCTTGCCGAAATGGTCGGCAATCTCACGACCGCCAAGATCGCGCCGGCAATGATCGTCGATCATCTGGTGTGGGCCTACTGCCCGCTGGTCGCAAACGATCCCCGCCTGAGCGACACCGAGAAGACCGATCTTGTGCGCCGCTTTGCTGGCCAGGTTGCGGCACTGGCCTACACCGCGCCAGGCGGAGGCGAGATCGACGTTCTGGTCGATCTGCCGCTTGCGCCGGCCATACTCGGCAGGGTCGACGACGCGGCCAAGGCCGCCGGCATCTCGCGCGACGAGTGGTTGCAGAATACCATCGACCAATCGCTGAACAATCCATCCGGCAGCCCGGCAAAATAGACGCGCCCGCAAGGGTTCAGTTGTGATGGAGGGCCGGGTTGCCTGCCATTCCTCTCGCGCTAGCTGTTGACGCCGAGGGGACGAGCCGAGATCGGCGCACGATGGAGAAACAAGATGCTTCTCAGGATCACGGGTCTATCGATTGTAACCGCACTCTTGACCGTCTCGAGCATCAGCTTTGCCGCTGAAACAAAGGGCAAGGAGGACATGGCCAAGAAAAAGGTGACAGAAGTTACCTGCGAAGATTTCAATGGCCTCGAGGACTCATTCAAGCCGACCGTGATCGCCTGGGCCGAAGGGTTTCGCCAGGGCTCCAAGAAGCCGAACGAGGTCACCCTGAATATAGACGGCATCGAGAAGGTGACGCCGATGATCGTCGAAGCCTGCCAGAAGGAGCCGAAGGCGTCGCTCTGGAGCAAGGCGAAAGCCGAGCTTGAGAAGGTTTTCTGACTGCATAGGCAGCACCCCTTAGCCTGCGAGGGCAGGTCGGCACCATCTAGCTCAGCCCAGGAACGGATCTGGCTCGGTATCGTGGAGCGGGACGTCGGACACGCCCCAGCTGCGCTTGACGACGTGCAGGTGAACATCCTTTGCGCCGTTGCGGCGCAGAATTTTCATCACCTGCGCGTCGCGCTTCTTGTAGGGCAGATGAACCCAGAGCAGCAAGCCGCCCTTTGCGATCTGTTCCTGGACACGTTCGGCGTGGTGCTTCCCAAAGACCCTTGCCAGCATCAGGCCCACTGCCCCTGCCGCAACGCCACTTCCGGCCACAAGGGCAACGGTCGGGATCAAGGACGCTCCGCCGGTCGCCACCGCAGCTACCCCGGCACAGGCGACATAGACCGGCACGGCCACCAACGCCGCCAGCCCCTCAGTGCGCGAGTCGGGCGAGACATAGTTGGTCTGTTTCACGAAGTCCTTGTTTTCCAGGCTCTTGTCGTTATTGCCGGGCACCGATTTCGAGTCCGCCAGCAGGCTGAGGTCGTCCTGCCGGATACCGATCTGCATCAACTCGTCGACCGCCTTGTTCAGCGATGCCTCGTCATGAAAGATCGCAACAGCGTCGCGTTCCTCGTAGATCTGGTCGCCATCGGACTCGGTCTTTTTGTCTTCCATCTTTTCCTCCTGCAGAAGCCGTTTCAGGTGCAGAGGTTCATGGGGGGTATCTAGGCTGCAGGGCAGACGCGACAATCGCAAATGGCCGGGCCTTGCGTTCCGCGCGCGCCAGGGAGCCATCCCGGCGAGTGCCCTCTACACGACTTCGCGAGCTTCGGGGGCGGGCGGAACTTTGCGGGGAGCAAGCGAGTTTTTGGGCAAAGATGCGCAAATTGTGGCGCAGCCAGCCAGAACCATATCTGCCCGAAACGGCAAACCTGCTGCTTCAAGAGTGACCACGGGCAACGAATGGCCCGATTGAATCCGGCATCTTCCGGGACGGCCATTCAAGGTGGTCACCGTCAGGCGACCGCGCCGCCTTTGGGTGGCATGACCTTCACGGCATGAGCACCCGATCCGGAGGAGACGAGTGCCATGACCATCGCTGACTATATGCACAGGAAGCCGATAGCCGACATCATTCGCGGCTCGGAAGCTCACACGCTTGCGCCCAGCCTTGGCGCGCTAAGCATCACGGCTCTCGGCATTGGTTGCATCATCGGAGCCGGTATCTTCGTTCTGACCGGAACCGCGGCAGCGCAATATGCCGGGCCAGGCATCATGCTGTCATTCGTGCTGGGCGGCATCGCCTGCGCCTTTGTCGGCCTCTGTTATGCCGAGCTGGCGGCGCTGATACCGGTCGCGGGCAGCACCTATACCTACACTTACGCTACACTGGGCGAACTTGTCGCCTGGGTCATCGGCTGGGACCTTGTCCTTGAATATGCCATGGGTGCCGCGACGGTCTCGGTCGGCTGGTCAGGCTATGTCGTCAGCCTGCTCAGGAATTTCGGCATCAACATTCCGCCGGCCTTCGCCGCGGCGCCGGACACTGTTGCTGACAAGCTTGCCGACGGCACGGTGATCTACGGCATCGTCAACCTGCCGGCCGCGTTCATCGTTGCCGTGTTGACCTTCATGCTGGTGATGGGCACCAAGGAATCGGCGCGGATCAACAACATTATGGTCGCCGTCAAGCTGACGGTCGTGCTGGCCTTCATCCTGATCGGCTCGGCCTATGTTGTGTCCGCCAACTGGCATCCTCTCGTTCCCGAAAACACCGGCCAGTTCGGTCATTTCGGCTGGAGCGGCATACTGCGCGGTTCGGCGGTGGTGTTCTTCGCCTTCATCGGCTTCGATGCAGTCTCGACTGCCGCCCAGGAGGCCAAGAACCCACAGCGGGACATGCCGATCGGCATATTGGGCTCCCTTGCCATCTGCACCGTGCTTTACATCTTGGTAGCAGCGGTGCTGACGGGCATCGTTCCCTATCCCGCGCTGAACGTCGCGGACCCGATCGCAAAGGCAGTCGACGTCATCGGGCTGACGTGGTTTGCCGTGCTGATCAAGATCGGCGCCCTGGCTGGCCTGACGACAGTCATACTGGTGCTGCTCTACGGCCAGAGCCGCATCTTCTTCACCATCGCCCATGACGGCCTGTTGCCGCCGGTGTTCGCACAGATCCATCCAGTGCGGAGGACCCCGTGGAAAAGCCAGATACTGATCGGCACGGTCGTCGCGATCGTGGCGGCTCTTACCCCGATCGGCATATTGGGCGAGATGGTCAGCATCGGCACGCTGTTTGCGTTCGTGCTGGTTTGCGGTGCCGTCATCTTCCTTCGCAAGAGCCATGCCGACGTTACACGGCCGTTCCGCACGCCCGGCGTGCCGGTGGTGCCAATACTGGGTATTCTGTTCTGCCTGCTCCTGATGGTCGGCCTGCCTTGGGAAACCTGGGCACGGCTGATCGTATGGCTTCTGATCGGGCTTGTGGTCTATTTCACCTATGGTCGGAACCATTCGGTCCTGCGAAAGGAAGGGGCGCCGAAATCTCTGTGTCAGGAGCTGTAGGGCGAAGAAACTGAGCACCGAATTCGGCAAGCTGATGCGATGAGCCGCAGGGCTTCCGAGTTTTGCCCAAGCGCGTGGCGGCTAGCGCATGGCCTTCGGCATACATTGTGCATATATATGCACCCATGATGACGACGATTTCGGTGCGATGTTCATGAACTGGTCGCCTTCCATCTCCAAGGCCGACGGCCCGCTCTATCTTGCGATTGCCGATGCGCTGTCGGCGGATATCGCGGCCGGCCGGCTGGCGGCCGGCTTCCGCCTGCCGCCGCAGCGGGCTCTGGCCGAGCAACTTGGCATTGATTTTACCACCGTAAGCCGCGCCTATGCCGAGGCGCGAAAGCGCGGGCTGGTAGAAGGGCGCGTCGGGCAGGGCACCTATGTGCGGGCCAAGCGACGGGCCGACAGGGTAGTGGCGATCACCGGCCTCATCGACATGAGCATGAACCTGCCGCCACGTTTCGACGATCCCGAATTGGCCGGCCGGATGTGGGACGGGATTTCCGGCCTGCAGGCTGGCGAAGGCATCGAGCTTCTGATGCGCTATCAGGAGGCCGGCGGCACCTCGCGAGACCGCGCGGCGGGCGCTGCCTGGCCGGCACCGCGGCTAGGAGAGATCGGCCCGGACCGGCTGCTGGTCTGTCCGGGCGCGCAAGGGGCGATGCTTGCCTTGCTGGGGGCGCTGGCCGCGCCCGGCGAAACCGTCTGCGCCGAAGCGCTCACCTATCCGGGTTTTCTGGCAGCTGCCGAGCACCTGCGCCTGCGTGTTACCGGCGTTGCCATGGATGCGGAAGGGCTCGTTCCTGAGGCCTTTGAAGAGCTTTGCCGCGAGCGCGCGCCGAAGCTGCTCTACTGCAATCCCACGCTGCATAATCCGACGACAGCGACGCTGTCATTGGCCCGGCGCAAGCGTATCATTGCGATTGCGCGCGAGCATAATGTGCTCATCATCGAGGATGACGCCTACGGCGCCCTGCCGCTCAACCCCTTGGCGCCTTTTGCGGCGCTGGCGCCCGACATCACCTATCATATCGCTGGTCTTGCCAAGTGCGTCGCCCCGGCCTTGCGCGTCGCCTATTTGGTTCTTCCCGAGGGCCAAAACCTTGCCCGGCTTGCCGGCGCAATCCGGGCGACCGCCGGCATGGCTTCTCCCCTGACCACCGCCATCGCGACGCGCTGGATCGAGGACGGGACGGCGCATTCCGTGCTCGCGGCGATCCGGGCGGAGGCGCGCGAGCGGCAGGCGATCGTTTCGCAGACCTTGCCGCCGGAACTCGTGCAGACGAACCCCGAGGGTTTTCACGCTTGGCTGAAGCTTCCGAGTCACTGGAATCGCGCCGACTTTGCCGCGCGCCTGCGTTCGGTCGGGATAGGGGTGGTTACCAGCGATGCCTTTTCGGTTGCCGGTCCGGTACCGGAGGCAGTGCGCCTTGGCCTGGGTGCGGCCCCCGATCGCGCCTTGCTCTCGGCCAGCCTGGAGCAGATCGCCGAACTGCTCGATCAGCAATCGGCGATGTCGTCGATGGTGGTGTGACGGGCAGGCGGCAAGGGCCCGGTGAAGGGCACGAGGCGCGACGTACCGAGGATTTCGTTGAGAGGCATCTCGTCACTCACGCGGCGGAACATGCCAGGCGACATCCACGGCGCATAGCCGTCGACATTGGGTGCGCCGCGCCCTTCTCGGACGTCTGTGATCCACAGCGTACGGGTTTCGAGCGAGATGCGCGTCAGCCCGGTCGAATTCGGCACGCCGGCATGGGCATGCGCGCTGGAGAAGGCGATGATCTCGCCGGCCGCAATCACCACCGGCGTTGCATCGGTGACCTCCAACTGCTCGGTCAGATGCGGGATCGCCTCATCGGCATCGACCGTATTGCGCCCGCCGGCCTTCGATCGCTCTAAAATGGCCGCCAGGTCGAAGCCAGCGCTGGTGTTGGCCACCGGGCGATCCCATAGGGACGGATAGATCGCGAAGGTGCGGCCGGCGTCGATTTCGTAGATCGGCGCCCACCAGTTGGTCTGCGCATAGAGGTTCGAGCCCCAGGTGTCGCGGTGGAAGGCAATGGTCGCCGTGGTGCGCGCACGCGGGACGATGCTGTCCGGTCCTTGGTGCGGCTGGAAGCGCAGATAGAGGCTGTCGCGCGCCAGCCCGTCCGCATCGAGCCCCGTCGCCTCGAAAACATCGCGCCATAGCCGCTTGACCTCGGGCGAGCGGGCGAAGTCGCGCTGCAGCTGCCCGAAGCGCTCGGTCTGCTGCTGGTGTGACAGGTACCTGTGAATCTCGATGGGTGAGAAGGGCGCGAAGGCCTCCTTGAGGAAGGCGCGGGTGAAGGCGACCAGCTCACGCATTGGCTGGAGTCCGCCGAGCCGAAGCACCTGGCCGGCATAGATCCGGTCGTGAAAGTCGCGGGGCTGAAGCGGCTCAGTGATGCTGGTGTACATGGATCGATCTGCGCTCATTGCCTTGGTATGCATACAATTTTCCTTGTAACAATAATTGTATGTCTTTTATATGTAAAATCTCGTTGCGCAGCTACGGATTGAGTCTTATGTATGGAGCATGAGCGGCGGGCGGACCATGCATTGGGCTTCGCACTGCTGCGACAGAGGCGATCATGACACAGAGCAGATATACGGCCGAAGGCTTCACTCCCACCGACAATCCCATGAAGACGGGCATCCAGGGGCTTTGTCCGCGCTGCCAGATGGGGCGGCTGTTTACGGGATATCTCAAGCTCGCGCCGCGCTGCGATGTTTGCGGCCTGGACTATTCCTTTGCCGATCCCGCCGACGGTCCCGCCTTCTTTGCGATGACGATCGCCGCCGTGCCGGCGCTCGGCTTCGGTGTCTGGTTCCAGGTAACGTTCGACCTTCCGCTGTGGGCGCATCTGTTCACGACGCTGCCGCTGACGGTGCTGAGCTGCATGGCGCTGCTGCGCCCGCTGAAAGGCTGGCTCGTGTGCTCGCAGTTCTTCCACAAGGCCGAAGAAGGCTCGATCGACTACGATTGGCACGCAAAGGCCAAGCAGAGCCGCGAAAGCTGAAAGACTCTAGCGGTGACGCGGGGCACGCTTTCCAAGAGATAAGCTGCCCTACGTCGCCATGGTGGCTGATCAGAGATGTCGGCTTCACCAGCCGGCGAAGCGGCTCAGCACCTCTTCGTCCACGCGTCCCTTTTCCACGTCCTCGAAGGCCTGGTCGAGAATGGCGAGCGCATCGTCGATTTCCGCCTCGGAAATCGTAAACGGTGGCGTCAGTTCCAGTACGTTGGAATTCATCCCGACATAATAGAGCACCACGCCGAGTTCATAGGCGCGATAGACGAGTTTCGCCGCTTCGCGTTTTGCCGGCGTGCGGCTTTCACGATCTCTGACAAGCTCCACTCCGCAGGCCAGCCCGCGTCCGCGCACGTCGCTGATCAGCGGATGCCGCGCCGCCAATTGCCGGAAGCCTTCGCGCAGCCGCTCGCCCTTGCGTTCGGCGGCGTCGGTAAGGTCTTCGCTCTCGATCGTGTCGAGAACTGCCAGACCCGCCGAACAGCACACCGGATTGCCGTGCAGGGTCTGCATTGCAAAGGCGCTCGCGCAGTCGAGAATGGATGCCGGGGCGATGACGGCCGACAGCGGAAGCCCGCCGCCCAAGCCTTTGCCTAGCGTCAGAATGTCCGGCACGAAACCTTCGTGCTCGAAGCAATGCAGCTTGCCGGTGCGCCCGAGGCCGACCTTCACCTCGTCGCAGACGATGAGGATCTGATGCTCGCGGCAGATCTCCGCGAATTTGCGCAGGAAACCTTCGGGCGGCACGATCAGCCCGCCATCGGACTGGATCGGCTCGATAAAGGCGGCGGCGACCGGTTCGGACGCGTTCTGCAACCGCTCCTTGAGGAGCGCCAGCACAGCGTCGCCCGAAGGATCGCCCTGATAGGGGCGATACGGATCGGGATAAGGCAGCAGGATCAGGCCGTCGGCCTTTTGCGCGTCTGCCTGGACGCTGTGACCGGAAACAGCCATCGAGCCGGTGGTGCAGCCGTGATAGGCGCCTGCAAAGGCGATGATGCCCTTGCGGCCGGTGGCTTTCGTCACCGCCCGGAAGACGGTTTCGTTGGCATCCGATCCCGAATGGCCGAACCAGACCTTGTAATCGCCCTCGGATGGGAAGGATTGCAGAAGGCGCTCGGCCAGGGCCACCGCCGGCTCGTTGCTGGCCGAAAGGACACTTGCGCCCGCCGGCGCGGCGACCGCTGCCGCGACGGCTTTGGCGACAGCCGGATGCCCGTAGCCCAGATTGGCCGCGCCCCAGGTGGCGGAAAGATCGATAAGCCGGCGGCCGTCCTGCTCGATGAGATGCGAGCCTTGGCCGCCCGTTGCGGCAAGCGGGAAGAAGCGCAGCTTCTGCAGCGTGCCGATGGCCTTTTCGTCGCGTGTGTAGAGGTCTGTCATGGCTTGCTGGCCTCCAGAGCCTCATTGAGGCAACGGGTGAGCCGGTGGCCCCACGCCTCGACGCCTTCGAGCGTATCGATGAGGTCGTGGCGGACTTCGATCAGCGCGCCCGGGAGGCCGCGCGCATCGGCATGCACGGGCACCGTATAATCCTCTTCCGGATCGATGTTGTAGGGCTCGTTATCGCCCACCACCAAAGTGCCGTCGTGCTTCAGGCGGCTGACGAGCGACCGCCCGAACTCGGTGGCTTTCCCGTAGAGAATGCCGGCGTGCCAGGGCCGCGCCTTGCCGAGATAGACCGGGGTAAAGCTGTGCACGCCCACCACCAAGGGGCGTTTGCCTTCCGCCTGCAGCCGGTGGAGCCGCCGCGCCACCGCATCGGCAAAGGGCGTAAAGAGCGTCTCGATGCGCTGTTGCCGCTCTTCTTGCGACAGATTGAAATTGCCGGGAACCTCGGTCTTCTCGCTGATCTCCGGTATGGCTGAAGGCACGTGGAGCGGGCGGTTGCAGTCGATGACCAGCCGCGAATAGTTGGCCATGAACAGCGGCGCGTCGAGCGCGCGGCTCAAGTGCTGGGAGAGCGCGCTGACGCCGATGTCCCATGCGATGTGCCGCTGGCGCTCGGCCTCCGACACCCCAAGGTCGCCGAGCGCGCGGGGAATGCGGTTCGAGGCATGCTCGCAGAGCAGCAGAAAGGGCGATTCACCATCGGGATTGACGACCGCATAGGGCGGCGGCTCGTCAATGGCGAGGAGCGGTTTTGCCGGGTCGTGCCGCGGCGCGCGTGCAGCCTGTGCTGCGATGGAAGTCTGCATGACGGCCTCGTTCAATAGACCGCTGCATAGCGCGTGCAGAGTTCATCCGGCAGCAGATCGCCGACGATCTCGATCTCCTTGTTCTTCATCGCGAAATAGCAGTCGAGGAAGTCTTTCGGGAACCAGCTCGTGACGGTCGTGTCGGCCTTCAGCGTCTCCAGCGCCTCGCCAAGGCTTGCCGGCAGGCGGCGAATGCCGAGCTTTGCCTGTTCCTCGGCGCTGAAATCCGACGGGTCGGCGTTGATGAGCGGCGGCTGCTCCAGCCCCTCGCGGATGCCTTCGAGCCCCGCGCGCAGCACCACGGCAAGCGCCAGATGCGGGCTTGCGCAGGCGTCGGCAGCGCGAAACTCCATGTTGAACTGCTTTGCCGGATTGCTTCCCGGCAGGTCCAGCGTCGGGCAGATGCGCAGGGTCGCCTCACGGTTCTTCTCGCCGAGGCAAGTGTAGGCCGCGCTCCAGTGATGCGGCACGAGACGCATGTAGGAGAGCACCGAGGGTGCAGTGAAGGCGACCAGCGCCGGCAGATGTCGGATTACGCCGGCGGCGAAGGAGCCCGCGATCTTCGACAGCCGCCCGGGACGTGACGGGTCGAAGGTGACCGGATTGCCTTCGAGATCGGTGAAGCTCACATGCAGATGCACACCGTTGCCGACGCCGTTGGGCGCGATCTTCGGCGCAAAGCTGGCATGCCAGCCGAAATGCGCCGCGACTTCGCGGGTGACCGCGCGGATCGTCGCCCCGCGGTCGGCAGCCGCAAGTGCCGGGGCAGGGCGGCAGGTCACTTCGAACTGGTCCTTGCCATATTCGGGCAGGAACATTTCCGGTTCCACGCCGGCTTGCTTGAGAGCCGTCATGAGCAGCGGGCCGAAGGCACCCGTCCGCCGCTGCGCGCGCAGGCCGAAGGATGGGGCCTGCGGCCAGTCGGCGCCGATAATCTGGAACTCCTGTTCCACTGCGCTGATGACGCGCAGGCCCGCTTCCTTTTCAAAGTCGGCCAGCGTTGCCTTGAGGAAGCTGCGAACGCAGCATTCCCAGGGCTCGCCTTTCAGGTCGGTAATGTCGGCGTGGTAGAAGTGGAGCGGCGTTTCGCCGGGCAGGCAGGTAACGCGCGCCTTGCTTTCCGGGTCCGCCATCAGGCGCTGGTCGCCCGCCGACCCCCATGGATTGGGATCGGCGATCAGGTCGAAGGGCGTGAGCGCGAGATTGGCCGGCACCCAGCCGACGCCCTTGCGGAGATAGTCGTCGATCTCGCTTGCCGCGAAGCTGCGGCCGCGCGTGATGCCGGCAATGTCGGTGGTGACGAAAGTCGCCAGTTCCATCAAATCGTCCGCCGCTGCGGTCCGTTGTTCCTGGTGCATGATTTCCACTCTTGTGATGTGCGGGCCGCTATTGCTCAGGACTTGAGGGCGCGCAGGCGCTCGACGACGGTTTCCGTGTCCGTGATCCAGCAGTAGCCGGAATAGGCGCGCAGGGCCGCGTCGTGGCGTTCCTGGCTATAGGTGGCGCAGGCGTCGTTCACGACCGTCACGAGATAGCCGCGATCGGAGGCATCGCGCACCGCCATGTCCACGCACTGATCGGTCACCACGCCGGCGATGATCAGGTAGCGCGTGTTCAGGTTGCGCAGCACGTAGTCGATATTGGTGGAGTTGAAGACGCCCGAGGAGGTCTTGGGAAGGATGATCTCGTTGTCGACCGGCGCCAGCGCATCGATCACGCGACCTTCAGGGCAGCCTTTCGGCACATGCATGTCGGAGAGCTTGTGGTCGAGCGAACGGTCGCGGCCATCGAGCGTCAGGCTTTCGATGATCGTGTGCAGCACGTCGCATCTGGCGGCGCGCGCCGCTTCCAGGATCCGCACCTGGTTCGGAATGACCTGCTCGCGCAGGCGGCGGTGGTAGTAGCTGTTGGAATCATGCGGGTGGGTCGGGTCGAGATTCGGCTCGCACCAGATGCGCTGCATGTCCACGAACAGGACCGAGGTCATGCCCGCTTCATAGGCGCTGTCGCGGCGCAAGAGATCCTTACCGTATTGCACTTCGATGGCTGCCATCGTGTCCTCCTCTGAAATTGGAATGTCGCCCGTCGCGGGGCTCTAGCTGGTGTGACCGCCCTTGCCGGCGGAAGGGTTGAGCGCGTCTTCGGTGATCGCATAGGCGCGGCGCACCGCTTCCAGCCGTTCGATCCGGTCGCGCGAGCGGTTCGCCAGACGGGCGGTCAGCGCCGCGATCAGCGCCTCGGTCTGGGCGATGGCGGGCACCATCGTGTCGTAGGGCGATACGGTGTCGACCGGTGCGGTCAGCGTGACCGACGCGAATTCGGAAATTGGCGACCGCCAGCGATCGGTGAACAGGATGATGCGCGCGCCCTGTTCGGCTGCCTGCCGGGAAAAGCGGATGGTATCAATCTGGTAGCGCCGGTAGTCATAGACGAACAGCACGTCCTTCCTGCCGAGATCGACGAGCTGGTCGACCTGGTCGGCCTGCGCGCCGTTGATCCAGCGCGCTTCGGCGCGCAGCTGCTTTATGTGGGCCCACAGAAGCCCGGCGAGAAAGCCGCTGAAGCGCCCGCCGAGGCAGTGGAGGCGCATGTTTAGATCGGCGGCGGCTTCCACCGCCATCTCGAAATCATGCGCGGGCAGCATGGTCTTCGACGTCTCCAGCGCATGGATGCTGGCATTGAGGAAGTGCTGGTAGAAATTGTCCTGCGCGAGCGATGGTTTGCGCGTGTCGAGCATGGAAAGCGGCGAGCTCATCCGCTCCTGAACTTCGTTGAGCAGCGCGCTCTGGAATTCTGGATAGCCTTCATAGCCGAGCTTGTTCACGAAGCGCACGACCGTGGGATTGCTGACGCTGGCGGTGGTCGCCAGATGGGCAACGGTGTTCAGCCCCGCCGCCGGGTAGTTGGACAGCAGCTGCCGGACGATCTTCAATTCCGATCGCGTAAACGCAATGGCGCCGTCCGTCAGGCGGTCTCGAATACCCATCTCGCTTCTTCCCCTCGGCACGGAGCCGATTATGCATTTTGTTACATAAATGCTATCAGGGAATAAAAAATGAAACAAGATTGACATTACAAAAAGCGCGGTTAAGTTTCGAAAACAGGGAACCGGCCGAATAAGAAATGGCCGCATTGAATGGGAGAAATGTGATGGTGCGCATCAAGCGTTCAACCGTCGTCGGCATTGTTGCGGTCGCGCTTCCCATTGTACTCATCGCGGTCTGCGCCGCCCTTTTCTTGCCCGGCAGCGGCCAGCGCCTCGTAACGCTGTTTCTCATCAACCTGATCGCCGTTCTCGGCTTCGGCATCTACAGCGGCAATTCCGGCATCATGTCCTTCGGCCATGTGGGCTTCATGGCGCTCGGCGCCTATGCCTCCGGCCTTTTGACGATGAACCCCGTGGTGCAGAAGACGGCGCTGCCGCATCTGCCCGAATGGCTCGCCGGCTGGGGCATGTCATTTCCGCTCGCGCTTCTCGTCGCCATCGTGGTGGTGGCGGTGGTGGCTGTCGTTATCGGCTTGCCCGTGGCGCGCCTTGGCGGCTCCTCTGCCTCCATCTGCACGCTCGGTTTCCTGGTGATCGTGCATGTGGTGCTGGTTGCTTCAGGCGACATCACGCGCGGCAGCCAGACATTTTTCGGCGTGCCGCGCGCGGTCGATATCTGGGTGGCGCTGCCATGCGCGCTGCTGGCGATCGCGGTTGCCCGTATCTATCGAGATTCCAACTCGGGGCTGAAACTTCGCGCCTCGCGTGAAGACGAGATCGCGTCCACGGCGGTCGGCGTCAATGTTCGGCTGCACCGCTTCTGCGCCTGGGTTCTGGGCGCGATGCTGGCGGGTGCGGCGGGAGCCCTCTTCGCCCATTTCCTGGGCGCCTTCTCGCCGAAGGACTTTTACTTCAACCTGACCTTCATGCTGCTCGCCATGCTCATCCTGGGCGGCATCTCGACCGTTTCCGGCGCCGTGGTCGGCACGGCAACCATCATGCTTATCGTCGAAGTGCTGCGGAAATTCGAAGGCGGCGTCGATCTGGGCTTCCTCAGCCTGCCAACCGTCTTCGGTCTCACCGACATCGGTATCGGCCTTGCCATCCTCATCGTCATGTACCGTCTGCAGGACGGCCTGATGGGCGTGCGCGAGATCGACGAAAAGCTGCCTTTCCTGCGCCGCCTGGGCGGGCAGGCGAAAGCCGCCGAAGTTCCGGCCGCAACCGCGCCGGATCGGGACACCTCGCTCAAGGTCGACAATGTAGGTCGCCGTTTCGCCGGCCTGATTGCGCTCGAAAACGCCAGCTTCGATATTGTCCCTGGTCGGGTGACAGGCCTGATCGGCCCCAACGGCGCGGGCAAGTCCACGCTCATCAATTGCGTTTCCGGAGTCGTGCCGGCCTCTTCGGGCAAGGTGCTGATCGACGGACGCGACGTGGTGTCCTTGCCGACCTATGCCGTGCCGAAGGCGGGTCTCGGGCGCACCTTCCAGAATATCCGCCTGTTCAGGAACTTGACCGTGCTGGA
Organism: Pseudaminobacter soli (ex Li et al. 2025); assembly: GCF_029892515.1. GTDB lineage: Bacteria > Pseudomonadota > Alphaproteobacteria > Rhizobiales > Rhizobiaceae > Pseudaminobacter > Pseudaminobacter soli_A. The sequence goes on along the minus strand of NZ_JARXVF010000001.1, from coordinate 1,180,426 downwards.
AAACGTGACCGTCGCGGCAAGCGCGGTCGCCGGCGCGGGTGAGGACGCCGAAGCTCTCGCCCGCTGCTATCTCGCCGAAGTGGGCCTCGCCGACTTCGCAGACCGCCTCGCCGGGACGCTTTCCTACGGCGCCCAGCGCAGGCTGGAAATCGCCCGCGCACTGGCGCTCAAGCCGCGCTACTTGCTGCTCGATGAGCCTGCGGCGGGCATGAATCCCGCCGAAACGCAGGAATTGATGCAGATGCTCGACAGCATCCGCCACAAATACAAGCTCGGCCTGCTGGTTGTGGAGCACGATCTGAAGCTGATCATGCGGCTTTGCGACGTGGTCGTCGTGCTCAATAAGGGCCAGCAGATCGCCATGGGCACGCCCGCCGAAATCCAGGCCAATCCCGCCGTTGTCGAAGCCTATATCGGGCGCAAGCGTTCGGGAAAATCGCCTGCCGCCTCACAAAGCGAGCCTTCCGCCGCCGCACTTCAGCCGCATGCGGCTGGCGGGCTTGCATGAATAACCAAAAGGGAACGACTAAGATGAAAATGGTTCTGAAAGTTGCGAGCCTTGCGGCTCTTCTTGCAGGCACCGCTCTCCCGGCCATGGCAGAGGAGCTACTGGTGGGACTGGCGACGGCACAGACGGGCGGACTTGCGCCCTATGACCAGCCGTCCCTGAAGGGCCTTCAGATGGCGGTGGATGAAATCAACGCCAAGGGCGGCATTTCCGGCAAGTATCCGATCAAGCTCGTGGCGAAGGACACCCGTTCGGATGCGGCGCAGACCGCGCTCGTAGCACAGGAACTGGTCGATGACGGCATTAAGATCCTCATCACGCCCTGCGACGCCGATCCTTCCATCGCCGCTGGCCAGATCACCCAGGCCGCGCAGGTCCCGACCTTCTCCTTCTGCGCCACCACGCCGACCATGACGCTTGCGGTGGGCGACTACATGTTTGGCAACTATCCGGCCGACAACGTGCAGGCGGCCGTGCTTGCCAAGTACGCGAAGGAACAGGGCTATCAGAAGGCCTATGTGCTGAAGTCGCCCGACACCGCATATACGCTGAAACTGCCGGAATATTTCGCTACGGCCTTCAAGGCCAAGGGCGGCGAAGTTCTTGGCGAAGGCACCTTCAGCATGGGGCAGCAGGATTTCAGCGCTGAGGTCACCAAGATCAAGGCGCTCAACCCCGCGCCGGACGTCATCATGACGGCGGCCTATGAACCCGATTTCCCGGCCTTCATTCGCCAGCTGCGCGGCGCGGGCATCAATACGCCGATCCTCGGCAGCGACGGCATCGACTCGCCGACCACCTTCGGCCTCGGCTCGCTGGTCGATGGCGTGGTCTTCACCACGGCCGGTTTCGCCACCGAGGGAAGCCCGCTGGCGGCCTTCAACGCCAAGTACAAGGAAAAGTTCGGGCAGGACCCGGACACGGTCTACATCGCCAACGGCTATGATCTCGGCAAGGTGATCGAGGCTGCCGTCACCAAGGCCGACAGCACTGAGGCCACGGCGATCCGCGATGCCATTGCCTCACTCGAGGGCGTCGAGGGCGTTACCGGCTCCATCAGCTATGCCGGCACGCAGGGCATGCCGCTGCGCTCGGTCGCTCTCGTTCGCATCGACGGCGGCAGCCGCTCGCTGGTCGGGCAAGGCGTGCCCGCAGCGGCCGACGTGCCGGCCCCCTGATCGTCTCTTCCCCTTCCTGCGTCGCGGGAAGGGGAACTCAAACCGGTGATTGACGCGGCAGGGACTTGCCCGATGAATGCGAACCACAATTCCGCGACGGCTCCCTTGCTGGAAGTGAAGGGCCTGCGTGTCGCCTACGGCCCGGTAGAAGCCTTGAAAGGTGTCGATCTCGTCGTCCCGAAGGGCCGGATCGTCACGCTGCTCGGCGCGAACGGAGCGGGGAAAAGCTCCACCCTCAACGCGCTTGTGGGCCTCGCGCCGAAGAAGGCAGGCAGCGTGCTCTTCGGCGGGCGCGAAATTGCCGGCCTGGCGCCGGAACAGATCGTGCGCATGGGCATGACGCTGACGCCCGAGGGGCGAAGGATTTTTCCGAGCCTCAGCGTCGACGAGAACCTGCTTCTCGGCGGGGCCGTGCATAGAGCACGCGGCGCCATCGCCAATGTGCGCGAGGACATGCTGACCCGGTTTCCGATCCTGAAGGAGCGGCTTCACCAGAAGGCGGGCTCGCTCTCGGGCGGCGAGCAGCAGATGCTGGCCATTGCGCGCTCCATGATGTCCTCGCCCGATCTTCTTCTGCTCGACGAACCTTCGCTGGGGCTGGCCCCGCAGGTCGTCGACATGATCTTCGAACTCATCGCGGGGCTGCGCGCGCAGGGCCTCACCATTTTGCTGGTTGAGCAGAACGTCTCGCTTTCGCTCGAGATCGCCGATGCGGGCTATGTGATGGCCAACGGCAAGATCGTGCTTTCGGGCACGGCAGCGGAGCTGCGCGACTCCAGCGAAATACAGGGCGCCTATCTCGGCGCGTGACGGCAGGGCCAAGGAAAGAAGAGCCGGAACATGGATATTTTCCTGCAACAACTGGTCAATGCGCTCAGCCTTGGCGGCACCTATGCCCTGCTGGCGCTCGGGCTTGCCGTGGTTTTTTCCATCATGGGGCTGATCAACTTCGCCCATGGTGAACTGATGACGGCGGCGGGCTATGGCATGTGCTTTGCACTGATCGCCGGCTTGCCCTTCGGCCTGGCAGTGATCGTCGCCATTGCGGTTGCGGTCGTGCTGGTCCTTCTGATGGAGCGGATCGCCTTCCGGCCTGTCCGCGGTGCAAGCGGCACGACGCTGCTGCTGACGAGCTTTGCTGTCAGCGCCATCCTGCGCGTGCTGTTCCAGAATTTCGTCTCGGCCCGGCCCAAACCGGTGCCCATGCCGATGAGTCTTTCGGGGACTATTGAGATCGCCGGCCTGCATATCGGCATCATCCAGGCCATTTCGATCCTCATGACGGTAGTCATGCTGGTCGGGCTCAACATCTTCCTGCGCACGACGGTTCTGGGCCGCGCGATGCGCGCCGCCTCGGAGGATTTTGCAATCGTCCGACTGATGGGAATTCGCGCCAATGCGGTCGTTGCCACAGCATTCGCCATCTCGGGCCTGCTTGCCGGCGTGGCCGGCATGCTTTGGGTAGCGCAGCGCGGCAGTGTCGATCCACTGATGGGCTTCCTGCCGGTGCTCAAGGCCTTCATCGCCGCCATCATCGGCGGCCTTGGCAGCCTTTCGGGTGCGGTAGCGGGCGGCTTTCTGCTCGGCTTCATTGAGGTGCTGCTGCAGGCCTATCTTCCCGAGAACCTGCTGGGTTACCGCGATGCCTTCACGATCCTGCTGGTCATCGGCGTCCTGCTCTTTGCACCGCAAGGCCTGCTCGCCCGCAAGGTTGCCCTGAAGCTTTGAGGTGATCCGGACGGGGTTGCTGCCGGCCGGCCAGTGGCCAAGCCGTCAGCTCTGCTGGGCGATGTCGCCCGGCTCACGCGGGACGGCGTGGAACAGCTTGCCGGGCAGGGTGATCTCGATGTCCATGCGCCCGGCGGTCCAAGTGCGGCTGTAGCTTCCCCGCAGTTGCGATTTGATCGTCAGGTCCAGAAGCTTCGACCCGAACCCGGCGGCGGTGATGCCCGGCGGGTCATGCGGCCGGGAGGCCTTCTCCGTCCACTTGATGTGCAACTCATCGATGTCGCGCCTGATGTGGATTTCCAGCATGCCCTCCGGGTCACCCAAAGCGCCATGCTTGACCGAATTCGTCGCCAGTTCGTGGAAAACGAGGGCCAATGGCGTGACAATCCCGCTATCGACGAAGACGTCGTCGCCGTAGATGGCAAATCGGCTGCCTGCATCGCCTTGATAGGGGCTGAGCACCACCGCGACCAGTTCCCTTAGCGAGGTAAGCCTGCCGGCAGCGTTGGAAGGTGCGTTGTCGGTCCAAATGAGGCCTTGCGCATGCTGCAGGGCGACGAGCCGATCCCTCAGTGTGCTCGCCAGCGGCTTCATGGAGGGATTGTCCCGCACGGACAGGCTGATGAGCCCGTTGACCAATGCAAACAGGTTCTTGATCCGGTGCTCGAGTTCATTGGAGACGATCTCGCGCTCGGCGGCGAGATATCTGAGCTGGTCAAGGACCTCGTTTCTCGTGGCGGTGGTGGTGGAGATGATGAGCGGCCCCAAAGTGATGAGCGCGCCGCCCATGCTGATCGAAAGAACCGTCGATTGGCTGAGATTCGATACGTCGATATAGCCCATCGTCGCCGCGATGACCGCCCATGCGCAGAATGAAAATGTCAGCAAGGCTGTGAGGAAGACGCGATAGGAAATCGCGCACCAGAGAAGAGCCGGGACCGGGAAGGCGAAGGCGGCCATTCCGCCGAAAAATATGCCCGCAATAGCCGAGAGAACCAGCACGATGATCGGCGCCTGATCGTGAAGGGTGAGCGGGAATTGCCCCGACCACTGTCGCGCGCCGGGAAAAGCCAGGATCATCGGCAGGAAGGCAAGCTGGTTCAAAAGTTCGACCGAAAACCAGAACCGAAAGGCGCTGACCGTCGGTGGCGTGCTGAACACCGGGCCGCTCAGAGCCGAGCCGGCAATCCCGGCGTAGACACATGCGGAGACTACGGCGGCGAGAAGGTAGAAGATTGAGGTGGGACGCTCCAGGCGCTGGTCAACCCGGTCGAAGCTGGAGAGGAGAACATAGCCGATGGCGACGACGCCGAAACCATATGCGGCCAATCCAGCGTCTACGGCGGGCCCATAACCGACTACCGCGAGCGCGATCGCGCAGCCGATGAGACAAGCAATCCAGCCCGGAGGGCGCGCCAATAAGGGAAAGCGCACGAGCATGCCCAGCATGAACGCGTTGGCTGGCCAGACGAGCGATAGAACGATGTTGTTTTCGGTGTAAACGCCGAGAGCGAAGAGTGCCGAATAGGCACCGCCAAACACGAGGTAATAAAGCCAGGCTCGTTTCGGCGTGAGGAGTCTCCTCGCATTGGCGTCGACTTCACCGGCACTGAGCATGATCCATCATCCCAGGGAACAGGCATCCCAGGCATCGTTGGGCCAACCGCAGGTAATCACCAATGTCTCTCGCCGACAAGCGAAAGACCGCATTTCCGGTAGGCGCGCTGGAGCGGCTCTATTGCCCACCCCCGCGCTGGAAGACCGCTAAGTGCTTAAAGACCCGTGGCCCAGCAGAATGAGGCTGCTGTCGCCATTCAGGTCGCCCTCACTTGATGATTAAGGTGCCGCGTCATCAAAGCTAATGAGATTCTTCCATGCCCCTGTCGCCGGTCCCGGTCTTTGAAGCCACGAGTGAAATTCCCGCAGATGCCTCTGTGATTGTGGTCCTCAAGGCGGGGCAACAGAAATTGGGGCAGAGGGCGGCTGCGCTCGATGCGGCCGCGAATGGCGCGCTGACCCGTGCGTGCGCCAGCCCCCGGTTTTCCGGCGGGAGCGGGGAATGCCTCGATATCCTGGCGCCGGCTTCTCTATCGGCGCGGCGTGTGATCGTGCTGGGGCTCGGCGAAGCGGCAGCCGTGAACGCCCTGTCCGCGATGCGCGCGGGTGGAGCACTAGCGGCCCTTCTTGAAAAGGAACAGGAAGCTGATGCCGTCATCGTGTTCGACACGATCGAGGGCAGCGCTGTCCAGCCCGCGGAATTGCTGGCGCGTCTTGCGCTCGGCATGCGCCTGCGGCGTTATCGCTTCGACCTTCGCCGTCGTCGCCAGGGCGCGGAAGCCGAAGCAGCTTGGCGCATACGTTTCGTTGGCGTTTCGGGGCAGGACCTCGCGCCGCACATGACCCGCATTGATGCCATTGCCGAGGGTGTCGAGCTTACCCGCACTTTGGTGAACCTGCCGGCCAATCACCTTCATCCGGACAGCTTTGCAGAGCATCTTGGACCGCTTCGCGAGGCCGGCGTCGAGATCGAGGTACTCGAAGAGGCCGAGCTGAAGCGGCTTGGCATGAACGCGCTGCTCGCGGTCGGCTCGTCATCGATCCATCCTCCTCGCGTCATCGCGCTGCGGTATCGCGGTCCGGGCTCGGCCGATACGCCGCTGGCATTCGTCGGCAAGGGCATCTGCTTCGATTCAGGCGGGCTTTGCGCCAAGAACGGCCCTCAGATGTTCGACATGAAGGGCGACATGGCCGGGGCGGCCACGGTTGCGGGCCTCATGCTGTCGCTGGCCCGGCAGGGCGGCCCCGTCCATGCGGTCGGCGTGCTGGGCATCGCGGAAAATCTCCCCTCGGGCAAGGCCTTCAAATCGGGCGACATCATCACCACGCTGTCGGGCCAGACCGTGGAGGTCTTCGATACCGATTGCGAGGGCCGGCTGCTGCTGGCCGATTGCCTCCACTACGCTGCTACCCGCTTTGAGCCCGCTGCGATCGTGGACCTTGCCACGCTGACCTATTCGGTGACGCGCGGCCTGGGCAAGATTTTCGCCGGGCTTTTCAGCAATGACGACACCATTGCGGCTGGGCTGATGGCAGCCGGCGAGACGGTTGGCGAACGTTTCTGGCGCATGCCGCTCGACCGCGCCTATGACGAAGAATTGCAGTCGCCATTCGCCGACCTGAGGCACCACGCCAAGGATCTCGAAGCGGGCGATGCGCCATATGCTGCGGCGTTCCTTCGGCATTTCACCGAAGATCGTCCCTGGGTGCATCTCGACATTGCGGGACAGGAGTTCACCGAGGCCGACCAGCCGTTCTGCCGGCAAGGTGCCACGGGCTATGGCGTACAGTTGTTGGAAGAGTGGGTCACGCGGACAAAATAGTTGTGACCCCGGACAGCAGTGTATAGCTTGCTTGAATGCCAGGGAGGGGCATCTCTTGATCAGCAGTGTGGAAGGTCGCGCCAGCTTTGGCGCATACGAGACCTGGTATCGAATTTCGGGTGACCTGGAGGCCGGCAAGACGCCGGTTTTCATCCTTCATGGCGGCCCCGGCGTCGCCCACAACTATGTCGACTCCTACAAGCTTCTGGCGCTTCAGGGCCGGCCCGTCATCCACTACGACCAGCTGGGTTGCGGCAACTCCACCCTGCTGCCCGACAAAGGGGCCGATTTCTGGACGCCCCAGCTTTTCATCGATGAGCTGAACAACCTTGTCGACCATCTGGGCATGCGGTCGGGCTTTCATGTGCTCGGCCAGAGCTGGGGTGGCATGCTGGGTGCCGAATATGCGGTGACGCGGCCCGATGGGCTGCAGTCGCTCGTCATCGCCAACTCGCCCGCTTCCATGAGGCTATGGGTCGAGGAAGCCAATCGCCTGCGAGCCGACCTTCCCGGGCACGTGCAGGAAACGCTTATCCGCCACGAGCAGGCCGGCACGACCGATCATGCCGACTACCAGAAGGCGACCATGGATTTCTATGAGCGCCACGTCTGCCGCGTGGTGCCGTTTCCGCCGGAAGTCTCGGCGAGCTTCGAGCAGGTGGCGCGCAACCCCACCGTCTACAACGTCATGAACGGCCCGAACGAATTCTTCGTCATCGGCACGTTGAAGAGCTGGAGCATCATCGACCGGCTGCCGGCGGTGAATGTGCCGACCTTGATCATCTCCGGGCGCCATGACGAGGCGACACCCGCCACCGTGCAACCCTACAAGGACGGCATCAAGGGGTCGCGTTGGGAGATACTCGAACAGTCAAGCCACATGCCGCATGTGGAAGAACAAGAAAGATGCATGCAAGTCGTGGGCGCGTTCCTTGACGAGCATGACAATTGAAAACAAGGGGAACTTCGATGAAGAAAATGGTTCTGGCCGCCTCGGCGGCCGCCTTGCTCGCCTGCGGGTCGCTTTCCGCAGCCCACGCAGACTATCAGCAAGAGCACCGCGGCGGCACTTTGCGTCTGCTGGCCCGCTCGGCTGCCGGCACGCTCGACCCGCACATCAACTACACCCTGCAATACTGGCAGGTGTTCCAGCCGCTTTATGACGGCCTCGTCGCCTTCAGGAAGGCGGACGGCAAGGACGGCTTCAAGATCGTCGCCGACATCGCAGAGGACATGCCGCAGGTCAGCAACGACGGCAAGACCTTCACCTTCAAGATCCGCAAGGGTATCAAGTTCTCGAATGGCGACGAACTGGGCGTGAAGGACGTGGTGGCGTCGTTCCAGCGCATCTTCAAGGTTTCAGGGCCGACCTCGGGTACGTTCTATGCAGGCATCGTCGGCGCCGACAAGTGCCTTGCCGAGACCAGCACCTGCACCCTCGAGGGTGGCGTCGTCGGCGACGAAGCGGCCGGCGCCGTGACGATCAACATCACCAAGCCGGATGCAGAATTCCTCGACAAGCTTGCCATGCCGCACGCGGTCATCCTGCCGGCGGACACGCCGACGGAAGATGTCGGCTCCAAGCCCATTCCCAGCACCGGCGCCTACATGATCTCTGCCTACGACCCCAACAAGGGCATGACGATGGAGCGCAACCCCCACTTCAAGCAGTGGAGCGAGGAAGCGCAGCCCGACGGCTATCCGGACGTCGTTCAGTACGATTTCGGCCTCACCGAGGAAGCGGCGGTCACCGCGATCCAGAAGGGCGAGGCTGACTGGATGTACGACCAACCGCCGACGGACCGACTGGTCGAGCTCGGCACCAAATACATGGACCAGGTGCACATCTCGCCGCTGACGGCCTGGTGGTATGCCCCCCTCAATACCAACCTTGCGCCATTCGACAACGAGAAGGCGCGCCAGGCAGTCGCCTATGCGGTCGACCGCAACACGCTGGTCAATCTCTTTGGCGGCAAGGTGCTGGGCTCGCCCGTCTGCCAGGTGCTGCCGCCGGACTTCCCCGGCCATGTGGACTATTGCCCGTTCACCAAGAACCCTGGCGCCAAGTGGTCGGCGACCGATCTCGACAAGGCCAAGCAGCTGGTTGAGGAGTCGGGCACCAAGGGCCAGAAGGTCACGGTCATCGTCGAGGACACCGCCGTGTCCCGGTCGATCGGCGTTTATCTGCAGAGCGTGCTCACCAGCATCGGCTACCAGGCGGACGTGAAGCCGATCTCGCCGAACCTGCAGTTCACCTACATCCAGAACACCAACAACAAGGTGCAGATGTCGGTGAGCCAGTGGTATCAGGACTACCCGGCCGCCTCGAACTTCCTGAACATCCTGTTCGGCTGCGACAGCTTCCGTGAGGGTTCGGACGCTTCCGTCAATATCTCCGGTTTCTGCGACAAGGATATCGACGCCAAGATGAAGCAGGCCATGGATCTCGGCGTGACCGATCAGGACGCCGCCAACAAGCTGTGGTCCGAGGTCGACAAGGAAGTCACCGACAAGGCGGCGGCTGTCGCGCTGTTCACGCCAAAGCATGTGGACTTCGTCAGCAAGCGCATGGGCAACTTCAAGTTTAACGCCCAGTTCTACTGGATCTTCACCCAGGCCTGGGTGCAGTGACGATCTGTTGACGGATAGCTTTTGTGTCGAGTGAAGTTGTAGCTGTGCCGCGCAAGGCGCGAGGGCCCTGGGCCCTCGCATTTGCGAAGCTGATGAGGAACAGGGCGGCCATGGCCGCCCTTGCCATTGTCCTGATCATAGTGGTCGCCTGCCTCAGCGCGCCGCTTTATGCGCGTTGGGCGGGCGTCGATCCATTCGTGTCGACGCTCGATGCGGTGATTACCATCGACGGCCAGGACGTGCCGGTGATGGAGCAATCCACGGAGGGGCTGGGCCTCGGCTATACGCCGCTCGGGCCGACCTGGAGGCTCGGCAACTATTTCCTGGGTGCCGACAACCAGGGCCGGGACGTGATGGCTCGCATGCTCTATGGCGGCCTCAACTCGTTGCTGATTTCGACCGCCGCAACCGTGTTGACCCTGATACTCGGTACGGCAGCGGGACTGATCGCCGGCTATTTCGGCGGCATCACCGATACGGTGCTGTCGCGCTTTCTCGACATTCTGTGGGCCTTTCCGATCTACCTTCTGGCGATCTCGCTTTCCATCGTCACCATCGCGGAAGGCATCTCCATCGGGCCCATCACGATCGAGTCGGGCAGCCTGTGGTTGCCCGTCATCATCATCGGCATCGTCTACGTGCCATATGTCGCGCGGCCCTTGCGCGGACAGGTTCTGTCCCTGCGCAACAGTGAATTCGTCATGGCCGCCATCAATCTCGGCGTGCCGGGGCCGAGGATTCTGTGGCGGGACATCCTGCCCAACATCACCACCACGTTGATCGTCTTCGTGCCACTGATGATGGCGCTGAACATGCTGACGGAGTCGGCGCTATCCTTCCTGTCGATCGGCGTGCAGCCGCCCGACGCGAGTTGGGGCACCATCATTCAGGACGGGCAGGCGCTGCTCTACACCCGTCCGCTGGTGGCGCTGGCGCCCGGCATTGCCATCGCTATCTCGGTCATGGCGCTCAACGTCTTCGGCGACGGCCTGCGCGACGCGCTCGATCCTCGCTCCAAAGTGCGACTGGGGCGCGACTGATGATCTATCCGATCCTGCGCCGCCTCGGCCAGATGCTGTTCGTGATGTTCGGCATCTCGGTCATCGTATTTTTGATTTTCTTTGCCACGCCCGGCGCTGATCCCGCGGCGCGCATTGCCGGCCGCAATGCGGCTCCGGAGGTGCTTGAGGCCGTGCGCCACAGCTTCGGCTTCGACCGGCCGCTCTATGTGCAATATGCACTGATGATGAAGAAGATCTTCATCACCGGCGACCTCACCTCCTTCGTCAATCGCGGCTGGAAGGTGGTGCCGGCGGTGCTGGATTCCATCCCGATCACGCTGTCGCTGGTCTTCGGCGCGGCCGTTTTGTGGGTAGTGTTTTCCATCATCATCGGCGTCGTCGCCGCCGCCACGCGTAACAGCTGGCTGGACAGGCTGCTGATGGCGCTGGGCCTGCTTGGCATCTCCATGCCGGTCTATTGGCTGGGCGAGGTGATGAACCTGTTCAGCCAGAGCCGCTATCACGACACCTGGCTGTTCTCATGGGTGCCGCCGCTCGGCTACAAGAACTTTTCCGACGACCCGAAGGGCTGGTTCCTGACCTTGGTGATCCCATGGATCACGCTCGCCATCCTTTACATCGGCATCTATGGCCGGGTGCTCAGGGCGGCGATCATCGAATCCATGCAGGAAGACTATATCCGCACGGCTCGCGCCAAGGGCCTGTCGGAAACCCGCATCCTGCTGCGCCATGCCCTGCGCACGTCGCTCATCGCCTTCGTCACCCTGTTTGGATTGGACTTCGGCGCGCTGGTGGGTGGCTCGGCTCTTTTGACCGAGGTCGTCTTCGGCCTGCAGGGCATCGGCAAGCTGACCTATGACGCGCTGCAGAGCCTCGACCTGCCAATGATCATGGCGACAGTCATGTACGCTTCCATGTTCGTGGTCATCGCCAATGCGGTTGTCGACTTCGTCTACATTCTCCTCGATCCCCGTGTGAAGACGTCATGATGCTTTCGGTGCGCGACCTCAAAGTGTCCTTCCGCACTGACGATGGCCTGGTGCGGGCCATCGACGGCGTTTCCTTCGATCTGGAAGAGGGCGAAATCCTTGGCGTGGTCGGCGAATCCGGCTCGGGCAAGACCGTGTCGCTGCTGGCGGTCATGGGCCTGATCACCGACCCCAATGCGGTGATCGAGGGCTCGATCCGCTACAAGGGCCGCGAACTGGTCGGCCTTCCGGCGCGCGAACTGCGGCGTCTGCGCGGCAACGAAATCGCCATGATCTTCCAGGATCCGATGACGGCGCTGACGCCGGTCTATACGATCGGCTGGCAGATCGCCGAGCAGATCCAGGCACATCAGCGTGTCAGCCGGTCGGCTGCGCTCGACCGGGTAGAGGAGCTTCTCGCGGAAGTGAATTTCCCGAACCCGCGCGAGGCGATGTCGCGCTATCCGCACCAGCTCTCGGGTGGCATGCGTCAGCGCGCGGTGATTGCCATGGCGCTGTCATGCAACCCGGCGCTTCTGGTGGCCGATGAGCCCACCACCGCACTCGACGTCACGGTGCAAGCCGGCATCCTCGACCTGGTGCGCAAGCTGCGCGCGACCCACAACTCCGCGGTCGTGTTCATCACGCACGACATGGGCGTGGTTTCCGAGCTCGCCGACCGGGTGATGGTCATGTATGCCGGCCGCATCGTGGAGCGCGGTAGCCGGTCGGAACTCTTCACCGATCCGTCGCATCCCTATACGCGGGCGCTGCTCGGTTCGATCCCGCCATTGACCGGCGACAAACCTCGCCGCCTGCCGGCAATTCCCGGCTCGCCGCCCTCGCTGCTGCGCCTGCCGAAGGGTTGCGCATTCGGGCCACGCTGCCCGGTGCGCTATGAGGCGTGCGATGCAGGCAAGCCCGACCTCGTCGGCGCCAGCCATGCAGCCGCATGTTTCCGGATGGCGCAAGCATGAGCGAACAGATGACCGGAACGGACCAGCCCATCCTCGAAACGCGTGCGCTCAGCAAGCGCTTTGCCATCGGCACCCGCTTTTCGGCGGAAGGCCGGCGCGTGGTGCATGCCGTCGACAATGTATCGCTGACGGTACGGCGCGGCGAAACCGTTGGCCTGGTGGGGGAGTCGGGCTGCGGCAAGTCCACCCTGGCGCGCTGCCTGGTCAGGCTCTACGACATCACCGATGGGCAGCTCCTGTTCGATGGCGATGATATCACCGGAAAGTCGCTCGCCGAACTGCGGCCGGTCCGTCGTCGCCTGCAGATGGTATTCCAGGACCCGTCCGCGTCGCTCAATCCGCGTCGCCGGGTAGGGGATCTGGTGGCAGAGCCGCTGCGCGTCCACGGCAAACTGACACCTGCCGGTATCCGCGAGCGGGTTGCCGAACTGTTCGATCTGGTCGGCCTGCTGCCCGATCATGTGGGTCGCTACCCTCATGAGTTTTCCGGCGGCCAGCGCCAGCGCGTCGGCATTGCGCGCGCCATCGCGCTCAACCCTGACCTCGTCGTATTGGACGAGCCCGTCTCGGCGCTGGACGTGTCGGTGCAGGCGCAGATTGTCAATCTGCTTGCCGATTTGCAGGACAAGCTGAAGCTCACCTACATCTTCATCGCGCACGACCTCTCGGTGGTGCGGCAGGTGTCGACGCGTATTGCAGTGATGTATCTCGGCTCGATCGTGGAAGAGGGGCCTTCGGAAGAGGTGTTCTCGGCACCAGCGCACCCATACAGCCAGGCGCTGATATCGGCCGTTCCTGTAGTGGAGACAACGCCGAGCGGGCGCCGCAAGCGCATCATCCTGTCGGGCGATGTGCCAAGCCCGCTCAAGCCGCCCTCAGGCTGCCGCTTCCACCCGCGTTGCCCGGTCGCGCAGGACCGCTGCCGCACGGAGCGCCCGGCACTGGTCGAGCACAAGTCCGGCCGGAAGGTCGCCTGTCATTTCCCGACCGTATGAACGTCGGTTGATTTTCCCGACAGTTCGGCTGCACCAGCCCGAACTAAAAATGGATCTGGCGCGGCTGCATAGCCGCGCCATAGCCTTGTTGCGCCGAGATCAGGCGAGATCGAAGCGGTCGGCGTTCATCACCTTGTTCCAGGCCGCCACGAAGTCCTTCACGAATTTCTCCTTCGCATCCGCCGCGCCATAGACTTCCGCCAGAGCGCGAAGCTGCGAGTGCGAGCCGAAGATCAGGTCGACGCGGGTGCCGGTCCACTTGGCTTCGCCGGTCTTGCGGTCGCGCCCTTCGAACACGTCCTTGGCGTCCGAAGCCGCCTTCCACTCCGTGCCCATGTCGAGCAGGTTCACGAAGAAGTCGTTGGTCAGCGTTCCGGGCCGCGCGGTGAAGACGCCATGCGTCGAGCCGCCGACATTCGCGCCGAGTACGCGCAGGCCACCGAGGAGCACCGCCATTTCGGGTGCGGTCAGCGTGAGCAACTGCGCTTTATCGACCAACGCGGCTTCGGGGGACAGGCGCGGCCCGCCGCGCGAGTAGTTGCGGAAGCCATCGGCTACCGGCTCGAGCGGCGCGAAGGAGTGGACGTCAGTCTGATCCTGCGAGGCGTCCGTGCGGCCCGGCGCGAAGGGAACCTTCACCTCGTGTCCGCCATCCTTGGCGGCCTTCTCGACCGCGGCGGCACCGCCGAGGACGATCAGGTCGGCAAGCGAGACCTTCTTCCCGCCGGCCTGCGAAGCGTTGAACTCCTTCTGGATAGCTTCGAGCTTCTCCAAAACCTTCGCCAGTTCGGCCGGCTGGTTGACGTCCCAGTCCTTCTGGGGCGCAAGGCGGATGCGCGCGCCATTGGCGCCGCCGCGCTTGTCGGAGCCGCGGAACGTCGAGGCCGACGCCCAGGCCGTCGAGACCAACTGCGCAACCGTCAGGCCGGACGCGAGGATCTTGGCCTTCAGCGCCGCGATGTCCTGCTCGTTGACCAGTTCATGATCGACGGCGGGGATCGGGTCCTGCCAGATCAGAACCTCCTTGGGCACGAGTGGGCCGAGATAGCGTGCGATCGGGCCCATGTCGCGATGCGTCAGCTTGTACCAGGCCCGGGCGAAGGCGTCCGCGAACTGGTCCGGGTTCTCCAGGAAGCGACGGGCGATCTTCTCGTATGCAGGGTCGAAGCGCAGCGAGAGATCGGTGGTCAGCATGGTCGGGGCATGACGCTTCGACGCATCGTGCGCATCCGGGATCGTGTTGGCGCCCATGCCTTGCTTCGGCGTCCACTGATGGGCGCCGGCCGGGCTCTTGGTCAGCTCCCATTCGTAGCCGAACAGGTTCCAGAGAAAGTTGTTGCTCCACTTGGTCGGCGTCGTGGTCCAGGTGACTTCCAGGCCGCTGCCGATCGCGTCGCCGCCCTTGCCTGTGCCGTGGCTGCTCTTCCAGCCGAGGCCCTGATGCTCGATGTCGGCGGCTTCCGGTGCCGGACCCACCAATGCCGCATCGCCGGCGCCATGGGTCTTGCCGAAGGAGTGGCCACCGGCGATGAGCGCGACGGTTTCCTCGTCGTTCATCGCCATGCGTGCGAAGGTTTCGCGGATGTCGCGTGCAGCCGCGATCGGATCCGGGTTGCCGTTCGGCCCTTCCGGATTGACGTAGATCAGGCCCATCTGCACGGCGGCGAGAGGGTTTTCGAGGTCGCGGTCGCCGCTGTAGCGCTCGTCCGCGAGCCACGTGCCTTCCGAACCCCAATAGACGTCCTGTTCGGGCTCCCAGACGTCCTCGCGGCCGCCGGCGAAACCAAAGGTCTTGAAGCCCATGGATTCAAGGGCGACGTTGCCGGTCAGGATCATCAGGTCGGCCCAGGAGATCTTGCGGCCGTATTTCTGCTTGATCGGCCAGAGAAGCCGGCGCGCCTTGTCGAGGTTCACATTGTCCGGCCAGCTGTTGAGTGGGGCAAAACGCTGCTGGCCGGCTCCGGCGCCGCCGCGACCGTCGCCGATGCGATAGGTGCCGGCGCTGTGCCAGGCCATGCGGATGAACAGCGGGCCATAGTGGCCGAAGTCGGCCGGCCACCAATCCTGCGAGTCCGTCATCAGCGCCTTGAGGTCCGCGATTACGGCATCAAGGTCGAGGCTCTGGAATTCCTTGGCGTAGTCGAACGCCTCGCCCATCGGGTCGGACAGGCTGGAGTGCTGGTGAAGAACCCCGAGGTCCAACTGGTTTGGCCACCACTCCCGATTGGTTCTGGCAGCAGGCGTGTGTGCAACTGGGCACTTGCCCGCGCTCTCTTCAGTCTTTGCGTCCATTTTTTACTCCGGTCGTGGCTGGGTTGATTGAACTGCTCCGCGGAGAGGGACCAAGAGTGCCTTTGAAGGCGCGCACTCGTCGCCGCGCGCCGACTAGAAGTCAGACACGTAGAACGTCCCTATCGTTACGGCTTCCTGGCGAGGAGACCGTTCTGGAGCCAAACAAGCCTTGTGGGCACCGGCTATCCAAGCGATCTGGATACCGGCGATCCCGGCGCCCTTGCGGGACGCAACGCGAGGCTGTCGTGACATGAGCTCCTCCTCATCTCGCCTCAATCCCTATACCAAAAACCGGCGATTAGTTTAAGTTGGATTTACTGATTGCAGCGATAAGACGGGGTTATGATGAATCTGACACTCAAGCAGCTTCGCTATTTCGAGGCCATGGCCCGACACGGCCACTTCGGGCGTGCGGCGGACGCCTGCGCGATCTCCCAGCCCGCAATGTCGGTGCAGATCAGGGAATTGGAGGAGACGCTTGGAACGGACCTCTTCGAGAGAAGCGCGAGACAGGTTCGGCTGACCAGCTTCGGGGAAGAATTTGCCCAGCGCGTCCGCGATATCCTGCGTTCAGTTGACGAATTGGCGGACCTCGCGCGGGCCTCGCGGAACCGGCTGGTGGGGCGGTTGCGGATAGGCGTGATCCCGACTATCGCGCCCTACCTGCTGCCGACCATCATCGGCAATCTCGCCCGCATGCATGAGGGGCTCGACATTCACGTGCGCGAGACGCTGACGCAGAAGCTCATTCAAGAGCTGGCGGATGGCCGGCTCGACACGGCCATCGTTGCCCTTCCGATCTCCGAGCCTTCACTGACCGAGGTCGCGCTGTTCGCGGAGGATTTCGTGCTGGTCCGGCCCGGCGAGGATGAGGGAAAGCCGGTGCCCAATCGCGAAATGCTTCGCGAGATGAGGCTGCTCCTTTTGGAAGAGGGGCATTGTTTTCGCGAGCAGGCCCTGTCGTTCTGCAACCTGCATTCGGCCCGACCACGGGAGTTGCTGGACGGCAGCTCGCTGTCCACACTGGTCCAGATGGTCAGCGCCGGCATTGGCGTCACCTTGATCCCGGAAATGGCCGTGCCGGTGGAGACGCGCTCTGCCACCGTTTCGGTCGCCCGCTTCAACAGCCCCCAGCCATCACGAACGGTCGGCATGGTCTGGCGCAAGGCAAGTCCCCTTGCCGAGCAACTCCTGCAGATTTCCGAAGTGGTGCGTCAATCGGCCGACGCATTGCGCAAGCAGCACACTTCAATAGCCCCGTCGGGCATGGCCCTGACCTGACGGTCAAAGCTCGTTGCCCGTCAGCGCCAACCGAGGGCAGGGGCGACGTGCTTGAGTATCGCCTCGATAACATGCGCATTGTAGTCCACGCCGAGCTGATTGGGCACGGTGAGAAGCAGCGTGTCGGCCTCGGCGATCGCCTCATCCTGGCTCAGCTGCTCGACAAGCACATCCGGTTCGGCGGCGTAGGTGCGGCCAAACACGGCGCGCGTACCTGCCTCGATGAAGCCGAAATGATCTTCGCCCTCGCTGCGGCCGAAATAGGTGCGGTCACGCTCATCCACCAGCGCAAAGATGCTGCGGCTGACCGACACCCGCGGCTCGCGCGCGTGTCCAGCTTCCTTCCATGCCGCGCGAAACGCCCGGATCTGGTCGGCCTGCTGGACGTGAAGGGGCTGTCCGCTCTCGTCGAATTTGAGCGTTGAACTCTGGAGGTTCATTCCCAATTTCGCCGCCCATTCCGCAGTGGCGTTGGTTGCAGCACCCCACCAGATGCGCTCGCGCAGACCCTCGGAGTGAGGCTCAAGGCGCAAGGGTCCGGGCGGGTTGGGGAACATCGGTTGCGGATTGGGTTCGGCAAAACCCTTGCCGCGAAGAATTTCAAGAAACACCTCGGCGTGCCGCCGGGCCATGTCCGCGTCGCTCTGCCCTTCGGGCGGGGCGTAGCCGAAATACCGCCACCCGTCGATGACCTGCTCCGGCGAGCCGCGGCTGATGCCCAACTGCAGGCGCCCGCCAGCGATGAGGTCGGCTGAGCCGGCATCCTCGGCCATGTAGAGTGGGTTCTCGTAGCGCATGTCAATGACCGCCGTGCCGATCTCGATACGGCTGGTCCTTGCGCCTACCGCCGCCAGCAGCGGAAATGGCGAGGCGAGCTGGCGGGCGAAGTGGTGCACGCGGAAATATGCCCCGTCGGCGCCCAGTTCCTCGGCCGCGACAGCCAGGTCGATCGACTGCAGAAGCGCGTCGGATGCAGACCGCGTTTGCGAATGGGGCGAGGGGTTCCAATGCCCGAACGATAGGAAGCCGATCTTTTTCATGCAGCAGATGTAGCACGCGCAGGCCGTGCTTCAAGCAAGGAGCCGCCGACACTTCGTGAACAGTCCGTATATGCCAGCTGGGGTCGTTGGCGATCCAGCCAAAAGCCTACTTGCTTGCGACAGGGGCCGCAGGCGGAGGCGGCTCAGGCTGTGGCTGTACCTTGCTGCCGTCGGCCAGGTAGACCGGCGGATCGAGGATCACCTGCTCGCCTGCCTTGACCCCTGAGTCCACTTCCACCCGCGTGCCCAGGTCACGCGTCTCCCTGACCTTGCGCAACTCGGCCTTGCCGTCGTTGACGACTGCGACCTGCAGCCCGTCCCGGTTGTAGATGAGAGCATCGGCCGGCACGATGACCGACTGGGACACGCGAGGCACTTTAAGCTCGACAGTGCAGTAGGCACCAGGCTTCAGCGCGCCGTCCGGATTGGCAAGATCGACCTCGGTGAGGAGCGTGCGCGTGCCGCTCTGCAGAGCGTCGGCGATGCGGGTTACCCGGCCCGTGAACTCACGGTCCGGAATTTCGGGCACGCGCACTGTCGCTTCGATGCCTGGCTCCACGCCGAAAGCCGAATCCTGAGGCACATAAACCGACACGCGGATGACATCGTTCTGCATGATCTCGAACATGAAGGTTCCGCTGGTTGTGTTGCCCTGCACCAGGGTACCCACATCGACATTGCGCTGGGTGATGACGCCGTCGAACGGCGCGACCACCGAGGCGTAGCTCCGATCCTGGCGGAGCACCCTCAGCAGGTTCTCCTGGGAGGCGACGTTGGCTTTCGCGACTTCAACCCCAGCCTCCTGCGCCTTCAGGTTCTGGACGTCGATCGTCCCCTGCTGCTGGGTCGCCCATCCCTGGTTGACCAGCTTCGTGTCACGATTCCAGGTAACCTGGGCGAGCTTCAA
Source organism: Pseudaminobacter soli (ex Li et al. 2025) (assembly GCF_029892515.1). GTDB lineage: Bacteria > Pseudomonadota > Alphaproteobacteria > Rhizobiales > Rhizobiaceae > Pseudaminobacter > Pseudaminobacter soli_A. The sequence goes on along the minus strand of NZ_JARXVF010000001.1, from coordinate 1,161,519 downwards.
ATTGGCCTGGGCCTGGTCGAGTGCGGCCTTCAGCTGCGTGAGTGTCGCCTCGTTCTGCGAAATCTGATCGTCAAGTTCGGGAACGGCGAGATCTGCCAGCAGCTCTCCGGCCTTGACCTGATCCCCTATGTCGACGTTTCGCTTGGCGATATAGCCCGTGGCGCGAGCATAGATGCTTGCCGTCGCGTAGGCGGCGGTCGTTCCCGGCAAGGTGACCGGCACGATACCGGAATTGGGCTCAACCGTGGCGACACGCACGCTGGGCACCAGATCACGCTGTTGCTCCGCAGTGTCGGAAACCTGTTGCTGCAGCGTATAGTACCGCCAGGCGCCAAGCGCGAGGCCGGCGGCGAGCAGCAGAAATGCGAAAAAGGTCAGCAGGCGCCCGCCATAGCGGCGGCGCACCTCCGGAGGAGGTTTTGGCTGGCTTTCCGTCTTGCGGTCGACGGTCTCCTGTAGATCAAGGACCGGCTGACCTTCCGGGTCAATGCGCAGGTCATTCATTCGGAAGCTCCTCAAAGACGCCGTAGGAGGCGAGGCCGTCATTGCGCTTGCGCAGCAGGGCAAACAGATAAGGCACGATCAAAAGCGTGGTGGGCGTCGCGAACAGCAGGCCCCCGATCACCGCGCGCGCCAGCGCCGCATTCTGTTCCTCGCCGGGAGCACCTATGGCCATGGGGGTCATGCCGATGATCATCGCGCCCGCGGTCATCAGCACCGGGCGGATACGGGTGTAGCCAGCGTCGATGGCTGCCCGGAATGCGCTACGTCCGTTCAACTGCTGCTCGCGCGCGAAGGTGACCAGAAGGATGGAATTGGCCGAGGCGACGCCGACCGCCATGATCGCCCCCATGAGTGAGGGGACGCTCAGCGTCGTGCCCGTGATGAACAGCATTGTGAGGATGCCGCACAAGGTCGCCGGCAGTGCCAGGATGACCACGAACGGGTCGCCGAAATTCTGGTAGTTGACGACCATCAGCAGGTAGACGAACACAGCTGCGAAAATCAGCCCGATGCCCAGATCCCGGAAGGAATCGCGCATGCTCTGGATCTGTCCCAGAAGCTGGATCGTGTTGCCGGGTTTGAGCTGGGGCTTTAGCTCCGCGACGATCTTGTTGATATCGTTGGAGATACTGCCAAGATCCCGCCCTTGTGCGCCGGCATAGACGTCGTAGACCGGCTGGATATTGGTCTGGTTCAAATTTGTCGGCACGGTGTCGCGCTGCAACGTCGCCACATTGCTGAGAAGACCAGGCACCGGCGTACCGGCTCCAGCGGCTGAGGCGGTAGTAACCGGGGTGTTGCCGAGGTCACCGAGTGAGTTCACCAGATACTGCGGTGTTTGAACCGCGATGTAATAGGGAATGCCGGCCGCCTGATCGGTCCAGAAATTGGGCGAGACCTGTTCCGAGGAGCTCAGACTGATGTTGAGGTCGTTGGCGATCGCCCCCGCATTGAGCCCAAGCTGCAGCGCCCGCGAGCGATCGATCTTGGCCAGGAAGGCAGGTGAATAGATCTCCTGCTGGAGATGGACGTCAGCCAGGCCCGGAGTGGCCGCCATGCGGCGGCGCAACTCCTCCGCCACCTTAATGTTGGTGGCACGGTCGCGACCGACGACGCGGACGTCGATCTGTGACGGCAGCCCGAAATTCAGGATCTGCGTCGTCATGTCGGCCGCCTGGAAATAGAAGGTGTCGGACGGAAAGGCAGCCGAAAGGGCCGCGCGCAGCTTGCGCACATATTCGGCCGTCGGCGCGTGCCCTTCCTTGAGCGAGATCAGGATCACGCCGTCGTTGACGTTGATCGTCGAGCCGTCGGTGAAGGCAAGGTTGTACACCCTCTGCGGCACGCCGATGTCGTCGACGATAAGGTCGAGATCGTGCGCTGGTATGATCTCGCGGACCTTGTCCTCGACCTGCTGGAAGATGCGCTCGGTGGCTTCGATGCGGGTCGCCGCAGGAGCACGGACGTGCAGTTTGATCTGTCCGCCGTCGATGACGGGAAAGAAATCCCGGCCAACCATCATGAACATCACGCCGCCCAGAGTGAGCATCACGGCGGCGGCCAACGGGACGATCACCCGCCGCTTCAGCAGCATCGTGAGCACGCGCACATAGCCCTGACGAAACCGGTCGAAGCCGCGCTCAAACCCCTGGTGGAACCGCCCGAACCAGCTCCGCCCGCCTTCTGTCCCTTCGTGATGTTCGCCCTTCAGCAGCATGCCAATGGCGACAGGCGTCAAGGTCCGCGACAGCATATAGGAGGCCATCATGGCGAACACGACCGCGAGCCCGAGCGGCGTGAACAGAAACTTGGCCGGGCCTTCGAGGAATATCACCGACGTGAACACACAACTGATTGCGAGCGTCGAAACCAGGGTCGGAACCGCAATGCCGGCCGAGCCGTGCAGCGTCGCCGAAGCCAGGCTCATGCCTTCGCCGCGCAGCCGGAACGTGTTCTCGATCGTCACCGTGGAATCGTCGACCAATATGCCGACCGCGAGCGCCATTCCGCCCAGCGTCATGGTGTTGAGCGTGTGGCCCATGAAATACAGGACGACGATCGAGGTCAGGATCGAAAGCGGGATCGAAATGAGGACGATCAGGGTCGACCGGAATGAGCCGAGGAACAGCAGGATCATCAGCCCCGTCAGCACGGCCGCGATCGCGCCTTCACGGACCACGCTCGCGATCGAGGCGGTGACGAGCTTGGATTGGTCGAACAGCTCGTTGATGTTCAGTCCGGGCGGGGCGGCAGCACGTGCGATCTGAAGCGCGTTGCGGACCCCGTTGACGACGGTGACGGTCGAGGCATTGCCGTTCTTGATGACGCTCAGCAGCACCGAGCGGCGGCCGTTGTCGCGCACAATGTTCTGCTGAATCGCCCAGCCGTCGTGCACCTGCCCGATATCCTTGAGGAATACGGTCTGGCCGTTCGTATATTTGATCGGGATGGCGTTGAGATCGGCGATGGTTGAAGGCATCGCATCGGTGCGCACCGTGTATTGCGTATTGCCGATCTTGGCCAGCCCGGACGGCAAGGTCAGGTTCTGCGCGTTGACCGCGTTGACCACATCCGCCGGAGTGAGGCCACGGGCCTGGAGCTTCGTCGGGTCGATGTCGACCATGATCTGCCGGTATTTGCCGCCGTCGGGCGTCGGAAACGTCACGCCCTGAACGGGCGCGAGCTGCTGGCGCAGGTTGTAGATGCCATAATCATAGAGCTGCTGTTCGTTGAGGCGGTCGGAGCTCAGGCTGAGTTGCAGCACCGGAACGCTCGATGCGTTGTACTGAACGATGATCGGCGGCTGGATGCCGGCCGGCATGAGGGCGCGTATGGCATTCGTCCCCGCCACGATCTGGGAGATGGCGAGGTCGAGGTTCACGTCCGGCTGGAAATAGATCTTCTGAACGGAAATGCCGTTGAGGGTCTGCGCCTCCATGTTCTTGATGCCGTTCACGTTGGAGCTGATCGCGTACTGGCTGTAGGTCGTGACGCGCTGCTCCATCTCGGGCGTACTCAGGCCCGTGTACTGCCAGATCACCGACACCACCGGGATGTTGATCTGGGGAAAGATGTCCATCGGCATGACCATGATGGCCGAAACGCCGAGGAAGACGATCAGTAGGGCGAGGACGTAGAATGTGTACGGGAAACGCAGTGCAAACCGAACGATGCCCATCTTGATCTCCGTTTCCCTGCAGGAAACCGATCAGTTAAAGAGCAAGCCCATCCGTTGCCGGCATGGGCGTGCTCCAAAGGCTCTCTTTACGAGACCTGACGTTTCGGAGATGCCGCGGGCGCAACTTCGGATCGAATGCGTCTACGCGTCCCGGGTCGGGCGTTTCTGCGTCACGAAACGACCCATAAGACTTAAGGCCGAAAGTCCGAAGTTCAATAATGGACATCGACATGGGCGGATTCACCGACATCACGTGGATTTCGGTGTTTCAAATGAAGCCCTTGGGCCCGGCATGAGAGCTTGCCGCCCGCCGTCTCGATCTAGCCGTGCTATTCGAACAGATCTTCCGGCCTGACCTCGTCGAGGATATCCGGACTGTCGTTCTTCGCGCTCCCGACCTTCCTGTCGATCTTCCACATCTTCATCAGCTGCGCGGGGTAGGGGTTCAGCAGATCGCCGGGATCGGGCTCGCCGCTGAGCCAGCGATCATAGTCCTCGCGCCGGAGGATGACAGGCATGCGGTTGTGGATCTTGGCCATCATCGCGTTGGGTTCGCAGGTGACGATGCAGAAGCTCGTCACGTCCTCCCGCGTCGCCGGATCGCGCCACTCCTGCCAGATCGCGGCGAGGCAGAATGGCGCATCGTCGGCCATGGCGATCGCGTATGGCTGCTTGTTCTTGCCGGTCCCCAAGATGTCATGCCACTCGAAATAGCCGGTGATCGGCATCAGGGCACGGCGCGCCCTGTAGGCATGTTTGAAGATGCCGTTGGTCGCAACCGTCTCGCCGCGGGCGTTGATGTGCTTGAACCCTTCGTTGCGGGCCGTCGCGAAGTGGGGAATGAGACCCCATCTCGCCATCTTGAAGACCGGGCCGAAGACAGGTTGGGTCGCGTCGCGGATGACGTCGCGAATGATGATCGGATAGTCCAGTCCGGGAGCGCCATTGTAGCGGGGAAACTGGTTGGCGGCCCTGTCGACCTCGTCGTTCTGCTGGGCAAAGGCAAATGCTCGCAGCATCTCGTCGAGGTTGGTCTTGATGTTTACGCGGCCGCACATGCCGTCACCTCGGGTCAACGTGATGGCCTGGCGGGACGTCATGGGGCACCCACCAGCCGAAATAGACTTCCACTTCAACGATCTGGCCGTCCCGGCAGATAAAGACCTCCGTATTTCTGAACCGCTTTCCGGATACGGATCGGCCAACATAAGTCACGGAGGCCTTATTCTCGTCGGCGAGCAGGTGTTCGATCTCGTAACCTTCGATGTGCTTGCTGTTGGGCCAGCAGATGTCGAAGTAAGTCGCCCGGTCGATCCGGTTGTCCAAAGGGCTCGAAAAACGGAAGTCGGGCGAGATCAGCCGCTCCGCCGCATCCCGGTCCTTTGCCGCATAGGCGGCTAGAAGGGCCCTGACCAAGTCCGCTGCACCTGTATTGCCCATTGGATACTCCAACGACCTGCAATTTGATCGTATCAGTGCGTGCCTCGCTCGGCCACTACCCCCGATCGTAGAGTTCCATTCCTGCACGCAGCGGCAGGCAATGGCCGAAACAGCCAATTGACAGCCAAATCGTGACATACGGCGCCGCCCTTCCCGGACAATCTTTCGAGCAGCGACCACTCGTCAAACTTAGGCGCGTGGCATCCGGAGTGCCGCCGCGTGCGCCGAAGGCGCGCCGCAGTTCACGATGAAGGAGAAACCACATGTCAACGACAGCCCCGGCCAAACCCGCTCAGGCCGCAAAGCCTATGCCGGCACCGAACAGCGATTTCTACCAGCTCGTCGACGTGCTGACCCCTGATGAGCTTGCCACGGTCAAGAAGGTGCGGGCATACATGGAAGAGAAGGTCGCGCCGATCATCAACAAATACTGGTCCGACGATGCGTTTCCCTTCGAGCTGCTGCCCTCGTTCAAGCAACTCGGCCTCGGTGGCCTCGGCTATCAGGGCTATGGCTGCGCCGGTGGCAGCCAGAAGCTGTTTGGCTTCGTTGCGATGGAAATTGCGCGCATCGACCCTTCGTTCTGCACCTTCTTCGGCGTCCATGGCGGCCTGGCGATGGGGTCGATCTATCTGGATGGATCCGAGGAGCAGAAGCAGAAATGGCTGCCGCAGATGGCAAGCTACGACAAGATCGGCTGTTTCGGCCTGACTGAGCCGCTCGTCGGCTCTGGTGCGAGCCGCGGCCTGCTGACGACCGCCAAGCGTGACGGTGACAGTTGGATCCTCAATGGCCAGAAGCGGTGGATCGGCAACGCTCCATGGTGCGATCTGTCGATCATCTGGGCGCGTGACGTCGCCGACGACCAGGTCAAGGGCTTCATCGTCGAGAACAAGACCACCCCGGGCTTCAGCGTCGAAAAGATCGAGCACAAGATCGCGCTCAAGGTCGTGCAGAATGGCCAGATCACGCTGAAGGATGTGCGCATCCCCGAAGCAAATCGCCTGCAGGCCGGCAACTCGTTCCGCGATACGGCGCGCGTGCTGAGAATGACCCGTTACTTTGTGGGCTGGGCCGCGACCGGCGCGCAGATGGGCGCGTTCGAGAACGCGGTTGACTATGCTCAACACCGGCTTCAGTTCGGCAAGCCCATTGGGTCCTTCCAGATGATACAGGATCTCCTCGCCAAGATGCTTGCCAACGTGACGGCCTGCCAGTGCCTGATGGTGCGCCTGGCAACGATGGATGACGAGGGCAAGCTGCAGGATCATCATGCGTCGCTCGCCAAGGCCTTCTGCACCTCGAAGGGCCGCGAAACGGTTGCCTGGGGACGTGAGATCCTGGGCGGCAACGGCATCGTCGCCGACTACAATGTGGCACGCTTCTTTGCGGATATCGAGGCGCTCTACTCCTACGAAGGAACCTACCAGATGCAGAACCTGATCGTCGGCAGGGCGATCACGGGGCTCAGCGCCTTCGTGTGACGGAACGCGGGAGAACGTCCCGGAGGTTTTCCCAGGTCCAAGAGACAGGAGGATTCCATGCCCTCGTCAACATCAGCATCGCCACCCACGACGGCCCAGGCTCCGCAAGCCGGCACCCTGACGCTTGAAAATGTGATCTACGAGAAAAAGGGTGGCATCGCCTATGTTACGCTCAATCGGCCCAAGGTGCTGAATGCCCTCAACACACCAACCTGGAAGGACTTGCGGACTGCGTTCGAGGACGCTCGGGATGACGCTGCCATCCGTGGCGTGATCCTCACCGGTGCGGGTGACAAGGCGTTTATTGCTGGAGCCGACATCAGCGAACTTGCGCAGGTCTCGGCGGTCGAGGCCGAGGAGTCCAGCCGTTTGGGGCAAGGCGTACTCGAGCTTGTCGAAAATCTCGGCAAGCCGGTGATTGCGGCCGTCAATGGCTATGCCCTCGGCGGCGGGTGCGAGACCGCCATGGCCTGCACCATTCGGATCGCCGCCGACACCGCGCGCTTCGGTCAGCCGGAAGTGAAACTCGGCCTGCTCCCCGGCGGCGGCGGCACGCAACGCCTCCCGCGCCTTGTCGGGAAGGGTCGAGCACTACAGCTCATCTTGTCCGGCGGGATGATCAGCGCGCAGGAAGCCTATCGCATCGGGCTGGTGAACGAGGTCGTGGCCGCATCGGACCTGATCGCGCGGGCCGAGGCGATCTTGGGAGAGATTTCGGCCAACGCTCCGATCTCCGTCAGGCTCTCGCTCGAAGCGGTGAACAAGGGAATGGATGCCGGTGAGGGCGCGGGCTTTGCGCTCGAGGCATCCTATTTCGGCATTTGCGCCGCGACGGAAGACAAGGCGGAAGGAACGTCGGCATTCCTCCAGAAGCGTCAGCCCCAGTTCAAGGGCAGGTGACGCTTGGTGCACCCAGTCCAGCTGCAACAATCTGGGACAGGAGACACACATGACCAGCGACAGCGACAAGATTTTCTCTGGCTTGAAGGTCATCGACCTAGCCAGCTTCATCGCCGGGCCATCAGCAACGACGGTGCTTTCGGATTTCGGTGCCGACGTCATCAAGGTGGAACCACCCCGGATCGGCGATCCCTATCGGTATTTCTACAAGACCCCGCCAAATCCCCCTCTCAACTCGAACTACACCTGGCAGCTGACCAATCGCAACAAGCGCAACCTTGCGGTGGACCTGAAGAACCCCGGAGCCGCGGAGGTTCTGGCGAGGCTCGTGAAATGGGCGGATGTCTTCGTCACCAACTTTCCGCCTCATGTCAGGAAGGGCCTCAAGGTGACTTACGAGGACCTCGCGCCTTTGAACCCGCGGCTGATCTATGCCGACATAACCGGCTACGGCGAGACCGGGCCTGAGGCTGACAAGCCGGGTTTCGACATCACGGCATACTGGGCACGGTCCGGCCTGATGCAGTTCACCCGCAATGCCGGCAGTCCGCCGGCCGTGCCTGTTCCAGGCATCGGCGATCACGCCACGGCTATTTCGCTTTACGCCGGCATCGTGACCGGGCTCTATCGCCGCGAACGTACCGGCAAGGGCTGCAACGTCAACACGTCGCTGATCGCCGAAGGCGCATGGGCAACGGCAGCCTGGCTCCAAGCGGCATTGTCGGGCGCAAAGTTTACGGGTCTGAGCGACCGGGACCACCCCGAGAACCCTCTCGCGGGGGCAAGTTACCGGACCTCCGACGATCGTTGGCTGCTGCTTGCCTTCGTCGAAGGCGACAAGAACTGGCCCGATTTCACCAAGGCGATCGGGCGGGAAGACCTGACGGCGGATCCACGGTTTGCCGATGCGAAGGCGCGCGCGGCCAATGCGGCAGTACTCGTTGCCGAGATCGACAAGATCTTCGGCTCGCAGCCGCTGGCCTACTGGAAGACGGCGCTCGACGCGGCCCGGCTGCCATACGGCGTAGTCCAGATACCCGAGGAAATCGTCAAGGATCCGCAACTCTATGCCAACAACATCGTCGTCCCGATCGCAAATGGCAGCGCGACGCCAGAGTACACGGTGAACAGTCCCGTCACGATCCGGGAGGCGCCCAAGGTCGCTCCTCGTCCGGCTCCTAACCTGGGCCAGCACTCCGACGAGGTTCTCGCGGAACTCGGTTTCGACGCTGCCCAGATTGCCAGCCTGCACGCCAGCGGCGCCGTGCCGACGGCGGAGCGCGCGGCCTAGTTCGGAACATCGGACCTAAGCGCCCCTTGATGCCCGAGGACTCGGGAACGGTTCGAGGGACGCTCACGAGACAGGAGACGAAGATGAGCAGCCAGCAAACGAAGGCCAAGAAAACGGAGCAACCGGAGACCTCGATCACCATCAAGGTGTCGCAGGAGAAACTCCCCGTCGGGGTGATGCCTCCAGATTTCCCGGAGGACTATGTCGTCGGCGCGGTGACTCCATTCCTGCTAAGCAGCGAATTCGTCGGCGAGACACCCCACCTTCCGATGATTGATCTGGCCCTCAGCAAGGAGAAAGCGGTGCCCGTGCAGCTTTGGGGCATGCTTTACAAGAACTGGGTGCCAAATCCCGAGGAAGAGGGGCGCTCAGTGTTCATGCAGGGCTATGAGAATCGCGGCCCGGACAATCGGCGCAAAAGAATCTATATGTCCGCGACCACTCCCGATCTCATAGATCAAAAATATCGGCCGAAAATACAGCTCTTCTACAAGCGGTTTCTCTCCGACAGCAATGCCGGCAAGCCGATGATGAAGCACTATTTCGAGAACTATTACGATCTGTATTGGAACCTTCACGTCGGCGCGATGGGCGACGAAATCCCTGACGAAGTGCGTCAGTTCAGCGAAGGGTTCAATGCCACGCTTGGGTTCTGGTATCCCACCACCGAAATGGTGTGCAAAGCCCTGATGCAGGCTCGGGCCACGCGCGAAGTGCTCAAGGCTTGGCTCGACAAGCGCGTGCAAAAGATCATGGACGGCAAGCAGCCCGATGAAGACAGCACTTTTGTCCACTATTGGCTGAAGAACGGGCAGCTCGGCGAAAATTTCCGCCGCATCGACATCGTCTTCGAATGCTTCCACAACTTTCTGGCGTTCAGCCAATGGGCCAACATGGTCTACAACGTCGCCGCCAAGCTGGAGCCGGTGCATGGCGACCCGGCCGTTCGCGTGCGGTTCGACCAGGTCATGAAGGATCCGGACGCTTCCGATGGCGGAGCGTTTACGCCGCTCGACCGCTTGGTGATGGAACTGTTTCGGGTCATCAGTCCGAATGGCGGCAGCTTCTCGACGATGGCAAGAAACCGGGCGATGCTTGGCACGGCCTTTTCGGGCATCATGACGCCGCATCTACCCGCCAGCATGAGCCCGCTGCACTGGCAAAACCCGACAGAATTCGATCCCGATCGCTTCAAGAGCGCGCCGACGACCGTCGACAATGATGAAGCCAAGGCCCACCAGGTTGGCTTGGCGCGGTGTCCGTTCTCGAAAGCGAGCTTCCCGGTCAAGGACGGGCGCAAAGTGACGATGACCAACTCGGCATTCGGCGCAGTCTACAGCGAAATCAACGGCAAGGCGGTTCCTCTGGTCGACACGGCCGGCTATGCGCCCTTCGGCTTCGGCTACCGCCGCTGCGCCGGCGAACAGCTGACCGTCGAGTTCATCAAGGAATTCCTGCGGCACGTCTGGAAGGAGAAAGTGTCCTTCTCCAAGCTGGATATTCCGGTCGCAAGCAAGCAGCCGGTGAATCCCGGCACCGTGCTGAACGACGACATTGCCTTCAACAAGGCGAAGTAGAGCCCTCACCGAGCAATAGAATCCCACATTCACCACCAGGAGGTTGATATGGCGAGTAAGGAAGGAGCAGCAGGCGTCTACAGGATCGTCGAGGTTGTCGGCGTCAGTGAGACATCTTGGGAGGAAGCCGGACGCAATGCGGTAGAAACGGCCGCTGGTTCGCTACGCGATCTCCGTGTCGCTGAAGTGACGAAAATGGACATGAAGGTGGAGGACGGCAAGGTCGCGGCCTTCCGCACTCGCGTCTCGCTGTCGTTCAAATACGAGACGTGAGACATTCACCGGCGGGAGGCTCACGAGAAGTCGGACAACGACCTCTTGGGAGTGCCCCGCCGGAAAGTAGGTAGGTGACTAGTTATGTCCTTGCCGGAAACGGGCGAATGCCTCGTCACGCATTGCCTGACACGACAGACAGTCGCCATGCGCCTGGACTGGCGCCGACCAAACGAGTGAACACCCGGGTAAAATGGCTCTGATCCGAGAATCCGCACGCCAGCGCCACCTCGGCAAGTGTGTGGTCGGATTCGAGGAGCACAGCCTTCGCAGCTTCGATGCTCAGATGCAAAAGCCATTGATGCGGTGCGCTTCCCGTCGAAATGCGGAACGCGCGGGCAAAGTGGCTGGGGGACAGTCCGCACTCGGCGGCGATTGCCTGCAGCGGGATATCCCGGTCGAGATTTGAGGACAGGATATCCTTGGCAAGCTGTTCCTGCCAACGCGCAAGGCCACCTTGCCTGCGTGCAGTCGGGCGTATTCCGCCATCGGCCTGGACAACGACTGTGTATGCGACATGGTCAACGAATAGTCGGCTTTCACGCATGGCCACCTTCCTCCAGGGCTAGAGACGTCGTTCTATGCTTGTCGTCCCCCAGTCTGGCGGAACCCCGCCTTGAGCGGGACCAATGCGTTCGATCGCCGCCACGAACCAGGGCTCTCCCCCATCCACCCGGAAAACACGCGAGTGAGGTGGCTCTGGTCAGAAAAGCCCGAGCATTTTGCTATGTCGGCCAGGCCCATGCCTGACCCCAGTAACAGTTTTTTGGCCGTCTCGACGCGATGCCGTGTCAGCCATCGACGCGGAGGCATTCCCAACGATTCATGAAAGGCCCGGGAGAAGTGGCGCACCGAGAGCCCGCATTCCTTCGCGATCTCCGACACGGTGACGCCACCATCGAGATTGGCTCTCAGCATCTTCTGAGCGCGCTTTTTCTGCCAGGGCGCAAGCCCGCCGCGGAAGACCGAATTTCCTTTCTTGCTTGGGGGCCGATGTATGAAATGGACTTTGATGACGAGAGCGGCATTTTCGCTGGTGGGCCCGGTCCCTGGCTGCGCCATCAACGGCGCAAGCGCGAGGGGCAACCGGCCATTCTCGTCGGTAAGCCCCCTGAGCAGGTTCTGTTGGCGACAGAACTGCAGGTTCGGATGGCTGTTGTCGTCACAAGCTCCTGAACGCAGCAGATCGACGATTGCTTCGAAATCAGGTCGTGTTGGCAGACTATGGAGTGGTCTCAGCCCGTTCCTCAACGGAACGACGACGGCCAATGCATCATCCGGTTGTTTGGCGCCCCCATCATGGTCACCTTCGGCATCGATCAATATAACGACGATCTGCGACTGCGCGTGGGAGGGCGCCAAATCTTCTGTTTCGCGGTTTGGAAGTACGTCAGCTTCGTCGGGCATGCGGGGGGCATTCAACATCGCGAACATGTTGCCTCCGTGCGACAGGAGCCGTTTTCTGCGGCGGCTTCCGGGCGCTCAAACGCCACAATGCAGGGAAGGTTCCGCACCATAGCCGCTGTTCTTCAGGCCTTCTTTCAGTAGCAGCCGTATGCGCGCTCACCCCGAACTTGGCGGAGATTGGTCCTAAAATCCGCTTTTGCTTCGTCCTTCATCACAGCTAGAAACTTCCTTAACCATTAACTCCTTATGGCTAAGCAATTGCATAGATTTAGCATTTGCTAACTTTGCTGGTTAACCAGAAATTCCGGCCGCGCTCGCAGGTCCGGGCAGGGGTGAAACATGTCCAATATTTCAAAGGCGGTCCTCGCAGCCGTCGTGGCCGGCTGTGCGGCCCCGGCGTTCGCGGCCGATCTTGTGGTGCCGGCACCGGTTATCGAGCCGGCGCCGGTCTATCAGGCGCAGGAGTTTGGCGGCTGGTATATCCGCGGCGATCTCGACTACCACAAGCCCGAATTCCGCGGCGCCGACTACATCACCTATGGGACGCCCCCTGGCACCAAGAGCTTCGATTCCGGCGATCTGAGGGGCGCCTTCTCGCTGGGCGCAGGTGTCGGCTATCAGGTGACGAGCTATTTGCGCACCGATCTTACGGTCGACTACTGGTTCAAGTCCAAATTCAATGGACACACGTCCTGCCCCACTTGCTCGTCGACCGACACCAGCAAGATGTCGGCCCTGCTGCTGCTGGCCAACGCCTACTACGACCTCGGCACGTGGAACGGCTTTACGCCCTATGTCGGCGCGGGCATTGGCGGCGCCAATGTGAAGTGGGATGACCTGCGCAACACCATCAGCGGCTGGGACACGATCCACAAGGGTAGCAGCAACTGGCGCTTCGCCTATGCGCTCATGGCCGGCGCCTCCTACTGCCTGACCAACAATCTGGCGTTCGATGCCGGTTATCGGTTCAGTCACATCAATGGCGGGCGCATGTTCGAGTTCAACGGAGCCGGCCCCGGCTTCGACAAGGGCTTCAACACGCATGAGGTTCGCGGCGGCCTGCGCTACAGCTTCGGCGGCGGCGCGAACGCCTGCTACCAGCTCGAACCGGTAGCATACGAGCCTCCCGAGCCGCTCTACACCAAGTAAGCTGCGTTTTCAGACGCTTTGAGCAGCCGGACGCGCCTTTAGGGCGCGTCGCCGGCGATGTTCGATAGTTGCGAAGACCGGGTATTCGCTCGCGCGGTGGCTGTCGAAGACAGCAGCCGCGCAACGTGTTCGGTGAGCTGAACGCGCGCATGCAGTGGCGTCAGAGTATGATCGGCCGCGGGTATGAGAGCCATTGTCACGCCGCTCATGCGCCCCAATCGCTCGCCGTCCGGCCCAAAATGCCGGGCAATTTCCTCGTGGCTCAGATCGCCTTCACAGCTGACGACCAGCACCTCTGTGCCGCGCTTGGTCAAATCCCTCATCCAGCGCTCGACCGATCCGCCTTTCGAGCCGTGGGCCGACGATAGCCTGGAAAGGCTCGACTTCGACATCTCCAGGCTGCGGCGCAGCATACGACGGCCAAGCTTGGAGACGGATGATTTCAGCGACGGGCCAACCGGATCTGTGGGGTTCGCTTCGGCGGCCTGATGGACACCTGGGGTAAGGGGAGCGCGTGCGTTGTCGCGGATCTTCGACAGCCCCATCTCGAGGGCATAGGAACTGTTCCACGAAAAGCAAAGCGGATTGACCATCGCCAGGTGGGCGATGCGCGGATCGCGCCGCGCGGCGTGGAAGGCCTGATAGGCGCCTGCGCATATGCCGGTGGCGCATACCCGTTCGAAGCCGTGGCGCTGGAGCCAGTCGACGATGCGGATCACGTCGTCGCGGCCCCGTTTGTCATAGAGGAACTGCCGTTTCTCGCCTGGTGTCTCGCTTTGACCGAGGCCCGGCAGGTCCGCCCGCATCGACGCAATGCCCTGACGGGCGAGGGTCCGCGCCATGTCCACCGCGCCGCGCGCCCAGCCCATATGCGGTATCGCGCCGGCGTTCAGAATTAGGACGACCTCTTCGCTGACCTCCGTGCCGGCCGGCATGCAAAGAACGCCGCAGATCTCCGGGGCAGGCCCGAGGACCAGCGGCTGTTCCCGATACCCGTCGCCTTCGAGCCCTGGCTGCTCGTGATTGATCGGTGCGGAGGCCGTGGGCTCCGATCGGCTCAGCCCGGCTGCCCATTGCACGACTGTATCGAGCGTGGCCTGCGGTATTTCGCTGGCTGTCGGCGTGCTCATAAGGCGGCTGAAGCCGTCGAATGTCTCGATCCGGGCGTTGCCCCCGGCAGCCGCGATACGGTCGGCCAAGTCCGAATTCGCCGGAGTGACTTGCGTTGGCATCAAGAGCAGGTCGAGCTTTGCCGAAACCGCCAGGCGATCGCGCCATTCGAACATCCGCAGGTCGGCCGCGGTCTCGGCGCTGACCCTGAAACCGGCAGCCTCGATGCCGTCGAACGGTTCGGCGTCGGGGTAGGGGGGCAAGGTTCCGTCGATCATCCGCGAAAGCCCGGTCATCTCGCGCACATAGGCCTTGCCCGACGAGGGTGGGGCCAGCAGAGCCAACCCTGCGACATCGTTTCGCGCGGCAATCGCGGCGGGCGCGAGTAGCGCGCCAAGCCGGAAGCCGACCACGAGCACGTCCGCCACTCCGGTCTCGGACATCAGCCGGTCGATGGCGCTTGCGATGCTCGCAACCCAGGCGGCAACCTGTCCGGGCTCGGTGTGGTCGCCGGCCGCGTCGCCGCAACCCGGATAGTCGATCTGGAGGACGGGCAAGCGTGCCGCGGCCATGTCCCGTGCCATCAGCGTCAGGAACCGCCGGCTGCACAGATCCTCGAAACCATGCGCGCCGGCAATCACCACGCCGCGCCGGCCCGTTGCCGGGTGAAGCCAGCCGACTGTTTTGTCGAAAACAATCGGTCTCACGACGCCATGGCTCCGGCTGCAGCCGCCGCGACTTCTTCCTTCGCCTCGTAGGTAACCGTTCGCTCGGCGTTGAGCGCGGTGATAATCCCCGTGGGCGCCGAGGCACCCGTCGGGCCGATCAGCCGCACTGTCTTTTCGCGGCCGGGGATGAGGTGGAAATAATCTTCTTCTGCGCGATAGTCAGGACCGGCGCCGATGCGGATGCAATACGCTGCCCTCGTGCAGGAAAGGTGCAGTTGCCAGCCGTGGTCGGCGGCCTCGATCCCTGCGCTAAGCCCGACATCGCGCCGGGTCGTCATGGCACCGGGCAGCACATGAAAAGCCTCTGCAAGCAGGCCGCCCTGCGCATCCTGTAGCTGCGCCACCGTCACCTCATGGGCGGCCGGGCCGAACCTGTAGGCATAAGACACATCAAAAAAAGCGCCGAACAGTTCGAAAGCCGAAATGGTGAGCGCGCCATGCGCGGCGAGCTCGATCTCCCGCTTGCTGGTGACGACGGGCGTTGACCCATCGCGCAGGCAGGTCAGGCTTAGCCTGCCGGTGACAGGCTGCGGCCCGTCGTTGATGAGGTGCACATAAAGCCCGTTCACACCTTCGTCGGTGAGCATCAGCCGCAGTGGCCGGAAGGCACGCTTCATTGCGTGCCAGACCGATTTGGGCCTGCCGGTTGCGTCCACAGCACCCCAGCCGGCGCCGACGACCAGATCTTTCCAGAACAGGGTCAGCGCCCCGGCCGTCGGCGATGCAGGTCGGCGCCATTCATCGATGGTGCGTTCCACCACCTCGGCGGTCACCGCGCGTGACAGGTCGAGATAGCGCGAAACGTCCTCCGTCCGCAGTCGGCGGGCATCGACGCCGAACATGCGCTCCAGATAATGGTCGCGCACATCCTCGAAATCCCAGGATGCGCCAATGTCTCTCGGGGTCGCGGCCTTCCAACGCGGATCGTGCACGGGCGCCGCCGACAGATGTGCGTCCAGGGTCTCCTGGTCGGGCACATTGGCGAAGGCGAGGCATTCGCTGGCGAAGCGCACCTCGGCGCGCCGCGCATCCTCCAGCGGCCGGCAATAGGCGCCGACGCCATAGTAATGCACCGGTCCTGCCTCGGTGGTGAAAGGCAAGCTGCCGCCATGCGGCGAGGAGGGAACCAGCACGAGGTCGGGACGGATTCCGTTGGCCATCGGCTTCACCACCGTGTCGAACCACGGCGTCGGGTCCATGGCTGCCGGCACGCCCATCATTGCTGCCTGCTGGGCGATCTCGCTGCCGCCGCAAAGCACAGCAAGCGACGGCGACTGCCGTAGGCGTCGCAGCAGAGCATCGACCTCGGCCGCCAGCGCCGCGCACCAATCGGCATCGCGCGCCGGGTAGTCGAAATTGGCGAGCATCAGGTCCTGCCAGACGAGAATGCCGAGCTCGTCGCACAGGGCGTGGAAGGCGTCGGATTCATAGACGAACGTTCCCGCGACCCGGAGCATGTTGACGCCCGCCTCGCGTGTTAGGCGCAGGTCCGCTTCAAGTGCATCCGAGCCCGGCGCTACAATGTCGGCCGGTGTCCAGACCGAGCCGCGACAGAACACCGGAATGCCGTTCACCAGCAGGCGGAAGTCGCGGCCATCTGCGCCGCGGTCGAGTTCGATGTGGCGGAAGCCGACCCGGCCGAGCTGAATCTCTGTGTTGCCGATCGTCGTCGTCACGCCGTGCAGGATGGGTTCTCCATGACTGTGCGGCCACCATGCGGGGACGTTGGGAATTTCGAGACGAGCCGCCAGCGTCGATCCGTGCTCGGCGAGCGCGACAGTCTCGCCCGCGCAGGTCACAGAGGCGCTTTCGCCCGAGCCGAGCGCTTCGGCAAGCGTGATCACGATGTCGAGTATGCCGGTTGTGCCGTCGAGATCGGCACGCAGGTCGACGCCGGCGACCAGCGGCTTTCTATCCTCGCGCAGCAGCAGAACCGGCCGCCACGGGCCAACCACATCAACGGCCGGGCACCAGCCCGGCATATGGCCGATCAGGGTTGTACGCACGAGCCGCAGCCGCTGATCGTCGATCATGCGCGGTTTCCAGCGGGCACGCGGCCCCTTGAGCGTCTCGAGATGGGCGTTAAGGCTGCGGAAGGCGATGGTCAGCGTTTCCCCGCCTTCAAGCGTCAGAGCGACCTCGCAAGGCGCGAACATCGACGTCGACGTGAGGACCCGCCGGTCGTCGACATAGATCTCCGCGATGGTCGCGAGGCCCTCGAAGACGAGGCGGACGGGCCCGGCCACGTTGAGCCGGCGGCGATACCAAATGTCCTTGACGTGCAAGGGCGTCGGCGCGCCGCGCTGCCAAAGGCCGTGCGCCTCGAGCGTTGCGGCCGCGGTGCCCGGGCAAGCAGCGTCCAGCCACACGGCGGAAGGATCGATGGCTGCCGGCCGGGACCACGCGCCAGCCGGCGAGACGGCGAGTTGCCACCCCGCTTCCAGTCGTTCGCCAAAGCCGGCGATCGGGATCGCTGTCGTCATCGACCCGTTCCAGGTCATGCCATCCCCATTCCTGCGTGCCTCTCAGGCAGCTTTCGCCAAGGCTGCCATGTGTGCGTCGAGCACCTTCATGACCAGATCATAGGCTTCGGCCATGGGTTCCAGCGACGTTGACAAGCCATCAAAGCGCTGGCGCGCCATGGCGCGGGCGAGCTTGAACTGCATGACCTTGGCGCCTTCGGCGATCCGGCCTGCGGCCTCGGCCGCTTCTTCCAGTCCCTGCTGGCTGTGTTGGCCCAACCATTCGAGATGACTGCCGAGAAGCTCAAAATTGGCCCCGACCTGCCGCAGCGTGTTGAAGGCGTAGGTGTGAAAATACTCGGGCGAGCGCGCGGCCAGCACCTCAGCATGGCGGCCGAATGCGGCCGCATAGGCGGTGAGGGGATTGCGCTTGGGCCGCCGCAACAGATGTTGCGAAAGCAGTGCCAGTGCCGTGCCCACCGCATCGCGAGCCGGTGGCGCGGCGTCGAACTTCACGAATTCGGCATAGGGAAACAGCGGCAGCGCGCCAGGCACCACGCCATCCCACTGGCCGAATATCCCGTCATAATCCGCGCTTTCCAGAGCGAAGAGGCCGTCATTGTGAAAGTACACCATGCGCTTGGCTTTTGGGTCGAGCGCATTGACACCCACGGTCGTCTTCGAATGGCCCGTGCGGTAGGTGATGCCCTTCGTGTCCGGCAGGTAGAAGGCATCGACTTCCACCAGGGGCAGCCGCCCGCGTTCGACCTGTGCCAGGAAGTGGGTTTCCAGACGGTCGAAAATCGCCAGCTCCTGAATGTCGATGCCCGCGAGCCTCTGCAGATCGGCGGTCGGGAACTTGAAGAAGGTGAACTGGTCGCCCTCGAAATCCTGCGTCACGGTAAAGCCGAGCGCGGCCACGGGGTCGTGGCCGGTCGCGTGCATCACCTCGATCAGCAGGTCGACATAGCAATTGGTCTGCAGCCAGCGCCGTTCCGCGTCATGCAGCCGGTGCGGCCGGTAGGTCGCGGGATCGAGGCCGGGGATCACGGCCTTCATGTCAGGCATCCCACAGCGCCGCGCGCGCCGCCTCAGGCCAGGCATTCACGTCGGGCCCATGATGGCGGAACAGTGCCAGCGCCACTCGCTCCAGCCCGAAACCGACGCAGGCCGAATGGCACAGGCTGCCGTCGGCGAACTGCAGGCCCCAGGTCTGGCCGAAATGGTCCTGATGGTAGTTGAAGCTGAGGCACGCCGTCGGCTTCTCCTCGCTGGTCACCGGGATCAGAAGCTCGAACTTCAGCCCCTGGTCGCGCTGGTTGTTGGCCATCATCTTGCCGCCCCGGCCGAAGAACGGGTCGTTGGCAAGGTCCACCTCGCAGGGCAGGGCCAGCGATTCAATCATCGCCTTGCCGCGTTCCAGCCAGCTTTCGCGGAAGGCGCTAACCTGCTCGGCGGTGCCGATCCGGACGAATTCCCGCATGCGGAAAAGCTGCATGCGTGCCGGATCCTGCGAGGGCTCGTGGCGGAAGCAGTAGGACGACAGTTCAAACAGAAGTCCTTCCGCCGGAACTGGGCCGCGCGCCGCTACTGTCGGGTAGAGCGGGTAGCAGGCAGCCGGCGTCAGGGCTACTTGCGTGGCCTGCTGCATCTCGGTCCAGTCCTCTCCCGTCGCCATCATGCCGAGCAGCTTGGCATGCTCGCGCTCGTTGCCCATGAAGGAGTGGACGCATCCGGCAAGCTGGGGAAAGCTCTTCATGTAGCCGCTCTTTTCCAGAGTGGCGCGGCTCATGCCCGGCGGGAAATGGATACGGGTCGCCTTGTCCGGTGCGCCGAGACGCGTGACCAGGCGCTCGAAGCGCTCGATCACTTCTTCGAAAACACCGGAACGGCCGTAGAGCCCGTCGACACCGGAATCGAAGAGGATTCCGTTGTCGAAAAGATCGTCCAGCAAGCTCTTTGCGCTGAATGTGCCGGTGTCCATCTCAAACTCCCAGGCTGGCATCGAAGCGGCTCATGAGGAGCAGCGTCGCGGTGTTGGCATGAATGCGGTCGTTGGAGATCATCACGGCCGCGGAGGTGACATCGCGCAGATGCCGGCCGACGCTGAAAGGAGTGCCGTTCTTGTAGCCGAGAATCCCGGTGATCAGCATCGCCAGTTGCACGACCTCGGCCGCCTTTTCGCTTGCGGCAATCTTCAGGGCATTGATCTCGGCGGCAAAGCCGATCGATGAGAGGTCGTCGTCGTCGCGTTCCGCGGCCTCGAAGCGGCGGATGGCGGCGATGAGATGTCCCTTCATCTCCTGCAGCTTCGCGGCGGCCTCCGAAAGGCGCAGCGCACCCGGCGGCACCACATTGGGCTGCTTGCGCGCGGCCTGTTTGACGAAGGTCTGGGCGCGGGCGAACGCATCGGCGGCGATGCCGAACCACGTCGCGGCCCAATAGATGTGGGAGCTGGCCAGCATCGACTGCGCCGCGATTTCCGAAAACGGTTTTGGGAAAATCTGCCCAGCTTCACCGGATGCAGTCAGCAGGAAGCCGTCGGAGCAGGTGCCGCGCATGCCGAGCGTATCCCATACGGATGTGCGCTCCAGCTTGAGATTGCCATCGACCGGAAGCACCACCATCACCTGGTCGGAGCTTGCAGCCTCAGGCGCCCGCCGCGCGGTCGCCATGATGGCGTCGGAGTGGGCGCCATAGGAGATCACGGTTGCGTCCTTGGTGAGCGAGAAGTGGCCGTCCGCGACCTCGATCGCGCAGATCGAATTGCGAAGATTACCGCCGATGCCTGCTTCCGAGGTCGCCGACGCCATGAGCAGCTGCTCGGAGGCAATCCGACGCATATATTCGCGGTGCCAATCGCTGCCGACGCCATGGCTGACCAGACTGGAGATCTGGATCTGGTGCATGCCATAGACCATCGCGCTCGACCCGCAGGCCTGGCCCAGCTGGACGATAAGATCGGCAACGGCCGCGGTGGTCAGGCCCTCGCCGCCCAGTTCGACCGGAATGGCGATGCCAAGCAGGCGTGCACGCTTCAGGGCGTCGATGGTTTCCCGGGGGAAGCAGCCCTCGCGGTCGACGGCTTCGGCGGATTTGGCTGCGATCTCGACGACGCGCGCCATGCGCGCAGCCAGGCTCTCGCTGCGGGTCACCGCCTGCGAAGTGCTGATCGGTTCGGCGACATCCATGGCGTCACGCAGCCTCTTTCGTGAGCTTCGAGACCGCATCGGCAATGTTGGCAAGCGAAGCGAATGTGCGCCGCGTCAGCATCTCTTCGGGGAATTCGATGTCGAATTGCTCCTCGATTGCCAGCATGATCTGGACGGAGGCGAACGAGGTCATCCCCGCATCATACAGATTGTCCTGGTCGGAAAGCTTTTCGACATCGAATGGAAGCGTTTCATTCCCGACAAACAGCGAACGAATTTGATCAATCATCTTAATTACCGTCTTAGATGCCCTGTCCTTCGGACTGTTTCATAAGTCGCAATCCCAATAGGGCGGTTAACATGGGGCGGGTATGTCGGGATATGGATAACCAAAAGTTTCCAATATAATTTCGATTACAAACAAAACAAGTTGAGTGAAATCGTCAGGTCTCCGCGCGTGTCGTTTGGGATCGATGAGTTTACGTTGCGGCAGAGATGCTGAGCTGAGTTCGCTGTAGTGATGAGAATGCTTTATTAGCGGTCAATAATCCTTGAGCGCGGCGTTTAAAATCTAAGCGTAATATTAGGATTTGTTGATAGAGGCTATTCAAATTGGATCGTCGGCGTGACGATTCTGAACCGATCAAGAATATCCCACACCGTTGCCTCCACTTGGTAAGTCCGCTGAATTGCATGCCCATCGGGCATCGTTTATGGACGCTCCATGACAACCATTTCACGCATTGCGAGCATCGTGCTTTTGATCGGGATCGCGTTCGTTACGTTGTGTCCGATCGATTTCAGGCCGGAAACCGGGCATCCCACGCTGGAGCGTGCAGGAGCCTACTTGCTTCTCGGTCTGGCACTGGGTGCAGGTTTCCCCCGGCAACTTCGGTATTCACTGATTTTCATCGTCGGCGTCGCTGTGGGACTGGAGGCTCTTCAACTGGTCGATCCCGGACGCCACGCTCGCTTTGACGACATGCTGGTGAAGGCAATAGGCGGGGTCGTCGGAATATTGGCGGCCTGGCTTCTGACGAGGATGCGCAGCGAGCCGGTCGCCTGACCTTGTTTCGAATAGTGCGTCGAGGCACAACTCTTTCCAAAGCCTGGAGTTACTTAACCCGATATTAAGGCTGTTTGCGCATTGTTTCTTAACAATGCGGCGGGTCTGCCGCCTTAGCTTCGCGGAGCACCTAGCATGGCCATCACATCCGGCAACAGGGCCAGCCGCAGCCCCACGGCCGGCCGCCAGATCGATTCGTCTATCGATCTTCTCGGCCTTACCGAGACTCTTCTGCGCCGGCGCTGGACGATCATTGTCTGCGTGCTCGCCTTCGTTGCATTGGCGTTCGTCGCGCTGTCGCTGATCGCGCCGCGCTACGTTGCGACATCCCGCATCCTCATCGATCCGCGCGAGCAGCGCGCCGTGCAGAATGAAGTCATTCAGCGGGGGCTCGGCGGCGACATGGCGCTTGTCGAGAGCCAGATCGAGGTCGTCAAATCCGAAGCAGTGCTGGGCGACGCTATTAAGCAGATCGGCCTCGCATCCGATCCCGAATTTGCGCCCCAGGGCGGTGGCGGCCGCAATCCTTCGGAAGTCGCGCTGGAGAATCTCGCCAAAGCCGTCGAAGTAGCGCGCCCCGACAACACCTATGTGCTTGAGATCAGCGTGACGGCGAAGGAGGCCGCGAAGTCAGCCCGGCTGGCGAATGCGGTTGCGGCTGCCTATGTCGCCGACCAGACCTCGTCCGCTGCCAATGCGGCACGCGACGTCACTTCGGCCATCCGCAGCAGGCTGGCGGAATTGCAGAGCCAGCTGCATGAGTCAGAGGAAAAGGTCGAGGCGTTCAAGCGCGAGCACAATATCTCGCAGACGGAAGGGCAGTTGCTCGGCGACCGCGAGCTGACCAATTTGTCGGCTCGTCAGTCGGCGGCACTGTCACGCGTCAACGAGACCAAGGCTCGGCTGCAGGTCATGCAGGACGCGTTAAGCGCGCGTGGCTATGTAGGCGCCGCCACGACCGATACCGACAGCTCCATGGCGGCGCTACGCGTCCGCCTGGCCGAAGCCAATGGGCGCCTCAACGAACTGCAGCAGGTGCTCGGCCCGCTCCATCCCCGCGTTGTCGTTGCCAAAGGAGAGGTGACGCAAGCCGAGGATGCTATTCGCTCCGAGAGCGAAAGGCTGGTTGCCTCTGCACAGGACGACTACAAGACGGCAGTCGACGCGCTGAATAAGGTCAACACCGATCTTCAGCAGGCCACGTCGGCTTCCTTTTCCACCAACCAGAACATGATCAAGCTGCGCGAACTCGAGCGAGAGGCCCAATCCGTCCGGGTCGTCTACGAATCTTATCTGGTGCGCGCGAAGGAGACGGCCCAGCAGGAAAGCATCGCCGCCGGCACGGCGCGCGTCATTGGGGAAGCCGGAGTGCCGAATTCGCCTTCCTTCCCGCCACGGGTGCCGATACTGGCTGCCGCCGTAATGCTTGGCTTGTTCGTCGGCATTCTTGTCGCGATCCTGCGCGATCTCGTTGCCGGCCTGCTCACCCGCCAGCCGGAAGCCGAGTTGCCCGTGCTGCCCGAAGCCGGTGCCGACGCGCCGGCGGGTGGGCTGGTGCTGGTGACGACGCTGGACGATCCCAGCATGGCGCGGCAGGCGGCACTGGAACTGGCGCATGGCGCAATTGCGCGCGATCGGAGCGTGATTTTCCTGGATCTGGCGGCTGATGCGCCGGCATCCATGCCGGGTCTTGCCGAGATCGCGCTGGGAGAAGCCTCGGCCCTCAACGCGGTCGAGACCTGCAGCGACACCGAACTGCACAAGCTCAATGCCGGCCGGCCCGCGGCGATTGCGAGAGTATCGCATGACGTGCTTCGCGCCGTGCTCGAAGTCATTTCCGCCGAGTATGACGACGTCGTGGTCAATGCCGGCGAACTCGATGTCGAGCACGGGATCCCGGTGCGGGTAGCGGCCGAAATGAGCGGTCACGCGGTGCTGGCCGTGAAGGGCGATCGCGCTGGCCCCCGTGAAAAGTGGGTGCTCGAAGCGCTTTCCAACGAAGGTGCAGTGTCTACTTCTGTCTTTTCGATAGAAACGGACACCAATCTCGATCAGGTAGCCTGACGCAATTGGCGCAGAAGAAGATGACGATGTGCCATCCGGGAAACCACACCCTCAACAGCACCGAGCAGATCGAGGTGATCGACTGCATCGCGCCTGTTTCGCGGCTTGGTGGATTGGCGTGAGCGTGGCCGTGCCGATACGTGTTTTGTGCATCGTGCCGCGTGGCCTGGCTGGCCGCGGCGGCATCGAGACCTTGTTTTCGCATGTCGATGAACAATTGCGCGCGCGCTCCGACATCGGCATCGAGATGGAATTTTTAGCCTCGCGCGGCGATGCCTCGGGTGCTGGCTGGGTGTTCCACTTCCCCATTGCCTTTGCGCGCTATGCGTGGCTGCTGGCCACCCGGCGCTACGATGTCGTCCATCTCAATGCGGCGACGAATGCCTCGGCCTGGCGCAAATGGGCCATGCAATGGCTCGCGAGAGTTGCCGGTGTTGCCACGGTCGTCCACTTTCACGGCTCCGCCTTTCCAAAGCCGGGTGATCGAAAGCCGGGGTGG
Source organism: Pseudaminobacter soli (ex Li et al. 2025) (assembly GCF_029892515.1). Taxonomy (GTDB): domain Bacteria; phylum Pseudomonadota; class Alphaproteobacteria; order Rhizobiales; family Rhizobiaceae; genus Pseudaminobacter; species Pseudaminobacter soli_A. Next base: position 1,137,235 of record NZ_JARXVF010000001.1, on the reverse strand, counting down.
GTTCCGGTTCTACGACGGGTTTTCGAGCGAGCCCGCGCGATCGTCGTTCTGGGTGACTATTGGCGGGACTTCGTTGCGCGGTTCTATGAAATGCCGCCTGAACGCTTTGACGTCGTGGCCAATGGCGTTGCCGATTTCGCGCCCGACGCGCCGCAAGCGCGGGAAGAGGGCGCTGCCGTGCAGCTTTTGTTTGCCGGCAATCTGACGGATGCGAAGGGCGCCGGCGTCCTGTTCCGGGCGCTGGCGCAACTGCCCGCACACCTGCCCCGGTGGCGGGCGGTCTTCGCCGGCACCGGCGACGTCGCAGGCTTCCGCGAGCGTGCGGAACAATCGGGGCTTTCCGGCCAGGTCGAATTCACCGGCTGGGTTGCGCGAGACGCCATTCTGCCGCTCTATCGCCAAGCCGACATCGTCGTTCTGCCGTCGCGTAACGAGGTCCTGCCGGTCTGCTTGCTAGAAGGCGCATGCGCCGGTGCGGCTCTGGTCGCGACACCGGTTGGCTCGGTGCCCGATGTTCTTAGTGACGGGCAGAACGGTTTGATCATTACGCCAGACGATCCGGAGAGCGTCGCACATGCGCTTGCGCAGTTGATCGCCGACGCTTCGGAGCGCGAGGGATTCCGCACCGCTTCGCGCGACGTCTACGTGTCACGCTTCCGCCTTGAGACGATGATCGAGGCGCTGGGCGAGGTCTATCGCAAGGCGCTGTCGGCGAAGCGGTAATCCGGTTCGCGCTGCTGTGGAGCGGCCTCGGCAATGGTCGGGCGGAATATCCGGAAGAACTGCTCCAGATTGGCGAGCGCCCAAAGAATCTTCTCGTGGTTCTGCGTGCCGCCGAGATGCTCGCCGACCAGCCGGTCGATCTCGTGGGCGTTACACACCTGCCTTACCGTCGCGTCGGTGCCCTGCAGCAGGTCGCGGAGCTGATCGGCCATGCCGGCGCGGAACCACTGCTCAACCGGTACGCGGAAGCCGACCTTCTTGCGCTCGATGATCTCGCGCGGCAGCAATTTGGAGGCCAATACCCGCAGCACGCGCTTGCCCTTCGGCGCGCCGGTGAGGAAGGCATCAGGAAAGCGCGCGACGAGCTCGGCAAGTCCGACATCCATGAAGGGCATGCGTCCTTCGATGGAGCCTGCCATCATCATGCGGTCGCCGCGCTCGAGGAGATTGTCCGGCAGCCAGGAGGTCTGGTCGAAATGCAGCATCCGCTTGAGCGCGCTGCTGGCGCCGTCCGACGCGAAGGGCAGCGGATCGAGATCGCGCAATTGGGGAGGCCCGGCATAGAGCATCTCCGCCTGACCGCCATCGGCCCCACCGAACCAGGCCGCCATGCGTGCCTGCAGATCGCGGATGCCGGCGACGCCCGCCAGCGTCTTTACGCGCCGCGCCGCATAGGGCAGGGCGCGTGCCGCCGGCGCCACCAGACCATCGTGGAGGCCACTCGGCACGAGACGCTGATACATTGCCACCCAAGGCTCGGCCCGATGCTTGGGATAGCCGCCCAGAAGCTCGTCGGCCCCTTCGCCGGTAAGCACCATCTTGACGCTGCGGCTTGCCATCCGCGACAGCAGCAGCACCGGCAGGTCGGAGGGCTCTGCGACCGGCGCGCCCCGGCGCAGCACTGCCTCTTCCCACACCGACGTGAATTCGTTCATGCCAACGGAGAGTTCGTGATGGTCGGTTCCGAAAGCCTCGGCGACCTGTCGGGCATAGGGCAGTTCGGAGGAGCCGGGCACATCGAAGCCGACCGAAAAGGTGGAGACCGGCTGCGCCATTTGGCGGCTCATCAGCGCCACGATGGTCGAGGAGTCGAGACCGCCCGAAAGGTAGGCCCCGAACGGCGCATCCGAGCGCAGCCTTAGCCGCACCGCCTCGTCGAGCTTTTCGGTGAAAAGCTCTACCGCCTCATCGAAATTGTCGATATCGGGTTTGGTGCGCGAGAAAGGCGTCGTGAAGTAGCGCTTGGTGCGGATGTTGGCGCCGTCGATCGCCACGAAGGTCCCCGGCGGCACTTTGGTAATGCCGCGGAAGAAGGTGGCGGGGCCGGGAACGTAACGATAGCTGAGATATTCGCGTAGCGAATCCTGGTCCAGCTGGTCGTCAACGCCCGGAAAATTCCGCAGCGCTTCGATCTCGGAGGCGAAGGCGTGAAATCCCTCGCCCTTGGCGACAAAGAGCGGCTTCTTGCCGAAAGGATCGCGAGCGGCGAACAGCCGGCCCGTGCCAGTATCCCACAGCAGGAACGCGAACATGCCGTTCAGCCGGGGCAGGCAATCCTCGCCCCAGGCGCGCCAGGCCTCGATCAGAACCTCGGTGTCGCCCTGTGTGGCGAAGCGATGGCCGCGCTCAACCAGCTCGGCACGTAGCTCGATATAGTTGTAGATCTCGCCATTGTAGACGATGACGTAGCGGCCATCATGCGAATGCATCGGCTGCGGGCTGCCCTCGATATCCACGATCGAAAGGCGGCGATGCCCGAGGCCGACTTGCCAGTCGCCATCCGGGCTGTGCACAACGAAGGTTCCACGACCGTCCGGACCACGATGGGCCAACAGGTCGGTGGCCTTGTCGAGCTCGGCCGCGAGCGACAGACGCGATCTGGCGTGGAATCCGAATATGCCGCACATGAGCGAGGGTCCTAGTCCCGGCCGCCGCGTGTAGCGGGATCGACCTCGGCGTAAGGGGTTTCGACTTTGCGCCCCTTGCGGGGCGACCCGAACAACGCGTCATATGCCGCCAGTAGTTTCGGCGCCTCGTGGCTCCAGGCCAGCTCGTTGCGCACCCGCTCCCGACCCGTCGCGCCCATGACCGCGCGGCGCTCAGGGTCGTCCAGCAACTCGGCGATCTTGTCACCGAAATCCGCCGGATCGGTGCACTTGGCATAGAGCGATGCGTCGCGTGCCGAGAACCGGCCTTCGCGTAGGTCGTACTGCACAATCGGTTTGCCGAGCGCCATGTATTCCATGATCTTGTTCATGGTCGACTTGTCGTTCATCGCCGTCGGCCGATCGGGATTGACGCAGATGTCGGCCGTCGAAAGCGCGGAGAACAGCATCTCGTCTGGGCAGCGGCCGGTATAGGTGACATAATCGTTCAGCCCGAGTGCGGCCGTTTCCGCCTTGATAGCCTCGAGTTCAGGACCGCCGCCGCAGATGACGAACTGAATGTCCTGACGGCCCTTCACATTTACCAGGTGGCCGATGGACTCGAGCAGAAGATCGAGTCCTTCCTGCTTGCCGATGACTCCAACATAGCCGACGATGAAACGGCGGCCGTTGCGCCATTTCGGGTCCGGCTCCACCTCCCGCACCCGGTCCAGGTTCGGCCCGGAGCGGACGATATGCACCTTGTCCGGGGCCATGCCGCCGCGCGTTATCGCGATGTCGCGATAGCTTTCGTTCGTCGCGATCGAGAGGTTGGCGATGCGGAAGGACAGCCGCTCCAGCCACACCATCAGCTTCCAGCCAAAATCGCGGCGGCCGAACTTGGCCTCGTAGAGTTCGGGGTTGATGTCGTGGTGGTCGAACAGGAATTTCTTGCCGAATAGCCGATAGAATCCGCCGATCAGGAAGATCGTGTCCGGCGGATTGCAGGCGTGGATGGCGTCGAAGCCGCGCTGCCAGGCGACCTTCAGCGACAGCGAAAACTCCCAGAACAGCGCGGCGCTATATTCGAGCGCATAGCCAAGCGCGCCCTCGGCATCGAGGGGCAGGGAATGCCGGTAGATATGGACGCCGTCGAGCACCTCGTAGGAGGTGGTGTAGCCTTTGCCTTTCGGGCAGATCACCGAAACCTCATAGCCGGCTTTCACCAGGGTCGTGGCTTCGGACCATACGCGCCTGTCGAACGGAACAGGCAGGTTCTCGACGATGATGAGGACGCGCCTACCAGTTGATGCCGTCATAGATCCCCGCAACCTGATCGGTGTTTGGAAGCCGTGCCATGTCGAACAGGAACTGGTCCGGCCGCAAATGCTCGACCACGGCCTCGTATTCGGGCGACCGGCTGGTGGCCACGATCACGTCCGAATGCTTCACCACGTCCTCGATCGAGGGCACCATCAGCTGCGTGACATGCGGGATCGCATTCATCAGATAGGCCTTGTTGGCGCCCACGAGCTTTGCCAGCGAAACGTTCTGGTCAAAAATGCGGATGTCGCAACCTTTGCCGATGAGGCGCTCGATCAGTTCCAGATACGGGCTTTCGCGCAGGTCGTCGGTGCCTGCCTTGAAGGAGAAGCCGAGGAAGCCGATGTTGCGCTTGCCGAAGCCGAGTACGCGTTCCAGCGCCCGCTCGATCTGCTGCTTGTTCGAAGGCATCAGCGACTTCAGCAGCGGGGCTTCCACGTCATTCTGGACAGCGAAGGCGTTGATCGCGCGCACGTCCTTGGGCAGGCAGGAGCCGCCAAAGGCAAAGCCGGGCAGAAGATAGGCGTTGGAGATGTTCAGCTTGGTGTCGGCGAAGAACACCCGCATCAGCTCGTGGCTATCGACGCCGGCCGCCTTGCAGATGTTACCGATCTCGTTACCGAAAGCGACCTTGAGCGCGTGCCAGGTATTGTCGGTGTATTTGACGAGTTCGGCCAGCCGCGGCTCGGTGAGGATCATCTGGCCGGGAAGACCGGCGTAGAGCTCGAGCAGCCGCTCGCGGGTGGCCTCGTCGTCGGTGCCGATCACCGTCTTGGCGGGCGTGTTGAAATCGGCGACCGCCGAGCCCTCGCGCATGAATTCCGGGTTGGAGGCAGTACCGAAGCCTTCGCCCACCTTCTTGGAAGACGCTTCCTGCAACGACGGTACGACGATGTCGGACATCGTGCCGGGCAGCACGGTCGAGCGGATGACGACCGAGTGATAGCTGTTCTTGCCGGCGAGCGAGGCACCGATCTGGCGCGAAACCGCTTCGACGGCCGACAGATCGAGCGAGCCATTCGGCCGCGACGGCGTGCCGACGCACAGCAGCGACAGGTCGCTGTTCATGACAGCTTCCTCGGTCGAGACGGTGGCCCTCAGGCGGCCCGACGCAACATTAGCCGCGACAAGCTCTCCGATATCTTTCTCGATGATCGGGCTCTTGCCGGAATTGATGAGGTCGACCTTCGCCTCGCTGACATCGCAGCCGATCACTTCATGGCCGCGATCAGCCAGACAGGCCGCGCAGACGGTGCCGACATACCCCAGTCCGAAAACGGAAACCTTCATACTTACTCAACCAACTTTTCTGTTCTTTCGCCAAGAGTTTCAAATACTTGGCATTCTCTCGCAGATGGTCTATCCGACACAAGTAAAGGTCAGGTTAGCGGATCTATTAGTATTGAACTTTGCCACTGCATCTGCGTCGCCGGCGCCCTGAAAACAACGGTTGCGGCCTCCCTCAGGACACCAAACCCAGGTGAATGGAAGCCGCGTCCGGATGCTGCGTCTGCGCGCACGATTTCGATGGTGGCGCCTGCGGGGGCTGTGAGCGTGAACTCCGTCCGGCCGTCGCGGCGTGCCACGACCCGGTGCTCCTCGACAGATGCTTCGAGGTCCGGCGCCAGCAGGAAGGCGATCTCGACCTCGCCCGATGGCGGCGCGCCGGTCAACCGGTCGGTGATGTCGAAGCCGTTCCCGGTTTCCACGATCCGACGGTGATGGACGACGCCGAGGCGCTTTGCGTAGCCGTCATGCGAGGCCGATATGTCCAGCCGCGCGGCATTTGCCACCGAGTCCAGGATCGCTTTTGCCCGCCTGGGCATCCAGTTGAAAGCACCCGACGGCTCGCTCTGGCTGATGCCGCCGATTGTGAGGGTGTTGTGCACGGCGCTGACGCGGAAACGCCGGCGGTTCTCGCCCTCGGAATGGTAGAGATGGGTTCCGGCATCAAGGAGCACCGGCCTGCCGTCGAGCGACAGCCAGACGGACAAGGCGTCGGCATGGCCATGGGCGGCGAGGGCGCCAAATCCCAACGGGCCGTGATCGAAGACGAAGTGCACGCGCCGGCCGGCGATCTCACCCCGCCGAACCGTGTAGCCACCTTGCGGGAAAGTGGTGGTGCCATCGGCCGGCGGAGGGCTGCATGGTGGCGTGGCGAACACGGTGTCGCGCCAGTGCGGATCGCGCATCGGTGGTGCCAGATCCGGCCGGCCGAGGAAGCCTGCTATGGCGCCAGCGATCGAGGCGATGTAGCGCGGCTCGTCGCTGCCGAACGCCATGAGCACGCGGCTCTGGTCGTCGTCTCCGATGAGCGGCGCGTGGCCGCCGTCATCGAGGAAAGCGTTCAATGCGCTAGCAGCTTTTGCCAATCGCTCGCGTGCTTTTGGTCCCGGTGCGCCGGCGCCTATGGTGGCAAAGCCGATCAGCAGCATCTCGAGCGTGAAGGCGCTGTAGGCAGGCGATTGCTCATGGCCCACGCCGTCTTCGTGGAACAGGGCGAGGGTTCTGTCTTCCAGATGCGCCTGACCGGCGGCAAGCCACCGAACTGCATCCGGGTGGTTGGGCAGCAAGCGCGCGGCGAGAACGAGCCCCATCGCCTCGGCAACGAGGTGGTTGTTGGCCGACGAATGAAGCGAGGGAAAACGCGCCAGCCAGGCTCCGTGAGCGGCCACGAACGCGGCCAGCCGCTCGCCGGTCGCGGCATCGATCCATGGATCGAGTGCAGCGACGATGCATGAAAGCGAGACCAGCCTGTATCCGGCTTCGATGCCCGAATACCAGTTCACCCCGCGGCCGGGCGGATTTGCCTCCATCCATGAGTTGATGGAGCCGAGGATCGCCTGGGCGAGTTCCGCGTCCTGTGCCCGGCGGGCATGAATTGCCGGCGCCACCAGGAAATGCAGCCGGTTCGCCTCGGCGACATATTTGACGTCGCCATGTCCGGCCTCGAAGCGGAAATCGATGTCGAATGCGGAGCGCTCGGCGCCAGGCCAGGTTGCGCCGCTGACCGGGTCGAGGGTCCAGAACGCGGGATCGACGCGCCCGGAGCCGTCCAGGATCGATCCGGGCCAATCGCGATTGAGCAACCTGGGACGGCCTGAGCGGAGCGTTTCCGCCGCGGTTTTCAATTGTTGTTCCACCAACGCGGGGAGGGTGGGTTCGAACAGTGGCGTGAACAGGCGCAACGACGTGGACCGCGAGTCGGGCATGGCAAAATCCGACCAGTCTCCACGCTCGCGCCGCGCGGCACGCCGCGCCAATTGCTCGCGAACGCGATGGCGAATCTCGCCGCGCTCCATGACGGCGAGCCGCCGCGCATACCAGTTCAACCGCTTCAACATGGGGCAGGCTTAGCAAGCTGCGGTTGCGTTGTGATTAACGGCAGCGATGCAAAGCAACCTTGAGGCTGATCTCTGAGGAAGTCGCTGCGGGGATCAGGCGCGCATCGGCGCCGACACAGCTACGCTCGGCGCGAAAGATACGCCTGGGCCGATTTGAGGTGCTGCCACAGCAACTCGTTTTGGCGCATGCGATTCTTGGTCGCCTGCCCGAGCCGAATTGTGGCGATCGTGGCAGTGCCGATGGGTGTGAACGCCGCATATATGTCATCCAACTCATGAATGACATCACACCAATGCGTTTTGTAATCCTCGTAGCCGACACCGAGGTCATAGGCGGCTATGCCGCGCTCGCAACTGTCCTCGATATGCCTGAATGTAAGCACGCGGCCGGGGCTGTAAGCTGCGAGCTCGTCGCTGGCGAAGGTCATGAAATAGACGTTCACGCGGCCGTTGTGAACTCCGGAGCCGATGACGGCTCGGGTCTTGCCGTCAACCGAAAGCTCCGCCATTTCCAGCAGCGGCTCCTGCATGGTCTCGGAGCGTTCCAGCAATTCGCGGAAGAAATCCGTCACGCCCGGCTCAGCAAAGCTGTTGGGCTGGCCCTGATCGGCTAGCCTCAGCGCCTTGTGCTCGCTGAAGAAGTCGAGCGCGGCGCCAGCTTGCGCCGGGTCTCGCAACATCCTGTATTGCAGGGCGCCGGCTTCTGCCATCCTGCGCTCCCGCCTTTGGATCTTGCGCGTGCGCGTGCCGCTATTGCCTTTCGCCAGCACAGCTCCGAAACCGCCGTCGATGTCGAAGGAATAGCCTTCCGTGGACGAAGTGCTGCTCTGCAAAGGGGAAAGGGGCTGGGGGATGCCGTTGTGGATTTTGGGCGTCCGGCCAAGCACCACACAGTCGGCGCCTTCAAGCATGCTTCCCAGCATGGTTTCGATCTCGGCGCGCGGCCGGCAGGCCATCACGGCGGCCGCCTTGGGGCTCCAGAGGCCGAAATTGTAGCCGGAATGCTTGCCGCCTATCCATGACGCTATTCTAGCCAGCCCTACTCTCGAAATGGCGAGAGGCAAGATGAAGGCCGGATTGCCGTCGAGCCGACCGAGCACGATGGCAGGCCGTGCATCCTCGTGCGGCAGCACGTGCCGGACATAGGCGTCGACCCAGTCGTAGCGTTGGAAAATCGTGGCCACGCCGCTCGCCTCAAGCTGGCGCCATTCGCGCTCGATATCCGACGGCTGGACGAAAGTCTCGACCTCGAAATCACCCCAAAGCATACCTCGTGCCTGCACAAGCATGCTCAATGGTGAGTTCATTTCGGGGCGCTCCATGGGACCGTCGCAAGGCGGAAACGGATTTCACCGGCCGAACTGGTGGGTTGCATGCCGGGTTCGACCTGCAACCTATCCCGCACGATTTAACGAATAGTCTAACGAGCGCCTAGAATTGGAGGCTTGCCGGATTTTCGGCATTGGCGATCCTCGGACAATGATATTTCTTATGGGAAATTCGATCGTCTATTTCCGTGGCCATGAATTTTCTTCGGAGTGTGCGTCAGCACGTTGAAGCGATGAAGACAATTGCACTTGCCGCTATCCTCTTCGTTCTAGTCCCGGGGTTTTCTCATGCCGCGGACTGGCAGCATTACGGCAATGCTCGATACCAATATTGGGTCGGCATTCTCCCCGGCTTTTCGGCGATCTCTGAAGCGGACAATGGTGACGGCGGGGTTTCACAATCTTCCGATGGCCGCACCGAACTTCGTGTCTGGGGTGGCTATCTGCTCGAGGATAATTTCAAGAGCGAAGTGAAAGGGCGCATCGATCTGGTTGCCTCCGACGGCTGGAATGTCACGTATCGAAAACAGGCGCCGACCTGGGCGAGCTGGTCAGGCCTGAAGGGGGACCGGGTTTTCTATGAACGTGCGGTTCCCGTCTGCGACGGCGCCGCTGCCTACTTCCGGCTCGAATACGACAAGGATCAGGCCAAGAATTTCGACCCAATCGTCTCCCGATTGGTGAAGTCGCTGAAAAGCGGCACCTGTCGATAGCGTTCGATGCCAAAGCAGATGCATGTCGAGGATAGCTACGTGCCTCTCGTCTGAGTCGACTTTGCCCAAGAACTTCACACCCCAAGTAGATGCGCAGAGTTGCAAAAAGCTCGTCGTCTCAGGTGACACCTACGTTAGCTTTTTGAAAACGAAGGGCACGTTATCGCTATTGGCGAAATGAATTCGTCCTAGGTGAAGCCCTGGCACGTTTCGTTCTCAGGGAGGATACCCCGGCGGACGCACTGCTGGGCGACAGGGAGGAATTCGATGTTTCCGAAGACGGCAACTGGCCGCAATATGTTTGCCATTGTGGCGACGGGTGTCCTTACTACGGTTGCCACGGCAGGCGTGTTGGTTTTGCTTTCGCATCGAGCGCTGGAAGAGCGCTCCTTCTCCGAAATGACGAATATCGCCGAGGAGAGCGCAAGGCGCGTCGAGACTTACTTCAGCCGCGTGGAAGGATTGACGTATAACGCCAGGTCCAGCCTGATTGCCGCGAAAGATGGCGCGGTTCCGGATCGGGAAGCGACAAATCGCCTGTTTTCGCGCTGGATGCAGGACAACACCTGGGCGCTCGGCCTCAGCACCGCTTGGGAGCCCAACGCTTTTGACGGGAAAGATGCTGACTATCGCAATGCGCCCGGACATGACGATAGTGGCCGCTACATCCCCTATTTCGTAAGGAACGGCGGCAAGGTCGGACTGGAGGCCTTGGTCGACTACGAGAAGCCGGGTGCCGGCGACTGGTATCTCATCCCCAAGAAGACGGGCAAACCAGTGCTCATGGAGCCCTTCAGCTACAGCATCGCCGGCAAGGATGTCGTGATGACATCGTTCATGGCGCCCTTGCTCTTCGACGGTGCCTTCAAGGGAACGGTTGGGGCGGATATTGCCCTCGACAGCCTCGCCAACGACCTGTCCAAGATCAAGCCACTGGGTCAAGGATATGTGGCGCTCGTCACCGGCAAGGGCGGCATCGTCAGCTATCCCGAAGCGACCGTCCGCGGAAAAGCGCTAAAGGATTCCGGCCTGGACGCCGGTGCCTGGGGTGGCCTGATTGCGAGCCCGGGCAAGCCTGCAAATCTCGTCGAAACGTCGGGCGACACCAGCATTGCGGTCGCGGTTCCAGTCCGTCTGCTGCCGGACACCACGTGGTATACCGTGGTCTCGGTGCCGAAATCGGTCTTGTTGGCGAGCCTGTCTTCCTTGGTCATTACCTCGATCGCCGTCATCTCGCTTGCGGCGGGATTGATGACTGTTGTCGGCTTCCTGCTCGCGACGCGCTTCCGCAAGCGGCTTGACAAGGTCATGACCGCGACCGTCGGAATTGCCGCCGGGGAGACCGAGGTCGATCTTTCGCAAGCGACGAAGCAGGACGAAATCGGCGAGATGGCTCGCTCGCTGGCCATCCTCCGCGACGCAACCATTGCGAAGAACCGCCTGGAAATGGAAGCGGAAGAAGCTCGAAATCGCAATGCGATGGAGGAGCAGCGCCGCGCCGAAGAAGCCGCCGAACGCGAACGTCAGACGCGCTTTGCCGTCGACTCTCTGGCCGAAGCCCTGCAGAAGCTTGCCGACGGCGATACGACCCATCGGATCGAGGACAACTTTGCTGGCTCGCTCGACCAGGTCCGGCTAGATTTCAACGCTTCGGTCGAAAAACTGCAGTCGGCCTTGCTTTCCGTTGGCCAGAACGCCGAGGCCATTCAGGCCGGATCCGGTGAAATAATGTCGGCGTCTGACGATCTGGCAAAGCGCACGGAGCAGCAGGCTGCAGCTGTCGAGCAGACTGCGGCCGCTATGGAGGAAATCAGCTCGTCGCTGAAGGATACCTCCAAGCGAGCGGACGAAGTCGGCGGCTTGGTTGAACGCACGCGGGCAAGCGCCGAGAAGTCCGGCGAGGTTGTGAAGCGTGCCGTGACGGCGATGAGCGGCATCGAGACTTCCTCCAAGGAAATCTCCAACATTATCGGCGTGATCGACGAGATCGCATTCCAGACGAATCTGCTCGCGCTTAACGCAGGCGTGGAAGCAGCGCGGGCTGGCGATGCGGGTAGGGGATTTGCGGTTGTCGCCCAGGAGGTCCGGGAACTCGCGCAACATTCGGCGACGGCCGCGCGGGAAATAAAGATGCTGATCACCAAATCTGGCGAGCAGGTTCACACGGGCGTCGAACTGGTCACCGAGACCGGTGCCGCGCTGGACGAAATCGTCAAGCGGGTGCAGGAAATCGATCGGAACGTTTCGGCCATAGTGGCCGCCACCCGAGAGCAATCCAGCTCGCTGAACGAGATCAGCTCAGCCATCAACTCCATCGACCAGGGCACGCAGCGAAACGCCGCAATGGTGGAAGAGCAGACGGCTGCCAGCCATTCGCTGGCAAACGAAGTGGTCGCTCTGAACGACCTGCTTGCTCAATTCCGGATGGGCAACAAGCCTATGGATGCGTATTCCCATGACGCAGCAGGCATGATGGCTAGACATCGGCTGGCGAGCTGAGATCGGCTAAACTGAGCCAACTTATCGGCCCGTAGCGATCTGTCCGCTGCGGGCCCATCGGCTCAGAATACCTGGGCCCTCGTGGCCAACTATGCCAGACTGAGAAACTCGGCGATCGCGTCGGCGAGAAGCCTGTCATCCTCCCGGTGCGGCACGTGTCCGGTCTCTGGAAGGATCAGCGTCGATCCCCGCCCTTCGGCAATGCGCTTCGGATGAGCGGCTGATCCGTATTCATCGCATTCACCGTGAATCGCTAGTGTCGGGCAACGCACCGCCGCAAGCGAGGCGTCCAGATTCCAGTCCACATACTCGGACGCCAGCCATGTCTCGGTCCAGGCGTCGACAACCCATCTGGCCCTGTCTCCGTGGTATTTCGCCAGCCTGGCCAAATTGGCGGCATCTTCGAAATCCCGTTTCGCGACGCGAATCCCGTCGAGCGTCTTGTCTTCGACAAAGGCCTGAGCGGCGATGGTGACCAGTGCCTGGCATTGCGTTTGCAGATGCGCTGCGGTTTCCACGGCCATGCCACCCCCGACGCTGTGCCCGCACGCGACAAACTCGATGAAGCCAAGTTGCTCGCCCAGTTGCGGGACGACATGGCGCGCTTCCGCCGCGATGAAATCGAACTCCAGCTGGCCCGGATACGAGTCCGAGCGGCCGAAGCCAAGGCGGTCATATGCGATGACGCGTCGCCCGGTTGCCGAGGCGAGCAGGGCGGGGAAACCGCGCCAGAGCTCCACGCAGCCGAGAGAGTCGTGGAACAGCAGGATCGGGGCGCGATAGGTCGTTTCCTGAGCGTCGGGCGTCCAAGTCTTTGCGAAAAGACGGCCCTCCCTGGTTCGAACCCAAAACTCCTGTTCGTCGATCTTCGTCATCCAAGAAGGCTCCGCAAAACGCCCGCCGAGACGATTGCAACCAGCACGGTCGGCAGGATCGAAAGCCGCGTCGCAGCGGCCACGGTGAGGCCGAGTGCCACAATGTCGGCCGGATGGCCAGTGACGAAATTCGGTGCGATCACGGTGATGAGCACGCAGCCGGGTGCGTTTTCCAGAACCGTTTTCGCGCGCGGGCTCAGCGTGCGGTTGCGCAGCAGGACATAACCGCCGATCCGCGTCAGGTAGGTGACGGACGCCATCAAAAGGATGGTTAGAAAGTTCATCGGGTCGATCATGATCACTTCGCCCAGAAAAATGCAGCGGCAACGCCCGACAACGCACCGACCGGGACGTACCAGGCGCCTGGGACGAGAAGATAGGTTGCCGCGCCCACGACAAGGCTGACAAGCCAGGGGCGCGCGGCGGAAACGCCCTTCCACATGCCCGCGAGCATCACGAGGAAGACGGCCGGAAACGCCATGTCGAAGCCGAAGCGCCTCACATCTCCGAGGATAGGGCCGGCCAGGGCTCCGACGCTGGTGAATACGACCCAGGTGAGATAGAGGCTGATCGACACGCCTATGTAGTAGCCAAGGCTCAGGCGCGAGCCGGCCTTTCGCCCATCGGCCAGCCCTATGGCCCAGCTCTCGTCGCACATGAAGAAGAGGGCGGGAAACGCCTTGCGTTTTGGCAGATGCCGCATCAGCGGAGCCAGGGCTGCACCCATGAGGAAATGCCGGCTGTTGACCAGAAGGGTGATGGCAACGATCAGCGAGATGTGCGGCGGCGAGGTCCAGAGTTCGATGGCCGCGAATTCCGAGCCGCCGGCGAAGTTCAGCCCGGTCAGCAGCGGCACCTCGATCGGACTGAACCCCTTCTGAGCTGCCTGGTAACCAAGAACCAGCGCGAGGGGCACGAAGCCGAGCATGACCGGCAGGGCGTCTCTGAGACCGCGGAAGGCTTCGGAGAAAGAGCTTCGCTCGACAGGAGTGTCGAGAGTGAAATTTGTGTCTGTCATGAGAGCGAAGCCATGCACTGTGAAGTCCGACGATCGCGGGGTTCTACATCAGTCAGCGGGGTCACAGATTGCGTTCATGGCTCAATTGTCGGAAAGTTTGGCACGCACAATCAAACTGAGCGGCTTTGGTGAAATCGCATGCCAACTGAGTTGGACTCAATCGATCGGGCGATCCTGAGGGCATTGCAGCAGGATGGTCGGATCCAGAACATCGATCTGGCCGACCGTGTCGGCCTGTCCCCTTCGCCCTGCCTGCGCCGGGTGCGCCAACTGGAACAGGCGGGTGTCATCGAGCGCTATGTCGCGCTCGTCAACCCGGCAAAGGTCGGGATGGGGCTGACCGTATTCGCTCGCGTCTGGCTGACGGGTCAGGACGAGGAATCCGTCAACGTCTTCGTCGAGGCGATCAAGAAACTTCCGCAAGTCGTCGAATGCCACCTGATGGCCGGCGACAGCGACTTCCTGCTGCGGGTTGTCGTCGAAGATCTCGAAGGCTATCGGCGCTTCCAGATCGAGCACCTCGGCCGCATCAAGGGGGTCCGGAACATCAAGACGGAAATCCCGATGCAGAAAATCAAATCCTCGTGGGAGATCCCGGTCTGAAGGTCCGGGCCACGGTCCGACGGCGTAGCACCGAGCTTATCAGTAAGCACCAGCCTGACGCGTCGGGTACTCAAGCTGTAGGGCGACAATGCCTGCGGTCGAGCTGCCATAGCGAGCGGCGATCTCCGCCAGGGCATGATCGAGCGCCCGTGCGGAGGCGGTTTGCGGAATGCTGATGTCCGGACAGGCCGAAGCGGCATTTCTATCCGGCACCAGCATCAGGCTATGACGTGACCGGATCGGGCCAGACTTCCCGACCGCGACTGCATGAGAGCGATAGGTCCTGGACCACGCATCGGCGGTGAGCGCCAGCGCGATTTCGTCAAAACCGGCCTCGACCGGTACCTGAAGAGTTTCGTGCCCCCAGAAAGCGAGGAAGTTGCTGCCGATTTGCCAGATGCGCCCCGCTGTCAGCCGAAACGGGCCTGAATCATGCACTGCAGTCCAGTCCGCGACGCCCAGTTGGGCGGCAGCCGCGCTCGCCTTTGCACGTCCTGCGATCGCTTCGACAAGGGCGAGGCTCGCAGGAATGGACGCGGTGACACCCGTGGTGGTCAAGACATTGCGGTCGAAAACATAACGTTGATCTCGAACCCACCGTGTCGTCGGAAAGGCGTTGGCGAGATCGTCGAACGCATACCAGTGCGTGGTTGCCACTTTGCCTTCGAGAATGCCGGCCCGGGCAGAGATCCAGGCACCTTCGCAGATCGAGACGACAATAGCCCCCTTGGCGGATTGCTCCTGCACCCAACTGATGACCGCTTTGTTCCCGCTGTCATGCATGGCGGGCACAATGACGATGTCGGCTCCGCTAGGACTTGCCGCATCGAACTCGGACATGGTGGTATCCGGCTCGATCGCGAGCGCGGGCATAAGGCCAACCACGCCTGGATGCGTCGAGACGATGACGACATCAGCAACACCCGCCGCCTTCAGAACGCCGTAGGGAACGATGAGATCGGTTGTTTCCGTACCGGCATTGTCGGCCGCAATGGCCACGAGCGAACGAGTTCGTCCGGCTTTTGGAGGCGGCAATTGAATGGAAGCTTCCGCTCCGGCAGAGGCTTGGTCGATGTTCGCGATAGCTGGCAGTGCCAACAGAAGGAGCAGGAGGACCTTTAGAAGCAATCGGCACATAATCTATCCGTGGTGATGGAGGCTGATGGAAGCGGCGCGAAAATAGGCTCAATATGCACTGGCGAAAATGTCATACTTATCGCATTTTACGCCAATGCAGACTTCGGTTCTCAACACACGACGGGTCGCGATGATCGGCTATGAGGGCGTCCAGGCTCTTGATGTCGTGGGGCCCATGGAGGTCTTCGCGATGGCGAACCTGCATTTGCCCAAGGATGCGCCTCATTATGAGGTTGTGCTCGCCTCCCCGACGGGCGGGGCGATGAAATGCAGTTCGGCTGCCGGGATTCATCTCGGCGAGGCCGTGGCGCTCGATGGCCTGCCCGATGAGATAGACACGATCATTGTTGCGGGCGGCAGCGAAGAAGGGCTGCGTGCAGTCATCTTCGAGACCAGCCTGGTCAACTGGTTGCAATCGCGCGCAGCCGTGACACGACGGCTCGCCAGCGTTTGTACGGGCGCTTTCGTGCTCGCGGCGGGCGGTTTCCTTGATGGAAAACGCGCGACCACGCATTGGAATTCATGTGAGTTGCTGAAGGAGCTTCGTCCTCAGATCGAAGTTGAGCAGGACGCGATCTTTGTTGCCGAGCCACCGGTGTTCACCTCTGCCGGCATCACGGCAGGGATCGATTTGTGCCTGGCGTTGGTGGAGGCTGATTGTGGAGCACAAACCGCGCTCGCGGTCGCTCGGCAAATGGTGCTCTTCATGCGCCGGCCTGGCGGGCAGTCGCAGTTCAGTACGGGCCTGGCGGTACAGGCCAACGCCACGCCGCGTTTGCGCAAACTACTGAATGAAATCATCGAAGACCCGACCGGCGACCTGTCCGGTCCCGCGCTTGCCGCGCGCGCTGGCATGAGCGAGCGAACCTTCTCGCGCTCTTTCCATAAGGAAACCGGGACAACACCTGCGCAATTCGTGGAGGCCGCCCGGATTGATCGCGCAAAGACGTTGTTGGAGACGTCGGATTGGCCGCTGGCGCGCGTCGTCGAACGGTCAGGCTTTGGCAGCCTTGACGCCCTGCACCGCGCATTTCTGAAGCGCCTGGGAATTACGCCTGGCTTCTATCGGGATCGTTTCGGGGGCAGGTAGCCATTCGCACGTTTTAGGGCAGGTGCCGATCAGGTCCCAGATATATCGCCAATGCTCGTGCTTGTTTTGCCAGCCTCGACGGCTTGCACAAAATGTTACCGATTCGAGCGCCCCTCGAAAGGCGGCGTGGGTAGGACTTAGCGCGGTGGCGTCTAGCGTTGGTTCGAAGCCAAGGCGGCGTGCAAGGCCGCCACGACCTGCGCACCTTCGCCGACTGCTGCCGCAACGCGCTTCACCGAACCTGATCGCACATCGCCTATGGCATAGATGCGGTGGTGACTGGTCTCCAGGGGATGCCGGCTCGAATTGGTGCCGGTGAGAATGAAGCCTTTGGGATCAAGTTCAACTCCGGAGCCCGACAGCCAGCCCGTGTTCGGAACCGCACCGATAAACGAGAACAAGTGACGAAGCTGTTGCCGAACTTCCTCCTTAGAGTCCCGGTTGCGCCAACGGATCGCCTCCAGCAAACCGTCGCGGCCCTCCAGGCCAGTAACAGAGGTTTCCGTCAGAAGCTCAATGTTTGGTAGACCGCTAATTCGGTCTACAAGATAGCGAGACATGGTGGCGGCAAGGTCAGCGCCCCGCACCAACATCCACACTTTGGAAGCGTGGCTCGCCAGGAAGACGGCTGCCTGTCCCGCGGAATTCCCCGCGCCCACCAGAGCGACCTCCTCGCCTGCACAGAGCTTGGCTTCGAGCGGAGACGCCCAATAATGCACGCTCGTCCCCTCAAAGGACCCCAGACCGTCGACAGGGAGCTGCCTGTACCGGGCGCCGGTCGCAATCACGATCGAGCGCGTGGTAACGCGTTCATTGTTGCTCAGTGTAAGCGTCATGGGACCATCGCCGACCTCTCTCGCATCCAGACCAAGCGCGGCATCGGGAATGGCCATCTCGACTCCAAACTTCTGGGCCTGGCCGTAGGCACGCGCCATGAGCGCCATGCCGCTGATGCCGGTCGGGAAACCGAGATAGTTTTCGATCCTGGCGGACGCACCGGCCTGCCCGCCAAAGGCACGGCAATCGAGCACGAGCGCCGAAAGCCCTTCCGAGCCGGCGTAGACGGCGGCCGCGAGACCGGCCGGCCCTGCCCCCACGATGACGACATCGTAAAGGTGTTCCGGATCGATTGGGCCTAGTAGACCGATGCAGCGGGCAAGCTCGGTCTCGGTCGGATTGCGAAGCAGCTGTCCATTCGGGCAGAGCACGATCGGCAATTGACCGACATCCACGTGAAAGCGGTCGATCAGCGCTCTGGCCTCCGGATCGGTCTCGGGGTCGAGCCGTTGGCGTGGGTGTCCATTGCGCTGAAGGAAGCCCTCAAGCCGGAGCACATCGCCATTTTGGGCGCGACCCACGATCACAGGCCCACCAGCGCCTGTCTCCAGCAAACCGACACGCCTGAGGATCAGCGCGCGCATGATGCGCTCCCCCAGCTCCGCTTCTGCGATCAGCAGGGCCCGCAGTTGTTCAGGCGGCAGGATCAAGGCCTCGACCGGTCCTTTCGCATGGGCGTCGACGAGCGCCGGTCTATTTGCCAGCTGCGCCAATTCACCCATGAAAGCGCCTGGCCCGTGGGTCACGATCTCGCTGCGACTGCCGGACTGATTGCGTTGAGTAATTTTGACCTCACCGGCCAGGATGATGGCAAGGCCGGGACTTACCTGACCGGCAGTCGCAAGCGGTTCATCCACTTCATACGTGCGAACCTTGCCAAAACGCCGCACGCGCTCGATCTCGGCCGGCTCCAAAACAGGAAACATCTGTTGCCGTCGCGTTTCGATGATGGGTTGGCTCGGAGTGTCGATCATCTATGCAAGCCTACCAGCGGTCTCCCTCAAGCCGGAAAACGGTCGCCAAACATCGGCAGACCGCTAAGGGATTCCGCTTGGGTCGCTTCGTCTTGAAGGACGTCCCAGTGCTCGGCGAGCTTGCCGTTTTCCATTCGCACGACGTCGGCGGCGACCCATGAGGCGGGGCGCCCGTGGCCCGAAAAGCGGCCATGCGCGATGACGTAGTCCCCTTCGGCGAGGATCACATGACTTTCATAACGAAGAGTGTCGGGGAGGGCGCGAACAAGGTTGAACAGGCCATCGCGGCCGGGAGGAATATGTGCGCTGTGCTGAATGTACTGGTCCGACCAGAATTGCTTCGCCGCGGCATAGTCGCGCTTATTGAACAGCGTATCGAAGGCTTCCAGCACAAGCGCCTTGTTCTGTTCAGGTGAAGTATCGGCCATGTGGGTCTCCATGAGTAGCTGACGCCGATGGCAAATCCCTTGCCGGTGCTCGAGGGTCCTTACGAATGCGCGGACCCCCATCCCGCAGGAGAAGTAGAGCAGGGAGACCGGCAAGCCATAGTCAGGCACGTGCAGCCGGCGTTACCGTCACCTGGCTGACCTCCGAACGGCGGACCACCGTAAACACCGTTTCTCTTTCGATCTTTTCGGAGTCCAGCATCCGCACCAGATCGTCCACGCCGCCGACGGCGTGGCCATCGATCGCGACGATGATGTCGCCTTCCTTCAAACCGGCTTTCGCAGCAGGTGCACCCGTCTCGACCGAGCGCAACCGCACCGCCGTGCGGCTGGTCACCTGGGAAAGCAGTGCGGCACGCCGGGGCAGAGCGACTGTATCGGCCGAGACGCCGATAAAGGCACGGCGCACGCGGCCAAAGCGGATGATCTCGGTAATGACGAACGCGGCCGTATTCGAAGCGACGGCGAAGGCGATGCCTTGAGCGCCGCGGATCATTGCGGTGTTGACGCCGATAACCTCGCCGGCCGACGATACCAGCGGCCCGCCGGAATTGCCCGGGTTGAGCGCGGCGTCGGTCTGGATCACATCGTCGATGAGCCGGCCTGTCGAGGCGCGCATCGAGCGGCCCAGCGCCGAGACGACGCCAGTCGTCACCGTCCATTCGAAGCCGAGCGGATTGCCGATGGCAATGGCGATCTGGCCGCGACGCAGGCGCCTTGAATCGCCGAGCGGGGCTATGTCAGGAAAATGACCGTCGGCACGCACCAGGGCAATGTCGGTATCGGCATCGCGGCCAAGCACGCGCCCCTCGGCGGATGTGCCGTCGGGCATGGCGACACGTACGGCGCGTGCCTCGCCGACAACGTGGAAATTCGTGACGATCAACCCGTCGGGCGCGATGACGAACCCCGAACCCTGGCCTGCGGCGCGGCCGTCAGAAATGGGCCCGATACGGCACACGGCCGGGCCGACGCGGTCAACCGCATCGGCAACGGTGGAAGAGTAGGCATCAAGAAGACCGGCATCATGGGGCTGCAGGTCAGTCGCAGGCAGGGCCATCGGGGCCTCCGTGTCATTCGGACAATCCGTGCCTATATGTGCTGTGCGCGCCGGGGCGCCGCGACCTGACCGCATGGCTAGTGACGGCGGTTCCTAGCCGTCAGGCGAGTTGGAAGCGCCACCAGGTGCGGCAATATCCGGGTATCGAAAGCCCAGATGGCCGAACCCAGGAGTGCGTGATGACAAGCTTCAACCTTGCTGCCTTTTCCGACGCGGTCGCCGACATAGCCGAACAAGCGGCGTCTCTGACCGCGAGCTTTCCAACCCGTCATGGCCGGACCGCGACGGCCTTCCACTGGCGCGACGGTTTTTACGTCGCCGCGGAGGAAACCGTCGAGCCGGACGAGGAATTGCAGGTCACCCTACCCAGCGGCGAGACCGTGAAGGCCGAGCTGATCGGCCGCGATCCCTCGACGGGCATCGCCCTGCTGAAGCCAGCGACACCGGCAGCCGGTACGAGCTTCGCAAAAGCTGGGCCGGTGCGTGCCGGCAACATCGTCGTAACAGCCGGGCGTGACGGCACTTCGCCTCTTGCGGTGCTCGGCACGGTGGGCGAGGTCGGGCCGACGTGGCGCTCGCTGCGTGGCGGTGCGATTGACCGCCGTATCAACCTCGCAGTCACGGCGGGCGGTCGCTTCGAGGGCGGTCCGGCTCTCGACGCCAAGGGCGCGCTGATAGGGATGTTGCTCTTCGGCCCGCGCCGCCGGGCGCTGGTAATCCCCTACGAGACGATCGAGCGGACCGTCGCGACGTTGCGCGAGAAAGGTCACGTCCTGCGCGGCTACCTCGGCGCTAGCTTGTATCCCATCCGCCACGGCCCTGTGCAGGGCGCCATGGTCACGGGGCTCGACGACGAAGGGCCGGCCAAGACCGCCGGCATCGCGCTGGGCGATATCGTCACCGCCTGGAACGGCGAGCCGGTGCGCGGACCGCGCGAACTGATCCGCCGGCTGGGGCCGGACAGCGCACGCGCCGCGGTCACGCTGGCGATCGTGCGCGGCGGCAAGGCGCGTGACGTGGCGATCACGATCGGCGAGAAACCCCTGACCTGAGAGGGCCGATGCTGGCTATGGCGGAGACGCAACACAGGTTGCTCGTTCTGGTGGCGCTCGGGGACGCGGCGTCGAGCGAGCAGCTTGCGCTTCGCCTGTCGGAGGACGACGGACTGGTGCCGGTGACGACCGGAGAACTGGCCGAAGGCGACCACGCCGACGTGGCCATCGTCGATGACGAAACCGCGAGCGGCGTGCGCGCGCAAGGCGTACCCTTGATCGTCCTCGCCTCCAGGGTGACGAACTGGCCGGCGACGGTTGCGGCCGTGTTGCCGCGGGACGCCGACACGGCGCTGATCGCGGCGGCCACACGGCTTGCCGCTGCGGGCTATCGTATCGCCCATGCATCAACTGAAATGAATGGGCGCGACCCGGCCGACGACCATCTGGCTGACGGTTTGTCGGCCGAGGGTGAGGCAGAACACGAGGCTTCGATCCGGCTTTCGCCGCGCGAGGCGGAGGTGCTGGCCCTGCTTGCCGAGGGCGCACCAAACAAGGTGATCGCGCGGCAACTCGACATTTCCGTGCATACCGTCAAATTCCATGTCGCGGCGATCCTGGTGAAGCTCGGCGCCGCCAACCGCACCGATGCCATCGCCACAGCGATGCGGCAGGGGCTGATCATGATCTAGAAAATGTCATGCACGGGCAGCGCCCGGAGACGCGCAGGTCTAGCTAGATTCTTGGAATTTAGTGGTGCCGCTTGCGTGACTCGAACACGCGACCCCATCATTACGAATGATGTGCTCTACCAACTGAGCTAAAGCGGCGACCATGTTTTCGCGGCGAGGCGCGAAACGGTGAGCGGGTGATAGCCGCATTGCGCGGCAATTTCAAGCGGCCTTCGTGCTGATTTATACGTTCGTTTTCAAACCTTCCACACTTAGGCGGTTGATTGCGAGGCCTATCTATCAGGCCAACAGGGGCCGGCAGCGGACCTCAGGCCGGTGCGGGCGGTGAGGATCGGGCGCCGTGGCGACTGCGCGTGATTCGTGCCGCATCAGTGGACTGAGGAGGTTGCTGCGATCAAGTCCCAGCGGCGACTCGAGCAGGGAATCAAAGAGGGCTGGCTTCCCCGATCCGCATTAGCGTGATTGCCGAGCTTGATCTATGCGACCCGAAGCCGGGGCCTGTCGCCAACTAGAGGCCGTCCTTCGACGCAAAAAATGGCATTCGCGGCCTTGCGGGCCGGGATAATGACAAAAGCGGGCGTTGCCTGAAAGGCCGGCTGCGTCTAACCATCATGCAAGAATGAACCGTACGATGAGGAAACCGGGTTGGATCCTATCGAAAAGGCGATCCGCAGCGCCTTCGAAAAAGGAAATGCCGAGGACCGGGATTTTCGCGAGAAAGTCTATCGGTCGGCTTTTGCTGCGCTCGATCGCGCCCTGAAGGCGAATCCGAACCTCACGGTCGAAGCCGCCATCAATCGCCGCAAGGCCTTGCAGGCCAAGATCGCCGAGATCGAGACCGAATTCACGCTGGCCGCTGCCGCCGTCGATCCGGCAGGCAACAGCTTCGAGCCCAGCCTCGACGATGTGCGGCCGGGCAATAGCGGCCGCGGCGCGGCCGCGCCCGACATTTCCATCGAAGGACGCAATGGCAATGGCCGCCGCAAGGCGGTGCGCGCCGACAGCCTGGCGGTCGAGGGCGAGCGCGACGAACGCCGCGCGCGTCGGGGTTTCCGCATCCCGTTCGGCCGCATCTTCGTCACCGCCACGGTAATCGCCGCCGTCGGCATCGGCGGCTGGTGGGCGTTCCAGACCGGCATGTTCAAATCGGCGGCCGAGCGCGACACCTCAGTGCGCAACCCGGCGCGGACCACGGCCAGCGAGGATTTCATTCCCGAAAACGAAGGCGCGCCGATCAAGCAGGGCCAAGTCGATCCGAGCCGCAACTGGATCGACGTGTTTTCGCCGGCCGACGCTACGGGGGTCACCGCACCGGGCCACACCTCGGCAGAGGTGATGCAGGACGGCTCCGGCAGTTTCCTGCGCATCCGCTCGGGCGGATCGGATGAAGCCATCCTGTTCGACGTTGGCCAGGGGGTGCTTGAAAAGCTCGCCGGCAAGGTGGCGACGTTCGACATCATTGCGCGCGGCGCTGACGGGCAGGCAACGCAGATGTCGGTCGATTGCAATTTTGGCGAGCTCGGCGGCTGCGGGCGCAAGCGCTACGCCGTCGGCGATGGTCGCGGCGACTATCTGTTCGAGCTGGACTTTCGCTCGAAGAATCCCGGTTCGGGCGGCACCATCGCCATCAACTCCGATGTTGGCGGCCAGGGCAAGCCGGTCGACGTCTACGAGATTCGCGTCTCCGTCTCGGAGTAGGGGAAAGCTTAGTCGAGCAGCGCTTGCAACGTCTCGATACGGTCGGCCTCGCCGGCCGGCTTGTCCCAGCGCAGGCGCGAAATGCGCGGGAAACGCATGGCGACGCCCGACTTGTGCCGCGTCGAGCGGTTCAGCCCCTCGAAGGCGACCTCAAGCACGAGCCCGTGGCTGCGGTCGGCGCGCACCGAGCGCACGGGCCCAAAACGCTCGATGGTGTTGTCGCGCACGAATTTGTCGATCTGCCGCAGTTCCTCGTCGGTGAAGCCGAAATAGGCCTTGCCCACCGGCACCAGTTCTTCGGCTCCTTCCGGCCCGGCCCAGACGCCGAATGTGTAGTCGGAATAGAAGCTGGAGCGCTTGCCGTGGCCGCGCTGCGCATACATCAGCACCGCATCCACGGTGAAGGGATCGCGCTTCCATTTGAACCATGGGCCTTTCGGACGGCCGGCGAGATAGGCCGAGTCGCGCCGCTTCAGCATCACGCCCTCGATCACCGGATGCGGCGGGTTGCTGCGCATCTCTTCGAGCGCCGACCAGTCGGCAAACAGCGCAAGCGGTGAGAGGTCGAAGCGGGCGGGGTCGAGCCGGCGCACGAAATTTTCGAGCCGCGCGCGCCGCTCCAGGAAGGGCAGGGCGCGCACGTCCTCCGCGCCTTCCTGCAGAAGGTCGTAGCAGCGTATGAACACCGGATAGAGCTCGAGCATCTTGGCGGACACCGTCTTGCGGTTCAGCCGCTGCTGCAGGTCGGAGAAGGTGCCCGTTTCACGTTGTGGATCGCCCACCAGCAACTCGCCGTCCAGAACGCCCTCGAAGGTCATGGCTTCGACGAGATCGGGAAAGGCCGGCGAAATGTCGTCGCCGGTGCGTGAATAGAGCCGGCGGACGCCACCTTCGCACACCGCTTGCACGCGAATTCCGTCCCATTTCCATTCGGCGGCATAGTCAGCCGGATCGAGCCTTTCGAGATCGCCGTCGTCCACCGGATTGGCCAGCATAACCGGGCGAAACAGCGCCTTGGCGGCAGTTTCCGGCTTAGGGCCCTTGCCCTCCAACCATCCGAAAAGCTCGGTATAGGGTGGCGTCAGCCCGTGCCACAGTTCCTCGATCTCGGCAACGTCCACCTTGCCGAGATCGGCCAGCGCCTGCTTGGCCAGCCGTGCCGAAACGCCGATGCGCAAGCCCCCGGTCACCAGCTTGATGATGGCGTAGCGGGCCGAAATGTCGGCGCGGTCGAGCAGGCGTGCCAGCACGCGCGGCCCATCGGAACGGCTCGCCGCTTGCAGCGCACCGACCACATCGGCCAGGGTGGGGCGGATGTTTGCCGTGCGGTGCGCCGGCGGCTCTGGCCACACCAGCGAAACGGTTTCGGCAAGGTCGCCGACATAGTCGTAGGAATAGCCGAACAGCACCGGGTCCATGCGCTCGGTTACCAGCGTGCGCAGCATGGCCGGCTTCACCGCCGCGATCGACAGGTCGCCGGTAATGGCGGCCAGCGCCAGCCCCCGGTCGGGGTCTTCGACGTCACGGAAATAGTCGGTCAGCAGGGTCAGCTTGCCGTTGCGCGAGGGCGTCAGCACCAGGCGGTCGAGCAGTTCGGCAAAGCGATGCATCAATCCCCCTCGTCCTCGTACCCCACCAAATGCAAGGGCCGCGCCGCGATGCCGTCCAGCTCGCACCAGCGCACCAGGGCCTCCTCGCGGCCGTGCGTTACCCAAACCTCGCCCGCGCCCGTCTCGGTGATGGTCTCGGTCAGCTCGTCCCAGTCCGAATGGTCGGAGATGATCAGCGGCAGCTCCACCCCGCGCTGCTTGGCGCGCTGGCGTATGCGCATCCAGCCCGAGGCGAAGCAGGCGACGGGGTCGGGAAAGCGCCGCGCCCAGCGGTCGGAGAAGGCAGCGGGCGGACCGACCACGATTTCGCCGGCGAAATCTTCCTTGCCGCCTGCCTCGACCGTCGCGGGCTGGAGGTCGCCCAGCTTGACGCCTCGGCTCTGATAATAGTCGCAGAGTTTTGCCAGCGCGCCGTGAATATAGATGGTTCGGTCATAGCCTGCCTGGCGCAGCAGGCTGATGACGCGCTGTGCCTTGCCGAGCGCATAGGCGCCCACAAGATGGGTGCGTTCAGGAAATTGCTCGACTGACTTCAACAGCCGCGAGACCTCGTTGCTCGGATGCGGATGGCGGAACACCGGCAGGCCGAAGGTCGCCTCGGTGATGAAGACGTCGCAGGGGATGGGAATGAAGGGGGCGCAGGTTGCATCGGGCTGGCGCTTGTAGTCGCCGGAAGCGACGATGCGCATGCCGCGATGCTCGACGCAGATCTGCGCCGAGCCCAGCACGTGGCCGGCGGGCTGGAACGTCACCTTGACGTCGTTCAGCGAAATCGTTTCGCCAAGCCGCATCGCCTGCCGCGACCCGGTAAAATCCGGCCCGCAGCGCAGCTCCATGATGTCCAGCGTCTCGGGCGTGGCGAGCACTGCGCGGTGGCCGGGGCGGGCATGGTCGGAATGGCCGTGGGTGATCAGCGCGCGCGCCACCGGCCGCACCGGATCGATGAAGAAATCGCCGGGCGGGCAGTAAAGCCCTTCAGGGCGGGAGCAGAGAAGATCACTGGCGCGCATGCTCTCAAAATAGGCATTTGTGCGCGTCGGAAAAGCCTGATAAAGAGCGCGCCGCTCCGGACGTATCCGCGCCCGGATTTCCTCTTTTACAGGTCCAACGCTGCTTGAAGCCGCTGCAAACGTCGTCGGGTGATGTACTGGCGGATCGCCGCGCCGATTACGCAGAAATGCTGTTCGGTTCGGGCGATCATGCCGCTGCAGCCGAGCTGATGCTCGGTGCGCTTGAGCTCGTGCCGCAATGGGCGCTTGGCTGGTTCCGGCTCGGCGAAATGCACGAGGCGGCAGGGGACAAGGCAGGCGCGGCGAAGGCCTGGCGCCACGCGCTGGAGCTGGAACCGGAAGACAGGTTCGGTGCAGGGCTGAAGCTCGAGTTGATCGGCGAGGCTGGCCCGGGCGGCGCGCCGCCTAGCGCCTTCGTTGAGGCGCTGTTCGACCAATATGCGCCCAAATTCGACGACTCACTCGTCAACCGGCTGGCCTACAATGTGCCAGCCCTGCTCGACGCGGCAATCCGCGTTGCGCATCCCGGGCGCTTCGCAAGCGCAAGCGATCTCGGCTGCGGCACCGGCCTGATGGGCGAAAAGCTGCGCCCATATTGCGACCATCTCGAAGGTTACGACATTTCCGCCGGCATGCTCGGCATCGCGCGCGGCAAGAGCGTCTACGACCGGCTGGTCAAGGCCGACCTGCAGGCGCTCGCTTACGACGGCGCGCAAGTCGATCTCGTCGCGGCGGCCGATGTCTTCATGTATGTCGGCGCACTGGAAAAGGTCACGGCCACGGCAGCTTCGATGCTGCGGGAAGGAGGGCTGTTCGCCTTCTCGGTGGAATATTGGCGAGGGGAGGGGGATCTCATCCTCCAGCCCTCGCGACGCTACGCACACTCCGAAAATTATGTGCGTAGCGTCCTGACCAGGAATGCCCTTACCCTTGTTTCTCTAGAACCACACATCATCAGACAGGATCGCGGCCAACCCATCGAAGGCCTGATCGTGATTGCGCGCAAAGCTCCTCCGGCGCGCTGAGTTTTTCTTCCGATATCCCTATTGGCCCGTTCGAGGACGGCCCAACATTCCGCGCGAGCGCAACGGCTTTTCGGCCGGCTTTGCGGTCGTGCCTGCCTGCGATTGCAGGATGCTCTGCTGCAGCTCACCAACAAGCTTCTCGAGTGCTGCGATACGCGCTTCGAGCGCGACGATCCGCTCGTGATCGGAACTTTCTTGGTCTGGCTTCACTGCGTGGCCTCGTTGAAATGTCAGAACCCGCGATAGTGCATCCGGCGGCAGCTGTCAGTCTTCCGATATAAATGATCCTGTTTTGTTCGCAAAATCGCTTGGCGGCCGGTTCGCGTCGCGCTAGTTCTGACGCGTGAACGACCAGAGCCGATCCGAGCCGAGCGAGCAATCCGCCATCCTGCCCGAACCGTTCCTGAAATGGTTCGAGAGCCGAGGCTGGTCGCCGCGCGCCCATCAGCTTGATCTGCTGGTCCGTGCCCAGGCCGGAAAGTCGGTGCTGCTGATTGCGCCGACGGGCGCTGGCAAGACGCTGGCCGGCTTCCTGCCCACGCTGGTCGATCTGGCGAACAGGCCCAAGCGCCGGCCAGGACAGGCGCGGCGCGGCATCCACACGCTCTACATCTCGCCGCTCAAGGCGCTTGCCGTCGACATCGAGCGCAACCTCGGCAAGCCGGTGGCCGAGATCGGATTGCCGATTACGCTGGAGACACGCACCGGCGACACGCCATCCCACAAGCGCCAGCGCCAGAAGCTGGTGCCGCCCGACATTCTGATGACCACGCCGGAGCAGCTTGCGCTGCTGATCGCCTCGCCGGACGGGCCGCGCTTCTTCGAGGATCTGCGCTACATCGTGCTGGACGAGCTGCATTCGCTGGTCACCTCCAAGCGCGGCCATCTACTGTCGCTCGGACTGGCGCGGCTGCGCCGCTTCGTGCCCGATCTTCAGGCCATCGGCCTCTCCGCCACGGTGTCTGACCCGGATGAGTTGCGCCGCTGGCTGGTCGGGCAAAATCCGCCCGGCGACATGGCCGACCTGATCGAGGTCGCCGGCGGCGCCAAGCCGGAAATCAGCATTCTGGACTCGGAAGAGCGCGTGCCATGGGCCGGCCATTCGGCGCGCTATGCCATCCCCGAGATCTACGACGCGGTCCGCCGACACAAGACCACGCTGCTCTTCGTCAACACGCGCAGCCAGGCCGAATTCCTGTTCCAGGAACTTTGGCGCGCCAATGACGACAATCTGCCGATCGCGCTGCACCACGGCTCGCTCGATGTCAGCCAGCGCCGCCGCGTCGAAAAGGCGATGGAGACGAACAGCCTGCGCGGCATCGTCGCCACCTCAACGCTCGATCTCGGCATCGACTGGGGCGACGTCGATCTCGTTGTGCATGTCGGCGCGCCCAAAGGTGCGAGCCGGCTGGCCCAGCGCATCGGTCGCTCCAACCACCGCATGGACGAGCCCAGCCAGGCGATCCTCATTCCCGCCAACCGCTTCGAGGTGCTGGAATGCCGCGCGGCGCTGGAGGCGAATTATCTCGGCGCGCAGGACACGCCGCCGCTGGTCGAAGGCGCGCTCGACGTGCTTTGCCAACATGTACTGGGCGTTGCCTGTGGTGCGCCCTTCCGCGCCGACGACCTTTTCGAGGAAGTGCGCACAGCGGCACCCTATGCAACGCTCGATCGCCGCACCTTCGACCGGGTTGTCGATTTCGTCGCCACCGGCGGCTATGCGCTGAAGAGCTATGAGCGCTATGCCCGCATCAAGCTGACCAAGGATGGCACCTGGCGCATCAGCCATCCGCGCGTTGCCCAGCAATATCGGCTGAATGTCGGCACCATTATCGAGGTGCCGTCGCTCACCGTGCGCTATGTGCGCGAGGGCAGGGGCCTGGCGGCGCGTGGCGGACCCGCGCTCGGCAAGATCGAAGAGGCGTTTCTGGAAACGCTGGTGCCGGGCGACACCTTTTTGTTTTCCGGCAAGGTGCTGCGCTTTGAAGGCATCCGCGAAAACGAATGCTTCGTCTCCAACGCGCCGGGCAAGGACGCCAAGGTGCCATACTACGGCGGCGGCAAGTTCCCGCTTTCCACCTATCTCGCCGATGTCGTGCGCGCCATGCTGGCCGATCCACAGCGCTGGAAGCAACTGCCTGATCAGGTCGCCGACTGGCTGCGGTTGCAATCGGAAAAGTCCATCCTGCCCAGGCGCTCCGACCTGCTGATCGAGACCTTCCCGCGCGGCGGGCGCCATTACATGGTCGCCTATCCGTTCGAGGGGCGTCCGGCACACCAGACGCTCGGCATGCTGCTCACCCGCCGGTTGGAGCGCGCAGGCGCGCGGCCGTTCGGCTTCGTCGCCACCGACTATGCGCTGGCGATCTGGTCGCTCGGCGACATGGGGCACATGTTCGGGCGAGGCGAGCTGCCGCTTGGCCAGTTGTTCGACGAGGACATGTTGGGCGACGATCTCGATGCCTGGCTGGCCGACAGTTGGATGCTGAAGCGCACCTTCCGCAATTGCGCGCTGATCTCGGGGCTGATCGAGAAGCGCCATCCGGGGCAGGAAAAAAGCGGTCGGCAAGTGAATGTCTCGGCCGACCTCATTTACGACGTGCTTCGCAGCCATGAGCCCGACCACATTCTGCTGCAGGCTACGCGCGCTGATGCCGCAATGGGCCTGCTCGATGTCAGGAGGCTTGGCGAGATGCTCTCGCGCATTCGCGGTCGAATCGTGCATAAACCGCTGGAGCAGATCTCGCCGCTGGCAGTGCCCATCATGCTCGAAATCGGCAAGGAGGCGGTGCGCGGCGATGCCGACGACACGCTTCTCTTGGAAGCCGAGGGCATCATCGAGGAGGCCATGGGGCCGCAATGAGCAGTCTGGCGCATAAGGCTCGGCAACCGCGCGATGAGGCGATTCTGATCGCCGGCGAACGCGTGGTCTGCGACCGGCGCGGTGTGCTGTTCGCGCCCGAGCTTGAACTGCTTGTCGTGTCTGACCTGCATCTGGAAAAAGGCTCGTCCTACGCGCGGCGCGGCGCGCTGCTGCCGCCCTACGATACCGCGGCCACGCTTCAGCATCTCGCCGCCGTCATCGACCACTACCGGCCACGGCGGGTGATCAGTCTCGGCGACAGCTTTCACGATGGTGAAGGTGCTGCGCGTCTGCCCGAGATCTTCCGGCAGGCTTTGGAAGCGCTGATGGCCGGCCGCGACTGGTTCTGGGTTGCCGGCAATCATGATCCGCAGGCTCCGGCCGGGCTTCCCGGCGACACGGTGAGCGAGATCCATGTCGGGGGCTTAAGCTTCCGGCACGAGCCCTCTGCCACTCCTGTCGAAGGCGAGATCGCCGGTCACCTGCACCCTTGCGCGCGCATCGTCCAGCGTGGCCGTTCGGTCCGCCGCCGCTGCTTCGCCAGCGACGGCAGCCGCATCATCATGCCGGCCTTCGGCGCCTATACCGGCTCGCTCAACGTTCTCGATCGCGCCTATCACGGCCTGTTCGACTGGGAAAAATTCCGCGCCTATATGCTCGGTTCCCACCGCATCTTCTCCATCGCGGGGGCGATGCTGCATCCCGGGTAGAGACTGGCTAGTCGGAGGACGCTCTATGCCCTCGCCCTCAGTCCTTCCTGAAGATGACGCGGCCGAGCCAACCGGTGATCATGGCCAGCACCACGGCGAAAATACCAAACCAAAGGCTGTGGCGCATGGCAAAACGGTAGATCGCCTGCTCGAAACCGGACTTGTAGATGGCCAGCTGCGCAGAAGTCTCTTTGATGAAGACGCCGTTGCGGAACAGAAAGGCGCGCGCCCGATGCGTGCCCACCGGCACATCAGGCGCCAGGAGCAGCTTGGCGCGAAACAGGTTGGCCGACAGGAACTGCACGCCGCCGATGCGCTCGCTGTAGAGCCCGGTCTTCTGCTTGAGTTCCCGCAGGGCGGCCACAAAGCCGGCAATGGTTGTCGGGGTTTCGGTGGTGTCCACCGGCGCGATGTGCAGATTGTTGGCGCCAAGCGAGAGCTGCCGGTATTTTTCGGGGTCAGCTATATCCTGCCACGGACGCGTGGTGGCGACCGAATAGGACGACGGCACATTGTCGAACGTCTCTGAATCGACGTTGATCCACATGCCGAGCACGCGGTCCTTGCGGCGCACGACGACCGGGCGCGTCGGCCCCTCGAGTGCTACGA
Source organism: Pseudaminobacter soli (ex Li et al. 2025) (assembly GCF_029892515.1). Classification (GTDB taxonomy): domain Bacteria; phylum Pseudomonadota; class Alphaproteobacteria; order Rhizobiales; family Rhizobiaceae; genus Pseudaminobacter; species Pseudaminobacter soli_A. Next base: position 1,106,191 of record NZ_JARXVF010000001.1, on the reverse strand, counting down.
TCACGTCGTAGCGGCCCTGCCGCGCCAACAGCGGATCTGAGTTCTCGATCGCGCCGAAGATGGTGAGATCCGCGCCGGTGAAATCGGCGGTAATGGCGACGCGGTCGGTCGAGAGGCCGATCTGGATCGTTTCCTGCGGTAGCTCGACCGCGAGCGCTGGCGTCGTCGATAGCCAGGCGAGCGCAATGGCGGCCAGCGCCGCCGCCGACCTCATAGGTGGCCTCCGTCGAGGCCGCTCAGCGTATAGACATTGGCAGGCTGCACGAAGAGGTCGTACGCAAGGCGCAGCGCCACCGCCAGAACCAGCAGCGCCAGCAGTGCACGCAACTGCTCGCCGCGCAGCCTCTGCCCGGCCTTGGCGCCATACTGCGCGCCGGCCACGCCGCCCACCATCAGTACGAAGGCGAGCACGATGTCGACTGTCTGGTTGGTGGTGGCATGCACGATGGTCGTGTAGGCCGACACGAAGATGATCTGGAACAGCGAGGTGCCGATAACGACGTTGGTCGGTACCTTGAGCAGGTAGATCAGCGCCGGCACCATGATGAAGCCGCCGCCCACGCCCATGATCGACGACAGGAAACCGATGCCGGCGCCCAGCCCCAGCACCGGAATGACACTGACGAACAGCTTTGAGGCGCGAAAGCGCATCTTCAGCGGCAGGCGGTGGATCCAGTTGTGCTGGCCGGGCTTCTTCAGCGTCGGCGCAGCGCCGCCCTTGGTCTGGCGCAGTGCGTTGATGCTTTCCACCATCATCAGCCCACCCACCGAGCCGAGCAGCACGACGTAGAGCAACGAGATGAACAGGTCGAGCTGGCCGATGGCGCGCAGCAGCGAGAACACGTAAATACCGAGCGTCGAGCCGAACACGCCGCCGACCAGAAGCATACCGCCCAGCTTGAAGTCGAGCGTGCCGCGCTTGAAATGGGCGAGCGCGCCGGAGAAGGACGAGGCGATGACCTGGTTGGCGCCGGTCGCCACCGCGATTGCCGGCGGAATGTTGTAGAAGATCAGGAGTGGGGTGATGAGGAAGCCACCGCCGACGCCGAACATGCCCGACAAAAATCCCACCGCCGCGCCCATGGCGAGCAGCACGAAGATATTGACTGATAATTCAGCGATCGGGAGATAGATACCCACCCGTCAAACTCTACGCTATGCCCGCCGGCGAAGTCTGTTCCTTGCCTTGGGTGATTGCACGCCCTTGCGCCGACATTACGGCAAAATCAAAGTCAGCATGCAGTCTAAAACGAAAAGCATGTCAACAGGTTAACGATAGCGCCGATTGTCTGTCACATAGCGTCATAAGCGAGGTTCAGACGCGGGAGGTGCTTAGCGGTCGGCCAGCGCCAGCCGCGCGCCGAGCAGCACGAAGCCGGCCGCAAAGCTGCGGCGCATCCAGGCCATCACCTGTGGGCGCGAAATGACTTTGTCGCGCACGGATGCTGCGAACAGTCCGTAGCCGACGAAGACGATGAAGGTCATCGCCATGAAGACCCCGCTCAGCAGCAGCATGGTCTCGATCGGATGCGGGTCGGCGATGCTGACGAACTGCGGCAGGAAGGCCAAAAAGAAGATCGATAGTTTTGGATTGAGGATGTTGATGAGGACGGCGGTGACGGTCAGGCGGACCATCGAGCGCGGTTCCGAACGTTCTTCAACGTTGAGCGATCCCTTCTCGCGCAGCGCATTCCAGGCCATGTAAAGCAGGTAGGCCACGCCCGCATATTTGAAGATTTCGAAGGCCAGCGCGCTAGCGTGCAAGATCGCGGCCAACCCGAAGATGGCGGCGGCCATGTGCGGCAGGATGCCGATGGTGCAGCCGAATGCCGCCACAACGCTGGCACGCGCGCCATGTGTCAGTCCCGTCGCCAATGTGTAGAGCACGCCGGTGCCGGGCGAGGCGACGACTATGAGTGAAGTGATCAGGAATTCGATGCCCATGGACTATCTCCTGCCAGGTGTTGCGCATGTAGGTGCACATCGAAACGCGTACCGGCCGGCATGTCTTGAACAGGATTGCGAGGGCTAGAAATCAGGCCACGGCTGCGGCGTAGACGCCGGGTGACACACCATATTTGCGGGCGAACACGCGCGTCATATGCGCCTGGTCGGCGAAGCCGCTTTCGGCCGCAGCATCGGCGAGCCTTGTGCCGCGCGCTATCAGCCGCCTGGCAAGGTCGGCCCGCCGCTGGAGCATATAGGCATGCGGCGTAAAACCTGTCGCCTTGGCAAAGCTGCGGACAAGCTGGAAGCGGCTGAGCCCGCTTGCCTTGGCAAGGTCGGCGAGCGTCAGCGCCGCTGCCGGAGCATCGTCGATAAGTTCGCGCGCCTTCCGGATCGCGGCTGGCATCGACGGCGCGCCAGCAAATTCCACTCGCTCGCTGACGACGCGCGCCAGCAATAACGGCAGCAGTTCGTCGCGGCGCAGTTCGGGCGAATGGGGATTGGTCATCGTCGCGAACAGACGGCGGAAGAGATCAGCGGCACCAGCGTCGGTCATGGCTGGCCGGTGGAACTCGGAATGGGCCGGCGCCACCTCGCGTATATCCTCGACGGCGGCAACCACGATCTCGGGATCGAAATAGAGCATCCTCCAGGATCGGCCGGCGTCGCCGATGGGCGCACCGTCATGCACTTCGCCCGGATTGACGGTAATGATGTCGCCGGCACCGGCTTCCACCGTGCCACGGCCGCTCAGCGATCTCTGCGCGCCGTGATCGATCACGCCGATCCCGAACTGCTCGTGCGAATGCCGCTGGAAGACATGCCGCGACGAAGCAGCCACCGCCTGAATGCCGGCGCTGCCGCAGCGAAGCATTGTGAACTGGCCCTGCATCCTTTTTGCTATCCGACCACATCGTCTCAAACCCATTGTGCCATTGGGTGGGCCTCATTTCCAAGGGGGCATGAGAGAAGGGCGCAAAACGACAAGCCCCGCGACCTATCAGCCGCGGGGCTCTCAATCTGCTTGGGGAAGCAGCTGCTACTTCAGGGCCAGCAGCGCGCGCACTACCTTTTCGTCGACTTCGCCGGTCGGCTGCAAGCCGTTGGCCTTCTGGAAGGCGGCCAGCGCATCCTTGGTCTTCTGGCCCATCACGCCGTCGGTGCTGCCGGCGTCGTAGCCGTTCTTGCTCAGGATGGCCTGGATGCTCTTGACCGCTTCCTTCACGTCGACATTTGCGGTGTTGGTCTGGCCTTCCTGCCAGGCCGAGGGAACATCGACCGCATTGGCGTAGGCGTCGAGCTGCTTGGGCTTCCACAGATCGGCCGCCGCGCGGGCGCGCTGCAGCTGCTCGGGACGCAGAGCCTTGGCGATCTCGTCGCGCTTGCCGCCTGCGTCCTTGTCGCCGCCGTTGGCGACGATCGAGAACCATTTGTAGGAGTCTTCCAGGTTCTGCTGCGTGCCGACGCCCTTGGCGGCGAGGATGCCGAGGTTGAATTGGCTGTCCTTGACGCCGAGCTCCGCGGCCTGGTTGAACCAGCGTACGGCCGCTGCATTGTCGGGCGCGCCGTCGGCTCCCATGGCAAACAGCACGGCCAGATTGTGCATGGCGCTGGCGTTGCCCTGGTTCGCGGCCAGCTGGTACCACAGCTTGGCCTTGCCAAGGTCGCTTTCGACACCGATGCCTTTTTCGTAGAAATTGCCGATGCGGTACTGCGCGGGCGCGAGGCCGAGCTCGGCAGCCTTTTCATACCACTGCGCAGCCGTCTTGGTGTCGGTCGCCACGCCGCGGCCGTCCGCATAGCGCGAGCCGATCTCGAACAGCGCCTTGGCGTCGCCTGCAGCGGCGGCTTCGCGCAGCGCTGCCGGGCCGGCTTCGGCCGGTACGACGATTGCAGCGGTCTTCGATACGGCGTCTGCGGCCGGCTGCTGGGCGGCCGTGGGCGCCGAAGCTGCGGGCAGGGCGGCGTCGGTCTGCGAGGCAAAGGCAGCCGTTGCCGGCTGGGCAGCGGCAAAGGACATCGGGGCAGCAGGCGCGGCGGGCTGATCGGCTATTGCCGGAGCCTGAGCCGTTTGCACGGGCTGCGGATCGACGGTCTTGGCCTCGACAGCTTCAGGTTCGACAACCGGCTGCTTGGCGTTTTCCGCCGTTTCGACGACAGGCGTCTCGCTTGCGGTGAGTTCAGCGGTGTCTTCGGTCTTGTTGGTGTCCTGGGGCGTTACGTCTTTGGCGACCTGAACGCCGTCTGTCATCAAGGTCTTGCCGAGCTGCAGGCCGGCAAGTGCCATCATGACCGCGGCGGCAGCCATGAGGATGGGCTTGCGCCGTGCCTTCAGCATGTCGCCAAAGCGCACCGCGCGGACCGGGCCCTTGAGCTCGGAGCCGTTCTTGAGCGCTTCCACCTCGGCGGCGGCGGCCTGTGCCCGGCGGCGCGCAGCGGCGATGAAGTCTGCCCGCGCGGCGTCGGTCTCGGCGGGCTTGGCCTGCTGGCCGCGCTCGTCGCGCACCCGGCGCATGATGGCGTTGAGGTCGGGCGCGCCGGAGCCGGGCTCGAGCGGCCGGTTGGCGAAGTCCGGATCAAGCGGCATGTCGAGGTCGACGCTCGGCGCGGCCTCGGCCTGTTCGGTGACGAGGGGGGCGTTGACGGCGGGCTCTTCCGCCTTCTGGCGCTTGCGGCCGGAGAAGGCCCGCATCAGGCCGCCAAACCGCGAATGGGAAGCGGCCACCGGCTTGTCGCCAGCGATTGTGTCGGAGTCGAGGGCTGAAGCGGCTGCTGCGGCGATAGCGGCTTCGGCGGGCGAACGCACGGCACCATCGCGATCGGCCGGGCTCGGCGCCTGCAGTTCGTCAAGCACGCCCATCAGGGGCAGCGAAGCGTCGAAGTCCAGGGACGGCGTGTCCTGCACGGCCATCTTCTGCGGCGCCGTCCGCTCCTGCTCTGGCATCGCTTCGACGCGGTCGACGGGTTCCAGCGAGCCCAGCCGGTCGACGATCTTCAGCAACGTATCGTGGATCGCCTCGAAGGTCTTGGTGTTGCGCTCGTCCGAGCGGCGCGTCAGCGCTTCCAGCGCGCGGAGATCGTCGGCCAGGCCGGAGACGGCTTCGCTCTGGTTCGGCGAGCCGGTCATCGAGAGCACTGCGTTTTCGGCGGCCTGGCGCGCGGCCTCGAGCAGGGATTCATGGCTGGTGGCAATCGAGCGCTCGATCTCGTCGAGGCGCGGGGCGATGTCCTCGAACTCGGGCAGCGGATTCGTCGGGCGGGCGAGGTGCTCGGAAAGCCCGGCGACCTGCGCTTCCAGATTGCGGATCAGTTCCGGATCGATACCGGCAAACTGCTGCGCAGAACTGTCGATGCGGCGCGAGATGTCGTCGAGACGCGTTTCGAGACCGCGAACCACGTCCTCGTCGGCCCCGAACCGCTCCGCAAGTGCGGAGAAGCGGGCGTCGATGGCTTCCATGATGCCGGTATTGTCGAAGGAGGAAACGTGGGCGCGCTGGTCGAGCCGGTCCGCGACTTCGTCGAAGCGGCGCTCCAGGTCGCGGAATAGCATGTTGCTCTGCTCCAGCGCGTCGCCCTGACGGCGTTCGATCATGCTGGAGAAGAGGTCGAGCCGTTGCTCGATGCCCTGAAAGATGTGATCCGCATTGGGGGCCACCGGCGCCCGGTCGATCTTTTCGGCAATGCCGGCGATCTGCTGGCCGATCCGCTCGACGGCGGCTTCGGGCAGGTGCACCTGCGTGCTGATTTCATCGACGCGCTGCGACAGCTGGCTCAGCCGCTCGATCACCTCGTGCGTGGGATGGTCGTTGGCCACTTCCTCGATCTGCCGGGCGAGCGAGGAAATCCTGGCCTCGATCCGCTCGAACGGCTCGGGGTCGAAATTGGCCTGCGTCAGCGCTGCGGTGGAAGCCACGATGGCGCGGGAAATCTCGTCTAGGCGCTCTTCGATCTGGTTGAAGGTCTCGCCGCCGCGGCTCTCGTTCTGACGGGCGAAATGCTCGACTGCGCCGGCCAGCATACGGACTTTTTCTTCAAGGGAGCGCAGCGAAAGCGATTCCGGTAGGTTGTCGACTGCATTGCTGATCTGTTCGAGACGCTGGGTCAGGGCGGTGATCGCCGGGTCCTGCGCCTGGCTGGATGCCACGCGGCCTTCGAAATCAGTCCAGCGGCGGTCAAAGTCGTCCCAGCGGCGGTCGACCGAGAGCACGGTCTCCTCGCGGGCCAGCGTGTCGAGCGCGCCCTTGACCTGTTCCAGTTCAAGCCTGAGCAGGTTGATGCTCTTGTCGTCCGCGCGTTCCGACAGCGCCAGGATGGCGCCGGAGAGCCGCTCGAATTCCAGATTGAGTTCGCGCGCGTCGCGGTCCGCCGACGACTGGCCGACGCGCTCGATGTCCCGGCGCATCGCCTCGAACTCGTTGCGCATGCCCGACGAGACCTGCTGGCGCAGATCATCGCGCAGGGTCTTCAGTTCGTTCGCGATCTTGCCGAAAGCGGCGACGCCGTCTTCCTGGCTGCGAATGCGGTCGAGGTCGCGGGCGATGGTCTGATAAGCCTGCTCAGCGGTGCCCGTGTCGCGCACCGCGCGAAGCTCGGCGAAGCTGCGCGGAAGCTCCGCTTCGGGCTCCGCGTGACGACCGAGGCGCTGCTGGAGATTGTCGAGCGAGCGATTGAGTTCCTCGAGTGAGGTATACGACCTGCGCGGCCGTCCGGCATTGATTGTGTCGAGATAGGAGCGCTTGCTGTTCATCGAAACGTCCGTTCGCCGGTTGCTGGCATGAGCCAGTGTGAAATTCACTGTCGGAACGGATGCGTGCGCTTGCGCTGCGAAAAGGCTATTTCCAAGGCTCGCCCACACTCCGCGAAACCGTGAACAATTCGATACGGGATATCCACGACAGGCCGACCAGCGCACCTTTCGCCTAACGTGGTAAACAACCCGTTAACTGCCGGCCCGTCGGAGTAAGGATTTCGTTAAAATCGTCTAAAACTGTTTTGCGCACTCGGCGCTTGCAAGACCGGGATGTCGTGAGTATAGCATTGACGTAAACGTAAGTGGTGCGAACAGTTCGCCGCTCACGGCATTGATCCTGAAGAAACCTTGACTGGAAGCCAGGCGTAAAAAGCCTTAGCCCCCGCTGCTTCCATCCCGGTGTTGGCCGCCACGCCGCACCCCCCCAACGGGAAAAGCAAATGACTATGAAACTTATGAAGGCCGACGATATGGCGGCCACCACGGACAACATTATCGACGAAACGGACGAAAACCTCGTCCGCATCGGGGAAATGGCCAAGAAGTATGGCGTGACGCTGCGCACGCTGCGCTTCTATGAAGACAAGGGCCTGCTCAACCCGCAGCGTGAAGGCAGCACTCGTCTGTACACGCACCGCGAGGAGACCCGCCTCAAGCTCATCCTGCTCGGCCGCAAGGTCGGTTTCTCGCTTCGCGACGTCAAGCAGATGATGGACCTCTACGAGCCCAACGGCTCGAACACCAAGCAGCTGCGCGTTGCGCTCGACAAGTCGGAGAAGCAGCTTGCCCGTCTCAACAAGCAGCGGCAGGCCATTGACGAGGCCATCGGCGAGTTGACCGACGCCATGGCGGTCGTGCGCAGCAAGCTTGCCGAGCAGCGCCCGATGCCGGTTGCCGCCAACGACTGACCGATAGCCGCAAGGCTCCTATCAAAAGGCCGTGCGACGCCCTGAGTGGGTGTCGCGCGGCCTTTTTCTTTGCGTGTTGGATTGCGGCGGTCGCCGACTGAGGAGCTTGCCAGGGCCCGTTCTTGAGCGGCTTTTGCGGCTCACGGCTGCGACGAAAAATCAACGCCACGTAAATTGACGTTTACGCAAACGTCAATTATTGCTATGGCCACAATATTCGGAAAGCGGACTCGACGCTTCACGGACGGGGCATCGAAGCCGCATATTTGTGGTGGAGGTTGTGCGATGCCGTCATACAGGGCGCCGGTTCAAGATACGCTTTTCGTGCTGAATGAGGTGCTCGGCTACGAGCGCTACAGCAATCTTCCTGGATTTTCCGACGCCGCGCCCGATGTGCTCGAGGCCATCCTTGGCGAAGGCGCCAAGCTCGCTGAAAACGTGCTCCAGCCCACCAATCGTGTCGGCGACATGGAAGGCTGCTTGCGCCACGCCGACGGCTCGGTCACCACCCCCAAGGGATTTAGGGAAGCCTTCGACCAGTATCGCGAGGGCGGCTGGCTCGGGCTCGCGGCACCAGTCGAATTCGGCGGGCAGGGGCTGCCTTACACGGTGCACTCGGCGGTCGCCGAATACATGGTCTCGGCCAACATGGCGCTGATGATGTATCCGGGCCTGACCCAGGGCGCCATTGCGGCCGTTCTGGCCCACGGCACCGACGAGCAGAAGAACACCTGGCTGCCAAAACTGGTCGAGGGTGGCTGGACCGGCACCATGAACCTCACCGAGCCGCATTGCGGCACCGATCTCGGCTTGCTGCGCACCAAGGCCGTTCCGAACGGTGACGGCACCTACAAGATTTCCGGCCAGAAGATCTTCATCTCCGCCGGCGAGCACGATATGTCGGACAATATCGTCCATCTGGTGCTGGCCCGCATCGAGGGTGCGCCGGAAGGCGTGAAGGGGATCTCGCTTTTCATCGTCCCGAAATTCCTGCTCAACGGCGCCGGCGAACCCGGTGAGCGCAATGCCGTCTCCTGCGGTTCCATCGAAGAGAAGATGGGCATCCACGGCAACTCCACCTGCGTCATGAACTACGACGAGGCCATCGGCTATCTGCTCGGGGCGGAGAATGGCGGCCTGAAGGCCATGTTCACCATGATGAACGAGGCGCGTCTGGGCGTCGGCCTGCAGGGCCTGGCCGTGTCGGAAGCCGCCTATCAGGGCGCGGTGGAATACGCCAGGGAGCGTCTGCAGGGCCGCTCGCTGTCCGGCTCCAAGGCGCCGGACAAGAAGGCCGACCCGATCATCGTCCACCCCGACATCCGTCGCAACCTGATGACGATGAAGGCCTTTAACGAGGCGGGCCGTGCGCTGGTGCTGTGGACCGCGCTCAAGGCTGACATCTCCCATTGCGGCGAGGACGAGGCCGAGCGCCAGGCGGCCGACGACCACATGGGCTTGATGACGCCGGTGGTTAAGGGCGTTCTCACCGACAAGGGTTTTGAGCATGCGGTGATGGCGCAGCAGGCGTTCGGCGGCCACGGCTATATCGAAGAACACGGCATGAGCCAGTTTGTGCGCGATGCCCGCATCGCCATGATCTACGAAGGCGCCAACGGCATCCAGGCGCTCGATCTCGTCGGCCGCAAGCTGGCGCTGAATGGCGGCCGGGCGCTGCAGGCCTTCTTCAAGGAGGTCGGCGACTTCTGCGAGGAAAGCCGCGCCGACGAGAAGATGGTGCCCTACACCAAGGCGCTGAAGAAAGGTCTCAACGACCTGCAGGCCGCCACCATGTGGCTGATGCAGAATGGCATGGCCAAGCCCGACAATGCCGGTGCCGCGTCCACCGACTACCTGCATCTCTTCGGCCTCGTCGCGCTCGGCTACATGTGGGGCCGCATGGTCAAGGTCTCCCATGGCAAGCTCGCCAACGGCGCCGGCGACAACGCGGCCTTCTACGAGCACAAGCTCGTCACCGGCCGCTATTTCATGGAGCGTGCCATGCCCGAGACGTCGGCGCACCTTTCTCGCCTGTCCAGCGGTGCGGACACCATGATGGCGCTGCCGGCCGAGGCGTTCTGAGTTGTCGGGCCGGCTCTGCCGGCCCATGATGCAAGGGGAGGAGCGAACGCATGACGACCAATCCCGCCGAAGTGCTTGGTCTGCCTAAACCGGCTTGGGTCACCGAAGACGTCGCCATGCTCTACGACATGGCGACTAAGTTCCTCGAGGCCGAGATCGCGCCGCGTTACGAGGAATTCGAGAAGGCCGAGATATTCGATCGCGAAAGCTGGCGGAAGGCCGGCGAGGCGGGGCTGCTCTGCGCCTCCATGCCGGAGGAATACGGCGGCTCGGGCGGCACGTTCGCGCATGAAAGCGCCATCATGGAAGCCATCAGCCATGTCGGCGTCGACGGCTTCGGCATCGCGCTACACAACTCCATCGTCGCGCCCTACATCCTCCGCTATGGCTCGGAGGAGCAGAAGAAGAAGTGGCTTCCGAAAATGGCGACCGGCGAGCTGATCGGCGCCATCGCCATGACCGAGCCCGGTGCCGGCTCGGACCTCCAGGGCGTAAAAACCTCCGCCATTCGCGACGGTAACCAGTACCGCATCAACGGCTCGAAAACCTTCATCACCAATGGCCAGCTCGCCAATCTGATCGTCGTCGTCACCAAGACCGATCCGTCGAAGGGCGCCAAGGGCACTTCGTTGATCGTGGTCGAGACCGACGAGGTCGAAGGCTTCGAGCGTGGCCGCAACCTTGACAAGATCGGCCTGAAATCCAACGACACGTCCGAGCTTTTCTTCAACGATGTGCGCGTGCCGACAGCCAATCTGCTCGGCACCGAAGAAGGGCAGGGTTTTGTCCAGCTCATGCAGCAGCTGCCGCAGGAGCGCCTGCAGATCGGGGCCACGGCGATTGCCATGGCAGAGCGTGCGCTTGCCGTGACCATCGACTACGTCAAGGAACGTAGCGCCTTCGGCAAGCCGATCCTCGAATTCCAGAATACCCAGTTCAAGCTGGCCGAGCTGAAGACCGAGGCAACCATCGGCCGTGTCTTCTACAACGATTGCGTCCAGCGCCACCTGAATGACGGGCTTGATCCGGTCACGGCCTCCATGGCCAAGTACTGGCTGAGCGAGCTGCAAGGCAAGGTCGTGGACGAGTGCCTGCAATTGCATGGCGGCTATGGCTACATGAATGAATACCCGATCGCGCGCATGTATCGTGATGCCCGCGTGCAGCGCATCTATGGCGGCACAAACGAGATCATGAAGCTGCTGATTGCGCGGAGCCTTTAGGAGGAAGCCATGTCGATCCACACCGCGGAGCTGAGCTGGAAACCGGCTGAAGGCGATCAGTTTTCGACTGGCCGTTACACCCGCGTGCACCAGATCGCTTTCGATGGCGGAACTACTTTCCTCGGCTCGCCGGCACCAGTGGTGGTGCGCGAGCCCTATGCCTCGAAAGCCGCGGTCGATCCGGAGGAGATGTTCGTCGCCTCGCTAGCCTCCTGCCACATGCTCTGGTTCCTGGACTTTGCCCGGCGGGCCGGTCTCGAGATCCTGTCCTACCACGACAAGGCGGAAGGTCTTTTAGAGAAGAATGCCGACGGCCGCACCGCCATCACCCGCGTCACCCTGCGTCCGGAGGTCGAAATCCGTGGAGACAGGGCAAAGCTCGCGGAAATTCACAGGCAGGCGCACGACGCCTGCTTCATCGCCAACTCGGTGAAGAGCGAAGTTATCGTCGCACCGCAAAATTGAGATTTCAGGAGGTAACGTCACCATGGCCGATGCATATGTTTATGATGCCGTGCGCACCCCGCGCGGGCGCGGCAAGAAGGACGGCTCGCTGCACGAGGTTCCGGCAGTGCGGCTGGCGGCTCGCACGCTGGAAGCCATCCGCGACCGCAACGGGCTCGACACCTCGACGGTCGACGACATCATCTTCGGTTGCGTCGATCCGGTTGGCGAAGCGGGCTCGGTGATCCCGCGCGCTGCCGCATTCGAGGCAGGCTATGACAACAAGGCGCCCGGCATGCAGATCTCCCGCTTCTGCGCCTCGGGCCTCGACGCCATCAATTTCGGCGCTGCAAAAATCGCCCAGGGCGCCGACGAGATCGTGATTGCCGGCGGCGTGGAGTCGATGAGCCGTGTCGGCATGGGCATGTCGGGCGGCGCCTGGTTCATGGACCCTTCGGTCGGCATGCCGGCCTGGTTCGTGCCGCAGGGCATTTCGGCCGATCTCATCGCCACCAAATACGGTTTTTCGCGCGACGACGTCGACGCCTATGCGGTCGAGAGCCAGAAGCGCGCCGCCAATTCCTGGGAAAAGGGCTACTTCAAGAACTCGGTGATCCCGATCAAGGACCAGAACGGCCTGACCATCCTCGACCATGACGAGCATATGCGCCCGACCACCGACATGCAGGGGCTGGCCTCTCTCAATGCGTCCTTCGTCATGCCGGGCGAGATGGGCGGCTTCGACGCGGTCGCGGTGCAGAAACATCCTGAGATCGAAGCGGTGAACCACGTCCACCACGCCGGCAATTCGTCCGGCATCGTCGATGGCGCGGCCGCCGTGCTGCTCGGTTCCAAAAAGGCCGGCAAGGCGATGGGCCTGAAACCCCGTGCCCGCATCCGCGCTTTCGCGAATATCGGCTCCGAGCCGGTGCTGATGCTGACCGGCCCGGTCGACGTCACCGAAAAGCTGCTCAAGCGCGCCAAGATGAAGCTCTCGGACATCGACCTGTTCGAGCTCAACGAGGCCTTCGCCTCAGTCGTGCTGCGCTACATGCAGGCCTTCGACATTCCGCACGACAGGATCAACGTAAATGGCGGCGCCATCGCCATGGGCCATCCACTCGGCGCCACCGGCGCGATGATCTTCGGCACCGTGCTCGACGAGCTGGAGCGGCGCAACCTCAACACCGCCCTGGTCACGCTCTGCATCGGTGCGGGCATGGGCACCGCCACCATCATCGAACGCGTCTGACAGGAGAGGGGAGACAAAAATGGCCTACAAGAACTTTACTCTCGAAACCGACGCCACCGGCATCGCTCTCGTCACCTGGGACATGCCCGACCGGTCGATGAACGTCTTCACCGAAGAGGTGATGGACGAGCTGAACGCGATCATCGATCAGGTCTCTAGCGATGCAGCCATCAAGGGCGCGGTCATCACCTCCGGCAAGGATTCTTTCTCGGGCGGTGCCGACCTCACCATGCTGCAGAAGATGCTTGGCCTGTTCCAGAAGGAGAAGGCCAAGGATCCGGACAGTGCGATCAAGCTCCTGTTCGACAATGCCGGCCGCATGAGCCAGCTGTTCCGCAAGCTCGAAACCAGCGGAAAACCCTGGGTGTCCGCCATCAACGGCACCTGCATGGGTGGCGCTTTCGAAATGTCGCTCGCCTGCCACGGCCGTGTCGCCGCCGACGGCGATGGCGTCAAGATGGCCCTGCCGGAAGTGAAGGTCGGCATCTTCCCGGGCGCCGGTGGCACCCAGCGTGTGCCGCGCCTGGCCAACACGCAGGATGCGCTGCAGATGCTTACCTCGGGCCAGAACCTTTCGGCGCAGCGCGCCAAGGCCATGGGCCTCATCCACGCCGTGGCCGAGCCCGCAAAGCTCGTCGAGACGGCCAAGGCGATGATCGCCAACGGCCTGAAGCCGGTTCAGCCTTGGGACGAAAAGGGCTTCAAGCTCCCCGGCGGCCCGGTCTACTCGGCCGCTGGCGCAAACCTCTGGCCGCCGGCAATCGCCATCCTGCGCCGCGAGACCTACGGCAATTATCCCGCCGCAGCTGCGATCCTGAAATGCGTCTATGAAGGCCTTCTTGTGCCCTTCGACACCGGCCTCAGGATCGAGCAGCGCTACTTCACCGAGATCATGCAGTCGAAGAAAGCGGCCGCAATGATCCGCTCGCTCTTCGTCTCGCTGCAGGAGCTCAACAAGGGCGCGCGCCGCCCCGAAGGGGTGCCTGCCACCCAGTTCAAGAAGATCGGCGTCATCGGTGCCGGCTTCATGGGCGCGGGAATTTCCTATGTCACCGCCAAGGCCGGCATTCCGGTCGTGCTGATCGACCGCGACATACCGTCGGCCGAGAAGGGTAAGGCGCATTCGGCCGATCTGATGGACGGTTTGATCAAGAAAGGCCGTGCCAAGCCGGAGGAGAAGGAAAAGCTGTTGTCGCTCATCACGCCGAGCGACGACTACGCAGCGCTCGAAGGCTGTGACCTCGTCGTCGAGGCGGTGTTCGAGGATTCCGAGGTCAAGAAGGCGGCCACCGAGAAGGCCGAGGCGATGCTGAAGTCCTCGGCGGTCTTCGCCTCCAACACCTCCACCATTCCGATCACCTCGCTGGCGAAAAACTCGGCGCGCCCGAAGAATTTCGTCGGCATCCACTTCTTCTCGCCGGTCGACAAGATGATGCTGGTGGAAATCATCCTCGGCAAGAAGACCGGTGACAAGGCGCTCGCCGTGGCCATCGACTATGTCCGCGCGATCAAGAAGACGCCGATCGTGGTCAACGACACGCGCGGCTTCTACGTCAACCGCTGTGTGCTGCGCTACATGTCGGAAGCCTTCAAGATGCTGATCGAAGGCGTGCCGGCGCCGATGATCGAGAATGCCGCGCGTGCGGCCGGCATGCCGGTCGGCCCGCTGGCGCTCGCCGACGAGACGGCAATCGACCTCGCCCAGAAGATCATGAAGCAGACCATTCGCGATCTCGGAGAGAAGGCTGTCGATCCCGAGCAGATGAAGCTTATCGACACCATGGTCGACAAGAACGGCCGCTTCGGCCGCAAGAACGGCAAGGGCTTTTACGATTATCCCGAGAAGCCGGCCAAGAAGCGCCTCTGGCCAGGCCTGAAGGACCTCTACAAACAGCAGAACCCCGACAAGATCGATTTCGAGGAGCTGAAGCAGCGTCTGCTCGCAGTCATCGCGCTCGAAGCTGCACGCGTGATGGAGGAGGGCATCGTCACCGATCCGCGCGAGGCCGATGTCGGCTCGATCCTCGCATTCGGCTTTGCGCCCTATACGGGCGGCACGTTGTCCTACATCGACGGCATGGGCGCCAAGAACTTCGTCAAGCTCGCGAAGGCACTGCAGAAGAAATACGGCGCCGAGTTCAAGGCGCCCAAGCTTCTGCAGGACATGGCCGAGAAGGGCGAGACCTTCTACCAGCGCTTCAACCCCTATCCAAAGGAAGAGGCCAAGAAGGCAGCCTGATCGGGTTGCTCCCGTCTGCTACGGGAGATAAATCGCTGGCCGGGCGAGATTTTTCGATCTCGCCCGGCTTTCTATGTCAGTCGCCCGTTCTCCAACCCGGGAAACGAGGCGGCATCTCACAGGTGAATTGAAATGTATGTCTGGGCACGACTTGCCAGGATGGCGCTCACCACCGGCAGTCGCGGCGACTACCGTATGGGCGACGAGAGCCGGCTGAGCTTCCGCTGCCTGCCGACCGACATCGATTTCAACATGCACCTCAACAATGCCCGCTATCTGATGCTGGCCGATGTCGGCCGCATCGACATTTTTTTCCGCACCGGCCTCATCGCGCTCGCGCGGGAAAAGGGCTGGGCTCCCATGCTGGGCGGCCTGCAGACAGTCTTCGTCCGCGAAATCCGGCTCTGGCGGAAGTTCGACGTCGTCTCGACCGTCGAAACCTGGGAGGGCACGCAGATCATCGGCCGGCACAAATTCGTGCTCGACACCGGCGAGACGGCCGCGCTGGTGCTGACCACCGCCGGCATCTATGACCGGCGCAACCGTCGTTTTGTCGAGTTCGACGAGGTGCTGAGCGCGCTCGGCCGCACCGCCACGGCGCGCCCGCCCACCGAGGCCGAGCGCATCTTCCTGGCTTCGCACACCGGCCTTCGCGCGCTGACCAAGCAGGGCGGCTAGTTCAGGAAAGCCGCCACAGCGTCAGCAAAGCAAAGATCGCCAGAACCACGCAGGCGTACAGGTCGCTCACCATCGCGATATTCTGCTTTACATTCCGGTCGGTGTCCGTGGCATGCCGGATGCCGGCTATGCCGTAGAACAGGGCGCCCATAATCGCCATCGGCAGCACGAAGCTCGGCGCCACAAGCGAGAGCGTGCCGACAACGCCCGTGGAGAAATTCGCCACGCCCAGTTCCCGCACGAAGGGCAGCGCGTCGCCGCTTTCGATGCCGAAGATCCGCTCTGCGGTGAAACTGGGCTGGAAGAATTGCCTCAGCCCGGTCAGCAACAGCCGGATGCCCACCATCCAGAAGACGAGCCACTTGCCGATGAGCGGCAAGAGCGCAACCGCATCCTCCGAGTGGAAATATTCCGTCAGGATCGATCCAACGGGCAGAACCAGCATCAGGAGAAGAACGACCAGTGCGTACATGGCTGCTTCGAACCGGGTGCAGCAGGGATATGTGGCGGCGCGCCGTCACGTCAAATCTTGAGCCGGACATGTGTTCGAGGCGCCGCGTTGCTTCCGCCGTCAGGGCCAAAGTGATAGAGTTTCGTCGTTACGTATGTCAGCCGGAAAGGATTGATCATGCGTATGCTGCTGAAAATTTCGATCCCGGTTGCCGAAGGCAATCGCACCATCAGGGACGGCACCCTCCCGACCATCATGGAAATGGCACTTGCCCAGCTTCATCCGGAGGCAGCCTACTTCACGCTCGAGGACGGTAACCGCACTGCCTTCATCTTTTTCGACCTGAAAGACGTAACCGTGATGCCGACCATCGCCGAGCCGTTTTTCATGGGCTTCAACGCCAAGATCGACCTGACGCCGGTGATGAATGTCGAGGACATGAGAACCGGCCTCAAGGCCATGCTGCACGCGGCCTGAGGAAATCAGACGCCGGCACCACTTGCGTGAATCGGGAGAGGGCGCGCGCGTTGCAGGACGGCCGGTGCGCGACCAGATCCAGGTGTCGCGATGTATGGACAAGCCACATGGCGAGGGGTAGATAGCAGGAAAGGTATTTTTTCCTGTTTCCGAAGGGAGCAAGTCATGCTCTCCCATGAACGAGTCTGGGCCGCTATCGACGCATTGGCCGAACGCTATTCGCTGTCCGCTTCCGGGCTGGCGAAGCGTGCAGGGCTCGATTCCACGGCGTTCAACAAGTCGAAACGCGCCTCTGCCGATGGCCGTCCGCGCTGGCCGTCGACCGAGTCCCTTGCCAAGATACTCGAGGCCACTAATTCCACGCTCGAGGAATTTCTCGGGTTGGTGGAAGGGCGCATCAAGGACGACAGGAAAGACGACAGCCTGCCCGTCCAGACCTCCACGGTTCCGTTGCTCGGCTTTGCCCAGGCGGGCGCCGGTGGCTTCTTCGACGATGCCGGTTTTCCCGCGGGTCAGGGCTGGGACTTGGTCGAACTGCCCGCGCGCGCGACCGAGAATTCCTACGCGCTTCAGGTTCAGGGCGACTCCATGTTGCCGCTCTACCGCAATGGCGACGTGTTGATCGTCGAGCCTGGTGCGCCCATTCGCAAGGGCGACCGCGTCGTGGTCAAGACGCGATCGGGCGAGGTCATGGCCAAGGTGCTTGCGCGCCGCAACGCCAGCGGGATCGAGCTTGTCTCGATCAATCCCGAGCACCCCGACCGAAGCCTCGTCATGGAAGAGGTAGACTGGTTGGCACGCATCGTCTGGGCAAGTCAGTAGCGAGCCGATAGCCAGTAGCGAGCCAATTGAAAGGAGCGGGCCATGCGTCCGGTTATCCTTCTTGTCTCCGCCGTTTCACTCGTGGCTATGGGGGGAGCGATTGTGGCCGGCGGCCGCGCCGTAAGTTCCAATGAGGTCGGGCCTGCAGCCTCGAAATCAGATGCCGGATCGCCCGGCTTCCATCATCACGTCAAGCCGAAAATCACTCTGTTGAAGGCTGTTGCCGCTATCGACAATGCGACCCAAACGGCTCCTGTGGGCGTAATTGGTCACGCCCCAATGCTGGCCGAAGCTGCACATAGAACCAGGTTACACAAAACGCCGAAAGAGGAGCCTACCATCGGCGACGTGTCCATCGCGCTGTCGCCAATGCAGGAGCAGGGCAGGCCAAAGGTGCTCTATCGCCCGCGCGCAACGGAAACCGGCATCATCGACGCCATGGGCTACACGCTGATCCTCACGGGCGTGAACCCGCCGAAGTTCAGCGACAAGTGCGTGTTCAATGGCAGGTCCTGGCCCTGCGGCGCGCATGCCCTGAGTGAATTTCAATCCTGGTTGCGCAATCGCGCCGTCACCTGCCTGGTGCCCGCCCAGCCTTCCGGGCGTGCGGTTCTGACCAAATGCAGCGCCGGCCGTGACGATGCCGGCGCCTGGCTGGTCAAGAATGGATGGGCGCGGGCCGAGGCCGCCGGCCCTTATGTAAAGGCCGGCGAAAAGGCGCGTGCGGAAAAGCTCGGCATCTATGGCCAGGCACCATGGCTCAAGCCCAGGCAGCCGGCATTGCCGCGACTTGAGCCGCTGCCGCCTGAACTGATGGCTACGCCGCCAACTGACCTTTCAGCGCCTTCTCAATGAGCGCGCGCGTTTCGGCAATGCCGTAGAGCGCCGCGAAGGAGCCGAAGCGCGGTCCGCGTTCCTGGCCGATCAACACCTGGTAGATCATCTGGAAGAAGGCGACAGACACGCCGGGGCCACCTTCCGGGCTCTGCTTAGTGTGATCCTGGTAGCGCTCGATCTTGCGCGCGACGTTGAGCGCCGCGTTCTGGATCGCCTCGCTGTCCGCGCCGGCCGGCAGTGCAGCCAAAGCGTCCGACAGCTTTGCGAGCGCATCCTGTTCGATTTCGTCAGGCGCACGGTAGACCTTGGTCGGCTTCACGAAATCGTCGAAGTAGCGGATCGCATAGTCCGCCAGCTTGTCGAGTTCGGGATGCGAAGCCGGGGTGACATCCGACGCATGGCGCGAGATGAAGCCCCACAGCACGTCCTTGGTCTGGGCGTTGGAAGCGCTGACCAGGTTAAGCAGCAGCGAGAACGGCACCGGCATATCGATCGTCGGCGGGTTGCCGTTATGCATGTGCCAGACGGGGTTGCCGAGGCGGTTCTTCCAGTCTTGCTTCGGATAGGCGGCCAGGAAGCTGTAATATTCGTCCACCGCCTTGGGGATGACGTCGAAGTAGAGCTTCTTTGCCTGCCGCGGCCGCTGGAACATGTAGAGGCCAAGGCTCTCGGTCGTCGCATAGGTCAGCCACTCGTCGATGGTGAGACCATTGCCCTTCGACTTCGAGATCTTCTGGCCGTTCTCGTCCAGGAACAGCTCGTAGACGAAGTGCTCCGGTGCCCGGCCGCCCAGAATGTCGCAGATGCGGTCGTAGATGGCCGCATTGGTCTGGTGGTCCTTTCCGAACATCTCGAAATCGACGCCCAGCGCCGCCCAGCGCATGCCGAAATCGGGCTTCCACTGCAGCTTCACATTGCCGCCCTTCACCGACAGCGTGGTCTCGGTGCCGTCCTCGTCCTCGAAGGTGATGGTGCCGGCCTTGGCGTCGACATGCTTCATGGGCACGTAGAGCACGCGGCCGCTCTTCGGCGAGATCGGCAGGAAGGGGCTGTAGGTCGCCTGGCGCTCTTCGCCCAGCGTCGGCAGCATCACAGCCATGATCTCGTCATAGCGCTCGGCGGCATGAACCAGCATGTCGTCGAAGCGGCCCGACTTGTAATACTGCGTCGCGCTGGCGAATTCGTAGTCGAAGCCGAACGTGTCGAGGAAGCGGCACAGCATCGCGTTGTTGTGGTCCGCGAAGCTCTCATAGTTGCCGCCGAACGGGTTCGGCACCGATGAAAGCGGGATGTGCAGATACGGCTCGAGCGCGGCGCGATCCGGCACGCTGTCCGGGATCTTGCGCATGCCATCCATGTCGTCCGAAAAGCAGATCAGCTTGGTGGCGACCTTGTCCTCGGTCAGCACGCGGAAAGCGTGGCGCACCATGGTCGTGCGCGCAACCTCGCCGAAGGTGCCGATATGCGGCAGGCCCGAAGGGCCGTAGCCGGTTTCGAACAGCACCGTTTTGGGGAACTCGCGACCTTTATAGCGCGCGATGATTTTGCGCGCCTCCTCGAACGGCCAGGCTTTGCTTTCGGCGGCCGCCGCGAGGATTTCGGGGTTGAGATCGATCATGTTTGATCCCGTCATGTCGCTGTTCCTGCATCGTTTGCCGGCGATGCCCGCCGGCCAGCGTGTTTGTGGAGGCTTGCCAAACTCGCGTATTGAGGCGAACGGCCGCACCGGGCGCGCCCGCTGGAACGGAGTGTGCCAAAGGTCTCTAAGCGGGCGGGCGTTAGGCGTCAACGATTACGGGCATTTTTCCTTGCGGCCAGCGGGATGCCTTCCTACCTTCGGCCCATCGCAAGCATGAGGATCGCGTCGCAAAATGTCCAAGCCCACCGCCCAGGAAGCCCTGGTCTATTTGATGGTCATCACCTCCGCTGCGGACCGTGACATGACCGACTTGGAACTGGCGCGCATTGGCGAAGTCATACGCTCCTGGCCGGTCTTTGCCGATTTCGACGAAAACAAGCTGATCCGCGTGGCGCAGGATTGCCAGAAGCTTCTGCAGGAGCCGGCCGGACTGGACGGCGTACTTACCCTGGCGGCCAAAGCGATCCCCGAGCGCCTGCATGACACCGCCTATGCCGCGGCACTTGAGGTGGCTGCGGTCGATCTCGAGATGCGGCTGGAAGAGGTACGCGTGCTGCAACTGCTGCGCCACCATCTCGCCATCGACAAGCCGACCGTTGCGGCTGTCGAGCGCGCGGCCAAGGCGCGCCACCGTATGCTGACCTAAGGCACAGGGAGGGACAAGCGATGAATGCGATCCCTTCCGAACTCGCCATTCGCGCCGGCGCCTTCCTGGCGATCTTTCTTACCATGGCATTTTTCGAACTCTGGTCTCCCAGGCTGGAGCGGGCGGAAATGGCCGGGGCGATGAAGTCGCGCCGCTGGGTGACGAACCTGTCTATGGTCGTCATCTCGTCGCTGGTTCTGCGCGTGGTCTTTCCGGCGGCGGCCGTCGGCGCAGCCGTTTGGGCGGAGGCGCATGGCTGGGGATTGCTGCGCATGGCGGGCATCCAACCCTGGCTCGCTGGCATCATCGCTTTCGTCGTGCTCGACTTCGCCGTCTGGCTGGAGCATTTGGCTAGCCACAAGGTTCCGATCCTCTGGCGCATCCACCGCATGCACCACGCCGACACCGGCTTCGACGTCACCACAGGCCTGCGCTTCCACCCGCTGGAGATCGTACTGTCCATGGTCTGGAAAGCGGCGGTTGTCGTGGCTCTTGGCCCGCCGGTGCTGGCCGTTCTGGTTTTCGAGGTCGTGCTCAACGGCACCTCGATGTTCAACCATTCCAATGTGCGGATCGCGCCGCGCGTGGATCGCTGGCTACGCCGCATGATCGTTACGCCCGACATGCACCGGGTCCACCACTCGTCGGACCAGCCCGAGACCGACTCCAACTACGGCTTCAATTTTCCGTTCTGGGACCGGCTGTTCCATACCTACGTAGCCGCTCCCAGGCGCGGCCATGAGGGCATGACGATCGGGCTCGACGAATGGCGCGGCGATCAGCCATCCCATATTGGCTGGTCGCTGCTCCTGCCGTTCCTGCCGAACCGCCGGCCGGCTCGCCGCGAACTCAGTAGAAACTGACCGGAAAATACCGCAGGTAGAGCTCGGCAAAGGTTCCTTTCACCGAGAGCGTGTGCAACGCGTAGTTGAACGCATCCGTCAACGCGGGATTGTCGGCCTTCACCGCGATCGCAAGGCCGGTGCCGAGAAATTCAGGCGCGAGATAAGGACCGCCGGCGAAACGGCAGCAATCGGCCGCGTCGGAGCCGACCAGCCAGAACCCGAGCCGCATCCCGTCACCGAAGACGGCGGCGATCTTGTTCTTTTTCAAATCGCCGAACAGTGCTTCCTGCTTGTCATAGGTCACCACTTTTGCAGCGGGGAAATAATCGCGCAGCATGCGCTCATGCGCCGAGCCGGCTATCACGCCGATCTCCTTGCCGGCGATCTTGCTGTAGATCGGCTCGGTGAAGACCGCATCCTTGGGCATGATGAAGCGGGCCGGAAACTGAAGATAAGGGCGCGAGAAGGCATATTTGGTGCGGGTGTCTTCCGTCACCGCAATACCTGCGATGATGGCCTCGCCTTCACCTTTCTGGAGTGCCTGATCCAGCTCCCCCCACGGCAGAGCCTGGACCTGACATTTGTCTGCAATTTCGAGTTCGTTGCAGATGGCGCGCGCAAGGTCGACATGCAGTCCCGACAGGCGCCCGCCGGGGTCGAGGAAGTTGAAGGGCGGAAAATCCGTGGTCGTCAGGAAGCGCAGGCGATCGAGCCCCGAGAGGTCGGGCTTGGCCAGCCGCTCCTTGGTATCCCAGAACGCCGGCACCTGCGGTTCGGCCGCGCGGGCAGGCACAACGAGGGCCGCCAGAATGCAAAATGCGACAAGGGACAGGTATCTGAGCTTCACCAAAAGGCCCTCGGCTGAACTGGATAATAAAGCCCGGCAGACACTATTTCATAGCGCCAATTAGGCAGATTTCCACCCTGACGCAGCCGTCTTTGGCTAATTGAAGATACAACTTTCGATGCGTGGCTCAATTCCGGTTACGTCCATACGATCTTGGCGGGGCTAGCAACATGGGGGTGTTGCCGTGCATAATCGCATTGACGTTCCATCCTGTCATATGCCGCAAAAGGGGCTTTCAAAGTCTCAATTGCTGGCTTCCATTTTGTCTCTGATCGATACCGCATTTGTGAACGTCCGTTGGCAGGTGCGGTGTCGTGGCTTTGTTTGACGCGAGTGCTCACGGCAGGGGCTTCTCCACAAGAGCGCCCCGACACACCCGGTCCACGCACCCGGCGCCCCACACAGCGGCGCCGACCTTGCTGGAAAGCTTGTCCTTCCCCGATCAAGAGGAATGCAGCCGATCCTGCAGCGGCTCAAGGTTGCGCCGGGCGTCGCACTGTCGGCCGCCGTGCGGGCACGCGTGAACGGCACCGACTTCCAGACGGAGCTGCTTGCTTCCGGCTTCGTCACCGAGGAGGCCTTCTTCAAAGCTCTCGCTGAGGAAACCGGCTTGACCTTTGTGAGCCGGATAGATCCGGACCGGCTAATGCTGCGCGAGGCCGATTGCCTTACGCTGCTGCAAAGCAGCAACGACCACAAACCCGTCAGGGTCGAGGGGGACGACGGGATTTTCCATGTGATCGCGCCCGAGCACCTGAGCATTGCCGCCTTCCAAGCGCTTATAACACGCTGTCCCGGACTGCACGCCCGGCTCAGGCTTACGACGCCTGGTGCATTACGCAAGGCGCTGTTGGCGCGGGCCGAACCGCTGCTTGTGCGGGCCGCGGCGCGCAGCCTGTTCGAGAAATTTCCTCAATATTCGGCGCACATTGTCGCGAGTGCATGGCAGGGAATGGTCTGGGGTGTTGTGATGGCCGCGTTGACTGCGGCGATGATGTTCATGCCTGATGCCGCATACGGTGTCGTGCACCTCATCTTTTCGTTGCTCTTTCTCGCATGCATAGCTCTTCGTTTTGCGGCCTTGCCGTCTGCGCAGCCGCCCACCCCGGCCGCGATGCGGCCAGCCGCCGCCAACGAGATGCCGGTCTACTCCGTGCTGATCGCCCTTTACGATGAAGCCGAGATGGTTCCGGGCCTGATCGACTCGCTGCAGCGTCTTTCCTGGCCGAGGAGCAAGCTGGAGATAAAGCTGGTCTGCGAGGCCGACGACCGCGCCACGCTTGCAGCAATTCGCGCTCGTCCGCTTCCGCCGCATGTCGAGGTTATCGAAACGCCGCCTTATGGGCTGCGCACCAAGCCCAAGGCTTTGGCTTACGCTCTGCCGACCACGCGCGGGGAGCTCGTGGCGCTGTTCGATGCGGAGGACCATCCTCATCCTTCGCAGCTCATACAAGCCTGGCAACGCTTTCGCGACAGTGATGAAAGCCTCGCCTGCGTCCAGGCGCCGCTGGAGATTGCCAATCGCAGCGGCTCGCTGATCTCGCGCATGTTCTTCTTCGAATACGCCGCCCTGTTTCGGGGCCTACTGCCCTGGTTGGCGCGGAAGGGACTTGTGCTGCCGCTCGGCGGCACCTCGAACCATTTCCGCCGCGAGGCGCTGGAAAAGGTCGGCGGCTGGGATCCGCACAACGTTACCGAAGATGCGGATCTCGGCCTGCGGCTGGCGCGCTTCGGCTATCGCTCGGAAACCATCTCGTGCCCCACGATGGAGGATGCGCCCGAAGACTTCGGCACGTGGCTGCCGCAGAGGACCAGATGGTTCAAGGGCTGGATCCAGACCTGGCTGGTCCATATGCGTAGCCCGGTCCCGGCTGGTTGGCGAGGTTGGCTTCGGTTCATTCGTAATAGCCCAGATACTGTTCGCCGGACTGATCATTTCAGCCATGACCCACCCTTTGATGGCGGCCATCGTGCTCGACACACTTTTCGACATCAAGGCCGGCAGGCCACTCGATCCGTGGCAATCGGGCCTGTTGCCGCTCGACATCTTCAATGCCGCATGCGGCTACCTCTCGTTCCTGCTTCTCGGTTGGCGAACGCTGCGGCCTTCGGAGCGAAAGGGGTTCTGGAAGGTGGTCCTGTTCATCCCGGTCTACTGGCTGATGATCTCCCTCGCCGCCTGGCGCTCGGTATGGCAGTTGTGGCAGCGGCCCCACCATTGGGAAAAGACCGCCCACCGCAGGGCAGCGCAGGCCAATCTGCAAGCCGTCAGGATATCTTCTTGAGGAATTTCGGTCCCTCGCCGACGAGCTTTTCGTCGCGCTTGCCGACCGCATCGAGGTCGCGGTTGTCATAGGGCAGGCTGAGCAGGATGTGGCGTATCGCCTCGAGCCGCGAACGGCGCTTGTCATTGGCGCGCACGATCGTCCACGGCGCGTGCTCTGTATGGGTGCGATCGATCATCTGGTCGCGCGCCTTGGTGTAGGCATCCCATCTGGTCATGCCCTCCACGTCCATCGGCGAGAACTTCCAGTTGGTCAGGGGGCTGTGACGGCGTTCGTGGAAGCGCTTAAGCTGCATTTCCTGTCCGATGTTCAGCCAGAATTTGAAGAAGCGGATGCCGTCGCCGACGATCTGCTTTTCGAAGCGCGGCGTGTCCTCGAGAAAGTGCTCGTGCTGCTTGGGCGTGCAGAAGCCCATCACCGGCTCCACGCCGGCGCGGTTGTACCAGGAGCGGTCGAAGGTGACGAATTCGCCCGCGCTCGGGAAGTGGGCTACGTAGCGCTGATAGTACCATTGGCCGCGTTCGGTTTCGGTCGGCTTGGTCAACGCAACATTGTGCGTGGTGCGCGGGTTTATGTACTCGTGCAGCACCTTGATGGTGCCGCCCTTGCCGGCAGCATCGCGCCCTTCGAAAAGGGCCATCACGCGGGTCCCCGTCGTCTGCATCCAGCCAATCAGCTTCACGAGCTCAATCTGAAGGCGCTGCAGGGTTTCTTCGTATTCCTTGACCGGCATCTTGTCGTCATAGGGGTACCCGCCTGATTCCAAGGCCTTCTTGTCGACCCAGTCGGGCAGCTTGGGGTCGTTGATATCGAAGACGCGCTCCTTGCCGTCGACCTTGAGCTTCAGCGGGCCGACGCTGACTGTGTTCTCGCGACTTGCGATTTCTTCGGAGGCGTCTTCGGCGTTTTTCATCGCAGCAAACCTTTCCTGTTCTTCAACTCATGCTATTGGGTGCTGTCCGCCGGGTCCAGAGAGAGCGTGATGGACCTGGAAAGGAGGTTTATTCGCATGAGCGCTGCAAGCAGGGACAATGGCCGTGGCCGCAGCGCCAGGCTCTTTGCCCATCGGTTTCGCCAGAACCGCTGGATGCTTGCTGCCGGGGTGGCGGCAGTCCTGGCCGTCTTTTTCGCATTGCCCCAATGGCCCTGGGTGGCTGCCTGCGTCATCGCCGCCCTGTTCGTCGTGGCCGCGCTGGCGCCCAGCCGCACGGCCGACCAGCGCAGTGTCGAGGCGGAGGAGGTCAGCAGCACCAGCGGGCTGATCGGCCTGTCGAGCGAAAACCTTGCTGCCGCCGTCACCGATCCGCTGATCGTGTTCGACGGTGCCGGCGCCGTCGTCCACGCCAATGCCGCGGCCACCGCGGCCTTCGGCGCCTTGCATCCGGGCATCTTGCTGCTGCTGAAATTCCGTGCGCCCGAAATGCAGGACATGATCCAGGCGGTGCTGTTCGGTCATGCGACCGCGCGCCAGACCGATTATTCCGAGCGTGTGCCGATCGAACGGGTCTTTCGTGTCACCGTCTCGGCCGTCGGTAGGGGCACCGGCTTCTACGTCATGGTGTTCAAGGACCAGAGCGAGACGCGCCGCATCGACCGCATGCGTGCCGACTTCATTGCCAATGCCAGCCATGAGCTGCGCACGCCGCTGGCCTCGATCTCGGGTTTCGTCGAGACGCTGCGCGGGCCGGCGCGGGATGACGCCAAGGCGCGCGACCAGTTCCTGCAGATCATGCAGAACCAGACGGCGCGCATGGCACGGCTGATCGACGATCTTCTGTCGCTGTCGCGGCTCGAGATGAAGCCCTTCCTGAAACCCGGCGCGAAGGTGAACCTGCGCGGCGTCGTGGAAAGCGTCATCGACTCGCTGACGCCGCTGGCGAAGGACAGCGGGGTCGTCATCGAGCGCGACTTTGGCGACGACATCCCGGCCGTCCTCGGCGACCGCGACGAGCTGTTCCAGGTTTTCGAGAACCTTGTCGAGAATGCCTGCAAATATGGCCAGTCCGGTGGGCGGGTCATCGTGTCGATGGCCGGCCCGGAGACGAATGCGGAAAGGGAGACGATCGTCACCATCCGCGATTTCGGCCCCGGCATTCCCGAGGAGCACATCCCCCGCGTGACGGAGCGCTTCTACCGCATCGACGGCGAGCTCAGCCGCACCCAGAAGGGCACCGGGCTGGGCTTGGCAATCGTCAAGCACATCCTTACCCGGCACAAGGCGCATCTGACGATCCGCTCGAAGCTGGGCGACGGCGCGGCCTTTACCGTTCATTTCCCATCCGAGTGATAGCTCTTCGGCGCCGGGGGGCGAACGAGGACATCTAATGACAATCCTGCCCAGACCAAGATTTTTGCTTGGGCTGCTCGCCGTCGCGGGCTGGCTCGGCGCTTCGCTACCGGCTTTTGCGGCACAGCCGGTCAAGGTTCCCGAATGCACCGTCATATTGGACGCGGCTACCGGCAAGACGCTGCATCGCGAAGGCACATGCGGCGAACGCTTCAATCCGTTTTCGACGTTCAAGCTTCCGCTTGCGCTCGTCGGCTACGATGCCGGCATCCTTGAGGACGAGCACACGCCAAGCTGGGACTACAAGCCCGAATTCAAGGCGGTCAAACGCGACCAGAAGACGGTCGATCCCGCCATCTGGGAAAAGGACTCCATCCTCTGGTTCTCGCGCGAGATCACGCGGCGCCTGGGGCAGGAGCGCTCCGCCGGTTATGTCTCCAAGCTAGGCTATGGAAATGCCGACGTTTCGGGTGACGCCGGCAAGAACAACGGCCTCACCGACGCATGGCTGCTGTCGTCGCTGAAGATCTCGCCAGACGAGCAGGTCAATTTCGTGCGTCGCATGCTTGCCGGCCAGTTGCCGGTGTCCGACAAGGCCTACGCGATGACCAAATCCATTATTCCGCAATTCGAGGCGAAGGATGGCTGGGTCATCCACGGCAAGACGGGCAGCGGCTGGCTGCCCGACAAGGACGGCAAGGCCAACAGGAACCGCCCGCTCGGCTGGTTCGTCGGCTGGGCGGAAGCAAACGGCCGCCAGGTCGTCTTCGCCCGCATGCAGGTCGGCACCGACAAGGCCGAGTCCCCCAAGGGGCACAAGGTCCGGGATCGGTTCATCGAGGAACTGGCGGGCTTGATGCGGCACGATTGAACATCGCGATCCTCGCATGATCCTTTTCGAAGATCGGTTTCAATCTTTGGAGATGTGCCAGTCGGGCTGCCGGACCTTACGGTCAGGCGGCCCGATATTTCGCCGACGGTCACTTCAACATCGGGAAATTATGCCTGTTTCTGGGGCTATCGCGCCTATCCCGGCTAAGCATTCTTTTTTCCGTCATGCAGCTGGCGTATGTACTTAGATTCAGGATCAGGAGCTGCCAGAAGGGCATCGAGGAAGAGCACCGCCCATGTATTCGCACCACACCGTTCGCGCCTATGATGACGAGCTGACATATCTGACGCGCAAGATCGCCGCGATGGGAGGGCATGCCGAGCGGCTTGTGGATCAGTCGGTGGCTGCCCTCGTCAACGCCGATGTCTCGCTGGCCCGGAAGGTCATTGAGGACGACGCCCTTCTCGACGAGGCGCAGCGCGAGATCGACGACAAATCCATCCTGGTCATCGCCCGGCGCCAGCCCATGGCGGGAGATCTGCGCGAGATCATCGGCACCATCCGCATCGCTTCCGATCTCGAGCGCGTCGGCGACCTTGCCAAGAGCGTCGCCAAGCGGGTCATGGTGGTGGCGGAGGGCCGTCAGCCGATAAGCCTGTTCCGCGGGATTCAGGCGCTGGCCGAGCTTGCGCTGACCCAGCTCAAGGAAGTGCTCGACGTCTATGCATCGCGCTCGGTCGAGCGTATCGAGTTCGTGCGCGACCGCGACAACGAGATCGACGCCATGTACACCTCGCTGTTCCGCGAGCTGCTGACCTACATGATGGAAGATCCGCGCAACATTACGCCCTGCACGCATCTTCTGTTCTGCGCCAAGAACATCGAGCGCATCGGTGACCACGCCACCAACATTGCCGAGACGATCTATTACGTCGTCACCGGCGACCAGATGCCGGCCGACCGCCCCAAGGAAGACAAGAGCCACCGCGTGACGCTGCCTGCGGACGGCAAGAAGTAGGCAAAGGCTTTGATGACGGCAACGACGTTGCTGCCGTCATCCGCGTTCGCGGCCCAATAAAAAACGCCGGGCTCGAGGCCCGGCGTGCAATGGGAGCATTTCGCAGAAGGCAGTATCAGCGCATGCGGCGGCGTTCCGCGGCCGGCTGGAAGGCGATCTTGGAGTGGTACTTGCAATAGGGGCCGGTTTCGCCCGCTTCATGGCCGCAGAAGTGGAATTCCTCGGTCAGCGGATCGCCGTTCGGCCACTTGCAGGTACGCTCGGTGAGATCGACCAGCTGCAGGTGGCGCGAGATCGGAACCACCACGTCCTCGACCGGGCGCAGGTATTGGCGGACCACCGGCTCGGCGTCGAACTGGACCTGCAGCGCGGTGGCGCCAACGGTGGCGGTCACGGGGCGGGCAGGCGCGGCAGCCGGGCGCGGCGCGGCCTTGGTTACGGTTGCGACCGGAGCCTGGACGGTCTTCTTCTGCCGGGTCGGAGCGGCGGTGGTACGACCGCGGCTCGACAGCTTCAGCCGGTGAACCTTGCCGATGACGGCGTTGCGGCTAACGCCGCCCAGCTGTGCTGCAATCTGGCTGGCGCTCAGGCCTTCGGCCCATAGTTTACGTAGTGTTTCGACGCGCTCGTCAGTCCACATGAAAATGTGCTCCTGCTGCAAAGTGCGGCCCCCAGAATCCATTCTCGCCCCGGCTAAAGCCGGGCCGACACCACATATACACGGGTGAATGAGTTTGCCGCACGAAATCTAGTTATTTCTGGTGGCAAGTTATCTTATCGGCTGACTCGGTGACAAGAGTCCGAGAAGCCACACGAATCCGTTTTTTGGGTTTTCCCCAACTTGCCCGCGAAATCGCCAATCCCTTCCAAGCGATTTTGCAGGCATTGTCTTTCTAGGCGACGTTTTCGTTGACTTGATGGCAGAAAAGGCAATATGCCCGTTAAGGCCGCCATTTGGGCGGCTTTTTGGTTTTCGGTACCCGGAGACGCATAATGAGCGGTTCGGCGCTTTTCGACACTTTTGCGCGTGCGCCCCTGGCTTTCGAGCGGGGCGAAGGCTCATGGCTGATCACGGAAGACGGGCAGCGATATCTCGATTTTGCCGGCGGCATCGCCGTCAATTCGTTGGGCCACGGCCATCCAAAGCTGGTGGCAGCGCTGACCGAGCAAGCCGGCAAGCTCTGGCACACATCTAACCTCTATGAGATCCCCGGCCAGTCTCGCCTGGGCGAGCGGCTGGCAGATGCCACCTTCGCCGACAAGGTCTTCTTCACCAATTCGGGCGCCGAGGCGCTGGAGTGCGCCATCAAGACCGCGCGCCGCTACCAATATGTGAATGGCCGCCCCGAAAGGTTCCATATCATCACCTTCGAGGGCGCCTTCCACGGCCGCACTCTGGCGACCATCGCTGCCGGCGGCCAGCAGAAATATCTGGAAGGTTTTGGGCCAAAGGTCGAAGGCTTCGACCAGGTTCCGTTCGGCGATCTTGCCGCCCTGGAAAAGGCGATCACGCCCGAGACGGCTGCCCTTCTCATCGAGCCCTTGCAGGGCGAGGGCGGCATCCGCGAGGTGCCGGTCGCGTTCCTGAAGCGCCTACGCGAGCTGTGCGACCAGAACGGCCTGCTGCTGATCTTCGACGAAGTCCAGAGTGGCGTCGGTCGCACCGGCAAGTTCTTTGCCCATGAATGGGCTGGCGTTACGCCCGACATCATGGCGATCGCCAAGGGCATCGGCGGAGGCTTCCCTGTTGGCGCATGCCTTGCGACCGCTGAGGCAGCTTCCGGCATGACCGCGGGCGTCCACGGCACCACCTTCGGCGGTAATCCGCTGGCCATGGCCGTCGGCAATGCCGTGCTTGACGTGGTCCTGGAAGACGGCTTCCTGGAAGAAGTCCAGCGCAAGGCGCTGCTGATGAAGCAGGGTCTCGCGGCCGTCGCCGACGAGTTCCCCGACGTCATCGAGGGCGTCCGCGGTTCGGGCTTGATGCTCGGCCTGAAGTGCAAGATGCCCAACACCACGGTCAACGCGGCCCTGCGCGATCAGAAGCTGCTGACGGTTCCCGCCGGCGACAACGTGATCCGCCTCCTGCCGCCGCTGACCGTTTCGGACGAAGAAATTCGTGATGCGCTGGAGCGCATCCGATCGGCTGCCAGAGGCCTGTCCGAAACTTCCGCATAAGCAGAAACGACCCCAGAGGATCGACATGACCAGTGGTATTCGCCACTTCACCGACCTTTCCGCTATTTCCGCAACCACGCTGCGCGGCATCCTCGACGACGCCATGGCGCGCAAGGGAAGGCTGAAGGCTGGCGAGCGATCCCGACCGCTGGACGGCAAGGTTTTGGCCATGATCTTCGACAAGCCGTCGACGCGTACCCGCGTGTCGTTCGATGTCGGCATGCGCCAGCTCGGCGGCGAAACCATCATGCTGACCGGCACCGAGATGCAGCTCGGCCGTTCCGAGACGATTGCCGACACCGCCAAGGTGCTGTCGCGCTATGTCGACGCGATCATGATCCGCACCACCTCGCATGAGCGTCTGATCGAGTTGACCGAAAATGCCGACGTTCCTGTGATCAACGGGCTCACCGACGACACGCATCCCTGCCAGATCATGGCTGACGTGATGACCTTCGAGGAGCATCGCGGCCCCGTGGCGGGCAAGACCTTCGCCTGGGTGGGCGACGGCAACAACGTGCTGCATTCGCTGCTCGAGGCCTCGGCCCGCTTCAGCTTCAACCTCAATGTCGCCGTGCCCGAAGGCAGTGAGCCGGCGCCTAAGTTCATCGACTGGTCGCGCGACAATGGCGGCCAGCTGAACTTCACGCGCAGCGCCGAAGAGGCGGTCGAGGGCGTCGATTGCATCGTCACCGATTGCTGGGTGTCGATGGGGCAGGAGCACCGCGCCCGCGGCCACAACGTCTTTGTGCCTTATCAGGTCAATGAAGCGCTGATGAAGCGTGCCAAGTCCGACGCGCTGTTCATGCACTGCTTGCCCGCGCATCGCGGCGAGGAGGTCACCGACGAGGTCATCGACGGGCCGCATTCGGTGGTTTTCGACGAGGCGGAAAACCGCCTGCATGCGCAGAAGGCGGTGCTGGCCTGGTGCCTGGGCGCTGGAGCTTGATGCCGAAAGGCCGGCCCTGCTGAATTGGGTGCGGCCTGGAGCTTGACGTTGGCCGTGTTGGACAAAAGCTTGATCCGGCGAGTATCCGTGCCTATCTGCGCCGGATCGCACTTGTTTTTGACGCTCGAACGCGCGGCTCCGGCGCATTGCCGGAGGCCGCAACAAAGGATTTGGTCAATTGGCTGATACAGAACGCAAGCTTGGCGAATTTGGCTTCGCCGGTGACGACGCCGTCGTGCCTTTCGAGGTCGGCCCGCTCGACGTGCGCGGCCGCATTGTGCAACTCGGACCGTTGCTCGACCAGATCCTGGACCGGCACGATTACCCCGAGCCCGTTGCCCGTCTGCTCGCCGAAGCTGTGGTCGTAACGGTGCTTCTGGGCACGTCGCTGAAGTTCGAGGGTAAGTTCATCCTGCAGACCCGCACCGACGGGCCGGTGGACATGCTTGTGGCCGATTTCGCCACGCCGCAGTCGGTCCGCGCCTATGCGCGCTTCGATGCCGACCGGCTGGAAGCTCTGCTGGCCGCGGGCGAGACTTCGCCTGTGACGCTGCTCGGCAAGGGCGTGCTCGCGCTGACCATCGACCAGGGTGCGCATATGCAGCGCTATCAGGGCATTGTGCAGCTCGACGGCACCTCTCTGGAGGAAGCCGCCAAGACCTATTTCCGCCAGTCGGAGCAGATCGCGACCGACGTGAAGCTGGCGGTCGGCAAGCAGGTCGTTCCGGGTTCGGGCGGCCGCGAGCACTGGCGCGCCGGCGGCCTGATGGCCCAGTTCCTGCCCAAGGCGCCGGAGCGTATGCGCGCCCCCGACATCCATGGCGGTGACGGCGACCACGATCACTCGCCGCGCGAGGTGACCGACAACGCCTGGCAGGAGCTGCTGGCGCTGACCGCGACCGTCGAACCGACCGAGCTTGTGGACCCGACTGTCGGCTCCGAGCGGCTGCTCTATCGGCTGTTCAACGAGCACGGCGTGCGCGTTTTCGACAGCGTCGCCGTGCGCGACGAATGCTCCTGTTCGCGCGACAAGGTCCGCGGCATCCTCGGCGGCTTTTCGGCCGAGGAGATCGCCGACAGCGTGGAAGGCGGCATGATCCACGTCAATTGCGAGTTCTGCTCGAAGAAATACGAATTCGAGCCGGCGGAATTTACCGCCGAAGCTTGATCGGGGTGAAGGCGCAGGATCGACGGCGGTCGTTCTGCGCCTTTCTTTCTCTAAGCTAACTTTCGACCCAATAGGTCAGTTCACCGTGCGCACAGTGTCCGGCAGGTCGAGCGAGAAGGCGGGAATTTCGACGTCGAACAGCTCGTCGCGTTCGTTGCGCATCGTGTAGCGCCCGACCATGATGCCCGACGGCGTCGTAAGCGGGCATCCCGACATGTATTGATAGCTGTCCCCAGGGCTGAGTTCGGGTTGTTCGCCGACCACGCCGGCGCCGCGCACCTCTTCCACGCGCCCCAGCCCGTCGGTGATGTGCCAATAGCGGGACAACAGCTGCACGAACTCATCCGACTGGTTGGCGATCGTCACGCGATAGCCCCAGACGTAACGGCTTTCGGCCGGATCTGAACGTTCTTCGAGGTAAAACGGCTCGACGCTCACTTCGATATTGCGCGTGATGGCGCGGTACATGGCATCGACTCCTTACCTTGCATAAGAATCTTCCCATGCCATAGGCAGGTCAACAGACTCTTGTCATCATCACCGCGATTGTGATTTCCGCACGACGAAATTGGCAATGTGACGGTGGAGGGGAAACATATGCTGGATGGCTGGGCGCGCAGGCGCATCGATCCCGCGCTGAATGTGATGGGCAGGGCCCTGGCGCAGGTGGGTATTTCTGCAAACTCAGTAACGCTTGCAGCTTTTGGTGTGGGCGTGCTGGCCGCCGTCGCCATCGCCTGGGGCTGGTTCCTCACCGGCCTGGCACTGCTTCTCGTCAGCCGCCTCGGCGACGGGCTGGATGGCGCAGTGGCGCGGATCCAAGGCAAGACCGATTTTGGCGGCTATCTCGATATCGTGCTCGACTTCGCCTTTTACGGCGCGATCCCGCTCGGCTTCGTGCTCGCCGATCCTGCGGCCAATGCGGTAGCGGGCGCGGTGCTGCTGCTCTCGTTTTACGTCAACGGTTCGAGCTTTCTCGCCTATGCCATCATGGCGGAGAAGCGGGAACTCGAGGGCAGGGTGAGGGGTGAAAAGTCGATCTTCTTCACCACGGGCCTCGCCGAGGCCACCGAAACGCTTGTCGTCTTCGTAGCCTTCTGCCTGTTTCCCGGCTGGTTCCCCGCGATCGCCTATGTGTTTGCGACGCTGACCTTCTACACCGCGCTTTCCCGTATCGTGCTGGCGTCGCGGACGTTTCGGTGAGGGGAAGGTTGCCCGAGGGCTATTTTCCCGAAACCGCAGCGCTCACCAGAGCATGGGCCGCATCGCCTGCCGCTTCCATATAAGCCGGGTCGCGGTGCAGCAGCGCCACGGCGAAGGAGCCGTCCAGCAGCAAAATAACCTGCCGGGCGAGCTGAGGGGCGGCGCTTGCCGCTCCGGCCGTCTCGAACTCGGTTCGTAGCCATTCCTCCACCCGCTTCTTGTGCGCCGCGCCGGTCTTCATGGCCGGGTGCCCCGGCATGTTGGCCAACTCGGCTGCCGTGCGCAGGAAGCTGCAGCCTTTCCAGCTCGGCTTGCGCGCCACTCGTTCGAGATTGCGAAAGATGCCGCGCACTTTGTCAGCGGCATTGCCCTCGGTCTCTGCGAACCATCGCTGGTAGAGAACCAGATTGGGCTGGTCGCGGGCGGCCAGATAGGCCGCGACCAGATCGTCCTTGCTTTCGAAATGATAGTAGAGCGTGCGCTTGGTGACGCCGGCCTTTTCGGCGACTGCATCGACGCTCACCGCCCTTATGCCCTCGCTGTAGAACAGCTTGGCGGCGGCCAAGACAATGCGTTCGCGGGTTGGGATCTCACTTTGCTTCATGCCTCAACGTATACCGACTAGTGAATATACTCAACGTACCGCGATTGTTAGCCTGCCTGCCATGAACCAGTGGAAGCATGATGCCATGGCCAGGACGGAAAGTGTCGCGGTCGAGATCGTTTGCCGCGACGGCGTGAAGCTTGGCGGCCACCTGTGGCCTGCCCTTGGGCGGACGCATTACGGCAGCGTCGTCATCAATCCGGCAACGGGGGTTCTGGCCAGCTACTACCACCGTTATGCGCGCTTTCTCTCCGAGCGTGGTCTTACCTGCCTGACCTACGACTATCGCGGCATCGGACTGTCGCGGCCTGAAAAGCTGCGTGGCTGCGGCTATCGCTGGCGGGATTGGGGGGAGTACGACTTCGATGCTGCCCTCCAGTTTATGCACGGTCAGGCCCCGGAGGGTCCCTTGATGGTCGTCGGGCACAGCATCGGCGGCTTCCTGCCGGGCTTGGCGGAAAACGGGCCTCTCATCGACCGCATGCTGACGGTCGGTGCGCAATACGCCTATTGGCGCGACTATTCGCCGGCCAGCCGCCTGCGCTTGTTTCTGAAATGGCACCTCGCCATGCCGGCCATGACGGCGATATTTGGCTATTTTCCCGGCCGTTTGGTCGGCTGGCTTGAAGACCTGCCTGCCGGCGTCGCCAATGAATGGAGCTTTCGGCGTGCGAGAATGGAATTGAGCCACCCAGCCGAGACGCGGGCGGCGGTTCTCCGGCGCTTCGCCGCCGTCACAGCCCCGATCCTCGCCATCTCGGTCACCGACGACGATTTAGGCACCGCCCCAGCTGTCCAGCGGGCGCTGGGTTACTACAGGCGCGCGAAGCCCACGGCGGTGCTTCTATCCCCAGGCGATCTTGGCTTCGACAGGATCGGCCATTTCAACCTGTTCCACGCGCGCCATGCCGCGGGCTTCTGGCTCGATACGCTGCTGTGGTTGCGCGACGGCATGAACCCCTGGCCCGACAGGCAGTTCGGCAGTCTCTCCGCGGATCTATGTGCGGGAGCCGTGTGAGCGGTCAATTCGGGAGCAAGAAACGGATTGCTGCTGTTGGTCAGTGGCGCAAGCTGCAGTGTCGACGGCGCGGATCGAGACTCCTTGATCGCGCTGCCAGCAAATGCACTGGAGTTCGATCGATGCCCCTCTTTCTCTCCGCCTTTCACAGCATTGCCGCTCAACGCGGCGACGGCTTGCTGCCCGAACTGGCCGAACTGCTGGTTGCCGGCCGGGCCGGTTCCAGCGCAGGTTCCGAAGTGGCGCTCAGCGACAAGATGCGTCGAGTGCACGTGCCGGAATCCCGTCATTCATCGCAACCCGACGCCACCGGCTCGCCCAATGAGCCGTTGCATCTGATACGCCGGCGATGACCGAGGCGCAGCGCCTCATTCGGTGAAGCTGGCCAGATTGTCCAACGTAGAGGCCATGCCTGTGGCGTGGTCCTCGGGCCTGATGCCCTTGGGCACGTTCTCGCAGCGGATTGTGACTTCCGTTCCGCCTTGCACCGCTCGCAGGCTGGTCGTCACTGTCATCGAGCCAGCAAAGGCTGGGTCGTCGGACTCGAACTCGATCAGTTCCACGACGCGTTCGTCGGGAACCAGTTTCAGGAAGCGACCTTCGAAAACGTCCGCGTCGTCGGAGGTCTTGCCCCGCACGTCGTGATTGGCGTCCGTGTAGGAAAACGACATCCGGAATGTTCCGCCCTCCCGCGCGTCAAAGGCATAGACATGCGCCTTCATGCCGGCTGGCGGGCGCCATTTGACGATGGCCCCCGGGTCAATCAATGCTCGATAGATAGTCTGGGGCGATGCGCGAATGATGCGCGACGCTGTGTCCGTTCTTCCAACGGTGGCACTCATTTGTCCTCCTCTCCCCCGCTGCCTGAGTTGCATGATAGCGGTTCCTTCGCGCAGGTGCGAAGGTTGGATGGATCGGCAAATTGAGCGAGCTTCTTGGGTGAGGTGAGGCGCCGAGTGAAGCCCGGCGCCTCCGATATCTTAGGTCGCCGCGGCCTTCAGCGCGCGGTCGATGTCCTTCAGAAGATCGTCGGTATCTTCCAGCCCCAGCGACAGGCGCAGCGTGCCGTCGCCGATGCCGAGTTCGGCGCGCGCCTCGTCGGTCAGGTTCTTGTGCGTGGTGGTGGCCGGATGCGTGATCAGGCTCTTGGAGTCGCCGAGATTGTTGGAGATCAGCACCACGTCGAGCGCGTTCTCGAAGGCGAAGGCCGATTTCTTGCCGCCCTTGAGGTCGAAGCAGATCAGCGTCGAGCCGCCCTTCATCTGCTTCTTCACGATATCGGCCTGCGGGTGGTCCGCACGACCAGGATAGATCACGCGCGCCACCTCCGGCCGTCCGGCCAGGAAGTCGGCCACCTTGGCGGCACTTTCGCTCTGCTGGCGCACGCGCAGCGGCAGCGTCTCAAGCCCCTTCAGCATCGTCCAGGCGTTGAAGGGCGACAGGCTCGGGCCGGTGTGACGGAAATAGTCCTGCAGGTTCTCATCGATCCACTTCTTGTCCGAGAGGATGACGCCGCCCAGGCATCGGCCCTGTCCGTCGATATGC
Source organism: Pseudaminobacter soli (ex Li et al. 2025) (assembly GCF_029892515.1). Lineage (GTDB taxonomy): Bacteria > Pseudomonadota > Alphaproteobacteria > Rhizobiales > Rhizobiaceae > Pseudaminobacter > Pseudaminobacter soli_A. The sequence continues at coordinate 1,069,017 of NZ_JARXVF010000001.1, read as the reverse complement.
TTGGTTGCCGAGTAGACGACGATATGCGCGCCAAGCTCCAGCGGCTTCTGCAGCAGTGGCGTCGCGAAGACGTTGTCGACGATCAGCCGCGCGCCGATCGAATTGGCGAGCGCGGCCACGGCGGCGATATCGACCACTTCAAGCGTCGGGTTGGTCGGGCTTTCGAGGAAGAACACCTTGGTGTTGGGCTGCACCGCCTTTTCCCAGTTGGCGATCTCGCGGCCGTCCACCAGCGTCGCCTCGATGCCGTAGCGGGGCGCCAGCGTCTCAACTACCCAGCGACAGGAGCCGAACAGCGCGCGAGCCGCCACGATGTGGTCGCCGGCCTTAAGGCTGCACAGGATCGCAGCCGTCACCGCCGCCATGCCGGACGCCAGCGCGCGGGCGTCTTCGGCGCCTTCCAGCGCGCACATGCGCTTTTCGAACATGTCGACGGTGGGGTTGGCGTAGCGCGAGTAAATGAAGCCGGGCGTCTCGCCCTTGAAGCGGGCCTCGGCGGACTCGGCGGTTTCATAGACATAGCCCTGCGTGAGGAACATCGCCTCCGCAGTCTCGCCGAATTCGGAGCGCAGCACGCCGGAGTGGACGAGTTGGGTTGCAGGTTTCCAGTCACGCTTGTTGTTCGTCATAGCCTTGATCCAGACACAAAAAAACCGGCCGCGAAAAAGTCGCATGCCGGTCCACGAACGGCCCTTTAGCGACTTGTTTAACGTGGCTGCAAGCCGACCGGCAAATCACCACGGGATAAAGTTCCATTAGACCCCGTCCCGACTTGCGTCAATGGCGCACATCATTAAACGTCCTTCGACCATTTTCGTGGAGCAGGCATTGGCCAAGGCAGGAATTCTTCCGGATCAGGAGATAGCGGCACTCTTTCAGTCGGGAGCGCTGGTATCCGGACGCGCGCTCGATGCCGACCAGATCCAGCCGGCGAGCCTCGACCTGCGCCTCGGCGAAAAGGCCTATCGCGTGCGTGCGAGCTTCCTGCCCGGCCCCGGCCACAAAGTCGCCGACAAGCTCGAGCGGCTCAAGCTGCACGAGATCGATCTGACTGAGGGCGCGGTGCTGGAAACCGGCTGCGTCTACATCGTGCCGCTGCTCGAAAGCCTCGCGCTGCCGCAGGCGATATCGGCTTCCGCAAACCCAAAGAGCTCGACCGGCCGCCTCGACATTTTCACTCGCGTCATGACCGATCATGGCCAGGAGTTCGACAAGATCCCGGCCGGCTACGCAGGGCCTCTCTATATGGAGGTCAGCCCGCGCACCTTCCCGATCATCGTGCGCACCGGCTCGCGCCTGTCGCAGATCCGTTTCCGCATCGGCAAAGCGCTGCTGACCGAGGCTGAGCTTCATGACCTGCATCAGGCGGAAACGCTCGTCGCCTCCGAAACGCCGAATATCTCCGGCGGCGGCATTGCGCTGTCGATCGACCTGCATGGCGACAAGGACGGGCTGATCGGCTACCGCGCCAAGCATCACACCGGGCTGATCGACGTCGACAAGCGCGCAGCCCAGGACTTGTATGATTTCTGGGAGCCACTCTACCGGCGCGGCGCGGGCGAACTGGTGCTGGACCCTGACGAGTTCTACATCCTCGCCAGCCGCGAGGCCGTGCATGTACCACCCGGCCACGCGGCCGAGATGACACCCTTCGATCCGCTGGTAGGCGAATTCCGCGTCCACTATGCGGGCTTCTTCGATCCGGGCTTCGGCCATTCCGCCGCCGGCGGCACCGGCAGCCGCGCGGTGCTGGAAGTGCGCAGCCACGAAGTGCCGTTCATCCTCGAGCATGGGCAGATCGTCGGCCGCCTCGTCTACGAGCGCATGCTGTCGCGTCCGAAGGCGCTCTACGGTTCCGATCTTGGCTCGAACTATCAGGCGCAGGGCCTGAAGCTCTCCAAGCATTTTCGCGCGGCATCCTGATTTTTGAGGCGGAGGCCAGTTTGCGGCCTCCGCGAGAATTGTCGTCAAGCGGCTGTCTGAGCGGCGCGTCAGGCCACCCGCATCCAGATTGTCGGCGCGCTTGTGGAGGCCGCCTCGCTCGCCACATACCCCCATGCGACAGGAGCGGCGGTCGCATAGGCGAGCGTGCGCTGCAGGGTCTTGTTGACGGTCGTGCCGATGGCCGCAAGATCGAGGTTGGGCGATGAATAGGGTTGCCAGGCCGAAACGGTCGCGGTCGAACTGTGCCGCAGGCCGAGCCAATATTGCACCCCCTTCCGAAACGCCAGCGAGACGGTTGCCTCCTTCGCTCCCGCGGTCGAGAAGTCGAGCGTGCCGGTCTCGGTAATTCGCCCGGCCGGCCGGCCCTTGGCGTCGCTGTCATAAACGACGATCTTACCTTCGGCGCCTGACACAGCCGTGGTGACGTTCGCGCCGATCCGATCCGCCGTGAAATCGAAATTCGGAATGAATGGATAGAGGCTGACGCGGTTGGCGGCGCCCGCCACCGTCGCTGGCGTCGCTCCGACGCCGGTGTCCGCGCAAACGTAGCGGCCGCTGGCCGCTTCGATGGCGGGCAGTTCATCGTTGCCCAGCGTGACCGTGCGGCCGGCCATCCGGCCCTGGAAGCGGCCGTTCGTGTGATTGTACCAGAGTTGCCCGTTGACGGGCGCGGCCGGATCGCTTGCCTGGCTCACCAGTTCCAGGCCGTTGTGCACGCGGGTGAGTCCGCTGGTCCGGACCAGTTCGACGGAGGTGAAGAAGGCGGAGCCGTCCGGCGACACCTTCATGGTGAAATTGTCGTCTCCCAGCGTGCCGAACAGGGCGCGCGTGCTCCAGTTGGTCTGGAAGATGAAGCCGGCATCGTTGCCGGATGCATTCTTGTTGAGCGTTGCCTGCATGCTTGCGCCGGCATGGTTGAACAGCACGGCTGGCGAGTTGATGGACAGGCGGTTGTAGCTGTCGGCGGTGGCGCCGCCTAAGCCCGCAAACAAGGCGGTGACGTTCGCCGATGCCGCGAGGATTTCAAGCACCCGGCCACTGAACGTGACCGTTGCCGCTGCGGTGGCGGAGGTGGGGCCGATGTTGACGCTGGTCGTGGACCCGTTAGCGCCGCCGGTGCCGATGTTGAGGGTCTTGGTGTTGCCGCTTGTCGTCGCGCCGGTACCCAGATTCACGGTCGACGCGCTGGTGCCGGTGCCGAAAGAGACCGTGGCGGCGGACGCCGTGAAGGTGCCGGAGAAAGTGGTGGCGCCAGAGAAGGTCTGCGACAGGTTGCCGATCGTTGCCAGTGCGCCGGTCAGGTTCGGCAGCGTATAGGTGCGTGTCTGACCGGCCGTGATGCCCGACAGCTGGAACTTCGCCTGTTTGCTGGCGTCGGCCTCGTTGACGAGCGTAAACAGGGTGTCCTGGAACGGCGAGGCAATGGACGTCATCCACCTCCCGCCCTGCCAGGCAACGAGTTGCGCCTCGTCGGCCACCCACGCCAGCCAGCCGGTGCTTGGTGAGAGGAAGATCCACCCACCGTCCTGGGCAACCGCGATCTTCCCTTCCTGTCCCGCCCAGGCATCCGTCGCGCCTGGGGCTACGATCCAGCGCTCGCCGGCGGTTGCGCCGCCGGGAGGCGCGGCAAGGTCACGGTCCAGGACGGAGAGCTGCACCAGCGCGTCGAGCATCTGCAACGCCTCATTGTGCGTCACATGCTTCTGTGCCTGCGAGGGCATCAGGTAGGGAAGGGCGAGATTTGGCGTGTCGTCCATGGCGGTTCCTGCGTTAGCGTTTCCTGGCGCAAGTGTACCGGTGGCTCGGAGATGGGAGATAAATCCACTCGATTACGCTACGAGCTCAAGCTCGTCGGGTAAAAGCACACATATCCATGGTCGCAGGGAAAGCTGGAGCGGGTAGCGGGAATCGAACCCGCGCGATCAGCTTGGGAAGCTGACAAGCTACCATTACATCATACCCGCGTGCCACTTCGCTTATCATGGAGTTACGGCGGTCGGCAATTGCAAATCGTGGCGCCCTTGTCCTGCCACGCTTGTCGGTATGGTCGAAAGTCGCGTATGTGCGCGAAAGAGCAATTGGAACGCGAATCGCAGGAGGACAGACTTGTCCGAACTTACGCGCTTTCTCGGCGACACCCCGTTTCGGGTGTTTCTCAAGCTGGTGGTGGTGTCGTTTCTCGCCGGCATCGCCATGAGCTTCTTCGGCTGGTCGCCCTACGATATCTTCTATCAGCTGCGCGATTTCGTCGTGCAGATCTGGAACATGGGTTTCAAGGCGATAGACCGCTTCGTTGGCTATTTCATACTGGGCGCCGCCGTCGTCATTCCGGCCTTCGTCGTCCTGCGGCTTTTGAGCTATCGCCGCTGATCAGCCAAAGGCCGAGGCAACCTCGAACAATATCGCGTGCCGGCGTGCCAGTGCCGGCACATCACGCGAATAGCCGCCGCCGATCACTCCACAGACGGGCACGCCTTGCTCCCGAAAATGCCGGATGACGGCCAGATCACGCCGGCGCAGGCCCTCGTCGCTCAGCGACAGCCGGCCGAGACGGTCTTCGGCATGCGGATCCACGCCCGCATTGAAGAAAACCAAGTCCCAGCGCGCGATCGACGATAGTTTCGGCAGCGTTTCCAGCAATGTTTCGAGATAGGCGTCGTCACCGGTCCGATCCGGAAGAGCGATGTCGAGATCGGAAGCGATCTTGCGCGTCGGGTAATTGCGCTCCCCGTGCATCGAAAAGGTGAAAACGCGCGGCTCACTGCGGAGGATGTCGGCGGTGCCGTCGCCCTGGTGCACATCGAGGTCGACCACCAGGATTTTCATGTCGGGCTCATCAGCAAGCAAGGCTAGTGCTGCCACCGCGACGTCGTTGAAGGTGCAGAAGCCGGCCCCCTGCAAATGCCGGGCATGATGGCTGCCGCCGGCGGTGTTGCAGGCAATACCGTGCCGCAGCGCCTGCTTGGCCGCCAGCATGGTGCCGCCTGCCGCAAGTTGGGCGCGGCGGGAAACGCGCGCCGAAACCGGAAAGCCAATGTCGCGTTCGATCCGCTCCGGCACCGCGCAGGCGATCACCTGTTCGACGTAACGCGGGTCGTGGGCCACGCCGAGCAGGCTCGAGGGCGCGGGCTCGGCAGGATGCAGGTTGCCGTTTGCCAGGCCGCGTTCGTTCAGAATTTCCATAAGAAGGCGATATTTGCCCATCGGAAAACGATGGTCAGCCGTAAAGCCCGCGTCATAATCAGGGTGATGGACAAGCTGCAGCGCCATGATGTCCTTTGTAGCTCGTTCCGGAGCCGGTGACAGCCCTCTGCATCAACGGTCTCCTGACAGACGGGCCTTGCGCCGCAGCGGGGGTATGTTGCAAATCTGGCAACTCGGCAAAGGGAAAGGCTAGTCGTGAACCAAGCTTCATCGATCACGCCGGGTTCGAAGGCTTTCGAGGTGAACAATCGCCTCGTTCTGGCCATCGCCATTCCCATGACCGTTGCCTATGTCACCACGCCCTTGCTGGGGCTGGTCGACACGACGGTGGTGGGGCAGTTCGGCGACCCGGCATTGCTTGGCGGCCTTGCGGCCGGGGCGATCATCTTCGACGTGGTATTCGCGAGCTTCAATTTCCTGCGCTCGGGCACCACGGGCCTGGTTGCACAGGCATTCGGCCGGGGTGAGTCGTTGGAAGAGCGCGCGGTTTTCCTACGCGCTTGTGCCATAGCGATTGCCTGCGGCCTGGCGCTGGTCCTGCTCGTCCCGCCGGTTGCCACGATGGGCGAATGGTTCATGGGCGCCGAGCCGGGCGTCACTGCCGCCATGGACAGCTACCTCCGCATCCGGATGATTTCGGCACCGGCCTCCCTGCTCAACTACGCCATCCTTGGCTATTTCCTCGGGCGCGGCGAGGCCAATCTTGGCCTGCTCCTCCAACTCGTGCTGAACAGCGTCAACATCGTCCTCTCCATCTGGTTTGGCTTGCGGCTCGGCTGGGGCGTAGCGGGCGTCGCCTGGGGTACTGTCTGCGGCGAGATCGTAACCGCACTGCTGGGCCTGGCGATCATCGGCCGGCGCTTCATTGCCATGCCCAAGGTGGTCTGGCCCCAGGTCTTCGCGACGACGGCGCTGCGGCGCATGCTGGCGCTCAATGGCGACATCATGATCCGCTCATTCGTGCTAATGGGCGCCTTCACCCTTCTGACACGTCAGGGCGCGCAACTTGGCACGCTGACGCTCGCGGCCAATGCGGTGCTGATGCACTTCTTCATGGTGTCGAGCTATTTCCTGGACGGTTTTGCGACTGCGGCGGAGCAACTGGCGGGCAGGGCGGTCGGCGCCCGCTACCTGCCGGCCTTCAACCGCGCGATCCGGCTGACGTCTTTGTGGGGCTTTGGAATGGCGGGCGTCGCAAGCGTCATCGCCCTGCTTTTCGGCGACCAGCTGATCGGGATCATCACCACGGCCGCCTCGGTCAGGGAGGAGGCAGCCCTTTATCTGCCGTGGGCAGCGCTGACGGCAATCAGCGGCGTCATGGCCTTCCAGATGGACGGCGTCTTCATCGGCGCCACCTGGTCACGCGACATGCGCAACATGATGCTGCTGTCTTTCGCCGTCTTCGTCGCGGCGCTGCTGCTTCTCGGCCATTTCTTCGGCAATCACGGCCTGTGGGCCGCGCTGCACATCTTCCTCATCGCACGCGGTCTCAGCCTCATGGCGATCCTTCCGAGAAGCGTTCGCGCGACCTTTTCCGAGGGTTGATCAGCCGATCGGACGATCGGCCCAATCAGCAAGCCGGGAATCGCGGATTTCGCGAAGGCTCGAGATGTTCTGGCTCTCCACAAAGCTCGCCATGCCGGCCACCACGCGCGCCGGCAGTGCGGGCCCGGCATAGACCATGCTCGTATAGAGCTGCACGAGGTCGGCGCCGGCGCGGATTTTCTCCAGCGCGGTCTCGGCGGAGTTCACGCCGCCGACGCCGATGATGGCGAAGTCGGGCCCGAGTAGTCGCCGCATTTTTGCCAGCACTATGGTCGAGCGCTCGAACAGTGGCTTGCCCGAGAGGCCACCGCTTTCGCCCTTGTTTTCCGTGCTGGCGAGGGCCGGGCGCGCAATCGTCGTGTTGGACACGATCACGCCTTCGATCGCCTTCTCCGTCACCTCGGCGGCTATGTCTTCGAGATCCGCCTCGTGCAGGTCCGGTGCGATCTTGAGGAATAGGGGGACCTTGCGCCCGAGCCGCTGAGTCTCGGCATCGCGCGCCGTAACCACGCGGGAAAGCAGTTCGGCGAGGCTTTCCCGCGCCTGCATGTTGCGCAGGCCAGGCGTGTTGGGCGAGGAAATGTTGACGGTCAGGTAGCTGGCGTAGCGGGCAAACCGCTTCACCCCAAGCTCGTAGTCGCCAATGCGGTCGGCGCTGTCCTTGTTGGCGCCGATGTTGACGCCCACGATGCCGCCACGACCCGCACGGGCGGCAAGGCGCTGCTCGCAGCGTTCATGGCCTTCATTGTTGAAGCCGAGGCGGTTGATGACGGCCTCGTCTTCGGTCAGGCGGAAGATGCGAGGCTTTGGGTTGCCGGATTGCGGAAGCGGCGTCACCGTGCCGACTTCGGCAAAGCCGAAGCCCAGCCGCAGCAGCGCATCCGGGACCTCGGCATTCTTGTCGTAGCCGGCCGCCATGCCGAGCGGATTGGGAAAGTCGAGCCCGCAAAGCGACACGCGCAGCCGAGGGCTAGAAACCGTTCGGCCGGGGAGCGGAATGCCGCATTTCAGCGCCCTGATGGAAAGCCCATGCGCCGTCTCGGGATCGAACGTGAAAAGCAGGTTGCGGCCGAGCGTGTCGAAAAGGCTCATCAGGATTCCAGCACCGGAAACTGGTGGATGCCGTCGCCATCAAGCGGCAGCGGCTTGACCCAAAGCACTGTCTTGAGGTCGAGCGGGGCGTAGAGATGCGGGAAGAGGGCGCCGCCGCGCGAAACTTCGTATTTCAGCGCGTCGCCCAGCTTTTCCCCGTCGATGGCGACCAGCAGCAGCCCATTCTGCCCGGCAAAATGCTTGGCCGCCGTTTCCTGTGCTTGCTCTGCAGTCGAGAAATGGATGAAACCGTCGGCGAGGTCGATGGGCGCGCCGGTGAAGGTTCCCACGGCCTCGGCCTCGCGCCAAAGCGATTCAGGGCATATCTTGTAGATGATCTGTCGCATCAGAGCCCTATAGTCCGAAAGCGGATGGGGGGAAAGACGCGCTTGGGTGCCCGTACCCAATTTCCGGCGCAAACGAAGCGCAGCCTGACAATCCGCTTGCGAATGGAGGAAAATATGCGCCCCATCGTCATCGCCGCAGCCACGGTTTTCATCTCGCAAGTTGCAGGCGCGCAGGCCGCCGAGGACCACTACCGGCTTGAGAAGACCGAGAACGGCTATGTGCGGATGGACACGCAGACTGGCGCGATGTCGCTCTGCGAGGAGCGCTCGGGACAGCTCGTATGCAAGCTCGCGGCGGACGAACGCGAGGCCTACCAGACACAGATCGAGCAACTGCAGAGTGCGCTGAAGGCGCTTGAGGATCGCGTCGCCGTGCTTGAGAGGAACCGGCCGGCCTTTCAGACGCCCGCATTGCCCAACGAAGAGGAGTTCGAAAAGGGCATGGGCTATATGGAGCGCTTCTTCCGGCGTTTCATGGACATCGTCAAGGACTTCGACAAGGAAGAGAAGGCACCGGACCAGCAGCCTCAGCCACCGCTGGCGCCCAACAAGACCTGACCTCCGGGTTTTGCACTGATTTTCATCCGTCTGCTCATCTCAGCGGCAGTTCTACTCGCAGGACGCTTGAAAAGAGCGTTCATCGCCGCATAATGCCCCGAAAGATCCCGCGCCTAACAAAAACGACAAGCGAGGATTTGGGGAGGGTAGGCATTTGCCGTCAGGCTACAAGTTCGTGATCGCCGACGATCATCCGCTTTTTCGTGGAGCACTCAAACAGGCCCTGTCGGGCGTGGCTCAAATAACCACCATCCTCGAGGCGGGCGACTTCGAATCCACCAAGTCGCTGGTGGCCGCCAACGAGGATATCGACCTTCTTCTGCTCGACCTTTCGATGCCTGGTACCAGCGGCCTGTCGGGCCTGATCTCGCTGCGCGGCATCCATTCGGATGTGCCGATGGTGGTGGTATCGGCCCATGACGAGCCGGAAACCATCCGGCGGGCGTTGGAGCTCGGCGCCTCGGGCTTCATCTCCAAGTCGGCGAGCATGGACGATATTCGCTGTGCGGTGCAGACGGTGCTGTCGGGGGGCGTTGCGGCGCCGGCTGGCGTCGACATCGGCGTCGAACGCGATCCCGAGGTTTCCGACCTCATCAAGCGCCTGCAATCGCTCACGCCGCAGCAGGCGAGGGTGCTCGGCATGCTGGGCGAGGGGCTGCTCAACAAGCAGATCGCCTACGAGCTCTCCGTCTCGGAAGCGACGATCAAGGCGCATGTCTCGGCCATCTTGCAGAAGCTGGGCGTAGACAGCCGCACGCAGGCGGTCATCCTGCTTGCGAAGATCGGCGGCGACCCGCGCCCGACCGTGCAGTAGGAGCGCCCGGGCTATTCCGCTGCGGACGCCATGCGCCGAAGCCGCATCATCGTCGAGCGCAGCACGGCCGGCTTGATCGGCTTGTTGATCACCGGCACGTCGAGCTCGTCGGCCGCCGAGCGCACTTCGTTCGACCTGTCTGCAGTCAGCAGCGCAGCCGGCGTGTCGCGGCCATGGATGGCGCGCAGGTCGGCGATCACGTCGAGGCCGTTTTCGCCGCCGTCGAGATGATAGTCGGCCAGGATGACGTCTGGTCGATCCGTCGGGCGAGCGGCCTCGAAGTCCCGCAGGCTGGAATAGGTATGGACATCGCAACCCCAGCCTTCGAGCAGCAGGCGCATGCCTTCCAGGATGCGGAAGTCATTGTCGATGCAGAACACGGTCAGGCCGTTGAGTGCCATGCCGGGTGCGGACTGGGGCTTTGCCTCCGCGACGAGGCTCTCCTCCCGTGCCTTCGTCACAGGCATGACAACTGAGAAACGCGTGCCCATGCCGCGATCGGAAAAGATCTGAAGTTCGAGGCGCAGGACTCGTGCGATGCGGTCGACGATCGACAGGCCAAGTCCGAGCCCCTCGGCCTCACGCGCGCCTTCGTCGAGGCGCAAGAATTCGCGGAACACGGTGTTGAGTTGGTCGGCGGGAATGCCGATGCCGGTGTCGATGACCTGGATCTCGGCCAGTTCGCCGCGCCGTCTGACGCCGACGAGAATGCGGCCGCTGCGGGTATATTTGATGGCATTGGAAACCAGGTTCTGGATCAGTCGCCTGAGCAGGTTGCGGTCGGTCTCCACGGCCAGCGACGAGGGCATGATGGCGAGCTTCAGCCCCTTCTCAGCCGCTAGTGGCTGGAAGTCGGTGCCGATCTGGCGCAGCAGCCCGTCGAGCCGGAATACCGTGTCGACGGGTTTCATCGCCCCAGCATCAAGACGCGAAATGTCGAGCACTGCGCCAAGGATCGTTTCGACCGATTCCAGCGATGACTCGATGTTTGTCGCTGCATCTCCGATCGCCCCCTTGCCGGCGGTTTCGATCAGCGACGAGCAATAAAGCCGGGCGGCGTTGAGCGGCTGCAAAATGTCGTGGCCGGCTGACGCCAGGAAGCGCGTCTTGCCGAGATTGGCCTCCTCGGCAAGCATCTGTGCCTGGGCCAGTTCCTCGTTCACGTGGGTCAGCTCGGCCGTGCGGTCGCGGACACGCTGTTCGAGCGATTCATTGGCGCGCTTGAGGGCGAGATCGGCTGCTACGCGCGCGGAAATGTCGGCATAGGTGGCGACGATGCCGCCATCCGGCATTGGATTGGAGCGCAGCTCGATGATGCGCCCGCTCGTGCGCAATTCGAGCTGCCAGGGGCTTTCGAAATTGGTCAGGCGGTTGAGCACGAACAGGCGCGTCTGCTCGGTGATGTCGCCCCGTGCAGCCAGAAAGCCCAGTATCTGGTCGAGCGAGACGCCGACCTGTCCCAATTCGTCGGGCAGGTCGAACAGCAGCCGATACTGGCGGTTCCAGCAGGTCAGGCGGAAATCCTGGTCGAAGACCGTGATGCCCTGTTCCATCTGGTCGAGCGCGATCTGCAAAAGGTCGCGATTTTGCTGCAGCGCCTCGGTCGCGTCGTCGAGTAGGCGGAACGTGTCGCGCGAAGAGTTGTCGTGGCGTTTGAACAGCAGCGACAGGATCAGCCGCGCCGAGGAGGAGCCGACGGCACTGGCCAGCAACTGCTCCGAAAAGCGCACGACTTCCATGCTGGCTGGCTCGTTGCCGTTCAGCTTCACGCCGTCGTTCATTTCGAAAGTGTGGAAGGACCGTTCGGTGCGCTCGACACCCAGGTAGCGCGAGATCGTGTCCTTTAGGTCGTTGACGGTCACCGCAGTGCGGAAGCGGCGCAGGCTCGGCATCGGGCTGGCGTCGCGCGGCACGAAGATGGCCGCCTGGATGCGCTCCAGCGGCACCGAAGCGCGCGACAGCGAACCGAGCACGAAGAAGATCGCGTTTATTGCAAGGCTCCACATCACGCCGTGGTTCAGGGGCTCGGCGACGGTGCCGAACAGGGCCTGCGGCCGCAGGGCCTCGATGCCGAAAAGGCCGTTGGCGATGATCGGCGTGCCTGGCGCGGCGAGCGACGGCAGGAGCAGGGTGTAGGCCCACCCGATTATGCCGGCCGTCATGCCCAGGGCCGCACCGCGCGCATTGGCCCGGCGCCATATCAGGCCGCCGAAGAAGGCCGGGGCAAACTGCGCGATGGCTGCGAAGGACATCAGGCCAATGGAGGCCAGCCGCGCATTGTTGGTGCTCTCGCGGTAGTAGAGAAAGGCAACGAACAGGAGCACGAAAATCGCGGCGCGCCGGATGTTGAGGATCAGGTTCGACCAGTCCTCGTTCTCTCCGCTCTGGGATTTCAGCAGGCGCCGCACGAAAAGCGGGATGATCAGGTCGTTGGAGATCATGATCGCCAACGCCACGCTCTCGACGATCACCATGGCGGTGGCCGCCGAAAGCCCGCCGATGAAGGCGATCATGGCAAGCAAATCCCTGTTGGCAAGCAGCGGCACCGACAGCACGTAGAGGTCGCTGCTGGTGCGCTGCCCGACCATGACCAGGCCCGCAAAGGCGATCGGCAACACGAACAGGTTGATGGCGACAAGGTAGAGCGGAAAAACCCACGTCGCCTTGCGCAGCTCCTTTTCGCTGCGGTTTTCGACGATCATCACGTAGAACTGCCGCGGCAGCATGATGATGGCAAAGCCGCTGATGATCGTGGAAACCAACCATGTGCCGAGCGAGGTCGTATAGCCCATCGCCTGCTCGACATTGGCGTTCGCCGAAAACGCCTCCAGCATGTTTCCGGGACTGCCGAAGAAAAGGAACGTGACCACGATGCCGACCGTCAGGAAGGCGGCGAGCTTGACCACGGATTCCACTGCGACCGCCAGCACCAGGCCGTCCTGATGCTCGGTGGCATCGGCATGGCGCGTGCCGAACAGGACGGCAAACAGCGCCAGAAGCATTGCCACAACCAGCGAGATATCGCTGACAAACGGGTCGAAGGAGGGCGGCGAGCCGCTGTAGTGCTCGACCATCAGGCTGACCGAGCCCGAGATCGCCTTGAGCTGCAGGGCGATGTACGGCACCGCCCCCACGGTGGCGATCAGCGTGGCGATGGAGGCTACAGCGAAGCTCTTGCCGTAGCGGGCGCCTAGGAAGTCGGCAATCGAGGTGATCTTTTCGGCCTTGGCCAGCTTGACGATGCGCCTGAGCAGCGGAAAGCCGAAGGCAAAGACCAGGGTCGGCCCGATGTAGATGGCGAGGAATTCGAAACCCCGTTCGGAAGCCAACCCCACCGAGCCGAAAAAGGTCCACGACGTGCAGTAGATGGCCAGGCTAAGCGCGTAGATGCCGAGCCTGGGCCGCCCTGAGCCACGGCGCGCCGCACGCCGGTCGCCGAGGCTGGCGATGACAAAGAGCAGCGTCACATAGGCGACTGCGATGATGACGACGGCCCAACCCTGCACGCTTGCTCACCCCTCCTCGCCGAGCGCGTCCTTTTCGGAAAGGCAAGCATAGCTTGCCGCCCTTGTCTATCGCTGCCCTGTAGACTGTTGACGATGCTGGTGTTTTTCTGAAACCGGGGCGCGATTTTCCGGATTTTGCAATTCAGGGTTTTTGCTATCATGGCGCAATGCGCTGCGTCGCGGATGCAGTCGCCAGGATTGCAAGCCAGGATTTACCAGGAGGGTCAGGTGCTTAAGGAATTTCAGGAATTTATCTCGAAGGGCAATGTGATCGACCTGGCGGTCGGTATCATCATTGGCGGCGCTTTCACCCTGATCGTCAATTCGCTGGTTGCCGACATCGTGATGCCGGTCATCGGCGCCATCGTCGGCGGCTTCGATTTCTCCAACTACTTCCTGCCGCTCTCTTCGAAGGTCACGGCCGACACGCTGGTGGAGGCCAAGAAGCAGGGCGCCGTCTTCGCCTATGGCGCCTTCCTGACGGTGGTGATCAACTTCCTGATCCTGGCATGGATCATCTTCCTGATGGTCAAGGCCGTGAACACCATGCGCCGCAAGCTCGTGGCCGAAAAGGCGGCCGCTCCTGCCGCTCCGGGCCCCGAGGTCGCTCTTCTGACCGAAATCCGTGATCTGCTGGCGAAGAAATAGGCCCGGCTGGAGCAATCAAAGTTCGAAGACCCCGGTCATTGTGGCTGGGGTTTTCTATTTTCGAGCCTTGGAAAACCGGCTAGCAATTTTTGGCGATCATCAGGACCTGACATGACCCTAATTGACAGTCTGCGAAGCGAAGCCCGGCTTGCCCCTGAAAGCGGCATCGTTGCCGTCGCCAATTATGGCCGCGGCCGCGAAGGCCTCATCCCGCTCTGGGCGGGAGAGGGCGACCTGCCGACCCCGTCCTTCATTTCGGATGCGGCAGCGCGGGGACTGAGCGCCGGCGAAACCTTCTATACCTGGCAGCGCGGCATACCCGAACTGCGTGTGGCGCTTGCCCGCTACCATGAGCGCCATTTCGGCCGCAGCTTCAGCGATCAGGAGTTCCTCGTTACCGGCGGCGGCATGCAGGCGATTCAGCTTGCTTTGCAGGCAACGGCCGGTGCGGGCGACGAGGTGATCTATTTGACGCCGGCCTGGCCCAATTTTCCGGGCGCCGCGGGCGTAGCGGGTGCAAAACCGGTCGCAGTCAGGCTGGATCAGTCCGACAACGGCTGGACGTGCGACGTCGGCAAGATCGAAGCGGCTGTGACGGAGCGAACCACAGCGATCTTCCTCAACAGCCCGTCCAACCCCACTGGATGGACGGCCGACATCGAGACGCTGAAGGCTATCCTCGATCTCGCGCGCCGCAAGAACCTCTGGATCATCGCCGACGAAATCTACGCGCTGTTCTACTACGGCGGCGCGCGGGCGCCGTCCTTCATGGACATCATGGAGGATGAGGACCGTGTCCTCTTCGTCAACACGTTTTCGAAGAACTGGGCGATGACCGGCTGGCGCATCGGCTGGCTGCGCGTCCACCCATCGCTGCAGCAGACCTTCGAGAACCTGATCCAATATTCGACCTCGGGCGTTGCTCAGTTTATGCAGCGCGGCGCGATAGCTGCGCTGGAGCATGGCGACGAGTTCCTGGCCTCTCAGATCGAGCGGGCACGACAGGCGCGCGATCTGGTCTGCGGCATCCTGGGCGAGACCGGGCGTGCGCGGATCATTGCTCCGCAGGGCGCGTTCTATCTGTTCTTCTCCGTCGATGGCATCGACGATTCAAGAAGCGCTGCATTCGAGATCGTCGACAAGGCCAATGTCGGGCTGGCTCCCGGCACAGCCTTCGGGGAGGGGGGAGAGGCCTTCTTCCGCCTCTGCTTCCATCGCCGCCTCGACCAGCTCGAGGAGGCCGCGACACGCCTCGCCGGGTGGATAAGGAGCACCTAAGGCTCACCCTTTTTCACCTATCGCTGTTGCGAACCCTTGCCGGAGTGGACTATGCAGTCTGCAAATTTCGGCGACACCGAGAAAGTACATCCGATGACAGACAAGGCATCCATCAAACACATCAAGCATCCTTCGCCGACCTCGCCCGAGCAGCGCGCGGCCATGATGCAGAACCCCGGCTTCGGCAAGGTCTTCAGCGATCACATGGTGACGATGAAGTGGAACGCCGAGAATGGCTGGCATGACGCCGAGGTCAAGGAGCGCGCGCCGTTCTCCGTCGATCCCGCCGCTGCTGTACTGCATTACGCGCAGGAAATCTTCGAAGGCATGAAGGCCTACCGGACCAAGGATGGCATCGCGCTCTTCCGTCCCGAAGAGAATGCGCGCCGTCTGGCGATGTCGGCCGAGCGCATGGCAATGCCCGCGGTGCCGGAAGACCTGTTCATCGAAGCCGTCGAGGCGCTGGTGCGCACCGACGCGGACTGGATTCCGGAAGGCGACGGCAGCCTCTACATCCGCCCGTTCATGTTCGCCAGCGAAGCCTTCCTGGGCGTGCGTCCGGCATCCGAATACATCTTCTGCGTCATCGCTTCGCCGGTCGGCGCCTACTTCAAGGGCGGCTACAAGGCCGTCACCGTCTGGGTTTCGGATGATTACACGCGCGCCGCACCCGGCGGCACCGGTGCTGCCAAGTGCGGCGGCAACTATGCGGCGAGCCTGATCGCCCAGGCCGAAGCGACCAAGAATGGCTGCGACCAGGTGGTGTTCCTCGACGCGGCCGAGCATCGCTGGGTCGAAGAGCTCGGCGGCATGAATGTGTTCTTCGTCATGGACGACGGCACGCTCATCACCCCGCCGCTCGGCGGAACCATCCTGCCGGGCATCACGCGCAACTCGATCCTCAAGCTCGCCCAGGAGGCTGGCCTCAAGGTTGAGGAAAAGCCCTATTCCTTCGAGCAGTGGCGCAAGGATGCCGAGAGCGGCAAGCTGCGCGAGGCCTTTGCCTGCGGCACGGCCGCCGTCGTGGCCGGCATCGGCTCGGTGCGCTTCAAGGACGGCTCGTTCTCGATCGGCAACAGCGGCGATGGCGAAGTGACCGCCCGCCTGCGCGCCAGCCTGGTCGGCATTCAGCGCGGCAACGTTGCCGACAATCACGGCTGGGTTCGCCTGGTGAAATAAAGCGCTGGCAGCCATGCTGCCGGCAAGCCGCCGGTCGAGGCCAGCGCTTCGACCGGACCATAGGCAGAGGCCACATGAGGTCTTTGCCTGCGCCATGCGGATGGCGCCAATGCGCGCCCGAGACGTTACGCACGGGTCGCCCACCTTCTTCTAATTGAACAGATGCTTGGCGAGGCAAAGCCTTACCCAACGACGGCTTGAGCCGTATCGGTCAGGCAAGCGCCATTCGCTTGCCTGCTGAAGCCGTCAAAAATCCATGAGGTGGCAGGGCCGAAGCCCAGGCGATCAGCCGCCCGACTTCGGAACCAGCAGCGGGATGATCCGCTCGGACTTCGCGACCGAAGGCTGGTCGGAGGTGCGATAGGGGATGCCCAGGGCGTTCCAGGTCTCGACGAGCGCATCTTTCAGCGTTTCGATCAGCGCGTCGTCATGGAACGGCGTCGGCGTGATCCGCAGGCGCTCCGTTCCGCGCGGAACGGTCGGATAGTTGATCGGCTGGATGTAGATGCCGTGCACGCCGAGCAGGCGGTCGGATGCCATCTTGCAGAGCTCGGGATCACCGACCAGGATCGGCACGATGTGGGTGGCCGAAGGCATCACCGGCAGGCCGACCTCGGAGAGAATATGCTTGGTCTGCGCCGCCTGGCGCTGCTGCGCGTCGCGCTCGGCCTGCGAATTCTTGAGATGACGGATCGAAGCGGTGGTCGCGGCAGCGATTGCCGGAGGCAGGGCGGTCGTGAAGATGAAGCCCGGCGCGTAGGAGCGCACGGCATCGATCACCGAACGATTGCCTGTGATGTAACCGCCAAGCGTGCCGAATGCCTTCGCAAGCGTGCCTTCGATGATGTCGATGCGATGCGCCAGCCCCTCACGTTCCGTGATGCCGCCGCCGCGCGGGCCGTACATGCCCACCGCATGGACCTCGTCGATATAGGTCATGGCGTTATACTTTTCGGCGAGGTCGGCGATCTCGGCGATCGGCGCAATGTCGCCGTCCATCGAATAGACCGATTCGAACACGATCAGCTTGGCGCGCTCGCGACCGGCAGCCTGCAGCAGGCTTTCGAGATGGGCAACGTCGTTGTGGCGGAAGATCTTCTTCTCCGTGCCCGAGCGACGCACGCCCTCGATCATCGAGGCATGGTTCAGCTCGTCGGAGAGGATGAGGCAGTTCGGCAGCAGCCTGGCAATCGTCGAGATCGATGCCTCGTTCGATACGAAGCCCGAGGTAAAGACGAGGCCGGCTTCCTTGCCGTGCAGGTCGGCGAGCTCATGCTCAAGCTCGACCAGCGGATGGTTGTTGCCGGAGATGTTACGCGTGCCGCCGGCGCCGGAGCCCATCTGGCCGGCCGCATCCTGGAAGGTGCCGATGACACTCGGATGCTGGCCCATGCCGAGATAGTCGTTGGAGCACCAGACGGTGATTTCCTGGGCCTGGCCGTTCGCCCTGTATATGGCTCGCGGGAATTTACCAACGATACGTTCAAGATCGGCAAAGACGCGGTAGCGTCGTTCGGCGTGAAGCTGGTCGATAGCTTCTTCGAAAAATCGCTGATAGTTCATCATGGCTTCCCGGATTTCGGCAGGATCATAGTGACCGCGCGCATTTCAGTCCATTCCACGAATGCGGTCAAAATGCCACGCCGCCTTTGGTCCAAACATAGGCTCGTATGGATCCACTTCATTGATCCAGGTCAAAATAGTGTCATGCCCGGATGAGATGGCGCATATCTTGGTTTGTGGTGGCGTTCGCGCCGCCCTATCAGTAAGCAAGGAATGTCAGTGAAGGGGACTCAAGCATGACGGTTCTGGTGACTGGCGGCGCCGGCTATATCGGCAGCCACATGGTCTGGGAATTGCTGGACGCGGGCGAGGACGTCGTCGTCGTCGACCGCCTTTCCACCGGTTTCGAATGGGCGGTGGCGCCCGAGGCCAAGCTGGTGGTGGGCGACATCGCCGATAGCGCGCTGATCGGCTCGGTGATCCGGGAACACGGTGTCGATGCCATCATCCATTTTGCCGGCTCCATCATCGTGCCCGAATCGGTTGCCGATCCGCTGACCTATTACGAGAACAACACCTCCAAAACGCGTTCCCTCATCGAGACGGCGGTGCGCGCAGGCGTGCCACATTTCATCTTCTCTTCCACCGCTGCGGTCTATGGCGCGGCCGGGCTGGAGCCGGTGCGCGAGGATGCCAGGCTGGCGCCCGAATCACCCTACGGCCTTTCCAAGCTGATGAGCGAGTGGATGCTGCGCGATGCGGCCGCCGCACACAACCTGCGCTTCACCGCGCTGCGCTATTTCAACGTCGCCGGCGCCGACCCACGCGGCCGCACCGGCCAGTCAACGCCCGGCGCGACTCACCTCATCAAGGTCGCTTCGGAGACCGCGTTGGGCAAACGACAGTCGATGCAGGTCTTCGGCACGGACTATCCGACGCCCGACGGCACCTGTGTGCGCGACTACATCCATGTCTCCGATCTCGTAGCGGCACATCGTCTTGCCTTGCAGCGCCTGCGTGATGGCGGCGGCAACCTCGTCGCCAATTGCGGCTATGGTCACGGCTATTCGGTGCTTGAGGTGGTCGATAGCGTCCGGCGCGTGCATGGCCGCGAATTCGACGTGACGGTAGGCGGACGCCGGGCCGGCGATCCGCCTTCGATCATCGCCGACGCCGGCCTTGCACGGCGCGAACTCGGCTGGGTACCGACGCATGACGATCTCGACGCCATCGTTGGCGATGCGCTATCGTGGGAGCGGATTTTGACCGGCAAGAATTCGGCGCGCAGCGCCTAGCCGGCGGGCAGGGGGCGATCTTTCATGAAAATTCTGGTTCTGGGCGCCGGCGTCGTCGGCACGGCGGCCGCGTATTATCTGGCGCGCGACGGTCATCAGGTCACCGTCATCGAGCGTCATCCGGCGCCAGCGCGCGGCACCAGCTACAGCAATGCCGGCTTGGTCTCGCCGGGCGATGCCTTTGCCTGGGCCTCGCCGGGCGCGCTGCGTACGTTCGTGAAGTCCATCTTCAACCCAGATCTGGGCATCAAGCTGCGGCTGAGCCCCAATCCGGCCTTCCTCTCCTGGACCTGGCGCTTCCTGCTCCAGTGCACCGAGGCGCGCGCCTATGCCAACACCGACGTGAAGCTGCGGCTGGCCCTTTATTCGCGCGAATGCATCAACGAGATCAGCGCCGAGACCGGCGTCGACTTCGATGAACGGCGCAGGGGCATCGTTTATTTCTATCGCGACCAGAAGAGCCTCGACAACGGCGCCAAGCATTTCAGCTACATCGCCGAGCGCGGGCTTGAGGTCGAGGTAGTCGATCGCAAGCGGCTGCTCGAGGTCGAGCCGGGGCTGGCCAGTTCCGGCGACAGGATCGTTGGCGGCATCTATTCGCCGATGGACCAGACTGGCGACTCGCGCATGTTCGCCACGAAGCTCGCGGAGGTGGCTGTCGAGCGGCTCGGCGTGAAATTCATGCACGACACCAATGTCGAGGGCCTGGATGTCGAAGGCGGCCGCGTACGTGCCGTCCGGACCAGCAAGGGCTCGATTGCCTGTGATGCGGCGGTTCTTTCCATGGGGCCGGAAAGCGGCGTCTTCGGCCGCAAGATCGGCATTGACCTGCCGGTCTACCCGGTGAAGGGCTATACGGCGACGATCCCGCTGGAAGACCCTGAGAAGGGGCCGACCATGGGCGGTGTGGATGAAGACCGCTATGTCGCCTATTCGCGCCTCGGCAATCGCCTGCGCCTTGCCTCGACGGCCGAGTTCGCCGGTTTCGACCGGACCCACAAGCCGAGCGACTTTGCCCGCATGTTCCGCTCGGCCCACGAATTGTTCCCAGGCGCGATCGACGAGAAGAAGGCGGAGCTTTGGGCAGGCCTCAGGCCGATGATGCCCAATTCGGTGCCCGCCATCGGCCGCAGCCGTTACGACAATTTCTATCTCGACACCGGCCATGGCCATGTCGGCTGGACGATGGCCTGCGGTTCGGGAAAATTCCTGTCCGACATCGTCGCCGGCCGCAAGCCCGACATCGACCCGCGCGGACTTCTGCCGAAAGCCTGAGCCGGTCAACCCCCACCTCGATCGCCGAAATCCCTAATCTTTTCGAGACCGCGCCGATGCATTCGGTGCGGTCTTGTCATTTTGTCCGGCTTCCACAATCATCGGTTTGGTTGGCCCAATGAATTGCCCGGCTCCGGCGCTGTCGCCGAAGCGGTTAAGCAGGTCACGTTGAACAAAAAAGCGCAGCTTGGCTGAATGGCGGAGACTGCGCAGGGGTTGAATAAGGAAGGAGTTTCGCAATGTCGAAAGTGATCAAGGGCGGCACCATTGTGGCCGCGGACCGGACCTACGAGGCCGACATCCTGATCGAAGGCGAGCGCATCGCCGCCATCGGGCAGAACCTGTCCGGCGATACGGTGATCGATGCCAGCGATGCCTATATCATGCCTGGCGGCATCGATCCGCATACCCATCTCGAAATGCCCTTCATGGGCACCACTGCCGCCGAAACCTGGGAAAGCGGCACCTTTGCCGCGCTTTCGGGCGGCACCACCATGGTGGTTGATTTCGTCATCCCCGGCCAGGATGGCATGCTGGCAGCACTGGAGGAATGGGAAAACAGGGCAACGCGCCAGGCGTCGTCCGACTATTCCTACCACATGTGCGTGACCGACTGGTCCGAGCAGATCTTCTCCGACATGGCCAAGGTCGTGGACCGCGGCATCAACACCTTCAAGCACTTCATGGCCTACAAGGGCGCGCTGATGGTGAACGACGACGAGATGTTCGCCTCGTTCCAGCGTTGCGCAGCACTCGGCGCCCTGCCGCTGGTCCATGCCGAAAATGGCGACATCGTCGCCGCACTCCAGCAGAAATACATCGATGCCGGCATTCCCGGTCCCGAGGCGCATGCCTATTCGCGCCCGCCGGAAGTGGAGGGCGAGGCGACCAACCGCGCCATCATGATCGCCGATGCTGCCGGCGTGCCGGTCTATATCGTGCACGTTTCCTGCGAGCAGAGCCACGAGGCCATCCGCCGTGCGCGCCAGAAGGGCATGCGCGTCTTCGGCGAGCCGCTGATCCAGCACCTGACGCTCGACGAGAGTGAATATCAGAACCCTGACTGGATGCATGCGGCGCGCCGGGTTATGTCGCCTCCGTTCCGCGACAAGAGCAATCAGGACAGCCTGTGGGCCGGTCTGGCTGCCGGTTCGCTGCAGGTGGTTGCGACCGACCATGCCGCCTTCACCAGCGAGCAGAAGACGCTTGGGCTCGACGATTTCCGCAAGATCCCGAACGGCACCGGCGGCCTCGAGGACCGCATGCCCGTGCTGTGGACGCGCGGCGTCGAAACCGGCCGTCTGACCATGAACGAATTCGTCGCGGTCACCTCCACCAACATCGCACGCATCCTCAACATCTACCCGCAGAAGGGCGCGATCCTGCCGGGCTCCGATGCCGACCTGGTGGTGTGGGACCCGAAGCTGTCCAAGACGATCTCGGCCAGCAACCAGAAGTCGATCATCGACTACAACGTGTTCGAAGGCTTCAAGGTCAACGGCCTGCCGCGCTGCACGCTCTCGCGCGGCGATGTGGTCTGGTCGCACGGCCAGAACGACCAGCCGCAGCCCGGCCGCGGCAAGTTCGTCAAGCGCCGGCCGTTCCCGGCCGTCAACCAGGCACTGTCGAAGTGGAAGGAAATCACCGCGCCGCGCGCCGTGACCCGCTCGGCCGAGCATATGCCGATCGGCATCTAACCAACTACGCCTTGCAAAGAGCCCGGCAACCTTGCCGGGCTTTTTTGTTTTTGGGGTTCTGTCGTGGCCGCATTGCTACGTCGTTCGAAAGTTCTGAAACCTCGGTGCCAAGGTCGGTCAATGCCTTAATGCCGGCCATTTTTCTCGATCAAGGTGCTGCGTCGCGCTGCGGAACTTTTGGTCTGGTTGCCATCCCGCATCTCTGAAATATTTTTGAGCAGAATCGCATATCAGGAAACATGGACGTGAAGCGCTTTCTGGGGTTCTCCCTTGCCTCCTTCTGCCTGCTTGGCGTAGCGGGATCGGCCCCTGGTGCGTCCATCGATACGGGTCTCATCCCGTCCCCCCGCATCGTCATGCCCGATGATACGCCCAAAAGCACTGTCTTCCTGTTCTCCGACAAGACGGGCTGGTCCGCTTCCGAGGACGATTTTGCGCAGGGCTTGAGCAAGAACGGCGCCATCGTCATCGGCGTTGACCTGCCGCGCTACCTGAAGGCTATAGAGAAGGTTCCGGACGACTGCGCCTATCTCGTCTCGGACATAGAAAACATCAGCCATCAGGCTCAGCGTGCCGCCAATTCGGACAATTACAATCCCCCGATTCTCGCCGGCGTAGGGCAGGGCGGCGGGCTGGTTATGGCGATCGCGGCCCAGACGCCCGCAGCCACGATCGGACACAGCGTGGCCGTGGATCCGACCGTCAGCGTTCCGCTCGCCAAGACCCTTTGCAGCGGCGCGCCCCGCAAGGTGACCCCGCAGGGAACCGTCTACGACCTCGCCGAGGGCGCCTTGCCCAATCCGATCGACGTTACCTTTACGCCGGAAGCTTCTGCCGACGGGCGCAGCCATATCGAGGACCTTCACAAGCAGGGCTTCGACATCACCATCAAGGATGCCGGCGTTTCGGCGCAGGCAGCGCTGGAAGCTTCCTTGACTGCCATGGTCGGCAACCCGCCCGCCAGCGCGGCTGCCAGCATGCCCATCGTGGCGCTGCCAGCCAAGCCGACGCATGACACCATGGCCATTGTCTATTCCGGCGACGGCGGCTGGCGAGATCTCGACAAGAGCGTCGCCGATGTTCTGCAGTCGCGCGGCATACCGACCGTAGGCGTGGATTCGCTGCGCTATTTCTGGGCCGCGCGGACACCGCAGGATGTCGCAAAGGATTTGCACGAACTGATGACGACCTACACGGAGCAGTGGAAGGTCAAGCACGTCATCCTGGTCGGCTATTCGTTCGGCGCCGACATCATGCCGGCCACCTTCAATGCGCTGAGTGACGACGACAAGAAGAAGGTCAGGCAGATCTCGTTGCTGGGTTTTTCGCCCCAGGCCGACTTCGAGATATCGGTGGCGGGTTGGCTGGGCTCTTCCAGCTCGGATGCCGTTGCCACGATGCCCGAACTCGGCAAGATCGATCCGAAGCTCATCCAGTGCTTCTACGGGCAGGAAGAGGATGACACCGCCTGTCCCCAGCTCGAGGGGCATGGACCGGAAGTGTTCAAGACTACGGGCGGCCACCATTTCGACGGCGACTATCCCGGCCTGGCTGCGAAGATCATCGATGGTCTGGAAAAGCGCCTCGACCAGGAAGCCCGCGCGACACCTTGATCGGTGGCAAGTAGCGTCGGCTCGTCTCTTTCGCTCAGTAGATCGAAAGCGTGATCCGAAAGAATACCTCAAGTAATTCTTTTGTCCGACGATGTTCGAGTTCGATTCTTGTCGGTTTCCACCCCAATCCAGCGTGTATTGTGGAGCCGGGAATTAAATCTTCGTAATGTGGGCAAAAGCACTAAATTGCGGCCCGATCGCGCCCTAACTACATGGGTATCGAATGATCCGTGGCGACGTGCCGAACCGACCATGCACGGTCCCGATACGTCGAACAGACAGTTTCGTCAGGAACACGCCACGGCACTGGATCAACTCTCGTAGGGACCACGCAAATGTCCTCCACCATCCTCCGTAGACACCGTCTTGCCGCCTTGCTTGGCGCGGCGCTGATCGCTACGCCCTTCCTGCTTTCACCCATGCTGCACGCCAAAGCACACGCAACGCTTCCGGTCATTCCCGTTGCCGGCATCGTCGCGCCGGGTGGCTCGTTTGCTCCTATCGTCAGTTCGGACAAGCCCGCAGTGGTGACCATCACGACCAAGATGAGGGTCTCTTCGAGCGACAGCAACGACAACTCGCCATTCTCGCCCGGCTCGCCTTTCGAGGAATATTTCCACCAGTTCTTCGGCGACAAAGGTATGCCGCAGGTGCCGCATCGCCCGAAGAACCAAGAGACTCAGGCCTTGGGTTCGGGCTTCATCATCGATCCAAATGGTACGATCGTGACCAACTACCACGTCGTCGATGGCGCCTCCGAAATCAAGGTGACGCTCGACGATGGTACCGAACTGCCGGCCAAGCTCCTCGGCCGCGATTCCAAGACCGACCTGGCGGTCATCCAAGTCGATGCCGGCAAGCCGCTTCCCGTTCTGAAGTGGGGCGACTCCGACAAGCTCATGACCGGTGACCAGGTGCTGGCGATCGGCAATCCGTTCGGCATCGGCACGACGGTAACCGCCGGTATCGTATCGGCACGCGGTCGCGACCTGCACAGCGGCCCCTATGACGACTTCATCCAGGTTGATGCCGCCATCAATCACGGCAATTCCGGCGGTCCGCTTGTGGACATGCAGGGCAATGTGATCGGCATCAATTCGGCCATTTACTCGCCCAACGGCGGCAATGTCGGCGTCGGCTTCGCCATCCCCTCCGATCAGGCTCAGCCGGTCGTGGCCAAGCTGATCCAGAACGGCTCCATCGAGCATGGCTTCATCGGCGTGCAGATCCAACCGGTTACGCCCGACGTTGCCAATGCGATCGGCCTCAATGCGCCTTCCGGCGCGCTTGTTGCACATGTCAGCGATGGCTCGCCGGCGGCAGAGGCTGGCCTGAAGACGGGTGACATCGTGACCGGCTTTGGTGGCCATGACGTCAAGGACCCGAAGGATCTGTCGCGCGCGGTGGCTGACGTGGCGCCGGGTTCCAAGGAAGACATCACCGTCTGGCGCAACGGCAAGAGCGAGAACATCACGATCACCGTTGGCAACAACGACACCAGCGAGAAAACTGCAACAGCCCAGCCTGCGCCGAGCCAGTCGCCTGAAAGCAATTTCAACGTCCCGAGCCTTGGCTTGTCGCTGGGCGATATCACGCCTCCGGTTCGCCAGGCGCTGAGCCTTCCCGCTGGTCAGAAGGGAGCGGTCGTTGCCAGCGTCAATCCTGACAAAGCCGGTGCCGATCAAGGCATCCAGGAAGGCGACGTGATTCTCTCGGTCAACCAAATACCGGTGCGGAATGCCAAGGAAGCAAGCCGCGCCGTGGCCGAGGCCAGCAAGTCCGGCAAGAAGTCCGTTCTGCTCCTGATCGAACGGGGAGACACGCAAACTTTCGTGGCGGTGCCCTTCAACCACGCCTGATCGACATAAGGCTGACATGCCGCTCGGACAAATTGTCCGGGCGGCACTTTTTTGCGTGCAGTTGAGATGATTGCCGCCAAAAAGCCGCGAGGCAATTGACTAACATCGCCGCCTGCCGCGAAATCGGATCGATATCGGTTTTGCGCAGGGCATGGAGCATTAGAAGAGTCTTTGCTTGGAGGCTTGCGTTCATTCATGAGCGAGCAAACCGTCGAAGGAACGCGTTTCTATAAGCGCGCGGGGGCCTATTTCGGACCCGTCCTGGCAGTAGTGGTCACTGTGGTAGCCCTTTGGCTGTTCCACCAGATGACGGCCGGGCTGAGCCTTCACGACATCAGGTCGGCACTGGGCGCGATGCCCTCATGGGGCATAGGGCTGGCCCTGATCGCCACCGCTGTCAGCTATTGCGCGCTGGCAAGTTATGACATCGTCGCCTGTCACATCGTCGCTCCCGGCAAGGTGCCGTGGCACAACGCGGCCATGTCCGGCATGAGCGGCTACGCATTCTCGAATTTCCTCGGCTTTCATCTCTTCACCGGAGGCGCGATCCGCTTCCGCACCTATTCCCGCAGCGGGCTCGATGCCAGCGAGATCGGCCAGGTCGTCGTGCTGAGCTGGATGGGGCTGTGGCTGGCTTTCGCCACCATCGTCGGTCTAGCGTTGATGGTGGATCCGGACGGCATTCCGTTCCTGCGGATCATGCACGAGTCCGCCGACCGCGTGTTCGGCTTTGGCATGATCGCGGCGCTGGTCGCGCTCTTCGTCGTTGCCGGGTCCGAAGGTCGCGACCTGCGGCTGTTCGCCTGGCGCATTCCCGTGCCGCGCCGCAGCATGCTGCTACTGCAGCTGCTGGTCGGCGTGATCGATCTGCTGGCTTCCGCGGCAGTGCTGTATGTCCTGTTGCCGGCCGATGCACCGGTCGGGCCGGCGCTTTTCATCACGGTCTATATGAGCGCGGTGATCCTCGGCTCGATCAGCCATGTGCCGGGCGGCATCGGCGTGTTCGAAGCAACGCTCATCGGCGGCCTTGGGCTGCACGGACGCGCCGACATCCTGGCCTCACTGCTGGCCTACCGTCTGATCTATTATTTCCTGCCTTTCGCGTTTGCCGTGGTGGCTTTGGCCGCAGTCGAGACCGGCTTCATGCGTGGCAAGCTGGCAGCCTGGTTCGTCGGTCCCAGCAAGGCGATCAGGGCGATGGTGCCGCTGGTGGCGGCCACGCTGGTGTTCATTTCCGGCGTGGTGCTGCTGTTCTCCGGCGCAACGCCCGGCATCCCGGACCGCCTGGAAGTGCTGGAGGACTGGCTGCCGCTGTCATTGGTGGAATCGTCCCATTTCCTGGGTAGCCTTGTGGGCCTCGCCCTCCTGGTTATCGCCCATGGCTTGCACCGGCGACTTTTCTCGGCCTGGGTCGTCGCCGTCGCCATGCTCTTTGCCGGATCGCTGCTGTCGATGATCAAGGGGCTGGATTGGGAAGAGGCGCTTACGCTCGCCTTGTCGGCGGTGTTCCTGCTGCTGTCGCGCCCGGCCTTCTATCGCCGTACGCCGCAACGCATCAGCCGTCTGTCGTGGGAGTGGTTGGCGCTGGTGGTGCTGGCGCTGGTCGCGACGACCTGGCTCGGCTTCTTCTCCTACAGCCATGTCGAATACTCCAACGAACTGTTCTGGGAGTTTGCATGGCGCGGCGAGGCGCCGCGCTTCCTGCGCGCAACGGTCGGCCTGGTCGTGGCGGCGGTGGGCCTTGGCGTGGCAGTGGCGATCCATCGCCCGCCGGCGAAGACCAAGCGCAGTGACGACACCGAGCCCGATGCCATTGCCGCCGCCATTGCGAATTCGCCCGATACGCAGACCAACATCGCCTATCTTGGCGACAAGGAATTCTTGTGGTCGCCGGACGGTCAGGCGTTTCTGATGTATGCGCGGGCCGGGCGCTCGCTGGTTTCGATGGGCGACCCGGTAGGCGATCCGGAGCAGGTTGAAGACCTCGTCTGGCAGTTCCGCGACATGGCCGATCGCGAGGCGTCGCGCGCCGTCTTCTATGCCGTGCGGCCCGACAACCTGCCGCTCTACCTGGACATGGGTTATGCGCTACTGAAGCTCGGCGAGGTGGCGCGTGTCGACCTGTCGGAATTCTCGCTGGAGGGGCCGAAAAACCAGGAACATCGCTACTCGGATCGACGGGCGGCCAAGGAAGGCCTGGCGTTCGAGGTCATTGCGCGCAAGGACGTGCCCGACATCATGGACGAGTTGCGACACATTTCGGATGTCTGGCTGCAGGAAAAAGGCGGTAAGGAAAAGGGCTTTTCGCTCGGCAGCTTCGATCCCGACTACCTGTCGCATTTCGATATCGCTGTGATACGCGAGACCGCGCATGGCAACCGCATCGTCGCCTTCGCCAATATCTGGCGCAGCGGCGGCATGAACGAGATGTCGATCGACCTCATGCGCTACCTGCCCGGGGTGTCCAAGGTGCTGATGGACGCGCTGTTCGTTCGCTTGCTGCTCTACGCCAAGGAGCAGGGTTACCGCTGGTTCAATCTTGGCGCAGCACCGCTTTCGGGCCTTGCCGACCATGCCTTGGCCTCGCGCTGGAACCGCATGGCGACCTTCGTCTTCCGCCACGGCGACGACTTCTATCACTTCGAGGGTCTGCGGGCCTTCAAGCAGAAGTTCTCGCCTGTGTGGACGCCGCAATACCTGGCATGCCCGGGCGGCCTGAACATCCCGCAGGTCCTGCTCGATGTGAATTCCCTGATCTCGGGCGGTATCGGCCGGCTGATCGGGTCGAGCGCATTGCGGCCCAAGCGCAAGCGCTCGAAAGTGGCGCAGATGGCGTGACCTGACGTGCAATCGCCGCTCCGGCTCCCATGAGCCGGATGCGGCACAGGGCCAGGAATCCTAGAGCCCCATAAAGTTCTCGAACCCGCCATAGATCATGCGCTTGCCGTCGAAGGGCATGTTCTGCATCGAGCTCTTGAGGCGCGGATCGGCCATCACCTTTTGGTTGATGGCGTCGCGGTCTGCCCGCGAGGCATAGACGATCCAGGAAAAGACCACGACCTCATCTTCCTTGGCCTGCACGGCCCGGGGAAATGAAGTCAGCTCGCCATAGGGAACGTCGTCGCCGATGCATTCGACGTATTCGAGAGCGCCGTATTCCTTCCAGATTTCGCCGGTCGTCCGCGCCAGAGCCTTGTAGGCTTCGATATTCTGCCTGGGGACCGCAACCACAAAGCCGTCGACATAGGCCATTCCGCTTCTCCTCTCGTTGACATTGACTGCCTGGCAAGGACGCACGGGCCGAAGCCGATCCGACAGCCGGTCAGAGATTTGGAAACGGCGGCTGGGCCGGCACGGTTCACGACCTCACGTTTGAATCTGGAAAAAAGCTTGGGCGGGTTGTCGGATTTTCAACGGCTCGCTCGTCACTATAAGAGCCGGCCTACGGCAAACCCGAACAACAGGAGTTTCGAATGTCCGAAGCAACCGCACAGACCAAGGAAAATCCGGCCCCCAAAGTGCTTGGCGGGCTAGTTGCCTATCTGCAGGTCGACGGCGCCCACAAGGCGGCCGAGTTCTACCAGCGCGCCTTCGGCGCCGAGACCGTATTCGCCTATCCGTCGGACGAAAAGGGCCGGACCATGCACGTCCACCTCTACGTCAATGGAAGCTCCTTGATGCTCGGCGATCCGTTTCCGGAGCACGGCCATCCGAGCGTGCCGCCGCAGGGCTATACGATGCAGCTCGTATTGGGCGACGATATCGACGCCTGGTGGAAGCGGGCGGTCGATGCCGGCTGCGAAGTGATCGTGCCGCTCGACGTCATGTTCTGGGGCGACCGCTGGGGCCTGCTGCGCGACCCGTTCGGGGTCAACTGGGGCATGAATTCGCCGGTGAAGAAGGGCTAAGTCCCCAACGAGTTTCCTGCCGCCGACCTTCGAGGTCGGCGGCATGGGCTTCCGAAGTTCAAATAACTGTAGACGCTACAGCTCAGAGCGGGCCGGGCAGTGCGGCCCTGGCACGCAGCTCCAGCTCCTTCTCGTGATGCCGGAAGAACAGATATCCGGCGATCACAGCGACGAGCGCCCCGATAAGCAGTATCGCGCCGACCGGACCGGCAACGGCTGTGATGCGCTCTCCAAAGAAGTAGGCGCCGCAGCCAAACAGGGTTGCCCAGCAAATTCCGCCCGCTGCGTTCATCAGCAGGAAGTGGGGCCAGGCCATCCGGTTGGCTCCGGCAAGCACGGCCGCAAAGGCGCGCAGGAAGGCGACGAAGCGCCCGAAGAAGACGATCTTGCCGCCATGTTTGAGGAACATGTACTGGCCGACCTTAAGCCGGCCCTCGTCGAGACGAATGTAGCGGCCATATTTGGTCAGCAGCTTAAGGCCGATCGTATGGCCGATCAGGTAGCCGATATTGTCGCCGATTATGGCGCCAGCCGATGCAATTGCGATCACATGCACCAGATCGATGTTGTGGGTCGCGCCGGCATAAAGCGAGGCCGATACCAGCGCCGTTTCGCCGGGCATGGGAATCCCCATGCTTTCGCCCATCACCACGAAGAAGAGCACCCATAGCCCGTAGGTATGAAACAGTTGGTGGAGCAACTCTGGTGAAAGGATATCGGGCATGGGGATACGCTGCGAGCCTGCTTGAAGAGTTAGAATGTCTGCACCGGCCATAGGTTGCAGCCGGCCCGGATATGAAGCGCGACGGGCAAGGCATGATCATGACTTTTTCCATCGTACCGCAAAGAAAATTTGATCCTTTTGCGCCGATTTCGCCTGACATCTCAACGGATACGCGCCGGCGGCGCCCGGTGACGCCCAAAAGTTGATGTGCTATCTAGCTCGCATCGATAACAGGAGAGGTCTTCGATGAAAATACGCTTGTCTTTGGCCGCCGCCCTGGCGCTGACGACTCTTGCGCTCGCCGGTTGCAACACGCCGGGGGAACGTGCGGTTGGTGGCGGCGCGATCGGCGCGGGCGTTGGCGCCCTGGCTGGTCAGGCCATCGGTGGGAACACGGGTAGCACCGTTGCGGGCGCCCTGATCGGCGGCGCTGCCGGCGCTGCTATCGGCGCCTCGACCGCGCCCAACATGTGCGTCTATCAGCAGTTCGACAAGCGCGGCCGTCCGCTTTACGACCGCTATGGCAACCCGCGCACCTATCAGGCGCCCTGCCGCTAACATGTTGTTGGCCGCTCAGGCTGGCCAAACTCAGTTCTTGCCGCCCGCTGCTTCCGTCGAAGCGGCGGGCGTTTCCTTATCGGCGCTCGCCTCAGCTCCCTTGTGACGGAACCGGGCAAGCCGGGCCGAAGCCCATTCGCTGAAAATCTCCATGTAGAGATAGGTCACCGGCGTGGTGAAGAGCGTAAGCGCCTGTGAGACGATCAGGCCGCCCACCACGGCAACGCCCAACGGCTGGCGCAGATCGGCGCCGGCGCCTATGCCCACTGCGATGGGAAGCGTCACCAAGAGGGCAGCCATCGTGGTCATCATGATCGGTCGGAAGCGCAACACCGCCGCTTCGTAGATGGCTTCCTCGGCGGACTTGCCCTCGATGCGCACGCGCTCCAGCGCAAAATCCACCATCATGATCGCGTTCTTCTTCACGATACCGATCAGCATCAGCAGGCCGATGATCGCCATCATGGTCAGGTCGAAGCCGAAAATGTTCAGGAAGAACAGTGCGCCGACACTGGCCGACGGCAGCGTGAGCAGAATGGTGATCGGATGCACGAAGCTCTCATAGAGCACGCCCAGCACCACATAGACCGCAAACAGCGCCGCGATGATCAGCATGGGCTGCGTCGCCAGCGACGCCTGGAATTCGTGCGCCGTACCCTGGAAGGTGGGCGTGACGGTGTCCGGCATGCCTATCTCGGCCGCGGCCTTGTTGATGGAGTCCACCGCCTGGCCCAGGGACACGCCCGGCGCCAGGTTGAACGAGAGCGTGACCGAGGGGAACTGGCCCTGGTGGTTGACCGCAATCGTTGTCGGTGTCGGCTCAAGCGTTGCGAACTGGCTGATCGGGATCAGCTGGCCGCCGGTTCCGTGGACGTAGATGCGTGACAGCGCGGAGACATCCGTCTGGTACTGCGGGGCGACCTGCAGGACGATGTGATAGGTGTTGAGCGGCCCGTAGAGTTGGGTCACGAAGGGCTGGCCGAAGGCATCGTAGAGCGTCTGCTCGATTTCGGTCACGTTGACGCCGAGGCGGGCGGCATTGTCCCGGTTGATCTTGATCATCAGCTGCGAGCTGCCGGTCTGCTGGTCGCTTGCCACGTCCTGAAGGCCGGGAACGGTCTTCAGCTTGGCCAGCATCTTCGGGCCCCATTCGTTCAGCTCATCCAGGTTTATGTCCTGCAGCGTGTACTGGTACTGCGTTGCGGTCAGGCGCGCGCCGATCTGGATGTTCTGGATCGACTGCAGGAACGTCGTCACGCCGGGCAGCTCGGCGAGCTTTGGTCGCAGGCGCTGGATGAACTGGCTCGCCGTTCCCAAGCGCTCGCTGTAGGCCTTGAGCTGGATGAATATGCGCCCGTTATTCAGGCCCGAACTCGAACTGCCGCCGATCGAGGAGCCGAAGGCTTCGACGTCCGGGTCCTGCGCGATGATGCGCGCCACGGCCTCCTGCCGGCTCGCCATGCCCGCGAACGAGATATCCTGGTCTGCCTGGGTAAAGCCGAAGACGAGGCCCGTATCCTCCTGCGGGAAAAAGCCCTTCGGCATGGAATAGAACATCCATGCCGAAACGGCGATCAGCAGGAGGTTCAAGGTCATGATCGCGAGCCGGTGCCGCAGGGTGAAGTGCAGGCCGCGCTCATAGGCGTCGAGCATGTATTGGAAGCCGCGCTCGCTCCATTGATAGATCCGGCCGTGCTTCTCTTCCTTGGGGTTCTGAAGCACCAGCGAAGCCATCATCGGCGACAGCGTCAATGCAATCACCGCCGACAGGATCACAGCGAGCGTCACCACAATGCCGAATTCGTGGAACAGGCGGCCCGCGGTGCCGCTCATGAACAGGATGGGGATGAAGACCGCCACCAGGGACACCGTGATCGACACGATGGTGAAGCCGATTTCCTTCGCGCCCAAAAGCGCGGCGGTGACGCGATCGTGCCCCGCTTCGAGATACCGGTAGATGTTCTCCAGCATGACGATGGCGTCGTCCACGACAAGGCCCGCGGCAAGCGTCAGCGCCATCAGGGAGAGGTTGTCGAGGCTGTAACCCAGTATGTACATGAGGCCGAAGGTGCCAACCAGTGACAGCGGCACGGTCACACTCGGGATCAATGTCGCCCAGACATTGCGCAGGAACAGGAAGATCACCAGCACCACCAGAACGACCGCCGCCAGCAGCGTCAGCTTGACGTCGGTGAAGCTCTCGCGGATCGAAAGCGACCGGTCGCTGATGATCGAGAGATTGATCGAGGGCGGAATGCCGGCCTGCAACTGCGGCAGGGTCGCCTTGATCTGATCGACCAGTTGTATCGTATTTGCGCCGGGCTGGCGCCAGATGCCGATCATCTCGCCACGCGTCGTGCCGACCCAGCTTGCCTGAAGCGGGCTTTCGGATCCTGCGGTGACCGTGGCCATGTCTTCCAATCGAACAGGTGCTCCGTCGCGATAGGCCACCACCGAGCGTCCGATCTCCTTGGTGTCGAAAAGCTGTCCGTTGGTAGCGATCTGGTAGGACTGCTGCGGCCCTTGCAGCGTGCCAACCGGCAGGTCGGCAGTGAGGCTGGCGATCGAATTGGCGACGTCGTCGAGTCCGATGCCGCGTGCGGCCAGCGCCAGCGGGTTGACGCTGACGGTGGGCGCATATTTCTGCTCCCCGAAGATCAGCACCTGGCCGACGCCCGGGATGGCTGAAATCCGCTGGGCGATGTTCAGGTCGGCATATTGGTCGAGCTGCGTCAGGGGCATCACGGAAGAGGTAAGCCCGAGGATGAGGACGGGGTGATCCGCCGGGTTCACCTTCCTGTAGGTGGGAGGCGTCGGCAGGGTCTTCGGCAGCGAGCCTTGAGCGGCATTGATTGCCGACTGCACGTCGCTCGCAGCCCCATCGATATTGCGGGAAAGGTCGAACTGAAGGGTAATCAGCGTGTTGCCGAGCGTGCTCGACGAGGTGATCTGGTTGACGCCGGGCAGATCGGCGAATTGCCGCTCGAGCGGCTGCGCGACCGAGGCGGCCATAGTTTCCGGATCGGCGCCCGGCAGGCTGGCCGACACCGAGATTGTAGGAGAGTCGATCGTGGGAAGCGCCGACACGGGCAGCAGGTAGTAACCGATCACGCCGCCCACCAACAATGCCAGCATGAGGAGGAAAGTGGCGATCGGCCGCGCAATGAATGGCGCGGAAATGTTCATTGGGTAGCCACTCCGCCAGGGTCTGCCGGGGTGACCGCAGCAATCCCGGTGTTATTGTTGGCGATGGCCACAGCGGTGCCGGGCGTAAGCCTGGATTGGCCGACAGTGACGACTTGCTCGCCCTCATCGAGGCCCGAACCGATCAGCGAGACGTTGTCTTCGGTCTGGGTGACGGTCACCGGCCGCATCTCGACCGTGTTGTCCGGTTTCACCACATAGACGAAAGTGCCCCTCGGCCCGGTCTGCACAGCAGCGCTGGACACCGTGACACCGTTCTCAACCGTCTCGACCACGAGATGGGCATTGAGGAACTGGCCGGGCCACAGCGCTTCGTCCTTGTTGGGGAACTTCGCCTTCAGCTTCACCGTGCCGCTTGCCTGGTCGACCTGGTTGTCGACGAGCTCCAACGTGCCTCGCGCGATCTCTTTCTGGTCGGCGGGGTCATAGGCCAGGACCGTCAGCTTGCCTTGGCTCATGGCGCTGCGCACGCGCGGAATGTCGGTCTCGGGGATGGTGAACACGACGTAGATCGGCTTGATCTGGGTGACCACGACCAGCGTGCCGGAGTTCGCCTGCACGAGATTGCCGAGGTCCACTTGCCGGATGCCGGTTATCCCGTCGATGGGCGAGCGGATGGAGGCATATTCGACATTCAGCTTGGCCGCGTCGATCATCGCCTTGTCGCCGGCAATGATCGCTTCATCCGCCGCCACGGTAGCCTTCTGGGTGGCCACTTGCTGCTCTGGCGCGAAGGAGCGTTTGAGCAGATCGGAATAGCGGACAAGATCCTTCTGCGCGTTGACGAGATTGGCCTGGTCCTTGGCAAGGTTTGCGTCGGCCTGGTCGAGCGTCGCCTGGAAGGGGCGAACGTCGAGTTGGATCAGGAGATCGCCGGCCTTGACCTCCTGGCCTTCCTTGAAATTGACGTCGACGACGTTGCCTTCCACCCGACTCTTGACGCCCACGGTGTTGTACGCGGTGACTGCGCCCAGCCCGCGGATGATGACCGGCGTGTTCTTGGTGCCGGCGGTTGCCGTCATCACCGGAACAGGCGCGGGCACAGTGCGGGCCGCCGCCGTGTTGGCGGATGGACCGCCGCGCATGGTGTTGTTGTGGAAGGCCACAAGTCCGATGCTGACACCGACGATGGCGGCAGCGCACCAGATGATAAGTTTGAACAGTTTTCCCATCCGCCAGGAGCACTTTCAGGTAGGCGTATTGTACGCCCTTGGCGATGGATTAATTCATCAATCGGTACTGGGGTTCCTCCGGGGAACGTCACTAGTTGGTGACTGGCAAGTTACCGGAAAGCCGGCAAAATCCCGCCGTCAGCGCTCCCCGGAAATGTCGCGACGGACCTTGTCGAGCTCCTCCGCATAGCGCCGCAGCAGATGGCCCTCCGTCAGAAGGCCAACGACCTTGCGGCCGACGAAATCCTGGACGACCGCCAGCTCTTCGCTGCCGGAACGACTGAACGCTTCGGCGGCCGCCTTCACGTTCATCGTCGGCACCAGCACCGTGTCTCGGTATTTCGCGAGATCGGCGATCAGCTCATGCTCGCCCGCCGGGTCCGGGTGTCTGGCGTGGACCTCGGCGACGACAAGTATGCCGAGATATTTCTTTTCGGGGCCGATGACGATCACGCGCTGGGTGGAGCCCAGCGGAACCGCATTTCGGAACTCGGCCACAGTCATATCGCCGGAGACAGTGCGCACATCCTCACGCATCATGCTGCCGACGGTAAGGTTGCGCATCCAGCCGATGTCCTGCGCGCCGCGTATGGTTTCTCCGCGCAGATGGAAGCGCCAGGTCGAGAAGGAGAAGCCGAAGGCCTCCCGCACCAGCAGCGACGACACGATGGCTGCAGCCAGCACCACGCCGGTAAGCGCAAGATTGCCGCTCGATTCCAGCGCGAGGAACGTCATGGTCAGCGGTCCGCCGACCACGCCCACGGCCAAGGATGTCATGCCGATGACCGCCGCGACCAGTGGATCGATGCCGACTTCGGGCGACAGTATTCCCATGCCGGCGGCGAATATCTTGCCCAGCAGCGCTCCCAGAAACAGCGAGGCGAAGAACAGGCCGCCGCGAAAACCGGATCCAAGCGAGACGGCGGAAGCGATCAGCTTGAGCAGGAAAAGCTGGGCGACGACATAGAGCTCGTAGTTCATCGCCAGTTCCCGGTGCAGGCCGCCATGGCCACTCGAGAGGACCTGCGGCGTGATGAGGCCGAGCAGCCCGACGATGCAGCCGCCGATCACCGGGCGCAGGGTGGCATCCACCGACAGTTTGGAGAAGAACCGCTCCACCAGCGTGACGAGACGCATGATGCTTATGGAAACCCCACCCGCAATCAGGCCGAGGATGATGTAAGGCACGTATTGCGATGCGGTCAGCGGCGGCAACGTGCCGAGGTCGAGCGGCAACTGGATGCCGCCGAAGTATGCCGTCGTCAGCGAGGCGGAAACCGCGGCCGCCATCACCGGCGCGACATTGGCGATGGAGTATGTGCTGATGATGAGTTCAAAGGCATAGAACGCGCCGGTAAGCGGTGCACCGAAGGCCGCCGCGATCGCAGCGCCTGCGCCGCAGCCGACCAGGATGCGCACGTCGCCGCGGCGAAGGCCGCACTTCCTCGCGATCCAGGAGGCAATGCCGGAACCGGTCTGTGTATAGGCCGCCTCCAGTCCCACCGACGCGCCGAAGCCGGTCGAAATAATCGTTTGTCCTGCAACGATGAAGGTGTCCGTCATCGACAGGCGCCCGCCATAGAGGGCATTGGCCTCGATCGGGTCTATCGGCGTGCGAAACCGTCGCCACCTCAGATAGGCGACGCTCAGGCCCAGTACGCCGCCGCCGATGGCCGGTATCAGTGCCTGCCACGGGCTGGCCAGGGAAAACATCGCCGAAAGGCGGGCACCTGGCTGCAAACCGAAAAGCAGCCAGTGCATCGTCTGCACGATCCAGCCCATCGCGGTGACAAGTGCGCCTGCTATTACGCCGACTATGCAGCCCAAAAGGACGATTGCGATGCCGCGGGCATTGAGGAAACGCAAGGTAGCACGGACCTGCTCAAGCAGGCGTCCGGGTTCGGTAGCTGTGAAGGAATCTAGGCGCACGTCAAAGTCCAATCGGCAGGAATCGACATTAGCAACAGCGCCCGTATTTGGACAATTGCATGATCGAACGAAGCGGCCTGCGCTTTAGCGCAAAGGGCCAGCCGCCGCAGGAAAATTCGTGATGAATTCGCAACGTGCCTGCAATGCAGCGTAGAAGCGATTGTGTTAGCATCCACCCCAACGAAGGCTAGTCCGGTGGAGCGAGCATGAAGGCGATGGTGCTGGAAGCTGTGGGGCGGCCGCTGGTGTTCTCGGAGCGGCCGGATCCGGTGCCGGGGCCAGGCCAGATCAGACTAGAAGTCGAAGCTTGCGCCG
Source organism: Pseudaminobacter soli (ex Li et al. 2025) (assembly GCF_029892515.1). Classification (GTDB taxonomy): domain Bacteria; phylum Pseudomonadota; class Alphaproteobacteria; order Rhizobiales; family Rhizobiaceae; genus Pseudaminobacter; species Pseudaminobacter soli_A. The sequence goes on along the minus strand of NZ_JARXVF010000001.1, from coordinate 1,031,850 downwards.
TGTGCCGCACCGATCTCCATGTCGTCGATGGCGATCTTCCGGATCCGAAGCTTCCGCTGGTTCCCGGCCATGAAATCGTCGGCATCGTCGATGCCGTTGGCGAAGGGGTCGACGCCGCGCGCATCGGTCGGCGCGTCGGGGGGCCGTGGCTCGGCCACACCTGCGGCACATGCCCTTATTGCCGGATGTGCTCGGAAAACCTTTGCGACTATCCGGAATTCACCGGCTACACGCGCGATGGCGGCTTTGCCACCCATGTGGTCGCGGACTCGGACTTTGCCTTCGACCTAGACATGGAAGCCGATCCGGTTTCGCTTGCGCCGCTTCTCTGTGCGGGCCTGATCGGCTGGCGGTCGCTGAAACGTGCGGGTGAAGGCCGGCGCGTCGGCCTCTACGGTTTCGGCGCCGCTGCCCACATCATCGCGCAGGTTTGCATATGGCAGGGGCGCGAGGTCTATGCCTTCACTCGGGCGGGCGACGTCGAAGCGCAGAACTTTGCACGCGAAATCGGCGCGATCTGGGCAGGCGGCTCGGACGCCCAGCCTCCGGAGCAGCTCGATGCCGCGATCATCTTCGCGCCGGTGGGCGCGCTGGTGCCGGAGGCGCTGCGCGCAGTGCGCAAGGGCGGTCGCGTGGTCTGCGGCGGCATTCACATGAGCGACATTCCTTCGATGCCCTATGCGCTTTTATGGGAGGAGCGGGAACTGGTTTCCGTTGCCAACCTGACGCGGCAGGATGCCCAGGAGTTCTTTCCGGTAGCCCGGGAAGCGGGTGTCCGCACGCACACCATGCCTTATCCGCTGGAGCAGGCGAACACGGCCCTTGCCGATCTGCGTGCCGGGCGGTTCAGTGGCGCTGCTGTATTGATTCCGTAATGAAATAGAAGGGTTATGCCGACCCTGAAGCGGCCGGAGCCGCGTCGCTCGGACGCGAACCGTTGCCGTGGCCTTCCCATTGGCGGGATGCATACCTAGCTATTGGGGTGACGTGTTCGAATTCATATAGCGAACCTTATCCCGCCAGCTATTGCGCAACATTATTGCGCCCGGGGTATTGATGCAGGACAGGCTTCGCAGGGGCACTCGTAACCTTGGAAAGGGTAGCGATGCTGAAGCGCATGATGATCATGCTGGCCCTGGTCGCAGTGGTCCTGGGCGGAGTCTTCGGATTTGAGGCCTTCCGGGCGGCGATGATCGAGAAGGTTATGGCCTCCCTGGCCAATCCGCCACAAACCGTATCGACGATGGTGGCGGAAACGCAAGCCTGGCAGCCGCAGCTGGAGGCGGTCGGCAGTTTGCGTGCGGTCAACGGGGCTAATCTCAGCGCGCAGGTCTCCGGCATCGTCTCGGCTATCCACTTCGAGTCCGGTACCGACGTGGACGAGGGCGATCTCCTGCTGGAGCTTGCCGCGGCCGATGACATCGCCCACCTCGAGGCCCTGAAGGCGACGGCGGCACTCGCCAAGATAACCTTCGACCGCGACGACGCCCTCGTTAAATCCAGAACGGTGAGCAAGCAGGTCGTCGATACCGACAAAGGCAACATGCTGAATGCCCAGGCGCTGGCGGCCCAGCAGCAGGCCTTGATTGACTACAAGTCGATCAGGGCGCCTTTTGCGGGGCGGCTCGGCATCCGCCAGGCTGACCTAGGCCAGTATCTGCCCGCGGGCACGTCGATCGTGACCTTGCAACAACTCGACCCGATCTATGTCGACTTCTTCGTCCCCCAGCAGTCACTGGCGCAGATCAAGGTCGGCCAGCCGATCAAGGCCAAGGTCGACACCTATCCCGACAAGGCTTTCCCCGGGAAGATCTCGGCCATCAACTCGCAGGTGGAAGCTGCGACGCGCAACGTGCTGATGCGGGCGACCTTGCAGAACAAGGAGCACCTGCTGCTCCCCGGCATGTTCGCCACGGTCGACATCGATATCTCTGCGCCGCAGAAACTGGTGACCCTTCCGCAGACCGCGATCGCCTACAATTCCTACGGCAACATCGTCTATCTGGTCGACAAGCAGGGCACCGACGCCAACGGCCAGCCTCAACTCGTCGCCCGCCAGACATTCGTTACCACGGGTGCGACGCGGGGCGATCAGGTGGCGGTGATCGATGGCGTGAAGGATGGCGATGTCGTGGTGACCGCCGGCCAGATCAAGCTGCGCAACGGCGTGCCTATCAAGATCGAAAACGATGTGCAGCCTTTGAATAGCCCCAATCCACAACCGGTCGACAAGTGATGGGCGGGTAACCCACCAGCTAGCCGACATGGAATGCGGTAGGTCGTGATGAACTTCACCGACATCTTTATCCGCCGTCCCGTCCTCGCGATCGTCGTCAGCCTGGCGATCCTCGTGCTCGGCTTGCGCGCGGTCGGATCCCTGCCGATCCTCCAATATCCCCGCACGGAAAACGCCGTCGTCACGGTCACCACGACTTATTACGGCGCGGACCCGCAAGTCATCGCAGGCTTCATCGCCACGCCGCTCGAGAACGCCATCGCGCAGGCAAACGGCATCGACTACATGAGTTCGACCAGCCAGTCGGGCGTCAACATCATCACGATCTATCTGCGGCTCAACTACGATGCCGACAAGGCGCTGACCGAGATCAACACCAAGGTGGCCTCGGTCATCAATCAGCTGCCATCCGGCACCCAGCAGCCGGTGTTGAGCGTGAAGGTCGGGCAGACCATCGACGCCATGTATATGGGCTTCGACAGTGATGTCCTGCCGCGCAACAAGATAACCGACTACCTCACGCGCGTGGTCCAGCCCAAATTGCAGGCCGTGCCCGGCGTCCAGACGGCGGAAATTCTCGGTGGCCAGAATTTTGCGCTCAGGGCCTGGCTCGACCCGCTCAAGCTGGCCGCCTTCGGCTTGACGGCCACAGAAGTCTCCAACGCGCTGCAGCAGAACGACTACATCGCCGGGCTCGGCAACACCAAGGGCCAGATGGTGCAGGTGAACCTCACCGCCTCGACCAATCTGCACAGCGTCGAGGAATTCTCCAACCTGATCGTCAAGCAGACAGGCGGCGCCATCGTGCGCCTGAAGGACGTGGCCAATGTCTCGCTCGGCGCGGACGACTATGAATCGCAGGTTGCCTTCGATGGCAAGCAGGCGGTCTATATCGGCATCCAGATCGCGCCGGCTGCCAATCTGCTCGACGTGATTTCCGGCGTGCGCAAGCTGTTTCCCGGCATTCAGGCCCAGCTGCCGCAAGGTTTACGCGGCGCCATCGTCTACGACTCGACCGACTTCGTGAACAGTTCGATCAGCGAAGTGATCTGGACCCTCGGCGAAGCGCTGCTGATCGTCACGCTGGTCATCTTCGCCTTCCTGGGGTCGTTGCGCTCGGTGCTGATCCCAACCGTCGCCATTCCACTGTCGCTCATCGGCACCTTCACGATGATGCTGGCGCTCGGCTTCTCAATCAATCTGCTGACGCTTCTGGCCCTGGTGCTGGCCATCGGCCTTGTCGTGGACGACGCCATCATCGTGGTCGAGAACGTTAACCGCCACCTCGACGAGGGCCAGAAACCCATACCTGCCGCAATCTTGGCAGCGCGGGAACTCGGCGGCCCGATCATTGCGATGACGGTCGTGCTGGTTGCCGTCTATGTCCCGATCGGCTTCCAGGGTGGATTGACCGGCGCACTGTTCACCGAGTTCGCCTTCACGCTGGTGGGCGCGGTGACGGTGTCGGCGATCATCGCGCTGACGCTTTCGCCGATGATGTGTTCACGCATCCTCAAGCCGCGCTCGCCCGACAGGCGCGGCTGGCAGGAGAGATTGGCCGATTTCATCGATAGAACATTCGATCGCGTGCGCAATGGCTATGAGCGGACGCTGCGCGGCAGCCTCGACTATCTTTCGGTGACGGGGCTTTTCGCGCTGATCGTGTTGGGGAGCATCTATTTCCTCTACACCGGCGCCAAGAGCGAGCTTGCGCCGCAGGAAGACGAGGGCGTCATCATCGCCTCGTCGACACCGGCGCCCAACGCGACGCTGGACCAGAAGCTGCTTTATTCGAGGCAGGTCTACCAGATTTATGCGAAGTATCCGGAGACGGCTCATGTGTTCCAGATCGATGCTCCGGGCACGTCGATCGGCGGCATGGTGTTCACGCCCTGGGACCAGCGCACGCGGACCACGAACGAGCTGCAGCCGATAATCCAGAAGCAGCTCGACGATATCGCCGGTACCCGCGTCGCGGCCTTCCAGCTGCCGCCTCTGCCGGGCAGCCAGGGCCTCCCGGTGCAGTTCGTTCTTGGAACGACGGAGTCGTTTGAGCAGCTCAATCAGGTGGCGCAGAATTTCCTGCAGGAAGCCGTGAAGAGCGGCATGTTCATCTTCCTCGACAGCGACCTCAAGATCGACAATCCGCAGTCGATCGTCCGGTTGGATCGCAACAAGACCGCCCAGCTCGGCCTTAACATGAGCGACGTTGGCTCGGCGCTCGCCAACATGCTGGGCGGCGGCTACGTCAACTATTTCAGCCTGGACAACCGCTCGTACAAGGTGATCCCGCAGGTGCAGCAACGCAGCCGGCTGAACGTCCAGCAGTTGATGAACTACTATATCGGCAGCGTGAACGGCGTCCCCATCCCGCTTTCGACGGTGGCGACGGTCGAGACCAAGACCATTCCGGAATCGATCAACCACTTTCAGCAGCTGAACAGCGCGACGATCCAAGGTGTCGCCGCGCCGGGCGTCGCACAGGCCGATGCGCTGAATTATTTGAAGGATCTTGCCCAAAAAACCCTGCCGCAGGGCTATTCAATCGACTACGGGGGACTGTCGCGGCAGTACATCCAGGAGTCATCCGGCTTCGTCGTCACCTTCGGCTTTGCGCTGATCGTGATTTACCTGGCTCTGGCGGCGCTGTTCGAGAGTTTTCGCGACCCCGCCATCATTCTCGTCTCGGTGCCGATGTCGATTGCCGGCGCACTGATCTTCATCAGCGTGGGCTTAGGCGGCGCGAGCCTCAATATCTACACCGAAGTTGGCCTGGTGACCCTGATGGGCCTGATCAGCAAGCACGGCATCCTGATCGTGGAGTTCGCCAACACGCTGCAGCTGGAAGGCAAGTCCAAGCGCGAAGCCATCGAGCAGGCATGCGGCATCCGGCTTCGCCCGATCCTGATGACGACGGCAGCCATGGTGCTGGGCGTCATTCCGCTGATCACCGCCACCGGCGCCGGCGCAGTGTCGCGCTACAATATGGGCCTGGTGATTGCCAGCGGCCTGGCCATCGGGACGCTGTTCACGCTGTTCGTCGTGCCGGCCGTCTATCTGATGATCGCGGCCGATCATTCGAAGCGGCGGGAGATCGAGGAAGTGGTCGAGCCGCAGGCGTAGAGGTTTGCGCCGGAGCGGCGGCAACGAACCGCCGCTCGCACTAGTCAGGTCAAACGAGTCGCGGCCGCCTGGGCTCGCCCGGCGCGCATTCGAGATTGGCGCAATCCCAGTTTCCGAGATCGGCTGCCGCCCGGTAGGTGGTGTCCAGGAATGCCAGCAGCGCGGCAGCTGGATCGCCTGCACGCCGAACGTCGTCATACGGCAGCAGAAATTCGCCCAGCGTCTTGTCGAAATAGGCCGCGCCGGGCGCGACCTTCGCGTCGGCAAAACCGGGCGGAGCTGGATAGGCATAGGAATAGAAGGCGGGAAAATCGACGCCGCCGCCTCCCGGCCAAAAACCTGCCGAGGAAACTTCGTGACTGTAGGCTTCACGGGTGACTGCATCGGGCAGGCTCGGAACGCCGCCGGGATGCAGCGGCGCACGCCTGCCCGAAAAACGCGTGACGGCCATGTCGAAGCTGCCCCAGAAAAGATGGATCGGACTGACCTTGCCAAGATACGAGGTGCGGAACTTGTAGAATACCGACGAGATCGAGACGGAGGCCCTGAAGAAGCGATGCACCGCATCGGCGTCATAGGGGCGTTCGCTGAGATCCGACTCGAAGGGAATTTGGTCCGGAACCTCGTTCGGATGGTCGTCCATCTTGGGCGTGCCGCCAAGGAACTCGATCAATTCCAGAACATGCGCATGAAAGGCTGCGACCGACATCGGCTCCAAGGCGAAGCTCGCCTGACGTCCCTCGGTGGAAGCGCCAATGATGCGATGGGCGATCAGGTCGAAGCTCAGCTCAATGCCGCCCGGCCGATCCGGCACCAGACCGGTCGTGAAGCCGCGCGCATTAGGGTAAAGCGTTGCGTGCCAGGAGTGATTGACCCATGGCGTGCGGGCGAGCCGGTATTTTCCAACGACCTGGAAGTAGAGGTGGAGCGCCGAGCAGGTGTCGCGCCAGGCGAGGTAGGGGATATCGGGCCATTCTTGGGCGGTCTGAGCCATGTCCAAACTCTCCTTGACGGCGATGTTGCAAGCCGGCGCTTCAATGAGCGACAGTATTGAAAGCTAGGGTAAGTCTGGAGGCTAGTCAAAGCCGGCCTGGCTACGCGCAAATTTCGGCCACTGCCTTGCGCCAGGCGTCCGCATACTGCGCGAAGGATTGATTGACGGGCCTAGCCTCGGGGCTCTCGGTCGGCATCTGTTTGCCGGCAGAGCCGGTCGCCAGCAGCGCGGCTCCGGTGGTGGTGCCGGTTTCCCGGCCGTCTTGCGGCAGCACGGGGCGTCCGGTTGCGGCGCCGAGCATTTCTCCAAAAAGCGCGTTCTTGCCGAAGGGGCCCTCCACGACGATGTCGCCGTCCGCGCCGATGAGATCGAGACAGGTGGCCGTCATCAGCGCGAGGTAGAAGGAAGCGGCGACCAGCCGTTCACCTGGCCCAGGCTGTCCCATCCAGCGCGCGCTCGAGTGGGGAAACGGTCCCGACCCTTGCTGCACCGAGGGCAGGAGTAGAATCCGTTCGGCCAGCACGCGCTCGACGTCCCGCTGGGTCCAGTCGGCACCGAGCCCGGCAGTGAGCATTTCGTACTCCCGTCCGCCCATGAACCGGGCGGAGGGCACCGGCGTGCCCAGCGCACTGACATTCACCAGCGTGTCGCGCGCCTCGTCGAGCGGCTTCTGCCTGCCGCCCACGGCCATGGTCACCACCCATGTTCCGGTCGAGACCACGGAAAGGCGATGCTTGCGCGCGACGAGATGCGGCAAGAGCGAGGCGTTGGAATCGTGCAGGCCGCACAGCACCGGCGTTTGCGGGTCGAGCCCGGTGCGCCGCGCGATTTTGGGCAGGATCGGCCCCAACCGGTCGCCCGCCGCGCGCAGCGGAGGCATCAGGCCTCGCCAGCCCATGGCATCGACGAGCGCCGAGAAGTCGCGGCGTGCGGGGCTCCACAGATCGGTGTGGCAGCCAAGCGACGTGACCTCGGAAGCTCGCACTCCGCTCAGCTGATAGGCCCAGTATTGCGGGTAGGGAAGGATGGATCGCACGGCCGCGAACCGGTCGGGAAATGCCTTCGCCTGCCAGTGGATTTGCGCACCGAGATTGAGGCCAAGCGGCAGGCGCGGCGTCCCTGTTTCGGAAAATGGCGGGCGCAGCGCGTCATATTCGCCGGCGACGGTGTCCGGGCCGTCGTGCTCATAGTCGAGGACCGGCAGCGCAAGTTCCCCGTCCGCATCGAGCAGCGCGGCGGTAGCACCGTGCGTGGTTATCGAAATGGCCTCGATCGCGTTCTCACGAGCAAACTCGGCGAGCCCGGCGAGGATGAAAGACCAGAGCCGGTCGACATCATGGTGCGGGTAGGGCGCGGCGTTCACCGCCCTGTTGGGCGTCTTCAGTACGGCGATTTCGCGCAAAATTTCCGCATCCACCAGCGCCAGCTTGGCGTTGGTCTTACCGATATCAATGACGGCGACGTGGCGCGGCGCTGCCATCGCTCATTCCATGTGGAAGACGGTTTCAAGCGGCACGGCGACGGGCTCGTTGTCGGGCCTCGTTTCCATGATGTCCGCCATGTAGGCCCACCAGCGCTGCATCACCGGATGCGCCGGTAGTTCGTCCATGCGGTGGTCGTCGCAGCGCCACAGAACCCCGAAGAGTGTGTTGGTTTCATCGTCGAGATGGATCGAGTAATCCGACACGCCCGCCTCCTTCAGCAGGGCGGCCAGCTCCGGCCAGATATCGTCATGTCGCCGCTTGTACTCGGCCTTCATGCCGGGATTGAGCTTCATGCGGAACGCATACTTCTCGGCCATCAGGCAGCCTTTCTCATGAAGCGGCGCCACACCAGCGGTAGCGCGATGACGAGGATAAGCAGCAGGCCGACGAAAATCGACATGACGATGCCAGGCACATTGAGCAGGCCGAGGCCGAAGGTGACCAGCCCCATGATGAGCGCCGCCAGCACCACGCCCGCTATGCTGCCCGAGCCGCCGAGGATGGAGACCCCGCCAAGCACCACCATGGTGATGACTTCGAGCTCATAGCCCTGCGCAATGGACGGCCGCGTCGAGCCGAGCCGCGAGGTGATGAGCACGGCGGCGATGCCGGACATCAGCCCGGTGAGGCAGAAGAGGGTGAGCTTGATGCGATCCACCCTCACGCCGGAGAACTGCGCGGCGACCAGGTTGTTGCCGATGGCGAAGACGTAGCGGCCGAAATTCGTCCGATGCAGCAGGACGTAGTAGACGGCCGCCGCCGCCAGGAACAGTGCAAGCTCGAAGGACACCACCCACCACACGTAGCCTTGGCCGAAGAAGGCGAAACTGGTCGGATAGCCCTTGTAGGCCTGATCGCCGAGGATGATGAAGGCGATGCCCCGAAACAGGCTCATCGTGCCGATTGTGACCACGATGGATGGCAGGCCAAGACGCGTCACCAACAGGCCGTTGAAGAAGCCGCAGGCCAGCCCCACGCAAATGCCGATGACGACCAGCGCCGGCGTGCCAAAGCCGAATTGCACCGCCATGCCCATCAGGGTCGATGCCAAGGCGATGATTGCGGCCACCGACAGGTCGATCTCGCCAGCGATGATCAGCAGCGCCATGGCCAGCGCGATCAGCGCCTTTTCGGTGAAGTTGAACGTCAGGTCGGAAAGCGACCAGACGTCGAGGAAATAGGGCGAGGCAAAACTGTTGATGATGAAGATCGCGACCGCCACAGCGATCAGCAACGCCTCCCAGCTAAGCAGAGCAGAGCGAAGCGGCCGGTCGAGACGGTCGGGTATATGGCGCGCTTGTGCGGGCTGGACGGTGCTCATGCCGCTTCCGCCTTCTTCAGGATGATACGGCCTTGCCGGCGCTCGCCGCGCGCATTGAGCACGACCGCGAGGATGATGGCGCTGCCGGAAATCGCCATCTGCCAGAAGGGCGAGACGTTGATGACGGGAAGTGCGGTGCTGATGATGCCGAGAAACAGCGCGCCCAGCACTGCGCCGCCGACCGAGCCGATGCCGCCGGCAATCGAAACGCCGCCGATCACGCAGGCGGCAATGATGTTGAGCTCATAGCCATTGGCGATCTCGACCGAGGCGATGACGTAGCGCGATACCCAAAGGTAGCCACAAATGCCGGCGACCAGCCCGGAGATGCAGAAGGCGAGGAATTTTGTCCGCCCGACGTCGATGCCGGCATAGACGGCAGCCGTGGGGTTCACGCCGATGGCGTAGAAGGAGCGGCCAAGCGCTGTGCGCGTCAGCATCAGGAAGAACGCAGCAATTGCCGCGATGGCGAACCATGACAGCAGCGGGACGCCGATGAACTGCATGCGCTGCAGGCCGATGAAGGCCGGGCTCATGCGGTCGGCGTTGACCCACGCGCCGCCGGAAATCACGAAGGTTGCGCCGCGATAGATGGTGAGCGTGCCAAGCGTGACGACAATGGACGGGATATCCAGCTTCCACACCAGCAGTCCATTGACGGTACCGAGCAGCAGTCCGACACCGGCCGCGGCCAGCATGAGCATCGGCACGGGAATGGCCGGATAGGCCGCGTTCAGCATGGCCACCACCATGCCGGTGAAAGCGAGGTTGGAGGCCATGGAAAGATCGATGGAGCGGGTGAGGATGACTACCATCTGCCCGAGCGCAAGGATCATCAGGATCGAGGTGTCGTTGAAGATGGTCGCGAGATTGCCGGGGCTGGCAAACGCGCCGAAGCGCGTCGAGATCAGGCCGATCAGCAGGACGATCGCACCCGCGAGCCAGATTTCGCGGTGTCTGATCAGCCGGTTCATTCCGCGATCCCCGCCGCTGCGCGCACCAGCGTTTCGGCGTTCAGCCCGTTATTCTCATAGACGGCCGCGATACGGCCCTCGCGCATCACTACCACCCGGTCCGACATGCCCAGGATCTCAGGCAGTTCGGACGAGACCATGATGACCGACAGCCCCTCGGCCACCAGTTCGGCCATGAAGCCGTGGACGGCGGCCTTGGAGCCGATGTCGATGCCCTTGGTCGGCTCGTCGAGGATGATCACCCTTGGCGCGGTCGCGAGCCATTTTGCGATCACCACCTTCTGCTGGTTGCCGCCCGACAGCGTGCCGACGTCCTGGCTGAGCGAGGATGCGCGCAGGTCGAGCCGTTCGGTATATTCGCGCGCCAGCGCAAATTCGTTGGCCAGCCGCAGGAAGCCAGACCCGGAGGTGCGCTTCAGCGAGGGCAGCGACACATTCTGGAAGATCGGCAGGCCAATCACCACGCCCTGCTTGCCGCGCTCTTCCGGCACGTAGACGATGCCGCGTTCGACCGCGTCGGCTGTCGAGCGCACCGAGATGACATTGCCGTCGAGCGAGATGGTCCCGCGGCTGGTGCGCGTGATGCCGGCAACCGCCTGCATGACCTCGCTGCGACCCGCGCCAACCAGCCCGTAGAGGCCCAAGATTTCGCAGCGGCGCAACTCAAAGCCGATGCCGTCGAATTCGGTCGGATGCGACAGGTCCGAGACCGCGAGCACCGTCGGCCCGACCTCGGTCTTGCGCTTGGGGAAAATCTGGTCGACCGAGCGGCCAACCATCAATTTCACGAGATCGCCTTGGCTGGTTCCGGGGATCAGCCCTTCGCCCACCATTTCGCCGTCGCGGAACACGGTGTAGCGGTCGGCGATGCGGTAGATCTCGTCGAACTTGTGGCTGATGAAGAGGACCGCCTTGCCCTCGTTCTTCAGGAATTCGATGAGCAGGAAAAGCTCCTCGATCTCCTTGGCCGACAGCGCGGCGGTGGGCTCGTCCATGATGACGATCTGTGCGTCGATCGACATAGCCCGCCCGACCGCCACCAGATGCTTGTTGGCGATGCCGAGGTCCTTCAGCCGCGCATCGGCATCGATATGTCCGGCGCCGAGCGTTTCGAGCACCTCGCGCGCCTGGGCGCGCATGGTCTTCCAGTCGATGGTGCCGAAACGCGTTCGCGGCGCGTGGCCGAGAAAAATGTTCTCGGCTACCGAAAGCTCGTCGAACAGCACTGTCTCCTGATGGATCGCGGTGATGCCATGCTCGAAGGCAGCATGCGCGGACGGAAGCGTCACCGGCTTGCCGGCGACGGCGATCTCGCCGGCGTCGGGCTGGTAGATGCCGGTCAGGATCTTGACGAGGGTCGATTTGCCCGCGCCGTTTTCGCCGATCAGCGCCGTTACCTGGCCCGGATAGAGCGACAGGCTGACATTGCGCAGCGCCCGCACGCCGGGGAAGCTCTTGGCTATGCCCGAAAGCGTGAGGAGCGGCGTCTTGACCTCCCCCTCGAGGGAAGGGTCGCGAACAATGTCAGCGGGGTGGGGGTCGGCAAGCATCACCGCTTCCTGCTATCGTCACCATGACTGAGCCCCACCCCGTCTCGCTTTCTTCGCTGCGCGAAGTCGCTCGCCGACCCTCCCCACGGAGGGGGAGGGCAAGTGGAGTGCACGCGATCAATAGATCTTCGAGAACTCTTCGATGTTCGACTTGTCGAAGGTGAAGGGCGCGGCCATGGCGGCCGAGTTGTTGTCGTCGAGCGTCACTTCGCCGACGCGGCCGATGGAGAGCTTTGCGCCCGGCTTCACCTCGTCCTTCTTGGCGGCGATGTCGTGGACCAGATAGACCGCCGAATAGCCAAGATCGATCGGGTTCCACAGGGCCACGCTCTGCGAAGCGCCGTTGTCGATGAACTTCTTGAACTCGGACGGCAGGGCGAGGCCGGTGACATTGACCTTGCCGATCAGGTTGTCGTCGGTCACCACCTGCGCGGCGGCAACGACGCCGACGGTGGTCGGGGCTATGATCGCCTTGAGATTCGGATAGGATTTCAGCAGGCCCTTGGCCTCGTCGGTACTCTTGGCCGAGTCGTCATCGCCATAGACGACCGAAACCAGATTGATCTTGGGGAATTTCTCCGGCAGCGCCTTCTTGGCGGCTTCGATCCAGGCGTTCTGGTTGGTCGCGGTCGAAGCGGCGGAGAGGATGGCGACATCGCCGCCTTCCGGCAGGTGGTCGGCGGCCAACTTGAGGATGGTTTCGCCGATCAGGCCGGTGTCCGAGGGGTTGAGATGCATCTGGCGGCCTTCCGGCGCGACGCCCGAATCCCACGAAATGACGGTGATGCCGCGTTCCATCGCCTTCTTCAGCGCCGGAACGAGCGCGTCGGCGTCGTTGGCCGAAATGGCGATGGCGTCGACCTTCTGCGCGATCAGCGAATTGATGACCTCGATCTGGGCTTCGGCCGTAGCCTTCGTCGGGCCGGTATAGATGACTTCGATGCCGCCGATTTCCTTGGCGGCTTCCTCCGCGCCCTTGTGCGCGGCGTCGAAGAAGCCGTTGCCGAGCGATTTGACGACCAGCGCCACCTTCATGTCTGCCAGCGCCGAACCTGTGAAAGCAGTCGTGGCCATGGCAACCGATAGGGCTGCCGCGACCGTCAGTCTCTTCAGAATGCTCATCGTTTCCTCCCTAGAGCGTTTCATTCCATCAGCGCTGCGGCGAACCTCCTAGGCCGGCAGCGAAGATGCCCCCTTTGCCGCCGCCGTTCCCTTGGCGACGATCAGATTTACTCCAGCCTCTTCCAGCATCTTGGCCTCCCGGTCCTCGATGCCTTCGTCGGTGATGACTGTTGTCATGCGTGACAGCGGGCACAGGATCAGGCTCGAGCGCTGCCGGAATTTCGAGGAGTCGGCCAAGACCACCAACTCGTCGGCCTGGTCGATCAGCTTCTGCTCGGCCTGGATCAAAAGCGGGTCACCCTCCATCAGGCCGAGCGGTCCCAACCCCTGCGCGCCCATGAACATGCGCCGCGCATAGAAATTGCGCGTCACGTCGTTGTCGAAGGGCGAGAGGATGATGTTCTGCTCACGGTAGATCGTGCCGCCCGAGACCATCACCGTGTTCTTCGAGTGCTTGAGCAGATGCTCCGCAATCGGAAACGAGTTGGTGAAAATCGGCATGCGCCGGTTGGTCAGGAAATGCACCATCTGGAAAGTGGTGGTGCCGCCATTGATGATGATCGGCTCGCCGTCCTGGCAGAGCTCAACCGCCTCGCGGGCGATAGCGCGCTTCTGCGCCGCGTTCAGCGTTTCGTTGACCGAGAAGGGCCGGCCGGCAAGGCCGATGAATTGCGGAGGGTTGATCGCTTCTGCGCCGCCGCGCACGCGGCGCAGCCGCTTCTGCACATGCAGCGCGGCGATGTCGCGCCGGATGGTCGCCTCGGAGGAGTCCGTCAGCTCCACCATTTCCTGTACCGTCACCACAGGCTTTTCCTGGATGGCCGACAGGATGATCCGATGGCGTTCCTTCTCGTGCATGATGCCTCCCGTTTCGATCATTAATTCATTCATGCCTCTCACTGTCAATCAGCTTCGATCATACTATTTCATTGTGCGATGCAATATGATCGAAGATGATCGTTTTTGATTGACACCCTCAAGCCGGACGTGGGAGCGTGCCGGAAAATGCCGCATCCGGTCGCGGCTTACGGGAGGTTGCAGAATGCTTGAAACGCGCACGGCGGCGCGGCTCGCCAATCTTTGGGACGAGACCAGGGCGGCGCCCATGTCCGAAGCGCAGCGGCTGCTCTATCGCTCGAACCTGCTCGGCTCCGACAAGCGCATCACCAATTACGGCGGCGGCAACACCTCGGCCAAGGTGATGGAGAAGGATCCGCTGAGCGGCGCCGAGGTCGAGGTGCTGTGGGTCAAGGGATCGGGCGGTGACGTCGGCACCATCAAGCTCGATGGTTTCTCCACGCTCTACATGGATAAGCTCGATGCCCTAAAGGGGCTCTATCGCGGCGTCGAATTTGAAGACGAGATGGTCGGCTACCTGCCGCACTGCACCTTCAATCTCAATCCGCGCGCGGCTTCCATCGACACGCCGCTGCATGCCTATGTGCCGAAAAAGCATGTCGACCATATGCATCCGGATGCAGTGATCGCGATCGCTGCTTCCAAAAACAGCAAGGAACTGACGCAGAAGATCTTTGGTGGCGAGATCGGCTGGCTGCCGTGGAAGCGGCCGGGTTTTGAACTCGGCCTGTGGCTGGAGCAATTCTGCCGCGAGAACCCGGATGCCTTGGGCGTCGTGCTCGAAAGCCACGGCCTGTTCACCTGGGGCGACACCGCGCGTGACTGCTACGAGACGACCATCCGCATCATCAATCGCGCCATCGACTGGTTCGAAGAAGAGGGTCGGGGCAAAGTCGCCTTTGGCGGGGAGGTGCGTCCGACGCTGCCGGCTGCGGAACGCCGGGCCATCGCATCGAAACTCATGCCGGCCATTCGTGGCATGATCTCGGCCGCAGAGCGCAAGGCCGGCCACTTCGACGATTCAGCCGCCGTGCTGGAATTCGTCGCCTCGCGCGAACTGGCATCGCTTGCCGCTCTCGGCACCAGCTGTCCCGACCATTTCCTGCGCACGAAAATCCGTCCGCTGGTGATCGATTTCGATCCGGCAAATCCGGATGTCGAAAATACGCTCGCCGGGTTGCCCGCTGCCGCCGAGGAATATCGCAACGACTATGCGGCCTATTACGAGCGCTGCAAGCATGCGGATTCGCCCGCCATGCGCGACCCCAATGCGGTCGTCTATCTGGTTCCGGGCGTGGGCATGATCACCTTCGCCAAGGACAAGGCGACGGCGCGCATTTCGGGCGAGTTCTACGTCAACGCCATCAATGTCATGCGCGGCGCATCCATCGTTTCGACCTATATGGGCCTGCCCGAGCAGGAAGCCTTCGACATCGAATATTGGGCGCTGGAAGAGGCCAAGCTCCAGCGCATGCCAAAACCCCGGCCGCTGGCCGGCAAGGTCGCGCTGGTGACCGGCGGCGCCGGCGGTATCGGTAAGGCGACTGCCGAGCGGCTGCTGCGCGACGGCGCCTGCGTGGTTCTGGCCGACATTGATGACGGCGCGCTCGGTTCCGCGCATAGGGACCTGGCCGCCCGCCACAGCGAGGATGTCGTGCGAAGCCTGCGTCTGGACGTGACGCGCGAGCAGGACGTCATCGACGCCTTCGCGACCGCTGCGGTCGAATTCGGCGGCATCGATATTCTGGTTTCCAATGCGGGGATTTCCTCGTCCGCGCCGGTGGACGAGACGGACCTTGCGATGTGGAACCGCAACATGGACATCCTCTCGACCGGCTATTTCCTGGTCGCGCGCGAGGCGTTCCGCCTGATGAAGAAGCAGAAGACTGGCGGCTCGATCGTCTTCATCGCTTCCAAGAACGGGCTTGCCGCTTCGCCCAACGCCTCGGCCTATTGCACGGCCAAGGCCGCCGAGATCCATCTGGCGCGATGCCTGGCGCTCGAAGGAGCGGAGTTCGGCATCCGGGTCAACACGGTCAATCCCGACGCAGTGCTGCGCGGGTCCAAGATCTGGACTGGGGAGTGGCGCGAGCAGCGCGCCGCCGCCTATAACATGAAGCCAGAGGAGCTGGAGGAGCACTACCGCAAGCGCTCGATGCTGAAGCTCAGCGTCTATCCCGAGGACATCGCCGAGGCCGTGTTCTTCTTCGTCTCCGACATGTCGGCGAAATCAACCGGCAATATCGTCAATGTCGATGCGGGCAACGCCCAGTCGTTCACGCGCTAGTTCGGCACAGGATCGGGGAGGGGGACGGTGGAACATCTTATCGATCTCGACATCGTCGAGCGTGAGAACGGCAGGCGTATCGATGCGCTGCGGCGCGACTACGAGGGCCTCGGCGAGCAACTCGACCGGCGCGGCATCGCAATCGATGCCGTTCGCGACAAGGTGGCAGCCTTCAAGGTCGCCATCCCGTCATGGGGCGTGGGCACTGGCGGCACGCGCTTTGCCCGCTTTCCCGGGCCCGGCGAGCCGCGCGACATCTTCGACAAGATCGAGGATTGCTCGGTCATCCAGCAACTCACGCGCGCCACGCCCAATGTTTCGCTGCACATTCCGTGGGACAAGGCAGATGCCAACCGGCTGAAGCAGTCTGCCAGCCGCTTCGGCCTCGGCTTCGATGCGATGAACTCCAACACCTTCTCCGACCCAGCGGGCCAGAAGCTGAGCTACAAGTTCGGCTCGCTGTCCCATGCCGATGCGGCCACACGCCAGCAGGCGGTCGAGCACAATCTCGAATGCATCGAGATCGGCAAGACGATTGGCTCAAACGCGCTGACGATCTGGATCGGCGACGGCTCGAACTTCCCAGGGCAGGTGAATTTCACCCGGCAGTTCGAGCGCTATCTCGATGCGGTGAAGCAGGTCTATGCCGCGCTGCCGGACGACTGGCGCCTGTTCACCGAGCACAAGATGTACGAGCCGGCTTTCTACTCCACGGTCGTGCAGGATTGGGGCACCAACTATATGATCGCGCAGGAGATGGGGCCGAAGGCCTATTGCCTGGTCGATCTCGGCCATCACGCGCCGAACGTCAACATCGAGATGATCGTGGCGCGGCTGATTCAGTTCGGAAAGCTCGGCGGCTTCCACTTCAATGATTCGAAATATGGCGACGACGATCTCGACGCCGGCTCAATCGACCCGTACCGCCTGTTCCTCGTCTTCAACGAGCTTGTGGATGCGGAATTGAACGGAGCCAAGGGTTTTGATCCGGCCCATATGCTCGACCAGAGCCACAACGTCACCGACCCGATCGAAAGCCTGATGTTGTCGGCAACCGAGGTCCAGCGCGCCTATGCTGCCGCCCTTCTGGTCGATCGCAGGGCACTGGAGGGCCATCAGGATGCCAATGATGCGCTGATGGCCACGCAGGCCTTGAAGGCTGCCTTCCGCACCGATGTCGAGCCTATCCTTGCCATGGTCCGGTATCAGACCGGCGGGGCGATCGATCCTGTGGCCGCATACAGGGCAGCGGGCTACCGCGCCAAGGTCGCCGAGGAGCGGCCGGCCGTCGCGTCAGGCGGTGGCGGCATCGTTTGAGTCTTGTCGCTCTTGCTCATCCAGCCAGCCGCCGGTGAAGCCGGCGCGCCGCAGGCCTGTCACGATGTACGGGCACTGGCGCATCCATTCCCACAGAAGGCCGGTGCGATAGTTCTCGATCATCAATGTGATGGGACCCTGATTGAGCCCCCAGTGCCAGGCTGAGACCCAGCCATATGGATTGTGCGACTTGTCGGGAAAGGTCGGGTTGAAGCTCGTCTTGAAGCCATAGGGGCTTTTGGCCTTCAACTCCACCTCGTGGATGAAGTGGTCGATTGCCTCCAGAACGATCTCGGGCGCGAAGGGCAGGGAGGCGACCACGGCCCATGGGGCAATCGTGCCGTCGTCGGGGCCATAAGGCACGCCGCGCCCGATATAGTCGTAGAACTGACGGGTGATGCCATCGACCTTTAGCGTGGCCGGCCCTGGCCCATCGCTCGCGGTTATGCCCCAGCAGCAATGGCGATAGCCGGCAAACCCGAGCGGATTGTGGATCGCGTATTGCTGCTGAACGAATGTGGCGCGCCGGCTGTTCTCGAAATAGTCGATCCCCTTGTCGCGCATATAGGCGTCCTGGATACCGCGAAAATCCACCCAGATATGCGAGAGCTGATGGGTGAATAGCGGCCCCGAATAGAGATAGTCGAAGCCGTGGCAGTTCTTCCATTCATAGGTCGAGCACCAGGCCGCATAGCTGCTCTTGGGCAAGGGAAATGTCGGTGAGCCGAGCCCTAGCAGATACAGCAGCAGCGCCTCGTCGTAGCCTTCCCAGCGATACTTGATGAAGCCGTTTTCCGGCGTCCAGCCATGGGTCACCGTGTCGCCGCCATTCTGCATCCAGCGCCAGTCGGCGCGTTTGTAAAGTTCCTCAGCCAGTGTCCGGATTTCTATTTCTTCAGCGGTATCGCGATCGAAATAGACCCTGGCGGTCAAAGCTCCGGCCAAAAGGAATGTTGTGTCCACGGTGGACAGTTCGCTGTTCCATGCACGCCTGCCGGTCTTCATGTCGAGGAAATGGTAGAAGAAGCCTCGGTAACCGGTGGCATCCGGTTCGGGCCCCTGCGGACTGTTCCAGAAGAACCGCAGGATCTTGAGCGTTCGCTCCAGGGCCCGCTCGCGGGTCATGAAACCGCGCTTCACGCCTATGGGGTAGGCCGCCAGCGCCAGACCGGTGGCCGCAATGCTGGCCGGCCAGTTCTTTTCGGTCTTGTCGAGGATAAGCCCGTTTTCGAGGCTGGCTTCGTGGATGAAGTAGCTGAATGACTCCCGCTGGAGTTCCTGCAGCTCGTCTTCGACCGATACGTCAATGCGGTTGAGGTTCATGCCATCCGCCTGCGTTTTCCGCGACGCGCTTCCGGAGTTGCGATCGTGCCGGGCACTACTGCGACTGCCATTCGCGTCCGCTGATGAAAATTATGTATTGCGTATATTGGCGCAAACAAGTTTCCGGCGCGATGGTCTCGCGGCCGGCATATCGGGCTATCGAACACCTTTCCGGCGCCGCGGCCTCCCCTAGTTTACCTCACCGAAACGGCGGGCCAGTTGGTTATCGCCCCGGATTTAATCTCCATCCAATCCATGACTTGAGCAAGTGGAAAGGAAGCACGATGAGTCCAGCTCACACTCATCCCCGCCTGGGGCAGGTGCCCGGCGCAAGAGCGCGCAGCCGTCGTGCAGCCAGCCTAGCCCCCGAGCAGAAGGCCGAAGTGCAACGGGTCGGCGCGGGCTCGATCGAAGAGCTGTCCATCAACACCATCCGCACGCTGTCGATCGATGCCGTGCAGCAGGCCGATTCCGGCCATCCTGGCACGCCGATGGCGCTGGCGCCGCTCGTCTATACGCTGTGGCAAGATTTCCTGCGCTTCGACCCCGAAGACCCGATCTGGCCGAACCGGGACCGCTTCGTGCTGTCGAACGGCCACGCCTCCATGGTGCTCTATTCCATGCTCTATCTCACGGGCGTGAAAGCGGTGAACGCGGAATATGAGCGTCCCGGTGAGCCGGCCGTGACGCTTGAGGACATAAAGCGCTTTCGCGAAATCGGCAGCAAATGCCCGGGGCACCCGGAGTATCGCCTGACCACCGGCGTCGAAACCACGACCGGCCCGCTGGGCCAGGGCTGCGCGACGAGCGTCGGCATGGCGATCGCCGGAGACTGGCTGGCCAAGCACTTCAATCGGCCAAGGTTCACCATGTTCGACTATTCCGTCTACACGGTGTGTGGTGACGGAGACATGATGGAAGGCGTGGCCAGCGAGGCGGCCTCGCTGGCGGGCCACCTGATGCTCGGCAATCTGTGCTGGATCTACGACAGCAACCGGGTCACCATCGAAGGCCATACCGACATCACCTTCAGCGAAGACGTTGCAACGCGCTTTCTGGCCTATGGCTGGAACGTGCTGCGGGTGGGCGATGCCAACGACACCGAACGGATCGCACAGGCCATCGAGAGGTTCCGGCGGACCAATGACGTTCCCACCCTCATCATCGTCGAAAGCCACATCGGCTACGGCTCCCCGCACAAGCACGACACAAGTGCCGCGCATGGTGAGCCGCTCGGAGAGGAGGAGGTACGCCTTGCCAAGCGTTCCTACGGTTGGCCGGAGGATGCCAAATTCCTCGTTCCTGACGGCGTGCGCGAGCATTTCCGGGCCGGCATCGGCCGCCGGGGCGCAAAACTGCGCAAGGCATGGGCATCGATGTCCGAGAGTTACCGCGCAAAATATCCGGATCTTGCCGAAGAGCTCGAGCAGATGCAGCGGCGCGAGCTTCCGGACGGCTGGGACGCCGATCTGCCGAGCTTTCCTGCCGACGCGAAGGGCCTTGCCACCCGCGACTCTTCGGCCAAGGTGCTGAATGCCATAGCGCCCCATTATCCCTGGCTTGTCGGCGGTTCCGCCGACCTTGCGCCATCGACGAAAACCCGCCTGACCTTCGAGCAGGCCGGCGATTTCGAGGCCGACACCTATGGCGGTCGCAACTTCCACTTCGGCATTCGCGAGCATGCCATGGGCGCTATCCTCAATGGCCTCGCCCTTTGCAAGCTGCGCCCCTACGGCTCGACCTTCCTGACATTTTCCGATTACATGAAGCCGCCGATGCGCCTGAGCGCGCTCATGCAGCTGCCCGTTACGTTCATCTTCTCGCACGATTCCATCGGCCTCGGGCAGGACGGCCCCACCCATCAGCCTGTCGAACAACTCATCGCCCTGCGCAGCATTCCGGGTCTCGTCACGCTCCGGCCGGCGGATGCCAACGAGGTGGTCGAGGCCTGGCGCACCATAGTTAGGCGCGCACGCCAGCCGTCATGCCTGGTACTGAGCCGGCAGGCATTGCCGACCTTCGACCGCAAGCGCTATGCCTCGGCAAAAGGCGTCGCGCGCGGCGCCTATGTCATGGCCGACGCCGAGCACGGCAAGCCGGAAGTGATCCTTATCGGCACCGGCAGCGAGGTGGCGATTTGCGCGGAGGCCTATGAAGTTCTCCTGCGGGATGGCGTAGCTGCGCGTCTGGTCAGCATGCCGTCTTGGGAATTGTTCGAGCAGCAGAGCCAAGCCTATCGCGATAGCGTCCTGCCGCCCGAGGTCACCGCACGCGTTTCGGTCGAGGCCGGCTCCGTGATCGGGTGGGACCGCTATGTGGGCGACGGTGGCGCCAAGATCGGCATGCACACATTTGGCTCGTCGGCACCGCTCAAGGATCTACTCCACAAATTCGGGTTTACGTTGCAGGATGTGCTCGACGCCGCGATGAAGCAGATCGAGAGGACCCGTCAGAAGGCTTGAGCTCGCCCGACGGCGTATCGGCATTCAGCAAGGAGGAAATTGATGCAGCTTGGCATTGTCGGACTGGGTCGCATGGGCGGCAATATCTCCCGGCGCCTGATGAGGGCGGGGCATGACGCCGTGGTGTTCGACACCAACATCGGGGCGCGGGAAGCATTCGCGAAGGACGGGGCCACGGCAGCCGATTCCCTCGCAATGCTGGTCAAAGCACTCGACGAAAAGCCGCGTGCGGTCTGGCTCATGCTTCCCGCTGGGAAAATCACCGAGGAATGCGTCGCGCAGCTTGGCAATCTTCTCGAGCCGGATGACATCATCATCGATGGCGGCAACACCTTCTACAAGGATGATATTCGGCGTGCGAAGCAATTGGCCGGCAAGCGCATCCGCTATGTCGATTGCGGCACGTCCGGCGGTGTGTGGGGCCTCGAGCGCGGCTACTGCATGATGATCGGTGGGCCAAAGGACGCGGTTGACCACCTCGACCCGATCTTTTCCGCGTTGGCGCCCGGACTGGGTGACATTCCGCGCACGCCCCGTCGAGAAAAATATGATCCGCGCGCAGAGCGCGGCTACATCCATGCCGGTCCATGCGGCGCCGGCCACTTCGTCAAGATGGTGCACAACGGTATCGAATATGGGTTGATGCAGGCCTATGCTGAGGGTTTTGACATCCTGCGGAACAAGGACTCGGCCGATTTGCCGGCCGACGAGCGCTTCGATCTCAACCTGCCGGACATCGCCGAGGTCTGGCGGCGCGGCAGCGTCATTTCCTCCTGGCTGCTCGACATCGGCGCTGCGGCGCTGGCCAAGGACCCGCAGCTGGGAGGTTTCTCCGGTTTCGTTCAGGATTCCGGCGAGGGGCGCTGGACCGTCGAGGCCGCTATCGAGGAGGCGGTGCCTGCCGACGTTCTGACGGCTTCGCTGTTTGCGCGGTTCCGCTCGCGACAGGAGCACACATTCGGAGAGAAAATCCTTTCGGCCTTGCGGCTTGGCTTCGGCGGGCATGTCGAGGGTACCAAGCCCATCGATCCCGCACCCAAGACGAAAAAGTAGTCCAGGCGGCTTATGCCGAGGGTGGCGTCCTATTTGGAACGGCCGATATCGACCGTTCCGAAATCCGGCGGCCCGAAATCCAAGAGGTCGCTGATCTGCCTCACGCTGGCATCGGGCGCGGGGCTGATTTGCGCACCTTCCGATTGGGCCGCGTAGTGGCCTTGGCGTACGAATACGGTGGTCAGATGGTCCCCTAGCTGTCGTTTTGCCGAGGCCAGCAATTGGGGCTTGTCGTCCAGCATGGCGTAGTGCCGGGCAGGATACCGCCGTTCCACTTCGGTGAGCATCCGGTCCTTGTGCAGGTAGATCAGGACGCGGCCGCCGACTACGTCCCAAAGGCCGGCTCGCCTTATCTTGCGCGGCTGGAACACGATGTCGCCGTCCGAGAGAATGACAGTGGTGCCCATCTTGCTGAGATGCTCGAGTGTAGCGAGGGCGCCGGGATAGACCAGCTCGTCAAATGGGTAGTCGAGCAGGAAACCCGACATCTGCAGAAGCTCGGTCTCGTTGGTGTTGTCCAGTCGGAATTCCTGCAGGGTGCCAAGGTAATCGACGTAGCCGAGCTTTTCGCGCAGCCGCTCGTAGATTTCCCAGTAGCGCGTGCGCTCCACCTCGCCGAAGGCCTGGTCGAGCCGCGAGGTGAGGTCGGCAACGAAACGGTCATTGTCGAGCAGAGTGTCGTCGACATCGATCAGGAACACGAGTTCGGCTGCGGGCACGAAAAATCCTCCCAGGTTTCAACTTCCCTTCTGCGCGCCGTCGAACGCGCAGGCGCTCAAGATCGTTCCAGAATACGGCCTCCGGCATCTTACCTGCTGAAGCTCATCGGCACGTTGAAATTCAGATGCGGGGCGGTCACGCTTTTGGGGAAGGGCGGGAAGGGCGCGGCTCTGTCGACTATGTTCAAGGCCGCCCGATCGAGAATGGACGACCCGGAGCTTCGGACGACCCTTCGGCTCATCAGCTTGCCCGACGAGGATACGCTGAAATTGACCACCACCGATCCCGATGGCGCGCCGGTGGGAAAGTACCTTCGCGCCAAGAGACGGGACGTAACGCCGGACATGTAGCTGGCCTGTGCGCGTGGATCGGACTTGGCTGAGGGCAGGGCGGCTTGGCGGCTTTGTTGCTGTTGCCCTGCCCTACCCTCGCTGCCCGCCCTCTGTCTTTCCCTGGCGCGCCTCCGCGTCGTCTCTTCGGGCGGAAGGGCGGCTGTTTTGCGTTGGGCTTCAGGGGGGCGGGGTTCGGATTTGGGCCGCGGCACAGTTGGTTTGGGAGGGGCGGGTGGTTTGGGTTGCTCCAGGGGCTTTGCCTGCTGCAGCGCCGGCGGTGCCTCGGGAGAGATCGTGGGGGCCGGCGCTTCCTCGGCAGGTTCTTCGGTCGGAGGCGGTGCGGCCTGCACCGTTTCGGTCGGCCCGTTGTCGGACGTCACGGCCGGGGGCGTGCTTTCCGTCACCTCGTCGGGTGGGCTGGACGCCGTCTCCGGCGTCTGCCCGGGGTCGGCGGCCTGAACTTCCTGTTCCTGCTCAGTCGAAGGGATTTCGGCAAGCGTTGGCTGCTGAGCGTCGAGCGATTCAATGACGAGCGGAACCGTGATCACCTCGATCGGAATCTCGACATGGTGCTCCACCGGTCGACCCCGCGTGCTGAATATCCACGAAGCCGCGGCGCCATGCGCAAGCAAGGAGAGTGCGATGGCGATCAGGCGTGCCGCCTGCCACGGCCTGTTGCCTGCGCGCCAGCCGGAGAGAGTCACGGGGAGGCCGTATCTTTCGCCGGTGCTTGCGCGAGCAGGGAGAAGCGCCTGTAACCGGCTTCATTCACACGGCCCAGCATGTCCATCACGGTACCGTAGTCGGTGCCCTTGTCAGCGCGGATATAGACGACCGCATCGCCCTCTGCGGCGCGCAAGGCATCGAGACGGGCGCCGAGGTCTGTCAGCGCAACCTTCTCGTTGCGAAGATAGACGCTGCCGTCCGGCGCCACCGTCACGATGACGGGCTTCTTGATCTGGCCGATCTTTTGGGCGCTGGTGTGCGGAAGGTCGACGCGCACGCCGGTCATCATCAGGGGCGCCGCGACCATGAAGATGATGAGCAGAACCAGCGTCACGTCGACGAGCGGCGTGACGTTGATCTCGGCCGAAGGACGATAGACGAGGCCGTCGCGGTTACCGAGCGTTTGCCGAGGCGACATGGCCATCAGTCGACCCCCGGAGAAGTCTTGGCGTTTTCATAGGCAAGGGCTCTCGCGATGGGCGGGATCGCGGCCCCGCCGTTCTGCGCCGCGCGACCCAACACCGCCGATATCTGATTGTAGGCGATGACGGCGGGTATCGCCACGGCAAGGCCGGCGGCCGTGGCAAACAGCGCTTCGGCGATACCAGGCGCGACGACTTCGAGGCTGGTGTCCTGCGATTGGGCGATGGAGGCAAAGCTCGTCATGATGCCCCACACGGTGCCGAAAAGGCCGATGAAGGGTGCCGCCGAACTGAGCGTCGCCAGGAACGGCAGCCCACCCTCGAGGCGTCGCAATTCACCGAGCATTGTCACCCGCATGGTCTCTTCGATCCGCGAGCGCGCCTCATAGGCAGGGGCTTGCCCGGCCGCCAGGTCCGCCTGTTCGCTCCGGGCCGCGGTCATGACGGCACCTGCCATGCCGGTAAGCTGACGGGCGCCGCGACCGCCATCTACCGCCAGCCGGTGCAAGGCGTCGACTTGGCGCCTGAGGCTCGCCAGCCGGATGAGTTTTTCAATGATGATCGCCCAGCAGGCGATCGAGCAGATCACGAGAAAGAGGACGATGGCCTGAACCACCGGGTCTGCATGCCGGACGAGGTCGATGACCGAAAGGCTGGATTCCATGCCAATCAACTCCACAACCCGATGAAAGTTTCCACCCGCCGAGGTGTCGTTCCGCTCCTATTTCGACAGCGCGACGGAGGCGCGCGACGACACGTTGATCTTGTCGAGACAGTCGGAC
The DNA here is from genome assembly GCF_029892515.1 of Pseudaminobacter soli (ex Li et al. 2025). GTDB lineage: Bacteria > Pseudomonadota > Alphaproteobacteria > Rhizobiales > Rhizobiaceae > Pseudaminobacter > Pseudaminobacter soli_A. The sequence continues at coordinate 1,006,764 of NZ_JARXVF010000001.1, read as the reverse complement.
ACGGCCTGCTTGTCGGCTTTGCAATCCAGCACGTCGTTGATGAGGATGCTCCCGATGCCGGTGCATGGCGAGGCATCGAGATCGAAGGTCTTGACGTCCTTCTTGTTTGCCCGCAGCGGCCCGAGATCAAGCGCGATGCGCCGGTCGATCACGCCGTCCGGCCGAAACAGCACGATGTCGAGCTTGAGCACCGAATAGGCAGCATCGGTTGCGTTGTCGACCACGACATAGGCGCGGCAGCCCTTGCCGACAGGTTCGAGCTTGTTCAGCTCCACCGAGATATCATGCACGGATTGATCCTGCGTCTGAGCGGCGAGTGCGGTCGCCGGCGAAAATGCCGACAACATTAGAAGCACTGCGGTCGAGGCAGTGTACAGGCGGCGAAGACTTGCAACCATGCGTTCCCCCGAATGGTTTTGGGAAAAACATCTCCTTGAACGCACCGATCAATGGCGCAGTGAGATATCTGTTCGCGCGGCCTGTTTCGGCAAGGGTCAGAAAGTGACCTTCAATCCCGCATAGACCGAAAATGGCTTGCCCGGCGTCACCGTGTCGGTGTTGGTGCCTCCCACCAGGCTTCCCACGGAGCTCGTATTGTCGAAATAGGTGCCGTTCAAATAGTACCTCTTGTTGAAGAGGTTTTCGATCTCTGCGTGGAACTGCATGTTCTTGGTGACCTGATAGGTCGTGTGCAGGTTGACCGTCGCGTATCCGGGCAGCTTGGGGTTTTCGTTTGACTCGTCGCCGCCGAAAAACTGGTTGCCGACGGCAAGCACATTGCCACCGACCGTCCATCTGTCGTTGACGTTGTAGTCGAGGCCAAACTTGAAGTGGTGCGCCGGAATGCGGGAGATGTGGTCGCCCGGCACCACATTGACCGGGCCGTCGCCGGCCGGGTCGCCGGAAGGCGGGTTCAGTGTGATGTAGGATTGATAGGTTGCGTCGACATAGGCGTAGCTGGCGAAGAGAGACCAGTCGCCCTTCGTGTAGTTGACCGCCGCTTCGACGCCTTCGCGGCGCGTTTTGCCGACATTGGCGAAATAGCCGAAGGTCATGCCGATGGGCGCCACGACGTTGAGAATGTCGTCCGAATTGTCGGTTCGGTAGAAGCCGAGGTTCCAGCCCAGCGTCTGGTCGCCGGAGAGATTGGTCTTGCCGCGCAGGCCCAGCTCGACCGTGCGGGACACGACCTGGTTGAGGTCGGGGTCCGACACGAGGAAGGTGTCGATGATGCATGGCAGGTTGGGATCCGAGCAACCCAGCTCAAGCGGCGTCGGGGCGCGGTTCGATTCCGAATAGCTGGCATAACCCAGGACATCCGGCGTGATCTTGTAGGTTGCGCCAATGACCGGGTTGAAGCGGGCATATTGATGGCTACCGGTGAGCGAGTTCGAACCGGTTTGGAGCAGGTCGCTGAGATCGATATTGGCGAAGTTGAACCGGCCGCCGAGGGTCAGAGTAAATCTCTTCGTCACATCGAGTGTGTCGAGCCCATAGACACCGAGATAGGTATTGGTGGTGTTCAGCTTGACCGGACCAATCGACCCTTGGTCACTGGTCGTAAAGCCGAGAAACTGGCCATTGCCCGTCACCACGAAGGTATTGGGATCTACGGTGCCCAGTTCGGTGTTGGCGTTGAAGTTCGACTCCGCCATGTCGAGCGATGCGCCGAACACGAAATTGTTGTCCATACCGTTCAGCGTGGCGGTATCGTTCATCTGAACGCTTCCGCCCCAGCCATTGGTGCGCGTGTTGTTGCGGTCGATCTCGCCGAGCACAGCATCCTTCGGAAAGAGGTTCGGCAACTGCTGGCCGTTGCTGCCGATTGCCGGGGTGGTGCCATCGGTGAAGCAGAGCAGGGATGTATTGTCGCAAACCTGAACGTCAGTATCGTTCCCATCCACGTGATGGTCGGAAAAATATCGGTAGTAGAGCGTGCCCGCGAGGGTCACCGTGTCGGTCAGCGCGGTGTTTCCCTGCAGGCTGATCATCCCCATCTTGAGGGCGTCGCTCTGCGGAGTGGTGTAGACGGCGCTCCAGTCCTGGTTGAGCAGTTCGACCGGCGTCGTGGCCGGAGCATTGAAGAAATTGTCCGCCGCCGTGACGTTCAGGTGGACTTCGCTTCTGTCGTCCTTATAGCCGATATCGCCGTAAAGGCGGCGGATCGTCGAGGAAGTGCGCTGGCGGAAGCCGTCTTCATGGGCGCCGTCGATGGCGAAATAGGCGGAATAGTTGCCGTCCTGCTTGCCCCATTGGAAGGAATCCTGAACCCGCCCATACGAGTCGGCCACAAAGTCGTTTTCAGCGCCCTGATAGTTGAAGCCGTTCTTCATCTGCACGACCACCGCGCCGCCGAGCGCATTCAGGCCGAAGACCGGGTTGGCGGTGACGATGTCCATCGAATGGACGGCGTCGGGCGGAATGAAATCCCAATGGACGTTGTCGCCGAATGGCTCGTTGATGCGCACGCCGTTCTGATAGACGGCAAGGCCTATCGGCGTGCCTGTGAGCGGCGTCGCCAGGAAGCCGCGAAACTGCAGGTCCGGCTCGAAGGAATTGCCGCTTTCGTTGGTGGTCGAAACGCTCGGAACATTGATCAGCATGGTGGGGACCACGCTGGGCGAGCTTTGCTGCTCGAATTTGCTGGCGTCGATCTTGTTGACCGCTGCCGGAATGTGGGAAGTCTCGACTCCAGTGCCCGGCACCGGTGTTGTCGGGGTGGTCTCGGTCGGCTGTGCGGGAGGGAGTGCCGAAGGCGGGGGAAACGGTGGCGCTGAGACAGTTTGCGCTGACGGCGGTGCTGATGACGGCGCTAAGGGCGGTGCCGCTGACGGCGCTGACGGTGGAGCCGGCCGCGGCGCTGAGACAGGTGATGCCGACCGCCGCGCGGATGGCGAAGCAGACGGCGCGTGGACAGCCTGCTTGTGCGCCGCATGCGCTGCCGGCTTTTTCTTGCTGATCTTGATCGTCGGAAGTGTCAGCGTCTGGTCGGCTTGTTGGGCAATGGCGGGCTGGCTGGCAGCCAGTACCATGGCCACGGCCAAGAGAGACAGTTGCCGCGGTGGAATTCCCATGCTCCGGCCCCGAAATACTAACCAGCCGACTCGAATTGGCCGTTAGTCGCCAAATTTCTAGTACATCGTCGGAAGACCAGCCAGATGCAATTTGATGGATACTTCGAAAGGGGCGTCACCTGTTCCTGTCGCTGACAACGCGTGCTGTGGTCAGAAAAGCTCAGGCCGGACAGAACGCCGATGGAAGCTGCTCCCGCCCTTTTCCCGCCCGCTTTGTTCAGCTATCAGCCGACTGGGGGCTGAAACAGCGAACGGAGAGGGATTTACCCAATGCGTAAGATGATTATCGCGGTGGCGGCTGTCGTTGCCCTGACTGGCTGCACCACGACGGAGCGGGACGTAAGCGTCGGTACGGCAGCCGGTGCCATCATCGGCGGCATCGCCGGTGGCGGAAAGGGAGCGCTGATCGGCGCAGGCGCAGGCGCGCTTGGCGGCCTTCTGGTTCGCAATCTGCGCAACGGCTATTGCCAGTACCGCGACCATCGTGGGCACGTCTACACCGCTCGTTGCAGGTAATGGCGCGAGCCTAAATCGGCCGGGAACCGGGTTGCCGGTTTCCGGCCTTTTGTCCCGACCAACACCATCCGCCAGGCGAACGCCGCCGCTTTGTCCGCGCCGTCGAGCCACCACTGGTTCGCAGCAGCCATAGCTCTATTTGCACGCCCATATTTGGCTTTGTGCGAGAGGTGGCTGGGATGTTTGTTCTTCGACAGGTGGCTCTGGGACTTTTTGCGCTCGGCGTTGCCGGCACATCGGTCGCCGCACAGGATTTCTCGGCCGACGAACTGAACAAGCGCGCCATCGAACGGCGCGCGGTCGAAGCCGTCATCTGGGGCATGCCGGCCGTCAACTACGACCTGATGCTCGAGGCTATGATCCGCGACGCCAAAGGCGCTCCCAACCAGGTTCTCTACTGGTCGCGCCTGCCGGACTGGAAGAACCAGACGCTTACACCCAATCCCGATACGACCTATTTCATGCCTTTCATCGATACCCGCGACGTCGGTCCAGTGGTGATCGAAATCCCCCCAGCCGATGGCGGCTTGATCACCGGGTCCATTATGGATGGGTGGCAAACGGCCCTCGAAGATGTCGGTCCCGCCGGCCTGGACAAGGGCAAGGGCGGAAAATATCTCGTGCTGCCGCCGGCCTACGGAGGCGATGTTCCGCCTGGCTACATATTGCTGCCGTCGAGCACCTATCAGAGTTATGCCTTGCTGCGGTCCAACCTGCGGGGCGGCAGCGAAGCCGATGTCGCCAAAGCGGTCGAATATGGCAAGCGCATCAAGGTGTATCCGCTGTCGAAAGCGGACAACCCGCCGGAGACGAAGTTCGTCGATGCCGCCGACATCGTCTTCGACTCCACGATCCCCTACGACCTCCGCTTCTATCAGGCGCTGGGTCGCTTCATCGATGCCAATCCATGGCTGCCGCGCGACAAGGCGATGATCGACCAGCTCAAGACCATCGGCATCGAGAAGGGAAAGCCCTTCAATCCGGACGGCTCAACGCAAGACATATTGAACAAAGCCGCCGGAGAGGCTCACGCCTGGCTCGACGAGAAATATGAAGGTCTCTTTCAGCCCTTGTTCAAAGGTAGCCGCTGGGCCCTCCCGGCTTCTCCCGAGGTCGTCGAGGGGATGCAGAGCAACTTCTCGAAGGCAGACAGCTACCCCATCGATGGTCGTGGAGCGACCTATTCGATGGCCTTCTTCAGTGCCAAGAACCTTGGAGAAGGGCAATTCTACCTGATGACGATCAAGGACAAGGATGGCAACGCGTTCGATGGAGACGCCACTTACCGGCTGACGGTGCCGCCGAAGGCTCCCGTAAAACAGTACTGGTCGGTGACCGCGTACGATCGGGCCAACCACGCCCTCATCCGCGATGTGCCGCGCCCGAGCCGCTCATCGCAGAGCACTGACCTCGTCAAGAATGCCGACGGGTCGGTGGATATCTGGTTCGGCCCGAAGGCTCCGGAGGGCAAGGAGAACAACTGGATTCCCACCAAGCCGGGGGGCAAGTTTGAAGTGCTGTTCCGCCTCTACGGTCCGGAAAAATCCTTCTTCGACAAGAAATGGGTGCTTCCGGACATCGAGAAAGTCGGGTGAACCGAAGGCAATATAGCGCGACGTCTCGAATTCTCATTTTCACAGGTCACCGCAAGCCATGTTTACTGTAAAGTAGCCGTTGTCGGCGAGACTTTGCTCTCTAGCTTTCATGCTGAATGAAGAAGGGATGTGCAATGCCAGGCCGGAAGACTGTCGTGATCTTGGCGATTGGTACGACACTCGTTGTGTCGACCCAGGCTTTTGCCGTCACCATGAAGGAATTGCAGGGCGCATGGGCGATCGAAGGATCGGATTGCGCCAATACTTTCAAAAAAACGGGCGGGAAGGTCACCTTCAAGAATCCAGGCTCGGAGGTCACAAGCGGGGTGATCGTGACCGGCAACAAGATCGTTTCGCCCGATCTGAGCTGCACCGCCATAAGTATCAAGCCGGAGAAGGACCGTCTGTCCGCAAAGATGACTTGCGCCGATGCGTTGCTGATCCAGACCATGTCGATGTCGTTCAAGATAACAGGCGCCGACACTTTCGAGAGATTTGATCCCAGCTATCCGACAATGGCGTTCACATATCGACGCTGCAAGCTGTGACGCCGCACGGTTAGGCAGTAGAGATCGAGCGTTAGGTCGTGCGATCGGCAATTTCGCACGCGATTACGGCTGCAATCTCAGGCTCTTCAGCCGTTGCTCGTTTCATCATACTGTCGTTATCTGTGAATATGCTCTCGAATTGGCTTCGCCACCGGGATTTAGGAGGCGAAATCAATATAGATTTGGCTGCGCTTCCGGAAGCGTTGCGAACTGGCTCCGCCTTGGAAGCGCATTGTAGTGGTTTGACTGTCGAGTTTCGTTGCACCTTCTTTGCATGAGGGGACTACGGCATGACTTCTTCATCATGGGCGATACCGATCCTGGCTGCCACCTTGCTGGCGGCGCCTGCCACGGCCGCCGATATGTCTTCAGAAAAGAAGCCTGAAGAGAAGGCACCAAAGCCGACCTGGACTTTTGGCCTCGAGCTCAGCCCTGAACTATACGCCATCGACAATGGTTCGCACCGCGCCGGCGATTTTAACAACTTCTACTACAAGGTAAGCCTGTCGCACACTTTCGCGGAGAACTTCGTCGGCGGCGTATACTTTCAGCACTCATTCAAGATCAACGACCAGATCCAGTACTATGCCGACGCCAGACTCGGCTACAAATTCAAGCTGAGCGACTCCTTCACGCTGACGCCCGGCATCGGCGCCGGTTACACATGGCGGGACACCGGCGTCATCAAGGGATCGAACAACAACGCCGATATTGCCTACTACCTGATCACGCTCGCCGGCGACCTGAAGGTCACGCCGAAGCTGACCTGGAACATGTTCGATCTCCGCTACCGCAATGGTTTCGATGCCGTGTGGGTTACGCCCAAAGTGGCGACCGGTCTTACCTACAACTTCGACAGCTACAACGCGCTCTTCGCGAATGTCGGCTATGCCTGGAAGAAGCTCGACACGAACAGCCCGCCCTACAACGCGCTGTCCGGGGACAAGATCAACATCGCGGCGGGCTTCAAGCGCTCGTTTTGATCGTTGCCGGCTAAACCCCGAGGGCTGGCGATCGGTTCTAGCCGCGATAGCGTTCTCCCGGCAGGTCAATGTGCTCTGGGGGTAGCAGCTTCAACTCGCCCCCGCCGGTGACCGCAACGGTGTGGATGTAGAAACCGGTCGCCATGTCGTCGGTCGCCTCCATCACCGGCGACGGTGCCGAGATGATCAGTAGCCCGCCGCACTGCCCGATCCAGTCGACGTGCCGGTGCCCGTGCATGAGCACGGCGCGCCCGGCGAACGCTTTCATTCGGCGCAGGAACCAGTTGCCATTGATGAGCGCGGTTCCGATCCGCACCGACAGCTTTTTGACCGCCCGCGGGTATTCGATGGCGTGGTGATGCAGAAGCACCAGCCAGCCGGCATGCGGATATTCTTTTGCGACCTGCTCGAAAGCTCCTACCTGCTCGGCAGAGACAAGACCAAGCGCGTTGGTGAAGGAAAAATGCGTGGCTGCGTTCGAGTTGAAGAGGACAAGGCCGAGCCCGTTTTCGCCTTCTGGCGGGATGATCATTGGGAAGGCGCCGTTCCAGGCTTCCGTCAGACTGCGCGACAACCGGGGGCGGGCGACGTCGGCGAAGCGCTCGACGTCGAGCCGGTATGGTTCGGTCGCCGCAGCGAGGGTGGTCTCGATTGCGCCGCTGTCACGATCGACGACGCGAACCCTTTCGCCCTGAACGAATTCCATGCCCGAGAGCATGCGCAGCTGCCGCAGGCGCGGGTTGGGGCTGGTCGGCAAGTCCATCCGCGCGGGGTTGGCGCGATCGACGATGTTGAGGTCATGGTTGCCGGGAATGATCAGCACCCTGCTCGCAAGGCCGGGGTGAGCCTCTATCACGGAGAAGAACACCGCCCATTCCGACAATCTGCCGGCATCGGTGATGTCGCCGGTGATGAGGATGTGGTCGAGCGGGGCAACCTTATCGATTTCTTCCAGCCGCTTGAACAGGCGACGCAAACGTTCGTTGCCACGCGCGCCGGCCCGCCCGCTTTCGACGCGGAAACCGTAGTGTTCGCCGACGATATGGATGTCCGAGAGGTGGACGATGCGCCAGCGGCGTGCGTCGTCCGGCGCGGTGTCGAAGTGCTCAAGGTCGCGCGGCTGCGGCATGGTGCTGTCGGCAATCGCCCAGATGAGCGAGCCGGCGGCCAGATAGGCGCTGACGACCGCCAGGCTGTTTGCCAGCGCAACGGTCACCAGCCTGCGGGCGGAGTCGATCTCTTCGAGGCCGCCGAAGATGTGGGTGGCCGGCCAGACGAGGAAGAAGATGATGAGCGCGAAGGCCGAGACGAGCACGCCCGCGACGGCGGCCGCGGCAGCGCGCAAGGTCGCGCGGGTCGTCTGGCTGGCGTTGGCGGGGAGCAACCGCTCCGCAAACTGGCGCAGCGCCTCCCTGCAGGCGCCGTAACCCGGCTGGACAACGAGCGAGGTGAGCGACCAGAAGCTGTATTCGGCAAGCCTCAGGAAGGCTCGCCCGCCATACCAGCCGATGGCCAGAACCAGGAGAAGTATGGCGAGCGGCACAACGCCGTCGATGGGCGAGAGAACGCGGTCGGTCAGCGCCTGCAACCAGATGCCCGCCGCAATCGGCAGCAGACCGAGCACAAGGCCGGGAACGAGCAGCAGCAGCACCCACGCGAATGCCAGCTTGAACAGACTGATTTCGATCAGCATGCTGCCGGCGATCGCCATGAGCGAACGCTTCTTGGTGCTCGAAGCGTCGTCTTCGATGTCGCCAAGGTGCGGATCTATGATGGGCTTTGTCCGCTCGCCCGGTTTACGCGTCGGCCCGCGCAGCATCTGACGGTTGCTCCCGGCCTACCCGACAGTCCGGATCCGCCAGGCACGATAGAGCAGGCTCAGCGCGTAGATGATGATCAAGATCGTGACGACGCGCGTCAATGTGGCTGCGCTCGACAGCGGCATGAACAGAAGCGCCAGGCCGAACACCACATAGAGGCCGCCGCTCACCATTGCCGGCGTGGCGCTGGAATAGCGCTCGCGATCCATGAGGCCCGACACGATCTCCACAAGCCCGGCGATGATCGCAAGCAGGCCAACGAGACCAGCGAGGAAGCCGAGCGTGAAAACATGGGTGAGTATGCCGCTGCCCAGGACGATCAGACCCGCGGCGATGCAGACCACGTTTCGCACCAGCGCCAGCCAGAACGTCGCGTCGCGGGGGCTTGAAAAGTCGCTCGAAGCCAGGCCGAGCACCCCATCCACCAGGAGCAGAACGCCGCCAGCCAGCAGCACGAACTTGATGGCTTGTTCGGGAAAGAGGAAAGCCAGCACGCCTGCCGCAATCATGACAATGCCGCGCAACGCGGTCAGTGTGGCCTCAAAACGCTTTGCTTCATTCGTTGCCATGTGACGGTGCTCCCTATCTCACTATATAAACCCCCGCCAACCAAACGATATACTATGCCGAAATCGTTTCGATTGCTTAGACGTTTCTTGCCGTTGGGGGCGCAACCGTCACGTGAACCTGAAATAAGCGGAAGGACGCCCCGCCAGCTCCTCGGATGGATGCCGCCAACTCGATTCCGCCGATGTCGGAGCGCTTCGAAGAAGTTGGCAGGCGTTACCTGCCGTTCAATATAGCGTCGGGGCTGTAACTTTTACCAAGTTGACGCTGTCTTCCGTCGAAGAAATCGGTCCGCATCTCCAGAAAAACGATAGGTGAGATGCAGAAATGCCTCAACCTCTCTCGAGGGTTGAAGCATTAGCCATTTGGTCGAAGGCACCGAAGATAGTGAAACGGCCTTGCGGCGGCATTCGACCTCGTCAGGTTCAGCCCGCAGCTGCCGCTGCACGAAATCGGGTGACGAACTCCTGCAGTTCGGAGGCGCTGATGTCGGATATGGCCCAATAGGAAAAGGCGCCCTCCGTCCAATGGATCAGCGAGAAGCCGCCGGTCGAAAGGTCCTTGGCAACCGGGACGGGTTCGCTGCCGCTTTCGCGCGGCGCAGCAATCAGGGTGATGAGATGCTTGCGAAGCTGGTAGACCAGAGCCGGCACCGGCCTGTTTTCGATGACGTCGACCCTGCCACCGAGCAGAACATATCCATCCTTTGAAAGGTCCACTGTCGGCGGCGACATGCCGATCCTCGCGTCGAGCCAGGGTTTCACCGTGTGACGGTCGGAGGAGGCAACATCCACCGGGCTCGCGGCGAGCAAGCTGCGTTGCTGCGCGCTGGCAATTTCGCCGACGAAGCTGCTCTGCGCGATACGCGAAGTCGCCCAGTAGGTCGCTCCGCTTGCGACGGCTGCCGTAACGAGGATCGAGGCTGCCATGGCACGCCAGTCGAAGGAGCCGAGCCGGTGTTCCGTAGGCCGCCCGGTTGCCTTCTCGCCATCAGCGAGCGCTGCAATGCGCGCCCTGAACGCATCGCTTACATCGGGGCGAGGCAGGCCGCCAATGGCCGTCCGCAGCGCGAGGATGCGCGCATATTCTGCTGCCAGCGCCGGGTCGCCCGCCAACCGCCGCTCGACCGACAGGGTCGTCGCGGCGTCGAGTTCACCGTCGGCGAGCGCATGAAGCAGCAGCCGCAGGTCCGTCCCATTCGTCGGCAGGGCGTTTTCCTCGCTCATCGTTCGCTCCCCAGTTCCGACATCAAAAGCCCGCGTGCCCGCGACAGGCGAGACATAACAGTGCCGAGCGGCACCCCAAGCATGGCTGCGATCTCGCGATAGGTGAGGCCATTGATGTCGCGCAGCACGAGGACCTCGCGAAACGGGTGCGGCAGGTCCGCAATAGCCGCTTCAAGCGCCGCTGTATCGGCTTTGGCGATCAAAGCGGCTTCGGGCCCCTCGGGATCGGCAGTCTCGGTCTCCCTGCCGGCCGCAAATTCATCGAGATCGGCAAGATCGCCGACGACGACGAGGGCGCGCGGCCTGTTCTTGGCCAGCCATGTGTAGGAGACGTTGCGCACAATGGCTAAGAGCCACGCCCGGGCGTTTCCCCCTGCATAGGTATCGATCCCGGCATAGGCCTTGAGGCAGGCTTCCTGGACGACGTCTTCCGCGTCCTCGCGACTGCCGGTCAGCCAGCGCGCAAAGGCCACGGCGTCGGCGAGATGGGGCAGAACCACCTCGCCGAAGCGTTCAGCAGAAGACTTGCCGCTCAGTGCCACGTCGTGCGGCGCTCCGGACGAGGTTTGCCGACTGCCTTCACTGGGTAACGGTGATCTTGCCCTGCATGTGGGGATGGATCCCGCAGAAGTAGGGAAAGTCACCGGGTTTCGTGAAAGTGAAAGCATAGGTGTCGCCGGTGTCAAGCGCCTTGGAGTGAAACGAGTTGTCCGACGCGACCACCACGTGGGGAATGTCATCATCATTCTCGAAGGTGACGGTCGTGCCGACTTTCACGGTCAGGTCTTGTGGCGTGAAGGTGAAATTGTCGATCTTCACGCGGGCTGCATCTTCGGCGCGAAGCGGCCCCGGCAACGCCAGGGCGAGGCCGAGCGCGGCACATAAGGTGGCAAGCTGTCGCCTTGTGACTCGCTTTGGCAGCATGTTGGTCTCCTCTTGCTGGAACCGATCGAGCGAACGTCGCTATTTGTCGGCAAGCGTGCCGTCGATGATCGCAAGATTCGCCTTGCCGCGCCTCACCACGACATCGGTGATGCCGAGCAGGCTGCGCAGTTGCCCCGGTGGCACCGTCATGGGCCCGGGCGAGGGGGCGGTGCCGGGCGCCGGCTGCGGGAAGGCGGTGGATCGGGCCGTGTGGAAGGTGATGTTGCCTTCGACCTTCTGCATAATCTGGTGGATGTGCCCATTGAGCACCGTCACCGACCCGAACCGCTTGAGCATCGCGAGCGCCTGCGCCGCATCGTCGGTGCCCCAGCCCCATTCGGGATAAATCGCCCAGAGCGGGATGTGGGCGAAGACCACGACCGGTGTCGAGTTGCCCACCGATTTGAGGTCGTCGGCCAGCCACGCGAGCTGTTCCGCCCCGAGATTGCCGAGCCCGCCGGCCTTCAGGTTCACGACATTGACCAGGCCGACGAAATGGACGCCGTTCTGGTCGAACGAGAACCATCCTTCTCCCTTGGTGTTCTTGCCGTAGCGGTCGAGATAGGCGCGTCCGTTGCCCTCGTCGATGAAATCATGTTCGCCGGGCACATAGTGCACGTCGAAGCCTGCCCCTCCGATGATCTGATCGGCGGCGTCGAACTGGTCGGCCCTGGAAAGATGAGTGATATCGCCGGTGTGGATCATGAAGGACGGCTTCACCGGCAGCGCGTGGATCTTCGCCATGGCTTCCTTCAGCGTATCGATGGCATGCGGATTTGCGGCCTTGTCAAAGCCGATGTGGCTGTCGGAAATCTGGAGGAAGGTGAAGCCCTTCGAAGCCGCCTCCGCAGCCTTTGCCTCACCGAGCATATTGAGCGAGACCGGCACGCCGGCCGAAATGGTCCAAAGCACCCCCGTGCCGGCCCAGATCATGCACTCCAGCGCGTGACGCCGGGTGATGCCGTTGCCGTCCGTATCGTCATGAGAGGTCATGTTGGTCTCCTGTCGCGCCATGCGTGGCGCATGACTAGGAGACCGATGAGCGGCGGGGTTTATTCCCGAATTGCTTTCACAATGACGTGAAGTGATTTAGGCTGGCCAAAATTCACGCAGAGGTGTCCGTCGAACAGAATGTAGCCAGATCGTAGGCAACAAAGGCCATGCCGTGCGCTGAGGTTATTGAAGGCAAGGCCAATTTGGCATCGGTTTAGTGCCGGCATAAATCGATCTATGCGCGCTCAAGCGCTTCTATCATTCAGAAATTCTAGCGAATTAATGGTGCCCAGAGGCGGATTCGAACCACCGACACGCGGATTTTCAATCCGCTGCTCTACCAACTGAGCTATCTGGGCATCACAGGGAAATCCGGAAAGTCCGTGTCCCCGACCTGCAGGAGTGTTGGCAACCCCTGAGAACGGGGTGGGTTATAGCATGAGATTTTCGCCTGTCCAGCGCCTCAGTGTCGATTGTGAAAAGAAATCGGAAAACGTCGCAGCGGCTAATGATGTTGCTGGGGAAAAGCCGCCGCTTTCAGCCAAAAACGATGCGAAAACAGGCAATTGCAAGACCATGGCGCTGCGGGCAGGGCGCTTTGTCCGCGATGGATCACACGCCTTCGCACGCTAATACCCGCAAGCATCAATGCACCAGATTCGGAAGGGGCCGTTTTGTCTGCCAGTAAGCGCAGCCTCTTTCAGAGACAGCGCGATCCATGCCTGGAATCGGCGATCTGTGGCTGAAAACGCAGGTAAGCTAAATGAGTCGAGGGCGGCAGCCCTGCGCCGCGGCTATTCGGGCTTCTCGTCCGAATCTTCTTCTTCGCCCTCGCGGCCGGGAATCGCATAGCTGCCGGAGAGCCAGCGGTTGAGGTCGATTTGCTTGCAGCGGATCGAGCAGAACGGATAGGCCTCGCGCGTGGAAGGCTTGCCGCATTCGGGGCAAGCGCGCTTGGGCCTTAGCGGCGTAACCTTGTTGTCGATGTCGTTTCCGCTCATACGCGCGGTCCAGAAAGCCAGCCGAAATGCACAGGGAAGCCTTCCGCAGTCAGAAGGCCCACAGTTTCATATAGTGGCAGTCCGACGACATTGCTGTAGGAGCCGACCATCTTGACGACGAAGGTGCCCGCGAGCCCCTGCACGGCGTAGCCGCCGGCCTTGCCGCGCCATTCACCAGAGGCGAGATAGCTTTCCAGTTCCTCGCGGCCGAGCCGCTTGAAGCGAACGCGGGTCTCGACCAGGCGTTGGCGCAGCTTGCCGTTGGGCGTAATCAGGCAGACGCCCGAATAGACCCGGTGCGAGCGGCCCGAAAGCAGCTTCAGGCAATTCGACGCCTCGTCGACCAGTTCGGCCTTGGGCAAAATGCGCCGGCCGACCGCCACCACGGTGTCGGCCGCGAGCACGAAGCTGCCGGAATAGTCAGGCTCGGTCTTGAGCGAGGCGAGGGCCTTTTCGGCCTTGGCCTTTGACAATCTCTTGGCAAGCGAGCGCGGGTGTTCGGCGCGCAGCGGCGTCTCGTCGACATCGGCCGGCAAGAGCCGGTCAGGTTCGACGCCGGCCTGCTGGAGAAGCTCGATCCGACGCGGCGAAGCCGAGGCAAGCACAAGCTTCTTGAAAGTGCTCATCGTAATCCTGTCGGCCGGCGGGCGGCGCCCTGGCTTATTTGAAGCGGTAGGTGATGCGACCCTTGCTCAGGTCGTAAGGCGTCATTTCGACGAGGACCTTGTCCCCCGTCAGCACGCGGATGCGGTTCTTGCGCATGCGGCCCGCGGTGTGAGCGATGATCTCGTGTTCGTTTTCAAGCTTCACGCGAAACATCGCGTTCGGAAGCAATTCCGTCACGGTGCCCGGAAACTCGAGGACTTCTTCCTTCGGCATTCTCTACCTTTGGTTTGGATTGGCGTTCGGCATCCAGGCCGAATTTCGGCGGAACCTATATGATTATGTGAACTTTGTGAACACGCTTAATCATACGCCTTTTCGGCATGTTCAAGCGGCGAAACGAGTGGCTATGCGAGCCTTCAGCCTTTCGCGGACGTCGCGATAGGCGGCGAGTATCTGCTCGCGCGTTCCAGCAACGGTTGTGGGGTCGGCTGTCGGCCAGTATTCGACCTCAACAGCCATGGAGCGCGTGAGCTCGAGCGCGGCATGATGTGCCTCCGGCGCGAGCGTCACGATCAGGTCGAAATAGTCGTCCTCCATGTCCTCCAACGTTCTCGGCTGGCGGTCGTTGAGCGACAGGCTTTCCTCGGCCAACACTGCGTCCACGAAGGGGTCGCGCTCGCCAACGCGCACGCCGGCGGAGGCGACAAAGGTCGTTTTCGGCAGGATATTGCGGGCAAGCAATTCGGCCATGGGCGAACGCACCGCGTTCATGCCGCAGACGAAAAGGACCGAGCGGGGCAGGGCGCCGGTCAGGATCAACCCCGCCAATGCAGCACGCAGACCAGCGTGAAGACGCGTCGCGCGGTGTTGAAGTCGATGTCGATCTTACCTGACAGCCGCTCCTTCAGCGTCTGCGAGCCCTCGTTGTGCAGGCCTCGCCGGCCCATGTCGATGGCCTCGATCTGGCTCGGCGTGGCGCTGCGGATGGCCGCATAGTAGCTTTCGCAGATCAGGAAGTAGTCCTTCACGATCCGCCGGAACGGGGTGAGCGAGAGGATGTGCGTGACTACCGGTGACCCGTCCTCGCGCGAAACCGCGAAGACCAGTTTCGAATCGATCAGCGACAGTTTTAGCCGGTAGGGGCCGTTGCCCTCGTCGCTCGTCGGCTGGAAGCTGTTTTCCTCGATCAGGTCGAAGATCGCGACCGCCCGCTCATGCTCGATATCAGGCGTCGAACGCCCGATCGATTCGTCGAGTTCGACGTCGATAAGCCTTGAGCAATTGCGGGTGAGATCGTGCATCCCTCACTCTACAGGTTCAAGCGGATGGCGACCGAACGGCCATGCGCGTCCAGTCCCTCGGCCTTGGCGAGCGTGATTGCAGCGGGCGCCAGCGCGCGCAGCTGCTCCGGGCCAAGCTTCAGTATGGAGCTGCGCTTCATGAAATCGAGGACGTTGAGTCCCGACGAGAAGCGCGCCGAGCGAGCGGTCGGCAGCACGTGGTTGGGGCCGCCAACATAGTCGCCGATCACTTCGGGCGTGTGGCGGCCAAGGAAGACCGATCCGGCATTGCGAATCTGCGGCAGCATGGCTTCCGGATCGGCAATCGCAAGCTCAAGGTGCTCGGCCGCGATGCGGTTGGCGAGCGGGATGGCCTCGTCCAGGTTTGCGACCAGAATCACTGCGCCGAAGTCGCACCAGCTTGCCGCGGCGATTTCGCCGCGCGGCAGGCTTTCGAGCTGGCGTTCCACCGCCTTTTCGACCGCTACGGCGAAGGTGGCGTCATCAGTGATCAGGATCGACTGGGCCGAGGTGTCGTGCTCGGCCTGCGCCAGCAGGTCGGCGGCGATCCAGTCAGGGTCGTTGTCGCCGTCGGCTACGACCAGAACCTCCGACGGGCCGGCGATCATGTCGATGCCGACGACGCCGAATACCTGCCGCTTTGCCGCGGCGACATAGGCGTTGCCGGGGCCGACGATTTTTGCCACTGGGCGGATCGTTTCGGTGCCGTAGGCGAGGGCGGCCACGGCCTGGGCGCCGCCAACGCGATAGATCTCGGTGATTCCGGCAAGATCGGCCGCCACCAGAACCAGCGGATTGATGACACCGCCCGATGCCGGCACGACCATGACGATGCGCTCCACGCCGGCAACGCGCGCCGGCATGGCGTTCATCAGAACCGAGCTCGGATAGCTGGCGGTGCCGCCCGGCACATAGAGGCCGACGGCTTCCACAGCCGTCCAGCGCGCGCCAAGCTCCACGCCGATCGAGTCGACATAGTGGTCGTCGCTAGGCCGCTGGCGCTGATGATAGTCGCGAATGCGGTCCCGGGCGAAGGTCAGCGCCTCGACGGTAGCCGGATCGGCGTCGCGATAGGCCTGCTCAATGTCTGCCCGCGAAACCGCGATGCCAAGCGCATCGAGGTCAGCTCGGTCAAACTTGCGCGTGTAGTCGACCAGCGCCCTGTCGCCCTGTTCGCGAACGGCGGCGATGATGTCGCGCACCACGGCCTCCACATCCGGCGAGGTTTCGCGCTTGGTGGTCAGAAACGCCGCGAAACGCGTCTCGAAGTCGGTGTCGGATGTGCGGAGCGTGATGGCCATGGAAATCAGAATACTCGTCAGGCTTTGTGAACAGGGCGGGAGCTGGCCTCCCAGGCGCCGGCAAGATCGGCCAGCCGGGCCTCGATGCACTCTACTTCGAGCGCGATCGTGCCGCCGCCGGCGAAGTCCAGCTCGATGGTACCCGCAGGCGCGTCCTTCGCAAGGAAGCGTATCGCCAGCAGCGACAGCACATCTTCGGGCTTATCTCGCCGAATTCCGGCGGATTTAACGGCCAGCACGCGGTTGAAGTCGAGCACGCTCTTGCGGCGCTGGTAGCGAGGGCGGAAGAAGCCCGTCTTGGTTTCCCAGGCGAAGCGGTTCATGGTCAACACGAAGCGCTTGGTGGGGGCCAGATATTCGAGGCCGCCCACCTTCAGCACGGCGTCCTGGACATGCGCCGAAACAATCTCAAGATCCCGGTCGTCGAGGGCGACGAGTTTTAGCTGGTCCATATCCGCATCAGCGTCCGCGCTTGGGGCTTAGCTGTTGTGTTATGCGGTCTTGATCGCACACGCAACCGAAACGCTTTTCCGCGGATGTGGATGCACCTTTATGACGAGATGCGCTCTATGACCGCACCGCAGCCGGACAGCTTTTCCTCGAGACGCTCGAAGCCGCGGTCGAGGTGATAGACGCGGTTCACGGTCGTCTCGCCTTCGGCAGCCAGGCCGGCGATAACCAGCGACACAGATGCGCGCAGATCGGTCGCCATTACCGGCGCGCCCTTGAGCTTGGTGACGCCGTCGACGATCGCCGTCTGGCCGGCGAGCGTGATGTGCGCGCCGAGGCGAGCCAGCTCCTGCACATGCATGAAGCGATTCTCGAAGATCGTCTCGGTGATCTTCGATTTGCCGCGCGCCATGGTCATCAGGCCCATGAACTGCGCCTGCAGGTCGGTCGGGAAGCCGGGGAAGGGCTCGGTCACCACGTCGACCGGGTCGATGCCGGTGCCGTTGCGGCGCACGCGTATGCCGTCTTCGACGGAAGTGATCTCGGTTCCGGTCTGGGCAAGCACGTCGAGCGCATTCTGCAGCAGGTCGATTCGGCCGCCTTCCAGCACCACGTCGCCGCCGGCCATGGCCACGGCCATGGCATAAGTGCCGGTCTCGATGCGGTCAGGAATGACCTGATGGCGCGCGCCTGAAAGGGCGTCCACGCCCTGGATGGTGATGGTCGAGGTGCCGGCGCCGTAGATCTTGGCGCCCATGGCGATCAGGCATTCGGCCAGATTGACGACTTCCGGTTCACGCGCAGCATTTTCCAGCACGGTTTCGCCGCGGGCGAGGGTGGCGGCCATCATCAGCACATGGGTGGCGCCGACCGACACCTTGGGGAACACGATTCGGTTGCCCCTGAGACGATTCTTCGCGTTGGCGATGATATAGCCGTTCTCGACGTCTATTTCGGCGCCGAGTTTTTGCAGGCCTTCGATGAAGAGGTCGACCGGACGCGTACCGATGGCGCAGCCGCCCGGCAGCGAGACCTTGGCCTCACCCATGCGCGCCAGAAGCGGCCCGATCACCCAGAAGCTCGCCCGCATCTTGGAGACGAGTTCATAGGGCGCGGTGGTATCGACGATCTGACGGGCGGAAAAATTGATGGTGCGCGAATAGCCTTCATGCTGGCGCTCGCGCCGGCCGTTGACCGTGTAGTCGACGCCGTGATTGCCGAGAATGCGGATGAGCTGCTCGACGTCCGCCAGATGCGGCACGTTCTCGAGCGTGAGCGAATCGTCCGTCAGCAGGGACGCGATCATGAGGGGCAGTGCTGCGTTCTTGGCGCCCGAAATGGGGATGCGGCCCTCGAGATGGTTGCCGCCGACGATTCTGATGCGATCCATGCGAATCATTTCTCCGGGCGAATGCCCGATTTGGTCTGATTTATCGTTGCGGTCCGTCTAGACCATGCTCAAAAGCCGTTCAAGAACGGCCAGTTCGACCGAAGGTTGCGCCGGTCGGCTAACAATGTCTTGTCATTTTCGCTCGTCCTTCCCCGCGGCCGAGAGGCCTTCGGGCCTGTCGTCGGTATTGCCGGTGCGACGCGAGCGCGCCTGCGCCTTTCGTTTCAGGAGATTCGCCCGCAATTCCTCCGCCAGACGTGCCTTCCGCTGATTCTGGGCTGTGGAAGGCGTCTTGGTATCTTTCGCAGTCATGGCGGCCGGTCCGAACGTGTCCCCTTGTTCGATCGTGAAGAGCGAAGAACCTACATATCATTGTGGCTCAGCCGTGTCCGACAAAAAAACATCGCAAAGAACCGTCAGACATAACTTGCACTATCGAGAATCCTGTGGCAGAAGGCCGTCGCACTCGGGGCGCTGCCGTAGCTCAGTGGTAGAGCACTCCCTTGGTAAGGGAGAGGTCGAGAGTTCAATCCTCTCTGGCAGCACCATCTTCTCCCCGTTTATTTCCCGGTATTTCGGATCTGATGTGCCTTCGGGCACAAGAATGCGTTCCCTCGCGGGCTGCACGCGAATCTACAGCCTTGGCAAGGCTGCGAGCCGAAGGTCGCGAGTCGGTCGCCCGATGCCGTGGGCTCAGGCTGATTCTGATTTTGCTAAGACGTGCTGAGTCGCGTCAGTTTACGTTGCGCGGCACGTTGTCGGGCTTGCCTCCATCGACCACCTTCTGGCGGTGGAAGATGAACAGGCCGGCGAGAATGATGATTCCCGAGCCGACAAACAGCTGATTGTCCGGAATGTCGCCGAAGAAGACGATGCCGAACACCACGCCCCACAGCAGCAGCGTGTATTGAAATGGAGCGAGCGTCGATGCGGGGGCCAGCTTCAGGGCGCGTGTGATCAGCAGATGCGCCGAGCCCGAAACCACGCCGAGCAGCAGCATGGCCGACCAGTCCAGCGTGCTGGCCGAGCGCCAGTCCGCCATGGCAAGGACAAGACCCATCGCCAGCGCACCGACGGTCTGCCAGGTAACCAGCGTCGTGTCGCTGGTGCCTCTGAGGCGTCGGCCGAGAATCATCGACACGGCAAAGGATACGCTGCCCAGGAGCGCGAACAGCGAGGCCAACGACAGTGAGGACCAGGACGGCTTGAGCGCAATGACCACGCCGCAGAAGCCGACGACGATGGCGAGCCAGCGCCGCCAGCCGACTTTCTCGCCCAGGAAGATGTGCGACAGCGCCGCGATATAGATCGGCCCTGCCATATAGAAGGTCATCACGTCGGCCAGCGGAAGATACATGACCGCCGCGTAGAAGAAGGCGGTGTCCGTGGTTGCCAGAAACACGCGCAGCGCCTGCAGCCCGGGGCGCTCCAGCCGTATCAGCTGCCCGGCTCCCTGCCTGGCGATCATCGGAGCAAGCACGATGAAAGCGCCAAGCGAGCGGACGAACAGCACCTGTCCGACCGAATAGCTCGCCACCAGCCATTTGCCCATGGCGTCGTTGAGGGCGAACATGAAGTTGCCCAGCAGCATAATGAGGATGCCCGCAAGGACCAGATTGCTCCTTGGAAGGGTGAGAGCCTGTCGGAATGTCATGCGGAAGGTCCTTTGGGCGCAGCCCGGAATTGGGTCTATCTAGCCCGACGTTGCGGCGCTTGCGAGGACCAACCGAGGCATTTTTATGCGCTGCGGCGTCGCAGCCGCGACAGATGCAAAAACGGCGGGATTTCTCCCGCCGTTCGATCTTTTCAAGCGATTGCGTCGCGGCTCATTCGCCGTAGACGTCGAACTTGAAGTACTTGTCGTTGATTTCCTTGTACTTTCCGTTGGCGCGGATGGCCAGGATGGCAGCGTTGAACTTTTCGCGCAGGTCGTCTTCGCCCTTGCGTACTGCAATGCCGGCGCCCAGGCCGTGGATTTCCGGGACCGACTTGAAGGTGCCGATCAGCTTGCAGCAGGCGGAGCCTTCGGGCGTATCCAGCCACTGCTGCAGGGAAACGATATCGTCGTTGATCGCGTCGAGGCGGCCGTTGGCCATGTCGAGCTGGTATTCCTGCGCGCTCGGATAGGCCTTGACCGTGCTGTCGGTGAAGGTTGCCTCAGCATAGGCGAAGTGCGTGGTAGAGTTCTGCACGCCGATCGTCTTGCCGGCGAGATCTTCCTTGGTCACGCCCTTGAGGTCGCTGTCCTTCGGCGCCACGATGGCCGGCGGGGTGTCGATATATTTGTTGGTGAAGTCGACCTGCTTCTGGCGTTCAGGCGTGATCGACATCTGCGCGATGAGGGCGTCGAACTTGCCCGCCTGCAGGGCCGGAATGATGCCGTCCCATTCCTGGGTGACGAATTCGCACTTCACTTTCATCTCGTCGCAGAGCGCGTTGGCGATGTCGATGTCGAAGCCTTCGAGCTTGCCGTCGGCGGTCAGGTTGTTGAAGGGCGGGTAGGCGCCTTCGGTGCCGATCTTCAGCGTCTTCTCCTGGGCCTGGGCCGCTCCGATCGTCAGGGCGATGGCCGACGCCGCAAGGGCGACACGCATTGCAATACGCATAATGTTCCTCTCATTCGATGCCCGCCATTTGCTGCGGACCAGTCAGTGTTCGCGCGTCTGGCGCGGCGCCCTATTTGCCTGCAATCGTTGCCAATATCCAGAGCGGGAAGCGAATTGCCAACTCAAATCGAGAACTGGTCTATTCGAGGAGATGAACAGTTTTGTCGGAATTTACTTCGCTAATTCGAAGAGAAATGTTGAGATATTTTAGCATGTTCTTTCATAAATACTGCCGGATGCACTTGGCTCTGTGTGCCGGCGCATCCGGTTAGATTGTCAGGCGGTGCGCTCTCGGGGCGCTCGATTGAAGGCTGGTGCCGCGTGACCTGCATTGAACAGGAAGAGCAGCAAGCTCGACCTGTTGATTATCTGCAGCCCGACAATTGCCGTCACCACCGCCAGGCAAGGCAAGGCGAAGAAGGTGATCGGGAAAAGCTCCGAGCCGAAATTGCCGAAGAACCGGCGGAAGACGATGCCGCCGAAATTGAACAGGATGGCGTGGCTACAGAACAGGAAGAAGGCGTAGGGCTCGAAACGCATGAACGGTGCGGCAAGGGGAGAGCGCCTTATGGCTTCCGTCGCCAGCCAGAACCCGGCCGCCGTGGTGACGCGCAACAGCGTGTCGAGCGTCAGCCGCAGCGTCTCGTCCATCTCAGCAAGCAGGATGCGCTCGACGCGGATTGCCAGAAAAACTGCTGTCATCACCGCAAGGCCTAAAGCCAGCGGTCGGGCTATCCGGTCGATAGCCGCTTCGTCCACGGCTGCCATACGCAGCCAAATGCCGAGCCCGAAGAACAGCAGAAGCTGCGGCCGCTGCAGAAGATAGAGATCCTCGCCGAACAGGGTGAAGATGAGCAATGCCACGATCGTCATGAGCGGGAACCGTTGCAACGTGACGCAAAGAACGGGCGACAGCAGGCAGCAGACGAAAAGATCGCGCAAAAACCAGAGCGGCACCACCACCGGCCAATCGGCAAATGCGAAGATCGCATCGGCTAGGCCGAGGGCGCTGATATCTGGCCAGTCCTGCCACTTCCCCCAAAGCAGTCCGTAGGCACCGAGCAGGGCCAGCATCAAAAGGTTCCAGCTCGCCAGCGGCACCATCAGCGTCTTCAGCTTGGAGCGATACAGGCCGATCGTCCCGGCCTTCTTGAGGCTGGAGACGATGAAATAACCCGAGACGATGCTGAGCAGGGAAACCGAGCTCAGGCCCACCAGCCTGGTCAGAATGAAATAGACGATGTCGAAGACGCCCGCGTCGCGATCATAGACGTTTTCGGGAATGCCCGGCTGCACGTGAACGAATGTCATCAAGACGATGCACAGCGTGCGTGCGATCCTGATCCTGTTCGACATGCTCTGTGCGACTGTCGGGCGTTTGGTCGAGGGTGAAAGTCGGGGCTCGGGCAATATCTCGTCCTCCTTGAAAATCTCACGGGTCCTAAAACAGGCCGTTATGGTGCAGGGAGGCCACGCTTGAGGGCGCGTGGCATCCCCCGCCTCGAAACGAGGCGTTCCATTGTGTCGCCGCAATCGATGCTCAAGCCGAGCGGGGGCGACGAATCCCACGCCAGTTTGAGTTGTGTGGGTGGTCCTAATGTGAAGCTGAACTAATTCCCCGGGGATTGCCGGTCACAAAATGCGACGCTGCTTTACATGGGCAGGCATCGCGCTTTTGGAGGCGGACTGCCGGTGTGTTGCTTGGGCACGGAACGAAAGGGCTTCGATGAAGACGTTCGCCGGTTTGTTCGGTCTGGACAGGGGTTCCGGCCGCGAGCGGAGGGCAAGGCTGCACGTCGATATGTCCGACACGGCCGTCTATGCGATCGGCGACATACATGGCTGCCTGGACGAGCTGCTGGCGCTGGAGCAGGAGATCTTTGCCGATGCCATATCTTTGCCGGGCCGAAAGTTGATCGTCATGCTGGGCGACTATATCGACCGTGGCCCAGCACCCCGCGAGGTTATCGAGCATCTGATGACGCCGCCCCCGCCGGAATTCGAGCGCATCTGCCTTACCGGAAATCACGAGGTGGCCCTGCTGGACTATCTGGACGGGCGCCTGCCGCTTCTCGACTGGATGCCCATGGGAGCGGACGCAACGCTGCAGTCCTACGGGATCGACCACGACAGGCTCGGCCACATCTACCAGTCGCCCCGGCATGTGGACGAGATCATCCGCAGCGCCATTCCGGCAGCTCATGTCGCCTTCCTGCGGTCGCTGCCCATCATGGTCGAGGCCGAGCACTACGTCTTCGTCCATGCTGGCATCCGCCCGGAACTGGGGCTCGAGCAGCAATCGGATGACGATTTGATCTATATCCGCTCGGCCTTCTACGACAGTTCGCATCCGCTGAAGAAATATGTGGTGCACGGCCACACGCCGGTGACCGAGGCGCGGTTGCAGAACGGACGCATCAACGTCGACACCGGCTGCTTCTACAGCGGCCGCCTCACGGGTCTGCGCATCTTTCGCAACAAGGGCCGCTACCTCAGCAACCGGCCCTAGCGATTCCATCTAGCCCTGAACCGCTCTAGGCCTTCGCCCCCATCGGCTCGACGTAATAGGACGAATAGCGCTCGAGATAATGCTCCGCGCCGCCAAAGGCGCCGTAGCGCGGCAGCTGGCCGGTATCGGTCTTGTTGAGCACGACGCCGAGCACCTTGGAGGCGATCTGCGGCTCGGCTTGCAATGTGGCGCGGACCAGCGCGCGCGGCGTGGCGCCCCATTCGGTCACCATCACGAATCCGTCGACCATCGGCGCGAAGGCCTTGGCATCGACCACCGGCCCAAGCGGCGGCAGGTCGACGACGACGTAGTCGTAGGACGCGCTCACCTCTTCGATCAGAGCCCGCATGCCAGGACCGGAGAGGAGTTCGCTGGTGTGCGACAGCCTTCTGCGCACCACAGCCGGAATGATGGCGAGCCGCGTCGTGCGGTCGACCATCACAGTGCTTTGCCAGCGCTGTTCGCCCACGATCGCCTCGACAAGTCCCTTGTCGGGTGTCAGCGAAAGGCCGCGGCTCAGGCCCGGATTGCGCAAGTCGCCATCGATCAGCAGCGTGCGGGCGCCGTTTGCGGCGAGAAGTCCGGCAAAGTTGGCCGCCACCGTTGTCTTGCCTTCATGCGGCAGCACCGAAACGAAGCCTATCACCTTGCACGGCCGGCCTTGCAGAACCACGTCGCCGGCAAGTTTTACGTTCCGCAGCGTCTCGGCGAAGGAAGAGGAGGGGGCATTGATCGCCACGCGCAGGATGCGCGGCGTGACCGGCTCCGCTGCCTCGGCCACCGACCCAGCATTGCTGTTGGACAGTTTTGCGCCAACGATGGGCAGATAGCCCAGGAAGTTGGCGTCGAGGGCGGTGCGTACGTCGTCTCCCGTGCGGAAGAAACGCTCGCGAAATTCGCGCAATGCGCCGGCCGCGGCACCGCCGAACAGACCGAGCACCAGAGAAAGCCCGAGCACCAACGCCTTGCGCGGGCTCGACGGGGAAACGGGGTCTCCGGCCTCGGAGATCACACGTGCCTTGGCGATCGGAAAGGACCGCTGCTGCGAGGCTTCCTCGTGGCGGGCCAGGAAGGTCTGGTAGAGGCTCGACAGCGCTGCGGATTTTTGCTCCAACTCGCGCAGCTGCACCAGCGATTGGCCTGCCTCGGAGCTTTGTCCAGCCATCTGGCCGACATTGTTGCGCAGCGATGTTTCGCGCGATTTCGCAACCTCATATTCGTTGCGGTAGCTCTCGGTCAGCTGCTGCAATTCCTGGAATATCTGCTGGGCCAGGTCGGCCTGCTCGCGCCGCAGCGCGACCGCTTGTGCATGCCCCTCACCGAAGCGCGCGGTGATCTCCTGCTCGCGCTTGCTGACGCCGAGATAGCGGGCCTTGAGGTCGTTGATGACGGCGCTGTTGGCACCTTTGTCAGTCGGAATGGTAGCATTCTTGACTGCGTTTTCCGGGCCGCCGTCGACGATCGCCTTGAACTGGTTGTAGCGCGCCAGCGCATTGGCCGTGTCGGCCTGCGCGACGATCAGCTGGCTGTTGAGGTCCGAAAGCTGCTGCTCGGAGATCAGCTGCCCGCGCGCCGAGGTCAGGCCCTGCTCGGCGCGGAAGCGCTCCACTTCCATGGCGGCGGCCTGCGAGCTGCCGCGGAGTTCGGCCAGTCGTCCCTGCAGCCACACGGTCGCGCGCTGCGTGGCGTCGAAATTGGCGTCGAGCTGGTCGGAGAGGTAGGCGTCGGCATAGGCGCGTGCGATCGAGCCGGCGAGCTGGCGATCGTTGGCGCGGAAGGACACTTCGATGACATAGCTGCGGCCGACCCGCTCGGCGTTGAGGCCGCCTTGCAGTAGTGCCGAAGCCTTGCCGATCCGTGCATTTTCGGCCGCTTCGGGCGACAGCTCAGGACCAGACGAGAACAGTCCGGTCACGGTTTTCATCTGGTTCCTGAGCCAGCCCAGCGGGGAACTTGGCGGGTTCAGGAAGGCGTCGTTGTCCTGCAGCTTCTGCGCAATCGCGACGGTGCGGGCGAGCCGCGCCGATTTCAGGATCTCGACCTCGCTGGAAATCATGGCGTCGGCCTGCATCGCGGCCGGAGCAGGGCTCTTGTCCTCGGCGAACTTCGTCAGGCTGTCGTCGAGCAGGATGCGCGTGGCGGCTGTGTACTCGCCGGGCGTGAAGACCAGGTAGGCTGCGCCGAGCGCCAGGCCAATGCCTGCGCCGATCGCCACGACCCGCGCCTGCCTCAGCGCGATCGCGGCCAGCCGTTCCAGGTCGATGAAACGGTCCGTGTCGTCGGCCGCCACAGACAGTCTGCTGCTCAATGGAAAACTCTTTTGATGCATGGATCTCGCCGCCCCCGCCGCGTTGATCCTCGGAAATGTTTCGCGCGCCGGTGTCCGTCAGCGCGATATGCCAAGCCTTATGAAAAACGTTGCAGGGCCGCGTCCCCGGCCCACTGGTCTCGGATACTTTGTGCCCGGCGGCCGGCGCCGGATGGATGCCGGCCGCGAACGGGGATCGATGGGATCAGGCAGCCGCGCTGCGGCGCTTCTGCGAGGCGATCATCTCGGCGATCGGCTCGAACACCATGTCCCGCATGTCGTCGCGGGCGAGGGCGAAGGCGACGTTGGCCTGGATGAAACCCTCTTTCGAGCCGCAGTCGAACATGCGGCCATTGAAGGGCTGTGCATGGAAGGACTGGACCTCCGCCAGACGCTTCATGGCGTCGGTGAGCTGGATTTCGTTCCCGGCGCCGCGCTCCTGGGTGCCGAGGATGTCAAAGACCTCGGGCTGCAGGATGTAGCGGCCGTTGATGTAGTAGTTGGACGGCGCAGCCGACGGCGCCGGCTTTTCAACCATTTCGGTGATGTTGAAGCCGCCATGGACCGACTTGCCCTTGCCGACGATGCCATACTTGTTGGTCTCGGTGGGGTCGCACTGCTCGACGGCCAGCACGTTGCCGCCGGTGTGCTCGTAAAGCTCCATCACGCTCGCAAGGCAGCCCTTGTCGCCGAACGAAACCATGTCGGGCAGCAGGAGGGCAAAGGGCTCGTTGCCGACGATGTCGCGTGCACACCATACCGCGTGGCCCAGGCCGAGCGGCGCCTGCTGGCGGGTGAAGCTGATGCAGCCGGCCGACAGCTGCAGGCGATTCAGCGATGAAATCTGGTCCACCTTGTTCGCACGCGTCAGTGTGTCCAGAAGTTCGGGCTGGATGTCGAAATAGTCCTCGATCACATGCTTGTTGCGTCCGGTGACGAAAACGATGTGCTCGATGCCGGCTTCCAGAGCTTCGTCCACGGCGTATTGCACGACGGGGCGATCAACCACCGTCAGCATCTCCTTCGGCATTGCCTTGGTCGCTGGCAGGAAACGGGTTCCCAGGCCTGCGACCGGAATTACGGCTTTTCTGACTTTCTGCATATTATGGTCTTCCCTCTTCATGTTTATCGGATATCGGGCCTTCCCCGCCCAATCTCCGGGTTGGTTTTCCGTGCCGTCAGCCCGCTTGGCCGAGTGCCCGGCGTGTTTGGAATGTTGCTGCAAGCCGCCGCAAACGCGCAGCGATCGGCATTTTGAGGTGTCTGAGCGCGATCGGGTCGCGCAGTGCTGCGCCCGCTGCCTTGAGCGGGGCGCGATCCTTCAGGTGCTGCACAAGTGACAAGAACGCGGCAGCCTCCTTGAGGCTGCGAGTGCGTCGCGCCTGCGCGTTGCGAGCGGCGGAATCCATCTCATGGCCGCCGACAAACAGTGCATCAGCGGCGAGCATCGCCTCGATGTGGTGCAATTCCATCACCCGCGAGATGGAACCTTCGCGGATGTGGTACGCGTAGCCGGCCTCCGGTTCGATCGCGCAGCGCGCGCCCTTGGCCAGGGCCGAGGCAAGGAAGATGTAGTCTTCGCCGATCCGCAGATGCTCGTCATAGCGCAGCGCGTGCTGCTCGACGAACTCGCGCTGGAATATTGGCTTCATGTAACCGTAGGAGAAGGTCTCCTCGAACATGATGTTGGCGGCGATGAAATCGGCGAGCGTCAGCTCGCTCTTTTCTGCAAGCTGTGCGCTTTCGAACATCAACTCGCGGCCGCCATCGGCATCGCGGACGACTTCGAGGTTGTCGACGACGCCCTGCGCGTTCGCGCCTTCGGCGCGGGCGACCATGCGGGCAAGCCGCTCCGGCGCAACGGTGTCGTCGGAATCGAGCACCGCAACCCACCGCCCGCGCGCGACCGAGAAACCCACATTGCGAGCACCGCCCGGTCCACGATTCTGCCCAAGCGAGACCACGTGGACGGATTCTTCCGGAAAGGAACGGGCGATCTCGACCGTCCGGTCGCGCGAGCAGTCGTCGACCACGATGACCTCGACGGAAACGTCCTTCTGGTCGAGCGCACTACGTATGGCGCGGGCCACGGAAGCCTCGGCGTTGTAGGCCGCTATGACGAAAGTCACATCAAGCCGCATTGCCGCGCTTTCCCGCAGTTTGCCGCTCGCCATATTGTTTGATCTCCTGCGCGCCAAGAAGTCCGCTAACGGCGCCGACATGCATAACGCCGCGAAGGGCGAAACGGTTGCGTCTGTCGGCAAAGATTGCGTTGGCCGCTGCTGCTGCGAAGCAATAGGCAGCCTTGGCGGCAGCAACGCCGACCTGCGGCCAAGCGGCCCGATTTGGCTTGAGTTCAGTGAGCAGCCGGCCATGGGTTTGCCCGGCCCGGAAGCGCCTTTTGATCAGCCAGGACAGCTCGGTCCGCTCCGCGGGCACCGGCTCCACGACCAGCGCCGATGGCGCAAAAGCGATCCTGCCACCGGCCTGATGAAGCCGCGCGAAATACTCCGTATCCTCTCCGCCGCTGCGTCCGCGTGCGAGGTTGAAGCGGCGTCCGGCAAGCCGCGGCGACGTGCGGCGCAACAATACGTTCCCGCTGTAGCCGGTGTGGATTTCGCCGTTGACGAACACTGGCTTGGTTGAGTGGAAGTCGCCCTGGCTCATCCAGTCCGGCGCTCCGGCCTCATAGACTGCCTGGACCGGGCCGAGCACGGCGTCGGCGCCGGTGGCGTCGGCAATCTTCAGCAACTCGGCCAGCCATTCGGGAGAAGCCGTGGAGTCGTCGTCGATGAAGGCGAGGAAGTCGCCCCCGCCGCTTTCGAGGCAGGTATTGCGCGCCAGCGAAATGTTGGCCGCCGGGCAGTGGACATAGGCGATCTCGAACGGCAGTTCGCCGGCCAGCGCATAGACGAGGCTGCGGGCGCTGGGCTCGACATCGTTGTCGGCCACGATGACGCGCAGCACGGTGTTTGCGGGCACGCTTAACGCAGCGAGGGAGCGCAGCGTGTATTCGAGTTCGGCCCGGCGGAAGGTGCAGACGCCGATATCGACACGCCGGGGTTTCGACCGCTGGGAACGGGGCGCGTTCATGCCGTTTTCTCCTCGCGCTTGCGGAAGTTGAGGAGTTGCAGCCAGAACCCGGCCGACCAGGCCAGATGCATGATCATGGCCGAGAATCCGGCAAGCGGCCCGTAGGGGTTGCGCTGGCCAAGCGCCATCCACACGCCATAGCCGAGGCAGATCGCAGCCCACAGGACCGCTGGTATGACGGCCGTCCAGTTCAGCACCGCAAGCGATGCTCCGGCAACGACCGGAAACACCATCAGCGGGATCATCTGCCGGGCCTTCGGCATGACCTGGTGCTTCAGGATGTTCTTGGCGCGGCCTCGGCCGTAGCCCAGATATTGCTTGAACAGCCCGCGCACGGTAGCTCGCGGATAGTAGACCATGAAGGTCTTGTCGGTCATCCACAGGCAGTAGCCGGCGGCCCGCAGCCGATAGTCCAGCTCGGCATCCTCGTTGTGGCTAAAGGTCTCGTCGTAACCGCCGACGGCGCGAAACGCGTTCACCCGCATGAAGGCATGATGCCCGTGGTCGGTCCAATGCCCCGCAGCACCTTGGCGATGCGGCGAGCCGCCATTGCCGAGGCGGGAGTTTTGGGCCATCGCAGTCGCTTTCTGGAAGGCACCGAAGCCGCGCGTTGCCATGGCAACCACGACCGAATCCGCATGCGTCTGCTCGGCTTCCTCGATCAGCCGGTCGCAGTAGTCGACAGGGTAGTCGCCATGCGCATCGATGCGGATGAAGCTGCGAAAGACGTCGCCGAACTGCTCGACCGCGAGATTGATCGCCGCGCTCTGGATCTTCTTGGGATTGTGCAGGAGCAGCACGCGCGGATTGGCGGCCGCAATCGTGGTCACGATCTGCGGCGTTCCGTCGGTGCTGTCGCCGTCGACTACGATGATCGCCATGTCGAGGCGTTCCGCGGACGGTGTCAGCCGCTTAATCAACGCCTCGATGTTCTCCGCCTCGTTGAGGCAGGGGATCACCACCATGCAGGGCGTGGCCGGCAGCTTCGCTTCGGTCATTGTCGTGTTCATCAAATTCGCCGCCCTCACGCCGTCTGCAACATGCCGGCCGGTTCGATGCGGGCGGTGAGCCCCTTCAGCCGCTCCACGAGCGCGAGGCAGTCGCGCTGGTCGCAAACCCATGTGCCGCGGTCCTCGGTAGCTATCCTGTCGCGCATGGCACCAAAGCTCTCGACATCGATTGCACCCAGCAGCGTCGCCAAGGCCTCGACGGATGGCTCCTCGAGCCGGAGACCCATATGTCGTTCGGCCAGGAAGCGCCCGGTTTCGGTGTCGGCCATGGCAATGGGCACCGCCCCATGCAGGCAGCCTTCATAGAGACGGTTGGGCAGCAGCCAGCTGGAGTTCAGCCCTTCCTCGAAAAAGTCGATCGCCCAGGCGAAGTGAACCTCGCCATAGATTGCAGCGAGGTCTTCCGGATTGCGGTAAGCACCCTCGAAGCGCATATGCGGCTCGGCCGCGACGAAGCCGTCGAAATCGGCGAATTCCGTATATGCCGGCCGGCCGCGCAGCACGACCTTGAATCGCCCCTCGGCCTGCCGCGTGAAGGCAGCAAGCAGTTCGAGCGATTTCCTGCACCGCAATGCGCCGAACCAGCCGATCACCCAGGGCTCGCCCGGCACCGGCAAAGCAGCGGCGGCACCATTGCCGGCCGTTCCCGGGCGGCGGTGCAGTTCCAGAACCTTGTTCTGCAGCAGGGCCACCGGCGCATCGATCTGAGAGAAGCGCTGGAAATAGTCGCGCACGAAGGCGGGCGAGCTCGTCATCAGCAGCGATGCCTCCCCGCCGAGCATCCGCTCCGCCGCCCGCATGGCGCGCGAGACGCCGCCGTTTCCGAGCAATAGCCGGTGGATGTCGAGGCACTCATAGACCACGGGCATATCGCCGCCGAACATCGACCTCGCCCGGCGGGCGAGGGCCAGCATCTCAAGATTCCGGCCGATGATGACGTCCGGCCTGCGGACGCCACGAAGGCGCGCGCCGAGCACAAGCGCCGCCTTGCCGACGGCTCCAAGGCGCTGGGCAAATTTGCCGTCATGCGTCTGTCCGAGGTCTATCGGCGACGACGCATCGAGCCCGTCCGCGGGTTTGTCCGCGCGACGGAACCCCGCCAGCGTCACGTTTGCGCCGCCGGCCTGCAGCATGTCCACCCGCCGGCGCACTGCCGGATCGGACAGGTCATGCACGAGGTAGAGTACGTGCAACATTGAGGCTACTCCGCGTTGCTATTTCAGCGTGCAGACAACCGATTGAGGGAATTGGCAGGGTTCGCCCGGCGCCGTGTAGGCGACGCGCTTGATCTCGGCCGCGATCGGGCCCTTGGGCTCGACGAAGGCGCCCATCCAGTCTTTCAGCGTGTCGCTGCCCCAGAGGCTCATGTAGATCTTGGACGGATGGGACGGAACTTTCGTCGGGTCCTTTTCCTCGCCGACGAGCTTGCCGTCGACATACCAGCGGATGCGGTTCTTCTCCCAGACGAAGGCGTAGTCGTGAAAGCCCTTGTCGGCACCGCCCGGCACGGGCACCAGGGCTGCGCTGCCCACGCTCTTGGCATTTACATATTGGTTGAGCTGCACCTTCGACGGATCCTTGCCGAGGATCTCGAAGTCGATCTCGTCATGCGGCTGGCCGTGCGTGGGGCCAATGTAAGTGAAGAAGCCGGTGTTGAGGCCTGAGCCCGCAGCCGTCTTCATGCGCACTTCGAAGGTGCCGTAGCCGAAACGCGCATTGGTCTGGATTTCACCGCAGACATGGTCGCGGTCCTTGAGTTTCTGCTTGGCGAAGCCGAGTTTCAGCGTGCCGCCGGAAACCGAGATCTGATCCTTCGACCAGATGCAATTCTGGTGGTCGCCGTTCGACCAGCCGTCGGAGATGTACCAGCGCTGTTTGTCGAGGCCTGCGAAATTCTCGACGAAGGATTTCCCGGTGGCCTGCTGCGCGTGCAGGCTCGCCACATTTGCAAACGACGAGAGGATCAGTGTTCCAAGTCCCAGTGCGAGGAGCGCTGGTTCGATTCGGGTCTTGTCCGTCGCGGTTGAAATCACGGGGTCTCCCTGTCTGCTGTGGCGGCTGAAAACCGGTGCCGCCTGTCCAAATCAACTAGAATGCTGCATTGCACTTAGGACAGGGTGGAGATGAGAATGTGACGCCCGCCGGAAATCCCCAGTCGTCACGGGTAACATTTTGTAAGCGCTCGTTAATCCGGCCGCGAGGTCGCTTAGCCGACCGGGCCTCTGGCCTCCGTGTTTTTGCGGAAAACGCGTCGATCCGGTCCCGCAAATCGGTCACGAAAGCGCTCTGGCTGTCGAGGCCGGCCAGGAACAGTTCCCATGGCCGACTTCTCCAGGTCGAGTCCGGAAGCCGGGACGCGGCCGCCGATGACTGAATTGTGGCAAACGGTGCTCAGCCGTTTGCCTCGGCGGCTGCCTGCGGAGCACGGCGTTCTTTCACCAGCCGCAGCAGCTTGCGCAAAAGTGCGCGCTCGGTCAGCAGCACCAGAAGCCCGTAGATGATCGCACCGGCAACGCTGCCGATCACCAGTTGCCAGGCCGCATTCGGCACTGTGTCCTTGATCTGGTCGAGCAGGAAGCGCACTGCCACCGCCATGATTGCCGCCGTGATCATCGGCCGGCTGGTCACGTAGAAGCCGGAGAGGAAAGCCGTGCCGTCGGTGCGGAACACCGCCCAGGAATAGAACGCCAGCGTCACGGCATTGGCCACGCACAGCCACACCATTGCCGCCACCAGGCCGTCGGTCGCCGCGCCATAGCTCACCGCGCCATAAACCAATGCCGCGCGTATCACAGCCACCCACCAGAGCACGTTGCTGCGGCCCGCACCCTTCAGATAGGGAATGAAGGTGCTGCAGGGCGACATGATGCCCTTCGAAAGGGCCAGCAGGCCGAGCACCGGCCAGGCATAGGCCCATTGCTTTCCGAAGATCACCAGCATGGCCGGCTCGGCAATTGCCCAGATGCCGAACATCATCGGCGCGAGGAAAACGGTGCACACCTGCGTGCTCAGCATCAGCGCATTGGAGCGGCGCTCCTGCTCGCCATGCATGTGGCTGAAAACGGGGAACAGCACCCCCATCAATGCCGAAAGCACGACCTGGTTCGGAATGCTGGAAAAACGGTTGGCGGCCGAATAGGCGCCTGCGTCTGTCAGGCCGAGATGGCGCGACACCACCACCAGCGGCGACTGGAAGGTGATGAAATTGAAGATTTCCGACCCGGTGATGCCCAGGCTGTACTTCGTCAGCCCCGCAATCTTGCGCGGCGAAGCCGACAAGCTCGGCCTGTAGCCGGTTGCGTAAAAGAGCCCACCAAGCCTCACCAGGGCAGAAGAAAAGAGCTGCGCCACCAGAGCCCACACGCCCCAGCCAAGCAGAGCGAGGCCAAGGGCCACCACAGCGCCCACGGATTCGGAAACCACGCTCCAGGCGGCGTCCTTGTCGAATGCCATGCGGCGGGCAAGCAGCGAATAGGCCACGTCACCGCAGAGCTGGATGGGGATCAGCAGCGCCATGATGCGGAGCAGATAGGCCGCGTCCGGCGCGCCGAGCAGTCCGGCGAACGGTTCCGCCCATAGGTAGAGCACGGCGCCCATCACGGTCGCCATCAGAAGGTTGGCCCAGAAAACCGAATGGACAGTCTCCATGTCCTCCTCCTTCTGGAGCACCAAGGAGGTGGCAAGCCCGGCGCTGCCGATCATGGTCAGGAACATCACCACGGTCTGTGCGACCGCCACCACGCCGAACTCCTGCGGGGTGAGGATGCGGGCCAGGATCGGGACAGTGACAAATTTCAGCCCGAATGTGCTGGTCTTCGAAAGGACGCTCCAGCCAACATTGTTTGTCACAGTCTTCAGGTTAATTGCTGGCGCCATGAACGAGCCCCGTTTGTCATTGCGTAAAGGGCTGCATCGTCAACGAGCCCGGTTTTCGGGCCATCGAATCGCAAGCCGGTCGAGACCTCGATAGCCTGCGGGCCTCCCTGGATTTTTTAAGGCGCAGAAAAATGACGAAGTGCACTGCCATCATTCCACACTACCAGCGAGAGCCCGGAATCCTGCGCCGCGCGCTGAAATCCGTGTTCGCCCAGAGCCATGCAGATTATGACGTCATCGTCGTGGACGACGCCTCGCCGTTGCCAGTCGAAGCCGATCTCGACGGGCTTTCATTGGAAGAACGGGCGCGAATAACCGTTATAAAACAAGAGAATGCCGGCCCTGGCGGGGCGCGTAACACGGGGCTCGATCATGTTCCGGCTAACAGTGCCTTTGCCGCCTTTCTCGATTCCGACGACGTGTGGACCCCCGACCATCTGAAGAATGCTGTGGGCGGCCTGTCACTTTTTGATGCCGACTGTTACTGGGCCTCGATCGCGGGCAGCGAGGCCTTCTATTACCACTTCGGCGTTTCCGATCTCGCCGACATCACGACGCTCAACCGGCTGTCGGATGATCCGCCGATTGTCGAAGTCCCCGACCTCGCCGGCGTGATGCTGAAGAACTGGAGCTTCATGCATCTGTCCTGCATGGTCATCGGCAAGAACCTGTTCCGCAACATCCGCTTCGAGGCCTCGCTGCGCCTGGCGGCCGAAGACGTTCTGTTCTTCTACGACTGCGTGCGTGCCGCCCGCCGCACGGTGCTCAGCGAAAGCGTCGGCGCGACGCGGGGCGAGGGGATCAACATCTTCCACGGCATGGATTCGGACTCGCCGCAGTTCCTCAAGCAGCAGTTCAACACCTGGGTTGCGCTCGACCGGCTCGAAAGCAGGTTTGCCCATGGGCCGGCGGACCTGGCCTCGATCCATTCCTACAAGCAGACCGCCCGCAACCAGGCTCTCTGGGGGCAGGCGCGGCTGGTGAAGCGGCGCAAGGCGCCGCAACTGCGCCTGCTTGCGCAATGGGCCTGGCGTGACCCGCGCATATTGCGCAACGCGCTCGAACTCGCAGTTGCCAAGATCGCCAAATAGGAGAGCCGCCCCATGCATCCATTCTATTGGGAATCTGCCCACGGCAATTTCGGTGACGACCTCAACCTCTGGCTCTGGGATTTTCTGCTGCCCGGCTTTCGGGACGTTCACCCCGATGTGCTTCTGGTCGGCGTCGGCACCGTGCTGAACCGCGCGCTGCTGCCGGGCGGCGTAAAAAAACTCGTGGTCGGAAGCGGCTTCGGCTACGGCTCGCTCCCCGATTTCTCCGATGCGGCCGAATGGGACGTCCGCTGCGTGCGCGGCCCACTGACGGCCGGCAAGCTCGGCCTCCATACTGATCTCGGCGTCATCGATCCGGCCGTGATGGTGGCCGAGATGCCGGAATTCCGGAACCTGCCGAAGACCGGCGGCGCGATCTTCGTTCCGCATTGGGAATCGACCGTCGGCGGTCTGTGGCCGGTCGTCTGCAAGACGGCCGGGCTTGGCTATGTCGACCCCTGCGGCGAGGCGAAGTCCGTCATTCGCGCCATCGCGCAGGCTGATCTGGTGGTGGCCGAGTCCATGCATGCCGCAATCCTCGCCGATGCCTTTCGCGTGCCATGGGTGGCGGTCAGCACGTCGCGCTCGATCAACAGCTTCAAGTGGCAGGACTGGGCGACAAGCCTTGGCGTCACCTACAGCCCGCGTCATGTGCCCATCTCCTCGCGTGCCGAGGCCATCACCAAGGGCGCCCGCTTCTGGGGCATGGAGTTCGAAGGCAGGGCTCAGGAAAACGAGAACCCGAACAGCCGCGAGTTCGACGAGAGCCTGGTGATGACGCGGGCCGAACCCTCCCGCTCTAGCCTGCGCGGTCTCGCCAAGCAAGCGCTGGCCATGCCTTCCACGCTGGCGCTGTGGCAGGCGCGCCGGGCAAAGCCGCAACTGAGCTCGGATGCCGCGCTTGCCGAGCGCAAGGAGCGGTTCCGCGAGGTGCTCGACGGAATTCGCCGCGACTATCTTTGAGCGGCGGGGCGGGCGGATAAAAGATAGCGGGGGGCAGCAGGTCCGCTCTCCGTCGTCCGCTTCCGCGACTTGAAGGCGTCGAGCTTGTCGCCTGCGACGCCGCCGACGATGGCGGGCAGTGCGGCGGGCCGGGTCAGCGCGCGCAGGCCTGCCCGCGCCAGGCCAAGTTCCCGCTTTTCGTCCAGAAAGCGCCGCAGTTCGAAGCGGCCGCGAATGTGGCGTTCGTGGCTATCAAGCGCGCGCCGCGCATGCTCAGCCAGGTCGCCGGCTGCAAGTATCGCCCGGTCTGCTTCGTAGAGGCGTTTGAGGTCGAGCGTCCGGTGCTGGCCGCTCAAGGAATCGTGTCGCACCACAGCGCCATAGCCGCAACTGTGCACCACCTTGTAGCGCGCGCCGCGCGCCAAGGCCCGCGCGTAGAGATCATAGTCTTCGCCGAGGCGCAGTTCCTCGCGATAGCGAAGGCCATGCCTATCGAGAAAGCCGCGCCGCATGACCGGCTTCAAAAAACCGATTTCGCCGCGCGATGCACCGCGCCGGGAGATATTGCCTTCGACAAAGGCTGCCAGGTCGAGGAAGCCCGGCTCGGGCGCGAAGGCTGCCACCTCGGGCGACATGTCCGCGCTGCGCGCGTCGATGAAGACGATGTTGTCGGCGACGAAATCCCAATCGTCCTCTTCAAGCAGCATCCCAAAGCGGCCGGGGAGAAAAAAATCGTCGGCGTCGAGGATCGCAATCAGCGGTGCCGACGAATTCGCGATGGCGTGGTTGCGGGCGAATGCCGGGCCTTTGTTCGTATCCAGGCGCAGGATGCGCAACCGGCCGGTGCCGTCGTCAGTGCCGAACGAAACCTCAGCCGTGGCGTCGCTCGAGCCGTCATCGACCACGACCACCTCGCTGGCCTGCGGCTCGCGCAACGCCGAGCCGATCGCCCGGCCGATCGTGCCCGCGGAATTCTTGGCCGCAATCACTACGCATACCGATGCCTGGCCTGATGTCATGCGCCTCTCCGTTGCCATCCGCCTGAGGCGGAATCACAGTCGGATCGTTGGCAGCAGTGGGCGGCGATTATGTGACAGGCAGTTAGTGGTGAGGCGAGCGCGGCACGCCAGGCAGGCGACGGTTCTCATCGCCCGTAGCCTTTGCGGATCCGGGCTCGACTGCAGCATCCTTGGGCTTTCGGCCTTCGCGCCAGACAAGAAACAGAACCGCCAGGAAATAGCCGATCTGCAGGAGAACGGCGCAGATGACGGTCTGGATGAACGTTGTCCACAGCGAGTGGGTGGCGATGTAGGTCGTTATCGCGAATGCCACCAGCACCCCGATAAGGCCGCGAAAAAACAGCACGAAGGACATAGCCCTATGTCCTCATGCAATTCACGCGCATTCGTGCGCAAAAAATCATACCCGGTCGCCTTCCGCCCAAGTACGCGCAGACTGTGTGCAGCTACCGTTGCCCGCCTAGTCTTCGAATTCTTTCGAAGGGCAGCTGCCGTCCCAAAGACGCGTACACTGCGTCTATATTGGACCGCAAAACGAGCCGCAACATGGCAGGCCGTTTCATTTTCGACTCCGTGGATGATCGGATCGCTTGAATCTTCGTGAAAATTCTTCCGCACGACGACTCCGATGCCGCGATCTGTGTGCTCGATCACCTTTGGCGCAATTTAGTTTAAATTTTATATATCTAAATATATATTCAGAATAACTATGATTGATTTTGGGCTGAAACTTGAGTTTTTCGGGAAATATAAAACTTCGTTACGGATAATGATGCGTATGCGATAAAATTTATCGGGCGTTCGACAGAATATGTTATCGCGCGCATCGTTTATTGTAATCGGCGGTTACAAAATATGATCAGATAATTTCGAATTGTCTGAATTCGATCACAGACTTGGCTTATCTCCGGGCCAGCCGACGTCGTGTTGCAGTGCGGCATCCTATTTCGCCCAAGCCATTTTTACCCGGAGCTGCCATATGAAAAACGCTGCCAAGCTGGCCAGTTTGTCCGTTCGGTCCAGGCCACGAAGCAAGGAACAGCCACCGATCGGCGGCGCCATAAAGCGCGGCTTTGACATTGTCGGCGCTTCGGCAGGGCTCTTGCTGTTGAGCCCGTTGCTCATGATGCTGGCGGCGTTGGTGAAGGCTTCCGACGGTGGCAGCATCGTCTACGGGCATCGCCGAATCGGCCGCGACGGCAAGATCTTCCGATGCCTGAAATTTCGCACCATGGTCGAAAATGGCGACCAGGTTCTGGGCGATTACCTGGCACGCAATCCGCATATGCGCGAGGAGTGGGAGGCCACCCGCAAGCTGCAGGACGATCCGCGCATTACCCGCGTCGGCTCCGTGCTGCGCAAGCTCAGCCTCGATGAGCTGCCGCAACTGTTGAACATCCTGCGCGGTGAGATGAGCATCGTCGGACCTCGTCCCGTGGTTCAGGACGAACTCGAACTCTACGGCCCAGCCGCCGACTACTATCTGTCGACGCGGCCAGGGCTCACCGGCCTCTGGCAAGTCAGCGGCCGCAATGACGTCTCCTACAATGCCCGCGTCGCCTTCGACCGGCACTATGTCGAGAACTGGTCCTTCGCCTTCGATCTCAAGATCATCGCCAAGACCGTGCCGGCGGTGCTGGCGTCGCGCGGCAGCTACTGAGTTTGCGACATCCGTTGCCGCAATCGACCGAAACGCAGCCAGGAACATTCCATTTGACCAGACAGACCAGAATAGCCACGCCCCGAAAGCCCGCCGGCATCCGTTTTTCCGTGGCAGGGCTTGCCCTCTCGATGGCGTGCAGCGCGCTGCTTTCCCCCGCGCTCGCGCGGGCCGATGACTACCGCCTAGGCACCATGGATCGCCTGCGCATCCGCGTGGTCGAATGGCGCACGGCGGAGGGTGCGGTGCGCGACTGGTCGACCGTGAGCGGAGACTATGCGGTCGGGTCCTCCGGCATGATTTCGCTGCCGTTCCTTGGCGAGTTGCCTGCCAACGGCAAGACGACTGCGGAAATCGCGGACGCTATCGGCACCGAGTTGCAGCAAAAATTTGGTCTCCTCGACAAGCCCGAAGCATCGGTCGAGCTTGCCGAATACCGGCCGGTGTTCTTGTCCGGTGACGTGCAGTCTCCGGGGCGTTATCCCTTCGCGCCTGACCTTACTGTCCTGAAGGCGGTCAGCCTCGCGGGCGGTCTGCGCCGCGCGGCCGATGCCGGCCTGCGCATCGAGCGCGACTTCATCAATGCGCGCGGCAACTACGATGTGATGGTCGCCCAGCGCGACGGGCTCTTGGCGCGCCGTGCGAGATTGCTGGCGGAAGCCGGGGGCAAGGCCGAGATCGACTTCCCGGCCGAACTGCAGAAGACGGACGCAGGCAAGAAGCTGATCACCGATGAGACCGCATTCAAGGATGCGCGCGAGAAGCGCCTGACTGTGCAGCTCGCTTCCCTGGAAGACCTCAAGTCGCTGCTCCAGAACGAGGTCGGCACGCTCGAGAAGAAGATCGACAGCCAGAACCGCCAGTTAGAGCTGTCGCGCAAGGAGCTTGGCGATGTCGGCAATCTCGCCACTCGCGGGCTGGTGGTGAATTCACGCGTGCTTACGCTGGAGCGTTCGATCGCCGAGCTTGAAGGCAAGGTGCTCGACATGGAAACATCTATCCTCCGCGCCAAGCAGGACATCAGCAAAGCCAAGCAGGACGCCGTCAATCTGCAAAGCGACCGTGAAGCCCAGGTCGCTCAGGACCGCCAGCAGGCGGAAGGCGACATCGAGGCGCTGAACCTCAAGATCGCGATGTATCGCGACCTGATGGGCGAGGCGCTCTCCCATGGTCCGGCCGCCGCGAAGACCGACCAGGCCCCGATGATCGCCTATTCCATCGTCCGTGAAAAGGACGGCAAGACCAGCGAAACGCCGGCCGACGAGAACACCCCGGTGCTGCCGGGCGATGTCATCAAGATCGGCGTGGCGCTGCCCGCCGTGCATTGAGCGGCGCCGGAGCCGTTTATGAAGATTGCCAAGGCTAGCTTCGTCAGCCCAGACAGCAACTTTGCCTATGGCTTCGTTGCGATCGCGCTGTCGATCTTCATCTTCGCCTATTCGACGCGTTTCGGCCAGGCGCCGATCCTGCTCTATTACGCGCTCTGGCTGCCGCTCGTTCTGGTCGATTATCGCCAGTCGCTGGGCAACTACCTGAAATTCTACTGGATCGTCGCCTTCAGCCTGCTGGCCTGCCTCTCGGTGTTCTGGTCGGCGGCGCCGGGCGTGACGGCACGAGCGAGCATGCAGTATCTGTCGCACATCATCTGCGCGCTGATTGCCGCGCGCACCGTCGGTGTGCGAACGCTCACCCTTGGCGTGCTCACCGGCGTCTGTCTCGTGGTGCTCTATTCGCTGGCCTTCGGCGGCTATCACTACGATCCGCTCGACGGCAACTACAGCTTCGTCGGCGCTTTCTCGTCCAAGAATCTGCTCGGCTTCTTCTCCTCGCTCGGCATCTATTTCGGCTTCGCCGCGCTCTTCATCCTGCGTGAGCGCGGGCTTTGGGCGCTGGTCGCGCTCGTCACTTTCGGCCTTGCCGGCTATGCGCTGGTCGCCTCGCAATCGGCCACCTCTATCATCGCGACAGCGGCCACGCTCGCCATGCTGGTGGGGGTGCGGGCGCTGCTGCTGTTTGCGCCGCGCACGCGAAAGACCTTTTTCCTCGTCGTCCTGATCGCCGGGCTGTTCGTGGTCTTCATCGGCCTCAACGCCGGCGGCGTCGATCTGCTGCTCGGCGCCTTCGGCAAGGATTCGACGCTCACCGGCCGCACCTATCTCTGGGGCGAGGGGCTTGCCGCCTGGGGGCAGGCGCCAACGTTCGGCGTCGGCTATCAGGCCTATTGGGTGCAGGGCTTTTCCGAGGCCGAGCGGCTGTGGGAGGAGTTCTATATCGGCTCGCGCAGCGGCTTCCATTTCCACAACACCTATATCGAGGTGCTGGTCGAGCTTGGCGTGGTGGGCTTGCTGCTGTTGGCGCTTGTCTTGCTGCGCGCGCTCGTCGGCCATCTGCTGCGGCTGCTCGACGATGCCGACAACGTCTCCTCGCATGTGATGCTCGGCCTTACGGTCATGCTTGCCGTGCGCTCCTTCTTCGAGGTCGACGTCATCCATCCCTATGCGGTGGGATCCTTCATGCTCTACTACGCGGCCGGGCTTGCTGTGAGTTCGCAAACAATGCGTCGACTGACCGCCCAGGAACCGGGGGCCGCGGTCGCCGGCCTGCGTCACGCCTGATGCAGAAACTCTTCGGTATCCAGTATCTGCGCGGGATCGCTGCGCTGGCGGTGGTGGTCTTCCACGCAGCCGAACGCACCGACGGGCACTTCGCCATAGGTGCTGCCGGCGTCGACGTCTTCTTCGTCGTCAGCGGCTTCATCATGTGGACGATTTCGCAAAGCCGACCCGTCACGCCTGCTCATTTCCTGCGCGATCGGCTGGAGCGGATCGCGCCCGCCTATTGGCTCGCGACGGCCGCGATGGTCGCAGGAGCCTTGGTAGGGCTGTTCCCGAACCTCAAGCTGACATTGGGCCATGTGCTGGGGTCATTCTTCTTCATCCCCGTTCGTTCGCCGAGCACAGGCGATATCTGGCCGGTGCTGGTCCAGGGTTGGACGCTGAACTACGAGATGCTCTTCTACGTGGTCTTTGCGGGGGCGCTGCTGCTGCCGGCCCGGCGCAGGCTTGCCGCACTTGCCACTGCTTTGCTCGGGCTTGTGGCGTTGGGGCTGATCTTCGAAAGCCGCAACCCCCTGCTGGCAACCTATACCAATCCGATAATCCTCGAATTCCTGCTCGGCGCGTTGATCGGCAAGCTCTGGCTCGATGAACGCATCGCGGACCCTACCACCGGTTTGGGTCTGGTCCTGGTCGCGGCCCTCGGCTTTGCCTTCGTCGGCTTTACCGATGCCGGCTTTACGCCGCTTGTCTTCGGCCCCTTGGCGATGGCCCTAGTTGTCGGCACGCTGGCGCTCGAGCGTGGCGGGCTGATCGACGGCTGGCGCCCGGCAGCCTATATCGGCGATGCTTCCTATTCGATCTATCTCTGGCACACCTTCGCGATCTCGGTGGTTGCGAAGCTCGCGTCGGCGCTCTCGCTATCCGTCTGGGTAGCACTGCCGCTTGCCGTGTTGGGCGGCGTGGCGATCGGCATTGCCGGCTACGAACTGCTCGAAAAGCCGATCGCGCGTGCGCTGAAACACCGGCAGCGGGCAAAGCCGCTTTCGTCCATGGAGCTTAGGGGTAGGCAGTCTTTGCTCGACCTTCGCCGCCTCCTGCGGCTGCGCTGGCTACGCGTCCGAGGAAACATCTGACAGCCGGACAGTCACTCGGGCGTCCGGACTATCCGATCATAGTCATCCTTGTTGCCATTTCCGAAGGCCGTTAGGGAAAATCTGACCGGATGGTTATATCGGTATGGATATATCGTATGAAGTCGCATAGCTTGCACCCATCCTGAATCAACGGCTTCGAGGAGAGCGAGTGCCATGGTGACGCGTAGAGGTTTCGGAATCCGGTTTGCAGCCGCAGTCGGCGGCATGGTGTCCATGTTGCTTACGGCCGTGCCGGCTTCGCAGGCCGCCGACAATGTCGTGGTCTTCGCCGCCGCCAGCCTGAAGAACGCACTCGACGCGATTAACTCTTCTTGGAAGGCCGAGGGCCATGAGGCCGCCACCATCTCCTATGCGGCGAGCTCTGCGCTGGCCAAGCAGATCGAGGGCGGCGCCCCCGCCGACGTCTTCATCTCGGCCGACCTCGACTGGATGAAATACCTGGCGGACAAGAAGCTCACCAAGTCCGACACCGAGGTTCAGCTTCTCGGCAATCGCATCGTGCTGATCGCCCGCAAGGACGCTTCGGCCACCACGACGATCGAGCCGAATTTCGACCTCGCTAAGCTGCTTGGCGACGGCAAGCTGGCGATGGCCGACGTGAAGGCCGTGCCGGCCGGCAAATACGGCAAGGCGGCGCTCGAAAAGCTCGGCGTCTGGCCGTCGGTGGAAAACAACGTGGCCCAGGCGGAGAACGTCCGCGCTGCGCTAAAACTCGTCTCCACCGGCGAGGCGCCGCTTGGCATCGTCTACCAGACCGACGCCGCCGCCGATCCTGAGGTGAAGATCATTGCGACCTTCCCTCAGGAAACGCATGCACCGATCATCTATCCGGCCGCAGTGCTGGCTGACTCGAAGAACGAGGATGCCGCCAAGTTCCTCGACTATCTGAAGTCGGCCAAGGCAAAGCCGCTGTTCGAGGAGCAGGGCTTCACCGTTCTGGTGCCAGCGAACTGAAGCCTGCGCGTTAAGAAAGGGACGCAGAGAATTTCGGGAGTGGAAACCGAAAGCTCGGTCTATAGATTGCGCATGGGCGTTTGGCAGAAATCGCTGGGAGGATCGTGGGCATGAGCTGGCTGCAGCTCAGCCCCGAAGAGTGGACCGCGGTCCGCTTGTCGCTCAAGGTCGCAACCTGGGCGATGATCGTGAGCCTGCCGATCGGCATCTGCGTCGCCCTTCTGCTGGCGCGCGGCAAATTCTGGGGCAAGTCGCTGCTCAACGGCATCGTCCACCTGCCCCTGATTCTGCCACCGGTGGTCACCGGCTATCTGCTGCTGATCACCTTTGGCCGGCGCGGCCCCATCGGCGCCTTTTTGGCCGACAATTTCGGCATCGTCTTTTCGTTCCGTTGGACCGGCGCCGCACTTGCCTGCGGCGTCATGGGATTTCCGCTCATGGTGCGGGCCATCTGGCTGTCAATCGACGCGGTCGATCGCAGGCTGGAGGCGGCGGCCGGCACGCTCGGCGCCAATCGGGCCTGGGTGTTCTTTACTGTCACGCTGCCGCTGATCCTGCCCGGCATCATCGCCGGCATGATCCTGTCCTTTGCCAAAGCCATGGGCGAATTCGGCGCCACCATCACCTTCGTGTCCAACATTCCGGGCGAGACGCAGACCCTGCCAACCGCCATCTACACCTTCACTCAGGTGCCGGGTGGCGACCTCGGGGCGCTGCGCCTCACGCTGGTGTCCATCGCCATTTCGATGACGGCCCTGATCGCCTCCGAGGCGTTTTCGCGGCGGTTGGGCAAGAGGCTCGACATCCAATGACGGTCGCGGTCGACATCAGCCACCGGCTGGGCGCCTTCACGCTCGAAGCACGGTTCGAGAGCGCGGGGCGGCTGACGGCGCTGTTCGGGCCCTCCGGCTCCGGCAAGACCTCGCTGGTCAACCTCATCGGCGGGCTTTTGAAACCCGATCGCGGACGCATTGCCGCCCAAGGCCGTGTTTTCGTGGATACGGCCGAAAAACTGTTCGTGCCCGCCCACAAGCGGCGCATCGGCTATGTGTTCCAGGAACCGCGGCTGTTCCCGCATATGAGCGTGCGGGCGAACCTGCTCTACGGTCGCTGGTTCACGCCTTCGGCCGAGCGCTACGAGGATCTCGACCGGGTCGTCGACCTGCTCGGCATCGAGCATCTGCTGGAGCGTCGCCCGAGCCATCTGTCCGGCGGCGAGACGCAGCGCGTGGCGATCGGCCGGGCGCTGCTGACCAGCCCGCGTCTGCTCTTGATGGACGAGCCGCTCGCCTCGCTCGATGATGCGCGCAAGGCCGAGATCATGCCCTATCTGGAGCGGCTGCGCGACGAGACCAAAATACCCATCGTCTATGTCAGCCACTCCGTCTCCGAGGTAGCGCGGCTGGCGAGCGATGTCGTCGTGCTCTCGCATGGCAAGGTCGCTGCCTTCGGCCCCACCGGGGCGATCATGCAGCGCCTGGACCTCTTGCCCAAGGAGGCGCAAGGCGAGGGTGGCACCGTTCTCGATATGAGGGTTGCGGGTCATGACGATGAATTCGACATGACCATACTGCGCTCGACCGCCGGAGAGATTCGCGTGCCGAAGATCGACACAGGGTTGGGTGGCGCCGTGCGGGTGCGGATTCGCGCACGCGACGTGATGATCGCAACCGAGCTGCCGCGCGGGCTCAGCGCACTTAACGT
Source organism: Pseudaminobacter soli (ex Li et al. 2025) (assembly GCF_029892515.1). Taxonomy (GTDB): domain Bacteria; phylum Pseudomonadota; class Alphaproteobacteria; order Rhizobiales; family Rhizobiaceae; genus Pseudaminobacter; species Pseudaminobacter soli_A. Next base: position 961,985 of record NZ_JARXVF010000001.1, on the reverse strand, counting down.
GCTGGCCGGTAGGGTGGCCAGCGTAGACACGCCCGACGGCGCAACTGCGGAAGTCCGGATCGACTGCAACGGCGAGATGATCTTGTCGCGCATCACCCGCCAGTCGCTGCATGCCCTGGGGCTTGCCGTCGGCCTTCCGGTTTTTGCGGTGATCAAAACGGTGGCTTTCGATCAGGAAAACTTGTCCCGAACCGGAGCCTTGCATGATATCTAGCGTTCAAAGGGAATGCGATCACATGCCGTCACTCACTCTGCGGATAAACCTGGACCCACAAGGCCGGATCGGGCCCGGCAAGATCGAGCTGCTCGAGCAGATCGCGGCCTTCGGCTCCATTTCGGCCGCCGCGCGGGCCATGAACATGTCCTACAAACGCGCCTGGGATCTTGTGGAGGAGATGAACAAGCTGTTCGGCAAGCCGCTCGTTGCGGCACAGACCGGCGGCAAGCATGGCGGCGGCGCGCAGCTGACGCCGGTCGGGCTTTCCGTGGTCACCCGTTTCCGGGCTATCGAGCGCGCGGCGGTTGCCGCCGCCGCACCGCAGATGGCGGCTTTGCAGGCAGAGATCGAGGCGCACTAACCGAAAGGGCCGACGATCTCCGGCCCGCATCGGCTCCATGCCGATGCATCTACTGCGACGACCTTGCCGGTCGATTGTGCTATTGTGTGACTGGACGCGCGACCGTTTCCTTGGCAAGACGGTCGCGCTCTAGAACGCTTTTCCCAAGACAAGCATCGGACCTGCCATGACCAATGTCGCCCTCACCGGGCTTGCCCGTGATCTCGCCAAACGTGCAGAGGAGGGGCGTCCGGTGCGCATCGGCGTCATCGGCTCCGGCGAGATGGGCACCGATCTGGTCACCCAGACGATGCTGATGAAGGGCGTGGAAGTCTGCGCCATTTCCACGCGCCGCCCGCACACCGCTCATGCGGCCATCGAGATCGCCTATGGCGACGACGCCAAGGCACGTGAGGCCGACACCCCTTCCAAGGTCACCGCCGCCATCGAGGCCGGCAAGATCGCCATCACCTCGAACGAGATGCTGGTCACCAATCCGCTGATCGACGTGGTCATCGACGCCACCGGCAAGCCCGGCGTTGCCGCCGATTTCGACCTGATGGCCATGGAGCACGGCAAGCACCTCGTCATGATGAATGTCGAGGCCGACGTCACCATCGGCGCCTATCTCAAGAAGCAGGCTGACAAGCTCGGCGTCGTCTATTCGGTCGGTGCCGGCGACGAGCCTTCGAGCTGCATGGAACTCATCGAATTCGCCACCGCGCTCGGCTACACCATCGTCTCGGCCGGCAAGGGCAAGAACAACCCGCTCAACCACGACGCGGTGCCCGACGACTACCGCGAGGAAGCGGAACGCCGGAACATGAACCCGCGCATGCTGGTGGAGTTCATCGACGGCTCGAAGACCATGGTCGAGATGGCAGCGATCGCCAACGCCACCGGCCTCGTGCCCGACAGGCCGGGGATGCACGGCCCTAAGGTCGATCGCGACAATCTGGCGAAAGTGTTGATCCCGCAGGAGGCTGGCGGCGTGCTGAGCCGCAAGGGCGTGGTGGACTACACCATCGGCAAGGGTGTGGCGCCGGGCGTCTTCGTGGTGGTCGAGGCAACGCACCCGCGCATCATCGAGCGCATGGACGATCTGCATATCGGCCATGGGCCTTACTACGCCTTCTTCCGGCCCTACCATTTGACATCGTTGGAAGTGCCGCTGACGGCCGCGCGCATCATGGTTTACGGCCGGCCCGACATGGTGCCGCTGCCGCGCCCGGTGGCGGAAGTCTGCGCTGTCGCCAAGCGCGATCTCGCCGCCGGCGAGACCTTCGACGCCATTGGCGAAACCTGCTACCGCTCTTGGACCATGACGGTCGAGGAAGCCCGCGCCAGCCGCGCAGTGCCCGTTGGTCTGCTCGAAGGCGGCAAGGTGCTGATGCCGGTGAAGAAGGGCGAACTGCTCACCACCGACAACGCCGCGCCCGACGCCACCACGCGCCTCTTCGACCTGCGTCGCAGGCAGGACGAGATGCTTTATGGCAGCGTAATGGCCTGATTTCTCAGGCCATTACATAACGATCACTTCCCCAACTCGATCGAGCGCAGGCGAGCCGCTTCGACGGCATCCGTCAGCAGCGTCTTCAGCCGATCGTCGCCCATCAGAACGCCGAGCGCGGCAGCAGTCGTGCCGTTGGGGCTCGTCACCTGCTGGCGCAGCAGGCCCGGCTCCTCGCCGCTCTCGGCGGCTAGGGAGGCGGCGCCATAGACCGTCTGCATGGCCAGGAGCTTTGCCGTTTCGGCGGGCAGGCCAGCGTGCTCGGCTGCGGCCGTCAGGCATTCGATGAAGTGGAAGATATAGGCCGGGCCCGAGCCGGAAACCGCCGTCACCACATCCATCAGCTTCTCATCATCGACGGTCGCCACGGCGCCGCTGGCAGCGAGAAGCTCGTTCACGAACGTCTTGGTTTCGGGCCGGACGTGAGCATTGGCATACACCACCATCATGCCCTTGCCGATGGCGGCCGGCGTGTTGGGCATCACACGGATGATTGGGGTCTTCTCCCCGAGCACTTCCGCGAAGGTGGCGATGGGCGTGCCTGCGGCCACGCTCACGAAGCTGGTCTGGCCGTTGCCGAGGTGCTTGTAGCCGGCTGTCACGTCGCGGATCACCTGCGGCTTCACCGCAAGAACCACCAGTTCGGGCGTGCCGGCTGGAAGGTCGGCAGCGCTGGCGCCGGTCGCCACGCCCAGTTTTTCCGCGCGTGCGCGCAGTTCGGCATTGGGCTCCGCCACGAAAGTCTCGGACGGGCTCAGCTGCTCCGACTTCAGCCAGCCGGCCAGCATCGCGTATCCCATGTTGCCGCAACCGACGAGCACAACTTTCACGGTCATTCATTCCTCCTGAAAAGTCCTCCCTCAATAGATGGTCTTGCGGGGAGGGAAAAGGGTTTTAGCCGGCCTTCAGCGGCTTGCTGAAGGCGTCGGTGAACATCACCTCGCCTTCGTTGCCCACGGCCTCGCCCAGCACGACATCCATGTAGCGGTCGGTCACGTGAACGAGCCCGAACCCGCCCATGAAGGCGGCTTTCGGCTTGAAGATGTCGAGCCCGTCACGATGGTAGATCATGGCCGTCTCGTGCTGATGGCCGTGAAAGACGCCGATGACATTGTAGCCCGAAAGCACTGCATGCAGTGCCTGCCGGTCCGCCTCGCTCCACCAATGCGGCTGGCCGTTGCCGTCGTCGTCGAAATGCTGTGCTGCCGGATCCCACTTCTCGATCGAGAACGGATCCCAGCCATAGTGCTGGAAAATGATGACGGGACGTCCGTCGCCGGCATAGGTGGCGAGATCGTTCTTCAGCCATGGCAGGCTGCTGACGGCGCCTTTGGCGGTATCCCCGGCGAAGCGGTGGGTCTGGACGAGGTGCAGCCGGCCCCAGTCCCATGAATAGTTGTCCGAATCCAGGTCGTAGTTCGTCGCCGGCACCGGGGGCTTGAAGATCACGCTTGGGCGGTGATTGATCTCGATATAGTCGCGCATTTCGCGGCGATACCAGTCGACATGCTGTGGCGGCCCATCCTGGTCGAGGTCGTGGTTGCCGAGCCCGGCATAGACCGGAAAGTGCACACGGTCGGGTCCCACGCCTTGCTGGTAGCGATGGCTGAACTGCAGAAGCTGCGTGCCCTCGCTCGGCACAGTCACCTGGCCGCCGCCGTCATCGGTCATGTCTCCGCCGACGACCACGCCAAGGGGCGCTGCGATCTTTTTCCCTGCGCCGGCGAGCCCGCTTGACTTGCCGCCGATCTTCGCGGGCCATTTGCGCCCGGGCAGGCCGTTGAGGGCGGCGATGTGGCGCAAAAGGTTGGCGTCGGTCTTGCCCTCCTGTTCGCAATTGGGGCTCAGCCCACTCGCCATTCGGCAGGCATGCACGTCGTTGGTGAAGACGAAGGTTGCGTCGATGTTGGGCGTTTCGGCGCGTGCCCTGTCCGTGCCGGCAAGCAGCGGCAGGACGGCCATGCCGAGCCCGCCGAAGAGCACTTCGCGCCTGGTGGGAAAGAACGGCTTGCCGGCGCTCATGTCTGGTCCTCTGCTTCGGGCTTTGGCGGCAGGATGGGGTGCGTCGTCCCCATTGGCAAGCGGTCAACGCGGCGACTCGTCGATCTCGCAGACACTGGAATCGCGGGCGATTGGTTAATCAACGCTTCACCATGCTCTGCTATCCGGTGCCAAATAAAGGTGTCGAATGCATCTGTTGTTTGCAACGTCGATCGTGCCTGATGGCACCCTCGGATCTGGCTACGAGATCGCCAATGCCACGATCATCGACGCTTTGCGCCGCGCCGGGGTGCGCGTCACGGTGCTCGGCTTTGCCTGGCCCGGCCAGCCGCCCGACGACCCGGAAAACACAATCGTGCTCGGCGAGGTGGATGTTCGCACCGAGGGCGCATCCAGCTTTCGCAAGGTGGCCTGGCTGTTCAAGGCCATCTTCAGCGGCCTGACATACTCGTCGGTCAAGTTGCGTGTGGTTCCGCCTGAGGCCGTCCGTCGGGCTATCGCGGATGCCGGCCCCTTCGACGCCTACATCCTGAATTCGGTGCAATTCGCCGGCGCTTTCGAGGGCCTGTTCGACGACCGACCCTGCATTTTCATCGACCACAATGTGGAGCACGCCTCGGCCCAGGAAAATGCGCGGGCGGCCGGCGGCAACTTCCAGCGCTTCCTCTACCGCCGCGAGGCGCGGCTGCTGAAGGCGCTCGAGACCCGGCTCTGCCGCAAGGCGCGCTTTGTATTCACGCTTGCTGAGGAAGATCGCGCGATCCTCGGCGTCGCGTCGGACGACAAGTCACTCGCGCTGCCGCTGGTCGTGCATCCCAAGGCGCCGTCGCCGGGCGAGCGCGCAATCGAATATGACGCTGCCCTGATTGGCACCTGGACCTGGCAACCCAACCGCATCGGCCTTGAATGGTTTCTCAATGAGGTCGTGCCGAACCTGCCCGACGATTTCTCGATCAGGATTGCCGGACACGTGCCGGCTGGCGTCGGCTCCCGCCATCCGGGCGTGAAATTCGTCGGCCATGTGCCGGACGCCGATGCCTTCGTGCTTGGTGCGTCGATCATCCCGCTGGTCAGCCGCACTGGCACCGGCGTGCAGATCAAAACTATCGAAACCTTCGAGCTCGGCCTGCCCTCGGTCGCCACGACCAACGCTTTGCGCAGCATCGACTACCGGCCCGAAAACTGCACGGTCACCGACGATCCAGAAGCTTTCGCCATGGCGTTGCAACTGGCGGCCGCCGGCGCGCTGCATGACACCGACGGCTCTGCATTCCATCGGTATCAACGAGCGGTTCTCGACGAGCGCATCCGGCGGGGCCTTGCCGCGCTCGGCCATGCGAGGCAGGCGGTGACAGTATGAAAATTCGCGCCAGGCAAACGGCCGTCGATCGCAGGTCCCGCAAGAATATCCTGGGCAGCCATGTGCCAGTCCGACGCGGCTGCGATTAACGCTTTGTTTCCCGCGGGTCTTTAAATTCACTTAACGAACCTGCGACCACTCTTTTGCGGAAAGCTCGCTGCCTGCATGCCTCAGTCTGAAAATCGCGACGACCGGAAGCGCTCGCTTCTCGCGTATGCGCGCGACGAGCAGGGCAGGGATGCTGCGCAGCGTTCCGGCTCGCTGCTGGCGATGGCCAAGGCACGCGGTGATATGCGTGGCGATCCGACGCCGCCGCGCCAACCGAACCTCGATCCGCGAGAGGACGATGCCTGGGATATTGCCGCCAGCCCGACGCCGGAGCCCAAGCCCGCGCCCAAACGGTTGAGTGTCTTCGGCAGGATTGCCGGCCGGTTCTCCTCTCTGTTGCCGCGCAGGCGAAAAAAGCCGCTCGCCGGTACTACATCACAGTCTGGCCCCTTGCCGGGCACTGCCGAAATGCCTGCGGCCATTGCCTCGGGTACGGCGCTCGACAAGGTAGCGGTGCAACTACGTCGCGCCCCCGAGTTCAACGACCGGGACAAGAACCGCCTGCTTTCGGGCGTGCGCTCCTTGTTCGGCAGAGACGGCGCCGATATCGACCGTCCCGTCCGGCAGCGCGCTTTTGCCGCCAGCCATCCCGCCAAAATGGAGCGCGGCGACAACACCTTCGTCGTCGTCATCAACGAGGGCCAGCGTGACACGACCGACGATCGCCGTGGCCGCCGCGCCCGCAAACGGCGCAAGCCGTTGTTCGGCGACGGTCCCGATGCCGAGTGGAATCGCGCGCCTGCCGTTACCGGGAGCAGCGAACAGCCCCGCACGGCGGCTCACATCGAGCGCTGGCAGGTTCCGGCCGATACTCCGTCCGTGTCGGCCAATCTCTCACGAGCACCAGCTCCTACGGCTCCCGCGCCTATCGCATCGCAGACCCCTGCTGCGGCCCCACACGACCCGGTAGAAGATCCCGTCGCCAGCTCGATCGAGGAGATCCGCACGAGCCTTCAGGACTTCCGCCAGGCTGTCGAAGAGCTGACCCGGTCGCGCACCCGCCGCCGCTATTTCTGAGCAGCAAAATAGGCCGGTTGCGAGTTAGCGGCATGTGACGGCGTAAAGACGGGATTGCGTCGCGTTTTTTTCATGACTATGCCTTGGCGGCAGGTGATGACGCCAGGGAAGAGACATGACCAATATCATTGACGGAAAGATCGTAGCCGAAAACGTCGTCGAGACGGTGAAGCGTTTCACAGCCGAGCTCACCGGCAATCATGGCGTTCAGCCCGGTCTGGCGGTGGTCATCGTCGGCGAAGATCCGGCAAGCCAGGTCTATGTCTCCTCCAAGAGCAAGAAGGCCAAGGAATGCGGCTTCCTGTCGGTGCAGCACACGCTGCCGGCGGACACGAGCGAGGCCGACCTGCTCAAGCTCATCGGCGAGCTGAATGCCGACAAGACCATCCACGGCATCCTGGTGCAGCTGCCGCTGCCCGGCCACATCGATTCCGGCAAGATCATCCAGGCCATCGCGCCGGAGAAGGACGTCGACGGTTTCAGCTTCATCAATGTCGGCAAGCTCGGCACCGGCGAGGTCGACAGCGCCTTCGTGCCCTGCACGCCGGCCGGCTCCATGCTGCTCATCGAGCGCGTGCGCGGCAAGGACCTGTCGGGCCTCAACGCGGTCGTCGTCGGCCGCTCCAACATCGTCGGCAAGCCGATGGCCAACCTGCTGCTCGCTGCCAACTGCACGGTCACCATCGCGCACAGCCGCACGAAGGATCTGCCCGCGCTCGCCCGCACCGCCGACATTCTGGTTGCCGCCGTCGGCCGCCCGGAAATGATCAAGGGCGATTGGGTCAAGCCCGGCGCCACGGTCATCGATGTTGGCATCAACCGCATCCCGGCGCCGGAAAAGGGCGAAGGCAAGTCGCGGCTGGTGGGCGATGTCGATTTCGCGGGCGCCTCGCAGGCCGCCGGCGCCATCACGCCGGTGCCAGGCGGCGTCGGCCCGATGACGATTGCCATGCTCATGGCCAACACGCTGGTTTCGGCGAGCCGCTCCGCCGGCGTCGAGCCGCCGGCCTTCTGAGCGAAGGCGCATATGCCGCCCACGCAGCCACGAAGTGCTTCCATCGATCCGCCGCTCAAGCCCGATGGCCCGAGCGGCGGCCGGCAGTTCGCTTTCCTGCTGGTCGACAAGTTCCCGATGTTTTCGCTGGCCGCGGCAATCGATGTCTGCCGCTCGGCCAACCGGCTGCTGGGGCATGACTTCTACCGCTGGACCACCGTGTCGCCGGACGGCGATACGGTGATCGCTTCCAACGGCCTGCCGCTGAAGGTCGACTATTCCATCGCCGATGTGCCGCAGGTCGATATCCTTTTCGTCTGCGTGGCGATCAATCTCGAATTCCCCGGCAAGTCGAAAGTGCTTGCCGCGCTGCGCAATTGGGGCCGGCGCGGGCAGGCGCTGGGCGGTCTTTCCGTCGGCTCCTACCTGCTGGCCGAAGCCGGCCAGCTGGACGGCTACCGCTGCACGATCCACTGGGAAAACCGCGCCGGCTTCAGCGAGCGCTTTCCCGACATCAATTGCACCGGCAATGTCTTCGAGATCGACCGCAAGCGCTACACCAGCGCCGGGGGTACCACTTCCATCGACCTGATGCTGGAGATCGTGCGCGGCGATTTCGGCGCCAACCTTGCCAACGCCGTGGCCAACCAGTTCCAGCACGAGCGCATCCGCTCGGCGGGCGACCGCCAGCGCGTCGGGCCGGAGCGCGACCTCACCGGCAAGTCCGAGAAGCTGCGCAAGATCGTCGAGCTGATGGCCGACAATCTCGATGAGCCTTTCTCGGCAGTGCAACTGGCGAAAATGGCCGGGCTTTCCGTGCGCCAGGTCGAGCGGCTGTTCCTGCGCCATCTCAACGTCACGCCGGGGCGCTATTACATGCGGCTGAGGCTGGAGCGGGCGCGCGAGCTTCTGCGGCAGACCAATATGCCCATCCTCGACGTGGCGATCGCCACCGGCTTCACGTCGCATTCCTATTTCGCCCAGAGCTACCGACTGCAATTCGGCCGCCCGCCCTCGGAAGAGCGGCGCACGACCTATTAGCCGGCTGCCTCAGGCGACAGTCGACATCGTCTTGTCGAAAAAGACGTAACGGTCGCGGCCGCGGGCCTTCGCCACGTAGAGGGCGGCATCCACGTTCCGCGTCAGTTCCTCGCGCGAGGCGGCGTCGCGGGGAGCGACCGCGACCCCGATGCTCGCGCGCGCCTGGATCGTCCTGCCCTCGATTTCGAACGGCTCGCGGAAAATCTGGATAAGCCGCTCGGCCACCGATTCCAGGACGCGGACGCCCGAGGGCGCGTGCAGGAACAGCCCGAATTCGTCGCCGCCGATGCGGATTGGCGTGTCGTCGGCGCGGATGACCGACCGGATACGCCGCGCCGCTTCGACGAGAACCGCATCTCCCACGGGATGACCGTATTGGTCATTGATCTTCTTGAACCCGTCGAGGTCCATGTAAAGCACGCCGACTTCCTTGTTTTCGGCGATCGCAGTGGCGATGACACCGTCCACGATGGTGGTAAGCGCCTTGCGATTGTAGAAGCCAGTCAGCGGGTCGGTCATCGCTGCCGTCTTCAGCGCGTTTTCCTCGAGGCCGTGCAGGATGTTGGAGCGCTCGAGGCGCAGAAGCCCGCCCGCGACAATGCCGAAATTGCGAAGCGTCTCGAGCTCCGCAGCATTCAACTGCCTCGGCACGCTATCCAGCACGCAAAGCGCACCCACGGTCAGTCCCGGTTCGAGCTCGATCGGCGTGCCGGCATAAAAGCGGATCGGCGGGTCGCCTGCCACGCAGGGCAGGTTCCGGAAAACTTCGTCTTCCGCGAGATCGGGCACCACGAAGCAATGTCCAGTCCGCACAACCTGGGTGCACATCGATTGCTCGCGCGAGCACGCCACCACCTCGAGCCCCGCACTTGCCGCGACATGCTGCCAATCCTCGTCGACGATCGTCACCGCGGCCATGGGCGTCTGGAACACCATCTTGGCCAGGTTGGCCAGCGCATCCAGCTCGGGCGTGGATTGCACCTGGGAGGGCATCAGCGATCTGACTGACGCCAGGCGATCGATCTCGTTTGCGGGAACGTCGTAATAGTGGTGGGCTGTCGTCATTGCGCGGCCTCCTTTCCTCGCGTCGTGTCCCCAGGCGACTGGCGACAAAAATGCAAGGTCCAGCGCGCCCCCGCACCCCGAGTGGACCGTTTGAATCAATGCAAGGCATTGATGCTGTTCGAGTTAACCGCTGGCGTGGGCAAAGGCCAGCCCATAATGCGGAGGTCGTGCGGGCGCGCTTCATCCCGCCCTCGTGGTTCGAGGCTCGTTTGTCGCTTCGCTCGAACTCGCACCTCACCATGAGGGCTTCTGTCGGCGCGCGCCTACCTCTCCTCTGAGCAGAGGGGCGTCGCCGCGCCCACCTTCTGAGGTGAGGGCTTCCGTAGCGCCAACCTCCCTCATCCTGAGGAGGCGCGAAGCGCCGTCTCGAAGGACGCACCTATTCATCGCCACGCCCGGTTTTCACCGTCTGGCTATTTCAAAGAACCGGGAAGACGGGCGGTCGTCGGACGCGCTCATCTAAGTATGTGTTGCGGCCCTTCGACCGCCCGTTCAATGCGCTTGCCCCGCTCAGTCGCCTCCACATTCGCGTGGCCAGCCGCCGCAAAGGCCCGGACTTGAGGGTTCACCCAGCAGCGCCACCGTTAGCGCCACCAGCCCGGACATCGTCGCCCTCCACGCTCATCCGGTTCATGACCCGTGTTCCGGTGAGGCCGATGCAGGTGATTATGTGAGAGGCGCGAAAGTGGGGGATGAAGTGGGCGGAGATTTTCTCTCGCGGCCAATAATTTCAACTGGTTGGGACCAATCGGCGCACGAATTTATCCACACATGACCGAGGCAACATGCCCATTCTGCACCGCTGCGGCAGCTCCGGCCGAGCGTCATGGATCCCCGCAACCCCTCGCTTCGCTAGCGCTCGCGCTCGGGGTGCGAGGATGACGGCAGGCATGAATGCTACCCGAAATCACCAACGGCGAAGGCTACTCACAGCCTTCGACCTCAATTTGCCAGTTGGCGAAAGGGACGTTGAAAGTTCCCGAAGCCCATCAACTCCGTCGTCCTCGGGCCGAGCACGAGCGCAGCGAAGGGCGAAGGTTCCGGGGACCCAGGCCTCGGACTCGCAACCGGCAGTCCGAAGCCGGTTCGGCGGATCATGCCACGCTGAAAATGCTCCGCGCGGCTATCCCCCGATCCCGAATGAACTCGCGCCCTCATCCGCGCGGCCGGCCATCTGGCGGAAGCCGGCAAACAATTCGCGTCCAAAACCGTATTCGTTTTCGGTGAGGTCGATCAGCGGAACTTTTCGCGACTTGAGCTCGGCTTCGGGCACGAACACTTCGAGCGTGCCGTTTTCGCCGTCGAGGCGGATCATGTCGCCGTCGCAGATCTTGCCGATCACGCCACCCTCGAGCGCTTCGGGCGTGACATGGATCGCAGCCGGCACCTTGCCCGATGCGCCCGACATGCGGCCGTCGGTGACCAGCGCGACCTTGTGGCCGCGATCCTGCAGGATGCCCAAAATGGTGGTGAGCTTGTGCAGTTCGGGCATGCCGTTGGCGCGCGGACCCTGGAAGCGGATGACGGCGACGAAGTCGCGGTCGAGTTCGCCCGCCTTGAAGGCGTCGTTCAACGCCTGCTGGCTGTCGAGCACCACTGCCGGCGCCTCGATGATGCGGCGCTCCGGCTTTACTGCCGAAGTCTTGATGACGGCGTGGCCGACATTGCCGCTCAGCACCTTCAGGCCGCCGGTGTGCTGGAAAGCCTTGGCAAACGGCACGAGCACCTTCTCGTCGCCGCTCTGCTTCGGAGCGGCCTCCCGCTGCACCGAGCCATCGGCGCCGAGCTTGGCCTCGACCGCATAGGGGCGCAGGCCTTCGCCCCACACGGTGCGCACGTCCTCGTGCAGCAAGCCGGCATCGAGCAGTTCGCGGATGAGGAAGCCGAGGCCACCGGCTGCGTGGAAGTGGTTCACGTCGGCGAGGCCGTTGGGGTAGACGCGGGCCAGCAGCGGCGTGGCGTCGGAGAGATCCGAAATGTCCTGCCAGGTCAGGCGGATGCCGGCCGCGGCGGCCATGGCGATGAGGTGGATGGTGTGGTTGGTCGAGCCGCCGGTGGCGTGCAGCCCCACCACGCCGTTGACGATGGAGCGCTCGTCGATCATGCGGCCGACGGGAGTGTAGGCATTGCTGAGTGCGGTGATTTCCAGCGCCCGCTTGGCCGCTTCCTTGGTCAGAGCCTCGCGCAGAGGCGTGCCCGGATTGACGAAGGAGGCGCCTGGCGTGTGCAGGCCCATGATCTCCATCAGCATCTGGTTAGAATTGGCCGTGCCGTAGAAAGTGCAGGTGCCCGGGCCGTGATAGGATTTCGACTCGGCCTCCAGCAATTCGGCGCGGCCGACCTTGCCTTCGGCATAGAGCTGACGGATCTTTGCCTTCTCGTCATTGGGCAGGCCGGAGGGCATCGGCCCGGCGGGAATGAAGACGGCCGGCAGATGGCCGAAGGTAAGCGCCGCGATCACCAGCCCCGGCACGATCTTGTCGCAGACGCCGAGGAAGACGGCCGCATCGAACATGTTGTGGCTGAGGCCCACTGCCGCCGCCATGGCGATGACGTCGCGCGAGAACAGCGAGAGCTCCATGCCCGGCTGGCCTTGCGTGACGCCGTCGCACATCGCCGGCACGCCGCCCGCCACCTGCGCGATGCCGCCCGCTTCCTGCGCCGCCTGCTTGATGAGCTGCGGGAAAGTCTCGAAGGGCTGATGCGCCGAGAGCATGTCGTTGTAGGAGGTGATGATGCCGAGATTGGGCACCTTGTCGCCGCCGAGAGCCGACTTTTCCGAAGGGCTGCACACCGCAAAACCGTGGGCGAGATTGCCGCAGGACAGCACGGCGCGGTTGGCGCTCTGGCCGGCCGCGCGCTCTATCCGTTCCAGATAGATTTCGCGCGACGCCCGCGAGCGCTCGCGGATCCGCTCGGTAATGGCTTCGATATCGCTTCTCGCGGTCATGTCGTCGTTCCTTGATGAGTGGTCCAGGAACGCGGGGGAGGGCCGGTTCGCCGAACCTAGAGGGAGGTCACGGCGCCCAGAAGATTTGTACGGGCACTCTGGCGTGGTCGAAGACGGTGCGAACCGGCAGATGCGGTTCGCCGTCGAGCGCGGCTTCCAGCACCTGGCGCTTTCCCGCGCCTTCGATGTGGAGCGCGATGAAACCGGCCGACGCAATGCGCGGCAGCGTCAGCGTCAGGCGGGGCTCGATGCCGCTCGGCGCGTGGACGGGCAGCACATTGGCCTTAGCGTGCGGGTCGAGCAGCGCGGCAAGGTTGTCGGCGTCGGGAAAGAAGGAGGCGGTGTGGCCGTCCCCGCCCATGCCGAGGATGACGGCATCGAGCGGCAGTAGCGCGTCGACAACGCCGTTGGCGTGCCTGGCGGCGCTTTCCACGTCGCCGGCCGGCGAATAGAGGCCGACGAAGCTGGCCGCCGCCGCCTCGTTCTGCAGAAGGTTGGCTGCGACCAGCCCGGCATTGGAGCGCGGCGACTCCTCCGGCACGAAGCGCTCGTCCACGAGCGTCACGATCACCTTCGCCCAGTCGATCTTTGCGCGCGACAGCGTGCGGAAGAAGGGGCCGGGCGTGGTGCCGCCGGAAACGGCCAGCGTGGCCTTACCGCGCGCGCTGATCGCCTCGCTCAGAACTTTTGCGACGGTTTCGGCAAAGCCCAACGCGAGCGCCTCGGACGAGGCGAAGTCGTGCCAGTTACGGGCAGGCGCATCCATGTCGCTCAGCTCTCGTGCCAGGTGCGGCCGTCGCGCTCGATAAGCGCGATGGAGGCAGACGGCCCCCAGGTGCCGGCGGTGTAGCCCTGCACTTCCTGCTGGCTGTCTTCCCAAGCGCCGCGGATCGGGTCGATCCACTTCCACGCGGCCTCTACCTCGTCGCGGCTCATGAACAGCGACTGGTTGCCCCGGATCATGTCCATGATCAGCCGCTCATAGGCGTCTGGGTTGCGGTCATGGAAGCTCTCGGCAAAGCTCATGTCGAGCGACACGAGGCGCAGGCGCATGCCGCCCGGGCCCGGATCCTTGATCATGATCCACTGCTTGACGCCCTCGTCCGGTTGCAGGCGGATCACCAGCTGGTTGGCGGTGATGTTGCCGGCACCTTCCTCGAAGATGGAGTGCGGGATGGGCTTGAACTCGATGACGATCTCGGAAACGCGCGTGGCCAGACGCTTGCCCGTGCGCAGGTAGAAGGGCACGCCGGCCCAGCGCCAGTTCGATATCTCGGCCTTGATGGCCACGAAGGTCTCGGTGTTGCTCTGGTTGTTGCCGAGCTCCTCGAGATAGCCCTTGACCGGGCCGTTGGCCGATGCGCCGGCGCGGTATTGCCCGCGCACGGTGGACTTGGGCGCTTCCTGGCCGTTGATGCGCTTGAGCGAGCGCAGCACCTTGAGCTTCTCGTCGCGCAGCGCGTCCGCTTCCATGGAGGACGGCGCTTCCATCGCGACCAGGCACAGAAGCTGCAGCATGTGGTTCTGCACCATGTCGCGCAGCGCGCCGGCCTTGTCATAATAGGTGATGCGGTCTTCGAGGCCCACCGTCTCGGCGACGGTGATCTGCACGTGATCGATATGCGCCGAGTTCCACAGCGGCTCGTAGAGGGCATTGGCAAAGCGCAGCGCCATCAGGTTCTGCACCGTCTCCTTGCCGAGATAGTGGTCGATGCGGAAGATCTGCTGTTCGGAAAAGACCTTGGCGATCTGGTCGTTCAGCTCGCGGGCGGAAGCGAGGTCGCGGCCGATCGGCTTTTCCATGACGATGCGCGAGGTCGGCGTTACCAGGCCCACCTCCTTCAGATGCGTCGTGATATCGCCGAACAGCGCCGGCGCCACCGCCAGATAAAAGGCGCGGATGGCCTTGCTGTCGCCGACCTTCTTCTTAAGATCGTCGAAGCCGTCGCCCGACACCGCGTTGACCACGACATAGCTCAGCCGCTTGAGGAAGATCTCCAGCTGCGCGTCGTCGATCTCTTCGGCCTTCACGTGCTCGGAGATCGCCTTGCGGGCAAAGGCGCGGTAATCGTCGTCCGACAGCTTGGCGCGGGAGGCGCCGATTATGCGCGTCGGCTCGGTAAACTGGCCGGCGCGCTGGCGCTGATAGAGGGCGGGCAACAGCTTGCGCTCGGCGAGGTCGCCCGTGCCCCCGAAAACGATGAGATCAAAAGCTTCGACGGGGATGATCTGACTGGTCATGGTGATATTCCGGAGTCGCGATGGGGGCGGTTCGCCATCCCTATTAATCTAATCGATTTAAAATTACCAGAGCCTGACTGTCACAGCTACGACCTTGACACTGGTCCAACCCGGGTTTCTCTGCACAGGCAATAGTTGCCCGATGACGTTCGCACCGCCAGCATAGGACGAAAACCGGCGGAATCCAAAAGGGAGGTTGGCCATGGGTACGCATCTTTCCAGAACCGTGGCGGAAGGCCGCGCCTTCATGCAACTGGTGGATGGCCGTCAGGTCGACGCGCTGTCAGGCGAACGCATCGACGTGCTGAGCCCATCCGATGGAAAGGTATTTGCTTCCATTCCGGCCGCCGGCAAGGCCGATGTCGACCGCGCGGTGCAATCTGCAGCCCGCGCCTTCAACGAAGGGCCGTGGAGCCGCATGCCCGCCGTCGAGCGCGGACGCTGCCTGACCAGGCTTTTCCAGCTGGTGGAAAAGCACGGCGACGAGCTTGCAGCACTTGAATCGCGCGACACCGGCAAGCCGATCCGCCAGGGCAAGGGCGACGTTACCGGCGCCATGCGCTACTACGAATTCTATGGCGGCGCCTGCGACAAGATCCATGGCGACACCATTCCGTTCCTCGACGGCTACACGGCGCTGACGCTGCGCGAGCCACATGGCGTGGTGGCCGGCATCATTCCGTGGAACTACCCGCTGCAGATCCTCGCCCGCGTAGTGGGCGCCGCACTTGCCATGGGCAACACGCTGGTGGTCAAGCCGGCCGAGGACGCCTCGCTCACGACCATCCGCATTGCCGAACTGGCGCTGGAGGCCGGCATTCCGGCCGGCGTGTTCAACGTCATCACCGGCTATGGCCGCGATGCGGGTGCCGCACTTTCGGCCCATCCGCTGATCGATTACGTCACCTTCACCGGCTCGCCGCTCACCGGCACCGCAATCCAGCAGGCCGCGGCAACCAACAATCGCGGCGTCACCATGGAGCTGGGCGGCAAGTCGCCCCAGATCGTCTTCGCCGACGCTGATATCGAGGCCGCGCTGCCGGTGCTGGTCAATGCCATCATCCAGAATGGCGGCCAGACCTGCTCGGCCGGCAGCCGCGTGCTGATCGAAAAGCCGGTCTACGAGCGCGTCGCCGCCGCGCTCGCCGAGCGGTTCTCGAGGCTGGTCGCCGGCCCGCATGACGCCGACCTCGATCTCGGCCCGCTGATCAACTCCCGGCAGAAGGAAAAGGTCGCCGGAATGGTCGCCGCTGCCGAAGAGGCCGGCATTCCGGTGCTGGCGCGCGGCTCGATCCATCCCGATGCGCCGGCCAGCGGCTACTATCAGGAGCCCGTTCTGTTCGGCTCGGTCGATCCTGCGGCGACGATCGCGCAGGAGGAGATCTTTGGTCCGGTGCTGTCGCTGTTCCCGTTCGAGGGCGAGGAGCAGGCGATCAAGCTCGCCAACGGCACCGATTTCGGCCTCGTGGCCGGTGTCTGGACCAAGGACGGCGGCCGCCAGCATCGCGTTGCCAAGCGTGTCCGTGCCGGCCAGGTCTTCGTCAATGGCTATGGCGCCGGTGGCGGCATCGAGCTGCCTTTCGGCGGCTTCAAGAAGTCCGGCCATGGGCGCGAGAAGGGTTTTGAAGCGCTCTACGACATGTCGGCGACCAAGACGATCGTCTTCAATCATGGCTAACCAGTCTTGAGCGATCATCTTCACAGCAGTTCAAGAACAGGAAATCTCATGGCACGTCTCAAGGGCAAGGTCGCAGTCATTACGGGGGCGGCGTCGGGTTTTGGCGAGGGCATGGCCAAGCGCTTTGCCGAGGAGGGCGCCATGGTCGTGGTGGCTGATCTCAACGCGAAAGGCGCCGAGCGAGTGGCTGGCGAGATCGGCGAGGCGGCGATTGCCGTGCAGACCGACGTGTCGCAGCGTTCCGAGTTTGACGAACTGGTCGGCATGGCCATGGGCAACTTCGGCCGCATCGACGTGATGGTCAACAATGCCGGCTATACCCACCGCAACGGCGACATGCTCGGCGTCGAGGAGGAGGTGTTCGACCTCATCACCGCCGTCAACATGAAGGCGATCTACCACGCCGCGCGCACCGTGGTGCCGATCATGGAGGCCCAGGGCGGCGGCTCCATCATCACCACCGCTTCAACCGCGGGCCTGCGCCCGCGGCCGGGCCTGACCTGGTACAACGCCTCCAAGGGCTGGGCGATCACCGCCACCAAGTCGATGGCGGTGGAGCTGGCGCCGAAGAACATCCGCGTCAACTGCCTGTGCCCGGTGGCCGGCGAAACCGGCATGCTGGCCCAGTTCATGGGCGAGGATACGCCCGAGCTGCGGGCCAAGTTCCGGGCCTCCATCCCGCTCGGACGGCTGTCGACGCCGCTCGACATCGCCAATGCCGCGTTGTGGCTCGCTTCCGATGAGGCTGCCTTTATTACGGGCGTGGCGCTGGAGGTCGACGGCGGCCGCTGCATCTGAGATATGACTTCCAAAGTCATCCGAGGCTTTGGAAGATCATCTGTGGATTCAGCATGTTACAGTGTTGATCATGCGCGTGATCAAGGTAATGGATACTTTGACGGAGACGCCCTCTTGGGCTCTCGCTTTCTTGCGGCATGTGTCACAATGTTAGCGCCGTGCCGCAAAATGTTGCGGTTTTAGCCACTTTTCAGCCGGGAAATTTCTTCTTCTTAAACGCGGGTCGGGGCGTTCAAGGAGTAAGGGGCCCGTTTGATAAATCTGGAGAAGTGGGGGACGAGTCTGGCGCTCGGCGTCGTGGTTTCTACCTGTCTTCTTGCCGGCTGCACCACCCAAGGTGTCGACGGCATGAAGACCTCGTCCATCAGCAGGACATCTTCCGTGAAAAGGTCCTATGGCTACACGGCCAAGGACAAGGACTGTCTTGCCCGAGCAATGTTCTTTGAATCGAACCGTTCGAGCCGCGAGGGTCTCGTGGCCGTCGGCACGGTGGTGATGAACCGGCTGCAATCCGGCGAGTATGGCGGCACGGTCTGCCAGGTCGTCGGCCAGAAAGGCCAGTTCGCGTCCGGCGTGCTGTCGCGGAAGATGGACTCCAAGGCGCTACCCGACGTGGTTGCCGCCGCCGACTCCGTGCTCAAGGGCGAACGCCACCCGGCGGTCAAGAATGCGATGTTCTTCCACACCGCCGGACTGCGCTTTCCCTACAAGAACATGCATTACGTTCTGCAGGCCGGCGGCAACGCTTTTTACGAAAAACGCGGCCGCCATCGCATGATGGAGCGGCAGACGCTGGTCGCCGAGGCCGCCCCGCAGGCCGATACGGCACGCCAGAGCGCGGCAGCCGAACTGCCGGGCAAGGAGCCCAGGCTCGCCAGGATCGCGGCAGTGGTGCCGCAATCCAGGGGCGAGGTTGCCGCCCAGAACATGCCGACGACGAACGCGGCCGCGTCGCTGTCGGGCAAGGGGCCGAGGCTCATCAGAGTAGCGGCAGCAGTGCCGCAATCCAGGGATGCGGTTGTTGCCCAGAACATGCCGGCCAACGGGGCGCTCCCTGTGAGCAAGGCTTCATTCGTGCCGGGACAGAAGGCGGGAGTGCAGCAGGCCTCGGCCACGAAAGCGTCTACGGTTTCTCAGACCGCGCTTTCTTACGAGGCCGACCCGAAGGCGGTCGACGCGATCGGCCTGCTGATCGCCACCCAGAACCGCCCGATGCCGAGGGTGAAATAGGCGGGGCGAGGGGTATTTGGGCTGGTTAGGCTCGAGCCCCCGTTCTTGCTCAATGATGCACAAAAAAAACCCGGCGCTGGCGCCGGGTTTTTTTGTCTAGGTTGCTGCAACAGTCGGTGACAAGCATTGCTTGTCCCGACTGTCGAGCTTTTGGGGCGTCAAATCCGGTCGCGCAGGGCGAACCAGTTCAGCGCCAGGAACAAAAGCGGCGTGCGCAGGCGCCGGCCGCCGGGGAAGGGCGGTATCTTCAGCTCCTCGAAGAGTTTTAGCCGGTCGCGGTTGCCGGCGACGGTTTCCGCATAGAGCTTGCCCACGAAGTTGGACAGCATCACGCCATGGCCCGAATAACCGCCGGCGAAGATGACGTTGGGCATCACTTCGCGGACAAATGGCTTTCTCGGCACCGTGATGCCGACATAGCCGCCCCAGCCGTGCGTGATCTCCACATCCTTCAGCGATGGATAGAGCTCGGTGATCTGCTTGCGGATCTGCGTCTGGATGTCCTTGGGATCGCTGACGCTGTAGGCCTCGCGGCCGCCGAACAGCAGTCGCCCGTCCTTGGACTTGCGGAAATAGCGCACGACGAAGCGCGAATCGTCCACAGATTCACCGCCGGGGATGACCGGGCTGTCGGACCCGAGCGGCACCGTGGCGCCGATGAAGGAGCCGATGGGCATGACACGGGACGCGCTCACCGGCTCCAGCATTCCGCCATAGGCGTTGACCGCGAGCAGTGCCTTGTCGGCGGTGATGGTGCCGAAGGGCGTGGTCACCCGCACCTTGCCGCCGGAAGAGGTGATGCCGGTGGCCGGCGTCGTCTCGAAAAGCTGCGCGCCGGCGGCCGCGGCAACGCGCGCGGTGCCGACCGCGAGCTTCAGCGGGTGGATATGGCCGGTGCCGGCGTCGCGCGTGCCGCCGAAATAGGCGGTGGTGCCCAGGCGCTCGGCCGTTTCTTTCCCATCCATGAAGGTGATGTGGTTGTAGCCGAAGCGCGTCGCCATGATATCGGCATGCGCCTTGTAGGCGTCGACATAGCGCGCCTTATGCGCGACCGACAACTGGCCGGGCATGAACTCGACGTCGATCGCGTTTGCAGCGGCGAAATCGAGCAGATGCGCCTTGGCTTCCTCCGCAAGGTCGAACAATGCCTTGGCGCGGGTGAAGCCGAGTTCGGCTTCGAGGTCCTCGGCCCAGGCGCGTTGGCCCGTGCCGAGCTGGCCGCCATTGCGCCCCGAGGCGCCGTCGCCGAAGCGATGGGCCTCTATGAGTGCGACGTTCGTTCCGGCCTTGGCGAGATGCGCCGCTGCCGACAAGCCGGTGAAGCCGCCGCCGATGACGACGACGTCGACCGAGCGGTCACCGTCGAGCGCAGGATAGGCCGGCCGTTCGCCGACAGTGGCTTCGTACCAGGAATAACCTGGAGAAATCGGGGATAGGTAGGACATGATGCGTCTTTGATGTTTACCTGTCTTGTCCTCCGCCGTTGCAGTCACCAGCGGCGTCGAGACTTCGGTTCAGTTCATGTGCGGTGCCTGGACTATCGGATGCTACCTTTCGAATGGCAAGGGTGGCCGGCTCTTGGCTAATGTTTTCAGCTAGTACGGTAGCTTTTACCTGAGGCCAAAAATATTGTATGTTTCTATCGTAAGTTGTTCTCTGTACTTGCTTCCAGTTCTGATTGCCGGCATATAGAAGAAGGCGGGTACTAAATCGGTTGGGGAAGAGAATGTTTGTTGCTCGTCAGGAGAGCGATTGGACACTATTCGGTCTGATCAGTCGCTACGACCTGCCTAATATGAACGGCTTTGAACAATCCGCCGGCAGAGGTGCCTTTGGCACACATGCGCTGTTGCAGAGCATCCAGCTCACCGGCTGATCGCCCGCAATTTTTTCATGATTCCAGGCTCGATGGCAGTCGGAGGTCTTCGCCGCCGTCGTCAAATCGAGAATTATTTGGGAAGCTGTCGGCTGCCGAAGGTCATGAAGGAGGCCGGCTTCGGCGTCGGCGTCCTGGCGCCCAAGGGGAGTTTGATTCACTCCACGCGCTACATCGACGAGAAATTCATCCTGGGCGCCCGCGGGTTTGAGCCGATCATTCGCCGCGGCATCAAGAACGCATTCGAAAAATTCGCGCCAGATATAATCGTGCCTTGCGACGAGCAGGCGGCGGCCATTGTTAGTCATTGGGTTGAGAAGGGGGCTGGAACGGGGCGGCTACTCCCGCCGCAGCTGTTGCAGTGCCTGGAGCGGTCGCTGGGGGCTGCGGAAGGGTTGTCGCAGCGTGCTTCCAAACCCGAAACGCTGGCTAAGGCTCGGGCAGTAGGCGTCGTTTGCCCCAGAGAGACGATCGTGGAGGATTTCTCGCACTGCCAGAAGGTGGCAGTTGAATACGGATATCCTGTAGTTCTCAAACTGTCCCGTGGCGTAGGCGGATATAGCGTCAGAGTTTGCAACACCAAGGAAGAGCTCAACGAGGCCTTCAGGCGTTACAAGCGGTCTCAGTGGAGGTCGAATGACTTGTTTCGCCGTCTCATAAGGCAGGGCGGATATAAGGGCAGGCTGGATATCGTGGTGCAGGAACATGTCTCGGGTCGACCAGGGATAAGTTGCGCAAGCGCCATCAATGGGACCACCGTCTCTGTCCTCACCGGTTTGGTGGAGACCGCGAGATCCCAAACCGGGCCTGCCACTGTCGTCCGCCTCACCAATCAGCCTTCGATCGTCGACGCGACCGTCAAGATGATCGCAGCCTTCGGAGCCTCTGGATTCATGTCATTCGACTTCATTGTCGACGACCAGGGGCAGGCGCATCTCATCGAGTGCAACCCGCGCCCCACGCAAATGGCGCCTCTCGGCCCACTTGTGGGGGTGGATCTGGCCGGCGCCTTGTTGAAGACGCTTCAGGATCAGCGGCACGGTACGGGCTACGAAGTTCCCACAGGTGAACAGACGATCTCGCTCTTCCCACAGGAATGGTCCCGAGACCCGTTCAGCCCGTCGCTACAGGCGACTTACCACGATGTTCCTTGGGATGATGCGACACTGCTTGCTGCCCTGATCGGCAAAGTGGCCGGTCAAAAGCAACGAAGGCGGTTCTTATGGCGTGGTCGGAGCGAAGGCCGCGCCCATGGGGCGCGGCCAGTGACGATCACACGTTGAGAAGCAGGTATTCCCGCTCCCACGGGCTGATCACTTCCATGAAGGTCTCGAACTCGGCACGCTTGATGGCCGCATAGGTGGTGACGAAGGGCTCGCCCAGTATCGCACGCAGATCCGCGTCGCCCTCGAACAGGTCGACGGCCTCGAGCAGGCCGCGCGGCAGGTCGATCTCGTCCTCGTTGGCCGTGGTCAGGATCGCCGCGTCGGGTTTTAGGCCCTTGTTGATGCCGATCAGGCCGCAGGCCAGCGAGGCAGCGAGCGCGAGATACGGGTTCGCGTCGGAAGACGGGATGCGGTTTTCCACACGCCGCGCGGCCGGGTCGGAACGCGGAACGCGGAAGGCCGTAGTGCGGTTGTCGTAGCCCCACTTGTTGTTCACCGGGGCGGAGGCCGCCTGGGTCAGCCGGCGATAGGAGTTCACATACGGTGCGAACATCACCAGCGCGTTCGGCACGTGGCGCTGCATGCCGCCGATGAAGTTGAAGAACGTTTCCGTCTCTTCGCCATCCGGGCCCGAGAACACGTTCTTGCCGGTCTTGCGGTCGATGATCGACTGGTGGATGTGCATGGCCGAACCCGGCTGGCCCTGGATCGGCTTGGCCATGAAGGTGGCATAGGTGTCGTGCTTGAGTGCGGCCTCGCGGATCGTGCGCTTGAACAGGAACACCTGGTCGGCCAGCTCGACGGGGTCGCCGTGGCGCAGGTTGATTTCCAGCTGGCCCGCGCCCTCCTCATGGATCAGCGTATCGATCTCCAGGCCCTGGCTCTCGGAGAAATGATAGATGTCGTCGATCAGTTCGTCGAACTCGTTGACGCCGGCGATGGAGTAGCCAGCACCGCCGCCGATCGGCCGGCCCGAGCGCCCGACGGGCGGGGTCAGCGGATAGTCCGGGTCGGGGTTCTTGCGCACCAGGTAGAATTCGATTTCAGGCGCCACGACGGGCTTCAGGCCCTTGGCCTCGTAGGCGGCCACCACGCGCTTCAGCAAGTTGCGCGGCGTGAACTCGACCGAGCGGCCGTCCTGATGGACCAGGTCGCAGATGACCTGCGCGGTCGGATCGTCTTCCCAGGGAACCGGACTGAGGGTCGAGAGGTCCGGCACCAGCTTAAGGTCGCCGTCATCCTCAGGATAGGCAAAGCCGTTCCCGTCCTCCGGATAGTCGCCCGAGATGGTCATCATGAACACGGCCGAAGGCAGCGCAAGCGACGTGTTGGAGGTGAATTTGCTGGAGGGCATCATCTTACCGCGCGCGACGCCGGCCTGGTCGGGGGTAATGCACTCGATGTCTTCAATCCCGCGCCATTCAAGCCATTCTGCAGCTTCCTTCCAGTTCTTCACACCGCGGAGGCTTTTCACGAAGGCGGGCACACGGGTTCGTCCCCCGGATTTCGAGGGGCGGACTTCCTTTTTAGGGGCTGGCATCAATCACCAAGATTTGTTGCGGATACACCAATATAGTCGTGCGTCGCGACATAAGAAAAGGGGGGCGCCGCTTCTGTCGCAACGATTTCGGATACTTGGCTGTCCGTTTTGCAGTGCGTGACAGTTAGCCGCGCAGTCTTTCCAGCACCGCCATCAGCCCCTCGGGCGTGATCGGCTTGGCGACCCCCGCATCCACGGCAGGCAGAAGCGCAAGGTCTTCTACGGCGAGCGCCTTTGTCGAAAGCAAAAGAACGCAGACCGCGTCCTTGCCGAACTCGTTGCGCAACGCCATGAGGGGCGCCATCAGCGCGTTGCAATCCTCGTTGTCGGGACCGCCGTCGAGAATGACCGTGGAAGGAATAGGCCACTGCAGCGCCTTCACCGCTGCTTCCGGATCCAGCGAGACAGGTCGCAGGCCGGTTTTCTCGAGGATTTTCGACACCACCACGCGATTGATCTGCGATCGCCCGACGACGAGGGCCTTGGCGGAATCTACCGACTGTTCTGTGGGATATTCGGTATCCAGGTCACTATGTGGGCCGCGCGCAAGGTCAACGCTTGACTTGAACATGCGGTGCCCGCTCCCCTGCATTCAATTTACGGTTGAATGGCGCCACTAATCCTGCAGCACGTTGGTCTGTCAAGCATAAATGCATCCTGCGGCAATCGCGAGTCGAAAACCGGAAGGTATTCTTGGTCATTGCTACGACGAAAGTCGTATAAGCACCTCATGCAGAAAGAAAAATCACCCGCACGGGTCATGCGGGTGATCAAAGATATCTTTTGTAGAAGACAGACGATACAGGTCAACCGTGCGCGTTCTGGGTGACGATCACCGGAATGAGCAGGTCGCCCCAATTGCCGTTGGCATCATGATGGCGGGCCGAGCGGACGAGCTCGACCGACACACCCGCCTCCACCGCCTTCATCACCGATTGATTGAGACGATGCAGGTCGTTGGCGACAATGCGGATTGCGGCTTGCTGGTCTGCGCTCATGGTCGAAGCCTGCTCCTCGGCTCGTTCCTTGACACGTGTTCTTGGTGTCATTTCTTGCTTCCTCCTGGTTCGCGCC
The DNA here is from genome assembly GCF_029892515.1 of Pseudaminobacter soli (ex Li et al. 2025). Lineage (GTDB taxonomy): Bacteria > Pseudomonadota > Alphaproteobacteria > Rhizobiales > Rhizobiaceae > Pseudaminobacter > Pseudaminobacter soli_A. Next base: position 937,779 of record NZ_JARXVF010000001.1, on the reverse strand, counting down.
TGCGCCGCTCGGGCACCAGGCCACGATGTGGTTCTTGTTATTCCGCCGCCGGGCGGAACTGGTCGTGCTCGGTGGATTCCTTCATTGCCGTGGTCGACGACTGGCCGCCGGTAATGGCCAGCGACACGGCGTCGAAGTAGCCGGTGCCCACTTCGCGCTGGTGCTTGGTGGCGGTGTAGCCATTGGCCTCGGCTGCGAATTCCGCTTCCTGCAGCTCCGAATAGGCCGCCATCTGCCGGTCCTTGTAGCCGCGCGCCAGCTCGTACATGCCGAAGTTGAGCTGGTGGAACCCGGCCAGCGTGATGAACTGGAACTTGTAGCCCATGGCGCCCAGCTCGCGCTGGAACTTGGCGATCGTGGCGTCGTCGAGGTTCTTCTTCCAGTTGAACGAAGGCGAGCAGTTGTAGGCCAGGTTCTTGCCCGGATGTGCCTTGTGCACGGCCTCGGCGAACTTCCTCGCCTGTCCGAGATCCGGCTTGGAGGTTTCCATCCAGATCAGGTCGGCATGGGGCGCATAGGCGATGGCGCGGGCGATGCAGGGCTCGATGCCGTTCTTCACCTGGTAAAAACCTTCGGTCGTGCGGCCGGCGTCGTAGTCGACGAAGGGGCGGTCGCGCTCGTCGATGTCCGAGGTCAGAAGCTTGGCGGCTTCGGCATCGGTGCGGGCGACGATCAGCGTCGGCACACCCATCACGTCGGCGGCGAGGCGCGCGGCATTGAGGTTGCGGATATGGGCGGCGGTGGGGATCAGCACCTTGCCGCCGAGATGGCCGCACTTCTTTTCGGACGCCAGCTGGTCTTCGAAGTGGACGCCTGCGGCGCCGGCCTCGATGAAGGCCTTCATGATCTCGAAGGCGTTGAGCGGGCCGCCGAAGCCGGCTTCGGCATCGGCCACGATCGGCGCGAACCAGGTGTCGACCGACAGGCCCTTGCCTTCGGAAACCTCGATCTGGTCGGCGCGCTGCAGCGTGCGGTTGATGCGCTTGGCAAGCTCTGGTGCGGCGTTGGCCGGATAGAGCGACTGGTCCGGATACATTGCGGACGCGGTGTTGGCGTCGGCCGCGACCTGCCAACCTGACAGATAAATCGCCTTCAGGCCGGCACGGACCATCTGCATGGCCTGGTTGCCGGAAAGGGCGCCGAGCGCGTTGACGAAGTCTTCCTCGTGGATGAGCTTCCACAGCCGGTTCGCGCCCATTTCGGCCAAGGTGTGCCTGATCTGAACGGAGCCGCGCAGCCGCTTTACCGTCTCGGCGTCATAGGGCCGTTCGATGCCATCGAAGCGACCTTCGGGGGCGGACGGGACGAGGTTGTAAAAATCGGTCATAACGCTCTCCGGCTTATGGAAAAGAATTGTCCCCGACGGCATCGCTGAGTGAGTTTCGTGCCGCCGATGTGTGACGAAATTTACATTGCGCTGCGAAGAAGGCGAGAAGAAACCAGAAGTTGGGGCTCAGAATAGGGAAAACCTGTGTTGCGTTTGACAGTGCTGCGATGTAAATCTGTAAAAAATGTCAAATGCGGTCGGGGCGAGATATCGCCTTCGATCTGTAAATGGGTGTAAAGAGCTGCCATGGCCGAGCAGAAGATTTTCGCGGGCCCGCGCATCCGGCGCATTCGCAACGCCAAGGGCCTGACCCAGACGGCTATGGCCGAGGGGCTCGGCATTTCGCCGTCTTATCTCAATCTCATCGAGCGCAATCAGCGGCCGCTGACCGTGCAGCTGATCCTGAAACTCGCTTCGGTCTACAAGGTGGAGCCGGAGGAACTGCACGGCGAGGCGCGCGGTTCGATAGCGGCGCTGCGGGAGGTTTTTTCCGATCCGCTGCTGGCCGGTGAACTGCCGGGCGATCAGGAGCTGGTCGAGCTGGCCGAGGGCGCGCCGAATGCGGCGGCTGCGGTGATAAAGCTGTTTCGGGCCTATCGCGAGCAGGCGGGGCGCCTGTCGGATCTGTCCGAAATGCTGGCGCATGAGGGCCGAGCGACAGCCCTGTCGGGTGCGCGCCTGCCGATCGACGAGGTGCGCGAGGTATTCGAGCGCCGCCCGAACCATTTTGCAGCACTTGAGGAAGAGGCCGAAGCTTTCATCGCGGTGCTCGATCCGGGCGACGACCTTTATGGCGCGTTGAAGGCGTGGCTGAAGCGGGAGTTCGGCATCGTGGTGAAGGTGCTGCCGGTTGCCACCATGCCCAACTGGCGCCGCCGCTATGACCGGCATTCGCAGCGCCTGTTCATTTCGGAGCGCCTGTCGCCCTTCGACCAGTTGCGCGAAGTGGCGATGGAGGCCTGCCTGATCCGCATGTCGGTGGCGATTGCCGCCGAAATCCAGTCGCTGAAATTGTCGTCCGACGAGGCGCGGCGGCTGGCGCGCTTTGAGCTTGGCCGCTATGCGGCGCACGCACTGATGATGCCCTATCAGGCCTTCCAGTCAGCCGCACAGCGGGCGCGCTATGACATAGATGTGCTGAGGTCGCGCTTTGGCGTTTCCTTCGAGCAGGCTGCCAATCGCCTGACGATGCTGCAGCGGCCCGGCGCGGCGAGCGTGCCGTTCTTCATGCTGGAGGTGGACAATGCGGGAAATCGCTTCCGCAAGGCGGGCGCGCAAGGCTTTCCGCAGAGCCGCTTCGGCGGCGGGTGCCCCAAGCTGCCGGTGCATGCCGCCTTCGCGCAGCCCGGCCAGATCCTGGTCGAGGCGGTGGAGATGCCAGACGGCGCGGAGTTCCTCTGCGTGGCGCGCACGCTGGAGGGGCCGCAGGGGGCCTTCAACGAACGGCCGCGCCGCACCGCCCTGCTTCTGGGCTGCGACATCGGTTTCAAGGACGAGATCGTCTATGGCACAGCACTTGCCGGCAGCCCGCAGGGCAAAGCAGGGCAGGGCACGGCCACTCCGGTCGGGCCCGCTTGCCGGCTGTGTGAGCGCACCGGCTGCCTTTCCCGCGCCGAACCGCCGGTGACGCGGCCGCTGGGACTGGACGAGATGGTGACTGGGCTGAGTGCTTTCGATTTTCAGTAGTGGCTCGCTCTGGATAATCCGTCCGGACCTAATTAGTGCCACAACCGCTCACTTGCGCTGGATCACGCGCGGTACAAGGCTTTGCGTTACGCAATTCGGATCGCGCCTGTCGCTATGCGGCATGCGCATCTCGAGCGAAACGACGATGGTCCGGCCATGACAGAAGCTGCCGTTTCACATGCTGGCTCCGCAACCTCCGGTCGCGACGAGCGCATCGGTATCCTGCTTGTTTTCCTGTCCGCGCTGTTGTGGAGTTTCGGCGGCACGCTGGGCCGCTTCATTGAAACCCCGGATAGCTGGACCGTCATTTTCTGGCGCTCGGCCTGGGCGGCGTTGTTCCTCCTCGGCTTCATGGTCTGGCGCGACGGCGTGCGCGGCACACTTAAACTGTTCGGCAGCATGGGGCTTCCGGGTCTGGCGGTCGGTGTCTGCTTTGCCACCGCCTCGACCTCTTTCGTGGTCGCGCTTGGCTACACCACGGTCGCCAACATCCTCTTGATGCAGGCGGGAGTGCCGCTGCTGGCTGCGCTGATTGCCTGGGCGCTGTTCCGCGAACGCGTATCGGTGCCGACCTGGGCGGCGATCGCGGCCGTGATCTGCGGCGTCGCCATCATGGTCTCCGAATCTTTCAACGGGGAAGTGTCCCCGATCGGCGACGGGCTGGCGCTGCTCATTGCGGTGATGTTCTCGATCGCCACGGTGATCACGCGCCGCTTTGCGCATGTGCGGATGACGCCGGCAACCTGCCTGGGCACGATCTTCGCCGCATCCTTCGCCGCAACCCAGCTTGGCGGTTTTGCCGTAACCCCGCGCGACATGGGTTTTCTGTTCGTCTTCGGCGCCATCAACCTTGGCCTTGGGCTTGCCTGCTTTGCCACCGGCGCCCGGCTGATTCCGGCTGCAGTGGCCGCGTTGATTGGCACATTCGAGCCGATACTTGGGCCGATCTGGGTCTGGCTGATCCATGGCGAGATACCGTCGGCGCGCACAATTCTGGGAGGCACGGTGGTGTTCGCCGCGCTTCTCGTCCATCTCGGGCTGGAGTTCCGACGCCAGTCGCGTCCGAGCCGTCCCGGCACTACTGGCATGCCTTCTCCCCATTGACAGAACTGCGAAGGCAAGCGCAGGTTATGATGTCTGAAACAATTAAACAGGTATATCTTGGGTGAACTAACCGGACACACGCAACCCGGAACCAATTCTTCGATCGGCGAGAATTCCTACAATCCTCGCCTTGCTGCCGAAAAAGGCCGCCCCCCGGAAGTCCCTCCGGCTGCTGCGGTGAAGAAAAAATCCGCATTCATTTCACCCGACCACGAGGCCGAATACCGCGCCTTTGTCGAGAAGCATCCCGACCTCGAGGCCGTGGAGTTTCTTCTGGTCGATCCCAACGGCGTCATGCGCGGCAAGTGGGCCCCTGGCGACGCGTTGAAGAAGGCCTTCCAGGAAGGCGTCAACTTCCCCATGTCGCTGCACGGGCTGGACGTTTGGGGCCGCGAGGTCACCGAAACGGGTCTGCACATCGAGACCGGCGACCAGGACGGCTATTGCCGCGCCACGCGTGGGTCCCTGTCGATCGTGCCGTGGGCCAAGCGCAAGACCGCGCAGGTGCTGCTGCAGACCTTCTCGCCCGAGGGCGAACCCTTCATGGCGGACTCGCGCCAGGTGCTGAAGCGCAAGGTGGCCGAGGTCAACGCCAAGGGTTACTTCCCGGTCGTCGCTTTCGAACTCGAGTTCTACTTGCTCGACCCGGAAGTGGAGTGGGACGACGGCATGCCCGCCCCGGTGGGCGCCACTGCCGGCCCGGATCGCCTGCGCATGTACGGGCTCGACGATCTGTCCGAGCACGCCGAGCTGTTCGACATGATCCGCGACGCCGCGCAGGAGCAGGGCCTGCCGATCGATACGATCATCAAGGAGGCTGCCCCCGGCCAGTTCGAGGTCAATCTCAAGCATCGTGCCGATCCGCTCCGGGCCGCCGATGACGTGATCATGCTGCAGCGCCTTGTCATCGGTTGCGCCCGCGCGCATGGCCTGACCGCCACCTTCATGGCCAAGCCGTTCCTCGAATATGCCGGCAACGGCATGCATGTGCATGCCTCCATGCTGGACCGCGAGGGGCACAACATCTTCGGCGGAGACGCAGGGCGCAAGAAGCTCGAGTCGGCCGTCGCCGGCCTGCTCCGGACGATGCCGGAATCGCTGCTGTTGTTCATCAACACGTGGAACGGCTTCCGCCGCATCACGCCCGGCTCCTACGCGCCGACCCGCGCAGTCTGGGGCGAGAACAACCGTTCGGTGGCGCTGCGTATCCCGGTTTCGTCGGACGAGAATAAGCGTCTCGAGCATCGCATCGCCGGCGCCGACGCCAACCCGTATCTGGTCATGGCGGCGCTGATCCAGGGCATGATCGAAGGCATCGAGAACGAGGAAGTTCCGCCGCCTCCGGTCGTCGGCAACGCCTATGACGAGGGCGGGCTGTTCCTGCCGGACGACATGGACGAAGCCTTGCAGCTGATGGCCAAGAGCACTTTCATTGAGCGTGCGCTTGGCCCGTTGATGGCGAAGGTCTATCAGGACCTGAAGCGCGCCGAGATTCTCGCCTTCTGGGCCGAGATCACGCAGCTGGAGCGCACGACCTACCTCTGACGGAAGAGCAGGCCGACCGGCCTGCCCACATGCGTGATGCGGTAACAAGAATTAGGGCTGCCCCGATTTTGTCGGGGCGGTCCTTGACCCGGTGGCGGGCACTTCCGTGCTTGTCGCCTTTTCTGAAAGGCCAACAGGCTGAACCTCAAAAACCGGTCGCGAAGGCCTGTCGCGCACCGGAAAACGGAACACTGAAAGGGAGATTGAGATGGTTAACAAAGCGTTTTGGCTTGCTGCCACATCGGCTTTGGCGACGTTGATCAGCGTCAGTGCTTATGCGCAGGAACGTGTCGTCAACGTCTACAACTGGTCCGACTACATCGACAGTTCGATCATCACCGACTTCACCAAGGAAACCGGCATCAAGGTCGTCTACGACGTCTTCGATTCCAACGAGATCCTTGAGACCAAGCTCCTGGCGGGCGGCAGCGGCTACGACGTGGTTGTGCCGACGGCAAACTTCCTCTCGCGCCAGATTTCCGCGGGCGTGTTCCAGAAGCTCGACAAGTCCAAGCTGCCCAACCTCACCAACATGTGGGACGTGGTTTCGGAGCGCACGGCGAAATACGATCCCGGCAACGAATACTCGATCAACTACATGTGGGGCACGGTCGGCCTCGGCTTCAACAAGAAGAAGGTCGAGGAAGCGCTCGGCACCGACAAGATCGACAGCTGGGACATCGTCTTCAATCCCGAGAAGCTGGCCAAGCTCTCCGATTGCGGCGTCTATTTCCTCGACTCGCCGACCGACGTCATCCCCTCGGTGCTGAGGTATCTCGGCCTCGATCCGGAATCGACCAAGGCTGAAGACCTTGCCAAGGTTGAAGAGGTTCTGCTGAAGGTGCGCCCCTATGTGCGCAAGTTCCATTCGTCCGAATACATCAATGCGCTGGCCAATGGCGACATCTGCATGGCCATCGGCTGGTCGGGCGACGTGTTCCAGGCGCGTGACCGCGCGGTCGAAGCCAAGCAGGGCGTCGAGGTCGGTTACGTGATCCCGAAGGAAGGCGCCGAAATGTGGTTCGACCAGATGGCCGTTCCCGCCGATGCTCCGCACCTTGAGGAAGCGCATGCCTTCCTCAACTACATGATGAAGCCGGAAGTCATCGCCAAGTCGACGAACTTCGTCTACTTCCCGAATGGCAACAAGGCCTCGCAGGCCTTCGTGAACAAGGAGATCTTCGAGGATCCGGCCGTCTATCCGACGCCCGAAGTTCTCGACAAGCTGTTCACCGTCTCGCCTTACGACACCAAGTCCCAGCGTCAGGTGACGCGCCTGTGGACCAAGGTCGTGACCGGCCAGTAACGATGTCCGGAAAGGCCCCGCTAGAATCGCGGGGCCTTTCTCCGGAAGCCTCTTTGTGAACTCAGGCACCGCCGAGTCCACAGACGGGTTTCCGCAAGGCCGCGATCCGGAACCGGAAGAATATTCGGAAGGGTCGCGAAGCTGTCACGAAATGGCGGCATGCGCTTCCGCTTTGACGGAGCCGCCGCAACGGGGACCGAATGAGGTGGAGAAGTAAATGAAATCGCTCGGAAGCATCCGCAGAAGCTTTACGCCGTGGAACGATCCGGCCGCCAAGCCCTATATCGCCTTCGAGAATGTCACCAAGCGCTTTGGTGATTTCACCGCAGTCAACAACCTGTCGCTGACCGTGTTCGAGCGCGAGTTCTTCGCGCTGCTCGGCGCGTCCGGTTGCGGCAAGTCGACCTTGCTGCGCATGCTCGCCGGCTTCGACGAGCCGACCTCCGGCCGCATCCTGCTCGACGGACAGGACCTGCGAGGCATTCCGCCCTATCGCCGGCCGGTCAACATGATGTTCCAGTCCTATGCGCTGTTCCCGCATATGACCGTGGAAGCCAACATCGCCTTCGGCCTCAAGCAGGAAGGCATGCCCAAGCGCGAGATCGAAACGCGCGTCGCCGAGATGCTGCGGCTGGTCAAGCTCGAACAGTTCGCCAAGCGCAAGCCGCACCAGCTTTCCGGCGGCCAGCGCCAGCGCGTTGCCTTGGCCCGTTCGGTCGCCAAGCGGCCAAAAGTGCTGCTGCTCGACGAGCCGCTCGGCGCGCTCGACAAGAAGCTGCGCGAAGAGACGCAGTTTGAGCTCATGGACCTGCAGCAGAATCTGGGCCTCACCTTCGTCGTCGTCACGCACGACCAGGAAGAGGCCATGACCATGGCCGACCGCATCGCCATCATCGACAAGGGCGAGGTGATGCAGGTGGCAACGCCCGCGGAGGTCTACGAGGCGCCGAGCTCGCGCTTCGTCGCCGGCTTCGTCGGCAACGTCAACATGTTCGAGGGAACCGTTTCGAGCCGCGATGAAAGCGGCGCCAGCATCGCCAGCAAGAACGGCCTCACCATCAAGACCCAGAACGCCGGCACTGCTGCTGCGGGCAATTCGGTGGTCTTTGCGATCCGGCCGGAAAAGATCAAGGTTTCCTCGCGCAAGCCGGCCAACGACGACGTCAACGCTGCGGAAGGCGAGGTCTACGACATCGCCTATCTCGGCGACATGACGGTCTTTCACGTCAAGCTTGCCGACGGTCATGTCGTGAAGGCCTGCTCGCTCAACGCCTCGCGCGTATCGGACGATCCCCTGAGCTGGAACGACAGGGCCTGGATTTCCTTCAGCCCGGATGCGGGCGTGGTTCTGACGAAATAGGGAGGCGGTGATGTCCGATACCGCAATTGTCGCCTCCGGAAGTTCGCCCTACCAGAGCAACTCGGCCATTGTTCGGGCCGCCAGCGCGGTGAAGAACCGCCTGGTGATCATCGTCCCGTATCTCTGGCTGCTGTTCTTCTTCCTCGTTCCCTTCATCATCGTCTTCAAGATCTCGCTGTCGCAGTCGGCGATCTCGATGCCGCCCTATACGCCGGCTTTCGATCTGTCGGGAGGGATCGGCGGGTTCTGGTCGCTGGTCAAGCAGCTCAGCTTCGACAACTATGTCTGGCTGACGCAGGACGCGCTCTACTTCAACGCCTATGTCTCGAGCCTTGTCATCGCCGGCATTTCGACGGTGCTGACGCTCGTCGTCGGCTACCCGATCGCCTATGGCATGGCGCGCGCGCCGGCCACGCTGCGGCCGACCTTGCTGATGCTGGTGATCCTGCCGTTCTGGACCTCGTTCCTAATCCGCGTCTATGCCTGGATAGGCATCCTCAAGCCGGAAGGGCTGCTCAACCAGCTCCTGCAGGGCCTGGGGTTGATCAACGAGCCGCTGATCATCCTCAATACCCACACCGCGATCTTCATCGGCATCGTCTATTCCTACCTGCCGTTCATGATCCTGCCGCTCTACTCGGCGCTGGAAAAGATGGACTATTCGCTGATCGAGGCGGCGCAGGACCTTGGCTGCAAGCCCATCGGTGCCTTCTGGAAGGTCACGTTCCCGCTCTCCATCCCCGGCGTTGTCGCGGGCTGCCTGCTCGTGTTCATCCCGGCCGTGGGCGAGTTCGTCATCCCCGACCTTCTCGGCGGTTCGCAGACGCTGATGATCGGCCGCACCCTCTGGAACGAATTCTTCAACAATCGAGACTGGCCGGTTGCGTCCGCGGTGGCCATCATCCTGCTCCTTGTGCTGGTCATTCCGATCATGATCTTCCAGCATGTGCAGGCCCGCTCTCAAGAACAGGGCAGGTGAGGTGTCATGAATAGCAGCTGGAGCCGTTTCAACGTCACCTCGATCGTGCTGGGCTTTGCCTTCCTTTACTTGCCGATCGTTCTTCTGGTGGCTTTCTCCTTCAACGAGTCCAAGCTCGTCACCGTCTGGGGCGGGTTTTCGACCAAGTGGTATGTGTCCCTGTTCCAGAACAAGGGCCTGATGGATGCCGCCTGGGTGACCGCCCGCGTGGCGCTCATCTCGGCCTCGGTCGCGACCGTGCTCGGCACGCTCGCGGCGCTGACGCTGACCCGCTACACGCGCTTCCGCGGACGCGTGCTGTTCTCGGGCATGGTGTTTGCGCCGCTGGTCATGCCGGAGGTCATCACCGGCCTATCGCTGCTGCTGCTCTTCGTGGCAGTGGGGCTCGATCGCGGCTTCCTCACCGTGACGCTGGCGCATATCACGCTGACCATGTGTTTCGTGGCGGTGGTGGTGCAGTCGCGCCTGCTGACGTTCGACCGTTCGCTTGAGGAAGCGGCGATGGACCTTGGTGCGCCGCCGGTGAAGACCTTCTTCCAGATCACCTTGCCGGTGATCCTGCCGGCGATCATTTCCGGCTGGATGCTGGCCTTCACCCTGTCGCTGGACGATCTGGTCATCGCCAGCTTCACCTCAGGTCCGGGCGCTACCACGCTGCCGATGAAGATCTACAGCCAGGTGCGTCTTGGTGTGACGCCGGAGATCAACGCCGCCTGTACGATCCTGATCGCAGTCGTCGCCATCGGCGTGGTCGGCGCCTCGGTGGTCAACAAGCAGCGCGAGGTCCAGCGCCTGCGCGACGAGCAAGCCGCGCAGCGCGGCTGAGATAGGCGGCTGAAATCACAAGGCCCTGCGCCGACGGCGTGGGGCCTTATTTTTTGGTGCGTCCTTCGAGGCTCCCCTTCGCAGGCTCAGGGTCGCACCTCAGGATGAGGGAGGTCTGCGCCAACGGACCTCATCCTGAGGCGCTCGCCCGGGCGCAAGCCTCCCTCATCCTGAGGCGCTCGCCCGCAGGGCGAGCCTCGAAGGACGCACCGTTACAACCTGAAATCGCTGGGCGGCTGTCAGTCGCTGTTCACTGGCGACACAAAAGGCGCGTTCCACGAGCCGCCGACGAAGAAGCTGGCAGGAGGCTGGCTGTCTTCCGTCGCCGGCGCGTCAGGCGCCACGATGCCGCCCGACAGAGCCAGGCCCCGGCTGACATAGGGGATGATGCCGGTGAGCCAGAGCCTGCCCTGGGGAGAGCGGGCTTCCGCCTTCTCAAGCCGGATCACGCCATGGGCGACGGTTGCCTTCAGCTCCGCACCGTCGATGGGCAGGGTTCCCTTGGACACTTCGTCGAGGGGGAAGAAGCCGCCGTCATCGCAGCGCTTCTGAAAGCCGGCCAGATCGAAGTCGGGTAGGGCGCCCGGACCGAAGCTCGCCGAGATGGTGCCTTCGCCATTCTCGATGATGGATTCCCAGACGCGGCCCGGTCCCTTCAGGATGAGCGAGATGTTGCCGCGGCCGATCGGCACCAGCCGGGTCATGCCGGCAGCCGCGCCGAAGGCGCCGCCTTCGATGTCGGAAGCGAGGAAGCGCATTTCCGCCTGCGTGCCCTCCGGCTTTCGGTCGAAGCGCACGCCGGCCTGCAAATTGCCGCCGAAGGCCGAGGCATCGGAAATGTCGAAGGCGACGATGCTGTTCTTGATCTGCGCGGTTGCCGCGACATCGGCCAGCATCACCGTGTCGACAAGGGCGTGGGCTGCAGACAGGCGCAGGTCGAGGTTGATGAGGTTTGCAAATACCGGGTCGATCTCCGCCGCCGCCTTCTCGGACGTTGCCGGGGTGAAGGCGGTGAGGATTGGGCTGAGGTCGAGCGTGTCGAAAGCCAGCGTGCCGGAAACGACTGGAACGCGCTCGCTGAAGCTCAGGTCGAGCGCGCCGGTGCCGGGGTTCTTGTCGAGGGCAACCTCGGCGCCTTCCAGCTTCATGCGCTGGGTGTCGCCAACCAGTCGGCCGCCGATGGAAACGGACCCGATGGCGCTGGCCGTGGAGGCCATTTCGGTGCCGGTCCACTCGGTCAGCCGCTTCAGCGAAGGTGCTGCGGCCTTCATCTTGCCGTCGACATAGGCGTTCTCGGCAGCCTTGACGACACCGTCGAAGGACGCGGTTGCCGGCGCGGAGGTGAGGGCGGCAGCCACAGGCGCTTCGCCTCCCGCAAGTAGAACCAGCGGCTTGGCCAGCGACGCTTCGAGATTGACCTCCTCGCCGTGCCAGATGGCGCTCAGGCTGACGGAAGCGGCCTTGTTGAGCGCCGGCCAGTTCAGCTTGCCGGTGAGCCCGGTCAGGATCTCCTCATCCTTGCCATCGGCAAATTCGGTCACGCGGCCGTCGCGCATGCTGATCGTGCCGAGTTCGCGCGACGAAAGGCTGCGTTCGACTGCAGCCGGCTCGACATTTGCGGCAATCGCCTCGCGCGCGTCGTGGATTGCGTTTGCGATGCGGCCGCCGTCGGCGGATTCGGGCAGGTAGCGGCCGTCCTGCATGCGCTCGAGGCGCAGCGTGGGCCTGACCAGCTCTGCCGCCGAAAAGACGGCATCGCCGCGCAGTGCGGCAAGCGCGGAAAGCTTGATCTCGATGCGTTCGGCCTCGATCACCGGCGGGTGGTCGAGCGCATCCCACGGCGTCATGGCCACGTCGGTGACGATGGCGCGTAAGCTCGGCCAGACGCGGATTTCAGGGGCAGCGCCGATGGTGACGCGATAGCCGCTCCACGAGCTCAGCTCATAGGCGATACGGTCGCCCACGATGCGCGTGGACGCCAGGAACGGCACCAGCGCAATAATAAGGGCGACGGCCAGCGCGGCCATACCGACCAACCAGATGCTGCGCCTGACCAAAGGTGACGGCATTGTGCCTCGTTCATGCTGATCGAACTGTCGACCGCCTGCGTTCAGCCGGTTTTGCGTCGCAACCGGTGTAGCGGACATGCACGGCTTTTCAAGCCTTTGTGGCCATGCGATGACGTTTGCGCACAGTCTGTAACGACATTTGCGCACATTCTTGCCGCTCGGCGCACATCGTCTTGCTCTGCCGCACCGCACAATGCATAACGGCAAGGCTTTTGGAGGAGAGTGCAATGTCGAATACCGCGCCGCTGTGGACGCCGTCCAAAGAACGGATCGCAGCTGCCCCGCTGACCGCTTTCATGGCTGAGGCATCCCGGACAGCAGGGCGTGATTTTTCACGCTTTGCCGAGCTGCATGCCTGGTCGATCGAGGATCGCGAAGCCTTCTGGAACCTGGTCTGGGATTTTTGCGGCATTGTCGGCGACAAGGGCGGCCGCGTGCTGGCCGATGGCGACAAGATGCCCGGCGCGCAGTTCTTTCCCGATGCGCGGATCAGCTTTGCTGAAAACCTGCTGAAGAAAACCGGCGCGACTGATGCCATCGTCTTTAAGGGCGAGGACAAGGTAACGCGCCGCCTGTTCTGGGACGAGTTGCATGCGCTGGTGTCCAAGCTGCAGCAGCTCTTCTTGAGCCTCGGCGTCAAGAGCGGCGACCGCATCGCCGCCATGATGCCGAACATGCCCGAGACGGTGGCGGCCATGCTGGCCGCTAGCTCGATCGGCGCGGTCTGGTCGTCCTGCTCCCCCGATTTCGGCGAACAGGGCGTGCTCGACCGCTTTGGTCAGATCGAGCCGGTCGTGTTCATCGCGCCGGACGGCTACTACTACAATGGCAAGGAAATCGACATCGCGGCCAAGATCGCCGAGGTGGCCAAGAAGCTGCCGACGGTGCGGAAAGTGCTGGTCGTCGACTATCTCGGCAAGGCGCGCGAGGTTGCAGCAGGCGTTGCCGGCGCACAGGCGCTGGACGATGCTGTGGCGCCGTTCAACCCCGGCAAGGTGACCTTCGAGCGGCTGCCGTTCTCGCATCCGCTCTACATCCTGTTTTCCTCCGGCACCACGGGTATCCCGAAGTGCATCGTGCACTCGGCCGGCGGTACGCTGATCCAGCACGTCAAGGAACAGCGCCTGCATGCCGGCCTCGAAGACGGCGACCGCTTCTTCTACTTCACCACCTGCGGCTGGATGATGTGGAACTGGCTGGTTTCGGGCCTGGCCTCGGGCGCCACGCTGCTTCTCTACGATGGCTCGCCGTTCCATCCGAACGGCAACGTGCTGTTCGATTTCGCGGACGCCGAGAAGATGACCTATTTCGGCACCTCGGCGAAATTCATCGATTCCGTGCGCAAGGCTGATCTGAGGCCTATGGACACGCACGACTTGTCGACGGTTCGCACGCTGTCGTCGACCGGCTCGCCGCTGTCGCCCGAGGGCTTTGCCTTCGTCTATGACGGCATCAAGAAGGACATCCATCTCGCCTCGATTTCGGGCGGCACCGATATCGTCTCCTGCTTCGTGCTTGGCGTGCCGACCGAGCCGGTGTGGATTGGCGAGATCCAGGCCGCCGGCCTCGGCATGGCGGTGGATGTATGGGACGACGACGGCAAGCCGATCCGCGGCGAGAAGGGCGAGCTCGTCTGCACCAAGGCGTTCCCCTGCATGCCGATCGGCTTCTGGAACGATGCCGATGGCGCCAAGTACCGCGCTGCCTATTTCGAGCGCTTCGACAATATCTGGTGCCATGGCGACTTCGCCGAATGGACCGAGCATGGCGGCATCGTCATCCATGGCCGCTCGGACGCGACGCTGAACCCCGGCGGTGTGCGCATTGGCACGGCCGAGATCTACAATCAGGTCGAGCAGATGGCGGAGATCGCCGAGGCCATCTGCATCGGCCAGGATTGGCAGGATGACGTGCGCGTGGTGCTGTTCGTGCGGCTTGCGGCCGGCGTCAGTCTCGACGAGGACCTCGAAAAGCGCATCCGGACGAAGATCCGCACCGGCGCCAGCCCGCGCCACGTGCCGGCGAAGATCGTTGCCGTCACCGACATTCCGCGCACCAAGTCGGGCAAGATCACCGAACTCGCCGTGCGCGACATCGTCCACGGCCGCGCGGTCAAGAACAAGGAAGCGCTCGCCAATCCCGAAGCGCTCGACCTGTTCAAGGACATCCAGGCATTGCAGAGCTAGGTCGGAACGCCGCTAAAATATGCCTAACAAAAGGTAACCTGGAAATTTACCCAGATTTCAGAAGTGGTACACATTGGTAAATGTTTCCCGACCTGGGTAAGGACTTGTTAAGGGTTGGCCGCGATATTCGATCTCAACTTGAGGGAGAAATCCCGGCCTCGCCTCTGTGCTCAAGTCCCGTTTTTGACAGCATTCTTTTTCAGGCGTTCCTCTTGGAGCGCCTTTTCTTTATTTTCCGGAGCAGGCGGACAAGCGGCAGTTGTGCTGCCGGTCACATCGTCGCTTCGCGGTCGCGCGCCAGCGCACCGGAAAGCAGCATCACCGGAACCAGCGCCGTCAGAATGATGAGGATGGCCGCCACCGCGCCTTCTTCCGGCACGCCGCGCGAGGCGCTCTCATAGACATGGGTGGCGAGGGTGTTGAAGCCGAAGGGGCGCAGCAGGATCGTCGCCGACAGTTCCTTGATGGTGTCGACGAACACCAGCACGGCTGCCGTGAAGATGGCTGGTTTCAGAAGGGGCAGCAGCACCCTGGTTGCGCTGCGCGCTGGCGTGTGGCCGAGGCTGCGGGCGGCTTCGTCGAGATTGGGCGGCAGCTTTTCCATGCCGGAACGGATCGCGCTCTCTGCCAGTGCAAGGAAGCGGATCGAGCAGGCGATGACCACCGCCGCCGCCGAACCGGTAAGCAGAAGGCCGGTGGAAAAACCGAGCTCAGCGCGCGCAAAACCGTCCAGCGTATTGTCGAAGCGGGCCAGAGCGAACAGAAGGCCCAGTCCCAAAATACCGCCGGGCAGGGCATAACCGATCGAGGCCAGCCGCACGGCAAGCGTGATGCCGCGCGAACGGCAAAGGCGCACGGCATTGATGAGGAAAAGCGCCAGCAGAACGGTGATCAGGGCCGTGGCCGTCGCGGTGGCGAGGCTGTGCAGGAAGGCGCGGCCGAGAGCAGGCGACGTGAACTGCTCCAGCCGCCGCGCGGCGTATTGGCCGAAGACGAAAAGCGGAATGCCGAAGCCGGCAAGCACCGGCAGTCCGGTTGCCAGAAGGGCTGCAACTGCACGCCAGCCGTGCAACTGGGTGCGGAGCGGGCGAGCTTGCATATGGGTGGCGCGGCCGGTGTGGAAGCGCTGGCGGCGCCTTGCCCATTGCTCGGCGGCCAGCAGCGCGAAGACCAGCATCAGCATCACCAGCGCGATCTGCGCGCCGCCTTCCAGGCTGCCGCGATTCAGCCAGGTGGCGTAGATGGAAAAGGTCAGCGTGCGCACGCCCAGATATTCGGCCGCGCCGATGTCGTTGACGGTCTCCATCAGGATCAGCGCCACGCCGGCGACGATCGCGGGCCGCGCCACCGGCAATAGCACGCGCCAAAACACCCTGGCCGGTCCGGCGCCCAGCGTGCGGGCGGCGTCGGCAATGTTGCGGCCCTGCATGAGGAAGATCACGCGCGTGGTGAGATAAACATAAGGGTAGAGCACCGACGACAGCACGAATGCCGCTCCGGGCGTCGTGCGTATGTCGGGAAACCAGTAGTCGCGGACGGTCTGGAAGCCGAAGATGCTGCGCACCAGGTTCTGCACCGGGCCGGTGTAGTGGAAGAACTCGCCGAAGGCGTAGGCCGCCAGATAGGTCGGCACCGCAAGCGGCAGAACCAGCGCCCAGGCGAGCGTTCTCCGCAGGGGGAAGTCGAACGCCACGACCAGCCAGGCGCCGGCGACTCCGACGAGCGAGGTGGCGGCCGCGACCATCGCCATGAGGTAAAGCGTGGTCAGGCTGGAGCCGGGCAGCACGTGTCTCATCAGATGCGGCCAATCCTCGCCGGTGCCGCTCAGCGCCACATAGGCGAGCGACAGGATCGGCAGCAGAACGCAGGCCGAGACGACAAGCGCCAGAAGATGCGCGCCACGATGCCGGTTGCGCCTCACGCGAAGCGGGGCCGGGCGCGAGGCCTGGTCCATGTCGTCGTCGGAGTTGCGCTGAAGAGCGGTCAAATCGTGCTCACGTTCGAAAAGGAAAAGCCGGACCTTGGGCGGCCCGGCTTCCGGAAGGTTAGTTCGCAGGCGTCAATTCGAGGGTCCGTCGTCGAGGCCGACGCGGTCCACCATCTCGGATGCCGCCTTGCGGTTCTTGGCGATTTCGACCAGCGGCAGCGTGTCGGCCTTGAGTTCGCCGAACTCCTTCACCACCGGCGAGGGCTCGAGGCCCGGCTCGACCGGATATTCGAAGTTCTTCTCGGCGTAGACCTGCTGCGCCTTGTGGCTCGACAGGAACTGGATGAGCTTGACGGCATCATCGCGGTGCGGCGCGTATTTGGCGAGCGCGGCGCCGGAGATGTTGACGTGGGTCAGGCCATTTTCCCAGGTCGGGAAGATGACGTTGATGGCGTTGCCCCACTCCTTCTCCTCCGGCTCCTTCTCGTTGGTCCGCATCAGGCCGACATAGTAGGTGTTGCCGATGGCGATGTCGCATTCGCCGGCCGCGATGGCCTTGGCCTGCGGACGGTCGCCGCCTTCCGGCTTGCGGGCGAGATTGGCCCTTAGGCCCTTCATCCACTCCTCGGTCTTTTCCGGGCCCCAATGGGCGACGGCCGCGCCGAAGAGAGCCAGGTTGTAGTCGTGCTGGCCGGAGCGGATGCAGATCCTGCCCTTCCACTTCGGATCGGCAAGCTCGGCATAGGTGATGACGGTGTCTTTCACGCGGTCCTTGGACGCATAGACGACGCGGGCGCGCTTGGTGAGGCCGAACCAGTGGCCTTCCGGATCGCGGTATTCCGGCCGGATGTTGGCATTGACGGTGGCGTCGTCGAGCGGCTGGGTGATGCCCTTGTCCTTGGCCGTGGTGAGGCGGGCGATGTCGACGGTCATGATGACGTCGGCCGGCGAGTTCTGGCCTTCGGCCAGCACGCGTTCTTCCAGGCCCTTGTCGAGGAACAGCACCTCGGTCTTGATGCCGGTCTCTGCCGTGAAGGCGTCGAGCACCGGCTGGATCAGCTCGGGCTGGCGATAGGTGTAGATGTTGACGGTGCCATCCGCCAGCGCAGTGCCTGCGAACAGGGTGGCAAAGGCAAGGGCGGCGTATCCGGCCAGCTTCGGCCGGGCGTTTCCAGTTGTCATGTCACTCTCCTGACCAGAGGGGTTCAAGGCCCCAGGGGACAATTTTGCTCGGCGCCTCACGGAGCCGATCAACTTGTGGACCAGATGACGGGTCAGATCAATCCAAACACTAATGATTTCAATAGTTTGGAATTGTTCTAAAGTGGACAAAAGGAGACAGCTTTTCAATGGTTTGACGGCCGAGCCTCGCCAAGCGGCGTTGGCGAGCGACATTTTGTCCGTTGATGAAGCAACGTCGCCAGACTGCCTGAGGAGTCTCAGGCAGGGTGTCGAGCCGGCTAGGTGGGCATGCGATT
This sequence comes from Pseudaminobacter soli (ex Li et al. 2025), assembly GCF_029892515.1. Classification (GTDB taxonomy): domain Bacteria; phylum Pseudomonadota; class Alphaproteobacteria; order Rhizobiales; family Rhizobiaceae; genus Pseudaminobacter; species Pseudaminobacter soli_A. The sequence goes on along the minus strand of NZ_JARXVF010000001.1, from coordinate 919,987 downwards.
CAGCAGGCGCGGCAGGCGCGCCCGCAAAGCAGACGATTTCGCCTGCCTCTACTCCGCCAGCACCCGCGTCGACGGGAACGCAACCTCGACAAGCGTGCCTTCGCCGGGCGTCGAGGTGATGATGAAGCGGGCGCGGTTGGCTTCGACCATCGCCTTGGTCAGCGGCAGGCCGAGCCCGGTGCCGTCGCCGCGCGGGCGCTTCAGCGAATTGATCTGCTTGAAGGGTTTTAGGGCCTGCTCGATCTCGGCCTGCGTCATGCCGATGCCGGTATCGCGCACCCGCATGACGATGTCGCCGCTGGTCTCATAGGCGGTCGAGACGATGACCTGGCCGCCGGCCTGGGTGTAACGCACGGCATTAGACAGGATGTTGAGCGCGATCTGGCGCACGCTGCGCAGGTCGGCCACCACGTCGGGCAGTTTCGAGGCGAAGCTGGAGCGGATGATGACCCGCTCGCGATTGGCCTGCGGCTGCATCATGGCAACCGTTTCGGCCAGCGCGTCGTTGAGCGACACCGCCTCATAGGCCATCTCCTGCTGGCCGGCCTCGATCTTGGAAATGTCGAGCAGGTCGTTCACCAGGTCGAGCACGTGGTTGCCCGAGCGCTTGATGTCGCGCAGGTAGTCGCGATAGCGATCGTTGGCGATCGGGCCGAATTTTTCGTCCACCATCAACTCGGAAAAGCCGATGATGGCGTTGAGCGGCGTGCGGATCTCATGGCTGACGCGGGCCAGGAAATCGGTCTTCTGCGAGGAGGCGCGCTCGGCCATGGCGCGCGCCTGGGTGAGTTCCTCCTCGGCGCGCTTCCACTGGGTGATGTCGCGCACCACGGCGCAATAGCCGCTGTCATTGGGCAGGCGCCCGATGGTCATGAACAGCGGGATGAAGCGGCCCTCGGCTTCGCGGCCGATCACTTCGCGCCCGTCATTGAGCACGCTGGCGACGCCATGTTCCGAAAGGCCATTGAGATAGTCGCGCACGGCGCGCTGGCTTTCCATGGCAAACAGCGAGACGAAGGGTTTTCCCGCCGCCTCGTCGCTGTCGAGGGCAAAGAGCGCCTCCGCCGGCCGGCTGATGGAGCGGATGGTGGCTTCCTTGTCGATCAGCACCACGCCGTCGGTGGCGGTGTCGATAATGGTGCGCATCTCGGCGATGCGGGCGTGAAGCTCCGCTTCGCTGGGCGCTTGAAGGGTTGGCGCGACCTCGGCCACTTCCTCTTCGCCGGTGCGACGAACCACAAGCATCAGCGCCTTGCGGCCCTGCCACGGCACCGAGCGCAACAGCGCCTCGATGGGGAATTCCAGTCCGTCGCCCGTGCGCAGCCTGAGATCGTGGTGCGGCGCCTCGGTGTCGTCGGCATAGCTGTCGGCAAACAGCGCATCGAGCCCGCCGGCCTCGGCAAGCTGCTCGACCGAGGCATAGCCGGTCAGCGTCAGGAATTCTCCGTTGGCGTAATGGAGTACGTCGCCGGAGTGGATCAGCACCGGCACCGGCAGTTTTTCGAGGATCGAGGTGTCGCTCGGCAGCTTTTGGTCGCCGGGGGCAAAGGCCGACGGCAGGAAGCCTTCGCGCTTCAGTTCGGGAGCCGGCTTGGCAGCAGGCTTGGCTTCGGCGGCGGCCGGTTCCGCTGTTGCGGCGGAAGTAGCTTCCTCGACGGGCTTTTCATCGGCAGCCGCGACGGGCTCGGCGCCCTCGCTGGTGACCGGCTCGACAGCCTTTTCTTCAAGCGGCTGCGAGGCCTCGACAGATTCGGTGGCCAAGGGCGCCTGCTCGCTCGGAGGCGGGGCTGCTTCCGGCGACTTGGTCGAGTTATCTGATTCAGCGGTCGGCTGACCGTTGGCCTTGCTCTCGTCGCCGTTTTTCTTCAGGCGCTCGCCGATCTCGCGGAAGGCGCTGCGCTCGACAGGCGATAGTCCCTTTTCGCCCGCCGGGCGATGCTCGGCAAGGCGGATCACCTTGTCGCTGAAACGGCGGTCGGGCTTGGGCTCAATGGCAAGTACGGGAACTTCGCCCTGGAACGGGTCGGTCGCGGGCTCGTCACTGTGGGCCTCGACCGGAAGGGTGGAATGTCTTTCGACCTTCGGCATCGCGCTGCCGGGCACGAGCACCAGCCCGAGCTTTTCCGGATCCGGCACGGCTTCCGCCCGCCGCGCGACGCCAAACCCACGAAAACCTTCGAAATTGCGGTCGCGGCCATAGACGGGCAGGGCGGCGAGGTCGACCGGAACTTTCAGCTCGGTGCCGGCAAGCGGCCACAGCACCGAACGCCCCGACCAGGTGTCGCGGCGTTCGAGCAGGTCGGAAATCTCGCCCGACGGATCTAGCCCGAAGGCCATGGCGACATCGCGAAAGCGCCGGCCGACGACGTCGGCGGCATGCGCGCCAACCGCTTCCGCAAATTCCCTGGAAATCTCGCTGAAGCGCCCCTCCGCATCGGTGCGCCACACGAAGCGCACGGCAGGCAGGGAACGGTTCGGCTTGAAGGTTGGCGCAGGCGCAACTGCCGCAGAGGGGGCAGGCGCGCCGGGAGCCTCTTCTTCTGCGCTGAAATACCAGCGGTCGTGATGGCCCTGCGTGGGCTCGCCGGTCGGCCTGGGCGCGGTCGTTGCTGCGTCCGGCTCGCTCGCCGATTCGGCGGCGCTCTTGTCCTCGTCGGGCGCGGGTTCTTCGATCGGCGCCGCGTCCATCTCGGTCGGCTCGACCGCAGCCAGTTCAGCCTCCTCAACCGGCGCCGCGACAGACTCTGCTTCCTGGGTCGGGTTCGCGACAAGCTCCGGCTGCTCGACCGTCGCCGCGTCAGGCTCCGAGGACTCGATCCGCGGTTCTTCCGATTCGATCTGTGATTCTGCCTTAGCGACCCGTTGTTCTTCAGCCTCGGGCTCAGGCCGCGGCGCTTCGCTGGTGGCGTGATCCGATTCGGCGACCGGCAGCACGGTATCGACTACTGCCTGCGGGGCCTCAGGTTCGGCGGGCTTTGCCTCTTCGGCCGCAAGCTGGTCCTCGTCCACGACGATGAGCAGGTGCCGCGCCGGCGAATCGGCCAGCCGGGCGATTCCCGCGGGCAGCAGGCCCTTGCCACTGCGAATCATGCGCTTGACCACGCGGTCACGCGCCATGCCCACTTCGGCGGTCAGTTCCGACAATGTCTGCGGCGCGATTCCCAGCGCCTCGAACCCTTCGGAGGCAGCGTCGATCACCCCGTCCTTGCCGACGAAGGCAGCGAACTGGCCGTGGCCGTCCAGCCCGCCAATAGCGCGCTCGGCAATCTCGTTTTCGCTGCGGCCACCGCCTTGTGCAGCCGGAACGGCAAGCAGGATCGCGTCCTCGCCGTCGGGCAGGACAAGCGCGCTCGCCAGGCAATTGACGGCAAGACTGGTGATTCCCGAGGCGAGGCGCACCATAAGGCTGCGGTCGCGGCCGATATGCGGAAAGCCGCTCGTCGCCATGATCTGCCGGCGCGCGGCAATGGAAAGGCCCGGCTCCTCGCCAACCGCCGTCTCGATGTCCGGATAGCCGAGCAGGGCCGCACCCGGTCCGTTTGCCCAGATCACCTGGTCGAGATCCGTCGCAAGGATGACCAGCGCGTCGCCGGCGGCAAAACGCTGTCTTACGTCGGCGAGGATCGCGACATCGATGAACGAATACGAGGCTGACGGCATGCGTTCCTAGACCTTCCCCGCGGAGACGGATTCCCCGCAGTTAATCCTTCGTTAATATCAAGCGGCCGGCTCAAACGTCCAGAAATCAGCGCGTGTGACGAGCGGAAACTGGGCATTTGGTTAACGCGCTTTAACTTTTGCTGCAGTGCAATATTTATGTTGCAATGCACAATGACCCGAACTATATAGACGCCATGCATGAACGAGACATGCCCTCCGAAGGACTGTCCCCTGTAAAGGATCAAAATATGTCCAAGACTGCCGCCAAGACCGCAGAATTTACAGAGAATGCCGAATTCCCGACCTTCGACGCCTCGAAGGCCTCCGACCAGTTCCGCGCCTTTGCCGAAAAGGGCGTCGAGCAGTCGAAGGAAGCCTATGCCAAGCTGAAGACCGGCGCCGAGGAAGCCCAGAAGGCCCTCGAGACGACGTTCGAAACCGCCCGCAATGCCGGCGGCGACCTGTCGCTGAAGGCGATCACCAACCTGCGCAGCAATGCCGAGGCCGGCTTTGCCCATCTCGAATCCCTGGTCGGCGCCAAGTCGCTGTCGGAGCTGTTCGAGCTGCAGACCGCTTTCCTGCGTCAGCGTTTCGAGACCGCGGTCGAGCAGGCCAAGGATTTCCAGGCCGTTTCGACCAAGGCTGCCGAGGACGTGACCAAGCCGTTCAAGGACGTCTTCCAGAAGACGCTGAAGGAACTCAAGGTCGCCTGATAGCGGCTTTGCCTAAAATACCCGATTGCGGAACCTCCTCCCTCCGCCTTCGGGCCTAAGCCAGCTCCTCCCGCTGGCGCTGCATCGGAAAAGACCGGCTCCTCCTCCCGCCGGTCTTTTTCTTTTTTGCGGGCATTTTCGCCGGGTTTGCGGGCTTTTGGGGATATGTGGTCAAAATGACCCGGCAAACAGCGTTTAAGTGGCTTGAAATGTCCGCCGTTTGTCCTTATTGGACGCCTCACCAGATGGCGTGCCGTTGTAGCTCAGATGGTTAGAGCGCCGGATTGTGGATCCGGAGGTCGCTGGTTCGATCCCAGCCAACGGTACCATTCCTTTCTCCCGCTGATAGTCGCCCAAGCGATCGTCGCCGCAGTGCCCGGCGCATCACGCATCTGCAAATGCGAAAACCTTACGGAAATCGACCTGACGGCGATCGAGTTTCCAGACCAGCTTTCGAAAAGAATGGCGTGTTCGACTTGTGCGCTTCTGGTGCAGGAAATCGGCAGCAGCTTTGACCTAGGCGACTTTTGGGGCGCGCAAAAAAACCGCTGCCCTAAACCGGCAACAGAATGGCCGCAGCCATCATCGTTCCGTGCGACGCCACTGCGGCTCGTCGGCTCATCCCGGCCTTGATGAGCGACGATGTAACGATCGACGCGACATGCCGGGCCTGGCCGAAACTTCGAGCATTGCGTCGGAATATCGTGGCGATGGCCACCGGGTCTGGGGGGGAATATATCGGCGCGGTTAGGTACTCGAAAATCTCCCCGGCCGTTCTCCCGTTTAGCGGATCGGAATGTTGCTTACCGCTACGAACCAAGCGCAAAGCGATAGCTGCAGCGTCAGCTAAGGCAAACGACGACACGCGCCCTCCCTGCAATCTCTCGCTCGGCCAACAGAACGAACAAGTGGGGATGCATTGCGGGATAATTATGTCCAAGGAATTCGCCATGCGCCAGCTAGCCCGAGCGCATGTCTCTGCTTAGGACGCAATCTCTGGATTAGGCAATCGCGCCAATGTAAAGGCATGTAAGGGAGTAGCCGCGACGATGCCGCTTTTCCCGAGATGACTCGCGGTACGACCAGAGCCAGCCTGCCTTAGCCCGATTGAGCTAATTTCTGCCTGTCTGAAGCCGCCGACCGCTTCGGTTCGCCGGGGCGGACCTTTTTGCGTTTCGTGCTAGTGGGTCTCTCATCAGTTCCGACTTGCCGTCTCCATGGATTTTGATAGATCGGAATTCCGGCCAACTCGAAGGAAAACGATATGCCGGATTTCTCCACGATCATGCTCTTTGCCGCCGCGTGTGTAGTGCTCACAGCCACACCCGGACCCGACATGCTTCTCATTGCTTCGCGCAGCATAAGCCAAGGGAAAGCCGCAGGGTTCCTGACCTATGCCGGGATAGCACTCGGCACATACTGCCATGCCCTCGCAGCAGCGTTGGGACTCTCTCAGCTCTTTGTTGCAGTGCCAATGGCATACGAAGTCATTCGCTGGGCTGGCTGCGCGTATTTGATGTATCTAGCTTGGAAAACCATTCGGTCTGAGGGCCCGAATTTCTCCCCCACGTCGGCCCTGAAACGATTCTCAATGAAGCGGATTCTTGGCGAAGGATTAGCAACAAATCTTCTAAATCCGAAAATGGCCCTCTTCGTCCTGGCGCTGTTTCCTCAGTTTGTACGGCCAGAGGCAGGGTCGCTTACGGTGCAAATGCTGGTTCTGGCTACCGTGCTTAATGGAATCGGCTTTGTCGTGAATGGCTCGGTTGTCCTGCTGAGCGGACATATCCGCAGTCGGGTTACCGGTTTGGCCCGGTTCACGAAGCTGCCGCAGTATCTTCTGGCGACAGTCTTCGCAGGTTTGGCCTGCCGCCTGGCATTGGGCGCCAGAAACTAACTGATACTGACCCACCCAAGTGCAGTTCTCGCGGGCAACTTCGAGGCCAAGCGCAAAACAGAGCCCGCCTCGGTTCGCCGAAGCGGGCTCTTGGGGTATCCTCTGCGCTCACTTGCAGGCAGCGAGTTCCTTCATCGCTCTTTCTGCATTTGCCTGGCTCGCATACATCTTGGTTCCGGCGTCCATCATCTTCTTGCCGTCCGGCTTCTGACTGACGACCGAGCACTTCTTTGTCGACGGGTCCTTTGCGACCCAGTATTCGTTCGCTGCAAATGCGGGCATGCTGAAGGCGGCAACGAGTGAAGCCGCAAGAATCATTTTGCCAATCATGATTTCCTCCTTGGGGTGCCCCTCGCACGCTAGATCAGCTAGAGCGGCCATGATTTTCTTCAATCCGCCGCGCGGGGTGCGCCCTTGCTTCCGATAGCAAAAGCCCGCCGTCTCGGCTGAGACGACGGGCTTTGCGGTGGCCCCCGCCACCAATGCGCCTAGTTGGAACACAAACAACGCGAGGCGCTCCGTTCGGTTCCATTAGAAAATAGAAAAATACCGTAAGGGAAGGTGGGGCCGGTTTGGCACGTGCGGCCCAAGGATGATGCCCGACACGGTTCACGGTATCGGGCCTCCCGGAGCGGGCCAGGGTTCACTAGTCAGATTTGTTGCGCAGACGCTTTGGAGACGGGTTTCAGCTCTACCTTGCGGCTCGAATTGGCGCTGCCGGGTGCGGCCCGCCATGATGCCCGTCTCGTCAGATATCTTTCGAGCGACAGGGCCAGATCAGCCTCATTCGTCACTCCGTCCTGAAACTCGCGGGCGAGGAAGCTTGCTGCATCCTTGTCCATTCCCGACGCTGTTTCCGATTTGTGGAAGCCGGCCTGCGTCAGGACGCGCTCGATTTTGGCCATGTCGTCCGACGTTAGATATTGTTGGCTGTAACACATTGGGCTCTCCCTTCGGTGTCCCCCGAAGTATCGGCAATGCCCTCTGCTGCCGCGCGGGCACAATGCACCCATCCAAACGCAGGGTCCACCCTGAACGCGTTCACCTTGCGTTGAGCCTTGGCCATGCGGTGCCGACAGGCGGCACATGAAAAAAGCCCCGCGCTGGGCGCGAGGCTTTGTTTGTGTTGCATAAATTGCCGGCGGCAGCCGGTAACGTGTTCGTCAGTCGATGTCGAAGGACACGCCCTGCGCCAGCGGCAGCGCGTTGGAATAGTTCACCGTATTGGTGGCGCGGCGCATATAGGCCTTCCAGGCGTCCGAACCGGATTCGCGGCCGCCGCCGGTTTCCTTCTCGCCACCGAACGCACCGCCGATCTCGGCGCCCGAAGTGCCGATATTGACGTTGGCGATGCCGCAGTCGGAGCCGTCGGCGCTCAGGAAGCGCTCGGATTCCTGGATGTCGCGGGTGAAGATCGAGGAGGAGAGGCCAGCGCCGACGGCATTGTGCTGAGCGAGCACGCTGTCGAAGTCGCTGTACTTCATCACGTAGAGGATCGGCGCGAAGGTTTCTTCGAGCACGGGGCCGACCTGGCCCGGCATCTCGACCAGCGCCGGACGGACGTAATAGGCCGCGTCATTGCCGTTCTCGACGCGCGCGCCGCCGGTGACGGCGCCGCCATGCGACTTGGCCTCAGTGAGCGCCTTCTGCATGTTGTCGAAGGCGGGCTTGTCGATCAGCGGGCCGACCAGCGCGCTGGTCTCGAGCGGGCTGCCCACCGAGACGCTCTCATAGGCCTTCCTCAGGCGGGGGACGATGGCGTCATAGACGCTTTCGTGCACGAACAGGCGGCGCAGCGTGGTGCAGCGCTGGCCCGCGGTGCCCATGGCGCCGAAGGCGATGGCACGCAGCGCCATGTCGAGGTCAGCCGAGGGGCAGACGATGCCGGCGTTGTTGCCGCCGAGTTCCAGGACGGAGCGAGCAAAGCGCCTGGCAAGGCGCGGACCGACTTCGCGGCCCATGCGGGTCGAGCCGGTGGCCGAGACGAGCGGAACCTTCGGATTGTCGACCAGTGCTTCGCCGATGGCGCGGTCGCCGATCAGAACCTTGAGCAGGCCGGCGGGCGCATCGGCGCCAAAACGCTTTACCGCGCGGGCGAAGATCGCCTCGCAGGCAAGCGCGGTCAGCGGGGTCTTTTCCGACGGCTTCCAGACGACTGAGTCGCCGCAGACGAGCGCCAGCGCCGCATTCCACGACCAGACGGCGACCGGGAAGTTGAACGCCGAAATGACGCCGACGACGCCCAGCGGGTGCCAGGTCTCCATCATGCGGTGGCCGGGACGCTCGGTGGCGATGGTGAGGCCGTAGAGCTGGCGCGAAAGACCGACGGCGAAATCGCAGATGTCGATCATTTCCTGCACTTCGCCGAGGCCTTCCGACGGGATCTTGCCGACTTCGATGGAGACCAGACGGCCGAGATCGGCCTTGGCGGCGCGCAGTTCCTCGCCCAGCAGGCGCACCAGTTCGCCGCGCTTGGGCGCCGGCACCAGGCGCCAGGCCTTGAAGGCCTCATGGGCCTGCTCGATGGCCTGGATGGCCTCGGCGCTCGACATCGACTTCAGCGCGGCGATCTTCTCGCCGGTGACCGGGCTGTGGACCGCAAGGTCGCCGCCCACGATGCTGTCGGTATTCACGCCAAGCCTTCCGAGAAGGGCCGCAGTTTCCTTGGTGATGTCCATGTGCAGTCTCTTTTCCAGTGTTCCGGTTTACGAGGCATGGGGACGACCCCTCGACGGTCGTCAGCCCCTTTCTATGGGATGAGCAGTGTTACCCGTTCCGGCCTTTCGGTCGCAACCTGAAAGTCACGAGCCAAGGCTTGCGTTTCCTTGGGGCATGATCTTGTCCGAAAAGTCTGCAACTTTTCGCTGACGCGGACCTCCGGTTTGGGATCATGCTCTAGAACAGCGAGCCCTGCTTGCCGGAGTCTTTGGGCTTGGCTGCCTTGGCCTGCGGCTTGGGGCGGTGTGCGCCGTCGGTGGCAATGGCATTGATCTCGCCATCGGCGAAACGCAGTGACAAGGCGGCATGCGGCGCCACCTCGGCCGCGCGCTTCACCAGCACGCCCTCGGCATCGGTCACCAGCGCAAAGCCGCGCTCCAGAATGGACTGGTGCGAGAGCGTGGCAAGCAGCCTCTCGGCCTGACTAACGCGGCCGCGCAGCCGCTCGAGCCGCAAGATGGTCGCGTGATCGAGGCGGCGTTGCAGGGCAGAGAGCGCGTCGGAAAATTGCTTCTGCCGGCGCAGAAGCGGCTGCGGACTGAGACGCTGCGCGGCTCGATCGAGCCGCAGGCGTCGCTCGCGCAGGATGGCGCGCAGCGCGGCAAAGGCGCGGGCCATGTCGCGGTCGGCGATGCGCCGGGTTTCGGCCATGCGCCGTTCGAGCGTGGCCGGCGAAAGGCGAACGGCGAGGAAGCGTGCGCGCTTGCGCTCGGTGCTGACGTCGAGCGCGCGGCCGAGGCGGCTGGTCACTTCGTCGAAGTGGCGGCGGGGCAGGGCAAGCAACTGGTCGGGCGTCGGCAAGGCGCGCGATGCAGCGCGCAGGGATTGCCGCTTGCGATCGAAAAGGCGCGTCATGCAGCCCTTGAGGCGCGCGCCGAGATTGGCAAGGGTGGCTTCAAGGTCGGCTTTCACCGGAACGGCGATTTCGGCGGCACCCGTCGGGGTCGGGGCGCGGACGTCCGCCACGAAATCCACCAGCGTCCAGTCGGTTTCGTGGCCGACAGCGGAGATGACGGGGATGTCGGAAGCGGCAACGGCGCGCGCCAGCGCCTCGTCGTTGAAGCCCCAGAGGTCTTCGAGGCTGCCGCCGCCGCGTGCCACGATCAGGAGATCGGGTCGTCGGACCGGACCGTCGTGGGGCAGGGCGTTAAAACCCTGTACGGCGGCCGTCACCTCGGCGCCCGAGGTTTCGCCCTGCACGCGCACCGGCCAGACCACGACATGCAGCGGGAAACGGTCGGTGATTCGGTGGATGATGTCGCGGATGACCGCGCCGGTCGGCGAGGTGATGACGCCCAGCACCAGCGGCATGTAGGGCAGGGCGCGCTTGCGCGCGGTATCGAACAGGCCCTCTGCCGCCAGCCTGCGCTTGCGCTCTTCCAAAAGCGCCATCAGCGCGCCGGCGCCGGCCGGCTCCAGATTGTCGATGACGATCTGGTATTTCGAGGAGCCCGGATAGGTGGTGAGCTTGCCGGTGGCGATCACCTCCATCCCCTCTTCCGGACGGAATTTCAGGCGGCTCATGGTGCCTTTCCACACCACCGCCTCGATGCGGGCGCGGTCGTCCTTCAGGCTGAAATAGGCATGGCCGGAGGAGTGCGGGCCGCGATAACCGGAGATCTCGCCGCGCACGCGCACATGGCCGAACTGGTCTTCGACCGCGCGCTTCAGGGCGCCGGAAATCTCGCTCACCGTATATTCGGCGACGTTCCCCTTGGGCTGGGGCTCATTCGATTCGGGGAAGAAATCGCTCATGGCGCGATTGGTGCGCGCCCGGTGGCCGAGGGTCAAGCCCGTCGGCGCTAACATCACAAGCGCTCATAGGTAGATCAGAAGAATTGGATGGACCCTTTTCCGGCATGGGCGTAGGCCATGCGCATGAACGCACGGACCGAAATCATCGCATCCTCCCCAAAGCCGGTTTCGATCGACCAACCCTTCCAGCCGCTCGATTACGGGCTCTATGTGCTCACCGTTCTGGCGTGGAGCGTGTCGTGGTTCGCCATCTCGCTGCAGGTGGGGGCGGGGGTGTCGCCCGAGGTCAACCTCGTCTGGCGTTTTGCCATCGCTACGGTGCTGATGTTCGTCTGGGTGGTTCTGAGCGGCCGGCAGCTGCGCTTTCCGCTCGCCGACCATCTGCGCTTCGTGGCGCTGGGCGTGCTGATCTTCTCGTCAAACTTCGTCTTTTTCTACTATGGCGCCACCTATCTAGTCAGCGGCCTGCTCTCGGTGGTGTTTTCGCTCGCCTCGGTGATCAACATGCTGCTTGGCGCGGTGGTGATGCGCGAGCGGCCGGCGCCGAAGATCTTGCTTGGCGGCCTGATGGGCTTTGGCGGCATTGCGCTGATGTTCTTCCCCGAGATCGCCGCGCATGGCCTGTCCGGCAACACGCTGACCGGGCTTCTGCTTTGCGTCTGCGGCACCTTCAGCTTCTGCCTCGGCAATCTGGTTTCGGCCTCCAACCAGAAGCGCGGCCTGCCGCTGATCTCCACCAGTGCCTGGGGCATGCTCTACGGCACGATCTGGGCGACGTTCCTCGCGCTCATGATGGGAAAGCCCTTCATCTTCGCAATGACCGTGCCTTACATCGCCTCGCTAGTGTTCCTGGCGGTCATCTCCACCGTGATAGCCTTTGCCGCCTATCTGACGCTGCTTGGCCGCATCGGCGCGGCGCGCGCGGGCTATGCCACCGTCATGTTCCCGATCTTGGCGCTTCTGGTCTCGACGGTGTTCGAAGGCTACGTCTGGACCCTTTATGCCATCGGCGGGCTTTTGCTGGTCGCACTGGGGAACGTGCTGGTCATCCGCGGCGGAAAGCGGTAGCGCTGGAGGGACTGTACCTAGCCCCCAGGGAGTAGCGCTGATGAAAGCCGTTCTGTTCGAACATTTCCGCGAACCGCCGAGCATCCGCAACGTTCCCGATCCGACGCCATCGACCGATGGCGTGGTCATCAAGGTTGAGGCCACGGGCCTTTGCCGCAGCGACTGGCACGGCTGGATGGGGCACGATTCCGACATCGTGCTGCCGCATGTGCCCGGCCACGAACTGGCCGGCACGATCCAGGCGGTCGGCCGCCAGGTCACCCAATGGCGCGTGGGTGACCGCGTGACGGTGCCCTTCGTGGCCGGCTGCGGCCGTTGCCACGAATGCAATTCGGGCAATCACCAGGTCTGCGAGCAGCAGTTCCAGCCGGGCTTCACCGCCTGGGGCTCGTTCGCCGAATATGTCGGCATCGACTATGCCGACACCAATCTCGTGCGCTTGCCCGACGAGCTCGATTTCGCCACCGCCGCGAGCCTCGGCTGCCGCTTCGTCACCTCGTTCCGCGCCATTGTCGACCAGGCCAAGGTGCTGCCGGGCGAGTGGGTGGCAGTGCATGGCTGCGGCGGCGTCGGCCTGTCGGCGATCATGATTGCGACCGCCATGGGCGCCAATGTCATCGCCGTCGACATCACTGAAGACAAGCTGGACTTCGCGCGCGAACTAGGTGCGGTTCACACGGTCAATGGCGCCAAGGAAGACGTCGTCCAGGCGGTGCGCGAGCTGACCAAGGGCGGCGTGCATGTGTCGATAGATGCGCTCGGCCATCCTTCGACCTGCTTCAACTCCATCGCAAACCTGCGCAGGCGCGGGCGCCATGTGCAGGTTGGCCTGATGCTGGGCGACCACGCCACGCCGCAGATCCCGATGGACAAGGTGATCGCCCATGAGCTGGTGATACTGGGCAGCCACGGCATGCAGGCTTTCCGCTACAAAGCGCTGATGGACATGCTGGAAACCGGCAAGCTGGCGCCGCAGAAGCTGATCGGCAAGCGCATCAGCCTTGAGGATGCGCCGGGGGCGCTGATACTGATGGACCGTTTCGACGGCATAGGCATCAGCGTGATCGACAGGTTCTAGAAAGTCTCGTTCTCGGGAGGCCAGGCTTGCTGCCCTCCTCAAAGCTGAACGCGCTTCTACCAGCCGGGCAGGATGTGGCCCGGCCTCAGCCGCTTGCCGCGCGCGGCCGCGAGCGCGGCGAAATCGAATGAGCCTGCTTCCTCCACTGGCGGACGCGAGATGTTGTCGAGGCTTTCGGCGATATGGCGGGCCAGTGCTTCGACGATGTCGGCGCTGGCGGTGTGGCCGCGCATGATGCCGATCTTGCAGTCGGGCAGGGCGCCGAAGCCATCAGTCTCCCCGAGCACGCGCATGCCGGGCCGCAGCGCACATTCCGGCAACACCGAGATCGCCAGCCCCGACAGAACCGCCGCGGTTATGACTGTGGCCGACCAGCTCGAGAACAAAACACGGTAGTCGCGCTGCATCCGGTCCAGAACATCGGTGGCCGAGCGACGCCAGATGCAGGTCGGCCGGCCGAAGGCCATCGGCAGGATCTCCTGCTCATGCGTGGCATGGTTGGCCGAGCTGACCCATAGCAGCGGCTCGCGGCGCACTACTTCCGACTGGCCCCTCAGGTCGTTATGCGTGACCAGAGCAAGATCGAGATGGCCGCGCTTGATGTGCTCGACCAGATTGTAGGTCGGCTCGCAGATCACCGTCAGTTCCACGCGCGGATTGGAGCGGGCGAAGCGGGCCATGATCTCGGGCAGGAAGCGGTCGGCATAGTCATCGGGCGTGCCGATGCGGATGGTGCCTTCGAGTCGCCGGTCGTCGAAGGCGGCGAGCGTCTCGCGGTTGAGGTGGATCAGCCGCCGGGCGTAGGAAAGCAGGCGCTCGCCTTCCTCGGTCAGCTTGTTGTTGCGCCCGTCCTTTTCGAACAGCGGCTTGCCGATCCGTTCCTCAAGCCGCCGCATCTGCATGGAAACGGCCGATTGGGTGCGGTGCACCTCTTCGGCCGCCCGGGTGAAGCTGCCGGTGTCGGCGATCATGATGAAGGTTTGCAACTGGTCGAGGTCGAGCGGCGCGGACATGGCGACATCCATCATCGAGTTTGATGATAGAGATTTAAAACATTCGTTGGATTAATCAATACAACCGAGGCACACTCTCGAACGTCCACAGGTAGCAGAGAAAAACGCCGGCGAGACGCCGCGGCGCGCATCATGCGTCGTCGCGTCGGGTGGTTTTTCTGCGCCTATAGTTTCGCGGAGAAGTGCCATGATCACGTTCGAACACGCCCCCCAGTCGATTGAGCTTGCCACGCGGCCGGCTTTCGCCGCTCGCGTGATGAACATCGTCACTAACACTTACCGCATCTGGAAAAATCGACGCGATTTCTATCGCCTTGGAGAAATGACTGATGCTGAACTGGCCGATATCGGTCTGACCCGTTCCGACCTATATGGCGTATCAGATCTGTCGTTCGGCTCCGACCCGACCAGGCGCCTTGGATCGATCGCACGCACCCGCGCCGAGGTTCTGGTCCGTCGGATCGCTTGAGTTTCTGCAGGCTTCCCACTCCCGCCGGTATCCCCCCGGCTTGCCTGCACGCTGCCCGGTCCTCGCGGACCGGGCTTTTTCTTTTCGCCTACTTGCTCAGGCCCTTGGTGAACTGCTCGAAGATCTGCTCGACGCTCTTCTGGTATTCGTCGCGCTGCTTGGCGCCGGCTTCGAACATTTTTCCGAACAGGTCGTCATAGGGATTGCGCGGGCGGCCGCTCGGATTGGTCTCCGGTTCCGGCTGCGGCTGGGCGGTGTGGCTGCCGAACATCTGCTCGAGCATCTTGCCGAACGGGTTGTCGGCGGGCGTCGACTGGGCCGGGCCGGGTTGCTTCGCCGCGCCGCCGCCGAACATGTTTTCAAAAATTTGCCCGAGCGGATTTTCCGGGGCCGACGTGCGGCCTTGCTGGGCGGCGCCGGAGCCGAAAATGCTCTCCATGAACTGTCCGAACGGATTGTTGGCTGGGTTGGGCGACTGCGCCTGCTGGGGCGGGCTGCCAGGCATCATTCCGCCCTGCCGCATCATGTGCTCGAACATCTGGGCAAAGGGATTTTCGGCCGCGGAACCCTGCGTCGTCCCGGTCGATTGCCGGAACAGCCCACCCATGAGCATCGAGGCAATCACCGGCAGCATCTGCTTCAGCACTTCCTGGCTGACGCCGCTGGCGGCCGCGGCATTGGCGGCGACGGCCTTCGAGAGGTCTTTCGAGCCGAACAGGTGGCCGAGAATGCCGTTGCCCTCCGCCATGCCGGCGGGCGTGAAGGCGTGGGACGGATCGTCGAAATATTTGGCGTGCTGGCCGCTCGTCATGGCCTGCAGGAAGGCGCCCACCCCGTAGGGATCGGAGGTGTTCTGCTTCAGCCCTTGCGAGAAGGCCGGCAGCAGTGCTTCGACCGCGGCCTGCGTCTGCTGCATCGACAGGTTGAACTGCCGCGCCAGCGCCTCCATGCCGTTGCCGTCCTGGGAATTGTTCAGCAAATCGAACAGTGAAGCCATGGCCGATCCTCCTCGAAGCAGTCGCTTCGAGGAAACCTAACCCAAACCCGGGTGCTCGCCTATCGGATTGTTGGAGGCGCTGGCCGGCGCCTCAGTATGCGTATTCCAGGAAGACCGGCTCGATCGAATCGCCCCAGCGCGTGTGATAGGCCGTGACCATCTCCTGCGCGCTGGTGGTGCCACGGGCGACGACCTCGTCGAGCGTCGAGAGGAAGTTGGTTTCGTCAAAGCCGTCGCGGTTCAGGCGCTTGCGGTTCTTCAGGCCCATGCGCGAGATGGCCAGGACGTCGCGCGCGACTTCGCGCAGCGTCGTGTTGCGGAACGGGGTGGCGATGGCCTCGGCCGGCACTGCGCTGCGCATGGCTAGCACTTCCTCATAGGTCCAGTCGGCGGTCAGCGTCTCAGCGGCGTCGAGCGCCTCATCGTCATAGAGCAGGCCGACCCAGAAGGCGGGCAGGGCGCAGATGCGCCGCCACGGGCCGCCATCGGCGCCGCGCATTTCAAGGAAGCGCTTAAGCCGCACGTCGGGGAACAGCGTCGAAAGGTGGTTGGCCCAGTCGCCGATGGTGGGCATGCCGTCCGTGACCTCGTTGCGCGCCGCCCCGGCCATGAACTGGCGGAAGGTCATGTGCGTCATGTCGTGGTAGCGGCCGTCGCGGATGACGAAGTACATCGGCACATCCAGCGCCCATTCGACATAATCGGCGAAACCGAATTCCGGCGAGAAGCAGAAGGGCAGCAGGCCGGAGCGCTGGTTGTCGGTGTCCTTCCAGATCTCGCCGCGCCAGCTCTGCAGCCCGTTGGGCTTGCCGTCGGTGAAGGGCGAGTTGGCGAACAGCGCGGTGGCCAGCGGCTGCAACTTCAGCGAGACCTGCATCTTGCGGCGCATGTCGGTCTCGGACGAGAAGTCGAGGTTAACCTGGATCGTGCAGGTGCGGTACATCATGTCGAGGCCCATGGTGCCGACCTTCGGCATATAGGCGGTCATGATATCGTAGCGCGACTTGGGCATGCGCGGCGTCTCGGAAAGGCGCCACTTGGGGCTGCCGCCGAGGCCAAGGAATCGGATGCCGAGCGGCTCGGCGATCTCGCGCAGCTGCGCCAGATGCGCGTTGCCCTCGCGGCAGGTCTGGTGAATGGTTTCCACCGGCGCGCCCGAAAGCTCGAACTGTCCGCCCGGCTCCAGCGAGATCGCGCCCTGTCCGGTCGGCTCGACCAGGCCGATGATACGGCCGTCATCGAGGATGGGTTCCCAGCCGAGCGTGCGCTGCATGCCTTCGAGGATGGCGCGGATGCCGCGGTCGCCGCCATAGGGCACCGGCGCGTTGCCGTCGACATAGAAGGGGAATTTCTCGTGCTCGGTGCCGATGCGCCATTTATCGCGCGGCTTGTTACCCTCGGCGAGATAGGCGACAAGTTCGTCCTTGCTCTCGATGGGTCGGAAGTCGGTGGTGTCGCGCGCCATTATCTACCCTCTCGCCAACGTTGGCGCTTGATGGACGGAATTGCATCGCGCGATCAAGCAAAAAATCCTGACACCATGTTCAAGACAATTTGCATCAGCGGAATGGCATTCTTCTACCAATCGCCGATTGTGGCCTGCACAAGCGCTAACGCCGCGACGGCAGCCGTGTCGGCGCGCAGGATGCGGGGCCCGAGCGGGATGGCGGTGACGAAGGGCAAAGCGTAGAGCTGCTTGCGTTCGTCTTCGGAAAAGCCGCCTTCGGGACCGATAATCAGGCCAAGCTTGCGCTCGGGTATCGCCTGCAAGGCGGGCAGCGGATTATTGGTCTCCGAGCTCTCGTCGCAGAAGATCAGCCGCCGTTCCTTGTCCCAGCCGGCCAGAAGATTCGAGAATTTTTGCGCCTCGCGCACTTCGGGCAATGCGAGAATGCCACATTGCTCCGCCGCTTCCACGACATTTGAGCGCAGTCGCTCGATGCCGGGCTTTGCGATCTGCGTGTGCTGGGTGAGGACGGGCTGCAGCACGCCGGCGCCCATCTCCACGGCCTTCTGCACGAGATAGTCGAGCCGGCCCTGCTTTAGCGGTGCAAAGCAATAGATCAGGTCTGGTTGCGGCGATTGCGGCCGCGTCAGCTCCGCTACGCGCAGCCGCACCGACTTCTTCGTCTTGGCCTCGATTCGCGCCAGCCACTCGCCGTCGCGGCCGTTGAAGATCAGGATCTCCGCGCCCTCATTGAGGCGCAGAACATGGCTGAGATAGTGGCTCTGCTCCGGGCTCGCCTCGAGCGAGACGTCGGCAGAAAGATCCTGCGGCACGAACAGCCGCTGCATTTTGTAATTGGCTCGCATGGGGAGATGAATGCGGGAGAGGGCGGGGGAGGTCAAGTCTCGATGCTTGGGTGCCAGGCAGGTTGGTAGCCGGCGCGCAGAACGGCAAGCGTGGTTGCAGGCGTAAGCAGCGAGAATTCGTCCGCGCCATCCGGAAAACCCGGACTCGACTCATATCCCACGAACGACCATCGCCACATGTTCCCGCCCTTGATCGCAAAGGCGTCGCCGCCTCGCGCCACCATCGCGCCGTCCGGCAGCGCGGCCAGTTCGGAGCGGTCGAGCTTGATGTTCCTTCCGCCCGATGCCAGTCGCTCGGCGTGCAATCGAGAATCGATGTCGTGAACCCTCGGCTGGTCGATGCCACACACACCGCCAAAGCGGCCGGCAAAATCCTGCGCCCGCTCGCGGCGGCAAAAGAAGCAGGGGCGATGACCAGCGGCCAGGCCGGTCACTTCGTCGAGGAAGAAGAGTTCGGTCCAGCCCGCGCCGCCGCTGGGGGCGTTGCGCCCCATGACCTCGCGGCGTCGCCCGCGATATTCGCACACGCAAATCAGCCAGGCCCGGGTCGACCAGCGTCGCCTGAGCAGCGTCTTGGTATCCGGATCGTGGATGACGCCGCGGTTCCCCGTAAAAAGCCCGCGCGCGGCCACCGCATGGATCTCGCCAAAGGGATCGACGCGGTTCTGCAGTGGCATATCCGTTCCTCTCTTTTTGTCGGATGCGCCGCATGATATCGAGCCTTCTGGCTTTGTCATGCTGGGAAAGGTTCTTCGATGCGGGTGCTGGTCGTCCAGAATTTCGACAATACCGGGCTTGGGCAGGTGGGAACCGCGCTGGCCGAGGCGGGCGCCGAGATCGACCTGCGCAATGCTCATCTGGGCGATGCCTTGCCGGAGAATGCGGACGAGCACGACGCGATCGTCGTTCTCGGTGGTGGGCAGAATGCGCTGGCCGACGAGGAATATCCCTATATCCCGGCGCTTCTCGGCCTGCTTCGCGATTTCGAGGCGAAGGACCGCTCGATGCTCGGCATCTGCCTCGGCAGCCAGCTCATGGCGCGTGCCTTCGGCGGCGACAATCTGATTGGCGCAGCACCAGAATTCGGCTGGCGCAAGATCGCGCTTACCGATCAGGCGGAAGCCGATCCGGTGTTCGGCAAGCTGCCGAAGGATTTTCCGAGCTTCCAGTGGCACGACGACACTTTTACCCTGCCGGAAGGCGCGGTGCATCTGGCCACCAATCCTTCGGCACGAAATCAGGCGTACCGCATCGGCCGCGCCGCTTACGGCTTCCAGTTCCATTTCGAAGCCGACCAGCCGCTGGTCAGGAAATGGCACGCCCTGTTTCCGGATCTGCTGCGCGAGCGGCAGCCGGGCTGGCTGGAGCGCTTCGAGGACGAGGCGGCCGCCCATGGCGCCAAGGCCGACGAGATCGGCCTGACGCTCGCGCGCAGCTGGGTCGCCACGATCTGACTTTTCCCGCCTCGGCGGGCAAGCTTTTTGAACGGTTTTCTGTTTCCCATCAGCAAGTTGTGATCGGCATTCCGTCGACGTCACCCAACAGCGCGCTAGGTGCCTCAGTGGCATAAATGGCACGCCGCCGAACTTCCCGGCCAGCCGGTGCCAAAGACACTGGCCACCCGGAGGTGGCGCGACTAGAAGGCGTCAAACTCAACGAATGTGGATTCACTGGCCGGCAGGGGCTGCCCTGCGGCAAGCAACGCATTCGTAATAAATTTTATGCAAAATTGCCGAAGGCCTTAACCGAGATGACCACCTTGAAAGCCGCGCTCCTGTCCTTCGCCATGCTCTCCGCCATCGCGCTCTGCGGCTTTGGCATCTACGCAGCAGACGCATCGAGCGATCACGCCGTTTTCGACGGCTACGGCGTCGGCGCCGCCAACCACCAAAATCACTAATCCCTATCGCTGACCGACAGGATACGCTTGTCCAGCCCGTCTATGACGAGCGCGGTCAGCACGCCCGACCTATAGGCCTGCGTGTCGACATCGACCCGATTGGCCAGCACCTCCGGCTCCGGATGCGGCGTATGGCCGTGCACGATCAGCTTCGGATGAAGGTGCGGATAATACAGGAACTCCTCGCGAATCCAGATCAGGTCGCGCGGGTTCTGCCGTTCCAGCGGTATGCCCGGCCGGATTCCGGCGTGGCAGAAGAAGAAATCCCCGAAACTGCGTGAATAGCCGAGTCCGGTGACGAAGCCGACATGGCTCTCGGGTACGGCGCGGCGTAGCGCGGCACCGCTGCTCGCAAGCGCCGCGGGATGGTCGAAATCGAGCGCCATACCATAGGAAAGCGCGGTCATGTCTCCACCATTCTTGGCAAACAGGCCACTGGACGTCGGGTAGGCCAGGAAATCGAGAAAGCCGTGATCGTGGTTGCCGGCCAGTGCGATCATCCGCTCGTCGCGCCTTGTGACATCGAGCAGTCTGTCTAGCACGCCACTCGAATCCGGGCCGCGGTCGACATAGTCGCCGAGATGGATCACCCGCCAGTCATCGGGCCGGTCGGCTTCCAGTTCGGCTTCGATGCACGCATGCATCCTTTGGAGCAGGTCGAGCCGGCCATGGATATCGCCGATGGCATAGATACGCATGCCATCGGGCCCCGCAGCTTCAAGGAAATGCACGCCCTGCTTCGTCAATCTCTCATCCTGTCTGCCCTGAGCCGGGCTTGCCGGGATTACGGACGGAGCATGTCCGGCCCGACATCCGCGATCGTCCGCTTGCCGCAAAGCGCCAGGGTGACGTCCGCCTCCTTGCGGATGATCTCCAGCGCCTTCGTTACGCCCTGCTTGCCCATCGCGCCAAGCCCGTAAAGGAATGGCCTACCGATATAGGTTCCCTTGGCGCCGAGGCACAGGGCCTTTAGCACATCCTGGCCCGAGCGAATGCCGCCATCCATGTGCACCTCGATCTTGTCGCCCACCGCTTCCACGATCTCGGGCAGCATGGAGATGGAGGAGGGGGCGCCATCGAGTTGGCGACCGCCATGGTTGGAAACGATGATGGCGTCGGCGCCGGTCTTGGCAGCCATGATTGCGTCCTCCTTGTCGAGGATGCCCTTCAGGATCAGCTTGCCGCCCCAGCGCTCCTTGATCCACTCAACGTCCTTCCACGACAGCTGCGGGTCGAACTGCTCGGTCGTCCAGGACGCCAGGGAGGCAAGATCGCCCACGCTCTTGGCGTGGCCGACAATGTTGCGGAAGGTGCGACGCTGCGTGCCAAGCATGCCCAGGCACCAGCGCGGCCGGATCGCCATGTCGATGATGTTCTTGGGCGTCATCTTGGGCGGGGCCGACAAGCCGTTGCGAATGTCCTTGTGGCGCTGGGCCAGGATCTGCAGGTCGAGCGTCAGCACCAGGGCGGAGCATTTCGCCGCCTTGGCACGGTCGATGAGGTCGAGGACAAAGTCCTTGTCGCGCATCACATAGAGCTGGAACCAGAACGGCTTCTTGGTGTTCGCGGCGACGTCCTCGATCGAGCAGATGCTCATGGTTGACAAGGTGAAGGGCACGCCGAATTCCTCGGCCGCCTGTGCCGCAAGAATCTCGCCATCGGCATGCTGCATGCCGGCGCTGCCGGTCGGCGCCAGCGCCACGGGCATCGACACCTTCTCGCCGATCATGGTGCTTTCGAGCGAGCGGTTGGTCATGTCGACCAGCACGCGCTGGCGGAATTTTATCTTGGAAAAATCCTCTTCATTGGCGCGGTAGGTGCTTTCGGTCCAGGCGCCGGAATCGGCGTAATCGAAGAACATCGTCGGCACGCGCCGCCGGGCAAGGTTCTTGAGGTCGTTTATCTCCAGGATTTCAGCCATGAGTCCGTTCTTTCAATTTTAGTTCGGCAGCGGTGGGACCGCGCCGCACGGTTCAAGCACTTCGTTTGAGGGCAATTGCGTTTCTGTTGCCGATCGGCGGGGCATCGAGCATGCCGGCCAGAACCTCGGCGACATGGCGGACTTCGATGTTCGAGCCCTCGCGCCGCAGCCTGCCGGCCATGTCCATCAGGCAGCCGAGATCGCCGGCAAGCAGCACGCGGGCTTCGGTGGCCTTGACATTGTCGGTCTTGCTTCTGGCGATGGGCGCCGAAGATGCAGGATGCCGCACACAGGAACCGCAGCACATTTCCGGCGCGCGCATCTCGATCAGGTCGAGACCTTCAACCGATTTTAGGAGCGCGCGGGGCTGGCCCTGCACGCCGATCTCACGCAGGCCCGCGCAGGCGTCATGATAGGTCACGGCGCCGGTGAAGCGCGCCGGCACGCTTTCCTTGCCGAGCACGTCGACGAGAAAGCTCGTCAGCTCATGCACCTTGGCGGCAAAGCTCTTAGCGCGCGCGGCCCAGTTCGGCTGGTCTGCGAGAAGGGCAGGATAATGCACCTTGAGCATGCCGGCGCAGGTGCCGGACGGCGCCACGACGTAATCGAACTCTTCGAAGGCCTCGATGGTGTTTTGGGCTGTGAGAATGGCCTCGGCGCGGTCGCCCGAATTATGGGCCGGCTGGCCGCAACAGGTCTGCGCCACAGGCACTTCGACCGAGCAGCCCGCATCCTGCAGCAATTTTGCCGCGGCAAAGCCGACTGAAGGCCGGAACAGATCGACCAGGCAGGTCACAAACAGACCCACCCGGGGCGCTGCTTCTTCTGTTTCGCTGCTCTCCGCCATCGTCTTCAGGCTACCTGTCTGTTCCGCTTCGCCGCGAGCCGTCTTCGGAACGCTGACGCAGCCTGAGTTTTGCCACCCTTTGCCATTCACCGGTGCGCTCGGCCTCCGCCATCGACCGTTCGACATAGGTGATGTGGTCCATGGCGGCCTTGCGCGCATCCGTCGGCTTGCCGCCCACGACGGCCTTGTAGATAGCCCGGTGCTGGGCCAACAGGTCTTCGCGCGCGCCGGGCAGGGTGAAAACCAGAAGGCGATTCTGGAACACGCCGTCCGACAGCAGCCGGTAGCACGAGCGCAGCGTGTGCAGCAGGATGATGTTGTGCGCGCACTCGCCGACGGCGTGGTGGAACTCGACGTCGATTTTCGCCTCTTCCTCGAAATCGTCACCGCGCTGGTGAGCGGCTTCCATGCGCTCCATGATGTGGTCCAGCAGGGCGCGGTCGTCGGCGGTGGCGCGCCGCGCCGCATATTCGGCGGCGATGCCTTCGATCTCGCGCCGATATTCGAGATAGTCCGCGCAGGCCTTGGGGTGCGATCCGATCAGTTCGCGGATCGGCGGGGTGAAGACCTGGCCGATCATGTCGGCGACATAGGTGCCGCCGCCCTGGCGGGCGACGATCAGGCCGCGCTCTTCCAGCGCCTTCAGCGCCTCGCGCAGGATGGGGCGCGACACGTCGAACTGCCGCGCAAGCTCGCGTTCACCGGGCAGTCGGTCGGACACGCGCAGCACGCCCTCGAGAATCAGGCTCTCGATCTGCTGCACCACCTCATCGGCGGTGCGCGAATGTTCGATCCTGGAAAAAATCTCGCTCAACCGGGTTGGCCCTCTGTCGTGACCCAGAACTACGGCCTTCCCGAAAACTGGTCAATTAATTTATCCAATTTTGTGTTTCGGGATCGTTTCTGGGGCCGTGATACTCTTCCCGAAATCGCCAGAAGCGTTTACAGCTCCGGCAACAAATTGGTAAAAGCTTTTTACCACCAAGTCCTTGGAGGAGCTGCCATGTCCGGCCTGGCCATGCCGAAGCCAGATGCAGATACGATCCGCCGGCGCGCCGAGATCGTCGCCGACATGCGCATCATCGTGCCGGGCGAAGGCGTGGTCGACGCCGTCAACGAAATGAGGGTCTTCGAAAGCGATGGGCTGACCGCCTACCGCCAGCTGCCCCTCGTCGTCGTCCTGCCCGAGACGGTCACGCAGGTCTCGCGCATCCTGAAATATTGCAACGAGCGCAACATCCGCGTCGTGCCGCGCGGTTCCGGCACCTCGCTGTCAGGCGGCGCCCTGCCGTTGGAAGATGCTGTGCTGCTCGTTATGAGCCGCTTCAATCGCATCCTCGAGATCGACTATCCCAACCGCACCGTGGTTGCGCAGCCGGGCGTCACCAATCTCGGCATCACCAACGCGGTGGAGGGCGAGGGTTTTTATTACGCGCCCGATCCGTCCTCCCAGATCGCCTGCTCCATCGGCGGCAATGTCGCGGAGAATTCCGGCGGCGTGCACTGCCTGAAATACGGGCTGACCGCCAACAATGTGCTCGGCATCGAAATGGTGCTGATGAACGGCGACATAGTGCGTCTCGGTGGCAAGTACCTCGATAGCGAAGGCTACGACCTGCTGGGGGTCATGACCGGCTCGGAAGGCCTGCTCGGCGTCGTCACCGAGGTCACGGTGCGCATCCTCAAGAAACCGGAGACGGCGCGCGCGCTGCTGATCGGTTTCCCCAGCAGCGAGCAGGCCGGCCAGTGCGTTGCCGATATCATCGGCGCGGGCATCATCCCTGGCGGCATGGAGATGATGGACGGCCCGGCCATTCGCGCGGCGGAAGATTTCGTCCATGCCGGCTATCCGCTCGAATGCGAGGCGCTGTTGATCGTCGAGCTCGATGGGCCGGGCGTGGAGGTCGACCACTTGATCGGTCGCGTCGAGGCGATCGGCAACCGCAACGGCGCCACCACCTGCCGCATCTCGCAATCGGAGCAGGAGCGGCTGACCTTCTGGGCCGGCCGCAAGGCGGCGTTCCCGGCCGTGGGCCGCATCTCGCCTGACTATTACTGCATGGACGGCACGATTCCGCGGAAAGAGCTGCCCAATGTGCTGCATGGCATGCGCGAGCTATCGGAAAAATACGGGCTGGGCGTCGCGAATGTCTTCCATGCCGGCGACGGCAACCTGCATCCGCTTATCCTTTACGATGCCAATATCCCTGGCGAGTTGGACAAGGCCGAGCAGTTCGGCGCCGACATATTGCGGCTATGCGTGCGGGTCGGCGGTGTGCTGACGGGCGAGCACGGCGTGGGCGTTGAAAAGCGCGACCTGATGCCGGAAATGTTCAACCAGATCGACCTCGACCAGCAGATGCGGGTCAAATGCGCCTTCGATCCCAACCATTTGCTCAATCCGGGCAAGGTGTTTCCGCAGCTTCGTCGCTGCGCCGAGCTTGGCCGCATGCACATCCATGCCGGAAAGCTGCCGTTTCCCGACATTCCGAGGTTTTGATCGGGCATGGAACAGACATTGCACAACCTGGCCCCGACCACTTCCGAAGAAGTCCAATCCGTCGTCCAATGGGCGCTTGCCGAGGATGCGCCACTGGAGATCGTCGGCCATGGCTCGAAGCGCGCCATCGGTCATCCGGTGCAGGCGGCGCATACGCTCGATCTTTCGGGTCTCAGCGGCGTCACGCTCTACGAACCGGAGGAACTGGTGCTTTCCGCCAAGGCTGGCACGCCGCTGGCCGAAATCGAGGCGATGCTGGCCGCGCGAGGCCAGCAATTTGCCTTCGAGCCGATGGATTACGGTCCGCTGCTCGGCCAGCCGGCGGGGCGCGGCACCATCGGCGGCGTGCTTGGGGCAAATCTTTCCGGCCCGCGCCGGCTGAAGGCGGGCGCCGCGCGCGACCACATCCTCGGCATCAATGCCGTTTCCGGGCGCGGCGAGGCCTTCAAGTCAGGCGGGCGTGTGGTGAAGAACGTCACCGGCTATGACCTGTCGAAAGGTATGGCCGGATCGTGGGGCACGCTTGCCGTGCTGACCGACGTGACCTTCAAGGTGCTGCCTGCCGCCGAGACCGAGACGACGCTTACCATACGCGGCCTTTACGACGAAGACGCCGCGGCGGCCATGGCGCTCGCCATGGGCTGCAGCGCCGAAGTGTCGAGCGCGGCGCATCTGCCCGAAAACCTGTCGCAGACGGTTGCCGGCGGCGCGCTGACGGGCGAGTCGGCCACGCTGCTGCGCATCGAAGGGTTCGGCCCGTCCGTCGCCTATCGCATCGAGCATCTGAAGCAGCTGCTCAAAAATGCCGGCCGCCTCGACGAAATCGCGGAAGATATGTCCCGCGCCATCTGGCGCGATGTTCGAGACTGCATGCCATTCGCCGATGGCACGGAGCGCCCGGTCTGGCGCATTTCCATGGCCCCGGCCGACGCCCATCGCATGGTGCTGGCGCTGCGCATGGAAATGGCGGCCGATGCTTTCTTCGATTGGCAGGGCGGGCTCGTCTGGCTGCGGCTCGACGCCGACCCCGAGGCCGATCTGGTGCGGCAGCTGGTGCGGAAGTTCGGCGGCGGTCACGCAACGCTGGTACGTGCCAACCAGGCATGGCGCGCGGCCTTGCCGGTTTTCCAGCCGCAGCCCGGCCCTCTGGCCGCATTGTCCGCCCGCCTGAAGAACGAGTTCGACCCCAAAGGCATCCTCAATCCCGGCCGTATGGCGCCGGTCGGGCGGTCTGCTAGTGTCGCCACGTCAGGCTGAGGCACTCGGCGAACGAATCGGAGGGCAATTCATGAGCGACTACAACACCGGACCGGCAGCACCGCGCCAGACGGACAGCTGGCTGGAACCGGGGCAGACCAATGCGCAGCTCGTCTACTTTCTCTACCTCGTGGGGCTGGTTGTTGGCATCACCGGGCTGATCGGCCTGATCCTGGCCTATATCAATCGCAGCAAGGCCGAGCCCTGGGTGGAAACCCACTACACCTGGGCGATCCGCACCTTCTGGATCGGGGTGCTCTACAGCCTCATCTCGCTCGCGTTGATGTTCGTGGCCATCGGCTTCATCCTCATATTCGCGGTTCTCGTCTGGTACATCGTGCGCTGCATCGTCGGCCTGCAGGCGGTGGGTCGCGGCGAGCCGATCAAGAATCCCAAAAGCTGGTTTATCTGACCGCTTTGTCACCCTGGAAACAGTGTCGCCATGCAGACCACATTCACGCCCGCCCAGCTCGCCGACCCGCATGTCGCGGAATCGGAAAAGATCCTGCGCAAATGCGTGCATTGCGGCTTCTGCACGGCGACCTGCCCGACCTATGTGACGCTGGGCAATGAGCTCGATAGCCCGCGCGGGCGCATCTATCTCATCAAGGACATGCTGGAGAACGGTCGCCCCGCCGACAAGGAGACGGTGACCCATATCGACCGTTGCCTGTCGTGCCTCGCCTGCATGACGACGTGCCCCTCGGGCGTGAACTACATGCATCTGGTCGACCACGCCCGGGCGCATATCGAGGAGACCTACAAGCGGCCGCTGACGGACCGCGCCGTTCGCGCGCTGCTGGCATTCGTGCTGCCTTATCCGTCGCGTTTCCGCTCGGCGCTCAAGCTGGCGAAGTTCGGCAGGCTGTTTTCCGGTCTGTTCGAGGCGGTACCGGGCTTGCAGCCCATGTCGGCCATGTTGAAGCTGGCGCCGGCCGAGGTTCCGCCGGCTTCGCCTGTTGCCACGCCGGGCCGCCATGTGGCTGCGGGGGAGAAGCGGGGCCGCGTGGCGATCCTCACCGGCTGTGCCCAGCCCGTGCTGGACCCAGGCATCAACGAGGCGACGGTTTCTCTGCTGAACAGGCTCGGCTCCGAGGTGGTGGTGCCGGAAGGCGAGGGGTGCTGCGGTGCGCTGGTGCACCATATGGGCCGCGAAGAACAGGCGCTCGCCTTCGCGCGCAAAAATGTCGACGCCTGGATGAAGCTGGTCGACCAGGGCGGGCTCGACGCCATCATCATCACCGCTTCGGGCTGCGGCACCACGATCAAGGACTATGGCTTCATGCTGCGCCTCGATCCCGCCTATGCCGAGAAGGCGGCGCGGGTTTCGGCGCTTGCCAAGGACATTACCGAATATCTTTGCACGCTCGACCTGCCCGAGCCGGCCATCCAGCCGGGGCTGGCGGTGGCCTATCATTCGGCCTGCTCGATGCAGCATGGCCAGAAGATCACGCGCCAGCCGAAGGAGCTTCTGACGCGCGCGGGCTTCGTGGTGCGCGAGCCGCGCGAGGGGCATCTGTGCTGCGGCTCGGCCGGCACCTACAACATCCTGCAGCCCGAGATTTCTGCAAAGCTGCGCGACCGCAAGGTGAAGAACATCGAGGCGACTGGCGCTGCCGTTATCGCGACCGGCAATATCGGCTGCATCACGCAGATCGCCTCGGCGGCGAAGATGCCGATCGTGCATACGGTCGAACTGCTCGACTGGGCCTATGGCGGCAAGAAGCCGGCGGGCGTGCCCGAGGGCAGGAAGCTGTAGGCCGCGGAATAGAAGACACCTCACTGCGCCGGCTGGGTTGGAGTTCCTTGATGGAATACCATCTGCCAGCGCCCGTCGACGTGCTTCTAAATGGAACTGCGCAACGAATGCAGTTCCTTTCCGTCTTCGCCTTTTCTGACGCTTCGATAGGTTAGCAAGACGACATCTTCTGCAAGAGATGTCAGCTCGAAGTCGCTGGCGATCAGCTTTTGCGAATTCTTGGGATCCTCGGCGGCAAGGCTACGGATCAGATCCGCTTTGTGATGAACTCCGCCAGACCTGCCGAACTCGACAAAGCCCTCGGCCAAGAGCTTGTCCACGGCTTCCGGTGAACCCCGCACCGATTGCTTGAA
Organism: Pseudaminobacter soli (ex Li et al. 2025); assembly: GCF_029892515.1. Lineage (GTDB taxonomy): Bacteria > Pseudomonadota > Alphaproteobacteria > Rhizobiales > Rhizobiaceae > Pseudaminobacter > Pseudaminobacter soli_A. Next base: position 891,769 of record NZ_JARXVF010000001.1, on the reverse strand, counting down.
TAGCTCCATTTCCAGGCTTTGAATCAAGTTGAGATCGTGTCGCAACGTCATTGCTCACCTCATTTGCAGGCAGCGTCCCAGACCAGCGCAACTTTGACAATGGATGAGGCGGAACTTCGGAGGCGTATCCCTACGGCCAGCCAGCGTCTTGATGCCGTTCCGAAATTTGATCCAGCACAGCGCGCAAACCGGCAATGGGACTGGTCAGGGGCTTTGGCCCGCATTTGACGAGATCAACGGCGCCGGCCATTGATGCCTGGGCAAGGGCGACGGTCGTGGCGCCGTCGCTATAGGCCGCATCGGCAGCCCTTGCGATGTCCGATAGATACGCGTCGTATTTGCCGGCTTTGAACAAAGCCCAAGCGCCCGGAACAAGCCTGACTTCAAACGATGCGCCGGAACGCTTCGCCGCTTCGGCAAAGAGCTCTGTCGTCGGCTTGATGGTCGTCTCTACGGCACAAAGCGCAATCGTCGTCCCGCCGGCATCCAGCGCCTGTTCTGCCAGCGCCGCGTCCGCCCGCATGACGGGAACGGTGGTGGATTCTTCGAGGCCGTCGACCGAAGGACCCAAGGTCGAGCAGGTGAGAATGACGGCATCGGCCTCTTGGCTGAGGAGCCTGAGTATCGAGGCCGTTTCGCGTTCCAGCTCCGGGGTGAGCCCGCCGGCATCTTCTGCGGCGAGCAGGAGGTCCGGCCTGACTTCGTGATGAAGCGCACCATCCGGAAGCCCGAGCTCCTGTGCGGCCTCCTCGAAGACCGCGACATTGCTTTGGGCGGTATGAAGACACGCTATCTTCATTTTGAAGTTTTGGGCGCCTCGCTTCACCGAACCCTCAAGAGCGAGAGTTGGCCTACTCCGCCGCGATCCGGTTCGATGTGGCGTAGGTTGCCTCGTACATCGCGCGCTGGCGGTTGAGCGCCACCATGGTGTTGCGCAGCAGGATCGAGACCGTCACCGGGCCGACGCCGCCCGGAACCGGCGTGATCCAGGAAGCGACTTCCTTCACGCTATCGGTGTCGACGTCGCCCACGATGCGGGTCGAGCCGTCCGGCAGGGTTTCGGAATTGATGCCGATGTCGATGACCGCTGCACCGGGCTTGACCATGTCGGCCTTGATGAGGCGCGGCTTGCCGACCGCCACGAACAGCGCATCGGCCCGGCGCGCATGCGCGGCCACCGAGCGGGTCATGTGGTGGCACACCGTCACCGTTGCACCCTCGCTCATCAGCAGGAAGGCGATGGGCTTGCCGACGATTTCGGAATGGCCGACCACCACGACCTCAAGCCCCTTGAGGTCCATGCCGGTTTCTTTCAGCAGCTCGACCGATGCGGCGGCCGTGCAGGGCGCCAGGTCGAGCTGGTTGTAGACGATGTTGCCGATGGAGGCGGGGTGCATGCCCTCGACGTCCTTCAGCGGATGTATCGCGGCCTGGATCGACTTGATCGGGATATGCGCCGGCACCGGGCGCTGGATGATGATGCCGGTGACGCGCGGGTCTGCGTTCATGCCGTGGATGGCGGCCTCGAGTTCGCCGGCCGTGGTCTCGGCGGGCAGGCGGCGCTCTTCGAAATCGATGCCGGCCTGTCGGGCCTTGGCGCGCTGGTTGCGCACATAGACGTCGACCGCGTCGACATCGCCGACCGTGACTGACACCAGCTTTGGTGGAAAGCCTTCTTCTCTTGCCTTCTCGGCGGCGGCGCGTACTTCCGCCATGATGCGGGCAGCGACCGGCGCACCTTTGAGGTAGCGGGTATCGTCGAGAGGCATTCCAGGTCTCCTTCGCCAGGGGGCAATGATAAAGGCACGTCGACTGCGGCGTGCCTCGGCGCTGGCCTCTTTATCATGCTTTCGCCCGCATGATCCTTGCTTTTCCGACATAACGATATTGGTAAAAGCGACGCGGCTATATTACTTTGGAGAATAATATTTTCAACAAAGGAAAAGGCGGCGCGATCCGCGATCGTACCGCCCTCTCATGCGACAGATGAGACTGCCGCTCTCCGGTCCGTCCCCGGAAGGTGCTGAGGTCAGCTCACGACAACCGTCGCGCCGACCTTCACCCTCTCGTAGAGGTCGATGACGTCCTCGTTGCGCATGCGGATGCAGCCGGATGAAACCGCGCCGCCGATGGTCCAGGGCTGGTTGGTGCCGTGGATGCGGTAGAGCGACGAGCCCAGATACATGGCGCGCGCGCCGAGCGGGTTCTCGAGGCCGCCTTCCAGATATGCGGGCAGAACGCGGCCGCGCGCCCGCTCGCGGGCGATCATTTCCGAAGGCGGACGCCAATCCGGCCATTCGCGCTTCTGACTGATCTTGTGTGTGCCGGCCCATTCGAAGCCGGGCTTGCCGGTGCCGACGCCGTAGCGCCGTGCCTTGCCGTCCTGTTCCACCAGGTAGAGGAAGTTCTTCTTGGTGTCGATGACGATGGTTCCCGGCTTTTGGGGGCCGTCAAAGGCGACTTCCTGCGGCAGGTAGATCGGATCCATCTGCCTCGCCTGGCGCTTGTTGCCCTGGGTCGTCTTGCCCTGAGACATCGCGAAGATGCCGGTGCGCTGCTGAGGCACAGGCTGGGCCTGCTGTTGCTGCTGCGGATTGGGCATGTCGTAACGGTGGTCGAAGCGCGGTTCGAGCGCAAAGGGCTGAACCTGCAGGCTGACGGGCATTGCCTTGGGTGCTTGGCTGCTCACGATCTTGCCCGGCTCGCGGCCAAGCTGCATGACCCACGGCGCCGAAAGATCAGGGCTGACCACCACCGGCGGGCGTTCCAAATAGCGGTCGTTGGCGATGGCCGGCGAAGCAATGCCGGCCGCGAGGGCCAAAGCCCCCAGCATGAAAAGAGGTTTCATCTGACGCACTCTCAACTCGATCGTCACGGCGAGGGACAATTCCTCGCTTGAGGCGCAAGCTGCGACGGAAGAAACAACCAAGTCATGAATCGGAATGCGTAAAATGCGAAACTGCGCGTAAAGCTTTTGGTGTGGTTACCGGCCGGTTCAGGAATCTGGTAAAGGCCACGTAAAGACCGGTTTGCGCTGCCCGACGACAGGAAGATGCGGAATGGATGAGATAAAGACGGGGCTGATCGAAGGCGCGGACGGCGTCACTCGTTGCTTCTGGCACGGCAATCTGCCGGACTATGTGCGCTATCACGACCACGAATGGGGCAGGCCGGTTGCGGACGACCGGCGGCTGTTCGAAAAGATCTGCCTCGAAGGATTTCAGTCCGGCCTGTCCTGGCTCACCATCCTGCGCAAGCGCGAGGCGTTCCGCGAGGCTTTTGCCAATTTCGAGTTCGAGCGGGTTGCCGAATTCGGCGATGCGGATATCGAACGTCTTCTCGGCAACGCCGGCATCGTGCGGCATCGCGGCAAGATCGTCTCGACCATCAACAATGCCAAGCGCGCCCGCGAACTGGTCGCCGAAAAGGGCTCGCTTGCCGCCTATTTCTGGTCGTTCGAGCCGAGACAGGATGAACGGCCGGAGGTGGTCGACCTGGCGCATCTGCGCGCCAATCCGACGACGGCTGTCTCGACGCGAATTTCGAAGGATTTGAAGAAGCGGGGCTGGACATTCGTCGGCCCGACCACAGTCTATGCCTTCATGCAGGCCATGGGCCTGGTCAACGACCACATCGAGGGTTGCGCCTGCCGCGTGGACGTGGAGAGGGAGCGGGCTGCGTTCAAGCGGCCTGCCTGAGGAGCCGAAGGGGCCCGGGTTTCCGGCATTGCTTTTTTCGGGCGGGGGGCGAACCCTTGCCGCTCCGTTCCACATAAGTTAGGACACCGCGCGAGTCCTGATGCTGCGCGGCATGCAATGCCGAAGCCTGGCAAAACACGCTGCACGAACGACAAGAGCGACACGACATGGCTGATAAATCCGAGAAAATGAAGGCGCGGCTGCCGCGCGGCTTTATCGACCGTACGCCCGACGATATTCGCGTCGTCGAGAAGATGATGGCGACGATCCGCGGCGTCTACGAGCTCTATGGCTTCGAGCCGGTCGAGCAGCCGATGATCGAATACACAGACGCGCTGGGCAAATTCCTGCCGGACCAGGACCGGCCCAATGAAGGCGTGTTCTCCTTCCAGGATGACGACGACCAGTGGCTGTCGCTGCGCTATGACCTGACCGCCCCGATGGCGCGCTATGTGGCGGAGAATTACGAGAAGCTGCCGAAGCCTTACCGCAGCTACCGCTCGGGCTGGGTGTTCCGCAATGAAAAGCCGGGACCGGGCCGCTTCCGCCAGTTCATGCAGTTCGACGCCGACACGGTCGGCACGCCGGGCGTTGCGGCTGACGCCGAAATGACCATGATGATGGCCGACGTGATGGAAGCGCTGGGCATCAAGCGCGGCGACTATCTCATCCGCGTTAACAACCGCAAGGTGCTGGACGGCCTGCTCGAGGCCATCGGCCTTGGCGGCGACGAGAATGCCGGGCGCCGGCTGACGGTGCTGCGCGCCATCGACAAGCTCGACAAGGTCGGCGTGCAGGGCGTGCGCGACCTGCTCGGCAAGGGCCGGCTGGACGACAGCGGCGACTTCACCAAGGGTGCTGGGCTGGACGAGGCCGCCATCGACAAGGTCGTTGCCTTCACCGAAGCGGGCGCCGCGAATGCGGCCGAAACCACCGGCAACCTGAAGGGGATCGTCGCTGGCAACGAGCGCGGCACCGAAGGTGCCGAGGAACTGGCCCAGATTGCCGCGCTGGTTGCGGCTGCGGGCTACGATGACGGCCGCATCAAGATCGACCCCTCGGTCGTGCGCGGCCTCGAATATTACACCGGCCCCGTCTACGAGGTGGAACTGCTGGCCGAGATCCCCAACGAGGATGGCCAGATCGTGCGCTTCGGTTCTGTCGGCGGCGGCGGGCGTTATGACGGCCTCGTCTCGCGCTTCCGTGGCGAACCGGTGCCGGCCACCGGCTTCTCCATCGGCGTCTCGCGCCTGGTGACCGCGCTGAAGAACCTCGGCAAGCTCGACACCTCGGACGTGATCGCGCCGGTCGTGGTGCTGGTCATGGACAAGGACACCGAAAGCCTCGGCCGCTACCAGAAGATGGTTTCGTCGCTGCGCCAGGAAGGCGTGCGCGCCGAACTCTATCTCGGTGGCGCGGGCATGAAGGCCCAGCTTAAATATGCCGACCGTCGCGGCAGCCCGGTGGCGATCATCCAGGGCGGCGACGAGCGGGCGCAGGGCGTGGTCCAGATCAAGGATTTGATCGAGGGCGCACGCATGTCAGCCGAAATCACCGACAATGCCGAATGGCGCGCCGCGCGACCGGCGCAGGTCACCGTGGCCGAAGCCGATCTCGTGGCGGAAGTGAAGAAGATCCTCGCGGCGCAGGCCGAGGATCGCGCGAGGGGCTGAGGCGAACGTGAATTCCCGCTATCCGGCCACCGCCCCCGATATTCTGAAGCTCTTCGCCGACAGGCAGGCCGACGCCGTCGAGGTGTCGGTCCTCCAGCCGGCCGACCCGTTCCTGGACATGGCCGGCGAGGATCTGCGCCGCCGCATTTTCCTGACCGAGAGCGAGACCGGCGAATCTCTGTGCCTGCGGCCGGAGTTCACCATTCCGGTCTGTCTCGACCACATTCACAGCCAGTCTGGCACGCCGCGCCGCTATTCCTATCTTGGCGAGGTTTTCCGTCAGCGCCGTGACGGCAGCAGCGAGTTCTTCCAGGCGGGCATCGAGGATCTGGGCGACATGGACACTGCCCGCGCCGATGCGCGTTCGGTGGACGATGCCTATGCGCTGCTCGAACTGGCGCTGCCCGGCACCGTGCTTGCGGTGACGCTTGGCGATCAGTCGATATTCGAGGCGGTTCTGGCGGCCCTTGGCCTGCCGCGCGGCTGGCGCATGCGGCTTGCGCGCGCCTTCGGCTCGGCGGAGATGCTGGCCGCTGCCCTTGCCGATCTCTCAACGCCGCTGCGGAATGGCGCATTGGTGGAACCGGCCGCTTCGCTGGTGGCCGACGGCGATTTCGACGGATTGTCCGCCTATCTCTCGCGCGGCATGGAAGAAGCGGGCATCTCGCCCTCGGCGGGCCGCACGCCGGGCGATATCGCCCGCCGCCTGATCGAGAAGGCGGAACTGCGTAGCGTGCGCCTCTCCAACGAGGCCTTCGATGCGCTGAAGGTTTTCCTGGCGATCAATGTGCCCATCGGCGAGGCCGCCGACGCGCTGCACGGCTTTGCGGCCGATGCGGCGCTTTCGCTGGGCGCGGCACTCGACAAGTTCAGCGCCCGTGCCGCCGCGCTGGCCGAGCATGGCCTGCCGGCTGATGCCGTTCGCTACGACGCCGCCTTCGGCCGTCCGCTCGACTATTACACCGGCATGGTGTTCGAGATCGCTGCGCGGGACGATGGCCGCCCGCTGGTCGGCGGCGGCCGCTACGACCGGTTGTTGACCCTGCTTGGCGCCAAGGAAGCGATCCCGGGCGTCGGCTTCTCGGTCTGGCTCGACCGCATCGAGGCCCTGCGGGAGCGCGCGCAATGACCATCACGCTTGCCATCCCCTCCAAGGGCCGCCTCAAGGAACAGGCGCTCGACGTGCTTGCCAAGTCTGGCCTTGCTGTCAGCCTGCCGAGCGACGAGCGCAAATATCGCGCGCATATCGAAGGGCGCGACGACATCGAGGTGGCGTTCCTGTCGGCCTCCGAAATTGCCGGCGAAATCGGGCAGGGCGCCGTCGATCTCGGCATCACCGGCGAGGACCTGCTGCGCGAAAACCTGGCCGACTGGGAAGCGCGCGCCGAGATCGTTGCCCGGTTGGGTTTTGGCCATGCCGACGTCGTGGTCGCCGTGCCGAACGTCTGGCTCGACGTCGAGACGATGACGGACCTCGACGACGTCGCCGCAGATTTCCGCCAGCGTCATGGCCGCCGGCTACGGATTGCCACCAAATACTGGCGGCTGACGCAGCAGTTCTTCTCGCAAAAGCACGGCATCCAGGTCTATCGCATCGTGGAAAGCCTGGGCGCCACTGAAGGTGCGCCGGCCGCAGGTTCGGCCGATGTCATCGTCGACATCACCACCACAGGCTCGACGCTGCGCGCCAATCATCTCAAGATCCTGAACGACGGCGTCGTCCTGCGTTCGCAGGCCTGCCTGGTTGCCTCGCGCAAGTCGCGCAGCGCCAATGACGAGGCCGCGCTGCGGTCGATCGCCGAGGCCGTTTCGAGCGCCGTTTCCTGAGAGAGGCACGCCCGAGTAGTCGGGCTGCCTTAGAGACAAAATCGAACAGGCGCGGATCGCTCCGCGCCTGTTTTGTCTTCAGAACCAGTCCGCTTCCTATGCACTGAAGAAGTCTGCCGCACCAAAAATCGGGGTCAGTGGCAGGTCTTGACCTTTTCCAGCACGACCTGGCCGTTCCGGTGACGCCTCACGGTCTTCATGACGCATTTGCGATCCATGTAGTCCGGGCTGTACACCCGGCTTCCTGCCGGATAGTTCGGCATTGAAGTCATACCGCCGATGTTATTCTGCGCGGCATAAGCCCCGCCGCCGAAAGACAAGCTTGACGTCGCTGCGATGATGGAAGCGAGAAGCAAGTTCCTCATTATCTTTACCTCGGTTGATCGAACAGGCGTGCAACTCCGGGGCGCCGAGAGTGTTCCGGAATAATTCGAAGTTGTGATCAAGTCGGAAAGAGTTGAAAAACCTGACCGGTAAATGAAGATTAAGAGTGCCCCGCGACGGAGCCGGAAGCGGAGCACTCTTCCTGAAGGTCAGCGGCAAACCCTGACGCTTCTGTAGTAAACGCGGCCGTGGTTATAGTACCTTACCTTCTTTACATAGCAGTGCGGACGGCCATGATAATGTCCGTGATAAGTCCTCACAGTCGCCGCCTGTGCTGGGGCGCCGAAGGAAATCGCGGACGCGATGGCGACGATGGAAGCAAGAACAAGGCTTTTCATTTTCCGACCTCCGTGGAGTGAATATCAGACATAACAATCGGAAGGCCTCGGCGTTCCGGTGATGATGGGCGCATGGGCGGGGTTGCTTTCGGAAATTCAACGCGGTGACTTCCCGCGTTGCGGAAGCGGGCGAATAATTACTGTCCCCCGCCTGCGAGCCGACCGATTGGGCCGTTCGGGTCTTGTCGTCGGCCACCATGTCAGCGGCAGACCCGGACCCTTTCGACCCACCACCTGCCATAGCGGTGATGCCGGACTGTCTCGACGCGGCAGTAACGGCCATAGGGATGGTAATAATGCGGGCCGTAGTAGCGTGGACCGTAGTGACGGTACACATATTGCGCGTTTGTGATGTTTGGATTCGCGGCCTGGGCCGGAACGCCAAATGACATGAATGAAGTAGCTGCGATCAAGGAAGCAAAGACAAGATCTTTCATCTTGAAACCCCAATGAATGACGTCCCTGCCTGAATAACTTTGGGGCCTCGCCCGCTGTTCCCGCATTACGAAATGTTTAGGTTCGGCGCGGTCTCGGCGGCCCCACGATCTTGAGGCTTGTGCAGGGCGTCGGCGGGCGCTAGTCAGGCGGTCTCTCGGGTAAGCCGAAAAAGGGATCACCATGCGACTTGGCGGAAGGCTGGCTGCGGCCATTGAAGTGCTTGAAGACATCGAGCGGCGGCACAGGCCGGCAGCCGATGCACTGAAGGATTGGGGCCTTTCCCATCGATTCGCCGGTGCCGGCGACCGTGCCGCGATCGGAAACATCGTCTATGACGGCCTGCGCCGCAAACGTTCCGCCGGTTGGCTGGTCGGCGACGACACGCCGCGCGCCATCGGCTTCGGCGCCCTCCTGCTCGAATGGCGCGAGACGGCCGAAACGCTGAATGCCACGCTCGACGGCGACAAATTCGCTCCGCCGCCGCTTGATGCCGATGAACTTGCCACTATTGCCTCGCGCAACCTGGCCGATGCCCCCGATGTGGTTCGCGCTGATTGTCCCGACTGGTGCGCGCCGCTGCTCGAACAGGTTTTTGGCTCGGATTGGGTCGAGGAGGGGGCTGCTCTTGCCGCCCGGCCGCCGCTCGACCTGCGCGTCAACACGCTGCGGGCCGACCGCGCCAAGGTGCTGGCCGAACTCGAGGGCACCGGGGCAGTTGCCTCGCCTCTCACCGCCAACGGCATTCGCATTCCGCCCATCGACGGCAGCGGCCGTCATCCCAATGTGCAGGCTGAGCCCGCCTTCCAGAAGGGCTGGTTCGAGGTTCAGGACGAGGGCTCGCAGATCGCGGCGGACCTGACCGGTGCTGCGCCCGGCATGCAGGTGCTGGACTATTGCGCCGGCGCCGGCGGCAAGACGCTTGCGCTGTCGGCTGCGATGGAAAATCGCGGTCAGATCTTTGCCCACGATGCCGAGAAGGGGCGCCTCGCGCCGATGTTCGAGCGTCTTCGCCGCTCGGAAAACCGCAATGTGCAGGTTCTGTCGAAGCCGGCGGAACTGGAACGCCTTGCCGGCCATATGGATATCGTGCTGATCGACGCGCCCTGCACCGGCAGCGGCACGTGGCGGCGGCGGCCGGACGCCAAATGGCGCCTGACGCAGCGCCAGCTCGATGTGCGCCGCAGCGAACAGGCGGCCATCCTCGACGCCGCCAAGGCGCATGTGAAGCCGGGCGGACTGCTCGCCTATGTTACCTGCTCGGTCTTCGACGCCGAAAACCGCGACCAGATCGAAGCGTTCCTGGCGCGCGAGAAGCGGTTCGAGCCCGTCGATCATGTGGCGCTCTGGCAGCAGCATTTCCCGGGCAGAGCCGACACGGCGCGTGTCGATCCCGCGCGCGGCATTTCGCTGACGCCGGCCCGCAGCGGCACCGACGGCTTCTTCTTCGCGGCGATGCGCAGGACTGCCTGACTGGACCGCGGCCTGCGGTGGCCCAATTGAGCTGACTAACGTTGTTGCAGTGCAACATTGGCGATTGCCTCTGCGTCAAGCCTTTGCGATAAACGGCTGACGACAAGCAGGGCAAGCACGATGGCTGCGATCATAGAACCCTCGCCGGATTTCGAAGAACGGGTGAGGGCATCCTTCGCCCGCCAGAATGCCATGGCCACGATCGGCGCGTCCCTGACGCTCGTGCGGCCGGGCATCGTCGAGATCGAGATGCCCTATTCGGAAGAGCTGACCCAGCAGCACGGGTTTCTCCATGCCGGTATCATTAGCGCCGCGCTCGATTCTGCCTGCGGCTACGCGGCCTTTTCGGTCATGCCGGATGGCGCCTCGGTGCTCACCATCGAGTTCAAGGTGAACCTGCTTGCGCCGGGGCGCGGCGAACGCTTCCTGTTCCGCGGCTCTGTGACCAAGCCCGGCCGCACCATCGTCGTCGCCGACGGCCAGGCCTATGCTTTCGCTGCCGATGGCGAGGCGAAGCTCATCGCCACCATGACGGGCACCATGATGGCCGTTCTGGGCCGCGACGGCATCGAGGGCTGAGGCATGGCTGCGACCAAGCTGGGAGGCAAGTCCGTCCTGTTCGTGATGGCGGTCGATGCCGAATATGGCCCCCATCTTCAAAACCTTTTCGTGCCCTTGATGACCGGCGTCGGCCCCGTAGAGGCAGGTGTGGCGCTCGGCGCCGAACTGGCCCGCCTGGAGGCTGAGCGCGCTCTGCCCGACCTCGTCGTTTCGCTGGGCTCGGCCGGCAGCCGCACGCTGGAGCAGACCGAAGTCTACCAGGCGGTGTCGGTGTCCTATCGCGACATGGATGCGTCGGCGCTGGGCTTTCCGAAGGGCGCGACGCCCTTCCTCGAACTGCCTATCGCTGTGCCGATGTCGCTCAGGATACCCGGCGTTCCGGAGGCGAGGCTCTCCACCGGCGCGGCAATCGTTTCGGGCTCGGCCTATGATGCGATCGACGCCGACATGGTCGACATGGAAACCTTCGCCGCGCTGCGCGCCTGCCAGCATTTCGACCTGCCGCTGATCGGCCTGCGTGGCATTTCCGATGGCGCGGCCGAGCTGCGCCATGTCGGCGACTGGACCGAATATCTGCATGTGATCGATGAGAAGCTGGCGGCGGCAGTGGCCAGGCTTGCCGAAGCATTGGCGGATGGAACGCTGCGCCTATAATCTCATCCATAGGGTGAGAGCCGGCCGGACCCCTTGAAACTGCCTGTCGAAGAAACGCCGCAACCCATTGCGCCGACTCTTTCTTTTCTCTAAATGCTCGCCATGACAACCGACAATCATCCCGACACCGTCCTCATCGTCGACTTCGGCAGCCAGGTGACGCAGCTCATCGCGCGTCGCATTCGCGAGGCCGGCGTCTATTCCGAGATCGTCCCGTTCCAGTCCGCGGCGGACGCGTTCAAGCGCATCCAGCCCAAGGCTGTGATCCTCTCGGGCAGCCCGCACTCCACCATCGACATCGGCAGCCCGCGCGCGCCGGAAGAGGTCTTTGGGGCCGGCATCCCCGTGCTCGGCATCTGCTATGGCGAACAGACCATGTGCGCCCAGCTGGGCGGCAAGGTCGAGGCCGGGCATCACCGCGAATTCGGTCGCGCCTTCCTCGAGATCGAAGACGACAGCGCGCTCTTCGAGGGCATCTGGGCCAAGGGCACGCGCCATCAGGTCTGGATGAGCCATGGCGACCGCGTCACCGAAATCCCGGCCGGCTTCCGCGTCATCGGCACATCGGCGGGCGCGCCTTTCGCAGCCATCGCCGACGAAAAGCGCAAGTTCTACGCCGTGCAGTTCCACCCCGAGGTGGTGCATACGCCGGACGGCGCAAAGCTGCTGGCGAATTTCGTCCACCGCATCGCCGGAATCCAGAGCGACTGGACCATGCGCGCCTATCGCGAGCACGCGGTCGAGGCCATCCGCCAGCAAGTCGGCAAGGGCAAGGTCATCTGCGCGCTTTCGGGCGGCGTGGATTCGTCCGTGGCGGCCCTGCTGGCGCACGAGGCGATTGGCGACCAGCTGACCTGCATCCTCGTTGACCACGGCCTGATGCGTAAGAACGAGGCCGCCGACGTGGTCGCCATGTTCCGCGAGCACTACAATCTGCCGCTGATCCTGGTCGATGCCTCCGACCGCTTCATCTCGGCCCTCGAAGGCGAGGCTGATCCCGAAAAGAAGCGCAAGACTATCGGCCGTCTCTTCATCGAGGTGTTTGAGGAAGAGGCCAAGAAGCTCGGCGGTGCGGATTTCCTGGTTCAGGGCACGCTCTATCCCGACGTCATCGAAAGCGTCTCCTTCACCGGCGGCCCGTCGGTGACGATCAAGTCGCACCACAATGTCGGCGGCCTGCCTGATCGCATGAAGATGAAGCTCGTGGAGCCGCTGCGCGAACTGTTCAAGGACGAGGTTCGCGTGCTCGGCAAGGAGCTCGGCCTGCCTGACAGCTTCATCGGCCGCCACCCGTTCCCCGGCCCGGGCCTAGCCATCCGCTGCCCCGGCGGCGTGACCCGCGAAAAGCTCGACATCCTGCGCGAGGCCGACGCGATCTACCTCGACGAGATCCGCAAGGCGGGCCTCTACGACGCCATCTGGCAGGCTTTTGCTGTCCTCTTGCCAGTGCAGACCGTCGGCGTGATGGGCGATGGCCGCACCTATGAATTCGTCTGCGCGCTGCGCGCCGTCACCTCCATCGATGGCATGACGGCGGACTTCTACCACTACGACATGGAATTCCTCGGCCGCGCCGCCACCCGTATCATCAACGAGGTCCGCGGCATCAACCGCGTCGTCTATGACGTGACCTCCAAGCCGCCCGGCACGATCGAGTGGGAATAAGGGGGGCGTACGCCTTCCCATAGCAGGGCACGGCAACCAGGCGGTTGCCGTGCCAAAGACCGGATGTCTCAACCCTGCCAAGCGTGTGCCTGAAACGGCGCTTCGAGGGGCGGCTTGGTGATGCTGCCCGTGTAGCGTCTACAGCCCGAGATCGCTCAGCGATGGATGGTCGTCCGGCCGCCGCCCCAAAGGCCAGTGGTACTTCCGGTCGGTCTCACGGATCGGGGCGTCGTTAATGCTGGCGACGCGACGGCGCATCAGACCGCGTTCGTCGAACTCCCAAAGCTCGTTCCCATAGGACCGAAACCAGTTGCCGCTGTCGTCATGCCATTCATAGGCAAAGCGGACCGCCAGCCGGTTTTCGCGGAATGCCCACAGCTCCTTGATGAGCCGATAGTCGAGCTCCCTGTTCCATTTGCGGCTGAGAAAAGCGACGATCGCTGGGCGGCCCTCAAGGAATTCCGCGCGATTGCGCCACTGGCTGTCTGGTGTGTAGGCTAGGGCGACGCGCTCGGGATCACGCGTGTTCCAGGCGTCTTCCGCAAGACGAACCTTCCGGACCGCAGCTTCGACCGTCGTGAACGGCGGCAGCGGAGGGCGTTCGGTTTCCATCATTCAACTCCTTTCATGGCGGTGAGTTTGGCTCGCAATTCGGCGTTTTCGGCTTCGAGTGTGACCAGGCGGTCGCGCAGCGGCTGGACGGCCTCGGCGATTTCCGCCTCGGTGAACCGTGGAGTGATGTGCTGCGGGCAGTTCCAGTCGAACGCATCGAGGTGCAGCCGCAGGATACGTTCGGGCCTGGCCTTGTAGCCCGGCACCAAAACGAGCGCCGCAAGGTCCGGATCGGCGTCGAGCGATACGACCTCGACATGTGCCAAGATCTTGAGCCGTGCTCTATGGGCATAGTCCATCAGGATCAGGGCGGCGCGATCGTCGACCCCAAGGTTACCGACGCTAATATACTGCCGATTGCCGCGGTAGTCAGTGAAGGCCAGGGTCTTGTCGTCCACGACCTTCACGAAGCCGGGCGGCCCGCCGCGGTGCTGGATGTAGGGCCAGCCGGTCTCCGAGACAGTCGCCATGTAGAAGCTGTCGCGCCGGGCGATGAAGGAGGCCTCATCGGGCGAGAACCTGTCGAACTGCCGATCGCCCTTGAAGTCCTGCCAAACGTGATCGCTGCCCATCGCCACCTGTGCCGCTCGGACCGCCGGCGTCGAGGCGATGTCGAGGAATTTATAGGACATTGGTCGGGCTCCTCCGGGTGAGAGGGAGCGGGCTGGCGGCCGAAACGACCCGCCAACCCGCGCTTGGCGTCAGGCAGCCTTGGCAGCGTGGACGACCGGGAAGTCGATGTCGGTCTGCGCGATAACGTTGAGCAGGTTGGTGAAGACGTTCTCGGCCGTGACGGCGATGATTTCTACGATCTGAGCGTCGGAGAAGCCGGCGTCGCGCACCGCCTTGATATCGCCATCGCTGACATGGCCGCGCTCGCGAACGGCCTTGGCGGCGAAGCGCACGGCTGCATCCGCCTTTGCGTCACCCGATTCGCCTTTGCGATTGAGGGCGATCTCGTCCGGCGTGACCTTCGCCAGGTTCAGGCCGAGATAGCTGTGCGCCGACAGGCAGTAGTCGCAGCCGTTCACCTGGGCTACGGCCAGCGCGATCCGCTCGCGCGTCTTGACGTCGAGCGTCCTGGCAAGCGCGGCGTTGTTGCCGGTGAAGCCTTGCAGCGCGGCAGGGCTGGTGGCGATCAGGCGAAACATGTTGGGGACGACGCCAAGCTGCTTGTGGACGGCGTCCAGGATCGGTTTGGAGCCCTCTGGGACATCGTCACGGGCTGGGATGGTCAGGCGGGACATGGCTTTTTCTCCTCTGTGGGGCGCGAAGCCGGAGCCGTTCGCGCACCATTAAAGCTAAGTGTTTCCACCCAGGGAGATAATTCTATATGTTTGGGAAAGGTGTTCTCAAAGTCTGGAATAATCATGGACCGTTTCGAGGCCATGACGATCCTGCTGCGCGTGGTCGACACAGGAAGCTTCTCGTCCGCCAGCCGGAGCCTGGGCGTGCCCTTGGCGACCGTGAGCCGGAAGGTGAGCGAGCTGGAGACCCATCTGGGCGCCAAGCTCCTGACCCGCACGACCCGCAAGATTGCAATGACCGATGCCGGCTCCGCCTATGTGGCCTCGGCCAGACGCATCCTCGACGAGCTGGATGAGACCGAGCGCTTCGCCGCCGGTGAATTCCATGCGCCGCGCGGCGAGTTGGTCGTGACGGCGCCGATCTTGTTCGGCCGCCTGCACGTCCTCCCAGTCATCGCCGAGTTCCTGGCCGCCTATCCGGAAATCAACGTCCGGCTGGTGCTAACAGATCGCAACCTTCACCTGCTCGACGATCACGTCGACATGGCGGTGCGCATTGGCACCTTGCCGGACAGCATCATGGTGGCCACGCGCGTCGGTTCAATGCGGACGGTTGTGTGTGCCAGCCCGAAACTGCTCGCTGCGCACGGCAACCCCGAGCATCCCAAGGATCTGGCCGATCTGCCGACCGTTAATTTCGATTTCCTGTCACCGGGCTCGACCTGGTCGTTCAGTCGAAGGGACGGGCAGGGAAGCGTCGAGGTGCCAATCCGGCCGCGTCTCTCTGTCTCCACCGCAGAGGCGGCGGTCTGGGCCGCGGCGCAAGGCCTTGGCCTGGTTCGGGTGCTCCACTACCAATGCGCCGACGCCGTGCGCGACGGATCGCTGCGCATCGTCCTGGCGGACTTTGAGGTTGAGCCGCTCCCTATACACTTGATGCACGCTGTCCGAGGCGCACTTCCATCGAAGATGCGGGTCTTCCTGGACTTCGCCGCTGGTCGCCTGAGGGAAAGACTGGCCTCGCTCTGACGTTTGGACGACGGCCCAAGCAAGGCACGGCAACCAGGCGGTTGCCGTGCCAGAGATCGGATATCTCAACCCTTCCAAGCGTGTGCCTGAAACGGCGCTTCGAGGGGCGGCTTGGTGATGCTGCCGGTGTAGTTCGTGATCGTCGAGGCGGCGACCGCGGCGATCACTTCCAGGAGGTGATCCTTGCCGAACCCGGCCGCGAGGAATCGGTTGATGTCCTCGTCGTTGAGATGTCCGCGCTTTTCGATCATCGTCTTCGCCAGGCCTGACAGCGCCGCGTATTTGCTGTCCTTCGGCAGACGACCCTCACGGATGGCCTGGACGTCCGCCGGATCGATGCCTTCCTTGAGCGCCAGAGTCGTATGGAATGCCACGGCCCACGCGCTGCGATTGGTCACCGCGTCGGTGAGCAAAACGATCTGGACCTGCGCTTCGGTGAAGCTGCCGCCGTGCACATTGCCGAACAGGCCGACGAGGCTGTTGACCAGAACCGGAGAGGTCGCCATCGCGCCGGCGATGTTCGGGATCAGGCCGAAAGCGGACTGCAACTGCCGCAGCGCCGGCTTCGAGCGCTCAGGGGCGGTTTCAAGGGTGAGAACGGGAAAGCTTGTCATCTGAGTTACTCCCAGTTGGGGGTGATCTGTCATCTCTATCTAGGGCAGCAGTCTTTGGCGGGGGCGGCATTCAACCCTCGATTCTCGCCAAACGAGGGTCGCGCCGGCGAGGTCATTCTCTGCCCGCGGCCGAAACGGCGATGCCGAGTTTGGCGGCGATGCGCCGTGCCGTTTGCTCGCGCTGCACCGTGATGGTCCGTACCGATCGGCGCGCCTGTTCCAGGATCGCGGGCAGTGCCGTCTCGGGCGTACCGCTGTCGAAGGGCGGTTCCGGCGCATAGGCGATATGAAGCTGGATGGCTTGCGCGACCTCGTCGCTGCGCAGCTCCGCGGCGAGGCGCAAGGCGCCGTCGATGCCGGCTGTGACGCCCGCGGCAAAGATCCAGGCACCATCCACCACGACGCGCTCGTTGACCGGGGTCGCGCCGAAATAGGGTAGCAGGTGAAGCGACGCCCAGTGGGTCGTCGCCCGGCGTCCCTTGAGCAGGCCCGCAGCACCGCAGATCAGGGCGCCCGTGCACACCGAGAAGATGCTGCATGCGCCTGACGCCTGCCGGCGGATCCAATTCAGCACCTGGGCGTCGTCCATCAGGGCCTCCTGGCCATGGCCGCCCGGGATATGAAGGACATCCAGCGGCGGCGCTTCGGCGAGGGTAGCGTCCGGCGTGAGCCGCAATCCTTTCACATCGCGAACGGGTGCCATGGCCTTCCCGTAGATGCGATAGGTCGAGTTCGGGATGCGCGACAGGACCTCGAACGGTCCGGTCAGGTCGATCTGATCGACGCCCTCGAACAAGAGCGAGCCGATATGCAAATGCGTGTCATGCGGGATCATGGTCATCTCCAAGTCCGAAGTCAGCGGTGGACAAGGCCAAACTAGCCGCGCATAGTTTGGCTGAGATGCCAAAGACCCCTCGCTTCTCGCCAAACGTCATTCGGACCATCGAGGTGCTC
The DNA here is from genome assembly GCF_029892515.1 of Pseudaminobacter soli (ex Li et al. 2025). Classification (GTDB taxonomy): domain Bacteria; phylum Pseudomonadota; class Alphaproteobacteria; order Rhizobiales; family Rhizobiaceae; genus Pseudaminobacter; species Pseudaminobacter soli_A. The sequence continues at coordinate 874,605 of NZ_JARXVF010000001.1, read as the reverse complement.
ACCTTCCCGGCGGTGCAACTGCTCGATGTCACTGGGCCTATCCAGGTGTTCGCCTCCGCCAACGATCTCGTCGCCAACGCCGGAGGTACGCCGCCCTATCGGCTCAAGCTCGTGACGCAAGGCGACCAAGGCGTCGTCTCCTCGGCAGGGGTGACGCTGGCGGCAGGTCCGCTCAGCCAAGGCAGCGAAGCGCTGGATACTTTGCTCGTTGCCGGTGGGCAGGGGGTGGAGGCGGCCGCTGCAAATCCGGAACTGGTCGATTGGCTGCAACGACGGGCGACGCAGGCGCGTCGCGTCGCGTCTGTCTGCACCGGCGCGTTCCTGCTTGCCGCCGCAGGTTTATTGGACGGACGTCGCGCGGTGACCCACTGGAAGGATTGTGCCAGGCTGGCTCAACGCTTTCCCGCCGTGCGGGTCGAACCTGATCCGATCTTCGTGTGCGACGGTCGGGTGTGGACCTCGGCTGGCGTGACCGCGGGGATCGATCTCGCGCTGGCGCTAGTGGAGGAGGATCTCGGCCGCGCAATGGCGCTTGCCGTAGCCCGCTTCATGGTTGTCTTCCTCAAACGTCCCGGGGGACAGGCGCAATTCAGCGCCGCTCTGGCCTTGCAAGCCGCGGACGATAAGTTCGGCGCGCTCCATGATTGGATCAACCGTCATCTTAATGACGATCTTTCGCTTTCGGTGCTGGCCGATCAGGCAGGCATGAGTGAGCGCAGTTTCAGCCGACACTATGCGGAGGCAACCGGGCAAACGCCGGCTCGCGCCATCGAACGGCTGAGGCTGGAGGCGGCGCGGCGTCTGCTTTCGGAGTCGCGCACACCGGTCAAACGGATCGCACAGCGTTGCGGCTTCGGTTCCGAGGAAACCATGCGCCGCAGCTTCCTGCGCCTGTTATCGGTGACACCGCAAGACTACCGTTCTCGATTCACGTTTTGAAATTCGTCACGGCCGGGATGGAAGTGCTCGTACCGAGGGCTAGCTTTCAGACCCTGCCCGAAATTGCCGAAGCCCGCGACCGTCGCGGCCGGGTGATTGTCCGAATTGCCGCCGATACTCGCGGCTGAACTGGGAGGGGCTGTCGTAGCCCACGGAAAACCCGACTTCGGCAACGTCCGCGGCCTCGGCCATGAGACGGGACCGCGCTGTCTGGAGCCGTAGCTGCTTCTGGTACTGGATCGGCGTCATGGAGGTGACGCCCCGGAAGTGTCGATGAAATGAGGTCACGCTCATTCCCGCGATCCCGGCGAGGTCTTCGATCCGGATGGTCTCGGCATAATGTGCGCGCAGCCAGCGAATGGCGCGGCCGATCTGTGCCATCCGGCTATCGGCCAGGCCGATCTGCCGCACCATGTCGCCCTGGGCGCCGTTGATCAGTCGCCACAGGATTTCCCGTTCGATCGCCGAGGCAAGGACTGGGATGTCGGCGGGGCGATCGAGGAGCCGCAGCAGCCGGACCACGGGGTCGATCAGATCGTCGGTGAGGTTGCTGACGGCGATGCCCGGTGGGTCGGCTCGTGTGGTCGGGCCGGCACCGACATCGAGCAGGAGGGATGCGATGGCCTCCGGCCGCAATCCGAAACCGAGACCCAGATAGGGCGCCTGCGCCGCTGCCTCGGCGACATAGGCTTCCAGCGGGAGATCGACCGACACGACGAGGTATTGGCCCGTGGAGTAATCGAATACGCAGTTGCCGAGGCCGACGCGCTTGGTGCCGCGCGCCACCAGCGCGAAGGTCGGCTCGGTGACCTCCGCAACCGCCGGCGTCGGTTCGGTAGCCATCATGAGCGTGACGTTCGGCAATACGCGAGAGGCCGCAGCGTTCGCAGGCGCGTGCCGAGCAATCAGGCGCTGGAGCTCTGGCAGAAGGGCGATGTCCATGGCGGCACCATAGCATGCCCAAGTGAAATTCGGGACGATTCTTCCACAATTGGCAGGATCGTGCATGTATCGGGCAGCTTCATTCTACCGCTGATGACCTGCCATCTGGTTCTCTGGAAAACGAAAAGTCCAGGCGCAGCCGGTGCCGAATACAGTGTTCGACAGGCGTCCTGGTCGATCGGATCGGATCAGGAGAAGCAACATGGCGACAGGATTGGAAGGCAAGGTCGTGGTGATCACCGGAGCGAGCAGCGGCATGGGGGAAGCAACAGCCAAGCATCTCAGTGCCGAGGGCGCGTTGGTCGTTCTGGGCGCCCGACGCGCCGAGCGGATCAAGGCATTGGCGGATGAACTCAATACCCGCGGCGGCAATGCATCGGCGATGGCGACCGACGTGACGGACGCCGAGCAGATGCGCAGGCTGGTCGACGCGGCCGTGGATGCGCATGGGCGAAGAGGAGGAGGCGGATCGTCTTTTTCGACAGGCACACCTTCTTTCTCGCACCGAGATCAATGCGCTGCAGCATCTGATGGTGCGCACCATCGACACCGGGGACGATGCCGGTGCGGTTGCGCATATCGATGTCTTGGTGCGGAGATGGCCAAAGCGCGCCGGCGTTTTCACTCCCCTGTTGCCGCGGCTCCTGGCGGATGAGGGTGGCTATACGGCCATCGTCGAGCTGATGCGCGGCGGTGCTCCGTGGCGAGGCCGGATACTGTCCGCTCTCGCGCAGCAGGAGGAGGGGCTCGGTATCGCCTATCGGCTGCTGCTGGACCTCGCCGATTCCGACCACCCGCCCGAGCGGAGCGAGGTCGGGATGGTGAGCCGCGGTTTCATCGCGGCGAAGCGCTACGAGGAAGCCCATCGCCTGTTTCGCTTCACGCTGCCACCCGAGGAGCACGCGCTAGCCGGCTTCGTCTACAACGCATCGTTCCTGCCTGCATCGGCTTCGAGCGCCTTCTCCTGGCAGTATCGCAACACCCGTGCTGCCGAAATCAGCCTGACGGACGAGACGCCCTTTCCAGGAGCAACGATCCGATTTCTAAATGCGCCGGCCAAGGACATCATGCTGCGCCAGACCTTGCTCCTGGCACCCGGCCGCTACCGGCTCATCGCCAAGGTCGATGCCTCCGACCTGCGGGCTCCGCGCGCTCTCTATTGGCGTGTCGTCTGTCTGGACCCGAGAAAGGAGCTGCTTCGCCTTCCCATCCCTGAGGGCAGCTATCGGGAAAAGGATCTCGAGGCCAGTTTCGTGGTCGATGGCTGCGCCCTCCAGCAGATCGGTCTGGCAACCGGCGTGATCTCCGAAAGCTGGCAGAACCGCTATTCGGGGCGGGTGCGTTTTCAATCTCTGAACATAGAGAAAGAGGATTTTGCTGAAGTTGAAAGGTGAGTGGCCGAAATACCTGCTTGGGCTTGGCTTCATCGCCGCAGCCCTGCTGGGTGGAGGCGCAGCGCCCGGGCTCTGGACCGACACGGTACTTCAGCTGTTCATCCTGCTGGCGGCCACACCAATCCTGGCTGCTCGCTCGGGAGAGGCAGTGGATGTTCGGATCTTCTGGCTTTGCGGCCAGGTTCTCACGGCAATCATCGTCCAACTGCTGCCCGTGTCGGAAGCACTGGTCCGACCCTTACGCGATCAGGTGTTTTCGGGCGGCCGACTGGCCGCTGGAACCCTCGAATTCATCAGCCTGGGCCTCGGACGGACGCTCGAAACGCTGCTCTATGTTGCAGTGCTGGCCATTTTGCTGGTCGCCCTGCTGCGCCTGCCCGGTCCGCAGCTTCACGCGCTGCTGCCGTTCATGCTCGCCGGCGTAGCCTGCAATGCTGTCGCCGGGTTTGTCCAATACTCGGCCTCCGCGAGAGTGACGGTCGAAGGCTTGTTACCCTTCACGGTCACTGCCGGTTTCTTCGCCAACCGCAATCATTTCGCGTCGCTGCTTTATGAAGCGCTGCCCTTTCTGCTCTATCTGGTGACATTCGCCGGCATACGCCTGTGGGCGGCCGCAGCGATCGTCCTGGTCTTGCTTGATCTGCTCGCGACCGGATCGCGTGCTGGCGCGGTTATCGGGCTGCTTGCATTGGTATTGTCCGTCGTCTTCTTCGCTTCGCGCTCGCGCGTAGGCGTGGGCAGCCTTGTGGCCTTGGCGGTGGTTGCGGGCGTCTATGGCATGGGAACCTGGTTCGTTTTCGAGGCGCGTGACTTCACCGATGCGACGCGTGCGCAACTTGCCGCGACCACGCTTCAAGGGATCAGGCAGAACTGGGCCCTGGGCGTTGGATACGGAAACTTTCCGGCGGCCTACCAAGCCTACGAAGCCCCATCGACCATCTCCGAGCGGTACGCCAATCACGCCCACAATGACTATCTGGAGCTGATCTTCGAGGGCGGAGTGATGGCAGCGCTGCTGATTGCGGGATATGTTGCGATGATCGGCAGGCAGCTCTTACGCATGCGGCATAGTCATTTCCACAAAGCCGCGTTCCTGGGCGTGCTGTTCGTGCTGATCCATTCCTTCGTCGACTATCCCTTGCGGACCATGGCGATTGTGGTCCCCTTCGTCTACTTCAACGCGATCCTCTTCCATGGCGGGCTCAAGCCGGTCGGTCGCCATATCAAGGGCATCGTGGAAGTTACCAATGGCCGACGGCGGAGGCGCGTACCGGTTACAGCGCCATAGGCATCGGCATTCGCTCGGACTGTCTCGTGCGGCCGTAGATTCACAAACTCGTTGGAATACGGGGTTGCCTCACGCACCTAGAGCCAGATCGGCACGATGGATGCCGCAAGCAGGGCCGCGAGCGAAATGTTGAGCGCCCGCCACTGACCGTCGGTGCGCAGGAGCCGCGCGAGCAATAGCCCGGTAACGCACCACATGGACAGCGAGATAGTCGCGAAAATGCCGAATGTCGCGGCAAGCAACAGTCCCAGTTGAACGGGCTCGTCCGCCAGCGAAGCAAACGAAGCCGCGGCGCTGACAGTCATGGCCCAGCCCTTTGGATTGTGCCAAAGCATCCAGACACCCGCAATGAACCCCAGAGGTCTAGCCTGCGCCTTCATGAGGTGAGGAGGTCCGCGATGCGCGATCTGCCACGCCAACCATAGCAGGTAGATCGATCCCACCGCGTTCATGGCGAGCTGCAATGACGGAATCGCAAGCAGAATGCCGGCAAGCCCCATGGCCGCTGCGCCTGCCATGGTGGCAAGACCGACGGCGATGCCGGCAATCAGCGGCACCGAACCGCGCAAGCCAAAACTCGCTCCCGACGCGGTGGCAAGGGTGGTCGCGCCACCGGGGCTGCCGGTGGACACCAGAGCAAACAAACACAATGGGGTAAGCGTTTCCAGCGACATCGGCCTCTCCTTTGGAAAGGCTGATAGCGCTGCTCCTGCCAATACAAAATCTAAAGTTGGTAATCCTTGGAATTAGCAATCATAATGCAGCAATGGTCAGAAACATCGATATCGCTCTTCTGCGCGCCTTCACGGCGGCGGCTGAGCAACGCAGCATGACGGCGGCGAGCCAGATCCTGCATCTGACGCAAGGGGCCATCAGCCAGCAGGTCGCCAGGCTGGAAGCGCTTGTAGGTGCTCCGCTTTTCTTTCGCGAGCGGCGCGGCCTGCGGCTGACGCCTCTTGGCGAAAGACTGCTCGACAAGGCCGGCCGCCTGCTCGCGCTCAATGATGAGATCTGGACCGACATTCAGGGTGGCGCGATCAACGGCATTGCGCGTTTCGGCGTGCCTTACGACCTTGTCGGCACCTTGATTGCCCCGGCGCTCAAGGCTTTCGCACAGGAATGCCCGCAGGTGGAACTTTCGCTGGTCTGCGAGGCGTCGGAAACCCTTGCCCGAAATGTTGCCCGCGGCGAGCTCGATTTCGGCGTTCTGGAGGAGCCGGCCGCGAACGCCAAGGGTGAATGCCTCGCCGTCGACCGCCTGGTCTGGGCCGGAACCAGAGGTGGGGTGGCGCATACGAAGAACCCGCTGCCCGTCTCGCTTGTGGCGGAGACATGTGCGTTCAAGCCGGCAGTATTGAGTGCCCTTGAACAGCAAGGCAGAGAATGGCGGACTGTCTTCGAGAACGGCACTCTCGACGCGACCATGGCGACGGTCCGAGCGGATCTTGCGATTTCGGCTTGGCTGTCCTCGACGGTGCCGGCTGACCTCGAAATCCTGGGTCCTGCGGCGGGCCTACCCGATCTCCCCGCCTTTGCTATCACGCTGCATTTGCCGGATCGTCCGCTGAGCCCGGCGGCACGTGAACTTGTCCGGCATATCCGCCATGCCATGACGCGGCCGCACCAGGGCACTTGATCCCGATGTAACGACACTCGTTGGCCCGTTCGAGGCCTGCAAACGTCGCCTCATGGATTTGCGCGAAATCGAGCCCATATCTTTGCATATGGAGCTTTTAGCGTGAAAATCGCGCGTATGGCCCTTTTTGCTGCGGCTTTCGTGGCCGCTGCGGCCGTTGCTCCCCTTTCCTCAACCGGAGGGGAGAGCGGCCGGGCGAAGCTGGCGTTGACCATCGATATCGACGGGGCCATCGGCCCGGCCAGCGCACGGCAGTTGAAGGAAGGCCTGGCGACAGCGGTGGAGCGCAACGCCGAGGTGGTCATCCTCGAAATGAATACGCCGGGCGGGCTCGCCACCTCCATGCGCGAGATGATCGCCGATATCGTGGCGTCGCCCATTCCCGTCATCGGTTATGTCGCGCCATCGGGTGCCCATGCGGCAAGTGCCGGCACCTATATCCTCTATGCAACCCATCTGGCTGCGATGGCACCGGGCACCAATCTTGGGGCAGCGACGCCGGTCGAGCTTGGCGGGTCGCCATCACCCTTGCCCGGCCCCGCCGACAACAAGGGTGGCGAGGGCCAGAAGAACGCGACCGAGCCCAAGACGAGCGACGCGATGATGGCCAAGGTGACCAATGATGCGGTCGCCTTCATCCGCTCATTGGCCGAACTGCGCGGGCGCAACGCCGACTGGGCGGAAAAGGCAGTGCGTGAAGCGGCCAGCCTTTCGGCCACGGCTGCCCTTCAGCAGCACGTCATCGAGATCATCGCCCGGGATCCTGCCGATCTGCTGCAACAGGCGGACGGGCGCACGGTTGAGGTGGCCGGCAAGAAGGAAGTGCTGGCGACCAAGGACGTGAAGGATGAGACGCTGGAAGCCGGCCCGCTGATCCGGCTTTTGTCCGTCATCACCGATCCGAATGTCGCAATCATCCTGTTGCTGGTGGGCGTCTATGGCCTGGTCTTCGAGTTTTCGAACCCCGGCATGGTGGCGCCCGGTGTCATCGGCACCTTGGCCCTGTTGCTCGCGCTTTATGCGCTCGACCTTTTGCCGATCAACTATGCCGGCCTGGCGCTGATGCTGCTCGGCATCGCCTTCCTCGTCATGGAGGCTTTCAATCCGACGGTCGTGCTCGGCCTTGGCGGTGTCGCGGCGTTCTTCCTGGGAGCTGCCATGCTGCTCAAGGTGAGGGGGCCGGGATTTGAAATGTCGTGGTTCGTCATCGGCATTGCCGGCGCCTTGACGCTCGGCCTGGCGTTGCTGTCGGGCAGCTATCTGTGGGCGGCGCGCAAGAGGCCGTCGCGCGTCGGCGCGCAGGCGATGAACGGGTTGCCGGTCGAGATCATCGACTGGTCGGGCGATGAGGGCCATGTGTTTGCGCAGGGCGAGCGCTGGCGGGCGAAAGCCGACGAACCTCTTGCTCCCGGAGACAGCGCCGAGGTGGTGGGTGTCAAGGATCTCGTCTTGATGGTCCGTCGCCGGGCGACAGGGCAAACAAGCAATGGAGCATCGCGATGATGATCGTCTATGTGGCCTATCTGGTACTCGCTGCCATTATTGCCATGTTCCTGTCCGCCACGATCCGCATCCTGAGGGAATATGAGCGTGGCGTCGTCTTCACGCTGGGCCGCTTCACGGGCGTGAAGGGACCGGGGCTGATCATCCTCATTCCCTTCGTCCAGCAGATGGTAAGGGTCGATCTTCGCGTGGTGGTGCAGGACGTGCCGCCGCAGGATGTGATCTCGCGCGACAACGTCTCGGTGAAGGTCAATGCGGTGCTCTATTTCCGCATCGTCGATCCCGAACGCGCGATCATCAGGGTCGAGGACTACATGGCCGCGACCAGCCAGCTTGCGCAGACGACCGTGCGCTCGGTGCTTGGCAAGCATGAACTCGACGAGATGCTGGCCGAACGCGACAAGCTCAACGCAGACATTCAGGAAATTCTCGACCAGCAGACCGACGCCTGGGGCATCAAGGTGACCAATGTCGAGATCAAACATGTCGATCTCAACGAGAGCATGGTCCGGGCGATTGCCAAGCAGGCCGAGGCCGAGCGGCTGCGCCGCGCCAAGGTGATCAATGCCGACGGCGAACAGCAGGCGGCGCAAAAATTGGTCGAGGCCGGGAAGATGCTGGCCGAGGAGCCGCGGGCGATGCAGTTGCGCTATTTCGAGGCGCTGCACGACATCTCTGGCGAGCGCTCGTCGACTGTGGTGTTCCCGCTGCCGATCGACCTGCTCAGCTTTGTCAATAAGACGCCTGTCAACAAGCCGCCTGGCGACGGGAAGTAGTTCACCTGGGCTCTGCTTCAATGAAGCGTCGCCCGCCAAGCTCCAGGCGTCGCGCCGACCTGGCGGGCGAAGGAGCGGGTGAGGTGGCTTTGATCGGAAAAGCCGCATGCAAGCGCGACATCCGTGAGCGAAGTGCGGCCCTTTGAAAGAAGACTTTTGGCGAGCTCTACGCGCCGCCACTGCAGCCATTGATAAGGCGCCATGCCGGTCGAGCGCTTGAAGGCATGGGCAAACTGGCTGGCCCTCAAGCCGCACACCACGGCGAGTTCCGCAAGGCCAATCCCGCCGACAAGACGGGTCTCGATCACCTCCTTGGCCAGCCGTTCCTGCCAGGTGCTCAATCCCCCCACCACGCGCCGCCGTGGCGCAAGGTCGCCATAGTGGGCGCAGACATATATGCCGAGGCTCCACATGTAGTGGTCTGCAAACAGCGGATCGAGCGTTTCGGGCGCATCGACAAAGGGCAGCATGCGTCCGGCCAGTCGCGGGAGAACCGGATCGTCGATGATGTCGTAGAAGCTTCGCCCAAGATGGGTGACATGCGGCACTTCGAGATCGTCCGCAATCTCACGCATGAAGCTGCGTGGCAGGATCGTCTCAAACGTGTGCCGGGGACTGTTGAAGTCGATTTGCTCAACGCCCGACAAATACAGCAAGTGCGTCTCGCCCTTCCGACGGGAATGCGAATAGGTCCGACCGTCGACGAAGACATCGCTGCGCTCATCCTGCAGACGCACGCCGATGGCGTAGGCATCGGTCCACTGGCAATTGCTCGTCACCCGGGTGGGTGCTGCGAAATCGGCATTGCCGCCCGCGGGCGACGGGCCATAGCGCACGTCGGCGGAAATCAGCCGCGAGCTTGAAAGCCCTCTGAAAGCAAGCCTGTGGTTCAAATTGGCAGGAAGGCCGACGGGCACGGTTGCCATGTCGACCACGTTGAACTTGGCATTGAGGGTCATGCTGACCTCCCGCTTGTCAGCCCAGAATACCAAGTCCTCGCGGCGGCACCATAGCGGTTCCGGCCGTTCGATGGCGGTACTTCAGATTGGTCATTGGTGGCGGTTGACCGGCGGCCGTTCCCCGGGTGCTGGGCGCCAACAAGGGGGGCGCCCAGACGCTTCGGCACTGGGCCTTGGCCTCAGTTGGCGGGCACGCTGGCGGCAGCCTGCTCGATGACCTTGGCGACTACGTCAGGATGCGAGACGTAGATGGCGTGGCTGCCGGGCGCTTCCGAAACGACGGCCTTGGCCCGCTTGGCCATTGCGCGCTGCGCCGGCGGCTGGATCATCTTGTCGTCGGTCGCAACCAGGTACCAGCTCGGCTTCGCCTTCCAGGCGGGTGCAGTGATCTTGCCCTCCAAGGCCGCCACGGCCCACGGAACCTGCGAGTCCGCCATGAACTGTGCCAGGTCGGGGCGAACGTCCGCGGCGAAAGAGCCGGCGAACTTTGCCCGATCCAGGAACAGGTACCCGTCGACCGGCGCCAGGATCGGCGGCACCGGGGCTCCGGGCGGCGGATTGGCGATAAGGGTCGAAACAGATTCGCCGGCATCCGGCGCAAAGGCCGTAATGTAGACAAGGCCCGCCACCTTGGGATCCGTGCCGGATTCCGAGATGACAGCGCCACCATAGGAATGCCCGACCAGGATTACTTTGCCGGGGGCAGCTGCAATCGCCCGCTTCGTGACCGCGACGTCGTCGGCCAGAGAGGTCGTCGGGTTCTGGACGATGGTTACGTCATATCCATCCTTCTTGAGGAGGTAATAGACGCCTTCCCAACCAGCTCCGTCGACGAAGCCGCCATGCACGAGAATGATGGATTTGACCGCAGGGCTCCCTGCCGCGTTGGCTCCGGTCGCAGTCATGCCAAGGACAAGCGCCGCCGCCGACGCAATCATGGTGAGGGCATTCGACATATGAGTTCTCCGTTAGACACAGGTTTCCGGCCGGGAGAAGAGGATCATCATGCGGTGCTGTTCGGCCCGGCTCCCGACTCAATGGCAATGTATTCAGCTCGTTTCGACCCGAATTGAACGATCCTGCAGTGCCGCTTCAGTCGCCCAACGGCATCTGAAACGGCCCTTCAATCGGGTCCGGGCATAAACGCGGTCGTGGCGATGCCGTTGCCGGGGTCCTGGTCCTTTTGGGGTGGAGTACCTCATAGTGATGAGCGCGCCTGGCGCATGGTCGTCCAACCTGTGTGTCGAACAGAGACCTGGCCGGGTCAGCGTGGGCCGGCGGGCTCTTCGATGGCGAGGCCGCTGGCCTTCCACTCCGGATAGCCATCCTCGAGCCGCATGGCCCTGAAGCCCTTGGCGCGCAGTGCGGCGACGGCCTCGAAAGCGAACACGCAATAGGGCCCGCGGCAGTAGGCTACGATCTCGGTGTCGGGCGACAGTTCACTCAACCTGCTTTCCAGTTCGCTCAGCGGAATGTTGAGCGCTCCCGGCAGATGGCCGAGCGAGAACTCATCTTCCGGCCGAACGTCAAGCACGGTCACAAGCCCATCGGCAATTCGGCCGACCAGATCTTCGCGGGAGACGGCTTCCATCGAGTCCCGCTCATGGAAGTAGTCATTCATGACGCGATTGACCTCGGCAACATTTCGCTCGCCGACCCGGCCGAGCGATTTGACGAGCGTGACGACCTCCGTGCCGCCAGCCAGGCTGTAAAGTACATGCTTTCCAGCCCGCTCCGTGTCGACGAGCCGCGCGCGGCGCAGAATCTGAAGATGCCGCGAGGTGTTCGCAAAGGTCATGCCCGTGCGCGCGGTGAGCTCTTCGACCGATCGCCGCCCCTGCGCCAGGTGTTCCAGCAACTCCAACCGCTTTGCATGACCGAGCGCCTGGGCAATCTCGGCAAGGCTCTCGAAAATCGCTTGTTTCGGTCTCACGCTTGACAACTCTGCCTCCCTGAAAGATCATTCAGCAGAATGATTGAATGAATCTACCATCAGGGACAACGGGGTGCAAGGCGATGATCCTCAGGCAATTCCTGCATACCGATCCTGCAGGTATCTTCGAGCGCCGTCACAACATTCCCCCTGCGCCGCCGGAAGCCACGAAACTGCGCGCCGCCAATTCCGGTTGCGCCAACGTGGCGGGCTGACCGATGGCGATCGAAGCAGCTTCGAAGCCAGTTTCCGCCGTCAAGCTCGGATTGAAGGAGAACTGGCGGCAGTTCTCTTTGCTCGTTCTCATCAATGCCTTCGTGGGTGGCATGGTCGGCATCGAGCGAACGGTGGTGCCCCTGATCGGCTCGGAAGACTTTCACATCGAGTCCACGACGCTGATCACTTCCTTCATCATCAGCTTCGGCGTGGTGAAGGCGTTCGCCAATTTGGTTTCGGGGCAGTTGGCCGACAGTTGGGGGCGCAAGCGCGTGCTGGTGACCGGCTGGCTGGTCGGCCTCCCGGTCCCGTTGATAATCATCGCTGCGCCCAATTGGGAATGGGTCATCGCAGCGAACGTTCTGCTAGGCTTGAGCCAAGGCTTCGCCTGGTCGATGACGGTCATCATGAAAGTCGATCTGGCCGGCCCTAAGGGTCGGGGACTGGCCGTCGGCCTCAACGAATTCGCGGGCTACTTCGCGGTTGGCTTGACTGCCTTCCTGACAGGCTATCTCGCCAGCCGCTACGGCTTGCGCCCGGTGCCTATCTATCTGGGCGTCTTCTATGCCGTTGCCGGCACGATCCTCTCCATCCTTGTCGTGCGCGACACGCGCCATCACGTCCGGGTGGAGGCCAGCGGGGTCGCCAAGGAGGCATCGCCGCTGTTCCGCGAGGTGTTCATGCTGACCTCGTTCAAGAACCGCAACCTCTTTGCGGCGTCGCAGGCTGGCCTCATCAACAATCTCAACGACGGCATGAGCTGGGGCATCTTTCCCATGTTCTTCACCTCACTCGGCCTCGGGGTCGAGCGGATCGGCATTTTGAAGGCTGTCTATCCGATGGTGTGGGGTGTCGGCCAGGTCGTCACCGGCCCGCTGAGCGATCGATGGGGGCGCAAGGGGCTGATCGTCGCCGGCATGTGGGTCCAGGCGGCCGGCCTCTTCCTGACAGCGCTGACCGGCCGGTTCGAATGGTGGATATTTGCCAGCGTCCTGCTCGGCCTGGGAACCGCGATGGTTTATCCGAGCCTGATCGCAGCCGTCTCGGACGCTTCGCATCCGACATGGCGAGCCCGGTCCTTGAGCGTCTACCGGTTCTGGCGCGACCTCGGCTACGCCATCGGCGCGCTCTCTGCAGGCCTGATCGCCGACCGCTTCGGCTTCAGCGCCGCGATCCTCACGATCGGCGCCGTCACCTTCCTGTCTGGTGCAATCGTCGCGATCGTCATGCGCGAGTGAACGGAGAGGGCCGGCGCATCCGACGCCGTGGGGACCCGGAGTTCTGAGGTTCTAGGCCTCAGAACTCGGTCCAGTCGTCGCTCGAGGCGGTGGGCTTGGTGGCTTCGCCGCGAACGACCCTAAGTGAAGGCGCCGTGCGCCGCGGCTGCTGCAGGACCGGTGTCTGGCTCGGGATCTGTCGCGAGATCTCGAAATGCGACACGCTGGTCGTCAGGTTTTCCGCTTCGAGGGCAAGGGCGTGCGAGGAGGTCGTGGTCTCTTCGACCATGGCCGCGTTCTGCTGGGTGACCTGGTCGAGCTGGTTGACCGCTTCGTTGATGCCGGTCAGCCCGATCGACTGTTCCTTGGCGGAATTGGCGATATCGGCGACCAGCACGCTGATCTCGGAGACCTTGCTGATGAGCACTTCGAGGGCGTCGCCCGTCTGGCCGACGAGATTGACGCCGGCTGCAACGCGGTCGCCGGACGAGGCAATCAGCGTCTTGATCTCGCGCGCGGCATCGGCCGAGCGCTGCGCCAGGCTGCGGACCTCGGAGGCGACGACGGCAAAGCCTCTGCCCGCGTCACCGGCGCGCGCGGCCTCGACGCCGGCATTGAGTGCCAGCAGGTTGGTCTGGAAGGCGATGTCGTCGATCAGCGAGACGATCTGTCCGATCTGTTTCGCAGAGCTGTCGATCTCCGACATGGCGACGATGAGGTCGCGCATGGCCTGGCTGCTGGACTGGGCGCTGGATTTTGCATCCTGCGCGACACCGTTCGCCTTCAGCGCGCCGCTGGCGGTCTGGGCCGTGGCCTGCGAGATCTCTTCGAGAGCGGCGGCCGTCTCCTCGAGGCTCGCGGCCTGGTGCTCGGTACGCCGTGCCAGGTCGTCGGCTGCCTGGACGATCTTGGAAGAGCCGTCGCGGATGGCGCCCGAGTTTCCATGGATGCGGCCGATGGCTTCCTCAAGCAGTTCCATGGCGCGATTGAAGTCGTCGCGGATTGCGGCGTAGGTCGGCGTGTCGACCCCGTCGATCCGGTAGTTGATGCGGCCCTTGGAAAGCTGGTCGATCGCCTCGGCCAGCGAGGCCAGCGCCGTGCGCTGTTCGTTTTCCGCCCTTTCGCGAGCCGCTTCGGCTTCGAGCCGCCGGCGCTCGGACTCTTCCAGATAGGTCGAGATCACGAGTTCCATGTCGAAAAGCGAAGCCTTGATCAGCGCGCTCAGCGCGCGGCTCGCCTTCTCCCGGCCCGGCGCCTGAATGCCGAGAGCTTTTGGCCAGAGCTGCTCGAGCACGACCGAAGTGAGCTCGTCGATGATGACCGTGTAGCCGCCGACATACCAGCGCGGCTCAAGCCCGATATCCGCATGGATCTTGCCGATCCGCTTGGCCGACTGGACGTAGGCTTCGCCGAAGTTCGCCGCTGCAATCGCGCTCCAGTGTTTTACCTGGCGTCCGGCAGCAGCCTGCATTCTCTGGGCGCCACCCGAAGCGCCAAAGAACTGGCGGGCTTCCTCGAAGCCGCCGATGTGGCCGTAGAAACTGTCCATCGCTGCGGGCAGTGCTGCCTCGATTGCCGGCTTCACCTCGTTGAGGGCTGCACGCGCGTCGCTGTCGAGACGGACAAAGGCGAGGCGGCGGGCAATGGCGGGGTCGGTGGCGGCGGGGTTTCCGGACATTTTCGTTCCTTCTGGGCATTCTGCCGACCGCGATCGGCTGCTCCGCAAGGTGCGCCTGCGGTTAGCCCGCCAATAGATTTCAAAGGTTCACATTCCGTTTAGCGACGGCCTGCCGGCGGGGGCCCGCTACGTCCTGTCGCATGTGATCGTCCACAACGAAGTGGCCCGGCCAAGTATCGCGTGCTCGGCAACTGGCCTTTTGACGGGTAAGTCTGGGACCTCAATCGGCGTCACGAGAGGACTTGCTTTGACCGTCACCATCTATGGCATCAAGAACTGCGACACCATGAAGAAGGCGCGCGTCTGGCTGGAAGAGCATGGCGTTGCCTACGCCTTCCACGACTACAAGACCGAAGGTCTCGATCGCGAGCGACTTGCGGGCTGGTGCGACGAACTCGGCTGGGAAACAGTCCTGAACAGCGCCGGCACGACCTTCCGCAAGCTGCCTGACGCCGATCGGCAGGATCTCGATGCCGCAAAGGCGATGGCGCTGATGCTGGCGCAGCCTTCGATGGTGAAGCGTCCCGTGCTCGACCTTGGCGACCGGCGTCTTATCGGCTTCAAACCCGAGCTCTATGCGCAGGCGCTGGCGGCGGGCTGAAAGGGCAGGGGTTCTTCCCGCTAAATGAAAAAGGGCGGCTTGCGCCACCCTTTGTGCTTGAGGGACTTTCGCCTAACGGCTCAGGCCCATTCGCCCTGGCGCATCACCGGCTCGGCATTGCCGTCCTTGTCCAGGCCGTCGATGTCGATCTGGCCGGAGCCGATCATCCAGTCGATATGGATGAGGCTGCAGTTGCCGCCGCGCGATGCGACTTCCAGCGGCGACAGGTTGCTGTCGGCGAAGCAGGTTGAATAGCACTGGCCGAGCGCGATGTGGCTGGCGGCATTCTCGTCGAACAGCGTGTTGTAGAACAACAGGCCACTCTGCGAGATCGGCGAGGAGTGCGGCACCAGCGCCACTTCGCCGAGGCGCCGCGCGCCTTCGTCGGTGTCGAGAACCTTGTTCAGTACATCCGCGCCGCGCGCCGCGCTCGCCTCGACGATGCGGCCGCCCTCGAAGCGCACGGAAATCTGGTCGATCAGCGTGCCCTGGTAGGACAGCGGCTTGGTGCTCGTTACATGGCCTTCGACGCGGCTGGCATGCGGCGTCGTGAACACTTCTTCGGTCGGGATGTTGGGGTTGCAGGTGATGCCGTTCTTGGCCATCTCGGCGCCGCCGTTCCACTTGTGGCCGTCGGCCAGGCCCACGGTGAGGTCCGTGCCCGGGCCACGGAAACGCAAGGCATGGAACGCCTTGCCATTCAGCCAGGCGGTGCGGCGGGCAAGTGCTGCATTGTGCTCCTTCCAGGCCGTGACCGGATCTTCCCTGTCGACGCGCGAGGCAGCGAAGATCGCATCGGCCAACTTGGCGACGGCAATGTCTTCCGGCTCGCTCGGGAACACCAGCGCGGCCCAGGCCGGCGTCGGAAAGGCAACGATGTTCCAGTTGATGTCGAAGCCGGTGATCTTCTCCAGTGCCGGGCGGTAGGCGGTCGAGGTCGCCCTGTTGGCGCGCGACACCTTTGCCGGGTCTTCGCCGGCCAGCAGCATCGGGTTGTCGCCGCGCACCGCCAGCCGCGCGGCATTGCCGGCATAGGCCTTGGCCATGCCTTCGTAGAGCCAGCCCTCGGCCCGGTCGAAGCTGGCGTCGGGCGCGTGGCGATAACGCGCGAGCGTCAGCTCGTCGTCGGAAAAGATGGGCGTGACGAGGCCCGCGCCGGCCTTGTAGGCATGCTCGGCAATGCGGCGAACCAGCGCCAGCGCCGAGATCGGCGCGGTCAGCACCAGGTCCTGGCCCGGCTGCAGGTCCAGGCCGACCTTAACCGCCACCTCGGCCAGACGGTCGAGCTTGACGGGGTCGATTGCGGCGGTTGCGCTCGTGTGGGAGGTCATGACGAAACTGCTCCTGTGGTGATTTGCGAAAAGTCATAGCGCCTATCGGGTTGGATGAACACCATCACCGGGCGCCGCATGCGGGGTTGCCGCGTGCATATTGGCTACTGTCGTCTTCACTTCTTCGTTGATCCAGCTGCGGAAGCAATCGACCTTGCGGCTCGAGCGCTGACCCTCCGCGGTGACGAGATAGTGCCCGAACCCGGTGCGTGCCGAAATGCCGAACGGGGCGACGAGCCGGCCGTCAGCCAGGGCATCCGCGGCGAGGAATTGCCAGGCCAGCATGATGCCGTGACCGGCGATCACCGATTCCAGACACAGGATCGGGTCGGTGTAGCTGACGCCCTGCTGCGGCATGACGGGAGCGACGCCGGCCGCCTCGAACCAGTCTTCCCATGAGATCATACTGTTTTCATCGGTGATCACCCAGCTTCTGGCGAGATCGTCGATGGACTTCAGCTTTCCGGCTATATGCGGCGAGCAGACTGGAAAGATCTCCATCGGCAGCAGCAGCTCGGCGCGCGCGCCCGGCCAGTTTCCTTCGCCCAGCCGGATCGCCACGTCGACGTCCGAGCGGCCGAGATCGACGATCCGGGTCGAGGCATCGATACGGACGAGGATTTCGGGGTATCGCACAAAGAAACGGCTGAGGCGCGGCACCAGCCAGCGCGAGGCGAAGGCCGGCGCGACGGAGACGATCAGCGTGTTCGGGGTGCGGTCGTCGGCGAGCGAGACTGCTTGGGCGAGCTCGCGGAAACCGGCGCTGAGACGCGTGGTGAAGGCGAGGCCGAACTCGGTGGGTACGAGGCCCGTGGGCGTGCGCTCGAACAGTGTTCTTCCAAGCTGCTTTTCGGTCCGGTTGATCTGCTGGCTGACCGCGCTCGGCGACACGCCAAGCTCCTCGGCGGCTTTGAGGAGCGAGCCGCGCCGCGCGACCACTTCCACCGCGCGCAACCCGTTGAGATGAACGTTGTTCAGGTTGAGCATACAGATTTTCTAAACTCGGAACGGCGAATTGTCGATTGCCGCGGAAGCCGGAATATTCAAAATGTCGACATTCAAAGGAGAAAAGGCGATGAAGATTATCTCATTCATTCACGCGCTTTTCGGCCCGCATGGCGATGCCATTCAGGATGAAGTTCCGACCTGGGCCCATGACCCGCTCGCGCACCCGGCGCTCGGCGCTATGTCCGAACGCGAACTCGGCGATCTGCCCTTCAATCGCGGCTGCTGTGCTTTTCGGGACGGCAGCCTTTCGCAGGAAACCTGAGGCTAGGCGTTCGAAAGTGGGGGCTTAGATCAGAGAAGAAGCCGGAATGCATGGCCCAGAAGGGTGGTCATCGTTACGATGGTCGCCAACCCGCTGAGGCCAAAGCCGATTTCCCGCTGCCAGCGGGCGCCTTTCTCTTCGATGAAATGCCAGGCGTGCAGCGCGCGCCCCGCAGTAAACGCGACGCCGAGCAGGTGCAGCGCGACGACCGACGTTCCCAGAAGTGCGGTGATCAGCAGCAGCAGCATCGTCATCGGCATGTTCTCGATGGCGTTTGCGTGACCGCGCATGACGCGTTCCAGATGAGCCACCCCGCCATTGCCGATCCAGACCTTATAACGCCGCCGGATCTGGCTCGTCGCCACCACCAGCCAGAACAGAATTGCCATGTTGAGAACGGCGTAGAGTCCGACGGTGGCGACTGCGGTCTGGTTCATGAAAATCTCTCCGACATGTCTCATTGAAATGTGTATGCGCGAGACAAAGAAAGGTAAACTGACGCGTCGCCGCACCTTGCCCTTACGTCAAAATCGCCACAATTGTCGTTTTGTGGGGTATCACGGCGCCGGCAGGACAGGGTTTTCTTTCTCGGAGAACTATGACCTCATGCCGGTCAATCGCAACAGCGCGTCGCGCGCTACAAGGATCTCACCCGCGTGTTTGTATCGTTTTTCCCCAAGCCGAAATTGTTCTTCATTTCGGCAGCTCTGTGGGCAGCCCTTGTCGTGCTGCTCTGGTACTTCGGAGGAGAAGGGCTGGGCGCCATGTTCGGCATGCCGCCGGCTGCTCCGGGCACACCGCCGATCATCGGTATCTCGGTGTTCTGGTCTGGACCGTTCCTCTGGTTCTACATCTACTTCGCCCTCAGCGTGGCGCTGTTCTACGGCTTCTGGAGCCGGTTCTCGCCACACCCGTGGCAGCGTTGGTCGATCCTCGGCACGGCGCTCATCCTGTTCATCACCTACTTCCAGGTGCAGGTGAGCGTCGCCATCAACAACTGGTACGGGCCGTTCTGGGATCTGATCCAGGCCATCATCTCCGGCAAAGACGTCCCGGCCAGTGATGTCTACTGGGAAGTTATGACGTTCATGGGGATTGCGGGCGTGGCGGTCGTCGTCAGCGCGCTCACGGTGTTCCTCGTCAGCCACTACGTCTTCCGCTGGCGAACTGCGATGAACAATTTCTATGTCGCGAACTGGCCGAAGCTGCGTCACATCGAAGGCGCCGCGCAGCGTGTCCAGGAAGACTCGATGCGGTTTTCGACGATCATGGAGACCCTCGGCGGCAATTTGATCGACTCGATCATGACGCTCATCGCGTTCACGCCGCTCCTGATCAAGCTCTCCGAGCACATCACCGCACTGCCGCTTGTCGGGGCCGTACCGCATCCGCTGGTGTTGGCGGCCATCGCCTGGGCGATCTTCGGAACGGTTCTGCTCGCTGTAGTCGGCGTCAAGCTTCCGGGACTTCAGTTCCGCAATCAGCGCGTCGAAGCGGCCTACCGCAAGGAACTGGTCTATGGCGAAGACCATATCGAACGCGCGCAGCCGATCGCCCTGTCCGAGCTGTTCGATAACGTGCGGAGAAACTATTTCCGCATGTACTTCCACTACGTGTATTTCAACGTATTCCGGTTCCTCTACCTGCAGGTCAACAACGTATTTTCACTTATCCTGATAGTGCCTTCGCTTGTTGCCCATACGATCACGCTGGGCTTGCTGAACCAGATCAGCAACGCGTTTTCGCAGGTGACTTCGTCGTTCCAGTATCTGGTCAATTCCTGGCCGACCATCATCGAGCTGCTGTCCATCTACAAGCGCCTGCGGGCGTTCGAGGCTGCGCTTGAAGGTGAGCCGCTGCCGGGCATCGACCAGCGCTATGTCGAAGGGCGGGTTGCCGCCACGGACCACTTCTGATGAGAAAATAATGTCGGCGGCTCAGCCGCCGACATTGCTTGTTTGGGTCTTGCCGGCAGCACGCTGGTCGGCGAGATAGTCGGCATAGCTGACGCATTTGACGTCAGCCTTCACGCAGACTTCGCCGGCGAAACGCTCCAGCGCCCGCCAATAGGCGCCGCCATTCATCAGCGTGAAGTGAAATCCCATCTCCAGCGGCACGCGCTTGCCATTGTACTCACGGTCGAACGCCGCGCGGAACGCCTGATAGGCGCGGTTCTCGAACGCGCCATCGGCGTCCTTGCGTTCGATGCCGCCCGAATGGCGCACAAACAGATTGTAGTCCATGGCGATGATCGGCCGCTGCTGGGGTCCTTCGGGAATCTGCGGCAGCGCAAATCGCATCATGCCGTCGACCATCTGTGGCTCGGCCGGCCCGCGCGATATGCCGCTGGCGTCGTAAGTGAACTTCGTCTCCGCAAGCGCGGCGTAGAGCGTCTTGCCGTCGGACAGGTAGGGCACGCGGAAGCCTGAAATGCCGGTCTCGGCAAACTGCTTCCAGCCTTCGGGTTCACCTTCGATGCCATTGATCTTGTAGGCGTCGCGCACGATCCGCGAGAAGGAGGAAAACTCGCTCAGCCAGTCGGCCTTGGTCCAGTCCTTGCCGTCGAAATGGCCGCAGGCGTGGCTGGCGATGTCATGGCCTTCGGAGCGCGCGAGCCAGATCTGGGCAAGCCGCTGCCGCACCTCGTCTTTCGATTGGGCAAAACCGACATTGGAGCGCCCCGCCGACTTTCCGGGGGCGTGATACTCGTTGCGGTTCTCGCGGCTCAGCAGGAAGACGCAGGACAGGAAATAGGTGAAGCGTGCGCCGGTGCGGGCGGCCAGGCTGCGGCTGCGCTGCCACTGCGCCAGTTCGTGGGCGCCGTCGAAGGAGATGATGACATATTGCGGCCGCTGCGTGGGAGATTCGTCGGCAAATGCCGGGCAGGTGAGTGAAAATGAGACGCAGGCAAGCGTAAAAGCACGAAAAATTACTGACATTGCTCCGGTTCTGGCTGAGAATGAAGGCAGGCAGGCATATGTCGAGAATGTGGCGTGGTTGCGGGTAACTATGGTGCCGGACCGGTTAATGAACCGGTCTTTTCGCCCGCTTCGGATGGCAATCCGCGATTTTCCGCCTCGCCCCCTTCCATGCCGGCGAAATATCGCTAAAACGCTGGCTCACAACAGCCCGGTCTGGGCAAACATGGTTTGAGCGAATGTCGGACGACAGTTTCATCCGCGAAGTAAATGAGGAAATCCGCCAGGAGCGCGCACGCCTCATCTGGGAGCGTTTCGGCCCGATTGCGATCGTGGCCGCGATCCTGGTCGTGCTCGGTACGGCGGCCTTCGTCGGTTACGAATACTGGGCCGAACGGCAGGCCAGCCATTCCGGTGACGAGTTCCTGCAGGCGCTGACGCTGGCTAATTCCGGCAAGCCGGACGATGCGCTCGCGGCGCTCAAGACGCTGGAGCAGAGCGGCTATGGCGCCTATCCGGTGCTGGCGCGAATGCGCGCTGCGACCGTTCTGATCGACAAGGGCGACACCGACGGCGCGGTGAAGGAGTTCGACGCGGTTGCCGCCGATTCCGCGATCCCCTCGGTGATGCGCGACATCGCTCGCCTGCGCGCTGCCTATATCCTGGTCGATCACGGCTCCTATGCCGACGTTTCCAAGCGGGTCGAGGACCTGACTGCCGACACCAACCCGCTGCGCAGTTCGGCGCGCGAGGCGCTCGGCCTGTCCGCCTGGAAGGACGGCAAGGCGGCCGACGCGCTGAAGCTGTTCGAACAGATTTCGTCCGACGATGGCGCCCCGCGCAACGCGCGCGAACGCGCTACAATGATGTCCGAACTGATCCGCGGTTCGGGCGCTGCGTCGTGATAGCACCCAATGAGCTTCAAAGTAGCAATCATCGGCCGACCTAATGTCGGCAAATCCACGCTTTTCAACCGCCTTGTCGGCAAGAAACTGGCGCTGGTCGACGACACGCCGGGCGTGACGCGCGACCGCCGCGTCCATGCAGCAAAGCTTTACGACCTTAATTTCGAGGTCATCGACACCGCCGGCTTCGAAACGGCAGCTGCAGCCACGCTGCAGGGCCGCATGCGCGCGCAGACTGAACTCGCCATCGACGAAGCCGATCTCGTGCTCTTCGTGGTCGATTCGAAGTCCGGCCTAATGCCGGACGACAAGGCCTTTGCTGATGTCGTGCGCCGTTCGGGCAAGCCGGTCGTGCTCGTCGCCAACAAGGCCGAGGCGCGTGGCGCGCAGGGCGGCATGCTGGAAGCCTGGGAAGTCGGTCTCGGCGAGCCAATCCCGATCTCGGCCGAGCACGGGCAGGGCATGCCCGACCTTCGCGAGGCGATCATCGAGGCGATCGGCGAAGACCGCGCATTCGGCGAGGACGAGGAAGAATCCGAGGATCACCCGCTGACCGAGGTTCTCGTCGGCGAGGACATTGCCGACCCCGACGTCGAAACTGCCTATGACGAAACGAAGCCGATGCGCATCGCCGTCGTCGGGCGGCCGAACGCCGGCAAGTCGACGATGATCAACGCGCTGATCGAAGAAGAGCGGCTGCTGACCGGCCCCGAAGCCGGCATCACCCGCGATTCGATCTCGGTGGACTGGACATGGCGCGGCCGTCTCATCCGGCTGTTCGACACTGCCGGTATGCGCCGCAAGGCCAAGGTTCAGGAAAAGCTCGAAAAACTGTCGGTGGCCGACGGCCTGCGCGCGGTGCGCTTTGCCGAAATCGTCATCGTCGTCTTCGATGCCACCATCCCCTTCGAGAAGCAGGACCTGCAGATCGCCGACCTCATCATCCGCGAGGGACGTGGACTGGTGCTGGCCTTTAACAAGTGGGACCTGATCGAGAACCCGCAGGCAACGCTGGCCGATCTGCACGAGAAGACTGCCCGGCTGCTGCCGCAGGTGCGCGGCCTGTTGGCGGTTCCGGTCTCGGCTGAAACCGGGCGCGGCCTCGACAAGCTGATGGACGCGGTGCTGAAGACCCATCAGGTCTGGAACCGCCGTGTCTCCACCGGGCGTCTCAACCGCTGGCTGGAACGCATCCTCGGGCATCATCCGCCGCCCGCGGTGGCTGGCCGTCGCCTCAAGATCAAGTACATCACCCAGGCCAAGACGCGGCCGCCGGGTTTCGTGTTGTCCTGCACGCGGCCTGATGCCATGCCGCAATCCTATTTGCGTTATCTGGTGAACAGCCTGCGCGAATCCTTCGATATGCCGGGCGTACCGATCCGCATGGTGCTTCGTGCGCCGGACAATCCGTTTGCCGGCCGCGCCAACAAGCGCACCTGATCATTGAAGCGGGCTGAAGCCGGATGGTTTCAGCCCGTTGCCATTTCTGGAAGCTTCGGCCAGAAGGATTTGCTCTGGCGCAACCCCGGTCACTCGTTGCCGGGAGGGACGGCCTCGGACCGCGTTGCGCCCAGCAGATTCTCCAGCTCCGTAAGGAACGGTTGCTGGCCGGGTAAGATCCTTTCCGAAGCCTCGTCGAGGGTGAACCATCCGGCACGGTCCACTTCAGGGAACGACTGGATGTTCCCGGTACGCGGCGGCCATTCCATCTCGAAGCTGTTGCTCAGTAGTTTCTCGACTTCGAAGTCGCCTTCCATGGCGAAGCCGGTGATGAGCTTGCCGCTGCGCTGGCGCAATGTCCCGAGCGGCAGCAGGTTGCCCGTCGCCTCGGCACTCGTTTCCTCAAAAAATTCGCGCCGGGCTGCCTGTTCCGCGTCCTCCGAGCCGTCATATTCCCCCTTGGGAATGCTCCAGGCCCCAAAATCCTTCTTGCTCCAGAACGGCCCGCCGGGATGCACGAGCAGGACCATGATGCCGCTATCGGCCCGCTTGAACATGAGAATGCCAGCGCTTCTTATCGGCATCGTCGACCTCACTCACGGCAACGTTGGTGACCCGTCATGGTTTGACCCAGCGCAAAGACGCCCCACAATACAGTTGTAGCTTCGCTGGGGATGCAGGAAAGCGCGGACATGACGATTCGGAATCTGGAATCTTCGCTTCACCCCAAATCGGTCGCCGTCATCGGTGCCTCGGATCGCGAGGGATCGGTCGGCCGGGTGGTCATGAGCAACATCATCAGCGGCGGCTTCGAAGGCGAGATCTGGCCGGTCAATCCGAAGCGTCGCGAGATAGCCGGCCGACCCTGTTGTTCCCGCATCGCGGATATGCCCGGGGTGCCCGACCTTGCCGTCGTCGTCACCCCGCCGCCGACGGTCCCCCGCATCATCCATGAGCTTGGCGTGAAGGGAACGCGTGTTGCGGTCGTGATTACGGCGGGCGTGAACGAGCAGAGTGGCCTCAAGCAGGCGATGCTGGATGCGGCAAAGCCCTTCCTGTTTCGCATCATCGGTCCCAATTCGGTGGGGCTCGTGGCGCCCTGGGCAAAGCTCAATGCCAGCTTCGCGCATATGACGGTCAAGCCGGGCGGCGTGGCCCTGCTATCGCAGTCCGGCGCTATCGCCACGTCGCTTATCGACTGGGCGGCGGACAAGAAGATCGGTTTCTCGCATATCGTTTCGATGGGCGACATGGCCGATGTCGATGTCGCGGACCTGCTCGATCTACTGGCCGGCGATGCGAACACGCGCGCCATCGTCATGTATCTCGAATCCATCCCGCGCCCGAGAAAGTTCATGTCGGCCGCAAGGGCCGCAGCCAGGCTGAAGCCGGTCGTGGCGATCAAGCCCGGACGACATGCCGAGGCAGCCAAGGCCGCAGCCACGCATACCGGCGCATTGTCGGGGGCCGACCGCGTCGTCGAGGCAGCGCTAAATCGCGCGGGTGTGTTGCGGGTTCGCGGGCTTGCCGATCTCTTCGACGCGACCGAAACCATCGCCCGCTTCGCGCCGCTCGAGCGGGCGAGGGTAGGGATCGTCACCAATGGCGGCGGGGCCGGCGTACTTGCGGTGGATCAGCTCATGGATTCCAAGGCCGACCTGGCCGAGCTTTCGCTCGACACCATCGCGCGGCTCGACAAGGTGCTGCCGCCAACCTGGTCGCGCGCAAATCCGGCCGACATCATCGGCGACGCCTCGCCTGAGCGCTACACGGCCGCCATCGAGGCGGTCGCGGCAGACCCGCAGGTGGATGCGCTGCTGGTGATGAACTGCCCGACCGGGCTTGCTTCGCCGGCCGAAGCGGCGCAGGCGGTCGCTTCGCTCGCGGCGCGGGGAATGATCGGCGGCAAGCCGGTGCTGACCTCCTGGCTTGGCGAGCACACCGCACGCGCCGGCCGCGCCATCCTGGAAGGAGCAGGCATCGCCACCTACGAAACCCCGAGCGACGCGGCCAGGGCCGTTTCCTATCTCAGCGATTGGTCGCGCGCTCAGCGGGCACTGATGCGCGTGCCGTCGACCCGCAGCGAGGACATCGCCGGCGACCGCGACGAGGTGCTCTCGATCTTTCGCAAGGTTGCTTCAGAGGGACGGAGCCTGCTGACCGAGCCGGAGGCCAAGGCGGTGATTGCCGCCTACGGCATTCCCGTTCCCGAAACGGTGGTCGCCCATTCGCCTCAAGAGGCGGAAGCAGCCGCAGAGCGCATGCTGCGTCAAACGCCCAAGGTCGTGGTGAAACTGCTTTCCCGTAGCGTTACTCACAAGTCCGATGTCGGGGGCGTGGTGCTCGGCATCGAAACGGCCGAAGCCGCCCGCAACGCCGCCGAAACGATCCAGGAGCGCGTCGCAAGGCGTGGGCTGGACGACGCCATCGACGGTTTCTCCGTGCAGCCGATGATCGAGCGCAGTCATGCACAGGAGCTGATCCTGGGTGTAAGCCAGGATGCGATCTTCGGACCGGTGGTGCTTTTCGGCGCGGGCGGCACGGCCGTCGAGGTCATCGACGACACGGCGATCGCCCTGCCGCCGCTCGATGACGTGCTCGCCTCGGATCTGATCGAGCGCACGCGGATTGGGCGGCTACTGGCGGGATATCGCGACCGCAAGCCGGCCGACCGCCACGCCATCAGCCTGGCGATCAACGCCCTTTCGCAGCTTGTCGTCGATTTTCCCTGCATCTTCTCAATGGACATCAATCCGTTGCTGGCCGACGACGAAGGCGTGCTTGCGCTGGATGCGCGGGTGGAAATCGAGCCTTCCGATATCGACAGCCTCGGCCCGAACCCCGCATTGGCCATCCGGCCCTATCCCGACAGCTGGCAAAAGAGCGTTTCCCTGAAAGGGGAAGACTATTTCATAAGGCCGATCAAACCCGCCGATATCGCGCTTTATCCGGATTTCTTCGCCCGGATTTCACCCGAAGACATTCGCCTGCGGTTCCTGGCGCCTCGCAAGCAGTTTTCAGACAAAACGCTGCTTCGGCTGACGCAGCTCGACTATGATCGCGAAATGGCTTTCCTAGCGCTGGAGCCCAATGGCGATGTCGCCGGCATCGTTCGAATTTACGCCGATCCGGACCATGAAACCGGCGAATACGCCATTCTCGTCCGGAGCGATCTGCATGGGCACGGGGTCGGCTGGGCCTTGCTCCAGCATCTGATCGACTATGCGACGGCCGACGGGCTGAAGCGGATCGAAGGGATCATTCTCGCCGAGAACACCAAGATGCTGGAAATGTGCCGCGAGATGGGTTTCACCGTCAGGCTGCATCCGACTGAGCACGGGGTGGTCATTGCGGCGCGCAAGCTCAATTGATTGCGCCATAGAATTCTTGGCGGCGTGACAAGACGCTGAACCAGCCCTGATGTTTCATACCTGCGGGAGCATTACCCTTCCGCAGGCAACCTCCCTCCGCTCCTTCTGCACCTCAACCCTCCAGATTAAGTGCCCGTTAACCATGCCTTCTTATGGTTAACGAGTGTTTCGGAGAGGGTTCAGAGCATGGCCCTGGACGCGCCATGCCGCGCGTCAGGCGGGCCGAAGCTCTGTTTTCCCTCTCCAGAGGTGCTGTTGCGTTCTGGAGAGTTTCTGTGCATCGACGTTCATCGACACCGCAACTGGCCGCCGCCAGCCAGAGGAAGCGTTCGCCTCTTCCTCCTCTCGTCATCGGGCTAGGTATCTGGATCGGCTTTCCCACGGTGGCCGCCTATCAGGACATGCGCAGCCTTATCTCGGGTGCGGAAGCGGCTGGCGCGCGCTGGAACTCTTTCGTGCAGAGTTCGGTGGCCGGATCGATCCATGAGGTCGAGTTTCCATTCGCCGACGGCGACATCATCACCGGTTCGATGTCCGGAGGTGGCGTGAATGTGCCGGGCGTCGGCACGGTCGCCTTTCGCGGCAAGTCTGTCGCAGCCAACGAAGTGCCGGATGAAGAGCGCGTCAACCGCCGGGACAAGCGCAGCCGCATCATGAATGTGGCGCCAGTGGCGCCGCCCAAGGCGTTCAATGCCGGCTCGGTACTTGGCCGCACAAGTTCGCTGATGCAGCCGACCTTCGACGGCAACCTCAAGATGGCTTTCGCCAAGCCGCAGATCAAAGGGAAGGAAGTGGCGATCGCCACTGCCTTCCATCCCAAGGAAGAGAAGAAGCCGAAGAAGACGCCCGGCGTGCCGGCGATTCTGGCGAACCTCGTCAACGACAACCCACCGGACATACTGGCCACCGCCTATGCGCCGGCCCAGCCAGACTACGCCAAGACGTCGCCCTTCGAGAGCCTGCTCAAAGACCAGAGCCCGACTGCCGGGCGCTTCCTTCCGCCCATGACGGACGGCGATCACGACTGGATGCGCAATCCCTTGCCTGCCAGCGTCTTCTCCAAGCCCGAGCAGAAATGCCTCGCAACCGCGATCTACTTCGAAGCGCAAAGCGAAAGCCTGAAGGGGCAGGCGGCCGTGGCCCAGGTGATCCTGAACCGCGTTCGCAATCCCACCTATCCCAACACGATCTGCGGTGTCGTCTACCAGAACGACGACTGGCTCAATCGCTGCCAGTTCTCCTTCGCCTGCGACGGTCGCAAGAAGGTCGTCACCAGCCAACGGCACTACAAGATCGCCGAGGAGATTGCGATGGCCGTCACCGCCGGCAAGATATTCATACCGGAAGTCGCCTCCTCGACGCATTACTACGCCGCCTATGTGCGCCCCAACTGGGCTAGCACTATGGAGAAAATGAAGAGAATCGGCCTGCACATCTTCTACCGCACCTATGGTGGCGGCTGGATCTGACTTCCCTGTCGAAGGCCCGCTTGAAGCGATGGGCCGGCCCGGATTCCGCCCGGATTCGGGTGTAGCTGGCCCCTTGCCGCGTCGGGCAGGATGTCGCACTTTGCCAAGATGCTGATATCATTGCAAAAAATACATCGGGAGTGCGGCCATTCCGTGGCTTGACGCGAATAGGCTCCCTAACTATGTTGCCCGCGACTTTAAAGCGGAAGAACGGCGACGTTTTATCGGGCCAGGAGGTTTGGATGACCACGAAAAAGGGGTCAGGCAAAACCAGCAAGACCGAGCCTGAAACGAATGACAAGCCTGCCTTCCGTGACGACGACCTCGAGCGCCGCCGGCGCCAGCTTGACGCAGAAATTGCGGCGAGACGGCAGGGTGGAAGTGAAGGGGAACGAGGCGCCAAGTCGGGCGGGACGACCGGATACGGTCAGGCAGTGAAGCTGTCCAGCGAGTTCATCGCGGGGGTGGCGGTAGGTGCCGGACTGGGATGGACGGTTGACCGTTGGGCTGGAACGTCGCCATGGGGCTTGATCGTCTTGCTGCTCCTTGGCTTCGCTGCCGGCGTTCTCAATGTCATGCGTTCCGCGGGTGTCGTCGCCCAGCCGGGCCAGAAGGCGCCAGATAAGCGCCCCAAGGGTTCGGACGACTGAATCAACTGTGCTTGCGGGCACAAATTTTACCAAGGGGGCCACGTGTCCAACGATCCGATCCATCAGTTTCACATCACGAAGTTGATTCCGATCGAAATCGGCGGATACGACTTGTCCTTTACCAACTCGTCGGCCTTCATGGTTGCCACGGTCGTGGCCGCCAGCGCCTTCCTGTTCCTGACGACTTCGAGCCGCGGCCTGATCCCGAGCCGCCTACAGTCGATCTCGGAAATGTCCTACGAGTTCGTGGCCTCGATGCTGAGAGATGCGGCAGGGTCGCACGGGATGAAATTCTTCCCGTTCGTCTTCTCGCTGTTCACCTTCGTGCTGGTCGCCAACCTGCTCGGGCTGTTCCCGTATTTCTTCACCGTCACCAGCCAGATCATCGTCACCTTCGCGCTGGCGCTGTTGGTGATCGGCACCGTGATCGTCTATGGCTTCATGAAGAACGGTATCGGCTTCCTGAAGCTGTTCGTGCCAAGCGGCGTGCCGGGCATTCTGGTGCCGCTGGTCGTGCTCATCGAAATCATCTCGTTCCTTTCGCGTCCGATCAGCCTCTCCGTCCGTCTTTTCGCGAACATGCTGGCCGGTCACATCACGCTTAAGGTTTTCGCGGGCTTCGTCGCTTCGCTGAGCGCTTTCGGCGCGATTGGTGTCGCCGGCTCGATCCTGCCGCTCGCCATGACGGTTGCGATCACCGCCCTCGAGGTTCTGGTGGCCTTCCTGCAGGCTTACGTCTTTGCGGTTCTGACCTGCATGTACCTCAACGACGCCCTGCATCCGGGCCACTAATACAAGTCGCCGGCGGGCCTCCTCCCGCCAAGTGTAAGCATTGAACTGAATTTCGATCCACAAGGAGTTGGACATGGAAGTAGCAGCAGCAAAGGCAATCGGTGCGGGCATCGCCTGCCTCGGCATGGGCGGTGCAGGCATCGGCCTGGGCACCATCTTCGGTAACTACCTGGCGGGCGCGCTGCGCAACCCGTCGGCTGCCGATGGCCAGTTCGGCCGTCTGATTTTCGGCTTCGCCGTTACCGAAGCTCTCGGCATCTTCTCGCTCCTCGTCGCCCTGCTGCTCCTCTTCACGTAAGAGTTGCTGGACCAGAGCGATATCTCCGGCCGCGCTGTTGCGGCCGGATAGGGTGAACAGGGGAAGCAAATGTTCGTGACACCGGCATTCGCGCAGGAGCAGGCTCCGGCGACGAATGAAACCCATTCGTTGGAGCATGCGGAGAGCGAGGCGAAGTTTCCTCCGTTCGATCCGTCGTTCTATCCGTCACAGATCCTGTGGCTCGCGATCACGTTTGGCCTGTTCTACATCTTTCTGAAGAGAGTGGTTCTGCCGCGCGTGGGTGGTATCCTGGAAGTCCGTCGCGATCGCATCGCGCAGGATCTCGATCAGGCCGCTCTCATGAAGAGCGAGGCGGATGCCGCGGTTGCTGCCTACGAGCAGGAACTTGCCGAGGCCAAGGCCAAGGCCAATGTGATCGGTCAGCAGGCCCGCGATGGTGCCAAGGCCGATGCCGATGCCGAGCGCAAGAAGGTAGAAGCCGGACTCGAGCAGAAGCTCGCCGAGGCTGAAGGCCGCATCGCTGCCATCAAGACTGCCGCGATGAAGGAAGTCGGCACGATCGCGGAAGACACCACTGCCGCAATCGTACAGGAACTGGTCGGCGGCAAGGCCGACAAGGCTGCCGTTGCTGCCGCCGTCAAGGCTGCGCAGGAGTAGGAGCGGGCCATGGATGCTACATTCTGGGCCTTAGTCGCCCTCATCATTTTCGTCGCCGTCGTCATCTACATGAAGGTGCCGGGGATGATCTCCAAGTCGCTCGACGCGCGTGCGGACCGCATTCGCAACGAGCTCGAGGAAGCCCGCAAGCTGCGCGAAGAAGCGCAGCAGCTGCTCGCCGAATTCCAGCGCAAGCGCAAGGAAGCCGAGAAGGAAGCCGCCGACATCGTCGAGGCTGCCAAGCACGAGGCTGAACTTCTGGTCACCGAGGCCAAGACGAAGACCGAAGAGTACGTCGCACGCCGCGCCGCTCTCGCCGAGCAGAAGATCAGCCAGGCTGAGCGCGACGCCATTAACGAAGTGCGCTCGACCGCGGTTGATCTCGCCGTCGAGGCTGCCCGCACGCTGCTGGCCAGCAAGGTCGACAGCAAGGCTGACGCGGACCTCTTCAAGGCTTCGCTGCAGCAGGTTAAGTCGAAGCTCAACTGACGCTTCCGTCAGGGACATTTTGAAAGCCGCCGGTTTCCGGCGGCTTTTTTATTGCGTGGATTTCAGTGGGGCGGTTCAGTCGGCGGTCCCAGCAGCGAATACGTTTGGCGACTCGCATATGTGCATGGGCGATTACGGGCCGAGCAAGCCCGCTTAGCGGTCCGTCTGTCCGCGGCCAGCAGCGCTAGATGAACTTTCAGAGAAGTTCGTCGTCGGTGGGGATTGCTTCCTCGCCGTCCAGCCGGAATGGCGAGAACGACATGCGGTGCCAGCGCGTGACCGCGCCGTGAGCTGTGATGGCCGCGCGGTGGCGGGCGGTGGCGTAGCCCATGTGGATCTCGAAGCCATAGCGCGCATCGGTCTGGCCGCAGCCCGTCATCATGCGGTCGCGCATGACCTTGGCGACGATGGAGGCCGCAGCGATTGATTGCGAACGCTGGTCGCCCTTCACCAGCGCTTCGCCGGGGCAGGGCAGGCCAGGCGGCACATCTCTGCCGTCGGCAAGCGCAAGCTTGGGCGCCAGGGGCAGGCCGACGAGCGCGCGGCGCATAGCCTCCAGGCTTGCCTTGCGGATGTCGCTGCTGTCGATGCCTTCGGCGCAGACCGACGCCATGGCGACACCTAGGGCAGTGCCGAGGATCTCCACAAAAAGGTCCTCGCGTTGGGCAAAGGTGAGGCGCTTGGAATCGTCAAGGCCGGCAGGGATGCGCTTGGGGTTGAGCACGACGGCGGCAGCGACCACAGGGCCGGCAAGCGGCCCACGCCCGGCTTCGTCCAGGCCGGCGACCGGCCACTGCCCGCGTTTGATCGCGCGCTTTTCGACGGAGAAATCGGGACGTTCGACGATTTCGAAGAGGGACGGAGAATCGGGACGCTGACGAGCCATGGCGCGGCAATGCTCGCATCAGGCCCGATTCTCCGCAAGTCCTTCCGGGCCCAATGGGGCGGAGGCCGGGAAGGGCACCGTCGGCATTTTTGGGGAAAGGCCGGACGGGATGCTCATTCGCCGCGGGCCGGCCAGCGGCCCGGGTCAGTTCGTCAAAGCAGCATCAGCTGCTCGTGCCGCTTCTCGGCGGCCACGAACAAGTCGGTGCGGAGCGGATGCTTTACGTTCATGCCGAGCTTGCGTGCGGTGATCTCGAAGCGGCGGCCGATCTGCCAGGCATAGGGACCGGCGCCCTTCATGCGCTTGCCCCATTCCGAATCGTAGTCCTTGCCGTCGCGCATCGAACGCACCAGCGACATCACGTGCCGATAGCGATCAGGGTAATGACGCAGCAGCCAGTCCTTGAAGATCGGGCTGACTTCGAGCGGCAGTCGCAGGATGACGTAACCCGCCTCGGTGGCGCCCGCGGCTTGTGCCGAATCGAGGATGCGCTCGATCTCGGAATCGGTCAGCCCGGGAATGATCGGCGCCACCATGACCCCGACCGGAATGCCGGCGTTGCTCAGCTGCCGCATAGCCTCGAGGCGGCGGGTAGGGGTAGCCGCTCGCGGCTCCATCGTGCGGGCGATCACGCGGTCCATCGTCGTCACTGAAAGCGCGACCTTGGCCAGCCCCTGCTCGGCCATGCGCGAGAGGATGTCGATGTCGCGCACCACCAGCGCCGACTTGGTGACGATGCCAACGGGGTGTTTCCTGGCCTCCAGTACCTCGAGGATCTCGCGCATGATGCGCCACTGCTTCTCGATGGGCTGGTAGGGGTCGGTGTTGGTGCCGATGGCGATGGTGCGCGGCTGGTAGCCTTCCTTGGAAAGCTCCTTGTCGAGCAGCTTGGCCGCGTCGGGCTTGGCGAACAGCCTGGACTCGAAATCGAGCCCCGGTGACATGCCCATGTAGCTGTGGGTCGGCCGCGCGAAGCAATAGACGCAGCCGTGCTCGCAGCCGCGATAGGGGTTGATCGACCGGTCGAAGGATATATCGGGTGAGCTGTTGCGGGTGATGATGGTGCGCGGCCGCTCGGTCTGCACTTCGGTCTTGAATGGCGGCAGCTCTTCGAATGTGCTCCATCCGTCGTCGAAGACGTGCCGCGTGACCGGCTCGAACCGGCCTGTCGGATTGATGCCGGCCCCGCGGCCCCGGCGACGCTCGCTGTCGATCCGGACGCCGCTATCGTCGATGATT
Source organism: Pseudaminobacter soli (ex Li et al. 2025) (assembly GCF_029892515.1). GTDB lineage: Bacteria > Pseudomonadota > Alphaproteobacteria > Rhizobiales > Rhizobiaceae > Pseudaminobacter > Pseudaminobacter soli_A. Next base: position 841,826 of record NZ_JARXVF010000001.1, on the reverse strand, counting down.
GCATTGGCCATGGCGGAACCCCCGTTTCGGAAAGCCGCCACATCCGCGCGTGCTAGCGGTTCCATTCCCTTGTCTCCAGGCTGGTTTCGAAGGCCGGCGAGTCGTGCCGTTCATGAAACTATTCCTATTTCGACGGTGGGAACAAAGCAAGAACTTTCTGTTCACGTTATGTTACGGGGCGCGCGTTCCATCGCCGCCACGCCCGGCTTTGCCGTCTGGCCTTTTGGAAGGAAATTGGGAAGACGGGCGATCGTCGGACACGCTCGTTTAGATAAATCTTGCGGCCCTTCGCCCGCCCGTTCGATGCTCTTGCCCCGCTCAGTCGCCTCCACATTCGCGTGGCCAGCCGCCGCAAAGGCCCGGACTTGGGGGTTCATCACCCAGCAGCGCCACCGTTAGCGCCACCAGCCCGGACACCGTCGCCCTCCACGCTCATCCGGTTCATGACCCGTGTTCCCGGTGAGGCCGATGCCACGGATTATGCAAGCTTAGGTAAGATGGGGGAGAAAAGACGCGGCGATTTTCTTTCGGGATGAACAATTTCAATGGCTTGGTTCTGAGCGACCGCTGAATTCATCCACACTGTCAAGATCAGTGGCCCGTTGGTCCGTTTCAAATCTCAATGGCGTTTCGCGGCAGATTGCTTTAGGCGAGGGTGATGCTTTCGGTCCTGATCGAAACCCGCAACAATGAGGAAGCGCTGGCGCGGACGCTGTCGTCGCTGGTGAGTGCGGCCGTTTCGGGCGTCGTGCGCGAGGTCATCGTCTGCGACCGCGGACCATCGGCCGAGGCGCACCAGATCGCAGACGAAACAGGATGCCATTATCTCGCTGACGGGGGCATTGCGGCTGCCGTGCAGCAGGCCAGGTCCGACTGGCTGCTGATGCTCGAACCCGGCGCGCGACTGGTGGACGGCTGGACCGAGGCCGTCGAGCACCATGTCGAGACGATGACGATGCCTGCCCGGTTTTCGCGCTCGCGGGTAGACAAGATGCCCTGGTTCACGCGCCTGTTTGCGCCTACCCGCGCTCTGATCGACGGGCTTCTGATACGAAAGACGCAAGCGCTGCCACTGTCGCGCCACGCAGCCGATGCCGAGGCGGTCGCGCGCGGGCTGGCGACCAAGCGTCTGCCGGCGGAGATCCGGATAGCCAAGCCTGAATAGTTGGCTGCGCGTTTGGTGCGTCCTTCGAGGCTCACCCTTCGGGCTCGCACCTCAGGATGAGGGAGGTTGGCGTCACCTCTGGATGAGGGAGGTTGGCGCCGATGGTCGCTGTATTGAGAGGCCTGCGCTAACGCCCCTCATCCTGAGGTGCGACCCTGAGCTTGCGAAGGGGAGCCTCGAAGGACGCACCCCCGTAGGCATAACCACTCAGGCGGGTTTGCCGCCGCGCCGCAGGTGCTCGTCCAGCCGGGGCATGATCTCCACGAAATTGCAGGGCGTGTGGCGATAGTCGAGCTGCGCCTTCAATATGCCGTCCCAGGCGTCCTTGCAGGCGCCGGGAGAGCCGGGAAGCACGAAGACGAAGGTGAAGTTGACGACGCCGCCAGTGGCGCGGGACTGCACCGTGGAGGTGCCGATCTTGTCGTAGGAAATGCGGTGGAACACTTCCGAAAAGCCGTCCATGCGCTTTTCGAAGATCGGCTCCAGCGCCTCGGGCGTGACGTCGCGGCCGGTGAAGCCGGTGCCACCTGTGGTGATGACCACGTCGATGTTCTTGTCCTGCGACCAGCCCAGCACGCGCTTGCGGATCTTTTCCTTGTCGTCGGTGACGATGTCGCGCGCGGCCAGCACATGGCCGGCCTCGGTGATGCGATCGGCCAGCGTCTGCCCGGATTTGTCGTCGGCCAGCGTGCGGCTGTCCGAAACCGTCAGCACCGCGATGCGAACCGGAATGAAGGAGCGTGTCTCGTCGGCCATGGCATTTCCCGCTAGAGCATTTTGCAGCCAAGCGGAATCGCTTGGCGTCGCACAAATGCGGCTAAAAATGAGATGGAGCGAGTGGGCATCCATCAGGATGACCACCGCGCCATCTTTGCTGAGCCGATCTGTGCCCAACGGGAGTGCGGCGTCAACGAAAGAAAACGGCTAGGCCGTGATGGTGGCTGCGACGAACCAGCCGGGTTTGCCGGCGCGGATGGAGGCGGCTGCAGCATCTGCCGCGGCACGGCTTTCGAACAGGCCAAAGCAGGTCGCGCCCGAACCAGACATACGGGTGAACATAGCACCCGAGCGGTCGAGCGCATCGAGCGCTTCGCCGATGATCGGCGCCAGCGCTCTCGCCGGCGCTTCAAGGTCGTTGCGCGTGGTGAGCAGCCAGTCCAGTACGGAAGCAGCATCGAGCGTTGCGGGGAGGGACGGCAGCGCCGGGTTGTCGCGGCTTGCTAGTGCGCGGAAAACCTCGGGCGTCGAGACGGCAACGCCGGGATTGACCAGAACCAGCGAAAGGGGCGGAAGCGAAACCGGTTCCAGCATCTCGCCGATGCCGCGCGCAATCAGAGACCGCGCGGAGAGGCACATGGGCACGTCGGCGCCGAGTTTTATGCTGAGGGCGGCGAGATCGGCATCGATGCGCCAATGGCGTGAGAGGGCGCGCAAGGCCGCTGCCGCGTCGCTGGAGCCGCCGCCGATGCCGGAAGCGATGGGCAGGTTCTTTTCGAGTGTGATGGCTGCGGGTGTCGCAGCAGACGCGTCGAGGGCGCGTAGCGCGTCGCGGGCGCGGATGACGAGATTACCGGCGTCGACCGGCACATGCGCCGCAAACGGGCCGGTCACGGCAAAACCATCTTCCGCCGCAGGGGCAACGGTCAGGCGGTCGCCGAATTCGGTGAAGACGGCCAGGCTTTCGAGCAGGTGATAGCCATCGGCGCGCCGGCCGGTGACATGCAGTGCGAGATTTATCTTCGCCGGCGCATGTTCGGCGGACGCGGGGGCATGCACGGAGCTTCGCTCAGTCCTTGGCCAGGTGGTAAATACCGGTCTTGGGATCTTTCACGAGCGTGCCCATGGTGCCGTTGGCAGCCTGTCGCTCCGTACGGCGGATTTTCGCGGTTACCCGTTCAGCCTCCCGGATGAAGGAGCGGTAGCCCCAATAGGCGACCAGGCCGACGAGCGCGAAGAAGATTAGCTGTGGCATCTTTCCTGTTCTCCCCTTGTCGATGGGGCTGCCCGGCGGCCCTTCGGGCTCGCCTGAGAGGTATCATAGGCACGTTGCCGGCAAATTTTAAAGCCCAAACCGCGACCAAAGCGCGCGCTCTTCTGCCGCATCGATCAGGCCGTTGGCTGCGGCGGCCGCGATGTCGGTGGCCGAGAAGCTGGAGCCGAACACGCCGAGCCTGCGCCCGAACAGGCCGCGCGACGGCGTGATGAGGCGCAGCTGTGTCTTGGGGCCGAAGCGGTCCTTCAGCACCGTGCGCATGTCGCCGAGATTGTCGATGAGGCCGAGTTCGATGCCGCGCTTGCCGGACCAGAACAGGCCGGTGAAGAGGTCCGGATCGTCCTTCAGCTTGGCGCCGCGGCGCTCCTTGACCATGTCGATGAAGGTGCCGTGGACGTCGAGCTGCAGCGTCTTCAGCCGTTCGACGTCTTCCTTCTTCTCGGGCTTGAACGGGTCTAGCACGGCCTTGTTCTCGCCGGCCGTGTAGACGCGGCGCTCGACGCCGATCTTCTTCATGAGCTCGGGAAAGCCGAAGGAAGCGGAGATCACGCCGATCGAGCCGACGATTGAGGAGGGGTCGGCGATGATCTCGTCGCCCGCCACCGCGATCATGTAGCCGCCGGAGGCCGCGATGTCCTCGACGAAGACCAGCACCTTCTTCTTCTTTTCGGCGGCAAGGTCGCGGATGCGCTTGTAGATCAGGCGCGACTGCACGGGCGAGCCGCCGGGCGAATTGATCGAGATGGCAACTGCCGGTGCGTCGGTGAAGGCAAAGGCCTTTTCGATCACGCCTGCGGTCGTCGCCAGCGACAGGGTCGGCCGGAACTGGCCGCCGCCCGACATGATGGCGCCATGGAGACGGACCACCGGTATCGTCACCACCTCCGAGCGCATGGATTTCGGCAGCAGGCGGTTCAGCAGTCTTCTCACTTAAGTCGATCTCCGGTCGATGTTTTTTCGCATGTAGGCATTCGCGCCCGAACGGCAATGCTGTACCGGCTTTCAATCACCGAAAAGCGATCCTCGGCCGTTGCTGACATCGTCGGCGCGGGGCGAGAGCTTGTGGCCGTGCTCATGAAGGATCAGCGGCGGGCAAAGCGCAAGGGCACCGCGCGCGCCCTTGCGGGCGCGCAGCACGATGCGGATGGCGGCGGCGTCAGAGCGCGGATGTATCGGCACGATCTCGGCCGAGCCGAACCGCCCGGCAAGTGCTGCAAGGATCTGCGGCAGCGACTGGGGACGGGCGATCAGCGCCAGCCCGCCGCGCGGGCGCACCACGGCTGCGGCGCTGCGCAGCCAGCTTTCGAACAGCCCGTCCTCCATCACATGCGCCTGGCGGCGCAACTCGTCGGGCGTCGAGCGGTCGCGGGCGGTGTTGAAGGGCGGGTTCATGATGACGAAGTCGAACGCATTCTGGGTAAGCCCCGCCTCGCTCCGCGCCTTGCCGGTCAGCGTCACGTCGGCGACCAGCAGCGAGACGCGGGAGCCAAGATGCGTGTTGCCTTCATGCTGCAGCGTGCGTGACGCGAAATCTGCCATCTCTGGCGACTGCTCGACGAGCGTCACGCTGGCCTCCGGGCAGCGCGAGGCGACCGCCAGCCCGGCCGCGCCGGCGCCGGCGCCGAAATCGGCCAAGTGGCCGCGAAAGTCGGAGGGCACGGCGGCGGCAAGCATCAGCGCGTCCATACCGGCGCGGTGGCCGGCGTCACGCGGCTGAACCAGCCAGAAATTTCCCCGATGAAAAGCGTCCGTCGTGTGGGCGGCAGGCTCGCGCTCGGCAATCGTCATGGACGGTCCCGGCGGATTTCCTTGGCAAAGCCGGCATCGGTCAAAAGGCGCCGCGCCGCGTCGACATCGTCCTTGGCCACCATGATGCGCCGGGGCAGTACGCCGATCGAGCCATCCAGAACGCTCATGTTCTGGTCGGCGATGAAGAAGTCGATGCCGGCGTCGCGCAGCAGCGATTCGATGAAGGAGATGACGACGGCGTCGTTGGTACGGACAAGCTCTATCATGGGTGCCAGACTCGCAATTTGCACCGGCGAAGTAAACAGCCGCCGGCTGAGGGAAAACTGGCGGTCAGGATTCGCGCTTTCTGAAAAACTCCTTCAGTCGCTCGATCTCCTGAGAACTCCACTTTATGTCCATCACCGCCACCCACGCATCAATATAGTGCTCCGGCGCGTAAACGTGGCCGTAGCCCATTGGCGTGGTAGTTGCCATGGCCATGTCGAGCCCCAACTGCAGGAAGGTCACGATCGGGAACCATCGCAATTGCGGCGACACGTCCGGCCCGCGCGGCGCATGCATCCACTGCGGTTCGCGATAGGCCGAAGCGTATTCGAAGAAGGTGATCGGATCGCTCGCATATTGCAGGAAGACGACCCGCAACGGCCCCCAATGCGCGCCCGGAATGTCGAGCGCGTTCTTCTGCGCGGTGAAGCGGACATAGGAGCCATCGCGGAAGGCCGGCAGCCATGCGGGCGAGCCGGGATTACGATTGTCGGTGATGGTGCGCCACAGGCCTGTGGAAAAAGGCGGCCCGCTCCACAGCGCGCCGTCATAGGGGTCGCCAAGAACCTCGAACAGTTCGGATGACTGGGTGGAGCTCAAGGCACCGAGGCTGAGGCCGTAGAGATAGAGTTTCGGGCGATGATCCCTAGGCAGCGTCGTCCAGTAGCCGTAGACCTCGAGAAAGAGCGCGCGCGAGGTCTCGGTGCCATAGTCCGGCTCGACCAGCAGCGCGAGCCAGCTGGCAAGGTAGGAATACTGGACCGCCACCGAGGCGATGTCGCCGCCGTGCAGATATTCGAGCGGGTCGGCCGCTTCCGGATCGACCCAACCGGTGCCGGTCGGCGTGACGACGACGAGCGCCGAGCGTTCGAAGGCGCCAACCCGTTTCATCTCCTCAAGCGCCAGCTTGGCCCGAGCCTGCGCCGTGTCGGCGGAGCGTAGGCCGACATAGACGCGGATCGGCTCCATCGCGTCTCGCTTCAGGAATGATTCGATGTTCTGCTTGCTGGGCCCCCTGGCGATGTAGCTGCGCCCCATCCGGCCGAGTTCGTCCCAATGCAGCAGCGAAGCCCGGCTGCCGGTCTTTTGGGGATCGCTCGGCGGCTGGACATCGTCCTCGATCAGCGCGTCGAGCTGCTTGTAGGAGGAATCGGCGACATGCAGCGCAAAGCGGAAGATCACGCCGTTCGCGACGCTGGCGAAGAGGACGGTGGCGATGGCAAAGCCGATGACTTTGGAGATGCGCCGCGGCACGAAGCGGTTGGTGTAGGCTTGCGCGCGGCGATAGATCCACTGGAACAGGCGCGCGAGTGCGGTCAGCACGACGAAGGTGACGAGCCCGATCAGGCCGACCTTGCTCGGATGGGCGCTTTCGACGGGCTCGAGCTGCATCAGTACCCGAATGGAATTCTGCCATTCGGTCGTTCGCCACAGGAAAAGGAAGACGATGCCTGTGCAGATCGCTGCCGCCGCGATCTTGATGGCCCTTGCGGTGCGCGACTTGGGCTGCGGCAGCTCCATATAGTTCCACAAAATCAGGCAAAGCAGGCCAACGCCATAGCCTGCGGCCATGCAGGCGCCTGAAAGCACGCCCTGGGTGATGAATGTCCGCGGCAGCAGCGACGGCGTCAGCGAGGCGGCGAAGAACAGGGTGCCCATCAAAAGGCCGACCGCAGAATAGGACCGCCAGAGCCCGACGAGCCATCGTTGCAGCATGGCGCGTATCCCCCAATTCGAATTGACGGCGGGCGCAGCGTTACGCCCGCGAGAAAAATCATTCTCGCGAAAGTAGCCGAGGCGACCGATAGGGCAACCCGTTCTTTCCGGGAGGTGATTTATGCAGGTAGTTTCCCCCGGCTAAGGGAAGGGTATTGCTTTTGGCGTCGTCCGCGCCAATTCGCCTCTTGCTCATGTACGCCTTGACGACCTAAATCAGGACACAGTCTTGAGGGGCTCGGCTCAAAGCTTGGAGAGTTTATGGTGGGTGTCGTTCTCAACATCGGCGAGGGGAAGCGCGAGGCGGCGTCCATTAGGGAACTGATGGACTTGACCGCGGCCGACATGGGGCGCGTCAACAAACTAATCCTGTCCAAGGCGGGATCGGACGTCGAAATGATTCCCGAGGTGGCGAACCACCTGATCTCCTCCGGCGGCAAGCGACTGCGGCCCATGCTGACATTGGCCGCTGCGCAAATGTTCGGCTATTCGGGCGAAGGCCACGTCAAGCTCGCCACCAGCGTCGAGTTCATGCACACGGCGACGCTGCTGCACGACGACGTCGTCGATGAAAGCGATTTGCGGCGCGGCAAGAAGACGGCACGCATGATCTGGGGCAACCAGGCCAGCGTGCTGGTGGGCGACTTCCTGCTCGGCCAGGCGTTCCGCCTGATGGTCGAGGTCGGCTCGCTCGAAGCGCTCGACATTCTCTCCAGCGCCGCATCGATCATCGCCGAAGGCGAGGTCATGCAGCTGGCGGCGGCCAAGAATCTCGAAACCACCGAGGACGAGCATTTCGCGGTCATCAAGGCAAAGACCGCGGCACTGTTCTCTGCTGCCGCCGAAGTCGGCCCGGTGATTGCCGGCGCTTCAAAGCCGGCGCGCGCGGCGCTGCGTTCCTACGGCATGAATCTCGGCCTTGCCTTCCAGCTCATCGACGACGCGCTGGATTATGGCGGCGACAGCAAGGATCTCGGCAAGAATGTCGGCGACGACTTCCGCGAGGGCAAGGTGACGCTCCCCGTCATCCTGGCCTATCGCCGCGGAACGGCGGCCGAGCGCGAGTTCTGGAAGGCGGCGATCGAGGAGAACCATACCGACGATGCCGCGTTGGAAAAGGCGATCGGCCTGATGACGCGCCACAACGCCATTGCCGACACGATCGGCCGCGCGCGCCATTTCGGCGAGATCGCCCGCGATGCGCTGGCGGGGCTTGATGCGACGCCGCAGAAGGACGCGCTGATCGACGTCATCGATTTCTGCATTAGCCGCGTGGTATAACGCGCGGCGGTGCACCGATCCGGTCTTGTGACCGGATTATGAACGAGAGCCGATTGAACCGCGACCGCAAAAAGGCCATCCTTTTGCGAACTATCGCGCGAACGAGTCATGCCGCCACTGGGGGTGGCATGAGGGAAGGACGAATATGCGGCGAATGAGCATAGGCTGGCTGGCAAGCGTTTCCGCGCTGGCGGGGCTGATGGTGATAGGTCAGCCTGTTTTGGCCAAGCAGAACGAGGAGCCGGTCAAGACCAGCTCGCTCTCCGGGGCCTATCTCGCGGCGCGGGTGGCCGAGGTCGACAACGATCTCGACAGCGCCATCACCTACTACAAGCGCGCGCTCGCCTTCGACACCGACAATGTCGACATCCAGCAGAGCCTGATGCTGGCCTTGCTGGCGCAGGGCCGCTTCGACGAATCGCTTCCTTATGCGGAAAAGCTCAAGGCCGTGCCGGACGTCGAGCGCTTCTCGCGTCTTGCCCTGGCGATCGATGCCATCCGCAAGAAGGACTACAAGGCTTCCGACTACCTGCTCAAGCTGACGGTCGAATCCGATCTCGACCGGCTCATCACCAGCGTCATGACCGCGTGGTCCAAGGCCGGTGCGGGCGATACCAAGGAGGCGATGAGCTACCTTGAAAAGCTGCAGGGACCGGACTGGTACGCGCTCTTCACCACTTTTCATCGCGCGCTGATCGCCGATGTGTCCGGCAAGACGCAGGACGCGGACAAGATCTACCAGTCGCTGATCGGCGATGTCGGCTCCGGCGGCGCCGCACCCGAAACCTGGCTGCGCGCAGCCGAGGCCTATGCGACCTCGCTTGCCCACCGCGGCGAGAAGAAGAAGGCGCTGGCCGTACTCGACAAGGCCGACGAATTCGCCAATGGCCGCCTGGCGCTGGTGTCGCTGCGCGCCAAGATCGAGAAGGGCGAGGCTGTTTCGCCCCTGATCGCTTCGCCTGCCGACGGCGCAAGCGAAATCCTGGTCGATCTCGCCACCGCGCTCAATCGCGGCGGCGGCGAGCCCTTCGTGCGGCTCTATCTGCAATATGCGCTGGCGCTGAAGCATGACAGCGACGTGGCCCTGCTGCAGTTGGCCGCGCTGGCCGAACAGCAGGACAAGCCGGAAGAGGCGATCGCGCTGTACCACCGCGTACCGGCCGATTCGCCGCTGAAGCGCGCTTCCGAACTGCAGCTCGGCCTCAACCTTGCCGATCTCAAGCGTTCCGACGAGGCCATTACCCATCTCAAGAGGCTGCTCGAAGAGGCGCCGGACGACATGCGCGCCTATCTGGCGCTCGGCGGCGTCTATGCTTCGGTCGAAAAATACCGCGACGCGGCCGATGTCTACGACAAGGCCGTCGAGAAGCTGAAGACGCCGGACAAGAACGACTGGAATATCTTCTACCAGCGCGGCATCGCCTATGAGCGGCTGAAGGAATGGCCGAAGGCCGAGCCGAACTTCCGCGAAGCGTTGAAGCTGATGCCCGATCAGCCGCAGGTGCTGAACTATCTCGGCTATTCCTGGGTCGACATGAACATGAACCTGGACGAAGGCCTTGAGATGATCCGCAAGGCCGTCGACCTCAGACCGAGCGATGGCTACATCGTCGATTCGCTGGGCTGGGCCTACTACCGGCTCGGCCGCTACGACGAGGCGGTGAAGGAACTCGAGCGCTCGGTTTCGCTGAAGCCCGACGATCCGGTGCTGAACGACCATCTCGGCGATGCCTACTGGCGCGTCGGTCGCAAGCTGGAGGCCAAATTCCAGTGGAGCCATGCGCGGGACATGAAGCCCGAGCCCGACATTCTGGCCTCGGTGCTCAAGAAGCTTACCGATGGCCTGCCGCCGCTCGAAGGCAAGGCTTCCGCGCAGGCGCCAGCAGACAAGCCGGACGAGCCCGAGGCCAAGCCGGAGACGCCGACCGAGCCGCAGTCCGACCAGAAGGGCGAGCACGAGCTTGCGCCCGTGCAGAAGATTTCCGCCACGCCGGCCTCCTACAAGGTGCTGCCCGGCCAGTCGCTGTGGTCGATCGCCACCGATGTGCTCGGCGACGGTCATCGCTTTCAGGAGATTCTAAATCTCAACCCGCAGCTGCACGGCGATCCCGGCCGCATCGTTCCCGGACAGGAACTGGTTATGCCCTGACGCATAACCCCAAAAATCGGAATCGATTTTTGGAAAGGATTATGCGTGGATTCAAAGTGCTACAGCGTCCTTTGCGCGCCAGATCGGGCGCGCGGCGCTGTAGTTGGGCAACTGATCTCTTTACGTCAAAACTTGACGCTTCCGGCGTGCCGGAATAGGACGGGCCGACTTTCGGCCCGTCTTTTTTGAGGCTCTCCCGTGACCGTGATCCTGCCCGACCACATGCATCCCAGCCGCTCTTTCCAGGGGCTGATCCTGACGCTGCACGATTATTGGGCGCGATACGGTTGCGTCATCCTGCAGCCCTACGACATGGAGGTCGGTGCCGGCACCTTCCATCCGGCCACGACGTTGCGCTCGCTGGGCCCCAAGCCCTGGAATGCGGCTTACGTGCAGCCCTCGCGCCGGCCCAAGGACGGACGCTACGGCGAGAACCCGAACCGGCTCCAGCACTACTACCAGTACCAGGTGATCCTGAAGCCGAGCCCGCCCAACCTGCAGGAGCTCTATCTGGGCTCGCTGAAGGCGATTGGCATCGATCCGCTGCTGCACGACATCCGCTTCGTCGAGGACGACTGGGAAAGCCCGACGCTGGGCGCCTGGGGCCTCGGTTGGGAATGCTGGTGCGACGGCATGGAAGTGTCGCAGTTCACCTATTTCCAGCAGGTCTGCGGTATCGAGTGCGCGCCGGTGGCGGGCGAGTTGACCTACGGGCTTGAGCGCCTGGCGATGTATGTCCAGGGCGTGGACAATGTCTACGACCTCAACTTCAACGGCCGCGAGGGCGCCGAGAAGGTGACCTATGGCGAGGTCTTCCTGCAGGCCGAGCAAGAGTATTCCCGCTTCAATTTCGAGCACGCCAATACGGCCGTGCTGCTGAGGCACTTCGAGGAAGCCGAGGCCGAGTGCGAGGCGCTGCTGAAGGCCGGTGCCGAACGCGGCGACGGCAAGCCGCACCAGCTGGTGTTCCCGGCCTACGACCAGTGCATCAAGGCCAGCCACGTCTTCAATCTGCTCGATGCACGCGGCGTGATCTCGGTCACCGAGCGCCAGAGCTACATCCTGCGCGTCCGCAACCTCTCGCGCCAGTGCGGAGAGGCGTTCCTCCAAACCGAGGCCGGTGGCTTCGCGATGACCGGCGAGGCTGCATAAATGCCCGATCTTCTGCTTGAACTTCGCTCCGAGGAAATCCCGGCCCGCATGCAGCGCAAGGCTGCGGGCGACCTCAAAAAGATGATCACCGACGGCCTGGTGGAAGCCGGCCTGACCTATGAGGCGGCGCGCGAATACTGGACGCCGCGCCGGCTGACGCTGGACATTCGCGGTATGACCCCGCGCTCCAAGGACGTGCACGAGGAGAAGAAGGGCCCGAGCACCAAGGCGCCGCAGCAGGCCATCGACGGCTTCCTGCGCTCGGCCGGGCTGACCGACATCTCCCAGGCGCATGTGCACACGGATCCGAAGAAGGGCGATTTCTACGTCGCCCATATCTCGAAGCCCGGCCGCGCGGCAGAAGAGATCATCGCCGAGCTGGTGCCGAACGTCATCCGCGCCTTCCCCTGGCCGAAGTCGATGCGCTGGGGCGCGGCGTCGGGTCCGAAGGGCATCAATTACGGCGGCATCGAAGGCCGCGGCGGTGAAACGCTGCGCTGGGTGCGTCCGCTCCAGTCCATCGTCTGCACCTTCGGTCCTGAGACCGAGGAGCCGGTGGTGGTCGATTTCGAGATCGACGGCATCCGCTCCGGCAATGTCACCTACGGCCACCGCTTCCATGCGCCGGGCGCCATCACCGTGCGCCGCTTCGACGACTATGTCGCCAAGCTCGAGGCGGCCAAGGTGGTGCTGGACGCCGACCGCCGCAAGGAAATGATCCTTGCCGACGCAAAGAACCTGGCTTTCGCCAACGGCCTCGACCTGGTCGAGGACGAGGGGCTGCTGGAAGAGGTGTCGGGCCTGGTGGAATGGCCCGTCGTGCTGATGGGCGAGTTCGAGCAGGACTTTTTGGCCATCCCGGCCGAGGTCATCCGCCTCACCATCCGCGCCAACCAGAAGTGCTTTGTCACGCGGCCGCATGGCGAGGCCGAGGCGCTTTCCAACCGCTTCATCCTCATCTCCAATATCGAGGCGAAGGATGGCGGCAAGGAGATCGCCCACGGCAACGGCAAGGTGGTGCGCGCCCGTCTTTCCGACGCGCTCTATTTCTGGACGACCGACCAGCACGACCTGCCTGACCTCAATCAGCTCGCGGATTCGGCGGCGAAGTTTGGCCTTGATTTAAAGAAGCCGCTCGACCAGCGCATGGCCCGTCTCGACCATCTCGGCGTGACCTTCCATGCCAAGCTCGGCACGCAAGGGCAGCGCGTGGATCGCATCCGCCGCCTGGCACGCGAGATTGCGCCGATCGTCGGCGCCGATCCGGCACTGGCCGAACGCGCCGCGCTGCTCGCCAAGGCCGATCTGCAGACCGAAGTTGTCGGCGAGTTCCCCGAGGTGCAGGGCGCCATGGGGCACAAGTATGCCCTGCTGCAGGGCGAGCACCCGTCGGTCGCCGCCGCGCTCGAGGAGCATTACAAGCCGCAGGGCCCGTCCGACCGCGTGCCCACCGACCCGGTTTCGGTGGCCGTGGCGCTGGCCGACAAGCTCGACACGCTGGTGGGCTTCTGGGCCATCGACGAAAAGCCCACGGGCTCCAAGGACCCTTACGCACTGCGCCGCGCCGCACTCGGCGCCATCCGCCTCGTGCTGTCGAAGGAATGGACGGTCGAGCTTTCGAAGCTCATCGCGTCGGCATTCGCCGGTCATGACGAGCCGCGCATCCAGAAGATGCTCGACGAATACGAAGCCAAGCTTGCGGGCCAGAAGTCGGGCGATGTCGATGGTCAGGAAGACCTCGACAACGCGATCTCCGGCTTTGAGAAGCGCATCCGCGAGGAAGCTGCCGAGAAGGCCAAGCCGCTTGGCGCGGACCTGCTGGCATTCTTCCACGAGCGGCTGAAGGTCCATCTGCGCGATCTCGGCGCCCGCTACGACCTGATCGATGCGGTGGTGACGCCGGAAGCCGACAACCTGCTGCTGCTGACCCGCCGGGTCGAGGCTTTGGTGGTGTTCCTCAACACCGAGGACGGCAAGAACCTGCTGGCCGGCACCAAGCGCGCCGCCAACATTCTGGCCGCCGAGGAGAAGAAGGGCACCCGCGTCGGCGATGGCGTCGAGCAGGCGCTGCTGCGCGAAGAGGCCGAGCACAAGCTTTTCGCGGCGGTGAATCACGCCGAGAAGGAAGCCGCGCAAGCCATTCGGGGCACTGACTTTTCCGGCGCGATGCTGGCGCTCAGCGTGCTGCGCGAGCCGGTCGATACGTTCTTCGACAAGGTGCTCGTCAATGACGAGGATCTCGACGTGCGCGCCAACCGTCTGGCGCTCCTGTCGCGCATCCGCGCTGCGACGGGCGAGGTTGCCGACTTCTCCAAGATCGCCGGCTGAGGCGATCTGGAACGCTAAAAGCGAAAATGCCTCGGACTCCTGTGAGTCCGAGGCATTTTTATTTTTTGGAAGTCGGGAGCTTACTTCGCGCTGGCCGTAGTCCCGCCGCGTATAACCGTAAGCTGCGGCTCGAATTTCCGGGGCGTCTGTTGCGCGCCGATCGAAGCGACCTGCTCCAAGCTCACGGCGGGCTCGCCGAGCACGATCATGGACGGGTGGCTCGTCTGCGCGCTCAACACGATCATCGAAGGGCTCGGAAAAGCGGCGGCGGGAAACGCCTCAATCGAACCGGCCTCAGCGGCCGAAGCCGTCAGCGTTGCTACGACAAGGATAGTTGCGATGCGCATGGTCCATTCCCCCATTTGCCTGCCAAGCTCATAGCGCACCGTGCCTTGACGGAGGCTTGAGGCGACATTCGGCATTTTAGCGACCGGCAAATTTGCTGGGCTGGCACTTGTCGCGACGGGCCTGCGGTTATAGGCATGCGACGACCAACGAAGAGATCGTCGCAAGTGGCGGAAATCCTTAAGGGCAATCAGGCGATGGAACGGGCGCTGGCGCTGCTGGCGGCCGGCGAGGTCGTCGCCATTCCCACCGAGACCGTCTATGGCCTGGCGGGCGACGCCACCAATGGCGAAGCCGTGGCACGCATCTTCGAAGCCAAGGGCCGGCCGCACTTCAACCCGCTGATCGCCCATGTCGCCTCAATGGCGATGGCCGAGACGATCGCCGAATTCGATCCGCTGTCGCGCCGACTGGCCGAGGCCTTCTGGCCGGGCCCGCTGACGCTGGTGCTGCCGCACCGCGCGGGCAGCAACATCCACCCGCTGGTTACGGCCGGGCTGGACACGATCGCACTGCGCATGCCGCGCGGATTCGGTTCCGAGCTCATCGCCGCACTGGGAAGGCCGCTGGCGGCGCCGAGCGCGAACACGTCGGGCAAGATCAGCGGCACCACCGCCGAGGCCGTCGAGGCCGATCTGGGCGGGCGGATCGAGCTGGTGGTTGATGGCGGGGCAACGCAGGTCGGCCTGGAATCGACCATCGTAAAGGTCGAGGACGGGGCGCTGCGCCTACTGAGGCCCGGCGGCATTTCGGCCGAGGAACTCGAGGCGGTCGCGGGGACAAAACTGCTCCGCAATAATAGCGCCGGCATCGAGGCGCCAGGCATGATGCTGTCGCATTATGCGCCGGGGGCGGCGATGCGGCTGAATGTTTCCGCGGTCGAGCCGGGCGAGGCGCTGCTTGGTTTTGGGCCGACGCGGGTGGCGGAGGCTCAAAAGGCCGTGGCCTTCCTGAACCTTTCCGAGAGCGGCGATCTGCGCGAAGCGGCCAGCAACCTGTTTTCGCACATGCAGGCGCTGGATCGCTTTGGCGCCCGGACCATTGCCGTCGAGCCGGTGCCGCATGCGGGGCTGGGCGAGGCGATCAACGACCGGCTCGCGCGCGCCGCGGCTCCGCGCGACAGTTGAGATTTCTAACCTAAGTAGTGGTCATGACTCACAATTCGACGCCCCTTGATCCCGCCTTGCTCGACCGCTTCGCGGCAATCGTCGGCGAGCGCCATGCGCTGCGCGAGGCGGCGGACATCGAGCCCTTTGTCACCGAACGGCGCGGACGCTATCCGGGCGTCACGCCGCTGGTGCTGCGCCCCGGCAGCGTGGACGAGGTGAGCCGCATCATGAAGCTTGCCAGCGAAACGGGAACGCCGGTCGTGCCGCAGGGCGGAAATACCGGGCTGGTCGGCGCGCAGGTGCCGGACCGGTCGGGCACGCAAATCGTGCTCTCGCTGTCGCGACTCAACCGCATCCGCGAGATCGACACGCTGTCGAACACGGCAACGGTCGAGGCCGGGGTGATCCTGGAAAAGCTGCACGAGGCGGTAGACGCCGCCGGCCGGCTGTTTCCGCTGTCGCTCGGCTCGCAGGGCTCCTGCGAGATCGGCGGTAATCTTTCCTCCAACGCCGGCGGCACCGGCGTGCTGGCCTATGGCAATGCGCGCGAACTCTGCCTGGGCGTCGAGGTGGTGCTGCCCACCGGCGAGGTGTTCGACGATTTGCGCAAGCTGAAGAAGGACAACACCGGCTACGACCTCAAGGACCTGTTCGTCGGGGCCGAAGGCACGCTCGGCGTCATCACCGCGGCGGTGCTAAAACTGTTTCCGAAGCCGAAGGGCAGGGAGGTGGCCTGGGTCGGGCTGTCTTCGCCCGAGGCCGCGCTGGAGCTGTTCAGCCGCGCGACCGACCAGGCCGGCAGCGGCCTGACCGCCTTCGAACTCATCTCCGACATGGTGCTGGGCTTTGCCGTGCGCAATGTGTCCGACACCACGCGGCCGCTGCAGAGCGATTGGCCCTGGCATGTGCTGATCGAGATTTCGTCCGGCCGCTCGGCGGAAGATGCGCGGCAGCTGATGGAGGAGGTGCTGACCTCCGGCTTCGAGGCGGAGCTGGTGGGCGATGCGGTGATCGCCGCAAATCTTGCCCAGGCCGTCGCCTTCTGGCGGCTGCGCGAAAGCCTGTCGGACGCGCAGCGCCCGGAGGGCGGCTCGATCAAGCATGACATTTCCGTGCCTGTGGTTTCGATCCCCGCCTTCATCGAGCGGGCGAGCCATGCGGTGGTTTCCATCTGCCCCGAGGCGCGCATCGCCTGCTTCGGCCACATGGGCGACGGCAATCTGCACTACAACATCTCGCAGCCGGCGGGCGGCGATACGGCCGCGTTCCTCGATCTCTATCCGGTCATGAACAAGGCAGTGCATGACATCGTGCGCGACATGAACGGCTCGATTTCGGCCGAGCACGGCATCGGCCAGATGAAGCGCGAGGAGCTGATCGCCACCTCCCAGCCGATCGCCATCGACCTCATGCACCGCGTGAAGAAGGCATTCGATCCGGCGGGGATCATGAACCCGGGTAAAGTTATCTGAAGGGTTTCTTCACCCCTTCTTCAGACAGGTTTACAACATCTTGTAGCTGGTCGGAATCCGATAACCATCTGGTAGATCAGCAAAATTTAACCGACTTTCTTAAGCGGAGCGGTAACAACCCCGCGCTAGTGTCCTTCCCATAACGAGACCGGGAAAACCGGTTCGGAGAGACCGGAACACCGGCTCTCAGGAGTAACAGGAAGGCACACATAATGAGCACCGGACTGAAGCCAGTCTGGGCGGGACGCACCATGCGCCTCGACCCATTCCGCTTGCCCCAAATGGTCAGCTTCGCCACGAGCGACGAATTCGGCGACGTCGTCTTCAGTATCGATCAGCGCGGCGCGACGGTGCGGCGTATGCTGAAGAATAGCGGCCTGCCCGCCACCGTTGCGCTGCCGGCAACGGCTTTCCGCGGCGTTGCGGCCCGGGCGATCGAGGACAATCTGCTGAACGTCACGGTCACGCTCGAACTGCTGCACAACGACCCGCAGCTTTCGGTGCCGCTGCTGGTGGCCGACAATCTCGAGGATGTGGCTGCCGACTGGCGCGCCTGGGCGGAAGCCTATCGCCTGCCGATGCTGCTGATCGAGGCCGACGGTGTGGCCCGCACGCTGGAAGAGTCGCTAGGCGCAGCGATCAAGACCATGCCGACACAGGAGCGCCGCAAGGGTCGCCCGACGGCCATGCGCCGCTCGCGCTTCCAGGCGCGCCGCAAGTCCGGCAATCTCGGCCTCCGGCTGGTTATCGGCGGCGAGGAAATCATCGCGCGGCACTAGGCGACAGAAATTATTGGGTCTTTGCCGTCCGCGGGTCATGCTCGTGGGCGGCGAAGGCTGTTGGCGTTGCAGAAACTTTTGAAGAGCTCTTTCGAATTCCCTCTTAGATATGGAATTCGACCCCCACTCCGGTTTGCTTCGCAAACCACCTCTCCCCCGATCGACGGGGGAGAGGAATCGCCGTCCGCACGGCTCGCACCCTTCCTCTCCCCTTTTGAGGGGGAGAGGTGCCGAGCGAAGCGAGGCGGAGTGGGGGTAAGTCGTGCCGTAGACGAGTGCCTGCCTACAAGCATGCGGAGCAGATGGGAGCCTGGTTGTTAAACCAGCGGCTTGAGCGAGATCCACAGGGCCCCGCCGATCAGGCCGAGGAAGATCAGCCAGCCGACAGTTCCGTTCGACTTGAAGAGTTTCAGGCACTGGTCCGGATCGTCGATGTTGAGCACGCGGATCTGGCGCGCCATATGCGCGCCCGCGGCCACCAGGCCGGCCAGCGCCGGCATCGGCACCTCGGCGGCGGCAAAGGCGAGCGCAAAGCAGGCCAGCGCGCCGCCATAGAGCCCCACCAGCCACATCTTGGTGTTTTCGCCGAACAGGCGCGCGGTGGAGCGCACGCCTACCAGCGCATCATCTTCCTTATCCTGATGGGCGTAGATGGTGTCGTAGCCGATCACCCACATGATCGAGCCGATGTAGAGCAGTATGGGTGCTGCTTCGAGGTCGGCGAACTCCGACGCCCAGCCCATCAGCGCGCCCCAGGAAAAGGCAAGCCCCAGAACGAATTGCGGCCAGTCGGTGATTCTCTTCATGAAGGGGTAGGCAGCAATGATCACCAGCGAGCAGAGCCCGAGCAGGATGGAAAAGCTGTTGAATTGCAGCAATACCACCAGGCCGACCAGCGCCTGGGCGATCAGGAACGCCCAGGCCTGCTTGCGGCTGACCTGGCCCGACGGCAGCGGGCGCGAGCGGGTGCGCTCGACCTCGGCATCGATCTTTTCGTCGACGATATCGTTGTAGGTGCAGCCGGCGCCGCGCATGGCGATCGCGCCGACCAGGAACAGGAAGAGGAACCAGGGATTTGGCAGCAGCGTCAGCAGCGGGTCTTCCGGCCGCCCGAAGGCGACGGCGCCAAGCGCTGCCGACCACCAGCACGGCCACAAGAGCAGTATCCAGCCGATCGGGCGATCCCAGCGCGCAAGCTGCGCGTAGGGCCACACCCTGCGGGGCAGAACCCGATAGACCCAATGACCGCTTGGCGCATCGGCAACGCGGCCTTGCGCCTCTTTCGACTGAATGTTTTCCATCTGCTTGAGGTGACAGCAGTGGCAACGCTCGTCAAGACGATGATTTATCCTTGATAACCGGCCTTGACGGTTGACCGCGCCGCGCGCGCGCCATACCGGAAGCCGCAACGACCTAGCAGGGAGCGCGATGGCATGAATGTTCTTCTGATTGGTTCGGGCGGCCGCGAACATGCACTGGCATGGAAGCTGGCGGCCTCGCCGATGCTGACCAAGCTCTATGCCGCGCCGGGCAATCCGGGCATCGCCCGCGAGGCGGAGATCGTGGCGCTCGACGTCAACGATCATGCGGCGGTTGCCACCTTCTGCAAGGACAAGGCCATCGATCTGGTTGTGGTCGGGCCCGAAGCGCCTCTCGTTGTCGGCCTCGGCGACGACCTGCGGGCCGCCGGCATCCGCGTGTTCGGCCCCTCGGAAAAGGCAGCACAGCTCGAGGGCTCGAAGGGTTTCACCAAGGACCTCTGCCGGAAATACAACATTCCCACCGCCGCCTACGGGCGCTTCGGCAATGCGGCTGACGCCAAGGCCTATGTCGAGAAGATGGGCGCGCCGATCGTGGTCAAGGCCGACGGGCTCGCCGCCGGCAAGGGCGTGACCGTGGCCATGACGCTTGATGAAGCTCTGGCAGCCCTGGACGCCTGCTTCGAGGGCGGCTTTGGCGCCGCCGGCGCGGAAGTGGTGGTCGAGGAATTCTTGACCGGCGAGGAGGCGAGCTTCTTCTGCCTCTGCGACGGCAAGACCGCGCTGCCCTTCGGCACCGCACAGGACCACAAGCGCGTGGGCGACGGCGACACCGGCCCCAACACTGGCGGCATGGGCGCCTATTCGCCCGCACCGGTGATGACGCCGGAGCTGATCGAGCTCACCATGCGCGAGATCATCGAGCCAACCATGCGCGGCATGGCCGAGATGGGCATGCCGTTTTCCGGCGTGCTGTTCGCAGGCCTGATGATCAACGAAAAGGGCCCGCAGCTCATCGAATACAATGTCCGCTTCGGGGACCCCGAATGCCAGGTGCTGATGATGCGCCTGAAGGACGATCTTCTGGTGCTCCTGAGCGCGGTGGCCGATGGCCAGCTTTCGCACATGTCGGCGCGCTGGCGCGACGAGGCCGCACTCACCGTGGTGATGGCGGCGAAGGGCTATCCGGGTACGCCGATGAAGGGCACGATCATCCGCGGCCTCGACAAGGCGCCCGAGGGCGTCGAAATCTTCCATGCCGGCACGGCCGAGGAAGATGGCGAGATCGTCGCCGCCGGCGGCCGCGTGCTGAACGTGACCGCCACCGGAAAGACGGTGACGGAAGCGCAGCGCAAGGCCTATGAGGCGGTGGATGTCATCGACTGGCCGGAAGGCTTTTGCCGCCGCGATATCGGCTGGCGCGCCGTCGAACGGGAGCAGGCGAAATGACCGTTACGATCTACCACAATCCGAAATGCGGCACCTCGCGCAACACGCTGGCCATGATCCGCGCCTCGGGCGAGGAGCCGGAGATCATCGAATATCTGCAGAACCCGCCGTCGCGCGAGCGCCTGGTGGAGCTGCTCGGCCTGATGCAGATGAAGCCGCGCGACCTGTTGCGCCGCAAGGGCCCTCCCTATGACGAACTCGGCCTTGCCGATCCGAAATGGAGTGATGACGAGCTGATCGACTTCATGGTCGCGCATCCGATCCTGATCGAGCGGCCCATTGTCGTGTCGGAAAAGGGCGCGGTGCTGGCGCGCCCTTCGGAGAAGGTGTTGGATGTGCTGCCCAATCCCGATATCGGCACCTTCACCAAGGAGGACGGCGAGGTCGTCGGCCGGAAGGTCTAACTAGAGCCTGTCCGCCTTGGCCGGCGTTCCTCCCGACACGGTCGGGTCGAGGCCCGGAGGCAGCTCCTGGCCGCCCAGCGACCACTCGACCATGCGGTCCCGGAGCGAGGACACGTAAGTGCCGAACCGGGAGAGGAGGCTGCCTTCGGGCAATGCCAGCAGGTCCGGAAGCGGGACCTCAGCTTCCTTCTTGCCGGGCTTGGCCGAATGCTTGCCGCTCAGCGCGTTTTCAAGCGCGGCGAGCGGGCCGCTCTGCGGAGCCGAGGCATAGGCCAGGGTCGTGTCGCCATTGACCGCGACCTCCGGGCCGTTCGGCGCCTTCGCGATCAGATCTTCCCTGACGTCGAGCAGCTTGCCGAAGGGCCAGGCGCTGCGCAGCTCGTCGGGGTTCATCGAGGCGACGTTCACGTCGATGTCGGTCGGCGTTCCCGGCACGCGGTAGGGACAGCTCTTGGCGTTGCAGTTGGCGCGCGCGGCGAACTGCCAGAGCGTGTAGGTCTGCCAGTTGCCCTTCGGGAAATGAGGGCCGATCTCCTGCTTGTAGCGGGCATACCAGAGCGGCAGGCGCGACAGCAGCGGATATTTATCGCGGTTTTCGGCGATGAACTGGGCCGTGCTGCCATTGGTGTAGAGGATCGGGTAGCGGCCCGTGCGGCTCTGGATATGGCGCACGAACTGCTCTGCGTCCTGAAGCGACATCCAGTTCTTGGGATCGTTCTCCTCGATGTCGAGGGCCATCAGGTCATCGGGACCGGGCTGGGCGAAGTCGAGGAAATTGTTGGCCTGGTCGATCGGGTTGCCGGGGCGGGCGAGGTGATAGGCACCCCATTTCAGCCCCAGCGCCTTGGCCATCGCACGGCGCGTCTGGTAGAGCTCGCGCGTGACGGCGTGGCGCCGCCACAGCGCCTTGCAGAGCCTCACCTGGGTTTCATCGCCCTTGCACGAATAGGCCGGTGCAAGGCCATCCGAGGCCTTGTTGATGAAGCCGACGATGCGCTTGTCCGTTACGAGCTTGTCCCAGTCGATGGGATTGTACTCGTAGGCGTCGATGATCAGCGCGCGGTCGGGGTTCTTCCACGGCTGCGAAAAATCAGACGCGCTGGCAGGCATCAAATGCAGCGCAAGCGCTGCGGTCAGCGCTGCCAGCATGCGTCGACAGTGTCGTAGACGTATTGGGTTCAATGCAGGTTTTCCCGCGGAGTAAGCAGTGGTTCCGCTCTCTTATAGTTAACGAAGTGCTGAAATTGTGACTTCAACGGCCGAACGTCAGTTCGAACGGATCCTGGGCCGGTTTTGTCGGCAAGGTTTCCTTCAGCTTTACCCAAACGTAGGAGTGCGCGACCCCTGGTACAACACCTGCGTCAAATTTGACGTTTACGTCAAAAGCAAGTGGCGCTTCGGGGCCATTTCCGTTTAATCTGCGGGTACCTCAAATCCCTGTTCAGGAGGACCAGATGTACCGTGCACCCGTCGAGGAAATCTCGTTCACGCTCAAGCATGTGGCCGGACTGAAGTCGGCGATCGAGGAGGGTGTGTTGGGCGACCTCAGCGAGGACCTTGCCGACGCGATCCTGCATGAGGCCGGGCGCTTCTCCACCGAAGAGGTGGCGCCGCTGCGCGAGATCGGCGACCGGCATGGCGCGGTGCTGAAGGACGCGGCCGTGACCACGCCGCCGGGCTGGAAGGAGCTTTATGCGCGCTGGCGCGAGGGCGGCTGGAATGCGCTGCAGGCGCCGGAAGAATATGGCGGGCAGGCTCTGCCGGCCATGCTGGGTGTTGCGGCGCTGGAGATGTGGAACTCGGCTTCCATGGCCTTCGGCATCGGCCCGACGCTGACCATGGGCGCGGTCGAGGCGCTGGACAAGCATGCCTCGGACGAACTCAAGCGCGTCTATCTGGAAAAGCTCGTCTCGGGCGAGTGGATGGGCACCATGAACCTCACCGAGCCGCAGGCCGGCTCGGATCTCGCCGCGCTGCGCACCCGCGCCGAGCGCGCCGCCGATGGCACCTATCGCATCTTCGGCCAGAAGATATTCATCACCTATGGCGAGCACGATTTCACCGACAACATCGTGCATCTGGTGCTGGCGCGGCTGCCCAATGAGCCGGCCGGCACGCGCGGCATCTCACTGTTCCTGGTGCCGAAATTTTTGGTCAACGAGGACGGCTCGCTCGGCGCGCGCAACGACGCGTTCT
Source organism: Pseudaminobacter soli (ex Li et al. 2025) (assembly GCF_029892515.1). Lineage (GTDB taxonomy): Bacteria > Pseudomonadota > Alphaproteobacteria > Rhizobiales > Rhizobiaceae > Pseudaminobacter > Pseudaminobacter soli_A. The sequence goes on along the minus strand of NZ_JARXVF010000001.1, from coordinate 819,016 downwards.
GCTCGGGCCTCGAACACAAGCTCGGCATCCATGCCTCGCCCACCTGCACGATGATCTTCGGTGACGGCTTTGCGAGGGATCGCGAGCCGGGCGCCATTGGCTGGCTGATCGGCGAGGAGAACCGGGGCCTCGCCTGCATGTTCACCATGATGAACAATGCGCGCCTTGCCGTCGGCATCCAGGGTGTGGCGGTGGCCGAGGCGGCCTTCCAGAAGGCGCTGGCCTATGCCAACGAGCGCCGTCAGGGCAAGGCGTCCGGCTATCAGGGCGATGGCATGGCGCCCATCGTCTACCATCCCGACGTGCAGCGGAACCTGTTGTCGATGAAGGCGCTGACGCAGGCTGCCCGCGCCATCTGCTATTCCTGCGCACATGCGGCGGATCGCGCCCGCGCCGGTGGCGACGACGCCCAGCACTGGCAGGAGCGTGCCAATCTGTTGACGCCTATCGCCAAGGCTTTTTCGACGGATGTCGGCGTCGATGTCGCCTCGCTCGGCGTGCAGGTGCATGGCGGCATGGGCTTCATCGAGGAGACGGGTGCGGCGCAGCTGCTGCGCGACGCGCGCATCGCCCCGATTTACGAAGGCACCAATGGCATCCAGGCGATCGACCTGGTCACGCGAAAACTGCCGCAAAGCGGCGGCGAGCACATCTTCGGCTATATCGCCGAGCTGGGCGAGATCGTCGGCAATGTCCGCTCGTCCAATCTGGCGGATTTCGGCCGCACCGCAAATGAGCTGGACGATGCGCTCGACGATTTTTCCAGCGCCACGCGCTACCTGCAAAAACTCCTGGCGGACGGCAGAATGGACGAGGCGCTGGCGGGTGCCACGCCTTATCTCAGGCTGTTCGCGCTCGCTGCCGGCGGTGCTTATTTGGCGCAGGCGGCGCTTGCGGATGGGAGCGAGGAGCGCCAGCTGCTCTGCCGCTTCTTTGCGGAGAACTTTCTCGGCGAAACGCAGCCGTTGAAGGAAAGCATCATCGAGGGTTCTGCGAGCGTCGGCGCTGCCGGCAAGATGCTGATCGCAGGCTGATCTGGGACGAGGGGAGGAGGAATTTCATGGCGGAGATGGCCGACGGTCACGTCATCATCGAGCGGCGCGGGGCGGTGCAGACGATCCGGATGAACCGCCCGGACAAGAAGAACGCCATCACCCGGGCCATGTACGCGGCGATGGCATCTGCGCTGCAGTCCGGCGATGCCGATCCCGAAATCCGCGTGCATGTCTTCTTCGGCGTGCCGGGCGCCTTCTCGGCCGGCAACGACCTTGCCGACTTCATGGCGGTCGCCATGGGGGGCGAGGGCGGTGCGGAAGTCTGGGACTTCCTGCTGGCGCTCGCGCAGAGCGAAAAGCCGATGCTTTCGGGCGTCGACGGCATTGCGGTGGGTATTGGCACGACGCTGAACCTGCACTGCGACCTGACCTTTGCCACGCCGCGCACCGTCTTCAAGACGCCCTTCGTCGATCTCGGCCTGGTGCCAGAGGCAGGATCGAGCCTTCTCGTGCCGGCCATCCTCGGCCGCCAGCAGGCTTTTGCCATGCTGGGGCTGGGCGAGGGCTTTTCGGCCGAGCGCGCCAAGGCAGCGGGCCTGATCTATGACGTGGTGGCGGACGATGCGCTCGAGGCGACCGTGCTGACGGCTGCCGAGGCTGTCGCCGCGAAGCCGCCGCAGGCGCTCAAGATCGCGCGCGACCTGATGCGCGCGCCGCAGGAGGCCGTGGTTGCCCGCATCCGTGAAGAGGGCGAGCATTTTCGCGCGCGGTTGAAGTCCGACGAGGCAAAACAGGCCTTCGCCGCCTTCATGAACCGCAAGAAATAATTCTCAAAATCAAAGACCCCGCCGAAGCGGGGTCCTTCATTTAACAGGCTAGCTTGAAGCGTCAGCGCATATAGGGCGAGACGCATACCTGGCGCGGGCCGTAATTGGGCTGGAACGTATTGTCCGAGGCCCGGTAGGACCGATAGCGGTCATAGCACCAGCGCAGATGGTCGTTGCGGCCCGGCCGGTATTCCGGGGCCGGCCGATAGGCAGGAGCCGGCTGGCTGGCGATCGCGCCGCCAATGATGGCGCCCGTGATGAAGGCCGCCGGCGGGAACCACCAACCATTGTGCTGGCGCCAGCCCGGCCGGTGATGCCGGTAGCCGCGGTGGCCATTGTAGTAATAGTCATTGCCGCGGCGATAGTCGTTGCCGTGGCGATAGGAATGGCCGTGGCGATAGTAACGCGGCCCGTCCCGGACCTCCTGAACGTCGGTCGACCCGGCTTCGAGCTTCGGGAACATGACCGGCGCGGCGTTTGCTTCCACCATGCTCGAGGCAATGGCGGTCACGGCCATGGCGGCTGCGCAAACGGTTAGCAAAAGCTTTTTCATAAGTACCTCATTCAATTCTCCAAGCCCCGTGCTGCCAATCTGGCAGCCGAAACATGAACCTTAACTGAATGATTTCATTAAATTTCCGTAATGGTCGGGCGCTGGGGCCGACCGCTTACGGGTAAAGCCGATCCTTTTCCCAGCCGCCGTCGGCGGTGCTACGGAACACGATGCGGTCGTGCAGGCGGAAGGGGCGGTCGTGCCAGAACTCGATGGTCTGCGGCACGATGCGGAAACCCGACCAATAGGGCGGACGCGGTATCTCGCCGATCGCGTAGCGCGCGGTGTATTCGGCTACAGCCTTCTCGAGCGCAAAGCGGCTTTCCAGCGAGCGCGACTGCTTGGACGCCCAGGCGCCGATGCGGCTGCCGCGAGGGCGCGAGGCGAAATAGGCGTCGGCCTCCGCATCGCTGACCACCTCGACCCGTCCGCGGACACGCACCTGCCGGCGCAGCGACTTCCAGTGGAAGCACATCGCCGCCTTCATCGTGGCAAGGATTTCCTGGCCCTTGGCGCTCTGGAAATTCGTGTAGAAGACAAAGCCCTGCTCGTCGAAACCCTTGAGCAGGACCATGCGTACGTCCGGCAGGCCATCGGTGTCGACGGTGGCGAGTGCCACGGCGCTGGGGTCGTTCGGCTCGCTATTGCTTGCGTCTTCGAGCCACGTCGCAAAAAGTCGAAACGGCTCGGCACTTTCGGTAAAGTCACCAGATGTTAATGCTGACTCGTCCATAGATTCCACTCGAAGTGATGTCGCTGGCTGGAGATTGCCTATTGTCGCGCATAGCGCAAGCGTGGAGAGACGGTTTGATATGCCTTTTCCGGTCCGGCTGCCCGCGGGCGGCCACCTTGCTGGCTGCTGCCATCTCGCTTTCCGCTTGCGGCATCGGCGGCTTCAGCCTTGAGAAGGCCGAGGTCGACCGCTCGCTGCTTACCGGCGCTGTGTCCTCCGGAACGCGTGCGCCGAGCGACTCGGAGCGGGTTTCTGACGAGGCCACCATCCGCAATGCCGTCTCGGCCGCCGATGTCACGACCCTCGACGGTACCGCACTCGCCTGGGCCAATGCCGATACCGGCTCGCGCGGCGCCATTAATAATCTGAGCGAAAGCCGCGACAACGGCGCGCTATGCCGCAAGTTCACTGCCTCGCGCGAGAGCTATGACGGGGTTGGGCTTTATCATGGCGAGGTCTGCACGGCAGGCTCCGGCATCTGGCGCATGATGAATTTCCAGCCGGCATCTGGCGCATGATGAATTTCCAGCCGGCGCTCTGAGCGTTCGGCAGCGCTCTTACTCCACAACTTCTCCGTTGTTGCCGCACTGGAATTTCTTCCTAGCGAGGAGCATATAGGGACCAAGTCCCAATTCCAGAATCCGGCAGGCAAGAAGGCATGCGTGATCCTTATGAAGTGCTGGGCGTTGCCAAGAGCGCGTCAGCCAAGGAGATAAAGTCGGCGTACCGCAAACTCGCCAAGAAGCATCATCCGGACCAGAATCCGAATGATCCCAAGGCGAAGGACCGGTTTGCCGCCGCGAACCAGGCATACGAGATCCTCGGCGACGAGAAAAGCCGTGGCGCCTATGACCGCGGCGAGATCGACGGCGAAGGCAAGCCGAAGTTCCAGGGCTTCCAGGGGCATCAGGGTGGCGACCCGTTCGCCGGTTTCCGGCGGCAGGCCCAAGGCCAGGGGCAGGGCGGGGCGCATTTCGAATTTCGCAGCGGCGGCCCCGGCGACGAGCAGTTCAGCGACAGCGATATCTTCAGCGAGCTGTTCGGCCAGGCCTTCCGGCAGCGTGCCGGCGCGGGTGGATCCGCGCAGCGTGCGCCTCGCGGCGCCGACCTCAACGCCACGCTCGAAGTCACCATCGAGGAGGTTGCCGGCGCCGAAAAGGTCACGGCGATTTTTCCCGATGGCCGCAAGCTTGCGGTCAAGCTGCCGCATTATGTCGAGGACGGCCAGACCATCCGGCTCAAGGGGCAGGGCGAGACCGGTCTCGGCGGTCCGGGCGACGCGCTGATCAAGATCCAGTTCAAGAACCATCCGCGCTACCGCGTGGAAGGGCGCGACCTGCATGTCGACCTGCCGGTGCAACTGCGCGATGCCGTGCTGGGCGCCAAGCTGCCGGTGGAGACGCCGGGAGGCCGGCTTGCGGTCAACCTGCCGGCTTGGTCCAGTTCGGATAAGGTTCTGCGCCTCAAGGGGCGGGGCCTGCCGCAGAAGGGCACCGGCCATGCCGACCTCTACGCCCATGTCCGCGTCATGCTCCCCGAAGGCGGCGACGACGAACTGGAAGCGTTGATGAGAAAGCGCCAGAGCATTTAAAACGCTTTAGCTTGGGGTTTTGGCTGCCTTTGGCCGACGACTTCCATGCGCTGGGCGCTTGAAGGTGTCCTGTGCCTGTGCGATAGGGCTCTTCAGGTTGAAGAGAATGTGCGGAGAGTGATCAGATGGCGGTTGGACAGGGCCTCATGGCCGGAAAGCGCGGGCTTATTCTTGGCGTGGCCAACAACCGGTCGATCGCCTGGGGTATTGCGAAGGCCTGCGCCGATCAGGGGGCCGAGCTGGCTCTGACCTATCAGGGCGACGCCTTCAGGAAGCGCGTTGAGCCGCTGGTTGCCGAGCTCGGCGATCGCGCTCACATTGCCGGCCACTGCGACGTGACCGATCCGGAGAGCCTGGATGCGGTGTTCGACGGCGTTGCCAAGAAGTGGGGCAAGCTCGATTTCGTGGTCCACGCCATCGCCTTCTCCGACAAGGAGGAGCTGGACGGCCGCTATGTCGAAACCACGCGCGACAATTTCCTGCGCACCATGGACATCTCGGTGTTTTCCTTCACGACCATCGCCAAGCGCGCCGAGCCGCTGATGACCGATGGCGGCTCGCTGCTGACGCTGACCTATTACGGCGCCGAGAAGGTGATGCCGCACTACAACGTCATGGGCGTCGCCAAGGCCGCGCTCGAGGCGAGCGTGCGCTACCTGGCCGTCGACCTCGGCGGCAAGGGCATCCGCGTCAACGCGATCTCGGCCGGCCCGATCAAGACGCTGGCCGCTTCGGGCATCGGCGATTTCCGCTACATCCTGAAGTGGAACGAGTACAACGCGCCGCTGAAGCGCACCGTGACCCCGGAGGAAGTCGGCGATTCAGGCCTCTACTTCCTGTCGGACCTGTCGCGCGGCGTCACCGGCGAGGTGCACCATGTCGATTCGGGCTATCACGTCGTCGGTATGAAGGCCGTGGACGCCCCGGATATTTCCACCGTCAAGGACTGAGCAGGCTCAGTCCTCCAAGTTTTCAGGAGGCGCGCGGGGCGTCATGTTTCCGCTTGTCTATTTCGTGCGCCATGGCCAGACGGCCTGGAATGCCGAGGAGCGTCTGCAAGGGCAGGCCGACACGGATATCACCGAGGTCGGCCGCACCCAGGCCGACCGCAACGGCCAGCGCCTGGCCGAGCTGATTGCCGATCCGCACGAATTCGATTTCGTCGCGAGCCCGATGCGGCGCACGCGCGAGACCATGGAGCGCGCACGCGCAGCCATGGGGCTAGCCTCGAGCGACTACCGCACCGATCCGCGGCTGGTCGAGGTGAATTTCGGCGATTGGCAGGGCTTTACTTTTCCCGAGCTGGAACAGCGCTACCCGGGCTGCAAGGCGGAGCGTACGAGCGACAAATGGGGCTTTGTTCCGCCAGGAGCGGACGCCGAGAGCTATGAGATGCTGCTCGGCCGGATACGGCCCTGGTTCGAAGAGCTGAAGCGCCCCACGGTCTGCGTGACCCATGGCGGCGTGCTGCGCGTCATCTTCAGGCTGGCGCAGTCGGTGCCGACCCATCTGGCCGCAGCGCTGGAAATCCCGCAGGACCGCGTGCTGCGGTTCGAAAACGGTCAGCTCGACTGGCTCTGAGTTTTTGCGGGAGCGCTTTCGCGCCGACGGCGGCCTTAGCGTCAGGCCGCCGGGAGAGGCGGAAAAAACCTATTCGGGCAGTTCCATATCGGTGATGGTGTTGACGCCGTTGATCTGGTCGTAGGCCAGAAGCACGTCCATGCCCTCCTTGAGGGCGTCCACGTCGAACTCGCCGGGCAGCTTGTAGGACTTGCCGTTGTCGAGCGTGATTGTCAGCTTGTCGCGGTCGATCGCCTTGATCTTGCCTTCCGCCTCGGCGGCGTAGGCGGCGCTGGAGATCATCATGACAGCGGCGAGAGCGCCGATCAGGCTACGCATGGTCCATCCTCATTTATTTATTCTTGGCGTCGACAGGCGACGGCCCGCTTTGCAATCATGAAGAAATCACTAACACGACGAATGTGTCAAAACTAAAACGTACTGTCTATCCACTTATTTTCGTTGCATTATCTGTCGCGGAAGCGAATCCCTGTTCAAGATGCGACGTTCCGTTTTCGGGTGCCGTCGCGCCTGGGGTTCCGCTTGGGAGCCAAAAGTCGGTTGACATCGTTTGACCCTCGCTGAAAACGCCAATAGAACGCACCCCAGAGCCGGCGCGGCCGGGCAGGGCTGATTATCTATGTCGCACAACACTTTCGGACATATGTTCCGTGTCACCACCTGGGGCGAAAGCCATGGCGCGGCCTTGGGCTGCGTGGTCGATGGCTGTCCGCCGGGCATCCGCTTCACACGCGCCGAGATCCAACATGAGCTCGACCGCCGCCGCCCGGGCAAGTCGCGCTTCGTGACCCAGCGGCGCGAGCCGGACGAGGTGCAGGTGCTGTCGGGATTCGTGCTCGACGAGGACGGCGAGACGATGATCACCACCGGCACGCCGGTGTCGATGATGATCGAGAACGTCGACCAGCGCTCGAAGGATTACGGCGACATCGCCCGCCAGTATCGGCCGGGCCATGCCGACTACACCTATCATGTCAAATACGGCCTGCGCGACCATCGCGGCGGCGGCCGCTCCTCGGCGCGCGAGACTGCGGCGCGCGTTGCGGCCGGTGCGCTGGCGCGCAAGGTGGTGCCGGGCATGGTGGTGCGCGGCGCGCTGATCTCAATCGGCGTCAAGGACATCGACCGCAGCCGCTGGAACTGGAATTTCGTCGACGATCCGGAAAACCCCTTCTTCACGCCCGACCCGGAGTCGGTGCAGGTCTTCGCCGACTATCTCGACGGCATCCGCAAGTCCGGCTCCTCGGTGGGCGCGGTTGTGGAGATCGTGGCCGAGGGCGTGCCCGCCGGTCTCGGCGCGCCGATCTATGCCAAGCTCGACCAGGACATCGCCTCCAACCTCATGTCCATCAATGCGGTGAAGGGGGTGGAGATCGGCAACGGTTTTGAGGCCGCGCGCATCACCGGCGAGGAAAACGCCGACGAGATGCGGATCGGCAATGACGGCAAGCCGGTGTTCCTGTCGAACAATGCTGGCGGTATACTTGGTGGAATTTCGACCGGCCAGGCGGTCGTGGCGCGTTTTGCGGTCAAGCCGACGTCGTCGATCCTGACGCCGCGCAAGTCGATCGACATCGACGGCAACGACGTCGAGGTGATGACCAAGGGCCGCCACGATCCATGCGTGGGCATCCGCGCCGTCCCCATCGGCGAGGCTATGGTTGCCTGCGCGATCGCCGATCACTACCTGCGCCATCGCGGCCAGACGGGCCGCATCTGACCACGAGAAACTGAACGGAATCCGGACAAGATGGGCTACGACCAGAAGAAAGTCGTGGAGGCGCTTCGGGCCTTCGAACGTGGCGAGATCGTCGTCGTGATGGACGATGACGGACGTGAGAACGAGGGCGACCTGATCGTCGCGGCGGTGCATTGCACGGCCGAGAAGATGGCCTTCATCGTGCGCCACACCTCCGGCATCGTCTGCGCGCCGATGACGCGCGAGGACGCCCGCCGGCTGAACCTTGCGCCGATGGTTGCCGAAAACGACTCGGCCCACACCACCGCCTTCACCGTCAGCGTCGACTTCAAGCATGGCACCACCACCGGCATCTCGGCTGATGACCGCACGCTGACCGTGCGCAACCTGGCCAATGACAATGTCGGCGGTGCCGATTTCGTGCGCCCCGGCCACATCTTCCCGCTGGTGGCGCGCGAGGGCGGCGTGTTGATGCGCTCGGGTCATACCGAGGCGGCCGTGGACCTCTGCAAGCTGGCCGGCCTGCCGCCGGTGGGCGTGATTTCGGAACTGGTCAACGACGACGGCACGGTGATGCGTGGGCCGCAGGTGGCTGCCTTCGCCGAGGCGAACGGGCTGAAGCAGGTGTCGGTCGCCGACCTGATCGCCTACCGCCAGCGGCAGGAAACGCTCGTCCAGCGCGTGGATACTTTCGACATCGAAACGCCGGGCGGCAAGGCCAAGGCCTTCATCTACACGCTGCCATGGGACGTGATGCACCATCTGGCCATCGTGTATGGCGACATTCGCGACGGCGTCGAGGTGCCGGTGCGGCTTCAGACGGAAGACGTCGTGACCGACGTTTTCGGCACCGGCTGCCGGCTGGACGAGGTCATGAAGAAGTTGGGCGAGCGCCAGCGCGGCGTTATCGTCTATCTGCGCGAGGGATCGGTCGGTGTTGCAGACCAAGGGCGCAACCGGCCGCAGCGCGACGATGAGGGCCATGCGGAGGCCCGCCAGCGCGAGGAAGAATGGCGTCAGATCGGGCTGGGCGCGCAGATCCTGCGTGACCTCGGCATTTCCTCGATCAACCTGATCGCCTCGCGCGAGCGCCACTATGTCGGCCTCGAAGGTTTCGGCATCAAGATCGCCAAAACTGAAATTCTCTAGCGAGAAACGTCGCCGCCGCGCGGCAGACGCTTGACAATATTTCCCCTCGGGACATGCTAAATTAGCCTGTCTTGGGGGGATTGTTGCATGTGGGACTTCGATATCGGCAAGACGCTGTCGCTGATGATGAAGACTTGGCCCTTCATCATCTTTCGCGTGATCGTGTTTTTCGCAATCACCGCAGCATATGTTCTGGCGACTGGTGCCGGCGCGGGCGTCGGCTATGGCGTTGGCCACATCCTCGGTGGCGAGGGCGGCCCGGCCACCTTCTCGGTGTGGGGCGGCATACTCGGCTTCGGCGCAGTGTCGCTGATTGTCTACTGGATCCGCGAATACATTCTCTACATCGTCAAGGCAGGCCACATCGCAGTCATGGTTCGGCTGCTTGACGGGCATGCGGTGCCCGGCGACCGTGGACAGATCTCCTATGCCCGCGAAGTCGTGACGGCGCGTTTTGCCGAGGCGAATGTGCTCTTCGTGCTCCACCAACTCGTCAAGGCCGTGATCGCTGCGATCACCGGCCTGATCGGCGGCATCGCCGCCTTCCTGCCTATTCCGGGGCTCGACGGGTTGGTAAAATTCGTCAACACGGTCATCCGTCTTTCGCTGACCTATGTCGACGAGATCATCCTCGCCTACAATATCCGGATCGACAGCCACAGCCCCTATGAGACCGCGCGCCAGGGCGTCGTCCTCTATGCGCAGAACGCCAGGATGATGATCAAAAACGCCATCTGGCTGGCGATCATCATGTGGGGGCTGACCTTCGTCATCTTCCTGATGATGCTGACGCCGGCTGCCGCCATCCTCTATGTCATGCCCGGACAGATGGCGGGCTGGGCATTCGTGCTGGCAATTGTGTTTGCCTGGGCGATCAAGGCGGCACTGATCGAGCCTTTTGCTCTTGCCTCGTTGATGCAGGTCTATTTCAAGGCGATCGAAGGCCAGACGCCCGATCCCGATTGGGACCGCCGACTGGCCGAAGTGTCGGGCAAGTTCCGCGCTCTGAAGGACAAGGCGCTGGGCTCGGCCAGTGAGCCTGCTTTGCAGCCCATCAAGCAGGTTGGCTGAGCAGCGTCAGGATTGCCGGGGCAGGGGTAGCTGCCACTTGGCCCGGCAGTTTCCCTGCGCGAGCGACGAGAGATGGATCGCGCAATGGCTGGCGGTCTATACGATACGAGTTCTGGAGAAAGGATAATTTTCCCCAGCCTTCGGCGGGTAGTGCGTGGCGATGGCCGCCATTGCTGATAAACTGCCAGGGATGACCACGCGCCTTTACTCGCATCCAATCTATCTCGAGCACCTGACGCCTTCGGGGCACCCGGAGCGGCCGGACCGCCTGCGCGCCATTACGCGCGTGCTGGACGACGAACCATTTGCCGATCTCGTCCGCGTCGAGGCGCCGGCAGGCGACGAGACGACGCTGCTCTTCGTCCATCCCGAGGATTTCGTCGACCGGATCAGAGCCGCGATTCCCGAAGAGGGCATGCGCGCGATCGACGGCGACACGATTCTGAGCCCGAAGAGCTGGCAAGCGGCGTTGACCGCCGTGGGTGCGGCCAATGCGGCGGTGGATGATGTCTTCACCGGCAAGGCCGACAATGTGTTCGTGGCTGCGCGCCCGCCCGGACACCACGCCGAGAAGGCCACGGCCATGGGCTTTTGCCTGTTCAACAATGCGGCGGTCGCGGCCCGCTATGCTCAGCGCAAATACGGCGCCGAGCGTGTGGCCATCGTCGATTGGGACGTGCACCACGGCAATGGCACGCAGGACATTTTTTGGAACGATCCGAACGTGCTGTTCTGCTCCACGCACCAGATGCCGCTGTTTCCGGGCACCGGCGCCAAGGACGAGACTGGCGTCGGCAACATCGTCAACGCGCCGCTTTCGCCGCAAAGCGGCAGCGACCTGTTTCGCGAGGCGTTCCGGGCACGCGTGCTGCCGGCGCTGGACAACTTCAAGCCCGATCTGATCATCATCTCGGCCGGCTTCGACGCGCATCATCGCGACCCGCTGGCGGAGATCAATCTCACCGAAGAGGATTTCGACTGGGCAACCGGCCAGGTTCTGGATCGCGCGGCGCGCCACGCGAACAACCGCATCGTCAGCCTGCTGGAGGGCGGCTATGACCTGCAGGGCCTGGCATTCTCGGTCGCGGCGCATATGAAGCGCCTGATGAAGGGATAATTTATGGATACCGAAGTCAATAACGACATCAAGACGATGAGCTTCGAGCAGGCGCTGGAGGCGCTGGAGCGCATCGTCGACGATCTGGAGCGCGGCGACGTGCCGCTCGACCAGTCGATCCGCATCTATGAGCGCGGCGAGGCGCTGAAGGCCCATTGCGACCGCCTGCTCAAGGCAGCCGAGGACAAGGTGGAAAAGATCCGCCTGTCGCGCGACGGCAAGCCGGTAGGAACCGAGCCGCTCGACGGCGAGTAGGACAGCTGTGAACGATCCGTCTCGGTTGCGCGGTCTTTCGGTCGCCGCAGCCGGGGACTAGCTTCTGCGGGCAAGATTGGACGGCTGCCACCGACTGGAGGTTACCATGAGCTTCTTTCCCGCACGCGATCCCGAGCCGGGCGACGCATTTTCCTGCGACGCCATCGAACTGATGGTCGTCCCCAACGCCAAGGACATCGGCGGCTTCGAGGTGCGGCGGGCGCTGCCCACGGCGCGGCGCCGGCTGGTTGGTCCCTTCATCTTCTTCGACCGCATGGGCCCCGCGATCCTGCGGCCGGGCACGGCGCTGGACGTGGGCCCGCATCCGCATATCGGGCTCTCCACCGTCACCTATCTGTTTGACGGCATGATCCGGCATCGCGATTCGCTCGGCACCGAGATGGTGATCTCGCCCGGCGACGTGAACCTGATGACGGCCGGGCGCGGCATCGTCCATTCCGAGCGCACGCCTGAGGAAATCCGCAGCGCGCCGAGCTCGATCTCCGGCCTGCAGACCTGGATCGCGCTGCCCGACAACAAGGAAGAGATGGCGCCGGGCTTCGAAAACACGGCCAATACCGCGCTGCCCGAATTCAAGGACGACGGCGCCAAGGTGCGCGTGGTGATGGGCGATTTCGAGGGCCATCGGGCGCCGGTGACCACCTTCCAGGACACGCTCTATGTCGATGTCCGGCTCGATCCGGGCGCGCGCATACGCATCCCTGCCGACGCGGAAGAGCGGGCCATCTATGTGCTGGAAGGCGATGTCGTGATTTCCGGAGACCGTTTCCCGTCCGATCGGCTTTTGGTGTTCCGTCCGGGCGACGAGATCGTGGTTTCGGCCGAACGCGGCGCACATTTCATGCTGTTCGGCGGTTCCTCGCTGGGCTCGAAGCGCTACATATGGTGGAATTTCGTTTCGTCCTCCAAGGAGCGCATCGAACAGGCCAAGGAAGAATGGAAGACCCGCCGTTTCGACATCGTGCCGGGCGACGAGGAGGAATTCATTCCCCTGCCGGAGGGCTGATTTCCGTGCGGGATAGAGGGTAAAAGGGTCGCGCGGCAGCGCCGCGCATTTACATTCAGGGGCCGACACTCTATCTCCCAAGCGGTATTGATCGATTGAATAGGCCATATGACGTGACTTTGCCGCCCAAGACGCCGCTGCTCGACAAGGTGCGCATTCCCGCCGATATGAAGGCGTTGCCCGAAAGCGACCTGCCGCAACTGGCCGCCGAGTTGCGCGCCGAACTGATCGACACGGTCTCGCATACGGGCGGCCATCTCGGCGCCGGGCTGGGCGTCGTCGAACTTACGGTTGCACTGCATTACGTCTTCGATACGCCCGCTGACCGCCTCATCTGGGACGTCGGCCACCAGTCCTATCCGCACAAAATCCTCACCGGCCGGCGCGACCGCATTCGCACGCTGCGTCAGGAGGGCGGGCTCTCCGGCTTCACCAAGCGCACCGAGAGCGAATACGATCCTTTCGGCACCGCCCATTCCTCAACGTCGATTTCGGCCGGCCTCGGCATGGCCGTGGCGCGCGACCTGAAGGGCGGCAAGAACAACGTCATCGCTGTGATCGGCGACGGCGCCATGTCTGCGGGCATGGCCTATGAGGCGATGAACAATGCCGGCGCGCTGAATTCGCGGCTCATCGTCATCCTCAACGACAACGACATGTCGATCGCGCCGCCGACCGGAGCGATGAGCGCCTATCTGGCGCGCCTCGGTTCGGGCCGCACCTATCAGGGCATCCGCGACCTCGGCAAGAAGCTCACCTCGCATCTCGGTCCTCGCGTCGACCGCGCCATCACGCGCGCGGTGGAGCATGCGCGCGGCTATGTCACCGGCGGCACGCTGTTCGAGGAGCTCGGCTTCTTCCACATCGGCCCCATCGACGGGCACAATCTGGAGCACCTGATCCCGGTGCTGAAGAATGTGCGCGACAATGGCGACGGGCCCGTGCTCATCCATGTCGTGACGCAGAAGGGCAAGGGCTATGCCCCGGCCGAGGCCGCTGCCGACAAGTATCACGGCGTCAACAAGTTCGACGTCATCACCGGCGCGCAGGCCAAGGCGCCTGCGAACGCGCCGAGCTACACCAAGGTATTCGCCCAGAGCCTGATCCAGGAAGCGCGCGAGGACGACAGGATCGTCGCCATCACCGCCGCCATGCCTTCCGGCACCGGCCTCGACCTGTTCGGCGAAGTCTTCCCCGAACGCACCTTCGATGTCGGCATTGCCGAACAGCACGCCGTCACCTTCGCGGCTGGCCTCGCCACCGAGGGGTTGAAGCCGTTCGCGGCGATCTATTCGACCTTCCTCCAGCGCGCCTACGACCAGGTCGTGCATGACGTGGCGATCCAGAATCTGCCGGTGCGCTTCCCTGTCGACCGTGCCGGCTTCGTCGGCGCCGACGGGCCGACCCATTGCGGCGCCTTCGATACCGCCTATCTCGCCTCGCTGCCGCACTTCGTGGTGATGGCTGCCGCCGACGAGGCGGAGTTGCGCCACATGGTGCGCACGGCTGCTGCCTATGATGAAGGCCCGATCGCTTTCCGCTATCCGCGCGGCAATGGCGTGGGCGTGGAAATGCCCGAGCGCGGCTCGGTGCTGGAAATCGGCAAGGGCCGCATCCTGCGCGAAGGCACCAAGGTCGCGCTGCTTTCCTTCGGCACGCGCTTGCAGGACTGCCTGCTGGCCGCCGAGGAACTGACTGCGGCAGGGCTTTCGACCACAGTGGCCGACGCCCGTTTTGCCAAGCCGCTGGACGAAGATCTGGTGCGCCGGCTTGCCACCTCGCATGAGGTGCTGCTGACGGTGGAAGAAGGTTCGGTCGGCGGCTTTGCCAGCCATGTGCTGCACTTCCTCGCCAAGGAAGGTCTGCTCGATTCCGGCCTCAAGGTTCGCCCGCTGGTGCTGCCGGACGAGTTCACCGATCACGCAAAGCCCGAGAAGATGTATGTCGACGCCGGGCTCGACGCGACCGGCATCGTGCGTACTGTCTTTGCCGCGCTGGGGCGATCGGTTCGTTCGGCTACTGCCTAACCATCTGTTTACGCTGACTTTTGGGTCTTTACTTACCCTTTCTCTTGGCCGTTTCTTAGCGCGCCGGGCCTAGAACTCTCCCCAACAAGACAGGGGAGAGTCAGCAATGAGAACAATCCTGGCAGGCGCGATGCTGCTTGCCGCGCTGGCGGTGCCGGCAGCGGCCGAGACACGCTACGACGTGAAGCTGGAGAAGGCGGTGATGGATATCGTCGCCGGCAAGATGGGCGATCTCAGGGGCACCATTTCCTACAGGCGCAAGCTGGAATCGGTGATCCTGCAGGGTCCTGTCCCTCAAAATCGGGCCACTCCGGAAACGCGACGGGCCGAAGTCGAATTCTCCGGCGGTGACTTGCCGCTGGACGGCGGACGTGCGGCTCCTAGGATCGTCGCCACCTTTTGATGGCTAGAGCGGCGGTCATCCTGACGGATGCTGCTGCGCCGCTCTATCTCATTGTCCTAGTCGCATTTGTGCGACGCCAAGCGATTCCGCTTGGCTGCAAAATGCTCTGTCACGCTTGCCTTCCGCGCCGGCTTTCGCCAAGGAAGGCCGATGAAAGCCGACAACAAACAGGACAGTCGCCGGCGCCTCGACGAGGTGCTGGTCAGCCGCGGGCTCTTCGCGAGCCGCTCGCGGGCGCGGGACGCTGTTGAGCGCGGCACCGTCAGCGTCGACGGCGTTGTCGTGTCCAAGCCGGGGCAGGGGGTGCTGGACACGGTCGTCATCACGGTGGCCGATCCCGCGCAAGCTTACGTCTCGCGCGCGGCGCTAAAACTGATTGCCGGGCTCGACCATTTCGGCATCGACCCGAGCGGCTGCAATGCGCTCGACATCGGCGCCTCGACCGGCGGCTTCACGCAGGTGCTGCTGGAGCGCGGCGCGGCCCATGTCACCGCAATCGATGTCGGCCACGGCCAGATGCATGACAGCCTGCGCGGCGATCCACGCGTGGCCTGTATGGAGGGTCTGAACGCCCGCGATCTGACTGCCGAGGTGCTGGAAGGGCGCTCGCTCGACCTGATCGTCTCCGATGTTAGCTTCATCTCGCTGAAGCTTGCCTTGCCGCCGGCGCTTGCGCTGGCAAGGCCGGGGGCGCATGGAGTATTTCTGGTAAAGCCGCAGTTCGAGGCCGGTCGCGAGGCGATCGGCAAGGGCGGCATTTTGAAGAACCCGGCTGATGGGCCTGTCGTGGCCGAGGCGCTTGCCGAATGGCTGGGCAGCCAGGCCGGATGGAAGGCGCTGGGCCTTTGCCCATCGCCGATCGAAGGCGGCGACGGCAACCGCGAATTCCTGCTGGCCGGAGTGAAGGCATGAGCACACGTTTCCAGATCTCCCGCCTCGGCGCCCAGGGCGACGGCGTTGCCGACACGCCCGAGGGCCCGGTATTCATTCAATTCACCCTTGCGGGCGAGACGGTGACGGCCGCGCGCGAAAAGGATCGCGGCACGCTGATGGCCGTGCTTGAGCCTTCGCCGCTGCGCGTCGAGCCGACCTGCCGGCACTTTACCGAATGCGGCGGCTGCGCGCTGCAGCATCTGGAGCGGCAGGCCTATCTGGACTGGAAGCGCGAGAAGGTCGTGCAGGCGCTGAAGAGCCGCGGCTTCGAGGCCGATGTCGCGGCCACCGTGCCCTGCGCGCCGCATTCGCGCCGCCGCGCGACCTTTTCGGTGCGCCGCACCGAAGCCGGCATGCTCCTGGGCTACAACCGCGCCCATTCGCACCACATCATCGACATCGAGGAATGCCCGATCGTCGAGCCGCAGATCGAGGCAGCACTTCCCATGCTGCGGCGGCTGGCCGCCCTGATCTGCCACACGCCGCAGGCGTTCCACCTGACCGTCACCCATACCGATTCGGGCCTCGACATTGCCGCGCAGGATGCCGGCAAGCTGGAGGACAAGGCGCGCATGGCGATCTCGACCTTCGCGATTCGCGAGGGCCTGGCGCGTGTCTCGGTGGATGGCGAGACGATCGTGGAGCCAAAGAAGCCGGTGGTGACCTTTGGCGGGGTGTCGGTCGCGCCGCCCTCGGGAGGTTTCTTGCAGGCGGTGGCCTCGGCGGAAGGCGCCATGGCCGATCTGGTCTGCGAGCATCTGAAGAAGGCGAAGAAAGTCGCCGACCTGTTTGCCGGGGCAGGGGCCTTTGCGCTGCGGCTCGCGGCGAAGTCGGAGGTTCACGCCGTCGAGGGCGAGGCGGCGGCTCTTGCCGCGCTCGACCGGGGCTTTCGCTTCGGGACGGGCCTGAAGCGGGTCGTCATCGAAAAGCGCGACCTGTTCCGCCGGCCACTGACCTTCAAGGAACTCGCCGCCTATGACGGACTGGTGTTCGATCCGCCGCGCGCCGGGGCCGAAGACCAGTGCAAGCAGATCGCGAAATCGGACGTTCCCTTCGTGGCGGCCGTGTCCTGCAATCCGGCAACGCTGGCGCGGGACCTGCGCATTCTGGTCGATGGCGGCTATGCGCTGAAGAGCGTGACGCCAGTGGACCAGTTCCTCTGGTCGCCGCATGTCGAGGCGGTGGCGCTCTTGGAGAAACCGCGCAAACGGCGGTGATACCGAACCGGGCTAGGGAAGTGGGACGATCCGCTCGAAGGCGGCATCCACTTCCGCCGCAAGCAGCCGGCTAACGAAAGCGGGTACGACCTCGGTCGCGCGTCCGTAGAGCGCTTCTTCGAAGCTGGAACAGCCTTCGGACGGCTCGAGATTGAGCTCGACCGTATGGGCGCCGGCGAGCCTTGCCTGCTCGACGAAGCCGGCAGCCGGATAGACATTGCCGCTTGTGCCGATGGAAACGAACAGGTCGCAGGTGGCGAGCGCGGCTTCGATGCGGTCCATGTGATAGGGCATCTCGCCGAACCACACGACGTCGACGCGCATGCGGCCGGTGGTCTGGCAGTGCGGGCACTGCGAATTGATCGACATGTCGCCCGACCAGCGGGAGCGCGCGCCGCAGGCCTCGCAAAACGCCGAGTTCACCTCGCCATGCATATGGACCGGCCGGCGCGAGCCGGCGCTTTCATGCAGATCGTCGATGTTCTGGGTGACCAGAAGGTAGGAGCCGCCATAGGCGGCCTCCAGCCGCGCCAGAGCCTCATGCGCCGCATTGGGCCGTATGCCGAGCAGACGCCGGCGCCTTTCATTGTAGAAGCCGTGCACCTTCCGCGGATTGCGGGCAAAGCCTTCCGGCGTCGCCACGTCACGATAGTCGACCTTCGACCAGATGCCGTTCCGGTCACGAAACGTGTCGACGCCCGATTCGGCCGAGATGCCCGCTCCGGTGAGGATGACGATCCGATCGAAGGACAAGATCAGGCCCGCGTGCCGCCGACGGTCATCTGGTTCATGCGCAGGTGCGGCTGGCCCACACCCACCGGCACGCCCTGTCCGGCCTTGCCGCACATGCCGATGCCGGGATCGAGCTTCATGTCGTTGCCGACCATGGAGATGCGGTGCATGGCATCGGGGCCGTTGCCGATCAGCATGGCGCCCTTGATCGGCTGGGTCACCTTGCCGTCCTCGATCATGTAGGCCTCGGTGCAGCCGAACACGAACTTGCCGGAGGTGATGTCGACCTGGCCGCCGCCGAAGGACACGGCGTAGATGCCGTTCTTGACCGAGGCGATGATCTCTTCAGGGGGCATGTCGCCGCCGGTCATGTAGGTGTTGGTCATGCGCGGCATGGGCTCATGCGCATAGGATTCGCGCCTTCCGTTGCCGGTGGCGGCAACGCCCATCAGGCGGGCATTCTGCCGGTCCTGCATGTAACCGACGAGCTTGCCGTCCTCGATCAGCACGTTGCGGGCGCTGGGCGTGCCTTCGTCGTCGACGGTCAGCGAGCCGCGACGCTCGGCAATGGTGCCGTCATCGACGACGGTGACGCCCTTTGCGGCCACCTGCTGGCCCATCAGGCCGGCAAAGGCCGAGGTTTTCTTGCGGTTGAAGTCGCCTTCCAGCCCATGGCCGACCGCTTCATGCAGCATGACGCCCGGCCAGCCGCTGGACAGCACGATGTCGAAGGTGCCGGCCGGCGCCGGAACCGCCTCGAGATTGACGAGCGCCTGGCGCAACGCCTCCTCGGCGGTGAACTTCCAGCTCTCCTCGGTCAGGAACTCGCCGAACCCTTTGCGGCCGCCCATGCCGTAGGAGCCGGTTTCCTGCCGGTCGCCATCGCCGACAACGACGGCGACGTTGATGCGCACCAGCGGGCGCACGTCACGCACCATATGGCCGTCGGCGCGCATGATCTCGACGTGCTGCCAGGATGAGACGAGCGAGGCGGTGACCTGCCGCACGCGCGGGTCCTTGTCGCGCAGCCAGCCGTCGATCTCCTGCAGCAGCTTGGCTTTGACCTCGAAGCTGGGCGAGGGGATCGGGTTCTCTTCGCCGTAGAGATGGCGATTGGTGCGCGAGGGCGCGGCCGCCAGCGTGCCGGAATATCCGCCCTTCACGGCCGACACCGCATCGGCGGCGCGGCGCAGCGAGGCTTCGGAGAGTTCGCTGGAATGGGCATAGCCGGTGGCTTCGCCCGCGACTGCGCGCAGGCCAAAACCCTGGTCGGTGTTGAAGTTGGCCGTCTTCAGGCGGCCGTTGTCGAACATCAGCGACTCGCTCTCGCGATATTCGAGGAAGAGTTCGCCGTCATCCGCACCGGTGATCGTATCGGTGACGACACGACGGATCTGGTCTTCGGAAATGTCGAATTGGCCGAGAAGGCTGTTCATGGCGGGGTCGCCTCGTTTGAAAAGAGTGTCGACCCCCGATGTAGGCGCGCCAAGGCCATTCGGCAATGCGCCAATGATCGGCAATGGCGTAAGGCCGGAAAGCCCAAAGCTCGCTTCGGGCTCGTCGCGCCTGCGCCGTGGCGATCAGGGGAGGGCGGCAAAGCCGTCCGCGAACCCCTTGAGGTCGACCGGGATGCCGATGCCTTCCTCCGGCGTCTGGAAGACGATGAAGGTGGCCGAGGTGCCGGTCTTCAGCGTGTCGAGCAGCGGCTTTTCGAGGATGACCTCGGCATAGCAGCCGTCGCCGAAGCAGCGGACGAAATAGGCGCGGCCGATGTCCTTGCCGTCGACATTGAGGCCGAGGCCGTTGGGCAGGAGCACGCCGAGCGGCGCCAGCACGCGCAGGATCTCCGCCTTGTTGTCGGCGGTGCGCAGCACGACGACCGAAAGGCCGATCTCCGGCCGGTCCTCGGCAATGACGTTCTGCATCATCACGCACTGCTCGGCGGTGGCCCCGGCGGGCGTGTCGCAAATGATCGACCAGGCGCCGTGAGTCGAGCGCACCGTGCCGCCCTGCGGCTTGGGAGCCTGGGCCTGCGGCTGGGCAGCCTGCTGCGATTGCGGGGCCGGTTGCTCCTGCGCACCGGCTGGAACGATCGAACCAGCCAACGCGGCGAGGAAGACGACCTTCGCCAAGGTTCCCGAAAGTCGAGAGGTCATGATGGCTCCATTGCGAATCACGGCGAGACTATCCGTGACAATTGAAACTATAAGGCAAGAAGATGGCCGCACTAGCCAATAGCGCCGTGCGTCCGGATTTTCCAAGAAATTTCGCCGGAAATGCGACGTAAGTGACCTTTATAGCGGTGGAATGCGCGTTCGGGCACTGGCTCATATCGGCCTTAAACAATAAAGAAAGCGCCTAGGCGTGGCTCAGGCTGCCTTGCGCGCAAAAATGCCGCACGGGTTCTCGTGCTCCTTCCTTGCGGTTGGAAAGAGAGTATGGTTTGAACCAGCGCTAGGGTCACCGGGATTCCCGTCCCGGTGCGATTTATCATTCGTGCGATCTGGACGCACGAAATTGGGAGACAAAGAGGGCGATGAGAAAAATCCTTGCTAGTGCTGGCGCTGCGGCAGCCTATTTCGCCAGCGCCGCAGCATATGCGGCACAGCCGACGCCGTGGCAGACCGCGTTCCAGCCTGCTGCTACGGGCATCATGGAGCAGATTACCTGGTTCGAGCACTACACCCTGTGGTTCCTGATTCCGATCACGATCCTGGTTCTGTTGCTGCTGGGCTACTGCGTTCTGCGCTTCCGCTCCTCCGCGAACCCGGTTCCGTCGCGGACCAGCCACAACACGCTGATCGAAGTCATCTGGACGGTCGGACCGGTCGTCGTCCTGCTGTTCCTCGCCGTTCCTTCCTTCCAGCTTCTCACCGCGCAGTATTCGCCGCCGGAAGATGCCAAGGTCACCGTCAAGGCGACCGCCAACCAGTGGAACTGGGACTACGAATACCAGGTTGCCGAGCCCTTCTCCTTCAACTCGGCTATTCTCGAAGAGGCTGATCGCGCCGCTGCCGGCAAGGAAAATCGCGCTGAATATCCGCGGCTCCTGGCCGTCGATCACGAGGTCGTCGTTCCGGTCAACACGGTCGTTCGCGTCCTCATCACTGCCAGCGACGTGATCCACTCGTTCGCCGTGCCGGCCTTCGGTATCAAGATGGACGCCGTGCCGGGCCGCACCAACGAGACTTGGTTCAAGGCCAACAAGGAAGGCCTGTACTACGGCCAGTGCTCGCAGCTCTGCGGCAAGGACCACGCCTACATGCCGATCGCCGTTCGCGTCGTGAGCGAGCAGCAGTATGAGACCTGGGCCGCTTCGGCCAAGTCCAACCTGGATGGCGCCAACAAGGCGCTGATGGCTGAAATTGAAACCACCAATAAGGTGGCGGTCGCCGGCAACTGATGCCGCGACCGAAACGAATTTAGGAATGGAGCGGAACATGGCAGGCGCTGCAGTTCACGACGACCACGATCACAAGCCGCGCGGCTTGGTTCGTTGGTTGTTTTCGACCAACCATAAAGATATCGGCACGCTGTATCTGATCTTCGCGATCATTGCGGGCCTCATCGGCGGCTTCCTGTCCGTCATGATCCGCTGGGAGCTCGCCGAGCCGGGCATCCAGATTTTCAGCGGCCTGGCCGAAATGGTCTACGGCGTTGGCGGCGATGCTTCCATCGACGCCGGCAAGAGCATGTACAATGCCTTTAGTACCGCTCACGGCCTGGTCATGATCTTCTTCATGGTCATGCCGGCGCTCATCGGCGGCTTCGCCAACTGGATGGTGCCGCTCATGATCGGTGCGCCGGACATGGCGTTCCCGCGCATGAACAACATCTCCTTCTGGCTGCTTCCGCCGGCTCTCATCCTGCTGATCATGTCGATGTTCATGCCGAGCGCTCCGGGCGCCCATGGCGTTGGCGGCGGCTGGACGATGTATCCGCCGCTGGCTGTCTCCGGCCAGCCTGGACCGGCTGTCGACCTGGCGATCCTGTCGCTGCACATCGCCGGCGCTTCGTCGATCCTCGGCGCGATCAACTTTATCACCACGATCTTCAACATGCGCGCTCCGGGCATGACGCTACACAAGATGCCGCTGTTTGCCTGGTCGGTGCTGATCACCGCCTTCCTGCTGCTGCTTTCGCTGCCGGTTCTGGCTGGTGGCATCACCATGCTTCTGACCGACCGCAACTTCGGCACGACCTTCTTCGCGCCTGAAGGCGGCGGCGACCCGATCCTGTTCCAGCACCTGTTCTGGTTCTTCGGTCACCCGGAAGTGTACATCCTGATCCTGCCGGGCTTCGGCATCGTCAGCCACATCGTCTCGACCTTCTCGCGCAAGCCGATCTTCGGTTACCTCGGCATGGCCTACGCCATGGTCGCCATCGGCGCCGTCGGCTTCGTCGTGTGGGCTCACCACATGTACACCACCGGCCTGTCGCTCGACACGCAGCGCTACTTCGTGTTCGCCACGATGGTCATCGCTGTTCCGACCGGCGTGAAGATCTTCTCGTGGATCGCCACGATGTGGGGTGGCTCGATCAGCTTCAAGACCCCGATGATCTGGGCGATTGGCTTCATCTTCCTGTTCACCATCGGCGGCGTCACGGGCGTCCAGCTGGCCAATGCCGGTCTCGACCGCTCGCTGCACGACACCTACTACGTGATCGCCCACTTCCATTACGTGCTGTCGCTGGGTGCGGTGTTCGCGATCTTCGCGGCCTGGTACTACTGGTTCCCGAAGATGACCGGCTACATGTATTCGCCGGTGATCGCCAACACCCACTTCTGGATCATGTTCATCGGCGTGAACCTGATCTTCTTCCCGCAGCACTTCCTGGGTCTGGCAGGCATGCCGCGCCGCTACATCGACTACCCCGATGCGTTCGCCGGCTGGAACTACGTCTCGTCGATCGGCTCGTACATCTCGGCCGTCAGCGTGCTGATCTTCCTGTTCGGCGTCTTCGAGGCCTTCTCGAAGAAGCGCGTTGCCGGTGCGAATCCGTGGGGTGAAGGTGCGACGACGCTGGAATGGCAGCTGCCTTCGCCGCCGCCGTTCCACCAGTGGGAACAGCTCCCGCGCATCAAGTAACGGCGCACTGACAAACATCGAAACCGCCGCCCGTCGGCGGTTTCGGCCAAATCGGAAGAGTGGACTGCGTAGGCATGGCCCTGGTTGAAAAGAACACAATGGACGAAGGGGGTTTCCGCATGTCGGAAGCGACCGCTGGTGACTACATCGCGCTGCTGAAGCCGCGGGTGATGTCGCTCGTCGTGTTCACGGCCTTTGTCGGCCTCGCAGCCGCCCCGGTATCGCTCAATCCCTTCATCGCCGTCGTTGCCATTCTGTCGATCGCCATCGGGGCAGGTGCCTCGGGCGCGCTGAACATGTGGTACGACGCCGATATCGACGCGGTGATGACCCGCACGGCCAATCGGCCGGTGCCGTCCGGCCGCGTTCAGCCCGGCGAAGCGCTCGTCTTCGGCCTGATCCTTTCCGTGCTGTCGGTCATGACGCTCGGCGTGATCGTCAACTGGCTTTCGGCAGCACTGCTGGCCTTCACCATCTTCTTCTATGCCGTGATCTACACGATGTGGCTGAAGCGCTCGACGCCTCAGAACATCGTCATCGGCGGCGCTGCCGGCGCCTTCCCGCCAATGGTTGGCTGGGCTGCCGCCACGGGCAGCATCAGCCTGGAAAGCGTCATCCTTTTCCTGATCATCTTCCTGTGGACGCCGCCGCACTTCTGGGCGCTGGCTCTGTTCAAGTCCGGAGACTACGAGCGCGCGGGCATCCCGATGATGCCGAACGTCGCTGGCGAGGCCTCCACGCGCAGGCAGATTTTCGCCTACGCCCTGTTGGTGGCGCCGGTCGGCGTGCTGCCCTGGGTGCTGGGCTTCACCACCGTCTTCTATGGCGCGGTTTCGATCGCGCTGGGCGTCGGCTTCGTCTGGTATGCCTGGAAGGTCCTGCGCATGCCCGACAGCGACCGCGCCATGAAGCCTGCCAAGGCGCTGTTCGGTTATTCGCTGCTCTACCTGTTCGCCATTTTCGCGGTGTATCTGGCCGACAGCGTCGCCGAGCGCCTGCTTGCGGTATCAGGAGTATGACCATGCAAAATCTCGAGATGGTGACCCTCACCGAAAGCCAGAAGAAGGCGCGCCGCAGCCGGTCTATCGCGATCGGCCTCGGCCTTGCCCTGCTGGTCGTCATTTTCTACGTCGCGACGATCATCAAGTTCGCGCCGTCCGTCTTCCACATTGCGGGCTGATAGTCGCATGAGTGGTGAACCCCCAATGACAAGCACCAAGTCCCAGCGGACCAACAAGGTCATCGCCGGCGTTTGCGTGGCTTTCGTCGGCGGCATGGTCGGCATGGCCTATGCGGCGGTGCCGCTCTACGCGATGTTCTGCAAGGTGACGGGCTATGGTGGCACCACGCAGCGTGTCGACCAGTATTCCGACCGCGTGCTCGACCAGAAGGTAACGATCCGCTTCAACGCAAACACGTCGGGCGGCCTGCCGTGGGATTTCAAGCCGGTGGCGCGCGACGTCACGATCAAGATCGGCGAGACCACGCAGGCGCACTACACGGCGACCAACCATTTCGACAAGCCGACCTACGGCCGGGCGACGTTCAACGTCACGCCGGAACTGGCCGGCGCCTATTTCAACAAGGTGGAGTGTTTCTGCTTCACCGACACGACCTTGAAGCCGGGCGAAACGCTCGACATGCCGGTGGTCTTCTATGTCGACCCCGACATCGTCAACGTTCCGGAACTGAAGGACGTGAAGACGATTACGCTTTCTTACACTTTCTTCCCGATTGAGGGGGCAAAGCCGGTGGCCAACGCGCCACAGGCCGGAGACCTCAAGACTAACGAAAACACCGACGGAAACCTCGGGGGCTGATATGGCTGACGCGCATACGAAACCAAAACACGACTATCACATCATAGACCCAAGCCCCTGGCCCATTCTGGCTTCGCTCGGCGCTCTCGTCATGGCGATCGGCGGCGTGGCCTGGATGCAGTATATGAAGCAGGGCAATTTCCCCTTCTTCGGCCTCAACCTGGCCAATGCTCACTACTTCATCTTCGCCATCGGCACGCTGATCGTGCTTTACACGATGTATGCCTGGTGGTCGGACACCATCAAGGAAGCCCATGAGGGTCACCACACGCGCGTCGTGTCGCTGCACCTGCGCTACGGCATGATCATGTTCATCGCCTCCGAAGTGATGTTCTTCGTTGCCTGGTTCTGGGCCTTCTTCGACGCAAGCCTGTTCCCGGGCGAAGTGCAGCAGTATGCCCGCACCGCCTTCACCGGTGGCGTATGGCCGCCGAAGGGCATCGAGGTCCTGAGCCCCTGGCACCTGCCGCTCTACAACACCGTCATCCTGCTGCTGTCGGGCACCACGATCACCTGGGCGCACCACGCGATCCTGCACAATGACCGCAAGGGTCTGATCAACGGCCTGGCGCTGACGGTCGGCCTTGGCGTCCTGTTCAGCTTCGTGCAGGCCTTCGAGTACATGCACGCTCCGTTCGGCTTCAAGGACTCGATCTACGGCGCGACCTTCTTCATGGCGACCGGCTTCCACGGCTTCCACGTCATCATCGGCACGATCTTCCTGCTCGTCTGCCTGATCCGTGCGATGAAGGGCGACTTCACGCCGAAGCAGCACTTCGGTCTCGAGGCTGCGGCCTGGTACTGGCACTTCGTCGACGTGGTGTGGCTGTTCCTCTTCGCCAGCATCTACGTCTGGGCATCGTTCGGTGCGACGATTGCTGGCGCCGACTGACCCGCAATGATCTGCTAGAAATGAAAGCGGCCGTGGCGACACGGCCGCTTTGTCTTTTTCGGAACCAGACAAATTGCCGAGATGGAGAAACAGGCATGACCCAGCCCGCACATGAAGACCAGGCGATCTGGCCGCCGGTTGATCCGATCTCCGCTGGGCTTCGCGGCCGCTGCCCGCGCTGCGGCGAGGGGCGGCTGTTCTCCAGCTTCCTGACGGTGGCGCCCCGCTGCGGCAGCTGCAGGCTCGATTACTCGTTCGCCGATGCGGGCGACGGGCCGGCGGTCTTCGTGATTCTCATCATCGGCTTCATCGTCGTTGGCCTCGCGCTGTGGATGGAGGTGACGCTGAACCCGCCGCTGTGGGTTCACTTCCTGCTCTGGATCCCGCTGACCGTGGCGCTGAGCCTGACGGCGTTGCGCCTCATCAAGGGCGTGCTGATCACGCTGCAGTATCGCAACAAGGCCGCCGAAGGCAGGTTGGACCGTCCGCAATGAGCGACAATACGCAAACCTCGGAGAAAGCCAGCGGCAAGGCGCGCTTGCTGGCACTGGTGCTCGGCCTGATAGGCTTTGTCGTTCTGCTCGGTCTCGGCACCTGGCAGGTGCAGCGCCTGCAATGGAAAGAGGCGCTGATCGCCACCATCGAGCAGCGCGTCCATGCCGCGCCGGAACCGCTTGCCGATATGGAGAAGAGGTTCGCGCAGAGCGGTGACGTCGACTACTGGCCGGTGACAGCGACGGGCAGCTTCCTGCATTCGGGCGAACGCCACTTCTTCGCAACTTACGAAGGCGAGGCGGGGTATTTCATCTACACGCCGCTGCGGCTTGCGGACGGCCGTTTCGTGCTCGTCAATCGCGGCTTCGTGCCCGACCATCTAAAGGACCCGGCCAAGCGGCCGCAGGGCCAGGTCGAGGGCGAGGTGACCGTAAACGGGCTTGCTCGCAATCCGCTGACGGAAAAGCCTTCCTCGCTGGTTCCCGACAACGAGCCGGCAAAGAACATCTTCTTCTGGAAGGATCGGGACGTGATGGCGGCCACCGCCGGCCTGCCGGCGGGCGCGGTTGTGCTGCCCTTCTTCATCGACGCGGACAAGACACCAAATCCCGGCGGATTGCCGGTCGGCGGCGTTACCATCATCGATCAGCCGAACAACCATCTGCAATATGCCTTGACCTGGTACGGGTTGGCGGCAGCGCTGGCGGGTGTGCTCGGTTCCTGGCTGTGGCGCTCGCGCCGCGGCCCGAATTGAGCTAGCGCATAACCCCAAAAATCGGATACGATTTTTGGAAAGGATTATGCGCAGATTCAAAGTGTTACAGCGTCCTTTGCGCGCCCAGTCGGGCGCGCGGCGCTGTATGCCGCCGGCACCCTTGACAGGAGAGGGGCGCAGGCATCATTTCGGCACGACAATGAAGACCGGACATCATGCCTGACACTCCATCCAAGCCGCCTTTGACGCTTCGGCTCTGCCAGCCGCGTGGGTTCTGCGCCGGCGTCGACCGCGCCATCCAGATCGTGGTGCTGGCGCTGAAGAAATACGGTGCGCCGGTCTACGTGCGCCACGAGATCGTGCACAATCGCTACGTGGTCGAGGGGCTGCAGAATCTGGGCGCGGTTTTCATCGAGGAACTCAACGAGATTCCCGACGAGCACCACCATAGCCCGGTCGTCTTCTCCGCCCATGGCGTGCCGAAATCGGTGCCGGCGGATGCCCAGGCGCGCAGCCTCTTCTATCTCGACGCGACCTGCCCGCTGGTGTCCAAGGTGCACAAGCAGGCGATGCGCCACCAGCGTCTTGGCCGCCACGTGCTATTGATCGGCCATGCCGGCCACCCTGAGGTGATCGGCACGATGGGCCAACTGCCCGAAGGGGCCGTGACGCTGATCGAGACCGAGGCGGATGTCGCCGCCTTCCAGCCGCAGGACGCCGAAGCGCTGGGCTTCGTCACCCAGACCACGCTGTCGGTCGAGGATACGGCGGGGCTGATCCGCGCGCTGCAGGCGCGCTTCCCAGCCATCACGGCGCCGTCGGCCGAATCGATCTGCTACGCCACCACCAACCGCCAGGAGGCGGTGAAGGAAACGGCTGCGGGTGCGGACCTGTTCCTGGTCGTCGGCGCACCCAATTCGTCCAATTCCAAGCGTCTCGTGGAAGTCGCCGAACGGGCCGGCGCGAAAATGTCGCTTCTCGTGCAGCGCGCCTCCGAGATTCCATGGGATGACATCGGCCAAATTTCGACGCTTGGTCTTTCGGCAGGGGCATCCGCGCCGGAGATCATCGTCGACGAGATTATCGACGCCTTTCGCGCGCGCTTCGACGTGACGGTCGATCTCGCTGTGACGGCAACGGAAACGGAGAATTTCCCGGTCATGAGCGCGCTGCGCGACGTAGAACTGACGCCGTCGGACATGGCATTCGTGAACGGGACCGTGTGATGGCGGTCTATACGGACGTTTCAGAGAGCCAGCTCGGTGCCTTTCTGCAGGAATATTCGATCGGCGAGCTTCTGTCCTACAAGGGCATCGCCGAAGGTTCAGAGAATTCCAACTTCCTGCTGCACACAACCACCGGCTCCTACATCCTGACGCTTTACGAAAAGCGGGTCGACAAGAGCGACCTGCCATTCTTCCTCGGGCTGATGGAGCATCTGGCCAAGAAGGGCATTTCCTGCCCGCTGCCGGTGCACCGGCGCGACGGCAACGTGACCGGCCCATTGGCCGACCGCACGGCGGCGATCATCACCTTCCTGGAAGGCATGTGGATGCGCAAACCGACCGCCATCCATTGCCGCGAAGTGGGCAAGTCGCTGGCGGCGCTGCATCTTGCCGGCGCGGACTTTCCGATGTCGCGCACAAACTCGCTAGACATCACCGGCTGGCGCAAGCTCTGGGACGGTTCGCGCGACCGCGCCGACGAGGTCGAGCCGGGGCTGGCGGCGGAGGTCGATGCCGATTTTGCCGAATTCGAGCACAGCTGGCCGAAGGACCTGCCGTCGGGCATCATCCACGCCGACCTTTTTCCCGACAATGTCTTCTTCCTCGGCAACGAGCTGTCGGGGCTGATCGACTTCTACTTCGCCTGCGATGACCTCTACGCCTACGATCTGGCGACCTGCCTGAACGCCTGGTGCTTCGAGAAGGACAACTCCTTCAACCTCACCAAGGGCACGGCGCTGCTCGATGCATATCAGTCGGTGCGGCCGCTCAGCGAGGCCGAGAAGCAGGCAATGCCTATCCTGGCGCGCGGCTCGGCCCTGCGCTTCATGCTGACGCGGCTTTACGACTGGCTGACCATTCCCGATGGGGCATTGGTTCAGAAGCGCGACCCGATGGAGTTCATCCGCCGCGTGCGCTTCCACAGGCAGATCAAATCTGCGTCCGAATACGGTCTGAAATGAATAAAGCTGTAGAGATTTTTACTGACGGCGCCTGCTCGGGCAATCCCGGTCCGGGCGGCTGGGGCGCGATCCTGCGCTTCAACGGCGTCACCAAGGAGCTTTCCGGCGGCGAGGCGGCGACCACCAACAATCGCATGGAACTGCTGGCGGCGATTTCGGCGCTGAACGCGCTGAAGGAGCCTTGCGCGGTGGAGCTTCACACCGACAGCAAGTATGTGATGGACGGCATCTCCAAGTGGATCCACGGCTGGAAGCGGAACGGCTGGAAGACCGCCGACAAGAAACCGGTGAAGAACGGTGAGCTGTGGCAGGCGCTGGACGAGGCCAACCGGCGCCACAAGGTCAACTGGCACTGGGTGAAGGGCCATGCCGGCCACCCGGAGAACGAACGCGCCGACGAACTCGCGCGCATGGGCATGGAGCCGTTCAAGAAAAGATAGCTTGCCTGATCTCAGGGGCAGAAACAAAAAGGCGCGCGTCCGGATAGAGACGCGCGCCTTTTTCGTAGGTGTCTCTTCTTAGAGCTGTTCGAGCAGCTTGGCCGCACCCGATTCCACGGCCTGGCCGGGTGCGTCTTCAATGTTGAGCGCCGTGACCTTGCCGTCTTCGACGATCATCGAAAAACGCTTGGAGCGGGTGCCTAGACCACCGGCGCTGAGATCGAGGTCCAGTCCGGCCGCACG
The DNA here is from genome assembly GCF_029892515.1 of Pseudaminobacter soli (ex Li et al. 2025). Lineage (GTDB taxonomy): Bacteria > Pseudomonadota > Alphaproteobacteria > Rhizobiales > Rhizobiaceae > Pseudaminobacter > Pseudaminobacter soli_A. Next base: position 789,223 of record NZ_JARXVF010000001.1, on the reverse strand, counting down.
CACGAAGTCGCCATTGCCATCGGCGAGAAAGAGAATCTTGCCGTTGGCGCCGGTGGCCTGGGCCCAGGCGTTCATGACGAAGTGGTCGTTGACGGCCACCACCGCGATTGCGTCGACGCCGCGCGCGGCAATCGCGTCGTGGTTTTCGAGGTAGCCCGGCAGGTGATTGTTGCTGCAGGTCGGAGTGAAGGCGCCCGGCACGCCGAACAGAACCACCTTCTTGCCGGCGAAGACATCGGCCGTGCTGAGGGTCTTGCCGCCTTCGGCGGTCATGGTCTTGAAGGTGGCCTCGGGCAGCTTGTCGCCAACGGAGATTGTCATTGCAGGTCCTCGCGCAGTTGCAGTTGTTGCCGCAGCGGTAGCGGCTTATCGCGGGCTGGGCAATCCTCCAGTCGACGTTGCGGCTTGTTTCAGACGCAAACTCACAGATAGGGCAGAACGCCGCTGACCGCTCCTTTGTCCGTCACAAGCGTGTAGTGCAGGCCACTGTCTGCCGGCTTTGCCGTGGGGCGGTCGAGCACTTCGACGGAAAACAGCGTCTTGCCGTCCTTTTGCTCCAGCTTTGGCGTGGTGAAGGAATAGCCCTCGCCGCCGGCAAGGAAGAACTCGGCCTTCGCTGTGTCGCCGGGCGATTTTGCTTCGAACACAATCGCCTTGTCGTCCTGGCTGACGATCGTCACGCCGAAGTTCGGGCTTGCTGCCATAGGCAGCGCATCGAAGGCGGCCGCGACGCTTGAGGCATCTGCCGCATCAGTCGGCGCACTGGTGGGATCCAGCGACAGCTTGGTGTGGACCGGAATGCAGATCGTCTCGCAAATGCCGAGGAAGACGTCGGCATTGATCAGCACAGGTTTGCCCTGCGCGCCGACATGGAAGATGATCGGCAACGCGACCGAGCTGTTGTATCCGGCCCAGACCGAATAGCCGTCGTCATGGCGCTGGGGGGCAGGGAAATTGAGCTCGGCGGCGGTGACGTTGGTGCTGGTCGACGTGTCGAGCTGGGGCGGAACCCCGGCTTCGCCAGGGTCACGCCAATAGGTCTTCCAGCCCTTGTCGAGGTGGATGTCGAGCATGCCTTTGAGCCGGCCCTCTGCATCCGGCTCGCCGGTGGTGACGAGGCGCACGCGGCCGCCCTGTGCCTCGAACCATTGCGTCGAGGACGCAAATGCGTTTCCGGTGGTTGCGACGAGAAACCCGAGGACTGCGACTGTGGTTTTCTTCATAGGCGCGATTTGACGCCAAAGGCACGGTTTCGCAACCGAAGGATCGTGTTGGTTCGCATCATTTTTGCGTGAGACCGGCGAGTCTGGCTCAGCAAATCGTCCGGCGCGCATCTTTCAAGCCCACCCAAAACGAGCTACCCTTTGGGCATGGAAATTCTGCACCAGAAGAAGACAACCGTTAATCGCGGCTTCCTCGACGACCAGTTCCTGATCGCCATGCCCGGCATGAAGGACGAACGGTTCGCGCGCTCGGTTATCTATATCTGCGCCCACAGCGAAGAGGGCGCGATGGGGCTGATCATCAATCAGAGCCAGCAGCTTCTGTTCCCCGATCTTTTGGTGCAGCTCGGCATCCTCGACGAGGATGAGGCGATCCGCCTACCGCCGCCGGCACGCGATTTCATCATCCGCAATGGCGGCCCGGTCGACCGCAGCCGCGGCTTCGTGCTGCACACCGACGACTACAAGGTCGAGTCCTCGCTGGTGATCTCCGACACGATCTGCCTGACGGCGACCATTGATATTCTGCGCGCCATTTCGGCGGGCAAGGGGCCGCGCCAGGCGCTGATGGCGCTGGGCTATGCCGGCTGGGGCGCCGGTCAGCTGGAATACGAGATCGCCGAAAACGGCTGGTTGACTTGCCCCGCGCGGCCGGAACTTCTGTTCGACACCGATATCGAACGGCAGTACGACCACATCCTCGCTTCGATCGGCATCGATCTCGCCCATCTCAGCCAGGATTCCGGGCACGCCTGAGCCCGGAATGGCAATCTTCGATCATTGCTGAACTTTTTGGCCGCTTGGCAGACGCCTGGCGGAATTGGTGCGCGCTGCCCGCGAGCAGAGGCCGTCAGGCCTCCGCCAGCGGATATTGCTCCTTCAGGAGCTTGACCACGGCATCGGCCGAAGCCGGTGTTCCGAACATAAAGCTCTGCACATATTCGCAGCCCATCTGGCGCAGCTGCAGCGCGTCGCTCTCGTCGGAAATGCCTTCGGCCACCACCGACATGCCGAGCTCATGCGCCATGTTGACCATGGAGCGCAGCAACACGTCGCGCTTTGACGAGGAGTCGTCGAGGAAGCTCTTGTCGATCTTGATCGTGTCGAAGGGGAAACGCGTCAGATAGGACAGCGACGAATAGCCGGTGCCGAAATCGTCGAGCGACAGGCCGATGCCAAGCTGCTTGAGACGGCTCAGCACATGGCTGCTCTGCTCGGGATTGTCCATCACCAGCGATTCGGTCAGCTCCAGGCGGAAGCAGCGCGGCTTGAGGTTGGCGCGCACGATGATCGAGCGCACATCGCTGACGAGGTCGCGGCGGATGAGCTGGCGGCTGGAGAGATTGACCGAAACCGACAGCGGTGCGTCGCCGATCAGCTTCTGCCAGCTCGCCAAATCTTCGGCCGCGCGCTCCATGGCGAAGAGGCCGAGCTGGACGATGAGGCCGCAGCTTTCCGCGACGGGAATGAAGTCGGAAGGCGGAATGAGGCCGCGGCGCGGGTGATCCCAGCGCAGCAGCGCCTCGAAGCCGGCGATGCTGCGGTCTTCCAGCCGCACGATGGGCTGGTAGGCAAGGCTGAATTCCCCGCGCTCGATGGCCCTGCGCAAGTCCGATTCGATCTGCAGCCGGTCGGTGCCGACCGAGCGGAAGGCGGGGCGGAACGGCTCGATGCGGTCGCCGCCGAAGCGCTTGGCCTGGTGCATGGCCAGCTCGGCGTCCTTGACCATGTCGTCGGCCGAAATCTGCGCCGGCGTCCAGGTGATGAGACCCACCGAAGCGGTCAGCACGATCTCGCGCTTGGCGAAGGTGATCGGCGCGCCGATGGCCTGCTTCAGCGCGTCAGCGACGGCTGCGATGCGGGCCGGGTCCTGTTCGGAAAGCAGCATCAGCGCGAACTGGTCGCCGGCAAAGCGCGACAGCGAATCCTTGGGCTTCAGCAGGCGATGCAGGCGCCGCGCGATGGTCAGCAGGATGGTGTCGCCGGCCGAGATGCCGAGGCTGTCATTGACTTGCTTGAAACGGTCGATGTCGATGACGAAGACGGTGGGGCGGATGTTCTCTTCGGTCTTGGCGATCGAGAGCACGGCCTCGAGCCGGTTCATGAACAGCTCACGATTCGGCAGTCCGGTGAGGTTGTCGTGCACCGCGTCGTGCAGCAGACGTTCCTCGGACTTTTTCTGCTCGGTCACGTCGATCAGCGTGCCGACGCAGCGGATGACCTCGCCGTCGGAGCCGACGACGGGGCGGGCGCGCAGCAGGAACCAGTGATAGTGGCCGTCGGCACCGCGCAGGCGGAAATTCTGCGCCACGCGGCCGCGCCGGTGCTCGAGAACGACGTCAAGCGTGGTGCGGAACGTGTCGCGGTCGTCGACATGCAGCACCGGCAGCCAGTTGCGGGCCGGCCCGCCGAGCGCGTTGGGCTCGAGGCCGAGCTGCAGGCTGACATCGGGGCGGGTCACCACGCGGTCGCGCAGAACGTCCCAGTCCCAGACGATATCGCCGGAGCCGGAAACGGCCAGCGCCTGGCGTTCGAGGTCGCTGAACAGGCCTTGATGCAGCGCACCGCCGGCAAAGGCGTGCTGCATGACGGTGAAGCCGATGAGCAGGATGATGAGGATCAGGCCGCCGCCGAGTGCGGGCTGGACAATGTCGTTGGCCAAGACGCCGGTGATCGCCATCCACGATCCGCAAAGCCAAAGCAGCACCATCACCCAGCTGGGGATGAGCATGATGGCGCGGTCGTAACCGCGAATGCCGAGAAGGACGATCAGGCCGATGCCGCTGATGGCCGTGGCGGCGAAGGAAAGGCGCGCAATGCCCGAAGCGACGGCCGGGTCGATGACCGCAACGCCTGCGATCAGCACCAGGCCGAGGATCCAGGCGAGCGCGCCGTAGCTGAAATGCCCGTGCCATCGGTTGAGGTTGAGATAGGCGAACAGGAACACCACGAAGGTGGCGGCAAGGCCGACCTCTGTGCCCGCTCGCCATATCTGCTCATTGCCGGGCGAGATCTCGATCACCTTGTTGAGGAAGCCGAAATCGACGCAGATGTAGGCAAGAACTGCCCAGGATAGTGCGGCCGTGGCGGGGAACATCGAGGTGCCCTTGACCACGAAGAGAATGGTCAGGAACAGCGCCAGAAGCCCGGCGATGCCGATGACGATGCCGCGGAACAGCGTGTAGGAGTTCACCGAGTCCTTATAGGCCTCCGGCTCCCACAGATAGACCTGCGGCAGCCTCGGCGAGGACAGTTCGGCGATGAAAGTGACGACCGAGCCGGGGTTGAGCGTGACCAGGAACACGTCGGCGTCGGGACTCGCCTGCCGGTCGAGCGCAAAGCCCTCGCTGGGCGTGATCGCGGAAATGCGGGTGGAGCCGAGGTCGGGCCAGAACAGGCCCGAATTCACCAGGCGGAAATGCGGCGCCACGATCAGGCGGTCGATCTGCTGCTCGGTGGTGTTGGCAAGGGCAAAGACGGCCCAGTCGCCGCTCGAGCGCTTGTCGTTGGCCTCCACCTCGATGCGCCGCACGATTCCGTCGGGGCCGGGGGCGGTGGAGACCTGAAAATTCTCGCCCTGATTCCGGTAGATCTCGACCGCGCCCGAAAGGTCCAGCGCGACGTCGTCGCGGGAGATTTTTATGGGCTCGATGGCGAAGGCGGACGAGGCCGTGGAAAGGCTTATGATCGCCGCGAAAAAAAAGGCCAGCAGGCGTCCGATCCGCAGAAAATTCACCAAAATCAGCCCTTTGTCGTGAACCCACGCCGATCGTCAGCGATCAAGGCGTAGAGGTAGTGATCCTGCCAGTTCCCATTGATCCTGAGATAGGATCGCAACAGTCCTTCACGCTGAAATCCGGCTTTTTCAAGCACACGAACCGAGCGCTTGTTTCCGGGAATACAGGCCGCCTCGATCCGGTGCAACCTTAGCGTATCGAAGCCGAAATCGGTCAACAAAAGCAATGCTTCAAACATCAGGCCCTGGCCGGCATAGCGCTGCCCCATCCAGTAGCCGATCTGCCCGGACTGGGCGACGCCGTGACGGATATTGCCGAGCGTGATGCCGCCGACGAGCCGATTCGTCGCGCTCTCGAAAATGAAAAACGCCGCCGCATTTCCGTTGGCGAAATCTTCGCGGTAGCGACCCAGCCGCTGGCGCCAGGCCGAGCGGTCGAGCTCGTCGGGAGCCCAGCGGGGCTCCCACGGCTCCAGGAATGCGCGGCTTTCGCCGCGCAGAGCCGCCCATTCGTAGAAGTCGCCCGCTTCAGGGACGCGCAGATAGACGCGCTCGCCCTTCAGCGCCGGTGCATCTCGGCGGAAGAAGGAGAGCGCGAACATGGCTCCTGTCCCTAGACAGCCAGCTTGTGCAAGCCGCCATTGCCCTTCGGCAGCGCGTCGCAGATCGACTCATAGGTGGCAAGCGTGCCGATGGGGCCGACTGCGGTGACCGTCGGCTTGGTTGAAAACAGACGGGAGGAGAGGTCTGCCAGACGGTCGACGGTGAGCGCGCCCAGCCGTTCCATCAACTCCTCCTTGGCGATCGGACGACCGAAGAGCAGGAGCTGCCGCGCGATCTGCGAGGCCCGGCTCGAAGCGCTCTCGGCCGACATGATGAGGCCGGCGCGGTATTGGGCCCTCGCCCTGTCCAGTTCCTCCTGCGAAATCTTCTCGCCGCTCTTTTCCAGCTCGGAGATGATGACCGGGACCAGCTTCGAGATATCGGCCTGACCTGTCGCGGCATGGACGCCGAACAGGCCGGTGTCGGAAAAGCCCCAGTGGAAGGCATAGACCGAGTAGCAGAGGCCGCGCTTTTCGCGCACTTCCTGGAACAGGCGCGAGGACATGCCGCCGCCCAGGATCATCGACAGGATCTGCGAGGCGTAGAAGTCGCGCACATGGTAGGCGCGGCCTTCGAAGCCAAGCACGATCTGCGCGTCCATAAGGTCGCGGTGCTCGCGGAAATCGCCGCCGACATACTGCGCATATTGCGGCATGAAGCCTTCGGCCTTGGGACGGAAGCTGCCCAGCCGCCGCTCCACGTCGCGCACAAACACATCGTGCTTCACGTCGCCGGCGGCGACCACGACCATCTGCTCGGCGCCGTACTGGCGTTCCATGAAGGAATGCAGCTGCTTGGACGTAAACGACTTGACCGTTTCCGGCGTGCCCAGGATCGAGCGGCCGATGGTCTGGTGGCGATAGGCCGTCTCGGTGAAACGGTCGAAAACCACGTCGTCGGGCGTGTCATGCGCAGCGCCGATCTCCTGGAGGATGACGTGCTGCTCGCGCTCCAGTTCGGAAGGATCGAACTTGGACTCGGTCAGGATGTCGGACAGAAGGTCGAGGCCGAGCGGTACATCGTCGGCCAGGACGCGGGCGTAGAAGGAGGTGGTTTCCACGCTGGTGGCGGCGTTGATTTCGCCGCCGACATTTTCGATTTCGGAAGCGATCTGGAAGGCGCTTCGCTTGTTGGTTCCCTTGAACGCCATGTGTTCAAGGAGGTGGGCCATCCCATGCTCGTCGTCGCGCTCGTTGCGGGCCCCAGACTTGACCCACACCCCCATTGCGACGGATTCGATACTTGGAAGGGTCTCTGTGGCTACCGTCAGGCCGTTCGACAGACGGCTTACCTCAACACCCATAAAATTCTTACTCCCTAACGCGCCGCCCGCGCATGGCGGCTTATATAATCTTCCACCGATTTAAGCGTGGAAGGTACTATCGTGAACCTTTCCTCGCGTTCCATCAACCCCTCCAACCATGCCGGAAGCGCGGGATTTACTCCGCAGGCTTCCTCCACAGCGGCCGGGAACTTGGCCGGGTGGGCGGTCGATAGCACGATCATCGGCACATCACCTGCATGCTGGCGGGCGACATGCATGGCGGTGGCAGTGTGGGGGTCGAGCAGGTAGGAACTTGCCTTCAGCGTCTCGCGGATCGTCTCGGCCGTTTCCGCCATGCTGGCGCGGCCGGCGTCGAACTCGGCGCGGATCTTTTCCAGCGCCGGAGCGTCGATGGTGAAGGCGCCCGACTGCTTGAGCCCCGCCATGTAGCGGCGCACGGCACCGGCATCACGGCCGGTGGCCTCGAACAACAGCCGCTCGAAGTTAGATGACACCTGGATGTCCATCGACGGCGAGGTGGTCGCGACCACGCCCGTGGTGCGGTATTCGCCGGTGGCCAGCGTGCGGGCGAGGATGTCGTTGTCGTTGGTGGCGATGATCAGTCGCTCGATAGGCAGGCCCATACGCTTGGCGGCGTAGCCCGCGAAGATGTCGCCGAAATTGCCGGTGGGCACCGTGAAGGAAACCGGACGGTCCGGCGCGCCGAGCGAGAGCGCGGAGGAGAAGTAGTAGACGATCTGGGCCATGATGCGGGCCCAGTTGATCGAGTTCACGCCTGACAGCGCGACGCGATCACGGAAGGCATGGTCGTTGAACATGTCCTTCACCAGGCCCTGGCAGTCGTCGAAATTGCCTTCGATCGCAAGCGCATGGACGTTGCTGGCGGTATGCGTCGTCATCTGGCGCTGCTGCACCGGCGAGACACGGCCATGCGGGAAGAGCACGAAGATATCGGTGCGGTCGCGGCCGGCAAAGGCGTCGATGGCAGCACCGCCGGTGTCGCCGGAGGTTGCGGCAGTGATGGTGGCGCGCTGTCCGCGCTCGGCCAGCACATGGTCCATCAGCCGCGCCAGCATCTGCATGGCGACATCCTTGAAGGCCAGTGTCGGGCCGTGGAACAGCTCAAGCACGAAGGTGTTGGAGCCGGTCTGGATGACCGGGCAGACGGCCTCGTGGCGGAAGGTGGCATAGGCCTCGCGCACGATGCGCTCGAAGGCCGGAGCCGAAATCTCGCCGCCGAGGAAGGGCGTCAGCAGGCGGATGGCGAGGTCGGGGTAGGGCAGTCCGCGCATGGCGCGGAGTTCCGCTGCGCTGAACTGCGGCCATTCGCTGGGAATGTAGAGACCGCCGTCGCGCGCCAATCCGGTTAGAACCGCGTCGGAAAAGCCGAGTGCGGGCGCATCCCCGCGAGTGCTGACATAGTTCATCGTCATCCGTCTGTCCTGGCGCGACCTGCCTCGTCAAAAGCTGGTCGTTGAAAACTCCGTCCCGTCAGTCGCATTTTTGCCGCGCGATTGCTATACCAGCCGCAACTTTGCGAGAGGGAAGTTCGGCATATGAAATTTAGGTCGATCGATAGTCGTGTTCTGGCGGGTCTTGCTGTTTCGAGCTTTATGATTGTCGTCGCGGGCTGCCAGTCCGGCGACAGCGGAGGCACTGCAGCCCAGCCAAAGGTATCCGCAACTGAGCTGAGGGCATACTGCCCGACCGTTTCCCTGCGCGAAGGCACCGCCTTTTTGAATTCCTACGCCAAGGGCGGCCAGGACGATCCGGCAAAGCTGCTCTATCAGGCGTCCATCAGCGACGTCACCCGCAGTTGCAGCCGCGCCGACGGCATGCTGACGCTGAACGTCGCGGTTGCCGGCAAGGTGGTGTCGGGCCCGGCCGGCGGCCCGGGCAAGGTGACCCTGCCGGTTCGCGTCGTGGTGGTGCGTGGCCAGGAAGTGCTCTATTCGAAGCTTCAGCCGCATGAGATCACCGTCGCCGATCCGGCGGCCGCGACCCAGTTCGTCGTCAACGACCAGAACGTGACCTTCCCGATCCCCGAAGAGGGCAGCGTCCAGGTCTTCGCCGGTTTCGACGAAGGCGCGCCGGTCAAGGCCAAGGGTAAAGGCAAGGGCAAGAAGTAAGCTCTCTCCCCAAAACGCCCTGCCGGTCGGATGACGCAGACAGGGCGGTCTAACGCGAAGACGCGGATTACGCGTCTTCCGACCATTCCGACAAAGCGGCGACAACGCCCGAAAAATCCGCCCAGCGGCGGATGACGGTTTCCGCACCGGCCTCGGTCAGCGCGTCTGCGTGGCCGGGGTAGCTGTGCGATGCGCCGGTGAAGCCGATGGCGCGCATGCCGGCCGCGCGAGCGCCGGTGACGCCATGTACTGAATCCTCGACAACGAAAGTGCGCGCCGGATCGGCGCCGAGCGTCTTGGCCGCATGCAGGAATACGTCCGGGGCCGGCTTCGGTTTCTTCGTCGGCGTGTCGAGCGCGGAGAAGATGCGTCCCGAAAAGAACGGCAACAGGCGCGTCTTGCCGAGCGTCATGTCCAGCCTTTCGGCGCTGGAGTTCGAGCAGATGCAAAAGGGCACCGCAACGGCGGCCACAGCTTCGTGCGCGCCTTCGATGGCTCGGACCTCTGCCTGCAGCCGGCGGTCGACCTGCTTTTCAGCCTGCTCGATGAGCGAGGCCTGGAACGGAATCTGCGATTGCTCCTCGATGCGCAGCATGATGTCCTTGAACGTCAGGCCGGCATAGACCTCGGCCAGTTCCTCGGCCGAAATCGGGAAGCCGGCGGCAGTCAGAAGGTCTGCCTCGACGCGGGCGGCGATGATTTCTGAATCGACGAGAACGCCGTCGCAATCGAAAATGACAAGGTCTGGCTGTGTCATGGCAATCCGGGAAATTGGGGAGGAAATGGCCGCAAGCGGCTTATGTAGGTTCGCCGGGCGGCATACACCATGGGCACCCAATCCGCAAACCTGACAACCTGTGGTCGGCAATTTCGGAGCCGGCTTCACTAAATGTTTACGCTAATCGGTAACCATAACAGGGTGTAAACAGTAACTTGTAACCCGGGTGCTTGAATGTCCGCCGTGCGTCTCTCCGCCGACCTTTCTCCCTCGCAGCATAAAGCCGAGTGGCTGGATACGATCCTGAAAGGGGATTGCGTCGCCGCGCTGAACAAGCTGCCCGAAAAGTCGGTCGACGTGATCTTCGCCGACCCGCCCTACAATCTGCAGCTCAACGGCGATCTGCACCGCCCCGACCAGTCCAAGGTCGATGCCGTGGACGATCACTGGGACCAGTTCGACAGCTTTGCCGCTTACGACGCCTTCACCCGTGCCTGGCTGCTGGCGGCGCGCCGCGTTCTTAAGCCGAACGGCACCATCTGGGTGATCGGCTCCTATCACAACATCTTCCGCGTCGGCGCCTCGATGCAGGATCTCGGCTACTGGATCCTCAACGACATCGTCTGGCGCAAGACCAACCCGATGCCGAATTTCCGCGGGCGCCGCTTCCAGAACGCGCATGAGACGATGATCTGGGCCTCGCGTGACGCGAATTCCAAGAGCTACACCTTCAACTACGACTCGCTGAAGGCGGCCAATGACGATGTGCAGATGCGCTCGGACTGGCTGTTCCCGATCTGCACCGGCAATGAGCGACTGAAGGACGACAACGGCGACAAGCTGCATCCGACGCAGAAGCCCGAGGCGCTGCTGGCCCGCATCATGCTGGCGTCGACCAAGCCGGGTGACGTGGTGCTCGATCCCTTCTTCGGCTCCGGCACGACGGGCGCGGTGGCCAAGCGCCTCGGCCGCCACTTCGTCGGCATCGAGCGCGAGCAGGAATATATCGACGCCGCAAGGGCGCGCATCGATGCGGTGAAGCCGCTGGAAAGCACCACGCTGACGGTGCTGTCGGGCAAGCGCGCAGAGCCGCGCGTGGCCTTCGTGTCGCTGATCGATTCCGGCATGATCAAGCCGGGCACGACGCTCTACGACGCCAAGAAGCGCTGGGCCGCCACGGTGCGCGCCGACGGCACGCTGGCGGTGGGCGATCAGGCCGGCTCCATCCATCGCATCGGCGCGGCCGTGCAGGGCTTCGATGCCTGCAACGGCTGGACCTTCTGGCACTATGAACGCAATGGCGGGCTGACCCAGATCGACGAGCTTCGGCGCATCGCGCGCCTCGGCATGGAGCGTGCGGGCGCGTAACCTGCCGCGCCCGAAGCTCAAGTGCTATAGATGGGCCGGGGTTCCAGTCACCGGCTGATCCCGAAGCGCTCGAGGTCCTCCTCGAGCGTTTTGGCGTCGCGGAACAGCACCGCCTGCCAGCCCGCAGCCTTTGCGCCGTCGACATTCTTCTGGCTGTCGTCGATGAAGATCGTGGCGGCGGGCTCCAGCCCGAAGGTTGCCGCGTGGAGGTCGTAGATGGCGCGGTCAGGCTTGATCATGCCGATCTCGCCCGACACGGTGATGCCGCGCGGCCTTTCGAGGAACGGGAAACGACCACGCGCCTCCACAAAAGTATCCTTTGCCCAATTGGACAGGATGGTCACGTCGTGACCCTTGTCGATCAGCGCTTGCATGAGTTCGACGCTGTCGTCATAGGCGTGCGGCACCATTTCGTGCCAATGGCGGCGGAAGTTGCGGATGTTGTCTTCGTGGTCGGGAAACTCTGCGATGAGCAACGCCTCGGCTTCCTCCCAGCTTCGCCCGCGATCCTGCTCGATGTTCCAGTCGTTGGTGCAGACCGTCTCGAAGAACCTCTTGCGTTCGGCCTCGTCCGGGATCAACCGGCTGAACGGCAGGTTCGGATCGTAATGGATCAGCACCTTGCCGACGTCGAACACGATGTGGCGGATTTCGGTCATCTGGGCCTCTTCTGGCTGTTGGAATGGGGCTTGCGAGTCGCGCCGGGTATCGCAGCTTCGATTGCCTTTTTCATGACAGTGGGCAGCGCCTCGCCGTGGAGCGCGTCGGCGGTCGCCCAGAAATGCCCGGATGGGACCGCGTCGGCGGAAACCGTTGCAAGAAAGATTTGTAACTCAAGCGAAAAATGCGTGAAGACGTGGCTGATGCTGCCGGCCTTCTGCCAGTCGGCGGGGAAGGGAGCCGCGTCGACCGTGGTGAGCCCGTCGACACGGGCGGTCCAGTTGGTCGTGGGCACTTCGGTCATGCCGCCCAGCAGGCCTTTTTCCGGCCGCTTGCGCAAAAGGACCGCGCCGTCATCGCGAACCGCGACGAAGGCCGCACCGCGTCGCGACGGTTTTTCGGCCTTGGGCGCGCGCACCGGATAAAACTCCGGATCGGCCTTGCCGAGAACCTGGCATTCCTCACGCAGCGGGCAGAGCATGCAGCGCGGCCTGCGCGGGGTGCAGATGGTGGCGCCGAGGTCCATCATCGCCTGGGCAAAATCGCCGGGGCGCTCATTCGGCACCAGCGTTTCCAGAAGGCTGCGGATTTCCGGCTTGGCCTCGGGCAGGGGCGTATCGATCATGTAAAGGCGCGACATCACGCGCTCGACATTGCCATCCATGACCGCTGCCGGCCGGTCGAAGGCGATCGCCGAAATCGCAGCGGCCGTGTAGGGGCCAATGCCGGGCAGGGCGCGCAGGCCCGCTTCCGTATCGGGAAAGGCGCCGCCGGCGGCCGCCACGGCATTGGCACAAGCCTTGAGATTGCGGGCGCGAGAATAATAGCCGAGCCCGGCCCAGGCCTTCATCACCTCCTCGTTCTCGGCGGAAGCGAGAGCCTCGACCGTCGGCCATTTTTCGAGGAAGGCGCGGAAATAGGGTTTTACGGCCTCGACGGTCGTCTGCTGCAGCATGATTTCCGACAGCCAGACGCGGTAGGGATCGGGCCGCACGCCTGCCGCAAGGTCGCGCGGGGCCGTGCGCCAGGGCAGTTCGCGGTGGTTGTCGTCGTACCAGGCAAGCAGGTGCTGCGCGATCGTTGGGAGCTTCGCGTCGTCGCTCTTGCGGGATGTGCCTGCTGATGCCATTGATCGCCGGAACGCTATGCGCCTGCCGCGCGGGCGCGGATTAATCTGGAGAACGCACATGGCAGGGAAAGTGCCGCTCGGCAATCCCGTTCCGGTGAGCGATCTCGCCACCGAAATTCTCGACCCGGTGCTGCGCAAGCGCGCGGGCATATCCGTCGGGCTGGTTCAATCTTGGGAAGAGATCGTCGGCCCGCGTCTTGCGCTCAAGACGCGGCCCGAAAAGATCCAGTGGCCGCGCAGGATGCATGAGGACGATCCCTTCGAGCCGGCGACGCTGATCGTGGCTTGCGAAGGCATGGCTGCGCTGCACCTGCAGCATGAGACGGGCGAGGTGATCGGCCGCGTCAACTCTTTCCTGGGTTTTAACGCCATCGGCCGCTTGCGCATCGTGCAGAAACCGGTCGCCAACAACACCGCAGCACCCAGGCCGCGGCCGCGCCAGCTGACCGATGTCGAACGCAAAAAACTCTCGGGAACGGTGGGCGTGATCGAGGATGAAGGTCTGCGCGCCTCACTGGAACGGCTGGGGGCCACCATCATCGGCACAAGACAAAGAAAATCCTGACATTTTTCTCGCGGATTCGTGATTGGCTGCGAAAAATTTGGTAATTGGATTGACGTACTGGATGCCTTAATTCGTGCCAACTCTGGCTTTTGGTTGCTTCGGCATCGCACACTCTAACGGCAGGCAGGTGATTCGCATGACCCGTTCCATTTCACGCAGGACTGTTCTTTCTTCCCTGGCCGCCGTTCCGGCTGTCGCGTTGCTTGCTGCTTGCAGCGACAATACGGGCGCGGTCACCCCGGCCAATGCCGCCGAGGCGCCGCAGCCGCAGGGCACGGTTGACATGGCCAAGCTGCTCCAGCCCGGCGCGCTGCCAGACGAGGTGATGGGCAAGGCCGACGCGCCGGTGACCATGGTCGAATATGCCTCGATGACCTGTACCCACTGCGCGCACTTCGCCAACACGACCTTCCCCGAGCTGAAGGCCAAGTATATCGACACCGGCAAGGTGCGTTACATCCTGCGCGAGTTCCCCTTCGACCCGCGCGCGGAAGCCGCCTTCATGCTTGCCCGCTGCTCGAAGGACAACTATTTCCCGATGGTCGAAGTGCTGTTCAAGCAGCAGGAAAACTGGGCGCCGGTGCAGGATGCCAAGACCGCGCTCCTTCAAATCGCCAAACTGGCCGGTTTTTCACAGGAGTCCTTCGAGGCCTGCTTGACTGACCAGAAACTTCTGGACGATGTCAGAGCAGTACAGAAGCGTGGTGCGGATGAATTTGGCGTGGACTCCACCCCAAGCTTCTTCATCAATGGGAAAATGTACAAAGGGGCTATGTCGATTGAGGATATGTCGGCGATTATCGACGGCATGCTCTAAGGGCTCGGCTAGGCCGGGGCGCCTGCGCTCCGGCACGCCTGCGGTCGCGGGACCGCGCGCATGAAATTTTCCCGCCTGCGCCTTCTCGGTTTCAAATCCTTCGTCGAACCGGGCGAGTTCGTGATCGAACGCGGCCTGACGGGCATCGTCGGGCCGAATGGCTGCGGCAAGTCCAATCTGGTCGAGGCGCTGCGCTGGGTGATGGGCGAAAGCTCATACAAGAACATGCGCGCCTCGGGCATGGACGACGTGATCTTCTCGGGCTCCAACACGCGCCCGGCCCGCAACACGGCTGAAGTCACGCTTTTCCTCGACAATACCGACCGCACCGCCCCTCCGGCCTTCAACGAGGCCGACGAACTGCAGGTGTCGCGCCGCATCGAGCGCGAGGCGGGTTCGGTCTATCGCATCAACGGTAAGGAAGCACGCGCCAAGGACGTGCAGCTTCTGTTCGCCGACCAGTCGACCGGCGCGCGCTCGCCCTCCATGGTGGGGCAGGGGCGCATTGGCGAGTTGATCCAGGCAAAGCCGCAGGCGCGCCGTGCGCTTCTCGAAGAAGCCGCCGGCATTTCGGGCCTGCATACCCGCCGCCACGAGGCGGAACTGCGCCTCCGCGCCGCCGAACAAAACCTCGAGCGCCTCGACGACGTGGTGGGCGAGCTCGAAGGCCAGATCGAAAGCCTGAAGCGTCAGGCACGGCAGGCCGCGCGCTTCAAGAACCTGTCGGCGGACATCCGCAAGGCGGAGGCCACGTTGCTGCATCTGCGCTGGGTGCAGGCCAAGACCCAGGAGGGCGAGGCGCGTTCGGCGCTCGCCACCGCAACCTCGCTCGTTGGCGATCGCGCCGCCGCCCAGATGACGGCCGCCAAGGAGCAGGCCATCGGCGCGCACCGCCTGCCCGAACTGCGCGAGGCCGAGGCTGCGGCCGCCGCGATCTTCCAGCGGCTCACCATCGCCCGCACGCAGATCGAGGAGGAGGCAAACCGCGTCAAGGCGCGGCAGGTCGAACTCGAACGCCGCCTGCAACAGCTCGACGCCGACATTGCCCGCGAGGAACAGCTCGTCAGCGACAATGCCGACATCCTCTCGCGCCTTGCCGAGGAAGAGGAAACGCTGAAGGCCGAAAACGATGGCGCCGAAGAACGCGAGATCGCGACAAGCGCTGCCTTCGAGGATGCGACCGCCACGCTTCAGCAGAGCGAAGCGGCACTTTCCAGGCTGACGGCCGAGCGGGCAGAGGCAGCGGCCTCGCGCACCCAATTCGAACGCGCATTGCGCGAGACGGCCGAGCGGCGCGACCGCTTCGCGCGGCAACTGGCCGAAGTCGACCGGGAGGTTTCGGAGATCGCGTCGCGTATCGCGGGCCTTGCCGATCCGGCCGAGAAGAAGTTTTTGGCGGACGAAGCCGCCGCTGCTCTTGAAGAAGCGGAGCTGGGCGCCGGCGAAGCCGAGCGGATGGTGGCCGAGGCGCGTGCCACTGAGGCCGCCGCCCGCCCACCGCTGCAGCAGGCGCGCGCAGCGCTGGCCGAGATCGAAACCGAAGCGCGCACGCTGGCCAAGATCCTGAGCGCCACAAGTGGCGATCTTTTCCCGGCGGTGCTCGAGCAGATCAGCGTCGATCGTGGTTTCGAGATGGCGCTTGGTGCAGCCCTTGGCGAAGACCTCGACGTGCCTCTCGACCAAAGCGCGCCGGTGCATTGGGGTGATGCGCAAGCAGCACCTAGCGATCCGACCCTGCCGGAAGGCGTGCGGAGCCTGGCGACGGTGGTCCGTGCGCCAAAACAGCTGGCGCGGCGTCTGGCGCAGATCGGCATCGTGGAGCCGGGCGAGGGGCAGCGCCTTCAGGCGCGGCTGGCGCCGGGGCAGCGGCTGGTCAGCCGCGACGGCGCGCTGTGGCGCTGGGACGGTTTCACCGCAAGTGCCGATGCGCCGACCGCTGCCGCGCAGCGACTTGCCCAGAAGAACCGGCTAGCAGAACTCGACGCCGAAGCCATCGAGGCTGGCGCGAAGGTGCGCGCGGCCGAGCAGGCGTTGGCTGACGCTGAGGCTGACGTCCGCCGGCTCATCGAAGAAGAGCGCCAGTCGCGTCAGGCCTGGCGCGACGCGCAGCATGCCCTCGACCAGGCGCGCGATGCGCTGGCGAAAGCGGAGAAGGCAGCCGGCGAACTTTCCAGCCGCCGCGCCGCGCTCGACGAGGCGCGCGCCCGCATCGAGGCGGATCACGAGGAAGCCGCCGCTGCATATATCGAAGCCGAGGAAACGCTGGCGGACGCGCCGGACCTTAGCGACCTGCAGTCGCGGCTCGACCAGGCCGGCGCACAAGTCGCGCGTGACCGTGCCGCGGTGGCCGACGCCCGCGCCATCCATGACGGGCTGACGCGCGAGGCCGAGGCGCGCACGCGCCGGCTCGATGCCATCGTGGTCGAGCGCCGCAACTGGATGCTGCGCGCCGAAAACGCCGCTGGCCACATCGCCTCGCTGCATGAGCGGCAGGCCGAGGCGGCCGAGGAGCGCGAGAGGCTGATCGACGCGCCCGATGAGATCGACGAGCGCCGGCGCAGCCTGCTTACGCAGCTGTCGAAGGCGGAGGCCGAGCGCAAGGAAGTCGCCGACCGGCTACAGGAAGCTGAAAACCGGCAATCGGTTCTGGACAGGGCCGCGACCGAAGCCATTCAAGGGCTGTCGGAAGCGCGCGAGGCCCGCGGCCGTGCCGAGGAGCGGCTGACCGCGGCTGATGATCGCCGCAAGGAGATCGAGGGGCGCATTCATGAAGCGCTGAACGCCGCGCCGCATCTCGTCATCCGCCACACCGGCCTCGAAGCCGACGATCCGCTGCCCGACGCAGGCGAGGTCGAACGGCGGCTGGAGCGCCTCAAGATCGAGCGCGAGCGGCTGGGTGCGGTCAATTTGCGCGCGGAGGAAGAGCAGCGCGAGCTTTCCGAGCGCCACGATGCAATCGTTTCGGAGCGCGACGACGTCATCGAGGCGATCCGCAAGCTGCGCCAGGCGATCCAGAGCCTCAATCGCGAGGGCCGCGAGCGCCTGCTTGCCGCCTTCGACAAGGTCAATGTCGAGTTCAAGCGGCTGTTCACGCATCTCTTCGGCGGTGGCACCGCTGAGTTGCAACTGATCGAGTCGGACGATCCGCTGGAAGCGGGGCTCGAAATCCTCGCTCGCCCGCCCGGCAAGAAGCCTCAGACCATGACGCTGCTTTCGGGTGGCGAGCAGGCGCTGACGGCCATGGCGCTGATCTTCGCCGTGTTCCTCACCAATCCCGCGCCGATCTGCGTGCTGGACGAGGTGGACGCGCCGCTCGACGACCACAATGTCGAGCGCTTCTGCAACCTGATGGACGAGATGGCGCGTACCACCGAGACGCGCTTCGTCATCATCACGCATAACCCCATCACCATGGCGCGCATGAACCGCCTGTTCGGCGTCACCATGGCCGAGCAGGGGGTCAGTACGTTGGTTTCGGTGGATCTGCAGACCGCGGAGCGCATCCGCGAGGCGAGCTAAGGGCGCGCGGAAGCGGTTATCGACTGGTGAAGGGGGGACCCGTCAACTTGTCCAAGACGACGAGCCTGTCTTAGGCGAGGAACTCAGCCTCCTTCAGTGTCGCTGGTGCTCTTTTTCTTTGGTGCCGGCGAAAACGATAGGGTCAGCCAGAGATTCCATCCATCGGGACGGTTTTTCGCGCCGAACTCGTAGTAGCCCTTGAGATTCACATATCCCGCGGTCTTGTCGTTGACGTCGAACTTGTAGCCGATCTGCGGGCCGATGCCGAAGACCCTCGACTCGAAGGAACCAAGCACGGCGCCCTGGCCGCTGTCGCCAGAAAGTTGCTGGTACGCGTAGCCTACCACGCCGAGATGCAGGTGCTCATTCAGGAACTGCGAGGCCGCCCAGTCTATGTGGCCGTCCACGCCGTTCTTGTAGTTCGTGTCGGGATTTTCGAAATTGTAGGTCAGGCCGCCGACGATCGAGAACTCGCGGCCGCTTTTCGTGTCGAGATAGGTGTAGCCGGCCCCAGCGTCGATCGCTCCATGGCCGAGGCCGAGATTGACAAGCCGATCCGGATTGTAGTTGCCGACAGGGATGTCCCCCGTGAGGTAGGTCATGAAGTTATTGACGCCCTTGTTCCACCTCAGCGTGAATTCCGGAATGACGTCGCCAAATGACGTCAGGGCCTCGCTTCTATGTCCCGAGATCGTGTTGCCCCGTGGCCCAGTCAAAGTTGCATCGACGGCCGCCTGATTGCGCCCCCCAGCACCCAGGACACTGATTGCTGCCTGACCGCCCCATAAGGGATCGTGGAATGTGTAAGTGGGGCCGAAGAAAACCAGGTCTCCGCGTCCGCTTAACCCCACATCGACCACGCCTCGGCCGCCGCGCGTGAACTCGGCATCCGCGCCCGCGCTGACCGAAGTGTGGTAGTAGATGGTCGCGAACGACCAGCCGGGTTCGCCGGGCACTGCTGAGAAGCTTCCGTAGAGGCCCGGGAGCCAGAAGCTGACGCCGCCTTCGTCAGCCTGGGCTGTCGAGCCGAGCGCCAAGATTACTGCCGAAATTCCGAGGAGTTTCTTCGTCAACATCCTTGCCCTTCCACAGAGACAACGCAGCCAACTCAGTATTCAGTTTCGTTGTTACATAGCATTCAGGGTTTCGCACCTCAGAAAATCGGCAGTGCAAAATCCCCGATGCGAGTGCGACCTCTTCGACACATCTGCTTTCGATCCGGTGCTCGGCCGCGCGAGAGGCTGGAGTACGTTCTCGAAGGGAAAGATCACGGGTGTGCGTTAGCCAAATGAATTAGGTCGGCAGAGCGGTGGCCTCCATTTCCCTTGGTAGGAACCGCCCTAACTAATCGCTGCTATTACCGAAAAAACCAGCCGTGTCTGTGAATAGCTGACGATAGTCAGTGAAGCAGTCTTGGGTGCACTGAGCAGTCAAAGAGGAGCTTGGCTAAGCAAAGCAATCGATCGCGCATTTCGATCGAAATATGGGTGCCCAGGAGAGGGAGCAAGCCTGCCAACCCAAAGTGGTGATCACTATCGATGGAGCATGCGATGTCCAGCAAGCAGGAAGAAGATCGTCGTCCAGAGGCAACCGACCCCGTAGTTAGTCGGCGTAGCGTCTTGCTCGGCGGCACGGCGCTCGCAGCGGCGTCGGCAATCGGAACCGGAGGTTCGGTCCAGGTCGCCCAGGCGCAGGAGACAGCCCCCGACACTTCGACCAACCGGCCGCCCAACATCATTTGCATCATGGGCGACGATATCGGCTGGTTCAATCTCGGTGCCTATCACCGGGGCATCATGGCCGGCAGGACGCCAAACCTGGACAAAATGGCCAACGAAGGCATGCTGTTTACTGACTACTATGCCGAGGCAAGCTGCACGGCCGGCCGCGCCAACTTCATAACCGGGGAATTGCCGGTTCGCACCGGCCTCACCACAGTTGGCCAGGCAGGCGCCAAGCTCGGCATACCGCCGCAAGCTGTGACCATCGCGACCGCCCTCAAGTCGATGGGCTACAATACCGGCCAGTTCGGCAAGAACCATCTTGGCGATCTCAACGAATTCCTGCCCACCGTCCACGGCTTCGACGAGTTCTTCGGCTATCTCTATCACCTCGATGCCATGGAAGATCCGGCGCATCCCAATTATCCGCCCGAACTCCGTGACACGGTCGGTCCCCGCAACATGATCCACTCCTGGGCGACCTCAACCGACGACCCGACGGAGCAGCCGCGCTGGGGAAGGATCGGCAAGCAACGCATCGAGGACGCCGGGCCGCTCTATCCCAAGCGGATGGAAACCGTGGACGACGAGATCTTGAAGTTCACGCTCGCCTTCATTGATCAGGCGAAGCAGCAGAACAGGCCGTTCTTCGTCTGGCTGAACCCGACGCGCATGCATGTCGTGACCCATCTTTCCGAAAAATACGAGAAGATGCGCACGCCCGAAAACGGCTGGAGCATGGAAGAGGCGGGCATGGCACAGCTCGACGACATCGTCGGCTCGGTCATGCAGAAGCTGAAGGACGACGGCCTGGACGACAACACGATCGTCGTCTTCACGACAGACAACGGTGCGGAGAATTTCACCTGGCCCGATGGCGGCCAGACCCCGTTTGCCGGCGGCAAGGGAACGGGATTGGAAGGCGGCTTTCGCGTGCCTTGCCTCATCCGCTGGCCCGGCCATGTGCCGGCCGGCAAAATCGAGAACGGGATCGTCTCAGGGCTCGACTGGTTTCCGACTTTCGTGGCCGCAGCAGGAAACCCAAACATCGCGGAGGAGCTCAAGGCCGGCAAACAGCTGGGCGAGATGAACTACAAGGTTCATCTCGACGGCTACAATCAGATGGATCTGATTACCGGGAAGGGCCCTTCGGCTCGCCACGAACTCTTCTACTTCACCGAAAGCACGCTCAGCGCGGTGCGGATAGACGATTTCAAATACCGCTTCACCGACCAGCCAACCGGCTGGCTTGGCGGCACCGTCAAGCTTGATTGGCCAGCTTTGACCAATCTGCGTCTCGATCCCTTCGAACGCACGGGCTTGCCGAGCGGAGACAAGGGCTCATTGGCCTTCTACAACTACTTCGTCTACCAGTTCTGGCGGTTCCAGTTCGCGCAACAGCAGGTGGCAAGGCTCGCTCAAACTGCGCTCGAATTTCCTCCCATGCAAAGAGGCGCGAGCTTCAATCTGGAGGCCGTCAAGGCGCAGATAGAGAAGGCAATGAAGTCGCATGCCGGCGAATGACGTTTGCCGCAAGGGGCCGTCGGCAGCGTCTGCTGCCGACGGCCCTTGGCATTGCATGCGTCCATGGAGAGGTGGCGATGAACGAAAGCACAAAGCTCATCAATCCCAGTGCCACTGAGGCGCCGTTTCCCGACATGGTCTGGATTCCCGGTGGCGAATTCCTGATGGGGTCGGAGCTCCACTATCCCGAGGAAGCTCCGGCCCATAGGGTTCGCGTCGACGGTTTCTGGATGGACAGGTTCACCGTGACCAACCGCGAGTTTTCGCGCTTCGTCGAAGAAACTGGCTATGTCACGCTGGCCGAAAGGCCGGCCAATCCAGACGACTATCCCGGTGCGCTTCCGGGAATGCTCGCGCCGTCGTCGACCATCTTCGTAAAGCCTTCAGGCCCGGTCGACATGCACAATCACTACAACTGGTGGGTCTATGTGAAGGGCGCGAATTGGCGTCACCCACGGGGGCCGGCAAGCTCGATCAAGAAGCTGGTGGACCATCCCGTCGTGCATGTCGCGTGGGAGGACGTCGAGGCTTACGCGAAGTGGATCGGCAAGGAGTTGCCCACCGAGGCCGAGTGGGAGTTTGCGGCGCGAGGCGGCCTGGAGGGCGCCGAATTCGTCTGGGGCGATGAACTTACGCCCGGCGGCAAGCAGATGGCCAATACCTGGCAGGGCGAGTTTCCCTATCGCAACACGCTGGAAGACGGTTTTGAATACACCGCCCCGGTCGGCTCGTTTCCGCCCAACGGCTATGGCCTCTTCGATATGGCCGGCAATGTCTGGCAATGGACGGCCGATTGGTACCAGGAGCATGGTCGGATCGACAGTCCGTGCTGCACGGCTCTCAACCCGCGCGGCGCAAGCAGGGAGGCGAGTGTCGATCCACGGCAGCCCGGCGCACAGATACCGCGCAAGGTGACCAAGGGAGGCTCGCATCTCTGCGCACCGAACTATTGCCGCCGCTATCGACCGGCCGCGCGCATGGCCCAGCCGGTCGACACCTCGATCTCGCATCTTGGCTTCAGGTGCATTGCACGAGAAGCCAAGGGGTAGGGTGCGCTGAGCGCGCTCCGGACTATTGGCCGCCCATATTCGCCGGCCGTTCCAAGTTGACCGGCGGCGGCGCCCATTTGCCGGTCAAAGCGTCGGGTCGCGGCGCGTAGAGCCTCATGGTCAGGTTGAATGGACCTTTCGGCGCCGGCAGCCAGTTGGCCTCCTTGTCCTTGCCGGGGCTTTCATTCTGGAAATAGAGATCCAAGGATCCATCGGCATTATAGGTGAAGGGCATCCAGCTGCTGACGGCGAAGCGGTTCAGCGGGTTTGCAACCTGGTAGCCCTCGCTGTCGTAACTCGTGATGGACCAGAAGGCATCAACTGGTGGCAGCGTCGCCTTATCGAAATGGATCGCATATTTGTTGGCACCGTCGAGCGGCTTGCCGGTATCGTCGGCAAGGTTCAGGGGATAGATCGCATCCTCCGGCACGTTCGCGCCGAGGCCGAGTTGAGCCACGATGGCCCGCTTCAGATAGAAGTTACCGTAGACGCCCATGGTGTCGGTGTTCAACGACCAGCCGTTGGCGACCCGCGCCAGCGTCGGCACCTTCCATGCCATCAGCCGCTGCGCTTCCTTCGGCGCATTCTCCAATGCCTTGCGAGCGACGGGATCGACCTTCGACAGATCGAAATCCTTACCGGTCTCGATCCCTATCCGCTTCATCTGCGCGATGATCGGCTGGTCGGTGACGTGAGGGGGGATCGTCTTCAGTAGTTCAGCCGCGTTGGCGAAGTATGTTCCGGCCGGCATGGTGTCGACCTGGATCTTGGGAGGCGTCTTCATGTCGATCTTCGGATCGACCTTTCCGACCACCGGTGCGTCTGTCTTGTTCCACTCAGACAACGGGGTGATCGTGAAGCCCGCCTGTATCTTGTGGACGGCGTCATAGTCCTGAGGCCCGTCCGTCTTCGTTCGGCCGATGATCCAGACGATCGGCGTAGGCGCATCGATGCGCTGGATGTTCTTGGGGAGCTTGAACTCGTCGATGACCTCGCGCAGGTCGGGTCTCCAACCGGACGGCGCAACCAAGAAATCGCCCGCCTGGGTGCCGGTGGTCCGCCAGCCCGGCGAGGCAAATACGTCGGACCACATGTCGAGCATCGGCATCAGATAGTAGCGTCCGCCGGTATCGGGCACGGAAACGATCAAAGGCTCTTTGGTCAGGTCGAGCCACGCGACGGAATAGAGGGTGTCGAAGTTGGGCCGCACGACCATCCGCATATCTGCGGGCGGATAAGCCGGTACGTTCGAGAAGGCGTTCATCGGTGCTTTGCCGGCTTCCGTTGCCTTTTCGACATTGGTGGACTGCCGCCGCGTCAGATCCATGGTGATCAATGGGTAGAAGTAGAGATAGGCATCGACGGCGATGGCATTCGCCTCGTCTTGTGAGATGCCCTCCTTGGCACCAGCCGACGCGGCCGGCAGCAACAACGAGAATGTGAGGGCCAAGCCAGCAAAAGCAGTACGCCTCATGGTGAGACTCCTTAATTAGTTGGCATTCTGGTCACGGTTCTGAAATGGCGCCCGTCCACGGCAGGTCAATGGAAGAAATCGGCGCAGCTTTCTGATTTGATCGGGGTGCATTGCTTGTCGAGATTGCACCGGCATAAGAAAAGCCCGCTGTCTCGGGTGAGACAGCGGGCTCGATAATCCTCGCCACCCAAGCGCCCCTTTCGGAAAACCTATGGGGCAGGTGGCTTGGTTTTCTTGATTGAAGTAGAATTAAGTAGAGATAACCCACCCGATGAACAGGGTGGGATGAGAACCCTTCGATAAAAATTCAATTAACTACAAGGTAAGGCTAGCCCCGGCCTCGCAGCTCGTCACGTCAGGGAAAACGGCAGGGTTACCTATTTCACCTCTTCGAAGTCGCTCGGCTTCCAGCTGCCGTCGAAGGCGGGTGCCTCCGGGCCGTAGATGCGCATATAGGCGAACCAGCCTCGGCCCGGGACGGTCTTGATCCACCGGCCTTCCTGTCCAGCGGGGGCTTTGGGACCGAAATAGAGTTCGACCGGGTCGTCCATATTGACGTCCTTGAGTTCGAACAGCGACCTGAGTGCGGCCTTGTCCTGGTCCGTCTGCACTTCGGAGCGGGTCTGTGCGTCATAGGCCGTGACGGACCAGAAGAGCTTGCCGGGCACAGGTTGCGGGATGGAGAGCTTGTAGGTCTTGCCGCCGTCGAGATAGGCGCCGGTCGCATCGCGAACGCCGAGCCAGTAAAGCGATCCCGCGCCGGGTGTGCGCCGGAACATGGCAGGCGAGGTTACGATCGCCTGGGCAAACCAGCGGTCGCGCGCCTCGAGGTCAACGCCGGATGGCGTTTCGAACTGCGCGGCCCCGGGCACCAGGCCGACCCATTCCCATTGCCGGTCTGGCCAGGCCAAGCGGTCGGGGCGATTGCTGGCAAAGGCCGAGACGAGCATCTGGTCGCGACCGTCGTTGGCCGCCTGCGTGAGGATCGCCTGCATGCGCGCGTCAGGCGCAAACGGCTTGCCCTTCTCGATGCCGAGCGTTGCGAGCAGGCCGTACATGGGTTTGAACTGCTCGACGATCGGTTCTTCCTGGATGACGCGGTCGAGGACCTGCCAGAATTTCATATTGTCCTCCCAGCGAAGCGACGTGTTGTCCAACTCCCGTCCGGTCGTGTCGATGACCTCCATCTGCTTTGGATCACCGGTTGCGGAAAGCGGATGGACCTTGATCGCCTTCAGCGCATTCAACGCGGCTTGCTGATCGCCGCCGACAGGCAGCGCACGCACGGCCATGAGGACCTTGTTGGTGGGGGAAAGTCCGACATGATAGCCGTCGGGAATCTTGCCCTCATATCCGGGGCCGAGCAGCAGGTACTTGCCGCCCTTGCCGCCATCCGGGCCGGGAAGCCCCATGTCGAGGACCCAGCTTTGATTGTGGTCGTCGATAAGGCCGATATAGGGCCCTTCGGGCAGGTCGATGACCATCGGCCCCTTGGAAAGATCGAGTGTCGCAGCGCCGTAGGACGTGTCGGAGTTGAGCGTGAAGCCAAGCTGTTTCGGCCCGGCGGCCATGGCGCCCATGGCCTCATTGTCCTTGAGGCCAGCCTCGCGATTGCCGTTGAAAATGCCTTCCACCGAAACGGTCGGATACCAGAAGCGATAGGCAACGATGGCCCGCTGCAGGTCGGCATCCTGATAGGCCTTGGCGCTGGTTTCCGGGGTCGGATAGCCCTTGTCAAATGTGTAGGACGGTTTTTGGGTTTCCTGTGCGTAGGCAGCCGAAGCCAACGACGACACAAGAAGCCCTATCGCAAATGATGCTTTTCTTGCCTGCAGCATGAGAACAACTCCTCGCTGATGGACCGCTCACTAGATTTGGTCGCATGCCGCAGGCCGGCAAGGCTTTGTTCCGGTAACATTATTCTTCGGCTTTGCCGGCTACCCTTCAATTTGCACCTCACGTTGTGAGGCTGACCCAGCAAGCTTTCGAGCAAAAAGAACTTCCCCAAATCTGCGCTGGCACTAGTTACGCCGTCTGGGACCGGTTTTGGATTAGTGACCGGTTGGCTGGGACGTAATGCAGGCTTTGTTCAGGAGGCTTGAAATGCTCAGCAGATTGAGAATGGGGACGATGGTGTTTGCCGCCGCCACGTCGCTGACCGCAGGCGCGGCATTCGCACCCTCTTCAGGCATGGGTGTCGCTCATGCGCAGGAAGCGGCAAAGCCGAACATCCTCGTCATTTTCGGGGACGATGTTGGGCAGACCAATATCAGCGCCTATTCGCGCGGGCTGGTGGGCTACCAGACGCCGAATATCGACCGCATTGCCAATGACGGCATGCTTTTCACCGACTATTATGCGGAGAATAGCTGCACGGCCGGTCGCGCGACCTTCATCACCGGCCAGACGGCGTGGCGAACCGGCCTTTCCAAGGTTGGCATGCCAGGGGCTTCTGTCGGCATCCAGGACCGTGACGTCACCATTGCACAGGCGCTCAAGCCGCTCGGCTACGCCACCGGTCAGTTCGGCAAGAACCATCTCGGTGACAAGGACGAATTCCTTCCGACAAAGCATGGCTTCGACGAGTTTTTCGGTAATCTCTACCATCTGAATGCGGAGGAAGAACCGGAGCGTCCATACTGGCCTTCGAATGACCTGGCATTCATGAAAATCTACAATCCGCGCGGCGTGTTGAAGGCGACAGCGGATGGCAAGGTTGAGGACACCGGGCCGCTTACGACCAAGCGCATGGAGACGGTCGACGATGAAACGACCGGTGCGGCCATCGATTTCATGAAACGTCAGACCGATGCCAAGAAGCCGTTCTTCACCTGGATGAATTTCACGCGCATGCACATCTTCACCCACGTCCGTCCCGATTACGTAGGCAAGGCGGGGCTGGGCAAGGGCTATTTCTATGCCGACGGCATGTGGGAAATGGACCAGAATGTCGGCAAGCTGCTCAAGACGCTGGATGACCTGAAGATCGCAGACAACACCATCGTCATCTTCACCACCGACAACGGGCCGAATGCCTTTACCTGGCCGGATGCCGCGGTAACGCCGTTCCGCAGCGAGAAGGATTCGAACTGGGAAGGCGCGTTCCGTGTGCCCGCGATGATCCGCTGGCCCGGCCATATCAAGCCGAACTCGGTTGGCAACGACATCGTCTCAGGTCTCGACTGGTTCCCGACGCTGCTGGCCGCGGCCGGGGATTCCGATATCAAGGAACGCCTGCTGAAGGGCACCGATGTCGGTGGAAAGACCTTCAAGGTGCATCTCGATGGCTACAACCAGTTGCCATATCTGACCGGTCAGGACCCCAAGGGCGCGCGTCACGAATTCTATTACTTCAATGACGACGCCGAACTTGTGGCCATGCGGATGGACAATTGGAAATTCGTGTTCTGCGAACAGAGGCAGCCGGGCCAGATGGATATCTGGGCAAACCCGTTCACCTGCCTTCGGTTGCCCAAAATGTACAATCTTCGCATGGACCCCTACGAGCACGCCGACATATCCGGTAGCGGCTATGATCAGTGGCGTGCGGAAAATGCATATTTGACGGCGCAAGCCGTTTCTAGAGCGGCAGCGTTCCTGCAGACCTTCGTCGAATATCCGCCCAGCCAGACGCCGGCGACTTTCTCGATCGACCAGATCGTGGCCGATGTGAAGGCCAAGCTTGCGGCCAAGGCGCGAGTTGATGCACCGGCGAAATAAGCGCCGCTGCTGACAGCGCATCTTCCCACCGGCATCTTTTTCGATGCCGGTGGGTCAATCAGAAAATCGTCCGGGAATCCGAAAGCCCTGCTGGCAGAGCATGGATATGAGCACGACACAGGCCCAGCGGACAAAGCTGACGCAACCAAGCCTCGACCGTCTCGCGGTCAAGGCTTCTGTTGCGTCGACCTTGTTCATATTCGCATCGGGCTTTTCCGCGCTCGTCTTCCAGATTCTCTGGATCAAGCAGCTCACGCTGATTGTTGGCGTCGACGTCTATGCGGTCACCGTTGGCGTCAGTGCCTTCTTCGGTGGCCTCGCAATCGGCGGGCTGGTTGGAGGACGCCTGGCGGACCGAGCAACGCGCCCGCTGGCGATCTACGCCGGGCTTGAGGCGGGTATCGCACTGCTAGGTATCTCGTCGACCCTGCTGCTTGCGCAAGCTGCCGCACCTTTCGCAACGATAGAACGGGAAGCGGCTCCGCTTGCCTGGATAATGGTCTGTGCCTTGGTAGCGATCCCCGCCTGTCTCATGGGCGGCACGCTGCCCGTCATGGTTCGCGCGGTCTCACCAAATGCGAACGGTATCGGAGCCCGCGGCGGCGGCTTGTATGCGGCCAATACGACCGGCGCGGTCTTGGGTTCCCTGCTTGCCTCCTTTCTGCTCATCCCCGTTCTAGGCATCAAAGGTTCTGCGTTCGCCGCTGCATCGGTGAACCTGCTGGTCGCGCTTGCTGCCGCAGGCCTGTTCCGGTCGGCGGCTTTGCCAGCGCCCAAACAACCGGTGAAGGGAACCTTCAATGCCAAGACGAAACTAGCCATCGCCATTTATGCGGTCGCAGGCGGCATCGCGCTTGGCTATGAAGTCGTCTGGTCGCAATCGATCGCGCAATTCATGAGCACGCGCGCCTTCGCCTTCTCGGTCATGCTCGCCACTTACCTTTTCGGCCTTGCACTCGGGGCGGCTGTTTTTGCCCGCTTTGCCGATCGTGTCCGCGATCCCTGGAGCGCCTTCGGCCTGCTCATCGCCAGCGCAGGGGTGGTAGCGCTCCTCCAGATCGGATTTCTGGGGCACTGGATCGTAACCGTCCAGTCGTTCGCGGAATACTGGGCGCTGCGCATCACCGGCAGCGAGTTCGTCGGCATGTGCGCGCGCTTCCAGGTCGCCGCCCTTGCGATGGTCTTCCTGCCTACACTCCTTCTGGGGGCAGCCTTTCCCGCCGTCCTCAGACTTGCCGTACCGACGGAGCATGTGGGGGCAGGCGTTGGCATAGTAACTGCCATCAACACGATCGGCGGCATAGCCGGCTCGATAGCAACCGGGTTTCTCCTGGTCCCTGGGCTCGGTCTGGTTCGCACGCTGGGTGTGCTTGCGGTAGCCGCCGCCGCGACTGGCGCTGTCGCCGCATTCGCGAGCCAGGCCCCAAACAGCTGGGGCCGAAGAGCTTCCGCTGCGCTCGCGACTGCCGCGCTGGTCGCAGCCGTACTGATCCCCGCGAGCCGCCTCGCCACGCTGCTTCCCGGCGCACGCGCGGGGCATCTGGTGTTCTATGAGGAAGGGCTTGGCGCCACAGTTGCGGTCGTTGAGCAGGGCGAAGAGGCGAGGAAGTTCCGTCGCCTTTATATCCAAGGAGTGTCCAACACGGGGGATTCGCTGCCTTCGCTGCGCTACATGCGCCTGCAGGCACTACTTCCGTTGATCATCCACAATGGCGAGCCGCGGTCGGCGCTTGTCGTCGGTCTCGGCACCGGCATCACCGCCGGCGCGCTACTGGATTACGCCGGCCTCGAACGGCGAGTTGCCGCCGAACTGCTGCCGGCCGTCGTAGAGGCCACCTCGCTTTTTGCGGGGAACAACGATGCGAGCCGGGACACACGGCTCGACGTTCGTCTGCGTGACGGGCGCCGGGAATTGCTGACCAGCACGGATCGCTACGACCTCATCACGCTCGAGCCGCCGCCACCGTCTGCCGCAGGCGTCGCGAACTTATATTCGACGGATTTCTACAA
This sequence comes from Pseudaminobacter soli (ex Li et al. 2025), assembly GCF_029892515.1. Classification (GTDB taxonomy): domain Bacteria; phylum Pseudomonadota; class Alphaproteobacteria; order Rhizobiales; family Rhizobiaceae; genus Pseudaminobacter; species Pseudaminobacter soli_A. The sequence goes on along the minus strand of NZ_JARXVF010000001.1, from coordinate 759,973 downwards.
GCTCGCGGCAGCTCGGCTACAGCCCGGCGGGATTGTTGCGCAATGGTTGCCCTTGCCCACGCAGAATTTCGAGGACACGCAGTCGTTGGTGCGCAGCTTCATCGACGTCTTCCCGCATGTCTCGCTGTGGACGACCGAACTCCACGAGATGCTGTTGATCGGGTCGCGCGACCCAATCAGGCTTGACCTTGCAAAGCTGACGCCGCGTTTCAACGAGCCGGACGTCAAGGCCGCGCTGGCGGAGGTCGGGATCGCTTCGCCCGCGGCCCTGCTTTCCCTCTGGGTCACCGACCGCGATGGGTTGGTCAGGTTCGCCGGGGATGCTCCGTCAGTCACCGACGATCGCCCGCGTATCGAATACGCCCCTTGGGTAAAGCGAGACGCCTACGTCGAGACGCTGGTTGCACTGTTTGCCCTTCGGCAGGACGTGCCCGTCGAAAATGCCAGCGCCGACTTCTGGGCGCAGTTCCATGGCGAGCGCGATCTGCTGGATAAGTTCTATCAGGCAGGCATCTACGCCTACATCGGGGACCGCGCCGGGTGGCAAGCCGAAATGACCAAGGTGCAGGCGGCCGGGCCAGACAATCCATACTACCGATGGGTTTTCGGAGAGAGGAGGGGCGGATGACCGCTCGCGACGACATCGTTGCGCTTGGCCAGCGCATCAACCAGTCCATCATCGGCCAGGAAGGCATGGTCGAGCGGATGCTGCTTGGCTTGCTGAGCAACGGGCATATTCTGGTCGAGGGCCTGCCGGGCCTGGCCAAGACGAGGGCGATCAAGACGCTGTCGAAGAACCTTGATGCGAAGCTTTCGCGCGTGCAGTTCACGCCGGACCTTTTGCCTTCCGATATCACCGGTTCCGAAATCTATTTCACGGAAGGCGGCAAGGGCACGTTCAAGTTCCAGGCCGGCCCGGTATTCGCCAATCTCGTGCTCGCCGACGAGATCAACCGCGCGCCTGCCAAGGTGCAGTCGGCATTGCTCGAAGCCATGGAGGAGCGCCAGGTGACGGTGGGTGGCGAAAGCCGTGCGCTCCCGCAATTGTTCCTCGTCATGGCGACGCAAAATCCCATCGAGCAGGAAGGGACCTATCCGCTGCCCGAGGCGCAGCTCGACCGCTTCCTGTTGCATGTGCAGGTCGGCTACCCGGACCAGCAGGCGGAAGGCGACATCATGCGGCTGGTGCGCAGCGAAGAGGTCGGAAACGGCGCCGGCAAGAAGGCGTCCGAGAACGACATGTTGCTGGCGCAGCAGGCGATCTTCGACGCGCGTGGGGAAATCAACGCGGTCACGGTCTCCGAGCCGGTGGAGAACTACATTGTCTCGCTGGTCTATGGCACGCGCACGCCGGACAAATACGATGCCGACCTTGCGAAATGGATCCAGGTCGGCGTCAGTCCCCGCGGATCCATCGCGCTCGACAAGGTCTCGCGCTCCTATGCCTGGTTCCAGGGCAGGGACTATGTCACCCCCGACGACGTCAGGGCGATCGTGCATGACGTTTTCCGCCACCGGCTGATCCTGTCCTACGAAGCGCATGCCGGTGGCATGACTGCGGACCAGGTGGTCGACCGCCTGGTGGAGCGTGTCGCGGTGGCGTGAGGATGCGGCGATGCCATTTTCACTCTCGGCACTTGGACGTTCCAAGGGAGTTGCCCGCCCCCACCGCGACGTGGAAGGCGAGCCGGGCGTCTATGCTTCGGTTGCTGACCTCGTGACCCTGGAGGCGGCGGTTCGCGGGCCTGGCATGTGGGCGCGGCGGCCGGGGCACCAGATGCTGGTGGGGCGGCACCAGTCGCGAATGCGGGGGCGGGGATTAGCCTTCGAGGAACTGCGCGAATACATCCCCGGCGACGATATCCGCACCATGGACTGGCGGGTGACTGCGCGCGCGGGAAAACCGTTCGTCCGGGTCTACACCGAGGAGAAAGACCGTCCGGCGCTGATCGTCGTCGACCAGCGCCTGAACATGTTCTTCGGCAGCCGCCGCGCCATGAAATCGGTATCCGCGGCGGAGGCTGCGGCCCTTTGTGCCTGGCGCGTGCTTGTGATGGGCGATCGGGTCGGGGGCGTCGTCTTCAACGACACAAAGGTAACCGAGGTGCGACCGCATCGGAGCCGCGCTGCGGTGATCGATTTCCTCAATCCTATCGTCGAGCAGAACTCGGCACTGCACGCAAAATCCGAGGATTCGAAGGGGCAGGGCCAGCTCAATGCCGCCCTGCGGGCGGTGGCAGCCCAGGCCGCGCATGACCATCTGATCATCGTTATCAGCGATTTCGACGGCCACGACAACGACACCCGCGACATGCTCCTGGGCCTGACGATGAGCAATGATGTGCTGGCGATACTGGTCTACGACCCGTTCCTGCTCGAGCTTCCGGAGAAGGGGGAGATGGTCGTGAGCGAAGGCTCGCTTCAGGCCGTTCTCCCTTTCGGACATGGCAATACCCGCAGCCGCATCGGCGACTACGCCAGAGCTCGGGGCAATGAAATCCTGGGCTGGCAGCAGCAGCTTGGAATGCCGATGATGCTTCTTTCGGCCGCCGAGGAAACCGTGCCGCAGATGCGCCAGATGATGCGCAAGCTTTCGTGGCGCAACCAGAGGCGCTAGCGATGGCTGAGACGCCTCCAATCGACGACAAGACCCGTGCTGCGCTGGACAAGCTGGCCGACATCGCGCAGCCGCAGCCCGTTTCCTGGTGGCCGCAGACCTGGGGTTGGGCGCTGCTGTTTGCGATCCTTCTGGCCGCGATGATCTTCGGCCTTTGGCGCTGGCTCGCTTGGCGGCACGCCAACCGCTATCGCCGCGAGGCATTGGCCGAACTCGATGCCCTGGAAAGGGATGCGGGCCATCCTGATGGCCTCCTCGCGGAGGCGCTCGCCATACCCGAATTGCTGAAAAGGGTGGCTCTCTCAGTCTGGCCGCGAGCATCGGTTGCCCCGCTCAGCGGCGCGCAGTGGGTGGAGTTTCTCGGCGCCCACTACGACAGGCCGATCGCCCCGGAACTGGCGCGATTGTTGCAGGATGAGGAATACCAGAAAGCCGGAACTCTTGGCGCCCTCCCGGACGATCAAGCTCGCGCAGTGTTTGCGGGCGCACGCGCATGGATCGAGGGGCATCGTGTATCAGCTTGAGTATCCCTGGCTGCTTGCCCTTCTTCCCCTGCCACTGCTGGTCTGGTGGCTGCTGCCGCCCTATCGGCAGGAAACGGCCTCCGTGCGCATCGCTTTCTTCGGCGAGGTCACGCAGGCCGCCGGCATTTCGCCGACGCGAGGGGCGATCGTGAGGCGGATGAACTGGGCCCAGCGAATTCTTGCGCCGATCTGCTGGGGACTGGTCGTGCTGGCGCTGGCGCGGCCGCAATTCGTGGAACCGCCCATCGAAAAGGTCGAACCCCAGCGCGACCTGATGCTTGCGCTCGACCTGTCGCAGTCCATGGAGACCAAGGATTTTCGCGAACCTTCCGGCCAACTCGGCGGGCGGGTCGATGCGGTGCGCGAAGTCGTTTCCGAGTTCGTGAAGCGCCGCACCGGCGACCGCATGGGGCTGATCGCCTTTGGCGACGCGCCTTATCCGCTCGCGCCGTTCACGCAGGACCACCAAACGCTGCAGGCTTTGATTTCCGGCCTGCTGCCCGGCATGGCCGGCCCGCGCACTTCATTGGGCGATGCGATCGGCCTTGCGATCAAGATGTTCCAGAACAGCCCGGCGCCGGAAAAAGTGCTGATCGTGCTGACCGACGGCAACGACACGGCAAGCAGGATGCAGCCCAACCAGGCGGCAGAGATCGCCAAGCAGAACGGCATCGTCGTGCATACGGTGGGCATAGGCGACCCCAACGCGACCGGCGAGGACAAGCTCGATATCGCGACTTTGCAGAAGATCGCGGCGACGACGGGTGGGCAATATTACTTCGGTCAGGACCAGAGTCAGCTCGAGCAGATCTACCAGACGCTCGATCGGATAACACCCGCCAACCAGAAGACACTGTCCTGGCGGCCGAGGATCGAACTGTTCTATTACCCTCTGGGCGCTGCGCTGCTCTTGCTCATCGCATACCATTTCCTGGCCTGGATCATCACTGGTCTGCTCAACCGTCGTGGGAGGCAGGCGGCGGCATGATCGCGAACTTCCATTTTCTGCGACCGTGGTGGCTTCTGGCGATCCTCGCCGCGCTGGCCCTCATCTGGCTGGTCTCGCATCGCCAGGATGTGCGCACGCGCTGGCGCGGCGTCATTGCCGCCAATCTGCTCGATCATCTCGTGGTCGACGGGAGCACGGCAAGTCGTTTCCGGCCGGTTCACCTTGTGAGCTTTGCGATCATTCTCGGGGCCTTGGCGGCCGCGGGCCCGACCTTCCAGCATGAACGGCCGCCCTTCGTGGAGGACAAGGCTGCGCTCGCCATTGTCATGGACCTGTCCCAGACGATGGATGCGACCGACATATCGCCGACCCGGCTGGAGCGCGCCAAGCTGAAAGTCCAGGATCTGCTGAAGCGCCGGCAGGGTGCGCGCACCGCAATCTTTGCCTATGCGGGTTCGGCCCACATGGTGCTGCCGCTGACCGACGATGCCTCCCTGATCCAGACCTATGTGAACTCGCTCTCGACCCGTCTCATGCCCGTCCCCGGCAAGGATACGGCTGCGGCCTTGCGGGAGGTGCGATCGTCGCTCGCGTCCGAAAGCGCGCCGGGAACGATATTGCTCATGACGGACGGGGTGGAGCAGGCGGCGTTCCCCGAGTTCAAGAATTCCGGCAATTTCGAGATAATGGTGCTGGCCATCGGCACGCCCGAGGGCGGGCCGGTCAAGACGGCAGAGGGCCAATACCTCACCGACGCTGGCGGCGGTCGCGTCATTCCGAAACTGAACGCTGACCAGCTCAAGGCGCTTCAACGGGAAACCAGCGTTCAGCTTGCCACCGTGACGCTGGACGACAGCGACGTGAACTGGATCGAGAGGCGTATCCGTACCCATCTCGAACAGCAGCAGGCGGCAGGCGAGACCCGCTGGCGGGACCTTGGCTGGTGGCTGACGATCCCGACCGCGATCGTGGGAGCCCTCTGGTTCAGGCGAGGCTGGTCGGTCCATTGGGCCGGTGCGATCCTGCTTGCGCTCGCCCTATTTTCACCCGGCCAGTCGCAGGCGTCTTCCTTCATGGACATGTGGCTCACGCACGACCAGCAGGGGCGTCGCGCTTTCGAGCAGGGCGACTATGCGAAGGCGGCCGCGGTATTTGATGATCCGATGTGGCGTGGCGTCGCCTTCTACCGCGCTGGCGATTTCGCCAAGGCAGCGGACGCGTTCGCCCAAGTGGAAAGCCCGGAAAGCTATTTTAACCAGGGCAACGCGCTGGCGCATCTCAACAAACTGCCCGAGGCAGTCGCAAGCTATCAGCAGGCATTGAAGCTGCGGCCCGGTTGGAAAGAGGCCGAGACCAACCTTGCCATCATCCAGAAGTTGATCGCTGAGCGCACGAAGGACGAGCAGGAACAGGCCGACGAACCCAAGGAGACGCCCGACCAGATCCAGTTCGACGAGCGGGGCAAACAGGGCAAGGAGGGCAGGATCGATCTGGCCGAGCAGACCGCAGAAATCTGGATGCGGAACATCCAGGTCACGCCTGCCGATCTTCTGGCGCGCAAATTTGCCATCGAGGCTGCGGGGAAACCCAAATGACCAAGTGGCCAGACTGCGTCAGCGCATTCATCGCTGGTCTTCTATGGCTGCTGTCTTGCGCATCAGCTTTGGCGGCGGAGCCGCTGGTCCGCGTACAGGTAATGACACCGCCCCCGATCGTCGTCGGCCAGCAGGTGGAAATCGCCGTCGATGTGCTCGCCCCGAACTACTTCATGTCGCCGCCGAAATTCCCGCAGATCGATTTCCCCAACGCCATCGTGACGCTTCAGGACGGTGCGCAGAACCTAGTCGAGACGATAGGCGATACCACCTATGCAGGCATTCGCCGCTCCTACCTGGTGACGCCCCAGGTCGCCGGCGAGTTTGCGCTGCCTGAAACCCGGATCACCTTCACCTATGCCGCAGTGCCGGGGCAGGGCACCAACGGTTCGGTGACATTGCCACGGACAAAATTCACGGTGACTGGACCGCCCGGCACTTCGTCCGGGTCGATTGCGGCGGTCGCGACCAAACTCACAGTGAGCCAGACGCTCGACCGCGATCCCAAAGGACTAAAGGCCGGCGACACGCTCGTGCGCACGATCACTATTACGGCCGCCGGCATGCAGGCGATGATGATCCCGGAGGCCGACTTCGCCGCTCCGGAAGGCATCAGGATTTATCCGCAGGACCCGGTGCTTTCGAATGCGACGAGTGGTCTGGGCGACGTGGAAGGCAAGCGCATCGACCGGGCTACCTATGCGTTTGAAAAAGCAGGCGATTATGCTCTGCCGTCGGTGGAAATCTCCTGGTACGACCCTGCGACCCGAAAGCGGGAAACGGCGACTGCGCCGGCGATCGATGTCACGGTTTCCGAGCAGACGGCATTCCAATCGCCGATCGCGCCGCCTCAACCGGCGCCACCCGTTTCAGCCGATCCCTCCCGATGGAAGCTCGCGCTACTGCGGACGATTGGCGCACTGCTTGCTCTTGCGCTTCTTGCCTGGGCTTGTCGGGCCGTCTGGCCAAGGGTCAGAGCCTGGTGGACGCGTTGGCAAGACGAGCGCGAACATTCGGAGTCGGCTTATTTCGGAAAATTCGAGGCGGCGTGCCGTTCAGGCAACCGGCTTGTGATCTACGCCGCCCTGGACGCCTGGTCCCGCCGAGCTGACATCTCGCGGCTGGACGTCTGGCTGCGGGAGTTCGGTGTCGAGGGTGCGGACCGGGAACTTGAGCGGTTCGAGCGCGCGACTTTCGGCCCGCTCGACGACCAGGCCGGTTGGCAGCCGCGTGGCTTGCTCAACGCCACCTCTGAGGCAAGGCGCAACTGGCTCAGGAAGCGCAGAGGAGCGACTGGAAAGCAGGTGGCTGCTTTGCCCGCTCTGAATCCTTGATGGGGAAAGGTCGAATTGAAGGGAGGCGTGGCTGGGGCGCCAGGATTCGAACCTGGGAATGTCGGTACCAAAAACCGATGCCTTACCGCTTGGCGACGCCCCAAAACGCGACTGATCCGAGTCAGGTCGGTCGCGGCCTTATATTCAGTGTCGGCGAAAAGCACAATCGCGCGCAGGCTAATTTTGTTGCCCGGCAAGCGAGGTGCACTGAGAGCAGAGGTCGAAAGTCGACCAGCTCTTCTATTGCCCCCACACAGCCAGTTCGTTGCCGGCCGGGTCGGTGAAGTGAAAACGGCGACCGCCGGGGAAGGAAAAGATCGGCCGGACGATCCTGCCGCCGGCATCTTCCACCGCCGCAAGGGTCTGCTCCAGATTTTCCGAATAGAGAACCGGCAGCGGTTTTGCCACGGCCCCTGAGGCATCGGCATCGAAGCCACCCTCCAGCCCTTCGTTGTATGCCGAATAGGTTGGGCCGTAGTCGGTGAACGACCACGAAAAGGCGGCGCTGTAAAATGCCTTGACGCTGTCGAGCGTGCCGCCGGTCGCCGGCATTTCGAGATAATCGAGCTTTCCCGTCTGTTTCATGATGACCCTCATTGTTCCCTTTATGTTCTATATTGGATCGAGCCGTTGAACAAGTCTTGTTTCCGTTCGTTTTCTTAATCGATTGTAGGCCGGATAGGGGTGACGCGGCGGTTGCCTTTCGCAGCGCAGCAATTTATCGCTTCGCATCAGAGGGTTGCCACCGGCCTTTCCGGCGGCCTCTGAGACTGGCGAGGAGCAAGCATGGCCAAGTGGGTCTACACCTTTGGGGATGGTGCCGCCGAAGGGCGTGCCGGCGACAAGAATCTTCTCGGCGGCAAAGGTGCCAACCTTGCCGAGATGTGCAGCCTGGGGCTGCCCGTGCCGCCCGGTTTTACGATCACCACCGAGGTCTGCAACGCCTTCTATGCCAACGGCCGCACCTATCCCGGCGGGCTCGAGGCCGAGATCAGCGAGGCGCTGAACCATATCGGCCGGCTGACCGACCGCAATTTCGGCGATCCGGAAAAGCTGCTGCTGGTTTCGGTGCGTTCTGGCGCCCGCGCCTCGATGCCGGGCATGATGGACACTGTGCTCAATCTCGGCCTCAACGACGTCACGGTCGAGGCGCTGGCCGCCGATTCGGGCGATGCGCGCTTTGCCTATGACAGCTACCGCCGCTTCATCCAGATGTATTCGGATGTCGTCATGGGGCTCGAACACGAGGTGTTCGAGGAAATCCTGCAGGACGAGAAGGCACGCCTTGGCCACGAGCTCGACACCGAGCTGTCGGCCGCGGAATGGCAGGAAGTGATCGCGCTCTACAAGGCTAAAGTCGAGGAGGAACTCGGCAAGCCGTTCCCGCAGGACCCGAAGGAGCAGCTCTGGGGCGCCATCGGCGCCGTGTTCTCCAGCTGGATGAACCACCGCGCCATCACCTATCGCCGCCTGCACGACATTCCCGAAAGCTGGGGCACGGCGGTCAACGTTCAGGCCATGGTGTTCGGCAATATGGGCGACACATCGGCCACCGGCGTTGCCTTCACGCGCAATCCGTCGACTGGCGAGAAGGCGCTTTATGGCGAGTTCCTTGTGAATGCGCAGGGCGAGGACGTGGTGGCGGGCATTCGCACCCCGCAGAACATCACCGAGGTTGCACGTGTTGCTGCCGGTTCCGACAAGCCTTCGCTGCAGAAGCTGATGCCCGATGCGTTCGCGTCCTTCACGAAGATCTCGGAGCAGTTGGAAAAGCACTACCGCGATATGCAGGACCTCGAATTCACCATCGAGCGTGGCAAGCTGTGGATGCTGCAGACCCGCTCGGGCAAGCGGACCGCCAAGGCAGCGTTGAAGATCGCGGTCGACATGGCCGCCGAGGGGCTGATCACCACGGACGAGGCGGTGGCCCGCATCGATCCGGCCTCGCTCGACCAGCTGCTGCACCCGACCATCGATCCGAAGGCCGAGCGCCATGTCATCGCAATGGGCCTGCCGGCTTCGCCAGGGGCTGCTACCGGCGAGATCGTGTTCTCCTCCAACGAAGCCGAGGAGATGCGCGCCATCGGCAAGAAGGTCATCCTGGTTCGCATCGAGACGAGCCCGGAAGACATCCATGGCATGCATGCCGCCGAAGGCATCTTGACCACGCGCGGCGGCATGACCAGCCACGCGGCCGTTGTGGCGCGTGGCATGGGCAAGCCTTGCGTTTCGGGCGCGGGCTCGCTGCGGGTCGACTATAAGGCCGGCACGCTGACCACGATGGGCGTGACCTTCCACAAGGGCGACATCATCACCATCGATGGCGCCAATGGCCAGGTGCTGAAGGGCGCTGTGCCCATGCTGCAGCCTGAGCTTTCGGGCGATTTCGCCTCGATCATGGAATGGGCCGACAAGATCCGCCGCATGAAGGTGCGTGCCAATGCCGAAACCCCGGCGGATGCGCGCATGGCGCGGTCCTTCGGCGCCGAAGGCATCGGCCTTTGCCGCACCGAGCACATGTTCTTCGAGGATGACCGCATCCTGGCGATGCGCGAGATGATCCTGGCCGATTCCGAAAACGGTCGCCGTGCAGCACTTGCCAAGCTGCTGCCCATGCAGCGTTCGGACTTTGTCGAGCTGTTCGAGATCATGGCCGGCCTGCCGGTCACCATCCGCCTACTCGATCCGCCGCTGCACGAATTCCTGCCCAAGACCGATCACGAGATCGCCGAGGTCGCGGCGTCTATGGGCGTCTCGCCCGACAAGCTGCGGCAGCGCACCGATCTGCTGCACGAGTTCAACCCGATGCTGGGGCATCGCGGCTGCCGGCTGGCTGTGTCCTATCCGGAAATCGCCGAGATGCAGGCGCGCGCCATCTTCGAGGCGGCGGTGGAGGCCGGCAAGCAGACCGGCAACCCGGTCGTTCCCGAAATCATGGTGCCGCTGGTGGGTCTGGTGAAGGAACTCGACTATGTGAAGGCCCGCATCGATGCCGTGGCCAAGAGCGTCATGGAAGAGACCGGCGTGAAGGTGGAATACCTCACCGGCACCATGATCGAGCTGCCGCGCGCGGCGATCCGGGCGCATGTGATTGCCGAGACGGCGGAGTTCTTCTCCTTCGGCACCAACGACCTGACGCAGACCACGTTTGGCATTTCGCGTGACGACGCGGCATCCTTCCTGGAAACCTATCGTCAGAAAGGCATCATCGATCAGGATCCTTTCGTGTCGCTCGACGTTGAAGGTGTTGGCGAACTGGTGCGCATCGGCGCCGAAAAGGGCAGGTCGACGCGGCCATCCCTGAAGCTCGGCATCTGTGGCGAGCATGGCGGCGATCCGGCGTCGATCCATTTCTGCGAGGAAGTGGGCCTCGACTACGTCTCCTGCTCACCCTTCCGGGTACCGATCGCGAGACTGGCGGCGGCGCAGGCCGCGGTCAAAACGTCGCGCAAGGGCGCATAGTTCGAAAACAGGCGGGGCCTATCCCGATTTTCGCCTTGATGGCGGACTTTGGGACGGGCCGTAAAACGCCTGGAACTGACTGTCATGCGCCTGCTACTGAAATCCATGATTGCCGCCGGACTCCTGGTCTCGGCGGTTCCCGCCGGTCACGCCGTACCTCTCCTGGAGCCTACGCTTCGCCTCAAACCCCACGAGGATGCCGCCACGCCACCACGCGTGGCGCTGACGCTTGATGCCTGCGGTGGCAAGACCGACAACCGCATCCTCTCCGCGCTGGTCGAGAACCGCATTCCGGCGACGATCTTCGTCACCGGCATTTGGCTCAAGCGCAACGCCGAGGCGCTCGAGATCATGAAGGCGCACCCCGACCTGTTCGAGCTCGAGAACCATGGCGGCCATCACGTTCCGGCCGTCGATACGCCGCGCAAGATCTATGGCATCAGCACAGCCGGCAGCCCGGACGCAGTGGCGGCCGAGGTCGAGGACGGTGCAGCGGCACTTGCCAAGAACGGCCAGCCGGCTCCGAAATGGTTTCGCGGCGCCACCGCGCTGTACAGCCCTTCGGCTATCGCGCTGATCCGCAAGCTCGGCTTCAAGATCGCGGGCTACTCGATCAATGGTGACGGCGGTTCGCTGCTGAGCGCCAAGGAGACCGCACGGCGCGTCGCTGCTGCGAAGGACGGCGACGTCATCATCGCCCACATCAACCAGCCGACCCATGCGGCCGGCGAGGGCCTGGCGAAGGGGCTGATGGAGCTCAAGGCCAAGGGCGTCAATTTCGTGCGGCTCGACGATGCCGACGGCGAGGGAACCGACGACACCACTGATTGAGCGGGTATACCGCTATTCGGGCCAGTGGGAATCGAGGTTCTTCGAAACAGCAGGCGTCACGGCTATCGAGACTTTCTGCGGGTAGAAGGCGCCGTAGTTTCGGATGAGCCTCATTTCCTCATAAGGCTCCTCATATGCCCACATGACGTCCTTCTCGGCATCCCCGGACGCCGTCACGTTCCAGTGGGATGCGTCGCCCTTGTAGGGGCAATGCGTGCGTGTATCGCTGCGCGTCAGGAACTCGAAATAGATATCCTCGAAGGGCACGTAATAGACGGGCTCGTGGCCCTCCTCGCGCACCACCCGGGCTGCGGTCGTGGAGGCCAGGACCGCGTCGGCGAAGGTGACGACGACGGTGCCGCTAAAGCGCCTGGCGGTGAGATGATATTGCGGGTTGCGCCGAAAACCGGGCGAGGAAAGGACTTCTGTTGCCATGCGAAGCTCCTACGGATCGCTGAAAACGTCCATGCCCGAGCTTACGTTCCTGGCTTCGTTTCCACAAATCCGTGAAGGCGCTCCGCCTCGTCGCTGAGGAAGCGTGCGCTTATGCCGATCCGATGAAGCGCCTGTCAGGCGGCGGTCGAAAAAGCGTCCGCGAGATGGGCGTAGGCAGCCGCGATGCCGGCAATGGGGCTCTTGCTCTTGGCCGTGGTTTCCACACTGAGATGGCCGCCGGCGATCGGCATGGTCAGGATCAGGAACTGGCGGCTTTCGCCCTGGCCGACGAAGGCCGCTGCCGCGTGGTGCGGCTCCTTTGCCTGGTCGACCCGCATCTTGAACAGAAGCGTGCCGCCTACGGCGCCCAATGCCCCGCTCACGACCTCTTCGAAAGCCTGGTCGGAAACCGGCTCGCCATTGGTAGGCAGCTCGACGGTGTTTTCGGAGGCAACTTCGGCTTCGCCGTTCTCGACGGGTTTCTCGCTCATGTCGAACCCCTGTCCCTTGTCTATACGCCCGCCCGGCTGGAACATTGGCAGCGACAGTGGCCGCAATATGGCGGCAGCCCGGGCTTTTCTAACCAATTAGGCTAAGCGCTGGGGTAGTGCTGGACAATCCGTCCTTTCGTTCCAACAATGCCGAAAACAACATACGACAAAGGGAGGAACGGAATGCTCGGATTGATGCAGGAATGGCCGCTGCTCTGTCACAAGATACTCGACCACGCCGGAACCCAGCACCCGCATCGTGAGATCGTCTCGCGTTCCGTCGAGGGGCCGATCGTTCGCACGACCTATGGCGAATTGCGCGGCCGCGCGCTGAAGGTGGCGCAGCGCCTGGAAAGGGAGGGCTACGAGCGCGGCGACCGCATCGCCACGCTGGCCTGGAACACCGCGCGCCACATCGAGGCCTGGTATGGCATCATGGGCATGGGCGCGGTCTACCACACGCTCAATCCGCGCCTGTTTCCCGAGCAGATCGTCTGGATCATGAACCATGCCGAGGACAGGGCGCTGTTCGTCGACCTGACCTTCCTGCCGTTGGTGGAAAAGATCGCAGCATCGGTTCCGACGCTTTGGCAGGTCATCGTCATGACGGATGCGGCGCATATGCCGCTAACCTCGCTGTCCAATGCGGTGCCCTATGAGGAGTGGCTGGGTGAAGCCGATGGCGACTTCCGCTGGGTGGCGCTCGATGAAAACGCGGCGGCCGGCATGTGCTACACCTCGGGAACCACCGGGGAGCCGAAGGGCGTCGTCTACAGTCACCGCTCGAACGTGCTGCACGCGATGATGGCTTGCATGCCCGATGCGATGGGCATTTCCACGCGGGACGTCGTCCTGCCGGTCGTGCCGATGTTCCATGCCAATGCCTGGGGCCTGGCCCAGAGCGCGCCGATGATCGGCGCCAAGCTGGTGATGCCGGGCGGGCGCATGGATGGCGCCTCGATCTATGAACTCCTTGATACCGAGAAAGTCAGCTTCACGGCCGCCGTGCCGACCGTATGGCTGATGCTGCTGCAGCATCTGGAGGAGACCGGCAAGAAGCTGCCCTATCTCAAGAAGGTCGTCATCGGCGGTTCCGCCTGCCCGCGCATAATGGCAAAGAAATTCCAGGACAATTACGACGTGGAGGTCGTCCATGCCTGGGGCATGACCGAGATGTCGCCGCTCGGCAGCCTCTGCACGATGAAGCCGGAATATGCCCGGCTCGAAGGCGAGACGCGGCTCGACATCGAGGAGAAGCAGGGCCATGCGCCCTTCGGCGTCGAGATGATCGTCACCGACGACAACGACCGGCCGCAGCCTTGGGACGGCAAGACGTTCGGCCGACTGAAGGTGAGGGGGCCTGCGGTGGCGCGCGCCTACTACGGCGGAGCGGGCAAGGAGCAGTTCGACGAGGAAGGCTGGTTCGACACGGGTGACGTCGCCCATATCGACCCGAACGGCTACATGCAGATCACCGACCGGGCCAAGGACGTGATCAAATCGGGCGGCGAGTGGATCTCCACCATCGAGCTCGAAAACCTCGCGGTCGGCCATCCGGATGTCGCCGAGGCTGCCGTCATCGGCGTGCGGCACTCCAAATGGGACGAGCGGCCGTTGCTGGTGGTGGTGCGCAAGCAGGGCCGGGAGCCGGGCAAGGCGGATATCCTTGGCTTCATGAAGGACAAGGTCCCCAAGTGGTGGCTGCCTGACGACGTGGCTTTCGTCGACGAAATACCGCATACGGCGACCGGCAAGATCCAGAAGAGCACTTTGCGCAAGCAGTTCAGCGACTATCGGCTTCCGACCGATGAGGCGGAGAGGCTGCCGGACAGGGAGACGCTCTAGCCGAGGAGAAGAAGGTCGCCCCAACATCCGAAATTTCCTCTTCCCCGTCGGGGAGAGGTCGTCCGAGCGAAGCGGGGGACGGATGTGGAGGACGGACGACCACCTTCGGACGACATCACGGTCTATCTACTTGATTGTACCGCCTTTGTGCGAGGTCAGGTGATACCACCTCGCGCCAAAATGCTCTAAGTAGTCGGGGATTGCGGAACCGACGGTAGGCGACATGGTGGCATATCTGGAGGAACGGACGTCGAAGAGCGCGATTTGGTCGTGGCGTCTGGCGTCCTTTTCAGCGGTGCTGTTCATCGTAGCCGGGCTCGGCCACCGCTATGCTTTCCTTGAGACGGTGCCCTTTCTCTGGGTGCTCGCGATAGTTGCTGTGCTTGCGGCCATCGCTCTGCTGCTGGCGGCCTTCGCCTTTCCTTCGGTGTGGAACGACGGCTATCTCGGCGGCAACGACATGACCCGTGGCGCGATCGTCGCCGTGCTCGTGCTGGTGCCGTTCCTGTTGTCGGGCTATCGCGCCTACAGTCACCCCGAACTGAACGATATTTCCACGGACCTCGACGATCCGCCTGAACTGACGATGGCGTTGAAGATGCGCACCCCAAGCATGAACCCGGTGGAAGCCCCGTCGCCGGCGCAGCGCAAGCTGCAGCAGGAGAAATATCCGGACGTTACCGGCAGGCGATACGACCTCTCGCTCGACCGTACGCTGGCGGCGGTCGAAGCCGTCCTGTCCCACACCGACTGGAAGCTTTTCGGCCCGACCCATCATCCCGAAGAGGAAGTGATAACCATCGACGCGCTGGCCTACACCACCTTGCTGGACTTTCCGGTGGACGTGGCGATACGGATCGTCGATGAGGGCGACACGACCTATGTCGACATGCGCTCGGCCTCTCGCTACGGCCGGCACGACCTTGGCGACAATGCCGCCCGCATCGCGCAGTTCATGAACGACCTCGATGCGGAGGTCGGCAGCGAGACGGGTCAGAAGCCGCTGCCCGACGCCGAGTGAGCTGACTAACCCAGTCTAGTGGGCGGGAGAAAAACGGCCGTCGATGGAAACCTCGCCGTCTGTGGTGACCGCCCCGCGGCCGACGAGGTCTTCGAGATGGGCGAGAACTGAAAGGCCGGCAGCGCCATGCAGGCGCGGATCGGTGTCGCGGTAGATTGCGGCGACCATTTCGCGGACCGTCCGGTCACCCGTCTTCACCCTTTCCAAGATGGCGCGCTCGCGCATCTTCCTGTGGGCCTTGAGGCCGCGCAGGAATGAGCGCGGCTTGGTCACGGCTCCGCCATGGCCGGGCAGGAACAGCCTGTCGTCCCGCTCCAGAAGCCGGTCTAGCGAATCCATATAGTCGCTCATGGCGCCGTCCGGCGGAGCGACGATGGATGTTGCCCAGGCCATGACGTGATCGGCCGAGAACAGGATGCCCGTGCCCTCGAGCCCGAAGGCCGCATGGTTGGCGGCGTGGCCGGGCGTCAGAACGGTGCTGATGCGCCAGCCGTCGCCTTCGACGACATCGCCATCCTTCAATGCAAGATCGGGTTTGAAATCCATGTCGGCGCTGGCGTCGAGCGGGTTGATCTCGCCGATCCGCAATGGGCGGGCCGGACGGTGTGGCCCTTCCGCAGCGACGATGGCGCCGGTTTCCTGCGCGAGTCGGGCGGCAAGGGGAGAGTGGTCTCTATGCGTATGGCTGACGAAGATGTGGCTGACGGGGCGCCCTGCGATTGCCTTGACCAGCGCCTGGAATTGCGCCTCGTCCTCGGGGCCGGGATCGATTACCGCCAGTGTGTCCCGCCCGACGATGTAGCTGTTGGTGCCGTGGAAGGTGAAGGCGCTCGGATTGTTCACCGTCAGCCGGGCAATGCCCTTTGCCACGGGGACGGATTCGCCATAGGCGGGCTCGAACTTCGTGTCGAATTCAATGGACATCGTCGAAACTGCCTAGCCTTCGGTGCGAAACCGCTAAAATTGTTTGCCGCTTAGCATGACAGCCAATATAGGCAAACCCGGCCGGCGATGATCGGCCAACCTCGATTGAAATGGGGACCACCATGGCAAATTCAATTTCCGCCCGCCCGCTCGTTTCGCTGGCGCTGCCCGAGAGCGGCACCGCGCGGCTGGCCACGCAAATTTTCCTCGCCGTTTCCGGCACTCTACTGCTCACGCTGTCCGCCAAGACCAAGGTCGTGCTCGGACCGGTCGACATGTCGCTGCAGACGCTGGCGATCTTCATGATCTCGGCCGCCTTCGGCATGCGCCTGGCAGTGGCGACGCTGCTTCTTTACATGGCGCAGGGCGCGATGGGCTTCCCGGTGTTCCAGAGCACGCCCGAGAAGGGCATCGGCATCGCCTATATGCTCGGCTCGACCGGCGGCTACCTGGCCGGCTTCGTCGCTATGGCCGCAATCGTCGGCTGGGCGGCTGACCGCGGCTGGGACCGCAGCCCGGTCAAGATGTTCGGCGCCGTGCTGACCGCCGAAGTCGTCATGATGGCCATGGGCTTTGCCTGGCTCGCCGCACTGATCGGCGTCGAGAAGTCGTGGCAGTTCGGCGTCGTGCCCTTCATCGTTCCCGACCTGATCAAGGTTGCGCTGGCCTCGACGCTGGCCCCGGCCATCTGGGCGCTGCTGCCCAAGCGCTGATCGGAAGCCATTCCGAAAGACAAGCCGCGAACCTCGGTTCGCGGCTTTTTTGTTTTTGGGGAGGAGGCTTCGGAAGAGCCGGCTCAAGCTCCCATGAGCACGCGGATCGCAGCCCGGAAAATCGAGTGCTGCCTATCGGCGAAACAAGTTTCCAAAGAAGTGCCCGGCAGCGCACGCTGCGATCGGCAATCCCGGCAAAATTGGTAGCGGGCTCCTTGAGAGGAAGGCCCCTGGCGACGAAAATCGCAGAAACTCAAGACGTTGCCGTCGTCACTTTCCGTTTCTCCGAAGGCGTTCCATGCTTGCCAGGCTGTCCCATCTCGACCGGCTCGAAGCCGAGGCAATACATATTTTTCGTGAGGTGGCAGCGACCTTCAGCAAACCGGTGATGCTCTATTCGGTCGGCAAGGATTCGTCCGTACTGCTGCATCTTGCGATGAAGGCCTTTTATCCGGCCAAGCCACCGTTTCCGTTCCTGCACGTCGATACGACATGGAAGTTCCGCGAGATGATCGAGTTTCGCGACGCCATGGCCGAACGGCTGGGCTTCGACCTTCTGGTACATATCAATGAAGACGGCGTGCGCGAGGGCATCAACCCCTTCGACCACGGCTCGAACACGCACACCCACATCATGAAGACGGTGGGCCTGCGGCAGGCGCTCGACAAATACGGTTTTGATGCGGCTTTCGGCGGTGCGCGCCGCGACGAAGAAAAGTCGCGCGCCAAGGAGCGCATCTTCTCCTTCCGCAATTCGAGCCACGCCTGGGACCCGAAGAACCAGCGGCCGGAGATGTGGAAGATCTTCAACACGCGCGTGGCGCCGGGCGAGTCGATCCGCGTCTTCCCGCTCTCCAATTGGACCGAACTCGATATCTGGCAGTACATCCTGCAGGAAGATATCCCCATCGTGCCGCTCTATTTCGCCAAGGAGCGCCCGGTGGTCGAGCGCGACGGCATGCTCATCCTGCGCGATGACGATCGCATGAAGCTCAAGCCCGGCGAGGTGGTGGAAAACCGGCTGGTGCGCTTCAGGACGCTGGGCTGCTACCCGCTGACGGGCGCCATCGAATCCGACGCCACCGACCTGCAGGGCATCGTCAGCGAGATGCTGATTGCGCGCACCTCCGAGCGGCAGGGCCGCCTGATCGACCGCGACGAAGCGGGCTCCATGGAAAAGAAGAAGCGCGAGGGATATTTCTGATCATGCGTCCCCTCCTTGCAGAAGACCTCGCGGTCGTCGAAACCGTTGAAGACTATCTCGCCGCGCAGGAGCAGAAGTCGCTGCTGCGCTTTCTGACCTGCGGTTCGGTGGATGACGGCAAGTCGACCCTGATCGGCCGGCTGCTTTCCGACGCCAAGCAGATCTTCGAGGATCAGCTTGCCGCGCTCGAGCGGGATTCGCGCAAGCATGGCACCACGGGCGACGACATCGACTTCGCGCTTCTGGTCGACGGGCTGGAGGCCGAGCGCGAGCAGGGCATTACCATCGATGTCGCCTACCGCTTTTTCGCTACGTCCAAGCGCAAGTTCATCGTCGCCGACACGCCGGGCCATGAGCAATACACGCGCAATATGGCGACCGGCGCCTCCACGGCAGACCTTGCCATCGTGCTGATCGACGCGCGCCAGGGCGTGCTGCGCCAGACCCGCCGCCACTCCATCATCGCCTCGCTGCTCGGCATCCGCCACATTGTGCTTGCGGTGAACAAGATCGATCTCATTGGCTTCGACCGCACGGTTTATGAGCGCATCGTTGTCGACTACGCGGCCTTCTCGAAGGACCTCGGCTTTGCCTCGGTCGTCGCGATCCCGATGTCGGCGCGCTATGGCGACAATGTCATGCGCAAGTCGGAGAAGACCGCATGGTATTCCGGGCCGACCCTGATCGAGCATCTCGAAACGGTCGATGTCGAACAGGATGCAACGGAAAAACCGTTCCGCTTCCCGGTCCAATATGTGAACCGGCCCAATCTCGACTTCCGCGGCTTTGCCGGAACCGTTGCGTCGGGCTCCATCGCCCAGGGCGACGAGGTGGTGGTTGCCAAGTCGGGCAAGGCGTCAAAGGTCAAGCGTATCGTCGCCCATGGCGGCGACTTGCAGCAGGCTGCCGAGGGACAGGCGGTCACGCTGGTGCTGGAAGACGAGGTCGAGGTGTCGCGCGGCAACCTGCTGGTCTCGCCCAAGGCGCGACCGCACGTCACCGACCAGTTCGAGGCCAACATCGTCTGGTTCGATGACAAGCCGTTGCTGCCCGGCCGTTCCTATATTCTGCGCACCGAGACGGACCAGGCCAGCGCCACCGTTACCGAACTCAAATATCGACTCGACATCAACGACTTCGGCCACGCGGCTGCGAAATCGCTTGAGATGAATGAAGTCGGCTTCTGCACGATTTCCACGCAATCGCCGCTGGCTTTCGATCCCTTCGCCGACAACCGCGCCACCGGCGCCTTCATTCTCATCGACCGCCTGACCAATGCGACGGTCGGCGCCGGCATGATCCAGCACGCGCTGCGCCGGGCCGACAACATCCACTGGCAATCGCTGGACGTGACCAAGGAAGCGCGCGCCACCGCCAAGCAGCAGAAGCCGGCCGTGCTGTGGTTCACCGGCCTTTCGGGCTCGGGCAAGTCGACCATCGCCAATCTTCTGGAAAAGAAGCTGCATGCCAGCGGTCGCCACACCTATATTCTGGATGGCGACAACATCCGCCACGGGCTGAACCGGGACCTCGGCTTCTCCGAGGCCGACCGGGTTGAGAACATCCGCCGCGTGGCGGAAGTGGCGCGGCTGATGGCCGATGCGGGGCTGATCGTACTGGTGTCGTTCATCTCGCCCTTCCGGGCCGAGCGCCGGATGGCGCGCGAGCTGATGGGGCCGGGCGAGTTCGTCGAAGTGTTCGTCGATACGTCCTTCGAGGAATGCGCTGCCCGCGATCCCAAGGGGCTTTACGCACGTGCCCTCAAGGGCGAGATCAAGAACTTCACCGGCGTGGATTCACCCTATGAGGCACCGGAAAACCCTGAATTGCACCTTCAAACGCTCGGCAGGACGCCTGAAGAGATGGTAGAGGTTCTCGAAGGCTGGTTACGTGAGCGCGACATTGCAGATCAACAATACGACGACGGCGGCGGTATCTGACGACGAGGGGATGCTCGCCGTCTTCGAGCAACTTGCGCTCGAGGCCGGCCGGGTGATCATGGAAATCTTCCATTGCAAGGTTTCGGTGGAGCACAAGGCCGACCTCTCGCCGGTGACGGAGGCCGACCGTGCAAGCGAGAGGCTGATCCTGGAAGGGCTGCGCGCGGCCTTCCCGGGCATTCCCTGCGTGGCCGAGGAGGAAACGGCAGCCGGCATCGAAGCCCCGGCGCTAGGACAAAAATTCTTCCTCGTCGATCCGCTGGACGGCACCAAGGAATTCGTGGGCGGCAAGAGCGATTTCACCGTCAACATTGCTCTGATACGCGATGGCGTGCCCGAGGTCGGCGTCGTCTATGCGCCCTGTAGCGGGCGGTTCTTCTCCGCGCGGCCCGGCCACGCCGAGGCGATCGCGCTCGACGACAAGCTGAACATTGTCGGTCGGCATCGGATATCGGTGCGGGAAGGGCAGGTGCCGCTTACGATCGTCGCCAGCCGTTCGCACCGCACGCCGGAGACGGACGCCTATATCCGGCAGATCGAAGCCGCCGAAATCGTCTCGGTCGGATCATCGCTGAAATTTTGTCTGGTCGCCGAGGGCTCAGCGGATGTCTATCCGCGTTTCGGGCGCACGATGGAATGGGACACGGCGGCGGGTGACGCGGTGCTGCGCGCTGCCGGCGGCAGCACCACGACGATCGATGGCAAGCCGCTTGTCTATGGCAAGCGAAACCAGCCGGATGACGCAGACTTCGCCAATCCGTCATTCGTCGCGACGGGCCGGGTTTCCGGCGCGCCCAGGTTTTAGGCAACTCTTCAGGGCAAACAAAAATCGCGCACCGTTTCCAGCGCGCGGTTCTTTTTGATGGATCGGCGCGAAGCCCTTATTCGGCGGCCTGGGCCGTCTTCGAGGCAAGAAAATCGCTGATCGCGTTGACGATGCGATCCTGGTCCTCGGCCGTCAGATAGGCATGCATCGGCAGGCACAGGATGCGCTCGGGCAGGCCCTCCGAAACCGGCAGACCCTTGGGCGTGCGCGGATAGCTGTTGTAGGCGACCTGCTGGTGCAGCGGCTTCACGTAGTAGATCACCGACGGAATGCCGAGCGACTGCAGGTGAGCCTTGAGCTCGTCGCGATGGGGCGTCTCGATGGCATACTGCGCCCAGGCAGAACGGTGGCCTTCCGGCACATGCGCAACCTTGACGACATTGTGCAGGCCGTCGCGATAGCGCTGCGCCACCTTCTGGCGCGCGATCATCTCGTCCTCGAGGATCGCCAGCTTTTCGATCAGGATCGCCGCCTGCAGCGTGTCGAGGCGCGAGTTCAGGCCGACATGGACGTTGTCGTACTGGGTCTCGCCCTTGCCGTGGAAGGCGAAGGAGCGCAGGCGCGCGGCCAGCTCGTCGTCATTGGTGAACATCGCGCCGCCGTCGCCGTAGCAGCCGAGCGGCTTGGCCGGGTAGAAGCTGGTCGAGGCGACGTGCCCGTAAGCGCCGCACATCTTGCCGTGAGCCTTGCCGCCGATCGCCTGAGCGGCGTCTTCGATGACAAGCAGGTTTTCGCGGGCGGCGATTTCGGCAATGGCGTCGTAGTCGGCGGAGAGGCCGAACAGGTCGACCGGGATGATCGCGCGCGGCTTCAGCCGTCCCTCGGCCTTGATCATGGCGATCGCGGCTTCGAGGCTGTCGATGTCGATATTGTAGGTTTCGGGATCGACGTCGACGAAAACCGGCTCGGCCTTGGCCAGCGCCACCACTTCGGCGGTGGCGGCAAAGGTGAAGCTCGGCACGAACACGGCGTCACCCTGCCCAATGCCGGAAGCCATGAGCGGCAGCAGCAGCGCGTCGGTGCCGTTGGCGCAGGCCACGACATGCTTGACGCCGACATAGGCAGCCAGCTGCTTTTCGAATTCGGCGACGTCGGGGCCGAGGATGTACTTGCCTTCATTGACGACGCGGTCGATCGCCGCGCTCAGCTTGTCCCGGATTCTCTCGCGCTGCGCGCCCAGATCGATGAACTGCATCTCTGCTCCAAAGCCTTCATTTTCGCGGATATTGCGGAGGCTGATAGCAGAGTTGAACCGCACCCGAAAGATTTCTGGGCAGGCGCGGCCAGGTGTCGCGTTACCGAAAGTGATACAATCTGCGCGCGCAGTCGCACGATTTCCGCCATTTCAGCGCTCATCCGGTGATCGCTTCCAGAGGGCGCTCGCGCCTCAGAAATATAAAGTGATCGGCAAAATGCTGTGGAGAGCCGCGATGCCTCAGGCGATTTCGCGCCGCCAGGGCGGATTGGCGCCCGCGCGCGAGACCGTAATCGCCGCCGCGCGGTTGCCCAATGTCAGCGCCGCGTGGATCTGCGTTTCGGACAGCGCATCCAATCCCGCTTTGGTCAGCACGCCCTGATCATGCAGTGACGCGAGCAGGCCGGCGTTGAAGGTGTCACCGGCGCCGACTGTGTCGACCACCGTCACGCGCTGTGGCGTCGCCGAAACAGTGTGCCGCCCGGTATAGCCCGTGGCGCCCTCGGCGCCGCGCGTGACCACGACAAGCTTGGGGCCGGCATCGAGCCAGCTCCGAACGAAGCTTTCCTGATCGCCCGCGTGTCCGAACCAGGCAAGATCCTCGTCCGACAGCTTTACGATGTCGGCCATTGCGATCATGCGCTCGATGCGCGCGCGATGCTTGTCCTTGTCCTGAATGAAGCCGGGGCGGATGTTGGGATCGAGCATGGTGACGCGGCGGCCGTGCTCGCGCCGCATCAACGCCTCGTAAGCCGAACCCGAAGGCTCGGGGATCAGGCTGATGGCGCCGAACAGCATGGCCTCGATGTCGTCGCCAAGCGCTGGCAGGTCGGCCTCGCTCAGCATCCGGCCGGCGGTGTTCTCGTCGTAGAAGGTGTAGGTG
Source organism: Pseudaminobacter soli (ex Li et al. 2025) (assembly GCF_029892515.1). GTDB lineage: Bacteria > Pseudomonadota > Alphaproteobacteria > Rhizobiales > Rhizobiaceae > Pseudaminobacter > Pseudaminobacter soli_A. Next base: position 737,184 of record NZ_JARXVF010000001.1, on the reverse strand, counting down.
GCGTGGCCGTTGGTCAGGCGCACGAAGGCGAGCGTGGTTGGCCGTTCGGAAACGCTGGCGTAGCGCGAGCCGACATTGCTGGAAGCCAATACATCGCGGATCTGCTGGCCGAACAAGTCGGAGGACAGGCCGGAGAAAAATTCGACCGGAACGCCAAGACGGCCAAGCGCGATAGCCGAGTTGAACACCGCGCCGCCGGCATAGGGCGCAAAGGCCGGCTCGCCCGCCGTGCTCTCGCGCGGCAGCATGTCGATAAGGGCTTCGCCGCAACACAGGATCATTTCTGTCGCTCGCTGATGGTCCGAGGCTTCGGATGGGGTTGGCTCGAATTCGAATAGTGCGGCAGCAAAGCTGTCGCAAGAAGTCGGGACATGCTCAGGCTCCCATCGGCAGGGCCGAGGCGATCAAAAAACGTTCTGAAAGCGGCAGGCTCGCGCCGCCAAGCGAACGCGCATCGATGCCGACCGTGCCCTCGCGGACTTCGGGCACCTGGATGCCGGCGACGTTGATGCGCGTGAGCGCAGTCGCAACGGCTTTGACTAGGCGCGCGCGCACCCCGGCCGGCATCCAGCCGTCGATCACCGCCGCTTCGAAATCGATCAGCGCCGAGGCGGAGACGATCGCGTAGCCAAGCGCCTCGGCGGAGGCGTCGATCCAGGCATCGAGGTCGGGGCCTATCTCGGCCCATTCCGTCGGCGAGTCCCACAGAAACGAGGTGTCGACGCCGCGTGCCAGCAGCTTCCTCTCCAGGAGCGCCAAGGAGGCGGCCTCGATGAGTTGTATCGGGCGACCGTTCGGGCCGGGAACGGGCATGGAGCCGAGCGCGCCAGCATTGCCGGTTCGCCCCGCAAACAGCGTACCGTTCAGCACGACGCCGCCGCCGGCGAAGGTGCCGATGTAGAAATAGATGAAGTCTCTCAAGCCCCCCGTCTGCCCGAAGACCAGTTCCGCGCCGCAGGCCGAGGTGGCGTCGTTCTGCAGATAGACCGGAAAGTCCTGGCGCGCCTGGATATCGGCGCGAATGTCGGCGCGGCGCCACTCGTCCATGATCTCGCGCGGCGCGCCAGCGGTGTCGGCCCAGTTCCAGAGCTCGAAGGGGATCGCGATGCCGAGCCCGGCGATGCGGCGGTCCTGCTCGGGGGAGAGACCGGCGCGAATGCTGGCGATGCTGTCGAGTGCAAACCGGGTCGTCTCACGCGGTGTCGGATGGCGATAGGACAGTTTGCGCATTGACCGAATGTTGCCGAGGAAGTCGATGAGCACCACGTCTGCGCTGCGCCTGCCGATCTTCAGGCCGAAGAAATAGGCGCCTTCCGGGTTGAGCGCCATCGGCACCGACGGCTGGCCTACCTTGCCACGCACGGGCTTCTGCCTCACGAGAAGGCCGTCCTCCTCCAGCTTGCGCATGATGACGGACACCGTCTGGATGGAAAGCTGGGACATTCGTGCAATGTCGGTCTTGGCCAGGCTGCCGTGGCGGCGCAGCAGCGAGAGCACGAGCCGCTCATTGTGGTCACGCATGCCGCTCTGGTTTGTGCCGCGGGGAAAGCTGACTTCTTCCGTTCCGGTCTGAGGGGACCGGACATCACCGACTTCCACGGAAAATCCTCCTGAAATCCAGGGCGGATAATGCGCCAGTTGGCGGCATGGGTCAATAATAATTCAGAGTGATTTAATTATTGACAGCATGGGGGTGCTGGTATTTGCTGATTGGAGACGTCGAAGGCGGGAGAGAGGTGCCTCGATGTCGGTGGGATTTCGATCCATCGAGCCCGTTTCAAAGGGAGGAACACCGTGAGCTACAGAACTGTCCTGAAGTCCACCGTCTGCGGTGCTGCCGCAGCCGTGCTTATGAGTTTTGCTTCGTCCGCTTCCGCCGCCGACATCGGCGCCTGTCTGATCACCAAGACCGATACGAACCCCTTCTTCGTCAAGATGAAGGAAGGTGCCGTCGCCAAGGCCAAGGAGCTCGGCGTCAACCTGAAGACCTATGCCGGCAAGATAGACGGCGACTCCGAAAGCCAGGTCGCGGCGATCGAAACCTGCATCGCCGATGGCGCCAAGGGCATCCTGCTGACGGCTTCCGACACGGCCGGCATCGTGCCGGCGGTGAAGAAGGCGCGCGATGCGGGCATCCTGGTCATAGCGCTCGACACGCCGCTCGAGCCGGCCGACTCCGCTGACGCCACCTTCGCCACCGACAATCTGCTCGCCGGCAAGCTGATCGGCCAGTGGGCGGCAGAAACCCTCGGCGACAAGGTCAAGGACGCCAAGGTGGCCTTCCTCGACCTGACGCCGTCGCAGCCGACGGTCGACGTGCTGCGCGACCAGGGCTTTATGATCGGCTTCGGCATCGATCCGAAGGACCCGAACAAGATCGGCGACGAGGATGATCCGCGCATCGTCGGCCATGACGTGACGAACGGCAACGAGGAAGGCGGCCGCAAGGCCATGGAGAACCTTCTGCAGAAGGATCCGGGCATCAACGTCGTCCACACGATCAACGAACCGGCTGCTGCCGGCGCCTATGAGGCGCTGAAGGCCGTGGGCATGGAAAAGAACGTGCTGATCGTTTCCGTCGACGGCGGCTGCCCGGGCGTCAAGAATGTCGAGGCCGGCGTCATCGGCGCGACCTCGCAGCAGTACCCGCTGCTGATGGCGGCGCTCGGCATCGAGGCGATCAAGAAGTTTGCCGACACCGGCGAGAAGCCCAAGCCGACCGAAGGCAAGACCTTCTTCGACACCGGCGTGTCGCTCGTCACTGCCAAGCCAGTGAAGGGTCTCGAGTCCATCGACGTAAAGACCGGCCTGGCCAAGTGCTGGGGCTGATCTAGCCCGATCCGATCGGACAGTCTCCGATACGTGAGGGGCGGATTTTTCGCCCTTCACCCATGCACATGGTTTTCCGGGAGGAGAGCAGGATGAGTGACGCGTCGGCGAATGCCCGGCAGCCGCAGGAGTTCGAAAGAGTTCTTGCAGGCAGCGACACATCGGTTGCCAATTTCGATGGCGAAAACCGCTCCACGTTGGAAAAGGCGCAGCAGTTCCTGCATTCCAACCCCGCTGCGGTGCCGCTGATCGTGCTTGTTGTGTCGATTGCGGCCTTCGGGGTGATCATCGGCGGAAAATTCTTCTCCGCCTTCTCAATGACGCTCATTTTGCAGCAGGTGGCCATCGTCGGCATTGTCGGTGCGGCGCAGACGCTGGTCATCCTCACTGCCGGCATCGATCTGTCGGTGGGCGCCATAATGGTGCTGTCTTCGGTGGTGATGGGGCAGTTCACCTTCCGCTACGGGCTCCCGCCGTCGCTCGCCATTCTGTGCGGTTTCGGGGTCGGTGCAATCTGCGGGTGGATCAACGGCGCGCTGGTGGCGCATATGCGGCTGCCGCCATTCATCGTCACGCTCGGCATGTGGCAGATCGTTCTGGCCACCAACTTCCTCTATTCGGCGAACGAGACAATCCGCTCGCAGGATATCGAGGAGCAGGCGCCGATCCTGCAATTCTTCGGCAATACGTTCCGCATAGGCGGCGCGGTGTTCACCTACGGCGTCATCGCAATGGTGCTGTTGGTCGCCATCCTCTGGTATGTGCTCAACCATACCGCCTGGGGCCGCCACGTCTATGCGATCGGCGACGACCCGTCCGCGGCTGAGCTTTCTGGCGTGCGGGTCAGCCGGACGCTTGTTTCGGTCTATGTGCTGGCTGGCCTGATCTGCGCGCTTGCGGGCTGGGCACTGATCGGCCGCATCGGCTCGGTATCGCCCACGGCGGGCCAATTCGCCAATATCGAATCCATCACTGCCGTGGTGATCGGCGGCATATCGCTGTTCGGCGGGCGCGGCTCCATCCTCGGCATGCTCTTCGGGGCGCTGATCGTCGGCGTCTTTTCGCTGGGCCTGCGCCTCATCGGCACGGACCCCCAATGGACCTACCTGTTGATCGGAGCGCTGATCATCGTCGCCGTCGCAATCGACCAGTGGATCAGAAAGGTTGCAGGCTGATGGCACAGGAACCGATCCTCACTGCACGCGGTCTGGTGAAGCGGTATGGCCGCGTCACCGCGCTCAACAATGCCGACTTCGACCTCTATCCGGGTGAGATCCTGGCTGTGATCGGCGACAACGGCGCCGGCAAATCCACTCTGATCAAGGCGATATCGGGCGCCATCACTCCCGACGAGGGAGAGATCCGACTGGAAGGCAAGCCGGTGAACTTCAAGTCGCCGATGGAGGCGCGCGATGCCGGCATTGAAACCGTCTACCAGAACCTGGCCCTGTCGCCGGCGCTTTCGATCGCCGACAACATGTTCCTCGGCCGCGAGATCCGCAAACCCGGCCTGCTCGGAAAGTGGCTCCGCATGCTCGACCGGCCGGCCATGGAAAAGCGCGCTCGCGACAAGCTGAGCGAGCTCGGCCTGATGACCATCCAGAACATCGGCCAGGCGGTGGAAACGCTGTCGGGCGGCCAGCGGCAGGGTGTGGCCGTGGCGCGCGCTGCCGCCTTCGGCTCCAAGGTCGTGATCATGGATGAGCCTACGGCGGCGCTCGGCGTGAAGGAGTCGCGCCGCGTGCTCGAACTGATCCTCGACGTGAAGCGCCGAGGCCTGCCGATCGTGCTCATCTCGCACAACATGCCGCATGTCTTCGAGGTAGCCGACCGCATCCATGTGCATCGGCTCGGACGGCGGCTCTGCGTGATCGACCCGAAGGAATACACGATGTCGGACGCCGTCGCCTTCATGACCGGGGCGAAGGCGCCACCGGAGGAAGCCATGGCGGCGTGAATTTGAGCGCTCCTCGGTCGATTGAAAATCCGGGTGGATTGGGTAAGTTGTCGGGCGGGAGGATGCTTGGCCTTGCCGCGAGGACGGCTACCGACAGCGCTCGAGAGGCGACATGAAGCTTGCATCCGAATCCGGACTTCCATCGCAGAATTCGCAGACATCCGATATCGAGGCGCTGGCCGCCGAAATCCTCCAGGCCCTGAAATACAGGGTCGGCAAGGACGCGACCGTCGCCACGCAATATGACTGGCTGACCGCCGCGATCCTGGTCGTGCGCGACCGCATCATCGACCATTGGGTGAAGTCGACCAAGAAGGCCTACGAGCAGAGCGCCAAGCGCGTCTATTACCTCTCGCTGGAGTTCCTCATCGGCCGGCTGACGCGCGATGCCTTCTCCAATCTCGGCATGATGGAGGACATGCGCTCGGCACTTGGCTCGCTCGGTGTCGAGCTGGACGTGATCGCAACGCTGGAACCTGACGCCGCTCTAGGCAATGGCGGTCTGGGCCGGCTCGCCGCGTGTTTCATGGAAAGCATGGCGACAGTCGACGTGCCCGCGCATGGCTACGGCATACGCTACGCCAACGGCATGTTCCGGCAAGAAATCTCCGACGGCTGGCAGGTGGAACTGCCCGAAACCTGGCTCGACCACGGCAATCCTTGGGAGTTCGAGCGCCGCGAGCGCTCCTTCGAAGTGGGTTTTGGCGGCACGGTCGAACAGATCGCCGCAAAGGACGGGCGCCTGGAGCGGCATGTCTGGCGCCCGCAGGAGCGGGTGCTGGCCGTGGCCTATGACACGCCGGTGGTGGGCTGGCGTGGCAATCGCGTCAACACGCTGAGGCTCTGGGCCGGCATGCCTATGGACCCCATCCTGCTCGACGCGTTCAATGCCGGCGACCACATAGGCGCGCTGCGCGAAAGCAACAAGGCCGATGCGCTGTCGCGCGTGCTCTATCCGGCCGATTCCAGCCCCGCCGGGCAGGAACTGCGGTTGCGGCAGGAATATTTCTTCTCGACCGCCTCGCTGCAGGACATCATCCAGCGCCATCTTAGCCAGTATGGAGAGCTGCATTCGCTGCCCGAGAAGGCCGCGATCCATCTCAACGACACCCACCCTTCCGTCGCCGTGGCCGAGCTGATGCGGCTTCTGATGGACGTGCATGGCATCGATTTCGACACCGCCTGGGGCATCACCAAGGGCACCTTCGCCTACACCAACCACACGCTGTTGCCCGAGGCGCTGGAAAGCTGGCCGGTGCCGCTGTTCGAGCGGCTTTTGCCGCGCCATATGCAGATCGTCTACGCGATCAATGCGCAGCTTCTGCACGAGGCGCGCGCGACCGGGCTTTTCGACGGCGAGCAGATCGCCCGCATTTCGCTGATAGAGGAAAATGGCGAGCGGCGCGTGCGTATGGGCAATCTTGCCTTTGCCGGCTCGCATTCCGTCAACGGCGTGTCGGCGCTGCATACCGAGCTGATGAAGGAGACGGTGTTTGCCGACCTGCATCGGCTCTATCCGCCGCGCATCAACAACAAGACCAACGGCATCACGCAGCGCCGCTGGCTGTTCCAGTGCAATGCGGGGCTGACAGGGCTGATCCGCGAGGCGATCGGCGACAGCTTTCTCGACGACATCGAGGCGCTGACGGAGCTCGATGCCCTTGCAGGTGATGCCGCCTTCCGCGAAAAATTCGCCGCGGTGAAGCGCGCCAACAAGGAGCGCCTGGCTGCCGTGGTTTCACAGCGCCAGGGGATAAGGCTTGATCCGTCGGCGCTGTTCGACATCCAGATCAAGCGCATCCATGAATACAAGCGCCAGCTGCTCAACATCATCGAGGCGGTGGCGCTCTACGATCAGATCCGTTCGCATCCCGAGCGCGATTGGATGCCGCGAGTAAAGTTCCTCGGCGGCAAGGCCGCGCCCAGCTATCACAACGCCAAGCTGATCATCAAACTCGCCAACGATGTCGCCAGGGTCATCAACCGTGATCCGGCTGTACGTGGCCTGCTGAAAGTGGTCTTCGCGCCGAACTACAATGTCAGCCTCGCCGAGCTGATGATGCCGGCGGCCGACCTTTCCGAGCAGATTTCGACGGCCGGCATGGAGGCGTCGGGCACCGGCAACATGAAGTTCGCGCTGAACGGGGCGCTGACCATCGGCACGCTGGACGGCGCCAATGTCGAAATCCGCGAGCATGTGGGTGACGAAAACATCTTCATCTTCGGCCTGACGGCGCAGGAAGTGGCCGAACGCCGCAATGGTGGCTACGCGCCGCGCGCCGTGATCGAGGCTTCGCCGGAACTGTCGCAGGCGCTGGCGGCGATCTCCTCGGGTGTGTTCTCGCCTGACGATCCGAACCGCTATCGCGACCTGATCTCCGGCCTGTACGACCACGACTGGTTCATGGTCGCGGCCGACTTCGACGCCTATGCGGCCATGCAGCGGCAGGTCGATGCCGTGTGGGGCGACAGCCCGGACTGGAACGCTAGAGCAATCCGCAATGTCGCGCGCATGGGCTGGTTTTCGTCGGATCGCACTATTCGCCAATACGCCCGCGAAATTTGGAACGTGCCGGCATGATTTACGATTGCAAGAAAAGGCCGATGGAGTAGCGTTAAAGTTGAAGGGGAGGGACGCGGGGATATGAGGGGGGCGCGTGCCGGGATCGCAATGACGGAATTGCCGGGGGCAGCCACGGCCGCCGATGTCATAGCGATTGTCGCCGGCACCCATGACGATCCCTTCGCCGTACTCGGTGTCCAGCAGGCCGAGAAGGCATTCGTGGCCCGCTGCTTCGTACCCCATGCAGAGTTCGTCACCGCCTTCACGCTTGCGGGCAAGGAGGCGGGGGAACTTACCCGACGCGACGAAGCGGGCTTCTTCGAAGGCAGGTTGTCGATCCGCAAGCGCCAGCCGCTGAAATACCGCGCCCGCAATGCCAGCGGCGAGTGGTGGCTGACCGACCCCTATTCCTTCGGGCCGGTGCTCGGGCCGATGGACGATTACTTCATCGCCGAAGGCTCGCATCTGAGGCTTTTCGACAAGCTCGGCGCGCATCTTATCCAGCATGAAGGTTCGGAGGGCGTGCATTTCGCCGTCTGGGCGCCCAATGCGCGGCGTGTGTCTGTGGTCGGCGATTTTAATGAATGGGACGGCCGCCGCCACGCCATGCGCCGCAGGCAGGATATCGGCGTGTGGGAGATTTTTGTCCCGGATATCGGCGCAGGCCGCGCCTATAAATTCGAGATCGTCGGTCCGGATGGCGAGACGCGGCCGCTGAAGGCGGACCCGTTTGCCTTCCGCTCCGAGCTTCGCCCCGCTACGGCTTCAGTGACAAATGCGCCGCTGTCGCATCACTGGGGCGACCAGAAGCATTGCGATTTCTGGAGCAAGGCGGACGCGCGACGCCAGCCGATCTCGATCTACGAGGTTCATGCGGGCTCCTGGCAACGACGTGAGGATGGCTCGCTCCTGTCATGGGACGAACTCGCCGACCGGCTGATCCCCTACGTGGTCGGAATGGGCTTCACCCATATCGAGTTCATGCCGATCATGGAGCATCCCTACGACCCGTCATGGGGCTACCAGACCACGGGCCTCTACGCGCCCACCGCGCGCTTCGGCGAGCCGGAAGGTTTTGCGCGTTTCGTGGACGGCGCTCATCGCGCAGGTATCGGCGTTATTCTCGATTGGGTGCCGGCGCATTTCCCGGTCGATGCACACGGGCTCGAGCATTTCGACGGCACCGCGCTCTATGAGCATGCCGACCCGCGAAAGGGCTTTCACCCCGACTGGAACACGGCGATCTACAATTTCGGCCGCCGCGAGGTTGTGTCTTATCTCGTCAACAACGCCCTCTTCTGGGCCGAGAAATACCATCTCGACGGGCTGCGCGTGGATGCGGTGGCCTCGATGCTCTACCTCGACTATTCGCGCAAGGAGGGTGAATGGATCCCCAACGAGAAGGGCGGGCGCGAGAACCTGGAGGCTGTCAGCTTCCTCCAGCAGATGAACAAAGAGGTCTACGGCCGCAATCCCGGCGTGATGACGATCGCCGAGGAATCCACCTCCTGGCCGAAGGTGTCGCAGCCTGTCCATGAGGGGGGCTTAGGCTTCGGCTTCAAGTGGAACATGGGTTTTATGAACGACACGCTCGCCTATCTGGCGCGTGAGCCTGTCCATCGCAAACACCATCACGAGGACATCACCTTCGGGCTGGTCTATGCCTTCAGCGAGAATTTTGTCCTGCCGCTATCGCATGACGAAGTGGTGCACGGCAAAGGCACGCTGCTCCACAAGATGGCCGGCGACGACTGGCAGAAATTCGCGACGTTGCGTGCCTACTACGCCTTCATGTGGGGCTATCCGGGCAAGAAGCTCCTGTTCATGGGGCAGGAATTCGCCCAACGCAGCGAATGGAGCGAGGCGCGCGCACTCGACTGGCAGCTTCTGGAATACACACCGCACCGTGGCGTGCAGCAACTGATCCGCGACCTCAATCAGGTCTACCGCTCGCGGCCGGCGCTGCATGCGCGCGATTGCGAGCCGGACGGCTTTTCGTGGGCAGTCGTCGACGATCGCCAGAACTCCGTCTACGCCTGGCTACGCAAGGCGCCGGGTGAAGCGCCGGTCGCCGTCATCTCCAATTTCACGCCGGTTCCGCGCGAGGACTACCGGGTGCCGCTGCCCCAGGCCGGCCGGTGGCGCGAAATCGTCAATACCGACGCGTCGGACTATGGCGGGTCGGGCAAGGGGAATGGTGGGTTGGTGGAGGCTGTGGCGGGTGCCGATGGGGACATCCACGCCGGGCTGCTTCTGCCGCCGCTGGCCACCATAATGCTGGAATTCGTTCGGGAAGGGTGACTTGGGAGGGTTACGATGGACACGACGAAAAGACCGCAGCCACTGGCGCGCGATGCCATGGCCTATGTGCTCGCGGGGGGCAGGGGCAGCCGGCTGAAGGAACTGACCGATCGCAGGGCCAAACCCGCGGTCTATTTCGGCGGCAAGACGCGCATCATCGACTTCGCGCTTTCCAACGCGCTCAATTCCGGCATTCGCCGCCTCGGCGTCGCTACCCAGTACAAGGCCCACTCGCTGATCCGGCACCTGCAGCGCGGTTGGAACTTTTTGCGCCCCGAGCGAAACGAAAGTTTTGATGTGCTGCCGGCCAGCCAGCGCGTTTCCGAGACGCAGTGGTATGAAGGCACAGCCGACGCGGTCTACCAGAACATCGATATCATCGAGTCCTACGGACCGGAATTCATGGTCATCCTGGCCGGTGACCATATCTACAAGATGGACTACGAGTTGATGCTGCGCCAGCACGTAGACGCCAAGGCGGACGTGACCGTGGGATGCCTGGAGGTGCCGCGCGCCGAGGCGACGGGCTTCGGCGTCATGCATGTCGACGACAGCGATACCATCATCTCCTTCATCGAGAAGCCGGCCGACCCGCCCGGCATGCCCGACAAGCCCGATTTCGCGCTGGCCTCGATGGGCATCTATGTGTTCCGCACGAAATTCCTGCTGGAGCAACTGCGGCGCGACGCGGCCGACCACAGTTCGAGCCGCGATTTCGGCAAGGATATCATTCCCCACATCGTCAAGAACGGTAAGGCGGTGGCGCACCGCTTCGCCAAATCCTGCGTGCGCTCGACCGCGGAATCTGGGCCATACTGGCGGGACGTCGGCACCATCGACGCCTATTGGGAAGCCAATATCGACCTGACCGACGTGACCCCGGAGCTCGACCTCTACGATCGTGACTGGCCGATCTGGACCTATGCCGAACTGAAGCCGCCGGCAAAGTTCGTGCATGACGAGGACGGCCGCCGCGGCTCGGCGGTGTCCTCGCTGATAGCGGGCGACTGCATCGTGTCAGGTGCTGGGCTGAAGCGCAGCCTCGTCTTCACCGGTGCGCGCATCAATTCCTATTCCTCCCTGGAGGAGGTGGTGATGCTGCCGGACTGCGTGGTGGGCCGCAATGCCCACCTCAAACGGGCGATCGTCGACCACGGCGTGCAGATCCCGGAAGGCCTCGTCGTGGGCGAAGACCCGGAGCTGGACGCGAAGCGTTTCAGGGTGTCTGAAAAAGGCATTTGCCTGATCACGCAGGACATGATCGACAGGCTGAGTAATTAGGAATCATCAATGCGGGTGCTTTCCGTCACGCCGGAGATTTTTCCACTGGTGAAAACCGGCGGGCTTGCCGACGTGGCGGGCGCGCTGCCGCTCGCGCTGGCCGGGCAGGGCGTTTCCATGCGCTCGCTGGTGCCCGGCTATCCGGCGGTGATGGCGGCGTTCAACAAGAAGAAGCCGCTGCTCGCCTACCCCGACCTGCAGGGTGGCAAGGCGGCGGTCTATGCCGCCGAGACTGCCGGCCTCGACCTTCTGGTGCTCGATGCGCCGCATCTGTTCGACCGCGTCGGCGGGCCCTATGGCGATCCCACCGGCGCCGACTGGCCGGACAATGCGCGGCGCTTTGCGGCGCTGGGTATGGTCGGTGCCGATCTGGCCGGCGGCAGGCTGGCCGGCTATGCGCCCGACATCGTCCATGCGCATGACTGGCAGGCGGCGATGACGCTGGCCTATATGCGCTATGGCCGCGCGCCTTCGGTGCCCTCGGTCATGACCGTGCACAATCTGGCGTTCCAGGGTAGTTTTCCGGCCGGCATCTTTCCGCAGCTCGGCCTGCCCGACAGCGCCATGACGCTCGACGGCGTCGAATATTATGGCGGCGTCGGCTTTTTGAAGGCGGGCCTGCAGGCGGCATCCGCCATCACGACCGTCAGCCCGACCTATGCGCAGGAAATCCGCACCCCGGCCTTCGGCATAGGGCTCGACGGACTTATCAATCTGCGCGCCGGCGATCTGCACGGCATCGTCAACGGCATCGATGTCGAGATCTGGAACCCGGAGACGGACGGGCATCTGGCCGCGACCTATTCGGCAAAGACGCTGAAGGCGCGGGCGGCCAACAATCGGGCAGTGGAGGAGCGCTTCAATCTCGAACGCGATGCCGGCCCCATCTTCTGCGTGGTCAGTCGCCTGACCTGGCAAAAGGGCATGGACGTATTGATCTCCATCCTCGACCAGATCGTCGCCAGCGGCGGCAGGCTGGCCGTGCTCGGCTCGGGCGACCAGGGACTGGAGGGCGCGTTGCTGGCCGCAGCTGCGCGCCATCGCGGTCGCGTCGGCGTCGTCATCGGCTATGACGAGGCGCTGTCGCATCTCATGCAGGGCGGCTGCGACGCCATCCTGGTGCCGTCCCGCTTTGAACCGTGCGGGCTGACCCAGCTTTATGGCCTGCGCTATGGCTGCGTGCCGATCGTGGCGCGAACCGGAGGGCTCGCCGACACCGTGATCGACGCCAATGAAGCCGCGCTTTCGGCGGGGGTGGCTACCGGTTTCCAGTTCACGCCCGAAAGCGGCGATGCCTTGCTGCACGCGGTTAGGCGCGCGTTGAAAGCCTATTCCGACCCCGCCGTTTGGCAGTCGTTGCAGCTTCAGGGCATGAAAGCCGATGTTTCGTGGGATCGAAGCGCGGCCAGATACGTTGAACTCTATAATTCACTGATTTCAAAACAGACGGCCGACCAATGAATATGACAATTGCCACCAGACCGTTCGACGACCAGAAGCCGGGTACTTCAGGCCTGCGCAAGAAGGTGCCGGAATTCCAGCAGCCGCACTATGTGGAGAACTTCGTCCAGTCGATCTTCGACGCCCTCGAGGGTTATCAGGGCAAGACGCTGGTGCTGGGCGGCGATGGCCGCTACTTCAACCGCGAGGTCGTGCAAAAAGTGATCGCCATGGCCGCCGCCAATGGTTTTGGCCGGGTGATCGTGGGGCAGGGCGGCATCCTGTCCACGCCGGCCGCGTCGAACGTCATCCGCAAATACAAGGCCTTCGGCGGCATCATCCTCTCGGCCAGCCACAATCCGGGCGGCCCGCATGGCGACTTCGGCATCAAGTACAATATCGAGAATGGCGGCCCCGCGCCGGAGAAGATCACCGACGCGATCTATCAGCGCAGCAAGGCGATCTCGCGCTACCTGATCGCCGACATTCGGCCCGTCGACATCGACAAGATCGGCAAGGTCGATGTGGCCGGCATGACCGTGGAGGTCATCGATTCCGTTGCCGACTATGCCGAGCTGATGGAAAGCCTGTTCGATTTCGACGCGATCAGGAAACTGTTCAAATCGGGCTTCAGCATGCGCTTCGACGCAATGCATGCCGTGACCGGGCCCTATGCCAAGGAGATTTTGGAAAATCGCCTCGGCGCACCGGACCACACGGCGCGCAACTACCACCCGCTGCCTGATTTCGGCGGGCACCACCCAGATCCCAATCTCGTCCATGCCAAGCACCTCTACGATGCGATGATGGCGCCTGACGCGCCGGACTTCGGCGCGGCTTCCGACGGCGATGGCGACCGCAACCTGATCATCGGGCGCGGCATCTTTATCACTCCCTCGGATTCACTGGCGATGCTGGCGGCGAACGCGCATCTGGCGCCGGGCTACAAGGCCGGGCTGAAGGGCATTGCCCGCTCCATGCCCACCAGCGGTGCGGCTGACCATGTCGCGGCCAGGCTGGGCATCGGCATCTATGAGACGCCGACCGGCTGGAAGTTCTTCGGCAACCTGCTGGACGCTGACATGGCGACCATCTGCGGGGAGGAAAGTGCGGGCACCGGCTCCAATCATGTGCGCGAGAAGGACGGGCTGTGGGCCGTGCTTCTGTGGCTCAACATCCTGGCCGTGCGCAGGGAGAGCGTGAAGGAGATCGCCGAACAGCATTGGGCGACCTTTGGTCGAAACTACTATTCGCGGCACGACTACGAGGAGGTCGAGGCCGATCGCGCCAACCGCATGATGGACGATCTGCGCGCCAGGCTGCCGAGTCTTGCCGGCACGATCGTGAACGGCATGAAGATCGAGAAGGCGGACGATTTCTCCTACCACGATCCCGTCGATGGCTCGACGAGCCAGCATCAGGGCATCCGGATACTGTTCGAGGGCGGCTCTCGCGTGGTGCTCCGTCTTTCCGGCACTGGTACCTCCGGCGCCACCGTGCGGCTCTATGTCGAGCGCTACGAGCCCGATCTGTCGAAGCACGGGATGGACACGCAGGTCGCGCTGGCTGACCTGATCGTGGCCGCGGACGACATTGCCGGCATCCACATCCACACCGGCCGCAACAAGCCGAGCGTCATCACCTGAGCGGGTCGTCGGTTCCGACTTATCCGCCTCGCTTCGGCGCCAAGCTTGGCGCCGATGGCGTCCGCTTTTCCGTCTGGTCCAGCGCGGCCAGCCGGCTCTGGGTCTCGATCTTCGATACGCAGGGCGAGCGCGAGCTGGGACGCATCGCCCTCGAACCACGGGGCGAGGGCGTTCATTCGGCCTTCGTGCCCGGCCTCACGGCGGGCGCGCGCTATGGCTTTCGTGCCGACGGCGACTACGCGCCCGAGCGTGGCCTGTGGTTCGATCCCGACAAGCTGTTAGTCGACCCTTACGCGCTCGCCATCGACCGCCCTTGCATCTATGACCCGCGGCTGACGGCAAGGCGCGGCGAGGGCGGTGACACTGCGCCGCTGATGCCCAAGGCGGTTGTGACGGAACTGCCCGCGCCACTCACGCCGCAACCGCCGCTGTTCAGGCCCGGCGGGCTGATCTACGAGGTGCCGGTGCGCGCTTTCACGCGTCTGCATCCGGATATTCCCGAGGCGCAGCGCGGTACGATCGGGGCGCTGGCGCATCCGGCCATCATCGAGCATTTGAAGAAGATCGGCGTTTCGGCCGTGGAACTGATGCCGATCACCGCCTGGATCGACGAGCGGCATCTGCCGCCGCTTGGGCTAACCAATGCCTGGGGCTACAACCCGGTCACATTCATGGCGCTGGATCCGCGCCTGGCGCCGGGCGGCATCGTTGAATTGCGGGAAACGCTGGCAGCTCTGCGCGCAGAGGGTATAGGTGTGATCCTTGATCTCGTTTTCAACCATACCGGCGAGAGTGACGAGCTTGGTCCGACGCTGTCGCTACGCGGGCTGGATGCGCGCGCATATTATCGCCACGAGGAGGATGGCCGGCTGGTCAATGACACCGGCACCGGCAACACGCTGGCTTGCGATCATCCCGTCGTGCAGGAAATGATCCTCGACGCGCTTCGCCATTTCGTGCGCTACGCCGGTGTCGACGGCTTCCGCTTCGACCTCGCGACCGTGCTTGGCCGAACCGCATCGGGCTTTGATGCCAATGCGCCCTTGCTTGCGGCCATGCGGACGGATCCGGACCTTGCCGACAGGGTGATGATAGCCGAGCCCTGGGACATCGGGCCGGGCGGCTATCGGCTGGGAGGGTTCCGGCCGCCCTTTCTGGAATGGAACGACCGCTACCGCGACGACATTCGCCGCTTTTGGCGCAGCGATGGCGGGGTAGGTGCGCTGGCGACGCGGCTCGCCGGTTCGTCGGATGTCTTTGTCGGCACTACCCAGACCCGAAGCGTCAATTTCATCGCCGCGCATGACGGCATGACGCTGGCCGATCTCGTCTCTTACGAGTGCAAGCACAACGGCGCCAATGGCGAGGACAATCGCGACGGCCACGACGAGAATTTGTCCTGGAACAACGGCGTGGAGGGACAAACCGCTGATCCAGAGGTGACGGAACGCCGGGCGCGCGACCTGCGCGCACTGCTGTCGGCGCTATTTGCCTCGCGCGGCACGATCATGCTGACCGCTGGCGACGAGTTCGGGCGCACCCAGCGCGGCAACAACAACGCCTATGCGCAGGACAACGAGATCACCTGGCTCGATTGGAGCAACAGGGATCTTGCGCTCGAAGAGCATGTCGCGGCGCTTGCGGAACTGCGCATAGGCGTGCCGGCGCTTTCGGCAATTGAGTTTCTGACCGCCCGGCCGCTTCCTGATCGCGATGTGCCGGATGTGGAGTGGTTTTCGGAGGCGGGAACGCCGCTTGAGGCAGCGGATTGGGAGAATCCTGAGCGTCGGCGTCTGACGATGCTTCTTGACGCTGGTGACGATAGTGGCTCGCGGCTCGCGATCCTTTTCAATGCCGATCGCCGCGCTACGGTGTTCGCACTGCCGTCGCACAGCGGGTTTATATGGAACGCGTCGCTGCCGGTCGACACAACTGCAGTGGAAGGTGGCTTGCTTGTGCCCGGCCGCTCGGTTGTATTTGCACGGGAAAGCGCGGTCGAAGGAGAGCGGTAATGATCGAGGCGAGTGATGCCAACTGGTGGCGCGGCTGCGTCATCTATCAGGTCTATCCGCGCTCGTTTCAGGACACCACTGGCGACGGCAGCGGCGACCTTAGGGGCGTCACGAAGCACATGGCCTATATCGCTTCGCTCGGCGTCGATGCGATCTGGCTTTCGCCCTTCTTCAAGTCGCCCATGGCCGACATGGGCTACGACGTGTCGGACTATTGCGCCGTCGATCCGATGTTCGGCACCATCGAGGATTTCGACGAACTTGTGACCGAGGCGCACCGGCATGGGTTGAAAATCATTATCGACCAAGTGCTGTCGCATTCGTCCGGCCGCCATCCCTGGTTCATCGAAAGCCGTGCGAGCCGCGACAACCCCAAGGCTGACTGGTACGTCTGGGCCGATCCCAAGCCCGACGGCACGGCGCCCAACAACTGGCTGTCGATCTTTGGTGGGCCGGCCTGGGAATGGGACTCGACGCGCCGGCAATACTATCTGCACAACTTCCTCGCCTCGCAGCCGGACCTCAATTTTCACAATTCGGAGGTGCAGGCGGCGCTGCTCGACACGGTGCGCTTTTGGCTTGATCGCGGTGTCGATGGTTTCCGGCTCGATACGGTGAATTTTTACGTCCACGACCGGCTGCTGCGCGACAATCCGCCAATGCCGCCGGGCGCTGCCAACGACGTTCCCGACACCAATCCCTATGGCTACCAGAACCACCTCTACGACAAGACCCAGCCGGAAAACCTGGAGTTCCTGAAGCGGTTTCGCAGCCTGCTCGATGAGTATGACGCCCGCGCCGCGGTGGGTGAGGTGGGCGACGGCACGCGCTCGCTTCAGACGGTCGCCGCCTATACCAGCGGCGGCGACAAGCTGCAGATGAGCTACACTTTCGACCTGCTGAGCCCGGAGTTTTCAGCAGCGCATGTGAGGAAAAGCGTCCTCGCTTTCGAGCAGGCAGTGAAGGACGGCTGGGTTTGCTGGGCCTTTTCCAACCACGATGTGGTGCGCCATGTCTCGCGCTGGGCAAAACCGGGCGAGGACACGGATGCGATCGCGAAGTTCGCCATATCGCTGCTCGCCTGCCTGCGCGGCTCGATCTGTCTCTATCAGGGCGAGGAGCTTGGGCTGACCGAGGCCGAGATCGCCTTCGAGGATCTGCGCGATCCCTATGGCATCCGCTTCTGGCCGGGCTTCAAGGGGCGAGACGGTTGCCGCACGCCGATGGTGTGGGAGGCCGGTGCGAGGAACGCCGGTTTTACAACTGGCAAGCCGTGGCTGCCGGTGCCGGCGGAGCACCTGTCCCATGCGGTCGATGTCGAGGAAGCCGATCCGGCGTCCGTGCTGTGGCGTTATCGAGCCGTGCTGGAATTCAGGCGGAAGCACCCCGCACTGATCGACGGTTCGATAGAATTCCTGGACGCGGAAGACGATGTTCTCGCCTTCCTGCGCCGATCCGATGGCGAGACGCTGCTTTGCCTTTTCAACTTTGCCGATACGCTGGCGCATTGGCCTCTGCCATCGGAGTTCAGGCGCGTGGAGACTGCCGACATGCCCGGCAGTGAGCCTGTGGTGATCGACGAAGACACGATTGCACTTCCTGCGCTGACGGCTTTTGTCGGCAGGCTGGCTTAGTCCCAGTTACTGCACCAATGTAACCCAAGGTTGCTTAGACGGTATTGGCAAAGGAGACCTTCGTGCCGAGCCGAATTCCTTCGGCTTACTTTGGGTGAGGGGGAGAGTCTGTTGAAATAAAAATTCTTGCTCGTTAGTGTCAGCGCCAGAACGGCGTCCTGGAGGGGCGTCGGCTCGCTCAACGAGGCCGAGGGAGGAGACTTCGGCCGAGGGGCGCCAAAGGCACTTGGTTTGTCATTTTGCGATGACGACAAGTTGGGAGAGAGACAAGATGCTCAAGAACTTCCTGAAAGCGACGGTATTTGCGGCCAGTGTATCGATGGCGGGCGGCATGATGCTGACGCCATCGCTCGCCGAGATGATCTATAACCGCGGCATGTCGGCCGAGCCTGAATCGCTCGATCCGCACAAGACCTCGACGGTTTACGAAGCCCACGTCCTGCGCGACCTGTTCCAGGGCCTGGTCATGCAGGACGAGAAGGCAAACCTCATTCCGGGCGCAGCCGAAAGCTGGACGGTCTCGGATGACGGCACCGTCTACACTTTCAAGCTTCGTGGCGACGGCGTCTGGTCCGACGGCACCCCGGTGACGGCCGATGACTTCGTCTTTGCCTTCCATCGCCTCGAAGACCCGGCAACTGCGGCCGAATACGCCTCGATGCTTTATCCGGTGGTCAACGCTGAGGAAGTGAACGGCGGGAAGGCGAAGCCCGAAGATATGGGCGTCAAGGCACTCGACGCAAAGACCCTTCAGGTTACGCTCAAGGCGCCTACGCCTTACTTCCTGGAAATGCTGACGCACCAGGCGACCTATCCGGTCAACAAGGCTTCGATGGACAAGCTGGGCGCCGATTGGATCAAGCCCGGTAACCTCGTCTCCAACGGCACCTTCACGCTTGCTGAATGGGTTCCCAACGATCACATCAAGCTGGTCAAGAATCCGAAATTCTGGGATGCGGGCAGCATCAAGGTTGATACCGTCAACTACATCATGACCGAGGATCGCTCGGCGGCGATGAAGCGTTTCGAAGCTGGCGAAATGGACAGCTACGACGATCTGCCGACCGAGCAGTTGGGCGACCTGAAGGCCAAGTTCGGCGATCAGATTCACGTTGGGCCGTATCTCGGCACCTACTACTTCGCCATCAAGACCGACAAGGAGCCGTGGAACAATCCGGAACTGCGCACCGCCATCTCCATGGCGATCGATCGCGATTTCATCGCCGAGAAGGTTTGGCAGAATTCCATGCTTCCCGGCTATTCCCTGGTGCCTCCGGGGATCGCTGGTTACACCTCGGCGGAGGCAACCTTCGCAAACGAATCGCAGATCGACCGTGAGGACAAGGCCAAGGAAATCCTGGCCAAGCTCGGTTATGGTCCCGACAAGCCGCTGAAGATGGAAATCCGCTACAACACGTCGGAGAACCACAAGAACACGGCCGTCGCCATCCAGGAGCAGTTCAAGCCGCTGGGCATCGAGGTGAGCCTACTCAACACCGACACCAAGACCCACTATGGCCACCTTCAGCGCAAGGGCGACTATGACGTCGCGCGTGCCGCCTGGATCGCGGACTACAAGGATCCCGAGACGTTCCTGGGCATCTCGCGCAAGGCCAGCGGCAACAACTACTCGAACTACGACAGCCCGAAGTTCGAGGAAGCGATGGACAAGGCGGCTGCTGCCGGCGGCAAGCCGGAAGAGCGTATGAAGGACCTGGCCGAGGCTGAACGCATCCTCATCGATGACGTCGGCCTTATCCCGATCCTGTACTACAGCTATCACAACATCGTTTCGTCGAAGCTTCATGGCTTCGATGACAATGTGATGGACATCCATCCTTCGCGCTTCGTCAGCAAGGACTAATTCCCGAGCCGAATCCCGCCGCTCCTCATGAGGGGCGGCGGGGTCGGTTCCCGACAGCGGGGAAAATCCATGCTGCTCTATGTCTTCCGGCGGTTACTGACCGCTATCCCGACGTTATTCGTCATCGTGACGCTGGCGTTCTTCCTGATCCGCGTGGCCCCGGGCGGGCCGTTCAATCAGGAGCGCGGACTAAGTCCGCAGATCCAGGCCAATCTCGAAGCCCAGTTCGGCCTCAACGATCCCCTGTGGATGCAATATCTGAACTATCTCAACAATCTGCTGCACGGCAATTTCGGACCGAGCTACGTCCTGCCCGACTTCACTGTGGGCGAGTTGTTCGCCAATGGCCTGCCGATATCGATACAGCTTGGCACCTCGGCCTTGATCCTGGCGCTGATGCTGGGCAGCACGCTCGGCGTGATTGCCGCGCTTAACCAGAACCGCTTGGCCGATTACAGCGTGATTGCGCTGGCGACCGCCGGCAGCACCATCCCCACTTTCGTCATCGCGCCGATCATCCAGCTGGTGTTCGGGCTCAGTTGGAAGCTGCTGCCCATTGGTGGCTGGGGCGATGGCGCGCTGATCAACAAGGTGGGGCCGGTTCTGACGCTGGCATTGCCGCAGATCGCGATCGTTGCGCGCCTGATGCGCGGTTCGATGATCGAGTCCTTGCGCTCGCACCATATCCGCACAGCACGCGCGCTCGGGCTTTCGGAATGGTCGGTGGTGGTAAAGCACGCGCTTCGTGGCGCGGTCCTGCCGATCGTCTCCTATGCCGGCCCGACCGCGGCGGCACTGCTGACCGGCTCGGTCATCGTCGAGACAATCTTCGCAATCCCCGGCGTCGGCCGATACTTCGTCGAAGCGGCGCTCAACCGTGACTACACACTGGTGATGGGAACGGTCGTCATGATCGCGATCTTCACCATCCTGTTCAACCTGATCGTCGACGTCCTCTATGCCTTCGTCGATCCGAGGGTACGCTATGACTGACGTTGCGATCGCCGCGCCCGTCGCCGGGCGTTCATTCTGGGGCGATGCCTGGGCTCGCCTCAAATCCAACAAGGCGGCCATGGTCAGCCTGTTCTACCTGGCTTTCATGGGGATCGTCTGTATCGTCGGACCCCACTTCGTGTCGCATGAGTACACCACCATCTATGCCGACTATGTGCGCACGCCGCCGAGCTTGTCGGCCTATCCCAAGGCCGACATGATCGAGGGCGCACTGCGCGACGCGGTCAAACGCATGCGCGTCGACATCGATGAATGGCACCAGGATGGCGACCGCGTCTTCGTGACGGTGAAGGCCTCCAAGCCGGTCGACGAGCGCAGCACGCGCTACATCGACCGCTCCGACACGTTCCACGACACCCGCATCGAAAACAAATCCGATGACGGGCTGAAGCTGACGATGAGTGCGGCGGTCACGCAGCAGTACTTCCTGTTCGGCACCGACAATACCGGGCGTGACCTGCTGGCGCGCACGCTGATGGCGGGCCGCGTCTCGCTGGCCATCGGCCTGTTGGCCGGTATCGTCGCGGTGGCGATCGGCGTGATCTATGGTGCCACGGCAGGTTTCATCGGCGGCAAGACCGACGAGGTGATGATGCGCATCGTGGATGTGCTCTATTCGCTGCCCTTCATCTTCTTCGTCATCATGCTCGTGGTGTTCTTCGGGCGAAACTTCGTGCTGATGTTCCTAGCGGTCGGCGCGGTGCTGTGGCTCGACATGGCGCGTATCGTACGCGGGCAGGCGCTGTCACTCCGCCGGCAGGAATATGTGCAGGCGGCCGAAGCGCTGGGCGTGACGCGCGGCGGCATATTAGTGCGCCACATCGTGCCCAATCTGCTCGGCGTGGTCGTCATCTACATGACGCTGCTGGTGCCGCAGGTGATCATCCTCGAAAGCTTCCTGTCCTTCCTCGGCCTCGGCGTTCAGGAGCCGATGACGAGCTGGGGCGTGCTGATTTCGACCGGCGCCAAGAACATCGGCTCAGCCAACTGGCTGCTGCTGTTTCCTGCCTTCTTCCTGGTCACCACGCTGTTTGCGTTGAATTTCGTTGGCGATGGCCTGCGCGATGCGCTCGATCCGAAGGACCGCTGAAGCCATGACGATCACTTCCCAACCCATCCTGTCAGTCAAGGATCTGCGCGTGCGCTTCCGCACGCTCGACGGCGAGATCGACGCGGTCAAGGGCATCAACCTGCACGTCAATGCCGGCGAAACGGTCGCCATCGTGGGCGAATCCGGCTCGGGCAAGAGCCAGACCATGATGGCTGCGATGCGCCTGCTTGCCTCCAATGGCGACGCGACAGGCGCCGTCGATTATCGCGGCACCAACCTGCTCGAACTCGACAGGTCGGCACTCAACGAGGTGCGCGGACGGAAGATCACCATGATCTTCCAGGAGCCGATGACCTCGCTGGACCCCCTCTACACGATCGGCAACCAGCTCATGGAGCCGATCCGCCGCCACCGCAAGCTCAGCGCGGCCGAGGCACGCAAGGAAGCGGTGCGCCTTCTGGAACTGGTGAAAATCCCCGATCCCGAACGGCGCATGAAGTCCTATCCCTATGAGATGTCGGGTGGCCAGCGCCAGCGTGTCATGATCGCCATGGCGCTTGCCAACGATCCCGACATCCT
Organism: Pseudaminobacter soli (ex Li et al. 2025); assembly: GCF_029892515.1. GTDB lineage: Bacteria > Pseudomonadota > Alphaproteobacteria > Rhizobiales > Rhizobiaceae > Pseudaminobacter > Pseudaminobacter soli_A. The sequence goes on along the minus strand of NZ_JARXVF010000001.1, from coordinate 715,013 downwards.
TATCGCCGACGAACCGACGACCGCGCTGGACGTGACCGTGCAGGCGCAGATCCTGGCGCTGCTTGCCGACCTCCAGCGCCGGCTTGGCATGGCCATCGTCTTCATCACCCACGATCTCGGCATCGTGCGGCGCTTCGCCGATCGGGTCTATGTCATGCGCTCGGGCGAGGTGGTGGAGGAGGGGAGCGCCGAAAAGGTCTTCGCTGCGCCCAAACACGACTATACCAAGATGCTGTTGGCGGCCGAGCCGACCGGCAGGAAGGCGTCGCCACCAAGCAGCGCGCCCGTCCTGCTCGAAGGCCGGAACGTCGAGGTGACGTTCAAGATCGGGGGTGGCTTTCTGGCCGGGGCGCCTCTCGTTCTGAAGGCCGTGGATCGTATTTCGCTGGCGCTCAAGCGCGGGCAGACCATCGGCATTGTCGGCGAATCCGGCTCAGGAAAGTCGACGCTGGGGCGGGCGCTTCTGCGGCTGCTGCCGAGCGAGGGGGGGATTCGGTTCGATCACCGCGACATCTCGGGAGCCGATACCGCGACCATGCGGCCGCTCAGGCGGGAGCTACAGCTGGTCTTCCAGGATCCGTTCGGCTCGCTGTCGCCGCGCATGACCATAGGCCAGGTTATCACTGAGGGGCTGCTGGTTCATGAGCCGTCGCTGTCATCGAGGGAGCGCGATCAGCGGGCGGTCGAGGCGCTGCGCGAAGTCGGGCTCGATCCGAATATGCGCAACCGCTATCCGCACGAATTCTCCGGCGGGCAGAGGCAACGCATCGCCATTGCCCGCGCGATGATCCTCAAGCCGAAACTGGTGGTGCTGGACGAGCCCACTTCTGCTCTGGACCGTTCGGTGCAGAAGCAGATCGTCGAGCTGCTGCGGCAGCTGCAGGTCGAGCATGATCTTTCCTACCTCTTCATCAGCCATGATCTGGCGGTCGTGCGCGCCATGGCCGACTACATCATTGTGATGAAGCAGGGAAAGATCGTCGAAGAGGGGCAGACGGACGAAATCTTCGACAATCCGCGCGAGGCCTACACGCAGGCGCTCATGAGCGCTGCAATCGACGTGAAGCGATTCCGCATGGCGGTTTGATGGAAGGCTGAAAAGCCGTCCCGGGAATCACCGGGGCGGCTTGATTCTCCCGACACCCATATCGACGGTAACGCTGCCGGATACCTTTACGTCGAAATCGCCGACCTTGAAGGTGCCCGGCTTTGAAGTCTGCTGCTCGTCCGGTTCGGGCTGCGGCGCCTGAACGATGGGATCGGGCTGCTTGACCCCGGGCAACGGCTGGCTGCCGTTCGCAAAAGCCTGCAAGGGCGCGATAGCACCTGCTGCGATGATGATTCCACAGAGGAAATGGAGTTTTGCGCTCATGGTGCGGCACCATAGCGGCAAGCTGTTCTGCGCGCTACTGACGAAACATAACACAAGTTTGTGAGGGCTCGATCGGCTCGGGAAGCGCCGGATTTTTCTGGTCGGAGTGGCAGGATTCGAACCTGCGACCCCCTGCTCCCGAAGCAGGTGCGCTACCAGGCTGCGCTACACTCCGTGACCAGACGGCGGGCTTATAGCCGTCGAAAAAAAACTCCGCAAGCGGCAAACTGGCTATCGAGTGAAGAAACTTCGCTTTTCTTTGCGTCAGCCCACACCTTTCGATTTTGTGCCAGCCGAAAGACGGATATGGAGGCTTAATGCGGCAGTAAGCCGTTGCTGCTATTGTAAAATCCGACCAGCTGAATTCGGAGCGGACCGCGTGACCTTCAAGATCGTTGGCGAGACCAAGCCCAACACATTTGCATTCGAGACCAGCGCGCTGGTGAAGCCGACTGGCTTTCGCGAATATGATGCACGCTGGTGGTTCGGCCATCCCGGCTCGGACAAGGTGCCGGAACTGAACCTCATCGGCGTGCAGGCGCTGGGCATGGGGCTCGGCACGCTGATCCACCGGCTGGGCGTTGGCCCCGACATCGTCGTCGGCCACGATTTCCGCAGCTATTCGCTCTCCATCAAGCTGGCGCTGACTGCAGGGCTGATGGCGGCGGGTGTACGCGTGAAGGACATCGGGCTGGCGTTGTCGCCCATGGCCTATTTCGCGCAGTTCGCGCTCGACACACCCTCGGTTGCGATGGTGACCGCCTCGCACAACGAAAATGGCTGGACCGGCGTGAAGATGGGCGCGGCGCGGCCGCTGACCTTCGGCCCGGACGAGATGAGCGCGCTGAAAAAGATCGTGCTCGAAGGCGATTTCGACCTCACCGGCGGCGGCGCCTATGAATTCGTGCCGGATTTCCGCAAAACCTATCTGGACGATCTGACCAAAGGCCACAGGATCTCGCGCAAACTGAAGGTCGTGGCCGCCTGCGGCAACGGCACTGCCGGTGCATTCGCCCCCGAGGCGCTCGAGCGAATCGGCTGCGAGGTGATTCCGCTCGATGTCGAGCTCGACCACAGCTTCCCGCACTACAATCCGAATCCCGAGGACATGCACATGCTGCATGCGATCCGCGACAAGGTGCTGGAGACCGGCGCGGATGTCGGCCTCGGCTTCGACGGCGATGGCGACCGCTGCGGTGTGGTCGACAATGAGGGCAATGAGATATTCGCCGACAAGGTGGGCGTGATGCTCGCCCGCGACATATCCGCGATCCATCCCAACTCGGTCTTCGTGGTTGACGTCAAATCGACGGGGCTGTTCGCCACCGATCCGGTTCTGCGCCGGAACGAGGCCCGCACCGACTACTGGAAGACGGGCCACTCCTACATGAAGCGGCGGGTGACCGAGATCGGCGCCATTGCCGGTTTCGAGAAGTCCGGCCACTATTTCTTCAACCCGCCGATAGGTCGTGGCTATGACGACGGGCTCGTCACAGCGATTGCCATCTGCGAGATGCTGGACCGCAATCCGGGACGCAGCATGGCCGACCTCTATCGCGACCTGCCGCTGACCTATGGCACGCCGACCATGTCGCCGCATTGCCCGGATGAGGTGAAATATGGCGTGGTCGACCGCGTTGTGGCCGATTTTGCGGCGATGAAGCAAAGTGGTGCCACATTCGCCGGCCAGAAGATCGTCGATCTCATCACCGTCAATGGCGTGCGCGTGGTGGCCGAGGACGGCACCTGGGGCCTCGTGCGCGCTTCTTCCAACAAGCCGGAGATCGTGGTTGTGGTGGAGAGCCCGGTGTCATCGGAGCGCCGGCGGGAAATGTTCAATGCGCTCGACGCAGTGCTGCGCCGCAGCCCGGAAGTGGGCGCTTACAACCAGACATTCTGAACGGGGGCAGTTGCCATGACAGAACGGATTGTCAGTTTCGTGATGAGCGGTGGCGTGGGCTCGCGGCTTTGGCCGCTGTCGCGCGAGGACAATCCCAAGCAGTTCCACGACCTGTCGGGCGACGGCTCGATGCTGGTCAAGACGCTGCGCCGGCTGAAGGCGCGGCCTCATGGTGAAACGCCTGTCTTCCTGATTGCCTCCGAGCGCCATGCCGGCCGCGTGCAGGACGACATCGCAGCAATCGATCTTGCCGGCGGCTCGGCGATCTTCGAGCCGGTTGGCCGCAACACCGCCGCCGCGGTTGCGATTGCAACGCTGCAGACGCTGGCGGCCTATGGCGACGGCATCGTGCTGGTGGTGCCGTCCGATCACCAGATTTCGACCGATGCCCAGTTCTGGGAGACCATCGAGAACGGCGTGCCCGCTGCTCAGGATGGCAGGCTGGTGGTGTTCGGCATCCGCCCGAACCAGCCGGAGACCGGCTACGGCTATATCGAGGTTGCAGGCAATGGCGCCGGCGTGAGCAATGTCTCGCGTTTCGTCGAAAAGCCCGATCTCGTAACGGCGCAGGCCTATCTCAAGGCGGGTAACTTTTTCTGGAACACCGGCATCTTCCTGTTCCGCGCGAGTACGATGCGCGAGGAATTCGCAAAGCATCAGCCGAAGATCTGGCAGGCGGCCGAGCGAGCCTTCAAGATGGCTAATGCGGACTTGTCTGGCCTCTACATGCCGCTGGAGCTCTATGAGGCCATTCCGTCGAACTCCATCGACTACGCGATCATGGAGCACGCGGCAGGCATTGCCATGGTGCCGGCGACCTTCCGCTGGAACGACCTCGGCTCCTGGCAGTCGCTGCTCGATGTCAGCCCCACAGACGGGCAGGGCAATGTCATTGTCGGCGACGTCGTCGCGATGGATTGCGAGAACTCATACATGCGCAGCGAAGGCCGGCTGCTTTCGGCGATCGGGCTGAAAGACATCGCCATCGTCGCCACCATGGACGCGACCTTCGTGGCGCCGGTCAGCCACAGCCAGGACGTCAAGAAGATCGTTGAACAGCTTGAAAAGAGCGGTCGCCTCGAAACCAAGTTCACGCCCTCGCACGACCGCGTGCTGGTGAGCGGCGCCTGGCGCAAGCGCGTGCAGCACTGGCTGTTCGAGGAGACGTTGCCGCTCTGGTCTACCGTCGGCGTAGACGATCGCCTGGGTGGCTTCCACGAGGCGCTCGGCTTCGACGGCAAGCCGCTGGTGAAGCCCAAGCGCATGCGCACCCTGGCTCGCCAGATCTATGCGTTCGCTGTCGCCAAGCTGCGCGGATGGGACGGCCCCGCCGATGCGCTGATCGCGCATGGCCTTGCCTTCATGTCCGGCAATGGGCGCACGGAGCGCGGCGGCTGGGTGCGGACGATGAATATCGACGGCAGCGTGGCCGACCCGGCGGAGGACGCCTACGACCACTCCTGCGTTCTGCTGGCGCTGGCCTATGCGCATATGTGCGGCAACCCGGACGCGTTGCGGCTCGGCGAGGAAACCCTCGCGTTCCTCGACAAGCATCTTGAGGACGAGCGGCTGACCGGCTTCATGGAAACGTCGGCGGGTGAGGGGCTGCGCCGCTCCAATCCGCATATGCATCTGCTCGAGGCGTTCCTCGCCTGGCATACAGCGACCGACGATCGCAACCATCTGCGCCGTGCGGCGCGGATCGTCGACCTGTTCCGCAACCATTTCTTCGATCCCGACAGCTGGACGCTCGGCGAATTCTTCAACGACGAGTGGTTGCCTGCTGCGGGCGAGAAGGGCACGTGGACCGAGCCTGGCCATCATTTCGAATGGGCTTCGCTGCTGGTCGACTTTGCCGCCAAGAGCGGCCAGAAGAACCTCACTGCCTATGCCCGCAAGCTCTATGCCTCGGCCGTTGCCAACGGGCTGAACCGGGCGACGGGGCTCGCCTATGGCGCCGTCTCGCGCCAGGGCATGCCGCTCGACCGCTTGTCGCGCAGCTGGCCGCAAACCGAAGCGATCAAGGCGGCCATCGCGCTCGATGGTGCCGAGGGACCCGACCTCAAGCCCGAGATCGAGGCGCGGGTGGGGCGGCTGTTCCGCTGGCATATCGACCCCGCACCGCTCGGCCTCTGGATCGACAGGATCGACGAGCGCGGCCGTTCGCTGGCGAGCGAAGTGCCGGCCTCGATCTTCTACCATCTCGTCTGCGCGCTGATGCAGTATCTGGACAGCACCAGCGAGAATTGAAAACGGCGGCATCTCTGATGCCGCCGTAAAAGCTTTTCTGAACAGTGTGTTGGAAGAGAAAAGAGATTCAGTTTGCGAGCCTCAATAGGGGCTCGCAACATCCCCCGTCTCGACATAGATCGACTTGACCTGCGAGTAATGGCCGAGCGCTTCGAGCGCGTTTTCGCGGCCAATGCCCGACTGCTTGTAGCCGCCGAAGGGCATTTCCACCGGCGTCAGATTGTAGGCATTGATCCAGCAGGTGCCGGCCTGCAGCTCCGAAATCACGCGATGCGCGCGCGCAATGTCCTTGGTGAAGACGCCGGCGGCAAGACCGAACTCGGTGTCGTTGGCGCGCTCGATCACTTCCTCTTCGCTGTCGAAGGACAGCACGCTCATCACCGGCCCGAAGATCTCCTCACGGGCAATGCGCATCTCATCGGTCACGCCGGTGAAGACGGTGGGCTCGACGAAGAAGCCGCCGTCAAAGCCCTGCAGCGAAGGCACGTTGCCACCGCAGGCGAGCTTCGCACCTTCCAGCTTGCCGATCTCGATATAGCCGACGACCTTGTCATGCTGTGCCTTGCTGACGAGGGGGCCCATCTGGGTCTCGGGATCGAGCGGGTCGCCGATCCGGATCTTCTTGGTGCGCTCGACGAGGCGCTCCACAAAACGGTCGTGCAGGGCCTTCTGGACGAAGACGCGGGTACCGTTCGAGCAGATCTGGCCGGTCGAGTAGAAATTGCCGAGCATCGCGCCGCCGATGGCGTTTTCGAGGTCGGCGTCGTCGAAGACGATGAGCGGCGACTTGCCGCCGAGCTCCATGGTGGCGTGTTTGAGCTTGGAGCCGGCGAGCGACATCACCTTGCGGCCGGTCGGCACCGAGCCGGTGACCGAGACCTTGGCAACGACGTCGTGGTCGACAAGCGCGCCGCCGACGTCACCATAGCCCTGCACCACGTTGAACAGCCCGTCCGGCAGGCCGGCCTCGGTGTAAATCTCGGCCAGCGCCAGCGCCGACAGCGGGGTGTTTTCGGAGGGCTTGAACACCATGGCATTGCCCATGGCGAGCGCGGGCGCGGACTTCCAGCCGGCGATCTGGATCGGATAGTTCCAGGCGCCGATGCCCACGCACACGCCAAGCGCCTCGCGCCGCGTATAGGCGAAAGGCCCGCCGAGATCGATGAAGTCGCCATTGTAAGCGCCGATGGCGCCAGCGAAATATTCAAGGCAGTCGGCCGCTGAGGGTGCGTCTGCGACGAGTGTTTCCTGGATCGCCTTGCCGGTGTCCAGCGTTTCGCGCCGCGCCAGCTCATCGTTGCGGGCGCGCAGGATGTCGGCGGCACGGCGCAGGATGCGGCCGCGCTCGACCGGCTTCAGCCGCGCCCAAGCGGGCTGCGCGGCACGGGCTGCTTCGATCGCCAGCTCGATCACATTGGGCGTGGCCGAATGCAGTGTGGCGATGGTTTCGCCGGTCGCCGGGTAGATCACTGGGATGGGCGCGCCGCGCTCGTCGTCGACGAAGCGGCCATTGATGTAGTGCGAGGCTTTGGGTTGAGCGCGCATAGTCGTCTCCGGAATCTATTTCGGCTTGATGCTCTAGCTTAACGGTCCGAAACCTGCCAGCGCGGGTTGATCCATGGCTCCTGATTGGACGGAGCGAGCGGGGTGCGACCGAGGATGTGGTCGGCTGCCTTCTCGCCGGTCATGATCGACGGGCCGTTGAGATTGCCGTTGGTGATGCGCGGGAAGATGGAAGAATCGGCCACGCGCAGGCCGTCGACGCCGATGACACGGCATTCCGGGTCCACCACCGCCATCGGATCGTCCGCGCGGCCCATGCGGCAGGTGCCGCAGGGGTGGAGCGCGCTTTCGGCATGGTCGCGGATGAAGATGTCGAGTTCGGCGTCGGTCTGCACGTGGCTGCCCGGCGAAATCTCCTCGCCGCGATAGGGATCGAAAGCTGCCTGGCCGAAGATCTCGCGGGTGAGGCGGATGCAGCGGCGGAACTCGGCCCAATCGTCCGGGTGCGACATGTAGTTGAAGCGGATGACCGGCTTTTCCTTCGGGTCCGGCGAGCGCAGCGTGACCGCGCCGCGCGATTTCGAGCGCATGGGCCCGACATGGGCCTGAAAGCCATGCGACTTTGCCGCGGCCTTGCCGTCATAGCGTACGGCCGCCGGGATGAAGTGATACTGGATGTCAGGATAGTCGATATTGGCGGCCGAGCGCACGAAGGCGGCAGCCTCGAAGTGGTTGGTGGCGCCCAGGCCGTTCTTGAACAGCATCCACTGCGCGCCGATCAGCGCCTTGGAGACGGGATTGAGGACGGAATTCAGCGTGATCGGCTTGATCGATTCCTGCTGAATGTAGAGTTCGAGATGGTCCTGCAGATTGGCGCCGACGCCGGGGCGGTCCGCGACGACCGCGATCCCATGATCCTTTAGGTGCTGCGCGGGGCCGATGCCCGACAGCATGAGGATCTTGGGCGAATTGATCGACGAGGCAGCAATGATAACTTCGCGCCGCGCCTTCACGACCTCGATCTTCCCGCGAGCCTCGATCTCGACGCCGATGGCGCGTTGATTCTTAATGACCACCTTTCGCGCGAAGCCATTGACCAGGCGAACGTTTTTCCGCTTCAGGGCGGGCCGCAGATAGGCATTGGCGGTCGACCAGCGGCGGCCGCGATGGATGGTCTGCTCCATCGGCCCAAAGCCCTCCTGCTTGGAGCCGTTATAGTCGTCGGTCAGTTCGAAGCCGGCTTGCTTGCCCGCCTCGATGAAGGCGGCGTAAAGCGGGTTGGCGCGCTTGCCGCGCTGCACATGCAGCGGCCCGCTGGTGCCGCGCCAGCCATCCTCGCCGCCGTGCGAATGCTCCATGCGCTTGAAGTAGGGCAGCACGTCGGCATAGCGCCAGCCCATGGCGCCTTGCTCGGCCCAGTGGTCGAAATCATGCGCATGGCCACGCACATAGACCATGCCGTTGATGGAGGAGGAGCCGCCCAGCACCTTGCCGCGCGGCGTGGCCAGCACGCGTCCGCCCAGATGAGGCTCCGGTTCGCTGGAAAAGCCCCAGTCGTAGAGCGGCATGTTGAGCGGTATGGAAAGTGCGGAAGGCATCTGGATCAGCGGCCCCATATCCGTGCCGCCAAATTCGATGACGATAACCGAATGCTTGCCGACTTCCGACAGCCGGTAGGCCATGGCCGAGCCTGCCGAGCCGGAACCAACGATGACGAAATCTGCCTCAAGCATCGGCAAGGTGCCTCATGTAATCATTCATGGAAACGTTTCCGCCGGTCGCGATGACCAGAACGGTTTTGCCGGCGAAGTCGAGGCCGCCATCGAGAAGGGCGGCGAGAGTTGCTGCGCCCGAAGGCTCGAGTACGAGCTTCAACCGCTCGAAGGCGATCTTCATGGCGTGGCGCACCGACGCGTCGTTGACTGCCATGCCGCGCACGCCGGCGGCGCTGACGGCGGCGAAGGGAGCCTCGCCCGGCTTGCGCGCCATCAAGCCGTCGCAGATCGAGGGCGAGACCAGCGGCATGGTTTCGATTGCGCCCTTGGCGAGCGAGGTGCCCATGCCGTTAAAGCCTTCCGGCTCGACGGCGATCACCTGCGTTTCGGGTGAGAGATAGTGGAAGGCGAGCGACACGCCGCCGATCAGGCCACCGCCGCCGACCGCGCAAAGCACGATGTCGGCCTTGGCGCCCTTGGCGGCCAACTGCTCGAGCGCTTCGAGGCCGATGCCGGCCTGGCCCGCGACGATCTCCGAGTCGTCGAACGGATGCAGCAGGGCAAGGCCTTCTTCTTTCGAGATTTCGCGGGCGCGCTCGGAGGCGACCTCCTCGCGGGGACGGCTGCCATGGTCGGTCAGCACCACGCGCGCGCCATAGCCCGCCGTGGCCTCACGCTTGGCGGCCGGCGCGTCGATTGGCATGACGATGGTGACCGGTATGCCGAGCGCCTGGCCGGCGGCGGCAAGGCCTTGCGCGAAATTGCCGGACGAATAGGCGACCACGCCACGCTTCGCTTCCTCCTGCGACAGCTGCTTCAGACGCCAATAGGCGCCGCGCACCTTGAAGGAGCCGGCCCATTGCAGCGACTCCGGCTTGACGAAGACGCGGGCAGCACCCGTCATCGCCGTAAGCGGGCGCGATTCCAGAAGCGGCGTCAGCTGGGTCACCTGCGAGGTGACGGCATAGGCGCGCTTGATATGGTCGAGAGTAGGGACGATCGGGGTAGCCATCATTCACCTCGCGGAAAGCGTTTCTGCTCTTCGAGCACGTTGAGATCCATGTGGTTGCGCATGTAGCGTTCGGAAGCCTGCCTAAGCGGCTGGAAATCCCACGGGAAGTAGGAGCCGTTCCGAAGCGCCGGATAGACCACCCAGCGCCGTGCCTGGCTCTGGCGCACCGCCCTGTCGAAGGCCGCCAGGTCCCAGCGCGCCCGGACCCTTTCCATGAAGCTGGCGACCAATGCGGCATTGGCCGTATCGGCGGCGAGGTTGGTGAGTTCCAGCGGATCCGATTCCAGATCAAAGAGTTGCGGCGGATCGATCTCGCAATGGACGAACTTGTATTTGCCGTCGCGGATCGCCACCAGCGGGGCATAAGAACCCTCGGCGGCGTATTCCATCAGTACCGGTTCGCTGCGCGGCCGGCCCTCTATCAGAGGCTTCAGCGACTGCCCGTCGGTCCACGGCATGATGTCGGCGATGTCGATGCCGGCGAGGTCGCAGAGCGTCGGGCAGATGTCGAGGTTCGAGGTCGGCGCCTTGATCAGGCCGGGCGTGACGCCCTTGCCCGCCACCATCAGCGGCACGCGGGCAGAGCCTTCGAAGAAGCACATCTTGAACCACAGGCCTCGCTCGCCGAGCATGTCGCCGTGGTCGGAGCAGAACAGGATGATGGTGTCATCCAGCATGCGGGTGCGTTCGAGCACCGAGATCAGCTCGCCCACCTTGTCGTCCAGATAGGATATGTTGGCGAAGTAGCCTTGGCGCGAGCGGCGCACCTGCTCGGACTGGATGTCGAAGCTGTCGTAGTCGCTGGCGAGATAGAGCCGCTGGGAGTGCGGGTCCTGCTTCTCCTTCGGGATGAAGCCGACCTCCGGCTCCAGCGCGGAGCAGTCTTCGTAGAGGTCCCAATATTTGCGGCGCGCGACATAGGGGTCGTGCGGATGGGTGAAGGAGACGGTCAGGCACCACGGGCGGCGCTGCGGATCGTCCGAGACGCGGGCGAAGTCGTAGAGCTTCTGCGCGGCGTGGAAGGCGACCTCGTCGTCATATTCCATCTGGTTGCTGATCTCGGCGACGCCTGCGCCGGTGACCGAGCCGAGATTGTGATACCACCAGTCGATGCGCTCGCCCGGCTTGCGGTAGTCGGGCGTCCAGCCGAAATCGGCCGGGTAGATGTCGGTGGTCAATCGCTCCTCGAAACCGTGCAACTGGTCGGGGCCGACGAAATGCATCTTGCCTGACAGGCAGGTGTGATAGCCCGCCGCACGCAGATGATGCGCGAAGGTTGGGATCGACGAGGTGAACTCGGCGGCGTTGTCATAGACCTCGGTGCGCGACGGCAGCTGCCCGCTCATGAAGGAGGCCCGGCCCGGCGCGCAGAGCGGCGAGGCGGTGTAGTTGTTGCGGAAGCGGGCCGAGCGGGCGGCCAACGCCTTGATATTCGGCGCGTGCAGGAAGTCGGCCGGACCGTCCGGGAACAGCGTCCCGTTCAACTGGTCGACCATGATGATCAGTATGTTGGGGCGGCCGCTCATGAGGCTGTCTTGTGCTGCTGGAGTTTCGTTTCGAGATAATCTTCGATCACCGCCACCGCGCTTGCCGCGTTCGGTGCACCGTCCTTGAGGGCGCGGCGGATGTAAAAACCGTCGATAAGGGCCGCGATGCCTTCGGCGACCCGGTCGGCTTCACTGCGCGGCATCAGTGCGCAAAGTCCGCTCATCAGGTTCGAATGCAGGCGGCGGGCATAGACGCGGAGCAGGCGCCGCAGGGCAGGCGACTTCTGCGCTTCGACATAGAAGGCAAGCCAGGCGGCAATGGTCTCGGCCTGGAACTGCTTGTCGGAAAAGTTCACTGCGATGACGGCCAGCACGCGCTCGCGCGGGCCCGTCGAGCCGGGCAGGGCGGCGCGCAGGTCGGTGCCGAGTTCCGACAGGAGATACCGCATGGTGGCCTGCAGCAACTCGTCCTTGGCGCCGAAATAGTGGTGCGCCAGCGCCGACGAGACGCCCGCGCGGCCGGCAATCTCCGACATGGTGACGTCCAGCGACCCACGCTCGCCAATCGCAGAGATCGTTGCGTCGATCAGCGCCTTGCGGCGCACGGGTTCCATTCCGACCTTGGGCACTTAAATTCCTCCAACGGCAAGCCTATTTTTAATTAACTGATCAATCAATAAAAATCCCGTCACCCGGTTTGGTGGTAGCGACAATTCACAATGAGGCGACGGAACCACGACCCTGTTGCCGGCCCGCGCCTGGCGCATTATGTTCATGATTGAACAGTTACGCTTGCATTCTTAGTATGCTAGGAATGTCCCCCGGAATTCGGAGAGTCTCATGACTGCTTGTATCGTCGGATGGGCGCATTCGCGCTTCGGCAAACTCGAAGGCGAAACGCTCGAAAGCCTGATCACCAAAGTGGCGGCCGAGGCGCTCGACCACGCGGGTCTCGGTCCGGACGACGTCGACGAGATCGTGCTGGGCCATTTCAACGCCGGCTTCTCGGCTCAGGATTTTACCGCAAGCCTCGTGCTGCAGATGGATGACCGGCTGCGCTTCAAGCCCGCGACGCGCGTGGAAAACGCCTGCGCGACCGGCTCGGCAGCCGTGCGGCAGGGCATTCGCGCTATCGATGCAAAGGCGGCACGTGTCGTTCTGGTAGTTGGCGCCGAACAGATGACGACGACGCCGGGACCGGAGATCGGCAAGAATCTCCTGAAAGCTTCCTATCTGCCGGAAGAAGGCGACACGCCGGCGGGCTTTGCCGGCGTCTTCGGCAAGATCGCGCAGGCCTATTTCCAGCGCTATGGCGACCAGTCGGACGCGCTGGCGATGATCGCGGCCAAGAACCACAAGAACGGCGTCGAAAACCCTTATGCTCAGATGCGCAAGGATCTCGGCTTCGAGTTCTGCCGCACCGAGAGCGAAAAGAACCCCTTCGTTGCCGGCCCGCTGAAGCGCACCGACTGCTCGCTTGTATCGGACGGCGCAGCGGCGCTGGTGCTGATGGACAGCTCCGACGCGCTGTCGATGCGCCGGGCGGTAGCCTTCCGGGCCAACGAGCATGTGCAGGACTTTCTGCCGATGTCCAAGCGCGACATCCTCGCCTTCGAAGGCTGCGAGCAGGCATGGAAGCACGCGTTGAAGAAGGCGGGCGTAACGTTGGACGACCTCTCCTTCGTCGAGACGCATGACTGCTTCACCATCGCCGAGCTGATCGAATATGAGGCGATGGGGCTGGCCAAGCCGGGCGAGGGCGCGAATCTTGTGCTGGAGGGCTTCACCGCCAAGGACGGCAAGCTGCCGGTCAATCCTTCCGGTGGCCTGAAGGCCAAGGGCCATCCCATCGGCGCCACTGGTGTTTCCATGCATGTGCTGACCTCGATGCAGCTGACCGGCGAGGCCGGCGGCATCCAGGTGCCCGGGGCAAAGCTCGGCGGCATCTTCAACATGGGCGGCGCTGCGGTCGCCAACTACGTCTCGATCCTGGATCGCATCAGATGAGGCATTCGGCTGTCGTCACCGGAGGCGCATCGGGTATAGGCATCGCCATTGCTCGCCGGCTTCTGGATGACGGCTGGCCGGTGGCGATCATCGACATCGACGAACAGGCGTTGATCGCGGCCGAGGATCTCTTCGCCGACGAGAACGCCATCTTCATCCAGGCGGATGTTACCGACGAAGACGAGCTCGACGCCGCCTTCGACGAGGTGGTGGACCGGCTCGGCTTGATCGGCGGGCTGGTCAATGCGGCGGGCATTGCGCGCGATGCCATGGCCGAGGAAACCAGCGCCGAACTGCTGCGCGAGCTTCTCGACGTCAATCTGGTTGGCGCCTTCATCGCGGCCAAGGCGGCGCTGGAGCGGATGGGGCAAGCCCTATCGGTCGTCAATATCTCCTCGGTTTCGGGTATGCGCGCCAATCGCGGCCATCTGGCTTATGGTGCTTCCAAGGCCGGCGTGAAGCTGATGTCGGAGGTGTTGGCGCTGGAATTCGGCAGCCGCGGCGTGCGGGTCAATTGCGTCGCGCCCGGACCGACGGACGACGCGGGCTCCATCGAAGCCCGGCGGCTGTGGGTCGGCCGCGTGCCGCAGGCGCGCTACGGCGAGCCCGAAGAAGTGGCGGCCGCGGTAGCTTTCCTTCTGTCGCCCGAGGCAAGCTTCGTCAACGGCCATACGCTTGCCGTCGACGGCGGCTTTCTGGCTGCGGGAGTGACTGCCGAGGCCTAGATCTATCTGCCGCTGGCCGGCTTGGGAGAGGGGATCGAATGCGACTGAACGCCATCTTCACGGCCATGTGCTTCACGGTCTGCGGGTTGTCCAACGCCCTGGCAGCCCAGTCCGCCGCCGAGCTTGCCAAAGCCTTCTGCCAGACGCGGGTGGAGGATAATGCGGCAGGCGTCCGCAATCTGCTCACGCCGTCGTTGCGAGACGCGGTCGCTGAGGCAGAGAACCGCAACGATGCCATCGCCAAGGCCAATCCGGACGACAAGCCGCCATTCGGCGACGGCATTCCCTATCAGACCTATCCCGACCTGGCGCCGGTCTGCGAGCCGGGGGCGATCACCGACACGGGTGGCCGCACCCTGGTTGAGGTGAGCTACAAGTTTCCCCAAACGCCCGAAGCCGGCTGGACTGATCGCATAGCGGTGGTATCCACGCCTGATGGGTGGTTGGTTGATGACGTTCTGTATGAAGCGCCCGCCGACCAGACCGAGGCGCTAACTTTGCGAATGGTTCTGGAAAGCGCCTTCGAAGACTGAGGCCACCCGTATTTCCTTTGCATCGTCTCGCTTTGCGGCTATCAAGTCGGCCGCAATCGCAAGTTTCGAGGTCAATACTCCATGTCGAATCCGGTTCTGGTCGAAGTCCTGCGCGGCGATATCGTTGAGAGCAGGCATCGCGGCGCGATCGCGGTTTTCGATGCGGACGGCAAGGCCGTTCTGGAAATCGGCGATACGCAGCGGCCGACCTTTCCGCGCTCGGCGGTGAAGTCGATCCAGGCGCTGCCGCTGGTGGAAACCGGCGCTGCGGATGCCTATGGCTTCGGCAACAAGGAACTGGCGCTGTCCTGCGCCTCGCATGATGGCGAGGCCGGGCATGTGGAACTCGCCAGCGCCATGCTGGCCAAGGCTGGGCTGGATGAGCAGGCGCTGGAGTGCGGAACGCACTGGCCGTCGTGCCAGCAGGCGACCATCGACCTGGCGCGCAGCGGCGGCACGGCAAATGCCCTGCATAACAATTGCTCGGGCAAGCATTCGGGCTTTTTGTGCGCCTGCTGCCATGCCGGCATCGAGCACCGCGGCTATGTAAACGCCGGACACCAGTATCAGCAGATGCTGTGCGAAGCGCTTGAGAACGTCACGGGTGCGGCGCACAACGCTGACAATCGCGCCATCGATGGCTGTTCGATCCCGACCTATGCGGTGCCACTGCGCAACCTCGCGCATGGCTTTGCTCGGATGGCGACTGGTGTTGGGCTCGGAGAAGAACGCGCCAAGGCGGCCCGGCGTCTGTTTGCTGCCTGCATGGCCGAACCGTTTTATGTGGGAGGCACTGAGAGCTTCGACACCCTTCTGATGCGCAGCGCGGCCGGCCGGCTGTTCGTCAAGGTCGGTGCGGAAGGGGTGTACTGCGCGGCGGTGCCCGAACTCGGCCTCGGCATCGCACTGAAATGCGATGAGGGCGCTTTCCGCGCGGCGGAAGTGATGGTCGCAGCGGTCATGGCGAAGCTTTTGGCCGGCGACGAGGCGCTGACCGAGAAACTGCGCGAGTTCATAAATCCGGTCCTGACCAACCGAAACGGCATGGTGGTCGGGGGTTTGCGGCCTACGGCAGCGCTGGCCTAGTGCATTTTCTCGGCCGCCAAAGCTGCGGCTCGGTTGCCGCAGCAAGCATGCCGGCGGTTGCGTGCTCTCACCACCTATTGGAGAGCTTGTGCGAAGTATTGCCAAAGCATAAGCTCTCATGATGAGCAGAGCTTTTACCCGCGAAGAAGACAGTGAGAAAGCGATCGCAGACATTGGCGAACGGCCGGTCAGCGAACACCGCAACCTCGTGACCGAGCATGGCCTGGCCATGATCGACGCCAATCTCGCCGCGCTGCGCGAGGATCTGGCGGAGGCAGAGCGCGAGGGCAATCGCGAACGCATCGCCCTGGTTTCGCGAGACCTTCGCTATTGGGCGTCCCGCCGCGAGACAGCGGAACTGTCAGTTCCCGAACCCGACAGTGACGTGGTTCGCTTCGGCATGACGGTGACGATCGAGGACGAGGACGGCCAGTCCAAGACCTGGAAGATCGTCGGCGAGGACGAGGCGGAGCCCGCCAAGGGGACCATCTCGCATGTGTCGCCCATGGCGGTGGCGTTGTTCGGCAAGGGCGTGAGGGATACCGCCACCGTCAACGGCAAGGAATGGGAAATCACCGAGATGAAGGTGGGCTGATCCCGAGGGATCAGCTGGATATCGGTTGCGTGTAGTCGCGAAAGAAGGCTGCCACGCCGACTTCGTCAATTTCGCCGGCGGCCACCATCACTACAAGCTGTATAATGTCTTCTTGCTCAGCCTCGAGGCTGAGGCCATTGAAATAGAGAAAAAGGTCGGCCGCGGCAAAGCCCGTCCGCTTGTTGCCATCCACGAAGGGGTGGTTTTTGACGATCCCGAACAGATAGGCGGCTGCAAGTTCGCACAGATCAGGCTCGCCATAGGCCTCCTTCTCCAGAGATCGTGCAAGAGCCGATTCCAGCATTCCTTCATCGCGAATACCAGCGGCACCACCGTGAAGACGCAATTGTTCCGCGTGCATCGCCTCAACGAATTCCCGCGAGTGGAATTCGGTCATTTGGCGAGTGCCCGGTAGGCAACCTCGTATTTCTTCATTCGCTCACGTGCGATTTTCATCTTGCGCTCGAATTCCTCAGGCGCGTCAGAGGCGGGCCGAAGTTTCAGGTCGTTCCCTTCCTCGATCAGCACGAGCGTGTCGCCGGCACGAAGGTTGTGCCGGTCGAGCACTTCCTTGGGCAGGATCACGCCCTCGGAATTTCCGATCTTTCGCACCACGACATTCATCGCTGCCTCCGTCATTGTTATAACGGAAGATATAACACTCGCGGCACCCTGCTACAAGCAGAGGCCTAGTTCGGCTGGATCAGCCTCTCCAGCAGCCGCTCCGCAGCTTCTGGAATGACCGTGCCGGGTGGGAAAATTTCGGTGGCCCCTGAGCTGAGCACGGCGTCATAGTCCTGCGGCGGGATCACGCCGCCGGCGACGATCATGATGTCCTGGCGGCCGAGCCGTTTCAGCGCGTCGCGCAGTTCGGGGATCAGCGTCAGATGGCCCGCTGCCAGCGACGACGCTCCGACGATGTTGACATCGTTTTCGGCCGCGAGCTTGGCGATCTCTTCGGGCGTCTGGAACATGGCGCCCACGGTCACGTCGAAGCCGAGATCGGCAAAGGCGGTGGCAATCACCTTCTGGCCGCGGTCGTGGCCGTCCTGGCCCATCTTGGCGACCAGGATGCGCGGCTTCGAACCGGTCTTTTTCTCGAAAGCTTCGACCAGCTTCTGCACGCGGTCGGCAGTCGGGTTCTCACCCATCTCGGCGCGGTAGACGCCGGAGATGGTCTGCACGGTCGCAACGTGGCGGCCGAAAGCCTTTTCGAGCGCAGACGAGATTTCGCCGACGGTCGCCTTGGCGCGCGCAGCGCGGATCGCAAATTCGAGAAGGTTGTCATTACCCTGCGCGGCCTTGGTCAACGCGTCCAACGCGCTTTCGACCGCGGCAACGTCGCGCGTACCCTTGAGCTCCTGCAGTTTGGCGAGCTGGCGGGCGCGCACCTCGGCGTTGTCGACCTTGAGTACGTCGACCTCGATGTCCTGCTCGGGGCGGAAGGCGTTGACGCCGACAAGGGCTTGCTCGCCGGTGTCGATGCGTGCCTGGGTGCGGGCGGCGGCTTCCTCGATGCGCAGTTTTGGAATGCCCCGCTCGGTCGCGGCTGCCATGCCGCCAAGGCTCTCGACCTCCTCGATATGCGCAAGCGCGCGCATGGCTAGATCGTACGTCAGCCGTTCGACATAGGTCGAGCCGCCCCACGGGTCGATGATACGGGTCGTGCCCGACTCCTTCTGGAGGATCAGCTGGGTGTTGCGGGCGATGCGAGCCGAATGGTCGGTCGGTAGCGCCAGCGCTTCGTCGAAGGAATTGGTGTGCAGCGACTGGGTATGTCCCTGTGTCGCCGCCATCGCCTCGATCATGGTGCGCATGATGTTGTTGTAGGGATCCTGCGCGGTGAGCGACCAGCCAGACGTCTGGCAATGGGTGCGCAGGGACAGCGAGCGCTGGTCCTTCGGCGAAAAATTCTTCTGCATCAGGCTCGCCCAGAGCAGGCGGGCGGCGCGCATCTTGGCGACTTCCATGAAGAAGTTCATGCCGATGGCCCAGAAGAACGACAGGCGGGGCGCGAACTTGTCGATGTCGAGGCCGGCGGCCACGCCGGCGCGGGCATATTCGATGCCGTCGGCAATGGTGTAGGCCAGCTCCAGGTCCGCCGTCGCCCCCGCTTCCTGCATGTGGTAGCCGGAAATGGAGATCGAGTTGAACTTCGGCATGTGGTGCGAAGTGTAGGAAAAGATGTCGGAAATGATCCGCATCGAGGGTTTTGGCGGATAGATATAGGTGTTGCGCACCATGAACTCTTTCAGAATGTCGTTCTGAATGGTTCCGGCGAGATCCTTCTGCGCAACGCCCTGTTCTTCCGCCGCCACGATGTAGAGCGCCATGATGGGCAGCACCGCGCCGTTCATGGTCATCGATACGGTCATCTGGTCGAGCGGGATGCCGTCGAACAGCTGCCGCATGTCCAGGATGGAATCGATCGCCACGCCGGCCATGCCGACGTCGCCGGCCACGCGCGGATGGTCGCTGTCATAGCCGCGATGGGTGGCGAGATCGAAGGCGACCGAAAGGCCCTTTTGGCCGGCAGCCAGATTGCGTCTGTAGAAGGCGTTGGACTCTTCAGCGGTCGAGAAGCCCGCATATTGCCGGATCGTCCAGGGCTGCTGGACATACATGGTCGGGTAGGGGCCGCGGATATAGGGCGCGATGCCGGGATAGCTGTCGAGATAAGGCAGGTCGGAGAGGTCATGTGGGCTGTAGCGATGCTTGACCGCAATGCCCTCCGGCGTGTGCCAGATCTCCGCCTCGGTGCCAGCCTGCTCGGGGCACGGATCGGACCAGCCGAGCTTGGAAAAGTCGGGAATCATGCTCAGGCTCCGATCAGTTCATCAAGCCGTGCGGCGGGCAGGTGCTGGCAGAAAACCGTGCCGTCGGCCGGTGCGGGGCGGCGCGGGGCGGCAAGCGTCTCGACTGGCCGCTCGGCGGCCAAGGGATAAACGGTCGTTCCGACCAGCGCGCGTTTGCCTTCGCGGTATTCGGCCACGCGGCGATCGCGCGCCTCGAAGACGCGCTTCTGGACATTGCCCTTGGCGAGGCTGTGCAGCAGGCCGCCTTCCGTCTCGATGAGCTGGAATTCGGTCCAGGCAGCCTCGCAAAGCTCGGCGGTGAGGGCTTCGACGCCGCCCGAACCGGAAGCCGGGTCGGCGACGAAACCAAGATGGCTTTCGCGAGCCATGATCAGCTGTGTGTTGCGGGCGACGCGCCGCGCAAAGGCATCGGGCAGGCCATGTGCAATCGTGTGCGGCAGGATAGACACCGAATCCGCCCCACCGACCGCTGCGGCGAAGCTTGCCAGCGTCGTGCGCAGGATGTTGGTCTCGGGATCCTTCAGCGTCATCATCCGGTAGGACGTCTCGGCGTGGATCGTTGCCGGGCTGGGCTGGATGGAGCAGCTTTGCTGGACACGGGCCCAGAGCTTTCTTAGCGCCCTGATCTTGGCCATTGAAAAGAACTGGTCCTGGTCGACGCTGAGCGAGAAGCCGATATGCGGTGCTGCATAGACCAGCGCCTGCCGAGCGTCCTCGAACAGGCGCAGATGCGCAACAGCCGAGGCCAGCATCACGCCCAGTTCCTGCGCTTCGGTGGCGCCGGCATTGTGCAGCACGCGGCCATCCGCCTCCAGCAGTACGCCGGGCACGCCAAGCGCGAAGAAATGCGCCAGCGATTGCGGCATCGAGGCCTGCAGCGCCTCGATCGACATGCGCAGCCGCCCGGTGCCGGCAAAGATGGCCGCCGGATCGATGCCGAAGGACAGGTTGAGCCTTGATGGATCGACGCGGCGCTTGGCGAGGATGGCCACCAGCCAGTCCGCCATGGCGCGGCTCGAGGGGTGCACGTCGACGCGCAGATAGGTGCGGTTGAGGGCTACGCCTTCGAGAACCGTTTCGAGCACTTCTGCCGAGGAGGGGAGGCCGTAGCCGAAGGAATTGGGAGCCCCCTCGAACACCAGCGCAAGACCGGTCGCGCCTTGCTCGATCTCATGCAGCGCCTGGGCATTGGCGCGAACGGGATCGGTGTCGTCGATGCGCTGGGCTATGATCCAGGGCGTGTCGGGATTCTTCCTGGCCAGGAACTCGGCGGTCTTCGGCCGATCGTAGAGCGGCTCGATGCGCAACCCGTCGTCGGTGTGCGAAACCAGAGTTTCCTCGAAAGACGCGCCAGCCAACGCTTTCTGCGCCAGGGCCAGCCACCGGTCCCGATCGCTTGGGGGAAATTTGACATCGCTGAAAACGTTTCGCGCGTCCATCCTGGCTCCTCTAACCTGACCGATCCAGACAAGCTGAACTTACGGTCGCCGCCTCCCTGCCGCAATGCAACATAGGTTGGGCACGGCGACAAAATATGACACGGAAATGCACGCCATTGCATGACCATGACATTCCATCTTTGGATTGCCAAACCAACCGAGCGACTGCAACCCTCAAACGGTGAAATCGTTCGATCGCCGTTGTCGCGCTGTGCTCGCGCAACTATACCATTCAAATGGCTTTGGGCTGCGCAGCGCTTCCCTGGTCGACTGTGGAATCCGGAGATAGAGAAAATATGGCACAGGAAGACAGACTTTTCATCGGTGCCAGTCGCAAGCCAAACGACAGCTATCAACGGCGCGAAGATCTGCTCCTGAAATACGGCAATCGCCACGGGCTGATCACCGGCGCGACCGGCACTGGCAAGACGGTGACGCTGCAGGTCCTGGCCGAGGGCTTTTCAGAGGCCGGCGTTCCGGTGTTTTGCGCCGACGTGAAGGGTGATCTGTCGGGAATCGCCTTGCCGGGCGAGCCGAAGGACTTTTTGCTCAAGCGCGCCGAGGCGGTGAAGCTGGAGCCATACGAGTTCCGCGAGACGCCGACGATCTTCTGGGACCTGTTCGGCGAGCAGGGGCACCCGATCCGGGCCACGATCAGCGAGATGGGGCCGCTCTTGCTGTCACGTCTGATGAACCTCACCAACGCGCAGGAAGGCGTGCTGAACATCGCTTTCCGGATCGCCGATGAGGAAGGGCTGCTTCTGCTCGACCTGAAGGACCTTCAGTCGATGCTGGCCAATATGGCCACGCGCGCCGACGAACTTTCGGCACGCTACGGCAATGTCAACAAGGCCTCGGTGGGAGCTATCCAGCGCTCGCTTCTGGTGCTGGAACAGCAGGGCGGCGCCAACTTCTTCGGCGAGCCGGCGCTGCGGATTCCGGATATCATGCGCACGGCTCGGGACGGGCGTGGCATGGTCAACGTGCTCGCCGCCGACAAGCTGATGACCAATCCGCGGCTTTATTCGACCTTCCTGCTCTGGCTGATGTCCGAGTTGTTCGAGCAGTTGCCGGAGGTCGGCGACCCCGACAAGCCGCGTCTCGTCTTCTTCTTCGACGAGGCCCATCTGCTGTTCAACGAGGCACCGAAGGCCCTGCTCGAGCGTATCGAGCAGGTCGTGCGACTGATCCGCTCGAAAGGCGTGGGCGTCTATTTCGTCACGCAAAATCCGCTCGACGTGCCCGAAACGGTGCTGGCTCAGCTGGGCAACCGTATCCAGCACGCGCTGCGCGCCTATACGCCGCGCGAGACCAGTGCGGTGAAGACGGCCGCCGATACGTTCCGGCCCAATCCCGATTTCAATACGTTCCAGGCCATCACCAACCTCGCCACCGGCGAGGCTCTGGTCTCCACGCTCGAGGAAAAGGGCATCCCGTCGATGGTGCAGCGGACGCTGATTCGCCCGCCATCCTCGCGCATCGGTCCGCTGACGCCCGAGGAACGGCGGCGCGTGATGGATGCGAGCCCGGTTGCCGGCCAGTACGAGCAGATGATCGATCGCGAATCGGCGTTCGAAATTCTGCAGAAGCGGGCCGGTCAGTCGGCTCAGGGCAGCGCGCCGTCAAATGGCGGCGGGTGGACGCTGCCGGACTTCGGCAACAACCGCAACGGCGATCAGCGTACGAGCCAGCCGCGCCCGTCGAACCGACAGACGGTGACGGAAGCTGCGGTGAAGTCGGTGGTGAGGTCGGTGGGATCGACCCTCGGCCGCGAACTCGTGCGCGGCATTCTCGGCATTCTCAGGAAGTAGAAACAAAAATCGCGGCGCCGGTTGCCCGGGCCGCGATCTGTTATTCCTCATCCCTGTATCGGGATCGCGAGGCGTGGCTCAGACCACGCCGCCGCCAACGCTGCCCGTCACTACGATCGGCGTCTTGTTGGGGACGCGATCGTAGAGATCGATGATGTCCTGGTTCATCAGGCGCACGCAGCCCGAGGAAACGGACTTGCCGATCGAGAACCACTCCGGCGAGCCGTGCAGGCGATAGAGCGTGTCCTGGCCATCCTTGAAGATATAAAGGGCGCGCGCACCGAGCGGGTTCATGAGGCCCGGCTGCATGCCGCCATTGGCCGCGCTGTACTTCTGCAGTTCCGGCTGGCGGCCGATCATTTCATCCGGCGGCGTCCAGGTCGGCCACTTGCGTTTCCACTGGATGACGGCGCGGCCCGACCATTCAAAGCCGGCACGGCCGAGGCCGACGCCGTAGCGCATAGCCTCGCCACCCTCGCGCACGAGATAGAGGAAGTGGTTGGTGGTATCGACCACGATGGTGCCCGGGCGCTCGCCAGTCGGGTCCTGCACGACCTGACGCAGGAAGCGCTTGTTCATCTTCTTGATCGGAATAGCGGGCAGCTGGAACCCTTCATCTTCCAGCGGGCCATACATCATGGCGTAGTCGCCGAAGGCCGGGTCGACGCTGGCCTGGGGCGCGTAACCTACTGGCCCGCCGCCCTCGACATAGTTGGACCGCGAGACTGTACTGCAGGCGGAAACTGCAAAAGAAGCGGCACTGACGGCTGCCGCCCCCAGAAATTTGCGACGGCTAAGCCGGGGGGAAAAAATCGAGTCGGTCATGGATGCCCTTCTAATTCCGAATGCCGAATTGAATAACTAACGACATTGCAAAAAACCGTGAACGCTCCGCGAGCGGCGCGTTGTCCCTCCCTCATAAGATTGGGCGCGATAGATGGTTCCGAATCTGGCGTCAGGGTGATGAAAGAAAGGCAATGGTGTGACCGCCAAGTCACTGTGATATTTGGGTCACTTTTTGTGGACCAGGGGTCAGGCTAGTCCCGCTCGTCGGTCAGCAGGCCGTTGAGCGAAGGCAGGATCAATCCCGGCTGCAGGTCGCGATATTCGTCCGGCTGGTTGGTCCGGTTGATCCAGACGGTGCGAAAGCCGAATCGCGTGGCCCCGGCAACGTCCCAGCGGTTGGACGACTGGAACGACACTGCGTGCGGATAGAGCCGCCAGCCGGTCGTGACCATGTCGTAGACTTCGGGGGCGGATTTGAAACGGCGAACGGCGTCGACCGAGAAGATGTCGTCGAGAACCTGGTCGAGGGCGGCCGATTTGACGGCTGCCTCCAGCATCGCCGGCGAGCCGTTGGAGAGGATGGCAAGCCGTGCTCCACTGTCCTTCAGCGACTTGAGGACAGCGGGAACCTCCGGGTAGCAGTCGAGATGCCAATAGGCGTCGAGCAGTTCCTGGCGCAGGTTGCGGTCGGCGGAAGGCACTTTGAGGAAGGCGAAATCCAGCGCCTGCTCGGTCAGTTGCCAGAAGTCGACATAAGATCCCATGAGCGAGCGCACCCAGGAATATTCGAGCTGCTTTGCCCGCCAGATGTCAGACAAAAGCTGCCCGTCCGGGCCGATTGCGGCGGCATGCCGCCGGACCGCCGCATGCACGTCGAACAAGGTACCGTAGGCGTCGAAGACAAAGGCGGTGTGGTGCATGGGACCTCTCGTCCGCCATCAAGGCGCAAACGCAACGCAAACCACCTTATTGCGCACAACCGCTGGCATCAACATTTCCGGCGGGCGGCCGGTTGACGGGGGCGACCAAAGCGTCTTCCATGCCGGCTCCAAGGGTCAGAAGACGGATAATCCCATGTCACTTGCAGCTGCAGCGCAGACCAAAACCTGGACCTATGTCGACGGCGATTGGTACGAAGGCAACGTTGCCGTCATCGGGCCGCGCAGCCATGCCATGTGGCTCGGCACCACGGTTTTCGACGGTGGCCGCTGGTTCGAGGGCGTGGCTCCCGACCTCGAACTGCATTCGGCGCGGGTCAACAGGTCGGCGACGGCGCTCGGCCTCGAACCGACCATGACCGCCGATGAGATCATCGGGCTCAGCTGGGACGGCTTGAAAAAGTTCGACGGCAACACGGCAGTCTACGTCCGTCCGATGTATTGGGCCGAGCATGGCGGCTACATGGGCGTGCCGGCCGACCCGGCCTCGACGCGATTCTGCCTGTGCCTCTACGAGTCGCCGATGCAGCCGCCGTCCGGCTTTTCGATCACGGTCTCGCCCTTCCGCCGTCCGACCATCGAAACCATGCCCACCAATGCCAAGGCGGGCTGCCTCTACCCGAACAATGCGCGCGCCATTCTCGAGGCCCGCAAGCGCGGCTTCGACAATGCGCTGGTGCTCGACATGCTGGGCAATGTTGCCGAGACCGGCTCGTCCAATATCTTCCTGGTCAAGGACGGGCATGTGTTCACCCCGGCGGCCAACGGGACGTTCCTTGCCGGCATCACCCGCTCGCGTACCATTTCGCTGCTCGCCGACTACGGCTTCCGCACCACCGAGAAGGTACTGACCGTCAGCGATTTCATGGAGGCCGACGAGATTTTCTCGACCGGCAACCACTCGAAGGTCATTCCGGTGACCAGGATCGAGGGCAGGGAACTGCAGCCAGGTCCGGTCGCCCGGAAGGCGAGGGAGCTCTATTGGGAGTGGGCGCATTCCACGCCGGCGGTGTGAGCATTTTATTGTCGAAATGCCCCAGGTGACGGCAGGAAACAGGCTGCCACTTTTCGTGATGATGCTCTAGAAGGAGCGGACGACGACCGGGGGTTGTTCGGGAACGATTTAAACATATTTGTGTCCGGTACGACGCGACCGGCGATTGCCAACGAGGGAGTATGACCGATGGCTTTTGAACTGCCCGCCTTGCCCTATGACTACGAAGCGCTTCAGCCCTTCATGTCGAAGGAAACGCTCGAATACCACCACGACAAGCACCACAAGGCCTATGTCGACAACGGCAACAAGCTTGCTGCCGAAGCCGGCATGGAAAACCTGTCGCTCGAGGAAGTGGTCAAGCAGTCCTTCGGCAAGAACGCAGGCCTCTTCAACAACGCTGCCCAGCACTACAACCACGTCCATTTCTGGAAGTGGATGAAGAAGGGCGGCGGCGGCAACAAGCTGCCGGCTGCGCTGCAGAAGGCCTTCGACAGCGATCTCGGTGGCTACGACAAGTTCAAGGCCGATTTCATCAACGCCGGCGTCACGCAGTTCGGTTCGGGCTGGGCTTGGGTGTCGGTGAAGAACGGCAAGCTTGAAATCTCCAAGACGCCGAACGGCGAGAACCCGCTGGTTCACGGCGCGACCCCGATCCTGGGCGTCGACGTGTGGGAGCACTCCTACTACATCGACTACCGCAACATGCGCCCGAAGTACCTCGAGGCCTTCGTCGACAACCTCATCAACTGGGACCACGTCCTGGAACTCTACGAAAAGGCCTAAGCCTTCTCGATAGGAAAAACCCCGGCCTGGCCGGGGTTTTTTGTTTTCGGCAGAGGGTGTCGCCGATAACGAAACCGTGAAGAGCATGTCAGGACGTTTTCGTCCAACTTCCGCCTTCCAGGCAGCTGATTTGCAACTCGGAGGTTATTTGATGAGACGACTGATACTTGCCATCTCTGCTGTAGCACTTGCCGCGACGGCAGCTCTTGCGGACCCGATTTCTGAGCGCCAGGCGATCATGAAGTCGAACGGCAAGACCCTGAAGAGCATTTCCGCAATTGCCAAGGGTGAGCAACCCTTCGATGCCGACAAGGTGCTGGTTGCCCTGAAGGCGCTGAACGACGATGCCCAGAAGTTCGACGTTCAGAAGCTGTTTCCGGACGGAAGCCAGACCGGCGGCGACACGACCGCTTCGCCGAAGATCTGGGAGGACACGGCCGGTTTCCAGAAGGCCGTGGACAAGTTCAAGGCCGACACCGCTTCGGCCGTCTCTGCCTCGCCCGCCGATCTGGACCAGTTCAAGATCGAGTTCGGCAAGGTGGCGAAGAACTGTGGTTCATGCCACGAGGCTTTCCGCATTAAGAAGGGGTGACACTGCCCGATGGGTGTCGTTGCCAGACTCGCCGTTGGTGCGGTTGCGCTGTGCGCTCTCGGGGGTGCCACGTTCTGGTACCTGACCGCGCCGGTGCGGCTCGACCCGATCCGGCTGGCCGGGTTGGGGACGGGTGACGCCGCCAAGGGCGAGCGCATCTTCTGGGCAGGGGGCTGCGCCTCCTGCCACGCCCGGCCGAAGGCGGAGGGTGACGCCAAGCTGGAATTGGCCGGCGGCGTCGAACTGAAGACGGCCTTCGGCACCTTTGTGGCCCCGAACATCTCGCAGGATCCGAAGGATGGCATCGGCGGCTGGTCGGAGGAGGATTTTGCCAACGCCGTCATGAAAGGCGTCTCGCCTTCGGGCGAGCATCTCTACCCTGCCTTTCCCTACACCTCCTATGCGCGCATGAAGGTAGGCGATGTGGCCGATCTCTACGCCTACGTGAAGACGCTGCCGGCCGTGACCGGCAAGGCCCCTGACCACTCGCTGCATTTCCCCTTCAACATGCGGCGGGGGCTGGGCCTTTGGAAACTGCTCTATCTCGACGACGATCCGGTCGTGACCTTCCCCGAGACCGCGCAGGAA
Source organism: Pseudaminobacter soli (ex Li et al. 2025) (assembly GCF_029892515.1). GTDB lineage: Bacteria > Pseudomonadota > Alphaproteobacteria > Rhizobiales > Rhizobiaceae > Pseudaminobacter > Pseudaminobacter soli_A. The sequence goes on along the minus strand of NZ_JARXVF010000001.1, from coordinate 688,078 downwards.
CCAGTGCTGCTTGGCCGCTATCTCGCCGAGGGGGCCGGCCATTGCGGCGAGTGCCACACGCCGCGTCAATTCACCGGCGGCACGGACGACGGCAAATGGCTGGCGGGCGCCGCTGCGGCGGAAGGCGACGGCATCGTCCCGAACATCACCTCGGGGCAGGGCGGCATCGCCGCGTGGTCCGAGGCCGACATCTCCAACTATCTCGAAACCGGCTTCACCCCGGACTTCGATTCGGTCGGCGGCACGATGGTAGAGGTCCAGAAGAACATGGCCAGGCTGACGCCCGAGGATCGCGCCGCGATCGCCGCCTATCTGAAGGCGATACCGGCGCACGCGAACGGCTACCCGCCGCGCAAGGCAAAGCCTGGGACCTAGAGCCCGGTCCCGAAAAGTTGCAGACTTTTCGGGTAAAATCATGAATCAAAAACAAAGCCTTGGAGCGAGAATCTCACTCCAAGACCCGTAAGTTTTGCGACGGTCAGGGTTTGGCCGGTTCGACCGATACCTTCCCGGTGACCTTCAGCGCAAAGGCGTAGATGTAGGCAATCTCCTCGAGCCGCGAGAAGCGGCCGGAGGCGCCCGCGTGGCCGGCATCCATGTTGATCCGGAACAGCACCGGATTGGAGTCGGTCTTCAGCTTGCGCAGGCGCGCGACCCATTTGGCCGGTTCCCAATAGGTGACGCGCGGATCGGTGAGGCCTGCAACTGCCAGGATCGGCGGATAGTGCATCGCCTCGACATTGTCGTAGGGCGAATAGGCCGAAATCGTCTTGTAGTCGGCTTCCGAGGCGATCGGATTGCCCCATTCGGGCCATTCCGGCGGCGTCAGCGGCAGGGTGTCGTCGAGCATGGTCGTCAACACGTCGACGAAGGGAACTTCGGCGATGATGCCGCCGAAGGCTTCGGGCGCCATGTTGGCGATCGCGCCCATCAGCATGCCGCCGGCCGAGCCACCCTCGGCGACGATGCGGTCGTGCGAGGTGTAGCGCTCCGCCACCAGATGCCGGGCCGCGGCGATGAAGTCGTGGAACGTGTTGGTCTTCTTTTCCCGCTTGCCGTCTTCGTACCAGGCATAGCCCTTGTCCTTGCCGCCGCGGACATGAGCGATGGCATATACGAAGCCGCGATCGGCCAGCGAAAGGCAGTTGGTGTTGAACGAGGCAGGAATGGTGATGCCGTAGGAGCCGTAGCCGTAGAGAAGGCAGGGCGCGGAACCGTCGAGCGGCGTGTCGCGGTGGTAGATCAGCGAGATCGGCACCAGTTCGCCGTCATGCGCCGGCGCCATCAGGCGACGGGTGACGTAGTTTTCGGGGTTGTGGCCCGAAGGCACTTCCTGCGTCTTCAGCAGCACCCGCTCGCGCGTGCGCAGATTGTAGTCGAAGAGCTGGCTGGGCGTCGTCATCGAGGAATAGGAGAAGCGGATGACGTCGGTGTCGTATTCATAGGAGCCGGAAAGGCCGAGCGAATACGCTTCCTCCTCGAAGGCGATCATGTGCTCTTCGCCGCTGTTGCGGTCGCGAATGACGATGCGGGGAAGGCCGTCCTTGCGCTCCAGCCTGACCATGAAGTCCTTGAAGCCGAGCACAGAAAGGATCAGGCGGCCGGGCTCGTGAGGAACCAGGTCCTTCCAATTGGCGCGGACCGGGTCGGAAACCGGCGCCGTCATGATCTTGAAATCGGTGGCGCCGTCGGCATTGGTCAGGATGAAGAAGATGTCGCCGCCTTCCTCGAGGTCGTATTGCAGGCCCGTCTGCCGCTGTGCCACGAGCAGCGGCTTGGCCATCGGGTCGGCCATGCTGAGCAGGTGGTATTCCGATGTTTCGTGGTCGTTGATGCCGATGAAGATCCAGTCCTTGCGGCGCGAGCCGGCGACATTCATGAAGAAGCCGGGATCGGTTTCCTCGTGGATGAGACGGTCCTCGGCGGGATCGGTGCCAAGCGCGTGGAAGAATATCTTCGAGGGGCGATGGTTCTGGTCGAGACGGGTGTAGAAAAAGCCGTCATTGCCGGCATTCCATACGCCACCGCCGCCGGTGTCCTCGATCTGGTCCACAAGATCCTTGCCGGTGGTCAGATCGCGAACATGCAGAGTGAAAAACTCGGAGCCCTTGTCGTCGAATGCCCAGAGCAGGCGGTCATGGTCTGAGGAGTGATCGAGCCCGCCGATGCGGAAATAGGCCTTGCCTTCGGCTTCCAGGTCGCCGTCGAGGATGATTTCCTCCGGCCCGCCGTCGCGCGGGGTGCGGAAATAGCGCGGCTGCTCGCCGCCCTTCTTGAATGAGGAGCCGTAGGCGTAGGGGCCGTCCTTCATCGGCACGGAGGAGTCGTCCTCCTTGATGCGCCCCTTCATCTCCTGGAACAGCGCCTTCTGCAGCTCGACCGTGTCGGCCATCAAGGCGGTCTGATAGATGTTCTCTGCGTTCAGATGGTCGCGGATCGCCGGCTCGAGCGTCGTGGGATCGCGAAACACTTCCTGCCAGTTGTCAGCCCGCAGCCAGGCGAATTCGTCGACGCGGGTAACGCCGTGCCGCGTGTCTTCCGTCGGTCGCTCTTCGGTGGTCGGGGGCTGAATCTGGGGAAACGTACCGGTATTGGTCATTGCATCTCGCTCGGATTGAACTGTCGACCGTCGAATGAACACGGCGACGCAGTCGGGTTCAAGAGTTGTTTGTCCTATGGCTGCCGGAAATAGGTGCTTCAGGAAATAGGCCGAACCGCGGCGCTGTCGATGGCGCCAATAGCGGCCAAGTTTTGACAATGTCATGTGCGAGCAGTCGCTGCGACACTGAGGAACTGTGGATAGGCCTGTAAAGACTTGCCGATAAGGCTTGGCCTGCTTATTCCAATATCCTTATATCCTGCCGACATGTGACGAGGTTGCTCGCATCGGCCCGTAGAGTGGAAACGGGGGACCGGCCGCTGACATTTTTTGCGCTGATACTGCCGTTTCTGGCTGCCGCTGCGGCCCCCATCTTGACGCGCATATTGAAGCACAATGCAGCGTGGGTCCTTGCGCTCGCACCACTTTGGATATTCTCGCACTTTTGCGGAATGCTGGGCGCCATTGCCGGCGGCGGCACGGTGACCGGCGGCTTCGACTGGATTCCGAGCCTCGGCGTTCGCTTCTCCTGGTACATGGACGGGCTTTCGCTGACTTTCGCGCTGCTGATCTCCGGTATCGGCACGCTGATCGTGCTCTATTCGGGCGGCTATCTGAAGGGGCACGAACATCAGGGGCGCTTCTTCTCATTCATCCTGATGTTCATGGGCGCGATGCAGGGGTTGGTCGTTTCCGACTCCTTCCTGATGCTTTTCGTCTTCTGGGAACTGACCTCGATCACTTCCTTCCTGCTGATCGGCTTCGACCACCGTCGCGAGGCGGCACGTCGGGCGGCGCTGCAGGCCCTGGTGGTAACCGGGCTGGGCGGCCTTTCGCTGCTGGCGGGCCTGCTGGTCGTCTGGTCGGTCACGGGACAGAATGCGCTGTCGACGCTGCTCGCGTCAGGCAATGTCCTGCGGGAAAGCCCGCTTTACCTTCTTGCGCTGGTGCTGATGCTGGGCGGCGCCTTCACGAAGTCGGCGCAGTTTCCGTTCCACTTCTGGCTGCCAAATGCCATGGAGGCGCCGACGCCCGTGTCGGCCTATCTGCACTCTGCCACCATGGTGAAGGCCGGCGTCTATCTGGTGATGCGGCTTAACCCGGTGATGGGCGACACCATCGCCTGGGAAACGATCCTGCCGCTGTTCGGCGGCACGACCCTCTTTGTCGGCACGCTGCTGGCAGTTCGCCAGACCGATCTCAAGCTGATGCTGGCCTATACGACTGTCGGTTCGCTCGGCCTTCTGGTGATGCTTACGGGCTTTGGCTCCGAGGTCGCGGTCGAGGCGGCGGTGCTCTATCTGATTGCGCATTCCATGTTCAAGGGCGCGCTGTTCATGGTGGCGGGGCTGGTCGACCATGAAACCGGCACACGCCACATTTCCTCGCTCAGCGGCCTGCGCGGGGCGATGCCGATAACCTTCACTGCCGGTCTCTTGGCTGCGCTTTCGATGGGCGGCGTGCCGCTGTTCTTCGGCTTCCTCGCCAAGGAAGAAATCTATGCTGCGCTGGCGGTCGGCGGCGGCTGGGCAACGCTGGCATTGCTGGTGGCGCTGATCGGAAATGTGCTGATGTTCGCGATAGGCTTCACCGTCGGGCTGAAGCCGTTCATCGGGCCGATGGGCAATGCGCCGAAGAAGGCGCATGAAGGCCCGGTTCTGCTCTGGCTCGGTCCGCTGGTTCTTGCATTGTCCGGTTTTGCGGCGGCGCTCTATTCGCCGCTCGTGCATCACCTGTTTTCGAGCCCGATGGCGCGCGCGGTCGCCGGCCTATCCTTGACGGTCGACATCTCGACCCTGCCGCATATCGGCGTGCCGCTGTTCCTGTCGGTGCTGACGATCGTGCTGGGCATCTGGGCCTACAGGAGCCAGGCGAAATTGCGCGCAGGGATGGTTTCGCTGCTTGCGGCTATCGGCTGGGGGCCGGACCGTGGCTTCGACCAGGCCATGCGCGGTCTCGTTCGTCTCGCTGTTCGCGTGACGCGGATCGTCCAGAACGGCAAGCTCGATTTCTATCTGACGGTCGTCTTCATCGCCGTGGCGCTGGCGCTTCTTGTGCCGATGATCATGTTCGGCGAGCTGCCGTCCATGCCGGCCTGGCCTGACCTGCGCTTCTACGAACTCACCGTCATGGCAATTGCCGTGATCGGCCTTGGTGCCGTGGTCTATGCGAAGGACCGCCTGACCGCCATCGTCTCGCTCGGCATCCAGGGCTTTGCGGTGGCGCTTCTGTTCATGCTTCTGGGCGCGCCGGACCTGTCATTCACCCAGTTCATGGTCGAGACGCTGTCCGTGGTCATCCTTGCGCTGGTCATGACGCGCCTCAGGCTGGCGGTGACGGAGCGTCGTCCCCTGGGGCAGAAGGCGCTCGACATCATCGTGTCGACTGCATGCGGCGTGGCCTTCGCGCTACTGCTGCTCAAGGTGACCCAACTGCCGTTCGACGCTACGCTGAGCAGCTTCTTCGAGGCCCACTCGAAGGCGATCGCGCACGGCCGCAACATCGTCAACGTGATCATCGTCGACTTCCGCGGGCTCGACACGCTGGGCGAAATCTCCGTGGTCATGATCGCCGGTCTGTCGATCCTGGCGCTGATCCGCGTTCGCACAAAGGGCCACGAAAAGGTCAAAACGACCCGCCAGGAGCAGGCGCCATGCGAACACTGATCTTTCGCACAGCCGCGCCTTACCTCAGCAGCCTGATGCTGCTGTTCTCGGTTTTCGTGCTGCTGCGCGGTCACAACGAACCGGGCGGCGGCTTCATCGGCGGGCTCATTGCCGCGTCGGCATTTGCCATCCTCGGCATCGCCTATGGTGCGCCGGCGGTGCGCCGCGCGATGTTCTTCCACCCGATGGCGATCTCCGGTTTCGGCCTTTTCCTGTCGGCGCTTTCGGGGCTGCTGTCCTACGCCTTCCGTGTGCCCTTCCTCACCGGGCTCTGGACTTCGGTGCACATCCTTGGGGTCGAGGTCGACTTTTCGACGGTGATGTTCTTCGACATCGGCGTCTATCTGGTTGTTGTCGGATCGATCACCTCGATCGCGCTTGCGCTCGAGGAAAGGGAGGACGGCTGATGGAACCCGCATTCGCAGTTCTCGTCGGGCTGTTCTTTGCCGTCTCGATCTATCTGATGCTGTCCAAGCATGTGATCCGTATCCTGCTTGGCGTCGCGATCTTCGGTAATGCCGTGAACCTCCTGATCTTCACGTCGGGCAGGGTGATGCGCGAGGTGGCGGCCATCATTCCCGAGGGTGCAACCACTCTGACCGGGCCGGTCGCCAACCCATTGCCGCAGGCGCTGATCCTGACGGCGATCGTCATCTCCTTCTCGTTCTTCGCCTTCCTGCTGGTGCTGGCCTATCGCGCCTATCAGGAACTGGGCACCGATGACACCGACGGCATGCGCGTTGCCGAACCGGAAGGCGAGCCCCTTCCGCCGATAGGGTACTGACGATGGCGGGCGAAAGTGCAAAGGCGGTCGACGTGGCCGGCGCGATGATCATCGGGCCGGTGCCTGCCGTTGATTGGCTGATCGTGGCGCCTGTGCTGATCCCGCTGATCTTCGGCGCGCTGCTCCTGATGTTCCGCCACGAAATGCGCTGGCACGGCATCGTTGCCCTGATCGGACTGGCCGCGCTGGTCGGTGCAGATGCCGCGTTGCTGTCGCGGGTCCTGGAGCACGGGCCGCTGTCGATGACCATGGGCAGCTGGCTGCCGCCTTTCGGTATCTCCTTTACGGCTGATGCGTTGGGGGCGACCTTCGCGCTGACTGCCGGCATCGTCGCCTTTGTCTGCGCGATCTTCGCCCTCCGCGACATCGATGTTTCCGGCCGGCGCTACGGGTTCTACCCATTCCTGATGCTGATGATGACGGGTGTCAGCGGTGCCTTCCTGACCGGCGACATCTTCAATCTCTACGTCTGGTTCGAGGTGTTCGTCATCTCGTCCTTCGGCCTGCTGGTGCTTGGGTCGGAGCGCGCGCAGATCGATGGCGCCACCAAATATGCGATCCTCAATCTCGTCGGGACGACGCTGTTCCTGATTGCGACGGCCTATCTCTATGGCACCTTCGGCACGCTCAACATGGCCGATATCGCTCGCAAGGCGCCGACCATGAGCGAAGCCGCGCCGCTGATGACGCTGGCGACGCTCTATCTGCTGGCGTTCGGTATGAAGGCGGCGGCATTTCCGGTGAATTTCTGGCTGCCGGCTTCCTACCACACGCCACGCATCGTTGCGGCCGCACTGTTCGGCGGCCTGCTGACCAAGATCGGTATCTATGCGCTGCTGCGTACACTGGTGATGCTGTTCCCGGTCGAGCGTAGCATCCTAGCCGATCTGATCGGCTGGGTTGCGGTCGCAACGATGATCCTCGGCGTGCTCGGTGCGCTGGCGCAATCGGACACGCGGCGTGTCTTCGGCTTCCTGGTGATCTCCGGCGTCGGCGTGATGATGGCCGGGCTTGCACTCGGCACTGAGACGGGGCTTTCCGGCACGATCTTCTACGCCGTGCACTCCATGCTGATCATGACGGCGCTCTACCTGCTTGCCGGGGTGATGAAGGAGATGGGCGGCAGCTTCTCACTGCATGAGCTTTCCGGCCTCTATCGTGCCTCGCCATTGTTGACTGCGATTGCGCTACTCTTGGCGCTGGCCATTGCCGGTCTGCCGCCGGCATCCGGGCTTTGGCCGAAGGTGCTGCTGGTCAAGGCGGCTGTCGATGCGAACGCCTGGTGGCTGGCGGGAGCCATCCTGCTGACCGGCTTCCTGACGACGATCGCCATGGGCCGTATCTTCCTTTTCGCGTTCTGGCGCGACGCGCCAGCAAAGGGCGTGGCGCCAGTCATCGTTCCTGCGACGACGGCCCTGCCGGCGCTTGGCCAGGGCGTGCTGGTGGTGCTGACGGTGCCCATCGTGCTTCTGGGCATATTCCCCGAGCCCGTTATCCGGGTCGCGAACATGGCGGCCGCCGGGCTGCTGAACAGCTCGGCCTATATCAACGCGGTCTTTCCGGCGGGAGGCGGCTGATGGCTCTTTCGTTGGGCATTCTGTTGCTGGCCCTGGCCTGGGCGGCGATCACCGGTTCGTTCTCGCTTCCCAACTTGCTCTTTGGGCTGCTTTTGGGCGGCATCAGCCTCTATCTCGTCCGCGACCAGGTCGGCTCTTTCCGCAGTGCGGCCCGCATCGGGCGGGTGTTTTCGCTGGCAGTCCTGTTCGTGAAGGAGTTGATCCTGTCGGCCTGGCGCGTGGCCAAGCTGGTGTTATCGTCGAAGATGGATCTCAAGCCGGGCATCTTCGCCTATCCGCTCAAGGTCGACCGCGATTTCGAGATCACGCTGCTGGCCAATCTGATCACGCTGACGCCGGGAACGCTCTCGGTCGACGTCTCTGATGACAGGCGCGTGCTTTATGTCCACGCGATCGATTGCTCCGATCCGGACGCTGCGCGGCGCGACATTGCCGATGGTTTCGAACGCAAGATCATGGAGGCGTTCCGATGATCGACGGGGAAACCTTCCTGTCCTACTGCGTGCAGGTCTCGCTGGCGGTGCTATGCCTGTCCTTCCTGCTCACGGTCTTGCGCGTGCTCAAGGGGCCCACGCTTCCCGATCGAATTCTCGGTTTGGATATGCTTGTGGCGGTCGCCATCGGCTTCATCGCCGTTCTCGGCATCCGGACGGGCTTTTCATTTTACGTCGACATCGCCATTGCACTCGGGCTGGTCGGATTTCTCGCCACCGTGGCGTTTGCGCGCTTCGTGATGAGCCGCAAGCCGGAGGATGCGTCCTTGGCGCCCGGGGCAAAGGGAGAGACGAGAAGATGACGTTGCTGCTCGACTACGTCGCCGGCATCCTTGTCGTGATCGGCGCCATGTTCACCCTGGTCGCTTCGATAGGTCTGCTGCGCCTTCCGGACCTCTACACCCGCATGCATGCGGCATCGAAGGCAGGAACCCTGGGCTCCTGCGTGGTGCTGATCGCCCTGGCTGTTCAGACCCCGGATCTCGCCATCGCCACGCGAGCACTCGCAGGAGTGGTATTCTTTCTGCTGACGGCGCCGATCTCGGCTCATCTTCTGGCCAAAGCTGCCCATGCCGCAGGCTACCGTTTGTGGGAAGAGTCCGTGATGGACGATATTGCGGACGCGCCTCGACCAGTTCACAAAACTACTCAAAGTTGATTTTTGTAAAATCCAAGACCTATTTCAATCGATCATATGCTTTGCTTGTCTGCATTCTGGGTCGATCGGTCATCGAATGGCGCAGTAGCTCAAGTTTACATATGTGAATATTGGGTCTTAACCCCAGTCATGACACTAAATGACGAAATATTTAATTGACTTAATTAGGTGTGAAGTCCATTAAGATGTGAGACGCGAATCGTAATGGGCTGTCCCTGCGTTAACTCGCGCAAAGCCCCAACTCTACAAAAAAGGGGCGCCTTTCAAACTTACACTATGGGGCCTGAAGAAAATGGACGCTATCGAAACGCCGAACAGAAATCATGAGATGCTGATCGAATTGACAGCGGATGTTGTCGCCGCTTATGTCAGCAACAATCCTGTGCCGGTCGGCGAATTGCCTAATCTCATCGCAGATGTACATGCTGCTCTTGGCCGCGTCGGCGGCACCGTCGAGCAGCCGCCGGCTGACAAGCAGAAGCCGGCCGTGAATCCGAAGCGCTCGGTTCACGACGACTATATCGTCTGCCTTGAAGACGGTAAGAAGTTCAAATCGCTGAAGCGTCATCTGATGACGCACTACAGCATGTCGCCCGACCAGTATCGCGAGAAGTGGGGTCTGGATGCCAACTACCCGATGGTGGCACCCAACTATGCTGCTGCCCGTTCTCAGCTTGCAAAGAAGATGGGCCTCGGCCGTAAGCGCAAGTCCAAATAAGAACGTCAGGACTGGTTAATAGGTTTTAACGGCGCCCTCGGGCGCCGTTTTGCATTTGGCCTTTTGGCGATCCGCCTCGCCAAATGGTTGTCGTGGGCATCGGCCAGCGCCGCCTCGCTACCGCGCAGCCTGTCCAACGCCTGCTTCAGAGCGATGTGCCGGTTGAGATCATAACTCCAGTGCCGGCGCATGCCGCGCAGACGCTCCCGTTCGATGGCCCGCTCCAGGCGCAATGCCAGCCTTGCCTTTTGTTCCGGTTCCGCGGTCAACGCGGACGAAAGATCCATCCCGCAGACGAGGTGAAGCGCCGCGGTCTGGCGGGCGTTCGCGACTTCGGCCGTCTGCTTTGTGCGGAAGGCCCTGTATTCGGCATGGATATCGTTCATCACGCAGATTCCTTCGTCGTTGCGATGAACGCACTATCGATCGGCCGCGAAACCGGGGGATGAAATTTGCTGTCCTGAAACGGTCTGGCGAGAAAAGCTCCCTTCATTCCAAAGCCTTGTTAATTCCGGCTGGGGCTTTGACATGGCAGAGCAGACGGAACGCGAGCAGGCAGAGCGGCGCATCATGCGCTTTGTGTCCGGCGGCAGGACCGAGGTCCGAGATGCGGCCTGCGCAGGCAAGCTGCTGCTGGACGGGGAAGATCGCGGCACGATTTCGGTGTCGGCGGAAGTTTTTCGGCAACTGGTCGAAAGGGGAAGCATCGTTCGCCACGGAGACGAGGTGACGCGGCGCAACGATGCTCGGCCAGCGAAAACGGTATCGCAGGAACGTGCGTCTCAGTCGGTGCAACGCGATCTCGACGTGGTGACGGTCGAGCGGGACGGGGCTGCAATCAGGGCCATCGTCAACCTCTCGGAGTCGCCGCTTGGGCAATTGATGCGGCGCAAGACCAGGGACGGCGCGCCGTTTCTGACCGAGGCGGAGTTCCGGGCAGGTGAGCGGCTGCGGGCTGACTATACGCGCGGGCAGATCATGCCCCGATTGGGCGCGAACTGGGAGGCTAGCGTGGCGTCTGGGCGAAGGGCCAGTGGCAATGGCATAGCTGAGCTGACCGACGCTGCCCTGGCCGCGCGGCTGCGCGTCGAACGGGCGATAGCCGCAGTCGGGCCGGAGCTTTCCGGCGTGCTGATCGACATTTGCTGCTTCCTCAAGGGGCTCGAACTGGTGGAAGCGGAGCGAGGCTGGCCGGTGCGTTCGGCCAAGATCGTTCTCAAGACGGCATTAGGCGCGCTCAGCCGGCACTATGAGCCTGCGCGTTCGGCCAATGTCCGCAGACCGGCGCGCATGTTGCACTGGGGCAGTGAGGATTATCGCCCGAGAATGGTTTGATGGCCGTTCAGGCCGGCTGCAGCGCACTCTCGGCGTCGCGCTTGATCCGCTTCACCATGGAGCGAAGGCCGTTGGCTCGCTGCGGCGTCAGATGCGAATCCAGGCCGAGCGAGCGCAGCGTGTCTTCCGCGTCGGTCGCGATGATCTCGCTGGCACGGCGGTTCGAGAAGAGCGCAAGCAGGATCGCGACCAAGCCGCGCACGATATGCGCGTCCGAATCGCCCTGGAACCGGATGACCGGATCGGAGCCGTCGCCGCGATCCGTCAGCAGCCAGACCTGGCTGACGCAGCCGGCAACCTTGTGCGCGTCGTTGCGGGCATGTTCGGGGAAGGGGGGAAGCGTTTCGCCCAGTTCGATGACATAGCGATAGCGATCTTCCCACTCGTCGAGGAAGGCAAAGTCGTCGCGGATATCCTGGATCGTCGCTGTCATGATTTCGATATAGTGACACTAGAGGGCTGCGTCACGGAAAAAGAAAAACACCGCAGGCCACGAGAGGGCAACCGGCCTGCGGTGGGCCGCCTAGGCGGCGAAGAGAAACTCAGTTGGCGGGCTGTGCGGCAGGGATGCTCGCGGTGGTCGCGGCAGTGTCGGGCTGGCCGAGCTGGCTGTCGAGCAGTTCATAGGCGATCCGCGCGGCTTCGCGCGCCCTGATGCCGACCGTGTGCATTGCAGACTTTCCGATCTCGCAGACTTCGGGCTTGCGCTCGCAGAGGCCGCCGATGTCGCCGAGCGCCTCGCGTGCTGCAAAGAAAGTCTGGAAGGCGCCGACGCTGGGCTGATCGTCGCTCTTTCCACCGAAGTCGAACGGCAACACCAGGAGAACCAGCGAAAACCAAAAAGCCGTCTTGAGGAGAAAACCCATGTCCTTGCCCTCGTCGAATGCGGGTCGCACATCGTTGGCGCGACCTCGTTTGTATGAGCACACTGCCACGGCCACGCAAAGGACCGATTGCACAAGCCAATGGCATTTGCAGCAAATTTTGTTCGAATTTTAATGATCCGCAGGACGGCGGAAGCGGCTCGGATTTGAGGCAATGCGTTAAGCTTTGCCTAACCATGTAAGCTCTTGTTTTCAAATGCACGAGTTTCCGAGCGGACAAAATCCAGGGCCACAATGGCCGCTAGTTAAGACTTCGAACGCGGCTAACGGTCCGTTTACCATGCGAGGAACTGGGTTCGATTTGTGCGCCGGCTCGGCCAATATTTGTGGCCCGGGAGGGGCCTGAACGGCACTGCCTTATCCTTTCTTTAAAGGCTCGATGCGAGGTTCGGAAACAACCAAAAAGCGTCCGTCAAGCGGACCAGTTGCGAGTGTGTTGCGTGAGTTTGTTTGCCACCAGATCCAGCGAAGTATTCGGCGCCGTCGACGCCGGCTGCGACCGCTTGGTGCATCCTTCCGTTCGGGATGAAAGCGCCCGCGCGGCCCAGCGCCGCTTGGTCGGCATCCTGCTTGCGGCTCCCTTCTTCGTATCGGTTTCAATCTCCTTTTATCTGGCGGCCACGCTTGGCGCTGCCATGACCCTTGCGTCGATCTGCGCAACCTTCGGTGCGGCCTGGCTCGCGGTTCTGCTGGTCGCGGCCAGCGGCAAGGAACTGCCGGCGGCGGTGGCTGCTCTGGGTTTCGGCACCGCTTCGATTACTGCGATTGTTGCTGCCGCTGGCGGCCTTGCTTCGCCGATGTCGATGCTCCTGCTCGCGCTGCCGCTGGAAGTTTATTGGCAGAGGCGCAGTTTGCGTGCGGCGCTCTGTGGTGCCGGCGCTGCACTGGCTGTGCTGCCGCTGCAGGCACTGCTTGGTTCGACCGTATTCTCCGCTGCCGCGCCCGTGGCTGGCTGGCACTGGCTGGTGCCGCTTGCCTATGTGGCGACGCTTCTGCCGCGCATCAGCGGGGTGTTCGCAAAGACCTCCCAGGACGAGGAAGGCGACGAGCAGCCTCGGCTTGAGGACCTCATCGACGCCGTCGTGATTCGTATGGCGCCGAATGGCGACATTGCCGACGTCTCTGCGCAGGCACGCGAGACGATGCGCCTGCAGCCGGAGCTTCTGCTCGGCACTGGCCTGTTCGACCGCATCCATGTGTCCGATCGCGTGGCTTACCTGTGCGCTTTGGCCGACCTGCGCGGCGGTGCCGCCCATCGCAAGGTGGAAGTCCGGGTTCGGCTGCCGCGCCAGGAGGACGGCCCGACCGACAACTATCGTCCGTTCCTGATCGAGCTGATGAGCAACGGCAATCGCGCCCCGATCTTCACCGCTCTGCTTCGCGAGAACGAGGAAGTGGCGCAGCTGCGTTCCGATCTCGCCAATGCCGACGACTCGACTGCGGCGCTCGAGATCGCGAAGGGCCGTTTCCTGGCGGCGGTCAGCCACGAACTGCGCACGCCGCTCAATGCCATCATCGGCTTCTCCGACATGCTGCTGCATGAAACCTTTGGCGGCTTCCAGAATCCGCGCCAGAAGGAATACGTCACGCTGGTTCGCGATTCCGGCCATCACCTGCTGGCCGTGGTGAACTCCATTCTTGATGTATCCCGCATCGAGGCAGGCACCTATGCCACCAATCCCGAATCGTTCCGTTTCGCGGATGCGGTGGAGATGTGCCGCTCGATGATGAACCTGCAGGCGGAAGCCAAGACCATCTCGCTGACGACGCAGATTGCGCCGGAGACTAGCGAAATCCATGCGGACCAGCGCGCCGTCCAGCAGATGCTGATCAACCTTGTTTCCAACGCGATCAAGTTCACGCCGAGCGGCGGCCAGGTCAGCGTCGGCGCCAAGCGGTTGGGTTCGTGGCTGCATTTCTGGGTGAGCGACAACGGCATCGGTATTGCTGACCACGATCTTGCGCGGCTGGGCAAGCCGTTCACGCAGGTCCAGAACGACTATACGCGCCAGTTCGAGGGAACTGGGCTTGGTCTTTCGCTAGTGAAGGGTCTCGTGTCGCTGCATGAAGGCACGATGTCGATCGAAAGCGCGTTGGGCGAGGGCACCACAGTGACCATCTGCCTGCCGGTTGGTGGGCCTGCCATCGACGAACCAGTGGAAGAGCGTGGCGCGCTGGTGCCGCTGCGGGCAGCCGGCGAAATGAGAAGGGAAGCGCATGGCTCGCTCCGCAAGGCAGGCTAGGCAGGCCAAGGAGCCTGTCCGCAGGCCCAGCCCCTTGCAGGAGGGCGCGGCAGCCGTAGGCAGCATGATCTCGCGCAACCCGGTCCTGGTGGGCGGCTCCACCGCCTTCATGGTTTCGCTGTTCTACGTCTCGGCCAATGCGCTCTGGTATCAGCCGCACGCGCATACCAGCGCGTTTTTCGCCACACGGGAATTCAGCTGGCCGGCCGACCGCGATGCGACGATCCGGACCGAACCTGAAACGACCATCCAGATCGAGCGGCCGGCGGAGGTTCCCCCTGTTGTCCGACCGAAGAGCGATCCGGTCGTAGAGCAAGTTCAGGGCGTACTGAAGACGTTGAATTTCTACGATGGCACCGTGGATGGGCTGAGCGGCCCCGCCACGTCCCGGGCTATCGAGGCGTATCAGCAGAAGATGGGCCTGAACGCCACGGACCAGATCGATGATCAGCTTCTGAACCAGCTTGGTTTGAAATCGCCCGCAGCCGCTATCCCGCCCGTACCGGCGCCACAACCGCGGCCGGCTCCATCGCAGGCCAGGCCTGCGGCCGCCGTGCAGCCAGAGCCGGCGCAGCAGCAGCCGTCGGCAGCTGCAATCTCCCAACGGATCGCCAAGATCCAGGAAGGGTTGAGGGCCTTCGGCAATGCGGATATCGCCTCCGACGGTGTGGCGGGCGCGCGCACCAAGGCTGCTATCAAGGAATTTCAGTCGCTTTTCGGCCTGCCCCAGACCGGGGAGCCGGATGAGGCCGTCTACGTCAAGATGAAGACGATCGGCCTGACGCACTGAAGCCAGGCGCACTCGTTCGCTTCCCAATGCTTGCTTAGTGCTGTCCTTCACTGGCGATGGCGGCTAAGAGCGGTATCTTTCTGCCGCAGCAACGAGTTGTCCGATCCATGCGCGTGACCACAGACCTTTGGGTATCCGTATTGTTGCGCCGCGTCTTCAGCGACGGCGGCTTCGCGGCCGTGGTCAAGCGGGGCGCGGGCGAGGCAGGGGCAGTGTTCGTGCTTTGCCGAAACCGGTTGGGCGAGGTGTCGCTGTTCGGACCGGCCCCGCAGACGAGCTACGATTCCGCGCGGCCCGACGACCGCTACTTTTCCCAGCTTTATGCCGGCGATGACGCGGAAGCCATCGAGGCGCGTCTGGAAAAGGAAAAACGGTTCGATCGCGACATCTGGGTCGTCGAGATCGAGGCCGGACAGACGCCCATCGGCGAGATGATTTCCGTTATGACGCCTTGAGCTTCTGGCTGTCTTGCGAACGGTTCTGCTGCGAGTTGTTCGCCTGAACTGCGGCCGCGATTGCGTCGGCCTTGCAAGTTCGGATGCGCTCACGCGCAGCCTCGGGATCGAGCGCGCGGTAGCGGAGCAGAAAGAGCCGTATCGCCTCGGCGTGCGCATATCTGCCCGGGAAAAGGGCGGCAGCGATAAGGAAGGCCCGCTCTTCGCTCAGCTCGAGCGAACGCAACGCGGCAAGGAGCAGCGACTGGTCCGTCGTATCGGTGACTGACTTGGCGGTCCGGAAATCAAGGCCGGACACCCCTGCCAGAGCCATCTGGAACAGGCTGGCATTTCCGGTGAGAGCGGTGTCGCGCAGCTTGGTGTATGCCGGCGCCTCCTCGGCGCCGTCAGAGGAGCTTTCCTGCGACGGCAGCATCATCGAGCGCAGGCGCCGACGCGCATTGTCGGCTGAAACGCCGGGCAGTCGTTCGTCTGCAGCCTCGGAAGAACCCGTCTTTGCCGATGTGGCCGCCGACCTCGAATGGCTCAGGGCACGGATCAGATGGGCAATTGCCGGGTTGATATCTGGGCGGCGGGCAATAGCGCGCGCATGGGGCAAGCCGTGGCGACCGATCAGGGTGATGAGGTCGATATCCCGAAGCAGCTTCGAGCGGATGAGCAGGGGGGCGGCAATGTCGACGGTCTCGTTGCTCAGCCGTAGAATGAGCGCGCGGGGCGCGTATTCGCATTCTGAAAGGGCGGCCGAAGCGAAACGGCGTGCGTCCACCGGAACCTGATCGAAAAGCGGCAGTGCGAGGTCTTCGAGCTGAGATATTTCGCGCCGCGTCGGGCGCGTCAGCGAACAAAATGCGGAAACGGCGGCGCGAAACAGCCGCTCGCTCTTTCCTGCTTCGCCTTTCAAGGCAAGACGCCTGAAATCTGAAGATGACACAAGGACCACGCCTGACACAAACGCACACGCTTCCGGACAATGCCTGGCCGGTGATGCCCGGTAAGCCCTCGTCCCGAAATAAAGACAAATTTAGCAATGATTTGTTAGCGCTCCGTTAACTCTCTGCTGGCCTGATGGAGAAGGAGGCGTTGCGTACTTGCTCCGGTCATACCGAGAGGGAAACGCGTGTCATGGGCAGCATATTGTCTTTCGTGCCGCGGAAAGCGGCAAGCCGACCGATAGAGCCGCCGGCCCAGGCGCTGGCATCGATCATCATATTTCCAGGCGTGCGCTACGAGCGTCGAGCCATGATCGAGGCCACCGGCGTCAGCACCATCATCGGACGGCCCGGCGCAGGGCCGAAGAAACCCACGCCGCGCCACTGAGGTGCATGGTGAGACCCCGGGGCACCAGCGCGAGCACTATTGCGGCGCGCAGGTGACGCCTTTGAGAAAATCGGAAACCGACTTCTTCCAGCTGTCGTCGGGAACGAAGCTGCGCACGACCACCATTCCCTGGTTGGCGGTGGACTCGACATAGATGGACTTTTCCAGCCCTTCCGGCATCTCCTTGCGCAAATCGACCAGCTGCGCCGGCGAAAGGACGATGAAGTCTATGTTGCCGTCTGGCAGCGTGTGGTCATTGAAGCTGTAGATATTTTCGCCGGCGCGATTGTAGACCGAAACCGACCAGAACGGCGTATAGCCCTTTGCGCTCACCTGCAGGACGCCGTCCGAGAGGTCGAAGCGGCAGGCGGCTGCGTAGAATAACGGATCGACGGATTTGACGATGGGGCTGCCGCCCGATTCCGCGTCCAGCCTCGTGACTTTGTAGGGGCCTGACGACATGGCCAGCCGGGACCACGCGTCCTGCTCGGTAAACTGCGGCACGAGCAGCAGCACGACGATATGGATGATGCCTGCACCTACGAGCCCGATGAGGATTGCGTGGAGCAGCCTAAGCATCGCACGCCACCTTCACGATATGCGGCAGCTCGACATTCGTGATCCCGGTGCTGCTGGCGATGGTGGTGTCGTAAAGCGTGAGCACGAAGAACATCTTGCCGCCGCCGCTGACTGCAAGCCAGTTGCCCGGAGCGGGATGCCGTCCGACGGAAATGGAAACCGAATTGTCGGGCTGACGCAGCATCTCATAGGAATGAAGCGCAGGGGCACGGCCTTCCGGGCCGGCGATGACGCTCATCGTTTCATCTGCCGCATAAAGCGTCCAGAACCGGGCGGGCGGAACAGTGCCCTCGATCGTGTAGCTGCAGCCTCTTCGAAGCTCCGCGCCGCTCGCGTCGCGCTGGGCGATGAATGAAAGGCCCTCCGCCCGGCCAAGCGCCAGCACGCCTTCGCGCGAAACCTTGGCCTTCGAATAGGGGTCGGCATCCGAGGTGCCGATGTCGGGAAAGGCGGTCCATTCCCCGATCGAGACGGCGCCGATGGCGTCCGGTATCTGCAGCGCATACCACACGCTCGCGGTTCCGCCGCCAATGGCGATGGCAAGGGTCAACGCGACGAGGAACGAGTGCTTGAACATGAGGTGCCGGGATTTTGACCGCCAGTTGGGCATATCGCGCCTTCGGCGGTCAAGGCTAGTCGGGTTATTCGGTGCTTGTGAAACTCGTTGGGTGAGCGGCAATCATATGGTCATAGGCCCGACAGCTTTTCGGGCTCGGGCGGCGCCTCGAGGACAGGGGCGCTCTTGAAGTGTTGGTTCATCTCGAGCAGCACGCGGGTGGTCGCACTCGACATGATCGGCGGCCGCCCCATGTCCACATCGATCGCATCGGCGTTCTTCTGTTCCATCTGGGTGGCTTTTTCCGCGACCCTCGGGTCGACATAGGGGTTCTTTATGCCGGGAATGGGTTTGATGTCGATGTTCTGGTGCGCATAGGTCATCAGACGCTGCCAGACCATTGCCGGCAGGGAGCCGCCCGTCATGTTGCGGGTGGGGGAATAGTCGTCGTTACCGAGCCAGACCGCTGCGGTGTAGTTGCCGGTGAAGCCGACATACCAGGCGTCGCGATAGGACTGGGTGGTTCCGGTCTTGCCTGCCGAGCGGATCGAAGGCAGCGCGGCGCGCCGCGCCGTGCCAGCTTCCGGGTTCTGCACCATGATGGAGTTCATCTCGGATACGGCCTTTTCCGAAAGCACGCGCTTAAACTGCGGGTGATTGTGATCCCAGTCGTAGACGACCTTGCCGGAGTGGGTGATGAGCTGCTGAATGCCGTGGCGCATGCTGCCAAGCCCGCCATTGGCGAACACGCTATAGCCCGTCGCCTGATCCATGACCGTCATGCCCGAGGTGCCCAGCACCATCGTCTTGTGCGAGCTGATCGGGGATTCGACGCCCATGGCCTCCGCCGTGGCCTTGATGGGCGCGGTCGTCAGGTAGTCCTTGGCGAGCCGCACCGGTACGGTGTTGATGGACCTCAGCAGGGCCGTCGTGAGGGTGACGCGGCCCGAATAGCTGCGGCCATAGTTCTTCGGCGACCAGTTGCCCCAGCTGATCGGCCCGTCGGATATTACCGACTCCGGCGTGAAGCCGTGCTCCATGGCGGTCGCATACACATAGGGTTTGAACGACGAGCCAGCCTGACGCAGCGCCTTGGTGGCGCGGTTGAACTGGCTGGCGCCATAGTCGCGGCCGCCGACGATGGCGCGCACCGCCCCATTGGTCTCGATAACCACCGAGGCGCCTTCGCTGACGTGATATTCCTTGCCGTGCTGGCGCAGGTTGAACTCGACGGACTCTTCGGCGGCCTTCTGGATGTTGAGGTCTATGGTGGTGCGAGCCACCAGCGAATGTTCGCCGGTAGTGGCGGCAATCCGCTTCACTTCGTCAAAGGCCCAGTCAAGGAAGTAGTCCGGACTTTTTTGATCGCCGCGGTCGACCACGCTTGCCGGGTGGAGACGCGCAGACAGAACCTGACCTTCGGTCATGAAACCGCTTTGCACGAGGTTGGAGAGCACCACATTTGCACGGGCACGGGCTGCGGGCAGATTTACGTGGGGCGCATATTTCGCCGGCGCCTTGAACAGGCCCGCCAGCATGGCGGACTCGGCGAGGTTGAGGTCCTTGACCGACTTCCCGAAGTAGAAATCCGCAGCCGCTTCGATGCCGAACGCGCCACCGCCCATATAGGCGCGATCGAGGTAGAGCTGCAGTATCTCTTTCTTCGACAGGTTGTGCTCCAGCCAGATCGACAGGTAGGCTTCCTTGATCTTGCGTTCGAAGGTGCGTTCGTTGTTGAGGAAGAGGTTCTTGGCAAGCTGCTGGGTTATGCTCGATCCGCCCTGGACGACGGAGTTGGCTCGGACGTTTTCCGACATGGCGCGGAAAAGGCCGAGGAAATCGATGCCGTAGTGGTCGAAGAAGCGCCGGTCTTCGGTGGCGAGCACGGCCTTGATGAGATAGTCCGGCATTTGGTCGACAGGCACGGAGTCGCGCTGCATGATACCGCGTCGGCCGATCTCGTTGCCGTAGCGGTCGAGGAAGGTGACGGCAAAGTCGTCCTGCTGCCGCCAGTTGCCGACGGTCTCCTCGAAGGCGGGGAGAGCGAGCGCCAGCAGCAGGACCGAGCCTGCCGCGCCCATGGTGAAACCTTCGCTCAGGACCTCGATGACGCCACGCCGCCAGCCGCGGACGCGAAAGCGCCGAAAAAAGATCGTGAGGGATTCCCAGGACTCCCGCGCCTTGAAACTGGCCTCGTAAAGCGACGAATCGATCCAGGCGTCGATTGCCAGGAAAAAGCTGGCACGCGGCGCCTTGGCCTTTCGCTTCGCGGAGGGGTCTTTCATTTCGCCGCCGCCCGTCTGTCTGTTTCGTAATCTCAGAAAAAGCATATGGCAGTTTCCGGACGGTGAATATCGGCTTCTTACCCAATCATATTGGCCCCCGCGGAGGAAAACCAAGGGTTGCCCACAGATCGTGAAAAAATCTCATTCGAATAGGAATAAATTCTTGACACCGTGACGGTGCTTTGGTAGTGTTTTCATATCGTCGGAAAAGTGTGGGCGGCGGGCCGGTGAATGGCCTCGCAATTGGCCACCGGCGAACATCTCCAGAAATCCAGAGAGTTTTCGAATGGTACCATGCGCCAAAGCACGGTGGATGGCTGCGCGCGCTTTATGAGAGCGACCGGCCGTCCCTGGAACAAATCGCCGTTGTCGCAGGGTGGAGGCTCGCGACTGTCCAGTCTCGCGCGGGCCGCGACGCCTGGCAGCGCAGCAATCCGCCAAAGGATCCCGGCGGCCGTGTCGCCAGGGTAATCGACGGGTTGCTTGGGGAAATCGAAGCTCTTGGCTTCGGAAGCGGGGAAGGGGCCACCCGACCGGCTCGACGCGCTGGTCTGGGCGGTGAACGAACTCATACCGGACCGCTCGGCGCGCCCGCGCATTCGCGAATTTCTCTAGACAGGAGAACACATGGCTTGGAAATGGCCTTGGCCTCGCAGCGCGGGGAACGATGCCGTGCGCCCCGAGCGCAAGAGTGGCGGATTGGGTTTCGTGGCGCTGCACGCGCAGGGCGGGCGACTATCAGGTCGACACGCTGTCGCGTCCTGCGCGCCTTCATATCGAACGGCGCCCCGAGCCGCTGAGAAGCATGAACGGCATCGAGATCGATCTTTCCGCCGGCTTCGGCGAGGCGGGGACGGATGTACCGGATCTGCTGAAGCGGGCAGTCACCTTGCTGGTGGCGCATTGGTACGAGTTCCGCGCTGCCTACGGCGCAGCCGACCAGCCGGTTTCCTATCCGGGCGGCTATGACCGCCTGATCGCCGGCTATCGCGACCGGAGGCTTTAATGGCGGAATTCATCGATCCGGGAAAGTTGCGGACGGAACTGGCGCTCGAACGATGCGCCACTCGCTCGGATGGTCTTGGCGGCCAGGTCGAGAACTGGACGGAGATCGCGAACGTGTTCGCGATGATCGAGCCGATCTCGGCGCAAAGCCTTTCCGGCGCCGACCAGACCCGGCAGGCGGTTTCGCATCGCATTACGATGCGCTGGCGCGGTGATGTAGCATCCGGGATGCGGCTGGCAGGCCAGGGGCGCATCTTTGGCATCGTCACCGTTCACGACCCGGATGAGACAGGGCGTTACCTTGTCTGCCGCACATTGGAGAGTGCGCCATGAAAACGTCGATCAGGATGACGCTGGATGGCCTGATGCGTGCCCTGCGCTGGCAGGCGCACGATCTGGCGGAAGAGCTTGAACAACGCTACCGTGCCGAAATGCGGAAGCCTCGCGTGGCTGTTAACGCCGGCAAACGCGTCCGCGAGTTGGGGGAAAGCAATGACCGCGTCGGCCGTTGAGCTGCAGAAAGCCATTTTCTCCGCGCTGGAGGCCGATGCTGCTTTGATCGGGCTTTTGGGAGGCGCGAAGGTGTTCGATCGGGCACCCGACGACCAGCCTTTCCCGTATCTCACCTTCGGCCGCACCAGCGTCTATGACTGGAGCACGGGCACCGAGAAGGGCAGCGAACATCTCTTCACGCTGCACGTGTGGTCGAAGGCGAAGGGCAAGAAGGAAGCGCTGGAGATCATGGAGGCGGCCAAGGCGTGCCTTGATGCCGGTTCCCTGGAACTGAACAGGCACCATCTGGTGAACATGCGGCTCGAATTTGCCGAAGCCAGATATGACGAGGATCTGGCGGTCCATCACGGGCTTCTTCGATACCGCGCGGTGATTGAAGACCTCGTCTGAGCCGTCGGCGTCTTCGCGCCGGGCAATTTACCCCACCAAACAATTCGGGAGACCAGACATGGTCGCACAGAAGGGCAAGGACCTTCTGCTCAAGCTCGATTCCACGGGCTCGGGCAATTTCATTACTGTTGCAGGGCTGCGCTCCAAACGCATCGCCTTCAACAGCGAAACGGTCGATGTGACCGATGCCGACTCCGCCGGTCGCTGGCGGGAACTGCTGGCTGGCAGCGGCGTCCAGCGCGCCTCGATCAGCGGGTCGGGGATCTTCAAGGATCAGCAGTCGGATGCCGCGATCAGGTCCCGGTTCTTTGCCGGCGAGATTTCGAAATGGCAGCTCTCCGTGCCGGATTTCGGCGTGGTTCAGGGCGTCTTCCAGATAACGTCGCTCGAATATACCGGCACCCATGATGGCGAGGTGACTTTCGAGATGGCGCTGGAATCGGCAGGCCCCATCAGCTTCACGGTGGCGCCATGACCGCTAACAAACGGCGCGGCGAAATTGCCGCTGAACTTGATGGCAAGACCTATCGCCTGTGCCTGACGCTGGGCGCGCTTGCCGAGCTGGAGGCAACCTATGCCGCCGACGACCTCGGCGCACTGGTGGAGCGCTTTTCGCGCGGTCGGCTTTGGGCGCTGGACATGATCCGCATTGTCGGTGCGGGTTTGCGCGGCGGCGGCAACGACATCGCCGACGATGAGGTCGGTAGCATGCAGGCGGCCAATGGTGTTGCAGGGTTCACTGCTATCGTGGCCGACCTGTTGACCGCGACCTTCGGCGGAGCGTCGGGGCCGGCCACAAACCCTTGAAAGCCGGGGCAGGCGAGGCGCGCGAATTCCCGTGGGACCAGGTGATGGCCATGGGGTTCGGCCTGCTGCGGCTTTCGCCCAGTACCTTCTGGGCCATGACGCCGCGCGAATTCGAACGCGCCATGAGCGTTTTCACGCGACGAGCGGAGGAGGCGACGCGGCGCGATGACCTGGCTGCGCTGATGCGCATCTTTCCCGACATCCCCGAGAATGAGGAGAGAGCATGGTTGAGGACGTAACGGTCTCGATCAATGCCGACGCGGCGCCTTTCCAGGCCGCGCTGGAAGACCTGGAGAAGATGTCGGATCGCTTTGGCGCGCAACTGACGGGAGCGCTGAAGGGGGCCGCAGTGAGTGGCCGCGAACTAGACGACGTGCTGCACAGGATCGGGCTCAATCTCGCCGGCATGGCGCTGGAGCAGGGACTGAAACCGCTTCGATCACTGACCAGTTCGCTGTTTTCCGGGTTGCTCGGCGGGCTCACCGGCATATTGCCTTTCGCCAAAGGGGGCGTGCCGGGCCATGTGGTGCCATTCGCCGGCGGGGGCGTGGTTTCCGCCCCGAGTTATTTTCCCATGGGCCGCAATCTCGGGCTGATGGGCGAGGCAGGACCGGAGGCGATCATGCCGCTGCAGCGGGGGCCTGATGGCCGGCTGGGTGTTGCCGCTGCAGGTGGCGGCGCGCCGGTGAACGTCGTCTTCAACGTCACCTCGCCGGACGCCGCTTCGTTCCGAAAATCCGAGGCGCAGATCACCGGCATGCTCGCGCGCGCGGTCTCGCGCGGCGCCAGAACTTTTTGAGGAGGCGAATGTCCGAACTTGCCAGTTTTCACGATGTGCGCTTTCCGCTCGCCCTTTCCTTTGGCGCAACCGGCGGGCCGGAGCGGCGTAACGAGATCGTTTCGCTGACCTCGGGGCGCGAAAAGCGCAATGCGCGCTTCTCCCAGTCGCGCCACCATTATGATGCGGGCACAGGCGTCAGGTCGCTTGAAGACCTGCACGACGTGCTCGTCTTTTTCGAGGCGCGGCGCGGATCCCTGCATGCGTTTCGTTTCCGCGATCCGTTCGACATGAAGTCGTGTCGGCCGGAGGATGCGCCAACACCTGCGGACCAACTGCTCGACCATGGCGACGGGACCGCCACGCGCTTCAAACTCGTCAAACGTTACGGCACAGGCGATGACGCCTATTTTCGCCTCATCTCGAAGCCCGTCATCTCGTCGCTGCGGGTGGCGATCGACAATGCCGAGCTCGGGGCAGACGGATTTTCCTTTGACGCGGCGTCCGGCGAAGTGGTTCTTGCCAAGGCGCCGATCAATGGAGCGGCGGTGACTGCGGGCTTCGAATTCGACGTGCCGGTGCGCTTCGACAATGAGCGCCTGTCCATGAGCCTCACGGCCTTCAAGGCGGGGCAGATTCCATCGATCCCTTTGATCGAGGTGCAGCTTTGAGCGTGTATCCGCAGTCCCTGATCGATCATCTCTCCAGCAATGTAACCACCATCTGCCACTGCTGGCGCCTCACCAGATCGGACGGGACGGTTGCCGGCTATACCGATCATGATCGCGCGCTGACGGTTGATGGCATTCGCTTCGAGCCGGAGACGGGTTTTAGCGGCAGCGAGGCGCGCGACACGCTCGGCCTTTCCGTCGATACGGTCGACGTCGAAGGCGCCTTGAGGCCGTTCCATTCGCGGTGAAAACAATAGTCTGAAGAGAGGGTTGCGGGCTGCGGGAATTGCTGCTGATCTGTGTTCATTTCGTGTTCAGCAGTCATCGGTTAATGACGATAATCATGAAGACGCACCGCTCCATTTTCTGGTCTGTTGCTCTGTCGCTATGTGCGTCAGTGCTGATTGCGCCTCGGTTGTCGGCTGCCCCGGCTGCTGACCCTGCCGACGACGATTCGATGGTTGTCGCGTCGGCTGATTGCTACGCGATCGGCCAGCAGGTGGCCGCCCAGAATGGGGGAACGCTTGCCAAGGCGAACTCTTCCACGCAGGGGGGGCAGGAGGTCTGCGTCATCGTGGTGCTGGTGCCGGGCAAGGACGGGCAGCGGCCACGGCGTGCCGAGTTCGTGGTACCCCAGAATTGAGTTTTGGACGCGCAATTTCCCACCCGGCGGAAATCGACCTATTTCTGCCGGCTTTTGCGACAATTTGTGCCGGCTTTTGCGACAACAGGCGAATAGCGCATGCGGATACTGGTTGTTGAAGATGACAAGGAACTGAACCGGCAGCTTTCGGACGCGCTGAGCGACGCAGGCTATGTCGTCGATCGCGCTTACGACGGCGAGGAGGGGCATTTCCTTGGCGACACCGAGCCGTATGATGCCGTCGTTCTCGATATCGGCTTGCCGCAGATGGACGGGATCAGTGTTGTCGAGCGCTGGCGCCGCGATGGCCGAAAGATGCCGGTGCTTATCCTGACCGCCCGTGATCGCTGGAGCGACAAGGTCGCCGGCATCGACGCCGGCGCCGACGACTATGTGACAAAGCCCTATCATATCGAAGAAGTGCTGGCGCGCATGCGCGCACTGATCCGGCGGGCTGCAGGGCATGCTTCGTCCGAGCTGTCGTGCGGCCCGGTGCGTCTCGACACCAAGGCTTCGAAAGCCAATGTTAACGGCGTTCCGCTCAAGCTCACATCGCACGAGTTCCGGCTTCTCGCCTATCTGATGCACCACATGGGCGAGGTCGTGTCGCGGACCGAACTGGTCGAGCATCTCTACGACCAGGATTTCGATCGGGATTCCAACACCATCGAGGTGTTCGTCGGCCGCCTTCGCAAGAAGATGGGCGTCGATATGATCGAGACGGTGCGCGGCATGGGCTACCGGATGCGCGAGCCTGCATCATGAAACCGGTAGTTGCCGAAAGAACGGCCTCCGGGTGTGACAGATGACTTTCGGCCCTCGCTCGCTGACCTTTCGCGTCATCGCCTTTTCGACGATCTGGGCGGTGGTTGCGCTGATCGTCATCTATACGGTGATCGCGACCCTCTATCGCCAGGCGAGTGAACGGGGCTTCGAGAGCCTTCTGTCGGCACATCTGTTCAACCTCATCGGCTCGGTCGGCGTGTCCGAGCCGGGCGTGCTGACCGGTGGCCCCGATCTTGGTGATCTCAGATTTTCGGAGCCAAAATCCGGCTGGTACTGGTCGGTCGAACCCGTTTCGCAGGGCTTGAGCGGCGGGCTTCGCTCCCTGTCGATGACCGAGGCCATACCATCGCCGTCGACGACGGAGGTGCCTTTCAATACCTCCTTCCAGCGAAACTACAGGATGGAAGGTATTGCGGGAGAAGAGATCGAGGTGCTCGAGAACGAGTTCGTTCTCGACGCCAAGAACCGGATCGCGCGTTTTCGGGTGATGGGCAATCGCAGCGAGTTAGAGCACGAGATCGGCATCTTCGACCGGCGACTGCTAACTTACCTGTCGCTCTTCGGCTTCGGCATGATTGCTATCAATGCGATCGCGATCCTCATGGGCTTGCGCCCGCTCAGCCGGGTCCGGGCAGCGCTGGCGATGGTCCGTGAAGGCAGCGCCCAGCGCCTGGACGGCAAATTCCCGGCCGAGATCGAGCCGCTTGCCAACGAAACCAACGCCCTGATCGATAATAATCGGCGCATCGTCGAACGTTCGCGCACGCAGGTCGGCAATCTGGCTCATTCGCTGAAGACGCCTCTGGCCGTGCTTCTCAACGAGGGCAGGGCGCTTGGGGGCGTCAAGGGCAAGCTGATTGTCGATCAGGCCGAAGCCATGCAAAGCCAGGTCGAACACTACCTGCAGCGCGCGCGTGTCGCCGCACAACGCGACAGCGTGGTCTATCGCACGCCAGTGGTGCCGGTCCTTCAGCGCATGGTGCGGGTGATGACGAAGCTCGGCCCGGACACCCAGCTCTCGCTTGCTCTGCCGACTTCCGAAATCGTGTTCGGCGGCGAACGCGAGGACCTAGAGGAAGTGGTCGGCAATCTGCTCGAAAATGCAATGAAGTGGGCGAAGGCCGAGGTGCGGGTTTCAGTTGAGACTGCCCCGAACAGCGGCACGGCTGGCGAGTTTTCTATCGCCATCGAAGATGACGGGCCCGGCATTCCCGAGGAGAAGGCACGCGACGCGCTAAAGCGCGGGAAGAGGCTCGACGAGACAAAGCCCGGCACGGGGCTCGGATTGGCGATCGTCGCCGATCTTATCAAGGAATATGGCGGGCAATTAATGTTGGAACGATCGGCCTTGGGCGGGCTTAAAGCGATTGTTCAACTTCGTAGTGTGCAGTAAAATGGTAATAGCTTTGCAGGGCGGATTTTCAGCGGCCGAATTTCGGTCCAGTATTGACCCAAATGCGACTCCCAAGTCTTTGATCGTTGAAGGAATTTTTGAATTGATGGCAGGCAGGAGAATTGGCGCGGCGCTGGTTGTCGGATTGTTTGCCGTTTCAGGGTGCACAACGACCGGCTTGAGCAGCAGTACGGGCTCCGCTTGGGGCGGTATTGCCGGCGGTCAGGCGTCTTCCGGCCGAGCCAGGGTGACGTCAACGATCATCGCCGCGATGGATGGCGGCCTTATAGGTGGCTCCATTGGATCGAGCTTGGACGACAGCGAGCGGCGCAGCGCGCTTGAGGCGGAGTACAGGGCCCTCGAATACACCCAGAGCGGCCAGCCGGTCGCCTGGCAGGGCCAGCAGCAGGGACGTTCCGGCCAGGTGGTCGCCGCGCAGCCGTATCGAGTCGGTTCCCAGGACTGCCGTCAGTATACGCAGACCGTGTTCGTTGCCGGCCAGTCGCGAACTGCGCGCGGCACGGCTTGCCGCAATCCCGATGGCAGCTGGACGCCTCTGACCTGATTTTGGTCTTGTGGAGCGCCTGGAATAGCCGGACGAAAGCCGTCAATCCGCCGCAGGTCGCGTATGTTGGCACACCTATTCGCTGAGGCTATTAAGGGGCATGGTTTTTTGGTTCATTGCCGCTTTGCTGACGCTGGCGGCCAGCCTTGCGGTCCTGATGCCGCTGGCCGGCCGCTCGAAGAATGATTCGAGCGGCGGCGCGCACGACCTCGAAGTCTATCGCGACCAGCTCGCCGAGCTTGACCGCGATGCCGCGCGCGGCCTGATCCAGCCGACGGACGCGGAACAGGCGCGTGCCGAGATCGCAAGGCGCATCATTCGCCTGGGCAGTGACGACAAGCAGCAGCGGATTTTTACAAGCTCTGTTTCCGTCGCGCGCTCGTTGGGTGTTGCTGCAGTGTTGGCGGTGCCCCTGATCAGCTGGGGCCTCTACAGCATTCTTGGTTCTCCGGACATTCCGTCCCAGCCTTTGCGGGAACGGCTTGCGCAAAATCCGGCGGACAGTTCCGTCGATGAGCTAATCGCGCGCGCCGAGGCCCATCTTGCAGGCAACCCACAGGACGGTCGCGGCTGGGACGTGCTGGCGCCGGTCTATCTGCGGATAGGGCGCTACGATCAGGCGGTAACGGCCTATCGCAACGCGATCAGACTTCAAGGCTCGACGGCCGACAGAGAGGCCGGTCTCGGCGAAGCAATCACTGATGCTGCGGATGGAATGGTTTCCGCAGAAGCCCAGCAGGCATTTGAGCGCGCGCTGAGGCTGGAAAAGGATCAGCCGAAGTCCCGCTTCTATCTGGCCACCGCTCTTGTGCAGGATGGCAAGATACAGGAGGCCGCGAGCGCCTGGGAGGCGATGCTGGCAAGTCTGCCTGCGGATTCCCCGTGGCGCAGCCCGACTGAAGCGGCGCTCGCCGAGACCCAAAAGCGCATGACCGGCGCCCCAGTTGCAAAGGCTGCGCCCGGCCCGTCGAAACAGGATATGGAAGCTGCCGCTTCGATGTCGCCGGAAGACCGCAAGGCGATGATCGAGACGATGGTTGCCAAACTGGATGAAAAGCTCCGCCAAAACCCGCATGACGTAGAGGGCTGGCAGCGGCTTTTGCGGTCCTACCTCGTGCTCGGCAAGAATGACGAGGCCCATGCCGCGTTGAAACGCGGGATCGAGGCTCTTGGCGCGACCACCGAAGACGGCAAGAAATTCGCCGAATTTGCGGCCACTCTTGGCCTGTCGGCGACGGAGTAATACGCATGACGCGCAAGCGGAAGAGGCTGTCCATCATCGGCGTCGGCGCGGCCTTCCTGATCGCGGCGACCGCGCTGACTTTCTATGCGCTTGGGCAGAAGGCGTCTTACTTTTTCATGCCTGCCGATCTCCAGACCGCGACGCTGCAGCCCGGCCAGCGAATTCGCCTCGGCGGGCTCGTGGAAAAGGGTTCCATCGTGCGTGGGCAGGGAACGCAGGTCAGCTTCGGCGTGACAGATCACGAGAAGTCCGTGAAGGTGACCTACAACGGCATTTTGCCGGACCTCTTCCGCGAGGATCAGGGCGTCATCACCGAGGGCAGCTTCGGCCCGGATGGCGTGTTCATTGCCGACAGCGTGCTGGCCAAGCACGATGAGAACTACATGCCCAAGGAAGTCGCCGAAGGCCTGAAGGCCAAGGGCGTCTGGCAGGAGAACTGAGTGAAGGAAAGCCAGCACCTCCATGGTTGAAATCGGTCATTTCGCACTCGTTCTCGCCTTCGCGCTTTCGTTGGTGCAGTCGCTGGTGCCGCTATTTGGTGCGCGCAGCGGTAATGAGAGGCTGATGGCGGTCGGCGGTCCGGTCGCAGTGACCGGATTCGGGCTGACGGCGCTGTCCTTCTTGGCTCTCGCCTCGGCCTACCTGCAGTCCGATTTCTCGGTCGTGAATGTGTGGGAAAATTCCCATTCGCTGCAGCCGATGCTCTATAAGTTCACCGGAACCTGGGGCAACCATGAAGGCTCCATGCTCCTCTGGGTGCTGATCCTGACCTTCTTCGGGGCGCTCGTTGCGGCGTTCGGGGCGAACCTGCCGGCGACGCTGCGCGCCAATGTGCTGGCCGTCCAGGGGTGGATCGGAGCGGCCTTCTTTCTGTTTATCCTGACCACGTCCAATCCCTTCACGCGTCTCATCCCGGCCCCGATCGAGGGGCGCGACCTCAATCCCGTCCTTCAGGACGTCGGCCTCGCCATCCATCCGCCGCTTCTCTATCTCGGCTATGTCGGCTTCTCGGTCTGCTTCTCCTTTGCGGTCGCAGCGCTCATCGATGGAAAGATCGATGCCGCTTGGGCCCGCTGGGTGCGCCCATGGACGCTTGCGGCCTGGGTCTTCCTGACCGGTGGCATCGCGATGGGCTCCTACTGGGCTTATTACGAGCTCGGCTGGGGCGGCTTCTGGTTCTGGGACCCGGTCGAAAACGCTTCCTTCATGCCGTGGCTCGCCGGCACGGCACTGCTGCATTCGGCCATCGTGATGGAAAAGCGCTCGGCCCTGAAGATCTGGACGCTGTTGCTTGCGATCCTGACCTTCTCGCTTTCGCTGCTTGGCACCTTCCTTGTTCGCTCGGGCGTTTTGACATCGGTTCATGCCTTTGCCACCGATCCGAGCCGAGGCATCTTCATCCTGTGCATTTTGACGCTTTTCATCGGCGGGTCGCTGGCATTGTTTGCGCTACGCGCCGGCAGCCTAACGGCGGGCGGCATTTTCCAGCCTATTTCGCGTGAAGGTTCTCTGGTCCTAAACAACCTGTTCCTGACCACCGCCGCGGCCACCGTTCTGATAGGCACTCTCTATCCGCTGCTTCTCGAGGCGACGACTGGAGATAAGATCTCCGTCGGCGCTCCGTTCTTCAACCTCACCTTCGGCGCCCTGATGGTGCCTGTTCTGCTGCTAATACCCTTTGGTCCGCTGCTCGCGTGGAAGCGCGGCGACATCTTTGCTGCCGCGCAGCGGCTCATGGTAGCTTTTGGCGGTGCGCTTCTGGCGGTTCTGGTGACGGTGCTGTTCATCGACAAGGCGGCGGTTTTCACCGCACTTGGCATCGGGATCGCAGTCTGGTTGGTTCTCGGCGCGCTGACTGATCTGGCTTTGAAGTCAGGCATTGGCAATGTGCCGCTGAAGACGGCGATCAGCCGTTTCGTCGGGCTGCCCGGGTCGGTATTCGGAACTGCGATTGCCCATCTCGGGCTGGGCCTTACCCTGCTTGGTATCGTCAGCGCGGTTTCTTTCGAATCCGAGCGGATTCTGACTATGCACCCGGGCGATACCACTGAAGTTGCCGGCCGTGTGGTTCGCTTTGACGGGCTGCACCCGTTCCAGGGACCGAATTTCACCGAGGACCGCGGACGCTTCGTCCTAGTCGGACCTGATGGCAAGGACAAGCTTGAAGTCATATCATCTAAGCGCTTCTATCCGGCTCGCCGCATGCCCACGACGGAAGCTGGCATCAAGACGATGGGCTTCAGCCAGCTCTACGTCTCACTGGGTGACGAGCAGACCGATGGGGCTGTGGTGGTCCGCATGTGGTGGAAGCCGCTGGTGACGCTCATTTGGCTCGGCGGCCTGGTTATGATGGTTGGCGGCACGGTGTCGTTGACGGATCGGCGACTGCGCGTCGGCGCGCCGGCCCGCCGTTCTGCCCGCCCGGCCGACAAGGCAAGGCCGGTAACGACATGAGACGGTTCCCCCGCATAGCCGTTGCGGCCCTACTTTGCGCGCTGACCTTCAGCGGCGCGGCCTATGCCGTTCAGCCCGACGAGATGCTGCAGGATCCGGCACTGGAAGCGCGCGCGCGCCTGCTGTCGGAAGAACTGCGCTGCATGGTCTGCCAGAACCAGTCGATCGACCAATCCGATGCGGATCTGGCGCGCGATCTGCGCGTGTTGGTGCGCGAGCGTCTCAAGGCAGGTGACACCAACGACCAGGTGCTGGATTATATCGTGTCCCGCTATGGTGAGTTCGTGCTACTGAAGCCGCGCTTCAGCCTGCGCAATGCCTTCTTGTGGGGCGCGCCGCTGGCGCTGCTTCTTTGCGGTGGCGTGGCGGTGCTTTACGCCGTTCGTTCGCGGCGTAGTGTCGAGGTTGCCGAGCTCTCCGAGCAAGAAAAGAAGGCGCTCGACAAAATCCTGCGCAAGGACCAGTAGTCGCTCCAGGCCGAAACATTACGAAAGTTTCATCCGGCGGAAAGAGCGCCGTAATGTAGTTCCTCCTATCACTCTTGCGAGTGGATGCGTTCGTGTCCCCGTTCAAGAGGATAGCTCATGACCAATTCTCCTAACCCCGTTTCGAAGAATCGCGGCCGGCTGCTGGCTGCAGCTGCCTCCATCGCCATTGCCGGCGCGATCGGCCTTAGCGCGGTTACTTCGGGAACCCAGGCGGTTCTCGCCGATCCGGTGCGAGTGGAAGCTCCCCAGGCTCCCAGCTTTGCCGATGTTGTAGAAAAGGTTTCGCCGGCGGTCGTCAGCGTTCGCGTAAAGTCGAAGGTCGACCAGATGGCGAATGAAGAGGACGGCTCGTTTGGCCCGCGCGGCTTCGACAATCTTCCCGACGATCATCCGATGAAGCGCTTCTTCCGCCAGTTCAGGGGCGGGGAGTGGCAGAATGGCCAGCGCTGGCACCGCAATCATGAACACCAGCCGCGCCCGGTCGCACAGGGCTCGGGTTTCTTCATTTCGGATGACGGCTATCTCGTCACCAACAATCACGTCGTTGAGGACGGTTCGTCCTTCACCGTCGTCACCAATGACGGCAAGGAACTCGACGCCAAGCTGATCGGCACCGACCCGCGCACTGACCTCGCCGTTCTGAAGGTCGACGGTGGCGGCAAGTTCACCTATGTCGACTTCGCTGACGACAACAAGGTCCGGGTCGGCGACTGGGTGGTTGCGGTCGGCAATCCCTTCGGCCTTGGCGGCACCGTCACTGCAGGCATCGTTTCGGCACGTGGCCGCGACATCGGTGCGGGCCCCTATGACGACTTCATCCAGATCGACGCAGCGGTGAACCGCGGCAATTCCGGCGGTCCGGCCTTCAACCTCAACGGCCAGGTCGTGGGCGTCAACACGGCGATCTTCTCGCCTTCGGGCGGCAGCGTCGGCATTGCCTTCGCGATCCCAGCCACGACTGCCAAGCAGGTTGTTCAAGACCTGATGAAGGACGGCAGCGTCAAGCGCGGCTGGCTGGGCGTCCAGATTCAGCCGGTAACGGCGGACATTGCCGAGTCGCTCGGTCTGAAGGAGGCCAAGGGCGCACTCGTCGCTGGCGTTCAGGACGACGGCCCGGCAAAGAAGGCCGGCATCGTTTCGGGTGACATTATCACGCAGGTCGACGGCAAGGATGTTTCCTCGTCTCGCGAGCTCGCCCGCGTCATCGGCGCCAACCCTCCTGGCAAGGCGGTCGAGGTGACGTTGCTGCGCAACGGCAAGTCGGAGACGATGAAGATCGATCTCGGTGCGCTTCCGACCTCGGACAAGCAGGCTTCGGCTGACCAGCAGCAGGCGCCGCAGAACGCGACGGAAACGCTGGCTGATCTCGGCATGACGGTGACCAGCGCCGATGACGGCAAGGGTCTGGTTGTGACCGCAGTCGAGCCCGACAGCGATGCAGCTGACCGCGGCATCCAGGCTGGCGACGTCATCACGGCCGTCAATTCGGCGGAAGTGAAGGCGCCGGGCGATGTTACCAAAGCAATGGAAGATGCGGCCAAGGCCGGCCGCAAAGCGATCCTCGTCCAGGTCTCGCGTGAGGATACCAACCGCTTCGTCACGCTCCCTGTGAACAAGGGCTGATCCATCGCCGGACTTTCCGATGCGGCCCCCACCGTTCCGGTACGCATTGGAAGGGGTTGCGCGGTTTTGTCAGTTCGCACCAACCCCGCGGCAGCAGGTTGCAAGACCTGCTGCCGCATCTTGTTGGAGATCGGTGATGGACGTAAGTATCCTTGAACCCGGCGAAATCGCGTATAGTGGCCAGATGAAGATTCTCGTTATCGAAGATGACCGCGAGGCTGCGGAGTACCTGGAAAAGGCATTGGCCGAAGCAGGTCATACTGCTCATGTGGCCCGCGACGGGGAAACCGGATTCGCGCTCGCCGATTCAGGCGATTACGACGTCATGGTCATCGATCGCATGCTGCCACGACGTGACGGACTTTCGGTTATCGCCGGGCTCAGGTCGCGCGGCAACACCACGCCGGTTCTCATCCTGTCGGCTCTTGGCGAGGTCGACGACCGCGTCACCGGGCTTCGCGCCGGCGGTGACGACTATCTCACCAAGCCTTACGCCTTCTCCGAATTGCTGGCGCGGATCGAGGTTCTGAATCGCCGGACAGCCTCTCGGGAAGCTGAGACGGTCTACCGCATCGGCGACCTTGAACTCGATCGGCTTTCTCACACGGTCCGCCGCGGTGTGCTCGACATTACGCTGCAGCCACGCGAATTTCGCCTGCTCGAATATCTCATGCGCCACGCCGGCCAGGTCGTGACGCGCACCATGCTCCTGGAGAATGTCTGGGACTATCACTTCGATCCGCAGACCAACGTCATCGACGTCCACATTTCGCGGCTGCGCAGCAAGATCGAAAAAGGCTTCTCAAGCCCAATCCTGCATACGGTTCGTGGCGCAGGCTATATGCTCAAGGCCGGTTAGCCGATGGCCTTTAGGTTGCCTGCCATCATGAAGACGACGGCCGCGCGGCTGTCGGCCCTTTACCTGCTGCTGTTTACTCTCTGCGCCATTCTGCTCGTCTTCTACATGACGTCGTTGTCGGCAACCATGCTGACCGAGCAGACGATGGAGACAATCAACGAAGAGGTGCAGGGTCTGGGACAGGCCTATCAGCGGGGAGGGCTGCCGCTTCTGGTTCGCACCATCGAGCGCAGGGCGCGGCAACCGGGCGCCAATCTTTATCTGATCGCCGATTCCAATGGCCGCATTCTTGCCGGCAATGTCCAGAGCCTTGAGCCGGGCGTTCTTCAAAATGAAGGTTGGACTGATCGGCCTTTTGCCTACCAGCGCTTCGGCGACAACAGTGCGGAACGCAAGAGCGCCGACGCTTCGACGTCTGGCGGTACTGCGGCGGAGATTGCGCCGCGGCATGACGCAATAGCCGTGGTCCTGCGCCTGCCCAATCAGATGATCGTGCTTGTCGGGCGAGATCTGTCGGAGCCGGAACGTTTCCGCGAGGTGGTCCAGCGCGCGCTCATGGCCGCGCTCGGCATGATGGGCCTCGGCGCATTGCTCATCTGGTAT
This sequence comes from Pseudaminobacter soli (ex Li et al. 2025), assembly GCF_029892515.1. Lineage (GTDB taxonomy): Bacteria > Pseudomonadota > Alphaproteobacteria > Rhizobiales > Rhizobiaceae > Pseudaminobacter > Pseudaminobacter soli_A. The sequence continues at coordinate 653,317 of NZ_JARXVF010000001.1, read as the reverse complement.
TTCGTCGGACGTCGGGCGCTGAAGCACATCGACAGCGTCTCGGACGCCAGCCGACGCATCATGGGCGGCGACCTTTCCGGGCGTCTGCCGGTCACGGGGGCAGGCGACGAATTCGATCGACTGTCGGAAAACCTCAATACCATGCTGGAGCGTATCGCCGATCTGAACGAGGGGCTGAAACAGGTTTCCGACAACATTGCCCATGACTTGAAAACGCCGCTGACCCGCTTGCGCAATCGTGCCGAAGCAGCACTTTCCAGCCGGTCCACTTCCGACGAGTACAGAGCCGCCCTCGAAAGCACCATTGCCGAGTCCGACCAGCTGATAAGAACCTTCAACGCCATCCTGATGATATCGCGGCTGGAGGCCGGCTATTCGTCGGAGGCCGTCGCTAAGGTCGATCTCGTAGCGATCGTGCAGGATGTGGCCGAACTCTACGAGCCGGTGGCTGAGGAGAGCGGCGTCGAGCTCGAGGCGCCGGTCACGGGCTCGCTCGTCATCGACGGAAATCGTGAACTCATCGGCCAGGCGCTGTCGAACATTGTCGACAACGCCATAAAATATTCGCTCGATGCCGCCGACAAACCTGCAGTGCGCGTCACGCTGGAAAAGATCGGCAATGAGGTCCGGTTGCGGGTGGTCGACAACGGGCCGGGCATTCCCGACGATGTGGACCGGGAAAGGGCCACTGAGCGCTTCGTGCGGTTGGAGAAAAGCCGCTCGCAGCCGGGCTCCGGCCTCGGCCTCAGCCTGACCAAGGCGGTCATGAAATTTCATCATGGGCACCTTGAACTTGCCTCGGCCGACCCTGGATTATCCGTCACCATGAGCTTCCCCCAGAGAGAGATCGGGAAATGACCACAGGACTGGCGGCCAAGCCGAAGGACCAACCCTGGTTCGGCAGTCCCGTGCCGGATTTAGTCCCGCTCGATCCGCACCGCGCCAGCCGCGAGATCGCCGAGATTGCTGATACGGCGAAGGAAGCAGGGCTCAAGCGGCTTTCTGCACTGCTAAACGGAAAGAGCCGCCTGGCAGCTTTTCTGGAGGCTGTGTTCGATCTTTCGATTTTCATGCGCGATTGCGCGCGCCGACGGCCGGAAATCCTCGAGGCGCTGTTTGACCACACGATCGACGACCGGCTGCTTTTCATCCAAGGTGAAATCGCGGCGGCAGTACGTGCGGAGGACGTGTCCGAAAAGAGCCTGATGATGGCGCTGCGCCGGCTGAAGCTCGAGGCGCATTTTCTCATCGCGTTGGCCGAGCTTGCTGGCGAATCCGACACCGCCACCACGGTTCGGCGCCTCAGCGACCTTGCCGACGCCTGCGTTCGTGCTGCTTCGGACTTCCTGCTGCGTGAGGCGCATTTTCAGGGCAAGCTGAGCCTCCCCGACCCGGAAAAGCCGGCCGAGGGCTCAGGCTGGATTCTGCTCGGCATGGGCAAGCTCGGCGCCCATGAGCTCAACTTCTCCTCCGACATCGACCTCGTGGTGTTTTTCGAGCCGGATGCGCCGGCTATCACCGATCCTTTTGGGGCGGCGGAACTTTTCGCGCGCATGACGCGGCGGCTCGTGAAAATCCTGCAGGATCGCACCGAGCACGGCTACGTCTTCCGCACCGATCTGCGCTTGCGCCCGGACCCGGGCTCGACGCCGCTGGCGATCCCCGTTCAGGCCGCCTTGCTCTATTACGAAGGGCGCGGCCAGAACTGGGAGCGCGCTGCCATGATCAAGGCGCGCGCCGTTGCAGGTGACCTCAAGGCAGGCGCGGCCTTCCTCAAGGAACTGCAGCCCTATGTCTGGCGCAAATACATGGACTTTGCGGCAATCGCCGACGTCCATTCGATCAAGCGCCAGATCCACGCCCACAAGGGGCATGGTGAAATCGCAGTGAAGGGACACAACGTCAAGCTCGGTCGGGGCGGCATTCGCGAGATCGAGTTCTTCGTGCAGACCCAGCAGTTGATCGCCGGCGGAAGGTTCCCCGATCTTCGCGGCCGCGAGACGGTGTCAATGCTTGCGCAGCTAGCTGCGCACGGGTGGATCACCGCCGAGGCGAGGGACACGCTCACGCAGCAATACTGGTTCCTGCGGCGGGTGGAACACGCGATCCAGATGGTCGCAGACGAGCAGACCCACACTTTGCCAGAGGATGACGAGGGGCTCGAGCGGATCGCACACATGCTCGGTTTCGCCGATCGCGAGACGTTTTCGGCCGAGTTTCGTGCTTCGCTGCATCGGGTGGAGCACCACTATGCGGCGCTTTTCGAAACAGCGCCGGAGTTGTCTTCAGGCGTCGGTAATCTGGTCTTCACGGGCGACGTGGACGACCCCGACACGCTGCAAACCCTGCGTAAGCTGGGCTTCGAGAGGCCGAGCGACATCTGCCGCGTCATCCGGAGTTGGCATTTTGGGCGTTACCGGGCGACCCAGTCGGCCGAAGCGCGCGAGCGGCTGACGGAACTGACGCCGGCGCTGCTCGAAGCTTTCGGCAAGACCCGCCGCGCTGATGAAGCCCTGATGCGGTTCGACGAGTTTTTGGCCGGGTTGCCGGCAGGCATCCAGCTATTCTCGCTCCTGCAATCCAATCCGGCGCTGCTGCGGCTGCTGGCGACGATCATGGGAACAGCACCGCGGCTCGCAACCATCGTCACCCGGCGCCCGCATGTATTCGATGGTCTGCTGGACCCGCTATTGCTGTCGGAACTGCCCGACAGGAACTATCTCTCGACGCGCCTGTCGGTCTTCCTCGAAGGTGCCAAGACCTACGAGGATGTTCTCGATCGCCTGCGCATCTTTGCAGCGGAGCAGAAATTCCTCATCGGCGTGCGTCTCCTTGCAGGCTCGATCGACGCGACAAGAGCCGGCACGGCCTTCTCCGATCTCGCCGATTTGACGATAGGGAGTGCGCTGGATGCGGTCGTCGACGAATTTGCCGTGCGGCATGGCAGGGTCAAGGGCGGCAAGGCGGCAATTCTGGGGATGGGCAAGCTGGGCAGCCGCGAACTGACCGCCGGTTCGGATGTCGACCTGATCCTGCTTTACGACCACGACCCGGACGCTGAAGAGAGCGACGGCGAGAAGCCGTTGGCACCCTCGCACTACTATGCCCGCCTGACGCAGCGCTTGATCGCCGCAGTGTCGGCGCCGACGGCGGAGGGCGTTCTCTATGAACTCGACCTGCGCCTGCGCCCCTCCGGAAACAAGGGCCCGGTTGCCACGCATATCGACGCGTTCCGCAGATACCAGCGCGAAGAGGCGTGGACTTGGGAGCATATGGCCATTACCCGCGCTCGTGCTGTGGCCGGCGACCCGACGCTTTGCGAGGCCGTCGAAGCGGAGGTGGCTTCGGTGCTCGCCTTGCCGCGTGACTTCTCCAAGGTCGCCAAAGAGGCGGTCGACATGCGCAAGATGATCGAGGAAGAAAAGCCGTCGCGCGACCTCTGGGACATCAAGCTCATTCCAGGCGGCCTGATCGATCTCGAGTTCATCGCGCAAGTGGCAGTGCTTACGCATCGGATCGAGGAGGGACCGTGCACCGCGAGCACGGCCGAGACCCTCGCGCGCCTCAGCCCCGAATTCGCCGATGCCCAGGCGCGGCAGGAACTGTGCGACGCCTATGCGCTCTATTTGTCGCTGACGCAGATGATCCGCCTGTGCCTTACGGGAGCCTTCGAGCGGAGCGACATGCCGCCGGGCCTGGCCGACCTTTTGCTGCGCTCGACCGACCTGCCGGATTTCGGCGTGCTGGAGGCGCATCTAAAGGAGACGGCGCGAAAGGTGAGGACCAATTTCGACCGTCTGCTCCGCAGCAAGAAAAGATAGGCTGCCGGTCAGGCGGCTTCCTTCATTACCTGTCTCGGCTTGCTTGCCGGGATGCGAACCGACACGATCGTGCCGACGCCTTCCGCGGAGCGGATTTTCAGCGCGCCGCCATGCAGTTCGGCGAGCGAGCGGGAGATGGCAAGCCCGAGGCCCGACCCGGTGTGGTTCTTGGAGAACTGGTTCTGCACCTGCTCGAACGGGCGACCGAGCTTGCCCAGCGCCGATTTCGGAATGCCGCAGCCATTGTCTTCGATTGTGATCATCAGCGCCTTGGCCACGTTGCGCGCGCGCACCGTGATGTGCCCACCCTGACCCGTAAACTTCACCGCGTTGGAAAGCAGGTTGATAACGATCTGCTTGACCGCGCGCCGGTCGGCATAGAGCGACATGGCGTCGGCTATCTTGGTCTCGACGGTGATCGACTTCTGCGCCGCCTGCAGTGAGATCACGCGCACCGTCTCGCTGATAAGCGGGTTGAGGTCGATCTCCTCGCTGTCGATGGAGAACTGGCCAGCTTCGATCTTCGACATGTCGAGGATGTCGTTGATGACGCCGAGCAGGTACTGTCCGCTGCTCAGGATATCGCGGGTATATTCCTCGTAGCGGTCGGAGCCGAGAGGCCCGAAGAGCCCGGATTCCATCAGTTCCGAGAAGCCGATGATCGCATTGAGCGGCGTGCGCAGCTCGTGTGACATGTTGGCAAGGAATTCGGACTTCGCGCGGTTTGCCGCCTCGGCGCGCTCGGTTTCCTTCATGTATTTCTTGTTGAGCTCAACCAGTTCTCGCGAGCGTTCCTGCTCGGCGCGGCGCGCGAGGCTCAGGTCGTGGATCGTCGCCATCAGGCGGCGTTCGCTTTCGACCAGCTTTTCCTGATGCTGCTTGATCTGGGTGATGTCGGAGCCCACCGACACGTTGCCGCCGTCGCGCGTCTTCAGCTCGTTGACCTGCAGCCAGCGGCCGTCCGCCAGCTGGCGTTCGAAGGTCACGCCGCCGCGATGGATATTGGCGCTGGGCAGTCGCCGTTCGGCGGCGAAAGCAACCATCCGTTGTTCGATGACATGACGCGGCGTGCCCGGCACGACGTCGCGGTCCGAAAGGCCGTGATCCTGTTGGTACTTGGTGTTGCACATCACCAGACGCTGCTGCGGGTCCCACAGCACGAAGGACTCAGTGATGTTCTCGATCGCCGTGCGCAGGCGCATGTCTGCCGCCTCCGAGCGCAGCACGAGATGGCGCTGCTCGGTGACGTCGACGGCGATGCCGATCATCTGGATCTCCGGCGCATCCGGGTCCACGACCTGAGCGCGAGCCCGCATCCAGACCCATTGGCCGTCGGCATGGCGCATGCGGAAGACCTGGTCGATATGGTCGATCTCGCGGGCGACAACCCGGCTGGCAAGCTGGAAAAGGTTGCCATCTTCACGGTGGATGATGTCGTCCACTTCGCCGAAGGACAGCATTTCGTTGCAAGGCTCATAGCCCAGCATCTCGTAGATCGAGCGCGACCAGTACATCTTGCCGCGCACCATGTCCCAATCCCACAGGCCGCAGCGGCCGCGCACCAGGGCCATGTCGATGCGTTCATGGGCATCGAGATAGAGCCGGTCTGCGGCTTGTGCCCGCGCAGCCTGCGTGAAGTAGGCATAGAGCAGGATGCCGAGAACCGCCGCGGTCACCAAGAAGAGGGTGACGTTGAGCGAAACGGTCTTCCGCCATTCGGAAAATACAGCTTCCTGAGGAACGAGCGCGACGGCCGCGGTTTTCCGGCCATTCACGAGGCTGACCGCCGCATACCAGCTCTGCTCGTCAATGCGGACTTCCATGACACCGGCGCGTTCGCCGAACATGAAGAGCGGTTGCCCACCTGAAATGATGCTGTCGAGCGTCTTGCCTTCCCAGTGCGTCGATACCGGCGCAACCGCCAGGACGCGGAAGGCACCATCAGTGATCGCCAGGACATGCCGGCTGCCCATGGCGCCTTGCTGCAGGGTGCGTTCGATGAGCGTCTTGCCCTCGTCGGTAATCGAGCCGCCATCCTTGTCGACGAGGCTGACCGTGCTGGCGAGTTGGCTGGCAGCCAGGCTGAGGAAAGCCTTGGCGTTGCGTTCCACATCGTCGCGCCAGGCCATGAGCGACATGAAGCGCGCCGCCATGAGGATCAGCAGGAAGGTGACGATGAGGGCAGGGACGGAACGGCGCAGGATCGGCTCCGCCGCAAGCAGGCGACGATAGGCCGGCTCAGCGATGATCCGTGCGTTGCCCGCCAGGGTCGCGCCCTTGCGTCGGACAAAAACACCGCCATCGGGCGCGCTCCACGCGTCCGCCTTCGCCATCAAGAGGCTCCCCGTAATCCTTTTGTTAAGAATGACCCGGTAACGCCGCACATCCGAATCATCCATAAAGAATCAAACGTGATTCCCCTTGTCCATAGGCCGGGCGAAAAAATGCCTCGGTAGACGAGAAAAATATCTCGTCAGGCGAGGGTTCTCTCGATGATGTCACGCAAATCGGCCGACAGGTTCGGTGTCGAGCTGATGGCCAGCAGTGCTTCGCGTGCCTTGGCTTGCCTGCCCGGTTCGAGCGAACGCCACGAGCGCAGCGCTGTGGCGAGGCGTGCCGCGACCTGCGGGTTGCGCTTTTCGACCGCCAGCACGGTGTCGACGAACAGCTTGTAGCCGGCGCCATCGGCTCGGTGGAAGCCGGTCTGATTGGCGCTGGCGAAGGTTCCAATCAGCGAGCGTACACGGTTTGGATTGGACATCGAGAAAGCCGGATGTTCCATCAAGCTGCGGACGATGTCGACTGCTTCGGCACCGGGCGTCGAGGCCTGGATCTGGAACCACTTGTCCATGACCAAAGCATCGCCACGATACTTCGCCTCGAAGGCCGCAAGGGCATCGGTCGCCTGCTGCGATCCGCGATGACGATGCGCGAGAATGCCCATCGCGGCGGCGCGGTCGGTCATGTTGGTCGCGCCGGCGAAATGATCGGCAGCCAAGCCGACACCTCCCGGCAGTGCCGAAAGATAGTCGAGAAGCACGTTTCGCAGCGCCCGCTTGCCGGCACTGGCCGCATCGGGGCTGAAAGGCCCGGCAACGTGTAGGCTCGCATACAAGGCATTGAAAGATTCGCGATTTGTCTCCGCGATAGCAAGCGCCAGCGCTTCCCGCCCGGCCCGAACCGCGTCGGGATCGATGTTGCTGCCGATCTCGCGGGCGATATCGGCTTCGCCCGGCAACGCCAAGGCCAGAGCCCTGAAAGCTGGCTCCAGCGTTTCATCGGTAGCGATCGTGCCGGCAAGCCGCAGCAGTTCAGGCGAAAAGTAGGGCACCTTGCCGCCGAGCACGCTGCGGAAGGCGGAAATCAGAGTTTCCGTCAAAAGCGTGTTGAACGCCTGCCAGCGCGAGAAGGCATCGCTGTCATGCCGTGCCAGGAAGGCCTGATCCTCCGCGCTTTGCGCGATCGAAAGCGTGATCGGCGCCGAGAACCCCCGGTTCAACGACACCGAGGGGCGCTCGGCGATGCCCGAGAACTTCACCACGTGCCGGCGCTTGCGCAGATGGATCACTCCGTCCGCGACGTCGGCTCCCTCCACGTCCGCATAGGCCATGTCCTTGCCGTCCGGGCCGACGAGGCCGAAGGCGAGCGGGATGTGCATCAGGCGCTTGCGGCTTTCCGAGGGTGTCGGCGGCACCGACTGCTCGATCTCAAGGGTGAACTCGCCCGAACCGGCATTGTGCGAGCCGCTGACAGTCACGTTCGGCGTTCCGGCTTGGTGATACCAGAGCGCGAACTGCGACAGGTCCTGGCCGGAAACCTCCTCGAAGACTTTTAGAAAATCCTCGATCGTGGCCGCGTCGCCGTCATGCCGCTCGAAGTAGAGGTCCATGCCTTCCCGGAACGCCTGTGCGCCGAGGATGGTGCGGATCATGCGCACGACCTCGGATCCCTTTTCGTAGACGGTGGCCGTGTAGAAGTTGTTGATCTCGCGATAGCGGCGCGGACGCACCGGATGCGCCAGCGGTCCCTGGTCCTCGGGGAACTGATGCGCCCGCAGCGTGCGCACTTCGGCAATGCGCTTGACTGCACGCGATCGCTGGTCGGCGGAAAACTCATGATCGCGGAAAACGGTCAGCCCTTCCTTGAGGCAGAGCTGGAACCAATCGCGGCAAGTGATTCTGTTGCCTGTCCAATTGTGGAAATACTCGTGGGCGATGATCGCCTCGATATTCGCGAAATCCGTGTCGGTCGCGGTCTCTTCATCAGCGAGCACATATTTGTCGTTGAAGATGTTGAGACCCTTGTTCTCCATCGCGCCCATGTTGAAGTCGGAGACGGCGACGATATTGAAAACGTCGAGGTCGTATTCGCAGCCGAACACTTCTTCGTCCCAGCGTATCGAGCGCTTCAGCGCGTCCATCGCATAGGTGGCCAGGCGCTCCTTGCCATGTTCGACATAGATGCCGAGCTCGACCTGGCGGCCCGAGGCGGTGACAAAAGTGTCGCCCACGCGCCCAAGATCGCCCGCGACCAGCGCGAACAGGTAGGACGGCTTCGGGAAGGGATCGTCCCAGACCGCGTAGTGCCACCCATCTCCAAGGTCGCCGCTTTCGACGGGATTGCCGTTTGACAAGAGCAGCGGGGCTTCGTCGCGCCGCGCCTCGATCCGAACCGTATAGACCGACAGGATGTCCGGCCGGTCGAGGAAATAGGTGATGCGGCGAAAGCCCTCCGCTTCGCACTGGGTGCAATAGACGCCGTTGGACCTGTACAGCCCCATCAGCGCTTCGTTTTTCGACGGGGCGATTTCTGTCTCCAGGAGGAGCTTGAAGCGCCCGGACGCCGGCGGATTGGCGATGATGAGTTGATCGGCGGAAGCAGTGTAGGAGGAGGGCTCAAGCGGCTTTCCGTCGATTTCGATGCGGCGCAAGACCAAGCCATCGCCATCGAGGATCAGCGCCGGGGCACCTTTTACGCCGTTGCGGCGCTCAATCGTCAGCTCGGCGACCACCGTGGTCTCGTCGGGCGAAAGCCTGAAGGTCAGTCCGGTCGAGGGGATGAGATAATCGCTCGGGCGGTAGTCTTCGAGCCGAAACACCTGACCGGTATCTGTACGCATTATCACAACTTTCCTATTGAGATCTGCTCGTTCCAAGCAGATGTTTCCATCACTGGCCGCCTGGTAGCTGGCCTACAAAAGATGGCAGTGCTGCTCTTTACACGAAAGCCACCATCGACAAAACTAACGCAGGACCTATTTCAGGCCAGCATCCTCGTCCGAACATTGCCGGGGCAACCATGACAATCGTCACGCCGAAATTCGGGATGGGCGCGTCAGTCTTGCGCGTCGAGGATCAGGCTTTCATCACCGGACGTGGCCGTTACACCGACGACATTGCCGTACCCGGCATGCTGCACGGCCATGTGCTGCGCTCTCCGGTTGCGAAGGCCTCGATGAAGGTGACCTCGGTCGAGGCAGCGAAGGCCGCTCGTGGCGTACATCTGGTGCTGACGGGCGCCGATGTCAAAGGTCTTGGCGATCTCAAGTCCGGCATGATGCAGCAGCAGCCCGACGGCTCCCAGGCGCCGACGCGCGACATACCGATCCTGTGCCGCGACCGGGTGAACTATGTCGGCGATGCCGTGGCCTTCGTGGTGGCGGACAGCCGTGCGCAGGCGCAGGACGCCGCCGAACTGATCGAGGTCGACTATGACAGCGAGGAAGCTGCCGGCAGCACCGCGACCGCGCTCGATCCCGAATCGCCGCTGGTGTGGCCCGAACTGGGCACGAACCGCGCCTTCCTCTACGAGCTTGGCGATGCTGTGAAAACGGAAGCCGCTTTCGAGCGGGCCGAACGAATTACCCGTATCGACTTCGTCAACAATCGCCTCGTTTGCAACTACATGGAGCCTCGCTCGGCCATCGGTGAGTGGCACGCTGACGAAGGCCGTTTCCAGCTCACGACCGGCTCGCAGGGCGTGCATTCCATGCGCTCGATCCTGGCCAGGCAGGTGTTTGGAATACAGCCGGAGAAGCTGCGCGTCGTGACGCCGGATGTCGGCGGCGGCTTCGGCCCGAAAAGTTTCGTCTATCGCGAGCATGCACTGGTGCTGGAGGCGGCGCGGCGTCTCGGGCGGCCGGTCAAATGGGCAGGCGACCGGACGGAGCATTTTTTGACTGATGCGCAGGGGCGCGACCATGTCGTCACCGCCGAAATGGCCATGGATCGCGATGGACGTTTCCTGGGCCTGCGCATCCGCATCACCGCCAATCTTGGTGCCTATTGTTCGCAATATGGGCCGTTCGTGCCCTACATTGGCGCTACCATGTCGACCGGCGCCTACGATATCGACGCGCTCGACGCGGCTGTCACGGGCGTCTACACCAACACCTGCCCGGTGGATGCCTATCGCGGGGCCGGGCGACCCGAAGCCGCTTTCCTTATTGAAAAACTGGTCGATGCCTGTGCACACGACCTTGGCCTGGCTCCTGACGAAATCCGCCGCGGCAACTTCATCAAACCGGAGCAGTTCCCGTACCGGACCCCGACCGGCCGGCTCTATGATGTCGGCGAATTCGCCGGGCACATGGAACTCGCAATGGAACGAGCGAACTGGTCGGATTTTCCGGCGCGCCTTGCCGGCTCCAAGGCGGATGGGAAAATCCGCGGCATCGGCATGGCAACCTACATCGAAGCCTGCGCTTTCGCAGGATCGGAGCCGGCCCATGTCGAGCTCAATGGCGACGGCACGGTCACGCTTCTGATCGGCACTCAGTCCAACGGGCAGGGCCACGCCACCGCCTATGCGCAGTTCGTGGCCGAAAAGCTCGGCATGGACATCGCGCAGGTGAAGGTGGTGCAGGGCGACACCGATCGCCTCGCGCGCGGTGGGGGCACCGGCGGTTCCCGCTCGATACCGCTTGGCGGGGTTTCCGCTGCCCGTGCTGGCGAGGCGCTGGCCGAGAAGATCGCCAGGATTGCCGCCGATGAGCTCGAGGCCTCGGCTGCGGATATCGAGCTGATCGACGGCACGGCGCGTATCGTCGGCACCGACCGCTCGATCGGCTTTGCCGATATCGCTAAGGCCGCCAAGCGCCCGGAGGACCTCAAGGGCTCGGGCGAGTTTACACAGCATGAGGCGACTTATCCCAATGGGACACATATCTGCGAGGTTGAGATCGACCCCGAGACCGGAAACACCGAGATCGTCGCCTACACCATCGTCGACGATTTCGGGGTCACGGTGAACCCGCTGCTGCTCGCCGGCCAGGTTCACGGCGGGGTGGTGCAGGGCATCGGCCAGGCTTTGAGCGAAAACGCCGTCTATAGCGAAGATGGCCAGTTGCTGACCGCCAGCTTCATGGACTATGCCATGCCGCGCGCGGACAATTTTCCGTGGCTGCATTTCGAGACCCGCAACGTGCCATCGACCACAAATGCACTCGGCATCAAGGGTGCCGGCGAAGCCGGTGCCATCGGCTCGACACCTGCGACGCTCAATGCCGTCACCGATGCGCTTTTCCGTGCCTATGGGGTGCGGCATATCGAGATGCCGGCGACGCCGTCGCGCATATGGGCAACCATCCAGGACGCCGTGGCAGCAAAGTGAATAAATCCGAGAGTTCGCGGGTCAATCGGCCGCTCACTGGCATTGCCTTCAAGGTCGTGTCGGTAACCGTATTCGTTGCCATGTCGTCGCTGATCAAGGCGGCAGGCCCGTTGCCGGCGGGTCAGATCGTTTTCTTCCGCTCATTCTTCGCGATGCTGCCGATCCTGGCTTACCTGGCCTTTCGCAAGGAGTTGAGCACGGCTTTTCACACGAAGCGGCCGCTCAACCACGTCGCCCGCGGCATGGTGGGCGTAACCGCCATGGGCCTCGGCTTCTTCGCGCTAACTCGATTGCCTTTGCCTGAAGCGATCACGCTCAACTACGCGCAGCCGCTTCTGGTGGTCGTGTTCAGCTCCATAATCCTTGGCGAGACGATCCGCTTCTATCGTTGGAGCGCGGTCGTTGTTGGCCTGATCGGCGTCTGCATCATTTCATGGCCGAAGCTCACCTTGTTTGGTGGCAATGCTGGCTTGGGCAACGACGAAATGCTTGGCGTTATCGCTGCGATCGTCGGTGCGGCCGTGTCCGCGCTCGCGATGATCGTCGTGCGCAGCCTCGTTCACACGGAGCGTACCGGGACGATCGTCCTGTGGTTTTCGCTGACCTCGACGGTCCTGGCGCTGTTTAGTTACCCGTTTGGCTGGACTGCGCTGACTTTCCAGCAAACAGCCCTGCTTATCATCGCCGGTTGCTGCGGAGGGCTTGGCCAGCTCCTGATGACCGAAGCCTACCGCTATGCGGAAGCTTCTACGGTCGCGCCGTTCGAATACACCTCGATGATCTTCGGCCTTGCCGTGGGCTACTACCTTTTCGGCGACGTGCCGACGATCCACATGCTGGTGGGAGGGCTCATCGTCGTCGGAGCAGGCATCTTCATTATCTGGCGCGAACGGCAATTGGGGCTGGAGCGCAGGGCAGTCCGGCAGGTTGCGCCGTCGCAAGCCTGAGGGGATAGGCCCCAAGCCTCGGTTCAGTTTGCGAGCCTCACGACGGCTTCCGAGCAGCGCCACGTTCTGCCGCCATGCGCTGCAAAGCGGCCGCCGTCTCTTGGTCTGCGGGGAAGAATGACTCGATCGCCAGTTCCGAAAGCGTCACGTCGAGCGGCGTTCCGAACACCGTAATCGTGCTGATGAAGGAAAGGATCTCCTTTCCCATCCTGAGCCGCAGCGGATGCGCTATCGCCGCGATCTCCCGGTGAGTGGCGCGGCTCGTTGGTGCTCCGGTTGGATAGGTCGACAATTCGCGTTCCAGGTTCGCCAGCACGGGGTCGCCGGACGCGTCGATCTGGCGTTTGAGGCGCTCAATCAGATGCGTCCGCCATTCGTGAAGGTTGACGATGCGCGGCGCCAGCCCCCTTGGGTGCAGGCTGAGCCGCAGGACGTTGATCGGCGGCGCAAGCAGCGAGACGTTGGCGACTTCCTCGATGAGCGGGCCGATTGCGGCATTGCCGGCAACGAGGTTCCAATGCCGGTCGACGGCTATGGAAGGAAACGGCTCGTGCCCCATGAGCACCATTTCCACCGCCGCCATGGCCGGGGCGAGCGAAGCATCGTCGAGTTTCTTCTCGCTGAAAGTCGGCGCATAGCCCGCCGCGAGCAGGATCTGGTTGCGCTGGCGAAGCGGTATATCGAGCTGATCGGCCAGATGCAGCACCATATCCCGCGAAGGCGCGGCGCGGCCGCTTTCGACGAAGCTCAGATGGCGCTGCGATATCTCGGCCTCAGCGGCGAGATCGAGCTGGCTCAAGCGGCGGCGCATGCGCCATTCGCGGATAAGGGTGCCGGCGGAAGATTGCTGCGTGCTCATGAAGCCGACGTTAGGGGATCGGCCTCCCAAATTCTATTACCTGCCAAGTAATCGCCAGCAGAAGCGTGCGGCGTCAGGTTTCGGCCAACTTGGAACGAAAGCCGAGGAACACTGAAACCCGACAGGAGAATTCCCATGACCGTCACCACATCGCCATTCATCCGCAATGCCCTGCTTCTCGATGCGGTCGCCAGCGGCGCGACCGGATTGCTCGCGATCGCCGGCGCGTCGTTTCTTTCGCCGTTGCTGAACCTGCCGGCGCCCTTGCTGTTCTGGGCCGGCATCGTGCTGGTGCCGTTCGTGGCGCTTCTGCTCATAACGGCACGACGCCGGAGCGTGAGGCGCATGGTGCTCATCGACATCATCGCCATCAACGCGCTCTGGGTGGCGGCGAGCTTCGGCTTGCTGGCCTCCGGCCTCGTGGCGCCAAACGCGCTCGGCATCGCCTTCATCTGCGTGCAGGCGATTGCGGTTGCCCTGTTTGCCGAGCTTCAGTTCATCGGCATGCGCCGCGCAACCGCTCTTGTTGTCTAGCCAAGCTCGCCGAGCTTTGCCTTGATCTCGAGGAAATCCCGCCATGCAAGTTTCTTGTGGGCGGGATTTCGCAAGAGATAGGCCGGATGAAGCGTCGGCATTGCCGGCACTACGGTTCCCGACTTCATCTGATGCGCGCGCCAGTTGCCGCGCAGGCGCAAAATGCCATCGGTCGTATCGAGCAGCAGCTTGGCCGAAGGCCCACCCAGCGTTACCAGAACCTTGGGATTGGCAAGCTCGATCTGGCGCTCGATGAACGGCCGGCAGATTTCGGTCTCATGCGGCGTCGGCGTGCGATTGCCCGGCGGGCGCCAGGGAATGACATTGGCAATGTAGGCGGAGTTCCGGTCGAGACCGATTGCCGCCAGCATGCGGTCCAGCAATTGGCCCGAACGACCAACAAAGGGCAGCCCCTCCAGATCCTCGTCGCGGCCCGGCGCCTCGCCCACCAGCATCACGTCGGCAGTGGGGTTGCCGTCGGAGAACACCAGGTTTTTGGCCGTGAATTTCAGATTGCAGCCGTCGAAGGCCGCCATATGCGCGCGAAGCTCTTCGAGCGTGCCGGCACGCGAGGCTATCTCGCGCGCGAGCGCGGCCTGCGCCTCGTCTGGCACCGCAGCCGGCGTTGCCGGACGGGCAGGGGGCGCGGCACGGTCGAGCATGGACGTACGCGCCTGTTCGGCCGGGGCAGATGCCTGGCCGTCGAATGAGCGGGCTCTGGCGGGCGCCTTGGCCGATTGCGCAGACACGGCCGCCTCCGCGAACCGGTCGATCGGCTCTTCGACCAGCGCGTCATAGGCGCCGGACTCGGCATAGAAAGCGAGCAGCTCACGAAGGTCCGGCTGCTCATGTCTGGCGATGGAGGTCATAACCCTACATTCTTCCGGGCGCGCGGCGATTTCAAGTCAGGTCGACGGAATGCGCGGGTCTTGCACCAGATAAAATATGCTGGTCGGCGTGTAGTCGGTTACCAGGAAGCCGAAGGAGCCGGGCTTTCGCGGATCGATCTTGCCTTCGCGGAAGAGCAGCCGGTCATAGGGCTCGAAGTCGCAATCGAATTTCTCGAAGCTGTCGGACCCGATGGCTTTCGCGTCACTGCGTTGCTGGTCGAATGAAAGCCCGTCGCCGAACACGCTTGGCTGGTGCAGGATTTCCTGAAGCTCGAATTCGAACTCCACCCAGGCGAGTTCGCTGGCATTGAGAACCTCCAGGCGCAGATAGACGAAGCCGTTGGCATAGTTCCCCGAAAAGTCGAATGCGCGTACCGGCTTTGTCGCGCGAATGACCAATGTCACCGGACTTGCCGAATAAAGCTCCTCGCCGATGACGATGGGATCGGCCTTGGTGCCTGTTCCGCCTACCGATCGAATGCGAAAGCCACCCAATTCATCGGAAAAGGAATAGGCACCGGCCGGCCAGGAGCCCTCATCCGAGATTGCATCTTCCGCGTGTGCGGGCAGGGAGAATGAGCGGGCTGCGAGCAAAACAAACAGAAACAGCGCAGCCCAACGGCGCGCCGCGACAAAATGCGTCACTCCCGACCACCTAGGCTCGACCTGCCGCATGCTGGGAGTATGGCCGAGAATGGATCGAAGCAAAATCCACGAATTTGGCGGATAGCGGCCACGATCAGGTGCCATCGTCGCCACATTTAATTGACGCTTACGTCAACGCTGATTAGCTTGTTCCAGCATGGATGATATGGTGTTGCAAACTCCGCAATATGCCAGTTGCGCGGTTTCGCGTCGCTTTCGGATGCGCTATGGGAGCTTGGACCCAGCAGGATGCCTGACGGGGCCAAGCCAGTGCGGAGGAACTGATGAGTGAGATTGAACGCGAAAGCATGGAATTCGACGTGGTTATCGTCGGTGCGGGGCCCGCTGGCCTGGCCGCCGCGATACGCCTAAAACAGGTCAATCCAGAGCTTTCCGTCGTCGTGCTGGAAAAGGGCGCCGAAGTGGGCGCTCACATCCTCTCCGGTGCCGTCGTCGATCCCATCGGCATCGACAAGCTCCTGCCGGACTGGCGCGAAGAGGCTGACCATCCGTTCAAGACGCCGGTCACCGACGACCATTTCCTCGTGCTCGGGCCTGCCGGCTCGGTGCGCCTGCCGAACGTCCTGATGCCGCCGCTGATGAACAATCACGGCAACTACATCGTCTCGCTCGGCAATGTCTGCCGCTGGCTGGCCGGACATGCCGAAGCGCTGGGCGTCGAGATCTATCCGGGCTTTGCCGCAGTCGACCTGATCTACAACGACGAAGGCGCTGTCACAGGCGTTGTGACTGGCGACATGGGCATCGAGCGCGATGGCTCGCATGGCCCGAACTACGCGCCCGGCATGGCTCTGCTCGGCAAATATGTGCTGATCGGCGAGGGCGCGCGCGGCTCGCTCGCCAAGAAGCTGATCGCCAAATACAAGCTGGACGAAGGCCGCGAGCCGGGCAAGTTCGGCATCGGCCTCAAGGAACTGTGGCAGGTCGCGCCGGAGAAGCACAAGCCGGGTCTGGTCCAGCATTCCTTTGGCTGGCCGCTCGACATGAAGACCGGCGGCGGTTCGTTCCTCTACCACCTCGAGGACAATCTGGTGGCCGTCGGCTTCGTCGTTCACCTCAACTACAAGAACCCCTATCTGTCGCCTTTCGAGGAATTCCAGCGCTTCAAGACGCATCCGGCGATCCGCGGCACGTTCGAGGGCGGCAAGCGCATCTCCTACGGCGCCCGCGCCATCACCGAAGGCGGCTGGCAGTCGGTGCCGAAGCTGACCTTCCCGGGCGGCGCGCTGATGGGTTGCTCGGCTGGTTTCGTCAACGTTCCGCGCATCAAGGGTTCGCACAACGCGGTGCTCTCCGGCATGCAGGCCGCCGAGCATGTCGCCAAGGCAATTGTGGCAGGCCGCAGCCATGACGAGATCGTCGAATATGAGAACGAATGGCGCTCCACCGCCATCGGAAAGGACCTCAAGAAGGTCCGGAACGTGAAGCCGCTATGGTCAAAGTTGGGTACTTTGGCGGGCGTTGGCCTCGGCGGGCTGGACATGTGGACGAACACGCTTTTCGGCTTCTCGCTCTTCGGCACTTTGAAGCACGGCAAGACCGATGCCGCCTCGCTGGAGCCCGCAGCCAAGCACAAGAAAATCGCCTATCCCAAGCCTGACGGCGTGCTGACTTTCGACCGGCTTTCCTCCGTGTTCCTGTCCAACACGAACCACGAGGAAAACCAGCCAATTCATTTGCAGGTCAAGGACTTGGGCCTGCAGAAGCGGTCGGAGCACGACGTGTTCGCAGGGCCGTCGAGCCGCTACTGCCCGGCGGGCGTGTACGAGTGGGTCGAGGAAGGCGGAGACGCCAAGTTTGTGATCAACGCGCAGAACTGCGTGCACTGCAAAACTTGCGACATCAAGGACCCGAACCAGAACATCAACTGGGTACCGCCGCAAGGGGGTGAGGGGCCGGTCTACCCCAACATGTAGAGCCTCATAATTAAGCAAGTGTTGAAATAAGATCCATCCTGTGCTTGTTTGCGGGTCCCCCCTAGTTGGAGTACCCCCCAAATGCGTACAGTTGGAATAACCTTAATTGCACTTGTCTGTGGCTTTGCCGGCGTTGCCAACGCCGACAGCAAGGTCGTGGTCAAAACCACAACCTATCCCGTTACCGGTAACAGCGGGCGCGAGATCATGAGATCGATGTTTTCCGGCGGGCCCACGCAGGGCCTGCAGGCTCGGGCCATGGCTGCGACGCGCTACGACGTGAAGTGGGACATGGATTGGGACAAGAATGGCGGCACCTGCCGGCTGAAGGGCGCACGCGCGACCCTGTTCCTGACCTACAACTTCCCCAAGCTGGCGAGCAGAGTTTCGCCTGATCTGCAGTCGCGCTGGACGAAGTTCATGGCCGGCGTTCGTACCCATGAGCAGCACCACGGTCAGCTTGCACAGGATATGGTCAAGGCCGCAGAGTCGTCGGTTGTCGGCATGACGAATGCCAACGATCCCGGCTGCACGAGGACGCAGAACGAAGCTCGTCGCCACATTTCGTCGATCTATGCCCAGTACGAAGCCCGTCAGCGCGCATTCGACGCCAAGGAGCATCAGCGTGGCGGCAATGTCGACGCGCTCGTCGCTGGGCTGGTGAACAGAGGCTAACACAATCCGTTCTGGCGGCATCGGTTCCGGTGCTGCCAGGATATATGTTCGACCGGCGTCATCGTAGTCAGCTGCTTCCGTAGCCAGCTGCGTTGGGGGATCGCCGGACGAAGGTGGCGGTCGCAGTTTCCGCGTTTTCTTCGTGCCTGGGGGACGATGGCATGAGCGAAAACTCGACCAACACCGGCAAGTGGTCTGAACCGGCCTCGCCTAAAGTGCGGGCCGTGTTCACCACGACGCTTCCCTTGTGCATCAGCTGATCGATCGGCAGGCCGCTGAATCGCAGGAATTCGGGAAGCTTGATCCACTGCCAGGTCGGGCCGACAGATGGCACCAGCGCCAGGCCGCCCATTTGGCCTACATGCGCCACGGCGGCACTCCACGGAGTGGCGTTGAAGTCGCCTGCAAGCAGGGCTGTCTCGCCGACTTCGGAAAGCGGACGGGCCAACATCAAAATTTGCCGATGCTGGTCGAATGGCCAGGGCCATCCGAGATGCAGGGCCGCGATATCGACCGGCCGCCCGCCGAAATCGATCGGCGCAATCACGAAAGAGCTTCGGTCGTAGCACCTGGCTTCCTGCCCCTCCACGAAGGGCCGGGCAGACAGGATCGCGACACCGTATTCCCCGTGCGGACTTGGGCAGATGATGCGGTAGGGATAGGCTGAGGAAAGCAGAGCCAGCTTCTCAACCCACATTTCCGAAGTTTCTTCCAGCGTCACCACGTCCGGCCGGATCTGGCCAATGAGCGACAGCACCTTGTTGGGCTCGGGATTGTTGTAGCGCAGGTTAAGCTGCAGAAGCTTGTATACAGGCTGGTTGTCATCCTTCGGCGCAAAACCAGCATGAACGACTGCTGGCCCGAGACTCTGCATGGTGCCCGAGACGCTGACCACGGCGCCGCCGGCCAGGACAAGCGCCACCACGCCTTCTTTCCGGAACCGGCCGAAAAGCATCGGCAGGGCCGCGAGCGCCAGCAAGACCGCCAGATGAATGCGGAAATGCGCGAAGGAGTCGAAAGCCGGGTGCAGCCTGCTGAAAAAGCCGAGCACCAGCGGTACCGAAAGAACGATTGAAGCGGAAAAGGCCGCCAGTTCAAGTTTGTCGCGGAATGCCGTTGTCTTCATGCCCGTCCATATCGACAAGAAGTTGGCTCATTCAAGAGGCCCTATGGCCGTAGGCCGCCTGCCTTGAACGACAGGCGGCCCGTAGTGCAATCAAACGCTGCGTGGTCCTCCCCGAGGGCACAGATCTTTTACTGGAACGCGGTTTCCGAGAAGCTGCGCAGCTTGCGCGAATGCAGGCGCTCCATCGGCATTTCGGCAAGCTTCTCCACTGCACGGATACCGATGTTCAGATGCTGGGCGACCTGCCGCTTGTAGAACTCCGTTGCCATGCCAGGCAGCTTCAATTCGCCATGCAGCGGCTTGTCTGACACGCATAGAAGCGTCCCGTAGGGCACGCGGAAGCGGAAACCGTTGGCCGCGATGGTGGCCGACTCCATGTCGAGCGCAATGGCGCGCGACTGCGACAGGCGCTGCACCGGGCCGCGCTGGTCGCGCAGTTCCCAGTTGCGGTTGTCGATCGTTGCGACGGTGCCCGTGCGCATGATGCGCTTGAGGTCGTAGCCGGAAAGTCCGGTCACCTCAGCCACCGCTTCCTGGAGGGCAACCTGGATTTCGGCGAGCGGCGGGATGGGGATCCAGACCGGCAGATCGTCATCCAGCACGTGGTCTTCGCGCACATAGGCATGCGCCAGCACGTAGTCGCCAAGCGCCTGCGTGTTGCGCAAGCCCGCGCAGTGGCCGAGCATCAGCCAGGCATGCGGTCGCAACACAGCGACGTGGTCGGTGATCGTCTTGGCGTTGGATGGCCCGACGCCGATATTGATCATGGTGATGCCGGCGTGGCCCGGCTTCTTGAGGTGATAGGCCGGCATCTGCGGCATGCGCCCCAGCGGGGTACCTTCGGAAGGCCGCGTCTCGCCCGCTTTGGTCACCACATTTCCCGGCTCGACGAAGGCCTCATAGCCCTCGCCGCCCTTGGCCATGAGGTCGCGGGCGTAGAGGCAGAACTCGTCGATGTAGAACTGGTAGTTCGTGAACAGAACGAAGTTCTGGAAATGATGTGGCGTGGTCGCCGTGTAGTGCGACAGGCGGTGCAGCGAATAGTCGATGCGCTGGGCGGTAAATGGCGCCAGCGGCTTCGGCTCGCCCGGCAGCACCTCAAGCGTGCCGTTGACGATATGGTCGTCGGTGCTGTTGAGGTCCGGTACGTCAAACAGGTCGCGGATCGGACGCTTGATGTATTCGGCGATGGATCCGTCGACATGGGTGCCTTCGAGGAAGGCGAAGTGGATCGGGATCGGCGTGGTGGACTCTGCGATCGTGACCTGGACGCCGTGGTTGCGCATGATCAGGCGTAGCTGCTCGGTCAGGTAGCTCTCGAACAGATCGGGGCGTGTAATGGTCGTCGCATAGCGTCCCGGCAGCGGCATGTGGCCGTAGGCCTGCCTGGAGTCGACCTGCGTGTAGGATGAAGTCGTCACCCTGATCTCGGGGTAGAAGGCCCGGTAACGTCTCTGGGTGTCGCCCTGTTGGGCAAGCGATGCGAATGCGTTGCGCAGGAAGGCGGTATTGCGCTCGTAGAGGAGTTTCAGAGCGGCGACTGCCTCGCCGGCGTCTGTAAAGCTTTGCTGCCCGAAGGGCTCAGGGCAGGAGATCGTCTCAATGGGGGTTGGGTAGATTCTCTTTTCCATGACCCAATATAGAGACTTGCTATCGCTCTTGGGAGGGGGCTCGCCAAGACTTGGGCGCTTTTTCTACTAGGTGCCCGAAGTGCGCTGTAGACTGAGCAGCAGGACAAAGCCTGCGCCGGAATTCTTTTGCGCAGGCGCTTCGATCGTCGGCCCGGCGGAGCCGCGCACGGCCGGCACGGCGAAAACGGGAGCGGCAAGCAGGGCCAGAATGAGCGCTGCCCGGGGCAAAAGCCGAAGAATTGCAGCGGCCTTCTTCATGGTCGTAGCTTTTTTCATCAGAATGGTCGGGTTCAGAGGCGGTTGGAGGGGCTGCATGTCAGCCCGAACTCGTAAGAGCAGGTCCGGACCATTCCATACTCGCGGGAGCGGCTTGAACGCTCCACCTGGGCAACGAGCATTGAAAAGAACATCCCGAACAGGGCCGTCAACAAACAGACGATTGTGAACCGACGAGCGAGCATTGATGGCGTCTCCTTCAATGCCATGAAGAATGCCCGCGCTCAGCTGAATGGCCTCTGAGAGGCCCGTTCATCCTCGGTTCAATTTTATTAATCACAGCACGCAAGTTGTGTGCTTGTGTTTACGTAGGGTCTGCCTATCTGCTGAATGCGACCCAAATGTGGAGATGCCAGTATGATAATTCAGACCCAGCCGATCGAACTCTATTATTGGCCTACACCGAATGGCTGGAAAATCTCCATTATGCTCGAGGAACTCGGCGTTCCCTATACGGTCAAATACGTCAACATCGGCCGCGGTGAGCAGTTCGAACCTTCCTTCCTGAAGATATCGCCGAACAACCGCATGCCGGCCATCATCGATCCAGAAGGCCCCGGCGGCGAGCCGATCTCGGTTTTCGAGTCCGGTGCCATCCTGCAGTATCTCGGCCGCAAGTTCGGCAAGTTCTATCCGGCCGACGAGCGCCAGCGCGTCGAGGTCGAGGAGTGGCTGTTCTGGCAGGTGGGCGGGCTTGGCCCGATGGCCGGGCAGGCCAACCATTTCCGCGTCTATGCCCCTGAGCAGGTGCCCTATGGGATCGAGCGCTACACCAATGAGGTCAACCGGCTCTATGGCGTGATGAACAAGCGCCTGGCTGACCGCGAGTTCCTTGCAGGCGAGTACTCCATCGCCGACATCGCCTCCATCGGCTGGACGATGGGCTACGAGCGCCAGGGCCAGGACATGAACGACTTCCCCAACCTCAAGCGCTGGTTCGAGACGATGAAGGCACGGCCCGCCGTACGGCGCGGCGTCGAAGTCGGCAAGGACGAGCGCGAGCGGCAGAACCTCGCCACCGACAAGGAGGCCCAGAAGATCCTGTTTGGCCAGCGGGCGCGCGCCTGACGCCTATCCTGTAAGCGAAATGGCCCGCGAGCGCATGCTCCGCGGGCCATTTTTGCGTTCAGCTGCAGCTGAATTTCAGAGCTTCGTCCAGTTCTGGCCCTTGCAGATCAGGCCGCCCAGCACGCAGCCGCTCATTTTCATCGCGTTGCCGTTCAGCGTGGCCTTGCCCTTGTAGGTCTTGTCGTCGGCCGGATCCGTGATCGAGCCGGCATAGTTGCCGTCTCCGCTGGCTGTCATCTTGCCGATCTGCTTGCCCGCGTATTTGCCGGTCTTCAGCGTGATGCAGAACCCGCCGCCGCAATCGCCGATTGCCGCGGTTTCTCCGCTCTGTGTCTTCCAGTTCCCCTCGATGGGGTCTGCATAAGCGGCGCCGAGCATCAGCATGGTCGCGGCGACAGCCAGGCTTACCTTACGAAACATTAGTGTCCTCCCTCAGGTGTCGCGGCCGGACCGACGTTCTCCTCCTGTTCGGCCGCTGACGTAAACGTTAGCTAGTGCAGTTGGCGGAGGAACAAAAGCGGTGCCGCAACGTAAGGGTGAGCTGTTTTTGCAGGGCGTGAGGTCGGTCGCGGCGGAAGTTCTTGACGCAGGAAGGAGCTATTGCCGCTTTTCGTGGTTAGGAAAGGGTTTCGTTCGAGGGCGAAGATTTTCATCGAATTTTCCCAAAACCCCAGGCGGCGCCTGCATCTCTATCCTTAATAAATTCAGACGTTTACTTCTTGTTTGAACTTTGTTTGCCTGCAGTTAAGCAAGCCATTTAACGGCGAATTCAAGCCTCAGGTTCATCCTTCGAAGCATCGGAAGAGCAGCCCAAGACGACAAAGAGAGGCGCTCTCCAGCAACGGACAGGGACCTTCGAGATGGCACGTTTTGAAATGTTTGAAGGCGGCTTCGGCGCGATGGGAACCACCGCACAAGCCGACGTTCTTTTCGAGCTTGGCATGATGTACGCAACTGGCCGCGACTGCGAAGTCGATGTTGTGGCCGCTCATAAATGGCTGAATATCGCCGCTATCAAGGGCTCGGCCCGCGCTGCCGACCTGCGCTCGGAACTCTCGGCCTCGATGTCGAAGCCGCAGATCGCACAGGCCCTGCGCGAGGCGCGCGAATGGATGACGATGCACTGAGTGCATCGACCCGAAATTGAAATACCAGGCTCAGGCAAAGAAAAAACGCCGAGCCTCACCAACAGAACGCGGCAGCTTGGAGGCGGGCCAGCCGCGCATGTCAAAGCGACGACAGAGCATCGATTGGCCGGGGATGTCCGCGATGCGATCGACGACGAAGGCCGCGACGGCACGATGCCGGCGCGGCCTTCGTCGTTTACCGGTTCCATCAGAGGTTGTTGCATCCTCCCCGCTGCGAATGTTATTCCCGCCAACGCCTAGGATAAATGAGGGCGGCGTTCGGCCACGAGCCGACATCGGAGGACATCTACGTGATCAAGAAATCGCTTATGGGAGCCGCGCTCGTCGGCTTCGTATTGGCAGCGCAGGCAGCGCGCGCCGACGACGACATCACCATTGCCGTTGCGGGGCCGATGACTGGCCAGCTCGCAACCATCGGTGACCAGTTCAAGCAGGGCGCGGAAGCTGCGGTCAAGGCCATCAACGCGAAGGGCGGCGTCATGGGTCGCCAGCTCAAGCTGTCGATCGAAGACGACGTCTGCGATCCCAAGCAGGCCGTGTCGGTTGCCAACCGCATCGTCGCCAACGGCATCAAGTTCATCGACGGCCATGCCTGCTCCGGCTCGAGCATCCCGGCCTCGGCCGTCTACGCCGAAAGCGGCGTGCTGATGATGAGCCCTGCCTCGTCGAACCCGATCATGACGGATGACGCAGCCGCCAAGGGCTGGCCGACCATCATGCGTCTCTACACGCGCGACGACGCGCAGGGCGCGTTCATCGGCCCGTGGATCGCCAAGAAGTATGCCGGCAAGAATGTCGTCATCCTGCACGACAAGAGCGCCTACGGCCAGGGCGTCGCCGACGCAGTGCGCAAGACGATGAACGAAAACGGCCTGAAGGAAGTTCTCTACGAAGGCCTCAACGCCGGCGAGAAGGACTATTCCGCGCTCGTCACCAAGCTGAAGGGCCTCAAGGCCGACGTCGTCTATTTCGGCGGCTATCACCCCGAAGCCGGCCTGATGCTGCGTCAGTCGGACGAGCAGGGCTTCAAGTACCAGCTGATCATGCCGGACTCGATCGCCTCTCCGGAATTCTGGCAGATCGCCGGCCCGGCTGGCGAAGGCACGATGTTCGTGTTCCCGTCCGACCCGCAGGCCAAGCCTGAGGCGAAGGAAGCCGTTGAGAACATCAAGTCGGGCGGCTTCGTGCCGGAAGGCTTCACCCTGTTCTCCTACTCCGTCATCCAGGCCTTCGCGCAGGGCATTGAGCGAGCCGGCACCGACGATCCGATGAAGGTCGCTGAAGTCCTGAAGAACGGCGAGCCGATCCACACCGTGGTTGGCGACGTGATCTTCGACGAAAAGGGCGACTTCAAGAACGCCGCCTACGACATCAACCAGTGGCACGACGGTAAGTACGCGCCGATCGCGCAGTAATATCGATCTCGCTTCTGGCGAGTTGACACGATGGCCGGGCTTGTCCCGGCCATTTTCGTTTTAAAGGCTGAACCTTTGTCTGAAGGCGCCGCTCAGGCGCTGACCTCTTCCACAAATCTCACCAGTACGGTGCCGTCGGTCACCTGCGCGCCCTCGAGAGCGATGTCGGCGATGATGCCGTCATGCTGTGCGGCGATGGTGTGTTCCATCTTCATCGCCTCCAGGATCAGCAAGGGCTGACCCTTCTTGACCGCGTCGCCCTGGGCTGCGCGCACCAGCTTGACCAGGCCCGGCATCGGCGCCCGCATGCTGCCAGCGCCCGCCTCGGCTTCGGCAGCGCTCGCGAAAGGATCGGGGACCGTGAATGTATAGGCTATGCCGGCGGCGAAGACCGCGACATGGCCCGGCCAGGCGACGGTGCCTGCAAGATCTGCCTGGGTGAGGGCGACTGACGGGAATCCTTCGAGACGTACCGCGTAACGCCCGTTGCCCTCAGCCGCTACGCTCGCCTTCAGTTCTTTCGCGCCGCGATGAAGCGAAACCTGGCGTTCGATCGGATGAAAATGGCTGTAGCCGGTAAGCGACGCCCAGGGATCGTCGGACGAGACGCTATTCATCCCGGAAGCCGCCAGTGCGGCCCGAGCAACAATGGTAGCGTCTGGCTGCGGCGTCTCCGTCAACGCCACCTGCTTGCGACCGATCAGTCCGGTGTCGACATCGCCTGCGGCAAAGTCGGCGTCCTGCGCCAGCGCGGCAAGGAAACCGATATTGGTGACTGAGCCGGCGATTTCGGTGTTCTTCAACGCTGTCGCCAGCGCGTGGAGAGCCGGATGCCGGTCCTCGGCATGGACCACCAGCTTGGCGATCATCGGATCGTAATAGGGTGAGATGGCATCGCCCTGCCGCACGCCGGTTTCGATACGCATCGCCGAACCGGCTGGCGCTTGGGCTGGAAAGCTCAGGTGATGCAGGGTGCCGATGGCCGGCAGGAAATCGCGCTGAGGGTCTTCGGCATAGATGCGGGCCTCGAAGGCGTGGCCGGAAAGCGCGATCTCTTCCTGGCTCTTCGGCAGCTTTTCGCCGGCCGCCACGCGCAGTTGCCATTCCACAAGGTCGACGCCGGTGATCATCTCGGTCACCGGGTGCTCCACCTGCAGGCGGGTGTTCATTTCCATGAACCAGAAGCGGTCGGGCCTGAGCCCATCCGAGGCGTCGACGATGAACTCGATGGTGCCGGCACCGGAATAGGAGATCGCCTTGGCTGCCTTCACAGCCGCGTCGGTCATGGCCTTGCGCATCCCTGCCGTCATGCCGGGGGCAGGGGCCTCCTCGATGACCTTCTGATGCCGCCGTTGAGCCGAGCAATCGCGCTCGAACAGGTGGACGGCATTACCGAAATTGTCGCCAAAAACCTGCACCTCGATATGGCGCGGCTTTTCTACATACTTTTCCACTAGCACGCGGTCGTCGCCGAATGCGGCCTTGGCCTCGCGCCGCGCACCCGAGAGAGCATCCGGAAAATCGTCCGGATGCTCCACCCTGCGCATGCCCTTGCCGCCACCGCCCGCGCGCGCCTTGATCAGAACCGGATAGCCGATCTCGCGCGCCTTGGAGGCAAGCACGACGATGTCCTGCGCTTCGCCATGATAGCCCGGCACCACCGGCACGCCGGCATTTTCCATCAGGCGCTTGGCGGCATCCTTCAGGCCCATGGCGCGGATCGAGGCGGCAGACGGGCCAATGAACACCAGCCCGGCCGCAACGACCTGATCGACGAAGTCGGGATTCTCCGACAGGAACCCGTAGCCGGGGTGGATCGCCTCGGCTCCGGTTGCCTTTGCCGCCTCGATGATCCTGTCGCCGCGCAGATAGCTTTCGCCCACCGGCGAGGCGCCGATATGCACCGCCTCATCGGCCATCGCCACATGGAGCGCATTCGCATCGGCATCGGAGTAGACAGCGACCGTGCGAACGCCCATACGCCGCGCGGTGCGAATGACGCGAACGGCAATCTCACCGCGGTTGGCGATCAGGATTTTCGAGAACATTCATCCTCCATTTGATACTCTCGGCGCGGTGCCGGTTACTTGCGGCTGCCGACCAGCGCGAACAGAGCGCCTTGCGGGTCCGTGGCCTGGAGCACCCAGGAGCCGCCCGGGACCTCCATCGGCCCCATCACGACCTTCCCGTTGTTCTTGGCGATACGTTCGGCGGCCTCATCGATGTCGCCGACGTTGAAATAGTAGAGCCAGTAGGGCGACGGGATTTGTGGCGGCTTGGTCATCATGCCGCCGATGGCGTCGCCGCCTGCAGCAAATAGCTGGTAGGTGCCCATCGGCCCCATATCGACCGCATCACCTTTGGACCAGTGAAACTGCTTCGAATAGAAATCGAAGGCGCTCTTCCATTCCGCGGCCATGAGTTCATGCCAGCCGATATGGCCGGGGGCCATGGGTGCAGCGGGCGCCCCCCCTTCGCCCTTCGGCGTGAACAGCATGAATACCGCGCCCTGCGGGTCGGCGACGACCGAGAAGCGGCCGACTTCGGGGATGTCGGCCGGTGCCCGAAACACCTTGCCGCCATCTTTCCGGACACTCTCCGTCGCGGCATCGACATCGGCAGCATAGATGTAGCCTACCCAGGCCGGATTCATGCCCGCCGCCTCGTCGGGGATCGCCATAAGGCCCGCAACGCTCGCGTCGCCGGCCTTCAGGATGACGTAGTGCATTTCGTCTCCGCCACCCCACTGTTCGGACTTCCACCCCACGACAGTCTTGTAGAAGTTCTCAGCTGAATCGACATCGCTGGTCATCAGCTCGTACCAGACGAATTTGCTTGGATTTGCAGGCATGTCAGGCTCCCTTCGTCATTGCGTTGAGTTCCTAGCTGCGGTTGCCCCCGGCGTGCGCTGTAGGTGACCCCTACATTCTGAATACGCCGAACTTAGTGTCCTCGATCGGCGCGTTAAGTGCAGCCGAAAGGCTGAGTGCGAGCACGTCGCGGGTCCTTGCTGGATCGATGATACCATCGTCCCACAGCCGTGCCGAGGAATAGAGCGGGTGGCCCTCGCGCTCGTATTTTTCGAGGATCGGCGCGCGGAACGCGGCCTCTTCCTCGGTGCTCCAGGTGCCGCCCTTGCGCTCGATGCCTTCGCGCTTGACCATGGCAAGCACGGTCGCCGCCTGCTCGCCGCCCATGACCGAGATGCGCGCATTCGGCCACATCCAGAGGAAGCGGGGCGAATAGGCGCGTCCGCACATGCCGTAGTTGCCCGCCCCGAAGGAGCCGCCGACGATGACGGTGAGCTTCGGCACCTGGGCGGTCGCCACTGCGGTGACAAGCTTGGCGCCATCCTTGGCAATGCCGCCGGCTTCGTATTTCGCCCCCACCATGAAGCCGGTGATGTTCTGCAGGAAGATCAGCGGGATCTTGCGCTGGCAGCACAGCTCGATAAAATGCGCGCCCTTCAGCGCGCTTTCGGAAAACAGCACGCCGTTGTTGCCGAGTATGCCCACCGGCATGCCATGGAGATGGGCAAAGCCGGTAACCAGCGTCGTGCCGTAGTTCTGCTTGAACTCGTCGAACTCGGAGCCGTCGACGATGCGGGCGATGATCTCGCGCACGTCGTATGGCTTGCGTGTGTCGGTCGGCACGACGCCGTAGATTTCATCCGGCGCGTAAAGCGGCGGAATCGGTTTCTTCAGATCGAGCCCTATCGCCTTCTTTCGATTCAAGTTTCTGACGATCTGGCGGGTGATGGCGAGCGCGTGTGCGTCATCCATCGCATAGTGATCGGCAACGCCCGAAAGCCGCGTGTGCACGTCCGCGCCGCCAAGTTCCTCAGCTGTCACGTCCTCGCCGGTGGCCGCCTTCACCAGCGGCGGACCGCCGAGGAAGATGGTCGCCTGGTTGCGAACCATGATCGTCTCGTCCGACATAGCCGGCACATAGGCGCCGCCTGCCGTGCAGGAGCCCATGACGCAGGCGATCTGCGGAATGCCGGCCGCCGACATGTTGGCCTGATTGTAGAAGATGCGGCCGAAATGCTCGCGGTCGGGGAAAACCTCGTCTTGGTTGGGCAGATTCGCGCCGCCGGAATCGACCAGATAGACGCAGGGCAGGTCGTTCTGCATGGCGATTTCCTGCGCCCGCAGATGCTTCTTCACCGTCACCGGATAGTAGGTGCCGCCCTTCACAGTGGCGTCGTTCACCACCACCATCACCTCGCGGCCCTCGACGCGGCCGATGCCGGCGATCATGCCGGCAGAAGATATGTCGCTGCCATACATGTTCCAGGCTGCGAACTGGCCGATCTCTAGAAAGGGCGAGCCGGCATCGAGAAGCTGGGCCAGACGCTGGCGTGGCAGAAGCTTGCCGCGCGAGGTATGGCGCTTGCGCGCTTCCTCCGAACCGCCGCGCTCGACGGTTGCGGCCTTGTCGGCCATGTCGGCCACCAGCGCCCGCATATGCTCGGCATTGGCCTTGAAGGTGTCGGAGGCGGTCGAAAGCTGGGACTGGATGACAGGCATTTAAACGCTTTCCCCCATGATCTCGCGGCCGATCAGCCAGCGGCGGATTTCGCTGGTGCCGGCGCCGATCTCGTAGAGCTTGGCGTCGCGCAGCAGTCGTCCGGTCGGATAGTCGTTGATGTAGCCGTTGCCGCCAAGAAGCTGGATCGCATCCAGCGACATCTGCGTGGCGTTTTCCGCGGCATAGAGAATGCAGCCGGCGGCGTCCTTGCGGGTGGTCTGGCCGCGATCACAGGCCGAAGCCACGGCGTAGACATAGGCGCGGCTGGCATTCATCGTCGCATACATGTCGGCAAGCTTGCCCTGCACGAGCTGGAAATCGCCGATGGCCTGCCCGAACTGACGCCGGGTTTGCACGTAAGGCACGGCCACATCCAGGCATGCCGACATGATGCCTAGTGGGCCGCCGGCCAGAACGGTTCGTTCATAGTCCAGCCCCGACATCAGCACCTCGACGCCGCGTCCCTCCTCTCCAAGGACGTTATCGAACGGCACCTCGACATCCTCGAAAACGAGCTCGCCTGTGTTGGAGCCGCGCATACCGAGTTTGTCCAGCTTCTGCGCCACGGAGAAGCCCTTCATGCTCTTCTCGATGATGAAAGCGGTAATGCCGCGCGAGCCCATTGTGGGTTCGGTCTTGGCGTAGACGACCAATGTATCGGCATCAGGGCCGTTTGTGATCCACATCTTGTTGCCGTTTAGCACGAAGCGGTCATTGCGCTTGTCTGCCCTCAGGCGCATCGACACGACATCTGAACCAGAACCCGGCTCCGACATGGCCAGCGCCCCGACCATTCCGCCCGAGCAGAGCGCCGGCAGGTATTTTTCCTTCTGCGCGGGCGTCCCCCAGCGGTTGATCTGGTTGACGCAGAGATTGGAATGGGCGCCGTAGGAAAGGCCGACCGAGGCAGACGCACGCGAAATCTCCTCCATCGCCACCACATGCGCCAGATAGCCCATGCCGCTGCCGCCAAAATCCGGATCGGCCGTTATGCCGAGCAGCCCCAGCGCGCCAAGCTCGGCCCACAGATGCGCGGGAAACTGGTTGGAGCGGTCGATTTCGGCGGCAAGGGGCGCGATCTTCTCCTGCGAGAAACGGCGCACCATGTCGCGCAGCGCGTCGATGTCTTCGCCATGCCCGAAATCAAGCGTGTGCGTGTACATGTTGCACCTCCCTGGGCATTTCGGCGCCGGTCAGGCGCATAGTCATTGCAAGATAGGTTTCAGCGACTTCCTCGACGGACAGCCGCTCGTCGGGACGAAACCAGACGATCACCCCGGTGATCATCTGGATAATGGCGATGGCCGTCAGGCCGATGTCGTCGATCACCAACAGGCCGGCCTCGGCGCCGTCGCGCAGGATCTGCCGCAGCTCCTTTTCATAGGATGTTCGCAGCCGCAGGATCTGGGTCAGATTATCGCGCGAAAGGCTGCGCAACTCCATGTTGGAGACGTGGGTCGAGTGCCGTCTTTCGACGTGAAACCGGATGTGGTTGCGCACAAAGGCGGCAAGGCGCGCACGTGGATCGGCGTCCGCCGGGCGGGCCGCATCCCATGCGGCGAGCAGACCTTCCATGTGCTCGCGCATCAGTGTGAAAAGCAGGTCTTCCTTAGTGGGAAAGTACCGGTAGAGGGCAGCCGCCTGCACGCCCACTTCGGCGGCGAGCTGACGCATCGAAACGGCTTCGTAGCCATAGCGCGCGATGAGGTTGATCGCCGCCTCGCGGATTGCCGCCTCCGTCCTGCCGCCGTCAGATCCCGTGGTGCGTGCCATGGTCTCTCCTCATATGCGGAGAATAAAACGAACGTTCAATTAATTCAAGAGGAGTCCGCGTGGCTAGAACCTCTGTCGTTGCTAGCTTGACACGCCTCGGATTATGTAACATTCATAGTTACATGAAACGAGATAGCAGACTTTCAGCAGTCCTCCACGCCCTGTTGCACATGGCTGAGCGAGGGCAGCCAATGACATCCGAAGAGCTTGCGGGCTGCATGATGACCAATCCCGTCGTCGTGCGGCGCACCATGGCCGGGCTGCGTGAGGCCGGGTTTGTGCGCTCCGCCAAAGGCCATGGCGGCGGCTGGGAGATCGCTTGCGATCTATCGGCGGTGACGCTGAAGGACATCTATGACGCGCTCGGCGCGCCTCAACTGATGGCCATGGGCATTCATCTGGAAAGCCCCTCATGCCTGGTCGAGCAGACCGTAAATCGCTCGCTCACCACGGCCTTTGCCGAGGCCGAGGCCTTGCTGATCGATCGGCTCAAAACGGTTAGCCTTGCCCAGTTGGCTGATGATTTTCGCGAACATGTAGCTGCGCGTAAGCGCAATCTTGAAAGGGAATTGTGATGTTCGATGCAATCATCGTCGGCGGCAGCTATGCCGGGCTGTCCGCCGCACTTCAACTCGCCCGCGCGCGTCGCAAGATTCTGGTGATCGATGCGGGCCAGCGCCGCAATCGCTTTGCGGCAACATCGCATGGCTTTCTCGGCCAGGACGGCCGCACGCCGGGCGACATCGTTGCCGACGCTCGGGCGCAACTGGCCGCATATTCGACGGTCGAATTCGTGGATGATCAGGTCGAAGCGGTCCGCAAAACGGACAAAGGCTTCTCCGCCCAGACAGTTGCGAATGGAGATTTTGATGCTCGGCGCCTCATTCTGGCGACGGGCGTTGCCGATGAACTGCCGGATGTGCCCGGCCTGCGCGAACGCTGGGGCAAGAGCATCTTTCATTGCCCTTATTGCCATGGGTACGAGCTGGATCAGGGACCGATCGGCGTTCTCGCGGTCTCGGACATGTCCATGCACCACGCGATGATGCTGCCCGATTGGGGCCCGACGACCCTGTTTCTCAACGGGGCCTTTGTACCGGACGCCGAACAACTTGCCCAGCTGCAGAGGCGAGGCGCGAAGATCGAGAGTGAGCCGGTCGTACAAATTTCCGGCGAGCAGGCCGATGTCGAACTGCGTGACGGTCGGGTTATCCAGCTTGCCGGGCTGTTCACCATGAGCAAGATCAGCCCCTCGAGTCCGCTGGCCGCGCAGCTAGGCTGCGCGCTGGAAGAAGGGCCGGCCGGCTCGCTCATCCAGACCAATGGGGCCAAGGAAACCACGGTTTCGGGTGTGTTTGCGTGTGGCGATGCCACGCGGAGCTTTTCCTCGGTGGCAATCTCCGTCGCTGATGGTGCCACCGCTGGCGCTGGCACACATCAGTCTCTGATCTTCCGGGACCATTGATCCCCGAAGAGGGAAGCAATCGCCTATGCTCTTGCTGCCGCGAGTGCGTGCGGCAGTTCCTGGCCGAAAATATCGATCTCGTGGTCGAGGCCGACGCTGACGCGGATGCAACGGTTCAGTACCGGAACCATCGGCTTGCGGATGAAGACCTCGCGCGCGAGCATGTTCTGCATCACCTTCATGGCAAAGTCGGCATCGCCGCCGCAATCGATGGTGACGAAATTGGTGGCCGAGGGGATGGGCGTCAGGCCGTTATCGCGTGCGATTGCCGATATGCGGTCGCGTGCCGCGGCAACCTTGGCAACCACGGTGGCGAGATAGTCCTGATCGGCCAGCGCCTCGAGGCCCGCGATCTGGGCCATGCGGCTGACGCCGTAGTGGTTGCGGATCTTCTCGACGTTCGCGATGACCTCGGCATCGGCAAAGGCATAGCCGCAGCGAATGCCCGCCAGGCCATAGGCCTTCGAGAAGGTGCGCATGCGCAGCACGTTGAGCCGATTGACGTCGACCGGCGGAAGGGCTGCCGCCGGGGCCGTCTCGCCATAGGCCTCGTCGAGGATCAGCATCGTGGTTTCCGGCAGCGCGTCCATGAAACGAATGAGTTCGTCCGTCTCCCACCAGGTGCCCATCGGATTGTCGGGGTTGGACAGGTAGACCAGCGGCGCGTTCTCGCGCTTCACCGCTTCAAGCAGCCCGTCGAGGCTTTCGCGGTCGTTCTCGTAAGGCACCGTCACCAGCCTGCCACCAACGCCCGCGACATGGAAATTGAAGGTCGGATAGGCGCCAAGCGAGGTGACCACCGCATCGCCCGGCGAAACGAACATGCGTACGGCCAGGCTCAGCAGGCCGTCGATGCCTTCGCCGATCACCACATTGTCCTTGTCGATACCGAGATGGTCGGCAAGTGCGACGCGCAGATCGTAATTGTCCGGGTCGCAATACATCCACATGTCCTTGGCCACTTCCTCCATCCTGGCGATGACCCGGGGCGAGGGCCCAAAGCTGCTCTCGTTGGCTCCGATGCGAGCGCGGAAGGCACGGCCGCTGGTGCGCTGCTGCGCTTCGGGGCCGACGAACGGAACCGACGACGGCAGTGCCTCGATGATCGGGGTGAGGGGTGGACGTTTGATCATGATGTCGTTGCTCTCGAATTGATGAAGGGACGCATGCACGCGTCGTCGAAGGGCAGATAGCAAAAATCCAGCGGCTTGGCCGCTGGATTTTTTCTCTGGCCGCATGGCCTAGTTTCTGTTGGTCAGGAGTGGGCGACTGCTTCGTCACCTTCCGGCGTCGGCTCGGCTTCGGCCGTGTCCTTGTGGCGGGCCTCCTTGGGCGAGATCAAGGTGTAGAACATCGGCACCACGAACAGGGTGAAGATGGTTCCCACCAGAATGCCCGAGAAGATCACCAGACCCATCGAGTAACGTGCCGCAGCACCCGCGCCGGCCGCCTTGATCAGCGGAACGACGCCGAGCGCCATGGCCGCCGTGGTCATCAGGATCGGACGCAGACGGGTCTTGGCCGAGGCGATGATTGCCTCGCTCCGCGACAGCCCGTGCTCCTCGCGCTGCTGGTTGGCGAACTCGACGAGCAGGATGCCGTGCTTGGTGATGAGACCGATCAGCGTGATGAGGCCCACCTGGGTGTAGATATTGAGCGTACCCAGTCCCAGGTTGAGCGGCACGATCGCGCCGAAGATCGAGAGCGGCACCGACATCATGATGATGAGCGGATCGCGGAAGCTCTCGAACTGAGCCGCCAGCACCAGATAGATCACGACCACGGCCAGCGAGAACGCGATCAGGATGGTGTTTCCTTGCTCCTTTTCGAGGCGCGACTGGCCCGAATAGTCGACGAAGAAGCCGGAAGGCAGCAGCGGCTTGGCGATCTCTTCGATCGTCGCAAGACCATCACCCGTGGTCACGCCCGGCACGGGCAGAGCCGAGATCGTCGCGGAGTTCAACTGGTTGAACTGCTCGATCGAGGCCGGGGACGCATTGGTCTTGATGTCGACCACCGCCGACAGCGGCACCATGTCGCCGGTGATGCTGCGGACGAAGAACTGTCCGAGCTTCTCCGGGTTATTGCGGAACTGGTCCGGCACCTGGGTGATGATGTCGTAGCTGTTCGAATCCCGGTCGAACTGTGCAATCGAACCGCCGCCGACCAGAAGGCCGAGCGTTGAGCCGATGTCACGCACCGGGATGTTGAGCGCGGCCGCGCGGTCGCGATCGATGGTGATCGTCACCTGCGGTGCGTCGAAGGCCAGCGAGTTCTGCACGATGATGAACCGGCCGGAGGCTTGCGCCTTCTGCTTGATCTCCTCTGCAACCTCGTAGACCTGGCTTGGATCGCCCGTCGACTGGATAACCATCGAGATCGGCAGGCCACCGCCGGCGCCCGGCAGCGATGGCGGGGCGAAGACCAGAGCCTGCGCGCCAGCCACCGGTTTGAGGCGGTTCTGGATGTCCTGCTGGATCTGCTTCTGCGAGCGGCTGCGGTTGGCCCAGTCCTTGAATGCCCAGACGGAGAAGCCGGTGTTGGTCTGCCCGCCCATGCCTACGATCGAGAAGTTGGCGCGCAGCTCCGGCAGATCCTTGGTGAGGTCGCGGATCTGGCCGGCATACAGGCTCGTGTAATCCGTCGTCGCATAGCGCGGCGCGGTGATGAGCGAGAACAACGCGCCCGCATCTTCTTCCGGCGCCAGTTCGCTCGATGTCTTGAAGAACATGAAGCCGGTGACGGTCATCAGCGCCACCACGATCATCAAGGTCACCGGGCGATACTTCAGCGAGCCCGAGACCAGTTTCTCGTAGATATTGGCGAGCCGATCGAAGGTCCGGTCGACAAATCCCTGGAACCGGCCATGGCCGGATTTCAGGAGGCGCGCCGACATCATCGGCGTGATGGTCACGGCAATGAAGCCGGAGAGCACGACCGCGCCGGCGAGAGTCATGGCGAACTCGCGGAACAACGAGCCGGTGAGACCGCCGGTAAAGGCGAGCGGCGCGAACACGGCGGCGAGCGTGATCGTCATGGCGACGACCGGCCCGAAGATTTCGCGCATGCCCTTGAAGGCCGCGTCCATCGGCGTCATGCCTTCTTCCATATGTCGGTGGATGTTCTCCACCACCACGATGGCGTCGTCGACGACCAGGCCGATGGCCAGCACCATTGCCAGCAGTGACAACAGGTTGATCGAGTAGCCCATCGCCAGAAGCAGGAAGCAGACGCCGATCAGCGACAGCGGGATGGTCACCACCGGCATGATCACCGAGCGGAACGAACCCAGGAAGAGCAGGATGACCACAACGACGATGGCTACTGCCTCGGCGATGGTCTTGAACACTTCCTCGATCGAGGCGCTGATGGTTTCGGTCGAGTCATAGACCTGCGTGATGGTCATGCCCTCGGGCAGGCTCGACTGGATGGCCGGCAGTTCCTTGATGACGGCAGACGCCGTGTCGAGCGGGTTGGCCGACGGGGTCGGGAAGATGCCGATGAAGGTGCCCGGCTTGCCGTTGAAGTTAACGACGGTGTCGGTGCTTTCAGCGGCTAGTTCCACCTTGGCCACGTCGCGCAGGCGAACCACGCCGCCGTTCTCGGAGCGCAGCGGCAGGGCGCCGAAGGCCTCGGGCGTCTGCAGCGTCGAGCGCATCGTGATCGACTGGGCGACATACTCATTCTTGGTTTTGCCGGGAGCTGCCAGGAAGTTGGACGAGTTGATCGCCCCCAGAACCTCCGACGCCGTCAAGCCGCGTGCGGCCAGCTTGATCGGATCGATCCAGACGCGCATCGAGTAGTTGGCCGCGCCCAGAATCTGGACTTCGGCTACGCCCTGGATGGTCGAGACGCGCGGACGAATGACGCGCTCGATATATTCCGTGAGCTCTTCGGAGGTCATGTTCGGATTCTGCATCGCCAGATACATGATCGCGAACTGCTGGCCGGTACCCTTGACGATGGTCGGGTCCTTGGCGTCGGTCGGCAGCTGGCTCTTCACCTGCTGCACCTTCGACATGACTTCGGTCAACGCAACGTCCGGGTTCGAGCCGAGCTTCATCTGCACGGTCACGACGCTGGCCGAGGGGCGGCTCTGCGAGGTGACGTAGTCGATGTTCTCCGTCGTCGAAACGGCGGAGGCGATCGGAGCGGTGATGAAGCCCTGGATGAGGTCCGGGCTCGCGCCCGGATAGGCGGTAGTGATGGTGATGACCGTTTCATCAACCTTCGGATACTGACGCACCGTGAGATTGAAGATGCCCTGGAAACCCAGGAGCAGGATCATGAGCGCCACGACCGTCGAAAGGACGGGGCGGCGGATGAAAATGTCTGAAAAGCTCATTTAGAGGCCGGCTCCGGTTGCGCCGGATTGGCGGGATTGATTGTGTTGTCGATGGCTACGGGCGCGCCGCTGGAGAGGCGATTCTGGCCGGCTGTGACGATCCTGTCGCCGGGCTGCAGGCCGCTCAGGACCTCGACCAGGCCGTTGGAGCGGCGGCCGGTCTTGATGAAGACCTGTCGGGCGACAAGTGCCTCCGGCTTTGCCGGCTCGGCCGCTTCGGCGGAGGAAACTGCGCCTTCCGCCGCGGGCTTCGCTTCGGACTTGCCCGCCGCAGCCTGCTGTCCATTGGCATCCTTGTCGGCCGGACGGATGGCGAAGACGTAGTCACCGTAAAGGCTGCTGACCACGGCGGTCTGCCCCAGCGCGATGACGTTGTTTTCTTCCGGCAGCAGGACCTTGGCCTGTACGAACTGGCCCGGGCTCAGCTTGCCCTCGGGGTTGCTCACCTCGGCGCGAACCTTCACCAGGCGCGAAACCGGATCAATCTTCGGCTCGATGCCGATGATCTTGCCCGTGAACGGCATGTCCTCGCCAGTCAGGCCAAAGCGGGCAGGGCCTCCGATTTTCAGGAGGTTGAGCTGCTGCTCAGGCACTGAGAAGTCGACATACATGGTCTCGAGATCCTGCAGCGTGGCCACGATCGTGCCCGGCGAGACATACTGACCAATGTCCACCTTGCGGATGCCGACGGTTCCCGAGAACGGTGCACGCAACTGCTTCTGATCGAGCAATGCCTGCAGCTTGGCTACCTGCGAAGTCGAAGCTTGAGACGCTGCGCGAGCGGAATCGACCGCCACGTCCGAGCCGACGCCGCGCTTCTGCAGCACGGAGGCGCGCTCCAACGTCGTCTGGTCAAGCCCGGCCTGCGTCTTGGCGGCGGCCAGGTCTGCCTGCTGGACTGCGTCGTCGAGCTGAACCAGGACCGAGCCGGCCTTGACCTGCTCATTGCCGGCGAAGCGGATTTCCTTGACGATGCCGGCGTTCTCGACGGTCAGATCAACGCCTTGCGACGCACTGACCGTACCGAGCGCCTCGATGCTTGGCGTCCAGGTGACGGGCTCGACCGTTTGCGACGACACGGTCGTCGTCGGCACCGGCATATTGGCGAAAAACTGCTTGATGGCTTTGTCGCGGAAAATGTTGAAGCCGACGATCCCGCCGCAAACCAGCACGAGGAAAATGAGGGCGATTATGAAGCGCTTAATCATGTGCGGCACCGAAATCGAGGATGGGCTTGGGGTGTTGAGGCGGTCGTCTTCATCGCTGAACCGTTAAAACCAACAAGGCGGTTGAAAACTGGGGCGCATTTACTGTACCGTCTGGACGGTATTGTCAATTGCGTCCCGGAGTTCATGATGACGAATGGCAAGGTCACGGCCCGACAAAAAATCCTTGCCGCCGCTGCCGAGGCGGCGCGCGATGTCGGCCCTGCGCATCTGTCGCTTGACGCCGTGGCCCAGCGCGCCGGGGTTTCCAAGGGCGGGTTGCTCTATCATTTTCCCAATAAGGCCAAGCTGTTGGAGGCGCTGGTTGAGTATCACTTAAACGTGTTCGACCAAGCTCTGTGCGAAAAGGACAAGGAACTGCAGGGCAGGCCGAGCAGCTTGTTGGCGGCCTATCTTGAGCTT
The DNA here is from genome assembly GCF_029892515.1 of Pseudaminobacter soli (ex Li et al. 2025). GTDB lineage: Bacteria > Pseudomonadota > Alphaproteobacteria > Rhizobiales > Rhizobiaceae > Pseudaminobacter > Pseudaminobacter soli_A. The sequence goes on along the minus strand of NZ_JARXVF010000001.1, from coordinate 614,993 downwards.
TTCATGGCCGATCTTGATCAATGCCAGCCGCCGCCTTCGGGCATCCTGGCGGCCATGGCCGAAAATCCAGGGCTTTTGGCACCGGTCAAGCAATTCAATCGTACTTTGCTGGATCGGATGAAGGTGGGGGCGGAGAGCGAAAGCGCAGCGCTCGTCATCTTTCTGGCGCTGGAAGGCATGCGCAGTCTGCGTCTCTTCGATGTGGACGTTCTTACACCCGAAGAACAGCAGAAAGTGCTGGCTTCGTTGGCCAAGATCGCGGCGGCCAAAGCCTGACGTCCACGACGGTTGCAGCGACAGCTTCCGACAGTCATCGCTGCAGGGTATCAACTCGACTTCACATTATAGTTATATCGGCCAAGCGCGTCGGCTCGGCCGCTCCTAATCAATCATGCGGCGTCGATGCGCTTGCTCAGCGCGCTTTCCTGAAGACGGCGCCAGGCATCGTTCATCACGTCGCGCGCAGCCATGGCCTCGACCTGCGTCAGCGCCGCGAGGACATGATCGCCAAACATGGCGGGTTCGTCGTTGTTAAGATCCCACACGGTCCAAGTGTCCGTGGGGTCCATGATGACGTCGTATCGGTCTTGTGTGCTCATGGGGAGCATTGGGCGCCGATTCCCTTACACGAATTTCAATATCCACAGTGGCATTTGATGCAAATGCCGGGAGTCCAAAGGATCTCTCGACCCGAAGCAGGCCGGAAAACATGCTGGGAGCCCGCTTTTCAGGTGGGCTCCCAGCATGGCGCGTATGATTGTGACAATCGTCCCGACGTTCAGGATCTCTTCGTCTTGTCTGACTCAGCGCGAGCAACAATGGCATCGTAGACGGCCAGTTCGGCCTGGTCGATCGATGCGACGGCATAGTCGATCGCCAGCGACGCCTCCGCTTCCAGTGCCTTGGCGTGGTTTTCGGCGTGCTTGACGTCCTTCTCGTGCTTCTTCTCGTCAATCCTAGCCTTGAGCGCCGCCTTATCCGCGGCGATTTTCGCCTGCAGCGTCTTCCATTTATCGGCGAGGGTGTTGCCGACGGCGTGCATGTCCTGATTCACTTTCGCTATCGATGCCTCCACGGTGGCGCGGGATTTCTCCCTTCGAGCGACGATTTTGTCGTGAGCTTCCTTTTGTGCCGCGGCAATATGGTCTTCGGCATCTTTCGCGTGGGCAGACATCTCAGCGAGGCTTTCGGAAAGCGGTTTGACCATGATCGTTCTCCCTGGTGGGTTTAAGGTTCCAAGGAAGAGATGTAACGCGCCGCATTACCGCTAAAAGAGCCGGCCCCGTTCACAACTATGCAGCGGCGGCCAACATGGTGCCTCCACCGGTTAGGGATTCGCTGGCGAGTGGACGCGTCAGCAGTCGGCGGCGATAGCCGATGCTCGTGCGCTGGTGAGAGTTTCAATTTTGGAAACGGCGCCGGAAACCGTTTAACAGCCAGTCGCAAAACTGGCGGAGAGGATGGGATTCGAACCCACGAGAAGCTTTTGACCTCTACTCCCTTAGCAGGGGAGCGCCTTCGACCACTCGGCCACCTCTCCGGCGCTTCGCTGGATAATGAAAAGGACGCGGACAAGCAATAAGCTATCGCGACGATTGGCGAAAAAAAGCGCAACAAAGTGCGGAAAGGTCGCGGGCAGCTCTCGGGCAAGCCTACGATGTCGGCCCGAAGGCGGATTTTCGGCCCAAAATTCTCGAATCGTGCGCATGTTCGTTCACCGACTTTGTCGAATCTCGACGTCAATGCCACCGACCGGATGAACAGCCGCCGAGGTTCGGGGGGTGAGGTGAGGGGGCTCTCAGCTCGGCATCGCCCTATCGAGGAATGCCGCAATGCGTTTCGGCAGATCGCCGGTTTCGAGCAAGGGCGCATGGCCTTGCCCGGCCACAGTCACGGTTTCGATGTCGGGGTGGCGGCGCGCCATCTCCGCTAGTGTTTCTATGGAAAGCAGTCTGGAGTTCTGGCCCCGGATCGCAAGAATGGGCACATCGCAAAGTGCATCGAATTGTGGCCAGAGGACCGGCAGCGGCTGGCTCATGTCCATTTCGGATATGGTTCTCAGCAAGGCCGTGTCGAAGTCGAGCACAGGCTTGTCGTTCTCTTCGCGATAGATGGCGGCGACGAATCGGCGCCAATCCTTTGCCGTGAGTGCGGGGAATGCTCGGCCATGCACTTCCCGCTGGATCGCTACGGCGTCGTCGATATCCTTCGGCTTGGGCGCGTTTTCGAGATAGGCGCGGATGTGGGCAAGCCCTGCGCCCTCCACCACGGGGCCGATATCGTTGAACACGATGGCCGCAAGCACAGCCGGACGCATGGCGGCTAGGGCGTGAATGATCAGTCCGCCGCGCGACGTACCGATGAAAGCGGCGCGCTCGATCTCGAATGCATCGAGGCCGGCCAGAATGTCGCCCGTCTCGACGATCACATTGTAGTTCTGCCAGTTCTTGTCATAGGCGGATTGCCCGCGCCCGCGATAATCGAAGGCGATGATCTTGCGCGGCGTCTGGGCTCGCCGAGACAGGTAAAGCGCGAGGTCATGGAAGTCGCGCGCGTTGCGCGTCAGCCCGGCCAGGCAGACGACGGGCGGTCCGTTGACGATGTTCTCGCCATATATCCGCGCATAAAGCCGTAGCCCGTCCGTCGATGTGTAGTGGAAGTCGGAAAAATCCTGTTTGGCGAGCATTCAGGTCCTCTTCGCGGGCAACAAACCAAATATTCTCAGCGCACTCTTTTTCATAGGCCGAAAGCCAACGGCATCAACGGCCGTTGACCAGATCGCCGGCAATGTCGAACTTGCCTGAAAGGCGCATCTTGTAGACCTGATAGTTCTCCATCACGCGCTGGATGTAGCTGCGCGTTTCGGCAAAGGGGATTCGCTCGATCCAGTCGACGACGGTATCGACGTCCTTGCCGCGCGGGTCGCCATAGCGATTTACCCATTCCTGCGCCCGTCGCGGGCCCGCATTGTAGCCCGCAAAGGTCAGCACATAGGAACCGTTGAAACGGCTGAGCTGCTCGCCAAGGACGGTGGCACCAAGCGCGGCATTGTATCCGGGGTCAGTGGTCAGCCGCATTTGGGAGAAGGGCAGGCCGGCCTTCTTGGCTGCTTCCTTGGCTGTGCCGGGCAGCAACTGCAAGAGGCCGCGTGCGCCGGCGCCTGATACGGCGGAAACGTTGAATTCGCTTTCCTGCCGCGCAATGGCATAGGCGAGCGCCTTGCCGGCGCTGGAAATATTGGCGGAAGCCGGGATCACCCCGAGCGGATGCGCCAGCGCGCCGACATCGATGCCGCGCGAAGCGGCGATCTTGCCAACCTTCAGGGCGAGGAAGTGGTTGTCGCGCTTCTCTGCCATCACGGCCAGCAGCGCCAACTCGCCCGGGCTGGTCAGCTGTGCGGCGAGGTCGCGATAAAGTGTGTCGGCAAGGCTTGGGAAATTGGCCTCTTCCAGGCGCTTGATGGCATGGACCGCCTCGCGCTGATTGAAGTTGCGGCGATCCGCATCACTGGGTACCGGATAGGCTACCTTGACTATGCCGCGGCCGATGCGTTCTGCGGCGAGCTGGCCGTAGAAGGTAGTGCCCAAGGCTGCTGCACGCTCGAAATAAACCTTTGAGTCGCCTGGCGCGCCTGCCTCGGCAGCGCGTCCAAGCCAGTAATAGCCGCGAGCGCTGGAAATGGCGCCATCGGCAAGTCCGGCGACACGTGCAAAATGCGTGGCGCCGGTCTTGGCATCCTGAAGTCCGCGGAGGGCATACCAGCCGGCATGGAACTCGGCGTCGACAGCGTTCGCCGGGCTTTCCGCGGCATGGGCGGCAACGATGCGGTAGGCGGTCTTCATGTCGCCCTTGTCGACGAGCTCGCGCGACAGGACACGCCGCTCTATCCACCACGCATCGGGATCGACAAGCGCGGCCTTGTCCTTCGGCGCCTGCAGCATCACGGCGGCAGCTTGTTCGATGTTCTTGAGGCGTCGCAGATATTTCGCCTGCGCGAACATATAGCCAGCCGAACGCTGCTTGGCGGGCACAGCATCGAGAAGTTTTTTGGCGTTGTGATCGCCCTTGATCACGGCGCTCCACGCCTGGGCCAGCGCCTCGGCTCCGGCGAGCTTCGCCACGCGCAAGGCCGAGTTGACGCGATGGGCATAGAGCATTCGCTCCATGCGGAAGCGATGATCAGCAGCGGGAACGATTGCACCGAATTCCTTGATGATCGCCATCTCGTCCTTCGGTTCCAGCTTTTCGCTGCGCCAGAACGGAGAGAGCACGGCTTGCGCGGCCTTCACATTATCGAGGGCGACTTGCGAGCGGGCGAGGATGATCACGCCTTCGGCGGTTTGCGGCTGCGTGTCGCCAAAAGCGTTCACCACAGTTCGCGGATCGGGGTTCTCCCGGAAAAGCGCGCGTTCGCTGTTGCGCCGCAAGGCGGCCATTCCAGGCCAGCCGGGCAGGGCCTGCGCGGCAGCGGCAATCTCGCCGCTGGGCACGGCCTCGCCACCGCGCAATGCGATCGCCCAGGCAAGGATGTGCCGGTCGAGCGAATCTTGTGGCAGGGTGTCGCGTATCGCACGCGCACGGGTGACGTCTCGCGCACCAAGGGCCTCGAGCCCGCTCCTGAGAACGGTTGTGTCGCCCACGGCGATCGAGCCGGCATCGACAAAGGCGCCGGGACGGGGCGGGATCGCGGCCGTCGTCTGGGCGTCGACAGTTGCGCCAATGGCGCCAGCCGGCGCCATTGCCATGATCGCACCAATCAGCGCGAAGCGGTGTCGTCTTTTGGCTCGCATGCGAAAATCCGTGTCCATACACGATACATCTGGGAGCGGGTTGCCGAAAGCCTAGTCGCCGTCGGTGAAAAGTAGGTTAACGAAAGGTTATCGTGATCGGCTTGCAGCGCGCGTGTGCCGGCACCATCTGCCACGTCAAGACTATGGTGCGCCGCCGCGTTTTCAGATAGAAAGCCGCGACATCAAATAGGGACTGCGAACCATAGGTCGCGGAAAGAGTTGGAACACATGCTCAGAGGCTCGATGACTGCGCTCGTAACGCCGTTCCAGACGGATGGCGGATTCGACGAGAAAGCCTTTCGGGCCTTTGTCGAGTGGCAGATAGCCGAAGGCACCAAAGGGCTGGTTCCCGTGGGCACGACCGGAGAATCGCCGACGCTCTCGCATGACGAACATCGCGATGTCGTGAGGAGCTGTGTCGAGGTCGCCAACGGTCGCGTTCCCGTCATCGCCGGCGCCGGTTCCAACAACACGGCCGAAGCGGTCGGACTGGTCGAGCATGCTGAAATGGTTGGCGCGGATGCGGTTCTGGTCGTGACGCCCTATTACAACAAGCCGACACAGCGTGGCCTCTACGAGCATTTCGCGACGGTCGCTCGATCGACCAAGCTGCCGATCATCATCTACAACATTCCCCCGCGCTCGGTGATCGACATGTCGCCGGAGACGATGGGCCGCCTTGCACACGACTTCCCCAACATCGTCGGCGTTAAGGATGCCACCGGCAAGGTCGAGCGCGTTTCCGAGCAGCGCCTGACCTGCGGCAAGGATTTCATCCAGCTTTCCGGCGAGGATGCATCCGCGCTCGGCTTCAACGCCCATGGCGGTGTCGGCTGCATCTCCGTGACGTCCAATGTCGCTCCGCGCCTTTGCTCGGAGTTCCAGGAGGCGACCCTCAACGGCGACAAGGAACGCGCGCTGGAGATTCAGGATCTCCTCATGCCGCTGCACAAGGCCATCTTCCTCGAGCCGGGCGTTTCCGGCGCGAAATACGCGCTGTCGCGTCTGGGTAAAGTGGAAAACGTGCTCCGTTCGCCGCTGATGACCGTCGAGGCCGCGACGGCCGAGCGGATCGAGGCGGCTATGAAGCACGCCGGACTGATCAATTGACGCGGGTTTGCCGCGCTGCGTACCGATGAATCATAAGAAAGCCGATCCAAACAACAAGATTGCCGCCGAAAACCGCAAGGCGCGGTTTTCCTATGAGGTGATCGACACGATGGAGGCTGGCCTCGTGCTCACCGGTACGGAGGTCAAGTCTCTGCGCCAGGGCCAGGCCAACATCCAGGAGTCCTACGCCTCCGCCGAGGATGGCGAGATCTGGCTGATCAACTCCTACGTGCCCGAATATCTGCAGGGCAATCGCTTCAACCATGAGCCGCGCCGCCGCCGCAAGCTGCTGCTGAACAAGCGCGAGATGGCGCGGCTGCAGCAGTCGGTGGAACGCGAAGGCATGACCATGGTGCCGTTGAAGATCTACTTCAACGACAGAGGTCGCGCCAAGCTGCTGTTGGCCATCGCCCGCGGCAAGAAGCTGCACGACAAGCGCGAAACCGAAAAGCAACGCGACTGGAACCGCGAGAAGGGTCGCCTGCTCAAGGAGCGTGGTTAATAGAGGCGATTTAGCTGTAGCTTGCCTGTTGTTTATCGGTGCAGGCAAGCTACCTCTCTCTAGCGCCAAAGAACGGAATTGATTTAGCGAAGACGGCTGTTCATCTTCTTCTTTGGGGAGGGGATGAAATGCGGATTCTTTTAGGCTGCTTCTTGCTTTTGGTAAGCTCTGCCGTGGTCTTTGCTGATGAGGCGATCGAGGCCTACGTTAAGCGGGTTCAAGCGCACATAGATCAAGTAAGGCACAACCCGACGATCAGCCAAGCAGCTCATCGGCAGGATTCCAGAGATATTCAAGTCAACTTCACCGTGTTTCCCAACGGTGAAATAGGTGATGTAAAAATCGGCCAGAGTTCGGTCTCTCGAGAGCTCAACGCACTTATCGCGCGGTGCTTCACTGGTTTGCCGCCTGTGAGTGCAGTGCCGAAAAAGTTTGCCCCTCAGCGCTTTTCGGTTGTGCTGAGCTTGGGCGGCAATCCGCACCAGCAGTGAGGCGGTTACTCGCCAAGCTCAGTGACTATTTTGCCTGCCCGTCCAACTCGGCGCGAATCTGCCTGAAGACGTCCATGAACATCTCTTCGGTCAGGCGGCCGGTATTGGTGTTGTAGCGCGAGCAGTGATAGCTCGAGAACACGGTGAATTTGCCGATCTGCTGGCGTCCGCCATGGCTGAAAGGGTGCGCCGTCACCCGGCCTCCAAGCGCCCGCACCGTGGACTGGTGGGCGATGGTGCCGAGGGTGAGTACGACTTCGAGGTTTCTCAGGCGTGCCAGATTGAGGCCGAGGAACCTTCGGCAGTTGTTGATCTCCGAGCCGACCGGCTTGTTTTCCGGTGGCACGCACTTCACCGCGTTGGTGATGGCGGTCGAGATGAGTTCAAGGCTGTCGTCGGGGCGTGCCTCGAACTTGCCGCGCGCGAGGCCGAAGCGGATCAATGTGCTGTAGAGCAGGTCGCCGGCATAGTCGCCGGTGAAAGGCCGGCCGGTGCGATTTGCACCGCGCACGCCGGGTGCCAGCCCGACGATCAGGAAGCGGACGCTATCCTGGCCCTCGGGCGGCAGGAATGTCGGAACGGGCCCGTTGAACCATTGCGGCTCGCGTTCGCGCCATAAGGCTATGAAATCATGCAGGCGTGGGCAAAGCGTGCAGTCGTGCGGCGGTTCGACATTCAGAGGCAGCATCAGAAGTCGTCGCCGTCCGCTTCTGGCTCAGTCGCTTCGGTCTTGCGTACCGGCCGCTCGGACGGGTCGCGACCGATCTCGCTCTTCAGCGTCATGAGGTCGATGAAGTGGTCGGCCTGCCGCCGCAGGTCGTCGGAGATCATCGGCGGCTGCGAGGCCATCGTGGAAACCACGCTCACCTTCTTGCCGCGCCGCTGCAGCGCCTCGACCAGCGTGCGGAAATCGCCGTCGCCCGAGAAGATCACATAGTGGTCGATCACGTCGGACAGTTCCAGCGCATCCACCGTCAACTCGATGTCCATGTTGCCCTTGATCTTGCGCCGTCCGGTCGAGTCGGTAAACTCCTTGGCGGGCTTGGTCACCACCTTGAAACCGTTGTAATCCAGCCAGTCTATCAATGGCCGGATCGAGGAATATTCCTGATCTTCAACCAAAGCCGTGTAATAATAGGCACGCAGAAGATAGCCACGCTTCTGGAAGCTCGAAAGCAACTTACGATAGTCGATATCGAAGCCGAGCGAGCGCGAGGTAGCGTACAGATTGGCACCATCTATAAAGAGAGCAATCTTTTCACGCGGGTCAAACATGTGAAGTATCCTTTGGGGAATACGCAATTCCCATTAAAAACGCGCAGCCCGCCTGCGGAGTTGCCTATTCCAAATCAATTTTGCAACTAATTTTCCTAAAATGCGTATTCGACGATAGCACCCCGAACTCGTACTGACGATAGGGTAGATAGAGGGGATCCATTGTTCGCCTTTTGGTTGCTAGGAATGGAGCTTCGAAGGAGGCGTTAGAGCTTTCCTGCTTGTTTTTCGCCGCTGTTCGGGTTATTGACCGCGCCTGTTTTCCACTACATCTGCGTATGAAAGGGGCAATCCATGGCCCGCGTAACCGTTGAAGACTGCATCGACAAGGTCGACAACCGCTTCGAGCTGGTGCTTCTGGCCGGCCATCGCGCCCGGCAGATTTCCCAGGGCGCCGCGATCACCGTTCCGCGCGACAACGACAAGAACCCGGTCGTCGCGCTGCGCGAGATCGCCGACGAGACGCTGTCGCCGGGCGACCTCAAGGAAGACCTGATCCACTCGCTCCAGAAGCACGTCGAGGTCGACGAGCCGGAGGCCGATGGCCAGGCGCTGACCGACCAGACCGATGCTGCCGTGTCGGCTGTCGAAGAGGATCGGGAAGAAGAGAACATCACCTTCGACCGCATGAGCGAAGAAGACCTGCTCGCCGGCATCGAGGGTCTGGTTGCGCCCGAGAAAAACGACGATTTCTGATCGTTTGCGTGTGCGCCGGCACTTCCGTGCCGGCCGTTTCGTGGCTATCTATGACATGCGCCGGGTCGATCGATCCGGCGCATGATTCATGTTTGAGTGTGAGATTTGGCCCATGATGCGTCAGTATGAGCTTGTCGAGCGCGTGCAGCGCTACAAGCCCGACGTGAATGAAGCTCTTCTCAACAAAGCTTACGTCTACGCCATGCAGAAGCATGGCCACCAGAAGCGGGCGTCCGGCGACCCGTATTTCTCCCATCCGCTCGAAGTCGCGGCCATCCTCACGGACATGCATATGGACGAAGCCACCATCGCGGTGGCGCTGTTGCATGACACGATCGAGGACACCTCAGCCACGCGGCAGGAGATCGACGAGCTGTTCGGCTCGGATCTTGGCAAGCTCGTCGAAGGGCTGACCAAACTCAAGAAGCTGGACCTCGTCTCCAAGAAGGCCGAGCAGGCAGAGAACCTGCGCAAGCTTCTGCTGGCGATCTCGGAAGACGTGCGCGTGCTTTTGGTCAAGCTGGCCGACCGGCTGCACAACATGCGCACCCTCGACCACATGCCGGAAAACAAGCGGCTGCGCATCGCCGAAGAGACCATGGATATCTATGCGCCTCTGGCCGGCCGCATGGGCATGCAGGGCATGCGCGAGGAACTGGAAGATCTCGCGTTCCGGTACATCAACCCGGAAGCCTACCGGACGGTGACCGCGCGGCTGGCCGAGGTGTTCGAGCGCAACAAGGGCGTGATCGCCGAGATCGAGAACTCGCTTTCGGCCCTGTTTGCGAAGTATTCGCTGAAGGCGACCGTCAAGAGCCGCCAGAAGAAGCCATGGTCCGTCTTTCGCAAGATGGAAACCAAGGCGCTGTCCTTCGAGCAGCTTTCCGACATCATCGGGTTCCGCGTGGTCGTGGAAAACGTCGAGGACTGCTATCGCGCCCTCGGCGACATCCACACGACGTGGTCGATGGTTCCCGGTCGCTTCAAGGACTACATTTCGACGCCGAAGCAGAACGACTACCGTTCGATCCACACCACGATTGTCGGCCCCTCGCGCCAGCGCATCGAACTGCAGATTCGCACGCGCGAAATGAACACCATCGCCGAATACGGCGTGGCGGTTCATGCGCTCTACAAGGATAGCGGCGGCAAGGTGAATGCCAGCCACGCCATCTCGAAGGAGACCAACGCCTATGCCTGGCTGCGGCGCACCATCGAGCAACTGGCCGAAGGCGACAACCCTGAGGACTTCCTCGAAAATACCAAGCTGGAGCTGTTCCAGGATCAGGTCTTCTGTTTCACGCCAAAGGGCATGCTGATCGCGCTGCCGCGTCGAGCGACGCCGATCGACTTCGCCTATGCCGTCCACACCGATGTCGGCGACACTTGCGTGGGCGCCAAGATCAATGGCCGCATCATGCCGTTGATGACCGAGCTCAAAAATGGCGACGAGGTGGAGATCATCCGCTCGAAGGCGCAGGTTCCGCCCGCTGCCTGGGAGTCGATCGTCGTGACCGGCAAGGCCCGCGCCTCCATCCGCCGTGCTACCAAGAACGCGATCCGCAAGCAGTATTCGGGTCTTGGCGTGCGCATCCTGGAGCGGGCGTTCGAGCGGGCCGGCAAGAGCTTTTCCAAGGATGCGCTGAAGCCGGTGCTGCACCGGCTCGCGCGCAAGGATGTCGAGGATGTCGTGGCCGCCGTTGGCCGCGGCGAGCTGTCGTCGACCGATGTGATGAAGGCCGTCTACCCGGACTTCAAGGACGAGCGCGCAACGCCGCAGGCCCCCAAGCCGCGCGAGGAGGGGTGGTCGAAAATCCGCAACGCCGCCGGCATGCTGTTCCAGATGCCCGGCCGCGGTTCGGGGCGGAAGGACAAGCGCGCGGCCAAGGGCGACGGGGCTGTGCCGATCCGCGGCGTGCGCGGCGACCTGCCGGTGCGGTTCGCGCCCGAGGGCGCGGTGCCGGGCGACCGCATCGTCGGCATCATCCAGCCGGGCGCCGGCATCACCATCTATCCGATCCAGTCGCCGTCGCTGACCGCCTTCGACGACCAGCCGGAACGCTGGATCGACGTGCGCTGGGATATCGACGAGGAAACCAAGGAGCGGTTCCCCGCGCGGATTTCCGTGATTGCGATCAATGCGCCGGGTTCGCTGGCCGAGATCGCACAGGTGATCGCCGAGAACGATGCCAACATTCATACATTGTCCATGGTGCGCACCGCGCCGGACTTCACCGAAATGCTGATCGATCTCGAGGTCTGGGATCTGAAGCATCTGAACAGGCTGCTCTCGCAGCTCAAGGAAAACTCGAGCGTCAGCGACGCAAAGCGCGTCAACGGCTGACCATCTGAATGGCGGGAGCGGCATGAATACCGATCAGGTGCTGGACATTTTTCGTGAAGCAGGCGCTGTCCTCGAAGGACATTTCATCCTGACTTCCGGCCTGCGCAGCCCGGTCTTCCTCCAGAAGGCGCGGGTTTTCATGCATGCCGACAAGACCGAGAAGCTCTGCCGCGCGCTCGCCGAAAAGATTCGCGTCGAGGTGCCGGGCCAGATCGACTATGTCGTCGGCCCTGCCATCGGCGGGCTGATCCCGGCCTATGAGACGTCGCGCCATCTCGGCGTACCGGCGATCTGGGTCGAGCGCGAAGGCGGCGTGTTCCGCTTGCGCCGCTTCGAGATGGAGAAGGGCGCGCGCGTCGTCATCGTGGAGGACATCGTCACCACCGGCCTGTCGATCCGCGAGACCATCGAATGCCTGCGGGACCTCGGTGCCGAGGTAGTCGCGGCCGCCTGCATCATCGACCGCTCGGCCGGCAAGAGCGACGTCGGCGTGCCGCTGATCGCGTTGGCCGAATATGAAGTGCCGGCCTATCCGGCCGACCAGCTTCCGCCGGAATTGCAGGCTATTCCGGCGGTTAAGCCCGGTAGCCGCAACATTTGAGGATCAACGCCGGATGATCATCGGCATAGGAAGCGATCTCATAGACATCAGGCGCATCGAGAAGTCGCTCGAGCGCTATGGCGAACGCTTCAAGGCCCGCGTCTTCACCGAGATCGAGCAGGCGAAGTCGGAGCGGCGCAAGGAACGCGCGGCGTCCTACGCCAAGCGCTTTGCCTCTAAGGAGGCCTGTTCGAAGGCATTGGGAACCGGAATGTCGCATGGCGTGTTCTGGCGGGATATGGGCGTCGTCAACCTGCCCGGCGGCAAGCCCACCATGCATTTGACAGGAGGAGCGGCCGTGCGGCTGGCTGAAATGTTGCCCAAAGGCCATCGTCCGGTCATTCACCTGACGATCACGGACGATTTTCCTCTGGCGCAGGCCTTTGTGATCATCGAGGCCTTGCCGGTTGAAGAACCTCCACTTTCCTAATGCCCGTGAGGCGCACGCATTGCTCCCGACGCGCCAAGCCCTTATACCCAAACGCAATCCACAACCGAGGATGACATGAGCGTGGCTGATAAACCTCAAAAAAAATCTGGCGGGCTTGGCGAAACGGTCAGCGTTATCATCCAGGCGCTGCTGCTGGCGCTGGTCATCCGTACCTTTCTTTTTCAGCCTTTTTCGATTCCTTCGGGGTCGATGCGGCCGACGCTTCTCGAAGGTGACTATCTCTTCGTCACCAAATGGGCTTACGGCTATTCGCGCTATTCGCTGCCGTTCTCGCCGAATCTCTTTTCCGGTCGCGTCTGGGCTAGCGAACCGCAGCGCGGCGATGTCGTGGTCTTCAAGTTCCCGCCCAACCCGTCGCTGGATTACATCAAGCGCGTGATAGGCCTGCCGGGCGACCGCATCCAGATGCGCGACGGCCAGCTCTTCATCAACGACGTTGGCGTTCCGCGCGTGAAGGTGGGGCAGATCGACAATCCCGACATCACGGAGGTGAACCGGCCGGTCGACGTCTATCGCGAGACGCTGCCCAACGGCGTTTCCTACGACACGCTCGACCTGACGCCGAATTCGATCGGCGACAACACGCGCGAATTCGTAGTGCCGGAAGGACATTACTTCATGATGGGCGACAACCGCGACAACTCCAACGATAGCCGCTTCTCGGTCGGCTATGTGCCGGCGGAGAACCTTGTCGGCCGCGCCAACATCATCTTCTTCTCGATCGCGGACGGCGCAAGCCCGCTCGAAATCTGGAAGTGGCCTTCGCTGGTGCGCGGATCGCGCCTCTTTACCCCCGTCCACTAAGCGATGGCTCTTAAGCGACCGACCGGACAAGCGCTCGCGGATGCACTGCGCGAGCGCACCGGATACGCTTTCACCGACCTCGAGCGTCTGCAACGCGCGCTGACGCATGCCAGCGCGCGCGGCGTCAAGCCGGGAGCGGATTACGAGCGCTTTGAGTTCCTGGGCGACCGCGTGCTTGGCCTGGTGGTAGCGGACATGCTGTTCAAGGCCTTTCCAGCCGCGGCAGAGGGCGAGCTCTCGGTTCGGCTAAACGCGCTGGTCAATGCCGAGGCGCTTGCCGAGATTGCCGACCAGATCGGTCTGACCGAACTCATCCGGGCGGGCAGCGAGGTGAAGACGCTTGCCGGTCGCAAGCGGGTGAATATCCGTGCCGATGCGCTGGAATCGCTGATCGCCGCGCTCTATCTCGATGGTGGGCTGGATGTGGCACGCCAGTTCATCATGCGCTATTGGGAGCCGCGCTCGAAGGTGACGGACGCTGCGCGCCGCGACCCCAAGACCGAGCTTCAGGAATGGGCGCACCAGGCCGCTGCCGCGACGCCAAGCTACCAGATCGAGGGCCGTGAAGGGCCCGACCACGATCCGGTCTTCACCGTCAGCGTCCGGGTCGGCGCATTCGAACCGGCCTACGGAACCGGGCGTTCGAAGCGCGAGGCCGAGCAGGCCGCCGCCGCAAGCATGCTTCAGCGCGAGGGCGTCTGGAGCCAGGAAGGAAAAGAACAGTGAGCGAAACCGAACCCGTCACCCATTCGGGCTTTGTCGCCCTGATAGGCGCGCCGAATGCCGGAAAGTCGACGCTGGTGAACCAGCTTGTCGGCGCCAAGGTTTCGATCGTCACGCACAAGGTGCAGACCACGCGCGCCATCGTGCGCGGCATCGCCATACACAATGACGCGCAGATCGTGTTCGTCGACACGCCCGGCATCTTCAAGCCGCGCCGCCGCCTCGATCAGGCTATGGTCTCCACCGCCTGGGGCGGGGCCAAGGATGCCGATATGGTGCTGGTGATCATCGATGCCGAGCGCGGCATCCGAGGTGATGCCGAAACGCTTCTCGAAAACCTCGCCGAGGTACGCCAGCACAAGGTTCTGGTGCTAAACAAGATCGATCGTGTGAAGCACGAAAGCCTGCTTCTGCTTGCCGAAGAGGCCAACAAGCGCGTTGCCTTCGACGCCACCTTCATGGTCTCGGCATTGAGCGGCGCCGGCTGCGGCGCCATTCTCGACTATCTCGCCAAGGCCTTGCCTGCTGGCCCCTGGTACTATCCGGAAGACCAGATTTCGGACCTGCCGATGCGCCAGCTGGCCGCCGAGATCACCCGTGAGAAGCTTTATCTTCGTCTCCACCAGGAGCTTCCCTACTCCTCGCATGTCGAGACGGAAAAGTGGGAAGAGAAGCCAGACGGCTCCGTGCGCATCGAGCAGGTCATCTATGTCGAGCGCGACAGCCAGAAGAAGATCCTGCTCGGCCACAAGGGCGAGACGATCCGCTCCATCGGTACGTCCGCTCGTAAGGACATCGCCGAAATCCTCGAGCAGAAGGTGCATCTCTTCCTGTTCGTGAAGGTGCGCGAGAACTGGGGCGACGATCCCGAGCGCTACCGCGAAATGGGACTTGAATTCCCGCACTGAGCGGCCGAATCTCCAGAAATGGAATGGCACGACGAGGGAATTGTCCTTGGCGCCCGCAAGCATGGCGAAACCAGCGTCATACTTGAGGTGATGACGCGCGCGCATGGGCGCCATCTCGGCATGGTCCGGGGAGGGCGCTCGCGCAAGTCGCAGCCGGTTCTGCAGGTGGGAAATCGCGTCGATATCGTTTGGTGGGCTCGGCTGGACGAGCATATGGGCCAGTTCCAGGTCGAAGCGCTGGAACTCAACGCAGCCAGGCTGTTCGAAAGCGCCTGCGCAGTCTACGGCCTGCAGACGATCGCTGCCCATCTGCGCCTCTTGCCGGAGCGTGACCCGCATCTCGGCCTCTACGAGATGTTGGGGCTGCTGCTTTCCCATCTGGATGACGCCACCGCCGCCGGCGAACTCGTCGTCCGCTTCGAGCTAATGGTGCTGGAGGAACTCGGCTTCGGCCTGGACCTCAGCGAATGCGCTGCCACCGGCCAGCGCGAAGAGCTTACCTACGTCTCGCCGAAATCCGGCCGCGCCGTCTCTCGCGACGCTGGCCAGCCCTGGCACGACAAGATGCTGCCATTGCCCGCCTTTCTGATCGCCGGGCCTGGCATGCGTGCCGACTTGGGCGCGATCGAACAAGCCTTCAGGCTGACGGAATTCTTTTTCACGCGGCATGTCTATGAGCCGCGCGGGCTGACGCCGCCCGATGCTCGCATCGGCTTTATCAATGCGCTGCGCAAGCATACGGCGGGCAAACATCACGTGCCTGGCGACAGCGCCGTCTGAAAATCCGAACTATCGCGGGAATAATTCTACTACCTGTAGCGTTCATACTGTGTTTGGCGCAAACGCGGGGTTGAAACGCAGGCTATTGCCGGATGCCTTGGAATAGCGTTGAATTTCAGTCCGGCAGGGGCGTTCGGCCGAGCGTCATGGATCAGAGACGGGCAGCAATACTCGCGGAAATACCGGGACTGCGCCGCTACGCGCGCGCGCTGCTGCGAAACCGTGACGCCGCCGACGACCTGGTTCAGGACAGCCTCGAAAGAGCGCTCGCCCGGATTGACAGCTGGCAGACCGGCGACAGCCCGCGACGATGGCTTTTTACGATTATGCATCATCTGTTCATCGACAGGGTGAGGAAAGACAAGCGGTACGGCGGAACGACGATGCTGCCGCTCGAGGCAAGCGAAGCCATGGCACTGCCCGCTTATCAGGCGCAGAGCGTCGTCTCGCATGAAATCCTCGATGCGCTGCAGGCGATCCACCCTGACCGCCGCACCGCGCTGCTGATGGTCGCGGTCGAAGGTTTTTCCTATGCCGAGGCAGCTGAGGTGCTGGGCATTCCGGCCGGCACGCTTATGTCCCGCATCGCCCGCGGACGCGAAGAGCTTCGCGCCCTTCTGGAAGACGGCTCGCGCCGCCGCGCAATAAGGATCGTGGACACATGAGCCGGCGCGATTTCAACGAGCGCGACATCCATATGGCCCTCGACGGAGAGTTGCCGGGGGAGGAATACGCCGACTATGAGGCCTGGCTTGTGGCCAATCCCGACATGGCAGCCAAGAGCCGGCGCTTTGCCGTCGACGGCGACATGCTGCGACGGGCGGTTTCCGACGTCGCATCCGAGCCGATACCGCCCCGCATGGAGCAATTGCTGGCGAAGGAAGATGCGCCGCGTCGCCGACTCCCGTCCGCCGTCTGGCGAGCCGCTGCCGCAGCTGCCTTGCTCGCGATTGGCGGGTTGGGTGGTTACTTCGTCGGCGCCTCCGGCTGGAACCCGGTAAAGGCCGCCGACAGCCAGGTCGCGGAAGATGCGATCGAAGCCTATGCGCTCTATGCCCCCGAAAAGCTGCACGTCGTGGAAGTGGGCGCCGACGAGAAGCAGCATCTGGTTGACTGGCTTTCGCGCCGCGTCGGCATTCCGCTCGTTGCGCCCGATCTGACCGAACAAGGTTTCGATCTCATCGGCGGACGGCTATTGCCTGCCCAGAAGCAGGCCGCCGCTCAGTTCATGTACCAGGACCATACCGGCAACCGCGTATCGCTCTATATCGTCAGCGACCCCACCAAACAGGACACCGGCTATCGCTTTGTCGAGCATGGCGACATGCGTGCCCTCTATTGGCTGGACGACGGCTATGGCTGCGCGATCGCCGGCAACCTCCCGCAGGCCGATCTGACACGGATCGCCGACTCGGCGTACCGGCAGATTTTGCAGGGGGCGAAAAGCTAGTTCCGAGTTTGCCCCACCGCCCCGGAACCCGCATCGTTCAGGCGGGTTTCGGGGCGGATTTTTCATGCGGTGGATGCAGCCCGGAGCAGTCACAATTCGGCCCAATTCGAGGCGCGAAACCGCTATCGATGCCTTTGCGTGATTGCTTCGGCAGAGACGTTCCGCCCGCCCTTTAGACGATCTTTCTATTGAGGTTTCCCGGTTCGCATGCTCGCCGAAATCCGCCCGGCCCGCAAAGATGACGTGGACGCGCTCGAGGCGCTCGAATGGGCGGTTTTCGTCACCGATCGCATTTCGCGGCAATCCTTTCGCCGCATGATTTCCAGTCCCACCGCATCGCTTCTCGTCGCCGACCGTCAGGACGGAATTTGGGGCTATTGCGCTGTGCTTTACCGGGCCGGCAGCGAAAGTGCGCGCCTTTATTCCTTGGCGGTTTTGCCGAACAGCGGAGGCGGGCAGGGCCGCGCCTTGCTTGCTGCCGCAGAGCAGGCGGCGGGCGCCAGAGGCTGCACGTCGATGCGCCTTGAGGTGCGCCGGGACAATCCGCGCGCAATCGCACTTTACGAAAAGAACGGCTACCGGCCGCTCGGATCAAAGCCCGGATACTATGGCGACGGCATGGACGCCCTGCGTTACGAAAAGCCGCTCGATATGTCGTCGCCGAATATTGCCACGCCTGCCCGCAAAACGGCGGGAACTTCTTCCCGATGAGCAGATTGTCCCTCGCCCGAAATGATCGCCGGGCTGGGGACACCTTCCATACAATCGAACGCGAGCGAATATGAGCTGGGTCATCCTTACAGGCAGGCAGAGCGATCTCGACCAGGTGGCAACGCCGCACAAGATCATTACCAATCGCGACTACCTTGCCCATCCGGCCCTGTTCAGCGGGCAGCGTCCGAAGGTCATCAATCTGTCCAACAGCTACGGTTATCAGAGCCGGGGCTACTACGCCTCGCTGCTGGCGAGCTCGCGCGGGCACAGGGTGATCCCGACGGTCGAGACCATGATCGACCTTTCCGAACGCAAGCTCTACGAGAACGCGCTGCCGGAGCTGGAACTGGCGCTGAACAAATGCCGCAAGGATCTTGGCGGCAGCTTTCCCGACAAGGCCACCTTCTTCTTCGGCATCGGCCCGTCAAAGGCGTGGGACCGCTTTGCCAAGCTGCTGTTCGATTGGTTCCGTGCGCCGGCGTTAGAGGTGTCGATCAAGGATCATCACGAATGGGCGACGATCCATAAGATCGGTTTCCTGCCGCTGGCGCGCATGAGTGCGGAGGAAAAGCCGCGCTTCCTGGCAAGCCTCGCCAGTTACACAAATCGCGAATGGCGTGACGGCAGGGCGCGCGTCCCGGCGCGCTACACCTTCGCCACGCTGGTGGACCCGCACGAGCAATTGCCGCCGTCCAGTATCAGTTCACTGCGCTACTGGGCCAAAACCGCCGAAAAAATGGGCGTCGAGGTCGAGCCGATCACGCGCAAGGACCTCGCCAAGCTCGCCAACTACGATGCGCTGTTCATTCGCGAGACGACGTCGATCTCTAACCACACCTATCGATTTGCCCGTCGCGCGCAACAGGAAGGCATGCCGGTGATCGACGATCCGCTGTCGATGATCCGCTGCACCAACAAGGTCTACCTCAACGAGTTGATGACCTTCAACAAGGTCCCCGTGCCGCCGACGGTGATGATCGCGAGCCCGGCCGACTTCCAGCTGGCGGCCGATACGCTGGGCTTTCCGCTGGTGCTGAAGATACCCGACAGCTCGTTTTCGCGCGGCGTGAAGAAGGCGACGAATTTCGAGGAGCTGAAGGCCCTGGCAACCGCCTGGATGGAGGAATCCGACCTGCTGATCGCCCAGAAATACATGCCTACGCAGTATGATTGGCGCATCGGCGTGCTCGGCGGCCAGCCGCTGTTTGCGGTTCACTACCTGATGGCCAAGAAGCACTGGCAGATCGTCAATCACGACGGCGGCGGAAAACCGGTGGAAGGCGGCATCAAGACATTCACGCTGAAGCACGCCCCGGCCCATGTGGTCGAGACGGCCGTGCGGGCAGCGCGCTGCATCGGCGACGGGCTTTATGGCGTCGATCTCAAGGAGACCAAGGATGGCGTCTTCGTCATCGAGGTCAACGACAATCCCAATCTCGACCACGGGATCGAGGATTCGGGCGAGAAGGACGAGGTCTGGACCCGGCTGACGCAGTGGTTCCTCGACCGGCTGGAGCGTTAGGCAGCGCCTCGCGCGCGCTCGATCGCTTCGAACCGCTTGAGGAAGGCTTTCTGCACCGCCTTTGCCGGATGACACACGAGATCGAATGCGTCGGCCGAGATGCCGCGTGGCCTGCCGAAGAATTTCGTCGCTTCCTGCACGGTGAATCCCGCCAACTGCGTGGCCTCGAAATGGGCGGCCACGTGGTCGGCCCGCTTGATCTCCTTCTTCAGCCTTTCACTGATTTCGGGAGGAAGAGAAAAGCGGATGTGGATGGCGCGCTGCAGCCGGTGCTCGACCAGCTTGTAGCCGCCGCCGACCACGGATTTGAATGGCGAGATCATGTCGCCGATCACATATTCGGGCGCATCGTGCAGCAGTGCCGCAAGCTGCTCGTCGGGCGTCGGGTTCTTCGCCTGCCTGGAAAAAATCGTCTCCACCAGCAGCGAATGCTGGGCCACCGAAAAGGCATTGTCCCCTTCCGTCTGGCCGTTCCAGCGCGACACGCGCGCCAGCCCGTGTGCGATGTCCGAAATCTCGATGTCGAGCGGGGAGGGATCGAGCAGGTCGAGCCGGCGGCCCGAAAGCATGCGCTGCCATGCGCGCGGCGGCGCGCCGACCTTGTCCGCCATCACGCCTCCTCCGCGCCGGCGGCTTCCTGCGGGAAGGTGAATTTTGCCCAGGAGGGAATCGAAAGCGAAAGCGGCACTTCGGCGGCGGTGATGGCGACGCCAGCGTCGAGCGCGTCCTTCACCCGGTCGATGCGTACGATCGCCAGACCTTGCGTGCCGGCAACGGAGCCCAATGCACCGATGCTGCGGCCATTGGCGAGAATCTCGGTGCCGGATTCGGGCAGGGGCGACTCTGCCGAAACCAGAAGCACGCGGCGACGCGCGGTGCCGCGATGCTGCATGCGCGAGACGACTTCCTGGCCGACATAGCAGCCTTTTCGGAAGCCGACGCCGTCCGTCTCGTCGAGCAGAACGTCGTGCGGGAAGGGGTCACCCAGCGCGTAATCGCTGCCGCTTTCTGCGACGCCGTGACTGATGCGGTAGGCATGCCAGGCGCTCACTTCGTCCGAAGCCGAAAGAACCGGGCCATAGATTCGGAATGCGGCCGCGGGCGACTTGAAACGCGCGTCGCGCAGCACAATTGAATCATCGCTCGAAGCATTTGAATCGGAAGCTGAGCCGGATGAATCAGAATCCCACGATGCGGCCACAAGCAGCTGTTCCTGCTTGGAAATTGTCGCCTTGGCGCGCAGCTTGTAGAGCGTCAGGCGACGAAGAAAATCGTCGGCCACATCGCTCCGGCAGTCGAGCCGGAACCCGCCAGAACCATCGCGCGAGATCAGGAAGTCGAACAGTATCTTTCCCTGCGGCGTCAGCAGCGCGCCCGGCTTGGCTTCGCCTTCGGCCAGAGCGTCCAGGTCGACCGTCAAAATGTTCTGCAAAAAGTGTTCCGCCTCCGCGCCGGTCACAGAAATGATGGTGCGGTCGGAAAGCAGGGCAGAGTGCATGGGCGGAACCTGACTTGAAAATCGGCTGGCCATTACGTAAGCCCCACGCAACTCAGGAGCAAGGTGGCAAATGACAACGACGTTCGACCTCATCCTCAAGGGCGGCACGGTCGTCAACCACGATGGCACTGCTTTGCGCGACGTCGGCGTGCGTGACGGTCGCATCGCGGCGATCGGAGATCTGCGCCAGGCATCGGCAGCCGAGACCATCGAATGCCGCGGCCTGCACATTCTGCCGGGCGTGGTCGACAGCCAGGTGCATTTCCGCGAGCCGGGCCTGGAGCACAAGGAAGACCTCGAAACGGGTTCGCGTGCGGCAGTGCTGGGTGGCGTCACGGCTGTGTTCGAAATGCCCAACACCAATCCGCTGACCACCAGCGAAGAGGCGCTGGCCGACAAGGTCGCCCGCGCCACCAACCGCATGCATTGCGATTTCGCGTTCTGGGTCGGCGGTACGCGCGAGAACGCCAAGGATGTGGCCGAGCTCGAGCGCCTGCCGGGCGCTGCCGGCATCAAGGTCTTCATGGGCTCGTCGACCGGAAACCTGCTGGTCGAGGACGATGAGGGCGTCCGCTCCATCCTCAAGAACACGCGCCGCCGTGCGGCCTTCCACTCGGAAGACGAGTTCCGCCTGCGCGAGCGCCTTGGCGAACGCATCGAGGGCGACCCGTCCTCGCACCCGGTCTGGCGCGACGAGATCGCGGCCCTCCAGTGCACCGAGCGCCTCGTGCGCATCGCCCGGGAGGTGAGGGCGCGCATCCATGTGCTGCATATCTCGACGGCCGAGGAGATCGATTTCCTCGAACATCACAAGGACGTGGCAAGCTGCGAGGCGACGCCTCATCACCTGACGCTGTCGTCAGAGGACTATGCCACGCTCGGCACGCTCATCCAGATGAATCCGCCCGTGCGCGATGGGCGCCATCGCGAGGGCGTCTGGCGCGGCATCAGCCAAGGCATCGTCGATGTGCTGGGCTCCGACCATGCGCCGCACACGCTGGCCGAGAAGGCAAAGCCCTATCCGGCGTCGCCCTCCGGCATGACCGGCGTGCAGACGCTGGTGCCGATCATGCTCGACCACGTCAATGCCGGGAAGCTGACGCTCGAACGCTTCGTGGACCTCAGCAGCCATGGCCCGCAGCGCCTGTTCGGCATGGCGCGCAAGGGCCGCATCGCGGCCGGCTACGACGCCGATTTCACCATCGTCGACATGAAGCGCCACGAGACCATCACCAACGCCCAGGCAGGCTCCAAGGCCGGCTGGACGCCTTATGACGGCAAGGAGGTCAAGGGTTGGCCAGTGGGCACCATCATTCGCGGCAAGCAGGTGATGTGGGAGGGCGAAATCGTTTCGCCGGGGCTGGGCCAGCCGGTCGTCTTCTCCGAAGCGCTGCCGGTCTGACCGGAGCCTCTGGCTAAGCCCATTTCAAACATTCCGGAAACGAAATCGCCCGCCAAAGCAGCAGCTTGGCGGGCGATTTTGATTCAGCTTGAAATGGTCGGAGGGCGTTGCCGTCTCACTCGCCGGCGACGAAGAATGCCCACTTGCCTTGCGGCGTGATGCCGAGGCGATAGAAGTTGTAGACGCCGTAGCTCTTCATGTCTTCGTAGTCGCCGGCGGTGACGATCTTGAACAGCTCCACGCGCTGGCGGGCCGAAAGCTTGTCGAGCGGCATCGCGAAGAAATAGGGCCAGGCATAGAGTTCTTCCGGCGTGCCCGGATCGAGATGGACATAGCCCGCATTGAGCAGGTTCTCCATGATGGCCAGCACTTCCTCGCCGTTCTTGTCGCCCGACTGCTCCTTGAGGAAGGCGATCGGATCTTCATCGAGACCGGCAACCGACAGCTGGGTCGCATCGTCGCCAGTGCCGACCAGCGCGCGCAGCTTTTCGATATCGCCGCTGGCAGCGATGTCCAGCAGCTGCTGGCGCATGTGTTGCACCGGCTCGGGCAGCTTGCTGACGTCGTAGATGATCTCCGGCAGCGGCGCGTTGGGATCTTCGGTGACGTGAACCGAGCCGGGCGTCGCCTGTTCGGGCGCGGCCTCGTCGGGATCAGGGGCTTCTGAGGGAGCTTTCTGGCTGTCCTGAGCCTGCGGCGCAGTGCCTTCGGCCGGGGCGGCCTTGTCGGGGGCAGCCGTCGTCGGCGCGGGCAGATCTTCTTGCTTGATCTCGCTCAGCGCGGCCGCCGGCAGCGTCGCGACCAGATAGGCACCGGGCAGGGCCACGCCCGCCGCTGCCAACCAAAGAAAGGCCGCGAAACCTCTATGCCTGCGAGTTTCCGAGCTGCTCCGAGTCAGTGTCTGCATGTCCCATCCTCTCCAGGGGCATCAGACTCGACACCCAGTCAGCCTCTTATACCGAAAAAGCAGACTTGGGGATGTATCAATGTCGCAGACGAACGGGTTCAAACTCTCCGGCGATCACTTTTTCGCGCATCACGTCAAGAAGCGCCAGCGCGGTCGCCTCACCATGCGTCCGGAGGATTTCGCCGAATGCCGTGGCAAGCGCGGTTTCGGCCAGGATATCGGTCTCGATGCCGGCGGAAAGACCTTCGGCCCAGGCTTCGTTGTGGCATTCCACTGCGGTCAGGCGCTTTTCTTCCCGGACCAGCGCGTCGAGATCGCTGGTCGTGTGTTCCATACCCATCTTACACCCTTTCAAGTCGCGACCCGGGTTCCGGGCCAACTTGATCTTTCCCTTTAATGTCCCGTTAACAAACCTAGCACATCGAACCTGCCAAATTCGACTGGCATTGTGTGAAAAGTTAACAGGCCGTTAATTTCCATAGCGGCCGGTGACTTCACGAGTCAGCGTCTCGCCTTCCTTCATGTAGCGTACGATCGCTTCGGATGCCGAGGCGGTGCACTTTGTGTACGTGCCCTCGAACGACCGGTAGCCGTGATTGAAGCTGGCCATCAACTTGGCACGCCGAGCAGCATCGGGCTTTTCGGAGTCGAGCAGCTTCTGCATTTCGTCGCGCCACTGATTGCTCGTTTCGCCGCACAGATTGCGCAGGAAATGCAGCGACCCGAGAATCTCCGACAACCGCACCAAACTGCCTTCGAACGGAGCATCGACCGCACGCGACGGCGTGGTTGCCGCCGAGCCGGTGGCAAGGAATGCGGCGAAGAACAGCAGAGCACGGCGCATGACGTTTTTGTGGCGAAACAATTTGTCAGCCGCAAGGCACTGAGATCACAATTCCCAGTTTATCTGCGTTCCAAGAGCTCGCGCGAAACCTCCAGCACGGAGGGGGTGACGGGCATCTCATCCATTTCGGCTAGCGTGAAGAAGCCTGCCTCGTCGGCGTCGCTGTCGGCGAGCGGGTCGCCGCCGCAATCCTGTCCGCAAAATACCTGCAGGCGGTAGGTGATCTCCCGGCCGTCGCGCTCGGCATCGATCATGTAGGCCCGCAGCGGGGCGATATCTCCAGCTTCAAGCCCTGTTTCCTCGCGCAACTCGCGTCGAGCGGCCTGTTCTTCCGTCTCGCCGGGTTCGACCCGCCCGCCGGGAAAGGCATAATGCCCGCGTGAAGGTGCATGCCCACGCTTGACTAGAAGAATGCGGTCGCCCCGCATCAGGGCAACCGATACCGCCGGGATGGTCTGTCGTGGGGACATGGTCTGCTTCCTGGCCCGATTGGCTGGGGATGGGGCGCGTGGCTCAACCGATACAGGTTGCCGCGCGTGATTTCCACCTCCACATTGAGCGCAGGATCAAACGGTAATTGCCTCGTAATGTGCGGACGTTTTTCGCTCACTGCCAGCCCCAAGGAAGTCGACGCGGCATTTTCGCTGCCCGACCTCGAGGCGTTTCCGCCGCGCTACAACATCGCGCCGACGCAACCGATCCTGATGGTGGTTGCCGGTGAGCCGCGCGAACGGGGTTCCAACCTGCCGGACCGCCACTCGCTTCTGGTGCGTTGGGGACTGATCCCGACTTGGGTGAAGGACACGCGCGAATTTCCGCTGCTGATCAATGCGCGCTCGGAAACGGCGACTGAAAAGGCCTCCTTTCGCACCGCCATGCGCCATCGCCGCGCGCTGATTCCCGCTTCGGGCTTCTATGAATGGCGCCAGGTTGGTGGCAAACGGACGCAGGCTTATTGGATTCGCCCAAAGCATGGTGGCGTGATTGCCTTTGGCAGCCTGATGGAAACCTATGCCGAACCGGGCGGCTCGGAGATGGACACCGGCGCGATCCTGACCACCAAAGCCAGCCGCGACATCGCCCACATCCATGACCGGATGCCGGTCGTGATTCACCAGCAGGACTTTTCCCGCTGGCTGGATTGCCGTTTCCAGGAACCGCGCGACGTGGCCGATCTCATGCGGCCCGTGGAGCCCGACTTCTTCGAGGCGGTTCCCGTTTCAGATCTCGTCAACAAGGTGGCCAACACCGATCCGCGAATACAGGAGCGAGTGGAGCCATTGGAAGGACTGGAGCCGCCCAAGCCGGAGCGCAGGAAAGCCAGCCCGGCCGCGCAACACCAGATGACGCTCTTCTAGCTCCGTTCGGAAAAGCCCTCATGATCGCAAATTTCTTCCCGGCCGCCCTGTCCGGCTTCCTCCTCGGCGCTTCGCTCATCATCGCGATCGGCGCGCAGAACGCCTTCATCCTGCGCCAGGGCCTGCTCAGGCAGCATGTTTTCATCCTGTGCCTGATCTGCGCTTTGTCCGACGCAGTGCTGATTGCAGCCGGCGTCGCGGGCCTTGGCACGCTGATCTCGCAATCGCCGATACTGATCAATGTCGTCACCATCGGCGGCGCGATATTCCTGTTCAGCTACGCGATCATCGCCTTCCGGCGCGCGATGAAGCCGGACGTGCTGAAGGCAGCCAATGCGGGCGAGGGCAGCCTGAAGGCGGCGGTGGCGGCGTGCCTCGCCTTCACCTTCCTCAACCCGCATGTCTATCTCGACACGGTGGTGCTGTTGGGATCGCTCTCGGCACGCTTCGACGGGCCGGACCGCATGGCCTATGGCCTAGGTGCTGCGCTGGCTTCGTTCGTCTGGTTTTTCGGGCTGGGCTATGGCGCTCGCCTGCTGCAGCCGATCTTCGCAAAGGAATCGGCCTGGCGCGTGCTGGATATCCTGATCGGCCTGGTGATGGCCGCTATCGGTGTCAGTCTATCAAGCCGTCTTTTTTGAAGCCGGCTTTTTCTTCTTGGCTGCGAGCACGGCAGCCAGGACTGCGGCCGGGCCGATCGCGCGATAGTGGCTAGTCAGAGATGCATATTGAGCTCGGATTCGTTCTGCTTCGCTCTTTGCCGCCGACATGGTAATTCCCCAAGGTAAGTTGCCGTCCAAGACTCATGCTCTTGCTTTGGGACGAAATCGTGACTTTTTGCCCTTGGCGGGCGGGTCATACGATCTCGGTTCCTGTATGTTTAATAAACTCTTACGGAACTGCCTGGCGACTGGAAGGCGACCGTTTTCAGCAAAGTTGCGACTTGACGCCGAAAACGCCCAAGGCGATAAAGCTTGCCATGAAAACGTCTTTCGCCATTTGCGGCATTTGCATTATTGGCTAGCGCACGCGCTGGTCCGGACGTTTTCGCCTTTTCTCTCGACAGGACAAACGCCCCGGCCAGCAGGCTGGAGCTTCATCGCGTCTGCCGGCTTGCGGCGGATTGCCGAACGAACTGGGATTTTGAATGTCGAACGGATTTAAGGGCTTGCGGCTCCACAACACGCTGACGCGCACGAAGGAAGACTTCGTGCCGATCGATCCCGACAATGTGCGCATGTATGTCTGCGGGCCGACGGTCTACGACTTCGCCCATATCGGCAACGCGCGCCCGGCCATCGTCTTCGACGTGCTGTTCCGGCTGCTGCGCCACCTCTACGGTGCCGACCACGTCACCTATGTCCGTAACCTCACCGACCTTGACGACAAGATCAACGCCCGCGCCTTGCGCGATTTCCCCGATCTGCCGCTCAACGAGGCGATCAGGCGCGTCACCGAAAAGACCGCCCACCAGTACCAGGCTGACGTCAAGGCGCTGGGCTGCCTTGAACCGACCGTCGAGCCGCGCGCGACCGAGTTCGTGCAGCCGCGAGCCGACGGCCGCGCCGACATGATCACGTTGATTCTAAGTCTGATCGAACGCGGCCATGCCTATGAAGCGCAAGGCGAAGTGCTGTTCGACACCGGCTCGATGGCGGACTACGGGCAATTGTCGAAGCGCAATCTCGACGAGCAGCAGGCCGGCGCCCGCGTCGAGGTCGAGGCGCACAAGCGCAACCCCGGCGATTTCGTTCTGTGGAAGGCATCCTCGCCCGAGGAGCCGGGCTGGGAAAGCCCCTGGGGCCGCGGCCGTCCTGGCTGGCACATCGAGTGCTCGGCGATGGCGTCGGCCTATCTTGGCGAGGTCTTCGACATTCATGGCGGCGGGCTCGACCTGATCTTCCCGCATCACGAGAATGAGATCGCCCAGTCGCGCTGCGCCCACGGCACCGAGGTGATGGCCAACTACTGGATGCACAACGGCTTCCTGCAGGTCGAGGGCCAGAAGATGTCCAAGAGCCTCGGCAACTTCTACTCGATCCACGAATTGCTCGAAACCGAGACCTTCGGCGGCCGCAAGTGGCCGGGCGACGTGCTGCGTCTTGCCATGCTGATGACCCACTATCGCGAGCCGATCGACTTTTCCGTGCGCAAGCTGGAAGAGGCGGAGAACACGCTGCGCAAGTGGAAGCGTGCGGCCGACATGGCACCCAATGAGGCGGCACCGATTCCGGCTGGCGTTGTCGAGGCGCTGTCCGACGATCTGGCGACCAGCACGGTGTTCCAGCTCTTGTCGCATCTCGCCGGCCAGGCAGCCGGTGAAGACAATGCGGAAGCGGCGGCCGCACTCAAGTCGGCGATGCTGTTCCTTGGCTTCGAGTTGCAGGCAGCCGAGGTCGACGAAGAGGCCGTCGCCAAGGTCATCGCGGAGCGCCTTGCGCTGATCGCCGCAAAAGACTGGGCTGCGGCTGACCGCATCCGCGCCGAGCTTCTCGAGCAGGGCGTGCAACTGAAGGACGGCAAGGACCCCGCCACCGGTGAACGTGTGACCACATGGGAGGTGAAAAGATGATCGACCACCTTGGCATAACCGTAAGCAATTTCGAGGCATCGAGGGCATTTTACGATCAGGCGATGGCGCCGCTCGGCGCCTCGCTGCTGAGTATGGTGCCGACCGAATATACCGGCGGCGTGAAGATCGGCGGCTATGGCCGCGACCATCCCATCTTCTGGCTGCATGAAGGCGCCGAGGCGGGACCGGGGCGTCACTACGCCTTCACCGCGCGTTCGCGTGCCGAAGTAGATGCCTTCTACGAGGCGGCGATCGCGGCAGGCGGCAAGGACAACGGCGCGCCGGGCCTGCGCCCGCACTATCATTCGAACTATTATGGCGCCTTCGTCTTCGATCCCGACGGCAACAATATCGAAGCCGTCAGCCACACGCCCGAATAGCGGAGCTGTGCGATGAGCCTCGACAACAAGCCCATCTATACCGGCGGCTGCCAGTGCGGGGCTGTGCGCTTCAGGGTAGAGGGCGCGCTGGGCGACGCCTCGGTTTGCCATTGCCGGATGTGCCAGAAGGCCAGCGGCGGCTTTTATGCGCCGCTCGTCTCGGTTCGTGGTGCTAGTCTCGAATGGACGCGCGGCGAGCCCAGCAAATTCCGCTCGTCCAATCACGCCGCGCGCGGCTTCTGCAACAAATGCGGCACGCCGCTCACTTATGAGGCGCCGGATGGCGTGGCTCTCATGATCGGAACCTTCGACGATCCGGAGGACATCGCTCCGGTCATCCAGTGGGGCATCGAGGCGAAGCTGCCTTATGTCGATGAGGTGCCGAAGCTGCCGGGCGTGGCGACCATGGAGGATCAGGAAGCCGCCGAGTTCCTGGCGACGCTCGTCTCCTATCAGCACCCCGACTACGACACCGAAACCTGGCCGCCGGAGGATCAGCGGTGAGGGAGGGAGCGGTCACCGGCGGTTGCCAGTGCGGCGCGGTTCGTTTTCGCGTGGGCGGTCTTGGCCGCGCATCGATCTGCCATTGCCGCATGTGCCAAAAAGCCTTCGGCTCTTTCTTCGGTCCCCTGGTGACGGCGAGGGGACTGGAATGGACCCGCGGCGAGCCGAAACGCTTTGCCAGCTCGAATGCTGCCAGGCGCGGCTTTTGCGGCGACTGCGGAACGCCGCTGACCTACGAGTATGAAAGCGGCATCGACATTTCGATCGGCTCTCTGGACGATCCGGAACTGGCTCCGCCGACGGTGCAGCTCAATCCCAATGACGAGCTGTCCTTCTTCGGGCATCTCCATGCTCTGCCGGGGCGCCCCGAGGGCGAGCAGGCCGGTGCGGATGCCTTTCTGGCGGCGGTGGTCGGCTGCCAGCATCCCGACCACGACACGCAAACCTGGCCATTTAAAGAAAGCAAACGGAAATGACCGAGAACCTGCGCACGCTCTATCCGGAAATCGAGCCCTTCGACAGCGGCATGCTGGATGTCGGCGATGGCCACCAGATCTACTGGGAGCGCTCGGGCACCAAGGGCGCCAAGCCGGCCGTGTTCCTGCATGGCGGTCCGGGCGGCGGCATTTCGCCAAAGCATCGCCGGCAGTTCGATCCGAAGCTTTATGACGTGATCCTGTTCGATCAGCGCGGCTGCGGTCGCTCGACCCCGCACGCCGAGCTCGAGGCCAACACCACCTGGCATCTGGTCGCCGACATCGAGCGCCTGCGTGAAATGGCCGGCTTCGACAAATGGCTGGTGTTCGGCGGTTCCTGGGGCTCGACGCTGGCGCTCGCCTATGCCGAGACCCATCCCGAACATGTCAGCGAGCTGGTGCTGCGCGGCATCTTCACGCTCCGTCGCAGCGAGGTCGATTGGTACTACCAGCACGGCGCCTCGCTGATGTTCCCGGAAAAATGGGACCGCTTCATCGCGCAGATCCCGGAGCAGGAGCGGGACAATTTCGTCCAGGCCTATCGCGCCCGCCTGACCAGCGACGACCGCGCCCCGCGGATTGCCGCCGCAAAGGCCTGGAGCATGTGGGAAGGCGAGACGATCACGCTGCTGCCGGAACCCGAAACCAGCAACAAGTTCGGCGACGACGAATTCGCGCTGGCCTTCGCCCGTATCGAGAACCACTATTTTGTCCACGGCGGCTGGATGGAGGAAGGCCAACTTATCCGCGATGCCGGCAAGCTAAAAGGCATTCCGGGCGTCATCGTTCAGGGTCGTTACGACATGGCCTGTCCGCCCATGACTGCTTGGGAGCTGCACAAGGCCTGGCCCGAGGCCGAGTATCACCTGATTGAGGGGGCGGGGCACGCCTATTCGGAGCCGGGCATTCTCGACCGGCTCATTCGCGCCACCGACGCCTATGCCGGAAAGCGCTGACCCCAGATCCTGACTGCCGCCCCAGCTAGCGGGCGGAAAGACGAAAGCATCGAAACCATGACCAAAGAACGCATCTACCTCTACGACACGACACTGCGCGACGGCCAGCAGACGCCTGGCATCGACTTTTCGGTCGAGGACAAGATTGCGATTAGCGCCATGCTCGATGCTTTCGGTCTCGACTATGTCGAGGGCGGTTATCCGGGTGCCAACCCCACCGACACTGCCTTCTTCACCGAAAAGCGCACGGCACATGCCAAGTTCGCTGCGTTCGGCATGACCAAGCGCGCGGGTGTCTCTGCATCCAACGATCCGGGGCTGGCAGCACTTTTGCAGGCGAAGGCGGATGCGGTCTGCTTTGTCGCCAAGAGCTGGGACTACCACGTGCGCGTGGCGCTCGGCTGCACCAAAGAGGAAAACCTCGCCTCCATCTCGGCATCGGTCGAGGCGGCCCGCGCGGCCGGCCGCGAGGCCATGGTCGACTGCGAGCACTTCTTCGACGGCTTCAAGGCCAATCCCGACTATGCTCTGGCCTGCGCGCGCACGGCGCTCGAAGCGGGCGCGCGCTGGGTGGTGCTGTGCGACACCAATGGCGGCACGCAGCCGTCGGAAGTGCGCGAGATCGTCGGCAAGGTCGTTGCCGCCGGCATTCCCGGCGCAAATCTCGGCATCCATGCCCATGACGACACCGGGCAGGCTGTGGCGAACTCGCTCGCGGCAGTCGAGGCCGGGGTCCGCCAGATCCAGGGAACGCTGAATGGTATCGGCGAGCGTTGCGGCAATGCCAACCTTGTCACGCTGATCCCTACACTCGTGCTCAAGCCGGCTTTTGCCGAACGCTTCGAGACGGGCATCTCGGCGGAAGCGCTGCTGGGCATCTCGCGCCTATCGCGCAATTTCGACGAGCTGCTCAACCGCGCGCCCGAGGCGCAAGCGCCCTATGTCGGCGCTTCGGCATTCGCGACCAAGGCAGGCATCCATGCCTCGGCGCTCGTCAAGGAGCCGCAGACCTACGAGCACGTGCCGCCCGAAACGGTCGGCAACCGCCGCAAGGTCATGGTTTCGGACCAGGGTGGCAAGGCCAACTTCATCGCCGAGCTCAAGCGGCGCGGCATCGACGTGCCGAAGGACGACAACCGCCTCGATGCGCTGATTTCCGTGGTCAAGGAGCGCGAGGCCGAGGGCTATGCCTATGAGGGTGCCGACGCCAGTTTCGAATTGCTCGCGCGGCGCTTCCTGCATACCGTGCCGGAGTTCTTCCGCGTCGACAGCTTCCGCTGCATGGTTGAGCGCCGCTACGACGCCAACGGGGCGCTGAAGACGGTGTCCGAGGCGATCGTGAAAGTCAGCGTCGACGGCGAGGAGAAGATGTCGGTGGCCGAGGGTCACGGCCCGGTCAACGCGCTGGATATCGCCCTGCGCAAGGATCTCGGCAAGTTCCAGAACGAAATCGCCGATCTCGAACTGGCCGACTACAAGGTGCGTATCCTCAATGGCGGCACCGAGGCCATCACCCGGGTGCTGATCGAGTCGCATGATGGGACCGGTGCGCGCTGGTCGACCGTCGGCGTTTCCGACAACATCATAGACGCCTCGTTCCAGGCGCTGATGGACTCGATCATCTACAAGCTGATGAAGAACCGTGAGATGGCAGGGCTGGTCGCGGCAGAATAGCCGCCGCTGGCATAAGCGAAAGTCAACGATACATCAGAACTTTGCGGTGGTTTCCCGCGGCGAACGAGAGCATAGGTGGCGGCATGACAACCGACGCCCATGCTTCCGACGCCGCGGCAACTCGCGGCTTTCTTTTCGCGCTCTCGGCCTATCTGCTGTGGGGCGCGCTGCCGCTCTTCATGAAGGCGGTGGCGCATATCCCCGCAATCGAGGTGGTTGCTCATCGCATCATCTGGTCGGTTCCGGTAGCCGGGGTAACCTTGCTGGCGCTTGGTCGCGCGGCGGATGTGAAGGTCGCGTTGCGTTCGCCGCGCACCGTCTTGATGGCCGCAGTTACTGCCGCCTTCATCACCTGCAACTGGAGCATCTATGTCTGGGCGATCGCTGTTGACCGGACAGTGGAGACGGCGCTCGGTTACTACATCAATCCGCTGGTGAGCGTTCTGATGGGCGCCGCGCTGCTCGGCGAAAGGCTCAATCGGTTCCAGATTGCGGCCATCGCTCTGGCGGCGGTGGCCGTGCTTATCCTGGCGCTGGATGCAGGCGGCGTTCCCTGGGTGTCGCTGGCGCTGGCCATCACCTTTGCGATCTATGGGTTCCTGCGCAAGACGCTGCCGATCGGGCCGAGCCAGGGCTTCTTCCTTGAAGTGATGATCCTTGCCTTGCCGGCACTGGGCTACATCATCTGGCTGCAGATGCATGGCGAGGGACACTTCGTCCTCTCCAATCCAGGCGACATCGGCCTTCTAATGGCGTGCGGTCCCGTTACGGCCGTGCCGCTGATGCTCTACGCTTTCGGCGCCAAGCTGCTCAGGCTCTCGACCATCGGCCTCATGCAGTACATCGCGCCGACCATCATCTTCCTGATTGCCGTGTTCGGCTTCGGCGAGCCGTTCAGCGGCGTGCGCGTCATCGCTTTCGTCCTGATCTGGATGGCGCTGGCGATCTACACATGGTCGATGTTCTTCCGGCGGCCCGCAGTTCAGACGGACCCCGCGTAAGCGCTCGTTTGAG
Organism: Pseudaminobacter soli (ex Li et al. 2025); assembly: GCF_029892515.1. Lineage (GTDB taxonomy): Bacteria > Pseudomonadota > Alphaproteobacteria > Rhizobiales > Rhizobiaceae > Pseudaminobacter > Pseudaminobacter soli_A. The sequence goes on along the minus strand of NZ_JARXVF010000001.1, from coordinate 582,247 downwards.
ATAGGCTCAGAAGGTCAGAGCTTGTCGATCAGCGTCTGCACGCCGGTCGTCGGCGCGTCGACTGCCGCGCCTTCGGCCAGGATCGCCGCGACCACCGCTTCGATGCGGTCCACGACCAGCGGCTGCACCAGATGTCCGGTGTGCACAAAACCTTCGGCCCGCATGTGGTCCAGAAGCGCCAGCATCGGATTCCAGAAGCCGTCGACATTGGCAAAGACGATCGGCTTGCGATGATGCCCGAGCTGCGCCCAGGTCATGATCTCGACGATCTCCTCGACCGTGCCGATACCGCCAGGCAGTGCTACGAAAGCGTCCGATTTCTCGAACATCAGATGCTTGCGCTGATGCATGTTGTCGGTCACGACCAGCTCGTCCAGCCTGCCGAGTGCGACCTCGGTGGCTTCCTTGCTGATGAGGAAGCGCGGAATGATGCCCGACACCTTGCCGCCAGACCGCAGCACACCCTCTGAAACGGCGCCCATCACGCCCTTGGTGCCGCCGCCATAGACGAGGCGCAGCCCCGCCTCCGCCAGCGACTTGCCCAGTACATGGCCGGCTTTCATATAGGCATCGCCACGGCCCGGGGAGGAACCGCAATAAACGCAGACTGATCGAATCGGATTCATAACGATGATTGGTGAATATCAATATGATAGCGGTCAAGCCCCATTGCAGGGCTTTTTCTTGTCGCTATCGTAAAAACCGGCTAGAGGGGCTAGACGGCTAAGGGGACAGGGAAATCATGGCACGTGGAATGAATCGGGCGTTGTTGTTTTCGGGCGGCCTCGTGGCCGCGGTGGCTGTCACAGCCTATGTGACGGGGGCGCTCGATCCCTACCTTGGGAAAAAGACCGAAGCCGCGACAGCCGTGTCTGAAGCACCCGCGCCTCAGCCCGAGGTGAAGGAAGGCAGACTGCCGGCGCAGCCGCAGGCGGAAACCGCAAAGGCGCCCGAGGCGGCGGCCCCTGCGGCCACCACGCCTGCCGCTACCGAGCAACCGGCCGCGACCGAAGCGGCGCAAGCGCCTGCCGCTCAGCCGGCGACGGCTGCCGGCGCCGAGGTCAAGGCACCGTCATTCGATCTTGTGCGTGCGGAAGGCGATGGCTCTCTCGTCATCGCCGGCAAGGCTGCGGCCAACTCCAAGGTTGAGATTGTTCTGGGCGCCAAGGTCATTGGCAACGCGGTTGCGGGTCCCGAGGGGGATTTCGCCGTCGCTCTCGATGAGCCGCTGAAGCCGGGCGACCACCAGATCGTGCTGCGTTCGACCAGCCCCGACAATGTCGTGGCGACGTCGCCGGAAACGGCCGTCGTCTCGATCCCTGAAAACAAGAACGGGCAGGTTCTGGCGTTGGTCGAGCAGCCGGGCGCGCCTAGCAAGCTGATTTCCGTGCCGGAGCCGGAGGTGAAGCAGCCTGAGCAGGCCGCTTCCGCAGGAGAGGCCGCCAAGCCGGCAGAAACCGCAGCCGCAACCGAAACGGCCGCGGCGCCGGCAGCCCAGCAGCCCGGGCAGCAGGCTTCGGCCGAAGCCGCGCAGCCGGGAGACAAGGCAGCGCCCGCCGCTGCGGCCACCAGCGCCACCGTCAAGGTCGAGGCCGTCGAGATCGAGGGGCGTAAGGTGTTCGTCGCCGGCAGCGCCGATGCGGGCCGCAAGGTTCGCGTCTATGCCAACGACATCCTGCTGGGCGAGGTCGTGACTTCACCGGGCGGCCGCTTCCTGATCGAAACCGAGCGCGATCTGCCGGCGGGTGATTACGTCATCCGTGCCGATGCGCTCGAAGAGGATGGTGTAAAGGTCGCCGCCCGCGCTGCCGTCCCGTTCGAGCGCGAGGCAGCCGAAGCGCAGTCAGCCGTGGCACCGGCCGCTGCCGAACCTGCCAAGGCAACTCCCGCCACAGAAACGGCCGCAGGCGTCGAGCCCGCCAAGCCGGCCGGCTCGACGGAGGTCGCCGCTGCTGCGCCTGAGGCAATGTCGCCGAAGCTGCAGAATGTCGATGGCGCGGTCATCATCCGGCGTGGCGACTCGCTGTGGCGCATATCGCGCCGCGTCTACGGTCTCGGCGTCCGCTACTCAACCATCTATCTTGCCAACCAGGAGCAGATACGCGATCCGAACCGCATCTGGCCGGGGCAGGTCTTCAAGGTTCCGGAAAAGACGGCTCATGGCGAAGCTGCCAACATGAAGGCCGTGGGAGAGCAGGCGACTACGCTCCCGCAATAGGCCATTCCTCGAAACTGCCGAAATTGGCGCGCATGAGCCCTCATGCGCGCCAATTGCGCATTTCCATTCCAAGAATGCTTGCCTATTCAAACTCCATCGTATATCGACGATAAACGATGAATGCACTCCATGATCCGATCGACTCTTGCGCAAGCGCTGCCACCAAGAACATGGCATTGCGCTTCGCGGCCCTTTCGCATCCGGCGCGCATCGAAATCCTGCGATATCTTTCCGGTAGCAATGCGTGCTGCTGCAAGGACGTGGTCGCGCGGCTCGACCTCGCGCAATCGACGGTGTCTCAGCATCTGAAAATCCTGGTCGAAGCCGGGCTGGTGCGCTTTTCGCCTGAAAAGCAGCGCTCGCGCTACGAAGTCGACTACGCCGCCCTTGCGGCCTTCTCCGGCATGGTTGCCGGGCTGGTCGAGCACTGCTGCGCGGGCAGCGAAGAACAAAATCCAAAGGCATGAAATCTTGGCCAACAAGACAGTTTCCGCCGATTCCGGCTTTACGCTGAAAACCCTGCTCAACCTCTGGCCTTACATGTGGCCGGCCGATCGCGCCGACCTTAAGGCGAGGGTGGTTTGGGCGACCATCTATCTCGTGGCGGCAAAGTTCATTCTCGTTGCCGTGCCCTACTTCTTCAAATGGGCGACCAACGCTCTTGCCGGCGGTGAGCATGGAGTGGCCCCGCCGCTGCCGGACTTCCTGCTCGCGCCGGTCATGCTGGTACTCGCCTATAACGTGGTGAAGATTGTCCAGCTCGGCTTCAACCAACTGCGCGATGCGTTGTTTGCGCGCGTCGGACAGTATGCGGTGCGGCAGCTCGCCTACAAGACCTTCGTGCACATGCACAGCCTGTCGCTGCGTTTCCATCTGGAGCGGCGCACCGGCGGCCTGTCGCGCATCATCGAGCGCGGCACCAAGGGCATCGAGACGATCGTCCGCTTCACGATCCTGAATACGGTTCCGACGGTGCTGGAATTTGCGCTGACGGCGATCATCTTCGCCGTCGCCTATGGCTGGCTCTACGTGGTGGTCGTGGCCGTGACCGTAGCCCTCTACACATGGTTCACGGTGTGGGCCAGCGACTGGCGCATCGGCATCCGCCGCGACATGAACAACTCGGACACCGACGCCAACACCAAGGCGATCGACTCGCTGCTGAACTTCGAAACCGTCAAATATTTCAACAATGAGAGCATGGAAGCTGAGCGCTTCGACCGCTCCATGGCGCGCTACGAAACCGCCGCGACCCGCATCTGGACCTCGCTTGGCTGGCTGAACTTCGGCCAGGGCGTCATCTTCGGTATAGGCATGGCGATCGCCATGTGGATGTCGGCGCGCGAGGTGATGGCCGGCACGCAGACCATCGGCGACTTCGTCTTCATCAACGCCATGCTGATGCAGCTTTCGGTGCCGCTCAACTTCATCGGCTTCATCTACCGCGAAATCCGCCAGGGCCTGACCGACATCGAGCAGATGTTCGACCTGCTCGACGTGGCGCAGGAAGTCGTCGACAAGCCGGACGCCGGTAGACTGGCGATCGCGGATGGCAAGGTGGAATTCCGCGACGTGCACTTCGCCTACGATGCGGCCCGGCCGATCCTCAAGGGTATCAGCTTCGAAGTGCCGGCCGGCCGCACCGTGGCCATCGTCGGTCCCTCGGGCGCCGGCAAGTCGACCATCTCGCGGCTGCTGTTCCGCTTCTATGACGTGCAGGGCGGCGCGATTCTGATCGACGGGCAGGACGTGCGCGATGTGACGCAGGAGAGCCTGCGCGCTGAGATCGGCATGGTTCCGCAGGATACCGTGCTGTTCAACGACACAATCGCCTACAACATCCGCTATGGCCGCCCCGCCGCGACCGACGAGGAGGTCAAGCGCGCGGCCGAACTGGCGCAGATCGGCGGCTTCATCGAGCATCTGCCGGGCGGCTACAAGGCCATGGTCGGCGAGCGCGGGTTGAAGCTGTCGGGCGGCGAAAAGCAGCGCGTGGCCATCGCCCGCACCATCCTCAAGGCCCCGCCGATCCTGATGCTGGACGAGGCGACCTCGGCCCTGGACACTCATACCGAGCAGGAAATCCAGGCTGCGCTCGATCTCGTCAGCCGTGGACGCACCACCATAGTCATCGCTCACCGCCTTTCCACCGTGATTTCGGCCGACGAGATCATCGTGCTGAAGGAAGGCCAGATCGCCGAGCGTGGAACGCACGCCTCGCTTCTGCGTCGCGACGGGCTCTACGCCTCCATGTGGGCACGCCAGCGCGAGGCCACCGAGGCCGAGGAGCGGCTGCGCATCGCCCGCGAAGCCGACGAAATGGGTGTGGTGGTTCGCCGGCGCGCGGAAGAGGTCTGAGGTAAGACACTGGCTTTTCGTTAATGTCGCGTTGCGGCGGGCTGCAGTTTCCGGTAAGCAAGCCCTTATTTCCATTGGAGATGCGCCCGCCCGATGAGCCTCGTCGACACCGTCAAGAACGTCTTCGTGCCCGTGCATCGCGAGGGTTATCCCTTCGTCGGCGCCTTTGCGGCTGCGACCATCATCCTGGGCTTCTTCTCGATCAACCTGTTCTGGGTCGGCCTGATTCTCACGGCCTGGTGCGCCTATTTCTTCCGTGACCCGCAGCGCGTGACGCCGGTCGACGACCGGCTCGTCATCAGCCCGGCCGATGGCGTCGTTTCCGCTGTGGGGCCTGCTGTGCCGCCGCGCGAATTGGGGCTCGGCTCCGAGGAAATGACGCGCATTTCCGTTTTCATGAACGTCTTCTCCTGCCACGTGAACCGCTCGCCGGTGCGCGGCCGCATCACCCGGATCGAGCACCGGCCTGGAAAGTTCCTCAATGCCGAGCTCGACAAGGCCAGCAGCGAGAACGAGCGCAACGGCCTCGTCATCGACAGCCCGAACGGCACCATCGTCGTCGTGCAGATCGCCGGCCTCGTGGCGCGCCGCATCGTCTGCTGGGCGCAGACCGAGGGCAATATTTCGGTGGGCGAGCGCTTCGGACTGATCCGCTTCGGCTCGCGCGTCGACGTTTTCCTGCCGGCTGAAGCCACGCCGCGCGTTGCGGTCGGGCAGACGGCCGTAGCTGGCGAAACCGTACTCGCCGAATTCGGCGGTTCGGCCGCCACTCCTCTGGTCCGGATCTCGTAACCCGTGCCGGCGCCCTTCCAGCATTTTGAACCGCACGGGCACGGTGGCCCGCGCATTCGCGAAATTCCGCTGCGCATGATCATGCCGAACCTGATCACGGTTCTGGCGATCTGCGCGGGCCTCTCGGGCATCCGGCTGGCCTTCGAGGGGCGCTTCGAGACCGCCGTCGTCATGGTGCTGATCGCCGCTTTTCTTGACGGCATCGACGGCCGCATCGCGCGTGCGCTGAAGGCGACGTCGAAGTTCGGCGCGCAAATGGATTCGCTGGCCGACATCGTCAATTTCGGCGTTGCGCCCGGGCTCGTGCTCTACGCCTTTCTGCTCGACCGCGCCGGCTCTCCGGGTTGGATCGCGGCGTTGCTGTTCGCGATTGCCTGCGGGCTCAGACTGGCGCGCTTCAACGTGCTCGAGGAGGAGCAGAATCGTTCTTCCTGGCAGTCCGAATACTTCGTCGGCGTGCCGGCCCCAGCCGGTGCCGTGGTGGTGATGCTGCCGATCTACCTGGTATTCATCGGCGCTGTGGTGCCGGACCGCACGTTTGCCTTCATCTCTTCCGGCTTCACGGTGCTTATCGCCCTTCTTCTGGTCAGCCGCCTGCCAGTCTATTCCGGCAAGAAGGTGCGGATCCCCGGCGACAAGGTGCTGCCGCTGATCCTTGGCGTGGCGCTGTTCGTGCTGCTGCTGGTTACCTATCCGTGGCAGACGCTGTCGGTGTCGGCGATCGCCTATCTGGTCTTCCTGCCGCTCAGCGCGCGCGCCTATTCGCGCCGCGCGCATCTCGAAGCGGAAAAGGAAGCGGCAGCTGCGCAGCCGCCGGCGGCAAGCTGAGGCGCTAATCAGGCAGCGGCCTCGCCGCTGCCTAGCTGCTCGATCGCCAGCCGGCGAACGGCCACGTAATCGATCTTCCCGGTACCGAGCCGCGGCAATTCCGCGGTCTTGATGATGTCGTGCGGGAGGATCAGTTCGCTTGCCTCCGAAGTCCTGGCGAACTGCCGCAGTTGCGAGGCGTCGGCCTCGCTCGCGGTGGTGACCAGCACGACGCGCTCGCCACGGCGCTTGTCGGGCACGGCGACCGCAGCATGCTCATCTTCCGGCCACAGCGCATGCGCCAGGGCCTCGACCGCGCCCAGCGACACCATCTCGCCCGCGATCTTGGCGAAGCGCCGGGCCCGCCCGGCAATGGCGATGAACCCTTCGCGGTCGACTGTTACGATGTCGCCGGTATCGTGCCAGCCGTCACCAAGCGGCTGCAGCACGCCCGGGCTCTCCGGGTTGATATAGCCCAGCATCAGGTTCGGCCCCTGAAGCTGCAACCGGCCGCCCTGGGCGATGCCTTCCACCGGCTCGAGCAGCATCTTCATGCCTGGCAGCAACCGGCCGACGGTGCCGTCGCGGCTGTGCGTGGCCGTGTTGACCGACACAACCGGCGCCGCCTCGGTGAGCCCATAGCCTTCGACGATCTCGGCACCGAAGCGGTCGCGCCAAACCTTTCGCGTTTCGGCCTTCACCGGCTCGGCGCCTGCCACGACGAAGCGGAGGCTGGAAAAGTCGTCGTTCTTCGCCGTGCGGGCATAGCCCACCAGGAAGCTGTCGGTGCCGAACATGATGGTCGGCCGGATTTTCGCCGCCACCTCCGGTATCTGCTTGTAGTGCAGCGGGGAGGGGTAGAGGTAAAGGCGCACGCCGGCGACGAGCGGCAGAACGATGCCGCCGGTCAGGCCGAAGGAATGGAAGGCGGGCAGCACGTTAAGCAAGAGATCGTCGGCGCCGATCGAGATGCGCGCCTCGGCCTGCATGGCGTTGGCAACGACGTTCCGCCCCGACAGCACCACGGCTTTCGGGCTGCCCTCGGTGCCAGAGGTGAATAGGATGATCGCCGGCTTGGACGCATCCTGCGCATGCACCGGCCAGCGCCAGAACAGCGCGGCGGCAAGGCGGTCCATGATCGACGCCTGCGCGAGGAGGTCCTCGAGCCACAGGATTCTCGCGCTGCCTTTTTCCGCTGCGGCAACGATGTCGTCGAGATTGGCCTTTTCGATGAATTTTCGCGACGAGACGATGATGCGGATAGGGGCGGTGCGCACGGCGGCGGTCACCGCGGCCGGGCCGGCAGTGTAGTTGATCATCGCCGCCACGCGGCTGCCTGAGGCAAGGCCCATCAGTGTCGCCACCAGGCCGTTGCTGTTTGGCAGCAGGACGCCGACCGCCTCGCCGGGCGCGGCGACCGAGGCGAAATGCAGGCCGAGCAAGCGCGCCCCGGTGAACAGCTTGCGGTAGCTCAGCCTGCCGCTGATCGGGTCCTCCAGGATCGGATAGCTTGCGCCGGTGCGGTAAGCCGCGTCGCGGACTGCCAGGAACAGCGACCGACGCGGATCGCTCGCGCTGAAGCGTGCCTCCGCGCCCCGGTCGAACAAGGCGTTCGATGCCCGCCCCGGCTGGGTGACGTTGCGCGCCATCAGTTCCGAGATCGTGGCGGGTTCCATGGCGGCGATGGTCAGGCGCGGGAACCACTTTCGCGGGGCCTTCTGGCGCGGCGTCAGCGAGAAGGGCAGGTTGCGCGCCCCGCCCACGAAGATCGGCACCACCTTGGCATCGGCACGATGGGCGATGTGCGCCACGGCGCGGAACAGCCGGAAGGTCTTGATGTCGGGCTCGACATCGTCAGGCATATAGACGGCGAGCCGGCCCTTGCCCTTGAGCACGCGCACCAGGCGGCGGCTGACGAAGACGTGCTCGGCGTTGAACACGATGGTGCGGGCTAGCTCCCGCCACGGCTCCAGCCAGTGCGAGCGGGCGGAGGCCTCGTCGAGGATGTGCAGGGTGTCTTCCGGCAGCAGCGACAGCATCAGCGCCGGATCGAGGCCCGACTGGTGCGACACCACATAGACCACCGGCGCCTCCGCCTTGCGCGCCTTGCGCATGCGGCTGTCATCGATTCGATAGGCAAGCTTGAGCGGCAGGTAGAGCAGCGCCTGATGCAGTGTGATTCCAAGGCGCACCTTCTGCCACAGCGCGCCGGCCACATAGGCGGCGAGTATGCAAAGAGCTATCGTTCCCGTCAGGATCATACCGCACTCCCGGCGCGTGTCCTCGCGCGGTTCTTGTCGACCGCTTTGGCGCGAAGGGTAGCCGAAGTTGTGTGAACGTCAATGTATTCGTAGTCGAGGGGTCCTTCGACAGGCTCAGGGGACGCACCTATTCGGTGCCACGCCCGGTTTTCACCGTCTGGCTATTGTCAAAGAGCCTGGGAAGACGGGCGGTCGTCGGACACGCTCGTTTAGGTAAATCTTGCGGCCCTTCGACCGCCCGTTCGATGCTCTTGCCCCGCTCAGTCGCCTCCACATTCGCGTGGCCAGCCGCCGCAAAGGCCCGGACTTGGGGGTTCATCACCCAGCAGCGCCACCGTTAGCGCCACCAGCCCGGACATCGTCGCCCTCCACGCTCATCCGGTTCATGACCCGTGTTCCCGCTGAGGCCGATGCGGGTGATTATGTGGGAGGCGGAAAGGTGGGGGATGAACGGGGCGGTGATTTTCCTTCTAAGTGAATGATTTCAATTGGTTCGCGCCAGTGGTGTGGCAAATTCGTCCACAGGGCGGATTGCGACCCGTGCGGCTCTGTCTGCTCCTCTGCGGCAGTTTTGGCCGACCGGCATGGATCCTCGGGTCAAGCCCGAGGATGACGAAGTGGGGGCGGGTCGGCGCGGCCAATCTCCAACCTTCGCTCCGCTATCCTCGCGCTTGAGGCCCGAGGATGACGAAGTGGGGCTTGGCGGCGACCAGGCACCCCACCACGCCAGCCGTTTCCGCCGGAGCCAAGGACGGAGCAAAAGAAAAGCCGGCTTGTGGCCGGCTGGAGGTAAAAGGGGGAACGGGCTAAGGGTTGGGCATGGGGGACGAGCCCGTCCAAGTGTTCAAACGCGGTAACGCGGAAATGGTTCCAGAGAAAATCGAATTTTTTTTCGGGACTCAGGTCGAGCGCAGAGCGCGTGCCTGCAGCCAGTCGCGCCCGGCATGGGCAAGCACAGCCGAAAGGACCACCGCGCCGCCGATCAGGCTGGTCGCGGGCGGGAATTCGGCCAAAAAGATCCAGCCGAACAGGACCGCGAACGGCACTTCCGCCGAACCGAGCAGGCCGGCCTCGGCAGCGGGAATGCGGCGTGTACCTTCGGTCCATAGGATCGATGCCGCCGCAAAGGATATGCCGAAGGCCACAAGCAGCACCGCATCATGCCCGGAGATGGCCAGCGGATCGGCAACGAACCAGGCGAGCGCGAATACGAGGAAGGCCGACACCGCGCCCACCCACACGGCCGGCGTGTCGCGAAAAGTGCGGATGAGAACCATGTAGAGCGCGCTGGTGGCCGTCATGATCAGTGCAAGGCCGTCGCCGAAGGGGCGGCCGGTGCCCACGCCCGAAAACACCATCAGCCCGACACCGGCCAGCGACAGCACGGCGGCCAGCATGGTCTGGCTGCGAACGCGCTCGCGGATGAACAGCCAGGCGAACAGCGCCGCCATGAAGGGTGCCGTGGCATAGATGATCGCGACATTGGCGACATAGGTGTTCTTGAAGGCGGAGATGAAGGCGAGGCTCGCCGCTGCGCCTACGACCGCCATCAGCCAGCCGCGCCAGCCCAGCCGCATGCTTTGCGACCCGGGGCGCCCGCGCCGCCAGAACACATAAGCGGTGATCAGCAGCGCGCCGACCAGCCCGCGCCAGCAGGCAATGACCAGCGGCTCGGCATGGATCGACTTGGTGAGAACGCCGGCCAGGCCGAACACCGCCGCCGAAGCGGTGACGAGCACGATGCCGAGCAGGCGCTCGGCCGAATGGTCGATCTGTGCCGCCATCGTTCCTTCCGGTGGTTGCATGCGGGGATCCTAGTGTAGGGGGCCTGACAGGGTGCTGTCAGGATGATCAGTCCTGCTTGCGGAAGCGCTCGCCAAGGATGATGACCACGCCCGCAAGGAAGATGAGCGTTGCGCCCATGAACACCTTATGGCGCGGAACGTCGCCCCAGATCGCATAGCCGAAGAAGAAGGCCCAGATCAGCGAGGTGTATTCGAAGGGCGCGATGACCGAGACGGGCGCGCGCTTCATGCCTTCGAAGAGCGCAAACTGGCCAAGGCCGCCGACCGCGCCGAGGCCGATCAGCAAAAGCCATTCATAGAGGACCGGCGTCTGCCACACGAAGAGCAGCGGCACCCCGGCAATGACGAGGAAGAAGGCGTTGTTGAGCACGATCTGCACCATGGTGCTCTCGTGTAGCGCGATCTTGCGCATCAGTACGATGGCAAGCGCCCAGAAGCAGGCGGCCGCCAGCACCATGGCCACGGGCGCGGTGATGCCGAGCGTTGCCGGATCGCAGGCGATATAGACGCCGACGAAGCCGATGAGGACCGCCACCCAGCGCACCACTGGCACCTTTTCGCCCAGGATGAAGATCGACAGCAGCGTGACGATGACCGGCGCCCCGAAATAGATCGTGGTCAGCTCGGCCAGCTGCAGATATTTCGCCGCGTTGTAGAAGCAGAGCCAGGCGCCGAGGATGAGGAAGCTGCGCAGCAGCATCGGCACGACGGCGGGCGAGGTGAAAGATTCGACCATGAGCTTGCGGCCGCCAATGGCGAGCGCGCCTGTCAGGATGGTGGCGCTGCGCAAGAACAGGATCTGCCAGACGCTGAGGCCGGTGACCAGGAGCTTGATCGAGGCGTCCTGTCCCGAAAACAGGAAATAGGCGATGCCGGTGAAGAAGATGCCCGCGTAGATGCGTTCGCGCGTTTCGACGATGACGGCATTGGCCATGTGGCGGTCCTGAGGAATCGGCGCCTGCCCCACGCAGCGGCGCTGGGCCAGCTATACGACCACAGCGTGCAGTCGGGCTAAGCCAGACGGCCGGGAGCATTAGGACCAACCTGTTTTGCCGGCTCAGTCGGTTGTGGCAGGACGCGGCGCGCGCCGGCGTGATAGGTTGGCGCAAAGATTGCATCGGGAGATCGGCATGGACGCCACGGAACTGAAGAGCTTGCAGACGCCCCTCAAGGACAGCTACCGCGACGACGCTTCCCGCGCGCTGGTGACCTTGCGGGCCAAGGGCTCGATCGATGATCAGTCGATCGCCTGCAAGGTGGAGACGGGCAGGGCGCTGGCGGTAGCCGGCCTGCACCCCGCGACCGGAGGCAGCGGGCTGGAGCTGTGCTCGGGCGACATGCTTTTGGAAGCGCTGGTGGCCTGTGCGGGTGTCACGCTGAAGGCGGTGGCGACGGCGCTGGAGTTTCGCCTGGTCGACGCCAGGCTCGAGGCCGAAGGCGACCTCGATTTTCGCGGCACGCTGGGCGTGGCCAAGGACGCGCCGGTTGGTTTTCGGGCAATCAGGCTGAAGTTCGACCTCGACACCGACGAGCCGCAGGAGCGAATCGACACGTTGCTCAAGCTGACCGAGCGCTACTGCGTGGTGTTCCAGACGCTCAACACGAAGCCGGAGCTATCGGTGACCGAGAGCCATCACCCGACGTCGAAGGCCTAGCGAAGAACCTATTCCGGGTTGCGGTAGGAGACAAAACGTTCCTGCCGCGCCTGGAAGAGCATTCCGGTTTCGCGCAGCGTCGGGCTGGCGAGCGGGACGATCTTTGCGGCGATTTCGGCCGGCGTCGGCAGGGTTTCGGAGTTTTCGCCGGGTACGGCCAACGCGCGCATGGCGGTGCGGGTCGGGCCGGGATCGACGCTGTTGATGCGCAGCGGCATGTTGCGCGTCTCGTCGGCCCAGGAGCGGCCCAGAGCCTCGACGGCGGCCTTGGAGGCGGCGTAGGGGCCCCAGAAGGCGCGGGCCGAGTGTGCTGCGCCCGAGGACAGCAGGATCGCGCGGCCGGCATCCGACTTGCGCAGCAGCGGGTCGAGCGAACGGATCAGCCGCCAGGTGCTGGTGACGTTGATCGCCATGACCTTGTCGAACGTCTTGGCCTCGACATGGCCGATCGGCGAGATGACGCCGAGCACGCCGGCATTGGCGACGAAAATGTCGAGCTTGCCCCAGCGCTCGTTGATCGCGCCGCCGAGGCGGTCGATGCCTTCCATGTCGGTGAGGTCGAGCGGCACCAGGGTCGCCTGGCCGCCGGCGGCCTTGATCTCGTCGTCGAGGTCCTCGAGCCCACCCACCGTGCGCGCCACGGCAATCACATGCGCGCCGGCCGCCGCCATCTGCTTGGCGATCTGGTAGCCGATGCCGCGCGAGGCGCCGGTGACGAGGGCGATGCGGTTGGAAAGGTCGGGAGTCGGGGTCGTCATGAATTCCGCTCGTTTCAAAAAGCCCGTCATCCACCTTCGCTACGCTCGGGCCCCTTCTCCCCGTTGGGGGAGGAGGGAACCCGATTTGGCGCTGCAGCGGCCGGGTGAGGGGGCTCGCTAACGCGAAGCCAGGATGGGATTACTGCCCACCAGTCGCCAGCAGCGACAGGGTGCGCACATTGTCGGCGCCTTCGTGGTCGGTCAGGCGCGTGGGATATTCGGTGGTGAAGCAGGCGTCGCAGAATTGCGGCTGCTCCATGTCGCGGCGGGCCTCGCCGACGGCGCGGTAAAGACCCTCGATCGACAGGAAGCCGAGCGAATCGACGCGTATGAAATCCGCCATCTCCTCGATCGACATGCGCGAGGCAAGCAGCTTGGCCGTCTCGGGCGTGTCGACGCCGTAGAAACAGGAGGAGCGCGTCGGCGGGGAGGCGATGCGCATATGCACCTCGCGGGCGCCGGCCTCGCGCACCATTTGCACGATCTTCTGGCTAGTGGTGCCGCGCACGATGGAATCGTCGACCAGCACCACGCGCTTGCCTTCGATCATGCGGCGGTTGGCATTGTGCTTCAGCTTCACGCCCATGTGACGGATGGAATCGGTCGGCTGAATAAAGGTGCGGCCGACATAGTGGTTGCGGATGATGCCGAGCTCGAAGGGCAGACCGGCCTGCTGGGCAAAGCCGATGGCCGCCGGGGTGCCCGAATCCGGCACCGGCACGACAAGGTCTGCCTCGACCGGGTTCTCCACGGCCAGCTCCATGCCGATGCGCTTGCGCACCTCATAGACGTTGCGGCCCTCGATGGTGGAGTCCGGCCGGGCGAAATAGACATATTCGAAGATGCAGAAGCGCGGCTTGACCGGCTCGAACGGGAACGAGCTCTCGAGGCCCTTGGAGGTGATGATCACCATCTCGCCCGGCTTCACGTCACGCACGAACCGCGCGCCGATGATGTCGAGCGCGCAGGTCTCGGAAGCGAGGATGTAGGAGCCGTCGAGATCGCCGAGCACCAGCGGGCGAATGCCCAGCGGGTCGCGGCAGCCGATCATCTTCTTGGAGGTCAGCGCCACGAGCGAGAACGCGCCTTCCAGCTGGCGCACCGCCTCGATGAAGCGGGCGTTGAAATCCTTCTCGCGGCTGGTCGCCACCAGATGCAGGATGGTCTCGGTGTCGGAGGTGGACGAGAATATCGCGCCCTGCTTCTGCAAGGCGCGCTGAACCGTCATCGCATTGGTGATGTTGCCGTTGTGGGCGATGGCGAAGCCGCCATCGGAAAGCTCGGCAAACAGCGGTTGCACGTTGCGCAGGCCGGCGCCGCCCGTGGTGGCGTAGCGCGTATGGCCGATGGCGCGGTTGCCCTTCAGGCTGTCCATCACCCGCGGCTTGGTGAAGTTGTCGCCGATCAGGCCGACATGGCGCTCGACGTGGAATTGCGAGCCGTCATAGGAAACGATACCGGCCGCTTCCTGCCCCCGGTGCTGCAAGGCGTGCAGGCCAAGCGTGACGATTGCCGCAGCATCCTGTCGGCCGAAAATGCCGAACACGCCGCATTCGTCGTGGAAATGATCGTCGGCCTCGCCGAGCAAGGTGTCGTCCGCTTTAGACATCGGGCCAGTCTCTCGTCAGGAAGCCCTCATATAGGGCGCCGGCGCCAAAGGCGCTACATCAATTGTCAGCCGGGGCGTTGGCGTTGTCGTCCTGCGGCGCATCGGCGGCCCCGTCGGCGGGCGCGGTGCCTGGCTCAGCGTCCGGCGTTTCGCCGTGCTTGAGGCGCTTCAGGATCGACTTCTCCGGATCCTCCGGCATCATGTTCTCGATCTTGGCGCCGATGCTTTCCAGCAGGGGCTTGGACTTGGCGTTGGCAATCCAGGCAGGCGGATTGGTGCCGACCAGCCAGTTGAAGAACATCAGGCCGACCGAGACCACCAGTATGCCGCGCGCGGCGCCGTAAAGGAAGCCCAGCGTGCGGTCGAGCGCGCCGACGCGGGAATCGATGATGAAATCGGCGATCTTCATGGTGACAATCGTCACCACAATCAACGCGACGATGAAGACGATGCCGGCCGAGGCGCCCATCGCGATCTTGTCGTTGTCGATGTGCGGCTGCACAAAGGGCAGTACCCTCTGGTAGAGGAAATATGCCGCCGCCGCCGCCGCGATCCAGGATACGACGGAAAGCACCTCGCGCGAGAAGCCGCGCACCATGGCCAGCATTGCGGATACAAGAGTGAAGCCGACGAGAATTCCGTCAAGCAGCGTAATCGGCATGTCGTTCTCACTCCATCATGACAGCTCGTGCCGTACCGCGCCGCTCGGCCCGGTCAGTCGTCCGTGTTTCGGCGCAGGGCACCCGCAATCCGAACAACGAGGTCCGTGAGTGTCGCGGGTTGGAACGCACCGGACCCGATCCCCCCGGACATTTCCTCGCTGCCCTTCGGCAGGACAGCCTGTCCAAAGCCCAGCTTTTCGGCTTCTTTGAGGCGCTGCTGCGCATGGGCAACCGGCCTAATCGCGCCTGAAAGACTGATTTCGCCGAAATAGACGCAATCGGCGGGCAGGGCAAGACCGGTGAGCGAGGAAACCAGCGCGGCTGCAACCGCAAGGTCTGCCGCAGGCTCGGAAATGCGGTAGCCGCCGGCGACGTTAAGATAGACGTCGTGCTGGCCGAAGCGCACGCCGCAGTGGGCTTCGAGCACCGCCAGCACCATGGCAAGGCGCGGGCTGTCCCAGCCTACCACCGCACGGCGCGGCGTGCCCAGCGTGGACGGCGCGACCAGCGCCTGGATTTCGACCAGCACCGGGCGCGTGCCTTCCATGCCGGCAAAAACCGCGGCTCCCGGCGATTTTGCGTGCCGTTCGCCCAGGAAAAGCTCGGAGGGGTTGGCGACATCGCGCAAGCCCTTGTCCGACATTTCGAACACGCCGATCTCGTCGGTGGGGCCGAAACGATTCTTCACCGTGCGCAGGATGCGGTAGTGGTGGCCGCCTTCGCCCTCGAAATAGAGCACGGCATCCACCATGTGCTCGACCACGCGGGGGCCGGCGATCTGGCCTTCCTTGGTGACGTGGCCGACCAGGACCACGGCAGCACCGGTGGATTTTGCATAGCGGATCATCGCCTGCGCCGAGGAACGCACCTGTGTGACCGTGCCCGGCGCGGAGTCGGCAAGGTCGGTCCACAGCGTCTGGATCGAATCGATGATGACGAGGTCGGGCCGCTTGCCTTCGGCAATCGTCGCCAAAATGTCCTCGACATTGGTTTCGGCAGCAAGCTCGACCGCCGAGCCGGCGACGCCGAGGCGCTGAGCGCGCAGGCGGATCTGCGCCACAGCCTCTTCGCCCGAGACATAGACGATGCGGTGGCCGCGCGAGGCAAGTGCGGCGGCAGCCTGCGTCAGCAGGGTGGATTTGCCGATACCGGGGTCGCCGCCGACCAGAAGCGCCGAGCCGCGCACGAAGCCGCCGCCGGTGGCGCGGTCGAGCTCGCCGATGCCGGAGGCGATGCGCGGCGCGTCCTCGATTTCGCCCGACAGTGAAGTCAGCGTGACCGGCCGGCCTTTTCGCGCGCTGCGCATGGAGGCGGGACCGCTGCCGATGCCGCTGTTTGTGCCTTCCTCGACCAGCGTGTTCCACTCGCCGCAGGCATCGCATTTGCCGGCCCAGCGCGTATGCGCGGTGCCGCAGTTCTGGCAGATGAACTGGACGCGGGTCTTAGCCATGGGCGGCCTCCGGCGGGGTGATCAAGCGGACGGGCACGTAGGCGTTACTCGTGGTACCGTTCCGGCATATGATGCTCTTCCGCCAGGTCCGAGAAGCGGGTGTACTGACCCTCGAATGCGAGATCGACCGTGCCGGTGGGGCCGTGACGCTGCTTGGCGATGATGAGTTCGGCCTTGCCCTTCACCTTCTCAAACTTCAGCCGCCACTCCTCATATTCCGGCGTGCCTTCCTCCGGCTGCTTGTTCTGCAGGTAATATTCGTCGCGATAAACGAAGAGCACGACGTCCGCGTCCTGCTCGATGGAGCCCGATTCGCGAAGGTCGGAGAGCTGCGGCCGCTTGTCGTCACGGTTTTCGACCTGACGGGAGAGCTGTGAGAGCGCGATGATCGGAACATGGAGTTCCTTGGCAAGCGCTTTCAGGCCCGTGGTGATTTCGGTGATTTCCTGCACGCGGTTCTGCGAGTTCTTGGAAGAGCCCTGCATCAGCTGCACGTAGTCGATGACGATGACTTCCAGTCCGCGCTGACGCTTCAGGCGACGCGCACGCGCCGCAAGCTGGGCAATCGAGATACCACCGGTCGCGTCGATGAACAGCGGGATCTTCTGCATGGTCTGCGAGCAGGCGACCAGCTTTTCGAAATCGGTCTCGGTGATTTCGCCGCGGCGGATCTTCGAGGACGAAATCTCGGTCTGCTCGGAGATGATACGGGTTGCCAGCTGCTCGGCCGACATTTCGAGCGAGAAGAAGCCGACCACCCCGCCATTGGCGGCCTTGAACGAACCGTCGGCTTGCTGCGCCGGCTCATAGGCGTGGGCGATGTTGAAGGCGATGTTGGTGACCAGCGAGGTCTTGCCCATGGCCGGGCGGCCGGCAAGGATGATCAAGTCGGAGGGCTGCAGGCCGCCGAGCTTACGGTCGACGTCGCGCAAACCGGTGGAAATGCCGGAGAGGTGGCCGTCGCGCATATAGGCGGCGTTGGCCATGTCGACGGCGGTCTTCACCGCGTCGTTGAAGCTTTCGAAGCCGCCGTCGTAGCGGCCGGTTTCGGCCAGCTCGAACAGGCGCCGCTCGGCATCCTCGATCTGCGACTGCGGCGACATGTCGACAGGCGCGTCAAAGGCGATGTTGACCATGTCCTCGCCGACCGTGATCAGCGCGCGGCGCGTGGCAAGGTCGTAGATGGCGCGGCCATAGTCGGAGGCGTTGATGACGGTGACGGCCTCGGCGGCGAGGCGGGCGAGGTAGTGGGCAACCGTCATGTCGCCGACCTTCTCGTCCGAAGGCAGGAAGGTCTTGAGCGTGACCGGATTGGCCATCTTGCCCATGCGGATCAGCTCGCTTCCGACCTCGAAGATCCTGCGGTGCAGCGGCTCGTAGAAATGCGAGGGCTTGAGGAAGTCCGAGACGCGATAATAGGCGTCGTTGTTGACCAGGATAGCACCCAGAAGCGCCTGCTCCGCCTCGATGTTGTTGGGTGCCTCGCGATAAAGGGGGGCTTCCGCCACCTCGAACTTTCGTGCCGCCTCTGCCATTTTGTCCCCGATCTTGCCCTGTATTCTGCGGTACCAGACACGGACGCTGGCTTGTGAACATTCGCGCCTTGTTTCCCATGATTCACAGCCCGCCCAAGCCATCCACAGGCTGCTTGGCCGGCTATGCGAATCCATGTTGACGCGAATCGTTTGCGTAGATTAGCCGCGGAACGGTAGGAACAAAACAGGAAGCGTGGCGAGTTTCGCCGTAACTCCCTGCAATTTGTCGCCAGTCATCAATGCTACGCCGCGCGCGGCGCGAATAGGATGATGCAGGCGCCGGCGATGCAGACGGCAGCGCCTAAAAAATCCCAGCGATCAGGCCGCACGCCTTCACCGAACCAAAGCCAGGCAAGCGAGGTGGCGATGTAGATGCCGCCATAGGTGGCATAGGCGCGGCCGGCGGCCGATGATTCGACGAAGGTGAGCAGCCAGGCGAAGGCCATCAGCAGGGCAATGCCCGGAATGAGCCACAGCGCCGATTTCTCCAGGCGCCACCACGCCCAGAACGAAAAGCAGCCGGCGATTTCGCAGATCGCGGCCGCAATGAAGATCGGAATGCTCAAGCTGTTTCCCTCCGGCTGTCGGCCCATCATTCCGGGCGCGGTCGCCGGAAGGCAAGAGGCGGGCTATTCGCCCGCCTCGGAAATGCGGCGCCTGGACGACTTGCTCGGGCTCTTCTGCGGCTCAGGCGCGCGCGGACCGTCATGCATGGCGAGCGCCTTTTCGCACTTGCCGATGTAGTCGCGGGTCAGCGGGACAACGTCGTTGCGGCGGGTGAGCTGAATCTGAAAATTCATCATCTCCTGCCAGCGGAACGAGGCCTCCGAGGCCGCGAGATAGAATTCCCACATGCGGCAGAAGCGTTCGTCGTAGATCGCCTTGGCCCTGTCGCGATTGGCCATGAAGCGCTCGCGCCAGACCTTCAGCGTCTCGGCATAGTGGAGGCGCAGGATCTCGATGTCGGTCACCATCAGCCCGGCCTTCTCAATCTCCGGCAGCACCTCGGAGAGCGCCGGGATATAGCCGCCGGGGAAGATGTATTTGCGGATGAAGGCATTGGTGGCGCTGGGCGGGCCGTTGCGGCCGATCGAGTGCAGCACCATCACGCCGTCGGGCTTCAGCAGCGTCGCGCATTTTTCGAAGAAGGTGCGGTAGTGGTTGACGCCGACATGCTCGAACATGCCGACCGAGACGATACGGTCGAAGCGCTCGGTGAGGTGCCTGTAGTCGCGAAGCTCGAAATGAACGTGGTTGTCCAGCCCGTCGGCAAGCGCCCGCTCGCTGGAGACCCCATGCTGCTCGGTGGAGAGCGTCACGCCCAGAACATTGACCTCGAAGTTGCGCGCCAGATAGAGCCCGAGCCCGCCCCAGCCCGAGCCGATGTCGAGCACGTTCTGGCCGGGTTTTAGCCTGAGCTTGGCGGCGAGGTGGCGCTTCTTGGCGAGCTGCGCTTCCTCCAGCGTCATTTCGGGGCGTTCGAAATAGGCGCAGGAATACTGCATGTCCTCGTCGAGGAAGAGCTTGTAGAGCTCGCCCGACAGATCGTAGTGGCGCTGCACATTGCGGCGCGAGCGGCTGGTGGTGTTGAGCTGCTGGAAGCGGCGGAAAGCATGGCGCAGACCCTCGAGCGCCTTGGTCCATGCGACGTCGATGCCGCCCGGGCCCATGTTTTCGAATGCAACGTGCAGCAGGCCGAGAATATCGCCTTTCACCACGTCGAGTTCGCCGTCCATGAATGCTTCCGGCAGCGCCAGCATCGGGTCGAGGGCAATGGCTCGCTCGGCCCGGCGCGTCTTGATCAGGATATGGATCGGGTCGCCGCTGCCGTCACCGAAAGTCAGAGTGGAACCGTTCGAACCGGTGACCGTGAAGTTTCCCTTGCGCACCAAACGTTCGATGATGCGCTGCAACATAAAGTTCATGGCAAACATCCGCATTAAGGCAAAAAATAGGTTTGCCTATTCTGCTTCAAAGCGCCGCAGGTGCAATAGTTCCAGTTTGTACAAAAAAACCCGGGCGAGACGCCCGGGTTCTTGGTCCAGTTCACGAGAGACGAAAGAGTCTCTTCAAAAGTGATCAGGCTTCTTCGTCTTCTTCTGCGTTCGGATCGAAGAAGTTGTCCGGACGGGCGTTCTCGTTGATGTCCTCGCCATAGATGGCTTCGGCGGTATCGAGCTTCTCGCCGGCAGCCTGACGCTCGGCTTCGTCGGCCGTGCGAGCGATGTTTAGCGTGATGGTGACTTCGACTTCCGGATGCAGCGCGATCGCCACATTGGTGAGGCCGATGGTCTTGATCGGGTGGTTGAGCTCGATCTGCGTGCGGTTGACCGAAAAGCCTTCGGCCGTGACCAGATCGGCGATGTCGCGGGTCGAGACCGAGCCGTAGAGCTGGCCGGTTTCGCCAGCCGAGCGCACGGCCACGAAGGTCTTGCCGTCGAGCTTGTCGGCGATCTGCTGGGCTTCGGACTTGCGCTCGAGGTTACGGGCTTCGAGCTGAGCGCGCTGGCCTTCGAACTTGTTCTTGTTGGCTTCGTTGGCGCGGAGAGCCTTGCCCTGCGGCAGCAAGAAGTTACGGGCAAAGCCGTCCTTGACCTTGACGGTGTCGCCCATCTGGCCGAGGCGGGAAATACGTTCGAGGAGAATGACGTCCATCGATCCTGTCCTTTGTCTGTGCCGCAAGCGGCGTGATTCGTTCTGGACGGGTCAGGAAGCTGGTCGGCGCGTGGCGCCTCTGGTCGCTGTCCTGCCAGTCCGGCAGTTAGGGCATTGGCCCAACTCGGGATTTTTTTTACCGCACCCGATGCGGGGAGGGGAAAAGGCGGCGAACCGCCTCTTCCTTGATCTCATACGGCCTGACCGAAATCGGGCAGGCCGGAATGCCTTACTTCACCACGTAGGGCAGCAGGCCGAGGAAGCGGGCGCGCTTGATCGCCTTGGCGAGCTCGCGCTGCTTCTTTTGGCTGACGGCGGTGATGCGCGACGGCACGATCTTGCCGCGCTCGGAGATGTAGCGCTGCAGCAGACGCACGTCCTTGTAGTCGATCTTCGGGGCGTTGGCGCCGGAGAACGGGCAGGTCTTGCGACGGCGATGGAACGGACGCCGGGTCGGGATCTGGTTGATGTCGACCATTATTCTGCTGCTCCTTCAGCCTGTTCGCGCGGACGGCGCGGACCACGATCACCACCGCCATCGCGGTCGCCGAAGTTGCGTGCCGGGCGGTCGCCACGGTCACGGTCGCCGAAGCCACGGCTCGGACGGTCGCCGAAGCCACCGCGCTCACCGCGTTCCGAGCGCTCTTCGCGCTTCTGCATCATTGCCGAAACGCCTTCCTCGTGGGCTTCGACCTTGACGGTCATGAAGCGAAGGACGTCTTCCGACAGACCCATCTGGCGCTCCATCTCGTTGAGAGCGGCCGGCGGGCAGGTCAGGTCCATAAGCGTGTAGTACGCCTTGCGGTTCTTGTTGATGCGGTAGGTGAGGGACTTCAGTCCCCAGTTCTCAACCCGGCCAACCGTTCCGCCGTGCGAGGTGATGACGCCCTTGTAGTGCTCTACGAGCGCGTCGACCTGCTGCTGCGAAAGGTCCTGGCGGGCAAGAAACACATGTTCGTAAAGAGCCATTGTTCTTTGCCTTTCTTCGTTTCCCTGTCCGGTTCCCGGCGGCTAAGCCTCTGCAACTTCTCTTAAACCATCGAGGGCCTGGGGCCTTTCGAGGAGAAGAAAGGAGCATGACGAGACGGTCGAGAGCGGAGACACGGGAGGCGGAAGCACTTCTTGCTTCACACGGTGGCCTCCTTGTGGGAAACCTCCGGCCCTCCGTTCAGCCCCCAGCTGGGACCGGCAGATTGCGCGCGTCTATACAGCATCTGGCGGGGAAGGCAAGGGCAAAGGCCGGATCTGGCCCGGGATTGCCGCCGCAGCCGGTACGCCGGCGGTCCACGTCGTTTCCAAACCGATCCTTAACCACGTCGCAAGAATCAGGTCTGGCAGACGGCTCTGCGCAACAGGTTTTTCACCTTGTTGGTCCAGAGAATCTCGCGAATTTGCGTATTTCTAGGGGGTCACGATGCTGTTGAACCGCTTCTGGCGGTCGAAAAGCGGCAATTTCGCGATGATGTTCGCGATTGCCCTTCCGGCCATTCTCGCTGCCGTCGGCCTTGCGCTCGACGTTACAAACCTCATGACTGCAAGATCAAACCTGCAGAACGCACTGGATTCGGCGGTTCTGGCCGCATCGCGCCTGGCCGATGCATCCAGTTCGCGCACGGACGCCTTCGACGGCTTTTTCCGCGCCAATATCGCCAACCGCTCGGACCTGGTGAACGCCACCGCCAGGTTGAACGTGCAAGAAGGGGTCAATTCGGTCAAGACCGCAGCCACGGCGGAGGCCGACGTGGCTTTGAATTTCGGCTTCCTGTTCGGGAAGAGCGCCCACCTTGTCGTCAATGCAAGCGCCTATGAATCGACGGCCCGGCTGGAGGTCGCCCTGGTGCTGGACAATACCGGCTCGATGGGGGCTTCCAACATGCAGGCGCTGCGTGACAGCGCCAAGAGCCTCATCGACACGCTGGCGACTGTGAAGGCGCAGCGGCCTGAGCGCGTAATACGCGCGGCTTTGGTTCCCTTCGTGACGGCGGTTAACATTAAGGCGGCCGGCTTTTATAGTGACTCATGGGTCGACCTGAGAACGAGCATCCCGGACACCGACAAAGGTCTGAACGGCAAGAACTTTGACCCTGATGCCAACAAGAATCGCACCGGCCACATCAAGCTTTTCAATAACCTGGGCGTAGCCTGGAAGGGCTGTGTGGAAGCGCGCCCGATCAAGTTCAATGCGGATGGATCGGTCGACATGGCAAACTCACCGGGGCTGAATGATACTCCGCCCGATCCGCAAAGGCCCGAAACGTTGTTCGTTCCCTATTTCGCGCCGGACGAACCGGGCGATCCCGCCACCGCGCGCAACGCCGACGATGCGAGCAAAAACTACCAGTTCAACAATTCTTATCTCGCGGACCTCGTGGCGGGCATGCCCAAGACCGACCAGGAACTGGCCAGTTCGAAAACGACCGACGCGGCGTTTCAGTCCACCCAAAGGAATTTGGCCAAATACACTGCCGCCAACGCGAAAACCGGCAAGATTAACGAGGTCGCCCCGCTCACCTCGGGGCCGAACTATGCTTGCGCAACGCCGATCATGCCGCTCACGGATGATCTCAACAAGCTGAAGGCTGAAATCGACAAGATGACCTATTGGAACGGCTCGGGGACAAACGTGGCCGAAGGGATTTCCTGGGGGTACAGGGTATTGTCTCCGACAGAGCCGTTCTCTCAGGGTGACCCGTTCGACTCGGACGGTACGACCAAGGTCGCCGTGGTCTTCACCGACGGCGAAAACAACGTCTTCGGGCAGGGCGGGACATTCAACAAGTCCGACTATGGCGCATACAATTATCTTGCCGACGGTCGCATGGGCTCCAACGTCCGCGCCACAGCCCTCAAGAACGTCAACACCATGACCCAGACGATGTGCTCCGCCTTGAAGGCCAAGGGTGTGCGCGTGTTCACGGTGCTTCTTGGGGCCAGCGCTGATACGACTGCGAACCGCGATCTCTATAGCAAGTGCGCGACCACGCCCTCGAACTACTATCTGACCAAGACCCAGGATCAGCTCAAGGCGGCCTTCAAGGATATCGCCTTCTCGATCTCGCAGCTCTACGTCACCAACTGATGCGGGCGGCGGAAGTCGCAAGGCGCCTTCCGTCCCTCCAAAAGAAAACGGCCCGAAGAGCGATCTTCGGGCCGTTTTCATTGAAGTGGACTACATCGCGGCGGGGGCGTTCAGCATTTCGGGAAAGAAGCTTTCCGCAGCGTGCTGCCTGCCGAAGATCATGTCGTACTGCAGCAGCCGAAAATCGCGGATCGCCGGATCGAGGGTCTTGGATTGCGACCAGTCGGGCGTCGGCTCGTCACTGGTGCTGACCAGCATGTTACGGTCGACCACCCGGTAGCGCGCGCGCATCCCGCCGAGGAAGTCGGTGTAGTAGGGGTGCCTGATGCCGGCCGTTTCCATGAGGTGGTAGGGCAGGAAAGCGGGGCTGATCGAGCCGACATGCTGCGGGCCCGTGTGGTTCGACCAGACGACCAGCGGCGTTTCGTGCTGCACGCTCATTTCCGGCAGCGGCGCGCGGCGGCGGGCGACATTGTTGTCCATGAAGCCGGTTTCGACATAGACCGGCCCCAGCGGCGGCAGGTGGTCGCCGAACATGGCGATGATGGTGTGACGGTCGCGCTTCGTGGCCCATTCCACCAGGCGGGCGAGCGCCTTGTCGCCGTCGGCGGCACCTTCCGCGTAGCTCAGGACCGAGCCGAGCCCGGCATCGCTGATGGAGCCCGAAACGGTGTGCGTCGCGTCCGCGTAGCGGCCCGGCGCGTAGGGGCCATGGTTCTGCAGCGTGACGGCGAAGTAGAAGAGCGGATCGTGCGTGGCATCGGCCTCGTGGATCATCTCCTCGATCAGCGATGCGTCGGAAGCGAGCGGCCCGCGCGCCGCGAGCGGCGGCAGGATCTCCTGCGACATGAAATGCTCGAAGCCGAAGGCCTTGTAGACCGGCGTGCGGTTCCAGAACCAGCCGCCGAAGGGGTGGAAGGCGCGCGTGTCGTAGCCTTCGCTGCGCAGGAAGCTGGCCAGCGAGGGAATGGGGCTGCGCACATATTGCTGATAGGGGATGCTTCCATAGGGCAGGAAGGCGTTGGAGAAGCCGGTCAGCGCCTCGAACTCGACATTGGCGGTCATGCCGCCGAATTCGGGCGAGAAGATATTGCCCGACCGCAGCGATCGCGCATTCGCGATCGGATCGGGGGTAATCGTGATGCCGGGCAGGAGGGTCGGGTCCCAGAAGGACTCGTTCATCACCACGATAATGTCCGGCAGCTGGTCGGGCAGCACGGGCGCGGCCGCAGTTGGGCGGGTGATCGCCTCGATGGCCTCGGCCGAATAGCCGGACGGCGCAGCCACCTTGGCCATGGGCATGTTGAGCGCAAAGGCGAGGGCAAAGCCGTTGCTGTTATAATTTTCTTTCTGGTCCCACATCATTGGGATGATCTGGAGTCGGTCGCGCGCCCAGGAGAAGGTCGCGTAGTCCATGATCGAGCAGAAGAATGCCAGAAGCGGCAAAGTGGCGGCGAGACGCATAAGGCGTCCGCGCATCGTGAGCGTCGGGCGGCGGCGCCAGTATTTCCAGGCGAGCACAAGCACGGCGATGGCCAGGATCGCGCCCACGGCGATTGCCACGGCGGCCAGCGGCCGGTCGCTGGCCAGAAGCGGCATGAGCTCGACGATCTGGCGCGCAAAGAGAAAGTCGGTCGGATAGAGCGGATCGCCCAGGTAGAGCGACTTCTGGTGCCCGACGAAGGCCAGCAGCAGCACCAGCGGCGCTACCAGGAGAAGCGCGTGGTGGGCGCGGCCGAGCAGCGCATCGAGAAAGAGCAGCAGCAGCGAAAACAGCAGCACCGTCGTCCAGCCAGGCTTGAACGGTTGCTGGAAGAATTGCAGCGTCTCGGAGAACGAGCCGCGCGCGATCAGCTCGACGCAGAACACCAGAACGGCGGATATGACGACAGTCGCCACCAGCGTGCCGGCCAGGCGAATCGCGAGCTTGTCGCGCCAGCCGGATATTTCTACTTCGTTACATTCCGGGGCGCTTTGCGCCACTGCGTACTGACTTGCCAACTCGGAACCCCAATCCCACCCCAATCGTCATCTAACTGTCATTGAAATGTCACAAAAGCTAGAGTGACGAAAAGGCAAGTGGAATCAATTCTCCTTACGCTCGCGCAGATGTTCCGTGTGCGCATCAAGAGGCCGGATGGTTCCTCGCCGTTCCGATTGCTGGCGTTGATGAGCCGCACAGGACCGTGGGCGAAGGATGCTCAGCCTTGACTTTCCGGCCTTCCTTGCGCCACACGGCCTTTTAGTGAAACAATTCCGGGAGCCTATTCATGGCCGTCGCATTCACCTTTCCGGGGCAAGGCAGCCAGTCCGTGGGCATGGGCAAGGACCTCGCCGACGCCTTCCCTGAAGCCCGCGCGGTTTTCGAGGAAGTCGACGAGGCGCTGGGCCAAAAACTGTCCCAGATCATGTGGGAAGGCCCCGAGGAGACGCTGACGCTGACCGCCAACGCCCAGCCGGCGCTGATGGCGGTGTCGCTGGCAGCACTTCGCGCCATGGAAGCGCGCGGCTTCTCGCTGAAGGATAAGGTTGCCTATGTCGCCGGCCATTCGCTGGGCGAATATTCGGCGCTTGCGGCCGCTGGCATGTTCTCGATTGCCGATACGGCGCGGCTGCTGCGCATTCGCGGCAACGCCATGCAGGCGGCGGTTCCGGTGGGCGAGGGCGCTATGGCCGCCATCATCGGTCTGGAGCAGGCTGACGTGGAAGCTGCCTGCGCCGAGGCCGCCCAAAACTCCGTTTGCCAGATCGCAAATGACAATGGCGGTGGCCAGCTGGTGATTTCCGGCGCCAAGGCAGCCGTCGAGCTAGCCGCAAAGCTCTGCACCGAAAAGGGCGCCAAGCGCGCGCTGATGCTGTCGGTTTCGGCGCCCTTCCATTCGGCGCTGATGGCGCCTGCAGCCGAGGCCATGCGCGAAGCGCTGGCGGGCGTTGCCAAGCAGGCGCCCGTGGTGCCCGTGGTCGCCAATGTCGTCGTGCAGCCGCTGAGCAACCCGGACGAGATCGTCGCCCGCCTCGTCGAGCAGGTCACCGGCCGCGTGCGCTGGCGCGAGACGGTGGAATGGTTCGGCGCAAATGGCGTGGAGACGATGTACGAAGTGGGCTCGGGCAAGGTGCTCTCGGGTCTTGCCCGGCGCATCGACAAGGAAATCGCCACCAGCGCCATCAACACGCCGGCCGACGTCGAAGCGGCGGTTGCGGCGCTCGCCTGAACAATTGAGAACCAATGACCCCACCCGTGTTAAAGGGTGTGCTCTTGAGATGGAGTCAAAAATGTTCGATCTGACCGGCCGCAAGGCACTCGTTACCGGAGCCACCGGCGGCATTGGCGAGGCGATTGCTCGCGCGCTGCACGCGCAGGGCGCAACCGTCGGCCTGCATGGCACCCGCGCCGAAAAGCTCGAGTCGCTGGCCGCTGAGCTCGGCGACCGCGTAAAGCTGTTCCCGGCCAACCTGTCCGACCGCGACGAGGTGAAGGCGCTCGGCCAGAAGGCCGAAGCCGAACTCGAAGGCGTCGATATTCTGGTCAACAACGCCGGCATCACCAAGGACGGCCTGTTCGTCCGCATGTCCGATGCCGATTGGGACGCCGTTCTTGAGGTCAACCTCACGGCCGTGTTCCGCCTGACGCGCGAGCTGACCCATCCTATGATGCGCCGCCGCAATGGCCGCATCATCAACATCAGCTCGGTGGTGGGCGTGACCGGCAACCCCGGCCAGACCAATTACTGCGCTTCCAAGGCGGGCCTGATCGGCTTTTCCAAGTCGCTCGCCCAGGAGATCGCCACGCGCAATGTGACCGTCAATTGCGTTGCTCCCGGCTTCATCGAATCAGCCATGACCGACAAGCTGAACGACAAGCAGAAGGAAGCGATCATGGGCGCCATTCCTGCCAAGCGCATGGGCACGAGCGCGGAAGTCGCCTCCGCCGTGGTCTATCTGGCCTCGAATGAAGCTTCCTACGTCACCGGCCAGACGATCCACGTCAACGGCGGCATGGCCATGATCTGATCTCTCCGCCCGTTAACCTTTTCCCTTCGGCCGCTTCGCTGAAGGGGGAGGGCAAGGGGCGGATGCCGGGCGGTTTGGGCCGCTCCCGGCCAAATGGTGGCCGGCAAAGCCGATTTCTGTAGATGGTTGCTGCAAAACCGCGCAAAATCGGCGTTTTCGCATTGGACGCACGGCTCTTTTCGTGTAATGCCGCCATGACTATGCGGCGGTTGGGGCTGACGCTCCGCCGCCGTCACCACGTTCCCCAGGGAACATCTTTCAGCTTGATTACCGGCATTCGTGCCGTTAACGAAGACAGACAAATTGAAGACGAGGATGCCCAAATGAGTGACACCGCAGAGCGCGTCAAGAAGATCGTTGTCGAACATCTCGGCGTCGAAGCCGACAAGGTAACCGAAGGTGCCAGCTTCATCGATGATCTGGGCGCTGACAGCCTTGATACGGTCGAACTCGTGATGGCGTTCGAAGAAGAGTTCGGCGTTGAAATCCCCGATGACGCGGCCGAGACGATCCTGACCGTCGGCGACGCCGTCAAGTACATCGACAAGGCCTCGGCCTGACGCTTTCTCAGCTCAGCATTCCGAGATTACCGCGATGAGGCGTGTTGTCGTCACTGGCATGGGTCTGCTTTCGCCGTTTGGCGTTGGTGTGGAGCATGGCTGGAGAGAGCTTCTGACCGGTCGGAGTGCCGCCCGGCGGGTCACAGAATTTGAAGTCGAGGATCTTGCTTGCAAGATCGCGCATGTGATCCCGCGGGGTGATGGGAGCGACAATACGTTCAATCCCGAGGCCTATCTTGAGCCGAAGGAACTGCGCAAGATCGGCGACTTCATCCTTTACGGGATCGCGGCCGCCGACGAAGCGCTGAAGGACGCGGGCTGGGAGCCCAAGACGCCCGAAGACCAGTACGCCAGTGGCGTGATGATCGGTTCGGGCATCGGTGGCATCGAGGGTATAGCGGAAAACGCGCTTATCCTTAAGGAGCGCGGCCCGCGCCGCATCAGCCCCTTCTTCATTCCCGGTAACATCATCAATCTGGTTTCCGGTCAGGTCTCGATCCGGCACGGGCTCAAGGGTCCGAACCATGCCGTGGTCACCGCCTGCTCCACCGGCGCGCATGCCATTGGCGACGCGGCTCGACTGATCATGTTCGGCGATGCCGACGTGATGGTTGCCGGCGGCGCGGAATCGCCGGTCACGCGCCTTTCTCTGGCGGGCTTCGCGGCCTGCAAGGCGCTCTCTACCGGCCGCAACGAGACCCCTGAAAAGGCTTCGCGCCCCTATGATCGCGACCGTGACGGCTTCGTCATGGGCGAGGGTGCGGGCGTTGTCGTGCTCGAGGAGCTCGAACACGCCAAGGCTCGCGGCGCGAAGATCTACGCCGAGGTCGTCGGCTACGGCCTTACGGGCGACGCCTATCACATCACCGCACCTTCCGAGGACGGCGACGGCGCCTTCCGCTGCATGACCGCAGCACTCAAGCGCGCTAATCTGCAGGCGGCTGACGTCGACTACATCAACGCGCATGGCACCTCGACCATGGCCGACACGATCGAGCTCGGCGCGGTCGAGCGCCTGGTTGGCAATGCCGCCTCCAAGATCTCGATGTCGTCGACCAAGTCGTCGATCGGCCACCTTCTGGGTGCTGCCGGCGCGGCCGAGGCGATCTTCTCCATCCTCGCCATTCGCGACAATATCGCGCCGGCGACGATCAATCTGGACAATCCCGAGCGTGAAACGGCCATCGACCTCGTGCCGAACAAGCCGCGCGCGCGCCAGATCGATGTTGCGCTTTCCAATTCCTTCGGATTTGGCGGCACCAACGCCTCGCTGATTTTCCAGCGCTACAACGGCTAGGGCATGATCCCGAAAGGTCGCAGACCTTTCGGGCATGCTTGAAAGACTGGCATCTCATCCGAAGGGTCGCAGACCTTTCGGATGATATCATGCTTGAGAATGGCGGCATGGTCCCGAAAGGTTGCAGACTTTTCGGGAAAAATCATGCTTCAAAAATAATAGCTTGGAGCGAGATCGGTTCAACGAGCAACCATCTTGCTCAAGGCGGGCCGAAAGACCCGTCTTGTCGTGAATTTCGCCATAATCGCCCTTAGGGTCGGGTCGGCCGTTTCGGTAGATTCTGCCCCGTGATCTCTCGGCGGGGAACTGACGCAAAGAGCAAGAGTTGAGGCGCTATGACAACGAGTCCATCCGACGCTGAAATCGGTCGCAGTGCCGAGCCGTCGAAACCGATCGTTCCGAAGAGCGCCAGTGAAGCTCTGCGCCCGCAGGCCGGCACGCCGCCGCCGTCGAAGCGTTCGCGCGCCTCGCGCAACCAGTTCGTGGTTTTCCTGAACTTCCTGCTTTCGACCGTCGTGCTGGCGGTTCTCGCCGGTGGCGCCGCCGTCTATTTCGGCAAGGTCGAATTCGAAGGGCGGGGCCCGACGACGGTCGACCAGACCTTCATGATCAAACCCAGCACCGGCGTGCAGGAGATCGCCGACCAGCTCGAGCGCCGCGGCCTGATCAGCGACGCGCGCATCTTCCGCCTCGGCGTTCGCGCCTATGGCAACGATTCGGCGCTCAAGGCCGGCGAATATGAGATCAAGGCCGGCGCTTCGATGCGCGATGTGATGGAACTGCTGAAGAGCGGCAAGTCGGTGATGTACTCGCTGACCATCCCCGAGGGCCTGACGGTCGAGCAGGCTTTCGAGCGCATTGCCGAGCAGGAAGCGCTTTCGGGCGACATGCCCGCGTCGCTGCCGGCTGAGGGCAGCCTTGCCACCGACACGCAGCGTTTTACGCGCGGGACCACGCGGCAGTCGATCATCGACAAGATGCTTGCCCACCAGAAGCAGATGGTCGAGGAAATCTGGGAGCGCCGTTCGCCCGGCCTGCCGCTGGCCGACATCAACGCATTCGTGACGCTCGCCTCCATCGTCGAGAAGGAGACCGGCCGCGCCGACGAGCGCTCGCGCGTGGCCTCCGTCTTCATCAACCGCCTGAAGAAGAAGATGCGGCTGCAGTCTGACCCGACCATTCTCTACGGCCTGTTCGGCGGCAAGGGCCGTCCGGCGGATCGTCCGATCTACCAGTCCGACATCGACAAGCAGACGCCGTACAACACCTATCAGATCAACGGCCTGCCGCCGACGCCGATCGCCAATCCGGGCCGCGCGGCGCTGGAGGCGGTGGCCAACCCCTCGCAGACCGACGATCTCTACTTCGTGGCCGACGGCACGGGCGGGCATGTCTTCGCCAAGACGCTGGACGAGCACAACGAAAACGTTGCACGCTGGCGCGCCGCGCAGAAGAAGCAGGCCGAGGACGCCGCCAAGGCGGGGGCAAACCCGCCGGCAGACGACGAGCAGACACCGGCCCAATAGGCTATTCTACGAGGCGCGCCGACGAATGCGGCGCGCCTGTTCTTATCTTTCGAGCGGCTTGGGCCGTAGCCTTTCTGGCGGGTATGAGGGCCGCGAGATGACTTTGCAAAGTATGACCGGATTCGCCCGCGCATCCGCCGAGCTTGACGGCTCAACCATCGTCTGGGAGCTGAAGTCGGTAAACGGCAAGACCTGCGAGGTGCGCTTCCGGCTGCCCAACGGTAGCGAGCGGTTGGAGCAGCAGGCGCGCCTAGCCGTGCAGAAGCGTTTTGCGCGCGGCAACATCCAGGCTTCTCTCAACGTGGCCCGCGCTGCTGGCAACACCGGCCAGCCTGTGGTCAATGAAGCTTTCCTGAAAGATCTCGCCGGCCTTGCCAGGCGGCTCGAGGAACAGTTCGGCACCGCCCCGGCGACGGCCGATGGCCTGCTTGCGTTGCGCGGCGTGCTCGAAGTGCCTGAAACCACGGAAACCGAGGAGGAGCGAGCCCGCTTCGACGCGGCCGTGCTGGCTGGTCTGGAAACGGCGCTGGGCGAACTCGAACAGGCCCGCCAGGCCGAGGGCGAGGCTCTGCGCGCGCTACTCGGCGGCCATATCGATACGATCGAGGCGCTGACACTGAAGGCTGAGGCCGACCCGTCGCGGGAGCCAGCCGCTATCCGCGCACGCATCGCCGAACAGGTTGCGCTGCTGCTGGATGCTTCCTCCGCGCTCGACGAGGCGCGGCTGAACCAGGAAGCGGCGTTCCTAGCGACCAAGGCGGACATCCGCGAGGAAATCGACCGCCTCAAGACCCATGTCGCATCGGGACGGGCACTTCTTGCAGCCGGTGGCGCAATCGGACGCAAGCTCGATTTTCTTGCGCAGGAATTCAATCGCGAATCGAATACGTTGTGCTCGAAATCGAACGCTGCGACGGTCACCGCCATCGGGCTTGAGCTCAAGGCGGTCGTCGATCAGTTTCGTGAGCAGGTACAGAATCTGGAGTAGCATATGAGCGCTGAAACAATTTCTTCGAGCGCTATTCGCCGTCGTGGTTTGATGCTGGTGCTTTCGTCGCCTTCGGGTGCGGGAAAATCCACCATCGCCCGCAATCTTCTCGAAAGCGATTCAAGCCTCGAGCTGTCGGTCAGCGTCACCACGCGTGCGCGCCGCGGCAGCGAGATCGAGGGCGTCCACTACCATTTCCGCAGCCAGCGCGAGTTCGAGATCCTTCGCGACAACGACGCGCTGCTGGAATGGGCGGAGGTGCATGGCAATTTCTACGCCACGCCGCGCGAGCCGGCCGAAAGGGCGATGGCCGACGGCCGCGACATGCTGTTCGACATCGACTGGCAGGGCGCGATGCAGCTCAAGGAAAAGATGCGTGGCGACATCGTCTCGATCTTCATCCTGCCGCCGTCGATGAAGGAGCTCAAAGCCCGCCTGAAGCGCCGCGCCGAGGACACCGAAGAGGTCATCGCAAAGCGCCTGGAGAACGCGCGGCTCGAGATCGAGCAGTGGCGGGAATATGACTACGTCGTGATCAACCACGATCTCAATCTCGCCTTCGACGAGGTCCGCGCCATCGTCACCGCCGAACGCCTGCGCCGCGATCGCCGGCCCGGCTTGTTCGACTTCGTGTCGGGCCTGCTGGACGAGAAGACCGAGTAGTTCCCACTTAACGAAGGGGGATAGCTTCTGCCCCCTCATTTGGCCGCTACGCGGCCACCTTCTCCCCGCTGGGGAGAAGAGGAAACTTGCA
This sequence comes from Pseudaminobacter soli (ex Li et al. 2025), assembly GCF_029892515.1. Taxonomy (GTDB): domain Bacteria; phylum Pseudomonadota; class Alphaproteobacteria; order Rhizobiales; family Rhizobiaceae; genus Pseudaminobacter; species Pseudaminobacter soli_A. Next base: position 549,467 of record NZ_JARXVF010000001.1, on the reverse strand, counting down.
CCGCTGCGTCTCCTCTCCTTTCGGGGAGAGGACGCGAGCGAAGCGAACGGGCGATGGGATCGCAGCCCACCCCGCCAATCTGTCCGCGTGGATGAGAAAAAAGGCCCCGCGTTAGACCGCGTTGGCCAGCGCGACGAATTCCTGAATGTCGAGCGTTTCGGCGCGGCGCGTGCCGTCGATGCCGGTTGTTTCCAGCAGGCGCGCGCCTTCGATACCCTTGAGGCTCTGGCGCAGCATCTTGCGCCTCTGGCCGAAAGCCGCCTCGGTGATGCGGCCAAGCATGCGTACATCGGCCGCCAGCGGTTTTTCACGCGGAAGAAGCTGGACCACGGACGAGGTGACCTTCGGCGGCGGCGTGAAAGCTTGCGGCGGAAGGTCGAAGACGATGCGCGCGTCCGTGCGCCAGCCAGCGAGCACGCCGAGCCGGCCATAGGCGTCGCTGCCGGGCTTGGCGACGATGCGCTGCGCCACCTCGCGCTGGAACATGAGCGTCATCGAGGCATAGAAGGGCGGCCAGTCCTCGACCGTCAGCCAGCGGATCAGAAGCTCGGTGCCGATATTGTAGGGCAGGTTAGCGACGATCTTGACCTTTTCGCCCGGCGCCAGCGCGGCAAAATCGGTCTTCAGCGCGTCGCCGGGGATCACCTCGAGTCGGCCGGGATAGTGCGCCGACACTTCCGCCAGCGCCTCAAGGCAGCGTTCGTCGCGCTCGATGGCGACGACGCGGGCCGCTCCGTTCATCAACAGAGCACGCGTCAAGCCGCCGGGGCCGGGGCCGACTTCGATGACCGTGGTCGAGCTCAGGTCGCCGGCGGAGCGGGCGATCTTGCTGGTGAGGTTCAGGTCGAGCAGGAAATTCTGGCCGAGCGATTTCTTGGCCTGCAGGTCGAAACGCTCGATCACTTCCCGCAGCGGCGGCAGCCCGTCGATGGTCATCTGATGCGGACCTCATTGTCGGCGAGCTGGCGCGCGAGCCGCAATGCGGCGATCAGGCTGTCGGGCCGCGCAATGCCCCTGCCGGCGATGCCGAAGGCGGTGCCATGGTCGGGCGAGGTGCGGATGAAAGGCAGGCCGAGCGTGACATTGACGGTCTCGTCGAAGGCCAGCGCCTTGGCAGGGATCAGCGCCTGGTCGTGATACATGCAGATGGCGGCGTCGTAGCCAGCGCGTGCGCGGGCATGGAACATGGTGTCGGCGGGTAGGGGGCCATAGGCGTCGATGCCCTCGCGGCGCAGCGTCTCGATCGCGGGGAGGATGACGGCCTCGTCCTCGCTGCCCATGGCGCCGCCTTCGCCCGCATGCGGGTTGAGGCCCGACACGGCCAGACGCGGCTTGCCTATGCCAAACCGCCTTTGCAGGTCATGGGCGGTGATGCGGGCGGTTTCCTCGATCATCACGCGGGTCAGCGTGCTGGGCACCTCGGAAAGCGGGATATGGATGGTGACCGGCACTGCGCGGAGCTCGGGGCCCGCCAGCATCATGACCGGCGTGACCGGGTTGCCGGTCTTCAGGCTGGCCAGATGGGCGAGGTACTCGGTGTGGCCGGGAAAGCGGAAGCCGGCATCGTAAAGCGGCTTCTTGGCAATGGGGCAGGTGACGACGGCTGCCGCGTGGCCCGCGAAAACATCCTCGACCGACCGGTTGATCGCCTCGATGATGCCGGGGGCATTGGCGGGATCGGGCTGGCCCGGCGTATCCTTCAGGCCTTCCGCAAGCGGCACCACCGGCAGCGCGCGTGAAAAGACCTTTGACGCTTCGGCGGGCGTCGTCGTCTCGATTACGACCTCGACGCCGATCTGCCGCGCGCGGGCGGCCAGAAGGTCGGGATCGCTCAGGATGTAGAAGGCGGGGGTGTTCGCGGCCGCGCGATCGCGCCACGCGGCAATGGCGATCTCGGGCCCGATGCCCGAAGGATCGCCGCCGCTCAGTGCCAGTATGCTGTCATCGCCTCGGTCGCGCACAACGGATCAGCGCTCAACGATTTTTGCGCGTTTCTTCAGCTCATCAATATAGGTCTTGTTGAGCTGTTCGGCCTGCTGGTCCTGGTTGCCTTCCGACTGGAAGACCATCTTGGCGACCTTGTCGTCCGACACTTCGCGGGCGCTGCAGATGCCGATGAACTCGACGCCGCGCTCGGTCTCGCGGACGCCGGTGGCGCCGCCGACCTTGGTCTTCTTGATCTGGTCCGCCCATTCCGACGGCAGTTCCGGCGCCAGCACGCGGCCCAGGTCACGAACCGTGACGTCGATCAGGCCCTTGGCGAATTCGCGGGTTGTGTTGCAGCCGCCGTATCGGGCGCGCATGGATTCGGCTTCGCGCTTGCGCTTGGCGATCAGGCCGCGTTCCTTGGCCGGAACGACGAAGATCACCTGCTGCAGCATATATTCGGTCGCGGTGGGCTTGCTGCCCTTCTGCTGCAGCATGCGCTGCACCACGTCCTGCTCGCTCATGCTGCCGCCCTGGGAATTGAAGCGGGCGGAGAGCGCCTGGTTCCAGCTCATCTGCGTGCGGATGAAGTCCTTGAAGTGCTGGGCTGTGACGCCGGCATGATCCAGAACCTGGGTCAGCTGCGCGGGCGACATCTTGTTGGAGCTGGCAAACCGCTTGAAGGCGTCCTCGACCTGCTGGTCCGATACCTTGATGTTCAGGCGCTTGATCTCGGCGGTGCGCAGCGCCTGGTCGACCATCTCGTCGCCGGCCAGCTTGTTCAGGTTGCCGGTGCGATGCTGCAGCTTCAGGAAGGCCGCGCGGCGCTGGATGTCGTAGCTGGTGATCGCAGCACCATTGACGACATACTTGATCTCGCTGGCGGCTGCCGGTGCAGCGGTCAGCACTGCGGGTGCTGTGCTGAAAGCAACGAGAACGGCGAAACTGGCTGAAAAGAGGTATTTTCTGATCAAGATCATATTGATCGATCCCCGTCGTCGATTTTCTGCAGAACAGACATATGGTTCCGGATGCCGATCCTATACGGCGAAAGGATGACGGCCGTTCTGGCGGGCCGTCACGGCAAGGCACTCGCGGAAGTGCCACCCGCTGTTCCGAAGTCTCCGAGAGTCCGGAAGGAGATGTTGAAGCCGAAGGTACGTTCGTCCCTCGCGATCTTCTGCGGGTCGCGCTTGGTGATCATGGACAAGGTGTAGGAGAAGCACTCGTCGTCATAGGCAAAGCCGAGCGAGTCCTTTGTCACTACGCCCGATACGATGTCATAGGTGCCGGAACCGAAGGCGCGCCAGTTCACGTGGAAACGGCTGGAGGCGCCGAGCGTCACTTCCTTGCGGTCAAACTCGAAGCCGTAGAGCGGCTGCCTTTGGATGAAGGCATACTGTCCAGCCACAGACAGCGGGCTCGACGAATAGCCGGCCTTCAACTCGGCGCGGCGAATTTCCAGCGACTGCTCATCCAGCCGGGCGCTTGCCGAGGCTGACAAGCCGTTCGGCGAGGCAATGCCGACCAAGCCGACGAAATCGGACGTGTCGTTCTGCAGGCCAGAGAAGGCGCCGGCATTCACGAGATCCGGCGAGTCGAAGGAGTTGCGTCCCGCGAGCTGGTAGGACTGGCCGAAGATCGCGTTGGTCGTCCAGCCATTGTCGTAGGAGCCGGAATAGCGGAAGCCGACATTGGCGCGCGTGCCACCTTCGATGCGGTCATAGCCGGAGAATTTGTCGCGCTCGAACAGGGTGGTCGCGTCAAAGACGAAGCTCTGGGCGTCTTCGTTCGGGCGGCCGAGCGTCGAGGCATAAGGCTCATTCGGGCGAGCGAACACCTGCGCCATCGGCTCGAGAATGTGGGTGCTGCTGGTGGACGAGAACAGGACCGGCCAGCGCAGTTCGAGGCCGGCAGTGGCCATCGCGCGATAGAAGGAGGAGCGGATGTCGGCGACGACACCGAGATTGTCGGCCATGTTGTGGATGGCGTCGATCGATTCCTGGCTGGCGTTGAGGTAGTTGGCATCGGCCTGGAATGCCAGCAGAGGCGTGACCACGAGACCGCCGGGCGTGATGAGGGAGCGCTTCCATTCGGCTTCGCCGGTGATCCGGCCATCGTTGCCCTGGATGCCGGGCACGCGCTTGACGTCCTCGTCAACCTTGTGATGTTTGTGCCACGGATCGGGGAAAAAGGCGACATCCAGCTCGTTGCGATGGATTATCCGCGAATTGGCCTTGAAGTTGAACTCGCCGCCGGCCACCGGCTCATCCGGTGTGTAGTAATAATCGAAGGACGGCAGGACCCAGGGCTGCTTGTCGTTGCGCGCCAGCGGATCGTAATAAAGCAAGTCTTCCTGGACCTGGAACTTCATCCCCCTGAGGTCGAAATAGTTCCGGTCGTTCAAGCCCGTCAGGTAGACCTGGGACAGGTAATCGAACTTGCTGTAGCTGTCGATCTTGTAGGTATAGGCGAAATTCTTGTCGGTCTGCGCGAGGATATCCCAGCCGAAGGCCCAGCGCGGATTGATGTCGAAATTGCCCCTGCTGCCGATCATGCCGCGGAAGCGGTTCGGATGGTCTACAGGCCCGGAGTTCACCCCGAAGCGGCCATTGTCGATGAAGGCGCTGGGGTCGTTCTGATGGATACCAGCGATCTTCAGGCTGTATTCGCCCGAGTTGAAGCGCTGGCGCCACTCGGCTTCGCCCAGAAAACCCTGCTTGGTGTAGCCGCCGGCGGAAACCGTCAGGTCGTAGGTCGGCGAGAGGGCGAAATAGTAAGGAACCTTCAGGCTGGCGCCGAGGCTGGTCTTGTAGTCGACGCTCGGAATCAGGAAGCCGCTCTTGCGCTTCACCGTGGGGTCGGCGATTTCGAAGCTCGGAATATAGGCGATCGGGAAGCCGAAGAACTCGAAGCGCGACCTCTCGAAGCGCACCGTCCTGGTCGTGCCGTTCCAGATGATCTTCTGCGCCTTGATGCGCCAGATCGGCGCCCTGTCGGGCTGCGCTTCGCAGGGAGCACAGGCGGTGTAGACGCCATTGTTGAAGGTGGTCAGAACGCCGCCTTCGCGGGTAGCACTTTCAGCGGCGAAATAGGTCTTGTCGACGGTTTCGACGCGCAGGGCGTTGACGAAGCCGTTGGCGAAATCGTCGGTGACGTCGATCTCTTGGGAAAAGGCCTTGGTGCCGCTGCTGTCGATGATTTCGACATTGCCGCTGGCGATGAGGCGGGAGGTATTGCGGTCATAGGTGACGCGCTGCGCGACCAGCCGGTTGCCGGCATAGTCGATTCGGACCCCGCCGACTGCGGTTACGGTGTTCTTGTCGTTGTCGTAGACGAGCGTGTCGGCTTCCAAAAGCATCTGGGAGCCGGCCGGAATCTTGGGGGCAAGGTTGCCGATCTCCTGCGCGGAAGCCGGCGTGGTGACGGGCATAGCATAGGCGAAAAGGCAAGCGAGGGCCGTTGCGCCGTAGAGGCGTGCCAGGCGAATCGTCTTTTGCGCTGTCGTCAACGCGCCCCCCAACTAACCATCCTCCCTGTACAACAGGAAAGTTACCCCGAAAAACATGGCCACTACCACCGGGAACCAGGCCGCAACGACCGGCGGCACGAATCCCGCATTTCCAAATGCCTTCACCAAAACTGAAACCACATAAAGCAGAAACCCGGCGACGACGCCACCCAGAATCATCGTCGTAGATTGCCCCATCCTTGCAAACTTCATCGACACTGTTGCAGCAATGAGAGTCATCGCGACAAGAAGCAGTGGAAGAGCCATCAGGGAGTGGAACTGCATGGCAAATGCGTTGGCCCTCAGGCCGAAAGACTGGGCCACCTCGATCTTGCTGGGGAGCTTGTAGAACGGGATGGTCTCGGGCTCGGCGAGGCGTTCTTGCACGAACTCCGGCTTGAGATTCGTCGGCACGCGGTCGGTCGCCAGCGCTTCGCCACGCTCGCCATTGCGGAAGAGCGTGACGTCCACCAGCTCCCAGTAGCCGTCGCGCAGGAAGGCGCGCTTGGCGTCCTTGCGTTCGGCGATTTCACCCTTCTGGTCGATCGTGAAGAACACCGCATCGGAGAGCTCAAGCCCCTGATTCAGGATGGCGCGTGCACCGATGATCGTGTCGACACCGTTCGCCTTCTGGTGGATCCACGGCGCGTCGAATGCGGACACTTCGTTGGACGAGCCGGAGCGGATGTCGGTTTCCAGGAGCTGCGAACGCGACAGGCCATGAGCCGCGAGCGGGTTGAGCACGCCGACCGTGATTACGCCGAAAAGCAGCGCGCCGACGCAGGCAGGCAGCAGGAACTGCCAGGCGGAAATGCCGGCGGCGCGGGCGATGACCAGCTCGTATTTGCGGTTCAACGAGATCAGTGTCGCCATGGCCGCAAACAGCGCAACGAACGGCACCGTCTGCTGGATGATCATCGGCACGCGTAATGCCGACACCGAAAGTGCGGTCAGGAAGGTGAAGTTGGGCAGGCCCGAGGTGCGGCTGGAGAATTCGGTGAAATCGATCAGGAATACCAGCGCATAGATGCCGATGAAGAACCACGCCGTGATGGCGGCGTAGCGGCGGAAGAAATAGAGACCGAGCGTCCAACCCATCACGCGGACCCTCCGCTGGTGGTTTCCCTGCGGATCAGGCGCTGCCACAGGCTGGAAAGGAACTCGGTGGAACGGCGCGCCGAGTTCGATATCGCGTCGGCCCATGACATGGGCAGCTCCATCGTCCTGTTGCTTCTGATGAAGCCGATGGCCACGAGCGAGGCGATCAAGGGCACCGCGTAGACAAGCGGACTGAATAGAGGATCGGACGTCGCCTGATTGGTGACGAAGAAGCCCAGCCAGCGCACGAAAAGCGCGATTGCGATTGCCGTGATCATCGGGTGGATGCGACCCTCGCGATGCGAGCGGGCGTCGCCGGCCACGGCAAGCGCGATCAATGCGAACACCAGCGGATACAGCCACTCGGTCAGGCGCCGGTGCACCTCGCCGCGGAACGATTGCGGGTTCTTCTGGAACTGCTTGTCGTTCGGATCCGGGTTCATCAGGTAGGGCAGCGGGCGGTCCTTCGGGTACATCGTGTAGCTGCCCGCTGCGGCGGTAAACGTTGAAAGGTCGAAGGTGTAGGAGGTGAAGCGGATCACCGAAAGGTCGCCGTCGGGCGACTTGCGGTGCACCACGCCGTCGCTCATCACCAGCATGCTCTTGTCCGCATCCTGCAACACCGCGCCGGTCTTGGCGTAGTAGACGAGGTCGGTGCCTGGCTGGCGCGAATCCGCCACGAAGATGCCGCCCAGCTGGCCATCGGGCAGCCTTTCGCCAACCTGAACGTAAAGGCCTTCGTCGACCTTGCGGAAGGTGCCTTCCTGGATCACCAACGACAGGAGATCGGCCTGTGCGGCTGCGACGAGCTGGCGGCCGCGTTCGCGTGAGTAGGGATCGATGCCGTTGTCGACCGCAAACGAGAAGACGCTGGCCAGAAGCGCGAGAATGATCATCGGTCGCGCCACGATGAGGCGCGAGCTGCCGGCGGCACTGATGACGACCAGCTCGGAATCGGAATTCATCGTGGACAGCGTCTGCGCCACCGCGATGATCAGCGCAAAAGGCACCACGATCGGGATGATCGAGGGCAGGATCAGCGTTGCGAGTTCGAAAAAGGTGAGCGCCGATTGCCCGCTGTCGGTGACAAGGTTCAGGCGCGCAAGCACCTGCGTCGTCCACACGATCGCCAGCGTCCACAGCATGGCGCCGAGGAACATCGCGAACGTCCGGCGCATTATGTAGCGTTCAACGACCTTCATATGCCGCGGCGTTCCGTTTCTGTGGTCGTTCATGGCGGCACGCCGCCCTGCCAAGTTCGGCAGGGTATTCACACCGCGTGGGCGGTGGAAAGCGGATCCCGTCCTTCACTGCATTTGCGCGCATGGTGACTCTCGTCGGGAGTGGCTAAGAAACAGCCAAGAAAGCTGGTTAATCAAGTGTTGATCGCGAATCGTCGACTGCTACTAGCAGCTGCGGTCGGTTTGATCGACCGTCTGTGATGAACAGCCACATTGCAGCAAAAAACTGACCGAGCCGGCTTACAGCTTGCCAAACCGCGCAAAACGACGAAATGTCGCGTGAAAACGTGTCCATGATATCGAAAGCAGGCTCTCCATGACATCGATGCCGACCATCAGCTTCGCCAAATTCGCCGCGCCCAAGAAGGGGACCGCAATCGTGCTGGTTACAGAGGGCGGCTCGCTCAGCGCGGCAGCGGGCGCCTGCGATCCGGGCATGGCCTTTTCCCGCGCCTTTCCGGTGGCGGAGTTTTCCGGCAAGTCCGGCAGCTCGGTCGAGGTGCTGGCGCCAGAGGGCTCGCCGCTCGATCGCCTGGTCGCGGTCGGTGCCGGAAAAACGGGCGAGCTCAACGAATATTCCTGGCTGAAGCTTGGCGGGGCAGTCGCAGCGCAGCTGCGCAAGGCCGTCGACGTCACCGTCGTTGCCGAGCTTGCCGACGCCGAGGTCAGCGCGACTGACGCGGCCAATCTCGCGGCTGGCATCCTGCTGCGCAGCTATGCGTTCGAGAAGTACAAGACCCGCAAGGACGACGGCAACGGCAAGGAGGCGACGCCCGCAAAGCCGGCGAAGATCACTATCCAGTGCGCCGACCCGACTGGTGCCAAGAAGGCCTTCGCGAATGCGCAGGCCGTGGTCGACGGCGTCGTGCTGGCACGCGATCTGGTCAACGAGCCGGCCAATGTGCTCGGCCCGGTGGAGTTCGCCACGCAGGCCAAGGAGCTGGAAAAGCTCGGCGTCAAGGTCGAGGTGCTGACCGAAAAGGAAATGAAGAAGCTCGGCATGGGCGCGCTTCTGGGCGTTGCGCAGGGTTCGGTGCGCCCGCCGCGGCTGGTGGTGATGCAGTGGAGCGGCGGCAAGGCCAAGGACAAGCCGGTCGCCTTCGTCGGCAAGGGCGTGGTGTTCGATTCGGGCGGCGTGTCGATCAAGCCGGCCTCCGGCATGGAGGACATGAAGGGCGACATGGGCGGCGCGGCGGCCGTTACCGGCTTGATGCATGCGCTGGCCGCACGCAAGGCCAAGGTCAATGCGGTGGGGATCATCGGCTGCGTCGAGAACATGGTCGACGGCAATGCGCAGCGTCCGGGCGACATCGTCACCTCGATGTCCGGCCAGACCATCGAGGTGCTGAACACCGACGCGGAAGGCCGCCTCGTGCTGGCGGATGCGCTCTGGTACTGCAACGACCGCTTCGAGCCGAAATTCATGATCGACCTGGCAACGCTCACCGGCGCGATCATGGTGGCGCTGGGCCAGAACTATGCCGGCCTGTTCTCCAACAATGACGAGCTGGCCGGAAACCTCTCCACCGCCGGCCAGGCCAGCCAGGAGCGGGTGTGGCGTATGCCGCTGGGCACGGAATACGACAAGCTGATCGATTCCAAGAACGCCGACATGAAGAACATCGGCGGCCGCTATGGCGGCTCGATCACCGCCGCGCAGTTCCTGCAGCGCTTCGTCAAGGACACGCCCTGGGCGCATCTCGACATCGCCGGCACCGCCATGGGCGCGCAGGCCAACGAGATCAACCAGTCCTGGGGCTCGGGTTTTGGCGTGCGCCTGCTCGACCAGCTGGTGCGCGACCACTACGAGGGGTAAGGCGCACCGACACGTCTATGACTGGCGCCGGCGGCATAGGCGGCGCCAGTCCGGTTTGCATCATCACCAAGCGAAATTTGTCGCTTGGGAGATGACGCAAAATCTTTTCGGCTGAAGCTTTAGAACATGCTGAAGCATTCATTAATCATATCTTGAGATGGGTGAGGTAGTGGATCGATATTGATCTGCTCGCGGCATGATGCCGTGGCTGCGAACTTTGTGCATCGTTTCCATGATGGAAGGCGGGTGCGCGATCAGGAGCTCGCATGACCGTTGTATCCTCGGCCAACGTCCCCTTGTCGCTGGTTCTTATGCAGAAGAGGGCGCCCTTCCAGACAAGTTCGGCATCGCCCAGCGCCAATCTCGTCGTAGTGGCGAACGGCCTGGGAAAGACCGCTTACAACGATGGATTGGCAACAGCCTCTTCCGATGACCTGTTCAGCACGAACACGATGGATGTCACCGCGCAAAAGGTGCATCTGGTCGATCGGCTGGCAAAATCGCTTGGCGTCAAGCAGGACGACTATGATTCCGCGTCGTCTTTCTACAAGGCGCTGAAGGCGGAAATTGACAGGGTGAAGCGGAGTCCGAACGGATTGATGAAGATCGCCGAGATCGAGAAGGATCTGGGCCTGACCGATCTCGGCATTTCGGTGGACATGCTTATGAACGCGGTCATGGACCCGTCCGGCGACGACGCCAAGAAGGTGGATGCCGCGCTGGGCAAGGCCGCCAAAGACCTGGCTCAAGGCAAGCCGATCGAAATGGACGAGATCGGAATCTATCGTCCCGTGCGGTAGCCGCCCTCACTTATGATTGGCGGGTTCCCGCTCGCCGGTCCGTTCCCACCGGCGATCCGATGTCGTAAAGGCGTTCCAACGACCAGCCGCGCGCATCTGCGCGTCCTCGGGTAGCAGGGGAGCGAACGACTTTTGCGCATCATGTCGCTGAATGCCTGGGGCGGCAGGGTCCACGACCGGCTCATCCCCTATCTGGCCAATGCGGATCCGGACGTGCTTTGTCTGCAGGAGATGGTTTCGACGCCGACGGTCGACAAGGAATGGCTGATCTACCGGGACCACGATCTGGAGTTGCCGCAGCGGGCCAACCTGCTGCAGGAGGTGGCGGCGGCGCTGCCGTCGCATCAGGTCTTTTTCTGCCCGGCCGCACGCGGCGATCTGTATGACGGCAACGTCGGCTATCCTTCCGAGTGGGGGCTGACGACTTTCGTGCGCCGGACCTATCCCGTGATCGGGCAGGCGCAGGATTTTGTGCATGGCGAATTCAGTCCGGATGGCTGGGGCGAGCATCCACGCTCGCGAAACGCGCATGCGGTGCGTCTCTTCGACTATGAGACGTCGTCCGTAATAACCATTGCCCATATGCACGGCTTGCGCGATCCGGCCGGCAAGGGCGATACGCCGGCGCGCCATGTCCAGGCGAGGCGGTTTGCCGAGCTGATCGACCGGACGCGAAGGGACACCGACAGGCTGGTGATCTGCGGCGATTTCAACGTGCTGCCGGGCAGCGTGACCTTCGCGGCTTTGGCCGAACTCGGGCTGACCGACCTGATCACGACACGCGGATTCACCGATACGCGCACCTCGCTCTACAAAAAGACACCGCGATTTGCCGATTACATGCTGATAAGCGCCAATGTCCCGATCCGCCATTTCGATGTGGTGAAGGAGCCGGAAGTGTCCGATCATTGCGCGCTTGTGCTTGATATCGGCTGAAATCCGGCTGACGCTGTCGGCGTTTCAATCCATCACGCGATCGCGTAGTTTTGCGGCATGGCTGAAGTTCTGTTTTACCATCTGACCGAGTCGACGCTGGAAGAGGCGCTGCCGGCCCTCATTGAAAAGAGCGTGCAGCGCGGCTGGCGCGTCGTGGTGCAGACCGGCACGGAAGAGCGCCGGGATGCGCTGGACGCGCATCTTTGGACCTTCCGCGACGACTCCTTTCTTGCCCATGCCACGGACCGCGAGGCCTATCCGGAGGAGCAGCCGGTGCTTTTGACGACAGGGCAGGACAATGCGAACCAGGCGCGCATTCGCTTCATGGTCGATGGCGCCGTGCCGCCGGATCTGGGCGCTTACGAGCGCGCGGTGTTCATGTTCGACGGCCATGACGCGGGCCAGCTCGAAGCTGCGCGCGTTCAATGGAAGCAGATGAAGGCGGGCGGCCACACCGTCACCTATTGGCAGCAGACGCCCGAGCGGCGCTGGGAACGCAAGGCGTGACGGCGGCGATGGAAGGGGCGGCGGACAAGGCGCCGCGCATCGTCATCATCACCGGCGTGATGGGGGCGGGAAAGTCCACCGTGGCGCAGGCGCTGGCCGAGCGGCTGCCAAAAAGCGTGCATCTGCGCGGCGATCTCTTTCGCCGCATGATCATCGGCGGCCGGGTCGAGATGAGCCCCAACCCGTCGCCCGAGGCCGAGCGGCAGCTCCGCATACGCTACGAATTCGCCTGGGACGTCGCCACCAAATATGCCGATGCCGGCTTCACCGTCGTCTATCAGGACGTCCTTCTGGGCGAGTTTCTTGGCTGGGCGGCGGAACGGCTTGAGGCCTACCGGCCGGCGGTGGTGGTGCTCGACCCTTCGGCGGAGGTGCTGACCGCCCGCGACAAGGCGCGCTCGAAGAACATCTATGACGATCCGGTCTACGGCGCCTGGACGGCAGAGCAGATCCGGCGCGTGCTGCACGATGAGACCCCGCATATCGGCCTCTGGCTCGAAACTTCCGCGCAGACCGTGGACGAAACCGTGACCGAGATCATGACGCGCCTGAAGCTGCCGGGCTGATTGTTCACAGCTCGTCTCTATTTGCCGTGCAATTGGGACGCATTCCTGAAACCGGGCGCGATTTTGCGCGTTATTGGGGGAGACGATCGATCCGGGAGTTCGAACCCGTCGAGATGCCGTCGCGCGTCGTGGCAGACAGGTCCGATGCGGCTGGGAGAGTTCCCGATGCGCACTTTTCTGTTCGTGCTGATCTTTGTGGGAGCGGCGCTTGGTTTTGGCTATCCCTGGGCGGCAGCGCACCTGGTCGGATACAGTCTCGGCGTCCTGCAGGTCTACAACCTGGCCACCGGCTATCACACGATCGAGAAGCAGCTTTCGCCGGACGATGCGCCGGTGCAGGTTCTGGTCGACATGCGCGTGGTCGGCGGCACGAGCCTGGCCAATGGCGGCAACCTCCTGGCCATCACCGTGATGCGTGACGGACAGACGGTGCTGGCAAAGCCGCTGACTTTTGCCGACGCGACATTGACGGACAAGTCGGCGCAGACCAACGAGCGGGTCTATCGCGAGGATGCCGGCCTCATCACCGACATCAAAGGCGGCACCTACAGTTTCGCCATTCAGCCAGGCGACGAGAAGGGCATCTACATCCAGGCGGTGAACATCGTCCTGCGCGCCCGCGCCCTGGGCACAATCGAGGTGTTGCAGATGCTCGGTTTCCTGCTAATGGCTGCCGGGCTCGCCGGCTTCATCTTCGCCGTCCGTCGCGACAGGCGGTTGGAAGAATGGGGGGAACGCTCCATGATGGCGGGCCAGGATCGCGACGACGGGAACTGAACATGAATTACCGCCACGCCTACCATGCCGGCAATTTCGCCGACGTCGTCAAGCATGCCGTGCTGGCGCGGCTGGTCGAATATCTCAAGCAGAAGGACAAGGCCTTTCGCGTCATCGACACCCACGCCGGCATTGGCCTCTACGACCTTTCGTCGGAAGAAGCGCAGAAAACCGGCGAGTGGCACGGTGGCATCTCCAAGCTGCTCGACGCAAAGCTATCACCGGAGGCCGAAGCCCTGCTCGCGCCCTATCTGGAGGCGGTGCGCTCGGCTGATCCCGAGGGCGAGGTTTCGGCCTATCCCGGTTCGCCCCTGATCGTGCGCCGCCTGCTGCGCAAGCAGGACAGGCTGTCGGTGATCGAGCTGCACCCCGAGGATTTTCAGGTTCTGAAGAACCTGTTCGCGGAGGATTTTCAGGTCCGCGTCACCGAGCTCGACGGCTGGCTCGCGCTGGGCGCGCATCTGCCGCCCAAGGAAAAGCGCGGGCTGGTGCTGGTCGATCCGCCTTTCGAGAAGGAAGGCGAGTTCGAGCGGCTGGCCGACGGGCTGGTGCGCGCGCATCGGCGCTGGCCGGGCGGCATCTATGCGCTCTGGTATCCGATCAAGGACCGAAAGACGGTTGCGGCCTTCCGCGAGGCGCTCGCCGAAGCCGGCATACCCAAGGTGATGGACATCCGCTTCGAGGTCAGGCGCCCCTCTCGCGAGCCGCGCTTCGACGGCACCGGCATGATCGTGGTTAACCCGCCCTTTACGCTCGAAAAGGAGCTGAAAGTACTTTTGCCGGCGCTGCACGCGCTGCTGGCCGAAGAGAAGGGGGCCGCGTGGTCGGTCGAATGGCTGGCGGGAGAAAGCGTGCCAGCTTGACCGGCTCGCGGGCTTTGCGCACTATCTCTTTGTTGCATTGCTTCCTGCGATGATTCACGAGGTTGGCTAATGTTCCGCATCGCTCGTCTTGTAATGACGGCCGTTGTCGCGGCCGGTTCACTTTTCACAGCACCGAACTTTTCCTACGCTGGCGGTCTTTTCTGGCAAGAGCCGCAGCCGCAGCCAGTCATAAGCGTCTGCGCCGAATCGCGCTTCCTCAACAAGATCATCCACCGCTTCCGCTACCAGGTGCGGCATGTTCCCGGCCTGCCGGATGTTGAGATAGCGAGCTTCCTGAACATCCATGAGAACCGCTTTCTGCCGCTCGCCTATCGTCAGCCGATCCCGCGGCTCTATTGCGGTGCACAGGCTGTCTTGACCGACGGAACCCAGCACGACATCTGGTACGTTATCGAAGGCGGGATGGGCTTCGCGAGCATCGGCGACAATGTCGAGTTCTGCGTCGCCGGCTTCGACCGCTGGTACGTCTACGACGGCCGCTGCCGCGTGTTGCGCTGAGGCTTCGGTAGGAACGATGAACTGGGTCCGCAATCGCCGCCAGCGTGCTGGCATTGCGGCAGGGCTTGGCCTTGCCCTGCTGCTGGCGTGCGTTGCCGGATGCAAGCCCGCCGGCAATAGCGGGCAGAACAGCGGGCAGGGGCCAGCGGCGTCCACGGTGCCGATCGGTTCCGGCTTCGATTTCTACGTGCTCTCGCTCTCCTGGTCGCCAAGCTATTGCGAGGCGGGCGACGAGGAGAACAACAGCCAGCAATGCCGGGGCGGGCGGCCCTATGCCTTCGTGGTGCATGGGCTGTGGCCGCAATATGAACGCGGCTATCCGCAGGACTGCCCGACAGACCAGCCGCGCGTGCCGACCGAAGCTGCGCGCTCAATGCTCGACATCATGCCCGCCATCGGCCTCGTCGGACACGAATGGCGCAAGCACGGCTCCTGCTCGGGACTGGATCAGGGGCAGTATTTCGAGGTGCTGCGCGCCGCCCGGGACAAGGTGAACATCCCGCCCGAGTTCCGGCGCCTGCAGGACTATCTCACCCCCAACCCGAACGACGTCGAACGCGCTTTCCTGCGCGACAATCCGGGCATTCCCGAGGACGGGATCGCGGTGACCTGCGACCGCCGCTACCTGCGCGAGGTGCGCATCTGCATGACCAAGGACCTGTCGTTCAGGACCTGCGACGAGGTCGACCGCCGCGCCGCCTGCCGCCTGCCCAAGGTGGTGATGCCGCCGGTGCGCGGCGGCTGAAGCTTTTGTTTTTGGAGCATGATTCCGAAAAGTCTGCAACTTTTCGGAATCATGCTCTAGTCAGATTTTCATCGTGTCGTTTGCATCGAGCAGGCGCAATTTTTCCTGGGAGTATCCATGCCGAAAGTCCTCTACTCGTCCGCCTCGCCCTACAGCGCCAAGGTGCGCATGGCGGCAGCCTATGCCGGAATTCCGGTGGAGGCCGTGCCGACCGATACCGGCGCCGAGCCGGCGGAACTACTTGCCGCTAACCCGCTCGGCAAGATTCCGGTGCTGGTCGCCGACGACGGCGAGACGGTTTTCGACAGCCGCGTCATCACCCAATATCTGAACCGGCTTTCCGGCAACGGGCTGTTTCCGCGCAATGCGGAAAAGCGCCTGGATGCGGAACGGCTGGAGGCGCTGGCCGACGGCATTTGCGACTGCCTGCTCGCCCATGTCTATGAGCGCCGCGCACGACCGGAAGAAAAAGTGCATTCGCCCTGGCTGGAAAAGCAGTGGTCGAAGACCTCGCGTGCGCTCGATCTGTTGAACGCCAATCCGCCGAAGCTGCCGAAGAAGATCAGCGCCGGCCAGATCGCGCTGCGCGCAACGATCGGCTATCTGGACCTGCGCTTTGCCGGCCAGTGGGAGCGCGGCCGCGCCAAGCTCAAGCGCTGGGCTGTCCGCTTCGACGAAAAATTCCCCGAGTTGACGCCTTATCTGCCGGCCTAATTCACAAAGAAAAGGCCGGGCGCTACCGAGCGCCCGGCCTTTCCGTCCCGTCCCCAAGGTTGGATGACTTAGAACTTCATACCCAGACCGAACTGGATGCGATGATCGCGAACGCTGACGTCGCGGCCACCAGCGCCGGTGTCGAAGTTCTTGCTGCCGTAGTCGGTGTAGCGGTACTCAACGCGGCCGAAGACCTGCTCGGTCAGCTTGACGTCGGTGCCGACGCCGGCGGTCCAGCCGGTCATCGTGCGCTTGTCGGAGCCGACATCGTCGCTAAGCTTCACGCTCTGCGCAGCGCCACCAGCGGTGATGTAGGGCATGATGTCCGGGCTCACGGCATAGCCGAGGCGTGCACGGAGCGAGCCGTTGAGGCCGCCCTTCACAGTGGCGTTCATATTGTCGCCCTTCAGGCCGCCATAGCCGACATCGCCTTCAACGCCAGCGACGAAGTTGTCCATCTGGAAGTTGTAGCCAGCAAAACCGCCGCCGACAAAGCCGCTGGTGTTGATGGTGTTGTTGATGTCGTTTTCCTTGACGCGGCCCGAGAAGCCGTAGCCGAGGGACACACCGGCATAGGGGCCGGCCCAGGTGTTGAGCGGGGGCTGCTCCATCGGGGCAGCAGGTGCCGGTGGCTCTTCCCTAACCACGTCGGCCGCATTGGCGGGAACAACGCCAGCAAGGGCGATGAGCCCGAACGCAGCCGCCAGAGGGCGCGCGAATTTCAATTTGGCTTCCATTTTTACTCTCCTTAGCCACAGCACTTCAATGCTTCTGTGGGAGACACTCCCGCAGGTCTGGGAGACGACCCGTCGGGGCTGTCTTACGGGATGCAATGTCGGGTCGAAATGCGGCCAGAGCGTACCTTAAATAGGGTCTTTAGCTGGCACCAATGAGGCAGAACGGTGACGTTGCGGGTACGCAACACTCTTGTCAGGAGAGGTGGGTCCGGAGGGCAAAAACCCTCTTGGTTCAATGGCTTGTGGTGCCTATATTGAATCGGATCATGAGCAAGGGGCGCCATTTGGGGCGAATCTTGCAGGCCCGTCGCCACATTGCCGTCAAAGGAACGAACGGGAATTAACTTATCGGGCGTCCAAGTCGGGCAAAAAGCGGAATCGGACGCCGAATTCAGAGGTAGACAGATGAGAAAAGCCGGAAAGACGGCGCTCGTCACGGGCGGCGCAAAGCGGGTCGGCAAGGCCATTGTCGAGGACCTCGCGGCGAACGGCTTTGCGGTGGCTATCCACTGCAATCGCTCGCGCGCGGAAGGCGAAGAACTCGCTGCGGCGGTGGCCGCAAACGGCGGCGAGGCGGCGGTCGTTGTCGCCGACCTGACCGACATGCGCGCCGTTGACGGGCTCGTGCGCAAGGCAACTGCAGCGCTTGGGCCCATCACGCTGCTCGTCAACAACGCCTCGGTCTTCGAACCCGACGAGGTGACGGATTTCGAGTGGCAGGCATGGGACCGGCACTTTGCCGTCCACGTCAAGGCACCCGTGCTGTTGACCCGGCGCTTTGCCGAATCGTTGCCGAAGGAGGCCGAAGGGCTGGTCGTGAACATGGTCGACCAGCGCGTGTGGAAGCCGACGCCGCGCTACTTTTCCTATTCGCTGTCCAAATCCACCCTTTGGGACGCGACGCAGACCATGGCGCAGGCGCTGGCGCCCCGCATTCGCGTCAATGCCATCGGCCCGGGGCCGACGCTGCCGAGCAGCCGCCAGCAGCAATCGGACTTCGATGCTCAGGTCGACGGGCTTATTCTGAAGCGCGGCCCGGCACTTTTGGAATTTGGCGCCACAATTCGCTATCTATGGGATGCGCGCTCCGTTACCGGACAGATGATTGCGCTCGACGGCGGCCAGCATCTTGCATGGCAGACGCCGGATGTTACAGGCATGGCGGAATGAACCCCTCGGATCCGAACCTCAAATCGCTTCACCGCCCGCGGGCGGGCAGGGCCAGCGACGATGTCGCGGGCTACATGCCCGGTCATGAGGTGGAGGAGGACGACGGCCCGGAAGCCGAGCAGGTTCCGGAAGGCCCGGAGCCTTCCTTCACCGCGTTGGACTGGACCCAGAATGGCGACGACGCGGAGAGCAAGGTCGGCGCGGAGGTCATCCAGGAGCTGGTGAAGCGGCTGCCGAATGCGCCCGGCGTCTATCGCATGATGAACGCCACCGGCGACGTGCTCTATGTCGGCAAGGCGCGCAATCTAAAGAAGCGCGTGACCCAATATGCGCAAGGCCGCTTCCACACCAACCGCATCGGGCGGATGGTGCGCGAGACGGCGACGATGGAATTCGTCGTCACCCGCACCGAGATTGAGGCGCTGCTGCTCGAGGCCAACCTCATCAAGCGCCTCAGGCCGCGCTTCAACGTGCTGCTGCGCGACGACAAGTCGTTTCCATATATCATGCTGACCGGCGACCACCCGTCGCCCGGCATTTTCAAGCATCGCGGCGCGCGCTCGCGCAAGGGCGACTATTTCGGGCCCTTCGCTTCGGCCGGCGCAGTCGGCCGCACCATCAATTCGCTGCAGCGCGCCTTCCTCCTGCGCACCTGCACGGACTCGGTCTTCGAAACCCGGACGCGCCCCTGCCTGCTTTACCAGATCAAGCGTTGCTCAGGTCCCTGCACGGGCGAGATTTCGAAGGAGGACTATGCCGAGCTGGTCACCGAGGCCAAGGATTTCCTCTCCGGCCGCAGCCAGAAGGTGAAGACCGAGATCTCAACCGCCATGCAGGAAGCCGCGGAAGAACTCGATTTCGAGCGCGCGGCCATCTATCGCGATCGTCTCGCCGCACTGAGCCATGTGCAGAGCCACCAGGGCATCAATCCGCAATCGGTCGAGGAGGCGGACGTCTTTGCCATCCATCAGGAGGGCGGACAGGTCTGCATCCAGGTGTTCTTCTTCCGCACCGGCCAGAACTGGGGCAACCGCGCCTATTTCCCCAAGACCGATCCGGCCATGGAAGCGGGCGAGGTGATGGGCTCGTTCCTGGCCCAGTTCTATGACGACAAGCCGTGCCCGCGGCTCATCCTTTTGTCGCACGATGTCGAGGAGCATGAGCTGCTGACCCAGGCGCTCGGCACCCGCGCCGGCCACAAGGTGACGCTTACCGTGCCGCAGCGCGGCGAGAAGAAGGACATTGTCGACCAGGCTGTACAGAATGCGCGCGAGGCGCTGGGCCGCCGCCTGGCCGAGACTTCCACCCAGGCGCGGCTGTTGGCAGGCATGGTCGAGACGTTCGGGCTGGAAAAGCCGCCGGTGCGCATCGAGGTCTACGACAACTCGCACATCATGGGTACCAATGCGGTGGGCGCCATGATCGTCGGCGGGCCCGAAGGTTTCGTGAAGAACCAGTACCGCAAGTTCAATATCCGCTCGACCGACATCACCCCCGGCGACGACTTCGGCATGATGCGCGAGGTGATGACCCGCCGCTTCTCGCGCCTGATCAAGGAGCATGGCGACGAGGATGGGGCCGACGCTTCGGTCGACGACGGAGCCTTCCCCGCCTGGCCCGACGTGATCCTCATCGACGGCGGGCAGGGGCAGATGACGGCCGTTCGTCAGATTCTTGCCGATCTCGGCGTGGAGGATAAGGTAGTGGCGATCGGTGTCGCCAAGGGTGTCGACCGCGATGCCGGCCGTGAGCGATTCTTCGTCAAGGGGCGCGAGTCGTTCACCTTGCCGGTACGCGATCCGGTGCTCTACTTTGTGCAGCGTCTGCGCGACGAGGCGCACCGTTTCGCCATCGGCTCGCATCGCGCCCGCCGCAAGAAGGAGATGACGCGCAACCCGCTGGACGAGATCAGCGGCATCGGGCCCGGCCGCAAACGGGCGCTGCTGCTGGCCTTCGGCACCGCCAAGGCGGTGAGCCGCGCGGCGGTGGAGGATCTGATGGCTGTTGATGGCATCTCGGAGTCTATTGCGCGAACCGTCTACAACCACTTTCATGAGAGCTGAACGTTTGCGGGCTAAAAATAGCGATGGGCCAGCGCTTTCCATCGGTTGACCCCCTAGGGAGGTATCTGATTTGAGTACGAATGCCGAAAGCGGCACGAACCAGAGGGTTGGTAGCGGAAATAAGATGGGCAAGCGCGCGTTCAACCTTCCCAACATGCTGACTTATGCGCGCATCCTTGCGGTGCCGCTGATTGTGCTGTGCTTCTTCCTGGAAGGACGGCTGCGGTCGAGCGACTTTGCCCGCTGGTCAGCACTTGCGCTGTTTCTGGCGGCGAGCATCACCGACTATTTCGACGGTTACCTGGCGCGTGCTTGGCAGCAGACCTCCAATATCGGCCGTATGCTCGACCCGATCGCCGACAAGCTCTTGGTTTCCACCTGCCTGCTGCTTCTGGCTGCTGACACGGATCGCACGATTGCCGGCTGGACGCTCTGGGCCGCCATCATCATCCTCTGCCGCGAGATATTGGTTTCGGGCCTGCGCGAATATCTGGCTGCGCTGAAGGTCAGCGTGCCGGTGACGCAGCTTGCCAAGTGGAAGACGACGATCCAGATGATCGCCATCGGCTTCCTGCTGCTCGGGCCGGCGGGCGACAAGATCGTGCCTTACTGGACGCAGGTGGGCATCACGCTGCTCTGGATTTCGGCAATCGTCACCCTCTATACCGGCTATGACTATTTCCGCGCTGGCGTGAAGCATATTATCGACGAATGACCGAGCACCCGACCAAACTTGTTTATTTCGCCTGGGTCCGCGAGCGGATCGGCAGGCCCGAGGAAGAGCTTGCGCTGCCCACTGAGGTGGAAACGGTGCGCGACTTGTTGCTTTGGCTGAAGGGGCGGGGCGAGGAATATGAAAACGCCCTGCAATATCCCGAGGTGATCCGCGTCGCGATCAACCATGAGCATGTGGACCACCGGGAGAGGATCGCGGGCGCGCGCGAGATCGCGCTCTTCCCGCCCATGACCGGAGGCTGACCGCCGTGACGGTTCATGCCACGCCCATCGTGCGCATCCAGCGCGAGGATTTCGACATTCAGGCCGAGATCTCGCGGCTGACGCGCGGGCGCGCCGATATCGGCGCGGTGGTGACCTTCACCGGCCTTTGCCGCGACGAGGCGGGGCAGCTGGCGGCGCTGGAGCTCGAACACTATCCCGGCATGGCCGAGGCCGAGATTTCGCGAATTGCGGCCGAGGCGGTTGCGCGCTGGCCGCTGCAGGGGCTCAGCGCCATTCATCGCTTTGGCAGGATCGCGCCGGGCGAGAACATCGTCCTTGTGGTGGCTGCGTCCGCTCACCGGCAGGCCGCCTTCGAAGCGGCGAATTTCATGATGGACTATCTGAAGTCGCGTGCGCCCTTCTGGAAGAAGGAGCACCGCGTCGACGGCTCCGAAGGTGGCTGGGTCGAGGCCAAGGAGGCCGACGACGCAGCGGCGGCACGCTGGCGACGTTAACCAACGAATAACCATAGCAAGTACGGCCGAATTACAGTCGGAAACTTACCGTCATTGCGACATGGAACGACCGCATTCATCTGTCCAACTGCTGTTACGAAACGGAGGACAGGGACCATGCTGGACAAGCTTGCCGAGTTCGTAATTTTTGGGTTCGCGCCGCTGATCGTTGGGGCGCTGGTGATGCCTACTCAATCCCGTGCGGAGGAGAAGGTGATCGCCGGCGAAGTCGTGTATCGAGAGCGCATTGCCCTGCCACCGAACGCGGTGCTGACAGTCCAGCTGGTGGACGAAACTCCCACGGGCGCGCCGGGAACCATCATCGGCCAGCAGACCATTGCGAATGCCGGCCAGGTGCCGATCAAGTTCGAGGTCAGTTTCGATCCCATCGTCATCCGGCCCGGTACGAAATACGCGCTCGAGGCCAGTATCACCGTCGATCACGCGCTGTGGTTCGAGAACGACGAGCGCTACCAGCTTGAGCCGCTGACTGCTGGCCCGCAGACGCTGACGCTGAAGATGGTCAGCAAGTCCGGCGACCAGTCGATGCTCAAGAAGTCGATAAGTGTCGAGCCGCCGGCCGGCATCTTCGACACCATCTGGCTGGCCGAGGACATCGAGGGAAGGGGCGTCATCGACGATGCGCAATCGACCTTCAAGGTGAGCAGCGACGGCTCGGTAAGCGGTCGCGGCGGCTGCAACAGCTACTTCGGCAAGGCGGCGGTCGAGGGCAACTCGATCAAGGTGGAGGGCGTCGGTTCGACCTTCATGGCCTGTGCGCCCGCGCTGATGGATCAGGAGAAAAAGCTGTTCTCGGCCCTTGAGAAGGCGGCCAGCTTCCGCATCGATGAGGGCAAGCTCTATCTCGCCGACAATGAAGGGCGCGACGTGCTGCGCTTTGCCAGCCAGGGCTGACATCCACAGCTAGCTGAACGACGGGCAAGAAAAAAGCCGGAGCTTGCGCCCCGGCTTTTCAATGAAATCAGGTACTTGCACCCGAATTCGGAATCAAGATTTTAGCCG
Source organism: Pseudaminobacter soli (ex Li et al. 2025) (assembly GCF_029892515.1). Taxonomy (GTDB): domain Bacteria; phylum Pseudomonadota; class Alphaproteobacteria; order Rhizobiales; family Rhizobiaceae; genus Pseudaminobacter; species Pseudaminobacter soli_A. The sequence goes on along the minus strand of NZ_JARXVF010000001.1, from coordinate 527,001 downwards.
ACGATCTCGGTGTCGGAGAACCAGTACTTGATTTCCTGGGCAGCGGTCTCAGCGGCGTCCGAGCCATGCACCGAGTTTTCGCCGATCGACAGGGCGTGAACCTTGCGGATGGTGCCTTCGTCGGCGCTGGCCGGGTTGGTGGCGCCCATCACTTCGCGGTTCTTGGCAATCGCGTTCTCGCCTTCGAGAACCTGAACGATCGTCGGGCCCGACGACATGGATTCGACCAGCTCACCGAAGAAGGGGCGTTCCTTGTGGACGGCGTAGAAGCCTTCGGCCTCGCGGCGGCTCATCCAGACGCGGCGGGAAGCGACGACGCGCAGGCCGGCATCCTCGAGCATCTTGGTGATGGCGCCGGTCAGGTTGCGGCGGGTGGCATCCGGCTTGATCATCGAGAACGTGCGTTCGATCGCCATGGTATTTCCTTGTGCAGATGGGGTGGAGATGGTGGCGGACCCTATACAGGGCGTCCGCCTCATTGCCAAGTGGCAGGCGCCCACCCAGCGCGCGGAATCCGAGGCTCCGCGCGTTCATCGCGTGCATTTTTCAGCGGATGGCGCCCGATCTGAAGCCGAACGGCCACACTAGGGTGATGGGATCAGGCTGCCGCTGCGGCCGTCACCTTGCGCGCCAGCCCGCCATGCAGGTCGAGGCAGCGCTCGAACCACTCCGCGACGGGATCGTTGGATGCAAGATAGGGGTAGGGCGATGTCACGCGCACCCACTGGAAGGCGCCAAAGACGATATAGTCCGCGAACAACGGCCCCTTGCCGCCGATGAAGGGCTGGTAGCCCAGCATGCTGCGCAGCGGCTCCAGCGAGGCGCGGAAGGCGGCAAGTCCAGTGTCGCGGATGGCCGGCACGTCCTCCAGCTTCTTGCCGAAGCGCGCTTCGCGGCTCTCGCGGAAATAGGGGAGGTTGTCGTTGTCCTGGGTGGCGTAGATGTCCATCAGCGCCGCAGCGCCGAGATAGGGATGGATCGTCAGCTGCGACCAGCGCTCTATGAAGCGGGCCATGGCCTTGCCGCCTTCGCCGCCGAACAGCGTCGGCCGGTCCGGATAGGCTTCGTCTAGATAGAGCGCGATCTCAAACGAATCCGCCACTACCGTTTCGCCGTCGCGGATCACGGGCACAGTCTTGGAGAAGCCGCCTTCGACCTTGGGCACCTCGGTGAAGGTCGTCGGCACGCTGCGGAAGTCGAGCCCCTTGTGGGCCAGCGACATCGCCGTCTTCCAGCAATGCGGGCTGTAGGGGCGCGTGGGGTCGCGACCGACGAGATCGTAGAGAAGAATGGTCATTGCACTTCAATCCGCAACAGGTAGGTATGGGCCATATTCCGTCGTTCATGCTCCGAAGGGAAGTCCATGAAACAGCATTTCATGATGTTTGCGGCCTACAATGCTTGGGCCAACCAGCGCATTTACGATGCCGCCGCCAAGCTCACCGAGGAGGATCTCGCTCGCGACACCGGCGCTTTCTTCAAGTCAGTGATGGGCACGCTCAATCACATTCTCGTCGCCGACCGGATCTGGATGAAGCGCTTTACCGGCGAGGGCGATGCCCCCTCGCAGCTCGACGCCGTGCTGTACAAGAACTTTGAAAAGCTCCACGCGGCCCGCGAGGCGGAGGACGCACGGATCCTGGCCTGGATCGACGGCCTCAGCGCCCAGGCGGTGGCCGGTCGCTTCAGCTACATGACGGTCACCGACATGCGCACGATCTCGCAGCGGCTTGCCCCGGCGCTGGCCCATTTCTTCAACCACCAGACGCATCATCGCGGCCAGGCGCATATGGGCCTCACGGTGCTCGGCCAGCCTTCGGTCCAGCTCGATCTGGTCGCATTCCAGCGCACCGAAGAAGGGCGCGCCTTCGCCTGAAGCCGCTCTAGCAGGAGCCGTGGGCCTTGCGATCCGCAAGAGTCCAGTGCAAAAGCCCGCAATGCTTATTATCAACGACCTTTCCATTCGCGTCGCTGGACGCCTGCTTCTGGATCATGCTTCGCTCACCCTGCCGGCGGGAACGAAGGCGGGTCTGGTCGGTCGCAACGGCACCGGCAAGACGACGCTGTTTCGGGCGATCACCGGCGACCAGCCGACCGAGACGGGCTCGGTCAGTCTGCCCAGGAGCCTGCGCATCGGCCAGGTGGCGCAGGAAGCGCCGGGCACCGAGGAGCCGCTGATCGAGATCGTGCTCAAGGCCGATCTCGAGCGCGCAGCACTTCTGGAAGAGGAAAAGACGGCAACCGATCCGCACCGCATCGCCGAAATCCATGTGCGCCTCGCCGACATCGACGCGCATTCGGCCGAAGCGCGCGCCGCGACAATTTTGGCAGGTCTGGGCTTCGACGATGCGGCGCAGAGGCGCCCGGCCTCGTCCTTCTCGGGTGGCTGGCGCATGCGCGTGGCGCTCGCTGCGGTGCTGTTTTCGCAACCTGATCTTTTGCTGCTCGACGAACCGACCAACTATCTCGACCTCGAAGGCACTCTGTGGCTCGAGAACTATGTGTCGAAATATCCGCACACGGTTCTGCTGATCAGCCACGATCGCGACCTGCTCAACCGCGCGGTCAATTCCATCGTCCATCTCGACCAGAAGAAGCTCACCTTCTGGCGCGGCGGTTATGACCAGTTCGAGCGGCAGCTGGCCGAGCAGCGCGAACTGCAGGAAAAGAACCGCGTGAAGCAGGACGCGGCGCGCAAGCACCTACAGTCCTTCGTGGACCGCTTCCGCGCCAAGGCCACCAAGGCCAGGCAGGCGCAGTCGCGTATCAAGGCGTTGGAGCGCATGAAGCCGATCGCGGCGCTGGTCGAGGACAATGTCCGTCCGTTCAGTTTCCCCGAGCCGGTCAAAACGGTGGCCTCGCCAATCGTGGCGCTGGACGGCATCAATGTCGGCTATCAGCCTGGCAGCCCGATCCTGCGCAAGATGACCCTGCGCATCGACAATGACGACCGCATCGCGCTGCTGGGCGCCAACGGCAACGGCAAGTCCACCTTCGCCAAGCTGCTGTCCGGCCGCCTGAAGGCGGAATCCGGCTCGATGACGATCGCGCCGGGGCTCAAGGTCGCGATCTTCGCCCAGCATCAGCTCGACGATCTGCGACCTGAGGAAAACGCCTACGAGCATGTGCGCCGGCTGATGCCGGACGCGCCGGAGGCGAAGGTGAGGGCGCGTGTCGCCCAGTTCGGCCTTGCTACGGAAAAGATGAATACGCCTGCCAAGGATCTTTCCGGCGGCGAGAAGGCGCGGCTCTTGATGGGGCTCGCGGCCTTCGACGGCCCGAACCTGTTCATCCTCGACGAACCGACCAACCACCTCGACATCGACAGCCGCGAGGCGTTGATCATGGCGCTGAACGATTTTCCCGGCGCGGTAATCCTGATCAGCCACGACCGCCATCTGCTCGAAGCGACCGCCGACCGGCTTTGGCTGGTCAAGGACGGCACCGTCAATCCCTATGATGGCGATCTCGAGGACTACAAGACGCTGGTGACGGGCGTATCTGGCGATCGCCGCGAGAAGCGCGAAGCGGAAAAGGCATCCAAGGCCGACCGGCGCCGCGAGGCGGCCGCGCGCCGTGCAGCACTTGAGCCGGTGGCCAAGGAAATCCGCGCCACCGAGGCGCTGATGGACCGCATCCGCAAGCGCATCGACCTGATCGAGGACGAACTGGCCAACCCAGCGATCTACGAAAAGGATCCGTCGACCGCCACGCGGCTCGCCAAGGAGCGCTCGCAACTCACCACCACCCTGGCCGGCCACGAGGACAAGTGGCTGGCGCTTTCGGCGGAGTATGAGGAAGGCACGGCGGAGTAGCTGCCCTAGAGCGGGATGACGTCTCCTTGAAACGTCATCTCGCTCTAAGCTATTGTTTTGGAAAATGATCTCGTTCGAAAAGCCAGCAACTTTTCGGGATCATGCTCTATCCGGCCGCCGGCGGCATGCGGGCGAAAGTTTGCAGCGCCGGATCGATCCTGTCCCAGTCCTGCGCGGCCTCTGTCCAGAGCACCATCTGCGGTTGATAGCGCTCGGGCTCGTCCAGCGTGCCGGCCCTGACCACGAAGATGTCCGGCACGTCGGGAAACAGCATGTAGACCGGCGTGCCGCAGGTCTGGCAGAAGGCGCGGCGCTTCACCATGCCCTGGTCGCCGGTGAGATCGAAGCTCCCGGCTTCGCCATGCACTATGGCCGCTTGGCGCGGAAAGGTGAGGTAGGAGCCGTGGCCGGTGCCGCTATCCTTTTGGCACTGTCGGCACTGGCAGTCACTGGTCACGATGGGCTCGGCCGTCACTTCGTAGCGGATCGCACCGCAGGCGCAGCCGCCTGTATATGCTTTCGTCATGTCCGTTCTCCTCCAGTTTGCGTAGGGCGCGAACCATCGCTCGCCGGGCAGTTATCGCTGCCCGGTCGCCAGTCATTCCGCCCGTGTCGATGTTCAGTTCAGGTCGTCTGCGATGGCGCCGAGCCTCGGCACCACCTTCTTCCACCCACCGCCCATGTTGCGGTAGGCGGTCTCGTTGCGCGGCATCTCGAAGCCGGCATGGGTGAGCGTTACGCGCGTTCCGGCCTCGGCGGGTTCGAGCGCCCAGGTCACCACCGTATCGAGTGACGAGCCGTAGCCCTCATTCCCATCGTGCCCGCCCTTCCAGGAATAGGCGAAGCGCCGGTTCGGTACTGCCTCGATCACTTCGCACCGGATGGTGCCGTCCCACTGACCGGCCGGAGTGGTGTGGAAGGTGAAGCGGTTGCCCACCACGGGCTCGAAGCCTGAGGGCTCCATGAACCAGCGGGCGATGAGCGCGCCGTTGGTCAAGGCTTTCCAGATCGTCTCGGGCGCGTGCGGAAAAACCTCCTGCACAACGATGTCTTGCGTGCCGGATTTCAGCTTGATGTCGGTCATGGGTCGATTTCCTTGAGCAGGGTTCTGAGATCGGCGAAGCGGTCGCGCCAGAAGACGCCGTAATGGCTCATCCAGTCGAACAGGGGTGCCAGCCCTTCTGGCTCCGCGCGATAATAGACGTTGCGGCCTTCGGGGCGTTCCGCCACCAATCCGGCCTGTTTCAGCGACTTGAGGTGCTGCGAGATCGCGCCCTGCGTCACGCCGCTGCCGCGGGTGAGTTCGGCCACCGTGATTTCATCGGTGGACACGATCCGCTCGAACACGGCTCGCCTCGTCGGGTCGGCCAGTGCACGCATGAGGGTCGTGATGGGTGCGCTTTCGATCATGGGAAACCAATTAGTGCATACTCATCGATTAGTCAACACTAATTGGTTTGATCTCCGTCGAAGCGGATGCCTGGCTCTATTCCGCGAGGGCAAATAGGGCTAAACAGGCGGCATGAACCAGCACGCCTCGATCCGCATCGGCCACTCGGCCTGCCCGCATGACTGCCCGTCCACCTGCGCGCTCAATGTCGAGCTTCTCGATAACAACCGCATCGGGCGCATCCATGGCGCCAAGGACAACAGCTATACGGCCGGCGTGATCTGCGCCAAGGTCGCGCGCTACGCCGACCGCATTCACCATCCCGACCGGCTGATGAAGCCGCTGGTGCGCGCCGGCGCCAAGGGCGAGGGGAAGTGGAAGGAGGCGAGCTGGGAAGCGGCACTCGATCTCGTCGCCGAAAAGTTTATCGCGGCGGAGGAAAAATACGGCGCGGAGACGGTCTGGCCCTATTTCTACGCCGGCACGATGGGGCTGGTGCAGCGCGACGGCATCGAGCGGCTGCGCCATGCGAAAAAGTATTCCGGCTTCTTCGGCTCGATCTGCACCAACCTTGCCTGGACCGGCTATGTGATGGGCACCGGAGCCCTGCGCGGCTCCGACCCACGCGAGATCCTCAAGTCGGACTGCGTGGTGATCTGGGGCACCAATGCCGTGGTCACGCAGGTCAATGTCATGACCCATGCGGTGAAGGCTCGCAAGGAGCGCGGCGCCAAGATCGTCGTCATCGACATCTACGAAAATGCCACCATGAAGCAGGCCGACATGGGCCTGGTGCTGAAGCCCGGCACCGACGGAGCATTCGCCTGCGCGGTGATGCATGTGCTGTTCCGCGATGGGCTGGCCGACCGCGACTATCTCGAAAAATACACCGACGACCCGAAGGGGCTGGAGGCGCATCTTGCCACGAAGACGCCCGAATGGGCGGCGGCGATCACCGGGCTGTCGGTCGAGGAGATCGAGACTTTTGCCCGGCTGGTTGGAACCACGAAAAAGACCTTCTTCCGGCTCGGTTACGGCTTCTCGCGCCAGCGCAACGGCTCGGTCAACATGCATGCGGCGCTGTCGATCCCGGCGGTCACCGGCGCCTGGCAATATGAGGGCGGCGGCGCCTTCCACTCCAATTCGGGCATCTACAAGCTCAATGCCGAACTGCTCGAAGGCACGAAGTTTCGCGACCCGAAGGTCCGCTATCTCGACCATTCCCGCATCGGGCCGGTGCTGACCGGAGCCGAGGACGCGCTCTATGGCGGGCCGCCGGTGACGGCGATGCTGATCCAGAACACCAATCCGGCCAATGTCGCGCCCGAGCAGCGGCTGGTGGTGCAGGGCTTTATGCGCGAGGACCTGTTCGCTTGCGTGCATGAGCAGTTCATGACCGATACGGCCAGGCTCGCCGATGTCGTGCTGCCGGCAACGATGTTCCTCGAACATGACGACATCTACAAGGGCGGCGGCAACCAGCATATCACGCTCGGCCCCAAGCTGATCGATCCGCCGGAAGGGCCGCGCACCAACCATTTTGTCATCGAGGAATTGGCCAAGCGGCTGGGCGTGGCGCATCTGCCGGGCTTCGGCCTCACCGAGCGCCAGCACATCGACCACATGCTGGCCAAGCGCGGACTGGGTGACTTCGACGGCATGAAAGAAAGCCGCTGGGTCGACCTGCAGCCGGAATTCGAGGATGCGCATTTCCTGAAAGGCTTTGGGCATCCGGATGGCAAATTCCGCTTCAAGCCGCAATGGAACGGCGGCATCGCGCCCAACAAGCCGCCCAAGAGCATGGGCATATTCGGCCCGGTGAACCAGCTGCCGGAGTTCCCCGACCATGTCGAGCTGATCGAGGTGGCGGATGCCGAGCATCCGTTCCGCCTCGCAACATCGCCGGCGCGCAATTTCCTCAACTCGACCTTCGCCGAAACACCGGTGTCGCGCGAGAAGGAGGGGCGGCCGGAACTGCTGATCCACCCCGAAGACGCTGCGGCACTCGGCGTTGCGACCGGCGACCGTGTCGAAGTCGGTAACCAGCGTGGCGAGGTGGTGCTGCATGCGCGGCTGTTCGATGGCCTGAAGCGCGGCGTGGTGATCGCTGAGGGCATCTGGTCGAACTATGCGCATGAGCGCGGCGAGGGCATCAATGTGCTGACCGGCTCGGACGCCCCCGCACCCTATGGCGGTGCTGCCGTGCACGACAACAAGGTGTGGGTGCGGGCGGCCTAGCTTTGCAGCGCAAGCACAGTTTTGGTCACAATTGAAACAGGTTGGGCGCCATCCCCGGATGGCGCCCGATCCATATTGAGGCGGAGATATCAGGCCGCCAGGGCTGCGCCCATGTCGCGCAGCACGTCGGCGAGCGGGGTCAGCCCCTTCATCGCGCCGCTGCCGATGGCCGGCTTGCCGTCTTCGATCGCAACCGCGAAGCGGAAGGACGGATCGGCCTCGATCCGCTGGCGCAGGGCCAGGATGCGTGGATAGTCACGCGGGTCGATCGCCTTGTGGAACTCCACCCAGCGCGCCACGCCGGCGAAAACCGCGTCCGCCAGTGTCGGCCTGTCGCCCACCAGATAGGGGCTGTCGCCGATCATCGCCTCGAGCTGTTCGTGGCGCTTGGCGACGAAGCTGCGGCCGAATTTGCGCAGCGTCTCGCGCTCTTCCTCGGTGACCTCATCCGCCTCCAGCGCTACCCATAACGGGACGAACGCGCTGGTGAAGGAGGTGTTGAGGAAGGCGATAAACTGGTGCATGCGGTCCGCTTCCGGCGTGCCCGGTTCGAAGCTGATGCGGCGCTCGGGATCGCGCGCCTCCAGCCAAAGAGCGATCGCCATCGTCTCGGTAAGCACGCGGCCCTCTTCGGTTATCAGCGCGGGCGTTTCCACCCGGCCATTCAGGCGTTTGTAGGGCTCTTCGCGCATCTCGCCCAGCATGTCCACGCGGGTGAGGCGGTAGGGCTGGCCGAGCCATTCGAAGGCGGCAACGAGCCCGGCCGACGAGCCAAGCGGAAAGCCGGAGGTGAGGATCGGTTCAGGTTTCATTTGGTTCTCCATTGTTGATGCAACGGATATAGCTTCGTGGACTTTCGGCCTATAGACGGGTGAATTGAAACTTAATGTCCATGTGAGTAGACTTTCATGTTGAACCTCAACGACCTTCATTTTTTCGCCCAGGCAGTCGAAAGCGGCGGTTTCACCGCCGCCGCGCGGCGCCTCGGCTGCCCGAAATCGACGGTCAGCAAGCGCGTCGCCGCTCTTGAAGAGGCACTCGGCGCGCAACTGATCCACCGCACCTCGCGCAACTTCACGCTGACGGATGTCGGGCGTGACGTTTACGATCATGCGCGGGCGGCGATGATCGAGGCCGAGGCGGTCGAGGCCGTCGTGCATCGGCGCCTGGCGGAGCCGAGCGGCATCGTGCGCATCACGACCTCGGTGCCGAACGCGCAGTTTCGTCTCGCGGACCGGCTGCCCCTGCTGGCGCGGCAGTATCCGAAATTGCTCATTCAGCTGCATGTCACCGACCGTTTCGTCGATCTGGTGCAGGAGGGCTTTGACATCGCGCTGCGCAGCCATTTCGCGCCGCTGCCGGATTCCGAACTCGTCCAGCGGCGGATGAGCGAGGAGCCGATAACGCTGGTGGCGGCACCCGCCTATCTCGCCGAGCATCGCGAACCGGCGACGCCGGATGAACTTGCCGGGCACGACGGCCTGATGAGTACGATGACGGCGAAGGTCTGGCGGTTGAGCGACGGTGGCGGTCGCGCCGTGGAGGTCGCGCCGCAGCCGCGGCTTTTTGCCGATGAATCCGTTCCGTTGCTGAAGGCGGCGGAAGCAGGTCTCGGCATCGTCTGCCTGCCGGAACTGGTCTCGGCCGAGGTGGTGAAGCAGGGGCGGCTGGCGCGGGTGCTGCCGGGCTGGACGGCGGGCAGCGTCACGACAACGATTCTTACGCCGCACAAGCGCGGGCAGCTTCCCGCCGTGCGTGCGGTGATCGATTTTCTGCTGCAGAAGGAGGCGGCTGATGTCCATGCGGCGGGGTGGATGGCTGGTTGAGGGCGGGCATCGGCCCTCCAATCATCGCCCATATGGGTCTAGCGTGGCCTTGGAGGCGATTGGGAGATTGCGATGAGCGGCGAGCACCAGCATGGCGACATCAAAAGCACGCCCGCGTCGCGCCTGTGGATGGCACTGGGGCTGACCGGCTTCTATTTCCTGGTCGAGCTGATCGGCGGCTTCGTCACCGGCAGCCTGGCGCTGATTTCCGACGCCATGCGCATGCTGACCGACACGATGTCGCTGGCGATAGCACTTCTGGCCATCCATCTCGGCCGCCGTCCGGCCGATCTCTTGCGCACCTATGGCTATGCCCGCTTCGAGATATTGGCGGCTGCTTTCAACGCGCTGCTCCTGCTGGGCGTCGCCTTCTACATCCTCTACGAGGCCTATGCGCGCCTGTTCGCGCCGGAGCAGATCGCCTCGCTCGGCATGCTGGCCATCGCGGTCGTCGGGCTGGTGGTCAACCTGGCATCTATGCGGCTGCTAAAGAGCCACAAGGACGAAAGCCTCAATGTGAAGGGCGCCTATCTGGAGGTCTGGGCCGATATGCTCGGATCGCTGGGCGTCATCCTCGGCGGTGCGGTCATCTGGCTGACTGGCTGGCTTTGGGTCGACTCGCTGGTTGCGGTGGGCATCGGCTTCATCATCTTCCCGCGCACCTGGAGGCTGCTCAAGGAGTCCCTGCACATCCTGCTCGAAGGGGTTCCGCCGGGCATGGTCCTGTCGGATGTGGAAGCGGCAATCGTCGCCGTGCCGGGCGTTGCTTCCGTGCACGACCTGCATCTTTGGGCCATCACGCAAAGCAAGCCTTCGCTCACCGCGCATGCGGTGCTGGCGAATGGGGCGGATCCGGAGGTGGTGCGGATCGCCATAGCGGCGATATTGCAGGAGAAATTCGACCTGCATCACACCACGCTGCAAATGGAACGCGAGAGCTGCCTGTCAGCCGAGACCGTGACAATCCACTGATCGCGGGTCAGGCCAGGTCCTTCGGCCGCAAGCATTCGAGCAGGCGCGCGCCGCCGAATTGCAGTTCGTCCCAGCGCCCGGTGAACTCCAGCCGGGCAAGGCCTGCGGTCGGGAATTTTTTCCGCAACTGCTTTATCGCCGTTTCATCCGAGCCGTTGCCCGCCAGCCGCGTAGCAAAATCTTCCAGCCCTGGATTGTGACCGAGCAGGAGGAGCGTACTGACGATTTCAGGCGTTCGATGCACCTCTGCCAGCAACTGCTCCGCCGAGGCCTCGTAGAGCGAGTCGCGAAAAGTCGGACTGGGGGCGTGCTTGAGGCCGGCCGAAACCAGCTGCCATGTCTCGCGGGTCCGCGCCGAAGATGAAATCAGCGCCATCAGCGGGTGCCAGCCGCGTGCCTCGATGGCTTGTCCGATCAGGGGCGCGGCTTGGCGGCCGCGCGGCGCCAGTGGCCGGTCGTAATCCTGGAGCTGGGGATTGTCCCAACTCGACTTGGCATGACGCAGGAGAAGCAGTTCCTTCCGCATGCGACCCTCCGGTCTCGCAACCTCTGGTAAGTTAGGGCAGCGTCCTACGGCGTGAAGCGGGCCAGCGCTTCGAGGTCGACCGGTTCGCTCGAAGGACCGGGGGAGGTGACGAGGCCGTTGTGGCTGGGCGATTCGAAGTCGGCGAAAACGGTCCGACCGCCTTCCATGCGGGCCTTGCCTTCGGCCACCAGGCGCAGGGCCATGGGGTAGAGCGCGTGCTCGGCACCCAGCACGCGGGCCGACAGCGTTCTCTCGTCGTCGTCGATCAGCACCGGCACTGCCGACTGCGCGATGATCGGGCCGTCATCCATCGCAGCCGTCACGAAATGCACGGTGCAGCCGTGGATGCGAAGCCCGGCGTCCAGCGCACGCTGGTGGGTGTCCAGCCCCTTGAGCAGAGGCAGCAGGGCAGGGTGGATGTTGATCATCCGGCCCTGCCACTTTTCGACCAGGCCCGTGGTCAGCAGTCGCATATAGCCCGCAAGGCAGACGATCTCGGCGCCGAGCTCGACAAGTGTGGCATCGATCGCCGCGTCATGCTCTTCCTTGCTCGGAAAATCGCCGCGCGAGACGACGCGCGTGGCGATGCCCTTGCTGGCCGCAAGGCCAAGCCCTCCCGCCCCGGCCTTGTCGGAGATGACCCCGACGATCTCGGCCGGAAAGGCGCTGTCGTCTGCGGCGTCGATCAGCGCGGCCATGTTGGAGCCGCGACCGGAGATGAGGATGACCGTGCGCTTGCTGGCCTGGGTCATAGCGCGATGGTTCCGCGATAGATGACGCCGGCGTCGCGGCGCGGCACGATGCGGCCGATCGGCTCCACCGTCTCGCCGGCTTCCTGCAGCACTGCCGCTACTTGTGCGGCCTGGCCGGAGGCGACCACCATGACCATGCCGATGCCGCAGTTGAAGGTGCGCATCATTTCATTGGCTTCCACGCCGCCCGTCTTGGCGAGCCACGAGAACACCGGCGGCACATCGATCGCGTCGAGGTCGAGTTCGGCCGAGAAATCGGCCGGCAGCACGCGCGGGATGTTGTCGGGGAAGCCGCCGCCCGTGATGTGCGCCAGCGCCTTGATGCCATGTGTGTTGCGGATGGCGCGCAGCACCGACTTCACATAGATGCGCGTCGGCTCGAGCAGCGCTTCGGCCAGCGTCTGGTCGTCGGCGAAGGGGGCGGGGTCGTTCCAGTCGAGGCCGCTCGCCGCCACGATGCGGCGCACCAGCGAAAAGCCGTTGGAATGGACGCCGGAGGAGGAGAGGCCAAGCAGCACGTCGCCCTCGACGATGTCGTCGGTGGGCAGGAGCTGGCCGCGCTCGGCCGCGCCAACGGCAAAACCGGCAAGGTCATAGTCCTTTTCCTGATACATGCCGGGCATTTCAGCCGTCTCGCCGCCGATCAGCGCGCAGCCGGCCTGCCGGCAGCCCTCGGCGATGCCGCCGACGATTGCCGCGCCCTGTTCGGGGTCGAGCTTGCCGGTGGCGAAATAGTCGAGGAAGAAAAGCGGCTCCGCACCCTGCACCACGAGGTCGTTGACGCACATGGCGACAAGGTCGATGCCGATGGTGTCGTGCTTGCCGGCTTCGATGGCGATCTTCAGCTTGGTGCCGACGCCGTCATTGGCCGCCACCAGCACCGGGTCGGTGAAGCCGGCCGCCTTGAGGTCGAACAGGCCGCCGAAGCCGCCGATCTCGCCGTCTGCGCCCGGGCGGCGGGTGGACCGCACCAGCGGCTTTATTTTCTCGACCATCAGGTTTCCGGCATCGATGTCGACGCCCGCCTGCGCATAGGTGAGCCCGTTCTTCTGCTCGCTCATGGCCATTCCTTTTGGTCTCTGCCGTTCAGGCGCGCAGCCGCGCGACTGCATAGATAAGATATAGCCCGGCTCTTCGCATGATACGCCCGGAGCCGCAAGAAGAGCGGCAAGACAGCCACGATTTTGCGGCCGAAATTGGTGGAGAGCACGATGGCATTCGCTGGCATCTTGCAGCCGGCGGTAGTCTCGACCATGTATCCAGCAACGAGAGGGAGACAACGACGTCGTGACGATCGCCAACATGATCACGATTCTGCGGTTCCTGCTGGTGCCGGGCGTGATCTATGCCCTGCTCATCGGCCGCACGGATTGGGCTTTTGCCGGCTTCCTGATCGCGGGTATATCGGATGCGATCGACGGCTTCGTGGCACGGCATTTCAACCAGCGCTCGGTTCTTGGCTCCTATCTCGACCCCATGGCCGACAAGCTGCTGCTCGTCAGCGTCTTCGTCATGCTCGGCATCATGGGCGAGCTGCCGCTCTGGCTGGTCATCGCGGCGGTGTCGCGCGATGCGCTGATCATCTGTGCCGTGGTGCTCTCCACGGTTATCGGTAACCCCGTGGCGATGAAGCCGCTGTTCGTTTCCAAGGCCAATACCGCCGTCCAGATCGTGCTGGCAGCCTTCGTGCTCGCCGAACTTGCCTTCCAGACCCACCACGGTTCCGTCCGCATGGGGTTGATATTGCTGTCCGGGCTCTTGACCGTCACTTCCGCCGCAGCCTATCTCGTTGAATGGCTTAGGCACATGAACGGATATGGCGAAAGCGAAACTCCACACAATTGAAGTGACGCAACAGGAAGAGATGACGGCCGCTTTCCGTCGGCAGATCCGTTTCTGGATCATTGCGGCGGTGGGGCTGGCGCTGTTCATCTACCTGTTCAGCAGCATCCTGCTGCCCTTTGTGGCCGGCATGGTGCTTGCCTATTTCCTCGACCCGGTGGCCGACCGCCTGCAACGGCTCGGCCTGTCGCGCATCATGGCGACGGTCCTTATCCTGATCGCCTTCCTCATTGTGCTCGTGCTGGGCCTCGTTATCCTGATTCCAATTCTGGCCTCGCAGCTCTCCGATTTCATCGCCAAGCTGCCCGAATACCTGACCCGGCTGCAGGGGCTGATCACCAGCTACGATCCCAAATGGATCGAGCAGCGCTTCGGAGTGAACGCCGACAGCTTGCGCGAGGGCCTGAACACGCTTGTGACCACGGGGTTCAGCTTCCTGACGACGGTTTTCCAGTCGATCTGGAGTTCGGGCGTGGCGCTGTTTTCCATCGCCAGCCTGTTCGTGGTCACCCCGGTGGTGGCCTTCTACATGCTGCTCGACTGGGACCGCATGATCGCCACCATCGACAGCTGGGTGCCGCGCGACTATGTCGACACGGTTCGCCAGCTCGCCTCCGAAATCAACGTCGCCACGGCCGGTTTCGTGCGCGGGCAGGGCACACTCTGCCTCATTCTCGGTCTGATCTACGCCGCCGGCCTGACGCTGACCGGCCTGAAGTTCGGCGTGCTGATCGGCCTGTTCGCAGGCCTGATCAGCTTCATTCCCTATGTCGGCTCTCTGGTTGGGCTTGTGCTCTCGGTGGGGCTTGCCTTCGTCCAGTTCTGGCCGGACTGGATCATGGTGGTGGCCGTGGCCTGCGTGTTCTTCACCGGCCAGTTCATCGAGGGCAATATCCTGCAGCCACGCCTCGTCGGCAAGAGCGTAGGGCTGCACCCGGTGTGGCTGATGTTTGCGCTGTTTGCCTTCGGCGCGCTGTTCGGCTTCGTCGGCCTGCTCATCGCCGTGCCGGCGGCTGCGGCTGTCGCGGTGCTGGTGCGCTTCGCAATTTCGCGCTATCTGGAATCGCCGCTCTACAAGGGGCATAGCGAGGCATCCGAGGCGACGCCATCGCGAGCCAAGGGCGACAAGAACACAAGCAATTGAATTTGTAGACTCATGGCCGAAACGGAAAAACCGCGCCAGCTGCCGCTCGATCTCGGCCATACACCTGGCTATTCCCGCGACGATCTCGTGGAGTCACGGGCCAACGAGCAGGCCGTGGCTCTCGTCGACCGCTGGCCCGACTGGCCGGCGCCCGTCGTCGTGCTCGCCGGCCCTGCCGGCTCCGGCAAGTCGCATCTGGCAACCATCTGGCGCGACATGTCCGGCGCACTGCCGCTCGTTGCCTCAGACGTTGAGGCGCATCTGGGCGCGCGCGACGTCGCGCAACCGGTGGTGATCGACGACGCCGATGCCGGCGTGCTCGACCAGAACGGGCTGTTCCATCTGATCAACCAGGTTCGCGGCGCCGGCTCGACGCTGCTGCTCACCGCGCGTCGTTTCCCCAGCACCTGGGGTGTGACCTTGCCGGACCTCGCCTCCCGCCTGAAGGCCGCGGCAACGATCGAGATCGACGAGCCCGACGACCTGCTCTTGGCCGGCGTGATTACCAAGCTTTTCGCCGACCGCCAGATCGAGGTGGACCCGGCCGTGGTGCAATATCTGGTCCGGCGCATCGAGCGTTCGCTGTCGACGGCGATCGGCGTGGTCGACCGGCTCGACCGGGCAGCGCTGGAACAGAAGACGCGCATCACCCGCGCGCTCGCCGCGGAGGTGCTGAACGCCCTCGATGAGGGGCAGGCCGAGTTCGATCTTTAGCGGCGGCCTTGGCCCTTTAGGCGCTGCCGGATCCGCGCGAGGCGGATTACGTCGATCTTGATCGATAGCGCGACGAACAGGAGGCCAGCCAGTGCAGCCACAGCCCCTTCGAGCATGATATAGACCCCGCGCCAGCCCGCAACGATCTAAACGGGTAGACTGTTAGAGGTCGTGCCCGCCCACCACGCCGGTTGAAATCAATGTCTCGAAATACTCAACCTTCAGATCGAAGGATTGCAGCAGATTCTGCGTGCTAGGCTTAACCACAGCATCATCGAAATCGCCTTTGATGAAGTGGGCGGCGGCATCCATATCAGCCCAGAAGCTCATCACGACCAGTTCGTTATCAGTGCCCCTCACCCTGCGGGCGAGGGTGGCCCCGAGGTGGCCTGGAAGTTCGGCCATCTCCACGAATGTCGTCGTTTTGAGGTGTGTTGCGTAAGCCTCCAGCACCTCGTCAGAGCCAGCAACGGCACGCCACGAACGGATAATCATCAAATACTCCCTTGCTTGACCGGACGGGGCGCAGGCCGCGCCCGTGTTTCATCTGCCATCTGCGATAACATCAAACCCGCAATAATGCCGATCATGCCAAGAATTGTTTCGCAATACCTTCCTTGAATCAAAGATGGACAAATTCAAACGCAGCGAAATGCCATGATCAGGTCGCGCAGGGACAATCCAACCCGGGGAAAACACCGTGAATCTGGTTGTGCAGTTCGTAAATATTTGAAATTATTGGCGATCCCGGTGCAACCCAACTTGTTGCGGATCGCGTCCTGCCATTTCGTATCTTGAGATACCGAATTTCGCCGCCGTCGGGCCAAAATAGATAGGCCGCGCCCTGAAAGAGCGCGGCCCGAAGTCTGTCAGCGATACTGGATCGATTAGCCGCGGAAGAGCGACAGGATCGACTGGGCGTTGCCGTTAGCTATCGACAGCGCCTGGATGCCAAGCTGCTGCTGAACCTGCAGCGCCTGCAGACGGGTCGATTCCTTGTTCATGTCGGCGTCAACGAGCTGGCCGACGCCGCGCTCGATGGAGTCGCTGAGCTTCGACACGAAGTCCTTCTGCATGTCGATGCGCGACTTGGCAGCGCCGAGTTCGGCCGCGCCGGTGGCCATATTCTTGAGGCCGTCTTCGACACCCTTCAGCATCTTGTCGAAATCCACGCCCGCAGCCGAAACGTCCAAGTCGAGAATGGACTTCTTGGTGGGGGTGGTGGCCGCATCCACGACGAAGGCGGTATCGAGTATGCCGGTGCCAGCCACACCTACGACCGGCGGAGTGGCGCTCGGGTCTGCAGCGACGGCATCGGCGTCGATGAGGCGCGTCTTCGAGAAGTCGACATCGACCGTGCCGGTCGTCACCTTGCCCGTGGAATCACGGTTGTAGGAGGTCATGACCGAAAGCTTGGTTTCGCTTCCAGTTGGGCTGGTCTTCAGCAGGTTGGAGCCTGCATAGTTGGCGCCAGCGATGTTGTCCTTCAGCTGGGCCTGCAGCGTGGCGATTTCGGTCTGGATCTTTGCGCGGTCGTCGTCCGAAGAGGTCTTGGCCAGCAGCACCTTCTGCTTGATCTGGTCCACGACGTTGATGGACGAATTCATCGCCGTGTAGGCGGTGTCAACCTTGGCTGCACCGAGGCCGAGCGCGTCCTGGATGACCGAGTTGGCCTTGTTGTCCGAGCGCATGGTCGTGGCGATCGACCAGTAGGCGGCGTTGTCCGAAGCCTCGGCGACGCGCATGCCGGTCGAGATGCGGCTCTGGGTGACGGTGAGGTTCTTGTTGGTGGCGTTGAGGCTGGAGAGCGGTCAGAGCGGATGCGTTGGTGAGAATGCTGGACATGTCGTCCTACCCCTTTCGGCGACAATGTTACTAGGGACATGCCGGGAGCCACCGGCCAGAACGGAGCGGCATCATGCCTATGATCCCTTCCGGACCAATCCATTCTCATGACGTCTTTATGACTGAGCGATTCCTATTAAATGGTTAATCTATCAATTAATCTCTGATGTTGCTTGGCTATTACTGAATGTGGCATTTGTTTAGATGTGATTAAAATAGCATAATCGCTTATATGTGTATTCAATTGCACTGAAATCTAAAGCGATGAGACTCGCAGAAAAATACGCCTCTATTTTAGAGTATTATAAAACAAGAAAATAGCAGTTTTACAAACATCTAAAACACCATGCTTGATAGGTTGTGAGCTATGAACCCGGAGGTAGTAATTCGTAAATGACTATTTGACGCTAGGTAAGATTTGCTCATCTCCGATGCTAATCGATGAAAATACCTATGCCATCAGCTGAGGCCGGCGGGACTTTCTTTTGTGCGGGAATGAAGCGAGCAGGGTTCGACGTGAACCATGGAACTATCACTGGCCCGTCGCGACTCCGAGGCGGCTGGCCCTTGTTCTTGGATGATGGAAGTCAGCGGCCGAGATGAGTTTGGTGGAGGACTCTACCGTCGCTTTTCACATGCTCAGGCGCCTGGCAGCGCACGCCATCTACGTTCGCTTGCTGGATGTGACCACACTCGTTCCGATCGGCAGGGAAGGGGTTGGCCCGAAGATCCGGGGCCTAGTGCGGATCGAGTTCTGACTGCAATCCATAGGTGACGCTGACATCGCCGCGAGAGCGTGCCATGCAATCAAATCCACCCGTGGTTTGGAAAAGGGTGGAAACAGGTTCTGCAAACCGGCTGCAAACGGCTCGAATGAAGAGCCTGGCACAGCGCGAGAACCAACTGAAATTGTTGGCGATCCCGGCAGGATTCGAACCTGCGACCATCGGCTTAGAAGGCCGGTGCTCTATCCAGCTGAGCTACGGGACCACAACCATTGGCAACCAGGGCGCGTCGAGTGTGACTCAGTGCGTCCAGGGCATCTTGCGGTCATACTTGAAATTATCCGAATAGGAAATCTGCCGCCGCTTGGCTTCCTTCGGTTCCTGCACGCGATAGTCGATGCCGTATTTCTCAGCATAGGCGATCGCTTCTTCCTTCGATTCGAAGGTCAGGCGAATCTGGCTCTTCATGTCGCGGGAGCTGGTGTAGCCCATCAGCGGGTCGATCTTGCGCGGCAAAGCCGGATCGTATTCGAGCACCCAGAGGCCGGTCTTGGCCTTACCCGACTGCATTGCCGTCTTGGCGGGGCTGAAGATGCGTGCGGACATGCTTTCCTCATCGGTACGTTCGATGGTCGGAGTGGCAGGATTCGAACCTGCGACCCCCTGATCCCAAATCAGGTGCGCTACCAGGCTGCGCTACACTCCGGACCCTTGGGGGCTATAGTGATCAAGGCCTTAGGACGCAAGCCCCATTCCGGGAAAAAGAAGGCGGCATCATGCTGCACCACAGAAATGTTCCGATGGTCAGGGCGCAAAACCGAAATAGCGCGACCTGATGGCCTCCAGATCGCCCCGCTCTTGCGCGGCGAGGACGGCGATGGAAGCCGGGCGGGCGAGGGGGCTGCCGATGGTGAAGGCAAAGCCGTATTTGTCCGGCTGGAAGGTGTTGCCGATCACCTTGAGATGCATGTCGGGGTGCGTGAAGACGAAATATTCGAGCACGGGGCTGTCGGCGACCACCGCATCCACCTCTTCACGCGCCAGCGCGGCGGCGGCCTCGTCGATGTGATCGTACGGCTTGGTGGTGATGAACAGCTTCTTCACATAGTCTTCGGAGACACTGCCGGCCCGCACGCCGACGACCTTGCCGCGAAGGTCGGCAAGACTGTTGATCTCGTTGCTCAGCTCGGCGACGGTCATGACGCTGGCGATGGACGAGGTGAAGTAGGCGATGATGGCGATGCCGCAAACCATCCATATGCCCTGCCAGGTTCGCCCCATCCAGCCGAACAGATTCCTGCGGTTGGTCCTGCCCGAGGTGGCTATCGACATGACATGGTAGAAGTTCTCGGCCATTCCATCGCGCCATCTCGCTGGAAAATCCACGTCGAATCGCCGGTCGAACAGGGTCATGAACATCGTGGCCAGGAAAATGCAGACGGCGATCCAGGCATAGGTCTTGAGATGGCCCGAATCGGCCAGCCGGCCGAAGACTTCCGAGAAGCTGGTCCCGTCATTGGCGGGAACCATGATGCGAAGCCCGGCGTCGAACCATGGATGGGTGAAGTCGACGAGGTTCGCGCGGCTTTCGGTGATGGTCAGATTGGTGACGGCGACATCGACGGCGCCGCTCGAAACCGCCTGCACGAGTTCGCCATAGTTCTGGAACTGGCGGTATTCGGAGACAACCTTGAGCCTGCCGGCCACCTTCTCCCACAGGTCGATCGCCATGCCGGAGTAGCCGTCGCCGTGGCTGACCACGAAAGGTGGGCTGAGATAGACCCCGACATTGACCAGGCGGGGCTCAATGGTTTCTTCGGCGCGTGCTCCTCCGGTGAGAAGGCACAAGATCAGCATGAAGAATACGGCCAGTCCGGCCATCGATTGAGAGCGCGGTTGCCACATTTTCAAGTCGCCGATAGTTACCGAAGCGGCGAATTGTTTCAGACAAACCTTACGATTGTCTTGATCGGGCGCGCAGGCGGGTGCCGCGTGCTGCCGCGGCACCGTGTAATTTCGAACGCTTTGGCGCTTACGCCTCGCTCGCCGCCTTCAGTCCGCGGGCGATGTCGGCCTTGATGTCCTCGACGTTTTCGAGGCCGATCTGCAACCGGATCAACGGGCCCTCATACGGGCCCTTGGCTATGACGCGGTCGCCCAGATAGACGTGTACGGCAAGGCTCTCATAGCCGCCCCAGGAATAGCCGAGGCCAAAGATCTCCAGCGCATCGAGGAATGCATGCGCCTCCTTCTGGCCGCCGCCTTGAAGGACGACCGAGAAGATGCCGCTGGAGCCGGAAAAATCGCGTTTCCAGAGCTGGTGGTCGGGATGGCTTTCGAGGCCGGGATGCAGCACCCGCGCCACGCCCGGCTGGGTCTCCAGCCAGCGGGCGATTTCGAGCGTGCTCTGCTCATGGCGTTCCAATCGCACGCCCATGGTGCGCAGGCCGCGCAGCACCTGGTAGACGTCGTCGGGCGCGGCGCAGGCGCCGAGCGTGAGAAAAGCTTCGTGCAGGCGTTCCCAGCAGGCGGCATTGGCCGAGACCGTGCCCAAGAGCACGTCCGAGTGGCCGGCCGGATATTTCGTCGCCGCATGAATGGAAATGTCGACGCCATAGTCGAGCGGCTTGAAATAGAGCGGGGTGGCCCAGGTGTTGTCCATCATCACCACGGCGCCGCCCGCATGAGCTGCCTTGGAGATCGCTGGAATGTCCTGGACCTCGAAGGTGTTGGAGGCGGGCGATTCGGTGAAGACGACCTTGGTGTTCGGCTTCATCAGTGCAGCGATGCCGGCGCCGACATGCGGGTCGTAATATTCGACCTCGACGCCCAGCCGCTTCAGCATGGTGTCGGCGAAGTGGCGCGTCGGCGCATAGACGGAATCGACGATCAGCACATGGTCGCCCGCCGCCACGAAGGCGAGCAGGGGAACGGTGACGGCTGCCAGGCCCGACGGCACGATGATGGTGCCGGCCGAACCCTCGAGGGCGTCCATCGCAGCGGCCAGCGCGTCGGTGGTCGGCGTGCCGCGGGTGCCGTAGGTGTATTTCTGCGCGCGGCTCGCCATGGTGGCCGCATTGGGGAACAGCACCGTGGAGGCGTGCACCACGGGCGGATTGACGAAACCGTGGTAGTCGCGCGGGTCGTTCCCGGCGTGGGCAAGCCGCGTGTGGATACCCGTATTGGTGAAATCTCGCTTGGCCATGTCGTCCTGCTTGGTTGAGAGCGGCACAGGCATAAAACGGTGAACCTTGCGGCGCAATCTGAGAAAAGCGGGAGTCTCTTGCGCCAGCAGCCTAGCCGGTTGCTTACGAGAGAAAGATAGCCGGAAAACTTTCCTCATGGGAAAGCAGAGACGCTTCGCGAACCGCCGTCGAAGAGCGCTTTTTCACATGCATTTTTCCAATTTCCGCGACGCTGGACCAACGCACTTGACCTCGTGGCAAATATCGCATTCGATGCATTTTCGTGAACGGGAGCACAGCTGGCGCAAGTCATATGCGATGGCGTTCCGGGAAGTGGGTCGGAACCTTGCTGATGCTTTCTCGCGGGGAACAAAAACAAATCAAAGAGGGTAAGCGGGAATGAAAAATCACGTGAAAACCATTTTGGGCGCCGCTGTTCTGGGACTGGCAGCTTCGGCCGCGTCGGTTGCCTCGGCGGATACGCTGGGCGACGTGAAGGCCAAGGGCTTCGTGCAGTGCGGCGTCAACACCGGCCTGGCTGGGTTCTCCGCGCCGGACGACAAGGGCGAATGGAAGGGTTTCGACGTTGATTTCTGCCGCGCTGTCGCGTCGGCTATCTTCGGCGACCCCACCAAGGTCAAGTTCACGCCTACCAATGCGAAGGAACGCTTCACGGCGCTGCAGTCGGGTGAGATCGACCTTCTGGCCCGCAACACCACCTGGACGCTCGGCCGCGATACCGCGCTCGGCCTTAGCTTCGTCGGCGTCAACTACTATGACGGCCAGGGCTTCATGATCAACGCCAAGAAGCTGCCGGGCGTCACCTCGGCGCTGCAGCTCTCGGGCGCTTCGGTCTGCGTGCAGAGCGGCACCACCACCGAGCTCAACCTTGCCGACTACTTCAAGGCCAACAACCTCGAATACAACCCCGTGGTGTTCGAGAAGCTGGAGGAAGTGAACGCGGCCTACGATTCGGGCCGTTGCGACGCCTACACCACCGACCAGTCCGGTCTCTACTCGATCCGCCTGACCCTCGCTTCGCCCGACGATCACGTCGTCCTGCCCGAAATCATCTCCAAGGAGCCGCTTGCGCCCGCCGTCCGTCAGGGCGACGACAAGTGGTTCAATGTCGTCAGGTGGACGTTCAACGCCCTGGTCCTGGCCGAGGAGTATGGCATCACCCAGGCCAATGTCGACGAGTTGAAGAACTCGAAGAACCCCGACATCCAGCGCGTGCTCGGCGCCGAAGCCGGCACCACGCTGGGCGCCGGTCTGGGCCTCGACAACGACTGGGTGGTCAAGATCATCAAGGGCACCGGCAACTATGGCGAGATCTTCGACCGCAACATCGGGGCCAGCAGCCCGCTGAAGATTGCGCGCGGCCTGAACGCGCTATGGACTAAAGGCGGTCTGCAATACGCCATGCCTATCCGCTGAGGATGCGCTAGATTAGAGGGGGGCGCCTGGCGCCTCCCGCTTGTTCTCCGTGCAAAGGAGAAACCATGGTTTCGCAAGAAATGCCTCGCGATGCCAGCGGGGCAGGCGCGTCCTTTATCAACGACCCGCGAATCCGCGGGTTGATCTATCAGGCCGTCCTGTTCGTCTTGCTGGTAGCCTTCGTCTACTGGATCTTCGGCAACACCGTCGATAACCTGCGACGCTCGAACATTACCTCCGGTTTCGGCTTCCTCAACAGTCGGGCCGGCTTCGACATCAGCGAGTCACTGATCAGCTACTCGTCCAGCGACACCTACAGGTGGGCGCTGGTGGTGGGGCTGGTCAACACCGCCGTGGTGGCGGTGGCCGGCATCATCACGGCCTCGATCATCGGGTTCCTCGTCGGCGTCGGGCGGCTTTCGGAAAACTGGCTGATCCGCAAGATCTGCATGGTCTACGTCGAGATCTTCCGCAACATTCCGCCGCTCTTGGTCATCTTCTTCTGGTATCTCGGCGTGCTGTCGGCGCTGCCCCAGCCGCGGGAAAGCATTGCACTGCCCTTCGGGGCGTGGCTGAACAATCGCGGCTTCTTCCTGCCGGCTCCGATATGGGGCGAGGGCGCCTGGCTGATCCCGGTGGCGTTCCTGCTGGCTATCGGGCTGTGCTGGTTCGTCGCCAGGCGCGCGCGCCAGCGGCAAGCGACGACGGGCGAGCAGTTCCCGGTGTTCTGGACCTCGGTTGCGCTGCTCATCGGCTTGCCGCTGCTCGCCTTCGTGGCGGCCGGTTTTCCGCTGACCTTCGATTTCCCGAAGAAATCCACCTTCAACCTGCTCGGCGGCACCCAGATCAGGCCCGAATTCCTGTCGCTCTATATGGCGCTGTCCTTCTACACCGCCGCCTTCATCGCCGAGATCGTGCGGGCG
Source organism: Pseudaminobacter soli (ex Li et al. 2025) (assembly GCF_029892515.1). Taxonomy (GTDB): domain Bacteria; phylum Pseudomonadota; class Alphaproteobacteria; order Rhizobiales; family Rhizobiaceae; genus Pseudaminobacter; species Pseudaminobacter soli_A. The sequence continues at coordinate 503,667 of NZ_JARXVF010000001.1, read as the reverse complement.
GGCATATTGGGCGTGAACAAGGGGCAGACCGAGGCGGCTTACGCGCTCGGCCTGCGCCGGCGGCCGACGCTGCGCCTGGTGGTCGTTCCGCAGGCGTTGCGCATCGTCATACCGCCGCTTACCAGCCAATACCTCAACCTCACCAAGAACTCGTCGCTGGCCATCGCCATCGGCTATCCCGACCTCGTGCATATCGGCGGCACGATCCTCAACCAGAGCGGCCACGCGATCGAGATCGTGGCGATCTGGATGGTGGTCTATCTCGGGCTCAGCCTTCTGATGTCCGGCTTCATGAACTGGTTCAACGCCAAGATGGCGCTGGTGGAGAGGTAGGCCCATGGCGCAAACGAATCTCTCTTTTGCACGCACCGAGATGGCTGCCGACGAGCGGCCGCCGTCGAAGGAACAGGGCGTCATCGCGTGGCTGCGGAAGAACCTGTTCGCCTCCGTGCCCGATACGATCCTGACCCTGGTCGGGCTCCTTATCGTGGCGATGATCCTGCCGAGGGTGATCGACTGGGCCTTCATCAATGCCCAGTGGACCGGCACCGACCGCTCCTACTGCGCGACGGTTGCGCAAGGCGGCGTCCAACCGGACGGCTGGTCGGGCGCCTGCTGGGCTTTCGTCGGGGCAAAATTCCAGCAGTTCATGTTCGGCCAGTACCCGATCGACCAGCGCTGGCGGGTGATGCTGGCCGGCGCGATCTTCCTGGCGCTGCTGGTGCCATTGCTGGTGCCCAGCGTGCCGCGCAAGCTGCTCAACGCGGTGCTGCTGTTCGGCGTGTTTCCCTTCGTCGCCTTCTTCCTTCTGGTTGGCGGCGTGTTCGGTCTGCCCTTTGTGGAGACAGCGCGCTGGGGCGGCCTGATGGTCACGCTGGTGCTATCGATAGTGGGCATTTCCGTTTCGTTGCCCTTCGGCATATTGCTGGCGCTGGGGCGACGCTCGAAACTGCCGGTCATCAAGCTCGTCTGCGTGGTCTTCATCGAGACGATCCGCGGCGTGCCGCTGGTCACGGTGCTGTTCATGGCGAGCGTCATGTTCCCGCTGTTCCTGCCGGCGGGCATGACTTTCGACAAGTTCCTGCGTGCGCTAGTCGGCGTCGCGATATTCGCCTCGGCCTACATGGCCGAAGTGGTGCGCGGTGGCCTGCAGGCCATTCCGAAAGGGCAGTATGAAGGCGCGGCATCGCTCGGCCTGACCTATTGGCAGACGACGGGCCTCGTCATCCTGCCGCAGGCGCTGAAGCTGGTGATTCCGGGTATCGTCAACACCTTCATCGGCATGTTCAAGGACACCAGCCTAGTCGGCATTATCGGCATGTTCGACCTGCTCGGCATCGTCCGGCAAAACTTCTCCGACGCCAATTGGGCCACTGCTCAGACGCCAATCACTGGATTGGTGTTTGCCGGATTCATTTTTTGGCTGTTTTGTTTCGGCATGTCGCGCTATTCGATCTATATGGAACGCCGGCTCGATACCGGTCATAAAAGATAGGGGAAGGGCCGATGGCCACAGAAAATGCAGTCCGGGCCGATGAGATCCGGGTCGACGCCGGCAAGATGCACATCTCGGATACCGACGTGGCGGTCGACATCGTCGGCATGCACAAATGGTATGGCGAGTTCCATGTGCTCAAGGACATCAACCTCAGGGTCATGCGCGGCGAGCGCATCGTCATCTGCGGCCCGTCCGGCTCGGGCAAGTCGACCATGATCCGCTGCATCAACCGGCTGGAGGAGCACCAAAAGGGCAAGATCGTCGTCGACGGCAAGGAACTGAGCAACGATCTCAAGAAGATCGACGAGGTGCGCCGCGAGGTCGGCATGGTGTTCCAGCACTTCAACCTGTTCCCGCATCTGACGATCCTGGAGAACTGCACGCTGGCGCCGATCTGGGTGCGCAAGATGCCCAAGAAGCAGGCCGAGGAGATCGCGATGCATTTCCTCAAGCGGGTCAAGATCCCCGAGCAGGCCAACAAATATCCCGGCCAGCTGTCGGGCGGCCAGCAGCAGCGCGTGGCGATCGCCCGCTCGCTGTGCATGAACCCGCGCATCATGCTGTTCGACGAGCCGACCTCCGCACTTGATCCGGAGATGATCAAGGAGGTGCTGGAGACCATGGTGGGGCTCGCCGAAGAGGGCATGACCATGCTGTGCGTCACGCACGAGATGGGCTTTGCGCGCAAGGTCGCCAACCGGGTGATCTTCATGGACCAGGGCCAGATCGTCGAGCAGAACACGCCGGCCGAGTTCTTCGACCATCCGCAGCACGAGCGGACCAAACTGTTCCTCAGCCAGATCCTGCACTAGGCGCCACAGACGTCTTGCAAAACAAAAGCCCGGTCTTGGACCGGGCTTTTTTCGTTTGATGCCTGCTCAGCTTGCCGCCGATTCCCAGCCGTAGAGCCAGTCGAGGTCGGCTGCGAGTTTTTCGGGCGGCATGGTTTTCAGCACGAGATTGCGGGCCAGCGCCACTGGCCCCCAGGCCTGCCAGGCGAAATGGTTGAAGGCACCGCGCCGGGCGACCTTTTCAACACGCGGACGGCGTGTCTTTTCCCAAGCGGTCAGGGCAGAGGCCAGGTCGTCGCTGCCGGCGTCGACGAAGGCGGCGAGCGTGTCAGCATCCTCGATGGCCATGGCAGCACCCTGCGCCGCAAAGGGCGTCATGGCATGTGCAGCGTCGCCGACCAGCGCAATACCGGGTGCAGCCCAGGGCGTGGGCTGGCGCACGGTGTGGATCGGCCAGGCGGTCCAGGGGCCGGCATTGCGGGCAAGACCAGCAAGCATTGGCGCCGTGTGGCGCAAGGCGCGCTCCAGCGGCGCGATGTTTGTCTTGTCGGACCAGCCTTCGGCAATGCGCTGGCCGGGCGTGAAGGCGACCAGGTTGAAGGCCGCGCCGCCGCGCACCGGATAGGCGATGAGATGAAAGCCCGAATGCAGGAAGGCCGTCACGTTCTCGTGCGCGCCGATACGCGCGAGGGCGCGGCCGATTTCACTCTCGGCGTTGATCACGGTGCGCCAGGCGATCTCGCCGGAGAAACTGCTTTGGTTACCCGCGCCAATCAGGCCGCGAGTTGCCGACCACACGCCGTCCGCACCGACCAGCAGCAGGCCGGCAGCGCGGTCGGCGGCACTCGGGCGGTCGAAGGTGACGGCGATGCCTTGCTCTTCACGCGCGAAGCCGGTCAGCGCGGAGCCGGTCGCGAGCTTGATGGATGACTGGCGGCCGACGGCTTCGAGAAGCGCGCCTTGCAGGTCGGCGCGGTGGGCGACCAGATAGGGCGCATGCCAGCGCCGCTCGGCGGTGTCGCCTAAGGGAACGCGCGCCAGCTCGGAAAGCGTCCGCGCATCGCGCAGGATCACGCCATGCGGCCGAACCGCCTTGGGCAGCAGGAATTCCAGAACGCCGAGACGATCGAGAATGCGGGTGGCATTGGGCGACAGCTGCAGGCCGGCGCCGACTTCCTCGAGCTTTTCCGAACGCTCATAGACGTCGACGGAAAAGCCCCGTTTGGCAAAGGCCAGCGCCGCGGTCAGGCCGGCAATGCCGGCACCGGCGATAATGACCCGCCTGGACCGCAAAACGTCCATCGTGCCGATCGTTGGATCAGGCCGCCTGGATGACGTAGAGGCAGTTGTCCGGGCGCGTTTCGGTGGGCTTCAGTGAACCGTTGAAACGGAAAAGCGTTGAGCAGTACGGGCACACCTTTTCGGAATCCGCGCCCATGTCGAGGAACACATGCGGATGATCGAAAGGCGGGGTGGCGCCCACGCACATGAATTCCTTAACGCCGATCTCGATGACGGCGTAACCCGCGTCATTCTGGAAATGGGGAATGGAACCGCCGGCCATGGCTATCTCCTGTCGCTTGCATGCCGCTCATAGCAGGCGTTTGTAACATCGCCAATCGCTTTGCAAGCCATGCGAAATCAAACTGTCGCAAAACGCTGTCAGGAGATAAGCTAAGCCGAACAAGCGGCGCTGCGTCGCAAAGGACAGAGAGGGACATGAACGAGTTAAGGCCGGTTCAGACCGAATTTACCACCGTGACCACTGCCGAAGGCGACTCCGGCAATCCCGATCGCTTTGTGAACCGCGAATTCTCCTGGCTGCAGTTCAACCGGCGCGTGCTGGAGGAATCGCAGAACCAGCGCCACCCGCTTCTGGAGCGCGTGCGCTTCCTGTCGATCTCGGCGGCCAATCTCGACGAGTTCTTCATGGTGCGCGTCGCCGGCCTGGCCGGGCAGGTGCGTCAGGGCATTGCCATCCGTACCCCCGACGGGCGCACGCCCGAACAGCAGCTCGAACAGATTCTCGTCGAGGTCGAGCGGCTCCAGGAAGACCAGCAGAAAAGCCTGTCGGAGCTTGCCGTTCTCCTGAAGAAGGAAGGCATCGAGAATGTCACCGGCGATGCGCTGAACAGGGATGAGAAGGCCTGGCTCGAAGCCCATTTCATGGAGCAGATCTTCCCGGTCCTGACCCCGCTGTCGATCGATCCGGCGCATCCGTTCCCGTTCATTCCGAATCTGGGCTTCTCCATTGCCTTGCAACTGCGCCATCTCAAGGACGGCGAGGAGATGACTGCGCTGCTGCGTCTGCCGGTGGCGCTCAAGCGCTACATCCAGCTGCCCGACCGCAGAACCATGGTGCGCTTCATCCCGCTCGAAGAAGTGGTGAACATCTTCATAGGGACACTGTTCCCCGGCTATGAGGTCAAGGGCTCCGGCACGTTCCGCATCATCCGCGACAGCGATATCGAGGTCGAGGAAGAGGCGGAGGATCTCGTCCGGCTTTTCGAGACCGCGCTGAAGCGCCGCAGGCGCGGGCAGGTGATCCGCATCGAGTTCGACAGCCAGATACCGGACGAGCTGCGCGAGTTCGTCGCGACCGAGCTGGGCGTTTCTCCCAATCGCATCAGTGTGCTGACAGGGCCGCTGGCGCTCAGCCAGATTTCCGAGATCGTCTCGCTGCCGCGCGACGACCTGAAATTCCCGCCCTTCAATCCGCGCTTCCCCGAACGCGTGCGCGACCATGGCGGCGATTGCTTCGCGGCCATCCGCGAGAAGGATTTCATCGTCCATCACCCTTACGAATCCTTCGACGTGGTGGTGCAGTTCCTGCGCCAGGCGGCAGCCGATCCTGAGGTGGTGGCGATCAAGCAGACGCTCTACCGCACCTCGAACGACAGCCCCATCGTGCGGGCGCTGATAGATGCCGCCGAGACGGGCAAGTCGGTCACCGCACTCGTCGAGCTCAAGGCGCGTTTTGACGAGGAGGCCAACATCCGCTGGGCGCGCGATCTCGAGCGGGCCGGCGTGCAGGTGGTGTTTGGCTTCATCGAACTGAAGACGCACGCTAAGATGTCGCTGGTGGTGCGCCGCGAGGACGGAAAGCTGCGCAATTACGTGCACTTGGGCACGGGCAACTATCACCCGCAGACGGCGCGCATCTATACCGATCTCTCCTTCTTCACCACCGATCCGTTCATCGCCCGCGACGTGGCGCAGATCTTCAACTTCATCACCGGCTATGCCGAGCCGGCCGATGAGATGATGCTGGCGATGTCGCCTTTTACGCTCCGCAGCCGCATCCTCAAGCACATCTCCGAAGAGATCGAGCACGCCCAGAAAGGGCGGCCGGCTCAGATCTGGATGAAGATGAATGCGCTGGTAGATCCGATGATTATCGATTCTCTCTACGAGGCGAGTCGCGCAGGCGTTGAGATCGATCTGGTCGTGCGCGGCATCTGCTGCCTGAGGCCGCAGGTGCCCGGCCTGTCTGAAAATATTCGCGTTAAGTCGATCGTCGGCCGGTTCCTCGAACACAGCCGCATCTACTGCTTCGGCAACGGCCACGGCCTGCCGTCGGACGACGCGATCGTCTATATCGGCTCGGCCGACTTGATGCCGCGCAACCTCGATCGGCGGGTCGAAGTCATGGTGCCGATCACCAATCCGACCGTGCATGAGCAGGTGCTTGGCCAGATCATGCTCGGAAACATTGTGGACAACCAGCAAAGTTTCGAAGTATTGGCAGACGGAACCTCCCGGCGCGTGGCGCCGGATGAGGGCGAAGAACCGTTCAACGCGCAGGAATACTTTATGACCAATCCTAGCTTGTCCGGACGGGGAGACGCGCTCAAGTCGCATGCGCCCAAGCGTATCGAACAGTTCAAGCGTCGCAGGAAATCCGTTACATCTGAGGTCTGATGATCGCGCGATCCCAGGGCCGGCTACAGGATCGCCGGCCAATATCCGTCATAGACATTGGCTCGAACTCGATCCGCCTCGTCGTCTATGAGGGCATAGCACGTTCGCCTACGGTGCTGTTCAACGAGAAGATGCTGGCGGGACTAGGCCGCGGCATCGTCTCGACGGGCAAGCTCGACCCGGAGGCAGTCACGCGCGCCATCGAAGAATTCCGCCGTTTCCGCGCCCTGTCCGACCAGGCCGGCGCCGGCGACCTTTACGTGATCGCCACCGCGGCAGCGCGCGAGGCCGAGAACGGTATCGATTTCATCCATCGTGCCGAAAAGATCCTCGGCACCGAAATCCGTGTGCTGAGCGGACGCGAGGAAGCGTATTACTCTGCGCTGGGCGTCATTTCCGGCTTCCATCCGGCCGACGGCATAGCGGGCGACCTTGGCGGCGGCAGCCTCGAGCTGATCGATGTCGCGGGCGAAAAGATCGGCGACGGCATCACGCTTCCGCTCGGCGGCCTGCGTTTGCAAGACATGGCCAAGAATTCACCGCTCGCGGCGGCCAAGATCGCGCGCGACGAGCTGGCGCGCGCCAAGCTGCTGAAAGGCGGGCAGGGCCGGGTGTTCTACGCTGTCGGCGGCACGTGGCGAAACCTCGCCCGCCTGCACATGAACACGACGAACTACCCGCTCAGCGTCATGCACCACTACGAGATGGGCATCGAGAGCTCCTTGCCCTTTCTACGGCAGGTCGCAAAAGGCGAGATCGACAAGATCAAGGGCATCGAGGGCGTGTCCAAGGTCCGCCGCTCGCTGCTGCCCTATGGCGCGGCGGTCATGCTCGAAATCATCGCCGCGATGAAGCCTTCCAAGATCGTGGTATCGGCGCTCGGCGTGCGCGAAGGCTTTTTGTATTCGCTGCTTTCGCCGCGCGAGCAGAAGCTCGATCCGCTCATCTCTGCGGCCGAGGAACTGGCGGTGCTGCGTGCCCGCTCGGTCACCCACGCGCATGAGCTGGTGCGCTGGACCGGGCAGACTTTTGCCACCTTCGGGATCGACGAGACAGAGGACGAGGCGCGCTATCGCCACGCCGCCTGCCTGCTGGCCGATATCGGCTGGCGCGCGCATCCCGAATATCGCGGCACCCAGTCGCTCAACATCATCGCGCACGCTTCCTTCATCGGCGTCGACCATCCCGGTCGGCTCTATCTGGCGCTGGCCAATCTCTACCGCCACGAGGGCATCTTCAACGACGGCGGCGCTGCAGAGCTGCGGACGCTGGCGACGCCGCGCTATCTGGAGCGCTCCCGACTTCTCGGCGCGATGTTCCGCGTCGTCTATCTCCTGTCGGCCGCGATGCCGGGCGTCATCCCGAAACTACGCTGGGAAAACCGCGACAACGACACGCTGGCGCTGGTCATCCCGACCGAATGCGGCAACCTGATCGGCGAGCGCCCGGCCGGACGGCTGGCGCAGCTCGGCAAGCTCGCCGGGCGCAAGCTGGTGATGGAAGTGGAGGGCGAGCCGCCCTTCACAGCTTTCAAGTAGCCTTTCCTAACTACCTCAAACGAAAAAGGCCCGGACGAACCGGGCCTTTTTGTTGTCTGCGACAGTGAGTGCGATCAGCCGCGGCGGCCGTCGACCGAATAGGCGCCCGGGCCGAAAGCGGCCAGGACCAGCAAGCCACCGGACATCGCCAGGTTTTTCTGGAAGTTGATGAGCTGCCCCATGTCTGCCCAGTTCATGTGGGCGACGAGCGCAGCGGCGACGCTGAAGATGGCCAGAAGAATGGCGGCGATGCGGGTCTGGAAGCCGATCAGGACGGCGAGGCCGCCAAGAAACTCGACGAGACCGACAACCACGGCCGTAACGGTCGGCATAGGCAGGCCGTAGCTGGCGAAGTACTGCGCGGTTCCGGCGATGCCGGTCAGCTTGCCGAAGCCGGCGAGGATAAAGATGATCGACAGCAGAATGCGGCCGAGGAGTACGATAGCGCTAGTGGGCATGTTTCTTCCCCTGAAGACGATGTTCGATAAACGCGGCGTAACGCGGAACTGGTTTCAAGACGAGATCGAAACTTCCGAACGCATTGTATACCGATTCACACCCAATCGACACTCCGCGTGCACAGGAGTGTCGATTGGGCGTTGATCGTTGGGGACAGGCGGCCGGTCAGCCCGGTCGCGTCATGTCCTCGGGGCGTACCAGGCGGTCGAAGTCCGCCTCGCTGACATAGCCGCCACCGACGGCTTCCTCCCGCAGGGTGGTGCCGTTCTTGTGCGCCGTCTTGGCGATCTTGGCGGCGTTGTCGTAGCCGATGGTGGGCGCAAGCGCGGTGACCAGCATCAGCGAACGCTCGAGCGCGGCCTTGATGTTGTCCTCGCGGGCCTCGATGCCGACCACGCAGTTGTCGGTGAACGAGACTGCCGCATCGGCCAGCAGTTGCACCGACTGCAGGAAGTTGTAGGCCATCAGCGGGTTGTAGACGTTGAGCTCGAAATGACCCTGGCTGCCGGCGAAGGTGATCGCGGCCTGGTTGCCGAACACCTGCACGCAGACCTGCGTCAGCGCTTCGGACTGCGTCGGGTTGACCTTGCCCGGCATGATCGACGAGCCCGGCTCGTTTTCCGGCAGCGCAAGCTCGCCGAGGCCCGAGCGCGGACCCGAGCCGAGGAAGCGGATGTCGTTGGCGATCTTGAACAGCGCCGCAGCGGCGGCGTTGATGGCGCCGTGGCTGAACACCATCGAGTCATGCGCGGCCAGCGCCTCGAACTTGTTCGGCGCGGTGACGAAGGGGATGGCGGTGATGGCAGCGATACGATCGGCCACCTTCTCGGCAAAGCCGATCGGGGCATTGAGGCCGGTGCCGACGGCGGTGCCGCCCTGCGCCAGTTCGCACAGGCCCGGCAGCGTCAGCTCGATGCGCTTGATGGAGGAGGCGACCTGCGCGGCATAGCCGGAGAACTCCTGGCCGAGCGTCAGCGGGGTAGCGTCCTGCGTGTGGGTGCGGCCGATCTTGACGATGTGGTCGAACTGCTTGGCCTTGGTGTCGAGCGCGGCGTGCAGGTGCTTCAGTGCCGGCAGGAGGTCATGGACGATACGCTCCGCGCAGGCGATGTGCATGGCCGTCGGATAGGTGTCGTTCGACGACTGGCTCATATTGACGTGGTCGTTGGGGTGAACCGGCTTCTTGGAGCCCATGGTGCCGCCAAGCAGCTCAATCGCTCGGTTGGAGATCACCTCGTTGGCGTTCATGTTGGACTGGGTGCCCGAGCCGGTCTGCCAGACGACCAGCGGGAAGTGGTCGTTGAGCTTGCCGTCGATGACTTCCTGCGCGGCCTGGATGACCGCCTCGCCGACCTTCGGATCGAGCCGGCCGAGCGCCATATTGGCTTCGGCGGCCGCGCGCTTGACGATGCCCAGCGCACGCACGATCGCCAGCGGCTGCTTTTCCCAGCCGATCTTGAAGTTGCCCAGCGAACGCTGCGCCTGGGCGCCCCAGTAGCGGTCGGTTTCAACCTCGATGGGGCCGAACGTATCGGTTTCGGTTCTGGTTGGTTTGACGCTCACGGACCATCTCCCGGAAAATGTGCAATGTCGGCAATGGCCTACCGCTTTGCACAATGAGCTTCAAGCGAAGATTGGCCAGCGTGCCGATGCAAATCGGTTCAAAGAGACCGACGCCTTTCAGGGGAGCAACGAACGGGCGGTTGGCGCCAGCCGCAGCCGTTCAGACGGGCGCGAGAAGTAGCGTTCCAGCACCGGCAGGACGCCGTGCATCCAGACCGGGTCGGTGGCAAGTGCTGCATCGTGATTGGCCATTGCCAGGGCATCGGTGAAGGCCTGGAAGACGACGAACACGTTTTCGCCAGCGCGCACCGGCAGGCGGGGAAAGGTGTTTTCGGCATGCTCGGTGATGAAGGCTGCAAGCAAAGGGCCGTCGTGACGGGCAAGCCGCTGCCTTGCCTCCTCGGCGAAAGTTGCCGCGAAGTCGGCTTCCGTTCCCGGCTGCAGATGGAAGATGGTGCCGGCGACGACCGAGTAGGATGCCTTCCTGTCCGCGGAATCACGGGAGGCGCCGGAAAGGTCGAACGCGCTGTCGGGCCATGCCGGCGTGAGCAGCAGCACGTCGTCGGAATCGATCATGGTTTCGTTGGCTGCATCCCGGTATGCGGTCCAGACCAGGCCGCCATAGAAGGCGGTGAGAGCGTCGCGTCGCGCCTCCATGTCTTCGAAGCCGCGCAGCCAGACGAAACGGTCGGGCCAGTCGAGGTCCCGGAACTGGCCGATGACAGTCATGCCGGTATCTTCCTGCGGTTCGACCAGATGCGTGTCGAACACGCGGATCAAATCCTCGCGGCGGCCGGATTTCAGCGTGTATTGCCGAAGCTCGACGACCGGCGAAAACAGCCGGGAGCTACCCATCACATGCGTCGTCTTGTTACCCTCGCTCATCGTTCCTCCAAAAACAGGGCAGTCAACCTGTTTGGATAACAGACCGGTTGCCCGGTTTTGTCAATCTGCTAATGTCAGTATGGTTTTGGAGGGTATCCGTGACGTCGATGCAGAACGCGCCGCGCAGGCGCACGAACGATCCTGAAGGATTGCGCCAGAAGGTGCTGGATGCAGCCGAACACGCCTTCCAGGCACGCGGCTATAATGCGACCAGCCTTGGCGACCTCATGCAGGCCGCCGGGGTGACCGGCGGGGCGCTGCATCATCATTTCCCGACCAAGAAGGCGATCGGCCTTGCCGTCATCAACGAGCGCGTGGCGCAGGCGGTTGAAGAAACCTGGATCGGGCCGGTGGTCAGCGCCGCATCTGCGCGCGAAGGCGTGTCAGGGGTTTTTGCTGCGGTTGCCGGCGAACTGGAGCGGCAGGGTTTTGTGCGCGGATGCCCGCTGAATAACCTAGCTCACGAACTGTCCTTGGCCGACCCCGAGTTTCGCGCGGCGCTGGCCCGCATCTTTGCCGATTGGCAGGCCGCGATTGCAAAAAAAGTTCGGATGGACCAGGGCGAGGGGCGCGAGGACCACGGCACCGACCCAGATCGTTATGCCGCCATGGCCGTCGCCACTTATTCAGGCGCCATGTCGATGGCAAAGACTTCGCAGGATGCGGCCGTCCTGCGGCTGTGCGCCGAGGCGATGCTTTAGGCGAGATAGGCTGGATTACTCCAACAGCGGCTTTATCGCGGCATAGCCGACAGTTGTTTCCTGGGCCGTACCTTCGTCGTAGCGTTTGGCCAGTACGGCCTGGAGGTCAGGAGCGTAGAGGGCGGTCCAGGCGTCCAGTTCTTCGCCGTTGCCTTTCTTCTTGACCAGCTTGATCGCGAGTACGTCGTAGGTGCAGCCGCCAAGGCTGAAATTCTCCTTGCCGGTGACGTTTAAATCCAGAACCACAGGATCGGCCGTGTCTTCTAGCGGCAGGAGCTCGACAAATTCCAACTTGCGATGAGCCCCGGCTTTTAGCGGGAAGATTGCGCGCATATCGGAATAGGGCACTATCGCGAATTGGCCGGTCTTGCTGGTCCGGAACAACTCGATCAGGCCACCCAGGAAAAACTGCGTCTGCGGCGGCTCGGATTCGAAGGAATTCGAAACCTGCATGACCATGTCGTCACCGGAGTTCTTGAACACGCTGCGGATGCCAGGGCGCTCGAGCACAAAACCGTCCTTGATGGTCGCGGCTCCGGGACAGTCGGACGCGTATGCTGCGCCTGTGAAGCTCAAGCTGGCTAGTAATGCCGCAATAATCTTGGACAAGATTGTTCCCCCGCAACTGCCCCTGTTGCGCATATCAATCATTTACGGCGGAAGATTTCAATGATGCGCAAATGACCTTTCTGGTCGCGTATCCGATCATCTTTCTCGTGCAAACAAAAAGGGCGCCTGAGGGCGCCCTTTCCGTATTTGGAGCCGAGTGGCTGGATTAGAAATCCATGCCGCCCATGCCGCCCATGCCGCCGCCAGGCATACCGCCCGGCATGCCGCCAGCGGAGTCCTTCTTCGGAGCTTCGGCGATCATGGCTTCGGTGGTGATCAGCAGGCCGGCAACCGAAGCGGCGTCCTGCAGGGCCGTGCGAACGACCTTGACCGGGTCGACGATACCGAAGGCGATCATGTCGCCGTATTCGCCGGTCTGGGCGTTGTAGCCGAAGGTGGCCGTCTTGTTCTCGAGAACCTTACCGGCAACGATCGAGGCTTCAGCACCGGCGTTCGAGGCGATCTGACGGATCGGAGCCTGCAGGGCGCGACGAACGATGTTGATGCCGGCAGCCTGGTCGGCGTTCTCGCCGGTTGCCTTGATGCCTGCGGACGAACGCAGCAGAGCAACGCCACCGCCCGACACGATGCCTTCTTCAACGGCCGCGCGGGTTGCGTTGAGGGCGTCGTCGACGCGGTCCTTGCGCTCCTTGACCTCGATTTCGGTCGCACCGCCGACGCGGATCACAGCAACGCCGCCAGCGAGCTTGGCGAGACGTTCCTGCAGCTTCTCCTTGTCGTAGTCCGAAGTGGTCTCTTCGATCTGCTGCTTGATCTGGGCAACGCGGCCCTGGATCTCGCCCTTCTTGCCGGCGCCGTCGACGATGGTGGTGTTCTCCTTGGAGATCGACACCTTCTTGGCACGGCCGAGCATGTTGAGCGTGACGTTCTCGAGCTTGATGCCGAGGTCTTCGGAGATGACCTGGCCACCGGTGAGGATGGCGATGTCTTCCAGCATGGCCTTGCGGCGATCGCCGAAGCCCGGAGCCTTGACGGCAGCGATCTTCAGGCCGCCACGCAGCTTGTTGACGACCAGCGTGGCCAGAGCCTCGCCTTCAACGTCTTCCGAGATGATGAGCAGCGGCTTCGAGGTCTGCACGACGGCCTCGAGGACCGGCAGCATGGCCTGGAGGTTCGACAGCTTCTTCTCGTGGAGCAGGATGTAGACGTCCTCGAGATCGGCGACCATCTTGTCCGGGTTGGTGACGAAGTACGGCGACAGGTAGCCGCGGTCGAACTGCATGCCTTCGACGACTTCCAGCTCGGTCTCGGCGGTCTTGGCTTCTTCAACCGTGATGACGCCTTCGTTGCCGACCTTCTGCATCGCCTCGGCGATCATCGAGCCGATTTCCTTCTCGCCGTTGGCCGAGATGGTGCCGACCTGGGCGACTTCTTCCGAGGTCTTGATCTTCTTCGAGGACTTGACGAGGTTGGCGACGACTTCGGTCACGGCCAGGTCGATGCCGCGCTTCAGGTCCATCGGGTTCATGCCGGCGGCAACGGCCTTGTGGCCTTCCTGAACGATGGCCTGGGCCAGAACGGTCGCGGTGGTGGTGCCGTCACCAGCGATGTCGTTGGTCTTCGAAGCAACTTCGCGGACCATCTGCGCGCCCATGTTCTCGAACTTGTCTTCCAGCTCGATTTCCTTGGCGACGGTGACGCCGTCCTTGGTGATGCGCGGGGCGCCGAAGGACTTGTCGATGACGACGTTGCGGCCCTTCGGACCGAGCGTCACCTTCACAGCGTCGGCGAGGATGTTGACGCCGCGCAGCATGCGCTCGCGGGCATCACGGGAGAACTTTACGTCTTTAGCAGCCATTTCTAAGCTCCTGGAATGGGCACGGGGCCCGGAATTTCAATGGATGGGTAGGGAGGCCGAATTAGCCGATGATGCCCATGATGTCGGATTCCTTCATGATCAGAAGGTCTTCGCCACCGAGCTTGACTTCCGTGCCCGACCACTTGCCGAACAGGACGCGGTCGCCGACCTTGACGTCCAGCGGGACGAGCTTGCCAGCTTCGTCGCGTGCGCCGGAGCCGACAGCGATGATCTCGCCTTCCTGCGGCTTTTCCTTGGCGGTGTCGGGGATGATGATGCCGCCGGCGGTCTTCTCTTCGGACTCGACCCGGCGAACGACCACGCGGTCATGAAGCGGGCGGAACTTCGACTTTGCCATTTTGCTTATCCTTGGTGCGGATGTTGAAAAAGATTCCTCCGTCCGGGTCACCGGACCTCAGTTAGCACTCGCTTGGGGAGAGTGCTAACGCCACGGTGAAATAAGCGTGAGCCCTGACCGAGTCAAGGAGCGGAACTTGTGTTCGAGACTTCATCCACCATCCAGCGGTTGCCGCCTATCCAGGTTTGCGGCATAACGCATCCAGCTCAGATGTACGTGGGCCTCGTATAAAGGCAGTTCATCCGGCCTGGGCTCTGATCGCGCAAGCATTGCTTGCGCGCGGAGCTGGGATATTGCGATGTTAACCATATCTGAAGAATTCGAGGGCGAGCGCCCGTATTCCGATCCTGCCTCAACTGCCCTCCCGGCGGCTCTCCGGCTAGCATCCAGACCGAGCCGCGCGTCGAAGGCGACCGGCGAGGGGCGCCGGTGGGGAAAGTACATCCACTGGTCGCGCAAGGATGTTGCCGAATTGAAAAGGCTGGCGGAGGACAACATGTCCGCCCCGTCCATCGCGCGCCGCTTCAACCGGTCGGCACGCGCCATTCGCTCGCGCGCGGCTCGCGAAGGCGTTAGTCTCGCGGTGCGCGGGGGGGCAGAGGACTAGGTTGCAGAGCGGATCATGACAGAGAGCAAGCTGAATCCCAAAGTCGATGCATTTTTGGGAGACGCCAAGAAGTGGCGTGAAGAATTCGAGAAATTGAGATCGATAATTCTTGAAAGCGGCCTGACGGAGGAGCTGAAATGGGGCAATCCCTGCTACTCCCTTCAGAAAGCAAACATCGTACTAATCCATGGATTCAAGGAATATTGCGCGCTTCTGTTTTTCAAGGGCGCCCTGATGAAGGATGCCAACGGCATCCTGATCAGGCAGACAGAGAACGTGCAAGCCGGGCGCCAGATACGGTTTACCGGCGTTCAGGAGATTGCCGAGATGGAAGCCGTCTTGAAGGCTTATGTTCAGGAAGCCATCGAGGTGGAAAAGGCCGGCTTGAAAATCGAGCATAAAAAGACCGCAGAATTCGCAGTCCCCGAAGAGTTTCAGAGCAAGCTCGATGAAATGTCTGATCTGAAGGCCGCTTTTGATGGGCTGACGCCGGGGCGGCAGAGAGCATACATCCTCCATTTTTCCGCGCCAAAGCAATCCAAGACGCGAGTGGCGAGGATTGAAAAATACGCGCAGAAAATTCTCGATGGCAAAGGACTGGATGATTAGCCAGTCCGGTCACAGTGAGAGGAGCTCGCTGTCTGTGATCTCGCCAGTTCTCACGGGAAATACGGCATAGTCGACGGCATTGAGTGGAAGCCTGGCTGCTCCTTGGGTGCGCCTGCCTGGCCCGGTTCTGAGCCCTTTCGGGCGTCATTGGGCCCGTTGGGTGCTTCATGCATTTTGCGAATCCTGCCTGTCTTTTGCCGGATCACAAAAAGTTGAGGGACCTGCCGGCTGCTTGAGTAATAAGCACGCTTATAATATATGCCGCTCATGAAATTGGACGGTACGGAAAGACTGGGCTTCCTCATTCATGATGCTGCGCGGCTGATGCGCAAGCGTTTCGAGACGCTTGCGAGCGGCCATGGCCTCTCGTCGGCGCAATGGCGCCTGCTCGTCAGGGTGGTGAAGGACGAGGGCGTGACGCAGGCGCGTCTGGCCGAGGTGCTCGAAGTCGAGCCGATCAGCGTCTCGCGGCTGGTCGACAGGATGGAAGAGGGCGGCTGGATCGAGCGCCGGCAGCATGCAAGCGACCGCCGCGTGCGCCTGATCTTTGCGACCGACAAGAGCCGCCGGGCCTTTGAAGCAATCAAGGGCTTTGCCGGCGAGGTTTTTGAGCAGGCTTTGACGGGGCTTTCGCCGGAAGAGCGGCAGACGGTCCTTCGTGGCCTCATGACGATTGTTGATAACCTGTCGGACGGCGAGGCGCCGTGCCAGCAACAGGCAATGGATAAAGGTGCAGCAGCATGAATGCCGTGTCGAAAGTTAAGGACGAGGTGACGGAGGTCGAGGCAGACAAGCTTTCGCCTCCGGTTTCTGTTGCGCCGCAGGTGCAAGCGACTCCCGCGCCGGTGCGCAAGCGCAAGGTCGGCCGCACGCTGCTGATGCTGGCGGTGCCTTTGGCGCTGGTCGCAGGCGGCGGCTATGTGTGGGTGACCGGCGGCCGCTACCAGGAAACCGAAAACGCCAATCTGAGACAGGCGAAGGTGTCGATCGCCTCGCAGGAGGCCGGTCGCGTCATCGGCGTGAATGTCGCCGACAACCAGATGGTCAAGGCGGGGGACGTTCTTTTCGAGGTCGATCCGGAGCCGTATCGGATCGCGCTGGCGCAAGCCGACGCCTCGCTGGCCGCAGCACGGCTCAATGTCGAGCAGCTTCGCGCCGCCTACAGCCAGGCGCTGGCGCAGGAGCGCGTGACCTCCAACGACGTCACCTATTACCAGTCGCAATTTGACCGCGCCTCCGAACTGGTGAAGCGCGGCATCAACTCCGAGTCGTCGCTCGACCAGGCAAAGCGCGACCTGACCAAGGGGCAGGACGAGCACGCCGCTGCCCAGCAGGCGGTGGCGAGCGCCCTGGCTGCCCTAGGCGGCAATGTCGACATCGTAACCGACAAGCATCCGACCGTGCTCGCAGCGCTCGCCGCGCGCGACAACGCCGCCTATGCGCTGGACAAGACCACCGTTCGCGCCCCGGCAGATGGCGTGATCGCCCAGGCGTCGTCCTTCAAGATCGGCCAGTTCGTCGGCGTCGGCTCGCCCCTGTTCAGCCTGGTGGAAACCGGTGACATCTGGGTCGATGCGAATTTCAAGGAAACCCAGCTCACCAACATGAAGCCGGGCCAGAAGGCCGAGATCACGCTCGACACCTACCCGAACCAGCCGTTCGAAGCGACCGTCGACGCGATCGGCGCCGGCACGGGTGCCGAGTTCTCGCTGCTGCCGGCGCAGAACGCCACCGGCAACTGGGTGAAGGTCACGCAGCGCATTCCCGTGCGGTTGAAGGTCGATACCAGCGATCTCGGCGTGGCTCTTCGCACCGGCATGAGCGCCTCGGTGTCGGTGGACACGGGCGTCAGCCGCGGTCTTCCGGGCCTGTTTTCGAGCGCGGTCGCGTCGGGCAATTCGACCAAGTAATTTCATGGAGGCGTCCGTCGCATATGGCGGGCACCTGACCACAGGTCCGTTTCAATGAGTCCGACACCCCACAGCGAAGTTCCGCATCGCGGGCTGATCACGATATCGATCATGCTTGCGACGGTGATGCAGGTGCTCGACACCACGATCGCCAATGTCGCGCTGCCGTCGATGACCGGCGATCTCGGCGCGTCGGCCGACACGATCAACTGGGTGCTGACGTCCTACATCGTGGCTGCCGCCATCATGACGCCGTTGACGGGGTGGCTTGCCGATCACTTCGGCCGCAAGGAACTGTTCCTTATGTCGGTTGTCGGCTTCACCGTTTCGTCCATGCTCTGCGGCATCGCCTGGAGCCTGGAAACGATGGTGCTTTTCCGGCTGCTGCAAGGCGTTTTCGGCGCGGCGATCGTGCCGCTGTCGCAGACCTTCCTGCTCGACATCAACCCCAAGGAGCGCCACGGCCAGGCCATGGCGCTGTGGGGTGCCGGCATCATGGTCGGGCCGATCATCGGTCCCACGCTCGGCGGCTGGCTGACCGACAGCTTCAACTGGCGCTGGGTGTTCTTCATCAACCTTCCCGTCGGCATCATCGCCTTCCTGGGCTGTGCGGCCTATCTGCCGGCGGTCGCCAAGCGTTTTCGCGGCTTCGATTTCTTCGGCTTCGCCATGCTGTCGCTCGGCGTTGGCGCGCTGCAGTTGATGCTCGACCGCGGCGCCGAGGTGGACTGGTTCTCGTCGGCCGAAATCTGGATCGAACTCGGTCTTTCGATCATCGGCTTCTGGGTGTTCATCATCCATCTGGCGACCGGCAAGGACACCTTCATCGACGCCAAGATATTCACCGACCGCAATTTCGCGACCGGTCTGGTGTTCATCTTCATCGTCGGCGTCATCCTGCTCGCCAGCATGGCGCTGTTGCCGCCGATGTTGTCCAACATCTTCGGCTACCCGACCGTCACGACGGGCATGGTGATGGCCCCGCGCGGCGTCGGCACGATGATATCGATGATCCTCGTCGGCCGGCTGGTACGGATGGTCGACCCGCGACTGCTGGTCGTGACGGGGTTGTTGCTGGTGGCGCAGTCGCTTCACACGATGTCGGGGTTCACGCCGCAGATGGACGACTACCTGATCATCCAATCCGGTGTGATCCAGGGTCTCGGTCTGGGTCTGGTGTTCGTGCCGCTATCGACGATTGCCTTCGCAACGCTTGACCCGCGTTTCCGCACGGATGCGACGGCCCTGTTCAGCCTGGTGCGCAACATCGGCTCGTCGATCGGCATTTCGGTGGTGTCGGTGCTGCTGACGCGCAACGTATCGATCAATCACGCCGAGCTTATCGGCAACATCACGCCGTACAATCCGAACCTGCTCAAGCTGTCTCCCGGGGCAGCCGCTGGCGACCCGGCGGCGCTGGCCCAGATCGACGGGTTGGTGACCCAGCAGGCGGCGATGATCTCCTATATCGACGACTTCAAGCTGATGATGATCGTGACGCTGTGCGCACTTCCGCTGGCTCTGATGCTGCGCAGGCCCAAGATGGCCGCGGCGGGAGGCGCTGCCGCACCCGCCGCGCACATGGACTGATTACCGGGATCGGGCCGCTCCGGCGGTCCGCTTCCTCGCCCGTCACTGTCTGACCTCCCGACGTGGCGAGACATGCGCACCTTCTCCTTTGACCGGGGAAGGTGCGCTTCTTTTTTGAAGGCTGGTTAGCGCTGGGCCTCAGTTGCCATGCGCAAGGCGAGCCCCACCAGAACCGTCCCCATCAGCCAACGCTGCACCACCAACCAGAACGGACGGCCGGCAAGGAAGGTAGCGATCGAACCGGCCATCAGGGCAATCATGGCGTTGACGGTCAGGCTGATGGTCACTTGCGTGACGCCCAGCGCCAGAAGCTGGGTGAAGACGCTGCCGAGCTTGGGGTCGATGAACTGCGGCAGCAGCGACAGATAAAGCACCGCGACCTTCGGATTGAGCAGGTTGGTCATCAGCCCCATCATGAAGAGCTTTTTGGGCCGATCCTTGGGCAGCTGGCGGACCTGAAAGGGCGAGCGGCCGCCGGGCCTCAGCGCCTGCCAGGCGAGATAGAGAAGATACATCGCACCCACAAAGCGCAGCGCGTCATAGGCATAAGGCACGGCCAGGACCAGGGCCGTGATGCCAAAGGCGGCGCATAATATGTAGAAGACAAAGCCCAGGGCCACGCCACCGAGCGAGATCAGCCCAGCCATCGGTCCCTGCGAGAGCGAGCGCGAGACGAGGTAGATCATGTTCGGCCCGGGCGTCAGCACCATGCCAAGGGCGATGAGCGCGAAGGCGGCGAGCGTGGAAAGCGTAGGCATGGAGATTTACCCGGATGGCTGTTGCGCAATGCATGCTGCCGCAGTGCGGTTTGCCATGCCGTCCGGTGCGGCGCTTCGGGCGGGTCGTATGCACTATCCTTGCCGAACTCGTAGTTTTCAAGGCAGCTGGCGAGCCAAACTGTTGCGCCAGCGCTTTGGGTGGAAGCACCAGATCGGGCTTGGCCCGACCGAAAGGTGGTGACACGAACAAGCGCTTCGGTTAATTCCGGTGCCGCTTGGGCACCCGCCCACGCCCATTCCAAGACTGCCGACAGTGAGGACATGCCATGACGGGGTCGCCCGAAATAATCGGATCGCTGGACGCCGTCACGGATCGCTACGGCGCGATTCTGTGCGACGTGTGGGGCGTGATCCACAATGGCGTCGACGCCTTCGATGAGGCCGGCATTGCCTTGCGCCGCGCGCGGGAGAGGGGCCTGGCGGTGGTGCTGATCACCAATTCGCCGCGTCCGCACGAGGGCGTGGAAGCGCAGCTGGCCGCAATCGGCGTGCCGGACGATGCCTGGGACCGGGTCGTCACCTCCGGCGACGTCACGCGCGACCTGATCCGCACCGCGCCGCGCAAGATCTTCCACATCGGCGCCGAGCGCGACCTGCCGATCTATGATGGGATCGACTGCGAACTGGTCGAGGAATTCGAAGCCGATGCGGTGGTTTGCACCGGGTTGGTCGACGACGAGGTCGAGACGCCAGAAGACTATGCCGAGATGCTGCAGCGGCTGCGCTCGCGCAATCTGCCCTTCATCTGCGCCAATCCCGACATCATGGTCGAGCGCGGCGACAGGCTGATCTGGTGCGCTGGCGCTTTGGCGCGTGACTACACGCAGCTGGGCGGCCGCACGCTGATTTCGGGCAAGCCGCACCGGCCGATCTATGTCGCGGCGCTGAAGGCGGCTTCCGAATTGCTCGGCCGCGAGGTTTCGCCCTCCGAAGCGCTGGGCATTGGCGACGGTATGCTGACCGACATCAAGGGCGCGGCCGACAACGGGCTCGACGTGCTCTACGTTTCCGGTGGGGTGCATGCCGCCGACTATGGTGACCCGCTTGCGCCGGATCCTAAGCGCCTGTCCGAGTTCCTCCAAAAGCATGGCCATCGCCCGCTGGCGGTCATCCCGCGGCTTCGGTAGAAAAACGCATGAACAAGTCCTTCCAGCGCATCACCGGCACCCAAAAACTTCCTGAATCGCTGCGCGGCGGTGTCGTCGCGATCGGCAATTTCGACGGCGTTCATCGCGGTCATCAGGCGGTGCTGGATCGTGCGCTGGACGAAGCGGCGAGGCATGGCGTGCCGGCGCTGGTGTTGACCTTCGACCCGCACCCGCGCACCGTGTTCCGGCCGGACGTACCGCTGTTCCAGCTGACGCCTGCGCCGATGAAGGCGCGGATCCTGGCCGATCTCGGCTTCGCCGCTGTGGTCGAGCAGCGCTTCGACCGCGAATTCGCTTCGCTCGACGCGGAGAGTTTCGTCACTGAGATCCTCGACGCCAATCTCGGCATCTGCCATGTGGTGACGGGTTTCGACTTTCATTTCGGCAAGAACCGCCAGGGCGGCCCGGCCTTCCTGATGGAAGCAGGCGAGCGTCACGGCTTTGGCGTGACGCTGGTCGATGCCTTTCGCGACGAGGGAGCCGAAATCGTCTCCTCGAGCCGCATCCGTGAGCTTCTCTGCGAAGGGGAGGTGGCGCAGGCCGCAGGTCTGCTCGGCTATCACTATACGGTCGAGGCCGAGGTGACGCGCGGCAAGCAGCTTGGCCGCACGCTCGGCTTTCCCACCGCCAACATGGCACTGCCGGAAAGCTGCGGCCTGAAGCACGGCATCTATGCGGTGCGGTTTCGCCGCGCTGACGGCACGCTGCATGACGGTGTGGCCAGCTTCGGCCGCCGCCCGACGGTGGACACCGACGGCGCGCCGCTGCTCGAAACCTTCCTGTTCGACTTCTCCGGCGATCTCTATGGCGAAACCTGCCAGGTGTCGCTGTTCGGATATCTGCGTGGCGAGGTGAAGTTCGACGGACTCGAGCCTCTCGTCGCACAGATGAAGCGCGACGAGCAGGAGGCGCGAGCGTTGCTTGCCGGTGTCAGGCCCCTGTCGGAGCTAGACGGCACTCTTGCTTTCTAGCCTGGGCGCGTTCTTCAACGCGATGCCGAAGGCGATGTAGGCCCAGCCCTGGAAGACCAGGTCGACCGCCAGGAACACGCCGAGCACCCACAGGCTGCTGACCGGCCAGCGGAAGGCGATGATCAGGCCGACCAGTATCGAAATGATGCCGGCCGCCACGACCCAGCCCCAGCCAGGCGCGCTGCGATCCGAAAACGCCACCCACAGACGCAGAATGCCCGCGGCGATAAGGGCGACCGCCAGCAGGAAGGTCAGCGCGATCGAAGCCAGCAACGGGTTCCAGAAAGCCAGGAAGCCGGCGATGGCATAAAGCAGGCCGCTCAGGAACCACCAGAAGAAGCTGCCCCAGGTCTTCACGCCGAAGGAGTGAATGATCTCGACTATGCCGCCGACCAGCATCAGGATGCCGATGACATAGACCGAGGCAATGGTGGCGATGAACAGATTACCGAATGCGATGCCGCCGAAGATGAGTAGCAATATTCCCAGAGCTATGAACCAGCCCCATTTGGTCCGTGTTTCCATGAGTGCTTTCTTGATGTCGTCGGGCATGTCGGAATTCAAAGTCATGGTCGCCACCTCCAATGGTGATGATGAAGAAGTCCCGGCAAAACGCCTGGTAAAGAGGTAGCGCGTCTATTTGGTCCGTCCAGATACCTAAATGGTTGGCCCGTTTGACAAAGACCGGCCCGATCTCATCGGATTTAAGTCAAATTTTACCAAATATGCCCCACTGCTCCGCCTACGAGCGGTTGTGTTTTGAGTACGCGCGGGGAGTAATGGTGTTTTGCAATAGAATGTCGGCAGCCCTGTCGATGGCTGTCGTCCTTGGTTTTTCGGGCGGCCCCGCTGCCGCCGACAGCTGGTTCAGCGGCGATTGGTATCTGCAGGTGGGCGCGGCAGGCTTCAGCGCCCCCAAGTTCGAAGGCGCGAAGGGCCGCATTTTCAGCGCTTCGCCGCTGATCTCGCTGGGCAGGGCGGGCTCGCAGGTGCGCTTCACCTCGCGCAACGACAACATGTCCTTCTCCATGCTCGATGTCGGCTCGCTGCGGGCTGGCCCGGTTGGCAAGATCGTCTGGGGCCGCAGCAGCGGCGATGCGGACGAAACGAAGGGGCTCGACTCGGTCAAGTGGGGCCTTGAGGCCGGCGGCTTCGCCGAAGTCTACCCAACCGACTGGCTGCGCGTCCGCGGCGAGGTGCGCCGAGGCTTCCGCTCGCACAGCGGCGTGGTGACCGACGTGTTCGTCGATGCGTTCCAGGATGTGACCTCGACCGTGCGCATTTCAGGCGGCCCGAGGCTTCAGATCGGTTCGGCCAAATATCTCGATGCCTATTACGGCGTGACGCCCGCGGAATCGGTCCGTTCGGGCCTGCGGCCCTACAAGGCCGACACGGGCCTGAGCGCGGTCGGCGTCGGCGGCGAGATAAAGTGGCGAACCACCGATGCGATCACCACCAGCGCGTTCGGCGAATATCGGCGGCTGATGGGATCGGCCAAGGATTCGAGCCTGGTGCGCCAGCGTGGCTCGGCAAACCAGCTGATGCTCGGCGTTTCGGCCACCTATCGCTTCGATTTCACCATGTAGCGAAGGCAATATCGCCATTATATGCTTTATTCTCTTGGCCGGCTCCATTAAAAGCGCGGCCATGAGATGTCTCGCGCCCGTCTTCGCGATTGCTATACGAATTACGGGCCCGGCCTTCCGGGCGGCCTGACGCTGCCCGAAAGTCCGGGATGTTTGCCTGCGCGCCCATGGCGCTTCCCCGATATGACAGTTGAACGCCCGTTGCGGCTTCGCCGGGCAATCCGATGGCAAGACAATGACTGATACGTCCGAAAAACTCGATTATTCCAAAACCCTCTATCTGCCGCAGACCGAATTTCCCATGCGTGCCGGCCTGCCCGAGAAGGAGCCGGTGACGGTAGCTCGCTGGCAGAAGATGGATCTCTACAAGCGCCTGCGCGAAAGTGCTGCTGGCCGCGAAAAGTTCGTGCTGCATGATGGCCCGCCCTATGCAAACGGCAACATCCATATCGGCCATGCGCTGAACAAGGTGCTGAAGGACGTCATCACCCGTTCGTTCCAGATGCGCGGTCGCGATTCGAACTATGTGCCGGGCTGGGACTGCCACGGCCTGCCGATCGAATGGAAGATCGAGGAAAAGTATCGCGCCGCCGGCAAGAACAAGGACGAGGTGCCGGTCAACGAATTCCGCCAGGAATGCCGCGATTTCGCGTCGCACTGGATCTCCGTGCAGACCGAGGAGTTTTTGCGGCTCGGCGTCGTCGGCGACTTCAAGAACCCCTACACGACCATGGCCTTCCACGCCGAGGCGCGGATCGCCGGCGAGCTGTTGAAGTTCGCCAAGTCCGGCCAGCTCTATCGCGGCTCCAAGCCGGTGATGTGGTCGGTGGTCGAGCGCACCGCGCTGGCCGAGGCCGAGGTCGAATATCAGGACTACGAGTCCGACACCATCTGGGTGAAGTTCCCGGTCGACAAGGGCGTGCCTGAACTGGAAGGTACCCATGTCGTCATCTGGACGACCACGCCCTGGACCATCCCAGGCAACCGTGCCGTCAGTTATTCGCCGCGCATCGGCTACAGCCTCTATGAGGTGACGGCGGCCGAGAATGATTTTGGCCCCCAGCCTGGCGAGAAGCTGATCTTCGCCGACGCCCTGGCCGAGGAGGCCGCGACCAAGGCTAAGGTCACCCTGAATCAAATCCGCAGCGTCTCCGTTGAAGAGCTTGGAAAGCTTGTGCTTTCCCATCCGGTGGAAGGTTTGGGCGGGGGCTATGAATTCCCGGTGCCGATGCTGGCGGGCGAGCATGTCACCGACGACGCCGGCACCGGCTTCGTGCACACCGCGCCCGGCCACGGCCGCGAGGACTTCGATGCCTGGATGGATGCCGTCAGGGATCTGGAAAAGTACGGCATCGACACGCGTATCCCCTTCACGGTCGACGATGCCGGATACTTCACCAAGGACGCGCCGGGTTTTGGCCCGGACCGCGAGGGTGGGGCGGCGCGCGTCATCGACGATCACGGCAAGAAGGGCGACGCCAACAAGGCGGTCATCGACGAGCTCATCAAGCGCAACATGCTGTTTGCGCGCGGCCGGCTGAAGCACAGCTATCCGCACAGCTGGCGCTCGAAGAAGCCGGTCATCTTCCGCAACACGCCGCAGTGGTTCGTCTACATGGACAAGGAGCAGGGCGACGCCACCACGCTGCGCAGCCGCGCGCTGAAGGCCATCGACGACACCCGCTTCGTGCCGGCAGCCGGCCAGACGCGCCTGCGTTCGATGATCGAGGAGCGGCCGGACTGGGTGCTGTCGCGCCAGCGCGCCTGGGGCGTGCCGATCGCGATCTTCGCCGACGTCGACGGCAATGTGCTGGTCGATGAAGAGGTCAATGCCCGCATCCTCGACGCCTTCGAGAAGGAAGGCGCCGACGCCTGGTTCGCCGAAGGCGCGCGCGAGCGCTTCCTCGGCAGCCGTGCGAACGAGGGCTGGACGCAGGTGATGGACATCCTCGACGTCTGGTTCGATTCTGGTTCCACACACACCTTCACGCTGGAGGATCGCCCCGACCTCAAATGGCCGGCCGACGTTTATCTGGAAGGCTCCGACCAGCATCGCGGCTGGTTCCATTCCTCGCTGCTGGAGAGCTGCGGCACGCGCGGCCGCGCGCCCTACAACGCCGTCGTCACCCATGGCTTCACCATGGATGAGGAAGGCCGCAAGATGTCGAAGTCGCTCGGCAATACGGTGGTGCCGCAGGACGTCATCAAGCAGTCGGGCGCCGATATCCTGCGCCTGTGGGTGGTGACGACCGACTATTGGGAAGACCAGCGCCTCGGCAAGAACGTGCTGCAGACCAATATCGACGCCTACCGCAAGCTTCGGAACACCATCCGCTGGATGCTCGGCACGCTCGCCCATGACGAGGGCGACGTGGTGCCGGTGGCCGAGATGCCGGAGCTGGAGCGGCTGATGCTGCACCGGCTGGCCGAACTCGATGAGATGGTCCGCAAAGGCTATGATGAATTCGAGTTCAAGCGCATCACGCGCGCGCTGCTCGACTTCATGGTGGTGGAGCTTTCGGCCTTCTACTTCGACATCCGCAAGGATGCGCTCTACTGCGATGCGCCCTCGAGCATTCGCCGCAAGGCCGCCGTGCAGGTGGTGCGCCATCTGTTCGACCATCTGGTGACGTGGCTGGCGCCGATGCTGCCCTTCACCACCGAGGAAGCCTGGCTCGAGCGCTATCCTTCGGCCGAATCGGTACATCTGGAGCAGTTCCGCGATGTGCCGGCCGACTGGAAGAACGAGGCGCTGGCCGAGAAGTGGCGCAAGATCCGCCAGGTGCGCAGCGTGGTCACCGGTGCGCTCGAGCTCGAGCGGGCCAAGAAGGCCATCGGCTCGTCGCTCGAAGCCGTGCCGGTCGTCTACATCGCCGATGCCGCTCTGGAAGCTGCGATGGCCGATGTCGACATGGCCGAGATCAGCATCACAAGCGATCTGGTCGTCTCGCACGATGCCCCGCCGGCGGACGCTTTCTCGCTGCGCGAGGTTCCGGGCGTTGCCGTGGTGGTCGGGAAGGCAGAGGAGAAGGGCCTGCGCAAATGCGCGCGTTCCTGGCGCTACACCGACGATGTCGGCTCCGACGCGGAGTTCGCCGATGTCTCGGCTCGCGACGCGGCCGCACTTCACGAACTGGAGGCCTTGGGGCGACTTTGATGCAACACCTCGGGGGGCACCGACCGCGCAGTCGTTGCCCTTCGGGGGCTCTTGGGTTAAAAGCCCGACATCCGGCTGACAAATTGTCGCCGGATTCCCGTCGGATGACGGTGCGGGGACTACCGGACGCCAGTCCGGTGGCATTCGGCGAAGCGAGAGGCGGTTTGCAGTGAAATTTTCTGGCATGACTGAAAAGACGCGCGCGCGGGTCGCACTGTTGGCCCTCGTGGCTGCCGGACTCTCGGTGTCGGGTTGCGTGAGCTCGCCCACCTATGGCACCGACAAGACCTCGACCGAGCAGCTCGTCGGCGACGTCAGCGGCATTCTTTCCGTGGCGCCGAAGCACCGCGAAAGCATCGACTACAAGCCGCGCCCGGATCTGGTGAAGCCCAAGGCGGGCGAGAGGCCGAACCTGCCGGCGCCGCAGCAGAACATCGTCACGGCCGACAATTCAGTCTGGCCGGAATCGCCGGAACAGCGTCGCGCCCGCCTGCGCGCCGACGCGACCGCCAACCGCGACAAGCCGGGTTGGACGCCGGGCATCCAGGGCGATACGGAGGCGCCGTCCTCGGCTGACCCCGCGTCGTCCAGCGGCTCGCAGCGCGCTTTTGAATCCGGCATTCTCAAGCCCGGCAACGATAAGGCACAGCGCGAGGCCTTCAATAAGCGCCTGGCCGAGAGCAAGCAGGGCAGCGCGACGACGCGCAAATTTCTGAGCGAGCCGCCGCTTGACTATCGTCAGCCTTCGGCGAACGCACCGGTCGGTGACGTCGGCGAGGACGAGTACAAGAAGGAACGCCGTCTGAAGGCCGCTGCGGGCAAAAGCAGCTGGCGCAGCATCTGGCCCTGGTAAAGAGGGCCAGTCGTGTTTCCGTAGCTGCGAGCTTCAGGGTTCGCGGCGCGCCTGAAAAAACTCCTTGAGCAGTGTCGCGGCGTCGCTTTCAGCGATGCCCGGATAGATATCCGGCGTATGATGGCAGGTGGGCGAGGCGAAAAACCTTACGCCGTTGACCACCGCTCCGCCTTTTTCGTCCGCTGCCCCGTAATAGAGACGACGGATGCGCGCGAATGAAATGGCGCCGGCGCACATGGTGCAGGGTTCGAGCGTGACATAAAGATCAAGATCGGTCAGCCGCTCCGCCGATAGCTTCTGCGAGGCTTCGCGGATGACCAGCATTTCGGCATGCGCGGTGGGGTCGTTCATTTCGCGCGTGCGGTTTCCGGCGCTGGCGACTACCTTGTTGCCGCTGGCCAGGACCGCGCCGACCGGCACTTCGCCGCGTGCTGCAGCCGCTTTGGCCTCGGCAAGCGCCAGCGCCATGAAATCCGGTCGTTTCAAGCCGTTATTCTCCTCGCAAGTGTGAAGTGTTCCTGTTATCTACCGCCCCGGAAAGGCAAATGCCACATGGATGACGATCGAAAGAAATTTCCGCGCAAAGGCGGACCAAAGCCGGGCGGACCGCGCGGGCGCGATGGCGCGCCGCATAAGGGCGGAAAGCCGGGATTCTCGGGCAAGCCGCGCGCCGAAGGGTCAAAGCCCTTCGTGAAGCGCGACCGCGATGGCGATGAACGCCCCAAGCGCGAATTCCGCCGGGACGACCGCCCGCGCGAAGACGGCGAAGCCGGCTTCCGCCGGGGCCCGCGGCCCGAGGGCGCAAAACCCTTCGTCAAGCGCGACCGTGACGGCGGCGATCGGCCCTTTGCCAAGCGCCGCGACGATTCCTATGGCGCCGAACGCCCCAAGCGCGAATTCCGCCGGGACGACCGTCCGCGCGAGGATGGTGAAACCGGCTTCCGCAGGGGGCCGAGGCCCGAAGGCGCAAAACCCTTCGTCAAGCGCGACCGCGACGGCGGAGATCGGCCCTTTGCCAAGCGCCGCGACGATGCCTATGGCAGCGAACGGCCCAAGCGCGAATTCCGCCGGGACGACCGCCCGCGCGAGGATGGTGAATCCGGATTCCGCAGGGCCCCGCGCGCCGAAGGCGAAAGACCTTTCGAGAAGCGTGGTCCGCGTGCGGGTCGCGCCGAACGGGCGGAAGGTCGCGGCGAGGAGTTTTCGCGCGAGAATCGCAATCAAGAGTTCCGTGGCGAACGGCCGGCACGCCGGTTCGAGGGCCAGCGTCCTCCGCGTGAAGGCGGCTTCGGAGGCCGCCCGCGCCCCACGGGCGACAGGCCGAAAGGTCCGCGGCCGGCGGGTGCCGGGCGCAAGCCCTTCGCCCATGACAAGGCTGCGGTGGAAGACGCACCGGGCGAACGCATCGCCAAGCGTCTGGCACGCGTGGGCATCGCCTCGCGCCGCGACGCCGAGGAGCTGATTGCGGCGGGCCGCGTGCGCGTCAACGGCCAGGTGCTGACCTCGCCGGCGTTCAACGTCATGCCGCAGGACCACATCGAACTCGACGGCGAGGTCATTCCGCCGGTCGAGCGGACGCGCCTGTTCCTGTTCCACAAGCCGGGCGGCGTGGTGACGACCAACCGCGATCCCGAAGGCCGCAAGACCATTTTTGACGTCCTGCCGACCGATCTGCCGCGACTGGTGACCGTCGGGCGCCTCGATATCAATACCGAGGGCCTGCTGCTGCTGACCAATGACGGCGGGCTGGCACGCGTTCTCGAACTTCCGGCCACGGGCTGGCTGCGCCGCTACCGCGTGCGCGTTCACGGCAAGGTCGATGAGAAACAGCTGGCCGGCCTGAAGGACGGCATCGCCGTCGACGGGGTCTTCTACGGCGCCGTCGAGGCTTCGCTGGACCGCGAGCAGGGCACCAATGCCTGGCTGACCATCGGCCTGCGCGAGGGCAAAAACCGCGAGGTGAAGAACATCCTCGGCGCGCTCGGCCTCGAAGTGTCGCGCCTGATCCGCATTTCCTACGGACCGTTTCAGCTCGGCGAACTGCCGGAAGGCCATGTGCAGGAACTGAGCGGACGCATGCTGCGCGACCAGCTCGGCGAGCGGCTGATCGAGGAATCCGGCGCCAATTTTGATGCCGACATCCTGAAGCCTTTCTCGAACAAGCCGGTCCGCCGCGAATTCGAAAGGCACTCCGAGGCCGATGCGCCCGCCAGGGCGCCACGTGCGCCGCGTCCTCTCGACATCGGCGAGGGCGGACTGATCAAGCGCAACCGCAAGCGCGACGACGAGCGTCATCGCGAAGACATGCGCGA
This sequence comes from Pseudaminobacter soli (ex Li et al. 2025), assembly GCF_029892515.1. GTDB lineage: Bacteria > Pseudomonadota > Alphaproteobacteria > Rhizobiales > Rhizobiaceae > Pseudaminobacter > Pseudaminobacter soli_A. Next base: position 474,003 of record NZ_JARXVF010000001.1, on the reverse strand, counting down.
CCGCCTGCAGACGAAGCCGGATCGCGGGTTCAAGGCCGATCGTGGCGATAAGCCCGAACGCGGGCCGAAATTCCCGCGTGGCGAAAAGCCGGGCGAGCGCGCCAGCCGTCCTTTCGAGACGCCTGGTACGCGCAAGGCCAATGTCTGGATGGCGCCGGGCGCTCGTCCGATCGGCAAGGGCAAGGTTGCCGCCAAGGCGGAAGAGTCTGGCCACAAGTCGGCCAAGCATCACGGCAAGCCTTTCTTCGACAAGGCCGGCGGCGGCAAGTCGGGTTTCGGCAAGCCGCGCCGTGAAGGCGACGAGGGCAGGGGATCGAATGGCGGCGACCGTCCGTCGGGTCCGCGGAGGGGTAAGGGCGATGCGGATCGTCGGCGGTGAGCTTCGCGGCCGGCCTCTGGCCACGCCGCGCAGCAATTCCATCCGGCCGACCACTGATCGCACCCGCGAGGCGCTGTTCAATGTGCTGGCCCACCGCTACGCCGACCGACTGGAAGGCGCGCGGGTGCTCGACTTGTTCGCCGGCACCGGCGCGCTAGGGCTTGAAGCCATATCGCGCGGTGCGTCCTTCTGCATGTTCGTAGAGGAGTCGACAGAGGGGCGCGGATTGATCCGCACCAATGTCGAGGCATTCGGCCTCACCGGCCGCACCAAGATCTTCCGGCGCGATGCCGCCGGTCTCGGCCCGGCCGGAACGGTTCAGCCGTTCGGCCTGGTTTTTGCCGACCCGCCCTATGGCAAAGGGCTCGGCGAAGCCGCCCTCCGTTCGGCCTTGAGCGGTGGCTGGCTGGAGCCGAACGCGCTGTGCGTGGTGGAGGAAACGGCTTCCGTTTCCTTCGAACCCGGACCTGATTTCGTCGTCGTCGACGAGCGCGGTTACGGTGATACAATCATTCGATTGATTGAGCGGAACTAGGCTCCGCAATAGCTCTGGACGGGTTCACTGCGTCATTTGGCGACGATTTTTTGCGTCCCAAACTCCACTTTTCTGGCCCGTGGTCCAGTTTTGGCCTCTTTTCGTTTGCCAGATGACGCTGTGTCAACTTTTGGGAATGCTGTGCCGATTACTATATCTGGTGCTGGCAGACTCGGGGACCCCAAAAACAACCAGAAGCCAAGGAGCCATTGATGACTTTTGACATAGAGCGGTCCACGCGGCGTCGCCGCGTCGGTGCCGCCTCTCTCGCATTGCTGCTCAGCACGGCAGCAGTGCCCGCATTGGCGCAATCCGCGCAAACCAAACAGGACGTCGCCGATTTCACTCTCGGCAACGGCATGGAAGTCGTCGTCATTCCCGACCACCGCGCTCCCATTGTGACGCAGATGGTTTGGTACAAAATAGGTAGCGCCGACGAACCGCCGGGCAAGTCCGGCATCGCGCATTTCTTTGAACACCTGATGTTCAAGGGCACGACCAACCACAAGGCTGGCGAGTTCGGCGCCAAGGTCGCCGAAATCGGCGGCAGCGAAAACGCCTTCACGTCCTACGACTACACCGCCTTCTACCAGACGGTGTCGCCAGATGCGCTCGAGACGATGATGAGCTTCGAGTCCGACCGCATGCGCAACCTGATCCTCACCGACGATGTGATCGGGCCGGAGCGCGAGGTCATTCTCGAGGAGCGCCGTTCGCGTATCGAGGGGAGCCCTGAAGCGCTGCTCGGCGAGCAGATCCAGGCCACCCTTTACGAGAACCATCCCTACCGCATCCCGGTCATCGGCTGGATGCACGAGATGGAGCAGTTGAACCGTCCGGAAGCGATCGAGTTCTACAATCGCTACTACGCACCCAACAATGCGGTCCTGGTCGTGTCCGGCGACGTCGAGCCTGAAAAGGTTCGCGAAATGGCCGAAAAGACCTACGGCAAGGTAGCACGCGGGCCGGATCTGCCGCCGCGCGTTCGCCCGACCGAACCCAAGAAGCCCAGCATGCGTACCGTCACCATGTCGGATGAGCGCGTGACCGTGCCGGGCTATTCCAAGTCCTGGGTGGTTCCTTCGTATCATACCTCCAAGAACGGCGAGGCAGAGGCACTCGACCTTCTGTCCGAGATCCTTGGCGGTGGCACGCGCAGCCGACTTTACCAGCAGCTTATCGTGAAGGATGGGTCTGCCAACGATGCCGGCGCGTCCTACGACGGAGCTTCGCTCGATGACACCAGCTTCATGGTCTACGGCTCGCCGCGCGACGCCGAAGGGCTTGAGGGTCTGGAAACCGGCATCGACGCGCAGATCGCCCGCATCGTGAAGGACGGGGTGAGCGACGAGGAGCTGCAGAAGTCCAAGAAGCGCTATCTGCGTGCCATGGAATTCGCACGCGACAAGCCGTCCGCCATGGCCAACCTCTATGGCGCCGCGCTGGCTACCGGCAGCACGGTGAAGGATATGGAGACGTGGCCGGATCGGATCCGCGCTGTTACTGCCGCCCAGGTGCAGGCAGTCGCGGCCAAGTATCTGAACCCGGACCTTGCGGTCGTCGGCTATCTGCTGCCCAAGCAGGGCAGTGCCGAACCGGATACGGCCGAAGCGCCTTCCGAAGGCCCCATACCGACCAGAGCACAGCCTGGTAGCGAGTCGCCGGCCCACGGGCCGATGATCGGTGGCCCCGTCAACTGAATCGGAAAAGTCTCATGACAATGAATTTGAACATGCGCGCCCGGACGGTGGCGGCCGCCACTGCCGTGGCGACCTCGCTGCTCTTGTTCGCGCTCCCGGCGCGAGCCGAAATGAAGATCCAGGAGGTGAAGTCGTCGAGCGGTGTCTCCGCTTGGCTGGTCGAGGACTACTCGGCGCCCATCATCTCCATCCGCTTCTCCTTCGAGGGCGGCACCACCCAGGACCCGAACGGCAAGGACGGTCTCACCACCCTGATGACCGGGATGCTCGACGAGGGCGCCGGCAAGCTCGACAGCGAGGCTTTCCAGTCGCGCCTCGACGACGCGGGTGCCGAGATGCAGTTCAGCGCCGGCCGCGACTCGATCTCCGGCTCGATGCGCACGCTTGCGGACCAGAAGGCCGACTCGTTCGAGCTCCTGCGCATGGCTATCAACGAGCCGCGTTTCGACAAGGAGCCGCTCGAGCGCATTCGCGCCCAGATGGTTTCGGGCATCCTTGCCGCCGCGCACGATCCGGAGGCTGCTGCCCAGGTCAAGTGGGCGAATGCGCTCTACGGCGACCACCCCTATGCCCGGCACAGCGAGGGCACCGAGGAGTCGCTTGCATCGATGAAGGCCGACGATCTGCGCGCCCTCCACAAGGCGATCTTCGCCCGTCAGAAGCTGAAGGTCGCCGTCGTGGGTGCGATCGATCCCGCGACGCTGAAGACCGATCTCAACAAGCTGTTCGGCAACCTGCCGGAGAAGCCTGCCCTGCAGTCGGTTCCGGATGTGCAGGCCAAGCTCGGCCAGGAGCTTCACGTCGACTATCCGTTGCCGCAGACGAGCATCACCTTCGCCTATCCGGGCGTTTCGCGCGATGATCCGAACTTCTTCGGCGCCGTGCTGATGAACCACATCCTCGGCGGCGGCACCTTCAGCTCGCGCCTGTTCGATGAGGTGCGTGAGAAGCGTGGCTTGACCTACGGCATCTCGTCGTCGCTGATGAACCAGGCCCATTCCAGCGGGCTGATGATCAGCACCTCGACGCGCGTCGACAAGGCCGGCGAGACGCTCGACGTCATCCACGACGTGGTCGACAAAATGGCCAAGAACGGCCCCGAAGAGGCCGAACTGGCTGATGCGAAGAAGTATCTGGTCGGCTCCTACGCGATCAACAACCTCGACTCGTCGACCTCCATTGCAAGCACGCTCGTGGACCTGCAGGTTGAGAAGCTGGGCATCGACTACATGCAGCGCCGCGCTGAACTGATCAACGCGGTGACGGTGGACGACGTCAAGGCGGCTGCTCGCAAGCTCTTGAGCGTCAAGCCGTCGGTCCTCATCGTCGGTACGCCCATGGCTACCGCCGCCAGCATGGGGAGCAAGGGGTGAGCCCGACCTTCGCCGTCGCTTTCGGCGGCGGAGGCGCCCGCGGCCTCGCGCATATCCACGTCATCGAGGCTCTGGACGAGCTCGGCATTCGGCCTGTGTCGATTGCCGGCTCGTCCATCGGCGCGATCATGGGGGCGGGGATGGCCTCCGGCATGTCCGGCAAGGAAATCCACGACTATGCGCGCTCCATTCTCGGGCGGCGATCCGAAGTCGCTGCCCGTGTCTGGCAGGCGCGGCCCGGAACCTTCTCGGAGATGATGGAAGTCGGCCTCCGGGTCAGCCAGTTCAGCATCGAGCGCATACTGAAGGCTTTCCTGCCGCCGCAAATTCCGGCCACGTTCGAAGAACTGAAGATTCCGCTGCGCGTGGCCGCGACCGATTTCTACGGCCACAAGCTCGCCGTCCTCGGCGAGGGCGAACTGAACTCGGCGCTGGCAGCATCGGCGGCCATTCCCGCCTTGTTCAGCCCCGTCAAGCGCGATGGCCGGCTGCTTATCGACGGCGGGATCTACAATCCCGTGCCGTTCGATCTGGTCACCGGCGACGCCGATATCGTGATCGCAATCGATGTCGTCGGTGCGCCGTCCAATGGCCGCGGCCGCAAGAGCCCCAAGTCGATCGACCTGATGTTCGGCGCCACCCAGCTGATGATGCAGTCCATCACAGCCTGCAAGCTGCTGCACACCCGGCCCGACATCATGCTGCGCCCGCCGGTTTCCCGTTTCCGGATGCTCGATTTCATGAAGATCGATGCCGTGATGGGCGAGACCGTCGCCATCAAGGATCAGTTGAAGCGCGCCGTCGATCTTGCCCTGACGAAGCGCCTGCAACACGCTTGAGCTAAGTTGCTGTCGGCGCCTCTTCGGCTTCGGACGGCGTGGATTCGCTTGCCAGCACCCGCACCACGCGGAAGCAGACCAGCACCGACACAACGCCGAACACCACCGCGCCCAGCCCCCAGCCGGCGATGACGCCCTTGGCGCCATAGTAATGGGCGCCGGCCCAAACGAAGGGAATGACGCCCAGCGTCGAGCGGCCCCAGTTGAAGACGGTGGAGTAGGTCGGGTAGCCGAGATTGTTGAAGGCCGCGCTCGACACGAAGATCGCGCCGTTGAACAGGAAGCTGCCGGCCGCAAACACGCAGAAGAACACGATAAGATCGCGCGACAGGCCCTGCGCGCGGAAAATGTCGGCGATCGGTTGAGCGAAGATCGCGAGCAATGCCCACACCGCAAGCACATAGACGATCGTGAGGACAAGGCTGTCGCGCATGGTCGTCAGCAGGCGCTCATATTTATGAGCGCCGAAATTCTGGCCCAGGATCGGACCGACCGCGCCCGACAGCGCGAAGATGACACCGAAGGCCACGGGCACGATGCGGCCGATGATCGCCCAGCCGGCCACCGCCTGGTCGCCGAAGGCGGCGATTTCGGCCGTGACATAGGCGTTGCCGACCGGTGTCGCGACCTGCGTCAGCACCGCCGGCAAGCCGATGGCGAAGAATGGGCGAGCCGCCTGTTTCAGTCGCTGCCAGTCAGGCCGGTGGATCAGGCGATGTGCGACATGCGCGCCGTGGATGCCGATGGCGAGCATGACGAAGCGCGACACGACAGTTGAGATCGCCGCGCCTTCGAGGCCAAGCCCAAAGCCGAAGATGAACAGCGGGTCGAAAACCGCGGCAGCCAGGCCGCTGCCGAGGGTCACATACATGGCCCGCTTGGCATCGCCCGTTCCGCGCAATATGCCCGTCGTGCACATGCCGAGCGCCATGATCGGCGTCGAGAACAGCACGATCTGCAGGAAGCGCGTCGACAGTTCCAGCGTCTGGCCGGTGGCGCCGAGCATCACGTTGAGATCGCGCAGGAACGGCCACACGGCCAGGCTGATCAGCAGGCTGCTTACGCCCATGAAGACCATGGCGGCACCGCCCATCTGTGCTGCCTCCTCGCGGCTGCCCCTGCCGAGCGCGCGCGAAACCAGCGCGCCGCAGGCGATGGTGAAGCCGATGGCGATGGACAGCGTGAAGAATAGAAGCGTCGAGGCAAAGCCGACCGCAGCCGTCAGTTCCTCGATGCCGAGCAGCGAGATGTAGAACAGGTTGAGCCCGTCGACGATGAAGATCGCGATCAGGCCGATCGAGCCGGTCGCCGTCATCACCAGCACATGGCGCATGGTCGAGCCGGTGACGAATTTTGCCATCTGGCCGGGATGCTTCTGGCTCATGAACTGTCTTTCAGAAACGTGGGGCAGTTGAAACTTAGTGCGCGAACACCTGTTCGAGCGACCTGAACCCCTTGAATTCGAGCGCGTTGCCGGAAGGGTCGCGAATGAACAGGGTCGCCTGTTCGCCGGGTTCGCCGACAAAGCGGATCATCGGCCGCTCCAGCCAGTCGACGTCGTCGCGTGCTTCCAGGCGGTCGGCAAGCGCCTGCCAGTCGTCCATCAAAAGCGCGACGCCGAAATGCGGGATCGGCACCAGCTTGCCGCCGACCTGGCCGTCATTTGCGGCCGCGGCGGCGTCGGGCCGCAGATGCGCCGACATCTGGTGACCGAACAGGTCGAAATCCACCCAGGTGTCGGACGATCGCCCGATCGCGCAGCCGAGCACGTCGCGGTAGAACGCACGGGTCTTTTCCAGGTCGCGAACGGGGAAGGCGAGGTGAAAGGGCGTCATGCTGTCGGTTCCTTGGTGCGGCGGGACGATGATCGCGTATCCTGGCGCGATTGTGGCCATGATTTTTCGCCACAATGCTGCGATGAGTCTTCAGCCCAACCCATTGCACAAGCGGGGTCGGAACAATAGATGGTTCAGGTGGCGGCCGCGCCGAACGGAGCGAACCACGCAACCATTCCTGGGAAAATCCACATGAATGCCACTTCCGAAGCCGCAAGAGACGCCGCCAAGCTGACCGACCGCGTTGCCGCGCTCGTCGAGGCGGCGAAGAAGGCAGGAGCCGACGCCGCCGACGCCGTGGCCGTGCGCGGCCGTTCGACCAGCGTTTCGGTGCGGCTCGGCAAGGTGGAAGGCACCGAGTCTTCCGAGAGCGAGGACGTGTCGCTGCGCGTCTTCATCGGCCAGCGCGTTGCCAGCGTTTCGGCGACGGCCGCATCCGACCCCGCAGCTCTTGCCGAGCGCGCCGTCGCCATGGCGAAGGTTTCGCCCGAAGACCCCTACCAGGGGCTGGCGGATGCCGCGCTTCTCGCTAAGGCCATCCGCGACCTCGACCTGATGGACGATACGACCGTCTCGGCCGAGCGGCTGAAGGCGGATGCGCTGGCGGCCGAAGAGGCCGCGCTCGCGATAGCCGGCGTCACCAATTCGGGCGGCAGCGGTGCCAGCGCCGGCATGGGCGGGCTGGTGCTCGCCACCTCGCACGGCTTTGTCGGCCAGTATGCCGGAACGCGCTTTTCGATCTCGACCAGCGTGATCGCGGGCGAGGGCACGGGCATGGAGCGCGACTACGACTTTTCCTCGCGCCTGCATTTCGCCGATCTGGATTCGCCCGAAACCATCGGCCGCAATGCCGGCGAACGCGCCGTGCGTCGGCTCAATCCGCGCAAGGCCAAGACCGGGCCGGTCAATGTGGTGTTCGATCCGCGCGTGGCGCGCGGCATTGCGGGCCATCTGGCCGGCGCCATCAACGGCGCTTCGGTCGCGCGCAAGACCAGCTTCCTGCGCGACATGATGGGCAAGCAGGTGGCGGCCGCTGCCATCACCGTCATCGACGAGCCGCTGCGCGTGCGCGGGCCCGCGTCGCGCCCCTTCGACGGCGAAGGCATCGAGGGCGACAAGCTGGTGATGGTCGACAGGGGCGTGCTGAACCACTGGTTCCTGTCGGTCTCGGCGGCGAAGGAACTCGGCTTGAAAACCAACGGCCGCGGCGTTCGCAGCGGCTCCTCGGTAACGCCGAGCTCGACCAACCTTTCGATCGAACCGGGCGACCGCGCGCCGGAAGACCTGATCCGCTCGCTCAAGAGCGGCTTCTACGTCACGGAAGTCTTCGGCCAGGGCGTCAACATGGTGACCGGCGAATATAGCCGCGGCGCTTCGGGCTTCTGGATCGAGAATGGCGAGCTCGCCTATCCGGTGTCGGAGGTGACGATCGCCTCCAACCTGAAAGACATGTTCCTGAACATGACCCCGGCCAACGACCTCGATCGCAACTTCGGCACGGCCGCTCCCACCTTGCTCATCGAAGGGATGACGCTTGCCGGCAGCTGAGACATCCGGCATGGCGGACCACGCTGAGGACCTTGCGCTGTTGCTCGATGCCGCGCGCAAGGCAGGCGCTATTGCCATGCGCTATTTCAGGCAGAACCCTGAAGTCTGGATGAAGAGCGGCCAGTCGCCGGTCAGCGAGGCCGACTATGCGGTCGACACCTTCCTGCGCGAGACGCTAACGGCGGCGCGGCCCGACTATGGCTGGCTGTCTGAGGAAACCGCCGACAGCGAAGCCCGGCTTTCGGCGCGCCGCACCTTCGTGGTCGACCCCATCGATGGCACGCGCGGCTTCCTCGAGGGGTCCAACAGCTGGTGCGTGAGCCTTGCGGTGGTGGAAGAAGGCCGCTCCATCGCGGCCGTCCTCGATTGCCCTGCGCGCGGCGAGATCTTCGAGGCGATGCCCGGCAAAGGCGCCCGCAAGAACGGTATTGCGATCGGCGTTCGCAGGCCAGGCGTGGAACTCGAGATGGGCGGTCCGAAGCCTTTCTTCGACGCACTGCCGGAGGAATGGCGCGAGCGCATCCGCCGCGTGCCGCACATTCCTTCACTTGCCTATCGCCTGGCGCTGATCGCCGAGGGCAGGCTGGATGCCACTTTCGTCAAGCCCAACGCCCATGACTGGGACATCGCCGCCGCCGATCTAATCCTGCGGGAAGCCGGCGGCCTCATTCTCGACGCAAACGGCACGCCTCCTTCCTATGGGGGTGCCGTCACGTCACATGGCACCCTCGTAGCCGGCAGCGGCGACCTCCTTGCCGCCATCTCCGGACTGATTGCCGCCGCGGAGCGCTGAAAGCTGCGGAAAAGGTTTCAAAACGAGCGTTTTTGCTCTAGGTAGTGGCAACTTTGCCAACACGATTCAGGAATTCCCATGACCGAGGAAGACGGAAAAAAACAGCTGTTGCACCTGGTATTCGGCGGCGAGCTGAAGTCGCTCGGCTCGACCGAATTCCGCGACCTCGATGCGCTCGACATCGTCGGCATCTTCCCTGACTACAAGTCGGCCGAAGCTGCCTGGAAGGCGAAGGCTCAGGCAAGCGTCGACAACGCGCATATGCGATATTTTGTGGTTCATCTGCACCGGTTGCTCAATCCGGAGACCAATAAGGCATCCGGTCAGAACTGATGGACAATAAGACAGTGGCGCCGCCGGTCGCCCGCGCGGTGGCCCGGAAGGGGCGTAGCAGCGGCGTCGTGAAGAATTTTTGGCGCAAGATCCGCAAGCCTTTGGCGCAGTCCCGCTTCGCCAAGGGTACGATTGCGAGCTTCCTGGCCTATGCGCTGCGCTTCGTGCGCTTCACCAATCTTCTGTCCAAGGATTCGTCCAACCTCACGGTGGCTTATCAGGAACTGTCGCCGGCCATCATCGCGCTCTGGCACGGCCAGCACCTGCTTGCGCCCTGCCTTCTGCCCAGGGGCGAGAAGATGCTCGCCATGGTTTCGCGCAGCGCGGACGCGGAACTGAACGCGCTGGCGCTCGAGAAGCTCGGCTTTGAGGCCGTGCGCGGCTCGGGCGGGCGCGAGGACACGCGGCATCTGGAAAAGGGCGGTGCACGCGCCCTGATCACGCTGAAAAGGGCGCTCGACGACGGCAAGAACGTTGCCATGATCGCCGACATCCCGCACGGCACGCCGCGTGAGGCCGGGCTCGGCATCATTACCCTGGCGCGCCTCTCCGGCCGGCCCGTGGTGCCGCTGGCGGTCACCACCAGCCGGCGCAAGGTGCTGGAACGCACCTGGGACAAGACCACAATCAACCTGCCTTTCGGCCGCAGCGCCGCCATGCTGGGCGAGCCGGTGTTCGTGCCGGCTGATGCCGACAATGACCTCATGGAACAGAAGCGCCGGGAACTGACCGCCTCGCTGAACCGCGCGACCGAGCAGGCCTACCGGGCCACGGATGGTGGCCGCTCATGAGCGAACGTTGGGCGCGCGCATTTCTTTCGACCTATAGCCTGGCGGGGTCGCTTGCCTATCCCGTGATCGGCACCTATGTCGCCTGGCGCTCCCACAAGGGCAAGGAAGACCCCGTGCGCCGCCGTGAACGCTATGGCCGTGCGGGTTTTGCGCGTCCGGAGGGGCCGCTGATCTGGTTCCACGCCGCGAGCGTCGGCGAGACCCTGGCCGTTGGGCCGTTGATCGAATGCATTCTTGACTACGGCATCAACGTGGTGCTGACGACAGGCACTGTGACGTCGGCGAAAGTGGCCGATGAACGCTTCGGTCATCGCATCATCCACCAATATGTGCCGCTCGACCTCAAGCCCGCGGTCAGCCGTTTTCTCGATCACTGGCAGCCGGACCTCGCCATCATCGCCGAATCCGAGATCTGGCCGATGACTATCATCGAACTCGGCAATCGCCGTGTGCCGCAGGTTCTGGTCAATGGGCGCCTGTCGGATCGGTCTTTCCAGTCCTGGAAGAAGCGCGCGTTCCTGGCCGAGGCGCTTTTCGAGAACCTTGCGCATGTCGTGGCGCAGTCCGAGCTCGACGGCGAACGCTTTGCCGCCCTCGGCGCCCGGCCGGTGACGGTTTCCGGCAATCTCAAGGTCGATACACCTCCGCCGCCCGCCGACGAACGCGAGCTTTACATGCTGCAGCGGCAGATCGGCTGGCGCCCGACCTGGGCGGCCGTCTCGACCCATGAGGGCGAGGAGACGATCGCGGCGGAAGTGCATATGCGGGTGCGCGGGCGCCATCCGGGCCTGCTGACCATCATAGTGCCGCGTCATCCAGAGCGCGCCACCGCGTTGGCCGAAGAGTTTGCGGCGCAGGGCCTCAATGTCGCCCGGCGCAGCACGGGCGACCGGATCACGTCCGACGTCGATATCCTTCTCGGCGATACGATCGGCGAGATGGGCCTCTATCTTCGCCTGACCGAAATCGCCTTTGTCGGCCGCTCGCTGGTCGGGGAGGGCGGACAGAACCCGCTGGAGCCCGCAATGCTGCAGACGGCGGTGCTGGCTGGGCGCAACGTGCAGAATTTCCGCGACAGCTATCAGAGGCTGATCGATCGCGGCGGCGCCAAGCTGGTGCGCGACGGCGACATGCTGGCCGGTGCGGTGAACTTCCTGCTCCTCAACGAGACCATCCGGCGCAAGATGATCGCCGCCGGGATGGCGACGGTGGAAGAGATGCGCGGCGCGCTGGCCATTACGCTGAAGGCGCTCGACCCGTTCATCCAGCCCCTGATCGTCAAGTCGCGCCTCAAGGGGGCGCAATAGGCATGGCGAGCGAGGCGCCGCCCTTCTGGTGGAAAAAGCCGGATTGGCGCGCCTATACGCTGTCGCCTTTTTCCGCCCTTTACGGGGTGGTGGCCGGCCGCCGCATGGTGACGGCCAAGCGCGAGCGGTTCGACCTGCCGGTGCTGTGCGTCGGCAATTTCACGGTCGGCGGCTCGGGCAAGACGCCGGTGGCCATCGCGCTGGCCGATGAGGCCAAGCGCATGGGGCTTTCGCCCGGTTTCCTCTCGCGCGGCCATGGCGGCAGCTTCGGGCAGCCGCATATCGTGGATACGCATCACGACACTGCCAAATATGTCGGCGACGAGCCGTTGCTGCTTGCCGAGCATGCGCCGGTGGCGGTCACGCCGAGCCGCGCCGCCGGCGCCAAGCTTTTGGTGGAGCAGGGGTGCGATTTCCTGATCATGGACGACGGCTTCCAGAGCGCGCATATCCATATCGACTATGCGCTGCTGGTGGTCGACGCGCGCTACGGCGTCGGCAACGGCCATGTCATTCCCGGAGGGCCGCTGCGCGCGCCGCTGGTCTCGCAACTGCGTTTTGCCGATGCGGTGCTGAAAATGGGCGAGGGCACCGCCGCCGACGCCATCGTGCGCAAGGCCTCGCGCGCCGGCAAGGCAGTCTATGAGGCCGCCGCGCGGCCGCGAAACGAGCTGGCCTTTGCCGGACGCCGCTTCCTGGCCTTTGCCGGCATCGGCCATCCGGAAAAGTTCTACGACACGCTGCGGCGGGCCGGCGGCATGGTGGATATGACGCGTTCCTTCGGCGACCACCATGTCTATGAGGAAGACGAATTCAACGAACTGTTGGCCGCGGCGCGAGCCGGCGGTCTCGAACTGGTGACGACCGCCAAGGATGCCGTGCGCCTGCGCCATGGCGCGCCGCAGGCTTTCCTCGATCGGATGGGCGTTCTGGAGATCGACGCGGTGTTCGAGCTAAACCACGCGCCGCGGCTGATCATCCAGGAAACGCTGGAAATCTGGCGCCGCAGGCGGGCAAGCTAAGCGCGGGGGAAGCCCCCGCGGCTGGTCGCTTATTTGGAAGCGCGCCGTACCCGTAGTTCGGGATTGGCCTCGAGTTCGCGCTGCAGCGAGACGCTGGCGCTGACATAGGGCTCCTGGCGCGCGACGCTCCAGTACTTCAGCTCATCGAGCGGAATCGACTCGCCGGTGACGACGCAGCGCACGAATGCTCCCGGGCTGGTGACCTGAAAGTCGCCGTCGAGATAGCGGATGCGGGCTTCCCGGGCGCCGGGGCCCTCGAAACGGTTCATCATGGTCGTGCTCAATGCCTGTGTTGCAGGATTGTTCCGCCACAAATCGCCGGCAAGGTCAAGCGAAAGGCTTAATCTCGTTGCCCGGCTTATTGCCGCAATGGGCCGCGCGCGCATGTTCGAGGAAGATATCGGCGCAGGCCGCCCAGCTGTAGCGTAGCGCCTTGGCACGCGCCGCCTCCCGGGAAATGCCGACAGCTTCGAGCGCCGCCTTCTGCAAGTCCTCCGACAGTGCACCGCCTTCGCCATCGCCAAGCACGTCGATAGGGCCGGTGACGGGATAGGCGGCAACCGGAACGCCGCTCGCCAGCGCTTCCAGAAGCACGATACCGAACGTGTCGGTGCGGCTCGGGAAGACGAAGACGTCGGCACTGGCATAGATGTCGGCGAGTTCCTCGCCGGTCTTGGCGCCTACGAAGGAGACGTTCGGATAGACGGTGCGCAGTCGTTCGAGATCCGGGCCGTCGCCGACCACCAGCTTGCTGCCGGGCAGGTCGAGATCGAGGAAGGCGGGCAGGTTCTTTTCCACCGCAACGCGGCCGACCGACAGGAAAATCGGTCGCGGCAGGTCGAGCACCTGCGGCCGGTCCGGCCGGTAGTGCTTCGTGTCCACGCCGCGCGTCCACGGCTTCACATGCAGGAAACCGCGTTCGGCAAGCTCTGCCGCCAGCGAGGGCGTCGCCACCAGCGTGCCGCTGCCGGCATTGTGGAAGCGCCGCAGCCAGGCGTAGCTCCAGCGCTCGGGAACCGGCGCACGGGCGCTGAGATATTCCGGGAACCGGGTGTGGTAGCTGGTGGTGAAGGACAGGCCGTTCCGCAGGCAGAAGCGGCGCGCGAGCATGCCGAGCGGGCCTTCGGTGGCGATGTGGATATGATCGGGCCGGGCACTGCGGATGCACCTCGCGATATGCCACGGCGTGACCAGCGCCAGCCGGATGTCGGCATAGGAGGGCAGGGGAATGCTGCGAGAACCCTGCGGGGTGAGCATCTCGACCACACAGCCCTTGGCTTCCAGCTCTTCCGAAAGCCGCTCCAGCGTGCGCACCACGCCGTTGATTTGCGGATGCCAGGCGTCGGTAACGATCAGGATTCGCTGAGCCGGCTCACACACCGCCTCATGAGGTCCGGAAAGGTGGTTGGCCGACTCTCCGGCCGTTTCGCTCTGCATGGGCGGCTTTCATCACGTTTCGATGACAGCCGCGTGACGGAGTTGATCCTCACCGGCGCCCGAACAGGCGCTCGATATCGGCGAGCTTGAGCTCGATATAGGTGGGGCGGCCGTGGTTGCAGGTGCCCGAGCCGGGCGTGGCCTCCATCTGCCGCAAGAGTGCGTTCATCTCCTCTGGCAGCAGCCGTCGGCCCGAGCGCACCGAGCCGTGGCAGGCCATGGTGGCAGCGATCTTGTCGAGCCGGGCCTTCAGCGTCTCGGTGGTGTCGTTGTCGGCGATCTCGTCGGCAAGGTCGCGCACGAGCTGCGCCACGTCGGTCTCGCCGAGCATCGCCGGCGTCTCGCGCACCGCGATCGCACCGGGGCCGAAGCGCTCGATGCCGAGGCCGAACTGGCGCAGCGTCTCGGCGTGCACGGCAAGGCGCGTGGCATCGTCTTCCGGCAGGTCGACGATCTCGGGCAAAAGTAGCATCTGCGCGGGCAAGGGGCGTGAATGGATCGCGTTCTTCAGCGCCTCGTAGACCAGCCGCTCATGCGCGGCGTGCTGGTCGACGATGACGAGCGAATCCGCCGTCTGGGCGACGATGTAGTTCTGATGCACCTGGGCGCGCGCGGCGCCGAGCTGCATCTGGAGCAGCGCCTCGGAAATTTCCGCCTGGCCGGCGCGGGCATCGACGCTGGCGGTCGAGGGGCCGGTGTCGAAGCTTGCCTGCACGGCTTCCGCAAAGCCGGCTCCCGTAGGCTCCAGCGGCCGATGGGGCGAGCGCGCGGCGTCGAAGCCGGCACCGCTCGCGGCCCGGAAGCCGGGATTGAAGCTGCGATGCCCATTGGCCGGGCCGGGATGGCCATAGCTGGCCGCGCCGGGGCGGAAGGCGCTCATCATGGCCGAAGCGCCGGACGTCGCCGAGCGCAGCCCCGCCTTGGCGAGCGCTTCGCGGACGGCGCCGACGATCAGCCCGCGCACCAGCCCGGGATCGCGGAAGCGCACGTCGGCCTTGGCCGGATGCACATTGACGTCGACCGTTGCGGGATCGAGCGTCAGGAACAGTACGGTGACGGCGTGGCGATCGCGCGGCAAGACGTCGGCATAAGCGCCGCGGATGGCCGAGGCGATCAGCTTGTCGCGCACCGGTCGGCCGTTGACATAGGCATATTGCTGCAGCGCGTTGGCGCGCGAATAGGACGGGATCGAGACGTGGCCGGCGAGGCTCACGTCCTCGCGCATGGCGTCAATCGCAATGGAGTTTTGCGGAAATTCCTTGCCCATGACCTGGGCGACCCGGGCAAGGCGGCCTTCGGGCGTGTCGTCGGTAGCCGGCAGTTCCATCGTGCTGCGGTCAGGGCCGGAGAGGGAGAAGCGTACCTGAGGGAAGGCGATGGCGATGCGCTTGACCACGTCGCCGATTGCCGTGGCCTCGGCGCGCTCGCCCTTCATGAATTTCAGCCGCGCGGGCGTGGCGAAGAACAGGTCGCGCACCTCCACCGAGGTGCCGCGATTGGCTGCTGCCGGCCGCACCGAGGAGACGTTGCCACCCTCGATGGAAATCTCGGCGGCCGCATCGGCTTTTGCCGTGCGCGAGCGGATGGTGAGCCGCGAGACGGAGCCGATCGAGGGCAGCGCCTCGCCGCGGAAGCCGAGCGAGCGGATGTCATGGATGTCGTCGCTCAGCTTCGACGTGCAGTGGCGCGAGACGGCGAGCTCCAGCTCAGGCTCCGGAATGCCCGAGCCGTCGTCGCTGACACGGATGAGGTTCAGGCCGCCGCCAGCTGTGGCGACCTCCACGCGGCCGGCGCCTGCATCGAGAGCGTTCTCGACCAGTTCCTTGACCACGCTTGCCGGACGTTCGATGACCTCGCCGGCAGCGATCTGGTTGATCATCGTATCGGTTAACTGACGGATCGGCATGCCGCCATATTACCCGGATTCGAGGCCGGCGGAAAAGCCATTCGACGATTTGCGATCCGCAATCGTCAGACCATCCGCGCGATCGCCATGCAGATGACGGTGATCACCAGCAGAGCCGCTGCGATGCGTTCGCCCTTCGACATTCTTGCGCGCAGCGATGCCTGCTCGCTCTGGCTCGCGCCGACAAGCTTGCGGCGCGCCGATCCGACGAATGCGCCTTGCACGCCGGCCGCGGCGACAGCTGCAAGCGCGCCGACGGCGAGCACCTGCTCCATCGGGCCGAAATTGGGCTCATGGAAGAAGTGCCACAAGAGCAGGCCGGTGAGCATGGCGACGACCGCGGCGCCCATCTGCGAGGAGAAGAACTTTTCGGCCTGGATTTCCGGTGCGCGGGCGAGCGTGATCGTGCTGCCGGCCCAATAGACGCCGGTGATCACGTGAAGGGCAATGGTGACGATGTAGACATACTGCATGCTATTCTCCCTTGCAGCTTTCTGCTCTTAAGCGTTAGAAATCTAATTATTCGATGTCAATCTATATCGTGCTATTGTCGGTTCATGACGCCACCTCGCCACCCGCCCATCGGCCTTTCGCTCAATCGCACCGCCCGTCTTGTCGGTCGCGCCTTCGATGATGAGCTCGGCCGTGCCGGCGGCAGCCTGCCGGTGTGGCTGACGCTGCTGACCGTGAAAATGCGCAAGAGCGCCAGCCAGCGCGAACTGGCGGCTGCGATCGGCGTCCAGGGCGCAACGCTGACCCATCATCTGAACGGGCTGGAAGCCGCGGGACTTCTGGTGCGCCGCCGGGACCCAGCCAACCGGCGAACGCATCAGGTGGAGCTGACGCCTGCCGGCGAAGAAAAATTCCTGCAGTTGCGCGAGGCGGCCATTGCCTTCGACAGGCGCCTGCGCGACGGCTTTGACGAACAGGAGATTGCGATGCTCGACCGGGCGCTGGCTCGCCTTCGCGGCAATGTCGGAGAGGAAGGGTGATGTCGCAGTTTCGACTGATCGACGGCACCGCCACGCATGTCGATGCGGCGGCCGGGATCTGGGCTGAGGCGACGGCCAGGCGGGATCGCGATGCGGACGTGGCGCCGCTCGAACTTGCGCGACCGATCATCCAGCGTGTCCTCGACGGTTCATCACGTGCGTTTCTGCCGGTCGTGCTCGCGGGCGAGGTAGTTGCCGCATTTGCCGCCATCGCGCCCGTAGACGAGGCGAAAGACCGCGAAGCGGAAATCCACTATCTCGGCGTCGCGACCGCCTGGTGGAGACGTGGCGTGGGTGGTTTCTTGCTGGAGGGCGTCGCGCGGGAGCTGAAACTGCGCGGCTTTGTGCAGGCGAGGCTTTCCGTCTACGCCGACAATCCTTCGGCGGTCAGGCTCTATGAGCGCATGGACTGGCGAGTGCACGGCGAGGGCAAAATCCACCCGCGTTCTGGCAGGCTGGAGCGGGAATATCGACTGGTCCTGTGAGCCTCAGCCCATCGCCCGTTCGAGCACCGAAAAGACGCGCGGATCGAGCGACTGCGCCACGTTGAAGCGCAGGAAGCCATTGGCCGATTGAGACAGGCTGAAGGCGTTGCCGGGCGCCAGCACGACATTTTCGGCCAGCGCGCGCCGCGCGATGGTAGCCGCCTCCATACCATCCGGCAGGCTGCACCAGAGGAACATGCCGGCGCGCGGCTCGATCCAGGGCGTTAGGCCGAGCTTCTTCAAGCGCGGGCCGACCTCGCTCATTGCGCGGGCCAGCCGCTCGCGCAAGGCTTCGACATGCTTGCGATAGCTGCCGTCCTTCAAGAGGGCGTGCACCAGCTCGGCCGAAAAATGCCCACCGCCGAAGGAAGTGGCGAGCTTGAGATCGATCAGTCCCTCGATCCAGTCCGGCCGCGCGGCGACGAAGCCGCAGCGCACCGCTGCCGACAGAGTCTTGGAAAAGCTGCCGATATGGATGACGCGCTCAAGCCCGTCGAAGGCGGCAAGCCGCGGCGCCGGTTCGGGCTCGAAATCGGCGAAGATGTCGTCCTCGATGATGGTCAGGCCATGCTGTTCGGCGAGCTTCAGCAGGCGGTGTGCGGTCAACGGTGACAGGGTCGCGCCGGTCGGATTGTGCAGGCCGGAATTGGTGATGTAGAGGCGCGGCCGATGCTCCGCGAGCGCCTGGGCGAAGGCTTCGAGGTCGGGCCCCGTCGGCGTGTAGGGAACGCCGATCACCCTGGCGCGGTGCGCCCGCAGCATGGCGTGGAAGTTGAAGTAGCATGGGTCGTCGACCAGCACGGTGTCGCCGGGTTCGAGCAGGAAGCGGCAGAGCAGGTCGATGGCCTGGGACCCCGATTCCGTCAGCATGATCTGGCGCGGCTCCGCCTCGATGCCATGCTCGGCCATGCGGCGCGACAGGAGCTGGCGCATGGGCTTCAGCCCGAGCGGCGGGCTGTAATCGGTGAGGTCGACCTGTTCCGAACGCGCCAGCGTGCGAAGCGCCCGCCGGATCGCTTCGTCGGGCATCCATTCCCGGGGCAGCCAGCCGCAGCCGGGCTTGAGCATCGTGTCGCCTGCTTCCAGAGACTGTCGCGACACCCAGAGAGGGTCGACCTCACGGTCGAGGCGCGGCCCTATCTCGGCCAGCGAAAGCGGCGGCAAATGGCCGGCGACATAGAAGCCTGCGCCGCGCCGCGAGCGGATCAGGCCTTCGGCGGCAAGCCGGTCATAGGCTTCCACTACCGTCGATTTCGAAACCTGCATGGTTTCGGCAAAGCCGCGGATGGAGGGGAGTTTTGCGCCCGGCGCCAAGGTGCGAGTGGCGATGCGATGGCGGATCGCCTGCATCACCT
This sequence comes from Pseudaminobacter soli (ex Li et al. 2025), assembly GCF_029892515.1. Taxonomy (GTDB): domain Bacteria; phylum Pseudomonadota; class Alphaproteobacteria; order Rhizobiales; family Rhizobiaceae; genus Pseudaminobacter; species Pseudaminobacter soli_A. The sequence goes on along the minus strand of NZ_JARXVF010000001.1, from coordinate 455,373 downwards.
GCTCGACCAGTGTGCCGGTTTCGTCTTCGACGCGTTGCTGCAAAGTCATCCGTACTGGTTCCGTGAGCAATACAGTTTGACAAACCTGTACCGCACTGTCTCTGGCAGCGCCAGCCGGCAAGATCGATACCGCGTTCAAACAGGAGCGTGGCATGGACAAGTCGGCGAGCGGTTGGATCAACGGGTTTCTCGGCGTGCTGATCTTCAGTGGCTCGCTGCCGGCCACGCGCGTGGCGGTTGCGGATTTCGATCCCGTGTTCCTCACGGTCGCGCGCGCCACGATCGCCGCGCTACTAGCGCTTTGCCTTTTGGTGGCTTTCCGCGAAAAGCGGCCGTCGCGCGAGGATCTCGTGTCGCTCGTGGTGGTGGCGCTGGGCGTGGTCGTCGGCTTTCCGCTGCTGACCGCGCTGGCGCTGCAATATGTCACCTCAGCCCATTCCATCGTTTTCATCGGCCTGTTGCCGCTGGCGACCGCGATCTTTGGCGTGCTGCGCGGCGGCGAGCGGCCGAAGCCGGCCTTCTGGCTGTTTTCGGGGCTGGGCAGTGCGCTCGTCGCGGGCTTTGCGCTGACGCAGGGCATTGCCGCCTCGCCGGTGGGCGATCTTCTGATGCTGGCGGCGATCGTGGTCTGCGGCCTGGGCTATGCCGAAGGGGCAAAACTGTCGCGCAAGCTCGGCGGCTGGCAGGTGATTTCCTGGGCGCTCGTCGTGTCGCTACCGGTGATGGGGGCGCTGATGCTCTACACCATGCCTGCCTCGTTTGCCGATGTTGGCCGCGATGCGTGGCTTGGGCTCGGCTATGTGTCGCTGTTCAGCATGCTGATCGGCTTCGTCTTCTGGTATCGCGGGCTAGCACTCGGCGGCATTGCGGGGGTGGGGCAGTTGCAGCTTCTGCAGCCCTTCTTCGGCTTGCTGCTGGCCGCGACCCTGCTGCACGAAACCATCGGTTGGTCGATGCTCGTCGTCAGCGCCGCCGTCGTGATGTGCGTGGCAGGCGCCAAGCGCTTCGCTTCATAGGTCGGCCGCTTCGCTTTCCGCCAGGGGGCGGTCCTGCCCGGAGCGCTTTGCGCTGTAGGTGACGAGCCAGTCGCGCGCCTCATGGTCGGGCATGGGGAAGGCGATGGAATAGCCCTGCACCTGGTCGCAGCCGATGGCGAGCAACGTGTCCAGCTCGCTTTGCGTTTCGGCGCCTTCCGCTACGACTGCGATACCCATCCCGTTTGCGAGGTCGGTGATGGCGCGCACGATCTTGGCGTTGTGGCCGTCGGCATCGATGTTCTGCACGAAACGGCGGTCGATCTTCACGCGATCAATCTCGTTGGGGCTGACATGGGTGAGCGAAGCATAGCCGGTGCCGAAGTCGTCGAGCTCAAGGTGGATGCCGGCCGCGCGAATGTTGCGCAGCTTGGCGGCGATGCCGCTCTTTTCGTCATCGAGGATGACAGACTCCACGATTTCCAGCGACATCTTCTCGATCGGCAAACCTTCCTGTTCGAGCGTCTCGAAGAGAAACTGCTCGAAATTCGGCTCGCGCAGTTCGGTGCCTGAGGCATTCACGGCAAGCCGGCCGAACTCGATGCCCGCGCGGTGCCAGGCGGCGGCCTCCCTGATCGCCTTGGTGATGATGATGCGGCCAATGGCGGCCATCAGGCCGCATTTTTCGGCGACGGGAATGAACTCGCCCGGCGAAACCATGCCGCGCTCCGGATGCCGCCAGCGCACCAACGCCTCCACGCCCACCGTGCGGCCGCTGCTCAGCGAAATCTGTGGCTGGAAGTAGACGCTGAAGGTCTCGTCGGCGATGGCGAGCTTGATGTCGTTCTCGAGCTGCTTGCGGTGCTCGAGCTCGTTGCGCAGATCTTCGCAGAAGAAGGCGTAGCCCGAATTGCCCGCCTTCTTGGCCGAATAGAGGGCGAGGTCGGCGTGCACAAGCAGGTCTTCGGCGTTGTCGGCGTCGAGCGGATAGATGGCAATGCCGGCGCTGGCGCCCGGAACGATGGTTGCCCCGTGGAGGACGATCGGCTGGCTCAGCCGCTCGAGAATACGTCTCACCACCTGGTCGACATCGTTGATGGTTCCCGCACCGCTGAGCACGATGACGAACTCGTCGCCGCCAAGTCTCACGCAAAGGTCCGAAGCGCGGCAGGCATTGCGCATGCGCTGCGCCGAACTGATCAGCACGCGGTCGCCGGCGGCGTGGCCGAGCGTGTCGTTGATCTGCTTGAAGCGGTCGAGGTCTAGCTGGACGACGGCCAGATTCTCGTTTCGCCGCCTGGCGTTGGCGATCAGGTTTTCGAAGTGGTCCATCAGGAAGGCGCGGTTATGCAGGCCGGTCAGCCCGTCATGCGCGGCGATGAAGGCCATCGAGTTGCGGGCCTCGACCAACTGATGCGTCCGGCGCAGGATCATCTTCGACATGGGGCGGAAGATGAACAGCGCAACCAGCAACACCGCGCCGATGATGGCGTAGAACAGCATCCGGTGGCGGTCGAGAAGCTCCGTCACCCTCCGATTTGCCTGGGCGCTCAGCCTTTCGCCGAGCGCCGAGTAGCCCGCCAGCGCGGCGTTCGCCAGCGACTCGTCGAGGCGAATACGGTCGCTGCCTCCCTTGTAGCCATGGATAGAGTTGCCGATGCCCAGTTGCGACTCGAAGGCGGCAATGAAGCGCCAGCTGCCGGCGACGAGACCGGTCGAGAAATAGTCGAGATGGAAGGGGTCGCCGTAGAGGACGTTTTCGAGCGTCGTCTGATCAAAACGCTTCAGCAGATTGGGTTCGTTTCCCACCTGTTTCAGCAGGTCGTCGTAGTTGCGTTCGAACTTGGTATTCACGACGCGCAGTTCGGCGACGAGAGGGGGCTGCTGGTCGCGCGGTATCGAAATGACGGTCCTGGCAAGCGACACCAGCTTCTGCGACAGCATCTTCTGCTTGGTGATGACGTCGAGCAGGTTCTGGTCGCGCTGCTGGGCAGTGTTGATCTGCTGCAGCAGCAGGAACGAGGACATTGCCATCACCACGATGATGGCAAGAGCGGCCCAATAGGCGCGCTTGATGAGCAGCAAGAGCTTGTCCGAACCGGAATCGGCCTCTTGTGACATGTTTCGTCCGTCCCCCTGGACCTCGTCTTCCCACAACCAAGAATGCAACCAAACAGTTAACGTGTGCCCAACGAACCGCCCCAGAAAGGCCCTTGCGGCCGGGTTTTGGCCAAAAATGGGTGGTTTTCGCCAGTTTTGCGCCGGAATTTCTAGTCTCGCCGGCTGCAACTGCTAAAAGCCTTTTGCCCTGAGCCACGATCCGCGCTAGAGTGATATTTCAAGCTTCAAACAAATCTGGAAAACGTCATGAACATCGAAAACAAGGCGAGCGCCGTCGCCAGCTTCGTCTGGGATGATCCCTTCCTGCTCGACGGTCAGCTGACCGAGGACGAGCGCATGATCCGCGACGCGGCCGCCGCGTTTGCCGCCGACAAGCTGGCGCCGCGCATCGAGGAAGCCTATCTCGACGAGAAGACCGATCCGGCGATTTTCCGCGAGATGGGCGAGGCGGGGCTGCTCGGCGTCACCGTGCCGGAAGTCTATGGCGGGCTGGGCGCCAACTACGTCACCTACGGCCTGATCGCGCGCGAGGTCGAGCGCGTCGATTCCGGCTACCGCTCGATGATGAGCGTACAGTCGTCGCTGGTCATGTACCCGATCTACGCCTACGGCTCGGAGGACCAGCGCAAGAAATACCTGCCCAAGCTGGCCTCGGGCGAGTGGATCGGCTGCTTCGGCCTGACCGAGCCGGACGCCGGCTCCGACCCGGCCGGCATGAAGACGCGGGCCGAAAAGACCGCGAGCGGCTACCGGATCTCCGGGTCCAAGATGTGGATCTCGAACGCGCCGATCGCCGACGTGTTCGTCGTCTGGGCCAAGCTCAAGGGCGAGGACGGCAAGGACGCCATCCGCGGCTTCGTGCTCGACAAGGGCATGAAGGGGCTGTCGGCGCCGAAGATCGCCGGCAAACTGTCGCTCAGGGCCTCGATCACCGGCGAGATCGTCATGGACGGCGTCGAGGTCGGCGAGGACGCGCTGCTGCCCAACGTGTCGGGCCTCAAGGGGCCGTTCGGCTGCCTCAACCGCGCCCGCTACGGCATTTCCTGGGGCGTGCTCGGTGCGGCGGAAGACTGCTGGCACCGGGCCCGCCAGTATGGCCTCGACCGCAAGCAGTTCGGCAAGCCGCTGGCGGCAACGCAGCTCTACCAGAAGAAGCTCGCCGACATGCAGACCGAGATCGCGCTCGGCCTGCAGGCCTCGTTGCGCGTCGGCCGGCTGATGGACGAGCACCAGTTCGCGCCGGAGATGATCAGCCTCGTCAAGCGCAACAACTGCGGCAAGGCGCTCGACATCGCCCGCCAGGCGCGCGACATGCATGGCGGCAACGGCATCCAAATCGGCTACCACGTCATGCGCCACGCGCAGAACCTGGAGACGGTCAACACCTATGAGGGCACGCACGACGTGCACGCGCTGATCCTCGGCCGCGCCCAGACCGGCATCCAGGCGTTCTTCTAAGCCTTTTGGGGCTCCTTATTCGGCCGCCGGTGCGCAGTATCGCGCCGGCGGCCTTTTCTTTTGCTGTCTAGAGCGTGCAGCTGAACAGCGGCGCGCCAAGAGCCTCGGTTTTCACCCGGACGCCCAGGCCCGGACCGGACGGCGGCGTCATCTCGCCATCGGCAATCGCAAAATCCGCATCGGCATTCGAAACGGTCACCCAGTTGTGGAAATCGACTGTGTGCTGCCTCAATCCTTCCGGGGTCGAGAGCATCAGGCCGGAATAGGCCGCGGTGTCGATCTCGGCGCCGCCGGTATCTTCGATTGTGATCTTGAGATTTTTGGCGATGGCGATGTCGCGCAGAAGCTTGGCCTTGGTCAGGCCGCCGACGCGCGCGAGCTTGATGGTAATCCCGTCGATCAATCCGTCAGCAATCGCCCGCAACAGCACATCCGCGCTGTCGATCGTCTCGTCGAGCACCAGCGGTCGGTCGCAGGCGCGGCGGATGGCAAGGTTTTCTTCGTAGCTCGCGCAGGGCTGTTCCAGCGTGTAGTCGAGGTTCCGCGTCGCCGTCAGGAAGCGGCGCGTCTCGGCCGTGCCCCAGCTCGCATTGGCGTCGCAGAACAGAACCGTGTCGGCGGGCACGGTCGCGCGCACCGCTTCAAGGCGGGCAATGTCCTCGTTGACGTCGAGGCCGACCTTCACCTGCAGGCGGCGATAGCCTTCAGCGATGTATTTTTGCGCGCGGACGGCCATTGCGTCCGGCGCCTGCTGGGCGATCGACCGGTAGAGCGCAAGGCTTTTGCCTTCTGCGCCGCCGGTCATGCTGGCAAGGGAAAGCCCGCTGCGCTGGCCCGCGAGATCCCAGAGCGCCATGTCGATGGCGCATTTGGCGTAAGGGTGCCCCTTCAGCAGCAGGTCCATACGGCGGTTGAGCGCTTCGATGCCGGAAGCGTCGGCGCCTAGCAGTTGCGGAGCAAGCTCGCGCATTGCGGCGCGCGCGCCTTTGGCAAAAGCCGGATCATAGAAGCTGCCGAGCGGCGCCATCTCGCCATGGCCGCGCGCGCCGTCGCGCGTTGTGATCTCGACGATCGTGGAGTCAAAGCCCTCGGCGCTGCGCCCGCCCGAACAGCGATAGGTGCCGTCGCGAAACGGTTGCCACTGGCGGTAGAGGCTTATGCTGGCAATTGTCATTCGGCGGGCTCCGGAACAAGGGTGAGGCCGCATTCGAGCGGCCGCCCACGGTAACCTGCCTCGCAACCGTCTACGCCGACGGAAGCGGCAGCCGGGCGCGTCGCATTTATGACAGCTGCGCGCCCGACTTCTGGTTGGTTTATTTGGTCGTCGACTGGAACTTGCTCATCAGATAGGGGCCCGAAAGCACCGGCTGGTACTTCGGCTCTTCGCCGGGCTCGAGGCACTGCTCGAGGCAGACGATCTCGGCGTCCCAGTTCGGCTGGTGGAAGAAGGCCAGGGACTGGCGACGGTCCATGCCGCCGTCTTTCGGAGAGGGGTTCACCACGCGGTGCATGGTCGACACCCAGCGATCGTTGGTCCACAGCGCCATCAGGTCGCCGATATTGATGACGAAGGCGCCCGGCACCGGCGGCACCGGCGTCCAGTTGCCGTCAGGCGTGATGAGCTCCAGGCCCTTCGAGCCTTCCTGCGGCAGCAGGATGGTCAGGCTGCCATAGTCGGTGTGCGCGCCGGCGCGCAGCTGGCCGGGCTTGGGCGGCACAATCTGCTCGGGATAGTTAAGGGCACGCAGGGCGCTGATCGGCGCGTCGATGAAGCGCTCGAAATAGTCCTCCGGAAGCTTCAGCGCGACCGCGAACAGCCGCATGATGCGAGCCGCCAGGTCTTCGAGGGAGGTGTAGTACGCCTTCCAGGCGTCGACAAAACCTTCCGGCGCCTCGGGCCAGATCGTCGGCGCGTAGCAGAAGGCCAGCGCGTCCTTGTCGGTCATGCCGTTCGGGGTACGCTGCGGGCCGCCGTTAAAGCTTTCCTTGAGGTCCGGCGGGCTGTCGACATCGCGCGACTTGGCCAGCGCTTCGAGCTCGGGTCCGAGATAGCCATAGGGGTAGCCCTTGTAGGGCGCCTTGGATTTCTGCTTCTGCTCGGGCGGCAGGTCGAAGAAGTCATGCGCCTTGCCCCACACCGCGTCGATCACCGCCTGCGGCACGCTGTGATTGGTGATGGCGAGGAAGCCGGTGGAGCGGCAGATCGCGTCGACCTCGGCGCCCAGCCGTTCACGTTCGGCCGCGTCCGCCTTCTCGAATTTCCCGAGGTCGAATACTGGAAACTGTCCACCAACCATTGCATGCTCCACGTGGTATTGAATTCGCGGCGATCCTATCGATGCCGTGCGAAGCGATCCAGTCGCCCGCGACGAATTCCCACGGATCATCGACGTCGCCGGGTCGTATTTCCTGTAGCTTTTCGGAAGGCATGCGGCCACAGTCGGCCAACTTCAAACGGGACAAGACGGCGATGAGCGCAACATTCCTTTCCCATCTCGAAGCGGAGATTTCCGGGCTGAAATCCGCCGGGCTCTACAAATCCGAACGCATTATCAACTCGCCGCAGTCGGCGAAGATCGAGGTCGGCGAGCAAGAACTGCTGAATTTCTGCGCCAACAATTACCTCGGCCTGGCCGACAACATGGCGCTGCGCGACGCAGCCAAGGCAGCACTCGACCGCTACGGCTATGGCATGGCGTCGGTGCGCTTCATCTGCGGCACGCAGGAAGAGCACAAGGAACTGGAGGCCCAGCTTTCGTCCTTCCTCGGCATGGAGGATACGATCCTCTACTCGTCCTGCTTCGACGCCAATGCGGGCCTGTTCGAGACGCTGCTTTCCGAGGAAGACGCCATCATCTCAGATGCGCTGAATCACGCCTCGATCATCGACGGCGTGCGCCTCTCCAAGGCGAAGCGCTTCCGCTACGCCAATAACGACATGGCCGATCTCGAGGTGCAGCTGAAGGAGGCGCAGGATTGCCGCTTCCGGCTTATTGCTACCGACGGCGTGTTTTCGATGGACGGCATCATCGCCAACCTGCCGGGCATTTGCGACCTTGCAGAGAAGTACAATGCGATGGTGATGGTGGACGACAGCCATGCCGTCGGCTTTGTCGGCAAGCATGGGCGCGGCACGCCCGAATATTGCGGCGTCGAGGGCAGGGTGGACATCCTCACCGGCACGCTCGGCAAGGCGCTGGGCGGGGCTTCGGGTGGCTACACCGCGGGCAAGCGGCAGATGGTTGACTGGCTGCGCCAGCGCTCGCGGCCCTATCTGTTCTCCAACACGCTGGCGCCAGCGATTGCGGGCGCTTCGCTGAAGGTGCTGGAACTGATCGAGGGCGGCGAGGCTCTGCGCGAAAAGCTCTATGCCAATGCCGCGCAGTTCCGGGCCGGCATGTCGAAGCTCGGCTTCAAGCTCGCCGGTGCCGACCATCCAATCATCCCGGTGATGCTGGGCGACGCGGCACTGGCGCAGGATATGGCGCAAAAGCTGCTCGACCATGGCATCTATGTCATCGGCTTTTCGTTTCCGGTCGTGCCGAAAGGCAAGGCGCGCATCCGCACCCAGATGTCGGCCGCGCATTCGGCCGCGGACATCGATCGTGCGGTTGCGGCGTTTGGCGTGGTCGGGCGGGAGCTCGGCGTCATTAAATGACCGGCAGTCCGATACTACATTGAAGGTCGCCGGAAGAAGGATTCCGGATCAACGGTTTCGAGGAACAAGATCATGTCGAACATGATGCGCGCGCTGGTGAAGGCCAAGGCTGAACCGGGCATCTGGATGGAAGAGGTGCCGGTGCCGGACATCGGCCCGAACGACGTGCTGATCAAGGTGCGCAAGTCGGCCATCTGCGGCACCGATGTGCATATATATAACTGGGATCAATGGGCGCAGAAGACGGTGCCGGTGCCGATGGTGACCGGCCATGAATTCGTCGGCGAGGTGGCCGATTTCGGCCCCGGCGTGAAGGACTACAAGGTTGGCCAGCGCGTGTCCGGCGAAGGCCACATCGTTTGTGGCCATTGTCGTAACTGCCGCGCGGGACGCGGGCATCTCTGCCGCAACACGATGGGCGTGGGCGTCAATCGGCCGGGCTCCTTCGCCGAATATGTCGTGCTGCCGCAGCACAATGTCGTGCCGATCCCAGACGATATTCCCGACGAGATCGCGGCGATCTTCGATCCGCTCGGCAATGCCGTGCACACCGCACTTTCCTTCGACTTGGTCGGCGAGGACGTGCTGGTCACCGGCGCCGGCCCCATCGGCATCATGGGCGCGCTCGTGGCGCAGTGCGTGGGTGCGCGAAAGGTCGTCATCACCGACATCAACCCGACGCGTCTCGACCTGGCCCGCAAGCTCGGCGTGCATCACGTCGTCGATGCTTCGAAGGAAACCCTGCGCGACGTCATGCGCGAAGAGGGGATGACCGAAGGTTTTGACGTCGGCCTCGAAATGTCGGGTTCGGCGGTCGCCTTCCGCGACATGATCGACACGATGAACAATGGCGGCAAGATCGCCATTCTGGGCATCGCCCCGACCGGCTTCGAGATCGACTGGAACAAGGTCATCTTCAAGATGCTGCATCTCAAGGGCATCTATGGCCGCGAGATGTTCGAGACCTGGTACAAGATGATCGCGCTGGTACAGGGCCCGCTCGACGTGTCGGGCCTGATCACCCACCGCATCGGCATCGACGATTTCCAAAAGGGTTTTGACGCGATGCGCAGCGGCAGTTCCGGCAAGGTGGTGATGGATTGGTGAGCTAGGCTTCACCGCAAATCCGAACTAATCCTCTGACGGATTGAAATTCAGAATGGATTGCAGCGCTTGCAATCCATTCTGCAGCGCCTCGCGCTCTTTCGCACCGAGTTTGCCGAGCAGCTCCGTCTCAAAAGCCTTCGCCAGCGGCACCATCTCGCGATAGGCGGCAAGGCCGGCTTTCGTCAGCGACAGGTGCTCGGTGCGCCGGTCGGCGGGATCGGGCTTGCGCGTCAGCCATTTGCGCTCCTCGAGCGCGGACACGGCGCGCGAGACCTTGGTCTTGTGCATGGCCGAATGCGCGCCGATGGCCGTGGCGGTCATCGAGCCATATTGCCCGAGCGTGGCGAAGGTACGCCATTCCGGCCGCGTCAAGCCATGGCGATCCCGATAGGTCTTGGCGAACTCACGGCTGACGGATTCCGCAAGCCTGTTCAGCCGATAGGGTAGGAACTCTTCGAGGGGGAGGGTGTCGTCGCTCGCCATTGCGCTATCTCGAATCCCAAGATCGGCATTTGCGCCTTCATCCGTGAGGATGTCCCCAAATAGCCGCCGCCTGTGTCAGCCCAGTGGCGAAAGCGATGCCATTGATAGTTACATTTTCAATGGTTACGAATGTAACGAATAGAGTCAATCATGGGAGGATGCCATGGCCCTTTCCTATATGCCCGGCTTCGGCAACGATTTTGAGACAGAAAGCCTCCCCGGCGCGCTGCCCCAGGGGCGCAACTCGCCGCAGCGGCCGGCCTACGGTCTCTATGCCGAGCAGCTTTCCGGTTCGCCTTTCACCGCTCCGCGCGGTGCCAACGAGCGCTCCTGGCTCTACCGCATCCGGCCGAGCGTGAAGCATACGGGCCGGTTCAAGCCGGTGGAATATCCGTTCTGGAAGACCGCGCCCAATGTCGCCGACCATGAATTGGCAATCGGCCAGTATCGCTGGAATCCCATTTCCGTTCCGAAGGAATCCACCGATTTCCTGGCGGGTTTGCGCACCATGACCACGGGCGGCGATGCGCTTGGCCAGAGCGGCATGGCCGCACATCTCTACGTCGCCAATGACGACATGACCGACAACCATTTCTTCAACGCCGATGGCGAGTTGCTGGTCGCGCCACAAGTTGGCGGCCTGCGCTTCATCACCGAAATGGGCATCATCGAGGTCAGGCCGGGCGAGATCTGCATCCTGCCGCGCGGGCTGGTGTTCAAGGTCGAGATGATCGACGGCCCGGTGCGCGGCTATGTCTGCGAAAACTACGGCGCCAAGTTCACGCTGCCGCATCGCGGGCCTATAGGCGCCAATTGCCTGGCCAATCCGCGCGACTTCAAGACGCCGGTCGCCTGGTTCGAGGAGAAGGAGACGCCGTGCCGGCTGATCGTGAAATGGTGCGGCAAGTTCTATGCCACCGAACTCGACCATTCGCCGCTCGACGTGGTCGCCTGGCATGGCAACTACGCGCCCTACAAATATGATCTTGCGACGTTTTCGCCGGTCGGCGCGCTCCTGTTCGACCATCCCGATCCGTCGATCTTCACGGTGCTGACCGCGCCGTCCGGCGAGGAAGGCACGGCCAATGTCGACTTCGTCATCTTCCCGCCGCGCTGGTTGGTGGCAGAAGACACATTCCGCCCGCCCTGGTATCACCGCAACATCATGAGCGAGTTCATGGGGCTGGTCCAAGGCCAGTACGATGCCAAGGAAGAAGGGTTCGTGCCGGGCGGCGTCAGCCTGCACAACATGATGCTGGCGCATGGGCCCGACGCCTCCGGTTTCGAGAAGGCGTCGCGCTCCGAGCTGCAGCCGGTGAAGCTCGACCACACCCTGGCCTTCATGTTCGAGACGCGCTTTCCCCAGATGTTGACCCGCTATGCCGCCGGGCTGGACACGCTGCAGGACAACTACATGGACTGCTGGAAGGGCCTGAAGAAACGTTTCAACGGCACGCCGGAAGGCGATTGGAGTTGAGCGCGACGCAGTCTAAGCTCCGTCCAGAAACACCAAGAGGGGAAGGACGCCTATGAAACTGGCTACGCTCAAGAACGGCTCGCGCGACGGAAAGCTCGTTGTTGTGTCGCGGGATCTGACGCGCTTTACCGATGCGTCGTTCCTCGTGCCGACATTGCAGGCCGCTCTCGATGACTGGCGGCGCATCTCGCCGCATCTGGCGGCGCTGGCGGAATCGCTGGAGCATGGTGCCGTTCCCTCGCAGCGTTTTCACGAGCATGACGCGCATTCGCCGTTGCCGCGCGCCTATCAGTGGGCGGACGGCTCGGCTTACGTCAACCATGTGGAGCTAGTTCGCAAGGCACGCGGCGCGGCCATGCCGGAAAGTTTCTGGACCGATCCGCTGATGTATCAGGGAGGCTCGGATTCCTTCATCGGGCCGCGCGATCCGATCCCGCTCGCCGACGAGGCCTATGGCGCCGACATGGAGGCCGAAATTGCGGTCATCGTCGACGACGTGCCGATGGGCGCAAGCGTGGACCAGGCGCGTGACGCGATCCGCCTCATCATGCTGGTCAACGATGTCTCGCTGCGCGGCCTGATCCCGGCCGAGCTGGCAAAGGGCTTCGGCTTCTTCCAGTCAAAGCCGTCGTCGGCCTTCTCGCCGGTGACGGTGACGCCGGACGAACTCGGCGACGCGTGGGACGGCGGCAAGGTCAGCCTGCCGCTGATTGTCGATGTCAACGGCAAGCCCTTTGGTCGCGCCAATGCCGGCGTCGACATGACCTTCGATTTCCCGCAGCTGATCGCCCATGCCGCCAAGACGCGGCCGCTGGTGGCCGGCACCATCATCGGCTCCGGCACGGTGTCGAACAAGCTCGACGGCGGCCCGGGCAAGCCGGTGAGCGAGGGCGGGGTCGGCTATTCCTGCGTCGCGGAGCTGCGCACCATCGAGACCATCGAAAGCGGCGCGCCGAAGACGCCGTTCCTGCATTTTGGCGACACGGTGCGCATCGAGATGAAGGACCAGACCGGGCATCACTCGATCTTTGGTGCGATCGAGCAGACCGTCGAAAAATATGGAGGGTGAGGGGCCGAACTCTGGTAGGCCTCCTGGAACTAGGAGGACCGGCAGATGGACTTGGTGACTCACAACCGCCAGATGGCGCGCAACAATCGCTGGTCGAACGACCGGCTCTATCGCGCCATCCTGGCACTCCAGCCCGGCGAATTCGAAGCCGCGCGCGTGAGCTTCTTTCCCTCGATTAGGGAAACGCTCAACCACATCTACGAAGTGGACCTGTTCTATTTCGACATACTGGTTGAGGGCGGCGAGGGGCGCGCGATTTTCGATCGTTTTGTCCCCTATGACGACCCGGCAAGGCTTGCCGCTGCGCAAGCCGAGCGGGACGGCAAGCTGATCGCCTTCTGCGATGGGCTCGAAGCCGCCGACCTTGATCGCCGCGTGCCGACGGATCGCGGCGCGGCTGGCATCATTCCCGAAAGGATCGGTGACCTTCTGGCGCATTTGTTCCTGCACCAGATCCACCATCGCGGCCAGGTGCACGCAATGCTCGCGGGCACTTCGGTCACGCCGCCGCCACTGGATGAATTCTTCCTCGACTACGACCTGCGCTTCAGGAAGGACGAGGTCGAGCGGCTGGGGCTCTGACGACCAGAAAGGCCGGATCGACGGTTGCCGCCGATCCGGCTGATTGAGACGGCTTACTCCGCCGCCTGGATCTTGATCACGCCGCGGCGGATCTGGTCTTCCTCGATGGATTCGAAGAGTGCGCGGAAGTTGCCTTCGCCGAACCCTTCGTCGCCCTTGCGCTGGATGAATTCGAAGAAGATCGGGCCGATCACGGTTTTCGAGAAGATCTGGAGCAGGATCTTGGTCATGCCGCCATTCACCACGCCTTCGCCGTCGATCAGGATGCCGTGCGTCTTCATGCGTTCGATCGGCTCGTCATGGCCGTGTACGCGCTTGCGCGACATCTCGTAATAGGTGTCCGGCGGGCCGGGCATGAATTTCAGCCCGTTGCCGTCCAGCTTGTCAGTGGCGTCGTAGATCGCGTCCGTGCCGACGGCGATGTGCTGGATGCCCTCGCCATTGTATTTGCGCAGATATTCGGCGATCTGGCTGGTGTCGTCCTTGGACTCGTTCAGCGGGATGCGGATCTTGCCGCAGGGCGAGGTGATGGCGCGGCTGACCAGCCCGGTGATGCGGCCGTCGATGTCGAAATAGTGGATCTGGGTGAAGCCGAACAGGTCGCGGTAGAAGTCCCACCACTTGTCCATGTTGCCGCGATAGACATTGTGGGTGAGGTGGTCGAGGTAGTAGAAGCCGACGCCTTCCGGCTTGGGGTCGCGCTCGCCCAGCCATTCGAACTCGGCGTCATAGGCCGAGCCCTTCGAGCCGTACTTGTCGACGAAATAGATCAGCGAGCCGCCAATGCCGACGATGGTCGGAACGTCCAGCGTCTTGTCGCTGCCTTCATAGGGCGTGGCGCCCTTGGAAACAGCATGGTCGAAGGCGTGCTTGGCATCGACCACACGCCAGGCCATGGAAGGCGCGCAGGGGCCGTGCTGTTCCACGAACTTCATGCCGTGCGAGCCGGGCTCGGCGTTCAGCACATAGTTGATATCGCCCTGGCGCCAGATGGCGATGTTCTTCGTCCGGTGCTTGGCAACCGGCACATAGCCCATGCGGGTGAACAGTTCGGAGAGCTTTTCCGGCTCGGTATGGGCGAATTCAACGAACTCGAAGCCGTCGGTGCCGGCGGGGTTGGCCGCGTTGATGCTGGCGGGCGGCGCGTCGTGAGGGAAGGGTCCCATAGTCTCCTCCTGCGGCTCGAAGCCGCGATTTCCATTGACGCAGATGATACTCCCGGCGGCATGCATTGTGCTTGCATTCGAAACCCCAAAGTGCTCGAAATGCGCATGACATGTGCATGTGGGGTGGAAATACCATGGATGACGCGCGCCTTGATCAATTTGATCGCAAGATGCTGTCATTGTTGCAGGCGGACGGTAGGCTCACCAACAACGACCTGTCGGAGCGCGTGAATCTGTCGCCATCGCAGTGTTCGCGGCGGCGCCAAAGGCTGGAGGACGACGGTTTCATTCGCGGCTATCGCGCGGTGCTCGACCGCGACCGGCTGGGCTTTCCGCTGGTCAACGTCATCTCAGTGACGCTCGCGACCCATAATCGCGACAACGCGCAACGCTTTGCCGATCTCGTCGCCAGATTGCCCGAGGTGCAGGAGGCGCACGCTTTGACCGGCGAGATGGACTACATTTTGAAGGTGGTGACGCCGGACCTGAAGTCGCTGGCGGAATTCGTCAACGGCGTGCTGCTGCCGCACGAAGCCGTGCAGCACGTGAAGACTGCGATCGTGCTGCAGACGTTGAAGGAAACGTCGGCCCTGCCGCTCTGAGCGGCAAGGCCAAGTGGGGTTGAAAGGCCTTAGCCTTTGACCTGCTGCGCGGCCAGGAACAGGTTGGTCGAGCGCGCGCCGGAACGGCAATAGGCAAAGACCGGGCCGTCGAGCTCGTCCAGCGCATTGGCCATGGCCTGTGCATCCTCGATGGTGACGGGCTGGCCGCTGAGCATCGGCACATGGCGGAAGCCGAGACCGGCAGCTTCCGCGGCGGCGCGGATTTCCGAGGCCGAGGGCTGGCCGGGCTGCTCATCGTCCGGGCGGTTGCAGATGACGCTCTTGAAGCCTGCCGCCTTGATGGTGGCGATGTCTTCGGAGGTGATCTGTCCCGAGACCGAATAGTCGTCGGAGATCTGGCGATATTCCATGGTGCTCCTCACAGGCGCTTTTTAACGATTGCGGCAAAGATAGTGCTAGCCGCCGGGTTTCGCGAGGCATGACTTTGCCTCGCGAAGGAATTTCCGTGTTCTCAAGCTGCCGCGTCCGCCAGCTTGCCGGTTTCGGCGGCCTTGCGCAGCAGTTCGGCGGGCTTGAAGATGTCCTTGCCGGTGCGGGCATGCCAATAGTCGAGCCGCTCGACGATCTTGCCGAAGCCTTCGAGGCTGGCCCAGAACATCGGGCCGCCCTTGCCAATGGGGAAGCCGTAGCCGTTGACCCAGACCATATCGATGTCGGAAGCGCGTGCGGCGATGCCTTCCTCGAGGATTTTCGCGCCCTCGTTGATCAGCGGATAGAAGGTACGCTCGATGATTTCCTGGGACGAAATCTCGCGCCGCTCGATGCCGAGTTCCTTGGCCTTCTCCTCGATCAGGGCCGCGACCTCCGGATCGGGGGTCGGCGTGCGCGAGCCGCTTTCATAGAGATACATGCCGCGTCCGGTCTTCTGGCCGAAGCGACCCTGTTCGCAGAGCGTGTCGGCGATGATCGCCTTCTTGCCCTGGGCCTTGCGGTTGCGCCACCCGATGTCGAGGCCGGCAAGGTCCCACATCTGGAACGGGCCCATCGGCCAGCCGAAATCGGTGAACACCTTGTCAACCTGATGGGGCGTCGCGCCTTCGAGCAGCAGCGGCTCGGTTTCCGCACCGCGCGCGCCCAGCATGCGGTTGCCAACGAAGCCGTGGCACACGCCGACGACGACCGGCACCTTGCCGATCTTCTTGCCCACCGCCAGCGCCGTCGCCAGTACGTCGGGCGCAGTCTTGGCGCCGCGCACGATCTCTAGAAGCTTCATCACGTTTGCCGGCGAGAAGAAGTGCAGGCCGAGGAAATCCTGCGGCCGGCTGGTGGAGGCGGCGATTTCGTTGACGTCGAGATAGGAGGTGTTGGTGGCGAGGATGGCGCCGGGCTTCGCCACCGCTTTGATTCTGCCGAACACTTCCTTCTTCACCGACATTTCCTCGAACACGGCCTCGATGATGAGGTCGCAATTTGCGAGATCGGCATAGTCCGTGGAGGGGGTGAAGGCGGCCATGCGCTTGGCTTTGGCCTCTTCCGTCAGCGAGCCGCGCGAGACAGAAATCGCGTAGTTCTTCTCGATCGTGCCGAGGCCACGGTCGAGCGCCTCGCGGCTCATCTCCAGCAGGGTGACCGGGATGCCGCCATTGACGAAGGCCATGGCAATGCCGCCGCCCATCGTGCCGGCGCCGATGATGCCTACGCGGGCGATGTCTCGCGGCTTCACATCCTTGCCGACGCCCGGCACCTTGGCCGCCTCGCGCTCCGCGAAGAACAGATGGCGCTGCGCCTTCGACTGGTCGCCGGCAACCAGCTTGGCGAAGATCTCGCGTTCCTTGGTCTGCGCTTCGTCGAAGGGCAAAGTGAGCGCATTGCGGACGGATTCGGCGCAGGCGACCGGCGCTTCCAGACCGCGCGCCTTCTTGGCGAGTTCTGCCGCACGCGCGTCGAAAGCGGCGAGATCGGCATGTGCGATCAGCTCGTTGCGATCGCGGACGGCGACAGCTGGCTTGCCGGACTTCGCCTGCTCGCGTGCAAAGGCGACGGCCTTGGCGACGAGGTCGCTTTCGACAACCGCGTCCACGAGGCCATTGGCAAGCGCATCCTTGGCGCTGATCGGCGTGCCGGAAACGATCATGTCGAGCGCCTTGAGCGGGCCGACGAGGCGCGGCAGGCGCACAGTGCCGCCGCCGCCGGGCAGTATGCCGAGCTTCACCTCAGGCAGGCCGAGCTTTGCGCTGGCCTCGGCCACGCGGAAATGGCAGCCGAGTGCCAGTTCCAGCCCGCCGCCGAGCGCAGTGCCATGGATGGCGGCCACCGCCGGCTTGCCGAGCGTTTCGAGCGCTGCGATCAGGTCGCGCAGTTCCGGCTGCTGCATCGGCTTGCCGAATTCGGTGATATCGGCGCCGGCAACGAAGGTGCGTCCGGCGCAGGCCAGGACCATGCCGGCCACGGATGGCTCGTCACGCAGGGCGGTGAGGGCGGCCATCAGCGGCTCGCGCACATGAAAGCTCATCGCGTTGACCGGCGGATTGTCGATGGTCACGATGGCGATCTCGCCGTCGCGTGCGATGGTCACGGCCTCGGTCATGCGAAAAACTCCCTTATGGCGCCGATGGCGCCGATAGCTGGCTTCGTCGAGGGAGGGTTGGCGTAAAGATGCCCGACCTCCCTTCAGGACATGCGCCTGAGTATGTGATGAGGGGAGGCCGGGTCAACCGCCTTGGGAGGCTTAGCATAGATGGCTCAGGCGGCTTGCGCCCAGTTCGGGAACGGGTCGGGCAGGTCCTGCCAGCGCTGCGGCACGAAATCCGTGTCTTCCACCAGGCAGGCATCCAACTCGGCGCGGATGCGTACCTCGTTCATGGGATGGGCGCCGATGAAGACGATTTCCTGCCGACGGTCGCCCCAGACGGGATCGAGATAGGGCTTCATCGCGGCATGCCATTCGGGATGGTCGGGCCACCGCTCTTTCGGCACCGCGGCCCACCAGAGGCCACGCTTTTCAGTGCGCACCAGCGCGCCCGCCTGGCTAAGCTCACCGACATGATGCGGCCGCGTCGCGAGCCAAAAGAAGCCCTTGGCGCGCACCACGCCCGGCCAGGAGCGGTTGATGAATGCCTGGAGCTTGACCGGATCGAAAGGACGGCGCTCGCGATAGACGAAGGAGCGGATGCCGTATTCGTCCGTCTCGGGCACATGGCTGCCGAAGCCGTACAGCTCCTTGTACCAGAGCGGATGTTCCTGCGCGCGCTCGAAGTCGAAGCGGCCGGTTTCGAGCACTTTGTCGAGCGGAACCCGGCCGAACTCCGCCTCGACGATCTCGGCGTCCGGGTTCAGGGCGCGCACGATGCGCTGGGCCGTGTTCCGCTCGCCGGGGCGTGCGGCGTCGATCTTGTTGAGAACGACGACGTCGGCGAATTCGATCTGCTCCACCAGAAGATCGACCAGCGCCCGCTCGTCGCCGTCTTCCGCCGTCTCGCCGCGGTCGCGCAGGAAGTCGCTGGAGGAACAGTTTCTCAAAAGATTGGCGGCGTCGACAACCGTCACCATCGTATCGAGCTTGGCAATGTCGGAGAGGCTGTCGCCCCTCTCGTCGCGGAAGTCGAAGGTGGCGGCCACCGGCAACGGCTCGGAAATGCCGGTGGATTCGATCAGCAGATAGTCGAACCGGCCTTCGGCTGCGAGCCGGCGGACCTCCTGCAGCAGGTCATCGCGCAGCGTGCAGCAGATGCAGCCATTGGTCATCTCCACGAGCTGTTCGTCCGTGCGTGACAGGTTCGCGCCGCCGTCGCGCACCAGCGCGGCGTCGATATTCACCTCGCTCATGTCGTTGACGATGACCGCCACGCGGCGGCCTTCGCGATTGTTGAGCACATGATTGAGGAGTGTCGTCTTGCCGGCACCCAGGAAGCCGGACAAAACCGTGACGGGAAGGCGTTTTTCGAGGGGCATTGGATAATCCTTGAAGGGGAAGGTGGCCCGGCGCGCTTGCCGGGCCGCTCGCATTCAGTGCGTTTCGCCGGAGCCGCCGACAGCGACGATGTTGAAGGGCTTGCCTTCGATGGCGATGTCGCGGTTCTTCTCGAAGCTGGCGGCATCGATCACGTGCAGCGTGCTCTTCAGTGGGTCGGTGACGAAGATCGCATCGCCGGCGACCGCCACGCGCGGGCGCGGATCGCTCCAGTGGCCGTCCATGCTGTAGGGTTCGGTCAGTGCCAGCGACTTGACGATCTCGCCGGAAACCACGTCGAGCCGGTGCAGCTTGCCGTCCTCGGTGAAGACGTAAGCGAATTTCGGCCGTACGGGATCCACCGCGAAATGCACGCGCCGCGTCGGCAGCTCGATGCGGCGGAAGGCATCGTCGGCCGTCGGATCGATGAGCACCACAGCGCTCGGGCCGTAGTTGCCGAGGAAATATTGCAGGCCCTTGCCGCCGAGCAGCATGGTCACCTTGCCCTCCGGCAGCTTGTCCGAATAGGGCAGGAACTCGATCGACGGCTCTTTTTCGCCGGCTTGCGCGATCAGCAGCCCCTTGGCACAGGCGATGGCCACGAGATTGCCGGACGCCGCTTCGCCATGCAGGTCGGGGCAGGAATGGAGATCGCTGACCCGCGCACCCTCCGCGTCGACCACGCGAATGCCCACGAGCAGTTCTTCCGGCTTCGCCTTGTTGGGCTCGGTCAGCAGGACGTGATCACCGAAGGCAATGGCGACGCCGTGGTGCGGGGCCGCCGTTTTGACCTCCCGGATCGACGGCGATCCGGCGAGCGTGTCGCCTTCCGAGACGATGCGGGCAATGCCTTCGCCATCGAAGAACAAGGCAACGTTGCCGCCATGATCCACGAAATGCACCGGCTTGGTGCCGGCAATTGCAGTATCGAGCAGCTTGGCGTCTTCAACCTTGAGATCGCCATGGTCGCCGTGATCGCTGGCGGAAATCCCGCTCGAGATTGCCTGGACGATGTTGCCGTCCCGCTGCACAGCAAAGACGGTCTTGCCGCTGTCGCTGCGATAGAGGCCGGCGGGCGCCTTCGTGTTGAAGGTGGCAAGCTCGTTGCCGTTCAATGCGTCGAGCACGTGAACGACCGGCTCGCCGTGATCGGAGATGAACAGCCGCCATGCCGTTAGCTCGTCGGCGAGGCTGGCTGTTGCCGACAGGCCGGTCAGAAGCGCAGCGGCCGAGACGGTTCTGAAGAAGCGAAACATGGTCTTCCTTTCGAAATGTAATAACATAACGTAGACAGTTCTGAAAAAGGCGGGAGCGCATCCCGCCTTCAGGGGGCACGGGGCCGATGGTGATGGAGTGATCCGGAAAAGTCGCTTTGCGTCAGTATGTTAGCGAGGCTTTCGGAATCATTTTCTCCGCTCAGCTTCCGACGATCGCGCCTTTGATGGTCGCCACGTTGTGGTGCATCATGTCGATATAGGTCGAGGCGGGGCCATCGGCGGGCGAAAGCGCGTCCGAATAGAGCGTGCCGCCGACCTTCAGGCCGGTCTCGGACGCGATCTGCTCGATCAGCCGTGCGTTGGTGATGTTTTCGACAAACACTGCCGAGGCCTTGTCTTCCTTCACCTGCTTGATCAGCGCCGCGACGTCCGCCGCCGATGCTTCGGCTTCCGTCGAAATGCCTTCCGGCGCGAGGAAGGCGAGGCCGTATTCGTGCTCGAAATAGCCGAAGGCGTCATGCGAGGTGATGATGATGCGCTTGTCTTCGGGGATCGAAGCGATGGTCGCCTTCACGTCTTTATCGGTCTCCGTCAGCTTCTGCGTATAGGCCTCGGCATTGGCCTTGTAGGTGTCGCAGCCGTCCTTGTCCGCCGCGCAGAAGGCGTCGGCGATGTTCTTCACATAGATCTTGGCATTGGCGATGGACTGGAAGGCGTGCGGGTCGATGTCGCCATGGTGATGGTCCGCGTGGCCGCCTTCGGCTTCGCCCTCGGCAAACTCTTCCTTCATCTTGATAGGCTCGACGCCCTTGGTCAGTTCGACGATCGAGGCCTTTGTGGCACTGGCCTCGACCAGGCGCTGCAGGAAGCCTTCGAAATGCAGGCCGTTGACCAGCACGACATCGGCCTTGTTCATGGCCATCGCGTCGGCCGGCTTGGGCTCATAGACATGGGCGTCGCCGTCCGGTCCCACCAGCGTGGTCACCTCGATGCGGTCGCCGCCGACATTTTTTGCAAAGTCCTCGATGATCGAGAAGCTGGCCACCACTTTCAGCGGCCCGGCGAAGGCCCCGGCGAAGCCGAAGGGGGTTAATGTTATAACACTCACAAGGGCGGCGAGCCGAAGGGACTTGAGCATTGGGAGGTCTCCTGTGGTTGGATCAGGCGGTTCTGTGGCGGTGGCGGCGCATGCGCGTGTTGAACACGCCGCGCGTGCCGAACACGGTCGAGACGAAATAAATCAGTCCGGCAGAGAGGATGATGGCCGGCCCGGAGGGCAGGGAGGCATGATAGGACATCAGCAACCCAGCGATGCAGGAGACGAAGCCGATGACAATGGCGAGCGCGCACATCGGCTCGACGCGGGTCGTCCAGAAGCGGGCGGCGGCGGCCGGCAGCATCATCAGGCCGACGGACAGCAGCGTGCCAAGCGCCTGGAAGCCGCCGACGAGATTGAGCACGACCAGCCCGAGGAAGATGAAATGCACCGGCGTGCCGAGCCGGCTCACCGAACGCAGGAACAGCGGATCGAGGCACTCGGCCACGATGGCGCGCCAGAAGATGCCGAGCGTCACCAAGGTGATGACCGATATGGCGGCAATCAGCGTCAGGGCCTCGTTGTTGAGGGCGAGCACGGTGCCGAACAGCACGTGCATGAGGTCGACGCTCGATCCGCGCAGCGAAACCATCAGCACGCCGAGCGCCAGAGAGATCAGGTAGAAGGCAGCCATAGAGGCGTCTTCCTTCTGGACGGTGAAGCGCGAGACGGCGCCGGCGCCCATGGCGACGATGACGCCCGCGATCAGCCCGCCGATGGTCATCGGCACGATCTGCAGGCCGAAGAACAGAAAGCCGACGGCTGCGCCCGGCAGGATGGCGTGCGCCATGGCGTCGCCGGTCAGGCTCATGCGACGCAGCATCAGGAAAACGCCGACCGGGCAGGCGCCCAGCGACAGCATCAGCGAGCCCGCAAGCGCGCGCTGCATGAAGCCGAATTCGACGAAGGGGGCGATCAGGAAATCATACATGGCGCGAACTCACGCTGCCCGGGGGCCGGACTCGTGGTCCGGGCGTTCGTGAATTTCGCCATGTTCGTGATGGTGATGGCCGGCGTGGTCATGCGAGTGGCCGTTCAGGTGCTCGTCCCAATGGTCGGGTTCGCACCAGGGTGCGTTCTCATGCCAGGCCTCGTCGAAGTGGCGGGCGCGAAGAAGGTTTTCAGGCCGTAGCGTTTCCTTCGTCTCGCCCCAGGCGATGGGGCGGCGGGCCATGAGCAGCGTTTCGGGAAAGTGCTCGCGCACCAATTCTAGGTCGTGCGCTACCACCATCACCGTGCGCCTTTCTCCGTGCCAGCGCTTGATGAGCTGGATGAGGTCGCCGATCGTCTTGGCGTCGACCGCATTGAACGGCTCGTCGAGCAGGATCAGCTCCGCATCCTGCACCAGCACGCGGGCAAACAGCGCTCGCTGCAGCTGTCCGCCCGAAAGCGTATCGATCGGGCGGTTTTCGAAACCTTCGAGGCCGACCGCCATGAGCGCCTTGGCCATCTCCTCGCGATCTTCCTTGGTTGTGCGTCCGAGCAGGCCCCTGCGGGGCCAGAGACCCAGCGAAACCAGGTCGATGATGCGGGCGGGAAAGGAGCGGTCGAGTTCGGATTGCTGCGGCAGGTAGGCGATGCGGGCACCCCTGGTGTTCAGGCAACTGCCGGCCATCGGCTTCAGCACCCCGACGATGCCTTTCATCAGGGTCGACTTGCCCGAACCATTGGCGCCGACCACCGCCGTCAGCGAGCCGGTTTTCACCGAGCCGTTGAGGTGATGGACCGCCGGATGGCTGTGGTAGCCAAGCGTCAGGTCGCGAAATGTCAGGCAGGCTTCGGTCATCACGGCATTCATGCTGCTGGCGATCTCCGCTCTGGATATGTGATGTTATTACATTAGTCAACGGTATGGAGAAGGTTGGCGATTTTGAGGCAAGTCCGCCGCAGCCCCATAATGGATGGGGAGATGTGGGGGATTCGTTGGGGCCGCCCTTGCCCGGTTGTGTGCGTAAATCTAAAGAAGGCTCGGCAAAGACCAACAGGAAGGAAGCGAGCCATGACCATTCGCCGCATCGATGTCGGCCCCCGCATGAGCGACATCGTCATCCACAACAACACGATCTATCTGGCCGGCCAGGTTGGCACTCCGGGCGCCAGCGTCACCGAGCAGACCAAGGCCGTGCTTGCCTCGATCGACGAACTGCTCGCCAAGGCCGGTTCGGACAAGACCAAGATCCTCCAGGCGATCATCTGGCTCGCCGACATGAACACCTTCGGCGAAATGAACGCCGTTTGGGACTCCTGGGTCGCGCAGGGCCATACGCCGGCTCGCGCCACTGGCGAAGCCAAGCTGGCCACGCCGGACTACAAGGTCGAGATCATCATCACGGCCGCGCTCTAAGCGCATCAGTCACGTCTCTGACGACTTGCCATGCCGCCGCTTCGCCGGCGGCATGGCTTTATCCGGCCTTCGGATGAGCCGACTTTTCCCTAGGTTCGGGTGTAAGGGTGACCCGTCCGAAGGGCGTATGCAGATCTCGCCACTTTGTGCGGTTCGCTTGCCGCGAATATGGTCGAATATGGGCCGTCAAACACGAAAAAGCCTGAATTCGCACCTTTTGTCTTCGCATTGATTCAAATGGCATTTTTGACAGGGAAGTGTCCGACACATTTCCACCTTTCTCCTAGCACAGGGGAAATAGCGGTACGGCCGGCGATTCATGCAACCAATCGTCATCCGAACTGTTCTGGCCGTACAATGGCTGTGCCCATGGCACGGCCCGATTGCTGTTGAGCGGATTTGATATTGATGAATGTGCAGACCGACCCCGCCACGCTGGAAAAGGTAGCCGCCAGTGTCCCTCTGTCCGTCGAGCAGCCCATCCGCTCGAACTTCTTGCCTGAAGATCGCCTGACTGCCCTGGGCGCGGCCCTCGCGGGCAGGGAGGTAGATCAGCTCTACGGGCTGGAGGCATTCGATTTCCAGGCGCGTATTCGCGAGAATGCCGAGAAGATCCTCGAAGTCTATCGTGCCACCAACACTGCACAGGCGCGCGGCGAGCCGATCACGCCGGCCGCCCAATGGTTGCTCGACAACAATTACCTGGTCGAAGAGACGATCTTCCAGGTCAAGCGCGACCTGCCGCGCCGCTTCTACAACGAGTTGCCGACCATCCAGTTGGCCAACGGCGTCGCGGTGCCGCGCACGCTGGCGCTGGCCTGGGTCTATGTCGCCCATTCCGACAGCACCGTTTCCGCCGACATGTTCAAGGCGCTGGTTGACGGGTACCAGAGCGTCGAGCCGCTGCGCATCGGCGAATTGTGGGCGCTGCCGTCGCTGCTTCGCTTCGTTCTGATCGAGAATCTGCGCCGGCTTGCCCTGCGCGTGAACCGCACCCATGAAATGCGCCGGATCGCCAACGACGTGGCCGACCGGGTGCTGGCCGCCGGCGACGGCGAGGCGCGGCGCACGATCCTGACCCACTATGCGGACCATGCGCGCGACACGACCTTCGCAACCCAGTTGCTCTATCGTCTGAGGGACGGTTCGCAAAATGCCGGCCAGGCGCTGCAGTGGCTGGAAGACCAGCTCGAAAAGTCAGGTTCGGACTCCGAAGAGATCATCCGTACGGAACACCAGACGCTGTCGAGCGGCAACGTCACCACCGGCAACATCATTCGCGGCCTGCGCCTGCTCAACGATGTGGACTGGACCCTGTGGTTCGAGTCCGTCAGCCCGGTCGATGAGCTGCTGCGCCAGCGCACCAATTTCGCAGAGCTCGATTTCCAGTCGCGCGACCAGTACCGCACGGCCATCGAAAATCTGGCCCGCCGCTCCAAGCGTTCCGAATACGAGGTCGCCGAACGGGCGATCGAGATGATGGAGGACGAAGCAAGCAGCGGCGCGGAAGCCGGGCAGGGCGGTCGCTACAACGACATCGGCTTCTATCTCGTCGGGCCCAAGCGGCCCGAGTTGGAGCGCTCCATCGGCTATCGCCCGGCCTTCAAGCTGGCTTTCAAGCGCGCCTTCAAGCGCACCGGCTGGCTGGGCATTGCCGTACCAGTCCTCGCGCTTACGGTGCTGCTGCTGGCGCTGACCGGCTATGCCCTTGCCGGCATCGGCCTTTCCGGGCCGGCGATCGCGCTGATGCTGGTGCTGTTTTCGCTGCCGGCGAGCGAAGGCGCCATGGCCTTCTTCAACACCATCGTCATGCTTTTCCTCAGGCCGACGCGGCTGGTAGGTTACGACTTCAAGGATGGCGTGCCGGTCGAGGCACGGACGCTCGTCGTGGTGCCGTCCCTGATCGGCTCGCGCGACGATGTCGAGGAAAACATCCGCCAGCTCGAGGTGCACCACCTCGCCAACATGCATGGCGAAATCTACTACGCGCTGCTGTCGGACTGGCCCGACAGCTCGGCCGAGCAGACCCCCGGCGACATGGAGATCCTCAATCATGCGCGCGAGGAAGTCGCCAAGCTCAACAGGCGCTATCCCGTCGAAGGCGCGCCACTGTTCCATCTCCTGCACCGCCGCCGGCTCTACAATCCCTCGCAGAAGTGCTGGATGGGCTGGGAGCGCAAGCGCGGCAAGCTGCATGAGCTGAACCTGCTGCTGCGCGGCGATGCCGACACGACCTTCCTGCCGCCGGATGCTCCGCTGCCGGAAAACATCGTCCATGTGATGACGCTCGACGCCGACACCAGGATGACCCGCGATGCGGTCAAGCGCCTGGTCGGCAAGATGTGCCACCCGCTCAACCGTCCCGAATTCGATGCCGCGCATCACCGCGTGACTTCCGGCTACGCGATCCTGCAGCCGCGCGTCACGGCTTCGCTCACCACGGGCGACGACGCTTCGTTCTTCCAGCGCGTCTTCTCGTCAAATCGCGGACTGGACCCTTACGTCTTCGCCGTGTCCGATCTCTATCAGGACGTCTATGGCGAAGGCACCTTCACGGGTAAGGGCCTCTATCACATCGACGCCATGGAGGCGGCGCTGAAGGGGCGTCTGCCCGAAAACGCCGTTCTCAGCCACGACCTTCTCGAAGGTGCGCTGGCCGGCTCTGCGCTGGTCACCGACGTCGAGGTCGTCGAAGACTATCCGACCCGCTACTCGGTCGACGCCTCGCGCCACCATCGCTGGGCACGCGGCGACTGGCAGCTTCTGGGCTTCATCTTCGATCCGAAGTCCGGCGTGCCGGCGCTGTCGCGCTGGAAGATGGTCGACAACCTCCGCCGCTCGCTGACGCCGATCTTCTGGGTCATGGCAGCGATTGCCGGCTGGACGCTGCTGCCCTTTACCCAGGCGGCGCAGTGGCAGGCGCTTCTGATCCTCGTCCTGTTCATGGCGCCCACCTTCGACATCGTCGACTCGATCCTGCCCAAGACGCGCGACGCCACGCCGCGCGGCCATTTCAGCGCCTTGTCTCGCGACATCGCCTTCGGCACGGCAATGGTGGCGTTGCGCATCGTACTGATGGCGCATCTGGCCTGGATGATGGGCGACGCCATCGTGCGCACGCTCTATCGCCTGTTCGTGAGCCGGCAGAACCTGCTCGAATGGCGCACTGCCTCTCAGGCCCACAAGACCGGCGGCAACGACCTCTACTCTTATTATCGCATGATGCGCGGGGCGGTGATCATCGCCATCGCCGGCCTTGCCATTCCGGTGGCAGCCGACTCGACCGGCGCCTTTGTTGCCTTCTTCTTTGCGATCTTCTGGGCCGGCTCGCCCGCTTTCGCGTGGCTGATCAGCCGCTCGGCAGAAACCGAGGACCGGCTGCGCATATCGCGTGATGACGTCCAACGGCTCCGCATCGTCGCGCGGCGGACCTGGGCCTATTTCGAGAAATTCGTCAATCCGGCCGAGAATTTCCTGCCGCCGGACAATTTCCAGGAGACACCGCAGCCGGTGCTCGCGCACCGCACGTCGCCGACCAATATCGGCGTCTATCTTCTGTCTATCGTATCGGCGCGCGACTTCGGCTGGATCAGCCTGGGCGAGGCTGCCGATCGCATCGATCAGACTATGAGCACGATCGAGAGGATGCAGCGCTATCGTGGCCATCTCTACAACTGGTACGAAACCACCAACCTCAGGCCGCTTTCGCCGCTCTACGTGTCGGCGGTCGACAGCGGCAACCTTGCCGGCCATCTGATCGCGGTCGCGGCGGCTTGCGCCGAATGGGCGGAAGCCCCGTCCGTGCACCTGCAAGGCGATTTCGACGGCCTGCTCGACGCGGTGGAAATCCTTGGCGAGAGCCTGGACGATCTGCCGGACGACCGGCGCCAGCTTAGGCCGCTGCGCCAGCGCCTGCGCGACCGTATCGACGGCATGAGCCGCGCGGTCGAGACCATCAAGGAACAGCCCGAGATGGCGTCTATCCGCACCATCAATCTGGCGGTGCTGTCGGGCGAGATCCGCAAGCTGGCGAGCGCCATTCATACTGAGGTCGGAACCTCGCGCAGCGAGGTGCTGACCGAATGGGCCGCCAAGCTCGAGGCGGCCTGCGAAGCGCATGTCCACGACGCCCACAGCGACGAGAAGTCGATCGAGGCGCTGCGTGCCAAGCTGAAGAACCTTCAGGAGCGGACGCGCCGCTTCGCCTTCGAGATGGATTTCTCCTTCCTGCTGCGGCGCGAGCGCAAGTTGCTCTCGATCGGCTACCGCGTCGAAGAGCACGCGCTCGACGAGAGCTGCTACGACCTTCTCGCCTCCGAGGCTCGCCTGACCAGCCTGTTCGCGGTCGCCAAGGGCGACATCTCCACCGAGCATTGGTTCCGCCTTGGCCGTCCGATCGTCGAGATCGGCTTCAAGGGCGCGCTGATGTCCTGGTCGGGCTCGATGTTCGAGTACCTGATGCCGCCGCTGGTGATGAAGGAGCCGCAGGGCGGCCTGCTCAACCAGACCAGCCAGCTCATCATCCGCCGGCAGATGCAGTATGGCCGTTCGAAGGGTATTCCGTGGGGCATCTCGGAAGCGGCATACAATGCCCGAGACCGCGAGATGACCTACCAGTACACCAATTTCGGCGTGCCGGGGCTCGGCCTCAAGCGCGGTCTGGCGCAGAACACCGTCATCGCGCCCTATGCGACCGTGCTGGCAGCCCAGTTCATGCCGCATGAGGCGGTGCAGAACCTGGCCCGCCTACGCCGCATCGGCGCGCTCGGGCGCTACGGCTTCCATGACGCCGTGGACTTCACGCCGCAGCGCGTGCCGGAAGGCACAAACCATGCGGTCGTCTACAATTACATGGCCCACCATCAGGGCATGTCGATTGCGGCCGTTGCTAATGCTATATTCGAAGGGCGCATGCGCGACCGCTTCCATAGCGATCCGGTCATCGAGGCTGCCGAGCTTCTGCTGCAGGAGAAGGCGCCGCGTGACATTCCGGTCGCCACGGTCCGCACCGAGGCCGACGAGCGAGGTAAGCTGGAGGTGGTTGAAGAGAGCCCCGACACCCGCCTGATCGTGGAGCCGGCGCGTGCGTTGCGCGCGACCAACCTGTTGTCGAACGGCCGCTACTCGGTGATGCTCACGGCGGCCGGCTCCGGTTACAGCCGCTGGAACGACCTCGCAATCACCAGGTGGCAGTCGGATCCGACCGAGGATCGCTACGGCAGCTACCTTTTCCTGCGCGACAGCGAAACCGGTGATTGGTGGTCCGCCACCACTGAGCCGAGGCGCGCTGTCTCCGAGCACTCCCAGACGCTGTTCGGCGACGACAAGGCAAACTTCGTCAAGACCGTCGGTACGCTACGTTCGGAGGTCGAGTGCATCGTGGTTTCCGAAGGAAATGGCGAGGCGCGGCGCATCACGATTGCCAATGACGGCATCGCCGACCGGCATATCGAAATAACGTCCTATGCCGAACTCGTTCTGGCCCAGGAAATGGCCGATGCGGCCCATCCGGCGTTCTCGAAGATGTTCGTCGAGACCGAGATTGCCAACAGCAACAGCGCGATCTTCGCTACGCGCCGCAAGCGTTCGGCGAGCGAACCCGACATCGTCATGGCGCATTTCATGACCGATTCCTCGGGCATCTCGCGCGATACGGAAGCCGAAACCGACCGTCGCGCCTTCCTTGGCCGCGGGCGCAGCATCGCCAATCCCGCCGCCTTCGACCAAGGTGCGCGGCTGGGCGGCAATGCCGGCTTCGTGCTCGACCCGATCGTTTCGCTGCGCAGCCGTGTTCGCGTGCCGGCCAACAAGAAGGTGACGCTGACCTTCTGGACGGTCGTGGGTGCCAACCGCGAAGAGGTCCAGGAGGCCATGTCGCGGCTTGATCATCCCGAAAGCTACCCGCGCCAGGCGATGCTGGCCTGGACCCGTTCGCAGGTACAGACCCGCCACTTCGGGCTCAGCCTTGCGGATGCGGCGAACGTCCAGAAGCTGGCGCGCTATCTGCTCTATCCGGATCAGTATCTGCGCGTACCGGCCGAGACGGTCGCAACCGGGCTCGGGCGGCAGTCGGCCCTGTGGCCGATGGCGATCTCGGGCGATTTCCCGATCTTCGCAGTCAGGATCAGCGACGTCGCCGATCTGGAGATCGTGGCCCAGGCGCTGCGCTTCCAGGAATATATGCGGGCGAGGGGGCTTCTTACCGACCTCGTCATCGTCAACGAGCAGGCCTCGTCCTATGTGCAGGACCTGCAACAGGCGATCGAGTCGCTGGCGGAAAACAGCCGCATGCGCGGCAAGGAGCTTGGACCGCGCCAGCACATCTTCGCCGTGCGTCGCGACCTGATGGACGAGACGTCCTACAAGACCCTTCTGGCCGCGGCACGGATTGCCCTGCATACGCGCAACGGCACCATCTTCGACCAGATCGAACGCGCCGAAGCCAGCGCCCTGCAGGCTCGCGATGCGTTGAACGCGTCGGAAACGCTGAGTGCCAGCGAAATGTCGGACGATATGCGCTTCGGCACGCCGGCCTTGCCGGTCGCAAGCGCCGCATCCAACCGCCCGGCAAGCGGCGACGGTCTTGTGGGCTGGAACGGCTTCGGCGGTTTCGACCGCAACGGCCGCGACTATGTCGTGCGCCTGACCGGCTACCGCTCCACGCCACATCCGTGGATCAACGTCGTCGCCAATTCAGGCTTCGGCTTCCACACCTCGGCCGAGGGCGCGTCGTTCACCTGGAGCCGCAACAGCCGCGACTTCCAGCTGACGCCGTGGACCAACGATCCGGTTGCGAACCGGCCGGGCGAGGCGATCTATATCTACGATCATTCCGAGGGACGGGCGTTCTCGCCTTTCGCGGCGGTGCTGCGTGATCCTGCGATCACCTACGAAGCCCGTCACGGCCAGGGTGTCAGCACCTTCACGGCAACCAAGGGCAAGCTGTCTACGGAGATCACGCAACTGGTCGATCCGGTCGATTCGGTGAAGCTCTCGCGCCTGCGCATCCGCAACTCGGGCTCAATGCCGGCGCGACTGCGGGTTTACGCCTATGCCGAATGGGTGCTGGGCAACAACCGGCCCAAGTCCGCGCCGACCATCGTGCCGTCGCGTGATCTCCTGACCGGGGCGATGCTGGCCAGAAACGCCTATAGCCTCGACTATGGCGACCGCGTTGCCTTCCTGGCGAGCGACGGTGACGCGCAATCGGTGACCGCCGATCGCAACGAGTTCATCGGCAGGGCCGGGACGGTCGAACATCCGCATGTGGTCGTGCGCGGCTTCGACCTGTCGGGCAAGATCGAGGCCGGCGTCGATCCGTGCGCAGCGATCGCGCGCGACATCGAGGTGCCGGCGGGCGGCGAGGCGACCATGCTCTTCCTTCTCGGCGATGCCGGTTCGCAGGAGGAGGCAAGCGAGCTCGTGGTGCGCCATCGCAAGCGCGACTTCGACGAGCGCCTAGCCGAAAACGAGCGCAACTGGCGCGGCTTCCTTGACACGCTGCAGGTGGAGACGCCTGACGCGTCGTTCGACGCGCTGGTCAACAACTGGCTACCCTATCAGGCCCTTGCCTGTCGCATCCGGGCGCGCACGGCCTTCTATCAGGCAAGCGGCGCCTTCGGCTTCCGCGACCAGTTGCAGGACACGCTTGCGCTGTTGATGCACGATCCGAAGCTGGCGCGTGACCAGATCGTCAACGCCGCGCATCGGCAGTTCCCCGAAGGCGACGTGCAGCACTGGTGGCTGCCCCGCACCGGGGCCGGAGTGCGCACCACCATATCGGACGATGTCGTCTGGCTGGCCTTCGGTACGGCGTACTACGTGAAGGTGACCGGCGACGCCTCCATCCTCGACGAGATGATCCCCTTCATCGACGGCGAGGAGCTCAAGGAGGGCGAGCACGACGCCTTCTACGTGCCTGAAATATCGAAGAAATCCGTCACGCTTTACGAGCACTGCGTGCGCGCGCTCGATCTGGCCATCGCCCGCACCGGCGCCACCGGCCTGCCGCTGATGCTTGGCGGCGACTGGAACGACGGCATGAACCGGGTCGGCGAGAAGGGGCGCGGCGAGAGCGTCTGGCTCGGCTGGTTCCTGCTCAAGACGCTTGGCGACTTCGGACAGCTGGCCCGTACTCGCGGCGAGGCCAAGCGCGCCGAAAAGTGGGACAAACACGCCCGCAAGCTCAAGCAGGCGCTCGAGAACGCGGCCTGGGACGGCTCGTGGTATCGCCGCGGCTCCTTCGACGACGGCGCGCCACTCGGCTCGCGTGATTCCGACGAGTGCAACATCGACTCGATCGCGCAGTCGTGGAGCGTGCTGTCCGGCGACGGAGATCCGGCGCGTTCGAAGACGGCGATGGACTCGGCGATCGACATGCTGGTCGACGAGGATCTTCGGATCATCAAGCTGTTTACACCGCCCTTCGCAAACACAACTGAAGATCCCGGCTACATAAAAAGTTACCCGCCGGGCGTTCGCGAAAATGGCGGACAGTACACCCACGCTTCCACTTGGTTTGTCATTGCGCTGGCGGAAATGCGGCGGGCCGATGACGCCTACCGTTGCTTCAGCATGCTCAACCCGGTCAACCACTCGCTCGACGAAGCGGCGGCCGAGCACTATCGGGTCGAGCCCTATGTCGTTGTCGCGGACATCTATTCCGAAGGCGACAAGGCCGGCCGTGGCGGCTGGACCTGGTACACGGGCTCGGCCGGTTGGCTGTATCGCGCGGGTGTGGAGGCCATTCTGGGCATTCGCCGCGAGGGGCAGCAGCTGTTCGTAGACCCGGTCCTGCCAGCGTCCTGGCCTGGCTACAAGGCCACGCTCAAGCTCGACGGTGCTACTTACCGCATCAGCGTCGTGCGCGAGAAGGGGGTCAGGAAGGTCAGCCTGGAGGTCGACGGCAAGCGTTCGACGAGCCCCTGCTTCGAGCTCAAAAGCAGCGGCGAGTTCGAGGTGACGGTTCGGATTCCGGGGTAGTTTCCAAGAATATTTTCAAGACTGGCGGCCGGGCGTACCGGCCGCCATTATTTTGCCGTAAGGGTGCCATTTTTCTTTAATTCTCAACCCGTTACGCGATCACGGCAGATTACGGGGCGTTTCTCGATGTTGTTTCGAAAAACCGGAACCAAGTCTGTATGTGAGCATTGTCTTGCGGTGCGGCAGGCAATGCTTGTTTCGGCAATGAGGGGCTGCACCGCCTAAGTTCTCACGAGGTGAGTTTCGTGTCGTTGCTGCAGGTGTACTTTCGAGCGCTACGGTATCTAGCTGTCGAAAAGAAACGCGTCTTCTTGATCTGCTCGGCTAACATCGTTTTGGCGATGGTTGCTATTGCAGAGCCGGTTTTGTTCGGCCGCGTGATAGACTCCATCTCCGAGAAAACTGAACTTCTGCCGACGCTGGCTCTCTGGGCGGGCCTGGGCGCCTTTAACATCGTCGCCTACGTTCTCGTTGCGCGCGGCGCCGACCGGCTAGCGCATGCCCGCCGCGTGGCAGTGCTGTGCGAATCCTTCGAGCACGTCATCACCATGCCGCTGTCGTGGCATCAGGAACGCGGCACCTCCAACGCGCTGCACACCCTGCTGCGCGCGGTCGAGGCCCTGTTCACCCTGTGGCTGGAATTCATGCGCCAGCACCTGACGACGGCCGTGGCCCTAGTGCTGCTGGTGCCGACCGCGATTTCGCTCGACCTGCGCATGTCGCTGGTGCTTCTGACGCTGGGCGTGTTCTACCTCGTCGTCAGCCGCGTCGTCATGCACAAGACCAAGGACGGTCAGGCCAAGGTGGAGCGCCATTACCAGGAGGTGTTCTCCCACGTCACCGACTCGGTCAACAACGTCTCGGTGCTGCAGAGCTACAACCGCATCTCCCTCGAGACCCAGAAGCTGCGCAGCCATGTGCGCGACCTGATCGATGCCCAGTATCCGGTGCTCGACTGGTGGGCGCTTGCCAACGCGCTGCATCGCCTGTCGTCGACCGTCTCGATGATGATCGTGCTGATGATCGGCGCCCTGCTGGTGTCGCGCGGCGAGTTGCGCATCGGCGATGTCGTCGCCTTCACCGGCTTCGCCTCGCTGCTCATCAGCCGCCTAGACCAGATTTCGAACTTCGCAAACCAGATCTTCGATTCGCGTGCCAAGCTCGAGGCCTTCTACACGCTCGAGGACTCGGTCGCTGACCGTCAGGAGCCTGCCGGCCTGAGCGATCTGGAGAACGTCACCGGCCATGTCCGCTTCGAGAATGTCGGTTTCGAGTTCTCGAACTCCGGCCAGGGCGTGCACGAAGTCTCCTTCGACGTTCCCTCCGGCCAGACCGTTGCCATCGTCGGCCCGACGGGTGCCGGCAAGACCACGATTATCAATCTGCTCCAGGGCGT
The DNA here is from genome assembly GCF_029892515.1 of Pseudaminobacter soli (ex Li et al. 2025). GTDB lineage: Bacteria > Pseudomonadota > Alphaproteobacteria > Rhizobiales > Rhizobiaceae > Pseudaminobacter > Pseudaminobacter soli_A. Next base: position 421,731 of record NZ_JARXVF010000001.1, on the reverse strand, counting down.
CTACGCGCCGCAGAACGGCCGCATACTCATCGACGGCACCGATACGCGCACCGTCACCAAGAAGTCGCTGCGCCAGTCGATCGCGACCGTGTTCCAGGATGCCGGCCTGTTCAATCGCTCGATCGAAGACAACATCCGCATCGGCCGCGAGAATGCCAGCTATGCCGAAGTGCACGCCGCTGCCCAGGCCGCGGCCGCCCAGGACTTCATCCTCAACAAGTGTGATGGATACGACACCAAGGTGGGTGAGCGCGGCGGGCAGCTCTCGGGCGGCGAGCGCCAGCGCATCGCCATCGCCCGCGCCATCCTGAAGGATGCTCCGATCCTGGTGCTCGACGAGGCGACGAGTGCGCTCGACGTCGAGACCGAGACGCGGGTGAAGGATGCGATCGATGCGGTTCGCCGGGATCGTACCACCTTCATCATCGCCCATCGCCTGACCACCGTCCGCGATGCCGACCTGGTCATCTTCATGGACCATGGCCGTATCGTTGAGATGGGCGGCTTTGCCGAACTGTCGGCAACCAATGGCCGCTTCGCCTCGCTGTTGCGCGCCGGCGGCCTGCTGACCGACGAGGATGTGCGTAGTCTCAGCCACGTGTCGGCGCAGCCTGAAGCTGCATAACTACGAACGGGGGAGGCCGCCTGCGGCGACCTCCCGCATTGCAGGGGCACGCCGCTCAGGGTAGATAACCCGCTATGAGTGAAACAAGCGCACGGCCCGGCCGCTGGATCGATCTGGCAAACCCCACACGCTTCATTGCGCTGGCCGACCGGCTGCTGCCGTGGCTGGCCGGGCTTTCGGCGCTTCTGCTCGCCGTCGGGCTCTACATGTCGTTCGCTGCGCCGGAGGATTACCAGCAGGGCAGCACCGTCCGCATCATGTACATTCACGTGCCTTTCGCCTGGATTTCCATGATGTGCTATTCGCTGATGGCCTTGTCCTCGCTCGGCACGCTGGTCTGGCGTCACCCGCTGGCCGACGTCTCGCTGAAGGCTGCGGCGCCCATCGGTGTCACCTTCACCGCGTTGGCGCTGATTACCGGCTCCATCTGGGGCAAGCCTATGTGGGGCACCTGGTGGGTGTGGGACGCGCGGCTGACTTCGGTCTTCGTCCTGTTCCTGATGTATCTCGGCATCATCGCCTTGACGCGCGCGCTCGACGATCCGACGCGCTCGGCACGGGCCGCCGCGATCATGACGCTGGTCGGCTTCGTCAACATCCCGATCATCAAATTCTCGGTCAACTGGTGGAATACGCTGCACCAGCCGGCATCGGTGTTCCGCATGGGCGGACCGACCATCGACCAGAGCATGCTGTGGCCGCTGATGGTGATGGCCGTCGGCTTCACCCTGCTGTTCTTCGCGCTGCATCTGATGGCGATGCGCACCGAGATCATGCGCCGCCGCGTAATGGCCATGCGCTATGTCGCTGCACGCCGCGCCGACCGCAAAGCCGATTAAGAACAAGGGATTGGATTGCGGCCTTGAATCAAGGCCGCAACAATTCTTGCGCGTTCTCAGAACGCCTTGAAGGTGAGTGTCGTCAGCGAGCGCACGATGCCCGGCACATTGGCGACGTTCTCGTTGATGAACTTGCCGATGTCGACGTCGTCGTCGATGTAGATCTTCATCAGGAGGTCGTAGTCGCCGCTGGTCGAATAGAGTTCGGATGCGACCTCCCGCTCATAGAGTTGGTCCGCGACCGCATAGGTCTGGCCGGGCACGCATTGCAGTTGGACGAAAACGGTTTTCATTGTGCTCTCCTGACACGAGATTCGACCGCCGCTTGAGGCTTTCGATCCAACATCTCGTCTAGACTCGATAATCCGGTCAGCCACTGCGAGATCCATGCCGGCCAATCGCAGCGGTGCCGTGTTTCCGCTGTCTTACACGCCGAGCAAAGTCCGCACCAGCCTGTGATCGGGGTCGGCAAGACCTTCGATCACGTCGAAATGGTGCCGGTCGGCTTCTTCCACGCTCGAAACCTCGACCGTGAAGCTGCTCCAGAGGTTTTCGAGCAGGCTGTTCTGACGAACGAATTCGGGTCGCTCGTTGGCGCCCACCCAGCAAGTGATGTCCATGCCGTCGAGCGGCTCGAGCAGCGCAGCACTTTCCGCGCGCGCTTCCGCCATGTCGAGTCGCAGGGTCTCGTTCATCTCGGTGTTGAGCAGCGGGCGCAAATCATGCAGGCCGGAGATCGAAACGGTCTTGCGCAGGCGCGCGGCCACGTCGCGCTCAAGCGGCGACGTTGCGGTGTTCATGCGGCTGACCAGATGGCCGCCTGCCGAGTGTCCTGCAATGCGCAGCGGACCTTCGATCTCGCTGGCAGCGGCATTGATGGCCGCGCCGATCTGGCGAGTGATGTCGGAGATGTGCGCTTCCGGCGTCAGCACATAGGAAGGCATTGCCACCGCATAGCCATGTGCGAGTGGTCCGGCCGCCAGATGCGACCATGCCGATTTGTCGAAGGCCATCCAGAAGCCACCATGCACGAACACCGCGAGGCCCTTGGCATTCGCCTTCGGCAGAAAAAGATCGTAGCGGTTGCGCGTATGCGGGCCGTAGGCGATGTCCTCGCGCAGGCGCCCAGCACTGCGTATCTCATCGCGGAAGGCCGCTGCCGCGCTTCCCCACTTTGCCGGGTAGTCGTCGCCGCCTGGAATGTATGCCGAGTTCGAATAGGCATCGTCCCAGTTCGTGATCTTGTTTCCCGACATGTTTCCCCTCCCGTTTCGGTGTCGCCGATGGCTTCGCGCCTTATCGGTCATCGCCGCGCCAGCGCGCAAGTGCCAGCGTGGCCGCACGCGCATGCGCAAGCCCAGGCAGATTTGACGACTGAGGAATTAATTTCAAGCTTGAAATTTCATGCTTGAAATTATCGCGGGTCGGTGTCATCTTTTTCCCATCAGAAGGAGTTGCGCCGATGAAGATCGCCTGTCTTGGAGGAGGGCCGGCCGGCCTGTACTTCGCAATCAGCATGAAGCTGCGCGACCCGTCCGCGGAGATCGTCGTGATCGAGCGCAACAAGCCGGACGACACGTTTGGCTGGGGTGTCGTGCTCTCCGACGAAACGCTGACCAACCTTGCCGCCAACGACCCGGTGAGCGCAGCTTCGATCCGCGCCCATTTCGCCTATTGGGATGACATCGCCGTCCATTTCAAGGACACCAAGACGGTGTCGAGCGGCCACGGTTTCTGCGGCATCGGCCGCAAGCAGTTGCTGCTTCTCTTGCAGGCACGGGCGAAAGAGCTTGGCATCGAAATTCGCTTCGAGACCAATGTCGACGACGTCGCGGCCTATGCGGAGCAGTATGATCTCGTCGTCGCTTCCGATGGCCTGAACTCGCGGACCCGTACCGAATTCGCCGACAAGTTCGAGCCGGATATCGACGTTCGCGCCTGCAAATTCGTCTGGCTCGGCACGCATCAAAAATTCGACGACGCCTTCACCTTCATCTTCGAAGAGACCGAGCACGGCTGGGTCTGGGCGCACGCCTATCAGTTCGACAACGACACGGCGACCTTCATCGTCGAGTGCAGCACCGAGACCTGGGAAAAATTCGGCTTCGGCGAACTGAGCCAGCAGGAGAGCATCGAGGTCTGCCAGCGCATCTTTGCAAAGCACCTCGGCGGCCACGCGCTGATGACCAATGCGAACCACATTCGCGGCTCGGCCTGGCTGAACTTTCCGCGCGTGCTGTGCAAGCGCTGGTCCTACAAGAACATCGCGCTTCTGGGCGATGCGGCGGCAACCGCGCATTTCTCGATCGGATCGGGAACCAAGCTGGCGCTTGAGAGCGCGGTTGCACTTGCCGAATATGTGCATACCGAAAAGTCGCTCGAAACCGCTTTCGCCCGCTATGAGGACGAGCGTCGCGTGCAGGTGCTGCGCCTGCAGTCGGCCGCGCGCAACTCGCTGGAATGGTTCGAGGAGGTGGAGCGCTATTTCGACCTCGACCCGGTGCAGTTCAACTATTCGCTGCTGACCCGCTCGCAGCGCATCAGCCACGAAAACCTGCGCCTGCGCGACAAGGCGTGGCTGGAAAGCGCTGAGGGCTGGTTCCAGGAAAATGCGGGAGCGCAGCAGGGCACGCGCCGTGCCCCGATGTTTGCGCCATTCAAGCTGCGCGGCATGGAGCTGAAGAACCGCGTGGTGGTTTCGCCGATGGCGCAGTACAAGGCCGTGGACGGCACGCCGACCGACTGGCACCTCGTGCACTATGGCGAGCGCGCCAAGGGCGGGGCAGGGCTTCTCTATATCGAGATGACCTGCGTCAGCGCCGAAGGCCGCATCACGCCCGGCTGCCCCGGCTTCTACGCGCCGGAGCATGAAGTCGCCTGGAAGCGCATCGTCGATTTCGTCCACACCGAGACGGAAGCCAAGATCTGCGCGCAGATCGGCCATGCTGGCCGCAAGGCCTCGACCTGCATTGGCTGGGAAGGCACCGACAAGCCGCTGAAGGAAGGCAACTGGCCGCTGCTGTCAGTTTCCGACCTGCCGTGGTCTGCCGAAAACCAGACGCCGAAGGCGATGACCCGTGCCGACATGGACCTGGTCCGCGACCAGTTCGTTTCGGCTGCGCAGATGGCGGATCGCTGCGGCTTCGACATGCTCGAAATCCACGCCGCGCACGGCTATCTGCTGTCGTCCTTCATCACGCCAGTCACTAACAACCGCACCGATGAATATGGCGGCTCGCTGGAAAATCGCATGCGCTATCCGCTGGAGATCTTCCATGCGATCCGCGACGTCTGGCCGGAGAATAAGCCGATCTCGGTTCGTATCTCGGCCAATGACTGGGTCGGTCCGGAAGGCGTGACGCCGCAGGAAGCGGTGGAGATTGCTCGCGTCTTCCAGGAAGCCGGCGTCGATATCTGCGACGTCTCGGCCGGCCAGACCACCAAGTCCGCACGTCCGGTCTATGGCCGCATGTTCCAGACGCCGTTCTCCGACCGCATCCGGAACGAGACCGGCATGGCGACCATGGCCGTGGGCAACATCTACGAGCCGGACCACGTCAATTCGATCCTGCTCGCCGGCCGCGCCGATCTCGTCTGCTTGGCCCGTCCGCACTTGACCGATCCCTATTGGACTCTGCGGGCCGCCGCGACGCTAGGCGATACGGCCGAGGCATGGCCGGATCCGTATCTGCCGGGCCGCGACCAGCTTCGCCGCCTTGCCGAGCGCGCCGCCGAGATGGCGGCACAGGATCGCGCCGTATGAGTGATCTTGCCGGAAAGCGCGCACTGGTAACCGGCGGCGGCTCAGGCATGGGCGCGGCAATCGCCCGCGCGCTGGCCAATGCCGGTGCGACAGTCGTCGTTTCAGGACGGCGCATGGAAGCGCTTCAGGAAGTGGCAGAAGGCTCCAAAAACATCATCGGCATGACCGCCGATGTGACTGACGAAGCTTCGCTGAAGACGCTGTTCGATAACATCGCCGCTGAAGTCGGCGATCTGGATATCGTGATTGCCAATGCGGGCGCGGCCGAAAGCGCTCCCTATCATCGCACGGGGCTCGACCTCTGGCAGCGGATGATGGACGTCAACCTCACCAGCGTCTTCCTCACCTTCCAGCAGGCGCTGGCGAGCGGCATGATGAAGCGCGGCGAGGGCAGGCTGGTGGCGGTCGCTTCCACTGCCGGCCTCAAAGGCTATGCCTATGTCTCGGCCTACGCAGCGGCCAAGCATGGCGTGATCGGGCTGACGCGCTCTCTGGCGCTTGAACTGGCCGGGACAAGCATTACGGTGAACGCCGTCTGTCCCGGATTCACCCTTACGCCCATGCTCGAGCGCTCCATCGAAAACATCATGCAGAAGACCGGCAAGAGCCGGCAGGAAGCCGAGGCCGCGCTCACCAAGACCAATCCCCAAGGCCGATTCGTGCTGCCGGAGGAGGTGGCGCAGGCGGTGATGTATCTCTGCGGGCCGCATTCGGCCTCGATGACCGGACAGGCACTGTCTGTTTCGGGGGGAGAAGTATGAGCGTCACGCAGACTGACCAGCTTCCGCATTCTGACCGCCAGCGCGTGCGGGTCTGGTTGCGGCTCTTGAAGGTCACGAAAATCGTCGAGTCCGTGGTGCGCGAGAACCTGCGCGCCGAGTTCGACACCACGCTGCCGCGTTTTGACGTGCTGGCCGCGCTCTACCGCTTCCAGGACGGGCTCAAGATGAGCGAGCTTTCGACGGCGCTGCGCGTGTCCAACGGCAATGTCACCGGCATCATCGAGCGGCTGGTGACCGACGGCATGGTGCTGCGCGTGCCGGTTGAGGGCGACAAGCGTGCCACCCTCGTCCGCCTGACCAAAAAAGGGCACGACGAATTCTCGAAAATGGCGGAAGCGCATGCCCGCTGGGTCAATGAGGTCCTTGCCGACCTCACGCCCGAGGAATGCGAGCAGGTGATCGGCATTCTCGATGTCGTCGGCCACTCGCACAAACAGACTGCTGAGGTAAGTGATCATGACTGATATGGCGGGTTACGTCGCAAAGCATTTCCTCTGGCGTGTGGAGGACGGCATTGCCGTCGTCACGCTGGACCGCCCCGAGCGCAAGAACCCGCTGACCTTCGACAGCTATGCCGAGCTGCGCGATGTGTTCCGCGCGCTGGTCTATGCCGACGACATCAAGGCGGTCGTGTTCGGCTCGAATGGCGGCAATTTCTGCTCGGGCGGCGATGTGCACGACATCATCGGCCCGCTGCTCGACTTGGACATGAAGGGCCTGCTGCGCTTCACGCGCATGACCGGCGATCTGGTGAAAGCCATGATCAATTGCGGCAAGCCGGTGATCGCCGCTGTCGACGGCGTGTGCGTCGGCGCCGGCGCCATCGTCGCCATGGCCTCCGACATCCGCCTCGCCACGCCCGAGGCCAAGACCGCCTTCCTGTTCACCCGCGTCGGCCTTGCCGGCTGCGATATGGGCGCCTGTGCGATCCTGCCTCGCATCATCGGCCAGGGCAGGGCATCGGAACTGCTCTACACCGGCCGCACCATGAGCGCCGAAGAGGGCGAACGCTGGGGCTTCTACAATCGCCTCGTTGACGCCGCTTCGCTCGATGCCGAGGCGATCGCGCTGGCCCGCCGTCTCGCTGACGGTCCGAACTTCGGCCACATGATGACCAAGACCATGCTGAACCAGGAATGGTCGATGTCGATCGACCAGGCCATCGAGGCCGAAGCGCAGGCGCAGGCCATCTGCATGCAGACGCAGGACTTCAAGCGCGCCTACGACGCCTTCGTCGCGCGCGAAAAGCCGGTCTTCAAGGGCGACTGACATGGCGGACCGCAGCTTCCTGAACTGGCCCTTCTTCGAAGAGCGCCACCGTATCCTCGCCGACACGCTCGACCGCTGGGCCGCCGCCAATCTTGCCGACATCGACCATAGCGACGTCGATGCCGCCTGCCGCGAACTGGTGGCCAAGCTGGGCGAGGGTGGCTGGCTCGAATATTCGGCCGTCGATCCCGACGTGGCGGTCAGCAGGCTCGACGTGCGCAGCCTCTGCATCATCCGCGAGACGCTGGCGCGCCATGACGGCCTCGCTGACTTCTCCTTCGCCATGCAGGGCCTGGGCACTGGCGCGATCTCGCTGTTCGGCCGGGTGGACCAGAAGCGCGAGTGGCTGAGCCGCACGCGGGGGGGCGCCGCCCTTTCGGCATTTGCGCTCAGCGAGCCGAAGTCCGGCTCGGACGTCGCCAATCTCGACCTTGCTGCGCGCGAGGACGGCGACTTATACGTTCTCGACGGCGAGAAGACTTGGATTTCCAACGGCGGCATCGCCGACATGTACACCGTCTTTGCCCGCACCGGCGAAGCGCCGGGCGCCAAGGGCATTTCGGCCTTCATCGTGCCGGCTGATACGCCGGGCCTGTCGATCGCCGAGCGGCTGGAGGTGATCGCGCCGCATCCGCTCGCAAGGCTGTCGTTCGAAAACTGCCGCGTCCCGAAGTCGGCCATGCTTGGCAAGCCGGGCGAAGGTTTCAAGATCGCCATGTCTGTGCTCGACGTGTTCCGCTCGACGGTTGCTGCCGCTGCGCTCGGCTTCGCTCGCCGCGCGTTGGACGAGGCCGTTGCGCGTTCGACCTCGCGCGAATTGTTCGGAGCTCCGCTTTCCGATTTGCAGATGGTGCAGGGCCACATCGCTGATATGGCGCTCGACATCGACGCGTCTGCTCTCCTCGTATATCGCGCAGCCTGGCTGAAAGACTCCGGCGCCCCGCGGGTCAGCCGCGAGGCGGCCATGGCAAAGCTTTATGCGACCGACCGCGCCCAGAGCGTCATCGACAAGGCGGTGCAGATCCATGGCGGCGACGGCGTGCGCAAGGGGAGCGTCGTCGAAAGCCTCTATCGGGAGATCCGGGCGCTGCGCATCTATGAGGGCGCGTCCGACGTACAGAAAGTCATAATAGCCAGGCAGACACTGGCGGGAGGATAACAAAATGCTGGGACCATCGGCGCACACCGACACTTTTACACGTGACAACCTGCCGCCGATGGAGGAGTGGCCCGACCTGCTGCTCGACGGCTTCGATTATCCCGAAACCCTCAATGCCGGCGTCGAGTTCACCGACGCCATGGTCGCCAAGGGCTTTGGCGACAACATCGCGCTGATCGGCAATGGCCGCCGCCGCACTTACAAGGAACTGACCGACTGGTCGAACCGCATCGCGCATGCGCTGGTCGAGAACTATGGCGTCAAGCCTGGCAACCGCGTGCTGATCCGCTCGGCCAACAATCCGGCGATGGTCGCCTGCTGGCTGGCCGCCACCAAGGCGGGTGCGGTGGTGGTCAACACCATGCCGATGCTGCGCGCCGGCGAACTCGGAAAGATCGTCGACAAGGCTGAGATCGAGTTCGCGCTCTGCGACACGCGCATCCTCGACGAACTCGTCGCCTGCGCCAAGACCTCAAAATTCCTCAAGAAGGTCATCGGCTTCGACGGCACCGCCAACCATGATGCCGAACTCGACCGCATCGCGCTCGACAAGCCGGTGAAGTTCAACGCGGTGCCGACCAATCGCGACGACGTCGCGCTGCTGGGCTTCACCTCCGGCACCACGGGCGAGCCCAAGGCGACGATGCATTTCCATCGTGATCTGCTCATCATCGCCGATGCCTACGCCAAGGAAGTGCTTTCGGTAACGCCGGACGACATTTTCGTCGGATCGCCGCCGCTTGCCTTCACCTTCGGCCTGGGCGGCCTGGCGATCTTTCCGCTACGTTTCGGCGCGGCGGCAACGCTTCTGGAGCAGGCCACCCCGCCGAAGATGATCGAGATCATCGAAACCTACAAGGCAACCATCAGCTTCACCGCACCCACCGCCTATCGCGTCATGCTGGCAGCCATGGACAAGGGCGCGGACCTCAGCTCGCTGCGCGTCGCGGTCTCGGCCGGCGAGACGCTGCCGGCGCCGATCTACAATGCGTGGATGGAGAAGACCGGCAAGCCGATGCTGGACGGCATCGGCGCTACCGAGATGCTGCACATCTTCATCACCAACCGCCTGGGCGATTCCGCACCGGGCTCTACCGGCAAGCCGGTGGGCGGCTATGAAGCCAGGATCGTCGACGAGGATATGAACGAGAAGCCGCGCGGCGAAGTGGGTCGGCTGGCGGTGCGCGGCCCCACGGGTTGCCGCTACATGGCCGACAAGCGCCAGAAGGCCTATGTCCGCAACGGCTGGAACCTGACGGGAGACGCCTTCTATCAGGACGAGGACGGCTATTTCCATTTTGCCGCCCGCTCTGACGACATGATCATCTCGGCCGGCTACAACATTGCCGGGCCGGAGGTGGAGGCGGCGCTCTTGAGCCACGCCTTCGTTTCCGAATGCGCCGTCATCGGTGCGCCCGATGAGGAACGTGGCCAGGTCGTGCAGGCGCATGTGGTGCTGGCAAAGGACGTGCCGGCGGATGCCGCCACGATTAAGACGCTGCAGGACCACGTCAAGGCGGTGATCGCGCCTTACAAGTATCCGCGCTCGATCAAGTTCATCGATGCTCTTCCGAAGACCGCGACGGGCAAGATCCAGCGCTTTGTGCTGAAGGACGCAGCGCAGTAGCTATTGACTGCTAGGATAGCTGCCGGAACTTTTGTTGAGGGCGATCGACCGTTTGGCGGAAGATCGCCCGATCTATTTCGACGCCGGCACATTCTGGTCGAGATAGGTGAAGTCGAAGCCTGTGATCTCGGCCAGTGCCTCCCGGTCGAGGAAGGTGACTACGCCTTCTCGAAAGACCAACAGGTTTGCTTCGCGCAACTGCCGCAGAACCCGGTTCAGGTGAATGGCGGTCAGGCCGAGCGCGTCTGCCAGTATGCTCTGCGAGAGGGGGCAGCTGTAGCTGTCGGCGGTTCCGCGCCCGATGAGCTTCATGCGCACGCCGAGCTCCAAGAGGAAGTGCGCCGTCCGGGTCAGGGCATCGCGTCGTCCGATGCTGACGAGGTGTTCCACCACCATTGCGCCGTCGCGTGAGGCTGCCCATAGCAGCGCCAGCGCCAGACGCGGTGTGCCGTGGAATACCTCCCAGAGCCGCTCGGTGTTGATCCGGCTAACTTCGATGTCCGTCAATGCGACAAAGCTCTGGTCCGAGGTTCTGAGCAGCAGGCTGCGTACGCCGAGGAAGTCGCCAGGGATCTGGACATCGATGATCTGTCGCGCTCCGTCGTGCAGACGCTTGTACGAATAGGCCCAGCCCTCTCGGAGAACATAGGCTGCGTGGCGATGCTGGCCCTCGTAGACAATTTCCTTGCCAGCGTTGACCAGGGTTCGCGGGCCCTGGAGTTTTTCCAGCGCAGCGGCATCCTCCGGTTTCAGCTGCATGAATGCTGAAAGCTTCCGGGACAGTGCATCTACCTGCAAAGGCATCAGCTTCATTGGTTGGGCATCATCCTGTCTGTCACATCGTTCGATTAAGACCGAGTCAGCAGAAATGTCTGCGCGGTTAATTTTGAAATGATCTTGGGATGCTTGTCTATATATCTGCTCTAGATCTGCAGATATTGCTCAATTGGCTATGATTATAATCTATGACAGCAATGCATATATAAATCCTATATATGATCTGTACGATTGTTGTTAAAATTAAGGCGAATTAAGTATTCACCGTCACGCAGGAATTGGCCTTCCACTGCCTATTCGGTGTGCCATCCCGCCATTATCGATGGACTCTCCTTGGCGGCCACTGCTCCCGGTCAAGGGATATCGACGTCGTGCATCGGCCAAGGGGATGGGGTTTGTGACGCCTTCGGGCGCAAATTCACGAAAGCGGGAACCGCGCCGGCCGGCAGCTGCGTCTTGGGCCAGGGGCGAAAGGCTTGGGCCAGATGGCGCGCTGAAGTTGTGTCAGGATGTAGTGCTTTTTGTTTACGGTGGCGCCCGTTTTAATTTCTGGATTGGAAATGGAAGTACGTTGCCAAATGGATGTGAGTCAAATTCGGTTGCCTTGGCTCTGGTTTAGAAAAAATTACACGAAAAATAGTATAGATAAAATTTCCGTTACAAGTAATTCGTGTTTCGTTTTTGAGGTGGGCGCAATTAACGTGATCTAAACCTGGTTATCTACTTTCAAAAATAATGTAAACAAACCATTAACATGGATCAGTATCGCTACCACCAATATGTGTATATTCAGCATATGGATGAGGCATACCCTCGGAATTGGATGTCGATATACATCCGGATCATCCGGAACTAAGTTTTTCGCTCGTTTTGTTTAGTATTGCGTCAAGCGTGGGAAGTGCATCTAAGGCGTCGTGTCTATCGACGCCTCCGCAGATGCACGAGTGGGGTGAAAACATGATAAGTTCAGCAGCTACGAATGGCGGCCATTTGTCTGTCAACGGGAAGTCGATAAACCTGTCGCCTACCGTTGTGGATGGATTGACCGCATCTAAAATGGCGACGGCTTCCAATGACACTGATGCTCCCGACGGTCTGGAACAGTCTGCTCGCTCGCTTGTAATCATCGACAATCGCGCTCTTGATCGAGAGTGCTTCGCGCGCAGCATCGCCCTCCATAAGGAGGAGATGGAAGTACTGGCGTTCGGGTCCATCGAAGAGTGGAAGCGGAAGGAGGCGGAGTATCCGCCTTTGGCGGCGATCCTGCTCAATGTCGGCGGGCGCAGGATCACCGAGCCGGATGTGGCACGCGAAATTGCCAAGCTGGCGTCGGATTTCGCAACGACACCGGTGATCGTTCTGGCCGACACCGATGAGTTGTCCCAGATCCTAAAGGCGTTGGAATACGGTGCGCGGGGCTATATCCCGTCATCCGTCGGCATCGATGTGTGTGTCGAGGCGATCAGCCTGGCAATGGCCGGGGGCACTTTCGTGCCCGCCAGCAGCGTGCTGGCCGTAAGGCAGACGCTGGCATCCGGCGGCGAGACCGCGCCTCCCATGGGCGGCATGTTCACGCTGCGCCAGGCGGAGGTGGTGGAGGCCCTGCGACGCGGGAAAGCCAACAAGATCATCGCCTACGAGCTCAATCTGCGGGAAAGCACCGTGAAGGTGCATATCCGCAATATCATGAAGAAGCTCAAGGCGACGAACCGCACAGAAGTCGCCTACAAGATCAACGACCTTTTCCCGGGGGATTTTCCTCAACCCGCCGTCGGTAGGTCGGGCAGCTGGCACAGATAGGGCTGACCTGCTGCTTTGACATCGACCTCGCCAACCTGACCTGGCGAGGAACCATAGCATTGCGCAAGGCGCGGGCCCGAAAACCATGCGCGGTTTTCGGGCTCGTGTATATTCGCGGGTGAGGGGGGCACGCGCAGCCCTGTCTGGCTTGTAAAATGGGCGGACCAAACTAGCTGACTGCCCATGCCACACATCAGTTCAACGCCACAGTTGCGTTGGGCGTTGCTCCTCTTGATCCCGTTGGGAAGGGGTAGGGCAGATACCGCTTTTGACCTGCTTGTGAAGGCAGTCGCTGCCATGAGCAAATGTGCGAGCGGTCGGATTTTGACACAGGGTGCACCCAGGTCATCGGCAGATGCAGTTCTCCGTTATCGGACTGATCGTATGCTTCGCGGTCCTGATCGCCGGCTTCCTCGCTCGCGGTACGCTGATTGTCAGCCTAATCGCTTCCCTGGCCTTTGGTGCGACGGCAGTGGTGGCTATTTCCTCGCTGGGTGGCTCATCGCCCTTGATCTACACCTATTTCGCCATCTTGCTTATCGCTTCGGTCGCAGCGCGAAGGCTGATCTGGCGCGATATCGGAATGGTCTTTGGCCAGGTAAAGCCGCTTTGGGTGCTTTGCTGCCTGATGGTCTACGCCGCGGTCGGTTGCTGGCTTCTGCCGCGTCTGTTTGCCGGCCAAACGACCGTTTTCGTGCAATCGCAGTTGAGGCAAGGCGTCGTTGAATCGGTGCTTGAGCCGGTCTCGGCCAACATATCGCAGACGGCCTATTTCGTCCTTGGCGGCCTGGTCACCATAGCGCTTTGTGTGCTGCTGCTACGTTCGGAGCGCATGGACCAGATAAGGCGCGGCTTCTTTTTTTTGTGCGTGCTGCATGTGTCGATGGGGATGCTCGATCTGTTGGGCAAGATCGCCGGAGCAGGCGATGTCTTGCAGCCGATCCGCACCGCGAGCTACGCGATGCTCACCAATGTCGGCCAATCGGGTTTCTTTCGAATTGCGGGAGGCTATTCGGAAGCGTCGGCCTTCGCCGGCGCGTCTCTGGGCTGCCTTGGCTTTACATACACATATTGGCGGAAGACCGGCTGGACGCCGGCCAAGTGGCTTACCCTTGTCTTGCTCGCCCTGACCCTCCTTTCGACCTCCAGCACTGCCTATGGTGGCTTGGCCGTACTTGTGGTTCCGGTTGCCATTTCGCTGCTTGTTGCCGTGTTGAGTAACCGGGTGAAGAAGAGTGATTTGCAGATTGTCGTTGCCCTTGTGGTCGTGTTGCTCGTGGTTTTGGCAGTCACGCTCTACGACCATCGCATCTTCGATCCGTTTGCCCGCCTTCTGAATTCGGTGGTCTTCGACAAGGGCAACACGAGTTCGGGGCAGGAGCGTGCCTATTGGAACCTGAAGAGCCTGCAGGCCTTCGGCGATACGCAAGGGCTCGGCATCGGCTTCGGCAGCTCGCGCGCGTCCAGCTGGCCCATCGCCGTCCTGTCACAACTCGGGTTCCTTGGAACAGCGATGATGGCGGCGCTGCTCTTCGTCGTGGCTCGCGGCTTGCACGGGGTGAGGGATTGGGTTGACCAAGAGACGGATGCAGTGGCGTCTAGCGTTCAGGCCTGTGCGCTGGCGGGAATTGTCGGCGGATCGCTGGTCAGCGGAACCGCCGACCCCGGGATGATCTTCTTCATAGCCCTTGCAGTCATATCGGCGACCAGGGCTCGCGCTCGGCTGAACGCAACGGCGATCGAAGGTGATTATCTGCTGACTACGTCTATGCCCGTTGCCGCCCAAAGGACATGATTTGCCATCGAAGGGCCCTGGCGTTCGGTGGCGGTCGCGTTGGTTAGGCCGTGGGTCAGATATTGGGCCGGAAGGGAGCGCGTGTCTTACCCCGGTCGGCGCGGCACCAGGATAAGCATCCTACCTCATTTGGCGGCGTTTACGTCGCGCCTACTCGGACTAAGCTTACATGGGTGCCTTGCCGATGAGGTTGCACAGAGCATTCGCGCCTGAATGTGCGGCTCAACGTCATCGACTGCACGCAAGAAGCACCACAGGAGGAGCTGTAGCCGCCTCCGGTAATCGGATCTGGATCTAGCGATGGACCGTCGTCTGCCCCCCTCTTGGCAAAGCGCATTCGACCGAAGCGCGAAACCCGAGGGCGATTTCGTCGGCTTGGCAGATATCGCTTCATTCCTGGGGCAATATCTCCGCACAATTCTCGGTTTCATTCTGTGCGCCCTGTTCCTTGGATGGTTTTACATAGCCACCACTGATCCCGTTTACACCGCCCAGACACAGTTGCTCATCGAGCCGAAGATGCCGCAACTGCTCCAGCAGCAGGCCGAACTGAACCTCACGCTCGACACGGCTCAGGTCGAGAGCCAGATCGCCGTCATGCAATCCGAGAAGATCGCAACGATGGTGATCAACCAGTTGAAGCTGAAGGACGACCCGATTTTCAACAGGTCACAGAACCTCGGGTTCCTGGCGCGCTTGAAAAAGCTTGGCGAGCGATGGGAGCTTAGCCACTCCTCACAAGCGGATGAGTCCAGGAATCTATCGGATTTCGAACGCGATCGGATGACGATGGGCGCCTATATTGGGGGACTGGATGTGCGGCGCGTCGGCGTGTCCTACGCGATAACCATCTCCTTCCGCGCGCTCGATCCCGACACCGCTGCAAATGTCGCCAACGCGACGGCCGATGCATTCATGCGCGAACAGCTGGAAACGAAGTTCACCTCGGCTCGCGAGGGAGGTAGCTGGCTCGAGCAGCGATTGAACGAGCTGCGGACGCAGATGAACACCGCCACGAAAGTCGCGCAGGAGTTCCGGGCACGGCACGACTATGGCATTGGCGAAGACAGTTCCATTGGCTCCGGCAGCGCGGCCGGCAAGAATGCTCCTACGCTCGAGGAACTCGAGGTGGCTGCGAATACCTACCGCAAGATGTATGAGAGCTTTTTGCAAGCCTACACCAATTCGGTCAGCCAGCAGTCGTATCCCGTGGCGGACGCACGCGTGATCACCAAGGCGACGCGACCGCTCGCGGCCAGCGATCCGCGGCGCAGGCTTGTCTATGCATTTGCGGGCCTGGGCGGCTTGATGCTGGGGTTGGGAGTCGCCTTTCTCCGCTTTACGCTGGATCGCAGCATCCGTTCCTCTCGGCAGCTGCGCGAGGATTTTGGCCTGGAGTGCATAGGCGAGCTGGCGCCGATCCCGGCCAGGCGCGCGAAGCTCGATGCGATCACAACGCTGCCTTCGTCGAAATACAGCGTAGGTCTCAGGAGGGTCAAAACCGCCATCGACCTGCACGATCCGGGCCGCCCGCTGAAATGCATCGGAATAGCGTCGTCCTTGCCCTCCGATGGGAAGAGCTCCTTCGCGAGCAACCTTGCGATGCTTTATTCGATGTGCGGCGAGCATGTCCTCGTCATCGATGCCGACATATTCCATTCAGTCTTGAGCCATGGGCTGCTTGGGGCCATCGATCCCGTCCAGGCGACAGAATGGTCGATCTTCGAGAACATCGCGCCGAGCCGCAATGGAAGGGTCGACGTTCTACCCAGCTCGGTTGTCGATGCGAAGAACCTGCTCACGCAGCGAAACCTGCGCGCCGCTCTGGCGGAATTACAGGGCTACGACATGATCATCGTTGATCTGCCACCATTGACCGTTGGGGCAGACAGGCTTGCCGTCGCCACCTGTCTGGACGGGGTCGTGCTGGTGGCTGAATGTGGAGCGACGCCCGCCGATCTCTTCGGCGAATTGGTCCAAATGTTGCATGCAGGCAAGACGCTGGTAATCGGCGCGGTCATGACCAATGTGCGTGCCGCGCGGGTCAAGGAAGGTTACAGGCGAGGCCAACGGGCTCGCTGAAGCATTGCCGCGGTCAGCCGGTCGCATGCCGACGGGCGTCTTTCAAGTCAACCAGCCACCAAAGCGATTTCTCTTCTTCGCGGAGACTCGACGACGCCCGGCGTCGGCCAGATTCTCCGCGTCGCATTTAGGGCGAGTGGCTAATACCTTTGGATCAGAGGGTAGGTAGTGGCAGATTTCAATACAACCTTTGCCGCTGTTGCGCCTGGGCGCACGACGCTGGAAATTAGAGCCAGTTAGTGAGTGGACGTGTAGCTCATGTCTGTAAACGCAATTGGCAAATCATCTTCTCGCCGCCGCTCCTTTATTCGCGACCGCAAGCAGCGTTTGGGAACGGTACGTGGCCCTCAGCGTCATGTCTCTGGCGCCGCGAACGACGGCGTCCAGATTTCGAGCCAGCTGCTTGCTTCCGAGACAGAGGTTGCGCCGAACCAGGACGATGCGACCCCGACGAGCGCCGGATCGCCATCCGCGCCCATCGGGGGAAAGCTCAAGAGGGCAGCGGACATCGCCATCGCCCTCTGCGCCCTCGCAGTCGCCTCACCGATCATGCTTATCGTTGCTGTGATCTTGAAACTGAGTGACGGCGGAGCTGCAATATTTTCTCACAATCGCATCGGCTTCGGCGGCGCTTCTTTCAGGTGCTACAAGTTCCGGACAATGGTCGCCAATTCGGGCGAGGTGCTGACCCAGCATCTTGCGTCGAACGCTGAAGCTGCCGTGGAATGGGAGGAGACCCAGAAGCTCCGGGATGACCCGCGCATCACCGCCTTTGGCCGGTTGCTGCGCAAGTCGAGCATCGACGAGTTGCCGCAGCTGTTCAATGTTCTGAAGGGCGAGATGAGCTGCATTGGCCCACGTCCCATCGTCGCCGAGGAGCTCTCCCGTTATGGTCCTAATGCTGCCGACTATCTCTCCGCCAGGCCTGGTCTCACGGGGCTCTGGCAGGTTACTGGCCGCAGCAGAACCGACTATCCCAGCCGCGTCGCGCTCGACAGCAAATATGTAAACAACTGGTCGCTGTGGGCGGACGCAGTCATCCTGGTTCGCACGATCTTTGCGGTGATGCGGTTCGACGAAGCCTCGTGAGCGAGCTACCTGCGCGGGCTGTCGGTGTGCCGCCACATGCCGCCGGCGACCAGCCCGGCAAGATAGGCGCACTGCAGCATCAACAGCGGAAACAAGATCCTCGGCAGCAACGGCCCTTCAAGCAGGAACCCGGCTGCAATGGCCGTCGCAACTGAGGCGGCAAGAAGTGCCGGGACACGGAATTTGAGCCCCAGCAGGAAGCCAACCGCGGCAACCGTAACAAGGCTCCAGAACACGCGTGTCATCTCCCCGGTGATTTGTCTTGTCGCGCCGTTCTGCATCGAAACAGCCCTTGGCTGGAGTGAAATCTGGCTGGCCTGCTTTTGCAAGCGTTACTCGATCGACTGCTTAAGATTTCCCAGACGCGTTGAACTCGGAACACATCTCGCGAGAGGAGGCCGCTATAGGAGCTGGCCAAGGTCTGCCCGTCAACTCGTCTGGGGCCTGGACCTGCCAGGATCACTTTAGTGATTGGGGCGCAGCGGTCCCAATCACTGTGTCTGCGTTGACGTGGCGGCCGCTTGCGCGTCGGCAGACGGCGTTCTCATCGCAGGTAGATCAGACAAGCCGCTTTCGTTCAGTATTGCGAGGGAATCCTCTTCGATCGGCGAAAGCGGGATCTTGATCTTGAGCGTATCGCTCGGTTGCAAAGCCGTCGTTTCGGTGGCCGCGAATTCCGATGCTGTTCCGTCGGGCATTGGGCGAACGAT
Organism: Pseudaminobacter soli (ex Li et al. 2025); assembly: GCF_029892515.1. GTDB lineage: Bacteria > Pseudomonadota > Alphaproteobacteria > Rhizobiales > Rhizobiaceae > Pseudaminobacter > Pseudaminobacter soli_A. Next base: position 403,414 of record NZ_JARXVF010000001.1, on the reverse strand, counting down.
GGTATAGGAAGGTTGGGCCTCTTCGTTGCGCGATTGCGCGAGCAGGCGCGGCGTCGTCACTTCGGAATCGTGCAGCATCTGCACGGCGGTCTGGGCCTTGCGTGAGATCTCGTTCATCTGAGCCTGCGTTTCGCGCAACGATTCCGAAACCTCCGTCGCGTGCTTGTTCTTGGCCTCCAGAATGGAAATGTCGGCGCGGCTGATCTCCTGACGGGCGCGAAACACTGCGGTTTCGGCGGCCAGCCGATCGCCGCGGATCTGGGCCACCGTCCGCTCCAGCGACATCTCGCGGGGCGCAGCCGTAAGGCCCTTGCTGACGAGCGAGGAGACGCCGGTCAGTTCCTTCTCAACCAGCTCGATCTGCTTGTCATAGAGGGTAAGCTGCTCTTCGAGAGCCTGGAGTTCCTTGGCCAGAAAGTCCTTCAGATCGCCGAGGGCCTGGATCTGCGTTTTTATGCCATCCTGGCGTGCCTTGAAAATCAGGCGCTCCTGTTCCATCGCAATGGTCGCAGCGTTGTCCTGGGTGCGTTTGGTCAGTTGCTCGGGAAAGGCGATTTCGTCGGCATTGTTCAACTCCGCTTCCAGCCGTGCCTTGCGCGCCATGAGGTTGATGCCGGAAAGCGTCAGCAGGCTAAGGTCGCCCCGGCCGGAGATGACCTCACGGGTCAATCTGCCCGTGCCGTCGTCCCTGGTCCTGAGGCCACCGGCAATGCTGAGGGCCTGAAGGACTGTCAGGCCGGGACGGTAGGGAAATTCGCCGGCGCTCTTGACGTCACCGACGACGTAGAATGGCCTGAACTGGACCACTTCGACCGCGACATTCGGCGGCCGGCCAAGCCCCATATGCGTCATGAGCAGGTTGCCGATCGCGGTGCCGAGTGCGCCGGTCGTTGAGCCGGCTGCATCGATCTCGCCGACGAAAGGCAGCGACAGGGTGCCATCGGCGCCGACGGTGAACTGGTCGTTCAAGGCCGGCCATCCGAAGGCGCTGTCCTTCGACGCCCGCCATTCGTATATTTTGAGGCGCACCTTGTCCTGTGGCCCCAGCAGATATTCCGTGGCCACGGCACCGTGCAGCCCGGATGCACCGGCAACCAGCGACAGGGTCAGGGCGGCAAGTGTGTTGCGGAAACGTCGGCTGCGTGGCGTATTCGACAGAGACGTATTTGACGGTTGCTGAGTGCTCACGCGAGGCTCCTAAATTTCCAGAATGTATTCGGGCTGGATGCGCCCGATCACCAAATGGGACATGGCAAGAAGATTGCCCCACAGCCTGCCGCGCCGGTCGATATAGGGCTCGGGCCGCATGCTGCGAACGATATTGGCGGCGATATTCCGCAGCATCAGCGGAAGCGCGAAGCTCGCCGGCACCGAGCCCTTCCTGATCAGGTAGACAGGATTGACGATCTGCGAGTAGCCGAAGCGGACGCCGCTAATGCGCCCGGTCTTGATGCCGAGATGAATGCCGACGATCGAGGAAACACCGACCACGCGGCCTTTCTTCCTGAGCTGGCTGGTGAAGTCGATGTCCTCCTGCCAGCCGTAGAGCACCAGCCGTTCGTCGAAGCGAAGCGTGCCGATGCTCGCCTCTCTGATCGACATGTTGCAGCCATAGGCGCCGACATGGTTGGCAATGCGGGTGACGACGCACGGTTCGGCCTTGGCCCTGTCCAGCGCGTCCATGGCGTCTTCCCAGGTGACGCCGGCATTGCGGGCACCGTCCAGGATCACGTCGCCCATCACGACAACCCAGTCGTCATGGGCCGCGAACGAGGCTTCGACACGCTCGAGATAGTCGTCTGCGGGAACGAAGTCGTCGTCGAAGAAAGTGACTATGTCGAACCGCCGGGCGACGTGTTCGAGCACGTTGTTGCGTTGAGTGGTCAGGCCCTTCTTGCCGAAGATCACGCTCACGGGAAAGCGGGCGCTTTGGACGGAGCCGACATGGGTTGCATCGGGGGCGGCAATGATGACCTGGTCCGGCAGCCGCGACTGACGCTCGAGATGGGCGAGCAGTCGTGTAAGTTGCTCGCTGCGGCCAAGCGTCGGTATCGCTACGACAAGTCTCATGCGCAACCTCATGCGATCGTCCAATGCCGTCGCGCCGCCGCATCGAACAAACCGTTCCGGCAAGCGTAGTCGCGGGGTCGGAGGATCACAGCCTGTACAAAAGGATCGGAAGTTTCCGCCAATACTCCCTACGACGTACATAGCCGGCGTTCGATCGTGTGCTTCGACACGCGAGGCAGGTCGGGCCGACACCCGTTTGGTCAGCTTGTAGGGGATTGGCCGCAAATCGACATTGGCATGGACGAGGATTTCGAGAGACGCCCATGCGACACACCAGTCTGGCCCAACTGGAAACGGCAGACCACTATCTTTCAACGCCGTCTTCTGCCGCGAGGGTGGCCGGTATCGACCGCAACAGCCGGATCGCCGTGGTGCACGACTGGTGTCCGGATTTCAGGGGCGGTGAGCGTGTCTTGGCGCGTATCTGCAGCCAGCTCCCGAACGCCGAGATCTTCACACTGTTCGATTTCCTGCCGGAGCCGGTGAAACAGCAATATTTCCACGACGTGGAATTCCATGCTTCGGCGGCCAACAGGCTGCCGATGATCAGGAAGTACTACCGCGCCCTGTTTTTCCTCTGCCCGTTCCTGATCGAGCAGTTCGACGTTACCGGCTATGATGCGGTGATCAGCTCTTCGGCGGCGTTTTCGCGGGGCGTCATCACGAGGCCCGACCAGCCGCACCTGTGTTATGTGCACAGCCCGGTCCGTTATGCCTGGGACGAGCAGTTCTCCTACCTCGACCAGGCAAATATGGGCTTCGGGCCCAAGGGCATGCTTTTCCGCTATATGCTCCATCGCCTGCGGGAATGGGACACCAGAACCGCGCACGGGCCCGACCTGATGCTGGCCAATTCCACCTACGTGCGCACGCGCATCAAGCGCATCTATGGCCGCGACGCCAGGGTAGTGTTCCCACCTGTGTCGCTTGGCGAGCTCGCCTATGTCGAGGACAAGGACGACTACTACGTGTCCGCATCCTTCCTCGCGCCCTACAAGCGGACGGATCTCGTGATCGAGGCCTTCAACGAAATGCCGAGCCGACGTCTGGTCGTGGTCGGGGAGGGGCAGCAGTCGGCCAGATTGCGTGCGCTTGCAGGCCCGAACGTCACCTTCGCCGGCTTTCTCTCGCGCAATGACTATGTGCGGACGATCGCCCAGGCCAAAGCCATGGTCTTTGCCGGGTGCGAGGATTTCGGTATCGCGCTTGCGGAGGCGCAAGCTTGCGGCACACCGCTAATCGCGTTCAGCCGTGGCGGTGCGACGGATATCGTCAGGCGGCTTGGGGTTGCGGAGAGGCCTACCGGAGTGCTGTTCGATAGGCAGACCATCGCAAGCCTCAACGAGGCCATTGACCGCTTTGAAGAGAGCGGCGGCGCGATTACGCCCGAGTCCTGCTGGCACAACAGCTTGCGTTTCTCGGAGGAGCGTTTCGACCGCGAGTTCGGGGATGCGGTCGACAGCGTGCAGTCGCCTTACACAGGTATTGCGTGATTGGGGTCGCCGAGGTGCTGAATAAGCTCCGCCGATGGCAGGCCCCCGGCCTTCCACATCGCATGCAAGTAAAGTTCCGCAGAACGCTTCCAACGATAGTGGGAAATGCGTGCGAGCCCGCGTTCAATCATGTCGCATCGCCTCGTCGGAGACGCATTCAGGGCCATGAAGCGGTCGAGCCATTCGGCCGAATTGTCCGGCGAGGCATAGAGCGCGGCATCGCCGCAGATCTCGGGCAGGCTGGCACGATCGGACACCACCACCGGGCAGCCCAGCGCCATGGCCTCCAGCGGCGGCAGCCCGAAACCCTCGGTGAGTGACGGGAAGGCAAGGCACATAGAGTCACGCAGCAAGGCAGCAAGCTCGGCATCTGAAAGCCGGCCGAGCCAAAACACATTCGCCGCGCTTTCGAAGGTGGGCTGCTTGAAGATGCGCGGATCTGAGACGCCCACGACGGCAATCTTGAAGCCTTCGGCGTGGAGCTTGTCGGCCACATCGATGATCAGCCGGGCGTTCTTGTGAGGCGCGGCGCTGCCCAGGAGCACGATCGTGGTGGGGCCGGCTGCCAGGCGCGTTGCATCGGAGTGCCTTAGCCGCCATTCAAGCGCATGCTCATGCCCGTTGGGAGCAACGAGGATATTGTCCGGACGGCAGATACCATGCCTGACGAGTTCGCCCGCCGAAAAATGGGAGACCGTCGCGACAAACTCGGCCTTGTGGCCAAGGGCGGGCACCAGGGCGCGATAAAGCGCGCGGAATGCCGGTGAATAGCTCTTTGGGTAGTTGCGCGTGTTCGTGTCGTGGATACACACGATCTGTGTGTTCGCCAACACCGGGCCGGTATTGCACAGGCTGAGCAGTCCCCTGCCATGAAGATTGGCCGGCAGCACGAGCTGCTCCCACAGATGGCCTCTCAAAGGGCCGACGGTACGGGTGGAAATGACCGACAAGGGCAGGTCCAGCGTCGCGTCGGGTGGCGCCAGAAGTTCCAGGTTGAGGCCGCGGGCGATCTCCGGATGACTGGTAAGCAACTGGTCCAGCTCGGTCACGATCTGCCGTGCGTAGCGCTGAACGCCCGTCAGCTTCTGCGCAAGGAAACGGCCATTGATGGCCCAGTATTGTCGCATGGGGCCTCACGGGTCGAACGGATGACACGGTGGACAGTCTGGACCGGCGGTTTGCGGTCGTCATTTAGTCCATTGGGACGCCGCCGTGGGGGCGCATCGATAATTTGTTGCCGCACCTTCTCCCTATGGGACGCCAAGGTGTAGGCGCATACCTCCATCGTTGGAAAGTCGGTTCTGGCTGCGCGGTGTTAGGCTGGGATCTTCTGAGCGCGGCATCGAGCCGCCGATCCGCGAGGTGCCGCGACCGATGGGCAAAGCCGAGGTTCCCAGACAGCAGGATATTTTGGGCACGGCGGACAACGTCATCCCTTTTTCGCGGGGGCCCGTCACCACAACGGGTATGGGGGCACCTGCCGTAGTTGCCGGCAGCATGCGAAGGCGACGGTGGACGATCAACGGAGATTTCGTCGCGCTTAACACGACAGGCGTGGCGCGCTATGCGCGCGAGGTGACGCTTGCCCTCGACGCTTTGATCACCGAGGGACACCCGCTGGCTCGCGACCTCAGCCTCGACATGGTGGCGCCCAGGCCCGCGCAGCTGCCGCTACGCGCCATCGCCGTGCGCGTCGTCCCGGAATATTCGAAGCCGCGCCTGCCGCAATTCTGGGTTCAGGCGCAACTGCCGCGACACGTTCCCGGCGGTCTGCTGAGCTTCTGCAATCTCGCTCCCGTCACCGTCAAACATCACATCGTCTGCATCCATGACCTGCATACCAGGCTGATGCCGGACAGCTATGGGCGGCTGTTCCGCTGGGCGCACCGGCTGATCCTGCCGCTCTTGGGCCGTCGCGCGGCACACCTGACGACCGTTTCGCAGCTGTCGCGTCAGCACCTCGTGTCGTACGGCGTTGCTCCGGCCGACAAGATCACCGTGACCTACAACGGCAGCGATCATGCGGCGAAATGGAACGCTGGCCGGTCGAACCTGCGGTCCGAGCGCCGCTATGTCCTTTGCCTTGGGCGCCCACAAAAATACAAGAACCTTGAACTTCTGGCTCGGCTCGCACCGCTCCTGGATTCGATGGGGCTGGATTTATGGATGGCCGGAGACGCGGACGAGACCGCGGTCTCTTCGATCGTCTCGCCTGTTCCGTCCAATCTCCGGCTGCTTGGCCGCATTAGCGATGACGACTTCAAGAAAGCGCTGGAGGGTGCGCTGTGCCTCCTTTTCCCCTCGCGGATCGAGGGCTTTGGCCTTCCAGCCGTCGAGGCTATGGCAAGCGGCTGCCCGGTTGTTGCATCGACGGCGCCATGCTTGCCGGAGGTATGCGGTCAGGGCGCGCTTTATGCCGATCCGGATGATCTGGGTGCCTGGGCCGATGCCGTCGGTTCCCTACGGTTCAATCCGAAGGTGCGGCAATTTTTCGTCGAAGCCGGCCTGAAGCAGGCAAGCCGGTACAGCTGGCGCGGCATCGCCGAGACCTATCTGCAGCTGATGGCGGAAGTGGACGCCGAGTCAGCCGAATGAGGTTCGCCGGGCAGGCGTGTCGGGCTACAGAGGAATTTTGGATGTGAGCGTTGAAGTCGTCATTCCATGCTATAACTACGCGCACTTCCTTGAGCAGTGCGTGGGGAGAGTGCTGTCGCAGGCGGTCGACGATCTTAGGATCGTCATCATCGACAACGCATCGACCGACGACAGCGTCGCGGTCGCGAAACGCCTCGCCGAACGCGATAGCCGCATCGAGGTCATCTGCCATGAAAAGAACCTCGGTCCGCATGCCTCCTTCAACGAGGGTATAGACCGCGCCTTAGCCGACTATCTCTTGATCCTCTGCGCCGATGATTTGCTGGTTGAAGGGGCGCTCGGGCTGGCCATCGAGGCATTGGAACAGATGCCCGAGGCAAGCTTCGCCATCGGAACCTATGCAGAAGTTCGACCGCTTGAAGAAGTGGGCAACGGGGCCACGACAAACGTTTGGAACGTAGCCGATGGGGCCGATTTCATCAGGCGATGTTGCTCATCGTTCGATCACGTTGCTGCCTATGCTATCCTCGTCCGTAGGTCGGCTCAGATGCGGGCTGGGTACTATGACCCGAGCTTGGTTCTCTGCGACGATTTCGAGCTGGTGCTTCGGCTGGCACGCATCGGGCAGGTCATCGAGCTGCCCACGCCGCTTGCAGTTCGCCGGATCCAGTCCGGGAGCATTTCGCAACCGGCATGGAACGACAAGCTCCGCCTGCTCAAGGAACGCCAGGCGGCGCTGGACTCATTCTTCGCCAAGGGTCGAAAAGGGCTTCCGGATGCGGGCAAGATCTATCGGATAGGCCTTCAGCGCATCGCCGAGGCAGCGTTCTGGTCCGCGGTTTCTCACTTGGCGAGAGGCAAGCCGACAATTGCGCTCAACCTGTTCAAATACGGATATTCGCTGAGACCGGCGACCATGCTGCTTCCCCCGTTCGCCTATCTGGTTCGGACAAATGGCACCACGAAGCGCGCCAAGGCGGTGATGCTGGAGGCGTTCGGCCGACGCCATGGTGCTTCGTAGTATGAAAAGGACAGTCTCGGGTTGAGTGCGTTGCTTCTCGACAACTCTCTATCGATCGTGAACCGTACCGGCGCCTACTATCTCGCCAGGGATATCTGCTGCGAGTTCGTTCCAGTTCATGCCGATGTCAGATACTGGCGCTTGGGGTCCCATGCTCCCGAAGGCTTGTTCCGCAAGATTATAGCGCGGTTGATGATGCTGGAAATCGGCTTGCTGGGGAACAGCGACCGCTTCCTGATCGGTAGCAAGGCGGACGCCGGCGGCTTTCTAGTCTTTCTCGATCCGCTCTATGTCCTGCGGTCCCGGCTGGCGAGCAGGGACATCGTGTTGTGTCATGACGTGGGGCCTTTGACGCACAGCGAGCTATATGACCCGCGGACGGTCGAGAACTACCGTCTCGCCTATGACAAGATTGCTCGCGCGAAACCCGGCATGGTCTTTGTAAGCGATTGGTCGCGGGCATGCTTCGGCTCGATTTTTGGGACGGACTTTCGACAGCTGACCACGATACCGCTCTATGTGCGGACCGAACTGTTCAACGGTCACGCCGAAGCCGTGCCTGCGCTTGAGGGGCGCCCGTTTTTCCTCACGGTAGGAGCGCTCGAAACTCGCAAGAACCAGGTCGCTGCCTTGAAGGCGTTTCGCGATGGCCGTTTTTGGGATCAGGGCATCGCCTATGTGCTTTGTGGTGCGAGGGGAGCCGGCCACGAGGAGATCTCGGCCCTGGCGGCGAACGAGCCGGGAGTGTTCATGCTGAACTACGTGCCCGACGCGCAACTGCGCTGGCTCTACGGGCATGCAGAGGCGTTCGTCCTGCCTAGTCTCCTCGAAGGCTTCGGCATGCCTGCCCTCGAGGCTGCCTATATGGGATTGCTGCCAATCGTTTCGGCCGACAGTGCGCTGGTGGAAGCCGTAAGTGGCGTCTGCATGGAGGTTTCCCCGCACGATCACCGGTCGATCACCGACGGGATGCGTCGGGCTTTGGTGCGAAGCGGGGCCGAGAAGATGCAGACCAGTCTGGCGCTTCGTCAGATGGCCGTCGGCGCGACGAAGGAAAGGTTCATCGGGCAGTGGCGGGATCTTCTCATATCCAAACAGGTCGCTTGAAACAGTTGATACGCTACTCGGCCGGCTGCGTCGGGGCCAGTCTGACCATCCGGCGAATAGCCGCGTAGGCATGGCCGACTTCCTGGAGAAGCGGATGGCGGGTTGCGCGCAGGGCGAGCAGCCAGCCGGCAGCTGCGAAGATTCCCGAGACGGCGACCTGCAGGATGGAAGGCGCAGAGCTTAGGTCCGACAAGACGAGCACCAAAGCCGGACAGGTGGCGCTTGCTACCGCCACCAGAGCACTTCGCCCTACGGCCGCAAAAAGCTCTCGCCACCGCAGACCGAGACGGCGGCGCAGGAATGTCAGGGACAGGTATGCCTGGAGCGGAGTGATGATCAGCATGCTCCAGGCCGCCGCGTGCAAGCCGCCGACAGCGGTCGCGACCAGCAGGATAGCCAAGGAGGCCGGATAGGCGATGAGCGCCCTGATGCATACGTCCCTTATCGCCCCCAAGGAAACCATCACCGGGTAGCCGATTTCAGCGGAGAAACTGAAGAGCGACGCGATTGCGATGATCCGTACCAACGGAACGGTGTCCTGCCACTGGCCTCCGAGGACCAGCCCGACCACCGGATCTGCAAGGAGGGCAATTGCCAACAGTGCCGGCCATTGGAGGGCTGTGACTATTTCCAATGCGTTCAGATATGGCTTCTTGAGGTCCTGGCCCTCGCGTACCGATGCCGAGAAGATCGGCAAGATGGCCGGTATTGTGCCACTCAGCACGAGCCGGTCGGGAATCTGGCAAATCATCGTGGCGCGGCTGAACAAAGCCGCCGCGTGCGGCGCAAGAATGTTTCCGAGCAGCAGGTAGGGCACCATTTCGTAAGCCTTGAACATAAAGGCGGTCAGTCCGTTGTAGCCGCCAAACGCGACCATGCGCCTCCAATGCCGAAGCGTGGGCCTGAAGATGGAAAGGCGCGAGTATATTGCGATCGCCAGAAGGGCCGTGAGGCAGGCATTGGCCAGACCGGCGCCGGCAAAACTCATGTAGCTGAAACCCTGCCGGGCAAGGATAATCGTCGTGACCGACGTCACGATCGCTCCGCCCATGTTGATGATCGCCACCTTGCCGAAGGCCATCTCACGGCGCAGCAGTGCGACTATCAGCGTCGGGAAGACGTCGATCAGCATGCAAAGCGATATGATCCGCAGGTAGGGCACCAGGCCGGCCTGGCCGAAGGCTGACGCCAAGGGGCGGGCAAAGACCGCAAGCCCGCCGACGATCACCAGCGTAAAGCCAAGCATGACCGTGAAGGCACTCTGAATATCTTCGCGGGCGAGTTCACGATGCTGGATGAGGAAAGAAGTGCTGGCGAACTCGCGGGCCGACGACGCAAAGCCGACAATCGCCATCCCGACCACCGAGATGCCGATTTCCGACGGCGTCAGGATGCGCGAAACCACTGCGACGGTAAGGAAATTGAGGATGAGCGCGACATAGCGATCGCTCGTGCTGAGCAAGAGTACGCGTCTGATGCCCGCCATCCACCATGATCCCATGCGCAGCCAGCGGCCGGACACTGCGTCCTGCCGGGCCATGGATTGTTTTCGGAAAGCTGCGGCGCGTCATGCCCGCTATAAGGTGGGTGGCTACCGCCATAAGGGGTAAGCGCCCCCGGTCGTCCCCAATAAGGGTGCGTTGCGGCCCGAACACCGGCGGCTAGACTTTCTGTCCTGGCAAAAAAGGAATGCGTTTCTTGGTGATCAGGCAATTGACACTAGCCATAGGTGTTCTTCTGGGACTGGCCACCGCCGCCTCAGCTGAACTGCTGTGGGGGGCAAATGGCCATCCGTTCAATGCCTATTCCGGGGTCATCAGCATCGAACGCCAGCTCGACTATGTGAAGGACCTCGGAATGAAGTCCTATCGGGTCAACATCTCCGGCCCGAGTGCCATCGATGCCCTGGCGGCACTGGTGAGGGAAGGAAAGAAGCGCGGCGTCGAAATTCTTCCCGTCGTCACGCCTGGCATGGATCTGGACAAGGAAGACACTGACGCGCTGTACGAGAAGGCTCGAAAGCTGGCCTTCATGCTGGGGAGCCGCTTCAAGGGACAAATCGGCGTCTGGGAACTCGGCAACGAGATGGAGAACTACGCGATCATCCAGCCCTGCGAGATGCGCGACAATGGCCAAAAATATTCTTGCGAATGGGGGCCTGCTGGTGGCGACGGGCCGCTGGACTACTTCGGCCCGCGGTGGAAAAAGGCCAGCGCGGTCCTCAAGGGTCTGTCGGTAGGCATGAAGCAAGCCGATCCGGCAGCGCGCAGGGCAATGGGCACGGCCGGCTGGGGTCACATCGGCGCATTCGAGCGGATGCAGCAGGACGGCATCGAGTGGGACATCTCCGTCTGGCACATGTATGGCCAGGATCCCGAATGGGCTTTCAAGGAAATCGTCCGCTACGGCCACCCGATCTGGGTCACCGAATTCAATAATCCCTACGGAAGCCAGCATGGCGAAGAGCAGCAGGTCGAGGGCCTGATCGAGACCATGAAACAGCTGCGCGAGCTTCAGGCGAAATACAATGTCGAGGCCGCCCACATCTACGAGCTTATGGACGAGACATATTGGGCCCCGGATTTCGAGGCTTATATGGGGCTCGTTCGATTGACCGGCAGCAAGGCCAAGGGTTGGACGCCGGGAGAACCAAAACCGGCCTATTTCGCCGCAAGGAATCTGATACGCGGAAAGGTGCAGTCGGCTTTTCCTCAGCGCGAATGCGATCTCAATGCGACGAGCAAGGACGAGCCGCTTGAAGTACGGCAGGCCGCTTTTGCCTATTGCCTGGTGCTCGGTCGTCAGGGCTCGGCGGAAGAAGTCGCGCGCCGCGCCAGCGAGATCGAGCGCGGAGAGCATACTTTCAACGGCTTGCTCATCTCGATGCTTCGCTCCGAAGATTTCAGCTTGGCCTCCGCCGATTTCGGCATGACCGATCGCGACTATGTCAATTTCCTGTTTCGCTGGCTGCTCGACCGCCCGGCGGATGGCCAAGGACTGGAGAGCTACTCGAGGCAACTGCGGGACGGTTCGATGACGCGCGCCAATGTGGCGGGGGGCATCGTCACCTCCTCGGAATTCGCCGGAAAATATGCGGCGACCTTGGTTATGCAAGCCGCGGACACTATTCCGCCCGGCTGATCGAGGGGCAGGCACGATGTTTTGCCGGCTCACCGCAAATCCTTCGCCGTCTTCAGCGTGCCAGGGCCGTTATTCTCACGACTGGATCCTCGAATTGACCGACAACAGGAGCAAAGCCAGTGAGCGCGAACAACGACGTTTCGCCGGCATTGGAGCGCGACGTGTTGCTGCCAGACCTCGCTTCGGCCCCTCGCTCCGAGGTGGCCGCGCGGCGGACCAGGGCAGCACCCAGTCGCATCGCCCTGTTCGGGCTTTTCGGCGCCGGCAATCTCGGCAACGATGGGTCCTTGGAGACGATGCTCGGGTTCTTGAGACGTGCACGCCCGGACGCCCAACTGTTCTGCGTGTGCGACCAGCCCGAGATTGTCTCTCGGTCGATGAACATCGACACCGTGCCGATCCGCCCGCTCGGCCCACCAAGTCAAAGCAAGTTCCTAAGGATGTTGAGCAAGCTGCGCGATGCCGGTCACGCCTGGCGGCACATCAGCAAGGCGGACCTGATGATCATCCCGGGCACAGGCATCCTCGACGATTTCGGCGAGCGGCCGCAGGGCATGCCGCTGAAAATCCTGACCTGGTGCCTCGCGGCTCGTCTTGCCGGCACGAAGATAGCGTTCGTTTGCATCGGGGCAGGGCCGATCAGGCATCGTCTCAATCGCTGGTTGATGACGTGGGCGGCCGGCCTGGCTCACTACCGGTCCTACAGGGACGAGATGTCCAGGGCCTTCATGGAGAGCGTCGGCTTCGATACGACTGACGACCCAATCTACCCTGACATTGTATTCAAGCTGCCTGTGCCGGCTGTTTCGTCTTCTACCTCTACCGATCCCGGCCGTCTGACTGTTGGCGTTGGCGTGATGACCTACCGGGGCTGGTACGGCTATGCCGAGGGCGCCGATCAGATACTCGACCGGTATATTGAGAAGCTGTCGGAGTTCGTGGTTCATCTGCTGGACGACGGGTATGGCGTCCGTCTGCTCACTGGTGAGCTAGGTGACAGCACCGCGGTGGATGCATTGCTCGCCCGCGTTCGAACAGCACGTCCGCAGGCCGCCGAAAGCATAGTTGCCGAGCCATGCTGCTCGCTTACTCACCTGATGGAACAGATGTCGCAGACGGACATTGTCGTTGCGACCCGATTCCACAACATCGTCTGCGCGCTAAAGATGGGCAAGCCGACGATCTCGCTCGGCTATGCGAGGAAGAACGATGTGCTGATGGCCGAGATGGGCCTGGGCGACTATTGCCAGCACGTCGAACAATTTAGCGTCCCGACGCTGATCGAGCACTTCGACACGGTTGTCGCGAACCGCGACGCTCTTGCGCAAAACGTCCGACAGCGCGTTGCCGATTATGATCGGCAGCTCAGCCGGCAGGAAGAGTTTCTGCTTTCGGAATATCTCTAGGCGCGCGCCGCACGGGGGCACTAATCAGAGCAGGCGCGCCTTGCGCATGAAGAAGGCTTCGGCAAAAAACTCCGGTGCCCGGCACTCGACGCCGCGCAGGCGAGAAAGTCCTTCGAAGGTCGCGCGATCGAACCAGTCCTTCGAGCGCTGCGTGCCGAAATGCTCATGTAGCAGCGAGATCTTGCGGTCCATGGCCTTGGCTGTCAGGGGAACGTAGATGTTTGGCTGGCCAAGGTCGCCGTCCCATTTGGGGATCTCGTATTCTAAGACAAGATGGTCGCGAAATAGGTTCCAGGTCAGCTGGTTGATCTCGCGATGATCCTGATGCGCGTCATTGCGCGCATGGGTGAGAACAAGATCGGGAGAGACCCGGCTCCTGACACCGATCAGCCAATCCTTGATCGCCCGGCTCTGGTCGGGAAAATAGCTGTCCTCAAACTCGCCGAGCTCTATCGAATAGCGCTCGGCGCCCTGCAAGAACGCCTCGGCTGATGCCCGTGCTTCGGACGCTCGCTGGCCGGCGGCGCTGAGAATGGACCAGTGAACATCGAGGCGAACGCCGCTGGCGATGAGGCTGATGATGGTGCCGCCGGCGCCGATCTCGATATCGTCCGAATGCGCGCCCAGGCACAGGACCGACAGCCGTTCGCCGCTCCGCGCGAGGCCAAGGCTTCTCATGAAGTGGCCTTGATCACGTTGCGTCGTGCGCGCTCGGCCCGCATTGCAGCGTTCCAGGGCATGTCGCCATGCTCGACCATGTCCTCCAGCGACTGCCAGTCGCGCAACGTATCCATGGACCGCCAGAACCCTTCATGCTTGTAGGCCATCAGCTTGTTGTCGGCGATCAGGCGGCTGAACGGCTCGAGCACCAGTTCCTCGCCCTCCCGCATGTAGTCGAAAATCTCCGGCCGGAAGATGAAGTAGCCGCCATTGATCCATATCTCCGACGTATCCGTGGTCCGGAAAGCGCGCACGCGGCCGTCCTGAGCGATGTCCGCCAGATGGTAGGTGAGGGGAGCGCGCACGGCCAGGAAACAACCATACATGCCGGACGCCTCGAATTTGGCGATCATGTCGTTGAGGTCGACATCCGTCAGTCCGTCGGAATAGTTGGCCAGAAACATCTTCTCGCCCATGACCTGATGGCGGGCCGCCCATAGGCGCTCGCCGATATTGCGCCAGATGCCGGTGTCGAGAAGCGTTACTCGCCAGTCCCTGACGGCTTCGTCGAGCAGCCGGATGTCCCTGCCACCGTCCGAAACCACGCAATCCGCAAATGTCTGCGGACGCGAGTTGAGGAAGAAATCCTTGATGACGTTGGCCTTGTAGCCAAGGCAGAGCACGAAATCGTCGTGGCCATAGTCGCTGTACCACTGCATGACATGGCGCATGATCGGTTGCTGGCCGAGCGGGATCATCGGCTTGGGGACGGCCTCCGAATATTCGCGGATGCGGGTGCCGCGCCCGCCACAGAACAGGACGACTTTCATCTGCAAAACTCCGCCGGGTCGATGATCATGACAAAGGGGATGGGCACGACGAATTTCGCGCGCCAGGCCGCCACGTGGGACATCTGCCGGATGATCTCATCCTTGAGGTTCCAGGGCAGGACGAGGATGTAGTCGGGCTTGGCCTCGTCGATTGCCGGAACCGGAAGTATCGGTATGTGCATTCCCGGCGTGAAGCGGCCGTGCTTGTAGGGATTTCGGTCGACGGTGAAATCGAGGAAATCGGTGCCGATGGCGCAGTAGTTGAGGAGCGTATTGCCTTTGCCCGGCGCGCCATAGCCGCAGATGCGCTTGCCCTCGCGCTTGGCCGCGATCAGGAAGGCCAGCAGGTCTCGCTTGGCTTCCTGCGCCTTGTCGCCGAACGAGGCGTAGGTCGCAATGTCGGCCAGCCCATGGGCCCGCTCGCGGGCGAGGAGGTCGATGACGTTGAAGGAGACCGGCCGTTCGTCCTCCTCATGCGCGAGATAAACGCGCAACGAGCCGCCATGGGTGGGCAATTCTTCGACGTCGATGAACTTGAGGCCATGGCGGCGGGCCATGATGTCTATCGTAACCGCCGAGAAGTAGGAAAAGTGCTCATGATAGATCGTGTCGAACTGGTTTTCGGCGATCAATCTCTCGACGTGGGGAAACTCGAGCGTGACCCTGCCGCCCTGCTTTAGCAGGATCTTCATGCCGGCGACGAAGTCGTTGAGGTCCGGCACCTGGGCCAGCACATTGTTGCCGATGATCAGGTCGGCGTGAATGCCTTCGGCGACCAATTCCCGTGCAAGCCGCTCCCCGAAGAAATCGACCCGTGTGGGAACGCCCTTTTCGATCGCGGCGCGCGCCACATTGGCGGCCGGCTCAATGCCGAGCACCGGAATGCCCATGGGCAGGAAGTGCTGCAGCAGATAGCCATCATTGCTGGCAAGCTCGACGGCGAGACTTTCCGCGCCGAGCCCAAGGCGGTCCGCGATCGCTTCGCAGTATCGCTTGGCGTGAGCCACCCAGCTGGTCGAGAACGAGGAGAAATAGGCGTATTCGGTGAATATCGCCTCGGGGCTCACATATTCCTTCAACTGCACCAGATAGCAGCTGTCGCAGACCATGACCTTCAGTGGAAAATAGGCCTCCATCTGGTCGACATCTTCTGCCTGCAAGAAGCTCTCGCAAGGAGGCGACATGCCGAGGTCTACGAATGTGTGCTTAAGGCGCGAGCCACAAAGCCGGCAGGTCGTTGCAGGAAGTGCCTCGGCGAGTGTGCGGAATTTCTCTATTTCCTTCGTCTGGAAATTCATCTCTTCCAACCCCCAACGCTCCGACATGAGCCCACATCGTCTGGCCGGCGTGCGGACCATGCAGTGAGCAATGCTGTCTTGCCGATCGTAGGTTAGGCGCTCGCGTCCGCGGTCTCGATTTGCCCTTACGATGCTTGCCGTCATCCGATCGTGCACCGAGGTCTTAAAGGGCAATGTCCAAAAGGTTAGGCGCAGTGCTCTGGTGGTGGTGCATCATTCCGAATGAGTAGGCACTGCCGAAGACCATCCGGCATTGGGGTAAGCCATTGCATTCGGTCGGTTGTCTTCCCCGCTGCGTTTACGAGGCGAAAAATCGGCCAGTGTTGGCTGAAGCGGGTGGCAGCGTGCGGTTCCTCGAGACGAAGCTGAGCGGGGCATGGCTGATCGAACCGGAGCCCATCGTCGATGAGCGCGGCAGCTTCACGCGCACTTTCTGCGCCAATGAGTTTGGCGACAGGGGTCTGGAAACCCGCTTCGTGCAGAACAGCCAGTCTGAGAATTTGTTCAAAGGCACGCTTCGCGGCATGCACTTTCAGCTGGCGCCGCATGCCGAGGTCAAGCTGGTTTCCTGCATCCGAGGCGCGATCTACGACGTTATCGTCGACATGCGGCCCTCGTCCCCATCGCGCTACAAATGGGTCGGCTATGAGCTGACGCCTGAGAATCGCCGTCAGCTCTATGTTCCGGCCGGCTTCGCCCATGGGTTCCAGACCCTCACGGACGACACAGTAGTCTCATATCTGATCTCCGAGTTCTACACGCCGCAGGCGTCGTTCGGCGTCAGATATGACGATCCAGCCTTCGGAATCGCTTGGCCGATGGTGCCTACTGCGATGTCGGAGAAGGACCACAACTGGCCGCTCATCCAAGACGTGGTCTCGGGTTAGCCGACGTCGGCCAGGAGGCCGTTCAGGCGCAGCAGTTCGGCAGCACCCGCCAGTTCCTTGAATTCAAGGCCCGAGCGCTCGGCCATGTCCAGCAGCGAGTGCTGGCCGTCCGCCAGGTTCAGAACCCAGAGCAAGCTCATCGCGCTGAGACCGGTCGATTTGTCGCCGCCCAGCGCCGCATAGAGACCGCGCCGGCCAAGCTGCGGTTCGCCTTTCTGGCAAAGGCTGAGGGGCGTCCAATTGCCCTCGACGATGTCGATGACTTCCGTGACGATGCGATAGGATTCCGCCAAGTGTTCAGGCCGAATGAAGTCGAGATTGTCGGCGGAGGTGTGGTACTCAGGGAACGCGCCGAAGGCGCTGCGCTGGAATAGCCCGACCGGCAGGTTGAAGCCGGGCGAGCAGAATTGCCGCTCGTCGTAGCCGTAGGGCGAAAAGTCCAGTAGCGTCGCGGGTTTCGGGCAACGAGAAAGCACATGCGCCATCGCGCGGTCGATGAAGGCATTGCCGCGCCGGCTGCGCTTATAGGTCGGCCCGCCGCCGTCGCCGACACAGGAAACGACCAGGCCATGGTCTATGCGCTCGGTGACGTCTTCATTGCGAGAAAGCCAGGCAAGCGAGCCGATCGTGCCCGGCGCGAACAGGAAGCGATAACTGTAACGCGTTTCTCGCGATTTCAGGCCGGCAGCCAGGCAAGCAAGCAGGGCCAGCCCCGAGCAATTGTCGTTTGCAAGCGAGGGGTGGCAGATATGGGCCGAAAGCAGGAATTCCCGCTCCATCTCGCCACGGTGCAGGTACTCGCCATAGGTGAGGGAGCCTTCCTTGAACTCGGTGTCGATCTCGACGTGATAGTCGCCATCGCGCAGTTCCGCGAGGCGATTGTGCGCCATGCAGAAACCCCAGTTTTCACTGTAGTAGGAGGTCCGATAGGGGATCAGATCCGGCTGCTCGGGCAAGGTGTGGACGTGGCGCTTCAGCTCATCCAGCCGGACCGTACCGCGAAACGGCGCGCTGTAGTTCAGCACATGCAGATTGTGGTCGGCGAAGTCGACGACCTTTTCGCCAGCAGCGTTCCTAATCGTCGCGCTGCGGATGACCCATTCCCTGGGAATGGTCCAGTCGAAAGCCTGTGTGCCCGTCGCCACCTCATGCCGTTCGAGCTGTATGGTTTCGGATAAGACCTCCAGCGTCTGACGCACGCCGTCGCCAGTGATGCTCCGGCAGATCGGATAGAGCCGCGCAGCCAGCTCATAGATCCACTGGCCCATCGCATCGTGGTGCGGGGCCGAGTCAATGATGGATGTCGGCTGATCCATAGAAATCGCCGGATCAGCTGGCCGCAGCGCTGAGGTCCGCCGGCTGCGGTTCACAAATCCGCATCTGCTTGTCGATCAGGCCGTTATTCATCAGGTGCCGAATGTGCCCAATGCGCTGGAAGCGCGGGCCTTCAAACTCCGCTAACGTCAGGTTCGAGCCGGTATAGGCCACGTAGAGCTGCTCTGCGCCTGCACGGGCATCCCATTGCGGCTTGAAAGCGGGCAGCACGCGCGCGATCTTCTCGAAGCTTACGCTGTAGGAGCGCGTATCCGGGCCGGCGTCCGCCGCATATTCCAGCCTGCAGCCGGGAACAACTTCGGCGACGATCGCCGCAATATCGCGGATGCGGTAGTTGTGGCCGGTCTGGCCGACATTGAAGGCCTCGTTGTGGACCAGTTCGCGCGGTGCTTCGAGACCAGCGATGAAGGCACGGGAAATGTCCTCGATATGGACGATCGGCCGCCATGGGCTGCCGTCGGATTTCAGCAGGATGACGCCCTCGGTAACCGCCCAGGCCACCAGATTGTTGAGCACGATGTCGAAGCGCTGACGCGGTGACAGGCCATAGGCCGTTGCCGGCCGGAAATAGGTCGGCGAGAAGCTGTCGTCGGCCAGCTTGGAAATGTCCCGCTCGGACATGACCTTGGACCAGCCATAAGGTGTCACCGGCTTCAACTCCCCGGTCTCGTCGACCAGGCCGTCACCGGCCTGCCCGTAGTTGCTGCATGACGAGGCGTAGAGAAAGCGGCGTACGCCGGCAGCCTTTGCGGCGACGGCAAATTTGACGCTCGCACGGTGATTGATGTCGTAGGTGAGCTCGGAGTCGAGATTGCCGAGCGGATCGTTCGACAGGGCGGCCAGATGGATGACAGCATCGAAGCCTTCGAGATCGGGTGCTTCGACGTCGCGAATATCCTTGCTGATCGACGGTACATCGGCCAGGGTCCCGCCGGGCGTATATGTACAGCGTCGGTAGAGATCGCTGTCATAGCCGGCCACCTGATGGCCCGCTCGCAGCAGCATCGGCACCATGACCGAACCGATATACCCCTGGTGACCTGTCACAAGAACCTTCATTGCAAAACCTCTTCGCAAAATTCGGCGGTGCCCCGAAGGCTAGCCTGTGACGATAGGGCGGACGATGAAGCCAATCGGTGACGCCGGTTCTTCTTTTGGGCCGACTGAGGGTAGGCCCATGCCTCTTTTGGTGGACTGTTTCGGCTGCATGACCGCAAGCGCCCTAGGATGCTCTCGCTGGCAGGAACGCCTCGTCCGGTCTGTCGGCAGGCGGTGCAGCACTGGCGGCGCTTTCCGGGTTTTTGTTGAAGCGGCGGTACACGACCTGGGACGGCCGGCCCATTAGGTGCCTTTCAACGCCGTCTTCTAGCGCCCGGGCGTATACGGCCAAAGCCCCGTCGACGGCCTCGATGGTGGCGGCAACCGCCGCGTCGTCATGCGTGTAGCTGACGACCAGCGAGGGCATCAGAACACCGCGCGCAATCGTCTCCTGCAGGAACAGCGACCGGTATGCCTGCGATGGTTTGCGGTCTTGGTCGAGCGCAGCATAGGCAAGGCAAGACGCGCGGCCCACGACCTTGAAATGATCTTCCACCCCGTGGCGCCTTGCTGCTTCCTCGATGCCTCTCCTCAGTTTCTGGCCTTGCCGGTAGAGGTGCTCGATCACCGGCTCGTTCTGGAAGATACGCATCGTGGCGATGGCCGCGGCAAGTGCGTGGGTTTCGGCTCCGTGCGTCGTCGAGAGCAGGAAGACGCGCGGGCGATCCGTGTGATTGAGACCCCCAAGGCGCATATATTCGCGCTTGCCGGCCAGTGCGGAGACGGAGAAGCCGTTGGCCATGGCCTTGCCGAAGCAGGACAGGTCCGGCTCGATACCGTATTCGGCCTGCGCGCCGCCAACATTCCAGCGAAAGCCGGTGATCATCTCGTCGAGGATCATTAGCGCGCCGTTTTCGCGGCAAAGGCGCTGCAGTTCGTGTAAGAAGTTGTCTTTCGGCTCGTCGCTACGCGCGGCCTCGAGGATCACGGCCGCAACTTTTCCGCGATTTTTCGCAAACATTTCCTTCACGCTGGCGATGTCGTTGTAGTGGAAGGTCACCGTCAGGGTTCGCACGGCTTCGGGCACGCCAGCGTTCATCTCGGTAGTGCCTATGAACCAGTCATCGACCGAAAAGAAGGGATGGTCGGCGCAGCAGGCGACCACGTCGCGGCCGGTATAGGCCCTCGCAAGCTTTAACGCGCCGGATGTGGCGTCGGAGCCGTCCTTGCAGAACTTGACCATTTCCGCGGTCGGGATCAGGTCAAGAAAGGTTTCCGCGGCCTCAACCTCGATGCTGGCCGGCCGCGTGAAATTGCAGCCGTCGCGAAGTTCCCGTTCGACCGCCTGCAGCACCTTCGGATAGGCATGGCCAAGGCCGACGGCTCGATTACCCATGCCGTATTCAATGTAGCGGTTCCCGTCGACGTCCCAGACGTGGCAGCCCAGACCGCGCGCGATGAAGCCGGGCGCGAGAAGCGGATATTGGTCATCGCCCTTTGCATAAGTGTGGCTGCCGCCCGGTATCAGACGGTGGGCGTGTTCCCGCAACCGGGCTGATTTCTCGAAGCGACGAGATTGTTCAGACATTGGCCATCCCCAACGAAGCGGTTGTCAGGCCATTAGTTTACAAGCCCGTTCGTCGGCAGAACTTTCCCCAAACGATGTCCAGGCATCATCCAATCCGGGTAGGTCGGCCGGACCCGGTACATCCATTTGCGCGCGTTCAGTTGTCCTGTGGCGGGGAGTATCGTCTGCCCACGGTCTTAACGGTCCGGCCTGTCACCGAAATTCCGTAGGGGCTTTTGGCTTACGATGATTTGGGCTTCCGCTTGCGGTGTCGCCGCGTTCACGGCCGTCACTGCATTTGCTCTTTCGCGCCGAAGGAGCTCTTCGTCAGCGTCCGCAGGGTCGGAAACCCAGCCGATCGAAGTCGGTCCTTGGCGTCCAGGCCTGCTCGGCGACGTCTGGAGGGTCCTCCGCTCCAGACTGAAGGCGGAGTATCGTTCGCAACAAACGGCAGCCACCGCATCGGCCGAACGCCGATACTGGGGGAACATTCAACTGCTGCGGCTGATCGCGGCCTACGGCATCGTCTATGTCCATCTCGAGCCGGCCTTCGCGGCTATCCCTGCCGGAAAAGGCTTGATCGATATGCTGCGGTTCGGAACGGACCTGTTTCTGGTGGTAGCCGGCTTCCTGACGGCCCAAATCCTTGGGCGCTGCGGCAAGTCCGGATTGGCCTATCTGCGGGATCGGGCCATTCGCATATTGCCGCTCTATTTCCTCTTTACCGTTCTTGCCTTCCTCGTGAAGAACTACGCAACCGGCGCCGAGCCGCACACGATGCGAGAACTTTTGATGTCGCTCGCCTTCGTCCCTTACGGGCCGTATCCGATCCTGCACCCAACCTGGACCTTGGTCGTGATCGTTGAATTCAGCGTCATCACGGCGGCATTTCAGCTCGCGAACGTGCGGCATGGCGTGTATCTGGCCGCGGCGTTCGTAGCCGCGCTCACGCTGATGGGGGGGCAGTTTCATCCCACCAACCGCGTACTGAGCGCGTATACCGATCCGATCCTGATGGATTTCGTCTTCGGCGTCTTGATCTACAAATTTGTCACGAGCCGAGCCGCGACCGCTTTGCCGAAGCCGACCCTATTGCTGACCGCGGTTGCGATTATCGCCATCTGCACAGGGGCGGTAATATTGCGGCCCTATCTTTGGCCGTCCGTGCCACGCCTGCTCGCCTTGGGGGTTCCGACGTCTGGAATCCTGCTTGGCGCGGTAATCCTTGAGCAGGTTGGATTGGCCGTGAATCTCGAGTTGGTGAACCTTCTCGCAAAGTGCACGTATTCGATCTACCTGTGCCATCAATTCGTGAACGGCGTGTCCGAAGAAATCCTGTCATACCATCAGGGGACGATCTACGTGCCAATGGCAATTCTTGCCGCAACGCCATTCATGGTCACGTGCATTGCCGCCGTCATATTCGTCTGCATTGAGGCGCCGACTACGCGGTATCTGTCGCGCGTGCTCCGTTCTTGATTTTCGCGTCGAGCTGCATTCTCCAAACCGGATGATCGCAAACTCCATCAGCCCACTTTGCAGTTGCTTCGCGCAAGGTCTTGAAATCGCTCACCCTAATCCTTCCGGATGACAATGGATGTAAGTTGCTTTGCCAACTTCACCCCGCCGGTGGCCACGTCTCAGCCGTATTGGGTTGTCGTGATTGGTGCCTCTTCGCGCTATGGTTCATGTGCCGAAACCTATCCCGGCACAGTCAAAACTGCATGAAGGTGTGTTGCGTTGGCCGATATCATTGCAGAGGGCGAAACCGGTATCAAATGGGCCGGGCGGGCGGGCAGAGTGTCAGAACCTCAGCGGGTGGTCCTATTCATCGCGAGGCTCGGCACGGTTTCGGAAAGCCTTGTCTACGCGCTTGAGCACGAGCTTCCCTGGGTGATCGTGGAGCAAGTCGAAAGCGTTGAGGAAGCTTGCGCGAGCTTCGCGCATTCCGTGTCGCTGATCCTGGTTGACGCAGCGCTGCTTAAGGCGGCCGAAGCCAGGGCCGCCGATCTTTCTCTCCTGCATCCGCAGGCATTGACGGCCGTCATCGAGGTCGATGAGCGCAATCCCGCCTTTTCGGTCTCCGATATCTTCGGCTCGCGCCTCGTGCGGGGCGTGCTGCCGATGAACCTCAGGCTGGATGTCTGGCTGTCGGTCGTTCGCCTGATGCTGCGCGGCGGGGAATATTTTCCGGCAGGTCTGGTCTATGCATATGCGAAGAAACTCGCCGATGAGCCGGGCGGCCCCCCGGGGCAGGAAGTGCGAGGTCGCACTCATGTAGGCGACCTCACTGCCCGCGAGGTTCAGATCCTGGAAATGGTCTCGCGCGGGCTGCAGAACAAGAGCATCGCCGCAGCGTTCCAGCTGTCCGAGCACACGGTCAAGATCCACCTCCACAACATCATCAGCAAGCTAGGTGCCCACAACCGCACCGAGGCCGCCGCGCGCTTCCGCGACCTCCAGACAAGCGGACTTTGATTTTTCGCGTTGGTAGCCCCCGCATGAACACTGCGGAGTCGTTTCGCATGCCGCTGCGGCATGCGATGCCGTCGAAATGCTTATGTCGACGGCCAGTCAAATCTGGAATGGATTTCCAGAAAATCCTTTGAATCGAATTTTTTATCTCCTCGGCATTGCACCCGCCCCACTGTATGTTGAGCACAAATGAGCGGCCCGACAGTTGCGGAAAACTCCGGGTCAAGCTCACGTCGTCTCAAGGCAAGCGGGCGCGCCCTTTGCCGTGGATCGACGGGGTGGGGGATGGTTCGAAAATCGTCTGCTTTCCCTGTAGCAACGAAGTTATGTGTCAGGAGCAGTTTGAATGATTGGTGCAACGGCCCTGTTGGGCAAATATTCGGGCCGGTACGGCGTGCGCGCCCTTGCGGTCACGGCCGCTTTCGTCGGCTTCCTCTCGGCGAGTTCCGCCCTGCAGGCGGCGGAGAACTACGATGCCGACGCGTCGATTAAGATCGGCTCGCTCTATGAGCCGCAGAACCTCGACAACATCGCCGGCGCTGGCCAGGGCATCAATGAGGCGTTCAACAGCAACGTTTATGAGGCGCTGTTCCGCCTGACCGACGCTGGTTCGGTCGAAAAGGTGCTGGCCAGCGACTACAAGGTCAGCGACGACGGCCTGACCTACACCTTCACCCTGCAGCCGAACGTGAAGTTCCACTCGGGCGATCCGCTGACCGCCAAGGACGTGAAGTTCAGCATCGAGCGCGTGGTCGGTCCCGATTCCAAGAGCTCGCGCAAGAAAAGCCTCGAGCCCATCACCTCGATCGAAACGCCGGACGACAACACCGTCGTCATCAAGCTTTCGTCGCGCTCGATCTCGCTGCCCTACAATCTGAGCTATGTCTGGATCGTCAATGACGCCGCCAAGGACCTGACGTCGAGCGAAGACGGCACCGGCCCCTACAAGCTGGAAGACTGGCGCCGCGGCTCGACGCTGTCGCTCAAGCGCTCCGACGGCTATTGGGGCGAGAAGCCGACGAACGGCGAGGTGGTGTTCAACTACTTCACAGACGCAACCGCGCTCAACAACGCGCTGCTGACCGGCGCGGTGGACGTCATTACCGGTGTTCAGAGCCCGGATTCGCTCGC
Organism: Pseudaminobacter soli (ex Li et al. 2025); assembly: GCF_029892515.1. Taxonomy (GTDB): domain Bacteria; phylum Pseudomonadota; class Alphaproteobacteria; order Rhizobiales; family Rhizobiaceae; genus Pseudaminobacter; species Pseudaminobacter soli_A. The sequence goes on along the minus strand of NZ_JARXVF010000001.1, from coordinate 379,360 downwards.
CCAGTTCAAGGACAATGCTGAATTCACAGTCGGCGAAGGCAAGTCCACCACCAAGGAACTATTCGCCTTCAACGATCGCGTGGAGCCTTTCAACGACGCCAAGGTGCGCAAGGCGATTGCCCGCGCCATCGACAAGAAGAAGCTGCTCAACTCGATCTGGGGCGAATACGGCACGCTGATCGGTTCCTTCGTGCCGCCGACGGACCCGTGGTATGTCGATCTCACCGGCGTCGATCCGTATGACGTGGACAGCGCCAAGGCGCTGCTCGCCGAGGCCGGCCACGCCGATGGCTTCACCTTCACGCTCGACACGCCGAACTACGATCCGCATCCGATCGTCGCCCAGTTCATCAAGAGCGAACTGGCCAAGGTCGGCATCACGGTCAACATCAACGTGATTACCGCCAACGAGTGGTACACGAAGATCTACAAGGCGCACGATTTCCAGGCGACGCTGCAGGAGCACGTCAACCACCGCGATATCGTGTTCTACGGCAATCCTGACTTCTACTGGGGCTACAACAACCCCAAGGTCGTGGACTTGATCAAGTCGGCTGAAACCAGCACCACGACGGACGAACAGACCGCCAAGCTCACCGAAGCAAACCGCACCATCGCCGAGGATGCGGCCAGCAGCTGGCTTTATCTCTATCCGCAGATCGTGATATCGAAGGCCAACGTCAGCGGCTATCCGCTCAACGGGCTGAACTCGCAGTTCTTCGCCTACGGCATCAAGAAGAGCGCGGACTGAGCCTGAAATGCTGACACCGCCGCCTTATTAGGGGCGTCGGGCTGTGCTGTATCGAACATCGTGCGGAAACCCTTCCGCACGATGTTTCTGTTGGGGACGAAAGGAACTCGCTTATTTTCGCCTATGTCCTTCGGCGGCTGGCCATATTGGCCCTGTCGCTCCTCATCGCATCGCTGGTCCTTTTTGTGCTGCTCCGCCTGCTTCCCGGCGATCCGGCCAATGCGCTGCTGTCGGTGGGCGCCGACCCGCAGCAGATCGAAGCCGCGCGCGAGCAGGTCGGCTCGAACCTGCCGCTCGGGCAACAGTTCCTTCGCTTTGTCGGCAGCCTCGCCAGCTTCGACCTCGGCAATTCCTTCATCAGCCGTGCGCCTGTGGCCGACGAGATCGTCGCTCGCCTGACGGTCACCCTGCCGCTGACCTTGCTGGCCTTCATCCTTGCGATCGTCATCGCCGTGCCGCTCGGCATCGTTTCGGCGGTGAAGGCGGATCGCTGGTATGGCGCCGCCATTTCGACTGTCTCGCAGCTTGGCATCGCCATTCCCGTCTTCTGGGTCGGCATCCTGCTGGTCACGGCCTTCGCCATCAACATCCGCGTCTTCCCGTCCGGAGGCTTTCCGTCGCGTGGCTGGCACGCGCCGGCCGAGGCGCTGCGCGCGCTGACCTTGCCGGTGCTGACGCTCGCCATTGTCATGTCCGCCTCGCTGCTGCGCTATGCGCGCGCGGCAACGCTGGACGTGCTGGGCAGCGACTATCTGCGCACCGCTCGTGCGCTCGGCTCCAGTTTCACGGAAGCGCTCGTCCGGCATGGCATCCGCAACGGTGCTGTGCCCGTCATTTCCATTCTCGGCATCGAGTTGGCCTCCGCCTTCCTGGGCGCCGTCGTGGTCGAGCGGGTCTTCACGCTGCCGGGCCTTGGCTCGATGCTGCTGCTCGGTATCCAGCAGCGCGACTATCCCAATGTGCAGGGCGTGCTCTTCGTCTCGACGCTTCTGGTGCTTCTGGTCGGCTTCACTGCCGATCTCGTTCAGCGCCTGATTGATCCGAGACTGCGCGACAAGGCAGGAGCCGCGTCATGAGCGCCGCCGACGAACTCACGCCCGCAGTCGTTGCGGCCGCTCGCAAGCCGCGCTGGTCGCCGACCTTCACCATCGGCCTGATCCTGGTCGGCATTCATGTCGCCGTCGCTTTGCTCACGCTGTTCTGGACCCCTTACGATCCAACCGGCACGACGGGTGGCCGGCTCGAGGCGCCGTCCTTCATCCATTGGGCAGGCACCGACCGGCTGGGACGGGATTTCTTCACCCAGATCATGATCGGCTCGCGCATCGCACTCATCGTCGGGGCCGGCGCGGTCGCCATCGGTGCCGCCATCGGCGTCACCATCGGACTGCTCGCGGCCTTCGCCTCGCGCTTTCTCGACGATGCGCTGGCTGCCACGCTGGACATCCTCATCGCCTTCCCGACGCTGCTCCTCGCAATGCTGGTGGTGGCGGCAAGCGAAGGCGCAAGCCTCTGGTCGGCCATTCTGGCGCTTGGCATCGCCATGTCGGCGATCGTGGCGCGGCTGACGCGCATTCTCGCCAAGCGCGTGCTGCAGAATGACTACATCACCGCCTCGCGAACCTCCGGAACGTCATGGCCGGGCGTGGTGGTCAGGCATGTGCTGCCCAATATCTGGCCGACGCTCAGCGTCAATTTCGCGCTGCAGTTCGGCATCGCTGTGATTGCCGAATCTTCGCTGTCCTATCTCGGCCTTGGCGCGCCACCGCCCAACGCCTCATGGGGCCGGCTGCTGCAGGAGGCGCAGGGAACGGTCTACACGGCCCCGATCGGCGCCATCGCTCCGGGCATCGCGCTGGTGACGCTGGTGATCGGCATCAATCTCTTGGCCGACGGCCTGCGCGATATCGGCGACCCGACGAGGAGGATCTCGCGATGACGCCGCTCCTTTCCGTCGACGGGCTCACGCTGAAGACCGGCGTCAAGACGCTGATTTCCGACCTGTCGTTCTCCCTGGGTGCCGGCGAGCGCATGGGGCTGATCGGCGAATCCGGCTCGGGCAAGTCGCTGACCGCGATGGCGGTGACGGGCCTGTTGCCCAAGTCGATTGCGCCTGCCGGCTCGATCCATCTCGACGGCCAGCAGGTCGTCGGCACGCCCGACCGCGCGCTGAACGGCCTGCGCGGCTCTTCGGTTGCTGTGGTGTTTCAGGAGCCACTGACCGCGCTCGACCCGCTGATGAAAGTCGGCAGGCAGGTGGCGGGGCCACTGGCACGTCGCCTGGCGCGCGAAGGCAAGTCGCCCTCGCGCCGCGAGGTAGAGCGCGAGGTGCTGCAGTTCCTCGACCATGTCGCACTGCCGCAGCCGGAGCGCATTGCCAATTCCTATCCGCACGAGATTTCGGGCGGCCAGCGCCAGCGCGTGGCGATTGCCATGGCGCTCGCCTGCCGCCCAAAACTGCTGATTGCCGACGAGCCGACCACCGCGCTTGACGTGACCACGCAAGCGGAAATCCTCAAACTGCTCGACAGCCTGGTGCGCGAGGTTGGCATGGCACTTTTGTTCATCAGCCACGACCTGCCGGTGGTTGCCACGGTGGTGGACCGCGTGACGGTGCTGCGCAATGGCCGCGCGGTGGAGGAGGGGCCGGTGAAGACCGTCTTCGACCAGCCCCGCCACGACTACACGAAGACGCTGGTCGAGGCCGCCCGTTCCTTCGACAACGCACTTGAGGGAACGGCATGACCCTGCTCGATGTGCGCGATGTGACCTTCGGCTATGGCCGGCAGCGCCAGGTGCTGCATGGCGTTTCCTTTGCGGTGAAAAAGGGCGTCAGCGTCGGCCTGGTTGGCGAGTCCGGCTCGGGTAAGACGACCATCCTGCGCCTGCTTCTTGGACTGACCAAGCCGACCGGCGGCACGATCAATTTTGCTGGCTCTGTCCTTGATCCTTCGAGCCGCGGCTTCATGCGCGACTATCGCCGCTCGGTGCAGGCCGTGTTCCAGGACCCGTATTCCTCGCTCGACCCGCGCCAGAAGGTGCGCGACATCATTTCCGAGCCGCTGCAGTCGCTCCGCATTCCGGGCGCGCATGGCGAGGCCGTGCCCGCTGCGCTCGATGCGGTTGGCCTGCCGGCGGACGCCATCAACCGCTATCCGCATGAGTTCTCCGGCGGCCAGCGCCAGCGCATTGCCATCGCCCGCGCCATCGTCGCCCGGCCGCAGCTCGTGCTGGCCGACGAGGCGGTCAGTGCGCTAGACCTGTCGACGCGCATTCGCATCGTCGACCTGTTCAAGCGGCTGTCGGAAAACATGACGCTGGTGTTCGTCTCGCATGACCTGGGCGTAGTCGCCTCGCTCTGCGAGGAGATCATCATCCTGGAGCGCGGCCATATCGTCGAAAGCGGCAAGACCCGCGCGATACTGGACGCCCCTCAGCACCCCTATACGCAAAAACTTCTGGAGAGCGTTCCGCGAATGCCTCGTTAGCATTTGGACCATGATGTCGCCCGAAAACCGGTTTCCACTTTTCGGCATCATGGTCTAGGGCTTTCGCGGACAAACCAAAGGTAGGCAGCATGACGACTGAGCACGACTATATCCGCAGCATCGAAGACTGGCGCGCCAAGCGACTGGCCCATCTTAAGGCCGACGACGGCTGGCTCAACATCATCGGCCGCTGGTGGCTGGAGCCGGGCGCGGTGACGGTTGGTTCTGCCGAGGACAACGACATCCTGCTTTCGGCCGGTCCCGCTTATGTCGGTACGCTGACGCAGGGGTCAGACGGCGGTGTTTCCTTCTCGCCGGCGGATGGCTCGCAGCCGCTCCTGCTGAAGCTCGACAAGAAGCACCCGCCGCGCTTCACCGCCGGCCGGTTGCTGCTGGAAGTGACGACGCTCAACGGCCAGAACGCGCTGCGCGTGCGCGACACGGAGTCGACCGAGCGCGATGATTTTCGGGGCATCGACTCGTTCCCGACCGATCCGAGCTGGCGCATCGTTGCCGACTGGATCCCGCTGGAGAAGCCGATCGAGATGACCGTCGACACGGTGCTGGGCATTCCGACCGATGTGACGATCACCCACAAGGCCGCCTTCACGCGCGATGGCGTCCGCTATGAACTGCTGCCAACCCACGGCACGCCGCAGATGCCGCAATTCGTGCTGCGGGACCAGACCGCGCGCGACAAGACTTATCCCGCCTCGCGCTTCCTCTTTGGCGAGGACATCACGGCCGACACCATCGTGCTGGACTTCAACAAGGCGATCAACCCGCCCTGCGCTTTCAGCGTCCATGCCGTGTGCCCGCTGCCGCCGGCGGAAAACGTGCTGCCGATCCGCATCGAGGCCGGCGAACTCAAGATGCACGACTGAGGCAGCGCTCGGCGTGTGCTGAATGTTCCAAAATGGAAGGCATAACCGGAAACCCGGTTATGCCTTATTGGCGGTCACGCTATGCCGCCTGTCACCGCGTAAGCACCAACGGTGCGCCCGTCCTTGAGGCGGATGACTGCGGTGACGATCGAGCCGTATGAACCGCGCCAGGCGCTGTGGAATCCCTTGTGCGTCACAGCAGGGACGACGACATGGCTGCTAAAGCACGTGCCTGCTGGCTGCATGTCTATGGGTTCACCATTGACGTGAACCTTCAGTTCGGCGCCGTCCGCCGCGTCCAAGTCGATCGTGACAAGTATCTCGTCGTGCTCGCCCTGGTGTCGCGTCTCGGCATGAAGCGCAATCTTCGGCATTGTTGCCCCGGTGGTTTCAGTCCGCTCGCGCGGGATAAAAACATCGTCGGCGAGTTCCGGCGTTCTTGGCGGGTGCGTGCGGCGCGAGCCGGAGCGCTCAAAATCTCCGGCCAGGCGAAGAAGCAGCGTGTCGTCATAGGCCTTGCCGGCGAATGTCAGGCCGACCGGCATGCCGATATCCGCCATCGTTCCCATCGGGACGGTGACGGTCGGAATGCCGAGATGCCGCGGCACCAGATTGCCGTTCGAAACCCGGGTTCCGTTGCGCCAGGCAAACCGCGCGGAAGCCTCGTTTACATCAGCATCGGCCGGGCCGACATCAGCTGCGGCGGGGAACACGACTGCGTCGAGGCCCTCGGCGTCCAGCCAGTTCTCGAAGTCGATCCGGCGCGTTTCCTCCAGCCCCTTCAGGCCGCGCTCCAGATGCGGGATGTTCTCGAGATCGGTAACGCCTTGCCGGGCCCGCTTCACATAGTTCGCGAGATCGATGTCGTCGCCATAGCGGTCGGGCAGGGTGCCCGGCGGCTGCGGGAAGATTTTTGCGCCGTCAACCGAAGCCAGATCCGGAATGGTCGGGTCGGCATTGGCGCGCAGGAAATCGTCCCAGGACCATATGCTGAGGTCCCAGATTTCCCGTTCGGCAAATTCTTCGGGAACCAGACCGCGATCCACCATGGATTTTGCGCCGGGCCGGTCGCGCTCATAGTTTGAGACGACCGGAAAATCGACCTCCACCACGGTCGCGCCAAGCCGACGGAGGTCAGCCGCCGCCTGCTCCCATAGCTCGATCCCCGAAGCACGTGTCTCGATCGGCGCATCGGCGCCGGTGTCGCGACCGATATACATGCGCGGCACGCCAATCCTTTTGCCGGCTAATGATCCTTCAAGCTCAAGTTCGGTGTAGCGGGACGGACGCAGGGCCGAGCTTGGCGGAATGGAGACCCATGGCTGGACCCGCCAGAAATCGCCGCGCGTTGTATGATCGTCCGCGACGATGACGTCGAGGAGTTCGAGCAGGTCGCCGACGCTTCGCGTATGCGGCACCACCACGTCCATCGTCGGCACCAGCGGCCAGTTGCCGCGAACCGAAATCACGCCCCGCGATGGCGTATAGGCGACCAGCGCGTTGTTCGAAGCTGGCGCGCGGCCCGACGACCAGGTTTCCTCGCCCAGCCCGAAGGCTGCGAAGCTTGCGGCCGTCGCCGTGCCCGAACCATTCGAGGAGCCGGATCCGAAGGCCGCGGTGAGGTAATCGGCATTGTAGGGGCTTTCGGCGCGGCCATAGACGCCGCGCTGCATGCCGCCATTGGCCATGGGCGGCATGTTGGTGAGCCCGATTAGGATCGCACCGCCGGCGCGCAGCCTTTCGATGGTGAAGGCATCTTCATTGGCGACCAGGTGCTCGAAAGCGGGCGAGCCGGAGGCCACAGTCAGGCCGGCGACCTTGTAGCTGTCCTTGGTCGTGTAGGGGATGCCGTCGAGCGGGCCCAGCGTTTTGCCACTCCTGCGGCGCTGATCGGAGGCCGCGGCCTCTCCGAACATGGTCGGGTTGAGCACCGGAACCGCGTTCAAGGCGATGCCGTGCCGGTCGTAATAGCCGATCCGCCTGAGGTAGGCCGCGACCAGTTCCACGCTGGTGATCGTGCCGGCATCGAGCGCCTTGCGCAGTTGCGGGATGGTGGCTTCCACGACGTGGAGATTGTCTTCAGTCATCGGTCGGTCCTGTGATGGCGGCGTGTTGGAAGGCATTGTGATCACGATGGCGTGGAATGATGATCACGATATGTCAGTATCATTGACATTCTAATGGTCTCAAAATATCGAATGTGATCATGATTTATCGGAGGGGCATAAATTGAACCTGCAAAACCCAGCTTTGGCGGAGGTCGAAGCTCGCGCCAGCGCCATGTTGTCCGTCGAAACTCGCATATACACTGAGCGGCGTCCAAAGGCATTGGCGTCCACGCAGGCAGGCAACGGCTTCTTCGATGGTGTGCCGATGCACTGGATGCTCGATTGGCCGATGCCGTTCCCCATGATCGTCGACAAGGCCAGCGGGGTCAGGCTCATCGACATTGACGGCAACGAGGTTGTTGACTTGTGCCTCGGCGACACCGGCGCGATGTTCGGCCATGGCCCGGCGCCCATCTTGCGCGCCCTCGAAGGCGTGGCGCATCGTGGCCTGACGACCATGCTGCCTTCGGCCGATGCCGACGTGGTGGCGTCGCTGCTTGTCGAGCGCTTCGGCCTGCCGCGCTGGCAGATCGCCGCCACTGCAAGCGATGCCAACCGCTTCGCCATCCGCGCCGCCCGCGCCGTTACAGGGCGGCGCAAGATCCTGGTGTTCGACGGTTGCTATCATGGCTCGGTCGACGAAACTCTTGTCGATCTCGTGGACGGCAAGACCCTCTCTCGTGCGAGCCTGCTGGGGCAGGCGGTCGACCTTGGCGAGAACACAATTTCCATTCCGTTCAACGACGAAGAGGCCCTGCGCGCGGCGCTTGCGTCGGGCGAGGTGGCTTGCGTGCTGACCGAACCGGTGATGACCAATTGCGGCATGATCCTGCCTGAGGAAGGCTTTCATGACAGCCTGCGCCGCCTGACCCGCGAGACGGGCACTCTGCTGTTGCTCGATGAAACCCACACGATCTCGTCGGGGCTCGGCGGCTATACGGCAGTGCACGGCCTGGAGCCGGACATTTTGGTCATGGGTAAGCCGATCGGCGGCGGAATTCCCGTCAGCATCTGGGGCATGACGGCCGATGTCGCGACCCGCCTCGACAAGGCAAGGAAGGCGCGCGACACGTCGGGGCATTCGGGCATCGGAACCACGCTTTCCGGCAGCGCGCTGCAGTTGGCCTGCCTGCGCGCAAGCCTTGAGCAGATCGTGACCGCCGAAACCTACGCCCGCATGGCGCGGCAGGCCGACGTGATCGACGAAGGCCTGCGCGCTGCCATCGCCAATTGCGGCCTGCCCTGGACGGTGACACGCGTCGGGGCGCGTCTCGAAGTGGTCTTTACCGATTCACCCGTGCGCAACGCCGTGGACGCGCGCGCTGCCGCTTCTTCGATTGTCGAATCCGCGCTGCATCTGGCCTTGCTCAACCGCGGTTTTCTCGTCACGCCGTTCCACAACATGATCCTCGTTGCGCCTCCGCTGGAAGAGCATGAGGCGCAAGGGCTCGTGCGCGCCTATCGCGACGTGCTCGGCGAACTCGCTGCGTCCAAGGCCGTGGCGTGAGGCTGTAAACGCGCCCGTCGCGCTTGCACCGCGGCGGGCATTTTGCAATTGACGGGCGGCGGCGCCACGGTGCCGACGTTGCTAAAAACAGTCTGTGGAGGAGTGGGCCTATGTCGCGCAAGACGGTGATGATTGCAGGTGGCGCGGGCGGGATGGGCATCGCAACCGCGCTGCGCTTTGCGGCTGACGGCAACCGCATCGTGGTCGCGGACCTCGCAGGCCCAAGGCTCGACGAGGCAAAGGAGCGGATCGAGGCAGCCGGCGGTGAGGCGCTGTGTCTCGCCTTCGACATTCGCTCTGTCGAGGCATGCAAGGAGGCGGTCGCTGCGGCTGCGGAATGGGGCGGCGGCATCGACGTGCTGGTCAATGCGGCGGGCGTCTGGCTCGAAGGCCCATCCGCGGATGTCAGCGAGCAGGACTGGGACCGCGTGCTCGACATCAACCTCAAGGGCGCGTTCTTCCTGATCGCGGCGGCTACGCCTCACCTGATCGCCTCGCGCGGAGTGATCGTGAACATTTCGTCGGATGCGGGCCTGGTCGGCAACAACGGCGCGGCTGTCTATTGCGCCTCCAAGGGCGGCTTGGTCCTGCTGACCAAGGCGCTTGCGCTGGAACTTGCGCCGCATGGCGTGCGGGTCAATGCCGTGTGCCCGGCCGATGTCGCAACGCCGATGATCGAATACCAGGCCACGACCTATGGCGGTGGCGATCCGGATGGCTACAAGCGCAAGCTCCTGTCGCATTACCCGCAGGGCGATGCGGCCCGCTTCATCAAGGTCGAGGAGATTGCGTCGCTGATCCATTTTCTTTGCCAGCCGGTCGCTGCGCCAATCACCGGCACGGCGCTGCCGATCGATTTCGGCGTGACCGCGGGCTATTGAGCCAGCACCAGGGAGGAGTATCCATGCAACCGAAATCCAGAACCGCACTCGTCACCGGCGCGGGCGCGCCCGACGGCATCGGCATTGCGATCGTACGCTCCCTGGCCAAGGCCGGGCTGTCGGTTGCCATCACGTCGTCCTCCAATCGCATCTTCGAGCGGGCAGAGGAGCTTCGCGCGGAAGGTATTGGGGTCAAGGCAGCCGCCGCGGACTTGACCGATGCCGCACAGGTCGAGCGCCTGCATGCGGAGATCGGCGACGTCGACATCCTCGTCAACAATGCGGGAATGGGAACCGCCGCGCAGCCGGCCGTCCAGAAACTGTTCATGGAGTTGACCGAGAGCGACTGGAATCGGGGGATCGACGTCAGCCTGAAGACGGCATTTCTGGTCACGCGCGCCTTTCTGCCCAAGATGGTCGAGAACGGTCATGGCCGCGTGGTCAATATCGCGTCGGTCACCGGCCCTTATGTGTCGAACGAAGGCGAGTCGGCCTATTCAGCCGCCAAGGCCGGAATGGTGGGCCTGACCCATGCGCTCGCGCTGGAGGTCGCCCGCCATGGGATCACGGTGAACGCGGTCGCGCCAGGATGGGTCGAAACCGGTGCCTCGACGTCGGAAGAGCGCGAAGCCGCGCGTCGTACGCCTCCTGGCAGGGCGGGCTCGCCCGACGAGATCGCTGCCGCCGTGGTCTTCCTCACCTCCGACGGAGCGAGCTACGTCAACGGCTCGGTTCTGGTGGTGGACGGCGGCAACATCCTGCAGGAGCGCAAGGGCTAGTTCCGGCTACTGCACCCCTCAAGCGTCGTCGTGCAAGGTCTGGCGCAGAAGATAGACACTGTCGAGAATGTCGGCGTGGATCGCAAGCTTTAGAGCTTCGGCATCCTTTCGGCGGATCGCGTCGATGGCGATGGTGTGCTTGTCGATGACGTTGGTGGCTTCGACGAGATTGTAGACCGTTCGCATGAATGGTCCGAACTGAACCCAGATGCTTTCGAGCAGCGGCACCAGCACTTCGGACCCTCCGGCCCGGTAGAGTTCGAAGTGGAAGCGGTAGTTGGTCAGCATGTAGGCGTCGGCGCTGCCGGAACGGTAGCTCTCGTTCATCTCCGTGTCGAAAGCGATCATCCGTTCGAGCCGGGCGGCGTCCACATAGGGAAGCGCGCGCGCCGCGCAGATCGGCTCGAGGGCCACCCGCGCCAGCATCAGTTCTTCGAAGCGGGGCAGGGTGAGCCGGGGTACGCAAACGCGGCGGTTCTGCTGGATCTCCAGCGCATTTTCAGCGGCTAGCCGCCGGATGGCTTCTCGCGCGGGCATCATGCCCACGTCCAGCATCTCGCTGATGCTGCGCAGGCTGATGGCTTCGCCGGGCGAAAAGCGGCCGGTTATCAGGTTCTCGCGCAGTGTCTGGTAGACCTGCTGGTGAACCGGCGCGAAAGCGGGATCGACGGCATCGTTGGCCTGCTGCACATCCACCTATGACGCCCCTTTCGTTCCCGGTCCTGATGTCGGTGAAAAGCCTGCTCAGGCGAGTCCCTGATCGGCCTCCCACAGCCGCGCCGGAGTATAAGCCTTCACAGCGATCGGACAAGTTCGGGCGCGCTGAACTTGAAGCGCGCCAGGGGAGGGGCAGCTCTCGCGAAATCGCAAGGATCCGCCGGTCTGCCGGCCTGGCAGATAGGGCAGGGGGCGGCAGAAGCGCCCCCGCCGCCGATCAATCCATATCGTCCTTGTCCGGTCCGCCGGCATGGTCGCGGCGACCCAGAAGGATCTCGCGCTTGCCGACATGGTTGGGCGCGCCGACGATGCCTTCCTTTTCCATGCGCTCGACCAGCGAGGCTGCGCGGTTGTAGCCGATGCCAAGGCGGCGCTGGATATAGGAGGTGGAGCATTTCTTGTCGCGCAGCACCACCTTCACCGCCTCGTCATAGATCGTGTCCGCATCCTCGGCGGCAACGGAACCCTTGTCGAAGACAGGTGCCTGTTCGGCTTCGGGCTCCTCGTCGTCCTCGTCGGCCGTGACCGTTTCGAGGTATTCGGGGCGACCCTGGGCCTTCAGATGCGCAACGACATGCTCGACCTCGGCGTCCGAAACGAACGGGCCGTGGACACGGGCTATGCGCCCGCCGCCTGCCATGTGCAGCATGTCGCCCTGACCCAGCAGCTGCTCGGCGCCTTGTTCGCCCAGAATGGTGCGGCTGTCGATCTTCGACGTCACCTGGAAGGAGATGCGGGTGGGGAAGTTCGCCTTTATCGTGCCGGTAATGACGTCGACCGAAGGACGCTGCGTGGCCATGATCAGGTGGATGCCGGCCGCGCGCGCCATCTGCGCCAGACGCTGGATGGCGCCTTCGATTTCCTTGCCGGCCACCATCATCAGATCGGCCATCTCGTCGACGATGACGACGATATAGGGCATCGGTGCCAGGTCGATTTCCTGCTCCTCGAACAGCGGCGCGCCCGTGCCTTTCTCAAAACCGGTCTGCACCTGCATGACGACGACCTCGCCATTTTCGCGGGCGACAGCGGCACGTTGGTTGTAGCCGTCGATGTTGCGCACCCCGAGCTTCGCCATCTTGCGATAGCGATCCTCCATCTCGCGCACGGCCCACTTCAGCGCCGTCACGGCCTTTTTGGGGTCGGTGACCACGGGCGTCAGCAAATGCGGGATGCCGTCATAGACAGAGAGTTCCAGCATCTTCGGGTCGACCATGATTAGCCGGCACTCTTCCGGCGTCATGCGGTAGAGCAGCGACAGAATCATGGTGTTGATCGCCACCGACTTGCCCGAGCCGGTGGTGCCGGCGACGAGCAGATGCGGCATCTTCGCAAGCTCGGCAATCACCGGCTCGCCGCCGATCGTCTTGCCCAGGCAGAGCGCCAGCTTGCAGCTGGTCTTGCGGAAGTCGTCCGATTCGATCAGCTCGCGGAAATAGACCGTTTCGCGCGTCTCGTTCGGCAATTCGATGCCGATGACGTTGCGGCCGGGCACGACTGCGACGCGTGCGGAAATGGCCGACATGGAGCGAGCGATGTCGTCGGCAAGGCCGATCACGCGGGAGGATTTCACGCCCGGCGCCGGCTCGAATTCGTAGAGCGTCACGACCGGGCCGGGGCGGACATGGATGATCTCGCCGCGCACGCCAAAGTCTTCGAGCACGCTTTCCAGTAAGTCGGCATTCTGCTCGAGCCGCTCTTGCGACATGTAAAAACCTTGTCCCGCCGGCGGTTCCTGCAGGAGGTGTTCGGAAGGAAGCGCATAGCCGTCGACCGCGCCGGGCTGCGTCGCACCGCCGACTGGCGGCAGCGTCGTGCGCGCGGTCGGAACCGGCATGGTGATTTCCACTTTCCTGGCCGGTTCGGGAGCGACTTCCTTCTCCGCAACAGGGGCTGCAGCCGCTTCCGCCACCGGGACCGCCGCAACTTCCACAACCGGAGCCGCCACAATTTCCACGGCCGGAGTCGCAGCGGCTTCCACTACGGGCACAGCCACGGCTTCCACCGCAGGGGCCGCGACAGCTTCGGCTGGCGGGACAGTGACGGTTTCGATTGCGGTCGTCGTTATCGCTACCTCCGCCGGCGCGGTAGCCGCCTCCACAGGGGCTGCGACGGCCGGAGCCAAGACAGGGGCTGTGACGCTGGACGCTATGACGGCAGCTGGCGTGAGCTGTACGGCTTCGGTTGCGCAGGCTTCAAGCGTTTGCTCGCTCTTATCGGCTGCAACTGGCGAGACCACTACTTCCGGCAGGGCAGGGGCGGCCTGCGCGGCGGGGTGGCATTCGATGACGCGATAAAGCGCGGCGATCTCGGTTGCTGCCGAACGGAATTGCTGCTGGCTCCAGGTCACGGAGACGCCGGCGTTCAGCGGAATGAGCGTCGGCTCATCCATGGCCACAGGCGACACGAATTCGAAGAAGGCGTGGTCCGAAAGGAAGGACCATCGGGTGTTTTCGGTTTTGGCCGTTTCGAACAGCGCGACTTCGGGTTGATGAGCGGGCTCCTGGGGCGCTGCCCGCGGTGCTGCGGTCGCTGCCGGGAGAGTTGCCTGGGCGACCGACGGCAGGACCTGCGCCATTTCCACGACGCGGTGCAGCGAAGGGGCTTTGCCGGCCGGCGTCGCCGACGCTCCAGGCTTTCCGGTGCCAACTGCCGGCTGAGCGACTTGTGCTGCAGACGGACGGCTTGGCGTCGATATGGAAGGGGCGGATGCGATGGGCATTGGCGTGGGCGTTGAAGCGGTTGGGGCGGGCTGCGTGGTAGGCTGACGCGAAGTGGCGTTCATGGCATTCGTCTGTGGTTGCACGATCTCGGTTTCGCCCTGAGGCGAACGGCGCTCCATCAACTCGCGCTCGGGCGTGCGGGTGAAGCGGACGTTGGGTGCCAGGAAGAAGTGATCCTGCATGGTGGAATGGACAAAATAATTTTCGGCCGTGGCAGCCTTCGCCTGAGCCGCTTTGCGCGGGTCGAGCTTCGGATTGCGGCCGGCTGCCGCCGCGTGCGGCGCACCGTTCGGCGCATTGCGCCTGTCTTCAATACGATCTGCCTCGCCTTCAACATGCGAAGCCAAGGGCGAAAGGTAGGTTCGATGGAAGGTCATGGATCCTGTACTCAAGATTCGCCGAGGAGATGTCCGTTGAGCAATAGGAAGCGAGTGGTTAACAGATCCTTCCAGTGGGGGTGTTTCGGTGGTCGCAGCGACGCTCGGCGCGACGGGCCGGACGCATTTCCCGACGCTGGAACAGCCGAAAGTGGTGGCTGACGTCATTCGCGCTTTCGTAGGCTGACGGCCAGGAATCGAAAACGGAGTTGCGTATGAGCGTTCTTGCCGAAGAAGCCGGCTGGCCGCGGGAAATCATCGATCGCGACTACAGCGCGCGGGCCTCGGTGACGCCCGAGGTTTTCGAGGCCGAGATGCGCAAATACCGCCGCCGCTCGGAAGAGATGCGCGGCCTCGCCACCCATCTCGACGTCGTCTATGACGCCGAGAGCGGGCAGACGATCGACATCTACGGCACCGGGGCGGAGCTGCGCCCAGTCTTTGTGTTCATCCATGGCGGGTACTGGCGGATGCTCTCCAAGCACGATTCCGCCTTCATGGCCGGCATGCTCGCAAGCCACGGCATCGCCACCGCCGTGGTCGACTACAGGCTGGCGCCCGAGGTCACGCTGGAAGAAATCGTGCGAGAAGTGCGCGCGGCCGTGAGCCTTCTTTGGAAGAACGGGCGTGCCTATGGGATCGACCCTGACCGGATCTATGTCGGCGGAAGCTCCGCCGGCGGCCATCTGACGGGCGCGGTTCTGTCCGGTGGCTGGCACGACGTATTCGGCATTCCGGAGAACGTCATCAGGGGCGCCATGCCGATCAGCGGCCTGTTCCATTTGGCCCCGATCGCCAAATCCTTCGTGCAGGGCTGGATCAAGCTGGATGACGGCATGGTGGAGCGGCTGAGCCCCGCGGCCAATATGCCGCGCGTCGGCTGCCCCATCGTGGTCGCCTATGCCGGCGGCGAGCCCGCTGGCTTCAAGCGGCAGTCGATGGAATATGACCGTCTTTGGCGTGCGGCCGGGTTTCCCTCGCAGCTTATTGAGACCAAGGGGCGCAACCACTTCGATGTGCTGCTCGATCTCGCCTCGGAGGACACCGAGCTGTCGCGCATGCTGGTTCAGCTGATCAAAGGCTGACGTTTCGCTTCAGCTTGTCTCGCGCGGCGTGAGCTGCTGCGCATAGCGCCGCACGATGGTGGCGAAAGCCGAGACGGCCGGGGAGACCGACCGGCCTGTGGCGTGGATCAGCGAGACCTCGCGGGAAATATTGGGGGCGGTGAGCAGCTTGCCGACGACCTTGCGGTAGCGCGCTGCGGCAAGCGCATAGGTGGGCAGAACCGCGACGCCAAGGCCCGATTCGACCAAAGCGATGGCGGTGGTGACCTGGGTCACCTCATAGGCGGGTTTCAATGCTATCTCCGCCGCTTCGAAGCCGACTTCCACCAGAAGCCGGATGCCGCTGTCGCGCGTGAGGGTGATCAGCGGCTGGTCTTCCAGCTCACGCCAGGGGACGGAGATCGCGCCGTTGAACGGGCTGCGATGGTCGCAAAACAGCATCAGGCTGTCCCGCACCAGCGGCACGCGCTCTATGCCCTCTTCCGCCGGCGAGAAGGTGCCCAGGCCGCAATCGGCCTTGCCGCTGCGTACGCTGTCGATGATCTGTTCGGTGCCGACGTCGGCCAGCTGGACCGAGATGCCCGGGTATCGCTTCTGGAACTCCGCAATGGCCTGCGGCAGCACGACGGCCGCCAAAAGGGGCGGGGCGGCGATGCGCAACCGGCCACGCCGCCTCTCCGCCAGCTCGTGCACGCTTTCCACGGCGTGCTCCAGCTCTTCCAGCGCCTTGGCGGCAGAGTTGCGGAATTCGCGCCCGGCGTCGGTCAGTTCGACGCGGCGCGTGGTGCGGTCGAACAGGCGCACGGCGAGTTCCGCCTCGAGGTCCTTGATCGCCTGGGAGAGCGCGGGCTGGGCGATGTTGAGCCGCTTCGACGCGCGCGAGAAATTGCCGAGTTCGGCAACGGCGAGGAAGCTTTCGATCTGCTTGATGGTGATTTTCACGGGTGACTCATGACTTATCGTGTTTTCCTATCAATTAATACAATGAATGATGATTGTCATATAGATGGTGGGCGTGTTTCCTACATCTTGTGAGGGGCGCTGGTGCGGCCGCGGAGGAGTTCTTGGACGTAACGGGTGCGATAGGCGACACCGCCAACGGTTGGATGGGACGCAGTGTCCTCCGCCGCGAGGATCGTCGCCTCGTGACCGGCCGAGGCGCCTATGTCGACGACCATCTGCCGGAAGGCTGCCTGCATCTGGAATTCGTGCGCAGCCAAGTCGGCCACGGCAAAATTCTCAGCATCGATTGCGATTCTGCGCGCGAGGCTGAAGGCGTGGTCGCGGTGTTCACTGCCGCCGACCTCGATGGTCTCGGCGATTCGGCAGTCAACTTCCTTCTCGCAGACATTGCGCCGACGCCGCTGCGCATGCTTGCGGGCGATGTCGTCAGCGCTGCCGGCCAGCCCATAGCCGCCGTGGTTGCCACTTCGCTTGCTGCCGCGCGCGATGCCGCGGAGCTGGTCTATGTCGACATCGAGCCGCTGCCGCTTCTCGTTGGCGACGAGCGCAAGCAGGTACTGTCGCATGGCTTGCAATCGGGCGAGATCGAGGACGCCTTCGCTGCTGCCGCGCATGTCGTCAGCGTAGAGGTCGAGCACTCGTTGCTTGCGCCGATGGCGCTTGAGCCGCGGGCCGCACTTGCCAGCTTCGAAGGCGATTTCCTGACCGCGTGGTTCTCGACCCAGACGCCGAACCGGGCGCGCGATGACCTTGCGCGCATCCTCGGCCTGCCCTTGGCGCAGATCAGGGTTGTCGCGCCGGATGTCGGCGGAGCTTTTGGAGGCAAGGCTTCGATCTATCCGGAAGACGTCATGGTAGCCTGGGCGTCGAAGGAACTCGGGCGCCCGGTCAAGTGGTGTTCCACACGCGGTGACGAACTGCTCGCAGCCTCGCATGGGCGCGGCGGCACCACATATGGCGAGATGGCGTTGTCGGCCGACGGCAAGGTGCTCGGTTTGCGGGCGCGACTTTCGTTCCGGCAGGGGCACTGGATGCCGTTCAGTGCGGTCGTGCCGGCGCGCAATGCCGGACGGATCCTGCCTGGCCCCTACCGGGTCGGCGCTGTCGACATCGGCATCAAGGGATTTCTGTCGCATGGCGCGGCGGTCGGCATCTATCGCGGCGCCGGGCGGCCTGAAGCCACGATGCTGATGGAGCGGCTGATGGACGAGGCGGCGCGCAAGCTCGCCATCGATCCCATGGAAATCCGTCGTCTCAACCTGATCCCGGCAGATGCATTCCCCTACAAGACCCCAAACGGTGAAGTGCTGGATTCGGGCAATTATGGGCTGCTAATAGAGAAAGCGATCGCCTGCTCGGACTATGCGGAGCTGCGCGCCCGGCAGGCGCGTCGCCGCGAGGCCGGCGAGGTCGTCGGCATCGGCGTCGGGCTCTACATCGAGCCCTGTGGTCAGGGCTGGGAAAGCGCTGGCATTTCGCTTTGCCGGGATGGTTCTTTCGTTGCGACGACCGGGTCGAGCGCCCAGGGACAGGGCCGCGAGACGGCGTTCTCGCAGATCGTGGCCGATGCGCTGAGCATTTCGCCCGACCGCGTCGCGATCAAGCACGGCGACACTGCCGAGGTGCCGAGCGGCATCGGCGCCTTGGCCAGCCGCAGCACGGCCATCGGCGGCGGCGCCATGGTGCGCGCCTGCGATGCGCTGTGCGAACAGATTGTTCAGGCCGCCGCCGAGCCGCTGGAGTGCGATGCAGGCAGTCTGGTCTTCAGCGACGACGGCGTCACCGCAGGATATGGAGCGGGCGGGCTCGTGTCCTGGCGCGACCTGGCCGAACAACTGATCGGCACGGATGGCGATCCCAAGGATCAGGCGCTTTCGAGTTCCGTGGTGTTCCACGCCGATGGCGAAGCGTGGGCGAGCGGTTGCTGCCTGGCCGTCGTCGCCATCGACCGCGACACCGGTGTGCTCGCCATCGAGCAACTTTTGTGGGTCGATGATGCCGGCCGCATCCTGAACCCGCTTCTGGTTCGCGGACAGCTTGTCGGTGGCATGGCGCAGGGACTCGGCGAAGCGCTGATGGAGCGCATCGTCTATGACGAGGACGGCCAGCTGCTGACCGGTTCGCTGATGGACTATGCCGTGCCGCGCGCCATCGACATGCCGTCGGTCCGTATCGAGAAGATCGAGACGCCGTCGCCCACCAATCCGCTCGGCGTGAAAGGCGTGGGCGAGGCGGGCTGCATCGGCATTCCGGCGGCGGTGGTCAATGCCGTCAACGACGCGCTGGCGCCCTTCCGCGCCGGCAATCTTCAAATGCCTCTCACCAGTGAGAAAATCTGGCTCGCCCTGCAGGGCTCGGCGGGCACCGACAATCAGGTGGACGATTGATGAAATACACGAAGAAAGACGCCAAGGCCCATTCGCGGGCGACGATGAAAGGCATATGGGCCGCGGCGCTCACGCCCTTTACGCCTGATCATGCGATCGATGAAGATGGCGTTCGCCGCAACTTCGACCACTGGATCGAGGACCTCAAGATCGACGGCTTCTTCGTTGCCGGCAAGCAGGGCGAGTTCTTCTCGATGTCGGTCGAGGAGCGCAAGCGCAGCTTCGAACTGGCGGTTGAGGCTTGCGCCGGCCGCGCCCAGACGATCATGTCCTGTTCGGACCAGAACATGGATGTGGTGATCGACCTGGCTAAGCACGCCCAGAAGGTCGGCGCCGACTACATCGTCGTGCATGCGCCGATCCTGCACTTCTTCAAGCGGCAGGACGAAACGCTGCTGAACTACTATCGCACCATCGCCGAGAAGGTCGATATCGGCATTGCGCTCTGGAGCCATCCCGACAGCGGCTATCTGATGAGCCCCGAGCTCTGCAACCAGCTGGCCGATATCGAGAACGTCGTTGCCATCAAGTACAGCGTGCCGCGCCCGATGTATTCGGAGCTGACGCGTCTTGCCGGCGACCGCATCCTGGTCAGCACGGCGTCTGAGGAAGAGTGGCTGGACAATATCCTCGAGCTCAACTGGCAGCTCTATCTGTGCTCGTCGCCGCCCTACCTGATCCAGAGCAAGCACGACACCCGCATGCGCGAATACACCGATCTCGCCTTTGCCGGTAAGGCAGAGGAAGCTCGCCGCGTGCGCGACAGTCTCGATCCGGTGCGCGCCGCGCTCAAGGATACAAGGCCTGCGGAGAAGCCGCATTCCCACCAGAAATACTGGCAGGAGTTGCTCGGGCAGGTTGGCGGCGCGGTGCGTCCGCCGCTGCTAGAGCTTACCGAGGAGGAGAAGCGCGCCACGCGTGTCGCTTTCGAGAGCTGCGGCCTGAAGGTCGGCCGGAACTGACCCTAAAGGCGGCGTCAGCGCGGCGCCGCCCAATTTCACGGAGGAGAAACATGAGCAGACGCCTTTCCGCCTTCAGCTTCTCGAAATGGATCGACGAGCACGCCCACCTGCTGAAGCCGCCGGTCGGCAATCAGCAGATCTGGGAAGATGCGGACATGATGGTCACCGTGGTCGGTGGTCCGAACAAGCGCACCGACTATCACGACGATCCGGTCGAGGAGTTCTTCTACCAGCTCAAGGGCGACATGATGCTCAAGGTGGTGGACAACGGCAACTTCTACGACGTGCCGATCCGGGAGGGCGAGATCTTCCTGCTGCCGCCGCACGTTCGCCACTCGCCGCAGCGCCCGCAGGAAGGCTCCATCGGCCTCGTCGTCGAACCCAAGCGCCAGCCTGATCAGCTCGATGCCTTCGAATGGTACTGCTTCGAGTGCAACGAACTGGTGCATCGCATCGAGGTCTCCCTGAAGAGCATCGTGCGCGATCTACCGCCGCTCTATCAGGCCTTCTATGCCAACGATCAGGCGCGCACCTGCCCGAAATGCGGCACGATCCATCCAGGCAAGACCCCGCCCGAAGGCTGGGTGAAGCTCTAGGCTTCTCAGAACCGTTGAAAGTGCCCGCCGAAATTCGGCGGGCCGGCTTACCCAGGAATTCCAAGGCATGAAATTGAAGTCCTCTATGCTGGCCCTTGCGGCCGCCTCGCTGTTTGCCACGAGCGCGCTGGCGCAGGATCCAGTCAAGATCGGCATGATCACGACCCTGTCCGGCCCGGCCGGCTATCTCGGCCAGGATGTGCGCGACGGCTTTCAGCTCGCCATCGACATGGAAGGCGGCAAGCTCGGCGGCGTGCCGGTGAATGTGCTGGTGGAGGATGACGGGCTCAAGCCGGGCAACGGCCGCCAGATCGCGGAAAGATTCCTCAACGACGAAGGCGTAAAGCTATTCACCGGCATCGTCTTCTCCAACGTCGCGGGCGCGACTGTGCCGGAGATCGTGGATGCCGACGCCATCTTTGTCAGCCCCAATGCCGGGCCGTCCGAATTCGCCGGCAAGGGCTGCAACTCGAACTATTTTGTCCTGTCCTGGCTGACCGACACCATGCAGGGCAGCGCTGGAGAGAACGCCACCGACCTCGGCTACAAGAAGGCCTTCGTGCTGGCCCCGAACTACCAGGCCGGCAAGGACGCCATCGCCGGTTTCAAGCGCTACTTCAAGGGTGAGATTGCGGGCGAGATCTACACGCGTCTCGACCAGACCGACTTTGCCGCCGAGATGGCGCAGATCAAGGCTGCCAATCCCGACGTCGTGTTCCAGTTCGAGCCCGGCGGCCTCGGCATCGCCTTCCTGCGCCAGTACCAGCAGTCGGGTCTGCTCGGCGCCATTCCGATGGTGATTGCCGAGCCGTCGATGGACCATGCCATCCTCAAGGCCGTGGGTGATGCCGCCGAAGGCCTCAACGTTTCGGGCGCCTGGAACACCGACCTCGACAACGACACCAATCGCGAGTTCGTCGCCAAGTTCCAGGAGACCTACAAGCGCACGCCGACCATGTATGCGGCGCAGGGCTACGACACCGCGCTCGCCATCACCTCAGCGCTCAAGCAGACCGAAGGCAATGTCGAAGACGTCGATGCCTTCCGCGAGGCGATGCTGAAGACCGAGTTCAAGACCACGCGCGGCAGCTTCAGCTTCGGCAAGAACCAGCATCCGGTGCAGGACTGGTACGCCATGCAGGTCGTGCGTGACGATGCCGGCAACCTGACGCTCAAGACCCGCAAGAAGCTCCTGTCGGCACATGGCGATCCCTTCGCTGGCGAATGCAAGCTGTAAGGGCGGTAGCGCGATGAAGGTCGTCAGGCGGCACATCCCCGAGCTCGACGTCGAACTGGAGCGGCTTGAAGCCGGTCCGGTGACGGTCACCTGCATTCCCGACATGGCGAATGTCGCCTGGCCGGCCAAGGCCATCTTCCCTGGACTTTCACGCAGTGATCTCGAGAGCGCGGCTCAGCGCTCTCCGGCCGGCACAGTCGACCCCGAAGGCGAGACGGTACGGCTGAGCTTCAATTGCTACGTGATCCAGACCCCGGACTATGTCGCCCTCATCGACGGCGGCATCGGCAATGACAAGGAGCGGCCACACCGGCCGGCCTGGCATCGCCGTCAAACCAGGTTCCTAGACATTCTTGCGGCGATGGGCGTGTCGCCCGAGGATGTCGGGATCGTCATCAACACACATCTGCATGCCGATCATGTCGGCTGGAACACGAGGCGGGAAGGCGAAGTCTGGCGGCCAACCTTTCCGAATGCCCGCTACGTCGTGTCCGCGGACGAACTCGCTCACTGGACCGCTCTCCATAGGGCCGATCCGGAAGAGCAGACGCTGCATGGCGCCTTTGCGGATAGCGTGTTGCCTATCATCGAAAGCGTCGGGTTCGAAACGGTGGCCGCGGATGCGGACGTCGCTGCGGGCCTGCGCCTGCGGCCGGCTCCGGGTCACTCGCCCGGCATGGTGGTCGTCTCGCTCGCAACCGGGGAGGGGGATGTATTGTTCCTTGCTGATGCAGTCCATCACCAGCTTCAGCTCGGCGACGACAGCATCGTCTGCAAGTTCTGCGAAGATCCTGAGCAGGCGCGTGCGACGCGGCTAAGCCTGCTTGCCAATGCCGCTGCGGGAAATACAGTGCTGGCACCTTATCACTTCCCCGCTCCGGTCTTTGGTCGGCTCAAGGCGGAGGGGGCTTCTTACCGGTTCCATCCGCTCGATTTCGCGGAGGCCGGCGAGCCGGCAAACTAAAGATGCGCGCTCACAGGCGTCGCTAGAGGAGGAGTGACCTATGATTTTGAAGAAAGCATTGCTTGCCATCTCGATTTCGGCCTTCGCCGTGCTGCCGGCTCTCGCACAGGATCCGGTGAAGATCGGCATGATCACGACGCTGACCGGCCCGGCCGGCTATCTCGGCCAGGACGTGCGCGACGGCTTCAAGCTGGCCATGGAGGACGGCAGGCTGGGCGGCGTGCCGGTCGAGCTCGTTGTCGAGGATGACGGCCTCAAGCCCGGGCAGGGCAAGCAGATCGCCGAGCGTTTCCTCAACGAGGACAAGATCAAACTCTTCACGGGCATCGTGTTCTCCAATGTCGCCGGCGCGACCGTGCCGGACATCGTGGACAACGGCGCCTTCTATGTCAGCCCGAATGCCGGGCCGTCGAACCTCGCCGGCAAGGAGTGCAACGAGAACTACTTCGTCGTCTCCTGGCAGAACGACAGCCTGCATGAGAGTGCCGGCCAGCTCGCTACCAATCTCGGCTACAAGAAGGCCTTCGTGCTGGCCCCGAACTACCAGGCCGGCAAGGATGCGCTCGCCGGCTTCAAGCGCTACTTCAAGGGCGAGATCGCGGGCGAGATCTACACGCGTCTCGACCAGACCGATTTCGCAGCCGAACTGGCACAGGTGCGCGCTGCAAAGCCGGACGTGGTGTTCCAGTTCCATCCCGGCGGCCTCGGCATCACCTTCCTGCGCCAGTATGAGCAGGCCGGCCTGATGAAGGAAATCCCGATGGTCGTGGCCGAGCCGTCGATGGACGGCGTGACTCTTGCCGCCGTGGGCGATGCGGCGGTAGGCCTCAACCTGACCAGCCACTGGAATTCGGACTTCGACAACGCGGCGAACAAGAAGTTCATGGATGCCTGGAACAAGACCTACAATCGCCCGGTCACCTACTATGCCGCCCAGGCCTACGACACCGCGCTCGCCTATGCATCTGCCCTGAAGGCCACCGGCGGCAATCTCGACGACGCCGACGCTTTCCGCGAGGCGCTTCGCAAGGCCGATTTCGAATCCGTTCGCGGCAAGTTCGCCTTCGGCCCCAACCAGCATCCTGTGCAGGACTGGTACGCGCTCAAGGTCGAAAAGGGTCCGGAGGGCAAGCCGATCATCAAGACGGTCGGCGAGGTCTTTAAGGACCACGGCGACGCCTACTCGGCCGAATGCAAGATGTAAGCCGGCTCAGGCCAGTTGGGGGAGGCGGCATCATCGCCGCTTCCCTCTCATTCCCACTCTCTCGAAGTAATCCCGAATGACGCTCTTTCTCGAACAATTGCTGAACGGCGTGCAGTTCGGCGTCATGCTGTTCCTGCTCGCGGCGGGCCTGACGCTGATCTTCGGCATCATGGGCGTCATCAACCTGGCGCACGGCTCGATCTACATGATCGGCGCCTATGCCGGCACCTGGGTGGCGGCTGAAACCGGTTCGTTCTGGCTTGGCATACCCGCCGGCCTTGCCGCGGCCGCCTTTGCGGGCGTGGTGATCGAATTCCTCGTCGTGCGAAGGCTGTATGGCCGCGATCATCTGGACCAGGTGCTGGCGACCTTCGGCCTGATCCTGGTCTTCAACCAGGCGATCACCATGCTGTTCGGGCGCCAGCCGCTGTTCGTCTCCATGCCGGCACTGCTCGACGGCTCGGTCGAGTTGCTGCCCGGCCTGTTCTACCCGGTCTATCGCCTGGCAATCATCGTCGTCGGCCTGCTCGTCGCGCTTGGGCTCTACCTGCTCATCAACAAGACGCGTGTCGGCATGTTGGTGCGGGCGGGTTCCACCAATCGCGAGATGGTGCGGGCGCTCGGCGTCGACGTGCGGCTGCTCTATACGCTGGTCTTCGGTCTTGGTGCATTGTTGGCCGGCCTGGCGGGCTTCATGGCGGGACCGATCCTTGCCGTGCAGGTCGGCATGGGCGAGCAGATTCTGATTACTACCTTCGTGGTGGTGGTGATCGGCGGCGTCGGTTCGATCCGGGGCGCGTTCTTCGCCAGCCTCGTCCTCGGCATCGTGGATACCAGCTTGCGCGCCTATCTGCCCGGGCTCCTGCGCCAGATCATGGTGGGACCGGAGGCGGATGCGCTGGGCGCAGGCATCTCCTCCATGGGCGTCTACCTTCTGATGGCGATCGTCCTCCTGATCCGGCCGAAAGGCCTCTTCATCCGAAATTCCTGAATTGGGCGCTGCTTTGCCAATGGAAACTTCACTCAAGCGACCCGCACTGCTCGCAGGCCTGCTGATCGCGCTGATCGCACTGCCGGTTGTGGCGGATGCCGCCGGCTTTGCGGCGCTCACCTCGCTGGCGACGCGCGTGCTCATCTACGGCATCGCCGCGGCGAGCCTCAATTTCGTGCTCGGCTATGGCGGCATGGTCAGCTTCGGCCACGCTGCGTTCTTCGGCATCGGCGGCTATACGGTGGGCATTCTCTACCAGCATTATTCGCTCGGCGAGCCGCTGTTCGGCTTCATTCCCGGCACCAATCAGATGCTGATCACCCTGCCTGTCGCTATCGTACTGAGCGGCGTCATGGCGGCGATCATTGGCGCGCTGTCGCTGCGCACCGGCGGCGTGCAGTTCATCATGATCACGCTGGCCTTCGCCCAGATGCTGTTCTTCCTGTTCGTCTCGCTGAAGACCTATGGCGGCGACGACGGGCTCATCATCCGCCGCGCCAACGAGTTGCCCTGGCTCAACATGCGCGACAAGCACACGGTCTACTATGTCTGCCTGGCCATCGCCGTGCTGTTCTTTGCGCTCCTGTGGCGCATCGTCAATTCGCGCTTCGGCAACGTCATTGTCGGCCTGCGCCAGAGCGAAAAGCGCATGGCGGCGATCGGCCTGCCGGCCTATCGCTACAAATTGGTGGCCTTCATCATCTCCGGCATGGGCTGCGGCCTTGCCGGCGCGCTGATGGCCAACTTCCTGCGCTTTGCCAGCCCCGACATGATGCACTGGACCAAGTCCGGCGAGCTGATGATCATGGTCATCCTCGGAGGCGTCGGCACTTTGTTCGGCCCCTTGATCGGTGCCGCCGTGTTCATCGTGCTCGAATCCCTCCTCGCGTCCTGGACGGAGAACTGGCAGCTCGGGCTCGGCCTCATCCTGCTGTTCGTGGTGCTCTACACGCAAGGCGGCGTTCAGGCGCTGGGTGCACGGCTTGTCGGGAGGCGCGCATGATGCAGCCGATCCTCAACGTTCGCGGACTGGTCAAGCGTTTCGGCGGCCTGCTCGCCACCGACCATGTCGACCTCACCGTCATGCCCGGCGAGATCCACGCGCTGATCGGCCCCAACGGTGCCGGCAAGACCACGCTGATCTCGCAGCTGATGGGCGAGCTCAAGCCGAATGAGGGCACCATCGAACTCGCCGGCAAGCCGGTCGACGATCTCTCGACGGCCAAGCGCGTCTCGCTCGGGCTGGCGCGCACATTCCAGATCACCTGCCTGCTTCCCGATTACACGGTGCTCGACAACGTCGCCATCGCCATACAGGTGCTGCAGGGCCACAGTTTCCGCTTCTGGGGCAATGTGCGCGGCGAAGCCGCATTGCGGGAAGAGGCGCGCAAATATCTCCACACGGTGGGGATGGAGCGGCGCGCGGATGAATTGGTCGCCAACCTCTCGCATGGCGAGCAGAAGCAGCTCGAACTGGCCGTCGCGCTGGCGACCGAGCCCAAGCTCCTGCTGCTCGACGAGCCGATGGCGGGCCTCGGCCATGCCGAGAGCCAGCAAATGATCGGCATCCTGCGCAACCTGAAGAAACAGGTCAGCATGCTGCTGGTCGAGCACGACATGGATGCGGTCTTTGCGCTTGCTGACCGTATCTCAGTGCTGGTCTACGGCCGCATCATCGCCACCGGGTCGGTCGACCAGATCAGGGACAATCCGGAGGTCCGCACGGCCTATCTGGGCGAAGGAGAGGAAGTGTGCTGAGCGTCGCCAAGCTGCAATCGGCCTACGGGCCGAGCCAGGTTCTGTTCGATGTCGCGCTGGAGATCGGCGAAGGTGAGGTGGTGACGCTGCTCGGCCGCAACGGCATGGGCAAGACCACCACCGTCAAGTCGATCATGGGGCTGCTAAAGCCGCTGTCGGGCGAGATCCGTTTCACCGGCCGCGAGGTGTGTGGTGCGACGCCCGAAACCGTTGCGCGGCTCGGCGTCGGCCTTGTGCCGGAGGGACGCCAGACATTTGCGACACTGACGGTGCGCGAGAACCTGGTGGCCACAGCCTCCAACCGTCTCGGCCGCAAGGACCCGTGGACGCTGGAGCGGGTCTACAAGCTGTTTCCGCGCCTGCGCGAGCGCGCCAACCAGGCCGCCGGCACGCTTTCTGGGGGCGAGCAACAGATGCTGGTCGTCGGTCGCGCGCTGATGACCAATCCCAAATTGCTCATCCTCGACGAGGCGACCGAAGGCCTTGCCCCGGTCATCCGCGCGGAAATCTGGAGCTGCATCGAGGCGCTGAAGGCAGAGGGACAGTCGATCCTTCTGATCGACAAGAACCTTCATGTGCTGAAGCGCCTGGCCGATCGCCACTACATCCTCGAAAAGGGGCGCACCGTCTGGTCAGGAACCAGCAACGACCTCACGCAGAACGCCGAATTGGTGCAGCGCTATGTCGGCATTTGACAAGGCGGCATCGGCGCGGCCGTTGCGCATCTGCTTCGTCGGCTGGGGCGCAATTGCGCGGCGCGTCGGCGAAATCCTCGCCGACAGACAACTGTCCGGCGTCGAGATCGCGGCAGTCGCGGTGCGCGAGGCCGGGCGTGAGCGCGCAGATCTGCCTGCGACCACAACGCTGATCGCCGGCCCCGAAGAACTCGCCGGGCTCGACATCGACATGGTCATCGAAGCTGCGGGCCGGCCGGCCGTCGCCCTCTGGGGCGAGGCAGCACTTCGGCACGCCAGGAGTTTTGTCGTTTCGTCGACGAGCGCTTTCTGTGACGACGCGCTGCTCGACAACCTGCTTTCCACGGCGCGCGAGACCGGCAGTCGTATTGTCGTGCCTTCGGGCGCACTCGGCGATCTCGGCGCGCTTGCAGCCGCTTCGATGCTGCCGGTGGACGAGGTGGTGCACACCATCGTCAAGCCGCCGCGCGCCTGGCAGGGCACCGGGGCGGCAGAGGTCATCGATCTCGACGCGCTTGCAGAGCGCTCGGAATTCTTCGCCGGATCCGCGCGCGAGGCCGCAGATTGCTTCCCGCAGAACGCCAATGTCGCGGTGATCTCGGCGCTGTCGGGCATCGGCCTCGACCGCACCCGCGTCGTTCTGGTGGCCGATCCGGCCGCGACGCGCAACGGCCATCGCGTCCAGGCGTCCGGCGCCTTCGGCCGGCTGGACATGACGCTTGAGAACGAAGCGCTCAAGACCAATCCCAAATCATCCGAAATGACCGCCCTCAGCCTGGTGCGGCTCATCGAAAACAGCGTCGCGCCCCTCGTGCGCTAACCGGCACAAGATCGGGAGAACAATAATGGACATGTCGAACAGCCAGCGCATCGATGCGCCGCGCGCGGTCGTCTGGGCGGCGATCAATGATGCCGAGATGCTCAAGAAGTGCATTCCGGGCTGCGAGGAGATCGAAAAACTTTCCGACACCGAAATGGCGGCCAAGGTCGTGCTCAAGGTCGGCCCGGTGAAGGCGACCTTCAAGGGCAAGGTGACGTTCGCGAACGTGGTCGCGCCCGAGGCGCTGACATTGGTGGGCGAGGGCTCCGGTGGCATCGCCGGCCATGCCAAGGGCTCGGCTGACGTGAAGCTCGAAGAGGATGGCGAGGCGACGATCCTGACCTATCAGGTCAAGGCGCAGATCGGCGGCAAGATCGCCCAGCTCGGCTCGCGCCTGATCGATTCCACCGCGCAGAAGCTGGCCAAGGAATTCTTCAGCCGCTTCGAGACGGAACTTGCGGAGACCATTGGCGGGCTGACGCCTTCTCCGGATGAAATGCGCATGACCCAACTGACCCTTCACATCAACGGCCGCGAGGTCACCGACGAGGTCGAGACCCGCACGCTGCTAGTCGAGTTCCTGCGCAACCAGCAGCGACTTACGGGCACCCATGTCGGTTGCGACACCAGCCAGTGCGGCGCCTGCGTGGTCCATGTCGATGGCGTGGCGGTGAAATCCTGCGCCATGCTTGCCGTGCAGTGCGCGGGACGGCAGGTCACAACCATCGAAGGGCTCGCTGCCGGTGACGAAATGCACCCGATGCAGCAGGCCTTCCACGAGCATCACGCGCTGCAATGCGGCTTCTGCACGCCCGGCATGATCATGTCGGCGGTCGACATGGTGCGGCGCCACGACGGTGTGCTCGATGAGCACACGGTGCGCGAGGAGCTCGAGGGCAACATCTGCCGCTGCACGGGCTACGAAAACATTGTCACGGCCATTCTCCACGCCGCGGAGGCGATGGCTCGATGAACCGCTTCGAATATGCAATGCCCTCGACCGTGGCCGAGGCGGTCCAACTGCTTGGCAGCAACGAGGAAGCAAAACTGCTCGCCGGCGGGCAGACCCTGTTGCCGACGATGAAGCAGGGGCTAGCGGCCCCCGAGCTCCTGATCGACCTCAACGGCATCGCCGAAGTCGGGCAGCTCACAGTGTTGGACGATGAGATCCGCGTCGGCGCCATGTGTCGGCACGCGGCGGTCGCGGGGTCGGTCGCCATACGCGAGCAGGCGCCGGGGCTTGCCGAACTTGCCGGCATGATCGGCGACGCGCAGGTCCGCAACCGCGGCACGCTAGGTGGCTCGGTCGCCAATAACGATCCGGCGGCCGACTATCCGGCCGCACTGCTGGCACTCAATGCCACGGTGAGAACCGACCGCCGCGAGATCGGCTCTGACGACTTCTTCGCCGGGCTGTTCGAGACGGCGCTGGAACCCGGTGAGGTGATCCGCGAGGTGTCGTTCCCGTTTTGCCGGCAGTCGGCCTATGTGAAGTTCCGCAATCCGGCCTCGCGCTTTGCCATGGCAGGGGCTTTCGTTGCGCACCATGCCGATGGCGTCCGGGTCGCCATTACAGGCGCTGGCTCTGACGGCGTTTTTCGCTGGTTCGAGGCCGAGGAAGCGCTGAACGAGGATTTTGGCGAAGAGGCGCTCACAGGACTGGCGGTCGATCCATACCTGATGCTGAGCGACCTGCATGCGGGCGCCCAATACCGCGCCAATCTCGTTGCGGTCATGACGCGCCGCTCGGTGAAATTCGCCGCCGCGCGCAGTGAGCCGGAGTAGTCGTTCAGTCAGGGCGGGCCAGAATACCCGCGGCAGACGCCATCATTCTAATGCAGCCTCGTTGTATGTGACCGCGACGCCAGCTAGAGCTTGCTTATTCAAGGTGAGCTCATGCTTGGGGGAATAATGAAGATCATCCGAACCGGCCTGGTCGCTGTGGCAATCGCGGCCGGACTTACCGGCAGTGCGTTGGCCTATGTGGAGGGCGACGATTACACTGCCGTCAGCTCCACGGCTGAGAGCGTGACCGGCGACATACAGTTTGACGATTTCAGCATCACCTTCGCGAACGGCAGGACCCTCGAATTCGCCGAGCTCGTCGCCGACCATTTCATTGTCGGTGGCAACACGGTTCCGGCCTCGGTCTACAGCGTCAGAAAACCTGCCGATCCGGTTCTCAACAACGGCAATCGGCTCTGTGGCTCAGGGAATGTCTCCTATATCGCAGCCTGGAGTACCGGCGACGATCTGACCGCGCTTGCCGTCTTCACCGGCGACGAAGCGCCGGCCAGCGACGAGGAAATGTGCGCGTCCTATACCTACGAGAACCAGTAGGCGGTTTGGGGCTTGGCACCGGCTGCTCGTCTCCTAGCTTGACTTGAATCAAAGTCGTTTTGGCGTCGCCGGCTATGCTTGGCCGGAAACAAAGCAAGGAGACAACATGTCCAACACCCCTCACACGCTCGGCGAGGAATTTCCCGGCAAGCTGGAGGTCATCCATGCCCTGAAGGCCAAGGATAGCCATTTCGCCCGCGTCCTCGAAGAGTATGACGAGGTGAACGACCAGATCCACAGGGCGGAGACCAACATCGAGCCGATCGGCGAGACGGCCGAGACCGAGTTGCGCAAGCGTCGTCTGGTGCTGAAGGACGAGATCGCCAAGGCAATTGCCACGGCATAAGTCGCCTCGGAGAACGGTGTCCATCACAAGTTCTGTCGCGGTCGCAATCGGGCCGCGACGGAGCATCATTTCTTCGACTTTGTCTTCTTCAGGTAGGTCTCGTGGACCTCTTCCGCCATTGCGCGGAGCGAGCGGCCGATGGCGGCATATTCGTACTCGTCGAGATTGGCGAGCGATGCGCGGCCGGCCGGATGCAGCGTGCCGAAGCCGCTGCCAGGAAGAAGCACGATTCCCGTCTCGTTGGCGATGCGGAACAGAAGCTCGGTGGGCGCCACGTTCTTCTTCACCCAGGCCGCAAAATCGTCGCCATAGAGCCTGCGGGCGATGTCCTCCAGGTCGAGCAGCGTGTAGTAGTCCACCTCGTTCTTGCCCGATTGTGCGGGAAGACCCAGCTCGCGATAGAGCGCGGCTTCGCGCCGGCGAATGACCTTCTTGAGCTGGCGCTTGTAGTCGTCGTTCTCGTCCATCATCGCAAACAGCGCACACAGCACCATCTGCACCTGCTGCGGCGTTGAAAGGCCGGCAGTGTGGTTGAGGGCGACCGTTCGGCTGTCGGCGACCAGCCGGTCGATGAACTTGAGTTTTGCCACGTCCGGCACCAGGGAAGCGTAGCGTCCGGCAAGCTCGGTCCGGTCGGACTTGGGAAGCTCCTTCAACGCAGCGTCCACGACGTTGCGCTTGTGCATGGCGACGACGCCCAGGCGCCAGCCCGTAGCGCCGAAATACTTGGAGAAGGAGTAGACCAGTATCGTGTTGGCCGGGCAGGTGGCGAAGAGAGACCGAAAATCGTCGGCAAATGTGCCGTAGACGTCGTCGGTGAGGATCATCAGGTCCGGGCGCTTTTCCTTGACGATGCGGGTGATGCGCTCGAGGCTGCGATCGTCCATCTTCACTGAAGGCGGATTGCTCGGATTGATGCAGAAGAAGATCTTCACTGCCTTGTCGAGCAGCTTATCCAGTTCCTCATCCGGATATTGCCAGCCCTGGTGCGGGTCGGCGTTAATATGGACTTCCTTGAGGCGATAGTTGTTCAGCTCAGGTATCTCGATATAGGGCGTGAACGCCGGCATGCCGATCGCAACCGTGTCGCCTTCCTCCAAGAGCTTGTTCTGCTTGAGCGAGTCGAAGATGTAGGTCATCGCAGCCGTGCCGCCCTCGACCGCGAAGAGATTGAAGTCGCCCGGGCTCATGAAGCCGCCGACCATTTCCCGGACGAGATAGTGCTTCACGATCTCCTCGCTTATCCGCAGCATGCGGGGCGGAACCGGATAGTTGCAGCCGAGTATGCCCTCGACCATTTCGTGAAGATATTCGGATGCCGACAGGCCAAGCTGGTCGCGCACATAGGAGAGGGAGCGGCCCAAAAACGTCACGCCAGGCATGTCCTGATGCTCGGCGATGAAGCGCTGGAAGCGGCCTTCGATGCCCTCGATCTTGGGCAGGCCGCCGATGCCGTTTGCCATATAGGAATAGGACAGCTCGGACTCGGCGATGGCAAAGAGGCCAAGGCGGAAGAATGCGCGGCGCGGCAGCGTGGCCAAGAAATTGGGATTGCCGCGGCCGGCATTGAGCATCAGCCGGTTTGTCTTGCTCGAGGCCACGCCGATGAGCGCGTCCTTGAGTTCGAAGGGGCTGAGTTTCGCATATTTGCTGTAGTCGATGTGCGGCATGACCTTCTCCCTAGGCAAATGCAACGACCAGCGGCCCGAGCAGCGTCAGGAACACGTTGGCCAGGGCATAGGTGATGGCGAACGGGGTTGTGGGGATGGAGTTTCCGGCCTTGTCGAGGACTTCGCCGAAGGCTGGGTTCGCGCTGCGCGAGCCGGCCAGCGCACCGGCAAAGATCGCCGTGTTGTCGTATTTCAGCACGTAGCGGCCGAAGAGCATGGTGACAATCATCGGCAGGATGGTGACGACCACGCCGATCAGGAAAATGGTCAGCCCGCTCGATATGATGGTCTCCACCGCCTGCCGCCCGGACTGAAGCCCCACCACCGCGACGAAGCCTGCAAGGCCGAGATCGCGCAGCAATGTCGATGCGCCTATCGGCATGTTGCCGATGGCCATGTTTCGGCTGCGATACCAGCCAAACAGCAGGCCTGACAGAAGTGCGCCACCACCGCTGCCCAGCGTCAGCGGGATGGAGCCGATGCGCAGCACCACTAGGCCCATCAGCAGGCCGACGACGAGGCCGAGGCCATGGAAAACGAAGTCGGTCTTGTCGCTGGGAACGATGACGGGACCGATCGCCTTTGAGGCGCGCTGAAGGTCATGGTCGGTGCCGTAGAGCGTCACCACGTCGCCGGCTTCGATGGTGGTGCCAGGGTCGAGTGGCAGCGGCTTGTCGGCACGCTTGAGGCCGACCACATAGACGCCGTGGCGCAGTTCGGCATCGGCCGTCTGCCTGATTTCAGCGACGGTCTTGCCGACGAATTTCGGGCTGGTGATGGTCACGTCGCGGAGGGCAACGACAACATCCATGCCGTCGGAAGATTGCAATTCGGTGCCGATGATGCCAGCTGCGTCGACCACCCCGGCGCGCCGGCCGGCAAGCAGGATCACGTCGTTGGTCTGGAGGCGAAGATCGGGCTGCACGCCGATGATCTCGCCGCCTCGCTTGACGCGCTCGACGGTAATCGGTGAATCGACCGAGGCGCTTTGCTCGATCTCGGCGATGGTGCGACCGGCACCCTGCGCCACCCGGTAAATGCGCCCGACGAGTTCGGGTGCGGCGGCCTGTTCGCCAGGACCATAGACGCGGACGCCGGCAAGCAGTTGCGCCTGCGCCTTGATGGCATCGTCGCGGATGCTGCGGCCCATGAATTTCGGCAGCACGTTGACGCAGATGATGATCGCGCCGAAGGAGCCGAAGATGTAGGTCACCGCATAGCCGACCGCGACATTGCTCTGCAGGCGCTGGACCTCGTCAGCCGCAAGCCCGAGCTTGCTGATGGCCGAGCTGGCGGTGCCGATGATCGCAGACTGCGTAAGACCACCGGCCGCAATGCCCGCGGCGAGCCCTTTGTCGAGGCCGAACATGCGCGCCAGCACAACGACGGTGATCAGCCCGCTGAGCGCAAGCACGACCGCCATGGCGATCTCGCGCAACGAGTGCCGTCCTAGCGAGCGGAAGAACTGCGGGCCGCTTTCGAAGCCGACCGCATAGATAAACAGGGCGAAGAGGAGCGACTTCACCCCGTTGTCGATCGAGACGCCCACCTGGCTGATGATGACGGCGACCAGTAGCGAGCCCGCCACGCCGCCCAGCTGGAACTTTCCAAAGTGGATCTTGCCAATGGCGTAACCGCCGGCAAGTGACAGAAACAAAGCGATTTCGGGAGATTGTTGAAAAATCTGGTGAAGCCAGTTCATCCAATCCTCCGAAAACAACCTTTTCGGGAGGCAGATAGCGCGCAGAACGCGAATTCAAGGTCATCCGATGGACCGCTTCACCTCCTTCCGTATCGGTGAAGTTTCGGAAAAGTCATCTCCCGATCATCGAGGCCACATTTCGTCCCGAACTTTCCCGTTCAAAGAGCATCATGACCGCGCGAAGCGGCCTTCTCTAACCCCTTGGGATTATGTTCGGAGGCATCACTCTGCGTCATGATTTTGTGACAAGAATGCGAGCGACTACGCGCCGAAGGCTCCTATCCAACGGCGAGCGCTACGCATCGGATGCAAAACCGTTCGGAGTGGAACAATGAAAGAAACCGTGAAACTGGACCGGGCGCTTGGCCTTTGGTCCGTTGTGCTATTCGGCCTCGCCTACATGACGCCGATGATAGTCTTCGGCACGTTCGGCGCGTTGGCCACCGCCAGCCAGGGCACCACCGCCATGGCCTATCTGATCGCCTCGGGGGCGATCCTGCTCACCGCAATCAGCTATGGCGTGATGGCGCGCGTCTATCCGGTCGCCGGCTCGTCCTACACTTATGCACGCAAGTCGATCAGCCCTAGCGTCGGGTTTCTCGTCGGCTGGGCGGTGCTGCTCGATTATTTCTTCCTGCCGATGGTGATCTGGCTCATCGGCGCGGCCTATCTCACCTCCGCCTTCCCGGACATCCCGGCATGGGTCTGGATTGTGGCCTTCATCATTCTGACCTCGATGGTCAATGTCATCGGCATCGTGTTCGCCAACCGGGTGAACTTGATCCTCATGCTGGTGCAGTTCGCCATGCTCGCCGCCTTCGTGCTGCTTGCGGCCCGCTATGTCGTGGCTGCCAACGGAGCCGGTGGCCTTGCTTCGGTCGAGCCCTTCTTCAAGGCAGACATACCGTTCTCGGCTTCTGTCGCAGGCGCGGCCATTGCCGCCTACTCATTCCTCGGCTTTGACGCGGTCTCGACGCTGACCGAGGAAACCCGCGACGCACGGCGCACCATGCCCAAGGCGATCCTGATGACGGCGCTGGCCGGCGGCTTCATCTTCGTGCTGGCGGGCTATGTTACGCAACTTGCCCATCCCGGCTTCGAGTTCGCTTCGGTGGATGCGGCCGCGACGGAAATCGCCAAGGCTGTGGGCGGCGATCTCTTCGTTACCCTGTTCCTGGCGACGCTTGTTGTGGCGCAGTTCACCTCCGGTCTTGCCGCGCAGGCCAGCGTCGGCCGGCTGCTTTATGCCATGGGCCGCGACAACGTCTTGCCTTCCTCATTGTTTGGCCGTCTGCATCCGACGTTGCACACCCCGATCTTCAATCTCGTGCTCGTCGGCATCGTCGGCATGCTTGCACTGACGATGGATGTCACCACCTCGACCTCTTTCATCAACTTCGGCGCCTTCCTTGCCTTCACGGCCGTCAATGTCTCCGTGATCGTCCTCTACCTCAAGGGCGAGCAGCAGGTCCGTCCGCTCGGCGTCCTCATCGGCCTAATAATCCCGGCGGTGGCTGCGGTCTGCGACGTGCTTCTGCTGCTCAACCTGGACAGCCACGCCAAGGTGCTCGGCCTGGTCTGGCTCGTGCTCGGTGTCGTCTATCTGGGCTACCTGACGCAGTTCTTCCGTGTCGCTCCGCCGGAGATGGACTTCGCCGAGTAATGCAGGCGAACGGACGCGACCCTCAAGCCAGGAACAGCCGGAAGAGCTCGGCCTGGCTTGAGATGTTCAGCTTCGAGTAGATTTGCCGGCGATGCACCTTGACTGTGTTGGGCGAGAGCGACAGCAGCGCGGCAAGCGAGAGGTTGGAATGTCCCTTGAGGATCAGCGTGACGATCTCGAGTTCCCGGCGCGTCAGCAGCGGGTGCTCGATACGCTTCGACGGCCTCGGGGCGGCAGCGAGGGCAAGGCTGGGAAGTTGAAACCAGTGCCGCTCTCCAAGGGCGCACACGACGGGGGCGGCCGCGCGCAGGCGCTGCAGTTCCTCGTCGGCGAACAGCTCCGCTCCGCCGGTCCGAGACAGCGACAGCACTGCGCAAAAATCGTCTTCGAGCTTCATCACGAAGCCGATCTCGTCGACGATCTGCGTGGTGACATAGTGGAGCCGGTAGTACTCGGTCTGCCGAAAATCGTCCGGCGCGAGTTCCCGCATGACGATCATGCGCTGGCTGCCGTCGCCTCGGACGGCGTCATAGAACGGATCGAGCACGAAGGTGCCGCCAAGATAACGGTCGACGATGATGGAACGTTCGACAACGATCTTCTCGTTGTAGAGATCGAAGGCATGGCCGTCGGGCGAATAGACGAAGCCGTTCATCATCTGGAATGGCGCAAGCAGGCCGAGTGCGGAGGCAAGCGCGTCCGGAAAGCCGCGCGAGCCGATCCGGCCGGCCACGGTGCCGAGTGCGGCGTTCCATGCTTCGAAACTCGGGGGCCTGGTTTGCGATCTGGGCGTCATGTGGCGAGCGGACTGTTTTTCCTGCGGTTCGCACACATTCAGCAGGCGCGGCTGCGCAGCGCAAGTCCATATCCGATGTTAGCTGGCTTCACGGCCCGCAGCGCAGCCTTCTTGAGGGAGACGACGCATTGACCCATCCGCTTGATCTGCCGACTGCCGAGATCGCTGCCGGCATCCGGTCAGGCGCCTTTAGCGCCGAAACCGTTGTGGCAGAATCGATCAGTCGCGCCAAAGCTATAAGGCCTGCTCTCAACCCGTTCGTACTTATCCGCGAGGAAAAGGCGCTGGAGGCCGCCCGGGCCGTCGACCGCGCGATTGCGCGCGGCGAGGCGAGGGGGGCACTGCTTGGAGTTCCGTTCGCCGCAAAGGATCTGACGCCGACCGAGGGCGATCTGACAACGCTTGGTTCCTGGACCCGGCAGGACTGGGTGCCGACGGACAGCGCTCTCTGCATCCGCCGCCTCCAGCAGGCAGGCGCCATCCTGGTCGCCAAAACCACGACTCCGGAATTCGCCTATTCCAGTATGACGACAAGCCCGCGCTGGGGCACAACCCGCAATCCCTGGAACCGGGAGCGTACTTCAGGTGGCTCTTCCGGCGGCTCGGCCGTCGCTGTGGCGACGGGCGTCGTGCCCTTCGCGGAAGGAACGGACATGGGCGGATCGGTGCGGATCCCGGCGTCCTTCTGCGGCGTCGTCGGTCTGAAGCCGAGCCTCGGTCGAATCCCGATGACCATCCTGCCCAGTGTCTTCGACAATATCTCGCATTTCGGCTCGCTGGCATGTCGGGTCGGCGACGCCGTTGCCTTCATGGCCACGGCCGCAGGTCCCAGCGATGAGGACATTTCCTCCTTGCCCATCGGCTTCAATCCTGAAGACGCCGCGGCAAGGGACCTGAGGGGGCGACGCTTCGCTCTGTCGATCGACCTCGGCTATTACGCCGTGCAGCCGCAAGTCGAGACCGTCATTCGCCAGGCCGCCGAAACCCTCCGCAGGGCCGGCGGGGTGGTGGAGGAGGTGTCGCTGCCATGGACGCGGGCCGTCAACGACGAATGGTTCGATCTCTGGTGCGTGTTCATGTCCGCCTTCTTCGGCCAGGAGGTCGAACGCTACCGCGACCGGATGGACCCGGCAGTGGTCGCCATGATCGAGCGCGGCGGGAGCATGGGGGCAACGGCCTATAAGCAGGTGGAGCTTCTGCGCACGGCAATGTGGCGCGACCTTGCAGCCCTGTTCGAGCGCTACGAGGCGCTTCTGTGCCCGACTTGTGCGGTGACCGCGCCGCTGGTGACAGAGACGGATGACGACTATGTCGCGACGTTGCGGGATGGCCGCTACAAGGGGTTGGACGTGACTTGCCCCTTCAACATGGTGCCGCAGCTTCCGGCCCTGTCGCTGCCGGTTGGGGTGGCCGAAGATGGCTTGCCCGTCGGTTTACAAATCGTCGGGCGCCGCTTTGCCGACGAGCAGGTGCTCTCCATCGCCGCCGCCATTGAAGCCTTGATGCCGCCTGCACGGCTCCCGCGTTCGCTTGAGCCGAGCCCGGCCGCCAGCAATTGGTAGCCGATCAAGCTGCGGAGGTCTCGCTCAGCTGTCAAGAATAGCCGCCACAAGCGCTGCGACCTTTGCATCCAATGCTTCCGCAGCGCTGCGCAGGGCTGAATTTTCTCGGTCGATCGCGATCAGCGACGATGGCTGGACGTAGGTCAGCGTCGTGCCTCCGTCCGGGGCATCGAC
Source organism: Pseudaminobacter soli (ex Li et al. 2025) (assembly GCF_029892515.1). GTDB lineage: Bacteria > Pseudomonadota > Alphaproteobacteria > Rhizobiales > Rhizobiaceae > Pseudaminobacter > Pseudaminobacter soli_A. Next base: position 341,251 of record NZ_JARXVF010000001.1, on the reverse strand, counting down.
CACCAGCATTTCCACCGGAACGAACAGTCCGGCCGAGATGTCTTCGCGGATCATCGTTATGGCAATCAGCGGGTTTCCATAAATCAGCCGGATCGCATGCCGCCGGATTCCGAAGCGCGCGATCCAGCCGCCGTGATCGATCTCCGAAAACAGCATGAAGCCGCTTTTGCCGACAAACCGCGCCTCGATTTCCCTGGCGTAGGCCTGCTCGTCAGGTGTCTCCACCGCCAGGCGCGCAAGCGTGGGGATGTCGGTGTGGCCGACCTGGGCGTGGAACCGTCTGAGGTCCTCGTCGAACGGTAGATCGGTCTTTGATACAAGCCTGGTTCCGCTGAAGGTCTTGGTTTCGGTGTGCGCCGACATTTTGACCGCCTGCTAACTCGGTTGTCTTTGACGTCCGATGCGAATTCGAGCCTAGCCTTGCCGCTTCAACTCCGTGGGATCGATGGGCATCTTGCGCAGGCGCTTGCCGGTTGCGGCAAAGACCGCGTTGGCAACCGCGGGGACGATGGCCGAGGTGCCGCACTCGCCCATGCCGCCCGGCGACTCGGTGTTTTGGACAATATGCACCTCGATCGCCGGCACCTCGTTCATGCGCAGCATCTGGTAGGTGTCGAAATTGGTCTGCTCGACACGACCGTTTGCGAGGGTGATCTTGCCGTAGAGCGCCGCCGTGATGCCGAAATTGATCGCACTCTGGATCTGTGCCCGGACGGTGTCGGGATTGACGACTGTGCCGCAATCGACGGCACAGACGACCCGCCGCACGCGCACCGTGCCATCGTCCGCAACCTCGACTTCGGCGACATGCGCCATATAGGTCGCAAAGACGAACTGGAGGGAGACGCCACGGCCAGTCCGTTCCGGCAGTTTCTGGCCCCAGCCGGCCTTTTCGGCGGCAAGCGCGAGGACGGCCTTGCCGCGCGGCGACCGATCGAGCAGGGCCAGCCGATAGGCGACCGGGTCCTGCTTTGCTGCTGCGGCCAATTCGTCCATGAAGCTTTCGGTGACGAACACATTGTGCGACGGGCCGACGCTGCGCCAGAAGGCGGTCGGAATGCCCGGCGGCTCTTTCTGGACATATTCGACGTGAAAGTTCGGCAGGGCATAAAGCAGATTTATCGCGCCTTCTGTCGTGTCGGGATCGAGCCCGTTGCGGAAGAAGGGGGGCGCCCAGCGAGCGGAGACCGAGGAACCGGCGAAGCGATTGTTCCAGGCGACCGGTGCTCCTTTGTCATCAAGCCCGGCGGAAAGACGGTCGTACCAGTAAGGCCGGTACATGTCGTGCTGGATGTCCTCTTCACGGGTCCAGACGACCTTCACCGGGCCGTCGACGTGCTTGGCGATCTCGACGGCGCGAATGACGCCATCGGCCTCCAGCCGCCGGCCGAACCCGCCGCCGATCAGATGATTGTGGACCACGACCTTGTCGAGCGGCAGGCCGGCGGTCGTCGCCGCCGCCGCCTGCGCGCGTGCCAGGGCCTGGTTGCCGACCCATATCTCGCAGCCGTCCTTACGGACATGGGCGGTGCAGTTCATCGGCTCCATCGTGGCATGCGCAAGGAACGGAAGTTGATACTCGGCCTCGACCTTGGTGGCGGCGCCCGCCAGTGCCTTGTCGACGTCGCCGATGTTCTGCGCCACGGCGCCGGCATTGCGCGTCGCTGCCTCCAGCTCGTTGACGATCGTCTGCATGTCGACCGCCGCGTGCGGGCCGTCGTCCCATTCGATCGCCAGCGCCGCCAGGCCCTTCTTGGCCGCGCCCATGTGGTCGGCCACGACGGCCACGGCGTCGTCGAGGCGCACGATCTGGCGAACGCCGTTCACCGCCTTGGCGGCCGCGTCGTCGACGCTTTTGACCTTGCCGCCGAAGACCGGCGACTGCGCCAGCGTCGCGATCTTGACGCCCGGTGGCCTGGCGTCGATGCCATAGATGGCCGTTCCGTTGACCTTTGCCGGGGCGTCGAGGCGCTTGGCCGGCGTGCCGATCAGCGTGAACTGGTCCGGGCGCTTGAGCTCGACATGCTCGGGGACGGGCATGTGCGCCGCAGCGGCGACAAGTTCGCCATAAGGGATGCGTCTGCCCGTCTCCTCGTGCAGCACTTGCCCGCCTTTGGCGCTGCACGACGAAGCGGCGACGTTCCAGTGCTGCGCCGCCGCGGCGATCAGCATGGTTCTGGCAGTCGCGCCCGCTTGGCGAAGCGGCAGCCAGGCCGCGCGGATGGCGCTCGAGTTGCCGGTCGCCTGGACGCCGCCCAGCGCAGGATTGCCGTAGAGCTTTTCGTTCGGCGGTGCATGCTCCAGCCGCACCTGCGGCAAGTCGACCTCCAGCTCCTCGGCGATCAGCATCGGGATCGAGGTGTAGGTGCCCTGTCCCATCTCGACATAGGGCATGACCAGGACAACCTGCCCGTCGCTGCCGATGCGAATGAAGGCGTTCGGTGCGAACTCGTCGCCGTCGGCGGCAAGGGCGGCGGCGTCCGTGCCAAAGCCCAGTCGCAGGCTGAGCAGCAGGCCGCCGCCGACGGCCGCGCCGACTTGCAGGAACTTGCGGCGCGACAGGCTCGCCGTAGAGGACCTGGAATCCAGGGTGGTGGTTTCGGAAGTGAGATGATCGTTGGTCATGAGCGGCCCCTTGTCAGCTCGATTGCGCGGCCTGCTTGATGGCTTCGCGGATGCGCAGATAGGTCCCGCAGCGGCAGATGTTGCCGGACATGGCGTCGTCGATGTCGGCATCTGTGGGGTGCGAGTTGCCCGCCAGCAGCGCGGTGGCCGACATGATCTGGCCCGACTGGCAGTAGCCGCACTGAACGACCTCATGGTCGAGCCAGGCCTTCTGGATCTTGGCGCCGGCTGGCGTTGCGCCGATGGCCTCGATCGTCGTGATCTCGGAGGTTCCGACACTGTCGAGGGGCGTGATGCAGGAGCGTGTGGCAACGCCGTCGACATGCACCGTGCAGGCGCCGCACAGCGCCATGCCGCAACCGAACTTCGTGCCCGTCATGCCCAGGATGTCGCGCAGAACCCAGAGCAGCGGCGTGTCGCCGTCGGCGTCGATGGTATGTTTTTGCCCGTTGATGCTAATCGTGGTCGCCATGGTCGGCTCCCTTCGGTTCGTCATCCCCCGGTTAGGGCCCGAGAAACAAAGGTAGGGCGTTGCAGCGGGCGGTAAACGCCACGAAAGCCGCTTTTCCTGTCCGGCGCGAATGCTCGGCAAGTCACGTGCGGGAGGACCGACCGACCAAAGAGATCAATGCGGGGCAATCATGGCCGCAGGCCGAAACCCGCCGCTTTCTCGGCGTTTTCGCCCCAAAATGGTCGCAAGCGCGTCCTGAAACGGTCCCACGCGCCTGATGAATTCCAGTTGGACCCTCTACGACAATCAAAAAGTGGGACGCGCAGGGGATGCGCGATCTGGGATATGCGAGCTCTTTGTGTTGCACTCATCGCCATGCTGCTGGCCTCAAGCCTGGCCCTGGCCGCGGCGCCGATCCAACATAGCAAGGAGGGCGTGCTCGTCTGGATGAACACCTACGATCCCAACCGCGATCTTGCCCGCGCCCCGTCGGTCATGAAGATGGCCAGCGACGTCGGCGCCCTGAGCGATCCGGAAGGGTCTGGCATGTATGTCGGTTTCATGGCCGGGATGATCGGCTCCAAGCCGGATAAGGCCGACAACACCATCAAGAAGCTGCTCGTCCTGCGCCCCGTCGACCATTGGGCGATTGTTCGCGCCATCGCCTATTCCGGCCATCCCGACTGGCGTGGGCTTATGACCCGCTATGGTCCGCAGATGCCGACCCGCAAGCTGATGGTGCAACGCTATCTCGATGGCAAGCTGCCGACCCCGGACACTCCCGTGGAAGAGGTGAAGACCACGTGGAAAGACCGTGCCAATCCGACCAAGTGGTTCGCCAAGAAGGACACGGACGAGAAGGAAATCCCGCTCGCCGAGCGTCCCGAGACGCTCGACATGTATTGGGGCTACTATTTCGCCTCGCGCAGCCCCCAGCCGCTCGAGCGCATGATCAAGATGCTGCCCTGGGCGGAAGAACGCGACAGCGTCGAAAGGCTGACGATCGGCAGCATGGCGAAGTACACGATTGCGATGAACGCATCGCGCGACACCAAGCTGCTCGGCCAACTCAAGACGCTGCAGGCGCAGCAGACCGACAAGAAGACGTCAAAACAACTCGGCGAGGCGATTGAAGCAGCGGAGACCGCCGAAGTTTCGCCCCTGAGAAAGATTGCGCTTGGCCGGCTCGAGGATCTCAAGCGCATGGGCCCTGGCTCCAAGCGCGACACCGTTTGGTGGGGCAAGCTCGGGCAGGGCGTGATCTCCCTCGGCTGCGTCGCCGCCGCGGCCACCGGCCAGGTCGCCCTTGGCCTGCCCTGCGTGCTGGGCGGCGCGGCCTCCTCGGCGGCCCTCTACTACTGGGGCACGCCCCAGTGATCGGTGAGACAGCGCTACGAATCTAAGCTCTGCGGTTTCTTTAATCTCTCACGGACTGGCTTGAAGGCAGCCAACGAGGGTTGGTCGGCTGGTGAGAAAAAAGAGTGCTCTTGCCTGGCTTCTCAGAGGACACGCGGGACGAGATCTGGTTGAGGCGACTGCGCACTTCAGTGCCGGGCATCCTGAACCGATCAGGTTGTTTTCGCGATCTTGGCTTTCACGAAGACGTCGTAACGGGTGCTCTTTCCCAAGATCTGATGGGAGGGTTTGGGTAGTTCTGGCATCGGCTCCGCACGCAGGGGCCACTTGAGCACCACTCGGTTGCGCGCAGTTTCCAAGGCGACCTGCATGAGTTGCAAGGCGTCGGGATCGGTGCCGACGATTTCGCGGATCAGCCGCATTTCCTTCTTCACCAGGGCGGTGTTGCCACGTGGCGGGTGCATCGGATCGACCAAGACCACCTGCGGGTTCAGTTGTGGCAGCAGGGCGCATGAGTCGCCGTGGATCAGCGTCATCCGCGCAACCGTTTCGGCATACTGCCCTCCCTGCGCCCGGGCGCGATCGAGCCCTTCGGCAAGGAGGTCATGCATCGTCTTGGAGCGCTCGACCAGGGTGACTCGCGCACCAAGCGACGCCAGAAAAAACGCGTCACGGCCGAGGCCCGCCGTGGCGTCCACAATTTCCGGCGTGATGCCGGGCGCAAGCCCTGCGGCTTTCGCCAAAGCCTGCCCACGCCCCTCGCCAGAGCGAAAACGATGACCGGTCGCGCCGCCGACGAAATCGACGATCAGGGATGTTGTGTCGACGTTCTGCGCCATCGTCGCTCTCAGAAGGGCACGGGGGCGGTGAAGGTGACGGCCTCGCCACAGGGATGACGAAAGCTCAGTTCTTCGGCGTGGAGAAGCAGGCGGTCTGCGGCTGCCAGGGCCGCGCCTTCCGCATAGAACTCGTCGCCCAGGATCACGTGACCCAACGCCTTCATGTGCACGCGCAACTGGTGTGTGCGTCCGGTCAACGGGAAAAGGCGCAGGCGCGTGGTGTTCTCGCCGTATCCGAGAACGCGCCAGCGCGTCTGCGCGGGCTTGCCGTGCTCATGGTCGACGCGATGCCTGGGTTTGTTGTCCGGGTCGATCGCCAAAGGCAGGTCGACCAGTCCTTCCTCATCCTGGACCCGACCCCAGACCTCTGCCACATAGGACTTCGTGGTCGTGCGCGCCTCGAATTGGGCCGCAACCGCGGCATGAGCCTTGCGGTTGAGCGACATCAGCACCAGGCCCGACGTGTCCTTGTCCAGTCGATGAATGATGAGGGCTTTGGGAAATTTTTCCTGAACACGCGTCGCCAGGCTGTCCGCGAGCGCCGGGTGTCGTCCGGGCACAGAAAGAAGACCGCTCGGCTTGTCGAGCACGAGAATGTCTGCGTCGCGATGGAGGATCGAGACGTAGGGCTCCAGCGGCGGATGATAGACGGGAAAAACGTCTGATAGCGAATTCATGGCGGCCATCTACCACAGAATTGAGCCATGTGGAAAACAGCGTGGCCAACTGTCGGTATTTGCACGTGGTGAGAGAAGCCATGATTGGGAAGCCGCATTAGGCAGCGCTGTCACATTGCTTGAATTGTTGCCGCACGCTTGTGTCGCCTGAATAGGCGCGCTGACGGTTTTCAGCGTCCCGGCAGGCAGTTTGCGCGTTACCCGAACCTAAAGGGACTGGCCGGCGGCGCGCAACAACGCCTCGACATCCGTCAGCCAGACAAGATCGTTTCCTTTGAGGCTTTGCAGGACGCGCCGCAGTGCAGCAGTCCCGGCAGGGGCGCCGACGACAAAGGGATGAATGCCAATGGCGACCACTGTCGCTGGCCTCTTGGGGTCGGCAGCAGCCTCGCGCGCAAGTTCGCCCACATAGTCGGTCCACAGCCGCTCGAGATCGTCCGCCTCCTTGAAGCGAGAGAGGTACTGTCCCATGTCCACGACGCTCGGCGGGTAGGGCACCAGCACCAGCGGCGCCGGCTTTGTGTCGAGCTGCGACAGCACATCCGAATCCATGCCGTCGAGGGTGTATCGGATGCCTTCCGCAGCACTTGCCTGAAAGGTCTCCCCATCGGGATAGACGCTCGGGCTCGACCAGCCGATGCTGCGAACGCCGGTGCTCGCCTCGATCATGTCGAGCGTCTTGCGGATATAGGCACGCTGTGCCGCGGGCCCTTCGGACAGGGGCAGAAGATCGGTGGAATTGTTGAGCCCGTGGGCGATGATCGGCGCCGTGGGAACGAGCGTCCGAAGGGCTTTCCACGTTTCCGGCTGGGCCCGCGGGAACTCGGCATTAAGCGCCAGGCTGAGCGGGACGCCCATCTCCTTGAACAGCCGGCCGGCGCGTGGCAGGCCGAAATTGATCGCGTACTGTCGAAATCCCTCGTCGACGAGATCGGGCGTACGCCCGGTCATATCGGGGCGGAAGTTCGGCCCGTGTCCGTGCCCCCACGTTTCGACGTAGAGGACGAAGGCCACGGCAACTTTTTTGCCCCCCGGCCACGATGCGACAGGGATGTCCTGCCGCGGCAGGCCGGTGATCCAGTCCTTGCCGGACTGCGCCGCCGCAGGGGCGAGCGCGAGGATGACGGCAAGGAGAAAAGCGAAACTCGGCTTACGCATGTCCAACCTACGTGCTTGCGAGGCCCCCGGGCGCAGGCTTGCTGCGTCCGGGGATCGCCGCTCAATGAAGGTCGTCGAGAGACGCGGCACCGGACCCGCCAGAGATGAGCCCCGGCCACTGATTTGAGCCGAACGGCACCTGAGGCGGCAGGAACGGATCCTTTCCGCGCGCTTTCATTTCCGAGATGATGGTCTTGCGAGCATCGCCACCCATCAACTCGTAGTCCATCAGATGGTAGTTGTTGAAGAACAGTCCCCCGACCGAGCGGTCGGAGATGATGCGAACCAGGGACGTGAGCATGTCATCGGGCGTGGTGGTGAACGAGATGGTCTCGATGAGCACCAGCCGGTCATTGATCGCTTCCGGGCCGAAATATTGCGCAAGCACGCTGAACAATACGTTGTTCTGGCGCGCCACATAGATCGTGTTGCTGGCCCCGTAGGCCTGATCGAAACTGCCGCCCAACTCCTGCTTCCAGCCGTCGAGCACGCTCATCCAGTGCTTCACCTGGGTCTCCGCCGCCCAGGAGATCGCGTGGCGCACAACGGGCGCCTGCTTCTTGGCGAACGCCTGGACCGCATCGAGGCTGATCACGCCCTTGGCGAGGGTATCCTCCATGAAGGCGACGTTGTTCTCTAGTATGGCGCGCGAGTTCGGCCGCCATTCATCAGGCATTTCCGCCGAGCCGATCCCGTCCAGGGCACTCTTCATCTCCGTCAGATAGGCGCGCATGGGGGCGACCCAGGACTTGTCGCCCGGATTGTCCACGTAGGGCAGAACCACCTCCGATATGGCCATGGTGCTGTGTCCGAGCGACTTCATCACCTGATAGACCTTGGGAACGGAAGGCGCCTCAAGTGGCGGCTGGCCGGGCCGGTAGAGCAGCATGCGCCCACCCGCGCCCGAAAACAGTGCGAGGATGACCGGGTGCTTTCCGAGAATGTTCTGGCGGAAGGCCACCCCCGCATTATCGTAGAGCGAGAACATGGTGGTGTTGAGCTGGAGGACGTTTCGGGTAGCAAGGTCCTGCGCAGACGGCGATTGCGGCGGCCCGGAAATGGGGTTCAGATAGCCCGGCAATTCGGCCGCCGTGGCACCGGACAAAATCGACGCAGCGATCGCCGCAGCCGCAGCGAGACCGACAGACGCACGTCTCATCGCTTTCTCCTTTGTTGCGATCAGTTAGGGCAGGCGGCCCCGGTCTCAATCCAGGCCTGGAGCAGAGCCTTCGCCGCTTGTTGCGTTCCGGGCGCCGGCGAACGACCTCCGCCCGGGTGCCAGGCCCAGCCGACCAGCGTGTCCTCGCCGATATGCTGGACGAGATCGTCGAGCGAGCGCCCACCATTGCGCGTGGGATCCTTGATCTGGGCGCAGATTTCGCTCGGCGTCTTGCCTTCCCAACTCATCTCGGCAGGCGCGAGATGCCAGGCAGGATGTCCCGGCACACCTGCAGGTTCGAAATTGGCACCGCGGTGGCAGTTGGAGCACCGCAGGCTCGCGAGCCCAAAGCCGTCCGGCCCCCGGAAGACGGGTGGCTGATGTGGACGCGCCGCATCCCCTTGCCTCGGCCGATCGGAGGCGGGATGGCAATCGGTGCAGCGCGGATTGGTAAGGACCTTGCCGAGCTCGGTGAAGTAGGCGGCCGAGCGCTCGGCCGGGTCGGTCATGGACGCAAAGGTCTCCGGTGCCGCAAGCGTGCCGCCGAGGGTTGAGAGGGCAAAGCACACCGCAGGAGCGAGCATGCTGGCCGCCGCAGCGAGGATCATCATGAGACGCATGTCGATCGACATTGCTGGCTCCCCGTCAGGTCAGGAAGCGGTGGGCGTCGGCGAGCACGACATCGCGCACGGCCTGATGGTACTTCACATAACCCGAGCAGCGGCACAGATGGCCGTCGAGGGCCTCGACGATGGTGGCTTCGAGTTCCGCGCGCGCGATCGGTGTCTTTTCGAGGCGCTCCAGCAGCACCTGGGCCTCATTGAGGAAGCCGGGGGTGCAATAGCCGCACTGGAAAGCGAAATGGGCGACGAAGCTCTTTTGCAGCGGCGTCAGCTCGCCGTTCTTGGCGTGACCCTCCACCGTGCGGACCTTGAGCTTGTCGAACTCGGTCGCCGCCACGATGCAGGTGGGCATGGTGGAACTCGTGCCGTCCGCGTGATCGACGATGACCGCGCAGCTCAAACATTGGGCGGCGCCGCAGCCAAACTTCGTTCCCGTCATGCCCAACACCTCCCGAAGGAAGTCGTTCATGGTGAGGTCCTCGCGCACCTCGATGGGGCCATAAGCGCGGCCGTTGATGGAAAGCGAGATAGCGGGCAAAGCAAGTCTCCCTTCACAAAACACGCCGGACGTCGTCTGGCGTGACCGGCAAGGCCTGGAAGCGATGGCCGATGGCGTCGTAGATGGCGTTGAGAATGGCCGGCACCACCGGGATCATGACCACTTCGGCCATGCCCTTGGGCGGCTCATTGGGCGCAACGGGCGGTAACACCTCAACCTCCAAGGCGTGGATCGGCAGATCGGAGGCGCGCGCGACCACATAGTCGCCGAGGTTCCAACGCCCGTTGCCCGGACCGTCCTCGAATGGCGGCAAGTTCTCCAGAAGCGCGTAGCCGACACCCATGGGCAAAGCCCCCCTGAGTCTGGCCGAGCACCACGTGAGGGGATAGCACCTGCCCACACTCCAGCACGCTGTAGGCCCGCGTAACGCGCACCGCACCGCTTGCCTTGTCGACCTCGACCCGCACGAGCGTGCCGCAACTTGACGTGAAGGACGTGCCGATGCGGTTGTAGGTGGCCGGCGGGAACGCAATGAAGCTGCGATCGAGCACCTTGAAGGGCCTTTCGCCGCGGCGCACCGCGAGCGCGTCGATGTCGGCGGCCCATTCGAGGCCATCCAGGGGGAAGGCTGCCTGCGCCCAGGCCCATCGCGAGAAGGCGTGGGCCATGGCGCCCGTGAGAGCGCCCATGGCATGGGCCTTGGCGGCCACCTCCTCCTGGGCAAGGGGCGGCAAACCGGACAGGATGAGCATCCCGTCCTGCCAGAAGGCCTCATCCCAGAGAAAGTGGCGCGGATCGTTCTGGTCGATGCCCCACAGGGCGAGTGCCGCCGGCCACATGCCGAAGCGCAGGATGATACGCGCCGCCTCGGCTGCCGCCTGGGTTCCGACATGAGCGCCGATGGACGCGCTGGTGGGCGAGCTGACGGCCGGCACCCAGCGGGGGTTGCGGGACGCCGTGTCCTGCTCTTCCTGTGTGATCGCATACGGATCGCCCGATGTGACGAGGCCCAGAGCCTCGAAAGCATCGATGCGGGCAACGGACACCTCGTCGGCCATCCGCCCGAGGAACTGCGCCACGCGATTAGCCACCGCAGTGCCGATGCCGTTGCCCATCTCCACCGCGTCGCGGAAGATCCGAATGCGCCCTGTGGGATCCACCTCCACCCGGCCGAGGGCGCAGTCGGCACCGGTACCATAGTCTTTGGCGCACACCGCAAGGCCGGTGCCGACCAGCGTGCCGGCGGAAGCTGCCTTTTGCGCCTGCGCGCGGTCGCGCCAGAGGGCGTGGTCTTCGAGCTTGTCGAGGATCTCCGGCGTGCGCACCGACACGGTCCAAGGGTTGCCGGTCATGGTGAGGCCGCCGGCCTTCAAAAGGTTGCGCCGTCGCAGCGTGATCGGATCCAGGCCGATGGCCTCGGCCGCCTCGTCCACCAGCGTCTCCAAAGCGGCCGTGGTCTGGAGGACGCCGTAGCCCCGCATGGAGCCCGCCGTCACGCCGCGCGAGTGTTCGGCCAGCGTCGTCACGTCCACTTTCGGAATGTCGTAAATGCCAATTGCCGAGGTGGCGGAGACCGCCGCCACGCTGGCCGAGTAGTTGGCGAGCCCGCCGCCGTCGAGGATGTGGTCGGCGGCGAAGGCACGCATCCGCCCCGTGGCACGGTCAAAGGCCACCTGTGAGCGCATCTCGAAGGCATGGCGCTTGATGCCACCTTGGAACTGCTGGAAACGGTCATGGGCAAGCCGGATCGGCCGGCCCGGCAGGAACATTGCCGCCAGCGCCACGTAAAGCGGGAAAGGGGTGTGGTCGCGCCCGCCGAACCCGCCGCCCAGATGGGCGAAGTGGGTCTCGATGCGCTCCGGCCGCAACGCGGGCGCCGCCTCTCCGAGCAGGTGGCCGAGTGCCTCGCTGGCCCCGAGGGGCGACTGCACGCCGATCACGAGCTGGAGTGCCTTCGCCTTGGGATCGTACCAGGCGAGGCCGCATTCCGGTTCCAGGAACATGGGGTCCACGGACTGGGTGCGGAAGCTGCGGTCGAGCACCAGCGTGCCCGGGTCCTTAGCGGTAATGAAGGCACGAATTTCCTCACCATAGGTGGCGCCTTTCTTGTACTGGCCACCTTCGGGGGTGGGTAAGGGTCGCCAGACGGGCCGCCCGCCCGCCTCTAGGAAGCCAGGGCTGATCCAGCCTTCCATGAGCGGGGAATAGACATCCGGCGCGCCCGGCGCATCGCCCGCGACGCGGGTGAAGCGAAGCGCGGCGTAATTGGGCTGCGCCAAAGGCCCGGTCTCGGCGCCAAGCTTGATCGGGCTCGTCTGGCGTAGCAGGACACGGGCGCGGTCGTAAGCATCAAAGGTCTCGAAAAGGAGCAGCGCCACGGGCTGGCCCAGATAGAGCGGCGTTTTCCCCACGGGGCAGAGGAAGTCGCCCGCATAGAAGGGGGGCACGCGGGTTCCGGCTCGCGCGAGGTCTTCCGCCGTCACTATCTTGGTAGGCTGCGCGCCGGCGTCGAGCGCTGAAAGATCGAGGCCTGCGAAAACGTGGGCGGCGTCTGTGGCGCGTATGAGAAGGGCATGGGCAGTGGTGGGCGGCCATCCATCCATGTCCGCTGCGCGGAAGTCGGATGCATAGAGCTTGGCCCCGGTGACCTTGGCGACGGCGTCGATCCGCCTTGTCGAGCCATGCGCGGGACGGGGACCTGCGGTACCGGGAAGTGTCTGTGTCTCGTCGAACCGACCCGCCTGCGCTGAGGGCAGGCGGGTCATGGCCAGCATGATCCCGCTGGCCCCGACCCAGGTCACAAACTCACGCCGCGAGAGATGCATGCCATCGCACTCCTTGCAAAAGTACAATGTATGAACCGAGTACCTTTGGTACTTCAGGGTAGCGAAAGGCTCTTCTATTCGAATGAAACATTAAAAGTATTTGATGAATGTGGGAATTTCATTTGGCTTAGGCGCGGGATCGCTTCTGCATTCTTCCACTTGTCGCAATAATTCATTCATTCTAGACGGGCAGGATTCGATAAGCCGGATTGCTAATAACTGCCCGCGCAATCACTGCGTGTCTATTCAAGCGATATACACCCCTTTTGGTTGCATGGCAAAGGCACTATTTGCTGTATCGACTGCAGAGCAGAGCCCAACACTCCAGAAGACCGCACTTCGAGAGGCCGGCTGCGAGCTGCTGTCCGGCTGGTTGGTGCCGTGGACACGTAGGTGTCCTGGCCGCTCATTTTGAAAACAGTAACCGAAGGGCACGATGGCGATGCCGGCCGCTACAGGCGCCGTTACCCTGGTTGGTTGGCGGCATCGGCCTCGTTTGCGAGAACATGGATCGAGAACCAGCCATCGCTATCTGTCCAGACCCTGATGGGCCGCCAACCGGCCTCGCGGGCGAGCGCGTGGAAGGCCTCCACGGTATATTTGTAGCTGTTCTCAGTGTGGATCGTCTCGCCTTCCGCGAAATCAAACGAATAGCCGTCGACCGACACGCGCTGAGTTGCGCGGCTTACGAGATGCATCTCGATGCGCGAGTGCCCGCGGTCGAAGAACGCTCGATGCTCGAATGAACCGAGATCGAAATGGCCGTCGAGCTCCCGGTTGATACGGGCAAGCAGATTGAGGTTGAAACGGGCGGTTACGCCGGCAGCGTCGTTATAGGCGGCGTGGAGGACGGCCTCGTTCTTTACGAGGTCAACCCCGACGACCATCACCGCGTCCGTGCCGAGGCTCAGGCCGGCATGATGAAGGAAGGCAGCGGCGTCCGGCGGCTCGAAATTGCCGATTGTGGAGCCTGGAAAGAAGCCGACCCGCGGCATCGTCCCAACGCTCGCCGGCAGGTCGAAGGCTCTTGTGAAGTCGGCGGCGACCGGTAGTACATCCAGGGACGGAAATTCGCGCCGCAAGGCTCCGGCCTGTTCTTCCAGAAACTCGGCGGCGATATCGACGGGCACATAGGCTGAGAGCTCTCTTGCCGCACGCAGAAGAATGCGCGTCTTGGCACTCGAACCATTGCCGAATTCTACGAGCGCCCTGCCTGCGGGCAACAGCTTGGCGATTGCCTCGGCGTTCTCGGCTAGGATGCCGCGCTCCACTCGGGTCGGATAATACTCCGGGACCTGCGTGATCTCCTCGAAAAGACGCGAGCCGGCTATGTCATAGAAATATTTCGAGGGGATGCGCTTCGGCCTTGCCTGGAGGCCCGCCAAGACATCGGCCGCGAAATCGGAGGTCGCCTCGCCCTCCATTTCGGGAGGGCGGGCTTTTCGTGCAGGCGTCGCTTTCGTTGCGGCATGGTCAGGATGATCGACGAGGCGCAGTCCGGTGAATTGCCAGCGCGCCTGGGGGCAGAAGAAGTTGCGATAGCTTTCTCGGGCGTGACCTTCCGGCGTGGCAAGCGAACTGCCGCGCAGCACCATCAGATTGACCATGAACTTGCCGTTATATTCACCGAGTGCACCGGGCGCTGCACGGTAGCCGGGATAGGGCAGATAGGCGCTGCGCGTCCACTGCCACACCTGGCCGAAGGCATCGTCGAGCATACCGCTCCGCGCCGCCACTTCCCATTCCGCTTCGCTCGGGAGATGCTTGCCGGCCCAGCGGGCAAACGCGTCCGCTTCATAATAACTGATGTGGCAGACCGGCAGGTCGGGATCGACGGGCTCGAGACCGGCGAACGTCAATCTGAACCAGGCGCCGTCGACCTCGCGCCAGTAGCCAGGCGCTTTCCACTCTTCCGCCTGGACGGCCGCCCAGCCGTCCGAGAGCCAGAGCGTCGGCGTCTCATAGCCGCCATCGCCCATGAAGTGCATCCACTCACCATTCGTGACAAGCCGAGGGGCGATCTGTACCGGACCGACCAGCACTCGATGCGCGGGACCTTCATTGTCATAGAAAAAGCCGTCGCCATCATATCCGATCGTGTGGACCCCTTCCGCGAGTTCGACGAACTCGCGGGCCTTGCCCGCAGTCACCGGCCAGCGCCAGCCGGATTCATATGCCGGCAGCACCGGATTTTGTGCGAAGGCATGCAGGATGTCGGTCAGCATCAGTTCCTGATGCTGCTGCTCATGATGAAGCCCGATCTCCAGAACCGGACATGCCGTTGCAAACAGCTCATTGTCGGCCGCGGTGATAAGGGCGCGGACAGCCGCGTCGACATGCTGTCGGTAGGCGGTGACTGTCTCGACATCCGGGCGGGTGATCAGTCCCCGCCTCGGTCGCTCGTGACGCGGCCCGGCGCTGACGTAATAGGAATTGAACAGGAAGGGGAAGCGTTCATCGAAAACGCGGTAGTTTGCCGCGTATGGCACCAGCAGAAATTGCTCGAAGAACCAGGTGACATGGGCGCGATGCCATTTGATCGGGCTTGCATCGGGCATGGACTGAACGAGCTGGTCCTCGGCGGAAAGCGGCGCGGCGCGCCGCTCGGTCTCGGCCCGAACGGCCTCATAGGCTGCTATCCAGTCGGCGCGCGACGCGGACGCCGATAGCTGCAGGATTGGCGCCGATGTGCTCGGCGGATCGGATCGCTTCAATGCGGGAGACGTGGCGGCAGGCATCGATACCTCCGGGTCGGGTAAACGCATCGGTGGTCAGCAGGATTGCATTGGCTCCCGACAACATCTTGTCATGAGATAGGCCGGCGGCGGTGCACGCGGCCACGCCAGCGGGATTAAACTAGGGCAGTCGGCCGATCTGTCAGCAATGCGGCCGTTCTCCTCACGAGAGTGTGAGAGATCAGGCGATCTGCGCTGATCAGCTTAAAGTTGGGCGCGGGGGCCACGGCGATCCACTCCCCCGGGGCCATGCCGGTTTTTCGAGCCGCTCGATCAGTGTTCAACAGACTGACATCAGATGCTTATTGCAGGCAATATCGAACCCTTGCATTCACCAAAGCCGATCCGAGCAAAGCCAGGCCGCTCGCAATGCCCCCGGACGGTGAGCGTGTCGCCGTCTTCGAGGAAGCTGCGAGTATCACCATTTGGGAGCGGAAGTGGCCGCTTGCCGCCTTCGCTTGTTTCCAGCATCGAGCCCTTTTCGCCGTCGCGGTTTCCGGACTGGGTACCTGTCCCAAGCAGGTCGCCAGCGCGAAGGTTGCAGCCATTGCGGGTGTGGTGGGCGATCAATTGGGACGGGGCCCAGTAGGCGTCCTGATAGTTCGAACGGCTGAATTTCTGGGCAGCGCCGCCAACCGGTTCCAGCCAGGCTTCGAGGGTGATGTCCAAAGCTAGTCTGTCGGTTCCGTGCGACGGGTTGAGATAGCTGAAGGCAGATGGGTCGTCGGCGCTCCGTTGTAAAGGCGCCCGGTACGGAGCCAGCGCCTCCATGGTCACGATCCAGGGCGAAATGGTCGTCAGGAAATTCTTGGCCAGGAAGGGGCCGAGCGGCATCGACTCCCAAGCCTGGATGTCCCGCGCGGACCAGTCGTTGAGCAGGCAGAGGCCGAACAGATGATCCTCGGCCTCGTCGACGGTTATGGGAATACCGCGGGCATTTCCGGGGCCGACGAAGAGGCCGAGCTCGACCTCATGGTCCAGCCAGCGCGACGGGCCGAAAGTGATCTCCGTTTCACCCGGGATGCGGGTCTGGCCGACCGGGCGGTGAAGCGGTGCGCCGCTGATCTCGATCGACGACGAGCGTCCATGATAGGCCATGGGCAGCCATTTGAAGTTCGGCAACGGCGGCGCACCGGGAGGAGCTAGGACTTTTCCGGCATTGATCATGTGGTGCCAGGACGTGAAGAAGTCGGTGAAATCGCCGATGACGGCGGGCAAGGCAAACTCGGCATCAGCCTGAGTAACCAGGCAAGGCAGCAGTTTCTCGCGCGCATCCGAGCCTTCACGCAGCGAACGGGAAAGTGCTAGCCTGAGTGCGGACCAGGGTGCTGGACCGGCGGCCATCAAATCGTTGAGGGTTGCGGCACCGGCGAGCTTCGCGATTTGCGCCGCAAGTCCGGAGAAGACGTCCGTTGCCGATGCTGCGGACATGTCGAGGATCTGGTCGCCGATGGCAATGCCGCCACGGAACTGCGTTTCGCCGCGACGGCGAAAGACGCCATGCGGCAGGTTCTGGATCGGAAAATCGGTACCGTCCAAATTTGCCGACGCCACCCAGCTGCGAAGGTGCGGGTCATGGGTCTCGTTGAGCATCGGTTCACACCTTCTTGGCGGGGAGGGAAGGCGAGCCTGGCATCAGAGCGTCGTCGAAGATGGCGACGGCTCGGGTCCAGGCGGCGGACGCGGCGCGGATCTTCACCGGAAAGCAACTGACCATGAAGCCGGTCGAGGGCAGCTCTTCGAGATTGTGCAGCTTTTCGATGTGACAGTAGCCGATGTCGCGGCTTGCCTTGTGTCCTTCCCAGATCAGGGACGCGTCGCCGGTTTCGGCATATCTACGCGCAGTATGCGGAAATGGCGCATCCCAGCTCCAGGCATCGGTACCGGCCACCCGAACGCCGCATTCGAGCAGATAGAGCGTCGCTGCCCGTCCCATGCCGCAGCCGGCGCTGAGATAGTCGGCTGTGCCGAAGGCGGCACCGGCACGCGTGTTGACGACGACAATCTCCAGGGGCCGCAGTTGGTGGCCGATGCGTTGCAGCTCCGCTTCGACATCGGCGGGCTGCACGACATAGCCGTCCGGAAGATGGCGGAAATCAAGCTTCACGCCAGGCTGAAAGCACCAGTCGAGATCGACCTCATCGATGGCAATGGCGCGTACGCCGCCATCCATTGTCGACGCGAAGTGGTAGGGCGCATCGATGTGGGTGCCGTTGTGGGTGTTGAGCTGGATTTCCTCCACCGCCCAGGCTTCCCCGGCGGGCAGGTCTTCGCGCTGTAGTCCCGGGAAAAATCGCGCCAGGTCGCGAAAGCTCTCCTGGTGATCGATGTAGCGGATCTTTGGCTGGATTCCGGGCGGGTCGGAAGGGACGTCGTTTTCAAGCGGGACGGAGATATCGATCAGGCGACGGGCCATGTGAATTCCTCAGCGATGATTTTGCCAGGAGAGTGCGCGGCGCTCGACGGCGGCGAGCAAGGCGTTGCAGCAGAGGCCGATCAGGCCAAGCAGCATGACGCCGGCGAAGAGGTCGGCGGAGCGGAAGGACCTCGCGGCGAACAAGATCGCCCGCCCCAGGCCCTGCTGCGAAGTCAGCATCTCGCCGACGATCGCCAGGATGAGCGCGACTGTCAGCGCCAGCCGCATCCCGGCCAGTGCATCGGGCAGTGCATTGGGCAAGCCGATCTTCCAGATGAAGGCAGCACGCGACAGGCGCAGCATGCGGCCAACTTCATTGAGGCGTGGTTCGATGCTGGCAAAGCCGTGGATGGTTGCAAGAAGAACTGGCCACAGCGAGCCGAAGGCGATGACCGCAAGCACCATGTTTGGCGTGAAGCCGAACAGACCGATGAAGACTGGAACCATTGAGGAAGCAGGTAGTGGCCGCAGCACTTCAAGGGTCGGCATGAGCCACGCACGAAGCGTGGATGAGATTCCGATCAGCGAACCTAGTCCGATGCCGATCAAACATGCCAGCAGCCAGCCATAAGTCATGTGCTCAATGGTGTTGAGGGTGAGAAGGCCGAGATTGCCATGCGTCAATCCGTTCAACAGCGCCTGGCTTGCCGCGATCGGCGACGGCAAGAAGACACGTGAGACGAACCCGCTGGCGGCCATCGCCTGCCAAAGGCAGAGTAAGGCGGCGACAACCGCGATCCCCTTGATCCAGCGCATCACTGAAGCCCTCCATAGTGGGCGAACAGTCTTCGCTGCAGAGAGAGGAGCCCGGCACCGATGCTCCAGCCGAGCAAGCCGGTCCAGGCAAGCATGGCGAAGAGGTTTTCGGGGTGCAGGGTCTGTTGCGCCAGGATCATGCTGTAGCCGAGGCCCTGCGGGTTGGCAGCGATTTCTACGGTAACGGCAACGACCAGCGCGACGCCGACGCAAAGCCGAAAGGCGACGAAAATGCGCGGCAGAGCCGCAGGGATGATCAGTTTAAGAACGCTGCTCATGGGCGTGAGCCGAAGCACTTGTGCAACTTCGAACAGCCTGGGCTCGACCTGAGCGACAGCGGATTTGGTCAGCACGAGCATCGGCCACAGGCATGCAAAGGCAATGATTGCAATTTCTAGGCGCCATCCGAATCCGAATGCGAGCAGGGCGATCGGGATCATCGCAACGGAAGGGATGGGACGGAGCAATTCGACGCTCAGGGATGCCGCATCCGCCACCGTACGCGACAGGCCCAACCACAAGCCAAGCACAAGGCCTAGACCGCCGCCCAAGACCACGCCGGCCAGAGCGGAGCCGAGCGTTTCGAACGTGGCCCGCCACAGCGTGCCGTCGGCGGCGAGTTCTGCAAATGCGCTGGCTGCAGCACTCGGCGCCGCAAGGGCATAACTTTGCACGCCGTGCATGGCGAATTCAGCAGCGCTGACGAGCACCAACGGCACCACCCAGCCGCGCCATTTCCCGCTCATGCTCCTCCCTCCTGGATGAAGGAGAAGGCGGCCCGCCGGAGCTCGAGAAAGCGCGGTTGTTCACGCGTGGCAAGCTGGTCGCGCGGCCGCGGTAGGTTGACGTCAAACACCCTTGCCACACTCGATTGGTCGGGCTTTGGTCCGGTTCGCAAAGCCACGATGCGATCGCCCAGATAGATGGCCTCGTCGAGATCATGGGTGATGAACAGCATGGAGGTGCCGCTCTCGATGACCAGTTTCAGCATCTCGTCCTGCAGCCCTTGCCGGGTCATGGCGTCGAGCGCGCCGAACGGTTCGTCCATGAGCAGCAGCTTGGGCTCCTGCGCCAGCGCCCGCGCTATCTGGACGCGCTGCTGCATGCCACCGGAGAGCTGACCGGGATATTTTTCGGCATGGGCCGAAAGCCCGACCTTGCGCAGCAGCACATCAATGCGCTGTTGGCGCTCGCTGCGCGGGACTTGTCCGGCTTCCAGCGCGAGGCTGATGTTGCCGGCCACTGTGCGCCATGGCAGCAAGGCCCTCGCATAGTCCTGGAAGACGATGGCGACGTCGGCGGCCGGTCCTGCGACCGGCTCGCCGTTGCGCATCACCATGCCTTCGGTCGGTTTCAGCAACCCCGTCAGCAGCCGCAACAAGGTGGTCTTGCCGCAGCCTGTCGGCCCGATGACGCAGACGACTTCCCGATGGCCGATTTCGAGGTCGAGCCGGTTCAGCACGCGGCGCGCGCCGAAATCCAGAGCCACGCCGGAGAAGCTGGCAAGCGGCGGGGGCGAAGCCGTCTGCACGATGTTGAGCATCGCAGGCATCACCGTGCCTATGCCGCGATGAGTGCGCCGAGATCTGGCGCCTTAGACAGATAGCCTTGATCAACCAGCGCGTCGGCCCAAAATTTCATATGCGCTTCGGTGAGCGTCGACTGCAGGTCCGGGAACGGAATGGCGGCAAGTACCTCCGGCGGCACCTTGAAATAGGCGCCCATGGCCTGCCGCGCGGCCTTTTCATCCTGTCTGGAGAAAGCGACCGCGTCGGCGAGCGCGGCACGGAATGCTGCTACTGTCTCGGCATTTTCTGCGGCCCAGTTGCGGTCGGCCACGTAGACATCAGCGGCCATGCCATTGGGAAAGCTCTCAGCAAAGCCCGGAATGACAACGCCGGTGCCCTTCGCTACCATCATCTTGACGAAGGCATTGATGGTTACCACCGCATCGACATTGCCGGCGGCCAAGACCTCGGGTAGCTGCGGGAATGGGATTTCGACGAAGTCGACCTTCGAGGTATCGACGCCTTGGCCTTTCAACCACGCAACGCACATGATGTGCAGCGCCCCGGTGAGGCCCGGCACACCAAACCGCTTGCCCCCAAGATCAGCCGGCTTGGTGATGCCCGTCTTGGCGCCGGCAACCACGCCGACCGCCTCGTCCGAACCGCGATGACCGGCGCTGGCGGCGATGCCGACAAGATCAATGCCGCTGTCGACAGCCGTCAGGAATACCGAGGGCGTGGTGCCGCCGATATCCAGCGATTTCGAAACAACCGTGGCAGGAACGTTGGAGGTCAGCGTGATGGTCTGCAGGCTGACATCCAGGCCGTGCTTGTCAAAGAAGCCCTTTTCCTTGGCAATGTAGGTGGCACCAAATTCCGGCCCTTCGGTATAACCGACGACCAGTTTCGTCGCCGCCTGTGCCCGGCCTGCCGTCAACGCCGGCATGATGATGGCGCCTGCAGTCAGCGCGCCGAAACGCAGGACGTCGCGCCGCGAGGCAATAAATCTACTCCCCAGATCTTTCATTTCATTCCTCCCATTTGTTGTTCTTTACCGCGGTAGCGTGCCGCGGAAGCCGGATGCGATGAAGCGCATAAGCAGTGCCTTGGCTTCAGGGTCGTCAACGCCGATTTCACCGCGCGCCAGGCGGGCGGCGCGCTCCCCGGAAAGCAGGAAATGCAGCATGGCGCCGATGGCAAACTGGTAGCACCAGGCGGCCTGGCCGCGACTGGCGCCGGGGCATGCTGCAAGCAGCGCATCGATAAAGGCATGTGCCATCGGGTCGAAATATTGGCGCTCCAACCGGTCGGCATCGGGAGCCGGGGCGGCGAGGTCGCGCGCGGCCATCACGGCGAAATACTGCCCTTCGGGGCTTGCATGCATGGCCAGGACTGGGCCAACGAAGGCTTCGACGATCTTTTCGATCGCGTCTTTCGTGCCGCTGACGGCCACTACTTCCTGCAGCGCTGCCAGGCGCTGGTCGATCGAGCCCTGCCATGACTCGAAGATCGCTTCGTAGAGCTCGTTCTTGGAGCCGTAGTAATAGCCGATCAGTGCGAGCGGCACGTCAGCCTCGGCGGCAATCTGGCGGATCGAGACGGCATGGAATCCATGCAATGCGAACAGCTTTTCCGCAGCGAGAAGGATGTTCAGTCGCCGATCCGGCTGCGGCGGGCGCTGCCCTTTGCGGCCGACGGCCGTGTTGCGCGCCGGCACATCCGCGGTCGTCGGAAGCTTTCTGGATGCTGCGATTTTGGCCATGCGTCAGCTTTCCTTGATCGATCGTTTCTATGTTTGTACGATCGTACAAGAGATGTATACAGTCGATCAATGGCTGTCGTCAACTGGCCCACAGAACTGGCTTGACGGCATGCATGTTGGCGAAGCTTGCGAAGCGCCGCAAACTTCCTTCCGCGACACATGTGCGGGGACGTCATCAAGGCCAACAGCCAGAACGTCGCTGGCAGCGTCGGCTGTTTTTCCTAGTTGGCTGCCTGCTCGCCACTAGCGGCGAGTGCGATCCGGGCGATCTCCGCCAGTGTGGTGGTGGCGTAGATTTCCAGCAGCTTGGCTTCGGCGGCAGCGTGGGCCGCTTCGAGAACCGCATTTGACGCCCGCTCGACGGGGCAGGAGGGGTGGTCGTGCGAAACCCCCGGCGACAGGACCGCCCCCTTGTGCAGGGCGCGCTGGACATCCAGGACCGTGATGTCGTCCAAGGTCCTCGACATATTCCAACCGCCACCGCGGCCGCCTTCGGATTCGACGATCCCGTGGTCGCGCAACGCGCCTAGCGTCCGGCGGACGACAACCGGATTGGTGTTGAGCATCTGCGCGATCCGCTCGGATGTTTCCTTGCCGCCGAGCAAGGCCATGTGGACGAGCACATGCAGCATCCGGGCAAGCCGACCATCGCTTTTCATCCGCAGGCCTTTCCGAAACAATTAAAGTTACGCTGTATTGATTTTCGCCTTTTTCTGTAACATAGATTGTTACGCATGGAAAGGAACATCCATGCGGCGTCGCCAATTTCTGTTCGCTGCGGCGGCCTTGGCTCTTCCCACCCCGCAGGTCGCGGCATTTCCGCAGGAGACCGTCATGAACGAAAAGACCATCCAGACGCGGACGCTCGACATGAGCATCCTCGACGAGGGGGCTGGCCCTCTGGTGTTGCTCTGCCACGGCTTCCCTGAGACGAAACACGCATGGCGACACCAGATCGCCGCTCTCGCAAAGGCCGGTTACCGCGCCGTCGCGCCGGATATGCGAGGCTACGGCAAGACGGATGTCCCGGCCCATGTCGACCAATATACCGTCTACCACTGCGTGGGCGACATGGTTGCGCTCCTGGACGCCCTGGGCGAGGAAAAAGCCGTCATTGTCGGGCATGACTGGGGAGCCACGATCGCCTGGCAGGCGGCGCTTCTCCGCCCCGACCGATTTCGGGCTGTCGCAGCTCTAAGCGTGCCGATGATGGGCCAGCCTCCGGTGCCGCCGACGAAAATCTTCCCCCAGACCGACGCGGCGCTGTTCTATGCCCTGTACTTCCAGGCACCCGGGGTCGCGGAGGCCGAGTTCGAGGTCGACCCGCGCCTCACGCTCCGCAAACTGCTCTTCGCCGCCAGCGGCGAGGCGGGGCCGCGGAAACCCGGGGGCGGGACGCCCAATCCTTTCGGCATGGTCAGCCGCAGTACGGGATTGCTTGCGAGCCTACCCGATCCGGCAGCACCGCCCGGCTGGCTCCCGGCCGCAGACTTCGATCGCCTCGTCGATGCCTTCCGGACCTCGGGCTTCAGCGGCGGCCTGAACTATTACCGCAACCTGGATCGCAACTGGGAACTTCAACAAGCCACGGCGGGGGCCAAGATCGCCATTCCGGCGCTGTTCTTGATCGGCGAGCGCGACACCGGCCTGAGCATTCCCGGCATGGACCAGATCATCGCGACCATGCCCAGCCTTGTTCCGCAACTGCGCGGATCGCATATCCTGCCCGGCGCGGGTCACTGGCTGCCGCAGGAGCGGCCGTCGGAGGTATCCGCGTTGATCACGGAGTTCCTGGGACGGCTCGGAAACGACTAAGCTAAACAACTGGCCAGCGCTCGGTCGGCTGCTGCGACCCGTAGCGGGCCAGGTCATCGCCGTCACTCCAATTGTCATGTCGGCCGTACCTGAACTGCACGTCGACCTTCCAACATCGCCTGCTGATGGGGGAAACGCCTACGACTCGAGGCCGCACGGGCTGCGGCCTCGCCGAAAACGGGCATCTGTCACGAGCGATAGACGATCAATCGTTGGCGTGCGCGCTCGAGGATGCCTTCGATGTCGGATCAGCGAGCGGCTGCTTCCTCGATTACAGCCGCGACCCCGGGAGCCTTGGAGAGCATGATCATGTGGCTCCCCTTCACCGTCGTCGTCTTGGCCTTGATCGTCTTGGCCATCTGGGCCTCGAGCGCCGGCTGGATCGCCCGATCGTTTGCGGCCACGATGTACCAGGAGGGCTTACTATGCCACGCAGCCGCGCTGAGATTGCCCCCCAGAGCTTTGACGCTGGTCGGCGACTGGGCGGTGAAGAGCAACTCCTTTTCGGCGGGCGTCACATCCTGCGCGAAGTCATCGAAGACGCCGTTCTTCGTCAGCTTGATGAAACCCTTGTCATCGGGTTTCGCTTCTGCGGCCAGGGGCGCTGGATCGACGGTGGCATTCAAGGCGCCGGCGGACTGACCGGCATCGGGGGCGAAGGCAGCGACATAGACCAGAGCCGAAACCTTTGGATCGTCGCCGGCTTCGCTGATGACCGCGCCGCCGTAGGAGTGGCCGACCAGCACGACAGGCCCGCTCTCGCGCGCAATCTCCCGCTTCACGGTATCGGCGTCATCGGCCAGCGACGTCAACGGAAGCTGAACCGCCGTCACATTCAGCCCCTTGGCGGCCAGGATCGGAATGATCTTGGACCAGTTCGAGCCGTCGCCCCAGGCGCCATGGACCAGGATCACGTTCTTTGCGGGTTGCGCCATGGCCGCGCTGGAAAGCATGGTGAGACCGACGATTGACGCAGCGGCAATCGAAAAACGTAGGTTTGGAATGTGTGTCTTGATCATGCCAATCGCTCCTTGAATATTTGCGAGGCGTCGACAAAGTCAGCGCGCGCACCAGAGCCCCCAGTCAAACTTGCTTATCCGCATCTCACGGGAAGTATCGTCCCCGCTCTGACCAAGACAGCCGTCTTGCCAACGATTTCATCTCAACGCCGGGTGAGCTAGCCAGTTCCAGAGGAAGTAAATCAATGATCTAGCGCAGCCCTCACGACCACTTCAGACAACCGTCATCGGTGGTGGCAAACTGGGTAAAGCAGACATTGTTCGAGAAACTCCCCGCTGCCAGCTTTGGGGTCGTAAGCGGTCCGGCAGCCTTCTGGCAGTAGCGCCGAGAACCGCCGGATGCCGTCTTTCACTGCGGGACTGCGCGCGAGTTTCAATTGGCCCAGATAGTTTGCCCGGATGGCGGCGATATGAGAGGCAGACACACCGTGTTTCAGGACGCGTGCCCGCCAGTAGAAGATGTTGCCGCGGCGGATCAGGTTCTCGACTTCGTGGCGGATCGCCATGACGTGACGGCCTTTGCTGGCTCACCGGTGATTTCGGTTCCGGGAACCGTGGGCATCACCTGTGGGCTACAGTTCTGGGCATCAGGTCGCCATTGATGCCAAAACGGGATCCGGCACGACTGGAAAATCGAGGAAATGGCGGGATTTAGCGAGATTTGGCTGGGGAACCTGGATTCGAACCAGGACTAACGGAGTCAGAGTCCGCTGGTCTACCGTTAACCTATTCCCCAGCAGCGGTGCTCATCCGAGACACCTGCGCCGCGAAGCAGCGTTGGCTGCCGTGTGCGGGGTGCGTTGTAGCCATCGGCGGAAAATAGTCAAGCGCCCAATGCGTTTCAATTCACGTTTGATCCGCAACTTTTTTAGCTCCGGCGCGAAAACTCCGTTTTCTCGAAAATCAGCACCACGAACAGCGCCAGGATCAGCGGGATGATCAGATAGAAGAAGCGGAACACCAGCAGCGCGGCCAGAACGGCAGCCGGGTCCATATCCGACAGGCCGGCCAGGAAGACCACTTCCAGCACCCCAAGGCCGCCCGGCGCATGCGATATCAGCGCCACCGAGAACGAGACGACGAACACGCCGAGCACGATGAAATAGCCGGGATTTCCCTGGGCCGGCAGCGCGAAATAGATGATCGCCGCCGCCGCCATCAGTTCGATCGGTCCTATGAGCAATTGCTGGGCCACGATCGGCAGGCGCGGGTAGACGATCTGCAGGCTGCCCAGCTGCAACGGCTTCAACCGCAGCCAGCTACCGAAAATGTAGAGCCCGATCAGTGCGAGAATCACTATGCCGGTGGTGCGCGAGGCCGAGATCGGCAGCACGTCGACGAATCGCTCCAGCACCTGCGGCTCCGCCAGGAGCAGGATTGCACCGAGAAGCAGGGCGCCGAGCACGAAGGTGAACGAACACAGCGCCACCAATATGCCGACCTCTTTGCCGGTCAGGCCACGAGTCGCATAGGCGCGATAGCGGATGACCGCCCCCGAGAGCACCGAGCCGCCGATATTGTGCGACAGCGCATAGGTCGTGAAGGAGCACAGCGTGATGAAAAGGAAAGACACCTTCTTGCCGAGGTGACTGAGCGCGATGTGGTCGTAGCCGGCCAGCGCCGCATAGGCGACAATGGAGCACATTCCCGCCAGGATCCATCGGTGGATGGGAATGGCGCTCAGGCCATCACCGACGTCCTCCAGCGAAATGCCGCGCAGTTCGTGATAGAGCAGCCAGGCCGAGAAGGCGACTGCACTAAGTCCGATCACGGGCCAGATATAGCTCTTCCATTTCATCGTGTTGCGGCCATGCCTGCGAGGTCTCCTTCGTCACATCGGGGAAGGCGGAGCCGGACCCGGTCCGCATGCGTGGTGCTGCTCAAGAAATGCCCGATGAAAGCCGGCTGTTCAACTGGGAAGGAGGCCTCTGGGCCGCTGCAGCCTAAATTTCGCTGCCGGGCCTTGGTGATCGGACGTTGCGCTGCTATCTTCGGCCCAACTCGAAAAAATGAAGCGTGTGCAGCGTCCGTCAAGGTTCGCGCGGCGCAAGAAGGACACATAAGGTGGAAGACCCCGAACCCGGTGCGAGGGCGCCGGAAGCGGGTGCGTCCAGGGGAGACCGGCTGCCGCGTAGCGGCTCGGCGAACCGTCCGGCGAATCCCAAGAAAAGGGCGCCGGGCCATCGATCTGCCGAGCGGCAATCGAAGGCAGATGCACCTCAGCAAACGCAGAAGGGCAAGAAGCGGCGCAAGCGCAAGCGTGGCCGGAAGGTTTTTGCACGCGACGGCGCGGCATCGCAGACCGGTCAGGCACCGGCCGCGGGACGTGCTGGTCCGGCTCCGGCTGCCCGTCGGACCTCTCCCGAGACCGCAAACGGTGGTTCGTCGCCTCTGATCAGGAGACCGGACGCGCCGCGCCGCAACGATGCCGGCGAATCGCCTATCTTCGCCGCGCTCGATCTTGGCACCAACAATTGCCGGCTGTTGATGGCGGTGCCGGGGCGACCCGGACAGTTCCGGGTGGTCGATGCCTTTTCGCGCATCGTCCGTCTCGGCGAGGGCTTGAGCAGCAGCGGGCGGCTTTCTCGCCCGGCGATGGACCGTGCGGTGGAAGCCCTGAAGATATGCGGCGACAAGCTGCGCAGCCGCTCCATCAAGCGCGCCCGCCTTATTGCCACCGAGGCTTGCCGTTCGGCCGAGAACGGGGCTGAGTTCCTCGATCGTGTCGAGGCCGAGGCAGGGCTGAAGCTGGAAATCATCGACCGCCAGACCGAAGCCCGGCTGGCGGTTTCCGGTTGCGGCTCGCTGGTCGAGCGCGACACCAATGGCGTGGTGCTGTTCGACATCGGCGGTGGCTCGTCCGAGATCGCTCTGATCGACTTGTCGGGCAGGCGGTCGCCGCGCCTGGCCAACCACATCGTGTCGTGGACGTCGCTGCCTGTCGGCGTGGTTTCGCTGGCAGAACGCTTCGGCGGGCGGCACGTCACTCCGGACATATTTTCGGCCATGGTCGACGACGTCACCGGGCTGATCGCCGCGTTCAAGGAGCGCGACCGAATCAACCATCTGATGGACAACTCCCGCTTCCACCTGCTTGGCACGTCCGGCACGGTGACGACGCTTGCCGGTGTTCATCTGGGCCTGGAGCGCTATGATCGGCGCCGGGTAGATGGCCTGTGGATGGATAACGCCTCGGTCGACGGCATGATCGAAAGACTGCTCGGCTGGGATTTTCAGGCGCGCGTCGCCAATGCCTGTATCGGCGCCGACCGTGCCGACCTTGTACTGGCCGGCTGCGCCATCCTGGAAGCGATCCGCCGGGTCTGGCCCTCGGAGCGCCTGCGTGTCGCGGATCGCGGCCTGCGCGAAGGCATATTGAGCGAACTAATGGCTGACGACGGCGTCTGGCGCCGCAACTGGCGAAACGGACTACGCCAATGACGAAGAAACCTGAAAAGCCGGCTGCCGGCACCCGCGTTCTCAAAACGCGAATCAAGAAGAAGAGCGGCCTGAAGGAATCGTCGCGCCGCTGGCTCGAACGCCACATGAACGATCCTTATGTGCAGCGTTCAAAGGCTGACGGTTATCGCTCGCGCGCGGCCTACAAGCTGATTGAGATCGACGACCGCCACCATCTGCTCAAGCCGGGCCTGAGGGTGATCGACCTTGGCGCGGCGCCGGGCGGCTGGTGCCAGGTAGCGGCGGCGCGCACGAAGTCGACGCCGGAAAACCCGCACGTCGTGGGCATCGATTATCTCGGGATGGATCCCGTGCCCGGCGCGCCCGTGCTGGAGATGGATTTTCTCGACGATGAGGCGCCGGCCAAGCTGATCGAGATGCTGGGCGGTGAGCCGGATCTGGTGCTGTCGGACATGGCGGCCCCTACCACGGGCCATCGCCGCACCGACCATTTGCGCACCATGCATCTATGCGAGGTGGCGGCGGATTTTGCGATTTCGGTGCTGAAGCCGGGCGGCCATTTCCTCGCCAAGACCTTTCAGGGCGGCACCGAGGGCGAACTGCTGACGCGGCTCAAGCAGAATTTCCGCTCCGTGCATCACGTCAAGCCGCCGGCCTCGCGCGACGAATCGGCCGAGCTCTATCTGCTTGCCAAGGATTTCAAAGGCTGACGCGCCGCTAGCCCCGCAGGTTCAAGTGCCGGTCAGTCGGGCCGGCGCGACGTAAGCGGAGCACTGGTCTGTGAACTGCCCGATGGGGGCTCGATTTCGCGCGTCGCGCGGCCTTTGTGGCCCGAAACCGCACTGCCCGCGTCGGCCGGCAACTCGATGAAGAAGAATGCCGCCGTTGCCGAAATTGCGGCGACCAGGAAGAAGGCGGTGTGGAAGTCGCCCAGCACCAGTGGCCCGCCATGTAACTGCGTGCATACTTCCAGGATGCCGCCGGCCACTGCAACGCCAAGCGCGATGCTGATCTGCTGGAACACTGCGGTAATCGGCGTTGCCTTGCTGGCATCCGCCTCCGAGACCTCGGCGTAGGCGAGTGCGTTGACGCCGGTGAAGAACATCGAGCGGATGAAGCCGCCGACCAGCAGGATGGCGAGCATCACTGGATAGGACGTCTCCGGCGAGAAGAAGCCGTATATCGCGATGGTTGCGCCTGAAATCAACGAGCCGAGGATCAGCACGCGGCGGAAGCCCGCCACCCTGAACAGCCAGGCGGTCACCAACTTCATGCCGATGGCGCCCATTGCCGAGACGAAGGTGATCATGCCCGATTGGAAGGGCGTCAGGCCGAAGCCGATCTGCAGCATCAGGGGCAGCAGGAAGGGCACCGCGCCGATGCCGATGCGAAACAGGCTGCCGCCGACCACTGCGGAGCGGAACACCTGGTTCCTGAACAGCCTGAGTGCCAGCAGCGGGTGCGGCGCCACCTTGGCGTGGCGCAGATAGATGAGACCCGCCAGCAGGCCGATCACCAGAGTTACGACGCCGACGAGCGGGGGCAGGGCAGGCAAGCTGACCACGGACAAGCCGAATACCACGCCCGAGGCCGCGATACCGCTCAGGATGAAGCCCGGCACGTCGAGCGGCGGAACCCCGATCGAATCGGTTTCGGGCAGGAAGCGGGTCGCCAGCCACATGCCAATGACGCCGATGGGCACGTTGATCAGGAAGATCCAGTGCCAGGTGAAATAGGTGGTGATGAAGCCGCCGACCGGCGGCCCCACGAGCGGTCCGACCAGCGCGGGAATTGTCAGCCAGGACATCGCGGCGACAAGCTCGTTCTTCGGCGTCGAGCGCACCAGCACCAGCCTGCCCACCGGCGTCATCATGGCCCCACCCATGCCCTGCAGGAAACGGGAGACGACGAAAGCAGGCAGCGAATTGGAAATCGCGCAGGCAACGGAGCCGACGACGAAGACGGCGATGGCGGCGCGGAACACGTTCTTGGCGCCGAAGCGATCGGCCATCCAGCCGCTGATCGGAATGAAAACGGCCAGCGACACCAGATAGGCCGTCAACGCCAGCTTCAATGCGATGGGACTCGTGCCGATATCCGTCGCGATCGCCGGCAGCGACGTCGCGATCACCGTCGAATCCATGTTTTCCATGAAAAGGGCGACCGCGAGAATGAGCGGAATGGTGCGATTCACAAAACTGTCCCGGAACATATCGCCGGACGGCGCGAACGCGTCGACCAGGTGCAATTAACACGAGCACGGCGGATATGTCGTCGGTTTTTGGCCGAAGCAAGAAGCTTGCCGTTGGGCCAGGGGCCTCGCGGCGTCACTTCTGCGTGAGAAGAACCGGGGCTACGCAGTACCTAGCGCCCCTCGACGCCAAAGCTACGATGAACGTGGTGAACAAATCCTTAGCGCGCGCCCGACCTTCTTTGCGGAAACATGACGACCTCGCCTTTCGGGGCCGTATGCTCAGCCGTCAGCACGGCTTCGACCAATAGCTCGATGGCTTCATTGAGCTGTCGGCTGGTCGCGTCGCGGCCCTGCAGATGTTGTTGCGCTTTTTCCAGCAATT
Organism: Pseudaminobacter soli (ex Li et al. 2025); assembly: GCF_029892515.1. Lineage (GTDB taxonomy): Bacteria > Pseudomonadota > Alphaproteobacteria > Rhizobiales > Rhizobiaceae > Pseudaminobacter > Pseudaminobacter soli_A. The sequence goes on along the minus strand of NZ_JARXVF010000001.1, from coordinate 311,032 downwards.
GCCGCGCGGTGGCAAAGTCCGACCTCAATGTGAGCCTCCATTCGCCCCCCGTTGCCGAAATTGGCTCAAGGCACTTGCGAAAGGATCAAGGAAATAGGTCGAATTTTACCGATCACGGCTGACGCAGGGGCAGGGGCTTATTGGCAACGCGGTCTTGCCGCAAGTCTTCACTGGCCAATGCGCACAATACAGTTCTTGGCCATGATTTCCTGGCCGATGGCGATGAGTTCGCCTTTCACCTCGGCGATCTTCGCCTCGCGCTCGGTCGGCGAGTTGATCATCGACTGAGTCATTCCGGTGAGCGCGCCGCTGATCAGGTCGGCGCGGTATCGCTCGCTTTGCGCCTCGATCAGAAGATCGCGGATTTGTACCCGCCGGTCGCGCTCGGTTATCAGCATCGGACAATCGAGGTTCTTGAAGCGCGCGTCATTTACCGTCTTGGCCTCGATCGCATCCGGCGGCGTTGCGCAGCCTGCGAGAGCCGCAGTGCCGGCGAGCACAACAACAAAACTCCAACTCGTCATCTGCATGCCTGCGGCCTTGCCCTGCCCATATGGCGATAATTTGCGTCTTTGTCGGATCGACGTGGCAAGACATGGAACGTCGGAGCCGCCGCGCCTGCCGGCGCGGTAGGTGCCATGACCGTGGACCGCTTACAACCTATTGATTCGATGCATATGCGAGCGGAGCCCGCGTTGCGACCGGAATGGCTACCGGCCGGCGCATGTACTCGCCGATTCAGCGATTTGACCGATGAGATTCCTGGACGCAGCCAATCGTCGTTGGCTGCCCTTCAACTCACAGTTAAGGGGAAGGACCAGCCTGACACCACGCCGAGGCGAAGAGTGAAATTGCCGAATGACGATGTCTGGAAGTGTTGACGAGCTAAGCCAGTGAAGTGGCTCCCCGGGCCGGATTCGAACCAGCGACCAACCGGTTAACAGCCGGTTGCTCTACCACTGAGCTACCGGGGAACAGTTGCTCGTCAGAACGAGGCTGCCTATAGCAAACACTTCTCGGCTTTGCAAAGCGGGAATGTGATTTTTTTGCTGAATAAATTTGGCGGCTACCTCGAAAAGGTGATGGACCCCTTCATATGTAAGGCTTTTCGCGGCCGCGCAGGCGGGCCGTTTATCCACAGGGAGGGAGAGGACGCGTCATATGGCCGAGAAGGAAACGCCTGTCGGCGAGTCGTCGCGCCGTACGATTTCGATTCTGGGTCGCGAGATTCGTTTGCCGGAATCACGAAACAAGCGCATCGCCCTCGGCGTCGGGCTTACGATTCTTGGTCTGCTCGGCTTTCTGCCGATTCTTGGCTTTTGGATGATTCCCGTCGGACTGCTGCTGCTTTCCTACGAGTTCGCATTGATTCGTCGTTATCGCCGCCGCGGAATCGTTCGTTGGAAGCGATGGCGCAAAGGAGGTGACGAGGGGGATCGAAACGGCGATTCGCAGTCGGGGTGATTCCAGGCCGATTCCGGATTGCTGCAGGTTTGCCCCGCAACATGTGGATTTCATTACGAAATTGTAATGGGTTCGTTCAGTTTGCGTTCATCCCCGGCCGCCTAGGTTCCTTGCGTTGAATTGATAAAGGAGCCTCCCATGAAGCGCATCGTCCTTGCTCTTACCGCCCTGTCCGTCCTTGCAGCCCCGATTGCGGCGCAGGCGCAATCCGGCTACGGCAATCAGGTCGAATATCGCCACGGCCACAAGCATCAGCACCACAAGCCGGCCCCCAGGCCGCACTGGGCCAAGGGCAAGCGCCTGCCTGATTGGCAGCGCCGGCACGTCGTTCGCGACTATCACCGCTACGGCCTCCAGCGTCCCGCCCGCGGCCAGGAGTGGGTGCGCGTCGATAACAGCTATATTCTCGTGAATATGGCGTCCGGCATCATCGCCGGCATTATCGGCGGCCGCTGATCCGGCAATCGAGACTACTGAAAAGGGCGGCTGAAGGGCCGCCCCCTCAATTTACTATAAGAGCAAAATACTCGCCTAAAGGTGGTGTGCGATGCGGTGACGCCCGTCATTGGGGTGCCAATCATCACAAATGGTGCGGGGAAAGTTTCGCGAACAGCGTCAGACAGCTTGACGCAAAATATCAGGCAACCTATTGAACCCCCGTAGAACGCCGGCAGCGGCGAGGCCTCGTGGCGGAGTGGTTACGCAGAGGACTGCAAATCCTTGCACCCCGGTTCGATTCCGGGCGAGGCCTCCAATCTGCCGCATCCGGTCCTACAGTGGACCGACTGTTCTACCCGGTAAGAAATGCGCAGTGCTGGCGCCGAGACGGGTTGTTTTGGGTATGAATACTGACTTTTCCGAACAGCGCGTGAAAATGGTTGACGGACAGGTCCGCACCACCGACGTGACGGACTCGGGCGTGCTGGATGCCATGCTTACGGTTCCGCGCGAAGCATTCGTTCCCGTCAAGCGGCAGTCGCTCGCCTATATCGACGAGCACATCGAGATCACGCCAGCCGAAGCCGGCAAGCCTGCACGCTATCTCATGGAGCCGTCGCCCTTTGCCAAACTGGTGCAGCTTGCCGATGTGCGCCCGACCGATTTCGTGCTCGATATTGGCTGCGGCACCGGCTATTCGGCCGCGGTCCTCTCCAGGCTAGCAAGCTCGGTCGTTGCGTTGGAAAGCGATTCGGCGCTCGCCGACGCTGCCACTTCCACCCTTTCGAGCCTTGGTTATGACAATGTCGCCGTGGTGCAGGGCCCGTTGCAGGCTGGTTACGCGGCGGAAGCTCCCTATGATGTGATTTTCCTCGACGGCTCGGTTGAAGACTTGCCTAAGGCGTTGTTTGATCAGCTCAAAGAGGGTGGTAGACTCGTCGCCGTCGAGGGTCAGGGCAATGCAGGTGTTGCCCGTCTATTTATTAAGACTACTGGTGTTGTCACCGGCCGCAGGGCATTTAATGCGGCAATTAGGCCACTGCCGGGATTTGAACGCGCTCGCGCATTCGAATTCTAAGCAGGAAAGTCTTGCGACTGTCCTGCCATCGTGGTGGCCTCACGGTGAACCATTGCTGAATACTCGTGCCTGAGTCGGGTTTGGGGGTCAGCAGGGGGTATTCAAGGATCGTTCGAGGTGGGCGTCTGTCTGCTCGGCCGTTTCTGCTCCCACTGAAACGGATGAGGGACAAGTCGTGTCGTTTTTGCGCAAAGGCATTCTAGCTGCCGTCTTTTTCTCTGCCACCGCGCTCTCCACGGTGCCGAGCTTCGCTGAAAACATTTCCGGAGCTATGGCGAAGGCCTACCAGCTGAATTCGACCTTGAATTCCGGCCGTGCCGGCGTGCGTGTGACCGACGAGAGTGTTGCGATCGCCAAGTCCGGCTATCGTCCCACCATTCTCGGCGTCGGCAATATCAACTATACCTCGACGCTAAACCAGCGAATAACCGCCGCCAATTTCGGCGTGCAGCTCAACCAGACGCTGTTCGACGGTTTCCAGACCAAGAATAATGTCGCGGGCGCCAAGTCGAACGTGTACGCGGCCGACGAAAATCTGCGCAACACCGAGATGAACACCCTGTTCAACGCGGTCAGCGCCTATATGGACGTGATTCGGGATAGGCAGATCGCTATCCTGACCGAGCGCAATCTCGAGTTCCTCGACGAGCAGGTGCGTGCTTCGCAGTCGCGTCTGGACGTCGGCGAGGGCACCCGAACCGACGTTGCACAGGCTGAATCGGCTCGTTCGACGGCCATTTCCCAGCTGGCGGCGGCGCGCTCCCAGGTCGCGATCAGCGAAGCGATCTATCTCCAGGTTGTCGGCGAGCAGCCGGGCAAGCTGAGCCCTGCCGCCCCGATCTCGAAGATGTTGCCGAAGGGGCTGTCGCAGTCCTATGCGCTGGCTGCAAACCAGCATCCGGCAATCCTGTCTTCGCAGCATCTGGTCGATGCGGCGGGATTTGGGGTGAAATCGGCGGAAGGCGCGAAACTGCCGCAGCTGACGGGTTCCGCATCGGCGTCGCGCAATTTCCAGGAGACTAGCGGTCTCCAATCCAATGGGCTGCCGGGCGTCAGCCGAAACACGTATAACACGGCAAGCGTCGGTGCCACGCTGACCATCCCGATCTATCAGGCTGGTCGTGACGATGCCATCGTGCGCCAGAACAAAGAAACGCTCGGGCAGGCTCGCATCCAGGTCGATGTCGTTCGCGATCAGGTGCGTCAGCAGGTTTCGTCGGCTTGGGCGTCCTATGAATCCGCGAAGCAGGGCGTCGTTTCCAACCGCACGGCCGTCTCGGCCGCACAGCTCGCGCTGAACGGTGTCGTCGAAGAGCGCAATGTCGGTCAGCGCACCACGCTCGACGTGCTTATCCAGCAGAGCAACGTCATCACCGCTCAAATCAGCCTCGCCACCTCCGAGGCGCAGCTCGTGGTTGCCAGCTACGGCATCCTGCAGGCGACGGGCCAGCTCTATGCGGGTCGGCTAGGCCTGAACGTGGCCGAATACAACCCGGAAGAGCATTACAACGCCGTCAAGGACAAGTGGATCGGCTTGCGGACGCCGGACGGCCGCTGACATTAGATAGCCGGCCAATGCCGAATCGGATCAGGGAGGCGCCCGCAACGGCGCCTCCTTTTGCATTCACGAAATGGTTTCTAATCTGTTGAAATCGCAAGCGCCCCGACTTTGGGGATTCTCGGCGTTCAATCGGCGCGTTACCCTATAAGCATTGATTCGAACCCCTTCGGGCGATGCCGAAGCGGTCGCTGAATTGGGGCACAGGGCGGCGGACGTGACAATGGCACAGGCAAACAGCGTGCAGCGCGAACCTTCGATGGAAGAGATCCTGGCTTCCATTCGCAGGATCATCGAAGACAGCGACACCGTCCGCAAAGGCCCCGAAGACATGACGGCACGGGTCGATGTCCGCGACGAGCAACTGGACAACGCCGTCATCGAAGTTGACGCTTTCCGTGCCGAGTTGCGGGCTGCTCGCGCGCCAGAAGTTGAGCGCACTCCGACGCTTGCGGACGTGCAGGCTAGGATCGCCGCCGAGGAGTCAGCTGCGCCCGAAAGTCTTACGGCGCATTTCGAACCCGAGATGCCTGCCGTGCAGGAACAGCTAGCCGAAGCGCCGGCGGTCGCGGTGGCCGAATGGAATGTCGCCGTCGAACCTTCACCGGAACCCGACGCGAGCTTCGATGTCGAGTTCGAGGCAGCTTTGCAGGATTTTCCGGTTGAGCAGCCGGTGGAAGACAAGGCCTCGCTGCCCGAATCCACTGCGGCAGCGCCGCGTGAAGTCGCAACGTCGGCCATTATTTCGGAGCACACCGGCCGCCAGGTTGCCGCCGCTTTCGGCGAACTGTCCGAGGCGTTTGCTGCCCGCAGCCGCAAGACCTTCGACGAAATGGCCGCGCAGATGCTGCGGCCGATGCTGCAGGACTGGTTGGACAACAATTTGCCGACGCTGGTCGAGCGTCTGGTCCGCGAAGAGATCGAACGGGTCGCGCGGGGCGGCTGAGCCATCGCCGAACCATTTGCGGCAGGCATGTCTGCATCAAAAGAACCCCGGCCTCGTGCCGGGGTTTTCTTTTGCGCTGTCCATGCTTCAACCTACATGCAGGCAACCAACCGGGGCCGCCGCTGTTGACTCGACAATGGCCTTCCGATTTACACCGAGTAATAAATTCCGCACGAACGGATCGATTTCCCATGCTTGAGAAGACTTACGACGCAAAGACCGTCGAACCCAAGATTGCCCTTACCTGGGAGGAGGCGAATGCCTTTCGGGCCGGCGCGGGCTCGCAGCCGGGCGCAGAGGCCTTCTCGATCGTAATTCCGCCGCCGAATGTGACCGGCTCGCTGCATATGGGGCACGCCCTCAACAACACGTTGCAGGACATTCTCGTGCGTTTCGAGCGCATGCGCGGCAAGAATGTGCTCTGGCAGCCGGGCATGGACCATGCCGGCATCGCCACCCAGATGGTGGTCGAGCGCCGGCTCATGGAAAAGCAGATCCATCGCCGCGATCTGACCCGCGAGGAATTCGTGGAGAAGATCTGGGAGTGGAAGGCCGAATCCGGCGGCGCGATCTTCAATCAGCTCAAGCGCCTCGGCGCTTCCTGCGATTGGTCGCGCGAGCGCTTCACCATGGACGAGGGCCTGTCCAAGGCCGTCCTCGAGGTTTTCGTCACGCTCTACAAGCAGGGCCTGATCTACAAGGACAAGCGCCTTGTGAACTGGGACCCGAAGCTTCTGACGGCCATTTCCGACCTCGAAGTCGAGCAGTTGGAGGTTAACGGCAATCTCTGGCATTTCCGCTATCCGATCGAGGGTGTGGTCTTCGATCCGGAAGATCCTTCGACCTACATCACCGTTGCTACCACCCGGCCGGAGACGATGCTGGGCGACACGGGCGTGGCTGTCCATCCGGAAGACGAGCGCTACAAGCATCTCATCGGCAAGAACGTCATCCTGCCCATCGTTGGCCGTAGGATTCCCGTCGTCGCCGACGAATATTCCGATCCTGAGAAGGGCACTGGCGCGGTCAAGATCACACCTGCGCACGACTTCAACGACTTTGAGGTCGGCAAGCGCCACAAGCTGCGCGCGATCAACATCATGACCACCGAGGCGACCATCTACCTCAAGGACAACGAGGACTTCCTCGAAGGCCTTGAAGTGACGCCGGCCCGCCAGGAGCTGTGGAACCAGCTGAATGGCATGGACCGCTTCGAGGCGCGCAAGCTGATCGTGCAGATCATGGAAGAGGGCGGGCTGCTCGCCAAGATCGAGCCGCATCGCCACGTCGTGCCGCACGGCGACCGCGGCGGCGTGCCGATCGAACCCTTCCTGACCGACCAGTGGTATGTGAATGCGGGAGAGCTCGCCAAGCCGGCGCTGGCGTCGGTTCGCGAGGGGCGCACCAATTTCGTGCCCAAGAACTGGGAAAAGACCTATTATGACTGGATGGAGAACATCCAGCCCTGGTGCATTTCGCGTCAGCTCTGGTGGGGCCATCAGATTCCGGCCTGGTATGGGCCGGACGGCCATGTCTTCGTCGAGAAGACCGAGGAAGAGGCGCTCGACGCCGCCGTCGAATATTATCTGGCGCTGGAGGGGCCGTGGAAGGCCTGGGTCGAGGACAAGCTTGAGAACTTCAAGCCGGACGAGATCCTGACCCGCGACGAAGACGTGCTCGACACCTGGTTCTCGTCGGCGCTGTGGCCGTTCTCGACGCTGGGCTGGCCCGACAAGACGCCCGAACTCGAAACCTACTACCAGACTGACGTCTTGGTGACGGGCTTCGACATCATCTTCTTCTGGGTCGCCCGCATGATGATGATGGGCCTGCATTTCATGCATGAGGAGCCGTTCCACACGGTCTACGTGCATGCGCTGGTCCGCGACAAGAACGGCGCCAAGATGTCGAAGTCCAAGGGCAACGTCATCGACCCGCTGGAACTGATCGACGAATATGGCGCGGACGCGCTGCGTTTCACGCTCGCGATCATGGCCGCGCAGGGCCGCGACGTGAAGCTCGACCCCGCCCGCGTCGCCGGCTATCGCAACTTCGGCACCAAGCTGTGGAACGCCACGCGCTTTGCCGAGATGAACGGCGTTGCGCGCAACGACGAGTTCTGGCTGCAGGATGCCAAGCTTACCGTCAATCGCTGGATCCTCACCGAGCTGGCGCGTGCCACTCGCGAGATCACGGATGGCATCACCTCCTACCGTTTCAACGAAGCGTCGGGCGCTGCCTACAAATTCGTCTGGAACACCTTCTGCGATTGGTATCTGGAGCTCTTGAAGCCGGTCTTCATGGGCGAGGACGAGGAAGCCAAGGTCGAAAGCAGGGCCGTCGCAGCCTTCGTGCTCGACGAGATCTACAAGCTCCTCCACCCGTTTATGCCGTTCATGACAGAGGAGCTTTGGGCGCATACGGCCGGCGAAGGGGAGGAGCGCACGTCGCTTCTATGCCTCGCCAGCTGGCCGGAGCCTTCCTTCGATGACCCTGAGGCGGCTGCCGAAATCAACTGGCTGGTCGATCTCGTGTCCGGCATCCGCTCGGTTCGTTCGGAAATGAACGTGCCGCCGTCGGCCATGGCGCCACTGGTTGTGGTCGGCGCCAATGAACTGACAAAGGCAAGGCTCGAGCGCCACGAATCGGCGATCAAGCGGCTGTCGCGCGTCGAGACGATCACCCTTGCCGATGTGGCGCCGAAGGGTTCGGCCCAGATCGTCATCGGTGAGGCAACTGCCTGCCTGCCGCTCGGCAGCCTAATCGATCTGACTGCGGAGGCCGCACGCCTGCAGAAGGAACTGGCCAAGGTGACGGAAGAGGTCGCACGCATCCACAAGAAGCTATCGAACGAAAAGTTCGTCGCCAACGCTGCTCCCGAAGTGGTGGCTGGCGAGCGCGAAAAGCTGGTCGAATTCCAGGAGACGCAGGAGAAGCTGAACCATGCGCTCACACGGGTTCGCGAGGCTGGGTGAGGGGCCTATACGCACCTGATTCCAGGTGCCGCCGAGGGCGGTGCCTGCCTCCGAAACGGGCGTGACCGTGGGTCAGTTATGCGATTGCTAGGCAATTTTCGCCGCATTGTTGCCATAAAGTAACAAGAGGCTCGAAACCCGGTTAAGATGCCGGATTTCGGGCCTTTTTCGTCCTGGGATGCGGAAAAACCCGGCCAATTTTGTTCAAATTCGGGTTGTTTTTAGCGGTTTGACGGGGTCGAAAATCGGCCGCGGACCTATCAGGCTTGTCCGCGAATTGCCTCATCCCAAAAAGGTAGTTGCACCCACCGAAAGAAGTAGCTCTAGCTTCAACTACGTACTTTGTATGGGAGAGGGAATTTTCGTGAATGCAGTGCGTTTGAGAACGGCTTTCGGTGCCGGCTGCCTATCGCTCGCAATCGTCGGATCGGCGAGCGCAGGCGGCTTTGCTCGTGGCTCGGCCGATACCGACATTCTGTTCGAGGATGGCAATTTTGCCATGCGTGCGGGCGTTACCTATGTGAGCCCGAACCGTAAAATCAGCTCGAGTGCCAATCCGGCACTGGTGGGCACCAACTACACGTCGGACTATGCCATCCCTTCTGCGGCTTTCATGATCAAGCCGATCGATGCATTTCGGTGCGCCGGCACTTTAGTACAGGCTTTTGGCGGAAGCGGGGACTACGCCGCGCCGAAGCCGCCGACGGGCAAGAAATCGGAAGAGTTCACGGTTGACGAGCTCGGCCTTACATGTGCGGTAAAGTTCTCAGCTGGCTACGGCAACGCTTATATTCTGGGTGGTGCCTTCCAAGAGACTTTCAATTATGGTCGGGTGAACGACTTTTCAATTTTGGGCTTGCCGGCCGGCACGACGGCCAATCTGCAGTTGAAGGGCGAAGATACTGGCTACCGGATTGGTGCTGCTTACGAAATCCCTGAAATCGCCTTCCGCACTCAGTTGATGTACCGCTCCGGTACGTCTTACGGTGCCGAGGGCACCTTGAGAGGTCCGGCTGGCATATTTGCGCCAGGCTTGCCTGTTCCCCCGCTTACCCAGATTGCGATACCAGTCTTGGGTTACGGCAACCTGCCGCAGAGCGTGGAACTGAAGCTGCAGAGCGGCATTGCTCCGGGCTGGCTTGCGTTCGGTTCAGTCAAGTGGTCCGACTGGAGCGTTCAGAAATCTCTTGATGTTCGTGTAAAAGCCAATGGCGCGCTCATTAGCCAAGACACTTACAACTGGAAGGACGGCTGGACTGTCACCGGCGGTATCGGCCACGCCTTCAATGAAAACGTTTCGGGCGCGCTCAGCCTCACTTGGGATCAGGGGGTTGCCACAGGCTGGGATCTGTCGAGCGATACCTACACGGTCGCTGCCGGCGGTGTGCTTAAGGACAAGTTCGGCGGCGAACTGCGCGGCGGGGTCGGTGTGACTTATCTCAGCTCTGCGCAGGAAACCAAGAACCTGTTCAACACATCCGTCGACAGCGGCTGGGCGTTCGCGGTCAACCTTGGTTACAAGGTCAACTGGTAACCGATTTGAAATGCTGATTGCAAAAGCCGGGCACTGCCCGGCTTTTTTGCGCGCGGGCGCAGCCGGTTTGTTAACGCCCCGGGCGCAGCATGGCCCCTATGTCTTCCCGAGCGGGCTGCCTGTCGATGATCACCTCAAGGTTTGTGATGTTTCGGCAACAGTCCCCGCGGAAGGAATGCGCTACAACGAATACGGGTAAATTCGCCGCGTTCCCGCCATAAACCCGGAGCACCCCCAAAGGGTCTTCGGACAGAGCTAAAGACCGAGACGAAAGCAACCGCTTTTCGCGGACAGGAAAGAGATGGACGCCAAGGTGATCTGGAAAGCGAAACGTGACGGGGCCGCAGGAGCGGCAACGCTGCTGCTTCGCGCCCGCCTTAATACCATCATCCATTTGGCTGAGGAACTCTTCGCCGGGTCAATACGTTGGAGGGCTCGGCAAGCTGGTCAGCGCTTCGGCGCGGCCTGGAAGCATGCACAAACCGCTGGGTTCGCTCGGCATTGGGCCGTCACGATTTTTGGCGGCGCGAAAGAAATACACTGCTATGCAGATATTTGACGTCGTGAGAACAACACTGCTGTCGGCCGTCGTTGCCGCAGCCACCCTCGGCGGTGCCGGGGGCGCGATGGCGTTCGACGACAAGGTTTTCGACGACAACGGCGCGGTGAAGCCCAAGTCCAGCCCGTGGGCGGTGTTCCAGTTCGGCTTCTCGGCCTACAAGAACGGCCACAAGGACCAGGCCGTGGAGGCCTATCGCTACGCCGCCGAGAACGGCCAGCTCGGCGCTACGTGGAAACTTGCCCGTATGTATGCGGAAGGCGACGGCGTTGACCGCAATGATTTCGAGGCTTTCAAGTTCTACAGCGAAATCGTCGAGCAGGACGTGGAGCCCGGCAGTCCGGAAGAGAGCTACGTCTCCGACGCGCTCTTCGCGCTCGGCAACTATCTGAAGAAGGGCATTCCCGACAGCCCGATCAAGGCGAACAAGGTCGCCGCGCAGGAATATTACATGCGCGCCGCCGCCAACTACCGTAACCCGGACGCCCAATTCGAGATGGGCAAGATGTTCCTCAAGGGAGACGGCGGTGTGAAGGCCAGTGTCCGCCAGGCCGGTCGCTGGTTCCAGCTTGCGGCCGAGAAGGGGCACGCAGGTGCGCAGGCAACGCTTGGCAATCTCCTGTTCCAATCGGGTAAGGTCGTGCGCGGCCTGGCCATGATGACGGCCGCGCTCGACCGCGCGGCTCCTGCCGATCAGCCCTGGATTCGCAGTATGCAGGAAGAGGCATTTGCGCTCGCCGGCGAAGCCGATCGCCGCACAGCCATTGCGCTTGCCGAAGATATCCTGACCAAGGGCACCGCCCAGTAGCAGGCAGCGAGTCGCTGCTTGCGGCACTCGCAGCAAAACCTGCGTTCAAAATAATCTTACGAAACAGAAATTTGGCGCCGGATCCGGATTCGGTTTCGCAAGAGCCGCGTCAACTTTGGCTCGCTTCGAGCCCCAGTTCCGCGACCACCGGTACGTGATCCGAGGGCTTTTCCCAGGCCCTCACGTGCTTTTCGATCGAGGCGGATGAAAAGCGATTGGCCGCTTCCGGCGACATCAGCAGGAAATCGATGCGGATGCCGTTGTTCTTCTGCCAGGCGCCGGCCTGGTAGTCCCAGAAGGTATAGATGTCCGGCGCGTCGGTGACGGCGCGGATCGCATCGGTGAAGCCGAGGTTCAGCAGGCGGCGGAAACCGCGCCGGCTTTCAGGCTGGTACAGCGCATCTCCGAGCCAGGCATCGGGATTGCGGGCGTCGATGGGTTCCGGAATGACGTTGTAATCGCCGGCGAGGATCAGCGGTTCCTCGAGAGTAAGGCGCTCCTTCGCCCATTTTTCCAGCCGCGCCATCCACGACAACTTGTAGGGGAATTTTTCGGTGTCGATCGGATTGCCGTTGGGCAGGTAGAGCGAGACCACCCGCAGCACGCCCTTGTCGGTCGAGAACACGCCCTCGATGAAGCGCGCCTGCTCGTCACTGTCATCGCCCGGCAGGCCGCGGTGGACCTCATCGAATCGAATCTTGGACAGGATGGCGACGCCGTTAAAACCCTTCTGGCCGTGCGTTTCGACGTGGTAGCCGAGGGCCTCGATCTCGGCGCGCGGAAACTGGTCGTCGACCGACTTGATCTCCTGCAGACAGACGATGTCGGGCGCGCTGTCCTTCAGCCAGACTAGCAGGTTGCCGAGGCGTGCCTTGACGCCGTTGATGTTCCAAGTGACGATTTTCATGAAAACCGAGCGACTATTTCAAAGAATTGCTTGATAGTGGAATCCGATAGGCGAGTCGATCCTGCAATATCCTTGGAGGGAAGGAAACCCGGTCGAAGAACCGGGCGGCAGAAGAATGGGAGCCTAAGTCATGCCTTCTACCACGCATCCCGTGGACGAGGTGCTTCCTGCACCACGTCTTGCTGCGCTTGGCATCCAGCATGTGCTGGTCATGTATGCCGGCGCCATAGCAGTCCCCCTTATCGTCGGTCGCGCATTGAAACTGGAGCCGGAACAGGTCGCGTTCCTGATTTCGGCCGACCTCTTCGTTTGCGGCATCGTCACCATCATCCAGTCGCTGGGTGCCACGCAATGGTTCGGCATCAAGCTGCCGGTCATGATGGGCGTGACATTTGCGGCCGTCGGCCCGATGGTGGCCATGGCAAATGCCAATCCCGGCCATGATGGCGCGCGGATGATCTTCGGCGCCATCATCGGGGCCGGCGTCGTGGCCATGCTGATTGCGCCGCTGATGGGGCGCCTGTTGCGCTTTTTCCCGCCGGTGGTTACCGGCAGCATCATCCTGGTCATCGGCGTTTCGCTGATGAAAGTCGGCGTCAACTGGATTTTCGGCAACCCCGTGGGGCCGACCGCGCCTCATCTGGTTGCGCCCGAACATGCCGAATGGCTGAAGACGGTCACCGCGCTTGCCGGCGTCGAAGGAACCGGCGTGCCGGCGCTGCCCGACAAGCTGTCGCTGGCAGCGACCGCGCCCAACGCCGCCTATGCGCCGCCGTCGCACGTTGCGATTTCAGCCATTGTGCTTGTTTCCATCCTGCTCGTCGCCAGGTTCGGCAAAGGCTTTGTGGCCAATATCGCGGTTCTGCTCGGCATCGTCATCGGCGCGATCCTCACCGCCGCGCTTGGCATGATGAATTTCGACAAGGTCGGCAATGCCGGCTGGTTCGCCCTCGTGACGCCGTTTCATTTCGGAATGCCGATCTTCAACCCGATCCTGATTGCGACCATGTCGCTGGTTATGATCGTGGTGCTGATCGAGTCGACCGGCATGTTCCTCGCGCTTGGCGAAATGACCGGCAAGCGCCTGACGCAGCCCATGCTTTCGGCGGGCCTGCGCACGGACGGCCTCGGCACCATCCTTGGCGGCCTGTTCAACACATTTCCCTACACCAGCTTTTCTCAAAATGTCGGGCTGGTCGGCGTGACCGGCGTGCGCAGTCGTTTCGTCTGCGTTGCTGGTGGCGTGATCCTGATCGTGCTCGGCCTGATCCCGAAGATGGGAGCTTTGGTCGAGGCACTGCCCACATTCGTTCTAGGCGGGGCAGGGCTGGTCATGTTTGGCATGGTGGCGGCGACCGGAGTGCGCATCCTGTCGGCGGTCGATTTCAAATCGAGCCGCAACAACCTGTTCATCGTCGCCGTCTCGCTCGGCTTCGGTATGATCCCGCTGATCGCGCCGGATTTCGAGATGTGGATGCCGAATGCCATTCATCCACTGATCGAATCCGGCATTCTGCTCGCGTCGATCTCGGCCGTCTTGCTCAACTGGTATTTCAACGGCGCCGTCGGCGAAGCCGGCGATCTGCGTGACGCTGCGATGTCGACGGAAACCTGAGTGGAAAAACACCGCCCAAGAAAAAATGCCGCGTCAGCGGCCTTTTGTTTGTGTGCGTGGCGGTTTCGCCCGGGTCAGATGGAAAAGCTTGTCCCGCAGCCGCAGGAGGCGACAGCGTTCGGGTTCCGGATCTGGAAGGACTGGCCCATCAGGTCGTCAACGAAGTCGATGACCGATCCGCCCATGTAAACCAATGAAAGATCGTCGATCAGCACGATGGCGCCGTCCTTTTCGATGGCGACATCATCGTCGTTTCGGTCCGAGACGAGATCGAATTTGTAGGAAAAGCCCGAGCAGCCGCCGCCCTCGACGGATATGCGCAGCCCGATCTTGCCGGGCTCGGCGGCAACGATTTTTGCGATCCGCTTTGCCGCGGAATCGGAAAGTTCTACATTCTTCATGATGGTCTTGGCGTCAGCGCCCATCGGCGTCACCTTGCTTTCGCGTTGTCACCATAGGTATGAAGCGGCACGAGGCAAGTCAACTGCGGTGGCACCGGACATGGCGAATGAGCTTGGCGATATCGGCTTCGGCTACCGGCCCCGCGCGCCCTATGCCTGCGATCCGGCGCGTTCGCGCGGGCGGCTCTTCGCGGAAGTTGAAAGTCCTACCCGCACGCCCTTCCAGCGCGATCGCGACCGCATCATTCACTCGACCGCCTTCCGCCGGCTCAAGCACAAGACCCAGGTGTTCATCGCGCACGAGGGCGATCACTACCGCACGCGGCTGACCCACACGATCGAAGTCGCCCAGATCGCGCGGGCTCTCGCCCGCGCCTTGCGCTGCGACGAAGATCTCGCCGAAGCCGTGGCGCTGGTGCACGATTTCGGCCACACGCCGTTCGGCCATACCGGCGAGGACGCGCTAAACGAAAAGATGGAGGCCTGGGGCGGCTTCGACCACAACGCGCAATCGCTCCGCATCGTCACGCGGCTGGAGCGCCGCTACGCCGAGTTCGACGGCCTAAACCTCAGCTGGGAAACCCTTGAGGGGCTGGTCAAGCACAACGGTCCACTGACCGACGCTGCCGGCAATGGGTTGAAGGGTGCGGTGCCGCAGGCGATTCTCGACTACAGCCAGGTCCATGATCTCGAGCTCGACAAGTTCGCGAGCCTCGAGGCGCAGTGCGCGGCAATCGCCGACGACATCGCCTACAACACCCATGACATTGACGACGGCCTGCGCGCCGGTCTTTTGACGCTCGAGATGCTGGAGGACGCGGCTCTGCCGGAAACGATCCTCAAGGCCGTGCGCGAGCGCTATCCGACACTCGATGAACCGCGTATCTGCCACGAGCTGATGCGCCGGCAGATCACAATCCTCGTCGAGGATGTCATCCGCACCGCGACCGCGCGGCTGGCGGCCCTGAATCCGCAAAGCTCCGCCGACATCCACGATGCCAAGGCGGCCATCGTCACATTTTCGGACGAGATGATTCCCGTCGAAAAGCAGCTCAAGGCGTTCCTTTACAAGAATATCTATCGCCACGAGGAAGTGATGCGGGTGCGCCGAGGTGCGGATCAGATTGTGCGCGACCTCTTCGACGCCTATTTTGTTGATCCGCGCGCCATGCCCGAAGGGTGGCGCGAAGGCCTCGATCGCGCGGAAGACCGCATCAAGGCGCGCCATGTCGCCGACTTCCTGGCGGGCATGACCGACACCTACGCGATCAAGGAACACCGTCGTTTGTTTGACCGAACGCCGGATTTGAGTTAGGCGAAACCGTTTCCCAGCTTACGAAGCTGAATTTTTCCAGAGCAGGCACCATGAACATCTTCGCCGATTTCAACGAGCGGATCATCAAGGTCGTTGAAGGCCTCGACCTGAAGGACAAGGACGGCGGCATCGTCGACGTCACGCGCATTGCCGTCGAGCCGCCGCGAGATGCCACCCATGGCGACTTGGCGACGAATGCCGCGATGGTGCTGGCGAAGCCCACGGGCCAAAACCCGCGCGCGCTTGCCGAAAAGATCGCCGAGGCACTGCGGCAGGACAAGGACGTTGCTGCCGTCGACGTTGCCGGCCCCGGCTTCGTCAACCTGCGGCTCACCGATGGCTTCTGGCAGTCGCATCTGCAGGACGTGCTCAAGCTTGGCGCTGATTACGGCCGCTCCAAGCTCGGCAAGGGCAAGGTGAATGTCGAGTATGTCTCGGCCAACCCAACCGGGCCCATGCATGTCGGTCATTGCCGTGGCGCGGTGGTGGGCGATACGCTCGCCAACGTCCTGGCCTTCGCCGGCTATAACGTGACCAAGGAATACTACATCAACGATGCTGGCGCGCAGATCGACGTGCTGGCGCGCTCGGCCATGCTGCGCTACCGCGAAGCGCTGGGCGAAGAGATCGGCGAGATCCCGGCTGGCCTTTACCCGGGCGACTATCTGGTGCCGGTCGGCCAGGCGCTGGCCAAGGAATTCGGCGACGGCCTGCTGCGCAAGCCGGAAGCCGAGGCGATCGCCATCATCAAGGAGCGGACCATCGAGGCCATGATGGCAATGATCCGCGAGGATCTGGCGCTGCTCAATGTCCATCACGAAGTGTTTTTCTCCGAGCGCACGCTGCACGCCAATGACGGGGCCGCGATCCGCTCGGCAATCACCGACCTGACGCTCAAGGGCCATGTCTACAAGGGCAAGCTGCCGCCGCCCAAGGGCCAGAAGCCCGAGGACTGGGAAGACCGCGAGCAGACGCTGTTCCGGTCCACCGATGTCGGCGACGACATCGACCGGCCGCTGGTCAAGTCCGATGGCAGCTTCACCTATTTCGCCGCTGACGTTGCCTATCTCAAGGATAAGCTGCAGCGCGGCTTCAACGAGACGATCTTCATCCTGGGCGCCGATCATGGCGGCTACGTCAAGCGCATGGAAGCGCTTGCGAAAGCCGTTTCCGGCGGTTCGATGAAGCTGACGGTTCTGCTGTGCCAGCTCGTCAAGCTCTACCGCGCCGGCGAGCCGGTGCGCATGTCTAAGCGTTCGGGTGATTTCATCACACTGCGTGATGTGGTCGAGGAAGTCGGCCGCGACCCGATCCGCTTCATGATGCTCTACCGCAAGAACGACGCGCCGCTCGACTTCGACTTTGCCAAGGTTACAGAGCAGTCGAAGGACAATCCGGTGTTCTACGTGCAGTATGCTTCGGCACGCTGTCACTCGGTCTTCCGGCAGGCAGCGGAGCAGTTGGGCGAGGGGACTTTCGACAGCGCATCGCTTGCCGCGGATGCCGCACTTCTCACCGATGAAAGCGAGATCGGCCTGATCCGGAAGCTGGCAGAATATCCGCGTTTGATCGAGTCGGCTGCGCTTGCGCTGGAGCCTCATAGACTGGCGTTTTACCTGTATGACCTAGCGTCGACCTTCCACGGACACTGGAATCGCGGCACGGACAACCAGGACTTACGTTTTGTTAAGGTTAACGACCGAGAATTGACGCATGCCAGACTTGGGCTGGTGCGGGCTGTATCCGACGTCTTGACGTCTGGCCTGGCGTTGATCGGAGCGGAAGCGCCCACCGAGATGCGCTAGGCCGCTGGGGAAACCTGTCACCTTTTGCCCACATTGCGCTGGTAAGGCCCAACCTTACGTGACGTACAACACGTCCGAATAGTGCGAGTTTCGGGAAAGAGTATGGCAGACAGAACCCAGCTGAGAGTCGCCGATCGGGAAGGTTTGTCGAACGATGATCCGTTCGCTGAACTTACCCGCATCATGGGATTTGATCCGCGTGAGCCTGCCCGGCAGCCTGAGCAGTCGTCGGCCGATAATATTCTTGGCGACGACTTCGGCATCGACCTCGAAAAGGAGTTGATGGGCGAATTCGGCGAGTTGGCCGAGCAGGGCGGCGAGGTCGTGGCCTATACCCCTGCCGAGCAGCGTTATGCTGCTTCTCAGCCGACGGAGCCTGCTCACGAGGAAGCAGGCTACGAGGCCGAATCTGCCTACCAGCCGGCATATGAGACCGAAGCCGGATACCAGCCGGCTTACGAGGCGGACGCTGCGCACGAGCCCGCCTACGCGCCTGAAGCTACCTATCAACCTGCCTACGAAGCAGAAGCCGCATACGAACCCGCCTCCGAGGCCGGCGCTGCCTACCAGCCTGCTTACGAATCCGAATCCGCCTACGCGCCTGAAGCTACCTATCAGTCTGCCTACGAGGCCGAAGCGACATACGAACCTGCCTCCGAGGCCGGCGTTGCGTATGGCGCTGCCTACGAGGCTGAGCCTGCTTACCAGCCTGCCTATGAGGCTGAAGTTTCGCACCAGCCTATCTATGAGCCGGAATATGAGCCGGCGGCTCAGTACGAGCCTGCCGCCTACGCTGCTGAAGAGCCCGTCGTCGACGGATTCGATCAGGCCCTGGCTTCGTCGCTGGAAGACGAGTTCGCCATTCATGGCGATTGGCAGCCTGCGGAAGAAACGGCGCAGGCAGACGAATCTGTTCCCGCTTACGACCATGTCTCCTATGCCCAGCCCGTCGCCGAGCAGCCTGCTGACGCTGCAGCCTATGCCGCCGATGACGACTTCGTCGCCGAATTCGACGCCGCGCTGGCTGACGTCGACATGGATTTCACTGCTGCGCCTCTGGTCTCTGCCGGCGGCCCGAGCTTTGAGCCGCAGGTCGATCTCGATGCCGAGCTCGAGCACCGGCTGCAGCACGAAATCATGCCCGAAGCTTTTGTCGAGCCTGAAGTGGCTGCCCCGAGCCTCGAAGACGAACTGAACGCGCTGCTCGGCAATATGTCGCCATCGCACGCGATGGCGAACGAGCCGGTTGCCGTCGCTGCGCCTGTCGTCGCCGATGACGAGCCGGTTGCCTATTACGACGAGCCCGCCGGCCATTACGAGCAGGAGCCTGTTGCCTATTACGAGCCGGAGCCTGCCGCCCACTATGAGCAGGAGCCCGTTGCTCATTACGAGCCGGAGCTTGAGGCTGCCGACGTAGCCCCTGTCGCCTCGTACCAGGACGAAACTCCTGCCTATCAGCAGGATGTCGCGGCAACCGACGATTTCGATCTCGGTCTCACGGATGAAGACTTCCTGACCGAAGCGCCGACCGCTCCGGCCGAGGAGCCTTCTTATGGTTCCCGCAGCGATTATTCCTATTCGCGCGGCAATTTCCGCCTGCAGTCGGCGGAAGACTATTACTCCGCTCCGGTCGCGGCCTATGAGGCGCCTGTTGAAGCTGAAGAACCGGCCGTCGAGCCCGTCGCCTATGCACCCGAGCCGGAGTTCGTGCCGGCCGCTGAGGCTGAAGTCGAGCCGGACTTCGACCTGAGCTTCGACGACGATGACTTCGATGCGGCCTTCGCCAAATCCATCGAGGAGCCGGCTGCTTTCGCCGCCGAGACCGATGACGCGGAACAGCCGAAGGCGGAAACCGCCGAAGAAGAAGATCCCTACGCGGAACTCGCAGCCCTGACGCAGTCCTTTGCGTCGACTGCCTCCACGCCCCCCTCCTGGAACCCAGATTCCGCGTCAGCCGCGGAGCAACAAAACCCGCAGTATGAGCAGATGAGCTACGACCGGACCCAGCATTCGACCTCGGGTTTTGACGATTATCCGGATATCGAGACCGTGGATGTGCCCGAGCAGGCCGTCGCTTTGGCCGATGACCTCGATCTGCCGGAACTGACCTTCGAGGAGGACGTGCCGACGGTTGCCGCATACGACGACATCGATGCGGAATTTGCGAGCCTTCTCAATGACATGAATTCGCCCGAGCCGGCTGCTCCGGAGCCCGCGAAGCCGGCGGCCGCGCCGGTGGACGACTTTGCCGCCGATTTCGAGCGCGAATTCCAGTTCGAAGACCCGACCTATCAGTCCGACAGCTACGCCTATCCGGCGGCAGCGGCCGCTGGTGCTGTTGCAACGGCCGCGGCCTTTGGTGCCGCTGCCCCGCGCTCGGCCTACGCACAGCCTGTCAGCACGGCTTCGAACGCAGGCGACATGTTCGGCTCGGCCGCACACGGCCAGCAGCAGGCCGGGTTCGAGTATGACCCCGATCTCGATGACGAGATGAGCCTGCCCGCCTATGGCGAGGCGGAAGAACGGCGTCCGCAGCGTCGCGGCGTGCTGATCGCCGCGATCATCGGCGGCGTTGTGGTCCTCGGAGGTGTTGGCGCCTTCGCTCTGTCGCGTGGCGGCGTGGGTTCCGGTGTGCCGGCCATCATCAAGGCCGACGACGGTCCGGTGAAGGTGCGTCCGGAAAATCCGGGCGGCACCGCAGTCGCGAACCAGGACAACAAGGTCTACGAGACAGTCGCGCGTACGCCCTCCAATGAGCCCACTCAGCAGAAGCTCGTGACGACGTCCGAGACGCCGGTCGACATGACTGCCCAGGAAGCTCCGCTCGACGAGGAAGAAACCATCGTCGGCACCGATGAGACGTCGCCCATGGGCAAGTCGGAAGATCGTATCCAGCAGGCGATCCAGGACGACGCCGGTCCGGTTCAGAATACGGAAGTCGCCGCGGTTGCGCCGCGCAAGGTTCGTACGATGGTCGTCAGGGCTGACGGCACTTTGGTGCCCCGCGAAGATCCGGCTCCGGCTCTGGCCCCGGCTGTTGCCGCCAAGCCGGCCCCGGCTGCTGCAACTCCTGCAGCCGCAGTGGAACCGGTTCCGGCCGAAGCGGCCACGGCGCCCAAGCCGGCCTCCAAGCCGCAGCCTTCGGCGACCCCGGCCTCGGTGGCTGTTGCCCCGTCGCGTCCGTCCGATCAGCCGGTCGATGTCGTCGGCGAGGTCAAGCCCGATAAGGTTGCAGCGCTGAGCACCAATGCCGGCGCGGCGGGTGAGTGGGCGATGCAGATCGCTTCGCAGCCGAGCGAGGCGGCCGCGCAGTCGTCCTATCAGGACCTGTTGCGCAAATATGGCAACGTGCTGAACGGGCATCCGGCCAGCGTCGTCAAGGCTGAGATTGCCGGCAAGGGTACCTTCTGGCGCGTCCGCGTGCCTGCTCCGACCCGCAACGACGCCATCGCGCTTTGCGAAAGCTACAAGGCAGCCGGCGGTAGCTGCTTCGTCTCGAAGTAAGGGCTCGCCCTGGCCGAGGCATGATGAGATCGAAGACCGGCGCTGCCCGCGCCGGTCTTTGCATTTGGAACCGCCGGCAAAGCCCGGCCGCGAACCGAAAGTGGGCGGATTCCCACGGCAGCCGCGATGCTCTAGTTTGGAAATCATGACCGAATCAAAATCGATGATCCTCGGCTGTGCAGGGAAAACGCTGACCCAGGACGAAATCCGCTTCTATGGCGATGAACGTCCCTGGGGTTTCATCCTGTTTGCTCGCAATGTCGGCGAGCCGGAGCAGATCCGCGATCTCGTCGCCTCGATGCGCGAGAGCGTCGGGCGGCCGGATGCGCCGGTGTTCATCGATCAGGAAGGCGGCCGTGTACAGCGACTGCGCCCGCCGCTTGCGCCCAACTATCCGGCCGGAGCTGCCATTGGCGATCTGTACAGGAAAGATCGTGAAGCGGGGCTGCGCGCCGCATGGCTGCTTTCGCGCCTGCATGCTTTCGATCTCCTGAACCTCGGCGTCACGGCAGACTGCCTGCCGGTGCTCGACGTTCCGATCGAAGGTGCAAGCGACGTCATCGGCAGCCGCGCCTATGGCAAGGACCCTGAGACCGTTGCCACGCTTGGCAAGGCCGCAGCGGAAGGCTTGTTGGCCGGCGGCGTGCTGCCCGTGATGAAGCATGTTCCCGGCCACGGTCGCGCATTCTCGGACAGCCATCTCGAACTGCCTACCGTCACCACGCCGATCGAGGAATTGCGTGCCCATGATTTCGCCCCGTTCAAGGCGCTAAATCACCTGCCGGCCGCAATGACGGCGCATGTGGTCTATGCAGCGATCGACCCGAATGGTCCGGCAACCACATCGGCCAAGGTGATCAAGGATGTCGTGCGCGGCGAGATCGGCTTTGACGGTCTTCTGATAAGCGACGATACCTCGATGAAGGCACTTTCTGGGGATTTCCCCTCGAAGGCGGCTTCGATCCTTGCGGCGGGATGCGATCTTGTCCTTCACTGTAATGGCGTGATGGAAGAAATGGCGGGCATCGCATCGCGCACGACCGCGCTCGAAGGCAAATCGCTGGAGCGCGCCGAGCGTGCCCTGACTTACATTAACCAGCGCGACGCAGCCGACGAGGCGGCGGTTCGCGCCGAGTTCGCAACTTATTTCGAGGCCGCAGCATAGGAGCGTCGGCCTCAGGGAGAAGGCACGAAGTTGGCGGAAGCCTCTGGAAGCCAGGCCCCCAAGGCCGCACCGATGGACCGCCTGTGGGCGGACAGTGACGAGTCTCGCGGCGTCAGCGAGCCGGCGCTGCTCATTGATATTGCCGGCTTCGAAGGTCCGCTCGACCTGCTCCTGCACCTGGCGCGCAACCAGAAGGTCGATCTCTCGCGGATTTCGATCCTGGCGCTGGCCGAGCAATATCTGACCTTCATCGACAGTGCGCGAGCCGTGCGGCTCGAACTGGCCGCCGACTATCTCGTCATGGCCGCCTGGCTCGCCTTCCTCAAGTCCAAGCTTCTCATTCCCAAGCAGGCAGACGACGAGGGCGAGAGCGGCGAGGAAATGGCCGCGGTTCTGCAATTCCGCCTGAAGCGGCTGGAAGCGATGCGCGACGCTGCCGCCCGGCTGGTCAACCGTAATCGGCTTGGCCGCGATGTCTTTGCCCGCGGCATGCCCGAGCTTGTCGTGGTTGAGAAGCGCAACGAATATTCCGCCTCGCTCTACGACCTGCTCACGGCATATGCGATCCAGCGGCAAAGGCGGGCAATCACCAATGTGCGCATTGCCCAGCGCGGTGTCTGGTCTCTCAAGCAGGCGCGCGACATCCTCACCCGCCTGGTCGGCGAGTTCAAGGAATGGACCGCGCTCGACCAGTTCCTGATCTCCTATCTCACAACGCCGGAAGAGCGGGCGACGGCGATTGCCAGCTCCTTTGCGGCGACGCTCGAGCTGGTGCGAGAAGGTCATCTTGAAGTCAGGCAGCAGGATGCGTTTTCGCCGCTCTACCTGCGCAGCCGCACGGCCGCCGCAAAACTCCCCGAAGGTGCGTCATGAGCGAAAACAGCGCCAACGCAAACATCATCCCGTTCTTGATCGACGACGAAGCCGATGATGATACGGGCGAGCTCAACTCCGCCCCGCGCCGCTCCTTGGATGAGGCCATGCGTATGGCCGAGGCGATCGTGTTTGCGAGCACTGAGCCGGTCAGCGAGCGTGCGCTTGCCGCCCGTCTTCCGGAGGGTGTGGACGTGCGTGCCACGATGCTGGAGCTCCAGGAGGTCTATTCGAGCCGCGGCGTCAATCTCGTGCGCGTGGCTGATGCCTGGGCGTTCCGTACGGCCGGCGACCTGGCCTATCTGATGAGCCGAGACGCTATCCAGCAGAAGAAGCTGTCGCGGGCGGCGCTGGAGGTCCTGGCGATCATCGCCTACCACCAGCCTGTGACACGCGCGGAGATTGAGGAGATCCGCGGCGTGGAGACTTCGAAGGGCACGTTGGACACGCTGCTGGAAACCGAATGGGTGCGCATGCGGGGCAGGCGGCGCACGCCCGGACGGCCGGTTACGTACGGCACGACCGACAAGTTCCTCGATCATTTTGCATTGGAGGAAATCCGCGATCTGCCCGGCATGGAGGAACTCAAGGGGGCAGGGCTGCTGTCGGCGCGCATGCCGTCGAACTTTGCCATTCCTCTGCCGCCGTCCGATCTTGACCTGCTGGGCGACGATGAAGATCCGTTGACCGATGTCGATCTCGAGGAACTCGGGCTGTTGACACCTCGTGCGCTGGATGATTGAGCAGTGCCAGGCGCGCGAGAGACTGTATTCACGTGAAGACTGAAACTGCGCAGACGGCAAATCGTGTGAGTGCGGGCGTTACCTTCGCCGCGCGCCTCGCTTTCGAGAACATCTGCCATTCCTTTGGAGCCGGGGCGGAGACCCTGCGCGACGTTTCGCTGACGGCAGAGCCGGGCGAGGTGCTGTGCCTGCTCGGGCCCTCCGGCTCCGGCAAGACCACGCTTTTGCGGATCGCTGCCGGCATCGAGGCGCAGACTAGCGGACGCGTGCTGCTCAATGAGCGCGAAATTGCTGGTCCCAACGTGTTCCTGCCGCCGGAAAAGCGCTCGATCGGGCTGGTCTTCCAGGATTTCGCGCTGTTTCCGCACCTGACCATTCTGGACAATGTGCGCTTCGGCCTGACTGCGCTGTCGGTGGAAGAAGCGCGTAGCGAGGCGATGATTGCGCTGTCGCGCGTCGGCCTTGCCCATTATGCGGGGTCTTATCCCCACGTCCTTTCAGGCGGCGAGCAGCAGCGCGTGGCGCTGGCGAGGGCGCTTGCGCCCCGGCCTGCCGTTCTCCTGATGGATGAGCCGTTTTCGGGCCTTGATTCTCGGCTGAAGGACAATGTGCGCGCCGAAACGCTGGCCATTCTGCGCGAAAGTCGCGCGACGGCCATCGTCGTCACCCATGATGCGGAAGAGGCCATGCGTATGGCCGACCGTATCGCGCTCCTCAAGGGGGGCAAGCTGGTGCAGGTCGGCAGCGCCGAAGAACTCTATCTCAGGCCGGCGAACCTTTTCGTCGCGGGATTCTTCTCCGAATTGAACGTCTTCGACGGGCGCGTTCGCGATAAATTCGTCGATACGCCGGTGGGCAAGGTGGCCGCGCCGGGCATTGAGGACGGTTCGGCGGCCAGCGTCGCCGTGCGGTTGACCGGCTTCGACGTTAGCGAGACGGCCGGCGAGGTTCAGGCGCGGATCTTGTCGCGTCGCTTCCTCGGTGTCGTGGAATTGCTCGAACTTGCCGTTTCGGGTGCCGAGGTTCCGGTGCGTGCGCGTATACGCTGCGGCGCATTGTCCGCAAAAGCACGTGACATCTGGCTTTCCTTGCGCAAGTCTGACGTACTTCTGTTTGAAACACAGCGTGAAAACGCATAGATCAATCCTCAGGAAATCGTACGAGAGAGAGTTACCATGGGTTCCTTTTCGATTTGGCACTGGCTCATCGTGCTGGTGGTCGTGCTGCTGCTGTTCGGCCGCGGCAAGATACCGGAGCTGATGGGCGACATGGCCAAGGGCATCAAGAGCTTCAAGAAGGGCATGTCCGACGAGGATGACGACGAGAGCGCCAAGCCCACCGACGCCCGCACCGTGGAGCATCGTGCCGACGAAACCGTCCAGACGAAGGAAAAGACCAGCAAGAGCTGAGGCGCTTTCCGCTAGTCGGGTTGGGTAAACATGTTTGATATCGGCTGGAGCGAATTGCTCGTGATCGCGATCGTGATGATCGTGGTCGTCGGGCCCAAGGACTTGCCGCGCATGCTGCGCACGTTCGGCAAGACGACGGCGAAACTGCGGGCCATGGCCGGCGATTTCCAAAGGCAGTTCAACGAGGCGCTCAAGGAGGCGGAGCTTGACGATGTCAAGAAATCCATCGACGACCTGCGCAGCCTGAACCCCGCGGAGCAGATCAAGAAGCAGCTCAATCCTTTCGAGCAGGCGGCTTCCGACATTCGTTCCGGGCTGGACTCGATCAAGCCGGCATCTTCCCCGGCTCCGGCGCCTGCAACCGATGCGGCCCAGCCGGCGGAGCCCCTGAAAGGGGGCGCTACGGCAATGCCCGGCGCTGCGGGCTCGGAGGCGACAGCCGCCGCGCCGGTCAATCCGGAACCCGTTCAGGTCGCAGCAGCTTCGGCCCAGCCGGAGCCTGCGCCTGCAAAGAAGACCAGGGCGAAGGTGGCGCCTAAGGCAGATGCCAAGGTGTCCGCGCCTAAGGTGGCCTCCAAGTCTGCCGAGACCAAAGCCGCCAAGGCCCCGGCTGTGAAGCTTGCGGCCAAGGCTACAGCAAAGCCGGCGGCGAAGGCCGCCGCGCCGAAGTCCACCAAAACTGCGGCAGCCGCCGAAAAGGCCAAGCCCGCCGCCAAGAAGACAGCAGCTGGAAGCGCCAAGTGAGCGAACGGGACGACGAAATCGAAAAATCATCGGCGCCGCTGATCGAGCATCTGATCGAACTGCGCAAGCGGCTGATCTGGTGTCTGGGCGGGTTCTTCGTGGCCTTCCTTGCTTGCTTCTTCGTTGCCAAGCATCTGTTCAACCTGCTGGTCATCCCCTTCAAGTGGGCGACGGCCTGGGCCGGACTCGATCCGCACAAGGTCGAGCTGATCTACACCGCGCCGCAGGAGTTTTTCTTTACGCAGATCAAGCTGGCCATGTTCGGCGGTATCGTCATCGCCTTTCCGCTGATCGCCGCGCAGATCTACAAGTTCGTGGCGCCAGGCCTTTATCGCAACGAGCGCCGCGCATTCCTGCCGTTTCTGATCGCGTCGCCCATCCTGTTCGTGATGGGGGCCTCGCTCGTCTACTTCTTCTTCACCCCGATGGTGATGTGGTTCTTCCTGGCCATGCAGCAGGCGGGAACCGACGACCAGGTGCAGATTTCGCTGCTGCCGAAGGTTTCGGAATATCTCAGCCTGATCATGACGCTGATCATCTCCTTCGGCCTCGTGTTTCAGCTTCCGGTTATCACGTCGCTGATGACACGCGTGGGCCTTCTTTCGGCGGAGGGGCTTGCCAGCAAGCGCAAATGGGCGATCGTTCTCGCCTTCGTCGTTGCTGCTGTGCTGACGCCTCCGGACCCGGTGAGCCAGATCGGTCTTGCCCTTCCCACCATCCTTCTTTACGAGGTTTCCATCTGGGCCGCCCGGATGATCGAACGGAATCGCGAACAGGAACGCGTGGCGCGTGAGAACGAGGAAGCCGCCGAATCAGCAAGCGAGAAAGCTTCGCTGCAAGGTTCAGGCGACGGTACCACCGCGAGCTGACCGCCTTTCGATCCGCCGTCGCGGCCGTGATTTAACTCATTACTGCGACGGACCCTTGCCATGCTTGATATCAAATGGATTCGCGAGAACCCTAAAGCCCTCGTTGATGCGTTGGTGAAGCGCGGCCAGTCGTCCGACGCCGCTCAGGCTTCGGTCGACGACCTGCTGATCAAGGACGAGTCGCGCCGCGCGCATCTTGGCGAGCTGCAGGTCAAGCAGGAGCGCCGCAATGCCGCTTCTCGCGAGATCGGCAATGCCATGCGCAACGGCGACTCGGCGCTGGCCGACCAGCTCAAGACCGAGGTCGCCGACATCAAGGTCTTCATCCAGAACGGCGAGGCGCGCGAGCGCGAGCTGGACAAGGCGTTGAATGACGCGCTGGCAGTTGTGCCGAACGTGCCGCTGGACGACGTGCCGATGGGTGCCGACGAGCACGACAACGTCGAACTGCGCAAGGTCGGCGAAGTTAAGCAGCGCTCCAATTGGGTGAAGGAACACTTCGAGATCGGCGAAGCGCTCGGCCTGATGGATTTCGAGCGCGCTGCAAAGCTTTCCGGCAGCCGTTTTACGATTCTCAAGGGCCAGCTTGCCCGGCTCGAGCGCGCGCTCGGTCAGTTCATGATCGATTTGCACACCACCGAGCACGGCTACACTGAGGTGCAGCCGCCGCTTCTGGTGCGCGACGAGGCGCTGTTCGGCACCAACCAGCTGCCCAAATTCGAGGAAGACCTGTTCTTCACCCCGCACGGCGAGAGCCGCCTCGGCCTCATCCCGACTGCCGAAGTGCCGCTGACCAACCTGGTGCGCGAGGAAATCCTCAACCAGGAGCAGCTGCCGCTGCGCGTGACGGCGTTGACGCCGTGCTTCCGTTCCGAAGCGGGATCGGCGGGCCGCGACACCCGCGGCATGCTGCGCCAGCACCAGTTCTACAAGGTCGAGCTGGTGTCCATCACCGATGCCGAAAGCTCGCTCGCCGAGCATGACCGCATGACGCAGTGCGCGGAAGAAGTGCTGAAGCGGCTCGAGCTTCCGTTCCGCACCATGGTTCTGTGCACGGGCGACATGGGCTTCGGTGCGCGCAAGACCCACGACATCGAGGTTTGGCTGCCCGGCCAGAACACCTATCGCGAAATCTCGTCCTGCTCGGTCTGCGGCGATTTTCAGGCCCGCCGCATGGATGCCCGCTATCGTCCGAAGGACGAGAAGGCGACCCGCTTCGTGCACACGCTGAACGGCTCCGGTACGGCTGTGGGCCGCGCGCTCATCGCTGTGCTCGAAAATTACCAGAACGAGGATGGCAGCGTAACCATTCCTGAAGTTCTCCGCCCTTACATGGGCGGCGCGACGAAGATCGAGGCGAGCCGGTCCTGATGCGTATCCTTCTGACCAATGACGACGGCATTCATGCCGAGGGCCTTGCTTGTCTTGAGCGCATAGCCCGTACGATCTCGGACGACGTATGGGTAGTCGCGCCGGAGACCGACCAGTCGGGCTTCGCGCACTCGCTGTCGATTTCGGAACCCCTTCGCCTGCGCAAGATCGATGACCGTCACTTTGCGGTTCGCGGAACGCCCACCGATTGCGTCATCATGGGTGTGCGCAAGGTCATGCCTGAGCCGCCGGATCTCATCCTGTCCGGCGTCAACTCGGGGTCCAACCTCGCCGACGACGTGACCTATTCGGGCACCGTGGCCGGCGCGATGGAAGGAACGATGCTCGGCATTCGTTCGATCGCCCTGAGCCAGGCCTACAATGTCGTCGAACAGACCCGCATGGTGCCGTGGGATACGGTGGAAACCTTGGCGCCGGCCCTGCTGCGCAAGCTTTTGAAGATCGACCTGCCTGCGGGCACCTTCCTCAACGTGAACTTTCCGAACTGCCCCCCTGAGGAAGTGGAAGGTCCCACGGTCACAAGCCAGGGCAAGCTGGTTCACAGCCTGTGGCTGGATGAGCGCGCCGACGGCAGAGGGTTCCCCTACTACTGGCTGCGTTTCGGCCGTGAAGCGCCGGAATTGAAAGAGGGCACGGACGTTCATGCGGTGAGAAGCAAGCGCGTCTCCGTCACGCCGCTGAAGCTCGATCTGACCGCCTACGAAATTCGGGATCAGCTGACGAAGGCGCTGGAATGAATTTTTCCACTGATGACCGCGAGGGTTTCGCCGCTTTTCTCTTGAGATTGCGCGGACGCGGCATCGTCCCGAAAGACATGATCACTGCGTTCGAGGCGACGCCGCGGCGCGCCTTCATTCCCTCGCAATGGCAGAACCTCGCATGGTCGGATCGCATGATTCCGATCGAGTGCGGTGAGACCATGGAAGGGGCCGATCTGCAGGCTGCGGTCATCGCCGCTCTCAACATCGAACCGACGAGCCGTGTTCTGGAGATCGGGACCGGCTCCGGCTACACGGCGGCGGTCATGTCTCGGCTGGCAGCGCGCGTCGTGACGGTCGACCGCTACAAGACGTTGACCGAGCAGGCCAAGCAGCGCTTCGAAGCGCTTGGCATCGCCAATGCCTTCGTGCGCCAGACGGACGGTTCGAACGGTCTGCCGGGTGAGGGGCCGTTCGACCGGATCGTGGTCTGGGCTTCGTTCACCAGCCTGCCTCGTCCATTCCTGGATCAGCTGTCGAGCGGCGGCACCATGGTCGCGCCGATCGGTCCCGACGAGGGCGAACAACTCATGTCCAAGCTCAACAAGCTCGGCAGCCGCTTCGAGCGCGAAGACATCGGCGTTGTGCGGTTCCAGCCCATCTCTCAAGGCGTTGCCGTCGCCATTTGACCAGCCTTCCGCATTGCGGATCGCAGCTTCCGAAACCTCGCGATAGGATTCGTTACCGCCGACCGTCAGCGTCTTAACCGACCAGTAACATTAACGCGCTTTAATCATGGCCAGTTTCGGTTGTGGTTACGCGGGTTATTACGATGCGGTTCAGTATTTTAGCCAAGAACGAACGCATTTTGGTGCGCGGCGCTGCCGTTTTTCTCGTCGCTGGCATGGCTGCCGGCTGCAGCTCCGGCGTTGCGCGATTCGGTGGCGGCGGTATCGACGACGTCTTTACGGCGTCGACGCCCAATCAGCGTCAGATCATCGGGCAGAATCAGCCCTATCCGGGCGACACGCAGGTGGCGCCGCTGGCAAGTGCCGAGACCGCGCCGGTGACGCGCAGCACCCTGACGCCTGTTTCTTCCCAGCCGCTTCCCCCTCCGGTCTCGCCGGGGCAGTCTGCGCCGATGGCCTCAAATACGATGCAGCCGGTTCCTGTCACGAGCCATGTCGACCAGACGGTTGCCGGGAGCGCCAAGCCGCTCGCCCCCGCCCACGATACCAAGGTGGCGGAGGCCAAGCCTATGGCTGGTGCGACGGGCAACCAGCCGGGCAAAAAGGCGCCAGGTCTTGGTGCGCCGGAAGGCACCCTCGGCGTGCTGCCGCAGTCGCAGCAGCCGAAGGCGGGTGAAAACGCCCAGCTTGCGAGCGCCGCCAACAGCGCGAAGGGCGCGGCTGCTGCTGGCACCTACAAGGTGCAGCAAGGTGACACGCTTACCAAGATCGCCAAGAGGAATGGTGTCAGCGCCGAAGCTCTGAAGGCGGCCAACGGCATGAACGACGGCACCGTTCGTATCGGCCAGACGCTGCGCATCCCCGCGGCCGGCGCTCCGGCTGCCACGACCACCGTGGCGGCTGCCGCGCCGACGCGGGACCCGGTCGTGACGAGTTCTGCTCCGGCCAAGCCAGAGAACTCTGACGCGTCCAAGATGGCTTCCTATACGCCGCCCAAGAAGAGCGACAAGGTCATCGAGCAGGCCGAGGAAGTTGCTGCAATCGCTCCGGACTCGACCGGCATCGGCAAGATGCGCTGGCCGGTGCGTGGCCGCGTCATCTCCGCCTATGGCAAGGGTGGCGGCAAGGCCAATGACGGCATCGACATCCAGGTGCCGGAGGGTACTTCGGTCAAGGCCGCCGAGAACGGCGTTGTCATCTACGCCGGCGATGGGCTGAAGGAGTTCGGCAACACGGTTCTGGTGCGCCACGAGAACGGCCTTGTCACCGTCTATGGCCATGCCAGCGAGCTGAAGGTGACCCGCGGCGAGAAGGTCAAGCGCGGTCAGGAACTCGCCCTGTCGGGCATGAGTGGCAGCACCGACACGCCGAGACTGCATTTCGAGGTACGCAAGAACTCGACTCCGGTCAATCCGTCCGGCTATCTCGAATAAGAGACGGAAGACGCTTGGCCGATCTAAGGATCGAAAAAAACCCGCCCATTGGGCGGGTTTTCTGTTTGGAATGACGGCTTGGAGCGTTGCAGGAACGCTCAGTCCTTGAGCGGCTGACCCAGTCGTCCTGCCAGGTCCTGGATGAACTGCCATGCGACGCGGCCCGAGCGGCTGCCGCGCGTCGTCGACCATTCCAGCGCTTCCGCCCGCAATGCGCCGGCGTCGATTTTCAGCTCGTGGTAGCGGACATAACCGTCGATCATGTCGAGGTATTCGTCCTGCGAGCATTTGTGGAAGCCGAGCCACAGGCCGAATCTGTCTGACAGCGACACCTTTTCCTCAATGGCCTCGGAGGGATTGATTGCGGTCGAGCGCTCATTGTCGATCATGTCGCGCGGCAGGAGGTGCCTCCGGTTCGAGGTCGCGTAGAAGATCACATTGTTCGGCCGCCCCTCGACGCCGCCTTCGAGCGCCGCCTTCAGCGACTTGTATGAAGTGTCGTCGTGATCGAAGGACAGGTCGTCGCAGAACAGGATGAAGCGGAAAGGTGCCGTCTTAAGGATGCCCATCAGCTTGGGCAGCGTGTCGATGTCCTCGCGATGGATCTCGATCAGCTTCAGCGGCGCCTCGTCCGAGCGCGCGGCGTTGATCGCGGCATGGGTGGACTTGACCAGAGACGACTTGCCCATGCCGCGCGCGCCCCAAAGCAGCACATTGTTGGCCGGGAGGCCGGCGGCGAAGCGTTCGGTGTTGTCGACCAGTATGTCGCGCACACGGTCCACGCCGCGGATCAGGCCGATATCGACGCGATTGACCCGATTGACCGGTTCCAGATAGCCGGGGCTCGCCGCCCAGACGAAGCAATCGGCTGCGTTGAGATCCGATTGGGGAATTGGGGTAGGGGCGAGCCGGCCGACGGCTTCGATCAGGCGATCGAGTTTCTGGGTCAGAACTTCGAGGGTATTCTCAGTCATTTCCGCGTTCCGCAATCTGATGAACACTTGTTCGGCGCGACATTGGTTAGATTGAATCAGTCGCGCACGTAACAAGATAGTTAGTGCGCGAATCCGCGGCCGCTTGCGCAGATGAACTTGCCCGTTTCGGTGCAGGAACCTGCTGAAAACCAGCCTTGGCCGATGATTCAATCTAACCGCATGGTCCCTAAGGCTGTAACATGGGCAATGAGCCCGGGAAAGCAGTTGTCTAGGCTGCCTGCGCAGTTGCAAAGGTAGCTCCAACCACTATATTCCGCGCAACTTTCGCAAGAGGGCTCGCGCCGAGCTCTCCCTCTATTTTCAGGAGTTTATGATGTTCGTGACACCGGCATACGCCCAAGGCACCACCGGCGCCAGCCCCGACATGTTGATCAGCGTTCTGCCGTTTGTCCTGATCTTCGTCATCATGTACTTCCTGATCATCCGTCCCCAGCGCCAGCAACTCAAGAAGCGCGGCGAACTGCTGGCCGCCATCCGTCGCGGCGATACGGTCGTGACCGGTGGTGGCCTGATTGGCAAGGTCACCAAGGTGGTCGACGACAACGAACTCGAAGTCGATCTCGGCAACGGCCTCAAGGTGACTGCGCTCCGTTCCACGATCGCCGATGTTCGTGTTAAAGGTGAACCCGTCGCCAACCAGAACGCGAAGAAGTAACGCGCCTTCCGGCGCGGGTTTTTCGTAAGGCCCTGAACCGACGGAACACGGATGCTATACTTCTCGCGCTGGAAAACTCTTTCGATCTGGATCGTCATTGCGTTGGGGCTGCTGTTTGCAGCCCCAAATCTGTTTTCGCGCCAGACGCTCGACGCCTTGCCGGACTGGCTGCCCAAGCGGGCGCTGACGCTCGGCCTCGACCTTCAGGGCGGCTCGCATGTTGTCCTTGCGATAGATCGCGACGATCTGGCCAATGAAGCCCTGGCCGCCGCGCGCGACCAGATCCGTACCGTCCTGCGCGATGCAGGGATCGGGTACACCGGCCTTTCCACGAGCGGCAGGGTGGTCGAGCTTCGCGTGCTCGAGGCCAACGAAGTCGACAAGGCCAAGCAAGCACTGGTCTCTTTCGTCCAGCCGGTGCAAACGGGCCTGTTCGGCTTCAAGTCCGTAACGGAAATGAGCCTCGGCGAGCCTGAACCGGGCCTGCTGCGCTATACGCTCACCGATGCTGGTCTCGACTACCGCATGAGGCTGGCTCAGGAGCGTTCGATCGAGGTGATCGGGCGGCGCATCGAAGAGTTCGGGACGGCTGGGCCGATCATCCAGCGTCAGGGCAAGGACCGCGTTTCCGTGCAAGTTCCGGGACTGCAGGACCCGCAGCGCCTGAAGGACATCCTCGGCCAGACCGCAAAACTCAGCTTCCGGATGGTCGACCTAAGCGTACCTGTGCATCAGGCTGTGTTGGGACAGCCGCCGTCTGGTTCGTCCGTCGTCTACTCTTTCGACGATCCGCCGGTTCCCTATCTGATCGAGGATCGCGTCATCGTTTCCGGGCAGAACCTGGTCGATGCCAAGGCGACCGTCGACGAACAGATGAAGGAGCCGACGGTTTCCTTCACGCTCGATCAGGTGGGGGCTGAACGCTTCGGCAAGGCCACCCAGGAAAATGTCGGACGCCTGTTCGCCATTGTCCTCGACAACCAGGTGATTTCGACGCCGCAGATCCGTGAGCCTATACTGACCGGTACCGGAAACGTCGCCGGCAATTTCACCGAGCAGAGCGCCAGCGATCTGGCGATGCTGCTGCGCGCCGGCGCGCTGCCGGCAAACCTGACCATCGTCGAGGAGCGCTCGGTCGGCCCGAGCCTCGGGGCCGACTCCATCACGGCCGGTCAGTTCGCAGCCCTGATTGGCGGCCTTCTGGTCCTGGCATTCATGATTGCCTCCTATGGCAGCCTCGGCATCATCGCCGATCTGGCGCTTGCCGCGAATGTCGTGCTCATCATTGCCGTTCTTTCGGCTTTCGGCGCCACGCTGACCATGCCCGGCATTGCCGGCATCATCCTGACCATCGGCATGGCCGTGGACTCCAACGTGCTCATCTATGAGCGTGTCAAGGAAGAGCGGCGCGAGGGCAAGTCGCTCGTGCAGGCGCTCGACGCCGGCTTCTCGCGCGCTGCGGCCGCCGTCATCGATGCGAATGTCACCACGCTCATCGCCGTGGTCATCCTGTTCTTCCTCGGCTCAGGGCCTGTGCGCGGTTTTGCTGTCACCGTTGCCATCGGCATCGTCACGACCATCTTCACCGCCTTCACGCTGACGCGCTGGCTCGTATCGGTCTGGTTGCGTACAGCGAGGCCGAGGGAAATTTCCCGCGGCCTGATCCGGCTGGTGCCGGAGCGCACGGCCGTGCCGTTCATGAACATGCGCAAATATGCGTTCGCCCTGTCTGCAGTCGTTTCGATTGGCGCGGCCGTCATGTTCATGACCAAGGACCTGAACTATGGCGTTGACTTCGTCGGCGGCTCGCTGATCGAGATAAAGGCCAAGGACGCTGAGGCCGATCCGGCAGATGTGCGTGCCCGGCTTAGCGAACTTAACGTCGGGGAAGTCCAGGTCCAGGAATTCGGCTCCAAGCGCGATCTCCTGATCAAGCTCGCCTCGCAGGGCGGCGGCGACAATGCCGAGCAGTCCGCGGTCGAGAAGGCCCGCATGGAACTCGAGGACGACTATGATTTCCGCCGCGTGGAGGTTGTCGGGCCGACGGTTTCCAACGAGCTCGCCAAGGCTGGAACCTGGGCGGTGCTGGCGGCGCTGGCGGCGATGCTGGTCTACATCTGGGTCCGTTTCGAGTGGCACTTCGCCCTAGGGGCGGTGGTTTCCACGCTGCACGACGTGATCGCGATGGCGGGCCTCTATGTCGTGGCGGGCATCGAGTTCAACCTTGCAAGCATCGCGGCGATCCTCGTGACCGTCGGCTATTCGATCAACGACACGATCGTGGTCTACGACCGCATTCGCGAGAACCTGCGCAAGCACCGCAAGATGCCGATGCGCGAGCTGATCGATCTTTCGCTCAACCAGACGCTTTCGCGTACCGTGCTCACCGGCGTGACGACGCTTTTGGCGCTGGGCGCGCTCTATACCTTCGGCGGCGAGGTCATCAGCTCCTTCACCTTCGCCATGATCTTCGGCGTGCTTTTCGGCACCTATTCGTCGATCTTTGTGGCCGGCCCGCTGTTGATTTTGTTCAAGCTGCGACCCGATATGTTCGATAATGACGATACGGCTCGGACCTCGGTAGCCGCGCAACCCGCAAAGCTTTGATCATGGCAGGCATTGTTATCCGAGAAGCTCATTTCCCCGGTCGGGCTCCGATCGAGGCTTACGGCAATGGCGGCTTCCGTTTCGCCGACATGTCGCATCGCGGCTCGCTGCTGTGCGTGCCGTCCGGCATCTATGGCTGGGAGCCCGCGAACCCGGCAGCGCTTACAGTCGACGATTTCGCCCGCGTTCTGGCCGAAGCCGGGGATATCCAGATCCTGCTCGTTGGCACGGGCACGGATCTGCGTCCGCTGCCGGCCGCATTGCGCGCCGCGCTTCGCGAGGTCCACATCTCGGCCGATCCAATGTCGACCGGCGCTGCGGTGCGCACCTACAACGTGCTCTTGGCCGAAGACCGGGCGGTTGCCGCCGCATTGATTGCCGTCGATTGACATGGAAGAACACGCCAAGATCGTGATGGAGGCGGTACGGACCGCCGACCGCGACCGCTATCTCAGCGCGCTTTATGCGCCGGAAGACAAGCGGCCGGCCTTGTTTGCGCTTTATGCCTTCAACGCCGAGATCGCCGGGGTGCGCGACCGCATTCGCGAGGCGCTGCCCGGCGAAGTGCGCCTGCAATGGTGGCGTGACGTCCTTGCTGCCGGCAATATTCAGGCTGCCGCCGGCCATCCGGTGGCAGAAGCGCTGATCGGGGCGATCGACACCTACGGCTTGCCCGTGGACGCGCTCCAGAACTACCTCGATGCACGGATTTTTGACCTCTACGACGACCCCATGCCGTCGCGGAATGATCTCGAAGGCTATTGCGGGGAGACGGCGGGCGCGATTATCCAGCTGGCCTCCATGATCCTCGAGCCGGAGGCTGCGCCGAGTTTCGCGGGCCTTGCCGGGCACGCCGGCTGCGCGCAGGCCATAACTGGGCTCTTGCGGCTGCTGCCGCACCACCGCGCACGCGGCCAATGCTTCGTGCCGCGCGATATTCTCTCCGCGGTGGGGTCGTCGCCGGAAGAGTTCGTCTCGGGTGACGGCGGCGCTGGGATGCCCGGCGCGCTGGCGGCGATGATCGCGCTTGCCGCTGAGCATCTTGCTGCTTTCGAACGTGGCGCGCGGGAACTGCCGGTCAGTCTGCGCCCGGCATTTCTCCCGGTTGCCCTGACAGGCGCTTACCTTACCAGCTTGCGTAAAATGGGCAGGGAGCCTGCAACCGTCCCGGCAGAGATCGCCGGCTGGCGCCGGCATGCTTTGCTGTTCCGGCACGCCGCGCGCGGTTGGAAATCGAATCACATTTGACGTAAACGTCAGCTATGTTACTCCTCTTGCGTCGTCGTCTCCGTGAACGGAGCGCGGCTCTGGGGGAGGAGAATTTCGGCTCATGAGCCTGCCGGTCCTTATCGCCATTGTGGTGGTCGGGATAGCTCTGTGCGTTGCCGCGGTGCATTTCACCGGTGGCAGCAAGCAGGCGACGCTTGCCGCCGAAGATGATGCCATGCGGCGCTTCGGCGAGGATTTTCCCGACGAAACGATTTTCAGGGTTCGCCTGACAGAGGATCGCCGCACGGCGTTCCTGGTCCTAGACGGCAATAGAACGGGCATCGTCCAGACCATCGGCGACCGGTTCCTGACGCGCATCATTACGCCACCGGACATCGACTCGATTGAATTCGGACGGTCCGCCAAGCTGTCGATCCGCTTCAAGGATTTCACCTGGGGTGGGGGACAGTTTGCGTTCGGCGCTGCCCATGATGCCGGCGCGGTGCTTCAGGCTCTTGGTGGCGGCCCAATATCCAGGCAGGGGCGTGAAAATGGAGAGCTATGAGTTTCCGCAGGTAACGCAGCTTGCCATTCCTTTCTTCGTCCTGGCGATCCTGATAGAGCTCTGGCTCGTCCGGACTGGGCGGGCCAAGGGTTCGTTCGAAACGCGCGACACGCTGACGAACCTGATGATGGGCACCGGTAATGTCGTTGCCGGCCTGCTGCTCGGCTTCGTTTCCTACGCCGCTCTGCTGTGGGTGTGGCAGTTCCGCCTTTTCGACCTTGGCTTGTCGCCCTGGGTTTTCGTAGCGGCCTTCCTGCTCGATGACCTTCGCTACTACTTCTATCACCGCATCGCCCACCGCGTGCGCTGGGTATGGGCCGAGCACGTCAATCATCATTCGAGCCAGCACTACAATCTCTCGACCGCTCTGCGTCAGAGCTGGACGGGGCTGTTCACTGGCATGTTCGTACTGCAGGCGCCCTTGGTGCTGCTCGGTATCCACCCGGCGGTAATCGCCTTCGTCTACGGCTTCAACCTGCTCTGGCAGTTCTGGATCCACACCGAGACGATCGGCCGGATGTGGGGCTGGTTCGAGTTCATCTTCAACACGCCCTCGCATCACCGGGTGCACCACGCCACCAATGCGCGATACCTCGACGCGAACTTTGCGGGCACGCTGATCATCTGGGACCGCATGTTAGGCACCTTCGTCGAGGAAGTGCCCGAGGACCAGCCGCGCTACGGTATCGTCAGGAACATCGGCACGTTCAATCCACTGAAGGTCGCGTTCCACGAATGGATCGGCATGTTCCGCGACGCGTTCGCGCCCGGCCTGACAGTTTGCCAGCGTCTCGGCTATCTGTTCCGGCCGCCGGGCTGGAGCCATGACGGATCGCGCAAGACTTCCGAGGATTTGAAGGCCGATTATGTGCGCCGCAACCCCGCCGAGGCGGGTAAGCCGGGGCTCACGGGCTAGAATACCGCCGCAGTTCGTCAGACCCACCTCTTCTCACGGCCTTTTGCGGATGTGCCTTTTGCTGTCGCCGATCGAACGAATGACGAGCGCCGGATTCCCTCCGACCAGGGTATTCGGGGGAACGTCTTTGGTGACGACCGAACCCGCGCCAACAACGGAGTTCTCGCCGACGGTAACCCCGCCAATGATCGTTACGCCGGCTGCGATCCAGACGTTTCGTTCGATCACGATGGGCTTCGCGATCACGAAAGCGCGCCGCTGGGAAGGTTCAACTGGATGGCCCGACGTGATGATGCTCACATTCGGCCCGATCATCACATCATCGGCAATGTCGATCCCGCCAAGATCGTACATGGTGCAATTCTGGTTGATGAATACATTGCGCCCAACGCGGATATTCTCGCCGCCGGTGGTGTAGAATGGTGGGATCAGCGAAAAACTGTCGTCCACCTTGCTGCCGATGAGATCGCTGAAAACAGCACGAATTTCTTCCGCATCATCGTACGTCAAGCGGTTGAGAGCCGGTGTGATCGCCATCGCTCGCCTGACGCTGGCCACCATGGCCGCTGATTCCGGCGTTCTCCTGGGAATTACCTTGGTGCCGTCCTCATTCGACATTCACTATTTTCCTCGGGCTGCAGTTGAGCGTGCGTTTCGGCGCACGAGGGCGGCACCGAGATTCGCCAAGTCTAGCCAGAAAGTGGAAGGGCCGGAATCCACCGAACTGAGACGTTCGCCGCGAAGAACAGCTTGATGCCTTGCGCCGAAAGAAAAAGCCCGCCGAAGCGGGCTTTTTGTTTACTCGGCCGCCTGCGCAGCATCCGGGATGCCGAGCCATGCGCGGCAATCGGCCAGCGCGCGCGATGTGATCGCATGGCGCTTGGCAACGATCTTGTCCTTGCCGCGCAGCCGCTTCCCTTCGACCTTCGGCGCCTCGATGGGCGGGAAGAGGCCGAAATTCACATTCATCGGCTGGAAGGAGCGCTTGCCGGGCTCGTCGTCGGAAACGATGTGCCCGCCCGTGATGTGGTTGAGCAGCGCGCCAAAGGCGGTCGTGACGGGCGGCGGCGAAACCTGCTGGCCGAGCAGCTGGGCGGCGGCGAAGCGCCCCGCGAGCAGGCCGACAGCGGCCGATTCGACATAGCCTTCGCAGCCGGTGATCTGGCCGGCAAAGTGCAGGCCAGGGCGGCTCTTCAGCTGCAGCGTCGTGTCGAGCAGCGTCGGCGAGTTGATGTAGGTGTTGCGGTGCAGGCCGCCGAGGCGGGCGAAATCTGCATTCTCCAGCCCGGGAATCATGCGGAAGATGCGCACCTGCTCGGCATATTTCAGCTTCGTCTGGAAGCCGACCATGTTGTAGAGCGTGCCCAGCGCATTGTCCTGACGGAGCTGGACGACCGCATAGGCCTTCACCGTCGGGTTATGCGGATTGGTCAGGCCCATCGGCTTCATCGGGCCGTGGCGCAGCGTCTCGACCCCGCGTTCGGCCATCACCTCGATAGGCAGGCAGCCATCGAAATAGGGCGTGCCTTCCCACTGCTTGAACTCGGTCTTGTCGCCGTCGATCAGAGCCTGCACGAAGGCTTCGTACTGCGCCTTGTCCATAGGGCAGTTGATATAGTCCTTGCCGGTGCCGCCGGGGCCGACCTTGTCGTAGCGGGACTGGAACCAGCAGATATCGAAATTGATCGTGTCGAAATGGACGATCGGAGCGATTGCGTCGAAGAAGGCGAGCGCATCGGCCCCCGTGTTCTGCGCGATAGCCTCAGCCAGCGACGGCGCCGTGAGCGGCCCGGTGGAGATGATTGCGTTCTCCCAATCCTCAGGCGGCAGGCCTGTCACTTCCTCGCGCTGGATGGTGATGAGCGGATGCGCCTCGAGCTTGGCCGTGACAGCGGCGGAAAAGCCATCGCGGTCGACCGCGAGCGCGCCGCCCGCCGGCACCTGGTTGGCATCGGCCGAACCCATGATCAGCGAGCCTGCCAGCCGCATCTCGGCGTGAAGAAGGCCGACGGCATTTGCCTGCGCATCGTCGGAACGGAACGAGTTCGAGCAGACCAGCTCGGCAAGGCCGTCGGTCTTGTGGGCGTCGGTACCGCGAACCGGCCGCATCTCGTGGAGAATGACGGGGACGCCGGCCTGCGCTGCCTGCCAGGCTGCTTCGGAGCCGGCGAGGCCGCCGCCGATGATGTGCAAGGGTTTTGTTGTCATGGTTGGGAAATAAGCCGCCCAGCTGGGGAAATCAATCGGCGCGTGGCCGTGTCCGAAAACGACAACACCCGCCGGGGGAGGAGGTCCGGCGGGTGTCGTTAGAGTGGTCAGTGATCGGGAGGAGGTGAACACTGACCTTATTCGTCGGGCCCGGGAGGAGGTAGGCGCCGACAAAATTCCTTTCGCCAATTGAAGGGGGCGAAACCCTTGAGAGAACAGCACCCGCCGAGGGAGGAGGTTCGGCGGGCGCCGTTAGGGTGGTCAGTGATCGGGAGGAGGTGAACACTGACCTTATTCATCGGAACCTGGGAGGAGGTAGGCGCCGACGAAATTCTTTTCGCCATTGAGGGTGCGAAGGCCCTTGAGAGAACAGCACCCGCCGAGGGAGGAGGTTCGGCGGGCGCCGTTTTGGTCGGTCAGCTATCGGGAGGAGGTGAAGGCTGACCGTATTCGCCGAAACCCGGGAGGAGGTAGGTTCGGCGAAATTCGATTAGATCGAGCGGCGTGCGACCGAGTGGATTTCGCTGCGGCTGATGCCGAGGTCGGTCAGTTCACGGTTCGACAGGCGGCTCAGCTCGGAAACGGTCTCGCGATAGCGGCGCCAGTTGCGGAAATTGCGGAGGATGTTCATTTTTTCTTGCTTTCTTTTAACGTACGGGTGGAGCCGGATGGCCCCGGAAAAATCAGATCGACTTGCGCGCGACGAAGTGGATGTCGCTGCGGCTGATGCCGAGGTCGGTCAATTCGCGGTTCGACAGGCGGCTCAGCTCAGACACGGTTTCGCGGTAGCGGCGCCAGTTGCGGTAATTGCGGATCAGGTTCATGGTTGGGCTCGTTTCGTCTTCGGTTCGTTTTTTCAATCGCTGTTTACGAGGCGTAAATAGGCCCGGGCGCTATGCATTAAAAGAGCAATTGGTGCATGGCAGCAATGCGTTTTGTGCATTGCAATATTAATCGATTTTAGCGGCTGTGACGCAAATGTGGCGGAATCTTAAAAAACCCGTGACAACAAGGGTTTGAAGGTGGTTCTTTTGTCGCAGACAGGTCTGGAGTGAGTGCATTGGCGGGCTATTCGGCACGGGTGAAGCAGGACATTGAGCGATGGGTCGACAAGGGCCTGATCGACGCCTCGACGGGGGATGCGCTGGGGCGCGACGTGGAGGCGAATGAAAGCCGCCTGTTCAGTTTCGGCTTCGTGCTGGCGGTCATGGCGGCCCTGCTTCTGGGCGCAGCACTTCTTCTTCTGGTGGCCGCGAATTGGGATGCCATTCCCCGCCTGCTGCGCGTGCTCGGCCTGTTTGCCATCATCTTCGGCAGCTATGTCGGCGGCGCATTGCTCAAGTCGCGTGGG
Organism: Pseudaminobacter soli (ex Li et al. 2025); assembly: GCF_029892515.1. Lineage (GTDB taxonomy): Bacteria > Pseudomonadota > Alphaproteobacteria > Rhizobiales > Rhizobiaceae > Pseudaminobacter > Pseudaminobacter soli_A. The sequence goes on along the minus strand of NZ_JARXVF010000001.1, from coordinate 269,604 downwards.
CAGAATGCGATTGCCGAGGCCCTCTGGCTGGTCGGCGCCGCCGCCTTCGGCGGTTCAATCGCGCTGATCGGTCAGATGTATCATCTCGAGGGCGACGAGAGCGCAGCCTTGCTGACATGGTGCTTCGGCACCGGACTGGCGGCGCTGCTGCTGCGCTCAAGCCTGCTCACCGTGGCCGGGGCGGCCATAGGTATAGCCTGGATGGTCGTCGTCGGCTTCGACGGCTGGGAGTTCCGCCACTCCACGCATTTCTATCTGGTGGTCGCGGCTGCGCTCTGGCTGGTTTCCTATTGGACGCAGAGCCGCGCGGCGCGGCACCTCATCCTGCTGTCGCTCGTGCTCTATGCCTGCCTGCTGGTGGCCCACCACAATGTGTCCGACGTCGGCATAGGGCTGACCTTGTTGTCGGCGGCGCTTTTTGCTCTCTGCGTGGCCGCACCGGCGGCGGTGGATGCCGTCTTCCGTATCGACGGCCTGCTGCCGGTTCATTGCCTCATCGGCTTCCTCACCGGCATGCTGCTCGTCCAGGTCGATCAACTCGACTACACCGGGCGGCTGGTGATGTCGGCGCTCGTCGTGTTCGCGGGCATTGCGACCGCACTTTACTTCGCCGGCCGTGACAGCCGGCTGTTGCGCTGGATTGCCTATGCCGGCTTTGGCCTCGAACTCTGCTTCATCTATGTCCTGACGATCGGCACCATGCTCGGCACCGCCGGGCTGTTCTTGGCGTCGGGCATCGTGCTCGGCATAATCGCCATCGTCATCATCAGGGTGGAGCGACGCATCGGCGGCGGTACGATCAAGCAGGCAGGAGCAGCGTGATGAAAAACAGGCTTCTTATCTCGGCCGTTGTCCTCTCGCTGATCCAGATCGGCTTCCTGTCGTGGATCATTGGGTCTCGCGCGATGATCCTTCGCAACGGGCAGGAGGTGCTGCTCAAGGTCGAGCCCGTCGACCCGCGCGACCTGCTACGTGGCGACTATGTCCGCCTGGGCTATGAGGCCTCCAGCGTTCCGGCCAAGCTGATCGTCAACCGCGATGCCGATGCTTCGGCAAGCGTCGACGGTGCGATCCATGTACGCCTCAAGAAGGGCGAGGACCGCTTCTGGCATCCGGTGGCCGCGGCATTGGGGACAGGCTTCGCAAACGCCCCCGGCGAGGGCGAGGTGGACGTGCTTGGCACCAATTCTTCGGGCTGGCCGCAGGACGAAGAGGCCGTGCTGCATGTCGATTACGGTATCGGCCGCTTCTATCTTCCGGAAGGCGAAGGAAAAGCCGTCGAGCGGGACATGCGCGTGCGTAGCTTCGGCATCCTGGCCACCGTCGACAAGGACGGCTCGCTCCAGATCAAGGCGCTGAAGGACGGGGACACCACGCTGTTCTCCGAGCCGCTGTACTAAGGGCCCGGCAATGCTACCCGGCGCATCTATGACGCGCCGGGTAACTTCCCGCAGAGAGCTTACAGCAACTCGAGGCCTAAGCCGGGACCTCCCGGTTCGCCATCGTGCGGCGGGTCAGCCAGTCGGGGTCCATCTCAGGCACCGATTGCAACAGGTGCGTGGTGTATGCGTGCTCGGGGTTGGCGAAGACGGTTTCGACCGCGCCCGTTTCGACGACGCGCCCGTACTGCATCACCACCACCTCGTCGGCCACGGCCTTCACCGTCGCCAGGTCGTGCGTGATGAACATCAGCGCAAGGTCGCGCTCCTTCTGCACCCGCGCCAGAAGCGCCAGGATGCCGGCGGCCACGAGCTGGTCGAGCGCCGAAGTCACCTCGTCGCAGATGATGAACTTCGGTTCCGCCGCCAGCGCCCGGGCGATGCCAATGCGCTGCTTCTGCCCACCTGAAAGCTCCGTCGGCCGCCGGTCCATATAGATCGCCGGATCAAGCTCGATCTGCTCGAGCAATGCGCGGATGCGCTGCTCCTTCTCGCGGCCCTTGAGGCCGAGATAGAATTCGACCGGCCGCCCGATGATGTCCCGGATGGATTGGCGCGGATTGAGCGCCGTATCAGGCATCTGGTAGATCATCTGGACGTGACGAAGGTCTTCGCGGCTCCGGGCTAGATAGTCCGTCGGGAGCTTGCGCCCTTCGAACAAAACCTCGCCGCGCGAGGGCTTCAGAATACCGCTGATGACGCGCGCGGCCGTCGATTTCCCCGATCCGGATTCGCCGACAACCGCAACAGTCTGGCCGCGATGGATGTCGAAGGAGACGTCCTCCAGCACCTTGGCCGCGCCATAGCCCGCGTCGATATTCCTGAGGCTCAGCACGGGCTGCGCGCCGGTGCTGCGCTCCTGCCTGGGGCGTTCCAGCGAGCGCACCGCCCACAGGGACTTTGTATAGTCCTCCTGCGGCTCGGAAAGCATGGTCCGGGTCGCGGCCGTCTCGACGGCGCGGCCGTTTTTCAGCACGGTGATGCGATCGGCCATCTGGGCGACGACGGCAAGGTCGTGGCTGATGTAGATCGCCGCGGTGCCGAACTGCTCGACTATGTCCCGGATCGATGCAAGCACCTCGATCTGGGTGGTGACATCGAGCGCGGTGGTCGGCTCGTCAAAAATGATGAGATCCGGCTTGCAGGCCATGGCCATGGCCGTCATGGCCCGCTGCAGCTGGCCGCCCGAAACCTGGTGCGGATAGCGAAAGCCGATGCCCTCCGGCTGCGGCAGGCGCATCTTGCGGTAAAGTTCGACGGCGCCTTCCTCTGCCTGTGCGCGCGGCATCACCTTCTTGACGACCGGCACCTCGCAATGCTGGTCGATGAGCTTGTGCGCCGGATTGAAGGAGGCAGCGGCGGACTGGGCTACATAGGCGATCCGCTTGCCGCGGAAGTCGCGCCGGACGTGCTCGCCACAGCGGGCGAGATCAATGCCGTCGAAGTCGACGGAGCCGGAGACGATGCGGCAGCCATCGCGGGTGAAACCCATCGCGGCAAGGCCGAGCGTGGATTTACCGGCACCCGATTCCCCTATGAGGCCGAGAACCTCGCCGCGCGCCAGGTCGAGGTCGATACCGTCAACCAGTCTCGTCCAGCCGTTCGAAGATTTGCCCTCGATCCGCAAATCGCGGATCGTCAGCAAGGGAGAGCGATCTTTGCCGACGGTCTTCATGGCTCAGTCCTTCAATCCGCTCGAGCGATGCAGCATCCAGTCGACCACGAAATTGATCGACACGGTGAGCAGCGCGATCGCTGCAGCCGGCAGCAGCGGGGTAATGTCGCCGAAGCTGATGAGCGTGGCGTTTTCCTTCAGCATCGAACCCCAGTCGGCGGTCGGCGGCTGGATGCCCAGGCCGAGGAAGGAGAGGGCAGCGATGAACAGGAACACGAAGCAGAAACGCAGGCCGAATTCGGCGACGAGCGTTGAGGCGATGTTTGGTAGCACCTCCTTCACGACGAGCCAGCCAAGGCCTTCTCCGCGCAGTCGCGCCGCCTGGATATAGTCCATCACGACCACCGACTGGGCCGAGGCGCGGGCGAGGCGGAAGACAGGCGCGACGTAGATCAACGCGATGACAAGCACCATGCTTGCAACCGAAGCGCCAACGATGGTGAGCAGCATCAGCGCAAGGATCAGCGAAGGGATCGCCATGATCACATCGATGATGCGTGAAAGCAGACGATCCGTCATGCCGCCAACCACAGCGGCCACGATGCCGAGCAGCGAGCCGACGGTGAAGGCGATCGCCGTCGTCAGCAAAGCGAGGCCGACCGTATTGCGCGTGCCATAGATCAGGCGGGAGAACATGTCGCGGCCGAGATTGTCGGTTCCGAACAGGAACTGGCTGCTCCAGGGCTCGTATTGTTCCCCGACGATCGCGGTCTCGCCATAGGGGGCGATGACCGGCGCAAATATCGCGATGACGGCCACCAGCAGGATCACGGCCGTACCGAACAAGGCGGTGCAAGGGGCGGTTCTCAAGGTCTGAAAGAAGCGGGTCATGGCCATTACCTCCGTTCGCCCATGAGGCGCGGGTTGGTCACGATCGACAGCACGTCGGCAATGAGGTTGAGCAGGATGTAGGCGGCGGCGAAGAGCAGGCCGACCGACTGGACCACCATGACGTCGCGATGCGTCACGGCATCGACGAAGAGCTGGCCGAGGCCGGGATAGACGAACACGACCTCAACAACCACGACGCCGACGACGAGATAGGCGAGATTGAGCGCCACGACATTGATGATGGGCGCCAGCGCATTGGGAAGCGCGTGATAAAGGATGACGCGCAGCCGGCTCATGCCCTTCAGCCTCGCCATCTCGATATAGGGGCTTGCGAGCACGTTGATGATTGCGGCCCGGGTCATGCGCATCATGTGCGCCACCACCACAAGCACTAGGGTGAGCGCAGGCAGGAAGGAGCGGTAGACGAGCTCGCCGAACGGCATGCCGGCATCGATGTTGGACAGCGAGGGAAACAGCGCCAGCCGCACCGACAGGAACAGGATCAGCACATAGGCGACGAAGAATTCAGGCAGCGACACCCAGATCAACGCCACCACGTTGCAAAGGCGGTCGAAGATCGAGTTGCGGTAAAGCGCGGCCAGGATGCCGAGGGTCAGCGCCAGCGGGATCGAGACCGTGGCGGCAAAGGCAGCCAGGAACAGCGTATTGCCCAGCCTGACCGACAGGAGTTCGGAAATCGGGCGATTATTGGCGAGCGACGTGCCGAAATCGCCCTGGACGGCTCCGAGAAGCCAATGGAGATAGCGCTGGACCGCGGGCTGGTCGAGCCCCAGCTCGCGCCGGAACGCGGCGACGGTCTCGGGCGTGGCGGACTGCCCCAGGATCTGCTGTGCGAGGTCGCCCGGCAAGAGCTCCACGCCGATGAAGATCAGCGCCGAGACCGCGATCAGCGTGATGACGCCGAGCGCCAGCCGCTCCCCCACGAGGATCCAGATACGTCCCATGCCGCCTCCCTGGCTTCGTTCGGGATGCCGGCTTCTCCCTGCCGTCATCCAATGACACTGCCGGGAAGCGTGGCTTCCCGGCAGAGCCTGTGTCGTACCTATTAGGCCATCCACCAGCGCTCGACAAAGCGCAGGCTGTCGAGGTTCCACTGCTCGCTCAGCTCGCCGTGCTGGACCTGGTCGCGCAGCGCGAAGACGTACTGGCCGAACATCGGGATGAGCGCGCCGCCATCGTCGCGGCACAGGCGCTGCATCTCGGAGTACATTTCCGCACGCTTGTTCTGATCGATCTCGGCGCGGGCCTCGAGCAGCAGAGCGTTGAAGCGCTCGTTCTGCCACTTGGTGTCGTTCCACTCGGCGTCCTTAGAATAGCCGGCGGTGAACATCCAGTCCGGGGTCGGGCGGCCGCCCCAGTAGCTGGTGCAGAACGGCTTCACCAGCCACACATTGGACCAGTAGCCGTCGCTCGGCTGACGGACGACCTCGATGTTGATGCCGGCCTTCTTGGCCTGCTCGGCATAGAGCAGCGAAGCGTCGACCGCGCCTTCGAAGGCAGCTTCCGAGGTGAACAGCTGGACATCGAGGCTGGAAAGCCCCGCCTGCTTCAGGTGGAACTTGGCCTTCTCCGGGTCATAGGCGCGCTGCTCGATCGTCGCATCGAAGAAGGGCATCGACTTGGCGACCGGATGGTCGTTGCCGACCGTGCCGTAGCCGCGCAGGATCTTGTCCACGAGTTCCTCGCGGTTGATCGCCAGCTTGAGCGCGGTGCGGACATCGCGATTGTCGTAGGGCGGCGTGTTGACGTGCATCGGCATCGTGTAGTGCAGCGTGCCGGAGGTCGTCTCGACGCGCACGCCCGGCGCGCGCTTCAGGAGATGGATGGTTTTCAGGTCCGGACGGTCGACCACGTCCACCTGGCCGGTCATCAGCGCGTTCATACGGGCAGCGGTGTCCGAGATCGTTGTGATCTCGACCTGCTCGAAATGCGCGCGGCCTTCCTTCCAGTAGCTTTCGCGGCGCTTCAGCTTGATGCGCACGCCCGGCTCGAAGCTTTCCACCACATAGCCGCCGGTGCCGATGCGGCTCATCGGATCGATCTTGCCGTCCACGGCCTGCTTCACGCAGAGGTGGTAGTCGGCGAAGATGTAGGGGAAGTCGGCATTGCCGGTGGTCAGCGTGAAGACCACGGTGTGGTCATCGGACGCCTTCATTTCGGCGATCTGGGCGAGAACCGGCTTCACGGCCGATTTCGAATCCTCGCCGCGGTGATAGTCGATGGAGGCGAGCACGTCGGCGGCCGTCAGCTTCTTGCCGTCGGAGAACTCGACATCCTTGCGCAGCTTGAAGGTCCAGACCTTCGCGCCCGGCTCGGCCTCGAAGCTCTCGGCCAGTTCGGGGGCGATGGCGCCGCCCGGGGCGAACTCGGTGAGGTGGTTGAAGACCGCATAGTTCGTAACGAACATGAAGTCGTTGTTGTAGGTCGCGGGGTCGAAGGAGTCCGAGGTCGAACCCTGCAGGAAGCCTACGCGCAGCGTGCCGCCCTGCTTGGGCGTCGCCTTCTCGGCCTGGGCAAGCGCCGAAGAAGCCATGGACAGGCCGACGCCGAATGCCAGCGCGCCCGTCATGAAGCCGCGACGGTCGATCTGCCCGCCGATCAGCGAGCGCTTCAGTGTATCAAGATGGTCGTTCATCCGTTCCTCCTTGGGATGGTTGATATCTCTGGTCAGTGTCGGATCGTGATCGCCTTCGTCCGGGTATAGGCGTCGATACCTTCGAGGCCTTTTTCGCGCCCGAAGCCGGACTTCCTGTTGCCGCCGAACGGCACTTCGATGCCGCCGGCCCAATAATCATTGACCGTCACCTGGCCGGCATCGATGGAACGGGCGAGGCGAAGCGCCTTGCCGACATCACGCGTGTAGATGCCTGCGACGAGCCCGTACTCGGTTGCATTGGCGATGGCGATAGCCTCGTCCTCGTTGTCCACGACTTGTACGGCGAGCACCGGACCGAAAATCTCCTCCTGGATTGCAGGGTCGGTCGTGGCGACATCGTCGATGATCGTGGGCTCGAAGAACCAGCCTGCGCCGGTTTCCGGATCGACCGCGGCCTGTCCGCCGGTAACGATCCGGCAGCCGCGAGCGCGTGCGGCGTCGACATGGCCGGCGATGCGGCTGAGATGCAGCTTGGAATTGATTGCGCCGACGTCGGCCGTCGAGAGGCCATGACCGAGTTTCAGGGCGCGCGCCTTCGCGATCAGCTTTTCCAAGAGCTCGTCATGGATCGAGCGTTCGACCACTAGGCGCGAACCCGCCGAGCAGATCTGGCCGGCATTGGAGAAGATCGCCCAGAGCGCCCCGTCGACGGCCCTGTCCAGGTCGCAGTCGGCAAGCGCGATGAGGGGCGATTTTCCGCCGAGTTCCAGGGTGAGGCGGGTGACGTTCGGCGCGGCTGCCTGCATGACGCCGACGCCGGTTGCGACCGAGCCGGTGAAGGTGACATGCGCGATGGAGGGATGACGCACCAGCGGCGCGCCGGCATCCTGGCCTAGCCCGGTGACGACGTTGAGAACACCGGCCGGCACGCCGGCCTCATGCAGCCATTGCGCCAGGATAAGAGCCGTGAAGGGAGTGGTTTCCGCCGGTTTGGCAACCACCGCGCAACCGGCGGCCAGCGCCGGGGCGATGCCACGGGCAAAGGTCGAGGTCGGGTAGTTCCACGGAATGATGTGGGCCGTGATGCCGACCGGTTCGCGTTCGGTCCAGCTCGTCAGGCCGGGGCCGAGGGGGATCGAGCTGCCCTGGAGCTTGTCGGCCACACCCGCATAATATTCAAAGAAGCGCGCGCAAGACTGAACGTCGCCACGGGCTTCGACCAGCGTCTTGCCGGAATCGAGCGTTTCAACGAAGGCCAGATACTCGCCTCGTTCGCGGATCAGTGCCGCGGCGCGATTGAGGATCTGGCAGCGCTTGGCAGGCGGCGTATCCCGCCAGACGGCAAGGCCCTTCTCTGCCGATTCGACGGCTTTTGCGATGTCGTCGGCGTTGCCTGCGCTGAAGCTGGCAAAGGCGCGACCCAGGCCGGGATCGTAGCTCTCCAGCATGTCGCCGAAGCTTCCGGGCACGAAAGCGCCATGGATGAAATGCCCGCTGGGCAGTTCTTCGACTGCCCCGGTTGCGAAATAGGCCTTGGCCAGATCCTCGGCAGAGCGCGTCATGCGGCCACCTCGCTTAGCTGGTAGCGCGACTTGGCGAGCCATTCGGGCGAAACTTCCACGCCCCAGCCCGGACGGTCGGTGATGGTCACCTTGCCGTCGGTCACCCCATAGGGGTCCTCGACGAACAGCCCTTCCTGCCACGGATAGTAGTCTGGGCCCTCGATCGAGAATTCGAGATACTTTCCGGCGTTCGGGATCGCGCGCAGCAGATGCATGGTGAAGAGCGTCACCAGCCCGAGATTGGCAGCGTGCGGGGTGCAGGGCAGGCCGGCAGCTTCCGCCATGCGAGCCACCTGCAGGGTGCGCGTCATGCCGCCGAGATAAAGAACATCCGGCTGGACGATGTCGACCGCCTTCATGGCGACCATACGCTTCCAATGCTGCATGTCGTAGTCTTGCTCGCCGCCGGTCACGTCAAGCGAAAGCGCCTCCGTAACCTCGCGGGTTTGCTCCATTTCCCAATAGGGGCAGGGCTCTTCGAAATGCTCGACGCCATTGGCCTCGAGCATCTGCCCGACCTCGATTGCACGATGCGGCGAATAGCAGGAATTTGCGTCCACCAGCAGTGCGACATCAGACCCCAGCGCCTTGCGTATCGTCGGCACGATGGTTTCGGTGCGGCCTTCCCACTCGTCGCGGTCGTGCCCGCATTCGGAGCCGATGCGGAACTTGAAGGCGTCGAAGCCATCGCGGTCGCGCAGGCGAAGAAGCCGCTCCGCCTCTGCCTCAGGCGTGATGTCGCGGCGCATAGAGGAAGCGTAGGCCCTCAGGGTGCCGGGTGTGCCGCCGAGCAGTTCCACCACCGGCTTGCCCTCGACCTGGCCGTGCAGGTCCCAGATGGCGGTGTCGAGGCCGGACATGGCGCGGTAGAGATACGAGCAGGCGAACTTGTGCTCGCGCTCGGGAATCTCGCTCACGAGCGCATCGAGATCGGCGGTGTCGCGACCCAGCGCCCATGGTGCGATCTGCCGGTGGAAGACGCTTGCGGTGATGTCCGAATTATAGGTGGACAGCTGGCCCCAGCCGATGGCGCCATCCTCGGCGGTCAGGCGGACGAAGCCGACATAATCGTTCGTGAAGGTCTCGAGCTTACGGATTTTCAAGGCAATTCCATTCCATGCGGGGGGTCAGGCGGACCGGCGCGAACGATCCTTCAGGATCAGGCTCGCTGCGCGATGGGCGAGCATGATCGTGGGAGCGTTGGTGTTGCCGGACGTGATGTTGGGAAAGGCCGATGCGTCGACGACTCTCAGGCCATCGATGCCGAACACCTTCAGTTCGGTGTCGGTCACGGCGGTCGCTTCGTCGCGCCCCATCCGGCAGGTCGAGACCGGATGGAAAACGGAGCCGCAGCGCTCCCTGAAATCTTCGAGGATCGCTTCGTCGTCGAACCCTTGGACATCGGGGGCCATCGCCTCCTTGGCGAAGCGGCGGATGGCATTCGTCCGCGCCATGCGCTGGATCAGCCGGCCGCCGGCGATGACGTCGTCGTGGTCTTTCTGGGTCGACAGGTAGTTCGGCACGATGCGCGGCGCGGCAATCGCCTCGGGCGAGGCGATGTCGATGCGGCCGCGGCTGGTCGGGCGGGTCGGCTGGAATGAAAGGATGAAGCCGGGGAAGGGATCGGGATTGATGATCGGCCGCTTGTTGCTCGGCGCGGTCGTGTAGGTGACCGGGTTGAGGTAAAGCTGCTGGTCCGGCCGCTCCAGTGCCTCGTTCGAGCGCACGAAGCCGCCGCACTGGTTCACGCTGAGGCTGAGCGGGCCGCGCCGCGTCAGCACATAGCGCGCGCCCTGGAGGACCTTGCCCCACCAGGGCGAAAGCATCGAATTCAGGGTCGGCTCGGTCGCCTTGTAGTAGTAGTTGATGCCGAGGTGATCCTGCAGATTGCCGCCGACATTGTCGTTGGCGTGCACCACGGCGATGCCCATCTGCCGAAGCAGCGCGCCGGGGCCGATGCCCGAGAGCTGCAGCAGCTTCGGTGAGTTAACGGAACCGGCGCTGACGATGACTTCCTTGCGCGCCTTGAAGATCTGGCGGCCGGACTTGAGCAGGACGGAGACACCGGTGGCGCGATGCGCTTCGACCACGATGCGCTCCACCATGGCGTCCTTCACCAGCGTAACGTTTGGCCGCTTCAATGCCGGCTTCAGGAAGGCATCGGCCGCAGACCAGCGCTTCCCGTTTCGAGTGGTGATGCGGTAGTGGGTCACGCCTTCAGGCGAGGGGCCATTGCAGTCCTCGGTAACGGGCATGCCCATCTCCTCGGCCATCGCGAAATAGTGCCGGTTGGAAGGGTGAATCTCGCGCCTGACATTGCTGATGAACAGGGGGCCGTGGCCCTCGATGGTGCCGTCTTCGCCGATGCGGCTTTCAATGGCTTCATAATGGGAGCGAACCTCGTCCCATCCCCAGCCCTTGGCTCCGGCGGTCCGCCAATCCTCGAAGTCTCCGGGCATTCCCCGGCAATAAATCAGCGCGTTGATCGAGCTGGAGCCACCGACGACCTTTCCGCGCGGCCAATAGCTCTTGCGACCCCCGGTCTCGGGGTCCGCTTCGGTGTGGTACATCCAGTTGATGCGCGGATTGAAGAAGGTGCGGCCATAGCCAATCGGGGTCTTGATCCAGAAACTGTTGTCCGAACCGCCGGCTTCCACCACCAGGACGCTGCTTGCGCCATCCTTCGAGAGCTGGTCGGCCAGCACGCATCCTGCCGAGCCGGCACCCACCACGATGTAGTCGAATTCGGCCAAGCGTCGATCCTTCCCCGGGTTTCCTCCGCTTGAGGCTGCCCCGTGGCAGTAAGCCAGCAAAAGGCAGCAATCCAGCAAGCCGGCGGAATATCGACGCAGGGTTTGCAATGAGTCAAACAAAGCTTTATCGCTGTTAGACCCCATTTCATTTGAAGCTCGTTCGGCCGATGTCGTTTGCCTTGCCCCCCTTGCAGTGGTTGCGCGCCTATGAAGCATCTGCGCGACTTTCGAGTTTTTCAGCGGCGGCCGCGGAGCTGAATCTGACGCCAGCGGCCATCAGCCACCAGGTGCGTGCATTGGAACAGCGCCTGGGGTTCCAGCTCTTCGAGCGGCTCGCTCGCGGGCTGCAACTGACCGATATCGGACGGGCATACCTTCCGAGCGTGCGCAAAGCTTTTGACGAACTGGCTGTAACCACGGTCGGACTATTCGGACGGGATCATGACACGCATATAACAGTGCGTACTCCGGTCCTGTTCGCCACCAACTGGCTGGCACCGCTGCTGCCGAAATTCTATGCCGCCTTTCCGCACATCAAGCTCAGGATCCTGACCGCGATCTGGGCGGATACCAGCACCAATGTCGATGTCGACATTCGATTCGGCGACGGGCAGTGGAGCGAATTCGAGGTGCACCCGCTGTTGAGAGAGCCGTCGATCCTGGTGGTGCGTGAGGACACGAAGCTGCCGGAGGGCAGCGATCGCGACAAAGTGCTCGCGCTTCTCGATCACGGCGTCGTTCACATCATGGGCTGTGAGGATCGCTGGACGAAGCTTCTGCGCAAGCACGACATATCCGACCGCAAGGTACGGGTCAGCACCATGACCGACAACTCGCTTTTTGCGATCAGGCTGACCTTGGCCGGCCTGGGACCTTGCGTGGTGCAGCGAAGCTATGCGGAGCCTTTTCTGAAAGAAGGTCTCACGGCGCCGCTGACGGAAGGCATCGAGATCGATGAATCGCACTACATCCTGACCGCGCGTTCGGCCGAACGGACCACGCCCGAAGCCATCATCTTTCGCGAATGGCTCGTTGCGGAATGCCGCGCGGGACGAGACGAGGCGTCAGAACGCCCGGCTTAAGGCTTGTCGGCTTCGAAGCGTGGTTTGGCGATCCACCCGACATAGGTGAGATAGAGCCCGATAAGCGTCATGATGCCGAAGCCAAGCTGTACGAGAGGCGCGTGCTGCATTGCCGCCTCTCCGCCGCTCAGCATGAGGTTCGGAACAACAATCAAAACTGCACCGCGCAAGGCCAGGAACCAACCGAGCAGGGATACGAGGACTGCGGCGGGGCTTGTCCAATACTGATGGAAGGCGATGATGATGACGCCGAAAAGGAGCAGTATCGCGCCGGTTATCCAGACTACGCTGCTGTTGCTGAAAAAGTCCGTAAGGATCTGGCCCATCTGGGGCATTCGATAGATGACGGTTGCCGTTACGATCGCCAGAAATGGACCAAGCACACGCGCAAAGGCCCGCGTACGCAGTGCGGTGCTGCTTCTTTCCTTCATCATTCGATGTTTGTAGGGCGGTTTGTTGATCAGGGCTACGGTTTTCCCTGACCTGACTGGCAGTTCATTCTTAGCTAAATTGCTTGGATGGTCTGGGAGATTTGACCATTTTCGCCTAAGTCGCCCGCCTCGGTCTGCCGAGGCGGGCCTTTTCATGGGTACCGCTAATGGGAGTGCGACCTTAGCCGCTCAGCAGTTCTGGTAAGGGGCGCAAGGACCTCCCCACCCGTAACCCATGTAGTTCTGCCCCCTGTAGTAGGCGTTGTAGCCCGGATCGTCGCCGGCGCCTTCAGCGTGGTCACCGCCGCGGGATCCTATCCCATGGCTATGACTGCCACCGTTGGGGCCGTGACTACCAGCGCTGGCGCTATGGCCGCCGCCGCCAGGTCCATGACCGCCGCCACCGGATCCATGGCCGGATCCACCGGCTAGTGCTGATGTCATCAGGGCAATTGTCAGCGCAGAGGCTGTTAAGACTCTCATGAACATCCGAGAGCTCCTTCTACTAGCGTCGCAATAGGTGCGACCCGGCCAAACCTCCGCTAAACGTCGTGGTTCCAAGCAAACAGTTCACATTCGCTTTGAAAGGCGATGTGTCGCGCCCGTGTCCGTGATCTGCCGTTACTGGAAGCACCCGCGCGGCTACCGCCTGCGGATTCTGGGCCGCGTCCTCGGCGGCTTGAGACTTGATCCTCGCCTCTCCCAAATCAAATGTGGAAAGTGCGGGCCCGTCGACTGCAAATCATCGATCTGGAAGGTGAGGGCGCCGGCACCATACGAATCCACCGCCTGGCTACGATCAAGCCAGGGCGTTCCGGTTGAGCGGGAGAAGTGGTTTATGCGGCGGCAGGAAAAGCCATCAAGCCTTACGCGGCGCAAAAATATGCTCGCAAATCAATTAGATAGGTGAAAATCTGGCGCTGGTGTTTGTGGTGCGGATGAAGGGACTCGAACCCCCACGCCTTTCGGCACCGGAACCTAAATCCGGGGCGTCTACCAGTTCCGCCACATCCGCATTGGCAATGGCATTCTCACGCGGGCATCGTTCTGTCAATGCAGCAGTCGAACGATGCCCCCAAAGATAAGGGCATTCAACCGGTCTTGGTACGCGAAGAGTGTTGAAAAATCAGTCCGTCTATGACAAAAGGCGTGTCAAATGTGACGGGTTGTGAATTCACGCTTCGAACGAGTGCGGTAAGAAGCAGTAAAAACAAAGACTTACCCAGTCTGGAGCGTATTGAAAGCAATGGCTGTGATGGCGGAACCATCCCAGTGGGATTGCTTCACCCGTGCCGAAGGACTATCCCGCCACGAAGATCTCCGCAGGTCGAGCGGTTTGCCCGTTTGCCCGGTGGCAGTCGTGAAAACAAAGGTTTGATGATGCAGGTTACCGAAACTCTCAATTCCGGTCTTAAGCGCGAAATCAAGGTAGTCGTTCCGGCCGGCGATATGGAAGCCAAGCTCGTCGAACGGCTCAATGACGCCAAGGACAAGGTTCGTCTCAATGGCTTCCGTCCGGGCAAGGTGCCGATGCAGCACCTGCGCAAGGTCTACGGCAAGTCCTTCATGGCGGAAGTCGTGAACGAGATTCTCTCCAACTCCACGCGCACCATCATTGCAGAGCGCGGCGAAAAGGCCGCCATGCAGCCCGAGGTCACCATGACCGAGGACGAGAAGGAAGCCGAGAAGATCCTCGCCGGCGGCGCCGACTTCGAATTCCAGCTGTCCTACGAGATCATCCCGGCCATCGAGATGAAGGACTTCTCCAAGATCGCCGTCACCCGCCAGGTCTTCGACGTGCCGGATGCCGAGATCGACGAGCAGGTCAAGCGCATTGCCGAATCCTCGCGCTCCTACGAGGCGAAGAAGGGCAAGGCCGAAGAAGGCGATCGCGTCACGATCGACTACGTCGGCAAGATCGGCGGCACGCCGTTCAACGGCGGCACCGGCAGCGACCAGCCGCTGGTCCTCGGCTCCAAGGAATTCATCCCGGGCTTTGAAGACCAGCTGGTCGGCACCAAGGCCGGCGACGAGAAGGTCATCACCGTGACCTTCCCGGAAAACTATGGCGCTGCTGAACTGGCCGGCAAGGAAGCCACCTTCGACGTCACCGTCAAGGAAGTAGCCAAGCCGGGCGAACTCGAAATCAACGACGAGACCGCGAAGAACCTCGGCCTCGAGTCGCTCGAGCGCCTGCGCGAGATCGTCCGCGGCCAGCTCGAGAGCCAGTTCGGCTCGATGACCCGCCAGAAGGTGAAGCGCCAGCTGCTCGACCAGCTCGACGAGAGCTACAAGTTCGAGGCTCCCTCGAAGCTCATCGAGGCCGAGTTCACCAACATCTGGAACCAGGTGCAGCGTGACCTGGCCGCCGCAGGCCGTACTTTCGCCGACGAAGAGACGACGGAAGACGAAGCCCGCACCGAATACCAGCGTCTGGCCGAGCGCCGCGTGCGTCTGGGCCTGGTTCTGGCCGAGATCGGTGAGAAGGCTGGCGTGCAGGTCAACGACGAGGAAATGCAGCGCGCGCTGTTCGACTTCGTGCGTCGCTACCCGGCAAACCAGCAGCAGGAAGTCTTCGAGTTCTATCGCAGCAACCCGAACGCGCTGGCCACCCTGCGCGCTCCGATCTTCGAAGAGAAGGTCATCGATCATCTGCTGACCCAGATCGCCGTGACTGACCAGAAGGTCAGCAAGGAAGAGCTGATGGCAGAAGACGAGGAAGAGGGCGCCGACGAGGCCAAGGCCGAGAAGAAGACCAAGAAGGCCGCTGCCAAGAAGGCCGACGACGCTTCGGCCGAAGAGCCGAAGAAGAAGGCTGCGCCGAAGAAGAAGGCCGCCAAGGAAGGCGACGCCGAGTAAGCGTCTTCCCATCGGAAGAACAGAAAAGGCCGCTCTCACCGAGCGGCCTTTTTCTTTGGTGATTCAACAATATTCGGCTGGCTGCTGATCAATCAGATCAGCAAGAGGCCCTTCATGCTGGCATAGGCCTTCTTGCCGATGACGATGTGATCGTGAACCGCGATGCCGAGCGGTTTGGCCGTGTCGATGATCGTCTTCGTCATCTCGATGTCGGCCCGCGAAGGGGTCGGGTCGCCCGACGGGTGGTTGTGCACGAGTACGATGGCCGTGGCCGAAAGCTCGAGCGCCCGGCGGACCACCTCGCGTGGGTGGGCCGGCGTGTGGTCGACCGTGCCGACCTGCTGCACCTCGTCGGCAATCAGGGCGTTCTTCTTGTCGAGGAAGAGGATGCGGAACTGTTCGCGCTCCTCGAAGGCCATGGCCCCCCGGCAGTATTCGAGCACCTGGCTCCAGGATGAGAGGAGCTCGCGCCCCTTGATCTCGCCGCGCGCCAGGCGCCGGGCGGCGGCGGCCACGATCTTGAGGTCCAGCGCCGCGCCTTCGCCAATGTCGTCGACCTCGCGCAGGAGATGCTCGGGCGCTCCCAGCACTTCCGCCAGCGAGCCAAAACGTTTCAGCAGCGCCTTGGCGCGCTCCTTGGTGTCCGCGCGCGGGATGGAGCGGAACAGCAGCAGTTCGAGAATTTCATAGTCGGAAAGCGTTTCCGGGCCCGCCCGGCGAAAACGGTCGCGCAGGCGCTGCCGATGGCCGAGATAATGCGGCTTTTCCTCGCGCGGCGGGGAAGGTTTTAGAGATTGCGGCGGCCGCTCGGCAAAGAATCCGCGCTCGTCCTGCCCGTCGTCGGCCATACAGCGTCCCCCCGTGATCGCCGCTGGGCGGCGAGTTCCCGGGGAGAGATACTATGAAGGCAGGCCCGGTCGGTCGAGTCCCTTGGGCGACAGCGTGAAAATTTCACAGCCGGTCGACGTCACGCCGACGGTGTGCTCGTACTGCGCCGAGAGCGAGCGGTCGCGCGTGACCGCCGTCCAGCCGTCGGAAAGCACCTTCACATGCGGACGGCCGAGATTGATCATCGGCTCTATGGTGAAGATCATGCCTTCACGCATCTCCACGCCCTCGTTCGAATTGCCGTAGTGCAGGATGTTGGGCGCGTCGTGGAAAAGCAGGCCGACGCCATGGCCGCAGAAATCGCGGACCACCGAGCAACGCTCGCCTTCCGCATAGCTCTGGATGGCAGCGCCGATGGCGCCGGTGCGCACGCCGGGCCGAACCGCGGCGATGCCGCGCAGCAGGCACTCGTAGGTGACTTCGAGCAGGCGCTCGGCGGCGCGCTTGATGGTGCCGACCGGGTACATGCGGCTCGCATCGCCGTGCCAGCCGTCGAGGATGTAGGTCACGTCGATGTTGACGACATCGCCCTCGCGCAGCGGCTTGTCGTCGGGAATGCCGTGGCAAACGACGTGGTTGATCGAGGTGCAGGTGGACTTGGTATAGCCGCGATAGTTCAGCGTGGCGGGCAGGGCGCCGTGGTCCATGCCGAATTCGAATACGAAACGGTCGATCGCATTGGTGGTGACGCCCGGCTTGACGATGTCGGCAAGCTCGTCGAGGCAGCGCGCGGTGAGATTGCAAGCCTTGCGCATGCCCGCAAAGGCCTCCTCGCCATAAAGGCGAATCTGACCGGTGTTGCGCAATGGGGCCGTTTCGGCGTCCAGATAGGTGACCATGGGGATAGACCTGCGTATCGAAAGGTGAGCGCGCCAAGGGGGCGCTGCAACCGCCCTGATGTGACACCTGAACGCGCCGGCTTCAAGTCCTATCAGCCCAGACGTGACCAAAAGGCCCGATTTTGCGTCGTTCAAAGGATTGAATCACCAGTTAGCGAGGAAAGCCCAATCGTCAATTGTTGGCAGTGCTTACTTAACATGAGAAGGGAGTTGACCGGAGCGGAGGCAGAGGGCAATTTCTCGCCGCGCCGCCCCCTAATGGCGGCGCCGTGGGTCGGGGAACCGTCGGATCGAAGATCCGATGATGTGCCGGATTTCACGACGGTGGTGCCGGTTTCGGGCGGGGGGCTTGGAACCGGCATCATCTGACCCGATCTCTATTACGGGTAAAACTGCACGTGGCGTGGCTTTCCTTTGGCGCTTAGACGTGATACGAGCCGGTGCCATTCCTGAAGGAACAGACGAGTCAGCGCAGCTCACCCGAGCCTCAGCGCTCGTTTCCCGTATTGAGGACTTGGCATGGCAAAGATCATCGAAACTGCAACTGGCGCAACCGCGCTGACATTTGACGACGTGCTGCTCCAGCCCGGTCATTCCGAGGTCATGCCTGGCCAGACGGATATCCGGACCGTGATTGCCGGCGACATCGAGCTGAACATCCCGATCCTTTCGGCGGCCATGGACACCGTCACTGAGGCGCGCCTAGCGATCGCCATGGCGCAGGCCGGCGGCATTGGCGTCATCCACCGCAACTTCACCCCGGCCGAGCAGGCCGAGCAGGTGCGTCAGGTCAAGAAGTTCGAGTCGGGCATGGTGGTGAACCCGGTCACGATCGGGCCGGACGCCACGCTCGCCGATGCGCAGGCGCTTATGCGCGCGCACGGCATTTCCGGCATTCCTGTGGTCGAGAACGGTGGCAAGGGCGGCCAGAAGACCGGGCGTCTCGTCGGTATCCTCACCAACCGCGACGTGCGCTTTGCGACAGATCCCGGCCAGAAGGTCTACGAGCTGATGACCCGGGAGAACCTGATCACGGTCAAGGAAACCGTCGACCAGAGCGAAGCCAAGCGCCTTCTCCACCAGCACCGCATCGAAAAGCTCCTGGTCGTGGACAATGCCGGCAACTGCGTAGGCCTGATCACGGTCAAGGACATGGAGAAATCGCAGCTCAACCCCAACGCCGCGAAAGATGCGCAGGGCCGCCTCCGTGCCGCTGCCGCCACCAGCGTCGGCGACGACGGTTTTGAGCGCGCCGAGCGCCTCATCGATGCCGGTGTGGACCTCTTGGTCATCGACACGGCGCACGGTCACTCGCAGCGTGTTCTCGACGCTGTGGCCCGCGCCAAGAAGCTTTCGAATTCGGTGCGCATCATGGCCGGCAACGTCGCCACTGCGGCCGGCACGCAGGCCCTGATCGATGCCGGCGCGGATGCCGTCAAGGTCGGCATCGGGCCGGGTTCCATCTGCACCACGCGCATCGTCGCAGGCGTTGGCGTTCCGCAGCTCTCGGCTATCATGTCTGCGGTCGAGACGGCGCAGAAGGCCGGCGTGTCGATCATCGCCGACGGCGGCATCAAGTTCTCCGGCGACCTCGCCAAGGCCCTTGCGGCGGGTGCGAGCGCTGCCATGATCGGCTCGCTACTCGCCGGCACGGAGGAGAGCCCGGGCGAGGTTTATCTGCACCAGGGTCGTTCGTTCAAAGCCTATCGCGGCATGGGCTCGGTGGGCGCCATGGCGCGAGGCTCGGCCGACCGCTACTTCCAGGCCGAGGTTCGCGACACGCTGAAGCTGGTGCCCGAGGGCATCGAGGGGCAGGTGCCGTACAAGGGCCCGGTGGCCGGCGTCCTTCACCAGCTCGCCGGTGGCCTCAAGGCTGCGATGGGTTATGTCGGCGGCAAGGATCTGGTGGATTTCCGCGAGCGCGCCACCTTCGTGCGGATTTCCACCGCAGGCCTGCGGGAAAGCCATGCGCATGACGTGACGATCACGCGCGAAAGCCCGAATTACCCGGGCGGCTTCTGATCGACGCAATAGTTTGATCGGGCCGGCATGCATCGCACTTGATGCATGCCGGCCCGATTTTTTATTCTGGGCTGGAAAAATTGGCGGGCGATAAGGTCGCCACGCCGCCGCCGAACGAGGCCGCGGCCCTGACTATTCCGTCTCGAAAGTCACGATCTTCCTGCGCTCGAACTTGAGCGCGAGTTCGCCGCGCACCAGGCGCGATGCGATATTGCCGAACACTTCCTTCCGCCAGCCATGCATGGCCGGCACGTCAGCCTTCTCGCCTTCGGCCGCGATGCGGTCGATGTCATCGCTCGAAGCCAAGACCTTGGCGGCCACGCCTTCCTTGTCGGCGACCTGCCGCAGCAGGACTTTGAGCAGCTCGGCTGCGGCACTCGTGCCTTCGGGGGCCTGATGCTGCTTGGGCAGCTTCGGCAATTGGTCCTTGGGCAGCTGAAGCGCCTGATTGACGATTTCGAGCAGTGCTGCGGCGCTGGAAGAGCGCTCCCAGCCCTTCTGGATCGTACGCAGGCGGGCGAGGGCGGCCGCGTCGCGCGGCTGCTGCTGGGCGATCTCGTAGATAGCGTCGTCCTTGATCACCCGGCCACGCGGCACGTTGCGGTCACGCGCCTCGCGCTCGCGCCAAGCGGCCACGCTTTGCAGCACGGCAAGCTCGATCGGCTTGCGCAGGCGCATCTTCAGCCGCTTCCACGCATCGTCGGGATGCGGATCGTAGGTCTCGCGGGAGGTCAGGACCTCCATCTCCTCATTCAGCCAGTGGGCGCGATTGTCGCGCTCGAGCTGCGCCTGGAGATGCTCGTAGACCTCGATCAGATGCGTCACGTCGGCCAGCGCGTAGGTCAGTTGCTTGTCGGAAAGCGGCCGGTTGCGCCAATCGGTGAAGCGCGACGACTTGTCGAGCTGGGTGCCGGTGACCTTCTGCACCAGCTGGTCATAGGAAACGCTGTCGCCAAAGCCGCAGACCATCGCCGCCACCTGGGTGTCGAACACCGGGTGCGGGATGAGCTCGCCGAGATGGAAGATGATCTCGATGTCCTGCCGCGCGGCGTGGAAAACCTTCGCCACCGCTTCGTTCGCCATGAGCTCGAAGAACGGCTTGAGATCTATGTTTGGCGACAGGGGATCGATCAGCGCGGTCACGCCGGGCGCGGCCATCTGGATCAGGCAGAGTTCCGGCCAGAAGGTCGTCTCGCGGATGAATTCGGTGTCGACAGTGACGAACGCCGACTTGCCGAGTGCGGCAATGACGGTTTCGAGCTCTTGCTGGGTTGTTATGATGTGCATGAAATTTCGTTAACAGAATATGGACGGTATTTCCTTTCAGTCCGAGACGCTTTCGTCAAGCGCCGCGGCCTGCGGACGACGGACGGTATCACCTTTACGGCGCGCGAGCCGGGCAAAAACCGTGGATGTGCGCAACAGCGCGATGAACCGGCCGCGCCGATTGGCGGGTACCGCGCTGCGAACCCCCATGCGATAGATGATGATCACGATGAAGATCGAGTAGATCGCCGCCATAAAGCCGAACAGCGCATGCGGCCCCCAGAACTGCATGACGGTCGAGGCGGCGAAGGGGCCGGCGATTGCACCGATCGAATAGAAGAGCATCAGCGCCGCATTCACCAGCACGAATTCGTGCTTGTCGGCCCGGTCGTTGGCATGCGCAGCCGACAGCGAGTAGAGCGGCATTGCGAACGAGCCGAAGATGAACACCAGTCCGAAATTGGCCAGGGCCGTCTTGCCGGCCATCGTCGTGATGACGACTGCCGCCAGCATGGCGAAGGTCGTCGTCAGCAGTAGCACCTTGCGACGATCCCAGCGGTCCGACAGGCTGCCAAGGGGATATTGGATGATCGCGCCGCCGATGATGCCGACGCACACGAAGGTCACCACATCCGCAACCGACATGCCGATCTGCTGGGCATAGACGGGGCTCAACGTGCGGAAGGCGCTGTTGGTGACGCCGACGGCGATGCAGCCGATGGAGCCCAGCGGCGAGATGCGCCACACGCGGCCGAGGTCGAGCTTGACGTCTTCCGGCGCCTTCGGGTTGGAACGGTCGCCCAGCGAGACGGGCACCAGCGACAGGGTGATCATGATCGACATCATGGCAAAGATGGCAAAGCCGCTCGCGCCGAAAATCGGGATCATGAACTGCGCGCCGGTGACCGAACCGATATCGATGATGCGGTAGAGCGCCAGCACGCGCGCCCGGTCATGATTCTGTACGCCGGAATTGAGCCAGCTCTCCATGACGGTGAAGAGGCCGGCAAAGCAGAAGCCGGTGATGAAGCGCATGGTCGACCACATCACCGGATCGATGACGAGGACCAGAAGCAGCGTGCCGGCCGAGGCGATCGCCGCAAGCGCCGAAAACGACCTGACATGCCCGACGGCCTTCATGATGTGCGAGATCGCCATGCAGCCGAGCAGGAAGCCGGCGAAATAGGTCGTTCCCATGAAGCCGATGGTCGAGGGCGAAAAGCCTTCCTGGGCGCCGCGCAGCGCAATCAGGGTGCCTTGCAGGCCGTTGCCGCCGAGCAGAAAGCCTGCGGCAACGAGAAGCGGGATAAGCGGGCGTATGGAGGACATCAGGCAACGATCAGGTGGAGAAATGGCAGTAGTGACCTATAAGACGCATCAATGCCACCCCCAATCCCTCTGGGTATTGGACCAAAACGCGGCATTGCCTTGACAAAATCTAGTACCCATGCGCTTTTCGCGCAAATTTTCGAGCTGCGCGCCGAAGCGTCGGCACGGCCAAGCAAACTCCTGACCGGAATTTCATCATGCACCGTTACCGCTCTCACACTTGTGGCCAATTGAGGAAATCGGATGTTGGATCGATCGTTCGGCTGTCGGGCTGGGTGCATCGTGTCCGTGACCATGGTGGCCTGCTGTTCATCGACCTGCGCGACCACTACGGTCTGACGCAGATCGTCGCCGATCCGGATTCGCCCTGTTTCAAGGTCGCCGAGACCGTTCGCGGCGAATGGGTCATCCGCGTCGACGGCGAGGTCAAGGCGCGCACCGGCGATACCACCAACGCGAACCTCGCCACCGGCGAGATCGAAATCTTCGCCCGCGAGATGGAAGTTCTGTCGGCCGCCAAGGAGCTGCCGCTGCCGGTCTTCGGCGAGCCGGACTATCCGGAAGACATCCGCCTCAAGTATCGTTTCCTCGACCTGCGCCGCGAGACGCTGCACCGGAACATCGTTGCGCGCACCAAGATCATCGCCGACATGCGCAAGCGCATGAACGATGTCGGCTTCACCGAATATTCGACGCCGATCCTGACGGCTTCCTCGCCGGAAGGCGCGCGCGACTTCCTGGTGCCGAGCCGAATCCATCCCGGAAAGTTCTTCGCGCTGCCGCAGGCGCCGCAGCAGTACAAGCAGCTGCTGATGGTTGCCGGCTTCGACCGCTATTTCCAGATCGCGCCCTGCTTCCGCGACGAAGACCCGCGCGCCGACCGCCTGCCGGGTGAATTCTATCAGCTCGACCTCGAAATGAGCTTCGTGACCCAGGAAGACGTCTGGAACACGATGGAACCGGTCATGCGCGGCGTGTTCGAACAGTTCGCCGAAGGCAAGCCGGTCACGCAGACGTTCCGTCGCATTCCCTACGACACGGCCATCCGCACCTATGGCACGGACAAGCCGGACCTGCGTAACCCGATCGAGATTCAGGCAGTCACGGAGCACTTTGCCGGTTCGGGCTTCAAGGTGTTCGCCAATATGATCGCCAACGATCCGAAGGTCGAGGTGTGGGCGATCCCCGCCAAGACCGGCGGCAGCCGCGCCTTCTGCGATCGCATGAACTCCTGGGCGCAGGGCGAAGGCCAGCCGGGCCTCGGCTATATCTTCTGGCGCAAGGAAGGTGAAAAGCTCGAGGGCGCCGGCCCGATCGCCAAGAACATCGGCGAGGAGCGCACCGATGCGATCCGCCAGCAGCTCGGCCTTGAAGACGGCGATGCCGCCTTCTTCGTCGCGGGCGACCCGGCCAAGTTCTACAAGTTCGCCGGCGAGGCGCGTACTCGTGCGGGCGAGGAACTGAACCTCGTCGACCGCGACCGCTTCGAGTTGTGCTGGATCGTCGACTTCCCCTTCTACGAATGGCTGGAAGAGGAAAAGAAGATTGACTTTGCCCACAACCCGTTCTCGATGCCGCAGGGCGGCCTGGAAGCACTCAGCACCCAGGATCCGCTCACCATCAAGGCCTACCAGTACGACATGGTCTGTAACGGCTACGAGATCGCGTCGGGCTCGATCCGCAACCAGCTTCCCGAAGTGATGGTCAAGGCGTTCGAGCTGACCGGCAAGTCGCGCGAGGAAGTCGAGGAGCACTTTGGCGGCCTCTACCGCGCGTTCCAGTATGGCGCCCCGCCGCATGGCGGCATGGCGGCCGGCATCGACCGCGTGATCATGCTGCTCGTCGGCGCCAAGAACCTGCGTGAAGTGACGCTGTTCCCGATGAACCAGCAGGCGCAGGATCTCCTGATGAACGCGCCGTCGGAAGCGACCCCGGCACAGCTTCGCGAGCTGTCGCTGCGCGTGGCGCTGCCCAAGAAGGAAGATTGAGAACCGCCCGTAAGCGTTTCTCACCGCAATAAAAAAAGCCCGGCAGCGATGCCGGGCTTTTTCGTTTCCAAGTCCGAGGCTTACTCTTCGTTGGCCTGGACCGTGACGCCGAGCGTCTTGGGCAGGTCGAGCGGGTTGGCCATGGCGCCCGCGGCGATGAGCGCGAAGGGAACCGAAGCGGAAGGCGCGGCCTTGACTTCGATGCTCTTCGGCTCTTCCAGGAACTTGTTGACGGCAGCGCTAATCTGGCCGGACAGGTCCGGATTGTTGAGCTGGGACGTCATGAACGGCGCGACGGCCTTGGCCTGGTTGGCGATGTCGGTCGGCTGCACGCCCTGCTGCTTGGCAACGTATTCCAGCACCTTGCCGGTCAGCGAGTCGTCGTCGAAGCGCACGCTCGCACCTTCGAAGGTCAGTTGCTGCATGAGGCCCAGCATGGCCAGGCCTTGGGCCGATTTGTCAGCGCCTTCGGGCTGGTCAGCCATCTTCTTCTGCAGGTCCTGCAGGGATTTGAGGAAAGCCAGCGTGTAGCCGCCGAGATCGAAGGTCACGCCGATGGTGCCGGCATTCTCGATCGAGATGTCGTTCTGCGACAGGGTCAGCCGGCCGGTGGTGGGGTGCCAGGAGCCAGCCGATTCGACATAGCCGCTGATGGACTGGTAGCCCATGCCGTCGATGACTGCCTTCGTCTGGGCGTCGTCGATCGCGCTCAGATCGGCGGTGAACTTCTCGATCG
This sequence comes from Pseudaminobacter soli (ex Li et al. 2025), assembly GCF_029892515.1. Classification (GTDB taxonomy): domain Bacteria; phylum Pseudomonadota; class Alphaproteobacteria; order Rhizobiales; family Rhizobiaceae; genus Pseudaminobacter; species Pseudaminobacter soli_A. The sequence continues at coordinate 245,287 of NZ_JARXVF010000001.1, read as the reverse complement.
AGCTGGTGAACTCCAGCGCATTGCCGTCCGCGGGGGGCGTCATTTCGACCGAGAGATTGGACATCGTGAACACCGGCTTGTCGGCCATCTTGACGTCCAGGCTGGCGAGCGAGGCGGAATCGTACATCGCCATCGAGCCGAGCGCGTCGGTCGAACCGGGAGCCGGCAGCACGACGCCCGAGAGCACCAGCGAGCTGATGTCGACCGAAGCCTTGTCTTCAGCGAAGTGGTACGGCTCGGTGGTGACCGTATCGATCTTGTATCCGCCGTTCTCTTCGCTCACGCCCTCGAAGGTGAGCTTGCCGATCGAAAGGCGCTCTTTTTCACCGGGGGTGCCGAAGGTCACGCCTTCGAAGACCATCTTGGAGGAATCGCCGTTGACCTCTTTCCAGTCGACATCCATGTTCTGGGAGGCTAGGAGCTCCTTGAAGCGCTGGGTCACGGCAGTTGTGTCCTGCGCGTAAGCCGCGTGCAACGGCATCGCAAGAAGAAAGGTCGACAAAGCGAGCTTTTGAAAAGTCGTGCGGATCATCATTGCTGGTCCTTGAGAAAAAACTACTGTGCCGTTTCCAGTCATGCCTGACCCGGAAACGAGCAGCTCGCGAGGAGCATGCTCAAAAATCCACGAAAAAGGCAATCGGAAGATGACGCGTCCTGGGCAGTAAATGCCCATGCCCGGGCTTGCGCTTTTGCTTCAATTCGCCCTCTTGCCGCGAATCGCACGGTCGGATAACCGAAAACGATGGGAAAAAGGCTCTTGCCGCCGGGTTCCGGCGATGGCGATCATATTGAACCGGTCGATCTGAAGAAGGCGCTCGAAGAGCGCTATCTTGCCTATGCGCTGTCGACCATCATGCACCGTGCGCTGCCGGACGTGCGCGACGGGCTCAAACCCGTGCACCGGCGCATCATGCATGCGATGCGGCTGTTGCGCCTCAACCCCGACCAGGGCTTTGCCAAGTGCGCCCGCATCGTCGGCGAGGTGATGGGTAAGTTCCACCCGCATGGCGACCAGTCGATCTACGACGCATTGGTGCGCCTGGCGCAGGACTTTGCCGTTCGCTACCCGCTGGTCGATGGGCAGGGCAATTTCGGCAATGTCGACGGCGATAACGCCGCTGCCATGCGCTACACCGAAGCGCGCATGACCGAGGTGTCGGTGGCGCTATTGGAAGGCATCACCGAGGATGCCGTCGATTATCGGCCGACCTACAACGAGGAAGACGAGGAGCCGGTGGTTCTGCCCGGCGCCTTCCCGAACCTGCTTGCCAACGGCTCGTCGGGCATCGCGGTCGGCATGGCGACTTCCATTCCGCCGCACAATGCCGCCGAGCTTTGCACCGCCGCGCTGCACCTGATCGAGCATCCCGACGCGAGCGTCGACGATCTCGTCAGCAAGGAGCCGGGCGACGGGCTAGTGCAGGGGCCGGACTTCCCCACGGGCGGCGTCATCATCGACAGCCGCGCCTCGATCCTCGACGCCTACGAGACGGGCAGAGGCTCTTTCCGCGTCCGCTCCCGTTATTCGGTTGAAGACCAGGGCCGCGGCACCTGGAACATCGTCGTCACCGAAATTCCCTATCAGGTGCAGAAGGCGCGCCTGATCGAGAAGATCGCCGAGCTTCTGGTGGCCCGCAAGCTGCCGCTGCTCGAAGACATTCGCGACGAGAGCGCGGAGGACATCCGCCTCGTTCTAGTGCCCAAGAGCCGCACCGTCGACCCGGGCCTGTTGATGGAATCGCTGTTCAAGCTCACCGAGCTCGAAAGCCGCTTCCCGCTCAACATGAACGTGCTGTCGCGCGGCAAGGTGCCGAACGTCCTGTCGCTGAAGAGCGTGCTGCAGGAATGGCTGGAGCACCGCAAGGAAGTTCTGGTCCGCCGCTCCAAGCATCGGCTGGCCGAGATCGAGCGCCGGCTGGAAATCCTTGCCGGCTACCTCATCGCCTATCTCAATCTCGACGAGGTGATCCGCATCATCCGCGAGGAGGACGAGCCCAAGCAGGTGATGATGGCCCGCTGGTCGCTCACCGACATCCAGGCCGAAGCGATCCTCAACATGCGCTTGCGCGCATTGCGCAAGCTGGAAGAGCTCGAGATCCGCAAGGAGCATGACGCGCTCAGCAGCGAGAAGGACGAGATCGAGCGACTGCTGGCTTCCGACGAAAAGCAGTGGAAGACGATTGCCTGGCAGGTCCACAAGGTGCGCCGCGATTTTGGCCCCGAGGAAAGCCCCGAGGTCGGCAAGCGCCGCACCACCTTCGCCGACGCGCCCGACCACGATCTGAACGATATTCAGAACGCGATGATCGAGAAGGAGCCGGTCACCGTCGTCATCTCCGAGAAGGGCTGGCTGCGGGCGATGAAGGGCCACCTCAACGACCATTCGCTATTCACCTTCAAGGAGGGCGATGGGCTCAAGCTCGCCTTTCATGCCCAGACCACCGACAAGATCCTCGTCTTCACGACGGGCGGCAAGTTCTACACCATCGGCGTCGACCGTCTGCCGGGCGGTCGCGGCCATGGCGAGCCGATCCGCATCATTGTCGACATGGAGAACGATCAGGATATCGTCACCGCCTTCGTGCACGACCCGTCGCGCAAGCTGCTGCTGGTCTCGACCGAGGGCAACGGCTTTGTCGTGCCGGAGCCGGACGTCGTTGCCAACACCCGCAAGGGCAAGCAGGTGATGAACGTCAAGCTGCCGGACGAGGCCAAGCTCTGCTTGTCCGTAACGGGCGACCATGTGGCAATCGTCGGTGACAACCGCAAGCTACTGGTATTCGCGCTTTCCGAAATCCCGGAAATGACGCGGGGCAAGGGCGTGCGCCTGCAGCGCTATAAGGACGGCGGCGTGCTCGACATCAAGCTCTTCGCCATGACCGACGGGCTGAGCTGGCAGGATTCGGCCGAGCGCACCTTCGTGCGCAGCCGCGAGGAACTGATCGAGTGGATCGGCAACCGCGCCGCGGCCGGCCGCATGGTGCCCAAGGGTTTTCCACGCACTGGTAAATTCGGCGGATAAAAACTTGTCCCGGAAGGTCTAGGACCTTTCGGGCAAGATCATGCTTCAAACACGAAAAGGCGAGATGGCGAAGGCCAACTCGCATTAGTGTCCGAAACTTGACGATCGGTCAGACTGCGTTCGCGCCTGGCTGATCGCGGCCGACCGTGTGCCTGCGCGAGATCGGCCCGTGCTGCTTTGACCACGCGATGAGGGTCTCGAATACGGGCTGCAGGCCACGGGCGGCCTCAGTGATGTCGTATTCCACACGCGGGGGCATTTCTTCATAGGCCGTGCGCTTGACGAGGCCATCAGCCTCCAACTCGCGCAGTTGGACGGTCAGCATGTGCTGGGTGATGCCGGGAAGCGCTCTGCGCAATTCGCCAAATCGGTGGGTGCCCTGTGCCAGCAACCACATGATCTCGATTTTCCACTTACCGGTGAGCGGCCGCATGGCCTCGATGAAGTATTTGTAGGGAACTTCGCCGTCAGTGTCTGGCTGGCTCGCTACGGGATGTGCAATCTTGTTCATTGAATTTCAACGCAATTCCAAATTTCCCCCCGCGTGGGGAGGTAACGCGGGAAGCGCGAAAATGGGCATTTACAGTCAAGAAATGAAGACCAAAGGTGACCTCGATTTGCCTGATCCCATCACGATTTGTTGAACATGTCGTAACATTCTTGACGTGGTTGTGATCTGGCGCGATTCGTTAAGGTTTTTCAGCTCTGGGAGAGGGACATCGAACCAGACTCCGCGCTTGTCTTGAAGGGTACAGCTATTCATCGCCACGCCCGGTTCTCACCGTCTGGCTATTTCAAAGAACGCTCCCTTTCGGAAGACTGGGAAAACGGGCGGTCGTCGGACGCGCTCGTTTAGGTAAATCTTGCGGCCCTTGGACCGCCCGTTCGATGCGCTTGCCTGGGTTTGTTCGCCTCCGCATTCGCGCGGCCAGCCACACCCTGGGCCCGGACTTGGGGATTCATCATCCAGCAGCGCCACCGTTAGCGCCACCAGCCCGGACATCGTCGGCCTCCACGCTCATCCGGTTCATGACCCGTGTTCCCGGTGAGGCCGATGCGGACATTATGTGGGAGGTGGAAAGGTGGGGGAGAAAATGGGCGTCGATTTTCTTTCGGCGCGAGTGATTTCAATTGGTTCGCGCCAGAGTCGTGGCAAATTCATCCACAGACCGGGTTCCGATTGGGCGTGCCTGCACCGCTGCGGCAGCTTTGGCCGACCGGCATGGATCCCCGGGAGCTGCGCACTTCGCTGCGCTCGTGCTCCGGCCCGAGGATGACGAAGTGGGTGGGGCGGCGCGGCCAATCTTCGCCCCTCGCTCCGCTGTCGCCCGCGCTCGGGGCGCGAGGATGACGAGGGGCCCCTGCCGGCGTCATTGCGGCCAAGAGAGCGCGGAACGGGTTTCTGGCTAAACAGAGGGGCGTTCAGCCAGCCGCCTTCGTGTCGGCACGCGCTACCCCACGAGAGAAGCGCGTGCGCAATACTTGCTTGTTAGAGCGCCTTGGCGATCTTTGCGGCGAGGCGGGCGTTGTTTTCGACCAGCGCGATATTGGTCTTGAGGCTCGCGCCATTGGTCAGTTCGAGGATGCGGGCGAGCAGGAAGGGCGTAACCGACTTGCCCGAAACGCCCTGTGCCTCGGCGTCGCGCTGGGCAGCGTCGATGTAGCCGGCCATGGTCTCGACCGGGATTTCGTCGGCAGCCGGCACCGGGTTGGCAACCAGCATGCCGCCTTCGATGCCGAGCGCCTGGCGCGTGCGGAAGAAGGCGGCGATGTCGGCGGCCGCATCGAGGCGCAGCGGCGCGGCATAGGGCGAAATGCGCGACCAGAAGGCGGGCATGATGTCCGAGCCATGGGCGACGACCGGCACGCCGCGCGTTTCCAGCACTTCCAGCGTCTTTTCGATGTCTAGAATGGCCTTGGCGCCGGCCGAGACGACGATCACGGGCGTGCGCGCCAGCTCGTCGAGGTCGGCGGAGATATCAAAACTCTTTTCGGCGCCCTTGTGCACGCCGCCGATGCCTCCGGTGGCGAAGACGCGGATGCCGGCCAGCTGAGCCGCAATCATGGTGCCGGCAACCGTGGTGCCGCCGGTGCGGTCCTGCGCGACGGCAAAGGCGAGGTCGGCGCGCGAAAGCTTCATGGTGCCGGTGGTCTTGGCCAGTGCCTCGCGCTCGGCGTCGGAGAGGCCGACTTTCAGGCGGCCGTCGATGACGGCGATGGTGGCAGGTACTGCGCCTTCCTCGCGGATGATCTTCTCGACATTGGCAGCCATTTCGCTGTTCTGCGGATAGGGCATGCCATGGGTGATGATGGTGCTTTCGAGCGCCACCACCGGCTTGCCCGAAGCGAGCGCCTCGGCGACCGGGGCGTGGATGTCGATGAAGGGGCGGGCGGTTTCTGGCGTCATGAAATGTCTCCGGTTGAGGCGCCTAAATGCATATCCTCGGCCTCGGGCACAAGGGACAGCACTGCGGCAAATTCCTTGGCCGACAAATCCGGCACGGATTTGTCGCTTTCCACCGCCAGCACCGCGGCCGCGACACCTTCGCGCAGCGCGGCACGCAGCGGCAGGCTGCGCAGCATGGCAACCGTGGTGGCGCCGGCCAGCGCATCGCCCGCGCCGGTCACGTCCACCACCTTGCGCGCCGGCGGCGGCGTGATGGCAAACAGCTCGTCGCCGTCAAAGCCGATCACCGAGCTTTCGCCGGCAGTGACGACGCCCCGGGCAAGGCCGCGCTGGCGCAGAGCCTGAATCGCTGCCGCAATGTCGGTGTCGTCGGTTTCGGCCAGGGCGCGGATTTCGCGGCGGTTCATGAACAGGCAGGAAAGGTCGGAAAGCAGGCCGCTGAGCCGCACCACCTTGGCCGGCGAGACGGCGACAACGAAGACCGGCTTGCCAGCTGCAGCGCCCACCAGGCTGCGCAGGGCTTCGGCCGGCAGGTTGGCGTCGCACATTATGGCGTCGGCACTGGTGACCGCCTCGCGCAGCTTCGAGCGGCGCATCTGCTTGGGGAACGCCAGTTCATAAAGCATCATATCGGCAAAGCCGGTGATGACGTCGCCTTCGCGGTCGAGGATTGCGGTGTAGCTCGGCGTCGTGCGGTCGAGGAACACGGCCGAGAGGTCCAAGATGCCTTCCTCGGCGATGGCGCGAGCCACCATCTCGCCGGCTGCATCGCCCCCGCGCACCGACATCAGCGAGGCCTTGGCGCCGCGTCGAATCGCGTCACGCAGCGCGTTGAAGACGCCGCCGCCGACGTCCTCGCGCATGGTGCCGGGGTTGGAGGCGCCGGGTACATAGACGCCACTGACCTGGCCGCGCCGGTCCACATGCGCGCCGCCGACGGCCAGAATGTTGGGAGATTTCATGCGTGTGTCCTGTCGAAACGAACCGGCGCGGACCTTATGATCTCGCAGCACGGCGGGCAATGCGCGGAAACGAATCGTCCCGGTGCCGCTTCATGCCGATGAAAGCCGCGGAGCGCGGCGCGCACACCAAAGTGTGATAGCCGTGTACAAAAATGGAACAAATTTGAAAATTAACTTATATTCAATAGCTTAACGTCTATTGCCAAAACGGAACAAAAAAGGTACAAAGCAATCAAAGAAGGGGAATTTCCGGCCTTCATTGACGTCCAAGGGGTAATGTATCATGGCTCAAAATTCGTTGCGGCTTGTTGAGGACAATTCGGTGGACAAAACTAAGGCTCTGGATGCAGCGCTGTCGCAGATCGAGCGCGCTTTCGGCAAGGGCTCGATCATGCGTCTCGGCGCAAATGAGAAGAGCGTCGAGATCGAAACGGTTTCGACCGGCTCGCTCGGCCTAGACATTGCGCTTGGCGTGGGCGGTCTGCCGCGCGGCCGTATCGTCGAAATCTACGGCCCGGAAAGCTCGGGCAAAACCACGATGGCGCTGCACACGGTGGCCGAGGCACAGAAGAAGGGCGGTATCTGCGCCTTCGTCGACGCCGAGCACGCGCTCGACCCGGTCTATGCCCGCAAGCTGGGCGTCGATCTGGAAAACCTGCTGATCTCACAGCCCGACACGGGCGAGCAGGCGCTTGAAATCTGCGACACGCTGGTGCGTTCGGGCGCCATCGACGTGCTGGTGATCGACTCGGTTGCAGCACTTACGCCGCGCGCCGAAATCGAGGGCGAGATGGGCGACGCGCTGCCCGGCCTGCAGGCTCGCCTGATGAGCCAGGCGCTTCGCAAGCTCACCGCGACCATTTCGCGCTCCAACACCATGGTCATCTTCATCAACCAGATCCGTATGAAGATCGGTGTGATGTTCGGTTCGCCCGAAACGACCACGGGCGGCAACGCGCTGAAATTCTACGCCTCGGTGCGCCTCGACATCCGCCGCATCGGCTCGGTCAAGGACCGCGACGAGGTCGTCGGCAACCAGACCCGCGTCAAGGTGGTGAAGAACAAGCTGGCCCCGCCCTTCAAGCAGGTCGAGTTCGACATTATGTATGGCGAGGGCGTGTCCAAGACCGGCGAGCTAGTCGATCTCGGCGTCAAGGCCGGGGTCGTCGAGAAGTCGGGCGCGTGGTTCTCCTACAATTCGCAGCGTCTCGGCCAGGGCCGCGAGAATGCAAAGCAGTTCCTGCGCGACAATCCCGACACGGCGCGCGAGATCGAGATGGCGTTGCGCCAGAATGCCGGCCTGATCGCCGAGAAGATGCTCGACCAGGGCGGTGAAGAAGGTTTCGACGAGGCTGGCGAGGCCTAAGTCTCGCCGCATCTCGGAGGTTTGGGAGGCCGCTGGCGTTCGCGCCGGCGGCCTCTTTGCATGATGCGGGTTCCCGGGCGGCCTTCCGGGGCTTTCGTGGCCGCGCCCCGGAAAAAGCGTCGGCTTTCGGCGTTCTGGACAGGGTAGAATGCGAAGGCTAAAAGGCCATGTTCATTTTCCGCCTCCCGCGTGGGCGGATTTCTCGTAAAGGCAGGTACATGAGCGGCGTAAACGAAATCCGGTCGACCTTTCTCGACTACTACCGGAAGAATGGCCATGAGGTGGTGCCGTCGAGCCCACTCGTGCCGCGCAACGATCCGACCCTCATGTTCGTCAACGCCGGCATGGTGCAGTTCAAGAACGTGTTCACCGGGCTCGAGACGCGCAACTATTCGCGTGCGACGACCGCGCAGAAGTGCGTGCGCGCCGGCGGCAAGCACAACGACCTCGACAATGTCGGCTACACCGCGCGCCACCACACCTTCTTCGAGATGCTCGGAAATTTCTCCTTCGGCGACTATTTCAAGGAGCGTGCGATCGAGCTTGCCTGGAACCTGATCACCAAGGAATTCGGTCTCGACCGCGAAAAGCTGCTGGTCACCGTCTACCACACCGATGACGAGGCGGCTGACTTCTGGAAGAAGATCGCCGGCCTGCCGGACCGGAAGATCATCCGCATCCCGACCAGCGACAATTTCTGGGCGATGGGCGATACCGGTCCGTGCGGCCCGTGCTCGGAGATTTTCTACGACCACGGCGAAGGCATCGCCGGTGGCCCTCCCGGCAGCCCGGATGAGGACGGCGACCGCTTCATCGAGATCTGGAACCTCGTCTTCATGCAGTTCGAGCAGGTGACGAAGGAAGAGCGCGTCGCGCTGCCGCGTCCGTCGATTGACACCGGCATGGGGCTGGAGCGCATCGCGGCCGTGCTGCAGGGCAAGCACGACAATTATGACATCGACCTGTTCCAGGCGCTGATCCGCGCGTCGGAAGAGGCGACCGGCGTCAAGGCCGAGGGTAAGAACCGCGCCAGCCACCGCGTCATCGCCGACCATCTGCGTGCGTCGAGCTTCCTGATCGCCGACGGCGTGCTGCCGTCGAACGAGGGCCGCGGCTATGTGCTGCGCCGCATCATGCGTCGCGCCATGCGCCATGCGCAGCTTTTGGGCGCCGCCGAGCCGCTGATGTGGCGCCTCGTGCCGGCGCTGGTGCGCGAGATGGGCCAGGCCTATCCCGAGCTGGTGCGCGGCCAGCCGCTCATCACCGAGACGCTGAAGCTCGAGGAAACGCGCTTCCGCAAGACGCTGGCGCGCGGCCTTACGCTTCTTTCCGATGCGACCGACACCATGAACAGCGGCGACCGCCTCGACGGCGAGACCGCCTTCAAGCTCTACGACACCTACGGCTTCCCGCTCGACCTTACGCAGGATGCGCTGCGCCAGCGTGGCATCTCCGTCGACACGGACGGTTTTAATACCGCGATGGAACGCCAGAAGGCCGAGGCGCGCGCCAACTGGGCGGGCTCGGGCGAGGCCGCAACCGAGGCCGTGTGGTTCTCGGTCAAGGACAAGGTCGGTGCGACCGAGTTCCTCGGCTACGACACCGAGCAGGCCGAGGGCGTTGTCGCCGCGCTGGTGAAGGATGGCGCTGTCGTCCAGTCGGCCGATGAGGGCGACACGATCGACGTCGTGGTCAACCAGACCCCGTTCTACGGCGAGTCGGGCGGCCAGGTTGGCGACACGGGCACCATGTCGGGCGAAGGCTTCGCCATCGAGATCACTGAGACGCACAAGAAGGGCGACGGCCTCTTCGTCCACTCCGGCAAGGTCACCAAGGGCAGCGTCAAGATCGGCGCGCCGGTGGAGATGAAGGTCGACCACGAGCGCCGCACCCGGCTGCGCTCCAACCACTCGGCCACCCACCTCATCCACGAGGCGCTGCGCGAGGTGCTTGGCACCCATGTGGCGCAGAAGGGCTCGCTGGTGGCGCCGGAGCGCCTGCGCTTCGACTTCTCGCATCCCAAGCCGATTTCGGCCGAGGAGCTTGAGCGCGTCGAGACCATGGCCAACGAGATCGTAACGCAGAACAGCCCGGTCGTGACCCGCCTGATGGCGGTGGACGATGCCATCGCCGAGGGTGCCATGGCGCTGTTCGGTGAAAAATACGGCGACGAGGTGCGCGTCGTGTCGATGGGCACGGGCCTGCATGGCGACAAGGCCGGCAAGTCTTATTCGACTGAGTTGTGCGGCGGCACCCATGTCGGCGCCACGGGCGATATCGGCCTGGTGCGCCTGGTGTCGGAAGGCGCGGTGGCGTCCGGCGTGCGCCGCATCGAGGCGTTGACCGGCGAGGCCGCGCGCCGCCATCTCGACGAGCAGGACCGTCGCCTGAAGGCGATCGCGTCGGCGCTAAAAGTGTCTCCGGCCGATGCGCTGTCGCGCGTCGAAGCGCTGGTCGAGGAACGCCGTAAGCTCGAGCGCGAGCTGACCGAGGCGCGCAAGAAGCTGGCACTCGGCGGCGGCTCGACCGGCAATGGCGCGGTCGCCGAGAACGAGACGGTTGCCGGCGTGGGCTTCATGGGCCGCGTGGTTTCCGGCGTGTCGCCCAAGGACCTCAAGCCGCTGGCTGACGAGGGCAAGAAGTCGCTCGGCTCGGGCATCGTCGTGTTCGTCGGCACGGCAGAAGACGGCAAGGCGAGCGTGGTCGTCGGCGTCACCGACGATCTCACCCAGCGTTTTAGCGCCGTCGATCTGGTGCGCGTCGCTTCCGCCGCGCTCGGCGGGCAGGGCGGTGGCGGCCGGCCCGACATGGCGCAGGCCGGTGGCCCCGATGCAACCAAGGCCCAGGCGGCGATCGACGCCGTGAAGACCGCGCTCCAGTAAGCGCGACTGATCCATTCGCTCCGGGGCGGTGACTCCCGGAGCCTCCCGACAAGAATACGGATACAAAAAAGCCCCGGATCGCTCCGGGGCTTTTTTCGTTCAGGCGTCTTGCCTTACGCAGCCATGGCCGCGCGCAGGTTCTCGTCGATCTTGTCGAGGAAGCCGGTGGTCGAGAGCCACGGCTGGTCCGGACCGATCAGCAGCGACAGGTCCTTGGTCATGAAGCCGGCTTCCACGGTCTGCACGCATACATGCTCCAGCGTGTCGGCGAACTTCTTGAGCTCCGCATTGTTGTCGAGCTTGGCGCGGTGGGCGAGGCCACGCGTCCATGCGAAGATCGAGGCGATCGAGTTGGTCGAGGTTTCCTCGCCCTTCTGGTGCTGGCGGTAGTGGCGGGTGACGGTGCCGTGCGCGGCCTCGGCCTCGACGGTTTTGCCATCCGGCGTCATCAGCACCGAAGTCATCAGGCCGAGCGAGCCAAAGCCCTGCGCCACGATATCCGACTGCACGTCGCCGTCGTAGTTCTTGCAGGCCCAGACGTAACCGCCGGACCACTTGAGCGCCGAGGCGACCATGTCGTCGATCAGGCGATGCTCGTACCAGATCTTCGCCTCCTTGAACTTTTCGGCGAATTCGGCGTCGAAGACCTGCTGGAAGATGTCCTTGAAGCGGCCGTCATAGACCTTGAGGATGGTGTTCTTGGTCGACAGATAGACCGGCACCTTGCGCTGCAGGCCATAGTTGAACGAGGCACGGGCGAATTCGGCGATCGAATCGTCGAGGTTGTACATGCCCATGGCGACGCCGGCGGACGGCGCGTCGAACACGTCGTATTCGATTTCCTTGCCGTCCTCGCCGACGAACTTCATCGTCAGCTTGCCCTTGCCGGGGAACTTGAAGTCGGTGGCGCGGTACTGGTCGCCGAAGGCGTGACGGCCGACGATGATCGGCTTGGTCCAGCCCGGAACCAGGCGCGGCACGTTCTTGCAGATGATGGGCTCGCGGAAGATCACGCCGCCCAGGATGTTGCGGATGGTGCCGTTGGGCGACTTCCACATCTTCTTGAGGCCGAATTCCTCCACGCGGGCTTCGTCCGGCGTGATGGTGGCGCACTTGACGCCGACGCCGTACTGCTTGATCGCGTTGGCCGCGTCGATCGTCACCTGGTCGTTGGTGGCGTCGCGGTTCTCGATACCGAGGTCATAGTACTTCAGGTCGATATCGAGATAGGGGTGGATCAGCTTCTCTTTGATGAACTGCCAGATGATGCGGGTCATCTCGTCGCCGTCGAGTTCGACGACCGGATTATCCACCTTGATTTTTGTCATGGAAATGCCTCGTTCTGGGAGCGGAACGCAATTGTTCCAACGGGTTTGCGAAGGGAGTTCGGGCCCCTATAGCAAAGCGGGGGTGGGCGCGCAAACGCTACCGCCGGGGCAGGCGCCGGCGCGGGACGGGATGTTTCGTTTCCCGGCGACTTGTGCGAGATAGGGCGCCGGCAAACGCAGGTTTCAGTTAAGGACAATGGCAGGCACCGATCACGACAAACCCCTGATCACCGGAGGCCCGGCGATTATACTAGTCGAGCCGCAGCTCGGCGAGAACATAGGCATGGTGGCGCGCGCCATGGCCAATTTCGGCCTATCGGAATTGCGCCTGATCAATCCGCGCGACGGCTGGCCGAGCGACAAGGCGCGCGCGGCGGCCAGCAAGGCCGACCATGTCATCGACGGTGTGGTGGTGTTCGACACGCTGGAAGAAGCGGTGGCCGACCTTAACTTCATCTATGCAACGACCGCGCGCGAGCGCGACGGCTTCAAGCCGGTCCGCGGCCCCGAGCAGGCGAGCCGCACACTGCGGACGCGCACCGTCGCAGGCGAGCGCACCGGCATCCTGTTCGGGCGCGAGCGCTTCGGCCTGTCGAACGAGGAAGTCGCCATGGCGGACGAGATCGTCACCTTCCCGGTCAATCCGGCCTTCGCCTCGCTCAACATCGCGCAGGCCGTGCTCTTGATGTCCTATGAGTGGATGAAGTCGGGCTTTGGGGCTGAAGAGACGCCGTTTTCCGGGCCGGAGGTGATGCCGGCCAGCAAGGAGCATCTCAACGGCATGATCGGCCATCTGGAATCAGCGCTCGATGCGCGTGGTTATTTCCGCCCGGCCGCGAAAAAGCCGAAGATGCTGGACAATCTGCGCGCCGTGCTGACCCGACCGGCATTCACGCTGGAAGAGATCAAGCTGCTTAGAGGGATCATTTCTTCGCTCGACTATTTCTCGCCCAAGACGCCGAGAGGCTCCGGCCACCCGGAAAGGAAGGCGAAAGAAGATCGTGATAGGCATAGTAAAAGCGACTAGGTCGTAACGGACGAGGAACGCTGAAAACATGACCGACCGGCCGGTGCTGATGTTCGATTCCGGCATTGGGGGGCTCACCGTGCTGCGCGAGGCGCGCGTGCTGATGCCCGACCGCCGTTTCGTCTATGTGGCAGATGACGCCGCTTTCCCCTACGGTGACTGGGAGGAGGATGCGCTAAGAGTGCGCATTGTCGACCTGTTCGGCGAACTCTTGGAAAAGCACAGGCCGGAAATCGCGGTCATCCCCTGCAATACAGCCTCGACGCTGGTGCTGTCGGACCTGCGCGCGGCCTTTCCCGGCACGCCTTTCGTCGGCACGGTGCCGGCGATCAAGCCCGCGGCAGAGCGCACGCGCTCGGGGCTGGTTTCGGTGCTGGCCACACCTGGCACCGTAAAGCGCGCCTATACGCGCGACCTGATCCAGTCCTTTGCCAATGCCTGCCATGTACGGCTCGTCGGCAGCCAGAGCCTCGCCCGCATGGCGGAAGCCTATATCCGCGGCGCACTGCTGGACGATGCGGCCATCCGGGCCGAGATCGAGCCCTGCTTCGTCGAACAGGACGGCCAGCGCACCGACATCGTGGTGCTGGCCTGCACGCATTATCCGTTCCTGGCCAATGTTTTTCGTCGGCTGGCGCCCTGGCCGGTTGATTGGCTGGACCCGGCCGAAGCGATCGCGCGCCGGGCGCTGTCGCTCATTCCGGCTGCGTCGAAAGCCGAGCCGGAGCATGATCCGGACGTGGCGATCTTCACCTCGGGCGGCGCCGATTTCCTGACCCGCCGCCTGATGCAGGGCTTTGGGCTGAGCGTCGCCTAGAGCACTTTGCAGCCTCGCGTCGCACAAATGCGGCTCAATGGTCGCACTGTCTTCCTGGAACATTAGGGAAGGCTGATGGGTTTGCCCCTGGGTCACAACAGGGAGTGTTGAACCATGCCTGCAACTTCGAAAGCCCAGCAGAAAGCCGCCGGCGCGGCGCTTGCGGCCAAGCGCGGCGAGATCAAGGTGAGCGAACTCAAGGGCGCGTCGAAACAGATGTTCGAATCGATGAGCGAAAAGCAGCTCGAGGAATTCGCCGAGACCAAGCTGAAAGGTCTGCCTGAGCACAAGACCAGGCACTGAACCGGGCTTGCATGGGAGCACCGCGCAGGGTTGCGCGGTGCTCCTTTCTTTTGGCTGCTAGTAGCCCACGGTAAAACGCTTGCCGGTGTGCTTGCCCGTCTCGGCCTCGTCGGCGATTGCTACCGCCAGGTCCTCGACGGAAATCCGGCTTTCGCCCTTGTCGTCGAAAACAGGCTTGTCCGCGCCATAGCGGAACTTTCCGGTGCGGGCGCCGGGCGCCAGCATGATGGGCGGCGAGATAAAGCTCCAGTCGAGCCCCTTTTCCTGCCGGATTTCGTTCAAAGCATCGCGTGCGGCACGCGCGCCGTCCTTGTACAGGGCGGGAAATTCGGGCGTATCGACGATCTGCACGCCGGGCGCGGCTTCGAGGCTACCCGCGCCGCCGACCACGATCAGGCGCGACTTCGCGGCCTTGGCTGCCTTGACGATGTCGCGGGAGCCGTTGAGGTGCTTGTTGTAGATGTCGGGGTCGCCCCAGCCGCCATTGAAGGCCGAGATGGTGGCGGCATTGCCTTCGAGCGCCTTGGCGAGCGCGGCGACGTCGGTGACGTCGACTTGGCTGACGGTGACGCCCGGCAATTTCTCTACCTTGTCGGCATGATGCGCGATCGCGGTGACTTCCCAACCGCGCGACGCGGCTTCCTTAAGAATGGCCTTGCCGACGAAGCCGGAGGCGCCGATGAGAGCGACTTTCATGGATGTTCTCCTTGTCCCCGCCCTTTGCAATCGCGACAGGTCGGGTATAAATCGTAATCAGGTTATCAACGGTAACCATATAGGGGAGGCCGGAGAAACCGGGAAGAACGCATGATTTCGTGCTCAGGTAACAGCGAGGGAACCGCATGGATGCGCATGTGAAAACCGAAGGCGCGGCACCGCTGCTGCAGACTCATCCGGGATTTGAGCGCGGCGCGAACGGCAGCTGCCCGATGCGCGACGTGTTCGACCGTATCGGCGATACCTGGAGCCTGCTGGTGGTAATCAATCTCCAGCCAGCTCCGATGCGCTTCAATGCGCTGCGTCGCAGCATCGAGGGAATCTCCCAGCGCATGCTGACTGTCACGTTGCGCTCGCTGGAGCGGGACGGGCTGGTGCGCCGCACCGTGCGGCCGACCACGCCGCCCGAGGTCGAATATGCGCTGACGGATATCGGCCAGTCGATCGCGGTGCCGATTGCGGCGTTGGGCCTATGGGCGCAGCAGAACCAGCCGTTGCTGCAGCAGGCGCGCGAGCGTTTTGATGCGGCAAATGCATGAGAAACGCCCGATGGCGTTGACTTTCCACGCTTAGTCGCCTATCCACCCGCCAGCCGCGCAGCAATGTGCGGTTTACGTGTCCCGTGGGTTTTTCCGCCAGCTTTGCGCGGAAGATCCTGTCAGGCCTCGAAAACGGGGGCCAGAGGAGGGCGCGTTTCCTTCGCTCGGAACACGGTGTTCCGTGCGTATTTTTTTTGAAAGGGAATGCGATGAGCAAGCGCGAATCCGCAAAATACAAGATTGACCGCCGTCTTGGCGAAAACATCTGGGGCCGTCCGAAGTCCCCGGTCAACAAGCGCGAATACGGCCCCGGCCAGCACGGCCAGCGCCGCAAGGGCAAGCTGTCGGACTTCGGTCTGCAGCTGCGCGCCAAGCAGAAGCTGAAGGGCCACTACGGCGACATCTCGGAAAAGCAGTTCCGTAAGACCTACGACGAGGCCAACCGCCGCAAGGGCGATACGCCGGAAAACCTGATCGGCCTGCTCGAGTCGCGCCTGGACGCGATCGTGTATCGCGCCAAGTTCGTTCCGACGATCTTCGCTGCCCGTCAGTTCGTCAACCACGGCCACATCAACGTCAACGGCCGCCGCGTCAACATCGGCTCGTTCCGCTGCAAGGCCGGCGACGTGATCGAAGTGCGCGAGAAGTCGAAGCAGCTGACGATCGTTCTCGAGTCGGTCGCTCTGGCCGAGCGCGACGTGCCGGACTACCTCGAAGTCGACCACAACAAGATGGTCGCCACCTTCCAGCGCGTTCCGGGCCTGTCGGACGTTCCGTTCGCCGTGCAGATGGAACCGAACCTGGTCGTCGAATTCTATTCGCGCTAATTTGGCCGCGAAATTCGAATTTATCGGAAAGGCCGCCCTCGAGGCGGCCTTTTCTTTGCCCGTTGCCCTCTGCCGGGCGTTGTTCTAATTCGGGCTCATAAACCGACCGAGCAGGAATAAACCGCCATGAACGTGATGCCGGAACCTATCACCGATCTGGAAGGCGATGCCTGCCACCCCATGTTCCGCGACACGCCCTCGGGCGTGGAGTTCAACAAGCTGCGCAAGCGGCTGCTGCGCCAGACGCGGCAGGCGCTGGACGACTTTTCCATGATCAAGTCCGGCGAACGCTGGTTGGTGGCGCTATCGGGCGGCAAGGATTCTTATGGCTTGCTGGCGTTACTGCTCGACCTGAAGTGGCGCGGCTTCCTGCCGGTGGATCTTCTGGTCTGCAATCTCGACCAGGGCCAGCCGAACTTTCCAAAGCACATCCTGCCGGACTTTTTGAACAAGCACGGCATTGAGTACCGCATCGAGTACCAGGACACCTATTCGATCGTCACCGACAAGATCGACGAGGGCAAGACTTACTGCTCGCTCTGCTCGCGCCTGCGGCGCGGCCACCTTTATCGCGTCGCGCGCGAGGAGGGCTGCTCGGCGCTCGTGCTCGGGCACCACCGCGAGGACATTCTCGAAACCTTCTTCATGAACCTCTTCCACGGCGGCCGGCTCGCCGCCATGCCGCCCAAGCTGCTCAACGACGAGGGCGACATGCTGGTGCTGCGTCCGCTGAGCTATTGCGCGGAAGCTGACATGGAGAAGTTCGCCGAGGCGATGCAGTTTCCGATCATCCCCTGCGACCTCTGCGGCAGCCAGGAAGGCCTGCAGCGCAACGCCATGAAGGCGATGTTGGACGATATCGAGCGGCGCATGCCCGGCCGCAAGGACACCATGATCCGCGCGCTGACCAATGTGCGGCCGAGCCATCTGCTCGACCGCAACCTGTTCGATTTCGCAGGGCTGATGGCGCCGGAAAGCGCCTGACCTAGACCGGCTTGTTGTGCGGCTGGAACAGCCGGCCCTTCTCCGCAATCAGCACGAAGACCAGCCCGACCACCGACACGGTGAAGTAGCCGATGGCCAGCGGGGTGGTCGTGCCGTCGAACGACTGGCCGATCAGCGCGCCGATGGCGCCGCCGCAAGCCGTGCCCATGAAGCCCAGCACCGACGATGCCGTGCCGGCGACGTGGCCCAGCGGCTCCATGGCCAGCGCGTTGAAGTTCGAGCCGATGAGGCCGAACTGGAACATCGCCAGCGCGAAAAGCGCCAGGAAGAGCGGGAAGGGCAGGTAGCCCAGCATCAGCGACAGCGTGAACCAGATGAAGCTCACCGTCATGAAGCCGATGAGCGCGCCATGTGACAGACGGCGCATGCCGAAACGACCGACCAGGCGCGAATTCAGGAACGACGACAGCGCCATGAACATGGCAACGCCCGCGAACACCACCGGGAACATGGTGCCCAGATCATAGATGCCGACATAGATCTGCTGCGCGGAGTTGATGAAGCCGAACAGCGCGCCGAACACGATGGAACTGGCGAGCGTGTAGCAAAGCGCAACCCGGTTGCTGAGCACGATGCCGAAGCCGCGCAGGATAGTCATCGGTGTGAACGGCCGTTTGTCGGCCGGGTCGAGCGTTTCGGGCAGGCGCACCCAGATCCAGATGCCGGCGAGAAGGGCCATCACAGCCATGAAGCCGAAGATGAGGTGCCATTCGCCAAAAATCATGACGACCTGTCCGACGCCCGGCGCGATCACCGGCACGATCATGAACACCATCATGACCAGTGACATCACCTCGGCCATTCTGCGGCCGCCGAAGACGTCGCGGATGATTGACACGCTGATGACGCGCGTAGCGGCCGAGCCGATGCCATGCACGAAGCGCATGGCAAGCAAGGCGCCGAACGAAGGCACGAACATCGCAGCACCCGCGGCCAGCACATAGATGGAGATGCCGAGCAGCAGCGGCGGGCGGCGCCCGAAGCGATCCGCCAGCGGGCCGTAGGCCAGCTGTGCGAATGCAAAGCCCAGCAGATAGGCCGAGATCACATATTGCCGGTGGTTTTCGTTCTCGACGCCGAGACTGGCGCCGATCTGCTGCAGGCCGGGCAACATCATGTCGATGGCCAGCGCGTTGAGTGCCATGAGCATCGCCATCATGGCGATGAACTCGAACTTGCCTACGCCTTTGAGGCGCGTTTCAGATACTGCTGTCGAAGCGTCCATTCTGACCCCGTCGAAACGCCAAATAAGGCGCCGGAACGGCCGGCGCCTTCGCTGGAAGTCCCGACGAGATGCCGGAACGGTTATTGCTTGTCAGGCTATCAGGCGGCCCGTGTGGTTACGCCCTTGCCTTCAAATAGGGCCTGCAATTCGCCGGCCTGGAACATTTCGCGGATGATGTCGCAACCGCCGATGAACTCGCCCTTCACATAGAGCTGCGGGATGGTCGGCCAGTTCGAATAGTCCTTGATGCCCTGGCGCAGCTCCATCGAGGTCAGCACGTCGATGCCCTTGTAGTCCACGCCGACATAGTCGAGAATCTGGACGACCTGGCCGGAGAAACCGCACTGCGGGAAGCCGGGGGTGCCCTTCATGAACAGGACGACGTCGTTGTTCTTGACCTCGTTGTCGATGAAATCCTTGATAGCGCTCATAATGATCTGCCTTTCATCGCCCGCACGCGCTGGGCCGTGATATTCGTTCTTCAAATAACCTCATTGACCGGGTGAGACAAGGTCGACCCCTGACAATGGCGGAAACGGCGGCAACGCGAAAACCGACGGGAAAACCTTGCTCCGCACCACCTCACGCCTCATCAAAGGTTCGACGATCCTCGCGACTGCGCTGGTCGTTCTGGGATGCATTGCCGCGGTCGCCTTCTGGCCGAAGCGCAAGCCCGTACGCCCGGTCGTCGCGCCCCTAGTTGCGGTAGCACTTCCGGCGCCCTGCCGCGATCTCAGCTTCGAAGGCACCGACCATATCGTCTGCGAGATCGATCTGCGCAGCTACGATATCGGCCTGTTCCACAAGGACGCCGACGGCAAGCCCTACCGCGCGCTAAAGAACTTCGATGCGGCAATGAGCGGGCAGGGCAGGCAGCCGGTCCTGTCGATGAATGCGGGCATGTATCACGAAGATTTGTCCGCAGTCGGCCTGCTGGTCGAGGACGGCCGGCAGACCAGCCCGATCGAACTGGCAAGCGGCATCGGCAATTTCTTCATGAAGCCGAATGGCGTCTTCAGCATTCGCGCCAATGGAACCGCCGCGATCACCGAATCGGCTGCCTATGCCGCGGCACCGCCCGTGGACGCCTTCGCCACTCAGTCCGGCCCGCTGCTGGTCATCGACGGCCGGTTGCATCCCCGTTTCGAGGAGAACGGCACGTCGCGCTACATCCGCAACGGCGTGGGTGTGCGCGATCCGCACACTGTGGTGCTGGCGATCTCCCGCCAGCCGGTCAGCTTCGGCAGTTTCGGCCGCCTGTTCCGCGATGGGTTGCAATGCCCGAACGCGCTTTATTTCGACGGCGCGATCTCGGCCTTGTCGAACGGCAAGGACATGATCATCGGCGGCGCCAGCCCCGTGGGGCCGATATTGGCGGTGTTTGCAAAGACGCAGCCGTAGTCGCACGACCGAGTTGCTCAGTCCGGAGCCAAATTGGCTCCGGCGATCGGCCGGCTGAAACGCTCTCGGCTCAGTCCGGGGCGCTGGTCTGCAGGGCCAGCGCGTGCAGCACGCCGCCCATGTTGCCTTTCAGGGCCTCATAGACCATCTGGTGCTGCTGGACGCGGCTCTTGCCGCGGAAGCTTTCGGCCACGACCTCGGCAGCATAATGGTCGCCATCGCCGGCAAGGTCGCGGATCGTGACCTTGGCATCGGGAATGCCGTCCTTGATCAGCTTTTCGATGTCGCGTGCGTCCATTGCCATGAAGGAGTCTCCAATCTCACTCCTTCAGATATGGCCGTTGCGCAGAGCGAGGTCAATCGTCAGGCGATGTTCAGAGTGAGGAACATCGCCCTTTGACGATCAGGCATCCATGAATTTCGGGAACCACGATTCATGGGCTTCGCGCATCGCGGTGACGGCAACTGCGCTGGCGTCGCCCAGCTTCAATTCGCTGCCGCCGGTGGTGCCGATCCAGGGCGCGAAGACGCCCGTATCTTTGACGCGCTCCTGGTAGAACCAGTCGACGCGGTCGCGCGGGATCGTCACGAGATAGCGGCCCTGGTCTTCGCCGAAGAAAACAGGAATCGGCGACAAGTCCTTCAATTGGTTGACGGTTGCGCCGATGCCTGAAGCCATGGCCATCTCGGCGAGGCCAACGGCAAGGCCGCCATCGGAGAGGTCGTGCACGGCGGTCGCAATGCCGTCGGCGATGAGGGCGCGGACGAAATCGCCCACCTTCTTCTCGTGCTCCAGATCGACCGCCGGCGGCGGGCCGTCGGTGCGGCCATGGATGTCGCGCATATAGACCGACTGCGCCAGATGCGTGCCCCAGGAGGCCGGCGCGCCGATGAGCAGGATCGCGTCGCCTTCGGCCGCAAAGCCGATGCGCGCCATCTTCGACCAGTCGCGGATGAGGCCGACGCCGCCGATGGTCGGCGTGGGCAGGATGCCTTGGCCGTTGGTCTCGTTGTAGAGCGAGACGTTGCCCGACACGATCGGGAAGCCGAGCGCGCGGCAGGCGTCGCCGATGCCGGTGACGGCCTTGGCGAACTGGCCCATGATCTCGGGGCGCTCGGGATTGCCGAAATTGAGGTTGTCGGTGGCGGCCAGCGGCTCGGCACCGGTCGCGGTCAGGTTGCGCCAGCATTCGGCCACGGCTTGCTTGCCGCCCTCGTAAGGATCGGCTTCGCAATAGCGCGGCGTCACGTCCGACGAGAAGGCGAGCGCCTTGGTGGCGTGGCCTTCCACGCGCACCACGCCGGCGTCGCCGCCAGGAAGCTGTAGCGAGTTGCCCTGGATCAGCGTGTCATACTGTTCCCAGACCCAGCGGCGGCTCGACATATTGGCGCTGCCAAGCAGCTTGAGAAGGGCGTCGGCCACGTCGGCCTGAGGGACGTCGTCCTTGGCCAGCGGCTCGCGCTTCTTCGGCTCCGTCCACGGGCGATCATATTCGGGCGCCTGGTCGCCGAGTTCCTTGATCGGCAGGTTGGCGACTTCCTCGCCCTGATGCAGCACGCGGAAGCGCAGGTCGTCGGTGGTCTTGCCGACGATGGCGAAGTCGAGCCCCCATTTGCGGAAGATCGCCTCGGCCTCTTCCTCCTTTTCGGGCCACAGAACCATGAGCATGCGCTCCTGGCTTTCCGAGAGCATCATCTCATAGGCGGTCATGCGCTCTTCGCGCACCGGCACCACGTCGAGGTCGAGCTCGATGCCGAGATCGCCCTTGGCGCCCATTTCGACTGCCGAGCAGGTGAGGCCGGCAGCACCCATGTCCTGGATCGCGATGACCGCGCCCGAGGCCATCAATTCAAGGCAGGCTTCCAAGAGGCACTTTTCGGTGAAGGGGTCGCCCACCTGCACCGTGGGGCGCTTTTCTTCGATGTCGTCACCGAATTCGGCAGACGCCATGGTGGCGCCGCCGACGCCGTCGCGACCGGTCTTGGCGCCGAGATAGACCACCGGCAGGCCGACGCCTTCGGCCTTGGAGAGGAAGATGCCGTCGGTCTTGGCGAGACCAGCGGCGAAGGCATTGACCAGGATGTTGCCATTGTAGCGCGGGTCGAAATTAACCTCGCCGCCCACCGTCGGCACGCCGAAGGAATTGCCGTAACCGCCGACGCCGGCAACGACACCGGCCACCAGATGCCTGGTCTTGGGATGATCCGGCGCGCCGAAGCGCAGCGCGTTCATTGCCGCCACGGGGCGAGCGCCCATAGTGAAGACGTCGCGCAGGATGCCGCCGACGCCGGTCGCCGCGCCCTGATAGGGCTCGATGTAGGAGGGGTGGTTGTGGCTCTCCATCTTGAAGACCACGCAGTCGCCGTCGCCGATGTCGACCACGCCGGCGTTCTCGCCCGGACCCTGGATGACCACGTCGCCCGTCGTGGGCAGGGTGCGCAGCCACTTCTTGGAGGATTTATACGAGCAGTGCTCGTTCCACATGGCCGAGAAGATGCCGAGCTCGGTGAAGGTCGGCTCGCGCCCGACAAGGTCGAGGATGCGCTGGTATTCGTCGGGCTTCAGCCCGTGCGATGCGATCAGCTCGTCCGTGATTTTCACGGTGTTGGAAATGGTCATGGGATCGGGCCTTTTCCGTCAGTTCGGCTTCGGAACATTTCTAAAGCGTGAAATGCCAAGGTCTGCAAGGATTGCGATGACGCATGGCACAAGATAGCGGTGTCATAGTGCGGGCAGGGGACCTCTCCGCTTTTTTCAGTCCCTTGCCCATCCGGTCAGGCCGCGCTGCCGCAGTCGCTCCTGCCCCTTGCCCAGCGGTCGAGATCGGCATTGATACGCGCGCCGAGCGGCTCGCTCGTCAGCGGGCCAAAATGCTCGAGGCGGCTCGAATTGCCGCGCGCCTGCACGACCAGCAGCGGCAGGCCGCCATAGTTCTTGGCCGGAACCAGCAGGAAGCGTGGCGTGCCGCCGAAGGCGTTCAGCTCATTGGCCATGCGATATTGCCTGAAGGCTGGGTCCTTGCTGGCGAACCAGCACTTGTGCGCGGCAATCGCCACCTGCTCCATGGTCCTCAGCGATGCGCTCTTGCCCGAGCCAGCAGTCGGGCTCGAAGGCTTGGAGCCGGACTGGCAAGCGCCAAGCGCAAGCAGCGCCGAAAACACTGCGGAAACCATGCAAAGCTTCTTCATGCCGCGACATTCGCCTTTTCAAATCTCTGGGTTGCGGTCGGTGGGATTTTTCTGAGCCGTTCAGGCCGCCACGCCAAGCGCGCTCTCGAAAAGCCCGCGCCCATCGATGCCGCCATGGGCCGGTTCGATCAGGTTTTCGGGATGCGGCATCAGGCCGAGCACGTTGCCCTTGTCGTTGACGATGCCGGCAATGTCGTTGATCGAGCCGTTGGGGTTGGTGCCTTCGGCATAGCGAAATACCACCTGGCCCTGGCCCTCGATGCGCGCCAGCGTCTCGGCATCGGCAAAATAGTTGCCGTCATGGTGCGCGACCGGGCAGCGGATGATCTGGCCCGGCTGGTAGCGATGGGTGAAGGCGGTGTTGGCATTGGCCACCTGCAGCTTCACCTCGCGGCAGACGAATTTCAGCGATGTGTTGCGCATCAGGGCGCCCGGCAGCAGGCCGGATTCGACCAGGATCTGGAAGCCGTTGCACACGCCGATGACCTGAACGCCCTTAGCTGCCTTTTCGGCCACGGCGCGCATGACCGGCATGCGGGCTGCGATGGCGCCGCAGCGCAGGTAGTCGCCATAGGAGAAGCCACCGGGGATGACGATCAGGTCGACATCGGGGATTTCGGTGTCAGTCTGCCAGATGGTGACGGGTGCGGTGCCCGAAATCTTGGTCAGCGCCGCGATCATGTCGCGGTCGCGATTGAGGCCGGGGAGGACGACGACGGCAGATTTCATTTCGGTTCGTAAGGCCTTTGCGTTTCGGCGAGTTCGCGCAGTTCGAGACGGCGTTCTATGCGATCGAGGCGATCTTCGTGGCGATCCAACCTTCGGTTCACACCTGCAAGTGCTTCCTCCGCGCCAGTCATTCGCCGCTTGATCTCCTGGAGGTCGAATCTCGCTTCGGAGAGATCTGAATGAATGCGCTTGAGCAATTCATACATCAGGTCATTTGTGACTTCTGTCACCGCCGCCTCCGGCTTCAACCTCAGGTTATGGACACACTATAGTTCTCGATGACCGTGTTCGCCAGAAGCTTATCGCACATGGCCTTGAGGTCGGCTTCGGCCTTGGCGGGGTCGGTGCCTTCGATCTCGAGGTCGAACACCTTGCCCTGGCGCACCGAATGCACGCCGTCGAAACCGAGGCTGTCGAGTGCATGTTCGATCGCCTTGCCTTGCGGGTCGAGCACGCCGTTCTTGAGGGTGACGGTTACGCGGGCCTTGATCACGGGCATTTCACTCCGAGAAGTCGACTAAAAGTTGTTCGGGCGCGTTTTTGAACGCGCCCGAGGATTTGGTTCAGTGCTTTACGAGGACCGGCCCGGTGGGGCGTGGCGGCTCGTTTTCATTCATGATGCCGAGCCGGCGCGCCACTTCCTGGTAGGCTTCGACGAGCCCGCCCATGTCGCGGCGGAAGCGGTCCTTGTCGAGCTTGTCCTGGGTGTTGACGTCCCACAGACGGCAGCTGTCGGGCGAAATCTCGTCGGCGACGACGATGCGCATCATATCGCCCTCGAACAGGCGGCCGCATTCGATCTTGAAGTCGACGAGCTGGATGCCGACGCCGAGGAACAGGCCGGAGAGGAAGTCGTTGACGCGGATGGCGAGCGCCATGATGTCATCGATTTCCTGCGGGCTTGCCCAGCCGAAGGCGGTGATGTGCTCTTCCGACACCATCGGGTCGTCGAGCGCATCGGCCTTGTAGTAGAACTCGATGATCGAGCGCGGCAGCACGGTGCCTTCCTCGATGCCGAGGCGCTTTGCCAGCGAGCCGGCGGCGATGTTGCGCACGACGATCTCGAGCGGGATGATCTCGACTTCCTTGATCAGCTGCTCGCGCATGTTGAGGCGGCGGATGAAGTGGGTCGGAATGCCCATCCGGTTGAGATGGGTGAAGATGTGCTCGGAAATGCGGTTGTTGAGCACGCCCTTGCCGTCCACGATGTCGTGCTTCTTCTTGTTGAAGGCGGTGGCGTCATCCTTGAAGAACTGGATCAGAGTGCCCGGCTCAGGTCCTTCATAAAGGATCTTGGCCTTGCCTTCGTAGATGCGGCGGCGATTTTTCATCTCATTGTTCTCTGAGTTCAAGGGCCGACGGCACGGAGGCCGCTCCCTGGCATCTCGCGCGCGAAGATCGCGGCGCTCATGGGGTTTCAAGGGGTCTCTATCCCAAACGCGCCGTTTGCTCAATGAGCAATTCTGCGCGATCAACTGCTTTTGCAAGCAAAATGCCGCAGTGCAGCATAGTAGTGCCTATATTGACCGGCAAACGGCTTTCGGTTTGTGTTGGCCCAACCCATATACTCAGTCGCGAATCGGCATTGATCCGGAGGAATTGCGTATGACCAGTATGAAGGACCGCGAAGAGGGCTTCGAGAAGAAGTTCGTCATGGACGAGGAATTGCGGTTCAAGGCCATGGCCCGGCGCAACAAGATGCTCGGCCTCTGGGCGGCTGAAAAGCTCGGCAAGACCGGCCCCGACGCCGAGGCCTATGCCACGGAAGTGGTGATGTCGGACGTCGAGGAAGCGGGCGACCACGACGTGTTCCGCAAGATCCGCCGCGATTTCGACGCGGCTGGCGTTGAGCAGTCGGATCATCAGATCCGCCGCACGATGGACGAAATGCTCGCCGTCGCAGCCCAGCAGATCAAGAATAGCTGAGCGACCTGCGCTCTGGACCAACGAACCGCCCGCTTGCCGGGCGGTTTTTCTTTGCCTTGGCAGTCGTTTCCGGTTCAGATGACGGCAAATCCGAGGAGCCTTGCCCATGACGATCGCATCCCGCCTGAACGCCGGTGAAACGCTGCTCACGGCCTGGTCCGGCATACCGGACGCGCTGACGGTCGAGATCGTGGCCGCCCAGGGTTTTGATGCGGTCACGCTCGACATGCAGCATGGCGGGCACCACGAGGACAGCATCCTGCGCAGCATCGTGCCGGTGCTTCGTGCGGCCAAGCATCCGGTGGTGCGCATTCCGGTCGGTCGCTTCGACATGGCCAGCCGTGCGCTTGACTTCGGCGCCGAGGCGGTGATCGCGCCGATGGTCAATTCGGTAGAGGATGCGCGCCGTTTTGCGGCCGCGATGAAGTATCCGCCGGTGGGCGAACGCTCCTGGGGGCCGACCTTCGCCGCACCGCGCTACGGCAGCAAGGATCCGGTTGCCTGGCTGCGCGAGAGCAATGCGACGACTGTGTCCTTCGCCATGATCGAAACCAGGGCAGCGCTAAACGTGCTCGACGGCATTCTGGCGACACCCGGCATTGACGGCATCTTCGTCGGTCCGGCCGATTTTTCCATCGCCTGGACCGAGGGAGAGACCGTGGACGCGACGCTTGAAGACATGATGGAAACGCTGGCGCGTATCGCGGCCCGGGCGAAGGTGGCAGGCAAGCATGCCGGCATCTTCGTGGTCGATGCCGGCATGTGCGGCCGATTCGTGGAGATGGGCTACCGCTTCCTGGCGCTCGGCACCGAGCATCGCTACATCTCGCTGGGCGCCGAAAGCCTGCTCAAGACCGCGCGCGACACCCTCGGCGCGCCGCAGGCCCGCAAGGGTTCCGGGAAAACGGGTTACTGACCCGGCTCAGCCAGGCAGTCGCGACAGGAAGTTCGCAAAAGCCATCGAGCCTTCTGGCCATGGACCGTAGCCGGCGTCAGCATTGATGTGGCCGGCTTCTCCGGCATGGATCAGCTGCGAGCCCCAGGCTGCGGCGATGTCGGCGGCCATCTCCTGCGAGCAGAACGGGTCGTTGCTGCTCATCACCACCACTGACGGAAACGGCAGCGGATCGCGCGGGTAGGGGCCGAAGGTCATCAGGTGCTTCGGCCGGATCTCAGGATTGGCGACGTCCGGCGGAGCAACCAGGAAGGCACCGGCAACCGGCTTCGTGAACAGCGGTACGGCGTGGATGACGGCCGGCACCCCGAGCGAATGGGCGATGATGACGACCGGCTTTTCAGCCTCGTTCACCGCGTTTGCGACCGCTTCCACCCAGTCCTCGCGCACGGGCTTGGACCACTCCGCCTGCTCGACGCGGCGCGCCGTCGAGAGTTTTGACTCCCAGCGGCTCTGCCAATGGTCCGGCCCGGAATTGGTGTAACCGGGAACGATGAGGATATCTGCGTCTTTGACCTTCATGATCGCGCATGTAGCGACGCCTTCGCCGCGGTGCAACCTTCAAGGCGCTCGAATGAGCAGTGATCCCTTGGTCGGCCCACGGCAAGTGCACGCAACAACTCCTTCCCGTTATAACTCCATGTGCACGATTTCGATTGGGTCTCCGCCCACGCCATGGGAGAAAAAGCCTCTCTCGATCGTGCGAAAACCAT
Source organism: Pseudaminobacter soli (ex Li et al. 2025) (assembly GCF_029892515.1). Taxonomy (GTDB): domain Bacteria; phylum Pseudomonadota; class Alphaproteobacteria; order Rhizobiales; family Rhizobiaceae; genus Pseudaminobacter; species Pseudaminobacter soli_A. The sequence goes on along the minus strand of NZ_JARXVF010000001.1, from coordinate 217,947 downwards.
GCTTCCGATAAAAGCCCTCGGCATTGATCGTGGACTCGACCTTGATCGGGCCTTTGTGCCCCAAGCGGGCATTCTTGATGCCGATTTCGAGCAACTGCTTGCCGAGGCCTGAACCGGCTGCTTCCTCCAAGAGGAATAGCCGGGTGACCTCTCCGGGCTCGGTGTCGACAAAGCCGACGATCCTGCCGTTTTGCTCGGCGACGACCATTCGCCCCATGGCGATGAGGTCCTCATAGTATTCCGTAGTGCGATTTCCCATCCAGCCGTCGATCTGCCCGGACGAATAGTGGTTTTTCGCAAGCGCGCGTACGGAAAGGCGCGTGACGTCGAACACAGCTTGGCCATCGCCTTGATGAGCGGGGCGCAGGGAGAAGGATTGCTCGGTGTTCATGAACCGCACTCGGATAAGATCTTTGCTTACCCCAGTTAGCAGAAGGGCAGCCAATGCGTCTTCGCTTATCGCCGCTTGGTACAATCGGTAATTGCGGCAGCGCCGTCGCTAATCGATCTAGTGAACGCGGTGTTCGCAACTTGCTGCCTTGTGTGAACGGTGTTGCTGGTCGATTTATTGGGAGACGAAACAATTGCGTCGGCCGGGAATTTGAACCTGACACGACGCAAACTGGTCGGCAGCGCCGCTTGTTCGCCCTTGGGGCGACGGTGGGTGCCGGCCGCACGGAGCCGAACATGAGCGAACTGCCATTTGCCGCCACCACGCCGGTCAGCGTTTCCCGCGTCGGCCTCAAGGCGAAGGACGCCGACAAGCTCGCGGCCTACTACCGGGCGGTGGTGGGCCTCGATGAGCTGTCGCGAGACGGCTCGGTCATCACACTTGGCGTGGGAAGCCGGCCCCTGCTCGACATCGAGGCCGATCGGGCGGCAAAGCCGGATGATCCGCGCAGCGCCGGACTGTTCCACACCGCGTTTCTGTTGCCCGAGCGCGCCGATCTCGGCCGCTGGATCCGGCATGCGATCGACCACCGCATCCCGGTCGACGGCACATCCGACCATCTCGTCAGCGAGGCGCTGTATCTGACCGATCCCGAAGGCAACGGCATTGAAATCTATGCCGACCGCCCACGCGAAAACTGGAAATGGCACGGCTCGCACGTCGAAATGGCGACGATTGGCCTGAATGTGCCGGACGTGCTGGCTTCGGTGCCGGCCGACAATGCGGAGTGGAAGGGCGCGCCGGCAAACAGCGTTATCGGCCATGTGCATCTGCGCGTCGGCGATCCGAAGGAAGCCGAGGCCTGGTGGAACAAGGAATTCGGCTTCGACACCATGGCAGTGTATGGCGGGCAGGCGGTGTTCCTGTCGTCCGGTGGTTATCACCACCACATCGCCGCCAATTCCTGGCAGAGCCCGCATGCCGGCAAGCGCGACGCCAGCCGCACGGGCCTGAGCTGGGTCGAGATGCGCTCGGCGAACGCCAAGGCGAACGAGACCCGGGAAGACCCTTGGGGCACCGTGATCAGGACGGTGCCAGGCAAGGCTTGACACTAATCGAATACAAAAGAAAAGGGCCTGCGCCACGCTGCGCAGGCCCTTCTTTTTTTAGGAAGTCTGTGACTCTCGGTTTCGCGAGATCAGCTTTCTCCGAACACCCGCTTGAAGATCGTGTCGACATGCTTGGTGTGGTAGCCGAGGTCGAACTTTTCGCGGATGTCCTCTTCGGAAAGTGCTGCGCGCACTTCCTCGTCGGCCAAGAGTTCCTCAAGGAAATCCTTGCCTTCTTCCCAGACCTTCATGGCGTTGCGCTGGACGAGGCGATAGGCGTCCTCGCGGGACACGCCGGCCTGCGTCAGCGCCAGAAGCATGCGCTGCGAATGCACCAGGCCCCGGAACTTGTTCAGGTTCTTCATCATGTTTTCGGGGTAGATCACCAGCTTCTCGATGACGCCGGCGAGCCGGTTCAGCGCGAAGTCGAGGGTGATCGTGGTGTCGGGGCCAATGGCGCGCTCGACGCTCGAATGGCTGATGTCGCGCTCGTGCCAGAGCGCCACGTTTTCCATCGCTGGCGTGACCGACATGCGCACGAGGCGCGCGAGGCCGGTGAGGTTTTCGGTCAGCACCGGGTTGCGCTTGTGTGGCATGGCCGACGAGCCCTTCTGGCCCGGCGAGAAGAATTCTTCTGCCTCGAGCACCTCGGTGCGCTGCATGTGGCGGATTTCGATCGCGACATTCTCCATCGAGGAAGCGATGACGCCGAGCGTGGCGAAGAACATGGCGTGCCGGTCGCGCGGGATGACCTGCGTGGAGACGGGCTCCGGCGCTAGACCGAGCTTGGCGCAGACATATTCCTCAACATAGGGATCGATATTGGCAAAGGTGCCGACCGCGCCCGAAATGGCGCCGGTGGCGATTTCTGCGCGCGCGGCAACCAGGCGAGCCCGGTTGCGCGACATTTCGGCATAGAAGCGGGCGAAGGTGAGGCCCATCGTGGTCGGCTCGGCATGGATGCCGTGGCTGCGACCAATGCGAACCGTATCCTTGTGCTCGAAGGCGCGCGTCTTCAGCGCGGCCAGAACGCGGTCCATGTCAGCCAGGAGCAGGTCGGCCGCACGCACCAGCTGGATGTTGAGCGTGGTGTCGAGCACGTCCGACGAGGTCATGCCCTGGTGGACGAAGCGGGCGTCGGGACCGATGAATTCGGCCAGATGCGTCAGAAAGGCGATGACGTCATGCTTGGTGACGGCTTCGATCTCGTCGATGCGCGCCACGTCGAACTTGGCCGCGCCGCCCTTTTCCCAGATCGTCTTCGCCGCTTCCTTGGGGATGACGCCGATCTCGGCCAGCGCATTGCAGGCATAGGCCTCGATCTCGAACCAGATGCGGAACTTGGTTTCCGGCGACCAGATGGCCACCATTTCCGGGCGCGAATAGCGAGGGATCATGTCGAGCTGTCCGTTAAGCGTTGAATGGGGGGCTCCTAACAGACCAAGCCCCATTGCTCAATGCATGGAGCTTACCAGCAAATGGAGGTCGGGGGCAGATATGCATCCAAATCCGCCACGAGGCGTTATCCGGGCAAGCCCGCCGAAGGGAGGATAGAGCCGTGACCGCCGCCGACCAGTTACGCGAAGAAGCCATTCATCAGATCCGCGAGCACATGGAGGTCATCGGCGCCGATGGCGTGCATATAGGCTCCGTCGAGGCGGTGACCGGCCAGCGCATCATGCTTTCGAAGCAGGATAGCGGGCAGGGCTCGCACCGCCATCACAACCACTTTATCCCGCTAGCACTCGTGGCCGAGGTGGAGGGCGACAAGGTGCGCCTGTCGGCCAATTCGGATGTCGCCGTCACCTTCGAGGAAGAAGAGGACGGCCACCAGCCGATCACCTCGACAGCGAAGACCACACAGGCATGAGGTCGCCGGGCGCGGGCGTCGCCGAATACACCGCCCGCGCGATGGCGCGCGCCATGGTGGCTCCCGCTGCTGCGTAAAGGTCGGTGATGTCGTCGGCATCGGGTGCGATGCCGCTCTTTCCAGTGGCCAGCGCGAAGACGAGGTCGCCGTCCATCGGCGTATGGGTCGGCCAGATGGCGCGGGCAAAGCCGTCATGCGCGGCAATCGCCAGGCGCTTGGCGGCAGGCTTGGTCAGAACCGCGTCGGTGGCGATCACGGCAATCGTGGTGTTGGCGCCGGCGACCGGCCGCTGTCGGAATTTCAGTTCGATGTCGGTCGCTTCAGCAGGCAGAGGCGAGGGCAGGCCAAGCCCGCCGAACTCGTCGCCGATCTCGAAATGCGCGGCCCAGAAATGCCGGCTGCGACCGACCGTGACCGCGCCGACGGGATTTGCCGCCACCAGCGCGCCGATGGTGATGCCGTTTGGCAGAACGGTCGAGGCCGAGCCGAGCCCACCTTTCAGGCCAGCCACGAGCGCGCCAGTGCCGGCGCCGGCGGTGCCAATCTCGAAATCGACGGCTGCGTTCTGCACCGCCTCGTAGCCGAGCTCGCGATAGGGCGGATAGCGGCCCCAGTTCTTGTCGCCGCCATTGATCAGGTCGAACAGGATGGCGCCGGGAACGAGGGGGACGCGCTGGTCGGCCACGGCAAAGCCGATGCCGCGCTCGCGCAGCGCCGCCTGCACGCCAGACGCGGAGTCCAGCCCGAAAGCCGAGCCGCCTGAAAGCACCACGGCATTGATCGCCTCGACCGAATTGTGCGGCTCAAGAAGATCGGTCTCGCGCGTGCCGGGCGCACCGCCCAGCACCTGCACGCCGGCCACCGCCAGCTCGTCGCAGAGCACTACGGACACGCCCGATTTCAGCTTCGCGTCAGCGGAGTTGCCGACCTTCAGCCCGGCGACGTCGGTGATGAGATTGCGGGGGCCGGCCTTGAAGCTCATTGCACCTCCACGGGCACGAAGCGCGTCCCGTCGTAGCGCAAGACGCGGTACGGGTTGTCGGACAGATCGCCCTTGGCATCGAACCTTACAAGGCCGATTGTCGTCTGGAAATCATGTTCGGTGAGCGCCTTCTTGAGGTCGCCGCTCGCGCTCGCATCGGCCGCCGCCGCGCGGACGACTTCGACGGCCGCATAGGCTGGCAGGACATAGCCGTCGGGGATGACCCCATTGGTCTTGAATTTCTCGGCCACGGCGGGTTCGGCGACCTCCTGCCATTCGGGCAGGGCGATCATCAGCGTGCCGGCAGCCAGCGGCACGGGACCAGGGGCCGCGCGTAGGGTTTCACCGCCGGCGAACACCATGTTCAAGCCGATCTTGCGGGCATCGCGCGCCATGATCGCGACGTCGTCGCGGTCGCCGCCGACGAAGACATGCGTGGCCCCCGCCTTGCGCAGGCGGCCGACGAGTGCGACCTGGTTGTCGAGTTGAGGCCGGAACGTGTCGTTGAAGACTGGCTTCAGCCCGTCCTGCTGGGCAGCAGTGCGAAAGCTCTCGGCGAGTTCGCGGCCATAGATGGTGCCGTCGTCGACGATCGCGAACAGCTTGTCGCGCCAGAGCCTTGTCAGCAGCCGGCCAGTCGCTTCGTGTTCGCTGTCGGCGCGGGGGGCAAGGCGGAACACCGGCCAGCCGGCTTTTTCGCGCTGGTCAGTGAGGCTGTCGGTGCGCACGCCGATGGTGATGACGGGAATGCCGGCATCTTTCAGGATCGGCATCGCAGCTTCGATGGCTTCGCCGCAAAGGAAGCCGACCACGGCCTGCACCTTGGCTTTGGCGAATTGCTTGGCGGCCTTTGTGCCGCCATCGGCCGTGCAGGCATCGTCGACGATCTCGAGCGTCACCGAGCCGTCTTCAGCTGCGGCCTGCACGCCGGCGCGGATCTGCGCGCCAAGGACGGCCGAGGCGCCGCTGAGCGGAGCCGCCACGCCAAGGCGCAGCGCTTCGGCATGCGCCGACCCGGCCATGAACAGGCCAGCCAAGGCGCCTATGACGAAACGTGCAATCCGCATGCCTTTCCCCACTGCCGGCGAGCGATAGCCGGCGTCATTTCGGGCCAAGACGTAAAGGCTGCCCCGAATTTCCGCAACAAGCTAATTCCTTGACTTACTTGACTGGCCCAAGCCGCCTTGCTTGTGACGCGGTAATAGCGGGCATATATAGCGGGCAACTGACAATCGCGGGAATCTCTCTGGTGTTGAAGAAATATGATGTCGAGCCGCAGGCCTATCGCGACGCGATGGCTCATTTCGCCGGTGCTGTCCATGTCGTGACGACCGACGGCAAGGCTGGGCGACGTGGCGCAACCGTGATTGCGGCCTGCTCGGTTTCCGACACCCCGCCGATGATCCTGGTGTGTCTCAACCGCGAGAACCCCAACAACGATCTCTTCATCAAGAACGGCAATTTCGCGCTCAACACGCTTGCCGCGCATCATCAGGAGTTGGCGGCGGCCTTCTCCGGCATCACCCGCCTGCCCACCGAGGAGCGTTTTGCTCTCGGCGAGTGGGAGACGATTGCGAGCGGCGCGCCGACGCTGACCGACGCGCTGACCGTGTTCGACTGCGAACTCGTCGACACCAAGGACCTCGCCACCCATCGTGTGCTTTTTGGCAAGGTGACAGGCCTGCGGGTGAGCAATAACTTCAAGCCGCTGATCTATCACGATCGCGGCTATCACGTACTCGGCCGGTGAGGCCCACGGAGACGCAATGAGCGACGCGGCACGGCCGGTACCCGACTCCATCGACGAAACGCTGGAGATGCTGACAGGGGCCGATTACGTTGCCGACCGCGCGCTGGCGACGGTGCTGTTCCTGAGCCTGCGCATGAAGCGCCCGCTGTTCCTCGAAGGCGAGGCGGGCGTGGGCAAGACCGAAATCGCCAAGGTGCTGGCCAGCGGGCTTGGCCGCCGGCTGATCCGCCTGCAATGCTATGAAGGGCTCGACGTTTCCTCTGCCGTCTATGAGTGGAACTACGCCGCCCAGATGATCGAAATCCGCATGGAGGAGGCGGCCGGCGAGGTCGACCGGCGCGACATGGAGCGCAACGTCTTCTCCGAAAAATACCTGATCCGCCGCCCGGTGCTCGAGGCACTGACCGGCAAAGCGGGGGCCGCACCGATCTTCCTTATCGACGAGCTCGACCGCACCGACGAGGCTTTTGAGGCGTACCTTCTCGAAATCCTGTCCGATTTCCAGGTGACGGTGCCGGAACTCGGCACGATCAAGGCCGAGGAGCCGCCGATCGTCATCATCACTTCCAACCGCACGCGTGAAATCCATGACGCACTGAAGCGGCGCTGCCTCTATCACTGGGTCGACTATCCCAATGCCGCGCGCGAACTGGAGATCGTGCGCCGCAAGGTGCCGGACGCCAACCGTCGCCTGTCCACCGAGGTGGTGAATTTCATCCAGAAGCTGCGCGAGATCGAACTGTTCAAGGCGCCTGGCGTGGCCGAGACCATCGACTGGGCGAGCGCGCTGACCGAGCTCGACAAAGTCGCGCTCGATCCCGAAACGGTGTCCGACACGATCGGCGTTCTGCTGAAATACCAGGACGACATCGCGCGCATCCAGCAAGGCGAAGGCCGCCGCATCCTCCAGGAAGTGAAGGCCGAGCTGTCGGCGGCGGAGTAGTTGGTGATGGTGGCGTGGTGTCGATTTACCCCCACCCCTAACCCCTCCCCACAAGGGGGAGGGGAACTGTTTCGCGCTTCCGTTTTCCTCTCGGCCGACATTGCCGAATCTGGTGCAGGAAGCACTTCCGCAAGTCTCCCTCCCCCTTGTGGGGAGGGGTTATGGGTGGGGGTATGACCCTAGGAGCTACCCGAAAACCCTCAGGATCTGTGCCCGTTCCCGACGGGCGCATTGCCGACAACATCGTCTATTTCGCCCGCACGCTGCGCAAGGCGGGCATGCGCGTCGGCCCGTCCTCGGTGAAGGATGCTATCGAGGCAGTGCTGGCCGCCGGCATCGGCTCGCGCGAGGATTTTTACTGGACGCTGCATGCGGTGCTGGTCACGCGCCACGAGGACCATGCGACTTTTGATGAGGCGTTCCGCCTGTTCTGGAAGTCGCGCGAGCTGATCGAGAAGATGATTGCCATGTTCTCGCCGGTCGCGCCCGACAATCGCGAGAAGCAGAAGCCGCGTGCCGCCGAAAGCCGCGTGGCGGACGCCATGTTCGAGGGGCACCAGAAGAGCCAACCCGTCAGCGAGATGCCCGAATTCGAGATTGACGCGCGTTTCACCGTCTCGGGCAACGAGGTGCTGCGCGGCAAGGATTTCGCGCAGATGACGGCGGCCGAGATCAGCGATGCCAAGCGCGCCATCGCCCAGCTGCAACTGCCGTTCGACACGGTGCGCACGCGACGCTACCAACCCGACACGCGCGGCCGCACCGACCCGCGCGCCATGATGCGCTCGGCCGCCCGCACCGGCGGCGAGCTGATCCTGCCGAAATTCCGCTCGGCCCGCGAAATCAGTCCGCCCATCGTGGTGCTGGCCGATATTTCCGGCTCGATGAGCCAGTACACGCGCATTTTCCTGCATTTCCTGCACGCGCTGACCGAAATGCGGCGGCATGTGCACACTTTCGTCTTCGGCACGCGGCTGACCAACCTGACCCGCCAGATGCGCCATCGCGACCCCGACGCCGCACTTGCCGACTGCTCGGCGGCGGTGAAGGACTGGTCGGGCGGTACGCGCATCGGCGACGCACTGCACGAGTTCAACCGGCTTTGGTCGCGCCGGGTGCTGGGGCAGGGCGCCGTCGTGCTGCTGATTACCGATGGGCTGGAACGCGATGACGTGGGAGAGCTTTCGGCGGAGATGGCGCGGCTGCACCGCTCCTGCCGGCGGCTGATCTGGCTGAACCCCTTGCTGCGCTTCGAAGGTTTTGAGGCGCGGGCGCGCGGGGTGCGGGCCATGTTGCCGCATGTTGACGAATTCCGCGCGGTCCACAATCTCGATGCGCTCGCCGATCTCTGCGCTTCGCTGGACCGTCGGACGACCGTCGATGTCGACCCTCGGCGTTGGCTAGGGATTGGCAGTTCCAAGGCCGCGTGACCATATAAAGCAGGTCCTTATCGGGGCCACGGAGGAGCAGTCATGGAGAACACAGCCCATCTGGACGAAAGCCGCGACCCGCTGCTCATCGCCGAAGAGTGGATGAAGAGCGGCCGGGATGTCGCCGTCGCCACCGTGGTGGAGACATGGGGCTCGGCACCGCGCCCGGCCGGCAGCTGCCTGGTCATCGACTCGGAAGGCAATTTCCAGGGCTCGGTTTCCGGCGGATGCGTCGAAGGCGCGGTGATCGCCGAGGCCGCCGACGTGATCGAGAGCGGCAAGCCCAGAGTGCTCGAATTCGGCGTGGCCGACGAGACCGCCTGGCGCGTGGGGCTTTCCTGCGGCGGCCGCATCCGTGTCTATGTCGAACGGCTGGGCTGATCATGGACCCGTATCATCTCAAGAAGCTGAACGCCGAACGCCGCGCCCGCCGCGCGGCCGTACTCGTGACTGATCTCGGTGACGGCCGCGACCGCCTCGTGTGCGAGGGTGACGTGGTTGCGGGCGAACTTGGCGTCGCGATTGCCGAAGCTTTTCGCACCGGTGCCTCGCGCGTGGTGGAGGCCGAAGGCCGCAGCTTCTTCCTCAACGCGCATCTGCCGCAGCCGCGGCTGGTGGTGATCGGCGCGGTGCATATCAGCCAGGCGCTGGCGCCGATGGCGCAGGTGGCCGGCTATCCGCTGGAGATCATCGACCCGCGAACGGCCTTTGCAACGCCTGAGCGCTTTCCCGATGTCACGCTTCATCCCGAATGGCCGGAAGACGTGCTGAAGCTGCATCCGCTCGACAGCTACACCGGTCTGGCGGCACTCACGCATGACCCCAAGATCGATGACTTTGCGCTGAAGGCGGCGCTGGAAGCCGGCTGCTTCTATGTCGGCGCGCTGGGCAGCCGGAAGACCCATGCCAAGCGCGTGGAACGGCTGATGGCGATGGGTGTGCCGGCCGAGCGGATCGACACGATATTCTCGCCGATCGGCATCGACATCGGCGCGGCGAGCCCGGCAGAGATCGCGGTCGCGGTTCTGGCGCAAGCGATCCGCGCATTCCGGTCGCGGGGCGCGGCACGGCAGCCCAAGGGGGAGGCGGCGTGAAGTTCGGAACGGTCAGCATTGATCAAGCCGCAGGCGCGGTGCTGGCGCACTCGCTGACTGCTGGCGAGCGGCGGTTCCGCAAGGCACATCTCCTGAACGCCGACGACATCGCGTTCCTGAAGGCGACCGGTATCCGCGAACTGGTCGTTGCACGGCTCGATCCGGGCGATGTCAGCGAAGACAAGGCGGCTGAGCGCATTGCGCGCGCGCTTATGGTGCGCAATGTCGAGGTGAAGGCGGCGGCGACCGGCCGCGTCAATCTTCATGCTGAAACAGCCGGTGTGTTCATCGTCGACAAGGCTTTGGTCGATGCGATCAACGCCGTCGACCCCGCGATCACGCTGGCGACCGTTCCCGACTATGCCGAAGTGCAGGCCGGGCAGATGGTCGCCACGGTCAAGATCATCCCCTTTGCCGTAGCAGGTGAGCTGGTCGATCAGGTGGTGGCGCTGTGCGCTGGGCGCGAGGCCTTTGCCATAAAACCGTTCCGCGCGCTGCGCGTGGGCATGATCCAGACCGTCCTGCCCGGCATCAAGGGCAGCGTGCTCGACAAGACCTCCGCGATCACGGTCGAGCGGCTGGCGCGCTCGCAAAGCGAGATCACCGAGGAACGACGCACGCCGCACGAGGCCGCGCCGGTGGCCGAGGCGGTCGAGGCGCTGGTGCGCGACAACGACATGGTACTGGTGTTTGGCGCCTCGGCCATGTGCGATTTCGAGGACGTCATCCCGGCGGCCATCATGAAGGCCGGAGGCCGGGTCATCCGCGCCGGCATGCCGGTCGATCCGGGCAACCTGCTTGTGATCGGCGAGATCGGCGGCAAGCCGGTGATCGGCGCGCCGGGCTGCGCCCGCAGCCCGAAGGAGAACGGTTTTGACTGGGTTCTGGACCGCGTGATCGCCGGCCTGCCGGTATCGGCAATGGACATTGCCGGCATGGGCGTGGGCGGCCTTCTGATGGAAATCCCGACGCGGCCGCAGCCGCGCGAGGCGCGCGAAAGGCCGGTTTCCGCGAAGGTCGGCGTCGTGGTGCTGGCGGCCGGCCGCTCAAGCCGCATGGGTGGGCCCAACAAGCTGATGGCGCTGTTCGGCGACCGGCCGCTCATCCGCCTTACGGTGGAGCGTGCGCTGGCGAGCAATGCTGCGACCACCGTCGTCGTTACCGGACATCAGGCCGACAGGATCGAGGCCGCGCTTTCGGGGCTCGCCGTGAAGTTCGTGCACAACCCGGATTTCGCGACTGGACTTGCCTCTTCGCTGAAGGCAGGGATTGCGGCGCTGCCGCCTGATATCACGGGTGCGTTAATCGTGCTCGGCGACATGCCGGGTATCACTGCTGACGACCTGAACCGTATGATCACGGCGTTCAAGTCGGGCGGCGGGCGGCCGGTGGTGCGCGCCACTCATGAAGGCCGCCGCGGTAACCCGGTTCTCCTGCCGCGCTCGCTGTTTCCCGCCGTTGCAGGCTTGCAGGGCGACACCGGCGCGAGGCATATCGTGGAGGCCGAGGGGGCCAATGCCGTCGATGTCGAGATCGGCGCGGGCGCTGCCCTCGACGTCGACACGCGCGATGCGCTGGAAAGTGCCGGCGGCGTGCTGCAGGAAAGGTGAGCGGGGACGCATGACATTTCTGGTTCGGTGGCGCAGCGCCGTTGCTGCAGGGCTGATGGCGCTTGCGATGCCTTCGCTTGCTTTGGCTGACGGGCTGACGCTCTCGCCCTTCAAGGACGACCTCTTCGCCTATCCCGGCGTGCTCTCCACCGGCGATGGCGGGGCCTACATGGTGGTCGACTACCGCGAGATGCGCGATATCAATGCGCGCGACGAAATCCCCGAACGGCGTGTGCGCGGACAGTACATCTCCACCGGCGTGCGCAGCGTGCAGAATGATCTCGTCCTGAAGACCGATATCGGCGACATCCGCCACTTCGCGGTGGGCAAGCAGCAGGGCGCGAAGCTGATCGTCATCTACCTGCACGGGCAGGGCGGTAGCCGCAAGCAGGGCGTCGACGACTTCACCTTCGGCGGCAATTTCAACCGTGTGAAGAACCTGATGGCCGAAAATGGCGGCCTCTATCTCTCGCCCGATTTTCCCGATTTCGGCGACAAGGGCGCAGCCCAGATCGCCGCGCTGATTTCGCATTATGCTGAAGCGTCGCCGGGCGCGTCGGTCTTCGTCGCCTGCGGTTCCATGGGCGGGTCGCTGTGCTGGAAGCTCGCCGCCGATAAGACCGTCGCGCCGCACCTTTCCGGTCTGTTGCTCCTCGGATCGCTATGGGACGAGGACTTTTTCACTAGCGCGGCCTTCAAGCGCAAGGTGCCGGTGTTCTTCGGCCAGGGCAGCCACGACATCGTTTTCCCGATCGAGAAGCAGGAAGCCTTCTTCCGCTCGATCTCGGCCAAGTCGCCCGGCTATCCGACGCGCTTCGTGCGTTTTGAGACCGGCACGCACGGCACGCCGATCCGTATGACCGACTGGCGCGGCGTGCTGAACTGGATGCTGTCGCTCAAGCGCTGACCTGGAGCGAGATGCTTTCTCGTTGAATTACGATCTCGCTCTAAGTTTTTGTTTTTGCCGCATGATCTTGTCCGAAAAGTCTGCAACTTTTCGGGATCACGCTCTAGAGGTCAGGGTGCCGAGTTGTAGTCCAAAATGGTCTCGGGATTGACGATACCGTCATAGGTGGCGTCCACGTCGTATTCCACGAGGCTGAAATCGCCGTTGCGGAACAGCCAGGTGCCGTTCGATGAGGCGTCGCCCTTGGCTCGCCACTTGCCGTTCGACGTGATGGTGTGGGCCTGCGGATCGTAGGTCGAGTTGATCAGCGCGTTCTCGGCGCGGAAGCCGGTGATGTTGATGGCTTCGACCTTGCCCTCGGTATTGTTGCCTTCGTAGTGGATGTCGAGCTCGGGTGTCGCGAAATGCAGCTCGCGCAGGCCCCGTGCCTCGTCGGCCAGATAGTAGACATGGATCTGGTTGTAGGCGCCGGAGGTGCAGAAGAAACGAATGAGCCGCGCCTTGCGTTCGGGGCCGGCCGCGCCTTCGTTCCCGTCGTGATAGGTGATCGTGTAGTCTTCCGGCTTGGTGGCGTCGTCGGGCTGGCCCGGCGCCAGTGAACTGCACTGCGCCGAACGCGTAGCCGCGAATGCGGCCTTGGCCTCTTCCAGCACTTTGTCCTTGGGGGCTGGGGGCGGAACGTCGCCGCAGCTTGCCGGCAGCGCTTCCTCCAAAGATTTGTCGCTGGGCTTCAGCTCGCCCTTTTCGATGTGCAGCCCCACGAATGGCGGCTCGGCCTGGATCTGCGGATTGGAAAGCCGCGCCGTGTAGCAGCCGGCAAACACTTTTTGGCTGCCGTCCTTGCCGTGCGCGAGGATGGAAACGGGGATGTAGTAGATGATGCTGCCGGCCGCACCTTCCGAGCTCGGCTCGCCCACCAAAGCGCGCACTTCTTCAGTGTCCTTGAAGCCGTCGACGAATTCTTCGAAATTCTCGGTCGGCTTGGCTTCGCCGAAATAACTCCAGGCGCGCGTGTATTCCTGCCGGTCCACCGCATTGTAGAACGAACGCACCAGCGCGGCCGCATCGGAGCGGTCGTCCACGTAAGCCGGCTCGGCGGCGAGCGCGTGGGCGCAGGCCAAGGTCGAGGCGGTGGCGGCAAGCAAAAGTCGTTTCATCAGGCGAATCTCCCCGGGCCGCTAGTATCTCAAAGGGATTGCGGCAGGGTCGTGACGTTCAAGTGCTACCAAAGCGCACTGTGAATGGAACGGACGGCAAGTAAATTTCTTTTGCTGTCGCCAAGCCATTTTTAACGAGCGCTGGATAGTGTCCGAGCCAAGTCCGATCGCGTGGTGACGGCACAGGGAGAGTATCGTGGGGACCAACACCGATAGCGATTTTGCTTCGTTGCTCGACGACCTCTTCGTCGCTCGGGCGATGGCTGAGGAAGCGCCAGCCAAGCCTACGATTCCATTCGACTATCTGGCAGTCGCCGACGAGCTCTATTCGGGCCGCATCAAGGTTGCGGCGGAAGCTGCCAAGGCCGAATACCGCGAAGCGAGCGAAACCTTTGAGGCAGGATTCGCCGCCCTTCTGTCCAGCCTCGACGAACTGGTGGCCGAGCGCGCGGAACCGCAGGAAGAACTGCCGTCGGTCGATCCCGAGACGATCGCCCGCGAGCTCAATCTGGCCGCCGCCAAGGCCAGCGCCGACTTCAGCCGGTTGCGCAGGACATTCGCCTTCCACAATCATCCGGACCGTGTGGCGCCGCATCTGCGCCAGCGCGCCATGGTGCGCATGCAGGTGGCCAACATGCTGATCGACGACGCCAAGCGCCGGGCGACCAAGGCGGGCAAGCGCTAATTCGAGCATTTTGCAGCCAAGCGGAATCGCTTGGCGTCGCACAAATGCGGCTGGCTAATGCCACTCTGGAGTGCCGGCCGATCATCGGCTATGCATGCGCGTCCTTCCCGAGCGCATACGCGCCAGCCTGACATTCCGGAGACTTTTATGGAAAAGCGCCGCATAGGCCGCACCGACCTTTCCGTCTCGAAAATCTGCCTCGGCACCATGACCTGGGGCCAGCAGACCACCGAGGCGGAGGGCCACGCCCAGATGGACCTCGCCTTCGAGCGCGGCGTCAATTTCCTCGACACGGCCGAGCTCTATTCCATTCCGCCCAAGCCCGAGACGCAGGGGCTCACCGAAAGCTACATCGGCAACTGGATGAAGGCGCGGGCAAACCGCGACCGCGTGGTGGTGGCCTCCAAGGTGGTGGGTCGCACGGCAAACGAGTGGTTCAGGGGCGGGCGCCCCTCGAAGCTGGTGCGCGCCGATATCCTCGATGCCATCGACAAGTCGCTGGTGCGTCTGCAGACCGACTACATCGACCTCTACCAGATCCATTTCCCTGACCGGCTGATCACCTGGGGCTCGAATCCTACGCGCATTGCCACCGAGCCGACCAAGCGCGCCGAGGACGAGACACCGATTGACGAGACGCTGGCCGTGTTCGACGAGCTGGTGAAGGCGGGCAAGATCCGTCACCTCGGTCTTTCCAACGAAAGCTCCTGGGGCGTCATGCGCTTCGTCGCCGAAAGCGATCGCGGCGTCGGCCCGCGCGTGGCCTCGGTGCAGAACGCCTACAACCTCGTCAACCGCACGTATGAGGTGAACCTTGCCGAGACCTGCGAGCGCGAGGATGTGTCGCTGCTTGCTTACTCGCCGCTGGCGCAGGGCTATCTGACCGGCAAATACGACCACGGCGCCCGTCCGGAAGGCGCGCGCACCACGCTGTTCGACCGCGGCCAGCGCTACGAGACGCCTTATGCGGCCGAAGCGCTGCTCGCCTATAACGAGCTCGCGCGCAACTTCGGCATGGAGCCGGCGCTGTTTGCAAATGCCTACGTCACCAGCCGCTGGTTCGTGACCTCGAACATCATCGGCGCGACCTCGCTGCCGCAGCTCGAAATGGCGCTCGATTCGGCCGATGTGGCATGGACCGAGGAAATGCAGAATGCGGTCGACGACATCCACCAGCGCGTCGGCAATCCCTGCCCGTAACCGCCACGACGAGTCGCTTTGGCAACTAGACCCGGCGGAATGAATCGCTAAGCTCCGCCCGGAAACGAGGAAAGGGATTCCGCAATGACTGACATCTGGTTTCGCACGGGCGAGGCGACGGTTCTGGCCGCCGAGGGGCAGGCGACGGACGCCATGCCCGAGGTTCTGATCGGCTCGGTGAAGGGCCCCGTGGGCCAGGCTTTCGCTTCGATGATGGGCCAGGCCAAGGGCCACACGCGCATGTTCGTGGTGCGCGACCTCAACCAGCTCGTGCGTCCGGCCACGATGATGACCACCAAGGTCACCATCAAGAACATGGCCTATGCGGAACTGCTCGGCGGCGTCGTGCAGGCGGCCACCGGCGACGCCATCGTCGATTGCCTGGCCGAAGGTATCCTGCCCAAGGACGAGGCCGACGAGCTGTGCATGATCATCATGATCTGGCTCGATCCTCGCTGCGCCGAGGACGAAAACCTCGACAAGAAGGATCTCTACCGCACCAACTACGAGGCGACCAAGATCGCCATCTCGCGCGCCATGACCGGCAAGCCGACGGTTGACGAGCTGATCGCCAACCGCAAGACGGTGAAGCACTACGCGCTGGACGGCGTGATCGACTACGAATGATCTTTTGCGGCGCTTGGTGCTGCCGGAAACTCCCGAAGACGCCGTCCAAAGCGGCGTCTTCTTTCATTTGGGACGAAAAGCGCTGGCCCCCCGCTTTGCCGGTCTTGGCTAAACGCATGTCCGAAGCGCGGCGCTATGTAGGCGCCAAGCGGCCTGCGGCCGACATTGATTTCCAACTAGGTTCCAACATGAGCAGCGCAACGACCGTAACGAGTGCCACTTCGGCGTCGCAGCGCCTTGCCTTGACGGCGCTGATCCTGGGCGCTGCCACCATCGGCTGCTCGCCCATTTTCGTGCGGCTGTCGGAAGTTGGCTCGCTGACCACGGCCTTCTGGCGCGTGGCGCTGGCCATGATACCGCTGCTGATCTGGTCGGGCGCGACGTCGGGCAGCGTGCAGACGGAAAGGCGCCCTGCCGGTCTCAAGGACAGGCTGGCCCTGATCGTGCCCGGCTTCATGCTGGCGGGCGACCTGGCCGCCTGGCACATCTCGCTTCACATGACGTCGGTGGCCAATGCCACGCTGCTGGCCAACATGGCGCCCATATTTGTGACGCTCGCCAGCTGGCTTCTGTTCCGGACCCGCATCAGCGGGACCTTCATGGCGGGGCTGTTCCTCGCGCTCGTCGGCGTCGTGGTGCTGAAGGGCGGGCCTGCCGCATTTACGGGCGGCAACATGGCAGGCGACGCCGTCGCGATCGTGGCGGCCATATTCTATGCGGGCTACATGCTCTCGCTGGCGCGGCTGCGCAGCCAGTTCTCGACCCTGACCGCCATGCTCTGGACCACGGGCTCGGCTGCGGTTTTCATCCTGCCGATGGCGCTGGTCTTCGAGACAGGCTTCTGGCCGCAGACGCTTTTTGCCTGGGCGATGCTGCTGGGGCTGGCGTGGATGACACATGCAAGCGGGCAGGGTTTGATCATCTATGCGCTGGCATGGCTGCCGCCGGCCTTCTCATCGCTCACCTTGCTGATCCAGCCGGTGATGGCTGCGATCCTGGCCTGGCTGATCCTGGGTGAGGCCATCGGGCCCATGCAGGCGATTGGCGGCGCCGTGGTGCTGGCGGGCATTTTCGTCGCGCGACGGGGTTAGCCGGCTGGCAAGTTGGCAATTGTGATAACCGAACTTTGATTAGCCATACGTTGTGTTAGCTGGCGAAACGAATAGACAGGATTTCGTTCCGAAATTCCGTCGAAAAGCCACGCCGATGAACCACCGCATCCTGTTCGGTTCCTATCCGATCCCGCGCTTTGCCAATGTGGCGAACCACAACTTCCTCGTCTGGACGGACGAGGAGGGTAGGCCGCTGTTCGAAATCAACGGCGGAGCCAGCAATCCCGACGGCAGTTTCAACTATGCGGCGGCCTTCAGTCGGCTGACGGCGGTGCAGACGGACTATGCGCGGCGCAACCCGCGGCTCTATCCGGAGTTCTATGTGCGGCCCACCTCGCGCACCGTGCCGCTTTTCGAAGCGGGGTATGGCGAGGTTGCGGCGAGATGGCGGGCCGGGGTGGAAATGGCCGAGCGAATTGCGGCCGCGGGCCTGCGCTATTCGTTCCTGACGCAGAACAGCAATTCGGTGGCGAGCACTGTGGCGCGCAGTATGGAGCTTTCCGTGCCGCGTGCTGCGCTGGGCATCCTGCGCGCGCCGGGCGGCCGCAGGCGGCTGAGGCCGGCCGACATTCAAGGATCGCGCCACGCCCGATCCATGAACGCCCGTTGATCGTGGTTCACACCTCTTCGGGCGCGCAGCCGAAGCGCAGCAGGTTGCCGTGCGGGTCGTGGATATAGAATTCCTTCATGTTCCACGGCCGTACGGTGAAGGGGCTGAGCTTTTCGACACCGCGGCCCGAAAACTCGGCATGTAGCGACGGCACCTCGCCGCCGCGGATGTAGCAGGACGACACCGGCGGCAGCGCCAGGTCCGGCGTGTACCAGAAGTGGATCTCCATCTCGCCACGGCGGACGATCAGATAGTCGTCCATCTCGGGCTGCACGACCGCGAAGCCGAGTTGGTCACGATAGAAGTCGCGGCTCGCCTTGATGTCGGGCGAGGGCAGGACTGGAATGGTGCGCGCGTAGTCCATCGCCGGTTGGCCTCACGCGCCTTCGACGACCGAAAAGCCCTCGAACTGAGGGTGGCCGATATAGAGCGGCTTGTTGTTGCCGGCATTCTTGTGGGCCGCGCGAAAGTTCTCCGACTTGGTCCAGGCAACGAAATCATCGTGGCTTTCCCACACGGCGTGTGAAGCGAAGAGGGTGTAGCCTTCCTCCTCGTTGACCGGCCCGCGCAGCAGGTGGAACTCCTTGAAACCCTTCATCTCGGCAAGGCTGGAATCGCGGTTCTTCCAGACGTTCTCGAACGCCTCTTCCGAGCCTTTTTGGACCTTGAAGCGGTTCATTGCGATGTACATGGGTCGATCTCCTTTGGGTCGGCCGGGCAGCCAGTTTGTCGGTAAGTCAGAGATTAAATGGCCGGGCGCGGACGCCCGGCCAGGGTTGGCATGACGTGAGCGGGGCGCCATGCCGGTCGTCAGTGACCGATGATCAGCCCCCGAAACGCATGGTTGCGCCGAGCTTGAACGTCACGCCGGGCTCATAGAGCGCGCTTGTGGTGCTGGCGTTCAGCGGGTTGGTGTATTTGACGTCGAAGATGTTATCGACGCGGAAGTTCACGTTGAGGTCGTTCGTCGCCTTGTAGGTGGCAAACGCGTTCACCAACGTGTAGTCCGAGGCGTAGTTGTTGCCCTTCGGCGCGCCGTTGTACTGGACCTCGCCGCCGAGCACGAGCCTGTCCTCCAGGAAGCGGAAGCCGAGCTGGCCGGTGACCTGCGAGGAGGGGATGGTGGCCAGGTCTTCCTGCTCGCCCTTGTAGGACACGGTGTAGCCGTCGATGATCGACGCCGACAGGCCGAGGAAGCCCCAGGCAGCGTCATAGACGCCTTCAAGCTCAAACCCTCTGATCTTGGCGTTGGCAAAATTCTGGTACTGGTAGCAGATCGGGATCGCGCCGGTCACGCGCGGGCAGCCGCTCGTCGGATCGTAGGCCGACAGCGTCGCGCCGCCGATATAGTCAGCCACGTCGTTGTTGAAATAGGCCGCCTTGAGGCGCAGCGCGTCGTCCGGTTGGATGAAGCCGTCCTGCTTGTAGTTGATGCCGAATTCCCAGGTCTTTGCCGTCTCGGGCTTGAGGTTCGGATTGGGCAGGAACGGGAATTTCACGCCCGACGGATGCAGGCCGCTGATCAGCGTTTCGGTGATCGTCGGCGAGCGATAGCCTTCGGCATAGGTGCCGTAGACCTGCAGGCCCTGCAGCGTGCCTTCCTGGAAGGGCGACACACCCACCGTGATGCGCGGTGACAGGCGGTCGCCCGAGGCCGCGCCGGAGTTGCCATCGAGCTTGTAGCTGTCGTAACGCAGCGCGCCGATGACCTCGAGCCACTCATAGGTGAGCTTGTCCTGGATATAAGCGCCCGACACGCGGCGCTTGCCCGAGGGGGTGTAGACATCCATGCCGCCGCCGGCATTTGCGGTGACGACGTCGTCGCTCACCCAGTCGCCGCCATAGGTCAGCTCGTGGCTGGCAAAGCCGGTGTCGAAGCGCGAGGTGTTCCAGATGTCGAAGCTGTAGGTGCCGAGGTCGTATGTCGTCTGCGAGCCGGCGGGCACGACGATCGGCGCGCCGGTGGTCGAATCGAACTGGTTGACGTCCTTCAGATAGGTCTGGCCGAGGTCGGTCTTGTTGTAGGCGGCGTTGATGTGGAGGTCGAGCCAGCTGTTTTCGTCGTCGGTGACGTTGTAGCGGCCGGTGAAGGTGTTCTGCTTGACGTCCATGTCATAGGCGTTCGCGCCTTCGGTCCAGCTGTCATTGGCGCCGACCCAGCCGAGCTTCAGCTCGCTGTTCTCCGTCGGGCGGATGGTGGTCTTGAGCATGCCGTTCAGCACGTCGAAGCCGGTGCCGGGAACGGTGTCGCCGCCGCCATCCTTGTAGCTGCCGTAGTCGCGATAGACGATATTGCCCAAAACGTCGAAGGCGTCGTTGAAGCGATAGGCGCCGGTCGCGCTGGTGGTCCAGCCATGGCCGTTGGTTTCATAGATGCCGCTGACCGAGCCTGCCCAGGTCTCGCCGTCTCGCAGGAAATCCTCGGCGTCCTTGGTCTCGTAGAAGACCACGCCGCCGATTGCGCCCGAGCCGTAAGTGTTGGCCACCGGGCCGCGGATGACGTCGACCTGTTTGACCAGCTCAGGATCGAGCCAGAACATCGACTGCGTGCCGTGGCCGGAGCGCTGGAAATTCTGCCGCGCGCCGTCGACGATGACCGCGACGCGTCCAAAGTCCTGCAGGCCGCGGATGTTGATGCTGGAGGCGGTGCGGTTTGCGTCGGACTGCGCCGCCACCCCCGGCACGCCGAACAGCACGCCCTGCTGGGTCGTCGCCATGCGGCGCTGTATCGACTCGGCATCGACATGGCTGACCGACGCCATTGCGTCGATGGCGCTCTCGTCGGTGCGGCTGACGACCGTGATCTTGTCCAAAAGCGTGACGCCGTCGCCACTCTCTTGCGCTGCCTGTTCGGTCGTTTCCTGATTCTGCGCCTGGTTGCCGGCTTCCTGCGCCGAGGCTGAAACCACGCCGATGGAAATGGCCGCGACGCCCGCCATCAAGGCTGTGGCGCGCATCGCGCCCAGCCTGAACTTCATTGCTCCGTCGCCCGACGGAGTCCCCACTTCATGAGCCAACAGCCCCATACCCTTGCTTCTCCAGTGTCTGCTGATGCGGGCTGGCCTGGAGGCTGGCTGGCACTTTCATTCGAACCGGAGCGTTTTAAATCTTGACTCGTTTACTCCGGTATTGCACTGACTAGATAACATGATTGATCGAGTCAAGTTTGATTTCGCGCCCATCGACCCGATCGGTGGACAACGAAATCGGTGACGCAAGGCAGCGGCAAACAAGGGGTCTACCGACCATGAACAGCCACCATCAGGACGCTTTTAACCACCGTGCAAGGAAGCCCGTCGTCGAGTCGGGCCAACGGCAGGAAACGTCGCTCCTGTCGATCCGTACGGTCTCTAGTGCTGCGCTCTTCGAGGGCGAGCACGAGATCGGCATCGATCATCATGGGTCGTTGTACCGGCTGAAAATTACCCGTCAGGGCAAGCTCATTCTCAACAAGTAATTCCGTATCAGGGGGTCTGAATCATGGATGCTCGCGTAAAGCCCGCGCCGCACGAAATCCGTCTGGCGAGAGCCGAAAATCCGAAGATGCGCGAGCGCGATCTCGCCAGCCAGCTCGGCGTCTCCGAGGCTGAGCTGGTCGCGGCGCATGTCGGCGAGGGCGTCGTGCGCCTTGAGCCACGCGTCAACGATCTGCTGACTGGCCTGGAGGCCGTGGGCGAGGTGATGGCGCTGACCCGCAATGAAAGTGCGGTGCACGAGAAGATCGGCGTCTACGACAAGGTCGTCACCAGTGACCAGACGGCGATGGCGCTGGGCGAGAATATCGACCTGCGCATTTTCCCAAAACGCTGGGCCTTCGGCTTTGCGGTCGAAAAGCGCGATGGCGATGATGTGCGCCGCAGCTTCCAGTTCTTCGACAAGGCGGGAACGGCCGTGCACAAGGTGCATCTGCGTCCGTCCTCCAATGTCGAGGCCTATGACCAGCTGGTCGAAAAGCTCCGTTCGGAGGACCAGAGCGGCACCCTCGACATCGACGACACCGATGTCGTCGAGGCGCCCGTCATCGAGACGACCGCGACGGTGGAAGAGCTGCGCGACCGCTGGAGCAAGCTCACCGACACGCACCAGTTCTTCGGCATGCTGCGCACCCTGAAGCTCGGCCGCCAGCAGGCGCTGCACATGGTCGGCGAGGATTACGCCTGGCGGGTCGAGAACGATGCGCTGACGATCATGCTGGAGAAGTCTGTCGAGACCCAGGTGCCGATCATGTGCTTCGTCGGCAATGACGGCTGCATCCAGATCCATTCGGGGCCGATCCAGAACGTCAAGCCGATGGGGCCTTGGATCAACATTTTCGACGAGACTTTCCATCTGCATTTCCGGACCGATCACGTCCAGGAACTCTGGGTGGTGCGCAAGCCGACCACGGACGGCCATGTCACCTCGCTGGAAGCCTATGACGCCAAGGGCGAGCTGGTCATCCAGTTCTTTGGCAAGCGCAAGGAGGGCCAGGACGAGCGCGTCGAATGGCGCGAAATCGCCGAGAGTCTGCCGCGCCTGACGGCGGCCGCCGCGTGAGGATGAAGAGCATGTCGATATTCAGCCGTTCCATGCGGGTTGCCGCGATTGGTGTTGCGCTGGCGCTTGGTTCGCTCAGCGTGGCGCAGGCCGAGGAGGGCAAGACCGCATTTCCGGATGCTTCCCGCATCGCGGCCGTTGGCGGCTCGATCACCGAGATCGTCTATGCGCTGGGTGAGGAGGGCAGGCTGGTCGCGCGCGACTCCACCAGCACCTATCCGGAAAGCGCGCTGAAGCTGCCCGACGTCGGCTATATGCGGGCACTGTCGCCCGAGAACGTGCTGTCGGTCAATCCGTCCGGCATCCTCGCATTGGCAGGCAGCGGGCCGAAAGAGGCTGTCGACGTGCTCAAGAAGGCGAGCGTGACCTACATCGAGGTGCCCGAGGCCTTCGACCATCAGGGCATTCTCGACAAGGTGCGCATCGTCGGCCATGCACTGGGCGTGGACGACAAGGCCGCGACGCTGGCGAAGTCCATCGACGCCGACCTGAAGGCGGCTGAGGAACTCACCGCCAAGGTCGGCGAGCGCAAGCGCGTGCTGTTTATCCTCAGCATGGAGGGCGGCAAGATCCTTGCTGCCGGCAACCACACGGCCGCCAATGGCATCATCAAGCTTGCCGGCGGCGTGAATGCGATGGAGGGCGTGAACGGCTACAAGCAACTGACCGACGAGGCCGCGCTGACAGCCAGGCCTGACGTGATCCTGATGATGGATCGTGGCGGCGGCGACCACGTGCTGGCGGCAGACGAGGTGTTTGCGCATCCCGGTCTTGCTTCGACCCCCGCGGCCAAGACCAAGGCGCTGATCCGCATGGATGGCAGCTATCTGCTGGGCTTCGGTCCGCGCACGGCAGGCGCCATCCGCGATCTTGCGACTGCGCTCTATGGCGACCAGATCAAGGGCTGAGCGTACCGTGGTTGACAGCGTGGCCGGCAACGTCGGCAACATGGAGAGGCGCGCGTCGGCGGGCGACCGTTCGGCGCGCGCGAAATTCGCGATCGTCCTTCTGGCAGTTCTGCTCGGCGTGACAGTGCTGCTGAGCCTGGCGTCCGGGGCGTCCGACGCCTCGGCGCTGGCCGTCGCGCGCGACTGGCTGTTTCCGTCGATGTCAGACGGCTCGGCACTGTCCGAGCGCGACCGCATCATCGTCTATGACATTCGCTTGCCGCGCGTGGTGCTGGGCGTGCTGATCGGCTCGGCGCTCGCCGTTTCGGGCGCGGTCATGCAGGGCCTGTTCCGCAACCCGCTGGCTGATCCGGGCCTGGTCGGCGTGTCCGCAGGTGCCGGGCTCGGCGCCATCGTCGTGATAGTTCTGGGCGGCACCGTGCTCGGCCCGCTGCTGGCGATCTTCGGCATCTTCACCCTGCCACTTGCTGCCTTCGCCGGCGGTCTTGCCACGACGATGGTTCTTTATCGCGTCGCTACGCGACGAGGGCAGACCTCCATCGCCACCATGCTCCTGGCCGGCATCGCGCTCGGGGCCATGGCCGGCGCGTTCTCCGGCATCATGGTTTATCTCGCCGACGACCGGCAGCTGCGCGACCTGACGTTCTGGGGGCTCGGCTCGCTCGCCGGGGCCACCTGGACCAAGATTGCGGCCGCCGGGCCGATCATCGCGCTGGCGCTGATCGCCTCGCCGTTCATGGCGCGGGGCTTGAATGCGCTGGCGCTGGGGGAGGCGGCGGCACACCATCTCGGCATTCCCATGCAACGGTTCAAGAACGTTGCCATCGTCTCCGTTGCTGCGGCCACCGGCGCTTCGGTCGCGGTCAGCGGCGGCATCGGCTTCGTCGGCATCGTGGTGCCGCATCTGCTGCGCCTGCTCATCGGACCGGACAACCGCTATTTGCTGCCGGCTTCGGCGCTGCTCGGCGCCTCCATACTGCTGCTTGCGGATGCAGTCAGCCGCACCATCGTCGCACCGGCCGAATTGCCGATCGGCATCATTACCGCCGCCGTCGGTGGACCATTCTTCCTGTGGATCCTGCTGCGCAAGCGCGGGCTCCTGGACCTTTGAGTGCAGCCATGATCGAAGCCCAAAATATTTCCGCCTCCATCGGCTCCAGGCGCATCATCTCCGAAGTCAATTTCGAGGTGCGCCCGGGCGAGATCGCGGCCATCGTCGGGCCCAACGGGTCGGGCAAGACCACGTTCCTGAAGGCGCTTTCCGGCGATCTTCCATGTTCTGGCCGCGTGGTAATCAACAACCGCGATATGGCCGGGCTAAAACCATGGGAGACGGCTTCGATGCGCGCCGTGCTGCCGCAGGCAACAGTGCTGTCGTTCCCGTTCACGGTGCATGAGATCGTAAAACTCGGCCTGATGAGCGGGCGGTCCGGAGCGCTGGCCGGTGAGGAGCGCAATCTCCCGGAGCGTGCCTTGGCGCGCGTGGACCTCGACGGTTTTGCCGGCCGCTACTACCAGGAGCTATCCGGCGGCGAGCAGCAGCGCGTGCAGCTTGCCCGCGTTCTCTGCCAGGTCTGGTCGCCGGTGCTGGACGGCAAGCCGCGCTACCTGTTCCTCGACGAGCCTGTCTCCAGCCTGGACATCAAGCACCAGCTGATCATCATGGACATCGCTCGCGACTTCGCCCTGCGCGGTGGTGGCGTGGTCGCGATCCTGCACGACCTCAATCTGACGGCGATGTATGCCGACCGCATCTTCGTCATGCATCGCGGACGACTGGCGGCGGCCGGCACCCCACAAGAAGTGCTGAGCGACGATCTGATTTCGCAAGTCTTCGAGTGCCGCCTGAAAGTGGGCAGGCTTCCGGCCGGCAATACGCCCTTTGTCCTGCCGCAGTCGGCGCTGGTTTAGAGCGCCGCATTCGCCTTCAAAACAAGAAAGCCGCGCCCGAAGGGGCTGCGGCCTTTGTTTTTCCAGCGATAGGTCGACTTACGCAGCCGGCGCGCGGCGCTCGGCGAGTTCGTCGATGCCGAGCAGTGCGCGGACATTGGGGCGCGCCTTGATCAGGTCGTCGATCGTGTGCTTGGCGAGCACCGCAAAGAAGGCGTTCAGCGCCTCGCGCAGGGCCGAGTTCAGGCCGCAGCTGTCGATGAGGGGGCAGTCGGCCGCGTCGTTTTCGAAGCATTCGGCCATGGCGAAATTCTCTTCCGTCACCCGCACCACGTCGAACAGCGTGATCTTGTCGGCCGGGCGGCCGAGCCGGACGCCGCCATGGCGCCCGCGAACCGTCTCCACCAGCCCAGCTTCGACCAGCGGCTGCAGGATCTTGAACAGGAACAGCTCCGACACCGTATAAGCGTGGGCAATCTCGGGAATCCGGCTGAGCCGGTCGTTGTTGGCGGCGCAATACATCAGGATGCGTATCGCGTAGTTTGTCTGGCGCGTGAGCCGCATGGTTGTTCCTTCGCGATGCTGCCCGGATCATGCATGCGCAATGCGCTCGCACGAAATTTCCGGCCAGTACTGGCACTGCAATCGACTCGATCAGCAGGGATCGGTACTCTTCATACCGAATATGGCGTACAGTTTGGAATAATTCCAGACTGGAAACGACAATACTTTCCCATGTTTGTCAAGTTTATGGCGGCGGCTGCTTTCGTGGGGCCGGGCAGCCCTGCGCTCAGGGAATAGCTGCCATGAAACCCGCTCCACAATTGACTTTTACGTAAGACGAGCTTGCATTTCGTGTTGCAGTGCACAATATTGGCGGTGTTCGTAGTCGTAGACTCGAGGGAGGAGCCCACGAGGAGTACGACATGCAGAAGTCTGCATCCCCCCAGGCCCCGCTCACGGGCATCATCCGGCAACTCAGGCCATCGGATCTACCGCGTTTTCGCGAGCATCTGCTGCGCCTCGACACCGAAAGCCGGCGCGACCGCTTCAACGGCTTTGCCGACGACAGTTTCGTCACCGCTTATGCCGATCGCTGCTTTGCAAAGGGCACGACCGTCATCGGCTATGTCGAGGACGACCGTGTGCTCGGCGCGGCCGAACTGCACGAGCGGCCGGAAATCGACGAGCCGACGGGCGAGATCGCCTTCAGCGTCGAGCGCGAGCTTCAGCACCGCAGCATCGGCGGAAGCCTGTTCGAGCGGCTGATCGCCAATGCGCGCTGGCTCGGCTACACGCGGCTCTTGGTCACTACCCATCCGCAGAACCAGGCGATGAAGGCGCTGGCGCGCAAGTTCAACGCTTCGCTCTCCTTCGACGCCGGCGAGACGGTGGGCGTGATCGAGCTCGACCCGCCCGCGCCGGTCTTCAGCAAGGCAGCTTCCAGCCCTTTTGTGATGACTAGGGGGGCGCGCGCCGGCGCCCCCGCGTTGCCGCCTTCTGTGGCCTTCATGCATTCCTGATGTGTGCGCGATAAGCCCGGCCTCCGCGATGGCAGGTGGCGTGCGTGTGAGCGAATGGTAGTGTAACTGCCATTCGCTACCGGAATTGCCCATGTCACCGAACGACACCATCGCTACTACAGACTTTCGCGACGATGCGGCCAAGCTTGCAGCTCTCCGGCGCACCAAGCTGATCGCCACCGGCGCGCTTTGCCTCTGCGTTGCAGTGTTTGCCACCGCCAAGATCTACCAGCCGGTCTATCCGTGGCTGGGCTTCGTCGCAGCCTTTGCCGAAGCCGCAACCATCGGCGGCATAGCCGACTGGTATGCCGTGGTGGCGCTGTTCAAGCGGCCGCTCGGCCTGCCCATTCCCCACACCGCGATCATTCCCGCCAATCAGAACCGCATCGCCGACAATCTCGGGCGCTTCATCGAGGTCAATTTCCTGGCGCCCGGACCGGTGCGCGAGAAGCTGAACGAGGTGGACTTTGCCGCGCTGGTGGCCGACTGGCTGTCCGACCCGCAGCGGGCCGACGCGCTGTCGCGCTTCGTCGCGCAGCTGGTGCCGCAAACGCTCGCGGCGATCGACCGTTCGGGCCTGCGCAATTTTGTGGCCGAGCGCATGGTAGCCGAGCTCGACAAGGTGCGGGTCGCGCCGCTGGCGGCCGAACTCCTGTCGGCATTCACCGAGGACCGCCGGCACCAAAAACTCTTCGACCAGTTCACAAGGGTGATTGGCCGCTTCCTATCGGACGAGGAAGCGCTGACCTCCATGCGTGAAAAAATCCGCAAGGAACTGCCGTCGCTGTTCAACCTGTTCCGCGCCGACGCCTATCTCTTGAAGAAGATCGTCGCGTCGGCAGCCTCGCTTCTGGAAGAGGTGCGCAACGATCCCGATCATCCGATGCGGCACGAGTTCGACCGCTTCGTGCACAACTTCATCGACGACCTGCGCACGTCGAAGGCGTACGCCCGCCGCGCCGAGGCGATGAAGCGCGATTTCCTCGCACGGCCAGAGCTGAAGACGCTCGCCGGCGATGTTTGGGAAAGCCTGCGCAGCCTGATCGAGCAGGATGCCGCCGCACCGGATTCGAAGATCCGCGCGCACCTCGCGGGCATGTTCGTGGAGGTCGGCCGCAATCTTGCCAGCGACAAGGCGATCCGCGCCGACATGAACCAGGGCTTTGTCGTGGCGCTGGCATCCTTCGTCGAAAGCCAGAAGAGCGGGGTGTCCGGCTTCATCGCCGATCAGGTCAAGCGTTGGGACCTTGGCCAGTTGACCCGTCTGATGGAGATGAATATCGGCCGCGATCTGCAATATATCCGCTTCAACGGCATGATCATTGGCGGCATGGCCGGGCTGGCGCTCTACGTCGGAGAGCTACTCCTCCTGGCGAATTGACCTTGCTGGTCCCGGCCCTATTCTGACTGGCAGCTCCGTCCGGAGCCCACACGCTCCGTTGGGAGCGCAAGGAGGACAGGAATGGCCAAGAAATCCGAGTCCGACACTTTCACCGGCATGTTCACCCAGCTCGGCGACGCGTTGAAGATGCCGCGCGTCGACGTCGATGCTATCATCGATCACAACCGCCGCAACCTCGAGGCCCTGCAGAAGGCGGCGAGCGCCTCGGCAACGGGCGCGTCCGAGCTGATGAGCAAGCAGCGCGAGATCTTTCAGGAGACGCTGCGCGAAATCACCGACATGGGTCAGAATTTTCGGGCGGGAAATCCGCAGGAAATGATGACCAAGCAGGCCGACTTCGCCCGCCGATCCTTCGAGGCGGCCGTGAAGAATGCGGGTGACAGCGCTGAGATCATGAGGAAGTCGGGCAGCGAGTCGCTCGACATATTGCGCAAGCGTATCCATGACGCGATGGAAGAGATCCGTAGCGGCTACGATAAGAAGAAGTAGCCCGCGTAGATAGCGTTGTCGCCGGACGCGATTTTAAGCTCGCGATAGAGGCCGAGGAATTCGAGAAATCTGCCTGGCGACGGGACGTTGCCGGGCAACTTGGCGCCGCCATAAGGCGCTTGAGGGGCCGTTTTTCAGCATAAATGCCTTTTGTCACGCCAAATAAGCTGCTACGTCCGGCGCCGATTGACAGGAAACGGCTTGCCGTGACCGGCGGCCGGCCATCGCTCGATTGAACGAAGGCGTGGCGCGCTGACGCACGGAGGTAGCTTATGTCGAAACCGGCACCGACTTTCGAGATGCTGCGGGGAATGGCCGGGCAGGAACTCGGCGTCTCGGGATGGGTCACGGTCGACCAGAGCCGCATCAACCAGTTCGCCGAATGCACCGGCGACCATCAGTGGATCCACGTCGACACCGAGCGCGCCAAGCGGCGCAGCCCATTCCGTTCCACCATCGCACATGGCTATCTGACGCTGTCGATCATCGGGGCGCTCGGGCAGGATCTCGGCGCCGTTCCTGAAAACACGCAAGCCGCCTTCAACTATGGGCTGGATCGCGTGCGCTTCATTTCGCCGGTGCGTGTAGGCTCGCGCATCCGACTGCGCTCGACCATGATGTGGATGGAAGATCGCGGCCCCGGCCAGTACCTGATCAAGGCGAACAACGTGGTCGAGATCGAAGGCGAGGAAAAACCCGCACTGATCGCCGAAACGCTGATCATGTTCTACGAACGCCGCACGAGGCCTGTACAGGCCTGACGCTTCGGGCCGATCACTCCGCGTCGGGCTGGTTCTTCGGTGCAGCCTTGATGAAGGCGGGCAGTTCCATGCAGTTCGCCACGATCCGCGAGATCACGGGGTAGGGCGTCATATCGACGTCGAAGCGGGCGTTGTTGGCGACCTGCGCGACCAGGCAGATGTCGGCGAGGCCGGGCGCGTCGCCGTGGCAGAAGCGGCCCGTCTCCGGGCTCTCGGCCAGGATTTTTTCCAGCGGCTCGAAAGTCTCGTTGACCCAGTGGCGGAACCAGTTGGCGACGTCGGCATCGCTGGCGCCGAACAGCGCGCGCAGCGAGGTCAGGATGCGCAGATTGTTCACCGGGTGGATGTCGCAGGCGATCATCTGGGCCAGCATGCGCACACGCGCGCGGCCGAGCGGATCTGCCGGCAGAAACGGCGGCTCGGGCGCCACCTCGTCGAGGAATTCGATGATGGCCAGCGACTGCAGCAGCACATGGCCGTCGGTCCAGACCAGTGCCGGCACCAGCCCTTGCGGGTTGACGGCCAGATAGGGTGGCTCGCGATGCTCGCCATGGCGCAGGTGGTGGGCCACGTAAGCGTAGCCAAGTCCTTTCATTTCCAGCGCGATCCTGACCCGGTATGAGGTCGAGGACCGGAAATAGTTATGCAGGACGATCTCACCCATCAGAACCTCCCTGTGCCGTCGTCGCGTCCCCGCAGGGACAGTCGATGTACTATTTGCCAATAATCGCTTGCGGCTGGCTCGGCTACTCTTGAAACAGGCGGAATGAATCGAGGACGCGGAAAAGACACCTGTCGGGCCGGCGATTCCGGTGTGGGACATGCCCTTGATTCACCTGGTTGCATGACGGAGTGTTGGCCATGAGCGCTGCCAACGACAAAGCCCGATTCCTGATCATCGACGATCATCCCCTCTTTCGCGAGGCGCTGCATAGCGCGGTGCGCATGGCCTATCCGGAGGTCGATACGGTCGAGGCGCGCTCCATAACCGAGGCGCTGGAGATACTGGCGGGCCCAAAGCCATTCGATCTCGCGCTGCTCGACCTCAGCATGCCCGACGTGCACGGCTTCGAGGGTCTGTTGCAGCTTCGCACCCATCACCCGCGGCTGCCTGTGGTGGTCGTTTCGGGCCATGAGGAACCCAAGATCATCTCCGAGGCGCTGTCCTACGGTGCGGCGGGTTTTATCCCGAAATCGGTGCGCAAGAGCGACCTTGCCGCCGCCATCCGGGCGGTGATGGACGGCGCGATCCACGTGCCGGAAAACTACAAGCCCCAGGCGCTCGACGCCGAAAGTGCGGACCGGGCCGAAATGGCGCGTCGACTTTCCAAGCTGACGCCGCAACAGCTTCGCGTGCTGCAGATGCTGCGTCAGGGGCTCCTCAACAAGCAGATCGCCTATGAACTGCAGGTTGGCGAGACGACGGTGAAGGCGCATGTCTCGGAAATCCTGCGCAAGCTCAACGTCTACAGCCGCACCCAGGCGGTGATCGAGGTCTCGAAGCTCGACAATAACGACCTGTTCCGGGATCCGTCGGGATTTTGAGGATTGGGGGAGGCGCGCCGAGGCCAATCCGTCTGGAGTCCTACTGCCTTACTGCCCTATTCCCCTACTCCCCATTTCCTCACGCCAACAGATGCGCCAGCAGTGCCCGGAGTTGCGCCGGCTTTAGCGGCTTGCGCATCAGTTCGACACCGGCGTCGCGCGCTGCCTGCGCCACCGTTTCCGAGGTGTCGCCAGTGACGATCAGCGCCGGCACGTCGCGCTTGAGATAGTCGCGCACGGCTGCGATGGTGACGCTGCCGAGGTCGCCGCCTTCCAGATGCTGGTCGGCGATGACGATGTCGGGAATCCAGGCCGTGTCGCCCAGGGCCTCCACCGCCTGGATGGTCGAGGCGGCCGATCTCACCGTGCACTGCCAGCGCTCCAGAAGCACCGTCATCGCATCCTGCACGTCGGGCTCGTCCTCGATCAGCAGCACCTTGGTGTCGAACAGGCCGTAGCCACGCGGCCGCTCCTCGACAGGGGCAGCGGGAGTTTCGACGAAGGCAGTTTTGGCGGCCGGCACATCGAGATGGAATATGGTTCCGCGCCCGACGACCGAGGTGAAGGTGATCGGATGGCCGAGCGCGCTCGCCATGCGGCGCACGATAGACAGGCCGAGTCCAAGCCCGCCGCCGGCCGGGTCTGCCTCGGCTGCCTGGGGCGCGCGGTGGAACTCCTCGAAGATCGCCTCGTACTCGTCTTCGGGAATGCCGCAACCGGTGTCCACCACGTCGATCCTGACGGTGCGGCGGCGGTGGCGTATGCCGACCAGCACGCCGCCGGTGCGGGTATAGCGGATGGCGTTGGAGATGATGTTCTGCAGAATGCGGCGCAGCAGCGTGCGGTCGGAGCGCACAACCGCATTGGTGGCGCGAAAGCGGAGTTTCAGGCCCTTCTGGTCCGTCACCGGTTGGAAATCAGATTTCAGCGAGGCGAACAGCGGCTCGAGCGCGACGTCGGTGATCTCCGGCTGGACCACGCCGGCATCCAGCTTGGAAATGTCGAGCAGGATGCGCAGCAGCTCTTCCATCGTTTCCAGCGAACGCTCCACCTGCTGCACCAGCTTGCGGCCTTCCTCCGTGGTCTGCACTTCGGCAAGCGCCGAGACGGTGAGGTGGGCGGCGTTTAGGGGCTGCAGGATGTCGTGGCTGGCAGCGGCGAGGAAGCGCGTCTTGGAAAGGTTGGCGCGCTCGGCATTTTCCTTGGCGGCGACGAGGTCGACGTTCGACACTTCCAGCCGGCGCAGGGTGGCGCGAAGTTCCTCGGTGCGGCTGCGCACCCGGTTTTCGAGATTGATCGCGGTCTGGAAAAGCGAAAACGCGTTGCCCTGCTGGTCCATCGAGCGCTCGACGCGCGAGATCAACGCCTCGTTGATCTTCTTGAGCCTTTCGATGTCGTGAACGTCACGGATGGGCATGTTTGCTTGCCATCATTCCGCCGCTTGTTGCTGCTGCCCGAAAGCGATGCCGGTGAAGGTCTGGTTTAGATGCATTGAACGATATTGCTCGCCATAGGTTCCAAATCCGACCACCCGGTTGGTACGATACAGTTCGGAAATGTCGCGGAATACCTGGCGATTGCGTGCATCCAGCCTTCTGAGCACGCAGTCGAAGCCCAAAATCATGTCGATGCCGCCAAGGCGCTCGCTGACATTCTTGAGCGCGGCGCGGGTCGATTCCACCATGCCGGTCGGCTCGGCGATGGACAGCACGACGCCATCGTCGATGGCGCAGTAGAAGGTCAGCGAGCCGTCCTTGTTCATCTTCTGGATGGAGCGGCAGTAATATTCGCCGCCCACCTTCACGACCACCGGATGCGAGGCGAAGCTGAGGGGCGTCATCGCGCTGTGCACGATGCCCACGGCTGCGGCGAATTCCTCGGCGGCCACGCCGGCGTTGAACTCGCGGACGATCCGCCGTTCCGGGTCGGAGGCGGTGACCACGAGTTTTTCTCCGGTCGGAACAAAGTTCTCGGTCTTGAAGACGTGGAACGGCACGTCGGTGGCGATCAGGATGACGATGGCGCAGTCGCTGCCGACATGGCCGTTGGAGATCAGCGTGGTGGTCTCGAACTTCAGGTTGTCGCCGGCCGAGCCGCCGATCAGTGGAATGTCGTCCAGCGCCCAGTGAAGCGCCGAAGTCACCGCTTCCTCGGCGTAGGAGAGGCCGTCAATGAGGCAGATGGCAAAGACATTGCCAGATCGGGCCGAACCGGTGCGGGCATGCAGGTTGCGCCGCAGCCCTTCCACCTCGCCGGCGACCTCGTCCATGCGGGCGGTGGACAGGTTTTCGATCGTGGCGCTCACTGCGGTGAACGAGCGCTGCGGAAACAGGATCGCCACGACGTGCCCGTCTTCGAGACCGGCGGGCGTGATTTCGCCCGCTGTGGAGCAGCCGGCATGGGCAAGATCCGGCGCGTGGCGCGTCAATGCATCGGACAGCGCCCTGGCGCTCATCATCGACTGGGAAAAGAAGAACAGGGCAAAACCGGCATCAATGGAGGATGCTTCGCCAGCGACCGCGCGGGCAAATTCATCGGCATCGGCCCTGTCATAGGTAAGGGCCGACAGACCGCAAGCATAGCTTGTCCGCGAACAGACCAGCGCAGGTTCCTCCCCAACCGGCCGATCGACGTCTTCCTCCCGCGCCGCCGGCGTACACGTCGCAGGCATCATTGTACCTGAAGTTGAATTTGGCAATGCCTTGGGTCTTGGTCCAAGCAGGCAGGCCGTGTGCGAAAGTACAATATGCGGACTCAAGGGGGGCCTTGCATTCTCGCTATGTCGGAATACGAAATACGCTTTCGTCATCTACTGTGGCGATTGCAGTCAAGCCGTGCGCAGACCTTACCGGCGCGACGGCGCGGGCACCGAGGGAGGTTACATGTCGGAAGTATCGTTGGTTGTGAACGGCCGGCGCGTGAGCGGCGTGGTCGAGGATCGCACGCTGCTGGTTCATTTTCTGCGCGAGCATCTGGGACTGACCGGAACGCATGTCGGCTGCGACACGTCGCAATGCGGCGCATGCGTCGTGCATGTGGACGGCAAGGCCGTAAAATCCTGCACCATGCTGGCCGCGCAGGCATCGGGGTCGACGGTGGTCACCATCGAAGGGCTGGCCGATGGCGCGGATCTGCATCCGGTCCAGGCGGCTTTCAAGGAAAACCACGCTCTGCAGTGCGGCTTCTGCACGCCGGGCATGATCATGGCCTCGGTCGACATCATCAACCGCCATCCCGACGGGCTGGACGAGGCGACGGTGCGCGAGGAACTCGAAGGCAATATCTGCCGCTGCACCGGCTACCACAACATCGTCAAGGCGGTGCTGGCCGCTTCCAAGGCCATGAGCAAGAGCAAGACCAAGACCAAGGGCAAGTCGGCGAGCAGGGCAAAGCAGGCAGCGTGACAAAAGTCGGGCGCGGGGCAGCGAACGGATTAGCGCAAAAGGGCCGTATCCGGCCGTTCTTTCCCTACCGTTATTCGCAATCCGCTTTTCGCTTCTGAAGGTTCTGGAGGAGAACTTCGATGGGCATTGAAGGTATCGGCGCGCGGGTGGCGCGCAAGGAAGACAAGAGATTCATCACGGGCGCGGGGCGCTACGTGGACGACATGGTGGTTCCGGGTATGAAGCACGCGGCCTTCGTGCGCAGCCCCTACGCCCATGCGCAGATCAGGAAGATCGACGTGAAGGCGGCGCAAGCCATGCCGGGCGTCATCGCGGTGCTGACCGGCAAGGAACTGAAGGCAGACGGCATCGGCAATCTGATCTGCGGCTGGATGATCCATTCCAAGGACGGCTCGCCGATGAAGATGGGCGCCTGGTCGCCGCTTGCCGTTGACAAGGTGCGCTATGTTGGTGACGCGGTGGCCATCGTGGTTGCCGAGACCAAGGGCCAGGCGCGTGATGCCGCCGAGGCCGTCGAGATCACGTATAAAGAGCTGAAATCGGTCGCAGAGGTGACAGAGGCCGTAGCCAAGGGCGCACCGCAGATACATCCCGAAGCCGAAGGCAACCTGATCTTCGATTGGGAGATCGGCAACGTCAAGGAAACCGAGGCAGCCTTCAAGAAGGCGGCACACGTGGTCAAGATGGACGTCGTCAACAACCGTCTGGTGCCCAACGCCATGGAGCCACGCGCAGCACTCGGCCACTACGACAAGGCCGAAGACCACTACACCTGCTGGACGACGTCGCAGAACCCGCATGTCGCGCGCCTGGTGATGAGCGCGTTCTACAACGTTGCTCCGGAGAACAAGCTGCGCGTCATTGCGCCCGATGTCGGCGGTGGCTTCGGCTCCAAGATCTACATCTATCCCGAGGAGATCGTCTGCCTGTGGGCTTCCAAGAAGTCCGGCGTGCCGGTCAAATGGGTGGCGGATCGCACAGAGAGCTTCCTGTGCGACGCCCATGGCCGGGACCATGTGACCCATGCCGAGATGGCGTTCGACGAGAACCACAAGATCCTCGGTTTCAAGGTCGACACCATGGCCAATCTCGGCGCCTACATGTCGCTGTTTTCGTCCGCAACGCCGACCTATCTCTACGCGACGCTGCTCTCGGGCCAGTATGACATTCCGGCCATCCATGGGAATGTGAAGGCGCTCTACACCAACACCGCTCCTGTCGACGCCTATCGCGGGGCAGGGCGGCCTGAAGCCGCCTTCCTCGTGGAGCGCATGATGGAGGTGTCGGCGCGTCAGTTCGGCATGTCGCCGGCGGAGCTCAGGCGCAAGAACTTCATCACCTCCTTCCCGCATCAGACGCCGGTGATCATGAACTACGACGCGGGTGACTTTGCAGCCTCGCTCGATGCGGCCATGAAGGAGGCTGACTATGCCGGCTTTGCCAAGCGAAAGGCCGAAGCCGCCAAGCGCGGCAAGCTGCGCGGCATCGGCATGAGCTGCTACATCGAGGCCTGCGGCATCGCACCCTCGGCTGCGGTGGGCTCGCTCGGCGCGGGCGTCGGCCTTTGGGAATCGGCCGAAGTGCGCGTCAACGCGGTGGGCACCATCGAAGTGCTGACCGGCTCGCACAGCCACGGGCAGGGGCATGAAACCACCTTCGCCCAGCTCGTTGCCGGACGCCTCGGCGTGCCACTCGACTCCATCTCCATCGTCCATGGCGACACCGACAAGGTGCAGATGGGCATGGGCACCTATGGCTCACGCTCCGGCGCGGTGGGCATGAGCGCGATCTCCAAGGCCCTCGACAAGGTCGAGGCAAAGGCGAAGAAGATCGCAGCTCACCTCATGGAGGCCGACGAGGGCGACATCGTCATCGAGAACGGAGCGCTCAAGGTGGCCGGCACTGACAAGAGCGTGCCGTGGTTCCAGGTGGCCCTCGCCTCCTACACCGCGCACAACCTGCCGGCCGGCATGGAGCCGGGCCTCAAGGAAACTGCGTTCTACGACCCGTCGAACTTCACCTTCCCGGCCGGTTGCTACATCTGCGAGGTCGAGGTCGATCCCGATACGGGCGTGACCCAGATCGTACAGTTCGTGGCAGCGGACGATTTCGGCAACGTCATCAATCCGATGATCGTCGAGGGCCAGGTGCATGGCGGCATTGCACAGGGCATTGGCCAGGCGCTTCTGGAGGGGGCCCATTATGACCCCGACAGCGGCCAGTTGCTGACGGCAAGCTACATGGACTACACCATGCCGCGTGCCAACGACCTGCCCTCGTTCAAGGTTTCGACCTCGAACACGCCATCGCCGTCCAATCCGCTCGGCATGAAGGGTTGTGGCGAGGCGGGTGCAATCGGTTCGCCGCCAGCCGTCATCAACGCCATCACCGACGCCATCGGCACGGAAAACCTGACCATGCCGGCGACCCCGCAGAAGGTGTGGGCGGCGATCCGCTCGGCCACGAAGCACTGAGGAGGAACGATCATGTATTCGGTCAATTATCATCGCGCTTCCTCGGTTGCCGATGCCACAAAGCTCATCAAGAAGGGCGACGCCAAGTTCCTGTCGGGCGGCATGACGCTGATCCCGGCCATGAAGACGAGGCTCGCCGCACCCTCCGATCTCGTCGATCTCAACCACATCGCCGAGCTCAAAGGCATCAAGATCACGGGCAAGACCGTGACGATCGGGGCGGCGACCACGCATTATGAGGTCGCCAATGACGAGAAGCTGAAGAAGGTTTGCCCGGCAATTTCCGAGCTTGCCGGTGTGATCGGCGACCCGGCCGTGCGCTATCGCGGCACGATCGGCGGCTCGATCGCCAACAACGATCCGGCTGCGGACTACCCTGCCGCGCTGATGGCATTGGACGCTACCGTGGTGACCAACAAGCGGCAGATCCCGGCAGACAAATTCTTCAAGGGCCTGTTCGAGACGGCTCTGAAGGATGATGAGATCATCACCGCCGTGACCTTCACAGCACCCGCGAAGGCAGCCTACCAAAAGTTCCCCAACCCGGCCTCGCGCTACGCCATCGCTGGCGTGTTCGTGGCCAAGGGCAAGGACGGTGTGCGCGTGGCGGTCACCGGGGCGGGCGACGACGGCGTGTTCCGCCCGAAGGAAATCGAGGCGGCGCTGGCGAAGAAATTCGATGCTGCCGCGCTCGATGGCGTGAAGGTGGCCTCGGCCAATCTGATGACCGACATGCACGCCTCGGCCGATTACCGCGCCAATCTGGTTTTGGTGATGGCCAAGCGCGCAGTTGCGGCGGCGAACGCGAGGGCGTGAGCCGAAGCTAAAGATGAAAGAGGGGCCGCTTGCGGTCCCTTTTTGCTGGGCGCACCGCTGGATGTAGTCGTGCGCGCAGCGGGTTTTTGACTTGCCTGCCGCCGATTGGCTAGATGGCGATGAAAGCGTTCTCAAGCAGGCAGGGAAGAGTGAAGATTTACTGGAAGATTGGACTCGGCGTCGCGGCGCTGCTGGCCGTCGCGCTCTTTGTCGTCTGGTATCAGGTCGCGTCGATCGGGCACGAGGCGCTGCGCGACGTGGCCACACAGGCCAATCTCTGCAAGACGGTCGGCTGTTCCGAAGGGATCGACGAGGCGTCGTCCTATCTCGCCGAGGAGTTCGGCCTGTCGCCGCGGCTCGTCGAATGGTGCACCGGCGTCGACACGCTGTCCGAGCGGATGGGCAGCAAGGGGCTGGTCAACCGCTCCTGGTGGATCATTCTCCTCTACAAGCCTTGCGGTGAGCCGATCCTAGAATGATCAGGCGACAGCATTCGTTGAGCTAGAGAATCAATAGCTATTGCCGGAACGACATCCTCGAGTAAGATAATCTTGCGGAGGGGATGATATGAAAATAATTCCGGCTCTTTGCGCAGTTTTATTTGTTTTTGTCGAGAACGCTTGGGCAGATCAAGTGGTCGAGACATATGATGGTCGCCAGGTGCTGCTGGGCGACGACGGTACTTACAAGTTCCTGGGTGGCGAACAGAAGCCGGACAGTAAGTACAAGCAGGTCAGCATTACTGATCTCAAGCTCGATATCGAAAGTATGCGTGGCCAGGCAATCGAGACTGCGGCGAGGGCCACGTCGGTGGGCGGAATGGTGATGCTGTCCGACCCCACGCAGGTGTTTGATTCAAATCCGGTCAGCACGGATTCGGAAAAGCTCAGCGGAAGTGATCGGCAGTACCTCCTTACGAAATGCAACTTGGGCTGCAAGATCACGGTTCGAGGGGTGATAAAGGAAGTGCTCTTCCGGGGCGGCATCGAGCTTCACGAGCTCGTCTACTGACGCGCTAGGCCAGTTCTTTCGGCGACCCGGCAACCAGGGGCGCCGGGTGAAGGTTTACCGCCGGGCGGCGGCCGACGCGGTGCCGGAAGAGAGGCGCACATGCATCTGGTGCAGAACAGCGTTGCCCTGATCGAACCCTACATCGCGGCCTATGGCTCCCTTGCCGTCTTCGTCATCATCTATTTCGAGTCGCTCGGCGCCCCGCTGCCCGGCGAGAGCCTGCTGGTGGCAATCTCGGTATTTGCCGCCCGCGGTCACATCGACCTCGCCCACGCTCTGACAGCGGCGTTTTTCGGGGCGATATTGGGCGACAGTACCGGTTATCTGATCGGGCGCTTTGGCGGCCGTCCGCTCCTGTTGCGTTTCGGCTCCTACATCGCGCTGACGGCCGAACGGCTCCTCAAGCTCGAGATGGTGTTCCGTAGCAAAGGCATCTGGATCGTCATGAGCGCGCGCTTTTTTGCCGTGCTCAGGCAGCTCAATGGGCTTGTCGCGGGCAGCGTCGCCATGCCCTGGCTGCACTTTCTGTTCGCCAACATCATTGGCGCAGCGGCATGGGTGCTGGTTTGGGGTCTTGGCCCCTATCTGGCAGTGGACACTTTCGAGGCCATTTTTCGGCGATAGAGCGGAGGCCTGACAGAGGCGCTTGGCCTCAAAATGAAAACCGCTTGCCGGCGGGGCCAGCAAGCGGTTTTGAATCGGAAGGGAATTACGCGGCGAGCCACTCCTCGGCCGCTTCCATCGTTGATCCAGAAATCGGGTCGGGCACGAGAATGCCACGCGAGCGGGCGAACGCCCTGAACGCGATATAGGCCGCCTTGATGTCGGCGTCGTTGGTAAGAGCGTTGCGGCAGAGGTTGAGAGCCATGAGATGCATTGGCCCGCGGTTGCCGTTCCATTCCACCAGTGCCTCATAGGCTTCCCAGACATTGTCGACGTTGCGGGGGAAGCCGAGGCCGACAAAGATCGCGATAGGCTGTTCGAAGCGCTTGTTGGTCATGAGTGTCTCCAGCTGCGGGAACCCGGGGTTGGATCCAGGTTCCACGTTACAAGGGGCGGGGCGGAACGCTCGAGTTGGCTGTTGGTTGCATCGCTGTCCGACAAAAGTTCATGTTGATCCCGCGCCGCCGGCACGACGGATGCAAAAGTTCCGCTGCGGATATGGCTGGCGACGCCGGAACGTGGTGGGCGCCGCCGTGCAATGAGAGCTCGGAACTGGCCCGATTGGCCGTGCTTTTATCTGCGCAAGAAGGCCTGGATATCGTCGAGGGTGATCCTGCCGGTCTTTCTGGTGTCGATGGCGTCGAACAGCCGTTTCATGACCGCCGACACTTCATCGAAGCTCAGCGAGCCGTCATTGTCCGTGTCGGCTATTGCAAACAGCACTTTTAGCGGAATCGGGATTCTCCTGCCATGCATCCTTTCCATCATCGGTTCGGGAGGCATCATGCGCGGACGCCCCTGCATCTGTCCGGGCATGCCCCCCTGCATGCCGGGCATCGGCCCGGGCATTCTCTGCTGAGGCATCATTCGCTCGGGCGGCCGCACGGGCATCTGCCGTTCGGGGGGCATCATGTTCTGGCCCGGCTCTTCAGGCTCTTCCTCGTAATATCCGTCCGAGGGGGGCGCTGCCTGCGTGACAGTCGAATTGTTCTGATCCTGGGGCGACTGTGCAAAGGCGCTTGTCATCATGCCCGTGGTCACGAGCACCGCCGATAAAGTGAGGCTCTTCAACAGCATCGATGTCATGGAATCCTCCATGCTCCCCGTCGCCGGCGGGCGGCGGGAGCCATTCGTTGAGGCTGACTTCTGTTCCAGGCGTAGGCCGACGACCGCAGCGCCCGCCGCCACGCGGGCTCGGTAAATCACGCGGCCAAGCCCGTCATTCTGTGGGTTGCGCACGCCATGCGCGGCGGTCGCGATTTAACGAACCGTGCGTCAGAAGGTTGCAAGAAGGTCGGTGCGGTATCCGCGGCGAAGGGCTACCGATGCAAGGCAGGAGATCGATCTGCTCGCAGAGCAATTCGTCGATCGCCTCCTTACGGGAGACCCAGCTTTACCCTACGGGAAATCCAATAGGGCAGCGACCTCAGAAGCCGCGCTCCTCGTCGACCCATTCCTCGGGCGGAATCGGGAACGGCTGAATGGTCCGGACAATCCCGCCTTCTCCAAGCTCCTGAATTTGCTGTTCGATTGCTTCCCGCAGCGGCATGACAACGTCCCACACCCCGGCGGCAAAATCGCGCGCCAGGTCGTTATCTGTGTTGCGGGCTTGATATTGCGCCTTGTCGCAAAACCGTTTTGCGTCGGCGCCCACGCAAAACATGGCCCGTTCAGGCAATTGGGTGACGATGCTCGCGACAATAGTGAGCAGCGCCTCCATCTTGCCCGAGTCGTACGCCGATTTCCTCCGGCTGTCTTCAGACTCTTCCATCCCGCAGTCCCCCTCCCGGAATCTGGTGATTCGGATAGGGTAACGCGTTCCGCAGCGCCGTGGAACGGGGGGGGCGAGACGGCCGGGTGCGCCGGCCAAAATTTTTTTTCTACGCCTTCAGATCGAGGCCGGCGACAGTGCCTTGTAGTTGCTGAAGCGCGGTCAGCGTGCGCGTGAACGACGCGGCAGACGCGTGTTCCTGCCGCGACTTCGCGCGATCGATCGCCGTCCGCAGCGCCGAGAGAGCATCGAAGGACGAACTGTCGTAGGTCGCCGCCGAGGGGCCGCCCGGTCCGGCGTAGGCTGTGGCCGCTGGTGCCATCATGCCGATGAGACCGGTTGAGGCTATGCCGGGGCTGCGTGGGACATGATCACCGACGGGATTTCGCTCGCGGCCGGAGCGATCAAGGACACCTTCCTGGCAGCGATCAATCTCATGGTCGACGCCATGGGCGGAGTCGAGGTGGCTTGGTCTGACGTTTTCGACTTCATCAAAGATGCCGCAAACAAGATGATCGGCTACCATTTGGCCATCGTCGACACGGTGGCGACGGCCTTCACCCAACTGCCAGCCGCCATTGCCGATGGCGTGATCGGCGCCATGAACACCATGGTCAGCTACGTCGAAATAGGCATCAACAAGGTTGTCGATGCCGTGAACACGGCCATCGAAGCCATCAACTCGCTCGGATCTTGGGCGGGCATGGATGGCATAGGCAAGATCGATCCGGTGGAGCTCGGTCGGCTCACAAACAGCTATGCCGGCGCCGGCGCAGCGGCGGGCAAGGCTTTAACCGACAACATCAAGAATGCGTTCACAAAGGACCACATTGGCGACGCGCTTGGCGAACTGCGCAAACGCGCGAACGACCGCGCGGCGGCCAAAACGGCTGGCACCGATGACGCAGCAGTGCTCAATAGCCGCGGGCCGCGCGGGGCTACCGGTGGCGGTGGCGGCGGCAAAGGTGGGCGTTCAAAGAAGGACGATCTGCAGCGCGAGATCGAGAAGATCAAGGAGCGCACCGCCGCCCTGCAGGCCGAAACGGCAGCGCAGGCGCAGCTCAATCCGCTGGTCGACGATTACGATTACGCGATCACCAAGGCGCGGGCGACGCAGGAGCTGCTGAATGCCGCGCAGAAGGCCGGCATTGCCATCACGCCGGAACTGCGGGCGCAGATCGAGCAGTTGGCCGAAGGCTATGCGCAGGCGACCGTCGCGGCCAACCAGCTTTCGGAATCGCAGGACAAGGCGCGCCAGGCCGCCGAGGACATGCGCTCGCTCGGCAAGGATGTCTTCAGCGGCTTCATTCGGGATATGAAGGCTGGAAAGTCCGGCGCCGAAGCCCTTGCCAGTGCTCTGAGCAAGATCGGCGATAAGCTGCTGGAGATTGCAGCAAATGCTTTGTTCGATGGTGGCGGCAGCCTCTTTGGCGGCATGTTCGGCAGCATCGGCAAGCTGTTCGGATTCGCCCATGGTGGCGTCGCCGCACACGGTCAGCCGCAGCCGATGAAGACCTTTGCCAAAGGCGGCGTTGCCAGCTCGGCGTCGATCTTTGGGGAGGCGGGGCCAGAAGCGGCGGTTCCGCTTCCGGACGGTCGCCGCATCCCTGTCGATCTCAGGACACCGAACCAGAGGGCAGGCGGCTCCAGCGACATGGTGCATATCAAGCTGCAGGACGACAGCGGTCGCATGGCCGATATCGCCGATCAGCAAATCAGGACTGCGTCTGGGACCATTGTGCGGGTATCAGTCGAGCAAAGCACCAAGGCCGTGAAATCGCAAATGCCGGCGCTGCTGGCGAATGCGCAGACGAGGCAGATGTAAATGGCGACAATCCTTTGGCCGATCTGTGTGCTGCCAGTTCAAAACCCACTGATCAGCATCGCCTCGCGATCTCTTACTGGGCCGGCGTCGGTTTCCGGAAAGTCTCAAACAGCATCGTCAGACGCCGGTCTCTGGAAGGCGACCTTTGGCAATGTGGTCGTGAACAATCGTCAGAGAGTGATTTGCTGGCGCGCCATTGAGACGCTTCTGGAAGGGCGATTGAACGCAATCCTGATACCTCGGGGCCGAGACTATCAGCCTCGCGTGGGAGGTTCGCTCGATGCAGATTTGCTGGCAGCAGTGCCGCACTCGGATGGCGGGCTGTTTGACGATGGCAGAGGCTACATCGGGCAGGTGACCAATGTTCATCTAGCCGGATCGGTTGCTCCACGCGCTGTCTCAGCCTCGATCATTATCAAGAGTGGGGGGCGGATCGAGCCTGGACAAGACTTCTCAATCGGGGAACGGCTCTACCGATTGCGGTCAGTGAACTACACCTCACCAACTGCTGCCGCGATCACTTTCAGGCCACCGCTACGGGAAGCCGCGGCGCTCGGCGATCGGCTTGAGTTCGATGATCCAGTCTGTCGCATGAAATTGGCAACTGACGACGCCATGGATCTCGAACTGGCGCTACGCCGCTTCGGCAATCCGACGGTCAATTTCATCGAGGATGTGTGATGGATTTCTTCACCCCCGAGCAGATTGAAATGCTCTCGCAGACGACCGTTCGGCTCGATCTGCTCGTCGAGTTTCAATTCACGTCCGGCATCACCCGGGTCTGGAACGGTAACACGGAACTGCAATCCGGCATCGAGGGCGGCAACTCGAAGATATGGAAGCCGATGTATGGCTCGGGCCAGATCGACGGCCTGTCGCTGCCAACCGGGGCCACGGCGGAATCTGTCAATTTCACCGTATCCGGCATCCCAGAGGACAAGATCGGCCTTCTGGCAAAGGCGCTGGAAGAATCGCCGCAGGTCGCGCAGCGGCTGGTGACTGTCTATCTGCAGCTCTTCGATGCCGACTGGCAGCCATTCGGGGTGCCGATCGGCATCTGGTGGGGCTTCATGCAGCCGCCGCGCGTTGCGCGCTCGCAAATGCAGGACACCGAAGGCGCAGTCCAATCCGTCAGCCTGACGGCCGAAAACGCCTTCTTCAACCGCGCGCGCCCGCCGTATGGCCGCTACACCGACCGCGACCAGCAGAAGCGCGCACCGGGCGACAAGTTCCTGCAGTTCGTGCCGTCGCTGCTGTTCAAGACCTTCGAATATCCGCGCTACTGAAGATTTGCCTATGACCGTTGAAGAATTCATCGCCGCCGAGGCTGCGAAGCCTTTCGCATGGGGCGAGACAGATTGTGCGTCCACCGCTGACCGCTGGGTCGAGCAGGTGCGCGGGTTTTCGCCCATGGCGCTGTTCGGCCGGCGCCATCGGACCCGCGACGAGGCCATGGCATGGCTCGCCGAGCCGGGCGGCATCATGATCGCCTTTTGCCAGGTCATGCGCATGTCCGGGTTGCGGCAGATCTTCTCGCCGCAGCTCGGCGATG
The DNA here is from genome assembly GCF_029892515.1 of Pseudaminobacter soli (ex Li et al. 2025). GTDB lineage: Bacteria > Pseudomonadota > Alphaproteobacteria > Rhizobiales > Rhizobiaceae > Pseudaminobacter > Pseudaminobacter soli_A. The sequence continues at coordinate 173,900 of NZ_JARXVF010000001.1, read as the reverse complement.
TTGGCATGGCCATTCTCGACCGACGGGCGTGCATCGCCATCCATGCCGGCCACTGCTGGTTTTCCCGTCATGAAGACGGGCTGGTCGGCGTGCCTCTCAACAACGTCTGGAGAGCATGGGAGGTGATGCCGCGATGTTGAGAACGTGCAACCTTCACCTCGAAAGCTCAACCTCGTTCTACGGCCCGAGCGTCAATCATACCGGCTTCATTGAGGGCGCCATTCTGCTGGCGCTGACCTCGGCCGGCGTTACCGGCGCCGCCCTCGGCATCGCCACCACGCTGCTCACCTATGGCACCGTGATCGGGCTCAGCATCGGCCTGAACTTCCTCGCGTCATCGCTGTTCCGCCCGCCGCAGCCGAAGCCCGAAGACATGCAGCAATCCGTGCGGCAGCCGACGCAGCCGCGCACGCGCCACTATGGCCGTGTGAAGGTCTCCGGGCCGTGGGTGTTCGCCGAGGCCAAGGACGGCGGCTTTCACAAGGTGATCGCGCTGGGCAGCGGTCCGATCGACGCCTTCGAGGAGGTCTGGATCGATGACAGGAAGGTGGTACTCGACGCCGGTGGGGTGGTGACGACCTGGCCGTGGAACAAAGGTGGCGCGCGCGTCCTGTTGCGTCGCGGGCTCGGCCTGGAGACCGTCTACCCACAACTTCTGGGCAATTTTCCGGAGTGGACAGCGGCACATCGCGGTGACGGCATTGCCAGCCTCTATGCGTTTCAGACTATCTGCCCACAAGAAGACTATATGACGCGCTGGCCGAATGGCATCAACACGACCTATCGTGTGGTGATGCGGGCCGCGACGGTCAAAAACCCGATGACCGGAACGGTCGCCTGGAACGACAATGCCGCCGCGGTGGTGCGTGACTACATCACCCATCGCGACGGCATGCGGTTGCCGGAGGCCATCGTCTCGACGCCCCTGGCGCAGGCCGGCTTTATTGCTTCCTACGGCCGTTGCCAGGAAGCCATTCCGCTCAAGGGGAGCAGCACCGAAGCGCGCTACCGGCTGTGGGGCAGCTACAGCCTCGACGAGCGGCCGGCCGATGTTCTCGGGCGTATGCTGGCCTGTTGCGACGGCCGTCTGGTGCCAACTCCGGACGGCGGGCTGACGCTCGACATCGGCGGGCCGGACGCAGCCGACGTTGTGCTCGGCCCGGATGCGTTCACCGGCTTCAGCGAGCTCGGGCGCGGCCGCGATATCCTGTCCACCGCCAACACCATCCGCGCCACCTTTCTCGACCCGACCGGCGACTATCAGGCAGCGGACGCCGACCCATGGGTCGATGCCGAGGATGTCAGCGAGCGCGGCGAGATCGTCGCCGACCGGCAGTTCAACATGTCGCCGTCGCACTCGCAGTGCCGGCGCCTGATGAAGCTGGAGGCCTATCGGGCAAACCCGAAATGGGTCGGCACGTTCCAGCTCAATCTGCGTGGCCTTGCCGCCTTCGCCAAGCGCTATGTCCGCATCCAGTATCCGCTGTTCCAGATCGATGAGCGCGTCGAGATCCAGGACTTCAAGTTCATCGTCGGCGAGGGCGGCATCCTGACCGGCGTGGCCATCCAGGTGCAGTCGATGCCGGTGGCGGCCAGCCAATGGGATCCGGCGCAGGAAGAGGGCGAGGCGCCGGTGGCCGACGATTCGGAAGGCAGTGGCGTTCCGATCCCGGCCGCACCGCTCGTCGACATCATCGCCGGCCCGAAGGCGCGCCTGTCGTTCTCGCCACCGCCCAGCACCGCCTTTGTCTATCAGGTGCAGTTCAAGAAGGTGGCTGATGCCGACTGGACGCTGATCGGGGAGATTGCGCCAGAGGCCACCTCGGTCGTCACCTCGGTGCTGGCGGCTAGCACACAATATCAATTCCAGCTGCGCCTGATCACCACCGCCGTTGGCTTTGCCGGCGACTGGTCGCCCTCGACCACGGCGACGACACCGGCCTGACGCCATTTTCTGAAACTGCATTGGAGCAATTGGCATGGTTTCCAACGCCAACACGATCTTTCGTGACTTCGAAACCGACGGGGTTCCCGCATCTGGCCCGCACAGCCCGCGCAAGGTGGAAATCCGCGAATGGGGGGGCTGGATAGAACAGCTGCACGCGGGGATCCAGGCCGGTGGCGGCCTCGTCTTCCAGATCAAGGCGGCAATGACGCTTGGTCATGCCGCCAACCAGATGGCCTGGGTCATCGCCGATCCGGTGACGGCCAACAATGGCATCTACCAGAAGCTGGGCGGCTCCGGTGCCGGATCGTGGGTTCGGATCGGCGATCTGCCATATTCGTTCATCCGGGCGTCGAACACCGGTGCAGGAACGCCGAACGCGATCAAGGCCACGAGCGTCATGCCGATCCCGACTGCGGATGGTGCGGCGCTGATCACCGTCAACGTGACGGACCACAACACGGGCCCGGCGACGATCGCCTTCAATGGCGATCCCCCGCTGGCGATCAAAACCAGCAGCGCCCATGATGTTGCCGCCGGCGGGCTGCAGCCGGGCATGATCTTGGCTGGCTATGTCAGCGGCTCGACGCTCCGTCTCCTCACCGATCAGGCAAGCGCGGCAATCCAGGCGGCGGCCGAAGCGGCGCAGGCGGCCGCGGCAAGTTCGGCGACCAACGCTGCGGCAAGTGAAGCGCTGGCCAAGAAGTGGGCAACGGAAGCCGAGAATACGGAAGTCGCGCCCGGGCTGTTTTCCGCCTTCCACTGGGCACAGAAGGCGGCATCCTATGTTCTGGGCGGCATAGCGGCGGCGATCCATGGCGCACCGGCCAAGGCAACACCAGTTGACACAGACGAATTCGGCTACGCCAACAGCGCGAGCGGATTTGGCCTCGTCAAGATGACGTGGACGAACGTCAAGGCCGCGCTCAAGGCTTACTTCGACTCGATCTACGCAACTGCCGCCCAAGGCGCACTGGCAAGTGCCGCATTACCGAAGACGGGCGGCGTACTCACCGGCGCGGCCGGCGGCGATCCTGGCGCCGGCAAGCTCAACGCGAGCGAGTTGCAGCAGAACGGCACAGCTATCGCCAACGCGAAATACGTGTCCAAGGCGTGGGTTGTTTTCAACGGCATCGGCACCGTAGCGGTATTGGATAGCCTGAACGTGTCCAGCGTGACGAGGAACACTACAGGGCTATACGTGGTGAATTTCACCACGCCGAGACCGAGCGCCGACTACGCCATCGGCTGGAGCGTCGGCGTTACCAATGGCATTGTCGCGGCGCGCGTTACGTCTAAGAACACCACAGACTTCGCTATCTCAACGATGAACTCAGCCTTCACCGGGGCTGACTGCGCTTACGTGAGCGCATGCGTGTTTGGAGCCTGACATGACAAATCTCATCATCTATCCGAATGGCTCGGGGGTGGCTGTGGTCACGCCTTCCGGCACGCTCCCTTTGTCGGAAGTTGCCCGCAAGGACGTGCCGGCTGGCGTCCCTTACCGCATTGTGGATGAAGCCGATCTACCGTCTGATTACAGCGAATTTGACCGATGGACCGCTGATTTCAGCAACCCAGACGGTTACGGCATCGGTGCGGTGACATGGTTTGCGGAACGGGCTGCCAAGGAGGTCGAAGAATGAGCGTGATCACCATTCGCCTTACTCCTCCGGCGCCAGTTCCGGATAGCGTATCGGCGCGGCAGTTCAAGCTTCAGCTTCTGGCCTCCGGCTTGCTCGATGCCGTTGAGGCGTGGGTTTCCTCCCAAGATCGCTCGGTCCAGATCGCCTTTGAATACAGCGGCTCCTTTGTCCGTTCCGAGCCCATGATGCAGCAGGGCTTTGCCGCGCTTGGCTTCACCGAAGCAAAGATCGACGCCTTCTTTGCAGCGGCTGCCAGCCTCTAACGCGGCTGATTTGTCGCTCTATAGAATCGCGTCGCGTAATTTCTCAACGAGCAGTCTTTCACCGTCTGCCGTCAGGTGGTGAAGGTCATAGTACAGGGGAAGCCCGTTCTTGCTTGGCTCGCAATCTTGCCGGCACAGCACTTCCGTTGGGTCAATGAAGCGAACATCAGGATGTTGTGACATCAAGCTGTAAACTCCCGCAATCTCGTCGGCGCGTTGAGTTTCAAATTCCGTACGCGACAGGCCGCAACCGTCTCCTTCGCGAAGGAGGCATAGCGCTATAGGGCGCGAAAATACCGGTGTAGGCCCGACTACAACTATCCTGCTAACACCGAGCGCCTTTAGCCAAGTAATCGTGTTGCCTAGGCCGGTCTTGATTATGGTGCTTCTGCCTTCTTTGTTGGCGAGCCACAGCGATTTCAGAACGACAAAGCTGGGCGTGCGCCCTGTCTGTCGAGCCACATCTTCTACGGCGCTTTTGGCACGTTCCGTGCAGTTGCTGCGGTCGATTGGGGACCGAACACCAACCCCCAAAAGGGGAGGGCATCCCTGTTCTACGACAATAGCCAACCTGCTGCCGGATTCCTGCGCTATTTCATTGATCGTGGGATAGCCAGTTTCGGCGTGAGAGTCGCCTAAGAGAAGCCCGTATGGAGCCCTGGCGAGGTACTCCACGCATTCTGGCGTTGCCACTTCAGTTTCCGTCAGAGCGCAAGGGTTCTCTACGTATATTTTCTCTCTGTCGACGCGGTGGAGATTCAGGTCGGCCGTGTTTCGTTCTGCAATCGGCTTGCTGACAAAGAGAACGCTCGCCGCCGTCAAGGTCATGAGCGCGCAGGCCAAAACACCGGCTGCAAAGATTCTCTTGTCGCCAAGGGCGGCGATGATCTTGGCGCGGTTCAGCTTCATTGGCCTTTCGACCATGAAATAGGTGAGTACGGCCAGCAAAAGCCCGAGGATCGCAACAGCGCTGTCCCCTATCAGGTCGCGCGAGCCGTATCGCCAGATGCGGCCAAAGCTCAAAAGCGGCCAATGCCACAGATACCAGGAGTATGAGACGAGGCCGATCCAGGCCAGCGGCCGAACTGCCAGTAGCCTCACGGTTGCGGTTCCCGGTCTCGCCAGCCCAACGGCCAGCAGCGCGACGGCACCGAACACCGGCACTAACGCGCGCCAGCTTGGGAAATTCAACGAGCTGTCAAACCCAACAACGGCGCCGACGATTGCCAGCGCGCCAACCAGTCCTAGAACTTCGACCGCCAAAGGCTTTGCTCGCGTAAGACGAGAGGCAAAGTACGCCGCAGAACCACCGGCAATGAACTCCCATGCCCTGAACGGCGCAATGAAGAAGGCATACGGCCGGCTGCTCATGCTGGCCATCAAACAGGCGGCAAACGACAGGCCGGCAAGCAGCAGGGTGGCACGCCTGATGCCGCGAGGCAGGCAGAACGCAATAATGAACGGCGCGGCTAGATAGAACTGCTCCTCGACCGCGAGCGACCACATGTTAAGCAGCGGCTTGAGGTCAGAGACGGTCTCGAAATACCCTTGGCGCTCAAAGAAGTAGTGGTTCACCAGCATCATTGATGACCACAAGAGCTGGTTGCCGAACTCTTTGAACTCCTGCGGGGTAACGAGCACGAAATTCGCAATCGCTGCGCTCGCCGCCAGCACGAGGACAAATGCCGGTAATATGCGAATGGCGCGCCGGGAGTAGAAGCGCCACACGTTGAATGTGCCGGCCCGGCTTTCTTGCACGATCTGGTTGATGATCAAGTAGCCGGAGATGACGAAAAACACGTCAACGCCGACGAACCCACCTGCAAAACCAGGCACCCCTACGTGATAGAGAACAACAGCCAATATCGATATGGCCCGAAGGCCATCGATAAACGGAATGTTGCTGCTCTGCACTGAAACGGCCGAAGCACCGGCCACCGTCACCCGCTGATTCATAGCGGATCAATCGCATTTTCGATTCGCAAACTCAATCACGGCGCGCGTCGCAACCAATTCAACCGTCTTCGAATTTCGCGCCGTCCTCCCGCACCCTGCGGGAATGATGACGGCTGCACCCTATGGCGGCCGGGGCAACGCCGGACCGAACAACGGCTTGACCTATCGAGGTCGCGGACTTTGCCAGATCACCGGCAAGGAGGTGTGCACGAACCTCGGCAACCTGCCGCGATCTAGTTTGGTTTCACACCTTTTCCGAGATGGAAAAGGTGATGAACGGCCAGCGGGTGCAGCCGACAGTTGAGGCGTTCCTTGCTGAACTGCCATCCATCGAGGGGCTGGCTCTCTAAGGCCTCTTTCCTTCACAAAATCGCATCTCGCAATTTGTCAATGAGTATCATTTCGCCGTCTGCTGATAGATGGTTAGTGTCAATATATAGAGTAACTCCGTCTATGCGCGGCTCGCAATCAGGGCGGCATAGTACTTCTGCGGGGTCGATAAACCGAATATCGGGGTGGGCCGCCAGCACGTTGTCAAAGGCATTCATGATTTCCGCGCGCTGAATTCCAAACTTGTCTGCCGAGACGCCACAGCCTTGTCCACGTCGCAAGGCGCACAGAGGAACTGGATCAGCGAAGCTTGGAGTCGGCCCCACAATTATTATCTTGTTAGTCCCGAGAGCCTTCAGCTGGCTGATCGTATTCTCAAGGCTTTCGCGGAACTTTACGTCCGGTTCATCGAGTCCAGCGTTGAATGCTTTGATCCAATAGGACTTGAGCACAACAAAGTCTGGCGCGTGTCCAGCCCGTTGCACAAGGTCGCTTACTGCCATCCGCTGGCGGTCTGAGCAATCCATATCGGGATTGAATCGCGTGTGAATACCCGCACCCCAAAGTGGTGGACACGAGTGCTCGACGACAAGACCCAACCGAAGTCCACTACCTTCCGCGACACTGTATAGCGCTGGATAGGCTGTTTCGGCATGAGAATCTCCCAGGAGAATACCATATGGAGCGCCGGAAAGGAGCTTGGTACATTCCGTCGATGCGCTACCGCTATCGAGCAAAGCGCATGGGTTGCTGGGGTATATTTCGTCCGTGTTCACCGGATTCAGGTTAAGTTGGGCATAGTTTCTTTCGGCATTTGGCTTACTGATAAAGAGAGCGCTTGCAGCCGCCAAGGTCATGAGTGAACAGGCCAAAACACCGGCTGCAAAGATTCTCTTGTCGCCAAGGGCGGCGATGATCTTGGCGCGGTTCAGCTTCATTGGCCTTTCGACCATGAAATAGGTGAGTACGGCCAGCAAAAGCCCGAGGATCGCAACAGCGCTGTCCCCTATCAGGTCGCGCGAGCCGTATCGCCAGATGCGGCCAAAGCTCAAAAGCGGCCAATGCCACAGATACCAGGAGTATGAGACGAGGCCGATCCAGGCCAGCGGCCGAACTGCCAGTAGCCTCACGGTTGCGGTTCCCGGTCTCGCCAGCCCAACGGCCAGCAGCGCGACGGCACCGAACACCGGCACTAACGCGCGCCAGCTTGGGAAATTCAACGAGCTGTCAAACCCAACAACGGCGCCGACGATTGCCAGCGCGCCAACCAGTCCTAGAACTTCGACCGCCAAAGGCTTTGCTCGCGTAAGACGAGAGGCAAAGTACGCCGCAGAACCACCGGCAATGAACTCCCATGCCCTGAACGGCGCAATGAAGAAGGCATACGGCCGGCTGCTCATGCTGGCCATCAAACAGGCGGCAAACGACAGGCCGGCAAGCAGCAGGGTGGCACGCCTGATGCCGCGAGGCAGGCAGAACGCAATAATGAACGGCGCGGCTAGATAGAACTGCTCCTCGACCGCGAGCGACCACATGTTAAGCAGCGGCTTGAGGTCAGAGACGGTCTCGAAATACCCTTGGCGCTCAAAGAAGTAGTGGTTCACCAGCATCATTGATGACCACAAGAGCTGGTTGCCGAACTCTTTGAACTCCTGCGGGGTAACGAGCACGAAATTCGCAATCGCTGCGCTCGCCGCCAGCACGAGGACAAATGCCGGTAATATGCGAATGGCGCGCCGGGAGTAGAAGCGCCACACGTTGAATGTGCCGGCCCGGCTTTCCTGTACGATCTGGTTGATGATCAAGTAGCCGGAGATGACGAAAAACACGTCAACGCCGACGAACCCGCCCGCAAAACCAGGTACCCCTACGTGATAGAGAACAACAGCCAATATCGATATGGCCCGAAGGCCATCAATGAACGGAATATTGCTGCTCTGCACTGAAACGGCCGAAGCACCGGCCACCGTCACCCGCTGATTCATATCGGATCAATCGCACTTACACGCAGAAATCTCAATCACGCCAGAAGGCGGGAAAGGACATGCCATGGACAAAACCGTTCCGGCCGGAGCGGCGATGCTGCTCGGCTTCATCGGCGACATCGAGGCTCCGAAGGGCTACGGCACCATCTACGGTAACAACCAGGGCAAGTTGCCAAAGCCGCTCACCAGCATGAAGCGCAGGTTGGGGAATGAGTGTCAGTTGTAAGTCCATTCTGGTCATGCAATAGCTCGTACAGGGATTGCATGGGGCTTCGCATTGTTTAGTGTATTCTTAATAAACATGGATCTGGCGCGTGAGCGTCGGGAGCGAATGCGCTCTCTGTTTAAGGCATTTGGGCTTGAATACGAGCGTATAGCGGCAGTCGATGGATCTACGCTGTCGGACGACACTATCAAAGGCCTTGTGAGGCTTTCGCCCGGAATGGCACCACCAACACCGGCTCAAGTTGGTTGCTTCCTTAGCCATAGAATGGCCTGGGAGCGAGTCGCCAATGGCGACAGAGATTACGGCCTTATTCTTGAAGATGACGCGATATTTGCGCGCAATTTCAGGTCGGTCGTTGCTAATCGAAAGCTGTTCAGAGGATCTCCAGATATCATCAGGCTCGAGGGGTGGCCGGATGTGGTGTTGACTTCTGGCGGCAGCAAGAGGATCGGCCACGGTTACAGGCTCCACAACCTCACATGGGACACATACGGGACTTGTGGCTATCTCGTGTCGCGGCGAGCCGCCAAGGCTTTGCTAAAGATGGCCGAGCACTACACGTCGCCAATCGACCACATGCTGTTTACCGCCAGCAGTGACATATACCAGACGCTGGATATCAAGGCGTTGGTGCCTGCCGCATGCTATCAGTATCTTTGGTATCACGGCGAAGCCGAAGGTCCGTTGGCCTCAACCATTCCATCTTTGGCCCATTCAACCTCGGAGTCTCCTCCGCCTCCGAAGTTGGAGAAGGAAAAAGAACCGCTCTCTGTTAAGATTTTCAAAGAGCTGAAGCGCACAAGGATCAAAGTGACGCGTCTTGCGAATGGCCAGAGATGGAAATCGATTGATTTGCACCCAATTGGCCCCCTGAACTTGACCGTGCATTTATCGGATATTTGACCTGTCGTTGTTGGCCAAAACTGTTTCTATCCAGCGTCGTTCAGCATCCCAACAGTGGCCGTTCCAGCCTGAGTGCGAGAACCCAAATAGATGTATGGCGGCGTCTGGATACTGGTCGTGAAAGTAATCTATGACCAAAGCGCCAGAGGACGGGATGACATCTTTTCTTGCGCCATGGCTTATCAACGCATGCTCCGTGGCGACCAGACGCGACATGGGTATGAAGCTGTACGGGCGGCGCTGCACAACAGATCGCAGGATCTCCGCCGTATAATCTGGTGGGCACCCGTCCAATCTAGGGCGGCCATTCAGAAAGCTCGGCAGTTCTGTCGGGTCAGCCGTTAGCAAAAACTCTTTAGCCGTCCGACGAACGGTTGAATTGATCAACTTTGGGGATTTCGCGAACTCTTCCCCGGGGTGAGACCAATTCACTACCACAAGGACATCGGTTCGTTTTCCGGCTCCACCATAGTTGCTCGCTCTGTTGAAGCGCACAACGATATCTGCTGCGTCAATCACAGCCGAGGATTTGCGGTCAACCTTGCCGTTGCCGACAATAGCAATTGTTCGTGGCTTGGAAGTCCTGCCCTTTGGCTGTCTGGAAAATGCTCGAAGGATGGTGGATAGCGGGATTCTTAGCATATAAGGGGCCTCTGAAAGCGATTCCTAGCGCCTAATATCGCTAATCGCGCAACTACAACATACTGCTGCAGGTGGTATGAACGGCTAACGATGCCAACGTGTTCGACTGATACATTGCAACGCTTGTTATAAAGTGATGATTCATGGGTTTCTTGCGCAATTTTCGGATCAAAATTGGCCTGAAAAAGGCTCCTGAAAGCCGCCCTACCTACATTAGGCCGCCAAACATTCATGCTCCAGTTGATGTTGGCGAAGTTGTTGGCGGCAAATTCGATAGGCGGCCAGATATCACGCGATTGCTGCCGATGGGTGGTATAGGGATTGAGCTTGGAGTCGCGAAGGGGTGGTTTTCCCATCAGATACTAGCAAACTCGCGGCTTGATCATCTCTTCAGTGTAGATAGATGGGCTGGCGATCGCGGCCATGATGTGAGTGAATATAAGGATGCGTTACGACTGCTGCTTCCATACAAGGAGCGGAGTACATGCCTTCGGATGTTATTTAGTGAAGCCTTGGACCTCTTCCCTGACGGCTACTTCGACTTCATATATATCGACGGATATGCCCACACTGGCCAAGAGGGAGGGGAAACGCTAAAATCGTGGTGGCCGAAACTGAAGGTTGGAGGCCTGTTCGCCGGCGATGATTACGGGCCGGATTGGCCGCTTGTTATGCAAGAGGTTGACAGTTTTGCCTTCGAGCATGGGCTTGAATGCATGACACTGACGCCAAAGGTGGTTGAAAGTGAGTTGTCCCACTACCCGAGCTGGCTGGCATTTAAGAGATAAGCTTGTACTCGGTAGTCAACCTCTATAGGCAAGCCGTCTCGATGACGCTATTAGGATCGCCGAACGAACCGCGTGGCGGGCGCGGTAGCGCAATCTTGACGGACGATCTTTAATTTGAGCTCTAGAATGAACAGTGGGACCAAACCCGACAGCGGCGAAATCATTGCCGTGATCAAGCGCGTGCTTGCGGAAAACGGCCGCGAATATAAGCGGCCCTATATCATTGCTACGTTCTGCATGATCGCGGTCGGGCTGACGACCGCCTTTCCTGCATGGGTCATCAGCAAGGTTATCGACGATGTGTTTTATCGTCAGGACACCGGCTTGATCGCACTCATCAGCCTGGGAATTGTCGGGGCGTTCACGATCAAGGGCGTGGCCGGCTACGGGCAGGCGGTGATCCTGGCCAAGGTCGGCAACAATCTCGTCGCCCGCTACCAGCGCCGAATATTCGACCACCTGATGAAGCTCGATGTCGGCTTCTTCTCGCAGCAACGGTCCGGCCACCTTGCCGCGCAGATCAACCAGAATGTCGGCGGCATACGCGACCTCTTGTCGATGACGCTGACGGCGGTGGCGCGCGACTCCGTCTCGCTGATCTCGCTGGTGGCGCTCATGTTCTGGCAGGACCCGCTGCTGTCGGTGGCCGCCTTCCTCATCGGCCCGCCGCTGGTGATATCGGTCAACTACCTGATGCGGCGGCTGCGCTCGATCACCCGGCAGGCGGTGGAGATCAACTCACGGCTGATCGGCTCGATGCAGGAGGCCACCCAGGGCATCAGCGTGGTGAAGGCCTTCACCATGGAAGACCAGCTGTCGCGGCGGATGATCAAGATGATCGACCACGCCGAGGAACGCTCCAACAAGATCGCCACGGTTTCGGAACGGCTGACGCCTATTGTCGAAATACTGGCCGGCATCGCGGTTGCAGGCATCGTCGCCTATGCAGGCTTCCGCTCCGCCTATACCGGCCAGCCGCCCGGCACGATCGTTGCCTTCATCACCGCGCTGCTTCTGGCTTACGATCCGGTGCGCCGGCTGGCCAAGCTGCAGGTCGGGCTCGAGCGCTCGCTGGTCAATGCGCGCATGATCTACGAGATCCTCGACCTGACCCCGCAGCAGGGCGACGCGCCTGACGCCAAGGCAATCAAGGTCGGCAAGGGCGAGGTGCGCTTCGACAACGTTTCCTTCGCCTATGGCGAGGACCTGCCGGTGCTGACCGAGGTGAGCTTCGTGGCCGAGGCCGGCAAGACGACGGCCATCGTCGGCGCTTCCGGCGCCGGCAAGACGACGCTGACGGCGCTGCTCGAACGCTTCTACGACCTCGACGGCGGCAGCATCATCGTCGACGGGCAGGACATCTCCAAGGTGACCAAGCACTCGCTGCGCAGCTCCATCGCCTATGTCTCGCAGCAGCCATACCTGTTCGAAGGCACCATCGCCGACAACATCCGCTATGGCCGCGAGGACGCTACGGACGACGAGATTCGCTTTGCGGCGACGCAAGCTGCCGCCGACGAGTTCATCCGCCAGCAGCCCAACGGCTATGACACGGCCGTGGGCGAAAACGGCGTGACGCTTTCGGGCGGCCAGCGCCAGCGCATCTCGATCGCCCGCGCCATCGTGCGCAACGCACCGATCCTGCTTCTGGACGAGGCCACCTCGGCCCTCGACAATGAATCAGAGGCGCGTGTGCAGGGAGCGCTGACGACGATAATGAAGGGGCGCACCACGATCGTGATTGCCCATCGCCTGTCGACGGTGATCAATGCTGACCGCATCGTCGTAATGGAGGCCGGCCGGGTGATTGAACAGGGCACGCATGAGGAACTGCTGGCCAACCCGCAGGGCACCTATGCGCGCTTTTACCGCCTGCAGAACAAGAAGGGTCTCGACCTGGTAGACGACACCGCGCAGGATGAGCGTTTGAGCCTGGGCGCCATCAGTTGACATGCCTATCTAACTCATGAACCGCCAAGCGCCATTACAAGCAGGATGAAGGTGGGGCCATTTCCAGCCTCTGGGCCCCATCGCCGTAGTCAGGCATCTATCTGGTCCTAGCTCCCCCGCCGCGCCAAAGCGCTAATTGCTGAGTTACCGGACTTCGAATGGCTTTGATCGCCTTCTCGGCAACAAGGATATAGGCACAGCAGGTTGAGTTCGTGAATCTTTGCCACGAACATCGGGGTTACATGGCCAGCACCGTGGCCACTTGGGCGGCAGATGCTGCGTCCTTTATCGCCTGGCGCGACGTGGTCTGGGTGTACGCCTTTGCTGAACTTGACAAGCTGCAGAGTAAATAGCGACCCCAGATTGGCATCAAGGACTTCATCGCGGAGTTCCCTGCGCTCGCCTGGCCTGCATCTTGACCGAGCGCAACTTCACGCGCGCCACGCGCTAGGTATGATATGGCGCAAATTGTGCTTGGTGCGTCGAAGCTGGTAGCTGGCCTGAGATATCAGTGGCGGCGTAATCGTGAACTGCCCAAGATGCTGCTTCCAAACTTCTGGGTCGCCCTCCCATTCATTGTCGTTGTCGTTATCTGGCGCCGGCAGGATCAGATAAGGTTTGTGCGCACAGCGCGATGCGATCACCTTGGAAAGTTCGTGGAACGCATCCTCTCCCATCGGTTTCGCGAGCACAAAAAGCGTCGAGAGGTAATTCGAGAAAGCGTTGCGCACCCGTCTCGCCCATTCATCGTGTTTGGCTCGGGCCTCCGGGTAGAGAAGCGTCAACTGCTCACCGGTGATGCCGCCAGGAAACTCATGCTGGTGTTTCACGCGGTGCTGTCCGTGCCACACATGGCCGTTCTCAACTACCAGGTCGTCACGCTCGAACATGCCAGAGAAATCGCGGTAGATATATTCGAGCAGCGCGGCATCTGGCGTGATTTGCCAATCGAACACGCCACGACGACCAATGCGCGTGACGTGTTTGCCAAAGACGAGTTCCATGTTGTGCTTAGCCCGGCAGGATGAGCCAAGGCTTATCGCCTGCTGAAAATTCTTCCGCATCAATCTTCCCCTCTCAGACAGACTTTAGCCGGCATCACCAGGTCATTCAATCGTCTTCGAATTTCGCGCCGTCCTCCCGCACCCTGCGGGAGTGATGACGGCTGCACCCTCACAGAAAGGAACTTCCATGGACAAGACCGTTCCAGCCGGAGCGGCGATGCTGCTCGACTTCATCGGAGATATCGAGGCGCCCAAGGGCTACGGCACCATCTACGGCAACAATCAGGGCAAGTTGCCAAAGCCGCTCACCAGCATGACGGTGGGCAAGGTGGTCGATGCACAAGCGTCTTGGACAAAGCAGTTCAAGTCGTCGGCCGCCGGTCGCTACCAGTTCATGCGCAAGACGCTGCAGGAACTCGAGAAGGCACTTAGCCTGCGCGGCAACCAGCTGTTCGACGCCGATCTGCAGGACCGACTCGGCTATCACCTGCTCAAGCGTCGCGGCTATGACGAGTTCATGGCCGACCAGATTGACCGCGCCGAATTCGGCAAGCGGCTGGCGCAGGAGTGGGCGTCGCTGCCAGTGCTGGCGACTGTCGCCGTGGGCAAGCGCAAGGTGGTGCGCGGCCAGAGCTACTATGCCGGCGACGGGCTCAACAAGGCGCTGGTGGCGCCCGAACGCGTCGAGGCCGTTCTGGACAAGGTCAAGGCGGCGAAGTCCGAAGCCGAGCCAGCGGCAAAGGCTGACACCGCGCCGCTGGGCAAGTCCAAACGCCTGTGGACCTGGCTGACGACTGGCGGGACAGGTGTCGGCGTCCTTTCCGGTGTCGCCGGGCTCGATGTCTGGCTCCAACGTGGCATCGGTGTCCTGCTCATCGGGCTGGCGGTCTATGCCATCGCCACCATGCCAGACGTGCGCAAGAGACTGGGGCTTGGCTGATGCGCGAGTATCTCGTCATCGGCGGCGCGGTCATCGCGATCGCGCTCCTCGGCATCAGCCACTGGCAGGGCTTTCAGCGAGGCGCGGCGTCCGAGCGCGCCGCAACCCTCACCCGATCAATCGACCTCATCCGCGAAAGGAGCAAGACCAATGCGGAAATCAATCGTCTTGATGCCGCTGGCCTTTGCCGCGAGCTTGGCGGCCGGTGGGTGCAGCCTGACACCTGCGAATGACCGCGCCGGCTTCGAACTGCTGACGCCTTCGCCAGCGACGCGACAGTTCATCATCCGCAATGATGAGTCTTTCGCGCGTCAGGTTGCCGCTCACAATCGAATCTGCAACAGCCAGCATGGGTGCCGGAAATGACGTTGGGCCAGATACTGGAAGCGCTGGGCATCAATGGCTCCGTGGTCGTCGCCGGGCTTTCCGGTGGCATCTTGCGTGCGCTGTCGCGGAAGAAGTTGAAGGTGCGCGAGGTGATCCTGTCGCCGATCTGCGGCGCACTGGCTGCTGCCTATCTTACCCTGCCGATGGTTCATTACCTCAAGGCAGTCGGCTGGCCTCTGCCCGCCGAGGATGCCCAGGTCATTCTCGCCTCTGCCTTCCTGATCGGCACCTGTGCGATGTGGATCTCAGACATCGTGTTTGGGGTGGTCGCGCGCCGGTTCAAGATGCAGCCGCCTAGTGACCACACCATCGATACTCTCATGAAGTGATTGATCGTCGGCTAAGCTGCCTTGAGTTAACGACAATCCGCACTTGCATTAATCCGCCGTTGGTCAGGTATTCAAGACGAAGACAATCGTCATCTGAAGCATCAGTTCACCTTGTGAGGCACTTCTTGAGGAAATGTAGCCAGGTGTGCTTGCACCGGATCGTCAGGCGCGGCAGCCCAAAGGGGTCGTCTCCCTTGCCTGCGCGCCGCCGAGTGGTTGTCGTTGCGTAATCATAGCCCGCATCGCGCGCGAGCTTGCGCATATCGGCATTTTCGTCGCCATAGGGGTAGCAGAACGAGGTCACCGCTTCGCCAATGATGTCCTGTAGTTTCTCGCGCGATTGGGCGATCTGCTTTATTGCTTCCTCGAAGGGAACTTGCGGCAGATGCACATGGTCGAGTGTATGCGAGCCGACTTCATGCCCGAGTGCCGCCCATTCCCGTAAATGCGTGGCCGACATGCAGGGAGCCGGCGCCACGCCGAACGGAATGTCCCAGGCATTTCGCCCGCCGACCTGGTTGGCGACGAAGAAATTGGTCGCCGTGAAGCCATGCTCCTGCAATACGGGCAGAGCTTTTTCGTAGACGTTGAGAAAGCCGTCGTCGAAGGTGATTGCTGCGACTTTGCCGGTCTTTTCGCCCCGGATATAGGGCATCGCCTCGCGTAGCGATAAGCCCCGATAGCCAAGCCGTTTCAGCCAGTTCATTTGGCGACGGAACGCGTCAGGATGAACGGTAAAGCTGCGAAATGGTGCGCTCCGGACAGGCGGAATATCGATCTGGTGGTAGAGAAGGATCGGTATTAACCTTGGCATCAACGGGTTCCGCTTGAGTATTTGACGAACTGCCTGCGATAAAACGGCCACAGAATTTCGCGCGTGAGTATTCAAACAGAGATTTCTTCTGCTTGATCGCGCTGCCGGCAATACTTTCCGAAAATGCTAAAATAGCAACCGCTAGTCATCTTTGCATACATAACGATAGTTTAAAATTACAATACATCACAATAGTAGAATGAATAGCAACAAATAATTGCAGCGTAGCTGCGTGCGGGAGTTTCTGGCGAAGCGCCTCGTTATTGGAGCCGTACTGCTTGCAAATTGCATCCTCCGCATCGGTCCAGACAGGATCGCCATTGGGAGTTGCTCCGCGGTATTGGATACGGCGTCTGGCGCGGTCGGGAGCGTCGGCATTGCGGGTGTATTCCGTCAAGTGCATTCCATTCTCCTCTCACCCCCTGCCGGTTCTGAGCGAAGCAACGAGAGGCGCTTCGATCAACCGGAGAAGCCGCGCAATTCCCGCAATACCCGCCTTCCCTAACGGTAGGTGTTAATATCTGTTGATGGCTGAGCAGCGCCGGTCTCCGCCGCGTACCGTGATTTTGTCGCGGGCCAGTTCGCAAGGCCAGCGCATGGAAAGATCACCAAGCTGTTGCCAGGTGTGATCAGTCGAACCAAGGTTTTCACTCCAGAGAATGTGAACATCATGCGCCACGCGGTCGAACGCGTCCGCACCGAGCGACGGCTGCCGCCTCGCGGGGCCGAAGCAGAACGTCTCGCCGCTAAGGCGCTCGACCTTTTCAAGGCTGGCTACATCAGGGAGGCAGCGCTCTCCAGAGCGCTCAAACTCCAACACAGAGCTGGAGAACGGGCAGGGGCTTCTATCGTTCCGGCTGCCTAGCCGCGCTGCCCTTTCCGAACCTGATGCTCCTACTTATATTAGAGATATAGCATTGAAATGCCTAGGAAACTTGTCGGCAGTGTTGCGGAGCTGCAACAGACTTTTTGGCTTTCATCGCCTAGCTGTTAACTGCAATTCTTACCTGATTTGAGGAATCCAATGTTTTCGAAACGCATCGCCGTCCTGGCTGCATTTTCCACCATTCTGTCGACCGGCGCCTTCGCCGCAGATATCGTCGTACCGGAAGTCATTCCGGTATTCAGCTGGACCGGTGCTTATGTCGGCCTGAACGCCGGCTTCGGCGGCGGCAAGTTCAAGCATGAGTTGCCCGTCGTTGGCCCTGCCCCGTCCTTCAACCCCTCGTCCAATGGTTTCGTTGGTGGCGTTCAGGTCGGTTATAACTACCAGATCGACCAGTGGGTCGTGGGTGCCGAGGCTGATTTCCAGGGCGCCAGCATCAAGGGTGAAACCGATCTTGGCTCCTTGGTGGGAGGGCCCAAACTCGGCACTAAGCTTGACTGGTACGGCACGGTGCGTGCGCGCGCCGGCGTGCTGGCAACCGATCGCCTGCTGGTCTACGCAACCGGTGGTCTCGCCTATGGCCACACCAAGACATTCATCGAGGACGCTGTCTTCGGTATAAGTGAGTCGAAGACCAAGGCCGGCTGGACGGTCGGCGCAGGCGTCGAATATGCTGTCACCGATCACGTCAGCCTCAAGACCGAGTATGCCTATACCGATCTTGGCAAGGCACAGGTCCTCGAGGGTATGATCGACCGGAAGGTCAACTTCCACACCGTCAAGTTCGGCATCAACTACAAGTTCTGATCTGCACTCCCGCGGTGACCTCTGGCCCCGGCGAAAGCTGGGGCCTTTTACTTTGGGCTGGCTGCCAATGTCGCCAGGACTGCAAAATCGGTAACGTTTTTGTGCAAATCCGCCGAGGCTAGAGGCGCGAGCGATCGATTCTGGCCAGCGCCGCAAAGCGACGGAATATCAACGCGCTAGGTAGTTCTTTGGTGTATGGGAAACTGGTGCGGACGGCGCGCACTCTACCCAGCGCTGCGACGCGAGCGAACTGCTGCGCCTTCCGCTTCGTGCCAACGCTCCGAACGCAAGCGCCGTGGCAATTCGCCCTTCTTCATGATCCGCAATCCACTGATCGGCTTCGCGGCCTCAACAATCCACTTCCATCCGGCGTATTTGTCTCCGACCTGCCGGATATGTGTGTATCGCTGTAAGCTTTGCCATGATCTGTGACCGCTCACAGATGCAACATTCGGAATGTTCTTGCCCATTTCGAACTGGCGCGAAATGCCCTCGTGACGCAGATCGTGGAAGTGCAGTCGTTCCGCGTCTGGCATGTCTTCCGTGTTGATCTCAAGAAGTAGGCAGGCTCTGGTAAATGCCGCGCCGATGGCGTCTGTCGTGTAGGGGAAGATCTCATCGGCAAGCTTCGGCATCGAAAGGGCGACTTGCAGCGCTTCGTCGGGCAAGTCGCACCAGATGTGGTTGCCTTCCTTGTTTTCGGGGTCCTTCATGTCGCGGACCAGCACACGTTTGCCTTCTGTGTCGAGATCATCCCACCGAATGCAGACGATCTCCTCCTGCCGGCGTGCCGAGAATATCCCGAACACAATGATTTTTTGCATGGGGGTGACCGTGCGGCGGCGCTTTTGACGCTCGCCGAAGTAGACCATGAGTTTATCAAGCTCTCCGAGAGTGGGGCGACGTTCGCGTTTGGTCGACTTCTTCACGAGCCCGAGCCGCTTGGCGACCGTCCAAGCGTCGTCCATCGCTCTCGGCTCCAAGTCATAACCCCACGCGGCACGAGCTATGGTGAAGATCGAGCCAAGGTGCGAAAGATAGTTTCCGACCGTCTGCGGGACCACGCCGGTCGCGAGCTTTTCCTGGGCAAACTTGACAATGTCGGTGCTGCCGATCTGCGAACAGCGCTTACCGGCAATAGTAAAATCCTTGATGGACCGGAGCACCTGGGCTTTCGTCTTGCCTAGCTCCTTGTTCGATTCCCGGATGTATTGATCAATGACGTCTGCCAGTGTCGGATTGCCAGCCTTCAGGCTGTCCAGCGCTCCAGGCTTCGAAAGTTCCTTCTCTCTTTTCTCAAGCCAGGCCGCCGCTGCCTGACTTCGGTCAAAGGTCTTGTTCTCTCTATGCGCGATCTTGCCGTCGCGCTTAATGACTAATTGCGCTAGATAGCCAACGGATCCATCTTTGCGTTTGCGTGGTGTGATCGCACCCATGGCCCCGTCTCCAGCGGTACAACATGGCCGCAGAAGTACAACATTGTTGTACTGGCGACAACCAAATGCGACGAAATCCGCAGAAATACGCGGAAAATGCGTAGGACAAATAACGAAGCTAGAATGAACAAGAGAGCCGAAAAAGATAATAATTACAAGGAGTTTAGGCTTGCGATTGCACCGATGATGGACTGGACGGACCGTCACTGCCGGTTTTTCCATCGTCAGCTTTCGCGCAATGCGCTGCTCTATACCGAGATGGTCGTGGCCGACGCCGTGATCCACGGTGCGCGCGAACGGCTTTTGGCGTTTTCGCCGGAAGAGCATCCGGTTGCGCTGCAGCTTGGCGGTTCCGATCCGAAGAAGCTGGCCGAGGCCGCAAGGATCGGCGAGGAGTTCGGTTACGACGAGATCAACCTCAATGTCGGCTGCCCGTCCGACCGCGTGCAGTCCGGTACTTTCGGCGCCTGCCTGATGAAGACGCCGGAGCTGGTGGCCGAATGCGTGGCTGCCATGCGGCAGGCGGTGAAGATCCCGGTCACCGTCAAATGCCGCATCGGCGTCGACGAGCAGGACCCCGAGGTGGCGCTCGATGCGCTGGCCGATGCTGTCTTCGCGACGGGTATAGAAGTGCTGTGGGTGCATGCGCGCAAGGCTTGGCTCGAAGGCCTGAGCCCCAAGGAAAACCGGGACATTCCGCCGCTCGACTACGATCGCGTCTATCGGCTGAAGGCAAAGCACCCGAACCGTTTCATCGGCATCAATGGCGGCATTCAGACTCTAGATGAGACCGCAAAACATCTCGAGCATGTCGATGGAGTCATGCTCGGTCGCGCCGCCTACCATACGCCCGGTATCCTGGCCGAGGCCGATGCGGTGGTATTTGGCGAAGCCGCGCGGGAATTCGACTATGCCGCCTTGATCGACACGATGGCTGCCTATGCCGCGCGCCATATCGAAGCGGGCGGCCGGCTCGGCCATGTCACGCGCCATATGGTCGGGCTGTTCCATGGCCAGCCCGGTGCACGGCGCTTCCGCCAGATTCTCTCCACCGACGCGACGCGGCCCGGCACGGGACCGGAAGTCCTGTACAGCGCCTTCGCCGCCGTCGAGCAGGAACGCGCCAGCCGCGCAGCCTGATATCTCCTGCACACTCAACGTTCGACGCCCGGTGGCTACCTTGGCCGCCGGGCGTTTTCGTATTCGGAAGCGCCTTGCCAAAACGATAAGCGTACACTTATATGTGTTGCATGATCGAGTCTGAAATCTTTCGCGCCCTTGCCGACCCCACGCGCCGCGCCGTCTTCGAGCGGCTGGCCGACAGGGAAATGAGCGTCGGTGATCTCAAGTCGGGCTTTGCCATTTCGCAGCCGGCGGTGTCCCAGCATCTGGCGGCCTTGCGCAAGGCGGGGCTGGTCGCCGAACGGCGCGACGGACGCAACGTGTTCTACCGCGTTGCGCCGGAAGGACTGACGCCTCTCGCAGGCTGGGTGGAGCGCTACCGCAGCTTCTGGCCGGAGCGCGTGGAAAGGCTGAAGGACGTGCTGAAGGAAATGGACCAATGAGCGAGCAGCCGAACGAGCCGCATGACGAGATCGTGGTCGAGTGCACCCTGCCGGATGCGCCGGAAAAGGTGTGGCGGGCGCTGACCGTGCCCGAACTGCTCGGCGCCTGGCTGCTGCCCAACGATATGCAGCCAGTGGAAGGCGCCCGGTTCTCATTCGATGGGGCACCGGGCGAGGGCGGCAAGGTCGAATGCGAAGTGCTCGACATCGAGCCGCACCGGCTGATCCGCTATTCCTGGCGTGACGCCGGAACCGTGCGCGACGGGCTCGCCACCGCCGTCACCTTCCGCCTCGATCCAGCCGATGGCGGCGGCACGCATCTGCGCATCGTGCATGAGGCCCGGGTTGTCGCCTTGCCGGTCGCGCGGCCGCAGACCCTTGCCGCCAATACAAACCGCCCCGCCACGATGGCGCTGGCTGCCTGATCGCCTCACAGGAGAACGCACATGAGCGGATTGAGCAATCTCGTGCCGATGGTCGTCGAGCAATCGAGCCGCGGCGAACGCGCCTTCGACATTTTCTCGCGCCTGCTGCGCGAGCGCATCATCTTCATCAACGGGCCGATCGACGACAATGTCTCCGCGCTGGTCTGCGCGCAGCTCCTGTCGCTGGAATCCGACAATCCGAGGAAGGAAATCTCGCTCTACATCAACTCGCCGGGCGGGGTGGTCAGCAGCGGCCTGGCGATCTACGACACGATGCAATTCATCTCGAGCCCGGTGTCCACCGTGTGCATGGGCACCGCCGGATCGATGGGCTCCTTCCTGCTCATGGCCGGCACGGCAGGACGGCGCATCGCGCTGCCCAATGCCTCGATCGTCCTGCATCAGCCGTCGGGCGGCTTTCAGGGGCAGGCATCGGACATCCAGCGCCACGCCGAAGACATCGTCAGGCTGAAAAAGCGCCTCTATGCGCTCTACGCCAAGCACTGCGGACGTACCCTCGAAGAGGTCGAGCGCACGCTGGACCGGGATTATTTCATGACGGCCGAGGAAGCGCTCGACTGGGGCATCGTCGATCATATCTACGAGCGCCGCGAACTGACGGCGGCGTAGAGCGGATCAGTCGCGGAGAATCATCCGGTCGCCGCGGATGTCGAAGCCCGACAGCGAGCTGAGAAAATTCATGCCAAGCAGGCTTTGGCTGAGCATGCCGGGCGCTGCCACCAGCACCGTCTGGTTGCGGCGGCTGATGGCGCCCAGCTCGATATTGCGTGCCACCACGCGCGCCGCCGTGGCGTCGCCATTGGCGGTCGAAACAGGGATGGTGAAGTCGAGGTCGGACGGGTTGAAGCCGGCCCGCTCGGCATCGGCGGCCGTCAGAACGGTCGCGGTCGCGCCGGTGTCGACCAGCGCGCGGACCGGCGCGCCGTTGATGTTCAGCCGGGCCTCGAAATGGCCGTTCGGCGATTTCTCGAGCGTTACCGTGGAGCGGCCTTCGGAATCGGTCAATGAAAGCGGGCTGCCGGGAACCAGACCGGCGGTGACGCGGTTGGCTACGTCCTGCAGCTCGTAGCGGTACTGGTAGCCGGCGATCAGAACCAGCACGAGGAGTAGCCAGAGGCCGAGATTGCGGACGATGTCGCCGAAGTGGTGCCGCGCGTTCAGGATGCCGGCGCCGATGACCGCGCCGAATATGCCGAGATAAAGCACGCGGCCCATTGTGTTGCTGGAGATTCCGGATGCGTCGCCGCTCATGTCGTTGACGAGCAGCAGCAGGAGGCCGATGCCCATGACTGCCAGAACGATCCAGATTCCGCGCCCTGCCATAGGTTCAGACCGCTTGATCTCTTTCGCGCGCCATGCGCGCACGCCGCGTTTCGCGGCGAGGGCGGCGTTCCACCGTCTCGAGCCGCGCCGGCAGTTCAGTCATGACCTCGCGCCGCCGCTCGGGCGTCATGCCTATCCAGCCGGAAATCTCCTCGCGGGTGCGCCCGCAGCCAAAACAGTAACCGGTCTTCATGTCGACCGAGCAGACGAGGATGCAGGGCGATTCAATGGCCGTCATGGAGCCTTCCCGTTGGTGCTCTCCAAATGGGACAGCTGTGGCGGCAATGCAAGTCCCAGCTGTACGAGACGTTTCGGCCATTGTGCCACGAAGCCAACGCGGCTATGCCGCTGCCAACGACCATTCTCCCAGGTTAAAACGACATGACCAGTGCGCTTCCTTTCGACGATTTTCGTACCCTGATGACTCGGCTGCCGGCAGGCGACGAGGCTGCGGGCGAACGCGTGCGGGCGCAGTTTTCCAAGGCCGAAAAGCCGGTGGGTTCGCTTGGTAGGCTCGAGGAGCTGGCCGCGTGGCTGGCAACTTGGAGCGGCCGGCCGCCGGCGGTCAATCGCCCGCTGGTGGCGATCTTCGCCGGCAATCACGGCGTGGCGCGCCACGATGTTTCGCCCCGTTCGGTCGAGGCGACGGCGCGCGCGGTGGAGCTGACCGCCGCCGGCGGCGCGGCGATCAACCAGATCTGCCTTGCCAACGATGTCGGCCTCAAGGTGTTCGACCTGGCGCTGCACTTGCCCACCGAAGACATCACGCAGGACGCGGCGCTGGACGAGCGCGGCTGCGCGGCAACCATGGCCTTCGGCATGGAAGCGATCTCGGGAACGGACCTTTTGTGCATTGGCGACCTCGGCGTGGGCAACTCCACCGTGGCAGCGGCCATGCTGGCTGCGCTGCATGGCGGCACCGGCGCCGATTGGGTCGGCGCGGGCTCGGGCGCGGACGCCACGATGATCGCCCGCAAGGCGAAGGTGGTCGACGCCGCACTGGCTTTGCACAGCGCCCACCTGAAGGATCCGCTGGAAGTGCTGCGCCGGGTTGGCGGACGGGAATTCGCCGCGATTGCCGGCGCCATCATCGCTGCTCGCATGGAAAAGGTGCCGGTGATCCTCGATGGACTTGCCGCGGTTGCATCCGCCTCGGTGCTTTATGCGCTCACGCCGCGCGCGCTCGATCATTGCGTGGTAGCGCAGGCATCTCCGGAGCGTGGTTTCGGCAAGGCGGTTGAAAAGCTCGGCATGAAGCCGCTGCTCGATCTCGACATGGCCCATGCCGAAGGAGCGGGTGGTGCACTCGCAGCCGGGCTGGTGAAGGCCGCAGCACTTTGCAGCACGGGGATGGCCGCGGCACTACGCTGATTGGCGACGGCGGCCGGCGGCCGCCACGGCCTTGGTCGGCAGTGCGGGCAGCACTTCCATGACCCGCGACAGCGGGAAGATGGCGATCGCCTCGGTGCCCTCACGCAGCTTCGAGTGAAGCTGGAATTCGCCGCCGTGCATGGCGATCAGGCCCTGCACGATCGGCAGGCCGAGGCCAGTGCCTTGCTCCGCACTCTTGATGGCGATTGAGCCCTGGCCGAAGGCCGAAAGCACGACCGGGATTTCTTCAGGCGGAATGCCCGGTCCATTGTCCTTCACCGACAGGTATTGGCCGCCACCGGCGGTCCAGCCCACGCGCACCAGGATTTCGCCGCCGGGCGGGGTGAACTTGACGGCGTTCGACAAGAGGTTGAGCGCGATCTGCCGCACCGCGCGCTCATCGGCATAAAGGCGGGGCAGCTCGGCCTCGAATTGCTGCACGATGCGCAGATCCCGGTTGTGCGCCTTCAACTCCATCAGGTGGCAGCATTCTTCCACGATGTGCAGAAGCTGCACAGGCTCCTCGTTGAGCTGGTAGCGCCCTGCCTCGATGCGCGAGAGGTCGAGGATTTCGTTGATGAGGTTGAGCAGGTGCTGGCCCGAATCGTGCACGTCTTGCGCATAGTCGCGATAGGTCGCGTTCTGCATCGGCCCCAGCACCTCGTTCGACATGACTTCCGAGAAGCCGAGAATAGCGTTGAGCGGCGTGCGCAGCTCGTGGCTCATGGAGGCCAGAAAACGCGACTTGGCAAGGTTGGCCTCTTCGGCACGGCGGCGCGCCTCGTCCGACATCGACTTTGCGGTTTCGAGTTCGGCGATCAGGCCGTCCTTCTCCGAGCGAAAGGACAGCAACATGACCGAGGAGCGGTTCAGCCGGCTTGCCACATAGGCGAAGAAGGGCAGCGAAAGCGCCAGAAGCGCGGTCATCAAGAGATCAACCGCTTCCGGCGAATGGGAGATGCCGACACCGTAGATCACCACCGGCAGCGCGAAGGTGACGAGCAATGCGCCACGCAGCGAGGACGCGATCAGGGCGGTCGCGGCCATAGCCAGGAGCAGTATGACCGCCTTGACGATGGGGAACTGCTCGAGCTGGCACTCTTCGCAGCCGATCCCGGCGAAATAGGCCCAGCCGAGGCCGGAGAGGAAATGGCCGATCAGGAAAATGCGCTTGACGCCCTGCGTGTCGAGCTTGGCCAGATCCATCTTGCTGACGCGGTGCGCCACCAGCGCCAGGCCCGCATAACAGGTGGTGGTGAGCATCGCCCAGATAAGGATTTCGCCCCGCATGCCGGCGATCAGCCCCGCCACCGTAATGACCAGAACCAGGAGCGGGATTGCTGTGGCACTGCCGGTCATGGCGTGGGCATGCAGCCTCAGAAGATCGCGGTCGAAGGCGAGCGCGCCAGGGCGCTGGGCGAGGCGGTCGCGTGTCCTGCGCACGGCGCGCGCGACATCGCTGTTGCGGCGCCGTTTCGTGCGATCCACAATGTTCTTGTCGGCGATGTCGGAGCGCAGCAACGCCATTTGAGGTTTCAATTTATGCGAGCAATCGATTTCAGACGCTTAGGCTACGCTGGAATAATTAAGAGACTATTTGCCATATGCTTCGAATGACGCGATATCGCCCGCTTTCAAGGCCTTTTACCAAATCGCGTGGTGCCTTCCGAACGGTGTTCGACATCTGCCTCGCTGTGGCGATTCTCGGCATGCTTGCGGTCGTGGCCGCACGCTTCGACCGCATGGCTACGCGTCAGGACACCGGCTCGGTCATCGTCAATGACGGCGATACCGTCACGCTGAATGGCGAGCGCATCCGGCTCATCGGCATGGACGCGCCCGAATACATGCAGATCTGCAACAAGGGCGGCGTCGACTACCCATGCGGGCGCCAGGCGCGGGAAGTGCTCGTCAGGCTGATCGCCGGCAGGAGCGTCACCTGCGAGGGCTCGAAGCGCGACCGCTACAGTCGGCTTCTCGCCGTCTGTAGGGCAGGCGGCGTCGATCTCAATCGCGCGATGGTCGAGCAGGGCTGGGCGGTCGCCTATGGCGATTACACCGACGCCGAACGGATGGCGCGCGATCGCCGCGCCGGCATTTGGACCGGCACCTTCGAGCAACCGAGCGACTGGCGCGCCAGCCATCGCAAAAATGCCGAACCCGTAAACCATACCGGCGGCTGGTTTCTCGACTGGCTGCGAGAAATCCTTCGGTTTTAGCGAGGGCGCGCTATAGTGCGGCCAAACATACTGCGGGAGAGCGATGTGAGGCTGTATGATGGTGGGCGGGCGCCCAATCCGCGCCGGGTACGCGTATTCCTCGCCGAGAAGGGCATCGCGGTGCCGATGGTGGCGGTCGACATGGCCGGCTTGGAGCATAAGAGCGCCCTGATGACGTCCCGCAACCCCTTGCAGCGCTTGCCGGTGCTGGAGCTGGACGACGGCACGATCCTGACCGAGTCCGTGGCCATCTGCCGCTATTTCGAGGAACTTCATCCCGAGCCGGCATTGTTCGGGCGCGGCGCGCTGGGCAAGGCCAAGGTCGAGATGTGGCAGCGGCGGATTGAACTGAATCTCTTCATGTGCGTGGCGGCAGCCTTCAGGCACATCCATCCGGCGATGAAGGAGTGGGAGGTGCCGCAGGTTCCGACATGGGGCGAGGCCAACAAGCCCAAGGCCCTCAGTTTCCTGAATATCCTCGATCGCGAACTCGCCAGCCGCGAATTCGCCGCCGGCGACGAGTTCTCCATCGCCGACATAACCGGCCTGATTGCCGTCGATTTCATGAAGCCGGCCCGAATCCGGGTTCCCGAGGAATACGGCAATGTGATCCGCTGGCATCAGGCGCTGTCGAACCGGCCGAGCGCTGCCGCCTGACACCATGACTGCGAAAGAACTGGATCGCCTGACGGCGCAAATCCGCGCCTGCCGCATCTGTGTGGAGGAACCGCGCGGCCGGCCGCTGCCACATGAGCCGCGGCCCGTCGTGGTGGCGTCCACCAAGGCGCGCATCCTGATCGCGGGCCAGGCGCCGGGCACCAAGGTGCATGCCACGGGCATTCCGTTCAACGATGCTTCGGGCGACAGGCTGCGCGACTGGCTCGGCGTCTCCCGCGAGGAGTTTTACGATCCCGCCAACTTTGCCACCGTGCCGATGGGTTTTTGCTTTCCCGGGCAGGATGCCAAGGGCGGCGACCTGCCGCCGCGCCGGGAATGCGCGCCGCGCTGGCGCCAGCCGCTGATCGACCTGATGCCCCAGATCGAGCTCGTGCTGGCGATCGGCATCTATTCGCAAGGATGGCACATCGGGGCCGGCCGCGGTGCCTCGCTCGGCGAGACCGTCATGAACTGGCGCGCCATCTATGCCTCAAATGAACGGCCGCGCGTCATCCCGCTGCCGCATCCTTCCTGGCGCAATTCCGGCTGGCTGAAGAAGAATCCATGGTTCGAAACGGAATTGCTCCCGTTTCTGAAATCGGAAATACGTAATCGTCTTGGCTGATTTCATTGCAATGCCGTTGCGTAAAATCACGCCTGTCGGAGAATTCCTTTCTTGCGAAGGAAGCTGGTTGTAGCGATTATGCGGAGAAAATTTTTCTCTCGGAGCCGCTATGGACCGCCTTGACCGCAAAATTCTTCGTCTTCTGCAGGAAGATGCGACCCTTGCCGTGGCGGACATCGCCAAGAAGGTGGGGCTGTCGACGACGCCCTGCTGGCGCCGCATCCAGAAGCTGGAGGAGGAGGGCGTCATCAAGCGCCGCGTCGCCATCCTCGATCCCGAAAAGATCAACACGCGGGTCACCGTTTTCGTATCGATCCGCACCAATTCGCACAGCCACGAATGGCTGCGACGCTTCTCCGAGGTCATCCAGGATTTTCCGGAGGTCATCGAGTTCTATCGCATGAGCGGCGACGTCGATTACCTGCTGCGCGTGGTCGTGCCCGACATCGCCGCCTACGACGCCTTCTACAAGCGTCTCATCGCCAAGATCGAGATCCGGGACGTTTCCTCGGCCTTCGCCATGGAGCAGATCAAGTACACCACCGAGCTGCCGCTGGATTACATGTCGCTCGACAAGGAGGCGGGCTCCAACGCCGCCTGATCCTGCTTCGTAAGTACGGCCCATACATCAAAAGCCCCGCTTCGAGCCCGAAGCGGGGCTTTTGCTTATTTTGACTTTCGAAAGCCATGACCTGCCGCCTGCTAACGGGCAGGCGGTTGCTGCATTTAATAGGAATGGCCTTCCATGCCGGTCCGGGGGAGGGACTGGGCAAGCAAGTAGAGATTTCCGGACGGCGGGCAGAACACCGTCGACCGATCTATGTGAAAATAACCACTCTGCGGCTTTTCAGGCTCGATCTGCCGCAGAGCCTACAAATTACAAAGGGTCCCCGGTCTAATGGCTGTCCCGGGCCTTTATTTATGCGCCCCTTCGTCCCGCCAGCGCGTGGTAGAGCCATAGCACCACCACGGCACCGATAACCGCCACGATGAGGCTCCAGATGTTGAAGCCCGTCACGCCGGCCGTGCCGAAAAGGTTGAAGATGAGACCGCCCACAATGGCGCCAACGATGCCGAGGACCATATCCATCAGCATTCCTTGGCCGCTGCTGTTGACGATCTTGCTACCCAGGAAGCCTGCAATGAGGCCGAGAACGATCCAACCGATGACTGACATCTCGATGTGTCTCCGTTTCCTTTGCCGGTAAAGATTTTCACAGGAAACGAAGAAACACAACTATTGCTCGCAGACTTGAAATGGCGGCTTGCCGCCCCACAATTCCTTCCATCGGGGTCGGATTTTGTCATGACAGGAGGTCCTGATGGGACTTTTTGACGACGCTGTGCCGGGAGGCAATATCGGCAAGCCCTTGATGATTGCGCTTGGCGCGCTCCTGGTGGGCAAGATGCTGAGCGGCAGCAAGAGCCAGCCTGACGCCAACGCTCCGGCATCGCCTCAGGGCGACGAAGGTGGCCTGGCTGGCGGGCTTGGCGGCCTTCTCGACAAGTTGCGGGCAAGTGGGCAGGGCTCGACGGCCGACTCGTGGGTCGGCACTGGGCAGAACCAGCCGATCAGCCCCAACGATCTTGGCCAAGCCATCGGCCAGCCGACGCTCAAGGCACTCGCCGACCGCGCCGGCATGAGCGAAGAGCAACTGCTGCAACAGCTTTCGGCCGCCTTGCCGGGCGTGGTCGACAAGCTGACGCCCGGCGGTAATGTTCCGCAACAGGAGCAGATCGCCTCGCTGCTGAACCGGTAGCGCATCGGGCCTGCGCCTTTTTCAAAGGCACGGCCGTTCGTCGTGCCTTCAGTGCCGTCTTGCGCGTTCTTTTCCGAGCGGGCTTGCCGTCGGCCCTCGTCGATGTGACAAGCCTGGTCATGGCAGCCTTCTCGATTTCCTGCATGGGTTCCTTCCTCGTCGCGGAATTTGCGTCCCGGCAGACGATGCTCAGTTGGTCGCTGACCCGGCCCGGTTTTGTCTCCACGCGAAAAGTGGCCTGGCTGCAGGTCAGGAACGCTGACCTGTCGCTCGATGTCGATCCGATTGCGCTGCTCGAAATGAAGATGGGGGAAGCCGGGCATGAGGACGCGGTCCAGCTGATGACTTCGCGCGCCGTCCGCAAGCATCATTTGGCTGCGGCTTCGTTCGGTGAGGCCAATGCCTCCTGCCTGGCGACGGTCGGTCTCGGCAATGCCGGCCGGGTTGGCGAAAGCCCGGCTGCCTCCATGCCGGCCGGGACGATCAACTTGCTCGCCCATGTCGACCGGCCGCTCACGACGGCAGCGCTGATCGAGGCGATGTCGATTGCTACGGAAGCGCGCACCGCTGCGATCATCGATCTGGATTGGCGCCTGGACGGAAGGCCCGTGACCGGCACGGGAACCGACTGCATTGTCGTCGCGGCGCCGGACGGCGAAAAGCCGGAGCAATTCGCCGGGCTGCATACGGATATCGGCGCTGCCATCGGCCGAGCAGTCTACGACGCCGTCAGGCAGGGTGGCGAAGTTTGGGTCGCCGAGCAGGCCGGATCGGAAAGCGGCATGGAAGGCGAGGCGCTTCTTGCCGTGTCTGCCGATTAGATTTCTTCGTAAAATCCACATTGCAAGGTTCACGCGGCGCGACTTACCGGTGTCGAAGGTTGCCTGCGTCCAAAGCTGAGGTCAAAAGTCGCATTGGTGATTCATGACTTTGCCGCAGGTGCCTGCTGGTCATGGAAGACCTTGCTTGACAACGACTGCAGCAAAGATGGCCCATGGAAACAATATCGGTAGTACTGGTCATGATGGTGGCCGTGGTGGTCAGCGGCGCCATCACGCGCGCTTTGCCCATTGCCGTGCCGCTCCCGCTTGTTCAGATCGCACTCGGGGCAGCCATCGCTTCGGTCGCCAATTTTGGCGTCGAGCTGCAGCCGGACATCTTCTTCCTGCTCTTCCTGCCACCGCTTCTGTTTCTCGACGGCTGGCGTATCCCGAAGGAAGGGCTGTTCCGCGACAGGAATGCGATCCTCGGTCTTGCCCTCGGGCTGGTAGTGTTCACGGTCGTCGGCGTCGGTTTCTTCATCCACTGGCTGATCCCGGCAATGCCGCTGCCAGTCGCCTTTGCACTTGCGGCGATCGTATCGCCAACCGATCCGATCGCGGTTTCGGCGATTGCCGCAAGGGTGCCGATCCCCAAGCGACTGATGCATATCCTGGAAGGGGAATCGCTGCTCAACGATGCGTCCGGCCTGGTCTGCATGCGCTTTGCGGTTGCGGCCGCGCTCACGGGCGCGTTTTCGCTGGCCGCCGCCTTCGGAACTTTCCTATGGGTGTCGATCGGCGGCATCGTGATCGGTGTTGTCGTCACCTGGTGCGTGACGCGTGCGACGGTTCTGATTTCCCGTCGGTTTGGCGAAGAGACCGGCTCGCAGATCCTGGTCAGCCTTCTCATTCCATTTGCGGCCTATCTTTTGGCCGAGCATCTGCATTGTTCGGGCATTCTTGCCGCGGTCTCTGCCGGCATTACCATGAGCTACGCCGAATTCCTCGGCAAGGTTCTTGCCGTCACCCGCGTGCGGCGGAGTGCGGTGTGGGACACGGTTCAGTTCGCGACCAACGGCATCATCTTCGTGTTGTTTGGCGAGCAACTGCCGACGATTGCCGCGCGCGCGGCCGACGTGGTTCGCGAAACCGGACATCACGAACCGGTGTGGCTGCTTATCTATGTCATTGTCATCAATGCCGCGCTAGCCGCCTTGCGTTTCGTGTGGGTCTGGACGGCCCTGAAGTTCACCATGTTCCGGATCCGCCGGCGCGGGCAGAGCATGGCAGCACCGGGCTGGCGCCTCGTGGCCGCGACGTCGCTGGCAGGCGTGCGCGGGGCCATCACCCTCGCTGGTGTGCTGACCCTGCCGCTGACGACCTATGACGGCTCGCCGTTTCCGGCCCGCGACCTTGCCATCTTCCTGGCTGCCGGCGTTATCATCATGTCGCTGGTTGCGGCCAGCATCGGACTGCCGCGCGTTCTGAGGGGGCTGAGGTTGCCGCCGGCGCCCGAACTGGACGCAAAAGAAGTGCGCGCGCGCGTTGCGGCGGCGGAAGCTGCCATCCACGCCATCGAAAAGTGCCAGCACGACATGGGCAAGGGGCGCGCGGATGCGGACGTTTACGCCGATGCGGGTGCCCGGGTGATGGATATCTACCGCCGGCGCATCGACGGATTCTCCAAGACCGGCAAGGAGGCCGATCTCGCTCGCCATGTCGGTACGATCGAACGGGAGCTGCGCCTCACCGGGCTGCGCGCGGAACGCGACGAGATCAGTCGCCTGGCACGCGGCGGAAAGATTTCGGACGAGCCGGCACGCAAACTGGTCCGCGAGATCGATCTGCTCGAGGCACGAATCAGCATGCACTGATTCGTTCGTCCGCTCAGGGGACAAGGTTCGGCTTGAATCGGACAGGTTCGATTGCGGCGGTGATAGTGGCAACCGCGAGTTGGGCGCACGCCGTTCTCGAAAAGAGCGAGTCCGAGATACCTAGCCGAGTTGGATTGTCGGTAGCATTCTCTGCAAAACGACCCGTATTTCGTGGTATTTCGGATCGTTTTTACTCATGGAAATTGCTTCGTTTGCAATAGCCACAAATTCTGAGGTCGTCAGGACCCCCTTTTTGTGAAGATGAATTGCCAAGGTTGTCGAGAAATTGAGCGATGCAATAATCGCTGCACTCGCATCAAGCGTCTGATAGTTCATTGTCACCCCTCCCACTGAACTTTCATACCAAAGAAAAGCTGTGCGGGCGAGTCGAGTGGGACAGTGGCGCCGTGCGTTGCGGGGCGTTCCGTCCGATTATTTCAAATCAACGTGGAGCGCTTGGGATTATGAGAACTGCGAAGCGCCAATCGCTTCAGGACTCGGGGCTCGATATTCCGAACTGCGGATCTGAGCTCGTCAAAGCCATGCTTGGCCAGTCGGCCAGAACCCCGACATCGCAGCCAAATGTTTATTTCTTTTAGGAGAAAATGGTCGGAGTGGCGGGATTCGAACCCACGACCCCTTGACCCCCAGTCAAGTGCGCTACCGGGCTGCGCTACACTCCGAACCGGCGCAAGGGATATATATTCAGGGGGCCGGGCGCAAGGCCTATTTCGAACCTTTTGTGTTAAGCTCCATCATTTGCGGTGAAATTCGAGCCAGTTGGACAATGCGCCCGACGGTGTACGTGACCCGTGTGGCCACTCGGATACGTTGAGGTTCAGGCAGCCGCGTTTTCAGACTGTGTAATTTGGGAACCAGCGTCGAGGCGCTGGAAGCGCGGACCACCGTGTTGATGGATTGGTTGCTATCTGAACCACGGTAATACTGGCTGGTGAGCTGCAACTGATGGTCATGATCCGTTGTAACGACCATGACAGACACAACAGAGAGAGAAGGCTTCTTGGCTAGGCCATTCTCGGTGATTTCCCGAAGATGTTACTACTTTCGATGCACATCGTTTCTCCAGAACGGAACCTGTGTACGTCATTTGCGTTAAATTGTTGTCAAAGTGAGAGGGGTGCGGAGGTAAGCGATGCGTACCCTTACTATTGTAGCGGTATTGGCAACACTGAGTGGTTGCACGACTGAACACTATGTCGCCAAGGATTATGGCGGCGCACTTTACGGCATAACTTTTCCGGAATTTGTGGCAAACCCGCGCCGCGAGCGTGAGCATAAACCGGAAAAGCCTGAGCATAAGCCCGGGAAGCCCGAGCATGGACACAACCCTGACTCTGGTGGTTACGGGTTTGGACAGGGCTGGGGCAACCAGGGGCAGGGCTGGGGCAACGCTGGAAACGACCACGGCCATGGCCATGGGCATGAGCGTGGTGGAAGTGGCCGTGGGTGGTAACGAAGCCAGCCCCTGCGAATCGTCTTGAGCTTAGCGCCTCTGGTTCGACTCGATCTTTGCGATCTCGATAGCATTGGATTCGTCCAGTCGAGATCAAAGGGGTCTGGTCGAACCGGAGGCGCGAAACGCTATGGCAACCCTGTTTGCTTGCCAATTGACTCGTCTCCGCTTCGGTCTTCATCGTGGCTCGACTGAGTTCAGGCAACTCGCCTGCCTGGGCTATTTTCGACGATGCAAATTGATTCCCGGAATCAAGTCGTGGGGTCCCTCAATAAACCCCGCCTGGCCGATGGTATGAAGGCTTTTGGGCGTCAACTCGAACATCCGAATTTGGACGGCCAGGGACGCGCGTTACTGAAATATGCGCTGTTGGTAATGATGAAGCCGCGGCGCCTTGCCCTCAGGCAGACTCTGCTGCGGCAATAAAAGCTGAATGGTGGCCGGCTACGCTCTTGGAGTAACCAACCACCATGCCAGCTTTCACATCCTGAAATGATCAAGCAGGATCAGCTTGCCGCTATCAGCGGGGGTGGTGCCCGTGTGATCCGTTGAAATTGCCGTTGCCGTTGCCGTTGACCGAGCCCTTGTTGAAGTTGCCGTTCAGGTTGCCGTTGAACGAGCCCTTGTTGAAGTTGCCGTTCAGGTTGCCGTTGAACGAGCCCTTGTTGAAGTTGCCGTTCCCGTTGCCGTTGAACGAGCCAGAGTTGCCGTTGCCGTTCCCGTTGCCATTGCCATTGCCACCACCGCCATCGGCAGTCGCAAAAGCAGTCATCGCGAGGAGGGCAGTTGCGGCGATGATGAGTTTCTTCATGTCAGGATCCTTTCATCCGAAATCATTTGAGACAGGCTTCAATGATCAGTCTGTTGCGGTTCCCGCTCGTGTGGGTGCCGTAACCCTTTGACTATCAAATTTAATCAGAGCGACAGCAATTCAGGATAAGTACCTGCTGCCTTCGGAGGATAGGGTATCCGAAAGTTGTAGTTTCTACTGACCGAGCAAGGGAAAAGCCTGACGGGAAAATCCTGTCAAAGGCAACCGGGCCAGGAGTTGAGCAGCTCGGCCAACTAGAGTTCGTAAGATGTCGGCTCGTTCACCACGAAGCCGGAAATGAGCACGCTGAAGCCGATGGTCGTGTCGAAACCAGCGCCATAAGCCTAGCGTCGATCGCCCCTTACGACAGGCTGTGCGCGCTTAATAGGCGTTTTCCATATTGAGGAGACGGATCGGCGTCAGGAACAGGATTTTTAGATCGAACCAGAGCGACCAGTTCTCGATATAGTCGAGGTCGTATTCCGTCCGTTTGCGGATTTTCTCGTCGGTGTCCATCTCGCCACGCCAGCCATTGATCTGGGCCCAGCCGGTGACGCCGGGCTTGACGCGATGGCGGGCGAAGTAGCCGTCCACCACCTCGTTGTAGAGCAGATTGTGCGACTGGGCGGCCACCGCATGCGGGCGTGGACCGACCAGCGACAGGTTGCCGAGCAGAGAATTGAAAAACTGGGGCAGTTCGTCGATGGAGGTCTTGCGGATGATGCGGCCGACGCGGGTGACGCGCGGATCGTTCTTCGTCACCGTCTTCTTCGCCGTCGGATCGGACTGGTCGGCATACATCGAACGGAACTTGTAGACCTCGATCACCTCGTTGTTGAAGCCGTGGCGCTTCTGTTTGAAGAGGACAGGGCCTTTGCTGTCGAGCTTGATGGCGATGGCGGTGGCCAGCATGATCGGCGAGAAGACGATGATGCCGAACAGGCTGAAGAATATGTCGAAGGCGCGCTTGGCGACCGAATCCCAGTCGTTGATTGGCTTGTCGAATATGTCCAGCATCGGCACGGAGCCGATGAAGGAATAGGAGCGCGGCCGGAACTGCAACTGGTTGGAATGCGCCGACAGACGGATGTCGACAGGCAAAACCCAGAGCTTCTTGAGTAGCGACAGCACACGCCTCTCCGCGGCGATCGGCAGCGAGACGATCAGCATGTCGATGCGGGCGATGCGCGCGAATTCGATCAGCTCGTTGATGTTGCCGAGCTTGGGGTAGCCGGCGACGATGGGCGGCGAGCGCCGGTCGTCGCGGTCGTCGAAGATGCCGCAGATGCGGATGTCGTTGTAGGGCTGCCTCTCCAGCGCACGAATGAGCGTTTCGGCCGCCTGGCCGCCGCCGACGATGACCGCACGCCGTTCCATCGAACCGTTGCGCGCCCAGCGCCGGATGAGCTGGGCCATGACCAGACGCAATCCGAAGACCAGAAGGAAGCCGAGCACGAACCAGGCGCCGAACAGAAGGCGCGAAAAATCGCTCGAGATCTTCAGGAAGAAACCCGCAACCGCAAGCAGGGCAAAGGCCCCGGCCCAAAGTAGCAGCAGCCGTCCGGCCTTGGAGAGCGGGTGGAGAAGGCTACGGATCTGGTAGAGGTCGCTGATCTCGAAAAGGACCACCGTCAGCAGCGAGGTGCCGCCGATGATCACTGGATAGTCCCACAAAAGGCGCGTATCGAATCCGACATAGCCGGCAAACAGCGCCGCTCCCGAGATGAACAGCAGGCAGAACTCGACAAGGCGCATGACGCCACTGACCATCACAGGCGAAGTCGTGTCGCGCCTGTACTGGGCCGCGACCTGCTGGGCGACCTTGTTGAGTTTTACCGGCTGCGACTTTCCGGCTGCCTCGTCGTCCACGAAATTGCGCACGGCGTCGGCGGAAAAGCGGCGGGCGGAGTCTTCTTTCATGGTGTGATCCGTAAGCTTACGCCGGATCATTAGCGCCGAGGGGCTAAGAAACCCTTGAGACGACCGGCTATTCCGCCGTGCTCGACCGTCGTCCGTCCACGATTCTTCGGGGAATCAGGTTCTAGAAGAGCCGCTCGCGAACATAGATTGTGTCGCCCGGCAGCAGCGGATCGCTGGTTTGTACCCTGCCGGTCATCACTTTGCCGTTGATGTCGCGCGTGACGTCGACATCGGTCTGGTTGGCGCGAGGCGAGAAGCCGCCGGCGATCGCGATCGCCTTTTGCGCCGTCAGGCCAGGCACGTAGGAATACTGGCCTGCCGCGCCCACTTCGCCCATGACGAAGACCGGCCGGTAGCGCTCGACCTCGACCGAGACGTCTGGATTGCGCAAGTAGCCCTGGCGCAGCTTGGTGGCGATGGCCGCTTCGAGCTTCTGCGGGGTCTGGCCGCGAGCCGGCACCGGGCCGATGAGCGGGAAGGCGATATAGCCGGACTGGTCGATGCTGTAAGTGTTCGTCAGCCCCTCCTGTTCGAACACGGTGACGCGGACGCGATCGCCGGGGCCAAGTTGGTAAGGCTGGTTGAGCACTTCATGAAAGGCTGGCGGGGCAGGGTGGTAGCTGGTGCAGCCGGCAAGCAGGGCGGCGGCCAGAAGTGCGCAGCAGATCGAACGGGAGCTTCGCATGACCAAGCGGATACCTTCGGCTATGTGCCGGACATGCCCCGGCGGAATTTGATGTGCTCGTTATTGCTTTGTTAGGGTTAATGGCCGGTAAAGCGCGTTAATTTGGATGCAACTTTTGATGGCGGTAAGTGCCAAGATGGCCGGCGATTTCTAGAAAGGAGTGCATTCCGCGTGGCAATCTTAACGGCTGGGTTACCATAGATATTTACCATCACTGCTGTCCGATACTGGGAGCAGGATGCATGTCTGGCATTCAGTCAACTGCTGGCGACATAGATGTCGACCTCAGGAAGCTCTGCGCTTCGCTAGCGGGGAGCTGGGTGCGAATCCTGGTGGTGGCTCTCGTCGTGACCGGCGTTGCGTTCGCTCTGGCCTCGATGCTGACGCCCCGCTACCGGGCCGAGACGCGGGTGCTGATCGAAACGCGCGAGTCGGCTTCCACACGAACTGAGCCTGCCGAATCCGACGGCCCCATCCTCAATGAGGAGGGCGTGGCCAGCCAGGTCGAGGTGATCTCGTCGACCGACATTCTCAAACAGGCGGCCAAGGATCTCGGGCTCGCCAAGCTGGCTGAGTTCGACCCCTCGGCGGATATGTCCTTGCCGTCGCGGCTGCTGATCATCGCGGGCCTCAAGGCTGATCCCCGCGAAATTCTGGCCGAGGAACGCGTACTGAAGGCGATGCGCGAAAGGCTCAATGTCTACCGGGTGGAGAGGTCGCGCGTCATCGTCGTCGAATTCTCGTCTCGGGACCCCAAGCTTGCCGCCGAAGTGCCTGACGCCATCGCCGATGCCTATCTCAAGGTTGGCCAGGATGCCAAGCTGGCCTCCAATTCCGATGCCTCCTACATGGTTTCCTCGGGCAAGGATCGCAGCTATCTGCCGGCCGATGCCCGCATCTTCTCGCGCGCGGCAGTGCCGTCCGAACCCTACTTTCCGAAGATCATCCCGATCGTCAGTGCGGCCTTCGTTGCTTCGCTGCTGCTGATGGCGGTGGGCACTCTGTTGCGGGAGTTGTTTTCGGGTCGCGCCATGCGTCCTGCGCCGGGTGCACGGTTCGCGCCGGTAGAGCAGGTGGCGATGCCGGTCGTGATGCGTGACGAATCCGCTGAGGATGAGCCTCTTGCCGAAATGCCGACGGCCTCTGAACTGGCGAAGCCCAAGACGATGGTCAGCGTATTGCCTGAGGCGCCGCGCTCGGTGGAACGGAGTACGCCGCTGGCGCGGCCGGTTCGCAAGCTGGGCGAGATCGGCATCGAGCGCGCGGCCGAAAGGTTGATTTCGGACGGGGCCACCTGCGCCATCTTCGTCTCGCCGGAAGGCGACGAGGCTGCCGCGACCGCCGTGCTGGTGGCGCGCGAGATTGCCGATGTCGGCCTGCGCGTACTGCTGCTCGATCTCACGACTTCGGGCGCGGCCTCGCGACCGATGCTGGATGGCGGGCGCTATCCGGGCATCACCAACCTCCTGGCCGCGCAGGCGCAGTTCACCGATGTGATCCACGCCGATCACTATTCCGGCTGCCATGTCATACCGGTAGGAACGGCCGATCCGGCACGCGCGATGCGCGCCGTCGATCGCCTGCCGATCATCCTCGAATCGCTGACCACCGCCTATGACATCGTGGTGGTGGAATGCGGACCGATCGATGCGGATGGCATTCGTCGGCTGGTGGGCGAGGGAACAGAGGTTATCGTCAGCCTGATCGAACCGGGCGAGGAGATCATGGTCGCGGCGGAAAATCTGCGCGCGGGCGGTTTCCCTGGGCTGATCCTCGTGACGCCGTCAGGCTACGAGCGGCCGAATTGGCCAGCGACAGGTCGCAACGCTGCCTGATGCCTGATGCGGCGGCTTGTGGCCGGCTCGTTATGCCTGATGTGACGGAAAAAGTCGGTCAGTTCTTCGGCTTGCGCTCGATGATCAGCCACTTGATGATGCCCATGGCGGGCAGGATCCACAAAAGGCCGGTAAACAGGAAGAACAGGAAGTGCACCAACGGGCCGGATTCGCCCAGGCGCGCCACGGCAACGGTGGTTGCGACCAGCGAATAGACGATCACCAGCAGGATCAGCAGGATCGTTCCGATGAGCTTCTTGAGGCGAATGGGCATGGTTTTTCCTTCGCGGCCGTCCTAGGACTTCTTGGGACGGGGCGCAAGCACAACTCCGGCGCGACGGCGTGTCGCGCGCATGACAGCCTTGTAACCGCGGCCGCGATGGTCCACCACTCCGGCGGGTTTCGAACTGGCCGGGAACGATTGCCATGTCCGCAATGACGAACACTGCTGCACCGCTTGCCATGCGCGACAGGGAACTGCGCGACCGCAAGCTCGTGCGCTATTGGCTTTATGTCGTGCTGGTGGTGCTGTTTGCGCTGGTGATGGTGGGTGGCGCCACGCGCATGACCGGCTCCGGCCTGTCGATCACCGAGTGGAAGCCGATCCATGGCGTCATCCCGCCGCTCAACCAGGCCGAATGGCAGGAAGAGTTCGAAAAGTACCAGCAGATCCCGCAATATGAGCAGATCAACAAGGGCATGACCCTTGAGGAGTTCAAGGGCATCTTCTGGTGGGAGTGGGTGCACCGCCTGCTGGCGCGCGGCGTGGGCTTCCTGGTTGCTGTTCCGCTGGTCTTATTCTGGCTTTCCGGCCGGCTCGAGCGCGGGCTAAAGCCCCGGCTTGTCGGCCTCCTGGCGCTGGGCGGGCTGCAGGGCGCGGTCGGCTGGTGGATGGTCGCCTCGGGCCTCACCGAGCGCGTGTCCGTCAGCCAGTATCGCCTCGCGATACACCTGACCTTCGCCTGCGTCATCATCATGACCGTGACCTATATTGCGCGAGGGCTTGCGACCTATACCGAGGCGGCGGCAAGCCGCGCGGTGCAGCGCTTTGCCGGCATCATGGTGCTCCTGGTGCTGGTGCAGATCTATCTCGGCGCACTGGTGGCGGGGCTGCATGCCGGCCTCACCTACAACACCTGGCCGCTGATGGATGGCGCCGTCGTCCCGGGCGATCTCTTTGCCATCGATCCCGCATGGCGCAACCTGTTCGAAAACCCCAAGACGGTGCAGTTTATCCACCGTATGTTCGCCTACACCGTGCTGGTGGTGGCGATCTGGCACGCGCTGGCGACCAGCCGCGCACTGCCAGGCACGACCCATGCGCGCCGTGCCTGGGTGCTCGCAGGCCTCGTGCTGGCCCAGGCTGCGATCGGCGTGGCCACCTTGCTGACGCAGGCCGACATGCATTGGGCGCTGCTGCACCAGGGCTTCGCCATGGTGGTGCTGATCTTCGCTACCGCGCATTGGCGGGGCACCAAGGGAGCCTACCCGCTGCCGACCGAAGTGGTCGTCAGAAGCTGATCCACCGTTTCATGCTCGGATAGCGGTCAGTAGCTCCGGCGCACGTCGCGCACAGCGGCTGCCACAGCCAGCTCGCGGCTTTCATCCTTCGCGTTGCCGTCCTCCGCATGCCAGGCTGCCGAAAGGCAGCCATAGGCGAAGGCATGGTCGAGAATGGCGGCAGGGTTCTGTCCCAACGCCTTGGCGAATACCTCGGCCATATGAGCGATCCGATCCGGGTTCAGGCAGAGATCATCGCGGTCGAGCGGATTGTAGAGCAGGTTGGCAGCATCGAAGGCCGGGTCGCCCAGAACGCCTTTCGGATCGATGACCAGCCAGCCACGCGAGCCGTGCATGATGTTTTCGTGGTGGATGTCGCCGTGCAGCGGTCGCATGTCGCACGGATTGCTCAGCAAGCGCTCGGCGATATCGGCCGCTTCGACATAGATGCTTCGCGTGCCCGCAGCGCGGTGGGCGTCAGCCCTCTCGAAAAGGCTGACAAAACGCTCGCGCAGCAGCTGCAGATCGGGTGGGAGAGGGGTGTCTGACGGCGAGAAAAGCCGCTCCAGCATTTCTGCCGCGATTTCGGTCGCTGCATTGTCGCCATCCGCATTGAGGTCGTCGACCAGATGCCGTTCGCCGGCATATTCGAGCAGCATGCGCTTGCCGTCGAGGCCAAGCAGTCTGACCACCCCCTCGCCATTGCGCCAGGCAAGGTAGTGCGCGCCGCGCAACTCATCCTCGACGTCGTCGAAAGGCTTCAGGTCCTTGACGATGGCGGGCGTGCCGTCCGCAAGCCGCACCTTCCAGATGCGGCTCGAAAAGGTCTCAGTCAAAAGGACGGGGTCGCCGGCCTCCCAATGGGCAGGGAAAACCGGCGCATCGTTCACTGGTTGAGGCCGAGCATCAGGTCGAGGTTCTGCACGGCAGCCCCTGAAGCGCCCTTGCCGAGGTTGTCGTAGACGGCAATCAGCAATGCCTGCGCGCGGGCATCGTTGGCGCTGACATAGAGCTTCATCTTGTTGGTGCCGTTGTAGATCTCTGGCTGGATATCGGCGCTGCGTTCGAAATCGACAAGCGGCGCAACCTCGACCACGCCGCCCTTCAGACCGGCATAGTGGTCCGCGATCGCGGCATGGAGCTCGGCGCCGGTCGGCACCTTCGGCAGCATGCCAAGCTGCAGCGGCACGACCGTAATCATGCCCTGCGCAAAATTGCCGACGGCCGGCTGCATGATCGGGTCATGCGAGAGCTTTGCGTAGGCGCGCAACTCCGGCGCGTGCTTGTGCTTGAGCATCAGGCCATAGGGCAGGAATTCGGGCGAAGCCTCGCCCTGCGCTTCGTAGTCCTCGATCATCTGGCGACCGCCGCCGGAATAGCCGGAGATGCCGTTGACGGTGACGGGCAGTTCAGCGGGCAGTAGGCCGGCGGTGACCAGCGGGCGAAGGCCTGCAATCGGGCCTTGCGGCCAGCAACCGGGATTGGCAACGCGCATGGAGGCAGCAATCGCCTGCATCTGGGCCTTGTCCATTTCCGGGAAGCCGTAGGTCCAGCCTTCGGCCACGCGATGCGCGGTCGAGGCGTCGATCACCCGCGTGGTGTCGTTTTCGATCAGCGAAACGCTTTCACGCGCCGCATCGTCGGGCAGGCAGAGGATCGCGACATCGGCCTTGTTCAGGAACTCGGCGCGCGCGGCCGTTTCCTTGCGTCGTTCGGCAGGCACCGAAATGACTTCCAGATCGTCGCGGCCCGCGAGCAGAGCCCTGATCTGCAGGCCCGTCGTGCCGTGTTCGCCGTCGATGAAGATTTTCGGTTTCATGTCCTGTCGTCCGTAAGAAAGCATTTTATTCCAGAGGCTTGAGCCGGGAACCGGACTCAAGCCCTGAACTTTGGGGCGGCTGCGTCAGGCGCTTTCGCGCACCTTCCGCTCTGCCAGGAGGCCGATATAGTGCATCGCCACCGTTGCACCTGCGATTGCGGTTATATCGGCGTGATCGTAGGCCGGCGCAACCTCTACGACATCGGCGCCGACAATGTCGATCTGCGTCATCTGGCGCAGGACCGACAGGATCTTGGCTGAAGAAGGGCCACCCGCGACCGGCGTGCCGGTGCCCGGTGCGTAAGCCGGGTCGAGGCAGTCGATATCGAAGGTCACATAGGTCTTCTTGCCGCCGGTGCGCTCGGCGATCGCATAGGCGATGTCAGAAGCGCGCATCTCCTCGACCTCGTGGCCGTAGAGGATCTTGATGCCGAAATTGTCCGGCGCGTGGGTGCGGATGCCGATCTGGATCGAGCGGTCGGGATCGATGATTCCCTCGCGCACCGCGCGCGCCACGAAGGAGCCGTGGTCGATGCGCTTGCCGTCGTCGTCCCAGGTGTCCTGATGGGCGTCGAACTGCACCATTGCCAGCGGACCGTGGATGGCGGCATGAGCCTTGAGCACCGGCCAGGTGACAAAATGGTCGCCGCCGAGCGAGAGCAGGAAGGCGCCGGACTTCAGGATCTTGGTGGCCTCGCGTTCGATCGTGCCGGGCGTCTTCTGGTGATTGCCGCTGTCGAGCAGGCAGTCGCCGTAGTCGACCACGCCGAGACTGTCGAACAGGTCGAGATTGAACGGATATTGCGGGTCGCAGTCGAAGATTGCCGATGCGCGGCGGATGGCCTGCGGGCCGAAACGCGCACCTGGACGATTGGTGACGGCGGCATCGAAAGGAATGCCCCAGACGACCACCTCGGCGCCCTTGACGTTCTTGGTGTAGCGCCGGCGCATGAAGGACAGCGCCCCGGCGTAGGTGGGATCACCCGAACGACCGGTGTTCTTGTTGGCCGTGAAAGCGTGGTCGATGGATTTTGCAGGCATCACGATTTCCTAAAACAATCAGGTGGCAGGGAGATGAAGCGCGCTGGAATTGCGTGCCTCGGCTCAAATACGATTTGGCCTCTATAGCATCCCCGAAGGGAATGTGGATTCCCTTTGGCCCTTATCTCGATATGCCACCCATGCGTCACGGCCATGAAAAAAGGCCGCCCGGAGGCGGCCTTTTCTGTCGGCTGCTGTAAACAGCGCCGAAACGGTTCCGGAAAGCTTAGCGCTTCGAGAACTGGAACGAACGGCGGGCCTTGGCCTTACCGTACTTCTTACGCTCGACGGTACGGCTGTCGCGGGTCAGGAAGCCGCCCTTCTTGAGCACGCCGCGCAGGGCCGGCTCGTAGTAGGTCAGCGCCTTGGAGATGCCGTGACGGACCGCACCGGCCTGGCCGGAGAGACCGCCGCCGACAACCGTGGCGATGATGTCGAACTGGCCTTCGCGGTTGGTCGCAACGATCGGCTGTTTCAGGATCATCTGAAGAACCGGACGGGCGAAGTAAGCCGCAAATTCCTTGTCGTTGACGATGATCTTGCCGGTGCCGGGCTTGACCCAGACGCGAGCGATCGCGTCCTTGCGCTTGCCGGTGGCATAGGCGCGGCCCTGCTTGTCCAGCTTCTGGACGTGGACCGGAGCGGCCGGCTGTGCGGCGGCAACGGTGCCGAGATCTGCGAGCGAGTTGAGCTCAGCCATGATTACGAAGCCTTCTTGTTCTTGGCATTCAGAGCGCCGATGTCGAGGACTTCGGGCTGCTGGGCGACATGCGGGTGGTCGGAGCCGGCGTAGACGCGCAGGTTCTTCATCTGGCGACGGCCGAGCGGGCCACGCGGGATCATGCGTTCCACGGCCTTCTCAAGCAGACGCTCCGGGAAGCGGCCTTCGATGAGCTGGCGAGCGGTGCGCTCCTTGATGCCGCCGGGGTGGCCGGTGTGCCAGTAGTACATCTTGTCGGTGTACTTCTTGCCGGTCAGCACGACCTTTTCCGCGTTGATGATGATGACGTTGTCGCCATCGTCGACGTGGGGCGTGAAGGTGGGCTTGTGCTTGCCGC
This sequence comes from Pseudaminobacter soli (ex Li et al. 2025), assembly GCF_029892515.1. Taxonomy (GTDB): domain Bacteria; phylum Pseudomonadota; class Alphaproteobacteria; order Rhizobiales; family Rhizobiaceae; genus Pseudaminobacter; species Pseudaminobacter soli_A. The sequence goes on along the minus strand of NZ_JARXVF010000001.1, from coordinate 129,919 downwards.
GCAGACGGTTGGCGACGATGGATGCGAGACGGCCGACGACGAGACCTTCGGCGTCGATCAGCACCCACTTCTTCACCACGTCCGCAGGCTTCTGCGAAAAGGTTTTCATGGAACTAACTTTCGTTGGACCTTCCGGGGAAGGCGTTTCTTGTTGCTTGGTTTGGAAGGAAGCGGCTGCCACCTGCCAAATACAAAACCGCGGCCTAGATGGGGCCGCTGGTCAGGCTGGGCTTATAGGCGGAGTGTTATCTTGCGTCAAGTGTCAGGGCCTGATGCATATCCCGGAAAACGACATGAAAACAGTGGCTTGGCGTTGCGGTATTATTTTACCTCATGCGCGTGATGTCGTTTGGGTGGAATCGAATAGGTTCCGGTTGCGTGCGCCACTGTGTGTTGGTCCGGTCCAGCCACGATGTCGATGTCGAACACCATCAGGCTTTTGCCCATCTTCAGGATGCGGCAATGGCCAAGGATCTGGCCGGCTTCGGCCTTGCGCATGAAATTGATGTTGAGGTTGGTGGTAACCGATAGCGCATCCGCGCCGGCGTGGGAGAGCACGCAGACATAGCCGCCAATGTCGGCCAGCGTAAACAGCGACGGTCCCGAAACCGTGCCGCCCGGGCGCAGGTGCCGCTCATCGGCATTCAGCTGCACCGTGCAGCCCCCCGGAAACACCTCGGTCACCTCATAGGCGGCGTAGTCGGCATTGAGCTGGGGATAGGCCGACTTCAGAAGATCGTTGATCTCGGCGGCGGTCATCTGCGGGGTGAGCTTGGTCTGGGTGGGCATGTCTTGTTAGTCCGTTCGAAAACCTGCCGTGGAAAGCAGCCGGGTGCGCGCACGAAAACTTGCGCGACAGCGACGCCATAAAAGCCGCTTGCCCCCTGTTCTTCAACCCGAGCCGTGGTAATTCTTTGGTCCAGATGAAGCAGTTTCGGAGAAGAACCGTTGGCTGAAGTCCTTGCCATGAAACCCGCGCCCGAGGGCCCTGTCATTTCCGTCTTCAAGGATGGCGTGCTGAGGCTCACGCTCGCAAACCCACCGGCCAACGCACTGTCGCTGGCGACAATGGCCGCATTGCAGACCGAGTTCGACCGGGCCCGGGATGACGGGGCGGTGCGGGTGATCGTGCTGGCGGCCGGCGGCAAGGTCTTTTGTGCCGGGCACGACCTGAAGGAAATGACGGCCCATCGGGCCGATGCCGACAGGGGTCGAGCGTTTTTCGAGCAGACCATGGCCGCCTGCTCGCAACTGATGCAGACGATCGTGCGCCATCCCAAGCCCGTCATCGCCGAGGTGGCTGGGCTGGCCACTGCCGCCGGCTGCCAACTGGTGGCGAGCTGCGATCTCGCTATCGCGTCCAACGAGGCGACGTTCTGCACGCCCGGCGTCAATATCGGCCTGTTCTGCTCGACGCCCATGGTGGCGCTGTCGCGGAACGTGTCGCGCAAGCAGGCGATGGAGATGCTGCTCACCGGCGAGACCATTGAGGCCACGACCGCGCGGGAATTCGGTCTGGTTAACCGTGTCGTGCCGCCGGAATACCTGACTCAAGTCGTGAGCAAATATGCGCAAACCATTGCGTCCAAATCACCTTTGACGCTCAAGATCGGCAAGGAAGCCTTTTACGAGCAGGCCGAGATGGGCCTCGCGGAAGCCTATGAATATGCCGCGCGCGTGATGGTCGAAAACATGCTGGCGCGCGACGCCGAGGAAGGCATCGGCGCCTTCATCGAAAAGCGCAAGCCGGAGTGGAAGGGGGAATAGTCCCGGTCATGGCATGAGCAACGCCGAACTGAACTGGCGGGTGGAAGAGGCGTGCCGAGAGGGCTGGCCTTCGGCCGAAAGCGAGGTGTTCGAAGGCTGGCTGCTGCGACGGTCGGGCGGCAGGATACGCCGGACGAATTGGGTGAACCCCTTGCCGGGAAAGCGCGGTGAGGCGAGCGCGGTCATCGATGTGGCCGAAGCCTATTATGAGCGACACCGCCAGACGCCGATCTTTCGCGTGCCGACCATCGCCGGCGAACTGGAAAGCGCACTCGACCGAGGCGGGTATGTGCCGGAAGTCGAAACTGTCGTCCTGTTCCGTGAACTGGACGGCTTTGCCGTAGGCGGTGATGAACGAACCGCCATCACGACCGAGCCGAGCGAAGCCTGGCTCAACGCGCGCCATCGAATGTGTTGCGAAAGCGAGCATGATCGCCAGGTGTTTCGCGACACGGTCGGGCTGATCGGAAGCCAGAAGGCGTTCGCTTCAACGCGCGTTGACGGAGAAATCGTCGCCGTCGCCTATGGTGTCATCCACGACCGGCTACTCGTTCTGGAAGCGGTCGAGACCGACACGCGGTTCCGGGGCAAAGGGCTCGGCTTCAGCACCACCAGCGCCTTGCTGAACTGGGCGCGCCAGATGGGCGCCGAAGCGTGCGGCCTTCAGTGCGTGGCCGACAATCTTCCGGCTCGCGCGCTTTACGCGTCCCTCGGCCTCGGGCAGCAACTCTATCGTTATCACTAACGGAGGAAGAAGCCGGAAGCATGAACCACGACACATACGAAAATTCCTACATCGCCGACATTCTCAACTCGGTGAAGACCATTGCCGTCGTCGGCGCCTCGGCCAACGAGGTGCGGCCGAGCTATTTCGTGATGAAATATCTGCTCGCGAAGGGGTATTCCGTCATCCCGGTCAATCCGGGGCAGGCGGGCAAGGAAATCCTTGGCCAGATGACCTATGCCCGGCTTTCGGACATTCCGGTGCCGATCGACATGGTCGATATTTTTCGCGCTTCCGAGGCGGTGCCGGGGATCGTCGATGAGGTGCTGGCGCTTGGGCACTTGCCCAAGGTGATCTGGATGCAGCTCACCGTGCGCCATGACGAGGCGGCCGCGCGCGCGGAAGCCGCCGGCATCAAGGTGGTCATGAACCGTTGCCCGAAGATTGAATATGCCCGGCTGGCAGGCGAAATCGGCTGGAATGGCGTCAATTCCGGCGTCGTCTCGTCCAAGAAACCGGTCATGCGGACGGGATTCCAGAGCTTCGGCGTCCGTCGGCAGTAATTGTATTCCCCCGGCAGCCGCATATAAGCGTTGGATCGCCTAACGGCGGCCTGTACCGCAGAATTTTGTTCTTTGCTTTCCGCGCACAGCTCCGCCAAGAATAGCAAGAATTTTCACGCAGGGCCTCTCGGAGAGAAAACAATGTCCCAACGCACCCCCGGTTTCAACACGCTCGCCGTCCATGCCGGCGCAAAGCCGGACCCGGCCACCGGCGCGCGTGCCACGCCGATCTACCAGACGACGGCCTACGTGTTCGACGACGTCGACCATGCCGCCTCGCTGTTCGGTCTGAAGGCGTTCGGCAACATCTACACGCGCATCATGAACCCGACCCAGGCGGTGCTTGAGGAGCGCGTGGCGGCTCTGGAAGGCGGCACCGCGGCGGTGGCAACGGCTTCGGGCCACGCAGCGCAGCTTCTCGTCTTCCACACCATCATGCGCCCGGGCGAGAATTTCGTTGCCGCCAGGAAGCTTTATGGCGGCTCGATCAACCAGTTCGGCCATGCCTTCAAGAATTTCGGCTGGGAAGTGCGTTGGGCCGACATCGATGACGTCTCGTCCTTCGAGAGCCAGATCGACGAAAAGACCCGCGCCATCTTCATCGAGAGCCTTGCAAACCCCGGCGGCGTGTTCGTCGACATCGAAGCGATCGGCAACATTGCCCGCAAGCACGGCCTGCCGCTGATCGTCGACAACACCATGGCCAGCCCCTATCTGGTGCGCCCGATCGAGCACGGCGCGGACATCGTCGTGCACTCGCTGACCAAGTTCATCGGCGGCCACGGCAATTCCATGGGCGGCGTCATCGTCGATGGCGGCACGTTCGACTGGTCTAAGTCGGGCAACTACCCGATGCTCTCCGAGCCGCGCCCGGAATATGGTGGCGTCGTGCTGCACGAGACCTTCGGCAATTTCGCCTTCGCCATCGCTGCCCGCGTGCTAGGCCTGCGCGATTTCGGCCCGGCGATCTCGCCCTTCAACGCCTTCCTGATCCAGACGGGTCTGGAAACCCTGCCGCTGCGCATGCAGCGCCATTGCGACAACGCGCTGAAGGTGGCCGAGTGGCTGTCCAAGCACGACAAGATTGCCTGGGTGTCCTATCCGGGCCTGCCGGGCGATAAGAACAATGCGCTGCAGCAGAAATATTCGCCGCGCGGCGCAGGCGCCGTCTTCACCTTCGGCCTCAAGGGCGGCTACGAGGCGGGCGTCACGCTGGTCGAGTCGCTGGAGCTGTTCTCGCACTTGGCCAATATCGGCGACACCAAGTCGCTGGTCATCCATCCGGCTTCGACCACGCACCGCCAGCTCTCCGACGAGCAGAAGATCGCCGCGGGCGCCGGTCCGGACGTGGTGCGCCTGTCGGTCGGCATCGAGGATGTCGCCGACATCATCGCCGATCTCGAACAGGCTCTGGCCAAGGCCTGACCGAACCATTGCGCCCGGTCTGTCTGGCCGGGCGCAAAGCATTGCCTGAAATGGGGGAAAGCGTGACCAAAAAATTCCTGGGCTTCGACATTGCCAGCATCGAGCCGGAGGAGGGCGCGCCCGCCGAAGGGCGTCTCATCTCGGGCAATCCACGCTTCCGCACCTGGAATTTCGAGGAGGCCGAAGGCGGCGTCTATGCCGGCGTCTGGGAATCGACGCCAGGCAAATGGCGCATCGAATATGATGAGTGGGAGTTCTGTCACATCCTCGCAGGCATCTCGGTCATCACCGAGGAAGGCGGCGAGGCGCGCACGGTGAAGGCCGGCGACCGTTTCGTCATCCGCCCCGGCTTCAAGGGAAGCTGGGAAGTGATCGAGACCACCCGCAAGGATTATGTGATCCGGCTTTGAGCGGTCATGCGCTGCCCTCGTCAAATCGGGTGGACGCAAGCTCCAGCGCCTCAATGTCGTTCGCGCAAAGCAGCGGCTTCAGCGCCTCGAATTTCGCGGGCGCCCAATCATAGATCTTGAGGGCAAGCAGTTTGTCGACCGTTGCCGCCGCGAAGCGGAGTTTTACAGACACCGCCGGATTTCCTGCAACAACGGAGTAGGGCGCCACATCCTTTGTCACGATGGCGCCTGACGCAATGATTGCGCCCTCGCCAATGGTGATGCCGGGCAAGATCATCGCTCGCATGCCGATCCAGGCCCCGTCGCCAATAACAGTGTCGCCCTTTCCGGCATAGGCATCGATGATGAATTCCGGGAAGGGGTACAGGCTGAACCAGTCGGTACGGTGAGTGTGGTTGCCACCCAGCAGGATCACAGCCTCCGCACCGATGCAGACGTAATCGCCTATGTGGAGTTGATCGATCGGCCAGGCGGGTTCCCACGCCTTCAGGCTATAGTCATCGCCGTAGAGATAACGGACCACGCTTTCTTCGAACGAGCCCGACCAGGCGTTGCTGTAGTAGCTGTGCACACCACGAATGTGGATATTCGGATTTCTGACTGTTTCGTGCAGATACTCCACCTTCGACCAGTGTTTTGTCGCTTCGTGGGGCTTGATCATCGCGTATACTCTATAGAATCTTTGGATTTTCTCGCGCAATCGATGCGCCGAGATCGCTATTTGTCGTCCTCTGCCGCAGTTACGGTTGCCGTGCCTTCCAGAGTACATTCAGCGCTTTGATGTCACCGCTGCAGAGCAAGGGCATTGCCTCCTTGATCTGTTCGAGCGGCCAGTCCCACCAGGCCATTTCCAGAAGCATGGCAATCTGCTCGTCGGAAAACCGTTTGCGGATCGGCTTGGCCGGGTTGCCGCCGACGATGGTGTAGGGCTCGACATCCTTGGTCACCAGCGCGCGGCTGCCGATCATCGCGCCGTGCCCGATGCGCACGCCGGGCATGATCATCGCTTCCGCGCCGATCCAGACGTCGTTGCCGACGACCGTATCGCCCGCAGGCTGGTAGGCGTTGATCGCGCCGGCGAATGCCGGTTCCTCCGACATGAAGAAGAACGGGAAGGTCGAGATCCAGTCGTTACGGTGGCCCTGGTTGCCGGCCATCATGAAGGCGGCGCCCGTGCCGATGGAGCAGAAGCTGCCGATGATCAGCTTGTCGACATCGTCACGGTCCGGCATCAGATAGCGGGCGCAATCGTCGAATGAATGGCCGTGATAATAGCCCGAATAATAGCTGTAGCGGCCGACGATGATGTTCGGATTCGTCACCTGATCGGAAAGCAGCTCTCCCCGAAAAGGGCTTTCGAAATAATTGGTCATGTTGTTCTTACTCGTCCGTTGCGCCGCCATAGCGGCGGCGCCTGAGAAAATTGACCACGGACGGTAGGCTTGAGGCCGTCAGAACTTGACGTTCAGCCTTTCCAAACCGTGGAAATGATAGGTGTCGCGGTAGAGCGGTTCTTCGGCCAGCGCGATCTGCGGCAGCCTGTCGAACAGTATCTTCAGCGAGGCCTGCATCTCCAGCCGCGCCAGCGGCGCGCCGATGCAGAAGTGGATGCCGGCGCCGAAGGACACGTTCTTCTGATCGGCGCGGCCGGGCTGGAACTCATGCGGCACATTGTAGGCCTGATGGTCGCGGTTGGCGCAACCCAGAAGAAGGCCGATCTGCTCGCCCTGTTTCAGCGTGAGATCTTCAGCGGCCTCGATCTCGCCATAGGCGTAGCGCGTGAACATGTGCAGCGGCGCGTCGTAGCGCAGGCATTCCTCCACCGTCGCCGCCGTCTCTTCCGGAGTCGTGAAGAAGCGGCGCGGATCGCCGCCCTGCTTGAGGATGGTGCGGACGGCATTGCCGGTCTGGTGCACGGTCGCCTCGTGGCCGGCGTTTAGCAGCAGGATGGCCGAGGAAACCAGCTCGTCCTCGCTGAGCTTTTGGCCGTCTTCCTGCGCTGAAATCAGCAGACTGAGCAGGTCGTCGCCGGGGTTCTTGCGCCGTTCGACCACATAGGCGCGCAGGAAGTCGGAAAATGCCTTGGACGAGGCATTGGCCCTGTCCTCGGTCTCGCGCGTGCGGCCGTGCATGTACATGGCGACCATGTCGTGCGACCAGCTCAGGAGCTGCGGCCCCATCTCCACCGGCACGCCCAGCATTTCGGCGATGATAGTGATGGGCAGCGGCGCGGCGAAGGCCGGCAGCAGGTCGACCTGGCCATCGGCCTCGAAACCGTCGATCAGTTCGTTCGCAAGCGCCTCGACGCGCGGCCGCAGGCGTTCAACCTGCCGCGAAACGAAGGCGCGATTGACCAGCGTGCGGAGCTGCGTATGCACCGGCGGCTCGAGCTCCAGCATCGAGTTGGCCTCGATGGCGTCGAAGGCCGTCAGGTGCGAGCGATCGCCCACATAGCCCTGGTCATCGGCCGCACCCTCGGGCTTTTCGCGGCCGAAACGGCGGTCGCGCAGCAGGCGGTTGACGTCCTCGTAGCCGGCCAGGCACCAGAAGCCGAAATCCTCCCAGAAGAAGCTGCGCGCATTGGCATGCAGCCACTCATAGGCTTCATAAGGGTTCTGTACGAAGCGCGGTTCATGCGGATCGAGCCGCAGGCGGCGGGTGGCGAAGTTGTACTTCAGGTACGAAAGCGGGGCGTCGAGATTTGTCATGAGCGCCTCTTTAGCGCGGCTTGCCAAGCAAGTTCCAGAGCCTATCCTGTCGCGCCAACATCTTTGATTTGATCCAGTGCGTTCGCCTGCGAGGAGGGGTTTGCTGCATGAATGTGATCGTTGTCGGCGCCGGCATTGCCGGGCTTTCGACTGCCTGGGCCCTGACCAAGGCCGGACACCAGGTCACGATCGTCGAGCAGGGGCCTATCCCCAATCCGCTTGCGGCCTCGGGCGACCATCACCGCATCATCCGGCGTGCCTATGGCGCGGCGGCGGGCTATGGCCGGCTGATCACCCAGGCCTATGAGGCGTGGGACGAGATGTGGGCCGATCTGGGCGTGTCGCATTACGACCCGCGCGGCTTCATTTGCGTATCGCGCGAGGCCGGCGACGAGGCCGAGCAGATGCGCGAGGGGTTGAAAGCCGGGAACTTTCCCTTCGAAGTGGTCGAGCCGGAGGAAGCCGTAAAGCGCTGGCCGTTCCTCGAAGCCGGCACTTTCAGATATGCCTTCTTCTCGCCGGAAGGCGGGGTGCTGCATTGCCGGAAGATCGCGGCCGGCCTTGCCGACTGGCTTCGCGCCAATGGCGCCAATGTCTATGAGAACAGCAAGGTGACCGAGATCGATGCCGAAGCCGGCAGGCTGGAGCTGGCGAGCGGCGAAACGCTGCGCGGCGACAAGATCGTGGTGACGGCAGGCGCCTGGGTGCTGAAACTCTTTCCCGAGCTCGGTTTCGACCTCACCACATATCGCACGGCCGTGGTCTATCTCGGACCGCCGGCTGAGCTGCAGGCGGCCTGGGAAAACGCCCCTGTGGTGCTCGATGTCGGCGGCAAGACCGACGGCTACATCATTCCGCCCTCAGGCGGTGCGGGGCTCAAGTTCGGCTCGGGCCTGCACAAGGTCAAGACGAGCGACGCCGACTGGAACCGCATGCCGGTGAAAGGCGAGGGTGAGGCGATCCGCAACCTCTTTGCGCCGCCGATCGCGCGGGCGACCGAATATGCGGTGAAGGAAGTGGTGACTTGCGCCTACACCTTCACTGCTGACGAGCGTTTTTTCGCGCAGGAGATCGGCAAGTGTCTGATCGTGTCGGCCTGCTCGGGCCATGGCTACAAGTTCGGCGCTTCGGTCGGGCGCCGTGTGGCGGCGGCTGTCGACGATGGCGATCAGGCTGGCCTGCTGGCCTGGCTGCGCGCGGAAACGGCCTGATACCAGGGGGCGTCGACGTGCGTCCTTCGAGACCCCTTCGACAAGCGAGGCGACAAAACATGAGCGCCAAAAGTATCCGCCTGCGCCGAAATCGCTCCGGCGCAGGCGGCAGCTCAGGCCCGACCTTCGATCCCGAGGCGATGCAGCGCCGATGCCAGTGTCGTGGTCTGCGTCAGGCCCAAAACCTTGCGAATGGTTTCGGGGCTTTCGCTGACCACGGTCTGTCCCACGACGTGGGTGATGATGGCGCCGCGCCCGTGCTCCTTGATGGAAACGAGATGGGTGGTGTTGAGGTAGATTTGCTTGCCGTCAAAATCAGTAAGTGCGATCCACATGCCTGTCCCCTTGCAATCGATGAACCCATTGCAATCTCAGGCCGGATGAACTGCCCCCGCTATGGAGCCCACGTACATCTGAGTATCTGAATAGTCCCGCAAAATGCCCCCAATTGCAACGGGGCGCGGATCGGGCGCCTGGCCAGGGCGCGTCCAAGAGTGAACATGCAAGGAGAGAATGCGATGACTTCCCACCCAATCAGCCGGTTTCCCGTCCCGAGGATCGAGGACCTGCCAGCTGATATCGCCGAGCGAATCCTGGCTGTTCAGGAGAAATCCGGTTTCGTTCCGAACGTCTTTCTCGTGCTGGCGCATCGGCCCGACGAGTTCCGCGCCTTCTTCGCCTATCACGATGCTTTGATGGACAAGCCCGGCAACCTGACCAAGGCCGAGCGCGAAATGATCGTGGTTGCCACCAGCAACGCCAACCAGTGCCAGTATTGCGTGGTCGCCCACGGCGCCATCCTCCGCATTCGCGCAAAAGACCCGCTGATCGCCGACCAGGTCGCCATCAACTACCGCAAGGCCGACATCACGCCGCGCCAGAAGGCCATGCTCGATTTCGCCATGAAGGTGTCGGCACGCGCCTATGAGGTCGGCGATGACGACATGGAAACGCTGAAGGCCCATGGCTTTTCGGAAGACGACATCTGGGACATTTCGGCCATCTCCGCCTTCTTCGGCATGTCCAATCGGCTTGCCAACGTGACCAGCATGCGCCCGAACGACGAGTTTTACACGCTCGGCCGTGGCTGAGGGGAGCTGAAGCGCTCGCTTCTCTATGAAGCCGACAGCCACCTTGCTCAGGCAGAACCCCGCAGCCGGGCGGCTTCGTCAAGCACCAGGGCATGCAGACGGCCGGCCGCCGCGGAGAGGCGGCGGTCGCGGCGGGCGATGATGTGATAGGGCGAGACCTCGATCGGAACGGCGAGGTCTACGACAGCGAGCGAGCCGGTGCCGGTTCCTTCCATCAGGCGCGCCACCTCGAGCGACATAGGCGCGATCATGTCGGATTCGACCAGTAGCGCCATCATCAGGACAAGCGATGACGTGGCGACCACGTCGGCGGGCACCGGTAGGCCGGTATGGATGAAGGCGGCCTCCACGGCCTGCCGGATCGGCATGCCGCGCTCCTGGATGATCCATGGATAGCCGGCGAGCGCGGCGAGCGCCACGTTGCGCCGAGTGGCAAGCGGATGGCTGCTGCGAACCACGCAGCGCACGGTCTCGATCTCGCCGGGAACAATATCGAAGGCATTCACATCCGAATCCGGCAGCAGGCGGCCGATGATGAAATCGTAGTCGCCTTCCTCCAGGCCGCGCATGAGCTGGATCGACGGTCCCACATCGACGCGCAGCTCGACATGGGGCGTGACTGCCTTCAGCCTGCGGATGGCCGGCACGAGAATACCGACGGCAGGACCGGTGACCGCGCCCGCCTGGACGAGGCCGCTGCGGCCCTCGCGCTCCTCCTGCATTTCACGCGCAAGATTCTGCATTTCCGTCAGCACCGTGTGGGCGCGGCGGACGAGAATTTCGCCGAGCGGGGTCGGCGTCATGCCGCGCGGATGGCGCTCGAACAGCGGCGCTCCGACGAGCCGTTCGATCTCGGCAAGGCTGCGCGAAGCGGCGGGCTGGGTGAGCGCCAGTGACTGGGCCGCAGCCTGGATCTGCCCATGCTGGGCGATCGCCGCCGCGAGCCGCAGATGGGCGAGCTTCAGGAAGGGCAAAGACGGAAGGGAAGTGGACATCGCCGATATACCAATTATGGTATGGATATTGGAAATAATTCGATTTGCTCGTTATGTCGATAGGTCCTATCTCTGGCTATCCGTTTTTACGGAAGAGGTTTCGGGGTTGGAGGAACCCCGTCCAAGAGGGAGGACACAATGAAATTGAGGTTTCTCGCGGCGACTGCCGCGCTTGGCGCGTGCCTGCTCGCAGCTCAGGCATGGCCTGACAGCAAAGGGTTGGTCGGCATCGCCATGCCGACCAAGTCGTCGGCGCGCTGGATCGACGACGGCAACAACATGGTCAAGCAGCTGACGGCGGCCGGTTATGACACCGACCTGCAATATGCCGAGGACGATATTCCCAACCAGCTCTCGCAGATCGAGAACATGATCACCAAGGGCGTGAAGGTGCTGGTGATCGCCTCGATCGACGGGACCACGCTGACCAACGCGCTGGACAACGCAGCTGCAGCCGGCATCAAGGTGATCGCCTATGACCGCCTGATCCGCGAAAGCGATGCCGTCAGCTACTACGCCACTTTCGACAACTTCAAGGTTGGCGTCCAGCAGGCTTCCTCGCTGGTCAAGGGCCTGAAGGATCGCTTCCCGGATGCAAAGCCCTGGAACGTCGAGCTCTTCGGCGGCTCGCCGGACGACAACAACGCCTTCTTCTTCTACAACGGCGCCATGTCGGTGCTGCAGCCGATGATCGATTCAGGCGAGATCGTCATCCCGTCGGGCCAGATGGGCATGGACAAGGTCGGCACGCTGCGCTGGGACGGCGCGGTGGCTCAGGCCCGCATGGACAACATCCTGTCCGCCAACTACTCGCAGAAGCAGCTGAACGGCGTGCTTTCGCCCTATGACGGCCTGTCGATCGGTATCCTGTCCTCGGTCAAGGGCGTCGGCTACGGCTCTGGCGACCTGAAGATGCCGGTCGTCACCGGTCAGGACGCCGAGGTTCCGTCAGTCAAGTCGATCATCGCCGGCGAGCAGTATTCGACGATCTTCAAGGACACGCGCTCGCTCGCTGGCGTCACGGTGAAGATGGTCGATGCCGTGCTCCAGGGCACGCAGCCGGAAATCAACGACACCAAGACCTACGACAACGGCAAGATGGTCGTTCCTTCCTATCTGCTGGAGCCGGTCTCGGTCGATGCTTCCAACTACGAGGAAGTGCTCGTCGGCTCGGGCTACTACAAGGCCGACCAGCTGAAATAAGGTCTCGGCGGGGTGAGGGGGCGTCGGCGCCCCCTCGCTCCGACGGAGGAACGGCATGACTGCGCTTCTTGAAATGCGGGGGATCGGCAAGTCCTTTCCGGGCGTGCGGGCGCTCAACCGCGTCGACCTTCGGGTCGAAAAAGGTGAAATCCACGCCATCTGCGGCGAAAACGGCGCCGGCAAGTCGACGCTGATGAAAGTGCTCTCCGGCGTCTATTCGCACGGCTCCTATGAGGGCGAGATCTTCTATGACGGCCGCCCCATGGCCTTCCGCGGCATTCGCGACAGCGAGGCCGAAGGCATCATCATCATCCATCAGGAACTGGCACTGGTGCCGCTGCTCTCCATCGCCGAGAACATCTTTCTTGGCAACGAGGTGGCGACGCGCGGCGTCATCAACTGGCCGCTGGCCTTCCAGCGCACCGATGCGCTTTTGAAGAAAGTCGGCCTCAGCGAGGCGCCGACGACACCGGTCGAAAAACTCGGCGTCGGCAAGCAGCAGCTGGTCGAGATCGCCAAGGCGCTCGCCAAGGACGTCAAGCTCTTGATCCTCGACGAGCCGACGGCCGCGCTGCAGGAGAACGACAGCCAGAAGCTGCTCGACCTACTGCTCGAGTTGAAGGCCCATGGTGTCACCGCCATCATCATTTCCCACAAGCTCAACGAGATCCGCCGCATCGCCGATCGCGTCACCGTCCTGCGCGACGGCTCCACCGTCTCGACGCTGGCGCGCGAGGACGTGAGCGAAGAGCGGATCATCCGCGACATGGTCGGGCGTGACATGGCCCATCGCTATCCCGAACGGACGCCTCAAATCGGCAAGGTGCTGATGGAGGTGAAGGGCTGGAATGTCGGCCATGCCGACCAGCCGCGCCAGATGATCCGCGACGCTGGTTTTTCCGTCCGGCGCGGCGAGATCGTCGGCATTGCCGGCCTGATGGGCTCGGGGCGCACGGAACTTGCCATGAGCCTGTTTGGCCGCAGCTACGGCCGCTACCTATCCGGCGAGGCGACCATCGACGGCAAGCCGGCCGACCTGTCGAGCGTCAGCCGTGCGATCGAAGCCGGTCTTGCCTATGTCACCGAAGACCGCAAGGTTTTGGGCCTGATCCTCGATGAGCCGATCACCAGCAATATCTCGCTCGCCAATCTTTCAGGCGTCGCCAGCGGCTGGGTTCTAGGCAAGGGCCGGGAGAACAAGGTTGCCGAGGAGTATCGCCGGGCGCTCAACATCCGCACGCCGGGCGTGCACCAGCGGGTGATCAACCTTTCGGGCGGCAACCAGCAAAAGGTGGTGCTGTCGAAATGGCTCTTCACCGATCCGCAGGTGCTGATCCTCGACGAGCCGACGCGCGGCATCGACGTCGGCGCGAAATATGAAATTTACGCCATCATGAACGACCTGGCGGCGCAGGGGCGCGGCATCGTGATGATCTCGTCCGAAATGCCGGAACTGCTCGGCATGTGCGACCGCATCTACGTCATGAATGAAGGTCGCGTCATCGGCGAACTTCCCAAGGATGAGGCCAGCCAGGAACGCATCATGGGCCTCATCATCAGGGACGGAAACGTGAACAGGGAGCACGCAGCGTGACAAGCGCCATCAATACCCTGCGGGTGCAGCTTGGGGGCAACCTCCGCGAGAACGGGATGATGCTGGCGCTGCTCGCCATCGTCTTCTTCTTTCTCGTGGTGGTGCGCGCCGTGCAGGACGTGGACTTCCTGTCGGCGCAGAACATCACCAACCTGTTCCTGCAGAACTCCTACGTCATCATCATGGCGCTCGGCATGCTTCTGGTGATCGTCGCTGGGCACATCGACCTTTCGGTCGGCTCGGTGGCCGCCTTCACCGGCGCGGTGGCGGGAACGCTGACGGTCTATGCAGGCTGGCCGGTCTATGCGGTTATCCCGACGGTGCTCGTTGTCGGCGCGCTGATAGGTGCGGCGCAGGGCTACTGGATAGCCTTCTGGCGCATCCCCTCCTTCATCGTCACGCTTGCCGGCATGCTGGTTTTCCGCGGCCTGACGCTATGGCTGCTGGCCGGCCAGAATATCGGCCCGTTTCCGCGTGCCTTCCAGTCGCTTTCGACCGGCTTCATCCCCGACATCTTCGGTGTCGACCGCCCGAACGTCACGGCGCTCCTGATTGTCGTGCTCGCTATCGCGGCGCTCGTCTGGCGTAGCCTCAAGAGCCGCGACCAGGACATCGCTTTCGGCATGGAGGTCGGTTCGTCCGCCATGTTCTGGCTGCGCAACTGCCTGATCGCCGTGGCGCTGCTTTTCGTGGGCTGGAAGCTCGCAAGTTTCCGGGGCCTGCCCAATGTGCTAATCGTCATGTCGGTGCTGATCGCGGCCTATAGCTTCTTCACCAACCAGACGACCACCGGCCGACGCATCTACGCCGTCGGCGGCAACGAGAAGGCGGCGCGGCTTTCGGGCATCAAGACCGAGCGGCTCGTCTTCCTCACCTTCGTCAATATGGGCGTCCTTGCTTCGCTGGCCGGTATGATCGTCACCGCTCGCCTCAATTCGGCGACGCCGAAGGCCGGCGTGGGCTTCGAGCTCGACGTAATCGCGGCGGTCTTCATCGGCGGCGCCTCCATGTCCGGCGGTTCCGGCAAGGTGGTCGGCGTGGTCGTCGGCGCGCTGATCATGGGCATCATGAACAACGGCATGTCGATCATGGGCGTCGGCATCGATTACCAGCAGGTTATCAAGGGGCTGGTGTTGCTGCTCGCCGTCATCTTCGACGTCTACAACAAGAACAAGCGGGGCTAGGCGATGCTTCTCAGTCAGATCAGGGGCGGCGGCGTCGCGGTGCGCGACGGCGCGGCGGCCACGGCGCGGCTCATTCCCGGCGCGACCATTTTCGACCTCGCGACGGAGGCGATTGCCCGGGGGCGGCCGCTTGCGAGCCTTGTTCCCACAGGCGGCGCAATACTGGATCTTGGCGAGCTGGCGGCAATGAGCGCGCTCGATGTGCCGCTGCGCCATCCCGATCCGTCGCGAATGTTCCTGACAGGCACCGGCCTGACCCATACCGGCTCCGCCTCGGCGCGCGACGCCATGCATGCGCCGGCCGAGGGGCTTTTCGACAGCATGAAGATGTTCCGCATGGGGCTCGAAGGCGGCAAGCCGGCGTCAGGAAGCGTCGGCGTGCAGCCGGAATGGTTCTACAAGGGCACGGGTGCGACGGCGGTGGCGCCGGGCGGTCCGCTTGTCTCGCCGGCCTTCGCGCTCGACGGCGGCGAGGAGCCCGAAATTGCCGCCTTTTATCTGATCGCGCCTGACGGCACGCCATGCCGCGTCGGCTTCTCGCTCGCCAACGAGTTTTCCGACCATGTGACGGAGCGGATCAACTATCTGTTCCTCGCCCATTCCAAGCTGCGGCCGGCTTCCTTCGGGCCGGAACTGCTCGTCGGTGACTTGCCCGAGGATATCCGCGGGACATCGCGCATCCTGCGCGGCGGCAACGTCATCTGGGAAAAGCCTTTCCTCTCGGGCGAGGCGAACATGTCCCACTCGATCGCCAATCTCGAACACCATCATTTTAAATACGGCCTGTTCCGCCAGCCGGGCGATCTGCACGTACACATGTTCGGCACGGCGACGCTTACCTTTGCCGACGGCGTCAAGCCGGAGGAGGGCGATGTCTTTGAAATCTCGGCGCCGGATTTCGGCCTGCCGCTCGCCAATCCGCTGGCGATCGCGAAGGATCCGACCGAACGCGCCGTCGCCGTCAAGGTTCTGTGACGGCAACCGACTGATCAGGAAAGAGAGACCGACTATGAGCCGTTTCACGCCCAAGCCGTGGCCGCGAAAGCTGCGTTCGCAGGAATGGTACGGCGGCACCAGCCGCGACGTTATCTATCATCGGGGCTGGCTGAAGAACCAGGGCTATCCGCACGACCTGTTCGACGGAAGGCCGGTGATCGGCATCCTCAACACCTGGTCCGATCTCACCCCTTGCAACGGCCATCTGCGCGAGCTTGCCGAGAAGGTGAAGGCCGGCATCTGGGAAGCCGGCGGTTTCCCAGTGGAGGTGCCCGTCTTTTCGGCATCTGAAAACACTTTTCGTCCCACTGCGATGATGTTCCGCAACCTTGCGGCATTGGCCACGGAAGAGGCTATCCGCGGCCAACCGATTGACGGCTGCGTGCTGATGGTGGGCTGCGACAAGACCACGCCGTCGCTGCTGATGGCGGCAGCCTCTTGCGACCTGCCCTCCATCGTCGTTACCGGCGGGCCAATGCTGAATGGCTGGTTCCGTGGCGAGCGCGTCGGCTCGGGCACGCATCTGTGGAAGTTCTCGGAGGCCGTAAAGGCTGGCGAGATGACACAGGCCGAGTTCCTGGAGGCAGAAGCCTCGATGAGCCGTTCGACAGGTACCTGCAACACGATGGGCACGGCTTCCACCATGGCCTCGATGGCCGAGGCGCTTGGCATGGCGCTTTCCGGCAACGCCGCAATTCCTGCCGTCGACTCCCGCCGCCGCGTGATGGCGCAGCTGACTGGCCGCCGCATCGTGCAGATGGTCAAGGACGATCTGAAGCCGTCCGACATCATGACCCGCGAGGCCTTCGAGAATGCCATCCGCGTCAACGGCGCGATCGGAGGCTCGACCAACGCCGTGATCCATCTTCTGGCCATCGCCGGCCGCGTCGGCATCAATCTGACGCTCGACGATTGGGATCGGCTCGGCCGCGAGGTGCCGACCATCGTCAACCTCATGCCGTCCGGCAAATATCTGATGGAAGAGTTCTTCTATGCCGGCGGTTTGCCCGTGGTCATCAAGCGGCTCGGCGAGTCGGGGCTTTTGAACAAGGATGCGCTGACCGTTTCGGGCGAGACGATCTGGGACGAGGTGAAGAACGCCGTCAACCACAACGAGGACGTCATCCTGCCGACCGAGAAGGCGCTGACGCAGCATGGCGGCATCGCGGTGCTCAAGGGCAATCTCGCCCCCAATGGCGCGGTGCTGAAGCCTTCGGCGGCCTCGCCGCATCTCCTGAAACATCGCGGCCGCGCGGTCGTCTTCGAGGACATCGACGACTACAAGGCCAAGATCAATGACGACGCGCTCGACATCGACGAGACCTGCGTCATGGTCATGAAGAACTGCGGCCCCAAGGGCTATCCGGGCATGGCCGAGGTCGGCAATATGGGCCTGCCGCCAAAGGTGCTGAAGAAGGGCATCACGGACATGGTGCGCATTTCCGACGCGCGCATGTCGGGCACGGCCTATGGCACGGTGGTGCTGCACACTTCGCCAGAGGCCGCGGTCGGCGGCCCGCTGGCGGTGGTGAGAAATGGCGACATGATCGAGATCGACGTGTCCGCGCGGCGTATCCATCTCGATATTTCCGAGGAGGAACTGCAGGCGCGGTTGGCCGTGTGGGCGCCGAACGCGCCGGCGCCACAGGGCGGCTATGCGCAAATCTTCCACGCCCATGTCCAGGGCGCCGACACCGGCGCGGATTTTGATTTCCTGCGCGGCTGCCGCGGCGCGCCGGTCGGCAAGGACAGCCATTAAAGCGGAGCCGCTGCGCTTCCGGCAGACTGCCGAAATATCTGACGACGAAGGCAAAATTTGCCCCACCGCATGGCTGGCTCCTATAACGGGCCAGCCATGCGGTCTTTTTTCAAGGGCAGATGAAGGCGGCGCCGGACGGAGCCGCCCCCTGATCAGTCGTGGAAGGCGTCGGTGACGCGTCGTTGCCCAAGCAGGAAGGCATCGGCCACATGGATCAGCGGCGACAGGTCGAAATCTGACTGGCCGCTGCCCACAAGCTCGATGAAGCGCCGGTAGAGATTGCGATATTCCCTGTCGGGCTCGGCCATGCGCTGCACGCCGTCTATGGCGAGCCGGCTGCCGCCATGCGAAAGCACGAGCTCGCCGCGATCAGTTTCGACGCGAATGTCCCAGGTCTGCGGGCCGGTCTGGCGCCAGTCGAACTCCGCCTCGACGGGCGCGCCCGACATTGTGCGGAAGGCGAGCGAGGCGGCGATCGGCGCGTGGCGGTTTTCCGGAAAGTCCAGCGTCGAGGCAGTGAGATGCATCGGCTCCGGCAGGATGTGCGTCACGATCGACAGGGCGTTGATGCCGGGGTCGAAGACACCGAGGCCGCCCGGCTCCCAGATCCATTGCTGGCCGGGGTGCCAGTGGCGCACGTCCTCCTTCCAGTCGATGCGGACGGAACGGATGGTCTTGTCCGCCAGGAATGCCCGTGCTGCCTCGACGCCCGCCGCCTCGCGCGAATGCCATGTGGCGAAGATCGTCAGACCCTTTTCCCGCGCCATCCGGCCGAGCGCCTCGACTTCCGCCACCGACATGCCGGGCGGCTTTTCCAGCATCAGATGCTTGCCGGATTTGAGCGCGGCAAACGCCTGCTCGAAGCGCCCCTGCGGTGGCGTGCAGAGCGAGATGGCGTCGACCGCCGTATCGCTGGCGAGAAGCGCGTCGACGTCGTGGAAATAAGGCAGGTCCGGCAGTCCGGCATTGCGGCTCGCGATGGCTGCGAGTTGAATGCCTTCCGTTGCCGCAATGGCGGGCAGATGCTGGTCGCGCGCGATCTTCCCAAGGCCGACAAGGCCCAGTCTGATGGTCATGAATGTCTCTTCCCTGGCGGATGTCCCCTCAAGAAAGATACTATTTTTCGGGAAAGGACATCGTCAACAGCTCGTCGCGAAAACACGATGTTTTTCAATGCAGGCGAGCCGCCGCTGAGGTCCTGCTCGGTGCAAACCTTCCGATCTTCAGCGCGGTTAGCCGCTAGACGTCGTAATAGAGCACGAACTCGTAAGGGTGCGGTCGTATGCGGATGTCTTCGATATCGTGCGCGCGTTTGTAGCCGATATAGGTCTCAAGGACGTCGGTGGTGAACACGTCGTGCGAAAGCAGGAACTTGTCGTCCGCCTGCAGCGCGTCGAGCGCCGCATCGAGCGAGCCCGGCGTCGATGGGATACGGGCGCGTTCCACCGGCGGCAGATCGTAGAGGTTCTTGTCGATCGGCTCGCCTGGATCGAGGCGGCTGCGAATGCCGTCTATGCCGGCCATCAGCATCGCCGCAAAGGCCAGATACGGATTGCAGGAAGGATCCGGGCAACGGAACTCCACGCGCCTGGCCTTGGGGTCAGGCGTGTACATCGGGATCCGGCACGCGGCCGAACGGTTGCGCCGCGAATAGCCCAGATTGACCGGTGCCTCGAAGCCGGGCACGAGCCGCCGGTACGAATTGACGGTCGGGGCACAGATGGCGAGCAGGCCCGGCGCATGCTTGAGCAGCCCACCGATGTAATAGCGCATCAGGTCGCTGGAGCCGGCATAGCCGTCGCCGGCAAAGATCGGACGACCGTTCTGCCAGATGCTCTGGTGCACGTGCATGCCCGAGCCATTGTCACCAAACAGCGGCTTGGGCATGAAGGTCGCGGTCAGGCCACGGCTGCGCGCAACGTTCTTCACCACGTATTTGTAGATCATCACATTGTCGGCCATGCGCGTCAGGCTCGCAAACCGCATGTCGATCTCGCCCTGGCCACCGGTCGCGACCTCATGGTGATGCGCTTCGACCGGAATGCCGATTTCTTCCAGTAGCTTCACCATTTCGGTGCGGGCGTCCTGCAGCGTGTCGGCCGGCGGCACAGGGAAATACCCTTCTTTCGGGCGCAGCTTGTGCCCGAGGCCAAATCCCTCGCGGCCGCTCCAGTTCGCCTCGGTCGCGTCGATCTCATAGTAGGCGTAGTTGGTGCCCTGGTCGTAATGGACCTCGTTGAAGACGAAGAATTCGAGTTCGGGGCCGAAATAGGAAATGTCGCCGATTCCGGTTGCCGTCAGATGCGTCTCCGCCTTCTGGGCGATGTAGCGGGCGTCGCGGCTGTATGGCAGGGCATTCGTCGGATCCAGGATGTTGCAGATCATAACGAGCGTCGGCGCCTCGGTGAACGGGTCCAGGAACGCTGTGGTCGGATCCGGCACGACGAGCATGTCGCTTTCCTGGATTTCCTGGAAACCGCGGATGGAGGAGCCGTCGAAGCCGACGCCGTCGGCAAAGCTGTCTGGCGTGATCGTCTGCGGCGGCACGGAAAAATGCTGCCACAAGCCAGGCAGGTCCACGAACCGCAGATCGACCATTTCGATCTGCTTGTCCTTGATGATCTTCAGAACGTCACCCGGATTGGCGCAGTTGTAAGGCATGGCACTTCCTTTCCCTATCTGGAGCGGGCGCTGAACCGTCCATGGGGTGCTTCCTCGGTAAGTCGTGCGAACTGGGCCTGCCTCATGTGGACAAGCGTGGCGTGGTCGCCGCCCTCGAAATAGACTTCCGGCCGCTGAAGGATATTGTCCTCGACGATGACGTCCAGCCCGTAGCATTCGCCGATGGCGGGCACCGCGCCATGCGTGCAATCCGGAATCAGCTGATCGAGCTCATGCTCGGTTGCGAGGGTGAACCTCTCTCCGAATGCCGTCTTGAGGCCGGCTAGACGAAGGCGACTGGAGGCTGGCAGGACGGCGAGGAGATAGCCGTCGCGGCCGCGCAGCACGACGGCCTTGGCGAGTGAGCCGGCCGGAATGTGGCACGCGCGGGCGGTTGCGATCGAGGAACTGGTCGGCTTGTGCTCGACCAGATCATACTCGGCGCCCTTGCGTTCGAGATGCGCCTGCAGCGTCGGAGCAATGGTCATGGCCTCACCCTCCCAGGTGAGCACCGCGCATCGGGTCGCTCAGACCTCACAATGCATAGTTGTTATGATACATCGCGCGCGTTCGCCTTGCCACCGTTCAGTACCGGACACCCTGGGCGCGCGGATGGCGAGCTGATCAAGGACACCGGGCAAGGAGATAGGCGGGGAACCGGCGGCTCACAGCTGCCCGCAAAGCGAGAAGTTCGCACCGAGCGAATCGCGAGTGATGAGCGGCGAACGATTAGAGACGGACGATTCGGATTCGCTCCAGCCTCTTGGGTAGCCCTAAAGAAGTCCTCCGCCTTGCCGGGCAGGAATCTCGCACGGCCAAGGCTATCGGATTCCTTGCCGTAGGCGGGTTCGCGTTTTGCAACGGCGCTTCCGGCATAGGCCGAAGCCAGTGCCGCTAATCCGTCGGAATGTCATTGGGAAAGCTGGTACGCCCAAGGGGAATCGAACCCCTGTTACCGCCGTGAAAGGGCGGTGTCCTAACCGCTAGACGATGGGCGCGCGGTGCTGATGGGCGCCTTATAGACAAGCAAGCGCTGGTCTGCAACCCGTCTGATTTGTAAGTCGCTTTAGAACCCGGGCAGGAGTCTTGAGCGGCGCAAAGCTATTGAATTCCTTGGCGTAGGCGGGTTCGCCCCTTGCAAGGGAGATTCCGGAATGGTCGAAGCCAGTGCCGCTAAATCATTGAAATGTCGTGGAGAAAGATGGTACGCCCAAGGGGAATCGAACCCCTGTTACCGCCGTGAAAGGGCGGTGTCCTAACCGCTAGACGATGGGCGCGCGGTGTTGATGGGCGGCTTATAGCCAGACAAAAGGTGGTCGGCAACCCGTCTTTGAAATCTTTTCCAACTTTTTTCACAGGCTACCTGGGACGGCGGCAGCGCCAGTTCCAGTGGCGCTCGGACCCCACGTCCACATGCACGGAATCGGTGTGGCAATAGATGCCCGAGACGCCGCCGCGGCCGGGCATGGAGCGGACGTAATTGGCCGGTTCCCACTTGCTGACGCCTTCGATCTGGATGTCGACGGCGGCGCAATACATGTGCAGAGAGTTTTTAGCGGCCCTTTTCGCAGGCTATTTGCGACGGCGGCAGCGCCAGTTCCAGTCGCGCTCTGGACCCACGTCCACATGCACGGAATCGGTGTGGCAATAGGTACCGACGCCGCCGCGGCCGGGCATGGTGCGGACGTAGTTGGCCAGTTCCCACTTGCCGACGCCTTCGATCTGGATGTCGGCGGCGGCGCAATACATGTGCAGAGAGTTCTTTGCACCCCTGGCGCGGCGGTTGTGGGTCGGGCTGCGATATCCGGAGGTCACGACGATCTTGCCGCCATAATGCTGCTCGATCGACTTGAGCATGCGAACCAGAGACGGCTTCAGACAGGCGACATCGACGTTTTCGGTCTGGCGCAGCAGGCCGTTGGGGGCCAGGCGTGCCATGCCGGCGGCCGAAGCAACCTGAACCGGGCCACCGTCCTCTTCCTCGTGAAGGTCGACGTCGCTGTCGTCATCGATTCCCGATTTGCGCCGAATCTCGAAAAGAGCCGTCTGGCGCACGCCGGGCAGCCCAATGTCGCTGCCGGTCGATGCAAGCGAAGCAGGCTTTGCCGGTGATTCGGCCGAGGCAAGCTGGATGAGGGGCTTTGCCGGGGCCTCCGACTCCAGGGGCGTCGGTGCGGCCGTGGTTTCGATCAGCGGCTTTGCGGCCGGCTGGCTGGGAGCAGCGCTGGCAACGAGCGGCTTGGCAATCGCGGTGGTGGGCGCGCCTCGACCCGAGGCGGCCGACGGTGACGCGGAAGAAGCGCCGAATAGAGAGGCGAGGAAGCCCTTTTTCTTCGGCGCCTCCGGCTCGCTCTTCTGCGGCTCTCCGGCGGTGACATAGACCGGATTGTTCATCTCGGCGGTTGCGGCCACCTGTACCGGCTGTGCCGCAGGCTGCGCGTCCACGGCTTGTGTCTCCGGCTTGGTGGCAGGCATTGGAGCCTGCGCAAGCGTTGCCGGTTGCTCGGCTGCTTGTTGGGCAGCCGCGGCCATGCGTGCGGCTGCCGCTTCGGCCTCCACGGCCTGCTGCAGGGAGATCGTGCCGGTTCCGCTCAGCGCCGGTCTTGCCGTGGGCAGATAGGCGACGGCGACGGGCAAAGCCTGGTCGCTGTCGTCCATCACGGTTGCCGGGGCCGTGCCGGCGGCATCCGCAGTCTGGAGAGTTTCGGCAGTAGCAGGCGTCGCTACGCCCGCTTCAGTCGCCTGATGTGCGGCGGCGGTCGATGGTGCGTTGAAGCCGGGCGCGCTGAAATCGAGATTGGGGTCGTTTGTGGAGGTGCAGGAACCCAGGAGAAGCGAGCAGAGCACAGCCAAAACGGCACGGCCTTCCCGTTTCGCAAAGCGAGTGCCTGCTGGAGTCAAACCCGTCCCCTTCTGTCGTTCGGCGCCGCTACGCCTGGCTACGGCAGTAATTCTGAAAATCGAACGCGTGCTTCCGCAGCCGGTATCAGACCTGACGAATCTGCAACCCTTTATTAGTCAAAAGTCGAGCTAGGGTTGAATTAAGGCAAGAACATGTTTGCCGCGCCACCATTTCGCCCTGTTTTGCGGCAGGGTCAATTCACCACACATTACAATGTGTTACACGCGCACTTTGACAAAGGTGCCGGGCGCATCGCCCAGGACGGGCGTGTGCTCACCGGGCTTGCGGGCAGGCACGCGCCGGTCGTCCTTTGCAGCGATCCAGCTCTGCCAGTGCGGCCACCAGGAACCCGGATTTTCCTTGGCCTTGGCGATCCATTCGCCGAAATCTCCGACCGGCTTGCCGCTCGTCCAATACTGATACTTGTTTTGCGCCGGCGGGTTCACGACACCAGCGATGTGGCCCGATCCGGCCATCACATAATCGACCGGGCCGCCGAAATACTTGCAGCCGAGGAAGACCGAAAGGGCCGGCGCGATGTGGTCCTCACGGGCGGCGAGGTTGTAGACGGGGATAGTTATGTCCTGCAGCGAAATGGTGTGGCCGGCCAGTTCCATGCGTCCCTGCGAGAGATTGTTCTCCAGATAGCAGTTGCGCAGATAGTAGGAATGGTTGGCCGCGCTCATGCGCGTCGAGTCGGCGTTCCAGTAGAGCAGGTCGAAGGGCAGGGGATCCTTGCCGCGCATGTAGTTGTTCACGACATAGGGCCAGATGAGATCGCCCGAACGCAGCATGTTGAAGGCGGTGGCCATCTTATTGCCTTCCAGATAGCCCCTGCCGCGCATCGACTGCTCCAGCGCCGCGATCTGGTCTTCATCGACGAAAACCTTGAGGTCGCCGGCATAGGTGAAATCGACCTGCGTGGTGAAGAAGGTGACGGACTTGATCCGCTCGTCGCCCTCCTGGGCCAGCAGGGCCAGCGCCGCCGCCAGCAGCGTGCCGCCGACGCAATAGCCGATGGCGTTGATCTCGCTTTCGCCGGTCGCTGCCTGGACGGTGTCGAGGCCGTATTGCAGCCCCTCGCGGATATAGGCCTCCCAGTTCTTCAACCGGTGCCGCTCGTCGGGGTTGATCCACGAGATGACGAACACGGTGTGTCCCTGCTCGACCGCCCAGCGGATGAAGGATTTTTGGGGGTTGAGGTCGAGGATGTAGAACTTGTTGATCCACGGCGGGCAGATCAACAGCGGCCGCTTGAGCACGGTTTCGGTCGTCGGCTCGTACTGGATGATCTCGGCGACGTCGCTTCGCCCCACCACCTTGCCGGGGGTCATGGCCATGTTGCGGCCGACCTCGAATTGCGAATAGTCGGCCTGCCGCAGTTTCAGGTCGCCATGCCCGGCCTGGATATCCTCGGCCAGCATCTTCATGCCGCGCACGAGGTTTTCGCCGTTGGTGGCGACCGTCTCCCGGAACAGTTCGGGGTTGGTGAGGATGAAATTGGACGGCGAGATCGCGTTGGAGATCTGCTTGACGTAGAAACCGGCCTTGTGACGGGTGTGCTCGTCCAGCCCTTCGGCATGCTCGACCAGATCGTTCGCCCAGCGCGAGGTGACCAGATAGGCCTGCTTCAGGAAGTCGAAGAAGGCGTTGTTGCCCCACTCGGGATCCTGGAAGCGCTTGTCGCCCTTGTCTGGCGCCACGTCACTGGCCGCCGGCTGATCGCCCGCGCCGATGCGTTGGATCGCATTTGCCCAGACATTCATATATCCTGAGAAAAGTCGCGTTTGCGCCTCCAGCGCCCGGGAGGGGTCGGAGAGCCAATATTCGGTGAGCTTGGAGAACGTCTTGACCATGTCGGTCATCGGTTCCGACACGCTGTCGCGGAGGTCGCCCTTTTCGCGGGGCTCGGCCCAGGCGGAGGCCGCCTTGCCGGCCTGCTCGACCATTCGAGCCAGGTTGAGCGCGAAGCGTTCGGGGTCCTTGACGAGATACTGCTCGACGGAAGAGGTCTGTTCTGGACCTGTCTTGCCCGAATCGGCTGTCTTCGACATGGTTCGCGCTTGTCCTCCCAAGGCGTTTTGTAGCCATAATATAATGAGACGTCGGATTGGGGTCCAACATCAATGTTCACGTGTAGTAGAGCTGCAGAGGAATTAATATGACGGAGCTTGCTCGCGGACGCATTTTTTCCGCTTTCCGGCCGCTGTTGCTGGGTGTTGCCCTGCTGGCGATCCAGTGTCAGCTATCGGGCTGCACCAGCACGAGCCAATCCGCGCCATTGGTGACCGCGCAGCCATCCAGCATGTCTTCCGGCCAGGCGGTGAACACCGGGACATATCCCAACCTGAACATCGCGCCCCAGGTTGCTGCCCCTCAGCTCAGCGACGACGAGAAGAACGCCAAGCTCGCCGGGCTGAAGGCGGCTCAGAACGCGCAGGCCGCCAAGGGCGGAAGCGGTGAGACACCGAACGACGAAACCTTGCTGAAGAAGCTTGCCGCCACCCACGGCCAAAAGACCCTGTCCGAGATCGAGGGCAAATGACGCCCTCGACCGACCTTCTCAATGGGTATATATCGCGCCAAATAGATTGAGCGCCAATCGCTGGAACTGACATGGAAGAGTTTCACAAGGTCCGTCGGCTTCCGCCTTACGTCTTCGAACAGGTCAACCGGCTGAAGGCCAGCGCTCGCGCCAGGGGCGCCGACATCATCGACCTTGGCATGGGCAATCCCGATCTGCCGACGCCCACCGCGATTGTCGACAAGCTGTGCGAAGTGGTGCGCGATCCGCGCACGCATCGCTACTCGTCCTCGCGCGGCATTCCGGGCCTGCGTCGTGCACAGGCCAGTTACTATGCGCGCCGCTTCGGCGTGAAGCTCGACCCGGACACTCAGGTCGTCGCCACGCTCGGCTCGAAGGAAGGCTTCGCCAACATGGCGCAGGCCATCACCGCTCCCGGCGACGTGGTGCTGTGTCCGAACCCGACCTATCCGATCCATGCCTTCGGCTTCATCATGTCGGGCGGCGTCATCCGCTCGCTGCCGGCCGAGCCGGACGAGAATTTCATTCCCGCGCTGGAGCGCGGCATGCGCCACTCGATCCCCAAGCCCCTGGCGCTGATCCTCAACTATCCGTCCAACCCGACGGCGCTGGTTGCCTCGCTCGATTTCTACAAGGACGTGGTCGCGTTTGCGAAGAAGCACGAGATCATCATCCTGTCCGATCTCGCCTATGCGGAGATCTATTTCGATGGCGCACCGCCGCCTTCGGTGCTGGAAGTGCCGGGCGCGATGGATGTGACGGTGGAGTTCACCTCCATGTCCAAAACTTTTTCCATGCCGGGCTGGCGCATGGGCTTTGCCGTCGGCAACGAGCGCCTGATCGCTGCGCTGACCCGCGTGAAATCCTATCTCGACTACGGCGCCTTCACGCCGATCCAGGTAGCAGCGACTGCAGCGCTCAATGGCGACGGTTCGGACATTGCCGAGGTGCGCGATGTCTATCACAAGCGCCGCGACGTGATGGTCGACACTTTTTCACGCGCCGGCTGGAACGTACCGGCTCCGGCCGCGACCATGTTTGCCTGGGCGCCGATCCCCGAGCCATTCAGGAAGCTCGGCTCTCTGGAATTTTCGAAACTCCTGATCGAGAAGGCTGATGTTGCGGTCGCTCCGGGCATCGGCTTTGGCGAATATGGCGACGACTATGTGCGCATCGCGCTGGTCGAGAACGAGCATCGGATCCGGCAGGCGGCGCGCAACATAAAGCGCTTCCTGACCACCGAGGCCGGTGCTACGGACAATGTTGTGCCGCTTACGGTGCGACGCTGAACGAAAACTACGAAAACATATCAAATATCTGAGGGGATGCTGCGGGACATGGCCGAAGCTTTGCGTATTGGAATTGCCGGGCTCGGCACGGTCGGCGCCTCGGTGGCGCGTGTTCTGTCGGCGAAGGCCGCCGAACTCACTCGCCAGTGCGGGCGGCCAATCACCGTCTCGGCCGTCTCGGCGCGCGACCGCAATCGCGACCGCGGCGTCGATCTCGGCGCGGCCCAGTGGTTCGACGACCCGGTGGCGCTGGCGAAATCGGCCGACATCGACGTGTTCGTCGAACTTATCGGCGGCGATGACGGTCCGGCGCTGGCCTGCGTGAAGGCGGCGCTCGAGGCCGGCCATCATGTCGTGACCGCCAACAAGGCGCTGCTGGCCAAACATGGCGTGGCGCTGGCGGAGATCGCCGAGCGGAAGGGCGTGCTGCTCAACTATGAGGCGGCGGTTGCAGGCGGCATTCCGATCATCAAGACCATGCGCGAAGCCATGGCGGGCAACACCGTCTCGCGCGTGCTCGGCATCCTCAACGGCACCTGCAACTACATCCTGACCCGCATGGAGGCCGAGGGCCTGTCCTTCGACGCCTGCCTGAAGGATGCGCAGCGCCTAGGCTATGCCGAAGCCGATCCGACATTCGACATCGAGGGCCAGGACACGGCCCACAAGCTGGCGATCCTGACCAGCCTTGCCTTTGGCTGCAAGATTTCGGCCGACAGCATCTATCTGGAAGGCATCAGCAATATCAGCCAGGCCGACATCCGCGCCGCGGGCGAGCTCGGCTACCGCATCAAGCTGCTTGGCGTGGCCGTGCAGACTGAAACCGGCATCGAGCAGCGCGTGCATCCGACCATGGTGCCGACCTCCTCGGTGATCGCACAGGTCCATGGCGTCACCAATGCCGTGGCGGTCGAGACCGACATTCTGGGCGAGCTGCTGCTCTCCGGCCCCGGCGCCGGCGGCAACGCCACGGCCTCGGCCGTGGTGGGCGATATCGCCGACATCGCCAAGAGCCGCCCCGGCTTCCAGCATGGCCCGGTCTTCGGTCGCCCAGCCAAGGAGCTAAAACCCTATAAGAAGGCGCAGATGCGCAGCCATGCAGGCGGCTATTTCATCCGCCTCACGGTGCACGACCGCGTCGGCGTCTTCGCCGGCGTCGCCAAGCGCATGGCCGACAACGACATCTCGCTGGAATCGATCGTGCAGCACGGCTCGAGTGCGGAGGGCGACGGCAGCAAGACCGTCATCCTCGTCACGCATGAGACGACCGAGGCCGCGGTCCGCAAGGCTGTGGAAGGTGTCACCAAGGACGGCCATCTTATGGACAAGCCGCAGGTCATCCGCATCGAGCGGGCTGACTGATCCAGTCTGTCGGGTTGATTTTTTGCCGAATCCGAAGCGGCGCGAACCTGACCGGTTCGCGCCGCTTTTCGTTTGAGAACGCTGCTGAAAATCGCGCCGCCAACAAATTCTGACCCTGTCGATCTGCGCTTCCCACACCTTAATCGATTGAGGTTTCACCCGGTCGCAACAAGTGCGTGTGGCAGGTCTTGCTGTTGTCATTTCACTTTGACAGAAGGATCGCAGGAGCCGTCAGCGGGACGGCACAACGAGACTTAGGGGACTAATCAGCTATGGCGAAAAGAGACGCAGCCGGCCTCGACCGCATCCTCACCATGGAACTCGTGCGTGTGACCGAGCGCGCCGCCGTCGCCGCCGCAAGGCTGCGCGGGCGCGGTGACGAGAAGGCGGCCGACCAGGTGGCTGTCGACGCCATGCGCGCCGAACTGAACCGCCTCGCCATCAAGGGCACCGTGGTGATCGGCGAGGGCGAGCGCGACGAGGCGCCGATGCTCTATATCGGCGAGGAAGTCGGCGACGGTGAGGGCCCCGAGGTCGACATCGCGCTCGACCCGCTGGAAGGTACCACCATCTGCGCCAAGAACCTGCCCAACGCGCTGGCCGTCATCGCCATTGCCGAGAAGGGCAGCCTGCTGTTTGCGCCGGACGTCTACATGGACAAGATCGCGGTGGGGCCGGGCTATGCCGATGGCGTCATCAACATCGACGCCTCGCCGGAAGACAATATTCGCAGCCTCGCCAAGGCCAAGGGCGTGCCGGTGACGGAAATCACCGCCTGCATTCTCGACCGCCCGCGCCACGCCAAGCTGATCGATGCCGTGCGCGGCACGGGTGCTGCCATCCGCCTCATCGGCGACGGCGACGTTGCCGGCGTCATCCACACGACCAACCCGGAAGAGACCGGCATCGATATCTATATGGGCACCGGCGGTGCGCCGGAAGGCGTTCTGGCTGCTGCTGCGCTGCGCTGCACCGGCGGTCAGATCCAGGGTCGCCTCATTCTCGATACGCCCGAGAAGGTCGCGCGCGCGGCCAAGATGGGTATCTCCGACCCCAACAAGATCTACCGCACCGAGGAAATGGCGCGCGGGGACGTGCTGTTTGCCGCCACCGGCGTCACCGACGGCAACATGCTGGCCGGCGTGAAGTTCGACCGCAACTTCATCACCACCGACACGATCGTGCTGCGTTCGTCGTCGCGCACGGTGCGCTCGATCAAGGCCCGCCACCAGGATCTGGAGAAGTTCCAGTAGTTTCCGGCGGTCTATCCACGGCTTCGATGGCCCGGCCTGTTTGGCTTTGCCGCGCGATCCCTTATCCTGAAACCAAGGATGAGGGATTGACGGGCGCATGACGACCGAAAAGCGTTATTTTCTGGGCGTCAGGCGCTCGGCTACCGGGCTTGCCTGGGAGCATAGGCTCAACGACCGCCAGGAGATGGCGGCACTCGCCATCGCCCAGGGCCATGGCGTGCCGGACATCGTGGCGCGCGTGCTGGCCGGGCGTGGTGTCGGGGCGGATGACGCCGAACGTTTTCTGGACCCGACCATCCGCGACCTGCTGCCGAACCCGGCATCGCTGACCGACATGGAGAAGGCGGCCGAGCGCATAGCGGCGGCCGTCGTTAGGCGCGAACGCGTTGCCATCTTCGGCGACTACGACGTCGATGGTGCTGCCTCCTCTGCGCTGCTCAAGCGCTTCCTGACGCATTATGGCGTCCAGTCGGAAATCTACATTCCCGACCGCATTTTCGAGGGCTACGGGCCGAACCCGGATGCGATGCGCGAACTGGTGTCGCGCGGTGCGAGCCTGATCGTCACCGTCGATTGCGGCACCAACAGCGCGGCGGCCATCGAGGCGGCGCGCGATGCCGGTGCCGATGTCGTCGTGCTCGATCACCATCAGGTCGGCGGTGCGCTGCCTGAGGCGGCGGTCGCCATCGTCAATCCCAACCGCGAGGACGATCTTTCGGGGCAGGGGCATCTCTGCGCCGCCGGCGTCGTGTTCCTGGCGCTGGTGCAGACGGCCAAGGTGCTGCGCAACCAGCGCCCTGACCTGCCGCAGATCGATCTTCTGTCAATGCTCGATCTGGTAGCGCTTGCCACGGTCTGTGATGTGGTGCCGCTCGTTGGCGTCAACCGCGCCTTCGTGGTGAAGGGCATCGTCGCCATACGGCAGCAGCGCAATGCAGGGCTCGGCGCGCTGGCGCGGGTGTCGCGCATCGGCGAGCCGATCAACACTTTCCATCTCGCCTTTCTCTTGGGTCCGCGCATCAATGCCGGCGGCCGCATCGGTGACGCCGCGCTCGGCAGCAAGCTGCTTGCCACCGACGATCCCGTCGAGGCCGGCAAGATCGCCGAAACGCTCCATCGCCTGAACCAGGAGCGGCAGGCGATGGAGCAGGAGATGCTGGCCGAGGCACGAGCCGAGGCCGATGCGGAACTGATCGGCGGGCAGGGGCCGGCCGTCATCGTCACCGCCAGTTCGAAATGGCATCCGGGCATCGTCGGTCTTTTGGCCTCGCGGCTGAAGGAGCACGCGCGCCGTCCCGCCTTTGCCATCGCCTTCAATGCCAATGGCGTCGGCACCGGTTCTGGCCGCTCGATTTCAGGATTCGATCTCGGCAGGCTGGTGCGCGAGGCGCATGAGCGCGGGCTAATCGTCAAGGGCGGCGGCCACGCCATGGCGGCCGGCATCACCATCGAGCGCGAAAAGCTTGGCGAGTTGCGGGCCTTTTTCGAGGAGCGCGCCGCCGCAGACGTGTTCCGCCTGCAGGACGAGGAGGGTCTGCCCATCGATGCCGCAATCGCGGCGGATGGCGCTACAACCAACCTGCTCGATACGCTGGAGCGCGCCGGCCCCTTCGGCTCGGGCCATGTCGCGCCGGTATTCGTGCTGCCGCGCCACAAGCTCGTCGATGCGCGGCTGGTGGGTACGTCCCACATCCGCGCGGATTTGCGCTCGGACGGAGGCGGCCGCATCCAGGCGATTGCCTTCCGGGCGGCGGATACCGCGCTAGGGGATTTCCTGTTCAAGAGCCGCGGCGGCACGGTGCATATCGCCGGCTCGCTGTCGTCCAACTACTGGAACGGCAACAGGAGCGTGCAATTCCGCATCATCGATGCGGCGGCAGCCTGATCAGGCGAGAACCGTCTGCAGCCGTACAAGCTCGCTGAGCTGCGCCTGCGTCGCCTCGTAGCCTAGCCGGATCGCCTCGTCGGCGCGATGGAACTCCGACAGGCCGATATGGCCGAGCTTTGGCTGCAGCGAGAGATCCGGCGGGTCGCCCGCCAGCCGCGCCCGCGAGATGCGATCCTGAATGATGTTGAAGGCCTCGACCATCACGCCGGTGATGCCGAGCCGGCTCTCGCGCGAATAGGCGTCGAGCTGGCGGACACCGCCGGCCGGCGCGTCATCTTGCACGACAAGTTCGCCGGCGCTGTGCTTGATCACCGCCGCGCGGCCGAACAGGTCGTAGTGCAGGTTCACCGCCACGACCAGCCGCTGCTCATAGGCGCGGCAGACCGACACCGGCACGGGGTTGACTAGCGCGCCATCGACCAGAATGCGCTTGTTGGCAAGCACGGGCTCGAACACGCCGGGCAGGGCATAGGAGGCACGCATTGCGGTGATGAGCGAGCCGCTGGACAGCCAGATTTCGTGACCCGTGCGGATTTCGGCCGCCACACAGACGAATGGTTTCGGCAAGTCCTCGAAGCGAAGGCCGGAAAGGTGTTCCTGCATGCGCGCCGTCAGCTTCATGCCGCCGAGCAGGCCGTTGCCGCCGATGCGGAAGTCGAGCAGGCCAAAAATGCGCCGCTTGGTCAGGCTGCGCGCGAACTCTTCCAGTTCATCCAGCTTGCCGGCGAGATAGCAGCCGCCGACCAGGGCGCCGATGGAAGTGCCGGCAATCATGTCGATCTGGACGCCCGCTTCGTCCAGCGCGCGCAAAACGCCGATATGCGCCCAGCCACGCGCGGCGCCGCCGCCCAATGCCAGTGAGATTCCGGATTTCTTGGCGGGTTGTGCCTCATTCAGGCCGCCGGAAGAGGCGGGGCCGTTGGCTTCCCGCATATCAGGCCTGTTGCGCAATGACGCCCATTCGAGCATCGCAATCTCCCTTGTCCCGCGCCCGATAGTAGGCGCGGGTCGTATCGAAAGAATGAATCTTCCGTCGGCCTTACTTATTGGCGTCGGGATATGTTTTTTTCACGTCGAAAAGCGGTTCGCTGCCATCTCCGGTCAAAACGGCGGCGCCGTCTCTCCCCTCCACTTTCCGATAAAAACAAGAACGCCGGCCGGTATGACAGGTTGCATCATGTCCCGAGACATTTACGCGCAGCCAGACCGCGTCCTGGTCGCAGTCCGTGCGCATTTCAACGACATGCTGGAAGTTGCCGGAGGTTTCGCCCTTCTTCCAGAGCGAGTTGCGCGAGCGCGACCAGTAATGGGCGATGCCGGTCTCGATAGTCAGCGCCAGCGCCTCGGCGTTCATATGCGCGACCATGAGAAGCACGCCGTCCGTGGCGTCGGTCACCACGGCCGTGAGGAGGCCGTTGGCGTCGAAGCGCGGCGTGAAAGCCACGCCTTCTTCGAGCGAGTTCTTGTCGGAGGTAGATTTTTGAAACTCAAGCGCGGTCATCGCCGGCTCCTTGATCTTCGAAGCCGGCGGTCAGGCCGCACGGCTTACTTGCTGCCGTGGCGCACCATGGTCATGAAACGCAGCTGCTCTTCGGGGCTATCCTTGAACACGCCGGTGAAGGTCGAGGTCAGCGTGGTCGAGCCCTGCTTGCGGATGCCGCGCATGGCCATGCACATGTGCTCGGCCTCGATCATCACGGCAACGCCGCGCGGATTGAGCACGTCCTGAATGACGTTGGCGATCTGCGCGGTCATGGCTTCCTGCGTCTGCAGGCGATGGGCGAAGATGTCGACCACGCGGGCGATCTTCGACAGGCCCACGACCTTGCCGTCCGGCAGGTAGCCGACATGCGCCTTGCCGATGATCGGCACCATGTGGTGCTCGCAATGCGAATGGAACTCGATGTCCCGCACCAGCACGAGGTCGTCATAGCCGGCCACTTCCTCGAAGGTGCGGCCGAGCTCTTCGGCCGGGCACATGTCGTAGCCGTTGAACATTTCGAGGAATGCCTTGGCAACGCGCTTGGGCGTATCGACCAGGCCTTCGCGATCCGGATTGTCGCCGGTCCAGCGCAGCAGGGTGCGTACCGCAGCCTCCACTTCGGCCTGGTCCGGCCTGTCGGTCACCGGCTTTTCGAGATAATCGGATTTCGGCATCAATTTCTTGATCACGGCGTCCATGAAAGGTGTCTCCCGTAGTCCCACTCAGCGGAGGGACGAGTTGAACGGACCACAGCCTTTTGCGGGATGTCGGATAGTCCGGCCCGAAAGCGGCGTGACGGAAGTCCGACCGGGGAGGACTCTGCCTTGCCGTTGTCGGAACTCGACCATTATATAAGGGCTTGAGCCGCGAATGAAAGATACCGAAACGGCACAGGCTGTTTCCGAAACGGCGACGGGTTGGAAAATCATGATCGACGATGTCTACAATGCGAAAATTCTTGGATTCGCTGGGAATATCGCACGTATCGGCCGGCTTGGGCACCCCGATGCCACCGCGACCGCGCATTCGAAATTGTGCGGCTCGACCGTGACCGTCGACCTCAAGATGGAAGACGGAATCATCACCGATTTCGCCCATGACGTGAAGGCCTGCGCGCTTGGCCAGGCTTCGTCGTCCATCATGGCCGCCAATGTGGTGGGCGCCAGCGCCGACGAGCTGCGGCTCGTGCGCGAAGCGATGCTGAAGATGCTGAAGGAGAACGGCCCGCCGCCGCAGGGCCGATTCGGCGACCTGAAGTATCTGGAGCCGGTACGCGACTACAAGGCTCGCCACGCCTCGACCATGCTGACCTTCGATGCCGTGGTCGACTGCATCGGTCAGATCGAGAAGCAGCGGGCAGAGGCGGCTGCCTGATCGGCACCAGCTCCAGTTCCTGGATAAGCGCCGGCTCCTGACGAGCCGGCGCTTTCGTTTCAGGCGAGCAAATCGCGCACCATCGGCACGACCTTGGTGCCGTAGAGCTCGATCGAACGCATCATCTTCTCGTGCGGCAGCGGTCCGGACGAATACTTCATCTGGAAGCGCGTGTTGCCGAGCGCCTTGACCGTCGCGGCGATCTTGCGGGCTACCGTCTCAGGCGAGCCGACATAGAGCGAGCCCAGATCGGCCTCGGAATTGAACGCGGTCTGGGTGGTCGGCGGCCAGCCGCGCTCGGCGCCGATGCGGTCGTGCATCTTCTTGTAGTGCGGCCACAGTTCCTCGCGCGCCTGCTCGTCGGTGTTGGCGACATATCCAGGCGAATGCACGCCGATCGGCAGCTTGCTGCCGCCGAGCTGATCGATCGCCCGATGATAGAGATCGACATAGGGACGGAAACGTTTTGGGTCGCCCCCGATGATGGCGAGCATCAGCGGCAGGTCGTAGCGCGCCGCGCGCACCACCGATTCGGGGCTGCCGCCCACGCCGATCCAGGTCTTGAGCGTGCCGGATTCGGTCGGCGGGTAAACGCGCTGGTTCTCGAGCGGGGGACGTATCGACCCCTGCCAGCTCACGGGCCCGCCTTTCAGCAGCGCTGCGAACAGGTCGAGCTTTTCGGTGAACAGCGTCTCGTAGTCGTTGAGACGATAGCCGAAGAGCGGGAAAGATTCGGTGAAGGAGCCACGGCCGAGGATCACTTCGGCGCGCCCGTTCGATAGGGCGTCGACCGTGGAGAAGCGCTGGAACACGCGGATCGGGTCGTCCGAGCTCAGCACCGTAACGGCCGAGCCGAGCTTGATGCGCTCCGTGCGTGCCGCGATAGCCGCCAGCACCGTTTCGGGCGTCGATACTGCAAAATCGTCGCGGTGATGCTCGCCGACGCCGATGAAGTCGATGCAGAGCTGATCGGCCAGTACGGCCTCGTCCACGACGTTGCGAATGACCTGGGCTTGCGGCAGCAGCTGCCCGTCGCCTCCGGCGGTAACGTCTCCGAACGTATCGAGCCCGAATTCCAATTTGTCCGACATGATGTCCCTCCGGATTGGGTGCCGGATGATTGACCGGCAATTGGCGTTAGCGCAATCGCCCGGCCCCCTCGGCAATAGGATGGGGAGATCGCGGCGATCAGTTCGACGATGCAGATAAGGGGCGAGGCGGGCGCTTCCCATTCATCATGCCGAGCACGGACTGTTTACTCAGGGTTGACGGTCATGCGGGAATGTTCGGCAAATGCCTCGCGCGGCGTAATAGCTTGTCTGCCACATTGATCGGAACATTGCGAAATCACGTCGGGCGGGCCATCTACAGCACATGAACTTCTTGCAGGCACGATACGGACGATGAGCGGCAATATTGGCGGTCATGACCACGCCTGCGGCCATCGCAGCGACGAACATGGCGGCCAGAAGCGCCGTCCCGTGGCTCGCGGCCGCAACTGGCCCGGCCCTTGGCGCAAGACGCCGGGGCGGATCTTTGGCACGTCGCTGGTGCGTCTCTATCAGCTCACGCTGTCCGGCTTTGTCGGCAATTCCTGCCGCCATATGCCGACCTGCTCGGAATATGCCCACGAGGCCATTGCCCGGCACGGTCTGTGGGCCGGAGGCTGGATGGGGCTTTTCCGGGTGACGCGCTGCGGCCCCTGGGGCACGCACGGCATCGACCGGGTGCCGGAGGTTTTGGCGCCGCGTTACCGCTGGTACATGCCGTGGCGTTACTGGCATATCGGCAAAGCGTCGCAAGAAGGCCATTCCTGACGGCCGGTGCTTTACGACGCGAAAAACTCGCCCTAAAAGACCGCTCGCCCGCCGGATGCGAGAAATCCGGCATTCACCACCCGCGCTCGTTTGCGGGACTGGATATGGAGAAGAGCTTTGCTGAATTCTGTTTCCCTTACATTTCCCGATGGTTCCGTCCGCGAATATGAAGCGGCGATGACTGGCATGGGCCTGGCCGAGTCGATTTCCAAGTCGCTCGCCAAGAAGGCTGTTGCCTACAGCATCGATGGCCAGGTGCGTGATCTTTCCGACCCGCTAGGCAAGTCCGGCAAGGTCGAGATTATCGTTCGTGACGACCCGCGTGCGCTGGAGCTGATCCGCCACGACGCCGCCCACGTGCTCGCCGAGGCAGTGCAGGAACTGTGGCCGGGCACCCAGGTCACCATCGGTCCCGTTATCGACAACGGTTTCTATTACGACTTTGCGCGCAACGAGCCCTTCACGACGGAAGACCTTCCGGACATCGAGAAGAAGATGCGCGAGATCATCGCCCGCAACAAACCCTTCACCAAGGAGGTCTGGTCGCGCGAGAAGGCCAAGCAGGTGTTCCGCGACAAGGGCGAGGCCTACAAGGTCGAGCTGATCGACGCGATCCCCGAGGACCAGGACCTCAAGATCTACGCTCAGGGCGAGTGGTTCGACCTCTGCCGCGGCCCGCACATGGCCGCTACCGGCCAGGTCGGCAACGCCTTCAAGCTGATGAAGGTGGCCGGCGCCTACTGGCGCGGCGACGCCAACAATCCGATGCTGACGCGCATCTACGGCACGGCGTGGGCCGAGCAGTCGCAGCTCGACCAGTATCTTCACATGCTGGAAGAGGCTGAAAAGCGCGACCATCGTCGCCTCGGCCGCGAGATGGACCTGTTCCATTTCCAGGAAGAGGGGCCAGGCGTCGTGTTCTGGCACGCCAAGGGCTGGAAGATGTTCCAGACGCTGGTGAGCTATATGCGCCGCCGTCTCGACGAGCACGGCTACCAGGAAGTCAACGCGCCGCAGGTGCTCGACAAGTCGCTGTGGGAGACCTCGGGTCACTGGGGCTGGTACCGCGACAACATGTTCAAGGTGACGGTCGCCGGCGACGACACGGACGATGACCGCGTCTTTGCGCTCAAGCCCATGAACTGCCCGGGCCACGTGCAGATCTTCAAGCATGGCTTGAAGTCTTACCGCGATCTGCCGATCAAGCTTGCCGAATTCGGCAATGTGCACCGCTACGAGCCTTCGGGCGCGCTGCACGGGCTGATGCGCGTGCGCGGCTTCACGCAGGACGATGCGCACATCTTCTGCACCGACGAGCAGATGGCGGCTGAATGCCTGCGCATCAACGACCTGATCCTGTCGGTCTACAAGGACTTCGGCTTCGAGGAGATCACCATCAAGCTGTCGACCCGGCCCGACAAGCGCGTCGGCTCCGACGATCTGTGGGACCGCGCCGAAGCCGTGATGATGAAGGTGCTCGACCAGATCCAGCAGCGTTCGAACAATATCAAGACCGGCATCCTGCCGGGCGAGGGCGCGTTCTACGGGCCGAAGTTCGAGTATACGCTGAAGGACGCCATCGGCCGCGAATGGCAGTGCGGCACCACGCAGGTCGACTTCAACCTGCCGGAACGGTTCGGTGCTTTCTATATCGGCGCGGATTCGGAAAAGAAGCAGCCGGTGATGATCCACCGCGCCATCTGCGGCTCGATGGAGCGCTTCCTGGGCATCCTGACCGAGAACTTTGCGGGCCACTTCCCGCTTTGGTTCGCGCCGCTGCAGGTGGTGGTGGCGACGATCACTTCGGATGCCGACGACTACGCCCGCAAGGTCGTGGCCCGGCTGAAGGCTGCGGGCGTATCGGCAGAGGCCGACCTGCGCAACGAGAAGATCAACTACAAGGTCCGCGAGCATTCGCTGGCCAAGGTGCCGGTCATTCTCGTCTGCGGCAAGCGCGAGGCGGAAGAGCAGACGGTAAACGTCCGCCGGCTCGGCTCGCGCGATCAGCAGTCGATGACGCTCGACGAGGCTATCGCTGCACTTGGCGATGAGGCCATTGCCCCGGATCTGCGCCGGGCTCGCGAGCAGGCCGTGGCCTGATCGGGGGCCTGATCGTAATCGGGCACAGCCACTTTCACACGCCTGTCATGCAGTTGAGGCATCAGCTGCATGACAGGGGTCGTGCTCATGGTCATGCTGTTTCCCGAGCTTTCATACGCAAATTCTTCGCAGCCGCGCATCAAGCGCTGGTTCATTCGGTCGGTCGAGGGGTTTTCGGGCCGCGACCGCTATGCGCGCCTTTACGGCATCTGGCGCGACGAGATCGTGCCGACTTGCGACCGTGTATTCGGCCGTATGCTGGACCTCATCAATGTGAGGGTGCAGCACGACAGCGTCTGGCCGCCAGCTGATCTGCCAGCCGGCCCGCTGGTCATCATCGCCAACCACCCGTTCGGGATCGCCGACGGCATTGCGGTGCTGTCGCTGGCCGAACAACTCGGCCGCCCGTTCCGGGTGCTTATCAACGCCGAGCTGATGAAGATCCCGGAAATGGCGCCTTACTCGCTGCCGGTCGATTTCACCGAGACCAAGGAAGCGCTGAAGAACAACATCGCCGTGCGACACGAGGCGCTGCGCCTGCTGCGCGAGGGCACCACCATCGTGGTGTTTCCGGGCGGCGGTGTCGCCACCGCGCCAAAAGGGCTTGGCAGGGCAGTCGATCTTCCTTGGAAGATCTTTCCGGCACGGCTGGTGCAGGATGCGAGGGCTTCGGTGATCCCGATGCACTTCTCCGGTCAGAACGGCCGCCTTTTCCACATCGTCAGTGGGCCAATGGGGCTGCTCGAACATGAGGGGAAGGTCGCGCGCTTCGTCGGCCAGCTGTCGCTCACCTTGCGAACCTCGCTGCTGATACGAGAATTTGCCCGCATGTCCGGCAAGTCGATCCGGGTCCGCATCGGCGACGTGATCCGCTGGCAGGAGATCGAGCATCTGAGCGACCGCAAGGCGCTGCTCGCATTCCTCTATGGAAAAGTCTTCGGACTGGCTCGGCCAAAGCGCCGCGAGCCGCTGGCCGCCTGAGCGAGTTCAGTCGGCTCCGTCGTTCGGATCGGCGGCGCTGGCATCGTTGGCCATCACTTCGACGTCCTGGTTGCGGCCGCCGACGACGGTGAAATCGCGCTGGTAGATGCGCTCCTTGTTCTTGGCGACGACGGTGTAGTCGCCTTCGGCCAGAACCATGGAGGCAAAGGCGCCAACGCTTTCGCGCACTGGGTCGCCCGAAGTGGTCAGCACCGACCATGAGGTGTCTGCCAGCGCCTCGCCGCCTTCTTCTCGCACCAGCTTCAGCGTCACCTCGGCGGCATGGTGCTCGACCGTCGCCTCGGTCATCTTGCCGGCCTCGACGCGGATGTCGGAGCGGATGACCGCATTCACGTTCCCGTAGGTGGAGACCACGTGGTAGACGCCGGCATTGAGGCGAACCACCGTATTGGGACTGACATCGGGGATGATAAGCGGGCGGTCACCATCCGCGCCCGGCTGCGCCTCATAGATCGAAAAGCGCAACTTGTTCGGCGGAATGCGCACGCCGCCGGCCAGCG
The DNA here is from genome assembly GCF_029892515.1 of Pseudaminobacter soli (ex Li et al. 2025). Lineage (GTDB taxonomy): Bacteria > Pseudomonadota > Alphaproteobacteria > Rhizobiales > Rhizobiaceae > Pseudaminobacter > Pseudaminobacter soli_A. The sequence continues at coordinate 90,113 of NZ_JARXVF010000001.1, read as the reverse complement.
TCGCATCGAGTTTCAGGCCGCCGGCATCCAGGACGACATTCTCGTGCTTTGGTTGCGCGCCGACAGTGATGCGCTTGGTTGCGCCTGCGCGACCGAACGAGGCGTGAACCAGGTAGCTGCCGGGCTCGAGATGGAAAAGGCTGGTGCCGCCTTGCGCGGAAGCGACCAGCGGCAACTTGCCATCGGGGCCCGGATCGGGCCGGAAAACACGCCAGATGAGGCCGCGATTTATATCCGCGCTCTGGTCCGTCAGCTTGGCGGCCAGCGTCACTTCTCCTCCCTGCTGGGAGAGCGGTTTGCCGTTGTGAGGCGGCGCGTAACCGGTGATGTCGGGCAGCTTGAGATTGCGCAAGGGGTTGCCGTCTTCAGCAAAACTCACCAGCGGCGACAGTGTGAACACTGCGGCACTGGCGATGGTCGCTAAATGTTTGAAGAATCCGGCAAACATGTCTTGTTTGAAGCCGAATGCGGTGGCAATTTCAAGGCACTTTCTGGGCCCAAACCCAGCCGCTCGCAGCCCGAGCCGCCGATGTGTCATATCGGCCGCGCTTCAGCCAAAAACACCCGGGAGAATACGCGTCGTGACGTCATCGATCATTGAATTCATGCTGGCCAGAAGTTCGGCTCCCATCCCGGAGTTGCGCGAGCCGGCGCCGGGCGATGCCGAGATCCGAACCATGCTGACCATCGCCTCGCGCGTGCCCGACCATGGCCGGCTCGAGCCGTGGCGCTTCATCATCTATCGCGGCGACGCGCGCCATCGCATCGGCGAGCAGCTTGCGGAACTGGCCGAGCAGCGGGAAGGGCCCTTGACCGAAGGGCGTCGCAACCAGGAGCTGACGCGCTTTTCGCGTGCGCCGCTGGTGATCGGCGTGGTCTCCAGCCCCAAGGAGAACCCAAAGATCCCGCAGTGGGAAATGTTCCTGTCCGGCGGTGCCGCAGCCATGAACCTGATCGTTGCGGCCAACGCCCTCGGCTACAAGACCAACTGGATCACCAACTGGTATTCGGATGTCGAAGAGGGCCGTCGCATCCTCGGTCTTGCGCCGCATGAGCGCGTCGTCGGCTTCGTCCACATCGGCTCCTTCGACGGTGACGTGCCCGAGCGTCCGCGGCCGGATGTCGGCAAGCTTTACTCCGAATATTCCGGACCCTGGGAAGGCTGAGGCTGATGTTCTACGAGCCGTCCAAGGGGCATGGCCTGCCGCACGACCCGTCCAAGGCGATCGTCGCGCCGCGGCCGATCGGCTGGATCTCGTCGATTGGCGGCGATGGCGCGCTGAACCTTGCGCCCTATTCGTTCTTCAACGCCTTCTCCACCAAGCCTTTCCTTGTCTGGTTCTCCTCCGGCGGCGACAAGGACAGTTCGACTTTCGCTGCCGAAAGCGGCGAGTTCGTCGTCAACATCGTTGGTCGAGACCTGGCTGAGAAGATGAACAGGACGGCGGTGGATTCTCCCCGAGGCGTCAACGAATTCGACTATGCCGGCCTCGAAATGGCGCCGTCGCAGATGGTCAAGCCGCCGCGCGTGGCCGGCGTTCCGGCCGCACTCGAATGCAAGGTGACCGAGATTTTTCGCCCCAAAACGCTCGCTGGGGAAGATTCCGGCGCCGTTGTGGTCACGGGTGAGGTGGTGGGCGTGTTCATCGACGACGCTTTTCTCACCGGCGGCATGTTCGACATCGTCAAGGCCGGCAATGTTAGCCGCCTCGGTTATATGGACTATTCGGCCATCGAGCAGATTTTTTCCATGCGCCGCCCGCGCTGGGAGCAGGATTAGCCAGAAATGCCAGCCGCACGGGCTCGCGCCAGAAGGCGCTCGGCGCGGCGCAGATGTGGCCGGTCATACATCTGCCCGTCAATGCCCACCACGCCCGGATTGCCGGCGGCCCGGAAAGCCTCGACCACTGTATTCGCATGGGCGATGGCTTCGGGCGAGGGCGTAAAAACCTCGTTGATGACGGGCACCTGTGCCGGATGGATCGCCATCTTGCCGGTAAAGCCGTCTCGCTCGGCCTCCTCGCATTCGCGGCGGAAGCCGTCCATGTCGCGGAAGTTCGGATAGACCGTGTCGATCGCGGCGGTATCGGCAGCTGCTGCCGCGAGTATCGTCATGGCGCGCGCAAGCCTGAATACATCCGTATAGACGCCGCGCTCGTCGCGCGTTGCGCGGGCGCCGATTGCCGCCGAAAGATCCTCCGCGCCCCAGGTCAGGCCGGCAAGCCTTGGGCTTGCGCCGGCATAGCTTGCGCTGGCCAGGACGCCGGCCGCCGTTTCGGTAATGATCGGCAGAATGGCGATGCCGCCGTCGGGCAAACCGTTTTCCGCCTCGTGCACGCGCAGCTTGACTGCGAGTTGCTGCACATCCGCGCCGCTGTTCGATTTCGGCAGCATGATGCCTGCGGGACGCGCCGGCACAAGGGCGGCGAGATCGTCGTCCGTCAGGCCGGTGGATAGGTCGTTGACGCGGACATAGACGATCGGGCCTTTCTGCGCCTGCCGAGCGGCAAGGAACTCGGCCGCGATCTTGCGGGCATTGGCCTTGTTCTCCGCCGCGACCGAATCCTCGAGATCCATGATCACCACGTCCGCCTCGGACGAAAATCCCTTCTCGAGCTTCTTTTCGGAGTCGCCGGGAACGAACAGCAACGAGCGCATCAGATCGAAACCGTCTTCTTCTTCATCATCGCCTGTCGCGTGCACTTGGCCACGAGCACGCCGTTCTGATTGAAGGCGCGGTGCTGGAATTCGACGATGCCGCGATCGGACTTGGATTTGGACTCGCGCACCGAAAGCACCTCGGTCTCCACACGGATCGTGTCGCCGTGGAATACGGGGTGCGGGAATACCGTTTCCGTCATGCCGAGATTGGCGATCGTGGTGCCGAGCGTCGTGTCATGGACCGAAATGCCGATCATCAGGCCAAGCGTGAACAGCGAGTTGACCAGCGGTCTGCCCCATTCGGTCTTTGAGGCGAAATCGAAATCGATGTGCAGCGGCTGAGGATTGAGCGTCATGACGGAGAACAGCATGTTGTCGCTCTCGGTCACCGTCTTGGTCAGCGTGTGCCGGAAGACCTGGCCGACCGCGAATTCTTCCAGATACAGGCCCATGCCGAATTCCTCCCTTGGCTGAAGGTTTGATAGTTGCTGCCAACCACTGCCGCAAGCAGGTTAACAACTATGGTGAACGCTTCGTAAACCTTTTCTGCCTAGCCTGCTCTCTTGGGGTCGGTAACGAGTCCCAGGGCTAAGGGGGCTGCATGATTGTCGAACATTTCCTGAAATGGATCGATACGGCACGAGTGGCGGAACGCGCGGCTGCTGCCGCTGCACTTGCACATGCCTATGTGCAGAAAGAACTGCCGTTCGAGGACCGCTGCGCGGCCGAAGCTGCCCTGACCCTGCTGCTCGATGACCCCTCCGCCAAGGTGCGACTGGCGATGGCCGAGGTGCTTTCGATGAGCCGCCATGCGCCGTTGCAGGTAGTCAGCGCGCTGGCTTCCGATCAGCCGGAAGTGGCCGCTTTGGTGCTCGCCCGTTCGCCATTGCTCACCGATTCCGACCTGATCGACCGCGTCGCAGCCGGTTCGACTGTCACACAGAAGCTCATCGCCGACCGCCCGGCGGTTTCCATGGCGCTTGCCGCCGCAATTGCCGAGGTGGGAGAGCCGGAGGCTTGTGCCGCACTTCTTGCCAATACCGGCGCCGATATCGCTTCGCTCAGCTTCCGGCGCATGGCCGAGCGCCACGGCGATCTCGCGCTTGTCCGCGAGGCGCTGATTGCCGATCCGCGCCTGCCTTCCGATTGCCGTCACATGCTCCTGGTCAAGGTCGGCGAAGCCTTGAAGCGCTCGCCGCTGGTTGCGGCTCTGATCGGGCCGGCACGCGCTGAGCGCGTGATGCGCGATGCCTGCGTCAGGGCTTCCATGACGTTGATCGAGGGCACGCGTGCCAACGAGCATGCGGCGCTGATCGAGCATCTGCGGCTGCGCGGCGATCTGACGGCGAGCTTCCTCATCCGCACCGTGGCCCACGGTAAGGTCGACTTCTTCGGCGCGGCCATGGTGGCATTGAGCGGCCAGACGGAGGCGCGCGTGAGGTCGCTGCTGGCCGGCGGCAATGACATGGCGCTTTCGGCGCTCTTCCGCAACGCGGGACTTTCCGCGGCGACGCACAAGGTGCTGCTGGTTGCGCTAAAAGTCTGGCGCGAGGTTGCCAATGGCAAGCGTGTCGCCGGCGCCCAGGAAGTGAGCTGGCTGATGCTGAAGGAACTGGGCGAAGCGCAGGCCGCAAGTGACCTTGCTGGTCTCCTAAAATCGATCCACATCGACGCGCTGCGCGACAATGCGCGTCGCCATGCGCTGGCGATCGCGGCGGCTTAGAGCGACGGGCATTCTGACGAATGCTATTCCGCCGCTCTATTCGTTCCTTAGCCGCATTTGTGCGACGCCAGACGATTCCGTCTGGCTGCAAAATGCTCTAGCGGATCTTGCCGAAGAACACCGGATAGTCGTCCAGCGCGGCTGCAATGACCCGGAGCGAGGCGGCGGCCTGAAGCGTCTCCGCATCGTCATGGCGTTCGGCCATGGCGGTTGCGCTCTGCCGCGTGGCTTCGGCCAGTGCCGCCATCGATTTCCTGCCCGGCGACGGCAAAAGCACGTCGCGCGCAAACTCTTTTAGAAAGCCCGAGACGAATGCCTTGTCCTCGGCCGTCAGCTTGTCGCTGAGCTGCAGCTTGCGCAGGCGCAGGATTTCCACACTCACGGTTACCGACGCCACGCTGCCGGCCAGCAGTTCCTTGCCGGTTTGCCCCAGCCTCAGGGCGTAGGGCAGGAGCTGGTTGATGCGGTCATAGGCAAGGCTCTCGAAGGCGGAGCGGCGCGGAATCCGGTCATGCAGGCAAAGCCGCGCCAGATCCTCCTGCATGGCCCTCACGAGGCGCGCGGCAAATACGTGCGGCCGCGCCGGCAACACCACCGCAAAGACGCCCATGGCAAGCAGGATGCCGATCAGGAGCGAGATCGTGCTGTTGAAGAAGCCCTGCGGCGCATAGACCATCGTCTCGTGCGGATTGAGGAAGGCCAGGAAGTTGATGGCAAAGGCCGTCGCAACCCCGACGAGTTCCCGGTTGGCCATGCCGAGCGCGCCGACGATCAGAACCGGCACCACGAACAGTGTGAACCAGCCGAAGCCGGGCAGCGCGGGCAGGGCGATCTGGCCGACGACAAAGGAGAAGGGCACGGCGAGAAGCGTTCCCTTAAAAAACTCCCACGAGGTTTCGAGCGGGGCCGGTCGCGAGGCAAACAGGCTCGACACCACCGCAACGATGATGGCGACGCCTGCGACGTCCGCCCATCTTGTCGCCATCCAGAAGGAAATGACCAGCGTGGTCGCCAGGGCCGCACGCACCGCATTGCGCAGGGCTGCCTCATGGTCGCGATGCACCACGAGCGCCGGCTGGCGCCGGGGGCGGTTGTTCTTGGCAGCTGCGGCGGCAGGCTCACGTATGGCGTCTAGGCCGAGCAGGACCTCCTTCAACGTGTCGGCGAACTCGGCTGCTAGCGTCAACCTCGCCACCGTACCCACCCGGTCGTCGCCTTCCGCCGCCTTTTCGGGCGCGCGGCGCGCCTGCCGGGCGATTGCATCGAGCCGTGCGATCCAGGGCGAGGTATCCTCCAGCGCTTCGGCCCCGGCGGCGGAGAGGTCCGCCAGCACCGATTTCAGCTCGTTGCGCACCGGCATAAGCGCGACGTTCTGCGGCGCCGCATGGCCATGCAGCATGCGCGTGGTGGAAAGTGCGGAAAGGAAATGACCTATCGTGCGGCGCACCGGATGGCCGTGCGTGGCAAGGCTCGGCGCTTCCAGGCGTGCATAGGCGCGCATTTCCGCCAGCGCCTGGGTTTCGCCGATGAGCTTGCGGTGAAGCGCGTCCATCTTGGCCCTGTCGCCGCCGGTAAAGGCCGCGTGGGTGTAGGTGGCAAGATCGATGACGCTGCGGCTGAGCCGCTGGATGATCGCATCCCGCGCCAACTGCGGCAGGATTAGGCGGCTGGCAATGCCGGCGCAGACAATGCCCAGCATGATTTCCGAGCAGCGGGCGATCGCAAGTTCCGAGGCCAGCTGAGAATGGCCGAAGGCCGGCATGGCGATGATCGCGGCCGTGTAACCCGCCAGCGCCGCGCCATAGGCCTCGGGATTGCGCAGCAGCGACGCGGCGAAGGTGCAGAGCCCGATCCAGATCGCCAGCACGCCAACGAACAGCCAGGGACTGCCGTCGACGGCGAGGGAGATGGCGACTGCCGCGAGCGCGCCCACAAGTGTGCCGAGCAGCCGGAAAAATCCCTTGGCCAGCACCATGCCCGCCACAGGCTGGGAGACGATGAACACCGTCATCATCGCCCATTGCGGCTGCTGCAGCTGCAGCGCGTATGCGATGAAAAGCGCAAACAGCCCGGCGGCCGTGGTGCGGATGGCAAAAACCCAATCGGCGCGGGTGGGTCGGATCAAGCCTTTTAGGCTCGCCGGGAGTTTCCGCAGGCCAAGAGCGAGGTGGCGTTTTCTTGAAACGCCATCTCGTTCCAGCCATGACCTCTTCCGAAAAGTCTGAGACTTTTCGGGATCATGCTCCGGCCTGTTCATGGTCTTGCCTGTCTGGACGTCGTGCCGTTAGATGTCCAGTTCCTGCGCGTATTCGGCGCGCTCCTGGATAAAACGGAAGCGGGATTCCGGCTTGGTGCCCATCAGCGCCTCGACCGAAGACTTGGTCGTTTCCTCGTCCTCCACGATGTCGACGCGGAGAAGCGTGCGCTTCTTCGGGTCCATCGTGGTTTCCTTGAGCTGCGAGGCCATCATCTCGCCCAGGCCCTTGAAGCGCCCGATCTCGATCTTGCCGCGCCCAGTGAACTCGGTGCGCAGAAGTTCGTCCTTGTGGGCATCGTCGCGGGCATAGGCCACCTTGCCGCCCTGGCGGATCGAATAGAGCGGCGGCACGGCCATGTAGAGATGTCCGCCGCGGATGAGCTGCGGCATCTCCTGATAGAAGAAGGTGATGAGCAGCGAGGCGATATGCGCGCCATCCACGTCCGCATCGGTCATGATGACCACGCGGTCGTAGCGCAGGTCTTCCTCGCGATATTTCGAGCGTGTGCCGCAACCCAGCGCCTGGATGAGATCGCCGATGAGCTGGTTGGAAGCCAGCTTGTCGTTGCCGGCGCTGGCGACGTTGAGGATCTTGCCGCGCAGCGGCAGGATGGCCTGCATGGTGCGGTCGCGCGCCTGCTTGGCCGAGCCACCTGCCGAGTCGCCCTCGACGATGAAGAGTTCGGCGCCGGCGGCGGCGTTCTGCGTGCAGTCGGCCAGCTTGCCCGGCAGGCGCAGCTTGCGCACCGCGCTCTTGCGCGACACTTCTTTTTCCTGGCGGCGGCGCAGGCGCTCGTCGGCGCGCGCGATCACCCACTCCAGAAGCTTGGTGGCTTCCTGCGGGTTGTCGGCCAGCCAGTGGTCGAACGGATCGCGCACGGCGGTTTCGACCAGGCGCTGGGCCTCGATGGTGGCCAGCTTGTCCTTGGTCTGACCGACGAATTCCGGCTCGCGGATGAATACCGAGAGCATGCCGGCCGCCGAGATCATCACGTCTTCGCTGGTGATGGCCGCGCCGCGCTTGTTGCCGACGAGTTCGGCATAGGCCTTGAGGCCGCGCGTCAGCACGTTGCGGAAGCCTGTTTCGTGCGTGCCGCCGTCGCCGGTCGGGATGGTGTTACAGTAGGAATTGAGGAAACCGTCGCCGCCAAACCAGGTGACAGCCCATTCCATAGAGCCATGGCCGCTTTGGCGCTCGCTCTTGCCGGAGAAGATTTCGCGCGTGACCTGCATCTCGCCGTTGAGCGAGGCGCCGAGATAGTCCTTCAAGCCGCCGGGGAAGTGGAGGGTCGCCTTGGCCGGCGTCTCGTCCTTTTCCTTGATCAGCAGCGGGTCGCAGCTCCAGCGGATTTCCACGCCGCCGAACAGATAGGTTTTCGAGCGCGTCATGCGATAGAGCCGCGCCGGCTCGAAGGTTGCATTCCCGAAGATCTCGGCATCGGGATGGAAGCGCGTCCGGGTGCCGCGGCGATTGTGCACCTCGCCAAGGTGTTCCAACTCGCCGAGCGGCTTGCCGCGCGAGAAACGCTGCCGATAAAGCTGCCGGCCCCGCGCCACCTCGACCTCGAGATGGTCAGAAAGCGCGTTGACCACGGACACGCCGACGCCATGCAGGCCGCCCGAGGTCTCATAGACCTTGGAGTCGAACTTGCCGCCGGAATGCAGCGTTGTCAGGATCACCTCGAGCGCCGGCTTCTTGAATTTCGGATGCGGATCGACCGGGATGCCGCGGCCGTTGTCGGTCACGGTAAGGAATCCATCTGCACCGAGTTCGACGTCGATGAAGGTGGCGTGGCCGGCTACGGCCTCGTCCATCGAGTTGTCGATGACTTCGGCAAAGAGGTGGTGCAGCGCTTTCTCGTCGGTGCCGCCGATATACATGCCCGGGCGCCGGCGCACCGGCTCCAGTCCTTCCAGCACCTCGATGTCGGCCGCGCTATAGCTTTCGCTGCCGTCCTTGGGCTGCTGCTGCGGCGCGCGCTTGGCGGTCGCCGGCACCAGCGGGTCGGCCGGGCGCGAGGTGGGAGCCGAAGGCTGCTTGCCGAAATTGGCGAAAAGGTCGTTGCTGTCGTCCATAGGGCGTACGGATTTCCAGTGATTCGATTGACTGCGATACTGCCACGCTTTGAGCCGCGTGCGACAGGGTTCCCGTTCCGTTCATAGGGAAATCGCTGGCTTTCTATAGGCGTGAGCCCCATCCTTCTCAAGAGGTAGGGGCGGAATTCCTGTCGGAAAGCCTCTTTGGCCGTCACGCTGCCTTTTCGACGCCGTTGCGGAAATCGGCGACCGTGCCGAGCACGAAGAGCGCAAGTGCGGGAAGCCACAGGCCCTGCAGACCGACGATCGGATAGCTCAGCGCGCCGCAAATCGCTCCCGCCATCAGGCCGAGCCAGAGCAGGAGATATGGCGTCCAGGCCCATCGGTCTCCGCCGGCCAGTGCAGTGCCAAGCCGCTGCCCGAATTTCACCAGCGTGCCGGTCATGTAGGTCACGCCGACGCTGACCTCGCCATCGCGCACGAAGCATGTGTTCATGGCGCCCATCGCGATCGGCGTGAGCAGGATGGCGACGTGGTCCAGATCGAGCAAGGCGAGCATGGCCGCGGCCGCCAGAAGCGCCGCAATGCCAAAGGCAACATGGTTGCTATTCAACCAGTCGAAGCGGTGCCGAAATACGGTGCTCAGCACCACCCCGCCTACGAAAAGGATGATCAGCCCCAAGGGGATGAGCGCATCCGGCACACGATCGGCAAGCCCGACTGCGAGGCGGGTCGAATTGCCGGTCATGAACGAGACGAAGAAACCGCCGAGGTGAATGAAACCCAGCGCGTCCACGAAGCCCGCAATAAAGGCCATGGACGTGGCAACGACACGAAAACGATTGGAAAGCCTGATCATTTGGCAAAAGAAAAGCGGCGATTCGTACCCGCATCGCCGCCGTTCGGATGCGTTACTCGGCTGCCCCGAGATATTCGGTCAACGGCGGGCAGGAGCACACCAGATTGCGGTCGCCGCCGACATTGTCAATGCGGGACACGGGCGGCCAATACTTTGCTGCCGTGTCGGCCTTGCCGGCCGGGTAGGCGGCGTCAAGCCGCGAGTAGGGATGCTTCCAGTCGCTGGCCAGAGCTTCGGCCGCAGTGTGCGGCGCGTTGACCAGCGGGTTGTCCTCACGCGGCCAGACGCCAGCGGCCACCTTCTGCGCCTCGCCGGCAATCGAGATCATCGCTTCGCAGAAGCGGTCGACCTCGTGCTTTGGTTCGGACTCGGTCGGCTCCACCATCAGCGTTCCGGCCACCGGCCACGACATGGTCGGGGCGTGGAAGCCGTAGTCGATGAGGCGCTTGGCCACGTCCTCGACGCTGATGCCGGCGCTGTCCTTAAGCACGCGGGTGTCGAGGATGCACTCATGCGCCACGCGTCCGTTGCTGCCCTTGAACAGCACGGGGAAGTGCGGCTCGAGTTTTGCGGCGATGTAGTTGGCGCTGAGGATCGCCGTTTCGGTGGCGTGCTTCAGTCCCGACGCACCCATCATGCGGATGTACATCCAGGTGATGGGCAGGATCGACGCGCTGCCGAAGGGGGCGGCCGAAACCGCGTGCACCGAACCTTCGGCAACATGGCCCGGCAGGTAGGGCTTCAGATGAGCCTTGACGCCGATCGGGCCGACGCCGGGGCCGCCGCCGCCATGCGGGATGCAGAAGGTCTTGTGCAGGTTCATGTGGCAGACATCGGCGCCGATGTCGCCCGGACGGGCCAACCCGACCAGCGCGTTGAGGTTGGCGCCGTCGAGATAGACCTGACCGCCATTCTCATGGATGACCGCACAGATGTCGCGGATGCCTTCCTCGAACACGCCATGCGTCGAGGGATAGGTGATCATCAGCGCCGCGAGGTTCTGGGCATGCTCCGCCGCCTTGGCCTTCAGGTCCTCGACGTCGACATTGCCATCCTCGTTGCAGCGCACCACCACAACGGTCATGCCGGCCATGGCGGCGCTGGCAGGGTTGGTGCCATGTGCCGAAGACGGGATGAGGCAGATGTTGCGGTGATGGTCGCCGCGCGACTGGTGATAATGGCGGATGGCCAGAAGGCCGGCATATTCGCCCTGGCTGCCGGCATTGGGCTGCAGCGACACGGCGTCGAAGCCGGTGATCTCCGAAAGCCATGCGTCCAGATCGCCGATCATCTCGCGATAACCGGTCGAATGGCCAGCCGGTGCGAAGGGATGCAGGTTGGCGACCGACGGCCAGCTCACCGGCATCATCTCGGCGGCGGCATTGAGCTTCATGGTGCAGGAGCCGAGCGGGATCATGGCGCGGTCGAGCGCGAGATCCTTGTCGGCGAGCCGGCGCAGGAAGCGCATCATGTCCGTCTCGGAACGGTTTTCATGGAAGACCGGCTGCGTGAGGAAACCCTTGCCGCGCGGATTGGCGGGCAGGGCCACCTTGTCGGCGGCGGCAGGCGTTGCGCCGAACAGGGCTGCGATTGCCCCAAGGTCGGCTTCCGTCGAGGTTTCGTCAAAAGTCACGCCGACGCGGTTCTCGTCGAAGACGCGCAGCAGGCGACCGTCCTTCTCGGCGGCAGCAGCGATTTCCTTAGCCTTGCCCTTGGTGACGACGGTTACGGTGTCGAAGCGGCGAGCGCCCGCAACTTCCACGCCGGCAGCCTTGAGACCCAGAGCCAGACGCTCGGCCAGTACCTGGACCTGCGAGGCAATGAACTGCAGGCCCTGCGGGCCGTGCCAGATCGCATAGGAAGCCGCCATATTGGCCAGCAGCGCCTGCGCGGTGCAGATGTTGGAGGTCGCCTTGTCGCGGCGGATATGCTGCTCGCGCGTCTGCAGGGCGAGACGATAGCCGGGACGACCATCGGCGTCCGTAGACTGGCCGACGAGGCGGCCCGGCATAAGACGGGTGAGCTTGTCGGAAACCGCGCAGTAAGCAGCGTGCGGGCCGCCAAAGCCCATCGGCACGCCGAAGCGCTGCATCGGGCCGCAAGCAATGTCGGCGCCGAGCTTGGCCGGAGCCTCGGAGATGGTGAGCGCCAGCGGGTCGGCGACGAAGATGACGATCGCGCCGGCAGCCTTGGCCTTTTCGATCGTGGCGGCATGGTCGCCATAGACGCCCAGCGTATCCGGCCACGAAACGATCAGGGCGGCGGTGTTCTCACCGATCTCGGTAGCACCGACGGTGATGCCCAGCGGCTCGGCGCGGGTCTTCACCACGTCGAGCGTCTGCGGGTGCAACTCACCCGCCAGAACGACCTCTACGCGCTTTTCGCGGTGATGACGGAAGGCGATGCCGACGGCCTCGGCCACGGCGGTCGCCTCGTCCAGCAGCGAAGCGGAGGCGACCGGCAGGCCGGTCAGTTCCGTCACCAGCGTCTGGAAGTGGAACAGGAGCTCCAGGCGTCCCTGGCTAATTTCCGACTGGTAGGGCGTGTAAGCCGTGTACCAAGCCGGGTTCTCGAACAGGTTGCGCTGAATGACCGGTGGCACCCGGCACCCGTGATAGCCGGCGCCGATGAAGCTCTTCAGCACCGTGTTCTTCGCCATCTTGGCCGAAAGTTCGGCCAGCGCATCCGCCTCGCTGGCGGGCGCCGGCAGGTTCAATGCGCGGTCGAGCCGGATGGACTTCGGCACTGCCTGGGAGATCAGCGTCTCCAGCGAAGGCACGCCGAGAACGGCCAGCATCGCGCGCGCATCGGCCGTGCTCGGGCCGACATGGCGCGTCTCGAAGGGGTAGGGAGCGGTGGTCATTCAGTCACCTTTGACTCTTTGTTTCACCGCATGATCTTGTCCGAAAAGTCTGCAACTTTTCGGGATCATGCTCAGCCGATAAGAGCTTTGTAGCCTGCCTCGTCGAGCAGGCCCTTGAGCTGGCCTTCGTCGGCCAGTTTCATCTTCCACAGCCAGCCGTCTCCGGTGGCGGCGGAATTCACCAGCGCCGGATCGGAGGACAGCGCTTCATTGGCTTCGATGATCTCTCCGTCGACCGGCGCGTAGACGTCGGATGCCGCCTTGACGGATTCGACAACGACGGCGACGTCGCCCTTGGCCAGCTTGCGGCCCTTCTCGGGCAGTTCCACGAAGACCAGGTCGCCGAGCTGTTCCTGCGCATAGTCGGTTATGCCGACGGTCGCGACACCGCCCTCAACGCGGACCCATTCGTGGTCGTCGGTAAAATAGGTAGTTGCCATGAGAAATTCATCCTTTGCGATAGCGATGCTGCGTGAAGGGCATTGGGTGGATATCGACGGGAACCTTCGTGCCACGCACGTCGGCGAAGAGTTTGGTTTCGGCTTTGGCAAGCGGCGCCGAGACGTAGCCCATGGCCACCGGCGCACCGACCGACGGCCCAAAACCGCCGGAGGTGACGCGCCCGGCCGGGTTGCCGGCTTCATCGATAAGTTGGGCGCCGGCGCGCACCGGCTGGCGGCCCTGGGGCTTCAGGCCGACGCGCTTTTCGGCTGCGCCTTTCTCGATTGCCGCACGCAGCGCCTCGGCGCCCACAAACTGGCCGTTGGCACGTACGTCCTTGGTGATGGCCCACATCAGCCCGGCGTCCACCGGGTTGATCTCGTCGGTGATGTCCTGGCCGTGCAGGCAGAGCCCGGCTTCCAGTCGCAGGCTGTCGCGGGCCGCGAGGCCCACCCACATGACGCGGTCGTCGGAAAGCAGCGTCTCGAGCAGCTTGCGGGCATCCGCCTCCGGCAGGCCGATCTCAAAGCCGTCCTCGCCGGTGTAGCCGGAGCGGCTCATGAACCAGTCCTTGCGCGGCTCGAAACCATGCATGAACACCAGTTCGCCGGTTTCGATGCCGGCGCGCGCGAGCGCGGCCCAGGCGTCAGGGCCCTGGATGGCGAGGAAAACCCGGTCGAGCGGGTTGATGGTGCAGGTAAGACCCGTGGCAAGTTTGCGCAGATGCGCCTCATCCAGCGCAGCATTACCGGCATTGGCGACCACCATGAAGCGCTGGGCACCGAGCCGGGTGATGATCAGGTCGTCGATGATTCCGGCCTGTTCGTTGAGCAGGAAGGTGTATTTCGACTGGCGCTCTGCGAGTGCAGCCGCATCGAGCGGGCAGGCTTTGGACAGCAATGCTGCCGCATCCGGGCCGGAAACTTCGATGAGCTTCATGTGCGAGATGTCGAACAGGCCGACATGCTCGCGCGTGTGCTGGTGCTCGGCCATCACGCCGGCGGGGTAGGTAAGTGGCATCGACCAGCCGGCGAAGGCGCCAAAGCGCGCTCCCGCAGCACGATGCAAATCCTCGAGAGGAAGGTTCCTGGTGGTGGCGCCCGTCATGACATCTCCAGAGTCGCACGCAAGCGGCCGCTAACGGCGGCCATTCCGTGCCCCTCTGTCTGAAGCCTGAGAGACTCGCGCAACCGGAACTCTGTCGGCGACGCTTACACCTTCGGCGCGGGAACTAGTCCCGACTTTCCAGAGTGTCTTTCCTGCTGACGGTTCTTTTGCCTGAGAGATTTCGGGCGATTTCCCCTTCGGCGACAGCTTACGCTGTTCTCTCCCGCAAACAGGTAGGATCCGTTTCCAAACCCTAGACGACTCATAGCTAGCCCATGGCCGACACTTTGTCACGCCCCATGCGACGGGAACGCGAATTTGATGTCAGCCGGGCCGGAAATACCTTGAATTTCTTGACCTGTTCTACGGCTCAGTTTGTTGCCAGACGATCCATGTCGTTCTGCAGCCGGCGGATGAGATTGCCGGTTTCGGCATGCAGGTGCCGGAGCTTGTCGAGTTGCGAGCCGAGAGCCTTGATGTCCTCGTCCTCGTCCTCGTCTTCGGCTTCCACGGGGGCTGCGCCCACACCGTGAAGCACCCAGGATACGCTCACGCTCAGAAGTCCGCAGAGCGTGTTGAGGCGATGCGCGCCGGGCTGCGAACGGTCGCTCTCCCAGGCCTTGATGGTTGAGGTTTTGACGCCGAGCCGCAGGGCAAGCTGCTTGACGCTCATTGTGCTGGCGTCCCGCGCCCTGCAAAGGCGGCCGCCGATTGTGTCGAAGTCCGGGATTTCGTCATAGATATTCGTGGTGTCGGACACCCGATCTGCCTCCTGTGGTTTGCTCGGTTACCGCCGCACTAGGAATTGTGTGCGGTGCAGCAAGCATGGAGGAGGGGTGCCGCAATGGCAAGTTTGCGCCGATAAAATCGTGTAAACGCCTGTCTTTAGGGGAGCTTTCTGAAGCACGCGGAATCAGCGTGGATGCGCGAATCGGGCGTCTCTTCAGATACCGCCATACCAGTCATAGCCGCGGTCTTCCCAATAGCCGCCGCGGCCTTCTCCAATGTCGTCATAGCTTTCGACCAGCTCGATCTTGCTGAGGTATTTCGGCATCTTGTAGCCGAGCTGGCGCTCTACCCGCACGCGCAGCGGCGCGCCATTCTCGACCGGCAGCGGGCCACCGTTCAGGCCATAGGCAAGGATAGTCTGCGGGTGGCGCGCGTCGATCAGGTCGACCGAGCCGTAATATTTGACCGCGCCCTCCTCATCCTGATCGATATTGTCGAGGCAATGGAACACCGCATAGCGTGCCTCCAGCTTGACCTTGGCCTCGTCCAGCACCAGCGACAGCGGCACGCCTGTCCATTTGGCAATGCAGCTCCAGCCCTCGACGCAGTCGTGGCGGGTGATCTGGGTGCGCGAAGGCATGGCCATCAGTTGTTCGCGCGAGAGTGAAAGCGGCTTTTCGACCAGGCCGGTTACCTCCAGCCGCCAGTCGGCGAAGTCGTTTGCAAGCAGGCCTTTGTAGTTGTCGTCATCGGGCGAAGTGACGCCATTGGGGCGCTGCGGCTGGCGGATATCGGCCTCGGTGTATTCCTGCGCCAGCGAGTTGCGGCCGCCAAGCAGGCGCTGCACACGATAGGTCAGGTCGTTGGCGCGCTCCAGCACATGGCGCACCTTGTTGTCGGTGTCGGAGACCGAATTGAAGGCATCGCAGCCGGAAAGTGCTATTCCCGAGGCGCCGAGAGCGGCGCCGGTCAGGAAGCGGCGGCGGTTGATGCGAAATCCCGGCATTGTCACGTCTCCTTCTCGCCGGTCGGCGGATCGGTCCGGTACCAGCCGGTGATGATCGAGCGCAGTTCGTTGATCGGGCCGGCGGCCAGCACCATGACGATGTGCACGACGAAGAAGAGAACCAGCAGCGCCATGACCGTGAAATGGATGGTGCGCGCCGTCTGCCGACCACCCAGCACGTCGGTCAGGAATGGGATCACCGTGTCCATGCTCGGCGACATCGCAAGGCCGGTCAGGATCATCAGCGGCAAGAGGATGAACAGCACGATGCCGTACGAAAATTTCTGCAGCGTGTTGTAGCGGCCCGTATGGTGGAAGCGCAGCCGCGCATGATCGGCAATGTCCCGCGGCAGGTGCCTGATGTCTTCGCCGCGCGGCGCGAGGTCACGGCGTATGTGCCCGTTGACCAGGCTGGCGATCAGCCAGAGCAGCAGCGTGATGGACAGCACCCAGGCGAAGAAGAAATGGATCACCCGACCGGTCGCGAGGTCCTGATAGGAAGGGATCGTCGCCCAGCTGGGAAAGCCGCGCGCTTCGCGGTCGGTTGCGGGTCCGGAAAGGCCCAACACGCCGGTCGTGTCGAAGCGGTGCCCGAAAAGAGTCGTATAGCCCTTCGGACCGTTCGCCGTGTCCTCGGCTGAGAACCGCAGCACGCTGTTGTCGAAGCCGAAGCCCGACTGCTGGCCGATATAGAGTGCCGGATGCGCGTTGAAGATCTGCAGGCCGCTCAGCAGCAGGAAGAAAATGGCAATGGCCCAGATCCAATGGGTGAGGCGGGTCCAGGCCGACTGGCGATAGATCACATTGCCAATCTTTACCGGCGCAGGCTCCGCGCTGGGCTGCGCTTCCGTGAACGATGCGCTCTTCATCTGCCTGGACCTCCCGACGCGCGGGCTCCCGCCATGTTGTCGGAGGATAATACAACAGCCCAGGCAAATGAGCATTCACGGGTTTCGTCGCGACAATGACAATGTCGCGACGGAGGTGTTACCCGGCGAGCCTTTCGGCGTGCCAGCGAAGGTGGTCGTCCATGAAGGTCGAGATGAAGAAATACGAGTGATCGTAGCCTTCGCGCATGTTCAGATTGAGTGGGATTCCGGCCGCCTTGCAGGCCTCGTCCAGCAGCCAGGGACGCAGACCGTCTTCGAGGAAGCCATCGGCCGATCCCTGGTCGACCAGGAACTCGGGAAAACGCTTGCCGTCTTCGATCAGGGCGACGGCGTCATAGGCGCGCCATACGGCCTCGTCGGCACCGAGATATTTTTCGAAGGCGGGCTTGGACCAGCCGGCGACCATCGGCCGGGTGATCGGCGCGAAGGCCGAGCAGCTCTTGAAACGCTCCGGGTTCTTCAAGGCGATGGTCAGCGCGCCATGGCCGCCCATGGAGTGGCCGAAGATCGCCTGGCGCGTCATATCCGCGGGGAATTCCTTCGCGATAAGGGCCGGCAGCTCCTCGGTGATATAGGAATACATGCGGTAATTGGTCGAGAACGGCGCCTGCGGGGCGTCGAGATAGAAGCCGGCGCCGCAGCCGAACTGCCAGTTGTCCTTCTCGTCCGGAACGGTTTCGCCGCGCGGGCTGGTGTCCGGGCAAACGATGATGAGGCCGAGTTCGGCGGCGAGACGACGGTACTCGCCCTTGTCCATCACGTTCTGATGCGTGCAGGTGAGGCCCGACAGATACCAGACGACCGGGCAGGGGCCGTCCTTGGCCTGCGGCGGCACGAACACGGCGAAGGTCATGTCGCAGGCGCAGGCCTCTGAGGCATGGGAATAGACGCCCTGGACGCCGCCATGGGACTTCGCGGTGGAAATGGTTTTCATCAAAAAATGCCTTTCAGATTAGCTCGCCAGCGCAACGACGAGGTTGACGGCTGCCGCGACGATCACCGTGTTGTAGAAAAACGAGATGATCGAATGAACTATCGCAGTCGTGCGCATGATCGTCGTCGTGACCCCGGTATCGGAGGTCTGGGCGGTCATGCCGATGACGACGGAGAAGTATAGAAAATCCCAGCCGCAGGGTCGCTCGGTGCCTGGGAACTGCAGCCCGCCGGCTGGCTTCCTGCTCCGCACGTCACTCGATTCGGCGTTGTCGCCCCTCCAGTAGAGGTTGGCGTAGTGCAGCGCTGCCATGCAGTGGATGGTGAACCAGCCAAGCGGCAGCGAAAGCATCGAAAAGGCAAGCCAGTACGGATGCGGAATCTGTTTCGCATTCATCAGCACGAAGAGCGATCCGATCGCGACGCACACCACCGCGAATGTCACCAGGAAGATGATCCAGACCGGCTCGTCCGCCTGCTGAGCGCGCCGGCTCAGGAAGTCGGGCGTCAGATGCGGCATCTGTCGCAGCACCAGGGCGATGTAGGAGATGAAATAGACATTCGCGCCGATCGAATAGGACAGCGGATGTTTCAGCACCAGAGCAATGACAAAGGCGATCACCCCGGCGGCGGCGCTGAGCAGGAAGATCACATGGCGGCCGAATGGCTTCATTTCATGTCCCCTTCTCCATGGGCGGCCTCCAAGGCGCGCCGTGCCATCTGGTCGAGCGCGCCCAGGAAGCGCGAACGATCCTGCGGGGTAAAAGAGGCGTTGTAGCCCTTGCTCTCGCCGGTCTCGCGCAGGTGCTGCTTCAGGTCCCGCATGGCTACGGCCATGCCGATCGTTTCGGGCGTAAAGGGTTTTCCGGTGACGCCCAGCACATGCGTGCCGAGCGCCACGGTGCGTGCGGCCAATGGAATGTCGGCCGTCACGACAATGTCGTTGGGGCGCGCATGCTCGACGATCCAGTCGTCGGCGGCATCCGCGCCCTTGGAAACGACCACGTGGCGCACCATCGGATCGCGCGAGGGGCGCAAGCCCCCGTTGGACACGAAGGTGACCACAAGCCCCAGCCGGTCCGCGACCTTCTCGGCTTCCGCCTTCACCGGGCAGGCGTCGGCATCGACATAGATGATCGGGTCCGGCATGGCGCTGTTTCTGCTTAGTAGACCACGACGGAGCGGATCGACTTGCCTTGGTTCATCAGGTCGAAGCCCTTGTTGATGTCTTCCAGCGGCATGGTGTGGGTGATCATCGGATCGATCTGGATCTTGCCCTCCATGTACCAGTCGACGATCTTCGGCACGTCGGTGCGGCCGCGCGCGCCGCCGAAGGCCGTGCCCTTCCAGGTACGGCCGGTAACGAGCTGGAACGGACGGGTCGAGATCTCCTGGCCGGCGCCGGCAACGCCGATGATGATCGATTCACCCCAGCCGCGATGCGACGATTCGAGCGCCTGTCGCATGACCTTGGTGTTGCCCGTGCAGTCGAAGGTGTAGTCGGCGCCGCCGATCTGGTCGGCACCGCGCTTGGTCATGTTGACCAGGTAAGGCACGATGTCGCCGTCAACTTCCTTCGGGTTGACGAAGTGCGTCATGCCGAAGCGCTCGCCCCATTCCTTCTTCTCATTGTTGAGATCGACGCCGATGATCATGTCGGCGCCGGCAAGGCGCAGGCCCTGGATGACGTTGAGGCCGATGCCGCCGAGGCCGAAGACGATCGCGGTCGCGCCGATCTCCACCTTGGCCGTGTTGATCACGGCGCCGATGCCGGTGGTGACGCCGCAGCCGATGTAGCAGATCTTGTCGAAGGGCGCGTCGGGGTTGACCTTGGCCAGCGCGATCTCCGGCAGCACGGTGAAGTTCGAGAAGGTCGAGCAGCCCATGTAGTGGAAGATCTTGTCCTTGCCGATCGAGAAGCGGCTGCTGCCGTCGGGCATCAGGCCCTGGCCCTGGGTCGAGCGGATGGCGGTACACAGGTTGGTCTTGCGGCTGAGGCAGGACGGGCAGGTGCGGCACTCGGGCGTGTAGAGCGGGATGACATGGTCGCCCTTCTTGAGCGAGGTGACGCCCTTGCCGACATCGACCACGACGCCGGCGCCCTCATGGCCGAGAATCGCCGGGAAGATGCCTTCCGGATCGGCGCCCGACAGGGTGAACTCGTCGGTGTGGCAAATGCCGGTCGCCTTGATCTCGACGAGGACTTCGCCCTCGCGCGGGCCTTCCAGGTCGACTTCCATGATCTCCAGCGGCTTTCCGGCGGCCACGGCCACTGCGGCACGAGTCTTCATCAGGCAATTCCTCCTGGGGTAATCGATCTCAAAATTTCAGTTGCAGGCGCTTTGCCGCGCCCTAGCCTGATTAGGCGAAATGTCCCTGCTTTGCCATAGCAGGGCCAACTTCTACCCTATAGGTTTCTGGATGCTGGCAAATCTCGCACTTGCGACGGTTTTTGACGTCATCACGTTTCTGGTCCATGCCGCCGGTCTCATCGCGCTCACCCATATGGTTTCGTTCCTTCTGGCCCACCCTGTGCTGAACGGGAAGCAGGGCGAGACGGTCGTCGCTATGGCCTTGCTCGCCTTGGGATTGTTCCTCTTGGTGGCCGTGGAGATCGCGATATGGGCAGCGGGAATGCGCATGGTCGGCGCGTTCCAGGATTTCGATACGGCCTTCTATTTTTCGGCATCCACCTTCGCGACCATCGGCTTCAACGATGCGGCCCCAGCCAAGACATGGCGTCTGCTGTCTTCTCTCGAGGGGGTGACCGGCCTTCTGATCGTGGGTTGGACCGCGGCCTATCTGGTCAATTCGGGCGTGCGCTTCGGCCCCTTCGAGCGCGACAAGCACTTTTGAGGTCCGGGGCCCGCGAAGCCGCCCCTTGAGGCACGGCCGGATAGTCCATAAAACAGTCCGGCCATCAGAGGAAAAGTACCTCCATGTTCAAGAAGATACTGATCGCCAATCGCGGCGAGATCGCCTGCCGCGTCATCAAGTCGGCCCGGCGAATGGGCATCGCCACGGTCGCCGTCTATTCGGATGCGGACCGCGATGCCGTGCACGTAGAAATGGCCGATGAGGCGGTGCATATCGGCCCGGCGCCGGCGGCGCAGAGCTATCTGGTGGCGGAAAATATCATCGAGGCCTGCAAGGCGACCGGCGCCGAGGCGGTGCATCCCGGCTACGGCTTTCTTTCCGAGCGCGCTTCCTTCTGCGAGGCGCTGGAGAAGGAGGGTATCGTCTTCATCGGCCCAAAACCCAAGGCCATTCGCGCCATGGGCGACAAGATCGAATCGAAGAAGTTTGCCAATGACGCGAGGGTCAGCACCGTCCCGGGCTATCTCGGCGTGATCGAAAATGCCGACCATGCCGAGCGGATCGCCGGCGAGATCGGCTATCCGGTGATGATCAAGGCCTCGGCCGGCGGCGGCGGCAAGGGCATGCGCATCGCCTGGGACAAGGGCGAGGTGCGCGACGGTTTTGAACGCGCCCGGTCCGAAGCAAAGAGCTCATTCGGCGACGATCGCGTCTTCATCGAAAAATTCATTGTCGACCCGCGCCATATCGAGATCCAGGTGCTGGCCGACGCGCATGGCAATGCCATCTACCTCGGCGAGCGTGAATGCTCGATCCAGCGCCGCAACCAGAAGGTCGTCGAGGAGGCGCCGTCGCCCTTCCTGGACGAGAAAACCCGCAAGGCCATGGGCGAGCAGGCTGTGGCGCTGGCCAGGGCGGTCGACTACCAGAGCGCCGGCACGGTGGAGTTCATCGTCGACCGCGACCGCAACTTTTATTTCCTCGAAATGAACACGCGCCTGCAGGTGGAGCATCCGGTGACCGAGCTCGTCACCGGCGTCGATCTGGTCGAGCAGATGATCCGCATCGCCGCCGGCGAGCACTTGGCAATCCGGCAGGACGACGTGAAACTCAATGGCTGGGCGGTGGAAAGCCGACTCTATGCCGAGGATCCGTACCGCAACTTCCTGCCGTCGATAGGCAGGCTCACCCGCTACCTTCCGCCGGAAGAGGGCGAGTTCGGCGACGTTGTCGTCCGTAACGACACGGGCGTGACGGAAGGCTCGGAAATCTCGATGTTTTACGACCCGATGATCGCCAAGCTCTGCACCTGGGCGCCGACGCGGCTTGAAGCCATCGACGCCATGTCGGAAGCGCTGGACGAGTTCGTGGTCGACGGCATCGAGCACAATATCCCATTCCTGTCAGCCTTGATGCAGCATCCGCGCTGGCGCGAGGGGCGGCTTTCCACCGGCTTCATTGCCGAGGAATATCCCGACGGCTTTGCGCCGATGAAGCCGAATGAAGAGGAAAAGGCAGTGCTGGCTTGCGTCGCCACCGTGACCGAGCTGCTGCGTCGCGATCGACTCGACCGGCTGACCGGCCGGTTGGCGCCGCATTCGGGCCTGCTGAAGCCCGAATGGGTGGTGCGCCTGGACGACGAATATATCCCGGTATCCATCGGCGAGGGTATGGTTTCGATCCCGATGGAAATCGATCTCTCGGTCGCCGGCAGCGCCCCGCAGACCGTTACCTCCGATTGGCGCCCCGGCGAGCCGGTGTGGCGCGGAACGGTTGGCGGCCGCGTGGTTGCCGCCCAGATTCGACCCATTCTCAACGGCGTCCGCATCGCCTGGCGGGGCCTGTCGGTGACGACGCGCACCATGCTGCCGCGCACGGCCGCTCTCGATCAGCTGATGCCGGTAAAGGTCGCGCCGGATACGTCGAACCTGCTGCTTTGCCCGATGCCTGGGTTGGTCGTCTCCATCGCCGTAACCGAAGGGCAGGAGGTCAAGGCAGGCGAGACCCTGGCCGTGGTCGAGGCGATGAAGATGGAGAATGTTCTCCGCGCAGACCGCGACCTGACGGTAGAAAAAATCGTCGCCAAGCCGGGCGATAGCCTGGCGGTTGATGCGGTGATCATGGAATTCGCATGAGCGAGTGCCGCGCCTGACTTCGGCCCGGCGCGGAAAATCTCAATTCGAACGAGCAGCGCTCACCTCGACATTGTCGATGAGGCGCGTGTCGCCCAGCCACGCCGCGACCAGCAGCCGGGCAGGGCGGTCGAGACGGTTCAGCGGCGAGAGATCGGCCGCTGCGCGCAATTCCAGATACTCGACCTCGCCGAAGCCTGCGGCCAGGATGGCACCTTTCGCTTCCTCCAGTGCCGGCGCAACCGGTTCCCCCGTGGAGAGGCGCTCGGCGGTTGCGAACAGGATTTGGGGCAGCTTTGATGCAACCGCACGCTCGGCTTGCGACAGCCGCACATTTCGCGACGACATCGCCAGCCCGTCGGCCTCGCGCACCGTCGGGCAGCCGACGACCTCGATTGGGATGTCGAGATCGCGCGCCATGCGCTTGACCACGTGGAGCTGCTGGTAGTCCTTCTCGCCGAACAGGGCCACATCAGCGCGGGTCTGCAGGAACAGCTTGGCGACGACCGTCGCCACGCCGTCGAAATGGCCCGGCCGGAACGCGCCGCACAGGCCTTCGCTGACGCCGCTCACCGAAACCGAGGTGGCAAAACCTTCGGGATAAATCTCTTCGGCGTTGGGGGCGTAGAGCACATGCGCACCGACTGGGACGAGTTTTGCCGCGTCCTCGTTTTCCGTGCGCGGATAGGCGGCAAGATCGGCGGCGCTATTGAACTGTTTTGGATTGACGAAGAGCGTGACGATCACCCGGTCGGCTCTCGCAAGTGCGGCGCGTACGAGGCTGAGATGCCCTTCGTGAAGAGCGCCCATGGTCGGCACGACCGCAACTTTCGCGCCTTCGCGCCGCCACCCGGCGACGGTCGCGCGAAGCTCGGCCAAGGTGCGGACGATAGGAACGCTCATTGGGTGTCTCCCTTGAGGGCTGCCTTGGGCGTGTCACCGAACACATGTTCCGCGGCCGGGAAAACCCGTGCCCGCACCTCCGCCGCATAGGCCTCGATCGCCGATGCCGCCTCGTTGCCCAGTTCGGCATAGCGCTTGACGAATTTCGGCCGGAAGTCGGTGAACATGCCCAGCATGTCGTCGGTCACGAGCACCTGCCCGTCGCATGCGGCTGAGGCGCCGATGCCGATGGTGGGAACGGCGACCTCTTTGGTGATCCGGCCAGCGAGCGACTCCGGCACTTTTTCCAGCACGACCGAGAAAGCGCCGGCCTCTGCGACGGCCTTGGCGTCGCGCAATACCCTGTCGCCGGCTTCGCCGCGCCCCTGCACGGTGTAGCCGCCGAAGGTGTTGACGGCCTGCGGGGTGAGGCCGACATGGGCCATGACGGGAATGCCGCGACCGGTCAGGAAGCGGATCGTCTCGGCCATCGTCTCGCCGCCCTCGAGCTTCACCGCCGCGCAGCCCGTCTCAGCCATCACACGGGCGGCATTGCGAAAAGCCTGGTCTGGGCCTTCCTCATAGCTGCCGAAGGGCATGTCCACGACCATGAGCGCGCGTTCCAGCCCGCGCCGCACCGCCTTGCCGTGCATGATCATCATCTCGAGAGTAACGCCAAGCGTCGACGGCAGGCCATGCAACACCATGCCCACGCTGTCGCCGACCAGTGCGATGTCGCAATGGGCGTCGACAAGCCTAGCCATCGGGGTGGTGTAGGCGGTCAGGCAGACCAGCGGCGTTCCGCCCTTGGCGGCAACCACTTGCGGCGGCGTCACCGCGCGCACTTGTCCAGATACGCTCATGACTCCTCCTTCTCGGCGTAAGCGAGGCGCTCACTGGCACATATTTGTGCAATTGCGAAGGCGGAATTGTGCAATTGCGAACGCCAGGCATTGCCCGAAACGATAATGGCTCAGATTATCCCAGGCCTTCGGCGGAGTTGAACCACCTTCCTGTGATCGCTACCTGTTGGGACTCGACCCGGCCATTTTCATTGGCGACAATGGCCAGACCCGACTCTCGAAATGAAGTGCCGATGACCAGCGAACGACCGCCGCGCGACCCGATTCTGCGGAGTGCCCTTGCATCGAAGCCCGGTGTCGCGACTTCGATACCCGAAGCGCCGACGCGACCTTTCGTCCATCTGCGCGTGCATTCGGCCTATTCGCTGTTGGAAGGCGCGCTGCCGGTCGGCAAGATCGTCGGACATGCCGTCAAGGACGAGGCGCCGGCCATCGCCGTCACCGACACCAACAACCTGTTCGGGGCGCTGGAATTTGCCCAAAAGGCCACCAAGGATGGCGTGCAGCCGGTGGTCGGCTGCCTGCTTGCTGTCGATTTCGGTGACAGCAACGATGACGGCCCCCGCAAGCAGGGCGTCGAGCTGCATTCGCTGGTGCTGATCGCCGCGACCGAGATCGGCTACGCCAATCTGGTCCGCATCGTCAGCCGCGCCTATCTGGAAACGCCTTCGGGCGAGCCCGTGCATGCCAAGCTCGACTGGATCGGCAATCTGTCCGAAGGCATCATCTGCCTCAGCGGCGGGCCGCGCGGACCGATCGGGGCTGCGATCAAGGCAGGCCATGCCGAACTTGCGGAAAGCCGGCTGCTAGTCTTGCAGGGAATGTTTGGCGACCGCCTCTATGTCGAGCTGGAACGCCTGGTCGGCTACGACAAGGCCGTCGAGGCCGCCACGATCGAGCTGGCCTACCGTCAGCGGCTGCCACTGGTCGCCACCAACGAGTCGTTTTTCCCCAAACGCGACGACTACGAGGCGCATGACGCACTGATCGCCATCGCCGAGGGCTCGGTCGTGGCCGAGGACAACCGCCGGCGCCTGACACCGGACAATTATCTCAAGTCGCAGAAGGAGATGTCGCAGCTTTTTGCCGATCTGCCCGAGGCGATCGACAACACGATCGAGATCGCTCAGCGCTGCTCCTACTATACGCAGACACGGAAACCGATCCTGCCGCGCTTCGCCGGCGCCGATGTGGCCGATGCCGAAGCCGCTGAAAAGGCGGAGTCCGAGGAGCTTGCGCGCCAGGCCCGCGAGGGTCTGACCAATCGCATCGCCACGCGCGGCCTCTATCCCGGTTTCACCGAGGAGCAGTATCGCGAGCGGCTGGAGTTCGAGATCGGCATCATCCAGCGCATGAAGTTCCCCGGCTACTTCCTGATCGTGTCGGACTTCATCAAATGGGCCAAGGCGCAGGGCATCCCGGTCGGGCCGGGCCGTGGCTCGGGTGCGGGTTCGCTGGTCGCCTACGCGCTCACCATCACAGACGTGGACCCGCTGCGTTTCTCGCTGCTGTTCGAGCGCTTCCTCAACCCCGACCGCGTGTCGATGCCGGACTTCGATATCGACTTCTGCCAGGACCGGCGCGAAGAGGTGATCCGCTACGTTCAGGGCAAGTATGGCCGCGACCAGGTCGGCCAGATCATCACCTTCGGTACGCTTCAGGCGCGTGCAGTCCTACGGGACGTTGGCCGCGTACTACAAATGCCCTATGGCCAGGTCGACCGGCTGTGCAAGATGGTGCCGGCCAACCCCGCCAATCCGGTCACGCTTGCCCAGGCGATCGAGGGCGAGCCGCGCTTTGCCGAGGAGGCCGAGAAGGAACCGATCGTCCAGACCCTTCTCGACACCGCGCAGAAGCTCGAGGGTCTCTTCCGGCACGCCTCGACGCACGCCGCCGGTATCGTGATCGGCGACCGCCCGCTGTCGGAACTGGTGCCGATGTACCGCGATCCGCGCTCGGACATGCCGGTCACCCAGTTCAACATGAAATATGTCGAGCAGGCGGGGCTGGTAAAGTTCGACTTCCTCGGCCTGAAGACGCTCTCGGTCCTGGAAACCGCTGTCAAGCTCATCAGCCGGCGCGGCGTCGACATCGATCTCGCGCAGATCCCGCTCGACGATCCCAAGACCTACGCCATGCTGTCGCGCGGCGAGACGGTCGGCATCTTCCAGGTTGAAAGTGCTGGCATGCGCAAGGCGCTGATCGGCATGAAGCCGGACTGCGTCGAGGACATCATCGCGCTGGTGGCGCTTTACCGCCCGGGCCCGATGGAGAACATCCCGATCTACAACGCCCGCAAGCATGGCGAGGAGGAGATCGCCTCCATCCATCCCATGATCGACCATCTGGTGAAGGAGACCCAAGGGGTTATCGTCTACCAGGAGCAGGTCATGCAGATCGCGCAGGAACTGGCCGGCTACTCGCTCGGCGAAGCCGATCTTCTGCGCCGCGCCATGGGTAAGAAGATCCGCGCCGAGATGGACAAGCAGCGCGAGCGCTTCGTCTCGGGTGCTGTGGAAAAGGGCGTCAGCAAACAGCAGTCGGATTTCATCTTCGACCTGCTCGCAAAGTTCGCCGACTACGGCTTCAACAAGTCGCACGCTGCCGCCTACGCCATCGTCTCCTACCAGACGGCCTATCTGAAGGCGCATTACCCGGTCGAATTCCTCGCCGCGTCGATGACCTACGATATGTCCAACACCGACAAGCTGTCGGACTTCCGGCAGGACGCGATGCGGCTGGGCATCGAGGTGTTGCCGCCGTCGGTCAGGACCTCGTATCGTCCGTTCGAGGTGGGCGAAAACCGCATCTACTACGCGCTTGCGGCAATCAAGGGCGTGGGCGAGGCGGCAGTCGATCACATCGTCGCCAAGCGTGCCGAAAAGCCGTTCGAGGACCTCGAGGATTTTTGCGAACGCATCGACCCCAAGGTTGTCGGCAAGCGCGTCTTCGAAAGCCTGATCAATGCCGGTGCACTGGATTGCTTCGGCCACGACCGTGCCTCGCTGATGGCCGGCGTGGAGCGTATGATGGGCCTTGCCTCGCGCTCGCAAGCCGATGCCGCGGCCGGCATCACAGACATGTTTGGCTCTGCCTCCGCCAGCAAGCAGAAGCAGTTGCATCTGCCCGCCGCCGAGCCGTGGCTGCCGGCCGACCGGCTGCACCGCGAATTTCAGGTCGTCGGCTTCTATCTCTCGGCCCACCCGCTCGACGAGTACAAGACGGTGCTGGAGAAGATGCGGGTCCAGACCTGGACCGATTTTTCCGCCGCCGTGAAGCGCGGCGCCAGCGCGGGACGTCTTGCCGGCACAGTGACGTCCAAGCAGGAGCGAAAGACGCGCACCGGCAACAAGATGGGCGTGGTGATGTTCTCGGACACCTCGGGCCAATACGAGGCGGTGCTGTTCTCCGAAGCGCTCGCGCAATATCGCGATCTGCTCGAACCGGGTAAATCGGTGGTCGTCACTGTCGCGGCGGAGAACAGGCCCGAGGGCGTCAATCTGCGCATCCAGACGGTGAATTCGCTTGAGGACGAGGCAAGCCGTGTGCAGAAGGCATTGCGCGTCTATCTGCGCGACGCTTCGCCGCTCAACATGGTGGCCAACCAGCTCAACACCAAGGGCGAGGGCCAGGTGAGTTTTGTACTCATCAAGGACAATGCCCAGGGCGAGATCGAGGTCGAATTGCCCACCCGCTACCGCATCTCGCCGCAGATCGCCTCGGCAATGCGCGCAGTGCCGGGCGTGGTCGAGGTGGAGCTGGTTTAGCGCTTCCCCGACGCTGTACGCATCAAGGCGATGACGCGCGAGATGGGCGTCATCGCCGTTCGGCTCATCGGCCTTGGCGGAAAATCGCAACCGCGGCAGCCACCAGCGCCGCATTGTCGGCCGCCGTCGTTCCGTCCGGGAGATACTCGCCATCTTCCAGACCGACGCGCGCCGACCATCGTCTTTGATGTGCGAGCTCCACGAACTGCCAGACCGTGGCATCGACGCCGTGGAGAAGAATGGGGCGCCTTACGTCCGCGCGGTCCAGCACCAAGGCGATTCCATCGGCGAGCTGGCGCGCGATGCCAAGATCCTGCTCCTCGATCTCGATCAGGACGCGAAGAACACGCCTGTGGTCCTTGAGACCCACGAAACGTTCCGCATCGGCGACCGAAGCAAGCCCGGCCTCGATGCCAACGTCCCGCTGGCGAAGCAGGTCCATGATGGCCGGAGCGTCGGGCTCCGACAGATTGACCGAGGCGTAGTCGGGCAGCTCATTCCAACCCATGATGCAATCGCGGGTTCGTTGCTCATCCTTCTCGATCCACGCGCCGGTCGAAACCCCGATGAGCGTGCCGGGGCAGGCCTGGCGAACGGCGAGCGTGGTGGCGTCCACCGCCAGCAAGCTTTCGCGGCCGCCCGGTGCTCGCGCGTGGAAGTGCAATTCGGCGGCGCCGGCGTCGACACAGGCGGCGCCATGGCGCGCTATCGCCTCCGCAGTAGACGGCAGTTGGGGATGAAAGTCTTTCGATCGCGCGCCGTTAAGGCATGCCTGAACGATCATGGCCGCCACTCCGCAAGGTGTGCGATCAGTTTAGCATGACCGGTCGATAAAGCTCGTCGTTGCCTATTCCCCATTCACCAGGGTGAGGATCAACTGGTGGATATTGCCACCGTCGCTCATCTCCGCCTTGTCGAAGTCGCTGCTGCGCTGGCGCTGTGCCAGTGAAAGTTCCGACAGTTTCAGCGTCAGCTCGGTCCTGATCTTGCTGCACCTGGGATCGTCCGCCACGGTCAGACCAACACTCACAGCCTCGATCGCCTTGACCAGGTCCTTGATGAGATCGCCATGCACCAGCTCGTGCTTGCGCACGCCGGCGGCAAAGACCTCCCACTTTTCGCGGACGGCAGTCGGCAGCTTTTCGGCGGGTTTGGGCAGCGTATAGGTGATTGTCAGATTTGGCCGGGCAGAGGCGAGGATGCAGGAACCATCCGGCTGCGGTTCATATTTCCTCGACCAGGTCAGCGTGAAATTGGTGTGCGCGATGGCGCGAACCAGCCCGGCCTTGGGGCCGCGCTCGCCGATCGATCGATAGAGCTCAATGCCGGATTTGCCCGAGATGGCATAGCTCTGCACCTTTTCGGTCGCCTGCCAATCGGCACGGGCGAACAGGGGAAATGACGCGAAGCAGGCCACGGCGAGCCAGAACCGAACAGCTACTTTCACGCGAATCCTCTGCACTCCGATACTTTGTCGGGCGCAAACTAGAGCATGATCCCGAAAAGTTGCAGGCTTTTCGGACAAGATCAGGCCTCAGCGCTCCACATCCTCCGGTGGATGCGCGTTGCGGCCCTTGCCGAAGGTATAGCCGGTCTCCACGGCTTTTTTGCCGAACTTGTCGCGCAACGCATCGATGGCGCCTTCGGCCAGTGCGCGCTTGCGCGCCTGCACATCGACCAGGTCCGGCGGGTCGGCGCGGTCGGCGTCGCTGAGATCGCTGACGCCGATGCCGAGGAGCCGGTACCTTGTGCCGTCGGTTTCCTTTTCGAGCAGTTGCAGGCCGGTCTGGAAGATGCGGTCGGCCAGCCGCGTCGGATCGGCGAGCTGACGGTTGCGGGTGCGAATCTTGAAGTCGGAGGTCTTGAGCTTCAGCACCACCGTGCGTCCGGCAATGCCGGCCTTCTTGAGCCGCGCCGAAACTTTTTCCGACAGCGCCCGCAGCACCGGCACTAGATCGGCCGCCGAGGCGAGGTCGGTGTCGAAGGTGGTCTCTGCCGACACGCTCTTGGCGTCGTGGTCGGGCACCACGCGGCGCTCGTCCTGCCCGCGCGACAGCCGGTAGAGCCGGTCGCCCATCGTGCCGTAGCGGCGCATCAGCTCGCCACGCTCCATCCGCTGAAGCTGGCTGATCATGCGGATGCCGTCCTGCTCCAGCGTGGCCGCAAATGCCTTGCCGACGCCCCAGATCATCGTCACCGGCTGCTCGGCGAGGAAGCCCAGGGCCTCGGCCTGGCCGATGATCGAAAAGCCGCGCGGCTTGCGGAAGTCGGAGGCGACCTTGGCGAGGAACTTGCAGTAGGAGAGGCCAGCGGAAACGGTGATGCCGATCTCCTTTTCCACGGCCTGGGTGAAGCGGGCCAGTACCAGCGCCGGCGGGCGGCCATGCAGCCGCTCGGTGCCGGACAGATCCAAAAATGCCTCGTCGATCGATAGCGGCTCAACCAGCGGGGTCAGCGCCTGCATCATGGCGCGTACCTCGCGCCCGACGCGCACATATTTTTCCATGTCGGGCTTTATCACGACCGCCTCTGGACAGGCTTCCAGCGCCTTGAACATGGGCATCGCCGATCGCACGCCATGGATGCGGGCGATGTAGCAGGCGGTCGAGACGACGCCGCGTTTTCCCCCGCCGATGATGACCGGCTTGTCCTTGAGCTCCGGGTTGTCGCGCTTTTCCACGGCGGCATAGAAGGCGTCGCAGTCGATATGCGCGATGCGCAGCGAATAGAGCTCCGGATGGCGCGCCAGGCGCGGGCTGCCACAGGCACTGCAACGCAGGCCGGAACCGCGCTGAAGGGTCAGGCAGTCGCGGCAAAAACCGTGGCTCGGATCGTTGACAGGCGTGGGCATCGCTGCGAACATAAGTGGAACATCGCAATTTTATGGCAGCCGGTCGTCGCCCACAAGCGGCAGGAGGGAGAGAGCATGTCTGTGCTGACAATTATGCCGGTTACCGGCGATCTATGGCCGAAATTCGAGGATTTGTTTGGCAAGCAGGGCGCCTGCTATGGCTGCTGGTGCACGCATTATCGCCTGCCGCCGGCAATGCGGCGCGAGAACGACCGCGTCCGCAACAAGGAATTCATCAAGGCGCGCATCGAATCAGGGCCTCCTCCCGGCTTGCTCGCGGTTGAAGACGGCGTCGCCATGGGCTGGATGCAGATCGGCCCGCGCGCCGACGTGCCAGAGTGGAACAATGCGGGCAGGGTTTCGACGCCCGTCGAGCCGAATGATGCGGCCGACTCCGCGGTATGGGCGATTTCCTGCTTCTTCATTCGCAATTCGGCCCGGGGCAAGGGGCTGACCCATCGCCTGGTCGAGTCGGGAATCAGCTTCGCTCGGGAGAATGGCGCACGGCTGCTGGAAGCCTGCCCGATGACCGAATCGAAGGATTCGCGCTCGGTTGGGCTCTATGTCGGCTCGACGCGCGTGTTCGAGAAGGCCGGTTTCGAGCGGGTGGCGGAACGCAAGCCGGGACGTCCGCTGATGCGCCTGACGATCTGAAGCAGGTCAGAAGCCGAGCGCCATGGCGATCTTGGGCATCGCCTCCTGCCAGTTCTCCACCTCGACGATGCCTTCCGGCAGCGGCGGCATCAGTTCGCGCAGGCCCTTGTGGGCCATGATGTGGAAGAGATGCGCATCGGCCACGCAAGCGCGGGCCGAAACCAGATTGTGCGCGATGTCGTCAACGAAGGCCACGGGGCGCGGATGCTCGCCGCGCAGCTGCTGGATCGCCGGGCCCTTGGCCCGTTCCGTGGTTAGGAGCGGGTAGGGGAAGCCGAGCCGGTCGAGCAGGGAGCGTCGCGTTGTCCGGTGGCGGTGCGGCATTGCTGTCAGCATCACGATCTCGGCGCGCTCGGCCAGCGTCGCAATGGCCTCCGTCGCGCCCTCCGGGCATCTCTGCCAATCGGCCTGGACGACGAAAAACTCCTCGATCAGGGCCGAAACGCGCTCGTCGGCGATTGCCGCCTGCGTCTCCAGGTCGAAGACGTTGCCGTGCAGCCGGAACGAATCGGCCCTCAGTTCTAGTCCTTGCGTGCCGATGAAGCCGGTGAAGGGCTGGATGAATTCCAGCACGACCTCGTCCACGTCCAGCACGAGAAGCGGACGGTCGTCGCGGGCCAGTTCGGCGATCTGGCGTGCTGTTTCCTGATCTTCGCTCATATCGATGTCTGGTGGCTGTCGTCGCCCAATGGCAGATGCCTCAGTGCCTTGCCTACTTCGCCCGGCGCGATGTTGGCGGCTTGCGAGAAACTGAGCAGCGTCGGTTCATGCGCCAGCACGAATTGCAGAACGCCGGCCAGGAAGCCCGGCTCGCGGGCTGCATGGCGTATGGCCGAGGCCTCTATGCCGGTGATCGACAGGAAGCGTGGAAGCAGATCCGGGTCGGAGGCGATAAAGCCGAGCGCCTGGATGGCGATGGCTTCGGCGCCTTCATGTATCGCGGATTGCTTGCTCATCGCCACATTTCCCTGTCCGGGTGAAACCAGTTTTGAAGTAGCGATTGCAGACCGCACGGGCAAGTGCGGCGGACAGTCGTCGCAAAAATGGTGTAGGAAAAGGAATGACCGGCAAACCTCTCGGAGGTTTCCGTTTCGTCAATGATCTTGCGCTAGTCTTGCTGCGGGTTTGGTGCCATCGGCAGGCAGCGCAGGAGTTTTTGGATAACGCGCGATCGGCATTCGGGACGGGAATTCAATGGCTAAGAAGGTAATGATCGTCGAGGACAACGAGCTCAACATGAAGCTCTTCCGCGACCTGATCGAGGCAAGTGGTTACGAGACCGTGCGCACGCGCAACGGGCTCGAGGCGCTGGATCTGGCGCGTGCCCACCGGCCCGACCTGATCCTGATGGATATCCAGCTTCCCGAGGTTTCCGGCCTTGAAGTGACCAAGTGGCTGAAGGAGGACGACGATCTCCACGTCATCCCCGTCATTGCGGTGACGGCCTTCGCCATGAAGGGCGACGAGGAGCGTATCCGCCAGGGCGGCTGCGAGGCTTACATCTCCAAGCCCATTTCGGTGCCACGCTTCATCGAGACGATCAAATCCTATCTGGGAGACGCATGATGCTCATGCGTCACCATTTGTCCGGGCAGTAACGACCATGACCGCGCGCATCCTCGTCGTCGACGACATCCCTGCCAATGTGAAGCTGCTGGAAGTGCGGCTGCTCGCCGAATATTTCGAGGTGCTGACCGCCACCAACGGTCCCGACGCCATCGAAACCTGCGAGAACGGCAAGGTCGATGTCGTGCTGCTCGACGTGATGATGCCCAATATGGACGGCTTCGAGGTCTGCCGCCGGCTGAAGAACGACCCGGCCACCGCGCATATTCCGGTCGTCATGATTACCGCGCTCGATCAGGTCTCCGACCGTATTCGCGGCCTTGAGGCCGGCGCCGACGATTTTCTGACCAAGCCGGTAAACGACCTGCAGCTCATGACCCGGGTCAAAAGCCTGGTGCGGCTGAAGATGCTCACCGACGAGATTCGCCTGCGGGCTTCGACCACGCGCAATATCGGCATCGAGGAGCTGCTCAGCCGCGGCCTGCCGAACGATGGGGAAGCGCCGCGCGTGCTGCTGGTCGACGAGCGGCCGGCATCCTACGAGCGCATCCAGAAGATGCTGCGCAGCAACATGAATGTCGAGCTGGCGACCGATCCGCACAGCGGCTTCTTCCAGGCTGCCGAAACCTCTTACGATTGCGTGGTGATTTCGACGGCGTTGACCGACTTCGACCCGCTGCGGCTTTGCTCGCAGTTGCGCTCGCTCGACCGGACGCGATTCCTGCCGATCGTCCTTCTGGCTGAGTTGGGCGAGGAAGAGCGCATCATTCGCGGCCTCGAGCTCGGCATCAACGACTATCTCGTGCGTCCCATCGACCAGCAGGAGCTGACGGCGCGGCTGCGCACTCAGGTGCGGCGCAAGCGCTACAACGACCATCTGCGCGCCAGCGTGGCCCAGACGATCGAGATGGCCGTAACGGACGGTC
Source organism: Pseudaminobacter soli (ex Li et al. 2025) (assembly GCF_029892515.1). Classification (GTDB taxonomy): domain Bacteria; phylum Pseudomonadota; class Alphaproteobacteria; order Rhizobiales; family Rhizobiaceae; genus Pseudaminobacter; species Pseudaminobacter soli_A. The sequence continues at coordinate 56,149 of NZ_JARXVF010000001.1, read as the reverse complement.
TCACCGGCCTGCACAACAGGCGCTATCTCGACAGCCACCTACAGACGCTGTTCGACCGCGCCGTAGCGCGCCGCCGCTCGCTTTCGGTGATGATCACCGATCTCGACCGCTTCAAGTCGATTAACGACACCTACGGCCATGATGGCGGCGACGATGTGCTGCGCGAATTCGCCCGCCGGCTGCGCCAGAATGTGCGCGGCATCGATCTCGCCTGCCGCTACGGCGGTGAAGAATTCGTCGTGGTGATGCCCGACACCGAAGGCCACATCGCCGAGAAGGTTGCCGAGCGCATCCGGGCCGAAATCGCCAGCACGCCGTTTGCTGTCGGCAAGGGCGGCCAGACCCTCGACGTCACCGTCAGCGTGGGCGTGTCGTCGCTCAAACGCGGCTCCGACACGGTTGCCGACATGATGAAGCGCGCCGACGTCGCCCTCTATGAGGCCAAGTCGGCGGGGCGCAATCGCGTGGTCGCCAAAGCCGCCTGAGTAGCGGCAGCAAGACCGCATCAACCTGTAATGGTTACGGGTTTACCTTAATTCATTCGATTCGGCGGGCGTGGTTAAGAAACGGTTGATTTTCGGCTGGCCATGCGCAACTGTCGCAGCCAGCAAGACTGAAAGGCGCTCGACGCCCACAGTAACCCCATGATGCTCAGGTCCGCCGCATCTCCTGGGTCCATGGGGTCGGCCGGTCGGCTCTGGCACACAGTGGCCTCCTCGTACCGCTGCCAGATAGTCGACCGGCCCCCAACCACCCTCAAATCACCCGAACATTTTAGGCGCGCGCACAATCCCGCGTCCGCGCAGGCGTCGATGTTTGCACAAACGAAAACGCCGCCCGGAGGGCGGCGTTTCGAAGTCTCTACCGGATCGAAGATTACTTGATCTTCGTTTCCTTGAATTCGACGTGCTTCTTGGCGACCGGGTCGTACTTACGGAACGACAGCTTCTCGGTCTTGGTGCGGCTGTTCTTGCTCGTCACATAGAAGAAGCCGGTGTCGGCGGTCGAAAGAAGCTTGATCTTGATGTTTGCGGCTTTGGCCATGATGTTCGTCCGTCTATCTTTGAGGTTCGGGCCGCGTGACCACGGCTAAAGGGCCGGATGCGGAAAACTTGGCGCGACACATAAAGAACGTGTGCAGAAAGTCAAGAGCGCCCACCAAGAACGAGCCTGCTTCCGGCCAGTAGAATGTAGGCGGCGAAGAATGCGCCGAGCGTCCAGGCAAAGCCGTTGGTGCCCATAGCGTCCATGCCGATGCCAATCGCCTGCGGGCCGAGGATCATGCCGAATCCGTAGCAGAGCACGAAGGCGGCATTGGCGTTGGCCAGCTCGTGGCCGGAGAGCCGCGAGCCGAGATGGGCGAGCCCGATCGTGTAAAGTGCTGCGACCACGCCGCCCCAGAGGAACAGCAGACCCGCCATCACGTACCAGTTGCCCTGGATGTGGGGCAAAAGGATCATGCCGGCGAGGCCGACGACAGCACAGATCAGCAGAAGGTAACGCCGGTCATTGACGCGGTCGGAGATCATGCCGAGCGGAATCTGCATGAACACGTTGCCCAGGCCGATCATGGTCAGAAGCAGGGCGGCATCGCCCTCCGAATAGCCGATGCGGTTGCCGAACACCGGAAACAGCGCAAAACCGCCGGTCTCCACCGCGCCGAAGACCAGGACGGCGGCCGTGGCGGTCGGCACGATCCATATGTAGCGGATGAAGCCGCTCGATCCGCCCTCCGGCGTAATATTCGGGCTTTCCCGCCATGCTGCCAGGACCGGAATCGCTGCGATCATGACCAGCACGAACACGGTACCGAAAGGCATGAAGCCGCCGCTGCCCATTTGCGAGAACAGCCAGGGCCCGGCGGCGAAGCCGAGCGAAAGCACGGTCGCGTAGATGCCGAGAACCAGCCCGCGGCGATGCGGCGGCGCCGAGGTGCTGATCCAGAACTCTGAAAGGATGAACAGCACCGTCAAGGCGAGGTGCAGCATGACGCGCAACGGAAACCACATCCAGAACGCCGGGGCGAAATAGAATCCCATGAAGGCCAGCGCGCCGAGCAGGATCATGGCGAGCATGGTCCACACCACGCCGAATCGCACCGCAAGCGGCGTAGCCAGGGGGGCGGCCGTGATCGAGGCAAGGCCGGCGATGGCCGTATTGAGGCCGATCATGGAGGCCGAGTAGCCGCGCGATTCCAGAATTATGCTGAGCAAGGGCATGCCGAGCCCGATGGCAATTCCGACCACGCTGATGGAAGCGATGGCCGCCGAAATCGACAACCAGCGCACGGGCATGTCGTAGGCTTGCGATTCGATGCTGCCTGTCATGGATCGTTTAGCCTATGAATTTCAGAAAATGTCGCGGACGAAACTGTTGCGGACCATGCGGTAGAAGGGAATGGGTCCGCCGGGGCCGAGCAGCGGGTCGGTCGTCAATCGCTGCTGAAGTTCTTCCAATATGGTCCTCGTGATGGCCGGGATATCGGCCTGGCGCGCCTCGTCGAGCGGAAGCCATACGAGTTCTTCGAGTTCGTTTGTAGGGCCCCCGTTGGGCAATTCCACGGCAACGTCGCTGCGCCATGCCGCCAGGAAGCGCGTGTCGAATCGGCGCACCCGTCCCGGTGGGGTGATGGCTCGTGCAACGAGCCGCAGCGGCTGCAAGGAGGGCTGCACGCCGTGCTCGACAAAACCCTGCCAGTCGGCCTTGGCGGTGGCGAAGGGGCCTCTGCGGCCGATCAGGAGGCCGGCCTCTTCATAGGTTTCGCGGATGGCGGAGAGCGCGATGGCGCGGGCGCGCGTGAGGCTGCGACGGGCAATCGTGGAGAGCAGCTTGGCCTCCACCTGCGGGTCCAGTGCATCGGTTACGGGCACACGCCCGTCATCCGGATCGGTGCGGCCGCCGGGGAAGACAAACTTTCCCGGCATGAAGGCATGGTTTACATGGCGCCTGCCCATGAGCACGAGCACGTCCTCGCCCTTACGATCGAGTAGAATCAGGGTCGCTGCGTCGCGCGGCCGTTTTGAACCCGGTCCGAGCGCGAAATCGCGCCCTTCGGCCTTGTCCACCTGGGCTTTGGTCAGTCCTTGCATGCAAGCACCTTAGGGCAATCTGTCATTGGACGAAATTGTCCCAGCCAACCGAGCGTTGCTCCAGCGGCGGGCTTCACACCTCAGGATGCGTCTCGATCAGGTCTTCTTCGTCGCCGAAGCCATGCATATACAGCGCCCATTGCAGGCCGACGACAGCGCCCTTGGTCGGGCGCAATAGCGCAAGCGACATGATGATCGTCAACGGCACCCAGATCGCCAGATGCTGCCAGGTCGACAGCGTGCTGGTGGCTTCCACGCCCATGAAGGCGCCAACGATGACGTGGCCGACGATGACGACAACCAGATAGGCGGGCAGGTCATCGGCGCGGTGGTGGAACATTTCCTCGCCGCAGCTTTCGCACTTGTCGGCGATCGTCAGGAAGGACGTGAACAGCTTTCCTTCCCCGCAATGCGGGCAGCGGCCCTTGAAGCCGCGCTTCATCGCCGTCCACAAAGGGCGTACCGGACGGCTGACGCGCTGCTCTCCGCCAAAAACCTCAGTCTGCATCAACGTCTCCTGCCGCGGGATGCTGCGCGCAATTGTGTTGCACGCGCCCGCGTTCTCTGTCCCTTTGCCTTGTGGAACGACCGTTTGGAGCCGGGAAGTGGTTTCGGTTCAGTCAGCATCTCGAAGCGCATGGCGCCTGCGAGCGGAGCTACCTCGACGAGGCGGACCTCGACGCGGTCGGCGAGCTGATAGCCTTTCCCTGTGCGATCCCCAAAAAGTGCCCGGGCAGTTTCATCATAAACGTAATAATCGCCATCCAAGGATGACACTGGGATGAAACCATCGGCACCGAACTGCGGCAATTGGACAAAAAGCCCCGCCTTGGTGACGCCGGATATGCGCGCGTCGAAGGTGTCGTTGATGTGCCCGGCAAGATAGCCGGCGATCAGCCGGTCGATCGTATCGCGCTCGGCGGCCATGGCGCGGCGTTCCGTGGCCGAAATCAGCTCGGAAACGTCCTCCAGCCGCTCTTCCTCGCTGCGGGTGATACCGTCCGATCCGAGCGACAGGGCGCTGATCAGCGCCCGGTGCACGATCAGGTCGGCATAGCGCCGGATCGGCGAAGTGAAATGCGCATAGCGGCGCAGGTTGAGTCCGAAATGGCCGAGGTTCTCCGGCGAGTAGAGCGCCTGGCTCTGCGCGCGCAGCACCACTTCATTGACCAGCGCTTCGTGTTCGGCGCCCTTCACCTGGCTGAGGATCTGGTTGAACTGCGACGGCTTCATCTGCGCGCCGCGCGCCAGTGACAGGCCGAGCGTCGCCAGGAACTCGCGCAGGCCTTCCTGCTTGGCAAGCGACGGCGCGTCGTGCGTGCGGTAGACTAGGTTCTGCTTCTTGGCTTCCAGCGTCTCAGCAGCCGAGACGTTGGCCTGGATCATGAACTCTTCGATGAGCTTGTGCGCGTCCAGTCGCTCCGGCACGACGACGCGGTCGACCGTGCCGTCCGGCTTGAGCAGGATCTTGCGTTCCGGCAGGTCGAGTTCGAGCGGCTGCCGCGAATCGCGGCCCCGCTTCAGCACCTCATAGGCGTCCCACAGCGGGCGCAGGATGGTGTCGACGATCGGCCGCGTCACGTCGTCGGTCACGCCGTCGATGGCCGCCTGCGCCTGGCTGTAGGCGAGCTTGGCGGAGGACCGCATCATGATGCGGTGGAAGGAGTGGCGAATCTTCCGGCCGTCGGCCGAAAAGGTCATGCGAACGGCAAGCGCCGGCCTATCAACGCCAGACTTTAGCGAACAGAGGTCGTTCGAGATGCGCTCCGGCAGCATCGGCACGACGCGGTCGGGGAAATAGACCGAGTTGCCGCGCTTCAGCGCCTCGCGGTCGAGCGGTGTGCCCGAACGGACATAGGCTGCGACATCGGCGATGGCGACATAGGCGATGACGCCACCCGGGTTCTTTTCGTCGGTGTCCGGCTCGGCGAACACGGCGTCGTCATGGTCCTTGGCGTCGGCCGGGTCGATCGTCACCAGCGGCAGTTCGCGCCAGTCCTCGCGGTGATCCATCGCGGCAGGCTTGGCAGCATCCGCCTCGGCGATCACATCGGCCGGGAAGATGTGCGGAATCTCGTGCATGTGGATGGCGATCATCGAGACCGCCTTTTCGCTAGCAAGTGACCCGACGACGTTCAGGACCCTGCCGCGGGGCAGGCCGTAGCGCGGTGCGCGCTGCGGCAGAACTTCGACCAGATCGCCGCTTTCGGCCCCGTTGCGGAACTCCTGCTCGACCACCAGTTCGCTCTGACGACGCTCGACCGGTTCAACCCGGAACGTGCCGTCCTGGAGGATGCGGAAGACGCCGAGAACCGCGTCATGCCGCTTCTCGAATACCTTCATCACGCGGGCGGTGTAGGCCGGCCCGGTGTCGGCATGGGTCGGGAAAGTCTTGGCCAGTACGCGATCGCCGACGCCCGGCGTCGGCCCGTTGCGCGACACCTTGATCGACACGACTGTGGGCAGATCATCATCCTGCTGCTCGACGGACCGGGCCAGAAGGCCGCCGTCGGAATCGCGCCCAAAAATCTCGAGCACGGCAACCGAGGGCAGGGAACCCGGGCGGACGAGCCGCTTGCGTTCCTTCTGCAGCAGCCCTTCGCCCTGAAGGTCGGCCAGCGTGTCCTTCAGCCAGATGCGGTTCTCGCCCTTGATGGAGAAGGCCTTGGCGATGTCGCGCTTGCCGCTCTTGTCGGGATTTTCCGCGATGTAGCGCAAAATGTCGTCGCGCGAGGGCAGGAAGGCGCCAGCCTTGCCTCCGGATCGGGTGGCGTCGGACGAGCCGGTCTTCGCGCCGGCGCTTTTCCGCCCGGAGATGCTTCTTGCCAAGGCTTGCTATTCCTCTTTTTTCTTCGCCGCGGCCTTCTTGGTCGCTGTCTTCTTGGCTGCCGGCTTCTTGGTGGCAGCGGCCGTCTTGCGTGCGGGCTTCTTGCCGCCGCCCTTGGCTTCCTTCTCGGCAATCAGCGCCAGCGCGTCTTCCATGGTGACGCTCGTCGGATCCTTGCCCTTGGGCAGGGTCGCGTTGATCTTGCCGTAATTGACATAGGGCCCGTAGCGACCGTCGCGCACGGTGATCGCGCCGCCGCCGGCAGGGTGCTCGCCAAGCTCCTTGAGCGCCGCTGCCGCAGTGCCGTTGCGGCCGCCCTTTGCCTTCGACTGCTTCTCGGCCAGCACCGAAACGGCGCGGTTGAGGCCGATCGAGAACACGTCCTCGATGCTTTCGAGATTGGCATAGGTGCCGTCATGCAGCACAAACGGGCCGTAGCGGCCAAGCCCGGCGGAGATCATCTTGCCGGATTCCGGATGTTTGCCGACATCGCGCGGCAGCGACAGGAGCGCCACCGCCTTTTCGTGGTCGATGCTCGCGGGCGTCCAGCCCTTGGGCAGGCTCGAGCGCTTGGCGTCCTTGCCCTCGCCACGCTGCAGGTAGGGACCGAAACGGCCGCTACGCAGCGTGATCTCTTCGCTGGTGTACGGATCCTTGCCGAGCGACTTGGTGCCGTCCTCAAGACCTTCCGCACCTTCGCCATTGCCGTTACCCTCGCCGCCCAGCTGGCGGGTGTAGCCGCATTCCGGGTAGTTCGAGCAGCCGACGAAGGCACCATACTTGCCGAGCTTCAGCGACAGGTTGCCGGAGCCGCATTTCGGGCAGATGCGCGGGTTCGAGCCGTCCTCGCGCTCGGGGAAGACGAGCGGCGCGAGTTCCTCGTTCAGCGCATCGAGCACGTCGGTGACGCGCAGTTCCTTGATGTCGTCGACGGTCGCCGAAAACGCCTTCCAGAAGTCGCGCAGCACGTCTTTCCAGGAGAGCTTGCCGTCGGAAATCTCGTCCAGCTTCTCTTCCAGCGAGGCGGTGAAGTCGTATTCGACATAGTGCTCGAAGAAGCTTTCCATGAAGGCGGTGACCAGCCGGCCCTTCGGCTGCGGGAGCAGCCGGCGGTTCTCGATCTTCACATAGTCGCGGTCTTCCAGCGTCTTCAGTGTCGCGACATAGGTCGACGGGCGGCCGATGCCGAGCTCTTCCATCTTCTTGATGAAGGAGGCTTCGCTGTAGCGCGGTGGCGGCTCGGTGGTGTGGCTGGTGACGTTGATCGACTTGCGGTCGAGGGCGTCGCCCATGCGGATCTCCGGCAGGCGGCGGCTTTCTTCGTCCTCAGAGTCCTCGTCCTTCTGTTCGGTGTAGGCGGCGATGAAGCCGTCGAAGCGGACGACCGAGCCGACTGCACGCAGCTGCGCGGTCTGTGAGCCGTTGCGCGCCTCGATCTCGACGGTGGTGCGCTCGATCTCGGCCGGCTGCATCTGGCTGGCGATGGCGCGCTTCCAGATCATCTCGTAGAGCCTGGCCTGGTCGGCATCGAGATATTTGCGCATTTCGGCCGGCGTGCGCGAAAAGTCGGTCGGGCGGATGGCTTCGTGCGCTTCCTGCGCGTTCTTGGCCTTGGTCGAATAGTAGCGCGGCTTTTCGGGGACGTATTTGTCGCCGAATTCGCTGCCGATTGCCGAACGGGCAGCACTGATCGCCTCGGGCGCCATCTGCACGCCGTCGGTACGCATATAGGTGATCAGGCCGGTCGTTTCGCCGCCGATGTCCATGCCCTCGTAGAGGCGCTGCGCCACCTGCATGGTGCGCACCGCCGAGAAGCCGAGGCGCGAGGAGGCGGCCTGCTGCAGGGTCGAGGTTGTGAAGGGCGGGCCAGGGTTGCGCTTGGTGGGCTTCGCCTCGACCGACAGCGCCTTGAAGTTGGCGCTGTCGAGCATGGCCTTGATCGCGTCGGCCTGCTCCTGGCTCTTGATGTCCAGCTTCTGCAGCTTCTTGCCTTCATAGGCCGTCAGCTTGGCTTCGAAGGTGTCGGCGCGCGGCGTGGCGAGAATGCCGGCCACCAGCCAGTAGTCCTCGCGGATGAAGCGCTCGATCTCGTTCTCGCGGTCGCAGACGAAGCGCAGTGCCACCGACTGGACGCGGCCGGCCGAACGGGCGCCGGGCAGCTTGCGCCACAGCACAGGGGACAGCGTGAAGCCGACGAGATAGTCGAGCGCGCGGCGGGCCAGGTAGGCGTCGACCAGCGGCGGGTCGATTTCGCGCGGATTGGCCATCGCGTCGAGCACGGCCTGCTTGGTGATGGAGTTGAAGACCACGCGCTTGATCGGCTTGTCCTTCAGCACGCGCTTCTGCTTCAGCACTTCCAGCACGTGCCAGGAAATGGCTTCGCCCTCGCGATCAGGGTCGGTTGCGAGGATCAGGCCGTCGGCGTCCTTGACTGCCTTGGCGATGTCGGTGAGCCGCTTGGCCGAGGCTCCGTCCACGGCCCAGGACATGGCAAAGTCCTCGTCGGGCTTCACCGAACCGTCTTTGGCAGGGAGGTCGCGCACATGGCCGAACGAGGCAAGAACCTTGTAGTTCTTACCCAGATACTTGTTGATGGTTTTGACCTTGTTGGGCGACTCGACGACGACGACGTCCATGTTTGCTCTTATTTCCAATGAGGTCGCCAGCGGGAACCAAGGCGACGCGCGGCGAAAATTTCTGTCAACTGGCCCGTCACATGGCTGCGGTTTTCCGTCCGGTCAAGGGGCGGACAGCAAAAACGCCCTTTGCGTCTTTAGACGCAGCCATGAAGCGACTATGTAAGCCGATTGCAATCTACGGTATATTCAATATACTTCTTATTATCAGGGGTTGTATAAAGCCTTTACGTTTAATCCTTTCCTGGAGCCTGCTCGAAGCCATGGCCCGTGCGGGACATCGCGGAGTATTGCCCATGCGGCAGTCCTTGACAACGAGGCGCACGGATACGCTCGATTACATACAGACGCTGCTCGGCCAGTTGCGGGCCATGGCGGAAGCCGAGCGCTGCGACATGCTCACTTACCTGATCGAGATGACCTATGTCGAAGCGAGCGACATCATAAGGGGCGAGCGGGCGTCACGGGTCCTGCAGGACAAGCGAAACCGCGCCTCCTGAATGACGCTCGAGCCGGCCGGCAAGATCAAGCTCCAGCAGAATCATGAAAACCTGGGCCGGATGCAGCCCGGTGTGGCGGATGATCTCATCCACGCCGACCGGCACCGGACCCAGCGCCTCCACCACCCGATCCCGGTGGCTGTCACCGGGCGGGGGCGTGGCCGAGAAGTCCGGCGGCTCGTCGAGCGATTGAGGAAGGGGCCGTGACACTCCGGCCAGCGGCGCAAGCGCGGTCATGATGTCGCTGGCTTCGGTGACGAGGATCGCACCGTCCTTGAGAAGCCCGTTCGTGCCGGCCGCGCGCGGATCGAGCGGCGAGCCGGGCACCGCGAACACCAGCCTGCCCATCTCGCCCGCCAGCCGCGCGCTGATGAGAGAGCCAGACCGCTTGGCAGCCTCCACCACAACCAGCCCGAGCGTCATGCCGGCTACGATGCGGTTGCGGCGCGGAAAATCCTGGGCTCTCGGCTCCCAGCCGAATGGCATTTCCGAGACGATCGCGCCGCCGCTCGTCGCCATTTGCTCCATGAGGCCGATGTTCTCGCGTGGGTAGGGCTGGTCCAGCCCCCCGGCAAAAACGCCGACCGTGCCGGTCGCAAGGCTACCTTGATGGGCCGCGGTGTCTATGCCGCGCGCAAGGCCCGAAACGACCGAATAGCCCTCGCGGCCCAGTTCGGCGGCGAGCGCGCGCGCCATTTTTATACCGGCCAGCGAGGCATTTCTGGCACCGACAATCGCCACAGCTGGCAACCCGAAAACGGCGCCCGCTCCCTTGATCGCAAGCAGGGGCGGCGGGTTGTCCATTCGTCTGAGCAGGGGCGGATAGTCCGGTTCGCCGATGCAGACGAAGCGCGCGCCGAGTCTGCGTGCCATCTCCATCTCGGCTTCCGCTTCAGTAACGGAGGGAATCCGGGCTATGCGGTTGGCGCCGCCGGAGATCATCAGTTCCGGCAGCATTTCAATGGCTGTTTCGGCCGAGCCGAAGCGGTTGATGAGATCGCGGAAACTGGCGGGCCCGACATTCGGGGTGCGGATAAGACGCAGCCAGTTCAGTCGCTGCCGGTCGCTGAGGCGGGGACCGGCAGGCTTGTTCATCCCTTGGCCCCGATGCGGGTTTCAGTTCCCGCAAGCAGCCGCGATATGTTCGCGTGGTGCTTGATGAACACGATCGCGCTCATGATCGCAAAGAGGACCGCGGTGTCGTAGAGGCCGAGGAAGTAGAGCGCAACCGGCACTGCGACCGCCGCGACCAGCGCGGCAAGCGACGAGTAGCGCGTGAGGAAGGCGACCAGCAGCCAGACCACGGCGAACACCAGTGCGCCCTGCCACGCCAGCACAATCAGCACGCCGAGATAGGTGGCAACACCTTTTCCACCCTTGAAACCGAGCCAGACCGGGAAGAGATGGCCCAGGAAAGCGCCGAAGCCGGCAACCAGCGCTGCTTCCGGCGCATAAAGACCAGCCACGAGGACGGCGACGGAGCCCTTCAATGCATCGAGCAGCAGCGTCAGCGCCGCGAGCTTTTTGTTCCCGGTGCGCAGCACATTGGTTGCGCCGATATTGCCCGAGCCGATCTTGCGCACGTCGCCCAGCCCGGCGGCGCGCGTGACAAGGAGGCCAAACGGGATCGAGCCGAGCAGGTAGCCGAAAACCAGCGCTGCAATGAGGTATGGCAGCGGCAGCTGCCACGTCAAAGAATCCATCTAACTCCCCCTCGGAGCTGCGTTACCAGTCTCCGGCCTAAATCGAAAACACTGTGCGGCCCGAAACCATCGTTTGCAAGACCCTGCCTTGCAGACGCGCACTCTCGAAGCAGGTGTTTTTCGAGCGCGAGCGGATGTTCTGTTCCTGCACGATCCAGGGTTCGTTCAGGTCGACGATCGCGAGATCGGCGCTCGCACCAGGCTTCAGCGTGCCGCCTGGCAGGCCGAAAAGCTTCGCCGGTGCAGTCGAAAGCACCTCGATCAGCCGCAGTAGCGGGATTTCGTCGTTGTGGTAGAGCCTCAGAGCCGCGCCAAGCAGCGTTTCGAGCCCGATCGCGCCATCGGCCGCATCCGAGAAGGGCAGGCGCTTGGTGTCGACGTCCTGCGGGTCATGCGACGAGACCACGATGTCGATCGTGCCGTTGCGCACCGCCTCGATCATCGCCTGCCGGTCGTCCTCAGTGCGGAGCGGCGGGGACAGCTTGAAGAAGGTGCGGTATTCGCCGATGTCGTTCTCGTTCAGCGACAGATGGTTGATCGAAACGCCCGCGGTGACGTTTGCGCCGTCGGCCTTGGCGCGGGCAACCGCGTTGGCCGAAAGCCCGGTCGAAATCTTGGAGGCGTGGTAGCGGCCGCGCGTCAAACGAGCGAGCGAGAGGTCGCGCTCCAGCGGGATCAATTCCGCCTCGCGCGGAATGCCGGACAGGCCGAGCCAGCTTGCATAAAGCCCTTCGTTCATCACGCCAGAGCCGGCCAGATGCGGGTCGCGCGTCTCGTGCGCTATCACCGCACCGAAATCGCGTGCATAGGTGAGCGCCCGGCGCATCGTCAGCGCGTTGGCGATGGTGTGGCGTCCGTCGGTGAAGGCGACCGCGCCAGCTTCCCGCAGCAGGCCGAACTCTGTCATCTCGCGGCCTTCCAGGCCCTTGGTGACGGCGGCGGCCGGAAACACGTTGACGTGCGCGGTGTCGCGCGCGGTCCGCAACACGAACTCCACCAGCGCCACATTGTCGATGACCGGATCGGTGTCCGGCATCATGACGACCGAGGTGACGCCGCCAGCTGCAGCGGCGAGGCTTGCCGAAGCGATGGTTTCGCGATGCTCCGCGCCCGGCTCACCGATGAAGACGCAGCCGTCCACCAGCCCGGGAATGATGGTCTTGCCGGTGCAGTCGACGATCTTCGCATTCTCCGGCGTGCCCTGGTTGAGGGCCGAGGCGCTGGAGGCGGCAATGGTCTTGCCGTCGACGATGACGGAGCCGATCTCGTCGACGCCGCGCGAGGGGTCGACGATACGGGCGTTCTGGAAGACGGTGACGCTCATGCCTGGCCTCCGTCCTGGTTGCGGCGCGGATCGAGCAACGCTTCCATCACGGCCATGCGCACGGCCACTCCCATTTCCACCTGTTCCTGAATGACGCTTTGCGGGCCGTCGGCGATTTCCGAGGCGATCTCAACGCCGCGGTTCATCGGTCCGGGATGCATGACGAGCGCGTCGGGTTTCGCGGCCTTCAGCTTTTCGGCATCGAGGCCGAAATAACGGAAATATTCGCGCACCGAAGGCACGAAGGCGCCTTCCATGCGCTCGCGCTGCAGGCGCAGCATCATCACCACGTCGGCATCCTTAAGGCCCTCGGCCATGGTCGGACAGACTTCGACGCCCATCTGAGCGATGCCGGAGGGCAGCAGCGTGGACGGGGCGACCACGCGCACCCGGGCGCCCATGGCGTTGAGCAGCAGGATGTTGGAGCGCGCCACGCGCGAATGCAGGATGTCGCCGCAGATCGCTACCGTGAGCCTAGCGAGCGTGCCCTTGGCGCGGCGGATGGTCAGCGCGTCGAGCAGCGCCTGCGTCGGGTGTTCATGCGCGCCATCACCGGCATTGACGACCGAGCATCCCACTTTCTGCGCCAGAAGGGCCGCGGCACCTGCCGAGGCATGTCGGATGATGAGGATGTCCGGGCGCATCGCGTTCAGCGTCATCGCCGTATCGATCAGCGTCTCGCCTTTCTTCACCGAGGAACTGGCCACCGACATGTTCATCACGTCTGCGCCCAACCGCTTGCCGGCGAGCTCGAAGGATGACTGCGTGCGGGTGGAAGCCTCGTAGAAGAGGTTGATCTGCGTGCGACCTCTCAGCGTCGTCGTCTTCTTCTCGTTGCGGCGAGAAATCGCCACCGCGGCGTCCGCGCGGTCGAGAAGCAGTTCAATGTCGAGAGGGGAAAGATCGCGAATGCCAAGCAAGTGGCGGTGCGGGTAAAGCGGCGGGAGCGGAGCGTCTGTCATCTTAAAGCCGTCCTATAGGCGCGCGATGGGGCGATCGCAAGCGCCGGAAGGGGGTGGAGGGCCCACTTTCCCGGGATTTTCATCGCGTGGTAAGGATCCCTTGGTTTATAAAGCTCCGATGATACTTCGGATTCGCATGATGCGCCGAAGAGCACCCTAAGGATTGCGCGTGAGCGACGAGGTAACGAACCAATCTCCGCCCTTGACCGGAGGCAACGCCTGGCGGGGCGATCCGTTGCTGGTTCAGCTTGCCGAAGACTTTTCCGATCCGGTGCGCAAGGACCTCGACGGCATTGGTCGTTTCGTGCTGAGCGCCGAGGCGCAGGATCTCGCGCGGCTCGCCAACACTGAAACACCGAAGCTCAGGACGCATGACCGGCAGGGCCGGCGCCTCGACGTGGTCGACTATCATCCGGCCTATCATGCCTTGATGCGGCGGTCGGTCACCAACGGCCTGCATTCGTCCATATGGGAGAACGGCGCGCACGAAACCGGCCGCCGGCATCAGGCCCGCGCCGGGCGCTTCTATCTCACAGCGCAACTCGAGACGGGGCACCTCTGCCCCATCACCATGACCAGCGCCTCGCTGGCGGCGCTGATGGCGAGCTCAAAACTGTTTCGCGAATGGGCGCCGCGCATCACCACGCGCAAATACGACCAGGCCCAGAAGCCGCCGGTGGAAAAGACCGGGCTGACGCTCGGCATGGGCATGACCGAGAAGCAGGGCGGCACCGATGTGCGCGCCAACACCACCCGCGCCGAGCGCGCCGGCAGCGGCTTCTATCGCATCACCGGCCACAAATGGTTCATGTCGGCGCCCATGTCGGATGCCTTCCTGGTGCTCGCCCAGGCGCGCGAAGGGCTGTCGTGCTTCCTCGTGCCGCGCATTCTCGGCGACGGCAACGGCAACGGCTTCCTCTTCCAGCGCCTGAAGGACAAGCTGGGCAACCGCTCGAACGCGTCTTCCGAGGTCGAATTCGTCAACACCATCGGCGAGATGGTCGGCGAGCCGGGGCAGGGCGTGAAGACCATCATGGACATGGTGACGCTGACGCGGCTCGATTGCGCCATCGCCTCCTCGGGCCTCATGCGCGCGGGGCTGTCCGAGGCCGTCAACCACACGCGCCATCGCCAGGTGTCCGGTGCCACTCTGATCGACCAGCCGCTGATGCAGCGCGTTCTGGCCGACATGGCGCTGGATGTCGCCGGTGCCACGGCGCTGTCGTTCCGGCTGGCGCGTTCCTTCGACGAGGCGGCGACCAACCGCGGCGAGGCGGCCTTCGCGCGCGTCATGACGCCGGTTGTAAAATACTGGGTGTGCAAGATAGCGCCCGCGCTGCTCTACGAGGCGATGGAGTGCCTGGGCGGCAACGGCTATGTCGAGGAAATGCCGCTCGCCCGCTACTATCGCGAGGCCCCGGTCAACGCCATCTGGGAAGGCTCGGGCAACGTCATGGCGCTCGACGTGTTGCGGGTTCTCAGCCGCGCGCCCGGTCTGTTCGACGATGTTTTGGCCAGCCTCGAGCGGGATCTCGGCCCGGGCGGCTCCGGCACCACGGGTGTGCTGCGCGCAGCACTTCAGGTGGCGTCGTCCGACGAAGGCTCGGCGCGTATCCTGACCGAGCAGCTAGCCTTGTCTGCGGCAGCGGCCGAGTTGCGGCGCATGGGGGCAGGGCGCATCGCCGATGCCTTCATCGAAACGCGCCTCGCCGGCCAATGGCGCGGCACTTATGGCATGCTCGACGCGCGCCATGATGCGCGCATGATCATCGACACGCTCTATCCGGTGATCTGAGCCGTCAGCGAAAGAACCGCCGGTATGGTCAGGAACGAAGCTGCCGTCTGCACCGTGGTGACGGCGGCATAGAGCTCGGCGTCGCCGCCCAGCTGGCGGGCGAGCAGATAGCCGTTCATGGCGGTCGGCACCGCCGCGCATAGCGCCAGATAAGAGAGCTGGCTGCCCGTGATGCCGAAGGCCACGGCAGCGCCGACGAGCAAGGCCGGGAAGAGCGCAAGCTTCAGCATGACGGGCAAGAACAGCGCCACGCGCGGCCGCCACAGGTCGCCGAGCCGCAAGCCCGCACCAATGGCCAAAAGCCCCATGCCGAGCGCCGCGTTTCCGACCAGGCCCAGCGTCTGGTTGAGCGGACCGTAGAGGTGGAACGGCAGGCAGCGGAACAGGATGGCCGCGAGCGAGCCCAAAATCATCGGGTTGATCGCCATGTCGCGGCCGATCTTGCGCCAGTTGGCGTTCCGGTCGGCAAAGCGCGTCACCAGAAGCACCGTCGCAAGGTTGAGCGGGATGATGATGATCGCCATCACCAGTGCCACAACGGCGGTGCCGGCAGGCGGGAACATCTTTTGTGCGATCGCCAGCGCCATGAAGCTGTTCCAGCGCACCGCTGTCTGGAAGATCGAGGAGAACTCGGTGCGTTTTACGAGCCCGGTGCGGTCGAGCAATGGCCATAGCCCGCAAGTGATCGCCAGCATGGCGACGAGCGCGGCCGCCAGCGCCATCATCATGGCATTGAGTTCGAGCCCGCTGAAATCTGCATTGTAGATCGTGACGAAGAGCAGCGCCGGATAGAGGAACCAGTAGCCGATCTGCTCGAGCCCAATCCAGGCACCGGGATCGATCAGCGGCAGGCGGCGTAGCCAATTTCCTCCCAGAATAAGCAGGAAGATCGGAAGGATACTTTCGAAGGCTGCAAGCATTGGATGAAGGCTGAGGGTCCGGAGTGAGACTCGAGGGGATGGAAAACGTCGGAACGAGCCTATCTTTTCCTTATCTCAATTAACAACAGACGACCGTTAAGGTTAACAAATGGTTTCAATTGCGATGCCGAGCATTCGGCATCACAGTCTGAAGTTGGGGTGGGTTAATCAATGTTAAAGCTGTTCAGGTCAGGTCTGGCTCCCGGCAGAGCTGTGCACATTGCGCGGCTGCCGGCGGGCCGCGTCTTCGAGTTCTGTCTCCAGGGAGGCGGCCGATGCGCTATGTGATCGTCCTCTGGGCCGGGCCATTACTGCTGTTCTGGGGCTGGTTCGGCCTGTCGTTCTACGACATCAACTTCGGTTATGTGATCCTGAGCCGGCAGCTGCACGATCTCGTCTTCCAGCTGTATGGTCAAATACTTGGCGTCGACCCGGACACCATTCCGCTTCTGCTCGTCAGGACCTGCATCTTCGACGCGTTCCTTCTTGCGGCGATCCTTGCCTTCCGCCGGCGCCGGCAGATAGGAAATTGGATGCGGGCGAGGACCAAGACCTCTTGAGCAGTCCGCTCGTCCTACTCCGAGCCGGTTTCCGGCCGAAGGGCGTGGAGTCGGTCTAGAACGCCCTGCAGGATGAAGGCAGCCGCGGCCGAATCGATCTTTGTCTTCCGCTTGGCGCGCGACATATCCATCTCGATCAGGCTGCGCTCTGCCGCGACGGTCGATAGCCGCTCGTCCCAGAAAGCGAAGGGCAGGTCGGTCAGCCTGACGATATTGCGCACGAATGCGCGCGAAGCTTGTGCGCGCGGGCCCTCGCTGCCGTCCATGTTGACGGGCAGGCCGATCACCACCGCGCCGGTGTTTTCCTTGCCGAGCAGCTCAAGCAGGCTGGCCACGTCGATCGAGAATTTTTTGCGCATGATGACGGGTCGTGGATGCGCGAAAGACAGGCCGCGATCCGAAACGGCAACGCCGATCGTCTTTTCGCCGAGATCCAGCCCGGCCAGCGTCTTGCCGCCGGTGAGTAGCTGCGGCAGGTCCTCGATCGCGACGATGTTCACGGGCGCGTGGCTTTCCTTTTGACTTGGCTTCGCCGCCTTCTATCCTTTGCACAAGAGAAAATCGAGGAGTCGGCTGCGATGAAAATCACCTGGTACGGGCAATCCGCGTTTCGCGTGGAGGTGGGCAAGGCCAAGATCCTGATCGACCCCTTCATCCAGAACCCGCTCTGGAAAAATGGCTGGGAAGGTCCTGCCGAGGGTGTCACCCATGTGCTGCTGACCCATGGCCACAACGACCACATCGGCGATTCCCTGGCGATCCTGAAAAAGACCGGCGCGCAGCTCGTCGCCAATTTCGAGATCTGCATGTATCTGGTCGGCCAAGGCGTGAACGGCGACCAGATCAACCCCGGCAATCATGGCGGCACGGTCGATTGCGGCGGCTTCACCACCACCTTCGTCAATGCGCTTCATTCCTCGTCATATGCCGGCGAGGGCGGCACGAACACCTATCTTGGTAATCCGGCTGGCCTCATCCTGCATTTCCCAGACGATCGCACGCTCTACCACATGGGCGACACCGACATCTTCTCCGACATGGCGCTGATCAACGAGTTGCATGAGCCCCAGATCGGCATCGTGCCGGTCGGCGACCGCTTCACCATGGGCGGCGCGGTAGCCGCGCTTGCCTGCCGGCGCTTCTTCAATTTCGAGACGGTGATCCCCTGCCACTACAAGACGTTCCCGATGCTCGACCAGACGCCGGACAAGTTCATCGCCGGCATGGAGGGTTCGGGCGTCGAGATCGTGGTGCCGAACCTGGGCGAAACCAAAGAGATTTAGCTTCTCGAAGCTCCGGCGCGGACATCAATGTTGCGCGCCGGGCCGGGCGCCGCTATAGCCCGAACACGATAACCAGCCCGGTTTTCCGGAGAATCCCTGATGTCCGTTGATATAACCACCGTAAAGCGCGTCGCGCATCTTGCCCGCATCGCCGTCACCGACGAGGATGCCGAGCGTATGACAGGCGAACTGAACACCATTCTCGGCTTCGTCGAGCAATTGAACGAAGTCGAAGTGAGCGGCGTTGAGCCGATGACCTCCGTGACGCCGTTGGCGATGAAGAAGCGCGAGGATGTCGTTACCGACGGCAACAAGGCCGCCGATATCGTCGCCAATTCCCCGTCGACCGAAGAGAATTTCTTCCTCGTTCCCAAGGTGGTGGAGTAACGCTTCGTGGCCCTCGCGATCGCGAATGAAAGCCCGTTGCAGGATGATGTGCGCGGCCTGATCGCCGAGCTCAACGCCACATTGCTCGATTTGACGCCGCCGGAATTCTGCTTCCACATGACAGCGGAGCAGATGGCGGGGCCCGACACCACCGTTTTCATTGCCCGCGACAATGGCGAGGCGGTGGCTTGCGGGGCGCTGAAGCGGCACGATGGCGATCTTGGCGAGGTCAAGCGCATGTATACGCGCCCCTCGCATCGCGGCCGTCGCATCGGCTTCGAGATCGTGGGCCGCATCGAGGCGTTGGCGCGCAACGAGGGCATTTCGCGGCTGGTGCTTGAAACCGGCGACCGGCACCCGGCCGCCTGGGCCGTTTATGAGCGCGCCGGCTTTACGCGCTGCGGCCCTGTGCTTGACTATCCGGATTCGGAATGGTCGGTGTTTTACGAAAAGAATTTGCAGGCTGAATGACGATGAGCGACCTGACCAGACTGACCATTTCCGAGGCCCGCACCAAGCTCCGCGCCAAGGAGATCAAGGCGACCGAGCTGACCGACGCCTATCTCGACGCGATCGATGCCGCCAACGGCGAATTCAACGCCTATGTCACGGTCACGCACGACAAGGCGCGTGACATGGCCAAGGCATCGGACGAAAAGCTCGCCAATGGCCAGGGCGGCGCGCTGGAAGGCATTCCGCTCGGAATCAAGGACCTGTTCGCCACCGAAGGCGTGCACACCCAGGCCTGCAGCCACGTGCTGGACGGCTTCAAGCCGCGTTATGAATCGACCGTCACCGCCAATCTCTGGGCCGACGGCGCCGTCATGCTGGGCAAGCTCAACATGGACGAGTTCGCCATGGGCTCCTCCAACGAGACCTCCTATTACGGCGCGGTGATCAACCCCTGGCGCGCGGCTGGCTCGAACAAGCGGCTCGTGCCCGGCGGCTCGTCCGGCGGTTCGGCTGCTGCTGTTGCCGCCTGGCTCTGCGCCGGTGCCACTGCCACCGACACCGGCGGCTCCATCCGCCAGCCGGCCGCCTTCACCGGCACGGTCGGCATCAAGCCGACCTATGGCCGCGTCTCGCGCTGGGGCACGGTGGCTTTCGCCTCCTCGCTCGATCAGGCCGGACCGATCTCGCGCGACGTGCGCGACGCCGCGATCATGCTGAAGTCCATGGCTTCGGTCGATTCCAAGGACACCACCTCCGTCGACTTGCCGGTGCCGGACTACGAAGCGGCGATCGGCCGTTCGGTGAAGGGCATGAAGATCGGCATTCCGAAGGAATATCGCGTCGACGGCATGCCGGCCGATATCGAGGCGCTCTGGCAGAACGGCATTGCCTGGCTGAAGGACGCCGGCGCCGAGATCGTCGACATCTCGCTGCCGCACACGAAATACGCCCTGCCGGCCTACTACATCGTGGCGCCGGCGGAAGCCTCGTCCAACCTCGCACGCTATGACGGCGTCCGCTACGGCCTGCGCGTGCCGGGCAAGGACATCATCGAGATGTACGAGAACACCCGCGCCGCCGGCTTCGGCCGCGAGGTCAAGCGCCGCATCATGATCGGCACCTATGTGCTGTCGGCTGGCTATTATGATGCCTACTATCTGCAGGCGCAGAAGGTGCGCACGCTGATCAAGAAGGACTTTGAGGACGCCTTCGCTGCCGGCATCGACGTCATCCTGACCCCTGCCACCCCGTCGGCCGCCTTCGGCGTCGCCGACCAGGAGATGGCAAGCGATCCGGTGAAGATGTATCTCAACGACATCTTCACGGTCACGGTGAACATGGCCGGCCTGCCGGGTATCGCTGTTCCCGCCGGTGTGGACGCTGGCGGCCTGCCGCTCGGGCTCCAGCTCATCGGCCGCCCCTTCGATGAGGAAACGCTGTTCCAGACCGCCCATGTCATCGAACAGGCGGCCGGACGGTTCCAGCCGGAAAAGTGGTGGTAAGAATCCGCTACCCGGGCATCGAACCGAAAGACGCCCTGCGGTTTTCGGGATTTTTCGATGCCCGCTCAAAATGTTAGATCGTCCTTTGCGCGTCCAAAGAAACGCGCGGGCGATCTAATAAGGTGACGGAATGTTCTTTGTCGTTTCCAAGGTCTTCTGGTTTTTCCTCCAGCCCTTGAACCTCTCGCTGTTTCTGCTTCTGGCTGGTGTCGTCGCTCTGCTTGCGGGCTGGCGGCGCCTAGCGATCACCGGATGCCTTGGCGGCTTTTCAATCCTGGCGCTCGCGACCTGGACGTCACTCGGCGCGATCCTGCTCAACCCGCTCGAAGAACGCTTTCAGCGCCCGAATCTGCTGGAAAAGGTCGATGGCATCGTCGTGCTGGGCGGCGGTCTCGAAGGCGCGATCAACCTCGTGCGCGGCGGCTATGAGCTGAACCGGGCCGGCGACCGCTTCGTCGAGACCGCGATACTTGCGCGCCGGTTCCCCGATGCGAAGATCGTCGTTTCCGGCGGTGTTGGCTCGCTCCTCCTCGATGGAGAGGGCGATGCGGCGACGGCCGAGCGGCTGCTAACCGCGCTCGGCGTCGAGCCCGAGCGGCTGGTGCTCGAAAACGACTCGCGCAACACCTACGAAAACGCCGTCTTCACCAAGCGGCTCGTTTCGCCCAAGTCAGGTGAAACCTGGCTGCTCGTCACCTCGGCCTTCCACATGCCGCGCTCGATGGCGCTGTTCCGCAAGGCGGACTTTGCCGTGCTGCCTTGGCCGGTCGACTATCGCACTTCGGGGCAGGAGGGCGTCGGCCTGCTGCGCGACAATCCGACAGACGCGCTCCAGAACACCACCATGGCCATTCGCGAATGGATCGGGCTCGTCGCCTACTGGCTGTCGGGCAAGATCGCTTCTCCGTTCCCCGGGCCGGTCTAATCCGGCTCCAGAATCGCCTGGCGGGCGGACGAGAAGAACTGCCGGCGCATCAGCACCGCCATGAGGATGAGTGTGGTGATGACGAACACGGCCGCATTCACGAACCACCCCAGATAGCCGAGCGAAAAGAAGATCGCCCGCAGGCCGGCGTTGAAATGCTTTCCGGCCAGAACATTCATCCGCGTGGCGCGGCGCACCGCCGCTTCCATGGACGGGCTGTGCATCCCTTCGCCCTGCATCGGCACTGCTCCGACGAGGATGGAGCAGTAATTGAACAGCCGGTAGGACCAGCCGAACTTGAAGAAGGCATAGGCCAGGATGATGATCAGGCCGAGGACCTTGACCTCGAAGGTCGGGCGCGAGGCCGCACCAGCGAAAGGCAGATCGGCCAGAACCGTCAGCACATGATCTGATGCTCCAAGCAGCGCAAAGCAGCCGCCCACTGCAATCAGCGAGCTTGAAGCGAAGAACGCGGTTCCCTGCTGCAGACCCACCATGATGCTGGTGTCGATCATGCGCAGTTCGCGCCGCGCCATGGTCCGCATCCAGGCCTCGCGCTGCGCATTCATTGCGCGGGTGAGCGAGATACGGCGCACGAGGTGGCCATCGACCGTCAACGTATGCACGGCCCATGCCGCCAGGAAGAAGGAAAGGGCAGCGAGATCAGGGATCGTAAGCTTCAGAGAATCGAGCATTTTGGAAGCTTATCACGCCCCCGATGCACCATCGCAAGGCCGGCTGACGCCCTGTCCGGCGAGACACAATTTCGACATACAGCTTTCAATTTCGTTGATGGCGATTTCGGATTAAGCGGATGATTTTATTTAAGTTGTAAGCGGGCTCGCATGGCAGCTATGCGCGGCTGCCACGTTTTCGCCTCTTTTTGCAGTTGCGAAAGGTCGCGCGAAGACGTATCTCTCGCGCGGTTGCGGGGTGGGAAAACGCGGCGAGAAAGCCGTCCGCACAGGGTTCTAAGGGTAGAAACACACATCATGGACGAACACGTTCAGAAGTCCTGCTGGGGTCTGACGGCCAAAGCAGTGCTGGGGTTTGCCGGTATCATTCTTCTCGCCTGGCTCGTGAGCGGCGCCGACAAGGTCGCCGTGGTTGCCGCGGGTTGATCCGGCCGATCATTTCCGGGATTATGAGAGAGGCGCGGGGGCTCCCCGCGTCTCTTTTGTTTTGAGGCTTTCGCCTCATGTCGTTGCCGAAGCAATCAAAGTCGGGAAGCGCCTAGCTTCGACCGACAAAAGCGCACAATCATCCATATATTGAGGCTAGACTCGCTTCGCATTCACTGGAGATCGCCTGCCCGTGTTCCTGTCGGTATTTGACCTTTTCAAGATTGGCATCGGCCCGTCCAGTTCGCACACGATGGGCCCGATGACTGCGGCCGCGCGCTTTCTCGCCGAACTTCAGGGCAATGACTGGCCGCGCCCGGCCAATGCGAAGGTCGACCGCGTCGCTGCCAGCCTGCACGGCTCGCTCGCCTATACCGGCGTGGGCCATGGCACGGACCGTGCGGTGATCCTGGGATTGGCGGGCCTGATCCCGACCACGGTCGACCCAGACCGCACCGATGCTATTATCGACAAGATCACGGCCGACAAACTGGTCACCGCGCCCGGCCATCCGGCCTATCGCTTCGATCCAGCGACCGACCTCGTGCTCGACAAGAAGACGCCGCTGCTCGGCCACGCCAACGGCATGGCGTTCTACGCCTATGACGCCGACGACCACCTGCTGCTGAAACGCATCTACTATTCGATCGGTGGCGGCTTCGTGGTGTCGGAAGAGGAGCTTCAGCGCCTCAAGACCCGCAGTGAACCGGAAGCCGGCACGTCTGTGCCTTATCCATTCCGCAATGCGGTGGAGATGCTCTCCATGGCAGCGCAGAGCGGGCTTTCCATCGCCGAGATGAAGCGCGTCAACGAAGAGACGCACATGTCGCGGGAAGAGCTCGACGCCGGGCTCGACCGCATCTGGGATACCATGAAGGGCTGCATCGACCGCGGCCTGTCGCAGGAAGGCATCATGCCGGGCGGCCTGAAGGTGCGCCGCCGCGCGCGACAGCTGCACGACAAGCTGCAGGAGGATTGGCGCCAGAACCGCCCGAACCCGCTGCTCGCCAATGACTGGCTGTCGATCTATGCCATGGCGGTGAACGAGGAGAACGCAGCGGGCGGACGCGTGGTTACGGCGCCCACTAACGGCGCTGCCGGCGTCGTGCCGGCCGTGATGCGCTATTGGCTGCATTTCCATCCGGAGGCCGACCAGGCGAGCATCCGCGACTTCCTTCTGTCGGCTGCGGCCGTCGGCGGCATCATCAAGACCAACGCCTCGATCTCGGGCGCCGAAGTCGGCTGCCAGGGCGAGGTGGGCTCGGCCTCGGCCATGGCTGCTGCCGGTCTTTGCGCGGTCATGGGCGGCACGCCCGAACAGGTCGAGAATGCCGCCGAGATCGCGCTGGAGCATCATCTTGGCATGACCTGCGATCCTGTCGGCGGGCTCGTGCAGGTGCCATGCATTGAGCGCAATGCGCTCGGCGCGGTGAAGGCCGTGACCGCCGCCTCGCTGGCGATCAAGGGCGACGGCAAGCATTTTGTCCCGCTCGATGCGGCAATCGAGACCATGCGCCAGACCGGCATGGACATGAACGAGCGCTATAAGGAAACCAGCCTCGGCGGCCTCGCCGTCAACGTCGTGGAGTGCTGAGGCCGTCTGGCCTCGTCTCCGGGCGGCGCTTCTGTGGACAAGCGGCTTGTCGGTAACGGGTGTCGGGAGTAAATCACGCCCATGGCCCTCAACCTCATAAAACTCTGCGTCGGCTGCGACAGCGTCGAAGATCTGGAAGAATGGATCGCCTTCCGCCTCGACGAGCGTCGGCGGACCGGCGAACCCGTCGAGCAGTACCATACGACTCGCATGATGCCGACGCGTGGCGAGGAAATCCTCGGCGGCGGTTCGCTCTACTGGGTCATCAAGGGCAACGTCCAATGCCGGCAAAAGCTGTTGGAGATCAGGCCCTTCGTCGATGACGAGGGCATTTCGCGCTGCAAGCTGGTGCTGGAGCCGATCGTTGTACGCACCGACTGGCAGCCGCGCCGCGCCTTCCAGGGTTGGCGCTACCTGAAGGCCGAAGATGCGCCGGCCGATCTCGGTGCAGGCCGTGCGGGACTTGCGGAAATGCCCGCCAAGCTCAGGCAGGAACTGGCCGATCTCGGCCTTCTTTGAAGACTTTTTCAGAGTAGCTCGCGCGCACTTGCAAGCACTGGGGTTGCGCTACATCTTCTTGGCATGAACGACAAGAAGGCGCCGGCTCCGTTCAATTCGTCCTCGGTCCCAAACCGGCCGGTGTCCAGCGCGCAGGAAATCGAAGCCTTTGTGCGTGAGGCCAAGGCGTTTGCCGGCGACAAAACAGGCTCCGGCCGGCTGATCCTGGCGCTCGATGCGACCATGAGCCGGCAGCCCACCTGGGACCTTGCCTGCACGCTGCAGGCCGAGATGTTCGACGCGGTAGGCAAGGCCGGCTCGCTCGACGTACAGCTCGTCTATTTCCGTGGCATCGAGGAATGCCGTGCCTCGAAATTCGTCAGCGACACCGGCGCACTGAAGCGGCTGATGAGCAGCATCCAGTGTCAGGGCGGACAGACCCAGATCGGCAAGGTCCTCTCACACGCCTTGAGGGAGGCCGCGCAGGGCAAGGTTTCGGCCCTCGTCTATATCGGCGACGCGATGGAGGAGAACGTCGACGCCCTGGCCATGAAGGCCGGTCAGCTCGGCCTGCACGGTGTTCCCGTCTTCATCTTCCAGGAGGGGGATGACCATGTCGCCGAAACGGCCTTCAAGGAGATGGCGCGGCTGTCCAAGGGCGCCTGGTTCCGCTTAGACCGCAATGCCGCCGCGATGTTGGCTAAACTATTGTCTGCGGTCGCGGTGTTCGCCACAGGCGGCATCAAGGCGCTTGAGGCACGCGGCCGGGCCGAGGATCGGCTGATGATCGAGCATCTGCGGGGCGGACGGACATGACCATCCTGCTTGGCTTGCTGGGAACGGCTTTGGTGATCGTCGTTATGGGCTCGCTGTTCGTGCGTGCCGAGCCCGCCGCACTTGCCCGAGCGGTGACGCTGTCGGGACCCATCGCCATTGGCATTATAGGCACGATCCTGTTGCTGCTCGGACGAGCCGTCCTGGGTGGTCTTCTGCTATCGGCGGCTTTCGGCTGGTATTCGATGGGCCGATTCCGCGCGTCCCAGCAATCGACACCCGGAAAGCGCTCGACGGTGCGAACCGCCGCACTCGAAATGGAACTCGATCATGACAGCGGCCGCCTGGATGGATTGGTACTTGCCGGTCGGCACGAGCAGAAGACGCTGAGCTCCATGTCGCTCAGCGAACTCAGAGAACTGCATTCGGACCTCTACGGAGATCCGGAAAGCCGCCAGTTACTGGAGACCTATCTTGATGGCCGGTTTCCCATCTGGCGCGAAAACGCGGATGCGAATCGTCGCTACAGGCAGCGTGTTGCGCCAAGTTCTGGCGCCATGACTAAGGAGGAGGCCTACAAGATCCTTGGTCTTGAAGCGGGGGCCACCGCGGCGGATGTCCGCAAGGCGCATCGACGCCTGATGCAGCGCCTGCATCCCGATCTCGGGGGCACGTCTTTCCTGGCTGCGCGAATCAACGAAGCCAAGGACGTTCTGCTCACCAATCACGATTAAACCTCCTACGACACGGAACAAGCGGGAGAGTTTCTGCTCGGCCGTCCTAGTTCTGGACGGCATAGCAGGAGATTTTCTTCTTCTTCAGCGCGGTGCACGCATCCCATGCGGCGACCTTGGATTGGAAGCCGCCGAAACGTGCGCGGTGATAGGTCACGCCACCCTTTTCGAACTGCACGGTGAAGCCGGAGGCCCTGGCCAGAACGCCGCCTGCCTGCTTGGTGGTCTTGTCGAGAATGGCCTCGGCTCCTTCGCGGCTCGGCGCCGAAGCGATCTGCACAACCCAGCCAGTGGGGCTAACCGAGGCGGTCTTGACCGGATCCACATGCTGCACGGTGGGGGCAGGCGCGTCTTCGGCATCGTCGTCGGTTTCGGTATCTGCACGCTGGAACGGCGCAGGTTCAGCATAGGCCTGCAAGGCCGGAGCGGGTACGGTTTCCGGCGTCTTGGCGTGCTCGGTGGCCTTGGCGGGAGCAGCGTCAGCGACCTTAACCGGGGCCTTCTCTTCGTCATTGTCCACAGCAACGTCCACGTCGCCGTCGGGCTTGGCGTCGGGCGTCGGGGCGGCGTTCTTGGGCAGCAGCACCTTCGCGATGGCACCGGACGGCGAGGATTCTGCGCGGGCGACCAGCTGGCCACGCTTTCCGCCATTGGAGGCTTGCGGCAGGTACCTCTGGATCAGCTCGACCATGTGATTGTCGCGAGCGCCGCCGCTGGCGCCGCCCATGACGACCGCGACGATACGGCGATTGCCGTCGATCACCGACGAGACGAGGTTGAAGCCGGAAGCATTGGTATAGCCGGTCTTGATGCCGTCCATGCCCTTCACCCGGCCCAGCAGGTGGTTGTGGTTGGGCATGCGGGCGCGGCCCCAGGTGAAGGAGCGCGTGGAGAAATAGCCATAATACTGCGGGTAGTGTTCGCGCAGAGCCAGGCCAAGCGTGGACATGTCGCGTGCGGTGGTGAACTGTCCGGGATTGGGCAGGCCGTTGGCGTTGCGGAACACGGTGCCGGTCATGCCCAGGCTACGCGCCTTGGCCGTCATCATCCGGGCAAAAGTCTCTTCATCGCCCGCGATCAGTTCGGCCAGAGCCGTCGAGGCATCGTTGGCCGACTTGGTCACCAGCGCATAGATCGCGGTCTCGACGCTGACCGACCCACCGGCCCGTACGCCAAGCTTCGTCGGAGGCTGAGAGGCGGCGTGGGCCGAGAAGGGCACGCGCGTTTCCTTGGTGATCTTGCCGCGGGAGAGGGCCTCGAAGGTGAGGTAGAGCGTCATCATCTTGGTCAGCGACGCCGGAAACCGACGCGAGTCGGCATTGGCCGAAAACAACATCTTGCCGGTGTTCGCGTCCACGACGATGGCTGCGTATTTCGTATTGGACTTCTTCGCGGCGGCGTTGGCGACGCCGACCGAAACCACGCTCATGACCACTGCAAGGATCGTTGCGATTGCAGATTTTGCGGAGAAGTACTGCTTGAGGGCAATGCCGGCAAACGCTTGACGCACTGTTGGACCCTTGAATTTTTGTTGCACCCGAGAGGCGGCAAAGGTTCCTGCCTCGCTTTGGCGCACACTAGGGTGGCAGCGTTACCAATCCGTTTATGGTAACCGGAACGTTCACCTTTTTATTCGGGCTTTAGAATGAATTTAGCTTTTGTCGCACCCCGTTGCCGACGCTGCGTCATTGACTTTTTGTGCATCGCACAATAAATTGATTGCAACGCACAAAACATGCGCCGAGACCATCAGTCAGCATCGAAAGGGAATGCGCAGATGTTGCAGTCGTTTGATGAAGCCAACAAATTCGGCAAGGAAATCGTGGACAGCCACCTGAAGAGCTTTGCGGCCATGTCCAAGAGCGCCCAGGCCATTGCCGTCGAGGCAACCGAATATACCAAGAAGTCGTTCGAAACCGGCACCGCCGCCTTCGAGAAGGTGATGTCGTCGGGTTCGCTGGAGAAAGCTCTGGAAATCCAGACCGATTTTGCCAAGCAGGCCTATGAGGGCTTCGTCGCTGAGGCTACCAAGATGAGCGAACTCTACGCCGATCTCGCCAAGGAGGCCTACAAGCCTTTCGAGTCGGTCGTCGCCAAGGCTAAGTAAGCTCTCAGGCACGTGATTGCGGGGCTTCGGGTCCCATCAGAGCCCGGTTGCGCAAAGCGGCCGGGTTTTTTGCTTTTGCGGACGCCCGCTTGGGGTCACGAATGGCTGAAGCGGCATCGGCGGAATCAGCAACCATATTGTCAGGCGAAAAGAAGAGCTTAAAATCCGTGATCGGCTACCTACATTTGAGTGCGGGTGAGGATCCCGCGAAAGGTATGGAAAGAGTGACGAGCGTCGGGGGCGCCATAGGAATGCGAATGGCGCATATGCAAAATGGCGAGGATAAGGGCAACGCTCCCGGTCGGGGGACGGCCGTTATCACTCGCACGAAGCCGAAAACTAAGAAGCCCAGCCTGTATCGGGTTCTGATCCTCAACGATGACTACACACCGATGGAGTTCGTGATCCATATTTTGGAACGATTTTTCCAGAAGGATCGTGAAACCGCCACTCGGATCATGTTGCATGTACACAATCATGGCGTGGGCGAGTGTGGGGTTTATACATTTGAAGTGGCCGAGACGAAGGTGTCGCAGGTCATGGATTTTGCCCGTCAGAATCAACATCCGCTGCAATGCGTGATGGAGAAGAAATGAGGTTTTGAATGCCGGCTTTCTCACCGGGCCTGGAAAAGGCGCTTCACCAGGCGCTCACATTCGCCAACGAGCGTCACCATGAATATGCGACGCTCGAGCATCTGCTGCTCGCCCTGATCGACGACGCGGAAGCGGCGGCGGTCATGCGCGCCTGCAATGTCGACCTGGCTGAACTGAAACGCACCGTCCTCAACTATATCGACACCGAGCTCGACAATCTGGTCACCGGCTACGACGAGGATTCGAAGCCGACGGCAGGTTTCCAGCGTGTCATCCAGCGCGCGGTCATCCACGTTCAGTCGTCCGGCCGCGATGAGGTGTCGGGTGCCAACGTGCTCGTTGCGATCTTCGCCGAGCGCGAAAGCCATGCCGCCTATTTCCTGCAGGAACAGCAGATGACCCGTTACGACGCGGTCAACTACATCAGCCACGGCATCGCCAAGCGGCCCGGCGCCAATGAGACTCGCACCCCGCGTGGCGCCGAGGACGATCATTCCGGCTCGGCCGGTGGCGATTCCGCGGAGGAGGGTGGCAAGAAGAAACAGCAGGACGCGCTTGCCGCCTACTGCATCGACCTCAACAAGAAGGCCCGTGCCGGCAAGATCGATCCGCTGATCGGCCGCGAGGACGAGATCAATCGCACCATCCAGGTGCTGTGCCGCCGTTCCAAGAACAACCCGCTCTATGTGGGTGATCCCGGCGTCGGCAAGACCGCGATCGCCGAAGGTCTGGCCAAGCGAATCGTCGAGGGCGATGTCCCCGACGTGCTGGCCGATGCCACCATCTTTGCGCTCGACATGGGCACGCTGCTGGCCGGCACGCGCTATCGCGGCGATTTCGAGGAACGCCTGAAGCAGGTCGTCAAGGAACTGGAAGAGTATCCGGGTGCGGTGCTGTTCATCGACGAGATTCACACGGTGATCGGCGCTGGCGCCACCTCGGGCGGCGCGATGGATGCATCGAACCTCCTGAAGCCGGCGCTGTCGTCCGGTGCTATCCGCTGCATCGGCTCGACCACCTACAAGGAATTCCGCCAGTTCTTCGAGAAGGACCGCGCTTTGGTGCGGCGCTTCCAGAAGATCGACGTGAAGGAGCCGACGGTCGACGACGCGATCGAGATCATGAAGGGCCTGAAGCCCTATTATGAGGAATTCCACCGGGTGAAATACACCAACGAGGCCATCAAGGCCGCGGTGGAGCTGTCTGCGCGCTACATCAACGACCGCAAGCTGCCGGACAAGGCGATCGACGTGATCGACGAAACCGGCGCCTCGCAGATGCTGGTGCCCGAGGGCAAGCGCAAGAAGACGATCGGCGTCAAGGAGATCGAGGCGACCATCGCCACCATGGCGCGCATCCCGCCCAAGACGGTTTCGGCCGACGACGAGCAGGTGCTGGCCAATCTCGAGACTGAGCTGCGCCGGGTTGTCTATGGTCAGGACACGGCCATCACGGCGCTCGCCTCGGCGATCAAGCTGGCGCGTGCGGGCTTGCGCGAACCGGAGAAGCCGATCGGCTCCTACCTGTTCTCGGGTCCGACGGGCGTCGGCAAGACCGAAGTGGCGCGGCAGCTGGCTTCGTCGCTTGGGGTCGAGCTGATCCGCTTCGACATGTCCGAATACATGGAGCGCCACACCGTCTCGCGGCTGATCGGCGCGCCTCCCGGCTATGTCGGCTTCGACCAGGGCGGCCTGCTGACCGATGGTGTCGACCAGCATCCGCACTGCGTGCTGCTGCTCGATGAGGTCGAAAAAGCGCATCCGGACTTGTTCAACATCCTGTTGCAGGTCATGGACCACGGCAAGCTGACCGACCACAACGGCAAGCAGATCGACTTCCGCAACGTCATCCTGATCATGACGACCAATGCTGGTGCTGCCGACATGGCCAAGGCGGCCATCGGCTTCGGCTCGTCTAAGCGTGAGGGCGACGACATGGAAGCGATCAACCGGCTGTTCTCGCCGGAGTTCCGCAACCGTCTCGATGCCATCATCCCGTTCGGTTCGCTGCCGGTGCCGGTCGTGCACCAGGTCGTGCAGAAGTTCGTCATGCAGCTCGAGGCCCAGCTTTCCGAGCGCGGCGTGACCTTCGATCTGTCGCCCGATGCCATCGCCTGGCTGGCCGACAAGGGCTATGACGAGCGCATGGGCGCGCGTCCGCTCAGCCGCGTCATCCAGGAGTACATCAAGAAGCCGCTGGCCGAAGAGGTGCTGTTCGGCAAGCTCAAGAAGGGCGGTACCGTCCGCGTCACCGTCGAGAAGAAGGAAGACGGCGAGAGCGGCCTGAAGCTCGAGAGCATCGCCGACGAAGTGCCGGTGAAGCCCAAGAAGGAAGAGACCAAGGGTCCGGCGAGGAAGCCGGCAGCGAAGAAGGCGGTGGCAAAGAAGGCCACAAGCCAGAAGCCCAAGGCCAATGGCAGGGACGGGACCAAGCGTAGCCTGGTGCCGCAACTGCCCCGCAAGGGCTGAGAAGACTTCCTAATCAATGAAAAGCCGCCGGCCGCATCAGGCGACCGGCGGCTTTTTTGTGACTGCCTCGACACGATCGGGCAACTGGTCCAAGGCTTTCATGTCGCGGCGTCATTCAGTGCGTGCTAATCAGCGCGTCGATGCCAGACGACACCTCCACATTCCCCGAGCAGATCGATTCTCCAGGCGCCGACGCGCGCCGGATCTGGTTTCTGCGCGGTGCCCGCACTGCCTTTTCGGTTCCCGGGCTGATCCTTGCCAGCGCTTTCGTCGGATTTGCAGGGCTTGCACGCGAGGCCGGGCTGACGCTGGCCCAGGCGGTGTTCATGACGGGCATGGTCTGGGCGCTTCCGGCCAAGGTGGTTTTGGTCGGCGCCATCATGTCGGGCGCATCGCTGCCGGCGGCAGCCTTTGCGGTTGCGCTGTCGTCTATCCGTCTGATGCCTATGGTGGTGGCACTGGTGCCCGAGCTCAAAGGCTCGCGCACGCCAAAGTGGCTGCTCTACCTGCTCTCCCACTGCGTTGCCGTGACGTCCTGGGTGCTCGCGATGGAGCGCGTCGGTCGCATTCCGCGTGAGATGCGCGCAACCTATTACGCCGGGCTGGGCTTCACGCTGGTGCTGACCAACATGGTCGTGGTGGGCGTGGTTTATACGCTTGCGGGCAATCTGCCGCCCATCGTGTCGGCGGGCCTGCTGCTGCTCACGCCGATGTATTTCCTGACCTCGCTCTGGGGCTCGGCGCGCGAGCGGGCAGGGCATGTGGCCATGGTTCTGGGGCTTGGTCTCGGGCCGTTTTTCCATACCGTCTGGCCCGGTTTCGACCTTCTGGCGGCGGGTCTTACGGGCGGCGTTGCCGCCTGTATCTATCATCGACTGGTCCGGCGGAGGGCGGCCGCATGACCTTCACCTCGATCGACGCCTGGTGGTGGCCGTTCCTGTTTATCCTCGTCGCCGGCTGGCTGGCGACCGACAGCTGGCGCTTTCTCGGCGTCTATTTCGGCGGCCGTATTTCGGAGAGTTCGGATATTCTGGTGCTGGTGCGCACCGTGGCGACCGCGCTGGTGGCTGCCGTCATCGGCAACCTGATCGTCTTTCCGACCGGCGCACTGGCGGCAACGTCGCTTGCCTTGCGGGTCGGGGCAGTGGCGGCTGGCTTCGTCGCCTATCTTCTGCTCGGCCGCCGCGTGCTCATAGGCATCGTCGCGGCCGAGATCGTTCTTGGCGTGGGAATTTTGGCCTCGCAGCCGCTTTAAGCTTCAGCCAGTGCGGCGCGGAGCTTCTCGGCGTGCTCGGCCAGCACTTCCGGCTTTTCCATCTGGCCCGTATGCGGCTTCAGCGGCACGCCCTCGAAGCGCGGCATGACGTGGACATGCAGGTGAAACACGGTTTGCCCGGCGGCCGGCTCGTTGAACTGGATAACCGTCACGCCGTCGGCGGCAAAAGCCTGCTTGGCTGCACGGGCGATCTTCTGCACAACAGCCATGAGCGGGCCGAAAACGGCGGGATCGGCGTCCAGGAGGTTGCGTGAAGGCGCCTTGGGCACTACCAGCGTATGGCCCGTGCCCTGGGGCATGAGATCCATGAAGGCGATCGCGGTTTCATCCTCATAGACCTTGTGGGCGGGCAGCTCGCCGCGCAGGATCTTCGCAAACACGTTGGTATCGTCGTATTTCATGATGTGCCTCTCGTCGTGTGCGTGTTCGCGTCATAGTCGTTTCGGCAACAGCCCGCAATCAGTCAGGCAGGAACACGCATGTATTGGAACTACGGCTATCTGGTCATAGCCATCATATTCGAAGTGCTGGCAACGACGGCGCTCAAGGAAACGCACGGCTTCACCCGGCTGCTGCCATCGCTGGTGACGGTCACGGGCTATGCGCTTGCCTTCTATTTCCTGTCCCTGACTTTGCGCATCATGCCGGTCGGCGTGGTCTATGCCCTCTGGTGTGGCGCGGGCATCATCCTCATCACGGCGATCGGCTGGGTCTGGTTCCGCCAGGCGCTCGATGTGCCCGCCCTGATCGGCATGGGGTTCATCATGGTGGGCGTCGGCATCATCAACCTGTTCTCGAAGACGCTGGTGCACTGACACCTTTCAACTATCAGGCTCGGCGAGATCCTTCCTGAACGGGCTGTGCTCGTCCAGATACTCGCCAATCTGCTGGACCTCCTCGCGCTCGCGCTCGAGATAGTCGGCAACGGCATTTCGCAGGCCGGCATGGACGATGTAGTGGGCCGAGCGCGTGGTAACGGGTCTGTAGCCGCGCGCCAGCTTGTGCTCCCCTTGCGCGCCGGCTTCCACGACCCTCAGCTTGTTGGCGATCGCAAAATCGATCGCCTGATGGTAGCAGACCTCGAAATGCAGGTAGGGGTGATCCTCGACGCAGCCCCAGTTGCGGCCATACAGCGTATCGGAGCCGATGAAGTTGATGGCGCCTGCTATGTACCGGCCATTGCGCCGCGCCATCACCAGCAGGATGTCGTCGCGCATCCGCTCGCCGATCAGCGAGAAGAACGTGCGGTTGAGATAGGGGCGTCCCCATTTCCGGCTGCCCGTATCCATGTAGAAGGCAAAGAAATCGTCCCAGACGCGCTCGGTCAGGTCGCTGCCGGTCAGCCAGTCGATCTCGATCCCATGCGACAGCGCCTCGCGCCGTTCCTTCTTCAGCGCCTTCCGCTTGCGTGAGGCAAGCGTTGCGAGGAAGTCGTCGTAGCTGGAATAGTCTTCGTTGAAGAAATGGAATTGCTGGTCGGTGCGGGTGAGGAAGCCAGCGCCTTCCAGCGCCTCGACGTCGTCCTCCGTGGCGAAGGTGACATGCGCCGACGATACGCCGAGCTTGTTCGTCACCAGCTTGAGACCCGAGGCAAGCGCGGCCCGCACGGTATCGGCGTCGGCGGCACGGTGCGCCAGGAGCCGGGGCCCCGTGGCCGGCGTAAAAGGCACCGAAACCTGCAGCTTGGGGTAATAGCGCCCGCCCGCGCGCTCGAAGGCATCGGCCCAGCCGTGGTCGAAGACATATTCGCCCTGGCTGTGCGACTTCATATAGCAGGGCACCGCCCCGAGAAGACGGCCGCCCGGCCCTTCGAGCCGCAGGTGATGGCCCATCCAGCCCGACCGGCGAACGGCGCAGCCGGACTCTTCGAGAGAACTAAGAAACTCGTATGATATGAACGGGTTATAGATATTTCCGGACTCGTTTCGCGAGGTTCCGGTCAGGCTTTCCCATTCGGCGCGGGCGAAGCCGCCCATGCTGTCGACGACGCGGATGGCGAAGTCGCCATCCGCGTGGGGTTCGGTGCCGTCGCGCGTGCTGTCCATGGGGTTTTAGATACGTAACCCGTTTGGCGGTGCAAGAGGGCACTGCAAGACAATCACGCGCGTGCCACCTCCGGCTCGAATCCTTCGAAGGTCATCTGGTCGGCGTGGGCAAAGGTCAGGTCCACCGCCGCCTGGTCGCGAACCGTCCAGGTGATCACCGGCATGTTCAGTCTTTCGCGGACGAAACCGACGAAGCGGTTCGGCAGCGCAAAAACATCGTAGGAGACGAAGGAGATGCCGTGCGCGAGCATCGAGAAATGCGCCTCCAACTCGTGGTCCTTGCTGCCATAGGCAGTCAGGCCGGTCGGGATGTCGCCCGCATGAGCCGGGAACTGCCGGATCAGCCAGTGATCGAAGGACATGATCGCCGCTTCGCCGTGATAGCCACGCAGCAAGGCGCAGACCTTCTCGACCAGGCCCTCGTCCTTACCGGGGATGCCCTTGAGTTCGATCACCAGCGGCACCTTGCCCGCAACGCGATCGAGCATTTCCTGCAGCGTCGGCGCATGGTCCGTCGTGCCGCCGATGCGCAGAGCGGCCATTTCAGCTGCCGTGCGCTGCCAGATGAAGCCTTCCGTCCCCGTCAGCCGCTTCAAATCGTCGTCATGGAAGACGACCGGCACGCCATCGGAAGACAGATGCACATCGCACTCGATGGCGTAGCCCCTGGCTATGGCGCGGTCGAAAGCCGACAGGGTGTTTTCCCACACTGCCTTGTTGAGATCGTGATAGCCACGATGCGCGATCGGCCGCGCCGTCAGCCAGGAGAGCTCGCTCATGATCGGGTCTTTCAGGCGACTTCGACGATGGCTTCGATCTCGACCGCGGCATTGAGCGGCAGAACCGCCACGCCAACCGCCGAGCGGGCATGCTTGCCGGAATCGCCAAGCGCGGCGACGAGGAAGTCGGAGGCGCCGTTGGCCACCAGGTGCTGCTCGGTGAAGTCGGGCGAGGAGGCGACGAAGACCGTGATCTTGACCAGGCGCTTGATCTTCTCGAGATCGCCGAGCGCTGCCTTCACCTGGGCCAGGATGTTGATGGCGCAGTATTTGGCGGCTTCCTGGCCGGCGGCGGTGTCGAGATCGCGGCCGAGAAGACCGGAGGCGACGAGCTTGCCTTCCTTCAGCGGCAACTGGCCGGCCGTGAAAACAAGATTGCCGCTCTGCATGTAGGGTACGTAGTTGGCGGCCGGTGCCGCTGCCACGGGCAGGGTGACGCCCAGCTTGCTGAGCCGGTTTTCGATTGTTTCGCTCATCGTCTTTCCTTATGTTTCGGCATGGAAATCGGTTGCCGCGCGCAAACTGCTATTTTTGCCTCGCTTCCGCCACGACTTTTTTCGAATGTAGACTTCATTTGTGCGGTCGAGTGGCCGCGACACCGGAGTGTCTTCATGCGCGCTGTGCGCCTTGCCTTGCTTGCTCTTCTCTCGACATCCGCCATCGGTACCGTCCCGGCTTTTGCCGTGACCCCGCTTGCGCCGCATCGTGCCGTCTACGATCTCGTCCTGGACAAGGCTTCGGATCATTCCGGCATCACCGGCCTTAGTGGCCGCATGGTCTACGAGTTCAACGGCTCGCCTTGCGAAGGCTATACGGTGAACTTCCGCTTCGTCACGCAGATCACCACGGGTGAAAATGCGCGCCTTACCGATCAGCAGACGACGACCTACGAGGACGCCGAAGGCAAGACCTTCAGCTTCCTGACCAAATCCTTCGTCGACCAGAATCTCGAACGTGAGGTGAAGGGCACGGCCACTCGCGAGAAGGCGGGGCTGAACGTCAAGATCGACAAGCCGGAAAAGAACAGTCTCGAACTTGGCCCCACGCAGTTTCCGACTCAGCATCTCGAAGAGCTGATCCGGAAGGCCAATAGCGGCGAGACGTTTTATGAGACCAACCTCTTCGACGGCTCTGAAGACGCCGACAAGGTGATGACCACCACCGTCATCGTCGGCAAGCAGACGGAATCGTCGAAGAACGATCCCGAGCTGCCGGCGCTCAAGGGGCTGGCCAAGGACAAATACTGGCCCGTCAACATCGCCTATTTCGACGAGACGAAGAAAAATGGCGAGGAAGTCCCCGAGTATCGCATCAGCTTCAAGCTGCACGAAAATGGCCTGACGCGCGACCTGGTCATGGACTATGGCGACTTCTCGATGACCGGCAAGCTGGTCAACCTGTCGCTGTTCGACCAGCCCCAACACAAATGCGATAAGAAATAGGCCGCGCTTGGCGGTCTATGTCGACGAGGCCATCTGGCTTTGGCAGGGGCGACTCTGGTGCCATCTGATGGCTGACGATCTGGCCGAGCTGCATCGCTTCGCGGCTCGACTCGGCCTGCATCTTTCTTCCTATCAGGGTCCACCCAAGACCACCGCACCCCACTACGACATCACCGGCGTCGAGCGTGACCGAGCCATGCGGATGGGCGCGATCGCTTGCAGCCGTGAGGAAATCGTCGCAGTGTTCCGACGCGTTCGGGTTCGAGCCGGCAAGGAGAGGGTGGCTGCATGACCTTGTTTTCGCTTCTGGCTTATGCGGGTGCCGTGTTCGCCGCGGCGGCAAGCCCGGGTCCGTCGATGCTGGCCGTCATCACCACAGGCGTTTCGCGCGGCGCAGCCCCGGCCATTGCGCTCGGAATCGGCATCGGCCTCGGTGATCTGGTGCTCGTCGGGCTGGCCCTGATGGGGCTGGCGGCCGTCGCTCACACCGTCGAGTGGATTTTTCTGCTCCTGAAATATGCCGGCGCGGCCTATCTGATCTGGCTCGGCTTCAAGATGTGGCGCAGTTCGCCGCAGCCGTTGGACAGCGCCGAACGGCCGCAGGCGAAGCCCGCGCGTTCGGTAGCACTCGGAGCGGCCGTCGGCCTCGGCAATCCCAAAGCCATCCTGTTCCACGCGTCCATCATGCCGCTGATTCTCGATGTGAAGGCTCTGACGGTCCTGGACGGCCTCGTCGTGCTCGGCGTGGTGTTCTGCATCAACGTTGGGATCATGACCTTCTATTCACTGGCCGCCGGCCGCAGCGCGCGATGGTTCAATACGTCCGGCCGCATGCGCTGGATGAACCGCGTCGCCGGCAGCGCCATGATCGGCACCGGCGCGCTGATCGCCAGCCGATGAACTACGCGATAAGCGAGCCCATCAAGGCCCCGCTTGCTTTTCCAGCGTTCTGCCTCTATATGCGCCGGCATTCCACACACGGACTTTGGTATCTGCCCGGGAGAAATCCGGCTGACACCTCCGGTGACAGGGAAGGGATAGCATCCCAACCATGTCGTTACGTCCGTGGAGGCTAACCGGAAAGGAACTAGGAATGGCTCTGCCTGATTTCAGCATGCGCCAGCTTTTGGAAGCTGGTGTTCACTTCGGCCACCAGACGCACCGCTGGAACCCGAAGATGGCGCCCTACATCTATGGCGCCCGTAACAACGTCCACATCATCGACCTGTCGCAGACGGTTCCGCTGCTGCACCAGGCTCTCAAGCAGGTTTCCGATACCGTTGCCAAGGGCGGCCGCGTGCTGTTCGTCGGCACCAAGCGCCAGGCTTCGGACATCGTCGCTGACGCTGCCCAGCGTTCGGCCCAGTACTACGTCAACTCGCGTTGGCTCGGCGGCATGCTGACCAACTGGAAGACGATCTCGAACTCGATCCAGCGCCTGCGCAAGCTCGACGAGCTGCTGGCTGGCGAAGCCCAGGGCTTCACCAAGAAGGAGCGCCTGAACCTCGAGCGCGAACGCGAGAAGCTGGACAAGGCCCTCGGCGGTATCAAGGACATGGGCTCGACCCCGGACCTGATGTTCGTCATCGACACCAACAAGGAAGCGATCGCCATCCTCGAGGCCAAGCGCCTCGGCATCCCGGTCGTTGCCGTCATCGACTCGAACTGCGATCCGGACAAGATCGACTTCCCGATCCCGGGCAACGACGATGCCGCCCGCGCCATCTCGCTCTACTGCGACCTGATCGCCCGCGCCGCCATTGACGGTATCGCCCGCCAGCAGGGCGCTCTCGGCGTCGACATCGGCGCTTCGGCCGAGGCTCCGTCGGAGCCGGCGCTCGATGAAGGCACTTCGCCCGAGGCGTAATGGCAATGAAGGCCGCCCTGCGGCCTTCATTTCTCTGAAATTGGACGCGGTTTGTCGCGTCGGCGTCAGGCGCATCATCGATAAATCGGTGGTGCGCTCACGCATTTGGAACCAAGAGGCAAGAGAATGAGCATTTCAGCAGCACAGGTCAAAGAACTCCGCGACGCAACCGGCGCGGGCATGATGGATTGTAAGGCGGCACTCGCCGAGACCAACGGCGACATGGAAGCCGCCGTCGACTGGCTGCGTGCCAAGGGCATTGCCAAGGCTGACAAGAAGGCCGGCCGCACCGCTGCCGAAGGCCTGATCGGCGTTGCCGGCGATGCGAATTCGGCCGTGGTCGTCGAGGTTAACTCCGAGACCGACTTTGTTGCCCGCAACGAAGCCTTCCAGGAAATCGTCCGCAACGTTGCTGCCGTGGCGCTTGCCGGCAATGGCGAGACCGAGGCGGTTGCCGCCGCTGGCTACCCCGGCTCGGACAAGTCCGTCGCCGACGCCATCAAGGATGCGGTCGGCACCATCGGCGAGAACATGGGCTTCCGCCGCTCGGTCAAGCTCTCGGTTCCGGCCGGTGTGGTTGCCACCTATGTGCACAACGCGGTTGCCGACAGCCTCGGCAAGCTCGGCGTCCTCGTTGCCATCGAAACGACTGGCAATGCAGACGCAGCGCGCGCTTTCGCTCGCCAGGTTGCGATGCACGTTGCCGCCACCAGCCCGCTGGCCCTGACCCCCGAGGAGGTCGATCCGACCGTCGTCGCTCGTGAAAAGGCGATCTTCGTCGAGCAGGCTCGCGAATCGGGCAAGCCGGAAGCCGTCATCGAGAAGATGGTCGAAGGCCGCCTGCGCAAGTTCTACGAGGAGTCCGTGCTTCTGAAGCAGGCCTTCGTGATCAATCCGGACCTGACCGTCGACGCCGCCCTGAAGGCCGCCGAGAAGGAAATCGGCGCTCCGGCCAAGATCACCGGATTCGTCCGCTTCGCTCTGGGTGAAGGCATCCAGAAAGAAGAGACCGACTTCGCTGCCGAAGTTGCAGCAGCTGTGAAGAAGTAATAGCGCAATACGCGCTTCATGACGCATCACCGGGGGCATCGCGTGACAACGCGATGCCCTTCGTGTATGCGCAAAAACGTGCATCGGGGATCGATTGCCCGCAGGCGGACATTCGCCCTCATTCAAGGTGCACACACAAAAACAGATCCAAAAGAGGACGAGATGGCGGCCAAACCCCTATACCGGCGTGTATTGTTGAAGGCGTCGGGCGAGGCGCTGATGGGTGATCAGCATTTTGGCATCGACGTCTCCGTGGTCGATCGCATCGCGTCCGACATTGCTGAGGCGAGGTCGCTTGGCGTCGAGGTGGGCGTGGTCATCGGCGGCGGCAATATCTTCCGCGGCGTGGCCGTCGCCTCCAAGGGCGGTGACCGGGTCACCGGCGACCACATGGGCATGCTGGCGACCGTCATCAACTCGCTGGCGCTGCGCACCTCGCTGGTCAAGCTCGGCGTCGATGCCGTGGTGCTTTCGGCCATCGCCATGCCGGAACTCTGCGAGAGCTTTTCCCAGCGCCAGGCAACCGCCTACATGAACGAGGGCAAGGTCGTGATCTTTGCCGGCGGCACGGGCAACCCGTTCTTCACCACCGATTCGGCTGCGGCCCTTCGTGCCGCCGAAATCGGCGCCGATGCGCTGTTCAAGGGTACGCAGGTGGACGGCGTCTATTCGGCCGACCCCAAGAAAGACCCCACCGCGACGCGCTTCGAGCGCATTACCCATGCCGAGGTCATCGCCAAAGGCCTCTCGATCATGGATACGGCAGCGATTGCGCTTGCGCGCGAAAACAACATTCCGATAATCGTCTATTCGATACATGAAAAAGGCGGTTTCGGCGAAATACTCAGGGGCGACGGCCACTGCACGGTCGTCTCCGACGCATGAACCGCAAAGACTGGCCTGAAGAGCTGAAGGTCAAGGAGAAGAAGAAATGAGCAACGGCGCAGATTTCAACGACATTCAGCGGCGCATGGAAGGCGCGGTCAACGCCTTCAAGCACGATCTGGCATCGCTGAGGACCGGCCGTGCGTCCAGCAACCTTCTCGATCCCATCCATGTCCAGGCCTATGGCTCGGCCATGCCGATTGCGCAGGTGGCTACGATCTCGGTCCCTGAACCGCGCATGATCTCCGTCAGCGTGTGGGACAAGTCGATGGTCGGTGCCGTCGACCGCGCGATTCGCGAGTCGAACCTGGGCTTCAATCCGATCGTGGACGGCACCACGCTGCGCATTCCGCTGCCCGAGCTCAACGAGCAGCGCCGCAAGGAACTGGTCAAGATCGCCCACACCTATGCGGAGAATGCGCGCGTGGCCGCGCGTCACGTTCGCCGCGACGGCATGGATCATCTGAAGAAGGCTCAGAAGGACGGCGACATCAGCGAAGACGATTCGCGCGTTCAGTCCGAAAGGGTCCAGAAGCTCACCGACGAAACGATCACCACGATCGACAGCCTGCTGAGCGGAAAAGAAGCCGAGATCATGCAGGTTTGAGGTTGTCTGGCCGGCGACCCGAAGGCGAGATCATGACACCCCCCGCGCATGTCGCGATCATCATGGATGGAAATGGCCGTTGGGCGAAAGCCCGCGGCCTGCCGCGCTTGGCTGGCCATAAGGCCGGGGTCGAGGCACTTCGCAAGACGGTGCGTGCCGCCTCCGCTCAAGGCATCCGCTGGCTCACGGTCTACGCGTTTTCCTCAGAGAACTGGTCGCGGCCGAAGTCCGAGGTCAGCGACCTCATGGGGCTTCTCAAGCTTTTCATTCGGCGTGACCTTGCCGAACTTCACCAGAACGGCGTGCGCGTGCGGATCGTCGGCGATCGCGTCGGCCTGAAGCCGGACATTGCGGCGTTGCTCGATGAAGCGGAGACGCTGACGGCAGGCAACGTTGCCATCAATCTCGTCATCGCTTTCAACTACGGCAGCCGCGACGAGATCGTCCGCGCCGTGCGAAAGATCGCCGAGCAGGCCGTGGCGGGCC
Source organism: Pseudaminobacter soli (ex Li et al. 2025) (assembly GCF_029892515.1). Lineage (GTDB taxonomy): Bacteria > Pseudomonadota > Alphaproteobacteria > Rhizobiales > Rhizobiaceae > Pseudaminobacter > Pseudaminobacter soli_A. The sequence continues at coordinate 14,954 of NZ_JARXVF010000001.1, read as the reverse complement.
AGATCGCTCCGAACGAGATCAGCGCGGAAACTTTTGCCGCGGCCCTGGACACCAGCGACATTCCCGACCCGGATCTCGTCATCCGCACCAGCGGCGAGATGCGCCTGTCAAACTTCCTGCTCTGGCAGGCGGCCTATAGCGAGTTCGTATTCATGCCTTGCTACTGGCCCGATTTCACCAGCGAACATCTGGCCGAAGCGCTTGAGCAGTTTGCCGCGCGCGAACGCCGCTTCGGAGGCCTTGCGGCACGAGGCGTCGCGTCTTGAGCGGCATGAGCAATCTCCAGCAGCGGGTGATTTCTGCAATCGTCCTGGCGGTAATCGTGCTTGGCCTGACATGGCTCGGCGGCCCATATTTCCGCCTGCTGTCGGCCGCCATCGGGCTCGCCATGTTCTATGAGTGGAGCGCCATGTCGCGGAGCGCGGCCAACGCGCCCTACCAATGGCTTGCGGCGGGCCTGCTAACCCTGGTTCTGCTGCTTTTGGTCGCCGGATTTCCGGCAGCCACCGTCTTGCTCGCTCTCGCTGCCGCTGTCGTCGTTTCCGCGATCGTTGCGGCGATCGGCAAGCAGGGAAGCTGGAACACTGCGGGCCTTGCCTATGCGGGCCTCTCGGGCGTCTCGCTGGCGCTCCTGCGAGGGGCCGACAAGTCGGGTCTGGTTGCGATCCTGTTCCTGTTCGCCGTCGTCTGGGCGACGGACATCCTGGCCTACTTCGTTGGCCGCGCCATCGGCGGCCCGAAACTTGCACCTGCAATCTCGCCCGGAAAGACCTGGAGCGGCGCGATCGGCGGGACAATCGGGGGTCTCATTGCGGGACTAGCAGTTGCAGTCCTGGCCGGCAGCCCCCATCTGGGGCTCATGGTTCCGGTGGTGCTGTTCCTGTCCGTCGTGTCCCAGATCGGCGACCTATTCGAATCGTGGGTCAAGCGCCGGCATGGGGTGAAAGATTCCAGCCACCTGATTCCTGGTCACGGTGGCGTCATGGATCGAGTCGACGGGCTTGTCGTTGCGGCCCTGGCACTATACGTCATCGGTACGGCTTTCGGCGGCGCCGAAAATCCGGCGAGCGGTCTGTTTCCTCTCTAGGCAGAACGCGTTCTGCACGCTGAAGTAGACGTCGCGCCTTGGATTCGCCGCTTTGGAGTGACACTGCCTGCGCGGGGCCTAGCGAAATCAATTATCATTTGGGGGCATGACCTTGAGCCAGATACTTCCTGCGATGTTCGGCACGGACAGTCTGCTCGTAGGCACTATCATCCCGTTCCTCTTCGTGCTGACCGTGGTCGTCTTCGTTCACGAAATGGGCCATTACCTCGTCGGCCGCTGGTGCGGCATCGGGGTCAAGGCATTCTCCATCGGGTTCGGTCCCGAACTCTTCGGGTTCACCGATCGTCATGGCACGCGCTGGAAGCTCTCAGCGATTCCTCTGGGCGGCTACGTCAAATTCGTCGGCGACATGAACGTCACCAGCACGCCGGATGCGCAGGAAACCGAACAGCTCTCCGACGAGGAGCGCAAGGTGGCCTTCCACACGCAACCGGTATGGAAACGCGCGGCGACGGTGGTTGCCGGCCCGCTGTTCAATTTCCTGCTGACCATCGCCGTCTTCACCGTGGTGTTCACTATGTACGGGCGGTTCGTCTCCGAGCCGATGGTCGCCGAGATTCGGCCCGGCAGTCCGGCTGCGGTGGCAGGCTTCCAGCCCGGGGATCGCTTCGTCAGCGTCGACGGCGAGAAGGTCTCGACCTTTTCCGATGTCCAGCGCCTGGTCTCGGGCCGCGCGGGCGACAAGCTCAATTTCGTGTTGCAGCGTGACGGCAAGGACATCACGCTGGCCGCTACGCCGGAGCCGATGGAGCAGACCGATGCGCTGGGGAACAAGCTCAAGGTCGGAGTGATCGGCGTCATTAACGACGAGCAACTTGGCCATCCCCGCGTGGTCAGCTACAGCCCCGCGGGTGCGTTCGTGGAGGCCGTGCGCGAGACGGGCAACATCATTGCCCGTACCGGACAGTTCTTCCAGCGTTTCGCGGCCGGTCGCGAGGACAAGTGCCAGCTCGGCGGCCCCGTCAAGATCGCCGACATGGCTGGTCGGGCCGCCAAGCTCGGCTTCGAGTGGCTTGTGCAACTGGTTGCGCTTCTCTCCGTAGGAATCGGTTTTCTCAACCTTTTGCCGATTCCACCTCTGGACGGCGGCCATTTGCTTTTCTATGGGATAGAAGCCGTCAACCGCCGACCGGTGTCTGAGCGGACGATGGAGATTTTCTACCGAATCGGCATGTTGGCCGTTCTGGGATTCATGGTGTTCGTGTTCTGGAACGACCTGTTCGGGTGCTGAAATTATGAAGAAATTTGCCCTGCGCGGAGGTTAATTGAGGGGTCGTTTACCATGAGTGGCGATATGCGTGACGCGAAAGTCACGCGTCGGCGCTGAGTAAACGCAAATTAACCAGAAGCCTTGCGTGTAGGGAAAATCCGGTTAATACGGTAAGGGAAATTCACCGCACGTCCGGTTTTCTCGCCGTGGGGACTACGAGAAAAGGTAATATAGCCCGATGAAGGCAGCATCCAGTTTTCTAAGCGCCGCGTCTGCGGTGGCACTGTCCGCGTCTCTGGTTGTGCCGGGGGCCGTGGTTGCGCAGCTGGCCGCCGTTTCGGCCGCCTCGGCAGCCGTCGTCAACAGCATCGATGTGCGCGGTAACCAGCGCATCGAGGCACAGACGATTCGCGACTATGTTGCCGCCAAGCCGGGCAAATCGTTCTCCAACGCCGACATCGATGAGGCCGTGAAGCGGCTTTTCGCAACCGGCCTGTTCTCGGACGTTAGCATCAAGCAGGTCGGTTCAACCCTGGTCGTGCAGGTCTCCGAGCTCAAGGTCGTCAATCAGGTCCTGTTCCAGGGCAACAAGAAGATCAAGGACGCGCAGCTGTCCGGTACGGTTCAGCTCCAGCCGCGCGGCGCCTATTCGGCGGCCTCGATGGAGTCGGACGCCGAGGCCATTCGCGAAGCCTATCGCCGAATCGGTCGCAACGACGCAGTCGTCAATGCGCGCACCGTCGACTTGGGCGAAAACCGCGTCAACGTCGTCTACGAGATCAACGAAGGTGATCGCACCAAGATTGCGGCGATAAATTTCGTCGGCAATCATGCCTTCAGCTCGGGTCGCCTGGCGGATATCATTTCGACCAAGAAGTCGACGATCCTGTCGTTCCTGATGCGCGACGACATCTATGATCAGGAGCGCCTGCGCGCCGACGAGGAGGCGCTGCGCCGCTTCTACTACAATCATGGCTACGCCGATTTCCGCGTGGTGTCCGCTGGCGGTGAATTGGACGCGGCGTCCAACACCTACACCGTCACCATCGTGGTGGAAGAAGGCGACCGCTATAATTTCGGTGACGTCACGGTCGAAAGCTCCATTCCGGAACTCGACACCGCAGCCCTTCAGGCTCAACTGAAGACCAGGCCGGGCGCCGTCTATAGCGCCAAGAACGTCGAAGATTCGATCATCGCCCTGACGGAAGAAGTTGCCGGCAAGGGCTATGCCTTCGCGCAGGTCAACCCGCGCGGTGATCGCAACTTCGAGAATCACACGATTTCGGTCGCCTACACGGTGGACCAGGGTGCGAAGACCTATGTCGAGCGCATCGAAATCCGCGGCAACGATCGTACGCGTGACTATGTCATCCGTCGCGAATTCGACGTGAGCGAAGGCGACGCCTTCAATCAGGTCCTTATCCAGCGCGCGAAGAAGCGCCTCGAAGGCCTTAATTTCTTTGAGAGCGTTCAGATCTCGACCGTGCCGGGCAGTGAGCCCGACCAGGTTGTCTTGGTAGTCGATGTCGTCGAGAAGTCGACCGGTGAATTCTCCATCGGTGCTGGTTACACGACCGGCGGCGAGACGCCAGGCCCGTCGATCGAAGGCTCGATCACCGAGCGCAACTTCCTCGGTCGTGGTCAGTACATTCGCTTCTCGGCTGGCGGCGGTCGGAAGTCGCGCGACTTCGGTCTGTCCTTCACTGAGCCTTACTTCCTCGGTCGTCGTATTGCTGCGGGCTTCGATATCTATCGCCAGACCCGTACGTATACGAATTATGAGAGCGAGTTGAACGGCGCGACTGTTCGCTTCGGCCTGCCCATCACCGAGGCGCTGTCGACGCAGTTGGCCTACAACTTCACGCAGGAGAAGTATAAGCTCCGCAACGACAATTGTGTCGTGAACGGCCAGTTGGATCCGACTGCACCCAATTGCAATATTTCTCCGGCTATTCTTCAGGGTATTGCGGAGAGCCCCTGGAACAAGTCGTCCGTTTCGGCCTCGTTGCTCTACAATACGATCGATGACATGAAGAACCCGCATTCGGGTCTCTATGCAGGGTTCACGACGGAAGTCGCCGGTCTTGGTGGTGACGCCAGATTCGTCAAGCTCACCGGGCGCAGCACCTACTACCAGACCCTCTCTGAGGAGATGGATATCGTCGGTCTCGCTACGGTTGGTGGTGGCTATATCACCGGCTATGGTTCAGAAAATAACCTCCGCATTTTCGATTACTTCCAGGGCACGGATCGTATGGTTCGCGGCTTCGAATATGGCGGAATCGGTCCGTTCGATCCCAAAACTGGCGATCATCTGGGCGGCAGCACCTATTGGAATGCTTCGCTTGAAACTCAGTTCCCGCTGCCGGTTGTTCCGGAGAGCTTCGGTCTGCGCGGTGCGGTGTTCGCAGATGCGGCCACGCTCTACGGCAATAGCCTCAAGGGCACGGAAATCGCTGGTACCAGCGCGCAGTGGCGCGCTTCGGTCGGCGCTGGCCTGATCTGGGCGTCGCCGTTCGGTCCGCTGCGCGTCGACTACGCGATACCCGTCCTCAAGCAGAAGGACGACATCGTGCAGAACTTCAACTTCGGTATTTCGACCCGCTTCTGATATAGAGGCGGGTGGGCTTCCGGGCCAACAGGGGCCCGGAAGAGAAGGTTAATATGTCCGATCCGGTTTTCTTCGTGCGGTCGCGCCGATATACGGCGCTTGAGATCGCGAACCTGACCGGCGCGGAGCTGGCCGATTCGCGTCTCGCGCAAGCCGCCGTATCCACGATCGCTCCGGTGAGCGAGGGTGGTGAGGGGGCTCTTGTGTTTGTCGATGGCAAGCGCAACGCGGGCACGCTTGGCGAGCTGCGCGCCGTCGCTATCCTTTGTACGGCCGATGTCGTCGATCTCGTGCCGGCAGGCATTGCCGTTCTGGTGACGCCGCAGCCGCAGGCAGCGTTCGCTCAGATTGGACGCCTGTTGTTTCCTGCCGCCGCATCCCCGCGCTCCTTGACGGGGGAAACGGGTATTTCGCCCAGCGCGCATATCCATCCTACAGCCAAGCTTGAGCCCGGAGTAACAGTCGAGCCCGGTGCCGTGATCGGCGCCCATGTGGCGATCGGCAGCGGAACGATCGTGGCGCCGAATGCAGTCATCGGTCTATCCACCCAGATCGGCAGGGACTGTTTCATCGGCCCCAATTCCACTGTGCAGTGTGCGCTGATCGGCAACAAGGTCGTGATCCACAACGGTGCCAGCATCGGCCGCGAAGGGTTTGGATTCGTCGCCGGTCGGAGCGGGCCTGAGCGCATTCCCCAGATTGGCCGCGTGATCATACAGGACAATGTCGAGATTGGCGCGAACACGACCGTGGATCGCGGCGCCATGGCGGACACGATCATCGGCGAGAGCACCAAGATCGACAATCTGGTGCAGATCGCGCACAACGTTCGTATCGGCCGCGGTTGCGTCATTGCCGGCCACTGCGGCATCTCGGGTTCTGTCACCATTGGCGACTATGTGATGATGGGCGGTCGCGTGGGCCTTGCCGATCATCTGACCGTAGGCAGCGGCGCAAGGCTTGCTGCCGCGAGCGGCTTCATGAACGACGTTCCGGCGGGCGAGGTGTGGGCAGGCCTGCCCGCACGCCCGATGATGGAGTTCATGCGCGACGTTGCCGCCATCCGCAAACTATCTTCGAAGCCCAAGAAGGGGTGAGACAGCATGGCTGACAACGCCGTAACGACGACACTTGAGGCCGTTGACATCATCGGTCTGATGAAGCTTCTGCCGCATCGTTATCCGCTGCTTCTGGTCGACAGGATCATTGACATCGACGCCGACAACTCCGCCATCGGCATCAAGAACGTCACCGTCAACGAGCCGCATTTCCAGGGCCATTTCCCGGACTTTCCGGTCATGCCGGGCGTACTCATTGTCGAGGCCATGGCCCAGACAGCCGGTGCCATCTGCATCAAGAGCCAGGCGGGCGAAAAGCCGTCGCTGGTCTATTTCATGACCATCGATAACGCAAAGTTTAGACGCCCGGTCGTTCCGGGCGACCAGCTTCACATCCATGTGAAAAAGCTGAAAAAACGCGGCAATATTTGGCGTTTCGCTTGCGAAGCGATGGTCGGCGGCGCAAAGGCAGCGGAAGCGGAAATTTCCGCGATGATGTCGCCGCCTACCGACTGACCAGCGAGAATACATGCAAACTGAAACTTTCATCCATCCGTCAGCCGTAGTCGAAGCGGGGGCGCAGGTCGGCGCCGGCACCTATATTGGGCCATTCAGCTACATCGGTTCCGACGTGGTGATCGGCAATGGCGTCAAGCTGATCAGCCATGTCACCATCATCGGCGCCACGACCATTGGAGACGGATGCACCATCCACCCGCAGGCCGTGCTGGGTGGCGCGCCGCAGAACAATGCCCACAAGGGTGGCCGCACCACGCTGACCGTCGGCAAGAATTGCACGATCCGCGAGTTCGTGACCATGAATGTCGGCACGGACAATGCGCGCGGTGCCACGATCGTCGGCGACAACTGCAATATCCTTGCCTATTGCCACATCGCGCATGACTGCGTTCTCGGCAACAACGTCACCTTCACCAACGACGTTGCGCTCGCCGGCCATTGCGAGATAGGCGACAATGTCATCATCGGCGGCTTGAGCGCGGTTCACCAATTCGTTCGTGTCGGCCGCAATGCGTTCCTGGCCGGCGGTTCGATGATCACGGGCGATGTCATTCCCTATGGCATCGCGGTGGGCAACCGAGCCAAGCTTCGTGGCCTCAATGTCGTGGGCTTGCGTCGGTCCGGCATGCCGAAGGCAGGTATTCTGAACCTGCGCCGCGCATATCTCACGATCTTTGACAGATCTCGCCCGCTCGGCGAGAACCTCGAAATCGCCCGCGCAGAATTCGGTAATTCCGAAGAAGCGATGCGGATCATCGATTTTCTCAGCCATCGCGGCAAACGCCACTTTGTCGTGCCGCCGCTGAAGGGTGCCGTCGATGACGACGCCGACGACCTGGACTGAGACCAAGCTTCCGATAAGGCTTTCCCCCGGAGCGCGGGTAGGCATAGTCGCGGGCAGTGGCCGACTGCCGATAAACGTGGCTGAACGGCTGGTCGCGGCCGGAAATGCACCATTCGTGGTCTTGATCGAAGGCGAGGCGGGGTCCGATCCGGCTCTGCTCGCCTGCGAACACGAAGTTTTGCCGCTGGAAAGCTTTGCCGAACTGGTGCCGGTGATGAAGCGGCACCACGTCACGCATATCGTGCTCGCCGGCGGCATTGATCGGCGTCCCAATTGGCGCGCGGTTCGGCCGAGCTTTGCGTTGCTGAGGATATTGCCACGTGCGATTGCCGCGCTCGCCAAGGGCGATGACGGTTTGCTGAGGATTTTGGTCCGCGGCCTCGAAAGCTTCGGCTTCAAGGTCGTGGGTGCGCATGAGATCATCCCCGACATTCTGGCCCCCAAGGGAGCGATGACGCGCGCCACGCCGACGGAAGCTGATTGGCGCGATATCAATGCAGCGCTGGAGGCGGCCTTGGCGATCGGCCGGCTGGACATCGGGCAGGGCGCGATCTCCATTGGCGGCCGCGTGATTGCGCTCGAGGGCATCGAAGGAACCGACTGCCTGCTTGCGCGCGTTGCCGATATGCGTGACCATGGCCGCCTTGCAGGCAAGAAGCGGGGGGTTCTTGTGAAGTGCGCCAAGCCACAGCAGGAAAAGCGAGCGGATCTGCCGACCATCGGCCCGGCAACCGTCGAAGGTGCCCATGCTGCCGGTCTGGCCGGCATCGGCATTGAGGCGGGCAGTTCCCTGGTTCTGGATTTCGGCCGCATGGTCGAGCGTGCCGACGAGCTCGGAATTTTCGTTGTCGGGCTGCCCGCCGGTAAGCCCGAATGAGTGGCACTTCTCCGCTAAAAATCGCGATTGTTGCAGGTGAAGAGTCGGGAGACCTTCTGGGCGCCGACGTTGTCCGCTCCTTGCAACGGATGACAGGTCGGGAAATCCAGCTGGTCGGCATTGGCGGCCGTCATCTGCAAGAGCTTGGCCTGAAGCCACTCTTCGACGGTTCGGAAATCGCGTTGATGGGCATAACGGCGATCCTGCGGGACCTGCCACGGCTCATTCGCAGAATCGGAGAGACGGCCAAGGCGATCGCGGAGGCCAAAGTCGATTGCCTTATCACCATCGACAGTCCGGATTTTTCGCTGCGCGTTGCCGCCAAGGTGCGGAAACTGAACCCGGCTACCCCGACCGTCCACTACGTCTGCCCGAGTGTTTGGGCATGGCGGCCGGGCAGGGCAAAGGCCATGCGGCCGTATGTCGATCGGGTGCTGTGCATCCTTCCTTTCGAAGTCGCCGAGCTTGAGCGGCTGGGCGGCCCGACAGGCACTTATGTCGGGCATCGGCTGGTGCAGGACCCTGGCGTTTTGACCGCGGCCGCTGCGCAGGCTCAGCCTCGCGACCTGTCGAATGGACGGCAAAAAACGCTGCTGCTTTTGCCCGGCTCGCGGCGTGGCGAGGTGAAGAAGCTGCTCGAACCATTCGGTGAAACAGCGAAGGTGCTGCGCGCCCGCGGCCACCAGCTGCGGCTTCTGTTGCCCACCGTGCCGCATGTGGCGCCCATTGTTTCGGCTGCCGTGGCCGGCTGGGACGACAAGCCGGAGGTCATTCTGGATCCTGCCCGCAAATGGCAGGCCTTTGGCGAGGCCGATGCTGCGCTTATCGCGTCAGGCACGGTTTCGCTCGAACTGGCGCTGTCCCGCGTGCCGATGGTCTCGGCCTACAAGCTCGATGCCATTGCCGGCCTTGTTCAAGGCCTGGTCACCGTGTGGTCGGCGCTGCTGCCCAACCTGATTGCCGATCGCTGCATCGTGCCGGAATTCTATGACCGCTATGTGCGGCCGCAGAATCTCGCACGTCACCTGGAAGCACTGTTTTCCGACACCGGCTTTCGCGCCTGGCAGAAGGACGGCTTTGCGGAAGTGGCGCGGCGCATGGCAACGGCCCGACCGTCGGGCGAAATTGCCGCCGAGGCCGTTCTCGCGGAAATCGAAAAAGCGTCAGTCAAATAAAGCTACCAAACAAAAAAAGCGCCCCGAGGGGCGCTTTCTTGTTTCTGTGGCTGGCCGATCAGCGCTTGGCGATCGGCACGTAGTCGCGCTCCGGATAGCCGGTGTAGAGCTGGCGCGGACGGCCGATCCTCTGATGCGGATCCTCGATCATTTCCTTCCACTGCGCGATCCAGCCCACGGTGCGCGCCACGGCGAACAGCACGGTGAACATGGTGGTGGGGAAGCCGAGCGCCTTCAGCGTGATGCCCGAATAGAAGTCGATGTTCGGGTAGAGCTTCTTTTCGATGAAATATGCGTCGGTAAGGGCGATCTTCTCAAGTTCCATCGCAACGTCGAGCAGCGGATCGTCCTTGATGCCGAGCTCGCCGAGCACCTCATGCGTGGTCTTCTGCATGATCTTGGCGCGCGGGTCGTAGTTCTTGTACACGCGGTGGCCAAAGCCCATCAGGCGGAACGGATCGTTCTTGTCCTTGGCGCGGGCGATGAACTCGGGGATGCGGTCGACATGACCGATCTCGGCCAGCATGTTGAGCGCGGCTTCATTGGCGCCGCCATGCGCCGGGCCCCAAAGGCAGGCGATGCCGGCGGCGATGCAGGCGAACGGGTTGGCGCCCGACGAGCCGGCCAGACGCACGGTCGAGGTCGAAGCGTTCTGCTCGTGGTCGGCATGGAGGATGAAGATGCGCTCCATGGCGCGGGCGAGCACCGGGTTGACCTTGTATTCCTCGCACGGCACGGCAAAGCACATGTGCAGGAAGTTGGCGGCGAAGTTCAGCTCGTTCTTCGGGTAAACGAAGGGCTGGCCGATGTGGTACTTGTAGGCCATCGCCGCGATCGTCGGCATCTTGGCGATCAGGCGGATCGAGGCGACCATGCGCTGGTGCGGATCGGAGATGTCAGTCGAGTCGTGATAGAAGGCCGACAGCGCGCCGACCACGCCGCACATCACCGCCATCGGGTGAGCGTCGCGGCGGAAGCCGGTGAAGAAGCGCGACATCTGCTCGTGCACCATGGTGTGGCGCGTGACGCGATAGTCAAAATCGTCCTTCTGGGCCTTGGTCGGCAGCTCGCCGTAAAGCAGCAGGTAGCAGACTTCGAGGAAATCGCCATGTTCAGCGAGCTGGTCGATCGGGTAGCCGCGATGCAGCAGCACGCCGGCGTCGCCATCGATGTAGGTGATCTCGGACTCGCAGCTTGCCGTCGACGTGAAACCGGGGTCGTAGGTGAAGGCCCCGGTGTCCTTGTAGAGGGCCCCGATGTCGATGACCTCTGGTCCGACCGAGCCACTTCGTACTTTGAATTCGTGGGTCTTGCCACCAAATTCTAGCTTGGCTGTCGAGTCGGTCATCGCAAACTTCCTTTATCTCTCTTCGGCGAACGGCATCACCCTTTGGCAATGCCGGGCAATCCGGCATTTGAAATGCGGGTTTTTGCTAACGCATTTCCGGGGGTGTGCCAAGTTCAGCAACGCGCATATGTTGCACTGCAGCAGGCGCGTTGCAATGCCTATCCATGGTGCCACAGAAGCGTTAATCGATTTGATCGGAAATGCGCGCCAGGCTCTCTTCCCGGCCAAGCACCGCAAGCACATCGAACACGCCTGGAGAGGTAGCGCGCCCGGTAAGTGCCGCGCGCAACGGCTGCGCAACAGCTCCCAGCTTGAGCTCGCTGCGGGTCGCAAATTCCCGGATCGCGGACTCGGTGGAGGCGGCTGACCAGTCGTTCACGTCCTTCAGAGCGTCAAAGGCGCCGGAAAGCACGGTGCGGGGCTTTTCGCCGACCAGCGATGCTGCCTTTTCATCCAGCGCCAGGGGGCGCTGCGCGAACAGGAAGGCTGCGCCATCTGCGAGCTCGACGAGCGTCTTGGCACGTTCCTTGAGGCCAGGCATGGCCGCAAGCAGCTGGGCCTTGGTCTTCTCGTTCAGGCCGGCCAGGATCGGCGCGCCATTCTCGAGATAGGGCAAGGTGGCGATGAAGATGTCGAGCAGCTCGGCATCGTCCATCTTGCGCATGTAGATGCCGTTCAACGCCTCGAGCTTCTGGAAGTCGAAGCGGGCCGCGCCCTTGTTGACGTCGACGATGTCGAACCAGCTGATCATGTCGTCCATCGACATCACTTCGTCGTCGCCGTGGCTCCAGCCAAGGCGCGCGAGGTAGTTCAGCAGCGCCGCCGGCAGGTAGCCCATGGCGCGGTATGCTTCGACGCCGAGCGCGCCATGCCGCTTGGAAAGCTTGGCACCGTCCGAACCGTGGATCAGCGGGATATGCGCCATCTGCGGCACATCCCAGCCCATGGCGTCGTAGATCACGGTCTGGCGCGCAGCGTTGGTCAGGTGGTCGTCGCCGCGGATGATCTGGGTGACGCCCATGTCATGGTCGTCGACAACCACGGCATGCATGTAGGTGGGGTTGCCGTCCGAGCGCAGGATGATGAAATCGTCCAGGTCCTTGTTGGGGAAGCGGACCTCGCCCTGCACGCTGTCGTTCACCACCGTCTCGCCCTCCGTGGGCGCCTTGATGCGGATGGCGGGCTTTACGCCGGCCGGCGCCTCGGAAGGATCGCGGTCGCGCCAGCGCCCGTCGTAACGCGGCGGGCGGCCCTCGGCGCGGGCCGTTTCGCGCATCTCGTTCAGTTCCTCTGGCGTGGCGTAGCAGTAATAGGCCTTGCCCATGCGCACCAGTTCCTCGGCCACTTCGCTGTGGCGCGGCGCGCGCTCGAACTGCGAAACCGCCTCTCCCTCCCAGGTAAGGCCGAGCCAGGTAAGGCCCTCGAGGATCGCGGCGGTTGCAGCGTCCGTCGAGCGCTCGCGGTCGGTGTCCTCGATGCGCAGCAGCATCGTGCCGTTCGTGTGGCGTGCATAGAGCCAGTTGAACAGGGCCGTGCGGGCGCCGCCAATATGCAGGTAGCCGGTGGGCGAGGGGGCGAAACGGGTAATGACTTTGTCGGACATGGTGTTTCCAAATGGAACGGAGCGAGCCGGCGCAGCCGTAAAAGCGGCGCGCATGGCAATTCGGTAGCGCTCATGTAGCATAGAGGGTCAGGGGTGCAAGGGGCAGGGCCGGTTAAGCGCCGTGTGGCGCGATAAGCCGGACCCGGGAAGGGGGACTTGCATGGCGCGCGGGGCAACCTCCGGCGGGGTAAGCGAACGTGAGTTGTTGGCCTCCGAGGCGGATGACGTTGCGCCGCGAGAAACACACACCGCGCCCGACGCCCGAAGCCCGCCGAAGCCGACGAAACCCGCGCGAGGCCCCAGACCATCGCCCACCTCCTGGCTCGCCGTCGTCACGCTCCTCTACGCCAAGGTCGTTCGCGCGACCACGACCGCCCTCGCCACGGAGCTGGACCGCGGAACGCCCTTCCTTTTTGCGCCTGCGTTGTTCGGCTGCGGCACGATCATCTACTACGGCCTGCCGGAAGAGCCCAGTTTTCAGCCGCTCATCGGCAGGCTGGTGGTCGCCTCGGTGCTGCTCTCCCGGCACACCGACAGGCGCTGCGCCTTCTCATGTTCGCGGCACTGTTTTGCATACTGGGCATGTTTCTTGCCAAGTTCGAAACCTGGCGGGCCGGAACGAACATGCTTGGCAGTGAGATTTCAACCCGCCTGACGGGGCGCGTTGCCGAGATCGACCATATGGCCAATGGCCGCGTGCGCCTGACCATCGATGTTCTGACCACCGCCAAGCCGAAGCTGCGCTATGCGCCCGAGCGCGTGCGCCTTTCGGCTAGGAAAATCCCGCCGGGGCTGGTCGTCGGTTCGGAAATCGAGGGCGCGGTGCGCCTGATGCCGCCGACCGGCCGGGTTCGTCCCGACAGCTATGATTTCTCGTTCAGGAGCTATTTTTCCCGTATCGGCACCAGCGGCTTTTTCATGCGCGGTCCCGATCTCGTCAATGAAACTGCGCCGCTGCCGGTCGGCGCACGGCTCTTCAACAGCGTCCAAAACCTCCGTAACACCATTGCCGAACGGATCCGCAGCCTTATCGGCGGACCGGAAGGCGAGATCGCGGCAGCACTGGTGGTGGGCATCCGGGCCGGCATTCCCGACGACATCAATGAGGCGATGCGGCGAACCGGCATCTATCACATCGTCGCCATTTCGGGGCTTCACATGGCGCTGGTCGCCGGAACGGTGATGGGGTCGCTGCGGATGATCTTCGCCCTGTTTCCGGGCTTTTCCTCACGCCACCCGGTCAAGAAATATGCGGCGGTCGCGGCGCTTGTCGCCATCGTCAGCTATCTGTTCATTTCGGGTGGCCAAGTGGCGGCACAGCGCAGCTGCTTCATGCTCGGCATCATGCTCACAGCATTGCTGTTCGATCGCGGCGCGGTGACCACGCGCAACCTGGCGATCTCGGCCTTCGTCATCGTGGCGATTTCGCCACACGAATTGATCGGCCCGAGTTTCCAGATGTCCTTTGCCGCTACCGCCGCGCTCGTCGGGGGCTACGCGCTCTGGTCGGAATACCGCCAAAAGCGCCGGCGCGCGCCACCTGCTACCGGGCGCCCGCTGCTGATCGTCATCGCAAGCAAGGTCGTCGGTGAGATCGGCGGCATCATGCTTACCTCATCCATCGCCGGCATCGCCACCACCGCCTTCGGCGTCTATCACTTCCAGCGCGTCTCGCCGCTCAGCCTCATCGCCAACCTGGCCGTCATGCCAAGCGTGTCGTTCCTGGTGATGCCCTTCGCTGTGCTTGGCTCGCTCGCCATGCCGCTCGGCCTCGACGCGCCGTTCTTCTACGTGATGGGCAAGGGGCTGACGATCATGATCACGGTCGCGAAATGGATATCGGACCGTTCTCCCATAGACGGGGTCGGCCTGATTTCGTCGCACTCGCTGGCCCTTTTGACCATTGCGCTGGTCATCATCACCATGGCTACGACGTGGCTGCGTGCCCTGGCGCTGCCCTTTGCATTCGCCGGTATGCTCACGCTAACGGATATCCGCACGCCCGACGTCCTTATCTCCGAAGACGGCCGGCTCGTCGGGGAACCATCGGCGGTGAAATGCTGGCGGTAAACAGGGCACGGCCGAACGCATTCACCGTCGAAAACTGGAGACGGGCGCTGCGCACCGAAACGATCGTCGGCCCGATCGACAGCCTGAAGCCAAAATCCGGCCGCAGGAGCATCGTGATCGTGGAAGCGCCGGCTGCCATTGATCCTGATGACATCCCGGCGGAACAAGTTGCGAGCAGCGAGCCGCGCCAGGTCGATGACGAGACCTCAGCGGGCGAATTGTCAGGCAGCGGGTTCGATTGCCATGACGGGCTTTGCATTGCCGTGCATGGCTCCGGCGCCATCGTCGCCCATGCAGCCAACATTCGCGCAGCTCGACGGGCTTGTGACTATGCCAGCCTCATCGTCATCGAAGACGCCACCGCAAAAAATGTCTGTTCGACCGGCCCGCCGCTGATCCTGACAAAACGCGAACTGGCAAAGCAGGGCAGCGCCGTCGTCTATTTTTCGAATGACGAAACCGGCCAGATGCCAGAAGTCAGGTTCGCGCTCTCCGAGCCCTATCGGCCCTGGCATGCGCAGAGACGCTTTT